>NZ_CP144470.1:3075000-6801123 GCF_036585405.1 Pseudomonas batumici | reverse complement strand
CCACATCATCCAATCGAATCATTTTCTTGAAATCGCAGAAAGTGTTATAGGCAGAGACCTATTTTTCCTCAGATACAGGAAAGACACAATGTCCACGCCCTAACGCGTGCGCCTCCATCAAATCAGCAGCGCGTTTTAACCCTCTTCGGAGAATTTGCGCATGAAAGCCGTTGGCTTCTTTCACAACCATCCTGTTGATCATCCACAGGCCCTTGAAGATGTTGAATTGCCAACACCCGACCTACGCGACCATGATCTGCTCGTCGAGATCAAGGCTGTTTCCGTGAACCCGGTAGATACCAAGATCCGCGCCAATGGCGATGTTCCGCACGATGCCCGCGCATCCTTGGCTGGGACGCGGCCGGTATAGTCCGCTCGGTTGGCACCCGCGTCACACTATTCAAACCAGGCGACCGGGTCTGGTATGCAGGCGATATAACGCGACCAGGCAGCAACGCCGAGCTACAGGCGATCGACGAGAGGATCGTTGGCCCAATGCCAGAGTCCCTGGACTTTGCCGATGCGGCGTCATTACCGCTGACCGCCATCACCGCCTGGGAATTACTCTTCGACCGCCTGCGGATCCATGAGGCCGATCCGACTGAGGCTCGCTTATTGTTGGTGGTGGGTGCGGCCGGCGGCGTGGGCTCCATTCTTACCCAACTCGCCCGTCGCCTGACCGGTATCACAGTCATTGGCACGGCTTCACGAGCAGAAACGCGTGAATGGGTTCTTGAGCATGGCGCTCATCACGTCATTGATCATCATCAAGCCTGGGCACCACAGCTCGCGGCGCTGGGCGTCACAGAAGTGGACTATGTGGTAGGGCTCAACGAAAGCGCAGGCTACGTGCCGCAAATCGCTGCGGTCATGCGGCCCGAGGGTCAATTCGCCCTGATCGACGACCCAAAGAACCTGAACATCGGCCCATTCAAGTCGAAGTCGATCTCCATCCACTGGGAGCTGATGTACACCCGCTCGATCTTCAGCACACGCACCCTCGCTCGTCAGCATGCTTTGTTGCGGCGCATCGCACAGTTGATTGATAGGGGCGACCTGGTCCACACGCAAACCCTTCGAATCGAAGGCATCGATGCCGCCGCCCTGCTGAAGGCACACGCGCTTGTCGAAGCCGGCGACATGATCGGAAAAGTCGTTCTGGCTCGCTGATCCGCCCCCCCCTCCCCAAAAAACCTGTTCAGATTCGGAATCCCCATGACTTCTCAGACCATCACCACCACCCAGCTCAACCTGAATGCTGCTTATGAGTTGCTCGCACAAGCGCGTCGAGCCTGTGCTGAGCGGGGCTTTGCGGCCACTATCGCGATTACCGATGCAGGCGGCCATCTGCGGGTATTTGAACGAGCAGACAATGCCCCATTCCTGACGGTTTCAGTGGCAATCGATAAGGCGTGGACCGCGGCTTCGTTCGGTATGTCTACTTCCCAATGGAACCAATACATGGCTGAACCGACCGTAGCACCACTGGCTCAACATCCACGGTTGACGCCTGTGGGCGGCGGCGCGCCAATCATCATAGACGGCCAGATTGCAGGAGGTATCGGAATCTCCGGTGGCTCTTCGGTACAGGATCACGAAGCCGCCGAAGAGGCACTTCGGGCGATGAATCTGATCGGATAAAAAGCGTTCCACGCTAACTGTTTCGTGGAATGGTTCAAACTTGGCCAGGAAACTGGCCAAGCGGCAGGAACAGCGTCAACCAATCCCCCAGATTCTCAGTAGATTGGCCAGTACCTTCACACGCCGATCTGATGAGATTTTGAACTACGAACCTAGGTCAATGATCTGGAGACCTGGGCGGGACAACACTAAGTGCTCAGGGTCATCGGGGCACGCCGGAGTTTCCGGGGTTGGTGTTCGGCCTGGATCGCGGCGGTTCCTCCAGTGGCTTTGCCTACCGGTTACCGGACGATCAGTTGGAGGCTTCGTTCTGTGCCTTGTGGCAGCGCGAGATACCGGTGCCTTCCTACCGTCCGGCCTCGCATTAACACCATGGACCTGTAGTAGCGGCATTCAGTTGCTCGCGCCTACAACACCGGCACACCCGATCGATAATCAGATCACGAACTTCGCGACCATAGCATTCAAGTCCACCGCCAGGCGCGACAGTTCCTGAGTGGCGACGCTGGTCTGATTGGCACCGGTGGTCGACTGGGACGCCAGGTCGCGGATGTTCACCAGGTTGCGGTCCACTTCACGCGAGACCTGGGCCTGCTCCTCCGAGGCGCTGGCGATCACCAGGTTGCGCTCGTTGATCAGGTTGATCGAGTGGGTGATCTGCTCCAGGGCCACGCCGGCGGCACGGGCCATCTCCAGGGTGCTCTGGGTCCGCTGGTTACTCTGCTGCATCGATTGCACGGCCTGGCCGGTGCCATTCTGGATCCCGGCGACCATCTGCTCGATTTCCTTGGTCGACTGCTGGGTGCGATGGGCCAGTGCCCGCACTTCATCGGCCACCACCGCAAAACCGCGGCCGGCCTCGCCTGCCCGCGCGGCTTCGATGGCGGCGTTGAGCGCCAGCAGGTTGGTCTGTTCGGCGATGGCACGGATCACATCCAGCACCTGACCGATATCCCGGCCCTGGGTCGCCAGGCCCTCGATCAGCACCGAGGTGCTTTGTACGTCCCGGGTCATGGCCTGGATCGCGTCCACCGTCTCCACGACCCGGTTGCGCCCTTCAAGTGCCGCCTGGTTGGACTGCTGCGAAGCTTCGGAAGTCGACACCGCATTGCGCGCCACTTCTTCTACCGCACTGGTCATTTCATTGACCGCCGTGGCGGCCTGCTCGATCTCGTTGTTCTGCTGCTGCAGCCCGCGGGACGACTCCTCGGTCACGGCACTGAGCTCCTCGGCCGCCGAGGCCAAGTGCGTGGCGGAACCTGCGATCTGTTCAATGGTCTTGCGCAGATTGCCTTGCATCTTCGACAACGCTGTCAGCAAACGGGCCGGCTCATCCTTGCCCTCGGCGACAATGGCCTTGGTCAGGTTGCCACCGGCAATGATTTCAGCGGCTTCGACCGCCTGGTTCAGCGGCACGACGATGCTGCGGGTCAACAGCCAAGCCAGCAGCACGGTCATCGCCGCCGCCAGAGCCGAGACCAGAAGAATGCCGAGGCTGGCGTTGCTATATTGCTCGTCGGCGTCGTTCGATGCGTCCCTGGCCCCCTTCATGTTGATCTCCACCAACAGCTTGAGCTGCTCCTCCATCACATCCGAATTGGCCTTGAGCTGGTTTTTCATTAGGTTACCCAACTCCTCGACCTTGTTCTGGCGCGACAGCTCCAACGCCTGGTTCAGGCCCCCTATATAAGTATCGAGCGTCGCCGCGAACTCCTTGTACTTGGCCAGCCGATCCCCATCAGCCGGTAAATCTGCGTAGGCTTTCTCGTCCTTGCGAACTTTGTCGATCAGACCAACGATGCGTGGGTACTCGCTCTGCAAGGACTCGGGCTCACGGTTGATCAGAATCCGATAGAACACAATACGCATACGCAGAATGTATTCGCCCACATTGTCCAGATATTTCACGCTGGGTAGTTGATTGGTATACATATCAACGGACGCGTGACGAATCACTGTCATACGAGTTTGGGAAAAGACCCCTAGCACAATCACCAGTAATGCAATGAAGGCGAAACCGAGAAAGGCGCGAGGAGCGATTTTCATATTTCGTAGGGACATGGACTGCTCTCTTATAGATGTGAGAATACCTGCTTCCATACCGGAGACGCACCAGATAGCAACAGGCTAGACCGACAGTACCGACCCACTCCTTCCATCGAGAGCAGGCTTGGACTGATTATATGAGGATGGCAATGGGAGGAAAGGCAAAAGCTATTTCGCATCAGCATTCGAGACGATACCGATCAAGCGTTTTTTCTGGATACACAGACGACCGACAGCCTTGCGCGCCGCCTGTATTGGCGACGCGCAAGACTGGACGATCAGGATGAAAAATCAGTTACCTGGTTCGAAGACGGCAACGCAACCATTACAGTCACCACCCTTCGCGCCGAGCGGCACGAAGACGTGGTTATTCTTCTCGCTGACAGCGACCGAATGCGGGGTGCCGCCAGGCAGTTTTATGCGCTGGACGAGGGTATTGGATTTCGCGTCGATGACACCGAGTTCCGGGGCACCCGGCATGTTGCGCGAAGCGCTGTAATATTGATTGACTTTCGGATTGTAGGCGACCATGTCGGCTGCACCGAGACCAGGAATGACCTTGACCACCGAGCCGTCGGTTTTCATGACCACGAGCACCGGCTTCAAGCCGCCGTCCTTGCTCCCGGCGTCGCAACCCAACAGCAGATTGGCGCCAGGTCCTTTCACCAGACCATTGGGATGACAGTCATTCACAGGCATCAGTTTCTCGAGCTTGCCGCTGCTCGGGTCGATGACGGCGACGGCGCCCTTGGCCTTATCCTTCTTCAACTCGGGAACCGAAACATAGAACTTCTTCGTCACAGCATCGTAGATAGGCTGTTCGACTCCGTCCGTGGCATCCTCAAAAACAATCTTGGACACGACTTTATGCCCGGCCTCGGTCGAGAACAGCGTCAGGAACGGCGGCTCGTCAGCATTGTTGCCGACAATCACAACGTGGGCGTCTGGATCGTATGCCATCTCGTCAACCCGGGCCTTTCCGCCGGTCGAAAGGGTATCAGTGACTTTTTTCGTCTTGAGGTCGATGACCTTCACAGTACTGTCGCCGTCGCCGGCCCACACATCGCCGCCAGCGACGACGACACCGTTCGGACCCGATACAGAACTGCTCTTCAATTGCCCTACGAATCCGCCGAGCAGCCGGTCGACCATTTTTCCGCTGGTGACATCGAACACGTCGACAGACTTGTTGGATCTATCGGCCAAATAGTAAAGGTTGGTTGCTTGATCGACGTAGGTGATGTCGAAACCGTTGAGAGGTTCGCCTGGAATTTCCAATTTTCCGATCTGTTTCAGATCAGCAGCACTCACTGAAGTGGCAATTAAGCTCAAGGCCCATATTGCAGTTGCACAACCCAACAATTTCCGCTGCATATCGTGTTTTCTCCAGAACTATTCGGATATTTTTTTTATTCGCTTCCAGTAAGCCGCCCCTAGCCAACCGAGACGCCTAACACTTTCGACCGCCTGATTAATTTCGACTAAATGCATACACGATGTCAACATTAGATGTGCTCACACGTGCAGATTGCGCGCCTTTAGGAAATATTATTACTTGCAGCCCTGCTACTTTTACTGCGTTACAACACTCGAATCACCCTTGATCAAAACATGTTCTGTCAAATCAATGGCGAGCCTGACGGAATCATTAATCCGAAATAGCCTTTTCATAAGCACTCATACTTTACCTCGCCCAAACACGCCACACTGAAGTCTTCAGAAAACGTACTCCACACCTGTTTATTCATGCTGTACGGGTGGGTTGAGCAATATCCATGAGTGTTGTTGAAACTGGATAATATTCCAAACTTTGAGGTGGGCGTCTGTCGGAAAAGAGCAAGACGCTGGTAGAGCGGCGACAAAGCACAGTCCTGCACTTCGTCGCTTGCACTCCGTCAAACAGGCCGAGTGAAACCCGGCCCGGGGGTTTCTTATGTCAACTGAGCGATGGCGATCAACGCCAATGTCACCATGATACCGCCGCCGATGCGCGTGGCGATTTGCGCAAACGGCATCATCTGCATGCGGTTGGCGGCGGTCAAGATCGCCACGTCGCCGGTGCCGCCCTGGCCGCTATGACAAGCATTCACGATCGCGGTCTCGATCGGATACATTTTCATCCGGCGTCCGACCACAAAACCCGTCGCCATCAAGGTCACCACCGTTGCCACGATGGTGATCAGGTTGGGCAAATTAAAAGCGGCAACCAGCTTGTCCCACGGCGTCATGACCGCGCCGATCGCGAACAGCAACGGATAAGTCACTGCGGTCGAGAAGAACTTGTAGACGACAAACGAACCCTGCTGCAATTGCGGCGACACCGCGCGCGACAGCTTGAACACTACCGCGACAAACAGCATCGCGACCGGCGCCGGAAATCCGAACAACTTGAAGGCCATCAAACCGACGATGTACAGCGTGATGGCGGTGATGCCCGCCGCGGCGATATGGGAGATATCCATATGGCCGCCCGGCAGGGCTTCTTCGCTCGGCTCCATGTCGTCGTGCTCGCCTGGCTGCAGACGGCCTTCGCCCGTCAGGTGCGGATTTTTCTTGCCATAGGCATTCAACAGTCCGGACAGCAGAATGGCCGTCAGGCTACCCAGCATCACTGGCGGCAGAACTTGCGCGAAAACATCGCCCTGGGGCACATGCTGGATAGCGGCATAACCGATCGACAACGGGATCGCGCCTTCGCCAACGCCGCCCGCCATGATCGGTACGACCAGATAGAAGAAGGTGTGGAAGGCGCCCAAGCCCAACAAGGTGCCGACCAGGGTGCCGACAATGGAAGCCGCCACGGTGCCGACAGCGAGCGGCACGAATATCTTCAGGAAGCCCTTGATGAGCACCGTTCTGTCCATGCTGAAAATACTGCCGACAATGATCGACGCGATGAACAGATAAAGGAAATTGGACGATTTGGTAAATTCCGCCACATTCTTGAGAACCAGATCCGGCACCAGATGCTGGAAAGCCAGAAACGAGGGAATGAACGTGGCGAAAATCGCGGCGGCGCCGATATTGCGGAAAAAGGGCAGACGCTTGCCGAGCTCGGCGCAGCTATAGCCGCCTATCGCCAGAATGGCGATCGACACGGAAATGTCAGTCGGCACCTTGTCGGTGAGGGCGAATCCACCGAGCAACACCAGAAGCAGCAGGTACACCGGCAACGGTATGATACCGATGCGAATCTCCATGATTTTCCACCAGCCGTACGGCCAGAATTTAGTGGATACTTCATCCTTGCCCATCAGCGGCTGCTCGGACGGACTCGCTTTCATAGTTCTCTCCACTGTTTTATTGTTTTCATTATTTTGTCAAATCTTCACGCAGCCAAATATATTGACCTCTGCAGAAACCGCAGATTTTGGTCATGCACCCATGACTATATACCGCGAACCTTTCTGACAGCTTTCAATAAAGCTCCTTAATAATATTGGCCCCTGCAGAAACCGCAGATTTTGATCTCGCATCCATTACTGTATACCACCAACCTTTCTGGAACCTTTCAACAAAGCCCCTTAACACTAACCTCTGCAGAAATCGCAGTTTTTGGTCTTGCGCCCACCACCTTAAACCACCAACCTTTCTGAAACCTTTCAATAAAGCGCCTTAAACAAGCAGCCCCCATATTATATGTTCGCGCCCTTATAAAACGGACCGACGGTAGATTAGATACAGCAAGCAATTTGCAAACATATCTCAATTACCATAAAACTCAGCAACCCACCGAAAACGAAGTTTACCCGACAAATACCGACCTGATATAAGTTCGCGCCGACGCAAAAATAAGAAAGCTGACGCTCAAAAAAAGAAAGAGCCGCCCAAACAAAAATACAGGTGGGACGGCAGTATTCTTCCTAAAAATAAACGGAGCAAATGACAATGCGCGTAATGAAGTGGAGCATGATCGCCCTGGCTGTTTCTGCAGTAGGTTCCCAATTGGCCATGGCTGAGCCATTTGTAACCTCTCAGGCTGATGCCCCGGGCTTTGTTGAAGGAGCCAAGGCTGGCGTGGTTCTGGAGAACTTCTACTTCAACCGGACCCGGCAGGATCAGAAAACGACAAAACGCAATAAAGACTCAATCGACTGGACCCAAGGCATCCGGGGCAAATTCAGCTCCGGCTACACTGCAGGTACTGTGGGTGTCAAGGTTGAAGGCTTTGGTGATGCGGCTTACAAACTCTATGGTCGTGACGATGAGGGTGGCTCGCTCAACCTACCCCGCAATAGCACCAATACTGGAAACGACAACAGCTACGGCAAAGCCGGTGCCGACATTGCGGTTCGCATCTCCAAAACCGAGCTGAAGTTCGGCGACTTCACCCCAAACACGGCGCCAGTATTCGCCTTCGGCACACCTCGTCAGTTCCAACAGACCGCCCGTGGCTTCCAACTGCAAAGCAGCGAAATCAAAGACCTCGATCTGGACGCCGGTCACTTCTACGCCAGCAGCAGCGAGGACAACACCACACTGCAAGGCAACCTCTTTAGCCAATACGGCGGTACTCCGATCAGAAGCATTGATTACGTGGGCGGCAAGTACGGCATCAATGAGAACCTGAGCGTATCTCTCTACGGCGCCAAGGCCCAAGACACGTGGAATCAGTACTACACCAACGCGACCTACACCCTTCCGTTGGCGACCGATCAGTCTCTGAACTTCGACTTCAACCTCTATCGCACCACCGACACCGGCGCGGCGAAAGCAGGCAAGATCTCCAACACCGCCTACTCGCTGGCAACGTCCTATGCGTTCCTGAAGGCACACACCGTTACTCTGGCGTTCCAGAAGATCAACGGCAACGAGCCATTCGACTACATCGGTGCGGGTGACAAAAACCGCGGTACCGAGTCGATTTTCCTGAGCAACTCGATTGAGTACTCCGACTTCAACGCCCCGGGTGAAAAATCCCTCCAGGCTCGTTATGACATCAAAATGGCCGAGTACGGTATCCCAGGCCTGAGCTTCATGGTTCGTTATGCCCATGGCGAAGGTATCGACGGCACCCATATGAACGCTGTATATGCTGCCAATAACGGCTATGGCTCAAATGGTCATCACTTCGAAACCAACCTGGAAGCCAAGTACGTTGTCCAGTCTGGCCCTCTGAAAAACCTGTCCATCCGTGCACGCCAGGCTTGGCACCGTGCCAATGCTGCCGAGAGCGAAGGCAACGTCAACGACTTCCGCCTGATCACCGACTACCCAATCAACTTCCTGTAATCACCTGATTACCTGCTGGATGATGTGACACTCGGTTAAAGAACGGCCCATCCTGGTGATGGGCCTTTTTTATTGTGCGCCAGGCATGCCGTGTAGCGCCGTGACTGGCGCTGTTCGGTTCACTGTGGTGGTGATTCGGACGATTATCTCAACGTCAAACCCAAAAAACGCACAAACAAAAACGCCACTCAATTGAGTGGCGTTTTTGTGTATTTGGAGCGGGAAACGGCCCACTGAGCCCCACCGCAATCCACTGATTCTGAACGCCTTTATCGTGCCACAACCTCGCTGATAGGCAAGATTATGGACAGCGGGATTGAGGTTGGCAAGTCTCCTTCAGCTCAGGGCGGAGGCCTGTCGGTAACCGGCTTCCCTCTGACGCCGGGATGCCGGCGAGTGCGCGAAACTCATTCAAGCTGTGGGTCGCGCCAATATCGTAGACGATCTGAGCCGCGCTCTGCACACATTCGACGCAAAACCACAAGCCCCTATTGGACGATTGAGCACTCACTGACTACGCTGAATCCGCGTTCGTGCGTTCGCGATCCTGGCGGTCTGTTACAACGTCGTTACCGGCTTGGTACAGCGAAAATTGAAGTTCGCTTTTCGATGAAGATCGACTTTAAAGGAGAGAATCATGAGCACTGTTCAAACAGATCGCTTGACATTCAATGCCCTGACCTTGGCACAGGGGGCGATCAACGCAGTACAGTGGGCCTTGCCTTATGGCTCAAACAACCAACTCGAGAGTCTAAAAGCGACTCGAACCGGAGAGGATCCCCAAGGACAGACTGGCGCAAGGGTGAATGCCATTCGTGAAGGCCTCTATATATTGTTACGACAGCCACATGCCCCGCTTCCGCCCTATTTTGCTGAGGGTGGTGCTCTTTACTGGTGCGCCATGTTCTCTGGCGTCGCGTTGTACTATGGCGCTGGCAATTGCGGTGAGCATGCCAGCCTGGCGTTCAACTATCTTACTCTTTTCGGATTTCCCGGCATCGAGATACAGCGCGTCAACAGCGATTTCAACGAGCATGCATTCTGTGTGATTACCTGGGATGGCTGCAAAGACCCGGTAATCTGTGATGCTTGGGCGAGCCAACCTCAAGCTTGCTTGTATTCACACTTCTTCGCCAACCCCAAGCTCTTCCCGAGTACAAAGGTCCCCTGCCCGAATACAAAATCGATGCTCACTATTGCATCACCGAAAAGAACATGGGGCATGACATCATGAAGGACGCATTTCAAGCATTGAAGCCAGAGGCGCCAGGAACCTTACCCCGGCAGTCGACGATCAAGGGACTCTCCAAGGAGGAGGCCCTGAAGAAAATCGAAAACTATAAGAAATATGGTATCTATCACCTCATATACACATTGGCCCCTGAGTTCCCTCAGATCGAGTACCAGTACGAAGGAAAAACACTGCACGAAGTCTCTCCAATGGGTGAGCGGTGGACAGCCTCTATACTGCCCGTTATCGAGGAGGTCGATAACGAGCTGCGAATTCTCGACCCTGAGCTGCGCTATGTGGGAAAACGCGGCTAATGGCCACTGTACGACCGCACTGTCACCAAGAAGATCAGATAAATGGTCATGCATCAAGCAGCATCCCAACTATAATCTTTCGCGGCGAGCGCAGTAATCGCCATTAATTTGACGAATACGAGGACTAGGTTATGGAAATGAAAATGATTTTCGCTAGCTTCCTGATCTGCGGTGCCCTGGGCTTGGGCAGTCTCCCAGCGTATGCGGATGATCTGCCAGGCCCTTTAGGTGGAATTGCAAAGACAGTAGGCGACACGGTAGGTGGATTGCTAGGTGACGTGGAAGATTGTCTCCCTGGAGGCAGTGGTTGCAGTGGTGACTGAGGCACTCCATTAAACTCTACCATTTTAATTGAGCTTTCTTAGGGAACAGTCAGCATTAGCAAGGATGCTATAACGATGGTCAATTTCAAGGCACCGATTGAGGAGAATATTCCAACGTTTGTTTTTTTGCGCGTTCTTTTAGTAACTTGGCGAGCTCGATACCTTTAACTTCAACTGTTAATTTATTATAAAAAATGTCACTTTGATTACCTTTGATCAAATTTTCGAGGAAATGATGATCTATCTCGGAGAGCTTGGATTCGATGAATTTTGCGGTATCTTTAGAGAACTCTAGGTGCTCAACCTTGTTGAGGGTTTCCATTTGATAGACGGCGAGCGCTGGGAGCAGTGAGGTTTCTACATAGTTCGGTTCTCTATAGTCATTCAAGTGTTTCTCCTCTCCTGCTGTAAGTCGAGCACCTTGATCGAATTTTGAGGTGAGCAAGCTGTTTAAGTCATCACTCAACACCAGCACCTGCAGATGGGTTATTTGCTTCTGGAGCATACCTATAAAAGTCTCGACACTATCGACTCTCATCTCGGAAAGCGCCTCTATATCATCCATTTTTTCGAATGCAATTGAAGTATCAAAAACAGCCTTGCCTGTGTGAGCAAGAGCAAGTGTCGTTCCCATGACGGCTGGGTTGGTTTCTACGCTGTGAGGTAAAGCTATAGGGAAGTGGTTCAGGCTGTCTAAGGTGATATGTCAACCGGGATATTGCTCTCAGGATGTTTTTGTAGTCTTGGACGCCGATCAAATATAAGACAAGTCCTAGGGACTCCCCACCCGGGCGCTGCAAGACTGCCAAGGGAGTGAGCTAGAACCCCGGCTAGGAGAAATCCCACAATGGAATACAATAAAGCAAATATCGTTGTGCACACGGGCGCGGATGAGCCCGTTCGACTCCAAGACATTGCCTTCCTGTTCAAGCCAGGCATACGAAATCTGGCAGTGAACGTGGATCCCACAGGCGCTATCGTTCAGAGAGCGGGATGGCTCTCCCTGAGAACTGACGAATTTGAGGGCTGGCAAGGTACTTACAAGTTAGAAGTGACATACCCCAATGACCGGAAAAGTACTTTCCTATTTGAAGTGACTCGCACGTTCAACAACCCTATCAACGAGGATGGGAAGCTCTGGTTCCCCGTGATGCCACCCATGGCGAGGCCCTATTAATTATATACTCATCCAGAGGCGGCAAGTGTCGCGACACTCTTGGGTCAACCGATCAAAGTGTCGCGCACCTCACGTATCAGCGGCATTTGTTCTCCTTCAGCAGATCGCGATAGACAACAACCGTTTGGGTTTTCCGGTTATCCGCGGTCAGAGAGAACTGCTTGCTTTTATGCTGTTCCAGTTGTGGCTCTCCATTCATGTACCAGCAGCCCCCTTTGTCCCGTTCAGTCGAGATGATTACCGTCGTTCCCTCTTTATAGCGTCGCGTGTTGGCCCCGACTTTCTCCCCTTCGGGAGAAACCTTGAGCGCGAGATCGGGAGCATCGCCCTCGACAGTGATCAGGTCGAACTCACCCGCTTTGGCGTTGGTGCCCTGGAAGTTAGGGTTGGCGATAAACTCAATCGGTGACTGCGGATTGCTTGAGTCCGCCTTTCTGAAGACACCCTTGATAAACCTGGACTGAATGCCTCCAAGAAAAAGGACGACATTTTTACTTGAGTTAGAAGTATCCGAAAGCGACTTACCTCTGTCTACCCCACCCGGGGCATCAATGACATACCCATTACCTCCTCCTTGCACACCGTACGCAAAGATGTAATACGGACTGTAGCCGGTATTCGTCAGGGCTGATTGCTCGGTATATTGTTCAGGGAAGAATAGCTTAAGGCTCCCCTCGCCATTTACCTTCCAGGGCCAGATACCGTATTCGAAGATCTGCTCTGGGGTCCGTCCGCTCCCCCCTCTGAACAGGATGTGACGGTCTGTGCGCCAGTGAATCGTTGTGTCTTTAAGGTTATCGTCCTTGAGACGAGTCGCGAGGTCGGTGCAGAGGGTCGTCGTCGTTTGCAGCCAGTTTTTATACCACTGCTGGCTGGTAAACCACGAGCTTTCTTCAAGAGGCTTGTTTTGTAGCCAAGGCGGGGTTTTGTTCTTGCCGGGCTTGCACTGCTCTAGGAAATTCGGTGGTTGTGGGTTCTCCGGGGCAAGCGCTGCCGACTGATCGGCCGCTTGTGCCGCGCTGGCGTGGGGACAGATGAATAATAATGCGCTGACTGCAATGGCGGTCAGTGTGTATGGCGCGACCAGAAAACCGCGTAAACGAACGACGGGGCGCGCGCCCGGATAAGCCGTGGTGAACATAGCCAACTCCTTGAGTGAAGTCTTGTTGTGGGGCGTTCGGTCAAGCGTAGTAGATCCCTGCTGAGCTGAAGATTTTTTTGATTCGGGAAGCTTTTTTAAAAGCAATTCATAATTGATCGCCTTATATAGTTATCACCTGCATTTCACGGTGCGCTATAGCATGGATTTAAAAATCAGCGATGACGGAACTTTCAACATTAGTCAAATAGAGAGTAATTGGACACAAAAGGTAAGAGGCTTCTTCAAATCTCTAGCTTTCGTGGGGAACTCGATAACAACCAGGAAAATCGAGAGCATCTATACTCCTGCACGTGTAGCCCTTGAAAAAGATAATGACGGGGATTGTGTGGCTTGTACTGAACTGATGAATAAACTTATAAGTGATTGCCTATCTGATTATAAAAGTAAAGAAACTCACTTTACTCGCATCGGCGCAGCCCTTGTTGTTTTCGGCCCCCATTATTTCCAGCTAAACGGCTCCACCGAGGAATTGAAAAAGCGCTACGATCAGGCAGGTAGCGTGATGAAAGAACGCATGCGTTTAGAGAAGGAAGAGGCCGAGAAGGCAAAAAAAATCAAGAACCTGATTAGACTTGAGCTTGTCGAACTCAAAAAAACAGGGGCTGTATTCTTTAAGAAGCTCATTCCTAAGTGAGTAATAAATCAAGGAGGAAAAACCATGAAAGGTATTTCGGGTATAGATGGCTCATCAGTGGGAGTCGTGCTAGGAGGGATGGCCGTCATCATCCAAAGCTCCGTGGCAAATGCACTCTTGGCAGTGAGTAACAGCAATAGACAGCAAGTAGTAAAAGAAGAGCCCTACATCTCGCCCACCGTCATGATGGCGCTAGGGGTCGGTGGCCTATTCGCTGCGGGGTTTGCCGCCTATCGCTATTTAAGCCCCTTGCCTCCCGTAAGGCCTAGGGGAAACCGCCATTATGCAGCGAGCAGCGGCGCAAAGAAGAAGACTCCCAAAACAACCCAGCCCCTCACCCCTAGTAAAAAAAACCGCTTAGTAACATCAGAGGATCAACTTATTAAGCGGACGCATGTTCAATGGAAAGTAATACCTTTGAGTGACAAAAAATATATCATCCAACATGTAACAGATCGATACCTGAGCTTGGAAGTCACACCTTGGAGCAAGGACAGACTTTCCCAACTGTATGAATTTAACCGCCTGCTAAAAATGAATACACCAGGAGAAACGCTTGAGCAATTCATATCCAATCACACCATAGATTTTGAGACTGTAAAGAAAGCAACGGAAGACTCGAATCCAGAGCCGAAACTGCTGCTTAATCTAACGCCTCTATGGACTCCTGAACAAGTCGAAATTGCCGAGCAGGACATCACAGCCATACAACTACCGAATACACCTTCTGCTACTACAGAAAATACGCCCTCGACCCAGGGGACTACTTCCAAGAGAAAGCATCAATCCACCGTGCCAACGAGCAGCCCTGCCCGTACCTCTGCGCGCCCAGAGAAACCACAACGTAAAATATTCATGACGCCTCTTTTTAATGAGCAATACAAACTGTTTACCCGTGGTGATCAAGCGCGCTCTGATCGTCTCGACAAGTTCTTAGCTGATGCGCGATTTCGCTCTATGCCGGGAGGGCACGCCCATCGTGTCGGGGAGTGGTTGAGCGTAGACTTTAATCCTGAAAAGGAAAAAGGAAGAGGAAAGTGGCGTATTCTCTACAAGCTTGACTCAGGGAAAGTTTCTATTTATGGAGTTGTAGATTACCACGACAACAAAATGGTTTACTGGGGCGCAAGAATGAGGGCGTCGCAAAGGCCCTTAGCAACATGAACAATAAGTCTTTCACCTAAGCACTCTAATATCTACAACTCAAGCAAGCGCCAGAATAAATCCTGACGCTTGCCTACGACTAGGAGTAACAAACAACAGCTTAACTATTTTACTTTACTCTCCAAAGCTATAAATTGCTTATGCCTTTTGATATGACCTTCGTACCCGCCATATGTTTTTTGCTGTGACTCAAACCACTTAAGTTCTTCTTTCAGCCTATTTATCGAATCTTCCTTTCTATTTTTCTCCTGTTCGGAAGTGGTTTTTTTTGCAACAGTAGCTCTAGGGTTTCGGTTATTACTTATTTCAGCACTCATGGAGCCAGTGGGTTTCCTTGCTACCTCAGTCTTGATTCCCATCCAATTCTCACCCTCTGCCATTTGCACAGAGGTTTTTACTCCCGTAGCGATGGTAGTATTTCCTTTTTTGCCTATAGCCCCGGCTGCGGGCCTCGCTGTTACCGCAGTGCTGATCTGCAGCTCATTTTTTTTAGTATTTCCCCGACTCCCCACAAGGCTAGTATTAAACGTTCTGCTCGCATGGTAGTATGCCTGAGCTTTTCTCACATTTCTCGGTGTCCTACAGCAAAAAAGGTTAAGAATCCCCTTGAAAGCACTCCTGAAAATATTACTTCCGGACTTCTTACTTCCGACCTTCTCAGCAGAAGAGGATTCAATATAACCAACCTGACCAACATCACATCTATTGCCAATTGTAGTCATTACGCCTCGCCACCTGATCACAGATAAACAAAATCCCCTATATTTTAGATATATCAGAGAAATTTTTCTTATAAAAAATGCTGTTTGCGAGTAGCTTTTACTTTGTCAATCTTAACTATCACCCCTGATCGTTTGATCCTCCAACGCTTCAGCCTGCCCAGCCCGTTCGACCTCTGCCAGCCAGGCCAAAATGCGCAATACCTCCTCGATCCATTGCGGGTTAACAAAGTCATAACGGCGCACGTGTTTGTACATCGCCCGGGCCAGAGGAATATCGCGTACCACGGGCGTACCGACTTTTTCCGCATAGGCGACCACGGCCTTGGCCACGGCGTTGGTCGCCACCAGTGAAACAAAGGGGCATTCGTTGATATCCGGTGCATAGAAGATCCCAATCGCAATATGGGTGGGGTTCGCCAGGACGAAGTTGGAGTTGGCCACATCGGACTTTTGCTGTGCGCTCAGTAACTCGCGGGCCAGTTTTTGGCGCTGCGATTTGATCTCGGGCTTGCCTTCGGTGTCCTTGCGTTCGCGCTTGACCTCTTGCTTGGTCATCTTCAAGTCGCGGTTGACCAGAAAAAACTCAACCAGTGCGTCGAGCAATACCACGACGATGCTGAACAACAGGTAGAACAGCACCAGGTAGAGCACCAAGCTGCTGAAGGTCTGGATAAAACCTGGAATATCCGCCCGCACCAGCGAGAACAAGCGCTGTTTGAAGACCTGCCAAAAGGTCCACCCGCCCATGGCGAAGGTCGTGAAATAAAGCAACGCCTTAAACGCATCCTTGAGGGTGCGCAGGGAAAACAGCTTTTTGAAACCCTGAATAGGATTGAGTGGGGAAAGGCTGGGTTTGAGTACTTCGCTCGCCAGCGAGAAGCGGGTTTGCAATAAGGTCGCCAGCGGGACGATCAGTAGCGTGACCCCGACCAGGCAGGCCGCAATCCCTGCGAAACTGATAAACACGCGCTTGACGACTTCATTCAACGGAACATCGTAGGCATGGCTGGAGAGGTAATCGAGCAAGCCAAAGATCGCCAACAGATCGACCGAAAGGTAAACGAAGCCCGCCACCACGAAGGTACTGACCAGGGTGGTGAGGTCCGCGCTCTTGTAGATCTGACCTTTTTTCGCTGAATCACGTTTCTTTTTATCGGTGGGCTGTTCCGTTTTCGCTTCCATGGCTTCAGCTCCCGACCAAGCGCAAGCTTGAGTCGAAGTCGACCAGGCGCATGAGTTCGCCGGGCAGGACCGGGCCGAAATACACCAGCATGACCAGGATCGCGATCAGGCTCTTGATCGTCAGCGAAATCGAGAAGGCATTCAATTGCGGGGCAAAACGCGACAATACCCCCAGGCTGACTTCGGCGAGAAACATCGAAACGATCGCCGGCCCGGCAAGAATGACGCCCTTCGCTACAGCCTGTTGCATCACCCCCACCAGGCTGAGGATCGCCTCACGACTGAGCACAAACACCTGCCCCACCGCCAATATCCGATAGCTCTCGGCCAGTAGCTGCATCAGCCCGAGCATCCCACCGCCCAGCAGGAATGCCGCGCACCAGAAGAAGGTGATGAAGCTCGAGAGCGGCGACGCTTCGGAACCCACTGCCGGGTTCAGCGTGTCGCCCATGGTCGCGCCGCGCTGGTTATCGATCAGTTCGCCAATGATATAGGCGACCCAAAACGGGAATGCCAGGGGAATGCCGATGGTCAGGCCGATCAGGAACTCATTGAAGATCAGCATCGCAATCCCCATCCGCGGAGCATCAGGTATCGCCGGCATGATCAAAGGCGCCAGGCCGATGACGATCAGCAGGATCAGGGTATTTTTCGTGAACATGCCGCCGAGCATGTCGCGACTGAAAAACGGCAGGAGGTACACCGCCGCACTGACCCGCGCGACACCGATCGCCAGCACCAATATGAAGTTGTCGAGTTGCACGTCAGCGCCCGCTCGCCAGTGGGCGCCATCGCCCCATGTCGCTACGGCGCGGTTTCATGACACAAACGCCATGCGCAGCAGTTCGTTGGTAAACACCAACAGATGCGCGGCCAGCCAGCCACGCATCAAATAGAGCACCAGGCAGACGGCCAGTAATTTGATGCCGAATGGCAGTGTCTGCTCTTGCATGTGGGTCACGGCCTGGACAATCGCCACCAACAGGCCGACAACAGTCGCCACCAGGATCGGTCCGGCGGAAAGAATCAGGATCAGGTACAGGGCCTGGTTACCCGCGAACACAAGGTTTTCCATGTCGACTCCCGACCTGCCGCTACGTCCAAAGATCCACGTATTGCAGAATCAAACCTTGTGAAAGCTTGGTCCAACCATCCACGGCCACGAATAGGATCAACTTGATGGGCAGTGACACCGTGACCGGACTCATCATCATCATGCCGAGTGAAAGCAGGATGTTGGAAATGACCATGTCGACCACGATAAAAGGCAGATAGACATAGAAGCCGATTTCGAAAGCGCTTTTGATTTCACTCAAGGCATAAGCGGGCAACAGGGCGAAAATCGACACCTCGCCCTCCACTTCCGCATCACCGATACCCGCGCTGCCCGGTTGGCGATGCTCGATTTGCTTGAGGTAGACGTCGTTGAAGAAGCCTGCCAGTTCTGGATCGGTATGTTTGCTCAGGTAGGTCTTGTAGCTGCCCAGGCCATGATTCAGGAAATTGTTGATCGACTCTGCATTGTTGAAGTCGGTTTGCTGCTCCTGACTGTAGGAGTAAGCCTCATTGACAATGGGCATCATGATAAACGCGGTCATCATCAAGGCCACGGCCTGAATCGTCAGGTTCGACGGAACCTGTTGCAGGCCGATGGCATTACGCACCAGCGAGAACACGATCGAGAACTTGATGAAACAGGTTCCCGCCGCGATCAGAAAAGGTAACAGGGTGGCGAACGCCAACGTAGCGATCAGGCCAATATCGTTCTGCAGCATGTGACTCAACTACTCCTGCCCAAGGGGCAAACATTCCTAAACATCAATGCAGCACGTCGATATAGCCGCTCGCTCATTGGGGGGTATCAGTCGCGACTGCGAAAATGCACGCGGGTCAGCTCGACACCGATGTGCTCACCGAGCGCGACCAGCTCACCCTCGGCCAGTGGCTGTTTACCGGCACGGATGCGTATGCGCTTCGCGGTGTCGGGGGGCAGCTCGAGGACATCGCCCTCATGCAGTGCGCAGAGTTCGGAAAGGGAGTACTCACGCTCGGCGAGGATGAACTCGATTTCGACGGGCAACTGGTCCGGTGCGAGGGAAACGAACTCGTCCAGTGGCGATTCAAGGTCGTACTCGGAGTCGAATGGGCGGGTCATGACAAATGCATCTCCATTGAAGTGGGCATGAAAAATGGGACGTCCAGGAATGCCGGCAGTACTTTGCCGCTGGGTAATCAACAGCACATCGCCTACGGCCAGGGCCACCAGCTCAGTTGAAGTCAAGGTCGATCGCCCCAGACAAAATGCTAACGGCCAGTGCACTCGCGTGCCCAAGGCTGTCAGCGCCTGCGGATCGGGCTCAGGGGGGGAGACTACGGAAAACAGGTCCGGCACGAAAAAATCCGAGTCCCCCATCGGTAAACGGTAAACCGGTGCAGTGAGCACACTTCCCAGCTGTAGACCCTCCACGTTGGCGTTATGCAAATAGGGATTGTCCGAGGCGTGTGAGCAGTATTCCGTTATGAGTTGGCGTAGCAGATCCGCATCGAAAAGATCAGCCGGCAAGCCGGCGTCCACGTCCAGCAGGGCATCGACCACTTGCTGCGTATCCAGATAGCCATGCTGCGACTGTGCACCGTCGATCCAGCGCAACACCGCGTATTGACGTTCCGGGCGCAAATGACTGACCGCGACCTGGGCACGCCATTGCACGGGAATGTTGCGAGCCATTCTGGCAATGAGCGGATCAACCCGCTTCAACGGTAATGTATTCAACACTCATCCTCCGCACGTTCCTCATAGGATCCTTGTTGCTGCTGGCGACCCTGCCCGCTGCGCTCGTCGCTGCTACGGGGTTGCTCAGGAGTAAAAGCCAACCCGGCAAGACTCTCTGTCAATTGTTGTTGCACTCGGCTGCTGGAGGGCGTCAAAACAGGCTGAATGCCCTCCTGAACGGAGGCCAGGCTGACTTGCACGCAATGCCCCTCCCCCAGCTGTTAAAGCGATAAGTCAGCACGCTCTTGCTGCTCGCCCCGCCTATGGGCGGTGTTTGGGAGGCCCCTGTGGCCTCCGTCGATTCGCGCACAGGCAAGTGGGCAGTCATCGGCATGCGTGCAGGCTTGGGTTCCCGATACTGCACTTGGGGCGTGCCTGGGCTTGCCCATTGCTCGCGTACTACTTGAGGGGGCTGTGTATCAGTGTCTCCGCATCCGCTGGGATCGGTTTTTTTTCGCTCGGTATCCACGGGCTGACGGGTAACAGCAAGGGGGCTTTCACCTTCGTGGCCAGCAGCAAGTCAAGTGAACCATGCTGCTCTGGCCAGTGCGTAGCAGACTTGACTGAATAATCAAGCTGTCCCTCGGCACCTGTGCTGGGCAGGGCGACCTTGCGCGTGTTTTCTGGAGGCGACGGCAGCCAATCAGCGGTTGAGAGGGGCTTGTCCGGCAGGGGGTTATTGCTCTGAGCCTGCTCAGTGCCATGCATCAATTGCGGATTTCGAGTTTTAAATTCCGGAGCAGGCCGGACCGATGGCCCAGGAAGCGTCACGGTCCGCAACCACGCATCGCTGAAACGCCGCCATATCGAGGACGGCCTTGAGTCGGGTGATTCGACTGCCCCCTGCTCCGCGCCCTCAGGTGCCGCTACCCACTCGCGCCGAGGCTGAACCGTTCTGCTGGATTGCACGGTAGGAGGTGCAATTGCCACGTCAACGACGGTGTGCACAACCAAGTCCTTCTGCTCAGTCTGTAACTGTTGCGAGCTCTGCCCCGGCACTTCACCAGTAGGGCTCGCCGTCGCGTTGGTCGACGCCCTAGGTACGAGGGACGACACCCCCACAATGGCGTCAATGGCTGGCTCGCCACGCGGCCGCACCTCAAGACTGACGGCTGGCTTCAATCTTTCGGGCGTTACCCGCTCATCGTCGCCAGCTCGAACATCGACCTGCTTCACGGACGGCAAGATTGCCTCGGGCCGTTCCCGGGTACCGGCATCATAGGACTGCACGGCAGGTGGCAGAATCGGACGCTCACCAGGAGCCGTTCTCAACGGAAAAACAGCGCTTTGTGGTTGCGTCTTGACAATGACCTCGTCAACGACGGTATGCACAATCGGACCCGCCTGCCGAGGCTTGTGCCGCTCACCGCTCGGCGGTGCGTTGAGCTGAGTTCGCGGCAGGGGCTCTTTATCCGATCCGGGTTCACTTGAACTCTCACCCCTGACAGAGGGTGTTTCAAACACAGACTTCGTCATTCGGCCAGGCTGTAACTGTTGCAAGCTCTGCCTCGGCACCGCATCACTGGGGCCCTCCGGCGCTTTGGCCGACGCCCTCGGGACGAGAGATGACATCCCCACGATGGGCTTGAGGGGAGCAAGCGACATCGTCTCGGCAACATTGATGGCGGCCGGCTCGCCTCGCTGCGGCCGCTCAAGACTGACAGCCGGCTTCAATCTTTCGGGCGTTACCCACTCACCTTCGCCAGCTCGACCATCGACCCGCTCTACGGATGGTAAGGTTGCCTTGGCCCCTCCCCGGGTACCTGCATCATAGGACTGCACGACAGGTGGCAGGATCGGACGCTTACCAGCAACAAGAAGTTGAGGCTGAGATGTCGAAGACTCCAGCGGTCGTTCCATTGTCACGGGCTCGATATCGAGTGATCGCGCCCGTGGTTTCGGCTCCTCTGTATCCGCTTGTTCAGGGCTCACAGCCATGATTGCTGCTTGCTCACCAAGAGCCGGTCTCAACGGAAAGGCAGCGTTTTGCACAATCGGACCCGCCTGCCGAGGCTTGTGCCGCTCACTGCTCGGCGGTGCGTTGAGCTGAGTTCGCGGCAGGGGCTCTTTTTCCAATCCAGGTTCACTTGACCTCTCACCCGTGACAGAGGGCGTTTCAAACACTGACTTCGTCATTCGGCCAGGCTGTAACTGTTGCAAGCGCTGCCTCGGCGCCGCACCAGTGGGGTCCTCCGGAGCTTTGGTCGCGAGAGATGACATCCCCACGATGGTTTTTTTGGGGGGAGCGAGCAACATCGTTTCGGCAACGTCGATAGCCGGCTCGCCGCGCTGCGGCCGCTCAAGACTGACGGCTGGATTCAATCTTTCGGGCGTTACCCACTCATCGTCGCCAGTTGGAGCATCGACCTGCTTCACGGACGGCAAGATTGCCTTGGGCCGTTCCCGGGTACCCGCATCATAGGACTGCATGGCAGGAAGCAGAATCGGACGCTCACCAGCAACAAGAGGAGGTACTGAGGCAGGCCTGGCCTCACTGTGCCGTGGCCCAGTGTTGTGGTCATTCCCATCCCCCTGTTCATCCAACCCTTGGGGGACCGCATTGATTGCTGCTCGCTCACCAGGAGCCGTTCTCAACGGAAAGGCAGCGTTTTGCACAATCGGACCCGACTGCCGAGGTTTGTGCCGCTCACTGCTCGGAGGTGCGTTGAGCTGAGTTCGCGGCAGGGGCTCTTTATTCAATCCGGGTTCACGTGGCCTCTCTCCGGTGACAGATGGCGTTTCAAACACAGACTTCGTGATTCGGCCAGGCTGTAACTGTTGCAAGCGCTGCCCCGGCACAGCACCAGTTCGGCCCTCCGGCGCTTTGGCCGCGAGAGATGCCCCCCCCACGATGGGCTTGAGGGGAGTGAGCAACATCGTCTCGGCAACATCGATGGCCGGCTCGCCACGCTGCGGCAGCTCAAGACTGACAGCCGAACTCAATCTTTCAGGCGTTCCCCGCTCACCTTCGCCAGCTCGAGCATCGACCTGCTTCACGGACGGCAAGATTGCCTTGGGTCGTTCCCGGGTACCCGCATCATAAGACTGCACGACAGGTGGCAGAATCGGACGCTTACCAGCAACAAGAGGTTGAGATGCCGAAGACTCCAACGGTCGTTCCATTGTCACCGGCTCGATATCGAGTGATCGCGCCCGTGGCTTCGCTTGCCGGCTCGAATCGATCGGCACTGTCTTCGGCTCGTCTGTATCCGCTTGTTCAGTGCTCACAGCCATGATTGCTGCTTGCTCACCAAGAGCCGGTCTCAACGGAAAAACAGCGCTTTGTGGTTGCGTCTTGACAATGACCTCGTCAACGACGGTATGCACAATCGGACCCGCCTGCCGAGGCTTGTGCCGCTCACTGCTCGGCGGTGCGTTGAGCTGAGTTCGCGGCAGGGGCTCTTTTTCCAATCCGGGTTCACTTGACCTCTCACCCGTGACAGAGGGTGTTTCAAACACAGACTTCGTCATTCGGCCAGGCTGTAACTGCTGCAAGCTCCGCCTCGGCACCGCATCACTGGGGCCCTCCGGCGCTTTGGCCGACGCCCTCGGGACGAGAGATGACATCCCCACAATGGGCTTGAGGGGAGCAAGCAACATCGTCTCGGCAACATTGATGGCGGCCGGCTCGCCTCGCTGCGGCCGCTCAAGACTGACAGCCGAACTCAATCTTTCAGGCGTTCCCCGCTCACCTTCGCCAGCTCGACCATCGACCGGCTCTACGGACGGCAAGGTTGCCTTGGGCCGTTCCCGGGTACCCGCATCATAGGACTGCACGACAGGTGGCAGAATCGGACGCTTACCAGCATCAAGAGACTGAAACAGAGATGTCGAAGACTCCAGCAGCCGCTCCATTGGAGTCGCGTTTTTAGCCGGTGCCACGAACAGGGGGCGAGAAGACACATCCACGACCGGTTTCCCGCCCTTCGGTCTAGCGGGTAGCATCGCCTCGGCTGTGTTAGTCGAAACCTCAGGCTCTTGCGGCGGTACTGCAGAAGGGGTTAGCAGTGCCAATCGCTCAGGCGTTGCCAACACGCCACTGAGTGGGTCCTCCTGCCGGTCCGGATCATCGATTACCCTTGCCTGCTGTTCAGCCACGACAACCGAAGCACACGGTTTCGAGGTGATTTCTACTCTGCGACCAGTCGCCTCCGGCAGTGGATCTCGAGAAAGCTCGATCTCCACGGGCCCAATCGCGTTTATCGATACGGTAGGCACCGCTGATGTATAGGGGAAATCCTCAGGCAAAAAAGATGGTTCCGACGAGGAGAGGCCGCTGTCGACGTCTTGCGTTACGTGCTCGACATCATGCTTGGGTTGCACGAGCGCGACGCAGGCAGGCTCCGAGGATGTCGCCGGCAATAGCCTGTCAGGAGCCGGTCGCGCCGACGGTCTATCCGGCAAAATGCCCCTAAAGCCCTCGACAAGCGGAGCCCGAGCCAGCGTCTGCAACGTGTTGAAAAGTTCAGCTGGGAATGCATCCGCGTCAGAAGCCGGCTCAGGCTGACGACGCTGCCGAGGAAGTACGGCCGATACCTGCTCTTCAGCCACCACAACCGGTGCACGCGGCCTCGAGATCGCTTGCTCCCCGCTGGGGCTTTCCACCCTGCGACCAGTCGCCTCCGAGCGTGGACCTTGATAAGAATCGATCTCCATGGGGCCAATCGCGTTTATCGATACGGAAGGCAGCGCTGATGTATGGGGGAGTGTCGGTGGCACCGACTCGGATAGACCGCTGTCGACATCTTCCGTTACGTGCTCGACATCATGCTGGGGTTGTGCGAGCACCACGCAGGCGCGCTCATACGATGGAGCAAAGCCGACAGAAGCAGCCAGAACCCCTTCCACAACGGGTCCGTGGTCATCCTCGTCCCAAGCGCTTTTTGATACGCCCTCCTCCCCATCATCGCGCTTGGGCAAGCCGCCGAGGGCTGCGCTCAACGTCCAGTCGGAACGGTACGCTACCGGCTCTTGCTGCACCCCAGGCACAACGAAGGGGCAGTTATCGCGAGGTTCGTCCCGATACATCTCAAAACGTTCGTGTAAAGGCTCGCCTTCCACGAACAGCGGTTTCTCGACAGCGCTTGAAAAATCAATATTCATGAGTGCAATTGTTTGCATGCCACACTGTTCTCGATAGCCTTGCGCGTCAGGCGCAACCGGTGGGTTTTCTGTTGCCGACGCAAGTGCTGCTCAACCTTTTCCCACTTCTGTTCCTTTGCCTGTAAAGCGTCCAGCACTTGCTGCAACTCGTGCGCGTGCCGTTGTACGTCGCTCTCCTGCTCCTCCAAGCCCTCGCGTTCCATACGTTGTGCGGCGAGCTTGCTCAGGAGCACGGCCTCTTTTCGCTTGCGCTCAAAAAACGCGGCGCGATCGAGTGTCAACCCGACCTCGGCATGCATGCGCGCAATCGCTTCGCGGTACTCGCCCATTCGCTCATCGCAAGCGGCCAGGGCGGCCTGCAGTTCCTCAATCTGCCCCTGCGCCTGACGCAGCTCGCGCTCGGTACGAGCCTGCCGTTGCTCACCCAACAGGCGCAGCTGTTTAATCAGTGGCAGATAATTCACTGAGTGCTCCTTGCGTCTCGGCGAAAAGGCTGCACTCACGCATGTCCTGGCGAAGGAAGTCTTCGATCTCGTCCTTCTGCTCGATCAGTCGGTCGGTATCCGTGCTCTCGCCAAACCGGTACTCACCCAGATCGAGCACCAGGCGCAGCTCTTCGAGCCGCCCCAATTTGCCGCGCAAGGATTGCGCGGCCCCCAGATGATCGTCATCGACGACTTGCCGGAATACCCGGCTGGCACTGCCCAGCACATCGATCGCGGGGAAATGTCCACGGCCCGCCAACGCGCGTGACAGGTAGATATGCCCATCCAGAATCGAGCGAATCTCATCGCCAATGGGATCACTGTCTTCTTCATCCTCCAGCAGCACGGTGTAAAAGGCACTGATACAACCGGTACGAGTACGACCCGAACGCTCGAGAATTTTCGGCAATTCTTCAAATACCGAAGCCGGATAACCGCGCGTCGCGGGGAACTCTCCGGCGGCCAGGGCAACGTCGCGCAAGGCACGCGCATAACGCGTCATGGAGTCGATCAACAACATGACGTGCTTGCCTTGATCGCGGAAGTACTCCGCCAACGTGGTGGCGATCAGCGCGGCGTTACGCCGCTCCACCGAGGGCCGGTCCGACGTGGCACAGACAACCACCGTGGCATGCCGCTTATGTTCGGGAATACCGTTGCGAATGAACTCCGCGGCTTCACGACCACGCTCCCCGACGAGCCCGACGATATAAACATCGGCCTCGGAGTGGGCGATCAGCATGGATAACAACGAGGTTTTTCCGCCACCCGCCGGCGCGAAAATACCGACTCGCTGCCCCTGCCCACAGGTCAACAGTGCATCGATACTGCGCACACCGGTCACCAGCACCTGGTCGATGGGCTCGCGCTCGCCGAAATCCGGCGGCGCTCGGTCAATCGTCATTGTCCGAGCTCGGGTGCGCTCCCGAGCCTCGGCAAAACGCTCGCGTAACTCACCATCGCTCCCCACGACGCTGCCTAACAGCAGCTCGGAAGCCTCGATGGAGAACCCCTGCCCGTTCGGCACCACCAGGCAATCGCGTGACAAGCCAACCGAGTCGCCCAGTAGACTGAGGATCGCTCCGTTAGCGCCAAAGCCGATCGTCTGGGCACTGCACAGTATCTGGTCATCCCAGATACTGCGCTTGATGTCGCAACGTTCACCAATAAAGGTGTGCTGCAAGGGCGCTTCGATGATCGGACCCTGCAAGCGGCTGGGTTTTGCCGCATGCTTTAGCAGATGTCGCGCCCCATGCCCGATCATTCCTGGATCATGCCGCACAACTCTTTGGCGGCCTCGTGGACATCTTCCAGGACGGATGCAAAAAGCTCCTTGTTTTCCAGGTGCGTCGCCTTGACGGGGGCACTCAAGGTGAACTCGCCACTTTCTTCGTTACGCACGCCAGTCAGCACACTCACCAATGACCAGTCACGCGGAGTGGAAATGATTCGAAGCGTGTCTTCCGCTCGAGCATCAAGCACCGAATGGTTCTTTAATTTTATATGACAGTAAATCCACACGTGAGTCTCTTCCACCGCAAGAAAGATACTCGCCGCATCGTTGAATTCCAACATGATGGGAGAATGTTGATCGACATTGCCAACGATCTCTTTATCACAGCCCAAATGCTCAAGGCTTTCTCGCAAGAGCGTTGGAAGATGAAATACATTCATTTTCATGGTCATATTCTGTTAACTCCTGTTATCACACTGTTTTGAGGACATCGATTTTCGTCATGTCCGTGACCTCGCCATACGACAAGACTTCCATCTCGGGAAAACGCTGCTCGATCAAGCGCTTGAAGAAGCGACGGACATCGACGGCCGTCAGAAAGACCGCGTCGCGTAATGGTATCGACGTACTACCGATCTCCGCCGCCAGTAAATCCAGAATACCCTCGCTCTCTTCGGGCTCCAGATTGAGAAAAGTACCGGCAGAACTTTGTCGAATACCTTTGCGAACACTTTCCTCCAGGTCAGACGACGTGACAATCGCCCGCAAGCGCTCGCCGCGAGCGAACTTGCTGGTGATATAACGACCCAGCGCACCGCGGACATGCTCAACCAACATAATGGTATCGCGCTCCTTGCCCGCCCAATGGGTAATGGCCTCCAGCACCACTTTCATGTTGCGGATCGAGATCTGCTCTTTGAGCAAGCGCTGCAGTATCTCGGTAATCCGTTGCACCGGCGCATTGCGATAGGCCTCCTTCAACAGTTCCGGATACTTGCGCTCCATCTCGTCCAGCAGGTTCTTGGTTTCCTGGATACCAAAGAGTTCACCGACATTGCGCGACACCGCGGCAATAAAACCGCTGCGAAGATCATCCTCTACGGCACTCACCACAATACCCATCTCCCTGGCCCCGGATGGCAGTGCCTGCGGGTCGACCCAGCAGGTCGACTGCCCGTTGCTGTCCTGGGTCAACTGTGTCGGGATACCTAAAGCCTCCAGGGTTTCCATGCCGCTCACGACGCGGCTCTGGCCAAACACAAGGTTGAGTTCGCCGGCACGCACTTCGTTAATCAGCAGCACCCCCTGGTTGGCAGCGATCGTCGGCGATTCACGAACCTCGATCGCCGGCAGCTTCAGGCCCAGCTCCAGGAAAGTGCTCTTAGCCAGGCTTTCGGCCAGATCCAACGGCAGATGCTCACGCTGCCCCTCGGGGATAAGCAACATCAGCGGAAGCGTATCGGTGAGCATCTGGTCGATACTCATCGTGCTCTTCTCGGAGGCGCCACCACCCTCTCCCCCCAGCTCTCCGTCCTCGGTGTTTTTCCCACGGGTTCGCGCGAAATACAGCAGCCCGACGCCCGCGGCCAGTCCTATGAAAACCAGGCTGGGGAAACCCGGAACAAGGCCCATTGCCAGACAGAGCACGGCGACCACCAGCAAGACAAAAGGGTTCGAGGTGAGCTGGTTGACAATATTCACCCCCAGATTCTGGCCCTCGCCGGCCACCTTGGTCACGATGAAACCGGCCGAGATCGAAATCAGCAACGCCGGAATCTGCGCGACCAAGCCGTCGCCGATGGTCAACAGGGTGTAGGTATTCAAGGCCTCGTTAAAGCTGAAGTCGTGCCGCGACATACCGACGGCGATACCCCCGATGAAATTGACCAGGATGATGACGATGCCGGCAATCGCGTCACCCTTGATGAACTTCATCGCCCCATCGAGCGAGCCATAGAGCTGGCTCTCCTTCTCCAAGACGCTGCGTCGCTGCTTGGCGGCCTCGCCATCGATCACCCCGGCGCGAAGGTCGGCATCGATGCTCATCTGCTTGCCCGGCAAACCGTCCAATGAGAAGCGCGCGCACACTTCCGCCACCCGCTCGGAACCCTTGGTTATCACGATGAACTGGACAATGGTCACGATCGCGAAGATGGTCAGCCCGATCACCAGGTCGCCACCAATTACAAAATCACCAAATGACTCGATAATCTGCCCGCCATCGGCCTGCTGCAGAATCAGCCGACTCGTGCTGATCGACAGGGCCAGGCGGAACAGCGTGGTAATCAACAGGATGGAAGGGAATGCCGACAGATCGAGAACCCGTCCGATATAGAACGACCCCACGAAAATCAGGATCGACAGGGTGATGTTCAAGCCAAGGAGCAAATCGACCAGATAGGTCGGCAGAGGAATGATCAACATAGCGATGATCATCACCATCAGGAAAACAATCGCCAGCTCCGGATGCATGGCCAGTTTTTTCAACATGGCTTATTTCTCCTGGCTATTGGCGCTGATCAACGCCTGGCCCTGGGCACAATAGCGCTGTACGAAAGCGTACAGGTCGGCCAGCTCCGAGCGTTCGAAAGTGCGACACACCACCAGCCGCCCGTTCCATAACAAGACCTGCTCTTGCTCGGCGACCTGCTCGAGTAGTTGAATCAATTGCGCAGGCGGTACTGAAGTTTCGGTAAAGATCGCGAAACGCAGGGGGCCAACGCGCTCTACCCAGCCGGTCACCCTGGGCCATACCAGCGGCAAGCGCTGCCCGGGTTGCAAGGCTTCGATCCGCCAGGTGAGTTCTTGCTCAAAAGCCTGCATGCAAGACCTCCAGTACATCGTCCTCATCACCGCGGATCTCATCGGCGAGGGCCAACAAGCCGTTCAGGACCGTATCGCGCGATAGCGAATCGGTATGGACCTGTTCGGGAATCTCAGTGAAACCACGGATCAATTGTTGGATAAAGCGTGCGAGCACCGCACGCCTGGAAAAACGCAGCAAACGCTCGAACAATTCGGCGACTCCCGCTCGAATGGCCTCGGGGTTTTGCAGCACCTTGAGCATGAAATTCAATAGCTGCTGGTTTTGCGCCGGCTCCCAGGCCGGCCCCTCATAGCGCGCCATGCACCTGAGGAACGTCAGATCCGCCGAGCGAATCAGGCGCAGGGCAAACAACCGATCGAGCAACAGTCCAAATTCCTCTTGAGAACAGCTGGGGTCCGTTGCACTGATGTCCAGCGCCAGGGCTTCCTGGAGGAAATCGATAGCCCGATAACGCTCGTCGAAGCCAAAGGCCTCGAGCAGGTACTCATATTGCGCGACCTCGCAATAGTCGCCGGTCACGAAAGCCCGATAAGCCTCACGCAGACTTTGTGGCGTAAGCCCAAGTTGCTTCCCGAAGTGACGACTTTTCGACGCGGCATTGATCCCCGCGTGAATCCGTTGTTCGCCTTCCTCGGCGAGCAGCCGCTCGCGGGCTTTCTCGATACGCTTACGCGTCGCATCGGATAAACGCCAATGACGTAACAACTCGGCCAACGCCAAAGCCAAATCGCTCGGGTCGCCAAACAGACCACGGGCCAAGCTCAAAAAGCCTTGCGTGGTCTGATAAGGATCGTTGGCGGCCTCGTGCAGTTTGCCGATACGCTCTACGGCCGCCGGCTCCAGAATGCCCTGGAGCACTTTGCTCAGGGCTCTTCGCGCGTCCTGTTCGCGGTTCTCGGTGACGCGCTTGCCACCGAACTTGCTCATCAGCATCGACAGTTCTTCTTTCATGTCATGCATCAGCGACAAGTGATCCGGCGTGGCCAGCTTCATCAGCAGGTCAAGCTCTTCATTGATCCCGGCATTGCCCAAGGGATCGACGCTGGCCGGATTGATCGCCTGGAAGCGATGAGCATCAACTTCCATTATTTTTTTCCAGATAGTGCTTGAGCTGATCCACCGCGTTATCCAGCGGCAGGCCCGGCCTTTTGATCGACGGGGAGAGCGCAAGGGAACGATCGGCGAGCAACAATCGCGGCTGGATCAGAAACATCCGCACCTGCTGGTTTTGACGCTGCCTGTCGAAACGGAACAATCCACCGATAAAGGGCAAGTTGCTCAAACCGGGGACCCTACGGTCGTCTTCCTGCAACTCATCGCGGGTATAACCGCCGATCAGCAGACTCTGTTCGCGCTCGACTCGGGCCACCGTGTTGATCTGGGTACGGTTGACCACCGGCAGTCCGGCAACATCGCTGCCCGCACCTTGTGTCGCCGCGCCGTCCTCGATATTGAGGTCCATCTCGATTTGCCGGTCATCCTGGGAGACCCGTGGCAGCACATTGATCGAGGTGCCGTAGGTAATGGTCTGCAACTCGGCAACACGCTCACCGGTCAGTTGCACGTAAAAACTGCGATTGTTGTCGAACAGCGCCTCGGTGTTTTCCTGCGTCAGCAGCAGCGGTCGCGCGACCACATGGGCCTTTCCTGCACGACTCATGGCGGATACCTCGCCGAGGAATCTCGCCGTCTGCTCATTGCCCATGGCCGTCTCGAAACGATTGAGGTTGATTCCGACCGCCCCGGTGTTGCTCAGCTGTCCACTCCAATCGACCCCGAGTTCATCGAGGTCGGCTTTCGAGACATCGATAATCCAAAGCGATAACTCAAGCTGCCGACGTGGCACATCCAATGCCCCGACCAGGTCCTTGACCAATCGAACTTGCTGGCGCGGCCCACGTACCACCAGGCTATTGGTATTGTTGTAGGCCACCACCTTGACCGACCCCGTCGACCTGACCGGCTCCGGCGTTTTTTCCGATGGCGCCGGCCGTACCGAGACCTCGGCATCCTCGAGGGAAGCATCACGCTCATGGATCACCGGAAGCGGGGTTGCCTGCACCTGGATATCAGTAGCGATGCCCTGATCGGCTAACAGCTCCTTGATCAGCGAGGCCATACCCGGATTGATGACTTTTTTGCTGCGCTGTTCGTACTCGCGATCCGAGACGAAGGAATGGCTGAGCTTGATCGCCTCGATCACCTCCTCATGCTTGTACTTTTCTTCGCTCCCATTCTCTTCCTCGCTGATGGCGACCTCATCCAGAAAGGACGCGCTGGAGGTAATGATGTCGATATATTTAGGCGGACCGGAGATATAGAAGGTTCTGGACGTATCGTCGCCCCTGAGTGGATAACGCTCGTCATACAAGGCCGCGGAGCGTAGAAACCCCGTCAGTGATTTCAATGAGGTACGTGATACGGATACCACCGAACTTTTGATTTCCGTCGCATCGTAGATATAAATAACCTGGCCATCGAAATACCAGATCAACCCCAACTTGTTGGAGAGTGTGGTGAGTTCCTTGAACGGTGCCTCCAGGAGGAAGTTACCACTGACGCGGTAACGCTTGGCCTTTGCACTCAGGACCACCGATAGATTGGTGTCAGCGAAAAAGGCCTTGAACACCTGCTCGACACCTTGTTCATTGGCCACAAAGGCCTTTTCTTCAGCCTCGGATGAGCCGTTCTGTGATGGGATATCTACGGTAATATCTTTCGCTTGGGCAGCCCCCATCAGTGCCAGTAGACACATGGCGATAACGTACGTCTTCATGAAAAAAGTTCTTCGAAAATTTTCAGCTCTTCAGTGATCCAGGCCGATAGATCATCGTCAGCCATCGACACGTTGAAAACCAGATAGAGGTAATGATCAAGTAATGCAAAGCGACAATCGACACGGGTAATCCAATCCGCCCATTTACAGGACAGCAGCGCGTAGGCTTCCTCGAAACGGGGGTGATTGACTGGCAGTAACGGATAACTTCCATAGCATTCCCCCGTCCAGGGGTAGATCAGCAGTTCATATCGAAGCCCCGCGGCCTCGGCCGCCCTTTTCAGTTCATCAACGCCCATGCTCACCGATCACTCAGCTTCAAGAGTTTTTCCGAGTGAGCAAACATCGAGGGGGTGATACCCAGTTCACGTTTAATCTCGTTGGAAATATGCGATGCCGAGGCGTAGCCGTTTTGCATGGCCACCTCGAGAATGCTGCCGCGGCCTTCGACGATATCCAAGACCGCGCGCGCGACCCGCCACTCCTTGAGTTTGACTTTGGCCGCTTTACCCAGCGTGTTGCGACAGATTTTCCGGAAGTGCGAATAAGACAACCCGTACGCATGGCACATTTCGTTCAGATGAGCCGAGTCGCTGTTGTGCAATAAGTAGCTGATCAACGAATAGGCTTCTTTTGTGCGCAGCCAACGCCGTAGATCTTCACGGGTGCCTTCCAGCTTTTGCCAGAGAAACCAGCTTTCCGTTGCCTTGCGCGAATCAAATGAGCCCTCGGGAACAGGCATCAGCAGTTGCCGGCCGCCCACCGCGCCAGAGGCGCAATGAGCGTCAGCCGGTGTTGCCGCGTCGATAAACGCCAGCAGCGAACAGAAGTCGACGATCAGCAGGTATTTGCACTCGACCTCATACTGAAAGCGCAGGCTGTGCCTGGCATTGAGTGCCACCAGCCAGGTTCCCGGGTCGAGCCGCTGCTCACTGATCCCGCTGCGCGGATCACTCAGGTTGACCATCGTCGATTGTTTGACTCGCAACGCCAGCAAGGTATCGTCAAGCGCCAGCAACGCCTCGTCTGCCTGGGGTTGCCAAGGCGCTTCACAACCGTACATGGGAACCACCTTGCGCCACGCTATCGATCACCACTTCGCCGGCGATGGGAACTCGTGGAACAAGATCGACACACTGCAGCAAATGCTGCTCCAGACCTCGATCCCGGGTACGAATCTGCAGGGTCTTGTCCGCGTTGGCGGTATAACTGATCTCGGCACGATTCAGCGCATGGGAGCTCAGATACCCGACCGCGCACATGACAATCCGATTGCGAGCGTAGGTATCCGCCCATTCAACCTGCTGAGGGTCATGCGGCTGCGGTGCTGGCGACGCACAACCGCCCAGCGAGACCAACACGCCGAGCAATATCGCCACGACCGCATGACCGGGAACCTGCCACTGCATGCCCATCGACATTCGCGGGGATCTCGTGGTGGATGTCACTTCGCTCTCCTTTCGCAACGCCATTGACGCTCGCGACCTGCATGCCCGCACATCACGGGCTAACGAAGTGACATTTTCCCACTCAATCCCGAGCGTCTATGTAAGACGAGTACGAAAGGACTTTTGTGCCTGACAGGCCAGGCTGCGTTAGAACTCGATGGGCTTGAAGATGCTCTGGCTCTCGTCCACCGGGTAGAAAATCCGCTGTATGAACCACTGCATGACGATGTCATTGATCAGTTCATCGGCGCGGTCGTTTTCCTCCTTCAGTCGGGCCAATGCGCCCTCAGGCGCCATCTCCATCGCCAAGGTGAAATCCTCCTTGGCCTTGGCGATCTCAGCCTCGCTATAACTGCTGATCGAGCGCATCACGTTGGCCATCCGCTCTGCCGCTGCCGAAATGAAGTCGGTTTTGGCGGGGTTCGGCAGCGGGCGCGGGTACTCCGGAAATGTCGCGGCTTTATCCAGTTGCTCAACCAATGAATTCATCCACGGATCGTCGTACCGGTTCGGACGATACGCCTGAGCCCCAGGCTGGCCAGGGGTCCTGCTTTGCAGGCGATCCGTGAGCGATGTGAGCGCCTCCGGACCTTGCCTGTCACCCAGTACAGAGCCCCCTGACAAAACGGTCTTCAAGAGTGGGAATGACATCAACGCTCTCCTTCACCACATTCAAATTAAAAGGTGGTCTACTCATCCACCGAAACGACACAAGCCGATAATTGCGCGGCCAACTCTTCAAACACCTGGGCGCGCAACCGTCCGCAACCCGCCTCCAAATCCATGTGCTCATGCAGCGAGGCGATAGAGCTGCTCACAACCTTATCAAGCGCTGCCGGGGCTTCGAATGACCACACATGCTCGCCCCATTCAATAACGAAGCGCTGCCCGTCCGGAGCCTCGGCAACTTTCACGCTGAGGCCGGCAGCCACCAGCCTGGCTTCAATCCGCGCACTTTCACCCTTCGCGAAAGCCGGCAGGAAAACCCGCAGTTGCTTGACCGCAGGCAGCGGCTCGGACTGCAAGAGCTGCTCGACTACCGCCAACAACATATCGTTGGAAGCAAATGACGGGAGTAACAACTCTTTAATGCGCAACGCCAGAGACTGCTCCAGATATTCGCGAACATCGGCAATGGCGATCATTTCATTCACCAGGGCCACCACCGAAGCGTTCAACCCTTCGGCATAGCCCTCGAGATAACCGTTGCCCCGGATCGCCGATGCTTCTCGTTGCGCCTCGTCGCATAGTTTGCGTGCCCGCTTTCTTGCCTCGACCAGCACATCCTCGGCCGCCCGCAAACGCAGAATATCGCGGCGCTTAACCAGCACACCCGACAGCTTGGCACCCGGTTTCAACTCGATGGTTTTCGACATGATCAATCGCCAACTGAAAAGCAAACTGCGCGCTGGCCGGTACCGACCAGCGAGCCTGATTCGACATCGGCGCAAACAGCAAGCGCAGACGTTGGTACAAGGGCAGCGGCAGGCCCTGCCCCAACGCCATGACATAACGCGCCCCGTACCCCGTGATCGTCTCCCGGGTGATGTCCACCGGCCGCTCCGTGGCCGCCGGCAGAGACAAGGGCAGCGCCAACAAGGCGGTGGTCTGGGAGCACAACCGGTTGATGTAGCCGCTGCTCATCAGCTCGGAGCGCAACGCCAACAGGCCGCACACATAAGCGACCGCCGGCAACCTGGCCCACAGCCGCAGGAACTCGGCCACCGGCGCCTGTTCCAGGATGATCGGGGCGCAGGCCGTTTCCAGGGCCAGGTGCCGGATCAACAGGCGATTGCGCATCGTCAATGACAAGCGCTCGGCACCTTCGAACCGGCCCAGCCAAACCGCATCGGCATAACTGGCCGGGGCATACAGCACCCGTATAAGGGTGCCTTGTAGAGACATGAGGTTTCTCCTTTGCCGAGATCCTTGCCACCGCGTTCAACGTCATGTCTCCCCCTTGCCGTCACGCAACAACAAGCGTTTGCCAAGGGCTACAAGACCTTTCTGGGGAGAACGTTGTACTACCAGCCAGGCACCGCCCAGCAGCATGACCACCATGAGCAATGCCCCCATGCCCAGCGCTTGCAAGGAGAATGACGATGTCGACGGCGCGGTAATCGATAACAGCGGCGGTGTGTGCTTGAACAGCGTTACCGCAATGTCCGCATAGTGAATATCGTTGAAGCTGTTCTTGATAAAGCGTTTAACTTTCTCGATAAACAACCCTTCCTCGATCTCGCCTTCATAGGTCACCAGCACGGAGAGTCGAGTGGGTCGATGGGTCTTGCGCCGGTCGGCGCTTTCCAGATCGTAACTGGCATGCACGCGCGCGGTGATCACCTGGTCGATCTGCATCAACGATCGTTCCAGACGCTGCTCTATACCTGAAAGCAGCCGGGCGCGCTCCGCGGTCGGCGTGCTGACCAGCGCATCGGCTGGAAACATATCGGCAATATCCACATCCGCCCGCGAAGGCAATCCATGCACGTTGAGCAAGTCCACTGACGCCGCGAAATCAGCGGTTTCCACCACCACCTTGAACTGGCTTTTCTCAGCGTGAACCTTGGACGCCACGATGTTGTACTTTTGCAGCAACGCTACGGCTTCATTCGCTTGCCGTTCATTGATATTGCTCAGCAGATCCTCACGACAACCGCCCAACAGCAGCAGGATCGCGACGAACAGAATAGGCCTCAGCCGGCTCAGAGCATTCACGATTTAAGCAGGGTTTCAACTGCCGAAACCATTTTTCGGGTACAGACAGCAATCGTCTCCACCTGTAGATGATGGTCTTGTGCCATCGAAAAGGCTCTTAGCATCTCTGCGGGATTGCCCGTTTCCGCCGCTGACAGCGCGGTCTCCAGCATGCCCAGCTTTTGCGCCTCGGAGGCGCTTGCGGCTCTCGCGGTCAGACTGATAAGCCCTTGTTCCGGCATGCTGCTATCGTCGACCGACAGGTCCATGGCGTTTCCGCCAGCCCCCGGCAGCGCATCGATTCTGATCATGATCAACCTTCCCCCGACACGGACGTTCGGGTGTTTGAAATAACCGGGCCATTTTTGCTTTCTGTCATCAAAAAGCAAAAAACAGCCGTCCACTTCAAGGCTGTCGCTGCACCGACGTAGAGCACGGCGAAGCAACAGCCTCTCAGGATTAAAGTTTCGAAATTATTTTCTCGGCATTTTCCGAAATCTTGTTGATCGCGGCAGTGTGGATGCCATTGAATTGGGTGTAATGCTGCATGGTTACGTTAAAGCTGGCCAATTTGGTGACGTTACCTGGGTCGCCTTGCATCATGACACTCGAAAAATCGCTATGGTTTTTCAGTTCACTCTCCTTGATTACTGCGCCAGTTTTCTGGTCCGTGTAGCCCCCATCCTTATTCCTTCTGAAAACCACTTCTTCATCCACATTGACCAAGTCACCCACACTATTCTCACGGTAACCACCCGCCAGTTCATTCAGGCGCCGTTGCATGCCATACTGAACGTCGGCAGAGCCCAGTTGGAACTTGTCATTCAGTTTATCCAACACGCGCCGGCCATCGTGACGGTTATCGAGAATACCAATCATCGCCCGCTCTTCGTCTTCGAATTTCTCACGAGCATGATTGATAAAAGCATCCCGCAACTCTCGTCGTGAGTTATCGGCACTGGAGGATGCCGGCATAAGGCTTTGCAGTTCGGCGAACTCCTTCTCCACGTCCTTTAACTCGGCAGCTACATCACCGGCAGCGGCGGCAGCCACGTTTTCATCCGAGCTTGCAACCAGCGCTTCAACATCGCCCTGCGCCTTTGCAAGTTTATTTTTGAGGCTCTCTGCCAACTCCTCCGCACGCTCAGCCAACGCTACAGCGGCACCGACCGCACTCAGTGCCGAGCGGCCATCAGACGGCTTGCCTTTAGCACGACTCTCAGCGTCGTTCGCTTTCGCCCGAAGCTCCTCAGCCATTTTTTTGGCGTTTTTAGCCTTTTCTGTGATCATTGCGAAATCATCAAAGGCCGCATCCTTGGTCTCCTGTTTTACCGGCGCATGCATGACCGCCGGAGCCGACTTGCGCTGAAGACTCTCCCGCAGTCCAGAAGGCGCTGCAAAGCGCTCCCCCGACAGCATTTCCCCATCGATTCCTGCAGCACCCAGTCCCCTGATATCATTTGACATCACATAACCTTCCTATAATTCTCAATAAAACAGCGATATTCAGCCATCTGGCTGGGACGATAAAATCTTAAAACTTCGAAAGAATGCCTTTACTCGTTTCAACCACCGATTTGATCGATGAACTGGCCGCGCCGACAATCATGCTCATATGTGAATGTGCCGTCAGGCCATTCAGCAGCACACCAGGATGACCCGGATCTTTCATCATTTCCGCCATGCGCTGGTCCAGGTCGACCATGGCCTCTTCAGTTGCGTCCAAATAGGCATCTGAAATATTTTGAATCGTCCGCGTTGCTTCAGCGTTTGCCATGCTGACCTCTTAATTTTAGATAAAACCACTGTTTGATCGTTGATGGGGCGCGGCCGCCATGCACAAAACAGCCGTCAGATATCCGACTTCACTTCACGCGGTCCGCTATTTGAATCCTGAGGGTGTCGCTCTTTTACCGCAGTCTCTTCACTTAATACCCAATGCTGCTCATCCTGCAGCAGATAGCCACCCTTGCCGCTGCGAAAGGATTTTCCTCGTTGCTGAGGTTCATTCAGTTGCATCAGCAAACGAACATAACGCTCGCCCCACACTTTGCGAAACGATTGGAAGGCGCCGTTCAAATCACTGATCTGGCGGTCATCCAATACACCCGAAACGACAAATACGGAGGAGTCGGCTTCGTGGTATTCCTCGTAGTCCACCGCTGCTTGAGCCAACAATGCACGGGCCTGCTGGCGCAGTTCCGCATCATTGACCAGGTTGAAGCTGATTTTCTGCGCATAAGGCATTGCCTCGAGCAAGCGCTCTCGCAGCTTCTCCTGCGACGCACTATCCGCAGCGCTACGCTCGCGACTCAACACCAGCACCGGCTGGAGGGGGTCCTCGAGGCGCAGTGTCAGAAACACCACTGCCGACTCATCCAGCAACCGTCCGAGTCGGGTCTGCTCATGCTGCAGATCAATGATCCGCACATCTTGTCCCACCTTGCGTCGGGTCACCGCGCGCTGGGCCCATTCAGCTTCGCGAGACGTGCCGACCAACACGTAACGCTGCTCATCCTCGCCCAGCGTGACTTGCGCCTTGAGGGGGTATAACGCCTTTTCCAGGGTTTGCACCTGGGCCGAGCCGAACCCCCTGGCCACTCCCCAGGCCCCCCCAGCGACCACCAATAGCGAAAGCAGCGCTATCAATGAAGCCCACCACCAATGACGGTCCGCGCGCCGGGGCGGATGCTCGTGCAGGGCAAGGGGTTTCGCAGCGCCAGGCGCCCCGCCCATGAACCCCAATACACTCCCTGACCAGCGTTCCGTGCGCCGTTTGACCGCCACCCAGACCGCGCCGAATTGAACGGGTTCGTTCAATGGCAAGGCTCTGTGCTCGACCTGCGCCTCGAGATACACACAGGCTTGGGGTTCATCGGGGTTGGCCAAGGCCAACATGAAGTTCGGCGCATCCTCGTTAAACGGAATAAACAGAACACTCATCGCCCGCGTCGCGACATGTTCGGCCCGCCCATCCGGATCTTCGCTCGGAGGGCCGACGAGAAAAAACACATCCTCGGCCGGCAAGTTGACATCGATCCCATACATCGGACCGGAAAGGATTTTTACATTGAACGGATGCACAACGGCCTACCTCGATGAAAGTGACGTAAACGCTCCATGGAAGGGCCTCAGATCTCTCTGAACTTCACGCCAATGCCTGTTCGGTAGCCACCGAGTGAATCTCCCTCTCCACTGCGCAAAGCGCGATAGCGCGTCATTACCGCCGCGACGTACTTGCGTGTTTCCGGATAAGGTGGGATTTGGTGCTGATATTTACGGACCGCGCCCTCCCCGGCGTTATAGGCCGCGAGCACCAGATCCGGACGGCGCGGAAAAAGCTCCGCCAAATAACCGAGATAACGCGTGCCGGCATTGATATTGGTGCGCGGATCGGTCAGTTTTCGACTCACCGCCCTCCTGGAGCCGCCCTCTACCCCAAAGCGTTTTGCCGTTTCCGGCATGATCTGCATCAATCCGACAGCGCCTTTGGCCGAAACCACCGCAGAACGGAACGAGGACTCCTTTGCAATCACCGCTTTCACTAAATGCGGATCGACACCGTGTTCACGTGCTGCCGCATGGATAATGGGATCGAGCCCATCCTCATATCGATAAGGTTCTGCATGGGCCGCACCCAACCAACTGCCGGCTAAACAGAACAATAATCCGAGCGTTATCTTTTTCATCACTGCGTGACACCATGGAGCATCCGAATCGGGGAGAAACGAAGCCTTGGAAACGCATTGGCGCCGTCTTTCTATACGCCCGTATTCTTCCAAAATGTCCAACAGAGCACTGTAGGACACGTCAGAAAGGATTTTCGGCCTGAAAAAGACAAGCCCGGCAAGCGTCAACCTGTCGGGCTTATCGGTAAGACCTGAAAGAGTGGTTCGGCCTTAATGGCTTTCCTTCCCATCAAGGGTTTCGGCAGCCTTGAACGCATCCAGAATGCCGTAGCCCCAGATAGGATTGGCATTCGCCGGGTCGAGCACACCACGCTGATACAGCGGCAGCTTGCCGGTAAAGCTGTTATGTCCCGCCGAGGAGAACAGGGCCTGCTTGACCTGCTCCGGTGTCAACGTCGGGTTTGTCTGCAGAAGCAGCGCCACGGCACCCGCCACATGCGGGGCGGCCATACTGGTGCCAGACGAGCCGATGTGCATGCCATCTGCCGTTTTCGAGTCTTCTTCCTCGCCCGCATCGATCACCTCCTGGGGCGTCGCACTACGGGAAGAAATAATGATCTGTCCAGGCGCGACGATTTCCGGCTTCATGATCATCGGGCAGAGTGCCTTGTCACTGCACTCGCGCCGCGGACCACGACTGCTGCTCGCAGAAATATTGCCGACCTCACTGTTACTTCGCTCCACCTCTCCTTTAACCGGCTTCCAGCTCTCGCGGGTCGTGTAGCTGCCGACAGCGATCGTCCGCTCTGCGGACGCCGGGGTGATAAGGGTCGTCAAAAAGCTCGTATGGTCGCGGAAAGACCCTTCGTACTGGTCGTGAGACAGGATACCGAAAGAGGCCGCATGCCCCTCCTCGTTACGCAAAACCATCTCCCAGCCGACCGTATTCACTTCTTCAGGCGTCTCACTGAGCGTCACCAATAGCTGTCGATCGCCATTGGTCGGGTTGACGTTATTGGAAACGATCTCGATCCGCCCACACGCCGTACTGAATGCCTTGACCACAGGCTCAGGGCCGGCAAGCACCTCGCCGGTATCGCACGGCTCTTTAGAACGCATGTTCCTGATCGACACACCCAAACGATTCGCCCCCGGATACCAGGCCTCCATCCTCAACTTCGCGTCACCGTTTTCATCATTCGTATACCACCGGCTGAACTGCACAACCTCGGTCTGTCCTGGAGCGAGCGTTACCGCCGCGCGCATAGGAGCATTGCCTTCGTTACCGGCAGCGGCCACCAGAATGACCCCGGGGCCCGCCAGATTATTCAACGCGCGCTCGAAGTTCGAAGTCCCATCAAGCGGCCCGGCATGCGTGCCAAAGCTCATATTGACCACCAGAGGCTTGTTCGCCGCCTTGGCATAGTCTTTCATCCAGGCGATGGACTCCAATACGTTCATCTCATCGAGTTGCCCGGCGTTCGGCGGCTTGGCCTCCCGCAGCTCAGAGACCATCAAATCGGCCTCAGGGGCCATCCCGACGTATTCGTAGGCCGTAAAACCGGTGTTCGCCGCACTACCATTACCCGCAGCAATACCGGCGACATGGGTGCCATGCCCATGAGGGTCGCGGAGTCCGGCACATTCCCCCTGAGCATCATGCAGCAACGCATTGCTGATCTGCTCTTGCGTGCACTTCACGCCGTCATTGGAACCATCGCCTCTCGTCCAATAGGCCAGAACGCGGCTACTGCCATCAAGCTTGCGAAAGGAGGGATGAGTCGTGTCCAGTCCGGAATCGATAATACCGATGATGACATTACGTCCAGTCTTACCGGTCCAGTGTGGCGCCTCCCCTCCTCGCAGTTTATCCGCCCTGGTCGCCAGCACGCTGGCCGACAACATGGGCTGTAGGGTACGTACTGCTTCGATGCGCTCGACACCGGGTTGGCGGGAGACATTTTCCAGCTGGCTGAGCGGAATCTCCACCGTCGCCACATCGCCCATGACGCGTCGGATGATTGCCCCCTGCGCTTCGGCTTTTTTCAGGCCTTCGCCGGAATAGCGCAGCGTTGCCTTGATATGCGTCCGGTCATTGGGGGTTGGGGCTTGCGCCTGCCCCGGCTTCGCCTGGGGCGATGCGGCAAGGCCTGCAAGTACGGCATCCATGGAACCCGCGTACACATGACCACTCAACGCAAAAGTAACCGCAATAAATAGCGTTTTGAGTTTCATCAGTGGCTTTCCTTCCCATCAAGGGTCTCGGCAGCCTTGAACGCATCCAGAATGCCGTAGCCCCAGATAGGGTTGGCATTCGCCGGGTTGAGCACACCACGCTGATACAGCGGCAGCTTGCCGGTGAAGCTGTTATGTCCCGCCGAGGAGAACAGGGCCTGCTTGACCTGATCCGGCGTCAACTTCGGGTTTGTCTGCAGCAGCAGCGCCACCGCACCCGCCACATGCGGGGCGGCCATACTGGTGCCGGACCAGCCGATGTGCATGCCATCCGCCGTTTTCGGAGCTTCTTCCTCGCCCGCATCGATCAACTCCTGAGGTGTCGCATTACGGGAGGAAATAATGATCTGTCCAGGCGCCGTGATTTCCGGCTTCATGATCATCGGGCAGAGTGCCTTGTCACTGCACTCGCGCCGTGGACCACGACTGCTGTCCGCGGCAATATTGCCGAGTTCACTGTTACTTCGCTTCTCCTCCCCTTTGACCGGCTTCCAACTCTCGCGGGTCGTGTAGCTGGCGACAGTGATCGCCTGTTCCGCGGACGCCGGGGCGTTAAGGGTGGTGGAAAAGCTCGTATGATCGAGGAAATACCCTTCGAACTCATTTTGAGACAGGATGCCGAAAGAGGCCGCGAGCCCCTCCTCGTTACGCAAAACCATCTCCCATCCCTCCTCTTTCACGTCGGCGTATCCAGGCGTCTCGCTGAGCGTCACCAATAGCTGACGATCGCCATTGGTCGGGTTGATGTTGTTGGAAACGATCTCGATCCGCCCACACGCCGTACTGAAGTCCTTGACCACAGGCTCAGCGCCGGCAAGGACCTCGCCAGTATCGCACGGCTTTTTAGAGCCTGTGTTCTTGATCGACACACCCAAACGATTTGCCCCCGGATACCAGGCTTCCAGCGTCAACTTCGCTTCGGGGTTGTCTTCATGCCCTTCAAAGCGCTTGAACTTCACGACCTCGGTCTTTCCTGGAGCGAGCGTTACCGCCGCGCGCATAGGTACATTGCCTTCGTTACCGGCAGCGGCCACCAGAATGACCCCGGGGCCCGCCAGATTATTCAACGCGCGCTCGAAGTTCGAAGTCCCATCAAGCGGCCCGGCATGCGTGCCAAAGCTCATATTGACCACCAGGGGCTTGTTCGCCGCCTTGGCATAGTCCTTCATCCAGGCGATGGACTCCAATACGTTCATGTCATCGAATACTCCGGTTTTCGGCGGCTTGGGCTCTCGAAGCTCAGAGACCATCAAATCGGCCTCAGGGGCCATCCCGACGTATTCGTAGGCCGTATAACCGGCGCTCGCCGCACTACCATTACCCGCAGCAATACCGGCGACATGGGTGCCGTGCCCAATAGGGTCGCGCAATCCGGCACATTCCCCCTGAGCATCATGCAGCAACGCATTGCTGATCTGCTCTTGCGTACACTTCACGCCGTCATCGGAACCGTCGCCTCTCGCCCAATAGGCCAGAACACGGCTACTGCCATCAAGCTTGCGAAAGGAGGGGTGAGTCGTATCCAGTCCGGTATCGATAATACCGATGATGACATTACGCCCGGTCTTACCGGTCCAGTGTGGCGCCTTCCCTCCCCGCAGCTTATCCGCGTGGGTCGCCAGCACGCTGGCCGACAACATGGGCTGCAGGGTGCGCACCGCTTCGATGCGCTCGACACCGGATTGGCGGGAGACATTTTCCAGCTGGCTGAGCGGAATCTCCACCGTCGCCACATCGCCTATGACGCGTCGGATGATTGCCCCCTGCGCTTCGGCTTTTTTCAGGCCTTCGCCGGAATAGCGCAGCGTTGCCTTGATATGCGTCCGGTCATTGGGGGTTGGGGCTTGCGCCTGCTCCGGCTTCGCCTGGGGCGATGCGGCAAGGCCTGCAAGTGCGGCATCCATCGATCCCGCATATACATGACCACTCAACGCAAAAGTAACAGCAATAAATAGAGTTTTGAGTTTCATCGGCTGGCATCGTGTTGAATTGAACATCGGGAGCGTGCTGCAACGACCGATGCAAGATTCAGATAATCCCCGCCTTACCGATCCTTACAACTCAAAGCCCCCACCCGGATACCCTAGGCTTATGTTTTATAGCATCCGCCTAACTGAACACGATTCAGACTCGTCCCGTTTTCTAGGGTTAGCACACAAACCATGCTTGTCAAACCGCAGAGCTCGACAAACTGCGGTGTTTGCGGTTGGGTAGTCATTTGCCGTCCTTTATGGACGGCTTTTCTTTGGCTTCATAAGATGTCTAAAATAATATAAAGAGAGATGGCGCTGGACCAGGAAGCGCACAACGTCATGCATCAGAGACTCGAACTGCGACGTTCATCTTCAAATAAAGGCACCCTGTCGCAGACGCAAAAAAAAGCCCGCCGAAGCGGGCCCACACCTGGGGAGATGTTTGGTTAGAAGTCGTAGCGCGCCTTGAGTTGGACGCTGTCGGCATCAAAATCTTTCTTGCTCAGGTAGTCGTAGCTGACCCCGAAGGTGCTTGCACCCGTGCGGTAGTTCAGCCCGACCCCGGCTTCGATACTGTTGCTCGTCGGCTTGGCGCCATCGGTGACGAACGGCGTGCCGCCCTGAACGAAGGCCGAGGTGCTGGAGGCCCGATCCGCCTTGAAGTCATGATACGCCATCAGCTTCACTTCAGGTTCCAGGGTGCCTTGCTTCAGCGGGAACTGACCCGCTACACGAACACCCGCACCCAGCTCCATCACTTCGACCGTCTGGCCTTTTACCGAGAGTGCCGCGGAAGAACCCTTCTCCTGGTAACCATTGATGGACACATGGCTGTAACGACCCGCGACCCGCGGTTCTACCAGCACACCGTTGTCCAGCTGGAAGCCATAACCGGCCAGCACATTGGCACCGAACAGACGGCTGTCGTAGTTGGCCTTGGCGCGGTCGTCCAGAATCTGGCGAGTGCTCTCGTTGGCGTTCTGACCAAAGGTCAGGCTACCGTCGACAAAATAGCCGTCCTGCTCGTAGCTGCCATAAGCGGTCAGCGCATGGCCCGTCACGTCGGTCTTGTTACCCTGGTCGCTCTTCACCTCGGTGCCCAGGTGGCTGTATGCCACACCCAGGGTAACTTGTTCATTCAGCTTGCCGTCGGCACCCACGGCGATACCTTGGCTGTTGGCCTTGTAGCCGGCCACACCCTGGCGTGCTCCCTGGTTGGCATCGCTGTTCAGCACCTGCACCCAGGCACCGGTTTCCATCGGCGTTTCGCCCGAGGAGATACCGCTACGCAGCGTACTGGTCCGACTGCCCGTCGCCTGGGCGATAAGGCTGTGGCCGGTTTGTGCCGCCTGGGCCACACCACCGTTGACCTCCGGCGCCAGTTGCCCGGCCAGACGAGCTACCTGCTCGGCACTGCCGTCGGTGAAGACCTGGTAGATCTCATCGTTACGGTCGATCTGGCCACTTTGTACCGCAGCGACGAAGGCTTGGCCGGCTGCGCGGGCATTACCGGTCAGTTGGGCAACGTTGGCGCTTGCCTGCTGATCGTCAGCGGCAATTTTTGCAGCGACTTCAGCAGCCTTTTTCTCGGCCAGGGCCTGCTGCAACATAAGCTCCAATTGAGCAACAATCTTTCCGAGTTCGGCATTGATTTCAGCAGACTCATCGTTGATGGTCTCGACGACGGCCTCTCCAGTCTCATTCAGCGTAACAACCCCAGCTTTCTCCGCGTCCTCATGCTGCTTGAGTGCAGCCGCCAGTATTTCTTTTTCTCGCAGTGTCAATTCATCAAGATCCCCCTTCAGCAGCTGATTGAGCGCCTTAGCGGCATCCAGTTCTGCCTTGGCTCTGGCCCCCGTCTGAGTACGGGAAGTCAGCCAGGTTTCCATATCCATGCCAGCGAGTTCTGCGAGATTATCTTCCGAAAAATCAGAATTAACCTTGGCAATCTGCTGACCGACCTCTTTGACAACCAGGTCTTCACGAATATCTGCTTCGATGGCGTCAGCAACTTTCTTGGCCCAGAGCTCCTCTACTCTTTTTCGCTCATCGATTTCTGCTTTCGCAATAGCCTCAGAAATACCAATCATCTTGCTATGGCTAACTACACGCGCCGCATCATCGAGTTGTTCGCGAAGACTCTTCAAGGTCGTGCTGGCCGCAATATCTTCTTCAATATTCTTCTTGACTTTCGCCGCCTCCTCATCACTTAGCCACTTAGCTTTAGCCCGCTGTTCAGCATCAGCTCTGGCAGCGGCATCTGCTTGACGCAATCCCAGCTCATCAAGCTTCTGATTTTTTAGCTCCGCCTTTGCCTGAGTCAATTGCTCAAAAGCTTGCAGAAGCTGCGGATTACTAAGAGGATCAGCAAGTTTGGATGCACCGGTTACAGCTAAAACATCCTTAATTTTCGAAGCTACTTTAGCCTGCGCATTGACTTGAGTGACTGTCTCGAGAAACTTTTTTTCCGCCTGCAGCCCAGGGTCCGCACTGATTTCGGCAACTAAATCATTCGCAAATTTCTTCTTCTTGGCCTCGAAATCGGCCAGATCTTTAAACCATTTTGTACCTTTATCGATCACACGGCTTTCACTCAGCTTATCAGCCCTTTCACGAGCCATACGCTCTTGCTTTTGGGCCTCGACAGCCCGATCGTGAAGAGCCTTATGAACTTGAGCACTTCCATTCGATGGATTCACATCCGCAAAACTAGTACCTACCTGCAATGATACGACAACTGCCGCAATAGAAAGGACCAGCAACTTTTTACGAAAACTCGCTTTCACAAACATCACAACACCTGACTTGTTTAATAAGTTGTGTAAAGGTTACTGAAAATGTCCAACTGGATATTTAGGACACGTCAGAAATGTCCACGAGCGCTAAGTTCGCCCGCCAGATAAAGGCGCCTTGTAGCAGACGTAAAAAAGCCCGCCGAAGCGGGCCTACACCTGGGGAGATGTCTGGTTAGAAGTCGTAGCGCGCCTTGAGTTGGACGCTGTCGGCATCAAAATCTTTCTTGCTCAGGTAGTCGTAGCTGACCCCGAAGGTGCTTGCACCCGTGCGGTAGTTCAGCCCGACCCCGGCTTCGATACTGTTGCTCGTCGGCTTGGCGCCATCGGTGACGAACGGCGTGCCGCCCTGAACGAAGGCCGAGGTGCTGGAGGCCCGATCCGCCTTGAAGTCATGATACGCCATCAGCTTCACTTCAGGTTCCAGGGTGCCTTGCTTCAGCGGGAACTGACCCGCTACACGAACACCCGCACCCAGCTCCATCACTTCGACCGTCTGGCCTTTTACCGAGAGTGCCGCGGAAGAACCCTTCTCCTGGTAACCATTGATGGACACATGGCTGTAACGACCCGCGACCCGCGGTTCTACCAGCACACCGTTGTCCAGCTGGAAGCCATAACCGGCCAGCACATTGGCACCGAACAGACGGCTGTCGTAGTTGGCCTTGGCGCGGTCGTCCAGAATCTGGCGAGTGCTCTCGTTGGCGTTCTGACCAAAGGTCAGGCTACCGTCGACAAAATAGCCGTCCTGCTCGTAGCTGCCATAAGCGGTCAGCGCATGGCCCGTCACGTCGGTCTTGTTACCCTGGTCGCTCTTCACCTCGGTGCCCAGGTGGCTGTATGCCACACCCAGGGTAACTTGTTCATTCAGCTTGCCGTCGGCACCCACGGCGATACCTTGGCTGTTGGCCTTGTAGCCGGCCACGCCCTGGCGTGCTCCCTGGTTGGCATCGCTGTTCAGCACCTGCACCCAGGCACCGGTTTCCATCGGCGTTTCGCCCCAGGAGATACCGCTACGCAGCGTACTGGTTCGATCGCTCGTCGCCTGGGCGATAAGGCTGTGGCCGGTTTGTGCCGCCTGGGCCACACCACCGTTGACCTCCGGCGCCAATTGCCCGGCCAGACGAGCTACCTGCTCGGCACTGCCGTCGGTGAAGACCTGGTAGATCTCATCGTTACGGTCGATCTGGCCACTTTGTACCGCTGCGACGAAGGCTTGGCTGGCGGCGCCGGCATTACCGGTCAGCCGGGCAGCGTTGGCGCTCGCCTGCTGGTCGTCAGCGGCAATTTTTGCAGCGGCTTCGTCAGCCTTTTTCTTGGCCAGAGCCTGTTGCAACTCAAGCTCCAATTGGGCGATGAGCTTTTCTAGTTCGGCATTGATTTCAGCAGACTCATCGTTGATGGCCTCTCCAGTTTCCTCCGTCGTGACAATCCCGGTTTTCTCCGCATCCTCAAGTTGCTTGAGTGCCGCCAACAGCTCTGCTTCGTGCTGTTTCAACTCATCAAGATCCCCCTCCAGCAGCTGATTGCGCGCATTAGCGGCATCCAGTTCTGCCTTGGCTTTGGCCCCCGTCTTAGTACGGGAAGTCAGCCAGGTTTTCATATCCATGCTAGCGAGCTCTGCGAGATTATCTTCTGAAAGATCAGAATGAGCCTTGGCAATCTGTTGAGCGATTTCTTTAACTACCTGATCTTCACGAATATCTGAGTCGATAGCATCGGCAAGCCTCTTGGCCATTATGCTCGTAGCTCTCTCCTTGGCAATGGCTATTGCATTTTTATGGGCGTTCATGAGACGATCCAAAGGTTTAGCTTTATCCTGAAAATCTTTAGTTGCCTTTATAACTCCAAGGTCTGCACTGACAATATTTTCAATTTCCTTTTCAATATCTACAAAATATTCTGAGCCTGGATCTTGCCATTTTTTTACGGCCCGCTCTCTGGCCTCAGCTTTAGCGACAACTTCAGCCTGCCGCAGCTTCTCGAATTCTGCGGTTTTCGCCTGAAACAACTGATCAACGATGCTCTGCACGCTCTGCCCATGTGAATAACGTACGGGAGTCACAGTAGCAACTTTAGCGGATTTAGCAGCTTGAGCAATCCTCTCGATAAACTCTTTTTCCGCCTTGAGCCCAGGATTTTTATTGATCTCATCCAACAAGTCATCCGCAAATTCCTGCTTCTTGGCATCGAAAGCAATCAGATCGTGGAGGTTCTTACGAACTTGAACACTTTCATTCGAAGAACTTATTTCAGAGAAACTAGCACTCGCCTGCAACGGCACGACAACTGCCGCAATAGAAAGGGCCAGCAACTTTTTACGAAAATTCGCTTTTACAAACATCACAACACCTGACTTGTGGAATAAGTTGTATAAAGGTTACCGAGAATGTCCAACTGGACATTTAGGACAAGTCAGAAATGCCCACGCACGCTGAATCCGGAGAACTTCGAGTCCCCCGGCTCATTTGACGAACATCATGGTTGTGGTAACAGTCACGCTTCCTGCAGGTGTGCCGCCTCGCTGACAAAACCACCGGTTTGGTGCCGCCATAAACGCGCATACAACCCGCCCCGCGCCAGGAGCTGGCCATGGCTCCCGCTTTCGACGATGCGGCCGCCGTCCAGCACCACCAAACGATCCATCTGGGCGATCGTCGACAGGCGATGGGCGATCGCGATGACGGTTTTCCCCTCCATCAGGACCTCCAGGGTGTCCTGAATCGCGGCTTCCACTTCAGAGTCCAGCGCCGAGGTGGCCTCGTCGAGCACGAGAATCGGTGCGTTCTTCAACAACACACGGGCAATGGCGATACGTTGACGCTGTCCGCCGGACAGCTTCACACCACGCTCACCGACATGCGCGTCGAGCCCTCGTCGCCCATCGGTATCGGATAACGACGGGATGAATTCGTCGGCGCGCGCCTTGCGCAGGGCCTCCCATAGCTCCTCGTCAGTGGCCTGCGGCTTACCGTAGAGCAGGTTGTCGCGAATCGAGCGATGCAGCAGCGAAATATCCTGGGTGACCACGCCGACCTGCCCACGCAGGCTGTCCTGGGCGACAGTGCTGATATCCTGCCCGTCGATCAGAATGCGCCCGCCTTTCAAGTCATAGAGGCGTAGCAGTAGATTGACCAGGGTCGATTTTCCCGCCCCCGAAGGCCCGACCAAACCGATTTTTTCGCCAGGGTTTATGACCAGGTTCAGCCCGTCGATCACACCCTGGTCCTTGTCATAGTGGAAGCCGACCCGCTCGAAGCGCACTTCTCCACGCGACACCGCAATCGCCGGGGCGCCCTCGCGATCGACCACACCACGTGGCTGGGCGATGGTGCGCATGCCATCTTGCACCTTGCCGATATTTTCAAAGACATCGCTGACCACCCAGGTGATCCATTCGGACATGCTGTTGATCCGCATCACCAACCCCACAACCAGGGCGATGGCTCCCACCGAGATCAGCCCCTGACTCCACAGCCAGAGCGCCAGGCTCGCGCTACCGACAATCAACAAGCTGTTCAGGCTGGCAATAGCAACATCCATGGTGCTGAACAGCCGGTTGGCCCATCGGGTTCGCCGGGTTTCTTCAATCAGCGCCTCGCGAACGTAGTCCTCCTCAAAACGACTGTGGGCGAACAACTTCAGCGTGGCGATATTGGTGTAGCCATCGATGATCCGCCCCATCAACTCCGAACTCGCCTCGGCCGCCTGCTCCGAACGCTGGGTGAGGCGCGGCACGAAATAGCGCAACGCACCGATATAGCAGGCCATCCAAACCAGCAAGGGGATCGTCAATCGCCAATCCGCCTCAGCAAATAGAAGCAGGACACTGGCGGCATAAATGCACACATACCAGAGCGCCGCCACCGTCGACAGAACCGAGTCACTCAGGGAGTCACCGGTTTGCATGATGCGGTTGGCAATTCGGCCGGCGAAGTCGTTGTGGAAAAAACCAAGACTTTGCCTGAACACATAACGATGGCTTTGCCAGCGAATCAGGCTGGTCAAGCCAGGACTGATCGCCTGCTTCACCATCAGGTTCTGCAAGCCGATGAACAGGGGATACAGGATCAGTGCAACCAGCGCCATCCACAACAACTGGCCGCTGTGCCGCTGGAAAAATTCGGCACTGGGCGTGGCCTGTACCAGGTCGACAATTTTTCCGAGAAAGTTGAACAGCGCCACTTCGGTCAGCGCCACGGCAAATCCGGTTCCCAGCAAGACAATCAGCAGCGGCCAGACCTGGCGCAGATAGTGCGCATAAAAGCGCCGCATGTCGTTTGGCGGAGCCGTATCGGGAGCCGGCTTGAAAATATCCACCAGGGCTTCGAATCGGCGAAAAAACATAAAATGACGCCTCCTCGGCTGAACAGGTACATAGTGTTCATCGAGCAACCGGCCGGCCCTATGGGACTGGTCCTATACCCAGCAGCACGCACCGCAATAGAAGCTTAATTTGCAAGCTTCTCTGGTTTTCAACACTCATCATCGCGGCTCACAACAATTAACTGACGAGTGAATAATGTCATGCCGGGAATAAGCGAAATAACACTAAATCCCTCATTTTTTGACCAGCTAGCTACATATCACCCTCTATTGGAGTCTGAAAAATATAAGGCGGCCAAGGCGGTTGTTTGCGATGGACCGCAGAAATATCATAAAGACCCATTTTTCCATCGTAGATCCGTCGCAGAACTAATATTCAACCTCACAAACAACGACAAAAAAATCTTAAATTTATTTGAAAAAAAAGTAATCGACGCAGTCAATTTTTCAGCACCCAATCAAACTTTCTTAACTGATGATGAATTATTATCTAAAGCCTTTCCTATCTGTACAGTCGGTTTTGCTGGTCAAGGGTATGAAGACACCGGCCCGATCGAGGAAAGACTGCGACAACAAGTCGTTGACGCAAGATTGCGGGGGACTATCCCTGTCTTTGTAACTGGCGCCGACAAGAATGGTATCGGTGGCTGCGTGCAGCGCGTTGCAGAAAGTGAGGGTGTTAAAACCATTTCTTTGTTGAGCGAGTTTGGCCTAGCTGATAAGCAAAGGAACGACCCCACGGGCCGCGGCCTTATTACCGAGATAGAGAATATTATACCCGTACCCTCCGAGCAGGATTCATGGAGTACCAGCACGGAAGAACGAGGCATTGAGTTCTTGCCGCTGATTGCATTGATATATAGCGGCGTGCTCCATGTCGAAAACTGTGGGAGCGTGGGTGCGGATGAGTGCTTGCAGGGGATTCTCCTCAGAGCAAAAACTGAGTTATATACACCGCCAAACGCAAATGGAGGCAAGGGATACTTGGAGAAGGAAGATCCAGACAAAGAACCCGCTTCAATTTTGAAGTTATTGGAAAAATATAATATATTAAAGCGCAAGGGCGACGGCCGTAGCTATGGCTGGACTAATATGCCCCGCGAACCCTCGAGTCTCGAGAGCGTTGGTAGATAACCCCCTCCAATCGTCAGCCATTTAGTTAGGAAGCAGAGCCGCTTGGCAGTGCTTCCTATCCTTTTCAAACGCCGAGTAACACCAACGCAGCATGAGCAGCACGGCGCCCGCTTTCCAGGGCGCCGTGAATGGACGCAGGATGATCGCTGCTCGTCGCCTCACCGGCAAAATGCAACACGCCCTCGACAGGCACGGAAAGTCGATGGGCAGCTTCCTCCGCACCCGGAGGGATAAAGGAATAGGCACCCCGGGCGTAGGGGTCGTCGCTCCAGTGATGAAGAATCCGTTGGACTGGCTCAAGATGCGCTTTGCCGCTCATGCGCCGTAGCGTCTCAAGGCCGACCTCGAAGCGCTCGTCCTCCGGCATTGCCAGGAGTTGCCGCGCTTTATCCCCCACCACCCAGGCCACGACCACCTCTTGTCGAGCCTGCTCATAACCCAGTGAGCCGTTCCAGAAATACGGCGGGGTGGCGTCATAATCCAGCAGATAGGCCGTCTCCTTGCCCAGGACCGGCTCGTCGAAAATGTAGATGATCTTGGCGACATCGCAGACGCCCAAACCCTCGATAGCCTGTCGGTAATCGGCAGGTAACGCCGGGGTAAAATCCACGCTATCGCCCTGCAGGACACCGAGCGGCAGCGTCACAATGCATTGCTTTGCGTCGAGGGTATAAAGCCCCGTATCGGCACTCGATACACTCAGGCGCACGCCATGCTCTGCGTAAGCAATGCCATGAACGACAGTCTCCAGCACCAGCGGCACCCCTTCGAGCAACGGTTGCAAGATCTGATCGTAGCCGCCAATTACCCGATAGTCCTCTTCCTCGCAAGGGTCCAGGGCATCGCTCAGCACCTCCGACGCCACGAGATCCAGCGCGCTGCAGCGCGACAATGGCTCCAGGTCGAGTTCAAGCGCATACACCCCATGACGAATATCCGCGCGGGACACACCGATCCTCGAGAGGTAAGCCGCGGCATTTTCGCCTGGCTGCGGCGGACACTGGGCAACCCGATCCGGACACACCGCGTCGACCACCGTGTCGGCGTGACGGGTCAGATCCTGCCCCCCACTCATATGGGCCGTGGCGAGCCTTTGCTGGTGAACCAGTGTCCAGGTGACCGCGTCAGTGCCATGAATCAGTTCGGCGCCCATCTCGATGGGAATATCGCCGCAGTCCCTACGGGTATACAGCCGTCCACCGACACGCTCACGCGCCTCGACGACACGCACACTGCGACCCTGTTTGAGCAGTTCATGGGCGGCGGCCAGGCCCGCGACTCCGGCGCCAACCACCAGAACATCCACCGGGCCACGGCAAAGCGCCTGCGCTTCATCAGGCTTCAGCATTTCTTCATCCTCATTGCATATGAAGCGTCAGGCTAAACCAAAAACATACGCACGGAATCAGGACTTATCCTAAATCATGCTGAAGGACCGTTCGTCAGTCAACCGGCTCACCATATTTCGCTTTAGGCCGTATGTTTTCCAATTCAACATGTCGATCATTAAGAAACTTATTATTTAATCTAAACTCTTTAGCTCCGTTAAAAAACGCAACTCTATTTGCAATCCCGATCCCACCAGGCTCTATATCAGCTATTTCCTGTATAGCCCTGACGTCTGTCGCTTCGATAGAGTTCCGCGCATCTGAGTGTTCCAATACAGGTGCCACGCCATAAAAGCTCTGAGCACTACCAGGCGACAGAATCACCCTCCTCGCCCCCGATGCAGGAGCTCCAAACGTACTCTTCCGCATCCAATCTGCCACTTTCTCTAGGGATTCTTTTTTGCGACGATCTATTTCTGAGGCCTTATCGTCTGAGTGCCGAGCATCTTCGCCACCTATAAACATATGAACTGCGTAGATTTTGGTTCCAAGTGTATCTTTCGAAACCTCAACTTTGCCAACTGAGATATCTGCCTCAGCCCTTGGAAGATTATCTGACAACTTAAAATTAATATCCTCCGGAGAATTGCCTTGAGCGCCATTATCAAGCTTAAAGTCCTGATTTTTTATCGTGGTTTTTGGCCTCCTTTTCTTCTTTGTGTAAGAGCTTGAGCTTTTATTGTCATCGTCAGATTCTTGCACATCAAGATCAGTTGCCCTCAGACCATTAACCACAATAGTAAAACTAGGGCTGCAGATGACTGTGTTTTTCCCCTTTACTTCCTCTGAATCTGCGGGCAGTTGCAGTGTTGAGGGGGGCGTTGGCCCAGGGTCCGTATGCTTTGGGTGAATGGGGTGAGTCCCATCATCGGCTGGAGGAATTGGCAGCAAAGGAGTTACAGTGGCCGCTGGAGGCTGCTGCGCACTCTGGTCAGCAGCCCCCTCCAACGGCTGCGATGGTTCTGCGGGCCGCGGCGAACGCTTTGGCGGTATCAAGCAACTGGGGGTAAATGCCAAGTGCTCAAGCTCTTCTCCTAGTATGCTCAGGGCTATAGGCTCATCACCAAAAGCCTTGGCTATCTCCTCCTTACTATTCTCAACCAGCCCCAATGTGGGTTCGTTGAAACAGCGGCTATCAAACCCAGCGATCTCGTCATCAGACGTTTCAGGGAACTGCGTCTTATACTCTTCTTGACATCTCTTAAGGGACTGATCAGCGCAGTACTTAGCGAAGCGCTTCCCCCCTCCTGCAAATTCGATGCTCCTCTTCATCAGGTTCGTCAGTTCTAAATGCAGCTTAACATCTGGTTTTTCACTACTACTTGAGAAGCCGACTTTTTGTACGGCCTCCGTGCCCCCCCCACCGAACACATTCTTTCTGCGGCAAGGCATATCTTGTTCTCAAGCACTGAGCCATTATTGGCACCAGTCACTTTCGATCGCACGCCTTTCAATATAGCTTTGGCGACATCTCCACGTGTCAAATTAACTCTAGTAATTTCATTATCAACCTTATCTACTAGCTCTTTGAGTATTTGATGTGCCATGGTCAAGTCGCGCATGGAGGTATTACCGCCAGATTGATTTTTTCTACATACTTCAAGCTGACTTTCAATAAATTTAGACTGATGAGCTACGACAATAGCCAGATGACGCAACCAAAGGTATTTTACTTTCTTTGTCGTTTCCAGACGTTCAGCGAACGAGCTAGCCAAAGGTCCGAGTTTACCAAGTCCCTGCTTGATTAATTTGTCGGTATAGATATTTCCGGCTTCTTTAAAAACATTCGCGGCTTGTGTGTCAGCGCTCCCAGAAACCGGTAAGTCGGATCCAGAGGGGCAACCGCTATTCGTTATCTTCCTAAGCGTTTGCGCAACAGGACTGAGATTCGGCGCATCACCAGAGAAATTATCTGTTGCATTTGTATTTGTAACGAGTGGTGTAATGCTATCACCATTAACACTAGGCACCGGAACACCTCATCAGTATTGCGTTTGCTTGAAATATACAAAACATCTGTACGTATTTCATTGCAGCTTCAGATGCAAAACCCTCCAAGCTTCCCTGGAGGGTTTTGCAATCTATTAAACGGACCTGGTCAGATCTGCATTGCCCTTGTTTCTCTCTGCCGCCATTGTCAGCAGAGCATTGAACTGCACCTGATAGGCCTGGATCCTCTCGGCAAAAGCCTCCGTATCCCGCTCAAAAAGCGCGGCCAATGCCTTCTCTAGTTCTTCCTTGCTGCGCTCCGCCGCGACGTCGATTTCGAAACCAGCCTCGGTAACCGCTGAAACCGGCGCGGAGAAGCTTCGGATAAGCTCTCCAACAGCCTTTTGCTTATCACCCTCGCGAAGCGATTGTTCATGCTTAAGCTGGGCAGTGTCACGCTCGAGCTCTTGCGCTCCCGCCTTCCTCTCCAATTGCTTGATTTGCGGTGCGGGAGCACTGCCAGGTGCCGCAGCCCCTCTCAAGCTCAGCAACTGCTGATTAGTCTGCTTCAGACGATTGCCGATCAACCGCGCAACTTGCTCGTTGACGTCGATGGACTCTTGCTGCCTGGTTATCCCCTTCCAGGATTGTGTCGCGCCAGCAAGATTAGCCGCCGCGCCGCCCACCGCTCCAGAGACCGTCTTCTCAAAGCTCTTGTTTGCGATGTCTTTATGAGTCTCAGCGGCGCGCAGCTTCGTCTCATAGCTCTGGAGCCCGCTCTTGCTTTTTGCTTCACGCGCTCGCTCAAGCAATTCGCTCAAGGCTTGATAAAACTGCGGAAGGAATGCATCCATCAGCGTCAGTGTGAAGAAAACAGCTCGTTGAAGTTCTTCAGCCTCCACCGGTTGTGGAGGTAACGACAGGTGTGGGATGTTTGGATCGTTTTCCGTGAGTCCATTTTTCTGTTGCGCTGCATACTGCACCACTTCAGTCGAGACCACCTCTAGCTCTAGTATTGTCGAGCTTTTAGCGGGGGCAATCCCCCCCTCGCCCGTTGAGGAATAAACACTCGTATAGTACTCATTGACAGAAACTGACATAAAATCAGCCATGGATACTCTCCTGTATAATATATTCAGAGGCCATCAGAAAAATTCAATACTGAAATAACAGTACTTTGTCGCGTTGCTGAAATAATTTGGACCTTATTTCAGGCCCGGCCTCGATGCCTGATACCCGAGATCATGTCGATCATTTTCAGCGCACCTTCCGACTCCCGATTGAAGCTTTCAAACGCATTTCGCAGCCCCGCCATCTCTGCTTCCATCCGTCTGCTGATCTCTTGCCAGAGATGCTCGATGGTCTTGCTCAAAAAGTCGTTATCGGCAAAAATTCGTTGCAGGTTGGCTTCCAGCATCTGCACTTCTTTTTCGGTCAAGGCGATATCGATATTCATACCAGGGCGTACACCGGCTTTATCGGCGACCCCCGCGACCAACGCGACTTTTTCCATTCGCGCTGTCAGTATTTGTGCTAGCTCCTTACCACCGAGAAAACTTCTAATGCTTTTGGTCAGCGTTTTCGAACCGTTCTTGAGAATATCCGGCACTGCTTTCGCCGCAAATTTGCTGATCTGTTTGGTCAGCAGTTCCGTCGGGAGTTTTTTCGCTCCCGCCGCGGCCAGCAGCGTGACGGCTACAACAGCAATTGCCGCAGTGATCTGCCCCATGATGGCGGCCGCCTCATCCGCCATGCCCAAGTTTTTCAGCTCATCGGTAATGACCTTGGCGATGGCTTCAATCGCCGGCAAAATCGCCTCATTGATGAGCGGCTCAAGGATTTTGCCAATAACCGAAAACTTGGTCTCTTCGCTCTGAGCCATATCGACAGCGCAGAACACGGCGAGCGCCAGGCTGGCACCACCGGTAGGCGCAGCCAGCACCACCGAAACGACCGACATGACCCAGCCAAACACCTTCTCCCAAATGCTGGCATTCTTGCGCTTTTCTTCAAGCTCTTTTTCGGCCGCCTCCGCCAGGCGCGCATTCTCCTGCGCCTCGTGCGATTTCGCCGATTGCTGAGCGAACGCCTCCTGCATTCGGCCTTGCTTTTTTTCCTCGGTAATTCTGCCGGACGAATCCAGATTGGAAATTTTCAGAAACAACTGTAAGGCCGACGAATTCAACTCCCCTGCGACGGGCTTGCTAAGTTGTGGAATACCCGCTGGCAATTCGTCATCTTTTGCCTGCCCTTGCTCTTTTTCCAGCTCATTACGAACCTGCTCTTTGGCCAACTCATTGGCCAGTTCATTGGCCAGCTCATAGAAAAACACCTGCCATTGCCCGGTCGGCTGTTTAACGTCCGCAAAGGTTAAAGCCGGGCCAGGAGTTTTTTCCTCAACGTGCTGCTTGCCAGCGCCCCGCCCCTCGCCAAGCGATGAGCTAGAGAGATTATTATTAATGACCTCAAAAGGACGACCTATATCCACAATCAAACCTCCTATTCGCTAATATTGAACATCCCCTCCAGAAACAGCTGCGCGCGCTTTTGCAAGGATACGTCCGTACTATTTTCCAGCACCGCGTTAAAGCATTCCTTTGCCTTGCCCTTACGCTTGAGCAACATATTGCATTGACCCGCGTAAAGCATGGCGCGGTAGTCTTCCTTTGCCAGTGCATGGGCCAATGCATAAACATCAAGCGCTTTTTGATAGTTTTTCTTCAGTTGATAGACCGCTGCCAAACCCAATACATAGTCGGCGTTATAAAAGTCGTAGATACACAGGAAGCGGAAAAACACTTCCGCGTCATCCAGGCGCCCCTGCCGATAGAACTCGTAAGCATGCACATACAAGCCATTCATGACCTCATCAGGTACGCCATGAACGTCTTTTATCGCCACGCCATTCAGCATGGCCTCCAATAAACGTTCGACCGCGAGCGCCTCGTCATCTGTAACGGGTGCTTCGGGTGCTTCAGTTCCAAACCTGCTCATTTCATTGCTCCGATTAAAAGGTTAAAGCATTTTTCCTGAGCGATCTTGCACAAAGTGAGTCGATTCAACAGCAATACTCACGACCTGCAGAGCGCCGGCTTCAGCCGAAAAACGCTAACCCTCACTCGGCCCAGGCGCTACTTGACGGGTCTGAAAGCAAAAAATGTCGACGGGCAAAGGTGCGGGCCTTGGCGCCCTTGGACGTGTCGCCAAGCCTGTTGCCCTCCCGTGCTGCCATGGAGTCAATCACCCGAACGACTGCCCGTGGTCTTGTAACGCAGATAAAACCGATTCCCTGATAGAATTTGCAACATCTTGATGGTTTCGTTCGAACTCATCTATTTTCTCAAGTCCACCGCATTGCAGAATAAGCGCCTCGATGCGCGCATTCATAACGTCAATCAGCGATTCTTTTGTCTTTAGTCCTGCAATAGATCCCGGTTCATCGATTAAATTTCGCCGAATAATATCCGCAATAATATTTTTATCCGCTTGCCTCAGCAGGACACAGCGGTAAGCGATCTTGAGGCGCGTGAACTCTGCCCATTCAGGGTTCCCTGAAATGGATTTTGCATAGTCTGCATAGGGAAGGTTATCAAACGCTTCGCCTAGCTTTGGTAACACCTCTGAAAATGGAGCATTCTCTTCCTTGAAAATATGTTTGAGCTCTGGAAAAACTGCGGGGCGCTGGTTAACCGCCATGTGGTAGCCATGCTCCTTGGCTTGCCCCCGAAAACCCACATCCAGGCAACTGCCAAAATCGAGGCGCATGATATGCAGCTCACCCCATTCGTCTTCCACCACGCCCATATTCTTGTAAAACGGATTGATGGGGTCCCAGTCGCCCAGAAGCTGTGATATGACGAGATGTTCTTGTATTTCTTTCTGAAGCACCTCTGGCAGCAAGAAAAACTGCTTTTGCATCACCTTATCCAGCTCTTCAGCCAGAGGTCTATATTTCTCGATGAGGTCGAGATTTGGATTCCCACCTTTTTCTTCCCACCAAGGTTGTCTCGAGGGATCACGGTGCTGCTCACGCAAGACTGCCAACTCAAGAGTCAGTGCGCTCGCGGCGGCTGCATTTTCTTTGAATGCTGCAATATTTTCCGTTGTAAACTCTGAAAATTGCATTTCCAGTTTATCGGCTGAGGTCTCCTTGATCATCCAATCGCCGAAGTCCTGATAGTCCACCCATCTGGATGCGATATAAATTTTATCATTGTCTGTGCCCCCCCATAACAAGGCCACAGTGGTTCACCATAATCGTTTCTGGAGCACGACCGAACAACCTGTATATCTCGGCACTGACAGCCTCTCGTGAGGCTATAGCGTTGGCGAGCTCTTGCGAAATGGGAAGAAAGCTTGTTGTATCTTTCACATAAAAAATCTTCCCTTCAAAAAATAAGGCCTTCCCGAGGTTAGCACTGACTATCAGACTCCTTTCCGGTACATGCAGCTCTGCACCCGTAAAATCGATAATCTGTGGTGTTAATCTCTCACTCATCAGAAAAGATAAAGGCCCCACTGATTGACCCGGAGATGGATAAGTGTATGACGCGAATGATGCCGGTGATATAAGCATATTAACTCCACTCTAACGACCGATGAAATTTTCGACCAAAATCTAGAAATAGAACTAGGGCTTTTTTGGCTTTTTCCTGAAGAGCTTTAAAACAGCCATACCTTTTCCATTGCTTGTAGGTGGCTCAGCAGGCGTAGTATTAGGTGTTTCCTTGAGCGTCAGCAAAACTTCTTTCAGCTTATCTGGGGGAACAAATAATTTATCCGAAAGCATTGACTTTTTATGTTCCGCTCCAGCCAATTTTGACTGAGCTGACTCCAAGCTTATAAGCTCAAGCCTGCCGAACCTTATAAGGCTCTGCCCTGCATCAGCTGGGGGATTAAGACCTGCACCCTGATAAGTTTCAGAATTATTTGATTTCGGTATAACTGGCTCATAGACCTCATCGTACATCTCTTCTTCATCACGTATCGAATGCGATCCGCCTATCGGCTCACATATATGGTCTGGCGCCGCCGCTCCACAGACTTCATCTGGCGCACTGCTTTCTTCGCTTCTTACAGCACCATTTACATATATATTTTCTTTCGATGGCGTTTCTGGAGCATTGTATATCACTTCCGCATATATAGGCTCCACGGCAATCAAATCATTGCTCATGCCTGGCGCGCTGCTCTTTTCGTGTATCACACTACTATTTGGATGTACATGTTCTTTCGGGGGCACTATCGGCGCTTCACGATTGTACCTGCCGACCCAGTGCCTATTCGCCGCCTCCCACTCTTGCATAGCTCTTTGATGACGCTCTGTCATGGCTTCTTTAGAAAGTTTTCCGGCCACATAAATCCTATCAGCTGTCTCTTTCCCCCCGGTATTTTCAGATATCGAATACGATCCACTACCTGTCGGATTAGATGTAGAGGGGGCCTCAAATACCTTGTCGTAGATGTTGCCTGACGCACTGGCTTTTGTGCTTTCTTCATATATATTTTTTCCCGGGGACGCTATCGGCTGCTCGGATATTGGTGTTTCGTGTATATTGTCACTGACCTCATGTACATTCACAGGCGATTTTTTGCTTCTCTTTTGAAGTTCGGCCATAGCCTCTTTAGCAATCCTTCCAGCGATTGTTTCCTTGAGTAGGGTATCGCTCCCCAAATATTTGGAACTCTGCTCCGCCATCTTTTCCACCTGATAGGCAATATAATATTGCATCGCGCTTGCCGCATTTTTTTCTCGGCGTGTATACAACTCACCGCAGGTCAGCGCAAAAAAACCGAAGAAAGCGTCTCCCTGATCGCCTAGATTACCGAGTGCGCTCTCCTCTGCCTCATGCTTTCTTTGTCTATTGGTTTCGTCCCAGTCTCTTCGACAGCCTTCTATCAGATATCGTAAATAGGCTGGATCATTCAAGCCCGTTTCATACAGGCGATGAAAATAGATGCGATGATCGGATGAGTACGGAACGTGACCATCGTACTTTTTGTGAACACCACTCGGATAAGGCCGAACATGACCGCCGAAAATTCTACCCTTTTGACTTGACAGTGTAGGCTCTTCATCCAGGGATATTTCGCGCGTTTCCAGATTTAAAATAGTGGCCAGTGTTTTTTTTATCGAGGCAGGCGTCTCTCCGTGATTCACCACCAGCCAATATAATAATTTTTCTGCGACAATTGCGCTCGTAGAGTTTTTTGGTTTTCTGCGCTCCAAAAACTTCAGCTTCCGTTTTGAGTAGTCACTCAGCCTTGCATACTCGGCACTATGTACCTCCTTGGTGCCGAGCGCCGGTGTGAAGCTTGATTTGAAATCCAAAATAACGCGGGCTTCTTCCTTAGAATAGCTCAACCAGTTATGTTTAAAGAAATGCTTCAACTCATCAACCGACGGCAAATACTCGTCCGAGACTTTATCTTTGTAGACTTCCGCTATTCCAGCTCGTAACCCTGTAAAGAAATCCGTATCCTCCGCCCCTTGTAAGTTGAACACCTTTGCCTGCAAATCCTGGAAAAACACCTCTTTCCAAGGCACAACCTTTCCTTGTTTCTCCGAATACTCGTAGCCACATTTCCAAAGCAATTGTTGGCATTCTTCGCTCGAAAGAATAAGCGGATAGCCTTGATCGGCCAGGTAAAAATTCACTCGATCAAGAAAAACCGCCAAATTTCCTCCCTCTGGGGCCGTGATCTGAGAGAAAAAGAAGTCATAAAACGCCTCAGGGGAACGCCCAGAGTCCGTGATCTGCCGAGTAGGGGCATAATCTTTACTGACCAGACTCTGCTCTGCTGGTGCTGGTGCTGATATTGATTCGCGAGTTGGTGGTGTCACCGGGACACCTGTATTGGCCTCAATGGGTGGGTTTTCTACTGGCCTCAGCCCGGAGGATGTCGCTTGCACCTCTGATGTTGTAGGTCCAGTTGCGGGCTTAAGGTAATCGAATAACCTATCACGCAACGCAACCACTCTATCTAGGCTCTCCTTCAGCTGTTTGTGTTCATAGGTTGCCAGGGAGTACAAAACAGCACTTGCCGTCGGACCATTGTCCAGCCCGGCAGTCGCCTCATTGAAAAATCTCTGTTTCCTGGGGTCGATCGTTTCGTTAACGGTATTCAACCACTTGAGGATACTCTCGTCGAACTTTCTCGATACTTCTGGCGGGACGCCGCCTCTCTCTTGGTGAGGAAGTACCATCAGATCCATCACCTGGGTCGCAGCGCGTATGGTCAGACTCCGCCGCACTTTGTTTTCTTCCTCTATTTTCCTGGCCAGATCAAGAGCATTCCATTTGCACGTGGTGACTTTTCTTTTGTCGGCCTGCTCATGCAAAGTGCCATGCTGAGCTTTGATCAATTTCGATAGCGCCGTTTCTCCTTGATCATTCAACTCCGCTGAGGCGGCGATGACTATTTCCAGTAAAGAACCGGCCGCAGTCATCACGTCTGAATATGAAAAATATCCAGGCTGGATCTCTATGTTTTCTTGCGAGGTATGAGCAACTCTCCCAACATTCGAATTCTGTAGAGTTTCAACGCTGCCTGAAAATTTCGTAGTGCAATTCTGCATTTGTGCCTTGGTAAGGCAAGGCTCACTGGAGGACAAAGACTTAACATAAGGCATAAGGTACTCCCTTTCCGGTTAGCGCTCTTGCTTGTAGCGCCCATGAGCTTGAGCGCAAAAAAGCACTTTATGAAAGACGGGCAGGTCGTTAAACAGTAAACATTCCAGCCAAGTGAGCCCCGTTTAGCACCTGAGAACAGGGCTTACTCTAGTCGTAAAAATGGCACATACAGCAATGTCTAAAAGGAATTTCCCATGTACGACCCCAGTAGCCCCACCTCTCCGAGTTCTCCGAGCTCTCCGAGCTCTCCGCTCCAACCAATGGATTTGAGCATAAATCGGACGTCTCCTCCCACCCCCGTTAGTTTGACGATTAGGAGCATAACAAACAGCGGTCCGCCTTTCTCCAATCCGGCTCCAGGAGGTAGTCAATCCCGAACTTCCAATACTAGATACAATCACGGCGACTATATGAGCAAAGCCATGGTTACCACAATTCTGCCTGACGAAATAGAAAGACTTGAAAAAGAAAATAATGAATTAAGAAAAGAACGTTCCAGCAGCGAAAAACATCTTGGTGATTTACATAAGCTCTTGAGGGTACGGTACAATCCTGACGCCCCCTTGCCTGATTATTGCGCACCTAAACCAGCGGACACCAACCCCCTTAAAACCATTCAAGACGCTGAAGCAGCTGAAGCCGAATGGAGCACAACTGTCGAGGACAATTGGAGCAGAGTGAGAGCGCTGACTGATTTCGTTGAGGAGCACAAGGAAATAGTCGTGCGCCACCATTCTCTACCTGACACCTTGAGATCGGGAGCACAGATCCCTAGTGTACAGCCGAGCGACTCCCTACCCCCGTCACAAACAATAGGACCAATGCCGTCCTCCCAGCCTACCAGGGTAATTCCGGCGGCCCAAGGATCGGCCACCCAGCCTCCTTTTAACATAGTATCGCGCCCTGTTGAGACAAATAGGCCGATCGTTCCTCGAACTAACTCAGCTTGCTTAGTGTTTAATGGTCGTCACATTAATGTCAGCCATCTGACCGAAGCATCTCAAAAAGAGGTCAATACACTAGCAAACATACTGCAACCCCTTGCGACAGATAACCCGAACCTGCTTGTCTCCCCCTAGAACTACTCGAAGCGCTTATAAACAATGAACTTAACAGCGCTCAGAGACAGCATCTGATGGGTTACCTTCGTGCTGATTCTCTACCCAAGTTATTCATGCACACCCCCCCCTCTACAAAAACTGTTCTGGGGCTTACCCGTATGCCTACCCCATCTGAAAAAAGAAATTATCGCGGGTCGAATCCACTCCCTCCCTCGACACCACTTAATAATGTAAGCCTCTTTACAGCTCCTGCTCAAGGTCCTAGAAATTTTAAATTTCCTGACCCTCATGCACTACTTACGTCTCAACTCGTGCCTCCCACCGTTGCTTTTCCCGGACAGGAAGCCGTATCAAGTGCCGGCGCCAGTGACTTAGTACGGAAACATCCGACTTTAGTTGAGCTCCTTTCAACACAACCTATTTTCACGCACCATTCATCATCAGCACCAATGACAATTGAATACTCAACCAAGGAGCAGCCTGGCGGAGCGGGTCCCCAGAGGTATCATAACGCAGAGAATTACCCTCAAACAGGGCCATTTCACAATAAGAAATAAAACAACAACCGCCCATCCTCGCTAAAAGCGAGGATGGGCCTTATAACTTTTATCGCCAATGAATGCTAACATTAATAACCCAGCCAGCGCCTTAGCCTTAAACCCTCGATCACACCGCCCCTATCTGAACTGCATAAACTTGTCCGCTGCCTCATACATCTTTTGCAGCGCCTGCATCACCGTGCTGTACAAGGCTTCGAACTTCTGCGAGGCCGCATTATAGCGCTGCGCCGCCAAGTTTACCTGGGTGCTGATCTGCTGCTCATAACCATCGAAAACCGTGCGCCAGGATGTAACATCGGCCTGTTTGAACACGTGACCCTCTTCCCACCAAAAGTAATCTTCTAAAAAATTCGTCACCTCAGCGGGTGTCGCAAATTTCAAACTCGCGAAGCCTGGACCCTTGCCGAATTCTATTAGCCTTACAAGGGCACGTTCGGCGCTGCGCTTATGCTCATCCTTATTTCCCGTATGAAGCACCTTATCGTTTTTCAGCACCAGCTTGACGAAAGAGTCTCCAATTTTGTCTATGGTGGAAATATCCATCATGCCATCTTTGAACTTACAGCTAAACTCCACCTCCAGCTTCGCTATATCGGCAGCGGTGAGTCCAAGCATCTTGAGATCACCGACCCCTCCCGTCTGCTGCCACTTGAGTTTTATCTCAAGAATTCCTCTGGCAATGGCTGCATTGTAGATTTTCATATCGCCCTTATCACCATCAGAGCGAATATGGGTACTTAGCCGTGCGACCAGGTCCGCGACATCCTTGAGAAATTCGGTATTTTTCTGAGCGATTTGTCCTCGTATTTCCAGGTAATTCTTATTGCCCGACTCAACCAACCGAACGAAATCTTCTGCCCTGCGCCAGATTGAAAATCGATCGTGATCAAAAATGCGAGTCAATGGCTCTTCAGTACTACCCCCCGACGGGGCGTAGGCCATAAAAGCCGAGCGGGCATTGTCTCCCCACAGTTTGACCTGACGTCCCAAGGCGGCTTCTGCCTGACGTGCGGCAGAGAGCCGTGCGTCAAATTCGGCCGGCAAGGAATAAGGCTCGACACTGGCCAATCGATGAAAGACATCGCGTCCGCGCATGACTTCGACAAGGACGGCCTGTTTATTCAATACAGCGGAAAGTTCTGGAGGCGGAGAGCCTGGCAGAGCGGTTTCATTCATATCGAGGTCAGGCACTGATAGAACGGAAGAGAATACAGAAACATGCATCAGCACAGAGCCACTCATGGACACCTCGAAGTCATTTTAATATTCAATTGGAACGCTACTCTAAAGAGTACTTGAGCAACTTTTCAGGTGCTTTCAATAATCGCCGCGACTTCAATCCACGGGGTAACCACTCAAACGCCGGATATCCCTGGCCTGATCCAGGCTATGCCATAAAAAACAGTGCTTTACCCTCATCCTCAACCCCCCTAGAATCGAGCCGTTTCCCCCCGAACACAGCAAACACAAGGAAGCCCCAATGCCTGTGCGCATCGTGTTAGCGGACGATCACCCGATCTTCTTGATCGGGCTGAAGGCCGTAGTGAGCAAGCTTGACGCATTCAAGATTGTCGGAGAGGCGACCTCTCCCGACGAGCTAAACGCTGTGCTCAATAGCCAAGAGTGCGATGTGCTGGTGACCGATTTCATGATGCCGGCCGATGAGCAGAATGACGGCCTCAGGCTGATCGAGCGGGTCCGCCGCAATCACCCCGATCTGCCGGTGATTGTCGTGACCATGCTCAACAATCCCGCGCTCTTTACCTCGATCCTCAACCTCGGGGTCAAGGGTCTTCTCAGCAAGGCCAGCTTATCCCACGAACTGCCGGCGGCCATTCAGGCGGCCAGTCTCGGCAGACAGTACATTGCCCAGTCGGTGAAGAGCGCCATCGAAATGGTGGGCGGCCTGGGTACCAACCGCCTGGAACCGCTGGAGGCACTCTCGCCCCGCGAGGTCGAGGTGATGCGGCTTCTGGCCTCTGGCCTGACGGTGGGGGAAGTGGCGACACGCCTGAGTCGCAGCAAGCAAACCGTCAGCGCGCAGAAAGTCAGTGCGATGCGCAAGCTCGGCCTTGCCAACGATGCCGCCTTCTATGTTTATGTGCAGGAAAACGGCCTGGGGTCCTAGCTCGCCCCGCTCACTACTGTTGGCCACCAAGCCCCAGTCTGGATAGCATGAAACCCAGTGGCCAGCAGCCCTCTCCCCACAGCACCGATCTCACTCCTCTTTCTGCAAGTGTTGGCCAATGCTGATATCCAGCTCATGCAACGCGCTTTTGAGATCCTCCCAATGCGGCCAAAGATCCGCAGCGCCCGTCTTCGCCTCGCTATCCATGGCAATGCAGGAGCGCGCGACCGCTACCGCATTGATCAAAACGGCAGCCCCCTTGAGGCGGTGCAAGGAGGCCTCGATAGCCGCCCTGTCGTCTTGACTGACCGCGCGGGTAATACGTTCGACTTCGTCCTGGATATTCTTGCGCAGCTCCGACAATAAACTCCTGGTGATCTGCGAGTCCGCGTCAGTAAGCGCTTGCAATTCGTTAATATCGAAGGCACTGGCGACATCGTCCTCCGAGATCGTCAACGCGAGGGTCTGTGCCAGTTGATTGAGGCTGACCGGCTTGACCAGCAGCAGGTCCATGCCCATCTCGAGGCAGCGGGCCTCCTCGTCCATCAAGGCATTCGCAGTAAAGCCGATGATCGGTTTGCGCTCGACATCCCTCTCGCGCTCGTCCTCACGGATGGCGCTGGCCAAGACATAGCCGTCCATACCCGGCATATTGCAATCGGTGATCAGCACATCGAATGCGCCGGCCCGCCATGCCTCGAGCGCCGCCACGCCATCCTCCACGGCCGTCACTTCATGCCCGAGGTACTTGAGCTGTTGAGCAAGAACCAGTCGGTTGGCCGGAAAATCATCCGCGATCAGGGCGCGCAGCGGCCGTGTGAGCGGACGCTGATCGGCCGGCGCAGCGAGGGGGTCAGCCTCGACAGCCGTGACACGTTGCAGATCCAGTTCGATCTGAATCCGGGTGCCTCGCTGAAGCTCGCTGCTGATATGAATCGAGCCGCCCATCAACTCGACCAACTGGCGGCAAATACTCAACCCCAGGCCCGAGCCTCCATACTGCCGAGCCGTCAACGAACTGGCTTGCATAAAGGGTTTGAAAATCTCCCCTTGCGCGGCCTCGGAAACGCCAATGCCGCTGTCTTCTACCTCTATCTGGAGTCGGCAGTGTGTCGAGTCTGCCTCCAGAACACGCAAGACCACTCGGACGAAACCTTCATCGGTAAACTTGATGGCATTACCCACCAGGTTATAGAGCACCTGGCGCAAGCGCATGGGATCGAACAGGTAGGCCCCCGCCGCCGCGGGATCAAAACGCAGACCCAGCTCAAGGGCCTTCTGCTTCGCTTGACCGGTAAACATATTGACCACACTCTCGACCAGCGGCTGCAGGGCGGTCGGGGTCGGGGTCAGCTCCAGGTTGCCTGCTTCGATCTTGGCAATATCCAGCGTATCGCCGATCAGGGCAATCAGTGACTGTGCGGCCTCATGGGCCATCCACAAGGATTCGGAGGCATTGGCCTGCTCTATCTCAAGCTCGAGCAAACCGATGATGGCGTTCATGGGCGTGCGTATTTCATGGCTCATCGTCGCCAGAAATTCGCTTTTCGCCCGATTGGCCCGCTCGGCCTGCTCCTCGGCTTTGCGCCGCTGACGGACCTGGTAATTGAGTCGGCTATTCCACGCCAACGAAAGCAGGATGATCACGATAGCCAGCACCGCGAGCTGGTAGACCCAGGTCGGCACCCTTTCCCAAACGGACAACTGCGCCGAGGCCTTGGTCAACCAGCGCGTTCGAATCGAGCGCAACTCCGCCACCGAGAGCGAATCCAGGACTTTATCGAGCACACCCAATAACTCGCTTTCGCCTTTCACCACCGCAAAACGCATCGGCGCGCGCCGGACATCGACACTGCGCCCGACTTTCAAAGCCCCCGGATAAAGCCGACTGACAAAATAATAGGCGGGGACCTGGGAGCTGATCGCCACATCCGCCTGTCCCTGGGCGACCAGCTTCAAGCCCTCGATCGTGGTCTGCACAGGCAGCAGGATGATCTGCGGGTAACGCTGACGAATATGCTCCTCGAGCGCATGCCCCGCCGACAGCGCAAGACGCCGTCCGGCAAGGCCGGCCAGGTTCTCCGGACTCTTGTCGCCGGCAGGCACGACAAACACCCAGCTTTGTGAACCGAATGCGCTGCTGAAGTCGAGATACTTTTTACGCTCGGCCGTGGCGGTAAAGGTCGTTATGATTTTGGCCTGCCCGGCCCGCAACAACGCCTCTCGCTCTTTGATCGAGCCGCCCTCGATGAAGGAAAAATTCAGTCCGGTTTTACGGGTGATCGCATTCAGCACCTCGATGTTCAAGCCGACCCACCGCCCCGACTCATTCTTATAGGTATAGGGCGGTTGCTCGGCCACGATCACCGGCACCGAGGGGTGATTGCCGATCCATTCAAGCTCCCGATCACTCAAGACAAAAGTGTTATCCAGAAGCCTCAGACCAAGACCCGAGGTCCACTGCTGCAGGATGTCCTTTTTGGTTCGCGTCGGAATTTGCGCAAGCGCATCATTGAGCAGCGATAGCAGGCGGGCATCCGATGCCTGCGTAGCAAAGGAAAAACCCGCCGCGGGCAGACTGGCATCCCATTTCACCTGGAGTTCAAGAAAGGGGTTATGAGCAATAAAGAAACTGGCGGAAATATCATCACCGATCAGCACATCGGCCTCGCCATCGGCAACGTGCTCGAAGGCCTGGTGAAGATCGTCCACATAGGATATTTGACTGTTTGGATAACGCGCTTTAAGCACCTTGGGATCGGCATAATCATCCAGCAAGACAATTTTCTTGCCGTCCAGGTCGGTGCTCAGCGTGGCGTCATTCTCCCGTCCGATGACGATGGGCTGGTTACGCACATAGGGTTGACTGAACAAAAGTCCCGACAGCCCGCGCTCAAAGCCAGTGGTGGTGGTAATGACATCTATTTTGCCACTTTGCAGATCCTTGAGGGCGTCGGCCTGGTAGGGATAGCCGATCACTTTGACCTCGCAGCCAAGCAGCGTACTGATGACCTTTAAAAAATCCGCGCCGATGCCCTCCCATTCATCAAGATCATTCACGATATCGACCGGAGAATAGTCAGACTCCGCCACACCGATACGCAAAACACCGCGCTGCTTGAGCCAGGCCGAATCGTCGGCACTGATCGAAACATTCTTAGGCATATCCGCGTAAGTATGAGCCTTCAAGATCAGGGATTTACTGTCTGCGGCATGGGTCGGCGACAAAAATAGTAACAAAACCAGCGGTAGACAATAGGCGAATAATCTGCAAACAAACCCCATTGCAAGGCTATCTGCACGTCCTTCTTTCACCTTATCACCCATACGGTTTCCATCAGTATGACGACTCGCTAAACCTTGGCAGGAACGTTAGCCCAAAAATGTAGAGGGGTCAAATGACACAAGGGTTCCGACTCGAGCACAGCTAAAACCCAGACAAGTCCTATTCGAAGCCGCCAAATATTCTGTCTTATTGAGGGCTCTCACTATCACAGAGGGCGAACCATGGAACGGTCAAAGCAATACATGGACGAATACCGCGCCGACAACAAGAGTTTCCCTACCGTGCATAATTACTCATTTTTGTTCGCAGGAAGTTTCATGGCACTACTTGTTTATATCAGTGTACGGCTCATGCTCGGTTTTGCCGTGTAACAGCCAGGTTGCCATGAATCAAGGCTGATTCGTGGCGACGGAAAAACCAGACGTGTCTCAATCAGTTTTTTCAAGGCCCAACGCAGACTCTTGAGAGGTCCGACCCGACAGGGTGATTTACGGACTGGACCTGGCATGAAACAGTCATTTTTATCTGAATAAAGGATATAAGCAGATGAATATAAAACCGACATTCATTCGACTCGTGGCTTCGTACCGGGCCTGGAAACGTCATGCGCAGGGACTGCGTGAACTGGAGGCGCTGACTGATAGGGAGCTTAGGGACATCGGCTGCAATCAGGTGGATGTCATCCTGGCGCGCAAAAAACTTTCTCAACTTCGGGCAATGTGTTCAAGAACCTTCTGCGTTCGATGATACTGCGCTAGGAACAGGCGGTCCGGCGTCCTGGCTTGCCCGCGAAGCTTTTAGCAGTCTCACGGGCCTCATCGCGAGCAAGCTCGGCTCCTACAGGTTGGGGGCATGTTCGGACTTAACTGAATGGCATTGGCCCCTATAGCAGATTTACAGCGCTGAAGACCTTTTAAGCTGATCGCATCTATGCCGCTTAACATCCAGTTCGTCCCGCCCTACCTTCCGCAGCTCGGAAAAAGTGATAGGCGCCTTATGTCGACCTTTATGCTTTCCACCTTCAACCGCCCACCATCGCTCATAGAGTTCTTCCTTGGTAAGTACCCCTCCTTCATAGGTCCCTGTCACAAAGTGAAGCTCATTGGCGGCAGCATCCGTTACAAACCACTCCAAACCTATTTTACTGGTTTGCCGAAAGAATGCAGTTATCACCGCATCTTCGAGCCACTCACGGGTCTTTGCATCGGGTAATGCCTGCACCAGTTCGGCGTAATTTTCAGCATGCGAGAATACCTTGAGCGCCTGCACAGCCACAGAGCTCTTCAGACCATAGCTGGCATCACCATTCTTTTTTACGAACATTTCCAGTTGTTTGTCCTGTAGCGCTTCCCTGGAAGTCGATGCAAATTTGCGCAACCATCCACGAGTGGGAACCGCTTCGATCTTGCGTGCCAATTTACGCGCAATATCGAGATCTTCCTGGTGAGCATGCAACACCGAAAACCACTCCACTACTTTTTCCCGCTGCAAATGCAAGCGCTTTTCGTCGTCCGTAGGCTCCTCATGCCCATCACTTTTATACTCTTTAGAAAACATTTTGATCTGGCGGTCATTCAACAGCTCTTTATAGGTACCTTGCTTGATCGCTTCAGACACTCGATAGAAGGTTTGCAACGACATATCAGATGAAATCCCAAGACAAAGGTTATATTCGTCAATCGTCACAATCTTCGCATCAGGATACTGCTCCATCAGCCATCTAATCAGTCCGCCGCGGTGATGGGAAAAACCGTAAACGGCATTGATAGCCGGATTGACCCCGTCGGGCTCATCGCCCCCAGCAACACGCCGACACGACAGACTCCTTACGACGTTGCGTATGGTTTTTAGAGCACCTTTGAACTTTCCAACAATCTTGTTAGCACCTGAAGAAGGTACTGCTGTAGGAACACTTGATTCAATCTTAAAAAAAACAGGCATAACGTCTCTAATGATAGTGCCTATCTTACTCGACCGAGTTCCATCAAACAGCAACCCATCACACCTTGGGCCAAGCTCCCTGACCCAAGGTGGCACTCCGTCCACGGTTATTGCGCGACTTCCACGTCGAACGCCACGTTCCCCCAGTCCCCCGGCTGCAGCGAGCCCTTGAAGGTCCAGCGGATGAGATCGGGTTCATCGTTATCCTCGGACTCTGGCGTTTGCGCCACGCTGCAGATCAGGGGCGTTGCCTGTGCCGGCATCTTGCCGCACTTCGCGCTCTTGAAGCGGGTATAGGTCGGCACGTGCTGGAGGATTTCCAGGTCCTCCAGCGGTTCCGGAGAACGGTTGTAGAACTTGATGGTGTAGGTCATCGCCTCGCCCGGCTTGATCGTTTCCGGCGCCTGCATCTGCAACAACAACGAGCTGCCGGTATCAGGCCTGTCCTTTACATCAATATAACTGGTCGCCTGTTTTTTCCCCGCGACATTCTTGGCCTGGGCCGTGACTTTAGTGATCAGTTGCCCGGGGCCTGCCTGCTCGCTGACTCTCACCGGCACGCGGATCTTGATGCTGCCATTGGGAGACAATAGACAACCGGCCTCCAGCAAATTGCCCCGACCGTCCCAGGTCTTGTTCAACTTGGCCGACGAAGAAGTCAGCAAGGAAGGATTGCCGTTGCGCTCCAGCCCGACCGGCAGGTTGAACGTCAACCGTAGGTCCTGCAATTGCCACTCGCCGCCCTTGAGCTCGATCAGGTAGACGAACGCCGTGCCGATAGGCAATTGGCGGGTGGCGATGTCCGCCTCTTCGGTCGACAGCTTCAACGCCTCGAACGCCTCATTCGCGGGAAACCCGGCGGTCTGGATATCGATCGTATCGCTGACCGTTCGAGGCCCGGTGACGTTGCTGGCGTGTGCCTCGATGGTACTCGACAGCGCACCGGACGGCGCAGTGGAATCAATGGTCAGCACGATATCGAGCACCAACTGCTCACCGGCCTTGAGCACGGCGTTGGGTCCCAGTAACTCCGTTGTGCCGTTGGCTCCCGTCCATTTGGCGTTCAATTTCACGCCGGCGGGCAGGCTTCCCGAGGCCTTGGTCTCGCGCCATTTTTCCAGGCCTTCAGGCAACACATACTTCAGCTTCAGATCTTGCAGGTCGGCGGTTTTCGGCGCTTTCAAGGTCAATTGATAGGTCAGCGTATCTCCAGCGCTCTTACCGATCGAACCATCCAGGTCCTGCCAGTCGAGCAGTTTGAGCTGCAAACGCTCGAACGCCACCGTCGGCGGCAGTACCAAGGGTAAGGCCTGGCTTGAAGTGGAGTTGACCTCGCCCAGCAGCGATGCCTCTTTACTGTCTTTGGCCGTCACATACAACGCCGGGATCGGGCCCACGGCATCGGCTTTTACCGTGACCGGAACGCGTAGCGTAACGGCCTTGCCGGCCTCCATGTCGGCAGCGCTCACCAATAGATTGTTCGCCGCGCCGTTCCAGTCCTGCTGAAGCCGCAGCTTTACCGCACGGCTATTCGACTCGTCACTGACCGCAGTGATGTCCACTTTGTCATTACGCATCAGCTGTTTAGGTAGCGCCAGCTGCAGTTGCAGGCTCTTCGCTTCATACCGCGAATGCAGTGTCACCTCGTAGATAAAACTGTCCCCAGGGCTCAGGCCGCCGGAACGGTCCGCATCCGCCCAGTCCTTGGTCCCGGTCAATGCGCTCAGGGTGAAGGGATCGAAGGCCTGCTTGGCGGTGGGGATAACCACGATCGCCACCGTCTCCGACCACAGGCTTTCATATCCAGTACCGGGCTCATGCACTTGCACACTCAGTTCGTAGGTGCCGGTCTTCTGGCCTGGGATGTCGAAGGTGAACTCGCCGGTAGCGGTGATCACGGGTTTTTCTGCTTTAGTCGCGGTTTTGCTGTCCAACCGGTAGAGCAGTTCATAGTCGGTCGATTTGTCGAAAGTCAGCAAAGTGCCCTTGACGGTGATTTTCTGCTCGGGCCGGGCGGTCTGAATCGCGGCCAGCTTTACCGCCGCTCCCGCGGGCGTGGTGGCTTTCAGAGGGGCAGCAGCCGGCGCCACGGCCTGCATCTTGCCCCAATCTTCGCCAATCCACAGTTGGATGTCGTACTCGGTACCGTAGAGCAGATGCGCGTTACCGGACGGCTGGGTCAGCTCCACCGTGCGCTTGTCAGTATCCAGCTTGCCATAACGCTTGACCTTGGCATCTTTGTGGTACACGCCAACCCAAAGGGTTTCCGCGGCGGTTTTGCCCAGGCCTTTGATATCCAGGTCGAGCTTGAGTTTTTCGAGGGCGGTGAATTCGGCTTTTTTGGCCGTCACGCTCGGGCCACGCTTGAGCTTCACAGGTTCCGACACCTGTGCCTTGGCATCTTGCGCCTCGGCCTGTACCTCGGTACTGATCAGCTTGATCCCTTCGCCGACCACCTCGACGTCCACCGTCACTTGCAACTCGGTGTTGGCCGGCAGCGTCGTGTCGGCGTCCAGCAGGTTCTGCTTGCCGGTACTCCCATTCCAGTTACTGTTGGGCTTGACACTCGCAGGGGCGATCACCTTGGGTGCGCCTTTGGCCTTCAAGCCTTCGGGCAAGGTGAAGTTCAGCGCGAGATCTTCGAGCTTCGACCAGGTCTTGGGCAACGTCACCTGATAACTCAAGCCCGTTCCGACCGGCACCAAATCGGCGCCCGGCGTCTTGACCAGCTTCAACACGGGCTTGCCCAGTTCCGGGGTTTGCAAGGTCAACACGGCGCTCATGGTCGAATCGCGTTCGCCGTCCATGGTTTTACCTTGCGGGTTACGCGCCTTGGCTTGCAGCGCGGAAATGGCGGTCTTGGTAGCGGCCTTTACCCGCACGGGAATTTCCAGGGTCAGCTTGGCGCCTGCGGCCAGCTTGGCGCCCGTTTGGGTCAGCAGTTTTTGACTACCGCCATCCCATTTGGCGTTCAAGCCCAGCGAGTCAGAACCTTTGGCCAGGGTGACTTTACCGGCGACTTCCAACGAGGTCGGCAAGGCCAGCTCCAGTTCCAGAGGCGCTATCCCATAGACAGCCTCGAGCTCCAGGCGGTAGATGAATTCGTCCCCGGGGCTGAGGCCTTTGGAGTCATCGTTGTCCTTGAGCGCCTTATCCGTGTCGGCGACCAGGGTGAAGGTCTTGAGTGCCTGCCCGGCCGTTGGCACTAGGGTGACCGTGACGGGATCGCTACTGGCGGGCTTGCGCGCATTACTACCTTTGGCGGTGACAACGGCCTCTACTTCGCGGGCCTCGCCTTCCTGGACCTGGACCTCGATGTCCAGCTTGACCTCACTGTTGGCCGGAACGCTCGAACCCGAGGCCAGCAGGTTGCCTTTTTTACTGGTTTTCCAGTCGCTGTTCAGTTTGAGGCCGTGCTCTTTACCGGCGAACGCCAGGTTCTTGACCTCCAGGCCCTTGGGCAGCTGGAAATCCAGCTCGGCGTCTTTCAGCAGCTTGGTCATAACCGGCAGGGTGACCCGGTAGGTAAAGCTTGTACCCGCCGCCCGCACAGCCGTTTCGTCGGCCTCCAGCTTGGGTTTGGGCAGGTCTAGCTTAGCCGAGGTGATCTCGACGGTCTCTTCCGTCGACCAGTCGCTCGGAAGATCGAGGTCGATGCTTTTGACCTGCACACTGACCGTGGCCTCGCCCTCTGTGAGGTCATGCTTGACGTTGAACGAGAAGCGGCCATTTGCTTTCACCGACTGCTCACCCGCCGATATCGCTTCTCCACCGTTAAGCTTGTATTCGAACTCGAAATCATCGGCTGCATTGAAGTTGGCCAATGTCCCAGTGAGCGTCAGCTCTTCGTCTTCCTCCACACTGTCGATGGCACTCAGACTCAGGCTGAGCTTTTCAGGTGTACTCACGCTTGGCCCCTTGTCGAGCTCAATGTTGCTACTATGCCAATCATTGCCTCCGGTGAAGATTTTGATATGATCATACGTCTTACCATAAGGTAGACCAGAGAAACTGGCGCTCGCTGTTTTACTATCTATGTTGAGCTGCAAATTTGCGTAGTCTGTATACTTGTTGTCCGCATTATAAAGCCCGACAAAGACCTTATCCGTGCTGTTAAAGCCGTCGAGCTCGCCGAGCTCTAGTTTCAGATTTTTAATTGACTGAAATTCCGCTGTTTCCACTCTGAGATTTCCAGGTGTACGCACGCTCGGCCCCTTGTCGAGCCGAATATTGCTACTGTGCCAATCATTGCCGCCGGTGAAGATTTTGATATGGTCATACCTCTTACCATAAGGCAGACCAGAGAAACTGGCGGTCGCTGTTCTATTATTTACGTCGAGATCCAACTGTGCGTAGTCTGTATATTTATCGTCCGCATTATAAAGCCCGACAAAGACCTTATCCGAGCTAGTCAAATCCTTGAGCTCATTGAAGTTTAACTTCAAGATTTTAATCGACTGGAATGCCGCCGATTGAATGCTTGCGCTCATACTAGAAGCAACCACCAGATCTCGATACACTCTATCGGAACACACACTACGATTATTCTCATAACAGGCCTGCAAGCCCATTCGGTATTTTCCGGCCGAAAGACTATCACTCCTAACACTTAGGCTGGCTGAAAACTCTCCAGAAGAATTAACCGGCACTTCGTAACGAGTACCACCACCACTACCATCCACATCAAAATCCAAAACATATTTCTCGGAAAAATTTCCCGAGGAGAGCTTTCCTTTAACCGAAAAGTCCTTCAGCGGAGCTTTGAGATTGGATCCATCCACACTCCAACTCTCGAGAACGGGCTTCTCCCCCACGGTCATATATCCGAAACTCTCGACATGCTGGGCAGGTCCCCAGCTATTTTCGCTACCCGCCCAAACCTTCACAAAATATTTGCCCGTATCTAGATCTTTTATATTAGCCGACCCAGTCAGCAAGACCCCACTAGGGGAATCAAGATTAATAGGAAAATATTTATAGGCCGACTCTTGCGGATCCTTATAAAAAGCAACCCAGTAGTAGTTGGCCTGCATATCCCTTCTAGTAAAAGAGAAATCAAACATCATCACATCAGAGCCTTTAAATCTCGGATTGCTAATCACCGAGCTAGATGCAACCTTAAAGTACTTATCGGAACTATTGCTACCGCCCGAGCCCTGCCCATAAATACCGACCTTGTACTCCCCCCTTTCAAGAATTTCGAGCTCACGAGAAACTCACCTTTAAAAGTAGAAGCACTCTGACAATGCTTCCAAGTGTGACCAGCGTTGTCATCAATTGCTACAAGCTTGATACTTATATCGTTTGGACCGCTCACCCCCGCCGAGCAGAAGTCAATAGTTTCCCAAAACCCGCTAGTAGTCTGCGCAGAGAAGCGTACAGACTCACCTATCTTGTATTCTGGTTTGGGGGTATTGTTAAAAGACACCCCAGCGCAATGTCCAAAAATCGGCATGAACAATACAATCAGATAAATCAATACTCTTAACATGCGACCCATTCCATCAAAATTATTTAGAATGCACTGACATAGAAAACTAGAAGCTATTCTCATCAAACTTATAACGCATCCGCAGGTAAATCCCCTGCGCCGTCTCCGTCGTGTCGCTGAAGTCGCGATCGATAAACCCAAAAAAGTTGTAGCCCACGGACACCCACAAGTCGTCCTTGATCACGCGGCCAGCTTCCAGCCCCAGCGCGCTCTGACGGGCATTGGCACCGTCGAACATCACCGAGCCGGAGAGGCCGACATCCCACTTCTCGTTCAGGTCATGGGTCACCCGCCCGGACACCAGGTGGCCGGTGGTGCGACTGGCCAGGCCAGCGCCGCTTTCATTGACTTGCTTGAAGGCGTAGCGCCCGGAGAACGTCGTATCGGTCCAGGGCTGCACATTGGCGTGGGTGGACAGGATATGGGCATGGCGACGGTTGCTGTCGCCGGTGGCCAGATCGCCGGTTTCCAGCCGGTGTTCGTAGTAACCCAGGGCATCGAAGCCGTTGCTGGCGGTCGGCCGGTAAGCGGCGCCGAGTCGCTGGCGCATGCGCAGGCTGTCGCCGCGTGAGCGCTCGCCACGGCCATTGACCACATAGACCACGCTTTTGCCGAGCAGCGTCCAGTCCGGGTCGATCCTGTAGCCGAGGCTGAAGGTGTTGAGCACGCTCTCTTCATGGCGGGCACGGCGCAGCTCGAGGCTGGTGCTGCCCTTCCAGCGCTTGCTGCCGAGGTATTCCAACGTACCGGTCACGGCGGTGGACTCTTCGCCGGCCTTGCCGCCCAGGGCCTTGGTGCGCTCGAAGCTGGTGCTGGCGCGCAAGCCCTGATCCAGATCCCAGCCGTTACGCACCCCGTAGGCCGCTTCGGCGCCCCGGGTATCAAGACCGCCGCCCTCGCGGTATTCGCTGAAGGCGCTGCCGTCTTTCATGTATTGGCCTTCGGCACCGGCCAGCGTGCGGTAGTTGCCTTTCTGGCTGCCCAGGTCGTAGAGGCTGCCGAGGCTGGAGATCGCCTCATGACGACCATAGAGCCGACCGCCGGACTTCATCCGATAGTCGCCGCCGAACGCCAGCATGCGTTTTTCGCTGTCCCTGACGTCTTGCTCGTATTCGGTATAGGCGCTGGCACCACTCAGCTGGGGCACGGCCGTGGTGAGTTTGCCGCGGACGGTCTTGAGGTCGATCTCCTGCTTCTCGCCTTCGATGTTTTGTGCTGTGCCATGGGCAATGCGGGTGCCGACTTCGGCGCGCAGGTTTTCGTTGAGCAGACGTTCGACGCTGAGTGTGCCGCCACTACGGTCGCTGTTGAGGTCCTGTTGGCTGCTCTTGGAGTGAATCACTTCACTCTTGAGGGTGTGCTTCTGGTCGATGCGGTAGTCGGTGCGGGCACGCAGGTCGGTCTGGCCGGCGCCGACCGGGGCGCTGACGTTGTCGAAGCCGTCATCGGTCTTCACCGCGCTGACCTGCGCCTTGAGATCGCCGTCTTCGTGATTCAGTTCGACGCGGGCACCCTGCCCTTTACCGCCAATGCCACGGCTATTGCCGGTGTTATTGAGGGTGCCGGCGGTGGTCCTTTCCACTTCCGGGGCCTTGGTCTGGGCCAGCTCGGCGTTCAAGCGGGTGCCCTTGGCCAGGTCGACTTGCAGGGTCGCGCCCCGCAGTTGACGCTCGGCGTGGGGGTTGCGGTCGTCAACCGCGACGGCGCCGACCTTGACCTTCTCGGTGACTTGCACCTGGACATCGCCGCCGATCAACCAGAAGTTCTCACCCGTGCCTTTGGCTTCGTAAGTGACGCGGATCTTGCGCGGGTTGAGGGTGTCCCGATCGAGGCTGGATTGCTGCTGGGTAAAGAGCAGGTGACCGCTGACCGGCTCGATCTCGTAGTCGGCGCCACGGCTGAGGGTCTTGCTGTCGGCAATCAGCCCGGGCTGGTTGCGGTCATAGGTAATGACCTCGACCCGCTCGCTGTTCTCGATGTAGTCGCCCTCGATCACGCGGAACGGACCGGAAGTGCCGTTGGGCTGGATCCAGACCACGCGCTGGGTGAGGTTGTCGCGGCTGACGAACAGGTCGGTGCTGACCTTGCCGTGCTCCAGATGGTGCTGCAGGCCGGTGACCGAGCGGTTGTATTGGGTTAACTGGCGCAGGGTCGCGTTGGAAGAGGTCGAGAAGTCACCATAGACCAGGTACGAACGGTCTTTGTCCACGCGCAGGTAGAGCTTGCTGGTGGATTGGGCATCGAAACCACGCAACGAAGAGTCACCATAGACCGGGTAGTAACGGTCCGGCTGGATGTCGCGGAACATGCGGTCCTTGATGTCCTTGTCGCTGTCGTAGGCCGCGGTGAGCAGGTACTCGCCCTTGACCTTGCCTTTGAGGAAGAACGCGGCACGCCCGGCGGCGCTGCCTTTGCCGTCGTTCCAACTGCGGCTGAAACTGCGCAGTTCGCGCTCGAAGCCGTCCCGTGAACCGGCCGCCTGGATCGAGCCATTGCGCAGGTTGACGACGCCTTCGAGGATACCGTTGGCGATCATGTCGCGCAGTTCCGGTACCAGGCCCAGGCGCTCTTCGGTTTTCTGCTTGCCGCTGGACACGCGAATCAACACCTCGCCCGCCTCGCTGGGCGGTTGCAGGTCGAATTCGGCCACGCCGCCCTGGACCATGACTTGCGCGCCGGCGGTCAGTGTGTCGAGGTCCTCGGTCTGCCACAGGCCGGCACTGGCTTCGAGGGTCAGCGGCAGACGCGCGCCGACCGGCACGCCATCGCGATCCAGCAGGCGGACCTGGATGCGCACCGGGGTTTTGCCATCCGCCACGGCCTTTTCCGGCAGCGTCACTTCAATGCGATCGAGATCCCCCGGGGCAATCAGGGTGATGGTCTTTTCTTCGTCGCTGTCGGCCTGGCGCAAGGTCAGGACGTTCTTGCCCGGCAGCAGGTTGACGCCGATGTATTCCCAGGCCGCCAGGCCACGGGCGGCCACTTCGCTACGCTTGCCGACACGATCGAGACCCAGCACCTTGTCGTTGACCTGCAAGCGCAGGGCGCCACGGTTGCGACCCTTGACCTGGACGTTGGTCTGCCGCGACAGCAGGACATCGCCGTCCTTCAAGCCGAGAAACTCCAGTTCGTTGCTGGCCGTGGGCAGCAGTTGCTCGAACGACTGCGGCTTCTGCGCATTGGGTTTGCGCGGTTGATTACCTCCGACAGGCGTTGCATTGTTCTGACCTGCGGTGGCGCTGGAAGCCGCCACGGGCTGACCGCTGGCATTGATGATGCCGCTGGCCGGGCGACTCTTGAGGTTGCTGGTGCTGCTCAACTGGGTAATCGTCTGCTCGAGACGGATTTTCACCGCGTTTTCGAGTTCGTCCGGTAGCGCCGCATAACGCTTCTGGCGGCTTTGCACTTCACGCTTGACCGCGTCATCGACGCCGCAGGCCAGGGTGAAGTCGGCCCGACCCAGCTCACCGTTGCGCAGGTCGACGAAGCGGCTGTTGCCGTTACCGGCGTTGCGGTTGTTCAACACCAGTGGCGTGCTGCCCTTGGGCAAGGTGACGGGGTCGAGCTTGAACACGTGGGTCTGCGGCTTGAGGCCATAGAGGCTGTATTGACCGTCCACGTCGGTTTCGGCGAAGGTGCCGTCCTCCATATAAATGCGCACGCCCGGCACGCCCATTTCGCCCTCGCCCTGTTGGCCATCCTGGTCGCAGTCGAGGAACACCTTACCGACCACGAACGCATCGCTGCTGAACACCCCGGCGACGACATGCACCACCGCCGAGGCCTGGTTGGAGGTCAAGGCACCGGCGCTGGCCGAGGCCCGATTGATCGCCCGCGTGCCTTCCTTGACGGTCGCACCCACCCGCGCACGGTAGGTGATGACCGCTTCACTGTTGGCCGGCAGGGGGACGTCGCTGAAATCCAGCGTCATTGTCGACTTATCGATTACCGGGGCCTTCGCGGCCTTGGCCGGGGCGCCGGCAACGGCGATACGCAACGAGTTCGGCACATAGCTGAAGCCGCTCGGCAGGCTATCGGCGATTTTCAAGCCCGACAGCGAACCGCTGAGGCCATGCTTGACGAACAAGGTGTAGTTGACGAAATCGACCGCTTCGACCTCCGGGCGATCGACTTCCATGCGCAGGACCAGGCCTTTGCCGGCGGCCTCGTCAGGATCAAGTGCCAGGTGATTGTTGGCCAGGCGCAGGCTGCCCGGGCGACGGGCAAAGGCGTTGTAATAAATAGCCTCCGCGCCATCGGCGGCGCGCAAGCTCGAGGCGACCTTGTACACCCCGGCTTGCCCCGCTGGAATGTCCAGGTGTTTGTCCTGAGGCGGCAGCAAGCGCGAGAAACCCTGTTGATAACCGCTCGGCGCCTGTACGTCCAACTGGTAGACGCCTGCCGGTGCCTGCGGGTGGAAATCGAAGAAGTAGAAGCCGTTCTCGTCGGTCACCACCTCTTGCTCCCCTCCCGTCAGGAACTCCCGGGCCGTCAAGGCGTTCTCCACGCTCCGTAGCGTGACCTTGGCGCCGGCCACCGGCTCGCGAGTGACAGCGTTATAGAGGCGACCCGTGGGGGATACCGGCAGGTTCTGTTCAAGCAACGCCATCCCTGCCTGCAGCGCCGGGTACTCCACTACGCTTTCACTGTGCCGCAGTCGGCTCTTGGCGTCGCCATGGTCCTGTGCCAGGCCGTACCAGGCCCCCTGCGGAGAAAGGATGCGCAAGCCATAGACACGCCCCGGCACAACGCCGGTAATGCGGTAGGCGCCGTTACCATCGGTCTGCGCTTCGTTGACGATCTCATTGCCATAGAGGAGTTGGGCACGCCAGCCGGCCAGCAACGCCTCGCCACCGTCGAAGCGGCCATTGTGATCTTCGTCCAGCCAGACGCGACCGGCCACGGAGGCGCCCTGGAGAATGCGCACAGTATCGCGGACACTGTTGTTCGCCGTCAGCGTCGACGACTCACCGCCGCCCGAGACGTCGAGACGGGTTTCCAGTTCAAGCACCGCCTTGCCCTGGGGAATCGCACTGGCCGGAACCTTCACGGTCAATTGAACCGGGGTGGAATCGGCCCCCGGCGCCAGGGCCTGTTGGCTTTTGCAGCGCAGCTGCTGTCCTGCTTGACGGCACTCCCAGCCCTCCCCCTGGGAGCCCTGAACCTGCATGGCGCCGGGGAGCTGAGTGTTCATTTCCAGCACACCCTGGGTGGGCTGACCGCCCTCGTTGCGGGTCTTGAGGATGTAGGTGCCGTCCTGGTCAGCCGCGAAGTCGCCGACATGTTTGAGCAAGGGAAGCAGATCGGCACCGGCCAGTTGCCCCACGCTCAATTTCAGCGGCGCGCTGCTGATATGTCGCGGTCGGTCCGCCTGACCGTCACCGAAGTAGGCATCCAGGACACTGTTGAGGCTACCCGAGGCTTGCTCCGTGATATTCAGTTTGAATACCGCCAGTTCGGCGGGCATCTGCTTGGCCGGCAAACCTTGGGGCAAGGCAATCGCGACTTCGGCGACATTGGCTGCATCGGCGGCTGACAACTGCGTCCGGTACTCGAAAGCCGGAGCGCTGCGCAGGCGAAACAGTGTCTGCGCGCCTTGCCGTGCGCCCAACACGCGGAGGGAGCCGTCTATATAGCGCGTATGCGCCGGCAGTTGCTGACGCAGCAGGAACACCGAACGGGGTGCGCCATCGATGCGGATCGGGGTGCCGTTGGCACTGGCCACTTCACTGGCCTGGGTGGTAGCGCTCAGGTTGCCCGCGCGCAGCGTCAGGGTCACGCTGTCGCCCGGTTGAACCGCGGTTTTCGAGGCCAGCAGACTCACCTGGACATTGGCGCCCTGGGTCAGTTCGACAAAGCTTTGGGCGCTCTCCTGCACGCCGCCCTGGGTGGTGGCCTGCAGTTTGAGGTGAGCCCGGCCCGTGACCTTCTGTGCCGGCAGTCGACCGCTCAACCACAAGGTCGTCGGTGCCGGAGCATTGGCTTCCAACAGCAGCGGAAAGCCACCGCCGCTCAGCAAATCACGGCTATCGCCGTCCTGATGCAGTTGCATATCTTCCAAGGCGAAATCAGCGGCGAGGGACTCTGCACGAAAAGCGAAATTGGTCGCCACGTTGCCGGTGTTGTGCAACTGGAAGGCGATCCGCGCTTCACTGCCTGGCGTGATGTGGGTGAGTTCGGCCGCGGTCAGGGTCAGGGCTTCAACGGCCTGGACCTTGATAAAAACCGGAGCCGAAAAGACCCGGCTTGGCTTGAGCGGGTCAAGACCAATGTAGCTGGCTTCGGCATACGCCTTCAGCTCACCGGGCGGCGCCATGGCGGCTTCGACAGTGTTGCTGCAGAGCCCCGCGATACCCGCAAGACTCACCACACTCAAGATAAAGAGATGACGAACGATCGGTAAAAACATACTCACGAAACCCTGGCCCTGGAAGCGCTGCAAGTGGCCGCCCAGGAAAAATGGGCGGCACGTCAGCGGGCCGTGAGAATGCTATTTTGTCCTCCCGGGCTGTACCGGACAGGTCCGAAATTCCCGGTACAGCTAAACAATGGTTGCGAGGTAGTGAATAGTTATAACGGTAAAGGGGCCGATGGCCGGGCCAAGGGGGCGGGTCCGCCGTCGAGACACTACGGCAGACCCACCGACGGGGCTTGCGGGACTCAGCCCCGGCCGGTTAAACGCTCCGTACAATTCTTGAAGAGCCCTTGCGCCGCTTCTTCGAATTGGTCGTGGTTTCTGCGGGCATACGTTGTCGTTTCGATCAATCGCTCTTTCGTGCCCTCTGTATCCGGGGCATTCGGGTTGTAGGTAGCCGCAGCCGTCTGACGAGGGTATTTATAACCACAGTCATCCAATATTTTATCCGTCATCAATTCGATGACCCCCACCCCTAAAAACGGCTCCTCAGGAAGCTGACTGTCATAGGGGTAGATCTTCTGAAGCAAGGCCTGTATCAAGAGACGCTCCATCTCGATCGGCCTCAATCCGCTAGAGGTTTGGTAGAGGAGCGCAGGGTTTATGTAAATCCGATCACCTTGCACATCCACCGCGTAGCGCGAGGCGGGATCAAGGACAATTTTCCATTTCTGCCCATCCGAGCCCGATTGATCAAACCACTGGGTCGCTTGAGAATACAATATGGCCGAGACGATTGGATGTTCTGCAATGGAGCGATAAAAGTTCGCGATATTGGCAACGGACCATAGGCCAGTGCTCGACGGATTGAGCAAAGAAAGGTTCTGCTCAATATTTTCAAGCCAACGGGTGGGCCGAGTTGCCACCGCCTGAAGACCAGTTAACCGCTCCAGCAGCACTCTCATCGCTGCACTTTCCATCACCCGATCATATTGCTCTGGACTCAGCCCCGCCGGCCGGGCCTCACCCGCCTCTACTACCTTGGCGACAGAACGCTTACCCCAAAGTTCGAACTCATAATCCAAAAATTCCTTTTCTAACTCGGCCGCCCTTATTACTTCCTCCTTTTGACCAGCAGGAGTGTCGCTGTATGCAAATCTTGGCGGCCTTGGCTCTCCCAACAAATCCAGTATCCGCCTACTGGAAAAAACCACTGTTCCAAGGTTGTGTCCTGGCTTTTTATCGGGGTCATCTGCGCCTGCGCCGGCGTGAAGCAACTCGTGCAGGAAGATTTCTTCGGTCGTAGAATTTGCAACTCCCGTCGCAGTTGGATAGGTAATTGACGCAGACACGCTGTCTGAGGGTATGGTGATCGTCGTACCCTTGAGATCAAACTCCCCCGAGTTTCGCAACTTAGCTTGATTTTCCATTTCTGCTTGTGACCAAAACGCCCGATAAAACTACCCTCATCATTGATCAAACTTCGAAACCACAGGTTTTGCTTATAAATGCTCATCACAAAACTTGGAATGTTCAACCGGCTGAGTTCTTCGTTTTCAACGGCCAGGTTATCCGAGAACTTCCATGACGCTGAGAGATCCGGCTCAACAAGCATCCGCAGGAGCGTGTCTTTAACCGTGACTCTTTCCGTCAAGTTTTGCCCCATAACGACGACGCCCTCCGGATTGATTCCCGGCCCCCATTCGCTATACAATTTTTTTCCATCGTAAATAAGAGGCGCTGTACCAGGAAGGGCGGCTCCGGTTTCCCAGTCGGCCACGAAATAGTAATCGCCGTCCTTTACTACCGCCACCGCTCGCCCTCCTTCATTGCCTAGCAGCATGACGTCATACTCTTGCGTCGATCCCTGGCATTTGACCTCATAGCCCGCGCGCGACATGAGCGTTAAAATCTTAAACTTTGGGGGGACATTGGAATCGGTCTTTATCCAGGCGGCGTCTGGTGCAACGCGTGGCTGGAGCACGTTATCCAGCGTTGCTCCGAGCGGCCGAACTGCCACCAACAGGTCGTCCCTGTCCTCTTCGGTCCGGGGCTTTATATAAGACTTGATGGCAGACTCCAACTCTTCGGCACTTGCCGCCAAGAGGGTCTCACCAGTATCAACAAGGACAGTCCCTAAACGCTCATTAGCGTAATCGAGCAACGCTGCCGCGGTCTCTTGCGCATCCTGACCGCCGAGGATTTTTCGATCGAAGTACTGATCGACTAAACGGCGGATAAAGCTTGTCAGCGCATCCTCTTGATCCCGACCGTTCAACCATGCTCGTGCCGCTTTCTCCAGGTCGCTAGCCGTTTTCTCGCCGCCCTCTGACACCTCTATTTTATTCAGCTCCAACCACAAATTCATACGCCCATGCGCCTGCTTATCCGCTTTGGCCAGTTGAGAAAGCTCATCGCTGACCCTTCTCATTATCCAGTCAGCCCGAGGCCCTGCGACAATCTCGGCACTGTCACTGCGGACAAGATGCAGCGCGAACCAGAGGCCACTCTCAGGCTGGGACTTCAACAGCGCTTGGAAGTCCGCAATCAATTGCGCTCGATGACTGTCATCCGCGGGTAAGCTGGTGCCGGTGAATTGGTTGAGTGTCACCACCATCGAGTGCTCTGGACTGCCGATGGGATAATCGCTGTTCTCCCGCAACTGGGATATCGCCAGCTGCAGCGCTTGCCGACGATGCTCCTCATCCAACAAGGTAAAGCCTGGCACCTGTGAAAACTGCGATAATTTCAGCAATTGCTCGACAGTCATCCCGGCGGCGTTGCGCAGGGTAAAGCCATCGAATATGACGGGCTTATCGGTTTTGTTCTGATAGCATTCGCTGGCAAACAGGTTTTCAGCTATTTTTTTTACGGCCAGCTCAGTGCCCAGGGCCTTGATGAAATTCCCCTTCAAAGCCTCGAGCGAGACCTTTCCTTGATCCATCGCGGCATGCAGCATATCCCCATGGTGCACCTGGTTGTGGATCAACGCCGCTGAAATCAACAGCGCATCCTGGTTAAGTGCCGCCTGCCCGTCGATGTCGGAGCGTTTAGGCAAATCGTTCGGATTCAGAGAACGGTAGAACTCCGCCGAAACGGATAAGTCGTAATGCTGGCTCACGCGGTTCAACGCGTTGCTCGGGTGTTGCAGCTCTCTCTGCGCCTGCGGCCAGTCGACCCAATCGCGTAAGCTGCCTTTCAATTTGTAGAGGTATGCATCAACCAGATGAATGGGCGCGGGCACCTCTTGCTGATAGACCGCGAGTGCATGCACCAGCACTTCGCTGTCACTGGACGAAGGATGCGCATCGAGAAACCTGTCCACTGCCAACACAAGCCCGAGCAAACGTCGATCCTCACTGTCGATAGCTGCAAAGAATGATGTTTGATCGGTGCCCTCCTTCTCTAACAGCGAGCTCAGTTGATTCTCGAGCTTATTTAACGAAAAGGTGGCTGCCGCGCGATCAATAGTAGGCTTAACCCGCATCAAACCGTCCTCCACTAACGTTGCCAACCGGCGTTGATGGCTAAACCTGGAACCTGTGTCGTCGGTAATGAATGTTTCTGACGTTTTATTCCCAAGGGTAGGCCATTCGGTCAGCGAGTTGAGGTTGATGTCGGGCACTGTCGCACCTACACCGAACTCAGTGGATAGTTTGGATGAATTACATGGCGGAGTGCTGGTATCAAGGGGGTTATATATAAAATCGCCAGGGATGGATTTGACCACCTCAAGCTCAGCGCGCTTTACTCGCGCGTAATAATGTTCAACACCGGCCTTTACCGCGTTCCTCAGGTCGTTTTTTTTCTTGACTCTTGTGCTCTCATCCTTCGGTTTATTTCGCCCCGACATAGAAAAGGAGTTGGATAGCTCGCCGTCTTTATGCATCCGACCCCGATCAGACTTGTTGCCCGAAACGTCCTTTCGGTCGGGCGTCACCGACTGAGACAGATCTTTCACACCAGGCGTGGCCGGCGGATGAAAATGGCCTGGTGCCGGAGCATGAGTAATCGGCTTCTGAGAATTTTTTGCACCACTATTATCAGACAACCTTTTTCTAGACGACCCTTTTTTCTTATGGGCGCGCGTACGTGCACGTCTATTTATTTTGGGGGAATCTACGTTTTTTATGGCATCTCTAAAATTACCCGTTGAGACATCTCTGGACGGAAAATGTATCTGGGGCATGGTGGCATTACTTGACCCGACAATAGCATTTCCAATGATCGTTCGACCAACGCCTGAAGATTGATTTACATCATTTACATGCGAAGAGGCATTATGAAAAAGATTCACTGCTGCAATCAACGTCATATAAAACTCCAGAATTGAAAGTTACTCACGAATGAATACACCGTCACATGCACCGATTAATTTTCCGGCAGGCCTCCAGCCTCGCCGAGACTCCCATTTGCCACCCTTGAGCGAACCACCCATATAGGACTTGTCCGAAACAACAGCCTTGACTGATCACGAAATCCTGTTATCTGGCTATCGATAAATAGCCCCCAACAAAAGCGTTACTTGCAAGCAGAATAACCAAACGCAAGCATGCTTGATGCTGTTCACCTACCCAGGTGTTTTTAATCAGCCATCCTTCGGCAACGCTCTGTGCAATACGCTGCGGAGCATTGAGATAACGCGTTTCAATCAGGGGATAACACTCTATGCCTTTTAAAACCATCAGCGGCCAGCCTCTTTATTATAGGGATGAAGGCAAAGGATTTCCTGTCCTGCTGGGCCATAGCTATTTGTGGAACTCGAGCATGTGGGAGCCGCAGATTACAGTCCTGTCGAAGAAATACCGAGTTATCGCCCCGGATCTTTGGGGGCACGGGAGGTCGGGCAAATTGCCCAACGACAGCTGGGCCCTGTCGGACATCGCACACCATATGTTACGGCTGCTCGATGAGCTGGATATCCAGCAATGCGCCATGGTCGGATTGTCTGTCGGCGGAATGTGGGGCGCTGAACTGGCTCTGATGGCGCCGGAGCGCATCAGATGCCTGGTCCTGATGGACACCTATCTAGGCGCGGAGCCACCCCTGGCGCGAATCGGCTACTTCAAAATGCTCGAACAGATCTATGATGCCGGAGCAATATCGTCGATATTGCTCGACAGGATCGTTCCACTGTTTTTCCATCCCGAGATCAACCTTGACTCAGCTCTCCCTTCGGTCTTCCGCTCGGAACTCGCCCAGTTCTCCGCCAAGCAATTGCGCGAAAACATCGTGCCGCTGGGACAGATGACATTTGGGCGAAAGAATAAACTCCAGAGCCTACGGGAGCTTGACTCGCAGAGCACGCTATTGATGTGTGGTCAGCATGATATTCCCCGCCCTCCCGCGGAAACCCTGGAGATGGCTCAGAGAATCGGCTGCGAGTACAAACTCATACCGAAAGCCGGTCATATCTCCAACCTGGAAAATCCGAATTTCGTCAATGAGGCACTGCTTGCCTTTATTCGCAAGCACGCCCTCTCTCCCTCCTGCACTACCCCCAGCTAAACCTCCACACAGAAACAGCCCGGCATCGCCTGCCGGGCTGTTTGTTTTCAGCGAATGAATCTATTTCTTCAACAGTTCATCAATAAAAAATGAGGGTTTGGGTGGTGGTTCGGGCGGCGATTTGAATACCAGCGGCCCCATGGTCGCCACATCACCAATATGCACAGCAAATTTTTCAAGACTTTCCTTACATTCATCTTCAACTGCTTTTTTGAGAAGAGTGATAGCCTCCGAGAGCAAGAGATCGTCCTCTGGAGTATCATAGTCATATTGTCCAGAAAGGCATCTTAGCCAGCCTTTAACCATATCTTTCGACTCCGACTTTAATCTCGCCAGCGAGATATCCTGAGATTTGGGTAAATTTCCGAACGTTACACAGACAGACTCCCCGCCTGCGCAAGGAAAATACATCAAGCCTACTTTAGCTCTGGCAAACGGCTCGTCCAGCTTTTCATTAATGAGCCCCCGTAGACGCGCCCGAGTTATCAGGCCATCGAATCGACTACCGAGATCATTGTGTCTTTCTCGTTCCAGCCCCTCAAGCATTTCCATGGGTTTACCAAGAATAGAAAAAAAGCATTTCAACTGATCCTGTTTAGCGTGCTGCATTCCTTGCAATCTAGAGTTCAGGATCGCTTGAGGCCATTCCAACTCAGCCGTTGTTCGGGGTTTGCTGGTGGCAGTCCATTTCAAGGACGTCGCATCAGAGTCGGAGCCTGGCGGATCATTGACCACCAACACCTTAAGCAAGGACGAAGAATTGTCACTCGATGAGGCCCCTGCTGAAAAACCGCTAAAGCCCTCCTTAAAAGCAGAAGTCCCCGGGCAAACAATCACGGATGCCTGGGGTGGCTCTTGAGTCACTGTAGAGGCACTCCCATGACCCACACCCACATTACACACCCCACAGATGCTTGTGGATGGGATACTAGCTGTCTCGGTAACCGTGACTTGCTCCGAGGGATCGATAGACGACGTTCCTTTAATCATTGAAACTCCTTTATGCTGACTAGTGCCTTGCTATAAACATATTTTTACTCCACAAAAACCACAAGCAAAAATAAGACGTGTCCCAATAGCATCTCACCCCTATAGCGTTAAATTTAAAAATGATGAAATTCAACCTTTCTTATTTGGCCCCTTCAATTCATGGACATACAATCCTATGCTAGAAAATCCCTCCCCCATTCACCACCACCCAAATAATTGGACGTATGAATTGCTTGTGAGTCGCACCGACCGCGATACGAATATACAACCAAGTGAAACTCATGGAATGCCCTTACTGGTAGGCCAGCTAGAATCTAGCGGACCCGACGCACATCCGGAACCGAACACGATACTGGAGAATCTGGGTAATGGCTTTTCCGGACAATACACTTCCAAAATAAGTGGAGAGCTTCAGCGAGTTTTCACTTGATTTTTTAGCGAAATGATATTTTGGGGCACCAAGAAAAAACTGAGGCCTTTTTGGCGTTACCCGATGGCAGTTGAAAATATGCTGATACGGCAGGAGGAGCAGAATGATTTAAAGGGTTTGCGGAAGGTGCCCTATAGGGCTTAATTTCCTTACGAATGCGCCCCCTCCACCGAGCTCTGAGAGTCAGTGCCCAAGTTCATTTGCTTACGTTTTTGCTTGGCTTCAACAGCCAGTTCTTTTCCTCGGTTTCTCCTCGGATCTACTTTCTTCCGTGTGCCCCCTCCTTTCCGGCCCCTCCCAACTTGCTTTCCAATAAAATACGACATATGAAGTTCTCGTTTCTTCTCTTCCCAAGTATACTGCTTTGCTAAATTAAAAAATATGACACCCACAACAGCATCGCTTTGTTCGCCTAGCCGAGTAGGCCCAGCACTTTCATCCCGTAATATTTTAGCCTGCCGAATGTAATCCATTACCTTTTTTTCATATAAAGATTGAATATAACGCCGATAGGCGCGATCCTCCGCACCAGTGAAAGACAAGGTATCCCAATAATAATCCTCATCATCAGCTGAGTATCGAACACATCCCTCATATTGCTTACAATTACCGCCGGGGATGGGAACCACCTCACCACCTGTAATTTTATCTGTATGCCTGGAGCAGTCCGGACCTCTATCTAGGTCAATTTCAAAAGGTTTGAGGTGCAGCAGGCTGGCGAGTACCTCCTTCACCTCGGGAGACATGTCATCATCCATGACCAGCCAGTCGAGTAATTTTTTCGCGGCACGGTAATCTGCGCAATCCTTAGTAGGATAACGTTTACCCAGCACTTTATGAAAGTAGTCCAGCTTTCTTTTGGAATGACTATCCAGCCTATTACAGGCCGCCTTATATAGAGTTTTACCATTCAATGGCCGAGGGCAGTTCAGCTGGAAATCCAGGATCATTCCGCCCTTGCACACCGAGTAATCCAACCAGTGTTGCCTGGCCCAGCATCTGAAATCATCGAGAGATGGCCAGTGACAAGGTTTAACCCGATTGTCATATGTTGCTGGAATTTCATTGAGCAGAGCGCTATAGAGGGCTTCCACCGACTCGGCGGTCTCGACATGAAATGTTAGAATCCTTTTTTTTACATCGTCGAAGAACCCCTCTTTCCACTCCACCACACCTCCCGTCGATTCGGAATAATGCAGCCCGCATTCCCAGAGCCGGTTAAGGCACTCTTCTTCCGAAACGATAAGCGGCTTACCGCGCGCCGCGAGCGCCGAATTGGCGGTCTCTAGAAACACACTCAGGTTGACCTTGGGCTTTTTTTCTCCCAACGGCGCATCCGCCCCTGACGCTTTGCTGATAAAGTCAGGATGATAAAGCTCCAGCATTTCAGAAAGCCGATAAACAGCCACCAGGCTCTGCAGCAATCGTCGCTGCTCGTACTTGGCGCACGAATACAAAACGGCGCTTTGTGCAGGTCCTTCGCTTAGCCCATCGATCTCTTGGTCGAGGTACGTTTTCTTATCATCCGACAGAGCCCCCATTGCGCGCTCAAGCGACGCTCTTGCCTTCAGCAGGTGTTCAGAAAGCACCGCTGTATCCCTGACAGCAGCGGCCAGACCTTCCAACACAGCAAGAGCCTGCTGCAAAAGATCGGACCTTATTTGAATGTTAGTCTTCTCCAGCAAGTCCGCACTCTTGAGAAGTGCTAGAGCACGACGATGGCACGCCTTGTTTTTATTATTCGCACTATCCATCAGCTGCTGTTGGTGATCAGATCGTGATTTTATCAGCTCTGACAATAGACTCACTGTTGCCTTATCCAACCCACCTGCAGAGACTCTGACGATTTCAATCAATGTATCAATGAGATCATCGACATCCCCAAAAGCCAACACGCCTTCATGCAGAGAAGAACACTGTGAAATGTTGTCAAAATCTATGCGGACATTCTGGTTACTATCGCAACCTTCAGGATAAACATCGCCACTTACCGTCTTAATACTGCCATGACTATTAGAACAAAATATATTTCCATTCCAGATACCTCCTTGGCTACCAACAATGGGCGCTGGGCCAGGAATATGATCTTCACCCCCCCCACAAGAAGGACTAATGGAGGTGTACTCTGCAGAGTCGATAGATCCAAGCATCACTTTATCCTTATGGCCCAACAGTCCTATAGATTTGTGCGGTTTGCAAAACCATCAGTGTGCCCCACCCGCCATCCGCCGGAATAGGTCGTGTCTGATCGGCACGAAGACAGTGCTGCTATAGTCTCTCACTCACGTTTCAGGCCGGCGGCAAGTGCAGCGCCAAGGCTTGTACATCGATTTTCATGAGTGTGTCCCTCTATCGGGATAAGGAGCTTAATATGCATTGGTTATTCTTACTTGCAGCAATTGCCTCTGAGATTCTGGGCGTCATGGCGATGAAATACGCGTCGATCGACATGCCCCTGATCGGCTATACCCTGATGTCAGCTGCCATCGCGCTCTCGTTCTTCTTCCTGGCCATGGCGGTTAAAGTCATCCCGGTGGCTGTTGCCTATGCCGCCTGGGAGGGCGTTGGACTCATCGCCGTCGCGGTACTGAGTGTCGCGCTCTTCGGTGAGACGATCAATCTGCAGAAAATCATCGGTCTGCTCACGGTTTTCCTGGGCGTTTTGATGATGGAGCGTGGTGTTGAAGACAGCCATCCCGAGCCCGCCACCGCCAAACTTATTTAACGACTCCATCACTGGGTGACTTGCTATGTTAGAAAATTTCACATGGGTCCATATGGCCTGGATGGCCGCGGCGGTGGTGCTCGAAGTCGTCGCGAACCTGTTCATCAAGGCCTCCAAGGGCTTTACTCGACGCACGCTCGGACTGGCAGGGATACTGTCCGCGGTTTTCTCTTTCGTCTGTTTGTCCATGGCGGTCCAGGGAATCGCCCTTTCGGTTGCCTATGCGATCTGGGGAGGCTGTGGTGTCGTCGCCACCGCGGTACTGGGTTATACATTATTCAAACAACGAGTGAAGTTGATCGGCTGGATCGGTATCGCCACCATCGTGGCGGGAATGGCTACCCTCAAGCTTTCCTGATCGCCGGACCGACAAAGCACTGCTCGCCCCTGGCGAGCAGTGTGATACAGGGCTGCCTCGCTCAAGCACTCATATAATATTCCCAAAATCTCCACCATTTTTTTCTATAGTCTTTTTCCATATGCGCAGCCTGCATAGCGTAAGGTTGCAGCCCCGCCAAAATCCGCTGTCCTCCAGGGGTATTGATCTGTTCCTCGAGAAGCCACAACGAAGATTTTATTTTTCCCTGCTCATATTGATCGGGCCCACCGTGAAGCCCCCAGCCCTTCTCCACATACCCGCCCGCAACGATCTTATTTCTGCAGTACGCCAGGGCACCTTGATTCGTCCTGGCCAGATCCTTAGGCAATGAATCGACACCCGCCGCCTCAAGAACACCCAGCAGAAACTTGTCTTGCACGCCCGTTTTCCGGATACCGGCGGCACTGATATGCGCCATACCTTCCTCTAACAAATATAACGTCCTGGTTTCCTTGTTTACCCCCGAAGTCACGTGCCCCTGCTGCTGGGCCAGTTGTTTATTCAAGACAATTTTCCAAGGGTTTGCCCCAGACTCAAGTCCTGTCGTGGTGATATCTGCGAATAGAGGATCTTTTGAAAAATGCTCGAAAAAGCGCTCCAGCGTTTGAAGGTCTTCAGCCGCATTTCCAACACCGGACGCTCCACCTTCAGCCAGCTCAAAATTTTTATGAAACAGCTCTTTACAGGTCATGTCAGGACCCAGCCTTTTATCCGAAAGCCTGGCGAAAAGCGACATGAGTTGTTTGTTCGTCTCTCGCTCGCAGACTTTCGTTCCGTCAATCAGCGTGTCCGCGGTAATCGGCAGCCTATCAAGGATCTCCGAAGTGCAGGCCATCAACAAACCGCTTTGCTTCCTCGCAGCATCCAAGTCGACATTTTGATATTGCGGACCGAGGCGCTTCAACTCAAACCAACGCGTTGATGAGATCTCAGCACTTGAGATGGGCGCCGGGTTGCCACTGGTCATCTGGTTAAGTATCGCCTGAGTCCAGATGGTACGGGGATCAACCCCGGAGCCAACCGCTTCAACCGGGGCTAGCTTATCGATCGCGCCGAGAAAAGCTTCTATTGTTCTCTGTTCTTCAGTTTTCTCTACCATGCCGGTTTGACTCCAGTAACCCCGGGGTAAAGAGTTACGTTGTGGAAATATCATTCCCGGTCTGCCCGTCAGGCTCGGCAGGGCATTCTCTACACCTGCAGACAATTTTTTTGCCCCGTCACCGCGCTGCTGTTTGATGAGCCAGTTGGCACAGCCGCGAAATATCTCACTATTCTTGAATGCCTTGTTAAGGACATCAAATGCATTCGTACTCTGTAGAGAGTCACTGGAAATCGTTATCTGTCTAAGCAGGTTTGAAAAGTCTTCTTCGGACAGGTTGAAGTCCAATTTTTTTACACGCACTGACGTTTGCTGATAGATCTTATTGTTTGAGATATATTTACCCAGCTTCCGCCCGAATTTTCTTTGAAGACTGCCCCCTCTTAAAGCATTCGCGCTCGTATAATACACATGCTCGCCTTGCTCATTGACATCCCTCCAGACCAATGGTGCATAAGGCTTGCGCCCGGCAGCGTCCCACTGATAATAATAAATACCGCTTTTCTTCAATAGCGCCGGTTCACCATTCGCCAACTGCACGACCGGCATTCCTTCCCAGTAAAGGCCCTTTTCGCCTCGTTTGGCGCGCGCCATGAGTTGGACGACTTCGTCGGGGTAGTTTTCACGAACCTTCTCTCCCAGTCTCAAGGGACTCACCTGGATAACATCGAGATCTTGCACATCCGCCAGGGAGAGACGGTGCGCGTGCATGCTATGTGCCATCGAAGCGACCTGTTGAGCCGTATCCCGCGGAACACCTGTGGTACGTATCATGTCCTGGACATCGGCGGTTCCGGTTTTGAGGCTATCCAACATATCTCCCAATAAGTCCAGCGCTTCGGGCGACAAGAATGTGACGGCATTGAAAAGCACCGTCGGATCGCCCCGGCTGAGTCCCTCTACGATCAAGAAGGAGGTAATAAGCGGGTTGGTACTGAACCCAGCCAGAAACTCGGCATTTCCCTCCAGTTTTTCGAAAGCGCTCTGGCGATGCGAAGCTCCGCGCATGTGCGTATATAACTCTTTCGCTGCACATTCGCTCTCATACTTTATGACACTGGGAATTTCCCAAAATCCTTTTTGTCGGGCACGCTCCAGACCTTGAGCCACTCCCCAGGCGCTGGCGGATTGCCCTAAATAAAAATCTTTCAGCGCCTCTTCCATTTGTGTATCAAGAAGCACGACCTTGCCATAAGGTAATTTCAGCAGACGCGAGGTCAACCCTCCGGCCTCGAATCCATCGATCGTCTGCTCAATCAAAGTACCATTGCGCCGTTCCTCAAGCCCTCCATAGTCGCTGGGACGACTGTACTCGCTCACCGTCTCCATCTCGTCCTCCGTTACACCATGGGAACGAAGAAAATCGGCAGCAAAGGCTCGGGCATCGAAAAATGGGGTCGGCTCGATCTGTGCGAGCCGTCGTTCTTGTGCGTATTCAAAGGGCTCTTGGATAGGGTCCCCAAGCTGCATTCGTTTCAATGCCGCAGTGAATGGTTCCAGAAAAATCTCCAGTGGTTTTGCGGCGTGCTGTTGCAGGGCAGCCTGCAACACCGAACCACCGCTTCCCGTCGCGGACTCTCTAATGAGCTTGTCGACTAAAACCTGCTTGAAGTCGAGCAACATCCGCTTTACCGCGCCCGCAGCAGGCTCACCGCGTTCTATCAGTTGCCTCCATTTAAGTCGAACACTGGATTTAACCTCATCAGGCGCATCCGCCAGCGCGGTTTTTATTTCTTGCCAGAGTGTCTCTTGCTCTACTGCACCCATGAATTGCACACCACTTGACCTGGCCAAATGCAGTTCCAGCGTTCCAGGCAAGATACTTCGCTCCGTATTCGTACCGTTCATCAGCGTTTGATAAGCCTTGTCCGCTTCTGCGACACTGGTAAATGTCGGTATGGGTTCGAAACGCTGGCCTGCATCCCGAATCAATAAAGTCTTAACACTTTGCTCATAGGTGCCGATCATCGACGTTGCTTCGAGATGGCGATTGAAAATCAACACCACATATCGAGTCAGTCGCTCGTCATCATAATTTTCAAATTCAGGATAGAGGTGAATGCAATCTTTTATTTTTTCTACAGCCTTCTCCACCGTCATGCCATTGACGTCGACAAAAGAAAGCCCATCATGCCGCAACCTCGCCATCTCGGCAAGCCGATCCAATTTGGCGTTGTGCGCGAGTATCTTGTCGAACCAAAGACTGAACTCACTCATTAATGTTTCAACGCTGAGCGCTTCATCGTGGTAGTTGTAACTACGCCAAAAAATATCCTCCGTCAAATAAAAATAGATCATTGCCGCTTTGGTCAGCTCGTCTTCGTAGCCCATGGCACGTAGCTTGGTCAATAACGAAGGCAAATTATCTTTCTGCCAGAGCGCAGGTGGTACGACAGGTGCTCCAACCCGAGAGAAGACCACTTTAAGTGCTTGGAGCGGATCATTATCCACAACACTTGAAAGTAACGTCTTATCGTATCTTTGCAGTACCACCATTCCCGTCAGGAGAAGATTAAACTCATCCAGTTTGATATCGATCGTCTCGGAGAAATTTAAGATCTTCTGTGCCTCAGTGCCAAGCTCCGAGAGAAACGACTCATCGATGGGCTGAGAATGATCGGAGAGACTTCTAAGTGTAGATATAATAGCAGCCACATAAAATTTTAATTCGGGGTTGTGCATTGTATCTACAAAATATCTAGCACGCTCTGCAGATGGAAGCAGTGCGACACGATACAGATCATCATACACACCATTCAACTTGTCCCGTATCTGGGCCGGTGTGGCTCCAGTCGTATTCGTAACCGCCTGCAGCAGAACACTGTCCACCACCTGCAAATAACCGCTCTCTTCAATCGCCTTGAACTCGCTTTCAACCCCACTCGGCAATTTGGTCTCTGCCGCAGAAGCCGTTGTTTCCTCGACAGCACTATTTTCAACATCGCGCTTTACGCGCGCAGCCGACTCCATGAAAAGACGGCTCAGCTCCCCTCCCTTGAACGAGTCAATGACATCGGGCTTTTCTTTTGTTTTTGAGACCTCACCCTCTTGAAGGCGGAAGGGTAACAGCTCGGAATTTTTATATTTTTCTTCTATGTCAAGAATGATGGTGCAAGGTCTTGCCGCCTCCAGCACCAACGAATAGGGGCCAATTACATTCAGTTCTCCAGCCCCCCCATTGACATTGGCGATGTTTTTTAAAGTCCGCTTTATGGCTCCTTGTGAATCATCACCTATGGATCCTTGTACCGGGCCGAGGGAAAGGCCTGACGACGAAGTCCACAAAAATAAATCAGATAATTTCATCTGAAACACCTCGCGTCACGATCACTGAAAGCTGAATTTTGCGAAGGCTCCGGTAGGACCGCCAACCGCCTGCTGAGCGCGAGGAGTTCACGCCTGTTGTTGGACTGATAACAGGTAATCATGTGGGCTTTATACAGAATGGTTTGCAATTCAGGATCGGCTCCAAACCGCTCATAGAGATCGCTCCAAACGCCGTGGCTGCCCCAGCGTGTAAAGCGCTTGTAGATCGTGTTTGCGCGTCCGTATTCCTTGGGGACCAGCTTCCATTGCGACCCGGTGAATAGCACCCAGAATACCGCGCGGACAAATTGGCGACAGGCTTCTTGATTGCCAATATAGACCCGACCATTGGCCTTCAGTATCGGAAACAGCCTCTCCCATTGTGAATCTTCCAGTATTTCCCTATCGTCACACATATCCACCTCCCTGAGGACATCAAAACTTTCCGGATGACAATAGCTGTCTATTAAAATCAAGAGCCATGACAGCTGCCCTCCTGAAAGCGCTTAGCGATCTCCATTGCATAAGCCTTATTACGCAGACTAGCGTTACTGCAGCATGGAAACTTTTAAAAAGCGCTTTTCGACAGCGTACCTTCTCTGCCATTTTTGGAGGCATATAAAAAGGCCCGCACAAGGCGGGCCAAAAAAACTTAACGGATGGGCTGCATCAAAAGCTTAATTATTATTAACTTTCACCTTATACGTCATCTCTTTAAATTCGTTAGCGTTCAGCTCAGCAATGACGGCGTTGACCGCACGCCCATTCACGGCCTTTACCTTAATGCCTGGGCTAACCGTTACCTCGGTTGCCTTGGGCGGTTCAACAAAAGCCGGGAAATAATCATCAATCTCAATATCACTGATTTTTCCTGCCCCGATGTTGGTCACCTTCAGCTTATACCAGACACATTGCCCGGGTTTGATATCTTGAGCATTCGTTGCAAAGGCGCCAGGTGCTTCAGTCGCACACGCATCATCAACAACTTGTGACTTTTCCATCTTAAGCAAAGCGTCTGCCATGGAAACCATATCACTCACGCTATCCAGAGTAGTTCCATTATGACTCAGCGTAATTTTTATCTGATTGGGTCTGCCCAGCTGGGTTTTATTCTCCGGAATCGTCACTACCACCAGAATATCAACCTGCGCGCCAACATCCAGAGTATCGGGCAGCTTCCCGTCCTTGAGCAGGTTCCCGGGCTTTACCTCCTTGTTACCGTTATCCAGGTAAAGGTTGGTAAGCCATAACTCCGAATCAGCCTGAAGCGACAGCTCACCCGCCGCAAACTCGTTCCCGCCAGTATTGATCACCGAGCGCGAGTAAACAAACTGCGTGCCAGGCATTCCGCTTAACTCCATCGACGTTTGAGGGCCGATGACTGCACTGGTTTTAGCATTAAGCACGAGCGTTTCGCTCCCGGTTGCCCCGGTTTTTCTCGACAAAGCACTAAACTCAACCTGGCCGCCTGCATTAACAGTCGCTTTGGCTTCTACTTTGGCACAAAACGTCTGGGACTCTTCGCCTCTCAACTGCCGCGTCACCGGGAGCGCTGCTGCTCCAGTGGCCACACACACGCCCCCCGTATCGGCAACGAATGTTACCTTGACCCCAGGACTTGCTTCTGCAGTCAGGTTGTAGCTGTCTGTAAAGCCCTTGGCTGCATCGGTGGCATTTTTGAGTGTTACTTTAATAAGCTCAGGTACTCCAGCGACAAGATTGATGGATGCTTTATCAAGCGTTACCTCAAGCTCTGGCTTTATCGCCGTAAGCCCGAGTGTGGCGCTATCCTCGGTTAATGGACTGGACACCGATACGGCTGTCACTTCAAGCTCAAATGACTCCTCGATATCGGCAAACGGCGTTATCTCCAGGTCCAACTCGACCGCCTTCCCAGGCTCAATAATACCGGTGCCCCATGATCCATCGAGGTTTCTGGTGACTCCGGGGATGTTATGCTGCCCCTTGAAGTCGGTTACCTTCAAGGCGAATGAATCACTGATGGTGCTATTGTTTGTGACCGTCAGCTTCAAAATACTCTTGGAACCGACAACGACATCCGGACCACCCGTCAGCTCCACCTTCAGATCATGGCTATTCTCAAACAGAATTTCGAGATCTTTAGCCTTGAGCGTAACACCCCCCAGATCCAGCGAGGCTTTATCATCCCCACCCACGTCGACACGCTTGTAGATTACAGAGTTGACCGCATTCAGATTTTTTGGATTTTTCAGTTTAGCTTTGAAAACGACCTTGGTGCGCTCTTTGGCCTCGAGATGGAATGCCAAGGAAAATTCATCGTCACTCACCTGGCTATTGAATTTGCGGGTCTCAGGCAGGCTGGTCGGCGCGGCACCATTGATTCTGATGGAGTCCTCAACAAGCTCCAACTCCTTAAGGCTGTCCTTAAGCGCGACCATCCCTTCATGAGCGCTACCGTTAACCACATTCAGGGTGATCTCTACGTCTTCACTCGGCACCCCAGGCTTACTGCTCTGTGATTGGCTGATGGAGAAGGTCGCCTCTTCGACGACTTCGATATTATCTGTAACCGCTTCAGATACGCCACTCTCATACTCTGACGTTGCAGTAAGCTCCAGTTTTGCCATGCCCGACGCCGTTGAAGACATATGCACGACAATGTTGAAATCCGTGAATTCTTCGCTTGCCAACCCTCGCAGCTTGAAGTTGTCTCCGGACGTCAATACCTCGGGTGCGCCTTCCACGGAACCGTTGGTCGGTACTAACTGAACCCTACTGATCTGCGTGCTATCCCAGCTCCCCGTCAACGTGAACTTATCATTGCCGTTACCTGTGTTGGTCAGGCGATGCTGAATGATCACATCTCCACCGGCCGTTGCTTTCACATCCTGACCGACGCCCAGATCAAGCCCTGCCACCTGCTGGACTGTCGTTTTGACCGTATTCGACTTGGCGTAACCCAAACCATCCGGTGCACTGCTGTCTCTATATTTCGCCGTTGCAAAACTCTCGAGCGAATAGTTCGCCGCCGGCATGCTCGACGCGTTTACCGACTGCGCCAGAACCATCACAATCAGCAATAGGCATCCAAGCAGCATCGCGCTCGGAATGCGCGCCATGGCGCGCGTATTCGTGTGTCTATACATGTTCAAATCCATAGTTATCACCACGCAAGCCCTTATGGATTTGCGGCCGCGGTTTCAGTTTTTTCAGCGCCGTTGTGTACCTTGACCCTGACCGCCACAGTCTTGCTGGTTTTCGCTGGCAACGTCCCCAGGTCCCAGCTCAGTTCACGGTAATTGCTGTAGGGAACCAGCACTTCGCGAGACGACCCTTGCGGATCAGTCACCTGCGCTTTCAGGGGAATGGGTGCGAACTCGCGCTGTGCGGCGGTACGAGCAAGGGCCTTTTCGGGTTTTTCGCTGTCCCCCAGGTATTGGGTGCCCTTGGGAATCGGCAGCACGGCCTGCACGCCCTCGACGGGGTGCTTGCTGATATTGCTATAAACAGCCTGATACTCGATGGTATCCCCCGGCTTGACGGCACTGACCGCGGTCAGTGACTCCTTGCCGGCTTTGTCGCGCTGTACCTTCAGCGCCTTGAGCTTCACGGTAATGGGTTCTACCGCCTTGGCCTTCGCCTTGACCTGACCAGCTTCGCTGCCTTGGACGATATCCACGGCAGACTGGGAAAAAGCCATGGGGGAAAAGAGGAAAACCGCCGCTATCACCGGGGCACTCAAATGAGGCAGTACACTCCGCCTTTTCAGAGAGTCGAACATGATTTCACCTACAAATTAGGTTGTATACGTCATCCGAATGCATGCCCAAGCTCAGCTTCGATCTACATTCACCAGCGCCCATCATGGGCATACAGGGTGCGCGCCCCCATTAGACGCGTCCGAATACGGCCGCTGCGGGCCATACCAGGCTCCCCCTAGAGGGCAAGGCACAGGCACCATGCAGCGGCTAGGCAATGCAGAGCCTGTCAGGAAAGGTCTGAAAGCAACTTCAGTCACATGCGACCGAACAAAGACAGGAAAGAATCGATAGAAACGAGCGTAAAATTAAAGTTCAGCAGACATTCTATTCGAGGCGTTTTTACAGCGATTTTTGCAAGCAGGTATTCGCTGGCAAACCTATATTTTCTTCCTTACATACAACACAGACATGTCATTTGCCTCTTAAGATTGCGAATCACTCAATGCTTCAGTCGCGCAAAAAGCCAATCCATCTTAAAACATAAAAACCAAAGAGAATACCATGATAGTTTTAACGCTAAAAACAAAAGCAACCCTATATTTTGATGACAATATTTCTTTAACAATTCTCTCCACTCACAGAGGCGCAATTAAATTTGGAGTCGTCGCCCCTAGGGAAACTTCAGTGCATCGAGGTGAGATTTATTCGCGCATTCAAAAAAACAATAAACCTCATTCAAAAGCAGACAGTGAAAAGAAAAATAAATTTCCTTCAATCCTGTCCATCAAGGAAATCACTTAACACCTGTCAGGCCCCGTGCCTATCGGACTCACCGGCGGACTTCAATGTCTCCCAAAGTAACTGATTTGTTTGTAGCCTTTTTTCTGAGCATGTCTATATTCAGAGAATGTTATAGGCTCTCGAACCGAGGTCGCTTGGGTTTTTCCTCCCTTTTTTGCGTGCTTGTATGTTTTCCGAGAAACTTCCGCACCAAAAGGCGTTGTCTGCAGACCTTTTTCCGTAAATGTTGCATGGCCTAAAACAAACAACACGGGGTTGCCAATTTCAGCCGCCCAATCCAACGCAAGCTTTGAAGTCTTTCTAAAAAAAGCACCGCTTATCGTGCTTAAAACCAGCATCTGCGGATAATCTTTGCTCTCCTTCATGTAAGTATCCGGCCCCTTATAAACAGCTTGTGCAAGAACGGAGTACCCTTTGAAGTCATGTTCCACGCCATAATTCTTCCTTATTATCTTCTTCAATCCTTCTTTAAATGAATCCGACGGCTTTCCATTTTTCTTGAGCGCTGCACTCCCGCCGTACTTTCGCTTCCAAGACTCAATAACATCAACCTGTTCAACGTTGTTTCTCAAAAAATCACTCCAACTCTGCAAAAGTGCTCTGACACCACTACCATTGAGGTCTTTTAACCCCATCGCTTCTGACACGACATAATTAATTGATCGGTCGGTTACGGGCACTCCCATCTTAATACGATTTATTATTTTAGAATAATTCGCTGCTACGTTTGCATCGCCACCACTACTGTCCATGCTAATGCCCAATGCGTCATTAAGCATATCAATGGTGATATAAGTCTTTTCCGGCCCTTCAGACTCCCACGCCAGGAAGGCCTGACGTGACTCGTGCATGCCATACAAAATCGTTGCCGCGCAACCGTCAGGATCGATGAAGCTGACAGGATTGTTCCTCACCATGGCATAAAGGTTGAGCCCATCGACGGTGCCCGCCGGATCGGCACTGATCCAGCGCTGCAACCAAGGGGCATAATAGCGGTAACCGTAGTCATACAGCCCGGTGGCATCCCGTTCCTTTCCCGAATAGCGAATCGTCTTGTAACTCGCCTCCAGTTGATCGCGCCCGGCCCAGAAGGCCGTGCCACCGAATGGGTAATACTCTTCATGACTGAGCAGGTTACCTTCGCCGTCCAACTCCAGGGCACTGGAACCCAGGTGGTCGTCCAGGGTGTAACGATAGGGGTCGACGCCCAGGGCCTCGGGGCGGCCCTGGGTCCACTGCAGCCAACGAACGTTGCCGTCGTTGATGACCTGGCGTTGCTCGGTGAGTCGGTCCGGCCCTCCACTCAGTGGACGTTGGTGGGTCTGATGCAGCTCCAGGCCCGGCAGGTAGAGGGTCTGGCTCAGGTGCTGTTGGCTGCCACTGGTAGCGGTGCGAACTTTGCGCACGCGTCGGCCGCCCCCGTCATAGGCATAGCATTCATCGTCGTGCGCGGCATCGCTGCGGTTGATCTGGACCACACGCTTGAGTTGGTTGCGCCTGCCCCACTGCAGCGGCTGCCCGGCGTCGAGCTGACGAAGGTTGCCGTTGCCATCGAAGCCGCCGTCCACATCCTGTTCGGTCAGCCCCGTTTGGCTGGGCAGCGCATGGTTGGAGGCGAGGGCCACCTGCATATCCTGGCGATAACCCCGGGCACCTTGATGCTGGACGCCGAGCAGATTACCGGCCGCGTCATAAGAATAGTGGCGGCGGTAATTGACCACTTGGCTGGCATCGTCCAAGGGCAGCAACGCTGGCAGGGTTGCCCCGGCTTGCCCGGCCTGGGCCGACTCCCGGCCTGTCGCCTCGATCAGTTGGTAGAGGCTGTCATAGGCGTAGGTGTTGACCGGGTCGATACGCTGATTACGGAAATAGCGGGTCGTCTGGCTGGCGTCTTCAATGCGCAGGACATTGCCCACCGGATCATAGCTATAGCGCAGGTCTTGCAGCACCACATTATCCCGTGGGCGCCGTGCGCTCAGGTGATTCAGGCGCTGGGTTGCCGGGTCGAATACGCGGGTGATGCGCACGCCATTGCCGGCCGTCTCGGCTTCAACCTGGCCAGCGGCGCTGTACACGAGATCCTGTTGCAGCAGCGTTTCGGGTTGGTCCTTGGGCTTGAGCCAGCGGCGAGCCAGCTGGCCGGCACGGTTGAACGCCAGACGCCGTCGATGGCCCGCGGCATCGGTCTGGGTATGCCATTCGCCGAGGGCGTCGTAGCGCCAGTGGGTGGTGGAGACCTCGGCTTGCAGCAGGGCTTCGCTCTCGCGATCCGTGGCTGGCCAATCCGGCTCGTCTGGCGCCTGCAGGAAACGCCAGTGTTCGTTGAGCGGCAAACCCGTCAGGCTATAGCTCATGCATTGCCGCTCGCCGGCGGTGTGCCGGTGGCGACAGAGCTGGCCACGCAGGTTATGTGCCGCGGCGTCGGGCAGGCTTTCACCGTAGCTGAAGCGCTCACTGCAGACCTGCGCCTGACCCGCCGTCTGCTCGAAGACCGCCAGGAGACGGTTCAACGCATCATATTGTCGACGGCACTGCTGGCCTTGGCCGTCAGAACTCCACAGCAATCGACCGGCGACATCTGCCAGGCCCAGACGCAGGCCGTTGTCTACCCCCACCACCCGCTGGGCTTGACCGCCCAGGCTGGCCTGATAGCCGAAGTTCGGGGCCACGGTTTCACCCAGCTGCGCCTTGGCGAACAAGCGCGGGTCGATTTCACTGAGCAACTGTCCTCGTGGGTCGAAGCACTGCCGGGTCACCCGCGCCACCGCGGGGTCGTCCACTTGCGCACGGTGGTAGGCCACCGTGCGGACCTCAAGGCTCCGGTTGTCGCGCACCTTGATCGTCGGTGTGCTCTGACACAAGTTGACGCTGCTGGTGGTGTTCATCAGTGCCGATCCTTTTCTCCAAGGCCGCGACGGGCGCAGCATCCTTCCAAGTGTCGAGCCCAGCGCTCAAGACTGTTCCGCTTCCATGTCGTTTTCATCCTCATAACTGTCGAACCACACGCCATAACGGGTACGGCGCCGGTAACCGGCGGCGGTAATGACTTCGGTGTTGCGACCCAGCGGGTCATAGAAGAAGGTATCGTGACAACCATACAGGCGCAGCGAAGCGTCATTGGCGTAGTGATGACTATCGAGAAAATACGGTTGGTAGGTACGTACCGGCAGCCCCTTGTTGTTGTATTCGATGCGTTCCGACACCACCCAACGCGGATCGGATGGCCGGCTGATCAGTTGGTTATTATCAACGGCCAATCCACCATCGGCCCCCAGCATGTAAGCCTCACCGGGTTCAACCCGCAGCTTGCTCTGCAGGCTGCGGCCAAAGCCATCGGCAAATACCAGCGCACAGCGAATCTGGCGCTCCGGGTCGTCCGGATAGCGGTCATGGGTCAGTACGGCGCTATGGACTGGCGTCGGCTTCACACTGGCCAATAGCTCAAGCACGGACTGCTGTTGTTCAGGGCTCAACCCGATTATCTCGGGCAACCGTTTCGACCAACGCTGCCGGGCTCGCAGATGGCCATCACGGGTGAGCCAATGACTGGCGCGCAAGCGGCCGCGCAGTGATGCTATCTGGTCGCTCTTCAAGCCTGGCGAATCGGCGAGCTTGTCAAGGTCAGGTGTCCCCATCCAACTGAAGGCCTCGTAGAAATACACCTGCGCCGCTCGTTGGATGGCCTCTTCAGGATCCAGGATGGCTTGTTCAAGAGTTTTCACTTTGCGGGTGTAACTCGCGATCGGCGCAAAGCCAACAGCGTTACCCTCCTCCGTACCATAAAAGGACGACACGCAGCGCCGACCCAGTGGGTCATAGGCCACTTCCTCGACGTTTTCGTTGGGGTCGGTCATACGCCAGGGTTGCAACACGCGATAGTCATACTCCGCCTGAACGACATTGCCGAGTGCATCGGTGAGGTGGCTTACGCCCCAGTAATCGCGGTCGTAGTCGATCCCGGTTGCAGCACCGAAGGGATCGGTCTGGCCCTTTACGCGGAAAAACCCACTCAACGGCCAGTAGTGGCTTTGCGCACTGGGTTTCCAATAATGGCCCTCAGCTAATAGATAGCCTCCCGCCTGTAGCGTATCCCCCAAGTCATCGCCGTCCAGAAAACCGGTGAACAGCTCAGCCAAAGCTGCTGAAGCCTCTTCAACCTGATGGACGTGACTGGGGAGCGCCTCGATCGTCGCCTGCCCCAATGGCAGGGCTTCATCCTGGGCGATCGCACGGTAGTACTGACGCGTCCAGCCAGTCAGTACCCGGGGATGGGTCTCGCGCAGCGGGCCGTCCACCGCGCTCAGTCGTTCGAAGTCCAACAAACCCTGCGGCGCCTGCGCGGCCGGCCAGTGCAAGACATGGCTTTTGTCCTCGCAGGATAAACCGAGCCGCCAGACCGCCCCTTGGTCCAGGTGGATATAGCGTGTTTGGCTCTCGTTGATATAAAGCAGCGTCTGCTGTTCATCGTTGCACTCATCGGGCGAACGCGGGTTGGGACGGCGGGGATAGTTGACGGTTGCGTTACGCACCGCTTGGCCATAACGATCAACTTCCAACACCACCTGATGCGCGCAGAGAGGGTCGCTCGGATCTCGCTCGTACTGCCAGGCGATGGACTCCAGTGGCAGGGCGAGCCATACCCGATGCTCTCCCCCCTGCACCTGGTGCACCTGATAGCGGAACTCCGTCACCGTGTAAGGATGCAGCGCCTGCTCGCTGGCATCCGCACCGAACACCTCCTCACGTCGCACACGACCGCGCAAGGCTCGCCGCGCCTCGTGCAACTCGTCAGCCGCCAGGGATGCCAGCGCCTCGCCATGGAGATCGGTGTAGCGCGTCTGGCCAAGCGGCCAGGCTTGGCTGTCAGCGGTGTTATAACCCTCGCGCAGGTCGTCACCTTCAGTACCGACGCGATACCAGGTACGTGTCAACACGGGGGCCGTCAGCGTCGTGTCGTCGCCGCTGCCGAGCGTCTCGGCGTCGAGATGACTGACCAGGCCGAAGCCGCGGAATTCACGCGCCTGGCCATCGTAATAACCCTGTCGGTAATGGTAACGCTGGGTGCAGGTATTGCCACTGATCTCATCCAGGCTGAGCTGGCGTGAGAGCACCTGCAGCGCAAACGGCAGGCGACTGACAGCCGCCGGGTTTGCCTGTTTCTCGTCGAGCCATTCCTGGGCGGAACTGCGATAAACCAGGCGTTGCTCCAGGCCCCGATTATTGTTCAGGCGCTCCAGCAAATAGGGCTTGCCGGCCGGAGTGAACTCGCACAGCCAGTGCTTCAAGGTCATATGCGGTTGGGTCAGAACCAGACTGGCGCAGCCACTGCCCTTGACGTCGGCGAAGCTCACCTGGCACAGATTGTCGTAATACACGCCCTCCGGGAACAACAACTCCACCGGCTCGGCCAAGGCATTTCCGCTGTGGTTGCGAAAAATCCGCAGGCGGTCATGCTCGACGTAGATCAGGTCCGCCGCGCCTTTGCCATCCAGGTCGGCGAGAAAGACTCGAGCGGGATCGAAGTGCATGGCCTCGAACGGCAGGCTGGCCAACTGAATCGATGCGCCAAAGCGACCATGGCCAAGATTGGGCCAACAGGTCAGGCTGTCGTGCCGCACCCGGACCAGATGGCTCTGCCCGCTGGCGAGCATATCGGCAAAAGCGACCAGCTCGGTATGACCCGAGTCGCCTATCGGGAGCGCATCCGGCACGCTGTGCTCCACCTCGACAGGGGCGCAGAAACCCTCGGCACGGCGGTTGGCATAGAGGCGAACACTCTTGGGGCCAATCAACACCAAGTCAGCCAACCCTCTCCCTAGCACATCAGCCAACTGCGCTGAAGGCGCCAAGAACTCCGTCGGGAAGGCGCTGAATGGCACGAAACCCTGCCATTGACCGTCCGCGCTCAAGGAAAAGAACCCCGCCAGGCCCGGCTGGCTGATAACCCAGTCCAGGCGACCGTCGCCGGTCAGGTCCAGAAGCGCGCGATGCCCCCACGGCGGCAAACCACCCGAGGGTAACTGGGGTAACGGCTGCCAGGGGGCGTAGGCAATGGCGTCCTCGTCGTCCGGGTCGTCGGCACGGCAGGGGGCACGGTACAGGTAACTGCTGCCATCGCGCCAAAGCACCCCCGCAAGCCCTTCGCCGTAGAGATCGACCATTTGGCAAAACACACCATCGTTCAGGCCGGTCAGGGCTTCGAATGGGGCGAAGCGGGCCTGTTCAAGGTCGAACCCGGTAAAACCGAACTCCAGTGGCGGGGTATCGACCTGGATAAGCTGTCGGCTAACGGGCTCCAGGCCATAGCCGGTGCCATAGGCGGCGCGTAGCTGAGTGACCAGCGCCGATTCGTCGTACTCCAAGGCGAGTCGACTGACCAGGGTCGGGGCGAGATCCGGGGCCAACGCCTCAAAGCGGTGAAACATCAGCACCTGCCGGCACAAACGATGGGTGCGCACCTCGAAGCCACCGGAATAGCTTGAGAACGCATCGGCACGGGCCGGCCAGGGTTGCCGCTCGGTATGGTCCGGCAGATCGTCGAGGGTGACGGCATGTTCACCATAGTCGAACAGCAACTCGAACAACCAGTCGGTGTCCTTCGGCGGCGGGCTGCTGTCGTCCAGCAGATACAAGCCCTGCGCAGCCGCGCGATTAGCGTAACGCACGCGCTTCAGGTAGCGCTGCGCACGGCGCTCGCGCCGAACCTCGGCAGGCAATCGGGTATCGACACCCTCGGCGTCTTCAGGCTTATAGCCATAGAGCACATGTTCCCCGTTTACCGATACGCTTTCTTCCAGCAACCAGTCGAGAATCCGTCGCGGGTCATCCGGGTCGCTGATGCGCGCCTCGGCGCTTTTGCCGAATAACTGTTGGCTGCCGTCGGCGCAACGTATCCTCCAGAACGGCGCCTGCTTATCGCCTTGCCAATACTCAAGGCGGTCAAAACCACCTTCCACACAGGGTAAATAGCGGGTCACGCGGTAGTGCTCGGCGCCTATGCGCTCCTTTGTGCCCAGCGGTTGGCCATGACTGTCTGTCTCGACTACCAGTATTTCGCCATTGGGGTCGAGAAATTCATCCGTGTCGGCATACAGGGGAACCCCCTGGGAAGTACGCCGGCTCAGCCTGGGCAGGCCGAGGCCAAAGCCCAAACCGAAGGCGCCGTTGCCACCCGCGCTGCTATACTGCAACGCCAGCCCCGGCGTCAGCCCCCGCCCCGGGGACAAGGGCAATGGCAGGCTCAGGGACGCGCCCCCACTCATCCCCCCGCCCTTCAAAGATTCTCCCATGCCCTGGATAGCACCGCCGCCTTTGGGTAGCGAAAGCTCGGGAATCCTGACCTGATGTTTCTTGTCCATCCTGGCGCTCCAGCCTTTTCGAAGCGTGACATAGCGAGAACCGGCACAGCGAGCCTGCGGCCGGGCCCTAAGTGGCTTTAACCTCAGGTGCCGTGGGCAAACTGGCCTTGACCTCCTTGGCAAAAACCGCCCCGCCATCACGTGCGGTATAGCGAATGCGCAGAATCACGTCGCGAAGCGTTTCCAGCATCGCGCGTTGTTCCGGGTGCTTGGGGTTGGGAAACTCCAGTTGCCAGCTGGATACCGCGCCCGTGCCCTCGAACGGCAAGTAACGCTCATCGGCGAAATTGAGCACGAACATCCCGCTGTCATCGATCCCCGTAGATAAGGCAATTTGCTGGTTGGCCCGTAGATTGGCTTGCACGCAATCCGCCGAACCGCCATCGCCTTTCAGGTACTTCACCGCTTCCATCCGGGGCTGCGTGGCAAACAGGCTGCGGGTTTGCGTGAGCATCGCGCGAATATCCTGATAAGGTCCGACCACCGCGGGCAATGACACCGACAGTGTCACGATCTGGCGCAGATAGTGGCCGGGGTAGCGCTCATCGAAATGATCCTGGGTCAGATCGAACGCAAGCTTGCCTTCGCTCTTCAGCTTTTTCAGCTCCTCTAGCCAGTCTGTACCCAGCAACTTCTTGAGGGACAGGGTATGAACGATTTCGAGCTTGCGCTCATTGCGCAGCAGGTACGCCTGATCCATGCGTTGCAAACCGTGTTTGAGCGCCTCGCCGGCCAACAGGCCACGGTATAGATCACTCCACGCCCCAGGCTGGATAAAGCGCGGACGGTCGAAAATACCCGTTTCATATTGCCAGGCCGCCTCGGTCGCCAGGCATAACGACATCACGCCGTCGTAGGCCTGAAAGTACAACGGGGCCAGCTTGCTCACCATCCATTGGTAGAGCGGCTCGTTGCTGAAGCGCGTGGAGAGAAAATCCAGCTGCGCGCGATTGTGCCGTTGCTGCGTGTGCAGCTGCTCCAATTGCGTTTGCAATAGCTGACCTTGTTCCTCCTCCAGCTCGATTTGCGCCGTGACCTGGCGCACCTCGATCTCGGCCTGGTTGCGCAGCAATTGCCACTCCTGCGCCCGCCGCCGATATTGCTCGGTCGTCTCCATCATGAGGGCTGACTGCATCGCCGCGTCGGCGATGCTCAGCACCGCTTCTCCCGCCGCTTGCATCGGCGAGCTGTAACGCATACCGCCATTGGAGAAACCGAACACATTGGGCGCCAGGTCAGCGAAGCCACCGGCGATTCGCAGCGCATTGCCGGCATGCGCGGCGACCATGGCCCCACCGCGAACGCCCAGCGCCGCGACCTCGAGATCGGAAAGTCCTTCCTTGAGCAACTCGTCATAGTGCTTGAGCCGCGCCTCGGCCGCCGACTTGCTGTATTCGAGCATGGCCTTGTTGGCGTCGCCCATCTTGATCGACTGCAGCTGCATGTCGAGGGTGAACGCCAGTAACTCGCCCTGTTGCAAATGCTGCAAGCGTTCCAGCTGCGCACCGTCTTTACGCTCCAGCGCCAGCAGTAGCGTCGAGCCGAACTGCATCAAGGTTTCGACGGCCGCATAGGCTTTGTTGATCATCTGAGAGTAACGATAAGGTGGAACCTGCAGCGGTCCACCCTGCCCCCCACCACTCTGCACCGCCCCCGCCGCTCGCGCCGCCAGCAACTCACTGGGATTACGCGGTTTGTTGAACAAGGGCAGCGACAAGGGTTTGCCATCCAAGGTCAAACTGTGGCGCAGGTTATACAGGCGGGTTTCCAGGTCGGTCCAATACTCGTTCAAGGTGTGATTGATGGGCAAGGTGAAAATCCCCGTCACCCCTTTGACCGACTTCTCGATCGCGCCTTGGCGCCGGGCCGCCTGATTCTGCTTCATACCTTCGTCCAGGCGCACCGGTTCCCAACGCCGGACCAGCTTTACTTGTGGCCGATCGCCGATCAAGGTCAGCGCCAACTTGTACCACTGCTTGGCTTGCGCCAGACCATCGCGGCTCAACTCCCTATAACAGGCATCGCCTCGATCCATCAGATTTTTCAGGTATTTGAAAAAGACAGCTTTTTGATAGCGCACCGGCGCCACCATCGCGAGAGCGTCAGGGTCCGTTTCACCGTCATCGGCCAAGGGTGTCGGCGCCCCCGCATTCAAACCTTGCAGTGGACGAACCTTCCAATACTCTCCGCGCTCCGCAGCCGGGTAAAACAGGAAGTGCAGCCAATGGGTGGCCTCATCGAAGCGTTGTTCGACATTGAGCCGGTGTGCCACGAGAAAGGGGGTGTGAAAAAACAACTCCCAAAAATAGAGACTATTGGCACCGGCAAAGTCGATCGGCACCTCGGCATCATTGGCCTTGAACGCCGGCTCCGAAATCCACTGGGTTTCCGTCAACACCCGCTCGACACCTGCATTCGCCTGTTTGATCAGGCTTTTGGCGAACAAGGTATTCAACCGCAGCGGGGAATGCAGCGACTCACGTGACTCGGGCTTCTTGGCTTCTTTCATCGATCCATGCAGGGTCAGAAACTGTGCGCCGGTTTTCCCGTCGGTATGGACACGGGTCTGATGCAGGTTCTGCGTTTTGGTCAGGGTGATCACATCCTTGGCCCAACAACCTCGTTGCCGGCCATCCAACTGAAACTCCATGCCATGCCGAATCCACAGCGTTCGAACATCTTGTTCGGAAAGCAGTTTGGAGAGCGCTACCTGGCTGTACTGGCGACTGCCGTGATGCTGAAAATCGCTGACCTGTTTCGCTTGCTCCTTGAGAATATCCTGCCCTTGAATCTCGAACACATGCTGCAGCTTGGGATCCTGCCCCAGCACACGCTCGAAGCCTTCCGGGAAGCAACCTGGGCTGACTTCCGAAGTGAAGGCGAGCTTGTCGCCGTCAATTTTTACATTGAACACGATCTCGGTATTCTGATTGGCACCCACCCGAACGATATCTTCGCGAGCGCCCACCACCACCTGATACACACCCTCCTTGTAGGGATGCTGTACCACATCAGGGGCCGAAAAGGACGTGTACAGCTCCTTGAGTGTTGCACTCTCCTCGCCACTGCCCCCGTCAATGATATTCATCAACGGGTCACAGATAAAACGCAGCTTCTGCTCGGACTGCCCCTTGGCAACGGCATACAGGCATAAGTACTCAATACCCGAGGTACCGTCTACCACGGCAATGAGGTGGTCCGGTTCCTGGTCTTTTTCGATTTCCCGGTTGTAGACATTATGCGGTTCCGACCAGCTGTCGTTGAAACGCTTGTGCGCCAGCTTGAAGGTCACCTCGACGCGACTCACACTGCCCTTCTCATCCTTCTCCTCGCGTGACTCACACCACGCCACGTAGAGCCGACCGTTCATGAACACCGGCCTTACAGTGGAAGGGATGGCGCCGTCCAGGCTGGTTTCGATTTTCTTCCATTCCGACCAGGCGGTCGGGTACAGCTGATCGTCTTTATAGCGCCGGCGCATATTCAAGCTGCGCCAGTAATACTGATAAGGCGACATCTTGGTTCGCCCGATAAAATAAAAGGTGTCGACAAGAGGCTTCAGGCCATCTTCATAGCAAGCAATGATCTGCAGATTACTGATTTCCTCAAAGCCATTCAGGTAGTCCAGAATGGCTTCCTGTACCAGGTCGTTATTGATTCGCCCCTGGCTGAGCCTGGACTCCAACGCCTTGAATAACTCGGTCTTGGACACCCTTAGCGGCGGATCGATATAGTTTTCCGGGTAGGCCCGCAACTGCTGGAGCCCGGCCCATACAGCATATCGGTTTTCGCCATCCTGCCAACGCGCGACCTCCATGGCCGACGCCACCACCCTGGGTTCACGCCCCTGAACCACGCGATTGATGTACTGTTGCGTGCTGGCGATGGCTTCGCCAAGCTCGCTCGTCATCACCTGGCTGCCCACCAGCGGATCGATCAGCAGATAATCATAGAGATCTTCGGCCGTGCGCACCTGCTGCTTCAGGGTGTCGACATTGGCGATCACCTGCCCCAGGTAGTAACTCACCAAGGCATCGCGCTTGGCGGTATTGAGTGCGTGAACGAGCTCCTTATTCATCTCGGCTCCAAGAACCCTTGCGGGCTCGACAGTGAGGGTTGGCGGCCTGATCGGGTTTGTATCGCTTATTCTCTTCAGAGACTGCGGCGATGATCTCCTCGCCCACCGCACGCCAATCATTGAACGGTGCGTTCGCCGACAGCCGCGCCGCGCGGCAGAGTGCCGTGGTGGACAGCCCGGTTTGCCGGCCCAGCTCACGAACCCGGATCAACCAGTCGATTTCAGGAATGTCCCGGGCGGACTTCAGTTGAATCGGCTGGTCATTTTGTGGGGTGACCCAGTCGATAATCGGTGCGGTCCGGTCGATATAGAACTCCTGTACCGGCGACTCCGCCTGGCTTTCGCTATCGCCAGCCGCCAGTACGAATTTGACTTGATGTGGGTTATCCGCCTCGGTCTCGTCCCAACTGTCGCTGGCGTTCAATTCCAGGGTAAAGGTTCCCGTTACATCGACCTTGATCGCCGCGGAGAGGGTTTCCCATTTGTCCTCGGCGGATTGACGACGCTTATGGAGGGCCTGGACCTTTCTTGCTGCACCGCGGTTGGTTAGTCCGTCTACCGTGAACGCCTTGTCATGCCATGTGCCAGAGCTACTGCCCTGACCCCAAGCCACGGACGGCCCCTGATCCAGAAGCAAGACATGGGTATTGGATTGGCAATTGAGTACGACTTGCGGGTCATAGGTGTAAGCCCGCACAGCACACTGAACCTTTCGCTCCAGCGTCGTGATCACTTTCACTGGAATTTCTAGGGTGAAGGTTTGGCCTTTCATCAGTTTCAACGGGTGTTTGCCCTGGGCGAACAGTGCTTTTTCCTTCTTGCCATCCCAGTTCTTATTCAAACAGTTTTGTGGACGGTTTTCATCCTCTCGTGGCTCGCTGGCTGTGGGCACCCTCGGCATACCGGCTTTTTCCAACCCCTCCGGTAGTCCGAAATCAAACCCCGCGCCCTCAAGGTCTCGCTTGGCTTCGACGGTGACCTGATAGGTAAAAGTAATACCCTTGCCCACTCGATTGAAATCACTCCCGCTGCCCGCGGTTAAGTTGAGTACCTTGAACACCTCATCTTGGTTGAGGTAGGTAATAGGTTTGGCAGGTGTCTTCGCCGCACGCTTGCCAAGGTAGATATTTGTGGTATTCCAAGTCTTGCCAATCAAGACCTGAAGCATGTAGTCCGTTTCATAGTCAAGACCAGTAAAACCCGTGACCTTATCCTGGCCAAAAGCACCATGGGTAATTGCATAGCCTCCCCCCGAGCTTTTATAGACGCCAATCCAGATATTGTCCCTGACATTGCGTGCATCCAAGGTGATGCTGAGCTCAGTCGTACTGATAAAGGTGGCCGAGGTGATTTCAACTTCAGGTGGTAGATAAGGCGTTTTCAGCCCTGCCGGCACTCCAGCGGATACTTCGGCCTTTTCCATAGACGCGCCGATATAGAGGTAAACGCCGTATTGGGTATCTTCGGCCAAGGCCTGGTCCAGATGAGCGACACCTTTTTCCAGATCGAATACTGCTTGCGCGATAACGGCACCGCCCACGTTTTGCCGGATGGCAACTTGAATGGTCTTGCCTTCCGTATTTTTGGTGGTGACCACAAGTTTCAGGTCTTGTACCGAGGTGAACTCACCGCTTTCGATGGTGATCTGCGCGGGTTCCTTCGGTGTCTTGAGCTCATAGGGTTCTGTCGTGACGGCATTCTGAGACGTATCCCAGTCAGGACCACCGGTCCAAACTTTCAATGTGTAGGTGGTATCCCAATTTACGGCTTTGTCCAGTTGTATCAGTGGTATTTTTTCATAATCTTCTTCATAAGGATCGAGAAGAGCCTCAGCTTCAATCTTGCCATGAGCAATAGCACCACCGTTGCCTTGATAGACACCTACAAAATGACTTCCAACATACGCTCGCCCGTAAGATTCAGAAAACAACTTCAACTCTTTATTACTTATAAAATTCGCGCTTTTTATTTGCAATACCTCAGCATCAAGCACCTTGAAGGTCAACTCTTTTCTATCAACATATTCGCTTGTATCATTTTCTGCCATCACTGAAACCTTGATGGCGTAATACTCCGGATTTACTTCCAACATGCTAACCGAATATGAAAGCGAATCAGGCTCCATATTTTCAAGCGAGTACACTATTCTGAACAGTCCATCACTACTCGTATCAAACAAGAAAGCGCCCAAATAAGCCTTGCTAAACACCCCAGAATCTGATGTAAGCCACAAGCGCCAGCTGCCCGCTCGCGACATTTTCCCTAAAATTTCTACATAGCGGACTGGATAAATATAGGCGGACTGACCAAACTTGCACCATTCCAACTTCGTACCACCCTCTGCATACGCTACTTCTTTTCTATCCTTCACCTGTTGAGGCTCGTCCTCCCCCAATGTATTGGGCACACTAAACCTCCTTGTCGCTTGCACACGCTTACCGACCTTGTCCTGTGCCGTGATCGACACTTCATACTCATAACCCGGCTGCGGCTCGACAATCAGGTAGCTAAAGTGATGCTCATCGCCTTTGGAGGTCCATAGCGGATGGATCTCGGCGCTCCAGCTACTGCCACAGATCCGGTATTGCAGGGTAATACGCTGCAAACTCTTGTCCTTGATCGTTCCGGACACTTCCACCTGGTTGCCGGGCAACAGGCTGACCAGGCTGCGCAGCTCGTCGGACTCCCACTGAATCAACTCCGCCAGTTTTCGCGTGCTTTCACCCAGGACGGAAATCGTCGCTTCGTTGGTCAAGGCCAAGTAGTGCAACACCTTGTCTTCGCTGGTCTGGGAGCGGGTCACCAGGTGGGCATAGCGACTCAGGGCATACAACGCACTCAAGGACAACTCCGTTTGTCCTGGCTCGCTCCCAAACCACTCGGGATGGGCCAGCCAGGTCGTCAATGCCTGGGCACTCAACCCCAGGTGCCGGATAACCGTGGCATGACGCATGAGCTGGTAGACCAGGTCGATATAACTCGCCGGTACGTCAGTGGCCTTGAGCGCCTGCCCGACGTTGGGTGCGGGCAATTGCGCGACTTGCCGAAGGATCTGATAGGTCGACGTACCACTCCAACGAATCAACTGCGGAGCCAGGTTCAAGGGGATGTCACAGGCTTGGGTGACAGCACTGATCGCCACCCCTTCCTGTTCCGCGCGTACCCGCTGCACGATATCGACCAACTGGTTCAGTTGCTGTGGCCCCTGTCGGGGGTAGTCCGGGTCATTCCAGAACGCTTGATCGCAGATAGCCGTGAGGCGTTCGCGCAGTACCTGGTTTTCATCGCGCCCGGATAATGGCCGGATCAAGCCACTGTCGTCGACCAACGGCTGGAGAAGGGTTGACCACTCGATTCGCCTTTGGGGTTTCAGGTCAAGCGGTAGTTCCGACTGGCAAAATTGCTCGACACTGAAGTTATTGCGCTTTATCCAGCTGGTGGTCGTTTCCAGCAGCAGGATGACATCCAGGATGTCCCAACCCTGCGGATCACTTTTAAGCACAGGGGCACTGGCAAGGAGCTCGATATAGCCCGTCTTGCTCTTGGTCTGCTGAGTGAGATACGCCAGCAGGGTTATCCCCTCCTCCGGGGTAATCCCCAACATTCGAGGGATAGCCACTAATCGATACAAGGCGGAGAAGACCGACAGCCTGGAGTAAATCTGAGGATCTATCAGACCCTGCGACTTCGATACTGACTCGGCTATTTTTTCGAAGAAGGCAAATTCTATATGGAGTGCGGTGCACAGCTTCTTGATCGTTTCATTGCTCTTGACGCGATAGTCGTATTGCGCTTTCCAGTCGACAATCAAGGGCTCTTTCACGGAAGCTTCGTCAGCGTTGAAGACACGATCAAAAAAAGGTGTTTCTTCACCGCAGGCGAATGGCGAGATATCCTGAAAAAAGGCGGCAAAGGCTTCCGGCTCCAAGGTGTAACGGTCGCGCAAATGACAGAACAAGCCCAACACACGGAATGTGTTCTGATTGATCTGGATGCCGAGGTTTCGCTCGCCTTCCGCGCGTGCGCTGGACGCAATCAGCCAGTCCAGTTTGTCGTAAGGTATTTCCACCATTTTTTGCAGCGTGATCATGCGCCGAACACGCTCCAGATTATAGGCGCTGCAGCGAATGTCATAGCCGGCGATATAGATATCGTGCGGACCGCCACCATGGATATAAGCTACACCGTAGTGCCAGGAAGAGGGAAACAGTGTGCTCGCCAACGTGCTCGCGGTCCCTGGCAGCAAAATTTCATTGATCGCTTTGCAATTTTCCGACGCCCGTGCTTTGAAATCTTGCACACACAGTAAGTGCTTGACTTGCCAACTCAGCAGTCCGCTGGCCGCACAGAACTTTTCCAAGTCAACCGTGGTATGGTCATAGGCCGTGTCCACGCGCAACGCGTTATAGCGCTCAATGTCGGGGTTCAAGGTCATCAGCGAGGCCATCGACGAGGGCGAGCCGTCGCTGGGATAAATCTCAATGGAAAACTGCCATTCGGTGAACCCGGGACCGCTCGGTGACACCGAAGGGCGCACCGTCAATACACCGGCGTAACAGCTGACCGACTTGTCGAACTTCACATTTTCGGCTTGATAGGACAGCTCGAATATATTTCTTGGCCACGATGCCTGGGACACACTGTTGTCACTCTCGGCATAGGAGTCGCTTTTGGGCACGTGTACCGATCGCGCCTGCAGCTTGATCTCCACCCCCTCTTGGGAGTGATTGGACGAATCTGACTTTCCGCCTCTTGGAAAACAGACGATGCTGACGGATTCATAGCCTTCGGCACTTCCCTCATCTACCTTTACATGCTCTTGCGGCGGGATCACATACGCATGTTTTGTCGTCGTCAACCACGGGGGGAGCGTTGAGCTATCATCCCCGTGCACTTTACCCGCCAACTCACCTTTTTCATTCTTGGCGATGACCAGCAGGATTTGCGGATAAGGGTTGCTCGATGTCAGTCCCTGGCGTTCTTGCGCCGAGAGCCTTATCGCCCCGAGCATACGTTGCTCGAGTGGCCGCAAATCGAGCTGCAGCACATCGGTGTATTCCGCCTTGACCCCCGCGGCCATAAAGTGTTGGGGGCTCAACATGACTTGTGCCAGCGGTTGACGGATCATTTCCGCGAACTGGGTGAGCGGGGTCGTGTCGGTCAGCGGGGGGACCGTTGCGCTGACCAACTGCGCCAACGCCGATACGGACAAATGGATGTCCTTCAACCAGCGCACGGCGGACTCCAGGGCGAAGATGACATCGACGGTGTCCGGCGCGACGGGCGCGTCATCCTGCGCGCCGATGACCGCGCTATTGGCCAAGACTTCAATCGCCGCTCTGGCGCCTATCAGGTTCAGCAGCAGCAGTCCCTCTTCAGGTTTGAGGCCAAATAACCGGGGGATCCTGGCCAGGCGGTATAGGCTGGCGTAATCGTCTGCCGACTGCCTGAGCTGATGCGGTTCATAGCCACGGATCTGGGTAATCGTGCTGGCCAGACGAATAAAGGTTTCCTGATTGATGCCCACGCCGGCGCAAAGACGGTTCATCAAGCCGGCCCCAGGACTGCCCACCGGTGCGTTGTAGTCGAAAAACGCTTTGGGGTCGTGTTCTACTCGGGCTTGAATACGACCAATGGGGTTGAACAACTGATCGAAGAACGGCAGCTGTGTACCTACCGCGCCTCTTGGCAAGCTGCCCAGGAACGACGCGAACATTTGCGGTTCGACCTGGTAATGCTGTTGCAAATAGCGAAACAGACCGATTGCCCGCAGCGAATGCTCGGTAATGGCGATTTCCTTGTCCCAGCTGGCGCCCAACCCTTGGGCCTCGGCGCATTTGACAATGAGGGTGTCGACCTGATCGAAAGGTAAATCGAGCCAGCGTTTCAGACGGATGATGCGGCTGATGCAACCGAAGGTTTGCACACTGCACTTCAGTACGCCGCGCTCATCCAGGTGTACCGGCTCCGCCGTCGCGCCGCGGTAGTTGATGTAGCGACAGCCGTACCACGGTTCGCCGACAACGGCGTACTCGGCACGGCACAGCAACTGGTCGAGTTCGACGCGCAGCAAGCCCGCAGCGCGACAGAACTCTTCAGCGTTGACTTCGATGTTATTGGCCGAGAGCTGGACCTTGAGTGCACCGTAGTGCCGTGCGGTGTCGATAGTGCCTCGCTCGAGCAGCAGGCTTTGCTGCTCGGGGCTGAAGCCGAGATAGCCGAACAGTGCCTTGCGCCCATCGCGGATGCTGTCCTCACTCAGGAAATGCGGGTAGGTATGGTCCAGCTGGCGGATCACCTCCCCAAGGGAAGTGTTCTTTTCTTTCAGGGCGAGGGTGATCTGCGTCAAGGGTAGATGGAACGGCAGCGACGCCGGGTAACGGGTATCGGCCAGGGCTTCATAGAAAGCCTCATGACTCTGTTCCTTCCCGGCTTCGACAATGGCCTTTTCGACAATCCGGTTGACCAACTCAAGCGTAGGAACTTCGGCCCCCGCACTGACATCGCTCAACATCAACGCTTGCAGGTCCGAACGCCGCTTGCCGAGCTCCCAGATCGCCGCCTGGGCCTCGCTGGCTTCTGCTTTGGTGCCAAAACGCTCGATCATGCCCAGCAGGTGCAGCCAATAGGCTATGGGGGAGTCCCACGACTCGATGGCGCCGGGCACGCAGCGTTCTTCCCAGGCTTCGCCAAATAGCTGGCGGTACAACGGCAGTTGTTCTTGCGCAACACCAACGCTGAGCTGGGCGAGCCATGCCGCGTCGCCATCAGCGGTCGGTGCAAAGGCTGCAGACAACGTACTGGGCGCGGGGTGAATCGCCGACTCAATCAACTGCCAGGCCGCCTGGACAGTCTCCCGCCGCGCGGCGCCGTGGATGTCTCCCGCCCAGCCACCAAAGACTTCACCGTAGCGTTGCAGAAACCGGTCTCGCTCGTAGTCAGCGATCTCAAAAACAGAGGTGAGGTCGGACTGCAACAGCTTTTCCTGCAGGAGGTCAGTGGCATGCACCTCCAACCCGAGGGAAGCAACCAACACCTCAAACGCATTCTTGTCCTGCAGCAATTCTTGAGTGGTCATGGGACATCCCTTTCAGGTGATCATGCCTGGTGCACGCTTAAGACGGTGCGTGTCGTGAGGGGGAGCGCGCTGGCTGTTTCTGAACAGCCATGCGCAGGAGCGAGCGTGGAGTCTTTGGCGGTGACCGATCTACTTCACAAGATCTGGAAAAAAAGCGTAGCCCTCGACTCTTGGTTTTCAAGCGAAATTTGCAAACTATTTTTGTGGCCTTGTGATATCAGCCTTACAATCTAAGATGAGCCCACTCAATCTCATTAGGCCACTATTCTTCGTTTTGCGTTGGTGTCAGAGGCTCTATTTCCTACATGTAGACCCACTCAAACCGAACTATGGATTGAGTCTCCCTCGTAGTTAGAGTTGGAGTATCCTTGTGCTTTAATCCGACGACCGGTCATATATCAAGAAAAAATATTACTACAGCTTATTCCGACATGAGCAGTAACCTGCCATAACTCTGACGAATGAAAGGAGCCAATCATGTATATGAGAAGGATTTTCACTGGCTTTTTGATCTGTGGCGCCCTCTGCTTGGGTAGTCTGCGGCGCATGCGGATGATCTTGGCCGCACGATAATGGACGATATCAACGTGCTTAGTGATGTACTGAGTCATGATTTGGATCTGATTGTTGTTCCTTAACAAAAAACTGCCGTTCCAGCTAGATTCGGTCGAGGGCATCAGTATCAGCAAGATGGAGATAGGCCTTTATAAAGTCCGCAGCTTGATGCGGACCAACGGCCTACGCTCGGCTTGGAAGCGCAAATTTGTGCACACAACTGATAGCAATCACGATTTACCAATCGCCGAAATTTTCTGAGTCGCCAGTTCGAGCCCGAGGAGGTGAACAAAGCGAGGGTGGCGGATGTGACGATGTTAAAAATATTCTGTTACGCTTTTTTGAAAATTCATGGATGGGGTAGATGGACAGTTTTCCTATATGAGCTAGGTTAAAAATTCTCCCTGAGTTGGAGAAGTTTCTATCAAAGGAGTGAGAAAAATGAACAAGCCGTTGTCGAATCCTGTACTTAAACATGGTCGTGTGGTGTCACCTTCCAGCCGCGGGTTGGTGGCCGTGGAACTGGGGCTTCTCGGTACCTGGCAGGTCAATGAAATGGAAGGCGGAAAAAACTTTCCGTCGCTCATCGCGGGGCCTTTCCCCAAGCCGTTCGAAACCGATGACCAGAGTGTCATCCCACCCGCTGACGGTTACATTCTCAGCGGCGGGAAAACCGACGCCCGCGACTGCATCAACTTCACCGACGAGGAATTGAGCAAGAAGCTCAATCGCCCTTATGTCTGGCCTCTGTTGAGCGTCAACCCGGGGCAGACCTTTCATGTACAGTGGGAATACACCGCTGCCCACGTTACCCGGGGCTATCGCTGGTTCATCACCAAGGACGGCTGGGATCCGAAACAACGCATCAGCCGCGCGCAACTCGAGGCCAAGCCGTTTTACGAGGACTTCTACCCGCAAGTTCCCTACTACCAGCACGCCGATGAGTTGAAGGCCAAGGTGAAGCACGAGGTGAAACTGCCGACGGGCAAGAAAGACCGTCACGTCATCGTCCTGTTGTGGATCGTCGCCAATACCGGCAACGCGTTCTACCAGGCATTTGACGTGGACTTCAAATGACTTCATCACGGGGATGAAAAACAAAACCCGGCGACTGCGCCGGGTTTTACCTTATATCTGTTTAAGCACTAGGTGTGCGGTCCCGGAATGAGGTAGTGCAGATTAATCTTGAAGCGTTCTGGAGTCAGAGTCCAGGCTTCGCAGATCACCCTGGAGGGCATTCGCCATCTCAGCGCCTTCAGATGTCTGGCAAAGTTGTAGGCCGTAATAAAGGCCCGTGTATGGGCTTTCAGTGCGTCCCAATCTGGATAGTGAAAAGCCTTGATCGTAGCCTCTTTTATCGTGCGATTCATGCGCTCGACTTGGCCGTTAGTCCACGGGTGGTAGGGCTTGGTCAGTCGGTGCTTGATACCGTGCTCATGGCAGACACGATCAAAGATATGCCCGCCGAAACGGTGAGTCGCCCCGTTTCGGTACCTGGGCTGTTCAGTAAACGCAGCTCCGTTATCAGTCAGCACCGTATGAATTTTGTACAGAAAGGCATCCACGACTTCCCGCAAAAAAGCGGCGCCATTGCGTTTCGTCGCGGCATCGAAAAAAGCCACATAGGTGAATTTGGTGACTCGATCGATAGCGACGAACAGATGCCGTTTGCCATGCTCCAGGCGCAGTTCGGAACTATCGATGTGCAGATAACCCATCTCAACCGGTGAAAACTTTCCACGCTTGGTTGCGTTGGTACTGCTGGGCCGCTGGCTGATGCCATGACGAACCAGGCACCGGTGTAGAGCGCTGCGACTCAGTTGGGGAAGGCTCTCGTGGAGATGCCCCAGCATGTCGTCCAACGGCAGCATCGTGCGACGGCGGAAGTCGACCACCATTGCCTCTTCCGACACGCTGAGGCACGCACTACTGGGTTTGGCAGGCCCCATTCGTGAGTCTTGGGTTGTTGAGCGAGCTCGCCACTTGGCAACAGTTTCACATTCAATCTGTAGCGAGTGACAAGCTTTCGATTCGACGCTTGGAGCTCGGCTCTAATTCGCGGCGTCGTTCGGGCTGAGCCATGGACACGTCCTTCCAAAATGCATCCTCCTCCTGAGGGGTTAACGATGCACCATGACTTTCTGGGACTGAACACCTAGGCATCGACGCTGATGTGCGTTTTCATTCCGAGAATACATACTTCCTTGACTGAAAGAACCAATAACGCTTTATAAAAGCACACAATCTCTCTTCGAGTAATGGACAAATTATAGAGGACGTGCCGGTATGGAGAATTGAGACCAGTCTGAAATCGCTCAGAAAAACACAAATAAAAAATATTTAATATTGACGAAAACTCGATTAGAATCACTATTAAATATTTCCCCTTAAAGAGGAAATATCATGGACTGCCGCTATTCCAGCGCTCGCATTATCAGCAGTGATAACTGCAGCCAAGTGAAAACTCCTAGAATCCGGACATACTGCCCGCCCGAACCACCCGAGAAGCCTTATGCCGCGTCGCTTATTCAAACGCTACATGCCGGACCCGACCCGCATCAGGGAACACAAACACTTACGCTTTTTCGGTCCCCTGCTCCACGATCCGAACCTCTGGCACCTCAATCGCCACTCGGTGGCGCGGGCCATGGCGGTGGGCTTGTTCGCGGCCTTGATGCCGATGCCCTTGCAGATGCTGCTGGCGGCTTTCCTGGCGATCCTCGTGCGCGGCAATATGCCGATTGCCGTCAGCCTGGTGTGGCTGACCAATCCGCTGACGATTCCGCCGGTTTTCTATTGCGCCTACCAGCTCGGGGCCTGGCTGCTGCACGTGCCGCCACGCAGCCTGCCGGACGAGCTTGGCTGGGAATGGATCAGCGAACAGCTGTCGACGCTCTGGCAACCGTTGTTGCTGGGTTCGCTGGTGCTGGGAGTGGTGCTGGGCGCCCTGGGTTATTACCTGACCATGAGCTACTGGCGCTGGTGGGTGGCCAGGCAATGGAAACGGCGCCAGGCACGGCGCCGTCATCCATGAAACACTTTACTGGCGCATGCCGCGGCCGCTGACCAGCAGCCACGCGCAGCTGATGTACAATGATGGCCGAGCTGATCTGCCCAAGCGGTCGTGCGAATCCGATTCAGACAAGTCCTACAGTCTTGCGCTGCCTATCTATGCATATATTGTTCTACTACGTTGACAACGACGTGTAACGATTTGCATTGCGTCGCTACCCACCAGAATAAATGGCGACCGAGCCATGCGCCCCCGAGCCGCACCCTCTGCCTCGTTATTTGCTCCCCGCGGAGGGACCCCGCTCAACAAAGGAACCTGAATTTATGTCTTACCCTCCACCTATCCGAGCACGCTTTACGGCGATCCTGATGGCTGTACTCCCTTTGCTGGCAGGCACCCTGCACATCCCGACGGCCGTAGCGGCCGAGCCTCAAGTCGAGGTGACGCAGTTGCTGAAAACAACACACTCCTGGGACGGCGTTCAATATCCCGCGTATCCAGATGGCCAGCCCGAGGTATCGGTGTTGCGCTACAAGATCCCGGCACATAGCGCACTGCCGTGGCATAGCCATCCGGTAATCAATGTCGGTTATGTACTTTCCGGCCAGCTAACGCTCATTAGAAAGAGTGACGGAAAGACAAAGGTAATCGGTCCGGGAGACGTGTTACCGGAGATGGTCAATGCATCGCATCGCGGCCAAAGTGGCGATGGGGCGGTTGAGCTGATTGTGTTCTATGCTGGAACCCCAGGGACTCCATTGACGGTCAAGTCCGAATCGGACTAATCGCAACCTGTAAAGCATCAAAAGGTAGGTACACCCGACTGAAGTGCTCCGGTGTACGCTACTGGACTTGCCCCTATAAATCTATGGTCCCCCCATTTTTGCAATGCTGACTAACGGGTGAAGCGGTTGGCGTGCTTAAATCTATCTGACTCCTGTATGAGTTATGCCCCGTGCCATGATGAGAGTCGCGCCTGGCAATCCTGAAAACCGGAGCGACCTCTAAATCCGTTTCATGACGGAAAGCAAAATACGGAGCATCACAAATCCGTGAGTTGTCGTACATAGCAAGATTGAAGGCTGCTCGCCTTCAGAAGCTAATCGGCTAATCTGAGCCCTTCAGATCTGCAGGCGAATGTTGCTCCCTAATCTCACGCCGACATTTTACCGAAAGGGTCAGATGTTGTACCCAGCTTTTGCAATAGTCTTCTATTTGAGTTTAGGACATGTCCTAACTACTTCCCTCACAACATCGCTCAATAATCGTTGCGCCTCGTAGAGTTGGATGTAGATGGCTCAACATGTTGGCCCCCGGCCTTGCCTTCCCCATCGGCAAGGCCGGTTTTTTTATTTTTGAGGGTGTTCCATACCCTCTCCCTCATAAAATCCAACCATAGCGTCTGAGCTTTTATTTTACAATTTTTTATGGCACCACAACTATTACCCCAACCTTCTTGTCTTGAGCTTTTTTTCAACGATCACTTTTTTCTGATGATTATGAATATTCCCTTCCGCTAAGCGCACAGGGATGACTGGAACCTGTTGAATCTTTCCTTGAGAAACCACTTTAAACTGACAGGAGCCTTGGCCCATGCCATCATTTCTCACTGCATATTGAACCGATTCCCCATAAACAGCGGCAGCGGCAGCGGCAGCGGCAGCGGCAGCGGCAGCGGCAGCGGCAGCGGCAGCGGCAGCGGCAGCGGCAGCGGCAGCGGCAGCGGCAGCGGCAGCGGCAGCGGCAGCGGCAGCTTTAAAAGGCATCCCGCATGCCACTAGAAAATCAATCTTAGATTGAGTGTTTTTGATTTCCCCATCTCGTTCTTCTGGCTTGACACTCACATGATCAAGGCAGATATTGATACTGAAGGGGCACACTGGAATGAGATCATTATAAAATACAGGGCCATAATGGTCGAGTGAATTATGTTCCGCCATCGTTACGCTGTATTTTTTACCCTAATCTTTAAAAACACGCTTAATTTAAAAAACCAGAAATTATCACGATCCTGCTCCCACCAATCAGGCAGTCTCGATCGATCAAAATCGTTCAAATTAACCGTGCCAAAATCGATAGGAGATACATTTCGTTTTGGCCACAACAACACTTCCGGCTCACCATCCCCCACCTTCTTAAAATTGCTTGTTGTCAGATTGTAGTTGATCGCATCATAATAGGGGTCACTGTTATTTAACACCCAAGCCAGCGTCGCAACGGTTCCGGCCAGAACAACGACTTTCCCGTACTTATCAATCGATAGATCTCGTACTAATTCACGTACTACGCCTGACAAAGAGGTAAGATAAAATTCTGTTAGCGACCAGATTTCAGGCTCGTCTTTTACTTCATCCCAGGGTACATTCCAAAAAAACTCAGGCAATGTGAAAAACCAATACTCACCTTTTATTTCTTGCCTATTTCTATTTTCAGCGGCATCGATGATTCTTGCTTTTACATATTGAGATCTATGCCCTACCTCGCGCCTCGCGCAGTCAGTAATGGACTGATTAGACTCGCGCGGAAGTGAAAGTCCAGAAAGTACTGATTACTGTAAGGACACAATATCCAATAGCATAAATCACCCCTTTAAATTTAAAATAGCACAAACCCCAAGTCAAACCATACCCCTAGCCGTTTCTGTCAAAAAGCCCCCGGCTCTCGATCACCAAAATTTTTGAATCACTGATTACCTCGACCTGCTCACCTGAAGTACCGAGAGCACAGAATTACTCGTTTCACTCTTCCTTGTTAGTACAATTTATTTTTAGAATACGCCCCTCTTGTTTTTTCCAGCACGCAACTGCTCAGCCGTATTGCTGAACGGCCAGTACCGCAGTCGGCTACAAAAAGCACACAGGTTTTGTTGGAGGAATAATCGCAGAGCGGTGACGGAGGATGTTCGCCTGATTCACCTGGATCACCTTGATCACCTTGATCACCTTGATCAGTTGGAGACAGAGCTTTCCAGTTTGCTGCCGGACGCCCCCGCCCAGGCACAGACTCTCTTTCAGGAAAACCTGACGACCGAAGCGGCTGCCGAAATCAGCCAAGCCCACCAAGACGTGGTGGAAGCCTGGAGCCTCGGCGTCACCAAAATGCCAGCCGTTGTCGTTGACCAGCGTTACGTCGTCTACGGCGATCCGAACCTTGAGCGAGCGCTCGCGAAGATTGAACAGTTCAGGAGGTTCCCAGCCATGAGCCGTCGTACGCCGCGTCGACGTGTGAATCGTGGGTGCCGATACTGCTGGCCCTTCCCTACTCGACCCTGAGCCTCACACTGGGCACTGCCACCATCGTCCCTTCGGTGTCGTCTCCGAGCTGCCTGGAGTACTAGGGCACAAAGCCAGACTGGATAACGACGAGGTCTGAGGGGTCAGCCAAAGCAATGGGCCGGCAACCAGGACAGCGGGATTGAAGCTGGCAAGTACCTCTCAGTTCAAGGCAACTGGCCTGTCAGTAGCCAGCCTCTCGCTGATGCCGGAACGCCAGTACATACACGACTTCTTCCGCGGGAACAAAACGGTAAAGCGCGACATAGCCAGCTTCACCAAAGGCAATGACCAGCTCTCGCAACTCAGGTAATTCAGAAAAAGGTCGACCGATGTGCGGATCGACTTCCAGGCGCGCTAGCTGCTGCTCAATAGTCTGAGCAGCCCTGCGCGCCACCTGCGGGTCCTTCTCCAACAGGAAACGACGGCAACGCTCTAGCCCTTCACCAGCACCCGCGGTGACAATCAGTCGTGGCACTTGGGAAGCTCCGACTCTTCCTCGGTGCCCCAGGTTTTAAGCCAGTCACGGGTTTCGGTCGCGGTCAAATGCTGGCCCGTTTCCTGGTAGGCTTTCCATGAAGCGAGCGCCTCTTGCTTGAAGCTTTCCCTGGCCTCTTCACGTTCCACATACTGAGAGAGGGCTTCACGCATGATCCAGTGAGCCGAACGTTGCCGGGCACCCGCCAACTGCTGGATACGGTGTTTCAAGTCCTCATCGATTTTGATCGATGTCGCCATACTGGCCTCTCCGATATTCATAGGTATTACCTTTGAATAAGGTAGCAAGCACATTGAGACCTGTCTATTCGGAGGAATGCCTTGGAATGGGTGTCCGGACGGTATCTGACGGATGGTCAGGGCGTCGAGAAAGCCTGAATTTTCTCCACGCTGACCAAAGCCAGTGTCTTCAAGACACCTGCAGCAGTACCAGGCACGGCTGCTTGATGACCATGAAGATATTTATGCGGCCATCAGACGTCGCGATGCTGATGCCGCGCTGGGGGGCGACGCGCCTGAGGCCCCATGTGCGATCTGCTCGGGTACACGCTCGCCTTTCAGCGACTCGGTACACCATCACCCCGCCCCATCGGGTTTTCCTCAGTACCACCTGCCGCTAACGACCCGAGGTAATGAGCACGGCCACACCGGGAGCGAAAACATCATGATCATTGCTGAGCAGCGATAAGGTTGGGTCGGCCCGTTGATCGTTCTGGACGCTCCATGGAGGAAGATCAAGGTATCGGCTTCCGGAGTGTCAGTCTTCCAGACTCTCGGCCATCAACGCCACCAGCTCCATTGGGCTTCGACTGTTGATGACGTTGTAGATCAGGTCGCGCTTGCCGCGCGGCAGCTTCTTCACACAGCTCTTTGCCGAGGCGCGCACAGCGTCGTCCGTGCCATGGATACGGGCGGCCAGCAGCAAAATGAGTACAGCGTCAGTGAGGTTCATCAGAAACGGGCTCGTGCAATCTGGGCAGCAGTGTATCGGCGCTGCCTGGGGTTTCTCCACTACGCTTTCGACCCTTTGTCGGAAGTGGTGCTTCGACGGCTAGGCTGGGATCAGGAACATCAGTGGAGGGCAGGAAATCACCTGAAACCACCGCATCTCAAGCTCCAAAATTGTAAGTATTCATGTCGATTCAAAAGGGTTCAGACGCCACAAATGCACCTACAAACGCCTTGTTTAGAGCTTTCCGCACCACCGTACCTTTTCAGAGTCTGAAGGCGAATACGGCAGGAAGTGTTCCCTATTTCACCGACCACACCCGACCAATTCGTCGGATCATAGCCCCTGCGACTGTCAAAACTCGTTCGTCGCATGCGCCCAGAACAGCCGCCCCAAGAGGACTTCATTTCATGACCTGAGACATCGGCAAGGTAACCGTTATGCGTACTTCATCTACGTTATCCATCAAGGTCCATTATCGTCCCATCGAAGCAGCCATCCGCTTGAGCAACTTGCATCGTTTTGAAGAGCAAATTCTGCAACACCTGGACGGCCGACCACGACCCACGCCGGACGACTTCCCACGCTGGCCCGGCTTACTGCTCAAAACCGATCGAATTTTCGATGCACTGCTCAACGGCGATCTGCCCTATGGCAAAGCCGGCATTACTTGCGCCGACCCTGCCCTCCTCGACGATCCCGACCTCACGATCCGTCATGTCGATCTCAAGGCATGGATGGAAAAGTTCTACACAGAAGATCGGCCCAGATTTCTGTTCAGTCCACCAGAACGCTGCGGGCTAAGCCGGTCGGCAGTCCAGAGCTTGATCAATGAGCACAACAACCTGACGTTACTCCTGAACGAATGCACCTCACGCGGCATGGCCCTGAAAGAGCACAACGTAACGCTCAAGTTGCAGATCATCGACCTGAAGGAAAAACTGCAGCCCGATAACTTGAGCGACCGCAGCAGGTCCACCTTGCTGAACATTATCGGTGGTTTGTTGACCGCCCTGCGCGGCAGCTCACCCGCAGGCAAGCCCTTCACTGCATATGAAAGCGACAGCGCCATCATGGACCTGATCATCGCTCACCATCGTGGGCAAATCGGTATCTCCGAGCGTTCGATGCAGAAACATTTCGCCGCCGCCCGCCGAAGTCTAGCCAACTAGCCACTCGCCCAAACCGCAACTGCGGCCCTGCCCCCCGCAGTTGCGTAGCGACATGAGGTCAGCTGCCATTGAATACCGATCACGCCTTCCAAGCCTTCAGGAGTGATCCTAATGACTGCTCTTCGTACGTCTCCCACCACCGAGCCCCTCGAACACCGCGTCCTGCGTCGTGATGAGGTCGAGCACAAGACCGGACTCAAGCGCGCGCACATCTACGCGTTGATGCGCGCAGGTCAGTTCCCCAAGACCATTCCTCTGGGCAAGCGCGCCGTCGGCTGGGACTCACGGGAGATCGAACAATGGATCGCCGACCGCTGTGCCGAGCGAGATTGACGGGAGCTGATCATGCAGGTTGTCTCACTGATCTCGACCAAGGGTGGTGTTGGCAAGACCACCACCGCCGCCAACCTCGGCGGCTTTGTCGCGGATGCCGGCTTTCGGGTATTGCTGCTGGACCTGGACGTACAACCCACCCTGTCCAGCTACTTCGCACTGAAGCAGCAGGCGCCGGCCGGCACCTACGAGCTGCTGGCGATGAACGAGCAAGACCTGGACCGCCTGATTTCCCAGACCAGCGTGAATCGACTGGACCTGATCCTCTCCAACGATCCCTTGGGACAACTGGGAACTTTGTTGTTGCACGCACCGGATGGCCGTTTGCGCCTGCGCAATCTGCTGCCGACACTCCAGGCGCACTATGACCTGCTGCTGATCGACACCCAGGGCGCCCGTAGCGTATTGCTGGAGATGGCCATGTTGGCCTCGGATCTGGTGTTGTCGCCTGTCACCCCGGAGATCCTCGCCGCCCGCGAGTTGCGTCGGGGGACCTTGCAGCTACTGGATGATCTTGCGCCCTATCGCCATCTGGGGATTCAGCCGCCGCCCATACACCTGTTGATCAATCGGGTTCACCCCATCTCGATCGACGCTCTGCTCATCCATCAGGCCCTGCGCCAGGCGTTTGGCCAGGGCTATGGCGTGCAGGTGCTGCAGACCACCATCCCGGCGATCGACGCCTACCCGCGTGCCGCCACACGACGACTGCCAGTGCATCAGGTCGAGCCGCGTAAACCCTCCCGCCGCCTGGCGCCTGCAGCCCTGGAGACGATGCGAGCACTTGCCAGCGAGTTGTTTCCTGCCTGGCAAGAGTCCTTCGCCACTGTCAGCGGCCGAGCGATGGGAGGACACCGCCATGTCGAGTGAAGCCCAGAGGGTGAAGCCGACAATGGCTGAGCCCGTCGCCGACACCCTGAGCAGCATGACCGCGCAGTTGCTGAGTCCACCCTTCGCCCGTGACACGCCAGTGGCCCAGGTCCTCAGCGATCCCCTGGTGGACACACCCATGCAGGTGCTCCTGGAGCAGATCCAGCCGTACCACCTCAATCCGCGACGCTCACCCAATCCTCAGTACGGCGCCATCAAGGCCTCGATTCGCCAACGCGGACTCGACCAGCCGCCGAACATCACCCGCCGGCCTGGCGAAGAACACTTCATCATCCGCAACGGTGGCAACACGCGCCTGGCGATTCTCAACGAACTGTGGCTCGAGACCGGTGAAGAGCGCTTCCACAACCTGCTGTGCCTGTTCCGCCCGTGGACGGCGCGAGGCGAAATTCTCGCGCTTACCGGTCACTTGGCCGAGAACGAATTGCGCGGCAACCTGACCTATATCGAACGCAGTCAAGCGGTGGATCAGGCACGTCTGTTGTACGAGCAAGAATGCGGGCATTCGCTGAATCAAAGCGAGTTGGCCACACGTCTGACTGAGGACGGTTATCCGGTAACCCAGCCGTCCATCAGCCGCATGCGGGCCACACTGGAGCATCTGCTCCCCGCCATTCCCGGACAGCTGCACGCGGGCCTCGGACGCCCTCAAGTCGAGAAGCTACTCAGTCTGCACAAAGCCGCCCTGCACGCCTGGGAGCGACATGCACCCGACGCTGAGTTCGCCCCCGTTTTCCAGCAGAGCCTGACCCGCTTCGATAGCGACGTGGTGCCTTTTTCCATTGAGCGGGTACGTGATGAGTTGATCGGAGATTTGGCGCAACAACTGGCGCTGGACTACGATGAACTGGCGCTGGAAATGGGTGGGTCCGATCTGCATCGCAGCCTGTTGGGCCAGTTGCTGGAACCGGAAGTACCGCTGCCACGGCCAGAGCCAGGCCCCCGCCCCGCTTCATCGGTATCCGTCATCGGCACGCCGTCTCCAAAGCCTCCCGGCACCGAACAACTGCGCAGCCGAATCGCCGAACTGGCCCGAACCATCACCGCAGAGACAGCGCCAGACATTGAGGTGCTGGTGCAGTCCTCGGGGTGTGGCTTCGCTTGCCACTGTGCTGATCAAGAGCGTTTGCCGCCCTTTGGGCAAGCGCTGCTGGGGTTGCTCCAGGCGCTGACAGGGACTGCGCCTGCGAACACACAACTGGCGGTGGATCTAGGCTTCCTGTTCTGCGGCGGCAGCACGGCGCCCTTCGAACGCCTGAGCGATGAAACGCTAAATCAGCTGTTTCGGCTGATCAAACTGATACGCCTACTGCCGCTCAGAAACTCATCGGACGTTAGCCCATGAACGGCCCACAGGCGCTGAACCAGGCGGTCATTGCCCAGGCGCTGCAGGATCTGCGCAACGGGCAACTGCGACGCTGCCTGGCCTTGGGATTTACCGAGCAACAGCTGGCGGCGCTCAAGCGTCCCGAGTTGCTCAGTGTGTTGATCAACGCCCAGGTCAGTTGGTGCACGGTCAAGGTCAACAGCGCAGTGGTGCAACGGATTCTGACCCAGGCCAATGCGGTCACCGAAGAAGTGGTCGCCATCGACCGGCTGCTGCGCGCGGGCGCCAGCACCGAGATGATGAGCCGCTACCATGGACTGACCCATCAGGAGGTTGCCATGCGTCGCGACGTGCTCGGTCTACCCAAGCGCAGGGGTCGCCATCCGACCCTGGACGAAGCCCAGGATGTCGAACTGTGGCACCGCTGGAAGCCACTGCGCGATCAGCGAGCCGTCGAGGTCAGCGATGAGGCGGCAATGTTGCAGCTGGCCCTGGAGGTGGCCGAAGACATGACACTGCCGCTCTCGGTGGTATGGGCGGCGATCCAGAGCTGGGTTGATCAAGATCTGGTGTGAATCATGGGTCAGCCTCCTGCATCTCCCGCACGCCCCTCGGTCAAACCGCTGCCCGGCGACGGCTTTGTCTACAGCGGCAATCCCCATGACTGCGTACCCCGCGCCCTGCTGCTGGATCGTCGTCTGACGCCCCTGGAGCGCAACACCTGGCAGGTCATCCGTCTGCTGCTCCAGGGCGATGGCATCACCACCCTCCCCACCTACGAACATCTGCGCCCCTACCTGGCCACCAGCCCCTGCGCGGTACAAGCTTCCTGCGAGACCGTCGCTCGTGCGCTGACCTTGTTGCGTCTGAGTCGCTGGCTCAGTCTCGTACGCCGGCGACGGCCCGGGGATGCCGGCCAATGGCAGGGCAACATGTATGTTCTGCACGATGACCCCTTGTCGCCCAGCGAAGCCTTGCACCTGGATGCCGACTACCTGGAGTTGGTGAGTCAATCACTGGTTCACGCCAGCAAAGCGCTGCAGCGAGTCGCCTATCAGGCTTTGCAGGAGCTGGCGGAGGATCCGCTTCTGGTCACGCAGCCGCGACCTGAGCGTCTGCAGCGACTGGCCCACTGGTTGGATGATGCCAGTGCTTTCACGTCACCCGAGATGCCCCTAATTTCGGAATCCGAAGTAGGTCCTGCTTCGGATTCCGAAGGCACACCTACTTCGGAATCCGAAATCCCCTCACCTGCTTCGGATTCCGAAGCAGGACGCAAAGCCAATGAATCCGCCAGACTTCGGAATCCGAAGCAGGTGTCCAGTACTGTACTAAGTATCAGTAAAAGCTTTTGTATACCGCACGCAAGCGACAGCAATCCGCTGCGCCCGCCATCCCGCTTCGCCAGCCTGCGGCCGGAGGAACAAAGTGCGGTATTGGCCACCTTGCAGCGGGTCGATCCAACACTGCGCCAAGCCGTGCTGGACGAGTGGGCTATTCGCTGCGAGAGCGGTGGCATCCAGCGCCCGGCGGCGTACCTGTTCGGCATTGTGCAGAAGGCCCTGCGTGGTGATTTTCATCGTTGGGTCGCGCCAGCCCAACTCGCGGCGAGGCCGGTCATGCCGCCTCCCGTACAAGACGAGGCACAACGTGCCGTGGATCGACAGCATCTGGCGGAGTTGCGCCAACTGCTCGGTATTCGCTCGCCCTGAACGGTCCGTCGGAAAATTATGCCACTGGCATAAATCCATAGCGGTCTGTCCCGCCACCACCGCTGCAAACTGGGCAGGCAGACAAGCCCATTCACGGCAGACAGTGATGATCAGCGGCACCACCCTAAGTGCTCGATTTGCCCACGAGCCCTTTGCCCATGGCCCCGTCCAACCACACCCCACTCGGCACCCTGCGCAGTCAGATGCAACTGACCCTGCACACGCACCATGCCATTCGCCTTTGGCATGGGCGCCCACAGGCAGGCGATCTGCACGGCATCCTGGGACTGAACGGTTTTGTCGCCCTGGCCAACCGCATCCACCGCGATGCGGCAACCGATGATCCTTACGCCGATGCCTGGCTACTGCGCATTGAAGCAAAACTCGATGCCACCCGAACCGTCCTGTTGGCCCTGCGTGAAGAGCTGAGGGACGCACTGACCCAAGCCCCGTCCGCCCTGAATCTGGGCGACAACCTCAACATCGCCCCTGTGCAACTGCCGATCACCGTCAATGCACCTTTGGGATTTCTGGCGCTCTACCTGCTGGCCGACTACGACGAACTGGCACGCCTCGCCATCCTGGCCCAGCACACCGCGCTGATTGACGGCCTGACCCTGGAGCTCTGGCTGGAGGAAGGCGCACACCAGTTGCGCAGCCTGTTCAGCCTGGTTCAGCCCTATCGCTCCAGTGGGGTCTGTCGCAACGACTTCGCTACCGGCAATGCCAAGGCTGCTTATGCGCGCGAACAGTTCGGTGACCTGCCGCAGTCCGTGCTCGATGGCAGTCAGCGCGCCCGACATGCGCCAGCGATACGGAGGTCAGGGTCAGGCAAGAACACCGGTGCTGCGCCAGTGCCAAGCGTGGGCGGCGATGACGGCATTCTGGACCAGTCCCCGATCGAGGAGCACCGGTCATGAATCCGTTGAAGGTCGCGGAACAGGTGGCCTCCCTAAAAGGCCTTTTCAAGGGTAAGGGGGAACTGCTGATCCTGGCCAATGCCTGTGTCGCGCAGCGTGATGCATTGATCCAGCAGACCCTGCCCTCAATGCTGGCCCGTGCCCACATCTCACCGCTGCACCTGTTGCCAGTGCAGCTGAGTCGTCAGGCCACCCAGGCGGGCACCACGTTTTTGCGCTGGCGCCGAGTCGATCGCACGGCCATGGGTGTGGCGCAGTGGCAGGCCCTACTGCTGGTCCCGACCACGCCCTTGGCCGTAGTGCCAACGCTGTACCAGCTCGAACGCCAGCGCATCTTACTCAATGCCCAGATCAGCCTGACCCACGCCCTGGCGCAACTGGCGCGCAGCACGGCCGACAAGCTGGCCCATGCCGAACGTATCTACCACCAGCGACGGGAGTGCGTCGCAAGGGAGGTCCCATGAGCACCTACTTTGTCGGTGAAGGCAATATCGGCTCCGCCCCCGACTACCGAGAGTTTCCTCGGGATAACGCCGAACCACGACGCTTGCTAAGGCTGAATGTCTATTTCGACAACCCGGTACCGACCAGGGACGGCTATGAGGATCGAGGCGGTTACTGGGCGCCGGTAGAGTTGTGGCACCAGGATGCCGAGCAATGGCAAGCGGTGTATCAGAAAGGCATGCGCGTGCTGGTCGATGGCCGCACTGTCCGCGAGGAATGGGAGGATCGCGAGGACAACCCACGCGTGACCTTCAAGATCGAGGCGCGACGTATCGGCATCCTGCCGTATCGCTTGGCGAAGGTGACCTTGCAAGCCCCCGTCGAATCATCGGGCCGTGACGCAGCGGACGAAGCCTAGTTAGCCAACACGTCTGCGTTATGGCGCATCGGCACTTGCCCACTGCACATGTCTCGGCGAACCAGCACCGCCTCACATCAAGCGGTTCAACGCTCCTTCCCCTCCAATCGGGTTGCCCTTCCCTGCGTATTACCACAGGCACCGCGGCACGCGCTCCTACAGGCTTGCCTACGTGATCGCCGTATCGATCGGCAACCGCCCAGGCAGCCCAGGTCTTCAAGGCTGCGCCGCGCTCTCGCGCTGACCGTTCCCTGTCTCTCAACGCTGCGTACCGTCCCAACGTACGACGGCGCCCATTCACAGGAGCCCCGTGATGCAGTCCCGTCCACGCCCATTGAATAGTGTAAGGCCATGCCTTACACTCCAGTTACCATGATCCGGCGCTTCCGGCACAAGGGCCTGAAGGTGTTGCACCAACGCGGCGATACATCCGGCGTTCGCGCCGATCACGTTGCCCGTCTGTGCCGCCTGCTGGCATCCCTTGATGTCGCGCAAACGCCGCAAGACATGGACCGCCCTGGCAACCGATTGCATCCACTCAAAGGCCCCTACGTGGGCTACTGGTCGGTCAGCGTGTCGGGTAACTGGCGTGTCGTGTTCCGCTTCGACGGCACCGATGCCGACCAGGTCGATTACCTTGATTATCACTAAGGAGGTTCCTGATGCCGATGCACAATCCTCCCCACCCCGGCGAGGCGCTACGTGAAGACGTGTTACCCGCCGTCGGCCTGAGTGTCGCTGCTCTGGCCCGGCACCTGGGGTATTCCCGTGGTCAGCTGTCGACAGTGCTGCATGGCCATGCGGCGATTTCCGCTGACCTGGCTTACCGGCTGGAACTGGCCGGTTTGGGCAGTGCTCGCCAGTACTTGGCCGAACAGGCGGCCTACGATCTCTGGCAGACCCAGCAACGCGAGCATCCGTTGATTGCTCGGTTGCAGTTGGCTTGATCCCTCCCGCCCCCTCGGCGTAAGCCAGGGGGGCGCACCTTCCATCACGCTGGTCAGTTGCCTATTGCAACGCGCCAATGAGCGAGTAGGATTTAATCCTACCTTTCACCGGCGGAGTCCAACATGCGCTCAACCCAACAAATGAGCATCACCCTGCCCCTCGAAATGGCGGCAGCAGTGAAAGCCAAGGTGACCACCGGTGAATACGCCACCGAGAGCGAAGTGATTCGCGATGGGCTGCGCGCCCTGTTGGCACGTGACCGAGCCATAGAAGAATGGCTGCGTGATCAGGTGATCCCGGCAGCCGTGGCGCTCAAAGCCGACCCGGGCCGGGCACTGTCCACCGACCAGGTCCGTGAACACCTGGCCGCCAAACGTCAACGCAAAGGCGCCGATAAGCCGTGAGTTACAACGTTGTCTTCGCACCTGAAGCGTTGACGCAACTCGACGCCCTTGAAGACTACATCACCAACGCCGACTCACCTGTCATCGCCGCACGCTATGTCGACGCGATCATCAACTACTGCGAAAGCCTGTCTACCTTCCCGCTCCGCGGCAACCGCCGTGACGACTTGATGCCTGGCTTGCGTATCACCCACTACCGACATAGCACCATCATTGCCTTTACGGCGGACACTCACACCACAACGGTATCGATCCTGGGTGTGTTTTATGGCGGGCAGGATTACGACGCTCATTGGCAGGAGGAAGACGGCGAGTAACTCACACGCAGACCTCCACTAATTTGACATACTGCGGGCAAGTGCCAAGAGTTGAACTGGCGCCCTCGCAGCAAAGCTGCTGATGGACGACTAGATAGCATTTTGCTAGCCTCACTTCGATCGACGAATGCCCCATGAGGAAACGATTAGTGTCAGGACGAGAAGATAGTGTAGCAAGGACTTTTCACCGTCAGCTTTTCAAGGCTTGCAACATGACGGGTGCGCTTGACTTGAGCATTCCGCTGTGTGGCGCGGATAGGCACTTTAACGCTGATGAGATGTTTGCCGCTAACGATCAATTCCTGCTTATAGAGTTCAAATCAAACCGCCACAACCTAGGGAAAGAGAACTCTAAAGAATCTGCTTGCCTACTCTGCGAAAATCTAATTCACATACAAGAGGCAAGGTTACTCCACAGACAGTGTCATTTCGCGATGTGGGGAAAAAAACATAGGGGTGGAGGGCTGGAAACCCTCGGTGGAATTTACCAAGATTTGGTTTGCCATCCAGATGTACTACCTTCGTGTGAAGCAGTTTTTGCTACAACTAATTTAGTTGATGAGACAGCTCTTGTGTTCAAGGGTGAAGCTCTTGCGCGCTCAGTAGCTCAGGGAAAGGCTGGATTACATGCTGATGAATTTGCTCTATACCTTCAATGGCTACTCAGCTTGCGAGGTGGGGAAACTCGCAGGCAGAACTTCCCGATCGTCCTATTTGGAATCTCCATGTTAGGCCCCGTAGATAGTTACGCCTTCGACTCATTTCACGAGCTTGCAGGATGGGCTAACTTAGGTTTAGTCCCGGAGCCAAATCCTGAAGACGAGCCTGATGAAGAAAACACAATAAGGCACGACGAGCCACGTTTCTAACATAGGCAGTGTTGTATAAATACAATTTAGATTTTGAGGGTGAGTCCACCCGAAAAAAACTGATCACATCCAACATCGGATTGGCGCTACCCACACCGATCACACATACCCACTCTACCGTCCAGCGCTGCCAACTCGTTTGGCACCCGCCCAGGTAGCCAAGATCTTCAAGGCTACAACTCGGTGTTTACCGCGTTGATCCAACGGCCTGCAACAAGCCCGCAGGCGCATTTATCCCATCAAGCGGCCCTTCCCATCGGCCCCTGACAGGAGTCCCTCAATATGCCCCAGGAGACCATCGACCCCATACTCGCGGAACTGATCCGCGCCCATCATCAAAGCACTCAAACGCCCCATCTGTTCTTCCGCGCCTGGAAACAGGCCGTCCAGCTTGCCGGAATCACCTATTTCGGCGACGGCAGTCGTTCAGGCTTCCAAGATGCCCAGAGCAAATGGGACCTGTGCCCCAACATGCCACTGATCCAGCGAGCCATCGGCGTCATGAGCCATGGCGAAAAGGTATTTCTGGCCTCACTGGTCAGCTTTTACAATGCCGATGACGGGGGACGCCTGCTTCAAGCAGCCGGTGTCCACGGCCTGGCTGATCTTGGTGTGCTGGACATGAAACGACGCGCGCTAATCGCCCATCTGATCCTCAACTACAGCGGCTGGTAACACAGCACGCGACAGCCCCGACGGGACACCTCCCGTCGGGCGGTGTCCCTCTCCCTTCAGCAGGAGATCGACACATGCCTACTCATCCTTTCAATCCGTTTGCACGCGGCTTCAGTGATCTGCGCATTCAGCGATTGCTGGCCATTCTCTACGACGTCGATGCGCCGCTGTGTCATCGACCGCCGCACCCATCCCAGCAGGACATGGACGACGACCAGTTCTCCCGTCGCCAATGCCTGTTCAACGACGAACATGCACTGGTCCTGACAGCGCCGACTACCCTCGAGGAGCACGACGCCCAGTATTCCCACATCGGAGTGGTGGTGCAGGTTATCTACGCTCTATTCGCCCACTATCGACAACCGCCCGTTCTGCTAGGCGACCTCTACTCCCAGACTGTTGCCCAACTACGGATCAAACAGCTGGCGTTCGAGACCGGACACTACAGCCGTTGCTGGGAGATCAGCAGTGTTCATCTGTGCGACGCGGCCTATAACTGGTTGGTAGCGCAGACTGCCCACCACACTCCGACAGGGCTGCTGTTCGAGGTGTTCACGCTCCCCGTCAGCCAGACCCTGGGCTGCAAGCTGATCGACACACCCTGGACGGATGCCAACCTGGGTGACGTCAGCGACTGCACCGCCGAGGAACTGCGGCAAGAACAGCTAGACGCCGGCATGCCGGAATCGCTAGTCAACGTGCTTCATCTGGCCGCACAGGCGGATGTGCGGATACTGATCTTCGATCCGGACGCGGCTCCTCTGGAGGGGCTCGTCATCTACACGAGCGACAACTGATCAGATCACACGAAGCCCCTCCTCTGGGGCTTCGATCCGATCCACCCACGAAACAACGCGGAGCCGTGGCACGGCGCATTGAAACGTGCACTCACGTCATTGACGACCGATGCTGCCTGCATGTTCCGCCGACCCGTTCGGCAACATGCCCAGGTGGTCACGATCTTCAAGACCACGGTGCCTTGCGCTGATCACTCCCGTTCGCACCGCATCCTCGCGCGAACCCCGTCAGCACGACGGGCGATGCCATCAATCCCCGCCAGTCATGCACTGGCCCCCCACCCCGTGGAGTCTGTCCCTGCGGGGCGTCTCCACGTTCATTTGCCATCCGAACTCAGGAGACTGTCATGTCCCAATCATCTGCGGTCGCCGACGCGACCTACTTCGATCTGCATACCAGCGGCCTTGGTTATCTCAATCGCATCCGCGAGGTGAAACCCAACCGCGGCAAGCCTTTTCTGGCCTGCACTATCGCCGCCCTCTGCGGACCAACAGAGTCCCCGGACTATCGCTACTTCGATGTCAAAGTCAGTGGCAGCGAAGCCCAACGTCTGGTCAGGCACCACGCCGAAACGGTCCGTGAAGGCCACAAGGTGCTGATCGGCTTTCGGCTCGGTGATCTGTGGGTCGATCTGTTCCCCTATCAACGCGGCGAGAAGGCCGGCCAAACCGGTGTCAGCCTCAAGGCACGCTTGCTGTTTATCAGCTGGATCAAGATCGACGGCGAACAGGTGTATCAGGCTAGGCCCAGCGCCAACGACGAGCACATTGTTGAGCCCCAATCGTCCAAAACCTCCGACACCTCGGAGGCCTCCATCCCCGAATCGCCCGCTGCGGCCAAGTCGTTCTAAACCGCACGTCCATTCATCCCCTCGCAATGCCCATGGTTTGTCACTCGCAAGCCATGGCCTTGCCGCGCACTCAGGAAACCATCATGGAAACCCATTGCGCTTTCACACCACGCTTTACCCCCGGCGTCGTTATTGCCAGCCGAGGCGTCCAAATGCTGATCGAGGATGGAAAACTCGACCCGTCGTCCTACCTACTTCGCCATCTTGAAGGCGATTGGGGTGATGTCGATCCAGAGGACTGGCAAACCAATCAGTCCGCCCTCGAGCATGGCGAACGCCTGCTGTCGGTTTATCACCACACGTCCGAGTTGACGTTGTGGATCATCACCGAGTGGGATCGGTCAGTGACAACAATGTTGCTACCCGAGGAGTACTGAGCGAACAGACGACGGCCTTCCTAGGAAGGCCATTTGTCTTTGCGGTAAACCTGAGGGTGACTACGCCATTACAGGGGAACTGCTCAAGCCGCTTTGCCTGCTGACGATACCCGGCACGATTCGTCAAATAGCGCTCTCCACCAGAGGGCCATCCGATGCGTACCCGGGATGTTTTCCAGTGCCGTAACACACTGTGCTTGAGCCTATGCCTGCTGGCCGGCTGTGCGTCGACGTCACCGCTCCCCTCTTCTTCTGCTGACATGACTACTGCCTCGGTCAGTGCCACTCCGGTTTCTGTGCTCAGGCAAGGTCGCTACACCCTGATTGAACTGCGCCCAGAACTCGCCCAACTGGATCTGCAGCATCAGATCATCGACTTGCGTATCCCCGCTACACCGGACACCAGTGTCGGCGATGCAATGCGCTACGTGTTGCGGCGCTCAGGCTACCAGCTGTGCGACGGCGATCCCGTACTGGCGGCTTTGTGGTCTTTGCCCTTGCCCGCCGCGCATGTGCGGCTTGGACCTCTGCCGTTGAACAAGACCTTACAACTGTTGGCCGGCAACGCTTGGCGTTTATCGATCAATGAGCGCGAACGACAGGTCTGCTTTATCGCCGATACCTCCGTATGGGAACCATCGTCGGGAGCCCAGCCATGAACCCAACATCTCGCCCACGCCTGACGCATCTGGTGGTCGTCGCTTGGCTGACGCTGCTGACGGTGGCCTTGATCGCATTGGCGATTTCCGCCGCCCATATGGACGCACAACACCAACAGAACGCGCCCAATGCCCAGATCGCCGAGCTGCGGGATCACGTGACCGTTCTGGAAACGTTCAAGGCGGAATTTGAAGCCGCACCAGCTAAGGCGAGCAAGACCGATCTTCAGCAAGTCAGCGATCGCTGGCAACAGCTGTGGGACGCCCTGAGCCAGCGGCAGCAGGATGCCGCTAGCGCGGCCAGCGTGGAGACCCTGCAAGTTCGCTTGGACCTCCTGGAGCAACAGCTCCAAGCCCCCAAACCAGATACAGCTCAGCCCCATAGTTCCTCTGCCAAACCCCGCACTATCCCCGTCGCGCCCTCCTTCCAAGTGCTTGGTATCGAATCACGCGGCGGCGAGCGCTTCCTGGCGATCCAACCGAATGGCACAGCCGAGTTGGTACAGGTCCACTTGCTGCGCATTGGCGAAGCAGAAGGACGCTGGCAGTTGCAAGCACTGGAAGGTGAAAGCGCGCTGTTCGTAGTGGATCGGCAAGTACGGCGCCTGACGCTGCCGAAGGAATGAGCCATGCCATCACCAACCAACTTCCGCGCCCTGTCATGGCTGCCCATTACCCTGCTGTTCGGGCTGGCCTCGGCACTGGCCGGCGGAGACTTCATCAGCGACACCCGAATCAGCCAACAACGTGAAAGCCGCGAAACCCGCACGGATGAACAGTTGGCCCAGGACTGGGGCCTGCGCGCCGAGGACTGGGTGCGCTATCGGCAACTGCAACAGGGCCCGCTGGGTGTCTACTCGCCCAATCTCGACCCACTGACCGCGCTCGGCATTGAGGCCCGCAACGACGAGGAACGCCGTCGTTATGCCGAATTGCAGGTACACGCCGAGTCCGCGCGAGTGGCCAAGGAACTGGCCTACCAACGCGCCTATGACCAAGCCTGGAAGCGGCTGTACCCGAACCTGCTGCCGGTCAGCCTGATGGATGCCCGCAACAACAGTCCCATAAGGCTGCCCGGCAATGGACGCCTGGCCCTGTTTATCAAGGACAACTGCATGTCCTGCAATCTTCAGGTCAAGAAGCTGCAGAGCGCAGGCCTGGAGTTCGATCTGTATATGGTCGGCAGCGACAGCGACGATGCCCGCTTGCGACGTTGGGCTCAGCAGGTCACGCTGGACCCGTTGAGCGTGCGTGAACGCCGTATCACCCTCAACCACGACGCGGGACGCTGGAACAGCCTTGGAGTGGCAGGCGACCTGCCGGCACTGGTGCGCGAGGTGGACGGCCAATGGCAACGTCAATGACCTGCCGCGCCGTCGCTCTGGTGTGGGTCCCGATACTGCTTGATCCAGCAGCACTCACAGCAAGAGAGCTTCCACCACTGGCCTATCAGGTGGCAGCGGCGCAAGCGCGGGTACCCTCGAACGTGCTCTATGCCGTGGCCCTGCAGGAGAGTGGCTGGGCTCTGCGTGGCCGAGTGGTGCCATGGCCCTGGACGCTGAATATCGCCGGGCAGCCCCACCGCTATGCCACCCGACGCGAAGCCTGCACCGCTCTATACCGCACCTTGCGAATCACCCCAGCCACGCGAGTGGATGTGGGCCTCGGCCAACTCAATATTGGCCATCAACAACACCGCGTTCGCCAGCCCTGCGAGCTACTGGAGCCCTACCGCAACCTGCTCCTGGCCGCGACCATTCTGCGCGAGCAATACAACCCTGCCGAAAGCTGGTTGATAGCGGTCGGCCGTTACCACCGCCCCGCCGGTGGTCTCCCGGCCATTCGTTACCGAAGCAGCGTTGAGCGATATTTGGCCCACGTCGCTGCCCCCACGACGCAGGAGAATCACCCATGAAGCGCCCTTGCCGGCTTCTCATCTTCCTGCTGGGGCTGCCCCTCACCCCATTCGCCCTTGAAGAGCCAAACACGCCGCCGTCAATGCCCTACAACGAGGCCGACTTCTTGCCCATCCGCTCTCCCTCACTGCGCCCCGGACCTGTCGAGCCTCGGGCAATCAACCTGCCCGGCATCACTGCACTATTTCTGATTGGTGACGACCCGCGCTCACACGCCTGGCTGCAGCAACGCTTACCCGATCTGCAACGCCTCGGCGCCGTCGGGCTGGTGGTCAATGTCGAGTCGATGGCAGCGTTGCAAGCTCTGCGCAATCGAGCCCCCGGCCTGAGTCTGAACCCGGTGCCAGGAGACGATCTCGCCGCCCGCCTGGCATTGACTCGATACCCCGTGCTGATCACCGCGACGGCAATCGAGCAATGAGATGGTCCAGACCGTCGAAGTGCTCCTGCGCCCGGCGGTGGAGCTGTACACCGCTGCCGTCTGCGCTGGAAGTGCGTCACTGTGCTTAGCAGCACCCTGGTCGCTGGCACTCAGCCCAGAATTGGGCCTGGGGGCGGCATCGGTGTTTGCCGGCTTCGGCGCGATTCGATTACGTCAGGCCTCGGTGATCCTGCGCTACCGCCATAACATCCGCCGTCAGCCCCGCTACGCCTTGCGTGACTCTCAGATTCCAGTCAGCCACGAACGGCTGTTCCTCGGTCGCGGTTTCCGCTGGGAACCCCACCACACCCACCGTCTGTTGCAGACCTACCGCCCGGAGTTCCGCCATTACGTAGAAATACCCCGGCGCCAGCGCTACGCCCGGCACTTGGAACAACGCCTGGAGTTCGCGCCCTTCCCTCTCTCGCAACTGGCGCGACTCACCGCTTGGGATCATCCCCTCAACCCACTACGCCCCTGGCCTGCTGTGGGAGGCCTACCTCGCCTGCACGGTGTCGAGCCCAACGAAGTGGACGTCAGCCTGCCGCTCCGGGAACGGGTCGGCCATACCCTGGTGCTCGGCACTACTCGCGTCGGCAAGACCCGCCTGGCCGAACTGCTGATCGCCCAGGACATCCGCCGCGGCGAGATCTGTATCGTTTTCGATCCCAAGGGCGACGTTGCTCTATTCCAACGTATGTTCATGGAGTGCCAACGCTGCGGGCGATTGGACTCCTTCTATGTGTTCCACCTCGGCTGCCCCGACAGCTCGGCGCGCTACAACGCCGTGGGCCGCTTCGGCCGTATCACTGAGGTGGCCAGCCGCATCGCCGGCCAGCTCTCCGCCGAGGGCAACAGCGCCGCATTCCGCGAATTCGCCTGGCGCTTTGTCAACATCATCGCCCGCGCCCTGGTCGAGCTCGGGCACCGCCCGGACTACCTGCTGATCCAGCGCCATGTGGTCAATATCGACACGCTGTTTATCGAGTATGCCCAGCACTTCTTTGCCAAGAGCACCCCCAAGGCCTGGGAAGCGATTGTGCAGATTGAAGGCGAGATCAACGAGCGCAATACGCCCCGTCATATGCTCGGCCGTGATCGGAGGGTGGTGGCGATCGAGCAATACCTGGCGCAGGTACCCATGTTCGACCCGGTGCTCGAAGGCCTACGCAGCGCCGTGCGTTATGAACGCACATTCTTCGACAAGATCGTCGCCTCCCTCTTACCCCTGCTGGAGAAATTGACCAGTGGCCAAATCGCCCAGTTGCTGGCACCGGACTATGCCGACCTCAACGACCCACGGCCAATCTTTGACTGGATGCAGGTGGTACGCCAACGAGCGGTGGTGTATGTCGGTCTGGATGCACTGTCCGACGCCGAGGTTGCGGCGGCAGTGGGCAACTCGATGTTCGCGGACCTGGTGTCGGTAGCCGGCCATCTGTACAAATTCGGGCTGAATGACGGACTGCCCGGCGCAGCGAATAGCTCCGCGGCGCCGATCAACGTCCATGCGGATGAGTTCAGCGAATTGATGGGCGATGAGTTCATTCCCCTAGTCAATAAGAGTGGCGGCGCCGGGATGCGAGTCACCGCCTACACCCAGACCCTCAGCGATATCGAAGCCCGTCTCGGCAACCGCGCGAAAGCAGGTCAGGTGGTCGGCAACTTCAACAACCTGATCATGCTGCGGGTCCGCGAGACCGCTACCGCCGAGCTGCTGACCAAGCAACTGCCCAATGTGGAAATCGCCAGCGTCTCTCCAGTCAGCGGTACCACCGACAGTTCCGACCCGCACGGGCGCACGGCCTTCACTTCCAGCAGCATGGACCGTATCACCATCAGCAGCGTGCCGATGCTGGAACCGGCACACATCGTTGCACTGCCCAAGGGTCAGGCCTTTGCCCTGCTCGAAGGCGGCACTCTGTGGAAACTGCGTATACCTCTGCCGATCCACGACCCCGAGACCGACCTGCCCGACAACCTACGCGCCCTGGCCGACCATATGCGCCGCCAGTACATCGATGACGCACCGGCCTGGCATGGCGAAGAGCGCAAACATGCGTGACCCAGCCAACGTTGCACAGCAACAGCAGGTCCGCCAGCAAGGCCTGATCGCCGCGTTGATCACCCTGCCGTTGCGTTTTCTCGGCGTGCTACTGGGTTCCCTGATGTTGTGCCTGCTGATCGAACTGGTGGGTCTGCACCTGTTCTGGCCCGACCAAGGCTGGCGCCATGTCCAGGGGATGATGAACTTCGAGTTGCAACAGCTCTCCACCCACTTCACCCACAGTGTGGTGGTGCAGGAGCCAGGGCGGAGCGCCTATCGCTTGGTGAGTTGGCTGCACCAGAGCCTGCTGCTGGACAGCGGGTTACTAGATTGGCTGAAGCGCATGAACGAACAAGAAAAATCAGCGGATATTACGGCGGACTTCAACATCACCCTCACGCAGGTGGTGGTGCACCTGGAGCGCTGTGTGCTGGCGGTGTTTTACACGACTACGACCTTCCTTCTGCGCCTGTTGGTGCTGATCATGACTCTGCCGCTGTTCGCCTTGGCGGCCCTGACTGGGCTGGTCGATGGTCTCGTGCGAAGGGATCTACGCCGCTTCAGCGCTGGGAGGGAGTCAGGCTTCCTCTACCACCGGGCGCGAGCCATGATCTTGCCGCTGACAGTGTTGCCGTGGGTGGTATATCTGGCGTTACCCGTGAGCGTACATCCACTGTGGATCCTGCTGCCGACAGCGTTCATGTTGGGCGTCGCGGTGGATATAACAGCAGGGAGTTTTAAAAAGCACCTTTGACTGCCAGCATCAGCGTTTCTTTGGCGCTGGCGGCGGAGCCTTTGGCACGATGGCAGGACGGACGTTCGTTGGCGCAGGCGGATTGACATTCATCCCGTCATTAACGTGGACTCTCCTACCGCCACTCGTTGGATGCTTCTGATTTGTCATATCGACTCCTCCGGACTGTTTAAAATTTCCACGAAATAGACGTCTGCGTTACAAACCAGAAGAAACTCTACCCCTGGACTTTCAACGTAATCATTGTCGGCGATCCAGGCAGGAAATTGCATCAGAAAATGCCCTTCCTTGGGGTCGGTTGGCCAGACAAGAGGGTAGCCGAACAACCTTCGACCATCCAAGAAATTGAGCACCACGGCCCTCCCTGGGAATTTACGAAACGCATAGATCCACTCTTTGTAGGAGGCTCTGGATGTAAAACCGAGCCTTCTCGCGACCTGATAAAGGGAGTCATGATTCGCCGCAAATGCCAGACCAAACCCGATCAAAATGGCCAGCCCTATTGCCCAGGCGCTTTCTACGGTGGTACTCCAAGCCCCCCAAACGACTCCATGGCCTCCCACATATTTAAGAAGCCATTCGATACCCGAGACAATGAGGCTGATCACCCCCGTCCCGATCAATGCCTGAATGGTCCGCTCAAACTGCCCTGGCTTAGGTGATTCAGACAACCAGTAGAAAATGGTGGTGACCACGAACCCAGGAATCAATAGCTGTACAAGCGGAATGACTTTGTTGGCCAGATCTTCCATAGCAGATCAATTCCACATCAAAGGGATGACTCACCTCACGCTCGGTAAGAAACCTCACCGCCACCGAACGGGTAAGACGCTGCCATTCAATATTCACTGAGTAAACGTATGAGGTTCAACGACAAACTCTCTGATCGGGTGGAAATCTGGTAAGCAAACGTTTCGCATTCCCCCAAGCAAACAGACGCCAGGCGCTAAATCATTGTGGCTCGCCCTTCCATGGAACCAACCAATGTTCATTCAGGCGCCATTCCACCACGCGCTACAGGGCATCCTGCTGATCGTGCCGCTCCTTGCACTCTCCCCTGCACAGGCCTCAGAAGCTGAGCGTCTGGCTACCCTGCTACGCCAATTCAACCTGATCGAACGACTGGCCGAGGAAGGTGACCATTTCTCCTATGACGAGACTTCACGTTACCACTTCGACTACACCCGCTTCCGAGACGACCTGCAGCGCATGCGTCAGGGCATCCATGACTACCTGAGCCCGCAGCGAGCACAACCACGTGACCCAGTGCCACTGCCTGGAGACTATCGCCAAGAAACGGAGGTGCCCCGTGAGTCTGAGCGCTGAACAAAGCACTGCATTCCTGGCCCATGGCGGCTTCACACCAGGAGCCAGTTCGTCGCTGCTGGTGGGCGTGGTATTCGCGGTGCTACTGGTCTGGGGTGTATGGGCGCTTCGCACAGCGTATGTCGGCTGGGCCGAGCACAAGCTGACCCAACGCCAGTTGCTCGGCGTGGCGGTGCGTTTCGCCGCAATGTATGTGGCGCTGACTTACTTCCTGCTGTCATGAGCAAGTCAGCCATGAAGCACTCCGATCAAGCCTTGTCTACTCCCACTGTATTCGCCGCGGTATTCGGCGCCTCGCTGTATGCATTGGCGCTGCTATTGCCGCTTGAGCGGGCACAGGGTGCGCTGCCATCGCTGGAGGATCCGTCGCGGGGTACCGGCAACGGCATTCTGCAAACTCTACAGAACTACGGCTACGACATCGTGATGCTGGTGGCTCTGCTGGTAATCGCCTCGATGTTTGTTGGCGTCTGCTACCACGCCTACACCACCTATTCGGAGATCCACGCTGGACGCAAGACCTGGGGCCAGTTTGGCCTGACCGTGGCCGTGGGCGCGCTGCTGCTTGTGGTCGGCATCTGGCTGCTGACCAAGGCCACCGGGATCTTGTAGGAGGCGAGCATGCACAATGAATCGCGACAGGATCAGACCCTGACCTTTTTACCCCATCGCCTGAACCGACAACCGGTGGTGGTACGTGGCCTGACCGCAGATGAGTTGTGGATCTGTACGGAGATCAGCGCGGCATTGGGTTTGCTGGCTGGGTTGCCACTGGCCTGGCTCACCAGCAGTGTGGCAATGGTCCCAACGCTGGTGCTGGTCACGATAGCCAGCGGGGTGTTCTTCGGCGGTTCGCTGCTGCGTAGGCAAAAGCGCGGGCGGCCGGATGCCTGGTTGTATCGGCAACTGCAATGGAAGCTATGCCGTCGCTACCCATTTTTGGCGCATCACCTGGGTGGCGGAGGCCTGATTCTGCACTCCGGTGCCTGGGGCATTCGCCGGAGTCAGTCATGAGCCGCTTCAAGAACGAGATCACGCACTTGCAGGCCCATGTGCGTACCTTACGCCTGGGCAGCACAGGGTTGTTGCTCGTGTCGATATTGCTGGCGATCGGTTGGTGGAGCGCGCCACGTGACCTGACGATCCATATCCCGCCAGACCTCCGTTCCGGCAGTATGCACAAATGGTGGGAGGTGCCGCCCTCAACCGTATATGCCTTTGCCTTCTACATCTTCCAGCAGCTCAACCGCTGGCCGAACAATGGCGAGGATGACTACCCCCGCAATATCCGGATGCTGTCGGCGTACCTGACACCAGCCTGCCAACTGTTCCTGCAACAGGATGCCAACCGCCGGCAAGACAGCGGTGAGCTGCGCCATCGGGTGCGCGGGGTCTACGAAATTCCCGGCCGCGGCTACGGCGACAACCCGATGGCGCGGATCAAGGTAGTGTCCGACGACGATTGGATTGTCAGCCTCGACCTGACCGCCGACGAGTACCACAGCGCCGAACAGGTCAAGCGCGCCCTGGTGCGTTACTCGCTGAAAGTGGTGCGCCAGGACATCGACCCGGAACGCAATCCTTTCGGCTTGGCCCTGGACTGCTACAGCCAGGCACCGCAGCGCATTGGACGTGCAGTCGATGACGAGCACAAGGAACCTTCCTCATGAAACGACTCCTGTGGAGCACCCTGCTCCTGCTGACAACCCCACTGGTGAACGCCGTGGAGATCCTGCGCTGGGAGCGCATGCCGCTGGCGGTGCCGTTGCGTGTCGGTGAGGAACGGGTGGTGTTTATCGAGCGCAATGTCCGCGTCGGTATGCCCTCCTCGCTGCAAGGCAAACTACGAGTGCAAAGCGCCGGGGGTGCACTGTATCTGTTGGCCAGCGAACCCATTGCGCCCAGTCGTTTGCAACTGCAAGACGCCGACGATGGCACGCTGATCCTGTTGGACATTGCTGCGGAACCAAACAAGACCGGGGACCCGCCGCTGGAAGCGATGCGGATTGTCGAAGCAGTGCGTATGCCTCCCGACAGCACCGACGACAGCCCAGCTACTCAGTCCGTCCCATCCACTCCATTGCCGGTGGCCCTGACCCGCTACGCCGCACAAAGCCTGTATGCGCCGTTGCGCACCGTCGAACCGGTACCCGGCCTGAGAGCGGTACCGCTGCGCGACGATCTGGTGCTGGACACCTTGATGCCAGAACTGCCCCTGGCCTATCGAGCGCTGGCCTCCTGGCGGCTGGAGGATCTGTGGGTCACTGCGGTGCGCCTACGCAATACCTCGCCGCATTGGCTGGCTCTCGATCCACGTCGCTTGCAGGGAGATTTTGTCAGTGCCACCTATCAGCACCCCGACCTCGGACCAAAGGGCGAGTCCACCGACACCACTGTGCTGTACCTGGTCACTCGCAATCACGGCTTGGTTGAATCACTGCTGCCCACGATCAGCCCGGTAGACGTCACAATGAACCTACCCCGGAGCAGCGGTGATGAAGAGTAATGGCTTGCTCAAGTGGCTGATGCTCCCCCTGATCGCCCTGCTGCTCTACGTCGGGTCAAAGCTGACCGGACCGTCTCGTGAGAACACCAGCGATAACACGGTCGAGCCCCTCAGCCGTGAGGAAATGCAGGCCCTGGGTATCGAAGGCGATACCCCACGCGACACCGTGGCCACGCTGGTGGGCCAGGTCAAACAACTGCGCGGTGAATTGCAGAACGCGGTGAAGGGCAACCAGCGGGAGAAGGCCGAAAACGAGCGTTTGCGTCAGCGTGAGGGCACCATTGAACAACGGGTGCAAAGTGCTCTGCAGAACGAACGCGAGCAGGCAAGTGAATCCCAGCGCCAAACGCACCAACTGCTGCAGGAGCTGCAACAGCGTCTGGAATCCCTCGGTAATACTGATCTCCCCCTTGGCCTGGGGTTGGAGGATGGCGACGGGCAGGATCTGCTCCGGGATCGGCTGATCTGGATCGAACCCCAGGATGGCCGCGATCCTGGTGCCAAATCACGCAAGCCGCTGAGCTTTCCCAGCTCTTTCGGTCCAGCACAAAAGCCCTTGGAAGACACCGTTGCCCGGCTTGATGCAACCGGTAAAACGCTGCAAAGCAAAACAGCGCTGCAACCGGTCTACACCGTCCCCGCCAATGCCACTCTGATGGGCTCGGTAGCGATGACCGCGCTGATCGGTCGAGTACCGGTGGATGGCACGGTCAATGACCCCTACCCGTTCAAAGTGCTGATCGGCTCGGACAACCTCACTGCCAATGGCATCGACCTGCCGGAGGTCGCGGGTGCCGTGGTCAGCGGTACCGCGTCGGGGGATTGGACACTGTCCTGCGTACGAGGGCAAATCCGCTCGCTGACCTTTGTGTTCCGCAACGGCACGGTGCGCACCGTGCCGTCGAAAGGCTCCAAACAGGAAGCGGACGACGACACCCAAAGCAGTGGCGACAACCGTCAGGGCCTGGGCTGGATCAGCGACCCTTACGGTATCCCCTGCGTGACCGGCGAACGACGCAGCAATGCCCAGCAGTACCTCGGTTCGCAAGCGCTGATCACCGCCGCCGGAGCCGGTGCGGCAGCACTGATCCAAGGCAACAACAGCACGACCTATATGAGCCCCGGCAATCCGCTGGGCACAGTGGGCATTACCACCAACGAGGCACTGGGTCGGATTCTCGCAGGTGGCGTGCAGGAAATGGCGCAGTGGGTCAACAAACTCTACGGCCAGGCCTTCGCCGCCGTGTATGTGCAGCCCGGCGCCCGGGTCGCGGTACATATCGAGCGGGCGATCAATGTCGATTACAACCCAATCGGACGCCGGGTCGATCACAACCGAGGAGATAGCCGCCATGTCGTTGAACTGGACTAGCCTGGGGATCTTGTCAGCCTTGTTGCTGGTCGGTGGTTGCGCGACCGATCCAGAAAAGCTGCTGCCCCATGGCGACAGCACCATGCTGGACGTCTGGAACCAGCAGGCTGTCGGCCATGGCGACGACGGGCCATTGATACGTCGCCTGCTCGACGCCCGACAGACGCTGCGACGACCACTGGAGTCCGTCGATCAACTGCGGGTCAATCAAACCATCTACACCCGCACCGCTCAGACTGAGATCTACCGCCAGTTCCACCGCCTCCCCAACCCTGATTTGGTGATGTACGTCTTCCCACACTTAGCCGGCAGCGATCCAGTACCGGTGCCCGGTTACAGCACGGTGTTCCCACTGTATCAACGCGTGCAATACGCCCTGCCCGGCGAACGGATTGAGGACCACTGATGAACCGCAAGCATCGCCAGCCGGGCGATGCCTGGCAACGCTACCGGGCGCGGCTACGCGGACTGGGCATCCCCGCGCCCGGACGTGACTCCAACCGTAGACCGGCAACCCGGGCTGACGAAAAGCTCCTGTATGCCGCCCCGCCCGCCTTCGTCGACCTGCTGCCCTGGGTCGAGTATCTGCCCGGCTCGCAAAGTCTGTTGCTTGATGACGGTCAGTCGGTGGCAGCCTTTTTCGAGTTGAGCACCATCGGTACCGAAGGCCGTGAAGCCGAGTGGCTACGGGAAGTGCGCGATGCTCTGGAAAATGCCTTACAGGACAGCTTCGACGAACTGGATCAGCAGCCCTGGGTCATCCAGCTCTACGCCCAGGACGAAACCGACTGGCTCCCCTACCTGCAAGGGCTGCGCGACTACGTGCAGCCCAGAGCCCAGGGCAGTGCCTTCACCGAGTTCTACTTGCACTCCATCGCACACCACCTGAACGCCGTCAGCAAACCCGGAGGTCTGTTCGAGGACAACACCGTCAGCCACCTGCCCTGGCGCGGCCGACAACGGCGCACGCGGATGGTGGTTTACCGACGGACCCAGCGCACGTCGCTTCGCCATGAACGCTCACCGGAAGCGGCCCTGAAGGTGGTGTGCGAGCGCCTTTCGGGAGGCTTGGCCAATGCTGGCATCCAGGCCCGGCGTATGGACGCGGCAGCCATCCATGGTTGGTTGCTGCGCTGGTTCAATCCCGCCCCGAATTGGCTGGGCAGCGACCCAGCCGCGCAACAGCGCTTCTATCAACTGGTCGGTTTGCCGCAAGCCCCAGAGGCCACTGAGTTGGAGCTGGCCAGTGGGACCGACTTCACCCAGCGTCTGTTCTTCCGCCAGCCACGCTCAGACACCGAGCACGGCGTGTGGTGGCTGGACGATCTGCCACATCGAGTCATCACCCTGGACCGCTTACGCAGCCCACCGGGTATCGGCCATCTGACCGGAGAAAGTAGCAAGGGTGGCGACGCGCTCAACGCTGTGTTCGACCAACTGCCGGAAAGCACGGTGCTGTGTCTCACCCTGATCATCACCCCACAGGATCGGCTGGAAGCGCAGCTCAATCACCTGAGTCACAAATCTGTGGGCGATACCCTGGACTCACAGCAGACCCGCGAGGATGTCGAACAGGCGCGTAGCCTGATTGGCCGCTCGCACAAACTCTATCGTGGGTCACTGGCATTCTACCTACGCGGCGACAACCTGCAGGAACTCGACGCACGTGGCCTCCAACTGACCAACGCCCTACTCAATGCGGGCCTGCAACCGGTGCGCGAAGAAGATGAGGTGGCGCCACTCAACAGCTACCTGCGTTGGCTACCGTGCGTGTTCAATCCGGACCTCGACAAACACCAGTGGTACACCCAACTGATATTCGCCCAGCACGTGGCCAACCTGGCACCGGTATGGGGTCGTAGTGAAGGTACCGGCCACCCCGGCATTACCTTTTTCAATCGTGGCGGCGGGCTCATCACGTTCGATCCACTGAACCGTCTGGATCGGCAGATGAACGCTCATCTGTTCCTGTTCGGTCCGACCGGCTCGGGCAAGTCCGCCACCCTGAACAATCTGCTCAATCAAGTCACCGCGATCTACCGCCCGAAACTTTTTATCGTCGAGGCCGGCAATAGCTTCGGCCTGTTTTCCGACTTCGCTCAGCGCCTGGGCTTGAGCGTGCACCGCCTCAAACTCGCCCCTGGCTCCGGGGTCAGCCTCGCCCCCTTCGCCAGCGCTCACCTCCTGATGGATGCCCCCAACCGGGTCAAGACCCTGGACGCCGATGCCCTCGACGATGAAGACAAGGCCAACCAGGAGGACGAGCGCGATGTCCTGGGCGAGTTGGAAATCACCGCCCGGCTGATGATCACCGGCGGTGAGGAGAAAGAAGAACAACGCCTGACCCGCGCCGATCGCAGCCTGATCCGCCAGAGCATCCTGGACGCCGCCTACCTCTGTGCAGCCCAATGCCGCACGGTGCTAACCGAGGATGTGCGCAACGCCCTGCGCACCACCGGTCAGGATCTGAGCCTGCCCGAATCACGCCGGATACGCCTGCTGGAAATGGCTGATGCCATGGACCTGTTCTGCCAGGGCAGCGACGGTGAGCTGTTCAACCGAGACGGAACACCCTGGCCCGAGGCCGACGTAACCCTGGTGGACCTGGGAACCTACGCCCGTGAGGGCTACAACGCCCAGCTCTCGATTGCCTATATCTCGCTGATCAACACCGTTAACAACATCGCCGAGCGCGACCAGATGCTCGGCCGGCCCATCATCAATGTCACCGACGAGGGTCATATCATCACCAAGAATCCGCTGCTGGCACCCTATGTGGTCAAGATTACAAAAATGTGGCGCAAGCTCGGGCTGTGGTTCTGGCTGGCCACGCAGAATATGGACGATCTGCCCAAGGCCGCCGAACCGATGCTCAATATGATCGAGTGGTGGATTTGCCTGTCGATGCCCCCCGATGAAGTGGAAAAAATCGCCCGCTTCCGTGTCCTGACTCCCGCACAAAAAGCGCTAATGCGTTCGGCGCGCAAGGAAGCAGGCAAGTATTCCGAAGGAGTGATTTTGTCCAAGTCGATGGAGGTATTGTTTCGTGCCGTGCCACCGAGCTTGTATCTAGCGATGGCCATGACCGAACCGGAAGAGAAACATCAGCGGCACCGCTTGATGCAGGAAAAGGGGATCAGTGAGCTGGAGGCGGCCTTTCAGGTAGCAACGGAGATCGATCGGACGCGGGGGATTGATCTTCATCAACTCATCAAAATCAACGACACCTGATCGGGGGCCTAGTCCAAACCGCCCGATATCTTTAGTCTATCTTATAGTTTTGCAGCATCTCACGAACGACCGCGACAAACCTGCAACCATATACATCGATAAACCGTTGGATGTCATCCAACAGTTTCTGCCGTAGAGGAATTGCTTCCGCTTTACGCTATCAGACCAATGTCACGACTAGGTCACATGGTTCCTGGAACGATGCTCAATTCAACCGAGAGGGAGATTTTCTTCGACCCTGTATTCGGAAGGCCACAACCGAATAAGTCATGTCCCCGCTGTTAGGCTTTCTCTTATACACACCTACAAGGTTGCGAAGGTGGTCACTTCCCCCTCCCCGATCGACCAGGTCTAGGACCATGAGAATGCAGAAAGTCACGTTGATGCGTTGATAGGCTGTCGCTTGCAACCCGAATTGCTCGACCAAGCCATCTAGTGAAGCGTCGCCGTCTGTCTTTTTCAGCTCGGCCACTGTCTTAATTCCATCGCGGGCGAAGTGAACGTCGACCCTACCATTGGCTACATCGTTCACCTCCCGTTGAGCAAGCTCTCTAAGCGGCGTGGCTTGAAGGAACCCATAGTAATCTTTGTGTAAATCGGCCTCTAGGGGGGGCTGATCAACACTGCGATTGAACAGATAGTCAATCCCTGTGACCGCAGTGTGGGTGAGACTCTCTCGCGAAGCCACAAATGAGATCGTGTGATAGAGGATCTGAATGAAAAATTCTTGCGCATGACCGTGATAGTCCCGGTTACTTACAAGCTCGTTGTGGAGCTGCTCAAACACCTCGGTAGCTATAGGCTCAATCCGCTGAAGCTGCACTGCTGCCATGGCTGCTTCAAGTACTCCTCCTGCGCTCTGGGCAATCGCATTAGGAATGCCGGCCTTCTGAATGATCGCGGCAGCGGTGGCCGGTGCCACTACCGCATCATGAGGATTTCGGTGAAGGCTAGCTGCCATTGCCACGTTGATTTCATCGCGCATCGCACCTACAGCAGTTGCAGACAATGAACCCTTGTTCTCGGACAACCACTGGTCGAGTACTGCCAACTGAAAAGTATTCGCTTGAATAGTGCCGACAATACGAGGTCTTACGAGCGCCTCTATACCTCCTGCCTGACCACGTTGAAAAATGGACATGCTCGCTTGGTAGACCCGTAGGAGCTCTTCTTCGATCACAAAGGCCGCGTGCAGCCATGCGTTCTTGAGCAAGCTCATGTCGAGCGTTGCGAGTCGAGTCCCAAGCTCCGCCCAACGCAAAGCTTCAATCGACGCAGCACCAAGCCAACTACTGCGTTCGAGAAGGCGATCTGACGGCATCAGCGTCGCAGAGTAGCCGAAAGCATTTTTGCGAATCTCGGCCAACTTAGTCGGAAGATGCTCATGGAGGCTACCTGTTTGAAAATCCAGAAGAACACAGATGCAGCGGTAATAGAGTGCTGCATCCTGGCGCTCCTCGCTCATTGCTAAAGCATGCCCCATGAAGTCACGCGCTCGATGGAATGCTTCCACCGCTGTTTCATGATCTTGCGCGTCTAAACCGTCCGATAGTGCAAGCAGGCCCAGAGCAAACGAAGCCTCATCTTCCGCCTCCGGAACGCTGGCGAGGTCACGCAGTGCCACCAATAGGTCATTGTCGTGAACGTGAGCCAGGATCAAGCCATTCACTCTAGCAACATGCCGCAAGTAGTCGGCGTCATCACTATGCTCGACTTCCAAGAGATATGCTTGAAGCTTGCGCAGAAGAGCAGGACGTCCCTGTGAGAGGTACAAGGCCCCCAACAACGACTGAACCCGGGTACCCGGATACCACTCCTGCCGACCGGTATGATCAAGAAAGGCCCTCTGCAAGTCGCGCACAAACTTTTCATCCGCCCCAGCCAAGGAAGCCAAACGCCGGACAATCTCGATCAGCACTCCAGGATCGCAGGCCTCGCGGATCAAATCGGTTGAAACAGTCCTTGCGCTCGGCGTTCCCGCGTCGACAAGCGCATAGAAATATGCCGCGCTTTCTGGAGTATCCGCGAGCTCAGTTGATATCTCACGAAGCTCGAGTTCAGACAGCGCATTCAACTCGACCTTTTGCTCCCTGCGTAACGCGTCAATGATGCTTCGTGACAGATAGCTCATCCCTTAATCCCTAAAAGAGCGTATCGCTGCCGAGAGCCACTCTGCGTCTATCCGAAGGTATCACTGAGTCGAGCTCTGGGCGTGCAAGAGCACCGACAATGACTTGGATGCCTGGTATCTCTTCCACAGTTTTACCCACCGCTTCAATCAAAGCCGCGAAATCTGCAACGCTCATTTCCGATGCAGCAGGTGAATCCAAGATAAGAAGACCCGGATGCCGACCATAACCACGCGATCGAGCAACCTGAAGAGTGGCCAGTGCTGCCGCAACACGTATGCGAAGATTCTCCCCCGTATTCAAACCGGTAAACGTGACATTAACGCCACCTTGGCGTAAATCCATTCGATGAGCTTTAAACGAAAACTCCTCTAGGTTGCGAACGCCGAACCGCTCGGCCAGATTGAAGATCTGATCGCCTACCTCTTTCATGATTTCTGCTTGAAGCGACTCCATCGCACTTTTGGTCACTGCCTCGGCGGCACTGAGCAGGCGCAAAGCTTCATTTTCATCGAAGGTTGTCTCGCCAGACCCAGCAAGCATCGCACCCAACTCCTCGATTCGTGCTTCAAGTCCAACGATTTCGCGTGACAGTTGCTCGGACTCATCGTTGACTGAGAGCATTACTGAGATCTCGGACAGGCATTGCTGAACCGTATCGCGACTGCCTTCTGCATCCTGGAGCTTTGATTGTGCGTATTTCAACGCTTGCGCTGCGCTTTCACGCACTTGGGCTGAGTCTGCTACAGCCGCATCTAGATGAGCCAGGCCATCCGTGTCAGACGAGTCCTGGTCAGCATCGACATTCCCACATAAGCCACAAATCTGAGTGGTCGCTTCAGTAAACCGCCCTGGTTTGAAAGAGGCTTCACAGGCAGGACAGCACGCTGGTTTCAGCTTCCTGAAAACGTACCCCGCGGCCAAGTCGTCTTTGGCTTGCTGCAAAACACGGCGAGCGTCGAGGTAAGCAACCGAGGATTCATTGACCACGGTTTGCGCAATGTTCAGCTCGCTCCGACACGTAATGACAGTGGCTTGCGATGCGGCCAGTTGCTGATCCAATGTGCTAATTTCAGCCCGCATTTTGTTCCGGTTGGGCAGCGCCGCAAGTTGGGTCTGCTTGTCCTTCTTCTGAGTTTCGAGCTCAGACAGTCGGGCTCGAACCTTTAACGTCTCGGCCGCGTTGGTACCTTTTGCCTTTTCGTGCTCACTCTTCAGGCGCTTGTGTGCTGTCGAGATGGCCGTGTATGTCGATATCCAAGGTAAACCGATAAACATTTGGATCAGGCGTATAGGCAGTCCGTCCTCTGTGTGATCGCCGAAAACGGCGGATCCAGGTCCAGCGATGAATAGCGCAGAGGACATCGAGGACCAACCGTGTTCAACCACAGTCGCTTTGGCTGATCGAAAGGCTTGAAAACGATCAAAGCCGAGCTCATCCATAAACACCGCCTCTATGGCTTCGCTCAGTTCTTCACCCGCGGTGCCCTCGTAGAGGGAGAGTTCGGTGCCGTCGCTCAGCCGAATCAGCGATGCTTGTGCGACGGTTTCGTCTGTCTCGCCTGCCTGCTTGCGTAGCGAAGTGATGTAGGGGATACCGTCGATCTCAAACTCCACCCGGAGGCCTTCTATCCAGCTCCAAACATCGCGCTTGATCTTCCCTGGAAAGCGCCCTTGTAAAGCAGCTCTGACCGCTGCAAGTGTGCTCGATTTACCTTTCGAGTTCCCCTCTGAAAGAAGTGCCCAAAGGCCGCCACTAAGGCCAGACCACTCGAAAGTGAAGGGCGTTTGCTGCTGTTTTTCATGCTTGACCCCTTCCATTCGTACCGACACCAGGTTCAGCGTGCGCACCCGAGGAAGAACGGGCTTGGGACGGATGTTCAAGTTGTCGAGTGCAGTCGCTACTGCTTCTGGTGTGGATTTGGCTTTTTGGGCAATAGCTTGATGCCAATCCGCGACGGTCATGCCATCTTTCTTGTCAGTCATACGCTTTGTTCTTCAAGAATGCCGCTCATGCGTTGAAGCACACGGCTTTTGATAGAGGGGATGACCGCACCATAAGGAGTAGAGGCATAGTCATCGTCTGCGTAGTGAATATCTTTCAGCGCGCTACCGCTCTTATCTTGGGCAACCAGCAACGCAAGACTGGTTTGCGTCTCATACCAAGAAAGCTCGGGTTGATCTGAGAGTGCTTGCTGGAGAAATTTGCGGGCCAACGGTCCGGTCAGGTATTCATACTGATACATGCCGTTCGCGAGCTTACGCTTCATGGACTTAGCAAGACCACGATATCCAAGGATGGACAGAGATTGCTGGAGATCATCATAGGCGCCACGCCGCCAACGAATCATCTTCACGATGCGGACATCCGGTTCATCTGTGTCGAAGATATGTCTGGCCGCATCCAGTAAGGCAGCTTCCTGTGTACGTGCATAGACATTGAGTAGCTGGTCGGCAAGGTAATCTGGGTAGCGGATCCAGAAGTCAATTGCCAGTGCTCTTTTCTCACCATAGAACGCGCAGTCCCAGCCATCGCTGGTGGGTTTGATGGAAGCACTGCCTCGTACAAGGATGAATAACAAACGCAAAGCGTCGCGGTAGGCATGTCCCATCTGACTCGACACAACTTCCTGTTGCTCAGCGGTCGAACTGGGCTCAATCATGGCTCCATTTCCCTCTCCTCTGTCCCTGAAAACCCTTCAATGGGTGAGATGTCTCAACGCCGTTATGCAACCGATACTAGATGATGGCAGTTTAGTATGAACGAAAGGGAGATGAGCTGCGAGGGGTAGTGTTCGTCGTGATAAGGGTAGGCACGGCTGACACTGATCGGTACGAGATCGAACGATGCCCAGAGCCATCGAACCAAGTCCGCTTTTGGTTGTAAGTGAATTGTCACGAGTGTTGCTTCTGCCGCAAGCGGATGCAGCGTACAAGCCACATCAATCTGTACCTACTCATGAAGGAGCTGCATGAAACAATTCGATCAGCCGAGATGAATCGATGGGGCAGTTGGTGGTAGGCGGTAGCCGGACACCGGGTAACTACAAGCCCGAAACTTCACCTACTCACCTTTTCGGTGGGAGTGCTGACCGTTTAGCGGCTGGATGAAATCCACCATCAATAGCTCTCACACAAAAATACGGTGATCGGGATTATCACCTTTGGCATAGCACCGGCCCGCCCGATCCGTTCGACTGTCACCGACTAAATCTCCTTTTTCGGTGCTCGTCATGCAGCCTTTAACTGTCCGTAGACCGTGGGCACGTCTTTTGAGGACGGGGCTCTCACTTGCCCTGTCGACAGCCAGTCTCGACGGGCTGGCCATCAACACTACCACGCTCGCCAGCTCAAACCTATCACCGGACTGTCTGGAATACCGAATCATCGGCCTCTGCTACTGGCTACGCTGCACGCCCTTTGGCTGCAAGATCAAAACCTCGCCCAAGGTGCGGCACTACATTCCCGATGCAGTGCTATCGAGCTATTCAAATACCGGCGCCAACCCATGGGCCGAGGCGGCGCTGATGAGCCCTGTCAATCCGACCGCTCAGGGCGGCGGCGATGGCACCATCAATCAAGCCCACGAAAACAACCTCACCAAGTTCAAAAATGCGGACGTGATAGGCCATCCCGGGGCCTTGCTATTCAACCGTTTTGCCAGCCAGTTCGGTTACACCTGTCCCGGTGCCGGAGTGCCCTTCCAGCCCTATCTATTGAGTACTCTCGATACCCTCGCATGGCGCTACAACCTGCCGGAGATGCTCTACCCCGAAGCGCTGATACTGGGCCAGCGTGAAATTGGCAGCCCCTTGGCGGGGGATCTCTGGGGCAGCGTGTATCCGCGCGGCGGCTTTCTGGAGCAGGTCGACGACCACAAAGCGGCAGCTGTGATCGTGCAACGCGCCGGAGATATCGTCACTCGAAGCGCTCAACCCCATCTCTATCTACCTTTACTGGCCAAGGCCTACCCAGGTTACTGGCCGGCCGGGGAGTTGCGGGAAGGCGACGCAAGCAGCGGAAAGTGGCAAGCGCTACAGCCTGCTCTGTCATCCACTTGCGTGGTATTTCCACACCAAGGAGCCCTGCCCCAAGCGGATGACGGCGCCTACGTCTGGGGGCTCTGGCGCCCTTACCGCTGCTGCAAACCTGAGGGGCAAATCTTTCTCGGTAGCAGTGACTTTGGCCAGTGAGGATCCGCCATGAAACCCATGCTGCCTCACGTCATCCTGTCCCCTTCAAATCTACGTTGGCTGCTGATCAGCTCAATTCTACTTTGGGGAATGGCCCCGGCTCAGCCCGAGATCGGTGAAAGCCGCGCGGGCTTCAGCGGCAGTGTGATCGGAGACGATGTGCTCTATAGCATTGGTGGCGGCAGCGCAGTACCCATGGGACCCGGTGCCAATATGCAGAGTCTGGGTGTCGGTGCCGGCTGGAGAAGCAATCTGATCTGCGGCGATATGAGCCTGGAGACAACCCTACAGAACCAACTCAATGGCCTCACCAATGGCTTTCAGTCGATCATGAGCAGCGTGATCCAGAACGCCACCAACGCTGTCGCCTCCCTCCCCGCCTTGATCATCCAGCGTGCCAACCCTGGGCTGTACAACCTGCTAACAAACGGCATTCTGCAAGCACGACTGGACTTCGATCGCTCCAAGTCGACCTGCCGCGCCATCGCCAATCGCATGGCTGATATCGCCGGTGGACAGTCGGGTTGGGACCAGTTGGCCGAAGGCATGGCCCTGAAGGAAGCGACCAACAAAACCGACGCAGTCGCTGCCATCGAGCAGACCGAAGCCCGACGCGGCAATCGGGGCGTACCTTGGGTCGGTGGTGATCAAGCCGGCGGCAGCGGCCAGGTGCCCATTAAGGTAGTCAGCGACGTGACCCGCGCGGGCTACAACCTGCTGAACGGCCGTGGCGTCACGGATACCTCACCCATCCCCCGAGCAAACTGTAGCGATCGCCTGAGCTGCCTCAGTTGGCCCTCACCTCAGGCTGCCGCCGATTGGGCCAATCGAGTGTTGGGTGAACAGGTGCAACGTACCTGTGATGGCTGCAGCAAGACCGACAGCACTCCAGGTACCGGTCTGACGCCCCTGATCCAGGAAGAATACGAGTCCAAGCTCAGAGCCTTACAGGATCTGATCACCCAACGCGTTCCCACTACACCGACCAACCTGGAGGCAGCCGGTAGCAATGCATTACCGGTCACGCGAGGACTGATCGAAGCCTTACGTGAGGAGCCCGATCAAGATCTGCTGGGCAAGCGCCTGGCATCAGAAGCGGCGCTGTCGAGTGTGCTCGAGAAAGCCTTACTGCTGCAACGCACGCTGCTGACCGGCCGCCAGGAGCCGAACGTCGCAGCCAACGAGCTGGCGCAACAAGCCGTCACCCAGGAAAGCGAGCTGTTGAGCCTGGAAATCCAGAACCTGAAAACTGAACTGGAACTGCGTCGTACCTTGGCCGCGAATACCGCCAGCGAGATCTTGCGACGTAATCAATCACGAGTCGAAGGCTCGCGCGGCATCTACCAGGGCGATCCGGAACGCAACCGAATCGAGCAGATCGAACGCCCCACAGAGGGAGGACGCTAGCATGCGCGGGACGTGGATCAGACGTCTCTCTACAGTGGCGCGAATCGCAGTGTGGACGTCAGCCCTGACACTTACCGGAATACTGATCAACATACTCGCCATCCGACTATTGGGCGATGCACAGACCCCGAGACACTGGCTGGATGAGCACGCCACGGGCCTGCTGATTTGGCGCCTGTGTCTGTACGTCATGCTGATCTGTAGCTGGTGCTGGATGCGCGCTCGACTGTCGCAACATCAGCCCGAAGCCACCCAGCGCCTGCACCGTGCCGAATGGGCCGGCATTGCCGCCTTGGCGCTGCTGGAGGCCAGCAACGCGCTGTCCGGGCCGGAGGCCCCATGACCCTGACCACTACCGACTACCTAGAGTATTACCTGACTCTGGTGAGTTGGATCGTCAACAACGGCCTGTGGGAGGTATTGGTCGCCAGCGGTGTGTTCGCCTTGCCGTTCCTCGCCATCATCCTGCAGGAATGGTTGCGCGCCCGCACGGAGGGCGCCGACGAAGGCAACAAGGGTGTGCTTTCGGCAATGCGGATCGAGAACCGAGTCTGGGTGGCGATTGTCGTGATTCTGTTCGCCGGCATCCCGTTTGTACCGGTTGACTTGAGCACGCTGCAGTTCGACGAGAGCCGCTCGCGGCAATGCCAGGTGCGCGTCGCTACACCCGGTGAAAGCGGCTGGAACAATGCCTTCACCACCCTCAACAACCAAAGCGCCGAGGTGCCGGTGTGGTGGTTCTTCATGCATTCGCTATCCAAAGCGGTGACCGGTGCTGCGGTGGCCTCGATACCCTGTGGCGTTGATTTGCGGCAGATGCGGATGGCCATCGACGGTGCACGAATCGACGACCCGCTACTGGCCCAGGAGGTCGCCGACTTCACCCGCGACTGCTACGCCCGCGCCCGAGCACGAATGTTTATGGATCGTCCGCACTTGAGCGAAGAGCAGATGAATGATGTCGGCTGGATCGGCTCGCGCTACTTCCTCGACACCCCTGATTTTTATGAGCGATACCGCTCCAGTACTCCGCGCAGCGCCTGGCCCTATGATGCCAACCGTGACGCAGGATTGGCTCAGGTACCTGACGGTGGCGGGTATCCCAGTTGTCAGCAATGGTGGGCGGACGGTGACCAAGGTCTACGAGCCCGCCTGTTGCAGCAGGTGGACGTAGACTTGCTCACCCGCCTATCGCGCTGGGCAGGTTTTCTGCCTCGCTCTGAAGTGGATGATGCGGTGATTCGTGCAATCGCCTCCCCTCGGCAGCAGGCGATGAATCAGGGGCAGGTCTACAACGACTACGGCGGCCAGGTCGAGAAAAGCATCTCCAACATCATCACCCGCGCCACGGCCGATCTGGGTCTGACAGTGGGATCACTGGGGTTCTTCCCGGCCATGGATGTAGTGCGCCAAGCACTGCCGATGGTGCTCTCTCTACTGAAGATGGCCTTGGTCATTTGTCTGCCGCTGGTGCTGGTAATCGGCACCTATGATCTCAAGACTCTGGTCACCGCCAGCTGCGTGCAATTCGCACTGTTCTTCGTGGACTTCTGGTTCCAGCTGGCGCGCTGGATCGACAGCACCATCCTGGATGCGCTCTACGGTAGCGGTGCATCGAGCGGCAACTTCAATGTGCTGTTTGGACTGAACAACTCGTTCGGGGACATGCTGCTGAACTTTGTAATGGCAACGATGTTCATCGTGCTACCGATGTTCTGGATCGTCATTCTTTCATGGGCAGGAGTCACCGCAGGAAACGTTCTGCAGGGTTTCACCAGCGGGGTCAACGATGCAAGAACAGCAGGAGGAAGTGGAGCAGATACGGTGCTGAAAGTAATAAAGTGAACCCGCTCTTATAGATCCTCATGAACATGAGGATCTATGCGATATCCATCATCGGTGTACATACCGTATCCAGAAGGACCATCTCGCCATTCAACATCCGGCGTTCGATAAGATAAATCGCTTCGGGCGACGCCCCTTCCAATCAGGAACAGCCCCGCAACAAGTCCTGCCAAAAGGATCGAAAAGCTCAGGAGCAAGACCAGAACGCTCAAACCCATGAACCAAGCGATGACCTTGGCTCCTAGCTCCGGAAGACCGCCGGCAACCAGCCACAAACGCAAGTGCTGCTCTTGTCTGGCAAGCCCTCGATAGGCTCTTCCCAGCCAGCGCCCGACACGCTCGGCCTTACTGATTTTTGGGTAACAAGTCATGGTACTCACCTCTACGACACGGACCTTTCAATGCTCCAATTCGAAGAAGGACAAAGGGTATGGATAACACAGTTCATCCACATGTTGCGGACCGTTTGTCCATAAAAGCGTCTTGAAATGGCGCAAGCAAAAGACGCAACGGAAGGGTCATTAATGGCAAAGGCCCTATCCAGAAAAGGCAAAAGGCACTCTCACCGTACACGCGTCGGAGGACGCCATGTTTCGTTGGCTCCGCTCCCGAAAAGGGGCAACTGAAACACCCTCTTCCGTCCGCTTCGAACCATCGAATGGCTGGCTGAAGCCTCTGTCGGCAACAGAACTGCTGACGACTCTCCATCGACAGACGCTGATGGAACAGATCTGGCGGCGCACCGCGGTTTCACCCGAGCAATTCGCCCTTCTCTACCGAGCACCACTGGAGCGCTATGCCGACCTGGTACAGCACTTCCCCGCCTCGGAAAGCCATCACCACGCACATCCTGGCGGACTGCTTGATCACGGCCTGGAAATCGTCGTCTGTGCGCTGAAGCTGCGCCAATCGCACCTGTTGCCTCTAAACACACCACCGGAGACCCAGGCCCAGCAGGCCGAAGCTTGGACGGCGGGTATTGCCTATGCGGCGCTGCTGCATGATATCGGTAAGCTGGTCACCGATCTGGTCGTGGAAGACAGAGCCGGTCAACGCTGGCACCCGTGGCACGGTCCGCTTCGACAGCCATATCGATTTCGCTACAACCCAGGTCGACAGTACCGTCTTCACGGTGCCGCGGCCGGGATGTTGGCTAACACCATTCTCGGACGTGGGCCACTGGATTGGCTCAGCGGCTTCCCGGAACTATGGGCTGCCCTGCTGCACGCCCTGGCCGGGCAGTACGAACACGCCGGGATACTCGGTGAGTTGGTGATCCGCGCCGACCAGGCCTCAGTCGCCCACGCCCTCGGCGGAGATCCTATCCAGGCCCTGAGTGCACCGAGGCACGCCTTGCAACGCAAGCTGATCGAGGGCCTGCGGTATTTGATGCGCGAAGGGTTCAAACTCAACCAACCCCAGGCTTCGGACGGCTGGCTCACCGAGGACGCCCTGTGGCTCGTGAGCAAGACCGCGTCGGACAAGTTGCGCGCCCACCTGCTCTCCCAGGGCATCAGCGGCATCCCCGAACGCAACACCACACTGTTCAACATCTTGCAGGAACATGGGTTGGTGCTGGACAACCCCGAAGGCAAGGCCATCTGGCGAGCCACCGTACACAGCGAAAGTGGCTGGACTCAGACCTTCACCCTGCTCAAGCTCGCCCCGGCACTGATCTGGGAGCCAGACCAACGCCCGTTGCCTTTCTCTGGCAGCATCCAGGTGGATTCAAAGCCAGTTGCCGAAAGCATACCGATGACACCTGAAACAGTGGGATCGGTTGAGCCCGCACAACCTGTGGCTATAACCACCAATACGCCCTTGCCAGGCACGCAGTTCGTGCATTGGCTAAGTGTCGGCATACACCAAAAGCGCCTGCTCCTCAACGATGCCAAGGCACTGTTGCATACGGTTGATGCCACCTTGTTCCTAGTCAGTCCCGGCATCTTCCAGCGCTATCTACAGGAACACCCTGATATTGCACAGAATGCACGGCAGGATGGTATGAAAGACTGGCAATGGTTGCAAAAGCACTTCGAGCGACTAGGACAACACCGCAAACGCCCCGACGACCTCAACCTGTGGACCTGCGAGGTGTATGGATCCCGTCCGGGCAAGCGTCTGCACGGCTACTTGCTACTTCATCCCAATGATGTGATGGCCGCCGTTCCGTTCGACAATCCCTACCTGCGGCTGCTCTGAGTCCAATCGCCACAAACCTGTAAGAACGGATGACGCCCCATGCCAACTTACACCTGACATAGCATCCGTTCCGACTGTCCCATCGCGCGGTCGCAAGGGACCACTCGCCCCCTTGCAAAGCGCTTCAGGGCCAACAGGATGTTTTTTAGCAGACACGTTGAGCTCGGAAATTTCCTGGCAAACTGAAAATCCTGATCTATGGTCAATAACATCAAATAAAATATGACCTAGGATCAAGATATGAAAAACGCACTTCTTCTCAAACGGGCAATGAAACTTCTCAACCTCAGTGGTACCAGGTTAGCGGAACGTGTCACGGAACTACGGGAAGACGGCAAGCGCACAGCCCCTGAAACCATCAGCCGTTGGCTGAACGGTACCAACCCAGTCGACCCCTTCCTGATCGGCTGGATCACTGAGATGGTCCGATCGAAGCTTCGCGATCAAAGCAAACCGACAGTCCGCTTACCGAAAGGAGGTCTGATCATCGCGGTCTGTAACCTTAAGGGAGGTGTTGGAAAAACCACAGTGGCGATGAACCTCGCAGCGATTGCCCACAAGTCGCTCGGATTGAAGACGACTTTTCTGTTCGCAGAGTACCAAGAGAACAAACGGTATTCCGACCTAGTCCTGAACAATCTTAAGGCCCTGATGATCAGTTGCCCCGATCTTGAACCCAGGGAAATCTTGAAGTACAAGCCTGACAATAACGAAGTTGTCATAGTCGACGTTTCAAACCGTGTGACGCGTGATTCTCTCACGAGCTGGAAGTCGCCCGAGGAGCTCCTGCAATCCAATCAGGAAGGTTTCCTGCATCGATTTCACCCAAATATCTACGTTGTTCCGGGTAACTTCGAAAGCTGCCTGGACAACCAATCCTTGAGGAGTTTCCTTGATAGTGGCGTTCTTCAGTCCCCTATCCAGCTTCTGCACCGACCCAGCTTGATGCGCATGGACTTCGCCTCCAATGCAACCTCCGAAGGGTTCGATCCCGCAAGCGACCTGTTTTGCCCATTTTTTATACCGCAGTCGCCATTTACAACTACCGCCCTCCCTAGGGACTTCATGAGCGACTGGCAAGATCCGCAGCAGGAGTACTACCACTACCGCTTATTCGAGCACCTGCTGCAACTGGTCGGAGGTGACATCATGGATAGCTTCTATTTTCAGCAAGAAATTGACGGGATGAACCTGCACGAGTTGCTGGACCTCGTCGCCGCCTGAGGATACCGCGAAGGCGCCTACCGATATCTCGGCGCGCCGATGCGGGCATGACAGGAGTCAGCTAGACGTATGCGCAAGAAGCCGCATTCGAAGTATCCCATCAAAGAAACAAAATGCGACAAACATGCCGCAACTCGCCAACAAGACACGCCTACAAAATTATCGGATACTTCGCACGCGCTCTTAGTCCGTATAAGACACACCTCGCCTTGATCCCCTGAGCCCGTATTCTTTAGCCTTACTGAGTCACAGTGATGGCTGTGATCGGGTGTCGCAACCCAGGATAACCAAGGCGCGGTATGCGCCATAGTCGTGTAGTCGGCGCTTTCGGGTGTCTGGCTGCCGCACTCTATGGTGGACCGCGCGAGGCAGGCTTCGGCCTGGCCGGTTCCCTTGGTTGCCGGTTTGCGACCCTCGTGCGGTCTGCCACCCAATTTCCGTGTCGCAACGGCGGGTGACAGTTCCTTAATCCAACCAAGGAGCATAAGGAAAATGGCCTCCCCCCCTTTCGCGCCCGGGCACCGCCCATTACGTCGGGTGTTAATGCGCTCCGATCACGGAGACCCTCTCCATGATTGATCGCTCACTGCTATCTCGCTTACCCACACCCACCCTGATCAAACTCGCCTCACTGAGCCCTAGCGAAGCAGTCGATCATTTACGCCATGCCGCCCGCCTCTGCCTGGACGGTGCCCGAACCCTGGCCTTTCAGGATGACCAACAGCAGGAGCTGGCCGACAAACTGATCAAGGACGCCATTGCCCTCTACGACATGGCGCTCCTGCGACAACGTTATCTGCCCTCATCCACGACTAAATCTGCCCTCCGCCTCAATGCCTGCGCCGAGGATCCGCACATAAACCCAACACCCTGGGACGAGCAATTCGCCCAAGAAATCGCCAGCGGTGCGCGTTGCGCCGGGCTCTGGCTGGACCGCCGAGCAACCCAGCCGCTGTGGTGGCAACTGACGCAGGCCCGTCAGGGCTATCCAGAAGGTGATCGGCGCGATGCCTTCGAAGCCGGTTTTCTACGCCATCTGCAGCAACAGCTGATCACAACACAGTACCGGAATACACGCAGCTCACCGCCCCGCTAACATTAGCCTGGGACAAGGCGGCGGCGCTCATGCTGCCGCCCCCCCCTCTTGCGAACCAGGCACACATCCAACGCTGGACCCAGTTCTCTCAGTCAACATCGCGGTCTACGACTGACGGAAGGCTGAAGCGTTTCTCGACCCTGCCATCGGCAAAGGAGGCTCTTTCTGATAGCGATCCAGCAAATCGGCCCAGTCCTGCATCATCGCCCTGCGCTGGGGAACATACTCCGCGTGGTTATAGCTGCCCCGAACCTGATTGGGATCAGAGTGAGACAGCTGCGCCTCAATCCACTTTGACTCGTACCCCAGCTCATTCAACGCAGTGGACATCGTGCCCCGCAAGCCATGCCCAGTCAGCCGCCCCTTATAGCCCATACGACGAATAGCCCCATTCAAGGTCGCTTCACTGATCGACTTCTGCTGATCATCACGCCCTCTCAGCAAGTAACGCTGCTTGCGCAACTTCATACTCAACAAGCGTCGAACAATCTCCAGGGCCTGGTGAGACAGAGGCACCAGATATGGCGGAACTTCATTGTTCAAGGTTCTGACCGCCCGCTGCAGCTGCTTCACTCGGCCCGGAGGTATACGCCAAAGCGCATCGTCCAGGTCGAACTGCTCCGGCAATGCCATGCGCAGCTCAATGGTCCTGACGCCCGTCAGCATGAGCAATCTGAGCCCCAGCTCAACCTGCAAGGAACCTGGAAAACAGTTCATCTTGCGCATGAACTCCGGCAACTCCTCCAGACGCAAAAACGGATGGTGCCTGACCGGCGGCTTGGGCTCGGCCAGGATGTCGAGATCGCCGGCGGGGTTATAGTCGAGCAGCCCCTCGGCAATGGCGAAGCGGAACATCTCTTTGAGCCAGCCTCGGCACTTGCCGGCCGTAGACAAGGCGTTGCGTTTCTCTATACGACGGATTGTCATGAGCAAATCGGCCCGCTGTATCTCTGGCACTAGGAGCTTGCCCAGCCCGGGCAGGATATCCTTCTGAAAGAAACGATCGATCTGCACCAGCGTGCACTGCCGCCCCATGCTCAAGCGCTTGGCCTTAAAGGCCCGCCAGCGCGTAAATACGGCCTCGAAGGCATTGCTCAACTCAGCATCATAATCGAGCTGCTTACGTCGGTGCAGACGCGGATCAATGCCCTTGACGACCAGCGATCGCGCTTCTTCACGCAACTCGCGAGCGTCTTTCAAGGATATTTCCGGGTAGGGCCCCAGGGACATTCTCTTGGTCCGCCCTCTCCACTGGAACCTGAAATGCCAAAGCTTGGAGCCATTGGTTGGCACCATGAGCGAAAGGCCTCGGCCATCACACAGGTAGTAGCTACATTTTTGAGGTCTGGCCTGCCGAACGGCAGTATCGGTTAAAGACATACGGCACCTCCGTCCGAGTCTCTCCCAGCAGAGGGCTAGCTCGGGACTGATGACATGAACCCCTCAATTGACTGGGGCAGTGTGATCAGCGAGGTGAAGCGTACGAATCGTTTTTGAGAGACCAGAGCTGTCCGTTTTCGATGACAAGATTCAGGACAACTTTTTTCTGGCTGCTAGGAGTCCTTGATGGAACTCCACAAACGAAAAAAGCGACCCGAAGGTCGCTTTTTCAAAGGCTTAAGGACCATCATCAGATTTTGATGGAAGTCCTTGGAACCATAATTTGGAGCGGGAAACGAGACTCGAACTCGCGACCCCGACCTTGGCAAGGTCGTGCTCTACCAACTGAGCTATTCCCGCGTCTTGGTGATGCGCATTTTATAGAATCTACGCACCCCGTCAACCCCTTGATTCAAAATAGTTTTATTTTTTTTCAGGATTCTCGGCATTGATCTTCAGATGCGGCCACGCCGCCCGCAGATACTGCAGCATCGACCACAGGGTCAATACCGCCGCCGCCATCAGCAACGCATACCCCACCAGTACCCAGAAACTGAAGTCCGAGGGGTTGGCCAGCAGAATCACCAACGCCAGCATCTGCGCCGCGGTTTTCCACTTGCCCATGTTGGAAACGGCCACCTGCGCCCGCTCCCCCAACTCGGCCATCCACTCGCGCAGGGCCGACACCACGATCTCACGACCGATGATCACCGCCGCCGGCAAGGTCAACCACAGGTTGCCATGCTCCTGCACCAGCAGCACCAATGCCACGGCCACCATCAGCTTGTCGGCCACCGGATCGAGAAACGCGCCGAACGGCGTGCTCTGCTCCAGGCGACGGGCCAGGTAACCGTCCAGCCAATCCGTCGCCGCCGCAAAGGCAAACACCGAACTGGCCGCCATGTAGCTCCACTGGTAAGGCAGGTAAAACAGCAAAATGAAAATCGGAATGAGTACGACGCGTAGAACGGTGATCAGATTAGGGATATTCATCGGCACAACTGGCTACGAGGTTGAAAGGCATTCTACTCGCTGTGCAGGCTTGCATAAATCGACTCAGCGAGCTTTTTACTGATCCCGGGTGCTTTGGCGATCTCGTCGATGCTGGCACGGGACAGCTCCTGCAATCCACCAAAATGTTTCAATAGTTCGCGACGACGTTTCGGCCCCACCCCCGCCACCCCTTCCAGGGTCGAGGTACGCCGGGTCTTTCCACGCCGCGCACGGTGCCCGGTAATGGCAAAGCGGTGGGCTTCGTCGCGGATCTGCTGGATCAGGTGCAGGGCCGGCGAATCGCCTTTCAAGGTGAACTCATGGGCCGCGTCATTGAGGTACAAGGTCTCGAAGCCGGCCTTGCGCGTCGCCCCCTTGGCCACGCCGAGCAGGATCAGGTCCGGCACCGCCAGCTCATCGAGCACATCGCGGGCCATGGACAACTGCCCCTTGCCGCCGTCCACCAGCAGGATGTCCGGCAGCTTGCCCTCGCCGTCCTTCAGCTTGCTGAAGCGTCGGGTCAGCGCCTGGTGCATCGCCGCATAGTCGTCGCCGGCGGTGACGCCTTCGATGTTGTAACGGCGATAATCGGACTTGAGCGGACCTTCCGGACCGAACACCACGCAAGACGCCACCGTTGCCTCGCCGCTGGAGTGACTGATGTCGTAGCACTCCAGGCGCTGCGGCGGCTCGTCCAGGCTCAGCACCTCGGCCAGGGACTCGAAGCGCGCCGCCATATGCTGACGGTCGGCCAGGCGCGCGCCCAAGGCCTGTTCGGCATTGGTCACCGCCAATTGTTGCCAGCGCGCCCGGGTACCGCGCACCCGATGACTGATGGTCAGTTCACGCCCGCGCAGCCCGGCGATGGCCGCGATCAGTGTCGGGAAGTCCTCATGGACCACATTGACGATCAGTTCGCCAGGCAGGTCGCGCTCGGGACTGCCGATGAAGTACTGGCCGAGAAACGCCATCAGCACTTCGGAGACATCCTCCTCGATCCCGACCTGCGGGAAGAAATTCTTGCTGCCCAGCACCCGCCCACCGCGCACGCTGATCAGGTGCACACAGGCGCCGCCCGGATTGACGAACGCCGCGACCACGTCGACATCGCCGCTGCCGCCTTCCATGCTCTGCTGGTCCTGAACCCGACGCAGCAGCGCGATCTGGTCGCGCAACTCCGCGGCCCGCTCGAAATCGAGGGTACTGGCCGCCTGTTCCATGCCGGCGCTCAACTCATCGGTCAGGGCGTTGCTGCGCCCTTCGAGGAACATCACCGAGTGACGCACATCCTCGGCATACACCTGGGGCTCCACCAACCCGACACAAGGCCCCTTGCAACGCTTGATCTGGTATTGCAGGCAGGGCCGGGTGCGGTTCTTGAAATAGCTGTCCTCGCACTGGCGGACCAGGAAGGTCTTTTGCAGCAGGCTCAGGCTTTCACGAATCGCCCCGGCACTGGGGTAAGGTCCGAAATACTTGCCCTTGGCTTTCTTGGCCCCACGGTGGATGCTCAGGCGCGGGTAGTCGCCGTCCGAGAGAAAGACGTAGGGGTAGGATTTGTCGTCGCGCAGCAGGATGTTATAGGGCGGCCGCCATTCCTTGATCAGCGTCTGTTCCAGCAGCAGCGCTTCGGTTTCATTGGCGGTGATGGTGGTTTCCACCTGGGCGATACGCCCCACCAGTGCCGCGGTCTTCGGCGCCAGGCCGGTCTTGCGGAAGTAACTGGCCAGGCGCTTCTTCAGGTTCTTGGCCTTGCCCACGTAGAGCAGGCGTGCGTCGCCGTCGAACATGCGGTAGACGCCGGGGCGGCCACTGCACGTTGCAAGGAAGGCACTGGAATCGAACAGGTCAGTCATTGTCAGCCGGCATCGACCATGCCGTGGCGAACCGCCAGGAGCGTCAACTCGACATCGCTGCTGACCGAGAGCTTCTCGAAAATCCGATAGCGGTAGGTATTCACGGTTTTCGGTGACAGGCAGAGCTTGTCGGAGATGATCTGGACCTTCTGGCAACCGACGATCATCAACGCAATCTGGATCTCCCGCTCGGACAAGGCGTCGAAGGGCGAGTCACTGGCCGGCTGGAAGGACTTGAGTGCCAACTGCTGGGCGATCTGTGGACTGATGTAGCGTTGCCCGGAAAACACCAGGCGAATCGCCTGGACCATTTCCGCCAGGCCCGCGCCCTTGGTCAGGTAGCCGGCCGCCCCGGCCTGCAGCAAGCGCGTGGGGAACGGGTCCTCTTCACACACGGTCACCGCCACCACCTTGATCTCCGGGTGACTGCGCAACAGCTTGCGCGTGGCCTCGAGGCCGCCGATGCCGGGCATCTTGACGTCCATCAGGACCACGTCGGGCTTGAGCTCCCGCGCCTTGAGCAACGCCTCCTCTCCCGATTCAGCCTGCCCCACGACCTGCAAACCATCGATGTCCGCCAACATACGCGTAATGCCTGTACGCACAAGATCATGGTCATCGACTACTAGCACCCTAATCAAGCAGACACCTCACGAATTTGGTCTTATCAGGTTATTGACCACCTTAGCAAAAAACCGGAGACCTGACCTAGCTCAAGCGTCACATAAGAATATCAATGCGCTATAAGCGCTTGCCGGACGGCGAGCACGTTTCACCGGGAACGCAGCGACTCAGGTGTCACGCGGACCGGCTCGGCCTTTCGCCGTATAGGGCCCGGCGGTTTCGGCCAGGGTCGTGGTCAGTCGATCGATCGCTTCCTGATCCTCCTTCTGCAGCACCCGGTAGTTACCCAGCACCTTTTCTTCCACCTGGCTGAGGTTGTCCAACTGCACCGGAGTCGCCTGCCCTGTCAGTACATAAAGTACATCCACACCCCGCGCGGCCACCCGGGACAAATAGTCGGCCTTCGGTGCGCGATCACCGCTTTCGTACTTGCCCTGCGCGTTAGCCTCAACGCCTCCGATTTCACCAAAAGCCTTCTGCGACAAACCCAGTCGCTCTCTCTCTTGTCGCAATCGCGAACCAATTCCACTCATTTGGAGGTAAGATCCCATTTTGAACACCCTTAAGGGTGGTACACTCAACCAGAATTGAACGAACTTGAACGGTTTTGAACTATGCCCGGTATCCGCACCGCCGCACAAGCCAAGGCTTGGCTGGAACATCAAGGAAAATCGGTTCAGGAGTTTGCGCGCGAGCATGGCGTCGACCCGGCAACCACCTATCAAGTGCTCGCCGGGCGAAAGAAGGGACGGCGTGGGGAAGCCCACAAGGTCGCGGTCCTGCTGGGCATGAAGGATGGAATCATCCCATCCGACAGCACCAAGCCGAGCGAATGACTCTGGCCTTTTCAGGCCCGACAGGCACCTCATTGGGTGACATGTAGGAACATTCCCAAAGTATCGTCAGTCATTACCAATGCCGGTTCTAGACCGTCAGACTCATGCGTAAAAAGCACTCGTCCTCGCCGACCACGACCAGGCCCTGACGCAAATACAGCCGCTGGGCCGGGTTGCTCTTGAACACGGTCAGGCGTAACTCCCGACGCCCCTCCCTGAAAGCGATGTCCCGTGCCTGCTCGATCAGCCAACTCCCCAGGCCCCGGCCCCGCCCCGACTCGACCAGCTGCAACTCGCGGATATACAGCGACCTGGCATCGCGACTGAAACTGACAAAACCCAACACCTGCTCGCCGTCGCACAACAGCTCGTTCTGCCGTCCGGCCCAGGCCACGTCAAAGGCCTCTTCCTGCCAGAGCAGGCCGTACTCACAGTAGTACACCATCATGTTCTGGCGCGTGAGCTGCCGGGCAAACGCCAGGTCCTCGTCCAAGGCCGGGTGAAAACGCCAGCGCCCGCTCACAACCCCATCACCGACACCACCTCGCCAGACCATAGACCGGCGACACGACGCCCGATCACCAGCACATCGCCCTCCCCCTCGGCCGCCACCACCTGCTGCCCGCCGGCCGCCCAGAGCGCACTGCGACCCGCCGACTGCCAGCCCCCGGTCATACCGCCGTGGTTGGCCATCAGCACGGCCATTCCGTGCTCCCGGGCATAGCCCTGCAACAGGGCGGTGTCAGGTGCATAACCGTTCCCAGTGATCAACACACTGGCGGCGTAAAGATTAGCCTCAGATTGCGCAGCCCGTAGCGGATGACTGGCGTGGGAAAAGTCAGCGCAGACCGCCAGAGCAATTCGCTCATCAGCCACTGTCAAGGGCTCACCACCGTTGCCCGGGGTAAAGGCGATCTCCTCGCCATCATGCAGGTGCTGCTTGCTGTAGACCTGCAAGGAACCGTCGGCACCGAACGTCAACGCACCGATCAGCACCGGCTCTTCAGCGCCCAGGCGTATCGGCATGCCCACCACCGTCACCAATTTCAGCTCCCGGGCCAGCTCGCGCAACGGCGCCAGTACCGGGGCATCCGGGGTAATCGCCAAGCCGGCGGCCAGGGCCTGTTCATAGCCGGTCAACGACAACTCGGGGAACAGCAGGAACTCCACGCCCCGTTCCGCGGCCTGGCGCATGAAGGCCAGGTGTCGGCCGATGTTGGCCTGCAGGTCCCCGGGAATCGAGACGGATTGGGCAGCGGCAAGGGTGAACGCACTCATGGTCAGTCCTGACAGTCAGCTCGGAAATATCCTCAGAGTGTGTCATAAACATCTGAGGCATTTAAGCGATAGCCGCGACGCCCTCGGCCTCATAGAATTTTCTGATTGAACAGGGCGATACCGCTCTAGTAAGCTCGGCGACATTCCCACGGAGTTGCACCATGCACCTGACTCAATCCCTGCCTCGCCACACCGCCAGCGCCTCGCGCCCGGTCGCGGCTGCCCGGATGAGTACGCTCGGCACCCCCGTGAACTTTTATTTTGGGTATTGGTTTAGCCACTGGCGCGCCTGATACCCAACCGGCGCCCACTGTTTCAGGGGTCGCCTACCAGAGAATTCTCAACCCCCGGTCGGCCTCCCGACCGGGGGTTTTGTTTTTTCAAGCCCCGCACATTTTGCAACCGACTGTTTGAATCGAGGAATACCGACATGAACCACACCACCTATTACCGCTACGACATCACCAGCGCCTGGCGATTTAGCAAGCTCCGCTCGGGACAGCACGCCGCCTCCGAACGGTCACGCACAGGTGGCACGCACACACTCACAGCCAGTCCGGTTGATTGTCGAACACCCCAGTAGGGCCGCGCGCGGGAAGTCCCCGCCGCCTGCCCAGGAAGCCCGAACATGAATTCTTCTCTCTCTGCCCTGCCGTCATCCGCCCTGCCATCGGCCAACGAGCCGCTGACCCAGCGCTTGCCCAGCCCCCTGCAACTCAAGCAGCACCTGCCACTCAATGCCAGCCTGGGCGACCAGGTCGACCGCCACCGCCACGCCGTGCGCGCCATTCTCAACGGTGAAGACCCGCGCCTGCTGGTCGTCGTCGGTCCCTGCTCGATCCATGATCCGCAATCGGCCCTTGAATACGCGGGCCGGCTGGCCAACCTGGCGAGCGACGTCAGCGACCAGATGCTGCTGGTGATGCGCGCCTACATCGAGAAACCCCGGACCACGGTGGGCTGGAAGGGCCTGGCCTACGACCCGCACCTGGACGGCAGCGACGACATGGCCGACGGTCTGGCCCTGTCCCGCGAACTGATGCTCGAGATGCTGCGCCTGGGCCTGCCGATCGCCACCGAACTGCTGCAACCCATGGCGGCCGGCTATGTCGACGACCTGCTGAGCTGGGTCGCCATTGGCGCGCGGACCACGGAGTCGCAGATCCACCGGGAAATGGCCAGCGGCCTGCCCATGCCGGTGGGCTTCAAGAACGGCACCGACGGCGGTGTCGGCATCGCCGCGGACGCCATGCGTTCGGCGGCCCATGCCCACCGGCATTTCGGTGTCGACAGCCAGGGGCATCCGGCGATCATCCAGACCCCGGGCAACCCGGACACCCACCTGGTGCTGCGCGGCGGCCATCGCGGGCCCAACTACGATGCCCACAGCGTGGCCCAGGTGCGGGCCGGCCTGGCCAAGCAGTCGATTGCGCCGCGGATCATGGTCGATTGCAGCCACGCCAACAGCGGCAAGGACCCGCTGCGCCAGCCGGCGGTGTTCGCCGATGTGCTGGAGCAGCGCTTGCGTGGCGACCGCTCGCTGGTGGGCATGATGCTCGAGAGCCATTTGTTCGAAGGTTGCCAGGCGTTGAGCGCGAACCTGCGTTATGGCGTTTCGATCACCGACGGCTGCCTCGGCTGGGAGGCGACCGAAGCGTTGCTGCGCGGGGCAGCAGAACTTTTGCCGGGAAAATCCGGCCTGAATCCGGTAATCTCAACACTTTCTTGAAAGGAGCATCACCCCATGGCCAAAGCCACTGCCCGTCACATCCTGGTTGCCAGCGAAGCCAAGTGCAACGAACTCAAGGCCCAGATCGAAGCCGGCGCCGATTTCGCCGAGATCGCCAAGGCGAACTCCACCTGCCCGTCCAGCCGCGACGGCGGTAACCTGGGCTCGTTCGGCCCTGGCCAGATGGTCAAGGAATTCGATACCGTGGTCTTCAGCGCCCCGATCAATACCGTACAAGGCCCGGTGAAAACCCAGTTCGGTTACCACCTGCTGGAAGTGACCAGCCGTCAGGATTGATCCCTGTGGCGAGGGGGCCTGCCCCCTCGCCATGGTATTCGGTTTCCCTGATACTTCGAACCGGCTTCCAAGGCTGAAGATGCGACTGGCCCTATCCCTGCTACTCACCGCCCTGACCCTGTTTCCCGGCCTGTCCGCCACCGCTGCCCCCGCGCAGCACGCGTTGACGGTCTACGGCGAACCGGCCAAGTACCCCGCCGGCTTCAGCCACTTCAACTACGCCAATCCCCTGGCCCCAAAGGCGGCAGCCTGCGGCGCTCGGCCATCGAGATCGGCCAGTTCGACCATATCCTGCCCTATGTCGACAAAGGCACCGGCGTCACCGAGATCGACGGCTGGATCTACTCGCCCCTGGCCGTGCGCTCCCTCGACGAGCCCTACACTGTCTACGGCCTGGTGGCGGAAAAGATGCAACGCAGCGACGACGGCCTGTCCCTGCGTTTCTACCTGAACCCCAAGGCCCGCTTCGCCGACGGAACGCCAATCACCGCCGAAGACGTGCGCTACACCTACAACCTGCTGATGACCCAGGGCAGCCTCGCCTATCGCCTGCAATTCGAAGCGGTGAAAGACGTGGAAGTCGAGTCACCGACCCAGGTCCGCTTCGACTTCAAGAACAACGACAACCGCTCGCTGCCCCTGGATATCGCCAGCCTGCCGGTGCTGCCGGAACACTGGTGGAAAACCCGCGATTTCGCCGACGGCGGCGGTTACGAGACCCCGCTGGGCAGCGGCCCTTACCGGGTGACCAAGATCGACTCGGGACGCAGCATCACCTTCAGCCGCAACCCCGACTGGTGGGGCAAGGACCTGCCGGTCAACCGCGGTCTCTACAACTTCGACCGCTTCACCCTCGAATACTTCGGCGACACCGATGTGGCCCGCCAGGTCCTGCGCGGCGGCGCCTATGACTACAACCGCGAGTTTTCCGCCACCGCCTACTCCATCGGCTACGACAGCCCGGCCCTCACCGATGGCCGCCTGCAAAAGGCCCATCTGGCACAGGAGGCACCGCAATCGGCGCAGGGCTACCTGTTCAACCTGCAAAAGCCGATGTTCCAGGACCGCCGCGTGCGCGAGGCCCTGGCCATGCTCTGGGACTTCGAGTGGAGCAACCGGCAGATGATGCGCAACATGTACATCCGCCAGCAGAGCTTCTTCTCCAACACCGCCCTGGCCGCGCGGCAGTTGCCCGACCAGGCGGAACTGGCGATCCTCGAACCGCTGCGCGGGCAGATTCCCGACGAAGTCTTCACCCAGGTCTTCGAAGCGCCGAAAACCGACGCCAGCGGCAACCTGCGGGACAAGCAACTGCAAGCCCTGGCCCTGCTCGAACAGGCCGGCTGGAAACCCGACGGCGACCGCCTGGTCAACGCCCGGGGCGAACCGCTGAGCTTCACCTTCCTCAATGCCCAGAACGGCATGGAGCGGCTGCTGCTGCCCTACAAGCGCAACCTGGCACAGATCGGTATCCGCATGGACATCCGCCGCATCGACGCCTCGCAGTACGTCAACCGCCTCAAGGACCGCGACTACGACATGATCGTCAGCGGCTACCCGGTCAGCACCTCGCCGGGCATCGAGCTGTACAACTACTTCGGTTCCGCCGCGGCCAACGACCCCGGCTCCAGCAACTTCATGGTGCTGAAAAATCCTGCCGTGGACAGCCTGATCAACGGCCTGGTCAAGGCCGATACGCAAGCGAAGATGCTCAGCTACGCCCATGCCCTGGATCGGGTGCTGCAATGGAACTACTACTGGATCCCCAACTATTACCCGCCGGGCACCTCGACGGTCTGGTGGAACCGCTTCGGCTTCCCCAATGAGCAGGCCAGCAATGCCCCTGCCGTCGAAACCTGGTGGGAAGTCAGTCCGACCCCGCTGACCAACGAACAGATGACCGCCGAGCTGATCAGGCGCGGCAGTTCCGGAGGACAGCACTGATGCTGGCGTACACCTTGCGGCGTTTGCTGCTGATCATCCCGACGCTGCTGATGATCCTGCTGGTCAATTTCGTCATCATCCAGGCCGCGCCCGGTGGACCGGTGGAACAGGCCATCGCGCGCCTGCAGGGCATCGGTACCGCGGGGGGGGCCGGCGCCCTGGGCGGTGGCGGCGACGCGCTGCAAAGCGCCTCCCGGGCCAGCCGTGGCCTGGACCCCAAGATGATCGAAGCCATCGAGCGCCAGTACGGCTTCGACAAACCGGCCCCCGAGCGCTTCTGGCTGATGCTCAAGCACTACGCCAGCCTGGATTTCGGCAAGAGCTTCTTTCGCGGCGCCCAGGTCACCGACCTGATCCTGGATAAAATGCCCGTGACCATTTCCCTCGGGCTCTGGGCCACGCTGATCACCTACCTGGTGTCAATTCCCCTGGGCATCCGCAAGGCCACCCGTCACGGCAGCCGCTTCGACGTCTGGAGCAGCACCGCCATCGTCATCGGCTACGCCATGCCGGCGTTCCTGTTCGCCATGCTGCTGATCGTCGCGTTCGCCGGCGGCACCTCGCTGAACTGGTTTCCGGTGCGCGGGCTGGTGTCGGACAACTTCGACCAGCTCTCGACCCTGGGCAAGGTCGCCGACTACTTCTGGCACCTGGTGCTGCCGGTGACCTCGCTGGTGATCGGCGGTTTCGCCACCCTGACCATCCTCACCAAGAACTCATTCCTCAACGAAATCACCCGCCAGTACGTGGTCACGGCCCGGGCCAAGGGCCTGAGCGAACGCCGCGTGCTCTACGGCCATGTGTTTCGCAACGCCATGCTGCTGGTGGTCTCGGGCATTCCCCAGGCCTTTATCAGCGTATTCTTCGCCGGCTCACTGCTGATCGAGGTGATTTTCTCCCTCGACGGCCTCGGCCGCATGAGCTACGAAGCGGCGGTGTCGCGCGACTATCCGGTGGTGTTCGGTTCACTGTTCATCTTCACCCTGTTCGGCCTCCTGATAAAAATCGTCGGCGACCTCTGCTACACCCTGGTCGACCCGCGTATCGACTTCGCCGCGAGGAACGCCTGATGCCCAGACTCTCGCCCGTGAGCCGGCGCCGGCTCGACCGTTTCAAGGCCAACCGCCGGGGCTGGTGGTCGCTGTGGCTGTTCGCTGCCTTGTTCGTCCTGAGCCTGGGTGGCGAGTTGATCGCCAACGACAAGCCGCTGGTGCTCAACTACCAGGGCTCGCTGTATTTCCCGGTGTTCAAGCGCTACACCGAGCAGGAGTTCGGCGGCCAACTGCCCTTCCAGGCCGACTATCGCAGCGACTACGTGCGCCAACTGATCACCAAGGATGGTGGCTGGATGCTGTTCCCGCCGATCCCGTTCAGTGCCGACACACCCAACTACGACCTCAACAAGCCAGCCCCCAGCCCGCCCACCACGGTGAACTGGCTGGGTACCGACGACCAGGCGCGGGACGTGCTCGCGCGGGTGATCTTCGGCGCCCGGGTGTCGATCCTCTTCGCCCTCGCCCTGACCGCCATCAGCGCCCTGATCGGCATTGCCGCCGGCGCCCTGCAGGGCTACCACGGGGGCTGGATCGACCTGTTCGGCCAGCGCCTGCAGGAGGTCTGGTCCGGCCTGCCGGTGCTGTACCTCCTGATCATCCTGTCCGGCTTCGTCGAACCGAATTTCTGGTGGCTGCTGGGGATCATGGCGCTGTTCTCCTGGCTGGCCCTGGTGGACGTGGTGCGCGCCGAGTTCCTCCGCGGGCGCAACCTGGAGTACGTCAAGGCCGCCCGGGCCCTGGGCCTGACTGACCGCAAGATCATCCTGCGGCACATCCTGCCCAACGCCATGAACGCCACCCTGAGCTACCTGCCGTTCATTCTCACCGGGGCGATTTCCACCCTCACGGCATTGGACTTCCTCGGCTTCGGCATGCCCGCCGGCAGCGCCTCCCTGGGCGAGTTGATCGGCCAGGGCAAGCAGAACCTGCAAGCACCCTGGCTGGGCTTCACCGCTTTCTTCACCCTGGCGCTGATCCTGTCGCTGCTGGTGTTTATCGGCGAGGCGCTGCGTGACGCCTTCGACCCCCGCTCATGAACCATGGCGAGCGCAATGACCGACAACCTGATTGAAATCCGCCACCTCAACGTCGACTTCAGCGGCCAGCACGCCGTGCGCGACCTGTGCCTGGATATCCGCGCCGGCGAATGCCTGGCGCTGGTGGGCGAGTCCGGCTCGGGCAAATCCGTCACCGCGCACTCGATCCTGCAACTGCTGCCACGTAGCGGTTGCCGGGTCCTGGGCAGCGTGCGCTATCGCGGCCAGGAACTGCTGGGGGCCGACGACAGTACCCTGCGCAGCCTGCGTGGCAACCGGATCGCGATGATCTTCCAGGAGCCGATGACCTCCCTCAACCCGCTGCACAGCGTGGAAAAGCAGATCGGCGAAACCCTGCTGCTGCACAAGGGCCTCGGCGGCAAGGCGGCCCAGGCGCGGATTCTCGAACTGCTGGAACTGGTGGGCATCCAGAAACCCCGGGAACGCCTCAAGGCCTACCCCCACCAACTGTCCGGCGGGCAACGCCAGCGGGTGATGATCGCCATGGCCCTGGCCTGCGAGCCGGAGCTGCTGATCGCCGACGAACCCACCACCGCCCTCGACGTGACGGTGCAACGCAAGATCCTCCTGCTGCTCAAGTCCCTGCAACAACGCCTGGGCATGTCGCTGCTGCTGATCAGCCACGACCTCAACTTGGTGCGCAGCATCGCCCAGCGGGTCTGCGTGATGAAAGCCGGGCAGATTGTCGAGCAGGCGGACTGCGAAACCCTGTTCAAGCGTCCCGAGCATCCCTACAGCCGCGTGCTGCTGGATGCCGAGCCGGCGGGCCAGCCGCTGCCGATGGGCAACAGCGAGGTGGTGTTGCAGGTCGACGACATGCACGTGCAGTTCCAGGTCGGTGGCGGGCTGTTCCGGCGCAAGCAATACCTGCGCGCAGTGGACGGCATCAGCCTCAGCGTGCAGCGCGGCAAGACCCTGGGCATTGTCGGCGAGTCCGGCTCCGGCAAGTCCACCCTGGGCCAGGCGATCCTGCGCCTGCTGGACTCCAGGGGCGCCATCCGCTTCCAGGGCCAGTCCCTCGACGGCCTGAAGCAGAAACAGCTGCGGCCCTGGCGCAAACAGATGCAGGTGGTCTTCCAGGACCCGTTCGGCAGCCTCAGCCCGCGCATGTCGGTGGCCCAGATCATCAGCGAGGGCCTGGAGGTGCACAGCGCCAACACCCCCGCCGAGTGCGACGCCCTGGTGATCCGCGCACTGGAAGAAGTCGGCCTCGACCCGCAAAGCCGCCACCGCTACCCTCACGAGTTTTCCGGCGGCCAGCGCCAGCGCATCGCCATCGCCCGGGCCCTGGTGCTCAAGCCGGCGCTGATCCTGCTGGACGAACCGACTTCGGCGCTGGATCGCACGGTGCAGAAACAGGTGGTCGCCCTGCTCCGCGATCTCCAGGAAAAACACTGTCTGACCTACCTGTTCATCAGTCACGACCTGTCGGTGGTGCGCGCCCTGGCCCATGACCTGATCGTGGTCAAGGACGGCCAGGTGGTCGAGCGCGGTGCCACCGACGCGGTGTTCGACGCCCCGCAGCATCCCTATACCCGGGAACTGCTCGCCGCCACCCTGCTAGCCTCGACTTGATAGCTCTGACTTGATAGCCCCGACCTGATAGCCCCGACTTGATCGATCGCCGCTCGCCGGCAAACGGACGAACCCGCCATGACCGACACCGAAAGCCTCAAGGACTACCAGCAGGTTCGCCTGCTGGCGATTCGTTCGCTGTTCGAAATCATCGAGCAATCCAGCGAAGGCACGGTGATCGTCGACCGTGACGCCAACATCGTCTGGATGAACGAACGCTACGCCCGGCGCTTCGGCCTGGCCAACGCCGGCGAAGCCATTGGCCGGGCCTGCGAGAGCGTGATTCCCGGCAGCCTGCTGCGCCAGGTGGTCCGCACCGGCCAGCCGATCCTGCTGGACCTGCAAGACACCCCCAGGGAACCGCTGGTGGTGATGCGCCTGCCGATCCACGATGCCGGCGGGGCGGTGATCGGCGCCATCGGCTTCGCCCTGTTCGATGAACTGCGCAGTCTCTCGCCACTGCTCAAGCGCTTCCAGAGCATGCAGGCCGAGCTGGCGTCGACGCGGTCGCTGCTGCGCGCGCGCCAGGCCAAATACACCTTCGCCCACTTCATCGGCACCAGCGCCGCGAGCCTGGAGGTCAAGCGCCGGGCCCGGCGCGGCGCCAGCAGCGACTCGCCGGTCCTGCTGCTGGGGGAAACCGGCACCGGCAAGGAACTGCTCGCCCAGGCCATCCACAGCGCCTCGCCGCGGGCGCACAAGGCCTTTGTCAGCATCAACAGCGCGGCGATTCCGGAGACCCTGCTGGAGGCCGAATTCTTTGGCACCGCGCCGGGGGCCTTCACCGGCGCCGATCGCAAGGGTCGTCCCGGCAAATTGCAGATCGCCCAGGGCGGCACGCTGTTTCTCGATGAGATCGGCGACATGCCGCTGCCTCTGCAAAGCAAGTTGTTGCGGGTGTTGCAGGAGAAGGAGTTCGAGCCGGTGGGTTCCAACGAGGTGCTGCACAGCGATGTGCGGGTGATCGCCGCCACGTCCACCGACTTGGAGGCGGCCATCCACCGCGGCGAGTTTCGCGCCGACCTGTATTACCGGCTCAATGTCCTGCCGATCCAGGTGCCGCCCCTGCGCGAGCGCCTGGAGGATCTGCCGGCGCTGAGCGAAGCGATTCTCGAGGAGTTGCGCAGCCAGCATGAACTGGCGGCCGAGGCCCTGGAACTGCTGGGCCGGCACGCCTGGCCGGGGAATGTCCGCGAGTTGCGCAATGTGCTGGAACGGGCGGCGCTGTTGAGCGATGCGCAGGTGTTGGATGCGGCCGACATTCGCGGGGCGATCGGCACGTTCAAAGCGTTGGAACACCCGCAGGTGCAAGCCACGGAGTCCGTGCACAACGAAACCTTCAGCGCTGCCCGGGAGCGTTTCGACCGGCAATTGATCGAGACGACCCTGGCGCGATGTGCCGGCAAGGTGATGGAGGCCGCGAAGCAATTGGGGCTGGGGCGGTCGACCTTGTACAAGAAGATGGTGGCGTTGGGGATTGCCGAGTCTCAATAAAGAGATATACGTCTCGTTAGAGAGAGTGCCCTGCACTCTTATCGCGAGCAAGCTTGCTCCTACAGTATCGAGTCGTGCACGAGAGCGAATTCAACCGAAATCCTGTAGGAGCAAGCTTGCTCGCGATGAGGCCCTTGAGGACACCCATGTCTCACTACAGAGACAAAAATCTCACCACCCCGCCGAATTCAAAAAAATCTCCATATATTTCAATAACTTAAATACATGGCACAAAACTCGCTAACCCTACGGGAGATTCAGACCTAACCTACAAAAATAACAATTGGAGACACACCATGAGTGTGATCATCGCCCTCGCGGCGCTGGCATTGCTGATGCTGGCCGCCTACCGTGGCTACAGCGTCATCCTGTTTGCCCCCATCGCCGCCCTCGGCGCCGTCCTGCTCACCGACCCCTCCGCCGTCGCCCCCGCCTTCACCGGGGTGTTCATGGAAAAAATGGTCGGTTTCGTCAAACTCTACTTCCCGGTGTTCCTGCTCGGTGCCGTGTTCGGCAAGCTGATCGAGCTGTCCGGTTTCTCCCGCGCCATCGTCGCCGCCGCCATCCGCCTGTTCGGTACCCGCCAGGCGATGCTGGTGATCGTGCTGGTCTGCGCCCTGCTCACCTACGGCGGCGTCTCGCTGTTCGTGGTGGTGTTCGCGGTCTACCCCTTCGCCGCCGAGATGTTCCGCCAGAGCAATATCCCCAAGCGCCTGATGCCGGCCACCATTGCCCTCGGCGCGTTCTCCTTCACCATGGACGCCCTGCCCGGCACGCCGCAGATCCAGAACATCATTCCCAGCACCTTCTTCAATACCACCGCCTGGGCCGCGCCCTGGCTGGGACTGATCGGCACGCTGTTCGTGTTCTGCGCCGGCATGCTGTTCCTGCAGCGCCAGCGCCATCGCGCCCAACGCGCGGGCGAAGGCTACGGCATGGAACTGCGCAACGAGCCGGAAACCGCCGAGGACATCCGCCTGCCCAACCCCTGGATCGCCCTCTCGCCGCTGTTGCTGGTGGGCATCATGAACCTACTGTTCACCCGCTGGATTCCGCTCTGGTACGGCAAGACCCACAGCCTCAGCCTGCCGGGCATGACCACGCCGGTACAGACCGACATCGCCAAGCTCACCGCCATCTGGGCGGTACAGGCGGCCCTGTTGGTGGGCATCATCATGGTCCTGCTCTTCGGCTTCCAGGCCATTCGCGGCAAGCTGGCCGAAGGCAGCAGGAGCGCAGTGAGCGGCGCCCTGTTGGCGGCGATGAACACCGCCTCGGAATACGGCTTCGGCGCGGTCATCGCCTCGCTGCCGGGTTTCCTGGTACTGGCCGACTGGCTCAAGAGCATTCCCAATCCGCTGGCCAACGAGGCCATCACCGTCACCCTGCTGGCGGGGATCACCGGTTCCGCCTCGGGCGGCATGAGCATCGCCCTGGCGGCGATGTCCGACAGTTTCATCAGCGCCGCCCATGCCGCGAATATCCCGCTGGAAGTCCTGCACCGGGTCGCGGCCATGGCCAGCGGCGGCATGGACACCCTGCCCCACAACGGCGCGGTGATTACCCTGCTGGCCGTCACCGGGCTGACCCACCGGGAAGCCTATAAAGATATTTTCTGCATTACCCTGATCAAGACCCTGGCGGTCTTCGTGGTGATTGCAACCTTCTATGCCACCGGCATCGTCTGAGGAATCGACTATGAGTCTCAAAGGTAAAACCGCCCTGGTCACCGGCTCCACCAGCGGCATCGGCCTGGGTATCGCCCTGGGCCTGGCCCGGGCCGGTGCAAACGTGGTCCTCAACGGCTTCGGCGATGCCGGCGCGGTGATCGCCGAGGTCGAGCAGTTTGGCGGCCGGGTCGGCCATCACCCGGCCGATGTCGGCGACCCGGCGCAGATCGCCGAGATGTTCGCCTATGCCGAGCGCGAATTCGGCGGCGTGGATATCCTGGTCAACAACGCCGGTATCCAGCATGTCGCCAGCCTCGAGGCGTTTCCGGTCGAGCGCTGGGATGCAATCATCGCCATCAACCTGTCGTCGGTGTTCCACAGCACACGCCTGGCGCTGCCGGGGATGCGGGCCAGGGGCTGGGGGCGGATCGTCAATATCGCCTCGGTGCATGGCCAGGTCGGCTCCGTGGGCAAGGCGGCCTATGTCGCGGCCAAGCACGGGGTGATCGGCCTGACCAAGGTGGTGGGCCTGGAAACCGCCACCAGCAACGTCACCTGCAATGCCATCTGCCCCGGTTGGGTGCTCACCCCGCTGGTGCAGAAACAGATCGATGACCGCGCCGCCGGTGGAGTCGATCCGCAACAGGCGCAACACGATCTGCTGGCGGAGAAACAGCCGTCACTGGAGTTCGTCACTCCATCGCAACTGGGCGAACTGGTATTGTTCCTGTGCAGCGAGGCCGGCAGCCAGGTGCGCGGCGCAGCATGGAATATCGATGGTGGCTGGTTGGCACAGTAAATAAGGAAACACCATGGCCGAAGTCCTCTGGCGCCCCGGCGCCGAGCGTGTCAGCAAGACCCGGATCGAAGCGTTCCGGCGCTTCGTCAATCATCGCCACGACCTGCAACTCGACGACTACCCGGCCCTGCACCGCTTCAGCATCGAGCGGCGGGAGGACTTCTGGCAGGCCATCGTCGACTTCTTCGACGTCGAATTCCACGCCCCGGCCAGCACCGTACTGACCGAGGGCCCGCAGATGCCCAGCGCCCGCTGGTTCCCGGGCGCCACCCTGAACTTCGCCGAACACCTGTTGCGCCGCCGCGACGATCACCTCGCGGTGGTCGCCGTCAGCGAAGACGGACGCCGGGAAACCCTGACCCATGCCGAGCTCGCCGCCCAGGTCGCCGGCTTGCAAAGAAGCCTGCGGGCCGCCGGCGTCGGCCTTGGCGATCGGGTCGCTGCCTGCATGCCCAATACCTGGCAAACCCTGGTGGGCATGCTCGCCAGCACCAGCCTGGGCGCCATCTGGTCCTGCTCCTCGCCGGACTTCGGCACCCAGGGGGTGATCGACCGCTTCGGCCAGATCGAACCCAAGGTGCTGATCACCTGCGCCGGCTACCGCTACGCCGGCAAGGTCATCGACCAGACCGCCAAGCTCAACGAGATCCTCGAACGCCTGCCCGGCTTGCAGCAACTGCTGATCGTGCCCTACGCCCGGCCCGAGACGCGCATCGAGGACTTCCGCACCCAGGCCCGGGTGGCGTTGTGGAACGACTTCTACCAGGCCGGCGGCGATCCCGAATTCACCCCGGTGCCGTTCGCCCATCCGCTGTACATCCTCTACTCCAGCGGCACCACCGGGGTGCCCAAGTGCATCGTCCACAGCACCGGAGGGGTCTTGCTGCAACACCTCAAGGAGCACGGCCTGCATGTCGACCTGGGGCGCGACGACTGCCTGTTCTACTACACCACCTGCGGCTGGATGATGTGGAACTGGCTGGTCTCGGGCCTGGCGGTCGGCGCCACGCTGGTGCTCTACGACGGCTCGCCGTTTCACCCCGGCCCGCAACGCCTGCTGGACCTGATCGACAGCGAGGGCATCAGCGCCTTCGGCACCAGCCCCAAGTACCAGGCCGCCCTGGAAGACGCCGGGCTCAGCCCGCGCCGGAGCCATCGGCTGGACAGCCTGAAGACCCTGCTGTGCACCGGCTCGCCGCTGTCGCCCCACAGCTACGACTATGTCTATCGCCAGATCAAGGAGGAGGTCTGCCTGTCCTCCATGTCCGGCGGCACCGATATCGTCTCCTGCTTCGTCAGCGGCAATCCGGTGCTGCCGGTGGTACGCGGGCGGATGCAGTGCAAGAGCCTGGGCATGGCGGTGGAAGTCTGGGACGACAACGGCCAGCCCTTGCTCGGTGCCAAGGGCGAGCTGGTCTGCACCCGGCACTTTCCGGCGATCCCGGTGGGCCTGTGGAATGACCCCCAGGGTGAGAAGCTCAAGGCCTCCTATTTCAGCCAGTTTCCCGGGGTCTGGGCCCAGGGCGATTATGCCGAGGAGTTCGCCGACGGTGGCCTGATGATTCATGGCCGCTCCGACGCGGTGCTCAATCCCGGCGGTGTGCGCATCGGTACCGCGGAAATCTATCGGCAGGTGGAAAAGGTCGAGCAGGTGCTGGAGAGCATCGCCATCGGCCAGCAATGGCAGAACGATGTGCGGGTGGTGCTGTTCGTGCGCCTGCGTGAGGACGCCGAACTGGACGAGGCCCTGGAACAACGGATCCGCCAGGTGATCCGCGCCAACACCACGCCGCGGCATGTACCGGCGAAGATCCTGGCGGTCACGGATATCCCGCGCACCCTCAGCGGCAAGATCGTGGAGCTGGCGGTGCGTAACGTGGTGCACGGACTGGCGGTGAAGAACACCGATGCGCTGGCCAATCCCGAGGCTTTGGAGCAGTTCAGGAATAGAACGGAGCTACAGTCTTGAAGCCGGTCTTGAAGCCGGTCCTGAAGCGAACGGCAGGTCCCCGCGAAAACGCACCACCACCGCGCTGAAACTGCCGAACAACGAATGACCGGCCACCAGGATCCGCCCATCGTCTTGCAGGGCCAGGGCGGTGACGGTATCCAGGCTGCGGCCCAGGCTGGTGCGCACCCAGCCGCGCCCGCCGGCGAAGTCGCGGTCCGGTTGCCCGTCGGCCAGGTAACGCGCCAGCACAAAGTCCGAGCCAAAGCCCATCACCGTCGAGCCCGCCACCAGAATCGACCCGTCGGTTTGTACCGCGAGGTCGGCCCAACGACTGGCCGGGGTGTCGATATCGAGCTGGACGGTATCGGCGTCATTGAAGCCGCGGTCCACGGCGCCCTGGGCGGTGAATCCCTGCAAGACACCACGCAGGGGGTTGAAGCGGTTGCCGACACACAGCAGGCGCCCGTCGCGGCCGGCAGCCAGTTTCGTGACCAGGGAACTGGCCCCGGCAAAACCGAACGAGAGCAAGCCCCGATCGCCAAAGCCATGATCGAGGCGACCATCGGCCTCATAGCGAGCCATCAGCCCCAACTGGGGAAAGTCCACCGAGCCGCCCACCAGGATCTTGCCGTCAGCCTGGACCCGCACGCAGCTCAGCCAGGAGTTCACCAGCAAACGCCGGACCACGACAAAGCCGCGCCCGTTGAAGGACGGGTCCAAGGTGCCGTCGGGTTCGAGACGGATCAACAGCCCGACATAATCGGCAAAGGTGTAGGTGTGATTGGCAACCAGCAGGATCTTGCCGTCCGCCTGCAGCGTACCCGCGCAGGCCTCGACACCCGGCAGCCCCGGCGGCAGCCAGCCGTCCCGCGGGCCCTCGGCGAGCCCGCCGGGCAAGCGCAGCACCTTCACGCCCTGGTCGCCAAAGGTCGGATCAAGGCGCCCGGCGGCATCAAACCGCGCCACCGCCGGCAAGCTGTGTTCGTCGTCCAGGTAGTGCAGGCCGAACAACAGGATGCGGCCATCGGCGAGTAACTGCACGCCGCTGGCCGTGGCCTCGGCACCGACTTCGAAGCGACCGGACACATAGCCGCCGTCGCCGAAGGACTCGTCCGGCGCGCCGTCGTCATGCAGTCGCGCCAGACCAAAACAGCAACCGTCGGCAAAACCCAGCTTGAGCGCCACCAGGACCTTGCCATCGGCACAGGCCAGCACGTCATGGGCCTGGCTCGACAGGCAACCGGGGAACTGCAACCTGACCGTACCCGACTGCCCGAACGTCGAATCCGATTCGCCTGCCGGGCTGAGCCGGTAGCCGCGCAGTTCCTCCAGCATCATGAGCGGGTCCTCCCTGGGATTGACACCCTTCCATGCCGTGCCGGTAGGCACGGGCTGCCGGCTATTCAATCGAGCCTCCCCACGCCCCACAACTGTCAGAAATAACAGTTCTACGGTTTTTCCGAGCCAGAACACTGACTTTGCAGTCCTTTTCCGAGCCTCCTGAACAATCGAGTGGCTTTCCGGGTCCGGGTGGACTAGGCGGCGACCTGTTGCGCGCCCCGTGCCGACAAGGTCACGGCACGCACCGAGGCGCCGGCCTCAAGCCCGAGTTCCTCGGCGGTCCGGGCCTCGACCACCAGGGTGCCGGCGGCGACCCGGGCCGGCGCAGCGGCGATCCGGCACTCGGCGAACCGGCGATTGTGGATCAGGTAAGACTCGGCATGGTCCCCCGGCGTACCGAAGCTCAACACCAGCACCTGGCTCTCGCGCACCGCGCGAATGTCATCAGTGGCACACTCGATCAACGGCCCGCCGTCGAAGATGTCGACATAGTCCTTGAAACCGAACCCTTCGGCCTTGAGCATGCCCAGCGCCGGCTCGGTATTGGGATGGACCCGGCCGATCACCGCTTGCGCGTCTTTCGGCAGCAGACAGGTGGGCAGCGGGAACTTGGGCATCAGTTCGGCGATAAAGGTCTTGTTGCCTTGGCCGGTGAGGAAGTCGGCGTCGGCGAAATCCATCTTGAAGAAGTGCCGCCCCAGTCCTTCCCAGAAGGGCGAGACGCCCTGCTCGTCGGAGTAGCCGCGCATCTCGGCGATCACCTTGTCACCGAAGCGCTCGCGGAATTCGGCCAGGAACAGGAAGCGCGCCTTGGACAACAGCCGACCGTTCAAGCCCTCGCGATGCTTCGCACCGAGAAACAGCGAGCAGAGCTCGGAATGGCCGGTCATGTCGTTGCCCAGGAACAGGGTCGGCAGATGCTGGTTGATCGACAGGTTTTTCGACGCTGCGACCATCAGGCCGACCCGGTAGTTGTACCAGGGCTCGCGCAGGCCGACAGCGCCGGCCAGGGCGCTGATGCCCACGACTTCACCCTCGGCGGACTCCAGGACGAACAGGTAGTCGGCATCGGCGCGCTCAGCGCTGCCGGCAAAGGTCTTTTGCGCCCACTCCAGGCGATGTTGCAGGCGCTGCGGGTCGGCGGGCAGCGTGGTCAGTCCGGCGCCGGCGCTTTGCGCCAGGGACAGCAGGGCCGGAAGGTCGGACAATCGGGCGGGACGAACAATCATCGGGCGCACTCCACGGTGAAAGGATGCTTGGGCAGGAACACTTCGACCAACATGCAGCGGGCACTGCCGCCGCCAATCCGTTCGATGGTGTCGATCTTCACGGGCAAGGGCGTGGCGTAGCGCTCGACCTGTCGTCGCTGCCCGGCATCGAGCGACGCCCAGGCCGTGCGCGACATCACCAGCAGAGGCTCGCCCCGGCGGTTGTGCACTTCCAGCATGTTGCCGGCGAAGGACTCCAGCTGGTCCCAGTCCAGGGCCAGGATTTCCTTGCCGCTGGACGCCAGGCGCTGGCGCAGGCCGTCGCGCTCGGCCGGATCGCTGATGGCCTGCAGGCAGACCACGGCCAGGTGCTGGCCGACACTCATCATCACGTTGGTGTGGTAGATCGGCACCCCTGCCCGGTCCACGGCATTGAACCCGCAAAGCTCGTAGCCGAGGTGATCGAGCACCGGCTGCAGGGCCGCGGCATGGGTGCGGGTGGAATAGCCGGCGTAGCAGATCCGCTGCTCGCGGTCGAACACCATGCTGCCGGTTCCTTCGAGAAACAGGCCCTGGGCCTCCAGACCGGAAAAGTCCACACACTGCAGCACCTGGTGCTGCGCGCGCAGCCAGTCGAGCACGCCCTTGTTGCGCTCCAGGCGGCGGTTATGGCCCTGCATCGGGTAGATCACCAGGGTGCCGTCGGGATGGCTGCTCCAGCAGTTGTTGGGAAAGATCGAGTCCGGGGTATGCGGCAAGGCGCGGTCCTGGTGCACCAGGACCTCGACGTCGTGGGCGCGCAAGTCCGCGACATACTGGTCGAATTCCTCGAGCGCCTGCTGCTGGACGTTTTCGCCGCCCTGGGCCTGCTGCTGGAAACGGTTGTTGGCGGCGGTGTCGGGGTTGAAGGCGAAGCTCGCCGGACGAACCATCAAGACGGTATGGGTGGTTTGCATGGGCATGAATTCAATGAGGGGTTGAGGTGCTCATTGTCTGTTCACGCCCGGGAAAAACCCGGTTGATAAGCCGGTGGCGAAGGCTGGAAACGGCTGAAAGATTTGCGTGGTGCAGCAGAATCGGCGCGGCACGAATCGAGTGCCTTGAACTGCAACTGCCGGCTTTCGCCGGCAGCCGATGTTACTCCATGGAGGTCTTGACCATCGCCAGTTCGGGATGACTGACCAGCTTGTCGATGTGCAGCTCCGGGTCGTCCAGCCAGGTTTCCGTCAGCACCCGGTAATGCTCCATGTCACGGCAACGCATGCGCAGGCTGTAGTCGAACGCGCCACTGATCAAGCGACACTCCAGTACCTGGGCACAGGCCCGGGTCTTGGCCTCGAAGGCTTTCTGCGCCGCCCGCCCGCTCTGGTTCGACAACGCCACCAGCACCAGCAGCGACAGGCCCGGCGAGAGTTTCTTCTCGTCGACAATCGCCCCGTAGCCACGGATCACCCCCAACTGCTCCAGCTTGCGCACCCGTTCCAGGCAAGGCCTGGGAGTCAGGTGCACGCGCTCGGAGAGCTTCTGGTAGGTGATACGCCCGTCGTGGCGCAGCACCTCGATAATTGCCTGGTCGATGCGATCCAATACGATCGACAGGTCACGAATATCCGCCATGAATGGCTTGCCTCACTTCAAACGACCAGAAAGAAACTGTTGCAGACGCTCGCTTTGCGGATGGTCGAGCATCTGGGCACCGCCCTGCTCTTCGACCCGGCCTTGATGGAGGAACAGCACCTGGCTGGAAACCTGCCGGGCAAAGCCCATCTCGTGCGTGACCATGAGCATTGTACGACCTTCTTCGGCCAGCGCCTGAATCACTTTCAACACCTCGCCCACCAGCTCCGGGTCCAGCGCCGAGGTCGGCTCGTCGAACAGCAGGATCTGCGGCTCCATGGCCAGGGCCCGGGCAATCGCCACGCGCTGTTGCTGGCCGCCGGAAAGAAACGCCGGATGCTGTTCGGCCACCCGCTGGGGCAAGCCGACCTTGTCGAGATAGGCCCGCGCCCGCTCCTCGGCTTCCTTGCGGGACACGCCCAACACCCGGCAGGGTGCCAGGATAATGTTCTCCAGCACCGTCAGGTGGCTCCACAGGTTGAAGTGCTGGAACACCATGGCCAGGCGGGTACGCAGGCGCTGCAACTGCGCCGGACTGGTGACCTTCATGCCGCCGGGCGCCGGATGGGTGGCGATCAGTTCGCCGTCCAGCTCGATGCGGCCTTCGTCGGCGCGTTCGAGGAAATTGATGCAGCGCAGCATGGTGCTTTTGCCCGAACCGCTGGCGCCGATCATGCTCACCACATCGCCGGAGCGGGCCTGCAGCGACACACCCTTGAGGACCTCGTTATCGCCGAAGCGTTTGTAGAGGTTTTCGATATTCAATTTGTACATGGAAACTCCCGGGCCACTGCCCTGGAAAAAATGGGAAGTTCAGTGCGCCGGGCCCAGGAAGTTCAGCCAACGCCGTTCCGCCAGCCGGAACAGGCCCACCAGGCCGAAGGACAAGCCCAGGTAGAGCAACCCGGCAATACCGAAAGACTGGAAGGTCATGAAGGTGGCCGAGTTGGCATCCCGGGCGACCTTGAGGATGTCCGGAATGGTCGCGGTAAAGGCCACCGACGTCGCGTGCAACATCAGGATCACTTCGTTGCTGTAGTACGGCAGCGCTCGGCGCAAGGCCGACGGCAGGATCAGGCGCAGCGACAGTCGCCAGCCGCTCAGGCCATAGGCGTGGGCCGCCTCGATCTCGCCGTAGGGAATGCTGCGGATCGCCCCGGCGAAAATCTCCACGGTGTAGGCGCAGGTGTTGAGCACGAACGCCAGCAAGGTGCAGTTCATCGCATCGCGGAAGAAAGCCTCCAGCAAGGGCTGCTCACGGACCACCGCCATGCCATAGATCCCGCTGTAGCAGATCAACAGCTGGATATAGAGGGGCGTGCCGCGAAACACATAGGTAAAGGCCTGCACCGGCCAGCGCAGCAACGGATTGCGCGACACCCGCAGCAGCGCCAACGGCAGCGACAGCACGAAACCCATGGCGATGCTGGCGCACAACAGCCAGAGGGTCATGGCCAGACCCGTCAGGCTTTCGCCGTCCGTGAACAGGAAGGGTTGCCAGTATTGCTGGAACAACTCGATCATCGTGCCGACTCCCGCACACCCAGGTTGAAACGTCGCTCCAGGCAACGCAGCACGTAGTTCGAAGCGCTGGTGATCAGCAGGTAGAGCAGCGCCGCCAGCACCAGGAAATACATCATGTTGAAGGTGCTTTTACCGGCGTCCTGGGCAACCTTGACCAGATCGGCCAGGCCGATGATCGACACCAGCGCCGTGGCCTTGAGCAGTACCAGCCAGTTGTTGCCCAGGCTCGGCAGGGCGAAGCGCATCATTTGCGGGAAGACCACACAGCGAAAGCGCTGCCAGGCGCCCAGCCCATAGGCGGTCGCGGCCTCGGTCTGGCCGTGGGGAATGCTCAGGATCGCGCCGCGAAAGGTCTCGGTGAAATACGCACCGTAGATGAAGCCCAGGGTCACGACACCCGCCACGAAGGGATCGATTTCCATGTAGGGCCAGTCCATGGCCTCGGTCAGGTGGCTGAGCCAGCCTTGCAGGCTGTAGAAAATCAGCAGCATCAGCACCAGGTCCGGAATACCGCGAATCAGCGTGGTGTAGAGGGTCGCCGGCAGATTGAACAGCCGCAGCGGCGAGAGCCTGGCCGTTGCACCGAGCAGCCCCAGGGCCATGCTCACCAGCAGCGACAGCGCCGAGAGCTTGGCGGTGATCCACACGCCATGCAGCAGCAGCGGGCCATAGCCTTGCAGGCTGGCGGCATCCAGGCCGAAGAATTCGAGAAAGGTCGTCACATCGATCACCCGTCTTCCAGCGCCACGCGCCACCGCCGCACGGTCGGGGCCGTACGGGGGGCGTGGTCGCCGGGATCAGTTGTTGTAGAGGTCCAGGTCGCCGAAGTATTTCTTCTGCAGTTGGGCGTAGATGCCCTTCTCGTGCAGCGCCTTGATCGCGCCGTTGATCATGCCCTTGAGTTCGTCGTTGCCCTGGCGCACACCGATGGCGATGTCCATCGGGATCAGCGGGTCACTGATCCCCTGGCTGTTCTGGAAGGCCTGGCCCTGGGGCGACTTGAGGAAACTCATTTCAGCCTGCAGCTTGTCCTGGATCGAACCGTCGAGACGGCCATAGACCAGATCGGCATAGACCTGGTCCTGATTCTGGTAGGCGCGCAGCTTCACCCCGCCCGGCGCCAGGCGCGCCTTGGCATAGGCCTCCTGGATGGTGCCCTGCATATAGCCGATGGTCTTGCCCTTCAGGGATTCGGCGGTCGGTTGCAGCCCCGAGTCCTTGCGGGTGACGATGGCCGTCGGGCCGGCGTAGAGCCGGTCGGTGAAGTCGATCTGCTTCTTGCGCGGCTCGGTGACGGTCATCGACGACTCGATGGCGTCGAACTTGCCGGCCTTGAGGGCGGGGATCAGGCCGTCGAAATCATTGCTGACCCAGACGCACTTGAGCTTGAGTTCCTCGCAGATGGCGTTGCCCAGATCGATGCCGAAGCCCTGCACGCCGCCGTCGGCGGTGCTGGATTCAAACGGCGGATAAGACGGATTGGTGCCGAAACGCAGCTCTTTCCATTCCTTGGCACTTGCGCCGCCGCAGCAAAGCGCCAACGCCAGAACAGGTAAGGTCAGCCATTTATGAGTCATCTTCAGAGTCCCGGATTTATTTGAAGTTATCGTGTGCGGGCGGGGGCCGGCACACTGTTGGACAGGGGCAGAGAATGGGCGGCCAGGGCCGCGCTATCGTTCTTGTTGTTATTGGATGAGCCCATGCTCTTGAGGAGCGGGGCTCGTCCTCTCGCGGCCGCTCGGAGGAACCTCGCCGCAAGGAGGCCAGAATGCCAACTCGCGGAACCGGGCGGGTGTCGTAAGCCCGCGCCGAAACAGCCGGAAAAGGCCCGTGACGGGAAGGTCACAGCCGATCCTGTCGCGACCCGCCGCGCAGTGGGAGGCGTTGTTCGCGTTGCAGCCCAAGCACGGCTAAGGTCTATGGACGGCATGCGCGCTCGGAGTCTGCACAGGCAAAAATGCAGACTCGACCTGCGATTATTCCGGTTGTACACGACAAATTTGCACTGTTACGATCGGGCATCGTTCGCCCGCCGAACACACCGAAAAAGACAATAAAAGCAGGGAGTTAGTGATGACTGCTCGGGTTTCATCCTCCGCCACCCAGGACCTCGACACCCCAGGTCCCGACGTCCTCGCCGACGTGCGCAACCATATCGGTCACCTGACCCTCAATCGCCCCGCCGGGCTCAACGCCCTCACCCTCGACATGGTCCGCGCCCTGCAGCAGCAGCTCGACGCCTGGGCCCACGACCCACGGGTCCACGCGGTGGTCTTGCGCGGTGCCGGCGAGCGGGCCTTCTGTGCCGGCGGCGATATCCGCTCGCTATATGACAGCTACAAGGGCGGCGGGCGCCTGCACGAAGACTTCTTCGTCGAGGAATACGCCCTGGACCTGACGATCCACCATTACCGCAAACCGGTGCTGGCACTGATGGACGGCTTTGTCCTCGGCGGCGGCATGGGCCTGGTGCAAGGCGCCGACCTGCGGGTGGTCACCGAACGCAGCCGCCTGGCCATGCCGGAAGTCGCCATCGGCTACTTCCCGGATGTCGGCGGCAGTTATTTCCTGCCACGCATTCCGGGCGAGCTGGGTATCTACCTGGGGGTCAGCGGCGTGCAGATCCGCGCCGCCGACGCCCTCTATTGCGGCCTGGCCGACTGGTACCTGAGCAGCGACAAACTGGCCCTGCTGGACGAACGCCTCGATCACCTGGAATGGCATGACACGCCGCTCAAGGACCTCCAGGGCCTGCTGGCCAAACTCGCCGTGCAAACCCTGCCCGACGCGCCGCTGGACGCACTGCGCCCGGCCATCGACCACTTCTTCGCCCTGCCGGATGTGCCGAGCATGGTCGAGCAACTGCGCGAAGTGACCGTCGCCGACAGCCATGAATGGGCGCGGGAAACCGCCGACCTGCTGGAGACCCGCTCGCCCCTGGCCATGGCCGTGACCCTGGAAATGCTCCGTCGCGGCCGCCATCTGGCCCTGGAAGACTGCTTCGCCCTGGAACTGCATCTGGATCGCCAGTGGTTCGACCGGGGCGACCTGATGGAAGGCGTGCGCGCCCTGCTGATCGACAAGGACAAGACCCCACGCTGGAACCCTCCGACCTTGCGCGAACTGGACGCCGAGCATGTCGCCAGCTTTTTCCATGGCCTCGACGCGAACGGGAACTGAATCATGCACGATATTGAACTGAGCGAAGAACAAGTGATGATCCGCGACATGGCCCGGGACTTCGCCCGCGGCGAGATCGCGCCCCATGCCCAGGCCTGGGAAAAAGCCGGCTGGATCGACGACGGCCTGGTGGCCAAGATGGGCGAACTGGGCCTGCTGGGCATGGTGGTGCCCGAGGAATGGGGCGGCACCTATGTCGACTACGTGGCCTACGCCCTGGCCGTGGAAGAAATTTCCGCCGGCGACGGTGCCACCGGCGCGCTGATGAGCATTCACAACTCGGTCGGCTGCGGGCCTATCCTGAACTACGGCAGCCAGGCGCAGAAAGAAACCTGGCTGGAGCGGCTCGCCACCGGCCAGGCCATCGGCTGTTTCTGCCTCACCGAACCCCAGGCCGGCTCGGAAGCCCACAACCTGCGGACCCGCGCCGAATTGAAGGACGGCCAGTGGGTGATCAATGGCGCCAAACAGTTCGTCAGCAACGGCAAGCGCGCCGAACTGGCGATCGTCTTTGCCGTCACCGATCCCCATCTGGGCAAGAAAGGCCTCTCGGCCTTCCTGGTGCCTACCAACACACCAGGCTTTGTCGTCGATCGTAGCGAACACAAGATGGGCATCCGCGCCTCCGACACCTGCGCGGTGACCCTCAACCAGTGCAGCGTGCCCGAGGCCAACCTGCTGGGCGAGCGCGGCAAGGGCCTGGCCATTGCCCTGTCGAACCTGGAAGGCGGTCGCATCGGCATCGCCGCCCAGGCACTGGGCATTGCCCGCGCGGCCTTCGAAGCGGCGCTGGCCTATGCGCGGGAGCGGGTGCAGTTCGACAAGCCGATCATCGAGCACCAGAGCATCGCCAACCTGCTGGCCGACATGCACACCCGGATCAATGCCGCGCGGCTGCTGATCCTGCATGCGGCGCGCCTGCGCAGTGCCGGGCAGCCGTGCCTGTCGGAGGCGTCCCAGGCCAAGCTGTTCGCCTCGGAAATGGCCGAGAAGGTCTGCTCCTCGGCCATGCAGATTCATGGGGGGTATGGGTATCTGGAAGATTATCCGGTGGAGCGGTATTACCGGGATGCGCGGATCACACAGATCTATGAAGGGTCGAGCGAGATTCAGCGGATGCTGATTGCGCGGGAACTGAAGCACTACCTCGTGTGACGCCAAAAGCATCGCGAGCAAGCTCGGCTCCTACAGGTTATCGGTTGGTCACAAATGAGTGGTTCAACCAAAATCCTGTAGGAGCCGAGCTTGCTCGCGATGGGGCTGTCAGCCCCACACACATCCTACGCCTTGACCAACGCCTGGCACTCCACCTCCACCCGCGCGTCCATCAGTAGCTTACCGGCCTGAAAGGTGGTCCGCGCCGGTCGACTGCCGGCCTTGAAATGCTTCATATACACGTCGTTCATCGCGGCAAAATCCTTGATATCGGCGAGGATCACCGTGCACCTCACGACGTTTTCCATGGACGAACCGTTGCGCTCCAGCGTCCCGCGTATCCGCGTCAGGGCCTGCTCCATCTCCCCCCGAATACCGCCACTCACCAACTTGCCGGCATCATCGCTGCCCAGCACACCCGACAGGTACAGCCACTCGCCGACACGGACCACTTCGGAAAACGGAAGACTCGGTTGTTCGCCCAGAAATTGCAGTTTGGGCCGCAGCGTGGCAGCAGGCCACTCAGGCAGATAACGGGAAACAATGGCTGCGTACTGGCCCGAATCCTTGAGCGACTGCAACGCCCGGTTCAGTGCTTCACGCAGCTCGCGGTCCTGCTGACGCACACCGATGGCAATCGCGCTGCCCAAGCGCTCATCGGTCACCACGGGACCGGTAAATTCGAAACCCTTGCCCTGAGGTGTTTTCAAAAAGGCTTCGGCAATTTCCAGGGTGTCCTGTAGCGTCGCGTCGATTTCACCGGCCTGCAGGCTGCGGACCAGTTCATCGTTCAAGGCGTAACTGCGAATGGCAATACCCTGAGATCCCCACTGGGCTTTTGCATAGGCTTCGCGGTTGGTCCCCCTCAATACACCGATATGCTTGCCCTTGAGCGACGTGACATCCGGCTGCAGGCCACTGCCCTTGCGCGCCACCAGGCGGCTGCTCAGCGAGTAGAGTGGATCGCTAAAGTCGATCTTCTGGCGGCGCTCGGGCGTCGGGGTCATGGGCATGATCGCATCGAACTTTCCGGCTTCGAGCGCCGGAATCATGCCTGCATAGTCCTGGTCGACCCAGACGCAGCTGCGCTTGAGCTCGGAACAGAGGGCATTGCCCAGTTCGATGTTCAGGCCAACCAACTCGCCTTGTGCATTGCGACTTTCAAAAGGAGGGACCAGGGCTTCGACACCAAAACGGATCTCAGCCCCCTGGCTTGTGGCGGCCACACAAAGCGTGGAAGCGCTCAACAGGGCAATCGCGACAAAACCGCCCCTGCAGAATATACGTGACCACCTGGCAAAAACATCCATAGCAACGTCCTTCAGATAGAGAGATCGAAGAGTGTCGATGACACCCGCCTGTAGCGAACAAGCGATCTTTCTACGAAGGCGTTACTGCCTCAACGGGACCTATCTTCAAAGGTTGTGGGACAGGTCTGAGTTTTACTCGCGTAAATCCAGACCCACCCCATACGGCGAACAGCACGCCTCAACTGTCCTTGAACTGCGCCTCACGCTTGGCGATGAACGCCGCCATGCCTTCCTTCTGATCCTGGGTAGCGAACGCCGCGTGGAACACCCGGCGCTCGAAACGCACACCTTCCGACAGGCTGACCTCAAAGGCACGGTTGACGCTTTCCTTGACCATCATGCTGATGGGCACCGACTTGCCGGCAATCACCGCCGCCACCTTCAGCGCTTCCTCAAGCAGCTCGTCGGCCGGCACGATCCGCGCCACGATCCCGCAACGCTCGGCTTCCACCGCATCGATAAAGCGCCCGGTCAGGCACATTTCCATGGCCTTGGCCTTGCCCACCGCGCGGGTCAGGCGCTGGGTGCCGCCCATGCCCGGCAGCACGCCGAGGTTGATTTCCGGCTGGCCGAACTTGGCGTTGTCGCCGGCCAGGATGAAGTCGCACATCAGCGCCAGTTCACAACCGCCGCCCAGGGCAAAACCGGACACCGCGGCGATAATCGGCTTGCGCCGGTTGGCCACCCGGTCACTGTCGCTGAACAGGTCGTCCAGGTAGATCTGCGGGTAAGTCAGTTCGGCCATTTCCTTGATATCGGCCCCCGCCGCGAAGGCCTTCTTCGAGCCGGTCAGCACGATGCAGCCGATGTTCGGATCGGCTTCCAGGGCGTCCAGCGCCTGGTTCAGCTCGCTGACGATCTGGGCGTTCAAGGCATTGAGCGCCTGCGGGCGGTTCAGGGTAATCAGGCCGACACGGTCCTTGATGTCCAGCAGAATGGTTTCATAACTCATCGATAGATTCCTTGATCACAGGTTGCGCGAAATGACCATGCGCTGAATGTCGCTGGTGCCTTCGTAAATCTGGCAGACCCGCACGTCGCGGTAGATCCGCTCCAACGGGAAGTCGTTCAAATAGCCATAGCCGCCCAGGGTTTGCAAGGCTTGCGAGCAGACCTTCTCGGCCATTTCCGAAGCGAACAGCTTGGCCATGGAGGCCTCCACCAGCGCCGGCTTGCCGCTGTCACGCAGGGCTGCGGCGTAGTGCACCATCTGCCGGGCCACGGCGATCTGGGTGGCCATGTCCGCCAGGCGAAACGCCACAGCCTGGTGCTCGATCAGCGCCTTGCCGAAGCTTTGCCGCTCGCGGGCATAGTCCCGCGCCGCCTCGAACGCGGCCCGGGCCATGCCCACCGATTGCGCGGCGATGCCGACACGACCGCCTTCCAGGTTGGCCAGGGCGATGCGGTAGCCCTCGCCCTCCTCGCCCAGGCGGTTGGCAACCGGCACCTTCACATCCTCGAAGAGAATCTGGCAGGTGTCGGAGGCATGCTGGCCGAGCTTGTCCTCGACCCGCGCGACGACATAGCCCGGCGAGTCGGTGGGTACGATAAAGGCGCTGATACCGCGCTTGCCCGCGGCCGGATCGGTCACCGCGAAGACGATCACCACCCCGGCGTTCTGCCCGGAGGTGATGAACTGCTTGCAGCCGTTGAGCACGTAATGGTCGCCCTCAAGCCGGGCACGGGTCTTCAGGCCGCTGGCATCGGAGCCGGCCTGGGGTTCGGTCAGCGCGAAGGCGCCGAGCATGGCGCCGCTGGCCAGCGGCGGCAGGAAACGGGCTTTCTGCTCCTCGGTGCCGAACTTGAGGATCGGCACGCAGCCGACCGAATTGTGCACGCTCATGATGGTCGAGCAGGCGCCGTCGCCGGCGGCGATTTCTTCCAGGGCCATGGCGTAGGCCAGGTAGCCGGTGTCGCAGCCGCCCCACTGTTCCGGGACCAGCATGCCGAAAAAGCCCAGCCCGGCCATTTCGCCGATGGCTTCCTTGGGAAAGCGGTGCTCGCGGTCCCATTCGGCGGCGAAGGGTTTCAGGCGCTCCTGGGCAAAATCCCGGGCCACCTCGCCGATTTGCTGTTGTTCATCGCTGGGTAACATGGCAACTCCAAAGCTCTTTACGAAACTAGTACAGGCACTCGACCGCCATGGCCGTGGCTTCGCCGCCGCCGATGCAGATGGCCGCGACCCCACGTTTCAGGCCTTTCTGGCGCAGGGCCGAGAGCAGGCTGACCAGAATCCGCGCGCCGGACGCACCGATCGGGTGGCCCAGGGCACAGGCGCCGCCGTGCACGTTGACCTTGTCGTGGGGCAGTTCCAGTTTTTGCATGGTCACCAGAGTGACCACGGCGAAGGCTTCGTTGATTTCGAAGCGATCGACCTGGTCCAGGGACCAACCGGTTTTCTTCATCAGTTTCTCGATCGCCCCTACCGGGGCCACCGGGAACAGGCCCGGGGTATCGGCGAACGCCGCATGCCCATGAATCACCGCCAGCGGCTTGAGGCCACGCTTTTGTGCTTCGGACTGACGCATCAGCACCAGCGCCGCCGCGCCGTCGGAAATCGAACTGGAGTTCGCCGCCGTGACCGTACCGCCTTCGCGGAACGCCGGCTTCAGGCTGGCGATTTTGTCCAGCTTGGCCTTGGGTGGCTGTTCGTCGTCGCTGATCAGTCGCTGTTCCTTGCCCACCGTGACCGTCAGGGGCACGATTTCCTCGCGGAAGCGGCCCTCGCGGATGGCTTCCTGGGCGCGGGTCAGGGACGCCACGGCAAAGGCATCCTGGGTTTCACGGCTGAAACCGTTGTTCTCGGCGCAATCCTCGGCGAAGGTGCCCATCAGGCGTCCCTTGTCGTAGGCGTCCTCAAGGCCGTCGAGGAACATGTGGTCGAGCACCTGGCCGTGGCCCATGCGGTAGCCGCTGCGGGCGCGGTCCAGCAGGTACGGCGCGTTGGACATGCTTTCCATGCCACCGGCCACCACCACCTCGGCGCTGCCGGCCAGGAGCATGTCGTGGGCGAGGATGGTCGCTTCCATGCCGGAGCCGCACATCTTGTTCAGGGTGGTGCAGCGGGTGGACTTGTCCAGCCCGGCACCGAGGGCCGCCTGGCGGGCCGGTGCCTGGCCGAGGCCGGCGGACAGCACACAGCCGAACAGCACGTGCTCGACCGCTTCCGGCGCCACGGCGGCGCGCTCGACGGCAGCGCGGATGGCGGCGGCGCCCAGTTGCGGCGCGCTGAGGCTTTTCAGGTCGCCCTGGAAGCCGCCCATGGGGGTGCGCACGGCACTGACGATAACGATGGGATCGTGGTTACTCATGATCGATTCTCCTATTTCGCGGCCATGCGCAAGGCGCCGTCGAGACGGATCACCTCGCCATTGAGCATGCTGTTTTCAATGATATGCCGAACCAGCGCGGCGTACTCGGAGGGCTTGCCCAGGCGTGGCGGGAACGGTACGCCGGCCGATAGCGAAGCACGGACTTCGGGGGTCATGCCGGCCATCATCGGGGTTTCGAAGATGCCCGGGGCGATGGTCATCACGCGAATGCCGAAGCGGGCCAGTTCGCGGGCGGCCGGCAGGGTCAGGCTGACGATGGCACCCTTGGACGCGGCATAGGCGGCCTGGCCGATCTGCCCGTCATAGGCGGCGGCGGAGGCGGTATTGATGATCACCCCGCGCTCGCCGTCGGCATCCGCCTCGGTCTCGGCGATGGCGGCAGCGGCCAGGCGCAGCAGGTTGAAGCTGCCGATCAGGTTGACGTTGATCACCTGGCTGAAGCTGTCCAGCAGGTGCGGGCCGTTCTTGCCGAGGATCTTTTCACCGCGCACGATGCCGGCGCAATTGACCAGGCCGTGCAGGCCGCCAAAGGCGTCGACCGCGGCCTTGACCGCCGCCTGGGCCTGGGCCTCCTGGGTGATGTCCGCTACCACGCTCCGGGCTTGCGCGCCGAGTTTTTCCGCCTGGGCGGCGACGGCCTCGGCATTGAGGTCCACCAGCATCACCTTGGCGCCGGCATCCACCAGCATTTGCGCGGTGGCCGCACCGAGGCCGGAAGCTCCGCCGCTGACCATGAAAGCCTTGTCTTGAATGTTCATTGCATCTGTCCTTCGTTAAAACCGTAAATGACCCTGATAACCGCGTACTCAGTTGCCGGCCTGGGCCTTGGCGATTTCCTGATTACGCAAGATAAAACGTTGCAACTTGCCGCTTGGCGTCTTGGGCAGCTCGTCGACGAATTCGATTTCCCGTGGGTAGGCATGGGCCGCCAGGCGCTTGCGCACATGCAGGCGCAACTCTTCGGCCAGCTGCGGCTCGGCACGGTACTGCGCGCCGAGCACCACGAAGGCCTTCACCACCTCGGTACGCTCCGGGCAAGGTTTGCCGACCACCGCCGCCTCCACCACAGCCGGATGTTCCACCAGGGCGCTTTCCACATCGAACGGACCGACCCGGTAGCCCGAGGTGGTGATCACGTCGTCATTGCGCCCGACAAAGCTGATGCTGCCGTCCGCATTCAGCTCCACGGTGTCGCCGCTGAGGTAGTACCGGCCGACGAAGGCCTTGGTCTCGAAGCCCTTGTAGCCGTTGAACCAGAACATCGGCGACTGCGAGCGGTCCAGCGCGAGAATCCCCGGCTGCCCGACCGTCAGCTCCCGCTGCTGCTCGTCCAGCACCACGATGCGATGCCCGGGTGAGGCGAACCCGGCCGAACCGATATGCACTGGATGTTCGAGGCCGTGGTGATTGCACAGCACCATGCCCATTTCGGTCTGGCCGTAGTGATCGAGAATGGTCACCCCCAGGGTGTCGGCGAACCAGCGGATCACCTCCGGGTTCAGCGGCTCGCCGGCACTGCTGACCACCCGCAGGCGGCCCTTGACCCTACCGGCGAAGGCCTCGCCCGCGGCAATCAGCAAGCGGTAGGCGGTGGGCGATCCGGTGAGGTTGGTGATGCCGTATTTCTCGATGATCCGGCAGGTGCTTTCCACACTGAACGGGCCATCGTAGAAAGTGATGGGATGGCCCATGCCCAAGGGCCCGGTGATGCCGAAGTAAAGGCCGTAGGCCCAGCCCGGATCGGCGACGTTCCAGAACGCGTCTTCCGGGCGCAGGTCGACCGCGTCGCGGGTGTAGTTCTGGAACGCGATGATCGCCTTGAGCGGCACTTCCAGGGGTTTCGCCGGGCCGGTGGTGCCCGAGGTGAACATCAGCAGGAACGGATCCTCGCCCGTGAGCAGCACCGGCTCGCAGTAGGCCGGGTAATTGTCCAGTTCGGCCCAGAAGCTGAAATCGCCGCGCGCGATGCCCTGCCCCTTGGGGCCGCCGACCGTGACGATAGCCGGGCAGTCGGCGACTTCGCTCAGTTTGCCGCGGTTGGCGGCGTCGGTGACCACCAGCTTGGCGCCGGAGCTGCCCAGGCGATGCTCGATGGCCTTGGGGCCGAAGGCGGTGAACAGCGGCTGGTAGATGGCGCCGATGCGCCAGGTGGCGAACAGCGTGACCAGCAGTTCGACATTGCGCGGCAACAGCGCGGCGACCTTGTCGCCACGGCGCACGCCCTGGGCCAGCAGGAAGTTGGCAAAGCGCCCGGCCTTGTCCTGCAGCTCGCTGAAGGTGTAGACCGCGCTACTGCCGTCGCGGCCTTCCCAGAACAGCGCGATCCGCCCCGGCAAGGCATGCCGGTCGCAGCATTCGATACAGGCGTTGAGCGCCGTCAAAGTCCCTTTGAGGCCCGCTTGGGCCGCTTGCTGATAATCGAAGTCCGCCGTGGCAGTCTGATAGTCGCGCATGTCCGGAATCTCTCGGTCTTGTTATTGGAAGGAACCGTAGAAAAATCCTGGAAATAGTCGCGCTGTCAGGGACTTGGGACAATGGTCAAAGCTTTCAACCTGATTGACTGGTTTGGCCAATAACCGGGTCTCCTGTGGGAGCCGGCTTGCCGGCGATGAGGCCCTTGAGTCTTGCAGCGCTCATCCGGACGCCATCGCCGGCAAGCCGGCTCCTACAGGTTGCGCGCAAGACGGGTCAATGCACCTCGTTGAGGATCAGGCTGCGGTAATGTCCCGGATTGGACCCGGACCATTTGCGAAAGGCCTTGTAGAACGAGCTGGCGTCGGCGAAGCCCAGCCGTGTGGCGATCTCGGCGAAACTGATCGACGGTTCCGCCAGCCAGGCAATCGCCCACTCCTTGCGCACGCTGTCCTTGAGGCCCTGGTAGGTCTGCCCTTCTTCCGCCAGCCGGCGACGCAGGGTCGAGGCCGACATGCACAATTGCAGGGCCAAGCCTTCGGTTTCCGGCCAGTCCGCGGCGGGCAGCTGGCGCAGGTCCTGGCGGATCCGGCTGGCCAGGCTCCGGGCATCGCGGTACTTGACCAGGATATTGGCCGGCGCCAGCGCCAGGAACCGCTGCAGCTCCGCGGCACTGCGCTTGATCGGCAGGTCCAGGCAGTCGGCGGAAAAGATCATCCGGGTGCGCGGCCGGTCAAAGCGCAGGTTCTCGGAAAACATCACCCGGTAGTCTTCGCGATAATCCGGCTCGGCGCAGCGCAACTCGATGGCCAGGATCGGGATACGCCTCCCGGCCAGCCAGCAGGCCACGCCATGGACGATCATCCAGTAGGTGAAATAGGTGAACGGCCGCCGGGCCTGCCCCTGCGGCTCCAGCAGGACGATTTCCGCCAGGCTCTGCTGACGCACCAGCTGGGCCGGCAGGCGTTCGAGCATCAACGAAAGGAAGCCCAGCACCGCGTCCAGCCCGGCGGCCACCGTCGGCTGCGCCATGCCCGCACGGCACAGATAGGCGAAACTGCCGGCGCGCAGCTTGCGCGGGTCCATGCCGAAGAACTCGTCATCGTTGCGCCGCGCCAACAGGCGCCACAACCGCGCGTAATCGCTGGCCGGGACCCGGGCATCGGCCTGTTCCAGCAGCGCCGGGGCGATCCCGAGCTTGTCCAGCACCTGAATGGTGTCCGCACCGGGGGCGCAACTCTGCAGCAGTGCCTCGTGCACCAGGTGGATGGAGATGGTGTCTTTTTCCGACATTGGCCGTCACTCAAGCCCTGTACTGATCCGTGTGGCGGCTATCTTAACAGCGCCCGCCTCCTGGTCGGTGTTTCAACACACTTCATGAACAGGCGCACCACGTTTTGCGCCTTGCCCCGTTCGCTGTGGGTCTTAGGATGTACGCAACCCTCACAAGGAGTCACTCCATGTTCGCCGGATTCCGGAAAGACCAGCGCCACGTCAACGGTGTGGACATTGCCTACCGCATCGGCGGCAGCGGGCCAGGCCTGCTGCTACTGCACGGCCACCCGCAGACGCATGTCATCTGGCACAAGGTCGCCGGCGACCTGGCCAAACACTTCACCGTGGTCGCCGCCGACCTGCGCGGCTACGGCGACAGCACCCGGCCAGCGGCCGACGAGCAGCACCTCAACTACTCCAAGCGCGAGATGGGCCGCGACGGCGTGGCCCTGATGGAATCCCTGGGTTTCAGCGAGTTCTCGATCCTCGCTCACGACCGCGGCGCCCGTGTCGCCCATCGCCTGGCCCTCGACCATCCCCAGGCCGTGCAACGCCTGGTGCTGCTGGATATCGCCCCGACCCTGGCGATGTACACCCAGACCGACGAAGCCTTCGCCCGCGCCTACTGGCACTGGTTCTTCCTGATCCGCCCGGCGCCGCTGCCGGAAACCCTGATCGAGGCCAACCCCGAACAGTACCTGCGCAGCGTGATGGGCAGCCGCAGCGCCGGCCTCAAGCCCTTTACCGACGAAGCCTTCAGCGAATATGTGCGCTGCATCAGCCTGCCCGGCAGCGCGCGGGGCATCTGCGAAGACTACCGCGCCAGCGCCGGCATCGACCTGGAACACGACCGCGCCGACATCGAGGCCGGGCGCTCGCTGAACATGCCGCTGCTGGCGCTCTGGGGCGCCGAAGGCACCGTGGGCCGCTGCTTCGATCCGCTGCGCGAATGGCAGAAGGTCGCCACCGATGTGCGCGGCAAGGCCCTGCCCGGCGGTCACTACCTGGCCGAGGAAGTCCCGGAACAGTTGCTCGGCGAAGTCCTGGCCTTCCTGCGCTGAACCGCCGGCCCCCAAGGCACTGATCCACCCCTTCCCCCATGGGCCGCCGCCAACGGCCCATGACGGGATCGGCTTGCCTCCTCTTCCCCCAAACCCGCGACGAGACAATAACAATGACAATCCGCAAACTGCTGGGAACCCTGTATATCCAGGTGGTCATCGCCATTGTGCTGGGGGTGTTGATCGGTCACCACTGGCCGCAGACCGGCATCGACCTCAAGCCCCTGGGCGACGGTTTCATCAAGCTGATCAAGATGATCATCGGCCCGATCATTTTCTGCACGGTGGTCTCCGGCATCACCAGCATGCATGACGTGAAACAGGTCGGGCGAGTCGGCGGCAAGGCGCTGCTGTACTTCGAAATCGTCTCCAGCCTCGCCCTGGCGATCGGCCTGCTGGCCGCCCATGCCCTGCACCCGGGCTCGGGTTTCAATGTCGATGTGAAAACCCTCGACACCTCGGCCATCGCCAACTTCGTCGGCCAGGCCCAGCATGGCGAAGGCGTGACCGGTTTCCTGCTGCATGTGATCCCCACCACCTTCTTCGACGCCTTCGCCCAGGGCGAGATCCTGCCGGTGCTGTTCGTCTCGATCCTGTTCGGCCTGGCGCTGGTGATGGTCGGCGAAAAGGCCCGCCCGCTGGTGGGCGTGATCCACCAGGCCAGCGAAGTGTTCTTCCGCATCGTCGGCATGATCGCCCGGGTGGCGCCGATCGGCGCGTTCGGCGCGATGGCCTTCACCATCGGCAAATACGGCCTGGGCTCGCTGCTGCCGCTGATGAAGCTGGTCGGCACCTTCTACCTGACCGCCTTCATCTTCGTCATCTGCGTACTGGGCAGCATCGCCCGCTATGCCGGTTTCAGCATCTTGCGCCTGCTGGGCTACATCAAGTCGGAACTGCTGATCGTGCTCGGCACCAGTTCGTCGGAGTCCGCCCTGCCGCAACTGATCCAGAAACTGGAAAGCCTGGGCTGCTCCAAGGGCGTGGTGGGCATCGTGGTGCCCACCGGCTACACCTTCAACCTCGACGGCACCAATATCTACATGACCCTGGCGGTGCTGTTCCTGGCCCAGGCGACCAATATCGACCTGACGCTGGAGCAACAGCTGACCTTGCTGGCGGTGACCATGCTCACCTCCAAGGGCGCCGGCGCGGTGGTCGGTGCCGGCTTCGTCGCCCTGGCCGCGAGCCTGGCGGTGGTGCCGACCGTACCGGTGGCGGCGATGGTGCTGATCCTCGGGGTGGACCGGTTCATGGCCGAGTGTCGCTCCCTGACCAACATCATTGGCAACGCCGTGGCCTCGCTGGTGGTGGCGGCCTGGGAAGGCGAACTGGACCGCGACAAGATGGCGCCGATTGCCCTCGGGCGCGAGCGCAAGGCCCTGGCTGCCCGGGCAGCGGCTGATGCCGTCAAATAGTCGCTTGGCCTTGTAGAAGTAGGTTTGCCATCCAATGCTATTCTGGCGGCTCCTGCCGCCAGTGTTCGTTGCTTCGTCCATGAGCCCAAAGAAAGACACCGTGCCCCTGCCCGAAGACCTGCGCGTATTCCTGACCGTCATCCGCAAGGGCGGCTTCGCGGCCGCCGCCGATGAACTGGGCCTGTCGCCCGCCTACGTCAGCAAGCGCATCCAGATCCTCGAAACCACCCTCGCCACCCGCCTGCTGCACCGCACCAGCCGGCGTATCGCCCTGACCGAGGACGGCGAGCGGGTGCAACGCTGGGCCGTGCGCATCCTCGAAGACTTCCAGCAACTCAACGACGAACTGTCCGAAGCCCACGACAGCCCCAGCGGCCGCCTGCACCTGTGCAGCAGCTTCGGCTTCGGGCGCAATCACGTGGCCCCGGCGCTGTCGTTGCTGGCCGAGCGCTACCCGGACCTGGAGATCCGCCTGGACCTGTTCGACCGTGTGGTGGACATCGTCAGCGAGGGTTTCGACCTGGAGATCCGCGTGGGCGACGACATCCCGGGCCAGCATATCGGCCGGCGCCTGGTGAGCAATCGGCGGGTACTGTGCGCGGCGCCCGCCTACCTGGAACGGCGTGGCATGCCGCAGCAGTTGAGCGACCTGGAACAGCACGACTGCCTGGTACTCAAGGAGCGCGACAACGCCTTCGGCATCTGGAACCTGGAGCGTGACGGCAGCCAGGACAGTGTGCGGGTGCGCGGGCCGTTGTCATCCAACAGCGGCGAGATCGTCCTGCAATGGGCCTTGGATGGACGCGGCATCCTGCTGCGCTCCCTGTGGGACGTCAAACCGCTGCTGGAACAGGGTCGACTGGTGCGGGTACTGCACGACTACACCCAGAGCGCGAATGTCTGGGCGGTGTACCCGACGCGACTGGCGTACTCGGGCAAATTGCGGGTGTGTGTGGAGTTTCTGCAGGAGCACTTTCGACAGCTGTCGATCTAGCAATACCTGTAGGAGCAGCCGGTCGACGCTCGATTGCTCGCGATGGTAGTCAGGACACCGCGGGGTATCAGGTGCCCAGCGTTATCGTTGACGTCCATCGCGAGCAAGCTCGCTCCTACAAAGGGCCAATGCTCGCTTAACTGAACGTCCTGGTTTCAGGCCAACCAGGGATTGGCCTGCAAATGCGCCCGTTCGAACGCCCTGATCTCCTCGCTACGCTGCAAGGTCGCGCCAATGGCATCCAACCCCAGCATCAACGCGTTCTTGCGCAGCGCATCGATCTGGAACTCGACGACACTGCCATCCTGCAAGCGGATCTGCTGGGCCTCGAGATCAATAGTGATCTCGGCACCCTGTGGCTGACTCACCACCTGCCCCAGCCGCTGCACCGTCGCCTCGTCCAGGGTGATCAACAACACCCCGTTGCGCTGGCAGTTATCGTAGAAAATCCCGGCGAAACTGCTGCCGATCAACGCCCGGATCCCCACCTGCTTCAAGCCCCACACCGCATGTTCACGGCTGGAGCCGCAACCGAAGTTCGGCCCTACCACCATGAAGCGGGCACCTTTCCAGGCCGGCTGGTTCAGCACGAACCCAGGGTTGGGCTCACCCGAAGGCAAGACCCGCAGGTCGAAGAACACCCCCCGATCCAGCCCGTTGCGATCGATCCCCTTGAGAAACTGCTTGGGCATGATCACGTCGGTGTCGATATTGGCCGCCAGCATCGGCGCGGCCTTGCCGGTGACTTGGGAAAACGGCTGCATGCTCATGGCCTTGGCTCCAGGTGGCGAATATCGGTCAGGTGTCCGGCAATGGCGGCCGCGGCGACCATCGCCGGGCTCATCAAATGCGTACGGGCCCCGGCGCCCTGGCGCCCTTCGAAATTGCGGTTGGTGCTGGAGGCGCAGCGGTCGCCGGGCTCCAGCACGTCGTCGTTCATCGCCAGGCACATCGAACAGCCCGATTGCCGCCACTCGAAACCGGCGTCGATAAACACCGCCGCCAGCCCTTCGGCCTCGGCCTGATCACGCACCTGGGTGGAGCCGGGCACGATCATCGCCCGCACATGCCTGGCCACGTGCTGGCCGCGCACCACCCGGGCGGCATCCCGCAGGTCCTCGATCCGGGCGTTGGTGCAGGAACCGATAAAGGCGTGGCTGATCACGATCTGGTTCAGCGGCATGCCGGCTTCCAGCCCCATGTAGTCCAAGGCGCGGCGCATGTCCTGGCGCAGGATCGGGTCGCTGATGTCTTGCGGGTCCGGCACGCTCGCGCCGATGGGCGCCGCCTGGTCCGGGCTGGTGCCCCAGGTGACCATGGGTTCCAGCGTCCCGGCATCCAGCTCGACTTCGCGGTCGAAGCGCGCGCCGACATCGCTGTACAAGGTCCGCCAGGAGGCCACGGCCTGCTCCCACAACTCGCCCTTGGGTGCCCGGGGCTTGTCCTTGAGATAGGCGAAGACTTTCTCGTCCGGGGCCATGAAGGCACCGCGCGCGCCCGCCTCCACCGCCATATTGCAGATGGTCATGCGCGCCTCGACGCTCAAGGCATCGATGGTCGAACCACGGAACTCGATGGCATAGCCGGTGGCCCCGGAAGCGCCGATCCTGCCGATGAGCGCCATGATCACGTCCTTGGACGTCAGCCCCGGCGCCAGCTCGCCGTCGACCGTCACCCGCATCGTCTTCAGGCGTTTGTAGACCAAGGTCTGGGACGCCAGCAGGTGCTCGATCTCCGAGGTGCCGATACCGAAACCGAAAGCCCCCAACGCGCCATAGGTGGTGGTGTGACTGTCACCGGCGGCCACCACCATGCCCGGCAGGATAAAACCCTGTTCGGGCGCGATCACATGTTCGATGCCCTGGCGCTTGTCAAGTACGTCGAACAGTTCTATACCGAAATCTTCACAGTTCTCGGCCAGGTAGGACACCTGCCGCGCACCACCGGCATCCGGCATCGCGGCGATACGCTTGGGCGCGGTGGGGTTCACATGGTCGACCACGGCCAGGGCAGTATTCGCCCGCCAGATCCCGCGCCGGGCTTCGCGCAGGCCGCTGAAGGCCTGGGGGCTGGTGTATTCGTTGATGACCTGACGGTCGATATACAGCAGGACATGGCCCTGGTCATCGAGGCGACACACCGTGTGGGAATCGATGTGCTTGTCATAGAGGGTTCTGGTTTGAGTCATGGTGGCGCTCGCAGGAATGAAAGTACGCGAGGCTGTCGGATCACGGCGGCAGGCCGACAGACGTCGCGCCCATCATAGGCGGCGGCAACGACCCATCAATGGCGGGAAGGTGATGGCTGGGAACATGGATCGTGTTGGATCGGACAAGTAGTCATTGTCATCAGTGCCTTATAACCGACACAATAGAAAGGTACTACACAATATAACCGTGCAGCCGACAGCCCAGAAAAGAACGCCCGACTTGAGCTATAAAATGGACAGGACAGGAACTGAAAGGAATTCTGATGATCACAGACACAGATAACGGTACCAAAAAGCTTGGAGTACTGCTTGCCATGAGACCCAGCCTATCGAATCTCGTCAAGTCACAGAAAATAGCATTTGGCCTTGCGTTGGCGGGCATTGCGGCGCTGTTTGGCGCCAAACGACTGATTGAGTGGGCACTTAAGGAGCCGGTGGCCGAGTCCTGGGTCGATCTGACGCTGGTACTGACGGCCTACCTGTATTTTTTCATGATCCCTGCCCTCCAGGCCCATATCAGCAAAAAGCTGAGGAAGCGTGCCGCCCGTCGTCAGAGGCAGGCACCCGACCAGGCCACCCCACCCGTCAGCGTGACGGTGACCACGACGCCATGGCCGGAGAAACAACCACAAGAGCGCCTGGCCCGCCCCGTGCCGCGTCGAGACCAGACCGCCAGGACCGGACGCTGAGCCGCTGACACTACACGCAAGACAGAACGGGGAGCCAAGGCTCCCCGTTTCGTTATCTGACCAGTAGGTAAGCGGATCAGGCCTTCGTATTGATCGACATGCTGGCGCCGGAACTGGCGAACTGCTGCAGGTTCAGCAACACGTTAATCGCCCGCTTGTACTCCGGGATCATATGGTTGGAGAACTGCTCGTTCGAGGTGCCGCTCTGCAGGGTGCTGATCTGGGTGGCGAAATAATCCAACGCGTTGAATTTCTCGCCCGCCTTGTTTTTCGAGCCGGCGGTGGACAGCAGGCCGGCGGTGGACGCGCTGATCAGGCCATGTTCCTTGAGGACATTGCTGTATTTGGTCAACTGATCCGGCGTGACCGATTTCGGGTCGAAGCCCTGGAACTGCGACTGCAGCTTGTCCTTCTGCATCTTCGCCGTGTCGAGGGCGGTCGGATCCCGGGGGATGTTGTTGAGCACCTGCTTGTTCTTGATTTCCTGCAGGTTGGCCTTCTTCGTATCGGCGGCCTTGCGCTCAAAAACCCGTGAACTGAGGGCCGTGGCCCAGGCGGTGATCGAACCTGTGCTCATCTCCAGCCTCCGATAACCTGAAGGCGAGAGATATCGCCGTGATGCTTACGTCCTTGCAAGGCGCGCATGGGGGTGTCCTGTCATAAGATGGAAATGGGAGCCGATTCCAGTTAGGTAACAGAACTGTACAACATATGTATGTATTCCGTTACAAAAAATCCCGATTTGAAGGAAAGTGCCCTCCCCTCCGTGCGCCTTCTGGATGAATCCGTTATTCATCCTGCGCCCTGAAATCTACAAGGCTTGGTGCTAGCCTTGTGTCACCTACCGCTTATTGGCTCGTTCGAAGTGCCGAACGCTTATCGCGAGAACAGGGAATGCCAAGACTGACCAGCCAGCGTGTCCAGAGTGCACCCGTTGAAAGCGGTCCACTGCGCGAGTCGTTACCGCGCCACGCGTTCGAACGTATCCGCCATTTCTTTCTCTTCTGCTTCTATGTGGAGCTGACCTGCGACTACGTGGAGACGCTGCACGGCATCAAGTTCAACCCTCTCCACGTCACGACGCATTGCGCGACGCACCAGGTCGACAGCGGCACTCGCCTCAAAAGCGGCGCGCCGCTCAACAAGAAATCCAAGCAACCGCTGGAAGAGGACACCACCGGACACAGCCGCATGGATGCCGCACACTTCAATAACCTGGGACTGACAGCGGACTTCCTGAGGCGATTGGACAGGCTGGGGGACGACGACGAAATGGTCAGCGAGCTGCGCAGCCGCTGCATCGACATGTGCCGCAACACACGGTTATTGCCCCAGGCCATCAACCTCGGGCCGGATAAGGTCATCGACCGGGTTCATGAAACCGTGCGCCTGAGGACCTTCGACGCTTCGGCCACGGAACCCTGCATCTCGGTGACGAATATCCGTCTCTACCTGGACATGGCGGTTTCGGCGTTGAAAATCATGGCCGACAGGAAGGAGCACGAACCCACCCTGCAAGCCACCGGGGACCTTTACATCGAAGGCCTGACCCGTGCGGAATCGGAACTGGCTCGCACGCTCTACGATGAAGTGGAAGGCATGGTCACGGCGATCAATCGGCACGTGGCGCAAATGCTCGCGGACCAGAAGCAGCTCAAAGGAGGCGGCGCGAAGAAAAGGAGCTTGTCGACCATGCAGAGTGCGCCGACCGTTAGTACTTCGACTGGGTCGGCTCCCCGCCGGATAGTCCGGGCCAAGCGCATGAGCCGAGCAAAGCCGCCTTCGCCGGGTGTCGACGATATCTTCAGCAATAGTTTTTATGCGGATATGTGAGTAGGGACAGACCACGATGGTCAGCGTCTCTCTGTTTTGCCTTGCCCGGCCAGAGAGCTGAATCGCGGTTCGTCCCCTATTACCCTCGACCTCAGTCCGTCCCGTACTTTGGCGAGCGCGGACCATACAACAGGCCACCTGGATGCCCGGCGGACAACAGTCGCTGACTGGTGATACCGGCGATAGGATGGCTCACGTCTCTGGCGCTATTGACGATCTGCTTGACCGCCGCCGTGATCAGCGCACCGACCAGGCCGCCTGCGTTATTGTTGTTGCCCTCTTCGCTGGAGGCCGTGGCAGTGCCGGTCCAGAGCGTGGTGCCGCTCTTGAGGTCCACCAGCCTGGCACTGGCCGTCACGATGGTTGCACTGCTGATCACCATGTACTGCGTGCCGTATTGCCTCACCGTAATGTACAGGGCCGCATCCGCACCGAAGATCTCCTTCAGCTTGGCCGGCGACGTGTTGTGAATGTCGGTTGGCGTGCTCAGGCCGTTCTGCTGGAAAGTTTCATCCACCAGCGCCACCGGCATCACGTAGTAACCGGCTTCCGCCAACGGGAATGTCACCTGGGACAGCAGGCTGTAGGTGGCCTTGACGTCCGGCGACTCGTTCAGGGGCGGCAACACCAGGATCGTCCGTGGACGGGCCTCCTTGTACGCCGAATAGTCCACGGTCTTGGGGGCCGCGCAGCCACCCAGCAGACTCACCAGCAGCAGGGCCGCCAGGCCACTCAGAAAACGCGGATTCATTGTTTGATCCCCTTGTGGGCGTTGCTCAACAGAAAGTCCATGTAGGCGGTCGATTCGGGGAACAGCGATTTCTCGGTCTGGAACTGCTGCACCATCTGATCGTCCTTGCCAAGGCTGCCGTAGAGCATGCCCAGATGGGCGTGATAGCCCGGTGGCGCGGCACGGTTGGTGGCCTTGATCTTCTGCAGATCGGCTTCCAGGGCCTCGACTTGCGCTTCCTTGGACTCACCGTTGAAGTACTGGTAGACCTGTGGCTGATAGCCTTCCCACTGATAGAGCGTGTTGACCTGCGGAGCGCAGCCGGCCAACAAGGCACCAGCGGCCGCGACTGTCGCGACGTAACGTAACAAACCGAACACTTTACCCATGACGCGTGAAACTCCTTGTTCCTGCTCTAGAAAGACTTATGGGCGGCCTGGTTTCCAGGCGCCGCTGTCGATGGCCTGAACCATCTTGTTCACGGCCTCGCGCATGGCCAGGTCGAGGACCTTGCCGTTGAGGGTGGAGTCGTAGCTGGCGGTACCGCCGAAGCCGATGATTTCGCGGTTCGACAGCGCGTACTCACCGGCGCCCTGGCTGGAATACACCACTTCCGAGGTGACGATATTGACGATGTTCAGGGCGACCTTGGCGTAGGCCACCTGGGTCTTGCCGCGCCCGAGAATGCCGAACAACTGGTGATCGCCGGTTTCCTTGCGACCGAACTCGGTGACGTCGCCGGTGACCACAAAATCCGCGCCCTTGAGTTTCTGGGCCTGGGACTTGATGTTCGCTTCCTGCTGGATCTCCGCCATGTTGTCGCGGTCCAGCACGCTGAAGCGGTTGGTCTGCTGCAAATGGGTGATCAGGATGGTCTTGGCCTGGCCGCCGAGACGGTCGACGCCATCGGAAAAGATCCCGCGCATGTAGCTGGAACGGTTATCGAACTTGCCGACGGCAATGGGGGTGCGCAAACCGGTGTAAACCTGGTTGGCGGTTTCCACCTGCTGCACCGGCAAGGCTCGGGAGCTCTCGGTAGCGCAGCCGCCGAGGGACGCCAGCGTGATCGCCGCCATCGCGAAAATGACGGCCTGTGAGATTTTTTTCATGCAGCACACTCCTGGGAAAATCGGACCTGGGGAGACATTGGGAAATGCGTGGATGGGTATTTCAGGCGCACGGCAGCGCGGCGGCTTTGTCCATGGGCAAAGCCGGATCGGTGATCACCGGGATCAAGGGGTTATCGCCAGAGTGGCTAACAGCACTCCGGTTTTTTTAGCGGGGGGAATTTCGAAGAAACGAAGGCGCTCGGGTAACGACACGGCATGGCCGCGAGGGACCTCATCCCGAGGGTGGAAGCGAACATGTTCATTCCTTGAAACATTTGATATCAAATTAGTGGCCGCATCATAAGGTGACGATAATGAGGCGTCAAGAAATCGCAAGGCTGAATCCGGGCCAAGGGCAAGCGTCGCACAGCCAGTCGGGACTGTGCTTACTCCAGTCTGACAATATCGACCGAGATCTCCACACCTCTATTTGGGTTTGTCCGCGCAGTGGCAGTTGGCGGAAGCCGTACAAGGCTCACCATTCGGGTGGTGATCAGCGCAGGCCTGGCAGCAGTAATGCTTGCCATGACGTACGGCTGCGTGCTCACCAATCTTGCAGTTGCAGAGCGGGCAGGCACAAGTTTGCTCATTCATGATCGGACTCCGATTGTCGGGTGATCGCCCAGCGTTTTCGTACAACGCGCATGAACAGTTGACTGAAACGCTTCATGATCGGCCTGTGCCCTCGCCCTCGCAATGACCTCTCGTTATGTCCCCGAGCTCATGTGAGTGAGCGCTGTGATCAGAGCGTCCAGACAAGACAACTCTCTTTCCATTGAGTGAAATTTCCTAGCGGTGCCATCCGGCTATCAGGGTGCGCACAAGAATGGAAGTTCGTCACCCACGCTGCAAAACGAAAGGTGGCGAGCCGTACACAGGTTTGCAGACCGGGAAAAGGAACCGGCAGGCCGAAGTCTCCTACCCACAGCTCGCCATAACACGAGCGTAAAAATTCCGCATACAGTGCCATTCAAATCTGCCCCCTTATTTCTTTTTTCCTTAGAAAAAACCGACTCAGTCAAGTTGACTATAGAATGGCGTCAATTTAACATGTGGCCATTATTTTGATATCGCTTTTAATTTCAGGGATTGAACATGCCGTTCAGATTACTCACTATCAGCTTTTTGCTGGCGTTAACCGGCTGCACCACCGTTAAGGTTGAACCGATAGATCGCAAATACCACATCTCAACTCTCTGTATTGAAGAGAACCCGGCGGTGGTCGCTGGCGACTTCGTTGACGGTCTGCAAACCCTTCTGCGTCAGCACAACATCAAGAGTCAGCTCTACGTCAGACCTGTTCCGAGTAACTGTGAATATCGAATGAGCTACACCGCCATTCGTTCGTGGGATTTTTCCGCGTTCTTGTCCGACGCCCAGGTATGGCTCTACAAGGGTGACCAACAGATCGGTTTCGCTCAGTACCATCTGGTGGGCGAAGGTGGATTCGATCCCTCCAAGGTGGGAACCGTTGAGGAAAAGATGGCCCCTGTCATCAACCAACTATTGGGGCAAACTAAGTGAGTGCTGCAATGAAAAGTATTCTGATCATGATGTTGGTGTTGCTCGTTACCGGTTGCGCGGGCCGCTCAACCTCCAGCCAACCTTACTTCGAACCGCCACCACCACCTCAGGGCAAGGCGTTGGTTTATATGATGCGGACCCAAGTGATTCAAGGCAGTTTTTGGGAAAGTGTATTCAGTATCAATGACAGTGCGCTGGTGGGGCTTAACAGCGAGACCTATTCTTGGGTCTATGTGAGTCCCGGCCTACACAAGGTGTCAGCCGGGCAGAGACCTCATCCCAAAAACGTATTCCTGTACCTACCGGTTGAGCAAGGTAAAGAGTACTTTGTTGAATACACACAGCAAAACATGGCTGAGATGATCCGTGTGCGGGACGCCAAAGAAGGGAAGAACATGGTGATGGGCTACTCTTACGTACCGGTCAAGTAGTGTAAGTCGAGGGAAAACGGGGGGTTATTGATTAAAGACTGACCTGGTCGTCGAAAACAAATCAATCCCTTCTATGTTTGTAAAATATCGCTCTTAAATTAACGTAAACTCCTCAAGGACGAATTCACATGCGTGTACTGGCTTTACTGTTGGCAATTTCATTTTTGTCGGGCTGCGCCTCGAAGTCGGATTACTACATCTCCCCCACGCCGGTTCAGATCCCGGCGACCGCGACCTACTGGATCGATAACTTCGAAGTTGAACTGGTCGGCAAGAATGAGCGGTTTATGCCGCAAGACGCGTTGCGCGAGCAGTTCAGCGTGGAGCTGATCAATCAATTGTCGAGCGCTAATCGCTATGCTGCGAGCAAGGAAAGTGCCGATTACCTGTTGGATGTGAACACCGTCTACAAGCGTCGCATCGGCAACTCCAATGGCGGATTGGTGTCGGTCATTGTCGACGACAATACGATCCTCGCCAGTGTTGATTTCAGTTATCAGGTCAAGGTCAAAAAGGCTGGTGCTGAAGTCTTGCATTTCTCCCATACTCGCGAGGGGCTGCAGCCTGCCGGTGCATTTGGTCAGCTTCGCAATATGAAGACGATGGTGGCGGCGCTGACTCACAAGGATAATTCTGACGTGGAGCCTTTCTATATCCATGCATTGCCGACATATATCGTGTCCGACATCAGAGATATTCCTTCGCGCTAGTCTGCTGTTTTCGAAATGACTTTCCTGTGATTTTAGCTACACCTCCCCTGTCATCCAGCGCTCGGGGGAACGCCAATTAACGCTCAGGATATTATTCTCAGCCCAGAAGAGCAGGCCGTTCTGGTTCAGCAAATCGGGCGTAGTCAGACGCAAGTTGTTGGTGCTGCCCAAGGTCCCATAGTTGTTGATTGATCCGGCACTCACGCTCATACCGGCAACTGAAGTGATTCGACCGTAGTTGTTCAGCGCACCGACGACGCAAGTCGCCAGCACGCCGCTGATGCTCGACAACAGGCCGCCCGCCTTCACCCAGTGCGCCAACGGACACGCTGACTGTTCGCGGGTGGTGGTGGGCGAAGCATCCAACAGCGTGATCGCACCGGGGGGGCACGACCGCTGGTCCTAGACCAAAAAGGAGACAGATTTATTTTCAGACATCGCCGTCATGGCGCCCTTCCAAAGTCGCTCTATACGCAAACCAACCACCCTCGACCTTACCAACAAAATGAGCGTTACCTGTCAGCGGCCCTAAAAAATAAATCTGTCCCCTTTTCTCCATTTCTGTGACCCCTTTGGCTCGGAGGTTACAACTACAGCTGCCAGAATGTCAGACAAACCCCATATTCATCGAGAAGATCATCAGCAATCTCAAACTGAAACACCTTCTCTGGAAAGCGGTCTGATAACGCGCGCCTCCAATATCTAGTGATCTGCTCGGCAAATAAATGACAAAGACGATAATCTTCTTCCGACAGGCCAACCTTAAATACGGGTCGGTTCGGCGCATCTTCCCACTTTGAAAAGAACTGATTTATTGAAAAAATATTTCTGTATCGTTCAACGTCTCTACGCGATGCACTTTTTTCCAACACACCAGCTTCAGTCTCGACCAGTCCCTTCAAATGATTTTTTTGCGGTTCGTATTGCTGAGCGTTACGCAGCCAGAAAACGTGGCCATCAAACTCAATAAAATCAGGAGAAAGCAAACCTAGAACAGAAATTGCTTGCTCCAATGAAACCAAGTGCCCTACATATGAAAAAAACTCTCCGTAACCAATATCCGAAACAAACAGATTCAACGACTCTTTAGAAATACTACCCTGATAAATTTTCATCAATTCAACCCTAAACTATCAAGAACCGACTGAGGAACATTTCCCTCAAAGGCTTTTGTGCCATTTCCCTTCTTGGGGAAATATATCCCATTCGGTGCCTGGTTCCACTAAACCACCTAATACGAGGCTAGACACATCATATAGTGCACGCCCCTTAGGACCATAGACAACAACAAGATCCAAAAGGGGACAGATTTATTTTCACTCGACCTTACCAACAAAACGAGCGTTACCTGTCAGCGCCCCTAAAAATAAATCCGTCCCCTCTTCACGCTTTTCGCGGCCTCCTTTTCACGAATTAAAATGCCGCTCCCATTTCGTTATTATTTCAAAAATCATAATAAGGTTCATAACAGTTCAACGCCTTAACCGGAAGCCACTCTACTGGCACATAAGGCGTATCTACAACAATCTCATGACCGTGACGCCAAGCTATCTTTGCATATATAACGGCATAGCTTGAAATCAATCCTTCCGTGTACCCACTTTCACTACTTGAACGACCTACCATCCGCTTAGGGGACACAACATCCAAAATAGCCTTCTGCATTTTCTCCTTATCCGCCGTAGCAAGTGCCAAATAGAACTCAAAATCCGGCACATAGGATTTTAGATTAGCGGGCGGACTTTCAAGAACACTTTCACAACGCTCAGCTAAACGTACCCACTCACCTCGAATCGCCAATAACGCCTGATAGGCAAAATAGTCCAACGTATTTCCGGCTTCAATTTTTTTACATTAAAACTGGCCTCATTTTTAGTCGAAAACCAATCTATGATCTCTGAGTTATCAGATAACAGAGGTTTCAAAAGCTGCAATTTTTTTGCCAAAGGATTTATCGTATCGATCTCCAGGCCGTAGGAAAACCTATTAAGCTCGGCGGACACGTAATACCAATTTTTCATTAACTCCAAGTCATGCCCCTCAAACCATGCAAGCATTGCACTTGCTAATGCATGAGAAGACAATCCAGTCGCACAAGCTCTAGGATCGCCAATGCGGGTAGAAATGAAATCAACCATACGATCAATATCGAAGCCGCCTTCAACATGAGACTTGATATGCTCCAGCCGATTTTCGGCACGCACCTGATATTTAAAGTCAATAGACATCACATTCTCACTTCAGCCGAGCAATTAATAGACTCCCAGAATTTCGATCGACACCAGCAACGCCCTTAATCAGTAAAAAACAAATCTGTCCCCTTTTCGTCACCCCCTAAATTACCAAAAGCTCTCCTTGAGCTAAAACTCCCACTTCGCTCTCACTTTCGGAAACAAGCATTTTTATAAACCCCACTAAATCCCACTCAGTCTTAGTTACAACCCCTGCATTAGAGTCAAACAGATAAACAACATCCCCTTCATCGCTTGATGTCTGAAGAAAGTAATACTGAGTTTCGGATATCAGAGAAAAAACAAATGGATTCTTTAGAAACTCATAAAACCCCTCATCTTGCATTTGGTTGAAAAATCCCACCTGAAACAGCAAATGTTGTCGAACTCTCCAAGACGGGCGATATAACTGAACCAATGAATCCCCAATCATTCCGCCAGAGCTCCTGCCCATCTCAGACAGAAAACCTTTCAATTGGCCTCCAATCTTAATATTATAAAGCCTTTCAATACCTTCCAACTCGCTCTGCACATATCCCATACATTGAAAGCTCCGGCACAGTTGGTCCCCCTCAAAAACACGATCAAGAAAAAAATCACTCATGGATTACCCCTACATTACCTTCAAAAAAAAAACCAACACCAAATAGAGGATTATTCCCTGCAAACCCTTACTAGCTATCGTACAACCTACGTGCAAAAAGTGGAGATATTCACTTTCAGACACCTCCGGCAAACCCGTCCTCCCAAGTCGCTCTATCCGTAAACCAATAGCGCCCTCAACCTTACTAACAAAATTAGCGTTACCTTTCAGCGGCCCTAAAAATAAATCCGTCCCCTTTCCTCTCTGAGTCATTGTAATCACGCGCAGTTTGGTTCATACCGGCATTCTCATCAACCCACTTAACCTTTGATGCGGCCAGATTTCCCTCTGCGAGCGACTCTGCGGTATTTGCCCCTGCAAAGCTCGCATCGTTAGCCGCTGGTGCACCGTCACCTACTACGTTTGTTTCACCAGACAGTAAGTCGGCTGCAGGCCCTTTTGCACCTTCTTAATTTTCGCTTTCAGCTCAGACACTCAGCAGCCAAGGAAGTGCCACTCAAATCCTTCACCTTTTAGACATTATTGAATACCACTATATGGATCAACAATAGAATCTCCGAACTCAGCTATTACGCCCCTAATTTCCTCAGCAACTTCCAACGGCAAGCCTTCAACATCCTGAGTCGATAGAAAATTAAAAAAACCTACAAGACCGAGCCTTACAGTGATAGCGACAGCCCCCTCAACAAATTCTAAATCACTACCATCCCAATAAGATACTAAAACACCCTCCAACTCTTTTTTCAAAGAATCACACAAGATCGTATACGTATGCCACTGACGCTCACTAAGCTCAAACAGAATATTTACAACGTCGGCTTTATTACACTTAGCATCCGCGCTACCTTCAACAACTTCTAAAAACTCAACATACAACTCACCCCCTGACATAGAGTCTGGCAAAGAGCAGTAATACGAAAAATTTTTCATTTTTAAAAATTCACAGGAATATGGGGCAAATTCGAAGGCTTTCTATATGTGAAAAGGGGACTGTGAAAAGTGGACAGATTTATTTTCAGACATAGCCAGCGAGGTTCCTTTCCAAAGTCACTCTATACGCAAACCAACCACCCTCAACCCTACTAACAAAACAAGCGTTACTTGCCAACGGCCCTAAAAATAAATCCCCCGCTTTTTGCTCAATTACAATCTATATTTAAGTATCACACTTTTTACTTCAGTGAGCCTATCCGGATATTTTTCAGAAAAAGATAACAGCGATTCCTTTATAGCGTCTCGAACCACATCAACACTGTAATGTCTTTGCTCTGGCTCTATCCCACTCATTTCAGGATCAGCCCAAAAAAAATAGTACTCATCGCCATCACCTGTTGTTACGTGTTCAATTTCCCAACCTGGGTCACCGTCAACACCACCATGCGGCACAAGAATTTTTCTTAAGAGCTCATCAACATGTAAACTTGAAAAATTTCCGATAGCGAACCACAAGACCCAGAACATCAAATCTCGGGAATCCCCCGGAAGCTCCCCCCACCTCATTTCAAGACTCCAACCGGGAATGCCGTTGGAATATAAACATCTCCATCTTTAATTCTCACCGGAACCTGCCCCCCCACAACGACCGCCTGCAACGTATCTCCAGTCAGCTGGTACTGAAGCAACGCTTTATGTGCTGCTTCACTATCCACACCTAGCAAAAAGCGGAAAGATTTATTTTCATTAGAAAAAACGGAACAATGTGACGAGGATAGTTTAGCAAAACAACACGCCCCACTCTTGACATCCCACCTTCTGTGGAGATATCAGCATAGCAAATGGAGGAAAAATAATCTGCCCCCTTTTCCATCCCTAGCCGGTTAATGATGCCCCCTTTTGCACCTATGGAACGGATGTATTTGGAAACACTCTATTCCATAAAATCTCTACTATGTATGCCTTAGCATCATCCTCATCATCTACCGGATAGACAACGTAGCTCTCGTTATCTAGAAGTTCCACCCAGGAAACAGATCGATCCTTGAAAAGCTGGTACAACTCACGTTCTATCTCACCCCGCTGAAATTCATCGTTTAAAACACGATCCAAGACAGCAAACGCATCACCTTCGTCCAAACCAACATCGACTGAAAATATGGACACAAGTAGATTTTTTATCGACAAATAATTTTGCATAACATCACCTCGATGGAAATATGGTAATTACCCCCAAAATTTATGAGACTTAATTTAGCTCGCAAGTTACCTGCACGTTTCTCAATTCGCCCACCAACTTTGGAGCACCTTGCAACAACTGGTTCAACTAAGCCAAAAGGGAACACCCACTTTCTGCTTTTTTGCCACGAACTACAAAGAGATCAGAGAAACTGGAAGCTTAACATTCTCACCACAAGCGTACGCCCAAGAAATAGCACACAATTTTTTGGAAATTTTTTGGTCCAGTTTCATAAGTAACATTACGAACTCTTCTAATTCATCACTATACTCAACGCCTTCAATACCGGGACCACCACGCAACTTCCCGACCAGCTCGCGCTCGACACCATCAACTAAAAACAAAAAAACAATCTCACAAGAATCACCGAAATAACAAATCGACTTAATAACAACACCACTTCTTATAAACGGCATGATCATTCCACACCTCCTTAAACTGATCAACCAGCATCTTATATTGGGTCCAACCAAAAAGCGGACAAATTTGTTTCATACATAGCCGGCGGACCGTCTTTCCATAGTCACTCTATCCGGAACCAACTACCCTCGACCTTATCAACAAAACGAGCGTTATCTGTCAGCGGCCCCAAAAAAAATAAATCTGCCCTCCTTTTCAGTCCTTCCGGTTCGATATCTTCTGCCTTTAACTAAAATAACAACCCATTAATTAAGCACCATTAAAACCCTTCGCCCCATCACTTCTCAATAGACACAATATCCACTACTGTACCAGAAGGCAAACCACGCACCGTTTTTAACAACTGCCCAGACATACTCCAGTACACCTCAGAATCTATACACTTAAGATTCTCCAAAGAATCAGCCCCTCCCAAAAACAAAGGGACTGAATAACCAATAGACTGTTTCCTACTGGGTGCCAAATTTCCTGAGGCCAGCCACTGCTTGAAGAAATCAACTGCCAAAGCCTCATTAGCGTAATTTACCAACTCCTCCTCATGAAACTGAATAAACCCTACTGGAATTTCCAGGACCTCCCCCGTTCCTGGCTCAAGCATAAGAATCAATGGTTCGCCATTTTTAATACGGTTACCATCCAAGGCAAACTGCCTACCTAACCAATCGTAAGCAAAACAAAAAATTCGCCCCGCATAATCAGGAAACGCTTCACTTACCAAATGATTCCAAAGCTTTATTTCACTGGCAGAATGGAGACGATAAAGCCCACCATTGAAGGAACCACCTAAAACACCATCAAAGCGCTGCTCAAGACACTTAAAACTGAAGTTTGACGGCATAAAGAAACCACCATCATTCCCATCCAAACTATAAAGCTTCATAAACCTATCGAACATATAGCTTCCCTAACAATTTTTTGCAAAAAGACGACTGATTTATTTTCAGACATGGCCAGTGGGGCATCAGCCACTTTATACGCAAACCAACCGCCCTCGACTTTACCAACACAACGAACATTACCTGTCAGCGGCCCTAAAAATAAATCTGTCCCCTTTTTGATCGATCATCCCTACTCCCCAATATCAACTTAAAACCCAGCAAACCTTGCCTATCACACTATTAACTTTAAAAACGATCCCCTCTGAAATATCCACCTTACTTTTACTGTGTAACGACCAATTATTCGACCTAACGACCAACTCAAAATCAGTTACCCGACCATCTCTCAAATCATATTCAAGATCAGGAACCCCTAACAACGCATAAGTCAAACCCTGCCCTTCAGCAATGAAGCATGGAAACTCTTCAAAACGGCCACTTTTGTCCTCAAAAAACTCAATCAAAAGTACCCGTCCCAAAACAGAAGCCGTTTCGAATAAATTTCCACACGGTCTCACGCCGATATCTGCAAAATATCTTTCAGAATCGCCCTCCCCCCTCATAGACCGTTACTCCTTAATAAAATACTGTGAAAAGGAGCAGATTTATTTTCAGGCATAGCCGGCGGTGCGCCTTTCCAAAGTCACTCTATACGCAAGCCAACCACCTTCGACCTTACTAACAAAACAAGCGCCACCTGTAAGCCGTCCTAAAAATAAATCTATCCCCTTTTCGTTCCACTTCATTTTCTGCTTTCAACTCAAATACTTAGCCATTAAGGAAGTGCTATTCAAATCCGTCCCCTTTTCCACTCATCGCCTCCCTTGCCTCGAAAACGTCCCAAAGAGACATCCAGAACGGCCCCGCTGGCGAGACAAACGATACCGACCACTCGGCAGATAGGAAAACCAAGCCCCACTTTCTGACCGCGGGATTGGGGGTAGGCACTTTGGTTGGCCGCGGTATCGGGCATGGTCACCGTCGTACCGTCCACCAAGCGCACGGGCCGTCCCATCCAGCGCCAAGACGCTGCGGCCTGATCGCTGATTGCAGAACCGGTATGTCGAACTAACGTGGAAACCATCTCGACAGGCAAACGCTTCCTGGCTTTGCAGTAAGCCCCTGTACGAGTGCTGTTGGGTTTCAAGCCGCCACAGGCCCGCTTGATGGACAAGTCGTTGACGGCATTCTGGCAGGAGCGGTCGGCACTCATTGCTTGAGCCAGGAACATGGACAGTGTTTCAGTCGGCGGGAACAACCGTTCCCGATGTTCTGGCAGTACCGATTCGACCCTCTGCAGGAGTTCTGGGGCCGTGAGCAGATTGAAAAAGGCATAGGCATCACAACTCGTCGTCTGTCGGTGAATACGTTGCCGTTGCTGTCGGAGGATTTGACGTCTACGATTCATGGAGGGCTGCGTCCTTGGCTTGTCGGTGTGTGTTCGCAACTATCACCGTAGACCAAGACCAGCCCTTCTTCATTTTTTTGCTTTCAGCTCAGGTACTTAGGTGTTAAGGAAGTGCCATTCGACTCAAGCAGATTTTTTATCGACAAATAATTTTGCACAACGTCACCTAGCCGGAAAGATGGTAATTGTTTCCAAATTTTTTTAGTCTGATTGAGCTCGTAAATCGGACTCAAACGCCCGATACGTTCGCGACGGGAATACGCTCCTGTGACTGGGTGACATCGTAGACATGCTGTTCACAGCGGTCATCCACAAACTGAAACTCCACCAGATAGACCTTGCTTCGTTCCGGTGTGAAAGTGCTTCTGACCGGGCCACATCGGTAGCGACTGCTAATGCTCTCGCCGCTGGCGTAACCCAATACCTCAAACGGTTGATCGGCGTCGGCCTGTACTTCCAACTGCGGGAAGTGCTTCAACGTTGCGCTGTGGACCGTTTCGTTGAGCGTGGCAATCCAGCCGAACACCTTGCCCCGGCCGGTATCCACCACGGTTCCCTGCACATCCATTCGCCGATCAGGATCCGTTGCCCGCCTGATCGAAAACTCTACTGGGAAGGTGGCTCCCGACGCTTTCATGATGACCTTGGCGTGTTGCGCATCGACGGTCACTTTGTTCTGGCTCAGTTGGATACCGTCGTTGAGCAAACTGGGGGAGGAATCTCTGACGTTGGATTTACATCCTGACAATGTCAGAATCAGGCTCAACATTAACAGTGACGCTTTTTTCATGAACACTCCACCTACATCATTAAAAATCACTTGCCTCCCGACTGCGGTGTTTCAGGAGCAGACCACGCTACTCGTTCCTGTTGCACCTAATCAGCAGCTGTGAGAAGAAGGGACGCCAAAGGGGAGAATTTATTTTCAGATGCAGCCCACAGGACTACCACCTTACTCACATAAAAAATTCCGCCCCTTTAAGGTCATTTATACCAATTAACAGGCCACTCATTAAAGTGAATAACCTCCACTCCATCTGCAATCAACGTGTACAAAGGCTCATCTGGGAAATCGTTCATCCTAATCTCCAATACACGCCCCTCAAAAACCGCCTTATATAAAACACTAAGACTATTTGACTCTGCCTTCCCCCAGGAAATTACGTTCTCCCTATAACCTGGGACATCCTCCCAATTATCTTCCCGCTGGAAACCCATCACTTCCCACCTCTGACTGTCGGCGTAACGCCGAGTTTCCTATTTACATCACTATTTGACCGCTGTGACGCTTCGATTATTTCTCGCCAGCCTATATCACTAGCACCTTGATCAGAGTACTTCATAAGCGTCTGCCCCCAAGTCAAATTCGGCCTATTGACATTCAATTTTTCTGCCTCCACTCGATCAGCCATTATATTACGAGCCGCTGTCCGAAAGGTATTGCGCAGATCCGATGCCTGATACAAAAAGGGGACAGATTTATTTTCAGACATAGGCAGCGGGGCGCCGCTCCAAAGTCACTCTATACGCAAACCAACCACCCTAGACCTTACCAACAAAACGAGCGTTACCTGTGAGCGGCCCTAAAAAATAAATCTGTCCCCTTTCGCTGTTTGTTTATGGCAAACTGATAATGCTGACGATTGGCGCCCTACGGATGCATGAGCAAGGCTTCAGATTCTACCTGGCCGAAAACGGCGCTTGGTCGACCGAGCATATGCCAATGTCGTTTATCCACCCGGTTTGATCTCTTCTATCCTCCAGACGCGATTGCGCGCCATCCTACAAAACAGACAGGAGTCTCATTTGCCCACACCTCCCCTTCGCCAGATTCGCGCGCAATACGATGACAAGACCATTCGTGTCTACCAGGCCTATTCGGACTCCATAGCCAATGCGGCCCTCGCCCACGGAACCTTTGTCTCACCTCCGTTCAAGATGGAGCGGATGACCTGGATAAAACCCTCCTTCCTCTGGATGATGTATCGATCCGGCTGGGGCCTCAAAGACGCCGGACAGTCACGTATCCTGGCAATCGATATCTCCCGCGAAGGTTTCGAATGGGCCTTGGTCCATAGCTGCCCGAGCCACCCTGAAGAGTCGATGAGCAAGGAACAATGGCAGACCTTGAAGGAAAGCGCGCCTGTACGCATCCAGTGGGACCCGGAGCGAGACCTGTACCTTCAGCCGCAAACACATCGGGCCATTCAGATAGGCCTGGGCAAGGAGGCCGTCGGGCTGTATGTCAATGAGTGGATACAGCACATAACCGACGTAACGCCACTGGCTCGCCATATTCATGATCTGGTAAGCAGTAACAGGCTTGAAGAAGCGCACTCCGCGCTCCCTGACGAAATCGAGTACAGCCACGCTTGAGATGCACGGTAGGCAGACCGGAGCGCAACGTTTAAACGCTTCCCACAGCTGGAAATACAGGCCGATGCCAATCAGCCGCTCCAGATATCGGGGTATTCGAATGGTGGCGGTGTCGGCAATATCTATAGCTGCGGCCCACTCAACACTACCTTCACACCGGAGGGAAGCAAGGCCTACCTGGTGGAGTTCCAGTTCAATAGGTGAGCACTGCGAGCTGCACGTCTACGATGTTACCCAGGTCAAGGAGCGAGCTCCCGACACAAACATGCCCTCAGCAAAAAGTGGCTGAAATCATTCAACTGACTGTAATGAGACGGCCATCTCCAAAACAATATCAAGATGGGTCTCTTCACCATCCACCGCGCCTGGCTTTAACTCATCAAGCGCATAAACAATTTCCACCCTAGAACCAACGACAAAAAGCCTGCGATCTTCTTTCCTCGTATGACTATAAATACTCTCCTCGCGTATAGAGCCATCCCCCAACAACAAACTAAAACTATTTTCTTCCGAGGAGGAATCCTGTCCTGCAATATAGGTTCTCTGTATTACTCCAGAGAGAAACAGCAAAGGCATTTTACCTTCCTCAATACTATTCCACCACTCCTGCGAGCCAAAAAGCCCATAAGCCCCTTTAAGCCCCATATAGGGCTTTGATTTATCCAGCGTTAGTGCCTGCGCCAAGACAATTTGCCCAGGGTTTTCCTTTAACTCTTCCGATAGCAGGTACACAAACTTCATAGGTGTATCGGACTTATTTAAATTCAACAGCACAAAAACCTCCCATCAAAGAACCCTTTCAAATTTAACTATAAATCCAAAAGGGGACAGATTTATTTTCACTCGACCTTACCAACAGAATGAGCGTTACCTGTCAGCGGCCCTAAAAATAAATCCGTCCCCTTTTCGCACTGCTATTTGTATTAGCGCCAGGATTGAACACGAAGTCACCACTTCCCCATTCAGCTCCAAAACATGAATCCTACCATTACCCCCCTTGATGACCAAACGTCCATCATCTTGAACAGGAATATCTGACGCGCCCTCCTTTCGAGCTCAACCTACATATCCACACCCAATTTATCAGCCACCGCCCTTAATCGCATAGAGATATCAATAATATCTTCTTTGCTTAAGCCACAGTATGTCGCCAGAGAACTTTCTGGAATGTTTTGAATCAGAGCCAGCCCGCACGAAACAAAGTACCTCAATTCCTTTGGCGTGACTTTCAAATCAATGAATCCAAAATCTTTAACGTTCTCACTCATTTTTTGGGGACCTGAGATTTAATATAGTTATCCTAACCAACACCTCCCTGATCGGGCCTGAAAGTAGTAGCCGCGCCTCTCTGCCTAGACCCAAAAGGGGACAAAATTATCTTCAGACACAGTCGGCGGGGTGCCGTTCCAAAGTCACGCTATACGCAAACCAATCACCCTCGACCTTACCAACAAAATTAGCGTTGCCTGTCAGCGGCCCTAAAAAATAAATCTGTCCCCTTTTCGCTCTGTCCTCCTTCCTCCTTTAAGGAAGTGCCATTCATCTCAGACCTAACTCAACCAACTCACCTCAAAATCCTCCAACTGAGCCTGAAGCTCCTGTTCATGTTCAAACCAATAGTCAAACCCATGCTGACCGACTTTACTCAAATAAATGTAGTACCCACCAGTTTCTCCTTCTCGATCATCATCAATAGATATAGACCAGCCCAGAAACTCACCAGAGGAAACTATCCCGCTTTTAATTATCGCCATCTCCCACCCTACTCAACATATGGAACATGATTGTTAGCCACGTACTTTCCAGTAGCCGGATCTTTAACCCCAAAATGAACATGGGGGACGCCCGGGTCGTGAGCACCAGCAAGAGAGCCCGAGTCGATACGAAATTCTCTTGTACCATCCGCACTATGGAACACTCCAGACCCTGGCTTTCCAATCTCTCTATATTCTGACCCAAGATACTTCTGTGCAGCTGATAATGCCTCATCAGTAGTTAATATCAAAGAGCTTGAAAAATTTTTCTTTCCGGACAAAGTTTCATTAATTACGTCTTCAACGCGCTGAGCAGAGCTAGCCCCTAGCTGTATCTCTTTTTCTGCGCTCAGAAAGGTTTTCCAATTTTCTGTTGGACCAGCCAAAGGGATCCTCGGTCCGGCACCCGGCTCGACCAGACCAGAATCTGGAATATCCGGTCCAAATTTCTCTCCATTCTTAGCCAGCAGCGCCCGCTCATTCGCCTCCTTGAGAATATCGTCGAGTTTTTTACCAACCGCCTCACTGACCTTCTCAGTAACTTTTGCTCCTGCCTTCCCGGCATTTCCAGCGCCTGATACCGCTGCAACAGTCCGCATGAAGAAAAGCGCCTGTTGGGCAGTAGATACGTCAACCCCATAAATCGCGTTGAGTTTGGCCGCAATGTCATCATTGAACGCTGTTGCTGCCCCTTCACCGATGGCATGACCACTTTCCTTGAACCCATCAGGGATGCCAGTGATAGCACCTTTGACCCCCTCCCAAATACCCGGAATCACAGTTCCTGGGTTCTGAACCACGAACTTGGCCAGATCCACCGCACCATTCTTCAGGTCGACGCCGGAGTCCTTCATCTCCTTGAGCAGACCTTCGCTCAACGGGCGGCTGACACCGCTTTGTACGAACTGGCGATAAAACTGTGGATCAGCCGTATCGGCAAACATCTCTGGCCGGAACAACTGCTGGCCTTTCGCGGTGAACAGAGCCTGCTGTTCACCCAAGTCATTGGTAAAAGTCTTGCCGGTGCCCGCCAAAAATTTCGCTGCAGCGTTATCAGTGCCATCGCTCAAGAGCGCACGCCACAGGTAATCGACATCCTTCAACGCCTGCTGGCTCAACCGCTCCGTCGCTTCCTGCTCACTGATGTCCTGACTGGCAGCAAATTCCTTGGCATGCTCCCGGATCCATTTGTCTTCATCCGCGTGCAACTGCCGGTTGTACTGGCTTGCATTTTTGGCAACCCAAGCCCCTTTCTCCATCTTGCTGGCATCAGTGTCGCTTTGAGCTGCCGCCGCCAGGACGCCAACGATCTGCGATGACATGGTCAACAGACCTTTGTCATCTTTAACCAGCGCGCTCAGGTGATTGACCAGAAGTTCATTGGCTCCAGCTGCCAGAGCTCCGGTTTTAAAGTCGCCCCCTGTTGCTTCAGCCAACAGCCCGCCGACCATCGCGTGAATAGCCGCTTTCTGCGGCGTGCCATCCTCGTATTTCCCGAGAGTGTAATCACCCACAGCCTTGAAACTGACGGCCGCCAAGGTATTGAACAACGCGCCTTGCAGCGCCTCGCCCATATTGCCGCCCTGCCCCAGGGACTTACTCAACAGCGTCGAGGTACCCGCTTGCAGCGTCTGGTTCGCCGCAAACTGCCCAACCCCCGTCCAGGTATTCAGAGGAGGACCGATAATCTTCCCCGTTACCGGATCAGTCTTGGTCCCTGTCCAACCATCGAAATACTTCGCGGTCAGTCCCGCCGTCAGGCCCGAGATGGCATACCCCTTGAGGGCGTCGGAAGAAGTGACATCCTTGAAGACCGCTCCCAGGTTTCCGCCATTGTTGATGAAGCTGGTGGCCGCGTTTGTAGCGGCGCCCGTGGCTACAGCCGCTGTGGCGGCGGATAAGGCTCCGCCAGTACTTGCGCTTATCGTCCCAGCATTGACCGCCGTTGCTATTGCTCCCCCCTCCGCCCCCATAGCCCCCATAACGGCAGGCCCGACAACAGCCGCCATCACGATGGCAATGATCAACTGCGAAGCTGGCCCAAGCCCCGAGTTACTGTATTGGTAGGAGTCGTGAATCTCCTTTACCAGGTGCCAATCCACATCACCGTGCTTCTCGGCGTCCTTGAGCCAGGCCATTTTCGGGTCAGCCTTCACCATCGCATCGATGGTCTGGCTGACCGACTGCTGGTCGACCTGCTTGAGGTCGATTTTCAGACCTTCAACAGCCTTGATGCTGATGTTGCCTGCGGCCACCATCTGGGTCTGACGCAAGGTCTCGTCAGTCTTGCCGCTGCCTTTGGAAGAAACCCAGAAAGCGTTGTTGTTGGTCTTCTCGTGACTCTCCTGATGAAGGTCCTTCTGCCCTTCGAAGGTAATACCCCCGCCACTCTCAATCGTCAGATCCTTACCACTCTCAAGCTTGGCCACCTGATAATGCTGGTCGCTGCCACTCTGCAGCGTCAGGTTGCCACCGGTCTTGATCTCGCTCCCGACATTGGTCACTTGGGTGACTTCATCGTGCTGGGTCTTCTTGCGGCCCCAGCTACCCCTTTTCTTCATGTCGTACAGCGAGTAGTCACTGTTTTGCGCGGACAGCAGATCCAGCTTGTCGCCCGCCACCAGGTACGCTTCATCTCCCGCAGAGACCTTGCTGGCGATCAGCCCCAGGTCCTTGCCGGCGCTGAGCTTGACGTCCCCACCAGCCTGAACGGTCGTCGCCACCTGAGCAACATGGTCTTTCTGAGTAGTTTCCTTTCGGCTTTTGGACAGGAAATGGCTCTCGTCCGCCGCCGCACCCAGCGTCAGGTTCTCCGTCGCGGCCATGGCGATATCGCGCTTGGCATCGATCTGGCTGGCGATAGCCGTCAGATCGCGCCCGGCCGTCATCTGCAGATCGCGCCCCGCGCTGACCGTCGACCCCGTCTGGGTGATGGAACTGCTGTGTGCTCCCTCACCGGAGTCGGTGGTGTCATGGCTCTCGGTCGCCGCGATATTGATGTCCCGCCCAGCGTTGATCAGCGTATCCCCACCGCTTTGCAGCACGCTGCCACTGTTGGTTACATCGCGTCCGGCCTTGGCGGTGAGGTTGTTCGCGGCTTCGATACGCGCGCCGCTGTCGAGCAGTTCACGGTGTGTACTGGTGAAGCCGATAGTCTGGTCGGTATGGTTGACATCGCGCTGGTTGAGCACGTCGCCGGTAACGGCCGTCACGCTCACATCACGCCCGGCAATGATCCCGCCCGACTTGTTGACGATGTTGTTACCCGCCAGCAGGTCCAGACGATTGCCCGCTTCGATCAGACCGGTGTTGACCAGATCATTTCCCGCTGTGGCCTTCAGGTTGTTGCTGGCACGCAAGGTCCCGCTGTTTTCCAGGTTCGCACCGGCAATCAGGGTGACATCCGTGCCCTGGATCAACGCGCCATTCGGTGCCAGGCGGTTGGTGGCCTGGGCCAGGTAGAGCACCGGCACCAACACTTCCTCGCCGTTGACCACCTGCTTTTCCATCCAGACGATGTCATGGGTCAGGGCCGCGACCTGCTCGGAAGTCAGGGAGACACCCACCGACAAATTGAGCTGCTGCTTGCTGCTGATGGCGTTGTCCATCAGGTACTTGAACAGCTTCTCATCCGAGGTCTGGCCATCGATGAAGCGTTGACCCGTGCGGGCCACCACCGCCTGCTGAATCAGTTTCTGCTCATAGAAACCATCACCCAGGCGCTTGGCACTGGTGTCCGGGTTGTAACCCAACCCAGACAGCAGGTAGTCCGAGCTCATGAACTGCTTGAGGTCGGTCAGTACCGGGTTGGTTTCGACCAGGTACTTCTGCGGGTTGGACTTGACCGACATATCCGGCAGGCCCTGCACGCGAGCCAGGGTCGATATGCTCGTGGCCGCACCAGATGTGGCGACGGGGGCGATTGCCGGAATCAGCGGGTCGCGCTGAGTCACCGGCAAGGTCGGCGTCACACCGGGAACCACCACGGCCACCGGCTGATGAACAGCGTCGACCTGGACCGTCCCTGGCTGGGTGATGGCCGAGGCACCGCTGTTGTAACCCGGCAGTTGGATGACATTGCTACCAGCATCGACAGGCGCGGCGACGTTGATGACGCTGGCGCCGACGCTGCTGCCAGTGGCCTGACGGGTGGTCTGGGTCAGTTGCAGATTATTGGCGGCAACCTGTGAGATATCGCTGATCTGGAAGTTGCGCGCCTGGACGTCCGGCAGGCTTTGTTGACGCTGGGCGGTACTGACCGCCGCGCCGCCCATGCTCCAGTTTTGTGAACCGAGATTGGCCTGACTGGCCTGCCGAACCGAACCGCCCTGCCCGCTCAGGCGGAACAGGCCATTCTGCCCGGTAGGCAGGCTGAAGCCCGGCAACGTCAGCGGGTTGACCTGTTGCTGGGCAAGGTTCGGTGGCAGTTGGGCATTGATCCGAACCACAACCGGCGCGCCGGTGCCGGCCACCTGGGTGGCCTGGACTTTGTTGGCGCCCGCACTGAACCCGTAGTCCTGGTGAATGACGCTATTGGTCAGGTCCTGGGTCGCCGAGATCGAGACATTGCCGCCGGCCTGGATAACGGCGCTGCGGCCTGAAGCACTGCCGTCCTTGGCGACTTCGACATCACCGGTCAAGGCGTAGGACTGCAGTTGACTGGGCAGTGCTACCAGGTTGTTGGGGTCGTACTGGGATTGTGGGATTTGCTTGTACGCATAAATAGAAGGTATGCGGTCCACCAGTTCGCCGCTGACGGCGTCCCTGAACCGCACAGTGGGGTCTCCCCAGTCACGGCCAAAATGAGGCCAGTAACTCTCCGGAATCGCCAGGCTCATGCCGCCAGAGCCATTGATGTAATAGACGTTCGGAAAGTCGGGGTTGTTTCGTGCGTTGTAATAGGTCGCCTGATTGGCGAAGTCTTCGGCGAAACCGTGATAAATCTCATACGTCGAATAGCTGCGCGTACGCTCAATCGTGCCGCCGACGGACCCGACGTTTTTCAGGTTGTCAGCCTGGATAGTGATGTTGCCGCCCGCACTGATGGTGCTTTTGCTATTGAGAAAGTTGCCACCGCGAAAGGCAAAGTCGCCTCCCGCCGAGAGCGACGCGGCGGCGCTGGTGTCGTTGTCCTGCCCTTGGAAAGTCTCACGAACCATGATCGTGTAGGCGTAAGCCTCTCCGGAACAGTCGACGCAATGGATGGCGATAGCCCCCGAGACCAGCTTGCGCCCCAGGCTGAACCCCTCCGTGCGGTTCTCGAAGTTGGCCGCGTTGATGCTGAACTGGCTGGTGCTTTCCAACGACCCGGAGATATTGCTGACCTGGGTCGCCTGGGTAGCGCCGCCATAGCCATCGATGCTGACGGCACCCAGGCTGTAAAGCTGGGCCAAATGGTTGGTGAAATTGTTGACGTGCAACGCCGTGTCGCCGCCGCTGAAAATCAAGCCGTTCTCGTTCAACAGGCTCGGTGTGCTCAGCTGCAAGTTGCCGGTACTACCCAAGGTCCCGTAGTTGTTGATGGCCCCGGCATTGACGCTCAGGCCCGCCGCCGAAGTGATGCGGCCGGAGTTGTTCAACGCCCCACCGACATTGAGCGTGCTATCGCCGCCACCGGCAATGCTCCCGGTGCTGCCCAGATTGAGGGAGGCGGCGGTCAGCCCCAGGCTGCCCAGGCTGCTGTAACGCCCGTTACCGCTGTAAGTGCCCGCCAGGTTCAGGTTGGCCGTGCCATCGCTGGCGATCAGCCCGTCGTTGTTCCAGTTGACGCCATTGCCGGTCAGGCTGGTGGTCGCCAGCAACTGCCCGCCCGCCGTCTGGTTCAGGGTATTGACGTTCACCGTCAACCGTCCGGCCTGGATCACGCTGCTGTTGGTCCAGCTGTCTGCGGTCAAGGTCAGGCCGCCACGGGTGACCAAACTGCCGCCGGCATTCATGATATTCGCGGTGGCGATATCAAAGGTGCCGTCGCCCACATGCAACAGGCTGCCGCCCTGGTTCAGAAACCCGCCCGCGTTCAGCGTCAGGTCGGTGTTGGCGGTTTCCAGCTTGCCGTTGCGGTTGTCGAACAGCCCGCCGATCTGGAAGTCGGTCTTGCCGCTGGTCCCCAGGGCCCGCAGTTGCCCGGTCTGGTTATCCAGGCTGGCGGCCCGCACGCTCAGGGTGCTGTCGCTTTCGATAATCCCCAGGCGGTTGTTCAGTGCGCCGTTGAGGCTGAGGTCAATCCGTTGCCCGGCGATCTGCCCATCGTTGTCGCCGCTGTTGTCGAAGTTGTTGCCGCTGACCTGGACCAGGCCCTTGGCGTACAGCCCGCCGTTGCGGTTGTCGAAGTCGGCGGTGGTGATGACGGCATCGCCGCTTTGCGCCGAGATCCGCCCGCCATAGTTGTCGATCCCGCCCAGTGCGCTGAGGGTCAGGCGCTGGGCCTGGGTGATGCCGCCCTGGCGGTTGTTGTTCAGGTCGTAGCCGTTTTTCAGCACGCCGACGATCCGTGCTTCCAGGGCCGCCTTGACGCTGGCCAGGGTGCCGCCGCGGTTGTCGAGGTTGGCGGCGCTGACCTGCAGGTCGCCGTTCTGGGCGATGAGCTTGCCGCTCTGGTTGTCGATATCGCCGGCGATCGTCAGGTTCAGCGCCCCCTGGCCTTGCACCGTGCCCTTGCCGTTGGCGAGGCTGGCGGCGCTGAGGGTGACGTCGCCGTTCTGGCTGTAGATCAGGCCGTCGCCGCTGTTCTGCACGGCGCCGCCGGTGGTCAGGGTCAACGCGCCGTTGGCCGCCACGGTGCCACGATTGCGGTTATCGAGACCGCCAGTGAGCAAGGTCAACAGCCCCTGGCTGACCAGTTGCCCGCCCTGGTTGTTGAGCTGGCTGCTGCGGCTGATCATCAGCGGCCCGCCACTGGCGAGCTTGCCGTTAGTGTTGGTCAGCACCCCCAGCAGGTCGAGAGTGACCGCGCCATTGCCGGTCAAGGTGCCGCCGCTATTGTCCAGGGTGGTGCCGGTGAAGCTCAGGGCCTGCTGGGCGCTGAGCGTGCCGCTGTTGGTCAGGGCCATGGCGTTCAAGGTCAGGGCCGCGCCGCTGTCGATGGAGCCGCCCGCGGCGTTGTTCAACAGGCCGCCGACCGTCAGTTGCTGCGCGCCGCCGCTGGACAGGATACCGCCACTGTTATCCAGACTGGCGGCGGTGACGGTCAGGTTGTTCTGGCTGACCAGGGCCCCGGCTTGGCCGTTGAGCAACGCGCCACTGAGGGTTACGCCGAGGTTGCCGCTACGGCTGGACAAGGTGCCGCTGTTACGGTTGTCGAGACTGCCAGCGTTGACGGCCAGCCCCTGCCAGCCGGAGATCAGGCCGCTCTGGTTGAGGACGCTGTTGGCGGTCACGCCCAGTTGGTTGTTGCTGATCAGCTTGCCGCCGCTGTTGTCCAGGGTCCGGCCGGTGAGATTGAAGCTCTGGCTGCTGGACAGCTCGCCGTTCTGGTTGTTCAGGTCGCGCAGGTGGTTGAGGCTCAACGCGCCCTGGGCGTTCAACAGGCCGTTGCGGTTATCCAGGTCGCCGCCGGCCAGGTCCAGGCTGAGTGCCTGGCTGCCCAGCAGGCGCCCGCCATTCTGGGTCAGGGCGCCGAGGTTCAAGCCGATATCGCCCTTGGCCGAGACTTCACCGCCGTTGCTGGAGTCCAGGCTGTTGGCGCTGATGGTCAAGCCGCCCTGGCTGTTGATCAGGCCGTTGGCGCTGTTGTTCAGGGCCTGGGCGTTGAGGGTCAGCGCGCGGCTGCCAAGCAGCGTGCCGCCCTGGTTGTTCAGGTCGGCGCTGCCGATGGTCAGGGTCTGCGCGGCGTTGATCAGGCCCTGGTTCTGGTTGGTCAGGAGACCACTGGTGGTCAGGCTGAGGTCGCTGCGACTGGTGAGCGTCCCGCCGCTGTTGTCCAGGCTGGCGGCCTGCACGTCGAGCGCGGCGGCGGCGATCTGGCCCTTGAGGTTGCTCAGGGCCTGGTTGATCCGCAGGGTCAGCGCCTGATTGCTCAGCAGCTTGCCGTTGCTGTTGTCCAGGCTGTCGGCGAGCAGGCTGAAGGCTTGGGCACTGGAGAGTTCACCGCCCTGGTTGTTCACGCCCTTGAGGTTGTTCAGCACCAGCGACGGCGCGTTGATCAGGCCGTTCTGGTTGTTCAGCTGGCCGTGGTTCAGGTCCAGTGTCAGTGCGGTGTGGCTGAAGAGCTTGCCGCCCTGCTGGTCCAAGCCGCTGACGCTGGCGGTCAGGGTCTTTTCGCTGCCGAGGCTGCCGCCCTGGTTGGTGACCTGCCCGGCGCTGAGGCTGAGGCTGTCGGCGCTGCTCAGGCTGCCGTTGCTGTTGTCGAAGGCCCCGGTGGTGACAGCCGTCGTGCCCTTGGCGCTGATCACGCCTTGCTGGGTATTGGTGAGGCTGGCGCTGGTCAGGGTCAGTTGGTTGTCGGTGACCAACCGGCCGCCCTGGTTGATCAGTGCACCGGCGCTGGTGAGGCTCAAGGCTCCCGCGCTCGACAGGCTGCCCGTCGAGTTGTCCAGGCTGGCAACCTTGAGCGTCAGGTTGCCTTCGCTGCTGATCAGGCCCTGGAGTTGGTTGGTCAGGGCATTGTCGAGGGTGATGACCAGGCCCGACTGGGCACTCAGGGTGCCGCCGCTGTTGTCCAGGCTAGCGCCGCTGAGGCTGGCGCTGCCCTGGCTGCGCAACTGACCCAGGCTCTGGTTGATGACCTGGGCGACCTTGAGGCCCAACACCGTGTCGGCGAGGACCTTGCCGCCGGCGCTGTTGTCCAGGCGTGTACCGGTCAAGCTCAGATCGGCGCTGCTGGAGAGTTCACCGCCGCGGTTGTCGACTTGGTCGACGTTGAGTTTCAGCGCTTTTGTCGCCCCGACCAGGCCGCCCTGGCGGTTATCCAGGGTGCTGCCGTTGAGGCTCAGGGCGCCGCTGGCGATCAGTTGGCCGTTCTGGTTGTTCAGGCTGGCGATGTTCGCCGTCACGTCGGCCTTGCCGGACACCGCACCGTTGCGGTTGTCCAGGCTGTTGGCGGTCAGCAACAGCGCGCCGTCGCCGATCAGGGTGCCGTTCTGGTTGTTGAAGGCGTTGCTCACGCCGAGGTCGACAGTGCCCCGGCTGCTGATCAGACCCTGGCTGTTGTCCAGGCTGGCGCTGCGGCTGTCGAGCGATGCGGCGGAAATCAGGCCGTTGAGGTTGGTCAGGCTATCCGCGAGGCGCAGGGTCAGACCCTGCTCGCTCAGCAGCTTGCCATTGCTGTTATCCAGGCTTTGCGCGGCCAGGGTATAGGCCTGGGCGCTGGAGATTTCACCGTTCTGGTTGGCCACTCCGTTGAGGTTGTTCAAGACCAGCAGCGGGCCGTTGATCACACCGTGCTGGTTGTTCAACTGGCCGTTGTGCAGGTCCAGGCTCAGGCGGGTCTTGCTGAACAGTTCGCCGCCTTGCTGGTCGAGGCCAGTGACGCTGGCGGTCAGGGCCTTGGCACTGGCGATACGACCGGAGGCGCCGTTGCTGACCTGGGTGGCGCTGAGGTCCAGGCTGTCGTCACTGGTCAGGTGGCCGCCCTGGCTGTTGTCGAAGGTGCCCGTCGTAACGCGGGTCGCGCCCGTGCCGTTGATCACGCCTTGTTGGCGGTTGTCGAGGCTGGCACTGGCAAGGGTCAAGCCCTGATCCGCGAGGATCGAACCTCCCTGGTTGAGCAGAGCCCCGAGGCTGGTGATCGATAAGGCGCCCCCACTGCCGAGTTGGCCGGCACTGTTGTTCAGGCTTGCGGCATTGACGGTCAGGGTACCTTCGCTGCTGAGCAGCCCGGTGTGGTTGAGCAGTGCGCCATCGAGACGGATATCCAGGCCCTTGAGGCCGGAGACGTTGCCGCCGCTGTTATCCAGGCTGCTGCCGACCAGGCGTGTGGTCCCCTTGGCGAACAGGCGCCCCTTGGTCTGGTTGATCAGTTGAGCCACCGTCAGCCCGAGATCGGTCTCGGTCAGCAGCTTGCCGCCATCGCTGTTATTCAGGCTCTGGCCGCTCACCGCGACGCTGCTGGCGGTACTGGACAGTTCACCGGCCCGGTTGTCGATCTGCTCGACATTGAGGGTCAGGGCCTGGGTGCTGGCAACCGTACCGCCATTGCGGTTGTCGAGGGTTTTGCCGGTCAGCAACAAACTGCCTTGCGCCACCAGCGCCCCGCCCTGCTGGTTCAGGGTGTCGATGTTGGCGCTGAGATCGCCTTGGCTGGCGATACGACCCGCAGCGTTGGCGACTTCCTGTGCCTTGAGGGTCACCGGACCGACCGCACTGAGCAGGCCGCCGCTATTGTCCAGACGGGTACCTTCATAGCCGATGGCAGCCTGGCCGATCAGGTTGCCCTTGTCGCGGTTGTCCAGTTGATCGACCAGCAGCTGCAAGTCGTTGTCGGCTTGAATCACACCGCCACGGTTGTCGGCCGAGGCGCTGCGCAAGGTCAGTCGGTCCTTGCCCGCCAGGCTGCCGCCACGGTTATCCAGGCTGCCGGTACTGAGGTCGATGGCCTGGCCGGCGCGCAGTTTGCCCTGCTCGCGGTTGTCGAAGGCGCCGCTGATGGTCGCGCTGAGCGGGCCGTCGACCGCTAGCAGGCTGCCCGCCGCCCGGTTGTCCAGGCTGGCGGCGCTCAGGCGCAGGGCCTTGCCGGAACCGAGGTTGCCGGCATGGTTGTCCAGGGCGCCGCTGAGGTCGATGCTCAAGCCCAGATCGCCGGTCAGTTGGCCGCCGGTGTTGTCCAGGCTGGCCGCCTTGAGGCTCGCCTGCCCGGCGCTGGACAGGGTGCCGTTACGGTTGCTGACCGCGCCCAGCACCGTCAGGCCCAGGCCCGCATCGCTGCCGAAGGTGCCATTGGCGTTGTCGAGGCTCGCGGCGTGCACGTCCAGGCCGTTGGCCGTCACCAGCCCCTTGACGTTGCTCAGCGCCTGGTCGATGCGCAGGAGCAAGGCCTGCTGACTGATGACCTTGCCCTGGGTGTTGTCCAGGCTGTGGGCGGCCAGGGTAAAGCCCAGGTCGCTGGAGATTTCGCCGCTGTTGTTCAGTACGTCCTTGAGGTTGTTTAACGACAAGGCGCCGCGGGCATTGATCAGGCCGTTCTGGTTGTTGAGTTGGCCGTTGCCCAGGTCCAGGCTCAGGCTACTGCTGCTGAACAGCTTGCCGCCCTGCTGGTCGAGGCCGCTGACCCGCGCGGTCAGCGCCTTGGCGCTGGACAGGCTGCCACCGGCACCGTTGTTGAGTTGGCCGCTGCTCAGGTCGAGGGTATCGCCGCTGGTGAGGCTGCCGCCCAGGTTGCTCAGGGTGCCCAGGCTGTTGAGGGTCATGCCCTGGACGCTGGAGAACTGGCCGCCGTCGTTGTTCAGGCTGCCGGTGTTGAGCAGGATCGAGCCGTCGCCCTTGAGGGTGCCCTGGGCATTGAGCAACTGGTTGCTCAGGGTCAGGCCCAGGTTGCCCTTGGCGTACAGGTTACCGCCCTGACGGTTGTCGAGCAGGTTGGCGCTGAGGTTCAGGGTGTCGCCGGCGCTCAGGCTGCCGCCGCGGTTATCCAGTAGCCCGCCGATCGTCAGGCCCAGGCCGCCCTGGCTGACGACGCGGCCGTTGAGCCGGTTGTCGAAGCCGAGACTCTGGAGGCTCGAGGGACCGACCGACGACACCAGTCCGCCCTGGTTCAGCCATTGGCCGGCGAGAGTTGCCGTCAGCGCGGCATTGCTGCTCAGCGTGCCCTGAGTGTTGTCGAGGCTGGCGCCGCTCAGGGTCAGGTCGGTCCCACTGCTGATCTGCCCGCCCAGGTTGCTCAGCGCCCCGGTTGCGCCGAGGCTCAGGCGTCCCTGGCTGGAAAGCGTGCCGCTAGCACTGTTGTCCAGGCTGCCGAGGGTCAGGTCCAGCGCGGACTGGGCCGTGGCCCGCCCGCCCGTGTTGAGCAGGCTGGCCGTCTGGATCGCCAGGCTGTTGCCGGACAACACGCCCTGGGCGTTGTTCAAGGTCTGGTTGAGCAACAGGGTCAGGGCCGCGTCGCTCAGGACCTTGCCGCCGGAGCTGTTATCCAGGCTGTTGGCGGCCAGGGTGAAACCCTGATGGCTGGAGATTTCGCCGTTCTGGTTGACCACCGTGGAGAGGTTCTTGAGCAACAGCGCGCCCGGGGTGGTGATCAGCGCGTTCTGGTTATTGAGCAGGCCCTGGTTCAGGTCGAGGGTCAGGCCGGTGGTGCCGCTCAACTGGCCCTGGGTGTGCTGGTCCAGGCCGGTGACGCTGGCGGTCAGGCTCGTGGCGCTGCTGATGTGCCCGCCTTGACTGTTGTCCACCAGGCCGCTATTCAGACTCAGGGCGCTGCCGCTACTCAGTTGGCCGGATTGGTGATTGTCCAGGCCCGTGGAGTTGAGGGTCAGGGCCATGGCACTGGTGATACGACCGCTTTCGCTGTTGTTCACCTGACCGCTGCTCAGGCTCAGGGTGCTGCCGCTGCTCAGCAGGCCGGATTGGTGATTGTCCAGGCTGGCGCTGTTGATCACAGCGAGTCCATTGCTCTGGATCTGGCCGGATTGATGGTTGTCCAGCACGCCGTTGGTCGTCAGGCCCAGGTTGCCCTGGCTGACGATCGAACCTTGCTGGCTGTTGTCCAGCCACGCCGCGTTGACTTGCAGGTTCTGTGGCGCGGCCAGCCGTCCGCCCTGGTTGTTGAAGGCTCCGCTGGCATTGATGTTCAGGGTGCTGCCGGCCGCGATCAGGCCGGCGACGTTGTCCAGGCTGGCGACATTCAGGTTGACGTCGGCCAGGCTGGAGATTTCGGCCTGGCCGTTGCTCAACGCGCCCAGGTTAGCGCTCAGGGAGCCATTGCTGTGAATCAGCCCACCCTGGGTATTGAGCAGCTGCCCGGCGGCCACGCCCAGGCTAGTCGCGCTCAGGATCCGGCCTTTGTTCTGGTTATCCAGGGTCGACGCCGCCACGCTGACCTGCCGCTGCCCACTCAGGGTGCCACCCTGGTTGCCCAGGGCCTGCGTGGCGCTAACACTCAGGTCGCGGCTGGCGATCACGCTCTGGCCGCTGTTGCTGAGGTTCTGCGCGGTAATGCTGACATCGCCGCTGCTGTTGCGCGTGTTATCGGCATTGACCCCGGCCTCGATGATCGCGAGGTTGCTCAACTGGCCGCCGCTGTTGAGGGTGATGCTGTCCCGGGCCGCCAGGTTGTTCCGGCTGGTCAGATCCCCCGTGGTCTGCACGCTCAAGCTGCTGCCGGCGTAGACCGGACCTTGCGCATCCAGGCTCGCGGCCTTCACGTTGACCGCGCCGCTGGCGGTGGCCTGGGCCAGGCTCAGTTGACCGTTGGCATCGAGCTGGATATCGCCGCCACTGGCCGCCAGGTTGCCGGCCAGTTTGACCCCGACCCCGGCCTCGGTGCCCACCAGCTTGATTGCCCCGGCGTACATGCCGCCCAGGGCCGAGGAGTCGATGGCCACCTGGGGTTTGGCACTGCCGTCGTCGGCCCGCGCCGTGGCCTTGAGGCTCTGGGCATCGACGTCGTTGCGGCCGGCCACGATCGTCAGTTGATTGGCATTGATCTGCGCGTTGATCGTCGCGGCACGGGTGATGATTTCAAAGCGGTCGACGTTGTTGGCATTCAGCCCCGCGCCGTCGATGGACACGCTGCCCTGGTCGACCTGGTAGCCGCTGACCTGGCCGTTGCTGATCACCGCCTTGCCGGTGGTCAGGGTCGCTTGCGGGGTGTTGATGAAGCCACAACCGTTGCAACTGATGCCATAGGGGTTGGCCACGATGACGTGGGCCGACTGCCCCGCCACCTCGGTGTAACCGCGCAACTGGCTCGGGCTGCCGCCGTTCACTTCGTTGAGGATGACGTTGGCCGCGGCACCGCTGAAATTCGGGTTGCCGACGACGATTCCGCCCAGTTGCGTCGACTGGGTCCGTGCAGTGGCGTTGTTGAGGATGACCCCGTTGGCCCCGACGTTGTAGTCATGGAACTGGTTGTGCGACAGCCCCTGGGCATTCGGCGCGGCGATGTTGACGATGGGCACGCCATTGCCCGCCTGACCCAGCGTGGTGCCCGGCGCACTGACCACGATCCCGTCCGCCTGGGCCAGCAACGGTTGCCAGAACATCGCGTTCGCCAGGATGAAGGCCAGTCCGCGCTTGGGCAGTCCGCAGAAGTGCTCACGGTTTTTCAGGGCAGCAGAAGGCTGGCCCGCGAGGAAGGCAAACTGACGAACGTCCATGTCGGAATCTCGATGCAACGAAGGCGATAAATTGAATTAACGGAAGTAGCCCAAGTGGAAACAGATCGGCGCAGCACGCTCGGTCAAGCCGCTCATTGAGCAGGGGCATGTCAGGGCATGGGGGCGATACAGGGCTTGAAAAGGTGCTCGCAAACAGGGCGTCAGCACCTTGCACGTCGATGGTCTTGATGGAGAAACGGCACCGTGCCAACCCCCACATCGCAGATCCTTCTGGATAGCCTTATGCCATCAACGGGGTGCGATCATAGGGTGGCCATTTGATGGCGTCAATAAAATGTACCAAATTATTTCAAAACAGACACAGTTACTCCGAAAAGCATCGCAGTGGCTGCTCGCCGGGCCTTGGAGCGGTCAGCAGGCGCAACCTCAGAGCCTTCAGCGCTTTCTTGCACGATCGTACTAAAGTCGATTTATTTCAAGCCGATAGCTTGACGAAGCCCTGAACAGATCAGGCGACCGAAGAATAAAAACCGCTTTGCTAGGACAGCTCCCATGCCCATGTTCCGTACGATCCAAGCCCGCTACACGCTGTTTCTGGTCCTGTTCATCCTCCTGTTGTTCGTCCTGACCGTGGTCGGTATCAGCCAGTTGGTCGCGCCCACGCTGCGCAAGACCGAGGAGCAGGTCGTACTCAACCGCGTGGCCGAAGTGGCCGAGCAGATCAAGGGGGAGTTGAACAAGGTCCAGGCCCAGCAACGCAGCATTACCCAGACCATTCCCCTGCTCGACAGCGACACCATCGACAAGGTCCTGCCCGGCCTGGTGGACCAGTACGGTGAGCTGAAGGTCTTCGGTGGTGGTATCTGGCCCCTGCCCGGCCAGCGCACACCGGGGCGGAACAAGCACAGCACCTTCTGGCACCGCGATGCCAACGGCCAGTTGAAGGTCAATACCTTCTGGAACAGCGCCGAAGCCCCCAACTATTACGAGCAACCCTGGTACAAGGGCGGCATGGCCACCCCGCGCGGCCAGTGCCCCTGGGCGGCGGCCTACAAGGATGACGCCAGCCAGGAGCCGCGCACCAACTGCGCCATGGCCATCCAGCGCGACGGCGTGCCGTACGGCGTCTCGACCATCGACGTGACCCTGGGCTTTTTCAACGACCTGGTGGCGCGCAAGGAAAAGGACATCGGCGGTGAAATGCTGATCGTCGAAGCCGACGGCAAGATCATCAGCAACAGCACCCATATCAACAGCCCGGTGGTGCTCAAGAACATCAACGACCTGGCCGCCGGCTCGACCTTCGCCGCACAGGTCAAGAGCGCCCTGCAGAACCGTGACACCGCGTCCCAGCGGGTGGAATTCGACAACGATGGCGTGGCCAGCACCTTCTTCATGCGCCCCATCGAAGGCACCCCCTGGTTCCTCGCCACGGCCCTGCCGACCCAGTTGATCACCGCCCAGCGCGATGACGTGCTCAATACCCTGGCGCTGCTGCAGATCCCGATGATCGTGCTGCTGGCGCTGTTGCAGGTGTATGCCATCCGCCAGCTGGTGAGCCGGATGCAAGCACTCAGGAGCAATATCGACGCGCTGTCCACGGGTGATGCCGACCTGACCCGACGCATCACCATCCGCGCCGAAGACGAGCTGGGGGCCATCGGCCACTCGGTGAACCGCTTTATCGTCTACCTGCAGAACATGATCGGCGAAGTCACCCAGGCCACCGGCGACATGGCCTCAAGCCTGGACAAGCTGCAACAGACCTCGGCCCACACCAACCGGATCCTCACCCGCCACGCCTCGGAGACCGAACAGACGGTCACCGCCATCACCGAGATGAGTTCCACTGCCGACACCGTGGCCGGCAACGCCGCCGAAACCGCCGCTTTCACCCAGCGCGCCAACGAACACGCCGACCGTTCCCGGGTGGTGGTGGGCGAAGCGTCCAACAGCGTGATCGCACTGATCGACGAGGTCTCCAGCGCCACACACAAGGTCGAGAGCATGCAGCAGGATGCCCAACGCATCACCGAGATTCTCGGGGTGATCGGTGCCATTGCCGGGCAGACCAACCTGCTGGCCCTGAACGCCGCCATCGAGGCCGCCCGCGCCGGGGAGCAGGGGCGCGGCTTCGCAGTGGTGGCCGACGAGGTGCGCGCCCTCGCCGCCCGGACCCAGGCCAGCACCTCGGAAATCAACGAGATGCTCACGCGCCTGACCCAGGGGGTCAGCTCGTCGGTCGCGGCCATGGAAAACACCCAGGCCAGCTGTCAGTCCGCGGCCGACGCCACGGCGCGGGTCAACGCCGGGCTCGATGAAATGGCCGGTTCCGTCAGCCATATCAACGGCCTGAGCACCCAGATCGCCACGGCCGCCGAACAACAGAGCGCGGTCACCGAGGAGATCAACCGCAGCATGGTACAGATCCGCCAGATGGTCGAGGAACTGGTCGAAAGCGGCCACGCCACCGACGCCAATACCCGCAGCCTGCTGGACGCCAACAACCGGGTCAGTGCGTTGATGGGACGCTTCAAGGTCAGGTAGAACACGGTCGGTCGTGCCTGCCACGGGGGTGGGCACGACCGCTGGTCTTATACGCATTGAAACATTTTGTTTCATCTATGCTCATAACTGTTTCCGTCTTTAAACAAGGATGCAGTCGGAGCCATGACATGGAACAGTCCTCTTTTCAGTCTTATGCCAAGACACTCAGCAACGAAGTCTATATAGAAGTCGATATCGAGACGGTCTACGCCTATATAACCCAGCCGGACCGCTGGCATGAATGGCACCCCACGTCCGTCAGCGCCGAGACCGGCATCCGCGGCCCCCTACCCAAGGATCACCGCTTCACAGGCGTCATCGACCTGCTGGGCCTGCGGATCGAGATGAACTATCGGGTGGTCATCGCCAATCCTCCTGCCGAATTCAAGGCGGCCTTCACTTCCTCGGTGGTCGATGGCTGCATTCACTACAGCCTGCACCGTGCCGGCCCTGGTACGCGGCTCACCCGCAGCTTGCAGTACATCACCGAACTGAACCTGGGCGGTTTGCAGGCGCGCTTGGTCGAGCTCTCGACCCAGGCGACGAACAACCTCAAGCGCCTGCTGGAAACCCCGAAGCGCTCTACCGCCTGAGCCGTCCTGGACGAACGGGGTCGTCGCGGACTGCACCGGCCATTGATCGTCGATGCTTGACTCCAACTATTTCTGGCTCCCACCGGGCTTGCGCACGTTCGGTGGGATCAGAAAGGCCCCCAGTTCATTTCCACGCCTATGACCAAGGTGATGATGCAGATCGCTGCCCAGACCGCAATCAACGGTGCAACGAACTTCAGCCAGCGCCCGAAAGGAATACCCCCCACCGCCAGCACGCCCATCAGAATGCCTGAGGTCGGACTGACGCAATTGACGATGCCTTCCCCCAACAACACCGCCTGGACCGTCACCTGTCGAGTCAGCCCTACCATATCGCCAATGGGTACATAGATCGGGATCAGCAACGTGGACTCACCGGAGCCGGACGAGATAGCAAAATGCATGAGTGCGGCACTGATATGCATGCCTACCGCTGCCATGGCCGGATGCAGCGGAGCGATCAGCTCGGAGAGGTAACCCACGATCGGGTCAAGGATATTGCCGTGTTCCAACACAATGGAGATTGCCCTGGCCATGCCGACGATCAGGGCACCCTGCAGGATGCCGGAACAACCGCCGATGAAGCGGTTGACGATGGCCGACGGGGAAAGACGCCCGAGCAGGCCGCTCCCCACGGCCATGAATAGAAACATCGCCGTCATCTCGGTTTCGCCCCATTGGGCAGTCATTGCGCCGTAAATGAACGCGATCAAGGTCACGGAGGCAAAGGCCAGGATGATCCAGTGACGCCAGGTCGCCGGTGCGTCAGTGGCCTCCTCCTCGGGATTGACTGACCGTCGCTCGCCGTTTCGCCGGCACCGACGGGCGTATAACGTCAGAAAGACGATGCAGACCACGACGAACAGTGCTGACGTTATCCCCCTGAGACCCATACCCGAGAACAGCGGAAGTTGCGCCAAACGCTGGGTCAATCCGGTGGTCGCCGGGTTGGTGATCGCCGTGTTGAAACCGGCGGCGCAGGTCAGGTAGACGAGAGACACCCCGAACATGGGATTCAGGCCAATGGATCTGGCAACCAGCATGCCGATGGGAACGAAGGCAATCACCGCATTGACAACCACACCCGTGGTACCAAGCACACCAAACACCAACGCAAAAATCAGAATGATCGAAAAATCATTGAGCCTTGAACTGCGCGCGATGCCTTTGAGCACCTGGTGGATGGCACCGGTACTTTCCAGGACCGCGAGTGCGCCACCCGTAAACAAGATAAGAAAGATAATCGGCGCTGACGTCTGCAGGCCCTTGGCAACAGCCACGAAGATATCCAGCGGACGAGCGCCGCTTTGCTCGACAGCATGCAAACTGCCGGACACGGCAAAGGTAATGCCATCGCGCGTCTCCTTGTCGAAGACACCTGCAGGAACGACCCACGTGCCAATGGCCGCCACGATCAGAATGATAAACAGCAGCACGTAAGGGCTTTTGCCTTCTTGCCTCGGTTTCGCCGAGGGTGCTGCTGCCGGGTGAACGTGAGTCATTTCAAGCCTTCCTTATTATTGTCGTAGCCGAAGCCTTAAAGTTTCTTGATCAGTTCAGCAAGCAACGCGGCGCGAACGGGAAGATCGGCAATGATGATGTGCTCGTGGATGGCGTGCGGGCCGACACCGGTTGCTCCCAGGCCATCCAGCGTCGGTATGCCGATGGCCGAAGTGAAATTGCCGTCGCTTCCGCCGCCCACAGAGGCCTGGAGCAGATCAATGGATAATTCACCGGCCGCCTCTTTGGCGAGCGCAAACAACCTTCTGTTGCCCTCGGTGTTTTCCAGGGGAGGACGCACCAATCCACCCGTCACCGAAATTTGCGCCCCGGTCAACCGTGGCTGAAGGCCGTTGACTGCGGATTCGATACGGCGGGCTTCGGCGAGGCTGGTAACCCGTAGGTCCACGCTTAAACGGGCCCGCTCGGCAACGACGTTGGTACGATCACCACCCTGTGCAATCCCCACGTTGATCGTCGTCCCACGTTCAGGTGCATTGAGCCCCTGCAGAAAAAGAATCTGCTCGGCCATTTCATGCACGGCGCTGATCCCGTCCTCCGGGTTGTTGCCCGCATGGGCCGCACGTCCCTTGATAGTGATTTCAAATCGGCCTGTGCCCTTGCGCTCGGTTTTCAATGCATGGGTATGCGCCGTGGCGGGCTCCACCACCAGTACTTGCTGGCACAGCCTGGCCTCTTGCTCGATCCACTCCCGGGATGTCGGGCTGCCCAACTCTTCATCGCTGGAGCACAGGAATCTGATCTCATGATCGTCCAGAAGGTTGAGTTCCACCAACGCACGCACTGCCCAGATCGCCTGGACAAGCCCGCCCTTCATGTCCAGAACCCCTGGGCCATAGAGCTTGCCGCCTTCCTCGCGCAAGGTCAGGTGGCCAACATCCCAGACCGTATCAAAATGCCCCAGTATCGCGGTCCTGCGGGAACCCTGACCGACGCTGAACGCAAGGTGGTCCCCAAGTGTCTCACGAGGTATCACCTCGGCAGACGAACCCAGGCGCTCGGCGATGATGTCCTGCAAGACCCGACCGCAGGCGTCCACGGCCTGCTTGTCGGTAGAGGGCGATTCGGCACTGACCAGCCGTTTCAGATCATCCAGAATCTGTTGGGCATGGAGATGAAGGTACTGTTGCAGGCTGCTCATGGAAGGGTCGCTCAAGGCTGGATATAGGCCCAATTATGCCGAGCACCCAGTCATTGAAGAATGCGAGGTCGGGGCCTATATTGTTGCCCTGTAGTCAACAGTTTACTGGATCAAAGCCTTGACGATGGACGACGATTTTCAAGAAAAAAGACTGAGCTATCTCCATCAAGTGGGGGTACAAGGGGGATTCGCAAAGCTGCCGATGCGCTGAACGTCAACCCATCGGTCATCAGCCGCCAAGTGGCATTGCTGGAGCGCAGCCTGCATCTGCCGCTTCTGGAACGCAGCGGCAGAAACGTCATCCTGACCCAGGCGGGAAAGCTGCTCGCCGAGCACTTCGCCGAAACCCGAGCGCGTCGAGAAACGCTCACCAAACACCTGACCGACCTGCGCTACATGCGCGGCGGCACGGTGAGCCTGCGCATTGGCCAAGGCATGATTGAAAGCTTTGTGAACGGTGTCCTGCGGGAATTTTCCAATGACTATCCTGATGTCTTTGTCGACATCAGCACTGGCGACTTGGGCACCACCTTGATGATGCTGGTTCGCGGTGAGCTGGATATGGCCTTTTCCTTTGGCTCCGTCGGCAACATGTCCCTGCACCGCCGAAGTTTTTATCGGGGTCCCGTCTGCGCCGTGGTGCCGCAAGAACATCCCCTGGCCAGACGGTCAGATGTCAGGCTGAACGAGTTGATCGAGTACAGGCTGATTGCACTGACCGACGCGTTCGGCATACAGCGTTACGTCAACAAGATGTTCGAATCCGAAGGGCTGATATTCAGCCCCGCGTATCGCTGCAACCTGCTTTCATCGGCCCAGTCGCTATGCCAGGCAGGCCTGGGCATTGCCTTCATGACCGCCCAATCCCTAGGTCAAAGTGCTGCTACGAATCCACTCGTCGCGATCCCGATCGACCACCCTATCGCACGAACATCTGAATGCCATGTGCTACGCAGCTCCGACCGACGACTCTCCCCGGCAGCCGACCACCTGTGGCGGTTGTTGATCAACAGTTTGGAACGGGAGGTGTCGGCACACACCTAGGCAATGCTGCTGCAATACTCTTAATCCAGGGTTAATCGCCGCTCACCAGCATCGGTCCCATTCTTCTGGAGATCCCTTATGTCGAATGCCCGCGCCCTCGTGCTCGGCGGCCTGTTCCTGGCCGCCTCCCTCCCCGTCCTGTCCCACGCCGCCGAAGGCCCGGCCTACGGCCCGGAACTGCAAGGTTTCGAATACCCCTACCCGGTGCAGCATTTCGCCTTCCAGTCCCAGGGTAAATCCCTGCAGATGGGCTACATGGACGTCCAGCCCAGCGGCAAGGCCAACGGCCAGAACATCGTGCTGATGCACGGCAAGAATTTCTGCGGCGCCACCTGGGATTCCTCCATCAAGGCCCTGAGCGCCGCCGGTTACCGCGTGATTGCCCCGGACCAGATCGGTTTCTGCACCTCCAGCAAACCCGACCACTATCAATACAGCTTCCAGCAACTGGCGAACAACACCCACGCCCTGCTGGAGAAGCTCGGCATCCAGAAAACCCTGGTCCTGGGTCATTCCACCGGCGGCATGCTCGCCACCCGCTATGCCCTGCTCTACCCGCAACAGGTCGAACGCCTGGCGCTGGTCAACCCCATCGGCCTGGAAGACTGGAAAGCCCTCGGCGTGCCCTACCGGACCGTCGACCAATGGAACGAACGCGAGCTGAAACTCAATGCCGAGGGCATCCGCAACTACGAACGCAACACCTATTACGCCGGCCACTGGAAACCCGAGTTCGAGCGCTGGGTCGATATGCTCGCCGGCCTGAACAAAGGCCCCGGTCACGTTGCGGTCGCCTGGAACTCGGCGCTGATCTACGACATGATCTTCACCCAGCCGGTCTATTACGAGTTCAAGGACCTGAAGATGCCCACCCTGTTGCTGATCGGCACCTCCGATACCACGGCCATCGGCAGCGATATCGCGCCGCCCGAGGTCAAGGCGCGCATCGGTCACTACGATGTACTGGGCAAACAGGTGGCAAAACTGATCCCGCAATCGACCCTGGTGGAATTCCCCGGCCTGGGCCATGCGCCGCAGATGGAAGAACCGGCGCGTTTCCACAAGGCCCTGCTCGACTGGCTGGCCAGCAAACCCTGACGAGGAAACAACGAATGCCCCTGCAGATCGCGGTAATCGATGACTGGCAAGGCGTGGCCGCCAACGCCGTGGACTGGAGCGCCTTGAGCGCCGTGGGCCAGGTGAGTTTTCTCCACGACTACCCGGCCGATACCGCCACCATGGCCGAGCGCCTGGGCGGTTTCGAGGTGATCTGCGTGATGCGCGAACGCAGCCCGTTCAACGAGGCCCTGCTGCGCCAACTGCCCCGCCTGAAGCTGCTGGTGACCGGCGGTATGCGCAATGCCGCCCTCGACATCAAGGCCGCCAACGCGCTGGGTATCCAGGTCTGCGGCACCGAAAGCTACAAACAGGCGGCGCCGGAACTGACCTGGGCATTGATCATGGCCGTCAGCCGCAATCTCCTCAAGGAAGCCAACTCCCTGCGCGCCGGACACTGGCAGCAGGGCCTGGGCGGCGACCTGTATGGCAAGACCCTGGGGATTCTCGGCCTGGGCAGCATCGGCCAGCGCATCGCCGGCTACGGCAAGGCGTTCGGCATGCGGGTCATCGCCTGGAGCGAGAACCTCACCGCCGAACGGGCCGCCGAATCCGGCGTGGAGTACGTCAGCAAGGCCGAACTGTTCAAGCAGGCCGACCTGCTCTCCGTGCACCTGGTGCTCAGCGAGCGCTCCCGCGGCCTGGTGGATGCCCAGGCACTGGGCTGGATGAAACCCTCGGCCTACCTGATCAACACCGCGCGCGGGCCGATCGTCGATGAACAGGCGCTGATCGCCGCGCTTGAGCAAGGCCGCCTGGCCGGCGCCGCCCTGGACGTCTTCGAACAGGAGCCGCTGCCGGTCGACCACCCGTTCCGCACTCTGGACAACGTCCTGGCAACGCCTCATGTGGGCTACGTCAGCCAGAACAACTACCGGCTCTTCTACAGCCAGATGATCGAAGACATCCAGGCCTGGGCGGCCGGGCAGCCGATCCGGCTCCTGAGTTAAGCCATGGTGCAAGGGCCCGGCAACGGGTCCTGGCGCTGACCAGCCGTGGCCTGACCGACCACCACCTGCGGCCGTTCCTCGACCCAGTGACCCAGAAGCAAATTGGCGGGCTCTATATCTGGGCGTACCACGCACTCTCCCGAGCCACCCACGCACCATCCTTGAGCGTTTGGGTTTCGAGCCCGCGCCAGCGGGGTGCAGCCGTTCATGGACGTCCGTTCCAGATGGCAGCGTGATCGCCTGTGCCTTGAATCAAACGCGCCGCATTTTCCCAATATTCGTCTAAACAACGCCCTTCACGTCGGCGACATCTCTCCTACACTGATTTTCGGACCTGCTGACCGCCTGGTCATTTCTGCGACAAAAAGCCGAAACTTCTGCAACGGCGGCCTGTCAGGTCAAAGGTAGGGCCTCTGTCCCGGGGGTATTATGGACAGGGGCTCCCCTCGCACTTTCTTGCCGCCGTGCGCTGGACGTCCTTCGCCCAGTTTCGCGCAAGCGGTGTGTCCGACCAAAGGAAGCGGTTTGGGCACGTTGTATGAAAGAAAGGATGAACCAGATCAAATAAATCGGGAGAGGCACATGATCAACGCTGCGTTGGAAACTCAGGAAGAGCATTTTAATCAGGCCAGCGAAGCGGTCCCCGTGTCAGCCCCCTTGGCGGGAGGAAAACCTGTGTTGACGGCAGCCGCTGTCAATCCGGACAAGAAAAAGGTGCTGTTCGTCACCTCCGAGTTCGCCGACCTGGTCAAGACCGGTGGCCTGGGCGATGTGTCCGCCGCCCTGCCACGGGCCATGCATCACCTGCATGATGTGCGGGTGCTGATTCCCGGTTACCCGCAGGTGATCCACAGCGACAACCCGATCCATATCATCGGCGAACTGGGCGGCCACGCCGCGTTGCCGCCCTGCAAGATCGGCCGCATGGACCTGCCCGACGGCCTGGTGATCTATGTGCTGATCTGCCCCGAACTCTATGAGCGCGAAGGCACGCCCTATGGCGCCAACAACGGCCGCGACTGGCCGGACAACCACATCCGCTTCGCCCGCCTGGGCCTGGCGGCCGCCGATATCGCCGCCAACCTGGCCCAGATCCACTGGACCCCGGACCTGGTCCACGCCCACGACTGGCCGGCCGGCCTGGCCCCGGCCTATATGCACTGGCGCGGCCAGCGCACCCCGACCCTGTTCACCATTCACAACCTCGCCTACCAGGGCGTGGTCAGCCTCGCCTGCTGCCCGGAGCTGGGTATCCCGCCCCACGCCCTGCAGCAGGAAGGCATGGAGTTCTACGGCAAGCTGTCGTTCCTCAAGGCCGGCATGGCCTACTCCAGTCATATCACCACGGTGAGTGCCACCTACGCCCAGGAAATCACCACGCCGCAATTCGGTTGCGGCCTGGACGGTTTCCTCGCCAGCAAGACCCACCAGGGCCTGCTCAGCGGCATTCCCAACGGTATCGACGAAAGCTGGGACGCGGCCACCGACAGCCACCTGGTCCGCCCCTTCCTGCCGGGCGACTGGGAGGGCAAGGCCGTCAACGCCGACCATGTGCGGACCCTGTTCGGCCTGGACCCCTCCAGCGGGCCGCTGTTCGCGGTGGTCTCGCGGCTGGTCTACCAGAAAGGCCTGGACCTGACCGAGGCGGTCAGCGAAATGATCGTGGCCGAAGGTGGCCAGATCGCGATCATCGGTCGCGGCGAGCCGGAAGAAGAACAGGCCATGCGCCAACTGGCCCTGCGCTTTCCCGGCCGGATCGGGGTGCGCATCGGCTTCAACGAAACCGATGCCCGGCGCATGTTCGCCGGCAGCGACTTCCTGCTGATGCCTTCGCGCTATGAACCGTGCGGCCTGAGCCAGATGTACGCCCAGCGCTTCGGCTCGCTGCCGGTGGCGCGCAACACCGGCGGGCTGGCCGACACCATCGACAACGGGGTCACCGGTTTCCTGTTCGACGAGTCCACCGTGGAAAGCTATGCGCAGGCGTTGCGCCGGGCGTTCAAGGTGTTCGCCTACCCGCCGCTGCTCAACGCCATGCGTTGCCGCGCCATGGCCGCGCCTTTCAACTGGTGCAAGGCCGTGGAACCCTACGCCGAGCTGTACCAGAACCTGGTCGCCAAGTCCCGGAGCAGGTCGGGCCAGCACTGAGGAGGTCTTCATCGCAGCCACCCACCGGAGAACCCCCATGAGTGACGTGCAACTGGAAACACTCGCCCACCGGGCCGGCCTGGCCGTCGACTGGATCGATGCCAATGGCCGACCGCAGAAAGTCCGGCCCGAGGCCTTGCGCAAGGTCCTCGCCGGGCTCGGGCATCCCGCCGACAGTGACCAGGCCATCGAGAACAGCCTGCTGGAACTGCAACTGGCGCAGCAACACAACCACCTGCCGCCCCTGCTGACCGCGGACGTCGACAAGGGGCTGGACCTGTCCCGCTATTTTGCCGCCGGCACCTGCTGCGAGGTGCATCTGGAAAACGGCACGCTCCTGCACCTGCAACTCGACCAGGACGCGGTGCTGCCGGGCAGGATTCCCGTGGGTTACCAGACCGTCCATATCGACGGCCAGCATTTCACCCTCGCCGTGGCCCCGCAGCAGTGCCACAGCATGGCGGCGGCCACCGATACCGCGACACCCCGCGCCTGGGGCCTGGCGGTGCAACTCTATGCCTTGCAACGGTCGGGCGATGGCGGATTCGGCGACACCCTGGCCCTGGAGAACCTGGCCCGGGCCGCCGGCGAGCGCGGCGCCGACGCCCTGGCGATCAGCCCGTTGCACGCCATGTTCAGTTGCGACCCGCAACGCTACAGTCCCTATTCGCCGTCCAGCCGCCTGCTCCTCAACAGTCTCTATGCGGCGCCGGAGGCGATTCTCGGCGAACAGGCCCTGCGCCAGGCCATCGAGACCGCGGGGCTGGCCGACGAATTGCGCCAGCTGGAAGCCTTGCCACTGATCGACTGGCCTCGCGCCGCCCGCGCCAAGCAGTGCCTGTTGCGTGCGCTGTACGACGGTTTTCGCCAGGATGCCCACCCGCTCGCAGCGGACTTCGCCGAGTTCCGCCAGACCGGCGGCGAAGCCCTGGAGAATCATTGCCGCTTCGAAGCCCGGCAAGCGGTCTGCGCAGCCCGGGGCGAAAGCACCGACTGGCGGCAATGGCCCGCAGCCTGGCAGCATCCCGACAACCCGGCCCTCGCCGCCTTCGCCACGGAGCAGGCCGAAGAGATCGGCTTCTATGCCTTCAGCCAGTGGCTGATCGCCCGCTGCCTTGAGCGCGCGCAACAGGCGGCCCGGGACAGCGGCATGGGCATCGGCCTGATCGCCGACCTCGCCGTCGGTGCCGACGGCGGCGGCAGCCAGGCCTGGAGCCGGCAGGACGAACTGCTGGCCGAACTCACCGTCGGCGCACCGCCGGACAGTCTCAATCGCGCCGGACAAGGCTGGGGGATCTCGGCCTTCTCCCCGGAAGGCTTGAAGCGTCACGGTTTCAGGGCCTTTATCGAAATGCTGCGGGCCAACTTCGCCCATGCCGGTGGCCTGCGCATCGACCATGTGATGGGCCTGCAACGGCTCTGGGTGATCCCCCTCGGCTCACCGTCGAGCGACGGCGCCTACCTGTATTATCCGCTGGACGACCTGCTGCGCCTGCTGACCCTGGAGTCCGCGCGCCACCAGGCGCTGGTGCTGGGCGAAGACCTCGGCACGGTCCCCGAGGGCCTGCGGGAAAAACTGAGCGCCCGCGCGATCCTTGGCATGCGCGTGCTGTTGTTCGAGCAGGAATACGGCCATCGTTTCCGCCCGATCCTCGACTGGCCGGACAACGCCCTGGCCACCACCAGCACCCACGACCTGCCGACCCTCAACGGCTGGTGGCATGCCCGGGATATCGACTGGAACATCCGGCTCGGCTTGATCGACAAGACCAACGCCGAGCACTGGCGCGAAACCCGCCAGCGCGAGCGCGAGGGCTTGCACCGCGCGCTGAGCAACGACCCGCAGAATTTCCGCGATGAATCCCACGAGACCGACCAGGTCCTCGATGCCAGCGTGCGCTTCCTCGGCCATACCCGGGCGCCCCTGGTGTTGCTGCCGCTGGAGGACGTGCTGGGTGTCGAGGAGCAGGCCAATCTGCCCGGGACCATCGACAGTCATCCCAACTGGTGCCGACGCCTGCCCGGCGACAGCGGCCAGTTGCTGGACGATGCGGATGCCGCTCGCCGCCTGGAACTGCTGGCCTGTGCCCGGCTCCAGGCCGCCGAGCGTGACCGGTGAGTCCGTCGGGCGGTGAGGCACTCGAAGATTTCCCGGTCAATCTCTTTATACAAACCTGAGTTCAGGAGCATGGCGATGAGTAGCGACGAAAAACGCATCCGTGAGTTTGCCTATCAGATCTGGGAGTCCGAGGGTCGCCCCGAGGGCCAGGAGGGCCGGCATTGGGAGATGGCGCGCAAGCTGGCGGAGGCCGAGGCGCTGGCCCCGAAAAAGCCGACGACGGCCAAGCCTGCCGTCAAGCCCAAGGCCGCCACGAAGACCGCCGCGGCCGCGAAAGCGCCGGCGAAATCGGCCACCACCGCCAAACCCGTCGCCGAGAAGAAACCACGAGCGCCACGCAAGCCGGCGGCCAGTTGAACCTCTATCCATGACCAAGCCGAAAAATCCCGAACCCGCACCCAAAGCCCAGGCCTCGCGAATCCGCGAAGGCCTGCCCTTCCCGCTCGGTGCCACCTGGGATGGCCAGGGGGTCAATTTCGCGCTGTTTTCCGCCAACGCCACCCGGGTCGAACTGTGCCTGTTCGACGCCAGCGGCGAAGTGGAACTCGAACGCATCGAACTGCCCGAGTACACCGACGAGATCTACCACGGCTACCTGCCCGATGCCCTCCCCGGGCTGATCTACGGCTACCGGGTACACGGCCCCTACGACCCGCGCAACGGCCACCGTTTCAACCCCAACAAACTGCTGATCGACCCCTACGCCAAGCAGTTGGTCGGCCAGTTGAAATGGTCCGAGGCGCTGTTCGGCTACACCCTCGGCCACCCCGATGCCGACCTCAGTTTCGACGAGCGCGACAGTGCGCCCTTCGTCCCCAAGAGCAAGGTCGTCGACCCGGCCCACACCTGGAGCCACGACCAGCGGGTCAAGGTCCCCTGGGACCGCACCCTGCTCTATGAAACCCATGTGCGCGGCTTCAGCATGCGCCACCCCGCGGTGCCGGACGCGCTGCGCGGCACCTTCGCCGGGCTGATGGTCGACGAGGTGCTGGAACATATCCGCACACTCGGGGTGTCCTCGGTGGAGCTGCTGCCGATTCACGCCTTCGTCGACGACCAGCACCTGCTGCCCAAAGGCATGACCAACTACTGGGGCTACAACAGCATCGCCTTCTTTGCCCCCGACCCGCGCTACCTGGCCAGCGGCAAGATCGCCGAATTCAAGGACATGGTCACGCGCCTGCACGAAGCCGGCCTGGAGCTGATCCTCGACGTGGTCTACAACCACACCGGCGAAGGCGACGAGCAAGGTCCGACGCTGTCCATGCGCGGCATCGACAACGCCTCCTACTATCGCCTGATGCCCGACGACAAACGCTTCTACATGAACGACTCGGGCACCGGCAACACCCTGGACCTGAGCCATCCCAGCGTGCTGCAGATGGTCACCGATTCGCTGCGCTACTGGGCCACGGACATGCACGTGGACGGGTTCCGCTTCGACCTCGCGACCATCCTCGGGCGCTACCGCGACGGTTTCAACGAACGTCACAGTTTCCTTGTCGCCTGCCGCCAGGACCCGGTGCTGCGCCAGCTCAAACTCATCGCCGAACCTTGGGACTGCGGTCCCGGCGGCTATCAGGTGGGCGGTTTCCCGCCGGGCTGGGCCGAGTGGAACGACCGTTTCCGCGACAACGCGCGGGCGTTCTGGAGAGGCGACGACGGCCAGCTCGCCGACTTCGCCAAGCGCATGACCGCCTCCGCCGACCTCTTCGACCGGCGCGGTCGACGCCCCTACACCTCGATCAACTTCATCACCGCCCATGACGGTTTCACCCTGCGCGACCTGGTGTCGTACAACCACAAGCACAACGAAGCCAACGACGAAAACAACCAGGACGGCAGCAACCACAACCTGTCCTGGAACCACGGCGTCGAAGGGCCGACGGACGACCCGGCGATCAATGCCCTGCGCCTGCGCCAGATGCGCAACTTCTTCGCCACCCTGCTGCTGGCCCAGGGCACGCCGATGATCGTCGCCGGCGACGAGTTCGCCCGCACCCAGCACGGCAACAACAATGCCTACTGCCAGGACGGCGAAATCGGCTGGGTCAACTGGGCGCTGGACGACGACGGCCAGTCGCTGCTCGAGTTCGTCAAGCGCCTGGTCAAGCTGCGCCTGGCCTATCCGATCCTGCGGCGCGGGTGTTTCCTGGTCGGCGACTACAACGAGCAACTGGGGGGCAAGGACGTTACCTGGCTGACGCCGGACGGCCACGAAATGACCACCGGACACTGGCATGACGGCCACGGCCGCTGCCTGGGCATGTTGCTCGACGGGCGGGCGCGGGCCTGCGGCATTACCCACAGCGGCGACGATGCGACCTTGCTGCTCGCGGTCAATGCCCACCACGACGGGGTCAATTTCCGCTTGCCACCCGTGCCGCAAGGCATCGACTGGCGCTGCGTGATCGACACCAACGACCCGCGGGTCAAGGGCCAGGAGCGGTTCGCCTTCGCCCGTGAATACACCCTCGCCGGACGTTCGCTGGTGATGTTCGAACTACGGCGTGACGAAAAAACCTGACGTTTCTTCAGCAATAAAAGTCGCATTTCGAGTCATATGGGCGATACTCACTCGCGCACTACCCGGTTGCCACGCGGTACCGGACGCATCAGGATTGATGGAGGGTGCATGCATGTCCACACAAGGAAGTGACAAACATCATGAGAATCCAAGCTGCACGCAACGACGTTGCACCGCTGATCTGGAACTCGCGGCAGTTGGCCCGTGTCCCGACCATCGGCCTGCACCGCCTGATCCAACCCGGCGCCCGGGTGGTGGTGATCGCCCCCCATCCCGGTGACGAAGTGCATTGCTGCGGCGGCCTGCTGCAAATGCTCGCCGCCCTCGAACACCCGCTGCTGCTGATCTCCATTACCGATGGCAGCGCCCTCTACCCCGGCTCGACCCTGTGGCCTTCAAGCCGCCTGAGTGTGGTCTGCCCCCAGGAAAGTGCCGAAGCCTTGCGGCGCCTGGGCCTGGAACTGCACCGGCTGAAATGGATTCGCGGCGGCTTTCGCCACGGCGCACTGGAGCAGCAGGAGCAGCCCTTGAGTCAATTCCTGCGGCGCTACCTGCGCCCGGACGACGTGGTGCTGACCACCTGGCGCGAAGACGGGATTGCCGATCATGACAGTGTCGGCCGGGCCGCCGCCCAGGCCTGTGCCGCCAGCGGCGCAACGCTGCTGGAAATCCCCGTGCATACCTGGTTTCGGCCGTTGCGCGACGAAGGCCTGATCCCCTGGCACCGGGCCCGCAAGATCCGGCTCGACACCTGGGGCATCGCCCGCAAGCTGCACGCCGCGCATGCCTACCACAGCCACCTGCAAGGCGACCCGAAACTGGGGCTGCCACCGGCCCTGGTACCGGCCCTGCTCGAACGGGCGCGGCAGCCATTCGAGCTGGTGTTCATCTGAAAGACCTGGGGGCCAAGCCCCCTCTTTCCAGACTCGCTCAGATCCAGCCTGAATAAACCAAATAGCCGATTGATCAATCACTTGCAAAGCCTAATCAAACAGATCTATTTGTGCGTTACTTCCTTGACGCCGACCTGTAGCTCTCCTTAGCTAGAAGTGACTACCCCCGGTTTTAAAACCCAAGGGGCCAGCCCTCGGAGCCCGCCAGAGCGGGTCGCCGGAGGCTTGCCTCGATGATTTCGGCCGTCCCTCGTTCGGGGCAGGAGAGACACCAATGCAGGTATCTATGCGACAGCAAGGAACACCCGATGAACACGCTCATGGCCCACCCCAACCTGAGGATGACGGTTTATACGATCTCGACTGCCTTTTTGCTGTGCTCCGCCCTTGAAATCCAGGCGGCGCCCTCCGAAGAAGACCTCCAACCCTGGTACCGTGACAACGCGCCTTCACCCTTACCGCCCGGTCGACAGCCACTACTGGACAACAGCGGCCAATTACCTGGCTGGCGATTCGCCGGCATTACCCCGGACAGCGGCGCGGCCGATCCGGCGGTACGCTTCCACGACCGTGCACTGGGCCAAGGCGAGGCCGGCAACTTCGATCCGAAGTTTACCGGCGCCTTTGGCGACCTGCTGGTCATTCCCAGTCTTTACAGCAACCACAGCGATGGCCAGACATTGCAGGCCGGGGTTTTTACCGGACACAGCGGAGCCCTGGACCAGACTGATGCTTTCGTCACGGCGCCCCGCGATCCGCGTACGGACGGCCTGAGCCCCCAAGGCAATAATCTCGGGGCGTTCTGGAGCCTGACCGGACAACAGGGCTGGCACGTCAACCTGACCGCCATGAACAGCCAGAGTACGATCTACAGCCGCTCCGACCAGGGCACCCTGCAAGGTGCGGCCTCCCGGCAAACGACGTTTTCGCTGGAGGGCGGTTTCCCGATCGGGCTGGGCAAGTACTGGGTCATCGAGCCCCAGGCCCAGGTGGTCAACCAGCAAGGCAGCCTGGACACGCTCGGGCAGGCGAATACCTCCAGCGACCAGTCGCAGTGGAGCGGCCGCATAGGTGCCCGCCTCCAGGGCAGCTATGAAGTGAACGGCCTGCCGCTGGAACCCTACCTGCGGACCAACCTCTGGTACGCGTTCGGCAGCGGCAACACCCTGAGCCTGGAGCCGGTCGACAAGCTCACCAGTGGTCGCAACAGCCCTACCGTGGAGCTGGGTCTGGGCCTGGTGGCCAGGGTGTCTCCGACGCTCAGCCTGTATATCAGCGGGGATTACAGCGGCACCTCCCCTGACAATGGCCTGAGTGGCCTCATCGGCAACATCGGGGTGCGGATGCGCTGGTAGCTACTCCTCCGGGCGCAACATCAACACCGCCAGCGGCGGCAGGTTCAGCAGCAGCGACGTGGCCTGACCGTGGCTGGCGTGGTCTTCGGTGAAGACCGCGCCGCCATTGCCATAGTTGGAGCCGGCATACATCGCCGCATCGCTGTTGATGACTTCCTTCCACTGCCCGGCAAACGGCACCCCGATCCGATAAGCCTCGCGCGGCACCGGGGTGAAGTTGGCGACCACCAGCAGCGGTCGCCCTTCCCGGCTCCAGCGCACCCAGGCATAGACGCTGTTGGTCGCGTCATCGCCAATCAACCATTGGAAACCCTGGGGCACATCGTCCTGGTCGTACAGCGCCGGCTCGTCGCGGTAGAGCTGGTTGAGATCGCTCACCAGCTTCTGCACGCCAAGGTGCTCGGAGTATTGCAGCAGGTACCAGTCCAGTTGCTGGTCATGATCCCACTCGCGCCACTGGCCGAACTCGCAGCCCATGAACAGCAGCTTCTTGCCCGGGTGCGCCCACATGAAACTCAGGTAGGCCCGCAGGTTGGCGAACTTCTGCCAACGGTCGCCGGGCATCTTGTCGATCAGCGAATGCTTGCCATGCACCACTTCGTCATGGGAAATCGGCAGGATGAAGCGCTCGGACCAGGCATACACCAGGCCGAAACTCAGCTCGTTGTGATGATGGGCGCGGTACACCGGGTCCTGCTGGATGTAGTGCAGCGAATCGTGCATCCAGCCCATGTTCCATTTATAGGCGAACCCCAGTCCGCCTTGCCCGGTCCCCTGGCTCACGCCCGGCCAGGCCGTGGACTCCTCGGCAATCACCAGGGCACCCGGGGCCTCCAGGGCCACCACGTCGTTGAGGTGACGCAGGAAGTCGATGGCCTCCAGGTTTTCCCGACCGCCATGGCGGTTCGGCACCCACTCACCGGCGTTGCGCGAATAGTCGCGATACAGCATCGACGCCACCGCATCCACCCGCAGGCCGTCGACATGGAAATGCTTGAGCCAGTGCAGCGCCGAGGCCAGCATGAAGCCATGCACCTCGGTGCGGCCGAGGTTGTAGATCAGCGTGTCCCAGTCCTGGTGAAAACCTTCCAGCGGGTTGCCGTACTCGTACAACGCGGTGCCGTCGAACTGCGCCAGGCCGTGGGTATCGGTGGGAAAATGCGCCGGCACCCAGTCAAGGATCACGCCGATCTCGGCCTGGTGGCAGGCATCGACAAACGCCGCGAAGTCGTCCGCGCTGCCATAGCGCGCACTCGGCGCGAACTGCGACAGCGGCTGGTACCCCCAGGAGCCGCCGAACGGATGTTCCATGATCGGCATCAGCTCGATATGGGTGAAGCCCAGTTGCCGGACATAGGGAATCAGCCGCTCGGCCAGTTCGCTCCAGGTGTATTGCCGTGACACCTCGCCGACTTCATCGATCTCGCACTGCCAGGAGCCGGCATGCAGTTCATAGATCGACAGCGGCGCCGCATGCCGTTGCCGTTCGCCACGCGACTGCATCCAGGCCTGGTCCTGCCAGTCGATCTGCAAGGGCGCGGCGACACGCGAAGCGGTGTCCGGCGGCAGTTGGGTGGCCAGGGCCACGGGATCGGCCTTGAGCGGCAGGATCGCGTCCCTGCCGAGAATCTCGTACTTGTAGGCCTCCCCCGGACACAGGCGAGGAATGAAGATTTCCCAGACACCGCTGGGATGGCGCAGGCGCATCGGATGCCGACGCCCGTCCCAGGCATTGAAGTCGCCGACCACCGAGACCCGCCGGGCATTCGGTGCCCAGACCGCGAAGCGCACGCCGTCGATACCCTCGACCCGGGTCACCTGGGCCCCCAGGCAACTGCTGAGGTCGCGATGGTTGCCCTCGGCGAACAGGTAGAGATCCATCTCCCCCAGCAACGGTCCGAAGCTGTAGGGATCCTCGCAGACCTGCTCCCCCGCGGCCCACTGGATGCGCAACCGATAGGGTTGGCGATGCTCGAAGTGACCGACAAACAGCCCCGGCACCTCGGTAGAGTCGAGGTTGCCCAACACCTGGTCGCCGTCGTGGGCCAGCGCCTGGACGCCCAGGGCGCCCGGTAGAAAGGCGCGAATATACTGACCGCCGTCACCGTCGCCATGGGGACCGAGGATGGCAAATGGGTCCTGGTGTTCGGCCCGTACCAGGGCCTCGATATCCTTCCTGTCGGGCAATGCGCGGTTTCCGGGCTTACCTTGTTCCTTGCTCAAACTCATCACTGCTCTCCACCGGACAAGGTTTTCCCTCACTCAACAACCCGCTCAGGTCGTGCAACGGCACGCTGAGCCAGGCCGGGCGATTTTCCGCCCCATAGACACGTTCAGACGCGGCCCTCTCCAGGCTGAAAGCGATTGCAAAGCCTGTTCCATCCGACTGCCGAGCGTCTTGCTCCGGCGCTGGTGTCCTTGACCGTGCTCGGCCGCGCCGCACCTCAAGCATAGACGGGAATGTCGCTTCAGCCGCACATGCCCCTGAACGCGCTCCCCTGAAAACAAGGAGAGCACCAAGTCCGTGCATATCGAACACTCGAACCAGGCCTGTGCCCTGGAGCAAGGCAATATGCGCCTCCACCGCCCGGCCAGTGCCGTCGTGTGAACGCCGGCCACGGTGATTCGGTGATTTGATTGACCTGTATCAGCGCCGCCGCCCGGCATTTGCGCCAGGCGTCGCAGGGCACGACCGCCGGGAGTGGCGCGAGGTAGGACAACCTGTCGCAGGGGCCCGCACGCGCTCATCTGATCCGCTTTTTATTAAAATACCTGAGCCTGTTATGCAAACAGTTCGCCCGGCATAGTGCCCAGGCCTGATGGAGGCTGACGAGCGACAGACCATGAGCGAGAGAATCCCCGTCCAGATAGTTGAAACCTTCGAACCTTCGCGTCCAAGGACGAAGACCCGGTCCACCGACCAGATGATCCACACCCGCAGCTTCACCGGGCTGTTCCGCAACCTGCGCCTGGGCGGCGCGGGCTTTCTGTTCCTGCTGTTCTTCGGCACGGTATGGCTGAACTGGGGCGGACGCCAGGCGGTGCTCTGGGACCTGGCCGAAAGCCGCTTCCATATCTTCGGCGCGACCTTCTGGCCCCAGGACTTCATCCTGCTCTCGGCGCTGCTGATCATCTGTGCCTTCGGTCTGTTCGCCATCACCGTGTTCGCCGGACGGGTCTGGTGCGGCTATACCTGCCCGCAAAGCTCCTGGACCTGGCTGTTCATGTGGTGCGAGAAAGTCACCGAGGGCGAGCGCAACCAGCGCATCAAGCTGCAAGCCGCGCCCTGGGGCCCGAACAAACTGGCCCGACGCGCCGCCAAACATACGTTGTGGCTGGGCATCAGCCTGCTGACCGGGCTGACCTTCGTCGGCTACTTCACCCCGATCCGCCCGTTGGCCCAGGAGCTGATGACCCTGCAGCTCGGCGGCGTCAGCCTGTTCTGGATACTGTTTTTCACCGCGGCCACCTATATCAACGCCGGCTGGCTGCGTGAAGCGGTGTGCATGCACATGTGCCCCTATGCACGCTTCCAGAGCGTGATGTTCGACAAGGACACCCTGACCATTTCCTACGACGCCGCCCGTGGCGAAAACCGTGGTCCGCGTAAACGCGACGTGGCCCCGGCCAGCGTCGGCCTGGGAGACTGCATCGACTGCCAGATGTGCGTGCAGGTCTGCCCCACCGGCATCGACATCCGCGACGGCCTGCAGATGGAATGCATCGGCTGCGCGGCCTGCATCGATGCCTGTGACTCGATCATGGACAAGATGGGCTACGCCCGTGGGCTGGTGAGCTACACCTCCGAACACCAGTTGCAGGGGGGCAAGACCCACCTGCTGCGCCCACGGCTGATCGGCTACAGTGCCGTGCTGCTGATCATGATCGGCGCACTGGCCGTGACCCTGGCGGAACGGCCCATGGTGTCGCTGGACGTGAGCAAGGACCGCGGGCTGTTCCGGGAAAACAGCCTGGGCCAGATCGAGAACATCTACAGCCTCAAGATCATCAACAAGACCCAGCAGCGTCAGCGCTATCAGCTGGAGCTGGTGGACAGCGACGGCTTCCAGTTGCAGGGCAAGACCGAGCTGAGCCTGGCAGCGGGTGAAATCGTCGACCTGCCGGTGTCGGTGGCGCTGGTCACCGACAAGCCGAAAAGCAGTTCCCAGGCCGTCAGCTTCAAGGTGGTCGACAGCGACGAGCCCGGCGTCTACAGCGTGGCGAAGAGCCGCTTTGTCGCCCCGTTGAACCGTTGATGCCCTAGAATCCCGAGCACCGATACCGATCCATCAACACCGGTTCCTACAGGTCTCCGGTGTTTTCGAAATCCAGAGTTGCCATGAAACGCTACGAAAAATTCGCCGATGACATCGCTGAACTGATCCGCACCGGCGTCCTCGGCCCCGGCCAGCGGGTGCCATCGGTGCGCTATGCCAGCCAGACCTACGGTGTCAGTCCGTCCACGGTGTTCCAGGCCTACTATATGCTGGAACGCCGTGGCCTGATCCGCGCCCGACCGCGCTCCGGCTACTTCGTCAACGCCCACACGCCGAGCCCGTTCTCGGAGCCGGCGATCAGCAGCCAGGTCAACGAGTCCACCGAGGTGGATGTCAGCGAACTGGTCTTCTCGGTGCTGGACTCCATCAAGGACCCCGCCACCGTGCCCTTCGGCTCGGCCTTCCCGAGCCCGACGCTGTTTCCCCTGCAACGCCTGTCCCGGTCCCTGGCCAGTGCCGGCCGCGAGCTGGACCCGCGCATGGTGGTCACCGACCTGTCGCCGGGCAACCCGCAACTGCGCCGGCAGATCGCCCTGCGCTACATGGTCGGCGGGCTGATGTTGCCCATGGAGGAACTGCTGATCACCAATGGCGCCCTGGAGGCACTGAACCTGTGCCTCCAGGCCGTCACCGAGCCCGGCGACCTGGTGGCCATCGAGGCTCCGGCGTTCTATGCCTGCCTGCAAGTGCTGGAGCGGCTCAAGCTCAAGGCGGTGGAGATCCCGGTGCATCCGCGCGATGGCATCGACCTCGGGGTGTTGGCCCAGACCCTGGAACGCCATCCGATCAAGGCCTGCTGGTGCATGACCAGCTTCCAGAACCCTCTGGGCGCGACCCTGCCCGAGGCGAAGAAGCAGGAACTGGTGGAACTCTTGCGCCGCCATCAGGTGCCGCTGATCGAGGACGATGTCTACGCCGAACTCTATTACGGCCAGCAGGCGCCGAAACCGGCCAAGGCCTTCGACACCGAAGGCCTGGTGATGCACTGCGGCTCCTTCGCCAAGAGCCTGGCCCCCGGTTATCGCATCGGCTGGGTGGCGGCGGGACGTTACGCGCAGAAGGTCGAACGGCTCAAGCTGATGACCTCGCTGTGCGCCTCGATGCCGGCCCAGGCCGCCCTGGCCGATTATCTGCAAAACGGCGGCTACGACCGCCACCTGCGCAAGCTGCGCTATGCCCTGGAAGAGCAACAGAGCGCCATGCTGGCGGCCATTGCCCGCTACTTCCCGGCGCAGACCCGGGTCAGCCAGCCGAGCGGCGGTTACTTCCTGTGGCTGGAGCTGCCGGAGCAGCTGGATTCGCTGAAACTGTTCCAGATCGCCCTGGCCCAGGGCATCAGTATTGCCCCGGGGCCGATCTTTTCGCCGACCCAGCGCTTTCGCAACTGCATCCGCCTGAATTACGGCAGCCCGTGGAACGAGGTGTCGGAACAGGCCATGGAGACCCTGGGACGGATTGTGCGCTCGTTGCTGGACCAGTAAGGCTATCTCGCAGACGCCTCGGTCAGGGGCCAATGCATCAGATACGCCGCACCGGTCACCCGGATCAGCGGATGCGGCACGATCTGGCATTCGCCGACGATCGTGAAGCCATGGCGTTGATAGAAACGGCAGGCACCGCTATTCATCGCGTAGTCGATCAGGCTCAGGCCCTTGAGCTGGAGGGCCCGGCAGCGCTGGCGCGCGTGTTCGAGAAAACGCGCCCCCAGCCCCTGGTTGCGCCAGCCCTCGTGCAAGGCCAGGCTGGAAATATAGAGGGTGTCGGGAATCTCCAGGTCGGCATACGGCGCCAGGACCGGATCGGTGCTCGGCGTTGCATCCGGGTCATGCAGCATCGGATAACTGTGCAGCATGCCGATGACTTGGCCATCCGCCTCGGCCATCAGGCAATTCTCATAGGAAAAATCTACGCCTTCACGGGCATAGCGCCGCGCGCCGACATCCAGCAGGGACTCGGCGCCTTCAGCCAACTGGCTCCAGATGTAGTCGGACGCCCCTTCCGAGGAAATCTGGAACAGGCGGGCAATCTCGCGGGCGTCCGAGCGCAGCGCCGGACGAAAGATAACGGTCATTCGGGGTCCCCTGTAAGGTCGACCGGAGCCAGGCAAGGCCCTGGCTCCGGCCCTACAGTGTGGAACGTACGACCGACAGGCCTATATGCCCGAGCGACGTTCCTCGCGCAAAAACCGACTCAGCGTCCACCCGCCAGGTCGATGAAGGTACCGGTGGCGTAGGAGGCCTTGTCCGAGAGCAGCCAGACAATCGCTTCGGCCACTTCTTCGGCACGACCGCCACGGCCCATGGGAATGGCCGATTCCAGCTTGCTGACCCGGTCGGCATCGCCGCTCAAGGCATGGAACTCGGTGTAGATATAGCCGGGGCGCACGGCATTGACCCGGATGCCCTCGCCTGCCAGCTCCTTGGACAAGCCGAGGGTGAAGGTGTCCAGCGCGCCCTTGGAGGCGGCGTAGTCCACATATTCGTTGGGCGAGCCCAGGCGTGCTGCCGCCGAAGACACATTGACGATGTTGCCGCCCTGCCCGCCATGGCGCGGCGACATGCGCCGCACCGCGTGCTTGGCGCACAGGATCGGCCCCAGGGTGTTGGTCTTCAGGGTTTTCAGGATACGGAACTCGGACATTTCATCGAGCCGGGATTTCTGCCCGACGGTCCCGGCATTGTTGACCAGGGCGGTGACCGGCCCCAGTTCGGCGTCCACCCGGTTGAACAGGCGGATCACCTCATCCTCGATACTGACATCGGCGCGTACGGCAATGGCCACGGCGCCGAGTCCGCGGACCTGCTCCAGCACCCGCAGGGCCGCCGGCTCGTCCGCCAGGTAGTTGATACAGATGCGATAACCCTGCTGCGCGGCGAGCAATGCGGTGGCGGCGCCGATACCACGACTGCCGCCGGTGATGACGATGACTTTGTCCATGAATCCGCTCCCTCGATCAAGCTGTAACCTTGCCGCAAAAGCATACCCGTCGGTGACCGCTTTTGTGTAGTCACCGAAGGTCGCAAGCTTTGTACTAGGCGCTTACATAGACCCAGGCATCCAGGCCGGAGGCCAGTCGGACCGAGACCCGCCGGTAGTCCGACACTTCGTAGGCATCCGCCGCCGCCAGCTCTTCGGCGGTGATCCGGAACAGCATGCCGCTCACGCTGTCCTCGGGGTTGCGGCTGGGGCGCACGATGGGATGGTGGGTCTTGCCGCTGGTGGCGAGGACCTGGGGATCGGTGATCTCGACCCAGGATTGCGCGTAGCCGAGCATGCGATCGGCATCGCCCACCAGTTCGCGGCCGAAGTTGGAGAGCTGCACGGCCTTGTCCTGCAAGGTGCCGTAGGAGAACAACAGTACCGGCGTTTCAGTGAAATCGGACATGGTGGCTCCGCGTGTCGAAGAGGCCATAGAGTCTAGACGCTCTGCTGACGGATGCCGAGCCGATCAGCCAATGAGCGCCGTTAGAATAAAAACAGCGCGGCCTGCTCTCCACGGGCAGGCAAGCCCTCAATGAATGCTCAGGTTTCGAACCCGACTGGTGATCACATTGACATGGAAAAGCCGGCCGTCAGAGTCAGTGAAGATCCAGTCCGCCCCGTGGCGGCGCACGGCCACGTCCTGTCCCTGGCCCCAGTCCAGAATGGCACACAACTGCGACGAGCTACGGTTCATGAAATGCCAGCGCATTCGCTGCAACGACACGCGAAACCCGACCACCAGCCATTGTCGGTCAGACAATATCTGAGGCTGCAGATCCTCCGTGATCTCGGGAAAGCGAAAACGCCGCAACCGTTGCTCATCATTGACCACCAGTTCCTGCTGATCTTCTGCCGGCGCCTCGAACCAGCACTCGAGGTATTCGCCAAAGCTGTAGAACTGCCATGAAATATCCCCGCGGATCGGCTTGGGCGCAGCACCGCGACTCAGCAGGCGGCGCTCGGGCAGGCTGTAGTTCCAGCGTTCGAAAGTGCCGTCCGCCAGCTGGAGCAACCAATGTTCCCGAATATCCGTGGCGTCGAAATGTACCAGCGGGCCGGGCAAGTCGCTGACATGCCAGAGCGTAGCGAGCTCCTTGTCGATATCCACCACCCGCACCTGCTTGCGGGTGGCGATGGTCCAGGCCACCCCCTCGAAGGTACTGGCAAAGAAGTCCATGGCCAGAACCCCCAGGTCCGTGGCACTACCGGTCACCAGGTCCAGTTTGCTGACACGCCACAACTCATCGCGCCGGACCAGGGCCAGGGCAACCCGGCGATTCTTGCTGATGACCAGGCGCTGCGCAGGCACGGCGAAGCGCTGGCACAGGCTGCCGGAGCGATCAACCATCGCCGCGCCCGACTCACCCAGTGCCACCAGATACCCTTCATCGTTCAGTGGGACGGCGTCATACAGTGAGTAGCTGCCCGGTGGCGGCGCCGACCAGTGGGGTGTGGGAATAATAACCGTCGCCAGGTCCGACACGCCCTGTTGGGCAATCACCCCACTGGGCATGTCCAGCCTCAACAGTTCATCACCACTCAATTTCACCAGGGCAGCAAGCTCCTTGGGAGTGAGCCCCGGATGGCCACCGGCGTGGTCCGCCAGCACCCCATGGACAATCGCAGCCGCCATCGACCGCACCTTGCCCGCTGCGGGAGAAACCTTGAGCAGTTCCCGGGCCAGGTCCGCCCGCTCGCTGCCGCGCTGCGGATCGTCACGCAACGCACGCAGGTAAGGCTCATGGACCTCCAGGGTGTCGGGCAGCAGTACCGCCCGCTTGGCCAGTGCCGCTGCCGCCAGCCCGCCGCCGGCCGCCTCGGCACTGAGCAGCCATTGCCGGGCGCGTTCGCGGGACTTTGGCAGCGGCCAGATCACTTCCACCGCCTCCAACCAATCCCCCTGGCCGACCAACATCTCGGCCCACTCGATGCGCAATCGCTCGGCGGCTTCCGGCCAGCGATCCTGCAAACTCAGGACCGCGTTGGCAAACGCACGGTCGCGACGGGCAACCTGTACGGCTCGTTGCCAGTCGTCTGCCAGACACAGCAGCCGGACAATCATCGCCGGTCGCAAGTCCCAGGTCAGTGCCAATTCCGCCGCCTGTGGATAGCGCTGGTGTTTTTCCAGATAGTCCAACGCTTCCTGGCGCACATGCAGCAGCTCCGCCAGGACGTAAACCGCTTCTTCGATCCGCCCCTGGCGATCCAGGCGTTCGAATGTCTGGCGGTAGGTCCGGCGTAGATGCTCCCTGAGCCCGTCCGCCAGTTCCAGGCTGGCCGCAGGGCCTCGCGCCTTGCCCACGGTCAACTGGTCACGGCGCTTTGGCGTGCCAAAGGCCCGCCCGCTCCAGGCTTGGTCACTGCCCAGTGGAATCGCGTAGTGCAGCGCCTCGGCAATATTGCCGCTCTCGAACATTTCAAGCATGCGCTTCATATAGGCAGCCTGGCGCCGCTCCAGTAAACGGTTGAACTGCGAGGCCACGGCCATACGCTCCAACCACTGGCGCCAAAGTGACGGCCTGACCTGACCTCGCCGCTTGCGTTCAGGCACCGAGGCAGCGGCTGCGACAGCACCTTGTCGAGTCTGTGCGCGCGTGCCCTGGCGTAGTCGCCTGGTGGACAAGCGCACCAACCACACGACCAGGGCGACAAACAGCACACAGCCCAGGAACAAGGACGGGTTGAAGCCGGCCCCCGCCGAAGACTCGCTCAGAAGCGGCGATCGGGGGGTAGAGAGCGATGCCGGGCGAGCCGCATCCTGCCAATAGGAAATCAGCATCGCCAGCATGACCAGTCCCGACAACAGCCAGGTACGAACCGAGACCTTCAGCCCCTCGCTCGCTCGTACCACCTTCGGAACCTTCACCGCCGCGACGGGTGCCTGACGGGTCGCGGTACCGGCAGTTTTAAACGCCTTGGCGACAGCCTCCCGCTCGGCGCTGGGGGCAGGAATCACCTCCCCCAGCACTTGGCGAATGTCCTGCGATTCCCAGGCTTGCAGCACTGGTTCGGGCAGGGCTTCCCGGCAGTCATAGGTTTCCAGCAGACCATAACGCTCGATATCGAACCACTGGCCCGGTTGTAGTTCGATTCCATCGGCCAGGTTCAACGCCTGGACCCGGGCACCACGAATCAACCAGAGATCCGCCAGCGGCAGTGCACTGATTTCGTCCGACTCAAGCAACGCCGAACTCCAAGCCTGCCCCTGACGGATCAACGGCCATGGCTTGAGGCGGTCGCAGGGCATTGATTCGGCAACCTTGAAACACAGGACATCACCGTCGGCAAAACGATAGGCGCGAGCACCTGGCCGCCAATGCCGGACAATCTCTACTTGGCTGGTCACTTCGTCGAACCAGTCGCGGGGAAACCACAGCGCTCCGACCGACTGCCAGCCAACCAACCCAGGACGCTTGACGGACAGCTCAAGGATGTCACCCATCGACCTGCTCCTTACGGTTGCTCTGTACCTTCAGACGTACCTGCCGTTCGCTGACAGCGTAAACCACCAACTCACGGGCCTCGGTGATCAATGCCAATATCGTGGAGTCCGGACAGAAGCTGACCCGTAGAATTTTCGTGGTCGCCGTGAAGAGCACCTGGGTCTGTCCGCTCTTGACCAGCAGCACGCTTGTCTCGTCACTGCCAATGACCACCAGCGCAGGCTGCTCGCCCTCGACTTCATGCAACAACCCGATGGCCTTGCAGCCCGGAGCCAGTTCGAGACGGGCCAGCGGTTGAGGATGGCTGTCGTGGGTGAACAGTGTCCAGTTTTCCCGCCGGCCATGACCATATTGCACAGCACAAGAGCCGAAACGCCGACGCCAGAACGGCAGACTGGAAAACAGCACCTGCGTCGCCTCGCTACCTTCGCCCAGAGCATAGGAGTCATACTGTGTCGCGTTGAGGGTCACGTGACGAATACACAACTGGCCGGCACTGCGACTGGCATAGACCAGCACCTCATCATTGATCCGAGCCATACCGAGCACATCCCGATCCAGATAGTGAGTGATATCGGGAGCAACCGCATTCAGGCTCTTATCACTGGGCGTCATCCAGAACGCCAGGGTTCGATCGCTCGTCAGCATGAACAGCCGACTATGACGGGAGTCTCGCAGGTAGACCGCCGGGAGCAGCGTTGCCGTACCGACCGGCGCCAGCAGCTCCTCCCGGGGTGGGCGACTGACCGCGCCTATGCGTGGCAATTGCCAGAAGCGCAACTGGTCGCCAACACTCAGGACCGCGCCGGCCTGGCGATTCTGCAGGACCACACTCAAGGGCGTCGCCCCGCGCGGCCAGAGCTGCCGTTTGAACTTGGCGCTTTTTTTCTGCCCCGCCCGGGGGATCGCGTAGACCAACAGGCCCGGCTCATCCAGCAAGCGGACCGCGACATGGGTACCGGCACTGGAAATCAGCGGCGGCGAGGTTAGCGAGATTCGCTCCGACGTAGCGATGTGCGCCTCGACCGACACCTCATTCACAAACTGGCCCTTGAGCAGGCGTTGGCCTGCTGCCGCGTCGGGTAGTGGCAGGACGATCGGCGCGGTTCCCGAGGGCTGTGCCTGCAACTCCAGTGCCTCACCGAACAGCCCCTGCTGGATCTGCAAAACGCGCACGCCCTCGACCCGGGAACTCGTGACCGCCGGCAAGCGCTGACCGACCAACCAGCACTCGCTCGCCGCCTCGGGATACTCGGCCAAAACTGTCTGCCACCGCTGCCAGTGAACTTCGGTGACCACCGTATAGGTCCGCGCATCGAGCAGTCGGCGCAACTGCGAAGATGAATGCAACTCGAACAACTCGGGCTCCTGCTGCAAGACACCCCAGCGAAACTGTGCACCGTGCTCGGCCGCTCGTCGGGCCAGCAGAATCATCAGCGCCAGGTGAACCAGGCGGGCACCGCCCAGTTGCAGTGGACCGGCATCGAACAGCACCACGATCAGCCGTGAGGCCTGCCTTGCGCGAAGCTCGGGCGCGAGAAACAGATGCTCGCCGCTGGAAGCACGACGCAGGAACTCGTCGGCGAACTCATCGGCCAGCAACCACTCGCTGGTCAGCAGCCGTTCGTAGGAGCCACGCTGGCGCAAGTCACCCAGGCCATCCGGTTCCGGGACACCGCCTTGCTGTGCTCCCTTGAAGGGCCCCAGCAGCGGGCTGATGCAACCCAGCAAGGCCCCGAGAGTTGGCACCAGTTCAGGGGCAAACCACTCCAGCCATTGACGCCAGGGTTGCAAGGATTCGGGTAACTGCATGGAGGACCTACGAAGCCGGACGCCAGAGCGTCCGTGGAAGAATAAAAAAGCCAGGCATGCCGCTAGCGCCAGTAGGCATCGATGCGCGCCAACCATTCGGCACTGACCGGCAGCAATCGATCCAGCGGTACACAGGCTGCCGGCTGATGCCAGAGCAGCAGTGGCTGACGATTGAATTTCGCCGTCAGTGCCTGGGCCAGCAGATCAATCGCACAGTCCGGCTGCCAGAGACTCGGTCGCCACAGCTGCGGGGCATGTTCACAAAGGCAGGCATATTCGACGCCCGCCACCCAGGGCAAGCGCGAGGCTTCTGCGCTGACAATCAGCACATCGCGGTTGGCGGTCGCTTGCAGCCCCCGGAGTTGCTGGGCGCTCATCGCCGACAGGCGAGCATGCAGATCCCTGGCCACAAGTCCCCAGGCCACTGCCGCCACAGCTGGCCCGGGCTCGGATTGGGGCGTCCAGCCCCAACTCATTGGCAGCGCTCGGTTCATGTCGCAGGCGTCAGTTGCTTGACCAGCAGCCCCCTCAGGCCCAGCAACTCAGGCGGCATACTGTCTGCCGAGAAGTTCGCATCGATCTCGCGCAACACCGCCTCGGACTCGGCAGGGTCCAGCGCCTCTCCAGAGGATGCCCGTAGCAAACAATGCTGCGCGGCTTCCAGCAGACGGCTGGCGCGGGACAAGGGTTGCAGGGTCGCCTCCTCCACTGCACTGAACAGATTGCTGTTGCTCGACAGTTGCAGAACTTCGCGCAGCACTTCGCGACCATGCTGTTGTGCTTCCTTGGTCGCCAGTGCGTACAACAACGGCCAAAGGTCCGCCTCGGTGGCCTGCAGGCGGCCGCCGAGCAAGGCCGCAGCGGCAATCAGCCGCTGGGACTTGACGATACGCCGGTCGGACAGCTGGATACCCGCTGCCCGAAGTCGCCGAATGGCATTCGCCAGGGCTGGCCGGACCGACTGCATATCGACGTCCTGCATCGCCTGGCTCAAAGTGTCCAGTTCACTCAGATTCATCAGTTGCCGAACCGGCAGCCGATCGGACTGCCAACCACCGCTGAGCATGGCTTCAAGCTGGTTGTCCGGCACCGCGTCGACAAACAGGTGCAGCAGGAAGCGATCACCGAACGCGGCCAGCGCTTCATCGTCAGGCAAGCCGTTGGCAGCCCCCACACAGATTCGCAACGGGCACTTGATCCGGGTGTGCCCGCGCCGGAACTGACGCTCGTTAAGCACCCCGAGCAAGGTGTTGAGAATCGCGGTCGAACCCAGGAAGACCTCATCGAGGAATACAATGTCTGCCTCGGGCAGCATGCCGCTGACATCGGTCTCGACCGTGCCTTCGCGGAGTTTCTTCAGGTCCACCGGGCCGAACAGCTCAGAGGGTTCGGTGAAGCGCCCCAGCAGATACTCGAAATAGCGCCCGCCCATGGCCTGGGCCACGCGCCGCACCACTGCGCTCTTGGCCGTCCCCGGAGGACCAACCACCAGCAAATGCTCCTGGGCCACGGCGGCCAGTACGATCAGCTCTGCCAACTGTTCGCGTCCGACCAGTCCTTCGGTTGCCGCCCTGACGCCCTGACGGATGTGTTGTGCGGCTAGCTGTATGGCGGACGACATGCGACGGATCCTTCCTGGAACAAAAGTGCGGATCTTGCCTTAAACACGCGTGATCGCAAAGAGCCAGCTTGTTTCTCCTTTCTTCCGCAGCTATCGGCGCAGTCGCCTCCATGGTTGTGCGAAGAGGCTAGACCACCCAGCGACACGACTCGCACCGCGCCTTCGCGCTGACAGCCCGCTATGTGGCACTCAATCGAGTGCTCGAGGGACAGGTATGCGTTGTTGCGGATCGTAGAAAAACTGCTCCTGCGCGATACGCTCGCCCTCCCAACGCTGGTGGGCGATTTCTTCCAGGCGGGTGACGCTGCCGTCGGCCCATTCGAAGCGGAAAATCCAGCGAATGGCCACATGATCGCCATTGAGAAAGGCCGGGCGCACACAGGTCGAGGTCACGGAGCGCGCCCGGGACATCACCACCCGCTCCTTGGCGACATGAAAGTCACGCCCGACCCGCGGCGGTTCCTGGTTCTCCTGTAGCGAGGCGTCGGCGGTGTAGAAGGCTTCGACCGCTTCGGCGTGGGCATTGGCTTCGACCTGGGCGATAAAGCGTTCGAGGGTTTCAAGGGTCGGCATGGTCAGCTCCTGGCAGGGGTGATCGGCACTCATCACGCCATTGAGGCTAAGGTCGGCGACGGACAATGGAAAGGTCCATTCCGGCTGATCTGTGCAGTACCAATCAGCTAACGCCGCCCGACCGCCCAGGGGCTGAGGAACATCTCCGAGGCATAACGCAGGGCCATCAATAATATGAGACCTTCAGGTAAATGAACTACCTATACGGACCACTGGATGATTTCGTTCACGGGGGTGCCTACAACTATATATCGCACACATAAAAATCCTATGTGCTTAGATCGCTTTCAATCACCGCTCACATGATATCGAACACACCGCAAAACCTAAAGGAATAGACCATGCGTGCATTATTGACCACGGGCCTTGTTTTATATATCAACCTTCTGACGCCTTCACTTTATGCCGCCGCCTTTGAAACAGAAGATAACTTCATTCCTCCCCGTCTGGCCCTCAAAAATGAAAATGGGGAAAGTCGGCATTTGAGCGGTGTTGGCCGACTGGCAGGCAATTGCACGGCCACATTGATTGATACCCGCTATCGCCATGAGGCGACCGCGCAACCCGCCTATTTGGTAACCGCTGGACATTGCGTCAGCGGCACTCAAAAAAGAATCATCACGGACCTAATCCTCACAAATAAAATTATGGATTTCACGATAGAGTTCAATTATTTCCGCGATGTCATCGAGCAGATAAAAACCTACACACTGAAAAAAATCAACTGGAGCAGCGTACGCGGCATCGACCTTGCCGTGATCGAACTGGAGGCTTCGCTGACAGAACTGATCGACGCGGGTATCCAGCCACTCAGTATCGGCTCGCGTCCGGAACCTGGCAGCGCCATTGCGATAATCGGCGCCCCTGGGGGGGATTTCTTGCATCAATCCCTCTGTACGCTGGCGCCCGCAAAGGATGTTTACATCGATAATAACGAGGAATCGAGGATACTGCTCAACAGTCTCAATGCTCAGTGCCGCAGAATTGGAAGGGGGGCATCCGGTGGCCCCATCGTGGAGCGCGAGACGGGTAAAATCGTGGGGGTCCTGAATGGTGCCTTTGGTGACTCGGAGGTATACGGCTCTGCCATTCAGTCCCTTCAAGGATGTTTTACATCCGGTCAGTTTGATCCCTCAATCACCCGTTGCAGCTTATTTCCAGTCTACGATATTGACGCCATCGCCCCACAACACCGGCAAAACTTCCTGCCCGCCAAACCAGATCAAGGCCTGGAAGCCGTCATGCCATCCTGGGATCTGAAATTTTCCATCAGCACGCCTTTCTATCGCTACAAAATCGAGCGCTCATTGACATCGCCTTGCGAGAGCCCCCATGGCTACAGTGAGGCTATCAGTGCCGACAATGCCTATATCAATAAGGCAATCGGCACGACAAAGGGTCGCCATTGGTTATGCATCATCGGTGTTGAGACTTCCGAGCAGCGCCCCTTCCACGGCATCATGAAAAATAATCAATCGATGTGGGTCGACTTGCTGGATCACGGCAATGAACCGCCGAACGTCGATATCGCCACCGAGCGCGATAACGTCTCCGAGCCAGCGATTTATAACCTGTTTGCATCCACCTACTTTTCACCGCCCACTTATGCGCAGATCTATTCGAAAACAGGCCCAGCCTCACAGGTGGATTGCGATGATCCTCAGGGCTATGACGAAATGCACCGCCGTGCTCGTGAACCGTGGGTCCTTCTGGCGAGTTGGAACAGCACGCAGGAAGAAGCCAAGCTTTGCGTCTATAGCAAAAATGCCCATGGCGAGTCATCAAGAGCCTCAATGCATTGGCTCAAAGTCGCCGATGACTGGAAAAGCTGATCCACCGTCACCATCCAGGCCTGTGGCCGCACGCGGCAGCGGGCCCGGTCGGCCCGCTAACCGCCCCTGCCTGAGAACCCTCCCCAGAGCCCACCTTTTAGCGGTTAGCCATCAATAAAGCCCCTAAATCCGGCGCTTCTTGGTATCGTGTGCGCCGATTTAAATAGCCACCTATGCATCTTTCGTCTTAGCAGACTTTTTCATATTCAATTTTCTTTGCACAAGACAGGTTCCTGATGTCCGATCCCATTCATATCAAGGATCACGAGAACGAAAAGCGCCTGGTGAACAAGCGCCTGTTGGCGTGCGGCATCCTGGTCCTGGCACTGGCCGGCAGCCTGGTTGGCCGCCTGTATTTCCTGCAGGTCACCGAGTTTTCCTATAACTCCACCGTCTCGGAAAACAACCGCGTCCACGTCCTGCCGATCCCGCCGGAACGCGGGTTCATTTTCGACCGTAACGGCGAAGTGCTCGCCGACAACCAGCCCAGCTTCAACATGACCCTGACCCGCGAACGCGCCGGTGACGTCGGCCAGGTGCTGGACACGGTGATGAGCGTGCTCAATCTGCCGGAAGAAGACCGGACGATGTTCGCCAAGATCCTCAAGCAGTCGCGCCACCCGTTCGAGCCGGTCACCCTGCTCTACGAACTGACCGAACAGCAGATTGCCCTGCTGGCGGTGAACGAGTTCAAGCTCCCGGGCATCGAGGTCGAGCCGCAGTTCGTCCGGCATTACCCGCTGGGCGATCATTTCGCCCATTCGGTGGGCTATGTCGGACGGATCAACGAAAAGGAAAGCAAGCAGCTGGACCCGGTGGAATACCGGGGCACCCAGTCCATCGGCAAGACCGGCATCGAGCGCTTCTACGAAAACGAACTGCACGGCCACGTCGGCTACGAGGAAGTCGAGACCAACGCCCAGGGCCGGGTGATGCGGGTGCTCAAGCACACCGATCCGATTCCCGGCAAGAACATTGTCCTGAGCCTGGATGTCCATCTGCAGGAGGCCGCCGAGAAGGCCCTGGGCGATCGCCGCGGCTCGGTGGTGGCCATCGATCCGAAGACCGGCGATGTGCTGGCGATGGTCAGCAAGCCGAGCTTCGATCCGAACCTGTTCGTCACCGGGATCCGCGCCAAGGACTATTCGGCCCTGCGCGATTCCATCGACCGTCCGCTGTTCAACCGGGCCCTGCGCGGGCTCTATGCGCCCGGCTCGACCATCAAGCCGGAAGTGGCCATCGCCGGCCTCGACAGCGGTGTGATTTCCCCCAGCACCCGGGTGTTCGACCCCGGTTATTTCCAGTTGCCCAATGTCGAGCACAAATACCGCAACTGGAACCACAGCGGCGACGGCTGGGTCGACCTGAACGCGGCGATCATGCGTTCCAACGACACCTACTTCTATGACCTGGCGAACAAGCTGGGCATCGACCGCCTGCACGACTACCTGAACAAGTTCGGCGTCGGGCAGAAGGTGTCGCTGGACATGTTCGAGGAAGCACCGGGATTGATGCCGTCACGCGAATGGAAACGCATGACCCGGCGCCAGGCCTGGTTCCCCGGCGAGACGGTGATCCTTGGCATCGGCCAGGGCTACATGCAGGTCACCCCGCTGCAACTGGCCCAGGCCACCACGCTGATCGCCAACAAGGGCGTGTGGAATCGCCCGCACCTGGCCCGGAGCATCGGCCAGGTCGCGCCGGTGGACGAGCACCCGATTCCCAATATCGTGCTGCGTGACCCCAAGGAATGGGAGCAGGTCAACTACGCCATGCAGTTGGTGATGCACGATCCGCGCGGTATCGCCCGGGCGGCGGCGGTGGGTGCGCAGTACCGCATCGCCGGCAAGAGCGGCACGGCGCAGGTGGTGGCGATCAAGCAGGGCGAGCGCTATGACCGCCTGAAGACCGCGGAGCGTAATCGCGACAACGCCCTGTTCGTCGGCTTCGCCCCGGCGGAAGACCCGCAGATCGTGATTTCGGTGATGATCGAGAACGGCGAAGCCGGTGGTCGGGTGGCCGGTCCCGTGGTGCGGGAGATTCTCGATGCCTGGCTGCTGGACAAGGACGGCAAGCTCAAGCCTGAATATGCGCATCCGCTCAAACAGCACGAGGATCCGAAGGTTTAGTCAAGGCTACTGGCCCCTTCGCGGCGGTGCGGCGAAGGGGCCCTCAAGAACAATCCCGCCCGTCAGGCCGCAGCGCCGCGCCGATAAAACGCCAACACCCCGCCCAAGGTCATCAGCAAACCACCGGTCACCCGGTTGAACGCCCGCAGATGCCCGCCCTGCAACCGACTCAACAAGCGCGCGCCGCACAGCGCGTAAAACGACATGATGCTGACATTGAGCAACGTCAGCACCCCGGCCAGCGCGGCATATTGCGGCAGCTGCGGTTGCGTGCTGTCGATGAACTGCGGCAGGAACGCCGACATGAACAGCAACGCCTTGGGATTGGTCAGCGCCACCACGAAACAGCGCATGAACAAACCGATGGAGCGGTTCGAACCCTCCTGGGCCGGCAGTTCGGCCAAGGTCCCGGTCGAACGCAGCATTTTCCAGCCCAGCCAGACCAGATAGGCCGCCCCCACCCACTTCACCGCCTGGAACAGCGTCTCGCTGGCCTGCAGCAGGATCCCCAGGCCACAGGCCACCGCCGTCACCAGCAGCGCATCGGCCAGCACCGCCCCGCCCATGCCCCAGGCCGCCGCCCGTACGCCGTGGTTGGAACCATTGTGCAAAGCCAGCAGCACCGTCGGGCCGGGCATGGCGATGATCGCCGCCGAGCTGATCAGGAACAGGAGCAACGTTGCCAGCGTCATGAAGGTCGCCTTGAAAATGAAAAATGAACACCATTCTGCGGCCAGCACGGACAGGCTTCAACCGCCGGCACACCAGCCTGTCGTTTGCGCTGGACGGGACTAAGCTGTTTCGTGATAAAACAGGCCCATGCACTGAAGCGTTTCAGCGTCCTTTCCCATCAGACAGGGTGATAGCCTCATGACCGACCAGCAGCTGCTCGACTCACTGTTCCCCGCCGCCGCGGACATTCCGGAAAAATATCGCTTCGAAGGCCAGCTGGAACAGCGCGAATACCTGGTCAATGGCACCTTGCGCACCTGGCACGGCCCGCTGGCTCAGGTGCGCAGCCCGGTGTACCTCGCCACCGCCAGCGGCGATGAACAGGTGATCCTCGGCAGCACCCCGCTGCTGGATGCCGAGACCGCCCTCGGCGCCCTCGACGCCGCGGTCCAGGCCTATGACCGCGGCCAGGGCGAATGGCCGACAATGCGCGTGGCCGAGCGCATCCAGCATGTCGAAGCCTTTCTGCGGCGCATGCGCGAGCAGCGCGAGGCGGTGGTCAAGCTGCTGATGTGGGAGATCGGCAAGAACCTCAAGGATTCCGAGAAGGAATTCGACCGCACCTGCGACTACATCGTCGACACCATCAACGCCTTGAAGGAACTCGACCGCCGCTCCAGCCGCTTCGAGCTGGAGCAGGACACCCTCGGCCAGATCCGCCGCGTGCCCATGGGCGTGGCGCTGTGCATGGGCCCCTACAACTACCCGCTGAACGAAACCTTCACCACCCTGATCCCGGCGCTGATCATGGGCAATACCGTGGTGTTCAAGCCGGCCAAGCTCGGCGTACTGCTGATCCGTCCCCTGCTGGAAGCCTTCCGCGACAGCTTCCCGGCCGGGGTGATCAACGTGATCTATGGCAGCGGCCGGGAAACCGTCAGCGCCCTGATGGCCAGCGGCAAGATCGATATCTTCGCCTTCATCGGCACCAACAAGGCCGCCAGCGACCTGAAGAAACTCCATCCCCGGCCTCACCGCCTGCGCGCCGCCCTGGGCCTGGATGCGAAGAATCCGGCCATCGTGCTGCCCGAGGTCGACCTGGACAACGCGGTCAACGAGTGCGTCACCGGTTCGTTGTCGTTCAACGGCCAGCGCTGCACCGCGCTGAAGATCCTGTTCGTGCATGAGGACGTGGTCGAAGGTTTCATCGAGAAATTCAACCGCAAGGTGCACAGCCTGGTACCGGGCATGCCCTGGGAAAACGGCGTGTCCCTGACGCCACTGCCGGAAGCCGGCAAGGTCGACTACCTCAATGCCCTGGTGGCCGATGCCCAGGCCAAGGGGGCCGCGGTGATCAATCCCGGGGGTGGCCAGACCCGGGCCTCGTTCTTCTATCCGGCGGTGCTTTACCCGGTGAATGCCGGGATGCGCGTGTACCAGGAGGAGCAGTTCGGCCCGGTGGTACCCATCGTGCCCTACCGTGACCTGGAAACCGTGATCGACTACGTGCTGGAGTCGGACTTCGGCCAGCAGTTGAGCATTTTCGGCACCGATCCCGCCCAGGTCGGCCGGCTGGTGGACACCTTCGCCAACCAGGTCGGGCGGATCAACATCAATGCCCAGTGCCAGCGTGGCCCGGACACCTACCCGTTCAACGGGCGCAAGAACTCGGCCGAAGGCACGCTCTCGGTGCACGATGCGCTGCGGGTGTTCTCGATCCGCACCCTGGTGGCAACCCGGTTCCAGGACGGCAACAAGGCGCTGATCAGCGATATCATCCGTCACCGCGAGTCGACGTTCCTGACCACCGACTACATCTTCTGAAGCCCCCAGGCGGTGCGGTTCAAACCTGTAGGAGCCGGCTTGCCGGCTCCTACAGGTCAGTGCTGGCACGGGTTTTTCATGCCTGGGCTAGGGCTGCCGGGCGCTCTGATCTATCATTGCCAATAGGCTGCCCGGCCTCGCCATCATTTTCATAAGAAATCCATGCCACGCATCGACCTCCGCCGCTTGATCCTGTTGCTGTCGCTTTCCGTCGTCACCCTGACCGCCGGTAACCTTTTCTTCGCCAGCTACCAGACCCAGCGCAACTTCCTGATGGCCCAGACCCTGGAAGCCAATCGGATCTATGCCGTGAAGCTGGCCAGCACCACCGAGAACTTCCTCAAGTTGACCCAGCAACAACTGGCCTTCAGCGCCGCCCTGCTCCCCGAAATCTGGGACCAGCCCGAAAAACTGTGGCAGGAGACCCACCGGCTGCGCCGCGAGACCAACAGCTTCAACTCCGTGACGGTCATCCGCGCGGACGGCAAGATCATCGCGGCATCCCCCAGCTACATGAACCTGACGGGCACCTTTTCCAGCAGCGAAGGCTTTCGCCAGGCCACTTCGCGGCGCCAGCCGAATATCTCGCAGCCCTATATCGGCTCCAGCAACCACCTGATGATCCAGATCTCGCATCCGGTCTTCGACGCCGACGGCAACTACCTCGGCTACCTGGGCGCCGGGATCTACCTCAACGAACCAAACATCCTGCACTCGCTGCTGGGCGAACAGTATTACCGCGACGGCACCTACCTCTATGTGGTCGACACCCAGGGCCGGCTGATCTATCACCAGGACCCGACGCGGGTGGGCGACGTGGTCAAGGGCAACCCGGCCATCGATGCCGTGATCGCCGGCCAGACCGGCAGCCTGCGGTTGAACAACTCCCAGGGCATCGACATGCTCACCGGCTATGCGCCGGTGCCGCGAATCGGCTGGGGCGTGATCAGCCAGCGCCCCACCGCCATCACCCTGGAGGGCCTGCAACGACTGATGCTGGAGGTCGCCGGTTATGCCGTGCCGCTGTTGCTGCTGTCGCTGCTGGGCATCTGGTGGATTTCGACGCTGATCACCAAACCCCTCTGGCAACTGGCCAACTCCACCCAGTATTGGGGCTCCTCCACCGCCGCCCAGTCGGTCAGCAAGGTGAGGGCCTGGTATTACGAGGCGGCCCAGCTCAAGAACGCCATGCAAAAGGCCCTGATGTCGCTGCACCAGCAACTGGGCCGGCTCAATCAGGAAAACGTCACCGACCCGCTGACCGGCCTGACCAACCGACGCGGCCTGCAGCTGATCCTCGAAGACTGGGAAAACCGCCGGCAGCCCTTCTCGGTACTCGCCCTGGACATCGACCACTTCAAGCAGGTCAACGACAGCTACGGGCACAGCGCCGGCGACCTGGTGCTGCAACACCTGGCCCAGCAGATGCGCCGCCACTCCCGGGAAAGCGACGTGCTCTGCCGCCACGGCGGCGAGGAGTTCCTGATGCTGTTGCCCGGTACCCCACCGAGCCAGGCGATCCAGGTGGCCGAGCGTTTGCGCGCGGCGATGGCCTATACCGAAAGCCCGAACGGCATCCCGGTCACCGTGTCCCTGGGCGTGGCCAGTTGGCCCCAGGCGCGCAAGACCGTGGCGCTGGTGCTCAAGGAAGCGGACCAGGCTCTCTACCGGGCCAAGGAAAGCGGGCGCAATCGCGTGGTCCAAGCCGATCAGGACATGCCACCGGACGACGCGAACGGATAGACTGGGCGTCCCGGACGACGTAAGCCGGGCCCCTGCCCGCCACCGCCTTTCAGGCCACGAACACCCGACGACTTCGGGGATTTCTTTCGAGACTTACCGCCAGCATGACCTTTGATTTCGACACGCTGATCGACCGCCACAACACCGGCAGCACCAAATGGAGCCGCTACCCGGCCGATGTCCTGCCCATGTGGGTGGCCGACATGGACCTGCCGGTGGCGAACGCGATCACCCAGGCCCTGCACAAGCGCCTGGAACATCCGCAACTGGGTTACAGCGTGGCCCAGGACACCCTGCGCCAGGCCATCGTCGCCGACCTCTGGGCCAAGTACGCCTGGCGGGTGCAGCCCCAGGAGCTGATTTTCCTGCCGGGGGTCGAGCCGGGTTTCAACATGGCCCTGCGCGCCTTCGTGCAACCGGGCCAGAACGTCGTGGTGCAGACACCGAACTACCGCCCGCTGCGCCTGGCGCCAGGCCACTGGAACCTGCCGAAAGTCGAGCTGGCGTTCGACCGCGATGCCCGGGGTGACTACGTCACACCGTTCAGCGCCCTGCGCGACGCCTTGCAGGGTGGCGGCGCGCTGCTGCTGAGCAACCCGCACAACCCGCTGGGCAAGGTCTACCCCCGGGAAGAACTGCAACAGGTGGCGGACATCTGCCTGGAACAGGGTGCGCTGATCATCAGCGACGAAATCCACGCCGACCTCTGCTTCGACGGCCGTCGCCATGTGCCGATCGCCTCGCTGAGCCCCGAGATCGCCAAGCACAGCATCACCCTGATGTCGGCGAGCAAGGCCTATAACATCGCCGGCTTGAAGACCGCCTACGCCATCGTCCAGGACCCGGCGCTGCGTGAACGCTTCAACTCTGCCCGCGCAGGGATGGTCGACAGCGTCAACGTCCTGGGGCTGGAAGCGACCTGCACCGCCTACACCGAGTGCGGAGCGTGGCTCAAGGCCCTGATCGAGTACCTGCAGGCCAACCGCGACTACCTGCAACACGCCGTGGCGACCCGCCTGCCGGGCGTGGTCCTGCAGCCGATGCAGGGCACTTACCTGGCCTGGCTGGATTGCAGCGCATTGGGCCTGGAGGACCCGTACCGGTTCTTCCTGGAAGAGGCCAAGGTGGGGTTGAGCGCCGGGGTCGAATTCGCCGACGACGCCCAGCAGTTCGTCCGCTTGAATTTCGGCTGCCCGCGGGCGTTGCTGGAGGAAGGCATCAGCCGGATGGAGCAGAGTTTGCGTCGGCGCTGAAACCGCGACGCTGAAAACACTGCGATCGATGTAGGAGCGAGCTTGCTCGCGATGGTCGTCCAGGCACCGCGGGGTATTAGATACCCCGCGTTATCGTTGACCTCCATCGCGAGCAAGCTCGGCTCCTACAAGTACAAGGTCAGGCCTGCTTGTTCAGGCGCGGTTTGGCTTTAGGAAAATAGGGTTGTTTGACCAGCAGCGTCGACACGGGCTTCACCGCCTTGGCCGAGGACTCTTCAACTGGCGGCTCCCCGCCAAACTCCGCCACATAAGCCGTCTGGCCGCAACGCAGCCGATTGTTGATCGGAAACTCATCCCCGTTGTCGTAAATGTACGCGTCCTTCATGGCCATCTCCTGCTCGACATCATCGATCCCCACCAGGGAAAACACCCGGCGGCTTCAAAAACATTGAGAGTAGCCGACCGACAAAAATTCGCAGACGCTGACCCAAGGTTCCGACGAATGACCACCCGGTCACGAACACTCCGTTTTCGTGACCGGGCTTTCACGCCGATTTCATTTCTGCGCGCTTAGCGTCGACTCACTCCTCGCTTGAATCCCATCCGGCTCGCCCTCGCCGCGGGTCTTTTTCTGCCCGCGCAACCGGTCGAACCACAGGTAGACCACCGGCGTGGTGTAGAGCGTCAGCAGTTGCGAAACCGCCAGGCCGCCGACAATGGCGATCCCCAGGGGCTGGCGCAATTCCGAGCCCGCGCCGTGGCCGAACGCCAGCGGCACGGCACCGAGCAACGCCGCCAGCGAAGTCATCAGGATCGGTCGCAGGCGCAGCAGGCAGGCCTCATGCACCGCCTCCCGCGGCGCCATGCCGCCGCGCTCGGCCTCCAGGGTGAAGTCGACGATCATGATCGCGTTCTTCTTGACGATCCCGATCAGCAGGATGATCCCGATCATGCCCAGCACCGACAGGTCCTGCCCGCAGATGATCAACGCCAGCAAGGCGCCGAAGCCGGCCGAAGGCAAGGTGGAAATGATCGTCAGCGGGTGGATGGCGTTTTCATACAGCACCCCGAGGACGATATAGACCGTCAGGATCGCCGCCAGGATCAGCCAGGGTTGCGACTTGAGCGAGTCCTTGAACGCCTGGGCGGTGCCCTGGAAACTTCCCGACACGGTGTCGGGCAGGCCCACCGCCAGCGAAGCCTTCTCGATGGCGTTGACCGCATCGCTCAGGGCCTGGCCGGGAGCCAGGTCGAACGACAGGGTAATGGCCGGGAACACGCCCTGGTGGTTGATGATGATCGGCGCCAGCTCGTTGCGGATGCTGGCCAGCATGTCCAGCGGCACCATCGCCCCCGTCGTCGAACGCACGTACAGGTGCTTGAGGGTCTCGATGGACATCTGCCAGTGCGGATCGAGTTCGAGAATGACGTGGTTCTGGTCCAGCTGGGTGAACATGGTCGCGACCTGGCGCTGGCCGAAGGCGTCATAGAGCACATCGTCGATCGCCTGCACGTTGACCCCCAGGCGCGCCGCCGATGGCCGGTCGATCACCAAGGTGGCCTGGGGCGCGGCGCGCTGCTGGTCGGATGTCACGTTGCGCAACTGCGGCAACTGCTTGAGGCGTTCGAGCAACACGCCGCTCCAATGGTCCAGCTCCTGGCTGTCCGGGTCCTGCAGGGTGTACTGGTACTGGGTCTTGCTGGCCCGGCCGCCGATCTGGATATCCTGGTTGGCCTGCAGGAACAGCTTGATACCCTGCACCTTGTCCAGCGCCGGCTGCAACCGCGCGATCACCTGCTGGGCGCTGGCGCTGCGCTGGTCGAACGGCTTGAGGTTGACCATCACCTTGCCCTGGCTGACCGTCGGGTTGGGGCCGATCCAGAAATACACCTTGGCCACCGCCGGGTCGGCGCTGACGATATCGGCCAGGCGGGCGACCTGCTGGCGCATGGCAACCGGGGAAATGTCCGAGGCGGCTTCGGCGACGCCCTGGACCAGGCCGGTGTCCTGCTGCGGGAAAAAGCCCTTGGGGATATACAGGTAGAGCATGGCCGTGGCGACGAACGTGGCCACCGCCACCGCCAGGGTCAGGCGCTGGTGATCGAGCACCCACTCCAGGCTGCGCCGATAGCCCTCGTGGATCCGGTTGTAGACCGCCTCGCAGGCATCGCCGAAACGGCTCGGACGCGAATCGTGTTCCGGCTTGAGCAACCAGGCGCACAACATCGGCGTCACCGTCAGGGAGACGATGCCGGACATCAGGATCGCCACGCTGACCGTGACCGCGAACTCACGCATCAGCCGCCCGACGATGCCGCCCATCAACAGGATCGGCAGGAACACCGCGATCAGCGACACGGTCATCGAGACAATGGTGAACCCCACCTCGCGCAAACCGTCCACCGCCGCCTGGATCCGTGACTTGCCCATCTCCAGGTGGCGGACGATGTTTTCCATCACCACGATGGCATCGTCCACCACGAAGCCGACGGCAATCGCCAGGCCCATGATCGAGAGGTTGTCCAGGCTGTAGCCCAGCAGGTACATCACCGCAAAGGTCGCCACCAGCGACAGCGGGATGGTCAAGGTCGGGATCAGGGTCGCGGTAGCCTTGCGCAGGAAGACGAAGATCACCACCACCACCAGGGCGATGGACAGCAGCAAGGTGAACTGCACGTCGTTGACCGAGGCGTTGATGGTCTGGGTCCGGTCGCCGACCACCTGGACCTGGACGTCCCGGGGCAAGGACGCAGTCAGGTTCGGCAGGCTGGCCTTGATGTTGGCGATGGTCGACAGCACGTTGAAGCCCGGCTGCTTGTGGATGTCGACGATGACCGTCGGCTGGCCGTCGATGCCCGCGGCCTGCTGGGTGTCCTCGGCGCCGTCGACGACCCGGCCGAGGTCGCCGAGCTTGATCGGTACCCCGGCCTTGTAGGCCACCACCATCTCGCGATAGCCCTTGGGGTCGAGCAGTTGGTCGGTGGCATCGAGGGTCAGCGAGCGGTACTCGCCGTTGAGGTTGCCCTTGGGTTGATCCAGGGTGCTGAGGCCGACGATGCTGCGCACCTCTTCCAGGGTCAGGCCGCGCGCCGCCAGGGCATCCGGGTCGATCTGGATGCGCACCGCCGGCTTCTGCTCGCCATGGAAATCCACCAGGCCGACGCCCGGCATCTGCGACAGGCGCTGGGCCAGGTAGTTGTCGGCGTAGCGGTCCAGCTCCGGCAAGGTCCGCGTCGGCGAGGTCAGCGCCAGGGACAGCACGGTGAACTCCGCCGGGTTGACCTTGTTGAAGGTCGGCGCGCTGGTCATGGTTTTCGGCAAGGTGGCACTGGCGGTGTTGATCGCCGTCTGCACGTCCTGGGCCGCGCCGTCGATATTACGCGACAGGTCGAACTGCAGGACGATCTGGGTCTTGCCCGAGGAGCTCGAGGAGGTCATCGAAGTGACCTGTGGCACCGCCGCGAAGGCTCGCTCCAGCGGCGTCGCCACCGAGGTCGCCATGGTTTCGGCGCTGGCCCCGGAGAGCTTGGCGGTGACCTGGATGGTGGGAAAGTCCACCGTCGGCAACGGCGCCACCGGCAGTTGGAAATAGGCGACGATGCCCAGCAGCATCACCCCCAGGGCCAGCAGGCACAGGCCGGTGCGGCGCTGGATCAGACCGGCGAGCAGGTTCATGGCTTGCCTCCGGCACCGGCGGTCGACGCCAGCTCAGGAGCGGCCGGGGCCGAGTCCAGGCCCACCGGCTTGACCTTGAGCCCGGGGGCGATCCGCGACTGGCCCTGGACCACCACCATTTCACCCGGTGCCAGGCCGTCCTTGATCCACTGTTGGCCGTCGACCACCGTCGCCGCCGTGACCTGCCGCGGTTCGACCCGCTGATCGGCATTGACCACGTAGACGAAGTCGCCCTTCTGCCCCTGCTGCACGGCATTGGCCGGCACCACGGTGGCGGCCTTCTGGGTATTCACCAGCAGGCGCGCGCCCACCAGTTGGCCTGGCCAGAGTTGCTGGCCGGCATTGTGAAATTGCGCCTTGAGCTGGATCTGCCCGCTGGCAGCGATCACCTGGCTGTCGATGAAACTCAGGTAGCCGCTGGCCAACTGCTGATGGCCGTCGCGGCTCATGGCGAACACCTGCAGGGGCGCCACGGCATTTTCCTTGAGGATCCGCGCCAGGTCGTCCTGGGACACCGAGAAGGCCACCGAGATCGGGTCCATCTGCGTCAGGGTCACCAGGCCCGTGGCGTCGGCACCGTGGACAATCGAACCGACGTCCAGCAGGCGTTGCCCGGTACGGCCGGTGAAGGGCGCGTCGATCCGGGTGAAGGCCAGTTGCAGCCGGGCATTGTCCAGCGCCGCCTGGTCGGCCTGGACCGTGGCCTGCTGGGCCGCCAGCTGGGCCCGGTAGGTGTCGACGTCCTGGGTCGGGCCGGCCTTGGCCGCCGCCAGCTTGGTGGCCCGGTCGAGGTTGACCCTCAAGTTGGCAAGCTGTGCCTGGTCCTTGCTGACCAGGGCCTGGGCCTGGGCCACCTGGGCCTGGTAAACCCGTGGATCGATCTGGGCCAACTGACTGCCGGCGCTGACCATCTGGCCTTCGCTGAACAGGACTTTCTGCAGCTCACCGTCGACCCGCACCCGCACATTGACGGTGTTCAGCGGCTGGACATTGCCGATGGCGTCGATCCAGATCGGCAGGTCCTTTTGCCCGGCCGCCTGCATCACCACCGGGATGGCGCTGTCGGCGGGGGCTGCCGGTGCCGCCTGGGCGCGATCGATCCATTGGGCCTTGATCAACAACGAGGCGCCGAGCATGGCCACGACCAGCAGGCCGAGGCGCAGACGACGGTGTTGGGAGAGCGCCTGGGGTAAGTGCTTCATGACTGAGGGACCTGAGAGGGGGAAGAAGGTGTGACGGCGGACAGGGTCGGTGCGCCGAAATCGCCGCCGATGGCGCGGAACAGACCGACGGCGGCCTGCAGATGCTGGAGGCGGACCTGCAACAGGCTGTCTTCGGCCTGGTACTGGGTGCGCTCGACCACCAGCAGCGTCTGGAAATCGGTGGAGCCGAGCCGGTAGCGGACCTGGGCCAGGCGCGCGGCCTCGCGGGCCGAGTCGACGGCGGACTGGTTCAGGGTATAGGCCTGGTCCAGTTGCCGCGCGGCACTGAGCTGGGTTTCCACGTCGCGCAAGGCTTCGATGATGGATTCGCGATAGCTGGCGGTCAGTTCCTGCACATGGGCCTGGTCGGCATGCAGTTGCCCGGTCAGTTGCCCGCCGCTGAACACCGGCTGGGCCAGGCTGCCGACGATGCTCCAGATATGCCCGCCGGCCAGGGTGTCGATACCGCCCAGCAGATCCAGCGAGAGGTTGGGCAGGAACGCCGCCCGGGCCACGCCGACGTCGAAATTGGCGGAGATCAGGCGGGCCTCGGCGGCCTGGATATCCGGGCGCTGACGTACCAGACCGACCGGCAGGCCGACCTTGGGTTGCGGCACCTGGAGCGCATCGAGCCCGGCCTGCTGCACCTTGAAGCCTTCAGGCGGCGCGCCGACCAGGATCGCCAGTTGGTACAGCGCCGCGTCGAGTTGCTGCTGCAGCAGCGGCACGGCGGCCTGGAAGGTTTGCTGGGCATTGCGCTGCTGTTCGACTTCCAGGTTCGACACCGCGCCCTGGCTGGCCTGCACCTGCACCAGGTCGAGGACCTGGCTGGCGTCGGCGGCGATGGACTGGGCCAGGCGCACGCGCTCTTGCAGCGAAAGCACCTGGAAATAGGTGTCGGCGATGCTCGCGCCAAGGGTCATGCGCAGGGTCTGGGCATCGAACTGGCTGGCGTTGGCCAGGGCCTGGGAGGAATCGGCAGTAGCCCGCTGCTTGCCCCAGAAGTCCACCTCGTAGGTGGCCTGGGCGAAGACGCTGGATTTTTTCGTGGTGCCGTAGTTGTCCTGGCGCTGGTAGTTACCGCCCAGGGACAGGTTGGGGTATTGCCCGGCCCCGGCCACCTGGGCGATGGCTCGGGCCTGGTCGACCCGGCTCACGGCGGCCTTGAGCGTGTAGTTGTCGTTCAGACCACGGGCAATCAGGCCATCGAGTTCGGCGCTGTGGAACTCTCGCCACCAGGCCCCGCCCGCAGCATCGGCCGAGGTCGCGGACGGATCCTTGGCCGACCACTGCGGGGCCAGGGGCAAGGCCGGTGTCTGGTAGCCCGGCACCAGCGAGCAGCCGCCCAGCAGCGTCAAGCCGGCCAGGGCCAGGGCACGAAACAGTCGGCCCGGGGCATGGGGTGGATGAAAAGCCTCGAATCTCGGCGTGAACAACATCTACGGGGTATCTCCAGAACCTGTGTGGCAGAGCCATCGATCAGGTTCCGAAGCTATCAGGCAGAGGCTGGCGTCCCGTTCCTCCAAAGCTAAATTTTAGTTTAGGAAGCCTCGTCGTCCCGAACCAGGCGGTAACCCACCCCCGGCACGGTCTGGATCAGCGAGTGGCTGAAGCCGGCGTCCAGTTTGCGTCGCAACCGGTAGATGTGTTTATCGATCACGTTGTCGATGGGGTCGAAGTCATAGTCCCAGGCACTTTCCAGCAACATGCCGCGGGTCACCACCTCATCGCAGTGGCGCATGAGCTTTTCCAGGATCAGCGACTCGCGCTGCTGCAGGACGATGACCTGCCCTTCCCGGGTCGCGGTGCGCGAGGCGCAGTCCAGTTGCAGGCTCCCCACCCGCAAGGTGCGCGACAGCCCCGCCACCGGGTCACGGCCACGCTGCAAGGCCTCCAGTCGGGCGAGCACCTCGACGAAGGCATAGGGCTTGGCCAGGTAATCGTCACAACCGGCGCGCAACCCTTCGACCCGCTGGGCGGTGGAATCCAGGGCACTGAGCATCAGCACCGGGGTGCGCAGGCCCTGGCGCCGCAGAGCCTGGACCAGCGCGAGACCGTCCATCCCCGGCAGCTTGCGATCGACGATCAAGGCGTCGTAGATCCCTTCCAGGGCCATGTCCAGGCCACTGCGGCCATCGTCCACGGTATCGGCGACATGCCCGCTTTCGTTGAGTCCACGCACCAGGTAACTGGCCGCCCGGGCGTCATCCTCGATGACCAGAATTCTCAAGACCGGCTCCGCACTGACTCAGCTAAACTTTTTTTCATATTGACGCGACCTTTCAGATAAACCCGGTTTGGCACACTATGCCGGTCGAAAAGGAAACCACGATTGGCCGGCAAGCCTGGCTAACCCGGGATCCGTGCAAGACTACCATCCTCTCTCATCCTGCGAAGTGCCCATGACCCATGTACTGGTCGTCGAGGACGACCCCGCCACTGCTCGGGAGATCGAAGCAGCCCTGCAAGACCACGGCTTCGACGTCACCCACGTCGATAATGGCCGGGACGGCCTGGTGCGCGCCATCAGCGACAGCTACGACGTCATCGTGCTGGACCGCATGCTGCCCGGCGCCCTCGACGGCCTGGGCATGCTCACCGCCCTGCGCGCCTCGGGCATCGCCACGCCGGTGCTGATCCTCAGTGCCCTCAGCGCGCTGGACGAGCGGGTTCGCGGCCTGCGGGCCGGCGGCGACGACTACCTGACCAAGCCCTTCGAATTCATCGAACTGACCGCCCGCCTCGATGCCCTGAGCCGCCGCCGGGTCGCCCCCAGCGAGGAGCGGGCCAACCGCCTGCGGGTCGGTAACCTGGAGCTGGACCTGCTCAAGCGCAGCGTCAAGCGCGGCGAACGCCTGGTCGAGCTGCTGCCCCGGGAATACGCCCTGCTCGAATACCTGGTGCAGCACGCCGAGCAGGTGGTGACGCGGACCATGCTGTTCGAGGCCGTGTGGAACTACGCCTATGACGAACGGACCAATGTCATCGAAGTGCACATGGGCCGTCTGCGTCGCAAGGTCGATGGTGAAGGCGAGGAACCGATGATCCATACCATTCGCGGGGCCGGCTATGTTCTCCGTTCACCTGCGTGAAATCCCCCGGACCATCAGCTTCCGTACGGCGCTGATGTCCCTGGCGCTGTTCAGTTGCTCGTTCCTGGCGCTGTTCGGCTACCTCTATTGGCAGACCGCCGGCTACCTGATGGCCGAGGTCGATACGGCACTCTATCGCCAGATCGACAACCGCAGCGCGCAGCCCGACGACCTGCGCCTGGCGGAAATCCGCAAGCACGCCGAACAGGACATCGACGGGCGCTACCCTCATGGTCTCTACGATGCCCAGGGCAAGCTGATTGCCGGGGAGATCAGTGAAATGCCGGCCTTCAAGGGCTATGACAAACCCAACGAATTCTTCTGGGAAAAAACCCGCAGAAAGGATCGGCCGATCCGCTTCATGATGCATCGCCTGGACAATGGCCAGACCCTGATGGTGGCCCAGGATATCCATGACATCCGCGAGTTCGACGAGTTGCTGGTCAACGCGATGGTCTCCGGCGGCGCGCTGCTGCTGGTGGTGGGACTGCTCGGGGCGGTCGGGCTGGGCTACTCGGCGCGCCGCCGCCTGGACGTACTGACCCGCGCCATCGAGCGCATCGTCAAGGGCGACCTCAACGAACGCCTGCCGACCCGCGGCAACCGCGACGATATCGACCGTATCGCCACGGTGGTGAACCAGATGCTCGACGAACTGGAGCGGCTGATGAGCGAGGTCAAGGGTGTCTGCGACGATATCGCCCACGACCTGCGCACTCCCCTCACCCGCTTGCTCGCCGGCCTGGAGCGGGCCCGGCGGCGTGACCTGCGGGAAGAGGAATATGCGGTGGCCATCGACAACGCCATCGAGGACGCCCAGGGCCTGCTGTCGACCTTCCGCGCCTTGCTGCGGATCTCCGAGATCGAAGCCAGTGCCCGCCGCAGCAGCTTTGCCGAGATCGACCTGAACCGCATCGCCGCCGACGCCGCCGAGTTCTTCGAGCCGCTGGCCGAAGAGCGTGGCATCGAGCTGACCTTAAGCAGCTCGCCCGCGCCCTGCCTGATCTTCGGCGATGCGCAGTTGCTGTTCGACGCCACCTGCAACCTGCTGGACAACGCCATCAAGTTCTCCCCCGATCACAGCCGGGTGCAGGTGCTGGTGCTGGATACCCCGGGCCGCAGCGGATTGTGCGTGGTCGACAATGGCCCGGGCATTCCCGAGGCCGAGCGCGAGGCGGTGTTCCGCCGGCTGTACCGCTCCGAATCCAGCCGGCATACGGCGGGCAACGGGTTGGGCTTGAGCATGGTGGCGGCGGTGGCCCGGCTGCATGACATGAGCCTTGAGGTGCGCGATGCCCAGCCGGGTTGCCGGATCGAGTTGATCGTCGGCGCTTGAAGGCGCCCGCCCCCAAAAGGCACAGCGAGAGGTTTTATTGAGTCCCCGCGACAGTGGTGTAAAATCGACGCTCCAGTGCTTGTGCCGATAAGGGCACAAGCGCCCCTCCGGAGAGCGAATGAACAAGATTGTCGCGTTGGTATCGGGCTTGCCCCTGATGCTGGCGCTGAGTGGTTTCACCACCCGGCCGCCCCCAGGTGACCAGGTCAAGCTGGACGACTACACGCGCCAGAAGATCGAGTTCATCGAAACCCGGGTCCTCAAGCACGCCGGCAGCGAGCAAGGCGAGCGGATCAAGAACATCTCCGCCAACTTCCTCGGCACGCCCTACGTGGCGCATATGCTGGTCGGCTCGGCGACCGCGCCGGAGAAGCTGGTGATCGACTTCCGCGGCCTGGATTGCTTTACCTACCTGGATTACGTCGAGGCCCTGCGCAAATCCGACAGCCTGCCGCGCTTCGTCGAAAACCTGGTCCGCACGCGCTACGCCGAGGGCAAGGTCAGCTACGCAGAGCGCCGGCACTTCTTCACCGACTGGGCGCACACCCAGCCCCTCAATGCCAGGGACGTGACGACGCAGGCCAGCCCCAGGGCCACCACCGTCACCAAGATCCTGAATGCGCAACCGGACGGTGCAGGCACGCTTATCCCGTCAGTGGGCACAGTCAAGCGCGTCATCACCTACATCCCCAGCGAGTGGATCGACGACAGCGTGGTCAGCCGCCTGAAAACCGGCGACTACATCGGCATCTACACCCCGGCCGAAGGGCTGGACGTCACCCATACCGGGATCTTCATCATGACCGACAACGGCCCGGTGCTGCGCAACGCCTCCGCCCGCGAAGCCAACCACAAGGTGGTGGATTCGCCGTTCATGGATTACGTCAAGAAAACCCCGGGCATCGTGGTCCTCAGGGCGATCTGAAGCGCGTCACCCGGGCAACGGCCCGCCATCGACCGACGGGCCTGCGGGCCTCTAGATCCGGAAATGCCGGACTGTCGTGTTGAGCTCGGCAGCCAGGCTGGCCAGGGACTGCGATGCGGCGGTGGTCTGGTGCGAGCCTTCGGAAGACTGGATCGACAGCTCGCGGATATTCAGCAGATTGCGATCCACTGAACGCGCCACATGGGCCTGCTCGTCGGCGGCCGTGGTGATCACCAGGTTGCGGTTGTTGATCTCGTCATTCGCCTCGACGATTTCCGCCAGCGCCGTCTTCGCCGATTCAGCGAGCTCGAGGGTCTGCCGGGTCATGTTGCTGCTGTTGTGCATGGTGCTCACCGCGTTGGCGGTGCCGGTCTGGATGCTGCCGATCATCTCCTCGATTTCCCGGGTCGACTGCGCGGTCCGATGGGCCAATGCCCGCACCTCATCCGCGACCACCGCAAAGCCCCGACCGGCCTCACCGGCACGCGCCGCCTCGATGGCGGCATTGAGCGCCAGCAGGTTGGTCTGTTCGGCGATGGTGCGAATCACGTCGAGCACCTTGCCGATGTCCTGCGCCTGCTGCGCCAGGCCGCCGACCTGCTCGGAACTGACCTCGACGCCCCGGGTCAGGGCAACAATCGCCGTCACCGCCTCGATCATCCGCTGTTGCCCCTTCAGCGCAATCGTCCGCGACTCCTGGGAAAGCGTCGAGGTGGACGAGGCGTTCCTGGCCACCTCTTCGATGGCGCTGGTCATCTCGGTCACGGCGGTGGCGGCCTGCTCGATTTCACCGTGCTGCTGTTGCAGGTCGCGGCTGCCCTCGGCCGTCACCGCGTTCAATTCTTCGGCAGCCGACGCCAGTTGGGTCGACGAACCGGCGATTTGCTTGAGGGTGGTGAGCAAGCTGCCCTGCATGGCGGCCAAGGCCGTGAGCAGACGACTGGCTTCGTCGTTGCCGGCGGGATTGATCGGCTGGGTCAGATCGCCCTTGGCGATGGTTTCCGCGACCTGGACCGCCTCGATGATCGGCACGGTAATGCTGCGGGTGAGCAGCCAGGCCACCAGCACGGTGCCGATACCCACCAGCAGAATGGCCAGGCCGATGCCCGCCACCGCGCTGTCATAGGTGCTGGCCGACTGTTTGCCGGCCAGCTCCGCGCCCTTGTTCGCACGTTCGATCAGATCATCCAGGTTCTTGGTCATCTGTTCATAGGAATCGCGGATGGTCGAGAGGTAGGTGTTGGCGCCGGCCTTGTCCCCTTGCCGCGACAACCTGAGCAGCTCGAGGTGATTCTTGGCGTACGCCTCCAGACTGCGGTTGAACGCTTCCAGCCGCCCTTTGTCGTCGCCGCTGGTCAGCAGGCCCGCGTAAATCGACATCTGCTCATGCACGCTTTGCAGGCGCCCGGCCGATTTATCCTCATAGACCTTCATATCCGCGTCGCTGGAAGACAGAATGTGGGCCATGGAGCCCAGGCGATACCGGTCCAGCGAGGCGTTCGCCGCCGCCAGCACCCGCACCCGCTGCAACCAGTTGTTCTGGATATCGGCGGCCTGGGCCTGGACGTCGCGAGTCTGCTTCAACGCGAACAGGCCCAGGAACACACTGAGCAAGGCGATAGCGGCAAAACCGATGAACGCTCTGGGTGCAATCCGGATATTTCTCAACAACATGGGCGAGATCTCGCGTTGAACGGGGACGGAAAACAACAGGCTTCGGCAAGATAACAAGCGACGCTGGCCAAAAGCTATCGGCCTGGCCTCGATTTTCTTCAGCCACCCGCGGCGACGGGCTTTCGGAGCACGGGAAATCAAGGGAAAGCCCCGCCCAGATTGGAAAATCCCCCTCTTTACGATAGTCTGTCCGCCCCGCGAACCGTCGCCCTCGAAACCCGAACCGGATCCATTGCGCATGACGACCAGCCCGCTACAGGCCGCAGAAAAAATTCTCCTGGTGGCTCCGCACCGCCTGGGCGATACCGTGTTCGCGACGCCCGGTATTCGTGCACTGCGCCTGGCAAAACCGCAGGCGCAAATCGATGCTGTTGCGTTATCCACGCTTTCCCATGAGATGCTTTCGCGAAACAGCTGCATCGATACACTCTATACCGCAGACGAACAGCCGATCGCGCAGTTGGCCGCCGACTACGATGTCATCTTGCCACTGCAAAACATCAAGAACACCGCGACCTACCTGAAAGACATTCCAAACGTTCTGATGCTGCCTCGCTATGCCAGTGCGTTTCATTACTCGGAAGACTTTTATCGCTTTGTTCTCCAGCACCTGCCGCAAGTGGCCCAGTTCCCATTGGGGCCCTATGAGCTCAATCTGAGCGCGGAGGATCTGGCACAGGCGGATGGGCTGTTGGAGAAAATCCCAGCCACCCCCGAGCCTTTTCTCGTTGCCTTGCACATGGGCTGTCATCAGATTTCGAAAAAGGGTCGCAGCTTCCTGTCCAGGCTGTTCCCATTCCTGATGACCAAGGACACCCGCAGCTGGCCTTTCAAGCGCTTTGATCACCTGGTCCAGCGCCTGGTACAGAAGCACCCCTCTGTCTATATCGTGCTCACGGGCTCGCCCAGCGAAGCCTTTGCCGCCGACGCGCTGACCGCTCACCCGCACATCGTCAATCTCATCGGCAAGACCAACGTCGGCCAACTGGCGGCGGTGCTCAAGCGCTGCCAGTTGCTCGTGACCGGCGACACCGGCCCGATGCATGTCGCCTGTGCGGTGGAACGGCCGATGGTACTGCTCTGCGGCAAGACCGACCCGGCGCACACCGGGCCTTATCCTGCCCGTGACCATCACAGCATCATCAAGAAAGACGGGATGGATAATATTTCGGTGGACGAGGTTTACCAGGCGGTTGTGCGCTATCTGCCCGATGCGGCAACGCAACGGGATTCGCTCTCTGCGGCGCCAACGGCGAGCTGATGCCCTGCCCTGCAACAACCTGTACGCAACAAGGGCCTGAACAGGCCCTTGTCGTTTACGGCTCGCTCAGCGCTTGAGCTTGCGCTTGTTGCGGTATTGGTCGATGACCACCGCGATCACGATGATCAGTCCCTTGATGATGTCCTGGATATAGGCATCGACACCGACAAAGGTGAACCCACTGGCCATGACCCCGAGGATCAGCGCGCCGATCACCGTGCCGGTAATGCGCCCCACCCCGCCCGCCAGGCTGGTACCGCCGATCACCGCGGCGGCAATCGCGTCCAGCTCGTAGGACATGCCCATGCCCGCCTGCCCGGTGGCGGCACGCGCCGAAGCGACCACCCCGGCCAACCCCGACAAGAGCCCGGCGATGCTGTAGACGATCACCAGGTGGCGCTTGACGTTGATCCCGGAGGTGCGCGCCGCCTGCATGTTGCCGCCGATGGCATAGGTGTACTTGCCGTACTTGGTGTACCGCAGGGCGATGTGGAAGATCACCGCCACCACCAGGAAAATGATCACCGGCATGGCGCCATGGCCGATGGCCGTATAGGAATCCGAGAGCATGCTCACCGGCTGGCCTTCGGTGTAGTAACGCGCCAGGCCACGGGCCGAGACCATCATGCCCAGGGTGGCAATGAAGGGTGGAATCCCGGTGATGGCAATGATGCTGCCGTTGATCGCCCCCGCCAGCAGTCCCACCCCGAGCCCGACGATCACCGGGATCCACACCGGCAGGTCGGTCAGCGACGGAAACACCGCCCGGGCGAAATCCGAGGTTTGCGCCAGGCTCGCGGCGATCATCGCCGACAGCGCCAGCACCGAGCCCGACGACAGGTCGATGCCGGTGGTGATGATGACCTGGGTGACACCGATCGCCAGCAGGCCGATGATCGACACCTGCAGGATCATCAGCACCAGCCGCTGGGAGTTCATCAGGAAGCTCTGGTCGCGCACGATCCAGCCGAACAGTTCGAAGACCAGGCCAATGCCGATCAATACCAGGAAGATGCTCAGTTCGGTGGGAAGGCGCCGGCGACTCTTGACCGACACCGTTGCAGGCTTGTTTTCCAGTATCACGTTCATAACCACTCACCCTTCTATCGCGTTGCCGGCGCGGAGCACCGCCACCGGCCTCTGTTCGTTGAACAACTAGTGAACCGCGCTCATCCCGGAGGCCAGTTGCATGACCCGCTCCTGGGTCGCCTCGCCACGGTCAAGGGTGCCCATCAGCTCCCCCTCGTGCATGACCATCACCCGGTCGCTCATGCCGAGCACTTCCGGCAGCTCCGAGGAGATCATGATCACCGCCATGCCTTCGCTGGCGAGGTAGGCGATCAGCCGGTAGATCTCGGCCTTGGCGCCGACATCGATGCCCCGGGTCGGTTCGTCGAGAATCAGGATCCGCGGGTTGGTCATCAGCCAACGGGCGAGCAAGGCCTTTTGCTGGTTGCCCCCGGACAAGGTGTCGATGCACTGCTCCAACGACGGGGTTTTCACCCGCAGCTTCTTGCACATGTCTTCGCACAGGGCGCGCAAGGCTTTCTGCTGGATGAAGCCGTTGCCGCCGACGTAGTGCGGCAGCACGGCCATTTCCATGTTTTCCATGACCGAGAGGCAGGGGAACAGGCCGCTGAGCTTGCGGTCCTCGGTGAGCAAGGCAAAGCCCTTCTCGATGGCCATGTGCGGATCGCTGATGCGCACCGGCCGGCCATCGAGGCGGATCTCGCCACCATCGCTCGGGGTGATGCCGAACAGCGTTTCGGCGACGTTGGTCCGGCCCGACCCCATCAGCCCGGCGATGCCGAGGATCTCGCCGGCATGCAGGTCGAACGAAACCCCCTGGAAGATGCCGTCCAGGCGCAGGTCGCGCACCGACATCAGCAGGTCGCCGATCGGCTTTTCGCGCACCGGGAACAACTGGCTCAGCTCGCGCCCGACCATCATCGAAATCAGGCTGTCGCCGTCCATGCTGTCGGCCCGTTGCAGGCCGATGTAGGCACCGTCGCGGAACACCGCCACTTCATCGGCGATGGCGAACACTTCGTTCATCTTGTGGGTGATGTAGATGATGCCCTTCCCCTGGGCCTTGAGGTCGGCAATGATCGAGAACAGGTGGGCGACCTCCTTGTCGGTGATGGCCGAGGTCGGCTCATCCATGATCAGGATGTCGGAGTCGTAGGACACCGCCTTGGCGATCTCGACCATCTGCCGCTCGGCGATGCTCAGGTTGCCGACCTGTTCCTCCGGGTCGAGGTCGATGCGCAGCCGTTCCAGCAGTTTCGCCGTGCAGCGGTGCATTTCCCGGTGGTCGATCATGTGGAAGCCGTTGAGCTGCTCGCGGCCGATCCAGATGTTCTCGGCGACGCTCATGTGCGGCATCAGGTTGAGTTCCTGGTGGATCATCGCGATCCCGGACTGCAAGGCGGCCAGCGGCGTGTCGAAGACCACCGGCTTGCCGCGCAGGCGCAGCTCACCGGCGTCCGGCTGGTAGATGCCGGCGATGATCTTCATCAGGGTGGATTTGCCGGCACCGTTCTCGCCCATCAGGGCCAGCACCGACCCCGGGCGTACCCGCAACTGGACATTGGACAGCGCCACGACCCCGGGGAAACCCTTGCTGACGTTGACGATCTCCAGCAGGTACGGCTCATCGACAGGTAAAGCGGTTGGCTGGATACCCACCCGCGGGGTGCTCGAAGCAGTCGCTGAAGCGAACATGATCAGGTACTCCATCAGCAAGGCGGGGCATGCCGCCTTGCTTGTTTATTGTTGTTATTGAACGGACTGACTACTTGAACTGGTCGACGTTTTCCGGGGTGATCAGGCGGTAGGGCACCCACACTGCCTGCTCGACCGGTTCGTGCTTGGCCATCTTCACCGCTGCATCGATCGAACCGACCGCCTGGCCCTTGGCATCCTGGAACACCGAAACCGCCATGGCGCCTTTTTTCACCGCGCGCAGGCCATCGGGGGTGCCGTCGACACCGGCAATCAGCACACTCCCCTTTTTCACCCCGGCCTGCTCCAGCGCCATCGAGGCACCGATGGCCATTTCGTCGTTGTTGGCGACGACAGCGTCGAATTTGCGGCCCTGGGTCAGCCAGTCGTTGACCAGGGTCATGCCCTTGTCGCGCAGCCAGGTGCCCGTCTGCTCCTGCTCGATCTTGATGTTCGGGTACTTGGCCAGGACTTCCTTGACGCCCTTGGTGCGGTTGGTGGTGGAGTTGTTGGCGAGGTCGCCGAGGAGGATCACGATGTCGCCTTTGCCTTGCATTTTTTCGGCGAGGTACTTCATCTGCATCTGGCCGGCTTCGAGGTCGTTGGAGGCGACGGTGATCACCCCCTTGGGCAGGTTCAGGTCATCCGGCCGGCGGTTGACGTAGACCAGGGGAATCCCCGCCTTGACCGCCGCATCGGTGATTTTCCTGGTCGCGGCGGTGTCCACCGGGTTGACGATAATGGCGTCGACTTTCTGGCTGACGAAGCTTTCCACCTGGCTCAGCTGCTTGACCACGTCGCTGCGGGCGTCTTCGAACTGCAGTTTGACACCGTCGGGCATGGCCTTGGCTTTCTGGTCCATGGACTCACGCAGGTAGGTCAGCCAGGTGTCATCGAACTGCGACATGCTCACACCGATCTTCAGGTCGGCGAAAGCAGCACCGCTGACCAGCATCAGGGACAGGGCAAGCGAGGTGAAGCGGATCTTGGTTTTCATGAAAAGTCTTTCTCCACATTCTTGTTGGTTTTATGGATCAAGCGTGACTCTTTCAGTGACCGGCAAGCGAACGATCGTCGGCACTCGACAATCTGAAATCGACTGTATTGGAAAATAATTTCCACATCAATCAATTTTAGAACTTTATTTTCTTTTTCATTCCAGCCTTATTGGCAGAGCTCGCGCGTGACGCGTTCGAGCATCATCCGGTTCGACTCGTCCGGCCGATCCTCCCAGGCGAACACCGACACCGTGGCGATGCCATCGAACCTGATCTCGCGCAAGGTGCCGAAAAACGCCTCCCAGTCGACCTCGCCCTGGCCGATATCCAGGTGCTGGTGCACGGTGGCCGTGACACCCGGCGGGTTGACGATATAGCGCAGGCTCGACGACGCCTTGTGGTTGTAGGTGTCGGCGATGATCAAGTGGCTGAGCTTGGAGCCGGCATACTTGAGCATCGAGGCGATGTCGCCCTTGCCGTCGTCATAGAAGAAGGTGTGCGGCGCCGCATAAAGGTAGTTGATCCAGTCGCGGTCGAGGCCGCGAATGATGTCGACCGACTCGTTGTTGCGCTCGCAGAAGTCATAGGGGTGCGCCTGGATATCCAGCTTGATGCCTTCGCGTTCGAACTCGGGCATCAACTCGTCCATAGAACGCATGAACTGGTTTTCACAGACCAGCGGGTTGTCCGACTGCCCGGTGAACTCGGTGTTGACCAATTCACAGTCCATTTCCACGGCGATCTGGATCGCGCGCTTCCAGTTGCGCACCGCCGCCACCCGCAGGCCTTCGTCGGCGGCGGCCCAGTGGTACATCGGCAACAGGGACGAGAGCTGCACCCCGGTGTCGCTCAGGGCCTTGCGAAACTCCTTGATCCGCGCCCGGTCGACCCGTGGTGCCTTGTAGAACGGCAGGAAATCTTCCCGGGGCGACAGCTCGATATGCTGGTAACCGAGCTCGGCGACCTTGTCGACCATCTTGCCCAGGGGCAGGTTGCGGTACATATAGGGGTCGAGTGCAATACGCATGGGTGATTCTCCTTGTGTTCCCACCCGCGTGGTGGGAACGCTCGATAACGGACAGTCCTTAGCCGTAGAAGTGCGGGCGCTCAGGCAGCGCGATCCGCACAATCGCCCCGCTGCCCTGGGCCTCGATGCAGGCATCCGCCGCCACCGCTGCCGCCAGGCCATCCCAGGCCGACGGCCCACCGACCTGGCCGGCGCGTACGCCGTCGATGAACGCCTGCAGCTCGACATCATAGGCGGCGATGAAGCGGTCTTTCCAATCCATCAGGATCGCGTTGGACAGCTTGGCGCCACTGCGCATCTGCACCTGCGAGGGTTCCGGCAACTTGGCGATGCCGGTTTCGCCGACCACTTCGCACTGGATGTCATAGCCGTACTGGCAGTTGACGAAGACCTCGACGTCGATGCGCGTGCCCCGGGCGGTTTCCAGCAGGACGACCTGCGGGTCCTTCAGGTGGGCGTGGGCCTTGCTGGTCTTGCGCGGGAACACCACCTGCACCGAAACGTAGTCGTCGGCGAGCAGCCAGCGCAGCACGTCCAGTTCATGGATCAGGGTGTCGGTGATGGCCATGTCGGTCTTGTAGTTCTCGCCCACGGTCGGGTTGCGATGGGCGCAGTGCAGCATCAACGGCTCGCCGATCTGGCCGCTGTCGATCACCGCCTTGAGGGCCCGGTAACCTTCATCGTAGGGGCGCATGAAACCGACCTGCACCAGGCGCTTGCCGTGGGCCACTTCGGCGGCGACGATCTTGCGGCAGCCCTCGGCCGTGACCGCCAGCGGCTTCTCGCAGAACACCGGCTTGCCGGCCGCGATCGCCGCCAGCACATACTCCTCGTGGCTAGGGCCCCAGGAGGTGACCAGGATCGCTTCGACTTCCGGCGCGTTGATCAACGTATGACCGTCCAGGTACACCTCCGCGCTCAGTTGCAGGTCGGCCACCACCTTGGCCGCCTGCTGCAGATTGATGTCGGTGACCGCCACCACCTGGCTGTTGAGCAGGGTCTTGCTGCAACGACGAATGTGATCCTGACCGATGGCACCGGTGCCGATGACGCCCAGCTTTAAAGACATGGGAAAACTCCTGTTCGCATATTGGTTGTTCGTGGCTGTTGTTCGTTGCAGGACCGTCAGTACTGACGCGCCTTGGCCAGTCGTTCGTTGAGGGTCCTGGCCACGGCATCGGTGCGCGCGCTGGTGGAGACCTGCGCCACGCCGACCCGCCACCAGGACAGGTATTTGTGAATCATGGTCTTGGGCAGGACCTTGATGTCGATCAGCGTCGACACCGTCTGCAACCGCGCATCGGCCAAGGCCGCCTGGAGCTGCTCGACGCTGCTCACCTTGTAGGTCTTGCAGCCGTAGGCCGCCGCGCTCATGGCAAAGTCCACCGGGACGAAGTCGCCATCGAGCTTGCCGGTGGCCGGATCACGGAAACGGAACTCGGTGCCGAAGCTGTCCATGCCGTGTTCCATCTGCAGGTTGTTGATGCAGCCGAAGGTCATGTTGTCGAGCAGGATCACGTTGATCTTGCGTCGCTCCTGGATCGAGGTGACCAGCTCCGAATGCAGCATCATGTAGGAGCCGTCCCCGACCAGCGCATAGACCTCGCGCGCAGGTTCGGCGAGCTTCACCCCGAGGGCGGCATTGACCTCGTAGCCCATGCAGGAATAGCCGTACTCGACGTGGTAGGTGTTCACGCCCTTGCTGCGCCAGCTGCGTTGCAGGTCGCCGGGCAGGCTGCCGGCGGCGGCGACAATAACCGCGTCCTCGGCAAGGCTTTCATTCAACACCCCGAGCACCCGGCTCTGGGTCAGACAGGAGCCGGTCAGCTCGATGAATTCGCGCAGCACCGCCGGGTCCATGTGGTCATTGATTTCCGGGACGAAATCCCTGGCCTGGTACTCGACCTGATAAACCCGGTCGACCTCCTCGTCCAGCTGCGCCTTGGCCTGGCGCGTTTGCTCGCCCCAGCCGGCGCGGTACTCGCCCAGTGCCTCGCCCAACGCCTGCAAGCCTGAGCGGGCATCGGCCAGCAACTGCACGCCATCGAGCTTCAGGGCATCGCAAGGGCTGATATTGAGGTTGAGGAACTGCACCTCGGGATGCTGGAACAGCCATTTCGACGCGGTGGTGAAGTCCGAGTAGCGGGTGCCGATGCCGATGATCAGGTCGGCTTCCTTGGCCAGCAGGTTGGCCGCCAGGCAGCCGGTTTCGCCGATGCCGCCGACGTTCAGCGGATGGCTGGACACCACCGCGCTCTTGCCGGCCTGGGTCTCGGCGAAGGGAATCTCGAAACGTTCGGCAAAGGCCTGCAACGCCGCGTTCGCCCCTGAGTAGCGAACCCCGCCGCCACAGATGATCAGCGGTTTGCGCTTGCCCTTGAGCAGCGCCACGGCGTCGCCGAGCATGGCCTCGGTGGCCGGGCGGCGGTCGATGCGGTGCACGCGTTTCTGCAGGAAGTAATCGGGGTAGTCGTAGGCCTCGGCCTGGACGTCCTGTGGCAAGGCCAGGGTCACCGCGCCGGTTTCCGCAGGGTCGGTGAGTACACGCATGGCGTGGATCGCCGCGCTCATCAACTGTTCGGGACGGTTGATGCGGTCCCAGTATTTGCTGACGGCCTTGAAGGCGTCGTTGGTGCTGATGCTCAGGTCGTGGAACTGCTCGATCTGTTGCAGCACCGGGTCCGGTTGGCGACTGGCATAGACGTCGCCGGGCAGCAGCAGCAAGGGAATGCGGTTGGCGGTCGCCGTCGCGGCGGCGGTCAGCATATTCGCCGCGCCGGGGCCGACCGATGAGGTGCAGGCGTAGATCCGCCGACGCAGGTGCTGCTTGGCAAAGCCGATGGCCGCGTGGGCCATGCCCTGCTCGTTGCGCCCCTGGTGGACCACCAGGTCGCCGCTGTCCTGCTCCAGCGCCTGGCCGAGGCCCAGCACATTGCCATGACCGAAGATGGTGAAGACCCCGGCGACGAACTTGCTTTGCACCCCATCGACCTCGACGTACTGGTTGTCGAGGAACTTCACCAGCGCCTGGGCCATGGTCAGTCGTGTCGTGGTCATGCTTGCACCGCCAATGTCTGTTCGAGATGCGCCATGCTCGCGCCCAGCGCCTGCTGGATGTCCGCCCGCCCATGCACGCTTTCGGCAAAGGGTTCGAACGACAGGTAGCCGCTATAGCCACTACCGAGCAAGGTCTCGATCTGTGCCGCGTTGCCGAGGATGTCGGCCTCGCCCACCAGCACCCGGTGACCGTCGCGAATGGTCGCCAGCGGCGCTTTTGCGTCCTCGACCCCGGAGATGTGCACCAGGCCCGTCAGCTCAGGGAAGAACTCCTGTTCGCCGGCCAGGTGATGGTGAAAGGTGTCGTGCACCAGGCGGAACACATCCAGGCCGCCGGTCGCCTTGATCGCCTCCACCGCCGTGCGCTTGCGCCGCAGCGCGCACTCTTCGAAACCCAGCGGTTCGATGAAGCCGAGAATCCCGTACTCGCGCAGAATCGGCGCCAGTTCGCTCAAGGCCGTGCGCAACCCGGCGTTGCGTTGCGCTTCCGAGCGCGGGTCGTCGCGATCGTTGAACGGGCACATCACCAGGCCCTGCGCCCCGCAATCCCGGGCATAGGCCGCCAGCGCCAGGGTCTGTGCGCGGCGCTCGGCGTTCCAGACATCAAACGGGTACAAGGCGTTGATCGACAGCACCTTGATCCCGCGCGCCGCGCACAACTCGCGGACCTGCGCGGCGGGTGTACCGTCTTCGATCTCGACGCCCATGAGATCGTTGCGGATCTCGATGGCATCGGCTTTCAGGGCCACCGCCAGCTCAATGAATTGCGGCAGCGACAAACGTGGGGCGACCATACGGTTCAGCGCGAAACGCAGGGGCTGGTTCATTATTCTTGTTCTCCACAGACAAAGTTGAAGATCGCCTATTTGGCGGTGGGCATGCTGAATTCAGGGCCTTTGGCAATGCTGTCCGGCCAGCGCTGCATCACGCTCTTGTAGCGGCTGTAGAACCGAAGGCCTTCCTCGCCGTAGGCATGGTGATCGCCGAACAGCGAGCGCTTCCAACCGCCGAACGAGTGCCAGGCCATGGGCACCGGGATCGGCACGTTGATGCCGACCATGCCGACTTTGATGCTGCGGGCAAAGGCCCGGGCGATCCCGCCGTCGCTGGTGAAACAGGACACGCCGTTGCCGAACTCGTGGGCGTTGATCAGCGCCACGGCGCTGGCAAAATCCGGAACGCGCACGATCCCCAGAACCGGTCCGAAGATTTCCTGCTGGTAGATGCTCATCTCGGTGGTGACGTTGTCGAACAGCGTGGCGCCGACGAAGAAGCCGTTTTCCGCCCCCGGCACCTTGAAGCCGCGACCGTCGACAATCAGCCGGGCGCCCTGGGCCACGCCTTCGCTGATAAAGCCTTCGACCTTGGCCTTGTGCTCGGCGGTCACCAGCGGCCCCATGTCGCTGTCGCGCTGCAGGCCGTTGCCGACCTTCAGTTGATCGATGCGCGGCAGCAGCCGCTCGATCAGCCGGTCGCCGACATCGCCCACCGCCACGGCGATCGAGATCGCCATGCAGCGCTCGCCGGCCGAGCCGTAGGCGGCACCGATCAAGGCATCGGCGGCCTGGTCCAGATCGGCGTCGGGCATGACGATCATGTGGTTCTTCGCCCCGCCCAGGGCCTGGACCCGCTTGCCGCGCGCCGTGGCCTGCTGGTGGATGTATTCGGCAATCGGCGTCGAGCCGACAAAGGAAATGGCCTCGATGTCCGGGTGTTGCAGCAAGGCGTCGACCGCCACCTTGTCGCCCTGCACCACGTTGAACACGCCATCCGGCAGGCCGGCCTCGGTCAGCAGGCGAGCCATCAACAGGCTGGCCGACGGATCGCGCTCGGAGGGCTTGAGGATGAAGCAGTTACCAGTGACCAGCGCCAGCGGAATCATCCACAGCGGCACCATCACCGGGAAGTTGAACGGCGTGACCCCGGCGCAGACGCCCAGGGGCTGGCGCAGGTTCCAGTTGTCGATGCCGCCACCGATGTTGTCGCTGAAATCGGTTTTCAGCAGGCTCGGCGCGCCGCAGGCGTATTCGACGATCTCGATACCGCGGGTAACTTCACCCCTGGCGTCGGAAAAGACCTTGCCGTGTTCCCGGCTGATGATTTCGGCGAGTTCATCCTGATGCTTGTCCAGCAGCTCCTTGAACTTGAACATCACCCGCGAACGGCGCAGGGACGATTGCTCGGACCAGGCCGGAAAGGCCTTCAGGGCACTGGCGACGGCTTCATCGACGGTTTGCTGGCTGGCCAGCCCGACACGCGCCTGGACGCTGCCGGTGGCTGGGTTGAAGACATTGCTGAAACGCTCGCTGCCAGCGTCCTGCACCTGGCCATCGAGGTAATGACCTATAACCGGAGCCTCACTCATTATTCTTGTTCTCCATCGGAAAGTTGAAATCGCGCAGGCACTACAGATCCAGCAGCCAGCTGTGCCGCGGGTCGTTATGGAATTGCCAGACGCGCTTGGGCCCGGCCATCACGTTCAGGTAATACGACTCGTAGCCGTAAGGCACGCTGACCGGGTGATACCCCTTGGGCACCACCACCAGGTCGTTGTTTTCCACGGCCATGGCCTGGTCGATGGAACGGTCGTCGGTATAGACACGCTGAAAGACGAAGCCCTGGGGCGGGTTGACCTGGTGGTAATAGGTCTCTTCGAGAAAACTCTGGTGCGGCAGGTCGTCGGTATCGTGCTTGTGCGGCGGGTAGCTCGACGAATGCCCGGACGGTGTGCGCACCTCCACCACCAGCAGCGAGTGCGCAGGCTCCGTGTCCGGCAGGATGTCGCAGACATAGCGGGTGTTGGCGCCTTTGCCGCGCACGCTGCGCTTCATGCCTTGCGGGGTGATCAGCCGTGGGCCATGGCCCGCTGTCGCCGAACCGGGCGCGGCGCATACCGCAAGCTGCACATCGCTCAGGGCCACCACCTGGGCCTGGCTGCCGGGTGGCAGGTAGACGGCATAGGGTGACTTGTCCTCGAACACCGATTGGCGATCGCCGATATTGTCCCAGTCGAAGGCGCCCTGCCCCGGTGCTTCGCCCTTGACGCTGACCCGACCACCGAGCAGCACCAGGCACAGTTCCTGGTCACCGGCGCTGACCGGCAGGTTTTCACCGAGGCTCAGGTGGTAAGCGGCGAAACCGACATACTCCAGGGTGCCGGGCGCCAACTCGACCAGGGTCCGCCCCTTGGCGTTGCTCTTGACCAGCAGGCTCATTGTCCGGTCCTCTGGTTCAGCAGCGCACGCAAGGTGTCGAAGCCTTTCTTGGCATAGACATAACTCGGTGCAACAGCCGGATCCTGCTCGGCCTCGACCACCAGCCAACCGTGATAACCGGCGGCCAGCAACACATCCAGCAGCGCGGCAAAGTCGATATCGCCGTCGCCGGGTACGGTGAAGGTGCCGTTGACGATGCAGTCCGGGAAGCTCCAGAGGTTGTTGCGCGCCAGTTGCACCACCGGTTTGCGCACGTCCTTGAAGTGCACGTGGCAGATCCGCCCGATATGTTTGCGCAGCACCTCGAGCGGTTCGCCGCCGCCCATGTAGCAATGGCCCGAATCGAACAACAGCCCCACTTCGCTGCCGGTCAGCGCCATCAATTTATCGATGTCGGCCGGTGATTCGACGTAGGCGCCCATATGGTGGTGATAGGCCAGGCGTACACCCTGGGACAGGGTAAAACGGGCCAGCTCGGTGAGTTTGTCGGCGTATTCCTGCCAGGCCTGTTCGCTATGAAAACGCGGCCGCTCCACCAGCGCGATCCGTTGGCCTTGAATGGAATCGGCGACTTCGCCGTAGACCAGCACCTTGGCACCGTTCTGCGCCAGCAACTCGACATGGCTGGCGATGGCGTCGATTTCCTCCGCCACCGAACGCCGGGCCAGGCGGCTGGAATACCAGCCGGAGACCAGCGCCAGGTCGTAGGGCCGCAGCACATCGCCGACCCCTTTGGCGTCCTTGGGAAACTTGCCGTTGAGCTCGAAACCTTCGTAGCCGATGGCCTTGCCTTCGCTCAAGGCGGTGCTCAGCGGCGTTTCGCCGCCGAGGGAAGGCAGGTCATCGTTACTCCAGGAGATCGGGTTGATGCCAATTCGGATAGCGGGCATGGCTGCACCTTTTATTGTTTTCTGTATACCGTTGAAAATCGCATCCGCCAGGGGCAGCCGGACGAACCGGCCTGGCGCCTACAGACCGCTACGCGCCGCACGCCACGCGTCGATCAGCCCGGTGAACGTCGCCTGCACCTGCCGGATCAACGCTTCGTCATCGATCTCACCGGCCATCCAGGCCCGGCTGGGCTCTTGGAAAATCGTCCGGCCGACGGCAAAGCCACGACAGGTCCGGCTCTGGCTGGCCTGCTGGAAACCTTGTGCCAGAGTCGCTGCCGGCGCGTTCAGCCCCAACAGCACCACCCCTCGGCAATAGGGATCGCGCTCTTGAATCAGGGCGTCGAGTTGCTCCCATTCGGCGGCGCTTTGCGCTTCGATCTTCCACCAGGCCGGATAGATATCCAGGTTGTAGAGGCGCTTGAGGGCGCGATACAGCACATCGGGATGCGCCGACGGGTGATCCTTGGGCGGGATGATTTCCAGCAGCAACTCATGGCCGCTGACCTGCGACGCCTGATACAGGGCCTTGATCTGCGCTTCCTGTTCCAGGCGCAGCAAAGGCTCGTCATCCGGATGGAATTGCACCAAGCACTTGATGATCTGCTCCTGCGGCCAGTCAATCAGGTTGCTGCCGATGGAGCGGCCCTGCTCGAAGGCCAGCGGTCGGGAGCCCTGGATTTCCACCGGACGCGCGACCCACCAGCCGCGGCCGGTGGCGGCGTTCAACGAATCCTGGCCAAAGCGCTGGTCGGCCAGCAGCCCGACATCCGCCTCGATGCCCTGCTTGCGCAGATCGGCCTCGACCCGCTCCACGGCCTGGATGAACAGCAGCTTGAGTTCACCGATGCTGTTGAGCTCACGACCGCCCTTGTGCGCCAGTTCCACCAACTGCCCGCGATGGTCGAAGGCAAAGATGAACAGCGGCTTCCAGGCTTTGCGCGGCACGCTGACCTGATGCAGGCGTTGCAGGGTCATGTCCTGGTCGGGCCGGGTAATCGGCACCGGGCTGTTGAACAGATAATCCAGTTCGGCGCGGGTCGGCATCGCCGGGGCGCAGGCATGGCGTGACACCACCAGACCGCCACAGGCATTGGCCAACTGGCAGCAACGCTCATCGTTGGCCTCCTCCAGCCAACCGCAGAGGAAGCCCGACATGAAGGCATCGCCGGCCCCCAGCACGTTGAGCACTTCGACCCGTACGCCCGGGTAAATGGCGCCGTCCTCGAGCCGCGCCGGAATCGCCCCGTGAATCACCGTGCAGCCTTGCGCACCGAGCTTGACCACCAGGGTCGCGGTGGTCAGCCCACGCACGGTCCGCAGCGCGCTGAGCAGGTCTTCGCTGCCGCCGGCGATCAGGAACTCTTCTTCAGTCCCCACGATCAGGTCAAAGCGCGGGAGGATGGATTGCACATGCTGGCTGACCTGCTGGTCGGCGACAAAGCGGGTTTCGCCGTCGGCCTTGCCGGCCAGGCCCCAGAGCACCGGGCGGTAGTCGATGTCGAGCACGCGCCGGACGTTGTGTTTTTCCGCATGGTCCAGGGCTTGGATACAGGCCTTGTAGACACTGGCGGTGGAGAAATGGGTGCCGGTGATCAGCAGGGCCTTGCTGGAAGCGATGAAGTCCTCGCGGATGTCTTCGGCGCGCAGGGCCATGTCGGCGCAGTTCTCGCGGTAGAACACCAACGGAAAGGTTTCGCGGTCCTTGAGACCGAGGAGCACCATGGCGGTGAGACGTTCCGGGTCGACCTTGATACCTTGGGTGTCGCAGCCTTCGCGGGCCAGGGATTCGACCAGGAAGCGGCCCATGTGGTCGTCGCCGACCCGGCTCAACATCGCCGATTTCACCCCCAGGCGGGCTGTGCCGAAGGCAATGTTGGCGGAGGATCCGCCGAGGTATTTGGCAAAGCTCGAGACATCCTCCAGCCGCGCCCCGACTTGCTGCGCATAGAGGTCGACGCCAAGGCGCCCGAGGCAGATCAGATCCAATTGACGCCCACTGGCAAAACGAGTCTGGCCCATGCTGGCTCCTGTTATTTTTATCAGCCTGCGTTCGCCGCGGTACCAGCACGAACGCTCTTGGTGTGGGGCCAGACTAGAACGTCTCGCGGCGACATTCAATATATTTTCTATTATTTTTTATATGGAATATATTTTCCATTACACTTGAGCGTGACGGAGACTGTCGAAGTGGATCGTTTCAGCATCGCCCCACTTGACTGCGCACTCAAGATTTTATTGGCGTCGCCCCTGTAGACTACCGCCACCCAGCCACAAGCACCCATCAGAGGATTTTCCATGTCCCGCACCGATCAGCCGGCTACGCCCGAATGTGCACCCGAGGGCGACATCGCCAGCCCTCCGATCAATGCCGAGCGTCTGCTGCAGCTGATCACCGAGGAATACGAAAGCCTGCCGCGCCAGCTCAAGCGCATCGCCAGCTATATGAGCCAGCAGAGCGACCGGATCATGGTCGACCGGATCAGCGATATCGCCCGGGAATGCGAAGTGCACCCTTCGGCCATCGTGCGCTTTTCCCAGCGCTTCGGTTTCAGCGGGTTCAGTGAAATGCAGGCGTTGTTTCGCCAGGCGTATACCCACAAGACCACGCCGGCACAGAACTACCAGCAGCGCATCCGCAGCCTGATCGAAAACAAGTCGCAGAAGGCCAGCGCCGGCGACCTGGCACGCGAGTGCATCAATGCCACGCTGTCCGGTATCGAGCGCCTGGGCCTGGAACTCGACGATCAGGCGCTCGACGCCGCCGTGGACCTGGTGGTGAACGCCGAGAACATCTATGTGGTGGGGGTGCGCCGCTCATTCGCGGTGGCCGATTACCTGGTCTACAACCTGCAGCACACCAACAAGCGCATTCACCTGGTCTCGGGCCTGGGCGGCAGCTATCGCGAACAGATGCGCAGCGTGCGCGCCAACGACCTGGTGATCGCCATCAGCTTTTCGCCGTACGCCAAGGAAACCCAGCACTGCCTGCGCATCGCGCAATTGCATCAGGCGAAAACCCTGACCATCACCGACAGCACCCTCTCGCCGCTGGCCAAGCGGGCCAGTACGGTGCTGCTGGTGAATGAGGGCAGCTCGTTCGCCTTTCGGTCGTTGAGTGCGAGCCTGTGCCTGTGCCAGGCGCTGTTCATCGCCGTGGCTTATCGACTGGAGTTGAAGGTGGACGGGATTCACGAGCAGGTCGGGTTCGAGGATTAACCCGGCGACGACCTGGATGCCTAGTCGTCCAGCTGCAGGTTCTCGGCCATCAACGCCACCAGGTCCATGGGGCTGTGGCTGTTGATCACGTTGTAGATCAGCTCGCGCTTGCCACGCGGCAGTTTCTTCACGCAGCTTTTCGCCGACGCCCGCACGGCATCGTCCGTGCCATGGATACGGGCGGCCAGCAACAGGATCAGGACAGCATCGGTGAGGGTCATCGAAAACGCACTCGTGCAATCAGGACAGCAGTGTATCGGCTACGCCCGGATTTTCTCCACTGCGTCTGCGTACCCTCTTTGCACTCGATTGTAGCCGCAGTCCCGCAATCCGCTATTGGCCAGCAAGAGAACTCTCTTTCCCTTGACTGAAATTTCCTAGAAAATCCTGACCGCTTGTTTGCGCGGGATCTCGAGGCTAGGCTTCGTCCTGTCACTGCCAATTCAGTGGCCGGGTTTAGCAGCTCGTTTTTACCGAGGCACGCAAGTGCCGCCTCCCGTTCAAGCGGCGCTTTTTTTGCGTCTGCTGTTCTTTATGGTGGCTGTGCGTGGGGCACTTTCGAGTGCGCCGGGTCCCTTGGTAACCGGTCTGCTAACCCGCGTACAGTCGCCACCCAATTGTTTAGCAGCGATGTCTGGCGACTCCATTTACCAAGGAGTTTCGCCATGTTCAAGGTCACCCCCAATCCACCGGCAACACCCAACGCTGAAACCATCGACCCACGTATCGCCGACCGGGCTTTGTCTCACTACAACCTTGGTCCGGAAGCAGGCTCGAAACCCGCCCCAAACACAGTGCTGCACGACCCTCTACCTGACCCCAGGCATCAGGAAGAGGCCCTGGTCAACGTCTACTCGATTCTGCAATCCGCCGCGGCCACGGCCTATGAGCACGCCGATAACCAAACCGGTTCGAACCGCAAGGTGGCGATGGGTGTGGTGCACCTGATTGAGCTGGCACAGCTGAAAATGGACTCGGTGCTGGATGGACAGACCGTCAACGCTGGCGCCTGACAAAACTCAGTCATCGAACGGGAGGCTGTGCTTCCCGCTCCGTCGAAGATCATGCCCGCTGACAACGCATGATCTTCGACGGCACATCGCGATGAGCATAAGCCACCAGGTGTTCAGCCCACCAACGTAATCCATTCGGCGCCATCGCGTTTCAGGATTGCAGCTTGCAAGCCGAGCGGAGGTGGGGCCACGCCGAGTTTTAGACACCACAACTCAATCTGTTCGACCAGTAATTCGATCACCACCACGTCCGGGTCAAAGGGTCCGCCAGGGAACCACACGTCTGAATTCTTCCGCCACATCGTGCTCTTGAGTGCCGGATCGTGATCCAGCACTTTTGCTTGTCCAAGCAGTGTCACGTACGCATGATCTTCATCACATTGGTAAGACAGGGTCATTCGCCCAGTGTGTTGCATCTCCTGTACCTTGCGGCACTGCCGCCCCGTCAGGAAACGCACCGACCAGTGTTCGCTCAATGAATAGGGTTCAACGATACGAGCATTCGCATGGCCCGCTTCGGTAACGGTAATTGCCATGCAATACGACACTTTGGCAACGATGCTGCGGGCTATATGAAGAAGTGGTTCAGTCTTGTCGGTCTGCATAAACTCTCTTCCATGGGGAGTCGGGTATAGATTGTTCAGTATGTAAAAATTTGTAAAAAGGGGACAGATTTATTTTCGTATCACATCATTCGAAAAAATAAATCCGCCCCCTTACGATCCTTATACCGATCCAATCCGCCGGACCAGGCTTCAACCAACTACCAATCGAGTCTGAATCTGCCATTTTTCACGTCCTCGCTAGACTTTTGTTCGAATTTTCTTAATTAAACACCGCACATCAAACACAATATACTTAAAGTATACGGAGTAAAAAAAGGCAGGCGTCATACCTAAAAAAAAGAAATACAAAGACACGAAACACATTTCTAAGACGTTGTCATCGTCAATCCGAAACACTGTCCAATGGTAGACGCCATTTAGCAAACCATATGTACCAAACGCTATAAAAAAAGCCGTCCCCACATAAACATAAAAATGCAAAACCAGCCAAGCTCTTATTGCACTCAGCTGCTTTCTTTTCATGAGGAGCGCGTGGGTTTCCACACATCCAACACCAGCTGCTCTTTTATTCTTTAGCATATAAAGCACAGAAACAGCGTTGTACACCAAGGCACCAACAAATGCTATTCCGCTCAAGTTTCTATACAGAGTGCTATTGGAAGGACCCATGATGACGGGAGCGACCCTTACACCCACCGCATCAAGACCGTTCATTATCGGATTTATAAAAAAATCAAGCTCCTTGCTTAGAAACGGAAAACAAACCCCAGAAATCGCATAAAGAACAATAAGCACTGAAACAGAGGCGCATATCGGGGTCGAATTAAACCACGGAGGTTGCGGGTAGTCTATCGGAGCATTTGACAAGCTAAATTTAATGAACATTTAACCATCCAAAGCAGAGTTCGACTAAAAAGGGGACAGATTTATTTTCGTATCACACTATTCGAAAAAAATAAATCTGTCCCCTTTCGGTCGCGGCAATTTCTTCATGCAGTTTTTCGCCGATGCCCGCACAGCATCGTCCGTGCCATGGATACGAGCGGCCAGCAGCAGGATCAGGACAGCCATCGCAAACGAACTCGTGCAATCAGGACAGCAGTGTATCGGCTACGCCCGGATTTCCTCCACTGCGTCTGCGTACCCTCTTGGCACTCGATTGTAGCCACAGTGCCGCGATCTGCTATTTTCAGTGTTTAAAACGTGTCCCGCAGCGTGTGGAGCCCCAATGACAACACCTTCGCCGTCGACCCAGCGCAAGCCCGCCCCTCAAGCCGTCTATAGCCCCATCACCAGCAGCGCGATTTTCATCGTTGCCACCTTGGCGCCCGGTAGCGAGCCGGCCGAGAAAGTACGCGGTTGGTGCGAAGATGTCGCCGCCCTGACGCGCTCCGTCGGCAAACGCGTGCCCTCCGGCAACCTGTCGTGCGTCTGCGGTTTTGCTTCCGGTGCCTGGGACCGCCTGTTCGGCGGCCCGCGTCCGGCCTCGCTGCACGGGTTTCGTGAAATGGGTGTGGAGGGTCGGCGCGCGGTAGCAACACCGGGCGATATCCTGCTGCATATCCGGGCCGATCAGATGGACCTGTGTTTCGAATTGGCGACGCAACTGCTCTCGCGTCTGGGCGATGCGATCACGGTCGTCGATGAAGTCCAGGGCTTTCGTTACTTCGACATGCGCAGCATGGTCGGCTTTGTCGATGGCACCGAAAACCCGGTGGGCCACGAGGCTGTCGATTTCACGATGGTCGGGGATGAAGACCCCGGGTTCATCAACGGCAGTTATGTGCTGGTACAAAAGTACCTGCACAACATGGCCGCCTGGAACGAGCTGTCCGTCGAGGCTCAGGAACGCATCATCGGCCGCACCAAACTGTCCGATATCGAACTCGATGAATCGGTCAAACCGAGCTCGTCGCACAGTTCCCTGACGACCATCACCGAAGACGGCGAAGAAGTGAAGATCCTGCGCGACAACATGCCCTTCGGCCGACCAGGTGCCGGCGAGTTCGGGACCTACTTCATCGGCTATGCACGCTCGCCCGCCCCCATCGAGCAGATGCTCGAGAACATGTTCGTCGGCAGGCCCGCAGGCAACTATGATCGCTTGCTCGATTTCAGCACGGCGGTCACCGGTGGCCTGTTCTTCGTGCCTTCCGCCGATCTGCTGGAGGAGCTGGCTGAGCGCAGGCCTTAGTCACGTTGTCATGCATCCTGTTCCAGAGGTTTAAGGATGCATCACGACTTCCCGAGACTGGGCACTTCAAATCACCGCACTTTCGGCGAGTCCGCAAAAATCAGCTCCACCTTTATGCCATTCGGGTCCTCAACAAACAGCTGATGCTCCGACAGATCAGGCACCACGCGCTCGCTGAACCGCAAGCCAAGGTCGAGTAGGCGTTGCCGGTGACTCTCCAGATCGCTGCAGCGGAACGCGATGTGATCGAGCGCGCCGCCGCCCTCTTCCACGGCACGCGCTCCCAGATAGCGGTCCAGCTCCGCGCCGCTGCTTTCCAGATTGGCAATATGAACAAGTGGACGACCTGCTGCGTAGAGCCAGCGACCCGGAAATGGGAACGCAGGACGCCAGCCCTCCTCCAGCCCGATGGCGTCGCGAAAGAAATCCGCCGTCTCATCGACTTTGGCTGTGCGCACCGTGAAGTGATCGAGATGTTGAATCGTCATGGTCGATATCCTTTTGATCGAGGGATGAGCCAGGCTAATGCAGCCCCATCCCACGCGACGCCGCAGCAGCGGCACGAACGGCAAGCGCACGTGGAATGAAACGAGGCAACCAGGAGGTGATGCGCACGCTGGATCGCCCCGGATAAACCACCTTTTCCTGACGATCGAAGGCTTCCAGCGTCCTGCGGACAACGACTTGCGCCGTGTCCATTTTGATCGCCGGCTGATCGGCCGAGGTTGCCGCAAAAAACCGGGTGGACGTGGGTCCCGGGCAGGTCGCCAGTACCTGTACGTTACGCGGTACAAGCTCATGGCCCAGCGCTTCGCTGAAATGCAGCACGAATGCCTTGCTCGCCGCATAGGTCGCCATATAAGGAATGGGCTGGAAAGACGCGTTGGACGCCACGTTGATAATGCCGCCCTTGTTCCGGGCAGCCATCGCGCTACCCAGCCGATGCGAGAGTCCCACCAGCGCCTGGATATTCACCTGGACCAGATCCTCCTCCCTGGCCAGCGGGTTCGACAAGAACTCGCCGGTGAGCCCGAACCCGGCGTTGTTGACCAGCAGGTCCACCGCAATCCGTTGCCGTTCCAATTCTTCGCTGATACGCGTCGCGGCATCACGCTCTGCCAGGTCGACCGCCAAGACGATGGCCTGGACGCCGTACTGCTCGGTCAGTCGCTTTGCCAGGGCATTCAACGCATCCAGCGAACGGGCGACGAGAACGAGGTTGGCGCCTCGTGCCGCGAGCGCTTCGGCAAAGGCTTCGCCAAGGCCCATGGAAGCGCCGGTGACGAGCGCAAACGCATTACGGTAAGTGAACATGGTATGGGGCCTCATAGATAGGTAGAGCGGTTACGCGCGAACAGCATTCGGCGCTTCGGCCGTTGGCCACGCCGGATAATCCGAGTAACCGCGTTCGTCACCGCCGAACAGCGTGTCGCCGCCAAACTCGGCCAGTGGGAGATGTTCCAGCAGGCGTCTTGGCAAGTCAGGGTTGGCCACGAAAGGACGTCCGAAGGCGACCAGGTCGGCGTAACCCTTACCAATCACCCAGTTGGCGCGGTCCAGATCGTAGTTGCCGGCAACGATGATGGGCCGTTGGAAGCGCGCCCGGACATCGGCCCGAAACGCCTCCGTGAACTGCGGCGCATCATCCCAATCGGCCTCGACCAGATGCAGGTAGGCAATGCCAAGCGTTTGCAGGAACGAGGCGGCGTCGAGGATCGTTGGCAGAATGTCGGGGCAGTCCATGCCGCGTGCGGTCAGGAACGGGGCTAGCCGAATGGCGGTGCGCTCGGCACCCACTTCTTCTACTACAGCACCAACCACCTCCTTGAGGAAGCGCAGCCGATTTTCCCGCGAGCCGCCGTATTCGTCGGTTCGGGTGTTCGCGGTCGTGCGCAGGAACTGATCCACCAGATAGCCGTTCGCCCCATGGATCTCGACACCATCGAAACCAGCCGCGATAGCGTTGCGCGCGCCGACGCGGAAGTCGTTGACGATACCGTGGATTTCCTCTTTGCCCAGTGCACGCGGCGTCGGGCAATCCACCATCTCGCCCAGGCCGGTCGCAGGATTCACTTTCCAGATCTTGGCTTCGAATGGAACCGCCGAAGGCGCGACCGGCAACTCCCCATTGTGGAAGTCGGGATGAGAGATCCGACCGACATGCCAAAGCTGAAGAAAGATGCGTCCACCCGCGGCATGCACGGCATCGGTGATCAGTCGCCATCCCGCCACCTGCTCCTGGCTATGAATACCCGGGGTAAAGGAGTATCCCTTGCCTTGCGGTGAGATCTGCGTCGCCTCCGAAACGATCAGTGCAGCCGAGGCACGTTGCGCATAGTAACGGGCGTTCAGTGCATTGGGGATGTCACCCGGTTGCGTGCTGCGCGCGCGCGTCATCGGCGCCATCACGACGCGGTGAGGCAGGGATTGCTCACCAACAAGGGTGGGTGTGAACAGGGCTGAATAAGCGGTCATGGCAAGACTCCAAACGCTATGTGGGGTTGAACAGAGGTTTTCCGTTCAGATGCGCAGAGTGTTGCCCCTTGCCTTGAGGATTAGAATATGGCTATTGGTAGATAGATTATCGAACAAAGGTTGAGAATATGCTGGACGACCTCAACGAGCTTCGCACCTTCCAACGGATCCTGGTCTGCGGCAGCCTGTCAGCCGCTGCGCGCGACTTGGGCGTAGGGCTGGCCGTGGTCAGCAAACGGCTCATGGCACTGGAACGCCGGGCGGGACAGCGACTGATCAACCGGACCACCCGCACACTGTCCGCGACCAGTGAAGGGCTGGCCCTGAGTGCCCATGTCGATCGGATACTGGAGGAACTGGAGGCTGCGGAATCACGAATGACGGTGGGCGGTGAAGAGCCGTTTGGCCGGCTACGGGTCAGTTCGCCCATTTCTTTCGGACGCATTCACCTGGTGCCGCTGGTGGCTGAACTGGTCGAGCGCCATCCACGGCTGGATATCGAACTCCGGCTCGACGACCGACTGGTCGACCTGACGTATGAACGGATCGACGTCGCGGTGCGTATTGGTCAACCTCGGGACAGCAGCGCCATCCTGCGCAAGCTGGCGGACAACCGGCGGATTCTGGTGGCCGCCCCTGCGTATCTCGAACGCCATGGGGAACCCGGGTCTTTACAGGACCTGGAGCGTCATGGCTGTCTACGCTATGACGACCCCTCCCAGCCCTGGCGCCTGGAAGGTCCAGGGAGCGAAGTGATCGAATTCCAACCGCGCGCGCGGCTCCACGCCAATAGTGGCGATGCCGTGCGCGACTGGGCGATTGCCGGCCACGGGATCACGCTCAAATCCAGCGTCGACGTTGCAGACGACCTTACCGCCGGCCGCCTGGTTCATATACTGCGTGACTGGCACAGCGCAAGCGCACCGATCTACGCCCTGCTGCCCTCCCGACGCTTCATACCGAGCAAGACGAGGACGTTTCTTGACGCCCTCGGTGCTCGGCTCACAGCGCTTTGACGCCGACAAAATCCGCTGGGCCGTTGTCGACACGGCGTTGCGCTATCAACCCGGACATCCACCCAAATGTTTCAGGCCTTAAGGGGGATATTGCGCATCGTCACCAGTGCGGTAGCACACAGTGTTTCCTTGCCTTGTTTCACGGCAAACAAATCAGCAGCGGCAACCGTCGTATTGTTCGACGCATTGATGACACGCCCCCTGGCCAGCAGCTTGTCACCGTCCGCCGGAGCGATCAGCTTGACCGTGAAGTCTGTCGTCATATTGATCCAACCAGGCGGCAGCAGGGTTCCAGCAGCCGAACCACCGGCGAAATCGGCCAACGCGCCGATGATGCCGCCTTGAAAGAAGCCACTGTGCTGAGTGAGCTCCTTGCGGGTGGGCTGCTCGATTTCGCAATAGCCCGGTTTCAGGTAGTTATAGTGAAACCCCAGCAATTTAGCCGCGGGCATACTGAGTACGGCGCCTTGCACATGTTTGTCAAAATCTGGGTTACTGGCGTTGAAATCTTCCATGGTATAGATCCTTGTTATCTATGCGGGTGAACGACACTCACCAAGCCATCGCTCAAGGGTATTGTCGATATATTGAGAACGGATTGCATGACGCATTACTTTGCCGCTACTGGTTTTCAGCAATTTCCCAGGTAGCAATAGAACGATATCGTGAGGTGTGACTTCATTATTCAGCACCACCGCCTGTCGAATCGTTGAAACGACTTCGTCTAGGATAATTTTCTTCCTCCACGACCTTCGTACTTCCTGGACAACGATCAGTTTTTCTTCAGTCTCCATCAGTGAGAACACGGCACATGCCGAATGCTCGAGACTGTCATGGGCAGTGAACACACTGTGTTCAATATCATGTGGATAATAATTTTTACCTCGAATGACAATCATATCTTTAATACGACCTGTTACATATAGCTCCCCCTGGTGAATAAAGCCAAGGTCGCCAGTACGTAAATAAGATCGTTGAATATCACCCGATAAATTATTGACAAAAACTTCCGAGGTCAGGGCGGGCTGATTCCAATAACCTTTGGCAATATGAGGACCCGCTATCCAGACTTCTCCAACTTCAAGCGCTGCACAGGCTTTACGGGTCAGCGGTTTCACAATCGATACCCACGTCCCTGGCAACGCTCGCCCCGAACTGACCAGCGTCTGACAGAAGCCCGCATCGCTTGGCAAGATATTGCCATCGCGCAAGGCCTGCGCGTCGACGCTTAACATCACCGGAGCATTTCCCTTGGCCCCTCCCGTAGCCTGCAGGGTGCATTCGGCCAAACCATAGCAGGGGTAGATCGCCTCTCGGCGGAGTCCGAACCGGGCGAAAGCAGCCTGGAATTTGTTCAACGTTTCCTGACGAACAGGCTCGGCACCATTGAAGGCGATTTTCCAGGTGCTCAAATCCAGCTCGACATCAGGCTCACGCTCAAGGGCTGCAATGCAGGCTTCGAACGCAAAATTCGGCCCGCCGCTGGAATGCGCCTGGTACAGCGAAATGGCTTGAAGCCAGCGCAAAGGCCAGCGCATGAACGTCACGGGGGACATCAGGATGCTAGTAGCGCCGGCAAACATCGGCTGCAAGATGTTTCCGATAAGCCCCTGATCATGGTAGTGCGGGACCCAACCGACTACGCAAGAGGTCTCGTCATGGCCAAACGCCTGGTGAATCATCGCTTGATTCGCAACGACATTGGAATGCGTCACCATGACACCTTTGGGTGACGACGTGGAACCTGACGTGTACTGAATAAACGCCAGGCTTTGATCATCGAGCACAGGGTAATCAGGGCAACCCGCAGGCAGAAGATCGTCTGCCAAATCGTCCATCTCGATCCAGGAAAGCGTCTCTGGCTGATGCTGATCTCGAAAAGAGTTGCCTAAGGCTTTGTGCGTGATAACCAAACGGGGGGAGCAGTCGTCAATAATGCCTTGCAGTGTGCGTTGCGACCGCCTTTTATTGGGGGGACAGAGAGGCACGGCGACCACCCCCGCATATAGGCAGCCAAAAAACGCAATAATGAAATCCAGCCCGGCGGGGAGTATCAATAGCGCCCGGTCACCGACTTGAGTGACTATCATCAGACGACTGGCGAATTGCCTGGCTTCAACCCTCAACTGTGCAAAGGTCAGCGTTTTTTCCGGAAACAGCTTTTCCGAAAGAAAAATATAGGCCGCCTTTTCCGGATAACGTTCGCTGTGACTGTCCAGGCAGTCAATCATGAATTGAAACTGTTGCATTCAAGCCTCCTGGAAACGTGTGAATTCAATGAGCGATGAATAATGTCGATGAGTCCTTGAGGCCGAGAAGAGTGGAAGAAGTGATCCCCCTCCAACTCATGGAACGCGAAGCCGCCCGTTGTTCTCTCCTGCCAGGCCATAAGCTCACTCATTTCGACGACAGGATCCTGCCTGGCGTAGATTGCGCTGATCGGACACCTCAGCCTGTCCATTGGCTGGAATCGATAAGTTTCCACCAAGGCCAGATCACTCCGAATACTCGGTAGCAGCGTGCCTAGGACGCGGCCATTGGTGCTGATTGCCTCTGGAACGCCACCATAAGCGATCAACGCTTGCAGAAATGTCTGATCCGGCAGCTCATGAACGGGGGCTAGACGTGCCACCAGCTGCGGAGCTCGTCTACCCGAGACGAACAAATGCGCAATCGGAACCGTGTTCAGTTTCGACAGCTTGCAGGCAACGTCATAAGCCAGGATGGCCCCCATGCTATGGCCGTACAACGCCAACGGCCGGCGTTCATGACCAAGCTGTTGCGCGATATGGCTGGAAAGACAGTCGATCTCTGTAAAGGTAGCCCTGAGGGCATGCCGCTCGAAAGACTCCGGCTTTATCCTTTGGATGCGCTCGGAAAGACGTGGCCCCCAGCCGTTGTAGGTCGCATTGCTGCCACCTGCGTGAGGAAAACAGATCAGGGAAATAGCCGGGGTATCCATATCACCTTCCCTGGGAGCATCAGGCAAATTGAATATCAAGTGATGACAGACAACGAACGATGAAACTACCAGACTGCCAGCTCGGCTCAGGGCAACGACGTGTCCATTCAGGCCCCTCCAGCAACTGGGAAAGTACCGCCTGGGTCTGGCGCTCGGCCAGTAGCGCTCCCAGGCAGCCGTGCATGCCGTAGCCAAAAGCCAGATGGCCCTTGGTCTGGCGCTGGATGTCAAAGCTGGCCGCACCAGAAAAGGCCTCTTCATCCCTGTTCGCCGACCCCAGGCACAGGAGAATCTGATCCCCCTCGCGGATAACCCGCCCATCCACGATGAGATCCTTCGTCGCCAAGCGCTTGGTATGCTGAAGCGGTGCCTCGAAACGCAAGGACTCCTGTACACAACCCGGAACAAGATCCGGGCGCTCCTGAAGCAAACGATATTGGCCAGGGTACTCAAACAGCGTATTGATGGTATTGCCTATCAGGCTCTTGGTGGTTTCGTTGCCGGCAACAAAACACATGATGCAGACAAAGATCAGTTCCTCATGGCTCAGACGGTCCCCGTCGATTTGCAAATCAAGCAATTGACTGATCAAGTCCTCCCCGGGTTTGCTTCTGCGTTCGGCAATAACGCTGGCAATGTAGGCCATGTAATCATCAAGAACCGCGCTGACTCTTTCGAAGTCGTCCTTGACCATTAATCCAGGCTCCAACAAAAATCGAATCGCATGGGTCCATGCGTCAATGCTCGAATGCATGTCAGGAGGTATTCCGATCCACTCGCACATAACCCGCAACGGTAAAGGCTGAGCAAGACCGGAGATCATGTCCATACCGCCCTGCCGCCGACCCTCCGCCAACAGCTCCCGGGTAATATGCGCTATGGAGAGCTGCAACTGATCTATTGCCGTTTGCGAAAATGCCACATTCATCAGTTTTCTCAAACGATGATGATCCGGATTTTCAGTGAACACGATGGATTTGTAGGCTAACCGTTGAAATGGTGCATTATCACGAGCAAACTTGGCGGCCTGATTGTCGACCAGTTTTGGAATAATACTGACATTACAACTACGGTCACGCAAAATACTCATGACATCGGCATGTCGAGTCACGACCCACATACCCAATACCTTATGCAGTGGGTTCAGCTCACGCAACCGACTGTACACTGTGTAGGGTGCCTCGCGAAACTCGGCGGAGAACGGATTGAATCGAGGTAAATCCATTGTTTTAATGGGTGTCATTGTGTAATCCCGAGCAATGTCAGCTATCGCGAGGCAACGGCTGCCAGATCAGTCAGCGAATGGCTTGAAGCTGCAGCCTCAACAATTGAATCTTCCCAAACTGAAACCCATACGCTGACATTTTCAAATAACGCAAGTAACGACTGACCACCGCCGCCCCCACACGCTCCACTGCAACAGCTTTATTGGCAGACAATCGGTGATACCACTCTTCGCAAGTCTTCGCATAATCCAATCGACCGTTCTCGACGCGTTGGATTTCGAAGAGACCGTCCGCGGCCTGTGCTATTTCAGCCAACGTTGGCAGATCGGCATTAGGGAATATTTCTTCATTGAAGAATGCGTTCGCCTGCTCCCTGCGCATGGAACCATAGGCGATGGTTTGCAATGAAAGCCGGCCGCCGGGCGTCAGCCAGTCCCGGCAAGAAGCAAAAAAACTCCGATAGATCGCTATTTTTTCTTCGACACTGTCTGCCGGTGTCGCAAAATGCTCGAAGGCACCAATCGAAATAATCCCATCGAATGACGTGACAGGCTGGAACTCCTGCCAATTCTTCACCTCTATCGCCACCTTGGAATAGCGCTGTTTCTGGATAAAATCTGCTTGCGCATCACTCAACGTCAGGCCCACCGCGTGCTTGATACCAGGCATATGTTCCAACGCCTCAAGCACACCTCCCCAACCACAACCGATATCCAGCACCGATGTCAGTCCGGGCGCCCCAATGGCATTAAGGTGATAGGCAATTTTATTTTCTTGCGCGGCCTCTAGCGTTTTATTATCCGCCCAGATGGCACAGGAGTATGAAAGTGTCTTGTCCAGCCACAGCTCATAAAAATCGTTTCCCACATCATAATGGTAACGTATGGCTTTAGAGGCCTCATCCAATCGCTGACCAGCCGTTGAGCGGCTCATTTTTCCGCTGCCCCATTCCTGGCCAAAATTAAATTTGCCACGGCCAGGATACTGGAGTTGTCGAACAACTCTTCCGCTGAAATTTCCACCCCATACTGTTGCTCAATCTCAATCAGCAAAGACACCGCCAGAGAGGAATCCAGACCCAGCTCACTAAAATCTTTATTTTCATCGATAGCGATCCCCGGGGAGTTCAAAAGCCCACCGATCTGATCTTTACACCACTGGATAACGGCAGCTTTTTCCGCTTGAAGGTTTTCATAGGCAGTCATATTTAGCTTCCTTCTTAGAGAGACTGTACATTTCTTTTTTTACGACTCGACCTTCTTTGTGCGGTGGGAACACGAAGGTCCCATGCCAATCCCACCAAACTCAAGCCGCGCACGAACCAGTAGCCAGGATCAAATATTGCCCATTGCAAACCGAATGAAGGGGACTCGGGAAAGGCGTGATGATTGTTGTGCCATGACTCGCCAAAGGTAAACAGGCCCAACACTCCACCATTACGACTGTAATCCCTGGATTGATAGGGACGCGTACCCACACGATGGAGTACCGAGTTGATCGACCAAATGATATGCCCCACCACAAACATGCGAATGACACCGCCCCAGAGGAAACCACTGAGCGCCCCCCACCAGGATTGGCTGAGCAGTCCCCCCAGGAGCGCCGGAGCCAGCAGGCCGAGAAGCACCCAAGTGTAGTAATACCGGGCGGTTTTGCTGATGAGCGGATCTCGAAGCAGATCAGGAGCGTAATAGACAACGTTGGGATAATCGTGTGCCTTCATCCAGGTGAAGTGTGAGTGAACCAACCCCTTGATGCCCCCTATGATTCCGGACCCATGCAGATTAGGTGAATGCGGATCACCAGGCTGGTCACTCAACTCATGGTGACGACGGTGCATGGCCACCCAAGACAGCAAAGCGCCCTGACCGGCCATGGAACCTAGTATTGTCAGTAGCACAGCGACTGCCGGCGTGGCCTTGAACGAGCGGTGAGTAAAGTACCGATGATAGCCCACACTGACACCAATCCCGGTCAAGGCCCAGAATAAAATAAACAAACCAATATCCAACGCACTGATCGGCAGATACAGCGACAACAAAGCCGCCAGAACAACACCGAATATCGGAAGAATATCGAACAGAATAAAGTGTCGGCGCTGAAGCCGATGAAAATACGGACTACTGATGGCCTTGCGTTTCACGTTCTTACGTTCGGTTTTACTTTTAAACTCTTGATCCGTTTCCGATGAGTGCGCAGCACTGTCCATTGTCAATCACTCCGTGACCTATCGTTGATTGCGCTTGATATGACGTTTGGCAGAACCCTTGAGTCCTATCCTGCCAGCGTTTCAACTCGCCACTAGAAATGACGCACTGGCTCTGACCACGCGCTCGTCGTCAACGCAGATATAGGTATTGGCAAACACCAGTCGGCTCCCGGTCTTTTGAATATCGACCTTGGCTTCCAACCAATCGCCGACTTTCGCTGAGCCGGCAAAATCCGTCGTCAGTGTCGTCGTTACCAGTTTAAGAGGTGGGTCTTTTGAAAACGCGGCGCTGTAACCCAATGCGATATCAGCCAGCGCCATGAACAAGCCGCCATGGGCCAGTCCACGAGCATTAGCATGTTTTTCCTCAACGCGGATGCCAACGATAAAACCTTCAGAATCCTCACGATAATAAAAGGGTCCTAAAAGGTCAAGAAAGGGACTACTCCTGAACAACAGCTTGTAACCTTGCGGAATATCCATATCGCGCTCCACTTATTATTTTAATAGACATGAAAAAACTGGGAACTTCAACCTTGTCCCCATTCAACGCAAGGCGTCAGATAAAAACGCCTTGATGCTTGAGTTGACGACAGCGGAATGAGTGATACTGACCGAGTGTGCAGCACCCGGAACGGCCAGGAATTGACTACCGGCAAGCCCGGCACTGAGCTGTTTAGCCTGGTCAATACCGATAGCACCGTCCTCAGTCCCCCAGATGACCAACGCGGGTACATGCAACTCACTCAACGCCGGTACCAGATCGTCTCGCTCCGCCAGTGCATGAAAGTTAAAACCTAACGTACTGTTTTCGATAGTACGCCACTTTTCAACCCAAGGGGCAGCTAACGCTTTATCCGGCCCCAAAATAAGGCCGGACACACTTTGTGCTATTTCATCGGTGAGCGAATTTTCAAACCAAGCATTCAAAAGATGGGTGTAGGCGAGTCTCTGAGTTTCATCTTCAACGCCGGCTTGCGTAGCGATCAGAATCAATGCCTGAACTTTCTCGGGATAACGGAGCGCCGCTCGGAGGCTGACATAGCCACCTTGCGACATACCCAGCAGGACAGCCTGATTTATATGAAGGTAAGCCAACAAGGCAGACAGGTCGTCTGCACTGTCCCAAAGGCTGAACGGTTCATTGATGAAAGCAGCCTGTCCGTGACCCCGCTGGTCCCATGTAATGACTCGATAAGAGCCACGCAACGCCTGGACCTGAGCATCAAACATGCTTTGGTCCATAAACAGACCATGTGATAGGACGATTGCCACCTCTCCGTCCTGCGTATCTGTAAAGCTGATTTCTCTTCCATTGATCAGCGCAGTAGCCATTTTATCTTCCATGATATGACGATGTGGTGCATGTGGCGTCGAATATAGTCGAGGGATCTCAGCTGTCAAATTTCCAGGCCACTCTCACTAGGAGTCACTCGCCGCTATCCCGATAGCCAGCTCTCCAACACCTTGGCCAGAGCCAGAATACGATCCTCTTTCCAGTGAAGTCCGATAATCTGAATGCCGATCGGCAGGCCAAAATCTCGCCTCGCCCCTGCTTCACTGGGATAGTATCAATCGCCATCCAATGCCATTTAACCGATCGTTTTTTTGTAATCAACGACACAGATGACACCACCCCTTGCCATTCCAAACATAACGTTCAAAGGAGTTGAATTTTCATGACCGCACTGGATACCGCTTTTCACAACCTTCATCAGCATGGACTACTGGTCCTGGCCAACGTCGCCGATGCCGGCGGTGCACGCCTCGTCGAACGCCTGGGCGGCAAGGCGGTCGCCACCAGCAGCGCGGCCATGGCCTGGTCCCATGGCTACCAGGATGGCAACAAGCTGCCGCTCGACCTGCTGAGCACCACCGTCAAATCGATGGCCCGGGTGCTCAGCGTACCGCTCACGGTGGATATCGAAGGCGGCTACTCGGATGACCTGGAGCAGGTCGGCCAGGTGATCGACGCCGTCATCGCCGCCGGGGCGGTCGGGATCAATATCGAAGACGGCCTGGCCCGTCCCGAGCTGCTCGTGCGCAAGATCGACGTCGCCAGAAAGGTAGCCAACCGCGCGGGGGTCAACCTGTTCATCAACGTGCGTACCGACGTCTACCTGAAGAACCTGTTCCCCGCCGAACAGCGTCTTGAGGAGCTGCTCAAACGCGCCGCACTTTATGCCGGCGCCGGGGCGAATGGCCTGTTTGCGGCAGGCGTGGTCGACTCGAACGAAATTGCCGCCATCTGCCGGGACACGAAACTGCCGGTCAACCTGCTGTCCCGGGATGGGCTGCCCTCGCCCGACGAATTGCAGCGCCTGGGGGTCAGACGCCTCAGCGCAGGCTCCAGCATCGCCGAGTTCCTGTACGGCGCCATGGGCACATTGGTCCGCAGCTTCCTGGACAACGGCCAGCTCGATACCCACGCCTTGAAGGCCCACACCTACGGCGAACTGAATGCCTTGATGGCGGCGAAAACCGAGTGATGCCCGGTCCGGGACGGGGTGAATACCTCGTCTCAGGACGGCCCCCTTGCAGACCTGAACTCCCCCGGCGTCATCCCGCTCCAGCGTGAAAACGCCCGAACGAACGCTGGCGGCTCGCTGTAGAAGAGCTTGAAGCTGATGGTCTTGATGGAGTCCTCGGAGTGATGCAGCAGGTAGATCGCCCGCTCGAAACGTATCTTGTCCACCAACTCGGAATATTGCACCCCCTCCTCACCCAGGTACCGCCGCAGACTGCGCTCCGAGCAGTTGAGCTTCTTGGCCATGGCCGCAGTGTTCGGATAGAAGTCGATGCACGCCAGGAGGCTGCTCACTCGGCTTTGCCAGGACAACGTTGCACGCTCCGCCTGGGCTTCGCGACACAGCCGTAGATACAGGTGGTAAGCGTGGGGGTTTCTCCGTGCATTGCGCAGGTGGCCCCGTTCATTGTCGTAGGTGACATAGGTGTGGTCATGACCGAAGCTCACGGGACAATCGAACTCGACCGGATAGCGCTCGGCGTCTTCGGGCTCGGGATAACCGAATGCCACCGCACACACATACCCTTCTGCATCCCCACCGAAGAGGTCACGCAGTAGCTGGCGCGTGCCAAGGATGTCGCGGTCGATGAGAAACCGGTACAGCGCGGGCAATCCGCCGACCTGGCGGTAGCGGACGACCGACTGACCGGTGGCGAGGCTATCGATCAGTTCGGGCACGATCCAGGGATTGGTCAGGGGATGGAAACGCCGCGACAGATAGCCGGCATGGCCAAGATCAATCGCGTTTGCCAGCAGTCCGCCCAGCACCCCCACGCTATTCACGTTGGTCAGCCGACCGAGGTCCAGGCCGGCCGCCGTGCCTCCATCATAAAGACGCAGGATATTCTCGTAGACCGTCTGTTCCTGGCGGCTGTCGGGCACTGACTCAGGCAGTGCAAAACTGTCGACGCCCAGGCCGCTCCCCGCCAGCACCTCATGCAACGAATATCCCCACGCCTCCATCTGCGCAATGCAGAAGCACAGCGGTGCCTGGCTGGCACGGGGAAACATGGAAAGACTCATGGCGGCTCACGCTTCTCAGAAAGGGCTATTTAATGTTCTTTTGGCTGTAATTATCAATCATCTGACACGTTCGAACATCGCCTCGAAGGGACCGGCTTGGCTTAATGCGCCTGGAGAAAAACAATAATGAGGCAGCGTTCATGAGCAAATCGGTCTTCATCACCGGCGCATCTTCCGGCCTGGGGCGCCAAGTGGCGGGTGAATTCGCCAAGCGTGGCTATGACCTGGCGCTGGCTGCCCGTCAACTCGACGTCTTGCACCTCATCAAGTCCGAGCTGGAGGCGCAGCACGGCGTGCGGGTGCTGGTCTATCCGCTGGATGTCAGTGATACCGGGCAGATACGCGAGACGCTGACTGCCGCCAGCGTCGAACTGGGCAAGCTCGATATCGTTGTGGCCAATGCCGGGTTGGGTCACGACGGACGCATAGGACGCATCGATTTCGCCAACTCCCGCCAAATGTTCGAAGTGAATGTCATCGGCGCCTGCGCCACCGTCGACGCGGCAATCACCCTGTTCAAGCACCAGGGTCATGGGCAGATTGTGGCGATGAGTTCGATCGCCAGCTGGCGCGGCCTGCCCGGCAGCGCGGCCTACAGCGCGAGCAAGGCTGCCGTCAGCGTGTACATGGAGGCCCTGCGTGCCGAAACACAAGGCAAGGGCAAGAGCCTGGCCGTGACGGTCATCTACCCGGGTTATATCGACACGCCGATGAACAACAAGCTCAAGCACCGGCCCTTCCTGCTATCACTGGAGGAAGGTGGCAAACGGATCACCGATGCCATTGTGCAACGTCGCAAGCGAGCAGTGATTCCCGGTTATCCCTGGCTGCTGCTGCGGCCCCTGCTGCAACTGCTGCCGACCGCGCTGATCGGCAAACTCTTCTGAGCGAACGACCATGACCACCACTATCTGCCAGATCGCGCTGTGCGTGCGCGACACCCGCGCGTCCCTGCGTTTCTACCAGAAGCTGTTCGGCCTCAAGCATGTCTTCGGCACGTTGTCCTTCCGTGGCAAGCAGGCCGAGCGGATACAAGGCCTTGCCGGAGCCGCCTCGCGGGTCAGTTGGTTGATCGACGACCGGGCGTTCTTTCAGTTGGAACTGTTCGAATTCGAGTCGCCGGTCTCCGCCCCCCTCTCCCCCGAGGACGACGAGCGCGTCGGTTATCGGCGCATCCTGGCGCGGGTCGATTCGCTGGAGCGCTTCGAAACCCTCGCGCGGTCTCTCGGCGTCTCCCTGGAAACCAAGCGGCTCGCCAATCGCCGTTTCATCCGGGATCCGGACGGGATTCTCATCGAGCTGATCGAAGACCGCTCCCTGCAAGGGTTGCCCTACCCGTGCAAGCTGACAGGCCTGGGCCTGGTTGTCGCCGATTGCGCCCGCAGCGTGGCGGCCTTTGTCGAAGGGTTGGGATTTGAGCGTGGCGCCCCGCTTGTCGAGCAGGATAACCCTGGCATCGCCAGCGCCTGCCTGATCAAAGGCGACATGTGGCTGGACATCCGCCAACCGGCGGCCCCCAAGCCCTGGCCGCCCCGTTACCGACTGAGCGACATCGGCATCATGAACCTGGCCATGGGTTTCGACAGCCAGGACGGATTCACCGCACAGTTCGAACGGGCGCTGGTGGCCGGCTTCGTGCCCAACTGCACACCGGTGGGCCAGGCGGGGCTGGTGCAATGCGTCTACCTCAACGACCCGCACGGCTTTTCGGTGGAGATGCTCTACTGTTCGCCACGACTGTACGCCCTGGTGGGCTTCAGCAAGCCAGACTTAAGAGCCAGGTTGTTCAACCGGCAGCGCGAGAAGCAGGCGTACAAGGCCCTGGGGACCCGTCGTGACAGCCTCTTCTCGCGGCAGATCAGGACCGAAATCGAGATCGATGCGCCCCCCAGTGCGGTGTGGAACTGTCTCGTCGACTTCGAGCGCTACGCGCAGTGGAACCCCATGCTGGAAATCCAGCAGATCGATCACCGCCCCGGCGGGCAGGTGCGCTTCGCGGTCAAGCTGGGCAAGGAACGCAAGGCGTCCTTCCAGGCCCGCATCAGCAGCAACGAAGCGCCACGCCGCTTCGCCTGGCGGGGCGGCAACCCTTTCACGGTGACCGGCGAACACTTCTTCCAGCTGATGGAGAACGCCGATGGGTCCACCCGCTTCATCCATGGAGAGCGCTTTTCCGGCCTCTTGCTGCCGGCGCTCTGGCAGCGCTTGAGCCAATCGAAACGACTCTATCAACGTATGAACGAAGCGCTGAAACAGCGTATCGACACCGCTCATCAGGAGGCGACAGATGAAAGACTTGAACGCTAAGGTCAGCGTGATCACCGGAGCCGGCGCCGGCCTGGGCCGAGAGCTGGCGATGGCGTGTGCGCGACGTCGGATGAAGCTGGTACTGGCCGATGTCGAAGCCGCCAACCTGGAGACCACCCGCACCTTGATCCAGCAGGAACACCCCGGCACAGACATCGCCACCCTGCAGGTGGACGTGTCCAGATTCGAGCAGGTCGCCGCACTGGCGAAACTGGCCGTGCAACGTTTCGGCGGTGTGCATCTGCTGTTCAATAACGCCGGCGTGGGCGTCACCGCGCCGATCTGGGAAAACACCGTCGCCGACTGGCAGTGGGTCACCAACGTCAATCTTTATGGCGTCGCTTGGGGCGTGAAAGCCTTCACGCCGATCATGCTCGAACAGGGCGAGGGGCACATCGTCAATATCGCCTCGGCGGCTGGCTGGATGTATTCGGCCGGCAGTGGCATTTACAACGCCACTAAAGCGGCGGTAGTGGCGCTTTCAGAGAGCCTGGCCAACGACCTGAAGATGGCCAACAGCGTGGTCGGCGTCAGCGTGCTCTCTCCTGCCTTCTTCCCGACCGGCATCATCGAGTCCGAGCGCAACCGTCCGGCGGAGTTCGCGGATACTGCCGCCGACAGCGAGATGAAGCGGCAGTACGAGGAGCGGGTGAGACGAGCCGTGGAAGCCGGCAAGATTTCCGCGCGCGAAATCGCCGAAATCACCCTGAAGGGCGTGGAGGAGAACCGCTTCTACCTCTTTCCCCATGCCTGGGTACCCGGCGCAATCGCCTTGCGCAGCAAACAGGCGCAGGCGGGTATGACGGCCTTCGATCCACAAGCTTGATCAGGCTGACAGGAAGTCGCCCCTCACCCGGACCTTTGCCGGATCAGTCCGGGCGTCGGGCACGCCGAAAGGCATGGGGAGACTCCCCGGTCCAGCGCTTGAACGCATGGATAAAGCTGGCGGACTCCGAATACCCCAGGGTCTCGGCGATCTGCTCGACCTGCAGGCGCGAGCCGGTCAGCAAGCGTTCGGCGATCGCTTCGCGCACTTCGTCGCACAAACCGAGATAGGCCGTGCCCTCCTCCCGCAATCGACGCCGCAAGGTCCGCACCGACAGGCACAGGCTGTCGGCCAGCTGCCCCATGGAGGGCATGGCGGCCGGCTGGGCGGCCAGCAACTCGCGCACGCGCCCCGTCAGTTCGCCGGTCTTCGGCCCAACCTGCAAACCGCGCCGACACTGGTCATGGGCGATATGCAGCGCCAGCGGATCGGCCAACGCCAGCAATACATCCGCGTCGGCCTGGCTGAAGACCAGGGTGCTTTTCGGCGCATTGAACTGCGGACGCACACCGGTGAGTCGCTGATAAAGCGCCACGTCGGCAGGTTCGGCAAAACTGAACGCAATGGCCTGGGGAATCGCCGTGCGTCCGAGCAGATCGCCGGCGATCCGCAACCCGGCGGCAAAGCATCGCTCAACGATGAACGGGCGCAACTCCAGCGGGATTCCGCTCTCCTCGCATTCGATCCGCAGGTCCGTTGCCCGGGCATCCACCGCCACGCGCACCAGGCTGGCATTCAACTCGGAGTAGTGCGGAATGAGTGAAAAGGCATCGCGCAGCGTGGGGCTGCTGACCAGGGCGAATCCCAGCGCGGCCAATGAGGTGAAGCGGTAGCGCAATCCCACCTCCAGCCCCAGGCCGGTGACACCGCCACAGTGCTTGAGCAGGTTGCGGATCAGGCGAAATTCCTGCTCGAAGGAAATGATGCCCGTGGGCTTGGCCAAGTCGCCGGGCTCAAGCCTGGAGCCTGCGAGAAAGTCCACGATCGACAGGCCACGCTCAAGCCCGACCCGGGACATGATGACCGCAGCACTGATGCTACGCTGTTGATTACTCACTGGCACATCGACTCCACCAAAAGACACCCAAGGTCGATCACAGTGCACTCCCTATCAATTTTATGGCCGAACAGATCATGTTCACCCCTGAAGCGCTCTCTAGAATATCGGCAACGAAAGACTGCGGAACACTCGTTCACTTCGCTCCGGGCTCGAGCGTTTGCGGCGCGCCCCGTTTTGCCAATCCAACCAGAAGCGTCGACCTTGATTAATACCCGCCCCACCGGCGCCCGCTCCCCAGGCGAACGTCTGTACCGTACCGGAAAAACACTGGCTGGCACCCTGGCCTGCCTGACACTGGCCGCCTGCAAGCAGCCCCCGTCGATCAACGTGATCGGCGCCTATTTCCCGGATTGGCTGTTTTGCACGATCGGCGGCGTCCTGCTGACCTTTGTGATCAGGGCTGTGCTGCTCAGGACACAGCGTACCGCATGGCTGCAACCGCTGGTGCTGAGCTACCCGCTGCTGGCCCTGTTTTTTTCGCTGCTGACCTGGCTGGTCTTTTTCTAACCCGGGCGTTTTCCCATGAACACACACTCGTCTGCTCAATATCCTCGTCGACTGCTGGTAGGCGCCCTCTGCGTCGCCGTCCTGGGCCTGCTGCTCTGGGTGATCGCCCGGCTGGATGCGCAACCGCGCACCGACGACGCCTACGCCTATGCCGATACCGTCAATGTCACCCCGCAGGTCAGCGGGCGCATCGTCGAGTTGCCCGTGCGGGAAAACCAGCCCGTCCACCAGGGCGACGTACTGATGCGCATCGATCCGCGCCCCTACCAGGTGGCATTGGACGAGGCCAGGGCGGCGCTGGTGGAGCTGGATCAGCAGATCGGCCTGAACCAACGGCAGGTAAACGCCCAGCGCCTGAACGCCGAGGCGGCGCATGCCGAGATCGAGCGGGCGCAGGCGCTGGCCAAGCAAAGCGGCGACACCCTCAGGCGCCAGGAAAGCCTGCTGTCCCATGGCTACATCTCCGCGGAGGCCATCGACCAGTCGCGCACCTCACGACGCAGTGCGCTGTCGCAACTCAACGTGAGCCAACTGCAAGCCCGTCAGGCCACTGCGGCGGTCAGCGGCGTCGAGGCCCTGGTGGCCCATCGGGCGGTGATCGAAGCACAGATCGCCCGGGCAGCGCTGAACGTCGAGTACAGCACCGTGCGTGCTTCGTTCGACGGGCGCGTGGTGGGCCTCAAGACAACGGTTGGTCAATTCGCCTCGGCGGGCCAGCCGGTGTTCAGCCTGATCGACACGCAGCATTGGTACGTGGTCGCCAATTTCCGCGAAACCGAGCTGAAGAACATCCGACCGGGCGATCCCTCCACGGTCTACCTGATGAGCGATACGCGCCAGACATTCACGGGCAACGTCGACTCGATCGGCTTCGGCGTGCTGCCAGATGATGGAGGGACGGACGTCAACGGCTTGCCCAAGGTCGCACGGTCGATCAACTGGGTCAGGGTGTCGCAACGCTTTCCGGTGCGCATCCGGGTCAATGGGCCGGACCTGCCGTCATTCCGCATCGGCGCATCGGCCGTCGCCGTCGTCAACACCGGTAGCGGCCCGGCGCAAGCATCGTCGACCACGACGCCATGAAGGACGCCACGCAGGGGCAGTCGCCACTGGGAATTCTCAAGGAGGAACTGAGCATTCGCCCTGGCAGAACGAATGCGCTTGTGCGTCATCTGGTCAGCTGCACGATCGTCATCCTGCTCTCCATGAGCTTGCAGGTGCCGCTGCTGTCGATCTCCCTGGTGCTGGTGTTCTTCGTGACCCAGTCGAGCCTGGCCCTGACCCGGATGCTGGGCATGTTGTTCATCGTCAGCACCACGCTGGCCGTGGGCTTGGCGATCCTGCTGCTGAAATTCACCTTCGACTATCCCCTGCTGCGCATTGCCGCCGCCAGCCTGGTGTTTTTCGTCAGTGTGTTTTTCATGCGCACCTGTCGACTGAGCCCGCTGTTTTTCGTGATGGCCCTGGTGACGATCTATATCCAGAGCCAGGTGGACCTCAATAACAATCCCGAAGCCCTGACCCGTGTCTGCCTCTGGGCCTGGGTCGCGATTGTCTATCCGACGGTGGTGACCGTGGCGGTCAACACCCTGTTGTTGCCGCTGCCGCCCCCCGCCGAAACCCCACGGGCATCCAAGCCGCCCCTGCTGGTGGCCGACGCCTTCGAAAACCCGGCCTATCTGCAGTTCGCCTTCAAGACTCTGCTCGCCGCCCTGTTGTGCTACCTGCTGTACACCGCGGTGGACTGGCCCGGGATCCACACCGCCATGCTCACCTGCCTGATCACGGCCATGCCGAGCCTGGAAAAGACCCTGCACAAAGGCCTGTTGCGCATCCTCGGTTGCCTGGTCGGCAGTGCCCTGGCGCTGTTGTGCATGGTGTGGATCGTGCCGAAAATCGACAGCATCGTCGGCCTGTTATTGATGAGCCTGCCCGTGCTGGGCCTGGCCGCGTGGGTCAGCGCGGGCTCACCCCGCAGCAGCTATGCCGGTATCCAGATCGCGTTCGCCTTCGCGCTGGCGCTGCTGGCGGACTTCGCGCCGATGACCAACCTGAGCGAAATCCGTGATCGCCTGGTCGGCATCCTGCTGGGGGTCATCGTCACCCTCTTGATCCATGTCGGATTATGGCCGGAGTCCGAGAAAGCCTGAGGCCGGTCCAAGGTGCTCATGAAGCACCTTGGCCTGGCGTTGTGCGCCAGCCTTCAGCCATACAGGTTGTCCAAAGGGATGGCGACCACCGGCAGTGCAGGGTCGAAGGCATGCCGGGTGGTCTTGTAGGGAAAGATCTCCCCTCGCGCAATCGTGGTGAAAATCCGCGTCACCTCAAACGCCTGCCCGGTCTGCCAATGCCGCACCCGCACCCGCGGGTCGGCATAATCGAGCTCGATGCAGGGCACCCGCGTCAAGCCCAGTTGCAACGCGGCGTTGAGGCGGTGATTGCCGTCCATCACGATCCCTTTCGAACGCTCCACAATGATCGGCTCGAGCCATTGGCCCGTGTGCAGGATCGACTCACGCAGCCGCTGCACGTTGCCGGGATCGACCTGTTCCGACTGCCGCACATCATCCAAAGGCCGCAACACGATGTCGTACCCTTGCTGCGTAGCCGCTTCGACAAAACAAGGCTGGCGGTTTTCCATGGCGCATCTCCTGATTTGACGGTCGATTCAGCAGGCATCGGCTTTGGCGGCGCGCGCATAGCGACGGGCCACGTCGCGCAAACGCTGCGCCTGTTCGATCAGCGGCAGGTCGACCATCTCGCCATCCACCTGCACCGCATGACTGCCCCCGGCCACGGCGCTCAGCACCCGGTCCGCCCAGGCCAGTTGCCGGGCATCGGGCAAGAAGGCCCGCTGCACGGTGTCCAGCTGCGCGGGATGAATGCACAGCTTGGCGCCAAACCCCAGGGCCCGGGCATAGTGCGACTCCCGCGCAACCACCGCCATGTCGCTGATTGCGGGCGTCACCCCATCGATCGGTGCCGGTAGACGGGCCGTGCGCGAAGCCAGGACGATGCGATTGCGGGCAAAGAGAAAGGCTTCCGGTATCTGGCGGCAATCGATGTCCAGGGAGAAATCCAGCGAACCGAACGCCAGGCGCGTCACCCCTGGGATCCCGGCAATGGCTTCGACCTGCTGCAGGCCCTTGGCGGTCTCGATGATCGCGACAATCTGCAAGTCGGGATGCCAGGCCCGCAACCGCTCGACCACCCGGGACAGGGTCTCGGGGCACTCGACCTTGGGCAGGAAAATGCCGGCGCAACGCTCCGGGTAGCGCATGTCGCCGAGCCACGTCATGTCCTGGGCGAAAAAGCGGCTGTTGACGTCGTTCAAGCGGATGTAACGCTGGCAGCCCGTGACCGGAGTGCTCTCCTGCCAGACCCAGATCGCCGCCCGGGAAGCCGCTTTGCTGTCGGGGTGAACGGCGTCCTCCAGGTCCAGGATGATCGCGTCGGGCCGGGCGTCGACGGCCTTGGCAAAACGCTCGGGACGATTGCCCGGAACGAACAGGTAGCTGATGGGAAGCGTGGCGGTGGTGCTGAGACGATCAGTTGTCATTGAATCTCTCCTTGGCCTGCAATGGCTGGTGATGAGGGCGCGAATAAAGCGTGCTTGGCGCACTGGCGCCGGGGTCCTACGGAAAATATTTGAAAATCCTACTTGATAATCGTTTTCATTAGCAATATCGTTCTCACCAGTTCGTAGGTTTCCTCGTACATCCAGGAAATGTTCCGAGACGTGTTGTGCAGTGATGCCATTTAGATGTCAGCTGCTAGCACTTTAGAAACTGTGCGGCGGGTCATTAATTAATGGCTAGACGCCATTCCCGCAAAAACCACATGGAATGAGGTTGTCATGCAATTGTTTTGTCACTCTATGACTGTCGTCCGTGTCATTCCCTTGTCGTCCGATACTGTTTGGCGCCCTCCGCCACCGGTTTGAATTCTCGCACCTGACGAGAGGCAGTATCACTTTTGTCGGCAACATTTAGTTGTCGAAATATGAATGGCGACGTTTTCGATGCCAGAGGTTAACTATGCCTGTTTCAATGGCGCCACGACTCAAAGAGCGAATTGAAGTTCATACCCCCGAACTCCTGACGCCACTGCTTGACCCGGTTATTTCAGATTTTCTCCACAATACCCCGGACACACTTATCGATCTGGTGGCGCAACACGGTTCGCCCCTGAATCTGGTATGGCCACATGCATTTCAAGCCAACGTAGCCGACTTTCAATCCGTATTGAATCAATTTGGCGTACGCCATGCGATCTTCTATGGCGCCAAGGCCAACAAGTCGCAAAGTCTGCTCGGCGCCGCCGCCGGCGCGGGTATCGGTACCGATGTTTCCAGCCTCTACGAACTCGAGTCGGCGCTGCGTGCCGGCTCGCCGCCGGAGCGACTGTGTGCCACGGGACCGGCCAAAACCGCAGCCTTCCACCGGGCGCTGGTGCGTGAGGGTGCGCTGATTTGCGTCGACTCCCAGGAGGAGTTCGATCATCTGAAGAGCGTGGTCGAATCGCTGCCAGCCCCTGTCAAAGCTCGGGTTTTACTGCGTTACAGGCCAAGGAGCTGCCCAGCGAGCCGCTTTGGAATGGGCGCGGACGAGCTGCTGTCCTGCCTGCAACGCCTGACCGAACTCAGCGAAATCATCCACTTCGAAGGGTTCCATTTTCATCTTGGCGGGTATGACGTCGAAACCCGGGTACAGGCCTTTCGCGAGCTCGGCGGATTCGTCGACGCGGCTCGGGAAATGGCCTTGACCCCAGGGATCATCGACATCGGTGGCGGCTTGCCAATACGCTATATCGACCCCGAGGCCTATGCCCAGTTCTTACAAAACACCAATCAGCCCAGCCATTATCACAACCAGAGAGTGCCCCACTCTTTTTATCCTTATGGCAGTCATCTGACGGCCTGCGAGTGGCTGACACTGTTTCTCCAAGCCGAATATTCGGCAGGCTGTTCCATTGCAAGTTACTTGAAAAACCAGAACATTACGCTGGCGCTGGAGCCCGGCCGAAGCCTGGTCGACCAAGCGGCGATCTCAGTGTTTCGTGTAACCCGGACCAAACAACTGGCCAACGACAAGACCGTCCTGTTTGTCGAAGGCAGTAGTTTCAGCGCCTGCGAAACATGGTTCTCATCGGAGTACCTTGTCGATCCGATCCTGATTACCCAGCAAGTATCCGCGCCTAAACCCATACAAGCTTATATCGCCGGCCATAGTTGCCTGGAAGACGATGTCATCACCCATCGCTTGATCCATTTCAATACAGCACCTCAAGCCGGCGATTTATTGATCTATGCCAATACCGCCGGCTACCAGATGGACTTGCTGGAGAACGAATTCCATCGCCATCCCCTGCCCCGGCGACTGATGGCGAGTTGTTGCACGGACGGTCACTACGCGTTTTCACCTGACTACTGAAAGGAGCACTTCAAATGATATTGAATAAAGTCTCGGACCTTATTGGTAATACGCCGATGTTGGCCCTTGCTGTTCCAGATACGAACGCCAGGTTGTTGCTCAAGATCGAGAAGAATAACCCCGGCGGTAGTATCAAGGACCGAATGGCCCGCAACATGGTGCTCGCCGCCCTCAAGTCCGGGCGCCTGAAACCCGGCGGCGTGGTGGTCGAATCGTCCTCCGGCAATACCGGCATCGGCCTGGCCATGGCGGCTGTCGAATTCGGTTTGCAGTTCATTGCCGTGGTCGACCACCACGCCGCCCAGGACAAGATCGCCGTGATGAAGGCGCTGGGTGCGGACGTGCGCTATGTCTCGGGCACTTACCGGGAGGATGAGGTTGCGGTGGTCGAACGCCAGCGATTGGCGGCGGAACTGGCCGAACAGATCCCCGGCGCGGTGTTCATGAACCAATCCGACAATGCCGCCAACGCCGGCGGTTACAGTGATTTCGTCCGGGAAACCATTGCCCAGGCCGGGGGCAAGGTCGGGGCCTACGTGGGTTGCGTCGGCACCGGCGGGTCGATGACCGGGATCGCCCGTGGACTGAAATCGCACAACTCCAGCACGGTGACGGTTGGCGTCGAGCCCGCCGGCTCCATCGTCTTCGGCCACCCCGGTTATCCGTATTACCAATCCGGTACCGGCACCCCCGCCGGCGATACCGTGGGCCTGGTGCTCGACTACAGCTGCATCGACCTGGGCGTCCAGGTCACCGACGCCCAAGCCTTCGAAACCGCACGCTACATCGCCAGGAACATGGCGTTGCTGGTGGGGGGATCCACCGGTGGCGCGATCTTCAAGGCGCTGGAGCTGATCCATAAAGGGGTGCTCAGCGGCAACGTCGTGGTACCGATTGCCGACGGCGGGGAAAAGTACCTGCACACCGTGTTCGACGAAAAATGGCTGGCCGAACGCGACCTGCTCGACCCGAGCGTGGCCGTCCAGCTGGATACCTGGCTGGGTAAGACCCAATGGCTGGAATCCGCCTCCACGCCGCTGCAACTGAGCGTTGCATGATCCGTATTCGACACAGGAACACCTCTCGATGAAACCGCTGAAAGTCGCCATTTGTGGCGGTGGCAGGACCGGGCACCTCAACGCCGTCCTGTTCAAGCAACTGCCCGATGTCCAGGTCTCGCTGCTCACCCACAACCCCGAGGTGGTCGAACAACACGCCCGCCAGGGGTCAATGCAGGCGCTGTTGCCGGATGGCTCGACGCTGAGTGCCCGGCTGGATCGCGTGACCGACGATGCCCGGCTCGCCGTCGAGGAAGCCGACCTCGTCATCATCACCGTGCCGGCCCACGTCCGCGCGCAAACCCTGCAGGCCATCGCGCCGCACCTGAGTACCGAAAAACCGGTGTACGTCGGTGCCATTCCCGGGTTCTGCGGTTTCGACTGGCTGGCGGAATCCGCCCTGGCCGACCGGCCGAACCTGGTGATCTGGGGGATGAAGGATGTCCCGCACACCGCGTTCGACCTCAAGCCCGGGCTGTCGGTCAAAATGGGCGGCGGCAAAAGCCAACTCTACGTGGCCACCCACGCTCGGGAATCCGCCGCCTCGCGCCAGCACCTGCATCAACTGCTGACCCGGCTGTACGGCCCCTGCGTGACGATGCTCGACCACTACCTGGAAATCACCCTGACACCGGGCAATCCGATCATGCACAGCTCGGTGATCTACGGGCTGATCGGCCCCTATGGCCAATGGCACCGGAAAATCTTCCCACGCCCCCTGTGCTGGTGGACCGAGTGCCCCGAGCTGGGCGCGTACTTCCTCGAGCGCATGGACCAGGAAAGCCAGGACCTGTGCGCGGTGATCAGCCAGCGGCTGGGCGTCGACCTGTCTTCGGTGAAGTCCTTGAAGCAGGAAATCGTCGAGGCCTACGGCGAGCAGATCCGCGACCCGAGCAGCATGTTGTCCATCCTGCGCTCCAACCAGGCCTACAACGACATCCTCGCGCCCATGGTGCCGGCGGACAACCGCGCCGGCTACGTCATCGAACGGGAAAGCCGCGCCTTCAACGAGGACGTGGCCTACGGCCTGGTGCTGCTGGTGGAAATGGCCAAGCGCTTCGACCTGAAAGTGCCTTACATCGAGGAAGTCCTCAACTGGAGCGTTTCCTACATGCAAGGGCTACGGGATTCGGCGCTGGACTACTTCCCCCGCCACTGGCCGCGCACGGCCTGAGCCGACACCCCCTCTTCTTTACCTTTCGACGAGCACATAGCAGCTATGGATGACCTCAAGACACTGATCGCCTACTCCCGTAAAAATGCCTTGCGACGACTGATTCGTTGCTTGTTTGCCGAGAACATTCTCGACCGCTCGGCGCTGAATTTTTCCGCCGAAGGCACCCAGGCGACGTTTCCCCTGAAAGACGCCCGCGCCCATCTGTTTTTCTCCGATATTGCCCTGGGGCCGGCCGATACCCTGGTCAACCACGGTGACGTGGTGTTGCTGACCGAGGAAGGCGTTCGCCAGCCGATCCACACCCACCAGGACTTGCTGGACGTGCTGCGTGACAGCTTCGATTTCGAACCCTCGGACGACGGTGTCAACGGGCTCAAGTCGGACATGGAAAACAGCCTGACCAACGATGCCCACGCCCGTCAGTACCGTCAGCAGTGGAACGCGCGACTGGCCGAGGCCACCCGCAGCCACGGGCTCGACAGCTTCACCGACTACCTTCGCCAGCACGCCAGCACCAAGGACGCGGCCATCCTGCTGGACCAGTGGGGCTCGCTGGAAGGCCATCCGTATTACCCAACCTGGAAATCCCGCCCGGGCCTGACCGATGCCGAAGTCGCGCAACTGTCCCCCGAGTTCAACGCCCAGGTACCGCTGCGCATCGCTTCGTTGCGCGCCGACATGGCGAAAAGCGAAAGCATGCCCCATGTGACCAGCTACCACGCCTGGTTTGCCAGCAACTTCCCGGCGCAATGGGAGCAATGGAAGGCCTCGCTCCAGGCCAAGGGCTTGAACGAGCTCGACTGGCTGCCGCTGCCCATCCATGCCTGGCACTTGCAGGCCTACGTGCTCAAGACCTTCGCCGCGGAAATCGAAGCAGGCATCCTGATCACCGACGGCCCCGATATCCAGACGCTGCCGACCATGTCCTATCGGACGATGATGCCGGTGCTGGACGAAACCGCGCCGCTGATCAAGTTGCCCATCGCCCTGTGGATGACCAGCGAGCTGCGCAGCCTGCAGGCCAAGTCGATTCACATGGGGCCGCGCATCAGCACGGTGATCACCCGGATCCTGGCGGCCGAAAACGGCTTCGACCGGCGCCTGGAAATCTTTCCCGAAGAAATCGGCGTGCGTTACAAAAACGCGATCACCCAGGACGATGCGCCGGGGCGGCACCTGTCGGTGGTCTATCGCGACAGCCGACAAGCCTTCGAGCGCAACGACGGATGCCTGCCGATCACCGTGGCTTCGCTGTTCACCCGCTTGCCCGGAAATGGCCGGCCGCTGTTCACCGACCTGATCGAGCGTGACGGTGTGCGGGCCGGCGCCGCCGACGTCGAAACCTGGTTCCGCCAATACGCCAAGGTGGTCACTCAACCCGTGGTGGCAATCTATCTGTTGTACGGCATCGGGCTCGAGGCCCATCAACAGAACACCATGGTGCTGTTCTCTGCCGACGGCAAAGCCAGTAGCCTGCTGATCCGCGATTTTGGCGACGGCAGGACCTATGCTCCACTGCTGGAGGAACGCGGCTACACCCTGCAACCCCATGTCCAACCGGGTATCCTGCCGACGGTTTTCGTCGACGATATCGAGCCGGTGCGCATGTTCGTGCTGGATGCGGCGTTCCTGACCCACCTGCACGAAATGGCCCTGTGGCTGACCCAGGAATACGCCCTGGGCAACACACGGCTGTGGCAGGTGCTGCGCGAAGAAACCGAACAGGCCTTCGCGGCCGTGCGCGAGCGGGTGGCGCCGGCGCTGTGGGAAGTCGAGCGCAAGGCGTTCATCGAGGATCCCTGGCCGACCCGGTCGTTGCTGCGCATGCACTTGATGCAGTACAGCAACTATCGAGTGCAGCACACCTTGACCAATCCGCTTAACGCCGTTTAACCACCGAGGTTGATTCATGTCCCATGCAGGTGCTCTCCAGGGTTCGTCCGTAAGAATCCTGATCTATCTTCTGTTCGCCATCCAACTGATCTCCATGGGGGCGATGGAAATGAGCGGGCCCTTCTGGCCCGTCCACCTGCGTGGGCTGACCGCATCGGAATCGGTGTTCAGCTTCGCCAGCATCGCGGTCTATGTCGGCCCGATGCTCGGCATTATTCTGACCAGCGCCTTCTGGGGCCGTATCGGCGACCGTTATGGCCACAAGTTGATGATGATCCGCGCCTTGGCCGGTTTGTCCTTGACCCAGCTTGGGCTGGCACTCTTCAGCGATATCTGGGTGATCCTGGTGCTGCGTTTCCTGCAAGGCGCCTTCGCCGGGTACATTGCCCCGGCCCAGGCCTACGGGGTCAGTATCGAGGCGCCTGCGCGGCGGGCACGCCTGTTCGCCATCCTGCAGATATCGACCAACGTCGGCTCGTTGCTCGGCGCCGTGGTCGGCGGGTTGATCCTCGACCACGCCACCTTCTTCTGGATCAATATCATTGCCTCGGCCCTCTGCGCCGTCTGCACCGTGGTGGCGGCCGTGACCCTGCCGAATGTGCCGCCGGTGAAGAAAGCCCCCGCAGCAGAAAGCACCACGGCAACCCATAGCGCCCGGGGTCTCTGGCAAGGTACGCCGCTGCTCTCGCTGCTCGGCGTCATGGGCATCCTGCTGCTGGCGCGGATGCTGCCGCAGACCTCGTTTTCGCTGTATGTCAGCTCGGTGTTCGAGGTCAGCAATTCGGTGGTCGGCCTGTGCTACGGGTTGCTGGCGCTGGGCTTCATCCTGTCGGCGACACACTGGTCGCGTTACTTCGAACACCGCACCCAGCAGGACACCCTGCAGCGCATCACCTTCGTGGTCATCGGCTGTATCGGCCTGACCGCCGTCGCCGGCCTCACGCGAACCCCCGCGGTGTTTGTCGTCGCCTACTTCATCTGGGGCGTGCTGCTGGGGGCGACGACACCGGTGCTCATGGCGCTGATCTCGAAAACCGCCGACAGCTCCCGGCAGGGCCATGTGCTGGGGATTGCGCAAAGTACCGCGCAATTTGCCTCGATTGCCGGGATCTCGGCCGGTGGTTTGCTGAGCCAGGTCTATGGCTTGCAATATACCTATCTGTTCGTGTGCCTGGCCTACGCGGTAGCCTTGGTGCCCATTGTCGCCCTGCGTTACCGGCCAATGGTCATGCCGGCGGGCCAGCCCACCCGTGGCGACTGAACAAGGAGGAATCTTTTTGAACATTGAGCAATTGCGTGCCGACACCCCGGCTGTCGAACGGCTGGTTCACTTCAACAACGCCGGGGCCGCGCTGATGCCGACGCCGGTAATCCAGGCCGTCACCGAGCACCTCGAACTCGAGACGCGCCTGGGCGGCTATGAGGCGGCGGCTGAGCGGACGGTCGAATTGGAAAATGTCTACGCTTCCATCGGCCGACTGATCAATGCCCAACCGGACGAAATCGCGGTGATCGAGAACGCCACCCGCGCCTGGGACATGGCCTTCTACTCGCTGCCGCTGGGCCCCGGGGACGTGGTGCTGACCTCGACCACCGAATACGCCGGCAACTATATTCCCTACCTGCAACTACAGCAGCGCCGGGGTATCGAAATCCGCATCATCCCCAACGATGAACAGGGCCAGGTCTCACTGACAGCCCTGCAGGACATGCTCGGCGATAAGCGCGTGGCCCTGGTGTCGTTGCCGGCGATCGCCACCAACGGCGGCCCGGTCCAGCCGATTGTACAGATTGGCGCCCTGGCGCGGGCCGCGGGCGTATTGTTTCTGCTCGACGCCTGCCAGGCTGTCGGGCAGATGCCGATCGACGTGCAGAAGATCGGTTGCCATCTGCTCGCGGCGACCAGCCGCAAATACCTGCGCGGGCCTCGGGGCATGGGCTTTCTCTATGTCGAAAAAGGCCTGTGCCAGAATCTGGAGCCGACCTTTCTCGACCTGCACGCCGCGTCACTGTTGACCCCGCAAAGCTTCGAAATTCGCGCGGATGCCCGACGCTTTGAAAACTGGGAGTGCAATGTGGCGGCGAAGCTGGGCCTTGGGGCGGCTGCAGATTACGCGCAGGCCTTGGGCATGGAGCCGATGTGGCAGCGTATCCAGCAGTTGGCGGGCTATCTGCGCGGGCGACTGGGCGAAGTCCCCGGCATCACGCCCCAGGACCTGGGGGCGGTCAAATCCGGCATCGTCACCTTTACCCGCCAAGGCAGCAGTGCCGCGCAGGTCCAGCAGTGGCTGGCGGGACAGGCCAAACGGATCAATGTCAGCACTTCGACGGTCCGCTCGACCATGCTGGATATGCAGCAACGAGGCTTGCCAGAAGTCAGCCGTGCTTCGGTGCATGCCTACAACACCGAAAGCGAAATCGACACACTGATCGAGGCGTTATTGCGCATGCCCGAGGGCTGAACCCGGCAACTACCCCTTGCGTTGAAGGTACACAGCAACTTAGAATTGCGAACACTTCTCAATCGCAAAACAACAACTCAACCATGAGCGCTACCCTTCCCGCGACCCACACGAATCATCTGCGCATGATCGAGGCCTTGTACAGCGGGCATCACGGCTGGCTGTACGCCACGCTGCGCAAGAAGCTGGGTAACGCCATGGATGCCGCCGACCTGGCGCAGGACACCTTCACCCGCATCCTCGCCTCCAAGGTGGCGGTGATCGAGCAGCCCAGGGCCTACCTCAGTTGCGTGGCCAAGGGCATTCTCGTCAACTGGTATCAGCGCAAGGCGCTCGAGCGTGCCTACCTCGACGCCCTGGCGCTGCTGCCGGCCCCCGAAGTGCCCGCGCCCGAACTGCGCCTGATGGTGCTGGAAACCCTGCACGAAATCGACGCCATGCTCGATGCCCTCCTGCCCCTGGTCAAGCGCTGCTTCCTGCTGTCGCAGATCGGCGGCCTGAAATACGAGGACATCGCCGGGCAACTGGGGGTCTCGCTGATTACCGTCAAGCGCTACATGAAGCAGGCCTTCGTGCGCTGCCTGATGCTGGTGGACTGAATGCCGCCCCGTCGCAGTGACGCGCCGATCGATCCCCAGGCCCTGGAAGAAGCCGCCGAGTGGCTGATGCGCCTGGGCGAAAGCGACTTCAGCGCCGCCCAACGCGCCGAACTGGAACGCTGGAGCGGCAGCAGCCCCGAGCGCCATCGCGCCTGGGCCCGGGCGCAGAGCCTGCAAAGCAAGCTCGGCGGGCTGCCGCGCTCGCTGGCGCTGTCGGCCCTGGATCGCCCCAGCAATCCCGGCAGGCGCGGCGCCCTGGCCAAACTGGCGACGATCCTGGCGGTATTGCCCGTCGGCTGGGGCGGCTTGAACCTGCTGGAGTCGCAGCAATGGACCGCCGACTACCGGAGCGCCGTGGGTCAACGCCGTGAATTGACCCTGGCCGATGGCTCGCGGATCACCCTGAACACCGACAGCGCCATCGATGTCCTGTTCGACGCCAGGCAGCGCCTGGTCAAACTGCGCGAAGGCGAAATCCTGGTGCAAACCGCGCCGGATATGTCACCCCAGGCCCGACCGTTTCTGGTCAGCACCCTCCAGGGACGGATACAGGCACTGGGTACGCGCTTTACCGTTCGTGAATTACCCGGCCATACCCGGCTTTCGGTATTGGAAGGCGCCGTCAGGGTCGAACTGCCCCAGGACAGCAGCGTCGCCCCATTGATCGTCAATGCCGGGCAACGGACCGATTTTTCGTCGAGGGCCTTTGGCCAGGTGGTCCCGGCGGACAGCTCCGCCAGCGCCTGGACCCAAGGCATGCTGATGGCCGACAACCTGCGCCTGGCCGACTTCGTCGCCGAACTGGCGCGCTATCGGAAAGGCTTCGTGCGCTGCGATCCGGCGATTGCCGACCTGCGCATCTCCGGTGCCTTCCCCATCAGCGACAGCCAACGCACTCTCGGCATGCTGGTGCAAACCTACCCGATTACCGCCACCCGGCATTTGAACGGTTACTGGGTGACGCTCTCCCCCGCCTGAAACGTATTGAAAAGCCCCGTGTAAAAAATATCCAAACGCGAGTGATACTTTTTTCGATTTCGACTGGCTAGGGAGGAAAGCAGTTCTTTACCTTACCGAAAGGGTCACCACTCTATGCTCGCTGCACGATCTCCGCGTCCGGACCGCTCCTTGAAACTGGCTGTCCGCAGCGCACTCCTCAGCCTTGCCCTGACCGGCGTCGCAACTCCCATCGCCATGGCGGCCACCCCGGCGCAACTGGACTCGACCGCTGTGCGCAGCTTCAACATTGCGCCCGGACCGCTGGGGGCGACCTTGTCGCGGTTTGCCGCGGAGTCCGGCATTGCGCTGTCGTTCCAGCCGTCCCTGACCGAGGGGCTGACCAGTCCCGGGCTCTCGGGGTCCTATTCGACCCAGGAAGCCATGAACCGGCTGCTGGCCGGCAGCGGCCTGGAGATCGTTTCACGCACTGACGGCAGCTACAGCCTGGCACCACGCCCGACCGATAGCGCCGGCGGCCTGACCCTGGCCGAAACCACCATCAACGCCACCCAGGCACGCCCGGACGAATTGCCGCCGGTGTACGCCGGCGGCCAGGTGGCCCGGGGCGGACGACTCGGGCTGATGGGCAACAAGGATGTGATGGACGTGCCGTTCAGCGTCAGCAACTACACCTCGACCCTGATCAAGGATCAACAGGCCGTCACCGTGGCCGACGTGCTGGAGCGCGACTCCTCGGTACGCTCCACCGGCCAGACCGGCGGCGTGGTCGACTCGTTCTTCATTCGCGGTTTCCCAGTCGGCGAAGGCAACCTGGGCGAACTGGCCTTCGACGGCGTGTACGGCGTGGCCCCCAACTACCGGGTGTTCACCGAGTACGCCGAGCGCGTCGAAGTGATCAAGGGGCCGGGCGCCCTGCTCTACGGCATGTCGCCCAACAGCGGGGTCGGCGGGGTGATCAACGTGGTGCCCAAGCGCTCCCTCGACGAAGACCTGACCCGCTTCACCGCCAGCTACGCCATGAACACCCAGGTCGGCGGACATGTCGACATCAGCCGGCGCTTTGGCGAGGAGCGCCAGTTCGGCATCCGCATCAACGGCAGCACCCAGCAAGGCGACACCGCCATCGACAATCAGTCGCGGGACGTGGACATCGGCGCCATCTCCCTGGATTACCGGGGTGAACGCCTGCGCACGACCCTGGACCTGATCAGCCAGCAAGAAGAGTTCGATGCGCCGTCGCGGCCCTTCCTGATCAAGTCCGGCGTGAAGGTTCCCTCCGCCGCCGACGGTCGTATCAACGTCACCCAGGACTGGGGTTGGGCGAAAACCCGCGACAAGGCGGCGTTGCTCGGTGCCGAATACGATATGAACGACGCCCTCACGGTGTTCGCCCATGCCGGCGGCGGCAAGTCGGACGTGGCGCGCCTGTCCGACCAGACGCCGACCATTCTCAACGATGCCGGGGACACCAGTTCGATCCCCGGTTATTACAAATTCGAAGTCGAACGCTACACCGTGGATGCCGGCGCCCGCCTGCGCTTCGACACCGGCGCCATCAGCCACAATGCCACGTTCCAAGTGACCCACTACCAGGACGAGTTGTCGCGAGGGATCATCTCCGGCCCGCCGGTGCTGTCGAACATCTACCACCCGATCGATCGCCCGAAGCCTTTCATCGCGACGCCGGATGCGCTGAAAGTGTCCGCGACGGAACTGTCCGGCGCAGCCCTGGCCGACACCCTGTCGATGATGGACGAGCGCTTGCAGGTCACCTTCGGCCTGCGCGAACAGAACATCCACTCCAACAACTACAACACGGCCGGCACCGTCACCTCGACCTACGACAAAAGCAAAACCACGCCCTTGTTCGGCGTGGTGGTCAAGCCCTGGGAGCATGTGTCGCTCTACTACAACTACATCGAGGGCCTGAGCAAAGGCGACATCGCCCCGGCCACGGCCTCGAACTCGGGTGAGATCTTTGCGCCCTACATCTCTCGCCAGCAGGAAGTCGGGATCAAGGTCGACTACGGCACTTTCACCTCGACCCTCAGCCTGTTCCAGATCAAGAAACCCAGCGGCGAACTGGCCTCGGGGGTGTTCTCGGTGCAGGGCGAACAGCGCAACCGTGGCGTGGAGCTGAACGTGTTCGGCGAGATCGCCGAGGGTACCCGCCTGCTCGGTGGCGTCACCTTCCTCGATGCCGAGCTGACCAAGACCAGCGTGGTCGCCAATCGCGGCAACACACCGGTGGGGGTGCCCGATGTGCAGGCCAACCTCTGGGCCGAATGGGACACGCCCTGGATCGAAGGCCTGACCCTGACCAGCGGCGCGATCTACACCAGCAGCCAGTACGTGGACCAGGCCAACACCCAGAAACTCGACCCGTGGACCCGCTTCGACGTCGGCGCACGCTACAGCACCCGGATCGCCGAGCGTCCGACCACGTTCCGGGCCACGGTGCAGAACGTCTTCGATCGTGAGTACTGGTCCGGCGTCGCATCCTACGGGGCGTTCTCCCAAGGCTCGCCACGCACCCTGCAACTGTCGGCCACCGTCGATTTCTGAAACGTTCAGCCTTGGGCAGCGGCCTGGGCCGTTGCCTGAGCTGACCTCTACAAAGGCTTCAATCATGGCATCCGTTCAACGACGCGGCCACGCGCTCACCGCCCTGCTCCTGGCCGGCCTGCTGGGCATGACGCTGTGGTCCGCACTGGCGCCGCGCAATGCCGTCGCGACCGAGCAGGACCCGGCCCGGGTCACGGTAACCGACCTACAGGGACGCAAGGTCAAGGTCCATATCCCCGTCAGGCGGGTGATTCTCGGCGAAGGCCGCCAGTTGTACCTGGTGGCCGCGCTGGATACCCAGAATCCCCTCGAGCGCATCGTGAGCTGGCGCAAGGACCTGATCCAGTCCGACCCGGACACCTACGGCGCCTACCTGCGCAAATTCCCCGCCATTGCGAAGATTCCGACCTTCGGCGGCTTCGAGAGCGGCACCTTCGACATCGAACAGGCGATCGCCCTGCAACCGGACGTGATCATCCTCAATAGCGAGGCGCAGCACGCCACCGAGGACGCCCGTTATATCGAGAAACTCGACGCGCTGGGCATTCCGGTGGTGTATGTCGACTTTCGCAACAACCCGATGGAAAACACCGAACCGACCATGCGCCTGTTCGGCAAGCTGTTTGGCAAGGAAGAGCGCGCCGAGGCCTTTATCGACTTTCGCAATCGGCAGATCCGCCGGGTCACCGATGTGATCGAGACGCGCCAGCCCGCGCGGCCGAATGTATTTATCGAGCGCATCGGCGGCTACACCGAGGATTGCTGCCTGAGTTTCGGCAACGAGAACTTCGGGCGTTTCGTCGAAATGGCCGGTGGCAACAACATCGCCAGAACCATCATCCCTAGCACGTTCGGACAACTGAACCCGGAACAGGTGATTGTTGCCAACCCGGACCAGGTGGTCGTCACCAGCGCCAACTGGGAAGCCTTTGCCCCGGGTGGTCGCTGGGTCGGCGTGGGCCCTGGCGCGGATCTTTCACAGGCCCGCCGGAAACTGGCCTGGTACACCCAACGCCCGGCCTATGCCGGGATCAAGGCGCAGCAGGACCAGGCCTTCCATGCCATCTGGCATCAGTTCTACAACAGCCCCTATCAGTTCGTGGCCATCCAGCAGTTGGCCAAATGGTTCCACCCGACGCTGTTTGCCGATCTCGATCCCGATGCGTCGTTTCGCGAACTGCATGAACGCTTCCTGCCGGTCCCCTACGAACCGGGCTACTTCGTCAGCCTGAAGCCCACGGAGGCCAAACCATGAGTTCCCTGGGTGAAGCACAGATCCTGCAGCGCGATACCTACCGCCAACTGGTGCTGCGCAAGCGGCTGATTCTCGCCGCACTCACAACGCTGCTGGTGCTCAGCGTACTGCTCGACCTGGCGTTGGGGCCGGCAAGCTACAGCCTGGGCGAAGTTTTGGGGGCACTGTTGTCACCGGATAGCGCGCCGGCGCAGGTGCGGGTGGTGATGTGGGAAATCCGCTTACCGGTGGCCCTGATGGCCGTGGCGGTCGGGGCGGCGTTGTCCCTGGCCGGCGCGCAGATGCAGACGATCCTCAACAATCCGCTGGCCAGTCCCTTCACCCTGGGCATTTCCGCGGCCGCCAGTTTCGGCGCGGCCATGGGCCTGGCGTTTGGCGTCGCGCTGTTCCCGTTTGCGGTGCAATACATGGTGCCGTTCAACGCCTTCATCATGGCGATGCTCTGTGCGCTGCTGATCCACCTGCTGAGCCTGCGCCGCGGCGTCACCGCCGAAACCATCGTGCTGCTGGGCATCGCCCTGGTCTTCACCTTCAACGCCCTGTTGGCGCTGGTGCAGTTCTTTGCCACCGAGCAGGCGGTCGCGGCCGTGGTGTTCTGGACCATGGGCAGCCTGACCAAGGCGACCTGGCCAAAACTGGGGGTGGTCTGCCTGGTGATCCTGATCACCTTGCCGATCTTCGCCAAACGCGTCTGGGCCATGACCGCCCTGCGTCTGGGGGATGACAAGGCCGCCAGCTTCGGCATCAACGTCAAGCGCCTGCGCTTCCAGACCCTGATCATGGTCAGCCTGCTGGCCTCGTTCCCCGTGGCTTTTGTCGGCACCATCGGTTTTATCGGGCTGGTCGGGCCGCACATTGCGCGGATGCTGATCGGCGAGGATCAGCGGTTCTTCCTGCCGGCTTCACTGATCACCGGCGCACTGATCCTGTCGGCCAGTTCGGTGGTCAGCAAGACCCTGATTCCGGGCGCGATATTCCCCATCGGCGTGGTCACTTCGTTGATCGGCGTGCCGTTCTTCATCTCTCTGATCCTCAACGGGAAGAAAAACTCATGATGAAGCTTCAACTGGAAAACCTGGGCGCCCGTTACGGCCAGCAGGAGATCCTTTCCAGCGTGACCACCTCGACCTTTCTCGGCGGCCAGGTGGTCGCCGTGGTCGGCCCCAACGCCGCCGGCAAGTCCACGCTGTTCAAGCGCATGGCCGGGCTGATCGACGGACCGGGACGGGTCAATTTGCAGGACTCGAAAAAAGGCCTGCAAGGGATCAGCTACATGCCCCAGGGCCTGAATGCCAGCGCGCGCCTGACCGTCTATGAGTCGGTGCTGCTGGCGCGCAAGCAACTCTCCCCCGGCTGGGTGACCCACGACGATGAATTGAGGCTGGTTGACCAGATCCTCGGTGCCTTGGGGATCACCGAGTTGTCCTTTCGCAACCTCGGCGAACTCAGCGGCGGTCAGCAGCAACTGGTGTCGATTGCGCAGACCCTGGTGCGCGAGCCGGAAATCCTGTTGATGGACGAACCCACCAGCGCGCTGGACATGCACCGCCAGGTGCAGGTGCTGAACTTCATGCGCTCACTGGCCAGGCAACGGGAAGTCATCGTGTTCATTGCCATCCACGACCTGAACCAGGCCCTGCGTTTCGCCGACCAGGTCCTGGTCATCGCCAATGGCCGCGCCCAGGGCAGTGGCCCCAGCCATGAAGTGATCACCGTGCAGATGCTGCGTGAGGTCTACAAGGTCAAGGCCCGGATCGAAACGTGCAGCCAGGCCAGCCGCCATATCCTGATCGACGATATCGTTTGATCCTTGGTATCGCCGGCTGGCGTGCTGCTGAAAAGAACCCGCCCTCGGCAGCGCAGAGTTTGACTATGCTTCAGTGCCGAAACGTGACGCCTCGCGCTCAAAATGGCGTCAATGCGCTGTACGCCCTTTGATCTTTTCCCACCACCGACCTCTGGACACCATGAGAAAAACAACCAAGCAGCTGTTGGTTCACGAAATTGCCGACTGGCATCACCGTGGCCTGATCGATGCCGACGCTCGGAAGCGGTTGAGTGCTCCGTATGAGCAGCCCGGCCACCTGTTGTCCAGCGTATTGCAATGGCTGGGGATCGGGGCGGTCCTGCTGATCGGCATGGCGGTGCTGGGGGGCATGAGCCTGCTCAGCCAGTCGGTGATGGTCGGGGCCGTGCTGTTCTTCTTAGCCGGGGCCGGCTTGTGGTGGGGCGGTGTGCGTCTGGCCCGTGATCCGGCCCAGAGGACGCCGGTCACCGGTGTGGCGATCCTGACCATCGGCCTGATCCTTATCGGTGCCAGCCTGTTGCTGGGTGCTTCAAGCAATGACGAGGTCGAGTTTGGCAGCGTGCCGCTGGCGATGCTGGTCACAGCCGTGCTGAGTGTCCTCACCGCCTACCGTTATCGTCTGCGCTGGCCACTGCTGCTGGGACTGTTGTGCGCGTTCCATGGGTTGGGGGCCTGGGGGCGCTATGCCGGGCACGGCAGTTATTTTTTCGACATCCAGGACCCGCGTTCGATGGCCGTCATTGCCGCCCTGGCGGCGGCCTTGGGTTTATGCCACCAACTGGCCGAGGAGCGCACGTTGCGCCGCTTCTGCGGGTTTGGCCGGCTGTATGTGATCTTTGGGTTGCTCTACCTCAATTGCTCCCTGTGGTTTCTCAGCCTGGAAGATCTGAACCACGACCCACGCGTATGGACCTTGCTGTTTACCCTGGTGGCCATCGGACAACTGGTGATAGGCGCGCGATTCAAGCATCCGAGCTTTACCGGTTTCGCGGTAGTGTTCCTGGGCATCGACCTGTACACCCGCTTTTATGAGTACTCATGGGACCGCTTGAGCGCGGCGATGTTTTTCTCGGTGGGCGGGCTGATCGGCCTTTTACTGGGCTGGTGGTTTGAACGCCTGGCCCTGAACCTCAAGGGAGCCTCACAATGAGCCCGGATCAGCGCAATCAACAGGTCCACAAGGCGCTGGATCAATGGCTGCGAGACGGCCAGATCGGCATCAGCGAGCACACACGGATTGGCGAACTCTATGTGCAGACGCGCTGGGACTGGCGATCGCTGGGCCGCTGGTTCCTGACCTTTGGCGCAATCAGCCTGGCGGCGGGGTTGCTGCTGTTTCTGCGCGAGCACCTGGAATTCACCTTGCCGAAACTGGCCGTCAGCCTGGCGCTGGCAACCCTGGGGTTGTTTATCGCCGGGCGCTGGCTGATCGGCAAGCCACTGAAACTCCTGGGTGGCACGCTTGAGTTGCTCGGCGGCTTTGCCTTGATCGGCACCAGTTTCGTGCTGGGCATGATCTATTCGGATGGTTCGGGCAACTGGCCGGCGCTGCTGCTGGTCGATCTGCTGATACTGCTGGCGCTCAGTTATGCCCTTAACAACGTCTTGCTGTTGACGTTGTGCAGCGTGCTGTTCTTTGTCTGGTTTGGCGGTCGCAGCGGCTATCTGTCCGGCTGGGGCGCCTACTGGTTCGGCATGAATTACCCGCTGCGCTTTCTCGGCGCTGCGGTCGCGTTGATCGCCGCGGGCGTGGTGCATTTGCGCTGCGAGGCCGGGTTGCTGAGGCGTTATGGCGGCTTTGCCAAGGTGTGGATTTCCTGCGGTTTGTTTGTCGCCGAAATGTCGCTGTGGCTGCTGTCGCTGTTTGGCAGCTACGAGTTGATCGATGGCCCCTGGCACCTGGCCGATGCCAGCGAATTGGTGATGTTCAACGGGCTCTGGGCGCTGGTCAGCCTGGGGGTTCTGGCGCTGGGCATTCGTTTGCGTTTCGGCATGTTGGTCGGCTATGGCTCCACCTTCTTCATCATCCAGCTCTACACGCTGTTTTTCACCCAGATCGCCGAGACGCTGGGCTGGCTGATGAGTTTGCTGATCGCGGGTGGCAGCCTGCTGGCGCTGGTGCTCTGGCTGGAGTCCGAACGACAGAAACGCCGTGGCACTGCTGCCGAGGCTTGAATCAGAACCCCAAGCCCCCAGCACAGTACCTGACCCTGAGGAACAACAAGGCAGGATCGACTGACAACCATCGACCCTGCCGCTGATGTGTCGAAGGGATTACTGGTCGTCCTCGCGACGTGGCAATGGCGGCCGGTATTCGCTGGTTTCTTCGGCATTGGGCGGTTGCGCCGAACCTGAGGGCGTGAACACATTGGTCAACAGCTCATGGGCATCGACATCAAGCACGCCAGGCACCGCGCGGACCAGTTCGATGACCCGTTCGCACTGACGATGCGTCAGCAGCCGACCGCTCAGCGTCACCGTGCCGGCGAGGGTCTTGACATGGACGTGCAGGCTCAGGGCCGAGTCCGCCATGGCCAGGGCAGATTTGACCCGGGTGGTCGTCCATGTGTCGTGCACGGCCATGCCCAGATCGTGGGAGTAATGCTGCAAGGAGTGGTTTTTCATGGCAGAACCCTCTGTCGAGTCTTCAGACGTACTGTTCATCCCATGGGCGCAGCTGTGGAGTACGCGCCGCAGTCACACCGACACGGATTAATTATAGTCCTCCGAGCCCAAAGCCGACGACGGCCTGACGTGAGGCGGCCTCAGAGGACGGTCAGCCCCAACCCGGCCAACAACATGCCGGCCTGACTCCTGGAAATGATCGCGCCCTTGAACAACTTCGCATCGACCAGGCGCAGCCCCTGCAGGCTGGCTTCACGCAGATCGGCGTCATCGAAACGCGCGTTATTCACCCGGGCCATGGACAGGCTGCCGCCTTCAACAAAGACCGCCTTACGAAAATCGCAATAGGTCAGATCCGCATCGCTGAAGTCGATCTTGTGTAACTGCGACTTGTAGAAGGAAATCCCCGACAGCATGGCGCTGTTCAGCAGGCAGTCGGAAAAGCTCAAGCCCAGGGCGGAGACGTCCGCGAAGTTGGCCCCGGTAAGCTTGCAGCCTTCGAAAGCCACATGGGCGACTTTGCTGCGCTGCCAGTTCGTGTTGTTCAGGTCGCAGCGGTCGAAACCGGCATCCGTGAGCACCGCAGAGCGAAAAACCACTTCGCCGGCGCGGCAGCTGACCCAACGGGTATTGATCAGGTTGGCTGCGGTAAAGTCCGCACCGGTTAAAATACACCGCTCGAAATGGGCGCCTGCCAGGTTGATTCGCGATAGATCCTGGCCACTCAAGTCGGTCCCCACGCAGCGCAAGGGTAAGGATTGCTGGTCAGCCAGCTCAGCCAGAGTCTGCGCCTCCAGATCCTCGGGGCCGACGTTGAAGTAACCATTTGGGGCGTCCATTCCTTCTCCTGATGTTGGGCTGGAAGGTGGGCATCTTCTGGTCGAGGCACGATCAGGTCAATATTGATCTTTTCAGCTATGTGTGGACAAAGACTGAGAAAAGACAGGCGCTCCAAGCACTTTTCCTATCGCTGATGCCGTGAAGAGATGACGACCGAGGGCCCGCGCGACCTCCAAATGAGCAGTCGGATCTTGCGTTTCCGATTCGAGCAGGCGCTCGGAAGTCACGACGCGTGCGCCGCAATAATCAAAGATCCCATGGTCAATCTGCGTCTTCATGGCCTCGGAATAACCGTGTCGCTCATAAGTTCCCCCATCGGCGCCGCCAACCCCGACAAGATGAACCTGCAGGTGGCGCAGTTTCTTCACCAGCTTGGCCTGCGAACTGAAGTCGAACGCCCAGCCATTGGCGAACACCCGATCGATCCATCCCTTGAGAAGCGCTGGCATCGACCACCAGTAGATGGGATAGACCAGCACCAGGGCGTCGGCACGATCGATCCTGGCTTGCTCGGCCGCCACATCTGCCGGCGGCGGTCCAACCCGGTGATGCACGGCGAGATCAGCCGAGGAAAACCTCGGATCGAAATCTTCCGCCGAAAGATCAGCGATTTCGAAAGAGTGGCCGCCATCCGCCAGGGATACGCCCTCGGCAACCTGCACAGCGAGACTGTGGCTAAGCGACTTGGGATCAGGATGAGCAACAACGATGAGCGCATGCATGTCAAAAACTCCTTCGACTGATTGAGGGCGAAAGGCAGAGGCTATATACTTTTGGTAAGTTACTAACAGTAAGTTACTTTTGGTATATAGCCATGTCAAGCACCGAGTCGATAGAGCCGGTTTCCGGCCCGCAACCGCGTCGTCGCCTGTCCAGAGAGGAGCGACAGCGCCAACTGCTGGATGTCGCATGGCGGCTGGTTCGAGAGGAAGGCACGGACGCGTTGACGCTTGGACGACTCTCTGAGCGGGCCGGCGTTACCAAACCCGTCGTTTACGACCATTTCGGCACAAGGCCCGGATTGCTGGCGGCGCTCTATCAGGAGTTCGACGCGCGCCAAACGAAGCTCATGGACTCCGCACTCCTGGCGAGTGAACCCACGTTGGTGAGTCGGGCGAGGGTCATCGCATCGTCTTATGTCGACTGCGTGCTGCTCCAAGGCAACGAGATACCCGGCGTGATCGCAGCATTGGCCAGCTCTCCGGAACTCGAACAGATCAAGCGTGATTACGAAGTGATCTTCATGAATAAGTGCCGGCTCTCCCTCGCGCCTTTCGCCAAAGCGGGCGATATCGCGCCGGCAGGTCTTCGGGCAATGCTTGGCGCAGCGGAGGCGCTGTCCCATGCCGTCGCGACCGGAGAAATCACAGCTGCGCAAGCGCAAGACGAACTCTTCGAAACGATCGTCGCGATGGTCGCCAGAAGTGCCCGCACCGCTCCTCCCCCTGTCGCCGACGCCTAGTGCCGCCCGGCTCCACATCCCTGAATCCCAAAAACAACAAAGCCCAGCACTGGCTGGGCTTTTTCATTTCGTTGACCCTAGTGTTTCGGAGGCGCCTTGAGGCTATCCAATCGACCGCTCTCCAGCAATTCCTTGTATTTCAACGCCTCTGCCTCGCTGTGATAAACGCCTACCAGAACATCGCCCTGATACACATCCCACATTCTGACTCCCGCGCTACTGGACTCATGAGACATGTGATCCTCATCGCGTTCTTTGACAGTAATGACCATCTGTACATCCTCTGGATTGAGGCAGGTAAGGTATTTTTACTCCAGTATTCCCCAAGATTCCAGACCGAAAGCCTTCACATCCCGCCTCTCGCTACGCCGGTACGAACTCCTGATAGCCAGGATCAACAGACCGAGGCAGCCTCGCCGATCAGGATATCCTCGAAGAACGCCCCAACCGCTTCGGTGGGATGGCATAACTGAATTTCCAGGACCCAGACCATCTCGCTCGGCACAATCTCAAGCTCGGCGAGCTTCTCCTGCCCGAACAAGGCGTGGGGGAAATCGGCGATGCGATGGCCGGCCAGGTTTCGCTCCAGTCTCCAGCCTTTCGCGGCCGCACTGCGTTCCGCGAAGTCATAGAGGCCCCGGCCGGTCAGCCCGCCGCGCCAGGCCTCGCGGGTTTCGTCGAACACCTCATGCAACGCCTTGACGCACGCCAGGTGCAGCGGATGCTCACCGAAAACGAAGGTGTCGCCATAATCGCCTTCATAACCGTCCCACACCGGACCGAGATCGACCACCGCGATATCGGTCGCGCGTAACCTGCGTAGCGGATCAATGCCCTGGCGAGGTGTACGAACGGTGTCTTCGCCAAAACGGATGTAGGTCGGGTGCCAGGTGTGGGAAGCGCCCATGGCCTGCAGTTGCCGGTTGGCCATATCGATGGCCTCGGCGGTGGTCATTCCCACCCGCAGTTGACTGACGATCGCCGCCAGGGCGCGGACCGACTGCTCGCGGGCCGCCAACATGCCGTCCAGGGAATAGCGCGGACCGACTTTTTCCCGGACGGGATCCAGCGACTTGAGCATCGCCCCGGGTAGCGACAGGCCACTGGGTACGAAGGCTTCCGCGACAAAACGGTGAGCCGGCAAACCCGCGGCGAGGCATCGCTCGCGGACATGGCCGATCATCGAGCCGTTGCCGCAGGCATAGACCTGAGCCTCTGCCCAGCAATGCGCCTGCTCAAAGGCAACCTGCTGCACCCGGGCCTCTGACGACAGTACCGGGTGCCAGGAAAAACCAGGGTGCTCGGTGCTGGCCCGATCCAGGAACTCGCGGTCGTAAAAATCCGCTGGTTGCGAGCCGCCCCAGTACAACGTCACCTCGGCATCCCGGGACAGCGCGGTCAACAGCAGCGGCTTGACGCCGGCGTAACCGGTTCCCGTGGCGAACAGGACCACGGGGCGGGCGTCATCGTGCTGCCAGGTACAGGCCCCCAACGGAGCTTCCAGCGTCAGCGCGTGGCCGGCGTCCAGTGTCGCCAGGATCTGCTCGGAGAAGCGTCCGCCACGAACCCGGCGAATATGAAAGACCAGTTGGCCATGATCCTCGGCAGGGAGATTGGCAATGGAGAAACAACGGCTGTCGCCATCGTCGAGGCGAAATCTGGCGTACTGACCGGCGCGAACCTGAAGCGGCGCCGGCATTTGCGGCATCAGCACCAGTTCGGTGATATCGACGCTCAGTGCGCGTTTGCTCAGCACCCGTGCGGGGATTTCCAGCGTGGGTGTGTCCAGCGACCATCCGGGGATTTCCAGACGCATATCGGCGCAGGCATGGCTCTGGCACAACAGCATTTCATCGGCGGCGAGCGGGTAAGAAGGTAGCGGAACGTTCGCAGCCAGGTCTTTTTCACGGTATTGCCCCGCCACCACCTTGACCTTGCAGGAGCCACACGCACCTCGGCGACAGGAGAACGGCACCGACAGGCCGCTGGCGAGCATGGCGTCGAGCAGCAACTCCTCACCCGCCTCGAAGGTTTTGCCCGAGGGCGACAATTCAATGACATGGCGTGTGTTCATAGGGACCTCGGGGCGAATGAGGTCCCATTGTTGCGTTAGACTAGGACCATGAGAACCTCCAGTTTTGGATAATTCAGATGGTCCAGATGCGCAAATGGCGCCCCCTGCTCAAGCTCGATGACACCGAGGCCCAGGCGTCCTATCGCCAGATTGTCGAAGGCCTGGTGACCGCGATTGTCGACGGGCGCCTCACGCCCGGGACGCTGCTGCCCGGGACGCGGGAAATGGCGCAGTTGCTCGACGTCAACCGCAAGACCGTGATCCTGGCCTATGAGGAGGCCATGACCAAGGGCTGGCTGGTCAGCGAACCGCGCCGGGGCACCTTCGTCAACGCGCAGCTGGCCCCCATGTCCACTGTCCGCGGCGCACCACCCTCCTTCGCACTGGAGCTGCTGGCGCAACCCGCCGTCCCGTACTTTGCCCAGCGCCAGCAGGCGACGGCACTGCAACATCGGCCTGGGATGCTGTTCTTCGATAACGGCGCCTGCGACCACCGCTTGCTGCCGCAAGCCGTCTTGCATCGCTACTATCGCAACGCGCTGCGCAAGAGTTTCGCCTCCAATACCGTGCGCCACGGCAGCGACGGAACCAGCCACGGGCTGCGTCAGGCGCTGGCCGAGATGCTGCGAAACAATCGCGGCCTGGCCGTTGGTGCCGAGCATATCTGCCTGACCCAGGGCACCCAGATGTCGCTGTACCTGACCGCCAGCGCGCTGCTGGAACCTGGTGACGTGGTGCTGGTGGAACGCCTGAGCTATCCGCCGGCGTGGGAAATATTCCGCACGTTGGGCGCGCAACTGGTGACCGTGGACCTGGACAGCGAAGGCTGCCGGGTCGATCAGATCGACGAACTGTGCCGACTGCACAAGGTCCGGATGATCTATGTCACGCCCCATCACCAGTTCCCCACCACCGTCAGCCTGCATGCCGGGCGTCGGCAACAACTGCTGGCCTTGGCCAAGCGCCATGATTTCTGCGTGATCGAGGAAGACTACGACCACGAATATCACTTTGACGGCCGGCCGTATCTGCCCCTCGCCAGCGACAGCACGCAACGGCATGTGATTTATATCGGCTCGCTGTCCAAGTCGCTGGGGTCGACGTTCCGCTGCAGCTATGTGGTCGCGCCACGCAACGTGATCGAGGTGCTTGAGCAAAACGCTGCGCTGATCCTGGGCCAAGGCGATGCGGTCGCGCAGCAGATGCTGGCGGACCTGATCAATGACGGTGAACTGAAGAAACACCTGCGCCGGGTCTCGAAGGAATATCGGCGGCGCCGGGAAACCCTGCACAGTTGCTTGGCGGAGGCGTTTGGCGAGCGGATCTCGGTGCAGGAGCCCGAAGGCGGCCTGGCGCTGTGGGTCCGTTTTGCGGATGAAATAGACGTCGATCGACTGGTGGAGAAGGCCCTGGAGTACGACCTGGTGGTGCGTAACGGCCGCCAGTTCTCGCCCATGGATCAACCGGAGAATGCATTACGCCTGGGCTTTGCTTCGCTCGATCGAGAGGAAATACAGCAGGCTACGCAGCGTTTGGCGCAGGCGGCGCACGCTATCGCCGATCCTGCATGAGCTATCGGGCATTCGAACGGGTTTTCAGTCGTCGGATATCCCAACCCTATCACCGACTTTCACGCGAGCCAGATCCTGCCGCAGCGACGTTACTGTTTCAGTGCCGTTCAATTGCTCGAACTCTCGTTGAGCCTCTTCCCAGAGAGGAGCGGCTCTTTTGAACAAACTCATACCTTCCTCGGTTAGCGCTACAAGACGACTTCTACCGTCCGATGGCGAGGGACGGATCGAGATCAATCCCTCGCGCTCCAGAAAGCCGGCCATTTTTCCCATCGCCGTGCGCTCGATATCAAGTCGTTCAGCCAGGGTATTGATTGCAGCACTCCCCAACTCATAGAGAGCGGCCAAGGTCAGGTACTGGGTGATTCGCAGCCCCGATGGCTCGAGGTGCGCATCGTAGAAGCGAGAGATCTGCCGGCTCGCCTTCCTGATTGCGGAGCAATTGCACTGGGCGATCCCTAGCGGTTGGTTGACCGGCAGCATCTCTATATTTCCTCTCTACCACAGATGATTACTGATGACCTGGACGTACGGGTCACGCATAGACGTCCCGGTATTTTTCGATGAACGCCTGCACGGACAACGCGGGCGTACCGGTAACCTGCTCCACCACATCGTTCACACCCGCGAAGACGCCCTCCCGGTAGTCCTGAGCGACTTCAACCAGATGCTGTACCAAGGCTGGCGGAAACTTGTACTCCTGCGTCATCTTACGCTCGAACGCCTCGATCGATGCCGGTGCGTACTCGATTTTCGCGCCAAGCACCTCGCTCATGGCAGCAGCGATCTCGGCCTGATTCATCTCGACCGGGCCGTGAAGGCTGTAGATCTTACCCTCGTGTCCGGCAGGGTTGGCCAGGATATGGGCGATCACCCGCCCTTGGTCGTCAGTCGCGATTGGCGCGTGACGACCATTCTCGAAGGGAAACTCGATTTTTTTCCTGGCCCAGATCTCCTTGGCGAAGTGAGGGTACACGAGCCAGTCCGCAAAGAACGTGGGGCGCAGGTGCGTTATGGGTACGCCCGACCAGTCGAAGACACGCTCGGAGATCCAGTGATCCTGCGCCAAATGACTCTTGGACTCACGCCGTGCAGAAATCTGCGACATGTTCACGATCGCCTCTACTCCAGCTTCCTTCGCGGCTTGAGCAAAATACGCTGCACCTTCGACGATTCCCCCTGCCAGCGGATAAAGGAAATAGGCCGAGCGGATGCCTTCCATCGCCGCGCGGATAGCATCGATATCGGTGAAATCGCCAATAGCAATTTCAACCCCACGCTCGCGCAGGGCCGCAGCCCTCTCGTCGTCCGAGCGCACGTAAGCTCGCACGTGCTTGCCCATCTTGAGCAGCTCATCGATGGCCGCCCCACCCGTACGCCCGGTTGCACCGCTTACAAGAATGTCGGCTTCGCTCATGATCGTAGTCCTCTCAATTGATTGGAGCATATGCTCCTATACGATTCGAAATAGGGGCATATGCCCCTATTCGTCTAAATTAGGAGCATATGCTCATACTGTCAAGCAGCTCCAACGACCGTTCGGCGGGTTGACCCGTGCTTGCAAGGTGGAGATTGCTACCTGAGCGGCCAGCGTGGTCATGCCGAAACATTCAGTAACCCCCTCAATTTGGCAGGAGGCGCGGCAGCGCGTTCAATGGGCGTTTTTTGCAAGGAGCAGGCTATGCCTACCGGTCAACTCATTCTGCTGGCTATCTTTGGAATCGTTGTCATCGCCTGGGGCGCCTGGCAGGACATGAAGAACCATAAAAATGAAAAAGCAGCCCGCCAGGCTGAGAGCAATACGGGGCATTAATCCGGTGATCTGAGCCTCATCCGGACCATCTCCCCCGCTTCCAAAAACAACAAAGCCCAGCACTCTGCTGGGCTTTCTCATTACACCTTTTCTCTTGAGATCAAGTGCTGCGACTGCTGTATGACGTTTCGTCAGTCAATCTGTATCTAACGCTCCCCGTTTGCCCGCCCTACTATTGCCCCATTCATCAGGTTCATACCATCCGAGATGGCGAAAACCGTTTTGTTTTCGCGCAGCCTCCCATTCGTTATCTCTTCCTTACAGGAGTTACGCCATGCCCGAACTGTCCAACCTGGTTGCCTACGGCCTGATCTCGCTTGGCATGGTGCTGACTCCCGGCCCGAACATGATCTATCTCATCTCGCGGTCGATCTGCCAGGGACGAATGGCCGGGCTGATATCCCTGGGCGGCGTGGCGCTGGGTTTCGTCGTCTACATGTTTTGCGCCGCATTGGGCATCACTGCCCTGGTCCTGGCGGTTCCCTATGCCTATGACGCCCTGCGACTCGGCGGCGCACTCTATCTGCTCTACCTGGCCTGGCAGGCGGTCAAGCCCGGCGGCCGCTCGCCGTTCCAGGTGCGCGACTTGCCCCAGGACGGCCCGCGCAAGCTGTTCATGATGGGCTTTGTCACCAATATGCTGAACCCCAAGATCGCGGTCATGTATTTGTCGCTGCTCCCCCAATTCATCACCCCCACCGGCCACGGCAGCGTGCTGACGCAATCCCTCGTGCTTGGCTTTACGCAGATCGTCATTAGCGTGAGCGTCAACTCAGTGATTGCCATCATGGCAGGCTCCATCGCGTCATTTCTCGCCAGCAGGCCCATGTGGCAGATCGTGCAACGCTGGCTGATGGGGACGGTCCTCGCGGGCCTGGCCGTGCGCATGGCCCTCTAAGGGCGGCGCTAAACCAGGCTGGCATGGAGGGGCTCACCGACTGATTAGCCGAAATACGACAGGGTCCGATAGCTCGGGAGCCAGCGTAAACCCAGTGCCTGGGCTGATGACGTCTAGAATCGTATTTAGATGCTCAAAGGGCTTGAGCCTGCGCGTTGGGCGATTGAGCCGATAGGCAGGGTACCGCCCGAGCCCGTCTTTCCTTCCTGGGCCAAGGCCATGAAGAAGAATCACCAGTGGAACCTTTCCTACTTCGCGATCACCTTTCTGGTTCTTACGCTCGCTCAGCTTTTTTTTGTTGAGCGCCATTCTGTACAGAGCATCCCCTACAGTCAGTTCCTGCAATTGTCAGCCGAGCATAAGGTCAGCGAGTTGCGGATCGAGAAGGACCAGATCAGCGGCAAACTGCAGGAGCCCATCGACGGCCACGACCTGTTCACGACCGTGCGGGTCGATCCCACGCTGGCGGCCGAACTGGCTCAATCGGGTGTCAGCTTTTCCGGAGTCAGCGAAAACACCCTGCTGAACGGACTGCTGGGTTGGCTACTGCCCTTTGTCATGATCATGCTGCTCTGGCAATTCCTGTTCCGCAGCATGGCCGAAAAACAGGGCATGGGTGGGCTGATGAATATCGGCAAGTCACGGGCCAAGGTCTTTGTCGAGCGCGATACCGGCGTCACCTTCGCCGATGTCGCGGGCATCGATGAAGCCAAGGCCGAGCTGGTGGAAATCGTCTCGTTCCTGAAGGACAAGGCCAGATACACGCGCCTGGGCGCCCATATTCCCAAGGGCACCCTGCTGGTCGGCCCACCGGGCACCGGCAAGACCCTGGTGGCCAAGGCTATCGCCGGTGAAGCCGGTGTGCCGTTTTTCTCGATTTCCGGCTCCGCTTTCGTCGAAATGTTCGTCGGTATCGGTGCCGCTCGAGTACGCGACCTGTTCGAGCAGGCACGCGAGGCGGCACCTTGCATTATTTTCATCGACGAACTCGACGCCCTGGGCAAAATGCGCGGTGTCGGTGCGTTCGGCGGCAACGACGAAAAAGAGCAGACGCTCAACCAGCTGCTGGCCGAGCTGGATGGTTTCGACCCGCGTGAAGGTGTGGTCCTGCTGGCGGCGACCAATCGACCAGAAGTACTGGATCCGGCGCTGTTGCGGGCCGGCCGCTTCGACCGTCAACTGGTGATCGACCGCCCCGATCGAAAAGGCCGACAGGCCATTCTCAAGGTCCATCTGAAAAAAATCAGCGCAGCCCCCGACATCGACTGCGAGCGTATCGCCGAAATCACGACAGGCTTCACCGGTGCGGACCTGGCGAACCTGATCAACGAAGCCGCCATCGTTGCCACCCGCCGGGGAGGCGAAGTCGTCAGCCTCGACGACTTCACCGCCGCGGTGGAACGCATCGTCGCAGGTGTCGAACGCAAGAGCAGCCTGTTACGGCCTGATGAGCGCCTGGTGGTGGCCTATCACGAAATGGGACATGCCCTGGCCGCCGGCACCTTGCCCGGGATGGACCCGGTACACAAAGTCTCGATCATCCCCCGCTCCATTGGCTCGCTGGGTTATACCTTGCAGCGACCGACCGAGGATCACTTCCTGATCAGTTGCCAGATGCTCAAGGATCGAATCGTCGTACTGATGGCTGGTCGGGCTGCCGAGTACATCGTCTATGGCCAGATCTCCACGGGCGCAGCCGACGACCTGACCCGGGCGACCGACATCGCCCGGCAGTTGATCACCCGTTTCGGCATGAGCGCCGAACTCGGTCAGTCGGTACTGGAACGGCAAAGCCCTACGTATCTGGGCGAACACATGGTCGGGTTGGGCCAGAAGGACTATTCGGAACAAACCGCACGGGAAATTGACCTGGGCATCCGTGCCTTGCTCGATGAAGCCTATGGCCGTGCCAAAGCGCTGCTCGACAGTCGCCGGGCCGACCTGGATTCCGGCGCCCACCTGCTGCTGGAAAAGGAAACACTGACGCCCGAAGAGTTCCCTCCATTGATGCCCATCGAATCCTCCCCGACGTCGCCGACACAGGCGCCTCCATAAGCATCACTCCGGTCAATCGATGAGGCGCGGATAATCCGTATAGCCTTCAGGACCCGCCCTGTAATACCCCTCTGGACGCTGTTCGTTCAGCGCAGCGCCCAGGCGAATACGCTCCACCAGGTCCGGATTGGCGATGAACTCGCGACCGAACGCAACCCCGTCCACCAAACCGGCATCGAGCAACTGCTGGCCGTGTTCGATCGTGACGTTGGTGTTGATAATGATGTTCCCGGAATAATGCTGAAGGACGTGGTCCAGCACCCCGTCCCCTGCCAGATGCGCGATGGGCGTACCGGTCAAATCGGCTTGTTGCCGCATGACCAGCAGATGCGAGAGGTTGTAGCCCGAGAGCTTTTTGTAAACGTATTCGACTGTAGGCAAGGTTGATTCTGTTGCCTTCAACGCGCCGTGCTCGTTCATCATCGGTCCGGTTTTCACACCCACTCGGTGGCTCGGCCATACCTCTAGAACCGCCTCCAGGACGTCGAACAGAAAGCGTGCGCGATTCTCGATGCTGCCGCCATATTCGTCGGTTCGCAGATTGGTGGTTTCATGCAGGAACTGCTGGATCAGGTACACATAGCCTGCCTGGATTTGCACACCATCAAAGCCCGCTTCCTTGGCCATCTCAGCCGCGTGACGGAAGTCGGCAATCGCTTTTTTAATGTCGTCCCGCGTCATGGCGCGGGGTTCGACGGTCATTTCAAGGCCATTGCTGCCGTGGACCAACTGCCCTGGATTGACAGCCGAAGGGGCTATCGGCAGCCGGCCGTCAGAGAAGAACTCAGGCAGCGAGACCGCCCCCTGATGCCAGAGCTGTGCAAAGATCAGCCCGCCCTCGGCATGCACCGCATCAGTGATCGCTTTCCAGCCCTCGACCTGTTCCGCGGTGTAGAGGCCAGGGGCGCCATACCAGCCCTGCCCGTCTTCGCTGACCCAGGTGCCTTCGCTGATGATCAGTCCCGCAGTCGCGCGCTGCTGGTAATAGAGGCGCATCAGGTCGTTCGGAACATGGCCGGGATTCGTCGCCCGCGCCCGAGTGAGCGGAGCCATTACGGCGCTATTGCGCAGTTCGAGATCGCCAAGCAACGAGCGGTGCAGCAGGGAAGAAGGTTGAGTCGTCATTTCCAGGTCTCTGGGCTATGGGGTTGGGAGTGGCTTGCGTCAGAGGCAACGAGCGACTGGACGTATAAAACCAATTGGTTCATTATTAAATCATGCCAGGATCCCTGGCAAGGATTTTTTGAACCAAATGGTTTTTTAAGGAAGACAACGATGGGTCGCCCCAAAAAATTCAGTCGTGAGGGTGTGCTGGAGAAAGCTCTGCCAGTGTTCTGGAAGCACGGCTTCTACGGTACCAGTGTGCAAGATCTGGAGCGGGCTACAGGCGTCAACAAATCGGGCCTGTACTCCGAGTTCAGGGGCAAGGAGGATCTCTTTCTAGAGAGCCTGCGCTACTACTTCGAGACCCGTGGTGGCTGGGAGATCATCAATGCCGAGCCTTCTGGCTGGCACAACATCGAGCGTTTCCTGCGCTTGAGCGAGGCACAAGCCAACGGACAGGCGGGCTGCTTCTCCGTGAACTCAATGCGAGAATTCAGCGACCTGCCGGCAGAGGTCCACGACCTGGCGGCGAGCGTCAGAGCGCAACTCAAGCCGATGATCGTCAGGAACATTGAAGCGGAGCATCCAAAAATGGCCGCGGATGCCATTGCGGAACTGGTGATGGTGTTCTTTTCCGGAATCTGTATCGAGCAGAATACCGCTAGTGGGCGTGCCTCCGTGGGTGAGAAAATCAGCAGTTTCATGACAATCGCAAGATCGTTATGAGGCAGAATCCTCAGTTGGGATCCCCCACCCTTTCACAGCACAGATTGCAAAACGCTATGTGGCTTCGCGCCATTGTCTTCAATCTCTGTGTAGAACCCGCCCAGGAGCGCTGATGACCACCCTCGCTTTTCGTAACGCCGTGCCCTCGGACGCGGCCCCCTGCTTTCAGATCGAGTCAGATGCCTATGAAGGCGACGAAGCCGCGACCCTGGAGAAGATCTCGACTCGCATTGCGCAGTACCCTCAAGGCTTCCTGATTCTGGAAGACGCCGGAAAAATCATCGGTTTCATCAACAGTGGCTGCGCTCATGAAGTCGTCATGTCTGACGAGGCCTTCAAGGAACTGGTAGGCCATTCAGCGGAGGCGCCGAACGTCGTCATCATGTCGGTGGTGATTGCCCCTGGCAGGCAAGGCAAGGGTTACTCGACACGGATGATGGCCGAGTTCGTCCAACGCATGAGAGTACAAGGCAAGCGAAGCATCCACTTGATGTGCAAGGAGCAGCACGTAGAGCTGTATCGCCGCATGGGTTACGACTACGTACGACCCTCGCCTTCTGACCACGGCGGAATGGCCTGGCACGAGATGGTGATGGACCTCTGATGCCGGATGCGATGACCGGCCTGTCGGAATAAAACCAGCCGCCAGGCCCTGTGCGAGATCCTTTTTCTCACACAACAATACCTTGAAGGTATTCACCCATACTTCATCAATATTAGACACCACAAATCAGAGAGAGGAAGCTGAAACGCACCACAATAATACTTACAGAGCATAGCCATGAATCCAGCCTGCGAAAGCGTTCCTGCTGCGTTCCCATCAACCTTCATCACGTTGATCGGGTAACGACCATGCAGCCCACCTCTTCCTGGATCGTCCTGTCCATCACCGGTCTCTATATGCTCAGCCTCGCGCTGATCAGTTTCGGTGTTCGTCGACATTCCCATAGCACCAATAACTACACGACAGGCGGCGGACACTTTCCGGCGTTCCTGATCGGCTTTCTGATGCTGTCGGAATTCATCGGCACGGCCGTCAGCGTCGGCACCGCCCAGACGGGCTTCAAAACCGGTATCTCCGCCGCCTGGAACCTCTTCGCGCTGGCGCTGGGCTTTGTGCTGTTCGCCTGGCTGCTGGCGCGCAAATACAAGGACCTGGGCGACAACACCATCTCCGGTGTGCTGTCGCGCAACTACGGGCAAAAAACCCGTTTTGCCACGTCGATCATCACTATCTTCGCCCTGGAAATCGTCGCGGTTTCGATCTATGCCAGCGGTGGCGCGGTGTTGGCCAGTGTGCTGCAAGTCGATCGCACGCTGGCGATCATCATTGTGGGTGTCGTTTCAGTGATGTACGTCAGCATCGGCGGCATGCGCTCGGTCATCTATACCAACTTCGTACATGCCAGCCTCAAATACCTCGGCGTCGGGCTGGCGCTGTGGTTCGGCTTGAAACAGGTAGGGGGCATCAGCGCCCTGCACACTCAGCTGCCGCAAAACATGTTCGACTGGACCGCCATCGGCTGGGGTCAAATCATCGCCTGGATGATCGCCGGCATCGGCTCGATCTTCTCCACCCAATATGTGATTCAAGCGGTGAACACGGTCAGCGACGCGGGCAAGGCGCAACGCGCATGTTTCTATTGCGCAGGCCTGATGATCCCTTTCGGTATCGGGGCGGCATTGATCGGCATGTGCAGCGCCGCGTTGTTTCCGCAGATCGATTCGCTGCAAGCCTTTCCCCGCCTGATCGCGAGCATGGATCGACTGACAGCGGGCCTGGTGGTTGCAGGTTTGGCGGGCTCGCTGTTCGGCACCATCTCGGCGGTGAGCATGGGTTCAGCCACGTTATTGCTGCGCGACTTCTACGAGCCTTGGTTCAACCCGGAAAAAAGCGACGTCAAATCCCTGCGTTTTGTCCGGCTGGCGACTATCGCCGTCGGCCTGCTGCCGATCGCGCTGGCCCTGACCTCCGAGAAAGTGCTGATGATCGCCTTCCTCGGCAAAGCCTTGCGCGCGTCTCTGGCGGTGCTGGTGCTCCTGGTGTTCTACGCGCCTAAATTCGGCACGCCGAAAGCCGCGTTCCTGAGCATCATCGCCTCCCTGGTGGCGACTGTCGGGTGGTTCCTGGCCGGCAATCCGTGGGGCATCGACAATGCCTACATCGCTCTTTTCACGCCGATCGTGATCATGACCCTCGGCCATGTCATGCGACGCGGCACACCGCCCGAGCCTGTTTCGCCGAAGGTTGTCGACGGGTTGAAACAACAGCGGGCCGGAGCCTTGTAAAGGCAGGCGGTCCAGTCCTGAAACAGGTTTACACCTGTGTCACCCCAACGCCCGGTGCCTCGCATCGGGCGTTTTGTCTTTCAAAGGCAGGTCCGCTGCACCCGCACTTGACCTATCCTTCCCTCCAACCACCCACTCCGGACAGCGAAATGCCCGCCCCCGAATCCACCCTCCTGCAAAGCTGGCACCACAACGCCCAATCCTGGATCGAAGCCGTCCGCAGCGGCGCCATCGAAAGCCGCCTCCAGGTCACCGACCAGGCTATCCTGCTGGCGGTGCTGGGCCGCCAGCCCGAGCGCGTGCTCGACCTGGGCTGCGGTGAAGGTTGGCTGTTGCGGGCGCTGGCTAAACGGGGCGTCAATGCAGTCGGGGTGGATGGCGATGCGACGCTGGTCGAGGCGGCGCGGGCGGCGGGCTCTTCGCAGGTGCATTTGGCGAGCTATGAAGCGCTGGTGGAGGCGAAAGTGGACATCGGCCGCGACTACGACCTGATCTGCGCCAACTTCGCCCTGCTGCACCAGGACATCATCCCTCTGCTCGCCGCCATGAACGCCCTGCTCGCCCCTGGCGGAGCGCTGGTGATCCAGACCCTGCATCCGTGGACCGCGGCGGCAGGCGACTATCAGGATGGTTGGCGCAACGAGACCTTCACAGGGTTCCAGGGGCAATGGCACCCCATGCCATGGTACTTCCGGACCTTGTCCAGCTGGCTCAATGCACTGGACATGGCCGGTTTTCGTTTGGCCGCTCTGCAGGAGCCGCAACACCCGCAAAATCCGCTGCCACAGTCGTTGCTGTTGGTGGCCGAGAAACGGGAGTAAGCCCCCACACCTCAGAAAGGGGACGCCTGCAGAGCCCAAGCTTATGCGATCGTCCGCACCACACCGCCATCTACCCGCAGCGATGCGCCTGTGGTTGCCGATGCGGGGACACCGCAGATATAGGTAATCATCGCCGCGATCTCGTCAGGTGTTGTAAAACGCTGAAGTATCGACGACGGGCGCGCCGTTGCGAAAAACTCGCGTTCCACTGTCGCGACGTCAACACCCCGGTCCGCCGCCATTTGCGCCACGAATCCACCCACGCCTTCTGACGCGGTGGGGCCCGGCAGTACACTGTTGACCGTGACGCCTGTGCCAACGAGCGTCTCGGCCAGACCTCGTGCGACAGCCAGTTGCGCGGTTTTGGTCATGCCGTAGTGGATCATTTCAGTCGGAATCTGAAGGCCTGACTCGCTCGACACAAAAACGATACGCCCCCAGTTATGGGATCGCATCCCGCCCACATAGTGGCGCGAAAGCCGGATGCCGCTAAGTACGTTGACCTCAAAGTAATGAATCCAATCTTCATCCGAAATCTGCTCGAATGACTTCACTTCGAAAATGCCGAGGTTGTTGACCAACACATCGACTTCGGGAAGCTGCGCAATCAGTCTTTCGAAGCCTTCGCGACTGCTCAGGTCAGCGGCGATCCCGCTGACGCTCGCGTCGGGAAGGTCACGCCTTAGGCCACTCACGGCGCTGTCGACGCGTGCCTGGGTTCGGCCGTTCACGGTGACAAAAGCGCCCTCGGCCGCCAGCGCGCGTGCAGTAGCTAGCCCGATGCCAGCTGTTGAACCGGTTACGAGCGCCCGCTTTCCTTTTAGCCCAAGATTCATGACCAACCTCCCAATCAATGGTTAGGGTTTGTACGATCAGCACAGGTAATGTTTAGCGAGAAATCAGAATAGCTGAGTGACAGCTCAGCGCCTGGGTCAGTTCGACATCGGAGCCACTGCCTATACGGCACCCCTTGTCGCGCACGGCGCGCTCGGCAGCCTTGTCGACTATCGTTAAACGTAGGGTTGCAAGGATGTCCATCGGTTCGGGCTTCCCCCTTCTTCTTTCGATGAAAGGGGGGATGCGCTACTGGCCCAATGACTTCAGTCTGTATTTCGCCAGATCGATGTCACGCTTTCCGTATTTGGGGTGGTCGTCTTGAACACGTGCAAAGGGAAGAAGTCCTATGCGCTGCGCAACCTGTGGATTCGAGAATCCCTCCGGGGCCGGCTTCTGTGAAGCGTGCGGCGCCAAGCTGTCTCGCCGTTGTCTACGCTGCGGCCACGAGGCGGACCTTGGTGCCAAGTTCTGCAGCGAATGCGGCGCGCCACTGACCGATGAAGCCACTGCGCCATCACCGCCCCCCCGGCCTGTTTCAGGGCCTTCTCCAGCCCCTATTCATTACACCCCCCACCACTTGGCCGAGCGTATTCGCGCCGAACAGGCCGCCATGCAAGCCCGGGGCAAGCCCACCGGCGAACGCAAGACCGTCACGGCGCTGTTTGCCGATATGGCCGGCTCCACGGCGCTGATCCACGACCTCGATCCGGAAGAGGCCCAGCGCCTGATCGAGCCTGTCGTCGCGATGATGATGGAAGCCGTCCACTACTACGAAGGCTATGTGGCCAAGACGCTGGGCGATGGCATCCTCGCGCTATTCGGCGCCCCCATCGCCCACGAAGACCACCCGCAGCGAGCGCTGTATGCGGCACTGCGCATGCAGCAGGCCATTCGCCAACATGGCGACCGTATTCGCCTGGAGAAAGGTATTCCGCTGCAAATCCGCGTCGGCATCCACACCGGTGAGGTTGTCGTGCGCTCGATCCGCACGGACGATTTGCACACCGATTACGATCCGGTCGGGCACACGATCCACATTGCGTCCCGGATGGAGGGAATCGCCGCGCCATCATCGATCCTGGTAAGCGAGTCCACCCACAAGCTGGCGGAGGGCTATTTCGAGTTCAGGACGCTGGGGGCCACCCAGGTCAAAGGCATTCCCGATCCGCTCGTCGTTTACGAGGTGCAGGGGCTCGGCGCTCTGCGCACGCGCCTGCAGGTGGCGGCACATCGCGGGCTGGCCCGGTTTGTCGGCCGCCAGTTCGAGCTGGAGCACCTGCATCAGGCGCTCGAACAGGCCAAAGCGGGTTACGGACGGGTTGTCGCGGTAGTCGGTGAAGCCGGGGTCGGGAAGTCGCGGCTGTTCCATGAGTTCAAGGAACGCTCGCGGCACGGCTGTTTGATGCTGGAGACGTTCTCGGTGTCGCACGGCAAGGCCTTTGCCTATTTTCCGCTCATCGAACTGCTGAAGAACTATTTTCAGATCACCGCCCAGGACGACGAACGATGGTGCCGGGAAAAGGTCCTGGGAAAAACCCTGACGCTCGAGCGCAGCTTCGAGGATCTCGTGCCCTACCTGCTCTATCTGCTGGGTATTGGCGAACGCGGTTCGGCGCTCGCGGAAATGGATCCTCAGATCCGGCGCGACCGCACCTTCGACGCGATCACTCAACTGCTGGTGCGCGAGAGCCGCAATCAGCCGATCCAACTGCTGTTCGAAGACCTGCAATGGCTGGATCGCGAGACCGAAGCATTCCTCGCCTACCTCATCGACCATTTGGCGAGCGCCCCGCTCCTGCTCCTGGTGAACTACCGGCCTGAGTACCGGCCCGTGTGGACGCGAGCAGGTCACTGCAGCCAACTGCGGCTCGAACCGCTGGCCCCGGCCGAAGCCCAGGGAATGCTCGCGGCACTGCTTGGGGATGACCCCTCCCTCGTCCCCCTCAAACAGCTCATCCTGGAAAAGACGGAGGGCAACCCGTTCTTCATGGAGGAAGTGGTGCAAACGCTGGTTGAGGAGAAATCGCTGCTCGGCGAATCCGGCCGCTACCGGATCGAGCAAACGCCGGCCGCGCTGCATATTCCCACCACCGTGCAAGGTGTGCTAACCGCTCGTATCGATCGGCTCCCCGTTGCGCAGAAGGAATTGCTGCAGACGCTCGCCGTCATCGGCAAGGAGTTTCCGTTCAGCCTGATTCAGCACATCCATGATGGGCGGGGCGCTCGGATGGACGACGATTTGCGCGATCTACTGGCTCGACTGGAGGCGGCGGAGTTCATTTACCAGCGGCCCGCCTTTCCGGAGGTGGAGTATTCGTTCAAGCATGCGCTGACCCAGGAGGTCGCGGGCCACTCGCTACTGACAGAGCGGCGTAGCGCACTGCACGAACGCACCGCACAAGCCATCGAGGCACTGTTCCCCACCCGCCTCGAGGATTACTGCAGCGAACTGGCGCACCACTACAGGCTGAGCGGCAATGTCCCGAAGGCCGTGGAATACCTGCACCGTACCGGGCAACAGGCCCTCCAGCACTGCGCCAATCTCGATGCGATTCGTCACCTCGGCGCGGCGCTGGAACTGCTTGCGCATTTGCCCGACACGCCCACGCGTGCTCATCAGGAACTGACGTTGCGGCTCTGCCTGGGGCCGGCCTTGATGGCCGTGCGCGGCTATGGTGCGCCCGAGGTGGAGGCTACCTACACCCGTGCACTGGCACTCTGTGCGCAAGTCGGCGACGACATGCTTTTCCCTGCGCTCCTGGGGCTGCGGACTTACTACGAGTTGCGTGCGCACTACTCAACTGCGGGCGAACTGGGTGAACGATTGCTCAGTGTTGCGCAAACGGCGCAGGATCCGGACTTGCTCGTAGACGCTCATGCCGCACTCGGGGCGACATTGCTTTTCCAGGGGGATCTGCGCAATGCCCTTGAACACCAGGAGCGGGCGCGTGGTCTCTACAACCCGGACCGTCATCGTACACATGCCATTACCTATGGCATGGATCCGGGTTATGCCCTGACCTTTTCGAGCTGGTGCCTCTGGTTATTGGGTTTCCCCGATCAGGCAAGCACGCGCGGCCGGGATGCCCTTGCCCTGGCCAATAAGGTTTGCGACCCGTTCAGCCTGGCCTTCACCCTGTCGGCTACGTCGATACTGGGACAGCTTCGGCAGGACGTACGACTCGCCGAAGAGTGTGCTGATGCCGCCATCAAGCTTTCACTCGAACAGGGGTTTCCGTTTTATGTGGCGTGGGGGTCCATTCTCCAGGGTTGGGTTCGCACCGAGCAGGGAAACATCGACGAGGGAATCGCTCAGATAACCCAGGGTATCGCCACTTACCAGGCGGCCGGCGCAGAGCTTGGATGTTCTTATTTTCTGGCCCTGCTGGCCGAAGCTCAGGGGCGCATTGGGCAACCGCAAGCAGGATTGAATGCCGTGACCGACGCTCTGGCTATGGTGAACAGAACAGGCGAGCACTTTTACGAAGCAGAGCTGTACCGCCTCAAGGGAACGCTTATTCTCCAGGGTTCGGGCGAAGCCAAACTGGAGTCTTCCGTGCAGCAGGAAGCGCAAGCCTGCTTTCAAAAGGCGATCTCGATCGCTCGACAACAAGGGGCAAAGTCACTCGAGCTACGAGCCACCGTGAGCCTTGCTCAGCTATGGGAAACACGAGACAAGGAAGCGGCCAGGCAAATGCTGGCCGATATCCATGGCTGCTTCAGCGAAGGCTTCGACAGCGTCGATGTACTACAAGCCAAGGCGCTGCTCGATGCATGGGGATCAAGCGGGGGGTGAACGACCGATGACGCGCAGGGCGCAATGGGGCATCGGCGTGTCGTCGGCGAGCGCGTGACGGGGCGAAGCGCCGCAACAAGTTCCGATTCGGCTCAGCACTGACGAGGAGACCAAGCGTGACCACGAACACTGGTAATCGTCGGGGCCGTGATGAGCGTAAGCCGGTCGCGCTGGCTTTGCAGGGCGGCGGAATGCACGGTGCGTTCACCTGGGGCGTGCTCGATCGGTTGCTCGAGGACGGCAGGCTTGCCATTGAAGGGGTGAGCGCAACCAGTGCCGGCGCAATGAATGCCGTCGTGTTGGCCTACGGCATGCTGCAGGGTGGCGAGGCCGGCGCGCGCCAGGCGCTGCACGATTTCTGGTACGCCGTGGCGCAGTCCGCCGAGCGCCATAACCCGTTGCGCTGGATGCCATGGCTGAAAGGGACGCACAGCTTCGGGCTGGACCATTCGCCCATGTATACGTTCGCGGACATGGCGCTTCGTCTCTTCTCGCCCTACCAGTTCAATCGCCGCAACTTGAGTCCGCTGCGCAATGTGCTGGAGAGGCAGGTCGATTTCGCCGCTTTGCGAAAGCAATGTCCGCTCCACCTCTATCTGTGCGCGACCAATGTCGAGACGGGGAAGATCCGCATCTTCTCGGGCGATGACGTCTGCGCCGAGGCGGTGCTTGCTTCGGCCTGTGTGCCGACCTTGTTCCAGGCGATCACGATCGACGGCCAGCACTACTGGGATGGCGGCTACATGGGCAACCCGGCCATTTTCCCGTTGATCTACCACTGCAATACGCGCGATGTGGTGATCGTCCACATCAACCCGCTCGTTCGCCCCGGCGTGCCCATTACCGCTGCCGATATCCTCAATCGCATCAATGAAATCAGCTTCAACTCGTCACTGATGCGTGAGATGCGCACCATCGCCTTTGTCACCGATCTCATCCAGCAGGACAAGGTCGATCGCGACGGGATGAAGGAAATGCTGATCCACTCCATTCGGGCCGACGAGGCGATGTGTGCGCTCAGCGTGTCCAGCAAGTACAACGCGGACTGGCGCTTCCTGTGCAGACTGCACGACAACGGACGACGCGAGGCCGAAGCGTGGCTCACGGAGAACTACCGCAATATTGGCGAACGGTCGAGTATCGACATCCGAAAGGAGTTTCTTTGAACCATGATCAGCCAGGACCAGCCTCAGAGAAAACCTGTACCACCTGATCGATAACGGCTCGAATCCGGGCGGTATGGCGCAAGTCTGCGTGGGTCACCATCCAGACCTCGTATGGCCGGCTTCTCTCGCGTTCCGGCCAGAGCCTTACCAGCCCGTCCTGCTCGCCGATGTACTGGGGAATCTCGCCAAGCCCAAGGCCGGCAGCAATGGCCCTGCGCATCATCATGCTTGAGTTGACGCTGGCAACGATCCGCCCTCCGCCAGCGGGCTCGCCCACCAGCAACAGTTCCCTGCCCTCGCTGAGATGGGGTTCGTACACCACCAGATCATGCCCCATGAACGCCCTTCCCGGCTCAGGCATGCCATGGCTGTCGAGGTACGCCCGGGACGCGAAAAGCCCCATCGGCCAACGGGCCAGCCGCCGGACGATCAGGTCGGGGTTCTCGGGCTTCTGTGTGCGTATGGCGATGTCCGCCTCACGCCTGGAAAGGTTCAGCAGTTGCGAGGAACTGTTAAGCACCACGCGCACCTCCGGATGCTCGGCATGCACCCGGGCCATGGCGGGGATGACGAAGTCAACGGCGAGGAAGTCGGTGGTGGTCACCCGCACTTCACCCGACAGTGCCTTGTCCAGCCCCTGGGTCCTGCGCATCAGCTCGGTGGCGGCCGCTTCCATGCTCTCGGCGGCTTCGAATGCGGCCTCGCCGGCCGCGGTCAGCAAATAGCCCGTGGACGTGCGCAAGAACAGCATGGAGCCCAGGTTGCGCTCCATCACGGCGATGCGACGCCCAACGGTCGCCTGGTCGACGTGCAGCGCCCGTGCCGCCCCACGTAGCGTCTGCGCTCGGCCAAGCGCCAGAAACACTCGGGCATCGTCCCAGTTCATGGGGTTTGCTCGTGATGCATTTATGCATCCTCCAGATGAAATAACACTGCACGACTGCATCATACAACGCGACTACCATGGCGAGCATCCCAACCTGATCCCATCTACCGAGGAAGCCAGCATGCGTGAATTCAACGCCCCCATCCCCAAGCACATGACCGCTATCGAGATCACCCGGCCGGGCGGCCCCGACGTCCTGGTGCCCGTACAACGGCCGACGCCGCAGCCCGGCCCTGGCGAAGTACTGGTTCGCGTCCTGGCAGCCGGCGTGAATGGACCTGACGTTCTGCAGCGACAGGGCCTGTACAACCCGCCGGCCGGTGCTTCCGATATCCCCGGACTGGAAATCTCCGGGGAGATCGTCGCCCTTGGCAGCGCCTCCAGCCGTTTTGCCATCGGCGACAAGGTCAGCGCCCTGGTCCCGGGTGGCGGCTATGCCGAGTACGCCGTGGCCGACGAGCGCACGACGCTGCAACTGCCCAAGGGCTTGAGCCTTATCGAGGCGGCGGCACTCCCGGAAACCTTCATGACCGTGTGGGTCAATCTCTTCCAGCGCGGCCAGTTCAAGCAAGGCGAGACCTTGCTGATCCATGGCGGCGCCTCCGGGATCGGCACGACGGCGACCCTGCTGGGCAAGGCATTCGGCGCGGCGAAGATCATCACCACCGTGGGCAATGAAGAACAGCGTCAGGCGAGCCTGGCGTTGGGGGCCGACCTGGCCATCAACTACCAGCAGGAGGACTTCGCCGAAGCCGTGATGAAGGCCACCGACGGCCGAGGCGTGGATGTCATCGTCGACATTATCGCCGGCGACTACGTGGCCCGGAACTTCCAGGCTGCCGCGCTGAACGGGCGCATCGTCCAGATCGGCGTTATCAAGGGGGCGGCGAAGGAACTGGATCTCGTCCCCCTGCTAACCAAGCGCCTGACCCTCATCGGCTCGACCCTGCGCTCGCGCAGCCCTGACGAAAAGGCGCAGATCATCGCCGAGCTGGAAGCGCAGGTGTGGCCGCTGATCCAGGCCGGCAAGATCAAGCCGGTGATCTTCCAGACGTTCAGGCTCAAACAGGCCCGCCAGGCGCATGAGCTGATCGACAGTGGCCGCCATATCGGCAAGATCGTCCTGACCTCAGCGCACCTTGGCTGAATGATGGGAAAAGGGACACCCACCGCGTTCGGGAGCTAGCCCGGCGAGTCTCCCAACAGACACGCTCGCTGTGCTAACGCTCATTGTCATTGGTGATCTCTTGCCATACCGCTTCCAGCTTTTCCAGGCGTTCACGAGCGCGCCCCCCCAAGGAGTCGATCAGTTCGGAAACCAGCCGCTCTACCATGGCCATAGCCGGCACGAACGTAATGTAGGGCGAGGTGCTATCCACTTCGCACGTCAGCACATGCTTGGAGACTTCGGCGATCGGCGACAACCAAGGGTCTGTGATCAATATGACGGTCGCACCGTGCTTGCGGCAGGCCCGGGCAAAACGCACGCTGTCCGCCTGGTAGCGGCGAAAGTCGAACATCACCAGCAAGTCACGCTTGCCGATGTCCAACAGACGGTTGGCCCACTCCGTGCCACCCGGCACATAGCTCACCTGCTCGCGCAACTGGGTGAGCATCTGCGCCAGATACTGCGCCAGCATGCCGCTGAAGCGGCCGCCGGCGCACAGGATTCGCCGATCCGGATCGGCCAGCAGAGCCACTACTTTCTTGATCTCGGCCGGCGTGGTGCGAGCGAAGGTCTGACGCAGCCCCTGCTCGAACCCCGCCAGCGTGCTCTCCAGCTCCCCCATGCGGTGCGTTACCTGGTGCGACTCGTACCTCTGCAAGGGCGAGGCCGCACTCTGCTGCACCTCCTCATGCAGGCATTGATGAAAATCCGGATACCCGTTGAAGCCCAAATGGCGCACAAAACGTACTACGGTGGCTCCGCTCACCTGTGCGCGAGCCGCCAGCTCGGCCACGGTCTTCAAGCCAGCACTCGGATAGCTGGCTAGCAACACCTTGGCCAGGCGTTGTTCGGACGGCGACAGCCGCTCCATCGCCGCGTAAATCATGGCGTGAACAGTCATTCCGTTCTGATCCATCTCCCCCCCATACTCAGCAACCGTCTCGTCCCCGCAACGTGAAACGTTCATTTCATAAACCCGTTTCAACAACATAATGAAACGTTTTTGACGTTTCATGAAAAATTGTGCAGCATGCAACAGCTGTTTCATAACTAGCAAAAATTATACGCATGAAACGTCACTCAACACCTAGCTACAGGAGATAAGGATGAAATCCCTACCGCTGCCTCCCAGTAAGCCTCGACAGGCTGCGGCCCTCATGGCCGCTATGCAATTGGTCTTTTATATCGGCGCCAGTGCCCTGAGTGCGAATGCCCAAGCCGCCAGCGAACCGGCGGTGGAAGCCAGGCACGGCATGGTGGTGAGCTCGCAGCGCCTGGCCTCGCAAGTGGGCGTCGATATTCTCAAGATGGGCGGCAACGCGATCGATGCCGCGGTAGCCGTGGGCTATGCGCAAGCCGTGGTCAACCCCTGCTGCGGCAATATCGGTGGCGGCGGCTTCATGACCCTGCACCTGGCCGACGGGCGCGACACGTTCATCAACTTCCGCGAGACCGCGCCAGCGGCGGCCACCACCAACATGTACCTGGACGACAAGGGCAACGTGCGCAAGGACGCCAGCCTGGACGGCTATTTGGCCGCCGGCGTACCCGGTACGGTAGCCGGACTGGATCTGGCGCTGCAAAAATACGGCAAGCTGACGCGCGCCCAGGTGATGGCGCCGGCCATCAAGTTGGCACATCAGGGCTTCGTGCTGACCCGCGCCGACACCGACATTCTGGACGCCAAGACGCAGGGTTTGCGCAAAGACCCGGTGGCCGCGCGCATCTTCCTGCGTCCGGACGGCAGCCCGTTACAGCCGGGCGACCGGCTGGTGCAGAAGGATCTGGCCAATACGCTGGAAGCCATCTCCAAGCACGGGCCGGACGCCTTTTACAAAGGCCGCATCCCGCAGGCGGTCGAGCGGGCCTCCAAGCAAGGCGGAGGTATCCTGACCGCGCAGGACTTCGCCAATTACAAGGCGGTGGAGACCGCTCCGCTCAGTTGCAGCTACCGGGGCTATACCTTTATCTCTTCGCCACCACCGAGCTCCGGCGGCACCGCGATCTGCGAGACCCTCAACATCCTCGAGGGCTACGATCTGAAGGCCATGGGCTATGGTTCGGCGCAACAGGTACACACCCTGACCGAAGCGATGCGCTACGCCTACGTCGATCGCAACAATCTGCTGGGCGACCCAGCCTTCGTGCATAACCCGCTCGACAAGCTACTGAGCAAGGACTACGCGGCGCAGACCCGCCTGCATATCGAGGCGGACAAGGCCACGCCGTCGAAGCAGGTTCAACCGGGCATGGAGCCGCATGAAAAGCCGGAGACCACCCACTACTCGGTGGCCGACAAGGACGGTAACGCGGTCTCCACCACCTACACCGTCAACGGCCTGTTCGGCGCCGGCGTGATCGCACCGGGCACCGGCTTCCTGCTCAATGATGAAATGGACGACTTTACCGTCAAAGTGGGCGAGCAGAACCTGTTCGGCCTTGTGCAGGGCGTGACCAACGCGATCGCGCCAGGCAAGCGTCCGCTATCGTCCATGTCCCCTTCCATCGTCACCAAGGACGGCAAGCTATTCCTGGTGCTCGGCTCGCCGGGCGGTTCGCGCATCATCACCGCCACGCTGCAGTCGGCGCTCAACATCATCGACTACGGCATGGAACCGCAAGAAGCGGTGAGCGCTCCGCGTATCCACCATCAGTGGCTGCCGGATCAGGTGTCGTATGAAACGCGCGGCCTGTCACCCGACACGGTAAAGACGCTCACCGGCATGGGCTACAAGATGGTCGAGCAGACTCCGTGGAGCGCGGTGGAGCTGATCATGGCCGGCATCCCGGGCGCACCGGGCCTGAAGGAAGCCACTTCGGGCAACGACGCGGCACTGTCCGGCAAGGTGCACTCCGGCTACTACTACGGTGCCAACGACATCCGCCGCCCGGCCGGCGCAGCGATCGGCTACTAAAAGCCAGTCCTTTCCGTTTCACCCGGGCGGGGCCACCCCGCCCGTCTCTGCAGTAGAAACTAGAGAGATGAAGAGAGCCTGTTAGATGGGGACGCGCCGTCAAGCAGGGCATCCACTACCGCACGCGCCACCTCCACCGAATGCAGCATGCCCCAGAACAGCGCCCGTTCGACGGGGTTGGTATGCAGGCTGATTTCGTCGCCATTGAGTTCCGCAGTCACCTTTATTCTTCTCGGGATGCCCCTTGAGGAGCCTTCGCGGCGGGCGTTTCAATGGGGTTTAACCGTACAAAGTGTCTTGTGTAGGCGCTTACAGACAAACTTGCTAGACACTCGGAACTATGGGACCTTGACCAGGGTGGCACACTACTTGCGGGCGGCTAGCATCTTTGACAATTCCATCTGGATTAAGGATTTTCCCTTTGGCACTGCACCTCTGGTTTACTTTCGCACTGGCCTACTTGGCAACTACCCTGTCCCCCGGCCCAAACGTACTATTGATCGTGCGCAACGCGCTGCGCTATGGGCCTCCAGCCATGGCTGTGACACTTCTCGGAAACCTTGCCGCTCAGTTGCTGGTTACCAGCGGCGTCGCACTGGGCGTGGGCGCCATCCTTATTGCCGTGCCTACGGCATTTCTGGTTTTGAAGGTCGTTGGAGCCGGTTACCTGATCTACCTCGGGTTGCGACAAATGTTGACCCGTACGCAGGTAGTCCATCCAAAAGGAGAGGTGCAAACCAGCCCGCCGTCATCAAAATGGAAAATTGGCATGGAGGCGTTTCTGGTCTCCGCGAGTAATCCCAAAACGCTCATTTTTCTCTGCGCTTTTTTACCGCAGTTTCTTGATCATGACCGCCCCATTCCTGGGCAGTTCTTGATGATGTACCTCACCCTTGCAGCCATCGTAGTTATCGTCCATTCAGTTTACTGCTACACCGCTTACCGATTCAGTAGACGCCTCAGCTCCGCACATTGGGTTGCGGCCCTTAAGCGCACCACAGGGGCAATTTTCATTGGTCTGGGCGTACGTTTGCTGAACACCAAGGCGTTGTGAGCCGAAGTCTGGCAAATCCAATCTATTCGCGTTGCAGGGCGGGCTAGATGACTTAACCGAACGGTTACGATCGCCCTACGTTCTCCCTGCTTTCGACTACATCCGCTTAAGCTTTCTGAATGCCTGTGGCTCCCATACACGCATCGCCAGCAGGAGCGCAGTGCCGCGTTTCTCGGACAACGGGGCGGTCAACGACTCGTTGTGAAGCGCTGCCAGTTTGCTACGCAACCGGTGCATTTCGACCTGCAACTGGGCGTACGCCGACTGCGTCAACATGCCATGGGCAAAGTCCAGGGTCTCGTCAGGTTCGTCGAACCGACTGCCCATGAAATCGGGTAACCCCTGGCGCACGAAGAAGTGCCGGATAGGGCCGTCCGGCAGCCAATCAAAGTCTCGCGCCACCAGCAGCCTGATCCGGTTTCCCGGCTTCAGGTCCGCCAGGCCCATCCGTTCCAACACCAGCAGGTGCTTGATGCACTCGGCTTTCGACAGGTGATAGGCAGACACCATGTCTTGCAGCGACCACTGGTTCAGCGCACACACGGCCACCAACAGCAACTTCTCGTTTGAGACAAGCTGCGCTTCCTGCTCACGCGTCAGCATCTGCAGGCGCGGTGTCGACAACTCGGCCTCCTGAAGCAACTCCGCCATCGTGAGCCCCAGCAGATCACCGAACTGGGCGAGGCGCTCGACCGTCAGGCGCCCGCCGGCCAGCAGGCGCTTCACGCTGGGCTCCGACAGCTCAAGCGCTTGTGCAACGTCACGATAGGTCATTCCCTCTGACTTGAGGCGCTGCTTGATCGTCGCAATGAGCTGGATAATCTGGGTCATATAAGTATTGGAATCCGATACCAAAGGTATCAGTTTAAGGAAAACTCAAGGATAAAGGTGTGAAACCCGCAACCTCCTCCCATACTGGCTCATCAAAAGGACAAGGAGACCGGTATGTTCAACAGCAGCGGGATGATCAGCACCACACCTTCGCCTGGCAGGCACACGAATCCGCGTGTCACGCGACCTGCGGCCGGAGTAGCGGACAGACCGCCGATGGGTGATCTGCAAATCGGCGACCTGGTGTTCATCCGTGTCACCGCCCGCCCCTTCCTGGAAGTGGCTAACGCCACCAACTCATGGACCAACCATGTGGGCGTCATCGTCGATAACCGAGGCGACGAGCCACTGATTGCGGAGAGCACTTTTCCTTTTGCCCGAACAACGCCGATGACGCGCTTCCTGGAACGTTCCGAGCACGGGCGCTGCGCAATCGCAAGGCTGACCGCACCGCTCGACGAGCAGCATCGCAGTGTGCTGGTGAAGGCCGCCACTCGCAGGATGGGTACGTTCTACGACACCGGTTTCAACATCGGTTCGCGACGCCAGTTCTGCTCTCGCTTCGTTCGTGAAGTCATCCAGGAGGCGACTGCGATTCAGCTCGGCGAAGTGGAGACCTTCGCCACGTTACTGCACCAGAATCCCGATCCGAAGCTCACCTTCTGGCGTTTCTGGTACTTCGGCCGAATTCCATGGCAACGCTGCACAGTCACTCCAGCAAGCGTGCTTCGAAGTCCGCATTTGCGGGTCATTTTCCAGGCTGCCACAGCAAATCCATAACACAGAATGGGCAAGACACTATGTTTCGCTTCATCTTAATCACTTTCTGCGCGTTGGCGCTTCCGGGATGTGTAGGCATTACCGCTGTATCAGGAGAATGCCATGAAGTTCCATACCAGGCATCCAAGGCCAGGATTCATGAAGCCATGGGAGAGCCTTACCGCATAGAGCACGGTGAAGATGGCAAAGAGCTCTGGCATTATCGGAATGGTCTGAAGTGGAGAGGCGTATTTGCTTTCTTAGTGATCATTCCAGTTCCTCTGGTTGCCCCAATTGGGCTCGATGATCACACCTTCACGTTTGAAGGTGATTCCAGCCGATCCGAAGCAGTAGACGTAGATATGCCAGAAAGACCATTCATGTGCGGCTGGATGATGCGAAACGAGGGTGAAGGCAGCAAACTCCGGTGTGGCTTTGATTAAGACAACGCAAATCCACGGTCAAGGGTGCATTGGGTGATGCCCGCTGCCCCTCGAGCATCCGTTATATGGCAAGCTGTGAGGCCACTTTCACATCAGAAGTTAGCCGGCGTATTCGCGCTGATGATCTCTGCCTCATCCGCGCCAATATTGCGAAACCGATGCGGCAGCGTCGTCGGAAAGTAATACCCATCCCCGGCATTCAACACGCTGATCTGCCCATCCACGGTGAGCTCAACCGTCCCCCGTGTCACCAGCCCACACTCCTCCCCTTCGGCGTGCACGATCGGCTCCTCCCCTGAACTGGCGCCCGGTGCGTATTGCTCGCGCAACAAGCGCATCTGCCGGCTCGGCACCGAAGCGCCAATCAGCAGCAACCGCAAGCCATGACGCCCGAGATCCGGTTGTTCATTGGCGCGGAAGACGTATTGGTGTTCGCGGGGCGGCTGGTCGAAGGTGAAGAAGTCCGCCAAAGACATGGGGATGCCTTCCAGCAGTTTCTTGAGGGAACTGACAGACGGACTGACGCGATTCTGTTCGATCAGGGAAATGGTGGCATTGGTGACGCCGCTACGCCGGGCCAGCTCGCGCTGGGACAGTTTGTAGCTTTCGCGTACTAATTTGAGTCGTGAGCCCGTGTCCATGACAGCCTTATGTGAGAACGACTGAAGGGTGATGGGGGTCGGTGGCGGGCGACGGGCGCCGCAAATCGCACCGTCCCCCTATCCCAGAAACGTGAAAGGCGGCTATTAAATCACGTTTGTTCGCGTCGCTCAGCAGGTTCGACAAATGGCCGATAAATAGAGCCGGCGCATGATCACTGTCAGTCCATGCGCGACACCTGTGGCGTGGCCGCCAGAGGGGTTGACGCTAGATCCCGAAACGGTCACGCATGGCGTAATACGCGGCGCCCATGGCGGTGAGCGGCGCCTGGAAGGTCCGGCCACCGATCATCGGCATGTGCGGCAGGGAGGCGAACGCGTCGAAGCGTTCGGCATCGCCACGGATCACCTCCGAGATCAGTTTGCCGGCCAGGTGCGAGCAGGTGACGCCGTGGCCGCTGTAGCCTTGCATGTAGTAGGCGTTCTTCTCGATACGGCCGAATTGCGGCATGCGTGACATGGTCAGCAGGAAGTTACCGGTCCAGCGGTAGTCGATTTTCACGTCCTTCAATTGCGGGAAGGTCTTGAGGATTTTCGGCCTGATCAGTTGCTCGATATCGTCCGGTTCGCGGGCGCCGTAGACCACGCCACCGCCGTACAGCAGGCGGTTGTCGGCGGTCAGGCGGTAGTAATCCAGCAGGTAGTTGCAGTCTTCGACGCAGTAGTTGTGGGTGATCAGACTGCGGGCCACTTTTTCCGACAGTGGCTCGGTCACGACAATTTGCGAACCGCAGGGCATGCTTTTGCGGGTCACGCGGCTGTCGAGGTCCTGAGGCAGGTAGGCGTTACCGGCGATCAGCAGGTACTTGGCCCGAACCACCCCTTTGGCGGTGCGCACGGTGATCGGCTCACCGTAAGTGATGTCCACGGCGGCCGATTGCTCGAAGATCTTGCCGCCCAGGCCGATGATGGCCGAGGCTTCACCAAGTGCCAGGTTCAGCGGGTGGATGTGCCCGCCCTGCATGTCCAGCAGGCCGCCGACGTAGTTGTCGCAGCCCACTTCACGCTTGATATCAGCCGCATCGAGCAGTTTCAGGTTCTTGTTGCCGTAGCGCTCCCAGCTGCTTTTCTGCTCGGCCAGGCCTTTGAACTGCTTCTTGTTCAGTGCAGCAAAGACACCACCCGGACGGTAATCACACTGGATGTCGTAGTGCTGTATGCGCTGACGGATGATGTCGGCGCCTTCAAACATCATGCTGCCGAGCACTTCGGCCGTCTTGTCGCCGTAGCGTGCCTCGATGACGTCGACGTCACGGCTGTAGGAGTTGACCAGTTGACCGCCGTTGCGACCGCTGGCACCGAAACCGACTTTGGCGGCCTCGAGCACGGTCACGCTGTAGCCCGCTTCGGCGAGGAACAGGGCCGAGGACAGGCCGGTGTAGCCGGCGCCGATCACGCAGACATCGCATTCCACCAGTTCCTCAAGAACCGGGAAGTCGCCTGTGTGATTGCGGGTCGCGGCGTAGTAGCTGTTTACATGAACTTGTTTCATAAATTTCTCCGATGGCCGCCGGCACGCGCCGGCGACCGCCGTTGCAAAGGTGTCAGAGCTTGATCCAGGTCGCTTTGAGTTCGATGTATTTGTCGAACGCATGCAGCGATTTGTCCCGACCGTTACCCGACTGCTTGAACCCGCCAAATGGCGCGGTCATGTCGCCGCCGTCGTACTGGTTGACCCAGACGCTGCCGGCACGCAAGCCGCGAGCAAAGGTGTGGGCCTTGCTCAGGTTGCTGGTCCACACGCCGGCGGCCAGACCGAAGAGGCTGTCATTGGCAATCGCCAGTGCTTCCTGCTCGGTGTCGAAGGTGATCAGCGACAGCACCGGGCCGAAGATCTCTTCCCGGGCGATGGTCATGGCGTTGGTCACGCCGTCGAAAATCGTCGGTTCCACATAGAAGCCACCGGTGGCGTCGAGGGTGCGCCGACCGCCCGCAATCAGTTGGGCGCCCTGCTCTTTGCCGATCTGGATGTAGCGCAGGACCGATTCCAGCTGGCGCTGATCGACGACCGCGCCAACGGTGGTCGCCGGGTCCAGGGCATGCCCCGGCTTCCAGGCTTGCAGGGCTTCCACCAGCAGCGCAATGAATGGCTCGCGAATCGAGCGCTCCACCAGCAGGCGCGAACCGGCGGTGCAGACTTCGCCCTGGTTGAAGGCAATGGCGCTGGCCGCCGCTTGTGCCGCCGCGCGCAAATCCGGCGCGTCGGCAAACACCACGTTCGGACTCTTCCCCCCCGCCTCGAGCCAAACACGTTTCATGTTGCTTTGGCCGGCGTAGATCAGCAGTTGCTTGGCAATCGCCGTCGAGCCGGTGAAGGCCAGCACGTCGACATCCATGTGCAACGCCAGCGCCTTGCCGACGGTGTGACCGAAACCCGGCAGGACGTTGAACACGCCTTTCGGGATACCGGCGTCCAGCGCCAACTGGGCGATACGGATAGCCGTCAGTGGTGACTTTTCCGAAGGCTTGAGGATGAACGAGTTACCGGCCGCCAGCGCTGGGGCGAACTTCCAGCTGGCCATGATCAGCGGGAAATTCCACGGCACGATGGCCGCTACGACACCAGCAGGTTCGCGGGTGATGAGGCCCAACTGGTCGTGCGGTGTGGCCGCGACTTCGTCGTAGATCTTGTCGATCGCTTCGGCGCTCCAGCGGATCGCGTTGGCGGTCGCCGGGATGTCGATGGCCATGGCGTCGCTGATGGGCTTGCCCATGTCCAGGGTTTCCAGCAGCGCCAGTTCTTCCTGGTTGGCCAGAATCAGGTCGGCGAAACGAATCAGGATACGCTTGCGCTCGACCGGCGCGAGCTTGGCCCAGACGCCGGATTCGAATGCCTGGCGCGCGACGATCACCGCCGTATTGGCATCGGCTTCGTCGGTGCTGGCGACGTTCGCCAGAAAGCGACCGTCCACCGGGCTGATGCATTCGAAGGTTGCGCCGCTGAGTGCCGGGCGGTATTGGCCATCAATGAAGGCCCGCCCTTCTAGTGTCAAGGACTGAAAGCGTTGCTCCCAGTCGCTGCGAGTGTTTGCCATGAAAGTGACCCTACGCAGAAAAACAAGTAATCGTCAGACCGATGGCCGTCAGGTCATGACGGCCATTAGCCAATCAAACCGTGTGCAAGTACCAGTTGTACTCGAGGTCCGAGATGGAGTTCTCAAACTCGGCGAGCTCACTTTCCTTGCACGCCACGAATACGTCGATGTACAGCGGGTCGATGTATTGGGCCATGACTTCGCTGTCGTCCAGCTCGCGCAGGGCATCGCGCAGATTGTTCGGCAGGCTCTGTTCGTTCTGCTCGTAGCTGTTGCCTTCCACCGGTGGGCCCGGTTCGATTTCGTTGGTCAGGCCGTGGTGAATACCGGCCAGAACGGACGCCATCAGCAGGTACGGGTTGGCGTCGGCGCCGGCAACGCGGTGTTCGATGCGCACGGAGTCGGCGGAACCGGTCGGTACACGCACCGCAACGGTCCGGTTGTCGATGCCCCAGCTCGGCGAGTTCGGCACATAGAACTGCGCACCGAAACGACGGTACGAGTTGACGTTCGGGCAGAGGAAGGCCATCTGCGCCGGCAGGGTCTCGAGCACACCGCCGATCGCGTGACGCAGCGCGGCGTTCTGCTCGGGATCCTCGCAGGCAAAGATGTTGTTGCCTTGCTTGTCGAGAATCGAAATGTGCACGTGCAGGCCATTGCCCGCCTGGCCCGGATACGGCTTGGCCATGAAGGTGGTGTCCATCTCATGGTCGTAGGCGATGTTCTTCACCACACGCTTGAGCAGCACCGCGTAGTCGCAGGCCTTGATCGGGTCGGCGACGTGATGCAGGTTGACTTCGAACTGCGCCGGGGCGCTTTCCTTGACGATCGCGTCAGCCGGAATGCCCTGCTCTTTCGCCCCTTCGAGGATGTCCTGCAGGCAGTCGACGTATTCGTCGAGGTCATCGATCAGGTAGACCTGGGTCGACATCGGACGCTTGCCGGACACCGGCGAGCGTGGCGACTGCGGACGACCGTTCACGTTGTCCTGGTCGATCAGGTAGAACTCGAGTTCAAAGGCGGCGCAAATGGTCAGGCCCATGTCATCGAACTTGCTGACGACCTGACGCAACACTTCCCGCGGGTCAGCGAAGAACGGCTGGCCTTCAAGTTCGTGCATGGTCATCAACAGTTGCGCGGTCGGGCGCTTCTGCCAAGGCTCGATGCTGAGGGTATTGGGGATGGGGTAGCAGATCCGGTCCGAGTCGCCGATGTCCAGACCCAGCCCGGTGCTTTCCACCGTCGAGCCATTGATGTCCAGGGCAAACAGTGACGCCGGGAGGTTGATGCCGCTCTCGTAGACCTTGTGGAGACTGGTGCGCTCGATGCGCTTGCCGCGCACCACGCCGTTCATATCCGCAATCAGAAGGTCGACGTACAAAACCTCAGGATGTTTCTTAAGGAATGCGTTCGCTTCATTGAGCTGAACGGCACGCGGGGGTACCGACATGATGCACCTTTTTGTGTTAATTATTATGTTCACCGCCCTTTCACGCCCCCAGTCAATCCGAAAGGCAAAGTGAAGTCAATAGCGAACACCTGGCCTCTCAGCGTTATTTTTCGGGCCATTATTGGGGTGACGAAGTGCCGGATCAGCCTTGACGCACACGTAAAGCATGAGCACCTGACGCACAGTGTTTAGGATTTTTTACATTAAGGTTGTCAATTAAAATCAACAAAGCTAAGCTCCGGAAAAGCTCGTTCAAGTGTGAAACTTCGAGGTGATAAAAATGGCACTCAAGCCATTGATCGGCGTTACTGCGTGCGTCAAACAGATTGGCCTGCACCCCTACCACGTCAGCGGCGACAAGTACCTGCGTGCTGTCAGCGTCGCGGCGTCGGGGCTGCCGGTGGTCATTCCTTCCCTGGCTGAACTGACCGAAATAGATGAGCTGCTCGCGCATCTGGACGGCTTGTTACTGACCGGCTCGCCGTCGAATGTGGAACCCTTCCACTATCAAGGCCCTGCCAGCGCACCCGGTACGGATCACGATCCGGCGCGCGATGCCACCACCCTTCCCCTCTTGCGTGCCGCCATTGCGGCGGGCGTTCCGGTGCTCGGCATCTGCCGCGGCTTTCAGGAAATGAACGTGGCGTTCGGTGGCAGCCTGCATCAGAAGGTCCATGAACTCCCCGGTTTCCTCGATCACCGCGAGGCGGATCATCCGGATCTGGCCGTGCAGTACGCACCGGCTCATGCGGTCAACGTGCAACCGGGCGGCGTGTTCGAGGCGCTGGAGCTGCCTCGGGTGTTCCAGGTCAATTCGATTCACAGCCAAGGCATCGACAGACTGGCCCCCGGCCTGCATGCCGAAGCCGTCGCGCCGGATGGTTTGATCGAGGCGATTTCCGTCGCGCACAGCAAGGCGTTTGCCGTCGGTGTGCAATGGCACCCGGAATGGCAGGTCCTGGACAACCCGCCCTACTTGAGTATTTTCCAGGCGTTCGGCGAGGCCTGCCGACAACGCGCGGCGCTTCGTGATACGCGCTGACTGACGACTTCAAGACCCACTCAACGATTTAACTGCCCCCGTGAAACAGGTGGGCGTGTCCTTGCGCGCCCGTCCTTCACGACAACAACAAACCGCAATAACAACAAGTACAACCAGGCAGCCAGGACGGCGGCGCCGAATAAGCCCGCTCGCTGCGGGCTGCAATCAACTATTAAGTCGGGCCGCGTTGGCCTGACGACTGAAACCTGTTGGGAGTTTCACATGGCAAACGCCTCCAGCACCTATAGGAAGGCTCTTGAAGGTCACCAGGCACCGAAACAGGTGCTGGTCAAGATCGACAGGGTCACGAAGAAGTTCGACGAAACCATTGCCGTGGACGATGTGTCCCTGGAAATCAAGAAGGGCGAAATCTTCGCCCTGCTGGGCGGATCGGGTTCGGGCAAGTCCACCTTGCTGCGCATGCTGGCCGGCTTCGAGCGCCCGACCGAAGGGCGGATTCTCCTCGACGGTGTCGACATCACCGACCTGCCGCCCTACGAGCGGCCGATCAACATGATGTTCCAGTCCTACGCGCTGTTCCCACACATGACCGTGGCGCAGAACATCGCCTTCGGCCTGCAACAGGACAAGCTCCCCAGGACCGAGATCGATGCCCGCGTGGCCGAAATGCTCAAGCTGGTGCAGATGAGCCAGTACGCCAAGCGCAAGCCACACCAGCTGTCCGGTGGCCAGCGTCAGCGCGTGGCCCTGGCCCGCTCCCTGGCCAAGCGGCCGAAGCTGTTGTTGCTCGACGAACCGATGGGTGCACTGGACAAGAAGCTGCGTTCGCAGATGCAGCTTGAGCTGGTCGAGATCATCGAACGGGTCGGTGTGACCTGCGTGATGGTGACCCACGACCAGGAAGAAGCCATGACCATGGCCGAACGCATCGCCATCATGCACCTGGGCTGGATTGCCCAGATCGGCAGCCCGGTGGACATCTACGAAACCCCCACCAGCCGCCTGGTCTGCGAGTTCATCGGCAACGTGAACGCCTTTGACGGCACGGTCGTTGATGATGCCGAAGGTCACGCGGTGATCAGTTGCAAGGACCTGGACCGCGCGATCTACGTCGGCCATGGCGTCAGCACGTCGGTGCAGGACAAGTCGATCACCTACGCGATTCGCCCGGAAAAACTGCTGATCACCCTGAAGAAGCCCGAGTGCGAGCACAACTGGTCCAGCGGCAAGGTCCATGACATCGCCTACCTGGGCGGCCACTCGGTGTTCTACGTCGAGTTGCCGAGCGGCAAGCTGGTGCAGTCCTTCGTCGCCAACGCCGAGCGCCGTGGCGCGCGGCCGACCTGGGGTGACCAGGTCTATGTCTGGTGGGAAGACGACAGCGGCGTGGTACTGCGCTCATGAATCTCAAATCCCTGGTGCAACGAATGACCCCCAGTGGCCGCCAGGCGGTCATCGGGATTCCCTTCCTCTGGTTGTTCCTGTTCTTCATGCTGCCGTTCTTCATCGTCCTGAAGATCAGCTTCGCCGAAGCGGACGTGGCGATTCCGCCGTACACCCAGATCTACGGCTTCGTCGAACAGAAGCTGCAGATCATCCTCAACCTCGGCAACTACACGATGCTGGGGGGCGACGAGCTGTACCTGGCGGCCTACCTCGGTTCGCTGCGGATGGCCTTCTTCAGCACGCTGCTGTGCCTGCTGATCGGCTACCCGATGGCCTACGCCATTGCCCGGGCGCGCAAGGAAGTGCAGACCGTGCTGGTGCTGCTGATCATGATGCCGACCTGGACGGCGATCCTGATCCGCGTCTACGCCTGGATGGGGATTCTCAGCAACAACGGGCTGTTGAACGCCTTCCTGATGGGGATCGGGCTGATCCACGAGCCCTTGCAGATCCTCAACACCAACCTCGCGGTCTACATCGGGGTGGTCTATTCCTACCTGCCGTTCATGGTCCTGCCGCTCTACGCCAACCTGGTGAAACATGACCAGAGCCTGCTGGAAGCCGCCTCGGACCTGGGTTCGAGCACCTTCAACAGCTTCTGGAAGATCACCGTGCCGCTGTCCAGGAACGGCATCATCGCCGGCTGCATGCTGGTGTTCATCCCGGTGGTGGGCGAGTTCGTGATCCCCGAGCTGCTCGGCGGTCCGGAAACCCTGATGATCGGTAAAGTGCTGTGGCAAGAATTCTTCAACAACCGTGACTGGCCGGTGGCGTCCGCGCTGGCCGTGGTGATGCTGGCGATCCTGATCGTGCCGATCATTCTGTTCAACCGGAGTCAGGCCAAAGAGATGGAGGGCAAGGAATGAAGCGCTTCAGTTTTTCGAACCTGATGCTGGTGCTGGGTCTGTTGTTCATCTACCTGCCAATGCTGATCCTGGTGATCTACTCGTTCAACGCCTCCAAGCTGGTGACGGTGTGGGGCGGCTGGTCGGTGAAGTGGTACGTCGGCCTGCTGGACAACACCCAACTGATGGGCTCGGTGGCCCGCTCGCTGGAAATCGCCTGCTACACCGCGGTGGCCGCAGTGGCGCTGGGGACCCTGGCGGCGTTCGTCCTGACCCGGGTCACCCGCTTCAAGGGCCGCACGCTGTTCGGCGGCCTGGTGACGGCGCCGCTGGTAATGCCGGAGGTGATCACCGGTCTGTCGCTGTTGCTGCTGTTCGTGGCCATGGCGCAGTTGATCGGCTGGCCCCAGGAACGTGGCCTCGTGACCATCTGGATCGCCCACACGACGTTCTGCTCGGCCTATGTGGCGGTGGTGGTGTCGGCGCGCCTGCGTGAGCTGGACCTGTCCATCGAGGAGGCGGCCATGGACCTGGGCGCCAAGCCGTGGAAGGTGTTCTGCCTGATCACCATCCCGATGATCGCGCCGTCGCTGGCGGCGGGGGGCATGATGTCCTTCGCGTTGTCCCTCGACGACCTGGTCCTGGCCAGCTTCGTTTCGGGGCCGGGCTCGACCACCTTGCCGATGGAAGTGTTCTCGGCGGTGCGCCTGGGCGTGAAGCCGGAGATCAACGCGGTGGCCAGTCTGATTCTGCTGGCGGTCTCGCTGATGACCTTCTTTGTCTGGTACTTCGGTCGTCAGGCCGAAGAGCGCCGCAAGAAAGCCATCCAGCAGGCCATCGAGGAAGCCGCGGCGGACTCCTGGAAACAGCCGGACGTGCGTCGGGCGCCGGTGGCTGAGGCCGCGTAGGTTTCAAGCGTTTCGTCAGAATACTGACCTGGTCCTGTACCGGGTCAGTCCACTCAGACCGGGACACCCAGAATGATGTGGGAGGCCTTGATGACCGCAGTGGCACTGACACCCGGTATCAGGCCCAGCTCTGCGACGGCATCACGGGTCACGATCGAATACACCTTCGAACCGCCGGCCAACTCGATCACCACTTCGGCGTTGACCGCACCATCATTGACAGTCAGCACCTTGCCCTCCAGGCAGTTGCGAGCAGAAAGGCGAATGTCGCTGGACTCGGTCATCAGCATCACCCAAGGCGCCTTGATCAGCGCGATGGCCTCTTTGCCTACCGCGATACCGAGGTTGCGGATGCTTTCCAGGGTCACTACGGCTACCAGTTGTTCACCACCTGGCAGCGTCAAGGTCACTTCGGCATTGACCGCGCCTTCCTGTACCTGGCTGACCTGGCCCTTGAAGACGTTGCGTGCACTGACTTTCATGAGACGAACCCCTTTGTTGACTTTAGAGTTAGGATTTTCCGTGCATCATCAAGACTAGCGCTGTGTAAAAACAACTATAGCGCTCGACCTGGGTGCGGTGAGGGGTGGCTGTTGCGTGAGCTGAATAAACGGGGCATCAACGCAGCCGGGGTGGATGGCGATGCGACGCTGGTCGAGGCGGGGCACTGGTGATCCAGACGCTGCACTCGTGGGCCGCAGCGGCTGCGCGCCATTGAAGGGAAGCGGTGCAATCTGGATCAGGTCTACGCAGTGCGCTTAGTGCGCACCAAACAAGGCGAATACACCCATCACCGCCCACAGAACTGATACATATTGCATGGGCACAAAAAATAACGTGTGTTTCTTGCGAATGATAACTTCGCCACCCGTGCTTTTATCTATGTAGGTTTTGCCTGGCTGATTATTCAGCCAGTGGCCGACATAGGCGTTGACGGCCGCGCCAACCAACAGGCCGACCCCCAGCCCGAGCCCGTTCGGCAGCCCGGTGAACGGCACCATGCAAAGTACCGGGATAAGAATCGAAAGAAAGCCCCATCCTTGCCAAATAATAAAAAACATAACGCGTCCCTGGTTAATTTTTAAGGCGCGCAATCTATCAATAAAAATACACAACAGCAACATTTTGAAATATTTCGCCATCCACAGGGTTCAAGGGGCAGTGGCAATCCATGTCATGTATTTGCGCACCCTGTCCAGCCCCCACCACAGACCCGATTTTCGTAAATCCCCTCCGCAGCGCGATCAAGTTTTGCAACGTGACGGTTTCGGCGTGATGACCGTTCGGCGCTTTTTCTGGCGAGATTAGAAAATCATACCTAGGGTTACGTTGCTGGTGAAAGGCCAGCACTGCGAGTGCCAGAAAGGGCACCGTGATTGACAGCAATGCCAAGGAAAATCAGGGATGGTTTGTGCTTGCGATCCTCTATTCGCTCGCCCTGAGCAACGAGCCACCCCCTGCGTTTCGTTGTTTTCTCTCAAGAAAAGAAAGATGAGGGTGCCCTCCTTCCCGGAAGGGCGGTATTGGCAACACCACGGAAGGATCCATCGTTATGAGCCGTTCAACGCCACACTTCTCACCCCCTTATGGGACCGCCATCCACGACGCCATCGAGGAAGGCAATCTGCAGCAGATGAAGACGTTGCTCAAGCAACGTGACTCAACGAAGCCGCAACCGAAAGACCTGCAAACCGCGTACGAAAAGCTGGCCAAGGAAGTTTCCCGTTTGGAGAAGCTTTAGGGCCTTTCTCTCAATGCAATGGAGGCAATCACTATGTCTGGTTCCACTCAGCAATTTGTCGGCTTGTTCCCACTCAGCTATCGCATTGGCACTAATGCCCCAGGGGCACAAAGCCTGACGCTCAACCTGCTGGTTTTTACGCCAGAGCAGAGTGTCAGTGGTACTGCCGTCATCACCCAGGCGACCAACCCGCCGCTCGAGCTGCAGTCGGATGTCTGGGGTGAGTACACCTACATGACGGTCATGTCACCGGCCGTCAGCAAAATCCTGATTACCGCTCAAGGCAACCATGGCGGTCCGAGCTCGAACTCTGCGGTGAACTTCAAGTTGCACCTGGTGGTGGGCAGTGACTGGAAAGAAGGCGTGGCCAACTACCAGTACCTGGATGGCCAGCGCTGGGTTCAGGTCAACAACGCCCCCGCACACCTGGAGCAACCGGTGCAATCCAACGTCGCCTATGTACCGACGGGCCCTGGCCCGGTCATTCTGCCCTACCCACCCATCATGCCCCTGTACGCAGCGCCTATTCAGAGTGCCATTGCCAGCGGTGACCTGGCCCAGATGAAACACCTGGCCGGCCTTGCCAAACAGCAACTGGAGCGGCAACCCCAGCTGCAGAGCGCACTGGAAGCCGCGAAGAGCGAAATCAGCAGGCTGGAACGTCGCTGACTGGCGGCTCGATCAGACTGAACTGTCCGCATACATCAAGGGAGTTGCACCATGTCGATTGGACTTTTTCATACCCGCCTCAGCGCCCACAACTCGCTGCTGGGCTCACCCGTACTCACCCTCGATCTGCTGGTTGATACGGTTCACAAGACCGTCAGCGGGATTGCCAGTGTTTTTGCGAGCACCTACCCACCGGTCAATTTCCGCGCCCGGGTCTGGGGCAATTACTCCGAGGCCAAACTGACCGCCTCGGTCGAGAACCACATTGTGCTCACCTTGTCGGGTAGCCCGAGCGGCCCGCTCAGCCAGATCGCGGAGACCTTTCATCTCAAGGGTATCCTCGGCGCTGATTGGACCAGCGGGTTTGTCGACTATAGCTACGTCGAAAATGGCCAAGAGCATTACGTCAGGCACGCCGCGGTCAGCCCGGCCCCCGTCTCGCAGCCTGAACCGGGGACGCATCACCCCATGCCGCTCTACGCCGTAGCGTTGCAACAGGCACAAGCCAGTGGCGATCTGGCGCAGCTGAAATCCGTTGTACGCCAGGGAGAACAGCAACTGGCTCAACACGGTGTACTGCAAAGTGCCCTGGAGCAATTGAACGCGGAAATCGCACGCCTGGAAGCGCGCTGATCCGCTTTGCCCGGGCGAGGCCGATTCAGGTCTCGCCCGGGTCTTTCCAACCCGAGGTCAATCCAGTCGCGCCATCGACGTAATGGAAGGCGCGAACACTTCGATGGACTCGTATCGCGCCCGTGTACAAGGAGGTTCCATGTCAGACAGCCGCCCTGCCCGCTACCTCAGCGAAACCGACCTCAAACGCTACGTGCCGGTGCATGTGGTCTGGGAAATCACCCTGGCCTGCGACCTTAAATGCCTGCACTGCGGCTCACGCGCGGGCCATCGACGTCCCGATGAATTGAACACGCAGGAATGCCTGGAAGTGATCGACTCGCTGGCGGCCCTCGGCACCCGGGAGATCACCCTGATCGGAGGTGAAGCCTATTTGCGCAAGGATTGGACGCAACTGATCCGAGCGATCCACGATCACGGCATGTACTGCGCCATACAAACCGGTGGACGCAACCTGACGCCTGCCAAGATGCAGGCTGCGGTCGAGGCCGGCCTCAATGGTGTCGGCGTTTCACTCGACGGTCTTGCCCCGCTGCATGACGCGGTACGCAATGTGCCGGGCTCGTTCGACAAGGCCGTGGATACCTTGCGCCGCGCCAAACAAGCCGAACTCGCCGTGAGCGTCAACACGCAGATCGGCGCGGCCACATTGCCGGATTTGCCGGCGCTCATGGACACCATTATCGACCTGGGTGCCACTCACTGGCAGATCCAGCTCACGGTCGCCATGGGCAATGCCGTCGATCATCCCGACCTGCTGCTACAGCCCAGCCAGTTGCTGGAGGTGATGCCGTTGCTGGCGCGGCTTTACCGGGAGGGGGTCGATCGCGGCCTGCTGATGAACGTGGGCAACAACATTGGCTACTACGGCCCTTACGAACATATCTGGCGCGGCTTTGGTGACGAGCGCGTGCATTGGAGTGGCTGCGCCGCCGGCCAAACGGTTCTGGCACTCGAGGCCGATGGCACGGTGAAAGGCTGCCCCTCCTTGGCCACCGTCGGTTTTTCGGGCGGGAACGTGCGCAAGATGAGTTTGCACGACATCTGGCATTACAGCGAAGGCATGCACTTCGGGCGCCTGCGCTCCGTCGATGACCTGTGGGGCTATTGCCGAAGCTGTTACTACAACGATGTCTGCCGGGGTGGCTGCACCTGGACATCACACTCCCTGCTTGGCAAACCCGGCAACAATCCTTACTGCCATTACCGTGCGCTGGACCTGGAAAAGCAAGGGCTGCGCGAGCGCATCGTGAAAATCGAAGACGCCCCGCAGGCCTCCTTCGCGGTCGGGCGCTTCGACCTGATTACCGAACGCATCGACACCGGCGAAAAAGTCGGCAGCGTCAGTGATAGCGGCCAGGTGATCAAACTGGCGTGGGCCAATCAAGGGCAGAAATCGCCGGATGAAGGGCGTATTCCCGTGCAACTGACCCTGTGCCGTGGCTGCCTGCAATACATCTATCCTCACGAGTCGACCTGCCCACACTGCAAAGCCGATGTGGCGGCTGCCGAAGCGGGACACCAGGCCGACCGCGCCAGGCAACAAGCCATCATGAATACCCTGACGGAGATCCTGGGGATTGCGCCTACTAACTTGATGTAGCGATTGCACGGGCATTTTACCAGGGAGCGAGACCGGCTTTCAGGGGATGGGCGGGAGGCTCTTGCATTAATTAACGCTGCAGAAGCGCCCTCCTCGTTTTAACAAACAACTCCTGAACGGCCTCTGCCTGTTAAGCTGGCGTGGTTGGTAATGGTACGCGCACAAATGTAATTTCTTCAATGCTGGCATCTGCTGCCTGCAAGAAGATCCTCAAATCCGAACCAGAGAGAAGCGCGAGAAGTTTGGTCGAAGGCAAGGTAAGCAGAGTCGACAACTTTAGTGACCTGAGGGTAGCGTTAAGATTTTCCGTAAGATTACTCTGCACCCAGGCATTGTTGGTGCACACGCACTCCCATATATTTTCCGCACTATCAATAAAGTACACATAGAGCGTGCCTGCTTCTGTGCAGACGCCAGTCAGCGGGCTTCCGAGCTTAGCGAGAAGGGGGGCGCCACTATTGTTGGTAATCGGCTGATCCTGCCAAGATCCATTGTAGTGAAGTTGCATCACATTGCCGCCAGAAGAAATGTAGAACAGGTTTGGATTATTTTGGGAATCAACAAAGCCAAAAAGTGGGCTCAGATTATCTGGGGCCAAGACGGTATTCGGTGTTAGGTCTCCGTGAGTCCAGCCACTACCTGTCCAGGCAAGCTCATGGATGTGGCCATCAACTTTTCCATAATAATACACTCTGGACCTGTTGTTAGAGAGGTAGAATGCAACCATCTCTCGACTTGGGTCTGCAAGCGGAGCGTTGGCGGCATCGGTTATGCAACAGGAGGAAAAGCTAAAAAGTTCAGATGAGGGCTTCTGGCTGAACTCATAAATCTTATTGTCTTCGCCCACGCAGTAAATCCGAGTATTTGCCCCATCAAAACTAAATCCAGCCAATCGGGAATTGCTTGCAATGGAAATCGATGGTATTTGCAGTGGTTGTATTTTTTTCCATAGAGTAGGTTGTGCGCCCACCCGAGCCTGATAAATTCCCGATATGAGATTCTGGCTATCCAGGTAATAGACCTGGCTATGTATGCTTCGCTCTTTTTGTGGAACGAACAAGAGCGAAAGTGCATTGCCAATAGGTGTAAGCGTGTCTTGGCTCGTGGAGATAAGACTTTGAAAAGAGAGGTCTGACCATCCAGAGGCAGTTTGTTGCCGCTGGATGCCTGCCAATGTGGCATCAATGAAATACAATGTTGCGGCTGCTTGATCGATGTATCCTGTCAGTGGAGTATTGCTCTTTGGCGTGGACATAGCACTCTCCTGCTAATGGTCGATTTCGGCTCGGTTGTTGTACATTGATTTATTTAGCCATAATAAACATACCAAAAAAAATCGATACCCTGGCAAATTTTTAATGAGCACCTCGAATTATTCAACTTTCGGCGGAGCATGACCTACAAACCCGTTACTTGAGGCAAGGCCAAGGCATTTTAGGTTCCGTACGAAAAGTACTGCCGTCAATGATGCGTCGTGGAAACCGTTGGGATAGACCAATGGAGCGTGTGTTTCGCAGCTTGAAAACGGAGTGGGTACCAACTGTGGACTATAGATGGTGCTCAGTCTGTAAACAGGTCAGAGAAAACGACGCATGAAGGATACTCATGTCAGGCTCAGCGTAGAGCCTGACATGAGGCGAGTGGCGGCGAGAGAGTCGACTCGAGGCGCTCGGATTAACCGGCGATCTTTATGGCGATCTCAGCGACGTGCTTACCTTGGAAACGCGCAATATCCAATTCATTCGGTGATGGTTGCCGACTTCCATCGGCTGCTGCCAGGGTTGTGGCTCCATAAGGTGTACCGCCGGTGATCTCGCCCATATTGCTCAATCCCGGACAGGTGTAAGGTACCCCCACGATCACCATGCCCTGGTGCAGTAGCGTGGTATGGAACGAGGTAATGGTCGTTTCCTGGCCGCCGTGCTGGGTGCCGGTCGACGCGAAAACGCTGCCGATCTTCCCAACGAGAGCGCCTTTCATCCACAGGCCACCGGTCTGGTCGAGGAACGTGCGCATCTGTCCGGCCATATTGCCAAAGCGCGTCGGTGTGCCGAAGATGATGGCGTCGTAGTTGCCCAACTCGTCAGGCGTCGCCACCGGCGCCTTCTGGTCGAGCTTTGCACCGTAAGCGGCAGCCTGCTCGGCGGGGATCGTTTCAGCGACCCGCTTGATCGTCACGTCAGTGCCAGGCACTGATCGTGCGCCATCGGCGACTGCCTCAGCCATCGTTTCGATGTGACCGTACATTGAGTAATAGAGAACCAGTACCTTAGCCATGATGCCTCCTGGGTTGGGAGTCACTCGGTGTGATTTGAGGAGTCTTGAATCGAACCGCATGCACGAAAATTAACACTAGCACCCGTTACCAGGATCTGTAGGAAAACTCGCCGAGCGGCGATCATGATCAATCTCCCCCCCTAACAGTTGAAGCTCTAAAAATGCCAAAGACAAAACCGGCGGGTACCGCGACAGCAACGGCTGCTGATATCGAAAAATCAATCCAGGCCCTGAACAAAATGGCTGAACGCCTTTGGGGGATGGCAGGGAGAACGAGGCAAAAGCACTCCTCGATGCGCTGGACGCGTTAAACCGGGCGCTGGACAGGATCCGGATCGGCGAGAGTCGCAGGGTTGTGACGCTCCATTAAGAAGCCAGAGACCAGATCGGCCCTTTGTTCGCGCAACAAAAACAGGACTCAGCTCCCCGCCCCGGCCCGGCCGGCGCGATAGACCGAGAGGCCGTAGAACGCCAGCGCCAGACCCGCCAACACGCCTCCCACCACGCCGACATAGGCAAACCCGAGTTGCCGCCCTACCCAACTGCCCACCAGCGCCCCACCACCGATACCAATGTTGTAGATCCCCGAGAACAGCGCCATTGCCACATCGGTTGCGTCCGGCGCCAGCACCAGCACCTTCGACTGCAGCGACAGCCCGAAGCAGATGATCGCCATGCCCCAGAACACGCTGAGTGCCCCGAGCGTCGACACCTCGCCGCTCAAGGGCAACAACAAAGCCAGGCACACCACCAGCAACAAGGTGGCCACCAGCAGAAAGCGCTGCGGGTATTGCCGATTGAATCGACTGAACAGCAGCGACCCGAAAATCCCCGCACCGCCGAACAGCAGCAGGATAAAAGTCACCACCTCGCCGCTCATGCCGGCCACGGTTTTGATGAACGGCTCGAGATAGCTATAGGCCGTGAACTGAGCCGTGATCACCGCAGCCGTCAGGCCGTAGACCGCCACCAGTGCGGGGCGCTTGAACAGCACGGGCAGGCTTTTCAGGGAGCCCGAATTCTGGCTCGGCAGCAGCGGCAGGCTTCTGCCCAGCCAGAGCACCAGGGCGCCCGCCATCAACGCGATCACGAGAAAGGTGATGCGCCAGCCCATGGCTTCGCCGAGCATTCGGCCCAGCGGAATCCCCAGCACCAACGCCATGGACGTCCCCGTCGCCAGCAGGCCCAGCGCCTGCACCTGCTTGCCCGCAGGCGCCACCCGCACCGCGAGGGACGCGGTGATGGACCAGAACAGCGCATGGGACAAGGCGACCCCCACCCGGCTCACCAGCAGGACGCCAAAGCTCGCGGCCAGACTGGACAGCACATGGCTGACAATGAACAGGCCGAACAGCACCATCAACAGCTTGCGTCGTTCGACGTTTCGGGTGAGCAGCATCACCGGCAGCGATGTCAGGGACACCACCCAGGCATAGATCGTCAGCATCAGTCCGACCTGTGCGCTCGACAGGTCGAAGCTGTCGCCGATGGCACTCAACAGGCCGACTGGCACGAATTCGGTGGTGTTGAAGACAAAGGCCGCCAATGCCAGTGCAATGACCGGTTGCCAGTTGTCGGTGTTTTCAGTCGCGGGGGTACTCATTTAAAAATCCGTCATACGCTATCGAAGATCAACTGGCCGGTGGCTCATGGGCCGGACAGCCGAAAGGAAATCCGGCCGAGGTGAATCCTATTAAATTTTGTCGGATAGCCTTGACGGTCCCTGAACCACAACGGCAGTATGCTAGCACTCGAAGTAGGACAGCTCGCTTTTTCCAGTAGGAATCTCGACCTTAGGGATGAGGGTATTTCGCATGGATGTGGCTTCGTACACGAAAATCGTCGACAACGGTGCCGACGGAAAACGTTTCATCCTCGCCATCACCGGCGACGGTTTTACTTCCAGCCAACTCGGTGCCTTCCATCAGGCCACCGCCACGCTGATTGCCGGCCTTGGTACGATCATCCCGATCTCATGGCGCCTGCAGGACGCGATCAATGTCTATCAGATCGATACCGCTTCCAGCCAGTCGGGGCTTTCCAGCAACAGCGCACTGGGCACCGCTTCGTGCGGTCCGGGCGGTTGCCTGGCCGCAGATGCCGGCAAGGTCTCGACCGCGGTAAACGCCTCGGGCATCACCTGGCACCTGGCGGTGGTGATCGCCAACACCCCTGGCGCCGGTGGCAGCTTCGGCGGCAGCCTGTGCACCGTCACCCTCGACAGCGGCAACGTGACGATCCTCGCCCGGGCCATCGCCCACCTGGTGGCCGGCCTGGGCGTGGAATACGACACCGTGTCGCAGAACTACCCGGACAGCGAGCCGAGCAGCCCCAACCTCACCACCCTCCGCCCGGACAGCAACACGCTCAAGTGGAAGCAATACCTCACGCCGGGATACACCACCCTGCCTTCCAACCCCTCGGCCAGCGGCTGGCAGCCGTGGATGATCGGCGCCTTCGAAGGGGGTGGCAATTACGCCAAGGGCATCTATCGGCCCAGCCAGAACTGCCTGATGCGCACCCCGGGCGCAGCCTTCTGCCTGGTCTGCTATGGCGAACTGCTCAAGGCCTTCGCGCCCTATCACCAGACCACCGGCCTATCCTGGCTGGCCAGCCAGAACTACCAGGGCCAGTGGTCGCCGGTGCAAGCGGTCGCGGCACCGGTACAGCCGTCGCCAATCCAAGCCATGGCCACCACCAGCCTGTCCAGCCGGCTGTACGTGCTCACCTTGGCCAACGGCGTGATCGGCCACAACTCGGCCACGGTGGTCGGCAACTGGAAAAGCCAGCGTCCGCAGCAGCTGGATAACGGTGCCATGGGCGTGGTCACGGATATCGCCGCCACCCTCTACGGCTCGGTGGTGGTGGTCGCGGCGCTGTCCGGCAACCAGGTCTGGCTGGCCAGCCAGCCCGCCGGCGGCACCTGGAGTGCATTCAGCGCCATCGGCTCCAGCGGCCTGCCCACCGGCTGCACCCGTGTCACCTGCGCGGTGGTCAGCGGCCAGTTGTTCGTCTTCGCCTCCGGCAGCAAGGGCATCTGGCTCAGCGTGCGCAACGGCGCGCAGACCTGGGACGCCAACTGGAGCGAGGTCACTGAAAAACTGGGCCTGAGCGCCGGCTCGTCGATCGACTGCATCGCCGCCGGCGTCGCGCCCCAGGGCCAACAAATCCACGTTTTCGCCGCCCAGGGCAACACGCTCAAGCACGTCAAGGTCAATACCGCGCGCTACTGGCAGGGCCTGGAAACGGTCACCAGCATCGGTTTGACGCCGGCCCTGGACCTGAACTGCGCGGTGCGCGACGAAGCCTTCGTGTTCCTCGCCGCGGCCACCGCCAAGGGCCCGGTGAGCGCCACGCGCAATGCCGTGGCCTGGCCCACCAACGCCGCCTCCCTATCCTCCCTGCCGGCCACAGTCAGCCGTGTCTCAGCAGGGTTCCTGTCCGGCACGCTTCTGGCCGCGGCATCCTGACCCACCCACACAGCAAGGCCATCATGGAGAACGCTTATGAGTAGTGGCGGCGGCAGTAGCCCAACCCCTAACCGTATCTGCACCGGTTCCATCACCACCAACCAGAGGCTGTGGCTGGTCAGCGAAAAGTACAGCCTCACCGGCGCCAACTGGCAGAAGACGCCGATCACCCAGGTACAGCCTGGCACTACGGAGCTGTTCGTCGCCAACGGCGAAACCCCCAACGGCCAGGTCACCTACCAGACCCAGGATGGCACCCAGTTCATCCTGGTGTTCACCATGAATGGCAGCAATACCGCCAACATCCTCGGCAACGGTGGTGCGGCCCCGGCGTACAACTACTCCAAGAACTACCCCACCACAGGGGACACCATGACGGTCTCCTATACCCTTTCCAACGCCTGAGGAGGAACCCGTCATGAGCTACACAATGTCCGTGGATCGGGTGATCCAGCTCAGCCGTTGCGATGACTTCCCTGAAGCGACCATCCGCCAGATGTTCGCCGCTCACAAAGCCACCGAATTGCCGCTGCCGGTACTCGCCACCCTGGAGATCCCTCTGTCGGTGAAGGTGTTCCTGGCCCTGCAGGATGAGTTCTTCAGCCCCGAGGAATTCCGCGAGCTGGCGGTGCAGTTCGCCAAGCGCGCCGCCGCCCATGACACCGCCGTGGCCGGCAATCACTTCGTCACCAGCGCCTTGGCTGCCTATGATCAGCTGCTGACCCAGAGCCGTGCCAAGGCCGTACAGGGCGTGCTGGCGAAGGCCGCCATGCAGGTCAGCGGCTACCGTGCCGCGGTCAAGGCGATGATCCAGCCCGATGCCAACGGCGGGGTCAAGCCGGCGCTGCAAGCCGTCGCGGCCTACGAGGCGGTCTGGTTCGCCGGCTATGAAACCAACGGCATCGCCTGCCGCAATGCAGCCTCCTGCGCCGTGGCCGCAGTACCCAAGCCGCAGGCCGATGCCGAACTGCAATGGGTGTTGAAAGAGGCCGTGGACAAGACCCTGGCACGGGCGGCTTGACGTGACGGACCTCACCGCTGGTCTGGATGTAGCCGACGCGCTGACAAGGCTGCGGCGGGGCCCATTGATCCAGCGGGGGGGCGAGCCATCTGCCCCCCCTGTCTTCCCGTCCCTGGAAAGCATGCTGCCGCACCGGCCGCCGTTGCTGCTGCTGGACCGGGTCCTGGACTGGGACCCGGCGCAGAAGGCACTGCGCGCGCAACGCCGGGTCGATCCCGACGACCCGGTGCTCGCCGGGCACTTTCCCGGCAACCCGATCTACCCCGGCGCCTTGCAGGGCGAAGCCATCGCTCAGGCTGGCCAGTGCCTGCTGCACATGGCCAGCGGTTGCCCGGCGGCACCGCTGGGGCTGCTCGCCACACGGGTGTTCGGAGCCCAGTTTCTCGGCCAGGTACGCCCTGGCGAGGTGATGGATATCGAGGTGAGGATGCTCGACGACAACGGCATGCTAGCCATCTTCGGCGGGCGCATCAGCGTCGAGGGTGCGGTCCGCACCGTACTGGTGATGGAGGGCTGTCGTGTCTGAGCTGCCCCGTATCGTTGTCACCGGTATGTCAGTCCTTACGGCGCTGGGCGAAGACCCCGGCACCCTGCTGGACAATCTGCTCGCAGGCCGTTCCGGCATTCGTCGCTGGAGCGGTTTCGACCGCGAGATCGCCACCAAAATAGGCGGCAGCATGGAAGGTTTCGAGCCACGCCCGCGCCTGGCCGCGCTGGCCGACAGCCTACCTGACGATGCCCGACTGCGCCTGCGCCGGACCAGCAACCGGCTGCCCTGGTCCACCGCGCTGTCGGTGCTGATGGCCGGCCGCGCCTGGCAAAACGCAGGCCTGTTCCAACAGCCACCGGGGAATGACGGCGAAACCGCCATCGTAGTCGGTGGCCACAACATCGGCCAGAACTACTACTTCAACAACTTTCGCGACTTCGAGCGCGACCCCGACCATATCGACGTGCAGTTCGGCCTGGCCGGGCTGGACACCGATCATGTCGCCGTGGCCTCGGAAGTGCTTGGCATCCGCGGCCCCGGCTACAGCGTGGGCGGTGCCTGCGCCAGTGGCGCCCTGGCTCTGCGCGCGGCGCTCAACGAGATCCGTTACGGCGGTGCCGAGCGGGTCGTGGTGCTGGCTCCGGTGCTGGATTACTCGCCACTGGAACTGCACGCCCTGGCACTGATGCAGGCGGTCAGTCAGCGCGCCTTCAACGACTGCCCGGAACAGGCCAGCCGGCCTTTCGACCGACGCCGCGAGGGTTTCGTGCCGTCACATGGCGGCGCCTGCCTGGTGCTGGAGCGGGCCGACCTGGCCCTCGCCCGTGGCGCTGAACCACTGTGCGAAGTACTGGCGGTGGCGGCGCGCTCCGATGCCAGCCGTCAGCCCAGCCCGCAGGAAGACGGCCAGGTGCGCACCATCCAGGCCGCCCTGCGCGAGGCGCGGTTGCGCCCCGAGGACATCGACTTCATCTCCGCCCACGCCACCTCGACGCCGCTGGGCGATATCACCGAGGTGCGCTCGATCCGCCGGGTCTTCGGTAGTCATCGGCAACACCTGAAAGTCAACGCCCCCAAGTCCATGCTCGGTCACACCTGCTGGTCGGCGCCACTGGTGGAATTGGTGGCAGCCATCGCGCAAATGCGCGCCGGGCAACTGCACCCCACCATCAACCTCGACCATCCGGACCCGGAACTGGACTTCGATGTCTGCGCCGGCGGCGCGGTGGCCCACCCGGTGCGCTACCTGCTGAAGAATTCGTTCGGCTTCGGCGGCAACAACTGTGTCGCGATCCTGGGTCGCTGGGAGTCACAGCCATGAATTTTCTCGTTACCGGCGGCACCCGCGGCATCGGTCGCTGCATCGTCGAACAGGTGCTGGCCGCCGGGCATAACGTCGCCTTCACCTGGAACCATGACGCCGAAGCCGCCGACTCATTGCAGCGCCATGCCGCGCAAAGCGCTCCCGAACAACGCTGCATTGCCCTGCGCCTGGACCTGGCCGACGCCGCCGCCATCGACCGGGTCTGCGACCAGGCCGACACTGCCCTGGGCGGCATCGATGTGCTGGTGGGCAATGCGGCGATCAACCGTCCGAAACTCGCCGTGAGTCTGCCCGACGCCGACTGGCGGGCGGTGATGGACGTCAACCTGGATGGCAATTTCCGCCTGTGCCGGGCGCTATTGCCAGGCTTCATCGCCCAGCGCCGCGGGCGCATCGTGCTGCTGTCTTCGGTGGCCGCCCATGGCATGAGCGGGCAGATCGCCTACAACGTGTCCAAGGCCGGACTGATTGCCATGGCTGCCACCCTGGCCCGCGAATACGGTCGCCGAGGCATCACCGCCAACGCCCTGGTGTTGGGCCTGGTGGATACCGACATGAGCCGCGAAAGCGCACCGCCGAAAACCTTCGAACACTGGCTCGGGCAATGCCCGAGTGGCCGTTTGGGCACGCCGCAGGATGTGGCCCAGGCGGTGCTCTACCTGGCCTCGGACGGGGCCGGATTCGTTAACGGTCAGGCCATTCACCTTACCGGTGGCCTGAACTGGGTGCCATGACAAGGAGCCAGCCATGCAAGCAATCCACGACAAAGTTCGCGAGGTAGTCCTCAAGCACACCGAGGCCGCGCTGGCGTTCCTCGACCTCGGGCCGATCGACACCCAGTTGCGCTTCGACCACCTGGGCGCCAGCAGCCTGGACATCATCACCATCGTCTCCGACGCCATGCGCGAGCTGCAGGTCAAGGTGCCGGTGGAGCGACTGAACCAGTCGGCGAACATCGACGCGCTGATCGACACCCTGACCGGCGCCGTGCTCGCCAGGGCGAGGAGCTGACATGGCCTGGTCACTGGAGATCCACCACATCGACGTGCGCACGTCTGGCGACGCAACCCTGATCGTCGCTCGCAACCCGAACAACCCCGCCGGCGAGCGGGTTCGTTCGGTATTGATCGACGGCGGTCACCAGGACGCGGCCGACGACGTGCACGCCTATGTCATCAAGGCCGGGCTGGCCAGCGTCGATGCCATGGTCGCCACCCACTACGACAGTGACCACCTCGGCGGGCTGGTGGCATTGCTCGAGAGGGATGTCACCACCTACGACAATGTGCGGATCTACGACCGCGGCTGGCCCGCGTTGGGGCCCGACTCCCTGTACCAAAAATACCTGCGAGCGATCAACCTGGGACCCGACCGCCGTCGGATTACCCGCGCGGTGAAAGCCGCGGACGTCTCCCCCGGCATTCTTCTGAGCATGGTCAACCGCGACGGCAGCCCGGCGATCCCTCCCGGCGACTCGGCCTTCCAAGTAACTCGGGCGATCAACCAGGCGCCGCAGTGGTTGATCGACAGCGACCAGGCGGAAATCCTCCAGGCCACCGGCGCCCACGCGCCGACCCTGACCTGCATCGCCTGCAACCAGTGGGTAAAGCGCCACGGTCAGGCCTCGTTCCGTGCCCCGGCCGGGCTGGGCGATGCGGAGAACGCCACCAGCCTGGCATTCCTGCTGCGCTTCGGCGATTTCAGCTATTACATCGGCGGCGATATCGAAGATCCCCAGGAAGCCCTGATCGGCACTTTCGCCAACCCGGCGGACAACGCCGCCGGCCGTGTCCTGGTGGTCAAGGCCAGTCACCATGGTGCCAGCACCGCCAGCTCGGCGGAATTCCTCCAACGTATGCGCCCACTGGCGGTGATGGTCTCCAACGGCACCGACAACCAGCACCGCCACCCGGCAGCGGCCACGGTCAACGTGCTCAACGGCTACGCCCGCAATGACGGCGCGGTATTGCCGCCCTTGCCACCATCGCCAATCTACCGGCCACGTCGCAGCTATTTCACCGGTTACGACACCGACGAGAACATGGAGAACCACTTCGTCACCCTCGGTCAGGTGGCGGGGGACCCCAACTCCAGGCGCCACCCCGGCCATGTGCGGGTGGACGTCAGCGAAACCCAGGCCGTCAACAATCGCAATTTCCCCGGCAGCGCCTACCGCGGGGTCCAGGCGGTCGCGGCGATCGCCGCCCGGGCACGGGATGGCAGCGATATCGCCGACCGGGCCCGCGCCGCCGCCGAAGCCGCGGTCAAGGGCACGCTGGTGGATACGGTACGGGCACTGGTGGACACCCAGGCCAGCCGCGACATGGCCAATGCCTTGTGGACCTTGCGCTGCAAGACCGCTGGGGGCGTCAAGAGCGACTACATCGCCAATATGTCAGCGATGCCGAGCGACCTCGAAGCCTGGCGTGACGTGATCGACGAACAGGAGAAACAGCTGCCCAAGGCCGGCAACCAGCAGCAGGTCTACCAGTGCGCCGCTGCCGCGGTGCAGGTCGCCGCCGCCGCCAATGCCGCCTTCCCCGGTGTGCTGGCCGGACTGTCCGCGCTGCCGGCCAGCATCGACGGCCTCGCCGCCGCCTACACCCTGGTCAACGCGCGGGTGCCCATGGGGCCTTATGCCGCCGCCGCGCAGGCGGCAACCGATGCGGCCGCCCAGGCACGGGACATTCTCAACAATCGCGCGGCGCGGATCACCACCCTGGCGACCAATGCCGCCAACACGGCCCAGCAGATACGTGCCGCGGGCAGCGAGGAACAGGCCAAGACCCTGGCCGCACAGGCCATCAGCCTGGCCGAGCAGGCCTGCGTGGGCACCGGCGAGGCCGTGGACGATCTCGCCCTGTGCTACACCCGCCCGGCCCTCGCCGCCCCCAACCCAAGTCCGCAACTGGTCGCCCATGCCCTCACCCTCGCCTGCGGCGGTACCGCACTGGGCGTGGCGGCAGGGGCGGCAGCCGGTGCTCTGTGTGGCAACGGCAAGCTGGAGACGAGCGTAGAAGCGCTACGCGTCGCCCTGGGCACGGTCAACATCGACCCCGCTGCGGCCATCACTGCCCTACGTGAAGCACTCAGTGGCGGCGAACCGCTGTTCACCGTCCGCTACTACAAGGCATCAGCCAACAAGGACGTACAGGACAACCTTTCCTGAGGCGGACCGATCTTTCCTGGAGGCAACTCGCATGACCGCCATGAATGCCGTTTCGCAGGACCTGAGCCAGTTGCAGGCCCTGCTCAAGCAAAAAATCGATGCCGGTGGCAGCCTCGTGCTGAGTGCCGGGACCACCGGGATCACGGCGCTGGACACCTTGTTCGGCACCTGCGAGGTCACCCTGGCCAGCGCCAGCATCAACGATCCGGGCAGCGACTGGCCACGCAGCTTTACCCTCAGTGGCAGCCCCAGCGGTAACTGGCTGCTCAACGGCCTGGGTGCCAACGCGGCCATCAGCCAGTTGACCCTGACCTTCACGCAGACCGCCCAGAGCCAGCCCGTCAGTGCCAGCCTGAGCAGTGTCGCCAGCGTCACCGTCGGCCAGAGCGTGATCGGCCTTTCCGGTAGCCTCAACGATGACGCCGCGCTGGTCCTGCAACTGAGCCAGCCGAACAGCCATCTGCCGCTGCTGGCGGTGGGTAACTTCGCCTTCAGCAATCGCTTCGGCGGCTGGCTGCCAGCGGACCTGCCGCTGTTCACCGACATGCCCTTCAGCCAGATCCAGGTGCAGGCCCGCTACGACAGCGACAGTGACACCCAGTGCTCGGTGACCACCGGGGTCAACGGCGACTGGTCGCTGGTCCAGGGCGGACCGAGCCTGACCGGCGCCTGGGTGACCCTGACCAGTGACACCAAGACCGAGATCGATCAGACGATCACCAGTCTCAGCGCCAGCATCGGCGGCTCACTGCTGATCGGCGGCCAGCCCTGGTCCGTCAGTGTCACGCTCAACGGCAGCAGCCTGGTGACCATCGCCGTCAGCGCCAACGATAATCGCCAGCCAGCCCTGGCCGCCCTCGCCGGCCTGATCGCCGGTGATGCCGCCGCCGCGACGGTGACCGAGGCGGTGGCGAAACTGCCGCTGGCGAACCTGGTACTCAACGATGTACAGATCGCCTTCGACTGGCAACAACGCCAGTTGCTCGCGGCCAGCGTCGCCGCCACCCTGCCCTTCACCTTCAACAAAGTCCCCGCCGACCTGCTGCTGGCGGTCTCGGTGCCGCCGCTGCAACTGGGCGGCGGACTGTCGCCGAAGACACCGGTGAAGATCCGCGATGTAGTCATCGAATACCTCGGCGATGCCACCGGCTTCCCCGACACCGTCGTCACCCAGCTGGCCTTCGACACCGTGCCTTCCGAGGGCAGCTACAGTTTCTCGCTGGGCATGCAGGACGTCTTCAGCGCGGGTCCACTTGCCCTGAACACGGTCAGCCTGAAAATCGACAAGAGCGCCGACGCCACCACCGGCAGCATGAGCGCCGCATTGACGCTGGGCGGTGTCGATATCCTGGTCGAGGCCGGCTACGACAAGGGCTGGCAGATCGCGGGCAGTACCGCCTATGGCCAGACTATCGCCATCGGCCAACTGATCAGCGATGTGGCCTCGAAATTCAACGTGACCTGCCCCGCCGCCCTCAGCGAATTCACCCTGCAGAACCTCGCGGCCAGCCTCGATACCAGCACGTCGAAGTTCACGTTCGCGTGCCAGGGCAGTTTCCCTATCGCCGGCACGCCACTGGACTTCAGCATCAACCTGGAATTGTCGAAACCCGACACCCGTTGGCAGGGCAACTTCAACGGCAGCGTGGTGATCGGCCCTGCCACCTTCAAGGTCACCTTCACCCAGGACGCCAAGGTCAAGCTCCTGCGCGCCGAACTGGTGCCCACGCCGGGCAAGACCCTGCTCCTCACCGACCTGGCGCAGACGTTCTCCGTCGACCTGTCCGGCGTGCCGGCCGAGCTGCTGCCGCAGTTGACCATGGCGTCCTTCACCTACGACTTCAACAAGTCGCAACTGGTGTTCACCGCCAGCACCGACAAGGTCGCGGTCAGCCTGGTCAGCGTGCCCACGGACAAGGCCGGACGAATCTACGCGGCGGTGGTGGACATCGCTGTCGAGGCCGATATCTCGCAATTGCCGGTGGTCGGCGACACGTTGTCGTCTATCCAGCAGATCGGTCTGGACGGCATGAGCCTGGTGATCGCCTCGGGCCTGTTCACACCCGACGAAATCACCGCCGTCAACGCGGTGATCCCCAGCGGCCAGCCGCAGGTCCCGGCCCTCAGCGCCGAAGGCCGGGTGGTGCTTTCGGCCAACCTGATGCTCGGCGGCAAGGCGGCCAAGCCACTGCAACTGGCCTTCGCCCAACCGTCGAAGCCAAAACCGGCACTGCTCGGCGATGCGCCTGCCGCCAATGCCCCGCTCGGCGCCCCGACCCCGGCCGGCACCGCCAAGGCCCAGGGCAAGTGGGTCAACGTGCAGAAGAGCTTCGGCCCGATCAGCCTGAGCCGTGTCGGTGTCGCCTACCGCGAACAGCGCGTCTGGCTGATGCTCGATGGCGGCTTCGCCATGGGCGGCATCGAGATCGACCTGATGGGCGCGAGCATCGCCTTCCGTCCGGTGCTGCCGCCGATACCCGATGGCGCCAGCCTCGACGGCCTGTTCGTCGGTTTCAGCAACGATGCGGTCAGCATCTCCGGCGGCCTGCTGAAGGTGGTGACCGAGGACGACAAGGGCAACGAACTGATCGAATACGACGGCCAGTTGATGCTCAAGGTGCCGCAGTTCCAGCTCTCGGCGCTGGGTTCCTATGCTTCGCTCAACGGCTCGCCGTCGTTGTTCGCCTATGCCGTGCTGGCTGCGCCGATCGGCGGCCCGCCGTTCCTGCAGGTGGATGCGGTGGCGGCGGGCTTCGGCTTCAACCGTGACCTGATCATCCCCGGGCTGGACAAGCTCGGACAGATGCCGCTGATCGCCGCGGTCAACGGCGGCTCTCCGTTCGCCGGCAAGGACGCCGCCCAGGCGCTGAAGGTGATGCACGACTACGTGCCGCCCTCCTACGGCGAATACTTCATTGCCGTCGGTGTGCGGGCCGCTTCATTCCAGATGATCAAGGGCTTTCTGCTGGCCACCGGCAAGCTGGGCAACGAGTTCGAAGTGGCCCTTCTGGGACTGGCCACGGTGTCGGTGCCGCCGAACACCTCCTCGCCCATCGGCTACGCCGAGCTGGTGCTCAAGGCCGACTACAACTTCAACCGCGGCACACTGTTCCTCGGCGCGCAGCTGACCACCAACTCCTTCATCCTGTCGAAGGACTGCCACCTCACCGGCGGATTCGCCGTGGCGGCCTGGACCAAGGACAACCCGGACAATCCCTACGGTTACAAGGCCGGCGACTTCGTCGTGTCCCTCGGTGGCTACCACCCGGCGTTCAGCAAGCCGGACTGGTATCCGGACGTGCCGCGACTGGGCTTCAACTGGAACGTCACCTCGGAGCTGACGGTCAAGGGCGGCCTGTACTTTGCCCTGGTGCCTTCGGCGGTGATGGCCGGCGGCAGCCTCGAAGCGGTCTGGCAGAGCGGCGACCTGCGCGCCTGGTTCAAGGCCTGGGTGGACTTTCTGCTGGGCTGGAAGCCGTTTCACTATGACGCCGACATCGGCATCAGCCTCGGCGCCTCGTACAAGGTCGATCTGGGCATTACCTCGTTCACCGTCAGCGTCCACGTCGGCGTGCAGATCCACCTCTGGGGACCGGACTTCGCCGGAACCGCCACCGCCGACCTGTACGTCATCAGCATCACCATCAGCTTCGGCGCCAGTAACAACAACGAGATCAAGCCGATCCAGTGGAGCGACTTCAAGAGTTCGTTCCTGCCTGGCGGCGGCAGCGCGCCGAAAAACCAGCCCCATGAACTGCTGCTGGCGGCATTGCCCTCCAACCTCGGCGACAGCACACCGATCCAGCGCACCGATTCGGTCTGCCTGGTGCGGGTGGCCAACGGGCTGCTCAAGGACCTCGCCGGCCAGGACGGCATGGACTGGGTGCTGGACCCGGAACGCTTCCAGTTGACCACCTGGTGCGCGCTGCCGAGCAAGCAGGCCAGCTACACCGGCTCCGGCGCGCAGCAGGATATCTCGGCGCAGAACACCGCCTTCGGTGTCGGTCCGGTGGGGGTCAGCGACAGCGACTTCGTCTCCACCCACACGGTGGTGATCAGCAAGCTCAACGGCGAAATGAGTGCCGAGGACATTCGCGTGGATGTCAGCCCGGTGCAAGAAAACCTGCCGTCAGCCACCTGGTCCACCAGCATGGCGCTGGACCCGAGCCTGAGCAACCTGAATGACCCGCAGAAGCGCGCCATCCCCGACGCCCTGACCGGCCTGAGCATCACGGCGAAGAAAGACAATCCCGATGTGACACCGTTGCCGATCGACCTGAAGGTACTGCGCGAGGAGCTTGGCGACCCGCGCAGCGTTTTCTGGCCAACCCCGACGGTGCCCACCGCCACCGGTTACGACGAGGACGACACCATGCCCGTGTTCACCAAGGCCCTCACCGACATCAAGGTCGATGCCACTCGTTCGGCGATTCTCGCGCAACTGGCCGACGCTGGCCTCTCGGTGTCCAGCCGCATCAACGTCAGCGCACTGGCGCAGCACGCCGCCGACACCCTGCTCCACGCCCCGGTCCTGTCGGTGCTCGGTGCGCAACCCGTTTCGTCCCCTTCCGGAGCCGCCCGCCCATGACCAACGCCCTGACCACGCCGTTGAGCGACGGCACCGTCCAGTTCGTCGCGCACTGGCTGCCGCCCCTGACGGCCGGCAACTACAGCATCACCGTCACCCAGCACCTGAAGAACACCGACACCAGCGCCGGCGCCGCTGCGGCCTTCGACGAGGCCTTCGTCAACGTCCGCAAGTTTGCCGTGCGCGGCGACCGCTTCAGCCTGAACCAGAACGATGTGGTGTGTTTCCCGCCCAACGACAACCAGGGCGAGTACCAGAACGTCCTGCCCCATGTGATCCTCGCCCGCCGCACCCTGCCCTGGGAGCGCTCGCCGGAACTGGCGGCGGACAACGCCTCGTGGCTGGCGGTACTGCTGTTCGAAACCGACGAAGCACCGCCGTTGCAATCGGTGCTGGCCGGCGACCTGCAACGGCAGCCGTTCGCCCGCAGCGCCGATGACGCCAAAGGTGGCAAGCTGTCCACCAGCAGCCTGCCGGCGACCACCGCCAGCTACCCGGATGGCTACGCCCTGCTCGATGGCGCGCCGGCCTTCACCCTGGCCAGCGGCGAGAACTGGTGGGACGCCTGCCAGGTGATCGACGTACCGGCCGACCTGTTCGCCGCCATCGCCCCGACCCTCGATGAACTCGACTGGCTGGCCCACGCCCGCCGCGTGTCGCTGAGCAGCAAACAGGCAGAGGATGACGCCGAACAGGAAGGCTCGTTCTCGGTGGTGGTGGGGAACCGCCTGCCGGCGCCGAACCGTCAGTGCGTGGTGCACCTGGTCTCTCTGGAAGGCCTGGCGCACTTCCTGCCCACCGGCGACGGCGAAACCGCCGCGCCGCTGACCCTTGCCGCCGGCGGCACGGCGCAGACGCTGCGACTGGTCTCACTGGCCAACTGGAAGTTCACCTCGGTGGACCCCAACGAAACCTTCAGCGGTTACCTCAACGCCCTGGATTGCGCGCCGCTCAGGCACCCGGCCCCCGCCGCCGCCAGCGGCAGCGCGCAACAGACCGTGGCCGACGCCTTCGCCATGGGCTACACGGCCATGAACCACCAGACCCGCCTGGGTGACACCACCGTGTCCTGGTTCCGCGGCCCGTTGCTGCCATTCACCTCATCGGCGGTGATCGTCCCGCCGCCGGCCGGCCAGCCGCTGGTGGTGGCCGACCAGGCGGTGCAGTTCGATCCGGCCACGGGGCTCATGGACGTCACCTACGCCGCCGCCTGGCAGATCGGTCGCGGCCTGGCGCTGCAAAGCAGCCTGTACGCCAGCACCCTCTATGCCTGGAAACGCAGCGAGGCGCGCAAACTGGCCCAGAGCAGCGAAACCCAGGTGCTGAACCTGCGCCTGCAAGCCTCGGTGGCACCCACCTCGGCGCTACGCGGTGTCGCCGTCGAGCCCTCCAGCCCGACCGGCCTGCGTCATCTGGCCATCGGTCTGATCGCCGAGTCCCTGGCGGCCGAGTGTGCCCGCTCCGCCAACCCATCGGAGAATCCGCAATGACCCGGCTCGCCCAGCGCAACAGTCAGTTCCTCAACCTGCAAACCCTGCTTGCCCGCCCCGCCCTGCTGAGCGCGGGCCCTGCCAGTGATCCGGTGCCCGGCGAAATCACCCAGTGGTTGGGCAAACTCGCCGTTCTCAAGGGCCTGCCATTTGGCTACCTGGTGCCGGACGAAGCCATGCTGCCGCCGGAGTCGATCCGTTTCTTCGTGCTCGACCCCAACTGGATCAATGCGCTGCTCGAAGGCGCCACCAGCATCGGTCGCTCCTGCACCCTGGAAGCGGGCATCGACGCGCAACTGGTGGCGCGGCTGTACGCGGCGGTGTCGCCCACCGCCACGGTCAGCGGCTTCGTCCTGCGCTCCAACGTGGTCACCGGCTGGCCGGGCCTCGAAGTGCGTGCCTACGACGCCGCCGGCCATCGCCTGGACGCGGTGCTGCGTCAGGAACAGCTGTCGCCCACGGTGCTGCTGTTCATGACCACCGGCCAGATCAGCTACGTGGACATCAGCGAGCCGGCCGAAGCCATGCACTTCGGCGTCGATATCGGACAGGCCGGCAAATCGCTGCGCTACGTCACCGTCCCTCCCAGCGCCCCGGCCAAGACCCAGCCCGGCGGGCAGATCGAGGGGGCCAGCGTGAAGTTGAGCTACCGCGCCGCGGGCGGCGGCAAGCGCGTGCTGAAGATCGCCGACCTGGCCAAGACCCTGCAGGCGGCCCTGGTCGCCAACAGCGCCAACCTGGTGCCCGGCACCGCCCAGCAGCGCCCCTTCACGCCTGCGGAATTCGCCCTCGAACTGGTCGAGGGCGTCCAGGCGGTCCGCTTCGAAAATACCGACAAGGAAGTTTCGTCATGAGCGACACCGGCCTGATCGTTCCCATCGACGTTACCGCACTGGTGATCGGCAAGCCCGACGCCGCCGCCGTCAACGGCTTTGCCGCGGTAGCCACTGACTTCGCATTGATACCGACCAGCAAGGCGGTGGGGCCTTACTTGGCGCAGGAGCTGCTGCCTCGCCCATTCGACTCGGTCAATGGCCTGGATGCCATGCAGCCCGGCATCCACCTGCACTGGGCCCTGCCTGACAGCCTCGCCCGCGGCGCCACCGACGGCTCGGGCAAGGTGGGCTTTCACCAGGCCCCCAACCTCTGGCTGGTGACCCGCATCGCCGGCGGCAACGCCAACGGCAGCACCGTGCAGACCGCGTGGGTGATCGAAAGCGACCAGTTGCAACAGAGCCAGGACCAGACCCTCCCGCAGAACGCTTACTCGCGGGCGGTACCGGTCACCCCCGACGTCACCGGTGTACAGCAGCCTTACCTGTTCCAAGGCAGGGTCTACCGCCAGGCCGACTGGGCCGGGCGCAAGGCAACCACCTACGCCAGCAGCAACACCACGGTCGGCTACGGCACGCCGTCCTATGCCGCGGCCTACCCACATTGTTCCAACGTGTTCTCGTTCTGGGACCCGCTGGACGATGACGACGCCAAGGCCTTCACCGCCGAGACACCGCTGTCGTATTCGGTGGTCGGCTGGTACGCCGACAGCAGCGCCGACCCGTTGGCAACCCTGGTCTACCCGGACAACGCCACCACCGTCCAGGCGCGCCAGGCCTATATCGCCCAGACCCTCGACTGGGCCGTGAGCAACACCGCCGAGGTGCCCGACCGCACGGTCTGCAGCGGCCAGCTCAGCGGCCTGAGCTGGGATCCGCAACGGGCCTGGCTAACGCCACCGACCGCCGCCGGCATCGATGTGGTGATCGCCGACAACACCGCCGAGGCGGTCTCGGCGCTGATCCAGGCGCGCAACCCCAACGTTGCCGACCTGGAAACCCTGCTCAATGTGTTCCAACAGGGCATGTTGCATGAGCTGGGCAAGGTCGGTGGCGCCGCCGCCGCCGACGAGGCCGTGCACCAGTCCGGCTTCGCCGCCTTCCCCGGTGGTACGGTGTGGGTGGCCCGTCAGGTCACCACGCCGGGCGCCAATCCGGACGGCACCAACGGCCAGTTGCCGGTTGCCGCCGCCACCGCGCTGGAGCAGATCAACCGCCTGCAACGCACCCTAGACGGCCAGAGCGCCGACCTCGACGGCCTGCGCCAGCAACTGTTCGTCGACTGGGCCAAGTTCATGCTGTTGCAGTTCAACAAGGCCAACCCGACCAATGTCACCGCCGACCAGGCTCGAGCCTTCCTGGCCAGCTATGACCTGGCGACGATCAACGCCCTGAACGGTACGCGCACCAGCACCGGCAGCATCGCCACCCTCCAGGGGCAGGTCAGCAATGCGCTGACCGCCCTGAGGACCAGCCTGGGCTCCACCTGGGAGATCAAACCGGCCTCGGCGGCACGCTACTGGCAACCGGCGGACCCGGTGATCCTGCTGGCCGGACGCCCGACCACCCAGGCCTCCGCCCGCCATGGCGGCGACGGACGCTTCCACCCCGACGGGCTGCTGAGCTGCCGGGTCGGCAGCCAACTGGTCAACAGCCTGAAAGTCCACGGCAGCGTGCTTGCCCCCAACGTCCGCCTGGCCGCCGCCCCCGAGGGCGCCAGCTACCCGCCGGAGCTGGACGCGCTGCTGGCCGAATCCCTGACCCTCGATCCGTTGCGCGCCCCTGACCTGGCCCGACAGTTCCAGGTCGGCAACAGCAGGCAATTGCTCACCGCGGTGGCCCCCGACGAATTGCAGCAACAGATCGCCAGCGCCCAACAGGCCGTCCTTGGCCAGGCCAGGCTCGGCAACAACGGACTGCTCGGTGACAGCAACGCGCCGGTCGTACTGCAAGGCACGCCGCCCTCGCCGGTCGGGTTGAACAGTTGGGAACAGCCATGGCTGCCGACCTTCCTCAACTGGGAGGTCATGTTCTCGCCGTACCATCGCGTCGGCCAGGGCGAGAACGGTGCCAGCTACGCCGCCGATGCGGTCACCGGCGCCTTCACCCTGGACAAGGACGGCCTGGATTTCGACGCCAACCCCAACCTGCAACCGGACCCGACGTTCCAGACCTACTCCGGTACCCTGACCCTTGCCGGACGCACCGAACTCAACCTGCAATCGCAGATCGAGACCTACCTCAAGAATTACCCGGACGACCCCAACGCCAAGGCACTCAAGAGCATCCTCGGACAACTCGACCTGCAAGCCATGGCCCAGAGTCTGAACGGTTTCAACCAGGGCCTGCTGATGCGCAGCCAGACCCTGCAACTGCCGGTGGTCGATGCCCTCAGCCCGTCGCTGATCGTGCGCAACTTCACCAACAACCAGGTGGCGCCGGCCATCAACGGCTCCAACGTCGCCTCGCCGGCACCGAACAACGGTTTCAACCCGCTGCGCTGCGGCGAGTTGCGAATCAGCCGGCTGCGCCTGGTGGGCGCCTACGGCCAGGCCGTGGACATACCCGCGCCGACGGCGATCATCGCTCAGCGGCTCAAGCGCCGGCTGGCCGATGGCAGCGTCTCCGACGACGGCAAGATCGTCCTGCCGCCGCGCCTGACCCAACCGGCACGCCTGCAATTTCGCTGGCTCAGTGCGCTGGACGGCCAGGCCGAATGCTCCGATCAGAGCCCGGCGCCCATCTGCGGCTGGGTGCTGTTCAATCACCTCGATGACTGCCTGAGCATCTACGGCAGCGACGGTTCGCCCATTGGCACCCTCAACACCCTCGGTCCGCGCTGGCAGGGAGCACCGGGCAGCAGCAACTGGACCCGGCCGTTCGATCAGGTGATGGCGTCGATCAACCCCTACCTGGCCAACTTCGTCCGGGCCGTCTACAACCAGCCGCAGGGGCTGTCGTTCCTCACCGCCCTGCTCGCCACCCTCGATCAGGCCAGCGGTGCCAGCGGGCCGTCGGCACCCACGGCCGATCCAAGTCTGAGCGTGCTGATCGGCCGGCCGCTGGCGGTGGTGCGTGCCGCGCTGCGCCTGGAGCTGCAAGGCCAGCCCGCTGCCGACGGCAGTTGGCAGGCCTTCGCCAGCGACCTCAACCTGAAACCCAGCCAGCAACGCTCCAACGCCGGCATCGGCAACGTGCGCTTCCCGGTACGCCTGGGCGACCTGGGACTCTACGACGACGGCCTCGCGGGCTACTTCGTCGAGGACGGCAGCGACACCCAGTGGACCCGCTTCTATTCGCCGGCGGCGGTGGGTGACAGCGGCGTTGCGCCGGTAGACATCAACAAAACCGCACTGACCCCGGTGGCCGCATCAAACACCGGCGACGGCCTGGCCCTGACCATGCTCATGGACCCTCATGGCTCGGTGAATGCCACGGCGGGCATCGTCCCGGTCAAGACCATTTCCATCCCTCGCGCCCAGTGGCAGCCGGCGCTGGACCGCATCGCGGTGACCTTCCTGACGACGCCCATGGTCGGCGGAGGCACGGCGATGCCGGTCCCGGTCCCGCAGGAAAACGGATTTTCCTGGCAGTGGGTCACACGCCAGCCGGGCGGCACCGGCTGGACCAGCGAAGTGCCGGGTGCGGCGGTGTCGACAGCGACCCTGGTTTCGCCGCAACGGATCGAAGAAGGCTGGCTGCGCCTGATGCGCGATAACGGTTAACGGAGCGACAGTTCATGGCAGGAATCGATTACAGCATCGCCAACGCGGAAGGCAAACCGGTCGCCTATCTGGGCCAGTCCCAGACACTGACCCTCACCCTGACCAACAGCAGCGGCGCGGACCTGTCGCTGGCAGGAAGCCCGCCCATCGGCGAGGATCAGGCCAGTGGCGGCAGCGCCCTGCTCTACCTGTTTCTCGGGGGGCTGGTCAGCGATCCGGCCTCGGTGCAGGTGAGCTGTCCGGGCTGGACGTCAAAGTCCCAAACCACCCCGCAAGGCCAGGTCTGGTGCCTGGCGCAGGCTGAAAACGACACCTTCAAGTCCGGGGGCAAGCGGGTCATCACCCTGACCGGGGTCAACCTCAGCGGGCTGCCAGGGCCGCGCCAGGTGGGCATCGACTGCTGGTTCACGCTCGACGGCGACTCGGTGCAACTGCCGGTGCTGGCGCAGAACGATCCCGGCAAGTTACTGCCGTTGAACATCGACTTCGCCGTCACCGGAGGCAACAGCGTCTACATCACCGTAGACCCCAATGCGCCGATGTCCAGCGCACTGGTGTTCCGCCTCAGCAACCCGTCGCCGGATACGCCAATCGTTCCCGCCGATGTCAGTTGGGGCAGCAAGACACCGACCTTTACCTTGTCCTTCGTCTATGCCAGCAAGGGTGACGGTGCCGGCGCCCTGACCTCACCAGGACGGGCCATCAACTTCACCCGGCAGACAGTACAGGACTACGGCAATCTCTGGTCCGTCACGCCCAATACCCAGGGCACGCCGAGCTGGACCCTGACACCCGACCAACTGAAGAACAAGGAGATTCTCGGCACTGGCGAAGCCGCCAGTTTCGAGTTCATGCTGGGCAGCATCGTCACCCAACTGGCGGTCGGTACCACCCTGGCCTACCTGCAATGGAACAACATCCCCGGTTACAAGGACGGCTACAAGACCGTGGCACTGGTCAAGGTCAAACCGCAGCCGGGCATTTCCCGCTTCATCAGCCTGTCGCCCAGCGTGATCAAGCAAGGCACGCCGGTGCAACTGGTCTGGGAAACCTTTGCCCTGACCCGGCAGACCCTGACCTGGGCAAAGGACGGCACGCCGTACACAAAAGACGTCGATGCCAGTGCCAGCCCCTACACGCCCGACCCGCAGCCGGACGACACGGTCACCTATACCCTGGATGGCTACGACCGCAACGGCGCCAGGATCGCCCAGGCCCAGCAGACCGTTACCGTGCTGGTCAATGCACCGGTGATCAGCAACTTCACCGCGACACCTCAAGTATCGCCGTTCGAAGGTGCCAACCCGAATGTGCCCGTCAACTGCAACTGGACGGTGACCAATGCGGTTTCGCAGACGCTGAACAATCAAGTGGTCACCGGGCCGCAGAAGATTTATTTGAACACCCCGGGGCCGGTCAACCTGCTGGTGAACGGCCATCAGGGCCTACAGGCCTCGACCTCACGGCAGATCTACAGTGTGCCGGGTTATGTGCAGACATTCGTCTCCACCAGCCAGGTCAGTGGCGGCAGCAACGGACCGGTGATCAGCAATGTGCTCAGCTTCGATCGGGTCAGCAACACCGGGACCTGGACGCTCAGCCGTAGCGATACGGTGGCCCAGTGCACCATCGCTTCCCAGGGCTTTAGCTGGACCACCAATGGGCTGAGCGTAAACCTGGTGTTTCGCGACAACAGCACCGCGACCCTGACCTGTGCGTTCGGCGCCCTGACCCTGACCAGCCGCAGCGGCAACGCCGACAGCAACGGCCTGCTGCCGTTGGCGATGCTGGTGCAGAGCACGGCGGGGCAAGCCGCGCCCATATTCAGTGCGCAGACGAAAATGGCCCCTGCTCAAGAGTCATAGCGACAACCCTCCGCGACAAAAGCTGCATGCCACACGGCGGTGGGTCAGATCCTTTGAAAACCGCCGAGCACCTGTGGCATCACTCTTGCTTTCTAAAAAATCACATCCGCAGGATTAGCTCCTGCAAGGCAAAGGCGCCTGAATCCGCTGCAGATATTTTGCAGAGGCTTCAGGCTTTTTTTTTGGCTACCGCATTGGATATTCAGACACATGAAGTGGCTTACCTACCCTGCATTCTTGCTGCTGCGCGAATTGGGCATCGTCGGCATGATCCGCACACTGTTGGCGATCAGCCTGGCGGGCGGTGCCACTACCCTGACCGCCGCGACACTGCCAACAGGGCCGCTGTGGGTGGTACTGGCCTACCTGGCCATTACCAGTCTGTGGCTGTTGTTGCAGGAGATCGCGCAGTTGCAACGTGACTGTGAAGACTCCGCACAGCCTGGCGCCCAGGAGCCAGACAGCACTGCCGAGTGGCTGCTGCAGCCGATCAGACGAAGCTTTCAGCAGCGGCTGAACCGCGAACAACGCCAACAACAACTGTTGCAGCAGCGTCTGGATGAAATATCCCACTCCTCATACGAACTCGAACAAAGCGCAGCGCAGGTGACCCGCAATGCCGAAGGGCAAAGCGAATCGGCCACTGTCGCCGCAGCGGCGGTAGAACAACTGAATGTGAGCATTTTGCAGGTGGCGGCGCTGGCCGATGAGTCGCGCCAGACCAGCGTCGTGGCCAGCGAACAGTTGGCCGACGGGATCAGCCAGCTCACCAACTTGGTGCGGCAGGTCTCCGAGATGGCGCGGCAAGCCATCACCACCAACGAACTGATCCTCCAGCTGAACACCAACTCGCGCACCATCAATGAAATGTCCGGCACCATCCGCGAGATTGCTTCGCAAACCAACCTGCTCGCCCTGAATGCCGCCATCGAAGCGGCCCGCGCAGGTGAGAGCGGCCGAGGCTTCGCCGTGGTGGCCGATGAGGTTCGCCGTTTGGCTCTCCACAGCCAGGAGTCGGCGGCAGAAATCAGTCGCAACATCGAATCGGTGCAACAGCACATCAAGGAAGCCACGGTGCAGGTGTCCGACTTGACCCATCTGGCGCATCGCAGCGCCGCCAGTTCCGAAGCGGTGTGCGCGCTCATCAATCAGGTGCAACAGCACACCCTGCAATTGACCGGGCAGGTCGACCAGGTGGCGGTCAGTACCGAACAACAGGGTAAAGCCGTTGCGGAAATCGCCGAACTGGCCGACCGCGTCCGCCAAGGCAATGCCGACAACCTCCAGGCCGCCGATCAGGCACGATCCATCGCCCACCATCTGGCTCATCTGACGGGGTAATCAACATGAATGGATTGCACGGACTACTGCTCTTGCTCGTTACAGCCCTGGTCACCCTGATCCTGCTGTTCTATGGCTTGCACCGGCGCAGGCAGCGGCAAAAGCGCCAACATATCCAGTTGAACATTCGCCAGTTGGCCTTGTTACGTGCCCTGATATCCGGGTTTCAGCGCCATCGCGGCCTGAGCAACGGCGTGCTCTGTGGCGATGCCAGCCTGAGTCAGGACCTTGCCACCGCACGCCAGGGGCTGGACCAGCATATCCATGCGGCCCAGGCGTTCGACAGCACGCACCGGGCCGCCTGGAACAGCTTGATCGATCACTGGTCGCGCCTGCGCGAAGGGCGCAGTAGCGACCGGGCGAACAATCTGGTGCAGCATCACCTGATCATTCGCAACAGCATTTTCCTGATGGAGGATGTGGCGAGCGAAATCGATCTGACCGAGGGCCGTGCCGAGCTGGGCTATCTGCCCTGCATCTGGCGCGAGGTCGTCCAGGCGGCCGAATGGGCCGGCCAGGCGCGCGCCTTGGGCACCGGTATCGCCGCGACCGGTCAGAGCAGCGCCGAGCAGCGCGTGAGGATGCGTTTTCTCTACCAGAAGATCGAGCTGCTGGCCGACACGGCCTTCGCCACTCTGCAACGCCACGCCACCGATCACCCGCAGACTGACGCGTTCCGCCTGCAGCATCGCAAACAGAGGGTGGAGGATTTTCTACGCTGCACAAAAGAGGAGCTGCTCGACCAGGAACAACCCGTGATTGCCGCCAAGACCTACTTCCAACGCGCCACCCAGGCCATCGATGAACTGCTGGCCCTGGTGGATGTGGCGCTGGCTCAGCTGCAGCTCCGCTAAGGAACTGCAGATGCCAAATGCCGCTTCCTCTCTGACGCACGGAGGTTGATGGCTCCCTTGATGCTCAGTGACATCGAAGGTCTCAATTCACAGCGATGGCGCGCAGGGACTTGAGGTAGGTTGGAATGGTTCGTCGAAACACCGTGTCGATGCTCTCCTTACCCTCGAGCACACAGAGCAGCCCGGCGCCTTCTATCAGGGCAAGGCACTGATCCGCGACAACATCGGGCGACAGCGAGAGGCTGAACCGCCCTTGATCCTGATCACGCCGAACCGACGACGCAATGCGCAGACGTGCCGCCGCAATCTGCTGCGCGATAACGGGCTTGATCTTCGGCAGGATAGAAAACAGAAACCGGTAATACGCACTCAGATCAGGCGTTATCGTGGCTATTTCTGCAATCAAGTGCGAGTAACCGGAGTAAAGCTCACCCACGATCTCTTCGAGACCGGGCTCAATCTTCAGCGGTTCAACCTCTTCTGGCTCTGCCGATGTGAAGAAGCGAATGAAGAAATAGTGAATCGTCGCGTCATGCAGGGCTTCCTTGTCCTTGAAGTGATGATAGAACGCGCCTTTTGAAAGCCCGCTGGCCTTGACCAGGTTCGACAGGCTGGTGTTCTCGTACCCATGCTCCAGGAACAGGCGGAACGCACACTCAATGATTGAGGACTTGGTATCTTTCACAGGAACTCCTTGGCCGATCTGAACAGGCAGTGCGCGGTGACGCCGCCGAGGTCGACTGACGCCAGCGTTCTGAATCCCCAGCGCTGATAGAGTGCGACATTGGCCTCATTCTCGGTATCCAGTGCGATACCGGTCGAACGCCCATGGCTTTGGGAGCGATCAAACGCATCCATCATCAAGCGCCGGCCGAATCCTCGCCCCTGCCCGTCAGGGTGCACGCCGATCAACGACAGGTAGCAATGTGGCGATGGAGGCGATGCGGCTCGGGTGCGCTTCATATACTCATTCAAAAAGGCGGTGACACGCAGTGGCATCGCTAGGGTCACGGGTAAAAAGCGCAGGATCGACAGCGTCAGCCGCACGCCCATGACCAGCCGACTGCCAGAGGGCGGCTCCAGCAACGCACAGGCCATCAATTGCTGACCGACGAACAGGCCCCGCGGAGTCCCCCCATCAGCCGATTCATGTCAAACAGAAAGGACAAGAATGCCTTGAGTGGGGTTGGCGTTTTCCGGGAATGAGTAAGGCCCCCGAAAGCAAAAACAAAGAGCGGATCCTTTGCAAAAGCGCTGGCCATGACCGTCATGAACGCGGCCTTGTCGTGCCGCCCCAGGTTGCGAAGGGTTGTGGCTTCAATCATGTGAGGCCACCTGCGAGGACCGCATCCTGACGCCGCCGTAGTGATCGACCGCAAAACCGTAAATGACCTTGAGCATAAACAGCGCGCAAACAACCACCATCAACGGAGAAATCCCAGGCCATAACGGCATCCAGCCAAGGCCTGTGACCAGCAGAAAAGCCCCTGCAAAGGGTTGATATGAACTGGGCTTGAGAAGGTTGACGATCGTGGCGCTGGCCAGGGTGTAGGCCCATACCGCCCATGCCACATCCGTCTCGCGCCCGAGCAAGAAAGCGACCGCGACAACGTGGACATGTACCGCAATGAAGCCCCAGCGATTGGCTGGGCGCTGGGCATAAAAATCGTTGGTCGAGCGCGTGAAATTGGCGATGCAACCAGCCGCGATATCCAGGATCAGTACCAAAGCAAGCACGCTCCTCCAGAGCGGCAGCGCTTCAATCAACTGAGTCGAAGAAACGGCAAGCGCAACCGTCAGGCCTGTGCCGAACAGCAAGATGGCCAGTAACTCGAAGACGGTTTGCTCTTGCCCAAAGACATCGTGGAAGTAGTGATGGATGGAGATAGGTTTCATATCAACGCCTCTACATACCGAACGGTCGGTATGCTATCAACGCCATTTTTTGCCGTCAAATCGACGACCATTCAGCTTGTCCCCTCCTTCCCCATTCATGGCTACTCGCTGGCGGCCGACCTGATGTGGGAGCGGCTCAAACCGTGCCTGCGTACGTCGGCATCAGGGCAAGGTAGCCCTGGTGCCGCCAGCCTAGTGCAACATCACCTGATCTGACGCCCGTTATGTCACCTGGCCCAGGGTGTTGATACACACCACTTTGGGCTGAGTCATTTCCTCATAGGCGAAGCGCACCCCTTCCCGCCCCAGGCTGCCGTACTTGAAACCACCAAACGGCATTGCATCGAAGCGATAGTCGGAGGAGTCGTTGATCATCACACCACCGGCTTCGATCCTGCGAGCAGCGCTCATGGCCGTCACCAGATCATTGGTGAAGATCCCCGCATGCAGGCTGTACTCTGGTTCGTTCGCCAGCGCGATAGCTTCATCGAACGTCTCGAAAGGCTGTAGCACCACGACCGGGGCAAACACCTCGTCGCGCCAAAGTCGACTGGCGTGATCGACGTTTTCCAACACCGTGGCGGCGTAGCACGAGCCCTGGCGACGATGCCCACAGAGCAATACGGCGCCTTGCGCCAATGCTTCGGTCACCACTTGCTCGGCATTCAGCGCCGCTTGTAGGGTAATCATCGGGCCGATATCGGTACTGGCAAGCATCGGGTCGCCGGTCACCAGCACCTGGGCTTGACTGACAAAACGCTCGCGAAATGCCGCATAGATCGACGCCTGGATCAGCAGGCGCTGTGTGCCGATGCAGTTTTGCCCCGCCGCCCAGAACGCGCCAGACAGGCAACTCTCGACGGCAGCCTCGAGATCGCAATCGTCCATGACGATCACGGGGGCGTTGCCGCCCAGGTCCATGGCCAGCTTCTTCAGGCCTGCCGTGCGGGCAATCCGTTCCCCCGTGACAAAACCACCGGTAAAGGAAATCATCCGCACCTCGCGAGCCGCCACCAGGGCCTTGCCCAATTCCGCCCCGCCGGTGGCGACCGTGACCACCGACTCCGGCAACCCCGCCTCGACCAGATACCTCACCAATCGGAGGGCCGACAACGGCGCCAGCTCGGACGGTTTGAGAATCACCGCGTTGCCCCCGGCGATGGCCGGACCGAGCTTGTGCGCCACCAGATTCAACGGATCGTTGTACGGGGTGATCGCGACGATCAGGCCCAGGGGTTCGCGGGAGAACCAGCCTTGGCGCGACTCGGAGCCCTCGTAGGCGTCGAACGGCAATACCTCGCCAGCATTGCGCCTGGCCTCTTGCGCGGACAGCTTGAGGGTGTTGACGCACCGTTTGACTTCTTTTTCCGCCTGCTTGAAGGTCTTGCCGGCCTCTTCGACGATCAGTCGGGCAAACGCAAGGGCATCGCGTTCAACGTTCAAGGCCGCCTGTTCGAGAATACGTGCCCGCCCATGACGCGACAGTCCGGCACAGGCTCGTGCGCCGTCACGACCCTGCTCCAGCAACCCCGGAACCTGCGACGCACCAATATCCGCGACAGTCCCGACGACGGTGCCGTTAAAGGGGTTCAGGACATCGATTTGATGTTCAACTATGGCCAGGGCCAGATGCGATGGTTTCACAGGCATTCTCCTAGTTGTGCGCCACAGACTGATGCAGGTTGATGATGTCCGATAGCAGGGCGAACGCCGTTTCCGTGCGCCCTGCCCCCGGGCCCGAAACCGTCACCGCGCCGAGCAGGCCGGTGGTAAACGAAACGGCATTGGTGGCGCCGGAAATACCGGCCAGCGGATGATCGTTGTTCAACAGTCGCGGCCCGACACTGGCGCTGACCGAACCATCGGCATGACGCGTTGCGGCGCCGATAAGCTTCCAACGTGCTCCGTCCCTGCGGGCACTTTCGATGTCGTCCAGGCTGAGTGAGGAAATGCCACTGCAACTGACATCGCTGACCGTCAGCTTGGCGTCCAGCAGTTCATTGGCCAGAATCACCACCTTGAGGCGCACGTCATGACCCTCGACATCCGCCGTCGGATCAGCTTCAGCATAGCCCTGCGCCTGAGCCTCGCTCACCGCCTCGGCGAATCCCAGGCCGCCTTCCATGCGGGTGAGAACGAAGTTGGACGTGCCGTTGAGAATCCCCTCGAAACCCACCATCGAACTGCCCGCCAGCGACTGCCTGGCCAAGCGAATCACCGGCGTGCCACTCATCACCGAACCTTCGTATTCAAAGGCCACGTTATTGCGTCGAGCCAGCGCCTTCAGCTCGGCACCATGGAGGGCAATCGGTCCCTTGTTGGTGGTGACGACATGCTTGCCACCTTCCAGCGCCCAGCGGCAGAACGAAGTGGCCGGCTCGCCGTCGACCGGATTGGTAAACGTCGCCTCGACTACGATGTCAGCACCGCAGTGCTTGATCACGGATTCGTTGAAGGCTTCGCCATCCCCTCCCGGCACCTGCGCCAGGGCCCCCTTGACCGCCGGCAGGCTGGCCAACAGTCCGGCATCCAGCCCTTCGCGGCGGATCACCGAACCGAGGAACAGGTCGGTGACGCCGACGATTTTCAGGGTGAAACCCAGTTCGCTTTTCCAGCTCTCATTACGTTCAGCAATCAGCTGAGCCAATGCTCGGTTGACACCACCGAAGCCGACCAGCGCCAGTTTGTATTCAGTCATTTCTATTGCCCTTGATCCGAGTGAGGGGTTGTTGGGCACCAGATTAGGCGGGCAGCCAAGGCAGTAAAATATGCCAATTTGCTCTATTTCTTGGGCGTTTTGACCTGCACGCGGGCAAAGCGTCAGACATAAAAAAAGCCAACAGACGTTGGCTTTTCCAGCGGGATAACCGGGGCTAGACCACGGACGATAAAACGAATGAGGTCACGGTGTTTTCCACCCCGGCCAGTGCGGAAATTTCATGCCAGACCCTATGCACCCGCTCCGGACTCGCCGCGCCGACCCGCAGCATCAGATCGAACTCACCGCTCATGACATCGCACTGGATGACTTCCGGTATTGCCCGCAGGGCCTGTAGCACTTCCGCGCCGCGCATACGGTCGTAGCGGTAGACGAAAATCACCGCATTGATGTTCGAAGAAGCCTGCCGCCCCTCTCCCGTGCGCACCGTATAACCCTGGATCGCACCGTCACGCTCAAGACGCTCGATACGCTGGCGCACGGCATTGCGCGACAGATTGACCTTGGCCGCCAGCTCGGCGTGGGCGGCCCGAGCGTTGACCCGCAGCTCAGCGATGATGCGTTCATCGAGAGGGTCCAGAATTCGCTTCACTTGACCTCCTGGTACGGCGTCTTCACAAGGCACCGAGCAGTTGATGGAGGGTGTCTAGGTCATCGTGCTCAATCCGGTAGAGCTGTTCCGGCCCTGGCTCCTCAAGTGGCCGGTGCTGCGTGGGCACGATGATCCCCAGCTCGCCCAGCAGCACGGTCGACTTGGCGGGCGAGATCTCGCCCAGGGTGACCATCGGCGCCACCAGGCTTCGACGGTACAGCCTGGCCGCAAGGACGCCGGTGGCGGTATGCGGATCAATCACGTAACCGGTGTCACGGTACAGCGAGGTGATTTCCTCAAGCGTCTGCTCATCGCTGACCGCGTAAGAGTCGATGATCATCCGCGCCTGCAACCAGCACGCGTTGGAGAGGGTCATTTCACCGCTGGATTCAAACGTTGCCATCAGGGCGCTCACCGCCTGATCGTCATGCTCATAAAGCTCCCAGAGAAAACGCTCCAGGTTGGAAAAGATCGACAAGTCCATGGCCGGCGACAGGGTTTTGTTGGCTCGCGACCTGGAGTAGTGGTTCTTTAGAAACAACTGATGCAAGGCGTCGTTCTGATTGGTCGCAACGATCATCTGGGTAATCGGCAGGCCCATCTTCTGCGCGATGTAACCGGCATAGACCTCGGCAAAACTCGCCGCCGGCACGCTGAATCCGATCGGGCGCTGACCACCTCCCAACTGCAGGACAGCGTGGAAATAAAACACCAGTTGCGCCAGTACGCTGACCCAGTTGCTGGAGTTGAAACTGATCACCTCTCGTTGCGCGCACGGCCACTGCCGCAACAGCCGGGAGACGAGAGTCTGGCAATCGTCGAAGCTGCCGTTGACCGCCACTTTATGAACCCTGGGGTGCGCCACCGCTTGCAAATGCTGGAGCTGGTCCCGCGGCACACCTGTCTGCGGGTAAAGCACCACGACGACCGTTTCGTCGCAGTGCTTGAACGCCTCGATGGCCGCCAGCCCGGTATCGCCGTTGGTGGCCCCCAGGACGACTCCGCGACGCTGGCGTTTGCGCAGGAAGTGCTGCACCAGGCGTGCCTGCAACTGCGCGGCAAAATCCTTCGAAGAGCGGGTTGGCCCATGGAACAATTCCAGCACCCATTCATTGCGGTCGACCTGATGCAAAGGCGCCAGGGAGCGATGGCTGAAGTGGGTGCCCGCCTCCTTGAGCAGGCGCTTGAAATCGGCCTCGGGAATGGCCTCACCGACAAACGGACTCATGACCCGATAGGCCAGTTCGTCATAGGGCAAGGTCGACCAATTGGCGATCTCCTGCGGCTCGAACAGCGGCAGCTCGAGGGGTACGAACAACCCGCCGTCCTCGGCCATTCCAGATAACACGACCTGTTCAAAATCGACCTGCACGGTCGAGTTTCGTGTACTCACATAGCGCATGATTGGCTCCGACCACTCATTTGAATCGATGTGCCTGCTCGACCAGCCAGGTGGAAAACATGACCGCGTCGGGGTGCTGGTCGGCCTCGGAACCGCGGACCAGGTAAAACGACTCGCTGGCCTCGATACGCTGGGCGAAGGGTTCGACCAGCCGCCCATCTTCAAGCATCTCGTCAACCATCGAGGACCGGGCCAGGGCAATGCCCTGCCCCAACTCGGCCATACGCAAGGTGGATATGAGCGTGTCGAACTGCAGGCCCGTCGAGGAATCAACCCCATGCGCGCCAACCCTGTTCAGCCAGTAACCCCAGCCCTCTTCGTAGCCCAGGACGTGCAGCAGCGGGTGCTGAGCCACATCCGCTGGCACCTTCAGGGGTGAACTCGCCATCAGGGCCGGCGAACAGACCGGAAACAAGGTGTCCCAGGTCAGGCGCTGCGACACCAGGCCGGGCCATTGACCATGGCCCCAGCGAATCTCCATGTCGTCCTCACCATCGAGCTCCTTGACCCAGATATTGCTGATGTAGCGGATATCGACATGCGGATGGGCCTGGCGAAAGTCCACCAGCTTGGGCGCCAGCCAGTGCACAAAAAACGACAAACTGCCGCGCACCTTGATCGGCCGGCGCTTGTGCTGACCGAAGATCTCGTTAGTGCCCACCGCCAACCGGATGATCGCATCCTGCACCACCGGCAGATAAGCCTGCCCTTCCTCCGTCAGCCCCAACCCTCGGGGCAAGCGTTTGAACAGCGCCACCCCCAGGTGACTTTCCAGTTGGCGGATCTGCTGGCTGACCGCTCCCTGGGTCAAACACAGCTCTTCAGCGGCGTGGGTGAAGTTCAGATTACGGGCGGAGACCTCGAATGCTCGTAGCCAGTTCAACGGAGGTAACGTCTTCTGCTTCATGGCCTGGACCTCATGGATACCCTCCGCACCGAGCACGCTGCCCACCCCGTCGACAGTGCCTAGAACGCATCGGAGGGTTGTGCCAAAGGAGCAAGCGACAAGCGGCGCTCGCGGCTTTTGCGGGTAATGTAATACACGAAGTAGCACCAGGCGATGAAGGGCACACCGAAGTACAAGGCCACCCGCTGCTCAGGGTCGAAGGCAATCCCGACACAGGACAGGCTGCAGCAGACCAGCGCTCCCAGCGGTACCCACGGATAGCCCCGCACACGGAACTTGAGATCGCGGACATCGCCGCCGTTGGCCACATAGTGACGGCGGAAGGCGATCTGGCTCGCGGCGATGCTCATCCACACCACCACCACTGCCAACCCGGAAATCGACACCAGCGCCAGGTAGATGGTGTCGGCGGCAAACACGCTGCTGAGCAACGAGGCCGCACCACCGACCATGCTCAACACGATGGCATTCAACGGCGTACCCATGCGGGTCAGGGCCGAGAACTGCTTGGGCAGGTGACCTTGGTCGCTCAAGGTCCAGAGCATCCGCGAAGCGGCATACAACCCGGAGTTGGCGGCGGACAACAAGGCGCTGATGATCACGAAGTTCATGATGTCGGCGGAGTACGGAATCCCGATGTAGGTGAACACCGTGACGAACGGGCTCTCCACCAATCCGGCCTGCTCCCGGGGCAGCAAGGTCGCCAGGACGAAGATGGTCCCGACAAAGAAGATCGCCAGGCGCAGCACCGTAGTGCGAATGGCCCGCGGCACGTTGCGTTGCGGGTCCTTGGTCTCCCCCGCGGCGATACCGATCAGCTCGGTGCCGGAGAAGGCGAAGGAGACGGCCAGCAAGGTCATCGCAATCGACATGAAACCGGTGGGGAACAAGCCCTCACGGGTAAAGTTGCCCAGGCCGATGCTGTGAGCCTGATCAATGTGCAGCAGGCCCAGAATCGCCCCGCCGCCGATCAAGAGGAACATCACCACCGTCACCACCTTGACCAGGGACAACCAGAACTCGGTCTCGGCGAACCAGCGCACCGAGATCACGTTGCTCAGAAACACCACGCCAGCGAACAACGCACTCCAGATCCACACCGGAGTGTGCGGGAACCATCGGACCATAAGGATACCGGCGGCCGTGAATTCCGAGCCGATGGCCACGGCCCAGGTCAGCCAGTAAAGCCAGGCCACCGTATAACCGGTCCCCGGGCCGAGAAAACGTGTGGCATAGGTGCTGAACGAGCCGGTTTCCGGCATCTGCACCGCCAACTCCCCCAGGCACATCATGACCATGTAAACCATGAGTGCGCCGATGATATAGGCAATGACCGCTCCCAAGGGGCCGGCCTGGTTGACCGTGTACCCGGACGTGAGAAACAGCCCGGTACCAATAACGCCGCCCAATGCCAGCATGACAATATGGCGGGTCTGCATTTCCTGTTTAAAACCGGCACGCGTATCGAGTTGTTGTTCTTTTATGGACATGGTTATTCTCATGAAAGTGGTGAGGGCACGCATTAACGTCTGCGCTAAGTTGCTGGGCAGAGTAAAAACAGCTTGCCGCTACGTTTTATTATTATTGCTCTTCATGAAGTCCTCACAGACTGTCGGGGCGTGAGGTATTAACGTGCAAACTTCAACTTGCGACCTCAGTGCAAGGTTCTTTGATCGAGGGTTGTGTGTGTTTGGGTGTCTGTTCATCCCGTGAACGCCTGACAAAGGCAAAGGCCTGTTTCAGATCGTCGAGCAGATCGTCGGTGTCTTCGATGCCGACCGAGACCCGCACCAGCCCTTCGCCAATACCCAGAGCCAAACGCTCTTCCAGGGTGTTCTCCACATGGCTGGTGGTCCTGGCCGGGCCGTAGAGGGTTTCCACCGCGCCCAGATTCCCCGCGCAGTGGGCAAACCGCAGGCGGGGCAACAAGACCTTGACCGTGTCCATCCCACCGACAAGGACGAAACTGACGATGGCGCCAAAACCGCGCATTTGCGCACACGCCACCGCGTGGTTCGGGTGGCCGGGCAAGCCGGGATAGTTCACCGACTCCACCAGCGGTTCACTGCTCAGGAACTCCGCCAGGGCACGCGCGCTGTGTTGCTGCTGACGCATGCGCAGTACCAGGGTCTTCATGCCGCGGATGATCAAGTAGGCCGAGAAGGGATCAAGCGCCGCGCCATTGATTTCCCGGTAATGACGCACCTTGTCCATCAAGAATCCGGCGCCGCACACCAGGCCGCCAAGCACATCGCCGTGACCGCTGAGGAACTTGGTCGCACTGTGCACGACCACGTCCACGCCCAATGCCAGGGGGTTCTGATTCAGCGGCGTGGCGAAGGTGTTGTCCGCCACCACCAAAGCGCCGACGCGCTTGGCCGCACTCACCAGACGTTGGATATCGAGTATTTTCAGGGTCGGGTTGGTCGGCGTTTCCAGATAGAGCAACTGGCAACCCTTGGCAACCTCACGCTCGATCTCCTCGTGATCGAAGGTCTCGCACAACGTCACCTCCACGCCCATGCGCGGCAGAAACTCTTCGAATATCTTGTTGGTGCCGCCATAACTGTCCTTGGTGGACACCACCCGATTGCCGTGGGCGAGGAAGGTGTAAAGCACACTGCTGATCGCCGCCATGCCGCTGCTGAAGGCCACGGCGGACGCGGCCTTTTCCAACTCGCAGAGTTTGGCTTCGAGGATCTCGACCGTCGGGTTGCTCATACGGCTGTAGATAAAACCCGGTGCCTTGCCCAGTGCAACGTCGTACCAGTTATCGATGTCGTCGTAACCATAAGCGGCGCTGACCACGATCGGTGTTTGCGTGGCGTTGTAAGGGTGCCTGACTTGCTCCCCGCCCCAGACCGCACGGGTCCCCATTCCGGCGTTATCAAGCCCTGCGCTATCAGGTTTATTGTTCATTGAGACTTCTCGCACTGAGGGGGTGAATGCTGAATGATTCACCGGATCTGGCGGCCAATATATTGAAAACCCGTACGCCCGAGAAACGATGTTATCGGTGCCAAAGGGCTGCTTTTTTTAATGGTTGATATGCCCCGGTCCGGCCGGGTTCAGGAGGGCAGCGCGGCCACGGCCTCGATTTCAAACAACATGCCCTCCAGGGCCAGGCATGGCACCGGTATCAGGGTACAGGCAGGTGTCGGCGAGGCGCCCCAGAGTTGCTGCAATAGCGCGCTAAAAATCCCAAGGCGCGCATGGCTGTGATCGACGATCAGCACCGTGAGCTTGGCCACCTGGCCAACCTCGGCACCGACCGAACGCAGGGCCGTCTGCAGGTTGGCCAGCGCCTGGCGTACCTGATCGGAAAAATCAGCCGACAGTTGGCCATCGGCGGTCTCCCCGCCTTGGCCGGCGATAAACACCAGCCGGGCACCGGCGGCCACCTGGGCCACATGGGAGTAGCCGTTGGCGCTGGGGTCATACAGCCCCGGCGGGTTGGACAAGATAAGCGTGTGCGAGGGGGCTGAGTGCATGCCATGACTCCTGTAAGGGGGGAGCACTCATGTTATTGGCTGATCAATCATAGATAATCAGGCGCCTCATTGATTGAGATTCAACCCAGGAGAAACAATATGGATGTATGGGTGGCCATGCGTACCTTTCGCCGCGTGGTTGAACGCGGCAGCTTCAGCCTGGCCGCCGTCGACCTGGGGCAATCCACAGCGGCGGTGAGCAAGCAGGTGCGGCAGTTGGAGGAACGCTTGGGCAGCCTGTTGCTGCTGCGCACCACCCGCCGCATGAGCCTGTCCGAGGCTGGCCAGACGTACTTCAGCGAATGCTGCCACCTGCTCGATGAACTGGAAGCCCTGGAACGCGCGACCCAGGTCGGCGCCAGTGAACCCAGCGGCCGTTTACGGGTGAACGCACCGCTGTCGTTTGGCCTCAAGGTGCTGTCGCCGATCCTGGTGGCGTTCATGCAGCGCTACCCACAGCTCAAGGTCGAGCTCACCCTCGACGACCGCCTGCTGGACGTAGTCAGCGAGGGCTTTGATGTGTCGCTTCGGATTCGCAGCCACCTGCCGGACTCCTCGCTGATCGCTCGACGCCTGGGCGAAGTTGAACAAGTGATCTGCGCCGCACCGGCTTACCTGCTGGCCAACGGCACGCCGCATAGCGTCGACGACCTGCGCGAGCACAGCTGCCTTGCCTATCGCCTGGCCGAGCATCCCGGCAGTTGGCACCTACGAGGCCCGCAAGGCGGTAGCCGCCTGGAACTGCCCGTGCGCCTTGCGGTGGACAACAGCCTGATGCTTAGCGACATGTTGCTGGCCGGCCTGGGCATCGGCGCCCTGCCCTCGTTCATCGCCAAGCCCTTGCTCGACAGCGGCCAGTTGCTGCAACTGCTCCCTGGGCACTCGATGCCTCGGCGCGCGATCTATGCGCTGTACGCCAGCCATAGGCATGTGTCGCAAAAAGTTCGGGTGTTTGTCGATTTCCTCGCCAGTGCACTGGAAGCGCTACCGACACACCCTGACGCTGCGACTGGAAATATCCCGCGTACAACAGCGTAGCGTTGCATGCGCACGCATGATCGCCTCGGCTCGCGCGCCCTTGCCACTCACCAGAGCGTCGAACACGATGTGGTGTTGTTTGTGGGCGAAGTTGAGCTGACGGAACGCCTGCGGTAGATCATCGTGATCCACCGCCAGAGAGCTGGCCAAGGCAAATGGCAGATGGCTGTTTCGTGCCAGAGCTTCAGTGATGACCCGATTGCGGCTGGCTTCAATGATCACTTGGTGAAAGCGCATGCTGAGGTCGTGGTAGCTCTCCAGCTCCTCAAACAGTACATACCCCTTGTCGAATAGACGGTCGCCCTCCTCCAGGCAAACTTGCAACATCATGCGCGCCTGCTCGCTGATGCCGCGTTCGGCTGCGTGGCGGGCCGCCAAACTCTCGAGCAAACCACGCACCTCCACCGCGCCTGCAATGTCTTCAGTCGTAACCGTCCGCACGGCATAGCTACGGCCACCGGACTTGATCAGCAAGCCTTCCTGCTCCAGCACCCGCAGCGCCATGCGTACTGGCATGCGCGAAACCTTCAGGCGCTCTGCAGTGGAAATCTCGAGAATACGCTCGTCGGCAGCCAACTCGCCGGACGCGATCATCTTGCGCAACTCCGTCAGCACGCGCTGGTCTAGCTTGCTCATGGGTTCACTCCTTGAAAGGGCGGCGAATCCAGTGCGCCGCCTCACCTGCTCTAGTGGGCCGTTTGTTTAATTCATTTATCTATTTAGGCGCCCCGGCAGTTGGGCAGGCTTCCAGCGGGTCCAAGCGACGAATAGCGACAACAGCTCTCCCCCCAGAAACAAGGCAACACGAGGGTTCATAAGAATATTCGTAATATTTTCAAACAGTTTTATAAGATAGGCCGGCTAAAGGATCCAATACCTATTCCTGACCGATTGATACCCAAGGATGAACATGATCGACCTGCGCCGGCTGCGCTACTTCCTGACTGTCAGCGACGAGTTGCACTTTGGCCGTGCAGCATCGCGCCTGCACATCGCCCAGCCACCGTTGACACGACAGATCTCGGCATTGGAAGCGGAACTGGGTTTTCGCCTGTTCGACCGCAGCAGCCGCAACGTCACACTCACCTCCGAAGGCCGCCACTTTCTGCCCTACGCCCGTGCCGTACTGGAGCAAGTCGATCTGACCGCTGCCATCACCGGCAAGCTGGCGGCAGGGTCCGCAGGCCATCTGGCGGTAGGCTATGCCAGCTCCATTGCCCTCTCGGACATTTTCAGCCAGACCCTCCAGGCATTCTGCACCTCGTTTCCGGACGTCCAGTTGAGCGTGGAAGAAGGTGCCTCCAGCACCCAATGGGCACACATCATCGAGGGCCGCCTGGACATCGGCATGAGCCGCATGCAGCCACCCGGTGACGACACCGACGTCCAGGCCATCTGCCTGGACAACGAGCCACTGGTGGCGGCCATCGCCAGTGACAGTCCCCTCGCCCGTCAGGAGCAGGTGACGCTGGCCGAGCTCAGCGTCTATCCCTTGATCACGTTCCCCGCGGACTATGGTTCGGGGTTGAATGAAATCGTCGAGACGCTCTATCGCCGCCATGCGCTGACTCGCCGCCCGGCGCCCACAGGCAAGCAGATCACCTCGATCATCGCCTTGGTCGCCGCGGGCCGTGGCGTCGCCGTCGTGCCCCAGTGCACCCAAGCATTGGCCAAGCGGGGCGTGACCTATCGGCCCCTGGCAGAACCTGAGGCCACCGCGCCCTTGCTGGTGCTGACGCGCAAACGAGAGCGCAGCCCGCTGGTCGGGGCTTTTGTCGACGTGATCAAGCAAACGATCGGAATGAAATAATAACGAACGCCAAAAACCGCGCTTACCGGGTGAGTATCGAGGCCGGCGAAATGATCATCTTCTCTATCAGCGAGGCGACGTCCTTCGCACCGAAACACCGAAATTTAACGCTGCCAGCGTCGGTATCCAGACGCACTATCTTCGTCACAAATCCGCCTTCAACACTGACCTTTCGAACCATTGCCAGTGGCAGTTCAATATCCAGGGTCCCCTCCTGAACGATGCGGTTCATGGCATTGGCGCTCAAGCGAACCGCAGTTTGGCTAAGCACCATCTTCCCGCCAACCCACAGCCCTCCGTATGCTTCCTTGAAGGCCTCCAGCACATCGGCAACCGCGTCCACATCACCACACTCGGCTACGGAGTACAGATCGCCTACGGTCTCGTAATCCACCTGGGCGTCGGCCACCAGAAAATTGACCAGCTTCGACTTCACTATCTTTTCGACCATTTTCGCGTCCATGATTGGGTCTGGAAGCCGCGCAGTCTAACACTGGCGACGAGGGTGCTTTCGACCAGAAGCGTTCATTCATTCTTGAACACCAAAAAATCGATAGGACTGAATATGCGTGAACTACCGGGGGCCGGCGCAGGCCACGATGATGCAACACGTATGACAGGCTGAGGTCGGCTGCTTACGCCTTTTAGAATGGCCCAATGAGCACATCCGTAATGCTCAGTTTCCCCTGAATACAAGGACTGTTGAATGATTAAGCCTGCTCTGGTCATGGCGTGCCTGATACCCACGATTGCGTCTGCCGCGAGTTTCGATTGCGACAAAGCCCATTCACCTTTGGAAAAAGCAGTCTGCGCCGATCCGGCGCTATCAACGTTGGATAGCTCAATCGCAACGTCGTATAACGCCGCGATGCAACGCCTGTCGTCAGACGGACAGACCATCCTGCGAGACGGGCAACGACAATGGTTGCACTTCGTGCGCGATCTCTGCTTCGTGCCCCAGGACGCCTCCAGCGTCGAATTCTGCCTGACTCAGCACTATACGGATCGCCTCAAGGACCTTTCTACCGCGGCGGTTACGATCGGGCCCTACCTGTTCAGCCGTAGCGACTACTTTTCCGCGAGCACTCATGACAAAGCCGGCCGGCCGTACGAAATTCACACCGGCGCGCCACGAATCGATGCGCCGCTGTCACCGACAATTGCGCTATGGAATTCGGCAATGGCAAAACAGACGATGCACGCAGATGGCTCGGATTGCGGCCCCGGGCATGGCGACGAATACTCCGGCGCTGAAGTGACCTATGCTTCTGCGAACGCGATCAGCGTCAGAACGACAAACGAGGAATACTGCCACGGCACGCCGCATGGCCATGGCGGAAGTGCCGGCCTCACGTACATGATCGAGCCGCACCTCCATGCCCTTGAAGCTTCGGATCTGTTCAACATGGACACCGCTTGGAAAGACTTTTTGACCGGTCGAAGCTACGAGGCCATCGAAAAGAAAGCTGACGGCGCGCAAGTGGAACGCAAGCTGGTCGAGCGCGCAGCAACCGACATCCGTGACTGGACGCTTACGCAAGACGGCCTGTTGATTACCATTGATCCATACGCCGTGCTCGCCTACGCGTTTGGGACGACCGAGGTCATCATTCCGTGGCGCGACCTGAAGCCCTTTCTTGCGCCAAACTCGCCGATCCCGGCACAGACCTGATTTTCGCAGATGCCATCTGCTGCGCAGCAGAAAGGGGGCGCCTTTATTTGCTCAAAAATAAATACGTCCCCTTTTCGCTCCGTGAGGCAGGTGACTTGCCCAGACGCTTACCCTTGATGAATGGCACTGTCATACTCTAATTTTCGAACTCACAGAGGTCGCGAGCATCGAGCATGGCTTTTTTATCCAAGGGCACCGAAATCGACCCGCAGTTGCCACTGGACGCCGAATGCCGCGTCGAAGCGGGCGGTGCGCTTCTTGGATGGCTGTATACCGTGTTCCTCTTACCATTGACCTGTTTGATAGTTTGTGCGTTTTTAGAAGAACTAAGAGGACGCTATCTTACTCACGATCTGCATTTCAATTTCCAAATGGCCTTTGCGGCGTTGTCCTGCATAGTATTTGCCTTGCTTACCTGCTTAAGTGTCCAGCTAGTGCGCGCCGCTCATTTGCCGGTGGTGCTATTACAACCGGGTGAGTTAAGGCTCTGCAACAGCCTGGCACCGATCGCCCTGACAGATATACAGGCCATCGAATACTCGTTCTATAGAAATTCGGCGATCGTCACCCTGGTAATCAAGCCGCAGGCTGCTCTACCGTTACTGACCCCTCATCAATTCGGCATGATGCCTGACGGCCGACGTGTGTGGCGCAAGCACCGAGTTATCTTCCAGCTGCTCCAGCCGATGTACGCGGGCCAATTGGTAACAACAAGCTCAGTCATCCGGCGAATAGAGCAGTACTGGGTTGCAGCCAACGCTCGCAGCAATCAATCGGTTCTGTAACGTAAGCATGTGCTCAACATACCTTGCGTTGTTAAACGGACGCCCATCTATGCGGTAGCGGTTCGGCAATTTCACTCTCCCGTTGCGTCGGGAGACGCGTGAGAACGTCTTTCAAATAAGCATAAGGATCATGTCCATTTTCGCTCAAGACGAAATGCATCTAGCTATCCGCCGATAGAATCAGTACGTGATCGAAATCCAATCCTTTACTGCCGACAAAGTTGTAGCAGCGAGCTTAAGTAGGAAGAGTCCTTGTCCCAAGTGCCACATCCCAGCAACCTAGCAGCTCAACTTCGTGCTATCCCCGGCATAGCGTCTGCAACGGAGAGGCGGGCCAACCCCAACTTCAACAGTTCCTTACGCAGCAGCGAGCGCTCAAGCACAGCCGTTCCGGCCTGCCATTCGATCGGCAGCAAATGGCTCAACTTTTGTTGGCTGACCAAGGGTTCAGCCAGAAAGTAGCTTTTGCACTCGCGGATGCTGATGACGTTCAACAGCCAGTCCCCACCCTGCGCCGCCAGCCAGTGACTGATCGTTGAGCGATGCGTTCGGATCAGCGCAGCGGCATCCCATACCGTCATCTGCGCGAAAACCTGCGGCAGGTTGCTCTCGGCTTTCAGACGCTTCATATCAGCCGCCAACGCGCCAATCAGGTCTGACTCGATCGAGGCTTGGCACTCGGAGAAATACCGTTCGGGCCAGTCCGCTGCCAGTTTCGCCCGCCGCGAGAGGACGTCATAAGCACGGATATCCGATTGGGTAGTCAACTGCCCTGTGAAATTCAGGGTGTTGTCCAGAATCGCCGTGGCCAGCAACGCAGCACTGTTTTCGCTGATCAGCGACAACAGCTCTGCCGCCTCCCAACGCTGAAAAATCTGAGTCGCCGCTGCGCCGATCGGCAGGATGTCTGCGCGAGATCCGAGCTTCTGCGCCCAATAGCTTTCAAAGCCGGGGTGATGATCAATGACTTCCACCACCTGATCGAGCACCACCATCGGGTCGAAATGGTGGTAGTCGGAGACATCCACCAACACGAACTCATCACCTGCTCTCGGCCGGTAATCGTCCAGAGATGATTGCCAGCCAAGCACGGTCCTGGAGATGCTGGCATTGAGCGGTGCGCTACTGACGGCCCGAGCCTCGAGGCCTTGGTGATTCAACAGCTCGGTGTACGCAATGCAACAGGCGTATGCGTCGATGTCCAGGTACGCCGAACCGGAGGTCACCACCCTCATGACACGTGGGCCACAACATGAGCTGCCGGGGCAGTCGAAGACAACTTCAACGCCTGGGCAATGCCCTCCAGAATCCGCCCATACGGGAATTGACACTGTTCTTCGTCGATGGAAATTCGCACGGTGGCCCCGGCGATCCCGCCCAGCATCGCTTGCAGCATACGTTCAAACGTTTCCCGGCTCCGTATCGACATTGGCTTTCCTTAAACCCATTTTCCATAATTAAAACAGCGTATTAGCTGTGCCAAAAGATGCCACGCTGGTCGAGGCGAATCGCTGCCCTTGTCGGCCTTTTTCAACGGCCGGTCGAACAACTCGGTACCGGACAAGGCTCGATAATGGCATACTGCCTCTATTGATTCGTTATGAAAATGGCCGTCCTGCATGAGCTTTTTCAGATCGGCCAGTAACGGTCTACCCAGGATGGTTCGTCCCCCCTGCAATCAATTCGAAGTCCATCCAAAGCTCTTCCATTTCCCCTGACAACAGACAACAGGACGTCTTATGCACGCTTTGAAAACCCTTCTCGTGACCTCCGCGCTCGTCATTGCGGGTTGCGCCAGCCAGCCTTCGCTGCCTCCGCCGGTATTTCCGGGAATCGAGCAGTCCGACAAAATCACCATTCAGGACTTGCGCCCACGTAGCGAGAGCGAAAAAGAAATCTTCAGCCTTCTGATCACCAGTAGTGCCTACGGCATTTATCGTATGGCGGACGGCTCGACCAAACCAACAGGCATGCGACTGCTGGCCCATCGCGCCTATGAGAAGTTTCCGGAGCTGAGCAGCCAACCGACGATCAAGGTGCTGCACTTTGCGACCTACGCCAACATACAGTCGCAACTGCGCAAGAACGCGCTTCTTGCCGGGTTCACCGGTCCGATCGGCGTTGCGCTCATGGCGGATAAGAAGTTTCCTGCCGGAGACGTTCTGACCAGCCGCATCGACAGCGCGCTGCTTGAAAAAACCGCAGGCGATGAGGAATACACCCGTGCGTATTTCAGTGAAGAGGAGAATCCGAAAAAGGCGCCGGTGAATCTCATCTATATCGATACGGAAATGCTTGGGCAACGTGTGACCACCCGCTGCCTGGTTCCGCCTGTGGCATCCAAGCCCCACCTGTTCCTGGTAGAGGCGTTCGATATGTGCATCGCCAATCATCTGTCACTGTATGGCACCAGTAGCCCACAAAAGGAAACTGCCGCCAAGTGATTGGATGAGCTTGGGTCGACTCCAGCCCGTCACGGCCGGCTACATTCGGCCCAGACTGTGTGAAAACGCGGTGAAGCAGGCCAGGTAAAACAAATGCCCCGACTTGTCGGGGCATTTGCGTTTTCTGCCTTCGGCAAAAATGAAGCGACCCACCCCATCAGGGCAATCACCCCACGGCCCCCAGTACGCTATGGGCAAGGACGCCGACTCAACTTTTCAGCATGAACCGATCAAATTGAGGGGGCCGAACGGATCGCAGCGACCAGCTCCGCGGTGGCTTCGAGCGGTGCAAGGTGCCCCACTCCACCCAGGACAACGAATCCGGCCTGCGGAATCACACCGGCGAAAGCCTGGCGAAGAGACGCCTCGGACTCGATGTTGTCGGCACCGCCGACGATGACGTGGACCGGGACGGCAATCTTCGACGCCTGCCCGGTGATGTCCTGTACCATCCCCACTTCCGGCCAAGCCTGCTTGGCGCCGGCGGCACCGCACAGCGTGTCCTCGATCACCTGCTCGCGGTGTGCATCCGACAGCGGCTGCGTCGCCAGGATTCCGATAACCGCCTCGGCACCTTCCCGGACCTGATAAGCCGCGATCATGCCCTGCCGCTGCTCCTGCGGGACAGACAGCGCGGTGGGCGGGGCCGGGGCCACGAGGACCAGGCCTTTGAGCCCCTCAGGCCGCTCCGACGCCAGAAGCTGAGCGACCTTGCCGCCCATCGAATGCCCCACGATCACGTACTCCGTCAACCCAAGCTTAGCGATGACCTGGGCCACGTCATCCGCGAGCGTTTCCAGGTCATAGACCTCGGCATCCTTGTCGGACTGGCCCCAGCCCCTGAAATCGATGGCCACGCAACGGTGCGTCTTCGACAGCGCCGTGATCACTGGAGCCCATGTGCGGCTTGAGCCGCCCCAGTAATGGAGGAAAACGAGAGTGGGACTGCCTTGCCCAACATCGACGACATTGATGTCGACGTTGTTGACGCGGAGGATGCTCTGATTGCTAGACATGAATGTACCTATATGCGGATAAATAAATAGACCGTCGCCTTCAAGCGTTGGCGGCGGCGAACTTCAAAGCTTCGGCGCGATAGCGGGAAATCATGTCGGCCATCATTCCTTCGAACTTGCCCACCGTCGCGGGTCCTGCGCCCGCAGCGGTTCCGGTGCCGAATGGCGGATGCGGGTCATACTCGACGATAAATTCGGACAGTTCCGCGACCTGTCGCCCAAATGCCTGTTCCGCCACGAGAAGGGCCGCTTCGAAACTGCCGACGCTCGGGCCGGCAGTAAAGACATTCCCATCCGCGACAACGCCACTCGTGACCACCTCCGTCACGCCGTAGAGCGGCAGAATCGAGTGGGAGTTATGGCTGATCGTTGCGCGCTTGCCGCGCAGGAACCCGGCGGCACCCAGCGTCAGTACGCCGTTGCAAACACCGATGAGATAGCGCGCCTTTTTTCCACGGGTCGCGACGAAGTCCACGACTTCGCGATCGGTTTGCAATTCCGGAGGCATCATCGGCACTGCGATGACATCAAGGTCAGGGCAATCGGAAAAGGTTACTGTGGGGAGCGTCCAAAATCCCCGGAAACCCTCGACCGGCTCGCGCGACTTCCAGACCAAGTAGATTTCGGCCCCAGGCAACGTGCCAAGGACGGCCTGGACACCCACCATGTCCAGTGGAAAGTAACCGGGGCCTATCACAATGCCGACCCGAAACGGAGGGCCCTTTTTCGCGGTCGCTTCTCGAAGACTGTTGAGAGAAGGAATGTCCGTCTTCAGGTATTCATTAGTCATCTTTACGCTCGCTGATCGTGGGTGTGGGGACTTTCAGTCGCACCTACCTTCCCACGTCTTCACGATGTCAGAAATGACAAAATAACCTCAAAAACAGACACGCACTGAGAGAGGCAAACAGACCCTCCCATCAGCGCTGCAAGGGTGCCGGACCTGCTGGCCCGCCGGTCCGGGCAAAACGGCGGATGACCTGCGGCGAGTAGCCGTAAATCTTGACGAAGCTGCGGCGCATCCGCTCCACGTCCCCGAACCCGACCTCGCGTGCGATCGCCTCGATCGGCGCGATACCTTCCTCCAGTCGTGGCCTTGCCGCTTCTGCCCGCAGGCGTTCGATCGCGCGCGCAGGCGTCTCACCTGTTTCCTTCAAAAAAAGACGGGCAAACTGGCGCTCACTGATACACGCAACGTGAGCCAGCCGCTCGACCGACAGGTTTTCGTGCAGATGGCTGCGTGCAAAATCCAGCGCGTCGCGAATTCGATCGGAGTCGGGTTCCAGTTCCAGGATTGCCGAAAACTGCGATTGGCCGCCGGGGCGCCGATGGTAAACGACCAATTCCCGCGCCACCGATTTTGAGATCGCGGAACCGAAGTCCACTTCAATCATGGCAAGCGCGAGATCGATTCCAGCGGATATACCTGCCGAGGTCCAGATTTCGCGATCATTGACGTAGATCCGGTCGGCATCAACGTCCAGTGACGGAAAACGTGACTTCAGCAAAGGCGCATGCCGCCAATGCGTTGTAACGCGGTGCCCTTCCAGCACGCCAGCCTCCGCGAGATAGAAAGCGCCCGTGCACACACTCGCCATCCGGTGAGTCGAGGGTGCAAGCGACCGTAACATGTCCGCCATCTCGGGGGCGCTGCCCTCAACGAGGGCCCTGGGTCCGCCAATGACGATGAGGGTGTCACCATGTTGAGCCTGCGACCGATCACTCGTCTCTACTGAAACCCCCGCGCAACCCGCCACCAACCCTGCGTCGGCCGATACGATGCTGGTTTCATAAGAGACGCCATAGACGTCGCGAGCAACGCTAAACGCACAGAGCGGCCCGCTCAGGTCGAGGAGCTCGAAACCGCGGGCGACTAGAAATGACACCTTTCGCGACATGGCGTGACTCCAGATTGGATTTTCTTGAGGACGAACAGCTTTGGAAGCATGAGTGTCTGTTTTTAAGGCTTTAATGTCATTTATGCCATTGGATGTCAATGATAGCTTCACCCCTCCTAAGTAGAGGAATGATCAAAAATGACACTCAAAGAACAGATTCAAGCTGTAGAAGATGCGCTAGCCGCGGCTATGTCTAAAAAAAACAGTGCAGAAATTGCGAGCTTATATGCTGTTGATGCTCGACTCATGCCCCATGGTGTTCCAACGCTCAGTGGCAGGACGGCGATACAAGGTTTTTTTGACCAAGCATTCAATATGGGGATCGTAGGTGGAAAGTTTACGGCGCTCGAGGTTGAAGGCACAGACGATGAAGCGTCCGAGATCGGGAGCTTTGAGCTTTTTGTGGAAACATCTCCCGGGATCAGAGGCACAGCCGAAAAAGGTCGCTATTTCGTGATGTGGAAGCGCGTGGAAGGTCAGTGGCTTTTATTTCGTGACATCATCAATAGTGATGAAAACTCAAATTAACAGCCCCCATACTGTCTTGCTATTTTCAAACTGAAGTCATCACTGCGCGGATGAAAATCTGCGCCCATTACAAAGCGGGCTTATGCTAAATCACTATTTGGCGAAAACCGTAGGGCGTATTCTTTTGGGCTCACTCCAATTCGTCTTATGAATGCTTTCCTCAGTACGTCCACGCTGTGGTAGCCACTTCGACGCGCGACTTCCTCCATTGACCGCCCCCCTAGCTCAATCGACCGGCAGGCTGCTTCTATCCGGACGTCTTCGACGTACTTCGCAGGCGTGGTTTGCAACTCTCGCTGGAACAAGCGTATTAACGTCCTGACGCTTGTGGAGAGCTTGTCTGCCAATATTTCGACCGTGAGCTCCGAGCTCAAGTGCTCATTGATCCAAAGACAGAGTTCATCCAGATTCGAACCGGCTGCGTGCTGCGATTGGAGCGTCATACTGAACTGTGCTTGTCCACCAGGGCGCCGTAAAAACAAAACAAGATTTTTGGCGATCTCCATGGCGACCTCATCCCCCAAGTCTTCGCTGACCAACCCGAGCGCAAGATCGATACCCGCCGATATCCCAGCCGACGTATAAACGTTACCGTCCTTGACCCAGATTGGATTCGGATCAACCCGTACCTTGGGATAAAGCTCTGCCAAGCGTCTCGCCATACGCCAGTGAGTCGTTGCCCGCCGACCATCCAAAAGCCCCGCATCAGCCAAGGCAAACGCGCCTACACATATCGAGCACACACGCCGAACCACTGTGGACTGTTCTCTGATCCAATCGATAATCGTCTCGTCTATTTTTTTATCCATGGCATTCCAACCCGAAGCCACAATCAACGTGTCGATTGGTTTTTTCTCACGACGCTCCTGCTCAAGCGTTTTGTGCGCCATCAGCGCAATGCCCGTGCTGCTCTCCAGACGCTCATTGGCCCCTGCACAGACCAGCTCCAGGTTGTAGGGCGCAGCGTCACCTCGGTGCTGCTTGTTGGCAAAGGCAAACACCTCCGCCGGGCCAATGACGTCGAGAGAGTCCACAGGTGGCACCCCCAAAATAACCACTCGTTTTTGCGTCCCGCAGACAAGCAGATCGCTTGCTTTCGTCGTTTTGCTCACAGCTATCTCCCGCGCATTCAGCGTCTAGATATTGGCACAAATCGACCGAAAATAGTCAACTGTGCCACATAGGGATATTTAGACTGAGCGGCGAGTCAACTTAACTCTCAGGAAGCAAACATGAACACACCAGTCACCCTTGGCGGCTTCAGCGCTCCCGATTCCGAACTCGCCCGCAAAGCCGCTTCTCTCGTCGAACGTGTCCACTCGAAAGCGCTCTTGCACCATGTGCACCGGACATGGTGGTTTGCCGAATTCCTCGGCAAGCAGCGCGGCCTCAAATATGACCGTGAAGCGGTCTACCTGGCAGCGCTTATGCACGACCTCGGGCTGACGAACGAGTTTGCAGCCGAACAACGCTTTGAAGTGGATGGAGCGGATGCTGCCAGCCGTTTTCTTGTGGCTAACGGTTACGCGGAGTCAAAAGCAGAGCTGGTCTGGGATGCAATCGCACTGCACTCCAGCGCTGGAATTGCAGTCCGCAAACAGCCAGAAATCGCTCTCGTCTACATGGGCGCCCATGTCGACGTCATGGGAATGAGTTTGGAGGAGATCACTCCTTCGTTGGTCGACGACACACTTCAGCTTTACCCCCGTATAGGAATGAAAGCAGCCTTCACTGCGGCATTGGCCGAAGTCGGCAGGAAAAAACCGTTTACGGCAATTGGTTCAGGGATCGGTGACATTGCGCGTCGGCACGTCCATGGTTTCCATTGTCCGAATGTGTGCGATCTGATCGAAGACGCCCCCTTCGAAAGCTGATTAGAGGCTCCTTCCAGCGGCGATCTGCGTACTGCCGAATCCTTGGCCAGCGCGTAGCCGAAATCGCGGGGAAGCTGTCTCGCTGAAGTTGCCTCGCCCGATAGAAAGCTTCGAACGTATTGTCCTTTGGGTGATACGTTCAGAGCCCCCCTCATCCTCGCCCAACCGACCCAGGCTCACGCTGACCTGGCAGGTGCGTCATTCCGTTGTGCGCGGCGGTACTGGATCGGTGAAATCCCCCGCGCCAACTTGAAGGCACGACTGAACGAAAATTCCGACCTATAGCCCACTTGCAAGGCGATCTCGCCAAGTCGCAGCTCGGTCTCCTCCAACAGTTGCGCGGCAATGCCCATGCGCCAGCGCGTCAGGTATTGGTGTGGTGGCTCGCCCACCAAGGCGCAGAAGTTGCGGGCAAAAGCAGCACGCGACAAGCGAGCCTCCTTGGCGAGTTCCACCAGTGTCCATGCCCGGTCAGGCGCTTCGTGTATAAGCGCGAGAACCCGTGTCATCTGCGGCGAGCGCAAAGCTGAAAACCAGTCGTTTGCCGCTGGAGAAGCCGCATCGGCCCAACCGCGTATGAAGTAAACGAACAAGGACGAGAGCAGGTTGCGCACCACGATTTGGTTGCCGAAGTTCGGCGTCTCCACTTCATGACGCAGCATACGCAGCGTATCGCTCAGTGATGAACTGCCAGGTTCCATTCCGGCGCGCAACGACACCGCCTGCGGCAATGCCCGCAGCGCAGGAAGCGCCAGGTGCTGATCCATGTTGAACTGACCGCAAATCAACGTGGTGGCCTCTGGATGGCTGTCAAAGACGCCATCGCGCAGGGCGAGAAAGGATTCGAGCGGCATGACTCGGCCGCGCTTCGAATACGCAACTTCATGCGCATGGCCACGCGGGAACATGACCATTTCACCCGCCTGCAGCTCGATGGTTGTCGCATCGGCCTGGCGGACGAAGGCTCGTCCCTCCGCGACGAAATGAAACACGACGGCATCGCGAGCTTGCACCGCGAACCCCCATGGCCCTGCCACACGTGTGCGCGCCAACACCAAGCCATCGGCCCGAACCGCTTTCAACCAACCATTCAATGCGTTCATCACCTCATATTAGCAGAGTGAGACGAATGGATATGTGTTAGCGAGTTTTAGACATGGTTCATCTCCTTCGCGACTGGTGCAATACAGCTCATCACAACCCAAAGGTGAAACCATGAATAGAGATCGCATCCAAGCCGCAATCGACACCATCTACGCGCGCGTCTTCAACCAGGGCGAGTCTGAATTGCTGACAGGCCTGGTTGCGGGTCCCTATATCCAGCACAACCCGCTGTTTCCAGATGGCACCGCTTTCATCGCCGGCTATATCAAGCAGGTGGGCAAAGTGCCGTGCGAAGTTAAGCGCGTTGCGATAGACGGCGACCTGGCTTTCATCCACGTGCGCTACCTGGACTGGGGCGGCAAGGAAACCGCCGGCGTGGACATCTTTCGTTTCGATGCCGACGGAAAGATTGTCGAGCACTGGGACGTACTGCAACCGGTACCGGAAACGGCCAACAACACGAACACGATGTTCTGAATGGGAGCATGGCGGTGGCGTAGCCCCATGCATTTCAGCGAGCCGCCGAAGACGGCCACTGCCCGAGTACGCGCTCAGCCGCAACCCTCGAATGACCACAAAAAAGTCCCGTCACAAGGGTATGGCCTGCTACCCAAGGAACGCATCATGACGAACCTGATAAACCCAGACGGTATGAAGTTCATCGAAGTCGATGGCTTGAAAATCCGCTTTCAACGTAGCGGAGGTGAAGGACGAATTCCTGTCGTTCTCACGAGCCCCTGGCCAGAAAGCCTATACGCCTTCCAGCGAATTTGGCCGACTCTCAGCGCGCAAGTGCCCCTCCTTGCATTCGATCTTCCTGGCTTTGGGCACTCGGAAAGCCGACAGCAATTGATGTCACCCCGAGCCATGGGGGATTTCATTCCCAAGATTCTGGCGGCGCTCGGCCTTGACCGTGTCCATGCCGTCGGGCCTGACGTAGGCACCTCTGCTTTTCTATTTGCGGCCCAGGCCCAACCGGAGTTGTTCGAGAGCTTGGTGGTGGGCAGCGGCGCTATCGATGCGGCACTCACGGCTAGTGCGTTGAAGGACATCATCAACGCGCCATCGACAGTCGCCTTCGAAGAAATCGGTGGTGAGACGTTCGTCGCTGGCGCGATTGACGCGATGATGACGTCCAAGCCGGAGCCACAGGTCCTGAAGGACTATCAGGCCGCCTCAGCGGGGCGGCGCTATATCGAAGCGATGGCCTATGTGCGCGCCTACCCTACCGACCTCCCAATCCTGCACTCGGTACTCCCCAACATTCAAACCCCGGTCCTGAGCGTATGGGGTGCACACGACCCGCTCGTAGCGCCTGAAAACGCCGATGTACTGAACCGGTCGTTGCCTAGAACTCGCTCCTTGCTGCTCGACAGCGGTCACTTCGTTTGGGAGGACCGCGCACAAGAGTATGCCGCGGCGATCCTGGAATGGGTGCGAGGCGGCTACAGAACCGTCTAGCAAACCAGGGCAACGGGTCGCCGGCGACAGCCGTTGGCCCCGCCCAAAACTACTTCAACCGCCCTGCCCCATCCAGCCAACCTGGCGCGCCTTTCTGCAACCATTCAGTGGCCGCGGGATTGTGTTTGAGGCGGCTATCCAGAAACGCCACGCCAATTGCCTGAATCGCGGCAACTTGCTTGGGATCCGGGGCCGGCTCGCCCAGCATCGGGCCATGGAAACCGCCGCCGGATTTGGCGCCGCGCTTGTGTCCTCTACCTTTGGAAGCGTCGCCGGACGTACCGCTGCCCTTGTCGGCCTTTTTCAACGGCCGGTCGAACAACTCGGTACCGGACAAGGTCTTGTGCGTCGCTTTGTTCAGCTCCAACTGAACGCTGCCAGCCACCGTCACCGACTCGCCCAACACTTGTCGCTGGCGATAAGAACTGACCCAGTTGAACGGATCTTCATCCGCCTGACCGGTCATCGACAGCACGGGCGCCGACATCTGGGCGAACATCTCTCGCCGGGTGCCAGCTTCCACATAAGGGCTGAGCAGCAACACCGCTTTGGGCTGAATCGCGACGCCCGACGTAGCGCCAGGTTCCAGCGCCCCGGCCAGTGCCTCAGCGGTCTGCGCCCCAAGATCAAAGCCGGCCACCCCGACCTGGCTCCAGTCGATGGCCGCCAGTTGCGCGTCTCCTTTTGCGGCCCGTGCCCGAACCTCAGTCAGGACTTTCTGCAAGGTGGACAGCCTGTCCCGTAAGGCCGCGGCGGTGTAATGACTGCTCGCCACCCCACGGAAGTTGCCATCCAACGCCTGCGCCGACGCAAAAATCGACTGATCATAGGCGTGCCCCTGAACAGACAGCACCGCATAACCGGCTTGTGCCCAAGCCTTGCGCCATTCCACTCCGCCTGAGGCCGACTCACCCAATCCCGGCAAGTAAATAATCAGCGGCAAGCGCTCATGGGTAGCCGGCGCCAACCACGCCACATCCACCGATTGCTGATCGAGTTGCCAGATTTCGCCCCAGCCGGCCGTTTCGTTGTGGGACGGTTGATAGGCGGTGGTCAGGTCTTTATTGACCCGCTCGGTGAATTCGATACGCGGGTCTGGCGGATCGCCCGCACAACCGGAGATCAATCCCAGGCTGCCCACCAAGGCGCCCACAGCTAGCCAGTACCGAGGTTGAAGGTTCATTCGATTCACAACGCCATCAAGATCAAGATGGCTAGCAGCGTAACCGACCCTCTGGCGAACGAGGCGCAAGGGCAGGTAAAGAATGGGTAAATGAGGGCCGCTGAAGCTACGGGGCGTCCTGCCCGAGCTACGACCTCAATCAATCGGGCGGTTGTCCAACCCGGACGATTGGGAACGTAGGTCAATGCGCCCTGGGCCCAGCACAATCCCTGAAATTAATGGGAGCTGTTTTCAACCAGCGATTCAGGAATGTCTCGCGTGCGATGTAAAACGCGCCATACATCAATGTGCTCATCCTCGTGCTGTCCGAACCCTGGCACGTAGGGATTCGAAGTAATCGCCATCCACAGGAGCAGTGGGAGCCGATTCGGCCCCAGCCAGCAGCAGACCACGCAAGTGCTGTCGATCCTGATCCTTGCGAATCAGTTCCCGCACATATTCGCTACTGGTGCTGTAGCCTCGATGGCTCACTTGATCATCGACAAAAGACTTGAGGGCATCCGGCAGGGAGATGTTCATGGTTTTGTCCGTCTTTGACAAAATTTGCCAAAATATACACCCATCGCCCTAGCCCGCCAGTGCAGAAGGCATATCGAAATGTTCCGGCCTACCATTGGGTCGGCAGCAAATGGCTCAACTTTTGTTGGCTGACCAAGGGTTCAGCCAGAAAGTAGCTTTTGCACATGATTCCGAGGCAAACGCGCTGCACTTCGACAGCCTTCGAGCTGTATCTGTTGACAACGGCCTGCGCAATATCGAGAGTTGGCCGAGAACAGTAGCTCTGCCCCCTCATCGCTACCGTGCCGAAATCACAGATGGACCTCATGCTGTGGCTGCGGGCCATGCCCTTGCGAGAACAGCATGAAGAAAAAAACCGGCCTCTGCACACTCGTCACTGCACTGCTGCTCGCAGGATGCACCCACCAGAGCGTCTATCTATCCCTCAATGACGGCATGGAGTATTCGTACACCGTGGCCTACCCCATCCGAGGGCCCGAATATGTCCTGAGCGACCTTGGCGGCGAGCGGTATCTGCTGGCGCAGCAATCCCTCGACTATCGAGGTCAGGTGTCGAAGAACATTCGCTACTTCGATCGCCGCACGGGCGTGCTCACACCGATGGGGCCGTTGTTCCTGAACAGCGGCGACAACATCCCCATCCGCTATTCGAGCGACGATCCCCAGGTGGTCGCATTCCTGCAGTACGGTGTCTCTCGCGACCTTAAAAAGGAATGCCTTCGCGGCTCCACACTGGAAGAACGCTTGCAGACCCACTGCTACTACATCCGCGTCGAGCTTTCGATGGACGGTGGCAAGTCTTTCGGACTGAGACATGTGGAGATTCCATCGGTCTTGAACGCTGGCAGCGGTGAGAACAACTTTGCGTTTGCAGCCGTGCGCAATCATGTCCTGTATATCGGTCTCAAGGCCTACAACGACGACAGCCAACAGGCAAAGGTTGCCCTTCGTCGCCTGCTGACGCGCCCCGGTTTCTACGGCGTGATCCTCGCGGCGCCGCTGCCGCCGCAAGGAAGCGGCCCGGCGCAACGCATCAACAATCCACACCTCGTTGCGGACCGGCTGACCGGCAAGGAACTGGAAGACTTCGTCGTCGAGCCCGCCCACAACACCCTGCGCGCCGTTCCAAAGTCCCTCGACCTGCAATACGGCATCGCCATCCACGCGAGCGAAAGGCGCAAGTACGTGGATGAACTGAGAGCCAGCTATCCAGAATGGGCCAAGCAGCAGCGACTGGACATCCCCGAAGAGGCCCAGGAAGAAAACCGCGACGAACGAGAAAAACGCGCCGCCGCGATACCCGCATGGCGTGACGATCCCATCGAATGGATTCGCTTCGGCGAAGGAAGCTGAAATCGTGAAAGAGCTCATTTCCATCAAGCGGGATCGCCGAGCGCGTGCGATCAAGGTGCTCGAAGGCCCGCTCGACAACTTCCGTGTCGCCATCACCACGTCGATGGATATTGGCCGAGTGCGGTTTGCTCTCGACGGTATTGTGGTCGACGCTCGTCTGCGCGAGCAGAACACCAGCCCCGAGACCCTGCAGGCCCTGGCCGACCAGCGCACGCCGGTCTTGGCCGGCGTTTTCGAGAGGCACGACGGCACGCACACACTCGAATGGCTACTGCCGCAAGGCGCGCAGCAACCCATTGCACCCGAGCCGACGCAGGTACGCGTCGAAAAGGCATGGCGCTCGCTGCCCCGCGCGCTGCGGCTGGCCGCAGCTGGCGGCCTGATCGGGGCTGGCGCGTTCTTCCTGGCTCTCCAGATCAAGTCTGTCTGGAATCTCCCGTTCCTGATCGTCGGCGCTCTGGCCACGGCAACCTTGATATTCTCATTGCTTCAGATTTCCTTTTCCTTCAGCACTCTCTGGGAGAGTTTCAGTCGCAGGCGGACCTTGCGGTTGATGGCATCAGTGATGATGAAGTACTGCGGGGCGCAAGCACATGGCCACTGAACTGCCCGACATCCAGCGCGTCGAAGGACGGCTGAAGAAACTGACGGCCAAGTCACTCTATAAGCGGGGCAACGCCTACAGCTTCGATGTCGATGGCCGATCGATGTGGTTCCTCACCAACGAGGGTTCATGGAGCCCGACTTCGCCCTTTCTGGCCGAAGGAGACCGCGTCGAGCTGGCGGTGCTGGATACGCCCCTCACACCGACCGGCGAGCGCTGGGTGTACGCCCTGCGCAACCTGGAAGACGATGGTACCTACGTTGCGCACTTCGCCTGGCAAGGCACTTCGCAGCCCCATGCCGCGACACGCATCCCACCCGGAAGCGAACACCGCTACGTCCTGGTACTGACCGCCCTGCTGATTGCCATTCTCGGAATGGGTGCCTGCATGGGCGCGGCGACGGGAACGGGAACGAACAGCGAGTCCTGGCTCTTTCTGGGCGGCCTGTGCGTCGGTGCATGGCTGCTCTTCGCGGTTCCGTTGTACATCACTCGCTGGCGTTGGAAAGCCGGATTCCCCACACGCAGGCAACGCGTCACGGAGGCCGTCTATCGCTGCCTGGATCTGGGTTCGCCGCTGGCGCCGAACAGGCCCGTTCGGGCCGTGTAGCTCAAAGGCACTCTGCAAGGCGGCAGGAATTACGCCTGCGGTGGTATCCGGCCGCCAGTCAAGAAACAATGAGCACGTGGCTCACACCGCATACCGGGTCCGACTAAAAAACAGCGCCGACCCGCTACCGATAGCATAGGTTGAAGCGATGCCCAGATCGAAGCCGGCGATGAAAGGCGGCAGCATAAAAATACTCGCAAACCCCAGAGCGACCAGGGCGATGCCCAGCCATTTTCTGAGGCTGTAGGATTTCAGATAAAAGAACAACAGCAGGAACACCGCGTAAGCCCCGGCGTACAGGCCATATTCGCTCATGATCCTATCCGCCCTGGGTCTTGATGATCATGGATGATTCCGAGTGCTGAGGTGATTTCAACCAGCCATTCAGGAATGTCCCGCATGCCATGTAAAACGCTCCATACATCGATGTGACTATCGCGTTCAACGTAAAACACCCGCTTCATAGATGAAGCAACCACAGCGCCCCGATCAGGGCGGGAGGCATTACCAGCACCCCCAGGCGCAGGAAGTCCCAGGCACCAACGTGTTCGCCTTCACGGCGAATGGCAACCAACCAGAGCAAAGTGGCCAGGGAGCCGGTAATCGACAGGTTCGGCCCGAGGTCGACGCCAATCAGCAGCGCCGCAGTCGTTCGCGCTGGCAAATCGACAATATGGCCAACGGAGCCGGCGATCAGGCCGGTCGGCAGATTGTTCATCAGGTTACCGGCGATGGCAGAGACCACACCGGCGCTCCAGCTCGCCTGGACCTCGGAGCCACGCGCCAGCACGGCCAAACCATGGGCCAGGTGCTCAATCACACCCGTCTGTGCCGCCGCTTCCACCAGCACGAACAGGCCCGCGACCAACGGTAGCACGCCCCATGCCACGCCTCTGAGCACCGGCATCGGATTGCGCCGTTGACGCCAATGGATCAGCCCGGCCGTGGCGATGCCGGCGCAGAAGGTGGGTAGGCCGAGCTGCCGGTCCAAGGCGGAGGTCACCAGCAACAGTATGCCTGTCAGCACGATACCCAGCGCGCACAGGCGTGCACCGCTGGACATCGGTTGCACGTCGATGGCCGTCGCCAGGGGCTGGCGGATCTGCTTGCGCTGGGCCAGACGCAGCACCAGGTAGGTCAGGCCGATGGCGGCCAGCGACGGCAAGGTGAATTGCCGCAGCCACTCCAGCAACGGCGGCATCTGGCTGCCGAACACCACCAGGTTGGCCGGGTTGGAGATAGGCAGCACAAAACTGGCGGCATTGGCGATGAAGGCACAGACGAACAGATAAGGCAGCGGCTCGGCCTTGGCCGCCTTGCACGCGGCGTACACCGCTGGGGTCAGCACCACGGCCGTGGCATCGTTGGAGAGGAACACCGTGACCAGTGTCCCCACCAGGAACACCAGGTCGAACAGGCGCTGGCCGGAGCCCCTGGCGTGTTGCACCGCGTACATGGCCAGCCAGTCGAACAGCCCTTCCTGGCGCGCCAGTTCGGCCAGCACCATCATGCCGATCAGAAACAGGTACACATCGCCCCCCTTGGCGACGGCGGCGAGTGCCGTGTGCAGCGGCACCAGGCCAAACGCGGTCAGCAATACAGCGGCGCTGACCGCCCAGACATACTCCGGCACGCGCCAGGGGCGCAGGATTACCCCGCCGGTCGCAACGGCGGCCACGGCCCAGATGAGCGAGGATGAATCAAATACAAGCATGCAGTTTACTCAGGTGAATACAAGACTCGGCGCGGCATGATCAGGTGACGGCCGTGGAGATGCGACCCGTAACGCTCCTTCCACTTTGATCCTCGGAGACAGAGAGAAGTCAGTCCCATGTCCTGCTCACGAAACGCAGAGAAGCAGGGACCTACGGTTGAGCGGTCCAAACGGCCAGCTCATAGCCATCTGGATCAATGAAGTGGAACCGGCTTCCGCCAGGGAACGAAAATGTTTCGCGGGAAATAACAGCCCCAAGGCTTTAAGCCGACGCTGCGCCTCGTCGAGATCATCCGAGTACAAGATGATCAAAGGGCCACCGGGCCGAACGGGCTCTCCCGTAGTGAAGCCACCCGTAAGGCGGCCATCACTGAATTCTGTATAGGCAGGGCCGTAATCGACGAATGTCCATCCGAACGCCTCGCCGTAGAAGGCTTTGCTACGGGCGATGTCGCCAACGTTGAACTCAATGTTGTCGATCTGTCGGTCTTTACCACGAACGCTCATGGGTGCCTCCTTGGCTGATTTCGAAGAGGCGATAATAACGCATCGACCGTTGTGTGGCGTTGGAGCAAATGTGCGACCGTAATGCCCAAGCTTACCCGCCCGATCAGCCTGTGCCTGGGATCGTCGATACCGCTGGGGTTCGACCAATCGTGAGGATGCCTTGGCGCAGCCACTTCATGAAGGCCTGCCCCAACTCCTCAGTGCTCACGTTAGGTTGTGGTGGGTGTCGGGCTTTTTTATACCCACAGCAAACGCCCAAGACGGAGATGGATCGGCAGACCGATTCATTCCAGAAGCGAAACCAAGTGAGGCTCGATGGAGGTCTCAAGCACCTCCAGCAGCGCCAGCGTCACCGGAAGTTTGAAACGTCGAGGGCCCGCGCTGCCAGGGTTGAGATACAAGGTTTCACCACGCCATTGAATAAGAGGCTTGTGCGAATGGCCGGTGATCACCAGCCTGATGTCCTCATCGAGCACGGTTGGAACATCAGCCATGTCATGCACGAGCAAGGCCTGCCATCCGCCCAGGTCGAGCCGCAGAAGGTCAGGCAGATGATCGGCCCAGGGCGCGCCCAGGTCGTTGTTTCCGCGCACAACGAACAGTGGCGCAATAGCTGCCAGTTGCTCAAGAACCTCAGGCTTGCCGATGTCGCCGGCGTGAATGATCCTTTCGCAGCCCTTCAGGGCAGCCAGCGCCTCAGGACGGAGAAGGCCGTGAGTATCGGAAATCACGCCAACTTTCATGCAGGGCACCGCAACGGGTTAGAAGTGGATAGCCAGTGTATGCTGAATGCAGAGCACATGAACCCCTCTAGCGTCATAACAGAAACGAAGTGGACTGCTGCCGACATGGGTCTGATTGAAGAGATTGAAAAAGCATGGGGCTGGACAGGGATCAAACCTTCACTGATCGTCGGTGAGAATGAATTTGGCAACTTCATCATCAAAGACACAACAGGATGCTATTGGCGTCTTTGCCCCGAAGAGCTGTACTGCCATCGCGTAGCCAACACACGAGCGGAGCTCGATGACCTTTCTCAGAGCCAGGATTTTCTGCATGACTGGTACATGAAGGGACTGGTTGAAATGGCAAAGGCCCGGCTTGGCTTGCTCCGTCCCGGGTACAAATATCACCTGAAAATACCCGCTGTACTCGGTGGAGGATATGAAGAGGAAAATCTTGCGATGATCTCGTTGGCCGAGCTCGTGAACGTCTCTGGCTACCTTGCCAAGGAAATCGACGGATTACCCGATGGAGCAAAGGTCAGGCTCCAAGTTACGGAGTAACAAGGCCTGCAAAAAATTTTGCCACCCGACATATCTTTCACTTCATGAGTGCCGCTGGGGGCTTCATATACTCCGTGAAACTGCTGGCCAAAAGCGTCGGGACAGAGAGGTTGTGTGTTTATAAAAACAGAAGGCCATGAGGCTCATTTCTTCGGAACCCCGGCGGATTTCAATGGCATTTCACGAGCTATCCGGAAGTGTAAGCTGGGGGCGACGATCCGCTTGCCCCTTGAGAAAAACCAGGCTGGACTCACGTCACTGAACATTGCCTGCACCAGTGGCGTCGGCTCTATCGGCCTTCGAAATCCTGATGCTTTTATCATGTACCCCGAGCGGTCGAGAAACCTGCTCTCCCCTTGCTTCGCGATGCCGACTGAAACCCAACCAGGCTCAGTGTTTTTTATCAGCAGGTTGCAGATCGATTTTCTGCAAGCCCTGGAAGACGACTCTCTCGATGTGGTCCTTCATGTCAGCCCGACGTAGACCGAACTGCCCTTGCGAATCTGCCCATCTCTTAGCTCCCGGATCCACTGCACTTCTTGTCACTCATCGTTTTTATTCGTCTCGAGATGAAGGGCTCTTTCGTGGCCAGCAAGAGAACTCTCTTTCCCTTGAATGAAATTTCCTAGAAAATCCTGACCGCTTGCGCCTGATAATTTCAGTAGTTAGTCTCGATTCGTCACTGCTAATCCAGTGATCGGGTTTAGCAGCTCGGTAAATCGTTAGGCGCACGACGCCACCTATCCAACCGACGTTTCGGGCTCGGTATTTTATGGTGGCTGTGCGCAGGGCATCTCCGGATGCGCCGGTTTCCTAACGTGCCGGTCTGCTAACCTGCGTACGGCCGCCACCCATCATTTAGCAGTGATATTGGCGGCTCCCACCTACGTTAGGAGTTACCAGAATGTTCAAAGTAACCCCCAATCCGCCTGCAACACCCAACGTTGAAACCATCGATCCACGTGTCGCCGACCGGGCTCTGTCTTACTACAACCTTGGACCGAATGCAGACTCGAAATCAGCCCCTGTCACCGTGCTGCGTGATCATTTGAGTGAACCCAGGAATCAGGAAGACGCCCTGGTCAACGTCTACTCGATTCTGCAATCCGCTGCTGCAACCGCCTATGAAAACGCTGACAACCAAACCGGTTCGAACCGCAAGGTGGCGATGGGTGTGGTGCACTTGATTGAGCTGGCGCAGTTGAAAATGGACTCGGGGCTGGATGGCCAGGTCGTCAACGCTGACGCCTGACAAGGCTCAGTAGCTACACGGAAAACTGTGCAGCTCACACCGTCGAAGATCATGTCCACTGACGCCACATGATCTTCGACGGAACACCGCGATGGTCATTAACCGAATCATCGCCATGCTTCAAAAATGTACTCCATGAGTACAGAATTCATCCGCCAGCATCTCAAACACATCCCCCCTCTTCAGGAGCCATCAGTGAACGCTGTTGACGCAAACCGCCTGAAGATCTGGCAAGCGCTTTCATCACTGTTTCTGGATACCGAAATCGACGGTTCAACCTTTGACTACGTTGCCCATGTCGTTCTCGAGAGCGGGTATTCTCCCAAAGAGGTTCACAACATTCTGTGGGGTGAAGTCTTCCCAGTTCTTGAAGGAAACCTCAAGAGTGTCGCAGGGGAATGGGTTGGCTGGCCAGATGACTGGCTACTGGAGCACCTCACGGTCATCAACGAACCTGAGGCCACCAACGGCGACAGTTGCATTGTCAAAGAAATCGCCAGATGCTGGGAGCATGTGGCAGCCCGGCTCCCATCAGCGTATGCCTGAAAATCCACTCACAATTCAATGCAGGACAAAGGAGGGTTCAAAGTGGGTCTTGATCTGTCTCTCGAAGCTGATGATGCACTGACAATTCCGACACTGGGTCGGGCCTTGGAAAAAGCTGGCGCCAGTGAAGTCATCGTCGCTGACGGTGCTCTAGAGGCTTTTTTTATTTCCGGGCTAGCGGTGTGGACCCCTAGCGCGATCACCGACTCTGCGATTCATGCAGAGGATACGAAGGGTATGGATTTGCGCGTCGCTCTACGCTGTAACATCAGAATAAAGGGGCCCGCACCGGAGGGGCATTCTCCTTTGGACGATCTGGACAAAATAGCCCAGTCCATTGCCCAGATGTGCTCAGCCCACTTCCTCATCAGCTTCCAGTACGAACAAACCTTGTACTGGCGCAACGCTACGGGGCTTCATCGCCGATAAAGCGAGTGGACAAGGACCCGCATTGACAGCGGCATTCACTACACAAGGACGCGTACCGATGTTATCCGCACAACAGGCCAGCGCCATCGTGCTCGTCCTACACGACGGTACCCTCAGGGATGGAAAGCCCGAGCGCTTTGCCATTCAGTCTTGCGAGCTCTCCGCGAATGGCGATTACTGGGTGGTCCGCAGCAACAGTGAAGATTACGTGGTGCACGGTATGGCGCAATATTGCTATGTCGGCGTCAACGCCCACCTGGTCGACGTCGTGACCGGAGCGACCGAGATCGTCGGTAGTTGCTTCAGTGTTGATGAATATCTACAAGACCAATACGACCTGCGTGCGGCGGCCGGCAATCTGTATGTGCTGACCCCGGCATTTGCCCGTGACGATAAGCCCGCGATGGTTAACTTGCGCCAAAAGCTGGCGTGCACCTACCCGGAGATCCTAAACCTGCTGTCAGGTGAACAACGGCAGTGGCTCACCGGTACCCGCAGGCACCTTCAGGATGCACAGCGGTTGCTTGTAGATCAGGGCATAGCCACAAATATCGAACTGCAGCCTGAAGCGGCTGGAGCGATATCCATAGGGGTCGAATGCTGGCACCTCGATGCGTGCTCAAAGCACTTCGAAACAGACTGCGCTAATCACTCGGCTCCGGCTCCCCATTACCAGATTTTTCTGTAGGTCGCTTTCGGTCAGAAGCTGCCCTCCCAAACCATGACGACAACGCCCAAGAGACGTCTTACGCACCAGGTAAGCGGCTGACATTTGAAGGGAGCACAATCTTTGAAAACCTACTGCCCGACTTTCTGGCCAAATGGTCCCGGCGTTGACCACAGCGCACCGACCATCCACCTTGATGATCTTTTGCCACGGATAGGCAGTACCACTTCCGCGTACTTTAATAGGCGTGATTTTTTGCGCGTCGGAGAAACCATACGCCTTATCTGGTGCCCACCCGTTTCTGACTTGAATAGCTGGGGTGAGCAACCATCAGAAATCGCATTCAGTCATCTGTTGACCGCCACCGTGGTCAGTCCAGCTTCAGTAGCAACACCGTCAACGCACGACCCGCACTTCATTCATCGTGGCATGCTCAGGTACGACCTTGAGATCCTCTCCTGCGAGCGCCTATTACCCGCACTGAAGGCATTTGAGCCAGACGGCATCGATTGGCATCTGCAGATGATTGGAACCCCCCGAGGCACCATCCTGGCGTGGGACGAGATACATTGGTGTGGCCGTGCTACCGTCGAAGGGCTTATCTATCTCACGGCAAACACACGAAACGAGGCGTATTTAGAGCTGCTGCTGGAGCCGACCGACGACTCATTTATCGGACTATTTTCTCTGCACATGAACCCAGGTGGGGTCGAGTATGATCTCGGCAGAAAACGCTTCACGAGCAATGAGCTACGAGCGATCAAACGTGCACTCGCTCTCGCGCACCCACTTCAGGACTCACAACCCACGTACCTTGTTACCACATAGTATGAGTCTGGGAGTCAGGGGGCCGGCGCTGGCACTGGCTTGCTCACAGCATCCCACTGGCGAAATCAAGGTAAGACTCATGGGCGCCCCCATCATCATCGGCAACAGCTATGACCTTTGGGTCAGCAATGGCATGAAAGATGCCTTTTGCGAGGTTCTCACCACTGTCGCGACCTTGGAAGGTCATGATGTCATGGCCATCTATGAGGAGGCGCCCGGAGTGGCCGGCACATACGGTATCTCCGGTGTGGGTATCTTTCTCGACGAATTCTATCGCTATCTCGGCGGATTCTCAGGCGTTCGACGCCACCTCGATGTGTGCCGAGCGCGGCTGAACGAGGTCGCCGAGTCCTGCAGTCTGACGCCAAGAGGTTCAGAGCGCATGGCGCACGTACTGGCGTGGGCTGCTTACCACATGGATGGCAAACCGATCCCAGTAAACTGCAATCTCTATGAGGACTGGCCACCTGGCTCAGCCGACATACGATAGCTACCGGAAAAATCGTGAGTGCCTGCTTCTGGCCGATTGTTGCCTGTCACGACCGACTGAAATCGACCCTCAACGGTCGTACACATTTCTCGTCAGCGGCCATTCAGGCGAGCACTGGTGCCGCCGCTGCACTCGGGGCCTTACCTAGAGGCGCATGATGCATCGCCTTCATCGGCCCTTGCGCCAGAAGGAGAACACGGTACCGCTGCAGCCTTTGTCGTCCCGCAGGTAGACCTCGAAGGTCTTGCCGACGACGGCGAAGCTGACCGTCACGACGCCCACGTCGTTGGACAGATAATTGCCCGACATCGCCGGCACGAAATCGATCGCGTCGCGGGCGAGCAGGTAGAGATGCTCGTTATAGACGGTGGTGGCGGGCGACAGCGTCTTCAGGTGATCCTCCATTACGCTGTTGAGGGGCTGGCTGATCTCGTACTCTATGCCAGCGTTGTGGAGCTGGCTGATCTCGTACTGCATGCCAGCGTCGCGGTACGGGATCGACAGCAGCACCTTGCCATCGACGCTCAGGCGCGTGGCGAGCGAGGTGTCCAAAGTGACCGTCATGCTGTTGAGCCGGTGCAGGTCCCCGCGTGTCAGGCTCACGTCTGAGACCTCGCCGTGCCCATCCTCGACGATCGAGAAGTTCGATTTCCATCGGCCTTTGTCACGCCACGACTCCCACACGCCGCTGGGGCAGCCCACGCCGCTGACGCTATCGAGCGCATAAGTGCCGATCGCCTGCGTGAGAATCTCGCGCTTCGAGCCAATGATGATTTCCGAGGTCTGATGCGCGTCAACGGGCAAGCGCCGGTCGCCACGGGCCGATGCCCAGTTGCCGTTGAGCGTGTCGCTGGCCACCTTGCCGGTAAAGGTGCCGGTGCGTTGGCCCGCACTCCCGAACTCGTTCATCGTAAAGGTCCCTGATGGGTCGATCTCGCCGCTCAGGTAGATATCATTGCGCTTGCCGGCATGGCGATAGCTTCCCGTCAGCCTGCCGTCGACATTCTTGAGATTCATCGTAAACGCATAGCGATCGCCGATGCGGCCCGCGAAGGTCTTGTGGAAGTACTGAGGGGCGGCCAGCGCCGTGGTGGCGGTCATCCAGGACAGAAGCACGGCGACGATCTGCAGGGCTGGACGAAACATGGAGAGCGCTCGGGATTGAAGGTGGCGCAATTGTGACACTCCGTGCCGATCGGTGGCACCCGACCACGCGCGGAAATCGCTTGGCTGGAAGAATTCTCAGCCTAGTGATCGTCAGCAATTTCGGACCAGGCTTCGACGGACCGCTCCTGGCCGATTGTTGCCTGTCACGACCGACTGAAATCGACCCAAATCGGTCCCTAACCGCCGAATGACGGCTAAGAAACCTGGTCACCTATCACTACGATAGATGCTCCGAACGTTACGCCAGATAGCCGGGTAACCTCAGCCAATGCCCGTAAAGGGGCCGGCAAGTCGAAAAGTGTCAGTGGATTCAGTGGACGGTATTGCAACTCATACCCGTTCAAAGCTTGGCGTGCAGCGCGATGGACGTCCGACCAGTCATATGCAAAGAACCCACGTTTGGCAAATGCAACGAAAGCGTTTGCGCCAGACATGGAAGTGACCAGATCTACATCGGACACCTCCGGCAATGAAAGGACCAATTCTTCGGAGATCTCGACGGAGGGAAGTGCGGAGTCAGGAATCGGCCCCGGACCAGCCGTAGTGAAGAGCGCAACCTGCCCGATGGCGTCAGTAGCGATCCATCCAACATCAAAGTCCTGAAGATCGAGGGGAGTAACCATTGGCACCTACTTTAGAAAAAAGGACTCGTTGATTTTCCGACTCTAAACTTCCCAGCCCAGAGTGTGTAAATGCGCGTCGGCAAATTGCCAAACCGGGAAGAAATGCGGCGGATTTATTTTCCCTGCTCTAAACGTCTGCTTTTGGTCGATTGTTGCCTGTCATTACGGGCAACAATTGACCGATGGAAATCCTCAACACTGCTTGCTCACTACCTAAATGACCATGGGAGGCCCCTGCCCTTTCGAGATGAGCAGAGCCCTACGACTGAGCTGTCCAAACGGCCAGCTCATAGCCATCTGGATCAATGAAGTGGAACCTGCTTCCGCCAGGGAACGAAAATGTTTCGCGGGAAATAACAGCCCCCAAGGCTTTAAGCCGACGCTGCGCCTCGTCGAGATCATCCGAGTACAAGATGATCAAAGGGCCACCGGGCCGAACGGGCTCTCCCGTAGTGAAGCCACCCGTAAGGCGGCCATCACTGAATTCTGTATAGGCAGGGCCGTAATCGACGAATGTCCATCCGAACGCCTCGCCGTAGAAGGCTTTGCTACGGGCGATGTCGCCGACGTTGAACTCAATGTTGTCGATCTGTCGGTCTTTACCGCGAACGCTCATGGGTGCCTCCTTGGCTGATGTCGAAAAGACGATATTAACGCATCGACCGTTGATGTAACGTTGGAGCACAAGTCCGTTCGAGTCGGTTCTCTACCGACCATGGTCACGACGCCATGCTGGTCATGGTCGAATGCAAACAGGTGGTCATGAGCGTGCAAAGACCCCTCTGTGAAATTGCGCGTCACTTGACCGCCTGATCGCATCGAAAGCCGTCGCACGCAAATGGCGGATGTCGGCCAGAAACCGCAACAAGTGGATCAAGCAGAGCACGAGACAATACGATACGGTTCACAGTCATCTAGCGGACCATCAGGGCCAATCTATGCAATTCCACGGTTTTGTATTTGGAGACATCGAGGTCGAGGTCCAAGGACGCGCCTACGATCTGCATAACTTCTATCGGGCTGACGCCATTAACTACGCAGTCGTGGATCGCACGATCCTACTCAGCTTTTCTCGTCGTACCGACGATTGGGTACCGCCCGAAGAAGCAAAGCAGATCACCATCACGTTCCATGAGGTCAGTTATTTTTCAATGGATGGCCGAGACCAGAGCCCAATCAGAGAAGACGATGGTGTTATTCATTCGATTGGAGCTGTGCAGCCCGATGCCGAGACTCAAGAGTTCTACCTCACAGATAACATCCCTCATGACCATCACCTAGTCGTGAGCTTCGAATCGGGTCTGACATTACGAATACAGGCAGGTGAAACACGGTGCGAAATCGGTTTCTGAAGAGCCGATAGAGCGCGCCACTCCTTCCTGCTGCGCGGCGCCCTTCAACCTGAGCACCTGCTACCGCAGGCGTTAGCAAGTGCACGCGCCCATCAGCGCCCCGCTCCGCCGTTTCAAGGTGGGTTGCCTCGGCGTATTCTTGAAGGTTGCGAGCCGTTACCCATTCCAGTGGGATACCGAGCTGGTGCAGCAGGTAGACTGCCGAGGGCGAATACATCGTCAACAGCCTCAGAGAGGATCGTGCCAGTCACGCTGATGGCGTAAAAAGGGCATTCTGTATTTCCTGCCGGGCGAGAGGAAAATCCTCAAACGCCATCTGGACGCTCAGCGTATCGCGGGCTTTAGCCACTGCTGCCGGCCCCATGATCACAATGGCTCGTATAGCGGCCCAGCGCGTGAAATGGTTCTCCTGGTCTGAGACCAGCGAGAGTACTTTTTTAAAATCTGCATCGTCTGATGCGTGCTCCGCCAGCAGCCTGGCCATCCCGAAAATATCAATGGGGTATGCCACCTGATGCACACCCAAATACATCGCCCTGTCGATCAATTCGTCAAAAGAAGAGTCCATGAAACCTCATAAGGTAAACAAAAATCCCCCATGCACCTGAGTCCACTGGTAGCCCAGTCAGCCCCTAAAAGTGCGACCGTAATGCCCAAGCTTACCCGCCCGATCAGCCCGTGTCTGGGATCATCAATACCGCAGAGGTTCGACCGATCACTCTTGGCCAAAAGCTGCCTGCCGAACAGCCGGCAGACTCGACGCAAAACCGACGCAGAAGCTGCAGGAGCGCTAGCTTTCAGCGAACGGCTTAACTTGGAGGCTGGGCATGATCATTCAGCTTTTTCCAGCGTCGAGCGAAAGCGAAAGCTTTGTGTCGTACGGACTGCGAGAGCGTTTTCCGAGATGAGCACTGAAGCAATAGCTCGGATAGGTTGTGATCAACAGGAAACCCTTCGTCCAACCATTTGATCGCAAGCTGAGACCAGTACTGAGAGTCAGACTCCAGCGCAGTGACAAGCACCTCGCGCAGCGAGATCTCTGCTGGCAATGACCTTTTAATTTCCAGAGCTGATAGGGCGGCAGAAAGGTCGAGCTTTACGGACTCGTACGGCTTTTCAAGCAGTGGCAACAGCCAAACGTAGCTAAAACTCAGAGTCATCGTGTCAAGAATCTCATATGGCTTACTCGCTGATGGCCAATCCAACTTTCGCTGACCATTGGACCCTAGCATGTAACTCAGCGCCAATTCCCCTCGTCGTATTACGACTTCTCCCATTCTCGCTTCATGGCCGCATCACTGGGGCGGCCATAAGCCGAACACGAAAACCGGCACGCTGCCTCCTGGAGTTTCAGCGGTCGAACAGAGGCATGAGTGCATCATGCGTCTGAAAATATGCCGTTGCTCAAAGCCTCTCGAAGGCGACTGACAACGGCAATGGAAAGCTAGACATAAAGGAGCAATACATGGGATTTCTAACAGGCAAGCGCGTCCTGATCGTCGGTGTCGCCAGCAAGCTGTCCATCGCCTCGGGCATTGCGGCGGCCATGCATCGCGAAGGCGCCGAACTTGCCTTCACCTACCAGAACGAAAAGCTCAGGGCCGCGTGGAAGAGTTTGCGGCTGAGTGGGGTTCCAGCCCCGCATTGTGCTTCCCCTGCGACGTGGCCAGCGATGAGGACATCGCTCTGGTCTTCGAGAAACTGGGCCATCAATGGGATGGGCTGGACTGCATCGTCCACTCCGTGGGCTTCGCGCCTGGCGACCAACTCGAGGGCGACTTCACTGAAGCCACCACTCGTGACGGTTTCCGCATTGCCCACGATATCAGCGCATACAGCTTTGTGGCTCTGGCAAAAGCCGGGCGCCCCATGATGAAAGGTCGCAATGGCAGCCTGCTAACGCTGTCCTATCTGGGCGCCGAACGGACCATGCCCAACTACAACGTCATGGGCATGGCCAAGGCCAGCCTGGAAGCCGGCGTCCGCTACCTGGCCAGCAGCCTTGGCCCGGAAGGCACCCGCGTCAATGCCGTATCGGCAGGCCCGATTCGCACCCTCGCCGCTTCTGGCATCAAGAACTTCCGCAAGATGCTGGCCGCCAACGAAGCCCAGACCCCACTGCGCCGCAATGTGACCATCGAGGAAGTCGGTAACGCTGGCGCCTTCCTGTGCTCCGATCTGGCATCGGGTATTAGCGGTGAGATTTTGTACGTGGATGGCGGTTTCAATACCACCGCCATGGGTGACTTGGTCGATTGACCCACAAGACTGATTGAAGCGCCCTCCTCCGTAGCCTGGCCATTGGGCTACGGAGGTATCGTTTTCGCTGAACGTCACGGCCAGAAACAGACCTGAGTGGGGTTGCACATGTCCGAAATTACTCAGACGGTCATCGCCATGGCGCTGGCCTTTCTACTTGATCGGTTTCTTAAGCCGTACCCGCTGCGCAAGTGGCTAGGGGTGACGCTGGTGGTGGCTGGCGCAATCGGTTGCGTTGCACTGAGTCAGGCCCAATTGCTGGGCTTTGACATGGGATTGATGTCGGTCTTTGCCGTGCCGGTGGGCGCGGGGCTGTTCGTGACCAGGCGGCGGTTTGTGGAGGTTGGCTGAAGTGCATCACCCCTGACTCGGCATCATCCACCAGCGCCTTGGTCAAAGAGATGTAAAAAGGGGGCCTGCCTTCGATTGAAGCTGGCTGACTGCCGTAGGCCGACTCCCGCCTGGGTGTTGTGAAAACCGAGACCGACTTTTTCAACAGAATCGACCGATAGCTGCCCTTCAAGCCATGGACTCACTATCCGTGCCGCCCCGCGACGGCTTGCTCTAATGCGATGAATATCAACGATCACACCTTCACTGCACGCGTCGCTATGAAAGTCGGCAAAACGTTCTCGATCACGAAGCGCGGATGGGGCTGCCAGTCTTCATGGAATCCGGTCAGAACGAGCCCGGCATCAAGCTGGCCGCCAATCTGGTCAGCGAGCGTGTGCCCGAAGACCAGCGCTTCGTTGCGCTCACGTTTGGCCACCATCGCTGTGGGCGGCAAGTTAACTAAATCCGAGTAGGGCAAGCGCCAGACAGGCCGCAGCAGTCCCTGCTCGCGCAGCACTGGGTCGCGGTCACCTACGAAGACCACTGGGTTCCAGAAGCTTGCCAGCAAGCGACCGCCCGTGATCAGCACGCGCGCACATTCGCGCCATACCGGCAGCACGTTTGGCACGTACAGATTCGAGATTGGATGAAAAATGATATCGAAGCTGGCGTCAGCGAATACGCCAAGGTCACGCATGTCACCCTCAATGCAGGTCAGCGCCAGACCTTCTCGGTCGGCGACGGCCCGGTCTTGCGCGAGTTGGCCGATGGAGGCGTCGAAGACCGTGACCTGCGCTCCCGCTGCGGCCAGCAGCGGGGCCTGCTGGCCGCCACCTCCTGCGAGGCAGAGAACGCGCAGGTCGCGCACGTCACCTAACCAACCGGAGGGTAATGGACCTGGCGTCAGCCGGGCATTCAATTGACCGGCGCGGGCGGCTGCGATCTCTGCGGTATCGACTGGACGTGACCACTCGCAGCCATTCGCGGCCTGGTGATTCCAGGCAGCGGTGTTGTAGGCGAGGATGTCGATGGATTCTGTCATGGGCACTCCTTTGACAAAGAGGCCGCACAGCGAGGCCGGAGACGCGCCCATCAAGAACGGTGGGCAGGTAGTGACGCGGGCGCTCGCCGTCGGCCCTGGACAGGCTTACGGGAGAACGGTCGGACAAGGCGTCCAATGGGGCGTCACAGGTTCATTGCAATCTCATACCGGTAGTCAAAAAAGCGGCACGGCTCGGGGGGAGTTTTGCGGTTCGTGCCATGTATAGCACCTTACGGGATCACCTGCGCGGTTTCCACGGCCTGCTTCTGGCCGTTAGCCGCCTTCAGCGAAAGGCAGCTTTGGGTTGTGGATTCAACCGGTGGCGACAGGCAGAAATCGGCCAAAAGCGGCCGATTGGGGAGCAGCTATACTCCGGTTGTAGCACGCCATCCGCTTACCCCTGAGCCCAATGCTTTTCTTTTTTTCAATTGGTTAGAAGCGTCAGGCGCCTGCTACGGGGGATTTAAAGGGGCCTGATCACAGTTGCATGCCTTTCAGCGGTCGTTCTTCGAACAGGACTCACTTCGAATATCCGGCTCGGCCAGTCGAAGCTGGTTATGAAAACCGAGAATAAGCAAGGAGCATGCTATGGCTATCACCCTCATTTTGGGTTGCAATCAAGATGACTTCAACGCACGGCATGATGGCTCCTGCGAGGGCATTTCCTTTTATTTTTGCATGCGCGCGCTCGACCTGGGTCCGTTACAAGGACTTGCCGACCTGTTGGAACAGCGGAATATCGGTCGGAAGGTTGAGCGAATCATGGCTCTGCAGGACCAGATCTGTGATGGCCTCATAAATTCCGGCACCTATGAAATCGGCATTGACGGCCAGCCGATCAGCGACCCCAGAGGTGGCAACCTTCCCGGTATTCGCAACCAGGGCAAGGCCATCCAGGAGTTTCATAACCTGTACTCACAGGAGGCGCAGACCCTGGGTTGCAAGTCGATTGGAACCTTGTCTTCCTTCTTCGAGGGAGGCTTCGTCCAGTTGCTGACGCACACCATCGAGCTGTTGGTTCGCAGCAGGCACGGCGCGGCCCTGATCGCCATGCAAAGCGCTAAGTCCCACTCTGTGGCGCTTGCCTATGACGGTAGCGAACTCTATTTCTTCGATCCCAATTCTGGCGTTCACACATTGGCGAACCTCGGCTCGGCAGCTACGGAACTGGAGAGCCATCTGACGACCAGCTATGCAGTCCCCTCCTGCGTTCACGCCAATATGTTCAAGTTGAACCACTGAACGGGTCATGCGCACGTCCTGCTGTCGACGAACTTCCGAGTGAAAGGTTGGGGACAGTTCCATTTGATGGGCAAACTGGCCGCTCCTGGCCGATATCCGCCGCCCGCGGAGGGCAGCTTTGGGTTGTGGATTCAACCGGTCGTGACAGGCAACAATCGGCCAAAAGCGCTCGGTCACGGCCAAAGAAAACCCAGGCGACGCAGACAGGCCGTCTAGACTCCAGTACACCAGTGTTGACGGTTCCTGAAACACTAACCCCCCCAACATCTGTCATTCCAACCGAATTGACCTGAGTACACCCAATCATGTGTAAATCATGTGATTCAACCGCCGCCCCAGACACCAATGATCGTCGTCGTTTTCTTCGTACTGCCGGGCTAGGAGCTGGCGCCTTGCTACTGGCGGGTCTGCTGCCCAACAGGGCGATCCTGGCCGCCGAAAAAACATCGTCCCCCCCTAAACCACACAATGTCATCAGCCCCGATCAAGCGTTGCAAAGACTGATCGACGGAAATGAGCGGTATGTGACTGGGAATTCTAAAACACATGACTTCAAAGCTGAGCGCGAGGCACTGGTTTCCGGCCAGAATCCGTTCGTGGCTGTGCTCAGTTGCTCCGACTCCCGAATAGCACCCGAATATGCTTTTGACACCGCGCGAGGCGACCTTTTCGCTGTCCGCGTCGCTGGAAACTTCGTGACAGAAGAAGGTCTCGCCAGTCTTGAATATGGGGTTGCGGTACTCGGTGCTCCCCTCATTCTCGTATTGGGGCACGAGCGTTGCGGTGCCATCGAAGCCGGCATAAAAGCCGTAAAAGATCATACGGTATTCCCAGGGCAGATACCGAAACTGGCGGACGCACTCAGGCCATCGGTTGAGAAAGTGCTCAATCAACCTGGGGATTTAGTGGAAAACGCGACGGTGCAAAATGTCAGGCTCTCGGTCGACAGACTTAAAAAAGCGACGCCACTGCTGACGGATGCGCTCGCCAAGGGCACATTGAAAATCGTGGGCGGCATCTACCGTCTTGCCTCCGGCAAGGTTGAGATGATTGCCTGAATCAAGCGGTGCGATCACTTTACCGATAGGGGTGCAACGTCCGCAGGGCACAGGGTACGTGGATGGCGGTTTCAATACCACCGCCATGGGTGACTTGGTCGATTGAGCCACAAGACTGATTGAAGGGCCCTCCTCCGTAGCCTGGCCATTGGGCTACGGGGGACTCATATTCCCACCCTAGAATTACAAGTTATAAAACAATGTCAGTTACACGGGATTTACCTGAGGCAGATTGCAGGTACCGTGGGCAAGCCATCGAGGAACGTCGTAATCTGCCGGATGCCACGCAGGTGCATCCGCCGCTTCACTCACTGCCCGCTCCAGCGCAGCCGACGTCCGACCATTGAGCTCGATACGCAACGCCACCGCCCGCTCTACACCGACCTGCAATGCCGGGCCGAAACGGCTAATGTCTAGTCCCAGGCGGATCAGCATCTTTTCGACACCCACCGTAGTGACAGTGACGAACTGCTCCACCCCACACCCGAGGGCAAAGTTCACAATGGCACGGATAGCCTGAGTGGTGCCCTGCGAGAAGCCGAAACGGTTGCCTTGAGGGATCTCGATGGCAAAACGACTCAGCTCCCAGATCGAATCGGAACAAGGCGCTGGTTGGCCATGCAACAGCTCTGGAAAGGTATGCGCCAACATATTTGGCCCGGTAGTTGGAAGAATCCGCCAGCAACCACAGACATACGCAGACTCTGCATTACGGTTGATAATCATATAATAAGGGTCAAGCGCGTCATACCCATCTATTTCCATACCATTGATAAGTGGTATATCCCACATTTTCTTCTGCTTGAAGATACGCGCCCGAAGCTTGTGCATGCCATCCAACTCTTTAGGGTTGAATTTATGACGGCGATCAATAGAAATAAACATAGAGAAGATACCAGCAACTTTAAATTTGCCGAACAGGATATATTCACAATGAATAAGTGAGACCCTCCCAGATTAGGGAGGTGGTTCGGGGCTGCCGAATTTGCTAGGTTTCAGCTTTTAAAGGATTTACCCAGATGAAACTAATTGATACCTCGCCCGCGCGCGAGGTGGCACGCCAAGCCATCAACCTGCGCCTGAACCTGAAGCAAAGTCAGACCGAATTCTGGTCAAGGTTCGGCATCAGCCAGGCCTGTGCCAGCCGTATTGAATGCACCAGCCTGGTACCCGCCCCCGTCTACATCCTGCTGCGCTTGTACCTGAGCGGGCGCCTGCAGGAAAGTGACCTCGCCTAGCGCAGGCAGTGAGACTCAAGGCGTGATCAATTTCTGCTGGATGGCCTTGAGCACCGCCATCTGACGCGAGCTCACCTGAAACTTGCGGCGTATATTTTTGAAATGGAAGTCGATCGCCGAGGTTGTGCTGGACAGTATCGTCGCGATTTCCCAACTCGTCTTGCCCGCCGCGCTCCACTGCAACACCTCTTTTTCCCGACTCGTCAGGTGCACCACCGCGTGGTTTTCAGGCTGCCCCCTGAGCAACCGCTCAATCACGTAATCGCGCAGCAATGTCGCCATGGGCAGGGAGTGAATGATGGCGGAGACAGAGCGGGGCCCCCGCTCGTAGGGCTTGAGGCAAAACATACCCGCCTCGCCTCGCGGGCCGTGCACGGGCAATGCCAGCCCCAACTGGAGCCCGTGCATCGCGGCTTCTTCGAAGAACGCCAATTCCGCGGGCTGACGGTAGTTCTCCCGGTTCCAGAGCAATGGCAGGTTAGAGTTGAGGCAGTGATGCACGATCGGGTCAATCGCGGCATAGGCCTGGCTGTCGTAATGATTGCGCCAGGTAACCGGGTAGTTGCTTTGAATCACTACCTGCTGGTTGGGCGCACCAGGACCAGGCTTTACGCCCAACAGGAAATTCGAGTAACCCAGTCTACACGTCAGTGTCTTCAGGTTCCCCAGCCAGTCCTCGAAGCGCTCCGTCTTACCGAGTTGTACCAGATCATCCATTACCAGCATGGTCATTCCCTTCCATGGTCACACCGTTCGACGGTGCTCTCATCCTGAGATAGCACGAGGGAAATCGAGCCCCGTCATTAAAATGGGGCGGTAAGGTAGTGACGGGGAGCGTTGAAGTCAATATGCCTGCAAAGGACCCGACAATCGCTCACTCAGTCGTCGGGACCGGGGCTTTACTGCCCAAACGGATCAGCTCATTGGAGAAACACAGCCCGACAATAATCAGTGCCGCCCCGACGAACAGGCTTTCGCGCGGTACTTCATGGAGCACCACAAACGCCAGCAGCGCGGCGAACAGCGGCTCGGTCAGTTCCAGCGCCTGCACTTGGGATGGTTTAAGATGCTCGATGGCCTTGGTGGTGCAAAAGAAGCCGAGAATGGTCGGCAGCGCAGCCAGCGCCAGCAGTGCGGCGATCGCCAATGGCGACAGCTCGCCGATCACGAAACCATCGGCCGCAGCCGGCATCAGCAGGTACAGGCTGCCAAAAAACAGCAATTGTCGGGTGAAGTGCAGCCCCCCGGACACGCCCATCTGCTTCATGGCAACCGAAAAGGCCCCATAGCCGCAGCCGGCCATGGAGGCAAGCGCAGCGCCTTGCAGGGTAAAGCCCTGTTGCAGGTCGGCGCCAAAGATCACCGCGATCCCGGCGATGGCCAGTGCGGCGCCCACGGTCGCGTTCGCGGTGATGGCATCCTTGAGGAAAATGCGCCCCAGGATGATCGAGGAAATCGAGGCACTGGCCATCAGCACCACCACTACACCTGCCGCAGCGTAATGCCGATAGGCAGACGTTTCGAAGTGAAACAGCACGAAGATGCCAAGGAAGGCGCAGATTGCCGCCTGAGTCCATTTGGCCGTAGATGCCGGGCGCTTGAGGAAAAGCAATAGGATCGAAAGTAGCATGCAACCCAGCAGGGTCTTGATGACGGCCACACTGCTGGCAGTGAAGCCATTACTCATGAGTACTTTGCTAAGCACACCGATCGTTGCGTTCAGTGCCGCGGCGGAGAGTGCAAACATGACGCCTTTGCTGAAACTAGATTGCATTGATGACGGTCCCTGTCGCTACTTTGTCGTTAGATAGAATGCCGGCCCACATCGACGGCGCAAAGTTCGAGGATACAAAGATCCCGCCAAACCCGGCATTGATTGTGGCATAAACCGGATCGCCCAGCAGAATCCTGTGGGCCTTCTTGAGGTTCCAGTACGGAATGGCGGGAAAGAGATGGTGGATCAGGTGGAAGTTCTCTCCGTGCATCGCCGTGAAGAAGTGTTCGAGCGGATGGCTGAAGCGATTGCGGGTGGCCTGCAGATCGGTTTTGGCCTTGACGATCATCGGATAATGCTCGGCCAGCTCGATGAACCAGGTCAACGCCTGGAAGGTGGTCAGATACGGTAACAGCCAATAAAGCAGGTAGCCTTTGGCGCCGAGGACCAGCGTCAGGCACAACGCGAGCAGACACTGACAGGTCAGCACTGAAAACAGCTCGCCCTTGCTGGGGCTGCGAACCAGCCGATTGACCAGCAGATACCTCAAGCTCTCCGGCGCGCTTATGAACAACATCGGCTTTATCAAATGCGCGAGCGCGAACCTGAACGTCGAACGCGTTTCGAATACCCCGGATTGCCGATAGTACTGGTAGTCGGGGTCGTGATTCGGATCACCCAGCTTGTGATGGTGATCCAGGGTATGGGAGCGCTTGTAGCTGGCCCAGGCCTGGAATATCAGGAAGCCGGAACACCATGTACCGAGGAATTTCTCCAGTCGTCTGCTGCGGCACAGCGCGCCATGAGCCGCTTCATGCAGCAGCGTGGCCAGTGCTCGTTGCCGCGAGCCAATCAGCAGGATCGCCAGCGGCAACAGCCAAGGGCTGGACTCGCCCAGGTAGATCGCCAGGCTGATCCAGAACAAGTTCTGCAGCAACGCAAAGGGGCCGTGGTAATTGTCGTACCGGTACAACTTCTTGATTTGGTCCTTTATCTCTTTCGAGAACCGGTGTCTGGGTAACATCAATAGTCCTGTTGATTAACCATGGAAACTTTTTAGCCGTGCGTACTGCATGCGGCAGGAATTCGAGCGACCACGGAAACTAATGAGTTACCAGGACGGCCACAACCTCCCTATTCCGGGAGGTACCAGACCGTGCGCCTGCCTATTAACGTGGGCGTTACCGGCCTGCGTCAGGCACGGCAGCACCACTGCGCACAAGGACGTCACGGGAATTTATCGATGCCAGGTTTTGAAAACGATTACGCCACTTACGATTTCGACATTACCTTCGAGGGTAGTGTCGCGCTGGTAGCCTTCACCGACTCGCACCGGCACAACCTGTGGTCGATGCCGCGAATGGCCCAACTGACCCGTCTGCTGAGGCAACTGAACGCGGATGACGCGGTGGGTGCAGTGTTGTTGCACAGTGGCGAGGGCCGCTCGTTCGGCGCCGGAGGCAGCTTCCACGAGACCTCGACTTTCACCGGTGGCAACGAGGTCGACGTGTGGATCGATCACGTCACCGACCTGTACATCGCCGCCCTGCAACTGAACCGTCCATTGATTGCCGCCATCGACGGCTATGCCATCGGCATCGGCCTGCAAATAGCCCTGACCGCTGACTACCGAATCGGCAGCGATCGTTGCGTGCTAAAGATGCCCGAGTTCGAATTGGGCATTGCCTGCACCTTCGGCGGCTTCATGCTCGAGAAGATCATCGGTCGCAGCCTGATGCAGCACATGCTGATGTCCTGCGACGCTTGGCCTGCGCAACGCGCCATGGCCGACGGGCTCCTGCATGCCGTAGCCGATGCAGGGCAACTGCGCGCCCGAGCCCTGGAGCAGGCCCACCGTGCCGCCGCGTTCACCGATGCAGCGTTTCGTAATACCAAGGCCTACCTCAACCGGGACTTTATCGCTGGCCTGGAGCAAACCCGCATCGCCGGCAAGCAGGCGCACCGCGCGGCCTTCGCCGCCGGTGAAGCGCAAGGACGGATGAAGGCGGTGTTGAACCGCTCCAGCGCGCAACCGAGCGTGGGGGCGATCTCGTGACCGTACACCCCTGGTTGCTACTCTCCAGCCGTCCCCTCGAACACTTCGAAGACGCCCGCCTGCCATCGACCGCGTCAGCCTTCCAAACCTATGCCTCGGCTTGGCCAATGCCCGCTTCCGCCACCAGGGCCGATGCGCAGGGCCGCCCTTGCACGCGCTGGAGCGTGGGGGGTGACAACCTGATCGATATGCAGGGTGCCCAGCTGACCGTGACCACCAGTAGCCGCAACATGACCCCGCTGTACTGGAGCGCCGATGATCACGGAAACTTCGTCCTGTCGACCGACCTGCTCATCGCCGCCAGCGCCTGGGTGCGCCTGACCGATTGTCAGCTGGCCGTGCGCGAGGAAGCGGGCGTACGCCTGGATGGTCGCTCAAGCATCCAGGGCATCGACCGACTACCGCACAGCAGCCGCCTGGAGGTCGTCCTCCACGGCAACCAGGCGCGCATCGAACGTAGCGAAATGCACGACAACCTGGCCATGCAGAGCGCTCGCTACGACGACGCCCTGTTCGCCGGGCAGGCTCAGATCCGTGCTTTGCAACAGAGCATCGCCGGCCATCTGCAACGGCCCGCCAAGGTCGCCGCACTGGTCTCCGGCGGCGTCGATTCCGGGCTGGTCGCCGCCCTGCTCGCGGCGCAATGTCCGAGCTTCGAAGCCTTCAGCATCGGCACGCCCTGGGGCAACGAGTTCGATGATGCCCAGCAACTGGCCGACGCACTCGGGCGCCCGCTGAACCGTGTCGAACTCGACCCGCAATCGATCTTGCTGGCGCTGCCACAGACCATCCGTGCCTTTGCCCATGCACAGCCGCAATCCGTGGAGATCGGGGTAGCGATCACCGCGTTCTGCAGGCAATTGGAAGATCCTCGACTGATTTTCACCGGCTATGGCTCGGACCTGATCAACTCCGGCCTGGCCACCGGTGACGGTCTTGCCGAAGACATACGCAGCAGCATCGCCATCGAGGTCAACAAGACCCGCTACTCAAGCGAACTCACCAGCGTCGCCGCCCAGGCCTGTGGCAGCCAACTGGTCCATCCCTACTGGGACCTACCGGTATTGCGTACGGCATTGGACACTTGCCCGTCGGTCAAGACCACCCGCGGCCGCGAAAAGGGCCATCTGCGCCTGGCCGCCGAACAATGGCTGCCGGCGGAGGCCGCCTGGCGCAAGAAAACCGCCATCCATCATGGCAACGGACTGGGTACCGCGCTGGCGCAGTTGATCGACGCCACCACCGGCCAGAGCGGCAGCGCGGCGCCCCTGTACCGGCAGATCCTGGCGACCCAGCTGGACCAGGCCGTGCGTGCCCCGCTGGCGCCCCTGGGCGCCGAAGAAGTGCTTGACCGATCCCTGCAATCAATCGCTCACCGTCGCTGAAGGAACCGCCCATGAACTCATCCGTTTTCCCGCGTGGCCGGGCCCTGACCGCCTCGGGCCTGGGCGTCCATTTGCCGGACGAAACGCCGCTGGCCGCCGTTCGCCAGGCCGTGCTCGACCATGGCGTGACATTGCTGCAGAACGTCCAGCTTGACGAAAGCAGCTTTCGACAGTTCGTCGAAAGCCTGGGCGACAAGGTGTCCTACGCTGAAGACAACGCCAAGGTCGGCTACGGTTTTACCGACATCCTCAAGCTCGACGGCAGCCACGACAAGGAAAAGGTCATCACCGGTCGCGGCAGCTTGCCGTTGCATACTGATGGCATCCTGCTCGGCACCCAGGTCGACCTGATCATCCTGTATGCCGAGGACGTCAAGGACATCGACGAGGACGGCGCGACGGTGGTGTGCGACCAGCTCGCGGCCTTGAAGGACATGCCCGAATCGCTGCACCAGCCACTGCTGGACGGCCGGCTCGAGTACCTGGCCTTCGAGCGCGGCTACTTTACAACCGTGCCCGAAGGCTGGTACCCGATTTCCACCTTCCGCGACTACGGTCGCGTGCGCTCGCTCAATCTTGCCCTGCCCTTCGACGGCCAGGCCAAGGCCAGTTGGGACGTACGCGTGCCAGGGCTGAGCGAGGCAGCATCAGCCGCCTGGTTCGCGGCGCTGGAACAGCACCTGATGGCCGATCAGTACCTGTACTGCCATCGCTGGCGCAAGGGCGACCTGTTGATCATCGATAACCAACGCACCCTGCATGGGCGTCGCGGGCTCCTGCCCAATACCTGCCGCAAGCTGCTGCGCGGCCAGGTGACGTTCGAGGCCGTCGCCTCGGCGCCAGGCGCTGCGCTGGGGAGTGCCTGAGGGTGTGCACAATCATTGCCGCCGTCGGGCTTTCGCCGCAGTGGCCGGTGCTGCTGGCGACGGTGCGCGACGAATCAGTAGAGCGCCCATGGCAGGCCCCCGCCGCGCACTGGCCTGAGCACTATCCAAAGGTGATCGGCGGCCTGGACCTGTTGTCCGGCGGTACCTGGCTGGCGCTGGACACTCACCGGCACCGCGCCAGTTTCCTGGTCAATCGCCCTGAGCAGGCAGGCAGTGATACCCGCAGCCGTGGCGAACTGCCGTTGATCGCACTACAGATGCCCGAGCGACGCTGGGACGCCGAGAGCCTGCGTCGATACAACGGCTTCATCCTGGGGCAGGCCGATGCCAGTGGCTTGACACTTCATCAGTGGGATACCCGGTCGCTGCGTTCGGTGCGCCTGGAGAAGGGCATCCATGGCCTGTGCTATCGCGGCATCGGCGAGGATCACCCGCGCCTGGCACGGCACCTGCCCCGGTTCGCCGCAAGCCCCCTGCCCCAGCCAACGACGACGGCCTCCCCTGCACACGCCTGGGGCCAGTGGCTGCAGCTTCTGGCTGGCGATGGCAAGTACAGCAGCGCAGCAGATGCGCTGCTGTGGCGGCGTGACGTCGAAGGCGGTCCCTGGTCCTCCCAATCAGCCGCCTGCCTTGCACTGGGCGTACGGCAGGCGCGGCTGGATTTCAGTGCCTCTCCACTGGAACCGGCCAGCTGGCGCAACGTGACGCTCACCTAATCCCATCAGAACGAGAATGATGCCTTGAATATTCAACCCATTGCGCCGGATAACTACCCCCAGTTGCTGGCCTTCATCCGCCAGTCGGACGATGCCGATGCCCAGCTGTTCCTCGTCGGCGCATTGAACAATCGCACCGAGGGCCTGCAGGTGTTCGTGCACCAGGATGCAGGGCGGTTGCTCGGCGCCGTCGCCCTGCTACCGAGCCTGCCGCCGTTTGCCGTACCGGTGATCCTCGTCGTCGGCGAACCGGGCGCGTTGCTGGCGCACATTGCAGAAGGCCATGCCAGCCCCCAGATGGCCATCGGCCCCAAGGCCGCTCTGGAACGGCTGCTCGAACACTGGCCAGCTGCCTGGCTGCCACTGATCGGCCGTCGCGACGAGGTACTGCTCAAGCAGTTCGATGCATTCCCGGTCGCGTCGGCGCCGGCGCTCACCACGCGCCTGGCCAGGCCCGAGGACGAGGCCACTCTGGTCGACTACCGGATCCAGATGGAAAAGGACTCCGGCGTAACGCTGGTCTCCAGCCGCGAACAGGCCACGCAAACTGTTCGCCAACTCACCCGGACCCAGGCACTGCATGTGGTCGAGGTCGATGGGCAGCTCGGCGGCTGCACCGCCCTGACCAGTCGGGACGAGCAGCACGAGCAACTGGGTTTCATTTTCGTCGAGGCCCGGCACCGGTTGCGGGGTGTCTCGGACAAGCTGCTGGGCGAGGTGTGCGCCGGCATCCACCGTCGCCAGCGCAGACCGCTGACATTTACCTGCGTCGGCGGCCCGTTGCGCCATCGCCTGGGCGAGATCGGCTTTCGCGTGGTGGGCGAACACCTGAAGCTGTATTTCGGCTGACCATCAAGGAGACCGACGAATGTTCCAGCGACAATTCCTCAGCGTGGTTGCGCGGCATCGAGACCACCCGGCGGTCATCGACAGCCATGGCAACGCCCGCACCTACGGCGAGTTGCTCCAGGACATCGACCAGTTGCGCGCCCGCCTGCACGGCACCGGCCTGCGTGAGGGAGACGTTGTGGCAACCCAACTGGGCAACAGCACCGGCTACGTGGCGCTCTTGTTCGCCATGGCCAGCCTCGGACTGGTGCACTGCCCTGTGAGCCTGGCAAGCAGTGTCGAGCATCGGGCGATGCGCCTGTCCCAAGTCGACGCCGCCGTGCTGATCACCGCGTCGGGTATCGTACCGGCCGAGATCGACGTGCCAGGCTTCGCCCTGTGCAACCCGTCCCACGTCACCCTGGAGGCCCCCGTCCACGAAGAGCAAGCCGGGCTGATGCGCATGCAGGAAACCTCCGGCAGCACAGGCACGCCAAAGCTCGCCTTATGGCGCCAGGACCGTCTCTTTCGGGAAATCCTGCACTGGGTCGAGTGTGCCGGGCTCGACGCCAGCGCGCGCTACCTGAACATCCATACCCTCGATGGCGGTCATGCCGTGGACCTGCACGTGTTCCCGGCCTTGCTGACCGGCGCCACGCTTTACCTCGGCGAAGCCACCCGGATCGAGGACAACTTGCGAACGCTCCACGAACAGCGCATCAGCGTGATGAGCGCTTTACCGGCCCAGTACCTGGAACTGGCGCAGGCCGCGCAACGGTGCGCAATCCGTCTGCCGGCGCTGGCCTTCCCGTTCTGTGGAGGCGCCTACCTGGACGACCTGGTGGTATTGGAAGCCGAGCTCTGCCTGGGCGTGCATATCAAGCGAATCTACGGCTCCACGGAATTCGGAATGATCCTGGCCAACTTCGCCCCAGGCCTGCAGATAGGCTGTGGCATGCGCGTGGTAGGAGATGTGGAGGTGAGACTGGCGATCCTCGACCCCGCACAGCCGGAGATCGGCGAAGTCATCGCGCGCTCCAATCATCGGGGCTCTGGCTATTTTCCGCTGCCGGCCAACCCGGTAGAGGATGCCACCTATGCAACAGGGGATATCGCCAGGCAGCTGGCCGATGGCAGCCTGATGCCTCTGGGGCGGGCGAATGATGCATTACTCACCGTACATGGCACGCAGTTCGCCCCGGTCCTCGAAGGGCGTATCGCACAGGCAATGACGTTCGAACGGGTGGTCATACTGGTCGATGAGTTGGATCGCCGTCGCGCCCATGTGGTGGTGCAGACAGGTATTGCCACGGCCCGGGATTGGCAGTCGGAGCTTGCCGGTTTGCTGGAGAACATGGGAATTGTCGGTCGCACTGCGGTGCTTGAACGGATACCGTTAACGCCGACCGGCAAGCCGGACCGCATGCGCCTGCGCCAGCAGCTCGGCGAGCAGCATGCCGACAAGGAATCATTCACTCTTCTGAAGGACCTGACATGAGCAACACGCACATCCAGCCGAAAGGCTTCCGCAGCATTATCGCTAACCTGGGTATCAAGGACAGCCGCGACGATTTCATGGCCGTCATCTCCGAAGTGCCGGCCAGCGTCAGTGCCGTATTCACCCAATCACGCTTCGCCGGCCCGAGCGTGACCTTGTCCCGCGAGGTCGCCAAGCGTGATACCGCACGGGGCCTGATGGTCATCGCGCGAAACGCCAATGTCGCCACCGGCCCAGAGGGCCTGGCCAATGCCCAGGAAGTGCGCATGGGGTTGGCCCGGGCGGTGGAAGTCGACCCGCAGGACCTCATCATCGCCTCTACTGGCGTGATCGGTCGCCAGTATCCGATGGAAAAAATCCGCGCGTTCCTGGGCGACGTACCGGCCCTGCAACCCGCCGACTTCCAGCGCTGCGCGGCGGCGATCATGACCACCGACACCCACGCCAAGCACGCTGCCCGTAAGGTCGGCAACGCGAGTCTGGTGGGCATCGCCAAGGGCGTGGGGATGATTGAACCGAACATGGCGACCCTGCTGACCTTCTTCTTCACCGACGCCAAGATTGCGCCCGACGTATTGGATGCACTGTTTCGCAGGGTGATCGACAAGACCTTCAATGCCCTGAGCATCGATACCGACACCTCCACCAGCGACTCAGCAGCGATCCTGGCCAACGGACTGGCTGGCGACGTGGACCTGGTTGCTTTCGAACAGGCACTTTACGACATCGCCCTGGGACTGGTGCGGATGATCGCCTCGGATGGTGAAGGTGCGAGCAAGGCGCTAGAGGTGCAGGTCACGGGGGCACGTGATGATGCGCAAGCCAAGCGTGTAGCCAAGGCCATCGTCAACTCGCCATTGGTCAAGACGGCCGTACATGGCGCAGACCCGAACTGGGGACGCGTTGCCATGGCGATCGGCAAGTGCGAGGCGGAGCAGGACATCGACCCGAACAACGTACACATCGTCTTTGGCGAGACCGAGGCCTATCCGCGCCAACTGGACGAGGCTGGGTTGAAGGAGGTCCAAAGCTACCTGCGCGGAAAGGAAGTGCTGATCTCGGTGAATCTGAACATCGACCGGGGGCAGTTCACCGTCTATGGTTGTGACCTTTCTGAAGGCTATATCCGGATCAACGCTGACTACACGACCTGAGGCTTTTTATGGCGGAGCTGCTGAGAATGCCTTTTTCAGGTCCGCCAGACCAGGGTGCAAACCGCAAGGTGGTGATGGGGGTGGTGCACCTGACTGAGCTGGAACAGCTGAAGATGGGCTCGGTGCTGGATGAGCAGGCGGTCAGCATCAGCGGCTGACAACGCCCTGCGGAAGAACGGGAAGCCTGGCTTCCCGTTTTGTTGATCGCGCTTCTGGGTTACCCCATTTAGCTCATGACTTAGGCCCGCCACGGTGGAAGAGCCCCTTCGAAAAGTGAAAAGGCTCGATGCAGGAAACGGTTGAAGCGAGCGGCATCACGCCGCAGCCCTGCCTGTTGACCACCAATCAGGCACAGATGGGCCACCTGCCCCATCACTTCTGCTTCGCCTGGCATAGGGACCCAGCGGCGGCACGTCCGTATCGCGAAGTCCAGTCGTCTTGTGTCAACACGCTGCTGAAACTCGGCTACCAACGGATCGTGCAGCGACCAGGCTCGGATGGAAACTTCCCGCCCAGGTTGTTTCTCAGCGGCAATACTCAAGTAGCGTTTCAAGGTTTCGCCCGCGCTACGACCCTGCGCCGCATAAGCGAGCATGCGCTCCGTGTAGTCTTCTTCCCAAGCGGCCAGCAAGGTGCGGACAAAGTCTTCGCGATTGCGGAAATGGTGATAGAACGATCCGCGGGTCACATTCAATCGGCGCGATAGACTCTCGGCCGAAACGCCAACATGCCCTATTTGGTCGAGGGCTTCAAAACCAGCCGCGATCCAATGGTTACGCGTTAGTTTTCTCACCAGTATTTCGCTCCCTATTTAGCGCCATACAGACTGTGTATGGTGCGCAACCGATTGATACGCTGCGAACACCCGCAAAGATGGCCGTTGCGTTTTGCACGCCAGCACTTTTCATGGAGCTCGCCTTGAAGAAAATCGTTCTGGTTGCTTTCGACCAATTCACAGATATCGACCTGTTCCTGATGTGGGACATTCTAGGCCGCAACACTGAGGACTGGCACGTCCGAATAGTGGGTTCCAGCGCTATCGTGCGATCGGCGCACGGCCTGCCTGTTTCGGTGCACGGTCCGCTTTCCGAGGCCAATAGTGCCGACGCGGTATTGTTCGTCAGTGGCAAGGAAGGGATACCCGCTGCACTTGCCGCCCCCGATTTCCTGCCGTCGTTTGAACTTGACTCCAGACGCCAGCGAATCGGCTCCATATGCGCCGGAGCGTTCATTCTCGAACGGCTTGGGCTGCTCAGCGGCCAAGCCACTACACACCCGGACGCACGATCGAGCTTGCAAGCTCTGGGACTTGAGCCCGTGGACCAGCCTCTTGTATGCCAGGGGAACGTTGCAACCGCTGGCGGATGCCTTGCGGCGCTCTATCTGGTGGGATGGTTGGTGGAATCCTGGTTCGATGTCGACAAGCGCCGTGCGACGTTGCTCCCTGTTCTGCCAGCTGGGCAGCAAGAGCTCTATGATGCCTTGATCGGGCTCAGTATCCGACAAGGAAATACAGGGCGACAAGGAGCGTTATACGACAAGCCATCGCAACAAGAAACGCGACATGGCATGTCGTCTAACTTGTAGTTAGACCTCAGGAGAGATCCCCGATGCCCAGAGCATTCAAGCTCATTAGGTCCGTGCCTGTCCCCTCGAGGTCCGGCATCACCCACCTTTACAAGTCGATGAACCTAGCGGACGCTTTTGCGATTCGGCTCCCCGCGGGCACATCCAGCAATCCAGATTTGCTAGCGCGATTCATCTTTTCCCACCAGCCATCCTGGATCGGATGGCTCATGAAAGTCCGAGACACTATCGTTGCCTGTTTTGGTCTCAAGACAGCCAAACATTTGGCATCACTTGCCAATCGGATTGGAATCTTCAAGGTCTACAGCACGAACCAGACTGAAATCGTGTTGGGAGAGGACGACAAGCACCTCGACTTCCGGATATCGATCCTATGTTCTGGAGAGGCAGAGCCAGAAGGCAGTCGCCAACTCGTTTTTTCAACCGTGGTCCAGTGCCACAACCGTCTAGGCCGGGCCTACATCTTCGTCATTGCCCCCTTTCACCGCTTGGTTGTTAAGGCCAGCCTCCTCCGTGCAGCGCGCGTCGGTTGGCCTCTGGCTACCTGCCCCTAAGGCTGAGAGCGCTGTGTGCCCCCCTGAGGTCTAACCCTTCCATCGAAAGATCGGTGGAGGATCGAAGTCAGCCGACATCACGCGGGTACCCGATACCCGGGCTCTTTTCGTTCCTGCGCCAGTCCCGATGTCGCTTGCAGGTAAGCAGCAGTCGATTGCGACACGTTTTGACTTTTCGCTACCGGCCGCTTAGTGACTGCCCTACACTCAGATCAGCTGATGGATCAGCACCCTCTGGAAAAAGCCCGGCCCAGTGCCGGGCTTTTTACGTTTTGCCCTCGAGCTGACAAAATGCTCTCCCCTCATGAATGGACTCACTCGCATGCGCCTGCCCCTTTGCCCCTAGCCCTACTCTGCACCGCCTCCTTTACTATCCATGCCAGCACTGCATTCGGAGATGCGTAGGGTTTATCACTCAGCATCCATTTTGCCTCCAGCCAGAGTCAATCAAGGGTTCTTCGAAATCGCAGCAGCGCCACCGCCCCCACGACAGCGGTAAACAAAAGAAGTGGCCATAGGTCGGGCCAGATCTCGGCAAAACCGTTGGCCTTGAGCAGAATGCCGCGCACGATGCGCAGGAAGTGTGTGGCCGGTAGGAGCGTGCCAATGGCTTGGGCCCAGGTAGGCATCCCCATGAACGGAAACGCGAACCCAGACAGCAGGATGTTGGGCAGCAGAAAGAACATTGTCATCTGCATGGCCTGAAGCTGGTTCTGCGCGACGGTCGAAAATGTGTATCCCACCGCCAGATTGGCAATGATAAAGATCACCACGGCAATCGACAGAAGCCCAAGCGATCCAAGCATCGGTACCTGGAAGATGTAATGAGCCGCCGCCAGGATGACCGTACTCTGGATGGCGCCAATCAACACATTGGGCGTGATCTTTCCGATCATGATTTCCAGCGGTGTCGCCGGCATAGCCAACAGATTTTCGTAGGTGCCACGTTCCCGCTCGCGCGTGAGCGCGAGGCAGGTCAGCAACACCATGGTCATCGTGAGGATGACGCCGAGAAGGCCGGGCACAATGTTGTACTGGGTGATCGACTCGGGGTTATAGAGCAGGTGAGCGACGGTATTGAACGGTGCCGGTCCCTGCGCTCGTGACGCCAGCGGTCCAACCAAGTCATCTCGCAGCGCCGTCGCCGCGAGATTGTTGAATGCGGCCAGTGCATAGGAGCCTGCGGCAGGATCAGTAGCATCAGCCTCGATCAGAAGGTCTGGCGCTTTTCCGCGTACGATGTCACGCGTGAAGTTAACCGGAATCTCCACGACGAAAGTGACGTTACCTTCCTGTAGAAGTCGCCGTGCGCCTTGGGGATCGTTCGTCTGGGCAACAATATCGAAGTAGCTCGAGTTGGCCAGGGCCGCAACAATGGAGTGAGCAAAAGGGCCAGGATCGGCAACAGATATAGCGGTGGGAAGGTGTTTCGGATTCACGTTGATCGCTGCCCCGAAGATGAGCAACTGCATCAGCGGCACCCCGAGGATCATCCCCAGCGTCAGACGGTCACGACGCAATTGCAGGAATTCCTTGGAAAGGAGTGCCCGGATCCGGCTCAATGAGAAGCTCATTGAGTCCGTTCCTGCAACTGAATGAAGACATCTTCCAGACTGGGCTCTGCCTCTTCAACGACAAAGGCAGGTTGATCCCGATAAGTGGCCAGCGAACGCTCAAGCGCGTCGCGATCACGCCCACTCACATGGAGGATTGTCCCGAAAAAGGCGACATACTCAACGCCGGGCTGTCCACGTAAAGTGTCCGCCAGTCGTCGCACGTCCCTACCCCGAATGAGGAATGTGAAAAGCCCGGACTGCGAGATCACTTCACTCACCGTGCCGCGAGCCACCAACTTCCCGTCAAGGATGTAGACGATGCGATCACAGCGCTCTGCTTCATCCATATAGTGTGTAGACACCAATACAGTCAGGCCGCCTGCGCTCAAACGGTGGATCTCATCCCAGAATTCGCGCCGCGCCTGCGGGTCAACGCCGGCAGTGGGCTCATCCAACAGGAGCAACTTGGGCTCGTGCAACATGCAAGCCGCCAGCGCCAAGCGTTGTTTCCAGCCTCCCGACAGCTCTCCGGCGAGCTGCTTCTGACGCTCGACAAGCCCCAATCTTTTTAACGTTTCATCGACACGCAGGCGTAGGTCAGACATTCCATACATGCGCGCAGTGAACTCCAGATTCTGCCGGATCGAAAGATCCTCCCAGAAGCTGAACTTCTGCGTCATGTAGCCCACCTGGCGCTTAATGGCTTCTGCCTGCGTCCTGAAATCAAGCCCTAGACAGGTGCCGCTACCCTCGTCAGCACGCAGCAGACCGCACAGCATGCGAATCGTGGTGGTCTTTCCTGAGCCGTTCGGCCCAAGGAATCCCCAGACCTGCCCTTGCGGTACAGCGATGTCGATGTGGTCAACCGCTAGCTTCTTGCCAAACCGCTTGGTGAGACCGGTGATATTGATCGCCATGACGTCCATCAAAGCGGCCTCACTTCGACCGGTTGTCCGGGGTGCAGCGGCAGGCCGCCAGGTGCACGTGCTTCTGCCTTGAACACCAGTTTTTCACGGCTGCCGACGCTGAAAATCACCGGGGGCGTGTATTCTTGTTGCCTGGCAATAAACGTGATTTCCGCTTCCACCGGCTTACAGCCATCGCAGCTCACTTGGACTTTTTGCCCAAGGTGAACGCTGGCGAACTCCGTCTCAGGCACAAAAAAACGGACATAAATACTCGCAGGCGGTAGCACAGACACAACGTTGGTCGAAGCACCCACGTACTCACCAGGATGAAAGTAGAGGTCCTCCACCGAACCTTCGGTTTGCGCCACGATACGTCGCTGTGACAACGAATAATCGGCGCCACCCAGCGATGCGGCCATTTGACTGATCTGCGCATGCAACTGCGCAATGTGTTCCCGCGATTGCCTGGCGCTGTTTTCTGCCTGATCTCGCGTAGAGGGAATGCCCGCGTTGGCATTCGCAAGGCCGGTCTGTCTGTTCAGCTCAATGGTCAGGAACTTTAGATTCACCTCTTCCTGCGCGAGCGAGGCTTTGGCCTGGTCAAGCGATGCCTGCGCCTGATCGCGACTCGTTTGCTGCTGGGTATCGTCCAAGGTGAACAACAGATCGCCCTTGTGTACTGCTTGCCCACGCTGAACAGCCACTTCCGTTAACCAACCTGGCTGAGGCGCGCCGATGAAGGCGTAATCTCCTTCTCCATAGCCGAGCCATCCAGTGTCAGATTTATCGCTGCAGCCCGCCAAAGGCAGTAGCAGAAATAGAAACCAAGCACCCCTAGCGCGCGGTTTTGAGTGGCGAGCAAACAGGATATGGACGATGCTGGTTTTCATCTGTCGCTCTCACTCTTGCTCATGGAGGTCGGCATGACCTCCTGCCAAGATGGCAAGCCGAAGCGGTCAGGTCTCCCCGCAGTGGCAGGATCCACGTTGGCGGGTTCCACCCTCAACGATAGAAGAACGGGAGCAAGGCTTCCCGTTCATTTGAGTATGAAGCTCTACAGCCATGTCAGCCTCTCAGGCGATTACCTGACCTCTGCTCGGACCGAGATAAGAAACTTAAGGTGGTGTCTGGCTCAGTTGAACCACAACAGTAATCGGCAGACGCTTGCGGGCGCAGGCGGCGGAGTCAACGAAAACGGGCGCCTTGAAGGGCGCCCGTTTTGTTTGTCAGGGACTGCGGGCAACGCGTGGATCAGACCTGCTTTACACAGACTGAATACCACGTTTACTGAACGTTTTTCAGCTTGACCACATCACCGGAGATCTTGGTGGTGTAACCGGTCAGGACCCAAGCCCAGAACCAGTTTTCCTGCACCTGGGTGTTGATCATGGCGTCGCCGCCCTTGGCTTTGATCGCCTCGTCCTGAGCACGAACAAAACGGCTGTTCTGCCGGATCGGAATGACGCCAAACAGCAGGAGGCCAGTGGCGCTCGCTTCACTGTGGCCGAGAACGGTGTATTGACTGCTGTCATACTGCTGGGTCTTCATCGAAGTGCCGGTGCAACCCGCCAAAACCAGGCCAAACAGAGCAACGGCAACAACTTTCCTGAGGTATTTCACTGTGTAACTCCATGAGAAAAGCCCGGGATCCATCTCTCGAGCGGCGCACAGTCTAGCGGATAAGATGGCCAGTTAGCATCATCACGTGCAGTCAGGTGAATCTCTCACCACCTGTGATAAAAATACCGTCCGTGGTTTTCACGGCAGAAAGGTACGTGTCTGAGATTGAAATCATTACCTTCGGCAGAGGCTGCCGGGCTCAGACTTCACGTAGCAGCGAGCGGAAAAGTGGGTCTAGAAAGCGCTCTTTATCACGCCCCCATCGGCTCGCAACGCAGCTCCCGTCGTTGCCGACGACAGCGGACTGGCAATATAAGCCACGAGGGACGCAATTTCCTGCGGTGAGCCAAATCGCTTGATGAGCGATGTGGGGCGAACCTTCTCGAAGAATTCCTTTTCGAACGCTTCGAACGATTGGCCTTCGGCTTTGGCAAGGGTCTCAGTGCCCATTCGGCGTTTTTCAAGGTAATTGTCGCGTCAACTGTCTAACTATCGGGCTGTCATTGAACTCGAACACCATCAACCCAGCCTCACAACGTTCTTTGGCTATTACCGATACCTTTCGCGATATCGATGCCCCAATCCAGCGCGGCTTCCATGTCCAGCAGGTGCGGCCTTGGATCGTGCCCCTCGAAAATAACCGTGCCGTCCGGCCGGTAAACACCGATCAACAACTCCAGCGAGCCGTCCCTCAGTATCTCGGCCTTGACCTGGATCTTGCATCCGTTCGACAGCGTCTCCTTGTGGACCTCATGGCGCTCAGTCATTGCTGCACTCCTCCCGTCGTTGATACCCGAGTAACGTAAACCCCTATAGGCTTCATGCTCGAAGGACCGAACATCGACTCCCCTGAGGCGAACGGACAGTGTCCTGTCTTTCAGGAAGCTCGTTCACTGCTCCATCACATCATCCGCCCAACTGATCGCCGCAACCACTGTCGGGAAACCGATCGTGCTGGTCAGAGAGATCAGTGTGTGATGGATCTGCTCTCTCGTAGCGCCCGCTTCCAGTGCCCGCCTTGTATGACTGTGCACCGCGCCCTCGGAGCGGATGGCAGCCGCGGCACCGAGCTGAATCAGTTGGACCACTTTCTCGTCCAGTGGGCCGGCATGACGCACAGCCGTCCCCAAGGTCTCCACTGCCGCCAAGTACTCCGGGTACTGCTGTTTGAGATTTCGATAGGTCTTGTGCTCTTTCTTCTTTGCCATCTTTGTCTCCTCGCGAAACTGTGCCGACAGGCACACCTGCGGCAATGTTCCAGCCCGACTCATAAGGCGTCGATTACCTGAACGTGCGTAAAGCAACAGTAGGCTAATCTTAGTGCAGCTTATTGCTCACGATGCTCGCGTCTGCAGGTTTTGGTGTTTTCTGGAGAGCGTCTGCAACAGCTATTTCAGAAAGGCCCAAACCCTTCACGCAGGACTATGTGATGACCGAGCCCCTCCTCAGCCTTGACCAGCTCAAGCGTGCCGCCGCCTCCGGCGAGATTGATACCGTTCTTGTCTGCATGGTCGACATGCAGGGACGACTGGTCGGCAAGCGATTTCAGGTCGAGTTTTTCATCGACAGCGGCCATGAAGAAACCCATTGCTGCAATTACCTGCTGGCCGACGACATCGACATGGAACCGGTGCCGGGTTACGCCGCGGCCAGTTGGAGCAAAGGCTATGGCGACTTTGTGCTCAAACCCGACATGGCCACGTTGCGACGGGTACCTTGGCTTGAGTGCACGGCGCTGGTGCTCTGCGATGTGCTCGATCATCACCATCGACGGGAGCTGCCGCACAGCCCCCGGGCCATCCTGAAAAAGCAGGTCGAGCGACTGCGCGAGCGCGGCTATACCGGCATGTTCGCCTCGGAACTCGAGTTCTATCTGTTCGACGAGAGCTACGAGACCATTCACCAGCGCAACTACCACAAGCCGAAAACGGCCGGCCACTACATCGAGGATTACAACATCCTGCAGACCACCCGCGAGGAACCTGTGCTGCGGATGATTCGCAAGCATCTGCAGTCCTGCGGCATTCCCGTGGAAAACTCCAAGGGTGAATGGGGGCCGGGCCAGGAAGAGATCAACATTCGCTACGCCGATGCCCTGACCATGGCCGACCACCACGTCATCATCAAGCACGCCTGCAAGGAGATCGCGCAACAGCAAGGCAAGGCGATTACCTTCATGGCCAAGTGGCGCTATGACGCCGCCGGTTCCAGCAGCCATATCCATAATTCGCTCTGGGATAAAAACGCTAAAAAGCCGCTGTTCTTCGACGCCAAGGCTGAGTTCTGCATGTCGAAGCTGATGCGCACCTGGGTGGCCGGGCAGCTCAAATACGCCAACGACATCACCTGTTTTCTCGCGCCCTACATCAATTCGTACAAGCGCTTTCAGGCCGGCACTTTTGCCCCGACGCGAGCGGTATGGAGCCGGGACAATCGCACCGCAGGCTTTCGGTTGTGTGCCGAAGGCAGCCCATCGATCCGTATCGAATGTCGCATCGGCGGTGCCGACCTCAACCCTTATCTGGCCTTCGCTGCCTTGATCGCCGCGGGCCTGGCCGGTATCGACGAGAAGCTCAAGCTCACGCCGCCCTTCGAGGGCGATGCCTACCTCGACGAGCACTTGCCGGAAGTGTCGAAGACACTGCGCGATGCCTGCACCGCACTCAAGGCCTCGACCATGTTGCGCGAGGCGTTCGGCGATGAAGTGATCGACCACTACGTGCACACCGCCGAATGGGAGCAGAAAGAGTACGACCGGCGGATCACCGACTGGGAACTGCAGCGCGGCTTCGAGCGCTATTGAGACCACCATGACTTCGACGATTGAACTCATCTCACCGGTCGATGGCCGGGTCTATGCAGAACGCCGCTACTGCGATGCGGCACAGATCGAGCAGGCGCTGGCGACGGCCGCAGCCGCCCAGGCGCAATGGAAACGCCGGCCACTGAACGAACGCGCCGCTTTGTGCAGTGCCGCGGTGGACGCGATGCTGGCGATGAAGGCTGAAATCGTCCCGGAACTGGCCTGGCAGATGGGCCGCCCGGTGCGCTTTGGCGCGGGCGAACTGCGCGGGTTCGAAGAACGTGCCCGCCATATGATCGCCATTGCGCCTGAAGCCCTGGCAGCGCTCGAACCCACGCCTGTCGCCGGTTTTCGACGTCATATCAAACGTGAACCGCTGGGAACGGTGCTGGTTGTCGCCCCCTGGAATTACCCCTACCTGACAGCGGTCAACACGATTATCCCGGCGCTGATGGCCGGCAACAGCGTCATCCTCAAACACGCGTCGCAAACACTGCTGGTCGGTGAACGGTTCACCGAGGCCATGCGCCGCGCCCATCTGCCCGAAGGGGTGTTCCAGAACCTGCTGCTCGATCATGGCCAGACTGCGGCGATCATTGCCTCTGGACGGGTGCAGCAGGTGAACTTCACCGGCTCGGCCGACGCCGGCAAGGCCATGGAAAGCGCCGCCGCGGGGGCTTCCTTGGCATGGGGCTGGAGCTCGGCGGCAAAGACCCGGCCTACGTCCGGGCGGACGCCCACCTCGAACACGCGGTGGAGAACCTGGTGGATGGCAGCTTCTTCAACTCCGGGCAGAGCTGCTGCGCGGTCGAGCGTATTTATGTCGATGAAAAGATTTACCCAGCCTTTGTCGAGCGCTTCGTCGCATTGACCGGCCAATACGTGCTGGGTAATCCACTGGACGAAGCCACCACGCTCGGTCCGTTGGTGACGCCGAACGCCGCTGAATTCGTTCGTGGTCAGATCGCCGATGCGCTGTCCAAGGGCGCCAGGGCACTGATCGATCCGCAGGCCTTTCCCGCTGACGCGCCGGGCAGCGCCTACCTCGCGCCGCAGGTGTTGGTCGGCGTCACCCATCAGATGTCGGTGATGCGCGAAGAAAGCTTTGGTCCGGTGGTCGGCATCCTGCCGGTGACCAGCGACGACGAAGCCATCGCCCTGATGAACGACAGTGAGTTCGGGCTCAGCGCGTCCATCTGGACGCAAGATCTCGCCGCCGCCGAACACCTGGGCAACGAGATCGACACCGGCACCGTATTCATGAACCGCTGCGATTACCTGGACCCGGCCCTGGCCTGGACCGGGGTGAAGCACAGCGGGCGCGGGGTGACGCTGTCGCGCCTGGGTTACGAGCACCTGACCCGAGCCAAATCCTTCCATTTGCGCCACGAGATCTGAGCCATGAGCCTGACTGGAAACTGGAACTACCCCACGAGCATTCGCTTCGGTGTCGGTCGCATCACCGAGTTGGCCGACGTCTGTCGCAGCCAGGGTATCCAGCGACCGTTGCTGGTCACCGACAGTGGCCTGGCGCGCGCCCCGATCACCACGGCAGCGCTGGACGCCTTGCGTGCCGCCGGCCTCGGCGTTGTGCTGTTTTGCGACCTCAAGCCCAATCCGGTCTCCGCCAACCTGGCGGGCGGACTCGACACCTGGCGCGCCGGCCAACACGATGGTGTGGTCGCCTTCGGCGGTGGCAGCGGGCTGGATATGGGCAAGCTCATCGCGTTCATGAGTGGCCAGAGCCGACCGGTCTGGGATTTCGAGGACATCGGCGACTACTGGACACGCGCCGACGAAAGCCGCATCGCCCCGGTCATCGCCGTGCCGACTACCGCGGGTACGGGCTCGGAAGTCGGCCGTGCGGCGGTGATCATCGACGAGCGGACCCACACCAAACGCATCATCTTCCACCCGAAAATGATGCCGCGCGTGGTCATCAGCGACCCGGCCCTCACCGTCGGCATGCCGGCCAAGGTCACCGCCGGTACGGGCATGGACGCTTTGGCGCACTGTCTGGAGGCGTACTGCGCCCCCGGTTTCCACCCCCTGGCCGATGGCATCGCGGTAGAAGGTATGCGCCTGGTGGCGAATGCCTTGGTACGTGCCGTCCACACACCCTACGACCTCGAGGCACGAGCGCACATGCTCGCGGCGGCGGCGATGGGCGCCACCGCCTTCCAGAAAGGCCTGGGCGGGATGCACGCCCTCTCGCATCCGGTGGGCGCGCTGTATGACACCCATCACGGCATGACCAATGCCACCTTCATGCCTTATGTGCTGACATTCAATCGCCCGGCCATCGAAGAACGCATCACGCGCCTGGCGGCCTATTTGCGTCTGCCCTCGCCGGGCTTCGACAGTTTTCTGGCCTTCGTCCTCAAGCTGCGCAAGGACATCGGCGTACCGCACACGCTGGTTGAACTGGGTGTGGATGATCGGCGGGCCGACCTGATCGCCGACATGGCGATTGTCGACCCTTCTGCCAGCGGCAATCCGCTGCCACTCACCCGGGCCGGCGCGGCAGAAATTTTCGAAGCGGCTTATCACGGGCGTATTTAGAGCTGTTGACGGGCCAGGGTCGAGTCTTGAACACGCAACATGGACAGGTTGTAGTTGATGAAAGCCGAATTCAAGTCCTGAAACAGGTGCAAACCCATTTCAGGACTAGACAGACCTCAATCAGTCGGATGGCTGTCCAACGCGGACGATAGCTGACTGGATGGGGACGCCCCCTCAAGCAGCGCATCCACCACCGCACGCGCTACCTCCACCGAATGCAGCATGCCCCAGAACAGCGCCCGCTCGACGGGGTTGGTGTGCAGGCTGATTTCGTCGCCATTGAGCTCCGCCGTTTCGAGCAGATTCGAAACGTAGATCAGCGCGTCCTGGGCAGTTACGCCGGGTTGGATGGCGAATAGCGTGGGCTTGTACGGGGCTTCGGGGATGACGGACTTGGAGCAGGTGAATGCGAGGGTATCGAGCAAACGGGGCGTGTTTGCCGGGGCCGGTTCAGATCCATTGGAAGGGGTATCGGAAACTTTGCGCAGGTACACGCCTTTGTCGGCGGTGCTGAGGTTTTTGCGCATGAGGGGCGGATCGGGGGTGATTTTCTTGGTCACGGTAAAGCTCCTCTGTTCAGAAAAGGAACTCGTCACCCCACGCTGCAAAACGAAAGGTGGCAAGCCGTACACAGGTTTGCAGACCGGAACAGAGGACCGGCAGGCCGAAGCCTCCTGCGCACAGCTCGCCATAACGCGAGCACAAAAATACCGCTTTCGCGGCGCTGTGCGCCTCTGTTGTGCCGGGCTGCAAAACCCGTATCGCTGAATTTGCAGCGACACGTGAACAGTAGCCCTGGCGTTTAGCGCACGCAATATTCTCCCATGCCTGAAACGCGTGGGAAATATGAGTTTTTTTGGCAGGCTATTTCGCGAACTGATTCAGTACTGCTGAGCTGCGCCTGGGGCACAAGATCGTCTCCGCCTACCGATGGACCCGCCACCGACGTCGTCTGAACTCTTGAGTCCCTTTTACGCATAAGCAAGCCACCCTACCGTCGCAATCAGCGGTGGAAAGTGCATTCCCAGGCCGGATGACATGCTCACTGACCCTACGCGAGCTACGATCCAGCGATCTCAAATCACCATGATCACCGGCCGCCAGAAAGGCGAGCGGCTCAGGTTCGGTCACAGCACCAGGACGAGTGCCAAGAGCTCGCGGCATAACCGACGGGAGTAGCGGGTCAAGGCCGAAAGCATCACTGAAACCCACTCAATGAGCAGATCTTGGGATGTAGCCAAGCTACTACCGATTCTGCCTGGAGGTGATCAGTTCCTTGCACCTATCCGCCACCTCTGGAATGGCTGCAGCCACCTGGGATAGCACCTGACACATCTGGTGCCCATCTACAAATGGGAAGACTTCAAGGTTGAGAGCGATTTGAACCTTACGCGTATTGCTGCCTTCAACAAGCCAGCGCTCAACGGCTCGAGTCATCGCAGCGCCATTGTCTTCTGTTTGCCAGGCCAGAAAGTCGAAAAGATTGGCCACCAGAAGAAACGGAACCGATTCCGGTATATCGATGTACAGGCGATCCGCTAAATCTGACTCACCAAACTCGATTACAACTGCTCGTACAGCATCGAACGCCTCTGTGTATTTGGGTTCATGGTTCTCTACTGCGATCACATCCAGTGCTTTAGCAACAACCTGATGCATAGCGATTCCATGCTTTGTGCCGAGATGCTGATGCTACCAGCCTCAGCACTACCTGTTGAACAATCAGCGCCAACCTGAGCCTCATGCTAGCTACCCGAGCACCTGGTACTTCCCTGCCCCAAGCTACACCTGAATCTGATCTACCCGCCCCGCAAAGAGCGCCCCAGTACCCAAAGAAAATTTGATGCCCACAACAGACTCACGCGGCCAGTTTGGTAGATTGACGTAAGCGCCTGCCCAAGTCAGCTTGCGTGACTCAGGTAAGCCCCTACTGAGTAGGCAACCTCATCAGCGCACAAGTCGAAGGTCAGCTAGCGCTGTGACATGCGCAACATATCTTGTTGCCGTCAGGGTCTCTGATGTAAGCACCGTAATAATCCGGAGAGTACTGAGGACGCAGTCCTGGTTCGCCTTCGTCTGATGCCCCGTTAGCCATGGCGATCGCGTAGAAGTCATCAACCTGCGCCCGCGTTTGGGCTTCGAACGCAACCATCACCCCGTTACCTGGTGTCGCGCGCTCACCATTTAGTGGGCTATAGATGCAGAACGCCGTACCTGAGCCCGTCGTACTTTGGGTGAATAGAGCGCGTTCAGGATTATGCTTGAGGGCAAGCAACGCGATGCCTAGCGGTGCAAGTAGCCGCCCATAGAAGTTTGTGGCGCTGGCGAGGTCGTTGGTGCCGATGGTGACATGGCTGAACATGAGGCGCTCCGATGGGGTTAAGGTATGCGTCTACCCAACTTACCTTGTGTGAGTTAGGCCAGCACCCATTGATACGGCAGAAGGTTACCGATTTCACGCTGTTTAGTTTGAAAGCGCCTCTTGGTGGAGGCGCCTTGAACATCACAAGCTTCGAGTCATCTCAGAGGCAAGCACCAATCGCTCAAGCCCGATGCCGAAACCTGCTCCCTCTCGATAGGCTCCGCCACCAACGACTTGCTGCTGTGCCCCCAGCGCGGGACAACATACCTCGAAACCATTCCCCTCCAGGTAGTAGCTCAGTCCGCGCTTCACTGACAGATTCAACTCATATTCGAGTCCCAACGAGTCAAGGAAGCCGGTGCAAATTGCTTGGCTACGCTGCAACGCCTGTGCGGGTGCGGAGCTAAGAATTTCGAGTCCCAGCTGAGTGAACTCGCGATACCGACCCGCTTGAGGTCGCTCATACCGGTAACATCGGGCCACGTAGAAAAACATCACTTCTTCCCGTGATCCGAGCAGTGCATCGTTACGCTCCTGAAAAAGCGCGGTTGCTTCCGGGATGAGGCAGCAAGGACGTCCGGCTTTGTCATCGAAGGCCCACATCTGTCCGATGATTTCACTTCCACCGGCCTTCTCAATAAAAGTGTCCTGCCCCCACAGCGCAGGAACGATGGCCTCCTCAGCCCCGGCCTCGATGAAGATAGCTCCGAAAACGCCCTTCTATCTCACGCATGGTTGCAGCTTCTTTCCCAGTCACTATTCGGGTTCCACGAAGCATAGTCATCGTCCAATCTCCATTTTTTACAGGCAATAAAAAAGGCGCCATTGGCGCCTTGGTTTGGTTCATTGAGTCGTCAGAATGAATGTTTCGAATTCTGATTAATCGATGAGCGTAAGCAACCGCGGCACCCTGAGCGAGGTCCGTGATGGTGATGGCGATTGCTTGGAATAAATTGAGTCATAGCCAATCCTTGCACAATTGCGGGAGCGCTTACAAGCCGCGGATCGCAAACCGGCAACGGGCACCACTGACCCCACTTTCACACAACTTGGGTCGAAGGCAGCCCTTCGCGACGGTCGTAATCGGCCAGAAGCGGCCCATTAGAATCGCCTATTGGAAACGACAAATATCTCTTTCAACGCAACTTGATCAACACGTCCAGAAATGCGCGTACAGCCGGGTTGGTGCGGCGACACACACGAGATTTAAGAGAAACAAATACAGCGCTGCGAAAGCCAAAATCGCAGCAGACAGCCCTGGATCATGCCGAAGTCAGTAAACGCAATGGCACCGATATGAACGCTGGACAGCGCCAGGCGCAGTTCTTCCCCATCCGATTGACAGATTCCCGCCGGCTCATTGTAATAGCCGGCGTTTACGGACTATGCAAGGGACCTGCCATGACCAAGACGCCATCTTCTGGCCGGGGCGATCTGCCCCGCGCGCTGATTTTCATCCCGCTGGGCCTGTGTCTGCTCTACCTCACCCTATGGCTGGTCGAAGACCGGCTGGACTTTCTGGCCCAGGCGCAACGCGCCGAAGGGCATGTCAGCGCCCTGAACGCGGGCGGCAGCCACCCACAAATTGACTTCACCGACGCAACGGGCAAGGCAGTCAGCTACCCCGAGAGCGGGTTTATATTCGGCTACGCGGTGGGCGACTCAGTGACGGTGCTCTACCGCGCCGATGCACCCTCCAGCACCGCGATCATTGAAGACCATGGCGCGCTATGGGGCGTGAGCCTGCTGACGGGCCTGTTCGCAATCGTGTTCACCGCAGGGGGCTGCTACCACGTGGCCGCATGGATTCGCCGGCGCCAGATGGCGCGACCCAAATAAGGATATTCAAATGCAAATCCCATTACCTGTAACTGTCAGTGACTGGCGCTACAAGACTGCCAGCAGTGGCGGATTGACCGTAGTGTTCGCGGCCGCCGCTGGCGGTGCACTGACACTGACCGACCCCAAGGGGGTCGACCAGCAGTTTCGCTATGGCTCGGTCGGGGTCGGCGTGGGCATCGGCGCGCGCCTGCCGCGGTTCGGCAAGGTCAACTTACACGTGCGGGGCAAGAGCGTCGGGGCAGCGGGCGCAGGCGAAGACTTTACGTCGGTCGGCAAAGTGCTGGTCGCAGACTCGATCGCTGCCCGCGGTCTGCTCCGCGAGGACTTCCAAGGCGCTTGTGTGTTCATTGAAGGGGGCGTGGGCCTGCTCGGTGGGGCCAGCGGCTCGGCCATGCTGTTCGGTCTGGACCCCAAGCTGCTGGCCACGGCCGCCGCCACGCTGTCGCCGATGGGCAGCATGCTCCTGCCTCACGACAGCACGGCGCGCCTGCTGCGCTCGGCCAAAGGCGTGATCATCGCCGCTGGCCTTAACGTGGGGCTGCAGGCTGGAGGCGGCGCGACTATTTCCCTGGGCGGGCTGTTCTGATCATCAGCCCTCGCGGGCGTGAGGCTTGCCAGTGCCAGCAAGCCTGCCAGGATTTCCCGGAGCGTCGAGCCGATCAAGAAGATGGACATCCGTTCGCGCTCGGCCATTACGGCCATGGCGTTTATTCCGCTGACTGTTTCGGGTCGAAAGCAGCGGGTGTCGAAGGGCAGCTTTCGACCCGAAGCAGACGGTGGTCACCTGCAGATCTTGGCCAGAAAAGGCCCTTCAATCCGTCTACGAAAATGGGAACGACTCATAGAGTTGTCGTGGTTGAGTATTTAATCGGTGAATTATTTCTGGTAAGTGGTATTATTTTTAATTATTTCAGTGGATTGAACTTCGATTACGCTACACTTAATTAAGTTTTTGGTTAAGAAGTCTACAACCTGCACTTGCTCTTTTAGAGATAAAGCATCGGTGGCTTGGCGTTGAGTTTCTTTGTTCAGGTTCTCTGCTAGTGTTTCATATGAAGAACTGAGCTGGTGTGATAGGGCGTAATGTGTGCTGGATTTAGATTCATACTCTTTCTTGGCTTTTGGCTTGATCACTAGTTGTGCGGCCGTATAAAATGCGGCGCAGCTTATGTTAGCCATTGCAAGAGGTTCAAGGCTCAAGCTTTTTTGATCCGCTGACACGTTGTGAGTAATTGCTGAAAGTGAAATTAAAATTATCTTCAGATATTTGCGTTTCATGTCTTTAGATCCGGTGTAACTACAAATAGCCCCTAAATGGGGCGAAAACGCTTTCGTAGACTTGGTGGATAACATTCCTTGTTTCCTGCCTAGGCTGGGTTTTGCAGCGGTCCGATGACCACATAAGGGAGTTATACACCATGGCTGGAAAACCACGGTTACTCTTGCAGATGCACGAGCAAATTCAGCTTAAACACTACTCGATTCACTTTGCGCGAGTCTACTGCGAATGACTGCTTTTGGCCGATTCTTGCCTGTCATTACGGGCAACAATTGACCGATTCCTGCTCTTGGCGAATGGCGGCTTACGTCAATGACTGGCGAAATCCAGAAGCTTTTTTCCTTCTGTCAGTCATATCAGCCGAGCGAGCGACCCGGTTGGCAATACGTTTGTCGCTTCAAGCTCAGTCAGGTGCTGAATAGTCTGCTCGCGCTCACTCTTCGGGGTGAGCCGGTCAAAGATCATGTAGTGCTCATCAATCCAGAGGCGTATTTGCTCCAGCCAATAGCTAGCGTTGCTCCGCTTCTGGAACTGCTCCAGCAGAAATTGCACCTGAGCCCACTTGGGCATGAGCCGGTGAAGAGCCCGTCTGCGAGAGGGTTGTAGAGTCTCCCACTCGCGCTCAAGCCTGGAGGTTAGATCGGACTGGATATCGCGCCACACCAGCAAGTGAGCCCCTTTGATGGCGACATCGAATACAGCTTGGGACGGATCATGGAGCGCCGCCACGATCATCTCCGGCCTGTGGTTACCCTCAATTGCCAGTACCAGCGCACGAACGGCACCACTACGTTGGTTGATACCAGGGCGTACCCACTGCTCAGGTACTCGCACACTCAGGTTTTGTGCAAGACCCAGCACACCCAGCCATTGAGCTTTGGAGATCGGCATATCACCGGCCAAACGTTCGAGGAGGATCCGGGAAGGATCAACGCCGTGCTGACTGGCAGCCCACAGTGCCGCAGACCTCGCCGACGACGAAGGGTCTACCAGAAACTGCTCTATCAGACGAAGACGGCCCTCCTGAAATCGCATGGCTGCGCGGAAAGATTGGGTCCTGAGGATACCGCTTGCGTTGCTCAACCCCAATGCGATGACCCTTTGCGCCGGTTCTTCGGCAAGCTCTTGAGTCTTGGCAATAGCCATTTGTCGAGCCACCAGATCTGGGTGGCCCATGGTCTCGCCCAGGAACGGGGTGAGATCATTCTCCCCCTTGGTTTGAATCAAGACCTTGAAGAGAAATCGAGCAGAAACGCCTCGGCTCACCCAGAAAGCTTCATTGCAGTGGGCAAGGCACTCTTTCATCGCCAGCGTGGTTTCAACCTTCTTGATCGTCGCGGTGTGATCGGCGCGCTTTCGGTTGCCTAATGCCATGATGGCGGGCATTTGCGCAATGAGCGACTCGGCATGCTGCGGCGTCAGATAATCATCAAGCGCCTCTACCGCGGCAACACGGACTTGAGGCACCCAGTCGTTGAGACGCTCGAGGATCGCAGCCAGCCGCATCGTCGACTGGGACGATCTGATCGCTTTCAGTCCGGCTTCACGGTCGAAACCAGCACAACTCTTAACCAGTACCTGCCAGTCTTTCGTCTGGAGAGGAGGCTCCTGCTCTGGCGGTAGTGGAACAACGGGTTCAGCCACAATAGGTTCTTGATGATTACGAGTGAGTCCTTTCAACCAAAACTTCCACATCAACACTGTCCCTAAATATGAATCCGCCAAGCATATAGGCATCGATCTCAGCAGCGCCACCCAGGTTCTTTTAAGGGAGCTACAGACGGCCACACGCTGGATCGACTATACGGTCAATCGCGCTCGCAGCCCCTCACGGAAGCCTGTCATTTCAGAAGCCCGCAAGAGATCTCTCTTTCACTTGACTGAAATTTCCTAGAAAATCCTGACCGCTTGTTTGCGCCTGCTCTCGCCGCTAGGCTTCGATTCGTCACTGCTCATCAGTGATCGGGTTTAGTCGCCCGGAAGTTCTACATTGGGCGCACAAGCGTCACCTCCCTGTCGGGCACGATTTTTCTTGCCCTGCTTTATGGTGGCTGTGCGCAGGGCGCCTTCGGGCGCGCCGGGTTCCCAATGTTCCGGTCGACTAACCTGTGTACAGCTGCCACCCCCTCGTTTAGTCGCGATAACTGGCAGTTCCACTTAACATTGGAAGTGCGAATATGTTCAAAGTAACCCCCAATCCACCTGCAACACCCAACGTTGAAACCATCGACCCTCGTGTCGCCGACCGGGCTTTGTCTTACTACAACCTCGGTCCGGATGCAGTCTCGAAACCTGCCCCTATCACCGTACTGCATGAGCGTCTGCCTGACCCCAGGAGTCAAGAGGACACCTTGGTCAGCGTCTATTCGATTCTGCAATCCGCTGCTGCAACAGCCTATGAAAACGCTGACAACCAAACCGGTTCGAACCGCAAGGTGGCGATGGGTGTGGTGCATCTGATTGAGCTGGCACAACTGAAGATGGACTCGGTGCTGGATGAGCAGACGGCCAGCGTCAGCCGCTGACAGCGCTCAAACGACAGAAGGACGGGAAGCAGGGCTTCCCGTTCATTTGAGTCTGAAGTTCAACAGCCGTGTCAGCCCTCCTCAAGCGATTGCCAAACACCTGCCCGGACCGAGAATAAGAAACACAAGGTAGTGTCCGGCTCAGTTGAACCACATCACTGTTCGCGGAATGTCGACTGAAGTCCCAGGGGCTGCAGCGCCCTATCGGTTTCGCTTATTGAGCAGGATGTCGGCGATTGGACCTACGCTGCGAAGACCTCCTCGACCAACCGCGGCAAAACCTCTGCCGCTCTACCCGCCAGGCTGAATTCGCGATCCCCTTCTACAGGCTCAGGCTGCACATTGATGTGCAGCACCTGCGCGCCATGTCATAAGGGTTACATCAACATCTTCGACGGAGGTCCGGTCATCGAAGCCCAGATCTCGAGAATCCGTGCCGTGCGCGACAGCCAGCCGCTGGGCCTGATGGTCGGCACACCTGACGACCATGCGCCGCTCTGGCTGATCCATAACCAGCGCCTGGAAAACTGCCGCATCACCGCCGCCCCCAGCGTGGAATCAGAACGAGATGTCGGCTGAATAGTTAGGCCAATGCGTCACCAGTTCATAATCATCGGCAACCCAGGACGAAAATCGTGTGTCTGGCCGCTTGCGCCATGATCGATTTCCAATATGACCAGATGCTCATCACCATGAACAATTTCAAATCCTTTCAGCTGGTTCGCGCAGTTGGCAGGGGTAGAAAAAGCTTGGCTGTTGGGAATGGTAACTCGCACAAATGTAATGTCGCGAAAGCCGTTGGGATGTTCTAACGGCTGCGCTCGCTCAATCGGAGCCTCATCGGGTCTCTTGGCAAACGAAAGAAAAAACCACATCGGTTCGGATATAGGCGCATGCCCCACGTCGACTTTCAGGGCAATGGGTAAGTAAACAGGTCGATACTCCCAGACCGGAAACGTTGGCTTCTCGCCTACGGTGGATGGTCTGAAGCAAATGCCAAAGGGCGCGGCGACTCCATCTGCGCACTTGAGGCGGTCAAAGAGCCGGGTTGGCGCTGTTAACTGACTTTGAGCTTCTGACTCATCGGTGAGATGTAAAAGCTCAATGAAAGAATTTCTAAAGAAGAACCTTCTATTGGCAGTGCCTTGGCCTGGGTGTACGTTTGGCGTCCCTTCAGCGAGCCCGAGGGCTTTCAGAGCATCAGCGCCTCGACCGTCATCATTCACGCAAACAAAAATATGATCTATTTCCATCGTTAATTCCATTTAACCATTTGATTTTATTTAAAAATTATTCGGCAGCAGGCCAGCAATTTCACTCGCCCGACGCGTCGGTAGCCGCGTGAGGACGTCTTTAAATAAGCATATGGATCGTACCCATTCAGCCGCGCAGACTGGATCAAGCTCATGATCGTCGCAGCCCGCTTGCCTCTGCGTAGCGAACTTGCAAAGAGCCAGTTCTTGCGACCAAGAGCCCACGGCCGAATCTGGTGCTCTGCCCAGTTGTTGTCAATGGGGACGGCCCCGTCCTCAAGGTAGCGCGACAGCACTGCCCAGCGCTTCAGGCTGTAATCCAACGCTCTGCTGATAGCCGAACCTTCGGGCACGAGATCGCGCTAGGCGACACTTCAGTTGGTTAAAGCCTGCTTCTTTGCATACTCCTGCGAGAGCCACTTAGCCTTTTGCTGGGCATAGTCGATACAAGACTTGATACTGCTTCGCACCTTAATACTGTCCGCAGGGGCCGCGTGTGAGCTCTCGGTCAGGCATTCCTCGATCAAGGCACTACTGAGTGGTAGCGCTTCAGCCGGCAAATCAGGCAGGTACTCACGGACGAAATCTGCCGTGCTAGCAAGTCGATTGGCATCGGTAGCGAATGCCCATTCTCGGAGGCTCACGTCATGCAGATTGCCGCCACGTTCCCAGCCATCGGCGAAGCGGTCTGGCTTACCGCAGCCTCCTAGTAGCGCAGCCGCTAATAAAACGACCAGCCAGTTCAACGTCTTTATTTGCATCCTTGCTCACTATTTAAATGTTTTGAAATTGTGCATGCGACCCGTGCTCCGGTACAGGCGAAGGTCTGCACTGAAACGGCACATAATAGGGCGATGTTTCCATTCTCCTTCTTCAATATGGCTCCACACAACACATGGTGGCCTACGGCTGGTCCAAAGCCGCTGAATGCCCCCTGAGTCCGCAGACACTGAATGGGAGCTCTTGGCCGGTTGTAGTCTGTCGCGACCGGTAGCTATGGGTCGTTTCGCGTGTCGATTGAGCGCGACTGAGCTGCGCCTAGAGCGACAAGGGAAAATAAATCGGTCACCTTTTCCGAAACAATGCGAAAGGAGGAATAGTCGGCCAATCGCCATTAGTGGTACCGTTTCCCTCAAGCAACGGAGGTCGCCGACATGAACGCGCTGAATAAAGTAGTAGCCTTGTTTCGCAATCGTAAGAAGAAAACTTGGGCTGAACTGAACGACTGGTCGCTCGCCTTCATCGGTGGCCCAAGCTTTCTGGTCGGCAGCTTCTACTTATGGGTTTCCGGGACCAACACGCTCAACTTAATGGTGGTGTCACGCGATCACGGCCTTCCCCTGAAAGCCATTTTGGCTTTCGCTTTCTTGGGCGGTCTCGCATTAAGTGGCTTGTACTTTATGACCGTAGCCAAGCGTTGCTACGAACTGATCGTTGAGCGGAATTTCAAGTAGCGTCCAGGCGAGGCCACCACAGCCAAGCTGGTTGCGCTTACGCGCAACGCGCCATGCCTGGCGCACGGCAAAAAGCCCAGCGTGGAGCTGGGCTTAGAGATCAATAAAGGTGCGATCATTTACATTTTGCGCCGCTCACATCGTCAGATTGGACTGAACGAATAACGTCCTTCTGCTCGCGAATTGCAGCACTGGCGACGGCAGCGTAGACCGCTCGCCTTTCCTCCACGGAGCCGTGGCGGAAAAAATCAGACATCGCCGAAGAGCCATGCGTCTTCGTCGAAGCGTCTATTACCTTTTCGCCTTTCATTGGGATGCTCCGTTCAAAACTTCTTCAAACTCTTCGTGATCGTAGGGCTGGTTGACGAAACCGTCAATTTCGTCGGCGAAAGGCCGATGCCGATGTCACCGTTTCCAGGCTCTCATCCGCTACTGCAAAAAGGGCAACAGGCAGCGTGCTCGACTTGGACGGCCTCGCGTCGTGATTCAGCGCCTGGCGTAAAAATCGAAGGTCAGCCGAAGGGACTCTACCCCTTGGAGTCCATCAACTTCAGATACGGATTGTCATACGGTCTCTCGGTGAAAATCAGGCTGGGGTCCTTGAGCAGATACCCCTTGATGCCTCGGTTTTTGCGTGGGCCTTTGACCTCACAGAACCAGATGTTCAGACCTTCTTCACTCTTGTGGTGCAGGCCCAGTTTCTCAAAGCAGCGTTGAACCCAACGCCAATCGCTGGTCCCCTGCTCCTTGGCCATCCGCGCGGTTTCGGGGTGTTCCTGGGCATAACGCTGAAAGATCTTCGGAGTGACCAGAAAGGCCGTCTCGGCGACGCTATGGACCGGCGCGTGGGCGTCGTTGAGGGTGATCGTGTGATTCAGGATGCCTCGGCGTAGCCAGGTGATGAAAGCTTCTCCCAAGTCCTTCCCCTTCACGTCCAGGACTGGCAAATGGATAGGCGGACAGGACTCGCGCGGAACAGGGCGCGGGCTAACAGGTGACGGATAGGCCTCAACCGTGGAGGGCTCGTCGGGCTCGTGAGGATGCGTGTCCGTTGAGCTGTCCTCATCCAACAGTCGAAACCATTCAGGGGGATCTTCACATGCTTGCTCCTGGGCCTGCATACCCATGCCGTGGAGTTCCTCCTCGTCAAAGGTAAAGCGGGCCTGAGCAGAGCCGTGCATCCAGTCCGGCTCAGTGTCCCAGGGTGAAGCCTGTTCGGGCGATGAGTGATCTACGGCTGGTGTATCACTGGTTTGTCCGGTTGTTGCGGTCGTCGTTTCAACCGTGATTGTGCCGCTGAACACAGGAGGACGCTTGCCCTCCTCCCAGAGCAACGCCGGGGAGACTTTGAGGAACGTGAGGGTTTTCTTCCATTTACCGCTCTGCACGGTGGCGGTCCAGATCGCTTTGCCTTCCACGTTGATCTGGATGATCGCGTTATCCTGAAGCACGTTGAACAGCGTGGCATTCGAGGACGGAATCCCCTCAGCACCTTGGGACAGCAAGTGAGCACGCAGCTTGTCAGCTACCGTTTTGCTGACCAGCCAGACGCTGTCGTCGGTGAGCCAGCCGTCTGACGCACGTGACTGATTCAACTTGAGCTGTTCGTTGACGAGGTAGCGCAGCCCTTCAATCAATTGACGCTGCAAGGAGCTCTTCGGCGCGGCCAGTGCCCGAACGGGATTACCCCCCAACTCCTGCGCCACCGAGGCCTGGTCCGCCTGACTGACCAACTCGCCCAAGGTGCCGGCATGTTCGAATTGCCCAGCCAGCATATAGATCAGTGCGCTCCAGGGTTCAGGATAGGTGCAGAGCCAATCGAGGATCGACGGTGGTAACACTTGCAGGGAGAGCAAACCCGTTGCGGCGCTGTGGAGCTTGTAGTGGCGCCCCTTCAGGTACTTGAAGCGATACGCGCGGTTCACCGGACCCTGCCACGGATGCCACACCGATCCATCCTCCAGGTGCACTTCTACGTCGACAGCGACTTTCCCAAGGTCGTGTAAAAGAGCCGCATACGCGATGGTGGCGGTCCAGGCTTCGGTTTGTGCCGCTTGGGTTTCAGGGGTGGCTCCCATGGGCAGCAGGTGGGACTGCCGAATCTTCAGGGCGTAAGCCACGATCTCCAGGCCATGATCAAGCATGCCACCGGGGTAAGCATGGTGGTGGTTTTCGGAGGCCGGCAGTTGTTGAACCAGTTCGGCGTAGCGTTCGATGGGGCGTAGATAGAGGTCGGCAAACTGTTTGCGTGACAGCGAGGTGCGTTGCCAGATGTGCTCCAGGAGCTTGCGCCGGCGCGGGGTCGACAGCAGCTCTGTAGCGGTCTGAGGCGTGAGGTAGTCGGACGCGCCGGGCTTGCGGGTTGGCTCGTGATCAGCCGCCTTTTTCAATTTGAATCGCCAGAACATTCAGCCTGCCATCCGTGTGGTGTGAGGGAGCCTTTTGGCTGTTCAGTGCACGGATGACCTTTTGCGGGTAAGCCCTTTGCCCTTCGTTTTGCTTCCCTTAGCCCCTTCCGTTTCGCCGTTCCTTTTATGGCCTTTTGGGCGCGGGGCTCCAGAGGAAAACAGGATTACGTCCCTCTGTATTTTTCTGTCACAGGTGGGACCAAGCTGTGTCATTCGGAGGGAGCACGGGAAGTGACACGACACGGGGTGCTTCGCCAAGCCCACGATGCTCAAGCTGAAATATCCGACACCCTCCGTCTGAAAGGGAGGACTAGACCGCCAGGGGCTCTTTTTTCATGCTGAAGGGGTGTCCTGCTGACGTTGTCGGCAACATGCCCAGGTAGCCCGGATCTAAAAGGCTAAGACGCGATGATCGCGTTGATCACCACCCGACCGCTCTCGCATTCATCACCGCGGTCAGTCGTCAGAACCGTTGACGACCGAATGCCTATTGCACCACCACCCAATGGGGAATCACTTTCCCCTGCGGATGAGTGCTTCCCCATTTTCTTAACGAAACTGGAGACACTCATGACTACTCAGAATCAGTCCGCTACTGAAGAAAAAAAGTACTTCAACCTGTACCTGCAAGGTATTGGCTACCTCAACAGTGTCAGAACGATCACTCGTCATAGGCAGTCGTACCTGAAGGTTTCGGTTGCCGTGCTCCAGGGCCCGGCTGACAGCGCCGATTACACCTACATCGATTGCACCGTGGTCGGTATCGAGGCGAAACAGCTCATCAGCCACTGCGCTCAAGAGATCAACAGCTCACGCGAAGCAGTCCTAGCGTGCTTCACGCTCAGCGACCTTTGGGTCAGCCCCTACATTCACCAGAAAGGTGATCGCCGAGGTCAGCCGGGGGCTGGACTGACCAGCAACTTGCTCTCTCTGTCCATGATCAAAATCAACGGTGAAACGGTGTATATCGCGCCGCCCAAGGAGAACACCTCAGATGAGAGTCCAGCGAACGCAATGCAGACACCCGATGCGTTGGATACAACGGATAGGCCAGAAACAATCGATGACTTGGAGACCATCGATAGCGGTGATTTAACCGATGGCACAGAAGACACCATGGTCGCGCACGACGCGGCCTGATCCATCACCCAACCAGGCGCCCTGACCGGCGCCTTCTTTCACCTTCGGGGCATTCACGTCCCTCGGGGATGGCGTGCCTCCATGACTGGACACAGAGGTTGACGTCATGAGTTCTAACCGAGCCTTGAGCGACACGCAGGCACCCGAAACACAAAGCCCTGCCCAGGAAGATCTGTTGATCGAAAGGGCCATGCAGATTCTGGATCGAAGGCTATTCACTCGGGGTCCTAAACTCGAGAGTCCGTCAGAGGTCAGCAGCTTCCTCAAACTGAAACTGGCCAGGGTGGACCGCGAGGTCTTTTGCGTCATTTTCCTGGACACCAAACAACGAGTTCTTGCGTTTGAAATGATGTTTTACGGGGATATTGATCAAACCAGTGTTCATCCCCGGCAGATACTCAAGCGCGCAATCGCCCATAACGCCTCATCGGTCATCGTGGCTCACAATCATCCTTCTGGGTGCTCCACACCCAGTAAGGCCGATCGTGAGCTCACTCGACGATTACGTGAGGCGCTGGCGCTCATTGACGTGAGGTTGCTGGATCACATCATTGTCGGTGCCGGTGATCCACTGTCCATGAGCGACTGCGGGTTGATGTAACCCTCATCAAGATGCCCTCCCCGGGGCCCCACTTTTCTGGTTTCACCTCTGCCTCTGCCGTGGCGGATCTGAACTCGTAGCTCACACTCAGCCCGACCTTGTCGGGCTTTTTTTCGTCCAAGGAAAAGCCCCTGTGATTTCACCCATTTTTTTGCAATGGAGGGTCATTGAGAGCCGATTCTGCGCCGATATGGGGGTGAAAGTAGGACCGTTCTGACATGAATCGGCCAAGTGCTTGATTCGCCCCTCCCTTCATGCACCTACAGGCATCAAGTCAGCTTTTGGCCGACTCAATCGTGGGAAATGCCTGACTACCTCAGCCAACGGGATTGATCGACCATTTACACGGGGTCGCTGTCGAGGACAGCCCTTCATCAGGTGGTCATGATCTACAAGGCTACGACGTACAGGAGTGCGTTGATCAGTGCAGTACGCCGGGCATTCATAGGCGAGGGCTGTCATCGACACCCTCGCCGACTGAAGACCCGATTTTCACACTGACGGAGGCTTGCCGACAGGCCGTGCCACCGGACAAATGATCGATTGCAGGAGATACGATGAAGTCCTCAAAACGCCTGGAAAATGCGCTCGAATCTACCATCTGTATTGAAGAAAAACTCAAGGCCGCGGTGGCTGGTTGGGGGGCCGACATTGACCGTTTCGCTTCAAGCTATGAGCTGCAGGGGGTCGATCACGAATTAAGGTCAACTATCAGGCAGCGAGAACACCAGCTTCATTCGTCCATCCGTTCTCAGAGCACTGAGTTAACCTGTTTGATCAGAGACGTAAGGTTCGAACTGGATATGATCAAGTTCGATAAACAGTTGTGGAACTCCACCCTTTTCGCGATCGTCGCTTCCCCCTTCACCGCGATCTCTGTCTTGGCATTGATCGATACATTCAAATAGGCCACAGCGTATAAAACGTGCCCTGGCAGGTTGGCGTTTGTGACCCCCCTTTACTCGGCACGGCCTAAGTGCTGATCCACAGCCACTCATCCTGTACGGGGCACGCCTCCGTACGGGCGCACGGCCTCTTCACATCAGGCATTCAGGGCCTAGCCGCCGCGAAAGATGGTCAAAAGAAGGTCCCTGGGCCTCAAATACGGATCGGGCGTTTTGTGGTGTCAGTCGTCGAGGTTTTCAGCCAGAAAAGCGACCAGATCCATCGGGCTTCGGCTGTTGATCACGTTGTAGATCAGATCGCGCTTGGAACGTGGCAACTTCTTCACGCAGCTCTTGGCCGATGCCCTCACCGCCTCATCCGTACCATGAATGCGTGCCGCCAGGAGCAGCACAAGAACGACGTCAGAGAGATTCATAGCGGGGTCCAAAACAGAGTGCTGGGAGTGTAGCGATTCTTGAGCGCTCGTAAATCCCCAACAACACGTCAGATGGGCATTCATATACCGTTCGAATCGGCGAACCAGGCGCGAGCTTTCAGGGCACATCGTGAACGGAGGGCATCCATTTTTGGCACCAGAATCTTACTCGGAACGGACTTGAAGCCGAAACGTTTCCAGGACGGAATCGCCCTCGCACAGGCGCACGTCACACTTCTCTGAATTTCCCCCCTGCATCACCAAAAACCTGCGGCTCACGGCCATCTTCTCCGAGCTCAAGCAACCGATAATGGCTTTTGGCCAGAAGCCTCCCGTGGTAAAACGGCTATCAGTCAACAACAGCCACAAGAACAGCACTAAGCGGTGCAAGGGATGTTGAGCGCATGAAGCGCCCATGGCCTCACCGCTTTGACCATTAGGGCATTATGAAAATTACGCGAGACGACAGGCCTGAAGATTTTCTCAGGCTGGAACAGCTTTTGTACGGCAACAATTATTGCGTATGGGTCAACGTCTACGGCCCTCTGGACGCTAGCCAATCATTAGCCGATGCCCTCACACACGCAGTATCCCGAGACAGTGTGGTGGGCGGCGCCAAAGACGTTTCAGTTAGCGAAGTTCAAGAGCAAGTGATGGAGCTACTGCTTCATCCAGGCGATGAAGGTTCAGGGCCGGTGGATTTGGCTACCAAGCTAGATGAAATCACGCTCCTCGCTGAAAAACTGATGCAAACCGCACACGTCCATGAGGCTGACGACATAAAAGCCTTCTGGTTCAAAAAAGGTCACCCCGCCTACCCGGTATTTTGGGAGTTTGCCTATGACGTCCACGCTCAAGGTAAGCGCTGGATCCTTGTGGGCAGTAGCAGCGACTAACCGCATGAGTTGTTCGTCATGGGTGCGCGCTACGACCGTTGGGCTTCTTGCTCCAGGCACCGGCTCGACTGAATGTGGTTGAGACAGCCATCGATGTAGATCTTCAGCAGGATCGTGGGGTGGTCAGGAGGCCGGCCTGTGGCAGCTGCAATAGCGTCGTCGAAACCCAAGAAGGTCAGGTCGAGTTTGTCTACGAAGGCATCGACTAGGTGCACCGGATTGGCATCGCTGAGGTCGTCAGGACTCTCGGGGGAGCAAAGTGTTTTGGCCGCGATATTCGTTTTGAATGAAGCGCCTCATGGGAAATTCCTGCGTTAAAATCTTCAGCAATCATGCGAGCGGTGACCGTTATGAAAGCCCCACGAATGACGAAAACACACGGCTCTCAATGGGCTCAAAAGCTCGTGGAGCTTGGCTGGACGCTTAAACATGAATTCAAGGCTGACAACGAAACATACGAGTGGTACCTGGAATGGGAGCACGCCGAAGAGCCACCCTTGCTGCCTCACAAGATCATTGGGATAAGCCCGGCCGCTAATGTCCCTGTGCCTGATTCAAGAGAGCAGATTTAACGTTGCAGGTCTAAGCACGGTGGATACGTTTTCACACAGCCTTGGCCAGAAGTATTCATTCTTGAGCACCAAAAAATCGATAGGACTGAATATGAGTGAACTACCGGGGGCCGGCGCGCTCCATGATGATGCAACACGAAAGAAAATCCAGGCTGCCGTAGCGGCGAGAAACCTGGCCAGTGCATCGAACAATACCAAGTGGGATGAGCTGATCAACCATTTCCGCCAGCTTCAGGGTTGGCGTCCGTCTTACCGATCCAAGTCCGTCACAGGATATGTCTCAGAGTGGGATGTCGAGTGGTTTTACCATCTGCCGTTTCCATTTGCGTCCGTCGAATGGTTCGACATTGGCTTGTCGGAAGCAGCCCCCTCGAAAGGAAGGCTGCTTGCACCTACAACCATTGACCATACAGACGAAATATCGAAGATCGTCGCACAAATTGGGTTCGAGTTTGACGTACGTGCTGACGTTCTGAGAATTTGGGGATACCTCCCAAAATCGTATGAAGACTTTCCGCCGGTATGACAGGCTGAGATCGGCAATCCGCTAACCCCCTCACCCCAATGATGCACCCGTGCTGTACTCCCATCCTCTGCCCGCTGCTCAGCAGCCAAGTAGCCCCCGTGGAGACCAGCTCCCGGCTCATGCATTGAAAGCATTCACCGAGCACTCATGCCCGTGCACAGTGGAACGACTCAAACGGCTACCGCTTGGCCGGTGAAACCTGGTCTTTCTGTCCTGCCTGGGTGATATCAAAAATTTTCTGGTCGCATGACAAGAAATTCTGCAGATCAAACTCAACCAAATAGGTCTTACTGGACTGAGCGAGGAAGGCTCGAGACAGCGGGCCACATTTTTCCAGCCGATAAGTCGTGCCACGGTCGTCACGCCAATTGGCTACACCTTCAACCTCAGTCAGTTGACCCGCTGGCACTAACATTTCGCGGCTCGGCTTCGCACCATAGAGCCCTCGAGTGAGCCCTTTAGCCAGCCCCCTGGCAAAGGCGGGTAGCTGCTGCTCTAGAGCATCGTTATACACAACACCTACTCTGTTCAAATTCCCGGGCTTTCCGATCTTAAAATTCACGGTAGCGCCGGTGTTGACCACTTTGAAAATGACCTTTGCATTGTGTTCGTCTGCGGTGAGCACCTCGGGCTTTTCAACCGGTTCTGCTGGATCCGCAGCCTTATGCGAAGAGCAGCCGGCAAGAAAAACGGTGAGCACGATCAAAGAGACTGCCTGAACTAACAAATTGCGTACAAACAAACCTTTAGCCTCCATAAACCCCATCATCCTCAGCCATGAGATAGCCAAACGCCATCATATCAAAAGCGCCTATAGCCAGACGTTTTTTCGAATCGCTCCGCCTGCCAGGCATTCCGATACGCGGCCTTGAGATCCTATCCGGGCCACATTGGAGCATGAAGACTTCAGTATACTGAGAGGCCCCTTTATCAAAGTCCGTGGGTTGTCATGCCGAGCCGCAGAAGCAAATCACTCGTACCGTCTTTTAGCTGGGCCTCACCGGACCCGACGGAACGACGCACATGACGACAGCCACCGCCCTCACCGCTCGAGAGGTTTACCAGGTGCTCAAAGATGTGGCTCTGGGTGTACGCACCCTGCGTCGACTGAGCACGCAGTCCTGGAACGAGATCCATACCGGACCTATGCCCGTTGAGGTAGATGGCTGGACGCTTACGCTTTTCAATGACGGCGATACCCTGAATTACTGTGACGACGCGACGTGCCCTGCTGGAAGAGTAGGAACGCTTGACGATTGGCAGCGTTACGGAACCAATCCGGTTGATCTACTTAGCACTTGGGAGCATCAGCAGCTGCAGCACACGCTCGCCAATCTTTGATGTCCGCGATAGCCAGCAGTATTGGCAACAGGCAGCTACCCCTCCTCCGACTGAAGAGCCTCCTCAATCAGAGACGTTCTGCCAATCACGTCCGCCAACTGAAGGCAGCCTTGTTTAACTGCACAACTTTGGAATCTTTACTTAAGTTCCATTGGACAAGCATCATGAGTCACCAGCATTCATGGAATGAACTCTCACATGCTCAGCGCATTTTTCAATAAGCTCTTCAACCGCCCCCCGACACAGGAGAGCTTTGCCCAGAAGGTCATCAAAGCCGCTCGCGATAGCGGCTTTAACGGTCCCCTCGAGTACTTGCCTGAGGAATTCCGACTGCGCCAAGGTGATCGCGCTTATTTCAATCTACACAACGCCTACCGCGACTACCTACAGGCCAGTAAAGACCTAAAAGCAAGCGTGCTCAACCGCTACTTGGCAACCCTGCTCGCCTCGCATAAGGGCACGTCTGCGACCTTCGAACAGACTCGCCCCTTGCTACGTCCGGTGATTCGTAATCTGGCCATGCTGGAAGAGATTCGCCTGCACCACGTACATAACGAGGGCTGGGACTCACCTTTCACCGTGGCCCACCACCCGCTCGGCAAGGATTGTGTGACGTTGCTGGCGGTCGACTACCCAGACACCACCTCCACGCTGACCAAGGGTCCGCAGGACGATTGGAACATCCCCCTGAACGAAGCGCTGTCCATTGCACTGGACAACCTGCGAGACGTAACGCCCGATGCCTTCGAGCAGATTATCCCCGGGCTTTATCTTGGCGCCTGGAAGGACGGCTACGACACCAGCCGGGTGCTGTTGCCCGATGTCCTGCAACGCGCGCGCGTGAAAGGCCGACCGGTGTTCATGATCCCCAACCGCGATGTGCTGATGGTCACCGGCGACAAGGATATCGAGGGCTTGCGCCATATGATCGAGCTGAGTTTCAAGGCCATGGATAAAGGTCGTGCTCTTTCCAGTCAGATCTACACCTATAACGAACACAAGATCATCCCGTTCCCCATTCAGGAGCCGGAACTCAGCGCACGCCTGGGCGACCTTCAGCGATTAATGCTCCATGGCTTCTACAGCGCGCAGAAAGAATTTCTGGACAAGATTCATGAGGTCTGGAATGAAGATGTGTTTGTAGCCACTCATATGCTCTACGAACAGCCCGAGAACAACGGCAGGACCTTCTCAATATCGGCCTGGACACAGGGTGTTGCTACCTCCCTGCCCAAGACGGACCGAGTCGTATTGGTACAGCCTCAGGAAAACGGCCCAGCAGTCACGCAAGTGGTTGCTTGGCAGGAGGTAGAATCAAAGCTGGGAGAGCTGCTTTGCGCGGAAAAAGACTTCTACCCTCCGCGTTACTCCACCCTCGGGTTCCCTGGTCCCGAGCAGCGTAGCCAGCTGACGCCGATTATCTGACGAACTGCCTGCACCGCGTTCAGAAGAATAAGTTGGAGCCATTTTCACGGTATAGGCGTGGCTATCCTTAGCCTTTTCAAGAGCTAGGTGAAAAACAGCTTCACGCCTTGTATTTTCTGCGTGCTCCTCCAGAAAAACCAAGCGCGCAATCAACCTCCGCGCTGATTTTCCTCAATAGGTCCTGCTCTGAACTCCGTTGCATCGCCCACCAGAAAAAATACCCTCGACCCAAATCCTGTTTGTTTGCGGCGCCACCGGCTCTGATTTGCAACTGTGTTCTCACCACTGCGTGAGGACACATGGATGTTTTTTTCCCCTACTCGGCCGCTGGCCACCGCTGTAACACTCGCCTTGCCGTTGACCATGATTGCGCTGTCGGGCTGCGCATCGTTGACGACTTCATCTGCCCGGACGGAGGTCGCACGCCCTTCCGTTTCGAAGGTTTCCCACCGGTCCCAGGTTCAGTGGCTGCTACCTGAACGTTCGCCTGCACAGCGAGAGGGCCGTTACACCCTCGCCAGCACGTTACCCCGGGCCGAGCAGTTGGATCTGCTGAGCCAGGTGATCGATATCCATCTACCGGAGGTCTTGAACCCGACGGTCCAAGAAGCCATGCGCTACGTTCTGCGCCACTCAGGCTATCGGTTGTGTCCGGCGGACGGTGCAGGGACTGGCGATGTGCAGGTGCTGTTCTCCCATCCTTTGCCCGCTGCTCACTACCGGCTGGGGCCTATCACTGTGCGTAATGCACTGCTGGCGTTGGCTGGGCCGGCCTGGCAAGTGGAGGTTGACGAAAGAGCCCGAAGCATCTGCTTTGTGGCACGGGACAAGGGTTCGGAACGGCTGCCGACAACCGTAGCGGTTGGCGCGGCGGCGAGTACAGCGGGAGCGATTTCCTCACCTGCGGCGCGGCCGCTGGGAGGTGAGTGATGAAGCGTCCCACGCTGTATTCAGCCATTCAGGGCACCACGCTGGTTCTGTTGGTGGGCACCGCGATCTACCTGGGAAGCAAACTCTCGACGCTCTCCACCGTTGTGGCCTCGACGCCCTCTCACGAAGGTCCAGACAGCATCCAGCTGCATCTGAAAAAGGTGGATGCCGAACTCAAGGGTTTGCAGTCGCTGAGCTGCGTGACAGAGGCCGATTTTCAGGTCGCGCAACAGGCAATCCTTGAGCGCGTTGAGGCGCTGGCGGCGGACCGCGCCGTAGAGACCGTCGTCTCGGGACTCGCTGCACTGACCACCCAGGTGGAAAACACCGAGGGCGCGTTGCTGGCGCTCAAAGCTGCTGTAGAAACCCCTCCTGCTCCGGCCACTGCGCCGCTCCCCTCCACTGCTGTTGCACCGGGTTCTTCATCGACCGTGCCCAAGGCTGTACGTCCTCGCAAAACCAGCGTACGACCACCCTTCACCGTCGTGGGTCTGGAGTCGCGCGGCGGTGAGTTGTTTTTGGCCGTGGCGCTCACAGGGGTACGGCGACTGGAGGACATTGAGCTACTTCGGCCCGGCCGGGTGTTCTTGGGCTGGCGCTTGGAAGCGTTGGAGCCGAGCAAAGCCCGATGGATTCGGCCTGACGGTGGGTCGCTCACCGTCTCGATGCCGTGAGGGATGCGCCATGAACGTATCCCCTCTTTGTCTGTTGTTGAGCGGCGCCTGTCTGGTACTGCCTTCAGTGGTGCAGGCCGAAACGCTGATCCCCCTGACCGTTGAAAACACGCCACACACGCAACACCAGGAACACCCGGCTCAAGCGCTCGAGCAGGCGCTGGCCACCGAATGGGGCCTCAAGCCAGAAGAGTGGCAGCGCTACCGCCGCTTGATGCAAGGGCCACTGGGCGTGTACTCGCCCAACCTCGATCCGTTGACGGCGTTGGGCATAGAGGCGCGAGATCCCCAGGAACAGCAGCGCTATGCCGAACAGCAGGTGCAGGCGGAGTTCACCCGTGTGCAGAAGCTGCTGGCTTACCAGAACGCCTACAACGATGCCTTCCAGCGTTTGTACCCCGGGCAACTGCCGGTAAACCTGATGGGCTCCGAGAGCACGGCCCAGGCATCCCCTATTACTTCAGCGGCGCGGTTGGCGGTGTTTGTTACCACGAACTGCAAGAACTGCCCCGAGCGCGTCAGGCAGCTTCAGCAAATGGTGCAGGGTTTCGATCTGTACCTGGTCGACAGCCGAGGTAAAGATGACCGCCTTCGCGCCTGGGCCAAACAGGCTGGGATTGAGCCGCAGAAGGTTCTCAACCGCGACATCACCCTCAATCACGACGCCGGGCACTGGGCACGTCTGGGCGACAACGGGGCCTTTCCTGCCGTCATGCGGCTGGTCTTTGGCCAATGGCAACGGCAATGAGCCGGCGTCGTTTATGGCCGTGTGCAGGCCTTGTGGGGGGTGGTCTGTTGGCCCTGCAGGTCAGTGCCACTGCGTTGCCACCGCCCGCTTACCAATGGGCCACACGGGGCACGCCGGTCCCTTCACCCGTGCTGTACGCGCTGGCCCTTCAAGAGAGTGGTGCCCGCGTCCGTGGTCGACTGGTCCCCTGGCCTTGGACCCTGAATGTGGCCGGCCAGCCTTACCGCTTTGCGGATCGGCGCTCGGCATGCAGTGCCCTGCTTCAGGCCCTCCAGACGGTCAGTGCCAAGCAGGTGGACGCGGGCCTGGGACAGATCAACCTGGGCTGGAACGGTGAGCACTTTGCACATCCCTGCGAGGCCCTGGACCCGTACCGCAACCTGGCCGTCGCCACCGCGTTGCTCCTGAAACACAAATCCCCGGACAGCGACTGGACCGCCGCCGCGGGCCGCTACCACCGCCCAGCCGGCGGCGCTCCCGCCAAACGCTACCGCCGGGCCTTTGCCAAGCACCTGACCCGTGTCACCACCCCCAACCTTCAAGGAATGAAGACCCCATGAACCCAATACACTCCCCCCTCTCTCCGTTTGCCCCCCGTGCACCGCTGGCTGCTTTGGTACTGGGCGTACTGACTGGCCTGTCCTGCGCTGCCGTCCACGCCGAACTGATCGTCGTTGATGACCTGGGCGGCGCCTCGACCCTGGCCTATTACCGCTCCCTTAACCTGTTGCCGGATGAGCAACCGGCCAAGGCCATGACCTTGCCGCCGGTACGCATCAACGCCTACAGCGAGGCGGACATGTTGCCAGTGAGGTCACCATCATTGAGCCCAGGTTCCTTCGAGAGCCGCGTGCACAATGCTGCCGGCTTGCAGCCCGTGTTCCTGGTGGGCGATGACGAGCTGTCACGGCAGTGGCTGCAGCACCGAGGTGATGCCTTGCGCGAGATGAAGGCCGTTGGCTGGGTGGTCAATGTGAAGCGGATGGCGGCCCTTGCTGAGCTGCGTGCCTTGGGCGCCGGACTGGAGATGTTACCGGCGGCGGCAGATGACCTGGCCCAGCGGCTGGGGATTGAGCACTACCCCGTACTGGTGACGGCTACCGGTATCGAGCAGTAGTCATGACCCAGTCCCACACCATCGAGGCCCTGCTGCGGCCTGCCGTGGAGCTCTACACCGTGGCGGTGTGTGGCATTGGGGCTTACTTGAGTCTGTTCGCGCCCTGGTCGCTGGCGTTGACACCGATCTTCGGGGTGGTGTCGGCGATGTTCTTTCTAGCGTTCGGCGGGATACGCCTTCGCCAGGCGCTGGTGGTGATGCGCTACCGGCGCAACATCCGTCGGTTACCGCGCTATGTGATGACCAGCAAGCAGGTCCCCGTGAGTAACAGCCGACTCTTTATCGGCCTAGGCTTCAAGTGGGAGCAGCGGCACACCCAGCGCCTGATGCAGACCTACCGGCCCGAGTTTCGTCGCTACGTAGAGCCCACAGCAGCGTTTCAGGCCGCTCGCCGACTGGAAGCGCGTCTAGAGTTGGCCCCCTTTCCGTTGAGCCTGGTGCCACGCGTTACCGCCTGGGACAGCCCGCTCAACCCGGTACGCCCGCTGCCACCGGTGGGCGGTTCCCCTCGTTTGCATGGCGTTGAACCCAATGAAGTGGAGGCCGGCCTCCCGTTGGGGGAGCGCGTCGGCCACAGCCTGATTCTGGGCACGACTCGGGTCGGTAAAACTCGGTTGGCAGAACTGTTCATCACCCAGGATATCCGCCGCAAGAAGATCGTCGACGGACTGCCCTTATTCGAGCCAGTGATCGTGATCGATCCCAAGGGTGACGCTGACCTGCTCAAGCGCATGTACATCGAAGCCAAACGCGCCGGTCGTGAGGGCGAGTTTTATGTCTTTCACCTGGGCTGGCCGGATATTTCGGCGCGCTACAACGCCGTGGGCCGGTTTGGGCGCATCTCCGAAGTGGCCAGCCGCATCGCCGGCCAGCTCTCGGGTGAAGGCAACAGCGCGGCCTTTCGGGAGTTTGCGTGGAGATTTGTCAACATCATTGCCCGGGCGCTGGTGGAACTGGGGATTCGTCCGGACTACCTGAAGATCCAACTGAACGTCATCAATATCGACGCGCTGTTCATCGAGTACAGCGGTTACTACTTCGCCAAGCACGACCCCAGGGCCTGGGACGTGATCGTCACCCTTGAAGGCGCCCTGAACGAAAAGAACACCCCCTACAACATGCGCGGTCGGCAGAAACGCGTAACCGCCATCGACCAGTATCTCTCGCAAACCCGGGTGGCGGATCCGGTGATGGATGGACTGCGCTCGGCAATCCGCTATGACAAGACCTACTTCGACAAGATCGTCGCCTCGCTCCTCCCGCTGCTGGAGAAGCTCACCACCGGGCGCATGGCGGAGTTGATCTCGCCCAACTACATGGACCTCAACGACCCCCGGCCGATTTTTGACTGGATGCAGATCATCCGTAAACGGGCCGTCGTGTATGTCGGGCTTGATGCCTTGTCCGATCCAGAGGTAGCCGCCGCCGTAGGCAACTCGATGTTTTCAGACCTGGTGTCCGTGGCGGGCCATATCTACAAGTTCGGCATCGATGACGGCCTGCCCGGTGCTGCCCAGGATCAGAAAATCCCCATCAACCTTCACGCTGATGAGTTCAACGAGCTGATGGGCGATGAGTTCATTCCGATGATCAACAAGGGCGGCGGCGCTGGCATCCAGGTCAGCGCCTACACCCAGACCCTCAGCGACATCGAAGCCAAGATCGGCAACCGGGCAAAGGCCGGTCAGGTAGTGGGCAACTTCAACAACCTCTTCATGCTGAGGGTCCGCGAGACCGCCACCGCCGAGTTGCTGACCCGTCAATTGCCCAAGGTGGACGTCTACTCCACCACGTTGGTCAGCGGTGCAACCGACAGCTCGGACCCGACCGGCAGCACCGATTTCACCAGCAACACCCAAGACCGGGTCAGCTCCACCAGTGTTCCGCTGATAGAGCCGGCCCACATCGTCAGCCTGCCGAAGGGGCAAGCGTTTGCCCTGATCGAAGGCGCCAACCTCTGGAAAATCCGAATGCCGCTCCCTGCCCCCGATCCTGATGAATGCATGCCCAAGGACCTGCAAACCTTGGCCCAGCACATGCGCAAGCGCTACATCCACGGCGGTGGCGAGTGGTGGATGAGCAGTGGAACGCGGGTGCTGGATGAATCGCTGCCCGCGGATCTGTTGGACGATGGCCCTGCCCCCAAGGACGCCCCCCTGGCCGCGGCCGACGCGACGGATACAGAGGAGGCTCAGCCATGAGAGGGTCCACCCGTTTAGAACTGCGCTTCGCTCAGCTTCGGGCGCCGAGCGCTTCGGTGAAGGCCATATCCAAGGTCCTGGGGAGATTGCTGAGAGAGACTCAGTTGGGGGTCCATGATGCGTATGAGCTGTTTGACCAGTTGAATCAGCACGGCCTGTCTCCACGGTGGACCACCCCGGTCCACATTCGGGTGGAAGACTCGGTCGCAGGTCCACTGCTGGTCTGCTTCGAGCCCGTGCTCGTCACGGTGCACTGAGCAGGAGTGGGACCATGGCCGCGAGCACTGACACCGCAAAAAACCAGCAGGCGTACCGTGAAAAAGGCCTGATCAGCAAGGTTCTTGGGCTGCCCTTCACCCTCCTCGGCATCTTGTTGGTGTCGCTGTTTTTCAGCGTGGTGACCGAGTGGATCGGTCTGTACTTCTTCTGGCCAGAGGAAGGCTGGCACCACTCGCGGGACATGCTGAACAGCGAGCTGGAGTGGTTGTCGGCGGCCTTTGTCCAGAGCCTGCTGGTCGAGCAGCCCGGGCAAACTGCCCGCTGGATCATCGGCCTAGCGTACGAATGGGGCTTTGAGAAAACCGGTCTGATCCATTGGATCACCCAGTCCGCCGAACAGTCCCGGTTGAACAGCAATCGGAGCACCGGGTTGCAGTACTACCTGGGGCTGGCCTATGTGCACCTGGAGGATTACGGGCTGGCGGCGGTCTATGCGGCGCTGACCTTTCTGGCGCGGATTCTGATTTTGATCCTGACGCTGCCATTGTTCTTGATGGCGGTCCTCACGGGGCTGATTGATGGTTTGGTGCGTCGGGATTTGCGCCGCTTTGGCGCGGGAAGAGAATCCGGGTTCATCTACCACCGGGCGAAGCGAATGATCGTGCCGCTGTGGGTCGCGCCCTGGATGATTTACCCCGCATTGCCGATGACCGTAAGCCCCTTGTTGGTGTTGCTGCCCTGCGCAGCAGCCTTGGGCGTGGTGGTGAGTATCTCAGCCGGGAGCTTCAAGAAATACCTGTGAGCGCTGGGGCTTTGCTGCTACCCATCCCCCCAGAAAATTAAGAGGACATATTCAGAATTACAGCGCCCTGACACCAGAGCGTTCCTATCCGCTAAATTGGGACGCCCACTGCCGAACAGGCAGCTTTCAACTTCAGTTATGGAGAGAAGCTGTCATGTTCCAATTTCCCCCATTCGGTACAACGACCCTCGCACAGTGGTGCGATCTGCAGGAAGAGCTGATTCGCTCTCGCCCGCTCAAGCCTCGAACAATCAGCGACCGCCTCAACAACCTGCGACACCTGCGCCTCTCGTTGGGAAATCGCCTCCTGCATCAGATCATGCCTCGCGATCTTGAGCTGTTAATCAACAACATCGCCAAGAGCGGCCGCCCTTTCACTGCCCGGCGGGTGCACATCGAGGCCAATGATCTATTCAACACAGCAGTCTACTGCCGGTTACTCGTCAACAACCCATTATCTCCGATCAAAACACCTACACCCCGCCCCGCACGTGACCGCCTGAGCTTGCTGCACTTCCTAAAAATTCGTGAGGTCGCAGAGTCCTGGAAGAGGCCGTGGTTTGCCAACTGCCTGAATCTAGCCTTGGTCACCGCGCAACGCCGTGCCGATGTGGCCGTGATGGCGCCTCCCCATGTCTTTGCCAGCCACCTGCACGTCACCCAGCAGAAAACGGGGGCTTGCGTCGCCATACCGCTTGAGCTGAAGCTCGACGCTATTGGCATGAGCGTCGGAGAGTCCATTGATCGGTGCCTTGAGGTGCAGCCCAACGGCAACACGTTCATTGCCCGGCGTGACGGAAAACCCTACGTCACAGCGATGCTGACCCACTCTTTTGCGGCCTGCCGTGACGAGGCATTCCCACGCAAAACCTGGCGATCCCCGCCAACGTTCCATGAGATCCGGTCGCTCTCGGAACGCCTTTATCGAACGCAAGGGATCGATACGCAAACACTCCTGGGTCATAAACACGCCAGCATGACCGACTTGTACAACGACGAACGTGATGTAGAAGGTAGAACGTATCGATACGTGAGCCTTTCGTAAGCAGTAAGCTTGAGTGGTGATCGGCGGTCTCGGCTAATAGCTAACCTATAACCGCTCCTTTTGGGCCGCTGGCGATGAGACTGGCGCCACAAGCGGTTTTCATACCGTCCAATGCCACAGCAACTCCACCGACCGTGTAGGTACTGCTGCCCTCGGCGATGGGGAATACGCCTTTGCACTGCGGGCAACTGACGTTGTGACCAACGCCCGCAATCGGTTTCCCATTGAGATCGGTTTGGGAAAACGCCTCCAACACGACGCCACCATGATTGGTGGCGTCGCCCAAGCGGATAATGTCTTTCATACTCAACCAGTACTCGTCAGCGAAGCATTTTAAAACACCCAACAGAAGTCGTTCATTCTGACTCCGCCATCCAGACATCCTCGTAACCCTGCCTGTCTATAATAAACCTTGCCCCTTCAGGCAGAAAAAGATATTTCACGACTTCCGGCAACTCCTCCACTAAATGGCTTGTGTGAAGTGCTTGGTAAAAACCGCTCGCAGGCGAATGCTCGCCACAGTGAATAAACCAGCTTATTGTACCGCCCTCAGGCAATTGGACCCTTGCCCCATAAATTGGAGACTTGTGTAGAGTGTCCAATGCAATGGCGACCATTTCCTCAGGAGGATGAACGGGTAAGCCATACTTGGCGCACACCTTCTTCTGTGCCTCGTTAGGTGCAATCAAGTCAATCCTTTGCATACCTAAACTCCTAGTTTATTTTTCATGCATTTAACCAGGTTGACTCACCATGAGTGCGGTATCGAATAGCCGATAGCGATCACTTGCTTACGGGCTTGACCACTTCCTGGTTAAGTGCGATGAAATCCACATGCTTCTTGTGCGAGAAATTCTCGATCAAGTCTTGCAGGTGTAGGTGCTCTAGCCCATTTGTCGCCATTTCGTACGATGCGCTGATCAAGAAAACACCTATGTCTCTTATCGTTTCTGGATCGGCGAGAATCGATATCTCGTCCAGCTTGATGTTTTTATCACTACCAACAGCCGTTCCATGAACGGTAAATTTTTTTAGCTTTTTCATAGGTTAAATCCCTGCGCCCGAAGGTAATCTTTCTCTTTGCGAGTCAATTCGGATACATCGCCGCGTGTGCCATGACTCTGAGATCCGTCCTGGTTAACAACAACCTCTGCCTTTTCGTTGCGATTCCATTGCGAGCCGGCCTCCGGGCGTCATCTGTAGTGCGCGCTGGAGTTCTTGTGCAGGCGACGATCGAGGGCATCTTAGGCGTAATTCACCGCCAGGCGCGCATCGTCGAAATGCACTAGACGGTCGAACAGGTCCTATTGTATCCGGCTGTAGCTGCCGTTATGCCAACGCTGAATCTGGTTGTCGCGCTCGTCGTACTCTTAATGGGTACCGGCGTACTCGCGCAACAGGTTGTCGAGCAGTTTGCTGCGCGGCGAATCCTGGTCCAGCGGTCGGCGGGTTTCTACAGTCTTGTCATCGAGCAGGTGCTGGCCGGGTCGAAGGCAAAGGTTTCCACGCCCAAGCGGCTGGTGGCGCTGAACAGTCGGCCGGCCGGATGATTTGCTCTGAAGTCAGAGGAACGTCAACTAATCACAGCCCCCTTCGGACCACTGGCGATCAGGCTGGCACCGCAGGCGGTTTTCATACCGTCCAGTGCCACAGCAATTCCGCCTACCGTGTAGGTGCTGCTGCCCTCGGCTATAGGGAAGACACCTTTACACAGAGGACAGCTAACCTTGTGGCCAACGCCAGCAATGGGTTTGCCGTTGAGGTCCGTTTGTGAGAAGGCCTCAAGTACGACACCGCCATGACTGGTGGAGTCGCCCAAGCGGATGATTTCTTTCACTGACTAACAGCGCTCCTTCTCGACTGCAATAAAGTACTCACTATGACTCTCTGTCTTCATAGTTATATTTTGCTGCACTAGCAACATCTTCATCCTCGTCCTCAAGTAGTCTCTCAAGGATTGCAGAGGGCGTCTTTTTGTTTGCAGCTATTCCAATTCTCACAACAGAACTAGAGTCCTGAGAAAGACGCTCAAACAATGCCAGTGACAACTTTCTTTTTGTTGCAACAAGGCGCCTGACGCTAATATCGAACGCACACAGCTCTTCAAGAATCTCCAATGGAACAGTTTTATTATGCGCAACCCACTTCCTATAATCAGGATATCTCTCAATTACTTCGCGCCACACAGAAATAGGAGCCTCTTCCATGGCGGCTCTATCGTACTCGCTTTTTATATCGCTCCCACGTAGCGCCACAAATTCCTCGGCAGAGGTAATCATTTTACATCCTTGCACTTCAAAGATTTAAAGTTGATGTTTTTCCCAGTATCGCTTTTGTGCTTACTCATGTAGTCACCATACACATCAGCGTCAGCAATCCACTCGCCACTATTATCATAGACCTTCCACGCACTCTCTCCATGACCAGTTTTATCCTCCGACCACCAGGTTTTAGTCTTGGGATCACGATGGTATTTCGCGTAGCCTACGCCACCCACGTTACCTTCACAAAGTCGATCATACCGATTGACCTCCCATTTTTTTCTGCACGGGCATTCGGAGTTTTGATTTGGTTTCTCAGATTTAGGTTTTCGCCCTGACCCACCTGGCGATTTTGCCAAACCGAACGGATCGACCCACTTAACCGGATTCGGCGCATAAGCGTATAGATTTGGACCTCCCGCATAACTGATCGGGTCCTGCGAGATAAACCGCCCAACCCCCGGATCATAGTACCGATACCGGTTGTAATGCAGCCCCGTCTCATGGTCGTGGTACTGACCTTGGAACCGTATGGGGTTGGTGAGCCCTTGCTGCTGCGCCAAGGCCGAGCGTTGTTCGCGCACGTCACCCCAGGCCTTGTACTGCGCGCTCCAGGCGACGTTGCCGTTCTGATCGGTCAGCTCTTGCGGTGTGCCGAGGTGATCGCACTGATACCAGGCAACCACATCAAACGGTTGTGCGGTCGGTTGGTGGTTCCACAACGGATCGTCATCGAGGCTGTAGTCGCCGCTGTAGTCCGGCTGGCCTAACAGATTAATCGGTTTTTGCCGTAGGGCTTGGGCCAGCGGGAAAAAGGAGCCGGGCTCGAAGACGTAATGCACGGTGCGCCCCGTGCCACCATCCTGCTGAGCCGGGCTGCTTTCCCAGGCCAGGTTGTCGCCGTCCCAGCCATACAGAGTGAAGCCACATCCGAGTTCGCGCTGTTTGCGCGCGTGTTCGTTGCGGTTCCACTGCGAGCCAGCCTCCGGGCGTTGTTTGTAGTGCGCGCTGGAGTTTTTGTGCAGGCGACGACCGAGGGCATCGTAGGCGTAATCCACCGCCAGGCGGGTGTCGTCGAAGTGCACCAGACGGTCGAACAGGTCCCATTGCATACGGCTATAGACGCCGTTATGCCATCGCACGACCTGATTACCTCGTTCGTCGTACTCGTAATGAGTGCCGGCGTATTCACGCAACAAGTTGTCCAGCAGTTTGCTACGCGGCGAATCCTGGTCCAGCGGTCGGCGGATTTCCGTAGCCTTGTCGTCTAACAGGTTGCTGGCCGGGTCGAAAGCAAAGGTTTCTACGCCCAGGCGGCTGGTGGCACCGAGCAGGCGGCTGACCGGGTCATAGCGGTAGGCCAATGGACCACGGCGGCTGTCGTTGATATCGGTCAGTTGGCCTGCGGCATCGTATTTGTATTCACGTTTGAGCAACGTGGATTTGTCGTCACTGCGCCCCAGCAGTTGCTCTTGCAGACGCCCAGCTGGGTCCCACTTCTGGGTTTGCAACAGGCGGTTGCCCTGATGGCGGGCGACTTCGCGGTGCAGGTCGTCGCGCTCATAGCCGATCAGTTCGTGCTCATCCAGACGCAGGCCGAGCAAATGGCCGCTGCCATAGGTCAGCCAACTGACCCGGTGACCGTCTGGACGAATGGTGGCAATGCGTTGATTGAGCACGTCGTACTCATGCTGCCAGACCGCAACCTGTGGTTTTTCCAGTCCCAGGTAATGCTGATGCTCACGCAGCTGGTTGCCGGCGGGATCGTGGAACCATTGCAGACGGCTGTGGGCGTTGCTGGCCATGACCAGGTTGCCGTTGCCGTCGTAGGCGAAGGTTTCACTTTGCGACTGCTCGCCCAGCGTCGCGCGGCGCTCGGTCAACCGGCCCATGGGGTCAAAGCTGACGGCGATGCTGCGTTCTCCATTGAGTGTTTGGGCCAACCGACCGCTTTCAGCGTCGTACTGATAACGGGTGGTGCGGCCATCGAAGCCTGTCTCTTCCAGCAGACGGCCCACCGGATCGTAGAGAAAGTGCGCGCGTCGCTCGTTTTCGTTTTCCAATGCCTGCAACCGACCCAGACGGTCCCAACGGTAACGCAGGGTTTGTTCGGCAGCATCGACCCGTTCGGCAATCAAGCCAGCCTCGGTGTAGCTCCAGGTGGTGCAGCGATCCAAGCCATCGACGTGGGCCAGCAGGCGGCCCTCGGCATCGCGCTCGAAAGATTCCTCGGTCTTGTCCGGATGCTTGATCAGCACCAATTGGCCGGCCTTGTACTGGTACTCGGTGCTCTGTCCGGCAGCATCGGTGAAGCAAATCATCTGCCCGCGCTCGTTGTACTCCCAGGCGCTGGTCTTGCCGGAGCAGTCGGTGTACTTCACCAACTGACCAGCGTCGTTGTACTCGAGTTCTTTCGCGTTGCCGCTGGCGTCCTTGATCGCCGTCGGCAGACCTGCCGGGTTGTAGGCGTACTCGGTTTTGTTGCCCAGTGGGTCGATGGCTTCGACCAGGTTGCCGACCAGATCGTAAGCCCGCTGCCACTGACCGCCTTCGGCGTCGCTGATCTTGATCAGTTGATCCTGGTCGTCATAGGCGTAGTGCATCACGCTGTGGTCAGCACGGATATGCTCGAGCAGGTTGCTGCGTTCGTCGTAGCTGTAGCGGTCAGTGCTACCGTCGGCATGAACATGACGGATCAGATTTTTCGCGTCGTCACGGAAGAACCACTCCGAGAGCCCATCGGGATGACAGATACGGTAGGTGTAACCGAGACTGTCGTAGTAGTGCCAAGTCTCGTGGCCATGGGCGTCGGTGACGTAGGTCAGGCGAATGTTCTCGTCCCACTCCAACCGCGTGTCGAAACTGCCGTCATCGGCCCATTCACGCACGGCCTTGGCATCGGCACCATGGCCTTGCCATTGCAGGTTCATGCCGCGTCCGGTGCGGTCGGTGTAACGAGTGATCAGGTGATGCTGGTACTGATAGCGCCAGGTGGCGCTGTTTTCGTCCTGGGCCTGGATCAAGTCGCCGACACCGTCGTACTGGTAAGCACACAGTTGCCGCTGTGGGGCGCCGTCACGGATTTCCCAGAGACCGATCAGATGGCCGTACTCGTCAATCATTGTGCCCAGATGCAGATGGACCTTGGTGATATCGTTTTCTTGGTAAGTGATCAGGTCCGAGAGCACCGAACGCTCGCCGTGGCGATGCTCGTAATGCAGCATGATTCCGGCGCCATTGCGCAGCACCACGCCCGTCAGCAGGTAACCCTGGCCACGGCGTACATAGGTTTCCTTGCGCTCGAAGCCACGGCACAGCAGCAGTTGATCTTCGCTGGTGCGCACCACCGTGAGGTTTTCAATGGCGTCGTAATGGAACAAGCCAACCTTGGGCAGCGGGTAGTCGTGACTGCGTCCATCGGCGTCATGGAACAGCAGGCCGTCGTTGGCTTGGTCGAAGCGGGTCGTGAACTCAGTGATCCAGCGCGCACCTAGTACGTCCTGATCATAAGCGTCCAGGCGCGAGCAGTAGGTGCGGGTCCACTCAATCGGGAACGGTCCCGGCAAACTGAAATCGGTATGGCGCACAGACTCCGAGCCAAGAGCGAAACTGATACTTCTCTCGGTCGCTGCACAGGCGCAGTTCTTCTCTTCATTGGGGCGTTTTTTTGCAGGCTCCTCGTGCTTGCTGACCTCCACCTTACCTTCACCCGCCTTGCGCTTGGCCTGGCTGGTCGTGCCAGGTTTGACGTTGCCACCCTGACCATGGCCATTGCGCTTGCGCCAGGCCGCGACAGCGCCGGCTAGTACCAATAACAACGCGCCGATGGAGTTCTGAACCTGGGTGTCGCTCAGGCGGTTCAGTTGAGTACGCAACTCTGGGCCCATGAGCCGCAACGAAGCCGTGCTATCCAGTACTTTTTTCTTCACCTCACCAGGCAGCAGGTGTTCGGCGGCACTGTTGGCAACCCCTTTGCCGGCTGCCTTGTAGACATTGGCGACAGCACTGAAGATATTGCCGATAGCGGCCTTGGGATCATGCAGCAACTGATCGCCTGCGGTGCTGAACTGCTGCTCCGCCTCGTGAACATTGCCCTTGGCGTCGAGCTTGCCCTTGACCGCTTTCTCCAGGCCCGTGGCAATCTCCTTGATCACGTCTTCGCCGAGTTTCCCTGCGTCGTCGAGGATCTCCTTGAGCTTGGTCTGGGCCTGTTTCACGAAGTCATCGATGGTGCCGACAATATCGGCGTTGAGGTGCCCGACGATGATCTCGATCAGCGAATCACCCAGCAGCGTCTTGCCGGCCTGGCGCAGCTCCTGACGCACCAGGAACAGCGTCGGGCGCAGGCTCATGCGTGCGGCAGCCATGCTCGGCGGCATGGGCAAGACACCGATTAGGTTGATGCCCAGGCTGACCCAATCGAGCACTTCCCGCTTTTGGCTGGTGGACAGGGTGACGATGTCATTCAAGGCATCGACCAGCGCCATGATGTTGCCGACCACTGGCAGCGCACCGGCGACGTTCTTGATCCGGTCGAGGGTGACGACACCACCGCTGGTAGACTGCAACCAGGCATCAAATTGCGCGGCGCTGCGTCCTACATCCCCCACTTGGATGAGGTTCAACGGGACGATCGCCACCTGAGGTTCACGTTTTTTTGCAACAGCCGTTTCAGTCGTCATGAAAGCATCTCACCCGCCAGCAGGCCCGGGGTTTTGAGGGAAGTCTTGGAAGGGGTGGCAGCCGGCAGACGCGGCAACTGGCCGCTCTTGCTCGCCACACCGAGAATGCGTGAGGCACTTGGCATCGCCGCACTGGCAAGCTTCGGCAATCCAGCCGCGCCGCCCTGCACCACGCCTTTGACTTGCTGCGCGGTCTGCATCGCCCCCTGGGCGGTTTGCACCGCACTCATGCCGGTTTGCGCCAAGCCTTTGCCCTTCTCCAGAAGGTCAGCGCTACTGCCGGCGCTCGGTAGGGCTTTGGCGACCATGGCCTGTACCTGGCTTGGAATATCCTCGGCAGTCGGCGGATTGACCGGCCACTGCGGTTTACCGATGTAGCTGCCATCGCTCCAGGTGTCCGCCGGGTCCTTGCCGAACACCACCCGCGCCGGCCCCGGTGCGGCCCCGGAGACACTGGCGAACCCCTTGGCATCGAGCGTGCCCTTGAGGCTCTTGCCCAGCGCATCGATCACTTCGAAATCGCCGCCCTTGATGCCCTGTTGCCCGGCGTACTGGTTGAACAACTCCAGATTGCCCTTGCCCGGTTTCGGCGGCTCCGGGAACACGCCGGCCAGACTCTTGGCCCCGGTGTAGGCAAAGTTCGCCGCATGGGCGGTGTACGGGCCGGTGGTGGCGTGGGTGATGCCCCCGGCGTTGTAGGTGGTCGCGCTGCCGCCGCCCTGGATCACCAACTCGGTCTTGGCCGTGATCGTGATGCGGTCGGCATTGGCGGTGATATTGAGCTTGGCCAGCAGGTTGATGCTGTCCTTCAAGGCGCGCACGTCGATGTCACCGGACGCCGCCACCAGCCGCCAGCCCAGGCTCTGCACGAACAGACGCATGCCACGACTGGCGCTGGCCAGTAAGCGTTGGCCAATGGACAGGCTGGTGTGGCCGGTGCTGCTCAGGGCCAGGTGTTCGCCGGTGGCAATATGGCTGGAGCGTGGCGTGGTCAGGGCGATGCCGGCGGGACTGGCGAGCACCAGGTGCGGCTCGGTGAATTCCGGAAACTCGTTGGCGCTCAGGTTCGCCGGACCGCTGCCCAGAATGCCCTGATGCTGACTGTGTAGGGCCTTGGCCACGTCATCCTGATCGCCCGCTTCCTGGGCTTGCAGTTCCTTGGCCTGCATCGCGAAACCGTCCTGCTGCTCGCTGGCGGTGGCCAGGCGTTCGGCGGTTTCCGGCAGGTCCTTGTGGTGCTTGGATTCGTTGGGCCGTGGCTCGGTGGTCAACAGCAAGCCGGCCGCCGCCCGCACCGCGCCATGGCGGTCGGTGCGCAGCTCAAACCCCTCGCCCCGTGGCTGACCACCGGACGGTCGTGGATGGGTCAGGTAGCCTAGGTTGATCGCACTGGCGCCATGGTCGCTGCGCAGGGCGATGCTGATCTCGCTGGTGGTGTCGTCGATGCGCAGTTCGTTGGCGCGACTGCCCTTGTATTCCTTGCTCTTGACCGTGGCCAGGGTCTTGAAATCCGGCAGCTTGTACGGCGGCAGGTTCACCCCGTGGTACAGGCAGCCGGTGATCAGCGGCTGGTCCGGGTCACCTTCGAGGAAGGTGATCAAGACTTCCATGCCGATGCGCGGCAAGTTGATCGAGCCGAAGTTCTGGCTCGCCCAGTTCGAGGCCACGCGCATCCAGCAACTGGTCTTGTCGTCGTGCTGACCTTCACGGTCCCAGAAAAACTGCACCTTCACCCGACCGTACTGGTCGCAGAAAATCTCCTCGCCTTCGGGGCCGGTGACCACCGCGCTCTGGGTGCCGAGGACTTTCGGTTTCGGGTGCTCCAGTGGCGGACGGTACGGCACGTTCCACGGGATCGCGCTGAATTGGTTGCGATAGCCCTGGTGAAAGTCGTCCTTAAGGTCGGTGACGTCACTGGTCACCGACTCTTCCAGCACCTGCGGCTGCTTGCCTTCGTGGAGGATCTCGGTAAGCAGCCACAGGTCGTTCCAGGCCGGGTTGAAGTGGTCGGTCAGGGCCAGGAAATGCCCGCTGACCAGCAGTGGTTGATCGCTGCGACCTTCGGCCAGCCGGTAGTCGCTGCGATGCCGTTCCAGGTTGCGAGTGGCCAGGTGCTTGCCGCGTTCACGGTCAACGAAACGTCCCGGGTAGTCGTAATCCTCCAGGTCCGGTTGGGCGGCGCTCTTGGCGTCGCTTTCCAGTTCGATGCGCGGCTTGGTGAAATCGTAGTCACGCCGTGTAACCCGGCTGGTGCGGGTCGCCAGGCGCAGACCGAAGCGCTTGATCATCGGCGTGTCGGCGACCAGCCCGGTGTCTTGCTGATAGGCCACCGGCGCCAGTTTCGGGAACACCGTCTGGTCATCGCCGAACACCAGCAAGTGGCCTTTGGCACTGTGCTGGAAGTGGTAGTGAATCCCCTCCTCCTCGCACAGACGCTGGATGAATTGCAGGTCGGACTCGTCGTACTGCACGCAGTAAACGCGCTCTGGGTAGACCGCTCCCAGCTGGAACCGGTGATCGCTGGCGAGGATGCCGTGCTCTTCCAGGACCTGGGCAATGATTTGCGGCACCGTCATCTGCTGGAAGATCCGCTGATTGACCCGATGGGCCAGGTAGGCCAATTGCGGGCGTAGGGAAATCCGATAACGGGTCAGGCGTCTACCGGCCTCACCCTGGGCGATGCTGTAGACCAGCCCGTGAATGCCGCTGCCCGAGGGTGACAGCTGCAAGAACGCCAGCTTGTGCAGCAGGCTTTCGAGGTTCAGGAAGGAACGCTCGCTGACCAGCTCCAGCTCAAATTCAAATGGCGTGTTCAGGGCTTCGCGGCCCTTGAAGGCCAGGACCTGAAAGTCCGCACCCTCGAGGGTCAATGTGAAATGGGGCTGGTTGGCCGGTGAGAACATCCCTTGTTCCTCGCGCAATGCGGCGGCGCTCCTCGACATCCAAGTCGGGTATCAACGAACGCAAGAATTCTTGAGTCATGCACACAACATCGACCAGCAGCGCTGGCCGATGTTTTGTAACGGTCGGCCAGACTTAGCCGGCGACCGGGGAACGCCAGTCATCGGAGCCCGAAGTACCGGAGACTTCGTGGGTCCAGGTGATTTTGCGGTAGGTGAACTCGACGTCTTCCAGGTGAGTGAAGTGCGAGTTCGACGGATCCTGGCAGTTGTGCATGTAGTCTTTGATATCGACGATGATCGCGTCTTCAAGCTTGGTGGTGAAGTAATGTTCCTGGGTGCCGGCAGCCGAAGTGCGGTACCACTGGATGGTGATTTCGGTCAGGCGCTCGCCGGAAGTCAGGGCCGCCAGCAGCAGAGGCGAAGACTTGTCGAAGACCTTGGTGATTTTCACAGGCTTGTGCACGCGCTGGCCGGTCGGTTGGCCGGACTGCGGGTCACGCGGGATGATCACTTCGTGGACGAAACCCTGAACCATGACCTGGTCTTCGTGACCTTCCTGGTAGGTGTTGCCCACCGAATCAGCGGTGAAGGCACCGGCGGTGATCAGGCCTTGTTTGGTGCCGGTGATGGACATATACGCGGGTGTTGCCATGGATGCTCTCCTTGCTCAAAAGTCGGGACCAACAGGCAAAATCGCCTGCCAGGCGCCGGCGGGAAATCAAGATCCGTGCCAGCCAGCATGTAGCCATTATCCATCAAGGACTTGAGCGGATTTTCCCTGTGCTATCTCCAATTTTCGTCCAGGAAAATCTACCAACGTGCGCAAGAAGTTGCGCAGCACTGTGCAACTTCTTGCGCACACCTCTGAAGGCCTTGGATTACCTGATCTATAGCGATTTAGCCGGAGGGTTGCCCACATTTGAGTGCGCAACTTTTTGCGCACCACCGCGAAAATCTTAGAGAGCACTTTTGGACCTAAAAGGGTTGTTCACGCCTGTCGCCCGAACGCCATGACGCAATTTTCAGGTCCTGGAAAAAAAGCCATTCGACCGAATCCTATTTTCTGGCTGTCTCCCGCCTCGTCTTTCGGCACGCTCCTGGCCAATCAAGCCGACGACAATGCGCTGATCACCGATCACAACGCGATGGTGGCCTCAATAGACCCGAGAGGGTTGGGACTACCGCTGGATATTTGGGGCGACGAAGTGGAGCGATTGATCGAGGCCCGTGCGCTTGTGTTTTCATCGGGCATTTTCAGGAGTTCAGTGCACTTGCTCATCACGTGCCACTCAATGCCTCCTGGCGTGCGCTGAATGCCATCGCTCATGGTGTTGCAGGCAGTCAGTGTCTGTTGATCATCAACACATTAGGCGGCAGTGCAGCGGCCTACCATGGGCAGTCGGGTCACTACATCGTCGTGCACCTTAGCGTGCGGCCAGACAGCAGCCTGGATGTCACCTATGTCGATTCTCTTGCAAGCGGGTCACCACGCGATCATCTGATCACTCAACTGGTGGGAGCCTTGCGTGCCAACAGAGTCCCGCTCCCACCGGCACCTCCACAGGTTGGTTAACACATGTTCGTTATTACTCATGCACAAATGCAGACGCTTTCAGTGCTCAATCGCCCACTGATCGTCGAAAAAACGCTCGCGGTGCTGGTGCAGCGCGACGACCACCTGGCGCAAGAGGCTGCACGCCAGGCGTGCCGAGACATTGCTGCGCCAAGCGGTGAATCGGTCCATCGGCGTGCTCGGGTGTAGCAGTGAATCCTGCGCGGCAGATTACGCGGGACTGGTTTACACGTTCGGTTTTGGGTTTGAGCACGATGTACAGGTTGCGGCCATCCTTGCCCGCACCGAGCTCAGCATCGAGGCGCGCCTCCACTCAGTGTTTCGCGAGCTGTCTGACGAGGATTGGTCACGTTTGCAGGCAGCACGTTGATAGAGGCACATTCAACCCAGAACCCGAGAGGCCTGTTCGCCAGCAACTGCCGCCATGTATGATTGGTTTTTGTTCGAATTATACCAATTCGAAATTGGACATAGAAAAGGAACTAAAATGGCCAAAACTTCTTTTGGTTTTATTCCCTATGGTGATGTACCGCTTCGACTAATAGATGTAATGGTGTATACAAATGCTAACCGCTGGGAGTCGATGAGCAGTACTCATGCCCCCAATACTGGAATGTCTCGGCTTAAAATATTTAATCCGGATTTTGATGCGGGCTCTGAAATTAAGTGTTGGGTAGAGTTGGATATTGATCCGATTCTTGTGAACGATAATAAGTACGCCTCTGATGGTGCGAGTTTGCTATTCAATATTAATGGCAGTAATTTGCATATCAATATTCACAAAAATGGAGGAATGGAATGTACGGGTGTATACGGTTCTGATCCTCGTACCGTTAATTGGGCGGTAAAACTTGGGAGCGTTGGAATGATATCACAAATCACTTGCGGAGGACGCCACCTGGTGCCGTCTGTTGAGCGGTAAACTTGGGAACGCTGGAATTGGATCACGTATCACTTGCGAAGTACGCTAGTGGTCTTTACGGCCAGTTCGTTAATCTAAGAGGCCCGAAAACAGGGCCATAAGCAATTTAAATAGGTAAATTAATTAAACAAACAGGCCACTAGAGGGTTGCTCACGCCTGTTGCCCGAACGCCATAACGCAATTTTCAGGTCCTGGAAAAAAGCCATTCGACCGAATCCTGTTTTCTGGCTGTCTCTCGCTTCGTCTTTCGGCACGCTCGTTGAACCTTCTTCGAGCGAGCTAACTCCATGCCCTATCCCATTCCCCCTCTTCGATGTATCGCGTTAGTCGCGAGCCTCACCGTGCCCATGGTGATGGCCGAGCCCACGGCCCACGAACGCACCCAACTGAGTCTGGTGCTGAGCCAACTGGAGGCCGTCACACGGCAGGTGAAGGCCAATGCCGCCCTCCCCGTTGATGACCAGGCGCGCTTCACCTTCGACTACGCCCGCCTCTCCGCAGACCTGGAGCAGGTTCGCAGCGGCATTGAGGGTTACCTCACGCCCTCACGTGCCCAACCCCGCACGCCGCCTGAGCTGACCGGCCACTACACCCGGTCCACCTGGAGGTCCCCATGAGCATGAGTGCGCCGCAGCTCAGCGCCTTTCAGGCCATGGGCGGCTTTACCCCACAACAAAGCACCACCTTGCTGATCGGTCTGGTCCTGGCCTGCGCGCTGATCTTCGCCGCCTGGGCCCTTGTCACGGGCTACCGGGGCTGGGCCAGCGGCCAGCTCTCCCAGGGCAAGTTCGCCGGCCTGGCCGCCAAGGTGTTGTTGATTTACCTGCTGCTCACTTTTCTGTTGCTGCACTGACCCACTTTTTCGCTTTAACCCCTGCCATTGGAGGCACCTGATGAAAAATCGTATTGGATGGAACCGCGTCACTCACCTGTTCTCGCGCTGCACCTTGGCCTGCTCGGCTGTGTGGTCCTCCTGGACGTTCGCGGCGCTTCCGGAAATGGAAGCCCCGAGTCGTGGCGAATCGGACAGCATGATCCAGACCCTGCAGGACCATGCCTTCGACATCGTCTCCCTGCTCGCCCTGGCCATCGCGGCCGCCGCGTTCTGTGGCGTGGCCTATCACGCCTACACCACCTACTCCGAGGTGCAAAACGGCAAGAAGACCTGGGGCCAATTCGGGTTGACCTGCGGCGTGGGTGCGCTGCTGCTGGTGATCATCATCTGGCTGCTGACCAAAGGCACGGATGTGCTGTGAGGAGGCCCGGCCATGACACAAGACTCGGATCACACCCTCCCCGACGGCACTCTTCGGTTTCTGCCATCACGCCTCAATCGTCAGCCGGTCATTGTGCTGGGGCTCACGGCCGATGAGATGTGGATCACCGTCGTCATGGGCGCGGTGAGCGGCGCGTGCCTGGGGTTCTTTGCAGCCATGCTGTTTCAGAGCCTGGCCCTGGCCCCCACAACGCTGGTGCTGTGCACCGCACTGGGCCTGCTGGTGGGCGGCAAGTGGCTGCGCCGCCACAAGCGCGGCAAACCCGAGACCTGGCTGTACCGTTACCTGCAGTGCGCCATCGCGACACGCTGGCCGGTGCTCACGGCCTGGGTCGGCGGCGCCGACCTGGTGAGGCGCTCTGGACGCTGGAGCACCCGCCGGAGCCCACGCCCATGAGCCGCTTCAAGAACGAGGTGGCTCGACTGGAGTCCCACCTCCTCTCACTGCGCATTGGGTGTGGGTTGCTGTTCGGGGTGGCTTTGGTCATGGGACTGGGTTGGTGGGACGCCCCCCGAAACCTGACCATCCATATTCCTCCGGACCTGCGCTCTGGCAGCACCCGCAAATGGTGGGAGGTGGCACCGGAGTCGGTGTACACCTTTGGCTTCTACATCTTCCAGCAGCTCAACCGTTGGCCTGTCGACGGCGAGAAGAACTACCCGCGGGCCATTCAGAAGCTCTCTGCCTACCTGACGCCACAGTGCAAATCCCAACTCGAAGGCGACGCCCAGAAACGCCAGACCGCCGGCGAGCTGCGCGGCCGGACCCGAGGTGTGTTCGAGATGCCCGATCGGGGCTACGGCGACGCCCCGGAACTTCGGGTCAAGGTGCTGGGGCGGGACCGCTGGGTGGTGAACCTGGACTTGGTGAGCGAAGAGTATTACGGCTCGGAACGGGTCAAGCAGGCCTTCGTGCGCTATCCGCTTCAGGTGGTGCGCCTGGACGTGGACCCGGAGAAAAACCCCTTTGGCCTGGCCCTGAACTGCTACGACAGCGCGCCGCAACGCATCACCCCACCGCCCAACCCTGTCCCCTCTCACAGCCCCGCCACTGCTATGCAAGGAAGCTAGTCATGCGTCGATTAAACCTCCTCCTCCCCCTCTGGCTGAGCTGTACGGCGGCCCAAGCCATTGAGCTCATGCCGTGGGCGCGATTGCCCCTGGCCGTGCCGCTCTACGTCGACCAGGAGCGCATCGTCTTCATCGATCAGAACGTCAGGGTCGGCGTCCCTCGCTCATTGGGTGACACGCTGCGTATCCAAAGCACGGGGGGCACGCTGTACCTGCGAGCGAATGCGCCGATCAAGCCGACTCGCCTGCACCTGCAAGACGTGCGCACGGGCGAAATCATCCTGATCGACATCACGGCCACCGACGGCCAGGGGCAGCCCGTGCTCGAACCCGTCAAAATCGTGAAAGCGTCTGGCTCGTCCAAGGGCTACGGCGATACCGCCGAGACCTCCCCGTCGGACACCGAGGCTAAGGCGACCCTCAGAGCTGCGAACAGCCCTCCCGCGTCGCAGCAAACGCCGATCCCGGTGGTCCTGACTCGCTACGCGGCACAGAACCTCTATGCCCCCTTGCGAACGGTCGAGCCCCTCCCCGGCGTATTGCCGGTCAAATCGCACCGTGACCTGGACCTGACGGGCCTGATGCCCACACAACCGGTCATGGCCCAATGGCTGGGAGCCTGGCAGTTGGAGGACCACACCGTCAGCGCCGTCAAACTGCAGAACCGCGCCATCACGCCCATCGCACTGGACCCGCGCGAACTGCGGGGCGACTTCGTCAGTGCAGCCTTCCAGCACCCGTACCTAGGTCCCACCAGCCAGGCCAGCGACACCACGGTGGTCTACCTGGTGACCCGTGGCCGGAGCTTGGTGCAAGCACTGCCACCGGCCCTCAGCTCCGTGGATGCCAGTACCGCCCTCACCGTCGCCACCGTACCCGGGGGTGACCATGACCAGTAATGGCCTGCTCAAGTGGTTGCTCCTGCCCCTGATTCTGCTGGTGGTCTTCGGGGTGCTCAAGATGTGCTCCCCCAAGGAGGTCCCGGCCCCCAAACCCGGGAGCACCAAGCAGACTCTGACTCCGGAGGACATGAAGCTGCTCGGCATCGACGGCGACACACCCCAAGACACCGTGGCCACGTTGGTGGCCCAGACCAAAGCCATGCGCACTGAGCTCAAGGCCTTGCTCACGGAGAACAAAGACCAACAGAAGGAAAACGCTCGCCTGCGTCAGCGCGATAGCGACATCGACCAGCGTATCCAGAAAGCCCTGAGCACGGAGCTGGAGAAAGCGCCGCACGCAGGCACACCGCGCTTGAGTCCGCAGGACACCCAGAACCTACTGGAAGACCTCAAGCAGCAGCTCTCGAGCTCGTTTCTGAACAAGGGGGTTGCCGACCTGCCCATCGGGCTGGGCCTGGAGCCTGGTGATGAAGCGTCGTTCTCAGGCACTCACGACGACCTCATCTGGACCGAGCCCCAGGACGCCACCGCCGTCGATGCCAAGGGCAAGCCACTACCGGCCGGCTCCGGTAAACCCGCAAAGGGCTTCAGTTTTCCGACGGCCTTTGAGGACACGATCCATCAAGGCCAGAAGGCGCTCAAAGCCAACACCGGTGCTGTCGGCCGCAATATCAAAACCATTGACGACAAAGCCGCCGCCAAGCCCGTCTACACCCTGCCGGAGAACAGCACCCTCACCGGATCCATCGCCATGACCGCGCTGATCGGGCGGGTGCCGGTAGATGGCGTGGTGAACGATCCCTACCCCTTCAAGGTACTGATCGGTCCCGACAACCTCACCGCCAATGGCATCGATCTGCCGGATGTGGCAGGCGCGGTGATCAGCGGCACCGCCGCCGGGGACTGGACGCTCTCCTGCGTGCGCGGACAGATCGTCAGCCTGACCTTTGTGTTCAATGACGGGCGTATTCGCACGCTCCCCGCCCCGCAAAAACTGGCCAGTCGCCAAGGCACAAACAAGACCGGTCAATCGCAACTGAACAAGATCCAGGGCGGCGTTGGCTGGCTCAGCGATCCGTATGGCGTGCCGTGCATTGCCGGTGAGAGGCGTTCCAACGCCCAACAGTACCTGGGCACCAAAAGCCTGCTCACCGCGGCCGGCGCCGGGGTGGCCAAGCTGCTCGAAGCCGATAAGGCCGACGCCAGCACCGTGCTCACACCTAGCGGAGCCGCGATCGGGGCCGGTCCCTCGGCACTGAACAGCATTTTGTCCGGTGGCGTGAAAGACATTGGTGACTGGGTGAACAAGCTCTATGGCCAGGCCTTTGCTGCCGTCTACGTACAACCCGGCGCGCCCGTGGCCGTGCACCTGGACCGGCAACTGGAGATTGACTACGAAACCCTCGGCCGCCAGGTGCGGCATGTGACAGGAGGTCCCCATGCATCGACCCTCGATTAACCCTCTAGTCTGCCTGTGGCTGGTCACGCTGCTCACCGGCGGCTGCACCACTGACAAGGGCGACCTGCTCCCTCACGGTTCTCAGACCATGACCGACCTCTGGGATCAGCATACCGGGCCTGCCCCCCAAGGCGCCCTGATCCGTCCTCTTCATGAGGCCCGCCTGGCGTTGCGACGACCGCTGGATGACACCAGCACCGATCAACTGGCCTACACCCGCACCGCCCGCAACGAGATCCATAGCCAGTTCAAGCGTCTGCCCAATCCAGACCTCGTGATGTACGTCTTTCCGCATCTTGCGGGATCGGACCCGGTCCCGGTGCCGGGCTACAGCACCGTCTTCCCCTTCTACCAGCGGGTACAGTACGCCCTGCCCGGCGAGCGCACGGAGGACTACTGATGGAGATGGGCCAGAACGATCCCTGGGCGCAGTACGTCGAACAGTTAAAAGCTCACGGCCTGCCGGAGCCTGGCGCCGCGAGTCCCCCCGAAAGCGTCCCGCCACGAAGGCCGATGAGCAGGCGCTGTACGCCGTGACGCCGAGCTTTGTCGACCTGTTGCCCTGGGTGGAATATTTGCCTGACACCCAGTGCCTGCTGCTGGAGGACGGCGAGTCGGTGGCAGCGTTTTTCGAACTGACGCCGATCGGCACCGAAGGCCGCGAAGCGAGCTGGTTGTGCACCGTACGCGATGCCCTGGAAAACGCCCTGCAAGACAGCTTCGACGAGCGGGAACAGCAGCCGTGGGTGGTACAGCTCTACGCCCAGGATGAGACCGAGTGGGACAGCTATCTGCAAAGTCTCAGGGACTACGTACAGCCCCGCGCTCAAGGGACAGCCTTTACCGAGTGCTACCTGAGCATGTTTAGCCAGCACCTGGAGTCGCTGTCTAAGCCCGGCGGACTGTTTGAAGACACCGTAGTCACCCAACTGCCCTGGCGCGGCCAGCGTCGCAAAGTGCGGCTGGTGGTCTACCGGCGCAGCAAGGGTGCTGACACACGCCGGGGCCAAAGCCACGAGCAGGCCCTCAACAGCGTCTGCGACCGCCTGCTGGGAGGCCTGGGCAATGCCGGTGTCAAAACCCAGCGCATGACCGGCGCGCAGATTCATCGTTGGTTGCTGCGCTGGTTCAATCCACATCCGCGTCTGTTGGGTGACACCCAAGCGGACCGTGAGCGTTTCTATCAGTTGGCGTCCTACCCCGAGGGCCCGTCAGTCGATGCCCTGGAGCTGGCCAGCGGCACCGACTTCGCCCAGCGCCTGTTCTTCGAACAACCGCGCTCGGACCTGGACCAGGGGCTCTGGTACTTCGACGAGCAGCCCCATCGTGTGGTGGTCCTCGATCGCTTGCGAACACCGCCAGTCATCGGCCACCTGACCGGGGAAACACCCAAGGGGGGCGACGCCATCAACGCCCTCTTCGATCAGATGCCGGAAGACACCGTGCTCTGCATCACTCTAGTGATCTGTCCTCAGGACCAACTGGAATCCCACCTCAACCACCTGGCGCAAAAGTCGGTCGGGGACACGTTGGCTTCCGAGCAGACCCGCGCGGACGTGCATCAAGCGCGTAAGCACCTGGGCAGCGCGCACAAGCTGTACCGGGGGGCGATAGCGTTTTACCTGCGAGGTCAGGACGTAGAGGAGCTTGATCACCGCACCTTGCAACTCCACAACGTGATGCTCAACGCGGGGCTGCAACCCGTGCGCGATGAGCACGAAGTGGCGCCGCTCAACAGCTACCTGCGCTGGCTACCGTGCGTGTTCAATCCAGGGATGCGCCAGAGCGAGTGGTACACCCAGCTGATGTTCGCGCAGCACGTGGCCAACCTGGCGCCCATCTGGGGACGTAGTGAAGGCACGGGGCATCCCGGGTTCACGTTCTTTAACCGCGGTGGCGGTCCACTCACCTTCGACCCTCTCAACCGCTTCGACCGGCAGATGAACGCGCATCTGTTCCTGTTCGGGCCGACGGGTGCTGGTAAGTCGGCCACCCTCAACAACCTCCTCAATCAGGTCACGGCGCTGTACCGGCCACGGTTATTCATTGCCGAGGCTGGTAACAGCTTTGGTCTGTTTGCGGACTTCGCCAAACGCCTGGGGCTGGCGGTCAATCGGGTCAAGCTGGCACCTGGCTCGGGCGTGAGCCTGGCGCCCTTCGCCGACGCCTACCGACTGGTCGCGACACCTGATCGTGTCATGACGCTGGATAGCGAGGATCTGGATGAGGCCGAGTCCACGGAAGACGATGAACGCGATGTGCTGGGCGAGCTGGAGATCACCGCCCGCCTGATGATCACCGGCGGTGAAGAAAAAGAAGAGCAGCGCCTTACCCGCGCAGATCGCAGCTTGATTCGTCAGTGCATCCTCAATGCGGCCCATACCTGTGTGGGCGAACACAGAACCGTACTTACCCAGGACGTGCGCGACGCCTTGCGGGACATGGGCAATGACACCCACCTGCCAGAGCCGCGGCGCATACGTCTACTGGAAATGGCCGATGCCATGGACATGTTCTGTCAGGGTGCCGAGGGTGAGTTGTTCAACCGCGACGGTACGCCCTGGCCGGAAGTCGATATCACGCTGGTGGACCTGGCCACCTACGCCCGCGAGGGCTACAACGCCCAGCTCTCCATCGCCTACATCTCACTGATCAACACCGTGAACAACATTGGTGAGCGAGACCAAATGCTGGGCCGGCCCATCATCAACCTCACCGACGAAGGCCACATCATCACCAAGAACCCATTGCTGGCGCCCTACGTGGTCAAGAGCACCAAGATGTGGCGCAAGCTCGGGATCTGGTTCTGGCTCGCCACCCAGAACATCGATGACCTGCCCAAGGCAGCCGAGCCCATGTTGAACATGATCGAGTGGTGGATCTGCCTGAGCATGCCGCCGGATGAAGTCAACAAGATTGCGCGGTTTCGGGCGCTCACCGAGGCACAGAAGGCCTTGATGTTGTCAGCGAGGAAGGAGTCCGGGAAATTTACAGAAGGGGTGATCTTGTCAAAGTCGATGGAGGTGCTGTTTCGGGCCGTGCCGCCGAGCCTTTACCTCGCCACAGCCATGACGGAGCCAGAGGAGAAAGCCGAGCGGTTCGAGCTGATGAAGGCGCACGGCATCAGCGAGTTGGATGCAGCGATGGTCGTGGCACAGCGGATTGATCAAAAGCGCGGGATTTCCACCCTTACCGTAGGCAATGATCAGGCCTAGGGGCATAGCCCCACCTGCTCGGGAGTCATAGCCATAACCTGCACTGAGCTATATCCCCCCACTCACGCGACAGACATGATGACTATAAATTCAGAGTGGGATCAGCGAACCAAACCCAGTGAGCTATCAGCGCCACGACCAAACCGATAGCTCCCTAAACACGTACCCAGCTCAAAGCCCATATGCCATTAAATGTCTCGGTGGTGAACCCATATGCAGCCCTTAAATACCGCCCCCAAATCTGACCGGCCTCCTGGCACACCGCGCTCATCCGCCTGCTGGCTTCGCAGCAGTGAGTCAGTCCCGTGGTGTTTTCCAACAGATTACTCGCCGCTCCATACAGCTGGATCATTCCTTCCCGACTGGTCAGGCGGCTGCTGTCGGCGGTAATGGTGGTGGGCGCAGTCCCCACCACCTATCCCGAGCCCAGATCCGTGGTGGCACACTGCATCCTGTTGTCCCACCACATTCGGTTTTGGTACATAGCTCTGCAATTTCGACGTCAATCAATGCCATGCAGGCGGGCATGAGAATGAAATCGGGCTGTCGACCGCTGACCAGAACGGGGACAGATCAAGCGTGAATTCCCCCTTGATGACGTACCCTTCCCGCCCACCTTTAAGGCGTACATGAATCGCACTGTACGACTTCAGATCGTCGCAGCTCAGAACTTGGACTTTTTCACCTAACTCGATTTTCCCCACGCTTGGGAATCGAGTTGGATCGGGTATCGGATAGCTGTCAACGATCAGATTTTCATGGGCAACAAGGAGAGCTCTCTTCGCCGCTATCCAGCCATATAGCAACACAATCACCGCCAAGACACCGGCGGTCCATGCCAAGGACTTATAGAAACGCGTCATCAGTCCCCCCATAAGGCCGGATTGTCGAACGGAGCTCCCGTCCTCTCCGGGCCTTGATACGCTTTTATGCCAGTCAATCGATGAACTTCGTCGTTCATTGCTCTTGGCGGCGCGTAGGATCGTTGTCTTCTTGCAGCGCCGACTTTCCACACTGCGGACAAATTTTTACTGCCAGTAGCCAATTCAACCACTGGCCTACGCTTTGGTGCGATATTGCATACGCCACAAGGCCTAAGCCACAGTAGGGGCATCGGACAGAGAGAAGAGTCGCGCCAAATATGCTGAACGTAGGCAGTAAGATGGCCAGCTGCACCACGAATGGATCGACACCAAGCACACGGCCAATCCCATCGTTGAGTAGAAATCCAAGCGCGGCGGCAACGGCCAATCCTCCAAACAACCAAAGCTTCCACCTCTGCGAGGTTAAAAGGATCGGCAAGTCATTCTTGCTCACGTTTACGGCCCTCACTTCTTGCAGGTGCATGCAAATGTAGAGGCTGCACGATTGATGCCCGTCCTTAAGATGGTTCCAATTAAAACGCCCGCGTCGAATGCGTCCTTGATCAGAACACCGTTAACTGCCCACGTCGTATGGGTTGCTATTTGTTCTCCCACCGACTATGACAACGGTATCTGACTCCTTAGGGTCAACCCATTTCAACAGGCTATCACCTAAATAGTCATATGTGAATTATCTTTCGCTCAATGGACCAGATCCCTAACGGCTGCCTTCATTTTTTATTTGCCGTCGCATTTGCAGATTCCGCCAAAGCGCTTGCAGCAGCCTGTTGAATAGCCTTACAAAGGATTGCTGTTCTCGCATTACTACTACAGGACTTTGTATTGAGTACAATTTTCTTCAGATCTTCATCCGAGGCAGTCGCATCGACATGACGTATCGCCCAGCGTTTAAAATTTGGATGTTTTTTTTGCAATAGCGATAAATATACCGAACTGATCCCATCTCTGTGCGAAGAGGTGCACCACAGCATCAGAGTAACCTTCACCAAGCTCACCATCATCACAAGAAGCGAAAATTTGCTGATGTTTCATAAGAGAGGACCAATCTCCGCGCGCATCGACCAACAAAGATTCTGCTCGATTATTCATTTCGGCGGAGCAATTTGCCTGCGCCGCAGCCTGAGAAAACGGCATACAAGCAAATACAAGTCCGAATAACAAGAAGATTGGATGGCGGGAGAATACGAGTCTGGTGTAGATCATGATTGTCGTCCTATTCTTCAAGCTAGTGCTGCGTACCAACCTGAGGTGCGCTGGGGTTATTATTTATAACAGCCATGGATATTAATGGATCTTTTGGTTCAAAATCGCGCATACAACTCATGGCTGCGTCCATTGTTCAGATGCATCCCAGAGTTGGATGGTTTTGCGCACCACTATTCGCTCTTCCTAAGTGAAGCCCCATTCCTGAACGACCCGGCACCCTGAATACGAAGATACCAAGTGTGGCTCCGCAGGCATAGCTGATTCAGCTCCAGACGATGCCCTAGGTAGGAACCGCCCCTCAGAACGAATAATCCGACAGAAAGACCACAAAAACTACTTACAACTTTCAGTCAAACTGCTTTCGAACACCTTGGTATTGAGAAACCCAAAACGCTCTTTACCCCTAACAAATCCAAATCTATCAACATAATAATCCTCCCCCTTATATTTGATAAGTGCTCTAGTGTTATGCCCATCATACAGGGAGCCATCGCCGCTACCAAAACTGCTATCGACATTTTTCTCAAAATCACTCTTGGAGATATAAAGCTTTGAAAAGGCTCGTTTCTCAATAGTACTTTCGCTCTCTGGGGCGTACAACTCAGCATCAAACGTTATGATGAGAACCTCACCACACTCCTTGGCAAGGACCTCCCCCGCAAAAAATATAAAAGCGAACACAAAAAACGCCCTTAACATCCCACCCCCTCCTTCACTATGGGTAGCTAACCCTATCAGGAAGCCCAAGCTCTCGACGAATAGGGTTCTCATTTGTTATTACATTATTCATCAACCCTGGACCATCATCTTGAACTTTAGTCGCAGCCTGCTCTGGTGGGCTCTCGCTCGAAATCAGAAATCTCCGGGGGAGCACCGCTTGCTATGTTTCACCCCATCAGCAAGGGCACCTGATATCTCGCGAATGCTGACGTCAGTTGAGCAAATTGAATTCACATCGACTCCACGAAGTAAACTCGGACTGGCAGCCTCAGCCTTTTTTAGTTTTTGTTCGCAATCTGAGCGCAATTCATCTGGTTTAATTCTTGTCAGTTCCCGAGACATATTGTGCCCTTTGCCAAGCGCGTAGCACATGAAATCTTCTGATAAGCCTGCATCCAGTTTGTATTTGAGCATCGAAGCAAATGCCTTTAGTGACTCAGGCGACTTCCTCCCCCCCAACAAAGCCAGCCCAAGTTCCGCCCGGTCACCACTGCAAGCCAATGCGTTTTGCGAACAAGCAATTCGCCCCTCTTCGCTGACTGAAGCGACCAACGCCCAAAATACGGCATCGTCCGCCATCTTTATTTCCCGCATCTCCCTTGACTCATTCTCAGCCATGGCAAAAGCCGAGAAGAAAGTCAGAAGAAGAGTTACTGCTTTCTTTCCATTAATCATAGTCAGTCCGTAACCAAAACAGAGCTATTGGGTTCAGCATTGAGCAGTTGATTGAGCTGCTGCATGCCTGATGGTGATCCAGTGATGCATCCTTCAGATGCAGTACGGCCCATTCACAGATGGACCAAAGGCATTTTGACAACTATGTGTCAGGAAGCCATTATGGCCTACGATCCGGTCAGCAGCACGCTGGTCAGTGGCAGCACCTATCTCCATGGCCCGAATGGCGAGGTGATTGGCCAAGCCGATTACGATGCCAGTGGTCAACGGCTCGTTACTCGATACCGGATCTGGCTGGACAGCATGCCGCTGGACCAGGTTGAGCTGAACTACACCCAAGGTGTACCGAGCGGTGCCCAACTGGTGTTCCTGCACTCGGACCACCTGAACGCTCCGCGACTGGCCAGCACCCACCAAGGTATCTCAGCAGGCTTTCAACAGGAATTGATTGGAAGTGGTACTGTCTCAAGCATGCAATGGTATAGGCCTTCCAAATGAGCACGACTAAAATTGTGATGATACTGATCGGCCTGGCTCTGGTGGTTTTTATCTGGTTAGCGCCATCTGGATATGTTATAGAAGTCGAATCTGACGCAATGGTTTACAAAACCATCGAAAACCGTCCTTTAGACGAGCTCCCGATTGCCTTTCAAGTACATAAAGGCGACACCTTATCATTGCTGGGCTGCTTGGACCATAAAGGTGACGTTTATCTTTATGTCCAAAATCCTGATGGGGCGAGAGGGTATCTTTGGGACTTCAAATTCAAACTCATTGACTCTTTTGATTTTTCATGGGACCGGCTTATATTCTCAGCAAAAAATAGAATTGACAGCCTCCAATGCCATGTAATGGCTCATGAGTATAACAGGAGATAACTTTCTCACCACACTGCTATAAGACCAGCAGCAACCTTATCATTTTCACCATGTGGCTTGAGCAAGGCTGCTGTGAGTCACTGGTGGAAAAGGTATTTTACATCTTAACAACCACTTAGGATGCCGAGACTTCGCATGATGCTGCTGATGGCGTCGCAGGACAAATTAATGGTGTTTGGAACGGACAAACCCAAGGGACAATTAATAGCTGTGATTGTCGAAAGCACTAGGCGAGGTAAAAATGTATAACCGACGAAGGTGGTTGGCGTTTGCGCTCGCGCCATTGTTGCCATCGGTGTTCTTCTTGTTCGCATTCCACTTGTCCGACCCAAGGCAGGCGGCTTTTGTTTTAGTATTTTCTATTACATTTAGCTATCTGCCATGTTTGTTGCTTGGCACTCCACTCATAAGGCTTCTGGAGAGGAAAAATTTGTTGAGTGTTGTAAGCATGACGCTGTGCGGATCATTGCTCGGTGTCGTAATATTCTATGCTTTCGGATTCGTTATCTCTGTGGCACTAGGTTCGTCCAAGGGCATTGCCCCTGAGTTGAGAGAGGTTTTTTCGGGCGCCTTACTTGGTGCTTCGGTGTCTACGCCTTTCAGTTTGATAGCCGGTTTCCCACTGTTCAGTTCAAAGAAACGGTGATCCAGTGGAAGCACGCATAAACTGGATTAGTCCAACGATTCCCACACGCGGAGACCTCTTTTATGCCTCAGCATGGCCCTATGCCTGGACCAGGTTTTAATGCGTCTCCGAAATTTGACTCAAAATAGGGTGCATGATGGCTGACAATAAATTTCTTCATAGTCGACAATTATTGAAGCTCGCCCCTTGGCTGCTGCTGGTGATTTTGATTTTATATTTATCGACGTGCTCACTAATCTCTAATTCACGAGCTCAATCATTTGATACTGTTAAGATAGGTGAGGGACTGGGTGCTGTGCTTGCCAGGTTAGGTCCTCCGTCTAAAATTGAAATGTCTGGTGAGCTATTCACTCGCTACGCATCAAAACAGTGCAGCCTCCCCTGCGTTAAACGTTTATGGTATGAAAATCGTCTAACTCTTGACGCTGAGGCTTGGTCAGTAGAGTTTGATGCTAACGATGTAGTTGTGAATAAAACGCATTGGAGCTCTCCGTAACGAAGTGAAACTAATTTGCTTGCGCACTCAACCGACGAATATTGGGATCAATCCGAGCTGGCCGCAGAGCCTGCTTGCAGGCAGGGTAATTCAGGCATCCACTGCCCTTTCGGGTCCTCAGCAGCGTTCCAGCTCCACCAACCTTCAGTTCGGTACACACGTTCGTACCATTGGGTTTTCCGCGCCTTCTGCGCGAGGTACTCAGGCGTACTCATCCCGAAGACCTCCAGAGGAAAATCCTGCTTCATGTCCAAGAGCCAGAAGTCCGGGAAGAACTCGCACTCCTCGGCGTCATAGCGAAGCGGTTTTTCAAAGCGGCGGCCGGCGGCGAACAGCTTGGCCTCCAGGGTGGATTCGTAATCGGAGTCCAGCGGTATCCAGCGCTCACTGACATGCATCAGAGCCAGGTCGAGCACCTGGGCACGAGCACCGGGGTTACCCGTTTCCACGTTGAGCTGAGCTATCGCCATGACCCGGTCTCCGCGCTTCCAGGCCGCAAACTCCTGCTTGAATCGCCTCTGGGTGTCCTGCCAGACCTCGGTGGGCATATTGAGGTAGGGCATGCCAAAGGGACCTGCCAGCGGCAGCTTGGAAATTCCCTCGTCGTGCTTGCCCTTGTCAAAGCGCGCCAAGGGCGAGACCGCAATCACTCGACGGTTGCGCTGGATCGCATCCAGCACCACGCCTTCGTTGGAGACTTCAGCTTTGGAGCGGGGGGTGGCACTGACCAGTAACACATCGCTCAACGTCATGCGCCCGACCTTGATCCGGCTCGCGGTTTGACGCAGAGCGCTATGGACCAGCCCACTGGTTCGCTTACCCTCCATCGCCGGGTACCAGACGTTCAGCCGCGCCTCTTGCCACAGCAAATGGAGCAGCCCGAGCAAGGTCATCGCCGGTTTGCGGAGGCTCGCCGCGGGCATGTGAATGCCCACGCCCTTATCGGCACGCTCACCCTTCGCCGCGTGCTCAAGCAGGCCCCGCGCCAACCGCACACGCAAGGTGCCGTCATCGCCCTCCTCGACCACACCGCTCTCATAGCCCTGCATGCCTGAGCGCTCAGGTGCTGGCGCGTAAAAGCGGCACTCGTTGGCATGCTCGGGGCCTGTACCAGCGAACCTGGCCAAGTGGAAGTCGTCAGTCGTTTCCCGGCGTTTGATGGCCAGCTTGCGCTCACCTTTACCCGGGCAGCTGCACGTGGCGTGAGTGCGGCCATAGGCCTTCTCCAGCACGGACTTCCAGCCCTTGGCGAACTGATCCTCCGTTTGAAATAGCTTCGAGAAGGGTTGGCCGTCGATCACGACCGTAAAGCGCTCATTGAGCATGGAAACACTCTCCTTGTGCAGGCCCTTCGCGATGGGCCGTTGTCCTAACTGTCAGCGTTCTCGAGCAGGGGCTTGAGCAAATCCGTGAAGGCAGTTTCACGCACTCTGCCCCTTACCCTGCATTGACATCACCCAGACGCGCCGGGCCTTTCATCATGTTCGAGCGCACGTTGGCCACCAAGGCCAAAGTTGTCACTGAATGAAAGGGGCTAGCAGGATACCTCTCAGTCCGCCGTTCCCTAGGGAGCCCCGTATCCCGGCGCCCAGGATCACTGACACTCAAAACACTAGGCAGGAGACCACGCAATCCGAGGAAACGTCCGACTATCCCATCCAGTGGGTTTGGATCGATTATCTGGGCTGGTTCGCTGTCGTTGGCAGCACCTTCCCAGGTAGCCAGGACCTTCAAGGCTACGGTGGGCTTTCAAGCTCATGGGTCATCTGTAGTTCGCTCAGCATTCGGAAGCGCGAACAATCGACGAAACCCTCGTCGACCGAATGCCTCAACCCCACCGTGACGGAAATCCACCGTCAGGTGGGTCTCCTGATCGGCTTTCCGTACAGGAGACAACATGACACTTGCGATAACGATCTACGACGCGTTGACAACCGCCAACGTTCCCCCTGACAAAGCCAAAGCGGTGGTACACGCTTGGGAGGCCGAAGTGGAAAACCTTGCATCAAAGGCTGACCTCAAACAGGTCGAGACCCATTTGACACAGTCCATCACAGCGTTGGGTGTTGAGCTCCGCTCTTCGATCAGAGAGATGCAAGCCGCTCTGCGCGAACAGGGGGCAGAGCTTAGAGCCGAACTCAAGGAACAGAGAGCCGACCATCGTTCATCCATTCGGATCCTGCAATGGGGTAACGGTGTCACGTTCCTCTGTGTGGCGGCGCCCTTTCTCCGAAGTGTGTTCGGGGTGTAGACCAAGCCCTCTGGGTTTGAGCACCTGCATCAACCTTCAGCCACACGATCTTCATCGGTGGCCTACTCGTAACAAGACGTTGGCCCTGGCCACGCCCTGATTCACCACCTATTCAGCCCATGCGGGGAACACTCCCCCGTGCGGGTGCAGTGTCTCTCCGTGTTGGGCTTTTTTTGGAGAGATCCCATGCAACTGAATGCCCTTACCCCGCTGCAACAGCAACTGATCAAACTGCCAGTCGTGCTCAGCGCACGCACCTGGCAGGAAGCCGTTTACACCGATCATCCCTTTGAGTGGATGGAGTTTGAACAACGCCTGACCGAAGTCATAAGGGCCGGCTATCGAGCCATTCTCCAACGGCCCGAGGTGTCGGTGCTTTGCAGTTACACCTACGACTTCGGCCTCTATCGCTTGCCACCTCAGCATCTGCAGGATGAGTTTCACTGGTTGGACCTGCGGCTGATTGTCGAGCGAGATCATGACGTACCGACGCTGCTGCGGATCATGCTCAGGAGCGAACACACTCAATCGGCTCGGCACACTCAAAGCCTGCTCTTTGAGCCCGGTCAAATGGTGATGACTCGAGGTGTGAGTCAGCTTGAGCAACAAGGGCTGCTGGACATACTTCCATACCTGAAACGGCACCTCGCCGGTGATTGGGGCGAGTTGGACGAGGACGACAAGCTGAGCAACGCCCAGGCGCTGCAGAACGGCACCCGGTTGCTCTCGGCCTACAACATAGACGCCGGAGACCAGACAAGACTCTGGATCATCACCGAGGCGGACAGGCGCGTCACCACTGTGCTGCTGCCCTGTGAGTACTGACTCATTTCCCCTGCCCCAGCCTGACTGAGGCTCACCAGCCGCCTGCTCACCTTCCTGGGTGAGCAGACGGTTTCCCCTTGCTGCATGTTCTGAAACCGAGGTGCTCGGCTCAATTACGGTCTGAACACCGCATCGGGCCCCACTCCGCCGGACGTCTTGATTCCGTGAAGACGGCGCAAGACATCTGGCAGCACCGCGGACCTCTTCTGAAACCAGGAGGCCTTTAGTGTCCAACTCCATCGCAAGAGCGCGCGCCTATGCGTTCTATCGTCAGGAGGGTCGCTGCTGTTACTGCGACTACCCCATGTACGTCACCTCGCCCCAGAAATACGCGCAGCTCTATGGCTGCTCGCATAGGCAGGCTCTGCAGATGCAGTGCACGGCCGAACATCTGGTGGCCAAGTGTGAGGGCGGCTCAAACCGTGCCTCAAACATCGCAGCGGCCTGCAAGCTATGCAACCTCCGGCGGCATCAGGGCAAGGTCGCTCTGCCGTCGCAAGCCTATCGGGAGCTCGTCCAGAGCAAGGTACTGGAAGGTCGCTGGCACCCGTTTCGCCTGTTGGGACCAGCGGCTCAGCCTTAGGCTAGACCTCGCAACCACCCCATGGTCGTACTCACGACCATGGGGTGGTTGTCATTTAGGGCTCGGTGCAGCGCCCTCCCACTGAGTTCCGTACAATTTTATTTCCCAACCCAATAGCGAGCCGACTCAACGGAGTGCTAGCGCCAGGCCAGACCGAGAAAAAGCCTAACGTCTTGTCCAAGATAGTTGAACACTGCACTGCTTACTCGGCGAAACATCTCGCTTCTCCTACGGCCTTCGCCCAGCGCGATGGCTGGGCTTGGGCAGTACCAAGATTTTTCTTCTAACGCCGGCTGGCGGGCTGTCAGGCAAATCAGGAAGCGTCTTTAGTAAAAATCAGCGGGTAGGGCGTGTATGCGTCTCCACGCGAAGTATCCCTCCCCACACAGCGCCATGATCCCGCATATTTCTCAGGCTTAGTGACATGTAAAAGGTTGGCCCCTCGCAAAACGTCTGTCATGCCAACCATCTCGCTGGTAAATATCGCGAGTCCGTCACCCTCATTGCAAATAATCAGATTGCCATTTTCACCCATGAAGCCATTGACTGTGGGCAGGTTGAGGTTTTTGGTTTCCAGGACATCCCAGTTGCTTTCTTTCATGAGATACGACTCCTTCTTAGCTGTTACATGTGATATTCACGGGGGCGAAAATCGCGCCTCTCCTATGGTCTCGGCCTCGCTTGTGACGGCGAGGCGTTGTGTTGTTTCTCTCGTGCGAGAAACGGTGCCCCTGGGACTTTCCTGAACAGGACAGATCATCCTACAGGGACATGGGTTCAGATGATTCGGGCGACAGTTTTCAACCGGTGTTGAACACGACCCTCCACACAGAAACGGCAAGCGTTGTCAGGAGCACTGGCTACACCGGCAAAACGCTTTTTAAATCGGCTGCATTCTCCTGGTAAAGCGTCACCGTCCAGCAGACTACCGAACGACTATCGACGTACGAGATATCGACTACGTCAAAACGATCAACTTTACGCGGTTTGAAACTGAGAGACTTGCAAGGGCCCCAAAGCCGGCAAAGCATCATCAACAGCTCGACATGCAAGGTCCCATCCGGGAGGATCGAAAACCTCGCCTCAGTGACTCCACCGCCAACGATTGGGTAGGTTCGTACAATAGCCTGGCTCATTTCCAAGTGTCCTTCTTGAGTGGGAGGCGCGAACTACATCCTTTCAATGACTTGGCCCCATTGAAAGGGAAACTGTCCGTTGCTCAGCTTTTCCGATAGGGAACCTCAACATCAGCGTGAGTTACCGACCTCTTCTTTGTAGCATTTTCCGGGCAGAAAAAGCTTGTAGCAGTTGAGTTTTGACAATCCATACGCGCATTTCCCATGCTGTGACCGTGTCTCGCTGACGTTGTCAGCCACATGCCCATGTAGCCTGGATCCGCGAGGCTACGGTGCGCCTCATTGAGCGCATTGATCCCACCCAAGATCGCTTCGCTTGCGGTTGCGCGATCGGTCGACACTGTCGACGCAAGCATGATTTTCCCCCATACGGGCCTACCCCCGTATGGGGCAGGCCTCTCTCTAAAACCTGGAGGCTTAATGAAAATAGAACTGGCTATGTACCAGGCGTTGGTTGCGATCAACGTCCCGGAACTGAAAGCTACCGCAGTGATTGAAGCACTGGAGAACGATATGCAATCCGTACTGGCTACTAAAACGGATATCACTGACGTCAAAGCAGATATCACAGCACTGAAATCCGATATCACAGCGCTACGCGCTGAAGTTGTCGCCACCTGCTCTCAGCTGGAGACAAAACTCACCGTCCGCATGGGTGTCATGCTGTCCGCGTTCATCGGCCTTCAATTGGCAGCCATGAAGTACCTGGCGCTCTAACACACCTCACGCTCCATCCACCCACGCGGGGAATCCTTCCCCGCCGGGCGAAGTGTTTCTCCGCGCTCTGTTTTTTCTGGAGAATCACCATGAGCGATGCTCGACCTCAAGAGGTTCAACACCTCGACCTGTACCCCCTCGGCTCTGATGCTGCCTCACCGATTCGACCGCATGCCTCACGCATGTCCGCTGCTCATCATTGCCCTCTCAATGGGCGGCCTTACCTTCGACCCAGCTCGCCACACACGCGCTAGCGAGCCCCTGAATAGCCACCGGGAAGGCAAAACCCACACTCCCCTCTGCCGATCCCGGCGCTGATATTCAGCACACTCACGATGACGTTCGTCGAACGGTTTGATTGACCCCAGGCGCCCTCAAAGGCGCCTCAGCACCGTTCTGGCTGACTGCAACTGAACGGCACCGTCGAGTGCCATTCACAGAAGAAAGGACTCGATATGAAAATCTTGTTTGGTCTGAACCTGTTTTTGCTGGTCGCAGGGATATTACTCGGTGACGTAGTACAGATTCTTCTCTGCGTGATGGCACTGAGCACCGCTCTGATCCAATGGCAGGAAGAAAAAGATGAACGTGAGACCTTTGAAGCCTGACCTAGCTTGCTTGAAACCATGAGTTGACCCGCACAAGGGCACGCTCATTTCCCACCCTGGGGGCACCTGCCCCCAGTCGGGACAGATGCCCCCTCCTCTTTGGAGACTCGCCATGCGACATAACCCACATCGCTTGCCGTTGCTCATCAAGATCGGCCACTTAGCCGCGCAAGCAAACGTTCACAGCAGGTTGAATACGAAATTCCCTATCATCGTGGATGATCCCTACACGGACACACATTACTTTCTGGACATGGAGCTTTGGTATTCAGTGTATGAGCTCGTCAATGAGCTAGCGGAAATGGACCACCAGAACGACTTTTACCCCGATGCCAGTCCTCTCCTCACTGAGTTCGGCTTGCTACGCGATTACTGGGACATACGAGACCGACTTGATCCTGATCCTGATCCTGATCCTGATCCTGATCCTGATCCTGATCCTGATCCTGATCCTGAAGAGTACCAATGGCTTCGTTAAAAGCGTTATTTTCTCAAACCTGCCATTTTGGGTGAAACAAAAAACGAGTTCTCTGCCCTTCTTAGTGCCACCACCAGCGCCATCAAGGAGCTAGTGGTGGCACTGGGCGTGTTGCGTCAGCGGATGTGCCATGCAGACCGCGGAGTCATCGCAGACCAACTTCAACCACCTGACCTTCATCGGTGGCCCATTCGTAACAAGACGTCGGCATCGGCCACGTCCTGATTCACCACCTATGCAGCACATGTGGGGAACACTCCCCCCTACCGACCACAACCTTTCTTAACCTCCTCCCTGACGAAAGATGGCGGTGGAAGCCCCGTATTCTTCTCGAAGATTTCCATGAGGCAGCCACGCGATGGCACTGTTTGGACTATCTGGTAGGTCTGCCCGGCAGCAGGGACGAAGCTACTGACATTGATGCAGTTGCGAAGGGTGACAACACCGTCTTTCTTCGATCCTCCCGTACTCATCATCTGCACAAAAATGCGTCGGTCCGGGATCAACAAGAATTGCTCGGTCGCCTCACCTTTACGAACCCCAAGGACACCCGTCTCAGAGGTGTCTGTACACGCCACATCGTAGTACGCCCAATATTGTTGGACGCCGCCGTCGAGCATCGTATTAACGCCTTGAATGGCTTCAAGCGTCGCATGGGGAGCTTCTGCATGAGGTTGCTGGTAGAACCCAACACAACCGGAGGTCAAACACAGGGAAAGGGCCACCATGGCTTTTTTCAAATGCACTGCTCCATCAAAAAATAAACACATCACGGACTGGCAACAGGAACTGGACTGCTCAGGCTGGCTTAAACACAATCGACACTTATCGACAGCGCCCACAAAAATCTGAGAGACGCGCACCTCCTGGTGTCTCAATCTCCAGCTCTAAGCAGGGAGGATCGCAATGACCACGAATGATCGCAAGACGTACCTTCACCGTTTAATGCTTGACGCAACTGAAACCGGGCTGAGCCTCAACGACATAACGCCCATTTGTGCACGGCTAAAGATTGACCCTTGTCAGCTTGTTAACGAGCTCACACTCACGGTGGCGAAAGGCTTTAACGCGATGACCCTCGACTTCAATTTCTGTATCCAGGTCATGAATGGCCTGGAAAGCGTTGTCGCCCAACTGGCCGTCGATGGCGAAACACCGGAGCCCGCCCTTTCCATCTACCTCGCTTTCGATGCCGGTGAATTCAAACGGTCCAGCGATGCGGTAGAGGTTTGTCCCAGCGAGAAATACACGAGGCCGATGATTGAACGAGTCTTGCTGGAGCACTACCATCGATGTGATAGAACCTGAGTGGCAACCCTTTAAGGGCGCCGAATAGCCCCCCTATCGATACGCTCGTGTTCCGCTGGTCTTGCATGGAGTCTCTATTCGCCCTGCCACGAGTCGCTGCCCTCCTCACCGGTCAAAATTGTCAGCGTGATGGCCCCCCAATTGTTCCAGTAATAGCCGGTGCGGTCGTTTGCGAATACGAAGAGCACGCCGTCGGTGGTCACCCGATGTTCGCCCTGAACGCCGATTGGAAACGTCTGCGCCGGATCGTCTTGAGTCGGCACCACGCCATTCGGCACGATGCGCCCCATCAAACGGAAATAGCGGCCATCGTCGGGGATCCGCGGCGGACGCCCGGTCGCATAGAACAACTGGGCCGGGTAACCATCCGCTGAGCAAGGAATGACCGCGTCTACCCACACGCCGATTGATCGAAATCGAAGCAGCATACCTGCCACAACGTGCACATCCGTGTCGAACCATGGCGCGTGCGCGGGTACCGAAACGACGTGAGCCAAATTTCACCTCTATCTGAATGACTGAGCGCCTTCCGGCGCAGGCTGTCCTGTGCACGTTTTCCTGAGCCAGGTGTGTATTGGCCGTTCCGCCGATGCGAAACGGCCACGTTGAACACGCCGGTGCACACGGGCCGCAAGACGATAACCGCGTCGCCTAGCCAAGCGCCCTGCGTAACGCGTTGGAAATATCGTGGTTCAGCAGCAGCGTTTTGACTTTTGTCCGATCCGCCTGCGACAACGCCAAATCTGGCCTGCGCGTCGCCGCGGCATCCCAGTCCTGGTGCGCGAGCGCCACGAACTCCGAATCGGTCGACCGATAAACGGTCTGAACCGCTTCGACCTCATACATCTCCGGATTTCCGGGCGGCGCCTCCCCGAGCAGGTCGCGGATCAACGGCCACGAGATCTTGTCTGGATCACGTCGTACGATCGCCCCGCTCGCAATCCCCGCAAGGGCCTGGTCGACCCACTGATCGGCAAGCATGAGTTCGACGTTCAATGCGCCGTGATGACTGGTGTAAGGGACTACATTGGCCGATAGCTGTGTCGCTGACTTCTCGAGTGCATATCGGCATGCTTCGACGCGTCGCCAATCGGCGTCCGGAAATTTATCGCGATGTTTCTGCAACCAGAGCGCGCACGCGGCCGCGATTTGCGGAGTGGCCGCAGAGGTACCGCCGCCTGACATTTCCCACGGTGCGTTATCGTTCGGCGTGATCGGTTGCATCCACGCGACGTTAGGCGTGAACGCGGCGATCGACTTGTAGAGGATCGAATCCGGACCGTAGCTACCTTGCATCGTCGCGTTGTCGCTGGTTTCGTAACCGGTGCTCTTGTACGTCACGCCGGTCGCCGTCACGACCCGCCAGAATGCGGCCGGATAGACTGTATAGTGGGGCGGCGCCTCCAACAAACCTACGCGATACCAGTCGCCGGCCGCAGCGACCACAATGATGCCGGCATCATAGAGTTGATTCACGGCCTCAGCCCATGACTGGCACGGGTAGCCGCCATGGCTGATGGTGACGACATCGCAGGGCTGTCGCCCCTGGTCACCCAGCGCATACAGTAGCCCTTGCGCCACCGATGCATCGCCAAGATGCATTACGGAACCACCGATGCCCCCCACCACGACCGGAACAACAGTCGCGTCCGGGGCACACCCGATGTCGCCGGTGTAACGGCTGCCAAACCCCCACTTGGGCTGGGGATCCAACGTCATCGTGTTGCCGGCCAGAATGCCAATTGTGCCGACCCCGTGGCCCCGATTGAACCATTCCTTATCCGTATCCGTCACGTCCGCCGGAGTGCTCGAATCGTAGAAATTTCGACCTTCGGCAAGGGCAAGGTGGCGTGGCGCAGATAGATGTTTCGGGGCGCACCCGGTATCGAGATGCGCGATCCGCACGCCTGCACCCGTCACAGGAACGTTGGTACCTATCACATATTTAGTGTGGACCTGATCAAATCTGGCTGAACGCAAGTACCAGGTGGGGCTAAAGTTCGGGTCAGCTTTCCTGTCGGGCCCCCACTGCGCCGGCTCTTTGGGCCCATCGTCCTCGTGGTGCACATCCATGCTGAACATTAGCTGAGCTTTCTGAGCCCGGGTCTGCATCTGTGCATCTGTGTACCGTGTCTGTACGCAGTCTGGCTCAGCATACGTCGCGTTGCCCGACATCACCGCGTGGTGCGCGGCGTCCCACGGATGATCCCCAGTCAGGCTCCAACGTGTGGCCGCGGATCCCGGCGGCGACATGATGGTCGCGAAAGACGGTCGAGTGGGTGTAATGGGCATCGACAGGAACGGCGCGTTGTCGTGCATCGTGATGAGCTTTCCGGTCCAGCGCGAATAGTACTGCTTGGTCGGCATGGCAATCTCCTTGTGCGTTTTTCTCTACCTTGACGCCTTCGTACATCGACTTCGCGAAGCCACTCCGCATTCCCCACGCCCCACCGAGCTACGGTCGCGCTAGTGCGCAAACGCTAGGTGAATCTGTCGGGGAAAGCGTAGGCACCCAAGCCACCCCGAGCAACCGCCGTTCATCCGTCGACGGCATTGTTTAGCTCCCCCTGCCAGGTGCCCCGCACGACTAGGCAACTGAGGATTGAGGACCCGTTGGAAACCTGGCTGTGGGCACGTGAGCTGATCGAACTGTTGCAGGCCAGAGTAAGACGGTTTCTGACCACCTCGTGGTCGGTTGGCTGGACCGACGGTCCATGATCTGCTTCAGACCGCCCTCACTCCAATCGGAGGGATGAAACGTCTATCGGCTCAGGACATGATGAAGGTTAGTAGACTTGATGCGCCCTGCCCTCTGGTCAATTGGGGTAAAGGAGACTAATCGTGAAATGGGCAGCCGCTCGCTCCTAATCAGTAACCCCTCCAAAAGCCTCATTGTAAGGCCCCACCAATGATGGCCTAATAACATCCTTTCTTTTAGCCGCCCCCTCTGACAAGGACAGTCCCATGCCAACTCGGCCGCCTCTGGAAGCTGATCCCCTTCTAAAGGCCAATCTCGACGCACTGCTCAGTTCGGTAGTTGACGAAGACCTGCGCAACCTGCAATCCCTCGCCCCTCCCCGCTCCGAGCGAGAAGCACTGAAGAACCAGCGTTTGCAAGAGTTGCTCAACAGCTGCCGTGAGGAGGCCTTACAACAGGTAGTCGGACCGTTTGGCCTGACGCCGGCAATGTTTTCAGATATCAAGGGTGGAAACGTCACCACCCAGCACAACGCTAATCAGGACATTTACGCCAAGGAATCCGAGCGTTACAACCGCAAAAAGGACTACAACTACTCTGCAGGAAAAAAGCAGAAGCTCAAGGATGCGTTCCAGAAAGGCCAGATGAATTCGCAGACCTTCACAGACACCTACACCGGCGAGACGGCACCAACCACACGGGTGACTGAAAACGGCAAAGTAAAGATGAATGCCGAGCTAGACCACACCATCCCACTCAAACAGACGCATCGAGAAGGGGCGTGGATGGTGTCGCCAGAACGGCGCAAGAAATTGGCTTCCGAGCAGGGCAACCTGCACTACACCACCCTTGAAAACAATCGTGCGAAGGGCCACAAAGCAGCCGACGTGGCGCTATCGAGCGAAAAAGGTTACGACGAATCCCGTACCCAACCACTTATTAAGAAAGCCCGAGAGGCGGTTGATAGCCACCTGCCAGGCACTGGCGAGCGAATGCTGTACCACGGTAAGGAGCTAGGCACCACCGGAGCCAAAGAGTTTGGCAAGACCGGATTGAATCGGGCCATGGGCGTGCTGTTGTTCGAGTTGGTTAATGGCAGCTTTGTCGAGGTGCACAAGGTCGTAAGCCAGCGCAACAGCGAGGAAACACTGCTCAATCGGGTACTCGCGGCGATTGAGCGAGTGCTCAAACGTGTGCAGGGTAAATTCAAGGATGCCTTCAAGGCGTTCTTCGAGGGCGGGTTGCAAGGTCTGGTCAGCAACTTACTGACCTTCTTGATCAACAACCTGATCACTACCTCTGCCAAGGTCGTGACCATCATCCGCAGCGGCATGGAAAAACTGTTCGAGGCGCTAAAGCTACTGCTTTGGCCGCCAGAAGGCATGCCCACGTCGGAGGTAATACGTGCGGTCAGCAAGAGCCTAGCCGGGCTCTTCACCTTAGGGGCGGGAATGCTATGGGAGCAGTCGGTCAATGCTTTTATCCTGAGCATTCCAGTGCTGGCGCCACTGGCCGGGATGATTGCACCAGTACTCACCGGCTTGATGACTGGGTTGGCCAACGCACTACTGATGTATGGCATCGATTCGCTGATCGACTGGATGCTGGACAAAGGTACCGATTTCATCAATGCACAGATCAATGCGCTGGAGGCGAGTGCCGAGTTAGGCCAACGCATGATTGCGCAGGTCGAGGCACAGTTCGAGATCTCCCGGCGCTACCGTGAGATGGCGCAGGTCAACGACCAGATCGGCACGCAGTTTGAGCAAGCCAGCCAGGCCTCCCATACATCGATTGTGCACGCACAGGCCACCATACAGCACCAGGATGTCACGCTTACCGCGTTGACCCAGGCCATCGATACCAAGAAACAACTCAATGAGCGATTGGGTTCGTTGCTTCAACAGTTGAAAAAGGAAAGGTAGGGGATGTCCACCGTTATCGCACAGCTTGCCGACATGGTGCCCAGTGACGACCTGCTGGCGCAGATTGACGTTGCCGAGGTGTATGAGAAGTTTCACCGCACCTTCAAGCTTCTGGATAAATTCAAACAGGTTCGTGACGAGCATGAGCGGCGCAGTTTTTTCGGACGACTTTTCAACCAAGGAGAGTTGAAGAGCGCGCAACTCGACGCTCAAGAAGTGCAGGCGGAGTTTTCCAAGACCCTGGCCCAGCTGATGGTGATCAGTTCATTGCAATCGCAGCAATTGACCCAGCAGCAGGAGCTGATTCGCCATCAACAGGACGACCTGAGGACCAAGGCTGAGGAGCTGGCTCGGCAGAATCTTCGGCTGGAGCAACATCAGACGGTTATTCGAGACCAGGCCACTAAACTTCGTAGCTACGTGACGGATTTGCTCAATGTGCAAGGTCTGACGGATGAGCACGGTGAGACGCTCATACGCATTGCCGAGGAGGTCATGGCGACTCGAGACACGCTTCTGGCTGACTTCGATGGGCGCATGCAGGAGATTGGGGGGGCACTCGAAAGCCAGCTCGAACAATCACAACGGCTGCTGGAACAGCACACGACTCGGGCTGAGCAACAGCAGGTTGAATTACGCAGCGAGGTGGATTCACGGTTTGAGCACCTTCAGCAGACCCTACAACAACAGCTGCTAACCAGTACCGAAGCACAGCAAGCTGATGCAAACCGCCAATTGGCGCTGCTTCGAAGTGTAGTGACCGAACAAGAACAGGCGCTGCAAGCACTGCGTGCCGAACACGAGCAGAATGCTGTCAGTCGCGAGGCTGCGCTGAAGCTCCTTCGTATCGAGCAACAGAACAGTGAAGCACGCTTGCGTCGATCAGTACGTATGCTGCTGGCGGGGCTCTGCGGACTCAGCTTGGCCGGTGCAGTGAGTATTTTCGGGGTATACCAACTGAACAGACCTTTGACGGTAGAAGTGTCGAGCATGGTTCAGGCACATGATACGAGTTCGAACTAGTCAGTCCTTGACCAAATCACAAATGTACCTCCGGCGCTCTGCTCAGGTGTCAACGCCTTGCTCTGCAGAGTAACGCCGGTGCGCGCCTATTGAACTTGATTGGCTCGGCGAGGCAATGCGAACTCCCCCCTTCCTTGCGAGCGTCTACTCAGGCCATACCTGACTAATAGGTGGGTTGCCACTCTCCTACGACCGTCACATCTCCGGCGCGCTTTGCTTCAAACGCGTATTTAGCCCTATGCTTAACGCTTCTTTTGTCCTTTGGGCGAGCTACCAGGACGTCGTGCTGCTACCTTCAGAGCTCCATCACCGTCCTGCTTGCGAATGGTGCCTGCGAACCCCAGCTTTATCCTCCAAAATTTTGAACCATAGGCCACTCTCTGAAGCGGTTTTTCGCTCATTAAGTTTCGAGTTTTCTTTTTTTCATCTGCAATGCGGATCGCCTCATCCTTCTTGATGCGAATAATGCGATCGTTGTGATTCACCATCCACGCCGGGCTCCCCATAACGCCCTGAAGCAGGCCTGCTATCAAGATGTCGGCATCCAATTGAGGGAAGTACAGCCCCAGACCAGACGGGCTGATCTCAATTTCACTCAGTTGAGTTGCGCTCCCCACATCCAAGGTCTCAACGAGGCCAGTGGGGACCTCAAGCCGGACGCCTGAATGAAAGTCGATGATAAGCCTGCGGGATAAGCGATCAAAATGTGCCTTTACCGCATACAGGCCCAACATGCGAAGCTGCTGAGTGCCCGAGCCGGAGGGTGTTGTAGAGGCGCCGGTACCTAGGTTATTAGCCATAGAACTGACTCCATTTTTTGCAATAGGTGCCCACTGACGCCGACACTATTTTGCACAGCCGATTTGCTTCATGAGACGGCATGTTGATCGGATCCTCCCTCAACGTGGGTGGCCCATCCGAGCAGTTCAACACGAAAATCACCTCACTATCTTTGTTCATCACGTGGACATGCGCTGGAGCATGATCGTTCGAGTAGTACAAAACTCGATATCCATCTATTCGGTCGATTGTGGGCATGCTCACTGCTATCCATTTTACCAGTCATTTTTCAACGTAAACTAGGGCCTCGCTCGAGGTCCAGCTTACGCGTCCTCTGTGCTTCCGAGAATTGTTGCTACTCATCATGGCGTCATTTTCAAGCGACGCAAGGCGACACCACACCATTATGCCATCATGGCTTCAGGCTTCAGGCTTCAGGCTTCATGGCTTCATGGCTTCATGGCTTCATGGCTTCAGGCTTCATGGCTTCGAATGCTCGGCGAATAACGTCTATATCATTAGCAGGGCTAGGTATGATCAAGACACTACCAACCCGCTGATGGGGCCTGCTGAATAGCATCATACACCCGACAAAGCTCTGGCTCGCCCTCCAGCTCGCGACGTTTGAAAGCTAACTCGAAGGCCGAACGCTTGTGCACCATCACCAAGCACGAGTTGGGTTGCGACCGCTCTGTTGCTCGCTCGGGTCGAACCGGTGTAAACAACATACAGGAGAAGTGTCAAATGGAATGCTTCCGAATCGACGAGAGTGGCTACACGGGATTTGATCTTCTGAATGCCGAACAGCGCTTCCAGGGGGCCACAGCTGTCGCCATCAGCGACGAGGATGCAGCACGCCTGATCAAAGAGCATTTTCCAAAACTGCAAGCCTCTGAGCTTAAGTACCGGGCGTTAGCACGACGATCTGGAAATCATCCCCGTCTGCTGAGACTCCAGCAGGATATCCTGACCAATTACAAGTGTGTGACCTATGTCTGCGACAAGCGCTACCTGCTGTTGCTGATGTTCTTGGACTATGCAGTGGAGCCGTTTTACTACGAGCGAGGGCTTAATTTCTACGAGGATGGGCAGAATTACGCGATGGCGTCTCTGCTGTACACTGTTGGCCCCAAACTCTTGGGCAAGGTAGCCTTCGATAGCTTGCAGGCTGCTTTTCAGCGGGCCGTCAAGGAAAAGAGCCTGGAAGCTATTAATGAGCTCGTCTCTGCGGCGCGCAAGACTAGGTGGCAAGAGCTACCGGAGGCACTGGGGCCATTAGCAAAATATGCTGCGCCGGAGTGCCTGGAGGCAATCACAACACCTGGTGTAAGTACCGATGCGGCCTTCATTGTGTTGCAGTCACTGGTTAGTCGCATGGAAGAAATGGCCGCAGGCCCATACCGTGTAGAGCACGATCAGTCCAAGAACCTGCTCACCTACCACGATCTGCTGCAGCGCTACATCGCTCATGAGGAGACCATCGAGTTCCGCCAATCCGAGATCGCGCGCATCAAATTCCCACTAAAACTTGAGTCGGTGACACAAGTAGACTCAAGAACAAGTCCGGCAGTGCAGTTGGCTGACGTGTTGATCGGCGCCGCTATCGAGGCGGCCAATACGCTGACTGGCCAGCGTACGGGAGGATTGGATGCCAAAGCGGTGATGGCACTATATGCCGACCACCAGTTTATCCATATGTTGCCGTCGATCGACTTTACCGAGCAGAGGCGGTTCCGCCAAGGCACGCAGGCAGCCGAGGTAATCGACTACTTCGGTACTTACTTTCACGTCGGCCCCAAAGGTTAGGCGATTCATTCGGCATGACGCTTGAATCCGAGTCCATTAAGCCCAGGAACTATGGTGAGCTGCGGCTTACTATGTTCAAGGCACTACCAGCCAAGGATCATCAGCCTTCATAAAAAAGCTCCCACTCGTAATCCTGTTTTCTTGCTGTGATCGTGCGTCGCTTTGGAGAGGATTTGGGTTTCTCTTACCCGGACCTTTGCCATGACGCTATCGCCTTCTTTTCGGTCGCTCGGCCTGACTGCCTTGCTGACCGTTGCCCCCACCTGTTTCGCCAGCACCTGGGTCATCACGGACTCAGCCCATCCTGTTGAGGTAACGCCGGACGTTCGCCTGATTCACCTGGATCGTCTTGATCACCTGGAGGCTGTGCTGTCCGGTCAACTGCCGGCGGATCCTGCCCTGGCGCAGGCCTTCTTTCAGGAAAGCCTCACAACCGAAACCGCAGCCGAAATCAGACAGGCCCACCAGGACGTAGTGGAAGCCTGGAGCCTCGGCGTTACCAAGATGCCGGCCGTTGTCGTGGACCAGCGTTACGTCGTCTACGGCGATCCGAACCTTGAGCGAGCGCTCGCGAAGATCGAGCATTTCAGGAGGACTCAGCCATGAATATTGGCTCGTCGCGTACGCGAGTGAAATCGTGGGTAGTGGTCCTGTTGGCCCTTCCCTACTCCACCCTGAGCCTCGCCCTGGACACCGCCACCATCGTCCCATCGGTGTCGTCTCCGAGTTGCCTGGAGTACCAGGTCGTGGGGGTGTGCTATTGGCTGCGCTGCACGCCCTTCGGCTGTAGCGTCAAGACATCGGCCAAGGTCCGGCATTACGTGCCCGATGCCGTGGTCTCCAGCTATTCCTCCACGGGTGAGAACCCCTGGACGGAAGTCAGGCTCCTAAGCCCGGCCAACCCAACGGCCCAGGGCGGTGGCAGCGGCACCACCAACAACGCGAACGAGAACAACCTCGCGGTCTTCAAGAACGTCGATGTGATCGGTCACCCGGGCATCGCGGCGTTCAATGCCTTTGCCAGTGGGTCGGGTTACACCTGCGCGGGTGCCGGTACACCCTATGTGCCCAACCTGCTCAGCACCCTCGACACCCTCGGCTGGCGCCATGGCATTCCGGAAAGCATCTACCCGCCTTCGCTGATCCCAGGCCTGCGTGAGATCGGCAGCCGGCTTTCCCTGAACTTGTGGGGCAGCGTCTATCCGCGCAGTGGTTTCCTGCACCAGCCTGACGACTACAAGGCCTCTGCCGTGATGGCCCAACGCGCGGGTGACATCGTGACCCGACCGGGCCAATTGCATGTCTACCGGCCGCTTCTGGCGCTACCGAGTCCGGGTTACTGGCCCGCAGGGGAACTGCGTGAATCCGATCCCAGCACGGGCAAGTGGCAGGCGCTGACACCGATGCTCAGCCCCTCTTGTTCGGTCTTTCCTCATCCAGGCCCTCACCTTCAGGCCCAGGACGGCGGTTACGCCTGGTCGCTGTGGCGCCCCTACACCTGCTGCAAGCGAGAGGGTCAGACCTTTCTCGGCAGCACAGGCCCTCAATAACGCCTTTCCCGTCTTTCCATCGTCTCTATACGGAACGGAGCTTCACCCATGACTCGGATGTCAGTGTTTCAACGGCCTTCAGCCGGCCCCTGGCTGGTCCTCTTCACGGCCCTCTCAGGCTTGCCTGCCTTCGCGGCGCCACCCAATTTCAGCAGCACCGGCAGCGTGATCGGTGACGACGTGCTGTACCGCATTGGTGGTGGCAATGCCGTGTCCATGGGACGTGCCGGCAACATGCGCAGTATCGGCGTGGGCGTGGGTTGGAACAGCAACCTCATGTGCGGAAACATGGACCTGTCCACCACCCTGCACAACCAGCTCAATGGGCTCACCGATGGCTTTCAGAGCATCATGGGCAGCTTGATTCAGAACGCCACTGGCGCCGTGGCCTCACTGCCGGCGCTGATCATTCAGCGGGCGGACCCGGCCCTGTACAACCTGCTCACCAACGGCATCCTGCAGGCCCGTCTGGACTTCGATCGCTCCAAGGCCAGTTGCCGCGCCATGGCCGAGCGCATGGTCAACGTGGCCGGCAGTCAGAGCGGTTGGGGCTCACTTGCCGAAGGCCAGGCGCTCAAGGAAGCCATGGGCCAGAACCGCGATGCCGTCGCGGTGACGGCACAGGCCGAGTCAGACAAGGGCAATACCGGCATTCCCTGGGTGGGCGGTGACAAAGCCGGTGGCCGGGGTCAGCCACCGATCCGGGTGGTAAACACCGTCACCAAAGCCGGCTACAACCTCCTCAATGGCCGTGGCGCCACGGAGACGGGAGCCATTGCGCCGGCCGACTGCAACAGCGGCATGCTCTGCGGTGTTTGGCGCTCACCGGATGAAGCCGCCACGTTCGCCAACCGTGTCCTGGGCGAAGTGGAGCAGCAGACCTGCGAAGGCTGCACCAAGAGCAGCACCACCGCAGGCGTGGGCCTAACGCCACTGATTCAAGAAGAGTACGAAAGCAAACTCCAGTCGCTGCAAGCGCTGATTGCCGGTACCCAGCCGCCCAGCCTGGAGAACCTCGCCGCGGCCGGCAGCAGCTCGATGCCCATCACCCGGGGCGTCATCACCGCCTTGCGCGATGAGCCCGACCAGGAGCTGTTGGCCCAGCGCCTGGCGTCAGAGATCGCCGTCACCAGCGTGCTGGAAAAAGCCCTGCTGCTGCAACGCACCCTGCTGGCTGGCAACAAGGAACCCAATGTCGCAGCTAACGAGATCGCCACGGCGGCGGTGAACCAGGAGCGCGAGTCCCTGCAACAGGAGATCACCAACCTGCGGACCGAGCTTGAACTGCGCCGCGCCCTCACCAGCAACTCCCCCGCCGCCATCATCGCCCGCCACACCGAGCGCAAGGACAACTCACGCACTATCTACGAAGGCGACCCGGACACCAACCGGCTCGAAGCGGTGGAGAAGGACGTCAACAACGGCAGAAGGACTCAGCGACCATGAGCGCTCCCTTCTTCTCTCGCTTCAAAGGCTGGAGTGTCTGGGCCCCTATCGCCGTCGCCTTGTTGGTCATTCTCATCGCCGCCGCCTTCAACCTGGGTGGTGTGTATGTAATGCAGGGGTTGCCGGCCTGGCAGGCCTGGAGAGCCCAGACCTACTGGTACTTCTTTGCCTGGCGCATGGGCCTCTACAGCGTCGCCCTGCTGGGGTGGCTCAAGTACCGCGCGCGCCTGCTCAAACGTGAACCGGGCGCGAACCTGCGATGGCGCAAAGCCGAAATCGCGGTCGTGCTGGCCGTAGTTCTGATGGAGCTGTCCCGCGCTTACACCCAGCTAGGAGGCTGACATGACGCTCTACACCAATGACTATTTGGAGTACTACCTGACCCTCGTGGGCTGGCTCGTCGGCAACGGCATCTGGGACGTGCTGATGGACTCCGGGCTCTTCGCCCTGCCAATGTTTGCGATCCTGCTCCAGGAATGGCTCAGGGCCCGCGATGAAGGCGCCGATGAGGGCAACAAAGGTCTGCTGGCCGCCACCCGCATCGAGAACCGCCTCTGGCTGGCCACCGCCGTGATCATGTTTGCCGGCGTGCCCTTCATTGAGCTCAACCTCACAACCCTGCAGTTTGACGACAGCCGCTCACAGCAATGCCAGTACCAGGTGCCGGCCCCAGAGGACACCGGCTGGGGTCGATCCTTCACGTCATTGAACAACCAGAGCGCCCGCGTGCCGGTGTGGTGGTGGTTCGTGCACTCGATGTCCAAGGCGGTGACCGGTGCGGCGGTGGCGGCTATTCCGTGTGGCACGGATCTGCGGCAGATGCGCATGCAGGTCAACACCACCCGGCTGCATGACCCGGTGCTCACGCAAGAGGTCGCCGACTTCACCAACGACTGCTACGGCTACGCCCGGGCCAAACTGTTCATGAGCCGCCCCACCCTGACTGACGAACAGAGCCACGACATCAACTGGATCGGCTCTCGTTACTTCAGTCAGCAATCCGGGTACTACGACACCTACCACTCCAAGACCCCACGGGCCGAGTGGCCCTACGATCCGGTACGGGACATGGGATTGGCCGAGGTCAGCCATGGCGGCGGTTACCCGACTTGCAACCAGTGGTGGGGCGACAGCAATCAGGGCCTGCGGACGCGATTGCTCAGCCAAGTGGACAGCAGCCTGCTCGAGCGCTTTATCCGGTGGGCCAGCTTCATGTCCCAGGAGGAAGTGAACGACGCGATCATTCGACAAGTGGTGTCGCCGAGCAGTCAGCATATGACGCAGGGGCAGATCTACATGGACTATGGCGGTCAGGTGGGCGGCTCTCCCTACAACGATTTGAGCCGAGCCGCAGGTACCATTGGGCTGTCTATGGGAACGCTGGCGTACTTCCCAGCGATGGACGTTGTGCGCCAGGCACTGCCCATGGTGATGGCGGCACTAAAAATGGCGCTGGTGATCTGCATACCGCTGGTGCTGATGTTCAGCACCTACGACCTGAAGGCCGCCGTCACGGTGTCGGTGGTGCAGTTCGCGATGATCTTTGTGGACTTCTGGTTCCAGCTTGCACGCTGGATCGACACCACCATCCTCGACGCTCTCTATGGCTACAACTCTCCCTACTCGAACCTAGACCCGTTGATGGGCTTGCACAACATACAGGCCGACATGCTGCTGAATTATGTGATGGCGGCGTTGTTCATCATTTTGCCGATGTTCTGGATGGGAGCTTTGAGCTTCGCCGGAATCAAGGTTGGTAACTCTATTGACGGGCTCAGGCAAGGTACGAAGGGAGCCGAGGGTTCTGGAGGCGGAGGTGCCGATTCATTAAAGAAAATGGCGACCAAGCCCTAAAAGTGGAGGTTTTCATCAATGGTTAATCGTTGTCAAATCTACCAGGATCAACACGATAGTCATCAATGTAATCACCAAAGCCTGAATGACCGTGCCGCCAACCATCACTATCACCAGTAGGTATCTCTTGATCGGGTGCAATGGCTGCTGCATTCGCAATGGCTAAGGCACCCAACACGAACAGTGCAATCCAAAACGCCAGGTACAAAAGCAGTCCTGCAACGGCCAACTTCACGATCCAACGCACAGACCGCGTTGCCATAGGTGGTATGCCTTTCTTTTTAAACCACCCAACCAGGGTGGTTTCAATCCTGCGACAGGCGCCCTGCAGTCGTCCAAGGCGATAGCCCAGTCGGTAAGCAAATCCTTGGTTCTTCGTCTCGTCCATATTCACCTTCCCTGCATTCATGATTGGGCTTGCTTCAGTGCCTTGAGGGGCCCGCTGCCCCATCAGCTTTGCAGATAGATACGAGACACGCTTGTAGGGGAATTCGTAAAAGCAGCAGGCATTTTTCAGCAGACATGCGCCGTCACTGGAGAGCTCGTGGCGACCTTCAGGCGTGAAGTTGGCGCTGGCCGGACGATGGAAATGATATGAGGCTCTGTGAGCTGTTGAACGAACGCTTCTCTGCGGTGATTTGCCAAGGCCAGCAAGACAACTCGCTTTCCATCGAGTGAAATTTCCTAGAAAATCCTGACCGCTTGTTTGCGCCTGATCTCGCGGCTAGGCTTCTACTCGTCACTGCTCATCAGTGATCGGGTTTAGCAGCCTGTCGTGCACTAATTGCGCAAAGCACCACCCCAAGAGGTTCTCATTCGATCCTCGTCTTTATGGTGGTCGTGCGCAGGGCGTCTTCGGGCGCGCCGGTTTTCCAAGTGCACCGGTCTGCTAACCTGCGTACGGCTGCCACCCTCGTTTAGCAGCGAGGGTGATAGCTACCAATCAAGCACCTGGAGTTATCGAATCATGTTCAAACCCACTCCCAATCCGCCTGCATTCTCCAACGTTGAAACCATCGATCCTCGTATCGCCGACCGGGCTTTGTCTCACTACAACCTCGGTCCGGATGCTGGCTCAAAACCTACCCCTATCACCGTGCTGCGTGATCATCTGAATGAGCCCAACCGTCAGGAAGACGCCCTGGCCAACGTCTACTCGATTCTGCAATCCGCTGCGGCCACCGCCTATGAGCACGCCGACAACCAAACCGGTTCGAATCGCAAGGTGGCGATGGGTGTGGTGCACCTGATTGAGCTGGCGCAACTGAAGATGGATTCAGTCCTCAATGAGCAGGCCGTCAGCGTCACAGGCTGACAACGCCCTGCGTATGAACGGGAAGCCTGGCTTCCCGTTTTGTTGATCATGATTCTGGTCTTCGGTTGCCCGGTAACATTGAGCATCAGTGCCAATCTGATACCGAGACCGAACACACCTACCGCAGTGGCTGCCCGTGTGGTCCTTGGACAGCCCATTGGCGAACCCGTCGGAGTTGACCGCCACAAGTTTGCCTTGATGTGAACAACGCATTCAGGCCTATAATCTGATACTATCAAAATGCCATCATTCAAGGGAAGGAAGGATGAAGACTGCTACTTGGTCCGCCTGGCGAATTTTCGGTACTGGTTTGGTGATAGCCGGCTTATTGACGGGCTGCGGCAGTGGCGGTGTGCGCGATGGGTCTGGGCAACAAATTTCGGACGTCTATGGCACGTTCTCCAAAGGCGAGATCCGCTTGCGATGCGGGCTAAGCTGCGCCGGCGCGGCAGGGTTGAATCGAAATCACTGGGCCGAACTGTACAAACATAAGGCTTGGCGAGACCTCGCGCTAAGCGTGGCCGATGTGAACTTAGAAAGCGACCATGAATACTTTTACCTGGGTCGCGCTGCTGAAGGCCTGGGGTTCTACCAGGCAGCGGATAGGTACTATCGTCTCGCTCGCGCCTCCTCTTACGAGTGCGATAGCTTCACCTGCAAAGACGTCAAAGTAGCTGCGGAAATCGCTCAGGGATTAGCTCGTGTCGCGCCCGTTCTTGCCTCAACAGCTCTGACACCTCCAACTCCAAAAAACGCGCCTGCACCGATGATAAGGCCCGCGCAAACCTTGTTGACGTCGCCGGCCACCTCCGCTCGCCAGGAAGATAGCAGCGAGAGGAAAGTCACGGTGACCCACATGGAGAATGGAAACACCGTCTACTCCGAAGAAATTGACTTCAAGTCCGACCACAAGGGCGATTGGGGTGGCGGTAATGTGTCCCTCACTGCGGCTGGCAGACCAGGCACCATGGGTTATGGATTGCTTATTATGATCGGCTACGTGTCACCCCACAGCTACAGTTACCGCTTCGCGCGAAATGAATACGACCAGTTGTTGGACTACCAGCTAATTTTTGACAAAACCATTTCCTGCAATGGTTCAAAATGTGCGCGCAATGAGGCGGCAAGAATCCCGCTGCCTCGCTCCTACCTCGAAGTGCGAGCGACGACCGGTTTGAAAATCCGCCTGGAGGGAAAAGAAGGAGATCAAGTCATAGAGGTGCCGGCTGCTGCCGTCTCGCACTTCCTGACCTCAGTGCCGTAGCCAGCCACAACTGAACAGGAGGCGCACCTCTTCAACCCGACTCAATGCTCTCGCTACCGTGCAGCGGGTCCTTCTGTAGTGTGCGCAGTTGTTCGGGGGTAAGCGGTCGAAATTGGAGAGCGAAGTCCTGCCGCCGATTTTGCCAGAACAGGTCAACACCGACGATAGGCTGATCGAACAATTGCACAGCCAAGCGGCGCATGACAGAGGCTATGCGATGGAAACTGACTAATCATTAAAGTGCTTATCCATGTGTGAGCTTGAATACCCTAACTGCTGAGACTTCATATAAATGCCCACATCACTTCGAAAAACCTGGCGCCTGCTACGCGGCACCAAAGTTACTACCTACATCCTGTTAATGCTTGGCCCCATGTTTATACGCCCCTTGGCCTTCATTAGACAAGCACACCAGTCCCAGCCTGCGTACGCAAAACTGCCGGGGCTTTGGGGCACTCCATTGGTAGTAGCTGGCGTGTGCGCGGCTGCGGTTCAGTCCATCTACCAGTGGATGTTCTGGCAGGAAATGCACAAGCCCGCTCCTGCAAAGCCCCCCGCCGATTTGTTACTGCAATTGCATAAAACCGAAGGCCAGTGCTTTTGGATAGCATTCGCCCTTACAACCCTGCTGGTATATGCCCTAGCTGGACTACGTTGGGGCTATCACTATGGTGCCATCCTTATGATTCGCAAATGGCGCCCCGAGCTAAGCAAGCCACCGTTGAAATATTTTGTGGTTACCACTGCAGCGTGGGGACTATGGCTGAGCCTTTACATCGCAGGTGTAGTGTATGGCCTGTGGAACTGGAAAGCTCAGGGCGATATTGGTGAGTTTTTCAATACCTATGTTCAAACGCATCAGGTCAGTGCCCTAGTCGTAGTGTTAATTATCGGCGCTGTCATGAGGCTTGCCGGGCGCAATAGCCAACTGGGCATGAAGGCTCTATACGGTGGGTCGAAGTGGCTAAGCCTGTTGGTGGATGTAATTGGTATTGGTGTGATGGTGTTATTGATGCTTTTAGTGACACGACTATAGCTGCCCACTGTACGATTTTGAGCTCATTGAAGCTGCGCACAAAGTGAGTGTCCAAGTTGCCCAGACCGGCTTGCTTGATGGCATGATTGGTACCGTTTTCGCGACGATCAAGGTTGAATCTGAGGCATTTCAATGGGCACCTGATGCGGCCAAAGCGAACCAGCAACCCAAGCGTGTACCGCTGCCGGCGCAGTTTCCTCATGCGCCGATCCACCACGAACCGGACAACAGCCTTTGTCAGTGCGACTGTGCCGTCAAGACCTCACCTCCTTTTTCAGCCCTTGATACCCCAATATCTGTAGGTTATCGTTCAGTCAGCTTGTAAATTTAGAGCACGGCACCTTCACTAAAAACTTTAAAGAGCAGAGCAATGGCTAGCATTACCCTGATGCAACTTCCACCCCCCTCTGACTGGCAAAATTTTGAACGGTTATGCCGAGATCTTTGGGCACTGCTTCTAGAAGACAAAAACACACAGAGAAATGGCCGAAATGGGCAGCCTCAATGCGGTGTTGATGTGTATGGCGTTGACTCGGCAGGCAAGCGATACGGAATACAATGCAAAGGAAAAGATAACTATACCAACGCCACCGTTACCGAGAAAGAGTTAAGGAACGAGGTGGAAAAAGCAAAAAAATTCAAACCTGGAATAGACCACTTTATACTAGCCACAACAGGCCCAAAAGATACAAACCTAGAACGGGTTGCTCGAGAGATAACTGCAACACAAAACGAAACAAACAGCTTTTCTGTTCATTTTTTTGGCTGGACCGACGTAATAGAAAGATTAGAACAATACCCTGAACTAGTAAAAAAATACTATCACCTCCTAATCAATGACAGAGATAAAGCGCATAGATTTTTCAAAGCCTGGAGCAAGCTTGTAAGCTATTCAAAAATGAGCACACATTGCAATTTTCTACCTTCAGGCCAATTTAGCGTACGCTTTTCCAGACCTTACATATTATCATTAGAATCTTACTTCTATAAAATCAACGAAATCCTCAAGGACCCGCACTGGCAGGACCTACCCAGCAATGTAAAAATTGCAATCACCAACTTCAATAGAGTAATAAAAGACTTAATCGCCACATGCTGGCAATATGAAAGCAAGATGGATAACGAAGGAATTGTAACCTACTGGATATCAGCAGATCATCTTGCTTACGAACAACAAGGCAAGTATATCGAATATAGAAAAAATGTTTTAAGAGCAGTCTTCTATCAGACCATATTAGCGGCCAACTATGTCGCCAAAACTGTAAATGCTTGCCTTAGCGACATACAAATTGACTATATTGGCTTCACCGAAGAGTTCCCCTACAACCACCCAATTTTCGGGGACCCACATCCTTCGCCAGAAACCTTCCCAATGTACCCTGAGGATGATGTATTAACTGGAAATTTATACCTTGGCTTAATAGCAACCGATTACCATATCAGAGATCAGATTTACCCACCAAAGCCTCCATGCTTTTAATTTTAAAGTATTATATCCCACTCATAACTCACAGGAACGCTGGCCGCACGCGGTGTTCCTTACCCCACATCTGATTGATCGGGTCCAGCACGATCTGCCCCTTGTGACCTGTCGCATCACGCTGGAATGCTGAACCTACCAGCTCTACCGCCTCACCTACCGGTAAGGGTGCATCATCGCAGCGTATATTTCTCCCTAATACGCTCTGCGCTCTGGCCGCTGGTTACCTCAAACGTCGTGTTACCACTACGTATCGACACCAATGGAGTCAGCAGCAAGACACCCTCCACAACTGGTCCAGCCGCGTGGTGAAGCTGCGGCTCATCATCTCCCGGCGCATGCCCCACTCGGGGTGCAGCGGGACGCTGGCCGCGCGCAGCGTTCCCCTGCCCCATCGTTCGTTGATCTGGTCCAGGACGGTCATCACCTTCGTGGTGTTGGCGGGTTGAGAGGCAGCGAACAGGTCATCGGTGTACTCGCCTCGCTGGCAGAGATTGAGGAGTAGGACCTCGGCTTTGCTGTATCTGAAGCCGGGCCGAAAGAGCTGGTCGAGGGCATCGACCGCCATTCTCGTCAGCAGGCGCACGTCGTCTGTGGGGTACGGCAGATCGATCACCACCCCGTTCGCGTACTTGGCCTCTTCTGGGTTGAACATCCCTGTCCGGATGCTGATCCGGATCTTCTTGCACAAGGAGTGCTGGGCCCTGAGCTTTTCCGAGGCTCGCATCATGTAAGTGGCCACGGCCTCTTTGATCGGCGGCAATGTCTGCAGCCGCTGGCCGAACATCCGGCTGCAGCAGATCTCCTGCTTGGGTGCGTCGGGTTCGTCCAGCTCCAGGCATGGTGTCCCTGCCAACTCACGGGCCGTCTTCTCGATCACCACGCTGAAGTTCTTGCGCAGCATCCAGGGATCAGCCTGTGAGAGCTGCCAAGCAGTTCTGATGTCTATCCCGGCCAGGTGTGCAGTCATCTTCCGGCCGATTCCCCACACATCCGATACATCGCAGGCTTTGAGCAACCTCTCCCGGCGGTTCGGTGCCCGGACATCCAGGACACCGCCCAATTGCGCCTGCCACTTCTTCGCGCCGTGGTTGGCCAGCTTGCTGAGGGTCTTGGTACCGGCGATGCCTACCCCCACCGGAATGCCGGTGCTCCGCAGCACCTGAGCGCGTATGCGGCGCCCCAACTGCTCCAGGTTCTCAGTCATGCCGGTGAGTTCAGCAAACGCCTCATCGATGCTGTAGACCTCCAGCGCGGGCACCATGGACTCAATCACCGTCATGACCCGCTGGCTCATGTCCCCGTACAACGCATAGTTCGAAGAGAACGGTACGATGCCGTGCTGGCGGAGCTTGTCCAGGATCTGAAAATACGGCTCGCCCATCTTGATGTGTGGCTTGGCATCCGCAGAGCGGGCAATCACACAACCGTCGTTGTTGCTCAGCACGACGATGGGCGTATGGGCGAGGTCCGGCCGGAACACTCGCTCACAGCTTGCATAGAAGCTGTTGCAGTCGATCAGCGCGAAGACGGGCTCAGGGCGTTCAATGGCCATGGCTGCGCACACTGAAGGTAATTACCCCCCAGATCGACAGTTCATCGCCTTCCATGACGTAACGGGACGGGTACCTGGGGTTCTCCGACTTCAGGATCACCTCTGGCCCTTGCTTGCACAGCCGCTTGCAGACCGGTTCGTTGTTCAGCAGTGCAACGACGATATGTCCGTGCAGTGGCTCCATAGAGCGGTCCACCACGGCCAGGTCACCATCGAAGATGCCAGCGCCTTGCATGCTGTCCCCTTCAATCGACACCAGGTACACATGGGGCGCTCGTATGTTCAAAAGCTCATCCAGTGAGATCTGTTGTTCGATATGGTCAGAGGCCGGCGACGGGAAACCCGCCGGCACTTTGAAGGAACAGAGGGGCAGCTCGGCACCGCCTTCTGCGAGAGGGCCTAAAATGGTAAAGCTCATGACGCACGACTTCCGAAATACCTGTACGAATATACAGTTAACGTTGTAGGAGCCTTGCGGTCAATTCCATTGAGGGGGATGGCGACAAGCGGAGGTACTCAGCATGTGCGGACGATTTGCCCAGTATCAGGGTATGGCGGACTACCTGCGCGAGCTTGAGGCCGAGCAGGACGTCATCAGTGGCTACGACAATGAGCCCATCGCCCGCTACAACATTGCCCCCACCACTCGCGTACTGATCCTGCACAGCGTTGAAGAAGGCCTGCGGATCGATCCCGTGCACTGGGGCTGGGCGCCCTTCTGGGCCAAGGGCAAACGACCTGATCCGATCAACGCACGGGTCGAAACCGTCACCACTGGGAAATTCTTCAAACAGCTCTGGCCAAGTGGGCGAGCGCTGGTCGTGGCCGACGGTTGGTACGAGTGGGTGAAAGATCCCAATGACCCGAAGAAGAAGCAGCCCTACTTCATTCGCCTGAAGAACCAAGCACCGATGTTCTTCGCGGCACTGGCCCAGGTTCACCCCGGGCTTGAGCCACATGAGGGTGATGGCTTCGTCATCATCACCGCCGCAAGCGACCAGGGCATGGTCGACATCCACGACCGGCGCCCCTTGGTGCTCGCGCCAGAGCATGCCCGGGAATGGATCGACCCTGAACTCTCACCAGCACGGGCAGAGGACATTGCGAAAAACCAGTGCCTGCCCGTCGATGCGTTCGAGTGGTACCCCGTGGGCACAGCTGTAGGGAACGTCAAAAATCAGGGAGCAGAGCTGATACTACCCATAGGGTGATGTGTAAGCGTCTGCGCAACACATCTTGCTCATGTTCAGCGTTTGTCTGGGAGAAGAAAATCTACCTCGTAGATCCCCCGTGCCGCGCGGACGGTGGCAGAACCTAGGCTGTTCACTGTTTCGTTTTCGAAGTCCACTCCCGGATCTACCGGCCAATCACCTGTAAGTCGTTGTAAGAAAAAAACAAACTGACAGTGGCAGCCTCTCAAAAGGTGGCCTATACATGGGCAGGCTGGCAAACAGAAGTGCCAGCGCCTTTCCAATTTGATCGGACAAGGAGTCCGTTTTATGGCTACAGAACTGGACGCGTTGCTCTCAAGTATTCGCGACTGCAAAACCTACGACGCGGTAAAAAATCGCCTCGCTATCATCACAGAAAAAAAGGACGCTGCTACTGACCCTGATGTGGTGCGGGCGCTGCGGGATGCCCAGGTGTATGCACTGGTCTGGGGAGTGTTCACCGCCGCTCTCGACAAGGGTGAGCCCATCGTCGCCTTCGACAAGGCCCGCAAGGCACTCGATGCTGCCGTGAAAGCCAAGGTGGGCAACGAGGCGCTTGAAGCTGCCTACACCGCCTACCAGAAAGCCTATTCCGACTACCGGAAAGGCCAAGTTAGTGACAATGCGCCGCTCATCAATGCCATCAAAGCCGTAACCGATGACGCGGCCAAGGTTGCACCCGGCAAGAACGGTACTGATTCGATTGCCGATGCTGCCGCCGCTGAAATGGCCTCGAGCGATGCCTACAATTACCTCGCAAGCCAAAACTCCATCTATTCTTCCGAAGAACTTGGTGCGGACCCTATGCGGGAGTACTACAACAAGAAGCGGCAGATCAGAAATATCCTCAGCCCCGTCAACACGGCTTGTGCTGCTTATGTCAATGAGTATGTCACCCGTGCTCAGGTGGCGGCCCAACTCAAGCAATCACTCAACCAGTATCTGCTCGTCTGGCGCAAGACGACCACCGGAGGCGGGAATCCGCTGGCCGTACAAGGCATATTGGAAAGTATCGATGAGAAGAACGGGACCTTCGTGCTGAGAAGCACTGTCTATGAAGGTCGGCGCGACACGGCTTCGTTTTCCGATATACAAACCATCGATACCTCACGGACGGGCCCAGGGGCACTATCCAGTGCAATCGCACCCGACTGGAGGAACGTAGACCTGGGGAAATGGGTTCGCTCCGACGAATATTACAAATACAAAAGTGCTTAATGCCTGCATAGCGTAACCCTTCACGACAGCGACTGGAGCTAGCACCCGGTCGCTGTTTCTTCGAAATGCGTAAGTCAGGCCGGCATCCACTGATGCGGTAGCAGTTGCCTGATCTCACTGGCCCGCTGTGTCGTCGGCAACCGCGTCAGCACATCTTTGAGATAAGCATACGGATCATGCCCATTCATGCGCGCCGACTGGATCAAGCTCATGATTGCAGCCGCCCGCTTACCGCTGCGCAGCGACCCGGCAAACAACCAGTTTGAGCGGCCAAGCACCCATGGTCGTATCTGGTTCTCAACCGGGTTGTTTCAGCTTGCGGCCAAAATGGGACGGTCGCATTGCTGCTAAGCTACCGCAATCTCACTATTCAATGGATATCACGTGCCAAGCCATACAAAAAATATCGGTTCAGTATCCAATCGAATTTTACTACTGACGGTCTTAGCTGTATTAGTAGTGCCCATCATTGGATTCTGCATCAGTTCATTTTTGGAACCTAATCCCGATCAAGCATTCGAGCAAGTACAGATGGGCGCAACCCAGCAGCAAGTCGTTGCACTTCTTGGGACGCCAAGTGTCGTTCGAGCTTGCGGCGAAACTCTTTGGTGGGGAAGTGACGCAGACTATCGCGGCAAGAACGATGGCCGTTGCGTTACGGAGGAGCGCTACGAATATTTTTTAAGCGCGTGGGGCATAGGCTATTCTCAAGATGGACACGTCGTGTCCAAGTATCATTATATCTCTGAGTAAGTGATGGTCAGTAACTTCTCGACACGCCTATTAAACATTGTATGTGCGCAGTTTTGATGGCCGCTTCGGGTCGACTGCGGCCTGTCATCAGCCGCTATCGACCCAATGTTCCGCAGTCAGCACGCTGGTCGATGGCAATCTTCATAGAGTTCTCTGTTAGCCCGACGCCAGAGAATCACGATTCTTGAAACACTTACGCTTGGCTTGCATCAGCCTTTGGCAACGGGGCAAGGGTTGAACTGCTCGGAGTATTTGAATTCAGTAAAAAAAGGAATTCTTGTTCCAGGAATCACCCCGCTCACAATTTTTTCTTTATCGCTCAACCTAGAAGATTTCCCCCCGCTCCCGATCAGCAGCGGCTGACCGTTAGCCAATAAATAATCAATCATTTGTCTATGCATCGGCCCATTCCATTTCTTTTGAGCATCTACCGGTAGCAATACAAAGGTATAGTCCATAGTGAACATATTTAGTGCTTCTGCCGCCTCTCTCGATGTGGCTGTATGGCCACAGAGCACATCAGCGGTTTTCAGGACATGTGCGGGAACATATTTGTCGTTCTTATAGAGACTAAGAATCAGCTCCTGTCGGGTGAGCACTGCCAGACCATGCTCTGCATGGCAGACCGCTTCAGTGCCGTACTCCAGCCTGCAAAAACCAGACTCAGATATCGCGACAATGTCATTGGCTGAAACACCCAAGTCCTGCTCTATCTGAGCCCTGGCCTGTGGGGTTTGGTATGGAATGCTGCAGGCAGCAAGTGTGAGGGTGGCAACCAGATAAATCAGCGGTAAAAGACGCATAGATACCCCAGACAATTTAGCGTGATGGTAACACCAATGGGCATAACGCCATCATCCGGGGTAGGCTTTGCTCGCTCTGCTTGGAGCGGAGCGCAGTGTTCGTTGGAGCAAAGAGCCCCTGATCTCTCGGTCACGCTATCGGGGCTTTGAATAACTGTTTCAGGCTTATTCTCTCAGGCAGCTTTGGGTCGCTTCGGGTCCTTCACTTTCGGCCAGAAGCGGACTTCGTGGCAATAACCAAATCATCCTACCTGCCTAGCTGAGGTCACACCCACTCGGCTTCGGCCAGGTGGCCGCCGGCTTTTGCGCCTTCACACTGGCCGACACCGGGATGTTCACGTTCTCAGCCCCGACCTCGGCTTCGAGCTCATTGATGCTTCGAATGTAGGTGTCCAGATTACTCAGCCCAGCCTGATTGGGAATGTACCAACTGATGGCCTGGGTCTCCCCGGCCGCGTTCGTGGTGACGACGGTTTTCCAGAAATAGTCAGGCGTGCGGATGCCATGGGAGGCCACGAAGTAATCGTTAGACGGATCGTTGTACACCACACCGCCGTAGACGTGAACCGTCGCCAGGTCCCGATAGCACTCGGCAACCTCCTCCGCCTGCTTCCAGATACCGCGGTTGAAGGTGCCCACCTGCGGCACGATGTTGGTCATGTAGTTGGCGCGACGAATGTAGGTCTCGTCGTAGTCCATGTGGTTGGAGGTCACGAGGTGCCCCCGGTCCCAACCGCTGACACTGGAGTAAGTCGCCGCACTGGACTGCTGACCACAGCCACTGGGCAGATCCGGGTCTAGGCGAAACGACGAAGGACGCGGCACGGAACCGGTATCGGCGGTCAGCACATACTGATAACGCAACGCTGTGTGGTTCGTGCAGTCGTACGTCAGCACGAAGCCACCCTTGTCGAGCGTGACAATGTTCGACACAGCAGCAGCCCGCATGGGGACTGGTGACCTAAGCGTTTCCTGTGTGGGGCTCTGACAGCCCGAGATGACCAGAAAGGTGAAACACAGCGTGCCCAGGAGTTGATTCGTTCGCATGACATGTCCCTATGACTGAACTGAGGATGGCGCGCTGATTGTAAGCCACGACGAGCTCAAGCCTCTTCCCGTGCCTATTGCGTACTGTTTCAGTGCCCCGGCTTGCTCGGCGGCCAGCTTGGCAAGGACAGTCTCTCCCACCATGATGTTCCGACACACGCTAGCAAATCCTTAAAGCGAGCCCACCAAGACATTCAATCCGGTGCAATATACTCGACAAGCCTCGAGTTATCCTTATATGTATAAACATTATTACCATATTGAGAACTGTTATTTCTATTGAGTGCATGTGCGTAAGCCTGAGTATCCAACGCCCTGGGATCCTCTTCATAATACTCCCCCTTACCCAACCTCCCTTCCAATGTCCTATCAAATCTCAGGCGACACGATTTCGCGGTTTCCTCAAATTTATGCCGAGCAGATGCTATCAACCTAACAGCATATTCTGTACTAGGCGGATCAGTAGCAACATCCCGACTCGCCTTCCCTGGCTTACAATAGATAACCGCACCACCAAAATTTTGCGCTTTGTGGTGACTGTGCTGCCACAAAATAGCCTGAGCTTTTGTATACCAAGGATCAACGACGATTATTTTATTAGAGGCATTCCTCACATCGAAATCGCCAATCGCACAATAAAAATGAACAATGCTTTTAGAGTATATGTAGCTCACCTTCTCAGAGGCGGGGAGATACTCTCGCAGCAATGCATAGGCCAACGATGCATAGTCTTGGCAAACACCTCGCTCCTCTTCGTGTAAAGAAGCCACTACCACCTTTGGCCTATGATTGACTATTTTGTTGGAATACCCACCCCGAATATAGTTATTATCAAATCGAGCCTTATGTTTCTCTTGCAACTCCTGACTGAGCTGCCTTTTCTTATCACCAATCTCGAGAAAGTACTGCTTTGCGATCCCGATTCTCGTATAGGAGTTCAAATCCCCCAACACATCCACATCTAATCTTTCAATCTCCTTGCGCTGATTCAACGGCGTATTGCCCAACACTGCCTTAACCACAGCTATCACAGCGTCTGCAAGTTTGATTTTCTGCAACAACTCCGCATCATCAAGAGTAATTTTCACACCTAACCGCCTGCACAGTTAATGGGAAAAGAAAATATAGACAGCCCCCCAAGAAAATCCAGAGCACATCCTTACGGCCCTGCCCGTGGACGGGGCTACCGCGATTGGATCGATGGGGATGAGTACATTGATGAAGTGCCTGCAGTCCGCCTACCCGGTTGACGTGTCAGTGCACTGATAAGCGATATGGAGTAACTCAAGAGTGACAGCAGTCCCTCCCAGGAACCGCTGCCCTCCAACTCAACGCCCTCCCCTTCATTCCGGCTCATCAGCCTCAGGGACCGGCACAGAGCGCTCCTGTGCCGCCATGACAACGATCTCGACACGATGCGGCAATATCCCCACGCGACTGGCCTGAACCTTCATCGCACGGCATTCGACGCCTTTATCATCCTCCCACTTGTCCATGAGCATTCGCCCTATGACCAGCACCCGCATCCCCTTGCGATAGAGTTCTGAGTATCGCTCAGCGTCCTTGTGCCACACCTCAACACCGGCCCAGTAACCACCTCGATCCTCGTACTCGCCATCGCTTTTCGGAATCGGATTGTCGAAGTACACGTTCAGCCGAAGCAGCCGGTAAGGCTCGTTGTTGCCATTGGGGATCTCCTTGAACTCAGGCTTCGTACCGATGTTGCCCTCACCCCAAAAATTGCTGGACATGGTCAGTTCTCCTCCGTGTCACGGCTGATGTGTTGATCCATTCGCTGACGGTAAACCTGATCAGCCACCTCCACCTTGCAAGCGCACAGGAACGCCTGGCGACTGATGCTGTGGGTCAGGCTGATCTGCATGTTGATCACGATCCGCTGGAGCTCCAGCGCATAGAGATCGGGCACCAGGCTGATGGAGGTAAGCTCATCACGAATCAACTCCGCCCACAGATCCACACCCATCTTGCTGCGATCCACCCGGCTCCAACGCAGGAACACCGTGCCCGCTCCAGTGGACTGTCTCGTCAGTCGAATGGGCAACAACGTGAACGGGTAACGCTCCGCCTGGGTCAGTACGCCCTGAATGGCCAACTCGATCAGACTGCCCGTCAGTTGACTGCACGCATCCCCGAATTCGGCCAGTTCCCCCTTACCCTTAAAAGGCTTTAAAAGCCCTTTAAGGAAGGCTGTGTGTTCCAATGCCTGGAAGGCAGTGTGTTGCAGCGGCTGGAAGGCAGTGTGTTTTTCCCCAGCCCCCGGCTCCATTGGGCGAGAGCCATCCAAAGTGTCTCCTGAAACAGACATGGCATTACCCTCCCAAGCGCTCGGAGCCCATCACTTCGTCTGCCGAACCTACGCTCGGATTCGCCCGACTCTCGCCCGCTGCACCCTCAACCTCGGCCCCGTCCTCAATCTCTGCTTCAACTACCTCCAGCCGCCCCACATCATTCACACGACGCCGAATGATCGCAGGCGCGAATTCACAACGCCGAGTGCCCTCCAGCACATCCGTCGGCAACTCCCCAAACCGCTCCCGGGCTTCACGCGCCGCGGCATTGTTGGCGATGAAATCCTCACGAGTCGTTCCGGAGAGCCTGGACTGTTGAGCCAAACCAAACAGGCTACGCAACACATTCCTGCCCGCATTGATCCAGACGTCCATATCCCGGCGCCCCATCAGCGCCGTGTGGTGAGCCAACCGCAACCGGCGAACGATATTGTCGTAGTCGATCAGCAGATATACCGCCAAAAAGCCCAACTGGGTGTTGATGTGGAGCGGCAACGTGACAGGGTGAACATTGAAATTTTCACCCACACGGATCGCAGTGGGCAGACACCCCATCCGCTCATCCAGCCGATCTCGAATCAGCGTCAACGCATCTTTCGAATGCTCAAGCTTCTCGTGGATACGGATCATCCAGAGATCGGCGTAAGGGTCATCCTGCTCGGCCCCACGCACGATCTTGTTCACCAAGCTGACGAATCCGTTAAGGCTGATGATGCCGCTCTTCCCTTCGCCAGCGGGTCTGCCTAGCCAGATGAGGGCTGCGTGGTGAGTGTGAAGCGTCAGCTCCATGGAACTGCGCAACGGACCGAAAGTGAGTGGAAATGGATTTGACATGAAAAGCTCCTGATAGATTGAGGTCGAGACATCAGTGTCATCAGGAACAGGCGAGGCGTCAGTCAACAAACAGGTTTGCGCATGATCCGTTTTAGCGGGTGAAAACCGAGAAAAATCGCCGAAAAAAATAGGGATGGCACAAGCGAGTCACCTGCTAACCCGACTGAAAATGCAGTAGCGCCCTGCCAGCATGATTCCAGTGGAATCACCTGGAGAACTCCCCTCACAGTTGCTCAGCGCCCTACTTACCTGTGTGAACGGGGACCCACAGCGGTCCCCGAAGTAAAGCCATGGAGAGATCCGCCGGCGATCACACCAGATCTTGTGCGATCCAGCCCTGGATAATGCTCCAGACCATTGCCAGGTTCTGCGTTGGCTCGCGCTCTGTCATCAGCATGGCCACCTCCAGAACAGCGCGCATGTCCCGTAGGTTAGTGCCCTGCTCCTTCGTGAGCTGGACCCAATGCCCCCAGAGAATGGCTTCCTGCTCAGGGCCGATTTTCGGCCAGCGCCCCTTACGACTGGGAATCCCAAGAATGTCGCGCCGAACGGCGGTTTCCTTAGGTGGCAATCCAAAGAGCTCAGTGATCATAGTCGCACTCGCTCCCAAGCCGATCGCGCGCCGGATCATGTCCTCCTCATTCATATTTCTGGCATGGGCCAACAACCGGTGGACGATGGTCCCATCCACGACAACCTTAAACCAGGGGACCGGTGAGTTCACCAAGGCCACCATGCTGTGAGGATCAATCAGGGTTTGCAGGTCCTTCTCTTCAAACCCCATGGCCAGACAGCTACGCAGCTGGCCATTTTTGATGTTGTCCAACACTTGAAAGGCGACTGCAAGATTCAAAGGGAGCACATGTACCTCCACCATTCCATGGTTATCAAATGACCTGATTCACAGGTCGATCTTCCTGTCGTTCAACGAGACGCCGAGCCAAACGTATGACCCGGAACAACTTGATCAGGGCGACATCGCTGAGACGCTCCAGTCTCGATGCTGGCTGATCGTCGAACGGCGAACCGCCCAGTAGTAATTGCCCGAGCTTGACCGCGAATCGGTCGCTGGGCATTTCAAAGGGCAACGCCAGGTTAGCGTTGCCCCTGAGTGGTCCTGGCCTTGAGGCCAGTCCACAACCGTCGCTCAATCCCTCCAAGAAATTGAGGAGAATGTGCGCCTGAGGCGTGAATCCCTCAGGTGTGACAGTGAGCGAGTCAGTGCCCCAGCCCACCAGACGGACACACCGAAAACCGATGCCCTGATCGCTCGCGCAGAAAAATTTAGGCTCCAGCGCCACCTCATCGGCAATGTCCCGCACCAAACCAAAAATCACTTGGCGCAAACCCTCAGGATCATCGACAACACCTTCGAACTCGCCAAGATCCTCCACCCGATTCGGCTCATCCGCTGGTGTGACAACGAACGGTTGGAGCATCGACTCGACACCGGGTACCGCATCAACATCATCACTGACCTGCCGCGGCTCAATCACTTCAGAGAAAGGCATACGTTGCGGTGTGGTCGAGCCTATATGGCTCTGGAGGCCTGTCGGCTGCTCATCTGCCGTGAGCGTGAACGGCAGCCCATCAGAGAGCTCCTGCTCGCCCAAGCGCACAGGCGGAACCGCCTCGCCATCCATCACAGGGTTGCTCGACGCCAGCACCTCTGACGGTCTGGACGCTTGGTCAGTGGCCCGCCCTATCTGTCCGGCCATCAACGGCGGCGGTAACGATGGAGACGTCAGGGAAAGCCCCAGCGCGCGCTGTTGCGGTACCTGACGTTCGGGTTCGAGGAGGTCCAGTTTCAGTGCGTTGTAATCCTGCCCCAGCACCTGCGTCATCTTGTGCAGCAACTCATCCTGAAAACGCTCGAAGCTGAAGTCTCCCTGGTCAAACAGCGCGAGGGTCTCCTGGAACAGAGGACCGTGATCCCTTGCTTGAACCGCTGCCCCCGCGTGCTTCAACCAGGCTCTTTCACTCGAACGCCGCAGCGCGGTCAGCTTTTCGATCTGGGGCTTACCCAAGCCTGCGTACAACGTCTTGGGAATGGCCGGTAGCAAATAGCGCACCGTGTCCTGCATCTTGCTGATGTGGGACTGCGAAACCGGGTAACCATCGGACATGAGGTGTCTGGCCAACTCGCGCTGGGAAAGCTGCGCCTCCAGCTCCTGTTCATAGAGCGCCTTAAGGCGCTCCACACCCAACGCCCGCTCGATAAAGGTCAGCCCACCGCGCAGATCGTTCTCCTTCAGGTGCCCTGCCAGGGCAACGACTTCCCCACGGGCCGGCCACGGGCGAAACAAGCAGTGAAGACGAAAGAACTGCTCGTCTCGGGTTTCCCGCCAGAGCTCTTTGAGAATCGCCAGTCGCGTATTACCGCCATTGCGGGTGATGAAGTGTGCCTCTCCCGGCCGACGGGTTATGGGCGGTGGCGCGTCCAAACCACCACGGAGGATGGAGGCCCGCATCTTGTCATACCGTGGGTTGCGGTTCACCCGAGGGTCGTATTCATAGGCCCGCAGTTCGTCCAACGTCACAACCATCGGGGTGTCGACAACGGGATCAGGTAATCGCGCCGTCATCGCCCTCTCCTTGTCGTCCCTCAACGACCTCGAGAGCCTCTGCCAAGTCCTCAAGATCGGGTTGAGACTCATAGCTGTATCCCTCGAGCTGAACACGCAGTACCTCAACCCCTGCCCACCCTTCCATGCGGCAAGCCAGCTCGTACAGAAAACCACGGCTCTCCAACAACTCTCTGCTGAGCTTGAACAGCACCGTGCAGGTGTCATCAAGCATGTCATCAGCGCTCAAATCCATTTGTGCTTTCTCCCTGTTTTAGCGATCGCCCACAGAGCAGACCGCCCTTCTACTTCGCCTTGAGGCAAGACTGACTCAGCATCCCCACCGACCCCACCGAACTTTCCTCCTGCGAGATCCGAATCCACGTCCGCGGCTTATGAGCACCATCGCGCTCAGCATCGGATCCATTCCGTAGTGGCGCTTTAAATTTGTAGTTCTTTTCCTCTGGGCTTTCTGTCAGCAAAAGCGTCTCATCAAAAGGAAAAAACAGACGCTCGCTGTGAGACGCTCATTTTGGATATCAATCCAATGAAGAAAATGCGCCGCGCTCACTGACGCGAAAAAGCAACACAACACGCGGCCCCAAAAGCGTCTTGCAACCGAGGCCGGCCAACACCTGATACTCGCCGTCAGCTTATGGCTAGGGACTGTGATTCCACAGGAAAACGGGTTACCACCCAAGGCATTCACCCGTCGCCACCCGGGCCCGACTGCATAAGTCAGAACACCCGTCGCGCCTCAAAGCTGACGCTCGATGCGGTGAGACCCAGGCCGTCACAGGCTTGAGACGCGGACGCGCACAGCAATGTTTGTGTAGACCCGCTCATCAGCGTCGATGCCCCACTAGCTGATTCCGAATCCAGCGTTTGTGTGCTCGAAACCGTCAGAGAGCCGCGACTAAGGTTGAGCCCCAACGGCTGAGGCTTGCATAGCATGTTGGCCACCAATATGATGGCAACGGATTCATCCCTCAGATTTCTGCGGGCTTGAATCCACCAAAAAATGGCGCGCTAAGGCCAATCAGCCCACTTACCCTCCTCCAATAGAGTAGAGGGCAGGCAAGGCACCTGGACGTTCTTTACGAGCGTCCTGGAATTAAGAACCTGGCGATAATGCACCATCGTGCCTTATCGCCCAATATAGAACGCAATGCACACCACGGATCCGGTCAGTGTTTGCGTCAGCTCAGAGCTCATAGGGCTCGAAGCGGCCAAGGCCCTTAGGCAGCCCGCGGAGCAAAATTTAATTTTGGCCGTGACCTATGACCACGGACCAAGCCAGGCAGGCTCTCCTCGAGAACTGCTCGGACTTTAGGCTATTTGCCCCCTCATCACGAGGGGCTCAAGCCCATTTTCCAACATACGCGCGGCTACGCCGCAGCGAGGTTGAGAAAAACGTGTGCTCTTCTGTTGAGCGTCTATTGAGGCTCCGTCTGTAGCACGCAAACTAATTCGCACCCATTAGATGGCGCGAAACACTTAGCTCAATTACGTCCAGGGATGGCCGTGCTTGATGCGAGTTCCCAACCCAGGGCTATGCAGCGCTGGAGCTCCGGGAGCGCTAATCAACTACACAGCACTATGGACCGCCGATGCGCTCCAAATGTGCCCGTGCCCGATGTGAGGGTTCGGAACCAACATGGCTGAAACGCGCCTCCTGACAGTTGCTCACGCAGGAGAGCCGAATGAGCGCATACCGTACACCCGAATGGCTGAAAAAAATTGTCCGTCGACTCGTGAAGATGATCATTCGCGAGCTGATGCAATGGTTGTGGGACATGCTGATTGAGCTGTTCGAGGACTAAACAAGGCGGCCCGCTTACGCGGGCCACCTTTTTTACAGGCGATAAAAAAGGCGCCATGGGCGCCTTGGTTTGGTTCATTGAGTGATCAGAGTGAATGTTTCGAATTCTGATCAATCGATGAGCGCAAGCAACCGCGGCACCCTGAGCGAGGTCCGTGATGGTGATGGCGATTGCTTGGAATAAATCGAGTCATAGCCAATCCTTGCACAATCGTGGGAGCGCTTACAAGCCGCCGCCTCTTTTACGGATGGCAGACCGGCGACGGGCACCACTGAACGCGTTTTCACACAACCTGGGCCGGCCGCACCGTTGGTAACAGACCGCCGTCGAGCCAAAACTACCTGTTGTGCTGGCCCGATTAGTTGAATTGGCGCTCGTGTGCAGCGACGAGTTCAGGAAACAACTCACCATACACAGCATGCGGAACACCAAGAATATTGACCTCAATGCAAGGAAACGTGAGTTCCTCGGTGTAATCCAGAATGCCCACGCCAACGCACGGAATGGCATTGCCTGTTCGGGTCTGAACAGAGAGGTTTAAAGCGGATTGATCGCTATGATTGGTTCGGCATTCGCTCTGTATGCCCACGTATCCATCAGTAGGCTCGAATACGCCGAATGCGACGCCCATGGGAGGGTCGCCAGACTCTAGAGCTGAGTAGCCCACCAAAACCGAGCCGCTATAGATACTGAATCGCATCATGAAATCGCCTGTTTTTACGTGATGTGTTTCGTCAGCAACGGTGCTGCCTTTGCCCATTACTACTGGTCGCACCGACAGCAATCAGCCAAAAGCAGACTGTAGCGTACAAAGCCCGGTCAAGCCCTTCGCGCCAATACTCCAATTACTGAAATACGTTTGGCTCGTTGGAATGATGTAGGTATGGTAAGCCGAAATTCAGGAGGTCGTTGATGGAAGCTGATCCGCTATGCCTTGTATTTATACCTGCCCTTGTAGCCGTTCTCCGCACTGCTGAAGAGCGAAAAGGTTCACCGCTTACTGAAGCTGAGGTCTGCAGTATTCGAGACCAAGCCGTTTGCATCACCCTACCATTCAGCGTTGCGCTCGACATGGAAAGGGAACGTGGCTATCCGGATATTGCACCTGAAAACTGCTGGAGTGAATGGAAAAAAAGCAAAGGTAGTTGATCTAAGCCCCGGTCCCCAGAGCACCACCCAACTGCGCCTACCATTTCTCCGCGCGTGGTTGGTGAGCTAACACGGCAATGCTCCCCCTACTCCTGAGCACCTGGCAACGTAGACGGCGTCCCAGCCCCCCGCCCAGAAACCACCTCCTCCTCGAACTCCTCCTTGGTGCAACCCGCTCGGCTCCACGGCAAGAAATCGATACCCGCCACAGTGGATTACCAGGTCAACCAAACGGGCAACAACGTAAACGGATATCGCTCGACTCGAGCAAGCCCCCCTGCATCGCCAGCTCAATCAGCTCCCCCTTACCCTTAAAGGCCTTTTAGGGAAGGCAGTGTGTTCCAGTGCACGGAAGGCAATCTGTTGCAGCGTCTGGAAGGCTTCGTGTTTGGAGCTCGCACCTGAGGTTATCGAACCGGCACCGGCGTCATGACCTGATGATGTGAACATCGCATCCCCCTCCAGGACCTCAAGCATCAATTCCCCAGGCATTGAAATTGAGGCAGCGCAGGAAACTCTGCGTTTGTAACAACTGTCCTCGCCCCAGGTTACTGAACAAACTCACCCAATCGAGCCCGTGCGCTCGGAATGATCTCCTCCAGCAACTCAAGCGGCACTCCCTGCATGAACAAGGTCACTTCGAACTTGAGCTTCTGATCATTTCGAAACACCTCAAAGACCATATCGTTCCCTTTCCAGCATTCGATTGCCAGGCCGTCGTGCCGTGGAGTGACGCTCGATGCAATTTCAAAACGATATTCAACGCCATCAATAACCACGCAGCTAACTCCTTTTCAACCAGCGGGTTATGCGAATTTACATACTGGAAATCACCAATGCAAATCGACAAGAACAACAGCCCGACCCGTCTTTGGAAACAAGGACAAGCTGATGGGTATGGCGGGCTCAACCCGTCAACGCAACGTATACTTTCATCCGTTGGTTGGAGCTAAGCAAGAATTGCGCAGCATCTCAAACAACGCTTGATATGCCTGAAATTATTTCTCATGGACGGAAATCCTGCCGCTAACGGATTATTCCGCTCAACAAAGCGAAGACTAATAATGCTCACTTTAAACGGAGCCGCTGGCGTCGACGACTTACCAGAAATGCCTCGAAACCACCTTCGTCCTTAACCGCGACATGTGTCACTACATGCCCCCTGCCCGCGGTACTCATTCTCACGACATGGTGTACCGGCAGATCCTGGCGATTTCCTTCTCGCGGCCCGGGACCACTTTCGACGTTACAGCTATGCACTCATCTCCAACCATACCGGTACTGGCCCCATCCGGCTGATTAGTGCGCGCATGTCCTTCAGCCACGCAGGAGCCGAGCATGAATATCGCCAACTGGCTGGACGAAGCCGGCCTTCGCTACCCGGAGCGTCCGGCCTTGTTCGAAGGGCTGCAGCAAGTCGCCAACTATGGCGCCTTTGTCGCTCTGGTCCGGCACCGGGCCGCGTATCTGATCGACGAGCACGGCATTACTCCCGGCGACCGGGTCGCACTGTTCATGAAAAACTGTTGCGAATACCTCGAGCTGCTCTACGCCATCTGGTGGGCCGGCGCCGTGGCGGTGCCACTCAACTACAAGCTGCACCCCGTCGAGGCCGGTTGGATCGTGCGCAAGGCCCAGGCCCGGTTGATTTTCACCGATGGCGGCCAGGTGTTCGCACCCGGGGCCCTGCCCCAGACATGTCGAGAGCTGGATCGAGAGGACATGGGAGCACTCGCCTCGGCCACTTCGCCGCCGGACACGCCATGTCCGCGTCATGCCGATGACCTGGCTTGGCTGTTCTACACCCCCGCCCCCACCGATCGCTCCAAGGGGGTGATGCTGAGCCACGGCAACTTGACGGCCATGTCACAGGGCTGTTCGCCCGATGTCGATCCGATCGATGCCGATGACGCCGTGGTCTATGCAGCGCCGATGTCTCACTGCGCCGGCCTCTACAGCCTGATCCATGTGCGCCGGGCCGCTCGCCATGTCGTCCCGCAGTCTCGCGACTTCAAGGCCGACGAGCTGTTCGAGCTGGCCAGCGGGTTCGGCAATATCACGTTGTTCGTAGCACCCGCCATGTTCACGTGCCTGGTCGAGCAGGCCCGCCGCCAAGGCTACGACGGCGAAGGAATCAAGACCATCATCTATGGGGACGCCCCCATCTACCCGACAGACCTGCGCAACGTGCTGCTCAGGAACAGCTACGGCGATCTCCTCAAGACGGAACTGCGTCTGTGGTTGAAGGCCAGCGCCAATGACACCTCCGCGCCCTGAAGAACATTTCCGATGCTCTACGTGCCAGCATCGCTGTACAACACCCGCAACACACTGATCGCCGCCGCCCGGAATTTTATGCAGCGATTCCGACGTTGTTATGTGCGTACGGCAGCAAAAGCCTCTTTCTCAGTGTGGCGGTTGGAACGGCTACGTACATTGTGCTCGGTTCGTTCATGTGGGCCCAGGTCGACCACATCGCTTAATGCCTGGCTCGACAACTCAGGGTTATTGACCACCAGCCGCACTTCGAGGAAATCCTCGAACCCAGGGAAAATAGTCAAGCCGTTACGCTGGGCCGCCTCACGAGACACCATGCCGAGACCGTCCATCTGGGTTATCAGCGAAAGGGTCAGGGTTTCGCTGCAGGAGTAAATCATCCGCTGACCGGATTCATAACTTCCAAGGCCCGCGTCGAGAAAGCGCAAGAAACTGTGGGCATAGGGACAATCGTCCGCCGGACGAACCTGAAACTTATCGCCCAGCAACACCCACGAATCGCTCTCCTGACCACAGTGAGCGCCCACCACCTGAACGCGAACACCGGGCAGTACAATGCTTGGCAATCCGTGCTTTTGCGGGCCGATCAAAACGGCTAGGTCGAAGTCCTCATTCTTGAGCTTGCTGAGGTTTTCCATCGACTCGGCGTAGCTGAATTCCAGCTGATGGTCAGGAAACACCTCAATCAGGCGTCCGATCATTTTTCTATTGAAGTCCTCCGACAGCGTGGTATTCAACGCCACCTTCAACGTGCGTTGTCCAGGCACCTTCAGAGCGGTGACTTTTTCTTCCATCTCCCGCGTGGCGACCAACACCTTGTCGATGTAGGGCGTGAGCTCCGCGCCCTGCGGGGTCAGGGTCAAGCCCTTGTTGGAACGTTGAAACAGGCGAAAACCAAACTGTTCTTCGACCTTGTTCAACTGCGCGGCCAACGCCTGCACAGTCAAACAGGAATGCTCCGCCGCCGCCGACAACGAGCCGGTCTGCACGATGTGCATCAGGTTGCGTAAGGTTCTACTATCCATGGGCTAATGCCCTCTAAAGTGGGCTGGCGATTGTTGTGTACCTTACGGCCTATCCTTCCATCCAACCACCCACTCCGAATAGCGAAATTCCTGCCTTCGAATCCACCCTCCTCCAAAGCTAGCACCACAATGTCCAATCCTGGATCGAAGCCGTCCGCACCGGCCGGCTCACCGACCAGGTCATCCTGTTGACGGTACTAGCCCCACACCGGGTTTGAGTGACGTGGCTATTGAAGGCCCAACGTTACTGTCTAGCCCTGAAACAGGTTTAAAGCTGTTTCAGGGCTAGACACACCTCAATCAATCGGATGGCTGTCCAACGCGGACGATAGCTGATTGGATGGGGATACTCCCTCAAGCAACGCATCCACCACCGCACGCGCCACCTCCACCGAATGCAGCATGCCCCAGAACAGCGCTCGCTCGACGGGATTGGTATGCAGGCTGATTTCGTCGCCATTGAGTTCCGCCGTTTCGAGCAGATTCGAAACGTAGGTCAGTGCATCCTGGGCAGTTACACCCGGTCGGATGGCAAACAACGTGGGTTTATATGGGGCTTCGGGGATGACGGGTTTGGTGCACGTGAACGTGAGGGTATCGAGCAAACGGGGAGTATTTGCTGGGACCGGCTCGGGCTCGTTGGAAGGGGTATCAGAGTGTTTACGCAGGTACATCGCCCTGTCGGCGGTGCTGAGGGTTTTACGAATCGGGGGTGGATCGGGGGTGATTTTCTTAGTCATGGTGAATCTCCTGTTTATAAAGGGAGTTCATCCATCCTCGCTGCGACGCAAGGGTGGCGAACTGCGCGCAGGTTCGCAGACCAGGGTAAACAGGAACCCGGCAGGCCGAAGCCTCCTGCGCACAGCTCGCCATAACGCGAGCAACAAAAAGCCGCTTTCGCGGCGCTGTGCGCCTGTCTACGACCGGGCTGCGAAACCCGCGTCGCTGAATTTGCAGCGACACGTGAACAGTAGCCCCGGCGTTTGGCGCACGCAATATTCTCCCATGCCTGAAGCATGTGGGAAATATGAGTTTTTTTGGCAGGCCGTTTCTCGTATTGATTGAACTGTGCCTTGGGCAAAAGGGAAAATAAATCGAGCCCAGAGCGGGGATAAGCCAGACTTACCTGATATCGCAGTTTACCTAAAAGAAGCCAAGTGCCACTATTGGCATCCGATGGAACGCCCTTGCAATTCCGCCCCTTGAGAAAAGGGCCAAATTGAACACAATCCGTCGGCACCCCAGATTTTTTAGTCAGCACACGGATAGAGGTTTTGCATGACGGAAGAAAAGGAAGACAACGGCTCCTCTCTGATGAAGCTTGTCGAGGCCATTGCCATCACACCCAAGGACGCGCGGGAACTGGTCTCTCAGTATAAAGACCAGGTCCGCAGTGCAGAGCCGGATGCCAGCAACAAGCGCATCCAGACGCTGGTCACTGAGAAAATCATCGAACGATACTCCAAAATGGCAGCAACCACCGGTGGTGCAACGTCCCTAGCAGGCGTCATCCCTGGTATCGGGACTGCAGTGGCCATGGTTGGAGGCGGTGTAGCGGACGTTTCGTTATGCATGAAACTGCAAATCGATATGACGATGTGCCTTGGCATTGCTATCAACGATAAAATTTCAAATGAAGACGCCAAACATATGTCCTTCGTCATCGCACTTTGTGGATCGCTGGAGCAGATGGCTTCAAGCAGCGCCACTAAGGTCGCGTCGAAGGCGGCCGTAAAGGTTGTCAGTGAATACCTCAAAGGCGCCACCCTTCAGACCATCAAACAGCTTTTCAAACAGGTGGGAATCAACTTCACCAAAGCTGCAGCGTCCAAAGCTATTCCATTCGGAGTGGGCGTTGTGATCGGTACTGCAGCCAATTATGCACTGACTCGTTATGTGGGTAGCGTGGCTCGGGATGTGTTTCTGCTTCATGTAGAGGGTGGTAGCGCCACCACCGAGTGACCATAGCAGTCTCAAAAGCCACTCAGCCAGCGCTCGATCGATAAATGCGGCATGCCGATGGATCAGATTCTGGCCGCTACACCTGGGGCAGTGAGTAAACCACTCACCCTGCCCCACCGCGTCACTTTGTAGCGCAAGTGTTTTCTTCCACCCACAGTCATTGCAAACAAATGTGCACGGCCTGGGCTCACTGGCGTTGCAATTTATAAATGGCGTTGAGCGCCCAACAACAAGGCCGAGGGCAACCCAGAATTGTCCATTTACCAGCCCAAACCCAGCGCGTCACCTTTGTCCTCAGCCAACTACTAACTCCGATCGTTACAGCTATGCCTCTGCACATTATCTCCGCCTAGCGAGGGCCTGTCGCGGAGCGACCTCTCTACCGACACAAATTTTTGCGAAGACAGTACCAATCGAACCGCTCAGTCAATTACATACCACACATAGCTATATTTCCTTTAATCAAGAGTGGTTATGCCTCCGGTCCTCTATAAACACACCCACTTGTACATGTCTCATGAATACGTATTGCGGATAACTCAGGAAGCAATGGTTTGAGTTCACCCCAGACCCAAATGGCCAAAACCTCACTTGTCGGATTTTCCAACCCGGGGATCTCATTAAGATAATTATGATCAAGACGCTCATATAGAGGCGCAAAAACCTCCTTTATCTCAGAGAAATCTTTAACCCAACCCGATGCTTCTCCGACAGGACCTTCAACATAAATCGCAATACGAAAGGAGTGACCATGCAGGCGCCCACACTTATGTCCCGCAGGAACGTTTGGCAACCGATGAGCGGCCTCAAAAACAAACTCTTTAAAAATCTCCATCAAACCCTCCACATCTACGAGAACCCAATCAGTTAGACTAAAGCCTTCCAAGACTCAAGATCAGCACATAAAGTTTCAAACAAAAACTCTACGACTTTAGCCCGCCCCTCGCCTAGCGCCGATGCAATAGTCATTACAGAAACCAATATTGAATTAACCGTATGAAGATCGATCACAGCACTTAGGAGATCCAATACCTCTTCAAGCTTTACCAACAAAGTTGTTTGGGAAAAACTTAAAGCCTGCACAGTATGGGTAGACGGTGCTAAATATAGAATATTCGCACGCGTCCGCAAACCGTACGCTTCAGTAAGCATGCCATACCCTTCCGAAGGGAAAGCCTCGTCCTGCCCTGCAAGCCTCCTTAATGCTTCCTGAAAAGCCATAGACAGATGCAAAATAACTTCTGAAAACTCTTTGACACAGGCATCACTGGCTAGCGCAGGGGAAAAATCTGAAGAAATCAATGTCATTATAGCGCCTCCAAAATTATTAATAACGAATATTAGCTAGCTAAACTCGAGATCCGAACGCCGAACCACCCTAATCAAATGATCAGTTAAAATATGAATATCGCCATGTAAATTCTGAATACCGTTCCACGGTCGGCTACCCGTTTTAAACGACCACTCCCCAGAGTCTAGCGTCCAAGCTGTATACCCTTGTAGTTTTCTAAGGCCTAGCTTGAATAGAGGAGCCAGAGGCGCGCCGGTAGCACATAACTGCTCCATAACAAACCCCATAGAAATAATTCCCGCACTGTGCACGAGACGAGAACTTTTAGGCGTGTGGCCATGCCAGGCCTCGCCAAACACTTCCTGAACCGCCTGAAAAAACTCACTGATGGCCAAGAAACATCGATCCTCACCTCCCGATAACTCAATCACCTCCCGACAGTAACCATCAGAAAGGGAATTCATTACCAGTTTCTGGAGCGACGTATCGCCGATGACCCCTGAGGGGTTGGTATGCTGCTTAATCTGCCCTTGCAAAGAAGACCGATCATCGTAATTCAGCATTTCAACGATGCGGGCTGCGCGCGCTCGGGAGGTCATTCTGAATGGAAGGCCGCTGACAGAGGGGAGCAGCTCATATACCAGCGATTTCGGCAGTGGACTGGTGTTGTTGACGAGAATGAATTGCCGGCGAAGCTCTTCCGGACTCTCACACACCAGAGCAGATACCAGTAGCTGGAAAGAACTCCCCTCAAGACCAGCTAACGCTGACAGGCGCTGCTGCCCATCCACAACAAATCCTGGGGGGCCGGATGAAACATCGACCTCTATTTCTGCATAGGCCCCATTCCCATCCACCACCCGGACTCCGCTGGTAAACGCTAAAACCACAGCATTAGGCATGACCGCATCGGGACGGGAGAGGTAGTCGCGGATCTCCCGTATGTGTTTGGACACCTGCGGCCGCTGAAAGCCATGAAGGGCGCCACGATCATCACGCTTGACTCGGTCGATGCTAGCGATCGCCAAAATCTGCTCAACGGTAGCCGCAAACGATACCACCTGGTGGGTTGGGCTCTGTAACGCCTTGATTGCGCTGAACTTAAGCAATGAATCTCTTCCTTCATCGAACGGCACCCCAGAAGGAGGGGTAGCAGCAGTTTTGGGGTTCTTATACCAACCCCTCCGCATAAAAACCAGCCTCAGCGCATTGGCCCATACAGTTATTAAATGGTAAATTGCCAACCTCAAATAAATGCGGCATCTGTCAAAACAGGCTTACAGTTTTCCCCATGAGAACCGTCATCGTCACCAACTGCACCAATCGAAAGCGTCTCGACGGCCTGCCGCCGGTGGTGCTGAAGGATCAGTGCTACTCATCGATTGCTGCCATGGCAAAGGCATGGATGGGGCAAATAGACGAACGCCCCACCACTCTGACGGCATCCTCACTTTACGTAGGCAGAAGCGTTTCTGATGCTAGGCGCGTAGCAATAAAGCTGGACGCAAAGCTAATGTTTGCGTCGACCGGCTTGGGGTTGGTTGAAGGTGATCACAAATGTCCACCGTACAACCTGACGGTGGCTCAGGATCCGAATTCTATCATCCCACGTCTCGAAAAACTGGGGGCGCAAGCATCAGATTGGTGGGAAGCCATGAATGCCACACAGTCCAAAGGAAGCGCGATCGCTGACCTCGTCAGCCAACCCGACGTCGACTTGGTGCTCATTGCTCTCTCTTCAAACTATCTCCAGTTGATAGGCGAAGACCTCAGAAAAATTAGGGATGTGGAAATCGATAAGCTCAGAATATTCACCTCGCGCCCTGGCATTGAAATGCTTCCCAGTCATTTGCGACGCATAGCAATGCCGTATGACGAACGCCTTGAAACCTCGACTCTACCAGGCACCCGCAACGACTTTCCTCAAAGAGCCCTGCGTCATTTTGTTGAGGTTCTTGACCTGTCGAATGCTCCTGCAGAGACCGCTCGAAAGAGCGTCGGTGCGGCCATGGATCTTTTGTCCCGAGCAAAAACGACCATCCGGCGGCGCGCATCGGACGATGAGATTACCTTCATGCTTGAGTGCGCCTGGGCTCGCCACCAAGGCAGTTCCACCCGTTTGTTACGCTACTTAAGAGACGAAGCCCTGGTATCGTGCGAGCAATCGCGCTTTAGGAGGATCTGGCAGGACATCAAAGGTCAAGACAGCATAGAGAGCAACGCATGACGAGCAAAGATGCGATTGTGGTGCGAGCACTACGCACCACACAAGGAGACAACCTTGATGTATTTGCATTATTCATCAGGGGGTCTGACTTGGTCCGAATTGCTGACATCAGCCGCCTGTCGCGCGAAGACAGCAGCCCGCTCAAGGGCTTTCAGCGCCCTGAAATCAAGAACCATGTCAAAGGGATCACCGAGTACCTAAATCAAGGGAATGTACTTTTTCCCAATGCGATTATCTTAGCGCTGTCTCCTGATCTGCGTTTTGTTGCAACACGCGGCAGCAAGCCAACAGGAGACACGGGGCTTTCGCAAGCGGGTACGCTGACGATCCCGATCAGGGAGGAAGGAATGAGGTCTGCCTGGATCGTGGACGGGCAACAGCGCTCATTGGCGTTGGCGAAAGCAGCCAATTCGGATCTTCCTGTTCCAGTGATCGGATTTGTGTCCGACAGCCTGACCACCCAGCGCGAGCAATTCATTCTGGTCAACAAGGCCAAGCCCCTGCCCACGCGACTGATCAACGAACTACTACCGGAAACAGGCAGTATCCTTTTGCCCCGCGAACTGAGTGCTCGCAAAGCACCAGCTGAGTTGTGCGGGCTTCTTAGTCGTGATCCCAATTCCCCTTTTTATAAACTCATAAGGAGATCATCCGAGCAAAATAGCAAAGCAGTGATCACTGACACAGCGGTAATAACGATGATCCGCAACAGTATCAGTAATCCGTTAGGCGCGTTGGCCCCCTATACCTCTAGCACCAACGGCGCGGCGAACGTTGAGTCCATGTACAACCTACTAATGACCTTCTGGCGGGCTGTGCGTGAAACGTTTCCAGAAGCATGGGCACTTGACTCCAAGAGCAGTCGACTTATGCACTCAGCGGGGATCATCGCCACAGGAGTGCTTATGGATCGTATCTACGCCAAAATTGGTGGTCCGCGCGAAACCTACGAAGCCGTCTTACAAGAACTGGCAAAAGTTGCTCCTTACTGCGCATGGACGTCGGGTCAGTGGCCGATGATCAACGTCCAGTGGAACGAAATCCAAAGCACCCCTCAAGATATCAAGGCACTACAAGAAACCTTGATCCGCCTCTACATGACCAGCGCTCACCCATGAAATTTTTATACGCCGACACCCAAGACTACGTAGACCCGGACTACGACTTCATCAACGATCGAAATGCGCCGGGCCGGAAGAGATATTGGGACGACCAGTATGCGCACGAAATGATGACCCCCGTCCCCTATGACGGGCTCTTGGTCTCGATGAGCGCAGTGCGCCCTGCAAATGGCGTCGCTAATTCAAAGGTTCGATACTCGACTTCCGAGCAGCAGCGTTTCCTGAGAGAAGGAGCGCGCAAATTTCTACGACTCGATGGCGTCCAGTTCAAAGACACGATGGTCCTTGGTGACTGCGGGGCATTCGCCTATGTAGAGCACCCTACCCCTGCGTATAGCCCAAGCGAAGTAGTAGAGTTTTACTCGGATGCGGGATTCACCCACGGTTGCTCGCCGGACCACATCATATTCAACTGCGACTCCAGCAATCCTCCAGCGTTGAGCCAGTCGGAAGATGTGCTGTTTCGGTACGAAATCACGCTCAAAAATGCTCAAGAGTTTCTAGATTTAGTGAAGGAGGCGGAATGGCCTTTCGAACCTCTTGGAGCGGTACAGGGTTGGTCTCCTCGAAGCATGGCGAACGCTGCAAAACAACTAGAAGACATGGGTTATCGCTACTTGGCTATCGGAGGTCTAGTACCTTTGAAGGTTGACCAAATCCATGAAGTTTTGAAAGAGTTGAGAGCTATCCTCAAGCCCGAGACAAATATCCATCTACTGGGTTTCGCCAAAGCTGAAAATATTCATGAATTCACTGGATATGGCATTACCAGCTTTGACTCAACCTCTCCACTTATACGTGCATTTAAAGATGCAAAGTGTAATTACTACATGAGTAACGACACGAAAAAACTGGACTATTACACCGCAATCCGAATCCCACAGGCAATTGAAAACCCACGCCTGATGCAAGGAATAAAAAAAGGTACTCTGAGCGCAGAGGAATTACAAATCAAAGAAAAAGCAGCGTTGCTAGCGATACGCGACTACGATAAAAATCTGCTCGACTTTGATTCCACCTTAGCCGTACTAGTAGACTATCTCCGACTGACCCTTTCCGGCACGACGTTATCGCCACTAGAAATGGAAAAAGAAATCGCCAAACATATCCGGCTAATCTCACCAACGCTGAGAGATAAACCTTGGCAAAAATGCCAATGTTCGATTTGTCAGTCCGCGGGTATCGAAACTATTATCTTTCGAGCCAGCAATCGGAACAAAAGACGCGGATTTCATAATTTAGGCGTGTATCACCGCCACCTTCAGAAAACCCTGGAACTTTCGAAACAATGATCTATCGATTTAAGGGTGTGCGCGCCCAACAGGCCTCGGGGCATGACGTATTTTCGTTTGCTGCCACTCCAAATGAAATTTTAGAGTTCTCTGAAATTGAGAGAGTCGGCCGCGATGAAGAAGGCCACCTCAAAGGTTTTCAGCGCCATCAAGTCGCGTCGCACATCAGAGATATTCGCGACTATCTTCAGCGCGATGATGCGTTGCTCCCAAACGCGATTATCCTGGCCTTTCTGGGCGGAGTAACGATTAAAGACCTCGGTGAAGGTATTGTAGAAATCGTTATTGATGCTACCGAATCCAAGCCAGGCTTCGTGGTCGATGGACAACAAAGACTCAGCGCCCTTGCTACGATGGAGAAACCTGGATTCCAGGTATTTATATCGGCATTAGTTTGTAAAGATTACAACGAACTGCGGCAACAATTCGTGCTCATTAACAATACCCGACCGCTGCCAAAATCTCTGATCTATGAACTTTTGCCAACCGTCGACGGGTTGCCAGAACGATTTACCAGTCGCAAATTTGCAGCTCGCATTATTGACCTACTGAATTTCCTACCAAACTCTTCTTTATTTGGCGAAGTCAAGCAACATACGAATCCTAGAGGTGTCCTAAGCGATACGGCAATGCAGAAGTTCGTGATGAACTCTGCGAATGATGGCGCGATTCGTAGCTTCATGAAATTTGATGATTTTGAGGGGCGCAGCATCGAACTCATCAACAACTTTTTCCATGCAGTGCGTGTTGTTTTCAAATCGGAATGGGAAGGACTAGCGCCTAGGAATTCACGTTTGAAGCACGGGGCGGGACTGGTTTCTTTGAGTTTCGTTATGGAATTGCTTTACTCCGATCAAGGCACAACTAGCAAGGAAGGATTCATCAAAGGCCTAAAGCTTTTGAAGCCTCATACGGCGTGGACAAGCGGCGATTGGCATATTTCTGAAACCGACCGACGCCCTTGGAATGGTATCCAGAACACGCCCACTGATATAGGACTACTAACTAAGTATCTGACCGACAAACTAAAACAAGAACTAAAACGACGTTAAATCCAAACAACCAGTTCCGAGGAGAGCAGTATGCACACTAAAGCCTTAGTTTTATTTTCAGGCGGACAAGACTCAACCACCTGCCTTGCTTGGGCGCTGGAACGTTACGAACACGTCGAGACCATCGGTTTTGACTATGGCCAAAGGCATCGGATCGAACTCGAATGTCGGCTGAATATCTTGCAGGAGGTACGTAACAGATTTCCGAACTGGGCCAAGCGACTCGGTGAAGATCACGTGCTTGATCTCAAATTACTCGGTCAGATCAGCGATACGGCAATGACCGCTGAGAAAACCATAGAATTTGAAAAAAATGGACTTCCCAATACATTCGTACCCGGAAGAAACCTGCTTTTTCTGACATTCGCAGCAACTATTGCCTACCGAAGAGGCCTGACAGTGCTAGTCGGGGGAATGTGCGAGACCGACTATTCAGGCTACCCAGACTGCCGGGACAACACCCTGAAAGCCACCCAGGTGGCCTTGAGCCTCGGGATGGACGCTCCGGTGATCATTGAAACTCCCTTGATGTGGCTCAACAAAGCTCAGACCTGGCGTTTGGCTGAAGACCTAGGGAATCAAGATTTTGTCAAACTGATCCAAGAAGAGTCCCACACCTGCTACCTCGGGACTCGACAGCATAAACATGAATGGGGCTACGGGTGCGGAACGTGCCCAGCTTGCGAACTGCGCAAAACTGGATATGAGCAGTACATTCAAGAACGAGATTGACGATGGTTCAGCGGTGGCGAATCAAATCATTCGCCACCCATTTGAATCAGGTGAGTAAACCAAATGTCTTACAGTATCAAAGAAATGTTTTACACCCTTCAAGGGGAAGGCAACCAAGCGGGTCGACCCGCGGTATTCTGCCGATTCTCTGGATGTAACCTATGGTCAGGACGTGAACAAGACCGGACTAGCGCGATCTGTACATTCTGTGACACCGACTTCGTCGGAACAGATGGGGATGGTGGCGATAAGTTCAAAAATTCTGAAGCTCTTGCCCATGCTATTGATTCATTTTGGCCAATATCTCATCAAGATCATAAATATGTAGTATTGACTGGAGGAGAACCGCTGCTTCAGGTCGACGATGCATTAATATTTGCTCTGCATAAATTAGACTTTGTGATTGCCGTAGAGACCAACGGCACAATTACACCTCCGCCTGGAATCGACTGGATTTGTGTTAGCCCAAAATCGAGCACTCAAATAAAAATCACTCAAGGTGATGAACTGAAGCTTGTTTTTCCGCAAATCGACTGCATGCCGAATGATTATGAACACCTAAACTTTCAGCATTTTTACCTGCAACCAATGGATGGACCAAACGCCAAAGGACACACCGAGGCAGCTATTAATTACTGCAAAAGCAACCCTAGGTGGCGCCTTAGCTTACAACAACACAAAATATTAATGATACCCTAAACAACCCCGGCAAACATAGAACATTCATTTAAATTTAATTTTCTACTCATAGCAAAACATCTGTTACCTTACAACTCTTAGCCGCAGGATTTCTTTCAACAGCTATCAATATGACCGATCGCCAATTCTCACCTTCGTTATGATCAACAACCACACAGCTTTATTCCTGGCGCTTAAACAACGAAAAATCAACCAAAATCTCGCTCAACACATGAACGGATTTTGAGCAAAACACAGCAAAATGGAGCCTACATGTATAAAGCTGAAGCACCGGAGTTAATGGACTACTATAGACCCTGACTCTTAGTGACGACACACTCAACGATTCTCGTAGTCCCACTTCCCTCAACCTGCTGAAGGAAGGCATTCTCTCGTAAGGAATTTTTGATACAAAAGAATGCCTGATGTGTAGCCACTGCTGCCACAAAAACGACCCAATCTGCGTTTCGGACTGCATTCTTGAGTCTTGGTGTACAGACTTCTTCGTCGTTGATATCGAAGTGAGCATGCGGGAAAATTTTGCTCAGCAGTATTTGTGCACGACTTATCGCGAGGCTATCCAGACTGTAAAGCAACACCCGACGGGAGAATGTCTGTTCGAGGGCTATTTCTAGCGCAGAGTCTTCGCCATCTTTAGGTAGGTCTATCGAATTTTCTTTAGCGAGCAACCGCAAAAGACCTCGCTCTGCAATACCCAGACGGTCATAATATAATATTCCCGCTTGGACCACACTTGTCAGCCATCGGAGTCGAGCCTCAAGAGCTCGACATTGGGCATTCACTAATCCGTCCGTGAGATCAAGCGCCCAGGCCATTGTGTGAGGAGCGCTAACCTGTTCGAATACCCCGATGAGCCTATTGATCAAGCGATCGTACTGCTCCTGACCTGCACCCGCGCGGACTATGTGAAGGATGGCATTCTTCAGGAGTTCAAGCTCTGTTTCGCCAAAACGATCTCTGACTCTTAGGGACTCCGCTAAAGCCTCGTAGGTTACTAGGAACGCGGAATCCGGAGCCGTTCGTTCGATCAACCATTCAAACCAGATAGGATAGATGACTTCGAAGACATGGCTATGAGCAATTGATAGCTCTTCTGACAAACTGGCCAAGTCTTCTGGAAAACCTGGCTCTGACAGTGCATCCCTTGCGTCGGAGGATCTTGCTATTTCGCGCCAGCGGAGCACAAATTCCGCCACGCTTACATCGTCCTCCGGCTCTACGACCAAACGCCCTCTCCAGGTTTCGACGCCTGCTGGGCCAGCAATTTTTTCTACAGCAGCGAATAACCTCGAACTGTTACTGCGAATCGCTTGAGAAATCGACTGACTCGCGCTTGTCGTTCGATCTACAACAGATCGTGCTAGTTCTGGATCCTCAATCTCCCGCGCACATCGAAGTAACGCCGTCAGCACCTCAACACTGTCAGGAAGAGGCTTCAGTAACACGAGAGCCTGCTCATAACGCTCTAACTCCATCTCGCTCCGCGCCTGAATTAGACCAGACTTAGGCTGAAGCGCCTCTATCAGAGTACGAATACCATTTTCAGCCTGACCAAACTTTCCTGCACCAAGGATGTCCAGCAACTTATGACATAGGTCCGCGCTTGGTTCTGGCTGGACAAGTTCGTTTAAAAGGACAGTTTTGAGCACAGAAATACGGCGAGATGAACCGCGGCTCCGCAACAATGGCCCTACTAAAAGTTGGACATGGCTGGAAAAGGCTTCAAGCAAGTGCGTTGGGTCCTCTATTCGCTCAAAGGGACGTAGCCTTGTTTCAAACAATGCATCGAACACATCGCCGAAGGTTTCAGGTGGGAGTTTTAGATGAATCAGATGCTTGAATTGCGGGTGTTCGACGATGCTATCCCACCTTCCGAACGCGGCATTCAACCGGACTTCAAGGAATGCGCGGTTTTCTGCGCTCAAGCCATGCTGATCGCGCAAAGCTCCCATCGCTGACAACGCTTCAGACTCATTTCTTGCTAAGAGAGCACGGTCAAAGGAGGACCGTAACTGTGCGAAGGTCCGAGTTTGGATGGCTGAGCGCAGCGGTCGGTGCTCCAGCAAGTCCCAATACAACTGCCACTGCTTCCCAATCAGCACGTCTCGTTCCGGCCGATGTACCTGAAACGAAAAATATCTCAGTCCGCTTTTTTCAAGCAAAGACGCAACAACTCCATTGGCCAAGACGACCTCCGGTGCCGTAGGACCGAAGTCGGCGAAACTAGGCCCTATGAATGCCTCCAATTCGGCCCGTAGCGCTTCATATTGAGTGTCGGTATGGGCACAGGCATACCAGACCGTAACGCTCTGACCAGCCATCATAAACGGCAGGAGTAGAGGACGATCCGAGAAGCCTTTCAAGTAGCGTCGAACACTCGACTGAAATGCATACGCGCCTGTATGTAAAGCCTGGCCAGCCTTTTGAGCGTCTCGCTCACAAAGATCACTAAGTTTGAACTCATTGGGATCACAGAAGAAGGCATCAAGCATGGCCTTCGCGATCTCCACCTGCGACAAGGAAGGGGCAATCGGCATGTTACTGACCATGGGTTTCAAGTTCCGTATGAGCTTCGGCAACGCGAGCCCTATCAAAAGAAATTAAGACGCTCTCCGCACCAAAAGATATTCCATTTTCCGTAAAGTTCATTGAGCCACCAACAACTGCATGGTCAGTGAGCAGGCTTTTAGTGTGGAGTGCTGCACTTTCTTCCCAAGTGCAGAGATCCTGCGTACCTGTATCGTTGAGTGCCGCCAAGAAACGAGATTTGAAATACTTATTGTGCTGATCGGGCCGAACCCTGATCAACAATTTTGTATTATTGGTAGTTACAGCCACCAAGATGTCGATCAAACGAATCTCACGTCGCCCCCACCCGGGGTTCAGACCATCAAACTCGCCCATTCGATTGTCGAGAATAACGATATTACTTATCCACGGTGCCATCAGAATCACACGAGTACTTGGCACCATCAGTTCCTGTGCAAACAAAATTCCAAGTACATCCTTGACCGAAGTAGGTGCAGTCGTAGCGGATTTGAATATCTGACGATCAGCCATTATGCAGTCTCCGGTATTTCAAATGTCCATTCAACACTCTCGCCCACCCTTCTGATCGAATGCAGGCGGGCGAAAACGTTGAGATATTCAAACTGGACCGGTTCCGTAACAACCTCGCGAATAATTCCCGGAAGCGAACTTGCAGCCTCCGAAACCGGCATGGCGACTGTAGCTCGGTTGGTAGCAATCAAACGCTCGCGGAGCTTTTCTGCCCATTCAGGTGTTCGGGGATCGATAGGCTCCTCCCGCTGGGTCAGCCATTGGCCGACAAGAATCCGTTCGCTGGCGCACGATTGGCTTGCGAATCTATTGGGGAGGGGGAGATTCTTCGAGCGTAGGGCATGCCCTCTTGCCCATAAGATCCCCATAAGCACACTGAAGCGCCAACTCTTTCGGTCTCCATCCGGAAGTTCGAAAGTACCGCCAGCGAAAGCCCGATCCAGACGTCCATCATTGCTGTACAGCGCGCAGATGAGACGTACATCGATCTCAATTCCGTGTTTTTTCTCCAGTTCGTCCCAGTGTAACTGGACTTCTGCAAGCAGTTCATCGAGCAATTCAGGACTGTCCTGGCGAAGTAACCGTAAACTAAGCGCCACCGCGTACCCATGGAATACCGCATGACCTACCCGAACTAGCTCGGCCCTCAGCCGACCAAAATTAACTTGGGCCTCACCGTTGCTCTCAGCACACCGCACGCTTGCAAAAGCATCGATCAATGCACGGTCCCTTGAGGGACCTCCGAGACGCTGAAGCGTGTCCCTAAGTTGCATATCAATAGTTTCGAATTCCTGAGGGTTCAATGCTGCTTCAATATGGCGGTAGAGCCGTTCGGGCTGGGAAATAAGTAGGTCCACGACTTGCTCGATCAAGCCATTTCCGCCTGGATTCGCCTCGGACACCCATATGTACTGCCCATCGCGCTTGGCTCCAGACTCGCTCAATCCTGGATCAACGTCGACACAAAGCGCGTCACCATTTACCTGAGGGCATGCTTGTTGGATTGCGTCTAGAACAGCGGCACCTAGTGTCGTGCGTATCGTACAGGACAACCATTCATCCCAGGTGGCGTCGACCGGCTCGACAAGTACATCAGCCACAGATCTGAGCGCCCGTCGAACTTCTGATTTGGAGAGTTCAGACTGGAGTTCCTGTCGCAATCGATCGGCTCCGTCCTGAAGATCATCGTCTATCTCAGAGGGTGCCTGGAAAACCGTATGCAGGACATCCAGTAAGACCTCTAAATGCTCCCCTGCCCCCAAGCCATCCAAGGCAGTACGCAAATCACACTTTGTCGCTTCGGCCACGAGCAATGCCGCAGTCTGAAAAATCTGGCCAAGCCATGAACGTACGAAAACATTCAATACGAGCTCCGAAAGGTCGCATCCATGTAGGGCCTCCCAGCTAAAGCGCGCCGACCGCGCGGCCCTCGCGCGGGCAGGATCGGACCAGTCGATTTTTCGGTGCAGGGAATCCGGTAATTTCAGCTCAAAAACGAGTGCATCAACCTCCTGATCGAACCCGACACCAGCGGGATGGGCTTCATCCATAAAACGCCACTTAACGACAACCTTACGTGACTCCTGGCCAACGGTAAGTTTCAAGTCGGCCCTAGATCCTACCGCATAGCGCTTAACGACGGCCTCCGAATGGCTTGCATGCGTGTGGAAGGTAACCGAGGGAAGGATGCCTGCTATACCGACACTCGTCGGAGTTTGAAGTGTGGTTCCGTTGAGAGGAGCAAGAAGTTGCGTGACCCAATCGAGTTGGGCATTTGAGGTGTCCGACAACCTCAGAACCGGAGTAACTCCGACGGACCTTAGATCGGCATCCTGCAATTTAGCCGCAACAGGTCTAAACGCGCGACCGGTCGAAAGGATACCTTGCTCGTTGAGATGGAATACGCCCTTGTGGTCGAGTTGATACCAGTCGGATAATTGTGCCTCGAGCTCAACAACCTCTTCACCGCTATCCAGTATTTCATTCAAAACCATTCCATTGACGCCGAGCCACAGTGGCGCGTCATAGCGCATGGACACGCGCCCCGGAGCAAACTCCGACAAGCCTTGCAACACAGGCATAAACTTAGGCTCTTCACTTCCCCCAGCTTGCGGAAGAACAATCTCCATCTCAGGTAAACTTAGATCACTAAAAAGAGCCGCAGGTATGAAATCCGGAAGCGGGTGACCGGCCTGATGGTCGCTGCTCGGACTGTCGTGTGAACGCCAATTTGTCGCGAGTCGCCGTAATAGAGTGGGAATTGCACCTAGAAAAAGTGGTCTAGGCTGACTCCAAAGTAGCGGTTCTACACTCTCCCGTGACAGTCCGAGTAGCTCCCCGACACGACTCGAGCATCGATCCAATTCGTCGGTACTTTTTAAAATGCTGGCAAGCAGTTCTACCAATCGCTGCTGCCGCAACCTTGCTTGCAGCCAGTTTTTACCGAGCCACTTTGCACCGGATACATTGGGAGCCAGATCGACGGCTTTCTTCCTTAATGCATTCCACTTCTCCGAGGTCAAAGGAAACGTTACGTCTCGGGCCAAGATGCGAACTTGGACAAACTGCTCACTTTTCCAATGCTCCGGAGTCTCGTCCTTCAAAGGTCGCGCAAGATCTCGCCAAACGGCCCCAGGGATGGGATCGACTTGCATACATCGTCCCAACTCGTCAATTAATGCATACACTGCTTGCATCCGTTGGACGTAACGGTTCGTCATCGGCAGATCCCGGGCAGCCACCAAGGGATCAAAGAGTTGATCATATGCCTGATAGGCGAGACGATCTCGACCGTAGTCTGAAAGAACAACGACTGTCCAGGGCCGCATGTGCCGTGTCCGGCCGGCACGCCCTTTGCGCTGCAAGAACTGGGCGACATCACGAGGAGCCTTATGTTGAAGTACGACCCCTACCTCTGGATCGTCGAATCCTACTTCCAATGATGCAGTTGCAACTACTACTTGTGATTTCTGGCTCACACCGGAATCAAGGGAAGTTGTCCGTCCAACCTCCAAACATGCGTTAAGATCGTGTCCAATTCCATCCCCTGTGCTCAGAGCCCGCCAGTCCTGCCCAGCCAAATATCTTCGGCCAACAGGGTTAATCGGGGCTCGCAGACGCGCCAGTCCACCATCTGGATAATGGCTCGTATTTCGATTCCCATCGGGGTAGCGTCCCTCGGCGTCAAGAAGGTTCTTGAACAAACGATTGGTCGCATCAAGTTGATCAGTAAACGCGAATGCTCGCCAACCACTGAAAGGTCTTTGCCTGAAGTCAAAGCCGTCCCGTGGATCTAGAAGGCGAGCAAGCAACATCAAGGATTGGATCGATGTTGAGAGAAGTGCGGTCTGCGAAACAGGATCACCGCGCAGAGCAACGAGATACTCGCCTCCCTCTTCAATCATGTCGTTCTCGTGCGGGGTAATGACTTCAACTACGGACTCCTCGAGTCCGGTTAATGTCGCAAAAAATCGTTGTCCCTCCGCAATCGTTGCCGAGAGCCCCACAAAACTTGAACGTCGCCCACTCAGAGCCCACCATCGGCGCAGCAAGTATCCGACCTGTGCACCATAGGTGCCTGCATAAAGGTGCACCTCGTCCAGTAAAACTAGATCAGGGGCTTGGGCTGCCTTAACCCCCACGCCGAACAAATGCCGCACCTGTGTGCTGGCAAGATTCTGATTAAGCATCTCAACCGAGGTGAACAAAATATCCGGCGGATTCGACTCCATACTGGTCCGAGTGAAGACTAGACACGTCTCATCGACATGGTTGCCGCAAGATGCGCATGTCAGGCGCTCCAATCCATGTTCAAGGTCATTTTTGCGAAGAATCATATCTCCGTTGCAGGCATCATCAGGACATCTCATGAAAGGGCAGATACGTTCGCGGGCGCCGCCTTTCCATTTTGAGTACGGACCAAACGCGGACTTTGCCGAGTGGGGGGTGTCACCGTAGAGCACACCCACACGCAACGGGCGCTTACCCCGCGCACTCAGCAAATCGTCAAACTTTCGACACTGACCAAAAACCTCGAGAAGTTGGTCCTTCAACAGTTCGTTCCGAGGGTAAAGTGCTAATACGCGAACTGCTTTTACCTTAGGAGATACCTCTCGCTGATAAGCCAACCACGACAAAGCCGGTAGATAAAAAGACAAGGTCTTCCCACTTCCGGTGCCCGCTGATACCAAAGTACCGCGACAAACTCCGCTTACAAGACCGTTTAGAATTCGAACGCTGGAATCTATTTGAAATTTTGCCAGCCGAGCATTAAGCGGCAGACGTTGCAACCAATGTCCAACAGCCACGAGTAAGTTTGGATCCTCCACCACCGCCTGAATTGCTGCGTAAGCCTCCGCCCACGAACACTCACGCTTTGGATATCTTCGAGGCCTCCATAAAAAGCGAAAATCGGCAACGAGAGTCGGCGCTGCAATCCACTGAGTATCGCCAGAATGACGACGAAATAGCTGGCGCAACCGGGCTAGAAGCCGAATTCCTTCGGCCATTCTGGTACGCCAACGCACCTCACCAGACGATGACAGTGGTAATAAGAAGAGTAGCCTTTGCGCCACCAGAAAATCGCGTAGATCCCCCGATGTTGAAATAGTGCAATCGGGATGGCCCTTTGGCTCGTGAGCATCATCGGAATCCAATACAGATCGCAGACAATCCATGAGTTCAAAACTGGATAAGGAACTGTCAACCAATCCCCAAACCAAAACCTTCGACTCTACCCGCTCGATTGCATTCAGCGCCAACTCTGCGAGCTTATGATCAGGACCAAGAGCCATTATGTATTTCTCACGCGAACTACGAACCGGCTAATATCATCTTTTTCTTTCAACCAACTGAGCACCGTCGGAGTGAGTAACTCAAGGCCAGCACCAAAGTTCAACCCCCGATAGAACTCCCGCACCTCATCAGGTAATTCAAGATCAATTTTCTGGAGCAACTCCTGTAACTGCAATGCACTCTCACGCAAAGCAGTTAAATCTTCTGAGGACTTTGGAAAAAACTGCGCTCGCAACACCTTATATCTTTCGTACAACTCCTTGTAGTCCTGGAGTGTGCTCATATTTGCAGGTGATTTTGGCATCTGCTCTTCAATTCGCTCAGGAGAATCGACTACCCCGGACTCTTCAACTCTTAGTGCCCAAACTTGCCTTACAACTGCTTCGGTCTTGGCCGTCATACCCGCTGCGGAGTTCAGCAAGCGTGTCCAAAGATCATCTTTCGACACTGCCTGAACGTCATCCGCGTTGCTGAGTAATGTCCATGCGTCGCCCGCTAACCCCCTCAAAACCTCCTGCGCCATTTGGAGATCGGGTTCCTCTGCTACCGCTATCCTGAGCCAGGACAGCTTTTCCACCACCTCCCCGACCTTGCGTTTGCGGTCCGACCAGGTTGCGTGCAAATTCTGAATGCTAGAGACCTGATGCCTGATCTGGTTAGCTATTTGGGCCTTTTGCAAATTTTCCCGGGCCATTTGACTGCGACTGAGCAAACTCGTCATTGGAGATCCCAAGTAAGACTGTTGAGCAACCCTTCCCGCTCACGAAGCGCCTCCTCTTGGCCCATCGCTGCGGCCTGATCGGCGCATAATTTCTCAAGAGCACTGAAAAAAACGCCTAGTGCCAGCACGTTCTGCGCCACTTTTATCAGTCCTAGTAGCGGCAGACTGCTCCAAGCCGCAATTTGTACCTCCAAAGACCTTTGCGGGTCTGGGGCTTTGAAATTGCAAGCACCACTGATGACTGCTTCAGATTTCTCGTCAGCAAGATAAGTGACCATCTTTTTTAGCTGAGTTTCGTCACATTTGGTTGGCCATAAGGACAACTGCTTGGCAAGTTGGAGGGTGCTCAGCAAATCCTCACGCCAGGCGACACGCGCATGCCCCTTATCGAAGGCTTCGGCAACCATTGGCTGAAACGCTTCCATAGAGGTCTGCAAGTAACGTACAAGTTGCTCAACTCCGGTATCGGACATCCGCTCTAGCGCGTCGGTGCTCGCGGTGCCAAGGGGCATAGGTCCTTCTAGGAAGAGTATCCAACGCCCCTCGATTACACGCTTCCATGCACTCTTCATGCGCTCAGTATCGACTGCGAGTAGCGTTGTGCCTCGCGCCCCCTGATAGCAGCCAAGCCGATTGGCAAAAAACGTTTGCAACCCCTCTCGTCCCGCCAGGGCCTCTGCCCTCACCAAAATCACCTTTCGTACCGCTGAAGGTAACGAATCGTCTTCCTTAGGTGTCGGCTCTACGGGTGCCCTGAGCATTAACTCCTGGATCCGGGGGGCCTCTGGCTCTGCCTTCCGACTCAACCCAAGCATCAGGTTCTGTCGGTGTAGCACGGTACACAGCATTCGCAAGTCCCGTTGCGCTTCAGACTCTAAAAGCTGAACAAGTTTCGTCTCTAGTTGATCGAGCAAGGCTTGGGCCATCGAGTAATCAGTTTCTGCATCTGCATAGGACCAAGACTTGCCGTTTGAATCCCAGCGACTCAGCGCACGAAGCCCCTGCACCAAAAGTAGCGGAATCGGCTCTCCTGGTTCGGCCACACGAACGATGAAACCAACGCTTCTATTACCGACGGTACGCTCTGGTGGAAGCCAGAACCATTTGAAATCGATTCCCTGCCCCTGCAGGCGGAGAGTGTCCAGCGAGATTCGCTCTTTGAGAGCAGCCGCAAGCAACTGTCGAACTTTCTTCGGATCTTCTCCGGTAAGTTGCGCGTCAGGAGACCAAGCCTCCAATGCTCTCTCGAAACGCACGTCCCCGACTACAGGCTCAACTTCGGATTCGACTGGCACTGTGTGTGTTGTATTCCCTCCACTGTTGGCACTGACGGGCGCCACAGTTGGAGGTTCTTTAAAGTTACGATCAAAAGGCCATGGCAATTTGAAAGCGTCGAACACCGCCTTTGGAGCTTGCGGCGACTGTCGTATGGAACTCGGGGCTCCTGCCCAGTGATACATGAGGGATTCAAGCCTCTCTTCCTCAACTTGTGAGTAGTACTGGAACTGCAACTCCTGGCGAACGCTAGGCTGGAGTCTAGGCTGGACAAAGTTGGCGGGGGGAAAGACTCCTTGCTCGAAGCTATCACGCATGAACAGCGTTTTTCGAAGCACCTCAATGATAAACGCACGCGGATTGAATACCCATCGGTCTGCGCGCTTAAGGGCGTTCTCGCCTAGCGAACGCACCGCGAGTTCGTTAAATGGAAACAGAGCGTAACCCAAACTGCTGGTGCCGAACGCCTTCAACACCTCGGCCGACTGCGCATCGATAACAGGCTCAAAACTAGGCACCCAAGCATACAAATCCACCTGTTCGGAAGGGCGCGCTGCAAAACTGTTTTTGAGCTCCCTCAGTCCCCAGCGTGCCGCATTGAGATAACGCCCAGTCATGTCCACGAGTCGCTGAACGACCACTTCTTCGGACAATCCTTCGCTAGGAATCACCCATTCACCACGCGCGCGCGTGAGCAATGTCTGCCGGCCTGGCATGAAACCGTCCGTAACTGCTAGGGCGGTCCGGATCGGGGCTCGGACCCATTCCCCCTGGTGAACACTCTCAGTGATCACAATGTCCAGAAGCGGCTGCTGGACCCCCGACAAGGTAGCAAGATCTTCAACCAGTAATACCAGTTCCTTGCCCTCATGAAGCAACTGTCGACGAATATCGTCGACAACCTCCTGAATGGTCTTTTGGCGGAAAGTCTCGGCAAAGCCAAATAGAGTCCTCAGGGCCGGATCCAAAACTTCTTGCAGAATTTCTGCGGCGACCACTCGGTCCCGCCCATCGTTTCGGCCAAGAAAACTTAGTGCGTCAAGGGTATCTCCAGAATAATCCCCAAGACGGAGTGACTCGGGTGGTGTGAGATCTTTCGCAGAAAATCGTCTTTGATCGGGATCCGATGCACCGCCCAGGCTGGAACCGACAATACGGATCAGTACCTCTGCAAACCAATTGTCGCGGGCCATTGGATCACGAATCAGGTTTCGCACCTTTTTAGCGATTGTGATCCTGAGACCGAGTTGGCTCTGCTTCGAAGGGTCTGTTTTAACTTCCAAGACAGCCTGCTCGGTATAGGCATGTAGCTCTGAACCGATTGTGGCCGCAAGCAATTCGGCGGCCCGGGGAGGGTCAAGGGCATCTGTAACGCTCGAAAGCTCACGCTTCAGCGTTTCGAAAGCCTCTCCTCCCAAGGGTTCAAGAATCAGTTCAACTACTTGGCGTAAGCTTGCCGTCTTCGGAATCGAAACGATCACAAGGCGGTCACGTGCAGGATGACGCTGCAGTTGTGCACCTAACCAACGGACCATGTGTGACTTACCGATTCCAGAAGCCCCAGTAATAGTCACTAGAACGGCACTACCGTCGTCGGTCGGGCGCATCAATTCATTCAGCAGGTCTGCCTCATCAGCAATCGTTTCAACCCCGGTTTGAGCGGCGCGACGTAATAGGCTTACAGGCTCATGGACCGCTAGTAGTAAGGCCTCATCGATCGTTTCGGCTTCGGTGCTCAAACACTCAAGCACCTGGGGCACCGTGGGCCAATATTTAGCTAGGTTGCTCATTTTTAGGGCTCCATGCTGGGACGGCTCAACCATTGGAAAGTTAGATCTGGGCGAATGCCTTGATATCCGCTAAGGACAATCGATGAGCCTATGTCCGCACGACTTTGCAGTAATAACTCCCCGGAGGCACGAAGGCAAAGAAGCGCACGCGACAATGCCGTCGATACCTGGCCAGGCTGGAGAGGCGCGAGCGCACTCGCGTTTACCTCAGCAAGCACCACAGCCTGCCAACGCCCTCCGTCCAACACTGGCAGTTGTTCCGCTATCCGCTCGACGAAGTCTCGGGCGGACATACCTTCCCCTGGGGCCAGAATCTCGGGTAGGACATCTCTAACAGCCACCGTCGGATCGATGTCGCCACCAGGTTGCCGACTGAATCCAAGGAACTCGGACCAGTAATTCACACCGGTCTTGCGTGTTGAGTTCTGCATTAGGCGCCGATCAGAATTTTCGATTTGCTCCGATTCAAGCCGCTCTAGGTCGCCAAAACGAGTTCGGAATACGTCCTGGGCCATCATCCAGGCCAAGGTTCGCGTGAGATCTGCGGAGCGAGCTCCCTCTGCTGCCCAGAACTCTTGATTATTCTGATCAGAAAGAGCGTACCGGCAGGCAATACGTCTAGTGAACGCGAGGGTTTGCAGTGCTCCTGCCGGAACTTTTGAGGGCCGATCTAGAACGGAAATCATATCATCTGTTTCTATGAATAAGCCGAGCTCAGTCCAACGCCGTAAGGTTTGCCGGGCTTGTTTACCCTCGTCTTCAACAACTCCTCCCGGAGCAACGGCTTCTAGCAACTCCTCGCGAGGAACAGCATTTTTCGATGCCAGCACCCTCGAATGTAGTACGGCAAGCACGTTCGGAAGACCGTCATTAGTAATATTCAATAGGCTCATGCACTGAGCTCCCTGAGCAATGTGTCGAAACTTAAATGATCGATGACATCGGTCCATCTTCGATCTGGTCGGTCCGGATCCTTAATATCCTTAGGGATGACAAGAACAGTGAGGTCGCACGGAGAGGACAAAAGCGAGCCTCGAACATCTTGCGAAATAGAAGTGGTAGACCACAAAACAATGCGCACCTCACCAGCCCCCCCGTCAAGCGAAGCTGCCTTACCAGGGTCGAAAGTATCGATGAACGCATCGCTCCCCGCCCGCCCTACTGCATTCCAGACATCAGTCCACTCCTGCGAGCCGGTCGGGGCGTCTAGCAATACAGTGTGAGGTTGAGTTTTACTCAGAAGTGCCTCGATCAGGGCACCCCGTATGACTGCGCCGCCGGCCGCCTCTGGACAGGTGACGATTAGCAGATTTGGCGAAAGCAATGGCAGCGTTGCGGTTGCCTTTCTCCACCCCTTTTTTGTCGCGAACCGACTAGTGCGGCTCACGAACGGCTTGCCATATTTACTGCTTACTTGCTTGTTGGCCCAGTGCTCAGGGCATCCCCCGCAACAACGTGTTACTGGAACGTATGCATTGTCCTGCACAAGCTCATAGGTAGAAGAAAGCGCATGCGAAATTTCGATATTTCCTGCCACAACATCAAGCACCGCCTCTACGCTCTCATCGGACGATTCGTTAATCACGCTTCTTATTGTGTTCATACGGGCATTGAAGAAAGCCTCGTTCAAATGACCCGTTTCTAAGATCCGAACCGCTGCATAAAACGCATCAACCTCGCGTACGACTTCGTCCTCCACCTGACGAGACTCTGGACGGTGGGATCGAAGCTCACATATTTCGAGCAACCCCGCCAAAGCCATTAGATTCAAGGTTCTGAAATTCCACCCACGATTCGCCGCTGAATGCTGATGCAGATCAGAGCGCAGAGCATCCAAATCTATCCATACGAGATCCGAATTCGGCTGCTGCCAAACCGTAGTAGCAATCATAGCCACCCACCGTTTGTAGCCAAGACCGTTCCCGATTAGTCTCTGGAGCGATATACTCCGTGCCTGCTCGATATCCTCATCAGTGTAAAACAGCAGGCTCGCAGAGGCCTTGCCGTCTCTTCCGCTGCGTCCAACCTCTTGGTAAAACCGATCAAGCGACTCGGGGAGAGTGGCATGCACTATGGTGCGGACATCGGCCTTATCTACGCCAAGACCGAATGCAGACGTGGCGACCATACCGTCAAGCATTCCCGAGTTCCATGAGCGGAGTAGATGACCGCGCTCCGAGGTGAGGGTCAATCCGGTGAAATGATCTATTCGACCGAACCCTTCATCACGTAGCAGTGCACAAAACGCCACCGCCTCCTCCGGCTTGGTCACATACAGAATAAAAGGCCGCGGTGCTAACTTGAGAACTTCTAGTACTCGCTCCCTTTGCTCAGCCTTTGACCTACACCGCTTAAACGCATAACGTGGTTCCGAACGCAAGTGGACACCCGAGATCAACTCGGTCTGTGCCGCTGGTCCAAAGTGCTTTTGGAGTACGTCTATCGTCCCCTTCGTCAGGGTCGCAGATGCAAGAATCAGTCGAATCGACCGTTTAGCCCCTTCGTGACTGATCTTACGTAGGTGTCGCACTAGAGCTGGAAGTAATTGGAACTCCGGGCGGAAGCCACTTCCCCAAGTCGCTACGAGATGTGCCTCATCAACAATTATGTGCGTCAAGCGACCGATAGCAGCTGCATGCTCTAGTGCATCGCGCAAGGCGCCTGTAGCACTCTCCGGGGAGGCGAAGATCATTCGCTGAGCACCGCTCTGTATAGCCCGGCGAACGTCGTCACGCTCCTTCTGCGTCAGTCCACCATGGTAAGCCAGTGGAGTGGCTTCCCAGAATGGACTCTGCTGCAAAAGTAATTCTTCCATCCGCCGCGCTTGATCAATAGCCAAAGCCACGGTCGGTACGATCGTCAATGTAAGATGACCCTCGCCATGAAAAAGCGGGGGAAGATGGCTGAGGGAAGACTTACCACTACCCGTGGGTAGATTCGCAATCAATGTCACATCGGCGGGTAAATGTACAACAGCTCGCAAAGCTTCGCGCTGCCCCTCTGATAGACACGTATCGTTTCTAAGCAGCCTTCTCAGCATAGGGTCCGCAGGAACCTCAAGAGAAGTACGGGAGATCAGCTCCGCAAAAACGTCGTCAAAAATATCCTCTTGGGCGCCGAACCAAGGAAACCTAACAGGCCGAGTTCGTACATCGAACCCATCGCTAAACTCGGCCACGTCGAATCCAGCTTCGCGCCATAACGTTACGGACGGCCAATCGTCGTGCCGTGACACCCTCAGCCAGGAGCCAGCGCCAGCGGCCATATTACGCAGTTGCCACTGCCGAATCAGGCAGATGAGGTCAACATGACTGACAAATCTAGGAAAAGACTTCATCCCGACCAAAAGTTGACGAATTCGCTCTAAAAGGCCATCAAGGGCCAATTCAGAAGGAATGTTGGCATTTGACCAGTCTCTACATGCGCTCTGTAGTGCAGAGTCGTCGAACAGATCGCTCAACATGAGGTGAAAGGAGAGTGATTGGCGATAAAGATTGCACCCACGCATTCGAGCCTAAGAATCGGGGTTCGCAAAGCGGTTGCGAGATGCCTGTAAAAACAATCATCAGTTTCTAACTCCCGCAACTCCGTCGCTGCGGCGACACCACTCATTCGCGAGGCACGTGCCCTACCTTGTGCCAAACGCAACTTATGTTGTCGCGCTACGACTACTAGCGCACTTTCGAGATGCCCATTGAATTTTGGAGACCCCAACACATATTGCTGAGCCAAATCCCTTGCCCGCGAACAAAGCTCGTCCCAGTTCTGCAACCAAGCGAAATCCCGCCTCTGATGCAGAACGCGCCAGCGGTCCGGATTCAAATTAAAATCAGCGTTCCCCGTTTTTTGTCCGTTGTCTTTATACCTTTCTAATAGCATTTTTGGAGGTTCACTCACAATCTGACCCGAACCTGACACCCATACGGTAAAAAATAAGGGAGGCATGCTTGCCCGTGCCAATCGGGATAATGCGCTTCTTTGGATATCGTAAGCGTGTGCATCCGAAACGCTCTCACTCGACGACAGCACTTCACCTGGATGAACCACGAAATCGAAGCGAAAAAAAAGGTCTGCACCGCTCGGATCGATGATTTCAGAATCCTGCCTAACACGCCACAAACCAAAGGCCCGGCCACGGTCGTCAACAGCTGCAAAACGCTCTAGTGCCGTGATTAACGGGTCACCTATCCTGAGGAGGCGGATGTTGTCCCTAAGTCCCTCGCGTGAGTTGACCGTCTGGCGTTTAAATGCATAACGATGGGTGAGAGGCATCTGCGAACTTCCATCAGGTGCCTCAAGATCCATAGCTTGAAGAAACCCTCCGACAAACCGACTTAACGGTAGCAGCGTTTGCTGATCACCTCGATATGCGTAACCAACTCGAAAGATCGAGTCCCCATTAAGACGAGTTGCTTCGGTTCGACGAACGAAGCGAAGTGCCTGAACGGCGAAGGTGTCGAACCCGTCGCGCCAAGCCTCCCACTGCTGGTCACATTCCGTTAGGTCATCTAACAAATCATCGCCTGGCTGTTCGAGCGAATCCAAAGCATCTTGCTGGTCGATGCGACGCAATTCTTTTCTAATCCTACCATCCTGCCCAGCAAGCGCTTCGACGTGAGGAGCGAAAGCCAGTGCACCGAGATCAAACCAGTCATTGATCAACCCCTGAGTCGACTCCTCAATCAGATACTGAAGGCTGGCAACAGAGCGATCAAAAATCTCCCATGCAGTATCAAGCACATCCAGCCACCCCATCTCATTAAGGTTGGCGCGATCAACTAGCACAATAGACCGCACGGGATCGCCCGTGCCAAATCGATCCAGTCGTCCGAGGCGTTGTTCGATCCGATTGGGAGACACGGGTAGATCAAAGTGCAACGCTACCTTGCTGCCTCCATGAAGGTTCACACCCTCTTCTGCGCTGGCATCACATACCAGCACCCGGCATGTAGACGGAAGCGTCAGAAATGCCTTCCAAGGCAACTGCTCATCGTCTTCAAGATCTTCTTGATCAGGTATCGCATCAAGGACCTGATGGCGTTGCACCAATCGACCAAACTCCCTACCAAGCATCTCTACGGCACGATCCGCATCTTCGGCTGAGTCGCAGAAAACAACGATTTGCTGTGCAGCCTTCTTGAGCAGTCCGGAAACGGCATCGCGTAGTGCGAGAAAGCGGCTATCCAACTCACGAATGGTTCGTGCAGAGCCCTCCAGAACCCTCGCCAAATGTCTCGCCTCGATGTCTTCGACACCCAAGTTGATCAACCACTCTTCCACGCGCATGCAGGAGTTGGGTCGTATTCCCCAATCTAGGAGTGTCGCTCGGGCACTAGGCGAGAGATCCGTGAGGGCGCCAAGATGAAGGCGCAAGTCTTCAAGTTGGTGCATGAAAGTCGCGCCAATGTTTCTTTCATACTCGAACTCAAACCGTTCCATGCCAGAACGTTGGATGGTGGCCCACGGGACCGCTACACGGCGATTTCGAAGAACGCGGCGATGTAAACGATAGGTTTCAGCAAGGTGCATTCGCAACGCACCCAACGCGTCAATTAACGCTTCATCGTCCTCTTCAGGAAAACGATCCAGAATTACGCGCAGGTCACTTGTAAGCTCATCCAACAAAGGGTCGGTATTGAATTCATTGTTTAACCTATCGAGTTCTGCTGGTAGAGACCAAACATTCTGCGGTAGCAGGATCGCAACCAACTCGGCCACGAACTGACGAGATTTGATCCGATGCTCGAAACCTGCCAAATCGTCCAGCGGAAAGACCGCAGAGTCCAGCAGATGCATCACCCTGAGAAAACCAGAGCTATCACTCAGAACAGGTGTCGCCGACAGCAATAGCAATCGGGGAACGCTGGGGGCAAATCGTCGAAGTAATTCATAGAGCTGGTTTTCCCCACCTTCCGTTTTTCGCGAAAGGTGGTGAGCTTCATCGACCACAATCAATCCCGCATCGGGCAAAAGCCGAGCTATACGGTCGATCTGATCATGACCTACAACATGTAAGTAGTCGTCCAGAAACGCGTCAAGAGCAAATCGACGCGTTAGCTCCTCACGCCACTGCTGCACCAATGCTCTCGGTGCTACGACGAGAACCTTAGCATTCAATGGATCGTCAAGCATGTATTGCCGAATGACAAGACATGCCTCAATAGTCTTGCCTAAACCAACTTCATCGGCGAGCAAATAGCGTTGGATTGGGTCAGTCAGAATCCGTCGAACAATATTGAGTTGGTAATCTACGAGTTCAATCGACGAACTCAGTACGGAGGCCATCCCCCAACAAGCCGCGTATTGGAGAGATGTGACGTGAGCAAAGGCACTCCGCGCATCAGCAAGGAAAGGTGTTTCCGTTGCTTCTGCTATCAAATAAGGTAATGGGTCTCGAATCGGCTGGTCCCAACGCACTTCAACATCGCAAGCTTCGACGTTGACGCTATCACCATTAGGGTATTGGACCAAAAGCGTCCTCTCCCCATCGTGTTGAAGCACTCTTCCGACCTGCCAGCGCCCACCAGCTGAGTGGCGTCTATAAATACGTGTTTGAGGTCTTAGACTTACAGACCGGATCCTCGCCATCGGAAATTCAATCGTGACATGTGACCCCGGATCGGGAGAGTCGAAAAATTGCACCGTCCCAAGTTGGCCAGCGATCGTCACTAGCTTCCCAACCCCCCATTCAGCGTAAGGAGGATCTACAAGCTCAACGAATGCACCCACAAATAAGCTCAAGCTTTCCCTCGCTACTACGAATTCACTTTCCTATTGATTCCGCTTGAATGCACATTACAGCAGACAATACACGCCTACGCCTTCGCCCTTGGCCACTGACTACTAGCAAGCGATCGGCGCAAAATCCTAAAGGCCGCGGACCGTTCTGCAACTGCCACCTACGGAAGCTCTTGGGGTGCTGTGAAACCTGACGGCCAACCTAGAAACGCCGGTAAATTTATACAATGCTGGAGAGCATAGCCGCCTAACTCAACAACTGCTTAGAGCTTGATAATGCTCTCAAGCATATCAAATAGCCACCACGACATCTACCTTCCATCTCGCGACTAAAGCGCTCCAGGACAATCACCAAACCGCTTGCTCTGCCACCGTGTCGCTTTGAAATATTGTTGAAGGCTGCCAACCTACATCCGGTGTTGCCGGCCTTAGCCAAATAAAAATAGTCAGAAAAATCCGTGCGGGGGGGATGCGGGATATTTTTCAGACACAAAAAAGCCCAACCTTCTCAGATTGGGCTTTTTCAAAAATATGGTCGGGACGGAGTGATTCGAACACTCGACCCCTAGCACCCCATGCTAGTGCGCTACCGGACTGCGCTACGCCCCGACTAGGCGTGAAACTGGGTTTTGCTTCTTGTGGAAGCGAGGAGAAATATACCGCAAGCTTTTGAAATGTCAAAGTATTTTAAATACCTTGAATCACTTCTTCAGCACCACCAGCACATCCTCCAGCTCCGAAATCATCTGGCGGATCAGTTGCTTGTACTGGGTGCTGTCATCCTTGGCCTCATCGCCGGAGAGACGCAGACGCGCCCCGCCGATGGTGAACCCCTGATCGTACAGCAACGCGCGAATCTGCCGGATCATCAGCACGTCATGGCGCTGATAATACCGGCGATTGCCACCACGCTTGGCGGGGTTGAGTTGAGGAAACTCCTGCTCCCAGTAACGCAGCACGTGCGGTTTGACCGCACACAGCTCGCTGACTTCACCAATGGTGAAGTAGCGTTTGCCTGGGATCGGCGGAAGCTCGTCGTTATGACTTGGTTCCAGCATAGGCCTCAACTCGGGCTTTCAATTTCTGCCCTGGACGAAAGGTGACCACACGGCGAGCCGTGATCGGGATTTCCTCTCCCGTTTTTGGATTGCGGCCAGGCCGCTGGCGTTTGTCCCGCAAGTCAAAATTGCCGAAACCCGACAGTTTGACCTGCTCGTTGTCTTCGAGAGCGTGCCTGATTTCCTCAAAAAACAGCTCGACCAATTCCTTGGCCTCCCGTTTGTTCAGGCCCAGCTCTTCGTAGAGACGTTCCGCCATTTCAGCTTTCGTCAGAGCCCCCATACGTCACTTCCTTAGCGTGGCGTTCAACCTGTTTTCAAGCGAGGTGAGGATGCTTTGGGTCGCGGAATTCACCTCATCGTCATTAAGAGTGCGCGATGGATGCTGCCAGGTCAAGCCAACTGCAAGGCTTTTTCTATGCGGATCAATACCTTTACCCTCATAGACGTCAAAGAGCCTGAGCTCTGTGAGCCACTCGCCTGCATTTTCACGGATTACGTCCAGTACCGCACTGGCCGCCACGCCCTTGTCCGCCAGCAACGCCAGGTCACGACGCACTTCAGGGAAACGCGACAACTCGCTGAATTTCGGCATTTTCCCCAACGCCACTTCAGCCAGTACCAGCTCGAAAACGAAGACCGGACGGTCGAGACCGAGGGTTTTCGACAATTCCGGGTGGATTGCGCCGACGAAACCAACCAGACGCCCTTCCCGCTCGATGCGCGCGGTCTGACCCGGGTGCAACGCAGGGTGCTTGCCCGGCACGAACGTGAACGAATCCAGCGCACCGGCAAAGCCCAGCAGCGCTTCCACGTCAGCCTTGACGTCGAAGAAGTCGACGGTGTCGCGACCCTGTGCCCAGCCTTCCGGCAGACGGCTGCCGCAGACCACACCAGCCAGCATCGGCTCTTGCTTCAGGCCTTCCAGCTGACCGACGAAACGCAGGCCGCTTTCGAACAGACGCACGCGATCCTGCTGACGGTTCAGGTTGTGCTGCAACGCCTTGACCAGGCCCGGCCACAACGAAGAACGCATGGCGGCCATGTCGTTGGAGATCGGGTTGGCCAACAGCAACGGCTCGACGCCCGGGTTGAACAGTTCGAACTGTTTCGGGTCGATGAAGCTGTAGGTGATCGCTTCCTGGTAACCACGGGCCACCAGCAGGCGACGCAGCTCAGGCAGGTCGCTACGGGCTTCGGCCTTGGCTTGCGGGGCCAGGCGCGCTTGCGGGTAACGGACCGGCAGGCGGTTGTAGCCGTACAGACGCGCCAGTTCTTCGATCAGGTCGACTTCCAGGCTGATATCGAAGCGATGGCTTGGCACTTCAACGCGCCACTGCCCTGCCCCGCTCGCAGAAACGCCCAGGCCCAGGCCGGTCAACAGACGCTCGACCTCGGCCGACTCCATTTCCATGCCCAGCATCTGGGTGATGCGTTCGGCACGCAGGGTCACCGCGGCCACGGCAGGCAGGTGCGCTTCGCTGACGGTTTCGATGATCGGGCCAGCTTCGCCACCGGTGATTTCCAGCAGCAGGCCAGTGGCGCGCTCCATGGCTTCACGGGCCAACTGCCAGTCCACGCCACGCTCGTAGCGGTGCGAGGCATCGGTGTGCAGGCCGTAGGAACGGGCCTTGCCAGCGACGGCGATCTGGTCGAAGAAAGCGCTTTCCAGGAAGATGTCACGGGTAGTCGCGGTGTCGACACCGCTGTGCTCGCCACCCATTACGCCGGCAATCGCCAGGGCGCGGGTGTGGTCGGCAATCACCAGGGTATCGCCACGCAGGGTGACTTCCTGGCCGTCGAGCAGCACCAGCTTCTCGCCCTCTTCCGCCATGCGCACGCGGATGCCGCCATTGATCTCGGAGAGGTCAAAGGCGTGCAGCGGCTGGCCCAGCTCGATCATCACGTAGTTGGTGATGTCGACGGCGGCGTCGATGCTACGCACGTCGGAACGACGCAGGCGCTCGACCATCCACAGCGGGGTCGGCTTCGACAGGTCGACGTTACGGATAACGCGACCCAGGTAACGCGGGCAAGCGGCCGGCGCCAACACTTCGATCGAACGAACTTCGTCGTGCGTGGCAGGCACGCTCGGTACGACCGGGCGAGTCACCGGAGCGGCATACAGCGCGCCGACTTCACGGGCCAGACCGGCCAGGGACAGGCAGTCGCCACGGTTCGGGGTCAGGTCGACCTCGATGCTGGCGTCGTCCAGGTTCAGGTAGACACGAATGTCCTCGCCCACCGGCGCATCGGCCGCCAGTTCCATCAGGCCATCGTTGTCTTCGCCGATCTGCAGCTCGACTTGCGAGCAGAGCATGCCGTTGGACTCGACACCGCGCAGCTTGGCTTTCTTGATCTTGAAGTCGCCGGGCAGTTCGGCACCGATCATCGCGAACGGGATCTTCAGGCCCGGGCGCACATTCGGCGCGCCGCAGACGACCTGGAAGGTCTCGGAACCGTTGCTGACCTGGCACACGCGCAGCTTGTCGGCATCCGGGTGCTGTTCGGTGCTGAGGACTTCACCGACGACCACGCCGCTGAACACACCGGCGGCCGGCGTGACGCTATCGACCTCAAGACCGGCCATCGACAGACGAGCCACCAGCTCGTCGCGGCTCACTTGCGGGCTTACCCAGCCACGCAGCCATTGTTCACTGAATTTCATCCTGTTCTCCTAATAGATTCGTTACGACTAGCGAAATTGCGCGAGGAACCGCAAGTCGTTGTCGAAGAACAGACGCAAGTCGTTCACGCCGTAACGCAGCATGGCCAGACGCTCGACGCCCATGCCGAAGGCAAAGCCCTGGAAGGCTTCCGGATCGATCCCGGACATGCGCAGCACGTTCGGGTGAACCATGCCGCAGCCCATGACTTCCAGCCAGCCGGTCTGCTTGCAGACGCGGCAGCCCTTACCGCTGCACATCACGCATTCCATGTCGACTTCAGCGGACGGCTCGGTGAACGGGAAGTAGGAAGGACGGAAACGCACCGCCAGCTCCTTCTCGAAGAAGACCCGCAGGAACTCTTCGATGGTGCCTTTGAGGTCGGCAAAATTGATGTCGCGATCGACCAGCAGGCCTTCGACCTGGTGGAACATCGGCGAGTGGGTGATATCCGAGTCGCTACGGTACACACGGCCTGGGCAGACGATGCGGATCGGCGGCTGCTTCGCTTCCATGGTGCGGACCTGTACCGGCGAGGTATGGGTGCGCAGCAGCATGTTGGCATTGAAATAGAAGGTGTCATGCATCGACCGGGCCGGGTGATGGCCTGGGATGTTGAGCGCTTCGAAGTTGTGGTAGTCGTCTTCCACCTCGGGACCTTCGGCAATGCCGTAGCCGATGTGGGTGAAGAATTGTTCGATACGTTCCAGAGTCCGGGTGACTGGATGCAGACCACCGGAGGTCTGGCCGCGGCCAGGCAGGGTCACGTCAATGGACTCGGCGGCGAGCTTGGCGGCCAGATCCGCCTCCTCGAACGACGCCTTGCGCGCATTGAGAACCTCTGTGACACGCTCCTTGGCGACGTTGATCAGGGCGCCGACCTGCGGACGCTCTTCTGCCGGCAAGCTGCCCAGGGTCTTCATCACCTGAGTCAGTTCACCTTTCTTGCCAAGGTAGTGAACCCGGATTTGCTCCAGGGCATTGATATCTTCAGCGCTTTGCACAGCCTCGAGAGCTTGAGAGACCAGTGCGTCCAGGTTTTCCATGTACAGACTCCAGATACGAAATAGGGGAAGAGCTTTAAGGCTCTTCCCCTATTCATGACGTTTAACACCGAGCCCTACACAGGCAAGACCCGGTGATTGTCGGTGGGTACTTAAGCCAAGGTGGCTTTAGCTTTCTCGACAATCGCAGCAAACGCCGCTTTTTCGTTCACAGCCAGATCAGCCAGAACCTTACGGTCGATTTCGATCGACGCTTTTTTCAGGCCAGCGATGAAACGGCTGTAGGACAGACCGTTAACACGAGCACCTGCGTTGATACGAGCGATCCACAGAGCGCGGAACTGACGTTTTTTCTGACGACGGTCGCGGTAGGCGTATTGGCCTGCCTTGATGACCGCTTGCTTGGCAACACGGAATACGCGCGAGCGAGCGCCGTAGTAGCCTTTTGCAAGTTTCAGAATCTTTTTGTGACGCTTACGGGCAATGACGCCACGCTTTACACGAGCCATGAGTTACTTCCTCTATTCTTGAACCAAAAATTAACGAAGGCGCAGCATGCGCTCGACTTTTGCCACGTCAGACGGATGCAGCAAGCTGCTACCGCGCAGTTGACGCTTACGCTTGGTCGACATTTTGGTCAGGATGTGGCTCTTGAAAGCGTGCTTGTGCTTGATGCCGTTAGCAGTTTTCAGAAACCGCTTGGCAGCACCACTTTTAGTTTTCATCTTTGGCATGTTCGGATACTCCGCATTCAGTTGATAAACATAACCGCAAGGCCTGCCGTGCCCTGGTGGTTACTTCTTCTTTTTCGGGGCGATGACCATGATCAGCTGGCGTCCTTCCATCTTAGGATGCTGTTCGACCGAGCCGTACTCCTGCAGGTCAGTTTCAACCCGCTTGAGCAGCTCCATCCCCAGCTCCTGGTGGGCCATCTCACGACCGCGGAATCTCAAGGAAACCTTGGCCCTGTCCCCGTCACTCAGGAAACGTACCAGGTTGCGCAGTTTTACCTGGTAATCCCCTTCCTCCGTCCCTGGACGAAACTTGATTTCTTTAACCTGCACTTGCTTCTGGTTTTTCTTCGCAGCAGCAATTTGCTTTTTCTTTTCGAAAATCGACTTGCCGTAGTCCATCACCCGGCAGACGGGTGGCACTGCATCGGCGGAAATCTCCACCAGATCCAGCTTGGCTTCTTCGGCAATCCGAAGCGCTTCATCAATCGAGACGATGCCAATCTGCTCGCCATCAGCGCCAATTAACCGAACCTCGCGTGCCGAGATATTCTCGTTGATCGGGGCTTTCGGTGCAGCTCGTTTATCTTGTCTCATTTCACGCTTAATAATAATTACTCCGAATCTGGGCGACCACGCCGGGAAACCGCTTGCGCGAGGAACTCGGCGAACCGGGCGACGGGCATCGAGCCCAGGTCTGCACCTTCACGAGTACGCACAGCGACGGTCTGCATCTCGACTTCCCGATCTCCGATAACCAAAAGATAGGGAACCTTGAGCAAAGTATGCTCGCGGATTTTAAAGCCAATTTTTTCATTTCTCAAGTCGGACTTGGCACGGAATCCGCTTTCGGCCAGAGTTTTTTCCACCTCGAGGGCAAAATCAGCCTGCTTGTCGGTGATGTTCATCACCACGGCCTGGGTCGGCGCCAGCCACGCAGGGAACGCGCCCTCGTAGTGCTCGATCAGAATTCCGACGAAACGCTCGAAGGAACCGAGGATCGCGCGGTGCAGCATGACCGGGTGCTTGCGGCTGTTGTCTTCGGACACGTATTCGGCGCCCAGACGGATCGGCAGGTTGAAATCGAGCTGCAGGGTACCACACTGCCACACGCGACCGAGACAGTCCTTGAGCGAAAATTCGATTTTCGGACCGTAGAACGCCCCTTCGCCCGGTTGCAGGTCATACGGCAGGCCGGCGCTGTCCAGCGCGGCGGCCAGTGCGCTTTCGGCGCGATCCCACAGCTCATCGGAGCCCACGCGCTTCTCGGGACGCGTGGACAGCTTCATTTCAATGTCCTTGAAGCCGAAGTCGGCATAGACATCCATGGTCAGCTTGATGAACGCCGCGGATTCAGCCTGCATCTGCTCTTCGGTGCAGAAGATGTGGGCGTCGTCCTGGGTAAAGGCGCGTACGCGCATGATGCCGTGCAGCGCACCCGACGGCTCGTTACGGTGGCAGGCACCGAACTCGGCCAGGCGCATCGGCAGCTCGCGGTAGCTCTTCAGGCCCTGGTTGAACACCTGCACGTGGCACGGGCAGTTCATCGGCTTGATGGCGTAGTCGCGGCTTTCCGACTCGGTGGTGAACATGTTGTCGGCGTAGTTGGCCCAGTGCCCGGACTTCTCCCACAGGGAGCGATCGACCACTTGCGGGGTCTTGATCTCCAGGTAGCCGTTCTCACGCTGCACCTTGCGCATGTACTGCTCGAGCACCTGGTACAGGGTCCAGCCGTTAGGGTGCCAGAACACCATGCCCGGCGCTTCTTCCTGGGTATGGAACAGGCCCAGGCGCTTGCCGATCTTGCGGTGGTCGCGCTTTTCCGCTTCTTCGATCCGCTGGATGTAGGCAGCCAGCTGCTTCTTGTCGGCCCAGGCGGTGCCGTAGACGCGCTGCAACTGCTCGTTCTTGGCATCGCCGCGCCAGTAGGCACCAGACAGCTTGGTCAGCTTGAACGATTTCAGGAAACGGGTGTTCGGCACGTGCGGGCCACGGCACATGTCGACGTATTCTTCGTGGTAGTACAGGCCCATGGCCTGTTCATTCGGCATGTCTTCGACCAGGCGCAGCTTGTAGTCTTCGCCACGCTGGGTGAACACCTCGATCACTTCGGCGCGCGGCGTGACCTTCTTGATCACGTCGTAGTCTTTTTCGATCAGCAGTTGCATGCGCTGCTCGATCGCGGCCAGGTCGTCCGGGGTGAACGGACGCTCATAGGCGATATCGTAATAAAAACCTTCATCGATGACCGGACCGATCACCATTTTCGCCGTCGGGTACAGCTGCTTGACCGCGTGGCCAACCAGGTGGGCGCAAGAGTGGCGAATGATCTCCAGCCCCTCTTCGTCCTTGGGCGTGATGATCTGCAGGGTGGCGTCGCTGTCGATCGGGTCGCAGGCGTCGACCAGCTTGCCGTTGACCTTGCCGGCCACGGTGGCCTTGGCCAGGCCGGCGCCGATGGAAGCGGCGACTTCGGCTACGGAAACCGGGTGATCGAACGAACGTTGACTGCCGTCGGGAAGAGTAATAGTGGGCATGGCGCCTCCTCTCCTAGTGGTGACCCCTACCAAAGGTCACGTGGGTTGGGATGAGCAGCCAGTACGCGATTCGTCCAGCCGTTTATGAAAAACGCCTGCCGCACAGTGGCAGGAGCCGCAAGGCCAACCGGAAACGAACCAGAGTGACTGGAGTTCAAAAAAGGGTTGATGGCGCGGCATCGAGCGCAAGACACGCAAGGGATACCGAAAATAGCCAAGGCGTGGATGCTAGCACAGATGAACGGTCATCGCCTCGTTCGCAACCTGCTAAAGTTGCAGGGGTTTCTGCCTTGCGGGTGAACTTGCGCCCCGCTCTGCCGCTCAAACACAAAGCAACAGCATATCCGCCCGTTTCCAAGGAGTACCCGAACATGCGCCTGACTCACCTCTTCGCCTTCGCCGCCCCGCTCGCCCTGCTGCTGCCCTTGAGCGCGCAGGCCGCCTGGCCCGCCGGCGCCAAGGACGCCTACATGAAAGATTGCATTGGCGCGGCCAGCCAGAGCGTCAACGCCACCGTCGCCAAGCAGCACTGCACTTGCGGCGCCGATGTGCTGGAGAAGAAGTTCACCACCCAGGAAATCCAGCAACTGATGAACTCCAAGACGCTGCCGCCCGCCGAGCTGCGGACCCGCGCCCTGAACGAAATCGCCGTGTGCAAGGTGCAGAAGTAACCCGCCATCAGGAGCCTTTTAGGCCTCAAGCGGAGTGAAAAAAGCGCGAAAGCATGATTTTTATCAATATTTACGCAGCTTTTATGGGTTTTTTTAGGGGCTGTCCTGTCGGCTGAAAGCCTTTAAAACCGGGGCTTTCAGCCAATCTGACAGCTAAACGGGGCACGCCTGACGGGCAATCCGCCGCCAGGGGGGGCTCCCAAGTCGAACATTTCGACTATGATAGCCCAGTGTGCCCAGTTGGCCTGAGCAGCACAGTACTACTGAAAATATATGTTTCTTGGAGATACACCATGTCTAATCGCCAAACCGGCACCGTAAAATGGTTCAACGATGAAAAAGGCTTCGGCTTCATCACTCCTCAAGGTGGCGGTGACGACCTGTTCGTACACTTCAAAGCTATCGAAAGCGACGGTTTCAAAAGCCTGAAAGAAGGCCAAACCGTTTCCTTCGTGGCTGAGAAAGGCCAAAAGGGTATGCAAGCTGCACAGGTTCGTCCGGAGTAAGTTTTCCGCGAACTGAAAAAACCCCGTCCATGCGACGGGGTTTTTTATGGGCGCTGGAAAAGCCCGGAGGCCTTAACCGCAGTTGGCGCGAATGATCTTGCCGCTGCTGTCGGTGTTGAGGTTCAGACGGTCCGAGCGGTACTCCAGGGTCACCATGTCGTCGGGTCCCAGGACCCGGGCGCTCTGCGCGCCGGTGCGGCTGCGGGCCTGCTCCAGCAGTGCGGCGGAGGCCGACTGGCCAATGGCGAAATCGGCCCCTTTGGCCTCGCAACGACCGTCACCGGCCTGGGTGACCGAGTCCTTGGGCGCAGCCGACTCTTTAGCCGCGGACGACGCGCTGGTGGTGCAACCGGCCAGTACCGACAAGGCGAACAGCGCCCCCAGGGATGCAAGCTTCCAAGGCATGGAGCCTCCTTTCAAATAATAGGTAGAGTGAGTGCGACCGCGACTTTCGCCATTGGTTGCACCCAAGGTGCCAGACACGTCGATTCCGACTTCGGCGACCGACAAGTCTGCCTGACCTGTCGAGCGACTTCCCCAGGGAATCGTGACTGAATATTAACGGGTGATGTCGCTCAGTAGATGTCGATGTAGTCGAAGGGCGGGTTGGGCCAGTTCTGCTGCAGGGCATTGAACACCTGCATGACCCAGACCTCGTCGGCGGCCGCGACCTTGCCGACGTAGCCGGAGCCCGCCGCCCAGGTTTCCAGGCGGAACAGCAGGCCGTCGATCTGCGCGCCGCCGACAACTCCCGAGGAAATGTACGCGATGCCCGAACGGGTCACGCGCAACTGGGTATGCATCTCGTCGCTGGCCGCCGCGAGCATCTGGCGCACGGCGTCCAGGGTCAGGTTGTCGGGGTTGTTCAGATCGATCTGCATGGGATTCACTTGAGGCGCGCCAGGCGCTCGGTCAGCAAGTCGAAGAAGCCCTGGGCATTGCCATTCTCGACCCAGAACACGTTCTTGGCCTGCTTCAGGCCGTCGTACCAGTCGACGATGGTCTGGCCGAAGGTCGGGCCTTCACGGCTGTCGATCTGCATGTTGACCTGACGTCCGCTGAACAGCTCGGGATTGAGCAGGTAGGCGATGACGGTGGCGTCGTGTACCGGGCCGCCGGGAATACCGTAGTGCTCCATGTCGCCCTTGACGTACTCGTTGAGGATATTACCGACCACCTTGCTGGCGTTGTTGTTCAACGCCGCGATCTTCTCCAGGCGTTCATCGCTGGTGAGGATCTTGTGGGTCACGTCCAGTGGCAGGTAGGTCAGCTTGACGCCGCTCTTGAGCACCACTTCGGCGGCCTGCGGGTCGGCGAACAGGTTGAACTCGGCGACCGGGGTGATGTTGCCGCCGTTGAAGTGCGCGCCGCCCATGACCACCACTTCCTTGATGCCCTGGGTGATCTCCGGATCCTGGGTCAAGGCCAGCGCCAGGTTGGTCTGCGGCCCGAGCATGGCAATGGTGATGCTGTGGGGCTTGGCCGCCCGCAGGGTCTCGATCAGGAAGTTGACGGCATTGCCCTTGGCCAGGCCGGCCTTGGGTTCGTGGACGGTCACGCCGGAGAGGCCTTCCTTGCCGTGGATATTCTCGGCATAGATCGGCGTGCGCAGCAGCGGCTTGGGCGCACCGGCATACACCGGCACCTCTTCGCGCCCGGCCCACTCGCGGGCCAGTCGGGCATTGCGCGAAGTCTTGTCCAGACGCACGTTGCCGGCCACGGTGGTCAACGCGCGAATATTCAATTCCTGCGGCGAGGCCAGGGCGAACAGCAAGGCCACCACATCGTCGGCGCCCGGATCGGTGTCGATGATCAGGTCGATTTTTTCCGCCGCCTGGGCGCCTGTAGCAGTGAGCAAGGACAAAATCAGCAGACTCCGAAACCAATGTTGCAAGATCTGAGCATAGCGTTGCATGGCACACTCCTTGTGCGGGAAAGAAAGCTTGTGCGGGAAAGAAAAACTAGAAGGTCACGCCGGCCACCAGCACGACGTTGCAATAAGGCTGGCATTCGCCGGTGCGCACCACCGCCCTGGCCGTGCGGCTGAGCACCTTGAATTCTTCATGGCTGAGCAGGCGCCGCTGCCCCATGGCGCCCTGGACGTTCAGTGCGTCGAGGTGTTCCAGGGCCGGCGGACGCTTGAGCAGGATTTCCTCGGCCAGCACATGGCTCTCCACCTGCATTTCGCTGAGCACCGTGCGCAAGGTGCTGACGAAGTCAGGAATGCCCTGGGTCAGGGCCAGGTCGATCAGTTCCACGCCCGGCGGAACCGGCAGGCCGGCGTCGCCGATGACCAGCATGTCGCCATGGCCTAGGGAGGCGATCAGGCGTGACAGGGCGATATTGAGCAGCGGTGTCTTTTTCATGGCGATTTGAAACCCTGGACATCGGACAAGTGGGGAATGGACGGCTGGGCACCGGCACGGGTCACCGACAGCGCCGCCGCGACCTGGCCAAAGCGAATCGCCTCGGCCTCGCCCTGCCCTCGGGCCAGGGCCGCGGCGAAACCGCCGACAAAGGTGTCGCCGGCCGCCGTGGTGTCGAGCGCCTTGACCTTGGGCGCCGGGAAATGCGCAAAACCCTCGCCGTCGGCGAACAGCGAACCCTGGGCGCCGAGGGTAATGATCACCTTCCCTGCCCCGGCGGCCATCAGTTGGGCGGCGGCGGCCCGGGCACTCTCCAGGGAGTCCACCGGCAGGCCGCTGAGGGCTGAGGCCTCGCTTTCATTGGGAATCAGGTAGTCGATCGAGGCATACCAGTCGGCCGGCAACGGCGCGCTGGCCGGCGCCGGATTGAGGATCACCGTCTTGCCCAATTCGCGCCCGCGCTTGAGTACGTAGCCGACGGTGTCCATCGGCACCTCCAACTGGCAGATGATCACATCCGCGTCCTGGAGCACCGCATCAAAGCCTTTGAGCATTTCAGGGGAAAGGCAACCATTTCCGCCGGCAACGATCACGATGGCGTTCTGGCTGTTGTCGTCGACGACGATCAGCGCGACGCCACTGGACACCCCCGCCGCCACGCTGACGGCCTGGCAATCAATGCCCTCGGCCACCAGCGCATCGCGCAGTTGCGGACCGTAGGCATCGTCCCCCACGCAACCGATCATCGACACCGTGGCACCCAGGCGAGCGGCCGCCACGGCCTGGTTCGCACCCTTGCCGCCGGACACCGTGGCGAACGACTGGCCCACCAGGGTCTCACCCGCCCGTGGCAGGCGTTCGGCACGGGTGACCAGGTCCATGTTGAGGCTGCCCACCACCACTACTTTTGCTTGCATACACCAGTACCCATCAATTCGATTCAGCGGTATTGCGCAAACACGCCCGGCACCGGGCCCGTCGATTCGCGCAGGACGATACTCGGCGTCACGATCCGCCGATCAACAGCCAGGAGCGGCGTTGCGATTCTGTTCAAGAGCATTTCCGCCGCCGTTTCCCCCAACTGGAGAATCGACTGGCCGACCGTGGTCAACGCCGGATAGACATAGCGGCTCATCTGGATATCGTCGAAGCCGATCACCGACAGCTCGCTGGGCACGCGGATATTGCGCTCCGCCGCCGCCCGCAACACACCGATACCAAGCATGTCGTTACCGGCGAAAATCGCGCTGGGCCGGTCCCCTTCCAGGAGCAAGGCCGCCGCCCGATAACCGCCGGTGCTGGTGAAGTCGCTTTCCAGCACCCAACGCTCGGGCACCTGCACCGCCGCCTGCGCCAGGGCCCGTCGATAACCGGCCAGACGCATCTGCGCCACGCTGGTATCGGCCGGGCCGCCGATAAAGGCAATCGCCCGATGCCCCAGCTCCAGCAAGTGCCGGGTGGCCAGGTAGGCGCCCTCCTCGTGGTCGATGCGCACCAGGTCGGTTTCGATCCCGGCAATGCCCCGGTCGACAATCACGATGGGCGTGTGCACCGCCGCCAATCCGGCGCCGAGGCTGTCATCGCCGCCGGTGGAGGCGACGATCAGGCCGTCGACCCGTTTCTCCAGCAGCACCCGCAGGTAGCTGCGCTGCTTGTCCGGGTCGTCGTCGGAGTTGCAGAGGATCACGCAGTAGTTGTTGCGCTCGCAGTAATCCTCGATCCCCCGCGCCAGCTCGGCGAAGTACGGGTTGAGGCTATTGGGCACCAGCAGGCCGATGGTCGCGGTGGTCTTGGCTTTCAACGAACGCGCCACGGCGCTGGGCACATAGTCGAGCTGGGCGATCGCCGCCTCGACCTTGAGCCGCACCTTGTCGCTGACCGGCCGCGTCCTGTTCAGCACATGGGACACCGTGGTGTAGGAGATCCCGGCCAACGCCGCCACATCCTTGATGGTTGCCATGCCTCAGCTCCGCCGACGGGCGCGTTGACTGCGGTAGGTGTCCAGCACCACCGCGATCACGATCACCGCGCCGGTGATGATGCGCTTGGTCGGCTCGGTGGCGCCGATCTGCGCCAGTCCCGCCGCCAGCACGGAGATGATCAGTACACCGAAGAAGGTGCTGATCACCGAACCGCGACCGCCCATCAGGCTGGTCCCGCCGATCACCACCGCGGCGATCACCTGCAGTTCCAGGCCGGAGCCGGCGTTCGGGTCCGCCGCTTCCAGGCGGGAGATCTGGAACAGCGCGGCGACACCGGCCAGCAGGCCCATCAGGCTGAACACCAGGATCTTGTAGGGCTTGGGATTGATCCCCGCCAGGCGCACGGCTTCCTCGTTGGTGCCGATGCCGATCAGGTAGCGGCCGAACACGGTCCGCGTCAGCACCAGTTGGGCGACGATGATCACCAGCAAGGCGATGATGAACGACGGCGAAATACCGACGGCCACCGGGTTGGACAGCCAGGCGAACGAGTCGCCGATATAGGCGGTGCGCGAGCCGGTCATCTGGTAGGCCAGACCCCGGGCCATTTCCAGCACGCCCAGGGACACGATGAACGAGGGAATGCGCCAGGCCACGGTGATCGAACCGGTCACGGTGCCGGCCAACGCCGCGCAGCCCATGCCCAACACGGCGGCCGGCCACACGCCCCAACCCCAACCGAGGATCGCCACGCTGACCGCCGAGGCCGCCAGGGCCAGCACCGAGCCCACCGACAGGTCGATGCCGCCGATGATCAGCACGAAGGTCATGCCCACCGCCAGGACCATCAGGTCGGGAATCTGGTTGGCCAGGGTGCTGAAGGTGTCATAGGACAGGAAATGACTGCTCAGGCTGGAAAACAGGATGATCATGGCGAGCAAGGCGCCCGCCAGGCCCAGGTAGGTGCCCAGGCCATAGAAATTACGCGAGGTCTTGCCGGCAACAGCAACAGATACAGTTTTCATGGGGTATTCCTGGGCGCCGCTTCGTGGAGCAGCGCATCACGTTTTTGGTAGCCGGCGAAGGCGGCGGCGAGCAACTCGTCCTGGGTCCAGGCATCACGCTCGAAGGTCTCGATCAGGCGCCCGGCGGACAGCACGCCGATGCGGTCGCAGATCAGCATCAGCTCGCGCAGGTCGCTGGAAACCACCACCAGCGCCTTGCCCTGGCGGGTCAGTTCACCCAGCAAGGCATAGATATCGAACTTGGCGCCGACGTCGATCCCGCGGGTCGGCTCATCGAACAGCAACACCGTGCAGTCGCGCTCCAGCCAACGGCCGATCACCACCTTCTGCTGGTTGCCACCGGACAGCTCGGACACCAATTGATCGGGACTGGAACTGCGAATGCGCATGGCGTCGATCTGACGCTGCGCCAGCGCCGACTCGTCACGCCCGTTGACCAGCCCGGCGCTGGAAATCGCCGGCATGTTGCCTAGGGCGATATTGGCGCTGATGGATTGTGTCAGCAGCAGCCCCTCGCCCTTGCGATCCTCGGTGATCAGGGCGATGCCATGGCGGACCGCATCCACCGGCGAACGAATGTCCGCGACCTTGGCCGGCGAGCCGAGGGCCACCGTGCCGCTGTCGGCACTGTCCGCGCCATAGATCAACCGCAGCAGCTCGGTGCGGCCGGCGCCGATCAGGCCGGAGATACCGAAGATCTCACCGGCACGGACCTCGAAGGAGACGTCGAGGACCTTGTCCGAACGGCTCAGGCCCTTGACCGTCAAGGCCGGCGCGCCGATCTTGCGCACGCCCATGTCGATATGTTCGCCCAGCTCGCGGCCGACCATCAGGTTGACCAGTTGCTCGCTGTTGTAATTGGCCATCGGCTCGACGCAGACCAGGTTGCCGTCGCGCAATACCGCGATGCGCTGGGCGACCCGGGCCAGTTCTTCGAGCCGGTGGGAGATATAGATGATCGCCACGCCACGGGCCTGCAGGCGGGTGATCTGATCGAAGAGCATTTCGACTTCGCGGGCCGTGAGCATCGCGGTCGGCTCATCGAGAATCAGCACGTGGCAATCGCCGATCAGGTTGCGGGCGATTTCCACCATCTGCTGGTGCCCGATGCCCAGATCGCCAACCAGGGTGTCCGGGTCGATGGCCTCGAGGCCGACCTGGGCCATGGCCTCGATGGCGGCGCTGCGCAACTGCTTGCGGCTGATCCACCCTGCGCGGTTGGGCAGGTTGTCGAGGAACAGGTTTTCCGCCACGGACAGGGTCGGCAGCAGATTGAGCTCCTGCATGACCATGCGGATGCCCTGCTCTTCGGCGTGGGTCCGGCTGCCCGGCACATAGGCGCGGCCATTGAACAGCATCTGCCCGGTGGTCGGTGTGACCAGCCCGCCGATGATCTTCGACAAGGTGCTTTTGCCAGCACCGTTTTCACCGGTCAGCGCCAGCACTTCGCCGCGCAGCAACGTCAGGTCGATGTTGCTGAGAACGGGTTGCGCATAGGTCTTGCCGATACCGCTGACCGACAGGACAGCGTTCGGAGCGGAAGATGACATAGGAAAGTCTCCATGCGCCCGCTCAGGACGAGCGGGCACCATTGAACCGCGAGGGGTTTACTTCTTGAGTACCAGCTCGACCGGGGTTTCGATCACGCCGTCCTTGCTGTCGACTTTTTCGCCCTTGATGACTTTCAGTGCGGTTTCGATGCCGAACACCGCCTGCTTGGCGGCGAACTGGTCGGCGGTGGCGAGCACGCGACCGTCCTGGAGCATCGGTTTGATGGCATTGATGTTGTCATAGCCGACCACCTGCACCTTGCCGGCCTTGCCTGCCGAACGCACGGCGGAGACGGCGCCCAGGGCCATGCTGTCGTTGCCGGCCAGCAGCGCCTTGAGGTTCGGGTATTCGTTGAGCATCGCCGAGGCGACCGCGTTGCCCTTGTCGATTTCCCAGTCGCCGGACTGCACGGAGACGATCTTCATGTCCGCGGCCTTCATCGCGTCGGTGAAACCGGCGGTGCGCATCTGGGCGTTGGTGGTGGTGGACACGCCTTCGATGATGCCGACCTCGTCACCCGCCTTCAGTTGCTTGCCCAGGTACTCGCCCACCAGGCGCGCGCCCTTGCGGTTGTCAGGCCCTACGAACGGCACTTCGATGCCCTTGCTTTTCAGCACGCCGGCGTCGAGCTGGTTGTCGATGTTGATGACGACGATCCCGGCATCCTTGGCTTTCTTGATCACCGAGACCATGGCCTTGGAGTCGGCCGGGGCGATGACGATGGCGTTGACCTTGGAGACGATCATCTGGTTGACGATGTCGATCTGCGCGGTGGTGTCGGTTTCGTTCTTGATGCCGTTGGAGACCAGGTCGAAATCGGCGGCGTGGGCTTTCTGGTAGTCCTTGGCGCCGTCTTCCATGGTGCGGAAGAACTCGTTGGCCAGGGATTTCATCACCAGGCCGACCTTGGGCTTGGCGGCATCGGCGGCGAAGGCCTGGGACAGCGGCAAGGTAGCGGAGGCGGCAGCCAGTACGGCGACAGCAAGAAGACGTCCAGCGAATGGCAACTTCATGGGTTTACTCCGGATCTTATGATTGTTGTGAGCAACGCCAGGAGCGTGACGGGAAATGCGTGTGCACAGCCCTGGAAAGAGTTCGCGCAAACGTTTGCGTCATCCAACTATGCGAATCTTGCGGGGATTTGTCAACGGTCCGTCACAGCATAGTCGCCAGTCTGACAATCGCGAAAATCCCGACGAGGTCGGGCAAGGATTCCCCCCTTGCCTGAGCCCGGCGGCCGGCCGATCCGCTACGCATCTCTCTGTAAAATCAGATAATTTTTTCGATTGGCGTACACCAAATCGCAAAAGACGCTGTCAGAAGCACCTCACCACTCCCTGACAGTTGCGAAATGACCTACAGTTAAATACTGTATGCACGTACAGCTAATTAAGGATTGTTCCGTGGCAAACCCAACTTCAGCTTCCTCCGCGCCCAGCACCTACGAACGCATGGGCCTGCGCGTACAGAAAATCATCAACTCGCCCACCGCCCAAAACGCCAAGGCCGCCCTGCTCTTTCGCCTGCCGGACGAACCGGTGGACGAGTGGGAGCGACTGCTCGAGGAAATCGCCGAGAACGACAACGTCACCCTGGCCTACCGCGACGACGGTGGCATACAGATTTTCTGGGTTGTGCCGAAGGAAGACTGAACCAATGATTGTCCGCGTTATCGCCCTGCTGTGTTTTTTCTGTGTGCTGTCGGCCCAGGCGGAGGCACCACGTACCTTCGCCGAAGCCAAGAAAGTCGCCTGGAGGCTCTACGCGCCGCAGTCCACGGAGTTCTATTGCGGCTGCAAGTACAACGGCAACCGGGTTGACCTGGCGGCCTGCGGCTATGTGCCACGCAAGAATGCCCAGCGGGCGGCGCGCATCGAGTGGGAACACATTGTCCCGGCCTGGCAGATCGGCCATCAGCGCCAGTGCTGGCAACAGGGCGGACGCAAGAGTTGCAGCCAGAACGACAAGACCTACCAGCGCGCCGAGGCCGACCTGCACAACCTGGTGCCGAGCATCGGCGAGGTCAACGGCGACCGCAGCAACTTCAGCTTCGGCTGGTTGCCGGTGCAGAAGGGACAATACGGCGCCTGCCTGACCCAGGTCGACTTCAAGGCCAAGAAGGTCATGCCGCGCCCGTCCATTCGCGGCATGATCGCCCGCACCTATTTCTACATGAGCAAGCAGTACGGCCTGCGCTTGTCGAAACAGGATCGGCAGCTGTATGAAGCCTGGAACAAGACCTATCCGGTCCAGGCCTGGGAACGCCAGCGCAACCAGAGCGTGGCCTGTGTCATGGGCCACGGCAACGAGTTCGTCGGGCCGGTGAACCTCAAGGCCTGCGGCTGAGGATCAATAGCCGGTAGCGGGCGCGGCGGTATCTTGCGCAGGGCTGGCGGCAGGCGCCTTGTGCTCCACCACCTCGGAGTCCATCTGCTGCTTGTCGGCCAGCTGCGCCTTTTTCTGCTCGGCAATGGCCTGGGTCGCGAACGGTCCGGCAATCACCTGGCCATTGTCGAGGATCTTGAACGGATAACCGTGCTCGATCAGCCAGGCCGTCCAGTCGGTCAGGGCCTTGGACTTGTCGTCCTTGATCAGCAGGTCCCAACCGGTCGCAGGCGCCACCACCGCCGCCGGTGTCGAGGCCACTTTCGCCGGCTCGACCTTGTTTCCCGAGCCGTCGCCGCAACCGGCCAGCACCACGAATGCCACCATCACTGCTATTCTGCGCACAAGGCGTCTCCCGTAATCATCAGTTAATGTGATTTTATCACCTTGCAGCCTGTCTTAACCTCGTTCCACTGGCTGCTCGGGTCTTATCAGGCTGAATTACCGACGGTTTTCCGACCCCGGGGAATTAAATGGAATGAAATGACGCCTGTAATGAACCACCCGTTCGGATGCACTTAGCGGTATTCTGTGTGTAAGACCTAAGCCAGGAATGCCTGAGAAAGGCACCTTAGTAATATTCAAGGAGAAAGACATGCTGATACTCACCCGCAAAGTCGGTGAAAGCATCAACATCGGTGACAACATCACGATCACGATTCTGGGCGTTAGCGGCCAGCAAGTCCGGATAGGCATCAACGCCCCCAAGGACGTTGCCGTGCATCGTGAAGAGATTTACCAGCGTATCCAGGCCGGCCTGTCTGCCGGTGACAAAGAACCAAAGTAAGCAGCCCGCTCCCTCGTCAGCCCTGCCGTACCAGGGTCGCGGCTGACGAAAGCTTCCCCCCTCTCCTCGCTACTGGCTCAGCGACGTGCCCAACCGGGCTACGTTCTCAACGGCCCCAGGTTCTCAACTGCCCAGGATCAGACCGCCCGCCGGCAACGGCAGCGCCGTCTTGTAGCGCACCTGCTTGAGGGCAAAACTCGAGCGGATGTTCGCCACCCCCGGCACCTTGGTCAGAAAATCCATCATGAACCGCTCCAACGACTGGATCGTCGGCACCAGCACGCGGATCAGATAGTCCGGATCCCCGGCCATCAGGTAGCACTCCATCACTTCCGGTCGATCGGCAATTGCCGCCTCGAAATGCTGCAAGGCCTCTTCCACCTGCTTTTCCAGGCTGACATGGATGAACACGTTGACGTGCAGCCCGAGCAATTCCGGATCGAGCAAGGTCACCTGCTCGCGAATCAGCCCCAACTCTTCCATGGCCTTGACCCGGTTGAAGCACGGCGTCGGCGACAGGTTGACTGAACGCGCGAGGTCGGCGTTGGTAATGCGGGCATTCTCCTGAAGGCTGTTGAGAATCCCGATGTCAGTGCGATCCAGTTTGCGCATGAGACAAAAACACCTGTTTTTTATGGTTATGCAGTTTTTTTATCTGCAAATCGTCTTGAGTGCAATGAAACAGAGAGAAATATTCTTCTGAGTCCGGCCTATGATTGTTGTAGGACAAGATTTCCCTTACCCAGGGAATGATTGCCAGCTAGCGCGCCCACTACAAGAAATTCACAAGATAGAGCGTAGAAAGCCATGACCCCAGCGTACGAACCGCTGCGCCTGCACGTTCCTGAACCTTCAGGGCGTCCCGGTTGCAAGACCGACTTCAGCTACCTGCGCCTGACCGATGCCGGCCAGGTCCGCAAACCCCCGATCGACGTGGAACCCGCCGACACCGCCGACCTGGCCAAGGGCCTGATCCGTGTGCTCGACGACCAGGGCCAGGCCCTCGGCCCCTGGGCCGAAGGCGTGCCAGTGGCGATCATGCGCCAGGGCATGCGCGCCATGCTCAAAACCCGCATCTTCGACACGCGCATGGTGGTTGCCCAGCGCCAGAAAAAGATGTCGTTCTACATGCAGAGCCTCGGCGAGGAAGCCATCGGCAGCGCCCAGGCCCTGGCCCTGAACCTCGACGACATGTGCTTCCCCACCTACCGCCAGCAGAGCATCCTGATGGCCCGGGAAGTACCGCTGGTGGACATGATCTGCCAACTGCTGTCCAACGAGCGCGATCCGCTCAAGGGCCGGCAGCTGCCAATCATGTACTCGGTCCGTGACCACGGTTTCTTCACCATTTCCGGCAACCTCGCCACCCAGTTCGTCCAGGCCGTCGGCTGGGGCATGGCCTCGGCGATCAAGGGCGATACCAAGATCGCCTCCGGCTGGATCGGCGACGGCGCCACCGCCGAGTCGGACTTCCACACCGCCCTGACCTTCGCCCACGTCTACCGCGCCCCGGTGATCCTCAACGTGGTCAACAACCAGTGGGCGATCTCCACCTTCCAGGCCATCGCCGGCGGTGAAGCCACCACCTTCGCCGGGCGTGGCGTGGGTTGCGGCATCGCTTCGCTGCGGGTCGACGGCAACGACTTCATCGCGGTCTACGCGGCCTCCGCCTGGGCCGCCGAACGCGCCCGGCGCAACCTCGGGCCGACCCTGATCGAGTGGGTCACCTACCGCGCGGGTCCGCACTCCACCTCCGACGATCCGTCCAAGTACCGTCCCGCCGACGACTGGAGCCACTTCCCCCTGGGCGACCCGATCATGCGCCTCAAGCAGCACCTGATCGCCATCGGCCAGTGGTCCGAAGAGGAACACGCCGCGGTCAGCGCCGAACTGGAAGCCGAGATCATCGCCGCGCAGAAGGAGGCCGAACAGTACGGCACCTTGTCCGGCGGGCACATACCCAGCGCCGCGAGCATCTTCGAAGACGTCTACAAGGAAATGCCCGACCATCTGCGTCGGCAGCGCCAGGAATTGGGGTTATAAGCCGATGAACGATCACAGCAAACTACAAACGGAGAACGCCGTGGCTACCAGCACCATGACCATGATCCAGGCCCTGCGCTCGGCCATGGATGTGATGCTCGAGCGCGACGACAACGTGGTGGTATTCGGCCAGGACGTCGGCTACTTCGGCGGCGTGTTCCGCTGCACCGAAGGCCTGCAGAGCCGGTACGGCACCTCGCGGGTATTCGACGCACCGATCTCGGAAAGCGGCATCGTCGGCGTCGCCGTCGGCATGGGCGCCTATGGCCTGCGCCCGGTGGCGGAAATCCAGTTCGCCGACTACTTCTACCCCGCCTCCGACCAGATCGTCTCGGAAGCGGCGCGTATCCGCTACCGCTCCGCCGGCGAGTTCAGCGTGCCGATGACCCTGCGCATGCCCTGCGGCGGTGGCATCTACGGCGGCCAGACCCACAGCCAGAGCCCGGAGGCGATGTTCACCCAGGTCTGCGGCCTGCGCACAGTGATGCCGTCCAACCCCTATGACGCCAAGGGCCTGCTGATCGCCGCCATCGAGAACGATGACCCGGTGATCTTCCTCGAGCCCAAGCGCCTGTACAACGGCCCGTTCGACGGCCATCACGAGCGTCCGGTAACGCCATGGTCCAAGCACCCGGCCAGCGCCGTGCCCGAGGGCTACTACACGGTGCCGCTGGACTGCGCCGCCATCGCCCGCCCCGGTAGCGAAGTGACCGTCCTCACCTACGGCACCACCGTCTACGTGGCCCAGGCCGCCGCCGAGGAAACCGGGGTCGACGCCGAAGTCATCGACCTGCGCAGCCTCTGGCCGCTGGACTTGGAAACCATCGTCAATTCCGTGAAGAAAACCCGTCGTTGCGTCGTCGTCCACGAAGCCACCCGCACCTGCGGCTTCGGCGCCGAGCTGATCGCGCTGGTCCAGGAGCACTGCTTCCATTACCTGGAGGCACCGATCGAGCGCGTCACCGGCTGGGACACGCCTTACCCCCACGCACAGGAATGGGCTTATTTCCCAGGTCCGACGCGTGTCGGTGCGGCCTTGAAACGGGTCATGGAGGTCTGAATGGGTACTCATGTCATCAAGATGCCGGACATCGGCGAAGGCATCGCAGAAGTAGAACTGTCGCAATGGCACGTGCAGGTCGGCGACCTGGTGGTCGAAGACCAGGTGCTGGCGGACGTCATGACCGACAAGGCCATGGTCGACATTCCCTCGCCGGTCCACGGCAAGGTGATTGCCCTGGGCGGCGTGCCCGGTGAAGTCATGGCGGTCGGCAGCGTGCTGATCAGCATCGAAGTGGAAGGCGCCGGCAACGTGCGCGAAGGCGCTGAAGCGCCGGCGCCAGCGCCGAAAGCCGCCCCGGCCGTCGTCGCGGAAAAGCCGCTCGCCGCCCCCGAGGCCCCGAGCAAACCCGCCGCCAAACCGGCATCGAGCGCTCCCGTGGCCGCCCGCCCGGCCCCCGTGGCGCGTGCCGCCGACGAGCGTCCGCTGGCCTCCCCGGCCGTGCGCAAGCGCGCCTGGGATGCCGGGATCGAACTGCGTTTCGTCCACGGCAGCGGCCCGGCCGGACGCATCCTGCACGACGACCTTGATGCCTACCTGGCCCAGGCCGACCAACCGGCACCCGCCGTCGCCAGCTACGCCAAGCGCACCGACGAACAGCAGATCCCGGTGATCGGCCTGCGCCGCAAGATCGCCCAGCGCATGCAGGACGCCAAGCGCCGCGCCGCGCATTTCAGCTATGTCGAGGAAGTCGACGTCACCGCCCTGGAAGAGCTGCGGGTCCACCTGAACCACAAGTACGGCGATAGTCGCGGCAAGCTGACCCTGCTGCCGTTCCTGGTGCGGGCGATGGTCGTGGCCCTGCGGGACTTCCCGCAGATCAACGTACGTTACGACGACGATGCCCAGGTCATCACCCGCCATGGCGCGGTGCATGTCGGGGTCGCCGCGCAGACCGACGGCGGCCTGATGGTGCCGGTGGTGCGCCACGCCGAGAGCCTCAACCTGTGGGGCACCTCCAACGAGATCAATCGCCTGGCCCAGGCCGCCCGTAGTGGCAAGGCCAGCCGCGAGGAGATGTCCGGCTCGACCATCACCCTGACCAGCCTCGGGGCGTTGGGCGGGATCGTCAGCACGCCGGTGCTGAACCTGCCGGAAGTGGCCATTGTCGGGGTCAACCGCATCGTCGAGCGGCCCATGGTCATCAAGGGCCAGATCGTCATCCGCAAGATGATGAACCTGTCCAGCTCCTTCGATCACCGGGTGGTCGACGGCATGGACGCGGCCCAATTCATCCAGGCCATTCGCGGCTTGCTCGAACAACCCGCCAGCCTGTTTGTGGAGTGATCATGCAACAGACCCAAAACACCACCCTGTTGATCATCGGCGGCGGCCCCGGCGGTTATGTCGCGGCCATTCGTGCCGGCCAGCTGGGCATTCCCACCGTGCTGGTGGAAGGCCAGGCGCTGGGCGGCACCTGCCTGAACGTCGGCTGCATTCCGTCCAAGGCGCTGATCCATGTGGCCGAGCAGTTCCATACCACCCAGGGCTACAGTGGCAACGCCTCGCCGCTGGGGATCAAGGTCTCGGCACCGACCCTGGACATCGGCAAGAGCGTCGAATGGAAGGACGGCATCGTCGACCGCCTGACCACCGGCGTCGCGTCGCTGCTGAAGAAGCACGGCGTCAAGGTGATCCATGGCTGGGCCAAGGTCATCGACGGCAAGCACGTCGAGGTCGACGGCCTGCGCATCCAGTGCGAACACCTGCTGCTGGCCAGCGGTTCGCAGACCGTGAACCTGCCGATGCTGCCGATCGGCGGGCCGATCATCTCCTCCACCGAGGCCCTGGCCCCGACTTCGATTCCCAAGCGCCTGACCGTGGTCGGCGCCGGCTACATCGGCCTGGAACTGGGGATTGCCTACCGCAAGCTCGGCGCCGAAGTGACGGTGGTCGAGGCCCGCGAGCGGATCCTGCCGACCTACGACCGCGAACTGACCCAGCCGGTGGCCGAGTCGATCAAGGCCCTGGGCATCACCGTGCACCTGGGGCATAGCGTCGAAGGTTTCGATGCCACGTCGAGCACCCTGGAGGTGCGCGATCCCCAGGGGCAAATCCTGAAGATCGCCACCGACCAGGTGCTGGTGGCCGTGGGACGCAAGCCGCGGACCCAGGGCTGGAACCTGGAGGCCCTGGCGCTGGAGATGAACGGCGCGGCGATCAAGATCGACAACCGTTGCCACACCAGCATGCGCAATGTCTGGGCCATCGGCGACCTGACCGGCGAGCCGATGCTGGCGCACCGGGCCATGGCTCAGGGCGAAATGGTTGCCGAGCTGATTGCCGGCCAGCATCGAGAGTTCAATCCGACCGCGATTGCGGCGGTGTGCTTTACCGATCCCGAGCTGGTGGTGGTCGGCAAGACGCCGGACGAGGCCAAGGCGGACGGGCTGGATTGCCTGGTGTCGAGTTTCCCGTTTGCCGCCAACGGGCGGGCCATGACCCTGGAATCGAAAAGCGGTTTCGTGCGAGTGGTGGCGCGGCGTGACAATCACCTGATTGTCGGCTGGCAGGCGGTGGGTGTCGGGGTATCGGAACTGGCGGCGGCGTTCGGCCAGTCCCTGGAAATGGGGGCCTGCCTGGAAGATATCGCCGGGACCATCCATGCCCATCCGACCTTGGGTGAAGCGGTGCAGGAAGCGGCGCTGCGGGCATTGGGGCATGCCTTGCACCTGTAACCCGCTGAAACCTGACCTGTAGGAGCCGAGCTTGCTCGGCTCCTACAGGGGGGTATCGTGGTCAGTCCCGATAGTCCGGCGCCACTCGATCCAGCAAGCGCAACATCGCCGCCCAGGCCAGTTCCATGGCGCCCGGGTCGGTCAACTGCCCCTCCTCCACCGGCCGCCCCGGATCATTGAACTGCCGCTCGGTATGCGCGCACACCTCGTGGGACGGCACGACCAGTTCGCCACAGGCCTGGGCCGTGACCTGGATCTCGCAGGCTTTTTCCAGGTAATACATGCGCAGGAAGGCCTGGCCCACCGTATCCCCCACGCTCAACAGGCCGTGGTTGCGCAGCACCATCACCGACTTGTCCCCCAGGTCGTGCACCAGGCGGGCCTGCTCGTCCATGTCCAGCGCCACGCCTTCATAGTCGTGATAGGCCGTACGCCCGTAGAACTCCATGGAAATCTGGTTCACCGGCAACAGGCCGCACTTGAGCGCCGCCACCGCGCAACCCGCCCGGGTATGGGTGTGCAACACGCACTGCGCATCCTCGCGGGCGCCATGAATCGCACTGTGGATCACGAACCCGGCCGGATTCACCGGATACGGCGAATCCTCCACGGCCCGTCCGTCCAGGCCGATCTTCACCAGGCTCGACGCAGTGATTTCCTCGAACATCAGCCCATACGGGTTGATCAGGAAATGATGCTCGGGCCCCGGCAGACGCAGGGAGATATGGGTGAAGATCAGGTCGGTCATGCGAAAGTGCGCAATCAACCGGTAACAGGCCGCCAGTTGCTCGCGCAATTGACGTTCGATAGCCGCCGGCGCGGCGCTGTGCAGAAGGTCGTTCAAGCGGGTGACTCCTTCAGGCAGGATGGATCGGATCGGGCAGCCGGTACGCCCGCGAGGCGCCCGGCTGCCCTACTTTACTTGCTTGCCCAGGCATTGAAACGTTCTTCGAGCTCCTCGCCGTGGTCGACCCAGAACGCCACGTTCATCGACAGTGCACCCTTGAGGTTCTGCGGCGCCGTCGGCACCCATTTCGCCAGGCCCGGATCCAGCTTGGCGGCGGCCTCGGTATTGGTCGGACCGTAGGGAATCTGCCGCACGTAGTTGACCTGGGCATCCGCCTGGTTGGCAAAGGCAATGAAGCGCTTGGCCTGGTCGACGTGCTTCGAGCCCTTGATGATCGCCCAGTAGTCCATGCCGTACAGGCTCTGCGGCCAGACCAGGGCGAGGTGACTGCCCTGCTGGGCGGCGGCGGCCACACGTCCGCTGTAGGTCGAGGTCATGACCACATCGCCGGCCATCAGCCACTGCGCCGGCTGGGCACCCGCCTCCCACCACTGGATGTAGGGCTTGAGCTGGTCCAGCTTGGCAAAGGCGCGGTCGACCCCCTTGGGCGTGCTCAACACCGTGTACACGTCCTCGGCCTTCACCCCATCCGCCATCAGCGCGAACTCCAGGTTGTACACCGCGCGCTTGCGCAGGCCGCGCTTGCCGGGAAAGGTCTTGACGTCCCAGAAGTCGGCCCAGGAGGCCGGCGCCCGCACCACCTTGTCGGTGTCGTAGGCGATGGCGACACTCCACACCAGCGCCGCCGAACCGCAGTCCTGGGCGGCGTCGGGGATCAGTTGCCCGGCATGCCCCAATTGCTTCCAGTCGAGGCGCTCGTACATGCCTTCGTCACACCCGCGCAGCAGGTCCGGTCCTTCGATCTGCACCACGTCCCAGTCAACGCTGCCGGTGTCGACCATGACCTTGATCTTGGCCATTTCACCGTTGTATTCGCTCTGGATCAGCTTGCTGCCGTCCTTGGCGCTGAAAGGCTGGAAGAACGCCGTGTCCTGGGCCTTCTGCCCGGCGCCGCCGTAGCCGACCACCACCATGTCCTGGCCGGCCTGGGCACTGCCCAGGGCAAGCGTCAGGAGCAAGGGATAAAAACCGTACCTGCGGGTGTTCGATTTCATCGATGAGTCCTCGTGCGGTATCCCCCGGGCCTTGGGCGCGGGGTGATCCATTTTCTTGTTGTATGAGGTACGCCCAGGTCCCGGGCGTCATTCGAAGCTACGCAACGCAAAGTAAAAAAACAAGTTGATTTTTTACTACAGGTAAATTTTCATGAACAAACAATAACGACCGCCCGTCCTTGATCCCGGGCCGCCTGGAGCCTTGCCATGTCGACGTCCCCGCACGCCTTTCGTCATCTGTTCGAACCCTTGCAGATCCGCGGCAAGCGCCTGAAGAACCGCATCATGTCCAGCGGGCACGACACCTCCATGCCGACCGACAACCGGGTCAACGAACAGCTGATCGCCTATCACCGGGCCCGCGCCGAGGGGGGTGTCGGGTTGATCGTGTTGCAGGTGGCGGGGGTTCACGACAGTGCGCGCTACACCTCCCATGTGCTGATGGCCACCGACGATGCCTGCATCGACGGCTATCGGCGGCTGGCCGAAACCTGTCATGCCCACGGCACCCTGGTGCTGTCGCAGATCTTCCATCCGGGCCGGGAAATCATGGAGTCCAGCGACGGCCTGCTGGCGGTCGCCTACTCGGCGTCCGGCGTGCCCAACGAGCGCTTCCGGGTCATGCCGCGGGCGCTGGACCAGGCGATGATCGACGAGATCGTCGGCGGCTACGCGGCGGCTGCGCGCCGTTTGCACCAGGCCGGTATCGACGGCGTGGAAGTGGTCGCCAGCCACGGCTACCTGCCGGCGCAGTTCCTCAACCCGCGGGTCAATCGGCGCAGCGACGGCTACAACGGCGAGCTGGAACAGCGCCTGCGATTCCTGCGGGAAGTGCTCGCCGCCGTGCGCGCGGCCACCGACGAGCAGTTCATCGTCGGCCTGCGGATTTCCGCCGACGAGCGCGACGCCGAAGGCCTGACCGAGGACGAATCCCTGGCTGCCGTGGTGCAACTGCAAGGCGAACTGGACTACGTGCACATCGTCGCCGGGACCTCGGCCTCCCTTGGCGGCGCGGTGCATATCGTCCCGCCGATGGCCATCGAAGCCGCCTACCTGGCCAAGGAAGCCGGCACCTTCAAGGCCAGCCTGTCGATACCCTTGTTCGTCACCGGACGGATCAACCAGCCCCAGGAGGCCGAACTGATCCTGTCCCGTGGCCAGGCCGATGTCTGCGGCATGACCCGGGCGCTGATCTGCGACCCGCAGATGCCGAACAAGACCGACAGCGGCCACAGCGACGATATCCGCGCCTGCATCGCCTGCAACCAGGCCTGCATCGGCCACTTCCACAAGGGCCTGCCGATCAGTTGTATCCAGCACCCGGAAACCGGTCGCGAGTTGCAGTACGGGCAATTGACCGCCACGGCCAAGCGCAAGCGCAAGCGCGTGATGATTGCCGGCGGTGGTCCGGCGGGCATGAAGGCGGCGGCCGTGGCGGCGCAGCGCGGGCATGAGGTGACCTTGTATGAAGCCTCCTCGCAGTTGGGCGGCCAGGTGTTGCTGGCGCAGTTGCTGCCACGGCGTAGCGAGTTCGGTGGTGCCAGCACCAATCTGCAACGGGAAATGGAACTGGCCGGTGTGCGGGTGGTGCGCAATACCCGGGTCGACCGGGCGCTGGTGGAGCGTGAGAAGCCGGACCTGGTGATCGTCGCCACCGGCGCCGAACCTTACTGGCCAGCCTTCGAACGCGGCGGCGAACTGCAGGTGGTGGATGCCTGGCAGGTGCTGCGTGACGAAGTGAAGATCGGCCGCTCGGTGGTGGTGGTCGACTGGCGTTGCGACTGGATCGGACCGGGCATCGCCGAGCGCCTGGTGCGGGCCGGGCACCAGGTCCGGCTGGCGGTCAATGGCACCCACTGCGGCGAGAGCCTGCCGCTGTATGTGCGCGATCAACTGGCCGGCGAGCTGCACCGCCTCGGCATTCCCATCACACCCTATGCCCGGCTTTATGGCTGCGACGACAGCACCGTGTACCTGCAACATACCGCCAGCGGCGAGCCGATGCTGTTCGAAGAGGTCGACACCCTGGTGTTGTGCCAGGGGCATCAACCGGTCGATACCCTCGGCGACGAGCTGCAGGGGCTGGTGGAGTTCCGCCGGATCGGCGATTGCCTGGCCCCGCGTACGGTGGAGGAAGCGATCTACGAAGGGTTGAAGGTGGCCTGGGAGATCTGATCGCCACATCCCCGGCACCCGACAAGTGCCTTATACTGCGGCCCTTTCAAGGATTGGAGCAGGCCATGAGCAACGCCCCAACGCCCGCCGGCGACAGCGCCGCCACGGGCCCGCAGTTTCTCGGTACGCGCATCCGCGGCCTGCGCAAACGCCGGGGCATGACCCTGAGCGAACTGGCGACCCAGGCCGAACTCACCGCCGGCTATATCAGCCAGCTGGAGCGCAACCTCGCCTACCCCTCGATCCCGGCCCTGTTCAATATCGCCCGCAGCCTGGGCGTGACCATCCAGTGGTTCTTCGCCAGCGAAGCCACCACCGCCCCCGAAGACAACGGCTATGTGGTACGCAAGAACAGCCGCCTGAGCGTGCACTACGAAGACGGCATCGTCGACCAGTTGCTGACCCCGCAACCCAACCGCCAGCTGGAAATCCTCCACTCACGCTTCCCGCCGGGCACCTACAGCCAGCAAAGCTACAGCCACGAAGGCGAAGAAGCCGGCTACCTGCTGTCCGGGATCTTCGAACTGTGGGTCGGCGATCGCCACTTCCAGCTGGCCGAGGGCGACAGCTTCAGCTTCTCCAGCCAGGAACCGCACCGCTACGGCAACCCCGGCGAAGTCGATGCCGTGGTCATCTGGGTCATCACACCGCCGACGTTCTAACTCAAGAAGGCCCCGCCATGAGCACCGAACAAGCCGCCCCCGCCCTGAAGGAAATCTTCAACAGCGAACGCCTGCTGCATATCGCCCACGAAATGCGCGCGGTGTACCCCGACTTCGACAGCGCCGGCTTTCTCAGCCGAACCCATCAGGGCCTCGACGAACTGTCGATCATGCAGCGCCTGGCCCGGGTCAGCGAAAGCCTGCACGCGGTGCTGCCCCTGAGCTACAAACAGTCCCTCAAGGTGCTGCGCCAGCTCGCCCCGCGCCTGAACAGCGGCTTTGTCAGCATGTGCCTGCCGCACTATGTCGCGAGCTACGGTGCCGAGGACTTCGAACTGTCCATGGACGCGCTGAAATACTTCACCGCGTTCGGCTCCTCGGAATTCGCCGTGCGGCATTTCCTGCTCAACGATTTCGAACGCACCCTGGCGGTGATGAAAACCTGGTCCCTGGACCCCGACGAGCACGTCCGCCGCCTCGCCAGCGAAGGCTCGCGACCGCGCCTGCCGTGGTCCTTCCGGCTGGCCCGGATCCAGGCCGACCCGCGCCTCGCCGCGGGAATACTCGACCCGCTCAAGGCCGACGACAGCCCGTACGTGCGCAAATCGGTCGCCAACCACCTCAACGACATCACCAAGGACCATCCCGACTGGGTGCTGGAACTGATCGAGGGCTGGTCGCTGGACGACCCGCGCACCGCCTGGATCGCCCGTCACGCCCTGCGCAGCCTGATAAAACAAGGCAACCCGCGTGCCCTTGCGCTGATGGGGGCCGGCGCCAAGGCCAAGGTCGAGGTGCTGGACCTGAAGGTCGAACCCGCGGCGATCCGCCTCGGCGACAGCGTCACCCTCTCCTTCACCCTGGCCTCCACTGCGGCGGCCAGCCAGAAGCTGGTGATCGACTACGGCATCGACTACGTGAAGGCCTCGGGCGCCACCTCGACCAAGGTCTTCAAGCTCAAGACCCTGCACCTGGCCGCCGGCGCAAGCGAGGCCCTGAGCCGCCGCCAGCACATCCGCGAACTGACCACCCGCAAGCATTACAGCGGTCATCACGCCGTGCATTTGCTGGTCAATGGCGAGCGCCTGGGCAGCAGCGGCTTCGATATTCTCGAATAAGCGCCGCAGCAAGCTGGGCGCCCCGCGCCTGGCCCAGTAGAATCGCGACCTCATTTTTTCCAGGGCCCCGCCATGACCGCTCACCAGACTCCGCCCACCGCCGAGCTCCAGGCCAACGAACTGGTCCTCGGCCTCGAGGACCGCCCCAGCCTGCCGATCGGTATCCTGGCGGCGTTGCAGCACCTGCTGGCGATCATCGTGCCGATCGTCACCCCCGGCCTGCTGATCTGCCAGGCCCTCGGCGTCTCGGCCCGGGATACCAACCTGATCGTCTCCATGTCCCTGGTGATCTCCGGCATCGCCACCTTCGTCCAGTGCCGCCGCTTCGGCCCCTTCGGCGCCGGGCTGCTGATCGTCCAGGGCACCAGCTTCAACTTCGTCGGCCCGCTGATTGCCGGCGGCGCGCTGATGGTCAAGCAAGGCACACCGGTGGAAGCGGTCATGGCGGCGATCTTCGGCGTGGTCATCGCCGGCTCCTTCGTCGAGATGGGCATCTCGCGGATCCTGCCCTTCGTCAAGCGCATGATCACCCCGCTGGTGACCGGCATCGTCGTGCTGATGATCGGCCTGACCCTGATCAAGGTCGGCCTGATCAGCATGGGCGGCGGCTTCAGCGCCATGGCCAATGGCACCTTCGCCAATGGCGAGAACCTGCTGCTGTCCGGCGTGGTGCTGGCGATCATCGTGGTCCTCAACCGTATCCCGCTGGTGTGGATGCGCAGCTGCGCCATCGTCATCGCCCTGGCGGTCGGCTACGCCCTGGCGGGTTACCTGGGACGCCTGAACTTCACCGGCATGCACGAAGCCGCGGTGTTCCAGGTACCGACGCCGCTGCACTTCGGCCTGGATTTCTCCTGGGCGTTGTTCATTCCGATGCTGGTGATCTACCTGGTGACCTCCCTGGAAGCCATCGGTGACGTCACCGCCACCAGCAAGGTCTCGCGCCAGCCGGTGGAAGGCCCGCTGTGGATGCAGCGGATCAAGGGCGGCGTGCTGGTCAACGGCGCCAACTCGTTGCTCGCCGGGCTGTTCAATACCTTTCCCAGCTCGATCTTCGCCCAGAACAACGGAGTGATTCAGTTGACCGGCATCGCCAGCCGGCATATCGGCCAATGGATCGCCCTGATGCTGGTGCTGCTGGGCCTGTTCCCTGCGGTAGCCGGCGCGATCCAGGCGGTGCCCGAGCCGGTGCTCGGCGGCGCGGCCATGGTGATGTTCGGCGCGGTGGCGGCCTCGGGTATCAATATCCTCGCCAGCATCCACCTGGACCGCCGGGCGCTGCTGATCATCGCCGTGTCGTTGGCCCTGGGCCTCGGGGTTTCCCAGGTGCCGGAATTCCTCGCGCACATGCCGGCGGCGTTGCGTAACGTGCTGGAGTCCGGAGTGGCCACCGGCGGGATCTGTGCGCTGGTGCTGAACTGGTTCCTGCCGGAATCGCCGAAAGCGTGATCGACGATACTGACGGCGGCCGCGAAAGCCGCCGTCTTGAGCCTTCCTCCACGGGAAAAACCTGACCAAAATCAGAAGCTTATTAAACTAAAGTTCATGTCCTGAAGCCTGCCTTTGACGCGGAACTGTCACATATCGACCCTTTAATTGTTTCAAGAGTTTGCAGCTCTTATTTCAATTTCGTGACAAGGATCCGAACCAATGAACAAGCTGTTGAGCCCCATGGTGGGCGCCGCCCTGGCGAGTGTCATGGTGTCCGCTCATGCGGACTTCATCAATGACAGTCATGCCGACGTGACCCTTCTTAACCGTTACCTGAACCAGGATGGCCAAGGCATCAGTGGCAGCACGGCCAAAGCCAAGAGCTATCACGATTGGGGCCAGGGCTTCCAGTTCGACTTCAAGTCCGGCTACACCGAAGGCACCATCGGCGTGGGCCTGGACCTGCAGGCGTTCTACGGCCTGAAACTCGACTCGGGCGGCGACCTGGACGACAAGACCCACCAGGGCCGCTACCCCGGCAGTATGTTCCCGCTGGAAAACGGCAAGTCCGCCGACCAGTTCGGCGTGCTCAGCCCGACGTTCAAGGCGCGTTTCCTCAAGGATGAACTGCGGGTCGGTACCCTGTACCAGAACAACCCGATGCTGGCCAACACCGACGGCCGCCTGTACCGCCAGACCAACACCGGCGCGCAACTGGTGTCCAAGGACCTGGACAACTTCACCTTCACCGTCGGCGACATCACCCAGACCAAGATCCGCAACGAAACCGGCGACACCGGCATGATCACCGCCGGCGGCACCAAGAAGAGCGATCGTTTCCTCTACGGCGGTGCCGACTACGCCGGGATTCCGGGCACCACCCTGAGCGCCTGGTACTCGAACCTGTCGGACTACTACCAACAGGCCTTCCTCGGCGCCAAGCGGCATGACGCCCTGCCCGTCGGTGCCATCGACAGCGATTTCCGTGCCTACCGCAGCCTGGGCGTCGGCGCCAACGCCGATGGCGACAGCCAGTACGCAGGCGCCGGTTACTACGGCAATGGCCTGACCAAGGGCCGGATCAACCAGTCGACCATCAGCCTGATGGAAAGCTACAGCCTGGCCGGCCACACCATCGGCCTCGGTGCCCAGAAGAACAGCGGCAATAGTGACTTCCCGTACCTGGATTCGGGCCTGAACAGCGGCGCCTCCATGCAGGGCCCGGGCTCGGGCGCCGACACCCCGGCACTGACCAACATGCAATTGAACAAGTTCCAGCACGCCGGTGAGCGCAGCTGGCTGGCGCAGTACAAGTACGACTTCGCCCAGTTGGGTGTGGACGGCCTGGTCTTCGCCACCACCTATGTCCACGGCGACCAGATCCGTACCCCGTCCGACCCCAATGCCAAGGAATGGGAACGCGACATCTCGCTGGCCTACAACGTCCCGAGCGGCGAGCTGAAAGGCCTCGGCGTACGCTGGCAGAATGCCCATGCAAGCCCGGATATCACTGGCGCGACCATTCAGGATGAAAACCGCTTCTACGTGAGTTATGTAGTACCGCTTTGGTAGGAAACCGACGCGGGTCCTGACAGTTACAACCGATAGCACTGTGAAACCGGGCTTGCCCCAAGACCCTGTACGGCTTGGGAGTACGGCCCGGGAACGGTACTTTAAAGGCAAAGAAATGACACTTTTCCAGCACTTGGAGACGCAGCGGCACTACACTTCGTGAAAACGGCCCGAAGCCCCCCGTTGATCGGACACAGGAAGTACCCCATGACGCTATGGAGCAGATACAGAGGCCATGCCCTGGTGACGCTGTTTGTCATCCTCGTCAGTTTCCTGGCTTTCCTGCTCATGAAGTCCGATGCACGGGAAACCTCCACCTACTTCGATTCCCGCGACCTGATTCGCCAGCTCAAGCAACTGGACGCCCGCCTGGACGCCAAGATCATCAAGACCCGGATCAGCGATGAGTACAACTACAACCTGCTCGCCATCCCCACCGCGGATGCCAGCAAACGCTGGGATCAACTGGTCGCACTGAACAGCAAGCTGGACAACTCCGGCATCTGGCAGGCCCGCAAGAAGGCCTACCTGGACGCCACGGCGGAAAAGAACAAGGTGATCGAGCAGTTCCAGGCGCACAACACCGCCTTGCGCGACGACCTGGAAACCCTGTCGTCGATAGAGGACACCATCCAGACCGACCTTGAGCCCTTCAGCGTCGAGCACCCGGTGGAAACCCTCAGCGTGTTGTACAGCGCGTCGAAACTGACCTTGAGCGCGCTGGAATATGCGCAGCACGTGACCAATCTCAAGGCCGACAAGGTCGAGCGCCAGATCCAGCACCTGACCACGCAAAAGAACAGCCTTCCGGCGGCCCTGGTCCCGTCCATCGACAGGCTGATCGACCAGGCCAACGTGGTGGTGCGCGAGCAACCCCTGGTCAACGACCTGCTCGACCGCATCGGCTTCATCCCGGTCGCCGCCAGCCTGGACGGCATCAACGAACTGTTGAATGAAAACCAGCGGCGCGCGGAGCTGCAGGACCACCAGTACCAGATCTACCTCAGCATCTGTGCGGCCCTCATGGCCCTGCTGGTGTTCTACCTGATCATTCGCCAACTGCGCAGCTATGCGCTGATCAACCAGATGAACAGCGCCTTGCAGGCGGCCAATGAACGCCTCGAACAGCGGGTGGAAGAACGTACCCGCGAGCTCAAGGAAGCCCAGAGCGAACTGATGGACACCGCCCGCACGGCCGGCATGGCGGAAATCGCCACCAACGTCCTGCACAACGTCGGCAACGTGCTCAACAGCGTGAATATTTCCGCTGACCTCGTGACCCGCAAGCTCCGCGCCAGCAAGGTGCAGGGACTGGGCAAGGCCGTGCAGTTGATGAACGAGCATGCCGGCGACCTGGGGGACTTTGTCAGCCATGACGAAAAAGGCAAGCTGTTGCCCGCCTACTTCAACCAACTGGTCGCGGCCATCGACACCGAACACGGGGAGATCGTCCAGGAACTGGCGCAACTGAGCAAAAGCGTCGACCACATCAAGGAGATCGTCGCTACCCAGCAGTCCTATGCCGGCGCGGCCAAGCTGCTGGAACCCCTGAACATCACCGACCTGCTCGAAGACGCCCTGCGCATGAACACCGGTGCCCTGAACCGGCACAAGGTCACGGTGCTCAAGGACTACCAGCCGGTACCGACCATCCTCGGCGACAAGCACCGGCTGCTGCTGATCATGATCAACCTGATCAGCAACGCCAAGTATGCGGTGTCCGACCTGAGCAACCGCGAACGGGACATCACCCTGGGCGTGCGGGTCGTCGACGGCAAGACCTTGCGCCTCAGCGTCAAGGATGAGGGCGAAGGCATTGCGCCGGAAAACATGAAACGGCTCTTCACCCACGGTTTCACCACCCGCAAGGACGGCCACGGCTTCGGCCTGCACAGCTGCGCCCTGGCGGCGGTGGAGATGAAAGGTCGCCTGTACGCCCACAGCGACGGGCCGGGCAAAGGGGCGGTGTTCACCCTGGAGATCCCCTTGAAGACGGTCCATATGCAAGAAGAGCCCGCGCCTGCGAACACCTCTCAACTGTCGGCCTATTAGAATATTCATCATTGAGAGAGAGCCTTCTGCCAGCACAGGCTTTAAACTGGGGGCTTCCGCTCTTTTCATCCAAAGATCCGTCGCCATGACAGAAGACTTCGAAGTCCCCAGCCCCCACGAACAACACGTCGAACACGCCACCGAGCATGCCCAAGCACGGGGTGACGGCTTTGCCAGCCGGATCGCGGTGATGACCGCGATCATGGCCACCATTGGCGCCATGCTCAGCTACCAGGCGGGCTCCACGGAAAGCGAAGCGGCGATGGACAAGAACAACGCCGCCATCTTCAAGACCGAAGCCGCCAACCAGTGGAACTACTATCAGGCCAAGTCCAGCCGGCAGAACCTGTCGGAAATGGCCAGCCATATTCCGGGCCTGGATGCCGCGCACTACACGGCCGAGGCGGAACGCTACAAGAAGGAAAAGGAAGTCGTGCGGCAGAAAGCCGAAGGCCTGGAGGCCCAGAGTCGTGAGTGGGATACCAAATCGGAACAGGTCCTGCACCAGCATCACCGCTGGGCCCAGGCGATGACGGCGATCCAGATTGCCATTTCGCTGGCGGCAATCACCCTGCTAACCCGCAAGGAATGGCTCAAACGCCTGGCCTACACCGCCGTGGGTGTCAGCGTGGTGCTGGGCGGCCTGGCCGGGTTGCATATCTGAACCGGTGAAGCCCGGCGTCAGTCAGTCCGGCACCGGCCGGGCTGACTGATAGAGCCGTGTTACCGCAGCTTACGCCTTGGTATTGATGGTTTCCCCGATCGGCTGACCGCTGCCGTTGGAAACGGCTTTCGGTGCGGCTGTTGCCGTGGTGGTGTGGGTGGTGTGATGCAGGTGCTTTTGCACCAGCTTCTGGGCTGCGCGGTCGCCGTGGCTGGCTTCCTGGGCGGTTTGTGCCGCGGTTTCGGTCGCTTCCTTCAAGGCGTCCGCGACGGTGCTGGCAGTGGTGCTGGTGCTGGCAGTGGTGGAAGTTTTCTGTGCAGGTGTCGGGGTCGCCTGGGACTGACCGGCAATACGCACAGAGGCAGGGTTTGCAGCCGGAATTGCGCCGATGGACATCGGACTCTCCTTAAGTTGGGATCAGCAGAGGTGCCCGGCCATGACGTCGACCGGCACACGGTTCACTACGACTTACCGTCTCGACCCTTCAAACTGGCCCGCCTCCGCAACATCCGGAGGCGAGGGAGAAGTTAATCATCGGCATGTGCCCGACCTGTTACGGCCAGGTGAAAACTTCGTATTTCGCGGATCTGCGAAGGTTTCGCAGTCAGGTCAGATCTCGCCTTCCACGTCTTCCAGGCTGAAGGTTTCAGTGGTGTCGTTGTAGGAGAAGATCTCGGCGTAACGACCCCAGCTGATCACGCTTTCCAGGGTCTGCTCGACGAAGTCCTCGCTGAGGGAGTCTTCCAGTTCCTGCTCGAAACGCACCCGTGGCGCCCAATGCCCGTTACGCTCCTGCAATACCTGGCGAATCCGCGCCGCCAGGGGCACGGTGCGCAGCAGGTGCTCGGCAAACATCACCTTGCGCTCCTGGGTACCGTCCTCGGCAAAACGCTTGCCCGCTTCGGTGAGCTTGATATCGGCCCCGCGCAGTTCGGCAAAGCCCAGGTGCTCGAGCATCTCGGCCACCGGGAACAGGTCGTCGACCTCCAGCAGCAAGCGCTCGGCCACGTTCGGCAAGCCGGCATGGCCATGATAGGGCTCGGCCGCCAGGGCTTCGATCAGACCGGCCATGAGGTTGGTCGGCACTTCCGGCAGCCGGCTGCCCAGTTGCAGTTCGGCCTTGCCGGTGCGGGCGTCGGCACTGCGGCGGTTGGTCATCAGCGCGTAGATGTCGTCGACCATCTTGCGGAAGATCGGGTCCAGGCGGTTGCGCGGGTGAGCGAACGGCACCTTGATCTGCGCCACCACGCGCCCGGGGTTGGACGACAGCACCAGGATGCGGTCGCACATCAGCACCGCTTCCTCGATGTTGTGGGTCACGATCAGGATCGACTTGATCGGCAGTTGCCCGCCGCTCCACAACTCCAGCAGGTCGGTCCGCAAGTTTTCCGCGGTGAGCACATCGAGGGCGGAAAACGGTTCGTCCATCAGCAGCAGGGTCGGGTTGACCACCAGGCCGCGGGCAAACCCCACCCGCTGGCGCATGCCACCGGACAGCTCGCGCGGGTAGGCGTTTTCGAAACCGTCGAGACCGATCAGGTCGATGGCCGCCAGGGCCCGCTTGCGCGCTTCCTTGGGCTCCACCTGCAAGGCCTGCAAGCCGGCTTCGACGTTCTCAAGCACCGTCAGCCAGGGAAACAGGGCGAAGGTCTGGAACACCATCGCCACGCCCTTGGCCGGGCCGTCCAGGTTTTCGCCGTTGTAGAGCACTTCGCCGGAGGTCGGCTGGATCAGGCCCGCAATGATCCGCAGCAAGGTCGACTTGCCGGAGCCCGAGCGCCCCAGCAACCCGACGACTTCGCCTTCGTGCAGGTGCAGGTCGACTTCGCTGAGAACCTGACGCTCATCCTTGCCATTGCCAAAGCCCTTGCTCACGTTGCTGAGCGAATAGATTTCACGGGCGCTGCTGGTGTATTCGATTTGACTGTTCATGAGAGCGGCTCGGATTAATTCAGACGAAGTTTGTTTTCGGCGATGGCGTACATCGGCCGCCAGAGCAAACGGTTGAAGGCCACCACGAAGACCGACATGACCACCACGCCCAGGGTGATCTTCGGAAAGTCACCGGCCGCCGTGGTCTGGGCGATATACGCCCCCAGGCCATGGGCCACGACCTTGTCCTGGCCCCAGGAAACGAACTCGGAAACGATACTGGCGTTCCACGCGCCCCCGGAAGCGGTGATCGCACCCGTCACGTAATACGGGAAGATCCCCGGCAACATGACCTTGCGCCACCACTGCCAGCCACGAATATGGAAGTTGGCGGCGGCTTCGCGGAAGTCGTTGGGGAAGGCACTGGCGCCGGCGATCACGTTGAACAGGATGTACCACTGGGTGCCCAGCACGATCAGCGGGCTCAGCCAGATATCCGGGTTCAGGTTGAAGTGCAGGATGACGATGACGAACACCGGGAACAGCAGGTTCGCCGGAAACGCCGCCAGGAACTGCGCCAGCGGCTGAATCTTCTCGGCCAGGTGCGGACGCAGGCCGATCATCACCCCCAGCGGCACCCAGATCAACGAAGCGACGGCGATCAGCAAGGTCACCCGCAGCAGCGTGATCGCGCCCAGGCCGATCACCTCGCCGACATCGCCGAAGGTCACCTCGGTGCTGACATAGTGGACGACGTGATACAACGCATAGGCGGCGAGCAACGCGATGAACAGGCCCCAGACCCAGTCGATCACCCGTGAAGTCGACGGGTTGGGTGCACTGGCCCGGGCCGTGACCCGGGGCAGGCTCAGGCGCAGATGGCCGATACGGGTGACGAGCCGTGAAACCGGCCGGATCAGGCGCTGGATGACCCGGGTCCGCTGGATCAGGTTCAGCACCCAGGATTCCGGCGCGCCGCCCTGGGCCGCGGTGTCTTCCATGCGGAACTTGTCCGCCCAGGCCACCAGCGGACGGAACAGGAACTGGTCGTAGATCAGGATCACCACCACCATCGCCAGGATCACATAACCCACGGCCGAGAGGTCGCGCTGCTCGATGGCGGTAGCCAGATAGGAGCCGATGCCCGGCAGGGTAATGGTCTTGTCGCCGACGGTAATGGCCTCCGAGGCCACCACGAAGAACCAGCCGCCGGACATGCTCATCATCATGTTCCACACCAGCCCCGGCATGGCGAACGGCACGTCGAGCTTCCAGAACTTCTGCCAGCCGGACAGGTGCAGGCTCTCGGACACTTCAGTCAGGTCCCGGGGCAGCATGCGCAGCGACTGGTAGAAGCTGAACGTCATGTTCCAGGCCTGGCTGGTGAAGATCGCGAAGATCGCCGCGCACTCGGCGCCCAGGACCCGGCCGGGAAACAGCAGGAGAAAGAAGGTCACGGTGAACGAGATATAACCCAGCACCGGCACCGATTGCAGGATATCCAGCACCGGCACCAGCAGCTTCTCGGCGCGCTTGCTCTTGGCCGCGAGGGTTCCGTAGAGAAAGGTGAAGACCAATGACGCCACCATCGCCGCAAGCATGCGCAGGGTGGTGCGTACCGCATACTCCGGCAGGTCGGTCGGATCGAGGGAAACCACCTGGGTTTGCAAGGTGGAGATCGGTGCCCAGGTTTCCCGCGCGCCGATCGAGAAAAACAGCAGGAAACCCACCACCAGCGGCAGCGCGATCAGGTCCCAGCGATTGGGCAACAGGCGCCGCGTGCTTGCCGGGATGTAATGGCGTAATACTTTATTCATCGTCAATGATTCCAGCAGCGTTCTGAAATACAGGCCCACGGACTCCAGGGTAGCAACGCACGAAGCGGTGCAGCGCCGGCAGTCTAAGCACAGCACATTCTGGAGAAGTGGTGGGGAAATCGTCGAGGCAAGGCCACGCACTGAACGCTACAGACCGGATACCGGGGCGACGGCTGCGCACCGGCCTATCCCATTGTAAATCCCGCTACGTGGCCCACCGAGAATGGGCAGGGTCCAAGTTCGAATCTCCTGGAGGTGTGAGCTGAAACCTGGGAGGTGGTTCAGCGCGGGATTATACATTTCAAAATGTTACATTAATGTAAATTCCTCATAAATTACGGGGTTGACGTCAGGCGTGCGCCCAACGCCGGTGCAGTCCCCGCGCCAGGGCATCCAGGGCGAAGCCCAGCACGCCGATCAACAGCACCATGGCCATCAGCTCCGAGTACGCCAGGCGGTCACGGGTATCGAGGATGAAGTAGCCCAGCCCGGCGCTGACCCCGAGCATTTCGCAGGGTACCAGCACAATCCAGAGAATCCCGATGGACAGCCGCACGCCGGTCAGCACATGGCCGAGCACGCCGGGGAGGATGACCTGGCGCAGGGTTTCCCAGCGGGTCGCGCTGAGGCTGCGGCTCAGTTGCAGCCAGCGCGGATCGAGCTGGCGCACCCCGGCCACGGTGTTGAGCAGAATCGGCCAGACCGCGGCAAAGGCCAGCAGGAAGTAGATCGGCTGGTCGCCCACGCCCATCAGCATCACCACCACCGGCATCCAGGACAACGGCGAGATCATGCGCAAGAACTGAAACGCCGGGGTGGTCGCCGCCTCCAGCGGGCGATAGCTGCCGATCAGCAGCCCCAGCGGCACACCGATCAGCAAGGCCAGCAGCAGCCCCACCAGAATGCGCTTGAGGCTGACCAACAGGTGTTCGTACAGCTCGGCCCGGCCCAGCAACTCCACCAGGCTGGCCAGCGTCGCTTCGGGCGAGAAACGCGCCGACAGGCCGTCGGGACTGCCGAACAAGTGCACTCCCAGCCACCACAGCAGCCCCAGGCAGAGCAGCCCCGCCACGCCCAGCCCCCCTTGCAGAAGCGATGAGGAAGGCTTGCCGCTCAAAGGCCGAACTCCTCGCTACGGGCAAAGCTTTCCGCCAGCCCGAAAGCCTTGAGCCCGCCCATCGCCGCCAGGCTGTTGCGTACGAAGCGGTCGTCCACCAGGTCGCGGGCGGTCTGCTGCGGATCGAGGCCGGCGAGAAAACCCTTGTCGCCTTCGATCAGGGTGTCCTTGAGACGCCTGACCAGTTCCTCGGTGTAGCTGGGGAACGGATATGGCTGGAAGTCGATGCGCTGTTCGTCCCAATGACCATGCTGGATCGCGCCGCTGGCGAGGTAGGCGTCGCGATCAGTGGCATCCGGCGCCAGCACCCGACCGAGCACCTGCGGGGTGTGCGGCGTATAGCGATTGGCACCGTCCTTGGACAACAGCCTCGCCGCCTCGGCACGGTTGTCACGGGTCCAGAGCTGGGCCTTGACGATGGCATTGACCACCTTCTGCGACCACTCGGGCCGGTTGTTCAGGTCCTGCTCGTGCATGAACACCACGCAGCAGGCGTGATTGCGCCAGATATCGCCGGTAAAGCGCTGCACCCGGCCGACCTTCAGCTCCTCGGCCAGGGCATTGAACGGTTCGGCGACGATGTAGCCGGCGATACGCTTGCTCGCCAGGGCCGGCGGCATGTCCGAGGGCGGCAGCACCACCAGGTTGACCTCGTTGGCGGCCAACACGCTGTTGGCGGCCTTGCTCACCGGTTGCAGGCCGTTGTCGCGCAACAGTTGCTGGACCACCACGTTGTGGATCGAGTACCAGAACGGAATCGCCAGCGACTGCCCGCCCAGCTGTTTGACCTCGGTGATCCCCGGCGCCACGGTCAGTCCGGAACCGCCGACATGGTTCCAGGCCACCACCTTGGCCGGCACCTTGCTGCCATAGCGCGCCCAGACGGTCATCGGCGACAGCAGGTGAATCACGTTGACCTGCCCGGAAATGAACGCCTCGATCACCTGGGCCCAACTGCGCAGCAACACCGGGCGCTCGGCCTGGATGCCTTCGGCTTCGAACAGGCCGTTGTTGTGCGCCACCAGCAGCGGCGTGGCGTCGGTGATCGGCAGGTAGCCGATGCGTACCGGCGCGTCGGGCTCCGCGGCGGCACGGGCCTGCAGGCTGCCCAGCAGCGGCAAGGCGCCGCCGGCGGTCAGCAAGGCGCTGAGTTTGAGGAAGTCACGACGTGTGTGGGTGAAGTCGTCCAGACACATGATCCATCTCCGAAGGTTCGAGCAAAGAATGAGGGTGTGGGGTGCGGCTCGCCCGCCGAAGGGTCTTGAGAATCTCGATACGCAGGGCGCCCAGTTCCTCCACCAGCTCGGCACGCGGCTGTGGCAGGTCGATGCGCCACTCGCCCAGGGTTCGCGCCGGGCTGTGACCCAGTAGCAGAATCCGCTCGGACAGCAGCAGGGCTTCGTCAATGTCGTGGGTGATCAGCACCGCGGCGGTGTTGTGTTCGGCGATGACCTCCAGCAGCAGTTGTTGCATGTCCGCGCGGGTCACTTCATCCAGGGCACCGAAGGGCTCGTCCAGCAGCAACACCTGGGGCTGGCGGGCCAGGCAGCGGGCCAAAGCCGTGCGCTGCGCCATGCCGCCGGACAACTGCGCCGGGTACTGGCCCCGTGCATGTTGCAGGCCGACGGCGGCAATCGCGTGGTCGATCCGCGCCTGGCGTTCCTGCGCGTCCAGGTGCGGCTGGCGGGCAAAGTCCAGGCCGAAGGCGACGTTCTTTTCCAGGCTGAGCCACGGCAGCAGGCTGGGATCCTGAAAGGCCACCGCCACCCGCGGGTGCGGGCCGTCCAGGGGCTCGCCCAGGAAATGCACGCGGCCCTGGTGGGCCGCCTGCAAGCCGGCCAGGACCCGCAGCAGGCTGGATTTGCCGACGCCGCTGGGGCCGAGGATCGACACCACCTCCCCGGCCTGCAGTTGCAGGTCGAAGCCTTCCAGCACCGCGTGCCAGCCCTGTTCGCGGGGGTAGCCGAGGCTGATCTGCCGGGCATCCAGCAAGGCCGCACTCATACTGCCGCTGTCCGGGGCTGACGTTGCAGTTCGGCGCGCAATTGCACCAGGCTCGGGGTCACGATCGGCACGAACGCCGACTCGCGCCAGCGCCGGGCGAAGCCGCTGCCGTACTCGCTCAGATAGGCCTTGCCGCCGCTGGCCTGCAACTCCAGTTGCAGCGCCTGGGCGACCGCTTCGGCCAAGCCGATGCGGATCTGGAACAAGGCGCGTGGCTGGGCCAGGAAGCGCCCGTCGAGCAAGCCACTCTTGAGTTCGTCCACCGTCTGCTCAAGGGCCTGGCGCTGCTCCAGCAAGGGTTCGCGCAGAATCGAGCGATGGTCCTGCAGGTGCCCGTCCACCTCGCTCAGCGCCTGTCGCGCCAGGCCGATGGCCATGCCGCATTGCAGGCCGAGAAAGGCCGGACGCACCGCCGGCAGAAAGACCCGGGCATCGTCGTGCAACAACCAGTCGCGGCTGACCTCCACCTGCTTGAAGTCCAAGGCGGCGGTATTGCTCGACTGCAGGCCCATCAGTTGCAGGTCGTCCGAGCGTTGCAGGCCGGCCACCGCATCCGGGATCGCCAGCACGAACGGCGCACCGCCCTCCTCGCGCTCGATGGCGGCCGCCACCACGAAGCCGCTCTTGCGCAGGTTGGTCACCCAGTGCAGGCGACCCTCGAGACGCCAGCCATCGCCCTGCTCGCGGGCGCGGACCTGCAGCGACTCGATGCCCGAGAGGAACTTCATCGCATTCGACAGCCCGGTGGCCCCGGCCAGCTCGCCGCTGAGCAGGGACGGCAGCAGGTGCTCGCGCAAGGCCGTGTTGGGGCTGTGCAGCAGGTATTCGATAAAGGCTCGCTGCCCCCAGAACACAAAGGCGGCCGCCAGGGAATGGCGGGCCACCCGGGCAATACCTTCCACCGCATCGACCACCGTACCGCCGCTACCGCCCTGGTTTTGCGGCACGCCGATCCGCAGCAGCCGCGCCGTCGCCAGCCGGGAAATCACCTCCTGTGGGTCACACTGTCCCAGGTCCAGGGCCTGGGCTTGGGCATCCAGCCATTGACTCAATGCGTGATCGAGCATGTGGTTTTCTCCTTGAACAAAGCGCCGGGAAATAGCCGGCGCCGATCCATCATTGATCCGTCGTTTGCCAGCGATATTGTGCCAGCTCAGGGTTGAGCGGCGTGCGGGCGAAGACGTTGGCGAAATTGCACAAGGTGGCCAGGCTCACCCCGAGGATCACTTCCAGCGCATTGCCCTGGGTGTAGCCGGTGGCGAGGAATTCGCCGAAGGCCTGGTCGCTGACATTGCCACGGGTGGCGATCACTTCCCGGGCGAAAGCAGCGAGGACTTCGAGCTTTTCCTCGGGCAGCTCGTGTTGTCTGCGCAAGGCCTCGACCACTTCAGCCGGCAACCTGGCCTTGTTCAAGGCCACCGCCGTATGCCCGGCGACGCAGAAGTCGCAGCCGTGGGTGGTGGCGGCCACCAGTTGCACCACTTCACGCTCGGCCAGGCTCAGCCCGGTCTTGCCATTGAGCGCCGATACCGTAACGTAGGTTTCCAGCGCCGCCGGTGCATTGGCCAGCACACCGAGCAGATTGGGGATGAACCCGGAGTTCTTCCGGGCGCTCTCCAGGAAAGGCCTGGCCGCTTCGGGAGCGCTTTGCAGCGTATGTAGAGTGACGCGCGACATGGAGTGGACTCCTGTTGTAGGGTGGTCCTGCAAGTCTGTTGGTTATAAGAATTCCGATCCATATTCAAAAGTAGCGATTCCTTGCTCCTGAGTGTTTCCATTAGATGATTTCGTCCAGCCCTCTGGTTGATTGGTTATTAAAAAGCCTGGAGTTCGAGGCGAGCCTGTTCCATGTGGGCCGTTATTGCGGTGGCTGGCACGCCAGCACCCGGGGCCTGGCGCGGGCGAGTTTCCACCTGATCGTGCAGGGATATTGCTGGTTGCACATTGACGGGCAGCAGGAAAGCCTGCGCCTGGAGGCCGGGGACGCGGTGTTTTTGCTGCGGGACCTGGATTATCGGTTGTCCAGTGCCCGGGACAGCGTAGAAGCGCAACGCCTGCCGCGCCAGGCGATGACCGAGCTGGACAGCGCCGCCCAGGATGGCGTGGGGCTGGTGTGCGGGTTCTTTCATTTCAAGTCCGGGTTGTCGTCATTGATCATCGACGGGTTGCCGGACTGGATTGTCCTGCGCGCGGGCGATCCATCGCTGAGCGCCGCGCGGGCGTTGTTCGGGCTGATCCTGGCCGAGTGCGAGCGGTCACCGGCGCCCTCCTCGACGCTGCTGGAGCGCTTGAGTCATTTGCTGTTTCTGTATGTGCTGCGCCAGCAGGTGGCGGATAACCCGGGTCTTGGCGGACTGGTGGCACTGGCGCGGCATCCGGGGTTTGCGCCCTTGCTGGAACAGTTGATCGAACGGCCCGGGGAAAGCTGGTCGCTGGAGAGCATGGCGGCCTGCACCGGGCTGTCGCGCTCGGCGTTTTTCAAGCGTTTCAACGAACTGGCCGGGCAGTCACCGGGGCAGGTGCTGCTGGCGTTGCGGATGCGCCATGCCTGCCAGTTGCTGCGGGCCAACAACACGGTGGAGCACGTGTGCGCGGCGGTGGGGTATCAATCGATTGCGGCGTTCACCCGGGCATTTGCCAAAGCGCTTGGGGTGCAGCCGGGGGCTTATCGTCGGCAGCATGAGGGCCGCTGAGAGACACGATTGCATTACAACTTTGTCATCGTTCTGTTCGTCGGCTGTTGGTGTCGCCTGGTTATTGTGAACTCACTGCCAAACAACAGGCAGTTCACATTAGATAGGGAGATACTGCCATGAAACTGTTCATTCTCGGGTTCGCCACCCTCCTCGCCACCGGCTCGGCCTTCGCCTATACCACCGACACCTCGACGGTGATCCACGACAAGACCGATTTCCTTGTCCACCTGGACGTCGCGAAAGTCATCTCCACGACTGACCTCTCCGACCAATGTGGCATCATTCCGGCCCGTCTCGACTATCTGGATCATCAGGGTCGGGAACATGTGCTGGACTATCCGGTTCAAGGGCGCTGCACGAACCAAAACTGATGGAATACCTTATGCACACGACTGTCCACGAGCAGGCCCTACGCAACGCCACCTGGTGACAGGACTATACTTGCGCTACCTGCTCGCGGCTTTCAGGTCCGCTTTTTGTGGATCGAATACCGAAACCGAACCAAGGTCATCCCCATGAACATCCTGGTAGTGGAAGACGAGCCCAAGGCGGGCAATTACTTGCTCAATGGCCTGCAGGAGCAGGGATACTCCGTCAGCCTGGCCCGCGATGGCGTCGAGGGTTTGTACCTGGCCCTGGAAACGCCTTTCGACGTCATCGTGCTGGATGTGATGATGCCGAAGATGGACGGCTGGGAAGTCCTGCGCCGCCTGCGCAAGGAAGCCGACACCCCGGTACTGTTCCTGACCGCGCGGGATGACATCGCCGACCGCATCAAAGGCCTGGAGCTGGGCGCCGACGACTACCTGATCAAGCCCTTTTCCTTCGCCGAACTGGTGGCACGCCTGCGCACCCTGACCCGCCGAGGTCCGACCCGGGAAGAAGAGCAACTGCAGATCGCCGACCTGCAGATCGATGTACTCAAACGCCGCGTCACCCGCGCCGGCGTGCGAGTGACGCTGACCAACAAGGAGTTTGCGTTGTTGCACCTGCTCGCCACGCATCAGGATCAGGTGCTGTCGCGTTCACTGATCGCCTCGCGGGTCTGGGACATGAACTTTGACAGCGACACCAACGTGGTGGACGTGGCCGTGCGGCGCCTGCGCCTGAAAATCGACGACCCTTTCCAGCTGAAGCTGATCCACAGTGTGCGGGGCATTGGCTACCGCTTCGACACGCAGCCATGAACCTTCGTCATTACTCCCTGACCCTGCGCCTGGCGGTGGTGTTTGTCCTGCTGGCCTTCGCCCTGATGGCAACCACCGGCGTCGCGCTGTACCACGATCTTGAGCACGAACTGATACGACGCGACGAGGCCACCCTGATCTACCGCATCAATCAGCTACGTAATGTGCTCAATGGCAGCAATATGCTGGAACTGATCAGGACCAAGCCTGAGCTGTTTCAGAACATGCTGTTCAATAGCCAGTCCGTACTCACTATTGGCGTTTCAGGGGAAGCCCCTTTACTGGAGATCAATCCCAGTGGGATCGATCTTCCCGACATCACGCCCGTGGCCATGGAGCATTCCCTGGTACTGACCGATGTCCAGCATCTGCCCGCCGTGAACGGTACGCCCTTTGGGGCCATCTCCGCGAGTATCGGCTCCAGCAAGCTGAAAGTGACCATTGGCTGCCTGATGATCGAACGAACCGCGGTGCTCGCCCGCTATCGTCTCAGCGTCTACGTCCTTGCCAGTCTCGCCGCCTTTGTCCTGGCGCTGGCGGGATATGTGGTGGTTCACCGCGGTTTGTTGCCCCTCAGACGCCTGACGCGCCAAGCCCATGGTATCGGCATTGGCAATCTGACAGAGCGACTCGACAGCCGAGGCGCCCCGAAGGAGTTGCTCCCGATGATCGACTCGTTCAACACCATGCTTGAGCGACTCGCCAAGGGTTTTGCGCAACTGAGCCAGGTCTCGACGGACATGGCCCACGAACTGCGCACCCCTATCAACAACTTGCTCGGTGAAACCCAGGTCGCCATGCAACAGAACCGCAGCGTGGAGCATTACCAGCAGTTGCTCGCCTCCAACGTCGAAGAACTCGAACGCCTGGCCCGCATGCTCGACAACATGCTGTTCCTGGCGCGTACCGACCCCGGTAGCGCGCGTGATCAGCGCGAGGAGCTGGACGCCGCCGACGAGTTGGGACGCGTAGCCGATTACTTTGAAGGTCTGGCCGCGGACGTCGATATCACCATCCGCGCGGAGGGCGACGGCCTGATCTGGGCCGAGCCAACGCTGCTACGTCGCGCCTTGGCCAACCTGTGTGCCAATGCGATCAAATATGGCGCCCCGCACTCCGAACTGTTGCTCCAGGCCGCGCCGTCCGAGGGTGGCATCCATCTGCGCGTGCGCAACTGTGGAACGACGATCCCGGCGGAACACCTGCCGAGGTTATTCGAGCGGTTCTATCGTGTTGATCAGTCGCGCGAGCGTTCGGCCCAGTCCAATGGCCTGGGGCTTTCGATCGTAGCGACCATCATGCAGTTGCACAGTGGCCGCTACAGCGTCACCAGCGAGAATGGCGTGACCTGTTTCGAGCTGTTTTTCCCCATGCGGGATCAGCAAGAGCGTCAGGCCGACTTTCAAACGGCCCGGACGCCCCTTGTCTCGGCATCGTCGTGAAACGCCGAACGCGGTCTTGTGGCGAGCGGGCTTGCCCGCGCTCGGCTGCGAAGCAGCCGTAAAACCTGCCATCCTGATCTACCTGATGTACCGGGTTCTCAGGTTTTGGGGCCGCTTCGCGCCCCAGCGCGGGCAAGCCCGCTCGCCACAAATTTCGGCCAGATTTGAGATCGCTGTTAACTGACAGGCACTTTCCGCGATCAGCGAACGCCGCTTGTGAACTCGTCCTCCAACACCGAATCCACCCGCCCCTGCGCCAGTTCGATCAGACGCACCACTCCCAGCGCCACCTTGCGGTCAGGCCCTGTGAGGTTATCGGCATGTTCATAGGCCGTGGCCGCAGCGGACTCCAGGATCGCACTGGCGTCGACCAGGATGTCTTCACGACTTTGAGGTTTGGTGTTGTTCTTGCGTGTTGAGTGAGCACCGCATCGCTTCGAACTCGTGCCCTGCGGCAAATTGTAATAAGCCAACGCACGGTCAACGATTTGCGGGTCAATGGTTTCGACGTGAGGTGAAACAGGAGGATTGGGCGTGACCTTGAACATGTCTGAAACTCCTAACAGAGATAAGGAGCCGACACCTTCTCGCTTGCACACGAATGAGGGTGGCAGCTGTACGCAGGTGTGCAAGGCCAGGTCTGTTAGGACACCTGGCAGACCCGAAAGTCTCCCACGCACAGCCACCATGAAACATGGCGGACTGCAAAAACGCCCAAGCATGACAAGGGCGTTGTCGTCATAACAGAATTCCGGACTTGCACATCCGTATCACCGATTTGGCGGTGACAAGACGCAGATTAGCCACCGGTTCTGCCAGGAGCAACAGGGCAGAAGTTTCTAGGAAATTTCACTCAATGGAAAGCGAACCGTCTTGCAAACCAAGTACAAGACGACTCAGCCTCACTGCAAACCATAGGAATAAACCCCACCATCATTGCTGTTGTACCAATTGCCCTTGGCCCAGATCACCCGGTCCTGCGCCCCTTGGAAGCCGAGGATCCCCAGGTAACCGTCGATAGCCAGCCGTTGCCAGGAACGCCCCCAGTCCTTGGAGTAGAACACCCCGTCGGCGGAGATTCGCGCATCCGACCACCAGTAGAGCCAACGCGGCGGTCGGTGTTCGCTCGAGGTGTTGATCAGCAGGCTGTTCTGCCCCACCCAGAAATTCCTCTCACGCAACTGACTCTCCGACGCCAACGGCGCGAACACGCTAGGCAGTTCACCCATGGGCTTCCAGGCAAGCTTGGCGGTATCGAACTCAGCGACCACATCTTGCCCATGATCACCCTGGTCGATCAGGCCCATCACTCGCCCGGCGCCGTTCTCCACCAGTTGATCGATAAACAGCCCCTCCTCGCGCTGCACGGCCCCCACCTGCCACTGCCCCGCCTTGCGTAGCAGTTGAGCCCGTGTCGTGATGTTGAAAGCCAGACTGCCGCTATCAGCGTCAGGATTGCGGCCCCAGAAGCGTTGGGAAACCCAGATGAACGCGCGTTGGTCATCCAGTTGGGTGACATAGGTCTGGGTTTCTCCATAAGTGCCCAGGTCCGTGCGCCATTCGGTAATCTCAGGCCGTTTGCCCTGGGCATACTCGGCAGGCACCAGCAACGACTCCGGCGCGAATATTTCCGTGCTGCTCGCGCCGCGATCAGCCGAGTAAAACACCCCGGTGGAGATGGCGCCCGGCTTGTCTTCACCGCTCTCGTTATCGGTTCCGCTCGGGGTACCCCAGGCCCAGACGTCATCCGGACCATGAAAGTAGGGCTTCAAGGCCCAGGCAAGCTGATTGGCCTTGGGAAACAGGCCCTTGGCCAACCAGGTCCAGCGCTTGCCTTGATCGTCGCTGCGAAAGATCACGGTCTGGCGGTTGTCATCGCTGTTCGCGCCAGCGGTTTCGGGTCGCTCAAGGCCCGTCAGCAGGAAAACACTGGCCCCATCCGGGCTGGCCACCAGGCAGGCGGCGTCACTGACATGGGCCACCATTTGAAACTGGCCCTGGGCGTCCAGGCGCGAGATGAAGGAGGTTTCCTTATCCCGGTGGGAGAGAAAGCTCGAGAAAGCCCCCGAGCCTTCCGACTCCTGATCCTTGGCCTCGACCGACTTGCCATGGAGCACGGCATCCAGATCCACCACGTCAGCGGAGGGTTGCAGCTGTTTCGCGTCACCGTCCAGGCGCCCCACCAGCCAGGTGCCCTTCGGGGTCACGACCACACCCGTGCAGTACTGGGTCATCGCGCGCTGCCGGCTGTCCTGTACAGCACCGAGCTGCTGCCGGTCGGGACTGCTTCCGCCCCACCCCAGCTTGGCACTGGTAATCATCCACATGTACCAGAGCCCGGCGCCGACAAACAGGGCGACAAACAGCTGGGCAAACAACTTTGATCGAGGCATGAGCGGGATCCGAATCCATGGAAAAGGCTGGAAAGCTTTTCTCATTTCTCTCGGCGGGAGTAAATTTTTATTGCACGCGCGCAACCGAATCCGGCCAATTGATTGTCAGCACTGTGACGCCGATTCCATTCAGCCGGCCAGGAAAATCCGCGGGAGTGGCGAGCAACGCCCGCCTCAACCCTTGTCGAACGAGGCCGCTATCATCCACGGTTTCACCGAGGACAAGGGAGCCGAAGGAATGCCGAGTATCCAGTTTCAGAAAATCATCAACCTCAGCCACGTCATTACGCCATCCATCCCCCTCTGGCCCCACGACCCGGCCGTCGTCTTCACCGGGGAGGCCTCACAGGAGCAGGACGGCTACTACCTGCGCAGCTTCAGCATGGGCGAACACAGCGCCACCCATATGAATGCGCCCAACAGTTTTTTCCCCGATGGCGTCGGGATCGATGCCTACCCGCCGGATTCGCTGGTGCGACCGGCCGTGGTGATCGATGTGCGGGCGCAGGCACAAGCCGATCCCGACTATGTGATCAGTCCTCGGGACATCGAGAACTGGGAGCACGAGCATGGGCGCATCACTCGGGGCTGCGTGGTGCTCTTCCACACCGGATGGCAGGCCCTGTGGGGCGATCCCAAGCTTTTTTTCAATGAAGATCCGCAAGGCGGCCTGCACTTCCCCGGGGTTGGCGCCGACACGGCCAGACTGCTGGTCGAAGAGCGCGAAGTCGCGGGAGTCGGTATCGACACCCACGGGGTCGACCCGGGCCAGAACACGGCATTTGCCACCAACCGCCAGGTCCTGGCGAAAAACGGCATCATCCTGGAGTGCCTGACCCATCTGGATCAACTGCCCGCCAAAGGGGCAACGCTGGTCATCGGTGTTCTGCAGCTCAAGGACGGATCCGGCTCCCCCGCTTCCGTGCTGGCATTCGTGCCCTGATCTCGCGTGGGTTCGTACGCCATTACAGGCACCCCATCCCCTTCAGCGTCGTTTCCACCGCCTGGTCCAAGGGCGTATGCGGCTCCGTCCCCAGTACGCTCAACAGGCGGGCGTTGCTCATGCGCAGTGGCTTGCGCCACAGGTAGCGCATCTCCAGCATCTCGCGAAACGTGGTGACCAACGGCGAGGCCAGTCTCACCAGCCACCAGGGAAAACGCCGCAGTCTCGCCCGGCCGCCGGCGCGTTCGACCACGCGGCGGATGGCGGTCGCTATCTGGGTGCCGTCGGCGTCCCAATACCCGGCCATATGAAAGGTGGCGAAAGGCGCCAAGCGCTCTCGACGCTCCAATAGCTCGACCATGGTCCGCGCCACGTCCGGCAGGTAGGCCCACTGGTGACCGACGCCCGGATCACTCGGCAGATTGATCACCTTCACCGCCTGCCCGGGCCTGATCATCCCCTGGGAAAACCAGCTGTTGCCGGCCTGCGGCCCGAAGAAGTCACCCGATCGCAGTACAATCGCCCGAACCCCGTCTCGCGTCGCGTCCCGCAAGCGCTGCTCAAGCGCGACACGAATACGCCCCTTGCGGGTCAACGGACGCTGCGCCGACTGCTCGTCCAGCCCGGCAAACGCATCCGGGCCGTAGTTGTAGACCGTGCCCGGCAACACAATGGTCGCGCCTTCAAGACGGGCGGCCGCAATCGTGTTGTCGATCATCGGCAGCACCTGCTCGGCCCAATGGCGATAACCCGGTGGGTTTACTCCGTGCACGATCACGCTGCAGCCCTGCGCCGCACGCACCACGTCATCACGCTCGAGCGCATCGCCCCGCAACCACCGGATGCCGTCACGCTGTTCAGCCGCCGTGGCCAAGCCGCGCTTGAGCGCCTGCACCTGCCAGCCGCCGTCGCGCAGTTGCCGCGCCACTTCGCCGCCAATGCCGCCGCTTGCCCCAGGACCAGGACCTTGTTGCCCAGTGCTGCCATGTCGATTCTCCAGAAAGGTGGTGATGAACAGAGTCTGACCCCGCCCCTTCTGGAAATAAATTGCATAGCACAAGCTATCCGCCATACATTTATGCATGGACCAGAGCATGAGTTGGGAACTGTACCGTACGTTGCTTGCCGTGCTGACGGAGGGCTCGCTCTCGGGCGCCGCACGGGCGCTGGGGATCGCCCAGCCTACCGTGGGCCGTCACATCGCCGCGCTGGAAGCCTCGTTCAAGCAACCGCTGTTCACCCGCTCGCAGACCGGCTTGCTGCCCACCGAAACCGCCCTGGCGCTGCGCGGCTATGCCGAGGCCATGCAGCACACCGCCGCCGCGCTGGAGCGGGCCGCCACTGGCCAGGGCCAGGCGGTGAGCGGCACGGTGCGGATATCCGCCAGCGAGATCATTGCGGTCGAAGTCCTGCCCCCCACGCTGGCACTACTGCACCAGGCCCATCCGCAACTCAGGATCGAGCTGCTGGCCACCGACAAGGTGCAGGATCTGCTGCAACGGGAGGCCGACATTGCGGTGCGCATGACCGCGCCGAAACAGGATCAACTGCTCGCCCGCCGTATCGGCAATGTGGAAGTGGGTGCTTATGCACACGCGGACTATCTGCAACGCAACGGCACGCCTGCCACACTGGCCGACCTCTCACGCCATGCGCTGATTGGCTTCGATGTGCCCACCCCGTTCCTGCGCGCCGCCAGCAAACAGTTGCCCGGCTGGAACCGCGAGGCCTTCGCGCTGCGCACCGACAGCAACCTGGCGCAACTGGCGATGATCCGCGCCGGCTGTGGCATCGGCTTCTGTCAGGTCGCGCTGGCGAGCCGCACGCCGACACTGGTTCGGCTCTTGCCACAGCAGCTCGGTTTCCAGCTGGAAACCTGGGTGACCATGCACGAGGACCTGCGCACCAGCCCCCGTTGCAGGGCGACGTTCGATGCGCTGGTGGAGTGCCTCCAGGCCCATACCCGCGTCACGCGCCAAGAATGAGTTTGAAGGCCGTCACCCGGCGAACAGACGGTTTGCGTCACGCCGCCAGATGAAGTTCGACCGTGACATGCACCAATTCCTCATGGATCGCCAACTGCTGCTTGAAGTAGTCAGGCGTGACCGGCGCCCGCGTCACCAGGCTTAGCACGCAGGCGAACTGCCCCTTCCCGACCCGCCAGACATGCAGGTCGCTGATGGAGGCCGGAATGGGGCTGGCGGCGATGACCTCGCGGATTTCCTCGACCACCGGCGCATCCATTTCCGCGTCCAGCAACACCCGGCTGGTCTGGCGGATCAGCCCGTAGGCCCAGCTCGCCACCAGCCCCGCGCCGACAATCCCCATCAGCGGGTCGAGCCACGCCGCGCCCCAGACCTTGCCGCCGATCAGCGCCAGGATCGCGAGCACCGAAGTGGCCGCATCGGCCACGACATGCAGGTAGGCGGAGCGCAGGTTCAGATCGTGGGCGTGTTCATGGGCTTCGCCGTGATGATGGTCGTGGTGGTGATCATGGGCATGGCCGTCCTTGAGCAGCCAGGCGCAGGCCAGGTTGACCATCAACCCGACGATGCCGATGACGATGGCCTCGTCGTAGTGGATGGGCGCGGGCGAAATCAGCCGCTCGACCGACTGATACACCATCAGCCCCGCCACCATCACCAGGAACAGCGCACTGGTGTAGCCGCCCAGCACTTCGATCTTCCAGGTACCGAAGGCAAAGCGGTTGTCGCTGGACAGGCGCCGGGCCGCGCCATAGGCCAGTACCGACAGCCCCAGCGCCAGGGCATGAGAACTCATGTGCCAGCCGTCGGCGAACAGTGCCATCGAGTTGTAGTACCAGCCGCCGGCGATCTCGGCGACCATCATGACCGCGGTCAGGATCATCGCGCGCCGGGTACTGGTCTCCGCCAGGGGATTGCCATCGTTGAGGATTTTCGAATGGCAGTTGTGATGAGTAGCATTGGGCGAAGACATTGGGCTACAGTCCTGATGACAAGGTCGAAATATACTATACCCCAGTATAGATAACGCACAATGAGACAATTCTATGCCGCATACCATCAAGGATAAAAAACGCCTGCTGACCCGTGTCAGGCGTATCAAGGGCCAGGCCGATGCGCTGGAAAACGCCTTGAACATGGAAGTCGAGTGCACCGCCGTGCTGCAACAGATCGCGGCGATCCGCGGGGCGATCAACGGTTTGATGGCCGAGGTGCTGGAAGGTCATATCCGCGAGCACCTGGGCGCGGACGATGTCACGCCGGCCCAGCGTCGAGACGATGTGGATGAGGTGGTGTCGGCGCTGCGCTCGTATTTGAAGTGAGGTCGCCGGGCCTGGCGCGGAACGTCTCACACAGGAGGCGTGCCCTCTCCTGCTCGGCCCGACGGCGTCAGCCCGCTCGAACCACGCATCTGCGGCGGCCCAAGAAGCCTTTTACTTGACCAGCCGCGTTTCCTTGGAAGGCCTGTAGCCGAAGTACGCGCTATAGCATTTGCTGAAATGACTGGGCGAAACAAAACCGCAGGCCACCAGCACATCGACCTGGGACAGCTCCGTGTGCTGAAGCAGTCGACGCGCCTCGGTGATGCGCAGTTCCAGGTAATAACGTTGCGGCGTGGTGCCCAGTTGTTCCTTGAACAAACGCTCGAGCTGTCGACGGGAACGACCGGCGTAGACCGCCAGTTGCTCCAGTTCCAGCGGTTCCTCGAGGTTGGCATCCATCAGCTTGACCACCTCGCGTAGCGGCGCGCTCACACAGACATTTTCCGCCGGTTTGATGCGCCGGTAGCGAGACTCCTCGAACGCCAGAATGTCCTCGATCCCCTCGACCAGGGCTTTATCATGCAGGCCCTTGATCCAGTCCAGCGCCATATGGAAAGCCCCGGAGGGGCTGGACGCGGTGAGGCGGTCCCGATCGATGACATAGGGCTCGCTGGTGACCTGTGTCGCCTTGGAGATTTCCGCGAGTGCCGGACGATGCTCGGGGTGAATCGCACAACGATACCCATCCAGCAGGCCGGCGCTGCCCAGGAACCACGCGCCATTCCACAATCCGGCCAGACTGATGCCCAGGTCCGACGCGGCCCTCAGCAGACCGATGAACTCATCATCGGCCTTCAGTTCGGTCCGGTAGCCGCCGCAAACGACCAGCAGATCGAGATCTTGAAGGGCGGCGCAATCGATACGGGCATCGGGTCGAATGACCAGGCCCAGGTCGCTGACAACCTCCCCGTCATTCAGGCCGAAGGTTCGGGAAGAGAACAACCCGGGGCGGAGCAGATTCGCCGTGACCAGCGTATCCAGCGCCTGGGTGAACGCCGGCAGCGAGAAATGCTCGAGCAACAGGAAGCCTGTCCGGGTCATTTGCCCGGACTGACCGGTTTTTTCATTCAGGTAGCGGAGGTTTTTTCCCTTCATCCCTCCGCTGAATTGGCGCCGTTCGATCACTGTATGAACCACTCGATTGCGTTGACCACTCTGTCGTCCGGTGCAGGGATAGAGCCCTGCGCCAGGCGCCAGCAGTGTAAGAGATCGCTCCCTCTGGCGCCATTATGCGACGGATCAGGCCAACTGAAACCCATGACACAGCGCGCCCGAACGCGGGACCTCGACCGTTCGGCGCCCGTACTGGCACGTTGCTAGATCCCAGATATGCTCACGATGGCGCAGTAAACCCCCGAGCCTTTCGGGCCATCCGGCAACAAGGAGGTCACCATGTCATCCGCCCCACGCGTACGCCGTTCTCTCAGTGATATCCAGCACGACTATGACCACGGCAAGAAAGATGAACTTGAAGCCCTGATCCGCGCCTGGAAAGGCATCAAGGATCTTCCCGCCAGCCACCCCAACTCCTTCTTCTCCATCGGTGGCCTGCATGGCGAGCCGTTCCGTGGTCAAGGCAAGACCGACCCCAACTGGTGGGGCGGCTACTGCCAGCACGGCACGGTGCTCTTTCCGAGCTGGCACCGCGCCTATCTCTGGCGCCTGGAAGAGGCGCTGCGCAGCATCCCCAAATGTGAAAACGTCACCCTGCCGTTCTGGGATGAATGCAGTGACGAGTCGCGAGAAAACGGCATTCCTTCTGCCCTGACCCAGGAATACTTCGTGATCGATGGGCAGAAGATCGAAAACCCGCTGCGCTCTTTCGTGTTCCCGCAAACCATCACCGATGAGCTCCCGGTGACACCGGACAACCCCATCATCTACAGCAAGCCCGAAGGCTACGAGACCGTGCGCTATCCGCTGTCCGGGCTGGTGGGCACCGAAGCTGACCGCAAAGCCACGGAGGCACACAACGCGCAGTTCCAGGACACGGCGAAGAACATCACCTACCTCAATGAGAACGTCAGTACCTGGTTGAGCGGCAAGATCAAGATCGGTGGCAAGTGGCGCGGCGAGGTGTTCAGTCGTTTCGAAAGCTGCCTGGACGCCCCGAACTACACGCTGTTCTCCAATACCACCTCGACCGGCGAGAAGAACAAGACCGCCCCGGCGGGCACGCACTATGTGCCGCTGGAGGAACCCCACAACTTCATGCACCTGGCGGTCGGCGGTTTCGACTACCCGGGCGCGGGCGACAGTTCAGCGATTCCTGGGGCCAACGGCGATATGGGCGAGAATGAAACCGCCGGCCTGGACCCGATTTTCTTCTTCCACCACTGCTTTATCGACTACGTGTTCTGGATCTGGCAGCGCCGGCAAGGGACCACCGATGAATTCAGCATCGACCCCAAGGATCCCGGCGCCTCCTACTATAAACCCTACAAAATACAACCCCCTGCGGGCGCCGCGGGCCTGGACCCGAACGCCATCCTGAGCCTGGACACCAGCCTCGATCCCTTCGTCAAGGCCGACGGCAAACCCTTCACCACCCGTGACTGCATCAACATCGAGAAGCAACTGGGCTACGTCTATGGCACGGGCTCCCTGGATGCCTATGCCCAACCCGCCAAGCAGTTGCTGTTCAAGGCCGATGCAGCGCAGCCCAGCGGCAAGACCCTACGGGTCAGCCGTATCAACCGGGCGAAAATCCGTGGCTCGTTCCTGATCTCGGCCTATGCCAAGGTCGACGGCAAGCGCGAGTACCTGGGTACCCGGGCGATCCTCAGCCGTTGGCACGTCGAAGGTTGCATGAACTGCCAGACGCACCTGGAAACCACGGCCACCTTCAAGCTGCCACTCAACGCCGATCACTCGGCGATTGACGAGGGCAGTATCGAGGTGGAGATACAGACCCGTGACACAGTCCTGAAGCGGCCAAATGCGGCAAGTCTGCTCAGCGCCGGCAAGGCCGACACCGAGGACGCGCCGTTCAAGCTGGAAATCTACTGATCCACAGCGGGCTTTGCCCACTGCCGGTGCGGCGACCGAAGGCAATCTTCGGTCGCTGCGCCTGCCCTGCCCCGGCTCGCTTGAGAGCCGATGCGCGGCTAGAACAGATAGCCCATGTAGATCGCGGCGCCACCACCGGCCTGCACGCCAGCGTTCATGCCCGCCATGACCACCGCCCCCTTGGCCGACTGCACCAACTGCCGGTTGACCGTGGCGGAGGCAATGACCGAGGTCGCCGGGTTGGCGCTCAGAACCGCCGCCAACGCCAGCAGCTTGGGATCAAGCCCGAACAACAGCGCCGTGGCCGAACCGCCGACCACCAGACCCGCCCCCACCTCGGTATACATGCAAGGCCCGGTGATGTCGTCACTGGTCAGGTCACGACTGACCAGGGCGTCGCTGACAAACACCTTGCCGGTGCTGGGAAAGGCCTCCGCCGCACCGGCTGCACCCACGCTCTTACCCTTGAGCTGGATATTGATCTTGCCGAAACGCGGCAGCCGCGCACCAAATCCGACACCCACCCCGACGCCGCCGTAGCGGTAGCTGACGTTCTCGCCCTGGGGCGAACGCAGGATGATCGAACCGCCACTGCCCGCCAGCAGGGCCACGCTCAGACCGCCGCCGCTGGCGGTCTGATACTGCCAGCGACTCTCATTGACCGGGATCGGGATGTTGTAGCTCATACGTTCAAAGTCCTTTAGATGAATGAACCGCACCGCGACCGCGCTGACGGATGCCCCTTAGCAGACCGGCAATGATGAACACCAGACCGAGGCAACCCAGTAGCCCGGAAGCCCCCCACAGAGCGCCCAGGTCATCGACGACGGCGCTGCCAGCCGGTTGCTCGGGTAGGTAATACACCCGCACCGGCTGATTCTGCTGATAGCCGAAGATAATACCGCCCTGGGGGTAGGAAATCTTTTCACCACTGCGGGTGGTGAAGGCGATCTCGGGATGCGAACCACCGGCATTCAAGTGGCTGACGATGCCATCGGCGGTCTCTGCGTGGGCGAGGAGTTCGCGTCGTTCAAGAGCGAGATCGACGGTAATGCCCAACAGGCCGATACCAATCAGGGCAAAAAGCAGACCCTGCAGTATCTTCCCGATGCGTGACGGGGTGAAGTTAGCCATGCTTGTCTCGGTATTCGTCCATGAAAGAGGGAACTCAGGATAGCAAGAAAGCTTCGAGAGGAAATCCCAAAACCAACAAAGCCCAGCACGAGGCTGGGCTTTTTGTGAATTGTAGCACTTGAAGAAAGGCTAATGACTTCCTGGCATCAGCGGTTATGCGGCATCGCTCCAGTGGAGGTTCAGATCACGAACAGCCCCGCCTTTAACCTCAACGGTGCTTCGTTGTTCGAGTCCATTACGAGTACCGACAATGACATATTTACCAGGTGACAAGTTGACATAAACGATAGGGCCGACCTCATTCAGCGTCAGCAGCTCATGCCCTTGCATGCTCTGGATTTTCACGTTGATATCCGGCACATATTCATTGCTCGGACCGGTGGAGAAGGTCATATGCAGGTTGTATCCCTTGGTCTGCTGAATGGCCCTCGACTCATCGAGCCCGATGCCGCCTGACAGATAGGCGATTCCGTTTTGCTGTTGTTGTTCCAACTGCACCGCGGAGTAGTCTATCGGCTCGTTAGTGACCGCCTGCCTTGCCGTTGCAGACAAGCTCGTCAACGCAGCCAGGACGGCTGCCGATACCGCAAGTAAGCGCAAGGTTTTCATGATGACGACTCCCGGGTTCTTGCAGAACCCATGCAGGGATGCCACCACTGAGCGCTATACCATAAACGGTGGTATCCCGATTCAAGTCACTCCTTATACTGTTGATCCCTCAAGTTCGAAAAAGTTTATATTTTGTTCATTGGCTGTTTTGACCGTTCGGGATGAGGTCTCCACAAAAACAACAAAGCCCAGCACTAGACTGGGCTTTCATTGAGTATTAAGGGATCAGTCATCCTGATCCTCGTGATCACGACGGTGATTGCGATCATACCGTCGATCGTCGTCACGACGTTCATATCCATGACCTCGACCTTGATCGTTATCGTCGCCCTGTTCATATCTGCGACCGTGATCATATCCCCTGCCACGATCATAACCGTACCCGCCTCCGTCGTCCCAGATAGGCACGCAGCCTCCCAGCAGGAGAGGGCCCGAAATGGCCAGGAGCATTATCACTGCACGCTTCATTTTGAGGTCCTGAAAGCTGGTAAGAGTAAAATATCGGACCGCAAATCAACTCAATAATTCATTGGTAAAGACAGCGATGAACCCGTGAAATCGGGGGGTATCTGTCTTGCGCCTGCGGATACGAAAAAGCCCGCACATGGCGGGCTTTAGAAATCAAGTAGGTGGCCGGTGCTGGTCTCCGGCTTACAAGGTTTATCAGGACTCTCACAGAACAGTTTTGCGCTGCCCTGCTTCACACGGCATAAGGGCTGGATCTCAGCGCGGAGATCTTTCTAACCGTGTACCCTTCGGAACGCGCCCCACGTTTCCTTGCTATCCTCTTGCGCATCAGTCTGCGTCTTCACCTACGACCTTAAGAATAGCAAAAAGCCCGAAGCGCTGGCCGGGCTTTTTAGAACGATTTTACCCAGGGGGAAGAGCGGCAGGATGGAAAAAGACTATCGCCAGCCATACATTTCTGGTGCCGTTCGAGTGTGGTGCCGGCATCAGCATTCCACAGCGCCTGATGGCGTGCCTGTACAAGCCCAAGCCCTATCCCATAACCTGTTGTGCTACGCGGCTTATGCTGCGCCAAGTGCTGGACAACAACGATAACCTGAGCGATTTGGTCGTCACCTTCGCAAACACCGACAAGGGACACCCTCCCACACTGGAGTTCGTCCGGGAGTGCAGGAGCGCTAGACAGTGCCGATCGTGTGGCTTGAGTACCGTGACAACAAAGCTGGGTTTGAGGTTGTGGACTTCGTCAGCGCCAGCCGCCGGTGCGAACCGTTCGAGGCGCTCGATCAGCCAGCGTCATGGCTAGACTCTGGTGTGCAAGTGGGGTATTGAGCGGATGCCGTCAGTAGTCTGTTCCACGGCCCTGCTTGTCGCACTCCTTGGGCGACACAATATACCTACAGGAGCTTGCCGCCCCCATCCCCGCGATCCCCGCCACCCCATAGGCAACCACTACGATAGGCACCAGGGCAATGACCAGAGCGATGTCCCAGGCTTTAGAAGAAGTGTCCTCGACCTTGCGTGGAAAGCCTTGCCTAGGCGCCAGGGTTTCGGTTTGCAGAGTGGCCCAGGTTGTATAGCGGAAGGCTTCACCCCCCGGCCCCGGCCCACCGATACGCTGGCAGGCGTCCAGCGATTGGCTGGCGTAGACATCCCCCAGTTGGCGCGGCGCACCCGCAGGACGCGCCTGCCGGGCGTTGAAGTCATCAATCAGAGTCTTGAGCTGCGCCTCGTCCGCCTGCTGGGCGGCCTGGCAATCACTCTCGGAGGAGAACTCCTGGCTGGTGCTGGTCACTGTATCCAGCCACAGCTTGGAGTCCGCATAGAGCCCCAGCAGCCTGCCGTCCTGCTGGGACGGGTGATACAGCCTGAGGGAACCGACAAAGCGCTTCCCGGAGTCGGTCAGCCCCTGGAACTGTTCGCCGCTCAGTTGCTGATTGAGGGTGTAGCCATAGACCTGAGGCCCCGTGACCGCCGGCCTGACCGGCGGCGTCGAACAACCGGCCAGCGATGAGGTAATGATCGCCAGGCTTAAAACACTGCACAGTATCCTTTGCATGAAACGTCCCAGGGTAGTTGGGGGCTGAACAGCCAGGCGCAAGATTACGCCACATCCCAACCGCTGTTTCGGCAGTTTTTCCCGAACCCTTAACGCTCCCCCAACAAACGCAGCGTGGCGACCTGTGTACCATCGAAGCGAAGCGCAGCGAGGTACTCGGGGGTAATTGAGTGCATAAGAATGTAAACCCTCCTTGTCGAAATGAGGTAATCACAAACCTAAACAGGGTAATTTTTAAAAAATACCCCATTTAGATGTTCCATTACCCATTTACGACTGGTCTGAGAGCTTGTAAAGGCAAATGACGAAGGGAATGGAACAAAACAGGCTTACCAAGGATCAACGCCGTACCACTGCCACCTATGGCAATGGTATGGCTCACCGCAAGCGGACAGGCAAAACGATCAGTTCGGCCACTGAGCTGAAGCACACTCAACCGACTGCATCAGCACCGGCATATCCCGCCATCTGATCCAGGGCTCGCTCTGCCAGTGCAACAGGCTCACTGAATGCCCAGCCCATTGCAGGGAGCTGAGGCTAGGGCCGTGGTTTGCCACTGTGGACGACATATTGCGCAAGGCAGGTATGACTTCATGGCTGAACCACTGCCGCAGGTGCTGGTTTTCCGGGATATGGTGATGAATCAGCAGCGCGTACATACCGGACTCGCTGACCATCAGGGTGGGCGGAACCGTATGGGTTGGCGTACCGGCTAGTTGGACCCCGGCGCATCCGAAGATGCCCACATACGGCCCGCCCATAACAGACAGCCACACGCAGGACACGAAAAGCCGCTGTGGCGGCTTTTGTGTCTTCCGAACCAGCCAGGACGCCAATCCTGTATCGCTGAGATTCAACGACACCTTGACCTTAACGCCTGGTGGACGGTTGGAGATAGAGGATATGGGAGCACATATCGTACGAAAAGTTTTGGATTGTGCTCTGATTGCGCGCCAACAGAGCCCCATTCAGACGTGAGTGACTATCGGGCTAGCAGAGACGCTGAGGCGGCCAATAATGGGCTATCCGGCCTCAAGCCAAGGCAACGGATCGGGGGGCTAGCGACCGCCTTCCCCCAGAAACGACAAAGCCCCGACTAATCGGGGCCTTGACAGTGTGCAAGATGGCGGAGGCGCAGAGATTCGAACTCTGGGACCTGTTACAGTCGGCAGTTTTCAAGACTGCTGCCTTAAACCACTCGGCCACACCTCCCATGCATTGCGGGCGCCATAATACCGGAATGACACACACTGTCAAACTCTCGTGATAGCTTGTTACAGAGCCTCTGGTATCATCTTTGCGACTGAACATTTCAAACCCGAAGGAGTGTCGCCATGCGCGAACAGGATTACGCCGTTAACAGCGTGCAGGCTGAGCAGCTAGAAGTTAGCCGCGTCCTGCGCAACACCTACAGCCTTCTGGCCCTCACCCTCGCCTTCAGCGGCTTGACGGCCTTCATCTCCCAGCAGATGCACGTCAGGTACCCCAACGTGTTCGTGGTGCTGATCGGCTTCTACGGGCTGTTCTTCCTCACCAACAAGCTGCGCGACTCGGCCTGGGGCCTGGTCTCCACGTTCGCCCTTACCGGCTTCATGGGCTATCTGCTCGGCCCGATCCTCAACCGCTACCTGGGCATGCAGGGCGGCTCCGAAGTGGTCAGCTCGGCCTTCGCCATGACCGCGCTGGTCTTCGGCGGCCTCTCGGCCTACGTGCTGATCACCCGCAAGGACATGAGTTTCCTCAGCGGCTTCATCACCGTGGGTTTCTTCGTCCTGCTGGGCGCGACCCTGGCCAGCATGTTCTTCCACATCAGTGGGCTGCAGCTGGCGATCAGCGCCGGTTTCGTGCTGTTCTCCTCGGTCTGCATCCTGTTCCAGACCAGCGCCATCATCCACGGCGGCGAACGTAACTACATCATGGCGACCATCAGCCTGTATGTGTCGATCTACAACCTGTTCATCAGCCTGTTGCAGATCTTCGGCGTCATGGGCCGCGACGACTGATCGCCCCCGTTAGGCAAAAAGCCCGCTTCGGCGGGCTTTTTGTTGCCCGTGATTTAGCTTCTTGAGGGTTCTGGCCTTATCATGACCACAGGTTTGCTGACAGAGTCCCCCATGAAGTTTGCCATTGCGCTGTTTTCCGCGCCCCACGCGCCCTCTTCCCGTCGCGCCCTGCTGTTCGCCCAGGCCGCGCTCGCCGGCGGGCATGAGATTGTGCGGCTGTTCTTCTATCAGGACGGCGTGCACAGCGCGTCGAGCAGTGTGGTCACGCCGCAGGACGAGCAGGATCTGCCCCGGCAATGGGCGGACTTCGTCAGCGAACACCAGCTCGACGGCGTGGTCTGCATCGCGGCAGCCTTGCGGCGCGGCGTGCTGGACAGCGAAGAAGCCCAGCGCTATCAACGTTCGGCAGTCAATCTGACGGCGCCCTGGGCCTTGTCCGGCTTGGGCCAGCTGCATGATGCGGTACAAGCCGCCGACCGCCTGATCTGCTTCGGAGGGCCTTGAAATGCCCAAGTCCCTGCTGATTATCAGCCGCCAGGCCCCCTGGTCCGGCCCGGCGGCCCGCGAGGCGCTGGATATCGTGCTGGCCGGCGGCGCGTTCGATCTGCCCATCGGCCTGCTGTTCATGGACGACGGCGTGTTCCAGTTGATGCCCGGGCAGAACGCCAAGGCCCTGCAACAGAAAGACCTGACCGCCAACCTCCAGGCGCTGTCGCTGTTCGGCATCGATGCGCTGTACGCCTGCGCCGACAGCCTGGCCGACCGGGGCATTTTCCCGACCCAGGTCGCCGGCGAAGACCTTGAGGTGCTCACCGCCGAAGAGCTTGGTGCGCTTGTTAACCGTTATGACCAGGTGATCACCCTCTGATGTCAACCTTGCATGTGTTGTCCCACTCCCCTTTCACCGACAGTCGCCTGGGCAGTTGCCTGCGCCTGCTGGGCAGCGAGGATGCGCTGCTGCTCTGTGGCGACGCGGTGCATGCCGTGCAACCGCGCAGCCTGCCGCTCGAGGCGCTGGAAGAACGCGGCGACAGCCTGCGCCTGTTCCTCCTCGACGAGGACCTGCAAGCCCGCGGCCTGGAGTGCCCGGCCTGGGCCACCAGTGTCGACTACCCGGCGTTCGTCGAACTGTCGATCCGTTACGACAAGGTCAATACCTGGCTATGAGCACGCTGACGGTGAACGGGCAGGCCATCGCCCTGGACAAGGATGGCTACCTGGTGGAACTGAGCGACTGGTCGCCGGAGGTCGCGGCGGCCCTCGCCACGCGCGAGGAGCTGGAGCTGAGCCCCGAACACTGGGAAATCCTTGAGCTGCTGCGCGGGTTCTACCGGGAGTTCGAACTCTCCCCCGCCACCCGCCCGTTGATCAAGTACACCGCCTTGAAGCTGGGCGCCGACAAGGGCAACAGCCTGCACCTCAACCGCTTGTTCAAAGGCACTCCCGCCAAACTCGCCGCCAAGCTGGCGGGCCTGCCCAAACCGACGAACTGCTTATGACCGACTACACGCCGTTGATCACCGAAACGCCCGCCGAGCACCCGTTCGCCCAATTCGTCCGCATCCTCGGCAAGGGCAAGCGTGGCGCCCGCAGCCTGACCCGCGAAGAAGCCCGCGAGGCCATGGGCATGCTGCTGGACGGCAAGGTCGAGGACACCCAGCTCGGTGCCTTCCTGATGCTGTTGCGCCACAAGGAAGAAAGCCCGGAGGAGCTGGCCGGCTTCACCCAGGCCCTGCGCGAGCGCCTGCAGGCGCCAAGGCTGGCGATCGACCTGGACTGGCCGACCTACGCCGGCAAGAAGCGTCACCTGCCCTGGTACCTGCTGGCCGCCAAGTGCCTGGCGCAGAACGGCATCCGGATCTTCATGCACGGCGGCGGCGCGCATACCGCGGGCCGTCTCTACACCGAGCAGTTGCTTGATACGCTGCGGATTCCGCTGTGCCGCGACTGGGCGGCCGTCGAGCAGGCGATCGGCCACGGCAACCTCGCCTTCATGCCCCTGGGCGACTGGGCGCCGTCCCTGCAGCGCATGATCGACCTGCGCAACACCCTGGGCCTGCGCTCGCCGATCCATTCCCTGGCGCGCCTGCTCAATCCGCTGGGCGCGCGCTGCGGCCTGCAAAGCATCTTCCATCCCGGCTACCAGGCGGTGCACCGCGAGGCCAGTGGCCTGCTGGGCGATACGGTGATCGTGATCAAGGGCGATGGTGGGGAAATCGAGGTCAACCCGGACAGCAGCAGCCATCTCTATGGCACCACCGATGGCGAAAGCTGGGACGAGGAATGGCCCGCGCTGTCCGAGCAGCGCCATGTGAAACCGGCGACATTGGACCCCGAGCACCTCAAAGCCGTCTGGCGCGGCGAAGTCGAGGACAGCTACCCGCAACTGGCCCTGATCTCGACCATGGCCCTGGCCCTGCGCGGCCTCGGCACGCCCCGCGAACAGGCCTTCGAGCAGGCTCGGCGCTACTGGGATGCCCGGGATATATCGATCTGATCGATGATTAACCCCCAGGGTTTGCGCTATTTATTCGAACAAAGGTCTTTAGACTGGACTCCAAAGCACACTTGCCGAGGAGTTTCCGATGGGCCTTTTGATCGACGGTCGTTGGCACGACCAATGGTACGCAAGCAGTAAAGACGGCGCCTTCCAGCGCGAACAGGCGCAACGCCGCAACTGGCTGACGGCCGATGGCAGGCCCGGCCCCAGCGGCGAGGGCGGCTTCAAGGCCGAAGCCGGTCGCTACCACCTCTATGTGTCCCTGGCCTGCCCCTGGGCCCATCGCACCCTGATCCTGCGCAAGCTCAAGGGCCTGGAAGGCCTGATCGACGTGTCCGTGGTCAGCTGGCTGATGCTGGAAAACGGCTGGACCTTCGACCGGGACTACGGCTCCAGCGGCGATGCGCTGGATAACCTGGCCTTCATGCACCAGCGCTACACCGCCGATGCCGCCGACTACACCGGCCGCGTGACCGTGCCGGTGCTGTGGGACAAGCAGTTGCAGCGCATCGTCAGTAACGAATCGTCGGAAATCATCCGCATGTTCAACAGCGCGTTCAATGGGCTCACCGACAATCGGCTGGATTTCTACCCCGAGGCCTTGCGCCTGTTGATCGACGGCTGGAACGAGCGTATCTACCCGGCGGTGAACAACGGCGTCTATCGGGCCGGGTTCGCCACTTCACAGGCGGCTTATGAAGCGGCCTTTGATGATCTGTTCAGCGAACTGGAGCGTCTGGAGCGGCATCTGGGGGAGAACCGTTATCTGGCGGGGGAATACCTGACCGAAGCGGATATACGCCTGTTCACCACGCTGATCCGTTTCGATGCGGTGTACCACGGCCACTTCAAGTGCAACCTGCGGCGGATTGCCGATTATCCGAATCTGTCGAACTGGCTGCGGGAACTGTACCAATGGCCGGGGGTGGCCGAGACGGTGGACTTTGCCCATATCAAGGGGCATTACTACGCCAGTCACCGGACCATCAATCCGACGGGGATCGTGCCCAAGGGGCCGGAGCAGGATTTCATGACCGAGCATGATCGCGAGCGGTTGACGGGACGTGGGGTCTGGAAGAGCTGACGAGTGCAAACAAACCTGTGGGAGCCGGCTTGCCGGCGATAGGGCCCTTGAGGACGCCATCGCCAGCAAGCCGGCTCCCACAGTCACAGTCGCAGCTCAAACCTGGGATTGCGCGCCTTCGAACCAGGCCAGCTTCTCGCGCAGCTGCACCACTTCCCCAACGATCACCAGCGTCGGCGCATGCACTTCATGCTCCGCCACCAGTTGCGGCAGGTTGGCCAGGGTGCCGGTAAACACCCGCTGATTGGCCGTGGTGCCCTGCTGGATCAAGGCCGCCGGCGTCTGCGCTGAACGACCATGGGCAATCAACTGCTCGCAGATCACCGGCAAACCGACCAACCCCATGTAGAACACCAGGGTCTGCGCCGGCGCCACCAGATCCGCCCAGGGCAGGTCCGTGGAGCCATCCTTCAAGTGACCGGTGATGAAACGCACCGACTGCGCATAATCGCGATGGGTCAACGGGATCCCGGCATAGGCCGAGCAACCGCTGGCCGCCGTGATTCCCGGCACCACCTGGAACGGAATGCCCTGGGCCGCCAGTTCCTCGATCTCTTCGCCGCCACGGCCGAAGATGAACGGATCGCCCCCCTTCAAACGCAGCACCCGCTTGCCCTGCTTCGCCAGGTCGACCAATTGCTGGTTGATCTGGTCCTGGGGGACAGCGTGATCGGCGCGACGCTTGCCGACATAGATCCGGTCCGCATCACGGCGGCACAGTTCCAGGATCGCCGGCGCCACCAGGCGGTCATACAGCACCACGTCCGCCTGCTGCATCAAGCGCAGGGCACGGAAGGTCAACAGGTCCGGATCGCCCGGCCCCGCCCCCACCAGATACACCTCGCCCGGCGCATTCGGCGCCATGCCGTTGATCTTTTCCAGCAGCAGGCGCTCGGCTTCAGCGCCCTGCCCGGCCAGTTGCCGATCGGCGATCGGCCCCTGGAACACCTCCTCCCAGAACGCCCGGCGCTGTTGCACACCCGGAAACAGGCCCTTGACCTGGGTCCGGAAGCGCGCCGCCAGACCGGCCAACTGGCCGTAGGTCGAAGGAATCCAGGTTTCCAGCTTGGCCCGGATCAGCCGCGCCAGCACCGGCGCATCGCCGCCGCTGGACACCGCGATGATCAATGGCGAGCGATCGACAATGGCCGGGAAGATCACGCTGCACAAGGCCGGCGCATCCACCACGTTGACCGGCACGCAGCGCCGATGGGCATCCGCCGACACCCGGGCGTTGAGCGTTTCGTCGTCGGTGGCGGCAATGATCAGCCCGCAGCCGTCGAGATCGGACTCCAGGTAACCGCGCAACAGGCATTCGCCGCCGGCGCCGACCAGCTCGCGCAGCTGGCCCTCGATCTCGGGCGCGACAACCCGCAGCACGGCGCCGGCATCGGCCAGCAGGCGGGATTTGCGCAAGGCAATCTCCCCCCCACCGACCACCAGCACACGCCGGCCACGCAGGTTGTGGAACAGCGGCAGAAATTCCATTTAGCCGATGACCTCGAGGCCGCCCATGTACGGCTTGAGCACTGCCGGTACACGGATCGAACCGTCGGCCTGCTGGTAGTTTTCCAGCACCGCCACCAGGGTACGGCCCACGGCCAGGCCGGAACCGTTCAGGGTGTGAACCAGCTCGGGCTTGCCGGTTTCCGGGTTACGGAAGCGCGCCTGCATGCGGCGGGCCTGGAAGTCGCCGCAGTTGGAGCACGACGAAATTTCACGGTATTTGTCCTGGCTCGGCACCCAGACTTCCAGGTCATAGGTCTTCACGGCGCTGAAGCCCATGTCGCCGGTGCACAACGCCAGGACGCGGTAAGGCAGTTCCAGCAGTTGCAGGACCTTCTCGGCGTTGGCGGTCAGGTCTTCCAGGGCTTGCATGGACGTCGACGGCTCGACGATCTGGACCATCTCGACCTTGTCGAACTGGTGCTGGCGGATCATGCCGCGGGTGTCACGACCCGACGCACCGGCTTCACTGCGGAAGCACGGGGTGTGGGCGACGAACTTCAACGGCAGTTGCTTCGGATCGATGATTTCGCCGGAAACGATGTTGGTCAGCGACACTTCGGCGGTCGGGATCAGGTACAGGTCGGCTTCGCCTTCGCGGCCGATCTTGAACAGGTCTTCCTCGAACTTCGGCAACTGGCCGGTGCCTTGCAGGGCCGGCGCCTGGACCAGATAAGGCGTGTAGGCCTCTTCGTAGCCGTGCTCGGCGGTGTGCAGGTTGATCATGAACTGCGCCAGGGCGCGATGCAGGCGGGCAATCGGGCCACGCAGCAGGGAGAAACGCGCGCCGGACAGCTTGGCGGCGGTTTCGAAATCCAGCCAGCCGAACTTCTCGCCCAGGGCGACGTGGTCCTGGACCGGGAAGTCGAAGGCGGTCGGCGTGCCCCAGCGGCGCACTTCAACGTTGCCGTCTTCATCGCTACCGACCGGCACGGATTCATGCGGCAGGTTCGGAATGCCCAGCAGGATCTGGTCCAGCTCGGACTGGATCTGGTCCAGCGCGACCTTGCCTTCGCTCAGCTCGGAACCCATGGTTTCGACACTGGCCATCAATGGGGCGATGTCTTCGCCGCGCTGCTTGGCCTGACCGATACTCTTGGAAACCGCATTGCGCTCGGCCTGCAATTGTTCAGTGCGGGTCTGCACCACCTTGCGCTGGTTTTCCAGCGCGTCGATGCGATCGACATCGAGGCTGAAGCCACGGGAGGCCAGACGATCCGCTACGTCCTGAAGGTTGCTACGTAACAGTTTGGAATCGAGCATGTCGGTTTCTCGTTATCAGAGTTTGGTCAAGGACAGGCCAGCCCAGGTTGCGAGCAGCCCGCCGAATACGCTGAGGGCCGCATAGCCCAGGGCAATGAGCACCTGCCCGCTTTCCAGCAGGCGCACCGTATCCAGTGAAAAGGATGAAAACGTGGTCAAGCCGCCGACGAATCCCACGATCAAGCCGGCGCGGATCTCGATCGGCACCTCGGGACGCACCAAAAACAGGCCGTAGAGCACGCCAATCACCAGGCAGCCGACGATATTAACGGCCAATGTCGCAGTATAGAAGTGCCGCGGCCAGTTGGCGTTGATCAGGTTGCCCGTGGCGAAGCGCGCCAAGGTGCCGACAATACCGGCGGCAGACACGGCAAGGATGGTGCGGATCAAGACTTTCTCCGTTGTCTCGGGCTGTTGCGGTCGAGAGTGGCAAGGTGGTTGAGCTTTTCGCCGATCTTCAATTCCAGCCCGCGCGGCACCGGCTGGTAGAACGGCTGCGGCGCCAGTTCTTCGGGGAAATAGTCCTCGCCCGCCGCATAGGCGTCGGGCTCGTCATGGGCATAGCGGTATTCGTCGCCGTAGCCCAGCTGTTTCATCAGCTTGGTCGGCGCGTTGCGCAGGTGCAGCGGGACTTCCAGCGAGCCATGCTCGGCGGCGCTGCGCATGGCGGCCTTGAAGCCCATGTAGACGGCGTTGCTCTTCGGCGCGCAAGCCAGGTAGGTGATGGCCTGGGCCACCGCCAGCTCGCCTTCGGGGCTGCCCAGACGCTCCTGCACATCCCAGGCCGCCAGGCACAGGCTCAGGGCCCGCGGGTCGGCGTTGCCGATGTCCTCGCTGGCCATGCGCACCACCCGGCGCGCCAGGTAGAGCGGGTCGCAGCCGCCGTCGAGCATGCGCGCGAACCAGTATAGGGCCGCATCGGGATTGGAGCCGCGCACCGACTTGTGCAAGGCAGAAATCTGGTCGTAGAACGCCTCGCCGCCCTTGTCGAAACGTCGGCGGGTGTCGCCCAGCAGGCTTTGCAGCAGCTCGACGCCGATCTCACCGCCGTCTTCGGCCAGGTCCGAGGCGTTTTCCAGCAGGTTGAGCAATCGCCGTCCATCGCCGTCCGCCGCCGCCAGCAGCATCTTGAAACCTTCATCGCCCAGGCTCAACTGGCGCTTGCCCAGGCCGCGCTCTTCGCTCAAGGCGCGCTGCACCAGCTTGTGCAGCGCCGCTTCGTCGAGGCTCTTGAGCACATAGACCCGCGCCCGGGAGAGCAAGGCGTTGTTCAGTTCGAACGAGGGGTTTTCAGTGGTGGCGCCGATAAAGATCAGCGTGCCGTCTTCCACATAGGGCAGGAAGGCGTCCTGCTGGGACTTGTTGAAGCGATGCACTTCGTCGACGAACAGGATGGTGCGCCGGCCGTACTGCCCGGCCTGCTGCTTGGCGACTTCCACCGCCTGACGGATCTCCTTGACCCCGGCCAGCACCGCCGAGACGGTCTCGAAGTGGGCCTCCGAGACCTCCGCCAGCAGCCGCGCCAGGGTGGTCTTGCCCACGCCCGGCGGCCCCCAGAAGATCATCGAATGCAGCGCGCCCTGCTCCAGGGCTTCGCGCAGCGGCTTGCCGCGAGCCAGCAGGTGCTCCTGGCCGACGTACTCATCCAGGTTGGTCGCCCGCAGACGGGCGGCCAGGGGCTGGGCGATCGGGGCACGGCTGAACAGGTCCATGGGGGGCGTCTGAAACCTCTTATTCCTGGATCACGTCCGCACCCTTGGGGATGTCGAACTTGAACTTGGCGGCATCGATGGGTTCATTGGCCTTGACCCCGGTGAACAGCAGGTTGGTGCGCTGGCCGACGCTGTCGACCAGTTGCATGTCATTGATCAGGCCGTTGCGGAACGACAGGCGCAGGCTGTCGAACAGGGTGTCCTTGGTTTTCGGCTTGAGGATGAAGTCGACCACCCCGCCGGCTTCCTTGGCGCTGATGTCGAAGCTCTCGCTGATCTTGGAGACATCGCCGGACAGCAACAGGGCCGGGGTCTGGGTCAGGCGCAGGTCGAGCTTCTTGATGGTCACCTGTTGCAGGTCCGGGTCCCAGAGGGTGACCTTCTGGCCGTCGGAGATCATGGTCTGCTCCTGCGGTGCATCGGTGTGCCAGAAGAACAGGCCCGGGCGCTTGAGGGACATCTCGCCGGCGGTTTCCTGCAACTGGGTACCGCTGCCGTCCAGGGTCAACTGCGAGAAACGCGCGGTGAGGGTCTGGGATTTTTCGAGCAACTGGGTCAAACGTGCCACGTCCTTCTGATCGGCGTGGGCCGACAGCGTGGTCAGGGCCAGAACCGGCAGCAACAGCATGCGGATAAAACGCATGGGAATCCTCATTGAACTCGTTGAAAGGACGTGCCGCGTGAAACCACGCGGCACGGATCAGTCGCGCGACGGCCCGGGGGCGATGACTTCACGCGAACCGTTGGTGTTCATGGCGGTCACGACCCCGGCCATTTCCATGGCTTCGATCATGCGGGCGGCCCGGTTGTAGCCGATCTTCAGCTTGCGTTGAACCGCGGAAATCGAGGCCCGACGGCTTTCCAGCACAAACTGCACAGCTTCGTCATACAGCGCATCGGTCTCGGCATCGTCGTCACCGCCGCCGCTGCCGCCACCTTCAAAACCACTCCCGGCCTCTTCGACACCGTTGAGGATATCGTCGTTGTATTCCGGCGCGCCGCGCAGCTTCCAGGCCTCCACCACGCGGTGGACCTCATCGTCGGAAACGAAGGCGCCGTGGACACGGATCGGCAGGCTGGTGCCCGGCGGCATGTAGAGCATGTCACCGTGACCGAGCAATTGCTCGGCGCCACCCTGGTCGATGATGGTCCGCGAGTCGATCTTGCTCGACACCTGGAACGCCATGCGGGTCGGGATGTTGGCCTTGATCAGGCCGGTGATCACGTCCACCGACGGCCGCTGGGTCGCGAGGATCAGGTGGATACCGGCGGCCCGGGCCTTCTGGGCGATACGGGCGATCAGTTCCTCGACCTTCTTGCCGACGATCATCATCATGTCGGCGAATTCGTCGACCACCACGACAATGGTCGGCAGCTTGGTCAGCAGCGGCGCTTCGTCGTGGATGCTTTCGCGGTTGTACAGCGGGTCGGCCAGCGGCGTGCCGGCGTCCTGGGCTTCCTTGACCTTGTGGTTGAAGCCCGACAGGTTACGCACGCCCATCTTGGCCATCAGCTTGTAGCGCCGCTCCATCTCGGCCACGCTCCAGCGCAGGGCGTTGGCGGCGTCCTTCATGTCGGTGACCACCGGGCAGAGCAGGTGCGGAATGCCTTCGTAGATCGACAATTCGAGCATTTTCGGGTCGATCATGATCAGCTTGGCGTCTTCCGGGCCGGACTTGAACAGGATCGACAGGATCATCGCGTTCACCCCCACCGACTTACCGGAACCGGTGGTACCGGCCACCAGCAGGTGCGGCATCTTCGCGAGGTCCGTGATGACCGGCTTGCCGCCGATATCGTGGCCCAGGGCCAGGGTGACCGGGGACTTGGCGTCATCGTACTCCGGGGTCGAAAGCACCTCGGAGAAGCGCACGATCTGGCGGTCCTCGTTGGGGATCTCGATCCCCACGGTGGTCTTGCCGGGGATGACTTCCACCACCCGCACGCTGGTCACGGCCAGCGAACGCGCCAGGTCCTTGGCCAGGTTGGCGATCCGGCTGACCTTGACCCCCGCCGCCGGTTGAATCTCGTAGCGGGTGATCACGGGACCCGGGTGAATGGAATCCACCGAGACCTCGACGCCGAACTCCTTGAGCTTGATTTCCAGCAGGTGGCCGACGGCCGCCAGGGATTCCGGCGAGTAGTTGAGCTGCTTCTTTTCCGCGGGATCGAGGATCGAGATCGGCGGCAAGGTGCCTTCCACCGCGCTGTCGATGAACAACGGCGCCTGTTTCTCCTTCTCCACGCGCTTGCTCGGCTGCGGCGGCTTCACCGGTGCCGGGGCGATCACCGGCGGCACCTGCTTCTCGCGCTCGGACATGTGCTTGCTCAGGGCCTGCTCGCGTTCGATCAGGCGTTCCTTGACCTTGGCCTGCTCGCGCTTGTCCGGCACCACCGGGGCCACCACCTCGTGGACCCGGTCGTCGACCTCACGCAGTTGCGCCACCAGTTGCTTGCGCTCGACCCGGGCCGACCACCAGCGGTTCAGCGCGCCCTGGAACAGTTCGAACAGGTCCAGGGTGATCTTGCCGGTCACGTCCATGACCTTGAACCAGGACAGGTCGGTGAACACCGTCAGGCCGAACAGGAACAAGGCGATGAACAGCAACGTGCTGCCCTGGATGTTCAGGGCGTTCTTCGCCAGGTTGCCAAGGCTCTCGCCCAGGGCACCGCCGGCGCCCGCCGGCAAGCCGATGGGCGAATGGAAATGGATATGGGCCAGCGCGGCCCCGGACAGCACCAGGAACACCAGGCCGATCAGACGCCAGGAAAACAGCCAGCCGCTCCACTGCCAGGGCTCGTGGCGCTGGCGGAAGATCTGGTAGGTCTTGATCGCCAGCAGCAAGGGAAACACATAGGCGAAATACCCCAGCACCATGAACAGGATGTCGGCGCTGTAGGAGCCGGCGGGACCGCCGAAATTCTGCACATCATCGATCTTGCTGTTGTGGCTCCAGCCCGGATCGTCCTTGCCATAGGTCAGCAAGGCCATCATCAGGAACAGGCACAACGCGCCGATAGCGATCAGCGCACCTTCCTTGAGGCGATAATGCAGTTGCTGGCGCCAGAGCGGAACAACCGTTTTAGAGGGTGTGGCGGTGGATTTCTTCAAAATGATTCACTGCTTCATTACATAACCGGCATTGTACGGATTTGTCCGCCCGATGCCACGCTGTCACCGCATGGGTGTAGCATAACCGACAGCACTTTTCACGCGGTTCAATTTGAGCACGCATTCTCTTTCGTGACAAAGGCTTATGAGGTGTTTCATGAACGCAACCAAGCATTCGCGCCTGATCATCCTGGGTTCCGGCCCCGCCGGTTACAGCGCGGCGGTTTATGCCGCCCGCGCCAACCTCAAGCCTTTGGTCATTACGGGCATGCAAGCCGGCGGTCAATTGACCACCACCACTGAAGTCGACAACTGGCCCGGCGATGTCGAAGGCCTGACCGGCCCGGTGCTGATGGAACGCATGCAGAAACACGCCGAGCGTTTCGACACCGAGGTCATCTATGACCACATCCACACGGCCAAGTTGCAGCAGCGCCCGTTTGTCCTCGCGGGCGACAGCGGTGTCTATAGCTGCGACGCCCTGATCATCGCCACCGGCGCCTCGGCGCAGTACCTGGGCCTGCCCTCCGAGGACGCCTTTGCCGGCAAGGGTGTCTCGGCCTGCGCCACCTGTGACGGGTTCTTCTACCGCAACCAGGTGGTGGCGGTGGTCGGCGGCGGCAATACCGCGGTCGAGGAAGCGCTGTACCTGGCCAATATCGCCAAGGAGGTGCACCTGGTGCATCGCCGGGACAAGCTGCGGGCGGAGAAGATTCTCCAGGACAAGCTCTTCGAGCGAGCCGCCAACGGCAATATCCGCCTGCACTGGAACGAAAACCTCGATGAAGTGCTGGGCGACGCCAGCGGCGTCACCGGCGCCCGCCTGCGTCACAGCGAGACCGGCGCAACCCGCGAGCTGACGCTGACCGGCGTGTTCATCGCGATCGGCCATAAACCCAACACCGACCTGTTCCAGGGCCAGCTGACGATGCACAACGGCTACCTGCGGATACGGGGCGGCAGCGAGGGCAATGCCACGGCGACGGAAATTCCCGGGGTGTTCGCCGCCGGCGACGTGGCCGACCATGTCTATCGCCAGGCCGTGACCTCCGCCGGCGCCGGCTGCATGGCGGCACTGGACGCCGAGAAATTCCTGGACGATAACTGATGCTGACCTGGCTACAACGCGATTCCCTGAACTTCCCGCCCCTGGCCAAGGCCATGCGCGAACCCAATGGCCTGCTGGCCGCCGGTGGCGACCTGTCCGCCGATCGGTTGATCCAGGCCTACCGCCATGGCTGTTTCCCCTGGTTCTCCGAAGGCCAGCCGATCCTCTGGTGGTCGCCGGACCCGCGCACCGTGCTGTTTCCCGACGAGCTGCACGTGTCCCGCAGCCTGAACAAGCTGTTGCGCCAGCAACGCTACCAGGTCACCTTCGACCACGACTTCGCCGCCGTGATCCGCGCCTGCGCCGCCCCTCGCGCCTATGCCGACGGCACCTGGATCACCGGGGCCATGCAGAACGCCTATCTGCAACTGCACGAACGCGGTTTCGCCCACTCGGTGGAGGTCTGGGACAACGGGCAACTGGTGGGTGGTCTCTACGGCCTGGCCATGGGCCAGCTATTTTTCGGCGAATCCATGTTCAGCCGCGCCGACAACGCCTCGAAATTCGGCTTCGCCACCCTGGTCCGGCACCTCGAGGCAGCAGGCTTCGTCCTGATCGACTGCCAGATGCCCACCGACCACCTGCACAGCCTCGGGGCCCGGGCCATTCCCCGCGAGACCTTTGCCCGCTATCTGAGCGAGCACCTGGACCAGCCCAACAGCGCCACCTGGATGCCCTGACCTACCGCGATCAGGTAACCTTCACACAGTGCGTAGGCGTCTTTTCCCAGGCTGGCTTACACTTGATTCAATGCAATTGAAAAGCTTATTCCGAGGGTCGATCATGACCGAGCTGGCGCGTTTGAAGTTTTATGCCACTCAACCCCACTCTTGCAGTTATCTGCCCGAAGAGCAGGCCACCACGCTGTTCCTCGACCCTAGCCAGCCCATGGATGTGCATGTCTATGCAGACCTGTCGGAAATGGGCTTTCGTCGTAGCGGCGACCACCTGTACCGGCCACACTGCCAGAACTGCAACGCCTGCGTGCCGGCGCGCATCCCCGTGGCGCAGTTCCTGCCCGATCGCCAGCAGAAACGTATCCTCAAGCGCAACGCCGACCTCAAGGTCAAGCCCGTCAAGCCGGGGTTCAGCGAGGAATACTTCGACCTGTACCAGCGCTATATCGAGCAGCGCCACGCCGATGGCGACATGTTCCCGCCCAGTCGCGACCAGTTCTCAACTTTTCTGGTCCGCGACCTGCCGTTCTCCCGCTTCTATGAGTTCCGCCTGGAGGGGCGCCTGGTGGCCGTGGCGGTCACCGACCTGCTACCCAATGGCCTGTCGGCGGTCTACACCTTCTACGAACCCCAGGAGGAGCGTCGCAGCCTGGGACGCTATGCCATCCTCTGGCAGATCGGCGAAGCGCACCGACTGGGCCTGGAAGCCGTCTACCTCGGCTACTGGATCAAGAACTGCAAGAAGATGAACTACAAGACCCAGTACCGGCCGATCGAGCTACTGATCAATCAACGCTGGGTCACCCTCAGCTAGGTCAGCGGAATCGGGCCGTATTGACGAGGCCGGTACTAACCCCTTGGCGTGACACCCCTTTTTCGGGCACAATGCACGCCGCTTTTGCCTGGCGCAGTTGCACCGGGCCATTCACTGGACACCGAGGGCTTTACTGCATGTCGAAAGAAGACAGCTTCGAAATGGAAGGCACTGTCGTCGACACCCTGCCAAACACCATGTTTCGCGTGGAATTGGAAAATGGGCACGTCGTAACCGCGCATATCTCCGGAAAGATGCGCAAGAACTACATTCGTATTCTCACCGGTGACAAAGTGCGCGTCGAGCTGACGCCCTACGACTTGAGCAAAGGGCGCATCACTTACCGCGCTCGCTAAGCAAGTCGATACAAAAACGCCCGGCATAGCCGGGCGTTTTTGTTTGCAGCCTCGAATCAGGCCATTTCGGCCGTGGTTTCGAACTCGAAGGTCAACTCGCCATCCTTGATGTCGATGTGCACCACACCGCCATGGTCGGACAACTCGCCGAACAGGATCTCCTCGGCCAACGGCCGCTTGATCTTGTCCTGGATCAGACGCGCCATTGGGCGTGCGCCCATCGCGGCATCGTAACCACCTTCCGCCAGCCAGCTGCGCGCCGCATCGGTGACTTCCAGCTGCACACGCTTGTCTTCCAACTGCGCCTGGAGCTCGGTAAGGAACTTGTCCACCACGCTCTTGATGACCTCATGACTGAGGCGACCAAACTGGATAATGGTGTCCAGACGGTTGCGGAACTCCGGCGTGAAGCTCTTCTTGACCACTTCCATCGCATCGGAAGAGTGATCCTGGTGCGTGAAACCGATGGAGGCACGCGCCGCGGTCTCGGCACCGGCGTTGGTGGTCATGATGATGATCACGTTGCGGAAATCCGCCTTGCGCCCGTTGTTGTCGGTCAGGGTCCCGTGGTCCATCACCTGCAACAGCAGGTTGAAGACTTCAGGGTGAGCCTTCTCGATTTCATCGAGCAGCAGGACGCAATGCGGCTGCTTGGTGATGGCCTCGGTCAACAGGCCGCCCTGGTCGAAACCGACATAGCCCGGAGGCGCACCGATCAAACGCGAAACGGTGTGGCGCTCCATGTACTCGGACATGTCGAAACGCACCAGCTCGATGCCCATCGCCTTGGCCAACTGCCGCGCCGCCTCGGTCTTGCCGACACCGGTAGGGCCGGCGAACAGGAACGAACCGACCGGTTTGTCCGGCGACTTCAAGCCGGCACGGGACAGCTTGATGGCAGTCGACAGCGAGTCGATGGCCGCATCCTGGCCGAACACGGTCAGCTTCAGGTCGCGCTCCAGGTTACGCAGCAGTTCCTTGTCGGAGCTGGTGACGTGTTTTGGCGGAATCCTGGCGATTTTCGCCACGATATCCTCGACCTGCGCCACTTCGATGCGTTTTACCCGCTTATCGATCGGTTGCAGGCGCTGATAGGCACCCGCCTCGTCGATGACGTCGATGGCCTTGTCCGGCATGTGCCGATCATTGATATAACGCGACGCCAGTTCGGCGGCGGCACGCAAGGCCTCGTCGCTGTACTCGATGTTGTGATGCAGCTCGAAACGCCCCTTGAGCCCCCGCAGGATGCCGATGGTGTCTTCCACCGAAGGCTCGGACACGTCGACCTTCTGGAAGCGCCGCGCCAGGGCCCGGTCCTTCTCGAAGATGCCGCGGAATTCCTGGAAGGTGGTCGAACCGATGCAACGGATATCACCCGAGGACAGCAACGGCTTGAGCAGGTTCGAGGCATCCATGACGCCGCCGGACGCGGCACCCGCACCGATGATGGTGTGGATTTCGTCGATGAACAGGATCGCCTGCGGACGTTTTTTCAGCTCGCCGAGCAACGCCTTGAAGCGCTTCTCGAAATCGCCGCGGTATTTGGTACCGGCCAGCAACGCGCCCAGGTCGAGGGAATAGACCACGCTATTGGCCAGCAGGTCCGGCACCTGGTTGTCGACGATGCGCTTGGCCAGGCCCTCGGCGATGGCCGTCTTGCCCACGCCCGCCTCACCCACCAGCAGCGGGTTGTTCTTGCGCCGACGCGCGAGGATCTGCGCCACGCGCTCGACTTCCAGCTCACGCCCGACCAACGGATCGATACGACCCTGGCGCGCCAGTTCGTTCAGATTGCTGGCGTAAGCGTCCAGTGGATTGCCTGAAGATGAAGACTCACCGCCCTCTTCGTCCTGCATGTCTTGCTCGCCTTCGGAGTGATCGCCGTGCCCGGGCACCTTGGAGATGCCATGGGCGATGTAGTTGACGACGTCGATACGTGCAACGCTTTGTTGCTTGAGCAGGAACACCGCCTGGCTTTCCTGTTCACTGAAGATCGCGACCAGCACATTGGCGCCCGTCACTTCACGCTTACCGGAACTCTGCACATGGAAGACAGCACGTTGCAGGACCCGCTGGAAGCCCAGGGTTGGCTGGGTTTCGCGATCTTCGTCGTGGACGGGGATCAGCGGCGTGGTGGAGTCGATGAACTCCTGCAGGTCGTGCTTGAGTTTGTCGAGGTTGGCGCCACAGGCACGCAGGACGGTAGCGGCCGCCTCATTATCCAAAAGGGCCAGCAGCAGGTGCTCGACGGTCATGAATTCATGACGCTTCGAACGAGCCTCCTTGAAGGCAAGATTGAGGGTGACTTCGAGTTCGCGGTTTAACATAGTTCACCTCATACCCAAGTGGTCGGCATTAACCGTCCTTCTCGATTTCACAGAGTAGCGGATGCTGGCTTTCCCTGGCGTACTGGTTGACCTGCATGGCCTTGGTCTCGGCGATGTCGCGGGTAAACACTCCACATACTGCCCGTCCTTCCGTGTGGACGGCCAGCATGACCTTGGTCGCCAGCTCGCGATTCAGGTTAAAAAACACCTCGAGCACTTCGACGACGAAATCCATCGGTGTGTAGTCATCGTTGAACAAAACCACCTTGTACATCGGTGGCGCCTGCAACGCGGGCTTGGATTCCTGTACAGCAATACCCGCGGAATCGTCGTCGTGGGAATCCGGGCGATCCTGATTGAATGTTAGTCGAATCTGGCTGATTGCATGCATGGAAAGAAAGGTTCGTCAGTTGTGCAATTACAGTGATGGGGGCGTTTCGGACAGATTTCAACACTGTCCGCCAGGCCGCCTTGACTATCGGCAAAACGGTGTTACAACCAATAGAGCCCAGATTGGGTAATAAAGGTCCATACCGTCAACCGTTTTTCTGGTTCACGCAGTGAAGGATGAACTGGATGATACTCCAGTGATGGGGTCGTTTGCAGAGGGATATGAGCATGCTGAGTGGTAAAGTCAAGTGGTTCAACAATGCCAAGGGCTACGGCTTCATCATTGAAGAAGGCAAGAATGAAGACCTGTTCGCCCACTACTCCGCCATCCAGATGGATGGCTATAAAACCCTTAAGGCTGGCCAGGCAGTAAGCTTTGAGATCATCCAGGGCCCCAAGGGGCTGCACGCGGTCAACATCCGGCAACTCGTGACCGCCACAACCCCCGCCACCAAGCCGCAGAACGCCGGGGCCCAAGCCCCCGCCGCAACGGCCAGAGCCTGAAAGCAGAAGCTCCCAGAAAGGAAAACGCCCGATCCAGTCACCTGGATCGGGCGTTTTCATTGAGCCGCCAGTCGAATCACATGTGTTTGATCAGCGCATCGCCAAAGCCGGAAGACGACACCAGCGTCGCTCCGTCCATCAGGCGCTCGAAGTCATAGGTCACGGTTTTCGCACCAATGGCGCCATTGGTGCCCTTGATGATCAGGTCGGCCGCTTCGGTCCAGCCCAGGTGCCGCAGCATCATTTCCGCCGACAGGATCAGCGAACCGGGGTTGACCTGGTCCTTGCCCGCGTACTTGGGCGCCGTACCGTGGGTCGCCTCGAACATGGCCACGGTGTCGGACAGGTTGGCACCCGGCGCGATACCGATACCGCCCACTTCGGCGGCCAGGGCGTCGGACAGGTAGTCGCCGTTCAGGTTCAGGGTCGCGATCACGTCATACTCGGCCGGACGCAGCAGGATCTGCTGGAGCATGGCGTCGGCGATGGCGTCCTTGACCACGACATTGCGCCCGGTCTTCGGGTTCTTGAACTGCATCCACGGACCGCCATCGAGCAGCGTCGCACCGAACTCCTCGGCCGCCACTTCATAGGCCCACTCCTTGAAGGCACCTTCGGTGAACTTCATGATGTTGCCCTTGTGCACGATGGTCAGCGACTTGCGATCGTTGTCGACGACATATTGCAGGGCCTTGCGCGCCAGGCGCTTGGTGCCCTCTTTCGACACCGGCTTGACGCCGATCCCGCAGTCCTGGTCGAAACGGATCTTGGTCACGCCCATTTCTTCCTTCAGGAACTTGATGACCTTGTTCGCTTCCGGCGAACCGGCCTTCCATTCGATACCGGCGTAGATGTCCTCGGAGTTCTCGCGGAAGATGGTCATGTCGACATCGCCAGGCTTCTTGACCGGGCTGGGCACGCCTTCGAACCAGCGTACCGGACGCAGGCAGACGTACAGGTCGAGCTGCTGGCGCAAGGCCACGTTCAGCGAACGGATACCGCCGCCCACCGGCGTGGTCAGCGGGCCCTTGATGGAGACAACATAGTCCTTGACCGCGTCCAGGGTTTCCTGGGGCAGCCAGGTGTCCTGGTCATAGACCTGGGTGGCTTTCTCGCCGGCGTAGACTTCCATCCAGGAGATCTTGCGCTTGCCACCGTAGGCCTTGTGCACCGCCGCGTCGACGACCTTGATCATCACCGGGCTGATATCGACGCCAATACCATCGCCTTCGATGAAGGGGATGATCGGGTTGTCAGGAACATTGAGAGAATGGTCTGCGTTGACGGTGATTTTGTCGCCGACTGCCGGAACCTGAATCTTCTTGTATCCCATGTTGAACTCCATCTATGGATTGAACATCTGGCTGCGTTCGAGCGTACCCCGTTTGCTTGCGCGCGGGAACCTCACACCCGACCCGTCTGCCGCGAAAAACCTTGAATTCGCAGCCTACAAGCTTGAAATCAAAGGTAAAAATGCCAAAATAGAGCACTTCTTGCGACGCCTTGCCACAGCTCCCCCTGCGACAGTTAGACCAATGGACGAGTGTAGTCGCTTATGAAGCATCGGCGTTTTGCCAGCAACCTATGTATAATCGCGCCGCTGACCGTGGGGTCACGCCGGCCGACCGCTCTGCTACCGGAAAATGTAGCCGAGACTTTCCGCCCAAAGCCGGATTGCTACCGCAGTCCGACCGCTTGACGCTCGACTGATGCACCCAACATCACCGCGCGCGAAGAAACCTCGACATTCGGCTCATGGATGACTTTTGAACGAACGCGCTTACCCGGCGCATCTCGAGTTTCTGCGCCTGCTTTAGCAAAGAAGAGAGTTAACCCGATATGCCCAACCGTTCGAAGATCATCTACACCTTCACCGACGAAGCCCCTGCCCTCGCCACCTATTCGCTGCTGCCTATCGTAGAGGCCTTTACCGCTTCGGCCGATATCGCCGTGGAAACCCGCGATATCTCCCTGGCCGGACGCATTCTCGCAAGCTTCCCCGAACAATTGGGCGCCAAGGCCGTGCCGGATCACCTCGCCGAACTGGGCGAGCTGGCCATCACCCCCGAAGCCAACATCATCAAGCTGCCGAACATCAGCGCCTCGGTGCCACAGCTGCAGGCCGCGATCAAGGAACTGCAAGCCCAGGGCTTCAACATTCCGGACTACCCGGAAACCGTCACCAACGACGCCGAGAAAGACGCCCGCGCGCGTTACGACAAGGTCAAGGGCAGCGCCGTGAACCCGGTCCTGCGCGAAGGCAACTCCGACCGCCGCGCGCCGCTGTCGGTCAAGAACTACGCACGCAAGCACCCGCACAAGATGGGCGCCTGGGCTGCCGACTCCAAGTCCCACGTGGCCCACATGAGCAGCGGCGACTTCTACGGCAGCGAAAAAGCCGCCCTGATCGAGGCTGCCGGCAGCGTCAAGATCGAGCTGATCGCCCAGGACGGTACTTCCAGCGTCCTGAAGGAAAAGACCAGCGTCCAAGCCGGTGAGATCCTCGACTGCGCCGTGCTGAGCAAGAACGCCCTGCGCAGCTTCATCGCCGCTGAAATCGAAGACGCCAAGCAACAAGGCGTACTGCTGTCGGTTCACCTGAAGGCCACCATGATGAAGGTCTCCGACCCGATCATGTTCGGCCAGATCGTCGCCGAGTTCTACAAGGACGCCCTGGCCAAGCACGCCGCCGTGCTGGAGCAGATCGGCTTCAACCTGAACAACGGCATCGGCGACCTGTACGCCCGCATCAAGACCCTGCCGGCCGATCAGCAGGCGCAGATCGAAGCGGACATCCAGGCGGTCTACGCCGCTCGTCCGGCGCTGGCCATGGTCAACTCCGACAAGGGCATCACCAACCTGCACGTGCCGAGCGACGTGATCGTCGACGCCTCGATGCCGGCCATGATCCGTGACTCCGGCAAAATGTGGGGCACCGACGGCCAGCTGCACGACACCAAGGCGGTGATCCCGGATCGCTGCTACGCCACCATCTACCAGGCGGTGATCGAAGACTGCAAGCAACACGGCGCCTTCGACCCCACCACCATGGGCAGCGTGCCGAACGTCGGCCTGATGGCGAAGAAAGCCGAAGAGTACGGCTCCCACGACAAGACCTTCCAGATCAAGAGCAACGGCGTGGTTCGGGTTTCCGACAACACCGGTCGCACCCTGCTGGAACAAAACGTGGAAGCGGGCGACATCTTCCGCATGTGCCAGACCAAGGACGCGCCGATCCAGGATTGGGTCAAGCTGGCCGTCAACCGTGCTCGCGCCAGCAGCACCCCGGCGATCTTCTGGCTGGACCCGATGCGCGCCCATGACGGCGTGGTGATCGAGAAGGTCCAGACCTACCTCAAGGACCACGACACCAGCGGCCTGGACATCCAGATCATGTCGCCGGTCGACGCGATGAAGTTCACCCTGGCCCGCACCCGCGAAGGCAAGGACACCATCTCGGTCACCGGCAACGTGCTGCGTGACTACCTGACCGACCTGTTCCCGATCATGGAACTGGGCACCAGCGCCAAGATGCTGTCGATCGTTCCGCTGATGAATGGCGGCGGCCTGTTCGAAACCGGCGCTGGCGGCTCGGCACCGAAGCACGTCCAGCAACTGGTGGAAGAAAACTTCCTGCGCTGGGACTCCCTGGGTGAATTCCTCGCCCTGGCCGCTTCCCTGGAACACCTGGGCGTGACCTACAACAACCCGAAAGCCCTGGTGCTGTCGAAGACCCTGGACCAGGCTACCGGCCTGTTCCTCGACAACAACAAGTCGCCATCGCGTAAGGTCGGCAACATCGACAACCGCGGCAGCCACTTCTACCTGGCGCTGTACTGGGCCCAAGCCCTGGCCGCGCAGAGCGAAGATACCGCGCTGCAAGGCCAGTTCACCCAGCTGGCCAAGACCCTGACCGAGAACGAGGCGACCATCGTTGCCGAGCTCAACGCCGTCCAGGGCAAGCCAGTGGACATCGGTGGCTACTACCACGCGAGCGCCGATCTGATCAGCAAGGCCATGCGTCCGAGCGCCACCCTCAACGCGGCGATTGCTGCGCTGGTGTAAGCTCTTCGCAGTACCACAAGCCCCGGCCCAGTGCCGGGGTTTGTGTTTCCACAACCGGAGAATCTCCCTATGGAATGGCAACCCCACATCACCGTCGCCACCGTCGTCGAAGACAACGGTCGCTTCCTGCTGGTCGAAGAGCTGCAGGACGGACAGACGGTCTTCAACCAACCCGCCGGTCATCTGGACCCGAATGAAAGCCTGAGCGAAGCGGCTATCCGCGAAACCCTCGAAGAAACCGGCTGGGACGTCGAACTGACCGGCGTCATCGGCATCTATCTCTATACCGCCCCCAGCAACGGCGTGACCTACCAGCGCGTGTGCTTCGCCGGCAAGCCAGTCAAACATCACCCCAACTATCAACTGGATGACGGTATAATCGGCCCACGCTGGCTGACCCGCGACGAATTGCTGGCGTTACGCCCACAATGGCGCAGCGAACTGCTCATCCGCTGCCTGGACGATTATCTGGCAGGCCCCCTGCACAGTCTCGAGCTGATCCGCCCTTCTCTTTAGCCTTGCGGGCCCGGGCCTGTTAGAATCGCGTCCTTTTTCAAAGACACTCATTGAATCCCTATGCGTGATCCAGCTGCCACCGCCCCAGAAAACCTGCGCGTCATCGTCGGCATGTCCGGCGGCGTGGACTCTTCCGTTTCCGCCGTCCTGCTGATGGAGCAGCGTTACCAGGTGGAAGGCCTGTTCATGAAGAACTGGGAAGAAGACGACGGAACCGAGTACTGCACCGCCATGGACGACCTGGCGGACGCCCAGGCCGTGTGCGACAGGATCGGCATCAAGCTGCACACCGCCAACTTCGCCGCCGAGTACTGGGACAACGTGTTCGAACATTTCCTGGCCGAATACAAGGCCGGACGCACGCCGAACCCGGACATCCTCTGCAACCGCGAAATCAAGTTCAAGGCGTTCCTCGACTACGCCATGATGCTCGGTGCCGACCTGATCGCCACCGGCCACTACGTGCGCCGCCGCGACATCGACGGCCGCACCGAACTGCTCAAGGGCCTGGACCCGAACAAGGACCAGAGCTACTTCCTCCACGCCGTCGGCGGCGAGCAGATCGCCAAGACCCTGTTCCCCGTCGGCGAGCTGGAAAAGCCCGAAGTACGCGCCATCGCCGAGAAACACCAGTTGGCCACGGCGAAGAAGAAGGACTCCACCGGGATCTGCTTTATCGGTGAACGGCGCTTCAGCGACTTCCTCAAGCAATACCTGCCGGCCCAGCCGGGCGAGATCAAGACCACCGACGGCGAAGTCATCGGTCGCCACCATGGCCTGATGTACCACACCATCGGCCAGCGCCAGGGCCTGGGCATCGGCGGCCTGAAGGACGCCAGTGACGAGCCGTGGTACGTGCTGCACAAGGACCTGGAACACAACGAACTGATCGTCGGCCAGGGCAACGACCACCCGTGGCTGTTTTCCCGCGCCCTGCTCGCCTCCGAGATCTACTGGGTCAACCCGGTGGACCTGAGCGTGCCGCGCAAGCTGACGGCCAAGGTCCGCTATCGCCAGGGCGACCAGTCCTGCACCCTGGAAAAAACCGAACACGGCTATCGCGCCGTGTTCGACGAACCGCAGCGCGCCGTGACGCCGGGCCAGTCCGTGGTGTTCTACGACGGTGAGGTCTGCCTGGGCGGCGGCGTGATCGAAGTCGCCGAGCCCTGGACCTTCAAGGACCCGCGCCCATGAGCCCGACCCAGGAGCAATTGACGGCGCTGGGCGGTGTGTTTCTCGCGGCGGTACTGGTGGACAGGATCGCCAAGACCGGCCAGTCCAGCGAATCCGGCCTGATCTGCATGCTCGGCAGCCTGCTGGTGCGCGATCCCAAGGACACCCTGGAAGTCTATGGGGGCGACGACCTCCAGTTGCGCGACGGCTACCGTGCCCTGATCGGCGCCCTGGAGCGCGATCCCAGCACCCTGCAACGCGAACCGCTGCGCTACGCCCTGTCGATGCTGGGCCTGGAGCGCCAACTGGCCAAGCGTGACGACCTGCTGGACATCATCGGCAAGCGCCTGCCGCAGATCCAGTCGCAGGTCGAGCATTTCGGCCCCACCCATGAAAACGTGGTGGCGGCCTGCGGCGCCCTGTACCAGGACACCCTGAGCACCCTGCGCCAGCGCATCCAGGTGCACGGCGACATGCGCAACCTGCAACAACCGAGCAATGCCTCGAAGATCCGCGCCCTGCTGCTGGCCGGCATCCGCTCGGCGCGCCTGTGGCGACAACTGGGCGGCCATCGCTGGCAACTGGTGGTCAGCCGGCGCAAGCTGCTCAAGGAACTCTACCCGTTGATGCGCAGCGCCTAGGCGCTGTGATCGGCGAAAAGCGCAACACACCGGTCGGTTGGCAACAGACCGGTGGTTATTTTCGTGTATGATACGCGCCCCATTTCGTTGCCCGACTGTCCGAGAACACCCCATGCAGCTCTCTTCGCTCACTGCGGTTTCCCCTGTTGACGGCCGCTACGCCGGCAAAACCCAGGCCCTGCGCCCTATTTTCAGCGAATACGGTCTGATCCGTGCTCGCGTCCTGGTGGAAGTGCGCTGGCTCCAGCGCCTGGCCGCCCACGCCGAAATCGGCGAAGTTCCGGCGTTTTCCGCCGAAGCCAACGCGGTACTGAACACCCTCGCCGAAAATTTCTCCCTGGAACACGCCGAGCGTGTCAAGGAAATCGAGCGCACCACCAACCACGACGTCAAGGCGATCGAGTACCTGCTCAAGGAACAGGCCGCCAAGCTGCCTGAACTGGCCAACGTCAGCGAATTCATCCACTTCGCCTGCACCAGCGAGGACATCAACAACCTGTCCCACGCCCTGATGCTGCGCGAAGGCCGTGACGACGTGCTGCTGCCGCTGATGCGCCAGATCGCCGAAGCCATCCGCGAACTGGCCCAGCGCTTCGCCGCCGTGCCAATGCTGTCGCGCACCCACGGCCAGCCGGCCTCGCCGACCACCCTGGGCAAGGAACTGGCGAACGTCGTCTACCGCCTGGAGCGCCAGATCGCCCAGGTCGCCGCCGTGCCGCTGCTGGGCAAGATCAACGGCGCCGTGGGCAACTACAACGCCCACCTGTCGGCCTACCCGCAGATCGACTGGGAAGCCAACGCCCGCGCCTTCATCGAAGACGAACTGGGCCTGGGCTTCAACCCCTACACCACCCAGATCGAACCGCACGACTACATCGCCGAGCTGTTCGACGCGATCGCGCGCTTCAACACCATCCTGATCGACTTCGACCGCGATATCTGGGGCTACATCTCCCTGGGCTACTTCAAGCAGCGCACCATTGCCGGCGAAATCGGTTCCTCGACCATGCCGCACAAGGTCAACCCGATCGACTTCGAGAACTCCGAAGGCAACCTGGGTATCGCCAACGCACTGTTCCAGCACCTGGCCAGCAAGCTGCCGATCTCCCGCTGGCAGCGCGACCTGACCGACTCCACCGTGCTGCGCAACCTCGGTGTCGGCTTCGCCCACAGCGTCATTGCTTACGAAGCCAGCCTCAAGGGCATCGGCAAGCTGGAGCTCAACGAGCAGAAAATCGCCGCCGACCTGGACGCCTGCTGGGAAGTCCTGGCCGAGCCGATCCAGACCGTCATGCGTCGCTACAACATCGAAAACCCGTACGAAAAACTGAAGGAACTGACCCGCGGCAAGGGCATCAGCCCGGAAGCCCTGCAGACTTTCATCGACGGTCTCGACATGCCTGCGCAGGCCAAGGCCGAGCTGAAAAAGCTCACCCCGGCCAACTACATCGGCAACGCCGTGGCCCAGGCCCAGCGTATCTGATCGCGCCGTACCCGCTCTGAACGCCCGGCTGAGCCGGGCGTTTTTATTCCAGTCTGAAAAATACGTTTTTTCAATAGGTTACACATGAATCCTGATACTCCTCTGCAACTTCTGGGTGGCCTCACCGCCCGGGAATTCCTGCGTGACTACTGGCAGAAGAAGCCGCTGCTGATCCGCCAGGCCATTCCGGATTTCGAAAGCCCGATCGACGCCAACGAACTGGCCGGCCTGGCCCTGGAAGAAGAAGTCGAATCGCGCCTGATCATCGAGCACGGCGAGCGCCCCTGGGAAATGCGCCGTGGTCCGTTCGCCGAAGACGCCTTCAGCCAATTGCCGGAACGCGAGTGGACCCTGCTGGTGCAGGCCGTGGACCAATTCGTCCCGGAAGTCGCCGAGCTGCTGGAACACTTCCGCTTCCTGCCGAGCTGGCGCATCGACGACGTGATGATCAGCTTTGCCGCGCCCGGCGGCAGCGTCGGTCCGCACTTCGACAACTACGATGTGTTCCTGCTCCAGGGCCACGGCCAGCGCAACTGGAAAATCGGCCAGATGTGCGATTCCGACAGCCCGCTGCTGGAACACGCCGACCTGCGCATCCTCGCCGAGTTCGAGGAAACCGCCGAATGGACCCTGGAACCCGGCGACATGCTCTACCTGCCGCCACGCCTGGCCCATTGCGGCGTCGCCGTGGACGACTGCATGACCTATTCGGTGGGCTTCCGCGCGCCGAGCGCCGCTGAAGTGCTGACCCACTTCACCGACTTCCTCGCCCAGTTCCTGCCGGACGAAGAGCGCTACACCGACGCCGACGCGCAACCGGTGGCCGATCCGCACCAGATCCAGCACGACGCCCTCGACCGCCTGAAAAGCCTGCTGGCCGAGCACATGAGCGACGAGCGCCTGCTGCTCACCTGGTTCGGCCAGTTCATGACCGAACCGCGCTACCCGGAACTGGTGGCCGGGGCGGAACTCGAGGAAGAAGACCTGCTCGATGGCCTGCAACAGGGCGCGGTGCTGATCCGCAACCCGAGCGCGCGCCTGGCCTGGTCCGAAGTCGACGACGACCTGCTGCTGTTCGCCAGCGGACAGAGCCGCCTGCTGCCGGGTAAACTGCGCGAGCTGTTGAAAATGGTCTGTGCGGCCGATGCACTGCATGCGGATAATCTGCAGCCATGGCTGGCCGATGAAGATGGGCGCGCCCTGCTCTGCCAGCTGGTCAAACAAGGAAGCCTGGGATTTGCCGATGAATAAGATTCACGTACGTGTCGCGGACTGGCAGAAGGATAACGCCGAGATTCGGCGCATTCGTGAGTCGGTGTTCATTGCCGAGCAGGCGGTTCCGCCGGAACTGGAGTGGGACGCCGATGACAGCAGCGCCGTGCATTTCCTGGCCTTCGAGGGTGACTTCCCGATCGGCACCGCACGGCTGCTGCCGGACGGCCATGTCGGCCGGGTTTCGGTCCTCAGGGACTGGCGTGGGCTGAAGGTCGGTGACGCGCTGATGCAGGCGGTGATCGGGGAAGCCGAGAAACGCGGCCTCAAGCAACAGATGCTCAGCGCCCAGGTCCAGGCGACCCGGTTCTATGAGCGCCTGGGGTTCAGCATTGTCAGCGAGGAGTTTCTCGAAGCCGGGATTCCCCACGTGGACATGGTGCGCAACTCCGCTTGAAGCACCCGCTCGCTACAACCCAAGACGCCCCGACTCCGGGGCGTTTTGCCGTCCGCGATTCAACTTGACCCACCAATGGCCGAGAAACTGTCAAACTCAAGCCATTGCCAAGTCCACCGCGGAGATAACGGACATGTCCCTACGCACCCTGCTCACCGGCCTGCTGCTGGCCTGCACCCTCAGCGCCCAGGCCGCCACCGAAATCATCCCCCTGAACTACCGCACCAGCGCCGACCTGCTGCCGGTCGCCCGGGATTTCATCGGCAAGGACGGCAAGGTCAGCGCCTACCAGAACCAGCTGATCGTCAATGCCGAACCCGACAAGATCAGTGAGCTGCGCGATTTCCTCGGCCAACTGGATAAACCCGCCAAGCGCCTGCTGATCAGCGTCGACACCAGTGAAAACAACGACCAGAACGATGCCATCAACGGCCAGAACCAGACCCGCATCATCACCTATGGCACCGCGAGTCGCGACGGCGGCCTGCAACAGGTGCAGACCGTCGAAGGCTCCCCGGCGCTGATCCAGGTCGGCCAGAGCGTGCCGCTGACCACCGCCATCAGCACCAATCAGTCCTTCGGCACCAGCACAAGTGCCGGCTCTGCCACCGGCACTGGCACGACGCAAACCCTGAACCCGAACCAACAGCCACTGACGCAGATCCAGAACCAGTACCGCAACGTGACCCAGGGGTTCTACGTCACCGCCAGCGTCACCGGCGACATCGTTCACCTGTCCATCAGTACCAATCGTGACCGGATCAGCCAGGAGCGTCAGGATGTAGTGAACGTGCAAAGCACCGACACAACCGTCAGCGGACGCCTGGGCGAGTGGATCACCCTGGCCGGCGTCAACGGCCAGAGCCAAGCCGACCGGCAGGCGCTAACCCGCAGCTACTCGACCTCCGGTCGCAATGACATGACTTTGCGGGTGAAAGTCGACACCTTGGACTAAGACACCAAAAACTGACCGATGAGTCGTATTAGACCAAAGATGTAGTGCTGATAAAAAAGCACTACAAATCGTTTGACGCGCCAAAAAACCGAAGGCATGATGGCCTCGCTCCCGCTAATCAGGGGCCCTGGCAAGGGCCTTCGGATCGCCGCTCTAACCTACCCACCTGAGCCGATTCGTGTCTGTACCGCCCACAAGGTGTGTTTGACGAGATTGCGACTGGAACGAAGTTGTCCCGAGGGACGGAAGCGTAATCAGGTAGAACGGCAAGACCTCTGAAGTCCGCATGAAGGCCCACGACGCCCCAATGCGCCCGACGGATCGCCCTCGCCTCGCTCACTTCCCCCTTGAGCCCCATCGTTCAATCGTCGCATTCCCCGCCAGACCGCACCTGAGTGCCTAAGCTTCTGGTCAGCGAGCAGCCGTTTGCACAACAAGTTGCGCATCCGGTGGAGCAAGGAATTTTCTACCCAAGACCTATGCGACGAGGTTTATCTCCATGGCACTGACACGCGAACAGCAAATTGCAGCCCTTGAAAAAGACTGGGCTGAAAACCCGCGCTGGAAAGGCGTGACACGCACTTACTCCGCCGCTGACGTGGTCCGCCTGCGTGGCTCGGTTCAACCTGAGCACACCCTGGCCCGCATGGGCGCCGAGAAGCTCTGGAACCTGGTCACCCAGGGCGCCAAGCCGTCCTTCCGTCCGGACAAGGATTTCGTCAACTGCATGGGCGCCCTGACCGGCGGCCAGGCCGTGCAACAGGTCAAGGCCGGTATCCAGGCGATCTACCTGTCGGGCTGGCAAGTGGCCGCGGACAACAACTCCGCCGAATCCATGTACCCCGACCAGTCGCTGTACCCGGTGGACTCCGTGCCGACCGTGGTCAAGCGCATCAACAACTCGTTCCGTCGCGCCGACCAGATCCAGTGGAAAGCTGGCAAGAACCCGGGCGATGACGGCTACATCGACTACTTCGCACCGATCGTAGCCGACGCCGAAGCCGGTTTCGGCGGCGTCCTGAACGCCTACGAGCTGATGAAGAGCATGATCGAAGCGGGCGCCGCCGGCGTGCACTTCGAAGACCAGCTGGCTTCCGTGAAGAAATGCGGCCACATGGGCGGCAAGGTTCTGGTGCCAACCCAGGAAGCCGTGCAGAAGCTGACCGCTGCTCGCCTGGCAGCCGACGTGGCCGGCGTACCGACCATCATCCTGGCCCGTACCGACGCCAACGCCGCCGACCTGCTGACCTCCGACTGCGACCCGTACGACCAGCCGTTCGTCACCGGCACCCGTACCCAGGAAGGTTTCTACAAGGTCCGCGCCGGCCTCGATCAAGCCATTGCCCGCGGCCTGGCCTACGCGCCGTACGCCGACCTGATCTGGTGCGAAACCGCCAAGCCGGACCTGGACGAAGCCCGTCGTTTCGCCGAGGCCATCAAGAAGGAATACCCGGACCAGATCCTGTCCTACAACTGCTCGCCCTCCTTCAACTGGAAGAAGAACCTGGACGACGCCACCATCGCCAAGTTCCAGCGCGAACTGTCGGCCATGGGCTACAAGCACCAGTTCATCACCCTGGCGGGCATCCACAACATGTGGCACAGCATGTTCAACCTGGCGCACGACTACGCCCGCAACGACATGACCGCCTACGTGAAGCTGCAGGAGCAGGAATTCGCCGACGCGGCCAAGGGCTACACCTTCGTGGCGCACCAGCAGGAAGTCGGCACCGGCTACTTCGACGACATGACCACCGTGATCCAGGGCGGTTCCTCCTCGGTGACCGCGCTGACCGGTTCGACCGAAGAAGAACAGTTCCACTGAGTCCGCAGCGAGCAAGCGGCCATTCCAGAGCGGTCAAGAATTAACTGGAATGCCTGAAAAACTGACGCCCCGACTGGTTCGGGGCGTTTTTTTGCCGGTCCGATCGCGAAAACACTGATCCAGGGCGGTATCAATTGCGACAAAAAGCGCTAAAACGACGCGCGACGCAACTTTCATCGCGAGTGCGTTTAAACCCACTACACTCCCTTCACCGCCCACCACCTTCATTGGAATCCGCTAAACGATATCAATTATCATTCAATATTCACTTCGTTCATTACAGCCTGGATAAAACATAATTAACAAAAAGGCCCCTAATGCCCACGCCGCATGGCCTGCGAGCCATCGAGACCTCAGCATGTCCTTATTCCAGCCAATAATTTCGCTATAGAAAATTTACTTGCCCGGTGTTTAGCCATAAAATCACCGGGATAGATTGCACTGCGACATATCGTCACTGCTTTTACTTCTTTATCACGCTCAGAGCCCTTGCGCTCTGTTAAGGATTACCCGCATGACCGAAGCGACCGGACTCATGGCCCACAACTGGGGCTTTGCCATTTTCCTGCTCGGCGTCGCCGGCCTCTGTGCCTTCATGCTCGGTGTATCCAGCCTGCTCGGGTCAAAAGCCTGGGGACGCAGCAAAAACGAACCGTTCGAGTCCGGCATGCTACCCACCGGTAGCGCCCGCTTGCGGCTCTCCGCCAAATTCTATCTGGTCGCGATGCTGTTCGTGATCTTCGATATCGAAGCCCTCTTTCTCTTTGCATGGTCTGTGTCGGTACGCGAAAGCGGCTGGGCCGGATTCGTCGAAGCACTCGTTTTCATAGCAATTCTGTTGGCAGGTCTTGTCTACCTTTACCGAGTGGGGGCGCTTGATTGGGCTCCGCAAGCTCGTCATAAGCGGCAGGCGAAGCTGAAACAATGAGGCTTTGGCAATGCAATACAATCTCACCCGAATCGACCCGGATGCTCCTAACGAGCAGTACCCGATTGGCCAACGGGAAACCGTTTCCGATCCGTTAGAAGATCAAGTCCACAAGAACATCTTCATGGGCAAGCTGGAAGACGTGCTGAACGGCGCGGTCAACTGGGGGCGCAAGAACTCCCTGTGGCCGTACAACTTCGGCTTGTCCTGCTGCTACGTGGAAATGACCACCGCCTTCACGGCGCCCCACGACATCGCCCGCTTCGGCGCCGAGGTTATCCGGGCATCGCCGCGCCAGGCGGATTTCATGGTTATTGCCGGCACCTGCTTCGTCAAGATGGCGCCGATCATCCAGCGTCTCTACGAGCAAATGCTCGAGCCCAAGTGGGTCATCTCCATGGGTTCGTGCGCCAACTCCGGCGGCATGTACGACATCTACTCCGTGGTCCAGGGGGTGGACAAGTTCCTGCCCGTGGACGTCTACGTGCCTGGCTGCCCGCCCCGTCCCGAGGCTTTCCTGCAAGGCTTGATGCTGCTGCAGGAATCGATTGGCCAGGAGCGTCGCCCACTTTCCTGGGTCGTCGGTGATCAAGGCGTGTACCGCGCCGAGATGCCGTCGCAAAAGGAACAGCGCCGCGAACAGCGTATTCAGGTCACCAACCTGCGCAGCCCCGACGAAGTCTGATCCAGATCCGCTCTGTATTAAAGAAACGAGAAGCTGGCTTCATTCTTTACGTTGACCGAAAGCGATAAGAAACCATGACTACAGGCAGTGCTCTGTACATCCCGCCTTACAAGGCTGACGACCAGGATGTGGTCGTCGAACTGAACAACCGTTTCGGCCCCGAGGCCTTTACCGCCCAGGCCACCCGCACCGGCATGCCGGTGCTGTGGGTGACCCGGGCCAAGCTCGTCGAAGTCCTGACCTTCCTGCGCAACCTGCCCAAGCCGTACGTCATGCTCTATGACCTGCACGGCGTGGACGAGCGTCTGCGCACCAAGCGCCAGGGCCTGCCGAGCGCCGATTTCAGCGTCTTCTATCACCTGCTCTCGATCGAGCGTAATAGTGACGTAATGATCAAGGTCGCCTTGTCCGAGAGCGACCTCAGCTTGCCGAGCGTCACCGGTATCTGGCCGAACGCCAACTGGAACGAACGTGAAGTCTGGGACATGTTCGGCATCGACTTCACAGGTCACCCGCACCTGTCGCGCATCATGATGCCGCCGACCTGGGAAGGTCACCCGCTGCGCAAGGACTACCCGGCCCGCGCCACCGAATTCGATCCGTACAGCCTGACCCTGGCCAAGCAACAGCTCGAGGAAGAGGCCGCGCGCTTCCGTCCGGAAGACTGGGGCATGAAGCGTTCCGGCAGCAACGAGGACTACATGTTCCTCAACCTGGGTCCGAACCACCCTTCGGCCCACGGTGCCTTCCGTATCGTCCTGCAACTGGACGGCGAAGAGATCGTCGACTGCGTCCCGGACATCGGCTACCACCACCGCGGTGCCGAGAAAATGGCCGAGCGCCAGTCCTGGCACAGCTTCATCCCCTACACCGACCGTATCGACTACCTCGGCGGGGTGATGAACAACCTGCCGTACGTGCTCGCGGTCGAGAAGCTGGCCGGCATCAAGGTGCCGGACCGGGTCGACACCATCCGCATCATGCTGGCCGAGTTCTTCCGGATCACCAGCCACCTGCTGTTCCTGGGTACCTATATCCAGGACGTCGGCGCCATGACCCCGGTGTTCTTCACCTTCACCGACCGCCAGCGCGCCTACAAGGTGATCGAGGCCATCACCGGCTTCCGCCTGCACCCGGCCTGGTACCGCATCGGCGGCGTCGCCCACGACCTGCCGCGCGGTTGGGACAAACTGGTCAAGGAATTCGTCGACTGGCTGCCCAAGCGCCTCGACGAGTACACCAAGGCCGCCCTGCAGAATAGCATTCTCAGGGGCCGGACCATCGGTGTCGCCGCCTACAACACCAAGGAAGCCCTGGAATGGGGCGTCACCGGTTCCGGCCTGCGTTCCACCGGTTGCGATTTCGACCTGCGCAAGGCCCGTCCGTACTCCGGCTACGAGAACTTCGAGTTCGAAGTCCCGCTGGCGGCCAACGGCGACGCCTATGACCGCTGCATGGTTCGCGTCGAAGAAATGCGCCAGAGCATCAAGATCATCGACCAGTGCCTGCGCAACATGCCGGAAGGCCCGTACAAGGCGGATCACCCGCTGACCACGCCGCCGCCGAAAGAGCGCACGCTGCAGCACATCGAGACCCTGATCACGCACTTCCTGCAAGTTTCGTGGGGCCCGGTCATGCCGGCCAACGAATCCTTCCAGATGATCGAAGCGACCAAGGGCATCAACAGTTATTACCTGACGAGCGACGGCGGCACCATGAGCTACCGTACCCGGATCCGCACCCCGAGCTTCCCGCACCTGCAACAGATCCCTTCGGTGATCCGAGGCAGCATGGTCGCGGACTTGATCGCGTACCTGGGTAGTATCGACTTCGTTATGGCCGACGTGGACCGCTAAGCATGAACAGCCCGCTTATCCAGACAGACCGTTTCGCCCTGAGCGAAACCGAGCGCTCGGCCATCGAGCACGAGCTGCATCACTACGAAGACCCGCGCGCGGCGTCCATCGAAGCCCTGAAGATCGTCCAGAAGGAACGTGGCTGGGTGCCTGACGGCGCGCTCTACGCCATCGGCGAGATCCTCGGCATTCCGGCCAGCGACGTCGAAGGCGTTGCGACCTTCTACAGCCAGATCTTCCGCCAGCCGGTGGGTCGTCACATCATTCGCGTCTGCGACAGCATGGTCTGCTACATCGGCGGCCACGAGTCGGTGGTCGGCGAAATCCAGAGCAAGCTCGGCATCGGCCTGGGTCAGACCACCGCCGACGGTCGCTTCACCCTGCTGCCCGTCTGCTGCCTTGGCAACTGCGACAAGGCCCCGGCGCTGATGATCGACGACGACACCTTCGGCGACGTCCAGCCGGCCGGCGTCGCCAAACTGCTGGAGGGCTACGTATGACCCTGACTTCCTTCGGCCCTGCCAACCGCATCGCGCGCTCGGCGGAGACCCATCCGCTGACCTGGCGCCTGCGCGACGACGCCGAGCCCGTGTGGCTCGACGAGTACCAGGCCAAGAACGGCTATGCCGCCGCCCGCAAGGCGTTCGCCGACATGGCCGCGGACGATATCGTCCAGACCGTGAAGGACTCCGGCCTCAAGGGTCGCGGCGGTGCAGGCTTCCCCACCGGGGTGAAGTGGGGCCTGATGCCCAAAGACGAATCCATGAACATCCGCTACCTGCTGTGCAACGCGGACGAAATGGAGCCCAACACCTGGAAAGACCGCATGCTGATGGAGCAACTGCCCCATCAACTGATCGAAGGCATGCTGATCAGCGCCCGCGCGCTGAAAACCTACCGTGGCTACATCTTCCTGCGCGGCGAATACGTCACCGCCGCCAAGCACCTCAACCGTGCGGTGGAAGAAGCCAAGGCAGCGGGCCTGCTGGGCAAGAACATCCTCGGCAGCGGCTTCGACTTCGAGCTGTTCGTCCACACCGGCGCCGGGCGTTACATCTGCGGTGAAGAAACCGCGCTGATCAACTCCCTCGAAGGCCGCCGCGCCAACCCGCGCTCCAAGCCGCCCTTCCCCGCCGCCGTCGGCGTGTGGGGCAAGCCGACCTGCGTGAACAACGTCGAGACCCTGTGCAACGTACCGGCGATCATCGGCAACGGCGTCGACTGGTACAAAGCCCTCGCCCGCGAAGGCAGCGAAGACCACGGCACCAAGCTGATGGGCTTCTCCGGCAAGGTGAAGAACCCCGGCCTGTGGGAACTGCCGTTCGGCATCACCGCCCGCGAGCTGTTCGAAGACTACGCCGGCGGCATGCGCGATGGCTTCAAGCTCAAGTGCTGGCAGCCAGGCGGCGCCGGCACCGGCTTCCTCCTGCCGGAGCACCTGGACGCGCAAATGTATGCCGGCGGCATCGGCAAGGTCGGCACCCGTATGGGTACAGGCCTGGCCATGGCGGTGGACGACAGCGTCAACATGGTCTCGCTGCTGCGCAACATGGAAGAGTTCTTCGCCCGTGAGTCGTGCGGTTTCTGCACCCCTTGCCGCGACGGCCTGCCATGGAGCGTCAAGCTGCTGCGCGCGCTGGAGAACGGCGAAGGCCAGGCCGGCGACATCGAGACCCTGCTGGGTCTGGTCGGTTTCCTCGGCCCGGGCAAGACCTTCTGTGCCCACGCACCGGGTGCCGTCGAGCCATTGGGCAGCGCCATCAAGTATTTCCGTCCGGAGTTCGAGGCCGGCATCGCACCCAAAAGTGCTGCCGTCCCGCCTTTGGCACGGCCGATCGTAGTCGGCGCATAACGTATCGAAAGGGAGGGCGGTCCGTGCCGCCCTCTTGCTCGCCTGAAGACGCACTTTCGATGCGCCAGGCGAGGACCAGGATTCCATTAGCCACGCCCGCAGACGCGGGCCAACGAAGAACTTTGAACCATGGCCACTATCCACGTAGACGGCAAAGCGCTCGAAGTCGATGGGGCAGACAACCTGTTACAGGCTTGTCTGTCGCTAGGCCTCGACATCCCTTATTTCTGCTGGCACCCCGCGCTCGGTAGCGTCGGTGCCTGTCGCCAGTGCGCGGTCAAGCAGTACAACGACGAGAACGACACCCGTGGTCGCATCGTCATGTCCTGCATGACCCCGGCCTCCGACGGCACCTGGATCTCCATCGATGACGAGGAGTCCAAGGCGTTCCGCGCCAGCGTCGTCGAATGGCTGATGACCAACCACCCGCACGACTGCCCGGTCTGCGAGGAAGGCGGTCACTGCCACCTGCAAGACATGACCGTGATGACCGGCCACAACGAGCGCCGTTATCGCTTCACCAAGCGTACCCACCAGAACCAGGAGCTCGGCCCGTTCATCGCCCACGAGATGAACCGCTGCATCGCCTGCTATCGCTGCGTGCGCTTCTACAAGGACTACGCCGGCGGTACTGACCTGGGCGTGTTCGGTGCCCACGACAACGTGTACTTCGGTCGCGTCGAAGACGGCACCCTGGAAAGCGAATTCTCCGGCAACCTCACCGAGGTCTGCCCGACCGGTGTGTTCACCGACAAGACCCACTCCGAGCGCTACAACCGCAAGTGGGACATGCAGTTCTCGCCGAGCATCTGCCATGGCTGCTCCAGCGGTTGCAACATCAGCCCGGGCGAGCGCTACGGCGAACTGCGTCGGATCGAGAACCGCTACAACGGCTCGGTGAACCAGTACTTCCTCTGCGACCGTGGCCGTTTCGGCTATGGCTACGTCAACCGCGAAGACCGTCCACGTCAGCCGCTGCTGGCCAATGGCGCCAAGTTGAGCCTGGACGAAGCGCTGGATAAAGCCGCCGAGCTGCTGCGCGGTCGCAACATCGTCGGTATCGGCTCGCCCCGCGCCAGCCTGGAAAGCAACCACGCGCTGCGCGAGCTGGTCGGTGCCGAGCACTTCTACTCGGGTATCGAAGCCGCTGAGCTGGAACGCATCCGCCTGGTCCTGCAAGTGCTCAAGGACAGCCCGCTGCCGGTGCCGAACATGCGCGAGGTCGAGGACCACGACGCCGTGTTCGTCCTCGGTGAAGACCTGACCCAGACCGCCGCCCGCATGGCCCTGGCCCTGCGCCAGTCGGTCAAGGGCAAGGCCGAGGACATGGCCGACGCCATGCGCGTCCAGCCTTGGCTCGACGCCGCGGTGAAGAACATCGGCCAGCACGCGCTGAACCCGCTGTTTATCGCCAGCCTCGCTGAAACCAAGCTCGACGACATCGCCGAAGAGTGCGTGCACGCCGCGCCCGACGATCTGGCCCGCATCGGTTTCGCCGTGGCTCACGCCCTCGACGCCAGCGCACCGGCCGTCGAAGGCCTGGACACCGAAGCCCTGGAACTGGCCCAGCGTATCGCCAATGCCCTGCTCGCGGCCAAGCGCCCACTGATCGTCGCCGGTACCTCCCTGGGTTCCAAGGCGCTGATCGAAGCGGCGGCCAACATTGCCAAGGCCTTGAAGCTGCGCGAGAAGAACGGTTCCATCAGCCTGATCGTGCCGGAAGCCAACAGCCTCGGCCTGGCCATGTTCGGTGGCGAATCGGTGGACGCTGCCCTGCAAGCGGTGATCGATGGCAAGGCCGACGCCATCGTCGTGCTGGAAAACGATCTGTACACCCGCACCGACAAGGCCAAGGTCGACGCCGCACTGAGCGCCGCGAAAGTGCTGATCGTCGCCGACCACCAGAAAACCGCCACCAGCGACCGCGCCCAGCTGGTTCTGCCGGCTGCCAGCTTCGCTGAAGGCGACGGTACCCTGGTCAGCCAGGAAGGCCGCGCCCAGCGCTTCTTCCAGGTCTTCGATCCGAAGTACCTCGACGCCAGCATCCTGGTCCACGAAGGCTGGCGCTGGCTGCATGCCCTGCGCGCGACCCTGCTGAACCAGCCGATCGACTGGACCCAACTGGACCACGTCACCGCGGCCTGCGCTTCCAGCACCCCGCAACTGGCCCGCATCGTCGACGCCGCGCCGTCCGCCGCGTTCCGCATCAAGGGCATGAAACTGGCCCGCGAACCGCTGCGTTACTCCGGCCGTACCGCCATGCGCGCCAACATCAGCGTGCACGAACCGCGTACCTCCCAGGACGTCGACACCGCGTTCGCCTTCTCCATGGAAGGTTACTCGGGCTCCGCCGAACCGCGTCAGCAGGTGCCATTCGCCTGGTCGCCGGGCTGGAACTCGCCGCAAGCCTGGAACAAGTTCCAGGACGAAGTCGGTGGCCATATCCGTGCCGGCGACCCGGGCACCCGCCTGATCGAAAGCCAGGGCGACTCGCTGAACTGGTTCGCCAGTGTGCCGCGCGCCTTCAACCCGGCCCAGGGCACCTGGCAAGCCGTGCCGTTCTTCCACCTGTTCGGCAGCGAAGAGAACTCTTCCAGGGCCGCGCCGGTACAAGAGCGCATCCCGGCGGCCTACGTGTCGCTGGCCAAGTCCGAAGCCGATCGCCTGGGCGTCAACGACGGTGCCCTGCTCAGCTTGAACGTAGCCGGCACCACCCTGCGTCTGCCGCTGCGGATCAACGACGAGCTGGGCGCTGGCCTGGTGGCCTTGCCGGCCGGCCTGGCGGGCATTCCCCCGGCATTTTTCGGTCAATCCGTTGACGGCCTGCAGGAGGCAGCTCAATGACCTGGTTCACCCCTGAAGTGATCGACGTGATCCTCTCGGTCGTCAAGGCCATCGTGGTGCTGCTGGCCGTCGTGGTCTGCGGCGCCTTGCTGAGCTTCGTCGAACGTCGCCTGCTGGGCTGGTGGCAGGACCGTTACGGTCCGAACCGCGTCGGCCCGTTCGGCATGTTCCAGATCGCCGCCGACATGCTGAAGATGTTCTTCAAGGAAGACTGGACGCCACCGTTCGCCGACAAGGTGATCTTCACCCTGGCACCGGTGGTGGCCATGAGCGCCCTGCTGATCGCCTTCTCGATCATCCCGATCACCCCGACCTGGGGTGTCGCGGACCTGAACATCGGCCTGCTGTTCTTCTTCGCCATGGCCGGTCTGTCGGTGTACGCGGTGCTGTTCGCCGGTTGGTCGAGCGCCAACAAGTACGCCCTGCTGGGCAGCTTGCGCGCCTCGGCGCAGACCGTGTCCTATGAAGTGTTCATGGGCCTGTCGCTGATGGGCATCGTGGTCCAGGTCGGCTCGTTCAACATGCGCGACATCGTCGACTACCAGGCCCAGCACCTGTGGTTCGTGATTCCGCAGATCTTCGGCTTCCTGACCTTCTTCATCGCCGGCGTGGCCGTGACTCACCGTCACCCCTTCGACCAGCCGGAAGCGGAACAGGAACTGGCCGACGGTTACCACATTGAATATGCCGGCATGAAATGGGGCATGTTCTTCGTCGGCGAGTACATCGGCATCATCCTGATCTCGGCCTTGCTGGTCACCCTGTTCTTCGGTGGCTGGCACGGTCCGTTCGGCATCCTGCCGCAACTGTCGTTCATCTGGTTCGCCCTGAAGACCGCGTTCTTCATCATGATGTTCATCCTGCTGCGCGCTTCGATCCCGCGCCCACGGTATGACCAGGTGATGGACTTCAGCTGGAAATTCTGCCTGCCGCTGACCCTGATCAACATGCTGGTGACCGCTGCGATTGTGTTGTTGAACACGCCTGCGGGCGCGGTTCAGTGAGGATTTGACCCATGTTCAAATATATTGGCGACATCGTTAAGGGTACCGGTACCCAGCTGCGAAGCCTGGTGATGATTTTCGGCCACGGCTTCCGCAAGCGCGACACCCTGCAATACCCGGAAGAGGCGGTGTACTTGCCGCCACGTTATCGCGGTCGCATCGTGCTGACCCGCGACCCCGACGGCGAAGAGCGCTGTGTAGCCTGCAACCTGTGCGCCGTGGCGTGCCCGGTGGGCTGCATCTCGCTGCAGAAGGCCGAGACCGACGACGGTCGTTGGTACCCGGAGTTCTTCCGCATCAACTTCTCGCGTTGCATTTTCTGCGGCCTCTGCGAGGAAGCCTGCCCGACCACCGCGATCCAGCTGACACCGGATTTCGAGATGGGCGAGTTCAAACGTCAGGACCTGGTGTACGAGAAAGAAGATCTGCTGATCTCCGGCCCCGGCAAGAACCCTGATTACAACTTCTATCGTGTTGCAGGTATGGCGGTTGCCGGGAAGCCGAAAGGCTCTGCCCAGAACGAAGCCGAGCCGATCAACGTGAAGAGCTTGCTGCCTTAAGGAAGAACGATGGAATTCGCTTTCTATTTCGCATCGGGTGTCGCTGTTCTGTCCACGCTGCGCGTGATCACCAACACCAACCCTGTGCACGCCCTGCTCTACCTGATTATCTCGCTGCTCTCCGTGGCGATGACGTTCTTCAGCCTCGGTGCACCCTTTGCCGGCGCCCTGGAAGTGATCGCCTACGCCGGTGCCATCATGGTGCTGTTCGTGTTCGTGGTGATGATGCTGAACCTGGGTCCGACCTCGGTGCTGCAAGAGCGCGACTGGCTCAAGCCCGGGATCTGGATCGGGCCGGTGATCCTCTCCGCCCTGCTGCTGGCCGAACTGCTGTACGTGCTGTTCAGCCATGGCAACGGCGGCGCGATCGGTCAAACCACCGTGGGCCCCAAGACCGTGGGCATCAGCCTGTTCGGTCCGTACCTGCTGGTGGTCGAACTTGCCTCGATGCTGTTGCTTGCCGCAGCCATCACGGCATTCCACTTGGGCCGCAACGAGGCGAAGGAGTAACTTATGCCTGCTATCCCTTTGGAACATGGCCTGGCTGTCGCCGGCATCCTGTTCTGCCTCGGCCTGATCGGCCTGATGGTCCGCCGTAACATCCTCTTCGTGCTGATGAGCCTGGAAGTGATGATGAACGCCGCCGCACTGGCCTTCATCGTCGCGGGCGCACGCTGGGCGCAGCCGGATGGACAGGTCATGTTCATCCTGGTGATCAGCCTGGCAGCCGCCGAGGCCAGTATCGGCCTGGCGATCCTGCTGCAGCTGTATCGCCGCTTCCACACGCTCGATATCGACGCTGCCAGTGAGATGCGCGGATGAACATGATCTTTCTGACTTTCGTATTCCCCCTGATCGGTTTCCTGCTGCTGGCGTTCTCCCGTGGACGCCTCTCGGAAAACGGCTCGGCCCTGATCGGGGTCGGTTCCGTCGGCCTGTCGGCCATCGTCGCCGCCTACCTGATCTGGCAATTCAACGTCGCGCCGCCCGAGGGCGGCCACTACACCCTGGTGCTGTGGCAGTGGATGTCGGTGGAGGGCTTCGCCCCCAACTTCGCCCTGTACGTCGACGGCCTGTCGATCACCATGCTCGGCGTGGTGGTCGGCGTGGGTTTCCTGATCCACCTGTTCGCCTCCTGGTACATGCGCGGTGAAGACGGTTACTCGCGCTTCTTCGCCTACACCAACCTGTTTATCGCCAGCATGCTGTTCCTGGTGCTGGCCGATAACCTGTTGTTCGTGTACTTCGGCTGGGAAGGCGTGGGCCTGTGCTCCTACCTGTTGATCGGTTTCTACTACGGCAACCGCAACAACGGTAACGCGGCCCTCAAGGCCTTTATCGTCACCCGCGTCGGCGACGTGTTCATGGCCATCGGCCTGTTCATCCTGTTCACGCAGCTGGGCACGCTGAATATCCAGGAACTGCTGGTCAAGGCGCCCGAGCACTTCAAGGTCGGCGACTTCTGGATCGTCCTGGCGACCCTGATGCTGCTGGGCGGTGCGGTCGGTAAATCCGCGCAACTGCCGCTGCAGACCTGGCTGGCGGACGCCATGGCCGGTCCTACCCCGGTTTCGGCACTGATCCACGCCGCGACCATGGTGACCGCCGGTGTCTACCTGATCGCCCGTACCCACGGTCTGTTCGCCCTGGCGCCGGATATCCTGCACCTGGTCGGCATCGTCGGTGGCGTGACCCTGGTCCTGGCCGGCTTCGCCGCCCTGGTCCAGACCGACATCAAGCGGATCCTCGCCTACTCGACCATGAGCCAGATCGGCTACATGTTCCTGGCCCTGGGCGTCGGTGCCTGGGAAGGCGCGATCTTCCACCTGATGACCCACGCCTTCTTCAAGGCCCTGCTGTTCCTTGCCTCCGGTGCGGTGATCGTGGCCTGCCACCACGAGCAGAACATCTTCAAGATGGGCGGCCTGTGGAAGAAACTGCCGTTGGCCTACGCCAGCTTCATCGTCGGTGGTGCCGCCCTGGCCGCCCTGCCGATCGTGACCGCCGGTTTCTACTCCAAGGACGAAATCCTCTGGGAAGCCTTCGCCAGCGGTAACCAGAATCTGCTCTATGCAGGTCTGGTGGGCGCGTTCATGACCTCGCTGTACACCTTCCGCCTGATCTTCATCACCTTCCACGGTGAAGCCAAGACCGAAGCCCACGCCGGCCACGGGATTACCCATTGGCTGCCGCTGAGCGTGCTGATCGTGCTGTCGACCTTCATCGGTGCCTGGATTCATCCGCCATTGGCGGGCGTCCTGCCGGAAAGCGCCGGTCATGCCGGCGGCGAAGCCAAGCACAGCCTGGAAATCGCCTCGGGTGCCATCGCCCTGGCCGGTATCCTGCTGGCGGCCGTGCTGTTCCTCGGCAAGCGTCGCTTCGCCACCGCGGTCGCCAACAGCGGCATCGGTCGTGTCCTGTCGGCCTGGTGGTTCGCCGCCTGGGGCTTCGACTGGATCTACGACAAGCTGTTCGTCAAGCCGTACCTGGCGATCATCCATATGCTGCGCAAAGACCCGCTCGACCAGACCATCGGCCTGATCCCGCGTATGGCCAAAGGCGGCAACACCGCCCTGAGCCGCACCCAGACCGGTCAACTGCGTTGGTATGCCGCGTCGCTCGCCGCCGGTGCAGTCGTGGTGCTGGGCGCCATCGTGCTGGTAGCGGTCTGACTATGAACCTTGCGACATTGCGAAAGGAATTGAGCCCGTCATGATTCTGCCTTGGCTAATCCTGATCCCCTTTATCGGCGGCCTGCTGTGCTGGCTGGGTGAGCGCTTCGGCGCCACCCTCCCCCGCTGGATTGCGCTGCTGACCATGTCCCTCGAACTCGCCCTCGGCCTCTGGCTGTGGGCCCACGGGGAATTCCACCTGGCACCGGCTCCCGGCGCCGATCCGACCTGGGCGATCGAGTTCAAGCAGGTCTGGATCCAGCGCTTCGGCATCAACGTGCACCTGGCTCTCGACGGCCTGTCGCTGCTGATGGTCCTGCTGACCGGCCTGCTGGGCGTCCTCTCGGTGCTCTGCTCGTGGAAAGAGATCCAGCGTCGCGTGGGCTTCTTCCACCTGAACCTGATGTGGATCCTGGGCGGTGTCGTCGGCGTGTTCCTGGCCCTCGACCTGTTCATGTTCTTCTTCTTCTGGGAAATGATGCTGGTGCCGATGTACTTCCTCATCGCGCTCTGGGGTCACAGTTCTTCGGACGGCAAGAAAACCCGGATCTACGCGGCGACCAAGTTCTTCATCTTCACCCAGGCTTCCGGCCTGATCATGTTGGTGGCGATCCTCGGTCTGGTCCTGGTCCACTTCAACAGCACCGGCGTGATCAGCTTCAACTACGCCGACCTGTTGAAAACCAAGATGTCGCTGAGCACCGAGTACATCCTGATGCTCGGCTTCTTCATCGCCTTCGCGGTGAAACTGCCGGTGGTGCCGTTCCACTCCTGGCTGCCGGATGCCCACGCCCAGGCGCCGACCGCCGGTTCCGTGGACCTGGCCGGTATCTTGCTGAAAACCGCAGCCTACGGTCTGTTGCGCTTCGCCCTGCCGCTGTTCCCGAATGCTTCGGCGGCGTTCGCGCCGTTTGCCATGACCCTGGGTCTGATCGGGATTTTCTACGGCGCGTTCCTGGCGTTCGCACAAACCGACATCAAGCGCCTGATCGCCTTCTCCAGCGTTTCGCACATGGGCTTCGTGCTGATCGGGATCTACTCCGGCAGCCAGCAGGCCCTGCAAGGCGCGGTGATCCAGATGCTGGCCCACGGCCTGTCGGCGGCGGCACTCTTTATCCTCAGCGGCCAGCTCTACGAGCGCACCCACACCCGCGACATGCGTGAGATGGGTGGCCTGTGGTCGAAGATCGCCTACCTGCCGGCCATCAGCCTGTTCTTCGCCACCGCGTCGCTGGGCCTGCCGGGCACCGGCAACTTCGTCGGCGAGTTCCTGATCCTGATCGGTACCTTCGCCGCGGCACCGTGGGTCATCGCGATTGCCACCTCGGGCCTGGTGTTCGGTTCGGTCTACTCGCTGATCATGATTCACCGTGCCTACTTCGGCCCGTCCAAGTCCGATGCCGTGCTGCATGGCATGGATGGCCGCGAACTGATCATGGTGCTGGGACTGGCGGCGTTGCTGATTTACCTCGGCGTCTACCCGCAACCGTTCCTCGATACCTCCGCCGCCACCATGCATGGCGTGCAGCAGTGGTTCGGCACCGCCTTCACTCAACTCGCTTCGGCCCGGTAAGAGCGCTATGGACCTGACGACTCAACACTTTATTGCGCTTGCTCCGCTGCTGATCACCAGCCTCACCGCTGTCGTGGTGATGCTGGCGATCGCCTGGCGCCGCAACCATTCACAGACCTTCCTGCTCTCGGTGGCCGGTCTCAACCTGGCCCTGCTGTCGATTCTGCCGGCGCTGAAAGTCTCGCCACTGGCGGTGACGGCGCTGATCCAGATCGACGACTTCTCCTGCCTGTACATGGCGTTGATCCTGGTCGCCACCCTGGCATGCGTCACCCTCGCCCATGCCTACCTGGGCGACGGCGGCGACGGCTACCCGGGCAACCGTGAAGAACTCTACCTGCTGATCCTGACCGCCGCCGCCGGCGGCATGGTCCTGGTCAGCGCGCAGCACCTGGCCAGCCTGTTCATCGGCCTGGAGCTGCTCTCGGTACCGGTCTACGGCCTGGTGGCCTACGCCTTCTTCAACAAGCGTTCGCTGGAAGCCGGCATCAAGTACATGGTGCTGTCGGCCGCCGGTTCCGCCTTCCTGTTGTTCGGCATGGCCCTGCTCTACGCCGAAGCCGGCACCCTGAGCTTCAGCGGTATCGGTCAGGCCCTGGCGGCCACCGGCCTGCCAAGCCCGATTGCCCAGCTGGGCCTGGGCATGATGCTGGTGGGCCTGGCGTTCAAGCTGTCGCTGGTGCCTTTCCACCTCTGGACCCCGGACGTGTACGAAGGCGCCCCGGCGCCGGTGGCGGCGTTCCTGGCCACCGCCAGCAAGGTCGCGGTGTTCGCCGTGATGATCCGCCTGTTCCAGCTCTCGCCGGTGGCCAGCAGTGGCGTACTGAGCAATGTGCTGGCGGTGATCGCCATCGCCTCGATCCTGATGGGCAACCTGCTGGCGCTGACCCAGAACAACCTCAAGCGTCTGCTGGGTTACTCGTCCATCGCCCACTTCGGCTACCTGCTGATCGCCCTGGTGGCGAGCAAGGGCCTGGCCATGGAAGCCATGGGCGTGTACCTGGTCACCTACGTGATCACCAGCCTCGGCGCCTTCGGTGTGATCACCCTGATGTCCTCGCCTTACAAGGGCCGTGACGCGGACGCCTTGTACGAGTACCGCGGCCTGTTCTGGCGCCGTCCGTACCTGACCGCCGTACTGACCGTGATGATGCTGTCGCTGGCCGGTATCCCGCTGACCGCCGGCTTCATCGGCAAGTTCTACATCATCGCGACCGGTGTCGAGTCGCAACACTGGTGGCTGATCGGTTCGCTGGTGCTGGGCAGTGCCATCGGCGTGTTCTACTACCTGCGTGTGATGGTCACCCTGTACCTGGTCGAACCGAACCTGCGTCGTGTCGATGCCCAGCTGCACTGGGAACAGCGTGCTGGCGGCGTGATGCTGCTGGCGATCGCGGTACTGGCGTTCTTCCTCGGCCTGTACCCGCAACCGCTGCTGGAACTGGTGCAACACGCGGTACTGGCAAGCTAAGCAGCCGTCCGTTGTACCCGACACCCCGCCCGAGGCAACTCCGGCGGGGTGTTTTGTTTCTGGCATAGACCCAGGTCAATACCTCTCAAGATCGGATGCCTTAGCCTCGCGACCTTTTGCGAACGATCCGACCATGCCCCTCCCCTCCCCCGAACTGCTGGCGCCCGCCGGCACCCTGAAGAACATGCGCTACGCCTTCGCCTACGGCGCCGATGCGGTCTACGCCGGCCAGCCGCGCTACAGCCTGCGGGTGCGCAACAACGAGTTCGACCACGCCAACCTGGCCCTCGGCATCCGCGAAGCCCAGGCCCAGGGCAAGCGCTTCTACGTGGTGGTGAACATCGCCCCGCACAATGCCAAACTCAAGACCTTTCTCAAGGACCTGGCACCGGTGATCGCCATGGCCCCGGACGCGCTGATCATGTCCGACCCCGGCTTGATCATGCTGGTGCGCGAGCATTTCCCGCAGATGCCGATTCACCTGTCAGTGCAGGCCAATACGGTGAACTGGGCCAGCGTGCGGTTCTGGCAGCAACTGGGCTTGAGCCGGATCATCCTCTCCCGGGAGCTGTCCCTGGAGGAGATCGGCGAAATCCGCGAGCAGGTGCCGGACATGGAGCTGGAGGTGTTCGTCCACGGCGCGCTGTGCATGGCCTATTCCGGCCGCTGCCTGCTCTCCGGGTACCTGAACCGCCGCGACGCCAACCAGGGCAGTTGCACCAATGCCTGCCGCTGGCAGTACAAGGCGCAGCCGGCCGCGGAAAACCTGTTGGGCGAGATAGTCCAGGCGTTCGACCCCGTCGAGCCGACCCTGGGCATCGGCGCGCCGACCGACCAGGTGTTCCTGCTCCAGGAGTCCCAGCGACCGGACGAGTCGATGCCGGCCTTCGAGGACGAGCACGGCACCTACATCATGAACGCCAAGGACCTGCGCGCCGTACAGCATGTCGAGCGGTTGACCCGCATGGGCGTGCATTCGCTGAAGATCGAAGGCCGGACCAAATCGCATTTCTACTGTGCGCGAACGACCCAGGTCTATCGCCGGGCCATTGACGACGCGGTGGCCGGACGAGCGTTCGACCGCAACCTGATGCATGACCTCGAATCATTGGCCCAACGCGGTTACACCGAAGGTTTCCTGCGTCGACATGTGCATGACGAGTATCAGAACTATCAGCACGGCAGCTCGGTCTCGGAACGCCAGCAGTTTGTCGGCGAACTGACCGGCGAACGCCGCGAGGGACTGGCGCAGGTCAAGGTGAAGAACCGTTTCGGGGTTGGCGATCATCTGGAGCTGATGACCCCCGGGGGCAATCTGCATTTTGATCTGGATGAGCTGCGCAACGAGCGCGGCGAGCGGATCGAGGTGGCGCCAGGGGATGGGCACACGGTGTACCTGCCGGTTCCGGATGAGCTGGAGTTGCGGTTCGGGTTGTTGATGCGGGATCTGGCGGAGGCCTGATAGATATCAGTCGCCTGGACGGGCGCTATCGCCGGCAAGCCGGCTCCTACAATTGTCCGCGTCGTACCTGGGTCTTGTGTACGACCGAAAAACCTGTGGGAGCCGGCTTGCCGGCGATGCTTTTAGATCCGGAACTGCCCCACCAGCTTGCCCAGGCGCTGTCCCAGTTCCGCCAGGCTGCGGGAGGTCTGGGCACCCCGTTGGGTTTCGTCGGCCACGCTGTCCACCGCCGTGGCGATCTGGTGCACGCTGCGGTTGATCTCTTCGGCAACCGCGGTCTGCTCCTCAGCGGCACTGGCGATCTGCGCGTTCATCGTGTTGATGGTGCCGATCAGCTGCGCCATGGTATCCAGCGATGCACCGGCCTCGTTGGCCCGGTCCGAAGTGCCGTCGCCGGCCTCGCTGGAACGGCGCATGGCCTCCACCGCCACCTGCGTGCCCTGTTGCAGACGGTCGATCATGCCCTGGATTTCCTGGGTGCTCTGCTGGGTCCGGCTGGCCAGTGCACGCACTTCATCGGCCACCACCGCAAAACCACGCCCCGCCTCACCAGCCCGTGCCGCCTCGATGGCGGCGTTGAGGGCCAGCAGGTTGGTCTGCTCGGCGATGGAACGAATCACCCCCAGCACGCTGACGATCGAAGTCACGTCCTGCTGCAGGCTGTCCAGGGAGGTGCCGCTGTGGCGAATATCCTTCACCAGCGCATGGATCTGCTGGATGCTGCCGTCGACCACCCGCTTGGCGGTCTGGCCTTCGACATCGGTCTGCTGCGCGGCAACCGAGGCACCTTGCGCGCTGCGGGCCACTTCCTGGGCTGCCGAGGACATCTGGTTGATCGCCGTGGCCACCTGGTCGGTCTCGTGGCGCTGACGTTCCATCGCCTGTTCCGAACGCTGGGCCTGATCGCTGACCTGGGAAACCAGCGCGGTCAGTTGCGCGGTCATTTCAGTGATCTGCCGCACCAGGCCATGGATCTTGTCGACAAAGCGGTTGAAGGAACCGGCCAGCTGCCCCAGTTCGTCCTGGCTGGTGATCGCCAGGCGCCGCGTCAGGTCACCCTCCCCGGCCGCGATATCGTCCAGGCTGTGCTTCATCAATTGCAACGGGCGCAAAATGGTATTGGCCATCAGTATCCCGAGGACCGCGATCACCAGCAGCACCACCAGGGTGATCCCGAGGATGCTCAGGATCACCCCCTCCATGCGCTGATGGACCTTGGTCTCCAACTCCGCGACCTGGGCCTCGATACCGTCGAGGTTGACGGAGGTACCGATGGCCAGGTCCCACTTGGGCAGGTATTCGGTGTAACCGATCTTGGGTACCAGCACCTTGTCGTTGCCGGGTAGCGGCGAACTGTATTTCAGGTAATGGGTACCGTCCTTGGCAACCTCGACCAGGCCGCGATTGGCGTAGACGCCATTCGGATCGCGGGCATCCTTGAAACTCTTGCCGATGTCATCGGGGCTATTGCTCTTGAACACCCGCACGATCTGCGAGTCATAGCCGAAGAAGTAACCGTCCTTGCCGTACTTGATACTCGACAGCAGCTTCACCACCTGGGCCCGCGCCGCCATGTCGCCCGGGGGCGCGGCATCGTAGAGCGGCTTGATCGCGGTCATCACCTGGGTGACGTAGTTCTGCAAGGTCACCTTGGCCTCCGAGAGCAGACGCTGGCGGGTTTGCTCCACCTCATCCCTGGCCTGATTTTGCAACATCCACACCGTGGTCAGGCTGATCACCAGGGCGCAGAGCAATACCGGCAGCACTGCGAGGGACACGACTTTGGCCTTCAAGCTCAGGCACATAATGGATCTCTCTTGTAGGAATAGGCGGTCAACGGGTCAACCGCCTGGGACGAGCAAAGATGCGTTCTAAATCCGGAACTGCCCCACCAGCTTGCCCAGGCGCTGTCCCAGTTCCGCCAGGCTGCGGGAGGTCTGGGCGCTGCGCTGGGTTTCATCGGCCACGCTGTCCACCGCCGTGGCGATCTGGTGCACGCTGCGGTTGATCTCCTCGGCCACCGCGGTCTGCTCCTCGGCGGCGCTGGCGATCTGCGCGTTCATCGCGTTGATGGTGCCGATCAACTGCGCCATGGTATCCAGCGATGCACCGGCCTCGTTGGCCCGGTCCGAAGTACCGTCACCGGCTTCGCTCGAGCGGCGCATGGCCTCCACCGCCACCTGCGTGCCCTGTTGCAGGCGATCGATCATGCCCTGGATTTCCTGGGTGCTCTGCTGGGTCCGGCTGGCCAGCGCGCGTACTTCATCGGCCACCACCGCAAAACCGCGCCCCGCCTCACCGGCCCGTGCCGCCTCGATGGCGGCGTTGAGCGCCAGTAGATTGGTCTGCTCGGCAATCGAACGAATCACCCCCAGCACGCTGACAATCGAGGTCACGTCCTGCTGCAGGCTGTCCAGGGACGTGCCGCTGTGGCGAATGTCCTTCACCAGCGCGTGGATCTGCTGGATGCTGCCATCGACCACCCGCTTGGCGGTCTGGCCTTCGGCATCGGTCTGCTGCGCGGCGATCGCGGCCCCTTGGGCGCCACGCGCCACTTCCTGGGCCGCCGAGGACATCTGGTTGATCGCCGTGGCCACCTGGTCGGTCTCGTGGCGCTGACGTTCCATCGCCTGTTCCGAACGCTGGGCCTGTTCGCTGACCTGGGAGACCAGCGTGGTCAGTTGCACGGTCATTTCACTGATCTGCCGCACCAGGCCATGGATCTTGTCGACAAAGCGGTTGAAGGAACCGGCCAACTGCCCCAGCTCGTCCTGGCTGGTGATCGCCAGGCGCCGCGTCAGATCCCCCTCCCCGGCCGCAATATCGTCCAGGCTGTGCTTCATCAATTGCAACGGACGCAAAATGGTATTGGCCATCAGGGCCCCGAGGACTGCGATCACCAACAGCACCACCAGGGCGATCCCGAAGATACTCAGGATCACCCCTTCCATGCGCTGATGGACCTTGGCCTCCACCTCCGCAACCTGGGCGTCGATGCCATCGAGGTTGACGAAGGTACCGATGGCCATGTCCCACTTGGGCAGGAATTCGGTATAGGCGATCTTGGGTACCAGGACCTGCTCGTTGGTGGCCAACGACGCGCTGTATCTCAGGTAATGGGTACCGTCCTTGGCGACCCGGACCAGCTCACGCGTGTAGTAGACGCCATTCGGGTCGCGGGCGTCGTTGAAATTCTGGCCGACACCGCTGGGGTTGTCGCTCTTGAACACCCGCACAATCTGCGAGTCGGTGCCGAAAAAGTAACCGTCCTTGCCATACTTGATACTCGACAGCAGTTTCACCGCCTGGGCCCGCGCGGCCATGTCCCCCGGGGCCGACGCATCGTAGAGCGGCTTGATCGCGGTCAGCGCCAGGTTGACGTAATTCTGCAAGGTCACCTTGGCTTCCGAGAGCAGACGCTGGCGGGTTTCCTCCACTTCATCCTTGGCCTGATTCTGCAGTATCCAAACCATGGTCAGGCTGATCACCAGGGCGCAGAGCAATACCGGCAGTACGGCGAGGGACACGACTTTGGTCTTCAGGCTCAGGCGCATGAGGGTTCTCTCTTATAGGGAAGACAGTCAACAGGTTAACGGCTTGGGACGAGCAAAATTGAGCAGAGAGGCTATTGATACACGCAAATGACGCACTGCGGATATCTGCCCATGACGCGTTGACGCTATTCTCCCTCCCCCCACACTCACAGCTAGCGTGGGACGGCCTCACCCCGTTCAATAACCCTATGTTTTTCCAGTGAAATAGCAGTTCACCGAAAGACCTTGCTTATTTTTAATTGAACGATTAAACAAATAAAAAACCTCAAGCCGTCAACCTTCCGCCTTCTCTTGCCTCGATCAAGGATGTCACTTCATGCCGCTCAGACAACTTTCCATCCAGTGGAAAATCACCCTGCTCGCCGGACTCAGCCTGCTGGGCGTCGTGACCTTGCTGGTGGGGCTTTCCCTCTACCGCATGGAACACAGCTCGCAACTGGTGAAAGCCTCGAGCATGGAGATGCTCAATGAAGCGGCCCAGGCGCGGATCGAAGCCCAGGGCGAAGTGCAGGCGTTGATCATTCGTCGTCAGTTCATGGACGCCTATCAATACGGCAACGGCTTTGCCCGCCAGGTGCTGTTCCTGCGCGAACAGGCGGAAAAGCGCTTTCTCGATGCCTTCGACCTGCGCGAGGACCTGACCCGCCAGGTGAAGTCCGCACTGCAAGCCAACCCGGACCTGCTCGGCCTGTCCCTGGTGTTCGAAGCCAATGCGCTGGACGGCAAGGATGAGCTGTTCGCCGGCCAGAAGGAGGTGGGCAGCAATGAAAAGGGCCGCTTCGCGCTCTACTGGTCGCAGCCGACCCCGGGCAAGCTGACCTCCATGCCGCTGCCGGAAAGCGACATGGCCGACACCAGCCGCGGTCCCAGCGGCGAACCGAACAACGCCTGGTTCACCTGCCCGCGCAGCACCCTCAAGCCCTGCGTGATCGAACCCTACTTCTACCCGATCGATGGCCAGAACGTGCTGATGACCAGCATCGTCTTCCCGTTGATGGTCGAGGGCAAAGTGATTGCCTCGCTGTCGGTGGACATCAACCTCAACAGCCTGCAAGCGCTCAGCCAGCAGGCCAGCAAGAAGCTCTATGACGGCCAGACCAGCGTCAGCATCCTCAGCCCGGCGGGTCTGCTGGCCGGCTACAGTCCGGACGCGAGCCAGTTGAGCAAGCGCCTGGAGCAGGTCGATCCCGTCAACGGTGCCGCCCTGACTCACACACTGTCCACCCTGAGCACGACACGCAGCGAGCGCGAACAGGACCGGTTGAAGATCCTCGCGCCGTTCCAGCCAATCCCCGGCGGCAAGTCCTGGGGCGTGCTGCTGGACATCCCGGAAAAGGTCCTGGTGGGGCCGGCCGAGACACTCAAGGATCAACTCGACGAGCGCAATGCCGCCGGCACTCTGGTCGAACTCAGCCTTGGCCTGCTGGCCGCGGTGGTTGGCCTGCTGCTGGTCTGGCTGATGGCCCGCAGCGTGACCCGGCCGATCCTGGGTGTGGCGCACATGCTGGAAGACATTGCCAGCGGCGAAGGCGACCTGACCCGCCGCCTGAACTATGCCAAGCGCGACGAACTGGGCCAGTTGGCCGGCTGGTTCAACCGTTTCCTCGACAAGCTGCAACCGGTGATCGCCGACGTCAAGCGCTCGGTCCAGGATGCTCGCGGGACCGCCGACCAGTCCGCCGCCATCGCCAGCCAGACCAGCGCCGGCATGGAGCAGCAGTATCGCCAGGTCGACCAGGTGGCCACCGCTTCCCATGAAATGAGCGCCACCGCCCAGGACGTTGCCCGCAGTGCCGCCCAGGCCGCCCACGCGGCGCGCGATGCCGACCAGGCCACGCGCCAGGGCCTGACGGTGATCGACCGCACCACCAGCAGCATCGGTCACCTGGCTGCCGACATGAGCCAGGCCATGGTGCAGGTCGAAGGGCTGGCGGCCAACAGCGAGAAGATCGGCTCGGTGCTGGAAGTGATTCGCGCCATTGCCGAGCAGACCAACCTGCTGGCCCTCAACGCCGCCATCGAGGCCGCCCGGGCGGGTGAAGCCGGACGCGGCTTTGCGGTGGTCGCCGATGAAGTGCGCAACCTGGCGCGACGCACCCAGGAGTCGGTGGAGGAAACCCGCCAGGTCATCGAGCAGCTGCAGAGCGGGACCCAGGAAGTGGTCACCTCCATGGGCAACAGCCATCGTCAGGCGCAAGGCAGTGTCGAGCAGGTCAGCCAGGCGGTGACCGCGCTGCAGCAGATCGGCGACGCCGTGACGGTGATCACCGACATGAACCTGCAGATCGCCAGCGCGGCGGAAGAACAGAGCGCGGTGGCCGAGGAAATCAACCACAACGTGGCGACCATTCGCGACGTCACCGAGTCGCTGTCCGGACAGGCCAATGAGTCGGCGCGGGTCAGCCAGTCGCTCAACAGCCTGGCGAACCAGCAGCAGGGCCTGATGGACCAGTTCCGCGTCTAGGCTCCGTACGAAAACTCGCCGAGCGGCGATCAGGCAAGGCAAAAACAGGCGAGCAAGCGGAGTGTAGGGACCTACATGAGCATTGCGAGCCTGTTTTTAACGCAGCATGATCGTCGCGCAGGCAGTTTTAGTCGAGCCTAGCGGCGCGGCACGTCGACCGTCACGAGCAGCCCGCCCAGCGGGCTGCTCGACAAGCGCAAATCGCCGCCCCAGGCCTCGACGATATCGCGCACGATACCCAGGCCCAGCCCATGCCCGCGGGTCTGTTCGTCCAGGCGAGTGCCCCGGCTGAACACCGCCGCCCGACTCTGCGGCGGGATGCCCGGCCCATCGTCCTCGATCCCCAGCCGATAACCGGCAGACACTTCGACAATACTCAGGCGCACCTGTGCATCGGCCCACTTGCAGGCGTTGTCCAGCAGATTGCCGAGCAGCTCCAGCAGGTCCTCGCGATCCCAGGGCAACTGCAATCCGCTCGGCACCTCGCGGGACAGCTGCAGGTGCTCGCCATGGATCATGCGCAGGGTCGAGAACAGCACCGGCAGTTCCGTATCGCAATCGAATGCCGCGCCGGGCAGGGTGTCCCCCGCCAGTCGGGCACGCCCCAGTTCCCGTTCCAGGCGTTGCTGAATCTGCTCCAGCTGTTCACGCAAGGTTTTGCGCAGGTGCGGGTGAGCCGCAAGTTCAGCACTGGAGGCCAGGCTCAGCAGGACCGCCAGCGGGGTCTTGAGTGCGTGACCGAGATTGCCCAGGGCATCACGCGAACGCTTGAGGCTGCCCTCGGTGTGGGCCAGCAGGCGATTGACCTGCGACACCAGTGGCTCCAGTTCCAACGGAACCTGGGTATCGAGTTGCGAACGGCGTCCTTGTTGCAACTGGGCAATTTGCTTCCGGGCGTTCTCCAACGGGCGCAAGGCTCGGCGCACGGTGACCCGTTGCAACAGCAGGATCACGATCAGCGCCGCCAGGCCGATGCCCAGGCCAACGCGCTGCACCAGCTGGAATTTGCGGCGCACCGGCGTGTAGTCCTGGGCCACGCTGATACTGATCGATTGGCCCAGGCGCCGGTAGTCCGAACGCAGCACCAGGAGCATCTGCCCTTCCGGTCCCAGCTGCAGGTTGGCGTGCAGCCCGGCCTTCTCGACGATGGGCAGGTCCTGATCCCAGAGCGAACGCGAGCGCCAGTGCTGATCAGCGAAATCGACACAAAAGTAATGCCCGGAAAAGGGCCGTTGATAGGCCGGCGACAAGCGTCGCTCATCCAGTTTCAGACCGTGTGGGGTGCGCACCAATGCCACCAGCAGGCTCTCGCTGTCGGCATGCAGCCCATCCTCCAGATAACGTTGCAAGCCCAGCTCGAACAGCCAGAGGCTGGTCGGTGCCACCACCAGTCCGGCAACGAGCAATACACTGACCAGCCCGAGACTCAAACGTCGCTGAATCGACTTCACCGGGCCGCGCCACCAAAGCGATAGCCCTGGCCACGGCGGGTTTCGATCACAGCGCGCCCCAGCTTGCGCCGCAGATGATTGACATGCACCTCCAGCACATTGGAGTCACGCTCGGTTTCGCCGTCATAGAGATGCTCGGCCAGATGGCTTTTCGAGAGGATCTGTTCGGGGTGCAGCATGAAATAGCGCAACAGCCGGAATTCCGCCGCCGTGAGCTGGACATCACCGCCCTCGCGGCTGACGCACTGGCGCCCTTCGTCCAGATGCAGGCCGGCAGCCTTCAGGGTCGGCTGGTTGGCCTGGCCACGGGCCCGGCGCAGCAGCGACTGGACCCGCAGCTGCAATTCCTGCGGGTGAAACGGCTTGGTCAGGTAATCGTCGGCACCGGCCTTGAGCCCTTCGATACGGTCGGCCCAGGAGCCGCGCGCGGTGAGGATCAGCACCGGCACCGACAGGTTGCCGGCGCGCCATTTGTGCAGCACCTCGAGCCCCGGCAAGCCCGGCAGGCCGAGATCGAGAATGATCAGGTCGTAGGGCTCGACGGCCCCCTGGAACAGCGCATCGCGCCCGTCGGCCAGCCAGTCGACGGCATAGCCCTGGCGCGTGAGGCCGGCAATCAGTTCGTCCGCCAAGGGAACATGGTCTTCCACCAACAACAGCCGCATCAATCGTCTTCCTTGTCTTTCAATAAACGACCACTGCTGGCCTCCAGCTCGATGTCCCGCACCACGCCGGCCTGGGTCAGGAGTTCGACGTCATAGACATAGACGTCATGCCGACTCACCAATTCGGCCTCCAGCAGCTTCGCCCCGGGGTAGTGACTCAAAGCCTGCTGCAGCAGCTGCTCCAGCGGCATGATGACGCCCTCGCGGCGTAAACGCAGGGCTTCGTCCTGATTCAGGTCGCCGGCCCAGGCCTGGCAACCGAAGGCAGCCAGCGCAAGCCAGGTGCAGGCGTGCAGATTCAACGTCATTAACTGTCCTGATGATCCTTGAGAACCTGCCCGCCGATGGCGTCCGATTCAACATCCCGCTCAGCTCCTTGAGCGCCGTGCAGTTCTATCTGATAAGTGAAGTCGCCGTTCGTTCACCGCACCCGGTATCAACCGAGCCGTGCAAGGCCATACGCTAGACGTCGCAACTTAATCGAACCTGAATTTATCCGACCGTCATCCGCCGCGGCTGGCGGTTTTTGCAGGGCAACGACAGGCGCGGACCGCAAGCTCCCCTATAATTCCCGTCCCGGTAGAACGAGGACTGTATGACCGCCATCCATATCAAGTTTCCCGCCTTGACCCTCAAGGCCGGCAAGCGGACCTTGCAGCGCATTCGCGAACAGGGCTTGAAGGCCGCTGACGTCGGCACCCTGCCCGGTGCGGCCGGCGGGCCCAAGGCCCTCGGCATCCAGGGCCTGGACCTGGCGCTGTTCGGCGAGTGGCTGCCGGCCAGTCCCCGGGAGCGCTCGCTGATCGGTGCCTCCATCGGTGCCTGGCGCTTCGCCAGCGCCTGCCTGCCGGATGCCGCCGAGGGCATCACGCGGCTGGGCCAGCTCTACAACGAACAAAGCTTCGCCAAGGGCGTGACCATGGCACAGGTCAGCCAGAGCTGCCGGCGCATGCTCCATGACCTGCTCGATGGCCGCGACGCGTCGATCCTGGCCAACACCCATTACCGCCTGAACGTGGTGATCGTGAAGAGCCACGGTCTGCTCGCCGAGGATCATCGCGGGCGCCTGGGGCTCGGGCTGTCGTCCGTGATCGCCGACAACCTGGTCAAGCGTTCGCGGCTGTCGCGTCACTTCGAACGGGTCATCCTGCATGATCCGCGACGGGCCCCTCCCCTTCAGCCACTCGCGGACTTTCCGTCGCGCTGCCTGCCGCTGGACGAGGACAACCTGCGCCAGGGCCTGCTGGCCTCGGGCTCGATCCCGATGGTGATGGAAGGCGTGCGTGATATCGCCGGGGTCGGCACTGGCACCTACCGCGATGGCGGACTGCTGGACTATCACCTGGACCTGCCCTACAGCGGCGAGGATGTGGTGCTGTACCCACATTTCACCGACAAGGTCATCCCCGGCTGGTTCGACAAGACCCTGCCCTGGCGCCGGGGCAACCCGGACCGCTTGCAGGACGTGTTGCTGCTGGCGCCTTCGCGGGAATACCTGGCCCGGCTGCCCCATGGCAAGCTGCCCGATCGTAACGACTTCAAGCGCTACATGGGTGACGACCAGGGACGTCAGACCTATTGGCGCAAGGCGATGGAGCAGAGCCGGCGCCTGGGTGACGAGTTTCTCGAACTGGTCGACAATGGTCGTCTGGGAGAGCGCCTGTTGGCGCTTTGATGCGATTGCCGCCGCGCAAGCTGTTAAACTGCCGTCCTGCATTTATCGGCTGCGCGCTGGCCACCCTTCAGAGCTGACATTACCGTGGAAATCTTCAAAGAGTTTACGTTCGAATCCGCCCACAAGCTGCCCCACGTACCGGACGGCCATAAATGCGGTCGCCTGCATGGTCATTCGTTCAAGGTGGCGATTCACCTGAGCGGCGAGGTGGACCCGTATACCGGCTGGATCCGTGACTTCTCGGAGATCAAGGAAATCTTCAAGCCGCTGTATGAGCGCCTGGACCACAACTACCTGAATGATATTCCCGGCCTTGAGAACCCCACCAGCGAGGTCCTGGCGAAGTGGATCTGGCAGGAGTTGAAACCGTTGCTGCCGGAACTGTCGGCCATCCGCATCCACGAGACCTGCACCAGCGGCTGCATCTATCGCGGGGAGTGAATCCCGGAAATAAAAAAACCACCTGCACAGGTGGTTTTTTTACGCTCGGAATTTACTGACTGCGGTTGGCATTTCCGCGGTTCAAAAACAAAACCCCTACCTGCATGCGCAGATAGGGGTTTCGGAATTTAATCTTGACGATGACCTACTCTCACATGGGGAAACCCCACACTACCATCGGCGATGCATCGTTTCACTGCTGAGTTCGGGATGGGATCAGGTGGTTCCAATGCTCTATGGTCGTCAAGAAATTCGGTAGCCAGGTCGTTTTCTCTTACGAGATCACGCTCCAGCGAATGGGTATGTGACAGCTTGGTGTTTTGTGAGTCGCAAACTTTCGGTTCGTTTCGTCTTCACACACCGCAATCTGGTGCTCTTTCGAGTCAGCAAATTGCTTGGGTGTTATATGGTCAAGCCTCACGGGCAATTAGTATTGGTTAGCTCAACGCCTCACAGCGCTTACACACCCAACCTATCAACGTCGTAGTCTTCGACGGCCCTTCAGGGAACTCAAGGTTCCAGTGAGATCTCATCTTGAGGCAAGTTTCCCGCTTAGATGCTTTCAGCGGTTATCTTTTCCGAACATAGCTACCCGGCAATGCCACTGGCGTGACAACCGGAACACCAGAGGTTCGTCCACTCCGGTCCTCTCGTACTAGGAGCAGCCCCTCTCAAATCTCAAACGTCCACGGCAGATAGGGACCGAACTGTCTCACGACGTTCTAAACCCAGCTCGCGTACCACTTTAAATGGCGAACAGCCATACCCTTGGGACCGGCTTCAGCCCCAGGATGTGATGAGCCGACATCGAGGTGCCAAACACCGCCGTCGATATGAACTCTTGGGCGGTATCAGCCTGTTATCCCCGGAGTACCTTTTATCCGTTGAGCGATGGCCCTTCCATACAGAACCACCGGATCACTAAGACCTACTTTCGTACCTGCTCGACGTGTCTGTCTCGCAGTCAAGCGCGCTTTTGCCTTTATACTCTACGACCGATTTCCGACCGGTCTGAGCGCACCTTCGTACTCCTCCGTTACTCTTTAGGAGGAGACCGCCCCAGTCAAACTACCCACCATACACTGTCCTCGATCCGGATAACGGACCTGAGTTAGAACCTCAAAGTTGCCAGGGTGGTATTTCAAGGATGGCTCCACGCAGACTGGCGTCCACGCTTCAAAGCCTCCCACCTATCCTACACAAGCAAATTCAAAGTCCAGTGCAAAGCTATAGTAAAGGTTCACGGGGTCTTTCCGTCTAGCCGCGGATACACTGCATCTTCACAGCGATTTCAATTTCACTGAGTCTCGGGTGGAGACAGCGCCGCCATCGTTACGCCATTCGTGCAGGTCGGAACTTACCCGACAAGGAATTTCGCTACCTTAGGACCGTTATAGTTACGGCCGCCGTTTACCGGGGCTTCGATCAAGAGCTTCGCGTTAGCTAACCCCATCAATTAACCTTCCGGCACCGGGCAGGCGTCACACCCTATACGTCCACTTTCGTGTTTGCAGAGTGCTGTGTTTTTAATAAACAGTCGCAGCGGCCTGGTATCTTCGACCGGCATGGGCTTACGGAGCAAGTCCTTCACCCTCACCGGCGCACCTTCTCCCGAAGTTACGGTGCCATTTTGCCTAGTTCCTTCACCCGAGTTCTCTCAAGCGCCTTGGTATTCTCTACCCAACCACCTGTGTCGGTTTGGGGTACGGTTCCTGGTTACCTGAAGCTTAGAAGCTTTTCTTGGAAGCATGGCATCAACCACTTCGCGTCCTAAAGGACACTCGTCATCAGCTCTCGGCCTTAGACTCCCGGATTTACCTAAGAGTCCAGCCTACCACCTTAAACTTGGACAACCAACGCCAAGCTGGCCTAGCCTTCTCCGTCCCTCCATCGCAATAACCAGAAGTACAGGAATATTAACCTGTTTTCCATCGACTACGCTTTTCAGCCTCGCCTTAGGGACCGACTAACCCTGCGTCGATTAACGTTGCGCAGGAAACCTTGGTCTTTCGGCGTGGGTGTTTTTCACACCCATTGTCGTTACTCATGTCAGCATTCGCACTTCTGATACCTCCAGCAAGCTTCTCAACTCACCTTCACAGGCTTACAGAACGCTCCTCTACCGCATCACTTACGTGATACCCGTAGCTTCGGTGCATGGTTTGAGCCCCGTTACATCTTCCGCGCAGGCCGACTCGACTAGTGAGCTATTACGCTTTCTTTAAAGGGTGGCTGCTTCTAAGCCAACCTCCTAGCTGTCTAAGCCTTCCCACATCGTTTCCCACTTAACCATGACTTTGGGACCTTAGCTGACGGTCTGGGTTGTTTCCCTTTTCACGACGGACGTTAGCACCCGCCGTGTGTCTCCCATGCTCGGCACTTGTAGGTATTCGGAGTTTGCATCGGTTTGGTAAGTCGGGATGACCCCCTAGCCGAAACAGTGCTCTACCCCCTACAGTGATACATGAGGCGCTACCTAAATAGCTTTCGAGGAGAACCAGCTATCTCCGAGCTTGATTAGCCTTTCACTCCGATCCACAGGTCATCCGCTAACTTTTCAACGGTAGTCGGTTCGGTCCTCCAGTCAGTGTTACCTAACCTTCAACCTGCCCATGGATAGATCGCCCGGTTTCGGGTCTATACCCAGCGACTAAACGCCCTATTAAGACTCGCTTTCGCTACGCCTCCCCTATTCGGTTAAGCTCGCCACTGAATATAAGTCGCTGACCCATTATACAAAAGGTACGCAGTCACAGAACAAAGTCTGCTCCCACTGCTTGTACGCATACGGTTTCAGGATCTATTTCACTCCCCTCTCCGGGGTTCTTTTCGCCTTTCCCTCACGGTACTAGTTCACTATCGGTCAGTCAGTAGTATTTAGCCTTGGAGGATGGTCCCCCCATATTCAGACAAGGTTTCTCGTGCCCCGTCCTACTCGATTTCATGACTAAGAGACTTTCGCGTACAGGGCTATCACCCACTATGGCCGCACTTTCCAGAGCGTTCCGCTAATCTCAAAGCCACTTAAGGGCTAGTCCCCGTTCGCTCGCCACTACTAAGGGAATCTCGGTTGATTTCTTTTCCTCAGGGTACTTAGATGTTTCAGTTCCCCTGGTTCGCCTCTTGCACCTATGTATTCAGTGCAAGATAACCAGCTTATGCTGGCTGGGTTCCCCCATTCAGAGATCTCCGGATCAAAGTCTGTTTGCCGACTCCCCGAAGCTTATCGCAGGCTACCACGTCTTTCATCGCCTCTGACTGCCAAGGCATCCACCGTATGCGCTTCTTCACTTGACCATATAACCCCAAGCAATCTGGTTATACTATGAAGACGACATTCGCCGAAAATTTGCATGCTGCTCAATTAAGAGCCTCACAAATTTTACCTTAGCCTGATCCGTTACCAGTGAAAGTAACGTTCAGTCTATCTTTCTATCACATACCCAAATTTTTAAAGAACGATCTAATCAAAGACTAGAAATCAACATTTCACCTTCAGCCGAAGGAAATGCTCATTTCTAAGCTCTAACGCAGAAACAGCAAAACAGCAGTAAGTGGTGGAGCCAAACGGGATCGAACCGTTGACCTCCTGCGTGCAAGGCAGGCGCTCTCCCAGCTGAGCTATGGCCCCGTATTTCTACAGGCTTTTCCCACACAAAATTGGTGGGTCTGGGCAGATTCGAACTGCCGACCTCACCCTTATCAGGGGTGCGCTCTAACCAACTGAGCTACAGACCCAATTTCGGGCTGCTTCTAATCGTCTTCTTCAATGAATCAAGCAATTCGTGTGGGAACTTATGGAGCAGCTGATGTCGTCGATTAAGGAGGTGATCCAGCCGCAGGTTCCCCTACGGCTACCTTGTTACGACTTCACCCCAGTCATGAATCACACCGTGGTAACCGTCCCCCCGAAGGTTAGACTAGCTACTTCTGGTGCAACCCACTCCCATGGTGTGACGGGCGGTGTGTACAAGGCCCGGGAACGTATTCACCGCGACATTCTGATTCGCGATTACTAGCGATTCCGACTTCACGCAGTCGAGTTGCAGACTGCGATCCGGACTACGATCGGTTTTATGGGATTAGCTCCACCTCGCGGCTTGGCAACCCTTTGTACCGACCATTGTAGCACGTGTGTAGCCCAGGCCGTAAGGGCCATGATGACTTGACGTCATCCCCACCTTCCTCCGGTTTGTCACCGGCAGTCTCCTTAGAGTGCCCACCATAACGTGCTGGTAACTAAGGACAAGGGTTGCGCTCGTTACGGGACTTAACCCAACATCTCACGACACGAGCTGACGACAGCCATGCAGCACCTGTCTCAATGTTCCCGAAGGCACCAATCCATCTCTGGAAAGTTCATTGGATGTCAAGGCCTGGTAAGGTTCTTCGCGTTGCTTCGAATTAAACCACATGCTCCACCGCTTGTGCGGGCCCCCGTCAATTCATTTGAGTTTTAACCTTGCGGCCGTACTCCCCAGGCGGTCAACTTAATGCGTTAGCTGCGCCACTAAAGACTCAAGGTCCCCAACGGCTAGTTGACATCGTTTACGGCGTGGACTACCAGGGTATCTAATCCTGTTTGCTCCCCACGCTTTCGCACCTCAGTGTCAGTATCAGTCCAGGTGGTCGCCTTCGCCACTGGTGTTCCTTCCTATATCTACGCATTTCACCGCTACACAGGAAATTCCACCACCCTCTACCATACTCTAGCTCGCCAGTTTTGGATGCAGTTCCCAGGTTGAGCCCGGGGATTTCACATTCAACTTAACGAACCACCTACGCGCGCTTTACGCCCAGTAATTCCGATTAACGCTTGCACCCTCTGTATTACCGCGGCTGCTGGCACAGAGTTAGCCGGTGCTTATTCTGTCGGTAACGTCAAAACACTAACGTATTAGGTTAATGCCCTTCCTCCCAACTTAAAGTGCTTTACAATCCGAAGACCTTCTTCACACACGCGGCATGGCTGGATCAGGCTTTCGCCCATTGTCCAATATTCCCCACTGCTGCCTCCCGTAGGAGTCTGGACCGTGTCTCAGTTCCAGTGTGACTGATCATCCTCTCAGACCAGTTACGGATCGTCGCCTTGGTGAGCCATTACCTCACCAACTAGCTAATCCGACCTAGGCTCATCTGATAGCGCAAGGCCCGAAGGTCCCCTGCTTTCTCCCGTAGGACGTATGCGGTATTAGCGTTCCTTTCGAAACGTTGTCCCCCACTACCAGGCAGATTCCTAGGCATTACTCACCCGTCCGCCGCTGAATCGAAGAGCAAGCTCCTCTCATCCGCTCGACTTGCATGTGTTAGGCCTGCCGCCAGCGTTCAATCTGAGCCATGATCAAACTCTTCAGTTCAAACATCTTTGGGTTTTGAGAAAACCCTAAACTTGGCTCAGCAATCGTTGGTTACATCTTTGATTTCTCGCGGAGTAACTTGTGATGCTGATAATCTAGTGACTATTCAGTCTGACTCCACAAGCACCCACACGAATTGCTTGATTCAGTTGTTAAAGAGCGGTTGGTGAGCTGTTCGCTCAACCGAGGCGCGCATTCTACAGCAGCCTCATTTGCTGTCAAGTGATTATTTTCAGAAGTTTTCAAGGTTTCCCGTGTAACTTCAACCACTTGCGCTTCCGATCTCTCGTTAGCGGGAGGCGAATTCTACAGCGTTACACGCTGCTGTCAACACCTCTTTTACACCGCTTTCGATCGAGAGGATCGAACCGCTGAACCGGCGAAAACACACTGCCTTATCAGCTCCTTCTGGGCTTCGATACACTGAAGCGAACCGCTTGACCCAAACCTAAAAACCTTCGTAACTCATTGAATCTCAAAGGCTTTTCCGTTTCGACCGCGCCGGAAGTGGGGCGAATTATAGACCTATAGGATTTGCCGTCAACCGTTAATTTCACTTTTCTGTCATAAGGAGCGAATGCGGGAGCCGTACCCGCTCCTTCCCTACCGCCCTATGGAAAAGCAGGGAGACGTTGAGCAATATATTGCTCAACGGCGCTTTGTTCCGCATCATGTACAGCTGCCTTCTTCCCTATAGACCCGGACGCCCCCACCCCATGACCCAGCAGTCCCGTAGCCTGGCCTCGACACTCTTTCCCGTCGGCCTGCTGCTTATCGCAATGGCTTCGATTCAATCCGGCGCCTCCCTGGCCAAAAGCATGTTCCCGATTGTCGGCGCCCAGGGCACCACCACCCTGCGCCTGGTGTTTGCCAGCATCATCATGGTGTTGGTCCTGCGCCCCTGGCGGGCAACATTCACCGCCCGATCCCTGCGCACCGTCATCATCTATGGCATCGCCCTGGGCGGAATGAACTTCCTCTTCTATATGTCCTTGAGAAGTGTCCCCCTGGGCATTGCCGTCGCCCTGGAGTTCACCGGTCCCCTGGCGGTGGCGATTTACGCATCGCGCCGCGCCATCGACTTTCTCTGGATAGCCCTGGCGGTCAGCGGGCTCCTGCTGCTGATCCCCTCCGGCGCGACCAGCGCCGGCATTGATCTGCTCGGCGCCGGTTATGCGCTGGGGGCCGGCGCATGCTGGGCGCTGTACATCCTGTACGGCCAGAAAGCCGGCAACGACAATGGCATCCAGACCGCCGCCCTCGGCGTGGTGATTGCCGCCCTGTTCATCGCCCCCATCGGTATCGTCCACGCCGGCACCGCCCTGCTCACCCCGGCCTTGATCCCGACGGCCATCGGCGTCGCCATCCTGTCCACCGCCCTGCCCTACAGCCTGGAAATGGTCGCGTTGACGCGCATGCCGGCCCGCACCTTCGGCACCTTGATGAGCATCGAACCTTCCTTCGGCGCGCTGTCCGGGCTGTTGTTCCTGCACGAGTACCTGTCCGTCGCCCAGTGGCTCGCCATCGCCTGCATTATCAGCGCCTCCATCGGAGCCACGCTGACCCTGCGCAAGGAGTCCGCACCCGCCGTCGCCGCCGATTGATACAGAGTGTGAGTCAGCTCTGGTATTTGCCGCTCAAATAGGACATGTTTACACCTAACTCAATGCCAGCCTTGGAAATTTTGGAGAGGGGGACTCAAGGAAGAATCAGGCGGCAGGAAAAAAGCCAAACCGGACGAGTTGATCCGGGGCAGAGATAGGGATGGTAATGAAACGCTTCTTGATAGTCCTGGCAGTACTTGCCGTCGCCGGCTGCGCCGCGACCTCGAAACCGATGAAATACGGTAAGCGCGGCGTGCATATCAACTGTTCCGGGCTGACATCCTCCTGGGAAAAGTGCTACGCCAAAGCCGCCGATTCCTGCAGCGACAACGGTTATCGAGTCCTCGCCAAATCCGGCGATGCCGTGGAAGACCCGGGTGACTATCCGTTCGGCCTCAACCCGGCCGGCTATACCAGCCGCAGCATGATCATCATCTGCAACAAGCCATCCGCGCTGAGCCCTAAAACGCCCCCACCCTCTGACGATTGAATGGACTAGATCTCGATCACCAACCGACCTTGCGCCGCGCCGCTGGCCAGCAAAGTATAGGCCTCCTCGGCGGTTTGCAGGGTAAACCGCCGGGGATCGAGCAAGGGTTTCAATTGGCCGGCTTCGATCAGCCGTGCGGCCTGCTCCAGTATCTGCCCGTGATGTTCGCGCCCGTGGCCGGTCAGCAACGGCAGCAAGGTAAACACCCCGGAGTAAGTGGCCCCGCGAAAGGACAGCGGTGCCAGGCTGTGTTGTCCCCAACCGAGGCAACTCAGGACATGCCCGTGATAAGTCCGTGCGGCCAGGAACGACTGGTCCAGGGTTTCGCCCCCCACCGTGTCATAGACGATATCGAAGCCCTCGCCCCCGGTATGCTGCTCGACATATTCCTGCACGGTATGCAGCCGATAGTCGATAAAGGTCGCGCCAAAACCTTCGATCACGGCCTGATGCCTGGCCGAACCGGTGGCGAAAACCCTGGCGCCAAAGGCCCGGGCAATCTGCACCGCCACATGCCCGACACCGCCGGCGCCGCCATGGATCAGCACCGTTTGCCCAGCCTGGACCCGCGCACGATCCACCAGCCCTTCCCAGGCGGTGATCAGCACCAACGGCAATCCGCTGGCCTCACGCATACTCAGGTTAACCGGCTTGCGCGCCAGCAATCGGGCATCGACTGCGGCGAACTCGGCCAGCGAACCCTGGGCACCACCGATACCCGTCGCCATCCCGTAGACCTCATCGCCGACATCCCAGCCACTGACGCCCTCGCCCAAGGCCTCGACAACACCCGCCAGATCCATCCCCAGTACCGCCGGTAACGGTTGGCGGGCATGGCCGGCCTGTCCGGCACGAATCTTTGCGTCCAGCGGGTTGATGCCACTGGCCTTGATCCGCACCAGGACTTCTCCGCTCCCGGGTTTCGGGCGGTCGATGGAAACCTCGCGCAACGGCGCACCGGCGACATCGACCATCAGGGCATTCATTTGCGGTACAGGGGACATGGCGGCTATCTCTGTCAGTGGAAGTGAGATCCATCATCCGCCGCCTAGAGCATTCCGATAAGACGCCAAATTGCTATAGTGACCATGCCCATATGGCATGAATGAGAAGCTCCGTGGACAAACTCAATGCAATGGCAGTCTTTGTGCGGGTGGTGGAACGCGGCAGTTTTTCCGCTGTTGCGCGGGAGATGCTGACCAGCCAACCGACCATCAGCAAGATCCTCAAGGCCCTGGAAACCGAGCTGGGCGGCAAGCTGATTGCCCGCAGCACCCGCCAGTTGTCGCTGACCGATGAGGGACAACGCTACTACGAACAGTGTCGGCAGATCCTCGCGGCGGTGGACGCCGCCGAGCACAGCTTCCAGTCAGGCCGCGAAAGCGTGGCCGGCAGTTTGCGCATCGGCTCGTCGGTGAGTTTCGGGCGCCTGCAGATCGCCGCCCGGTTGCCGGACTTTCTCGCGCGCTATCCGCAACTGGATATCGACCTGCAACTGAGCGATCACAACCAGGACCTGGTCAGCGAAGGCCTGGATGTGAGCCTGCGCATCGGCGAACTGGGGGACAGCAACCTGATCGCCCGCCACATCGGCAGCACCCGGCGGGTGACGGTGGCCAGCCCCGGGTATCTGGCACGGCACGCTGAACCGCACACCCCCGAGGAGTTGGCCGGGCACAACTGCCTGCTGTTCAATCTGTTGAGCAGCCAGAATCTCTGGCGCTACGAAAAGGACGGGAAAGCGCACAGCGTGCACATCCGCGGCAATGCCCAGAGCAACAACTCGGAAGCGATACGGGAGATGGTCCTGGGTGGGCTTGGCGTTGCGCTGTCGCCCGTGTGGCTGTTCGCCGAGGATCTGAAGGCCGGTCGGGTCAAGGCAATCTTGCCTGACTATCAGGCCCAATCCTTGCCGATCCATGCGGTGTTTCCGGCCAATCGTCGCCAGTCCGCCAGGGTCAAGGCATTCGTCGACTACATGAGCGATGCCCTGGCGGGACTTTGAACACACCGCGCCGCCACTCAGGTGACGGCGCGGTCGGCGGTCAGATCGCGACCGTACGGGTGTTCAACCATTCCAGTGCCGCACCGTCCAGCAACGGGCTCAAACGCTCGCGCACTTCGGCGTGGTAGGCGTTGAACCAGTCACGTTCCTCCTGCGTCAGCAACGACGGCTCCAGGCAGCGGGTGTCGATCGGACACAGCGTCAGGGTCTCGAACTTGAGGAACTCGCCGAACTCGCTCTTGCCCGCCTCGCGGTTCAGCACCAGGTTTTCGATGCGCACGCCCCAACGGCCCGGACGATAGGTCCCAGGCTCGATGGAGGTGATCATCCCCGGCTGCATGGCGGTCTGCGGTGCCGCGACCGCCTGGTAGGCGATCACCTGCGGACCTTCGTGCACGTTGAGGAAGTAGCCGACGCCATGGCCGGTGCCATGCCCGTAGTCCACGCTTTCGGCCCAGATCGGTGCCCGGGCGATGGCATCCAGCAGCGGCGAAAGAATACCGCGCGGGAATTGCGCCCGGGACAAGGCGATCACGCCCTTGAGCACCCGCGTGCAATCGCGTTTCTGCTCGGCCGTCGGCGTACCCACCGGCACCATCCGGGTAATGTCCGTGGTCCCGCCCTGATACTGGCCGCCGGAGTCGATCAGCAGCAGACCGTCGCCCTCGATCAGCGCATGCTCGGCCTCGGTGGCGTGATAGTGCGGCATCGCACCATTGGCGTTGAACGCGGCAATGGTATTGAAGCTCAGCGACACATAACCCGGACGTCGCGCCCGGGCGGCGCTCAGGCGTTCGTCGATGGTCAGCTCGGTCACCCGCTCGCGGCCCAGTGCGCTCTCCAGCCAGGCGAAGAATTCGCACAAGGCCGCGCCGTCCTGCTCCATGGCCTGGCGGATATGCACCGCGTCGTCGAGGCTCTTGCGGGATTTGGCCAGGGTCGTCGGGTTGAGCCCCTCGACCAGCTTCACCTCCTGGCCGAGGTTATCCAGCAAGCCGACCGTCACCCGCGCCGGGTCGACCAGCAAGCTCGCCCCCGCCGGAATAGCGGCCAGCGCCGCGCCGACTTCGCGGTAGTCACGCAAGGTCACGCCATCGGCCTCGAGCACCTGCCCAAGCTCGGCACTCACCTTGTCCAGGGACACGAACAAGGTGACCTGGTCCTGGTTGACCAAGGCAAAGGAAACGAACACCGGGTTGAAGGACACATCGGCACCGCGCAGATTGAACAACCAGGCGATATCGTCCAGCGTGGCGATGAAATGCCAGTCGGCGCCGCGGGCTTTCAGTTCGCCCCGCAACTGGGCGAGCTTCTCGCCCCGACTGACCGTCGCCTGCGGCGGCAGGTGCTGATAGATCGGCTGGTTCGGCAGCGCCTCGCGGTCTTCCCAGACCTGATCGAGCAGGTCGATATCGGTGCGCAGCCGCGCCCCGCGTGCGCGCAACTTGTCGCCCAGGGTCCGCGCCGAAGCCAGCGCCATGACCGCGCCATCCACCGCGACCACGCCAGCGGGCGGCGTCTGTTCGGCCAGCCAGTCCAGCGGACCGGGTTGCCCCGGCAACAACTTCATCAGCTCGATACCGCTGCCGGCCAACTCCTTGGTCGCCTGCTCCCAGTACCGACTGTCAGCCCAGACGCCGGCGAACTCCGGCGTCACGATCAAGGTGCCGACCGAGCCATGAAAACCCGACAGCCACTGCCGCCCCTGCCAGTAAGCGGGCAGGTACTCCGACAGGTGGGGATCGGCCGACGGCACCAGCAGGGCCTGAACGCCTTCACGGCGCATCAGTTCGCGCGTACGTGCCAGGCGCTGGGGAACGGTTCCTTGACTTGGGGTCTGCGTGCTCATTGTGTCTCCTGCTAACCACTTATTATTCAATTGTTGTTCGATGCCATCACGGCCGGGCAACCGCCCAGAAGGGTGCCGGCGCGCTCAGGCTGGCTTTTATCGCCGACGCGGCGCGGTCGATGTCCTGCTCGGAGGTAAAACGCCCCAGGCTCAGACGAATGGTGCGACCGGCCAGCCGCGCATCATGCCCCAGTGCCAGCAGCACATGGGACGGCGCCTGGCTCGCGGAGTTGCAGGCGGAAGTCGCCGAGTACGCCAGGGATCGCCCCAGTGCCGCAGCGTCGAACTCGCCTTCGACGAATGTCAGACTCAGGGTATGGGGGATACGTTCCGTCGGGCTGCCGTTCAGCCGCAGGCCGGGAACATCCGCCAATTGCTCCAGCAGACGCTGGCGTAGTTGACGGATGCGGGCAACTTCTTCTTCCAGATGCTCGCTCGCCAGGGCGAAGGCACTGCCCATGCCGGCGATCTGGTGGGTGGCCAGGGTGCCGGAGCGCAGGCCGCCCTCATGGCCGCCGCCGTGGATCTGCGCGTGCAGTTTCTGTTGCGCGCGCGGCCCGACATACAAGGCACCGATGCCCTTGGGACCGTAGACCTTGTGGGCGGAAAACGACATCAGGTCCACCGGCAGGCGGGCCAGGTCGATGACCACCTTGCCCGCACCCTGGGCCGCGTCCACATGGAACAGCGCGCCGTGCTCGCGCACCCGCTGGCCGATGGCCGCGATGTCATTGAGGGTGCCCAGTTCGTTGTTGACCAGCATCAGCGAGACCAGGAAGGTGTTCTCGCGCAGGACTTCACTGACCATCGCCGCGGTGATCAAGCCTTCGGCATTCGGCACCAGGTAGGTGACGGCCACACCGGCTTCCTGGAGTTGCCGGGCGGTATCGAGCACCGCCTTGTGTTCGATCTGGCTGGTGATCACATGCCCGCCACTGATACCACGGGCCTGGGCCACACCCTTGAGGGCCAGGTTGTTCGATTCGGTGGCACCGGAGGTCCAGACGATCTGCTCGGGGCTCGCCCCCACCAGGCTCGCCACTTGTTGTCGGGCCTGCTCGACCGTCTGCCGGGCACGCTGGCCGAAGGCATGGGAGCTGGAGGCCGGGTTGCCGAAATTGCCGGAAAACCCCAGGCACTCGACCATCACTTGAATGACCCGCTCATCCACCGGCGTGGTGGCGGCGTAGTCGAAATACAGAGGAAGTTCATTCATGGCGAAAGACTCGTAAAGCGTGTCCCGCGGATCGATCTCTTGCTGCCCCCACAACTGTGGTTGGACGGACAGCTGTACCCGATGGAAAACGATTAAAGAAAGATGGCTTTCATTAAAAGTGCGTAGGAACGCTCCTGAAATCCAGCTTACAGGCACGGGGAAGGTGTTGCGAGTGTCAATCGTGCGGGAACAGGGAGACACGCAAGGAGAGCTCAGTGCAGCAGTTGCTTCGCACTCTCATGCAACAACGGATACAGCGAGATCACCAACAGCAGCGCCATGCCGAGATTGAACAGCCGCAACCAGCGCGGATCGCGCAGCACATTGCGCAACAGGCTGCCGCAGGCCGCCCAGACACTGACACTGGGGGCATTGATCAGGGCGAACACCGCCGCGATCACCAGGACGTTGGCGAAATAGCCCTGCAACGGCGTGTAGGTACTGATCGCGCCGACCGCCATCACCCAGGCCTTGGGATTGACCCACTGAAACGCCGCGGCGTTCCAGAACCCGAACGGCCTGGCCTGTCCCGGCTCCACCTCGGAGACCGGTCCGGAACCGGCGATCTTCCAGGCGAGGTACAGCAGGTAGGCGCCACCGATATAGCGCAATGCCGTATAGAGCACCGGATAAGCCTCGAACACCGCGCCAAGACCGAGGCCCACCGCCAGCACCAGGACAAAGAAGCCGCAGGAGATCCCCAGGATATGGGGAATGGAGCGGTTGAAACCGAAGTTCACACCGGACGCCAGCAACATGGTGTTGTTGGGGCCGGGGGTCACGGAGGTCACCAGGGCGAAAAGGGCAAAGCCCAGCAGCAGGTCCAGCGAAAGGGTCATGACAGCGTCCGGTCACAAGGTCAGTCGGACATTCACCCTATCCCACGGGCCTGGCGGAACTCACGCACAGTTGGCAAAAACTTGGACCGGTACAGTTTCAACCGCTAACGCTGATGGCTGCTTCTGTTACTGCCACGGTTGCCACTAACCCACCAGCGCACACTGCAGGGCGTCGTCGCGGCTGCGCTCGATGCTGCGCAGCACCTGGAACGAACCGAAAGTCACCGCCTTGGCCCGGTGGCTGCGGATCAGGGCCCAGAAATCCTCTTCGCCGCTTTCGAAACGGGCGAATGCCGCTTCGCCGTCTTCCCGGGAGCGCCATTGCAGCGTATTGAGCACGCGCCGACCGTCATCGCTGGCCTGCACCGTGCCGCTGATAAAACCACCCTCGACCCGGGCCAGTCGCTCGGTCTGCCGGGCCAGGGCAGCCACCAGCGCCTCCAGCTGGCCGGGCTCGATCTCGAACTGGATCAATTGGGTAAAACTGCGATTTTGCGCTGTCGACAGCATGAAAGGCTCCCCCGGGAAGTCGAACAGGATCTTGTGATCCGAGGCCACGCAGGGTAAAACCTCCAGTTAACTCGAGGTCAAGAGGTTTCTCCCCATGGCGACACAAAAACCCCTGCCCACGGACAAGGCCCTTACGGTCGGTCAACTGGCGGCCCGTAGCGGCGTGGCCGTGACCGCCCTGCACTTCTATGAAAGCAAGGGCTTGATCAAGAGCTATCGCAACGCCGGTAACCAGCGCCGCTATCCGCGCGAGGTGCTCAGGCGGGTGGCCTTGATCAAGGTGGCCCAGCGCCTGGGGATTGCCTTGGCGGAAATTCACCAGGCCTTGCAAGCGCTGCCTGAAGGCCGTGCACCGACAGCGGCGGACTGGAAGCAGTTGTCGGAGCACTGGCGGACCGGACTGGACGAACGCATCGCCCAGTTGACCCGGTTGCGCGACAAGCTCGACGGCTGTATCGGTTGTGGCTGCCTGTCGATGGAGAACTGCCCGCTGCGCAACTATGGCGATATGTTGGGTGCCCATGGAACGGGGGCGCGCTTGCTGGAGCCGAGGTAATGAGGTCGCGGCAACATTCGGTAATGGGTAAGATGGCGGCCTTTGAGCGCCACCCTGCCGCGCCCCCTGCCGATATTAAGCCGACCCGATGCCCTTCGATCTCAGCGTAGACCTGACCACCCTCGCCATTCTCGCCCTTGTTGCCTTCATCGCCGGATTCATCGACGCCATCGCCGGCGGCGGCGGGTTGCTCACCACCCCGGCCCTGCTCACCGCCGGGCTGCCGCCGCACCTGGTGCTGGGCACCAACAAGCTCAGCTCGACCTTCGGCTCGGCCACCGCCGGCTTCACCTTCTATCGCCGCAAGCTGTTCCAGCCGGGGCAATGGAAGCTGTCGATCCTCGGCACCTTTGTCGGCGCGCTGATCGGCGCCGTGACCGCACACTTCATGCCGGCCGAATGGTTGAACAAGATGCTCCCGGTGATCGTCTTCGCCTGCGGCCTGTACCTGCTGTTCGGCGGCACGCCCAAGGCGCCGCTGGACAGCAACGCGCCGATCAGGAAGACATGGCAATTGCCCCAGGGCCTCGGCCTGGGTTTCTACGACGGCGTGGCCGGCCCCGGCACCGGTGCCTTCTGGACCGTCAGCAGCCTGCTGCTCTACCCCATCGACCTGGTCAAGGCCAGCGGCGTGGCCCGCAGCCTGAACTTCGTCAGCAATGCCGCCGCGCTGTCGGTGTTCGTGTTTTCCGGCCAGGTGGACTGGGTGATCGGCCTGTGCATGGGTCTGTCGGTGATGGTCGGCGCCTTCTTCGGCGCCCGCACCGCCATCAGCGGCGGGGCGAAGTTCATTCGCCCGGTGTTCATCACCGTGGTCCTCGGACTGACCGTGCGCCTGGCCTGGCAACACTGGTTCAGCGTGGCCTAGACCGGCAGCACGGGCTCCGAATAACCCAGGCGCCGCGCCAGGTACAGGTCGATCAGGTAGCGGGCGATGGAGCGCGAGGCCGGCAGCGGCGGCATATCGTGAATGCTGAACCACTGCGCATCCTCGATCTCGTCCGCCTGCGGCACGATCTCGCCACCGGCGTATTCGGCGTGAAAGCCGAGCATCATCGAGTGCGGGAACGGCCAGCACTGGCTGCCCATGTACTGGATATTCTTGACCTCGATCTGCACTTCCTCGCGCACTTCACGAATCAGGCACTCTTCCGCCGACTCACCCGGCTCGGCGAAACCGGCCAGGGTGCTGTAGACTCCGGGCACGAAACGCGGCGAGCGAGCCAGCAGCACTTCGTCGCCACGGGTCACCAGCACGATCATGCTCGGCGAGATCCGCGGGTAGCTGCGCAGGTCGCAGGGCTGGCAGAACATCGCCCGCTCCAGATGCACCTGGGTCATGGCCTGGCCGCAACTGCCGCAGAAGCGGTGCTCGCGCGCCCAGGTGCCGATCTGCGCGGCATACCCGAGCATGCGGTAGAGCGTGTGATCACCCTCGAGCATGAACGCCCGCAGGCCCTGCCAGCGACAACCCGGCAGCTCGGCACCGGACTTCAGTTCCAGCAGGTAGACCGGCTCGCCATCCAGATGACCGATACCGTGCTCGGCCAGCAGCGACAGGTCCTGGCGCTTGATCCACTCGCGGGGAAACAGCACCCCGTTGTCGTCCAGCAGGAAACCGGAAGGGCCATGTACCACGGCCCAGCCACCGGCCTGCTCGATATCCAGTACAGCGGTTGTCCAGCGTTGAGTCATCGGGGTGTCCTTGGCAGGCTTCAATCAGGGAATTCGGCTTTCTGCTTGCTCATGTGCGCGGCGATGGCGACGCGCAGATCGGTGGATTGCAACATGGCGGCGTTCCAGGTGGCAACGTATTCGAGGCCGTCATCGACCCGATGGTCGCGCATGTAGCTGATCATCGCCTTGGTTCCGGTGACGGCAATCGGCGACTTACCGGCAATTTCCCGCGCGATCCCCATCACGCCATCGAGCAAGGCGGCATGATCGGGGTAGACGCGATTGACCAGGCCGATCCGGGTCGCTTCCTCGGCACCGAACTGACGACCGGTGTAGGCCAGCTCCCGCAGCATGCCGTCGCCGATGATACGCGGCAAACGTTGCAAAGTGCCGACATCGGCGGCCATGCCGATATCCACTTCCTTGATGGAAAACTGCACGTCCTCGGCACAGTAGCGCATGTCGCAGGCGGCGATCAGGTCGACCGCACCGCCCAGGCAGTAGCCCTGGATCGCCGCCAGCACCGGCTTGCGGCAGTTGTCGACGGCATTGAAGGAGGCTTGCAGCTCCAGGATCTTGCGCCGCAGCAGGCGGGCGTTGCGGCCGACATCCTTGCCCAGCTCGTTGGCCACCGAGGCCAGCAGCATCAGGTCGATACCGGAAGAGAAGTGTTTGCCGGCGCCACTGATGACCACCACGCGCACGGCGTCGGTGTCGTCGATCCACTGGAAGATCTCGGTGATTTCGCGCCAGAAGGCCGCGTTCATCGAATTGATCTTCTCCGGGCGGTTGATCCGCACATGGGCGACGTTGTCTACCAGTTCGACGTGGAAGGCTTGGTATTCGGACATGACGGACATCCTTGGCTGGGCGAAAAGAGATTCGCCACTATAGCAAGCCACCCCGCCGGCCTATAGGAAGCGGATGTGCCAAAAACCGGACAATGCCCTGCAAGAGCGCAGTGGATGGCTGCCGTTGGCGGCCATCCACAAGGGATCTCACTCACCCGAGGCTGTGCCAGACACGGCCGTCACGGGCCAGCAGTTCGTCAGCCGCCTGCGGGCCGTTTTCCCCGGCCTTGTAGCCCTGCACCTGATTGTCCGCGCGCCAGGCATCGAGGAACGGCTGCACCGCCCGCCAGCCGTTCTCGATATTGTCGGCGCGCTGGAACAGCGTCTGGTCACCGGTCAGGCAATCGTAGATCAGGGTTTCATAGCCGGTGGACGGCTGCATCTCGAAGAAATCCCGGTAGGCGAAACCCAACTCGACATTGGTCATCGCCAGTGCGGGTCCCGGGCGCTTGGCCAGCAGGTCGAACCACATGCCTTCATTGGGCTGGATCTGGATCTTCAGGTAGGTCGGCTGCAGGCGCTCGACCTCGGTGTCACGGAACTGCGCATAAGGCGCCGGCTTGAAGCAGATGGCGATTTCCGTGTTGCGCACGCTCATGCGCTTGCCGGTACGCAAGTAGAACGGCACACCCACCCAGCGCCAGTTGTCGATCATCACCTTGAGCGCGACATAGGTTTCGGTATTGCTGTCCGCCGCCACGTTGTTTTCTTCCCGGTAACCGGGCAACGCCTTGCCGCCCAGCTCGCCCGCGCAGTACTGGCCACGCACCGAATTGGCCCGGGCCTCCTCGACGCTCCAGGGGCGGATCGCACCGACCACCTTGGCCTTTTCACCGCGCACCGCATCGGCACCGAACGCCGCCGGCGGCTCCATCGCGACCATCGCCAGCAACTGGAACAGGTGATTGGGCACCATGTCCCGCAAGGCGCCGGTGTGCTCGTAGAAACTGCCACGGGTTTCGACGCCGACGGTTTCGGCGGCGGTGATCTGCACGTGGTCGATGTAGTGGTTGTTCCAGAACGCTTCGAACAGGCCGTTGGAGAAACGACTGACCAGGATGTTCTGGACGGTTTCCTTGCCCAGGTAATGGTCGATGCGATAGATCTGCTTCTCGCTCATCACCTTGAGCAGGCAGCCGTTCAAGGCTTCGGCGGTGGCGAGGTCGGAACCGAAGGGTTTCTCGACCACTACCCGGCGAAACGCCTCGGGACTGTCCACCAGCAACCCGGCCGCGCCCAGGCGCCGCACCACTTCACTGAAGAAGCGCGGCGCGGTGGCCAGGTAGAACACCGCGTTGCCGGTACCGCTGGCGGCGATCTTCTCACCCAGCGCGACATAGGTCGCGTCGTCGAGGAAGTCGCCCTGCACGTAACTGATGTTTTTCGCCAGTCGGCCCCAGAGCGCGTTGTCCAGGGCCTCCTCGGCTTTTTTCCCGCTCTTGGCCGCGACTTCGGCACGGCTGAAGTCTTCCAGCTTTTTGGCGAAGTCGACATCGCTGATGGCGTTGTGATCGACCCCGACGATATGCAAGCCATCCCCCAGCAGGCCATCGCGCATCAGGTTGTAGAGCGCCGGCATCAGCAGGCGCTTGACCAGGTCGCCGTGGGCGCCGAACAGAAACAGCGTGGTCGGCGGCGCGGGTTCGGCCTTGCGCCTGGTGCGGGAGGCATTCATTTTTTCGGTGTCTCCACGTGACCGCCGAAGCCGAAGCGCATCGCCGACAGCAGCTTGTCGCCATAGGTGCTTTGCTGGCGGGAGCGGAAACGGGCAAACAGCGAGTTGGACAATACCGGTACCGGCACCGCTTGCTCCATGGCCGCCTCGATGGTCCAGCGCCCTTCGCCGCTGTCGGCCACCGCGCCGCTGTAACCGTCGAGTTTCGGATCGCTGGCCAGGGCATCGGCGGTCAGGTCCAGCAGCCAGGACGAGACCACGCTGCCGCGCCGCCAGACTTCGGCGATGTCCGCCAGGTTGAGGTCGAAACGCTGGTCCTCGGGCAGGCTCGGCGAGTTCTTGGTCTTGAGGATGTCGAAGCCCTCGGCGAAGGCCTGCATCATGCCGTACTCGATGCCGTTGTGGATCATCTTGACGAAGTGCCCGGCGCCCGGTGGCCCGGCATGGATATAGCCGCGTTCGGCGCGGTCGTCGGCGCTGACCCGGTCGCGGGTCCGGGGAATGTTGCCGATCCCGGGGGCCAGGCTGGCGAACAGCGGATCGAGGCGCTCGACCACCCGGGCGGCGCCGCCGATCATCATGCAGTAGCCGCGTTCCAGGCCCCAGACCCCGCCGGAAGTGCCGACATCGATATAGTCGATGCCCTTTTGCTCCAGCGCCTGGCCGCGACGAATATCGTCCTTGTAGAAGGTGTTGCCGCCGTCGATGATCACATCGCCGGCCTCCAGCAGTCCGCTCAGTTCGGTGATGGTGTCCTCGGTCGGCGCACCGGCCGGCAACATGACCCAGACCGCTCGGGGTCTGTTCAGGCTGGCCACCAGGGCCGGCAGGTCGGCGACGCCGATGGCGCCCTCTTTGCCCAGGGCGGTGACGAAGTCGGTATTGCGGTCATACACCACTGTCTGATGGCCATCAAGCATCAGGCGCCGCGCGATATTGCCGCCCATGCGGCCCAGTCCGATGATTCCCAGTTGCATGCAGCGTACTCCCGATATCGATGAAAAATCACTGTCACACATTAGCCCAGCGGCAGGCGGATGTCTGTCTCGATATCGCCTGGGACGCTGACTGCAGGCACCCACCGGTAGTTTTTCAGCCCGCCGTATCCGGCTCGGAGGTGTTGAAAAACAGCGCCTGGGCCACGGCCTTGTCGAGAATCCGGCCACGGTGGATATCCAGCGTCAGTTGCGCCCGACCGCCCTGCCCGGCCTCTATCCTGGCCGCTGCGCGCTGCCGGGCCGAAGCCTGGGCCTGGCTGCCCAGGCGCCGTTGCGCAAGGGTCTTCAGGTGCGCGCTGACAAACCCGGCATCCGCCGTCGTGGCCGCCGGGTAGTGGAAGTGCGCGACCCACAGGGGGCGGCCATCCTTGTGGCTGATCACATACTCCTGCAGGAAGCCGCCCCGCTCCTGCGCCAGTCGCCCGCCGGCGCGGTGAATATCCACCTGGTCCTGCTCCTTCAGGTACTGCAGACGCGCCAACTGCGGCACATTGCGCTTGATCGCGGCGATACGCGCATTGCGCCCTTCGGCGATCAGCCGGGTGGCTTCGAGGCGCAGGTTGTCCTTGAGCGCTTGAGCGGTGTTCACCTGCCCCGATGTCCCGCCGCCCTCACTGAGTGCCTGCTGGAGGTCGTCCGCCAGGGCGTTCAGTTTCTGCGCCTTCAGCTCCAGGATACCTTGCAGGTCGCGGGGGTCCTTGGAGGTGCCAGTCAGTGCCATCACCTGGCGAATCAAGGCCTCGACGCCCTCACGCGCGGCCTGTCCCTGGGTCACCAGCCTGGACAGGCCGACCTTGCGCGGGATCGGCGGCGCCGGCTCGACCTTCACTTCCTCCCAGAACCTGTCCTGGGCATCCTCCTTGTTCTCCTTGAAGGTCGACACCAACCCGCCATTGGGATCGGTGATCTCGACGATCTCGTCCTCCTGCTCGGGCGTGCGCTCGCGTACCCGGCCGACAAACACCTCGCGGTTGCGGGTCCGGATAAACTTCTTTCGGGTGCCGCCGGCCACCGGAGCGGGCTTAGGCACGGGGTCGGGCTCGGCCGGCGCGGTCTCCTCCCACAAATCGAATAGCCTGTTCAGCGCCCCTTCACGCAACTGCGCCAGCAGCCCCGACAGGCGCGTGGCGTATTCGAGCAGGCGCTGTTGCGGCATCAGGCCCTGCAAGTAATTCAGCAAGTCGTGGGTCTCATCGTAGCGATTGACGGCCGTCAGCAAGGCATCGATCCGGTCCTGCCGCGGATCTTCAGCACTCAGACGATTGATCGTATTGGTCACGTATTTGGTTTGCTCGGCACTGTGCTTGATGGCCGCGAAGATCTGATCGTCCATTTGCAGGGTGATCTGCAAAGGCAGTTCGTCCAGGGTCAAGGCCAGCAGGGTCGGCAGTTGCACCGCCTGCCAGTCCAGCGGGGTGAACGGCTGCACCAGCGCCTGCTCCAGTGCGGCGGCTTGCGCCGGCCCCAGTTCGGGAATCGCCCGCAACTCGTCGAGCGCGGCATATTCCCGGGTGCTCCAGACAATCTGCTTGTCGGTGATATCGGCATTGTTCTTCAGGTTGGCGACGACCTGGGCATAACGGGCCTCCGTGTCAGCGGCGATCATCTCGTTGATCTCCCGGACACTCAGGCTGCCTTCGCGGCCCACCGCCAGGGACAGGTTCAACAACGTCCGGCAATTGCGCACGCTGTCGGCCAAGGCGGCCACCAGCGTCGCAGGCTTCGGCTCCACCTGGCGATTGTCATTGAACTCCTTGATGAGGCGAATCTTTTCTTCGAGGACAACCTGCAGGTCCTCCAGCTTGCCCAGGTATTCACGGCGCTTGTCACTGCGTTGCCGGTCGCTGAAGTTCTTCGCGGTCTTGCCCTCACTCATGGTCTCAAGACGCTTGCGCAGCATTTCGGCCTCGTTCAACAGGCTGCCGATACGCGCCGACGCCTGGGTCACTTGCCCGTGCAGCGTGGAGGCCCGGTCGCGCAGCTTGCGTTGCAGGCGCGCCTGCACGGTTTCACGGCCGCTGCCACCGCGCAGGCGCAGGCGCAGATCGAGGCGCCAGCGACCTTGCTCATCGCGATCCAGAAACGGCCCCGGGGCTCCCGCACCATCGACCACACGGGGACCGTCATCGCTCCATGCGACCTGATAGAGCGCCTTCTCGATCAGCACGTGCCAGCCCTTGTCCCGGGCGCCGTCGAGATGCACCAGTCCCTTGTTGGGACCGCTTGCAGAGACCGAACCGAGGCTATCGAGTGGCGGTGGCGTGTCGAAGACCCTGACACTGAACTTCTCCAGTGCTTTGCGGGAAGCCGCCGACAGGGCACGGCGCGGATTCGACCAGGACAAGTCGAAAGGCGGCTGGGACGTCTCATCGGTGGCCAGGGGCGACGTGATCCGCTCAAGCGATGCCTCTCCCTCGATCGCCAAAGGCTCACGCTTATCCGACGACTCCGGCAGCGGTTCTCGCTCATCCGCCATCACCTCATGCAACAGCACCGTCGCCAGGTTGCTCAGCATATCGGCCCAAGCTTGGGCCCGGGCCTCCTCGTCGTCGCCCAGCAACCCCGGCAGATCCTGGCGAACACTGCGATAGAGCAGGATCAGCCAGCCGGCCTGGGTCAAGGGGCCGCTGGCAAACATCAGCATTGAACTGAACAGTTGCCATCCGCTGTCCTTCAACCGCGCCCAGCGTTTTTCCGCGTTCGACAACAACTGCATGTCGGCCTGGCGGATCACCGCATTGATACAGGCATGAAACAGATGATGGACATAGTCCTCCGTGACTTCCTCACGACCCAGGGTTGCCGGTGCCGGTGGTGCCGGCAACGGCGCGGCCTCATCACCCGGCAGGACCGAGCCGAGATGGGGCTGACGGAAACCGCCGTTGGCATACACCGCGCGTCTAGCGGCGGCGAGCCAGGCCAGCACACTGTCCTGCAACGCACCGGGTTGCCCGATCGCCTCCAGCAGCGCGGGCCGGCTGACATGTTCGCCCAGGGGCGGGTCGAACAGCGGCCGGTAAAGCAGATGCGGCCCCCGGCTGGTGTCCCGGGGCTCGATAAGAAACATACCCGCCACCTTGTCCGGGCTCGCCTCGGGACTGGCCCGAAAGGCCAGGGGCCGGAGCACGATCGGCAGACCGTCGACCTGGCGTTCATGGGCGTCGAACGCCAACATCGCCCTGACCAACCGATACCCCCTCTCGGTCATCCCCTGTTCGCCACGGAGCCTGAGTTCCAGTGCCGCCAGGGGCAGTTGCGCCTGGATCTGGTGGTAAAAGCGTTGCTGGCGGAACACCGCATAACGCGTATCGTCCAACAACCGCTGCCGCAAGTAAGCCGGGTAGCCGGCACCGATATCCACCTCGGTGATCAGTTCCAGCAGATAGTCGGTCGTCATCCAGTCCGGCAGCGGGGCCCCACCGGCGAGCCGGATGCGCATCTGCGTGGCGCCGAAACGAAAATCATCGAGGTTTTCCAGCGCCAGTTCGGGCAGCGTCAGCTCGATTTCCTCGAACTCACCCAGCACATCCGGCGACAGCGGCTTGCGCCGGTATTTCTCAAGCGTAAGCAGGATGTCCTGCATGCGGATCTCCGGCATCTGCGGATGCCGCCGCGCCATGGCCTCCCTCAGCGTCTGCCGGCTAAAGCGCGACAGCGAAGCCACCTCGTCGAAAAGACTGTGGGACGACGACTTGCCCAGTGCCGCGACCAGGGTCGATAACAGCCCGGCATAGTCGCGCCGGTCCGCCTCCGCGGCGTTCAGCAGCCACAGCGGCGCCGCCTCGCGCACCCGCCGCTGCAGAGGGGTAAGCGGCGCGAGCGCGGGCGTAGCGAACCAGTCTCCCGGATCAGTGATACGCTCGACGCGTGCCGACCAGGACTCGCCAACCCCCTCCGTAACGCTGCGCGGCAAACGCTCCAACGCACGCAACTGGTTTTCCAGCAAGGCCCCGGCCAGGTTGTCGAAGACATTCAGCTGCGAGGGGATCAGTTCGACCTTCCCGGGATCCGGCAACTGACCACGCAGCAGCGTCCAGAGCTCATCGACAGGCTGCAAGCGCTGCACATCATGGCCTGGACGGAGCAGGAAGTAGGCAAAGTCCGACGCTGACAGCTGGCGGGCGAAGACCACCGCGACGGGCGTGACGCCGAGCCGTTCCCGCCGATCCTTGGCATGCAGCAGATAAGCCACCAGGGCATGCTTGCCCAGCAGGCTGTCACGGAGTGACTGATCTGCGCTGACCAGCGCCTTGGGCAGCATCTGGCTGGCCTGGAACGCCAGGCTATTGGGCAGGCTCCCGGCACCGTACATCGAAACGAACAACAGGTTCGAGAGTGCCGCGCAGCGGCTGGGAATCTCCGGCGAGTGTCGATCCCAGCCAGGCACCCAGGCGTCCGATCCCGGGACCTTGCCTGCCCAGTCGGGCACCGGCTCGTTCCAGAACGCGACCAGTTGTGCCTTGAACACTTCGAGCAGGGCATCGCCCCAGCTATTGAGCGTCGCGCCCAGCCGCTTCAGGTCCACCGTAGCGATGGCAACCTCGACCTGCGAGCCGGGTGCACGGCTCACCAGTATCGAATCGGGAGCGTCATAGCGCGGGCTCCAGCCCTCGCTGAAGCGGCGCAACAGCACGTCGGACAAGCCGGTGTATCGATAGCTGGATGCCGGCTCCCGCTCGCCCAGCCAGAGGGTTTCAGCCTGGATCCGTTGCCCCTGGACCCTGAGGTCGGGAGCGTGTTGGTCCAGCGCCGCCTGCACCAGCGAGCCCACCACCGACGACAGGGTCGGTCGAGCGGCGAAGAGCGCGCGGGCAGTGTTTCGGTAGTGTTGAAGTGAAGTCTCCAGCGAGGTCGGCAGGGAGATCATGAGGCCGCAATCCTTGACGTGGGAAAGCGGCCAGTCGACAAGAACCCGTGAGCCCTCGGGCGGTAGCGGGGTACCGCGTTACCCGGCTTGATCACCGGGCTTGGCGAGCACCGGGAAGAAATGCTGTTGCGCCGCAGCCAGGTCGATCCGACTGCGATGGATCTGCAACGCCAGGTTGGCATTGCCGCCCTGCCCCGTCTGGATTTTCTTGAAGGCCTTTTCCTGCTCCAGCGACTGGTACTTGCCGCCGAGCTTGCGCTGCTCGAGGGTTTTCAGGTGGCCGGCGCCGAAGGCCGAGTCGAGTGCCGACACGCTCGAGTAGTGAAAGTGCGCGTACCACAGCGGCTTGCCGTCCTTGTCGAGCAGCGCATACTCCTGCAGGAAGTCATGCTTGCCGAGCGGGATCCGCTCGCCTTCCTTGCGGATGGTCACTTCGCCCAGCCCCAACAGGTAGTCGATACGCGGCATTTCCGGCGGGTTGGCCTTGATCGCGAGGATCCGTGCGTACTGCCCGGACGCCCGCAGTCTCGGTGCCGCGTCACGCAGCTGCCGCACCACCGCCTGGGCATTCCTCACCCGCTCCGGGTTGCGCGGCGGTGTTTGCGCAACGCCCAGGAGCTTGTCGATCTCAGTGGCCTGGTGCTCCATGGCCTCGGCCTGCAAACGCAGGATGTCCTCCTGCGCCCTGGGCGCATTGGAACGCACGGCCTGCCTCATGACCCGGTCGATCGCCGATGCTTCGTCGTTAAGCAACTGGCGCCCGTTGGCCACCCGCTTTTCCAGGCCGACCTCGGGCCTGATCACCGCGGGTTTGGCCGGTTTTTCCGGGTCGACGACCGCCTCCCAGAGCCCATCGGCGGTATTTTTCCGATAGGTCTCGATCACCCGCCCATAGACATCGCTGACCTGCACGGTCTCTTCGCCATCCGCCGATGCCGGCGACTGGACCTCACCGGACAACACTTGTCGGTGACGCGTACGGATGACCTTTCTCGTGGTCTCTTTGACCGATGGGCCGGCAACAGCCCTGGGCGGCAGCTCCCAATCATCACTGCCCAGCAACAGGCGCAGATCTTCCCGGGTATCCTGGGTAATGGCCTTCAGCGACGCGAGCACCCGCTCCAGCTTTTCCGTGGCGAGGCGACGATCGACCAGCGTCGCCAGATAGAACTCGAGTTTTTCCTGAAAATCACTGGATTGCTCGACAAGCGACTCCAACAACTCGATACGCTCGCCGGCCAACAGCTTGCCCTCCTCAAGGGCATCGAGGGACGAGTAATAGGACACATGCAACCGCTCGAACTGATCCCAGATCTCCTCGAACAGCTCGTGCCCGAGAGACTCGGGCGTTAGCTCGCCCAGGACAACACGGTTCTTCAACTGTGCAATCTTCCAGGCGCGGACTTCCACCTCGATGGAGCCCCAGCCGACGGTTGCGATCACCGTCTGATAGCTTTCGCGGCCGTCGCGTATCTGTCTTAGCTGATCGAGCCAGTCCCGCTGCTGGAGGGCCCAGTCGACCGCCTTGTCCGTGGCCGCCGCATCAAGCTCCCACTCGGCCTGCATCACCGCCGGATCCAGCTGCTCTTCAGGCCGCGAGGAAAGCTTCGAATGGGGCCGCTCGATTCTTTCCAACAACCAGGTTTGCTGGGCATGGAGCAACGTCTGCAGTCCAATCACCCCATTGTGCAGCGCATTGATCTGAAAGGGCCTCACCACCTTGGTCAACTGGGTATCGGCCATCAACTTTTTGCTCAGGTCCAGTTGTTGGCGGTAGTTCTGCAGATCGGCTTCCAGCAAGGTTGTCATCTCACGAAGCAGTTCGGTTCGACGCTCGTAGGTGACCCGCTTGGCCGTCTCGCCAACAGTCGCCAGCCTCCAGCGCTTGACACTGCTGCTGACCGACGGTTCGCTATCCTTGATCTGCCGGCTGAGTGCTATCAGTGCCTCGCGCTCCTCGGTGACGGTTTGCGATCCACGGGCCGGGGCCCGCTTGGGCGGACTGCCACCGCGCAAACGCATATCCAGGCTCCAGCGCCCCTGCGCGTCGCTGCGTACCCAGGGTCCGGCATTGCCGTGCTCGTCAACGATTCTGACGCCCTCTTCGTCGGCCTCCCAGGCCACCTCGTAAAGATCGCCCTGGATCAAGGCACACCATTTGCCCTTGCCGGCATCCTCGATATGGACCAATCCCCGAGCCGGCCCCGAGTCCGCCACGCGGCCCAGTTCGGCCAAGGCCGATGCCGGCTTGTCAAACCCGCGCAGACGATAGGCGCGGACCCGCTTCATCAGCGAATCGTGGATTGGCCAACCCGACATTGACCACGCACTCAGTTGGGCATGGGGCAAGTCGGGCACCCGAGCAATGGTCGGCGCGGGCAACGGCTCCGCGCGCGGCGGCTCAGGCCTTTGCAACAGCGGCGCCTCGGCTTCGTCCGGGGCGGACGCGGCGCGATAGTGCAGCAGCAAGGCCGCGAGATTGAACAACAGGTCCGCCGCCCCCGCCGACTGTTCCGCCCGATTGTCGCTGTCCAGCGCTCGCAGATCGTCATGGCCGATCTTCAGGATCACCAGCCAGCCGAGCATCTCCACCAGACGCCCGACATAGGGCAGCAGCCCGGCAAACGGCAGTTGGGTGATGCCCAGCAACACCTGCCAGGCGCCCTCCTTCCAGTCCGCCCAGCGCTGCTCGGCATTGGACACCGATTGCCGGTCAGCCTGCTCGACCTGGGCCTTGACCATGGCGGCGAAGATCGCCGACAGAGAGTCACCTTCGGCAGTGCCCTCGGCAAGCGTCGCGGGGACGGGCCTGGACGGTGCCGGCGCGAACTCGTCGCCGCCCAGGAACTGCTGGATACGCGGCGCGTCGAAGCCCCCGTGGTCATAACGCTGACGTGCCGTTTCGGTCATCCAGGTCAGGACGCTGCGCTGCAGATCGCCGGGCTGGCGGATCGCGGCGAGCAACGCCTGGCCCGTTTCGAATTGGCGTAGCGGTTGTTGCAGGAACAATGGGCGGTACAGGATCAACGGGCCGCGGCTCATATCCCGTGGACCGATAAGGAACATCGCCTGCACCTCGTCAGCCCGCCAGTCGGCCCTGGCCTTGAACGCCAGGGGCCGCAGGACGATTTCCACGGCATCGACAAACCGGCCCGGGCCCGCCGGCTGGACCAGCGCCTGCACGTAGCGAAAGCCGTCGATGCTGAACCCCGACTCGCCCTTGATCTTCAACTCCAGGGCCTGGAGCGGTAAACGCACCCGCCACTGCGCGACGAACAAGGCCTCGCGCCGCCGAGCCTCGGCAACGTTAGTAATAAGCTGTTCCTTGAGCAGGTCCGGGTAGGCTTGGCCGATGTCGGCGCGGGTCACCAGGCCGCGCAGGTAATCCGGAGTCATCCACTGCGGGACGGGCTCCGACAATCCGCGCGCTTCGATGCGAATCCGCATACCGGTATGGCGCATGCCCCCCAGGTTGGCCAACACCAGTTCCACCAGCGTCATGTCGACCTGTACCGTGACCTGCGCCTGTTGCGAGTCAAGGGTCTGGGCTGCGCTATAGTCGAGCTTATCGATATTGAGCTTGACGGCATTCGGGTCGATAACGGTGGCCGTCGGATGGTCCTCGCGCATCAGCGCCTGCAGCCGCCGTGCGGCAAACTCATAGAGGGTACCGATGTCTTCGAGGTAATGCCGGCCTGCGGACTCACACTGCTGGCGCGCCAGTTCGCGAAGCAGACCGCTGTAGCTTGAACGATCGGCAACCGAGGCATCCAGCAGCCAGTCCGGCAGCGATGCGCTCGTCAGGCCCAGGGCCGCCGGGCCGCAACGCTCTTGCGTGAGCACCTGGAAGCGCGTGGTATCGTAGGTTCTCGCGGGCACGGCGAACCACCGGCCCGGATCGGTAATGTCGTTCACCCAACGCTGAAGATGAGCCCTGGCCTCCCAGTCGCCCGGAGGCGTCGCGCTCAGCGCCTGCAATTGATATTCGAGCAAGCCTTTTGCCAGGCTGTCGCCGATCACTTCGGCGGGCTCATTCCAGCGCCAGACGAGCGACTCCCTGATTTCCAGATTGCGCCCGGCCGTCCGGCTGCCGATCAGCATCGCGACCAGATCGGCACTGTCCGGCTTGCCCTGGCGCAGGCCGCCTTCGCCCGGATGAAAGTAAAGCGGATAGGGCATTGGCTGCAGATTCTCTTCATAGCGCATGAAGTCGATCACCGGAAACAACTCCGGGTAGCGTTGCCCCTGGGCGTCCACGCTGAAGACCCGGGTCTCGAAGGCGCGAATATCCAGCGTCGGGCTTTCGTCCTGGGCATCGCCAGGCGAGTAGCCCATGTAGAACGGCAGCCGACTCAGGTCGGGAAGCCCTCTGCGACCAGGCGTCTGCCCCGGAACGAGCAAGCGTCCGATCGCGGCCGCCAGCCGCGCCCAACGGCTCGGCCCGTGCCCCTCCGGCGATTGATTCCAGCGCTCGATCAGTTGCTGTTTCAGGTTTTCCAGCAGCCGTGATCGCGCCGCCTGGTCCAGTCGCTTGAGCAGCCCGTCGAGATCGATCGCCAGGGGTTTCTCCGCTGCCGGTGGCTGCTCGCGCCAGAGCAGGTTATGCGTCTCCAGACGCAAGCTCCTGGAAGCCCCCCAGACCGGAACCCGCAGGGCGAAGCGCTCGACCATGACCTCACTGAGGCTGTAGTAATGATGCCCTGCCGGGGCACCGTCGATACCCTCGGCCAATACCCAATAGGGCACGGCGAGGCGCACCCGCTCGGCCGACAGGTTGAATTCGGCATAGTGTTCGTCCAACACGCCCTGGACCAGCGGGGTCGCGACCGAGAGCAAAGAGGGAGGGTCGGCAAAAAGTGCTTTGGCGACCAAGGTCGGATGCATGGATGGGCTGTCCGGAACCGGCGACTGCGTTGACATGGTTGACGTCCTCGTTCGAATGATGGGAACGAGTCGTTACCCGACGCACCTGTTGGCCGGCCACGACTCCTGGAGGATTCAACCCCGCAGAGAAACGTCGTGTGCGGTAAACAGATAGGCCCTCTTGCGCCAGAAGGCCCTGTTGGGTACTGACGAATGTGCAGTACCGGGGAATGTGCGGGACGCTGGCGCTACAGGTATTTGTTCCAGAACAGCATCTGGCCGTGCTCCGGATCGAGCTGCGCGCCGCTGAAACCGAACTTCCTGTAGGAGGCCTGGGCCACGGCGTTGCCTTCCAGCACCTCCAGGGTGATCTTGCAGCAGCCGCGCTGGCGGGCAATGTCCTCGACCTTCTGCAGCATCCTCTGGCTCAGCCCCAGGCCGCGAAACTTGCTCATCACCACGACGTCATGCACGTTCACCAAGGGGCGGCAGGCAAAGGTGGAAAAACCTTCGAAGCAGTTCACCAGCCCCGCCGGCTCGCCACCGACAAACGCCAGCACACTGAACGCATGGGGCCGTTTGGCCAACTCGCCGGGCAACTGCTGCAGCACATCCGGCGCCAGGGCCTGGCCGCCGCCCATCGGGTCTTGGGCATAGTGATTGAGCACCAGCGCAATGGCCTCGGCGTGAATCGGGTTGGTGTAGCTCGCTTGCAATACCAGTACGTCCGCAACGTCCATGTCTGTCCTCGACGAAACCATTAGGGGAAGTTCCCGCGTTTCAGCAGCCCGATTGTTACCACGCCCAGCGAGGGAAACGGAAGAAAAAAATCAGTGCATCACTGGCCGAACCGCTGCAACTGCATCTCGCGCAAGCGACTGAGGGTCCGACGGAACGGAAACGCCAGGTAGCCTTCGGTGTACAACGCATCCAGCGACACCTGGGCGGCGATGTACAGCGGCACCTTGCGGTCGTAGCACTCGTCCACCAGGGCGATGAAGCGGCGCACGCTGTCGTCGTGTCTCGACAACTGCGGCAACTCGCGGTCCCCGGCCTCGACGCGCCGCGCCGCGTCCTCGGTGCCGCGGGCGATCCGTCCCGGGCGCTGGCAGGCGCTGAGGTTCGGCACTTCGCTGAGGAAAATCGCCGTGTAACGATCGCACAGCGCCATGAAGTCCATGGCCGCCAAGGGCTCCTCACACAGCGCGGCATAGCGGCACCAGAGCACGCTCGACGAGGCCTGCACCACCGCCAGGGTCCGGTAGCCCATGGCGACCGGTTCGCCGGACAGCGGCTGCCCGGCGGTCAGCGCCTTGAAGGCTTCGGCCAGCAGCGCCGAGTGCCCCTCCGGTTCGATCCAGTAACGCTGCACCCCGGCCCCCGGATGCAGGCGGTGGTCCTCGCCGCCATCGACATCCGCCACGTCCATGTGCTGCTCGATCGCGGCAATCGCCGGCAGGAAGCGCTCGCGGTTGAAGCCATCGGCATAGAGTTGCCGCGGTGGCTGGTTGGAGGTGGAGACGATCACCACGCCCTCGTCGAACATCACCTGGAACAGCCGCCCGAGGATGATCGCATCGCCGATATCGTTGACGAACAGTTCATCGAAGCACAGCACCCGGACCTCCCGCGCCAGTTCACGGGCCAGGGCCCGCAGCGGATCGGCGATACCGCTGAGCTGGAACGAGCGCTGGTGAACCCAACCCATGAAGTGATGGAAATGCTGGCGCCGCGACGGCACGCCCAAGGTCTGGTGGAACTGATCCATCAGCCAGGTCTTGCCCCGCCCCACCGGCCCCCAGAGGTAGACACCCTTGGGCAACCGCCCCTGGTGCAGCATCTCATGGCAGCGCTGCAAGGCCTGCACCGCCTGCCATTGGGCCGGGTCATGGACAAAACCGCGCTGCTCGACGGCGGCGCGGTAGGCACTCAGGGGAGAATCGACAGGCATGGTTGGCGCAGGCTCGAAACCGGGGCCGTGCAGTATGCCAGCTTGTCCTAGAGGGAAATATCCAGCCGGGCGATCTTGCCCTGCTCATTGAGCCGGAACACGTAGCGCAACTCCACCGAACCGCCGGGGAAAGTCCCCGAGACAAGCTGCTTGACCAGCACCTTGCCGGTGCGTTGCGCCACATCCAGGACTTCGACCCGGGGCTGGTATTTACGCGCGGTCTCGTCCATCCACTGGGCGATGGCGAGGGTGCCGACCCGGTGATGGCCTTCGTCGAAGACATTCGCGTCCTCGGCGAAGAAACTGGCCACCGCCGAACTGTCGCGGGCATTGGCGGCGCTGATATAGGCCTCGATGGCCGGGGCGAGCACCGAAGTTTGAGTGGTCATGCTGTTCACAGCTCCTTGCTGGTGGAAGGTGGAACCATCCTAGAACACTCGCCTGTCAGTTCTTGTCAGGAGTGAAGCGCTCGTGTTCATCCTGGTCGAACTGCTTGCGCCATTGCCGTAGCAGGTCGCTGCGCCGCCCCGGATAACGTTCGCCCTGCTCCCGGGCCGCAGCGATCCGGTCGGTGCGAAAGGTCCGAAAGGCGTTGCGCAGCTCACACCAGGCCACCACCACCCGTGCCTCGTTCAGGAAACCCAGGGCCAGGGGCCAGATCAGCCGCTGGCTGGGCACCTGGTTCACGTCGGCGTAGTCGATGTGGAGCTTGGACTGGTCGCGAATGGCCTGGCGAAACACATTCAGCGGCACGGCATTGTCCGGGTAGCCATAACCGCGCGGTCCGGGCAGCAGGGTCGGATTGCGCAGGGCCTCCTGGGCGGCCGGCGCCAGCACCGCGGCAATCTTGGCCAGGGCATCGGAGGCGGCCTTGCTCAGCACCTCGTCACCACGCTGATCGACATACTGCAAGCCCAGCACGACGGCCTCGGCCTCATCGGCATTGAGCATCAATGGCGGCAGGAACAAACCGCTGCGCAAGACGTAGCCGACGCCCGCCTCCCCCTGGATCGGCGCACCCAGGGCCGTGAGTTCGGCGATATCGCGATAGACCGTGCGTTCGGAAATCTCCAGCTCGCAGGCCAGCGCCGCGGCGGTGGCCGGACGGCTTTTGGCGCGCAAGACCTGGAGCAAGGTCAGCAGACGCGAAGTGCGGGACACGGAGGGCGACCTCTTGCCGGAAGAAAGTCGCAGCTTAGCAGAGCCCCCCTGTCAGGAATTGTCAGTAATGCGGCGACCCGGGAAACCCCTTGACGCATTTTATTACAAGCATCATATTTAATGAATGTCGATTGACATTTAACCACCCGAGCCTTCCCGACCTACCTTGGAGTCATCCCATGCACTACAAAGTCCTGGGCCGCCGCAGCGGCTTGCGTGTATCCGAACTGGCGCTGGGCGCCGGCAACTTTGGTACCGGTTGGGGTCACGGGGCCGAGCGTGACGAGTCGAAGCGGATCTTCGACGGCTACCTGGAAGCCGGCGGCAACTTTATCGACACCGCCAACGGCTACCAGGCCGGCCAATCGGAAGTCATTCTTGGCGAGTTGATCGCCGCCGAGCGCGACCGTCTGGTGGTGGCGAGCAAATACACCATGGGCACCACGCCCGCCGCCGGCGTTTCCCACACCGGCAACAATCGCAAGAACATGATCCGTGCCGTCGAGGAAAGCCTCAAACGCCTGAACACCGAACATCTCGACCTGTTCTGGGCGCATATCAGCGATGGCCTGACCCCCATGGAGGAAATCCTCCGCGGCTTCGACGACCTGGTGCGTTCGGGCAAGATTCTCTACGCCGGCCTGTCGAACTTCCCGGCCTGGCGCATCGCCCGCGCCGACCTGCTGGCCGAAGTGCGCGGCTTTGCGCCGATCGCCGCGATCCAGGTGGAATACAGCCTGGCCGAACGCAGCGCCGACCGTGAACTGCTGCCGATGGCCGAGGCATTGGGCCTGGCCGCGACCCTGTGGTCCCCCCTGGGCGGCGGCTTCCTCACCGGGAAATATCGCCAGGGCAACGAGAACACTCGGGCGAGCAAACTGGGCATGCTGATCCACACGGAAAACAGCGCCCGCGAAAGCCGCCTGATCGACACCTTGCTGGCGGTGGCGGAGGAACTCGGCGCCACTCCGACCCATGTGGCCATTGCCTGGCTGCGGGAGAAGGCCAAACGCTCGACCACCAGCCTGATCCCGATCCTCGGGCCGCGCACCCGCGAGCAACTGGACGGAACCCTCGGCGCCCTGCAACTGAGTCTTGGCAGCGAACATCTGGCGCGCCTGGATGAAGTCAGCGCGGTAACGCTGGGCGTGCCCCATGAAATGATCGCCGGCTCGGCGGCACGCTACCGCGGTGGCGAGACTTTCGACCTGCCGATCATCCCGGTGGCGTGACCACGCGGTCTTGTGGCGAGCGGTCTTGCCCGCTCGCCACAAACCTCGGCCAGGCTTGAGCTTGTCGTTAACATCAATCTTCCGAGGTATCGACCTCGCCTCTTCTCACCCGCTTGGCAAACTCGGTTTCAATGCCTTGCGCCAATACCCTGGCCTGACCCCGCCAGTCCTCGCGCTCGACCCGCCCCGGAAAGCTGAAGTAATGCTCTATCCAGTGCACTTGCGGCTCCGTCCATTGGGCAATCTGGGAAAACCGGTAGATACCCAGTTCGTGCAGCACGGCTTCATTCTTATGCCCGACACCTGAGATCAACTTCAGGTTGTCCAGCGTGCCAGTGGGTTTTTCCATGATCAGCGGACGACTGCCAACGCCAGCGGCATCGGTTGCCGCTGCCCGGGCCCCGGGCCTCAAGTCCGTGCTGCTGGAGGCGGCATCGGCAGCCAGCCTGGCGTGAATCCAGGCACTGAACCAACAACCGACCAGGTAAGCCGCAAACAGCAGCAAGGCGGTTTCCAGCCAAAACCCCGCACGCCCCGGCAACCACTTGAGCAAGGCGACAATCACGCCAACGGCAAAGACCCATAACGTCACGTTCAACCAGCCGGCGATCCAGTGGTACTGGCGCGCGGCCTGACTGGTGATCCAGCCCACGAGCAAACCCAGGATCAATGCCAGCAGCATCCAGCCCCAATACTGTTCAAGTAAATAACTCATGATGGCTTCTCCTGGTTATTTAGCGTCAGTCGAGGGTGTTACATGGCTGTCATCCGTCACCTTCACTTCTATCCGACGATTTTGTGCCTGGCCTTCAGGCGTGTCGTTCGGCGCCACTGGGTTGGCCTCTCCGAATCCCACCGCTTTCAGATGTTCTGGCGTGACGCCATGTTGTGCCAGATAACTGACCACGGCTTCGGCCCGGTGCGTGGAAAGTGCCAGATTGAAGGCCGCTTTACCGGTGTTGTCGCTGTAGCCATCGACTTCGATCTGTTCGTCGGGACACTGTTTGGCCGTGGCAACCAACGCATCAAGCGCGGTTTTCGAAGCCGCTGACAAGATGTCCCGGGCCGTGTCGAATTGCACTTTGTATTGATTCAGCGCAGCGGCGAATTGTTGTTCGCAGGCCTTGGCGTCGAGACTTCCGGTGGAACTCTGTTGAATGGCCTGGGGCTCATCGGCAGCGGTTGTCGGCGCTGGGGACGGCTCCAGGGACGGCGCGGTGGGGACGGTTTCGGGAGGGAGGCCGATAGTGTTATCGGCCTGTGTCACGGTCTGATCGCCCAGGGTGTCGATAACCTCTCTAACACCATAGGTTTGGTCAGCGGCGTCACGGGCTTGTTTAATTGAATTGGGCAGGGTCACGTCACGCCCGGCGACAGCAATGGGAGCACTATCGGTTGCACTCCCCACGCGGGTCCGCAAATCCTGTTCGACTTCAGGCGTTGTTATCCAAATAGCGGCCAACCACAGCAAAGCGAGTAACGGTAAACCCCACCACCAGTTTTTCGAGCGAGCCATTTGTCTTCTCCTTAACGTAGGAAAACCAACGGACTGCGAAAAATGCTGAGGCAGGTGATAATCAAGTGTAGGTAATAGAAGTGAGTCGTCAATATAACGGCGACCACAACTCTGACAGTCAGAATTCCGTCCCCCTCGACAAAGAAACCGATCGCCGACGAACCTCACTTCGTCAGCGGGCGATTGCCCCGTGATATCTGGGAAATCACCCGCGAAGAGTGGCAACGGTTGCGCTGATCATTCCTGGATAAAGCGCACGCCGGGTTTGGCCCGCTCATCCACCTGCAACTCGAACACGTCCGGGCGGGCATAGTGGCCGGTGACGTCGAAGTCATAGCGGGCGCGAACCAGTTGATCGGTGTCGATCTGCGCGGTCAACAGGCCGGCCTGGCCGACAAACGGCCCGGCCAGCACCTCGCCCATGGGCTCGACAATCAGGCTGCCACCGTTGATCAACGGACGCTCCGCCGGCCAGTTGGCCACCTCAATCCCCAACGCCTGCGGCGAAGGCTGCACCTGGCAGGCCGTGACCACGAAGCAACGGCCTTCACAGGCGATATGGCGCATGCTGACCTGCCACATCTCCCGTTCATCCACGGTCGGCGCGCACCAGACTTCCACGCCCTTGGCGTACATGGCCGTACGCAACAGCGGCATGTAGTTTTCCCAGCAGACCGCCGAACCGAGACGCCCGGCCTTACCCTCCACCACCGGCAAGGTCGAGCCATCGCCCTTGCCCCAGATCAACCGCTCGGTGCCGGTGGGCATCAACTTGCGGTGCTTGGCCACCAGCCCGCCCTGGGGCTCGAAGAACAGCACCGTGCAATACAAGGTATGCCCCGCGCGTTCGATGACCCCGAGCACCAGGCTCGCGCCGGTGCGCGCGGACAGCTGCGCCAGTGCCTCGGTCTCGGCACCCGGTACATCGATGGCATTGGCATGGTAACGGGCAAAGGCCTCGCGCCCCTCGGGCAGCCGATAACCCAGTTGGGTACCGAAGGTTTCACCCTTGGGGTAGCCGCCCAGCAGCGCTTCGGGCATCACCACCAGGCAGGCGCCGGACTCGATGATCGCCTCCTCATAGCCGAGGATCTGTTCCAGGGTGTCTCCCTTGCCGGCGGGCGAAGAACCGATTTGCAGTGCAGCGACGATGGACTTGGGCATGACGTGAACTCCATGAAGGTGGAGTGCCGATTGTCGCGGCGACCCGGATCATGAATAAAGCCACTTTCAGAACTGAATGATATGAACCGGAAAAATATCAGGAGCATGGACCCAAGCGGCTCAAGGCGCCCGGGGAGACGAGTCTGAAGATGAAACTTCAGGCATAACCAGGTGCCATCACCTGCCTGCGACCTGATATCGACAAATTTTCGACATTCGAAGCTTCATGATTTAGCCGTCTCGCTCGTCCTTATCAGGGAGAGCCGACATCACATTCCTGATCAGGCTCTGAGAAGGAGTTTTTGCATGTACGACCAGCACAGGTCAACGGACGGTATTTCTTTGCAACGCGATCCTTCCTACAGCTCGGGCGCCATGTTGGGCAAAACTGCCGAACGCAGCAGCAACGACCGTATTCGTCAATTACTCAAACACTTCGGTTTGCGCACCAGCCTGATCCGGCTCAAGGTCATCGACGCGCTGCTGAGCGCCGACGAAGACCATCGCCGGCTGGGTGTGCGCGGGGTCCACAGTCATTTGCTGGAGCTGGGCATTCCCCTGTCCTTCCTCAGTGTGCGCGAGGTGCTCAAGCGCCTGTGCAGCGAGGGTGTCGTGGTGCTCAACGCGGACAAGAGCTACAGCCTGCACCCCGATGCGATCGCGACGCTGGCGCAACAGGACGCCGCGCCGCAGGCCACGGATCTCGAAGCCTGAGTTCAGGGCTTGACCTTGCGCCGCATCACACCGTTGATCACCACCACGACCACTGCCACGCCGATGGCGATGTACTGGAACAGCTTCTCGCTGATGACCCCGATGTTTTGCAGATAGGACAGACCGAACATGATCCCCAGCACCACCAGGGAAATCAGGATCGAGTATTTCAGACGCTGCGATTGAGTCATTGGGTATTCCTGAAAATTAAAACCTGAAGCGATGAATGTATCCGGTTTGTATCGAAATCCATACCAATGATCAACAAAGGTCAACGAATTAAACGAGGCAAACGGAGTCTCATATTACAGCCGAGGAAATGTTTTAGCTTCCCGGCTTCACCCATGAGGATTTATCCATGTTTCGTCGAATCACACTGCTGATTCCCTTGCTGATCATTATGTCCCTGAGCGGTTGCATCATCTTTCCCGACCGGGGTGGCTGGCATGATCATGGCCATCGTTACTATGATGGGGGTGGCTACTACCGCCGCTGATCGCGCCCACCGGGGACGGTAATCGACCGTCCCCTCATCGCCGAAACCCGGTACCCGACCGGGTACAGATCTCCACCAGCCAATCGACAAATACCCTGACCCGCGCCGACATCTGTCGATGGGGCGGGTACATCGCACTCAGTGGCAAGCCGGGCGGCGGATGATCGCGCAGCACTTCGCACAACTGGCCGCTGCGCAGTTGTTCGACCACGTGATAGTAAGGAATCTGCACCAGCCCATACCCGGCTTCACACGCCGCCAGGTAACCGTCGGCACTGCTGACCGAAAGGCGCTTGGGCAGGTCGATCGTCTGCAACTGGCCGGCCTGCTGGAACTCGAGGCCGAAGCGCTTGCCGGTCACGCTGGAAAAGTACTCGACCATCAGGTGCCCCTCCAGGTCCGCCAGCGAGGTCGGCATGCCCATGCGCTCGAGATACGCCGGACTGGCACAGGTCACCTGCTCGACCAGCACCAGCGGCCGTGCCACCAGCGAATCGTCCAGGGCCTGGCCGCCGCGCAGCACACAATCGACGCCGTCACGGATCAGGTCCACGGGCCGGTCATTCAGGCCGATTTCCAGGTCGATCAGCGGGTAGCGCTCGGTAAACTCCGGCAATACCGGAATCACGATCAAGCGCCCGATCCCCGCCGGCATGTCGACGCGCAGGGTGCCGCGCGGATTCTGTCGGGCAGCGGAAAACACCGCTTCGGTCTCCTCCAAATCCGCCAGCAGTTGCACGCAGCGCCGGTAATAGGCCGCGCCGTCGAGGGTGGTGCTGACCTGGCGGGTGGTGCGGTGCAGCAGTTGCACACCGAGGTGCGCCTCCAGTTGCTTGACCAGCACCGTCACCGAGGCCCGGGGCACTTGCAGGCTGTCGGCAGCCTTGGCAAAACCGCCCAGCTCGACGATACGGGTAAAGACCCGCATGGCGTTGAAGCGATCCATCGGCCCTCCATTATTTTGAATTTACGAATAGTGATAGTGTTTTTAGCCGGTTTATCGCGCTTTTGTCGAGGTTCACACTGCACGAAATCCCACAGGAGCTCACACCATGCACACCCGTCAACTCGGCAAGAACGGCCCCCAAGTCTCCGCCATCGGCCTCGGCTGCATGGGCATGACCGATTTCTACACCACCGGCAGCGACACCCGCGAAGCCACCGCCACCCTGCACCGGGCCCTGGAACTGGGCGTGACCCTGCTCGACACCGCCGACATGTATGGCCCCCACAGCAACGAAGAACTGATCGGCCGGGCCATCGCCGGCAAGCGCGACCAGGTGTTCCTGGCCAGCAAGTTCGGCATCCTGCGCGACCCGGCCAATCCCTCGTACCGAGGGGTCAACGGCAAGCCGGAATACATTCGCACGGCCATCGATGGCACCCTCAAGCGCCTTGGCGTGGAGACGCTGGACCTGTACTACCAGCACCGCATCGACCCGGACGTGGCCATCGAAGAAACCGTCGGCGCCATGGCCGAGTTGGTCAAGGCCGGCAAGGTCCGTTACCTGGGCCTGAGCGAGGCGTCGGTCGAGACCCTGGAACGGGCGCACCGGGTGCATCCGATCAGCGCCCTGCAAAGCGAGTACTCGCTGTGGAGCCGCGACCAGGAGGACAACGGCTGCCTGGCCGCCTGCCAGCGCCTGGGGATTGCCTTTGTGCCCTACAGCCCGTTGGGCCGTGGTTTCCTGACCGGTGCCTTGAAGAGCCCGGACGATTTCGCCGCCGATGACTATCGTCGTTTCAGCCCGCGTTTCCAGGGCGAGAACTTCACCCGCAACCTGCGGCTGGTGGAGCAGGTGCAGGCACTGGCCGCGGAAAAAGCCGTGAGTGCCGGACAACTGGCGCTGGCCTGGGTATTGGCCCAGGGTGACTACCTGATCCCGATTCCCGGGACCAAGCAGCGCAAGTACCTGGAAGAGAACGTGGCGGCGCTGGAGGTGCAGTTGAGCACCGCCGAGCTGCAGGCCCTGGAGGCGATTTTCCCGGCGGGTGCCACGTCGGGGCTGCGCTATCCGGAAGCGGTGATGCAGGGCCTCAATCGCTGAGCCCCGCGCGCGCCCTTGTAGGAGCAGCCGGTCGACGCTCGATTGCTCGCGATAGACGTCAACGATAACGCGGGGAACCTGATGCCCCGCGGTGTCTGGGCTACCATCGCGAGCAATCGAGCGTCGACCGGCTGCTCCTACAGACAGCTAGAAATCGCGCTTGTAGAAAATATCCAGGGAACTGGCCACCCCACTCGCCGCCTCCAGGTACACGCGCTTGCTCAGCAAATAGCGCAAGGCAATGGTATTGGCCGGTTCGAACACCCCCACCCCGTAACGCAGGCTCAGCTTCTCGGTGATCTTGCCGCTGGCCACCACCGCCGTGGTGTTGCCGCTGCCCTGGGTATCGAGGGCAAAATCCTCGATACCCAGGTTCTTCGCCAGGTCGCCGGTCACCCCGGAACTGCCCATCAAGCCCAACCCCAACGCCGCCTGGGCCAGCATGTTGCTGTCTTCGCCGGTGGTGCTCAACGGCCGCCCCAGCACCAGGTAGGACAGCGCCTGCTCCTGGCTCATGGCCGGTTCCGAGAAGATCTGCGTGGTCGGTTGTTCGGCGCTGCCGCTCAGGCGAATACCGGCGACCACGTCACCGGTCTGGCGAATGGCCTCGATATCCAGGTAAGGCTGGTCGATGGGGCCGGCGAACAGCAACCGCGCCCGACGGATCGTCAGGCGCTGGCCATAGGCGTTGTAACGCCCGTCATTGAGTCGCAGCTCGCCACGGGTGTCGAGGTTGTCACCGATATGCACCTGCCCCTGCAAGTCGGCGCTCAGTCCGAAACCGTTGAAGCTGAGCTTGTCCTCCCCCACCAGCACATCGATATCCATGGACATCGCCAACGGCGGCTTGCCCGCTTCGGTCTGATGGCCGACGATCACCGTGTCGTCCGAGACCTTGACCGTCGACGGCGGCAGCTCGCGCACGGTGATCGCGCCCTTGGGCACATGCACCTTGCCGGCAATCGCCAGCTTGTCGCCGTGCATCGACACCGTCAGGTCCGGCGCGACCTCCAGCGTGGCATACGGCTCGACGCTGACCGGCAACTGCGAGCCCTTGATCGCCAATTCCAGCTGCAACGCATTCGTCCAATCGATATGCCCGGCCAGGCTGCCGTGCCCGGCGTCGCCGCCGGTCCAACTGCCGTTGAGCTGGACGTTTTCCCCGGCGATCTGCGCCTGCACCCGCAGGTCCTTGACCGTGGTGGGCACTTCCGACCCCGAGACCTCACCACCACTCAACGTCAGGTTGCCGTTGACCTGGGGCGCCAGCAAACCGCCGGACAAGCGCCCGCTGCCATCCAGGCGACCGGCCAGGGTGTCGACCTTTCTCACAAAAGGCCGGGCCACGCCGAGGTCCAGGCCGCTGAGGCGGAAATCGCCGCTCAGGGGCTTGTTCCTGGCCAGGGGATTGATCTGCGCCTGGAGCGTCAGTTCGCCCAGCTTGCCACCGCGAAAATCGAGGACCGTGTCGACTCGCCGGGGCGTCAGGTTGCTGGTGAGCTTGAGGGTCTCATAGGGGAAATCCAGCCACTTGCGCCGTTCGCGCATGCGCAAGGTGCCGCCGCTGGCGTCGATCATGATCTGGCCCTTGGGGCCGCTGGCCGGCAGGTCCAGTTGCAGGTCGGCATTGAGCCGGCCCTGCCAGGCGAAGTCGCGGGGCAACCATTGCGCCAGGCTTTCCAGAGGGAACTGCTTGAGGTGATAACGCAGCCGGGGTTCGGGCATCAGCCGCTGGTCCTCGCCGCACAGGCTGGCCTGCCCCGACAGCCAGCAGTGGCTGCCAAAGTTCAGCCGGCCATCGGCAAGGTATTCGAGCTTGGCCGGGTTCTGCAGCTTCCAGTCCTGGCCGCCGGTCTGTACGTCCCCCGACACCAGGCGCCCGCGCCAGTTGCCTTTGTCGAGCGCGCCGTCCAGGCCCAGGGCCAGCTTCAGCAGCGGGCCTTGCAGATCGAGCTGCGCCTGCTGGCGCTTGAGATCGCCCTGCCCCTGCAAGGTCAGGGTGCCCAAGGCCGTGTCGCCGACCTGGATACCGTCGCCCTTGAGGTCCAGCCGTCCACGTTGGGCGCTGTCGAGGTTGGCCTCGAGACCGAGGTCGCGTAGATGGTTGTCGGCGAACACCAGTTGCTGACCGTGCAGGCTGACCTTGCCTTGCGGTGCCTTGAGACTGCCGGCGAGATCGACCCGCCCCTTAAGTTGCCCACGCAACTGCGGCCAGAGCTGGCCCAGGCGCGGCAAGTCGAGGTCGAGCTGCCCGGCCAAGCGCTGTTGCAGGCTGCCGCTGCCCTGGATGCGGTTATCGCCCAGGCGGATGTCGAGGGCACCGAGGGTCCATTGCTCGCCCTGGCCGCCGGCCTTGGCCTGGAGCTGCGCCGGCTGCCCGCGCAGCTTGCCCTTGAGGTCGACAGTTGCATCAAGAACCAGCTGCCGGTTCTTGAATTCGCCTTTGCTGCGTAGCGGCCCGGCCAGGGTTCCGGGCAATTCCGCCAGCCAGTACGCGGGGTTGAGCGCGCTCAGGTCCAGGGCGGTGTCCCAGGCGATGCCATCGGCGAATTGCAGGTTCAGGTGCCCGCTGGCCTTGCCCTGCCCCGCCGTCAGCTCTAGCTGCGGCAAGGCGATCTGCTTCAGGTCGCCACTGAAAGGCGTCAGCAGGTTGAACTTGCCCGCCGGACCGTCGAGGTCGGCCTGGACGTAGCCCAGGTAATTGCCATCGCGGTAATGCACTTCGCCGACAAAGGTCCGCGCCTTGACCGCCGGCTCTTCGATCAATGGATAGAGGCGGTGCCAGGGGAAGTCCAGCCAGTCGACCTTGGCATCGGCACTGAAGCCCTTCTGCCAGTCCAGCTCGCCGCTGAGTTTGAGCCGCTGGTTGGCACTGGCCGTCAGGTCCAGCGCAGCGATTTGCGCCCCCTGGGCATCGACCCGACCTTGCAGGCTCAGGTCGACGGGCCCCTGTTCCGCCGGCAGCACGGCCTTGCCCTGAAGCTGGTAACCGTCTTTCAGGTTGCCGCTGCCGCTGAGTTCGAGCTGATTGAGTTGCAGGGTATCCGGCAGTTCGGTGCTGGCCTTGAAACCGTCGGCGGTGATCCGCACCCGGGCCGGCAGGTGCTCGGCCAGGGCCTCCAGCTCGCCGCTGAGCTGGCCCTGGAGATAACCGCTGCTGGCGGCCTTGAGCTTGAGGGTCTTGAGCAGGTCGCCGCGCACGTCCAGCGCCAGGGCCCAGGGCACACCGCCCGGGGCCGGCAACAGCAGCTTGCCCTCGGCCATCAGCGGCCAGTCGCCGCTCGGCTGCAACACGCCGGACAGGTCCAGGCTGAGGTCGTCGCGCTGCAGATGCACGGTATCGATCTGCAACCCCTTGGCGGTCCAGTGGGCGGCCAGTTGCAGCTCCTTGAGCTGCTCGCTGCCATCGAGCCACAGGCTGCCGATGCGCACCTGGCCCAACTGGATCGCCAGCGGCAGCTTGAGGTCCGGCAAGGTCAGCGGCCCGCTCTCGGCAGGCGCCCCCGGCTCGAACTGCAGGTCGACCCGCTCGACTTCCAGTTGGTCGACACACAGCACAAAGTGCGTCAGGCACAGCGGCGCCCAATCGAACCGTGGTTGCTGCAGTTCGACCCGATTGCCGCCCTGCTGCCAGAGCAGATGATCGGCACTCCACTGTCCGCCCAGTCGGCCCTGGAAATTTTCCACCGTCAGCCCCGGCACTTGCGCCAGTGCCCAGCGACTGCCGACCTGGGTCCCCAACAACAGGCCAACCGACACCAGCAACAACAGGATCAGCGCGAGCAGCGCCAGGCCGAGTATTTTCAAACCACGCTTCACAGCTCAGGCCCCATGGAAAAGTGCAGACGGATGCCGCCGGGATCTTCCAGCGCATGGGCCAGGTCCAGGCGGATCGGACCCACCGGCGAGACCCAGCGCACGCCGATACCGACACCGGTCTTGAGGCTCGGCAACTCCAGGGTATTGAACGAGTTGCCCTGGTCGACGAAGGTCGCGACCCGCCATTTCTCGGCGATGGAATATTGGTATTCGAGACTGCCGGCCACCATGTAGCGCCCACCGACCCGGTCGCCCTCGGCGTTTTTCGGGGACAGGCTCTGGTAGTCGTAGCCGCGCACGCTCTGGTCGCCACCGGCGAAGAAGCGCAAGGACGGCGGCACGCTCCGGTAGCCGTTGGTGGCGCTGCCGCCGAACTGGATCCGGCCGAGGAAACGGTGGTTGTCCCAGACCGTGGTCAGGCCCTTGAGCATGGCCGTGCCGTACAGCAGGTTATTGTCCGAGCCCAGCCCTTGCTTGGCGACCTTGCTGTCGAACTGCAGGCGGTAACCGTTGTGCGGGTCGATGCGGTTGTCGCTGCGCAGGTAGGAATAACTGATGCCGGGCATCAGCAGGTCACTCATGCCGGTATCGTCGCCGAGACGATATTCCTCGCGCTGCCACTTGAGCGAGATCACCCGCTGCCAACCGCTGGGCAACTTGCTGTGCCATTCCGGGCCGACGGTGAGCAGCTTGCTCAGGCTGTCGGTGTGGGCGATTTCTTCGTACTGGTAGCCGCCGGCCCAGCGCAACTTGTCGGTCAGCGGCGGATCCAGCGGCCGGTCGTACCAGAGGCCGATGTTCTGCCGAGGTGCGGAAACCTCGCTTTCGATGCCATAGCTGTCGCCCTTGGAATTGACCCAGTGGCGGGTCCAGTTGGCCTTGACGCGGGGCCCGACGTCGGTCGAGTACCCCAGGCCCAGACCCATGGTACGGGGCTTGCGGGTATCGAGCTGGACCTCGACCGGGATCACCTGGTCCTTGGCCGCCGGCGGGGCCGCGTCCACCCGCACGCCTTCGAAGTAGCCGCTCGATTGCAGGGCCTGGTTGAGCTCGGCGATCAGTTCGGAATCGTAAGGGGTACCCGGCTTGAACGGCACCATGCGGTGCAGCAGGTCCTCGTCAAACGGCGTATCGCCGGCGAAATGCACCTGGCCCAGGGTGTAGCGCGGACCACTGTCGTAGATCAGCTCGATATCGGCGACGCCGGCCCGGGGATCGACGGACAGCTTCTGGCTGATGAAGCGCCCGCTGAAGAATCCGTAGCGCGAGGCCTGGTTGAGGATCAGGCGCTTGGCGTCCTCGTAGTGGCCATGGTTGAGCACGGCACCGGGCTTGAGGGCATCGCTCCTGGGGACCCGGAAGGCCTTGAGACTGGCGGCCGGACCCTCGATGCGCACGGTGACGTTGCGCAGGTGCACGGGTTCGCCGGGCTCGATGCTGAGGATCAGCCGTGGCGTCTTGCCGGCTTCGACTTCGCTGTCGATCCGCGGCTGATAATAGCCGAGCGCCTGGGCGGCCTTGCGCGCCTGCTCCTGCGCGCCACGGCTGAAACGCCGCAGGGCATTTTCGCCGCGGTTCCCCAGGCTGCCGATGTAGCCTTCCACATTGGCTTTCAACTCGTCATTCGCCGGTTTGACCCGTACATCGAGTTCACTTTGCGCGAGGGCCGCCATGCTGCAACAGAGCAGAAGCCAACCGCCGGTCCATCTCTTGGAAAACATCATAGGCGCGGATGCTATCACGGGCTGGGTCAAGGCCGTCATAGAACGCGAAACCGACCGGAAAGTTCGACAGTCAAGCCATTGCTGTTTGTAACACCTGCGGGTTGGCGTGGTAGAACACGTGCTCGCGGATCGGTCCCACGGCCACTTCGCCAATCTCCTCGTAGCCCTGGCGCTTGTAGAACTCCAGGTAGTGCGGGTTGCCGGTATCGAGCACCACGCCCTGGGAATGCGGGTCCTCGGCGCACCAGTTGTGCACCGCCGTCAGCAGTTGTTCGCCATAGTGCTGGCCCTGGAACTGCGGGTGGATGCCCAGCAGCGGCAGCACATGCACCGACTCCGCTGGCAGGCAGGCCAGCACCGCCTGCCGGTACTCCAGGTAACGGCGGGTACAACGAAAACCGGTGCCCAACAGCATGCGCATGCGCCAGACCCAGCTTTCGGTAATGTCCAGGCGGCGTTGTGGCGGGGCGATCAGCGCGAGGCCGATCAGGCGGTCGTTGACCAGCAGGCCGATGGCCGGCAGGTCCTCGAGAAAGTGCTGCTTGACCCGCTCGCGCACCACGGCCCGGACCCGTTGCTCGTAGCCCGGGCGCTCGGCCTCGAACAGGTAGGCGAAGGTCGGTTCATGCCGATAGGCGTGGTACAACAGCGAGCGGGCCTCGCGTGAATAACCGCCATCGAGCAGATGGATCTGGGCCGTGATCTCTGGCATATCCGGCATGAGGGGCAACCTCCCTGGCCGCGGCGCGCTGCCGCAACGGTCTGAGAGCAACGTTAGCAGTGCATCGGTAGTCCCGCCACGCTGGCCGTCGTCGGACTTGTCGGCTAGCATCGCTGTTTTGCCAGGACTGTCGCCCATGAAGATCGTCTCGTTCAACATCAACGGCCTGCGCGCCCGGCCCCATCAGTTGGCGGCGCTGATCGAGAAGCACCAGCCGGACGTCATCGGCCTGCAGGAAACCAAGGTCGCCGACGACCAGTTCCCCCAGGCCGAAGTCGAAGCCCTGGGCTATCACGTGCACTTTCACGGCCAGAAGGGCCATTACGGCGTGGCGCTGCTGTCGCGCCAGCCACCGCTGAGCCTGCACAAGGGTTTCGAGAGCGACGACGACGAAGCCCAGAGGCGTTTTATCTGGGGCACCTTCGCCGACGAAAACGGCACGCCGGTGACCATCATGAACGGCTACTTCCCCCAGGGTGAAAGCCGCGACCATCCGACCAAGTTCCCGGCCAAGGAACGCTTCTACCAGGACCTGCAACAGCTGCTGGAAAGCCGCTTCAAGCATGACCAGCCGCTGGTGGTGATGGGCGATATCAATATTTCCCCGGAAGACTGCGATATCGGTATCGGTGCCGAGAACGTCAAGCGCTGGCTGAAAGCCGGCAAGTGCAGCTTCCTGCCGGAAGAGCGTGAATGGCTGGGCCGCCTGAAGGACTGGGGGCTGGTGGACAGCTTCCGGCACCTGCACCCCGAGGTGAACGACCGCTTCAGTTGGTTCGACTACCGCAGCCGCGGCTTTGAAGACGAGCCCAAGCGCGGCCTGCGGATCGACGTGATCATGGCCTCGAACGGTTTGCTGCCACGGATCAAGGCCGGCGGGGTCGACTATGAGTTGCGGGCCATGGAGAAACCCTCCGACCACGCGCCGATCTGGCTGGAACTGGGCTGATCCCCGTTCTCCCGGGTAGCCACAAAACCCTGTGGGAGCCGGCTTGCCGGCGATGACGGCCGTATTGGCGATGCAAGTCTCGCAGGCCTCATCGCAGGCAATCGAGCGTCGACCGGCCGCGCCTAACAGGAGGGTGCGGCGTTTTCAATAATGCGGCCGGGCGCCCGGCCGACCGTCATCTATCTGCAACCTTTCCGACTCATTCTCGCAGCACTTTGGCCCATTATAAGGTGCAGGCCCCATGCTGCGCGCGCTCTCACTGTTGCTTCTCTGCGGCCTGCCCGCATTGACCCTGGCGGCCCTGCCCGCCCCTCCCGACGACGGCCCCGCCCTGCGCATCCAGGGCTCCAACACCATCGGCGCCAACCTCGGCCCGGCGCTGGTCAAGGGCTGGCTCGAGGAACAGGGCCTGCATGGCGTGCACCTGGCCGACACCGGCAAGGACAACGAGCAGCGCGTTCTCGCCACCACCGAACAGGGCCGCCGGGTACGGGTCGAAGTCGCCGCCCATGGCTCCAGCACCGGCTTCGCCGCCCTGAAGGCCGGCAACGCGGACCTGGCCGCGTCGTCACGACCGATCAAGGACACGGAACTGCAGGACCTCGAAAGCCTCGGGGATCTGAAAAGCCCCGCCGCCGAACAAGTGATCGCCATCGACGGCGTGGCCATCATCCTTCACCCGCAAAACTCGTTGACCCGGCTGAACACCGAGGACCTGGCGAGCATCTTTTCCGGCGAAGTGAAGACCTGGGAAGAACTGGGCGGTATCGGCGGCGCCATCCATCTCTATGCACGGGACGAAAAGTCCGGGACCTGGGACACCTTCAAGGACCTGGTGCTGACCCGCCGCGGCAAGTCCCTGGCCGCCGGCGCGAAGCGTTTCGAATCCAGTGAACAGCTGTCCGATGCAGTGAGCCAGGATCACCAGGGCATCGGTTTCATCGGCCTGCCCTACGTCCGCCAGGCCAAGGCCGTGGCCATCGTCGACGGCGATTCGCAAGCGATGCCGCCCCTCGCCAGCCTGATTGCCACCGAGGATTATCCGCTGTCGCGGCGGCTGTTCTTCTACCTGCCGCCGAACCGCCAGAACCCCTGGGCCAACTCCCTGGTACGCTTCGCGCAAAGTCCGGCGGGCCAGGCGATTGTCGCCGGCAACGGCTTTGTCGCGCAGACGGTGCAGGCCATGCCGGTGATTCCCGGCCCGGCCATGTCAGCGCAATACCAGGCCCTGGCGAAAGAGGCGCAACGGCTGTCAGTGAATTTTCGCTTCGAGGAAGGCAGCGCCAGCCTGGACAACAAGGCGCGTCAGGATGTCCTGCGGGTCCTGGATTACCTGCGGGCCCAGGGCAAGCTGAACAAACGGGTGACCCTGGTGGGCTTTGGCGACGCCAAGAACGACCCGGCCCGGGCCGCCCTGCTGTCCAAGCTGCGGGCGATGGCGGTGCGCCGGGAACTGGTGAAAGGCGGCGTGGTGTTGCGCGACATCCAGGGCCTCGGCGCGCAGATGCCGGTGGCGGCCAACACCGAGGATGAAGGCCGCATCAAGAACCGTCGGGTCGAGGTCTGGGTGTATTAAGGCTGAGGGCTCAGCGCTCCGAACGCATCATCTCCCGCGGTACATATTTGCCGATCTCGTACTTGCCGATCGCCGCCCGGTGCACTTCATCCGGGCCGTCGGCCAGGCGCAGGGTACGCTGCATGGCGTACATGTAGGCCAGCGGGAAATCGTTGGACACCCCGGCCCCACCATGGATCTGGATCGCCCGGTCGATCACCTTCAGGGCCACGTTCGGCGCCACCACCTTGATCTGGGCGATCTCGCTTTTCGCCACCTTGTTGCCGACGGTGTCCATCATGTAGGCGGCCTTCAGGGTCAGCAGGCGCGCCATGTCGATCTCCATCCGCGAGTCGGCGATCTTGTCGATATTGCCGCCCAGGCGGGCCAGTGGCTTGCCGAACGCCGTACGGTTCACCGAACGCTGGCACATCAGCTGCAGCGCCCGCTCGGCCATGCCGATGGACCGCATGCAGTGGTGAATCCGCCCCGGGCCAAGGCGCCCCTGGGCGATCTCGAAGCCACGGCCCTCACCCAACAGTACGTTCTCGTAAGGCACCCGCACATTCTCGAACAGCACCTCGGCGTGGCCGTGGGGCGCGTCGTCGTAACCGAACACCGGTAGCGGACGGACAATCTTCACCCCGGGGGTGTCCACCGGCACCAGGATCATCGAGTGCTGCTGGTGACGCGGTGCGTCCGGATTGCTCAGGCCCATGAAGACCAGGATCTTGCAGCGTGGATCGCAGGCACCGGAGGTCCACCACTTCTTGCCGTTGATCACCCACTCATCGCCCTGGCGCTCGGCACGGGCGGCCATGTTGGTGGCATCGGACGAGGCCACGTCCGGCTCGGTCATGGCGAAGGCGGAGCGGATCTCGCCACGCAGCAGCGGCTCCAGCCAGCGCTGTTTCTGTTCTTCATTGGCATAACGCACCAGCACTTCCATGTTGCCGGTGTCCGGCGCCGAGCAGTTGAACGGCTCCGGCCCGAGCAGCGAGCGGCCCATGATTTCCGCCAGGGGTGCGTACTCCAGGTTGGTCAGCCCGGCGCCCAGCTCGGACTCCGGCAGGAACAGGTTCCACAGGCCTTCGGCCTTGGCGCGGGCCTTGAGCTCTTCCATGATCGCGGTGGGCTGCCAGCGATCGCCTTCGGCGACCTGGCGTTCGAACACCGGTTCGGCCGGATACACATAAGCGTCCATGAACGCGGTCACGCGTTCACGCAGTTCCTGAACCTTGGGCGAATAGGCGAAATCCATGGGCAGCTACCTTCTTGAGTCGGTGGGCGGGGTCATGAAATCGATGCTAGATCAGCTACGAAAATTTACCAAAGCTATTCTCGGCGTGTATTAACATTCATCACCGATATATGATCAGCTGATCGAACCCTAACAATAAGAGCGCCGCGAAATGAATCTGAGCAAGGTCGACCTCAATCTTTTCATCGTCTTCGACGCCATCTATACCGAAGCCAACCTGACCCGCGCCGGGCAGATCGTCGGCATCACCCAGCCGGCGGTGTCCAACGCCCTGGCCCGTTTGCGCGAGACCTTCAACGACCCGCTGTTCGTGCGCACCGCCCAGGGCATGGTGCCCACGCCGATGGCGCAGAACATCATCGGCCCGGTACGCAATGCCCTCTCGCTGCTGCGCATCTCGGTCCAGGAAAGCCGGATCTTCAACCCGTTGCAGGCGAACAAGACCTACCGCATCAGCATGACCGACCTCACCGAGGCGGTGATCCTGCCGCCGCTGTTCCAGCGCCTGCGCCGCCTGGCGCCGACCGTGGCGATCGAGAGTTTCCTCTCCAAGCGCCGCGAGACCACCAAGGAGCTGGCCGCCGGGCGTATCGACTTCGCCGTGGACGCGCCGCTCAACACCGACCCGCAGGTGCGCCATGTCAAGCTGATGGAAGACCGCTATGTCTGCGCCATGCGCAAGGGCCATGCGCTGGCGGGCAAGGACAAGCTGACCCTGGACGATTACCTGGGGCTGACCCACATCCATATCTCCAGCCGGCGCAACGGCCTCGGCTACGTGGACCTGGCCCTGGGCAAGATGGGCATCCAGCGCAAGATCGCCCTGCGTTCGCAGCATTACCTGATGGCCTCGCAGGTGTTGCAGCAGACCGACATGGTCATGACCGTGCCGGAACGCTTCGCCCGGCGGCATGACCTGCAGTACTTCCCGTTGCCGGTCAATGACGTGCCGCCGGTGGAAACCCACCTCTATTGGCACGAGAGCACCGACCAGGACCCGGCCAACCGCTGGATGCGCGAGCAGATGATCGAGTTGTGCCAGCAGGTCACGGCCCATGAGAAGAAGCTCGACAAGGTCTGAGCAACATCGCCACAAAGGCCGACATGCTTGACGTATACGTCAAGCAGCCTTTAGCTTAGCGCCATGACCTTCCTCGAGCGCTTTCATGAGCAGCCAGACCTACAGCATCTCCGACCTCGCCCGCGAGCTCGACATCACCACCCGGGCCATTCGCTTCTATGAAGAGCAAGGCCTGCTCAGCCCTGAGCGGCGCGGCCTGGAACGCATCTACTCGGCCCGGGACAAGGTGACCCTGAAACTGATCCTGCGGGGCAAGCGTATCGGCTTTTCCCTCGCCGAATGCCGCGAGCTGATCGAGCTCTACGACCCCACCAGCGGCAACCAGAAACAGCTCAACAGCATGCTGGCGAAAATCGCCGAGCGTCGGGCACAGCTTGAACAGCAGTTGCTGGATATCGAACAGATGCAACTGGAACTCGACACCGCCGAGGAGCGCTGCCAGCAGGCCCTGGCGCAGACCCTGGAACATCAGGCACAGCCGATCCTGTAGAACCACGCCACTCCAGCCCCCTCTTTCGCAAGGTACCCCGCCATGTCCTTACCCACCCACGTACGCCTGGTCGAAGTCGGTCCCCGCGACGGCCTGCAGAACGAAGCCCAACCCATCAGCGTGGAAGACAAGGTCCGCCTGGTGGACCGCCTCACCGACGCGGGCCTCGGCTACATCGAAGTCGGCAGCTTCGTCTCGCCCAAATGGGTGCCGCAGATGGCCGGTTCCGCCGAGGTCTTTGCGCGTATCCAGCGCAAACCCGGGGTCACCTACGGCGCCCTGGCCCCCAACCTGCGCGGTTTCGAAGATGCCGTGGCCGCCGGGGTCAAGGAAGTGGCGGTGTTCGCTGCCGCGTCCGAAGCCTTTTCCCAGCGCAATATCAACTGCTCCATCAGTGAAAGCCTCGCCCGCTTCGTCCCGATCATGGACGCCGCCCGCCAGCACGGCGTGACGGTGCGCGGTTACGTGTCCTGCGTGCTCGGCTGCCCCTATGAAGGTCCGGTCGCCGCCGCGCAGGTCGCCGCCGTGGCCCGCGAGCTGTACGCCATGGGCTGCTACGAAGTGTCCCTGGGCGACACCATCGGCACCGGCACGCCGGGGGCCACCCGGACAATGTTCGAGGTGGTCTCGGCCAGCGTCCCGCGGGAAAAACTCGCCGGTCATTTCCACGACACCTACGGCCAGGCCCTGGCCAATCTCTACGCCAGCCTGCTCGAAGGCATCCAGGTCTTCGACAGCTCCATCGCAGGCCTGGGCGGCTGCCCCTACGCCAAGGGCGCCAGCGGTAACGTCGCCACCGAAGACGTGCTCTACATGCTCAACGGCCTGGGCATCGACACCGGGGTCGACCTCGATCGACTGATCCTCGCCGGCCAGGAAATCTGTGGCGTGCTGGGGCGTGTTACGGGTTCGCGCGTCGCCAAGGCACGCCAGGCGGGATGAATGTGTCCGGGTGTTACCGTTTGGAAACACAAACGAGTAACACGGAAACAGAATCAGCGATTTTTCCGTCGACGATGGCCTAACAAAAACAGCAAGCCCTTGATTTCAAAGGGTTTCAAAAAGTTGGCACGCCACCTGCTATATCTCTTGCATAACAAGAATAAAAAGCGACAAACCCATAAAAATAAGACGTACCGACTCTGACATAACAAAAACAACACGGCAGAGACGCAGCTAACAGATTTTTTTGGAGAAGGTGTGCTTTCAGGGGACCCACGGGTTACCCGCAACCGGACAGAGAACAATAAAACTACCTTCAAGGTAGCTCCCGGACTGGTTGGATCACCCGATAAGGCAGATCAGCGCTCAAAAAAATACGTTTGCTCTTTGACCCCGGATGGGGGTCAGCCAAAAACGCGGTAAAGGGTCACGGTCGACAAAAACAACAACAGACCGCCCCTCAATAATAAAAAAAGAGCATACAACACAGATTCAAGGGGAGCTTCGGCTCCCCTTCGTGTTTCTGCCTTCCTGTCATTCGACGACACATCCTCCTTGCGCCTATCTATGTACCGCATCCCCCGCCTCCAGGGAGCGGATACTCACCCTGCCGCCCGCTGCCGTCTGCCCGCGCGATCTCCACGTATCAACACCCGATTGCTGACAGATCCTGAACAGGATGTTTATTTCTTTAATTGGCAGGTATCGCTATGTCTCCAAGAACCCCGGTCAAACCCACATCGTCCACCATCAGGGTGCCTGGCCCCAGGTTGCCGGACCTTCCCGAATCCTTGAGACCATCAATCCCACCCGGACCGCACATCAGCGGCCTGCGCCCGCACCACCTGGACAACCCAACAGTTTCCAGCGGTCAGGCTCATCCCCATTCTCGACCGACAACCGACACGCCAACGGAGCAGAACCTGCAACTGACGGATCTGCCGGATCAGGCCAGGACCGCCACCCCCGATTCACTGGGGAGCTACCGGGTCGGCACGACCGGAGCATTGCCGCCGCCCAACCAGCAGGGCCTGCGGATCATCAAGAACCGTCAATACGTCGATCTCGATGACGGTGGCACGGTCATGGTCGTGTATGACGCGCAACTCGAGACCTACCGGGCAAAACGCGCCAATGAACTGCTGCCCTCCGGCCCCGCGCTTTATCGGATCGGCAATGGCAGCACCTGGGGACCGGAGCCCATGACGGCCTCCGCCGATCAGCCCACGGCAAGCCCGCCACCGCGCAAACGGCCACGCCTGGTTGACGATCCGCCGCGGGCATCGGCTGTCGTCGTGCCCAAATTCGGTTATTCCACCCCGAGCCCCTACACCCGTCTCGCGGGCCCTGACAGCCAGGGTTACTACCGCCTGAAAAAGCTTGATGCCGATCACGCCGAGGACAGCGTGTACGCGTTCAGCAAGGACGACGACAACTGGGTACTGGTTGACCCGCCAGAGGGGCGGATGGACTCGAGCGGTCAGTCGATTGCCGCCGAACGACTGCCCTCCTGGACCGACCGCGATATCTGGGAACACTACGGGCTTCACGGCAACGACATCACGCGTTTCCGCTCCGAGACCGAAACGACCGGCAGAAAGCCTCAATGGGCCCACGCCCGTTCAGAGGGCAGGACCCAGGACCAATTGATACGGGCGCTGAAATGGCCCCATCCGGACAAGAGCGCCGAAGAACGCGGGCAGATCCTGCAAGGCTACAACCTGCTTCCGAGCATGCTGCCTCGCCTGCAGCAGGCACTCCAGGAACACGCCAAGCTGCCTGAATGGGCAGAGACGCACAAACTTCAGTCGGCGACCGAAACCCATCCACAGCGCTTTGACTTGCTGGAACAGGAAGTGCTGCCACAAATCCGCAATATCCGGAACTTTGAACCCCACTCGCTCGACCCGGATTTCGACGCTTACTACAGCCGGCCATTCCTTGACGCATTCCTGCTCAAGATCGGCTACCGGAAAAACATCCATGGCTGCCTGTACCGCACGGATATCCCTGCCATGTTCAGGACGGAAGATCGCACGCCGTTCGAGCTGGCCAGGGATGGCTGCATGCTCGCGCGTGAAAACCATCCACCCGGCTCGACCACGAAAAAAGCCTTGAGCGCCACCTTCAGCCTGAGCGACGCGAAAAACTACAGTGTCGGTGGAGGGCCGGGCATCGGCCAACTGCGTTACAACACGCAAACCAACAAATATCCCGGCAGACACCCCGACTCGGATAGCGGCAGCGACGCCGACAGCGAGGGCAGCGCGGATGAAAGCGCGTCGAATACCAGCCAGGCCGCTTCGTCGTCAGCCTCAGGCAGCACCGGTCAGCAGAGTGAAGCGGCATCGACCGGATCGGGCTCGCGCAGGCCGATTTCACTCGATAGCGAACGCGGCTATACAACCTACAGGCACCGGCAGACCACCAGCTTCATCTACATGATCGATACACGAAACGTTGAGGTCGTTCCGGGGCAGGAAAACCGCTTTTTCAACCATGATCCCCAGAAAATCAACTTCTTTCCCTACGATGATATCGAAGGGCACATTTCAGTTTCCGACAGAGGCGTCAGTGCCGAGCGGATATGGCTGGTCAACTCCAGCCTGACCCGTGCCGCCAATGTCCGCGCAATCCATCAGGCCGCGGGACAAACCGCCGCCGACATCGAGAGTGCAACCTGGAGTGGTGTCGACAACAGCGCGGTCTACGATAGCTTGATCGACCAGGTGGCCGCTTCCGGCGGGACGGTGCTGAATTGGCCCGCCGACGGAAAAATCTTTGCCGATGACGTGACCTGGCCAGCCCCGGACAGCTGATTTCACCTCCTGATCGGCTGAATACCTAGCACAGTCCCAACCGCTGCCCATTCGAATAATGAATCGGGCAGCACACAACGATAGCGGCTAGCACGAGATGATAGCCAGAAGGCCATAACCGGCTATTTTTCAGGCTCGGATTATTGATACTAACCAACTGATTAAACTCAACTTTTTCAACTTTTATACCCGCGCGTTGAGCATAAGCTGAAAGCCTCATTCACGGAAAAAGTTGATCTTCATGAGTACCCAGCAACCCCCACTTGCCGCCCCCGCCACACCGATACGCTCGACCAGGAACCATCGCCTGATCCTCAAGCGACTCCCCTCCTGGTTGACCCAGGCGCCCCTCGAATGGCGCCTGGCATTCGCCACTCGCCTCAGGCAGAGCCAGATTTCCAAAGCCGCACTGGCGCGCCATCTGCACGGTTTCAAAAGCGTCAAGGACTTTGCCGCGCCGCTGCTCTCCCAGGCCCTGGACGACCACTATGGTCCGGGCCTGGACATCCACCACGACCAACTCCGTCACGTCCATATCCTGGCCGCCGCCACCCTCGGCGAGCCGCGTCGGGAGAACATTGTCCTGCAGAGCCTGCTGCAAGCCGCCCTGCAGAACTTCGAAAGCAGTGAAACCGGCGCGTTCGGTTTCGACCACGGCTCGGCCATCCTGCGTAAAAGTACCGCGGTCCTGAAAAAGCCTATCACCCCACCGGACTTCGCCACCGTCTGTCGCCGGCTCGACCTGGGCGGCCAGTACAAAAGACACGTCGAACATTTTTTCCTGCGCACCGAGCGAAACCGCCCAAGCCCGCTGTTCAAGACCCTCTTCGAGCAACAGGAGCGCGACGAACTGGCGGTGCAGGCGGAAATCGCCCTGATCAAAGACAACCTGGATCAATCGGCCTACCAGATGCTGCAAGGCCTGCTCGACCCGACGCAGACACCCCGTTGGGACAATCATCCCGTGCACTGCTCCTACCTGACCCTGCTCGACTTTCCGAACGTCGACAGCGGCGCTTGGGGGCGTTGCTCAAGGGTGTGCTGCTGATTGAGCACGACACCCCGTCAAGCAGCGGCGAGCGGCCCTGCGTGGCCTACCTGTCAGGCGATCCGCACCAGGCCCTCAAGCGCTACCCCTCCTTCAACGCGTTCCACGATGAGCTCAGGGAACGGCTGCGGGCTAAACCCTATCAGGCCTTCTTCAAACGCTATGTTCACCTGCGCACTCAACCGGCACTCTTCCATGCCCTCGACAACTGCCTGAACCCGCTCGACCCCGTCACCGGGCAGCGCAAGCCGGCCCCGCAAGCCAACCTGCGCCTGGAGAAAAGCTCACTGGGCGACCACCCTTTCGACGAGTTCTGCGTCCTGCAAACGGTCAAGAAGCTCGACGACGCCCGCGTCAGCGCGGTGCCCACGGACGACGAGGACAAGAAGACCCGCACCGCGCGCCTGCGCTCGTTGCTGAACTGGGGGGTCAACCTGTTGTTCCTGGTGCCCGGGCTCGGCGAGGCAATGCTCGCGGTTGCCGCCGCGCAACTGATCGTGCAGCTCTACAACGGCATCGAAGAATGGAGCCATGGAGAGAAAATGCAGGCGGTGCTCGGCTTCATGGGCGTGCTGCTGAACGTTGAACTGCTGGGGCTGGGGGCCGTCATGACCCTGGATTTCGAAGGTTCGGCCTTTATCGAAGGACTCAAGCCGATCAAGTCTCCCCAGAGCGAGCCGGCACTCTGGAAACCCGACCTGACACCCTATGAACACCGGCTGCCCGACACGCCGGAGCTGAAACCCGATGCCGCGGGGCTCTATCACCATCAGGACAAGACCTACCTGGGTCTCAACGGCCGCCATTACCGGATCAGGCCCGGCGCAAGCGCCAAACGCTTCCACCTGCAACACCCGAGCAACCCCGACGCCTACGCACCGCGGGTCTATCACAACGGCAAGGGCGCCTGGCTCCATGAGTTCGAGCAGCCCTTGCAGTGGAAGCAACCGCAGCTGTTTTCCCGGCTGGGGCCGGATGCGGCCAGCCTGGACCCGGCGTCGGCGGAAAAAATCATGCAACTGAGCGAGGTCGACGACGCTACCCTGCGCCTGCTGCACCTGGACCAGGAACCGCCCCCGGCCTTGCTCGAAGACAGCCTGACCCGTTTCAAGCTCGACCGCGACCTCAAGCGCCTGGTGCAGCGCCTGCAAAGCGGTGGCGCGGCCAACAGTTCAATCGACGAACTGCACATGGAACTGCAATTGCTGACCAGCGAACCGGTCTGGCCGAGCTCGAAAGTGTTGCGTTTGCTGGACCGCCATGGCGCCCCGCTGAAGGAATACCCCGCCGGCCAAGCGCCAGCCTTGCAGCGCATCGACCTGCGCTGGCCCGGGCTCGACGCCAACCAACTGCTGCGCAAGGTCCTGGAAAACCTCGACGAGGCCGAGATCCGCCGTTTGCTGGGCGAAGACTTCGGCACCGGCCCCATCAGCCTGGATGCCCGTGCCGTGGCCCTCAGGCGCAAACTCGCCACACAGGCCAGCCACCGCCGGGCGGCGTTGTTCGACTCACACTATCGCTATCGCACCCAGAGCAACGACCCCGCCGTTGCCGTGATCCGGCAAGAGTTTCCCAGCCTGTCGACGCCAGTCGCGCAGGAGTTGTCCAGAAACGCCAGTCCGACCGAACGGCGGGTTCTGCTCGACGCGGGACGTGTACCGCTGCGACTGGCCGAAGAGGCCCGGTATTACAGCCGCAACCTGCGCCTGGCGCGAACCCGGGAAGGACTCTATCTCGACACGACGAACAACCCCGATACCGACAAGCTGATCCTCAGCCAGATCGGCAAGCTGCCGGGCTGGTCGGACCAGGTTCGTCTCGAAATACGCGAGCCCTACTTCGGAGGGCCCTTGCTCGACAGCCTCGGCGCGGAGCAGGCACCGATTCGCAAGGTACTGGTTAAAAATGGCGACCAGTACGAAGCCCATGACGCCCTGGGCCAGGAGCTGCACGGTCCGGACAATCTGTACAGCAGTGTCCTGCACGCCCTGCCCGATACGGAGCGCAAGGCCTTGGGGTTTCCCGGAACCCATGAGGCCGCCGGCCTGAAGCAGACCGTGCTCGATCAGCCGTTGCCGCCGCGCAAGGAGCTGGAAAAACTCCTCGGCCTGCCCCCCACCAAGCCCAACGAAACGCCGCCGATGCGCCTGGCCGCCCGCCGTCCCGGCACATCTGCCGCTGGACCCGACGCGGCAGAAAGAATCCCGGGCACCCGCTCCGCGGCCTTCACCGAACTGGCGCAACGTCTTTACCCCGCGCATGCCTGGCGAGATGTGGAGGAGTTTCTCGAGATAAGGGGCCTGAACGAAGGCGCGGCGGTGCAGCGCCTGGAAGAACTGGAAAGCGAGTACAACACCTTGTCCGCGGAACTCGAAGCCTGGGTCGATACCCCGCCGGTTCCCCGAGAGGGCGTGATTATCAGGAGCTATATTGCCAGCAGGATCAAGCAATGCTGGCGCCGAGGCCCCTACCAAAGCACCTCCCAGGAAGGTTACCGGCTCGACATCGTGATTTACGAGCGGGGCACCCGGCTGCCGGTCCTGTCGGCCAACTTCAGCCACGTCAGCGAACTGGTCCTGAACCTGTCCCATCCGGACATCACCCAGGGACTGAACCGTTTTCTCGAGGGTTTCCCCCAGCTGAAACGCCTGTCTATCAGCGGCGGCTCCCTGACCGAGATTCCGCCGGCGCTGGGCTCGATGTCCGGACTGACCCACCTCAACCTGAGCGGCCACCATATCGTCCTGACCGAGGAAACGGCCACCCTGCTCGAAGGGCTGACCCGACTGAGGGATCTGAACCTGGCCTACAACCGGACCCTGGGCCGTTCGCCGGACTTCAGCGCGATGCTCGAGCTCAAGCGTATCGAGCTGAGCCACACCGGGCTCACCCATTGGCCGACCGGCTACCTGGACCTGCCGGAATTGATCCGGCTTGACCTGAGTTCGAACCACCTGACCACTATCCCTTCCGCCGTCCTGGACACCAGCGCAGAGGGACAACGCATCGCCAGGGCTATCAACCTCTACAACAACCCCATTGCAACGGACTTTTTCGATGATGCCGTGTACTACTACTCGGAAACCGAGATCGACCTGGGGTTGGATATGCCGGCCGAATCGGATTCGGACGCCGACCTGAGCGCAGGCGACTCGCCGGCGCATAGTCCGCAGGGCTCGCGGGGGCCCGTCTCACGCGACGAAAGTGCCTGGTTGCAAGGGCTCGACAACAAGGCGCAGGAGGCCTTTCGCAATGACTGGATGCGCCTGGCCGGCGAGGAGCCGGTCGAGCAGTCCGAAGCGTTTTTCCGGGTGATCGGCGATCTGAGTGAATCGGCCGACTATGCCGACAATGCCGCGCGTCCGGGACTCCTGGACAAGGTCCGGCGCATGGTCGGCGCAGCAGTCGACAACACCGAACTGCGGGAGAAACTCTTCGCCAAGGCCACCGCGCCGCAATCGGACGCCTGTGCCGACGGCATCGCCGTGGCGTTCAGCGACATGGGCCTCGACGTGTTGCTGCATGAAGCCTACGCCGAGCCGGACGCCGGGAAGGTCGAGGCGAAACTGCTGCAACTGGCGAAGGGTAAATCGCGCCTGGATCGCGTCAACGCCCAGGCCCGGGACCTGATCAACCAACGCAAGGCCAGGGGCCAACGTCCCGATGAAGCGGAAGTCTACCTGGCCTTGCGCATCGGTCTGGGGGAACGGCTGGAACTGCCCTGGCAGGCCTCGAAGATGCATTACGGCAGAATTGCCGGGGTCACCCCGGAGCAGGTGGATGCGGCTTATCTGGCCATCCTCGAGCAGGAACGGCAGCCGATGGATGTGGTCAGGCAGATCCTCAGGCAGGAGTTCTGGAAGGACTACCTGGAGATCCAGTACCTGCAGGAACTCAGCGAGAAAGAGGCGCTGCGCAACACCAAGAGCGACGCCATGTTGGACCTGCAATCGGCACAGGAACGCTGGTTCAATAATTCAAATCTGCCCGAGGAGGAAAAGACCAGGCTGGAGACCGCGATGAAAGCGGCGGCCGCGACACTGGGCAAGTCCGAGCAGGAAGTGTTTGCCCGGCCCATGACCGACGCCGAATACCAGACCCTCTACGAAGCCATCGCGCGTGAACACAGCGACGAGATGGAGCGCCTGACCGCAGCGGCGTTGCAGGAGCACGGGCTGGCGCGCTAGTTCCAAAACCGCTCTTACATCCGCAGAGATCTGTGGCGAACGGGCTTGCCCGCTCGCCACACAATCCCGGGCCTGCCGGGCCAAGCGCCAAAGCATGGGTCGGGGCGCTCCGGCGAAAATGTCCGATTGACAGCCAGCCCCATCACCTTTACGTTAACGTAAAGGTGAGCATTCACTCACACCAACGCCTTGCTCAACCCATAACAAAAGGTGCCCCATGAGCTATCCGACCCTGAACTTCGACCTCGGCGAAACCCTCGACATGCTCCGCGACCAGGTCCAGTCCTTTGTTGCCAAAGAGATTGCTCCCCGCGCCGCGCAAATCGACGTGGACAACCTGTTCCCCGCCGACCTGTGGCGCAAGTTCGGCGACATGGGCCTGCTGGGCATCACCGTGCCGGAAGAATACGGCGGCGCCGGCCTCGGCTACCTGGCCCATGTGGTGGCCATGGAAGAAATCAGCCGCGGCTCGGCCTCGGTCGCCCTCTCCTATGGCGCCCACTCCAACCTCTGCGTCAACCAGATCAACCGCAACGGCAATCACGCACAGAAAACCAAATACCTGCCGAAGCTGATCAGCGGCGAACATATCGGCGCCCTGGCCATGAGCGAACCCAACGCCGGCTCCGACGTGGTCTCGATGAAACTGCGCGCCGACAAGCGCGGCGACCACTACGTGCTCAACGGCAGCAAGACCTGGATCACCAACGGCCCCGACGCCAATACCTACGTGATCTACGCCAAGACCGACCTGGACAAGGGCCCGCATGGCATCACCGCCTTCATCGTCGAGCGCGACTGGAAAGGCTTCAGCCGCAGCAACAAGTTCGACAAGCTCGGCATGCGCGGCTCCAACACCTGCGAGCTGTTCTTCGATGACGTCGAAGTGCCGGAAGAAAACATCCTCGGCGTGCTGGGCGGCGGCGTGAAAGTGCTGATGAGCGGCCTGGACTACGAGCGCGTGGTGCTCTCCGGCGGCCCGACCGGGATCATGCAGGCCTGCCTGGACCTGGTGCTGCCCTACATCCACGACCGCAAGCAATTCGGCCAGAGCATCGGCGAGTTCCAGCTGATCCAGGGCAAGGTCGCCGACATGTACACCCAGCTCAACGCCAGCCGCGCCTACCTCTACGCCGTGGCCCGGGCCTGCGAGCGTGGCGAGACCACCCGCAAGGACGCCGCCGGGGTGATCCTCTACAGCGCCGAGCGCGCAACCCAGATGGCCCTCGACGCGATCCAGATCCTCGGCGGCAACGGCTACATCAACGAATTCCCCGCCGGGCGCCTGCTGCGCGACGCCAAGCTGTATGAAATCGGCGCCGGCACCAGCGAGATCCGCCGCATGCTGATCGGCCGCGAACTGTTCAACGAAACCCGCTGAGGGGCGCGCACATGGCAATCCTGCACACCCAACTCAACCCGCGTTCGGCCGAGTTCGCCGACAACCGCGCGGCGATGCTCGAACAGGTCGTGGCCCTGCGCTCGCTGCTGACCCAGGTCCAGCAAGGCGGCGGTCCCAAGGCCCAGGAGCGGCATACCTCGCGGGGCAAATTGCTGCCGCGCGAACGGATCAACCGCTTGCTCGATCCCGGCTCGCCGTTCCTGGAAATCAGCCAGTTGGCGGCGTATGAGGTCTACGGCGAAGACGTTCCCGCCGCCGGGGTGATTGCCGGCATCGGTCGCGTCGAAGGCGTCGAATGCATGATCGTCGCCAACGATGCCACGGTCAAAGGCGGCACCTATTACCCGCTCACGGTGAAGAAACACCTGCGCGCCCAGGCCATCGCCCAGCAGAATCGCCTGCCGTGCATCTACCTGGTGGATTCCGGCGGTGCCAACCTGCCGCGCCAGGATGAAGTGTTCCCGGACCGCGAGCACTTCGGGCGGATCTTCTTCAACCAGGCCAACATGAGCGCCATGGGCATCCCGCAGATCGCCGTGGTCATGGGCTCCTGCACCGCCGGCGGCGCCTATGTGCCGGCGATGGCCGACGAGGCGATCATGGTCCGCCAGCAAGCGACCATCTTCCTCGCCGGCCCGCCGCTGGTGAAAGCCGCCACCGGCGAAGTGGTGAGTGCCGAGGACCTCGGCGGTGCCGATGTGCACTGCAAGATCTCCGGGGTGGCCGACCATTACGCCGACAGCGACGAACACGCCCTGGCCCTGGCCCGGCGCAGCGTCGCCAACCTCAACTGGCGCAAGCTCGGCGAACTGCAGCAACGCACGCCGATTGCCCCGCGCTTCGCCGCCGAGGAGCTGTACGGGGTGATTCCCGCCGATGCCAAGCAACCCTTCGACGTGCGCGAAGTCATCGCCCGGCTGGTGGACGATTCGCTGTTCGATGAATTCAAGGCGCTGTTCGGCAGCACCCTGGTCTGTGGCTTCGCCCACCTGCACGGTTACCCCATCGCGATCCTGGCGAACAACGGCATCCTCTTCGCCGAGTCCGCGCAGAAAGGCGCGCACTTCATCGAACTGGCCTGCCAACGCGGCATCCCGCTGCTGTTCCTGCAGAACATCACCGGCTTCATGGTGGGCCAGAAGTACGAGGCCGGCGGCATCGCCAAGCACGGCGCAAAACTGGTCACCGCCGTGGCCTGCGCCAAGGTGCCGAAATTCACCGTGATCATCGGCGGCAGCTTCGGCGCCGGTAACTACGGCATGTGCGGGCGTGCCTATGACCCGCGTTTCCTGTGGATGTGGCCCAACGCGCGGATCGGCGTGATGGGCGCCGAACAGGCGGCGGGGGTGCTGGTGCAGGTCAAGCGCGAACAGCACGAGCGCAATGGCGAAAGCTTCTCGGCGCAGCAGGAGGCCGAGATCAAGCAGCCGATCCTCGACCAGTACGAACACCAGGGGCACCCGTATTACTCCAGTGCCCGGTTGTGGGACGACGGCGTGATCGACCCGGCACAGACCCGCGACATCCTCGGCCTGGCACTCTCGGCGGCCCTCAACGCGCCGATCGAACCGACCCGCTTCGGCGTGTTCCGGATGTGACCGGCGGGGACAACGCCAGCGCCTACAAAAGCTGCACAGGACCCGACATGATGACTGACTTCAACACCCTCGAATTGCACACCGACCCACGCGGCTTCGCGACCCTCTGGCTCAGCCGCGAAGAAAAGAACAACGCGTTCAACGCCGAAATGATCCGCGAGCTGATCCTGGCGCTGGACAAGGTCCAGTCCAATGCCGCCCTGCGCTTCCTGGTGCTGCGCGCCCGTGGCCGGCATTTCAGCGCCGGCGCCGACCTGGCCTGGATGCAGCAGTCGGCCCAGCTCGACTACGCCACCAACCTCGACGACGCCCGCGAGCTGGCCGAGCTGATGTACAACCTGGCCAAACTGAAGATCCCGACCCTGGCCGTGGTCCAGGGCGCGGCCTACGGCGGTGCCCTGGGCCTGATCGGCGGCTGTGACATGGCCATCGGCGCCGACGATGCGCAGTTCTGCCTCTCGGAAGTGCGCATCGGCCTGGCCCCGGCCGTGATCAGCCCGTTCGTGGTCCAGGCCATCGGCGAGCGCGCCGCCCGCCGCTACGCCCTGACCGCCGAACGCTTCAGCGGCCTGCGCGCCCGCGAGCTGGGCCTGTTGTCCGAAACCTACCCGGCCAGTGAGCTGGACCAGCACGTCACGGCCTGGATCGACAACCTGCTGCTCAACAGCCCGCAGGCGATGCGCGCGAGCAAGGAGCTGCTGCGGGAAATCGGCAGCGGCGAACTCAGCCCGGCGCGGCGCCGCTATTGCGAAAACGCCATTGCCCGGATCCGGGTCAGCGCCGAAGGCCAGGAAGGTCTGCGCGCCTTCCTGCAAAAACGCCCGCCGAGCTGGCAGGCCGAGTCGACCGTCAAGGAGCCCCGCCGATGAGCGCCCCTGTGATCACTTCCCTCCTGGTGGCCAACCGCGGCGAAATCGCCTGCCGGGTGATGCGCACCGCCAAGGCCCTGGGCCTGACCACCGTCGCCGTGCACAGTGCCATCGACCGTGACGCCCGCCACAGTCGTGAAGCCGATATCCGCGTCGACCTGGGCGGCAGCAAGGCCGCCGAGAGCTACCTGCAGATCGACAAACTGATCGCCGCCGCTCACGCCAGCGGTGCCCAGGCGATTCACCCCGGCTACGGTTTCCTCTCGGAAAACGCCGGCTTCGCCCGGGCCATCGAGGCGGCCGGCCTGGTGTTCCTCGGCCCGCCCGCCAGTGCCATCGATGCCATGGGCAGCAAGTCCGCCGCCAAGGCCCTGATGGAGACCGCCGGCGTGCCGCTGGTGCCGGGTTATCACGGCGAGGCGCAGGATTTCGACACCTTCCGCGAGGCCTGCGAACGCATCGGCTATCCGGTCCTGCTCAAGGCGACAGCCGGTGGCGGCGGCAAAGGCATGAAGGTGGTCGAGGACGTCAGCCAACTGGCCGAAGCCCTGGCCTCGGCCCAGCGTGAGGCACAGTCGTCCTTCGGCGATTCGCGGATGCTGGTGGAGAAATACCTGCTCAAGCCGCGCCACGTCGAGATCCAGGTCTTCGCCGACCGGCACGGCAACTGCCTGTACCTCAATGAGCGTGATTGTTCGATTCAACGTCGGCACCAAAAAGTCGTCGAGGAAGCCCCGGCACCCGGTCTGAGCCCGGAGCTGCGCCGCGCCATGGGCGAGGCCGCCGTGCGTTCGGCCCAGGCCATCGGTTACGTCGGTGCCGGCACCGTGGAGTTCCTGCTGGACGCTCGCGGCGAGTTCTTCTTCATGGAGATGAACACCCGCCTGCAAGTCGAGCACCCGGTCACCGAAGCCATCACCGGCCTCGACCTGGTGGCCTGGCAGATTCGCGTCGCTCGCGGCGAAGTGCTGCCGATGACTCAGGATCAGGTGCCCTTGATCGGTCATGCCATCGAAGTGCGGCTGTACGCCGAAGACCCGGGCCATGATTTTCTGCCGGCCACCGGGCGCTTGGAGTTGTATCGCGAATCGGCGCCGGGACCGGGACGCCGGGTCGACAGCGGCGTGGCCGAGGGTGACAGCATCTCGCCGTTCTATGACCCGATGCTCGGCAAACTGATTGCCTGGGGAGAGGACCGCGAACAGGCGCGCCTGCGCTTGCTGGGCATGCTGGATGAGTTCGCCATCGGCGGCCTGAAAACCAACATCGACTTCCTGAGGCGGATCGTCGGTCATCCAGCGTTCGCCGCGGCGGAACTGGATACCGGCTTCATTCCCCGCTATCAGGAGCAACTGCTGCCAGAACCCTCGCCACTGAGCGATGAGTTCTGGCAAGCGGCGGCCCAGGCGTTTGCGCAGAGCCTGCCGACTGTTCCGCGCGCCGATGACCCGGGTTCGCCTTGGGCCATCAACCGGGGTTTGCGTGCCGGACTGCCGACGGAAATCACCCTGCACTTGAGTTGCGAAGGGCAAGACCGGGCGCTGACCCTGGGTGATGCCGATGCTCATACCGCACGGCTCGAGGGTGAGTACCTGCTGACTGAACACAAGGGTTTGCGCCGCCAGCATCGGGTCATCCGCCGTGGCGATACGCTGTATCTGCAATGGGACGGCGAACTGCGCCGTATCGAGTCGTATGACCCGATCAGTGCCGTCGAAGCCAGTCACAGTCATCAGGGTGGGCTGACCGCGCCCATGAACGGCAGCATCGTGCGGGTGCTGGTGGAAGTCGGGCAAAGCGTCGAGGCCGGGGCGCAGTTGGTGGTGCTGGAGGCGATGAAGATGGAACACAGCATCCGCGCTCCCCAGGCGGGTGTGGTCAAGGCGTTGTATTGCCAGGAAGGTGAAATGGTCGGCGAAGGCAGCGCGTTGGTGGAGATAGAAGCTTGATCTTTTAACTTGTAGGAGCGAGCTTGCTCGCGATGGACTTGAGAGCGCCGCGTTACTCCAGCAGACACGCGTCATCGTTGACGTCCATCGCGAGCAAGCTCGCTCCTACACAACCATCAGAACTTCACCGTCGCCTGCACCACCACGCCGATGACCGAGCACGCCTCGGTGACCGCGATCTTCGGCCAGGTCGGGTTCAGCGGCTTGAGGTAAGGCTGCCCGCCCTCCTGTGCCCACTGGCGGAAAATCGCCTCCTCGCCCTCGCGCAGGCGGGCGATCACCAGGCTGCCGACCTCGACCTCCCGATCCGGGTCCACCAGCACCATCATGCCCTCGGGCACGCTGGTGCCGGAGGGCGCCGTCATCGCATCGCCCACCACCTGCAACCAGAACGCCGCCGGGGCGTATTGATCGGTCACCTCGTAGCGCCCGGCGTACTCGCCCCTGGCCGAATCCTGCACCGAAGCGCCCGCCTGCCAGTCACTGATCGGGTAGCGGAACGCCGAGGTGATGTCGTAGACCTGCTCGTCCCGCTCTTCCGGGGCCTGGGCCGCCACCGCGCGGTCACGAATCACCAGGACCACCTCCAGGTGCCCGAGGCCCAGCGCCTGGAGGACCTTGTTCATCATCGCCAGATCGGGCTTGCGCCTTTTGTTCAGCCAATGACCGACGCCGCCCTGGGTGATATCCAGGCGTTCGCCAAGTTTTTCCTGCGAAAGACGAAGCTCTTCGAGCTTGGCTTTCACCAACGCTATCCATTTATCCATGGACGGAACAATACGGGCAGTATTTCATCGCTCAATACACAAAATGTATTGTTTGTGACGAGCATCGCAGTACCAATCGTACTAATCTGCAATGGCTGACTTGAACTTCCTCTGAAAGGCAGGCCCCTCATGACTTCCATCACGACAGAAAGCCCTCGACCCGACTCGAAAAGCCCGCTCGCGTCCCTCAAGGATCGCGCCGCCGCCCAGCGTGCGCTCGACTATTATTTGAAACCATCTGTTTCAGCCGCCACTTGCGCGGCGAACACCAGCGATGACCTCCTCTATCCGAAGCTCTTTGCGGTACGCGACGACCTGAACGTCGAGGAAGCCATGATCCATGCCTCCGACCTGCTGCGCTGCGCGGCGGCGGCCGCCTACGAAGCCGCTCACGGTGCCAACCGCGACCTGGGCTTTTCGGTGGTGTACATGATCGACATGGCCAAGGCCCTGGTGGACCGCGCCGTACAGATACAGGCCGGCACGGCGTGAACAGGCCACGGCCAGGCGACTTGCCAAGGGCCGAGCGGGCCTGGGGGGAGCATCGGAAAGATAATATCCGCCAAGGACGGGAAAAGACTTGACCCTCAAATGATAATGATTATTATTGCAATCAACTGATCGCGAGATCGGTCGATAACCCGGAGACCTTAGGTCGGACTCCTGGATTATCTCCTCATCAGGCTAATCACGGTTTTTGACCCGGCTTCTTGCCGGGTCTTTTTTTTTGCACTCGCCCGCCACACCCACCCCTTCACGCCTCGGCGAATACCTCATCGAGGTGTACAGTAGCACCCACAAAAAAGCCTCTTCAGGTACTCAGACAATGCCCGTGGTTCTACCCTCCCTCAAAATCAGCAGCGACTTCGACAGCGGCAATATCCAGGCGTTGGACGCGAGCAACCCGCGGCACCTGCTCCTGGCCATGGAGCCGGATACCCGCAGCCAGCATTTCCAGTGGTTTCACTTCAAAGTCGAAGGCCTGCGACCGGGCGAGACCTATACTTTCGAACTGAGCAATGCCAGCCAGTCGTCCTACAACAAGGCCTGGACCGGCTACCGCGCCGTGGCGTCCTACGATCACCAGGACTGGTTCCGCGTCGACACCCGTTTCGATGGTGAGAGCCTGCATATCAGCCTCGTCGCCGAACAGGCGCAAGTCTGGTTCGCCTACTTCGAACCCTACAGCCGCGAGCGCCATGACTGGTTGATCGAACAGGCCCTGACCCGCGCCGGCACCGAGTTGCTGGCGGTCGGCAAAAGTGCCGAAGGTAGGGATATCCAGCTGCTGCGCAAAGGCAACGGTGCCGAAGGCCGGCGCAAGGTCTGGATCATCGCTCAGCAGCATCCGGGCGAGCACATGGCCGAATGGTTCATGGAAGGGCTGATCGAGCGCCTGCAAGAGCAGGACGATGCCGAGCTGCGGGAGCTGCTGGCCCGCGCCGACCTGTACCTGATCCCCAACATGAACCCGGACGGTGCCTTCCACGGGCATCTGCGCACCAACGCCATGGGCCAGGACCTCAACCGCGCCTGGCAGAACGCCAGCCAGGAAATCAGCCCCGAAGTCCTGTTCGTCCAGCAGCAGATGGCCAAGCATGGCGTCGATCTGTTCCTGGATATCCACGGCGACGAGGAAATTCCCTACGTCTTCACCGCCGGCTGCGAAGGCAACCCCGGCTACACCCCGCGTATCGCCCAGCTGGAAAGCCACTTCCGCAGTCATCTGAGCGCACTCACCGTGGATTTCCAGACCACCCACGGCTACACCCGCGACCTCCCCGGACAGGCCAACATGACCCTGGCCTGCAACAGTGTCGGCCAGCACTTCGACTGCCTGTCCCTGACCCTGGAGATGCCCTTCAAGGACAACGACGACGCCCCGAACCCGCGTACCGGCTGGTCCGGCCAACGTTCGAAACAGTTGGCCAAGGATGTGCTGAGCAGCGTCGCGGATATCGTCGATCAACTGCGCTGAAGGTACCAGGCGCCATCCCGGGCCTCAGACCATCCCGACGGGCTGCGCCTCGCCCTGCGCCACCACCCGGGCGATCAACCACGCTGCCGCCGGCCCCGGCGGCGTGTCGGTGCGGTAGATCGCGTCGAAGCCATAGGAACCGCCACGCAGGTCCGGCAGATCGAGCGGCACCAGCCGCCCGCTCGCCAGGTCCTCGGCCACCATCGGCGCCGGCATGCTGCCCCAGCCCACGCCCTCGCGCAGCAGCATCAGCTTGGAACCCAGGTCCGCCAGGCGCCAGGTGCGGGTGCCGAGCACACCGAATTCCTGGTCGCGGGTCAGGCTCGAACGATCCGACAGCACCAGTTGCACATGGTCACGACCGGCACCGGGCAGGTTCACGCCCTGGGTCAGGGGGTGACCGGGGGCCGCCACGGGAATCAGCTCGACACTGCCCGCGCCGACCCGATCCAGGCCGGCCAGGCCACGGTTGAAAAAACCGCTGACGCCCACCCCGGCGCGCCCCTCCAGCACCAGCTGCGCCACCGCTCCCAGCGCCTCCACATGCAGGTGCAGCAACACCGTGGGGAACTGCGCGCGAAAGCCCTTGAGCACATCCACCAGCCGAGCCGCCGGAAACATCACGTCCACCACCAGGTGGATTTCCGCTTCCAGGCCCTGCAGCAGCCCGCGGACCTTCGCCCGCAAACCATCGACGCCGCTGTAGATGCTGCGCGCCTCGGCCAGGACGGTGCGCCCGGCGTCGGTGAGCTGCGGCTTGCGGGTCAGTGTGCGGTCGAACAACTGCACGCCGAGCTGCATCTCCAGGTTGGCGATGGTGTAGCTGATCACCGAGGTGGCGCGACTGAGCTTGCGCGCGGCAGCGGCAAAACTGCCGGTTTCCACTACGCTCAACAGTACCCGCAGTTGATCGAGGGTCGGCGTGCCGGGATTGGGGATCATGGAATTGGCTCCTGAGGACGTTCGATATTCTCGAACCTAATCCTCGAAATTATTCGGCTATTGCGTACGTTACTGCAATGGCAGACTGCACACCACTACGACGCACCATGGTGGTCGCGTCGCTTCTACAGGTATCCAGCCATGTCCAATACAACCAACGCCAACTCCGCTCTGCACACTCAATCCGACAGCATCGGCGCCTCGGCCGCCATCGCCCTCGCCGGGCGTATCCTGCTGGCGGCGATCTTCCTGCTCTCGGGTTTCTCGAAGATCGCCAACCCCGCCGGCATGATCGGCTACATCGAATCGGTGGGCCTGCCCCTGCCGCAGCTGGCCCTGATCGCGGCGATCGTCATCGAAGTCGGCGGCAGCCTGCTGCTGATCCTCGGCTACCGCACCCGTCCTGTAGCCCTGATCATGGCCCTGTTCAGCGTGGTCACCGCCCTGGCGTTCCACAATCACCTGGGCGACCAGAACCAGTTCATCCACTTCTTCAAGAACATCGCCATGGCCGGCGGCCTGCTCCAGGTTGTCGCCTTCGGTGGCGGTCGCCTGAGCCTGGATGCCCGTCGCAAAGCCTGACCGGTCGGTTGCAACACCCGTCCTTGGCCTCGCCGCGCCGGACACGATGTGCAAGGATGGCCCCTTGCACAGCGTCGTCTGCCGGACTGCCAAGGATTTTTCATGACCGCCCTCACCTCCCACGCCCCGCTCAAGCCGGGGCGCCTGGAACAGATGTCGACCCGCATCGCCTTCTTTATCGCCGGTTTCGGGGTGGCCGCCTGGGCACCGCTGGTGCCTTATGCCAAGGCCCGGGCCGGACTCGATGAAGGCACCCTGGGCCTGCTGCTGTTATGCCTCGGGGTGGGCTCGATCATCGCCATGCCGGTCGCCGGTGCCCTGGCCTCGCGTTTCGGTTGTCGGCGGGTGCTGACCATCGGCACCTTGCTGATCTGCCTCGCACTGCCGCTCTTGGCTACGGTCAGTTCGATACCCGGGCTGGTGGCCAGCCTGTTTCTGTTCGGCGCCGGGCTCGGCTCGGTGGACTCCACCGTCAACCTGCAAGCGGTGATCGTCGAACGCGCCAGCGGCAAGACCATGATGTCCGGCTTTCACGGCCTCTTCAGCCTCGGCGGGATCGCCGGTGCCGCCGGGGTCAGCGCGCTGCTCGGGCTGGGGCTGTCGCCCCTGGGGGCGATTGGCGTGGTGGTCCTGTTCCTGCTGCTGGCGCTGTTCAAGGCTGCCCCGCACCTGCTGCCCTATGGCAGCGAAAGCTCAGGCCCGGCGTTCGCCGTGCCCCATGGCGTGGTGCTGTTCATCGGCATGCTGTGTTTCGTGGTGTTCCTCGCCGAAGGGGCGATGCTCGACTGGAGCGCGGTGTTCCTCAGCGCCGAACGCCAGGTCGCGGATGCCTATGCGGGCCTGGGCTATGCGGCCTTTGCCCTGGCCATGACGGGCGGACGGCTGACGGGCGACTCCATTGTGCGGCGCCTGGGGGCACAGAGGGTGATCGTGTTCGGCGGGCTCACCGCCACGACCGGCCTGGCCCTGGCCACGCTCACGCCGGCCTGGGAGGCGGCGTTGCTCGGTTATGCGCTGGTGGGTGCCGGTTGTTCGAATATCGTGCCGGTGCTGTACACCGCCGTGGGCAAACAGAAGGTCATGGCCGAAAGCATCGCCGTGCCGGCAATTACCACCCTGGGTTATGCGGGGATTCTCGCAGGGCCGGCGGCGATCGGCTTTATCGCCCATGCCAGCACCTTGAGCCTGGCCTTCATGGTGATCGCGGTGATGCTGCTGGGTGTGGCGCTCAGCGGCAGGATTCTGCGGACCTGAGATCGCATGGAACTGTAGGAGCCGGCTTGCTGGCTCCTACAAGGTCGGGTTCTGGTCTATCAGAACCCGACACTGGCCTGCACGAAGAAGGTCCGTGGCTCACCCACGTAGATTCCCGCATTGTTGTCGCTCGACCGGGTGAAGTAGCGCTGGTCGAAGACGTTGCGCACCCCCGCCCCCAGTTTCAGGTTCGACAGCTGCGCGCCGAAGTCATAGGCACCGCGCACATCCCAGGTCATGTAGCCGGGAATGTTGCCGTACTGGCCATCCGCGGTCGGCTGGGTGATGTAGTTGCCGTTGAAACTGCCGTCGGCGTTGGTCCCGGTCCCCGGCGCGCGCTGGGAAGACTGGGCGAAACCGTCGAGGTTGTAGGTCCAGCGGTCGACCGCATAACGCAGACCGACATTCAGCACTTCCCGCGAATACAGCGGCAGGTCACGTCCCTTGAAACCCGGAATATCGCCCTCGGAGGTCGCCTTGGTGTAGGTGAAGCCGACAGTGGCGGTCAGGCCGTCGAGCGCCGGGTCGAGTGCCGCCAGGTCGTAATGCGCGGAGGTCTCGATACCCCGGTGCCTGGTCGCGCCGAGGTTGGTCCAGCCCACGTCGTTGCTGACGTATTGCAGTTCGTCGGCAAAGTCGATGTAGAACAGCGTCACCTCGCCGCCCCAGGTGCGCTCGTCATAGCGGGTGCCCAGTTCGTAGGTCCTGGCCTTTTCCGGTTGTAGGCCGTTGGCCGTGCTGTTGCCGTTGCCGCCCTGGGCAATCTGGAAGTACTGCAGGCTGCCGAAGGAGGTTTCGTAGTTGGCGAAGACTTTCCAGGCATCGGAGAGGTGGTACATCACGCTCAACGCCGGCAGCGGCTCGTTGCTGTCGACACTGCGGAACTTCTCCTGGACCGGCACGTAGTTGGTGCCCGGCACCGGCCGATCATGCCAGTTGCTGCTGATGCGCTCGAAACGGATACCCGGGGTGATGGTCCATTTGCCGATATCGATCTTGTCGTCGATGTAGAAGGCATTGGCTTCGGTGCCGCCGGTACGGTCCTGGTAGATATGTCCGTCGGAGGTCGGCGTCACGGTCGGCACATTGTTGACCAGGGCCAGGCGATCGGTGGCCTCATGCATGCCTTCCTTGAGGTAGCGATAACCGACACTGACTTCCTGGGTGCTCGGCCCCAGGTCGAACACGTGGGACGCCCGTGGTTCGACGCCAAAGGTGTAGTAGCTGCGCGGGTAGGCACTGAGGGTCTTCAGGTCACGGGCGGCGATATTGCTGCCACGGAAACTGTCGGTGTAGTAGGTCAGCACTTCGACCTGGGTCTGCTCATCCACCTGCCGTTTGTACTTGAAGGAAATGTCCTTGCGCCGGCCGCTGAAGTTGTCCCAGTGGCGCACCGACTGGTACGGGTTGGCGTCGTACTGCTTCTGGGTCAGGCCGCCGGGCATGTCCGCGGTGGCGTCGTAGTAGTGCAGGTTCAGGGCGAAATCGTCCTGATCGGTCGGCGCCCAGTGGGTCTTGAGCAGGACGTCGTTGATATCGTTGCCGTTGTTGCTTTCGCGATAACCCTGTCCTTTCACCCCGGAGTACAGCAGGGCCGCGCCGAAACCGTTATCCGCGGTGCCGCCGAGGAAGGCCGTGTCGAGGTGCTTGACGCCGCCATGGCGCGAGCTCTCCAGTGTGGTGCCGACCTCGCCGGAGAACTTCTGCGGGATCGCCCGGGTCACGAAGTTGATCACGCCACCGACGTTCTGCGGTCCGTAACGAACGGAACCGGCACCGCGTACCACGTCGATGCTGTCCAGGTTGCCGACCGACACCGGAGCCATCGACAACTGTGGCTGGCCATAAGGGGCGAACGCCGCCGGGACGCCGTCGATCAACACGGTGGAACGTGGAGACAGACGGGACGTCAGGCCGCGCACACCGACGTTGAGGGAAATATCGCTGCCGCCGGTGCCGTTGTTTTCCTGCACCTGCACGCCGGGAACGGTCCGCAGTGCGTCCTTCACGTTCATCGCGCCCTGCTCGACCATCGCCTCGCGACGGACCACGGTCCGCGCACCCGGGTGGTTCTGCACGATCGCCTGGTCGGCATCACCGAGCCAGTCACCCACCACCTTGACGTCCAGCGGCGCCAGTTCCAGCGCCCCGGTCGCGGCCGGGGCGGCAGCGCGCAAGGTCACCGAACCGTCCTTGAGCTCATAGTCCAGGCCACTGCCGCGCAGCAGCATGTTCAGGGCTTGTTCCGGCGACAAGTCGCCGTCGACCGCCGGGGCCTGCTTGCCGGCCACCAGTTGCGGGCTGAAAAACACTTGCAGGGAGGTTTGCTGACCCAACTGGCTCAAGGCCGATGCCAGGGGCTGGGCCTGGATATGGATGGCGCCCGCAGCCTGAGCGGCCTGGCTCAGCGGCATCATGGCGCTGACCGCAAGGGCCAGGGCCCAAGCCTGGGAGCTGGGCAAGGCTTGGCGGATCGCCCGGTAAAGGGCGTGGGGCTGGTTGTTCTTCACGTCTGATCGAGTCCTGTTGTTCGCAGAGAATTGCGTTTGTTAATGCAAACCAGTTGCAGTTGAACAGGAAGACGAAGAACTCGAAAAAAACCTGAATCTATCGTGAAAAAACTTCCTGGCCGCCGTCGGCACGGGTGCGCACCGCCACCGGCAGGATGTTCGGCAAGGCCTTGAGCAAGGCCTCGGTGTCGTTGGTCTTGAACACGCAGGTCAAGCGCAGGTTGCCCACCGCCGGGGAGGCAACGCCCAGGGGCTTGTCCCGATACCGCGAGACTTCCTGCACCACATCGCTGAGGCGGGCATTGTTGAAGACCAGCTTGCCGCTGCGCCAGGCGGTGAGTTCTCCGGCATTCACCGGTTCCGCCGGCGCAACCCGGCCCTGCTCGTCAACCCGAGTGCCCTGGCCCGCCGTGAGGTTGACGAAATCCTCATCCCGCGCCTCGCGGCCCTGGACCTTGACCGTCCCCGCCTCCACCACCACCCGGGTCTGCGCCGGATCGCGGCGCACATCGAAGCGCGTGCCGGTAACCGTGACCTTGCCGACCCCGGCCTGGACCACGAACGGGCGGCTGCTGTCGTGCTCGACGCTGAACATCGCCTCGCCCTGCTCCAGCTCGACGTTGCGGCGGTCCGGCTGGTAATCCACCCGCACCCGGCTGCGGCTGTCGAGGTCGATGATCGAACCGTCGGGCAAGGCCACCTGGCGTCGCTCGCCGAGCACCGTGACGAACGTTGCGCTGTAGGGGGCCGGGTGATTCAAGCCGCTGAACAGGCCCAGTCCCAAGGCCACCGCCGCCACTCCGGCGGCCAGCGCAAAACGCAGCAGCGGCCGGCGGCCGGCCCGCGCCGGCGGCGTCTCGCAGAGTGCCTGCAAACGCGCCCTGGGCAGCAGGTCGGTGGCGCTCCAAAGTCCCTGAAGCAGATCGAACTCCTCCTGATGCAACGGATGGGCATGACGCCAGGCGTCGAACTCGGCCTGTTGCCCGGCGCTCAACGGCGCTTCCTGCACCCGCACGAACCAGGTGGCGGCCTCATCGCGAACCGTGGCCGGATCGCACGTGCAATCACGGGTATCCATCATGGGTGCAGTTTGCATCGCCTTGTCCTTCATTGATCCGCTCCATCCAGGCGCTCGCGCAGATGGCGCAGGGTACGGATCATGTACTTCTCCACCATATTCCTGGACAGCCCGAGGCGCTCGGCGATCTCCGCCTGGGTCAGGCCCTCGATCTTCTGCCAGACAAAGGCCTTGCGGCAATTGACGGGCAACTCGCCCAGGGCCCGCTCGATGGAGTCGGCCAGCTGGAACGCGTGCATGAAATGCTCCGGGTCGCCGGTGGGCGGCGCGCCGTGATCAATCGCTTGCAGTTCCAGGGTCCCGCGCCGGTCTTCGCGACGATAGGCATCCACCGCGATATTGCGTGCGGTCTGGTGCAGGTAAGCCCGTGGTTGCTCGACGCCGGCGGCTTGGCTTTCCAGCACCCGCACAAAGGTATCGTGCGCCAGGTCCTCGGCCTGCTGACGGTTTCTCAGCCGACGGGTCCAGGTGCCGATCAACTCTTCGTAATGCTCGAAAAAACCGGGTCTGCGGGGTGGCTGGAGATTCATGGCGATGGGCTATGAAGGCGGAGCGTGAATAGTAATGCTTCGCATTAATGGCTGCAATTCATTCCAACGCTTGCGGTGCCCGCCGCTCATGCCGACGCGACGACCCCGGGTCGCGTGGCGCCGGTCAGCGGCCATTGCCGAAAGCACAAGACTTCCGGCTGAAAGAACGGATAATGGCGGCCAAATCGTTTAGCTCGTTATTCTGGTAATCCCGCATGGAAATCAAGGTCAATTTTCTCGACAACCTTCGACTTGAAGCCAAGTTCGATGACTTCACGGTGGTGGCCGATCAACCGATCCGCTACAAGGGCGATGGCTCGGCACCGGGGCCGTTCGATTACTTCCTGGCGTCGTCGGCCTTGTGTGCGGCTTACTTTGTGAAGTTGTACTGCGAGACCCGCAATATCCCCACCGATAATATCCGCCTGTCGCAGAACAACATCGTTGATCCGGAAAACCGCTACAACCAGATTTTCAAGATTCAGGTCGAGTTGCCGGCGGATATCTCCGCCAAGGACCGCCAGGGCATCTTGCGTTCCATCGACCGCTGCACGGTAAAGAAGGTGGTGCAAACCGGGCCTGAGTTCGTGATTGAAGAGGTGGAAAACCTGGATGCCGATGCCCAGGCGTTGCTGATGCCGAACCAGGTTTCGGAGACGGGCACCTACATTGTGGGCAAGGACCTGCCGCTGGAACAAACCATCGCCAATATGTCGGGCATCCTGGCCCGTCTGGGCATGAAGATCGAAATCGCTTCGTGGCGCAATATCGTGCCCAACGTCTGGTCGCTGCACATCCGCGATGCACACTCGCCGATGTGTTTCACCAACGGCAAGGGCGCGACCAAGGAAGGCGCGCTGGCGTCGGCGTTGGGCGAATTCATCGAGCGCCTGAACTGTAATTTCTTCTACAACGATCAGTTCTGGGGCGAAGAGATCGCCAATGCGGCGTTCGTGCATTACCCGGATGAACGCTGGTTCAAGCCTGGCCGCAAAGATGCGCTGCCGGCTGAAATTCTCGACGAGTACTGCCTGCAGATCTACAACCCCGAGGGCGAGTTGCGTGGTTCGCACCTGTACGACACCAACTCCGGCAATGTAGAGCGCGGCATCTGTTCGCTGCCGTATGTGCGCCAGTCGGATGGCGAGGTGGTGTATTTCCCGTCCAACCTGATCGAAAACCTGTTCCTCAGCAACGGCATGAGTGCCGGCAATACGCTGGCCGAGGCCCAGGTGCAATGCCTGTCGGAAATCTTCGAGCGCGCGGTAAAACGCGAAATCCTGGAAGGTGAAATCGCCCTGCCTGATGTGCCGCAGGAAGTGCTGGCGAAATACCCCGGCATCCTGGCCGGGATTCAGGGCCTGGAAGAGCAAGGCTTCCCGGTGCTGGTGAAGGATGCGTCGCTGGGCGGGGAATTCCCCGTGATGTGCGTCACCTTGATGAACCCGCGCACCGGCGGTGTGTTTGCCTCGTTCGGCGCGCACCCGAGCTTTGAAGTGGCGCTGGAGCGCAGCCTGACGGAATTGCTGCAGGGCCGCAGTTTCGAAGGCCTGAACGATTTGCCTCAGCCCACGTTTGAAAGCAACGCGGTGACGGAACCGAATAACTTCGTTGAACACTTCATCGATTCCAGCGGTGTGGTGTCGTGGCGCTTTTTCAGTGCCAAGGCCGATTTCGAATTTGTCGAGTGGGACTTCTCCGGGCAGGGTGAAAACTCCAATGCCGAGGAAGCCGCGACCTTGTTCGGCATTCTCGAAGAGATGGGCAAGGAAGTGTACATGGCGGTGTATGAGCATCTGGGCGCAACGGCCTGCCGTATCCTGGTGCCGGACTATTCGGAAATCTATCCGATCGATGATCTGATCTGGGATAACACCAACAAGGCACTGTTGTTCCGCGCCGACATCCTGAACCTGCATCGCCTGGACGATGCCGAGCTGGCCGCGCTAGTCGAGCGCCTGGAAGACAGCGAGCTGGATGATTACACCGACATCACCACCTTGATCGGCATCGAATTCGACGACAACACGGCCTGGGGCCAGCTGACGATTCTGGAGTTGAAGCTGCTGATTCATCTTGCCTTGCAGCAATTCGAAGAAGCGAAAGAGCTGGTGGAAGCCTTCCTGCAGTACAACGACAACACAGTCGAGCGCGGGTTGTTTTACCAGGCCGTGAACGTGGTGCTGGAGGTGCTGCTGGACGACGAGCTGGAGCTGGACGATTACGAGGTCAATTTCCGCCGGATGTTTGGCAACCCGCGGATGGACGCCGTGATGGGCTCGGTGGACGGCAGCGTGCGCTTCTTCGGCTTGACGCCTACAAGCATGAAACTTGAGGGGCTCGACAGGCACCTGCGGCTGATCGACAGCTACAAGAAACTGCACACGGCGCGGGCCAATGTGGCGGCCTTATCCAGTTGATAGCGCGAAGCTGTCGATAATCGCTTGCTTGACCAGGAGCACCGCGCCATCCGTCTGTGCGTGGGTGCGCCAGCCCAGCTCGATGGGATAGTGCGGCAGCTCGATGGGACAAGGGACCATCCGGATATCGCATAACCGGGCGATCGCCCGGGCAGCATGGGTGGGCAAGGTCGCGACCGCCGACGAGCCCTTCAACAGGAAGGGCAATGCCGCGAAGTGCGTCGTGGCGGTGGCCACCCTGCGGCTTAGTCCTCTTGCCGCCAGCCCCTCATCGACGATGCCGATAAAGCCCCCCGAGGAAATCAGGATGTGTTCACGGGCGACATAGTCCTCCAGGTCGAGCGCCGCGCTGTCGTCCAGGCTGCCCCGATCCACCAGGCAGGCGTAGCCGCCCTCCCCGAGCAGCTGTCGACCCAGCAACCGATTCGGCACGCCGCCCGCGGTAATGATCAAGTCGAACTGACGCTCCATCAGCGCATCGACCGCGATCTGGCTGTGGGTTTGCCGAAAGATCAGCCGCAGGTTTTTCGCCCGTTGTGCCACGGTTTCAATCAACTTGCGACCGAGGGCAATTTCAAAGTCGTCGGACAGGCCGATGGTCACCGAGCGTCCCTCATAGCTGGCCAAGGTGGGCTGGACCAGGGAAAAGCTGTGGCGACATTTATTCAAGGCATCGGAGATCACCGGCTTGAGCTGGTTGGCGATCAGGGTGGGCGACAAGCCCCTGCCGGTACGCACGAAAAGCTGATCACCGTACATCGTGCGCAGGCGATTCAAGGCGGCGCTGACGGCTGACTGGGTCAACCCCAACTGCAACGCCGCACGGCTGGCGCTGCCCTCGTCATGCAGGGCCTCGAAGACTTTGAGCAGGTTGAGATCGGTATTATTGATATTCATCCGATTTGTACTACTTGCAAAGGAGGGCACCTAGATTAATACATTATCGCTCCACATCCTCCTCCGGCAGCGAGCCGTGCTGTCCCTCCCTGGCTTCCTCCAGCAGCGCCTGAATCTGCTTTTCCTGCTCGGCATAAGCGCCCTCGCCAAAATGGCTGTAGCGCACCCGTCCCTTGGCATCGACCAGGTAATGCGCCGGCCAGTACTGGTTATCGAAGGCACGCCAGATGAGGGCGTTGTTGTCGATGGCCACCGGGTAGCCGATACCGAGTTGCCTGACCTGCCGGCGGACATTGCCTGGGATTTTTTCCTCGGCATATTCAGGGGTGTGCACCCCGATCACCACCAACCCGTCCTGCGCATACTTTTTCGCCCATTGATTCACGTAAGGCAGCGCATGCCGGCAGTTGATGCACCCGTAAGTCCAGAAGTCCACCAGGACCACCTTGCCGCGCAGCGATTCGCCGGTCAGCGGCTCGGAGTTGAGCCATTCGACGGCCCCCGAGAGGGACGGCATCGGCCGATCGGTTGCGGATTGCGCGCTGACTTTGGCGACGATGTAGTCGGTCATCGTGGAGATCGTTTGCAGCAGCCGTTGCCCGACCTGGAAAGCAGTGCTGCTACCGCTTGAAATCAGCACTGCCACCAGCAATGCGGCACACCCCGCCACGCGTTGCAGCCGCCCCATCGGTCAATCCTCGACGATCAGCGTGACATCGACGTTGCCGCGAATGGCCAGCGAGTACGGGCAGATCTGGTGGGCTTGATCCACCAATGCCTGTACCTGATCGCGGGAGAATCCCGGAACGGCGATACGCAACTCGACCTCAAGGCCAAAGCCGCCGCCGGCGTCCTTGCCCAGCCCCACCTTGCTGGTCACCCGGGTGGTCGCCGGCAAGGCGACCTTGGCCTGAACCGAAGCCCGTTTCATGGCCCCCAGGAAGCAGGCCGAGTGACCGGCGGCGAACAATTGCTCGGGGTTGGTGCCAGGACCTCCGGCACCACCGAGTTCGCGCGGCGTGGACAACTGCACATCGAGAGCGCCGTCGGTGGAGAGGGCCCGGCCTTCACGGCCGCCGGTCACGGAAGCCTGACCCGCATAAAGAATGGTTTCGAGAGACATGATGTATTCCTGGGTGATGATGGGAAAAAATGTGTCGGTCCAATCCCGATCAACCCGCGCAAAGCGACGGCGTTATCGGGTAGACACAGTTGAACGCCGGCCTGTATCTCGTCTGTGTCCTGATTGCGCTCAAGGTTGACTCAGTGTTTCCAGGGCCTGCTCATACACAGTCCGATACAAACCGCCGCAGCCCGTGCCGTCGCATGGGCGGATGTGGCTCGGACTTTCCTCCGTCAGCAGTGCGCCACGGCGGGCCCTTGGGCCGAGTTCAGTCCTTTTTGGAATGATGCCTGGACCTTAATTCGTTTGAACCCACGCCTGAGCACCCGCAGAATTCAGCCCACGTTCAGTCATTCCGATTTTGCGGAGAACCACCCGATGAGCACCGCTGTCTTCGCCCACCCCGACGAAATCCGCGCACACTTTTCCCGCGCCATGTCGCAGATGTACAAGACCGAAGTTCCCCTCTACGGCGCCCTGATGGAGTTGGTCGCGCAGATCAACGAACAGGTGCTGAGCGACAATGCCCAAGTGGCCGACAGTCTCCGGCAGACCGGCGAAATCCGCCGCCTGGACATGGAGCGCCACGGTGCCATTCGTGTCGGCACGGCGGCGGAACTGGCAACCCTGTGCCGATTGTTCGCGGTGATGGGCATGGAGCCGGTGGGCTATTACGACCTGACCCCGGCCGGTGTACCGGTGCATTCCACGGCCTTTCGCGCGGTGCATGAAAGTGCCTTGCAGGTCAGTCCGTTTCGCGTCTTCACCTCGCTGCTGCGCCTGGAACTGATCGAGGAAGACGGACTGCGGGAGTTCGCCGAATGGATCTTGAGCCGGCGGAATATCTTCACCCCGCGCACCATCGAGCTGATCGAAAAGGCCGAAATGAATGGCGGCCTCGATTCCGCCGATGCCGCCGAATTCGTCCAGCAGGCGCTGGAAACCTTCCGCTGGCACAACAGCGCCACGGTGTCGCTGGAAGAGTACAAGAAGCTCAATGCCCAGCACCGCCTGATCGCCGACGTGGTGGCGTTCAAGGGGCCGCACATCAACCACCTGACCCCGCGCACCCTGGACATCGACGCCGTACAGGCGGCCATGCCGGGCAAGGGCATCACCCCCAAGGCGGTGATCGAAGGCCCACCCCGGCGCGAGTGCCCGATCCTGTTGCGCCAGACCAGCTTCAAGGCGCTGGAGGAAGCCATCACCTTCATCGGCCAGGGCGCCACTGAAACCGGCAGCCACTCGGCCCGTTTCGGCGAAATCGAACAACGCGGCGCGGCACTGACGCCCAAGGGCCGGGCGTTGTACGACCGCCTGCTGAACGCCGCGCGGGATGAGCTCGGTGACTTTCCCAGCGAGGCCAATGCCGCGCGCTATGACGCGATCATGGCGAACACCTTCAAGGCCTTCCCCGACAGCTACAGCGAGATGCGCAAGCAGGGCCTGGCATACTTCCGCTACTTCCCCACAGAGAAAGGCATCGCGGCGCGCAGCAGCGAACTGCCGCTGCGCGAGCTGGAAGCCTTGATCGAAGCCGGCCAGGTGAGTTTCGAACCGCTGGTGTACGAGGACTTCCTGCCGGTGAGCGCAGCGGGGATCTTCCAGTCGAACCTGGGGGATGACGCGCAGGCGCATTACGCCGGCAACTCCAACCGGGAGCAGTTCCACCAGGCGCTGGGGCGGGAAACCATCGATGAATTGCAACTGTATGCGGCAACGCAGCGGCGCTCGTTGCTGGCGTGTTCGACCCGGCTGAATATCGCTCCGTTGGTCTGATGGGAGTCTATTTCTGGACGTAATGCCCATGGCTTGCAACGACCTCAAGCCTGGCGAAATTTGTGGCGGGCGGGCTTGCCCGCGCTGGGGCGCGAAGCGGCCCTAAAATCAGCGAGCTCATTGTGTCAGGCAGAACGCAGTCACCGGTTTTACGACTGCTACGCAGCCGAGCGCGGGCAAGCCCGCTCGCCACAAAACCGCGCTCGACCTCAAATCACCTTAACTGACCCGGTCTGCGACTCGGCCATCAACTGGTTAAGCGCCACCACCAACGGCGCACGCACCGACGCACGCTGCCAGACAATCCCCAATGTGCGAAACAGCCTGGGTTCCGGGACGTCCCAGCGACGTACACCCTGCGCCTCATGATTGGCCGCCGGCCGGTCCGGCACCAGCGCCACCCCCAGCCCTTCGGCGACGAACTTGACGATGATGTCGATGCCATCCAGTTCGAACTGGGCCTTGGGCTTGAGGCCATGACCTTGCAGATACGTCTCCACCAGCTTGCCACCCACCACCTTGCGGCTGAAGCGGATAAAGGGTTCCCTGGCGATGGTCGCCAGCACATCATCGACCTGCATCGTCGCCGGGGTGATCAGCACCAGCGGTTCCTCCACCAGCGCTATCCAGTCGCAGCTCTTGGGCAAGGCGTACAACGGATGCACGATCAACGCCGCATCCAGGTCGCCACCCACCACCTGTTCCATCAGCTCCTGGGAGTTGCCGGGCTCGATATAGATTTCGATCTCGGGATAACGCCGACGCCACTCATGCAGCGCCGGCGGCAGCAACTGCATCAGGGCATATTGAGTCGCCCCCAGCCGCAAGGGACCGGCCGGCAGCACGCCGCTGGAGGCACTGGCGCACAGGTCGCGGGCTTCGCGGACAATCAGCCGGGCCCGCTCGACGATCCGATGGGCCGCCGGGGTCGGCTTCACGGTATGGCCGCTGCGCCTGAGCAAGGCATTGCCGAGCTGTTTTTCCAGGGCCTTGATCTGCTGGGCCACGGTGGTCGGCGCCAGGTCCAGCTGGCGCGCCGCCGCCGCGATGGAACCACAGTCGATCACGGCCAGGAAGGTTTCGAGAAATTGAGTGTCCATCGACGGATTTTACGTTGTTCAACACCACGAACAAGCGCTTTTCAAGGGTCTTACAAAACCGCAGATTAGCCCTTTGCAAACCTCAGGAGCGCCATATGACCTCACATCCCATTCAACTGGCCGATATCGAACAGGCTGCCCAGCGTATCCAGGGACACGCCGTAGAAACCCCACTGCTGGAATTCCACAGCCTGAATGAACACTGCCAGGGCCGGGTGCTGATCAAGCCGGAGGTGTTGCAAAGAACCGGTTCGTTCAAGTTCCGGGGTGCCTACAACACCCTCGCCAGCCTCAGCCCCGAGGAACGCGCACGTGGCGTGCTGGCCTTCTCCTCGGGCAACCACGCCCAGGGCGTGGCCTGCGCGGCCAAGCTGCTGGGCATCCGGGCAACCATCCTGATGCCCAAGGATGCGCCGCCATTGAAGATCCGCCGCACCCGCGAATATGGCGCCCGGGTGGTGCTGTTCGACCGCGAGACGGAAGACCGCGAGGCCATCGCCGCGACGCTGACCGCCGAAAGCGGTGCGGTGCTGGTCAAGCCCTACGACGACCCACGGGTAATGGCCGGCCAGGGCACCCTGGGGCTGGAAATCGCCCGCCAGGCCCGGGCGCTTGGCCTGCGCCCCGAGGTGGCCCTGGTGCCCTGCGGCGGTGGCGGCCTGATTGCCGGCGTCAGCGTGGCCCTGCACAGTCAGTTTCCACAGATCGCGGTGTATGCGGTGGAACCGGACGGCTTCGACGACACCGGCCGCTCCCTGGCCGCGGGCAGCCGTCAAACCCTCGCACCGGGCGGACACTCGATCTGCGACGCGATCCTGACCGCGGCACCGGGCGAGCTGACCTTCGAGATCAATCGCCGGCTGCTCAGTGGCGCGCTGACGGTGACCGACGCCGAAGTCCGCTTCGCCCTGAGGTGGGCGTTCGAGAACCTCAAGCTGGCGGTCGAACCAGGTGGCGTGGTCGGCCTTGCGGCCCTGCTGGCCGGACGCATCACGCTGGAGGGCCGTTGCGCGGTGGTGGTGTTGTCAGGGGGCAATGCCGACCCGGCGCTCTTCGCCCAGACCCTGCTGACGAGCGATTGATTGAACGCTGCGGTTGCAGGAGCCCCGAACGGCGGCTCCTGCGCCTGGGCGGATCCGCGACCGTCAGCCCTTCCCTTCCAGCGCCTGCAAGCGCCGATACAAAGTGCGCTCGCTCATCCCCAGGGTTTTCGCCAGTTCGCTGCGCGGTCCGTCGAACACCGCCAGCGCGTGGGCCAATTGTTCCAACTCGTTACGCCCGCGCCGCCCCTGCGCTGCTGCCATCGGTGTTTCACGGCGCAGTTCGGCGGGCAGGTCAGCTACGCGAATCACCCCGTCATCGGTAAACAGGCGGGCCCGCTCCAGCACATTGCGCAGTTCGCGGATATTGCCCGGCCAGTCATGCAGCCCCAGGGCCTTCATCGCCGACGGATCGATACGCGGCACCGCCGTCGGCGCCAGCCGCTGCAACAGGCTGTCGATCAGCAGCGGCAGGTCGTCGCTGCGCTCGCGCAGGGCCGGCAGGCGAATCGGAAAGGCGCTGATGCGGTAGAACAGGTCCTGGCGAAAACTACCGGCCGCGACCATGTCCTTGAGCGGCTTGTGGGTCGCGCACACCAGGCGGAAGTCCGAGTGCACGGTACGCAGGCTGCCCACCGGACGAAAGCTGCCGGACTCGATCAGGCGCAGCAGCTTGACCTGCATCGCCAGCGGCACCTCGCCGATCTCGTCGAGGAACAGCGTGCCGCCATGGGCCGCCTCGGCCAGGCCGATCTTGCGCTGCAAGGCGCCGGTGAAGGCGCCCTTTTCGTAACCGAAGAGTTCGCTCTCCAGCAGGGTTTCGGTCAGGCCGGTGCAGTCGACCACCACCAACGGCCCACCGGCCCGCGGACTGCCCTCATGCAGCGCCCGGGCAAAGAGCTCCTTGCCGGTGCCGGACTCGCCTTGCAACAAAACCGGAATCGGTGACGGTGCCGCCCGCTGCAAGGCGCCCAGCGCCTCCTTGAACGGCGCCGAGCGGCCGACCAGGCCCTGGTGCTGCGGCTGGGCCGAGGCCACGGTGACCGTATTCAAACGCTCGACATAACCGACCACTTCGCCCTGCTCGTCCAGCAACGGCCGCAGCTCCACATCGACATGCTCGGGGCCACGGGGCGTGTGATGGATATGCAGGACGCGCTCGGGCAAGCGGCTTTCGTGGGCCTTGCGCATGGGGCAATGCTCGCCGGCCTGGTCGCAGGGCACCGCGAACTGGTGCGAGACCCGGAAGCATTTCGCCCCCACATGGGGACGGCCCTCCACGCCGAACTGGCGCTGGTAGGCGGTGTTGGCGGCGACGATGTTGTAGTCGGTATCGAGGACGATGGTCGGCTGCAGGTCGTGTTCCAGATAAGACACCAGGGCCCGCATATCGGGCCGGGCAAAGTCGGTGGCGAGGATGGTCATGGCAACTCCCGGATGGAGGCAGGAGCTTAATGCATGCCGGCGCTTTCTGCCATTGACTGCCACGAACTGCCAAAATGACTGCCAATCCGGCTGAAAAAATCCTCCAAAGCAGAAAACGTCGGCGAACAGGTTGATATAAATCAGCTATCTGGCAAAAAAATCAAAAACCCTGGTTTGGCATGCTTATTGATCTCTCTGACAGACAGGGACAAACCCATGTCCGCCAACTACACCTGTAGGAGCGAGCAAGCCCGCTCCTACAAAAAAGCCGTCTGGAGTAGACAATGACCTTTGGCGACAAGCTGGCTGTAGAAGCCTTTTTCGACCCCGGCACCGGCACCATCAGCTACCTGGTGCTGGACACCGGCACCCGCCGCTGCGCGCTGATCGACAGCGTGCTCGACTACGACCCCAAGTCCGGGCGCACCTGCACCCAGTCGGCCGACCGGCTGATCGCCCGGGTCCGCGAACTGGACGCCCAGGTGGAGTGGATCCTGGAAACCCACGTGCACGCCGACCACCTCTCGGCGGCGGCCTACCTGAAGGAGCAGCTCGGCGCCAAGGTCGCCATCGGCAGCCGTATCACCCTGGTCCAGCAGGTGTTCGGCGAACTGTTCCATGAAGGCAGCGATTTTCGCCGCGACGGCAGCCAGTTCGACGTGCTGCTGGGCGACAGCGCCGAATTCACCATCGGCACCTTGAAAGCCCGGGCCCTGCACACGCCGGGACATACACCGGCGTGCATGAGCTACCTGATCGAATCCGGCGATGAACTCATCGTCTTCGTCGGCGACACCCTGTTCATGCCCGACTACGGCACCGCCCGCTGCGACTTCCCCGGCGCCGATGCCCGCACCCTCTATCGTTCGATCCGCCAATTGCTGGCGCTGCCACCCCAGACCCAACTGTTCATGTGCCATGACTACCTGCCGGGCGGCCGCGAGCTGCGCTACATGAGCACCGTGGCCGAACAGCGCGCCCACAACATCCATATCCATGAAGGCATCGACGAAGACAGCTTCGTGCGCATGCGCGAGGCCCGTGACGCCACCCTCGACATGCCGGTGCTGATGCTGCCATCGGTGCAGGTCAACATGCGCAGCGGCCAATTGCCCGAACCGGAAGACAACGGCGTGCGCTACCTGAAGATCCCGCTCAATGCCCTCTGAACCAGGACCCGACACCATGTCCGCGACTAGCGTCTCCCATCACCAGATCCTGATCGTCGGCGCCGGCGCGGCCGGCATCGCCGTGGCCTCCAGCCTGCTGGCCCGGGCGCCCGACCTGGATATCGCGATTATCGACCCGGCCGACACCCACTATTACCAGCCCGGCTGGACCCTGGTCGGCGCCGGGGTGTTTCGCCTCGAGTCGACGGCCCGACCCATGGCCTCGCTGATTCCCCGTGGCGTGCGCTGGATCAAGGCGGCCGTCAGCGCCTTCGGCCCCCACGGCCACGAAGTGGTGCTCACCGACCAGAGCCGGGTCGGCTACGAACAGTTGATCGTCTGCCCCGGCCTGAAGCTGGACTGGGCGGCCATCGACGGGCTCGAGGCGACCCTCGGACGCCATGGCGTGACCTCCAACTACCGCTACGACCTCGCGCCCTACACCTGGAAACTGGTGCAGGAGCTCAAGGACGGCGAGGCCCTGTTCAGCCAGCCGCCGATGCCGATCAAATGCGCCGGCGCGCCGCAGAAGGCCCTCTACCTGTCCTGTGACCACTGGCTCAGGAGCGGGCGCCTGGAGCGGATCAACGCCCGTTTCTTCAACGCCGGCGCGGTGCTGTTCGGCGTCGCCGACTACGTGCCGGCGCTGATGGAATACATCCGCAAGTACGCCGTGGACCTGCAACTCGGCCACAGTCTGGTAGCGGTCGATGGCCCGGCGAAGCAGGCGACCTTCGCCCGCACCCTGGCCGATGGCAGCCGCGAAACCCTGGTGCGGCCGTTCGATATGCTGCATGTGGTGCCGCCGCAAGTGGCCCCGGACTTCATCCGTGCAAGCCCCCTGGCCGATGCGGCCGGTTGGGTCGATGTCGATCCGGCCACCCTGCAACACCGCCAGTTCGCCAATATCCACGGCCTGGGCGACGTGACCAACACCGGCAATGCCAAGACCGCCGCCGCCGCGCGCAAGCAGGCGCCGGTGGTGGCCAACAACGTGCTGGTGGCCCTCGGGCGCCTGCCGACCCAGGCCGCCTATGACGGTTATGGTTCCTGCCCGTTGACCGTGGAACGCGGCAAGATCGTTCTCGCCGAGTTCACCTATGGCGGCAAGCTGGCACCGACTTTCGCCCCCTGGTTGCTCGACGGGCGCAAGCCGACGCGCCTGGCCTGGTGGCTGAAGGAGCGCATCCTGCCGCCGCTGTACTGGCGCGGCATGCTCAAGGGTCGCGAATGGCTGGCGCGACCGAAGTTGACGGCGGCCAGAACCCAACCATGAACGAACATCTGTTGCTGGGCGCGGGACTGGGAACACTGATTGGCGCCATCCTCGCGCTGACCGGGGCCGGCGGCGGCATCCTCGCGGTGCCGCTGCTGGTGTTCGGGCTGGGCTTGTCGATGGTCCAGGCCGCGCCCATCGGTTTGCTCGCGGTGGGCCTGGCGGCGAGCGTCGGGGCCTTGCTCGGCTTGCGCCAGGGGATCGTGCGCTATCGGGCGGCGGCCTATATCGCCGGGATCGGCGTGCTGCTCACGCCCCTGGGCCTGTGGCTGGCCCATCACCTGCCCAACGAGCCGCTGGCCCTGGGGTTTGCCGTGGTGATGATCTATGCCTGCGGCCGGATCTTCCTCAAGGCACACCGGGAGTTGCAGCATGGGCATCCAGCGCCACGGCCGGATTTCCAGCCGTGCGTGCTCAATCCCCTGGGCCGGTTGCGCTGGACCCTGCCCTGCGCCCGCGCGCTGACCGTCACCGGCATGCTCTCGGGGCTGTTGTCGGGGTTGCTCGGAGTCGGTGGCGGGTTTGTCATCATCCCGGCGCTGACGCGCTACACCAACCTGGACAGCAAGAGCATCGTTGCCACGTCGCTGGCGGTGATTGCACTGGTGTCGCTGGGCAGCGTGGTCACGGCGACACTGTCCGGGGCGATGCACTGGTCGGTGGGCGGGCCGTTTGCGGCGGGGGCGGTGCTGGGGTTGGTACTCGGGCGCCAGGTCGCCGCGCGTCTGGCCGGACCCAGGCTGCAGCAGCTGTTCGCCCTGGTGGGTGTGATGGCGGCGGTGCTGCTGGCACTGGGGGCGCTGGGTCTGTCTTTCTGACCCAGCGTCCCCGGCAGGCCGTGTCTTGCCCTTCACTCGGCCGGCAGCTTGCGGAACCCCACCGCCAGACGGTTCCAGCTGTTGATGGTGTTGATCGCCAGCGTCAGGTCGACCATTTCCTTCGGGCTGAACTCGGCGCTCAGCAAGGCATAGTCCTCATCCGACGCATGGGTCCGCGAGAGTTCGGTCAGGGCCTCGGTCCAGGCCATCGCGGCGCGTTCACGCGGGGTGAAGAACGGTGTTTCACGCCATGCCGACAGGCAGTACAGGCGACGTTCGGTCTCGCCGAGCTTGCGCGCATCGGTGGTGTGCATATCGATGCAAAAGGCGCAGCCATTGATCTGCGAGGAACGCAGCTTGACCAGTTCGAGCAGCGACTTCTCCAAGGGCAGTTTGCTGACCGCGCTTTCCAGCGCCAGCATGGCTTTCAGGGCATCGGGCGAGGCGGTGTAGAAATCGACACGAGGTTGCATGGTGGTGCTCCTTACAGGTTGGGAATGAGGCTAAGGTAAGCCCGGCCGGCAGCAGGACAAATAGCCAATTCCGGCAAAGATCGGGATGCCAATCCCGACGTGTCGAAGCCCCGCCGGCAGGCTAAGATGCGCCATCGGTGCGCACACGCCCCGCCTTCTCCAGCCGAGCTTCGACATGGAATTGCACATCACCCTCAAGGGCACTCGCGATCTGGCGAAACAGATCACCGAACAACTGCGCGACGCCATTACCCAGGGCAAGCTCGCCGCCGGCACACGACTGCCGCCGACCCGGCTGCTCGCCGAACAGCTGGGGGTGTCACGCAAGACCGTCGCCGACGCCTATGCCCACCTCACCTACGACAACCTGCTGGTCGGCCGGGTCGGCGCCGGCACCTTCGTCAACCCGCACGTGCCGCCAGCCGCGCTGCCCCTGCAGGACAACGAACTGGCCGGGGCCGCCGTGATCCTGCACTGGCGCGATGCGTTCATGTCGATGCACCATCCGACCCACACCCTGCGCTACGACTACCTGGGCGGGGCCACCGGCAAGCATCAGTTTCCCCATGACGAATGGCGCCGCTGCGTGCTCTTCGCCTTGCGCCAGGGCGCCCAGTCCCGGGGCTTGTACGGCCAGGCGGAAGGTTTGCCGATGCTGCGCGCAGCCATTGCCCGGCATATCGGTTTCTCCCGGGGGGTGCGCTGCGGCAGCGACGACCTGCTGGTGACCAATGGCGCGCAACAGGCCCTCGACCTGGTCGCCCGGGTGCTGGTGGAACCGGGTTGCACGGTGGCGGTGGAAGATCCCGGCTACCCGCCGGCACGCCTGCTGTTCGCCGCCCAGGGTGCCCGGGTGGTGGGGGTGCCGGTGGACGACCAGGGCCTTCAGGTGGACTTGATTCCCGACGGCACGCGGCTGATCTATGTCACCCCGGCGCACCAGTTCCCCCTCGGCATGCCCATGAGCCTGGAACGCCGCCTGGCGTTGCTGGAGCGGGCGCGGGAACTGGGGGCGATCATCATCGAGGACGACTACGACTGCGAGTTCCGCTACGAGGGCCGCCCCACCGACTGCCTGCAAAGCCTCGATCGCCACGGACTGGTGGCCTACGTCGGGACCTTTTCCAAGACCTTGCTGCCGGAACTGCGCCTGGGCTACCTGGTGGCCCCACCCGGCTTGCGCAAGGCGCTGCTGTCGGCCAAGCAGTTGACCGACTGCCACACCGCGACCCTGACCCAATGGGCCGTGGCCAAGTTCATCCTCGACGGTTACCTGCTCAAGCATATCCGCCGCTGCCACGCCGCCTACAGCAGCCGCCGCGAACAACTGATCGAGCGCCTGGAGGGCGACCTCGCGCCCTGGTTCGAACGGATCCATGCCACCGCCGGCTTTCACCTGGCGATCCTCGACAAGGGCGGGCTGGACATACCGCTGCTGATCGAACTGGCCAAACAGGTCGAGGTCGGCTTGTACCCGCTGGCGCCCTTCTACTACAGCGCCACGCCACGCACCGGCCTGCTGATGGGCTACGGCTGTATCGACACCCTGGATATCCCGCCGTCGCTCGACCGGCTGCGCGAGCTCCTGCAACAGTTGAGCCCGCGCGCCTGAAGCCTCAGGCCCGGCTGCGCAACCATTGCAGGAACCCGCGTTTCTCCACCGGCTTGGGCTCTTCGCGGTTGAATTTCTGCACCGCGCTCAAACGATGGTCGAGCAGGTTCTTCATGGCTTCGCCGATGTCGTGCCGGGCTTCCAGGCACGGCTTGAGGTACTCGTTCTCAATGCGGTAGAGCACGCAGTCGGTCTTGGCGGTGAAGTCCGCCACCACCGCCTTGTCGGCCACCACCCCGGCCTCGCCGATCACCTCGCCCGGCCCCATCCGCGCGACCTCCACCGGCACCTCGCCGCGCAACAGGGTGACCGAGACCACGCCGGACTCGACGATGAACAGGTGATCGCTGATCTCTCCACGCGCCAGGATCAGGTTGCCGGCGCGGAACGTCTCGGGCCGCATGTTCTCGCTGAAGGTGTCCTTTTCCTCAGAACGCAGGGTGGAGAAAATCGCCGAGCTTTCCAGCAACCGGCGCGAGCGCGAGAAATCCACCGGTGCGACACTTTCCCCGGTGGACAGCAGGCTCACACCCGAGGCCCGCAAATGCCGGAACGCCAGGTCATAGAGCTGATTGCGCACGGCGCGCTTCTCGCCCATGGAGACCACGAAGCCGCTGATTTCGTATTCGGCACCGTCGGCGCCGGAGCTTTTCAGCGTCACACAAGGCGCCGGGGTCGGCAGCAAGGCGCGACAACCGAGCATCGCGCGCTCCAGGGCCTCGATCACCACCTGGGGCCGGGAATGCGTACTGACCTGCACACTGATGGACAGCCCATGCATGTCGCTGGGCCGGCTGAAGTTGACGATCTTGGCCTTGGCCGCGAGGGAGTTGGGCACCACCGCCATGCTGCCCTGGGAGGTCTGCAGACGGGTGGCGCGCCAGTCGATATCGACCACCCGGCCTTCGGTGCCGTCGATGGAAATCCAATCGTCGACCTGATAGGGCTTGGTGGCGTTCAGCACAATCCCGGAAAACACGTCGCTGAGGGTGCTCTGCAAGGCCAGGCCGACAATGATCGCCAGGGCGCCGGACGTCGCCAGCACGCCCTTGACCGGCAGGTCGAGCACATAGGCCGCTGCTGCGACAACGGCGATCAGGAAGATGATCGCCCCGAGCACATCCTGCACCAGCCGCCCGGCATGCCCGACCCGCTGCATCATCACCGTGCCGAGCAGCACCGTCAGGGTCCGCGCGCCGAATAGCCACCAGCCAATCTGCAAGCCGGTGGCCGCCAGGTGCCGGGGCACGTCATCCGGCCAGGGCGCGGTCTGCAGGGGATTCATGCCCTCGTTGAACAGCAGCAGGCTGAACAGCGAGAACACCGTCAGGCGCATGGCCATTTTCCAGGTGGCACTCTTGCTGCCGATCAGGTGCCACAGCAACAAATCCACCACGATCAGCAGCAAGGCGCACAGCAAGGGATGTTCAGACAACAGGTCAAGCATCGAGCCACTCCATGAAAAGAAACCGTCACGTCGCGAAGATCGCACAGAACGGCTTCATGGAGTTATAGCTTTATATTCACGGTGGCGGAACGGCCTCGCGGGAGCGGGGAGCGCGCAGTATCGTCAGTCGTGCATCTGCCCGAAGCGCCCGGCCTGGAAGTCGGCGAAGGCCTGGTAGATCTCGGCTTCGCTGTTCATCACGAAAGGACCGTGGCCGACAATCGGCTCGTCGATGGGCTCGCCGCTGAGCAACAGCACCATGGCCTCTTCATCGGCGTGCAACGACACCTCGCGACCGGTACGCTCGAACACCACCAACTGTCCCGGGCGCGCCACCTGCTCGCCATTGACCCGCACACTGCCGCGCAGGACCACCAGCACCGTGCTGTGCCCTTCGTGCAGGTCCAGGGCCAGGGTCTTGCCGCCGGCCAGGCGGATATCCCACACATCCATCGGCGTGAAGGTCCGCGCCGGCCCCCGCTGACCGTCGAACTCACCGGCGATCAGGCGCAGGCTGCCGGCCTGGTCCTTGAGGGCGATCCGGGGAATATCGCTGTCGAGAATGCCCTGGTAACCGGCCGGCGCCGACTTGTCCCGTGCCGGCAGGTTGACCCACAGCTGGACCATTTCCAGGCGCCCGCCGCGTCTGGCAAAGGCTTCGGAATGAAACTCCTCGTGAATGATGCCCGCCGCAGCGGTCATCCATTGCACGTCGCCCGGGCCGATCACGCCGCCGGCACCGGTGGAGTCGCGGTGCTCCACTTCGCCGTCATAGACGATGGTCACGGTTTCGAAACCGCGATGGGGGTGCTGGCCGACGCCCCGGCGTTGCGTGGTCGGGGTGAATTCGGCCGGCCCGGCATGGTCCAGCATCAGGAAAGGGCTGATGTGCTGGCCCAGGTTGTCATAGGAAAACAGTGTGCGCACCGGAAAACCGTCGCCGACCCAGTGGCCCCTGGGGCTGGTGTAGAGACCAAGAATCTTTTTCATGGGTACCTCCATCATTCATGGGGCACAGCTTAGATTCAGCTGATTTTTGGCGCTAGATGGTAAAAAACAGCTTCAGCGTTCCATTGGCAGGACGATTCTCCACTCGTCTGCAGAATGCTGGATTAATTTATATTTCGGACATAATATTAATGAAAATATTACGAGCGTAATTTTTTATCCTTGTCAGGAGGCGCCATGCAAACCCCCGATCGTAACGCCACGCTAGCCCAATGGATCGCCGAGGAGCAGGCCATGCGCGAGCGCCTGCAAGGCCCCGGCAGCCTGACCCTGGCCCAGGTCAGCCAACTGACCCCGGCAGAGTTCTTCAACGGCATCGGCAACGGCGAACTGCCCTCGCCGCCGATGGGCGCCTTGCTGGATTTCATTCCCATCGAATGGTCCGAGGGGCGCTTCGTGTTCCAAGGTAGCCCGGACGCCCAGCACTACAACCCGCTAGGCATAGTCCATGGCGGCTACGCCGCAACCTTGCTCGACTCGTGCATGGGCTGCGCCATCCACACCCGCCTGCAAAAGGGCCAGGGCTATACCACCCTGGATCTGCGCATCAGCTATGTGCGGGCCTTGACCGACAGCAGCGGGCCGATCCGCGCCGAGGGCAAGATCGTCCACCTCGGGCGCTCGACGGCCCTGGCCGAAGGCCGGATCTATGACGTGGATGGACGGCTTTATGCCACCGGTTCCACCACCTGCATGATTCTCGAACCACGAGGCTGAGAAACCGCCGCCTCTCTTAGTCCACACCACAGGAGCTTCACCATGACCTCCATCGTGATCGCCGGTTACGCCCGTTCCCCCTTCCATTTCGCGAAAAAAGGCGCCCTGATCGATATCCGCCCCGACGACCTCGCCGCCCAGGTGCTGCGCGGCCTGGTGGATAAACTCGACATCGACCCCGCCGACCTCGAAGACCTGGTCATGGGTTGCGCCTACCCGGAAGCCGAGCAAGGCATGAACATCGCCCGCATCGCCAGTTTCCGCGCCGGTTTCCCGAACAGTCTCGGCGGTGCCACGATCAACCGCTTCTGCGGCTCCTCGATGAGCGCCGTGCACTACGCCGCCGGGCAGATCCTGCTGGGTGCCGGGGAGGCCTTTCTCTGCGCGGGCGTGGAGTCCATGACCCGCGTGCCCATGGGCGGTTTCAATATCTCGCCGAACCCGACCCTGATGCGCGACCACCCCGAGGTGTACATGCCCATGGGCTACACCGCCGAAGAAGTCGCGCGTCGCTACGGCATCGGTCGGGCCGAGCAGGAAAGCCTGGCCGTCGAGTCCCATGCCAAGGCCACCCAGGCCCGCGAACTGGGCCGCCTGGCGGACGAAATCATCGCCATCCAGACCGCCAACGGCTGGGTCAAGGAAGATGGCTGCATTCGCCCGGGCACCAGCCTGGAAGGCCTGGGCGGGCTGAAACCGGCGTTCGATGGCAGCGTCACCGCCGGCACCGCCTCGCCGCTGACCGATGGCAGCGCCGCCGTGCTGGTGTGCAGCGAAACCTTCGCCCGCGACCGTGGCTTGTCGATCCTGGCGCGGATCAAGGCGGTGGCGGTGGCCGGCTGCCCGCCGGAAATCATGGGCATGGGCCCGGTCCACGCGACCCGCAAGGTGCTGCAACGGGCCGGCTTGCAGATCGGTGATATCGACCTGGTGGAAATCAACGAAGCCTTCGCCAGCCAGTCCCTGGCCTGCCTGCGGGAACTCGACCTGGACCGCGGCCGGATCAACCTCGACGGCGGCGCCCTGGCCATCGGTCATCCCCTGGGAGCCACCGGCGCGCGCATTACCGGCAAGGCCGCGGCCCTGCTGCAGCGCACCGGCGGGCGCTACGCCATTGCCACGCAATGCATCGCCGGCGGCCAGGGCATCGCGACCTTGCTTGAGGCGGTCGAGGCCTGATCCGCCTCACCCAGGCTGGAGCCGCTGCCTCCCCAAGGCAGCGGCTCCAGCGGATGTTGCCCCCTCCGCCCCCTCCGGTCATTCGTGCGCACCGGTAAAGAGTCCTTTTCCCTACCCCCACTTTTTCTCAAAGATCGCGATGGGGATACTCCTGCTCATTCCCACTGTCACTTCAGGAGTCCCCCATGTCTGTTCCCGCCTTCGGCCTCGGCACCTTCCGTTTGCAAGGCCAGGTCGTCATCGATTCGGTCAGCACCGGCCTCGAGCTGGGCTACCGGGTCATCGACACCGCGCAGATCTACGAAAACGAGGCCGAAGTCGGCCAGGCCATCGCCGCCAGCGGCATCCCCCGTGACGAGCTGTTCATCACCAGCAAGATCTGGATCGCCAACCTCGGCAAGGACGCCCTGATCCCCAGCCTCAAGGAAAGCCTGCGCAAACTGCGCACCGATTACCTGGACCTGACCTTGATCCACTGGCCATCGCCGCAGGACCAGGTACCGGTCGGCGAATTCATGGACGCGCTGCTGGAGGCCAAGCAACTGGGCCTGACCCGTGAGATCGGCGTTTCCAACTTCACCGTCGACCTGATGCAGCAGGCGATTGCCGCGGTCGGTGCCGATCAGATCGCCACGAACCAGATCGAACTGCACCCCTACCTGCAGAACCGCAAGGTCGTGGCGGCGGCCCGGGACCAGGGCATCCGGATCACCTCCTACATGACCCTGGCCTACGGTGAAGTCCTCAAGGACCCGCTGATCCGCCAGATCGCCGAGCAGCACCAGGCGACCCCGGCGCAAGTGACCCTGGCCTGGGCCATGCAACTGGGCTATGCGGTGATCCCCTCGTCGACCCGACGCGAGAACCTGGCGAGCAACCTCAAGGCCCGGGAGCTGCGCCTGAGTGACGAAGAGATGGCGAAGATCGCCGGCCTCGAACGCGCCCATCGCCTGACCAGCCCGCCGGGCCTCGCGCCGAAGTGGGATTGAGGGCTCAGATCAACTGGTTGCGCTTGGCGAACTCGGCCAGCGCCACCACCGACTTCAGGTTGAGCTTTTCGATCAGGCGGGTCTTGTAGGTGCTGACCGTCTTGTCGCTGAGCAGCATCAGTTCGCTGATGTCCTTGTTCTTCATCCCGCGGGCGATATAACGCAGGATGCTCAGCTCGCGGTTGCTCAGGCTGTCGATCAGCACCGGCTCCGAAACGGCACCGCCCTGCCCCTGGACGTGCCCTTCCAGACGCGGGAAGAAACTCTTGTTGAGCATGACCGCCTGGATCGCCAAGCGCAGTTCGATCAACTCGGCGGTCTTGGAGATATAGCCCATGGCGCCGGCGCGCATGCAGCGCTCGGAGTAGAACTCCGGCGCCTGTTCGGTGAGCACCACCAGCTTGCTTGGCAGCTGCAGGTCGGTGAGCCGCTTGATCGCTTCCAGGCCGTCGAGCCGGGGGATGTTCAGGTCCATGACGATCAGGCTGGGCGCCAGTTCCCGGGCAAATTGCACCGCATCGACACCGTTGTCAGCCTCGGCGACGACCTGGAACCCCTCCTTTTCCAGCAAGACCTTGATGGCCATGCGAATGAACGGGTGATCGTCAACTATCAGAGCTGTGCGCATTACAAATCCTCAAGAAGTACGCCAGCCACTGCTTGAGACGGGAACGTGCTTGCATCGAAAAAACAGAGAGGGAAAGAGCGGAATACAGTATAGGAAAAATCTCAATTTCTGCTGTGGCTGAACAGTGGAAGTCAGGCCATTCCGGCCCATGGGTAGGACGTTCAGAGGGTGAGGGCTGAACAACGCCGGCCACTTTATCGAGAGAACTCAGAGGCATCTGTAGGGGAAATCCCAAGATACCCGCCGTTTCCAGGAAGCCTGCAATCGCCCAGCCGCGTGCGACAGCGGCTGGGCAACGCCCGCGAGATCCCACTCAATCGGTGGTACTCGGGCTCCAGAACGCCTGCTGCACCATGCTCGAGGTAGACAGTCGCGCCACCAGGGCGTCGAGTTCGTCGCCGTCCACCGAGGTGATCGCCAGGGTCGCTTCGATTTCCACCTCTTCGTCGCCGAAAGGCCGCACATCGACGTCGCTGGCCGGGTAGTTGCTGCGCGCAAGCTCCTTCTCCAGCAAGGACAACGCGCCCTTTTGCTGGTTGCGCCGGGCAATGAGGTAAATGATGTTGGTCACTTCCGCCGAGATCACGTCCAGCGGCTGACGGTTGATGTTGTTGACGATCGGCCGCAGCAAGGTGTTCGCCGCCAGGACGAACAGGGTTCCCAGCAGGGCTTCGAGGATCAGGTCGGCACCGGCGCAGGCACCGACCGCCGCCGAGGCCCAGAGGGTCGCGGCGGTGTTCAGGCCACGGACATTGCCCTCTTCACGCATGATCACGCCGGCGCCGAGAAAGCCGATGCCGGAGACCACATAGGCGACCACCCGCACCGCCCCATCGGCCCCGCCCAGGCGGTTGGCCATGTCGACGAAGATCGCCGCCCCCACCGCCACCAGCACGTTGGTCCGCAGTCCCGCCGTGCGCTGGCGGAACTGGCGTTCGAAACCGATCAGGCCACCGAGGATGAAGGCGGCGCTGAGGCTGACGAAGGTGTCGGTCAGGGAATCGAGGTTGATGTTGTTCAGGGCTTGCATGGAGGCTCTCGTGTCAGCGCGTCTACAGGGGGCGGTGACGCAGACATAGCACATCCAGATGAACGCGATGATGTCAGCGCTCGCGACTCAACTCGCCTGCCACCGACACGACAAATAAATACCTCAGGCGTAAAAACACCTCCGGCGACACTCCTTCGTGCGTTTCTTCGGAACTCACGATAAAAGGACTTATCCATGGCAAACACACGCAGCAGGGATGAACGGGTCTTCAGGCCCATCGATGGCATTGTCATCTCGGACACTGTTTCAAACCCTACCATCAAGCAGCCTTCCACCCCCGCCCCGCCTCGCGCGCCCTCAGCGGCCCGGGGAAGGGCCGGCCTCGCCGAACTGGACGCGCGCCTGGGGCCGGTCACCCTGGATACCTTCGTCATCAGTCGCGTGGAACTCTACGACATGGGCGCCAGACTCAACGGACGCGCCCTCGACAGTGCCGACCCGCAACTCCAGGGCAGTGGCCGGGCCCTGGTCGATGGCTTGCAGTTCGAACCGGCTGAACTGCAACGCCATCTGGAGACGGCGGCCGATGCCGATCAGCGCCCCATCGACGTGTTGTTTGAAATAGCCTCGCAACGCTCCTTGCAGGCACCACCCTTGCTCGGGACAAAAAAACCAGCGCTCGCCGACAACCTGATGAAACATCTCGATCAGTTGCTCGTGCGGTTGCAGAACCTGCAAGTCCTCGCCCACAAATATGTCACCTTCAGCCTTCCGGGCTGGATCAATACCGCCAAGAGTCGCAGCCTGCTCACGGCAGGATCAGGCATGCAGGCCTACGGGATCTACAGCGGCCTGGTCGGTATCCGCGAAGCGCTGAAAAAGGGCGACGCCACCGAGGCTGCCGTGAATGCCGGCAGCATTGGCGCCGAGCTGACGTCCGTGTTGGTCGAGCGCGGCTTGAGGAAAACCGGGGAAGCCCTGCTCAGCCAGGGTGGCAGGATTTTCCAGGGCTTTCGCGCCACCTCCGCCGGCCTGCTGGTCAGCCGCAGTGCCGGCCTGCTGGGCAATGTGCTGACCCTGCCATTCGATATCCACAGCGCTGTCGTTGCTTTCAATAATGCCGCCAAGGCCAGCGGCAAGGAGGCCATGGACCATTACGTCACGGCCGGGTTCAGTGTTGCCAGCGCCACCTTGTCGCTGGCACTCGGCGCGGCCGCCGCCGCCGGGTTCAGCTCCGCCGGCCCTCTCGGGCTCGTGGCCTGCGCGGTATTGATTGTCGGCGCGAAGATCTACAGCGCCGTACGCCAGGTCGACGATATCGACGACTATATCGAACTGAGCGTCAACGAACGTTGGCGTTCGGGATGGTTCGCCTTTACCGGACAGGCACTGGACCAGGAGGTCATGGATCGCTACCTGATCGAGCGCACCCGGGTCGACTATGGCAAAGCCCTGGAAACCCGCGCCCGGGCGCTGCTCGACGTGGAAATGAAGGAAACCCTCGCGGGAGTCGTGAACGGCCGCTTTCACGTCGAGCTTGAGCCCGTCAAGCACTGGGCAGCGCGCTGGGAGGGCGAGGAACAGCCCTATACGACCATCAATACGCCCGTTGTCCGCGAGGGTGACGATGTCATCGACGCCTCAAAGGGCCTGGGGCAAGTCCCGGGCCTGGTCAGCGGAACGCCAGGGGAAAAAAAGGCCGTGCTCTGGCAATTGGGCGGCGGCAACGACCAGGTCGTCGGCGTGCGCGACCAACCCAACTACTTTGCGTTTTCGACCGGCAAAAAGACCCTGACCGGCGGCGATCAGGATGACGCCTTTCTGTTCCAGGCCCAGGCAACCCTGTCCTCCCCAGCGTGCCCGCCCTCAGTACGCTACAGGGTGGAGACGGCCAGGATACGCTGTCGCTGCAAGGGCAGGTCCCATCGCGCCATAACTTTCACTTCATCGGCCACGCGGTTGACTTGAACAGCGGCACCTTGGGTTTGCGGCGTAACTCCGCGGACCTCGACCCGGTCGCCTACGCCACGCTGGCCTCCATCGAGCATGTCGAAACGCTGGCCGGCGGCAGCAGTCGCGTGACCGGCAACCCGCAGTCCAACCACATCACGCTGCAGGGTTCGGACGACCAGGCGAGCGGCGGCGACGGCGACGACACCTTCATACTCAAGGGCACTGAGAGCCGGGTCGCCGGAGGCGCCGGCAAAGACCACTACCGCATGGCCTCGACGGGAAGAACCGTGATACTCGACGAGGACGGACGTGAGCCCAGCACCCTCGAACTGGACTGGCCCATGGAGCGCATCCAGAGCTGGCGCATCGTCGACACCGCGCTGATCGTCACCTCGTTGCGTGACGAGCATGGCGAGCAGCCCAGTCACCAATTGACCGTCAGGGGTGTCTATCAGCACGACGGGGGGCGGCAACTGCAAAATGACCTGTTGTTGTTTGTCACCCAGGAGGGCTACCTGCTCAAACCCGACCTGCCGGCCACGCTGGAGGGTACCGACGACCAGGACATCCAGGTCACGGTGCTGACCCTCGGACAACTCCCGCCGGCCCCGCAACCCGTCAATGGCGGCGAGTACAGGCTTCCCGGAGCCTCGACGAGCAGCTACTTCATCGCCAGGAAGACGCTGGACACGACCTTCCAGGTCATGGCTGACGACACGCGCCCCTCCACCACGCTGTTCCTGGACTACGACAGCGATGAGATCGAGCAGGTCAGCGCGCTTTACCACGTGCAATCGAAGAGAGTCGGCGCCTTCAACTACCTGGACTACAGCGATGCCAGCCTGATCGTACGGCTCAACGACCAGACACAACTGACGCTCAAGGACTGGGTGGTCAAGGGCGCAGGCAACCCGACCGATGTCGGTGCTTCTTTGCATACCGCGGGGTTCGACCTGAACCATGGGATTGTCCTGGTACTGCGCGATGGCAGTTCGTACCAGGTCGGCGCTCCAACCTCCAGCTATATCGAAGACAACCGCAACCCGGGAATCAGGACCCTCGATGGCCGTGGTGCATTACGCAGGCGTACCGGCAACCGCCTGTTCCGCTCGCCGGAAAACCACAACGCCTTGCTCAAAGAGCACCCGCAGCGCGTCGACTTCAAAGCCGGCAGCGACTCGACGATCTACAACCTGGAGGGCATGAGTTCAACCTATGAACTCTATCCCTGCGCCGGATCGACCATCCGCCTGTCAACGCCGGGCGCCCTGGCGAAAACCGCCAATGCGTCGACCTGGTACATCCATACCAGCGCAAGCGCCCAGATCATTACGCGCAGCGATATCAGGATCGCCAGCCAGCAGCTATGGATCGGCAATATTCGTTTGCTGCTGCCGGCGGACGATGATCCCTCGCAGCCCATGGACCTGATTTACATCGTCCTGACATCCGGCGCCAGGTATGAGGTGGATCGGATCTTCGAGCAGCTTTTGCTGCATGAACTGGATGCCCGCGCCCATGCCGACATTGCCGCCATAGAAAGCGCTATCAAACAGCATCAGGCCAACAACGAACTGGCTAGTCATCGCATCAGGGTCAGCGGGTTGAGGGTGACAAGCTCATCGACTTCAAGCACACCGGCCCTGGCGGCCTACGACGCGCTTATCTACGACACGCTGACGGAGCAGTGGCACACGGACAACGACGAATCGTCCCTCGTCGACCCTGCGGGCCTGTTTATCCATACCCCGCGCTAACCGCACGGGGCCTCCAACACGACCCGAGCAAAACCGGACAGGGCTTGCCCGCGGCGCAAGACGCGCCGTTGGCCGGCCCCAGTGAGACCACGACCAACGAAAGGATTCCGCCATGTCCCCAGAACACCGATTCGCCCCGGCACCTCCGGCACTGGGCAACCCGATCTGCCGGCAATCAGACCGCCCGAGATCAGCCCAACGATACGCAATCGCCTTCCCCGCAAAGTCGCCCCGCTGCTGCCGAGCGCACCCGGGAACCTACCGGCCGCCCGGCCGGAAGTGGCTCCCGTCGCGCCGATCCCCGGCGCGGCCCCCGTTGCCATCAGCAACATCGCCGGGCCCGTTGCCAACAGCCTGTCGCCGGGGCGCCCCTTGAGCGCTTACTCGAGGCCAGCGCCCAAAGGCCTCCCGCCCCCGACAGCGAAGGGTTTCGCGTGGCCCAGCAACGCCAGTTCGTCAATCTCGAAGATGGCCGGGTCGTCATGGTCCGCTATGACGAAAGCGTCAGGTCCTACTGCGCCCAGGCCAGGGAGGAATACCGGCCCTCGGGCCCGGCCTTGTACCGGGTCGCGGGTAGCGATATCTGGAGAGAAAACAGCGCCGCAACGGCATTGCGCCAATATCAACTGCCTGAAGAACACCGAGCCATTGTCGCCCAGGCACCAGCCTCGGCGAACACCAGCAGTTCCCTCGCGCAAACCGCCACCAGGCAGAAACTCATGGAGCTGCGCTCACGGCTACTGGCGGATGCCGGTCGCTACTCACTGCCGCCCGCACCCACGCGCCCCCAGCCAAGCCGCGGCGTCAGCCCCCGCGCAATGATCGAGGCCTTTTATCGAAACGCCGAAGGGCTGGTCATCGGCGAACTGCTCACCAGCCCGGGCAGCAAAGTGTTCCTGATCGAGAACATGGCCACCTTGGCTAAAAATGGCGTGAAAACCCTTTATCTGGAACACCTCAGAACCGATATCGAGCAGAGTCACCTGGACCACTTCCATAAAACCGGAATCATGAGCAGCGAACTGGATACCCACTTGCGAGTTCTGGGCACCGTATATGGCAGCTCCTCGCCGGGCTTCTACAGTTACTACCGTCTGGTCACCACCGCGCAGACCCACGGTATTCGGGTTCAGGCGCTCGATTGTGCGGCAAGCTACTCACTCTCGAAAGACGAACGCGCCCGGACCGACCACGGACGGGTGATGGTCCAGCATGCCAATCAGGTCATCCACGCCGATCGGCTGAATGGCGCCGGTGGTAAATGGATTGCCCTGCTGGATAACCAAAACGCCAATGGCCGTCACTCCGCACTGGCTCCAGGGCTGGCCATGGCGCAAGGGGTCATCGGCCTGCAGGTCGAGGATGTGGTGATCGGGCCCGCGGTAGAAACACTCATTCCGGTCACTGCCAGCAGCACCCATACCAACTTCATCCACGCCGACCTGACACTGTCGGTAAAAGTGCCATGGAATGTCTCGTTTGAAGCGTCGCCCCGATTCAGGGACTTGCTCAACCCTGAAATCCGCGAAAAAAGGGGTGTCATGCTGATGGACCCCGGCAATACCACGAGTAGCGTCAACCGCAATATCCGCAGCGAATTCTTTCGCCGCAAGGCACTCCTGGAGAAAACCGCCCAGGCCTTCTTTTCGCACATCCAGGTCATCCCTGGCCAACGCCCGGTGCCTCAGTTACCGGCAGAAAGCCCGGCAGCGCAGTTCCTTGAAAAAATCTACGAAAACAGCCATGGACTGGTGCTGGGGGCTGTCGCCAAGTCAATCAGTGCGAGGAAACTGCTGATCGACAACATGCCCGTTCTCTCCAGGCTCAAGGTGCAAAGGCTTTATATACAGCATCTGATGAAAGACTTCGACCAACAGCTTCTGGACGATTTTCACACCCAGGGTGTGATGCCCGATGAGTTGACGAATCTCCTGCGCAATGAGGACAACAAGGCATCGATTGATCCGAAGGGCAAGTATTCACTGCGGCAATTGCTGGTCAGCGCTCGCCAGCAAGGCATCAGGATCCAGGCACTCGACACGGCCATCAGTTATCCCGAAGGGAGGCGCGCTCAGGACCCGGACCCGGCCTGGAGCCCGAGCCCCAGGCGCTTGCCCACCTTCAACTATATTGCCCACAAGCTGATCAGCGCCGACCAACAGCAATACGGCGCGCATCGATGGCTGGCGCTGGTGGAAAGTATCCATGTCAACACCCTCAGAGAGATACCCGGCCTGGCTGAATTACAAGGCGCGGTGGGTCTGCGCACTGTCGCCACGGGGGGCCAGCCGGCGCTACGGATCACGCCCGATAGCGGTGAAGTGGCACTTTTTTCCAATGGTGTTCATCAGGTCCGCGCAGACCTGAAGCTGGAGATCAGTATTCAGTCCACCCCTCTGCGCCCCACCCAGCGGAACCCGAGGGAGTGTTTGCACAAACCGTCGGACTTCCTGATTGAAACAACAGACGAGGGTTTCATGCTTGTCCAGAAACCCAAAGACAGTCCCTACCGGGAGACCCCCTTGATTGCCAGCGAAGGACTGTTCCTTGCCCCTGCCGGATCCGGTATTCCCGACAGTGAAAGATTCAGCAGCATTGGCGATCTGGTCTGGCGACTCAAGAGCACTGGCATGGTGCAGGTGGCCGGGACGCCCGGGGGCCTGCCCGGAACGCTCAGGCTCGATACCCATCCACAACTCAATCGACCCGGAATGTTTCTTTTCGGCCAGGTCGAGAACGGCCCGTACTGGTCTATCGCGCAACGGATCGTTCACTGAAGGTCATCGCCATCCTGCAAAAGAGCGAAATGCCCGGCAAGCTCTGCATCAAAGCGCAAGCGCTGGGCTACGACGGATCGGAAATCTTTGACGATCTCGATCATTTGAAGCGCGAATTGATCTACACCAAGCATCTGGTCCCTTATATAGCCCATGTCGATCTCTGAAGTTCAGACCGCCTGCAACGGCATGCTCAACTCGACCCGCAGCCCATCGGGGCGGCTGTCGAACTGCAGTACGCAGCCGCAGCGCTGGACGATGGCGTTGACAATCGCCAGCCCCAGGCCGCAACCGTTGCTCGTGCTGTTGCGCCAGAAGCGCTGGGTCAGGTGCTGCAGATCGTCCGGGGCGATGCCCGGACCGTGGTCGCGCACCTGGAAGTGCACGCGGTTGCCGATGGTTTCCACATTCAGCTCCACCGGCGCATCGCCCGGGGTGTGACGCAGGGCATTGTCCAGCAGGTTGCGCAAGGCGGCGATGGACAGGGTCGAAGGCATTTCCAGCGGTGCCCGGGAGAAGTCCTTCGCCAGGTGCAAGGCGATGCGCTCACGGTCGCCGTTGGCCGCATCCTGGATGGCCAGGCGCGCCACCTGTTCGGCATTGCACTGCACGCCGTCGTCGAACGACAGGCTGCCCTCGACCCGCGCCAGCAGCAGCAACTGCTCCAGGGTCCGGTGCAGGCGGTCGGCACCGGCCTCGGCGTGGGCCAGGGACTGGTCACGGGCCGCGCCCTCGGTCATGCGCGCCACTTGCAGGTGGGTCTTGATCGCGGTCAGCGGGCTGCGCAGTTCATGGGCGGCATCGCCGGTCAGCCGGCGCTCGCGCTCGATGGTCTTGCCGATGCGCTGGAACAGCTGGTTCTGGGTCTCCAGCAACGGCTGCAGCTCGCGGGGCAGCGGCTGTACCTGCAAGGGTTCGAGGGAATCGGCGCTGCGGCGCATCAAGGCGTCGCGCATGCGGTTGAGCGGCGCCAGGCCCTGGCCGATGCCCAGCCAGAGCAGGCACAGGCAGCCCATCAGCGCCACGCCGACCGGCACCGAGGCCGCCAGCAGCACCGAGAGGTTCAGGGCTTCGCGTTCCACCTGGCGGTCGGCGGTGGTGATATGCACATCGCCGCGCACCAGGGTGAAGGTACGCCAGGGCGCGCCGTCGATCATCTGGTCGTGGAAACCGGCGGTCTGGGCCTCCAGGGCCTGATCCGGGTTGTTGTGGCTGCGGGCGAGGATCTCGCCGCGCAGGGAGCTGACCTGGCAGGCCATGCCCCAGGAATATTCAACTGTTCGGCGCTGAAATGGGTACCGTCGCCCTTGCTCGGCACCGGCGGCAATTGCTCCAGCAAGCCGGCGACCATGCGCGCCGAAGCCACCAGCCGCTGGTCGAGGGAAAACATCATCTGGTGCCGCAGGTCGCTGAGCATCCAGGTCGCGGCCAGGGCCCAGATCAGGATGAACGCCGAGCCGATGGTCAGGCTCAGGCGCAAACGCAGGCTCATCATGACCCGCTGTCCTCGTTACCCGCCGGGCCCAGGCGATAGCCGAGGCCACGGACGGTCTCGACGATGCCGTTGCCCAGTTTGCGCCGCAGGTGGTGGATATGCACGTTCAAGGCATTGCTTTCCAATTCGTCGCTGAAGCCGTAGACGCTGTCTTTCAGTTGCTCGCTGGAGAGCACCCGGCCGCGGTTGTGCAGCAGCGCCTGCAACAGCGCCTGTTCGCGGCGCGAGAGGTCCACCGGCTGGCCGCCGAGCAGGGTCACGCGGCTGCTCGGGTCGTAGCTCAGGGCACCGTGCTCGATCAGGTTGACGCTACGCCCGGCCACGCGCCGCAGCAAGGTTTGCAGGCGGGCGAAGAGTTCGCGCAGGTCGAAGGGCTTGAGCAGGTAGTCATCGGCGCCGGCCTGCAGGCCGTCGACCCGGTCGGTGACCGAGTCGCGGGCGGTGAGGATCAGCACCGGCAGCTCCAGGCCCTTCTGGCGCAGTTGCGCCAGCAGTTTCAGGCCGTCCTCGTCGGGCAGGCCGAGGTCGAGCACCATCACGTCGAACTCCGCCGCGCGCAACATGGCACGCGCGGCCGCGGCGCTGGCGACATGCTCGACGGTCATGCCCTGGGCGGTCAGGCCGGCCTTGATGCCGCTGGCGATCAGCTCGTCGTCTTCGCAAACCAGTACGTGCATGGGGATACCTGTGCAAATGCGTCGATTGAAACGCAAGTGGATTAAGCGGCGATTATGCCGCCAATGCCTGGAGGATAGTTAATCACCACCCGTCCGAGGCCTGTAAGATCCGCATTCGACCTGGGTTAAAACCGGGTTAATGATCGGTTAATCGCCTGCTTGCAGGCTTGTACGACTCGCCACGGTTCTAAGGCTTTTCTATGCGTTGGTTGTTGACCCTTGTCCTTGTTCTTTTCGCCGGTCTCGCCCAGGCCGGCAACGATCCATTCGCGGTGAAGAAGCCGGACTTCCTCCCCGTCGGCAAGGCCTTCGCCTTCAGCGCCGAGGCCCTGCCCTCCGGGCAGACCCGACTGTATTGGCAGATCGCCGACGGCTACTACCTGTATCAGAAGCGCCTGAAGTTCGATGGCCTGGACCCGGCGCAGCGGCCGGCGCTGCCCGAGGGCGAGCACCACAACGACGAGTTCTTCGGCGACCAGCAGGTCTATCGCGGCGAGCTCGAACTGCTGGTCCCGGCCGGCGCCGGCGGTCAGGTCAGCGTCGGCTGGCAAGGCTGCGCCGACGCCGGCCTGTGCTACCCGCCACAAAGCCAGACGGTCGATCTGGGCGGCAAGACCAGCGTATCCACGGTTCAAGGACAGGGGCAAGGCCAGGCGCAGGACCAGTCCCTGGCCGCCAACCTGCAACACAACGCCCTGGGCTGGAGCCTGCTGGCCTTCTTCGGCCTGGGCCTGCTGCTGGCCTTCACCCCGTGCATGCTGCCGATGCTGCCGATCCTCGCCGGCCTGGTGGTGGGCAGTGGCGCCGGTCCACGGCGCGGCTTTGCCCTGGCCGGCAGCTACGTGATCTGCATGGCGCTGGTGTATGCCGCGCTGGGCATGCTCGCGGCCCTGCTGGGCGGCAACTTGCAGGCGCTGCTGCAACAGCCCTGGCTGTTGGGCAGTTTCGCCGCGTTGTTCGTGGTACTGGCCCTGCCGATGTTCGGCTTCTTCGAACTGCAACTGCCGGCAGCCCTGCGCGATCGCCTGGAAAGCGCCGGCAGCGGGCGTCGCGGCGGCAGCCTGGTGGGGGCCGGGGTGCTCGGCGCCCTCTCCGGCCTGCTCGTCGGCCCGTGCATGACCGCGCCCCTGGCCGGTGCCCTGCTCTACATCGCCAAGAGCGGCAATGTCGTCGAAGGCGGCCTGGTGCTGTTCACCCTGGGCATCGGCATGGGCTTGCCGCTGTTGCTGCTGGTGACCGTGGGCAATCGCTTCCTGCCCAAGCCGGGGGCCTGGATGGACCGGGTCAAGGCGTTGTTCGGCTTCCTGTTCCTCGCTACCGCGGTGCTGATGATTCGTCCGGCGGTGAGCGAATCGCTGTGGATGGGCCTCTGGGGCGCGTGGTTGCTGATCATCGCCTGCTGCGCCTGGCGGCTGGCCCGACAACCGGGACGCGTCGCCCTGCCGAGCGGCTGCGCCGGCGTCCTGCTCGGCCTCTGGGGCGCGCTGCTGGTGGTGGGCGCGGCGGGCGGCGGCAGCGACCCGTGGCGACCGTTGCAGGTGTATACCGGCGCGACCCAGGGCGCTGCGCAGGCCCACGATGCCTTCGTCACCGTCAACGAACCGGCCGCCTTGCAGCGCGAACTGGACACCGCCAAGGCCCAGGGCCAATGGGTGCTGGTGGACTACTACGCCGACTGGTGCGTGTCGTGCAAGATCATGGAGAAACAGGTCTTCCCCGAGGCCGACGTACAAGCTGCCCTGCGCAATGTACGACTGGTGCGCCTGGATGTGACCCGAGACAATGCCGCCAGCCGCGAGCTGCTGGGCCGTTATGAAGTCCCCGGGCCGCCGACCCTGCTGTGGATCGCTCCCGACGGCCAGGAACGCCGGGCCAGCCGTATCACCGGTGAAGTCGACGCCAAGGCCTTCCTGCAGAACTGGAACAGCACACGGGACGCGCCTTGATGCTCACCCTGACCCTCGGCACCTTCGCCCTGTCGATCCACCACCTGCTGTTGCTGCTCGCCCTCGCCCTGGCGACGCTGGTGGGTTGGCGGGTGGCCAAGGGAGGCGGGGAAAACCCGGAGTCGGTGCTGTTCGGCCTGTTCATGCTCGGCATGCTGGTGGCGCGGATCAGCTTCGTGATCGCCTACTGGGCGTATTTTCGCGACGACCCGTTGCAGATGCTCGATATCCGCGACGGCGGCTTCCTGCCCTGGCCGGGGTTGCTGGCCCTGTTGCTGGGCTGCGCGGTGTTCTGCTGGCGGCGTCCGGCCCTGCGCCGGTCGCTGGGCCTGGGCCTGGGCACTGGCCTGGTGTTCTGGCTGCTCAGCAGCCTGTCGCTCAACCTCTATGAACAGGGTACGCGCCTGCCGGAACTGACCCTGCGCGATGCCCAGGGCCAATCGGTGCAATTGCGCGACTACCAGGGCGGCCCGCTGGTGATCAACCTCTGGGCCACCTGGTGCCCGCCGTGCCGCCGGGAAATGCCGGTGCTGCAGAAAGCCCAGCACGAACGCCAGGACGTGACCTTCCTGTTCGTCAACCAGGCCGAAAGCCTGCAGAGCGTCAGCACCTTCCTGATGACCCAGGGCCTGAACCTGAACAACGTGCTGTTCGACGGCAGCGGCCAAATGGCCCAGAGCGTCGGCTCCATGGCCCTGCCCACCAGCCTTTTCTACAACGCCGAAGGCCGCCTGCTCGGCACCCACCTGGGCGAATTGTCCGAGGCCAGCCTGGCCCGGGCCCTGGAAACCTTCGGCCCGCCCCCCTCCACTTCGGCCGTACCGGCCACAGCAAGGAAACCGTCATGTCCTTCAACCGCCACCTGCTGAACCTGAGCCTGGGCACCGCGCTGGCCGCGTTGCTGCAAGCACCTGTGTTGCAAGCCGAGGAACTGCCCGCGCCGATCAAGAGCATCGAAGCCAAGGGGGCAAAAATCATCGGCAGCTTCGACGCCCCGGGCGGCCTGCGCGGCTATGCCGCCCAGTACCAGAACCGTGGCATGGCGCTGTACCTGACCGCCGACGGTCAGCACGTGATCGCCGGCAACCTGTATGACGCCGACGGCAAGGACCTGAGCCAGGCGCCGTTGCAGAAGCTGGTGTATGCGCCGATGGCCAAGCAGGTCTGGGGGCAGATGGAAAAGAGCAACTGGATCGCCGACGGCAAGGCCGATGCACCGCGCGTCGTCTATCTGTTCAGCGACCCGAACTGCCCGTACTGCAACATGTTCTGGGAGCAGGCACGGCCGTGGGTCGAGTCCGGCAAGGTGCAACTGCGCCACATCATGGTCGGCATCATCCGCGAGGACAGTGCGGCCAAGGCCGCCGCGCTGTTTACCGCCAAGGACCCGCAAGGCGCCCTGCACGACCATGAAAAGGCCGGCAAGGGCAGTTCGCTCAAGCCGTTGGACACGATCCCGGCACCGATCCAGGCCAAGCTCGATGCCAACATGAAGTTGATGGCAGACCTGGAACTGTCGGCCACGCCGGCGATTTTCTATCTCGATGAAAACGGTGACCTGCAACAGCAGCAGGGCGCACCGTCAGCGAACAAGCTGGTGAAGATTCTCGGGCCGAAGTGATAGGAGGCTACTGGGCCGCCACCGGATTGGCCACCGGCATCACCTTGATGCGATAGGGCTGGAAGATCTTCAGCAGTTCGCCGTTGTCCTGCAGGCGCTGCAGCAGCTTGCCAAACGCCTCGGCGCTGATCGGGGCTTGCGGCCGCAGGAGCGCATAGTGGTGATAGACCTGGTCGATCCGCTCGGAAATCAGCAGCTCCTTGGCCACATCCGGGTTGCGGATCAGGTAGTCGGACAGGTAGGAACGGGTCACCAGGGCGATATCGGCACGCCCGCGCAGCACCATCAGCAGGTTGGAGTCATGGGAATACGTCAGGGTGGCGTTGTAGGTTTCGGCCAGGTACTTGGGGTCCGCGTTGAAGCTGGCGAACTCATAGTGATAACCGCTGAACAGGGCCAGGCGCTTGCCCTTGAGATCGGCAAAATAGCTTTCGTCGCGACCCGGCTCACGCTCGGCGACAAACACCTCGGCATCCTCCAGGCCCATGTCGACCGCGGTATGCGGAATATCCTTCCAGCCCCAGGCCGGATTCTCGAAGATCGCCATGTCGGTACGCCCCTGCTGGAAATCGCCGAAGCGCCGGGGAATCGAGGTCGGTACCAAGGTGAACTGGTAATCGCTCTGCAGCTTGTTCAGGGCCTCGGCCAGTTGCGGCAGCAGGCCGGTATCGGCGCCCTGCTCGGGGCGGATGGTGTAAGGCGGGAAATGCGCGGCGCCGATCCGAACCAACTGGGCCGCCGAAACCGGCAAGACCACCAACGCTGAAAGCGCCAACAATAGGACTCGGGAAACCGTGCGCACAGGCAGGACGTTCAAGGGCACACCTCAGGAAGAAAAATTCATGGATCCAAACTAGGCGGTTTTGTCGACTTCGACAACTGTTCGTACATGAATTAATCGCTCCCCGACCGACCCGTCATAAATCTTTGAGAATCAATATCAAAGCCTCTTCGGCCAGTTGATCCAGGGTCAGGCTGCCCTGGGGTCGAAACCAGGTCGTGGTCCAGGACAAGGCCCCGGTCAGGAAGCGTCGGGTGATGAACACGTCGCCCTTGATATAGCCGGCGTCGCGGGCTTCAGTCAGCACCTCAAGCCAGATCTGCTCGTAGAGGTCGCGCAGCGCCAGGACCTTGGCCTGCCCTTGCTCGGACAATGAGCGCCATTCGTAGACCAGCACCGCCATGGCTTCCCCCGTGCCGCCCATGATCGACTGCAGTTCACAGCGGATCAGGGCCAGCACCCGCTCGCGCACGCTGCCGGCTTCGGCCAGCGACGCACGCATGAGGGCGGTGTTATAGACGATGGTCTCCTCCATCACCGCGCGCAGGATTTCATCCTTGCTTTTGAAGTGATGGAACAGGCTGCCGGATTGAATGCCGATGGCACTGGCCAGGTCACGCACCGTGGTGCGGTCGAAACCCTGGTTGCGGAACAGGTGGGCCGCAGTCTGCAGCAGTTTTCCACGGGCGCTGTCCGGGTCGGTCAGTTGCCCGGCGCTGACCAGGTCGCGCATGACGCGCTGGGCTTGTTGCTCGTTCACGGCATTCCCCTCATGACTCACTGCCTCCCACCCACCGGCTGCCGGTTGCGCGCAATTTAAGCCTACAGGCACAGCCAAGCAAGCGCTTGGGCCAACCGGACCGGCGGGATTTACAAACCAAGCGCTTGCTTGGTAGCCTCATCCAAGGACGTTCGGAGGCAGCTCTGATGAAGGCAAGGGTTCGTGTCGGTTGCGCCAGTGCGTTCTGGGGCGATACCAGCACCGCGGCGGCGCAGTTGGTCGAAGGGGGACGCCTGGACTACCTGGTGTTCGATTACCTGGCGGAAGTCACGATGTCGATCATGGCCGGGGCGCGGATGAAGGACCCCGCCGCCGGCTATGCGCCGGACTTCGTCGAGGTGCTGCGGCCGTTGCTGGGCGAGATCGCCCGCCAGCGGATCCGGGTGATCAGCAATGCCGGCGGAGTCAATCCACAGGCCTGCGCCACGGCCCTGCAGGCCGCCTGCACGGCCGCCGGGGTAGCATTGAAGATTGCCGTCCTGCTGGGCGACGACCTGCAACCGCAACTCCCTCAACTGGCCGCGAACGGTATCCGGGAAATGTTCAACGGCGCGCCGCTGCCGGCGCACTGTGTGTCAGCCAACGCCTATCTGGGCGCCCCAGGCATCGTCCACGCCCTGAGCCTGGGCGCGGATGTGGTGATCACCGGGCGCGTGGTCGACAGCGCACTGGTCAGCGCCGCGCTGGTGCACGAGTTCGGCTGGTCCTGGCAGGACTACGACAAGCTGGCCCAGGCCGCCCTCGCCGGACATCTCATCGAGTGTGGCGCACAGTGCACCGGGGGCAACTTCACCGACTGGCGCGAGGTTCCGGACTACGCGCACATCGGTTTTCCCATCGTCGAAGTCAGTGCCGACAGCCACTTCATCGTCAGCAAGCCCGAGGGCTCGGGCGGCCTGGTGAGCCCACTGACCGTGGGCGAACAGCTGCTCTACGAAATCGGCGACCCCAGGGCCTATCTGCTGCCGGACGTGATTTGCGATTTCACCCGGGTCCGCCTCGTCCAGAAGACCGCCGATAGCGTCGGCGTCAGTGGTGCCACCGGCTTGCCGCCCACCTCGCAGTACAAGGTCTGCGCCACCTACCCCGATGGATTTCGCAGCACCGCCAGTTGCCTGATCGCCGGGATCGACGCGGTGGACAAGGCCCGTCGGGTCAGCCAGGCGATCATCGACAAGACCGCGCACATGTTCCAGGCCCGCGGCTGGCCGCCCTACAGCGAGGTGAACGGCGAACTGCTCGGCAGCGAAGCCACCTACGGTCCCCATGGCCGCCGCCAGGACAGCCGCGAGGTGGTGATCAAGCTGGCGGTGCGTCACCCCGAGCGGCAGGCGTTGCTGCTGTTTTCCCGGGAGATCGCCCAGGCCGCCACCGGCATGGCGCCGGGGCTGACCGGCATCCTTGGCGGACGGCCCGCGGTGTCGCCGCTGATCCGCCTGTTCTCCTTCCTGATCGATAAAAACGCCTGCACGTTGAGCGTGTCTCTCGACGGACAGCTGCATGCCGTCACCCTGCCCGCCCCAGCCCCCAGGCAAGCCGCCGCCGTTGCCGAAGACCGGCAGCCCCCCCGGCCCCAGGGCCGTGCCGAAGCCAACGTGGCGCTGGTGAAACTGGCGGTGGCGCGCTCCGGCGACAAGGGCAATCACGGCAATATCGGGGTGATGGCGCGCCATCCCGACTATCTGCCGTGGATCGCCGAGGCACTGACGCCGGCGGTCGTGGTGGACTGGATGGGACATGTCCTCGACCCGATCCACGGCCGGGTCGAGCGCTGGTACCTGCCCGGCACCCACAGCCTGAATTTCCTGCTGGAGAACGCCCTGGGCGGCGGCGGTATCGCCAGTTTGCGCATCGACCCGCAAGGCAAGGCCTTCGCCCAGCAACTGCTGGAAATCCAGATTCCCGTACCGCAACACATTGCCGATCAACTGGCTTGAGGGCCGTTACCGTGACGGGTGCATCCACGTTCAGATCCGGGCGGCACGCCGACCCGGCGCCAAGGAGTCCGGCATGCCCGTGATCGAATCCCGACTCGATGGCCACGGCGAGGATTTCGCCCGGCATCGCCAGGCCATGCTCGACGGCCTGGAACAGATCCGCCGGCTGGAACGCAATCTGTTGGACAAGGCCGACAGTGCGCGGGAGAAATTCGCCCGCCGCGGTCAGTTGCTGCCCCGGGAACGGCTGAACCTGCTATTGGACCCTGGCGCGCCCTTTCTCGAGCTGGCCAGCCTGGCCGGCTACAAACTGCATGACGACAAGGACGGCAGCCTGGCCGGCGGCGGCCTGATTGCCGGCATCGGCCATGTCTGCGGCGTGCGGGTCCTGGTCGTGGCCAACAACAGCGCGATCAAGGGCGGGATCATTTCCCCCAGTGGCCTGAAAAAAACCCTGCGCCTACAACAGATCGCCCTGGAAAACAAACTGCCGGTGATCACCCTGGCCGAGAGCGGCGGCGCCAACCTCCATTATGCGGCGGAGATTTTCGTCGAAGGCGCGCGCAGTTTCGCCAATCAGGCGCGCATGTCGGCGATGGGCCTGCCGCAGATCACCGTGGTCCATGGCTCGGCAACGGCGGGTGGTGCCTATCAGCCGGGACTTTCGGATTACGTGGTGGTGGTCCGTGGCAAGGCCCGCTTGTTCCTGGCCGGCCCGCCACTGCTCAAGGCCGCCACCGGTGAAGTGGCCAGCGACGAGGAGCTGGGCGGCGCGCAAATGCACGCCCAGGTGGCCGGCACCGCCGAGTACCTGGCGGAAAACGACGCCGACGGCGTGCGCATCGCCCGGGAAATCATCGCCCAACTGCCCTGGAACCAGCGCTTGCCGGTCCCCCTCGCGAGGACCTGGGCCGAACCGCTCTACCCCATCGAAGAACTGCTCGGACTGATCCCCGACGACCCGAAAAAACCCTATGACGTGCGCGAGATCGTTGCCCGGCTGGCCGACGGCTCGAATTTTCTCGAATTCAAGGCCGAGTTCGACATCCAGACGATCTGCGGCCACCTGCAGATCCAGGGCCGACCCTGCGGTCTGATCGGCAACAACGGCCCGATCACCCCCAAGGGCGCGAGCAAGGCGGCGCAGTTCATCCAGCTCTGCGACCAGAGCCGCACGCCCCTGGTGTTCCTGCACAACACCACCGGCTTCATGGTCGGCACCGAGGCCGAGCAACAGGGGGTCATCAAGCACGGGGCGAAGATGATCCAGGCGGTGGCCAACGCCCGGGTGCCGAAACTCACCCTGGTGGTCGGCGGCTCCTATGGCGCCGGCAACTACGCCATGTGCGGCCGTGGCCTGGACCCGCGCTTCATCTTCGCCTGGCCGGGCAGCCGCACCGCGGTGATGGGCGGCGCCCAGGCCGGCAAGGTCCTGCGGATCGTCACCGAGGCCCGTCAGCTCAAGGACGGCCTGGCGCCCGACGCCAAGCTGCTCGACGGGCTCGAACAGCTGACCGCGCAGAAGCTCGACAGCCAGTCCACCGCGCTCTACGGCACGGCCAACCTGTGGGACGACGGCCTGATCGATCCCCGGGACAGCCGCACGCTGCTGGGTTATTTGCTGGATATCTGCCACGAAGCCGAGGTTCGTCAGCTACACCCCAATAGTTTTGGCGTGGCACGGTTCTGATCAACGATCACGGAGAACAAGGCAATGATCTTCACCCAGGAACACCAAGCCCTGCGGCGCACGGTGCGCCAGTTCGTCGAAGGCGAAATCAATCCCCATGTGGACGAGTGGGAGAAGGCCGGACGCTTTCCCATCCACGAGATTTTCCGCAAGGCCGGTGAGCTGGGCCTGCTGGGTATCTCAAAACCGGAGGCCTTTGGCGGCCTGGGCCTGGACTACAGCTACTCCATCGTTGCCGCCGAAGAGTTCGGCGCCATCCATTGCGGCGGGATTCCCATGTCCATCGGCGTGCAGACCGACATGTGCACCCCGGCCCTGGCACGCTTCGGCTCCGATGAACTGCGCGAGCAGTTCCTGCGCCCGGCCATCCGTGGCGAACAGGTGGGCTGCATCGGCGTTTCCGAAGTGGCTGCCGGCTCCGATGTCGCCGGGCTCAGGACCCGCGCGCGCAAGGACGGCGATGACTACGTGATCGACGGCAGCAAGATGTGGATCAGCAATTCCCCCAGCGCCGACTTCATCTGCCTGCTGGCCAACACCTCGGACGACCCGCCACACCTGAACAAGTCGTTGATCATGGTGCCGATGGACAGCCCCGGGATCAGCCTGAGCCCGCACCTGGACAAACTCGGCATGCGCAGTTCGGAAACCGCCCAGGTGTTTTTCGACAACGTGCGCGTCCCCCAACGCAATCGCATCGGCCAGGAAGGCGCGGGGTTCATGATGCAGATGTTGCAGTTCCAGGAGGAACGCCTGTTCGGCGCGGCGAACATGATCAAGGGGCTGGAGTACTGCGTCGACAGTACCCTGGACTACTGCAAGGAGCGCCAGGCCTTCGGCGCGCCGCTGATCGACAACCAGGTGATCCACTTCCGCCTGGCGGAGCTGTCGACCGAGATCGAATGCCTGCGGGCGCTGGTCTACCAGGCCACCGAGCAGTACATCCAGGGGCAGGACGTCACCCGACTGGCCTCCATGGCCAAGCTCAAGGCCGGGCGCCTGGGCCGGGAGGTCAGCGACAGTTGCCTGCAATACTGGGGCGGCATGGGCTTCATGTGGGACAACCCGGTGGCCCGGGCGTATCGCGATATGCGGCTGGTGTCCATTGGCGGCGGCGCCGACGAGATCATGCTGGGGATCATCTGCAAGCTGATGGGCAGCCTGCCAGGGAAAAGGCGGTGAGTGGCCTGCCGGTGTGCCAGAAGATGAGCCCCATACCGGCCTTCCACAAGATCCTCATCGCCAACCGCGGTGAAATCGCCTGCCGGGTCATCCTCGCTGCCCAGGCCCTGGGCTATCGCACCGTCGCCGTCTTCAGCGAAGCCGATGCCCGGGCCCGCCATGTGCAACTGGCCGACGAGGCGGTGTGCATCGGTCCGCCCCAGGTCGCCCGCTCCTACCTGAACAGCACCGCCCTGCTCGACGCCGCCCGCCGCAGCGGCGCCGACGCGCTGCATCCCGGCTACGGCCTGCTCTCGGAAAACGCCGCCTTCGCCCAGGCCTGTCTGGACGCCGGCCTGACCTTTATCGGCCCCAGCCCCGAAGCCATCGCCCTGATGGGCAGCAAGCGCCTGTCGAAAATCGCCATGCTCGCCGCCGGCGTGCCGTGCATCGCCGGTTACCAGGGCGCCGAGCAGGATGACGCGAGCCTCGCCCGTGAGGCCGAGCGCCTCGGTTATCCGCTGATGATCAAGGCCAGCGCCGGCGGCGGCGGACGCGGCCTGCGCCGGGTAGACCGGGCCGAGGAACTGGCGCCACAACTGCGCGCCGCCCGCTCGGAAGCACTGAACGCCTTCGGCTGCGACGAACTGATCCTGGAACAGGCACTGATCGAACCGCGCCATGTGGAAATCCAGCTGTTCGGCGACCAGCATGGCCAGCTGATCCATCTCGGCGAACGGGACTGCTCGATCCAGCGTCGGCACCAGAAAGTCATCGAGGAAGCCCCCTGCCCGGTGCTGACCGTCGAACTGCGCCAAGCCATGGGTGAGGCGGCCCTGAAAGCCGCTCGCGCGGTGAACTATGTCGGCGCCGGCACCGTGGAATTCCTGCTGGACGCCAGCGGCCAGTTCTATTTCCTGGAGATGAACACCCGCCTGCAGGTCGAACACCCGGTCAGCGAAATGATCACCGGCCTGGACCTGGTGGCCTGGCAGATCAACGTCGCCGCCGGCCTGCCGCTGCCGTTGCGCCAGGAGCAGGTCAAGTTCAACGGCCATGCCATTGAAGTGCGCCTGTATGCGGAGGATCCGACCCGCGACTTCCTCCCCCAGACCGGGCAGGTCCTCGGCTGGGAACCAGCGCCGGCACTGACGGCGGGCGTACGGATCGACCACGGCCTGGTGGAGGGCGAGACCATCGGCCCGTTCTACGATCCGTTGCTGGGCAAGCTGATCGCCCATGGCGCGACCCGCGAAGAAGCCCGGCGCAAGTTGTTGCGGGCAGTGGAGGATTGCGTGCTGCTGGGCATTGCCAGCAATCAGCGGCTGCTGGCCAGTCTGCTGGCCCATCCGGGCTTTATCGAGGGCCGATTCAGTACCGCCTTTATCGACGAACACTTCAACGATCATCCGAGCCTGAAAGCCTACGTTCCTTCGACGATCGAGCTGGCCCTGGCCACCGCGCTGTTCTATCGGCAGACGGCTGACCGGCATCCACCCGGACTCTCCGGCTGGCGCAACACCGCCAGTGTCCCGCGCCCGTATCGACTGGCGCTGGAAGAAACCCGCTTCGACCTGCTGCTCACCGACGGCCCCGGGCAGGCGCTGGTGATTCAACGGGCCGATGAGCGCATCGAGCTGCAAGTGCTGGCGCGGGATGCACACTGGGTGCGGGCACAGATCGACGGTGTGGTCCGGCGCTACGCCTATCGCCTCGACGGCGACCAGCTGTGGCTCTTCACCGGCCCCGGCAGCCTGCACCTGCGCGACTGCACCCACGCGCCGGTGCAAGCCCCGCCGAGTGCCGCTTGCGGCACGCTGACCGCGCCCATGGACGGCGCCATCGTCCAGGTGCTGGTCAGCGAAGGCAGCCAGGTCAGCCAAGGCCAGGCGCTGCTGGTGCTGGAAGCCATGAAAATGGAGCATCCGCTCAAGGCCGGGCGGGCGGGAGTGGTCCGCCAGGTGCGGGTTGCCCGGGGCGATCAGGTAAAAAACCGCCAGATCCTGCTGGAAGTCGAATAAGCATCTAGGCGGATCCAGCGCCTTTGGCTACGCTTGAGCCCGACTAGGATGCTGTATTCGGAGCTTGCGATGCCCCACTGGCTGGTGATTGATCTGGAAGCCACGACGGACGATGGGGGCTGGCCGGTGACCGAGATGGAGATCATCGAAATCGGCGCCACCCTGGTCAACCGTGAAGGCCGGGAGCTGGACCACTTCCAGCGTTTTGTCAGGCCCTTGCGCCGACCGTTGCTGACCCCCTTCTGCCGCGAACTGACCCACATTACCCAGGCCCAGATCGACGGTGCCGCGCCACTGGGCGAGGTCTGGCCGCTGTTCGAACGCTGGCTGGCCCGGCACCAGGCCCCGCTGGAAGGCTGGGTCAGCTGGGGCGACTACGACCGCCGGCAATTGGAACAGGACTGGCGGCAACACGGCCTGTCGAGCGCCCTGGGCCAGGTGCCGCATATCAACCTCAAGCAGCGCTTCGCCAAGGCGCGGCGCCTGGAGCGCCCGCTGGGCCTGAACGGCGCCTTGCAATTGGCCGGGCTGCAATTCAACGGCCAGCAGCACCGGGCGCTGGAGGATGCACGCAATACCGCGCGCCTGCTGCCACTGAGCCTGCCGGCGTGATGCCCGGCCGCGCCGATCGGGCGTGGCGGGTCGAGCCATCCGGGTTTGCCGCGCCCACAGGAACTTGGGCATACTGGCCGACCCAATTTTTCAGCTCATTTCGAGGAACCGCCCATGTTTAAAGTCAACGAGTACTTCGACGGCACCGTCAAGTCGATTGCCTTCGCACAAGCCGAAGGCGCTGCCACCATCGGCGTGATGGCCCCAGGCGAATACGAGTTCGGCACCGCCCAGCGCGAGATCATGCACGTGGTCTCCGGCAAACTGACCGTCAAGCTGCCCGACAGCAGCACCTGGGAAACCTTCGAAACCGGCAGCCATTTCAACGTTCCGGCCAACAGCAAGTTCCAGCTGAAAGTCGCCGTGGACACCGCTTATCTGTGCGAATACCGCTGAGTCCGGCGGTGTAGCAGCCGAACGGCGCCTGCGGGCGCCGTTTTTCATGACGTACTACTTGGTCGGGACAGGATCACCCGCTGCTTCCCCCGCCACGGATTCCGTCCCCCGCGCATTGAACTGCAACGCCGCCAGCCGCGCATACAGCGGGTTGCTCGCGATCAGCTCGGCGTGGGTGCCAATCGCCACCAGCTTGCCCTGGTCCATCACCGCGATACGATCGGCGTTCTGCACCGTCGCCAGGCGGTGGGCGATCACCAGGGTGGTGCGGCCTTGCATCAGGCTCGGCAGGGCCGCCTGGATCAGGTGTTCGCTCTGGGCATCGAGGGCGCTGGTGGCCTCGTCCAGCAGCAGGATCGGCGCATCCACCAGCAAGGCCCGGGCAATTGCCAGGCGTTGCCGTTGGCCGCCGGACAACCCCAGGCCGGCGTCACCCAGGTGCGTGCGGTAACCCTCGGGCATTTTCTCGATGAACTCGTGGGCGTGGGCGATGCGCGCCGCGTCGCGGACCTGGGCGTCGCTGGCGGCCGGGTTGCCGTAGCGGATGTTTTCCTCGACGCTGCCGAAGAACAGCGCCGGACTTTGCGAGACCAGCGCAAAGCAACGGCGCAGGTCCTGCGGGTCCAGCGCGGTCAACGGCTGGCCGTCGAGCAGCAGGCGGCCCTGCTGCGGGTCGTAGAAGCGCAGCAACAGGTCGAACACGGTGGACTTGCCCGCCCCCGACGGACCGACCAGGGCCAGGGTCTCCCCGGCCCTGACCGTCAGGCTCAGGCCGTCGATGGCATGGCTGTCCGGGCGCGAGGGGTAGCTGAAGCGCAGGTTCTCCAGCACCAGGTTGCCGCTGACCCGCTCGACCAACTTCACGCCGCCGACCGCCGGCGCGGTGATTTCATTGCCCGACTGCAGGAGTTCGGCAATCCGCTCCCCCGCCCCCGCGGCCCGCTGCAACTCGCCGATCACCTCGCTGAGGGTGCCGAAGGCGCTGCCGACAATCAGGCTGTAGAACACGAAGGCCGCCAGTTCGCCGCCGGAAATCTTCCCGGCCATCACGTCCATCCCGCCGACCCAGAGCATCACCGCCACCGCGCCCAGCACCAGCACGATCACCAGGGTAATCAGCCAGGCCCGTTGCACGATGCGCTTGCGGGCGGTCTGGAACGCCTGCTCGACGGTCACGGCGAAGCGCTGTTCGTCCTCGGCCTGGTGGTTGTAGGCCTGCACCGTCTTGATCTGGCCGAGGGTTTCACTGACGTAGCTGCCGACATCGGCAATCCGATCCTGGCTCAGGCGTGACAGGCCACGCACCCGGCGCCCGAAGACCAGGATCGGCGCCAGCACCAGCGGCAAGGCGATCACCACGATGCTGGTGAGCTTGGGGTTGGTGACGAACAGCAGCACCACCCCGCCGATGACCATCAGCGCATTGCGCAGGAACAGCGAGAGCGACGAGCCGATCACCGACTGCAGCAGCGTGGTGTCGGCGGTCAGGCGCGACTGAATCTCCGAACTGCGGTTGTTCTCGTAGAACCCCGGGTGCAGGTAGATCAGGTGGTTGAACACTTGCCGACGGATATCGGCGACCACCCGCTCGCCGATCCAGGACACCAGGTAGAACCGCGTGAAGGTGCCCACCGCCAGGCCCAGGACCAACAGCATGAACAAGCCAATGGACTGGTTGAGCAACTGCGGCGACTGGGTCATGAAGCCCTTGTCCACCAACAGGCGGATGCCCTGGCCCATGGACAGGGTGATGCCGGCGGTGACGATCAACGCCAGCAGCGCGCCGACCGCCTGCCAGCGATAAGGGGCGACAAAACGACTGGCCAGGCGAATGGCGCGGCGATGGCGGGCAGAGAGCATGGGCAATGAATCCATTAGGCGATGAAGACAGAGCCTACACCGAACCGGGACCGAACTTGTGCAAAACGCAATCAATCGGATTAATTATGATCGTGCATGCTAATCCCTAGAGACTATTGATCTAAAGCCTCTCTGGCGGTGCCGGACGGTTTCTGCTGCACTGGTGCCGTCGCCTTGCCTGTAGCCTGTTGTAACAGCCTGGTCATGCGACGAATATAATCTTCAACTGAACCTGACGACGAAACCTGAGTGAGGAGACAGGCCATGGACTTGCAAAACAGCACCAACGAGATTCCGGTGATTCGTACCTGCTCCCAGAAACTGGGCTGCGCGATTATCGACGCAGAGGGTCGTGAAGTCCCGATCACCGAAGAAATGATCCAGGACGCCTGCCGCGAACTGGAACAACGATTGGTCAAGCCTGCCGAGCAAGACTGACAGCCCGAACTCTTCATTGACCCGGCCCTTGACGCCGGGTTTTTTCTGCCCGATTTCCCGCTTAGAGCACAACGGCACCCAAGGCCAGCGCCAGCTTGCGCAGCCCTTCGTCGTCGCCGTTGATCTTCACCGGCAAGCCTTCGATTTCCCGGCGCTCGGGATAGTTCTTGCGCAGCAGGTCGAACGCCACTTTCTGCTCGGCGACGCTGCCGGCCAGGCTGCGGCGGAAATCCGCATCGTCGCGTCGCGGGTCGTAGACACCGCGACAGATCATCGCCATGGCCCAGGCCGGATCGCTGCCGGCATTGAGGGTGACCTGCGCCAGCCAGGGTTCGGGCAACAGGTCCTCGAGATGGACCTTGGCGGCCTGTCCGATGAAAGCGCAAAACGCCTGATAGATCTGCGCGGTCCCGCGTTGCTTGCCGTCGAGGCTGTAACCGGCGATATGCGGGCTGCCCAGCACGCACAACTCGGCCAGGGCGACATCCACTTCCGGCTCGGCTTCCCAGACGTCCAGCACCGCCTGCAGGTCTTCGCGGGCCAGCAGCACCTCGCGCAACGCGGCGTTGTCCACCACCGGGCCACGCGCGGCGTTGATCAGCCAGGTACCGGGCTTGAGTTGCTCCAGGCGCCGGCGATCCAGCAGATGCCAGGTGGATTGCGCCCCCGTGCGGGTCAATGGGGTGTGCAGGCTGATCACATCGCACCGCTCGATGATCTGCTCCAGGCTGACATAATTGCCACCTTCAGCCGCCTGGCGTGGCGGATCGCAGACCAGGACGTTCCAGCCCAGCCCACGCAGGACCTTGATCAGCCGGCCGCCGACTTCACCCGCGCCGATCACCCCATAGGTGCGCGCGCCGAGGTCGGCCCCTTCGATTTCCGCCAGGGTCAGCAGGCTGCCCAGCACATAGTCGACCACCCCGCGCGCATTGCAGCCTGGGGCGCTGGACCAGTGAATACCGGCCTGCTGGAAGTAGTCCAGGTCCAGGTGATCGGTGCCGATGGTGCAGGTGCCGACGAAGCGCACCGCGCTGCCTTCCAGCAGCTCCCGGCTGACCTGGGTCACCGAGCGCACCAGCAAGACATCCGCCTCGGCCACCGCCGCCCGGTCGATAGCGCGCCCCGGCAGACGGCGGATCTCGCCGAAGCCGGCAAAGAAGGCATCGATCAGGGGGATATTTTCGTCGGCAACAATCAACATGGCAGGCTCCTTTGGCGAGGGCGCAGTGTAGGCGCAGTCGGCGTCCGAGAGCCAGCCGCGCGTCGAGCGACCGCGTCGGCCGCTGATCGGAGCCTTACAAATGCGCTACAACCGGACATTTCCTGACTATTCCGTCAACAGGTAGAATTCGCGGCTTTTCGCGTCATACCTGGATACATCATCGGTGAACAGCCTCACTGCAACGCCTGACACCCCGCTCCTGAGTCGCCCGGCCCGGGTACGCCTGGAAATGCGCAACCTGCTGGGCCTGGCCCTGCCGATCATCATTGCCCAACTGGCGCATACCGCTATGGGCTTCGTCGATGCGGTGATGGCCGGCCGGGTCAGCCCGCGGGACCTGGCGGCGGTGGCGCTGGGCAATTCGATCTGGGTGCCGGTGTTCCTGCTGATGACCGGCATCCTGCTGGCGACCACGCCCAAGGTCGCCCAGCGCCATGGCGCCGGGACACCCGCCGAGATCGGTCCGCTGGTGCGCCAGGCGCTGTGGCTGGCGCTGGTGGTGGGCCTCGCGGCGGGGGTGATCCTGTACAACGCCGAACCGGTCCTGCACCTGATGAAGGTCGACCCCGAACTGATCGGCCCGTGCATGGACTACCTGCGCGGCATCGGCACCGGCCTGCCGACGGTGGCGCTCTATCACGTGCTGCGCTGCTGCAGCGACGGCATGGGTCGCACCCGCCCGAGCATGGTGCTCGGGCTGTGCGGGCTGGCGCTGAACATTCCGCTGAACTACTTGTTCATCCACGGGGTGTCCATCTACGGGCATTTCGGCGTGCCGGCCATGGGCGGCCCGGGCTGCGGCTGGGCCACGGCGATCGTGATGTGGTGCATGCTGTTGGGCATGGCCGGTTGGGTGCGCTGGGCCAAGGTCTATCGGCCGAGCCAGGTCTTCAGCCGGTTCGACTGGCCGCAGTGGGCAGTGATCAAGCGGCTGCTGGACATCGGCCTGCCCATCGGCATTGCGGTGTTCGCCGAGGCGAGCATCTTCTCGGTGATCGCCCTGCTGATCGGCAGCCTCGGGGCCACGGTGGTGGCCGGGCACCAGATCGCCCTGAACATCAGTTCGCTGGTGTTCATGATCCCCTACTCCCTGGGCATGGCCATTACCGTGCGGGTCGGCCAGGCACTGGGCCGCGAACAGCCGCGCGAAGCGCGCTTCACTGCCGGGGTGGGGGTGGCCACGGCGCTGGCCTATGGCTGTGTGTCGGCGAGCCTGATGCTGTTGTTCCGGGAGCACTTGGCGACCGTCTATACCAGCGACCCGATGGTGATCCGGGTGGCGACCATGCTGATCGTGTATTCGGCGCTGTTCCAGTTCTCGGATGTGATCCAGGTGACGGCCGCCGGGGCGTTGCGCGGTTATCAGGACACCCGGGTGACCATGATCCTGACGCTGTTCGCCTATTGGGGCATCGGCTTGCCGGTGGGCTACGCCCTGGGCCTGACCGACTGGCTGGGGGCGCCAAGCGGCCCGAGCGGGCTGTGGCAGGGTTTGATCGTCGGGTTGTCGTGCGCGGCGCTGATGCTCTCGATCCGCCTGGTACGCAGTGCGCGCCGGCGGATCCGGATGCATGCGGCACGGTCGCCGCGAACCCTGTAGGAGCCAGCTTGCTGGCGATTGCGATGTAACATTCACCGCCGCTATCGCCGGCAAGCCGGCTCCCACAGTCACGGGAGCGTCAGTTAGCCGGCGCTGACCGTCCTACTGGAGTTTCTTGCGAATCCAGTACAGGTAGGTGCCGGCCTCTTCCCGTTGCTCCACCAGTTCGTGATCGAGGAACACGCAGAACTTGGGAATATCGCGACGGGTCGACGGGTCGGTGGCGATCACCTTGAGCAGCCCCCCGGGCGGCAGGTCGCGGATGTGCTGGTGCAACATCATCACCGGCTCCGGGCAATGCAGCCCGGTGGCGTCGAGGGTGCCGTCAACGGCGGGGTCGTGGGGCTGGGTCATTCTTCACTCCTGAAACCAGGTCGGCATTATCCAGCTTTTTTCATATCCAGTCGACGCAGGTGGCAGGTCACTTCCTCACGGTCGTGGTACAGCTGCTTGCAGCCGATGGCGACCCTGATGCCACGGGCCTTGAAGCCCTCCTCGATACGCTCCAGCAAGCGCCGGACTTCGGCGTAGCGCTGCTTCATCGGCAACTTGAGGTTGACCACCGCCTCGCGGCAATGCCCCTCGCCGATCCAGGTTTCCAGCAAGGCGGCGTTGCGCGCCGGTTTCTCGACGATATCGCAGACCATCCAGTCCACCGGCTGCTTCGGCTTGAAGGTGAAGCCGTCGGCCATCAGGTGCTGGACCAGGCCGGTGTCCATCAGGCTTTCGGCCATGGGGCCGTTGTCGATGGCGGTCACCAGCATGCCGCGGTTGACCAGTTGCCAGGTCCAGCCGCCAGGTGCGGCGCCGAGGTCGACGCCGGTCATGTCGCTGTGCAGTCGTTCGTCCCATTGGTCCCGGGGAATGAAATGGTGCCAGGCCTCTTCCAGCTTGAGGGTCGAGCGGCTCGGGGCGCTCTTGGGGAACTTGAGCCGGGGAATGCCCATGGGCCACATCGCCGAATTGTCCGCCTCGGCCAGACCAAGGAAGACTTCCCGACCGCTCTTGAAGGTCAGCAGCAGGCGCGGCTTGCGGGCATCCTCCTGCAGCTTGCCGGCCTGGGTCAGGGCCTTGCGCAACGGCCCTTCGAATTTCTTGCAGAAGTTCGACAGTTCCTTGCCGTCGTTGGTATCGACCACTTCCAGCCAGAGGCTGCCGAAGGTCGGCGCCGCCGCCAGCTCGGCGAGGATCACGCTGATGCGATCGGTTTCCGGCAGGTCGATAAAACGCCCCCGCGCCCATTGCCGGGGAAAGATCAGCTCGGCGAAGCGCAAGCCGGTCATCAGGCGGGCCGCGCCGTCGTCGTCAGTGCAGACGAATTCGGCGCAGGCGCTGTTGGGCTTGGCCTTGGCGTAGCCCGGAACGTCCAGGCGCGCGGCATGCTCGGCGATCTCCGAGCAGACTTCGCCTTCGAAGCCGGGTCGGCAATGCATAAAGAGGGTATTCATTGGGCTCAGCCTGTCACAGAAACCGGCGCATCATAGCCGAGTTCGGAACCTTGGACGTGTTCATAGAGTCCAGTCATTAGCCAGATGTCCCAATCGGAGCTAGGTTTAAGGCTCTGTTCGTTCCACCCGGCCCGTGCCGTGCGGGCCTCCAAGGAGTCATTTCATGTCTTCCCTCGATAGCCTGAAAGCCCTTAAAACCCTGGATGTAGGCAGCAAGACCTACCACTATTTCAGCCTCCCGGCTGCCGCCAAGTCCCTCGGCCACCTGGACAAGTTGCCGATGTCGCTCAAGGTCCTGCTGGAAAACCTGCTGCGCTGGGAAGACGGCAAGACCGTCACCGGCGCCGACCTCAAGGCCATCGCCGCCTGGCTCAAGAGACGCAGCTCCGACCGGGAAATCCAGTACCGCCCGGCCCGGGTGCTGATGCAGGACTTCACCGGGGTGCCGGCGGTGGTCGACCTGGCCGCGATGCGCGCCGCCGTGGCCAAGGCCGGCGGCGATCCGCAGCGGATCAACCCGCTCTCCCCCGTCGACCTGGTGATCGACCACTCGGTGATGGTCGACAAGTTCGCCACGGCGCAGGCCTTCGGCCAGAACGTCGATATCGAAATGCAGCGCAACGGCGAGCGCTACGCCTTCCTGCGCTGGGGCCAGAACGCCTTCGACAATTTCAGCGTGGTACCGCCGGGTACCGGGATCTGCCATCAGGTCAACCTCGAATACCTGGGCCGTACCGTCTGGACCAAGGACGAGGACGGCCGCACCTATGCCTTCCCCGATACCCTGGTCGGCACCGACTCCCACACCACCATGATCAACGGCCTCGGCGTACTCGGCTGGGGCGTCGGTGGCATCGAGGCGGAAGCGGCGATGCTCGGCCAGCCGGTGTCGATGCTGATTCCCGAAGTGATCGGCTTCAAGCTCACCGGCAAGCTCAAGGAAGGCATCACCGCCACCGACCTGGTGCTGACGGTGACCCAGATGCTGCGCACGAAAGGCGTGGTCGGCAAGTTTGTCGAGTTCTATGGCGACGGCCTGGCCGAGTTGCCCCTGGCGGACCGGGCGACCATCGCCAACATGGCCCCGGAATACGGCGCCACCTGCGGCTTCTTCCCGGTAGACCAGGTGACACTGGACTACCTGCGCCTGTCCGGCAGGCCGAGCGAAACCGTCCAGCTGGTGGAGGCCTACAGCAAGGTCCAGGGCCTGTGGCGGCTGCCAGGCCATGAACCGACCTTCACCGACAGCCTGGCCCTGGACATGGGTAGCGTCGAAGCCAGCCTGGCCGGGCCCAAGCGCCCGCAGGACCGGGTGTCGTTGCCGGATGTCGCGCAAGCCTTCAGCGACTTCATGGCGTTGCAATTCAAACCGGTGCACAAGGACGAAGGCCGCCTGGAAAGCGAAGGCGGCGGCGGTGTCGCGGTGGGCAATGCCGACCTGGTCGGCGAAGCGGACTATAGCGACGAAGGCCAGACCTACCGGCTGAAGAACGGTGCCGTGGTGATCGCCGCCATCACCTCCTGCACCAACACCTCCAACCCCAGTGTGATGATGGCCGCCGGCCTGGTGGCGAAGAAGGCCGTGGAAAAAGGCCTGAAACGCAAACCCTGGGTCAAGAGTTCCCTGGCCCCCGGCTCCAAGGTGGTGACCGACTACTACAAGGCCGCCGGCCTGAACCGCTACCTCGACGAACTGGGCTTTGCCCTGGTGGGCTATGGCTGCACCACCTGCATCGGCAACTCCGGGCCGCTGCCCGAACCGATTGAAAAGGCCGTGACCCAGTCGGACCTCACCGTCGCCTCGGTATTGTCCGGCAACCGCAACTTCGAGGGCCGGGTGCATCCGCTGGTGAAGACCAACTGGCTGGCCTCGCCGCCGCTGGTGGTGGCCTATGCCCTGGCCGGCAGCGTGCGCATCGATATCAGCCGCGAGCCACTGGGTGAGGACCGGGACGGCAAGCCGGTGTACCTACGGGATATCTGGCCCAGCCAGAAGGAAATCGCCGACGCGGTGGCCCAGGTCGATACCGCCATGTTCCACAAGGAGTACGCCGAAGTCTTCGCCGGCGACGCCCAGTGGCAGGCGATCGAAGTGCCACAGGCCGCCACCTACGTCTGGCAGAAGGACTCGACCTATATCAAGCACCCACCGTTCTTCGACAATATCGCCGGGCCCCTGCCGGTAATCGAAGACATCCAGGACGCACGGGTGCTGGCCCTGCTCGGCGATTCGGTGACCACGGACCACATCTCCCCCGCCGGCAATATCAAGGCCGACAGCCCCGCCGGACGTTATCTGCGCGAGCTGGGCGTGGAGCCGCGGGACTTCAACTCCTACGGTTCACGCCGCGGCAACCACGAAGTGATGATGCGCGGCACCTTTGCCAATATCCGCATCCGCAACGAGATGCTCGGCGGCGAGGAAGGCGGCAATACCTTCCATGTGCCGTCCGGCGAGAAGCTGTCGATCTATGACGCGGCCATGCGCTACCAGGCCGAAGGCACGCCGCTGGTGGTGATTGCCGGCCAGGAGTACGGAACCGGTTCGAGCCGTGACTGGGCCGCCAAGGGCACCAACCTGCTGGGGGTCAAGGCGGTGATCGCCGAGAGTTTCGAGCGTATCCACCGTTCCAACCTGGTGGGCATGGGCGTGCTGCCGTTGCAATTCAAGCTCGACCAGAACCGCAAGAGCCTGCAGTTGACCGGCCGGGAGACCCTGGGTATCCAGGGACTGAGTGGCGCCGACCTGCAACCGCGGATGAACCTGACCCTGACCCTGACCCGTGAAGACGGCAGCCAGGAGAAAATCGAGGTGCTGTGCCGGATCGATACCTTGAACGAAGTGGAATACTTCAAGGCCGGAGGGATTCTGCATTATGTCTTGCGGCAATTGATCGCTGCCTGATCGGAACAATGCCAATCACCTGATAAAAGCACCGGCCCTGGCCGGTGCTTTTATGCTGGGGGGACAAGTGTGGCACTAAAGTTCCAATTAAACCCGACGAAATACGCCGCTACTTTTCGTACACTGCTAGGCTCCAGTCACTGTCGGCACAAGTGATTCAACCTGGGGTCAAGTCCGCAAGCAGCATGATGCGACACCACCCTCGGCGTTGAAAAATATATTCAATATTTCCCCAACCCTGCCGATATACCGTCAAAGCCTTGCGGATAGAGAAACCATGCGTAATAACCAACCCATTACCCAACGCGAACGCACCTTCCCCGCTCAGCAACGGTTGATTTCCACTACCGACGCCAAAGGCGTGATCACCTACTGCAACGACGCCTTCGTCGAGATCAGTGGATTTTCCCGTGAAGAACTGATCCGCGCACCACACAACCTGGTGCGGCATCCGGACGTTCCGACCGCGGTGTTCGCGCATATGTGGAACACTCTGAAACAAGGCCTGCCATGGATGGGCATTGTCAAGAACCGCTGCAAAAGTGGTGACCATTACTGGGTCAACGCCTATGTGACGCCGATTTTCGAAGGCAACCAGGTGATCGGCTACGAGTCGGTGCGGGTCAAGCCCAGTGCCGAACAGATCCGCCGCGCCGAGGCGCTGTACCAGCGCATCAACCAGGGCAAGTCGGCCATCCCGCGGCGCGACAAGTGGCTGCCGGTGCTGCAGGACTGGCTGCCGTTCATCCTGGTCAGCCAGGTCAGCTTCCTGATCGGCGTCTGGCTCAACTCCTACTGGGGCTTCGCCCTTGCTGCGGCGGTCTCGGTACCGCTGGGGCTGCTGGGCCTGAGCTGGCAGCAGCGCGGTCTCAAGCGCCTGTTGCATCTGGCCGAGCAGACCACCTCCGACCCGCTGATCGCCCAGATGTACACCGACAGCCGGGGCGCCCAGGCCCGCCTGGAAATGTCCATCCTCAGCCAGGAGGCACGCCTGAAAACCTGCCTGACCCGCCTGCAGGACACCGCCGAACACCTGACCGACCAGGCCAAGAAGTCCGACGAACTGGCCCAGAAAAGCTCCACCGGCCTGGATCGCCAGCGCCAGGAAACCGAGCAGGTGGCCACCGCCGTCAACCAGATGGCCGCCACCACCCAGGAAGTGGCCAGCCACGTGCAGCGCACCGCCGATGCGACCCAGGAAGCCAATCGCCTGACCGGTCGCGGTCGCGATATCGCCGGCGAAACCCGCGAGGCCATCGAGCGCCTGTCGGTGGTGGTCGGCGAGACCGGCAGCACGGTGACGCAACTGGCCAAGGACAGCGACGAGATCGGCGGCGTGGTCGATGTGATCAAGGGCATTGCCGACCAGACCAACCTGCTGGCCTTGAACGCGGCCATTGAAGCGGCCCGCGCCGGGGAAATGGGTCGTGGTTTTGCGGTGGTCGCCGATGAAGTGCGGCAACTGGCGCAACGCACCAGCGAATCCACCGGGCAGATCCACGCCCTGATCGCCAAGCTGCAACAGACCGCCGGCAACGCCGTACAAACCATGGACGCCGGCCACCGCCAGGCCCAGGAAGGCGTGGCCCGGGTCATGGAAGCCGATGCCGCGCTGGTGGGGATCAGCGAAGCGGTGGCCAATATCACCGACATGACCACCCAGATCGCCGCCGCCACCGAAGAGCAAAGCTCGGTGGCCGAAGAGATCAGCCGCAACATCAGCACCATTGCGCAACTGGCCGACCAGACCTCGGAACAGGCGCACGACTCCGCGCACTTGAGCGAGGAGTTGACCCGCACGGCCAACACGCAGTATTCGTTGGTGGAGCGCTTTAACCGCTGATCGTTAAAGAGCCGTACAAAACCCGATGATTAATAGTCATCGGGTTTTTTATTACCCAAAGAAAAGCGAACAGGTTCCTTTTTTAAAGTAAGAAATATCCCAACATTTGCAAACTTCGCACTGACACAAAACACCCTATTAAATCCACTTACGCAAAACTCTTGACAAGCCATCGCACTTGCTATTCGTTGAGACTCCGGCATGGCATCGCATAGATAGTTACTACCCATCTGAGATTTTCATGCCTTATTTGCCAGACCCACACGTGTCGACGCAAACAATCATAATAATCGGTAGAGCGTCTGACCGTGAAAACACCTGACAACACTCAATTAGATAGCAGGACTATCCTTATGATGGATCTAGTGAACACTCTACAGTCTCGCTTCATGAAAGAGGACCTTATCGCCCCACATGTCGAGCAAGCCGCCCCGGAGGATGGGCTGCTGCCGGCCAGCGAACTTGACGCGCCGATCACAGTGTCTTTACCGCTCTGGCCGAATGCAAGACCCGATGACTCCTATCAACTCACCTGGAACCATTCATTGATTGGCGACCCCATTCAACTTGCGCCCGCTCTGCAACCTGGCGATATCCTCTATTCGCACATCCCTGTCGCCACACTCGGCGTCGATGGGACATACCAACTCGGTTATCGGATCATGACAGGTTCAGGCGATATAGCTTATATATCCAAAACCACTCCCATTATCATTGATCGCCGCCCTCCCGGCGGCGCTCTTCTCGCGGCCCTTATCCTCCCGCCAATCGCCCGGGACGGCCTGACCGACCCTGAACTTGTCGAACTGGACAACCAACTCAGCGTCACCGTCCCCGGCTACTTCGACATGCAATGGGGCGATGTGATTCAAAGCTACTGGGGTGAACAGCCCGGCCCCACGCATCGGGTCCGGGCCGATGAACTCGGCAGCGATAAAATCCAGCTCAGCGTCGACCGAAGCTTCCTCGAACGCCTGGGCAATGGCGAGTTCGCTCTCAGTTACAGCGTCCGCGACCGCGCCGGCAATACCTCCGTTCGCTCGCAAGCGGTCATGCTCAAGTTGCAGTTGCAGCAAGTACCGACCAACCTGCAGGCACCCATTGCCCTGCAGCTCGACCATGGCCAGGTGCATGACGCCCATGCCCGCGTGGGTGTGAAGATCGCGGTTCCCGCCTACCCCCATGTCGCCATCGGTGACGAAATCTGCGTGCTGTGGAACGACGAACGGGCCGCCCCCAGGCGCGTCATCACCGCCCACGAACTGGACAAGCCGTTGCTGCTGAACGTCGTGGCGCGCTATCTGGTGATCTCCCGCCACGGCGACGGCCCGGCCAGGGTCAAATACCAGGTGCGGCGCAATGGCCAGGTGTTCACTTCAGCGGAGCTGGAACTCGAGGTTTTTTTGCAGTTGCCCGGTCCGCAGGACCCGACCCCGCAGACGGTGGTCAACGAGGCGCTGGCCGCGCCGCTGATCAAGGGCAAGAACCCCAATGGCCGCCGGCAGGACAACTACCTCGATGAAGACAACGCGCAACTCTCGGCCGACGCGGTCATTGCCTGGCGCAAGGCGTTCCGCGCCGGCGACCAGCTCAACCTGTTCTGGGGCCAGTCCAGCCGGCCGCTGGTACGCCCGATCACCCAGAAGGATGTCGACGCCGCCAGCTATCTGGTGATCAACGTACCGAGCAGCCTGATTGTCGAGCAGGGCTGCGGCGTGGCGATCAGCGTGCAGTACACCGTGACCCGGGAGGGCAATCCGAACACCTCCTACTCCCCCAAGCAATCGGTCGCGGTGATTTTCCAGATGCAGCTGCCGGGCGGCTCGGCGGGCCTGATGGAGCCGGTGTTCACCGGGGCCAACGTGCTGAATGTAGTGGACCCGCGCAAGGACCCGGAGGGCACCGTAGTGCTGGTGAGCCCCTATCGCAATATGAAAGTCGGCGACCGGGTGCTCCTGCGCTTTTGCGGTTTCGACGCCCTCACCGGGGGCAACGAGATCGACGCCGCGACCTTCAGCGCCGAACGCCGGGTCAGCGAGCACGAGCTGCGCAATGGCTGCCGGATCCGCGTGCCGCTGGCGTGCCTGATGGCCATCGAACATGGTCGTGGCCGCGCGCGTTATGAAGTGATCAGCGAGCTGGGACGGATTACCTCATTACCCGCCGATGTCTATGTCTCCTCACGAGCAACCGTCACCGCGCGTTGAGCGCCAACGATGAAAAAAGCCCTCGACGATCCTTCGTCAAGGGCTTCGGTAAAGGCTGTCGTCTGACCCGCGGTATCAGAACGCGTAGCGCAGGCCGATATTGGCCCCCCAGGGCTGCTCGATGTGCTCGCCCTTCATGTAGTCGAAGTCCGCATGCAGTTGCAGGTTCTTCGACAAGGCAGCAGAGACCCCCGCCCCCAATTCGCCGCGGCTGCCGAACAGGCTGTTGTCGAAGGCCGTACCATTGACCTTCACGGTGTTGTCGTTGCGGGAAAACTCATGGGCCATGGCCACCCGCAGGTACGGCTGCAGCAAACCGCCGTCGCGCAGTTCGAGGTTGCGCCCCAGGGTCGCGCCGGCCTTGCCGAGCACGGAGACGGTACGCCCGTTATCCACGCGCAGGCCGTTATCCAGTTGGTAGTTGTCGCCCTTGACCAGGACCGAGGACAACTGGGCATAAGGCTCGACGAAAACATCGTCACGCAACTTGATGTGCTTGCCGAACTCCAGCGAAGCGCCGTAGGCGAAGTTGTCGTAGCTGCCCTTGGCCCGGGTGCCGTTGGTCATCGAGACATCGGCCTGGTTATCGAAGCGGTTCAACTTGAGCACGCCGTCGAGGTAATAGCCGTCCTCCCGCAGCCAGGTGCCGTAGGCACCGAGGGAGTAGCTGTCCACCGTGGCGGAGGTGCCGCGACTCAGGCTCAGGTCGGAACGGCTGTGGCCGGCCATGACCCCGACCAGCAGTTGCCCGTCGCTCACCGGTACGGGCAGATCGACCCCGAAAGACAAGCCCCTCTGGCGCTGCTTGTAGCCGAAGCCCGCTTCGGCGGTGACGTTGTACTGGTTACCGTAACCACGGATCCAGCCCCCACCCTCGCCACTGGTGCGCACTTCGCCCATGCGGCTGCGCAAGGTGGCCAGCTCGCCGTACCAGATGGTCGGGCCGACGCTGAACAGCGCCAGCGAGGCCTCGGTCGAGGGACTGATGGTCCTGCCGGCCCCGACGATAAACCAGTCGTCGCCCTGCTTTTCCAGCTGATAGGAATAGACCCCCAGGTCGACGCTGCCACCGACCACCTCGAACAGCGCATCGCCGCCTTCGGTATGCACCACGTGCAAGGGGGTGATTTCCGGGGAGTTGGGCTCCAGCCCGGTGTTCTGGACATTCAGCAGGAAGTTGCCGTTGGCCTGGCCATTGATGTCCAGGCGGTCGCCGCTGTTGCCCAGCAGGTTGACGTGCATATTGAACGTGCCAGTCCCGGACAGCTCGCCCAACGACAGGGTGTAGAACTGTTCGGCTGAGCCCAGCGTCACGCTGCCACCGTCCATGGCCAGCGACTTGACCTCGGCATCGCCGGCCAGCGTCCAATTCGCGTTGCTGTTGATGGCCACGCTATTGGTGTTGATCAGGTTGCCGAACAGTCGCGCGCCGTTTTGCAGGGTGACATCCAGGGTGCTGCTGTCGTCGGCCACCAGGTCGCCGCGCAGCAGGCTGCTGTCAGCGGTGAAGCCGACGGTGCTGGCACCTGAGACATCCAGCAAAGTGCCATTACCTACCAGAGTGCCATTACCCGCCAGCAGACGCCCGTCGTTCTGCACCGTGATCTGCGCAATCGTGCCTTCCACCGCCGAAATCGCCGGGCCGGCAAGCCCCTCTATCGTTGAGTTGTCGACAACGATTTGCGCCAGCCGGGGAATGATCGGCCCTCCCGGCGCCGCGGTTCGGCCATCGAGTTGCAGGCCGATCGCATCGCCCTGCACATAACTGTTGTTGCTCATGTTCAGCGTGGCGCCGAGCAAGCGGATACCCATGCCGCCGACACCGCCAAAGTCGCTGCCGAACACCCGGGTATTGTCGAGGCTGAGTTGCCCCAATGCCGCCACCGCAATCCCGATCCCGGCCCCGGACAGGGTACTGCCCTGGATGTCCGCCCGGGACGCGGTTGTCGTACCCGCCGACGTCACGGTGCTCAGCAGCAGTGCCTCCCCGCTATCGTTGCGGATATCCGCATTATCGAGAACGGCCCTTGCGGCCCCCAGGCTAATCCCTTCAGTAACCCGGCCACCGTTGACTATTACCCAGGAGTTGACGCCGTCGGCCCTGACACGGGTCGCGGCGCCACCGTCGATAATTTCCAGCACCCCCTTATTGAGCACTTGCCATGAAGTGACCTCGCTTTCGGCGGTGATGGTTTCCCAACGGTTGCTCACTGTTCCCTGGGTCTCACTGTCCAGGACGGCGTGCTCGCGATCCTGCGCCAGGCTCGCCTCGCCCCCCAACACTGCGCCCATGAGACAAGCGACTTTTCCAAGGCCTTTATATCGATAGCAGAACGGAGTCAATCGATAAGTCGTGCATAACATTACTACTTCTCCAACCCACAACAAAAGAAGTAATAGTTTGATAAGGCACGACCACTATTTAATATTAAAAAAAGCCGTCAAAAAAGTCGGAATTTTCCCAAATTACACAAGGTACTTACCCACAGAAAATTCATGCTTTCGTACACTTCCACGCCTGAGAAAAACCACAAACAGCGCTTGACTCCTGTCAGCAACCTCTATTACGTGAACCCCAGATAGGAAAACGCCTATCGATAAAACTTGAAATGACAGGGCACTGACCAATAGATATCCGACACTTTTAGTGACCTTGTCTTCATTCCACTTTAACCAGGAGTAAAACCATGTGCTCGAACAAGAAGCGCCTTATTCTCACGCAAAACAATTACACCCGACTCACCCGCCAGAATCCGCCGCAACCCGATGTAGAGCTCGCTTTTCCAGACGGTTTGTTGCCCCTGACCGCACTCGGAGCACCCGTTCCCGTGACCTTCCCGCTATGGGATGACGCCAGTACCGACCAGACCTATCAATTGCTTTGGGATGGCGATGAAGTGGGTACCCCCACCGATGTCGAGCAGGACGATCTGGATAACCCGGAGCGCTATCTGAGTCTGGATATTCCCGTGGATCTGCTGGTTGAAAAGAATGATCCGGCGAACCCAACCGACAAAAAATATAAACTCGGCTATCAGATCTACGACAAGATCAGCCAACAGAAAACCGACTCGATTGACCGTCTGATCGAGGTCGATACCACCCGTCCCGGCCTGCCGAGTCATGGCCCGATGGCTTTCCCCAGGGAGGTCGATGATGGCCTGACCTCGGCGGAGCTGACCGCCATGGGCAATACACTCGATGTCATCGTGAGCAGCTACAGCACCATCGCTCAGGGTGACTTCATCGAGACTTTCTGGGGCGACATCGCCGGGCCCACGACCACCGTGGAGAAGAACGATATCGAGCTGGAGGAAGTCCCCCTTTCCTTCAGTCGCGCCTTTCTTGAAAACGTCGAGTCCCAGGTCGGCAACGCCCTGTCGGATGTGACCTACATCATCACCGACCGCGCCGGCAACGTCTCGCCGCGCTCCCTGGCGCGGCAGATCCGCTTGCTGCTGGCCGAGATCCCGGACGATCTGCCGCGACCTATCGTCGAACAGGCCAGCCCCGGGCAAGGCGGCCTGATCAGTTACAGCGATGCGATCACGGGCGTCACCGTCGACATTCCCCATTACCTGGGTGCCCAGGCCGAGGACCTGGTGACGCTTTATTGGGGCGACAGCAACCCGTTGCCGGCCATTCCGGTCCAGGACGGGGAGGAAGACAACGATCCGATTCTTTCGCCGGTCCTGCAATTCGACATTATCAACCGCTTCCCCGAAGCCACGGTCAATGTCCACTATGAAGTGCGCCGCAACGGCCAACTGGTGGGCACCTCGCTAGTGCTGCCGGTGGCGGTCTACCTGACCTTGCCGGTGCCGGAGGAACGCCTGCAGCCCTTGACGATCCAGGGCACCAGCGACAACCCCAACCGCCAGGACAACTTCATCGACCCGGATGACTATGAGCTGGATGGACGGGCCATCTTCCGCTGGGTCAACGGCCTGCGAGTAGACGACTACATCAACTTGCACTGGGGCCAGCAAGTGGTAGATCAGTGGTATCAGATCACCCAGGCGGACTTCAATGCCGGTGTCGATATCGACATTCCAGTGAGCAACCAGGTCATCAAACTAGAGGGTACCGGTGCCGCCATCCCAGTGGCCTACACCGTCACCCGCGCCACCAACCCCAACCCGGCACCGGCGCCGAGCCAAGCGGTGGTGGTGCGCTCGAAAATGGAACAACCCGGTGGCGAGCTTGGCCTTCTGGAAGCGGTGTTCACCCGCCTGTCCGACGCCGGCCATGTGATTCCCGGCCTGAATCCGGACGGCACGCCAGTACTGGTCAGGCCGTATGACAACATCAGGCTCTACCACGACATTGCCCTGACGTTCGATGGGTTCGAGCTGGATGGAACGCCCATCCCGACAGCCCACTGGGAAAAGACCGACACCATCAACCCGACCAATATCGATACCGGTTTGACCTTTCAGATTCCGCTGGCCAACTTGATCAGCATTTGCAAAGGCTATGCAGAAGTCACTTATCGGGTCGAACCGCGCCCTGAACATAATCAGGAACCGGCCAACTCGTTGCCCGGCTCTGCCCCGGTCAGTATGAACCGGCCCGGCATAGGTTGCAGTTAACACGCCAAAGTTACACCCACCGAAAAAACTCTATAAGCCCTTTATAAGTTGATACTTATCAAGTGCCTCAGTGTGTCTGCGGCCTTCTGCGGAAGGCTGCATTCAAACAAGGAAATGACTATGAGCATGACAACTTCCAGCACGCCCGTTTTCGATCACCCCGATGTTCCCGCCGCATTCGAAGATGGCCTGTTACCCATCAGCGCACTCAATGCCCCGCTGCTCGTGACTTTCAAAGTCTGGGACAATCCCTCAACCAGCGAAACTTACCAGTTGCTCTGGAACGAAGTGCTGATCGGTGATAGCGAGCTCATCAAAGCCGAAGACAAACCCGGTGATACATTGGAACTTTATATTCCCGTCGATGCGCTGATCGAGGGTAAATATCAACTGGCCTACCGTGTCACCGACAGCCTCAGCGAAGAATACACAGACTCCTTCCCCTACCCCCTCGAAATCGACACCACTGCCCCCGGCTATCCCACCACCCTCGCCCCCCTTGATTTCCCCCCAGCCGTCAAGGACGGTCTCAGCTCGGAAGAACTGACGCAACTGGGCGATGTATTGCCGGGCACCGTCCACGGCTACAGCGGCTTCGCCATCGGAGACCGGATCAGGACCTTCTGGGGCGCCACCGAAGGTCCTGGCGGCGAGGTCGAGGAAGATGACATGGAGGAACCCCGGAAAGTCATCATCGAATTTCCCCGCGCCTTTCTCGAGTCGCTGGGGGATTTCAACGGGCCGGTGTTCTACCAGGTCACCGATCGGGCCGGCAATCCCTCCGAGGACTCGACCGCCACCGACATTCTCCTTCTGCTCAACGAACCGGTAACCGACCTCCCCGCGCCGATCATCGACGGCTATGTCGAGCCCATCGACCACGAACAGGCGCAAGCCGGTATCGAAGTATGGATTCCCAGCTCGGACCTGGCGGAAGCCGGCGACCAGATCCTCTTGCACTGGGCCAGCGTCCCCCTCGGTCCCTTCGACACCGAGTCCATCGGCCAACCGATCATCCTGCGCATCGACGTAGCCTTCGAGACCCTCGAACAGGCCGGCGACGACGCCATCCGCCTGAGCTATGACCTCAGCCGTGACGGTCGCCCCATCGGCTACTCGTTGCCACTGGATATCGTCGTCAGGGCCAGGCTGCCGGTGCCCGGCGAGATGCAACGGCCCGTCATTCGCGGCGCCTCGCCCGGGGCCACGGACAACCTGATCGATGAAAACGACTTCGAACGCGATGCAACCGCGGTCATTGCCTGGAATCCCGGTTTCAGCGTAGGGCAGCTGATTCAGCTGTACTGGAGCGGGCAACCGATGTTCGAACCGCCTTATCCCATCAGCGCGAGCGATGTCGCCGCTGCCCGCGACCTGAACCGCCCGGTCCTCAATAGCCGCTTCCGGCCGCTGGGCACCGGCACCGATATCCGCGTGCAGTACAGCGTCACCCAGGCCGGCAATCCGAATACCTCGCGATCGCTGGAGCAAAGCATCATCGTCCGCTCCCGCGATGAACTGCCCGGAGGACCGGTCGGACCGGAGGCCCCGGTGTTCACCGAGCTGAACGAGCATGGCGCGATCAACCCGGTCAACGGCCAGGAAGGCGCGCCGGTCCACATTGCCCCGTACCTGAATATCAAGGCAGGCGATGTCATCCATTTCCTCTACGAAGGCTTCGACCAGCTGATTGGCGGCCACCCGAAAAACCAGTGGCCGCACACCTCCGAGCCCCTGACCGAGGAACAGACCCGCAACGGCTACGACCTGCGGATTCCGCGAACGGTGCTGGACGCCACCTGCTACGGCCACACGGAAGCCTCGTTCAGCGTCGACAGCGTAACCGGAACCGGCCGTTCGAAACGGCAAAACGCCTATGTGGACATGCGCGTGGCCGGCGTCTGTCCGGCAGCCTTGCACCCATGATCCGCCCGCCCCTTTCCCCCGGAGACCTCATCATGTCCAAGCCCATCCAAGCGCGAAACCTGGACCGCCCCCTGGTCCTCAGCGCCAACCCCGCCGGTGTCGGTGCCATCGACGTCGACAACCCGGAAAAACCCCTGGCCGTGCTGGTCGGGCCGTTGAACCTCAAGCCCGGGGATCGTATCGACCTGTATTGGGGACACGTCGTGGAGCCGACCGTCAGCTACGAGCATCCCCTGGATGCCCCGCCGGACAGTGGTTTCGCGACCCTGTCCGTCGACACCCGAAGTCTTGAGTCGGCCAAGGATCCGCTGCCGGTTTGCTACAGCTTCACACCGTTTCCCGGCGGCACTGCCGAAGAGTCCGATATCACCTGCATCCGGGTAAAACTGGAATCCCCCGGCGGCGTCGACATCGATCCGGCGACACCCTATGAGAACGAAGCCCTGCGCCCGCCACGCGTACAGCCATCCGGCGTTATCGTCAATCCGCAGGGAGTGAGCGTGATCGTCGCGCCCTACCCGCACATGAGCGAAGGCGATCGGATCAGCGTGGCCTGGGATCAGCAGAGCATCCACCACCCGGCCTTGACGGCAGCGGAACTGGAACTGGAGGTGGTCATCCCGATCCCGCCGCCAATCATCGAAGCCGCCGGCAACGCCAGCGCCCTGCCGGTGCGCTATGAAATCCGCGATGTGGTCGGCAACTGGTCGAAGCGCTCACCCGCCACCGAGGTCGTGGTCAGTCTCGACGCGCGCTGAAGCCACCCACGCCGGTTGCCCTGAGCCAGGCAACCGGTGTTTTACGCCCTCTGGTGCTGGATAAAGTCGTGGACTTGCCGCGCCGCCGTGTCCAGATGCTGCTCATGGCTGAAACCGCTGGCCTTCAGCGGCTTGAGATCGTGATCGGCCGCTGCCAGCCAGCTCACCTGCACCGCCGCCGACAGCGCATAGCCCGCCACCGTCTGCCGATTGCCCAGGGCATCGCGTTCGCCCTGCACGATCAGGGTTGGCGTGGCGATATCGGCCAGATGCGCCACCCGTGGTTTTTCCGGTTTGCCCGCCGCGTAGAACGGATAGCCCAGGCACACCAGCCCCTGCGCGCCGAGGTCATCGGCGAGCAAGCTGGCCATGCGTCCGCCCATGGACTTGCCACCGATGAACAGCGGACCCTGGACCTGGCGCCGCCCCCCCTCGTACACCTCGCGCCAACACTCCAGTAAGCGGGCCTGCGGGTTCGGCGGACGCTTGCCACCGTCCAGGCGCCGTTGGGCCATGTAGGGAAACTCGAAGCGCAACACGGCGACACCCTGCAGCGCCAGGCGTTCGGCCATGGCGTTCATGAAGTCACTGTCCATCGGTGCGCCGGCACCGTGGGCGAGGATCAGCGTGGCAACCGGGCCATCTTCCCCGGCGGCGTTGTACAGATAGCCAGAGTCCGCTGCCCAGGATGCCGGGGACCGGGTTGCTTGCAGGGTCGACATATCACCTCTCATTTCACTGTCCGCGCCGAAAACAGGGCCCGGAGGGTCCGCGTCGGCAAGCTAGATATGTAACGCATCGCTGCGCCGCTTTTCCTGAAAATGAAAACACCTTATCTGCCAGCCCAGACACTGCAAGGCCGGCGGCGCCGACACGGGACTCCCCGGTCCATTTTCAGACGAGTATTGCCATGCCTCAAGACGCCCTCACCCACGCCGAACAACCCGGCGCCAGTCGCCCTCAACCGGATCGTCCGCTCGCGCCAGCGCGCCGGAAGGCCGCTGCGCCGCAGCTCAGCCGCGCCTTCGCCAGCCTCGATGAAGCCGTCCAGTATGCCCACGGCCAGGCCGCTTTCAAAGGTTCGAGTCGACAGTCGTGGTTTATCCTCAAGCAGGCGCAACGGGATGAATTCAAGGCAACCGAGGCGCCGGGAACGGCCCCCTCCGACCCAGCCGCCGTCTTCGGCCGGGACACCCAGGACGTACTGCAATTGCCCGAAGGCTTTATCCTCACCGGCCTCTACTGCCAGGCCGAGACCGTCCACGAGCAACTGCCCCCCAGGGAAAGCGGGCTGTACGAAAACTTTTTCAGCCCCTACGACCTGCTCGCGGGACTTCATCATGCACGCCGCTCACGTCCATCAGCGTCCGCCGCGCAGCCGCCGGCGTTGCTCCTCGGCACCCCCGACGGTGCGCTGCTGGCCTATCGATCCGAGGACAGCGAGCTGGAGCAAGCGCTGTTGCCCGAAGGCGCGGACTGGCAGACGCGGGCCGGGCACTACCGCGATCAACTGCTGAGCGGTGTACTGCCCCCCAGCCAGTTCGTCCGCACCCTCGCCGCCGCCGGCCAGTTGCGGGTGCTGCGTACCAGCCACCTGTGGAATCGCCTGGGCGAGGTAGACCCGTTCAAGTGGGCGCCGTTCGCCGACGCCATGCTCCCCGCGCTGGGTCCGGCCTTTCTCTCGGCGGACGACGCCGCTCGCCATGCCCAGCAGCTCATCCAGGGCGGCACCGACAAGGAGTTCGGCGGGCTGATCTTCCAGCGCCAGGATGGGGCCTTTGTCGCAACAGTACCCACCACCGGCAACAACCGCCGCTTCAACAGCGATAGCCTGTATCCGATCACCGAAACCGGTATGGCCAGCTTCCCCCCCGGACACCGGCTGCATGCCGTGTACCGCTCCAACATCAGCCTGTCGGCGATCAAGGAGCAACACCTCGACACGCCATCGACGCTTTCCGAACAAGAGACACGCCTCAAGCTGAAAAGCATCACCCCTGACGAAGTGCTCACGACCCTCCTGGCCCGGTCAAAAGGCGTACAGGCGTTTTATGTACTGATGACCAACGCCAACATCATCAAATACATGCCCAGCGGCTCTGCCGAAGAAGACGCCTTGATCCCGCGCCTGTTGCCCGGAAACGACCTCAGCGACCTTGACCGGCTATTACCGAGCGAATTCATCAAGTCCCTGGCCAAGACCGGCGGGCTCCATGTCGTCCGCGGCGATACCTACTGGGGTCCGCCAGGCAAGATGCCCGGCGATTGGACGCCCTACCCGCCAACGAAAGCCTCGGGGCCCGCTTTGCCGACCTTCGGGCCGCTGCTCGACAGTGCGGATGCCGCCGCCCTGTATGCCCACGAACGCATCAACGGCCAATACCGCGACCGGCGGATCGGCTTCATCATCACCGATCACCACAACCGCTACGTGGCGAGCGAACCGGTGGCGGCCAGGGAACCGCTGTTTACAGCCGACCCGCTGTTGCCCACCGCCGCTGACGGCTCACTGTCATTACCGCCCGGCTATCGCCTGGCCGGCCTCTACTACAGTGCTGCGCTGTATCCGCAACGCTTGCCGTGCAAGGACGTCTGGATGTACCGCAACTGCTTTCTGCCCGCTGAGCTGCTGGCGGCGCTCAAACAGATCGAAGCCTATCGCCCGGCCCCGGGCACGCCCGCTCTGCCCTTGTACCTGAGCACCCTCGATGGTGCGCAACTGAAATACCGGTCGCTGGACATCCGCTTCGACCAGTTGCTGCTCGCCGGCTCCGGCAACGTTCAGAGCTACGGCGAACGCCTGGTCAAGGGCATACTCGACCCGCTGAACTTCATTCACTCGCTGGCCGGGAGCGGTGAACTGAGCGTGCTTCATCCCAGTGAACTGTGGGGCCCGGCAGGTCCGGTCAGCAGCGAATGGCACCCCTATCATCAACTGCGCCGGCGCCCCCTCGGCCCACTCTTCGCCAGCGCCGATGACGCGGCGCGCCACGCCCACGAGCAGATTGCCCGGCGCTACGACAAGGTCCATGGCGGGGTGATCCTGAAACGCGCGGACGGCCTGTTCGTCGCCACGGCACCGCGGGTCTCGGCCACCGAAATCTTCGACCACACGCTGGTATTCCCCATCAGCAATGGTTTCCCCCTGGAAGATCACACGATTGTCGGGACCTATAGCTCCCGCCTGGGGACCCTGGATTTCTCGCTGCCGGAAACCGAGGGCCGGCTTTACCTGAACCTGTTTCCAACCTGGGATATCTATCGGGCGATCAAGGATCGTTCGATTCCATTGCGCTATTTCTCCGGCCAGGACGGTTCGCTGATCCGCTACACCAGCAAGCACTCTCCAGATGAAATCGAGCTGTTCAAGGCACTGTCGCCGTCACCGGAAAACCCGCTGAACCTGACGGACAATCCCACGGAGCAGCGTTTCAAGAGTGGCAGGGACGCCGACAAGGGCGCCGTGCTGGCGTTCGTCCGTGACCTGGTAAAAGCCGCCGAGCTGCGGGTGCTGGTCAGTGGCCGCGATGTCTGGACAACTCCCGGGAAAGTGCTGTCGATTCGTGACACCGTCGCCGGGGTGCTGGTCGAGACTGACCAGACACTCGTCGCCCGCCATGCCCCCGCGTTCAGCCCGGTGTTCATCGCGGCAGAGGATGCCGTGCGCCATGCGCTCAGGCACACCAACCAGAGAACCCGGCGCAGCTTCGGCTTCATTTTCAAGAAAACCGAGAAAGAATACGTCGCCACCGCCCCCGCCCTCGATACCGGCGCGAACTTCGATCGAACGCTCATACTGCCGCCGGAGATCGCCGTCCTCAGCCTGATTCCCGGTTATCTCCTCGACGGCCTCTATGTGGCGACACCCCGACTGGAGGCACCGCCCAGCGACCCGGTCTACCCGCATTTCATTTCGGCGCGCGACTTCGCCCACGCCATCAAGACCGCGCGTGAAACGGCGATCGTGCCGGGGCACCAGAGCAGCACCCGGATTTATCTGTCGACCGTCGACGGAGCCTTGTTGAACTATCAGCTACCGCTGGTTCCCGATGCCGACGAAGTGCTACGGGGCGGCGTCTTTCACAACGACGGCATTGATACCCAGGGCCAACTGGAGAACGGCTCGCTGTCCGGTCGGGACTATGTTCGCCGCGTGGCGGCGAGCGGTAAATTGAGCGTCTTGCAACCCGGTACGCTGTGGCGGCGCAAAGGCCCGATCAGCGCCACCTGGGACGCCTCCGACGATGCCTCGAGCGAAACGCAACGTTATGCCCTCAGCCCGCTGTTCGCTCACGCGGACGATGCCGCCCGCTATACCCATGGCAAGATCGGCCACGGTCGCGGCGCGCTGTTGGTCGACGCGATCTATCGAACATCCGTCCCCGATGGCTATGTCACCCTTGAGCCTTTCGTCGATGGCCAGGCGATCAAGGTCACCCGCACCCTGGCCGACCAGAAGACACAGGAACTGGAGAAACAGCGCCTGGAATTGACCCTGGGGAAAACCCCGCTCGACAGTATTCATTATGCCAAGCCGGTCGCCCCTGCCCAGTACCCGACCAGCGCTCCTGCCACGGTCGACTTCTTCAGCGCCGAGGATATCTGCTTCGTCACCAGGACCCTGCTGGCGGACAACCTCTTCCTCAACGGCATCTACCACTCCAGCCAGGAAGGCGCCCTGCTCAAGTACGAGCCCAGGGACTCCAGCGCACAACGTGATTTGTGCGTACCGAACGAACCGAACAGGGAACCCGGCAAAAACCTTACCCCAGCCCATGTCCGCCTGGTGAAGACGGTCGCCGGCGCGGGCAGGCTGAGCGTGCTGGAAACCAGCCGGCTCTGGCCAGAACCAGGCCCGGTCGAGCCCGGCTGGACACCGGCATGGGCCGTCGAGGATCGACGCCCGCGCGCCACCCGGGACCTGGTACCGCCGCTGATCAACAGTTTCAATATCGGCGGTGTGGGGGCCACCGACGTGATCGACCCGCAACGGCCGCTGCCCGTGGTGATCGCCCCGCTGGACCTGAAACCCCGGGATCGCATCGACCTGTACTGGGGCAGCCATCCCGATCCCGTCGCCAGCCATACCCAGGGCAGCGAGCCCGGCGCCGGCTACCTCACCCTGCGGGTCGCCACCCACTGGATCATGTCGGCGCAAGACCTGGCGGTGCGCTATGTCCTCACACCCTTCCCCGGCGGCACCCCGGAAACTGCCGAGACCCGCGTACGGATCAAGCTGGACGTGCCCGGCGACCCCGACACCCAATCCGCGACGCCCACCGTCAACGACAAGCTCGAACTGCCCGTGGTGTTGCCGCCCGGGGTGATCGAAGACCCGGAGGGCGTCAGCGTGGTGGTCAAGCGCTATGCGAACATGGCCGCGGGCGATGCGCTCGTCGTCTCCTGGCATGGCCGCCTCGTACAGCATCCGCCCTTGAGCGGGCCGAGCGACGAAGTGGTGGTGCCGATCGATCCGGCGATCATCCGCGAAGCCGGCAACTCCGACGCCATCCTGGTGCGTTATGAGATCCGCGATGTGGTCAACAACTGGTCGAGATGGTCACGCCCGGCGCTGGTCGAAGTCGGCATCGGCGATCCGGACCTGCGGGCCCCGGTGGTGCCGCGTGCCCAGGGCATGCTGCTGAACCTGGATCAACTCAATGGCGCCGACGTGCAGACACTGGTGCTGCGCTATGACGGCATGAGCAGCACCCAGACCCTGCGCCTGCTGGTTGAACGGGAAACCGCCCTGGGCGCACAGCTGCCCGCGTACAGCGCGGTCATGCCCGGCCACGACAGCGATGCGTTCGTGTCCTTCGAGGTGCCGAACGAGCAGTTCCTCCTGATCATCCGGGGACAGGCGCGGTTCTACTACTATGTCGAGGAACCCGCTCTGCCTTCACGCCGTTCCAAGAGCCTGTCGCTGCAAATCGTCGGCCAGGCCCTGACACTCAAGCCGCCACGGGTGCCCGTGGCCGAACAGAACGGCAATGTGCTCGACCCGACGGCAACCGGGGTCATTGCCCGGGTGGAGCGCTATTCGTTCATTGCACCGGGCCAGACGGTGACCCTGGTCTGGATCGGTACGACTGCCGTCGGCACGGAGATCCGCCACGAACAGACCCTGCCCGTCATGGACATCGGCAAGGACATCGACTTCACGATCCCGGACGACAAGGTCAGCGTACTGGCCGGCGGCTCTGTCGTGGTGCGTTATGACGTCAAGACCGAAGCACCGGACCCCTTCGTTTCGCAGGCGCGCCTGCTGCCGGTCAGCGCCAGGCCACTGGACCTTGATCCGCCCAAGGTGCTGGAGGCCCATGACAGCGTGCTGTTCCCACTCCAGGCGCTCGACGGCGCGACGATCCGGGTCAGCTATGCCATGGAGACCCGGGACAGCATTCAAGCCTACTGGCGCGGCACGCCCGGCAACGGAACCCCGGCGATCGAGGTCAAGCCCGGCAACGCCAGTGGCACCGTCGACTTTGCCGTGCCCGCCAGCGCCGTCAGTGCCAATATCGGCAAGCGCGTGGAGGTCGGCTATAGCGTCACCCGCCAGGGTATCCCGGCACCCTCGAACATCCTGGCGCTGGACGTGCTGCCCATCGCCCACGAAGAGCTGCGACCGCCCTTCGTTCGCGAAGCGCCGGACAATCTGCTGCTGGACCTCAACACCTTTGCCGGCGATGCCCATGTCGAAGTCAGGAAATGGCCACATATCCAGGTCGGCCAGCGGATCTGGCTACGGATCGAGGGAACCCTGATCAACGGCAGGCCTTTCACCCTGGCGCTGTGGAATGCCGAGGAAGTCAGCAGCATCTCGGATGTGATCGAAGGCCTGCTTGCACGCACCCACCTCGATCAATTGCGCGACCTGAGCGGCCTGACCTTTACCTACAAGGTGGCCTTCGACGGCGGTCGCGATGAAGCGGACGCCCTGACATTCCCCCGGCTGTCGTTGACGCTCAGGGCCAGGAAACGGGCGCCTGAACTGATCTTCGACACCAGCCCCGTCAGCCTGCCCGGCACGATCTACCTGATCCCCTGCCACCCGCAGGTGCTGCCCGCCTTCGGTCCCGGCACCACGCTGCAGCGCGCGGCCGGCGGCGGTGTGCCCGGTTATCACTACAGCAGCGACGACCCACGGATCGCCGTGGTCGACGACAGCGGCACAGTCACCGTGCGCGGCAATGGCAAGACCGCTATCCGGGTCAGCGACAGCGCCGGGCAACGCAAAAGCTACGAGGTCAGCGTCAGCGGCGTGGTGCAGTGCTACAACCTGGGCGAAGGCACCAGTGACGAAACCCTGCGCAAGGCACAACAAAAAAGCCTGAGCATCCCGTCGCTGGACGAACTGATCAGCATCCGCACGGCCTACGGCAAGCGCTGGCCGTTGCAGTCGCCGCTCAAGCCGAAAACCTGGTCATCGACCACCAAGACCCCATTGGGACTGGTGTATGCGGTGCTGGACATGACCTTGAATGTCGTCGAGCCGGAAGGTCCCTATATCAAGATCACCGCCGGCCTGGGCTTGATCCATGAGGCCAGCGGCCTGGGCATCGGTCCCTCGCGGCTCCCGGGGTGCAAAACCGCCCGGAGCCTGCCCGCGGATGCCCGCGAACTGGAAAGGCCGAGGGTCGAGGCCGCCCTGGACGACGGCCAGGGACTGCTGCCGGTCAGCGCACTCGACACTCCGGTCGCGGTGACCTTCCCGGTCTGGGCCAACCCCGCCACGGACGAGACCTATCAGTTGCTGTGGGGGACGGAATTGCTCGGCAGCCCGGTATTCATTGCCCCGGGCGACAACCCCGGCGACACCCTGAGCCTGGACATTCCCGTCGCGGCCCTCACCCACGGCCGGCATGAACTCAGGTACCGGGCCTACAGCACCGTCAGCCAGACCTCGACGGATTCGTTTCCCACCCTGATCGAGGTCGACCGCGAACAACCCGGCCAGCCATTACTGGCGGCCATGGCCTTTCCACCGCAGGTCAACGACGGCCTGACCTCGGCGGAGCTGACCCGACTGGGCAATGTGCTGCCGGGCACCATCGCCAGCTACAACGGTTTCGAGATCGGTGACCAGGTAACGACCTTCTGGGGCGATGTCGAGGGACCGGGCATGCGGGTCACGGAACTCAAGACCCTCGTCATCGAGTTTCCCCGCGCCTTCCTCGTCTCGCTGGGGCCGGATGCCGATTGGCCGGTGTCCTACCGGATCAGGGACCGGGCGGGCAACCTGTCGGAGCCCTCGAAAGCGGTCGCCGTCAAGCTGCGGCTCTCAAGCGGCGAGCGTCCGGAACTGGCGTTCGACCAACGCCCGGCAACCCTCAGCGGCAAGATCTACCTGATCCCCAGCCACCCGGCGGTCTTGCCGGCCTTCGGCCCGACGACTTCGCTCCGGCGCCAGGCCAGCGGCGGTACCCCCGGTTATAGCTACACCTCCGGCAATCCGGCGATTGCCGTGGTCGATGCGTCCGGCCTGGTCACGGTACGCGGCAACGGCAGCACCCGCATCACGGTGCGCGATCGCGGCGGACAGACGAAAAGCTACAGCCTGTCGGTCAGCGGCGTGATCCACTGTCATGGGCTGGGACTGGGAACCTTCGCCAACATGCAGGCCAAAGCCGGCGCCGGGCATCAGCGGCTGCCGACCCGCACCGAGCTCGCGGAGATCCATCGCCTCTACGCCAACCGCTGGCCATTGGGCGCCCAGCGCGAATGGCTGGCGGACACCCCGCGGGAAGCGGAGTCAACGACCACGCGGGATTTCGGCCTGACCTGGTCCACGGCGCGGGCGACCGTGGTGCCGCCGATCAAGTATTACGTCGTGCACCTGCCCACCGGCAAGGAGTCGATCCTGTTCGATCTGAGCAGTGCCTATGGCCTGGGCCTGAGCTGAGCCGAAGCCTTCGGTGGCGGGTGCAATGCCGTCCACCGAAGCTTGAATGCACCCCCCTTGTGGGAGCGGAGCTTGCCCGCGAAGCTTTTAGCGGCCTCAAGGCCCTCTTCGCGGCGGTCCGGCGTCCCGGCAAGCTCCGCTCCCACAGGGCCCCCTGGCCACCGGCAACGCCTACCCCATTGACCCCCGTCAATACCCCCCGCTGGCTATTTGCCCATGCTTGGCTGGCTTTTAGTCTGCCTATAACTCCAGATCCTGCGAATGCAACAGCGCCGGCCGGGTCTGAACCGTGGATGGGGAACCATGAACACTTCAATCAGTACCGCCTACAACTACAAGGTGGTCCGCCAATTCGCCATTATGACGGTGGTGTGGGGCATCGTCGGCATGGGGCTCGGTGTCTTCATCGCCGCCCAATTGGTCTGGCCCGAACTCAACTTCAACCTGCCGTGGACCAGCTTCGGTCGTCTACGCCCGTTGCACACCAATGCGGTGATCTTCGCCTTCGGTGGCTGCGCGCTGTTCGCCAGCTCCTACTACTCGGTACAACGCACCTGCCAGACCCAGCTGTTTTCGCCGAAGATCGCGGCGTTCACCTTCTGGGGCTGGCAGTTGGTGATTGTCCTGGCGGCCATCAGCCTGCCGCTGGGCTACACCAGTTCCAAGGAATACGCCGAACTGGAATGGCCGATCGATATCCTGATCGCCATCGTCTGGGTCGCCTACGCCGTTGTGTTCTTCGGCACCCTGATGAAACGCAAGACCAAGCATATCTATGTCGGTAACTGGTTCTTCGGCGCGTTCATCATCACCGTGGCGATCCTGCATATCGTCAACAACCTGGAACTGCCGGTCAGCCTGACCAAGTCCTACTCGATCTACGCCGGCGCCACCGACGCCATGGTGCAGTGGTGGTACGGGCACAACGCGGTGGGCTTCTTCCTGACTGCGGGCTTTCTCGGGATGATGTACTACTTCGTGCCGAAACAGGCCGAACGTCCGGTGTATTCCTATCGCCTGTCCATCGTGCACTTCTGGGCGCTGATCACCCTGTATATCTGGGCCGGTCCCCACCACCTGCACTACACCGCCCTGCCGGACTGGGCCCAGTCGCTGGGCATGGTGATGTCGCTGATCCTGCTGGCACCGAGCTGGGGCGGCATGATCAACGGCATGATGACCCTCTCCGGGGCCTGGCATAAGCTGCGCAGCGACCCGGTCCTGCGCTTCCTGGTGGTGTCCCTGGCGTTCTACGGCATGTCGACCTTCGAAGGGCCGATGATGGCGATCAAGACCGTCAACGCCCTCTCCCACTACACCGACTGGACCATCGGCCACGTTCACGCCGGGGCACTGGGCTGGGTGGCGATGATCTCCATCGGCGCGCTGTACCACATGATCCCGAGAGTCTTCGGCCGCCCGCAGATGCACAGCATCGGCCTGATCAATGCGCACTTCTGGCTCGCCACCATCGGCACCGTGCTCTACATCGCCTCGATGTGGGTCAACGGCATCGCCCAGGGCCTGATGTGGCGCGCGGTCAACGAGGACGGCACGCTGACCTATTCCTTCGTCGAAACCCTGGTGGCCAGCCATCCCGGCTACGTCGTCCGGCTGGTGGGCGGGTCGATCTTCCTCAGCGGCATGTTGCTGATGGCCTACAACACCTGGCGCACCGTGCGCAGTGCGGAACCTGCCACCGTGACCGCCGCCGCGCAGATGGCCTGAGGAGCTCGCCATGAAACACGAAGTGATTGAAAAGAACGTCGGCCTGCTGATGCTGCTGATGGTGTTCGCCGTGAGCATCGGCGGCCTGACGCAGATCGTCCCGCTGTTTTTCCAGGACGTCACCAACAAGCCGGTCGAAGGCATGAAGCCCTACACCGCGCTGCAACTGGAAGGCCGCGATATCTACATCCGCGAAGGCTGCGTCGGCTGCCACTCGCAGATGATCCGGCCGTTCCGCGCCGAGACCGAACGCTACGGCCACTATTCGGTGGCCGGTGAAAGCGTCTGGGACCACCCGTTCCTTTGGGGCTCCAAGCGCACCGGGCCGGACCTGGCCCGGGTCGGCGGCCGCTACTCGGAAGACTGGCACCGCGCGCACCTGTACAACCCGCGCAACGTGGTCCCGGAGTCGAAAATGCCGGCCTACCCCTGGCTCGTGGCCAACCCGCTGGACAGCAGCCTGACCGAAACCAAGCTCAAGGCCATGCGTACCCTCGGCGTGCCTTATACCGACGACGACATCGCCGGCGCCGTGGCCAGCGTCAAGGGCAAGAGCGAGATGGATGCCCTGGTCGCCTACCTGCAAGTGCTCGGCACTGCGATCAAGAGCAAGAGGTGAGTCATGGACATGAGTACCGGAATGATCCGTGGCCTCGGCACCCTGGTGGTCTTTATCGCCTTCGTCGGCCTGGCCCTCTGGGTGTTCAACGCCCGGCGCGCCCCCGAGTTCGCCGAAGCCTGCCTGCTGCCCTTCGCCGATGACGAGCCGCTTCCCGACACCCCTGAAGACCCTACTGCGACAAGGAGCCCCCGGCCATGACCACCTTCTGGAGTACGTACATCTGCGTACTGACCATCGGCAGCCTGATCGGCCTGACCTGGTTGTTGATCGGCACGCGCAAGGGTGAAACCAAGGGCAGCGTCGACCAGACCATGGGCCACAGCTTCGACGGCATCGAGGAGTACGACAACCCGCTGCCGCAATGGTGGTTCATGCTGTTCGCCGGGACCCTGGTGTTTGCCGTCGGCTACCTGATCCTCTACCCGGGCCTGGGCAACTGGAAAGGCATCCTGCCCGGCTACGAGAACGGCTGGACCGGCGTTCACGAGTGGGAAAAGGAGATGGACAAGGCCGACGCCAAGTTCGGGCCGATCTTCGCCAAGTTCGCCGCCATGCCCGTGGAAGAAGTGGCCAAGGACCCGCAGGCGCTGAAGATGGGCGGTCGCCTGTTCGCCTCCAACTGCGCGGTGTGCCATGGCTCGGACGCCAAGGGCGCCTACGGTTTCCCGAACCTGGTGGAAACCACCTGGCGCTGGGGCGGCAGTGCCGACACCATCAAGCAGACCATCATGGGCGGTCGTATCGCGGCGATGCCGGCCTGGGGCGAAATCCTCGGCGAAGACGGCGTGAAGAACGTCGCCGCCTATGTGCGTCATGAACTGGGCCACCAGCCGTTGCCCGAGGGCAGCGACGCCAACCTGCAAGCCGGCCAGCAGATCTTCAGCAGCAATTGCGTGGCCTGCCATGGTCCTGAAGGCAAGGGCACCCAGGCCATGGGCGCGCCGAACCTGACCCGCCCCGCCGGGCTGATCTACGGCAGCAGCCTGGCACAATTGCAACAGACCATCCGCCACGGTCGCCAGGGCCAGATGCCGGCCCAGGCGCAGTCGCAGGGCAACGACAAGGTTCACTTGCTGGCCGCCTACGTCTACAGCCTTTCCCACGGCGGTCAAGGAGAAAAGAAAGCTCAATAAATACCGGATGTTTCCTGCCGCATCGATCAGGATGCGGTAGTTCCCCGCCTGTACGCGACCCAGTGTCGCACCTCTCTTTTAGTCCGCCTACCCACTCCCGGGAATCGGTACTAAGCTTTGCGAATTCCGATCGAACCGTATCCCCCCGCCTGCCGGTCGATCCCGGCCTTTTCGAGGGTGCGTTTTGACCTTACACCGAGCATGGAAAGGCCGCAGAATCAGCGTCGCACGGTATTGACCCAGGTCATGGCGCGTTGCAATGACCCTACACTTTATCCATACTTGCGACCGATTTTACGCCTAATAATTATACCAAACCGTGGAACCTTAGAATGAGCACAGCAATCAGTCCGACTGCTTATAACTATAAGGTAGTCCGCCAGTTCGCCATCATGACGGTGGTCTGGGGGATCCTTGGCATGGGGCTCGGTGTTTTCATCGCCTCGCAACTGGTCTGGCCGGAATTGAACTTCGGTCTGCCCTGGACGAGTTTTGGACGCCTGCGCCCGCTGCACACCAACCTGGTGATTTTCGCCTTCGGGGGCTGTGCGCTGTTTGCCACCTCCTACTATGTCGTGCAGCGAACCTGCCAGGTACGACTGATTTCCGACAGCCTCGCGGCCTTCCACTTCTGGGGTTGGCAGGCGGTGATCGTCGGTGCCATCATCACCCTGCCCCTGGGTTACACCACCACCAAGGAATACGCCGAACTGGAATGGCCCCTGGCTATCCTGCTCGGGGTTGTCTGGGTGGTCTACGCCCTGGTGTTCTTCGGCACCATCGTCAAGCGCAAGACCAAGCACATCTATGTCGGCAACTGGTTCTACGGTGCCTTCATCGTCGTGACCGCGATGCTGCACATCGTCAACCACATTTCCCTGCCGGTGAGTTTCTTCAAGTCCTACTCGGCCTATGCCGGGGCGACCGACGCGATGATCCAGTGGTGGTACGGCCACAACGCCGTGGGCTTCTTCCTGACCACGGGCTTCCTGGGGATGATGTACTACTTCGTGCCAAAACAGGCCGAACGGCCGATCTACTCCTATCGCCTGTCCATCGTGCACTTCTGGGCGCTGATCACCCTGTACATCTGGGCCGGTCCCCACCACCTGCACTACACCGCCCTGCCGGACTGGGCCCAATCGCTGGGCATGGCGATGTCGATCATCCTGCTGGCCCCGAGCTGGGGCGGCATGATCAACGGCATGATGACCCTCTCGGGCGCCTGGCATAAGCTGCGCACCGACCCGATCCTGCGCTTCCTGGTGGTGTCCCTGGCGTTCTACGGCATGTCGACCTTCGAAGGGCCGATGATGGCGATCAAGACCGTCAACTCGCTGTCCCACTACACCGACTGGACCATCGGCCACGTTCACGCCGGGGCGCTGGGCTGGGTGGCGATGATCTCCATCGGCGCGATCTACCACATGATCCCGAAAATCTTCGGCCGTCCGCAGATGCACAGCATCGGCCTGATCAACGCGCACTTCTGGCTCGCCACCATCGGCACCGTGCTCTACATCGCCTCGATGTGGGTCAACGGCATCACCCAGGGCCTGATGTGGCGGGCGATCAACGACGACGGCACGCTGACCTACTCGTTCGTCGAAGCGCTGCAGGCCAGCCACCCCGGCTATATCGTTCGCGCCCTGGGCGGTGCGTTCTTCGCCAGCGGCATGCTGTTGATGGCCTACAACGTGTTCCGTACCGTTCGTGCCTCGAACCCGGCTGATGCAGACGCCGCCGCTCAGATCGCTGTCGCTGGAGCTCACTGATGAAGCACGAAGTAGTCGAGAAGAATATCGGCCTGCTGGCCTTCTTCATGGTCATCGCCGTGAGCATCGGCGGCCTGACGCAGATCGTCCCGTTGTTTTTCCAGGACGTCACCAACAAGCCGGTCGAAGGCATGAAGCCGCGCCCGGCGCTGGAACTGGAAGGCCGCGACATCTTCATCGCCAACGGTTGTGTCGGCTGCCACTCGCAGATGATCCGGCCGTTCCGCGCCGAGACCGAACGCTACGGCCACTACTCGGTGGCCGGTGAAAGCGTCTGGGACCACCCGTTCCTCTGGGGTTCCAAGCGCACCGGGCCGGATTTGGCCCGGGTTGGCGGTCGTTACTCCGATGACTGGCACCGCGCGCACCTGTACAACCCGCGCAACGTGGTGCCCGAGTCGAAAATGCCGGCTTATCCGTTCCTGGTGGAAAACAAGCTCGACGGCAAGGACACGGCGAAGAAAATGGAAGTCCTGCGCAGCCTGGGCGTGCCTTACACCGACGAAGACATCGCCGGGGCCAGGGACGCCGTGAAGGGCAAGACCGAAATGGACGCGCTGGTGGCCTACTTGCAAGGCCTGGGCACCATCATCAAAAGCAAACGGTGATCTGGATGGATATCGGGATGATTCGTGGCCTGGGCACCCTCGTGGTGATGGTGGCCTTTATCGGCCTAGCGCTGTGGGTGTTCAGCCCACGGCGCAAGTCGGAGTTCGACGACGCGACCTTGTTGCCTTTCGCGGATGATCCCGAAGCCATCAAGCAGGTCGAAAAAGCGTCTAGGAGTAACAAAGAATGACTACGTTCTGGAGTCTGTACGTCACCGTCCTCAGCCTGGGTACCATCTTCGCCCTGACCTGGCTGCTGCTCTCCACCCGCCGGGGTCAGCGCGCCGATCAGACCGAGGAGACGGTCGGCCACTCCTTCGACGGTATCGAGGAGTACGACAACCCGCTGCCCAAATGGTGGTTCATGCTGTTCGTCGGCACCATCGTCTTCGCCCTCGGCTACCTGGTCCTGTATCCGGGCCTGGGCAACTGGAAAGGCCTGCTGCCGGGCTACGCCTACCTGGACAACGACAAGCAGACCGCCTTCGCCAACGGCCAGACCGGCTGGACCGGCGTGCACGAATGGGAAAAGGAAATGGCCCGGTCGGATGCCAAGTTCGGACCGATCTTCGCCAAGTACGCCGCCATGCCCATCGCGGACGTGGCCAAGGACCCGCAGGCGTTGAAGATGGGCAGTCGCCTGTTCGCCTCCAACTGCTCGGTGTGCCACGGCTCCGATGCCAAGGGCGCCTACGGCTTCCCCAACCTGACCGGCGTGGGCTGGCGTTGGGGCGGTGAGCCGGAAACCATCAAGACCACCATCATGGGTGGTCGCCACGCGATGATGCCGGCCTGGGTCGACGTCATTGGCGAACAGGGCGTGGCCGATGTCGCCTCGTTCGTGCTGACCAACTTCCACCATCGCCAGCTGCCGGAAGGCGCCAAGGCCGACCCGGTGGCGGGCCAGAAGATCTTCGCCGGCAACTGCGTGGCCTGCCACGGCCCCGAAGGCAAGGGCACCCCGGCCATGGGCGCGCCGAACCTGACGAACCCGGGCGCGTTCATCTACGGCTCGAGCTTTGCGCAACTGCAGCAGACCATCCGCCATGGTCGCCAGGGCCAGATGCCGGCCCAGGCGCAGTTGCAGGGCAACGACAAGGTCCACTTGCTGGCCGCCTACGTCTACAGCCTGTCCCACGGCGACAACAAGCCCGCTGAGTAAGTGCGCTCGAGCAACAACCGACGGCCCCGCCAGCACCCCTGGCGGGGCCGTTTTCATTAGGTACGAGCCCTCTTCCTCGGCTGAAAAACACCCCGCCACCCCGGCCATCGCACGCCACCCTGACCACGCCCGAACACGATCCATCAGCTATAGTCAATTGACCTGCATCATGCTTTGTTACATCTGCTACACCATCCGGACGCGTCACCCAACGCGACCAAAGGTCGCACCCTTGGACCACAGGGACCGGCGTATCATTGCGCCACTGCACTACGCTTTCTGATCGCGGTCGGCATGTACTGACCGAGGCATTTCCCCCAGCCGTGGGACGCAATAATGAGCAACCAGATTCCGCTGCACGACGTCACTCCACCTGCCAAACCCGCCAACGACACCGTCGACCTTTACGCTTCTCGCGAGAAAATCTACACCCGTGCCTTCACCGGCCTGTTCCGCAACCTGCGGATGACCGGCGGTGCCGTCCTGTTCCTGCTGTACTTCGGTACCGTGTGGCTGAACTGGGGCGGTCACCAGGCCGTCTGGTGGAACCTGCCCGAACGCAAGTTCTTCATCTTCGGCGCCACCTTCTGGCCCCAGGATTTCATCCTGCTCTCGGGCCTCTTGATCATCGCCGCGTTCGGCCTGTTCTTCATCACCGTCTATGCCGGGCGGGTCTGGTGCGGCTACACCTGCCCGCAAAGCGTCTGGACCTGGATCTTCATGTGGTGCGAAAAGGTCACCGAAGGCGACCGCAACCAGCGCATCAAGCTCGACAAGGCGCCCATGAGCGCCAACAAGTTCCTGCGCAAGTTCAGCAAGCACAGCCTGTGGCTGCTGATCGGCTTTGTCACCGGCATGACCTTTGTCGGCTACTTCTCGCCGATTCGCGACCTGACCATCAGTTTCTTCATCGGCGAAGCCGATGGCTGGTCCTACTTCTGGGTCGGCTTCTTCACACTCGCTACCTACGGCAACGCCGGCTGGCTGCGCGAGCAGGTGTGCATCTACATGTGTCCCTATGCGCGCTTCCAGAGCGTGATGTTCGACAAGGACACCCTGATCGTCTCCTACGACCCGCGCCGTGGCGAAGGCCGTGGCCCGCGCAAGAAAGGCATCGACTACAAGGCCCAGGGCCTGGGCGACTGCATCGACTGCACGATGTGCGTGCAGGTCTGCCCCACCGGCATCGACATCCGCGACGGCCTGCAGATCGAATGCATCGGTTGCGCCGCCTGCATCGACGCCTGCGACAGCATCATGGACAAGATGCAGTACCCGCGCGGACTGATCAGCTACACCACCGAGCACAACCTTTCCGGGCAGAAGACCCACACGCTGCGGCCGCGCCTGATCGGTTACGCGCTGGTCCTGTTGACCATGATCGGCCTGCTGGTGACGGCATTCCTGATGCGTTCGCTGGTGGGCTTCGATGTCAGCAAGGACCGCGTGCTGTACCGCGAGAATGCCGAAGGGCGGGTCGAAAACGTCTACAGCCTGAAGATCATGAACAAGGATCAGCGCGACCACACCTATGTACTGGACGCCAGTGGCCTGCCCGACCTGAAACTCCAGGGCAAGCGCGAAATCCACGTGCCCGCCGGCGAGATCTTCAACATGCCGATGGAGCTGTCCAGCGCCCCCGATCAGCTGCCGTCGAGCACCAACGAGGTGAAATTCACCTTGCGCGACGCCGATGACGCCAGCGTCCACATTGAAGCCAAGAGCCGATTCATCGGCCCGCAAATCCGTTAAGGGAAGACCCGATGCCCGCAGCCACTGCCGCAAGCCCCTGGTACAAGCACCTCTGGCCCTGGATCCTGATCGGGATCATGGCCTGCTCGGTGACCCTGACCCTGTCGATGGTCACCATCGCGGTCAACAACCCGGACAACCTGGTCAACGACAACTACTACGAGGCCGGCAAGGGCATCAACCGCTCCCTGGACCGCGAACTGCTGGCCCAGGGCCTGAAGCTGCATGCCAAGGTGCACCTGGACGAGGTCACCGGCGAAGTCGACCTGCGCCTGACGGGCGACAGCCGGCCGTCCAGCCTGGAGCTGAACCTGATCTCGCCGACCCAGCCGGACAAGGACCGCAAGGTCACCCTGAGCCGCAGTGACAGCGAACCCGGACGTTATATCGGGCAACTGGCGGACAAGATCGAGGGCCGGCGTTTCGTCGAGTTGCTGGGGGTCGAGGGCGACAAGACCTGGCGCCTGTTCGAAGAAGAACAGATCAGCCACGACAAGGACCTGAAGCTGGGCGACGAACCGCTGCAAGGCGCCGAAGAGCCGAGCAAGTAAATACGATCCCGCTTCTGTAGGAGCCGGCTTGCCGGCGATAGCGATCTTCCAGGCGACAACGATGTCGGCTATCAGATCCCATCGCCAGCAAGCCGGCTCCCACAGTGACCGATGGCGCCTATGACGACCCCGACACCCTGCTACCACTGCGCCCTGCCCGTCCCTACCGGCAGTCGCTTCACCGCTGTCGTCCTGGGCGAGCCCCGCGAGTTCTGCTGCCCGGGCTGCCAGGCGGTGGCGCAGGCCATTGTCGCCGGCGGCCTGGAGCACTATTACAGCCATCGCAGCGAAACCTCGGCCAACCCCGAGGCCCTGCCGGTGCAACTGGCGGATGAATTGGCGCTGTACGACCGCGCCGAGGTGCAGAAGCCCTTTGTCCGCCACGACGGCGAACTCGCCGAAGCCACCCTGCTGATGGAGGGCATCAGTTGCGCCGCCTGCGGCTGGCTGATCGAGAAGCACCTGCTCGGCCTGCCCGCCGTGGCCGAGGCGCGGCTGAACCTGTCCAATCACCGCCTGCAGGTGCGCTGGGCGGACAGCCAACTGCCGTTGAGCCAGATCCTCGGCGAACTGCGCCAGATCGGCTACGCCGCGCACCCCTACCAGGCCGACCAGGCCTGCGAACAGCTTGCCCGTGATAATCGCAAGTCCCTGCGCCAACTGGGCCTGGCCGGCCTGCTGTGGTTCCAGGCGATGATGGCGACCATGGCCACCTGGCCGGAATTCAATATCGACCTGAGCCCGGAACTGCACACCATCCTGCGCTGGGTGGCGTTGTTCCTGACCACGCCCATCGTCTTCTACAGCTGTGCGCCGTTCTTTCGCGGCGCCTTTCGCGATCTACGCACCCGCCACCTGACCATGGACGTCTCGGTCTCGCTGGCCATCGGCAGCGCCTACTGCGCCGGCATCTGGACCGCCATCAGCGGGGTCGGCGAACTCTACTTCGACGCCGTGGGCATGTTCGCCTTGTTCCTGCTGGCCGGTCGCTACCTGGAGCGCCGCGCCCGCGAGCGCACCGCCGCCGCCACCGCGCAACTGGTCAACCTGTTGCCGGCGTCCTGCCTGCGCCTGGGGGCCGACGGCCAGAGCGAACGCATCCTGCTCAGTGAACTACGCCTGGGTGAGCGGGTGCTGGTGCATCCCGGTGCCGTGCTGCCGGCCGACGGGCGGATTGTCGAAGGCCGCTCGAGCATCGACGAGTCCCTGCTGACCGGCGAGTACCTGCCGCAACCGCGCACAACGGGGGATGCCGTCACCGCCGGCACCCTGAATGTCGACAGCGCCCTGACCGTCGAGGTCCTGGCCCTCGGCCAGGACACCCGCCTGTCCGCCATCGTCCGCCTGCTCGATCGCGCCCAGAGCGAAAAGCCGCGCCTGGCGCAGATCGCCGACCGCGCCGCGCAGTGGTTCCTGCTGTTCTCGCTGATCGCCGCGGCGGTCATCGGCCTGGTCTGGTGGCAGCTGGAACCGTCCCGGGCGTTCTGGATCGTGCTGGCGATGCTGGTCGCCACCTGCCCTTGCGCCCTGTCGCTGGCCACCCCCACCGCCCTGACCGCCGCCACCGGCACCCTGCACAAGCTCGGCCTGCTGCTGACCCGCGGCCATGTGCTCGAAGGCCTGAACCAGATCGATACGGTGATCTTCGACAAGACCGGCACCCTCACCGAAGGCCGCCTGACCCTGCGCGCCATCCGCCCGCTGCGCGAGCTGGACAGCGAGCGCTGCCTGGGCCTCGCCGCCGCCCTGGAAAACCGCTCCGAACACCCGATCGCGCGTGCCTTTGGCCGCGCCCCGCAAGCCGCCGAGGAGGTCCACGGCAGCCCTGGCCTGGGCCTTGAAGGCCGGGTCGGCGAGCAACGCCTGCGCATCGGCCAGGCGGCGTATGTCTGCGCGCTCGCGGCCTGCCCGCTGCCACCGACGCCAGACGAAGCCGGACAATGGCTGCTGCTGGGCGATAGCCACGGGCCGCTGGCCTGGTTCGTCCTCGACGACCGTCTGCGTGACGACGCCCCCGCGCTGCTGGCGGCCTGCCGGGCGCGGGGCTGGCGCACGCTGCTGCTGTCCGGCGACAGCTCGCCGATGGTCGCCAGTGTCGCCGCCGAACTGGGCATCGACGAAGCTCGCGGCGGCCTGCGTCCGGACGACAAATTGCAGATGCTGTGGGACTTGCATCGACAGGGCCGCAAAGTGTTGATGCTCGGCGACGGCGTCAATGACGTCCCGGTCCTGGCCGCCGCCGATATCAGCGTGGCCATGGGCTCGGCCACCGACCTGGCCAAGACCAGCGCCGACGCCGTGCTGCTGTCCAATCGCCTGGGCGCCCTGGTGCAAGCCATCGACCTGGCCCGGCGGACCCGGCGGATCATCATCGAGAACCTGATCTGGGCCAGCCTGTACAATGGCCTGATGTTGCCGTTCGCCGCCCTCGGCTGGATCACCCCGGTGTGGGCCGCGGTCGGCATGTCCATCAGCTCGCTGACCGTGGTGCTCAATGCCTTGCGCCTGACCCGCCTGCCCGGCGCGCCGGTGCTCACTGCCACGCCAGATACCCGCCCGTTGCCGGCCTGAGCCGCGCGGGCATGGAGTTCCCATGCCAGCTCTCTACGTGATGATCCCCGCCGCCCTGCTGATCGTGGCCATCGCCGTCTACATCTTCTTCTGGGCCGTGGACAGCGGCCAGTACGACGACCTGGAAGGCCCGGCCCACAGCATCCTGTTCGACGACCTGGACCCGAAGCACACCGCCGCCGTCGAAGACACCACGGACAAGCACGACAAGGCCCCGCCCCATGCTTGAACTGGCGCCCCTGCTGGTCTCGGCGGTGATTCTCGGCCTGCTCGGCGGCGGTCATTGCCTGGGCATGTGCGGCGGCCTGATGGGCGCCCTGACCCTGGCGATTCCCCCGGAGCAACGCAGCCGGCGCTTTCGCCTGCTGCTGGCCTACAACCTGGGGCGGATCCTCAGCTATGCCGCCGCCGGCCTGCTGATCGGCCTGGCCGGCTGGGCCGTGGCCAGCAGCCCGGCGGCGCTGTTGCTGCGGGTGATCGCCGGACTGCTGTTGATCGCCATGGGCCTGTACCTAGCCGGCTGGTGGAGCGGCCTGACCCGTATCGAAAGCCTCGGACGCGGCCTGTGGCGGCATATCCAGCCGCTGGCCAACCGCCTGCTGCCGGTGTCGAGCCTGCCCCGCGCCCTGCTGCTGGGCGCGCTGTGGGGCTGGCTGCCGTGCGGGCTGGTCTACAGCACCCTGCTCTGGGCGGCGAGCCAGGGCAATGCGCTCGACAGTGCGCTGTTGATGCTGGCCTTCGGCCTGGGCACCTGGCCGGTGCTGCTGGCCACTGGCCTTGCGGCGGAACGGGTCACGGCCTTGCTGCGCAAGCGCAGCGTGCGCATGAGCGGCGGCCTGCTGGTGATGCTGTTCGGCCTGTGGACCTTGCCGGGGCCGCACCAGCACTGGCTGATGGGCCACTGACAGCCGTTGATACAGGTCAAGATGGTCCCTCCCCGCAACCCCTAGACTCCGGATATTGCAGCCAATCCGGGGGAATGCCCGCATGCTCGACGCCATCCGTTGGGACCCAGACCTGATCCACCGCTACGACCTCGCGGGACCGCGCTATACCTCCTATCCCACCGCGGTGCAGTTCAACAGCCAGGTCGGGGCCTTCGACCTGCTCCACGCCCTGCGCGACAGTCGCAAGGCCCTGCGCCCCCTGTCCCTGTACGTGCATGTGCCGTTCTGCGCGAACATCTGCTACTACTGCGCCTGCAACAAGGTCATCACCAAGGACCGTGGCCGTGCCCTGCCCTACCTGCAACGCCTGGAACAGGAAATCCAGTTGGTCGCCTGCCACCTGAACCCGGCGCAGAAAGTCGAGCAACTGCACCTGGGCGGCGGCACCCCGACCTTTCTCAGCCACGACGAACTGCGGCAACTGATGACCCGGCTGCGCCAGCACTTCAACCTGCTGGACGACGATTCCGGCGACTACGGCATCGAGATCGATCCACGGGAAGCCGACTGGTCGACCATGGGCCTGCTGCGCGAACTGGGCTTCAACCGGGTCAGCATCGGCCTGCAGGACCTCGACCCCAACGTGCAGCGCGCCGTCAACCGCCTACAAAGCCTGGAGGAAACCCGGGCGATCATCGAGGCGGCGCGCACCCTGCAGTTCCGTTCGATCAATATCGACCTGATCTACGGCCTGCCCCGGCAGACCCCGGACAACTTCGCCCGCACCGTCGACGAAGTGATCAACCTGCAGCCCGATCGCCTGTCGGTGTTCAATTACGCCCACCTGCCCGAGCGCTTCATGCCGCAGCGGCGGATCGACGGAAACGAACTGCCGACGCCGGCCGACAAGCTGGAAATGCTCCACCGCAGCATCGAGCAGCTCACCGCCGCCGGCTACCGCTATATCGGCATGGACCACTTCGCCCTGCCCGACGACGAACTGGCGATTGCCCAGGAAGAATCGACCCTGCAACGCAACTTCCAGGGCTACACCACCCACGGCCATTGCGACCTGATCGGCCTGGGGGTGTCGGCCATCAGCCAGATCGGCGACCTCTACTGCCAGAACAGCAGCGACCTGAACCAGTACCAGAACACCCTCGCCGGCGCGCAACTGGCCACCAGCCGGGGCCTGTTGTGCAACGCCGACGACCGCCTGCGCCGGGCAGTGATCCAGCAGATCATCTGCAACTTCAGCCTGGAATTCGCCCACATCGAGCAGCAGTTCAATATCGACTTCGGCGGCTACTTCGCCGCGCTCTGGCCGCGCCTGATGGAGATGGCCGGGGACGGCCTGATCGAACTGGACCGCGAGCGCCTGACGGTCCTGCCCGCGGGACGCCTGCTGGTCCGTTCGGTGTGCATGGTCTTCGATGCCTACCTGGAACAGCAGAACCGTCAGCGCTTTTCGCGGGTGATCTGACGGTTCGAGCCGCTTTCGGCAGTGAGAGCATCTGAACGGGTGCGCCATTTTGGCGCAGGCTGGCCCGAGCGGCCCTTGCTGGGTTACCCTTACGTCTTATGTGTGTTCTCCCACAAGGATTTAAGAAATGTCCGACCCAGTGAAATTGCGCACCCATAGTCAGGCCCATTGTAAGGACTGCAGCCTGGCCCCTCTCTGCCTGCCACTTTCGCTGAATATGGAGGACATGGATGCGCTGGACGAGATCGTCAAGCGTGGCCGCCCGCTGAAAAAGGGTGAGTTCCTGTTTCGCCAGGGCGACACCTTCGGCTCGGTCTATGCGGTGCGCTCCGGTGCGCTGAAGACCTTCAGCCTGAGCGACGGCGGCGAAGAACAGATCACCGGGTTTCATCTGCCGAGCGAACTGGTCGGCCTGTCGGGCATGGACACCGAGACCTACCCGGTTTCGGCCCAGGCGCTGGAAACCACCTCTGTCTGCGAAATCCCCTTCGAGCGCCTGGACGAACTGGCCCTGCAACTGCCGCAACTGCGTCGCCAGTTGATGCGGGTGATGAGCCGGGAGATTCGCGACGACCAGCAAATGATGTTGTTGCTGTCGAAAAAGACCGCCGACGAGCGCATTGCCACTTTCCTGGTCAACCTGTCGGCGCGTTTCCGCGCCCGCGGTTTCTCGGCCAACCAGTTCCGCCTGAGCATGTCGCGCAACGAGATCGGCAACTACCTGGGGCTGGCCGTGGAAACCGTCTCGCGGGTCTTCACCCGCTTCCAGAGCAACGAGCTGATCGCCGCCGAAGGCAAGGAAGTGCACATCCTCGACCCGATCCAGCTCTGCGCGCTGGCCGGCGGCTCGCTGGAAGGCTGAAGCCGGGCCGAGACTTGAGGTCAGCCCTTAACTCAACGGCATAAGGGCTAGCCCAGCACTTCGCTCAACGGAATGAAGTTCACCCAGTCGCCTTCCACCAGGGTGCTCTCCTCCAGCACCTCGACCAAGCCCTCGGCCCAGGCCGCGCTGCGCAGCACGCCGGAACTCTGGTTGCGATAGATCGTCGCCCGGCCGTTTTCCAGGCGCGCGCGCAGGTATTCGCGGCGATTGCCCGGCTTGGACCAGACAAACCCGGCCGGCACCTTGAACTGCAACGGCTGGACCGCCTGCACGCCCTGGCGGCGCAGCAGATAAGGCCGTGCCAACAAGGCGAAGGTGACCAGGGTCGAAGCCGGATTACCCGGCAGGCCGATCACCGGCACGCCGCGAAAATGCCCGAAAGTCAGGGGTTTTCCCGGCTTGATCGCCAGTTTCCACAACTCCAGCTCGCCCGCCTCGCGCAAGGCGATCCCAAGGAAATCGGCTTCGCCCACCGAGACCCCGCCCGTGGACAGGATCAGGTCGACATCGCCCAGCTGCGCCAGGCGCTGGCGGGTCGCCTCCAGGTCATCCGGGAGGATCCCGGCGTCCAGCACCTCGCAGCCCTGGCGCGTCAACCAGCCGCACAGCAATACGCGGTTGCTGTTGTAGATCTGCCCCGGCCCCAACGGCTGGCCCGGCTCGACCAGTTCGTCGCCGGTGGACAGCACCGCCACCCGCACCCGCCGCACCACGTTCAGTTCGGCGCAGCCGAGGGACGCCGCCAGGCCCTGCTCGATCGGCCCCAACCGGGTTCCGGCGGCCAGCACCACTTCGCCCACCGTGGTTTCCTGGCCCTGGGGCCGGATGTTCTGCGCAACCGCCAGCGCTTCGATGAAGCGCACCCGCCCATCGGCGAGCACCTCGGCGTTTTCCTGCATTTCGACGCAATCGGCCCCCGCCGGCACCGGAGCGCCGGTAAAGATCCGCGCGCAGGTTCCCGGCTGCAAAGGCTCGGGGGCCTGCCCGGCAAAGATGCGCTGGCTGACCGGCAGCGGCTCGCCGTGCCAATCGGACAGACGCAGGGCGTAGCCATCCATGGCACTGTTGGGCCATGGCGGCAGGTCGAGGCCGGACACCAGGTCCTCGGCCAGCACCCGCCCGTCGGCCTGCGCCAACGGCACGCGCTGCACCTCACGGATCGGCGTCGCCTCGGCCAGCGCCAGCAGGCGGGCCAGGGCGACTTCCACCGGCATCAACGCACCGCTCTTGCCCGGCTTACCCACGGGATTCACAAGGCGCCGCCTGTTTCAGATGGGGGACGAAGTTGCACGGGCGATGGCGCGCGTCCAGCTGCTCGGCGAGGATCCCGTCCCAGCCGGTGCGCACCGCGTTGGTCGAACCCGGCAGGCAGCAGACCAGGGTGCCGTTGGCCAGGCCGGCCAGCGCCCGGGACTGCACGGTGGAGGTGCCGATGTCCGCCACGGAGATCTGCCGGAACAGCTCGCCAAAGCCGTCGACCTGCTTGTCCAGCAGGCAGGCGACGGCTTCCGGGGTGCTGTCGCGCCCGGTAAAGCCGGTGCCGCCGGTGATCAGCACGACCTGGACCACGTCTTCGGCGATCCAGCTGGCGACCTGGGCGCGAATCCGATAGAGATCGTCCTTGAGCAACACCCGCTCGGCGAGACGGTGCCCGGCGGCGATGAGGCGGTCGACGAAGACCTGCCCCGACGTGTCGGTTTCGAAGGTACGGGTGTCACTGACGGTCAAGACCGCGATATTCAGCGGTACGAAAGGTGTATCAGCCTTGGCTTTCATAGGCTCGGTCCGGTTGTAAGGAGGAACAGCCCGGTGTTATATCACAGCGTGCCTTTTCCTCACTGCTGTCATCGCTGCCATCGAGAGTGCCCATGCCCGAGAACGACTTTTCCATTCTGCTCCTGGCCGGCGGTCGCGGCCAACGCATGGGCGGCCAGGACAAAGGCCTGCTGGACTGGCGCGGGCAGCCGCTGATCGCGCACCTGCACGCCGTGGCACGGCCGCTCACCGATGACCTGATCATTTCCTGCAACCGCAACCAGGCGCGCTACGCCGCCTACGCCGACCGGCTGGTGGCCGACGACAGCGACGACTTTCCCGGCCCCCTGGCCGGGATCCGCGCGGGGCTCGCGGCGGCTCGCCACGGACATCTGCTGGTGCTGCCCTGCGATGTGCCAAAGATCGACAGCGCCTTGCTCACGGCCATGCTCGATGCCGTTCGCCGCGATCCGACAAAACCGCTGATGCTGCGCCAGGGCGAACACTGGGAACCGCTGTTGTGCGTGATCCCCACCGCGCTGGCCGGGGCCTTCGAAAACGCCTGGACCCTGGGGGAACGCAGCCCGCGCAAGGTCATGCTGCAACTCCAGGCGCAGGCCCTGGAGTGCCTGCCCGATGATCCCAGGTTGGCCAATCTGAACACGCCGCAGTTGCTGCAATCCGCGAATCATTCGCCTGATGATAGGCATTCGCAAGGAACTTGCTGAGCCTATGGCCGTCAGAAACTATCAATGAGCGTTGCAATCCATCAGTTCTGACATCAATCAACGCTATCCTCAAGAGAAATCCTTTTTCGGAGAAGTACCATGACGCCACGGACCCTTGCCGCATTCCTGCTGACAGCCGGCCTCGCCGCCCTCGCCGGCTGCTCGTCGCCGACGGTGATCACGTTGAACGACGGACGTGAAATCCAGGCGGTGGACACCCCGAAATACGACGAGGACTCAGGGTTCTACGAATTCAAGCAACTGGACGGTAAAAAGACCCGCATCAACAAGGACCAGGTGCGTACCGTCAAGGAGCTGTAAGCCCTGCCCCCATACGCTGCCAGCACGGAGCCCGCCTTGCGCGGGCTCCGTCGTTTCCGCCCGACGGCAGCCGCCGCCCGTGGGCATAACGCCCGGCTACGGCCTATTCTATGAAAATCCCTCACCCGGGCTCATTCCCCCTCCGGGAGCTGAACCATGAAAGTCCTCATGTTGCACGGCATCAATCACGATCTGTTCGGCAAATGCGAACCGATCCGTCATGCCGGCATCACCCTGGAACAGATCGACGACCGCCTGCGGGCGCTGGCCAGGGAGCTTGACGTGGACCTCACCAGTTTCCAGACCAACAACGAAGGGGCGATGTGCATACGCATCGAGCAAGGTGCCCGCGAACAGGTGGACGCGGTGCTGATCAATGCCGGCGCCTGGACCCACAGCAGCTACGACATTCGCGACGCCCTGGCCCACCTGTCGGTACCGGTGATCGAGTTGCACATGGCCAATATCCATCGCAACGAACCCTTGCACCAGCCTTCAGTACTGTCCGAAGTGGCCCGCGGGCAGATCTGCGGTTTTGGCGTCGACAGCTACCTGCTGGGCCTGCGGGCGGCGGTGAATGCGGCACAGGACTGCCGTTGACGGCAGTGGGCGTCACCAATGCAGGACGATCTCGCTCTCGAACCGGCGCTCCCGGCCATCGACCGGATCGATGAAGCGCAAGCCCTGGGCCAGCAGCTTGAGCGGGTTGGCGTAGTCGTCCTCGGCATCCTTGAGCACCTGTGGATAAAACGGGTCATTGCAGATCCCCGCCCCCAGGGCCGCCATGTGCACCCGTAGTTGATGCTTCTTGCCCGTGACCGGATACAGTCCATAGCGCCACAGCTCGCCCTTTTTTTCCGCCACCTCGACCGCGGTTTCGGTATTGCTGGGACCGGCCCCTTCGCGCATCCGGAAAAACGGTTCGCCTTCCACCAGCCGGCTTTTATGGACCAGGGGGAACGACAGGTCCGGCAAGGCCCGGGCAATCGCCTCGTAGCGTTTTTCAATCTGTCGGGTCGGAAACAGCGCCTGATAGGCCGCACGACTCTCGGGATTGGCCGAGAACAACACCAGGCCCGCCGTGTGCCGATCGATTCGGTGCAACGGCACCAGGTTCGGGTTGTCCAGGCGGCGGATCAGGCGTCGCAACAAGGTCTGCTCGACATACTCGCCGGCCGGCGTCACCGGCAGGAAATGCGGCTTGTCCGCCACCACCAGATGCTCATCGGCGTAGAGAATCGTCTCGCTGACCGGAATCGGCGTCTCGTTGGGCACCTCGCGAAAATAGTGAATGCGCAGGCCCTCGCGATAAGGCAACTGCACATTGATCGCCGCGCCCGCTGCGTCCAGCACCCGACCGCGGGCAATGCGGTCGAGCCATTGCTCACGGCTGATCGCCTTGAAGTGTTCGCACAGGCAGTCCAGCACCGTGGTCCACGAGCCGGGTGGCAGGTACAAGGTGCTGGCCTGGTGCTCGGCGGCATTGAAGGGCAAGGCGGACATGGCAGGACTCGAACGGCTGGGCAAGCCAGCATTATCCAGCAAGCCTCCGGCAGAACCTAGTCTCAGCCCGAGGCGATCTTGCTTCCCAGCCGAACGGCGCCCGCCGCCTCGGTGTAGTCCTTCAGCCAGCGCAACACATCCACCGCCTCCCAGCGCCCCGGGTCATAGAGTGCGTACAACAACCCCTGGTAGCCCACCACGTCCAGTTGCCGGTGATAGCCCGCGCGCTGGAACAGGGCTTCGATTTCAGCGAAACAGGTATTGAAGTGCAACTTGTTGAACGGCGTCTTGCCTTCCGTGACCAGCCCGTCCAGGCGCAACTCCAGGACCGCCTCACGCACCACATCAGCGGACATGCGGTTCACGCTGGATTTCAATTGTTCGACATTGAGCATGCTTTAACCCTCTTTATCTCTCTGGATTCCGTTCCCGGGTGCGCACGCCAGGGTGGGCATCCTGTCCCAACACCGGAACGAAAACTGTATGAACATACAGTAACTGATTTTCTGATGACCCGCCAACCGATTGCCGGCAGCCCTCAGGATTCCCTGGGATGGACCTTCCCATAGACGTTGCCGCCGATGAACGAGCCCACCGTGCCGAGGATCACCATGGCGTAGGTCCCACCATCGATCTTTCCATACCAGGTCAACGTCGCGGTGCTTACGCCAACCACCACGGTGGCCAGAAACTTGCGCCCGCCCAGTTGGTTGACCAGCAGAATCGACCTCCCTTTCATTTCATTTCCTCCCTTGCAGCACCGGAACGTGCTGCGTCAAACGTCATGCAGCGACGTAAGCACAGTCGTTTTTCAAGCGCAACCGCGGGTAATTTGATGAAACAGAAGGGCTCGGCAAGCGGGCAATGGGTCAACCGATCCACTGCCGGCGCGCAGGAAGAGGTTCAGCTCAGAAAGGCCACGACCTGCTCGACGTCGAACGGCCAGCCCAGTTCGGCCCCCGTGTCCACGCGGCGCAGGACCGGGATACGCAAGCCATAGGCTTCGAACAAGGCTTCGTCGTCGGCAATGTCCACCAGTTCCAGCATCAGTCCGTATTCGACGACCAACGGCATCAGCTGCGCCTCGGCAAGTTCGCAGAGATGGCAACCCAAGGTGCCGAACAACTGGCATTCAGAAGGCATGGGGCAAGGTCCGGGACAAGAGAGACCTGTATTTTAGGCCGGGGTCGAGCAACCGTCGAGCCAGGGACGCCCGCTCAGACCGCATCGTAGTGCTTGCCCGACGCCGCCGGCCGGAATCTGCGCTGCCCATAACGGCTCGCCCGGTCCAGCACCGGCTTCTCGAAAAAGCTGTAGCCGACCCAGCCGTAACACCACACCGCAATCATCATCAGGACCAGGAACAGCAGATTGTCCTCAAGATGGGTCGGCCAGTTGCCAATGATCTGCCAGGCGCGCCCCACCACCCCGAGTACCAGCAGGTGCGAAAGATAGATGGTGTAGGACATGTCACCGGTGAACACCAGAAACCGTGGGCAATGGATCAACTGACGCCGCTCCAGCAATGCCAGGGACAAGGTCAGGGCCGCGAACACCAGCCCCACCAGGACCATCCTCGGCAAGCCCTCGGTCGAGAACAGCTCATAGTGCCCGATCAAGGCGAAACCCGGCCCGAGCGCCATGACCAGGACCAGCCAGAGCACGGCGTCCGGCACCTTCGCGCTGTGACGGGAATAGAACAACAGGGCCGCCGCGCTGCCGACGATGAATTCCAGCCCATAGGGGTGCAGCACGATCTTGAGGGCCGAGGAATAGTCGCGCCAGGAGTCCAGCAGGTTGAACCCCAGCAGCACCATCGCCCAGGCCAGCAGCAGCAACGGCAGGCCGCGCTCGCGAAACCCCAGCAGGAGGGTGAAGACCAGGTAGAACCACAACTCGAACACCAGCGACCAGGCCACCATCACCAGCAGCACCCGGTCATTGGGCAGCAACAGGAACGACAGCCACAGGTTGGAGCCGCCATGGGAACTGTTGACCAGCATCGGCTGGACCAGATAGATCGCCAGGGTGATAAAGAAGTACAGCCAGTAGTTGGGGTAGATCCGCGAGAGCCGGTTGAACAGGAAACGCTGGGCCTGGACCCGGTCCTGGAAGCGGCCGCGGGTGACGATCACCATGACGAAGCCGCTGATGACGAAAAACAGGTCCACGCCCAACTGGAAAAAGTCCACCCACCCCGGCAGCAACGTATCGCCGCCGGAGTACTTGTGCTCGACCGCCGCCATGTGGAACAGCACCACGCCCAGCACTGCCATGCCTCTCAACCCTTGCAGTGAATACAGACGTTCCATAGACCTCTCCGTTCGAGGGGGACCTGGCCGCATGTCCCCAGGCAGGGGTCGAGCATAACGAACCGGGGCGGATTAGTCCTGGCTCACCGCGCCGATCTTGTGAATCGACAGGTCGGCGCCATGGTACTCCTCTTCCGGACTCAGCCGCAGGCCATGCAGCGCCTTGATCACACCGTACACCGCGAAGCCGCCGACCAGGGCCACCACCACCCCCAGCGCGGTGCCGAGCAACTGGCTGACCAGACTGACACCGCCCAGGCCGCCCAACGCCTGCTGGCCGAAGATCCCGCAGGCAATCCCGCCCCAGACCCCACACAGGCCGTGCAACGGCCAGACACCCAGCACATCGTCGATCTTCCATCGGCTCTGGGTCGCGATAAAGCACCAGACGAACAAGCCGCCCGCCACCGCGCCGGTCACCAGCGCACCCACCGGGTGCATCAGGTCGGAACCGGCACAAACCGCCACCAGGCCGGCCAGGGGGCCGTTGTGCAGGAAGCCCGGGTCATTGCGCCCGATGATCAGCGCCGCCACGGTGCCGCCGACCATCGCCATCAGCGAGTTGACCGCCACCAGCCCGCTCACCCCCTGCAGGGTCTGCGCGCTCATGACGTTGAAGCCGAACCAGCCGACGATCAGGATCCACGACCCCAGGGCCAGGAAGGGGATGCTCGACGGCGCGAACGCCACCAACCGCCCCTCGCGATAGCGACCCTGGCGCGGCCCCAGCAACAGCACCGCCGCCAGCGCCAGCCAGCCCCCCATGGCGTGCACCACCACGGAGCCGGCGAAATCATGGAAGCCGGCGCCGAAGTGCGCCAGCAGCCACGCCTGCAGGCCAAAATTGCCGTTCCAGACCAGGCCTTCGAAAAACGGATAGACGAAGGCCACGATCAACGCGGTGGCGCACAACTGCGGGGCAAAACGCGCCCGCTCGGCAATCCCGCCGGAAATGATCGCCGGAATCGCCGCCGCGAACGTCAGCAGGAAAAAGAACTTCACCAGGCCATAACCGTGGTCGCCACTGATTTGCGCCGCCGGCTGCAAGAAGCCGACGCCGTAGGAAATCCAGTAGCCTATGAAGAAATAGGCCAGGGTCGAGATCGCGAAGTCGCTGAGGATTTTCGACAAGGCGTTGACCTGGTTCTTTTGCCGAACGGTCCCGACCTCCAGAAAGGCGAAACCGGCGTGCATGGCCAGAACCATGACCGCGCCGATCAGAATGAACAGGGTGTTGGAACCATGGACCAGAGTGTCCACAGCGCTTTGCAAGTTTTCCATGGAGACGGCAGACCTGAAGTCAGGGAAAAGCACCAAAGCAGTTCGCTCGCCGCGCATTTCGCACCAGATTGGCGCCACCCAAAACCGATGGCGAACCGGTTTGGCGCAGGGCGAAAAACGAAGCGTGAGCCATCCTTGGGTTTTTTCCGCGTTTTTTGATTATTTAAGGTATGGTTTTCGCAGGCCAAGGCTCCAGGGCGCCCAAATACAGCGCACGTGCCCGGCGCAACGCACCAGCACAAAGCAAAAGCTGTACCAGACAATCGCGGTGAACCTTCACTCAAGGTCCGCACTCGAAACCTGTACAGGCTTTTCACGGATGGCTTTTCACGGAGAAACAACCCCATGACCCGCAAAACGGCACAGACGGCTCAAGAAATCCTGATGGCGGATTTTCAAACCCTGGTCAATGACACGGAGCGCCTGCTGGCGCACACCTCCAGCCTGGCTGGCGAGCAGGCCGACGAGTTGCGCGAGCAGATTCGCGAAAGCCTGCTCAAGGCCCGCGAGACCCTGCAACTGACCGAAGCCTCCCTGCGCGATCGCGGCCAGGCGGCGGTCGAGGCGACCGAAGCCTACGTCCAGGCCAAGCCCTGGCAGTCCGTCGGGATTGCCGCCGGTATCGGCTTCATCATCGGCCTGCTGGCGACGCGGCGCTGATATGGCGGGGGATGAATCGACCGCCAGCGGTTCCTCGACACGCCGCCTGGGCGCGGCCTTCCTCGGTCTGTTGCACAGTCATGTCGAATTGTTCGGCATCGAACTCCAGGAGCAGAAAGCCCGGACCGTCAGCCTGTTGCTGTGCGCCGGACTGACCTTGGTGTTCGCCCTGTTGCTGATGGTGGGACTGTCGGCGCTGGTGCTGATCCTGCTCTGGGACAGTTGGCGCCTGGCCGGCATCATCGGCCTGTGCGTCTTCTACAGCCTGGCCGCGCTGTTCTGCGCCCTGCGTCTGAAAGCGCTGGTCGCCGATGAGTCGTCGCCCTTCCAGGCCACCCTTGAAGAGTTGGCCAACGACCGCGAGCGACTGCTGCCATGAGCCTGCCCGACCTGACCCACGTCCATTCACGCCGGGATATGCGCAAGGCACTGATCCGCCTGCGCATGGAACTGCATCGCCAGGAAATCCGCCATGAGTCCCGGGACCTGCTGCAGCCCTTGCAGCATATGCGTGGCCTGGGCCGGAACTGGCAGGCCAACCTGGGCCTCAAGCACGCGCCGTTGTGGGGAATCGGTATCGTCGCGCTGCTGGGGTTCCTCGGTGCCAAGGGGGCCAAGGGTGGCGGCGTGGAGCGCCTGTCACGCTGGGTCCGCCTGGGTGCCGGCCTGTTGCCGCTGATTCGGCTGGCATTGCGCGCAACCTCCTCCAAAGAGTGATGGCGGCGAAGCTGGCTGCATTCTTGCAGTAGCCAGCGGATCGAGTGCGAACCTTCGGGCTCGCGCTCCGTCGGCCTTGCCCGCCGCAACCAGACCCAGTCCAAGGAGGCTCCGTGATCGACGGGCAACCGCTCGCCTGTTTTCAGCCGTTCATCGATACCGCCACCGGCCGTATCGCCGGCGTCGAGGCCCTCGGCCGACTGCGCCAGGCCAATGGCCAATTGACCTCCGTGGGCCCCTTGTTCGCCGATCCGCGCAGCCCTTCGGCCGCACTGCGACGCCTGGACCGGCAGATCCGCGACAACGCCCTGAGTCGGCTGCACGAAGCGCCCCCGGACTGGTTCCTGAGCCTGAACATGTCGCCACGCTGGATCAGCCGCCTGAGCAACGGCCAGGCCCTGCCCAGCCTCAAGCAACTGGCACAGTACGATGTCGATCCACGGCGCATCGTCTTCGAAATCACCGAACTGGGGGGCGACAGCCTGCGACTGGCCGAAGTGGTCAGCCGCTATCGTGCCGCCGGCGCGCGCATCGCCATCGACGATTTCGGTGCCGGTTATTCACAACTCGATCGGGTGCTGGCCTTGCAGCCGGACATCCTCAAGCTCGACATGCGCCTGTTCCAGGCCGCGGCCCGCGGCGGCCCCAGCAGCGAAGTGGTCAAGGCCCTGGCGCAAATGGCGGAAAAGACCGGCTGCTGGATCATCGCCGAAGGCGTGGAAACCGAGGCCGAGCTGAATTTCGCCCTGGAATGCGGCTCGCGCTACGTCCAGGGCTATCTGTTCGCCAAGGCGGAGCTTGAGTTCTTCGCCACCGATGCCTTTGTCGCCCGCTTCGCCGAACTCAGGGAGCGCTATGTGCGGCAGAAGCTGGCCGAACGCGCCCGCCTGATGAGCCTGCGCCAACAACTGGTCGGTCTCATGGCCACGCTGCAGAGCTGGGCCCAGGCCCAGGCGCCGCTCAGCCAGTTGCCCCGGCCCGACGGCTACCCCTGGCTGCTGCGCTTCTACCAATGCGATCGCCACGGCACCCAACTGACCCCCAACCTGGAATGGTGCAACCAGGCCTGGCAGGCCGACAACAGCTACCTGGGCCACAACTGGTCCTGGCGGCCCTACTTCTATCATCTGCTGGCCGAAGGCTGGGACGAACGGCGGCTGATCCTGTCCAGCACCTATCGCGACGCCACCAGCAACCAGTATTGCCTGACCGCCGGGCAATTCTTCGACAACGGCCAGCGGCTGTTGCTGATCGACATCGATGCCGCCGGCTTATAATGTTTGCTTGCATGGTTTTGCTTGCAGGCACGCGTACTAAACGGGAAGCTGGGGCATCAGTCACCAACGGAGAGCCCCGCCTTGGATTGGCACACCCTGCTTACCCGCGAACGCCTCGGGAAATCGCTGCACAGCCCTGAAGAACTGGGCCGCAGCCCCTTCCACAAAGACCATGACCGCATCATCTTCTCCGGTGCCTTCCGCCGCCTGGGACGCAAGACCCAGGTGCACCCGGTGACCAGCAACGACCATATCCATACGCGCCTGACCCACTCGCTGGAAGTCAGTTGCGTCGGACGCTCCCTGGGCATGCGCGTCGGTGAAACCCTGCGCGACGCCCTGCCGGACTGGTGCGAGCCCAGCGACCTGGGCATGGTGGTGCAATCGGCGTGTCTGGCCCACGACATCGGCAACCCGCCGTTCGGCCACTCCGGCGAGGACGCCATTCGCCACTGGTTCCATCAGGCGGCCGGACGCGGCTGGCTGGACGCCATGAGCACGGCCGAGGCCAACGACTTCCTCAACTTCGAAGGCAATGCCCAGGGCTTCCGGGTGCTGACCCAGCTGGAGTATCACCAGTTCGAAGGCGGTACCCGCCTGACCTACGCCACCCTCGGCACCTACCTCAAGTACCCGTGGACCGCGCGGCACGCCGATTCGCTGGGTTACAAGAAGCACAAGTTCGGTTGCTACCAGAGCGAGTTGCCGATCCTCGAGCAGATCGCCCACAAGCTCGGTCTGCCGCAGCTGGAGGAGCAACGCTGGGCACGCCATCCGCTGGTCTACCTGATGGAGGCCGCCGACGATATCTGCTATGCCCTGATCGACCTGGAAGACGGCCTGGAAATGGAGCTGCTCGACTATGCCGAGGTCGAATCCCTGCTGCTGGGCCTGGTGGGCGACGACCTGCCGGAAACCTACCGGCAACTCGGGCCGCAGGATTCTCGCAGACGCAAGCTGGCGATCCTGCGCGGCAAGGCCATCGAACACCTGACCAACGCTGCGGCCAGGGCCTTCGTCGAGCAACAGGACGCGCTGCTGGCCGGTACCCTGTCGGGGGACCTGGTCGAACACATGCACGGTCCGGCCAAACGCTGCGTCCTCAATGCCAAGGACATCGCCCGCAAGAAGATCTTCCAGGACAAGCGCAAGACGCTCCATGAGATCGGTGCCTACACCACCCTGGAAATCCTCTTGAACGCCTTCTGTGGCGCCGCCCTGGAACAACACGGCGGACGCACGCCATCGTTCAAGCATCGGCGCATCCTCGACCTGCTGGGCAACAACGCCCCACGGCCCGAGTGGCCACTGCACACTTCGTTCCTGCGGGTGATCGATTTCATCGCGGGGATGACGGACAGCTACGCCAGTGAAATGGCCCGGGAAATGACCGGTCGTTCCAGTCCGGTGTAAGCCCATGGCGCCCGCCTTTGATCAAGGCGGGCCGCCTGGCGCGACAAAGCCTACACAGGCGAGAGAATCCACTGATTGATCGTGGCTTCGGCCCACTGAAATAATTGCTGTCCTCTTATGTCTGCCGCCCCACACTCAAGCTGACCTGCCATTCAACAAGCGCCCGATTCCAGGCATATTTTCCTACACAGCGCCTACCTAAGTAGCCTTTCCCGAGTCGACAGGTCGCCCGGAAAACACCATGCCCAAACACAACTTACGCGTGTTGCTGGTAGAGGATCATCCCTTTCAACTGGCCGCCACACAGAGCCTGCTCAACAGCTATGGCTTCCACGCCCTGACACCGACGCTCACGGCCCGGGAAGCCTTGAACGCGCTGGATTCGGCACACACACCGTTCGACCTGATGCTGTGCGACCAGTGCCTGCCGGACGTGCTGGGCCTGGACCTGATCGAAACCGCCTGCCGTAGCGGCATGATCAAGCAGGCGATCCTGCTCAGCAGTCTCAGCAGCGAAGAACTCGCTGTCCTCAGCGCGCTTGCGCTGGAGCGGCGCCTGCCGTTGCTCGGCTGCCTGAGCAAACCGCTGAACGGCGACGCCCTGGAGGCCGCACTGGGCCTGGACAACGATGCCCATGGGACAGCCACTCCTCCCGAACGGTCCGACCTGCCTCGCCCCACCGCGTCTTCGTGACGCCCACTCGCCAGCCCCTGGGTTTCTACCCCGGGGCGGATCACTGCAAAAGCACGCCGACCTATAAGTAGGATATTTCCCAAAGAACCCTAAGACCTTACAAAGAACTCATCTTTCCGTATAACCATTTAACTCAAGACTTAAATAGTTCTTCTCTTTCAAACTTGCGCCAATCGTAAGTCAAAACCCTATTTAGAGTAGGAATATTCCTATACTACCTCTGTAGGGCCCTCCCTTCATGCGCCTGCTTGTCCAACTGAGCTAAGGTTCGCGCTTTCCAAGCAGCTCGTATGGGACTTTATTATGAACTCGGTATTTATCGTCGACGACCACCCCGTTGTCCGCCTGGCCATCAGGATATTGTTGGAACAGGAGGATTGTTATGAAATAGTCGGGGAAACCGATAACGGTGTCGACGCGATGCAAATGGTCCGCGAGTGCATGCCGGACCTGGTGATCCTGGATATCAGCATCCCCAAACTGGACGGCCTGGAGGTCCTGGCCCGCTTCAATGCCATGAACTCGCCACTCAAGACCCTGGTGCTGACCGCCCAGACGCCCAACCTGTTCGCGATGCGCTGCATGCAATCCGGCGCCTCGGGTTATGTCTGCAAGGCCGAAGACTTGAGCGAACTCCTGAGCGCGATCAAGGCGGTATTGTCCGGCTACAATTATTTCCCGAGCCAGGCGCTGATCGGTGCGCGAAAAGAGGGGCCGGAAAACCCGGAGATCGAATTATTCAAACTCGTGAACGACCGGGAACTGATGGTCCTGCAACTGTTCGCCCAGGGACGGACCAACAAGGAAATTGCCAAGGGCATGTTTCTCAGCAACAAGACTGTCAGCACCTACAAGAAGAGACTCATGCAAAAACTCAAGGCCAAATCCCTGGTAGAGCTTATCGAGATGGCCAAACGCAACGCGGTAGTGTGAGAAAACCAATGCCCATGCGCATAAAGGACTATCTGATGGTGATCACAGGCTTGTGCCTGTGCCTGTCAGCGCTTGCAGATACCCAAGGTGTCACCCACTTCTCGTTACTCAGCCGCTCAAGCGCCAGCCACATGGAGGTCGCGCTGGACAAGGATCAGCGGCGCTGGATCCAGGACAGGCGTGAACTGGTGCTTGGCACCTCCGTCCCGGACTACCCGCCCTTCGACATGACCGTCAGCGGGCGTGACTACGAAGGCATCACCGCCGACTACGCCGGCATTCTGGGCAGGGCCCTGGGCCTGTCCATCAAGGTGCAGAGCTTTGCCACCCGGGAAGCCGCCATCAGTGCCCTCGAACAAGGCCGGATCGACCTGCTCGGCAGCGCCAACGGCTTCGAGGCCGTCAACAAGAACATCGCGCTCTCGACCCCCTATGCCATCGACCAGCCGGTGCTGGTCACCCGTGAAGACGAAACCCGCGCCCTCAGCGATGGCCTGGCCGGGATGCGCCTGAGCATGGTCTACCACTACCTGCCGCTGGACGAGATCAAGGCGCTGTATCCCAATGCCACGCTGCAGTTCTACCCCTCCTACCTGAACGCGCTCAACGCCGTGGCCTTCGACCAGGCCGACGTGTTCCTGGGGGACACCATCTCGACCCACTACCTGATCAACAAGGGCTATTTGCGCAATGTGAAAATGGCCAATTTCGGCAAGCACGAGGCCTACGGTTTCAGCTTTGCCGTACGCGGTGACAATGCCGCCCTGCTCGGCGCCGTCAACGCGACCCTCAAGGCGATCCCCACCAGCGAACGCGAGAGCATCGCCCACCGCTGGAGCGCCGGCAGCGACATCCTGCTGACCGACCACAAGCTGCAACTGACGGCGCGCGAAGAGCGCTGGCTCAAGGAGCACCCGGTGGTTCGCGTGGTGGTCAACGAAGCCCTGGCACCGATCACGTTCTTCGACGCCGACAACACCTTCCGTGGCGTCACCGCCGACCTGCTGGAACTGATCCGCCTGCGCACCGGCCTGCGTTTCGAAGTACAGCGCTCGCGCAGCCTGGAAGACATGATCAATCGGGTGAACAACAACCAGGTCGACATCATCGCCGCCGTCAGCCCGACCAATGAACGCGAGAACGTCCTGCATTTCAGCCGGCCCTACATGGAAAACTCGTTCGTGCTGCTGACGGCCAAGGGTCGTGACAGCGCCAGCAATCTGGAGCAGATGCAAGGCCGGCGCCTGGCCGTCATCCGCGGCAACCCGCTGATCGACTACCTGCGCAACGACTTCCCGCAGATCAAGCTGATCGAAACCGACGACAGCCTCAAGGCGGTCGAATTGCTCGCCCAGGGCCAGGCAGACGGCGCGGTGAGTTCACTGGTGATCGCCAACTACCTGATCGCCTCGCAGACCTTCGACGACAAGCTGCAGATCAGCGCGACCATCGGCACCCAGCAGGCCATTTTCGCCCTGGCCACCGCCCGTGGCGCCACGGAACTGAGCTCGATTCTCGACAAGGCGCTGCTGAGCATCGCCCCGGACGAACTGGGCATCATCAACAGCCGCTGGCGCGGCTACTCACCGGCCTCCGACAGCTATTGGCGCAACTATCATCGCCTGATCCTGCAGATCGTCATCGGGGCCGGTGCGCTGCTGCTGCTCTCCCTGGGCTGGAACGCCTACATGCGCCGGCAGATCCGGCAACGCCAACTGGCCGAACGGGCCCTGAGCGACCAGTTCGAATTCATGCGCGCGCTGGTCAACGGCACGCCGCACCCGATCTATGTGCGTGATCGCGAAGGCCGCTTGCAGACCTGCAACGACAGCTACCTGCAGGCCTTCTCGAGCAAACTGGAGGATGTGATCGGCAAGCGGGTCACGGACGCCTACCAGGGCAATGCCTTCGAAGCCCGGGAGTACCAGGCCGACTACCAGCGGGTCATGGACGAAGGCACCGCACAGATCTGCGACCGCACGCTGCATATCGGCGACCGGAGGTTGACCCTCTATCACTGGATCCTGCCCTACCGCAACTCGCTGGGCGAGGTGCAAGGCATCATCGGCGGCTGGATCGATATCAGCGACCGCCGCGAGCTGTTCGAAGAACTGCGCGCGGCCAAGGATCAGGCCGACAGCGCCAACCGCGCCAAGAGCACGTTCCTGGCGACCATGAGCCACGAGATCCGCACCCCCATGAACGCGGTGATCGGCATGCTCGAGCTGACCCTCAAGCGGGCGGACCAGGGCCATCTGGATCGCCCCGCGATCGAAGTCGCCTACAACTCGGCCAAGGACCTGCTGGAACTGATCGGCGACATCCTCGATATCGCCCGCATCGAGTCGGGACGCCTGAGCCTGTCCCCCGAGCGGGTCAACCTGAGCGAGCTGGTGGAGTCGGTGGTCAGGGTCTTCGATGGCCTGGCGCGCCAGAAGCAGCTGGACCTGGTGGTCCAGCTGCCCGAACGGCACAGCATCGGCGACATCCTGATCGATCCCTTGCGCTTCAAGCAGATCCTTTCCAACCTGATCAGCAACGCCATCAAGTTCACCGAGCAGGGCCAGGTCACGATCGGGCTGCTCATGCAGCCCACCGGCGTCGCGCAACGGACGAACATGACCCTGACCGTCCAGGATACCGGCATCGGCATCACCCCCGCCGATCAGGCCCGGCTCTTCGAACCCTTCGTGCAAGCCGACAACTCCGGACACCTGGCCCGCAGTGGGGCCGGCCTGGGCCTGGTGATCTGCCGCAGCCTGTGCGAAATGATGGGCGGCACCCTGAGCCTCTCCAGCCAGCCCGGCGAAGGTACCCGCGTGGTGGTGACCCTGGAACTGGACAGCCTCGAAGCCACGCAAGGCGTCGCCAGCCGCGATCCGGAGCTGGCGCTGCCGCTCCAGGCCCTGAATGTCCTGGTGGTGGACGACCATCCCGCCAACCGCTTGCTGATGTGCCAGCAGCTGGGATTTCTCGGCCACTCGTTCACCACCGCGCAGAATGGCGCGATCGGATTGCAAACCTGGAAAGACGGGCATTTCGACCTGGTGATCGTCGACTGCAACATGCCGGTCCTGAACGGTTACGAGATGACCTGCCAGCTTCGCCAACATGAAGCCAGCCAGGGGCTCGCGCCCTGCGCGGTGTTCGGCTTCACCGCCAACGCCCAACCCGAGGAACGCACCCGCTGCAAGGAAGCCGGCATGGATGACTGCCTGTTCAAACCCATCAGCCTGACCACCCTCAACCAGAAGCTGGCCGACGTCACACCGCGCCCACGCCAGAGCACCTTCAGCCTTGACGGCCTGAACGCCCTGACGGGGGGCGAACCGCTGCTGCTGCGCCGCCTGATCGACGAGCTGCTGAGCAGTTGCCAGTCCGACCGCGAGGAACTGCAAGTGCTGCCCATCAGCGGCGACCTGATTCCATTGATCGACATGGCCCACAAGATCAAGGGCGCGGCACGGATCGCCCAGGCCAACGACCTGGTGGAACACTGCGAAACCCTGGAACAGCAATGCCAGCAGGAAGCCCCGACAGCGCGGATCGAAGCCGCCCGGCAGGCCATTGTGCGCACGCTGCGCGAACTCGAAACGGCCCTGCGCGAACACACGGATCGGCCACCTGAAAAAATGCCCGGCCAGGACAACACCTGAAAGCCGACATTGACTATCCTTGGGCGCTGAGCAGTGCACCCCATCACCCAGGGAGATTGGCGATGCCCCGTCCCATGCAACGCGAAAGACGTCGGCTGGCGCTGCACGTGCACATCAGTATCCTGTTCACCTGCCTGCTGCTGTTGACCGGCACCCTGCTGGGGCTGTTCAACTACAGGCAAACCACGCAGATCATTCTCTCCAGCAGTGAGAAGCTCTTCGGCAGGGTCCAGGAAGATGTGCAGCTTGATCTGCAGAACACCTACCAGCCGATTCGCCATCTGCTGAGCCTGCTGGCCATCGACGATCGCACCCAGGCCCTGACGCTTGCGCAACGGCTGGCACTGCTCAAGCCCTTCACCCAGGCACTGGAGGACAATCCGAACCTGGCGTCGCTGTACCTCGGTTACGCCGATGGCGACTTCTTCATGGTCCGGCCGCTGCGCGACAGCGCCCTGCGCGCCTATTTCAAGGCACCGGACAACGCCGCCTTCCAGGTCTGGAGCATCGAGCGCGACCCCGGGGTCGACGAGGTCAAGTCCGAATCGCTGTTCTATGACGCGGCCTTGCAACTGATCAGCCGCCAGGACAATCACCGCGAAGCCTTCGATCCCCGCGTGCGATCCTGGTTCAACAGCGCCCTGAACGACAGCGACCAGATCACCACCGCGCCCTACCTGTTTTTCTCCACCCACAATGTCGGCACCACCCTCGCCCGGCGCGGCGGCCCGAACGTGGTGATCGCCGCCGACCTGACCCTGGCCGAGCTGTCCGCCACCCTGGACAAGCACAAGGTCACGCCCTCGACCGAGATCGTCCTGTTCGATGAAAACGGCACCGCGGTGGCCTACCCCGACTACGCCAGGCTGATCGGCGGCAGCCACGACGCAGACCTGCCCCGGGTCCAGGACCTGAGCCCGATCCTGCGGCGTTTCATGGAGCCGGGCAGCACCACCGACCACCACCTGGACACCAGGCAGCGGCAATGGATAGTCGCCCATACCCAACTGGCCGAAGGCGGTCCCAAGGGCCTGCAACTGGCCCTGCTGGTGCCGGAGGATGAGCTTCTGGCGGACGCCTACCGGATCCGCTGGCAAGGCGCGCTGATCACCCTGACGATCCTGTTGCTGTGCCTGCCCCTCGGCTGGCTGACCTCCAGGCTGCTGGTCAAGCCGTTGCACGCCCTGGTGCAGGAGGCCGATGCGATTCGCAGCTTCAACTTCAACCACCCGGCGACGCCGCGCTCGCCGGTGCTGGAAGTGGACCGGCTGGCGATCTCGATGACCCGCATGAAGCAGACCCTGGCAAGTTTCTTCGAAATCGCCTCCAGCCTCTCGGCGCAGACCCGCTTCGACCCGCTGTTGCAACGGGTGCTCGAAGAAACCCTGAAAATCGCCCAGGCCCGGGCCGGCCTGATCTACCTGCTGGACAGCGACAGCCGCCAGTTGGAGGCCCATGCCCTGGTCATCGATGGCCTGTCGCAGGAGCCCCGACGATTCGATATCCGCAACGCCGCCGAGGCCGACGAACAGCGCCCGGCCTGGCTCAAGACACTCGATAAGCAAGACAATGTGGTCGCCAGCCTGGGCTTCGAGCAGGCGGCCGACCTGCAACAGGTGATGCTCGCGCTGGGAAGTCCGCGCATTCACCTGATCGGTATTCGCCTGCACAACCGCCATGGCGAAACCGTCGGCGTCCTCACCCTGCTGCTGCCGGACACCGGCACCGAGGCGGACCTGGAGAACCTGCAGCCCGACCGGATCGCCTTCATCAGCGCCATTTCCGGCACCGCGGCCGCCTGCATCGAGAGCCAGCGCCTGCAAGCCCGCCAGAAACAGCTGCTGGACGCCTTCATCCAGTTGCTGGCCGGCGCCATCGATGCCAAGAGTCCCTACACCGGCGGCCACTGCCAACGTGTCCCGGTGCTGACGCTGATGCTCGCCGAGGCCGCCGCGGCCAGCCAGACGCCCGCGTTCAAGGGCTACCAACCCACGGAAGACGAATGGGAGGCGCTGCACGTCGCCGCCTGGCTGCATGACTGCGGCAAGGTCACCACCCCCGAATACGTGGTCGACAAGGCCACCAAGCTGGAAACCCTGTACGACCGCATTCACGAAATCCGCACCCGCTTCGAAGTGCTCAAGCGCGATGCCTGGGTCGATTACTGGCAAGGCCGGGCGCAAGGTGGCAACGAAGCGGCCTTGAGCCAGGCCCGTGATGCCGGCCTCACTGCCCTGGACGAGGATTTTGCCTTCGTCGCCCACTGCAACCTGGGCGGCGAAGCCATGGCCGAGGCCGACCAGGAACGCCTGGAACGCATTGCCCAACGCACCTGGACCCGCACGCTGGACGACCGCCTCGGGGTTTCCTGGGAAGAGAAGCAACGCCAGGAACGCCGCCCGGCCGCCCCCTTGCCGGTCACCGAAAGCTTGCTGGCGGACAAGCCCGAGCACCTGTTCGAACGCAACGAGGCCGAACTGATCCCCGCCGACAACCGCTGGGGTTTCCAACTGGACGTGCCGCCCTACAAATTCAATCGGGGGGAGTTGTACAACCTGAGCATTGGCCGCGGGACACTGACCCGCGAAGAGCGCTACATCATCAACCATCACATGGTGCAGACCATCCTGATGCTTGATCAGTTGCCGTTTCCCGGGCACCTGACCGCCGTTCCGGAGATCGCCGGCGGCCACCACGAAAAAATGGACGGCACCGGTTACCCCAAACGCCTGAAGCGCGAAGACATGAGCCTGCCGGCGCGGATGATGGCGATTGCCGATATCTTCGAGGCGCTGACCGCCGCCGATCGCCCGTACAAGAAGGGCAAGACCCTGAGCGAAGCGCTGGGCATCATGGCCGGCATGTGCCGCGATGCCCATATCGACCCGGAACTGTTCCAGCTGTTTATCCGCGAAGAAATCTACCTGGAATACGCCCGGCAGTACGTCCCGCCCCAGCAGATCGACACGGTGGATGCCGAGTCGCTGCTGGAAAAGGCCGGCCTGGTCGCCTGAACCGCCTCAGCAGTCGGTCAGGCGCAGGAAAATCGCCGCCAGTTGCTCGATACCCGCCTGGTCTTCGAGGGTGAAGCGGGCCAGCCTCGGGCTGTCCAGGTCGAGCACGCCGATCAGGCGACCGTCCTTGACCAGCGGCACCACCAGTTCGCTGTTCGAGGCACTGTCGCAGGCGATATGCCCGGCAAACGCATGCACGTCCTCGACCCGCTGGGTTTGCCGGCTGGCCGCGGCCGTGCCGCAGACACCGCGTCCGAAGGGAATGCGCACGCAGGCGATCTGGCCCTGAAACGGCCCGAGCACCAGCTCCTCGTCGCGATTGAGGTAGAAACCGGCCCAGTTCAGGTCATCCAGCTGATTGAACAGGAAGGCCGAGAACTGCGCGGCATTGGCGATGAAATCGCGCTCGTCCGCCAGCAGCGATTCCAACTGGGCGTGCAACAGCCCGTAGCCGTCCAGGCCGGCACCCGCGTTCTGCAAATCGATCATGGTGTCTGCTCCAACAACTTCAATCCCACCCAGTAGCGCGCAAACTGATAGGCACAGCGCCCATTGCGATTGCCCCGCCCGGTCGCCCAACGGACCGCCTGGATATCCAGTTCTTCGTCACGCTGCCAGGTCAACCCGGCCTTGCGCGCCAACTCGCCCACCCAGTGCTCGACCACGCTGAGGAAGTGCTCCTGGGTGAAGGGGTAGAACGACAGCCACAGGCCGAAACGGTCGGACAAGGCGATCTTGTCCTCCACGGCTTCGCTGGGGTGCAGCTCGCCGTCGACGCGCTTCCAGTTTTCGTTGTCGCTCTCTTTCTCCGGCACCAGGTGCCGGCGGTTCGAGGTGGCATACAGCAGGACGTTGTCCGGAGCCTGTTCGAGGGAACCGTCGAGCACGCTCTTGAGCACGCGGTAGTCGCCCTCGCCGGCCTCGAAGGACAGGTCGTCGCAAAACAGCACGAAGCGCTGGGGGAGCTTGTGCAGCTGTTCCACCACCCGCGGCAGGTCCGCCAGGTGATCGCGCTCGATCTCGATCAGGCGCAGGCCCGCTTTGGCATGTTCGGCGAGCAAGGCGCGCACCAGCGAGGATTTTCCGGTCCCGCGCGAACCCCAGAGCAAGGCATGGTTGGCCGGCAAGCCGTCGAGGAACTGCCGGGTGTTGCGCGCCAACTGCTCGCGCTGCTTGTCGACACCGATCAGGTCGGACAGGCGCATGTCCAGGCTGACCTCCAGCGGCAACAGATAGCCGCTGCGCCCTTCGCGCTGCCAGCGGGCCGCCAGGCAGCCGCTCCAGTCGATGGCCTGGCGCGGTGCGGGCAACAGCGGTTCAAGACGGGCGAGCACCCCCTCGGCACGCTCAAGAAAGGCATTCAATCGAGAATCCACGACTTTTCCTCAGGCAAATTCATACGATGATGTCGCGTTGGCGCCCCCGGGCGCCGACAAGCGCTGGCAGACGGCATGCCACGCGTATCGAGTTCCCCCCTGACGGTGCGCATACCGGATCGGCTATGCTTGCCGGGCGAAGGGAAAGGAAAGTGGTACAGCACCCCATGGATATAAAATTCACCCACCGCTTGTCCTACAAGCAAGCCCGGTTGACGGTACTGGTCGGTTTCATTCTGGGAACACTGCTCAGTCTGCTGCAAATCGGCATCGATTATGCCAGCGAAAGCGCCTCGATCAACGGTGAAATCCTCTCCCTGATGGAAATCAGCCACAACCCGGCGTCGAGGATCGCCTACAACATCGACGCCGAACTGGCGCAGGAACTGGCCCTGGGACTGCTACGCTCGCCGGCCGTGTTGCGCGCGCAATTGATCGATAACAACAATGTCGTCCTGGCCAGCGTCGAACGTCCCCGCCAGGAAGGCAGCTACCGGCTGATCAGCGATTGGCTGTTCGGCGCCAATCGCAGCTTCGAAGACCGGCTTTTTCTCAGCCATTTGCCCGACGAATCCCTGGGCACCTTGCACCTTGATATCGACACCTACACCTTCGGCATCCGTTTCCTGCACCGGGCCGAGGTCACCCTGATCAACGGTTTTATCCGCAGCCTAGTCCTGACCCTCCTCTTGCTCGTGCTGTTCTACACGATGTTGACCAAACCCCTGGTGCGGGTGATCCAGGCCCTCAGCAGCACGCCCCCGGGCCAGCCGAAACAGGCGCGACTGGCGTTCCCCCCGGCCACGAACACGATGAGATCGGCGTGCTGGTCAGAGTGGCCAACCAGCAATTCGAAAACATGAACACCGAGATCCAGCAGCGGCGCAGCGCCGAAAACCGCCTGACCGACTACCTGGGCCAACTGGAAAACATCGTCTCGGCGCGCACCACCGAGCTCAAGGCGAGCAATGCGCGCCTGAGCCAATCCAACGAAGAACTGGAAGTGGCGCGCAGCACCGCCCTGAACATGGCCCAGGCCCGCTCGGCGTTCCTGGCCAACATGAGCCATGAAATCCGCACGCCCTTGAACGGCCTGCTGGGCATGATCGCCCTGTCCCTGGACAGCCCGTTGAACGCCGAGCAGCGCCAGCAGTTGTCGATTGCCCACGACTCCGGAAAAGTCCTGGTGGAACTGCTCAACGACATCCTCGACCTGTCGAAATTCGATGCCGGGCAGTTGGAACTGGAGCGGATCCCCTTCGACCTCGGTGCGCTGATCGAGGACACCGCCAACCTGCTCTCGCAAAACGCCGCCCCCAGCGTCGAACTGGCCTGCCTGATCGACCCGCAATTCCCGGCGCTGGTGCTGGGTGACCCGACGCGGGTGCGGCAGATCGTCAGCAACCTGTTGTCCAATGCCCTGAAGTTCACCCGCTTCGGCCGTGTCGATGTGCGCCTGAGCGCCCACAACAACGGTGTGCGCATCGAAGTCTGCGACACCGGCATCGGGATCGCCCAGGAGGCCCAGGCCAAGATCTTCCAGCCCTTCACCCAGGCCGGCGCCGGCATCACCCGCCAGTTCGGCGGTACCGGACTGGGGCTGACCCTGACCTACAACCTGTGCGAGGCCATGAAAGGCCGCCTGACCATCAATTCCGAAGTCGGCTTCGGCAGCCAGTTCTGCGCCGAACTGCCGTTGCCCGGCCACACACCGGCGGCGACCCAGCGGCCACTCAGTGGCAAGGTGATCGCCGTGACCTCAAGCACCAGCGGCCTATGCGAACTGCTCGGCCACCAGCTGCCGGCCTGGGGCCTGGACTATCAGCACCATGGGCTGGACGACAGCCTGGCGGGCCTCACGCCCGACCTGTTGATCACCGACTGCCCCGAATGCCTGTTCGGACTGCGCCCGGCGATCAGCGCACCGATCCTGCTGGTCACCGCCTATGGCAACTTCATGCCCAGCGAACAGGCCAGCGCCCTCGCTCCGTTGCAACAGCAGGCCCGGCCCCTGGCCCGCAACGCGCTGTACCAGACGCTGGCGCGCATCCTGCTGGCCGACGACCCGGCCGAGCGCGAGGTTCAGCCCCGGGACAAGCCTTCGTCACGGCGCGCGCGCATCCTGTTGGTGGAGGACAATCCGGTCAATCAACTGGTGGCCAAGGGCATGCTCGGCAAGCTGGGCTGCGAGGTGACGGTTGCCGCCCACGGCGGCGAGGCCCTGGGCCAGTTGGAACAGCAGGAGTTCGACCTGGTGCTGATGGATTGCAACATGCCGGTCATGGACGGTTACGAAGCCAGCCGGCAGATACGCCGCAGCGGGCGCTGGCCGAACCTGCCGATCGTGGCCCTGACGGCCAATGCCATGCCCGAGGAGCGTGAGCGCTGCCGGGCCGCGGGCATGAACGATTACCTGGCCAAGCCGTTCCGCCGCGAAGAGCTGATGGCCCTGCTCGAACAGTGGGTCCCCGCTACAGTGGCTTGAGCTGCATCAGCAATTGGTCGAGGCCGTCGCGCAGGGCGTCCAGCCGGGTCAGATCCACGCCGCTGTCGCAGAGCAGGCGGGTCTTGATCGGCAGCACGTCGGCGCGCAGGGCCACTCCGGCGGGGCTCAGGCTCAGGTGGACTTCGCGCTCGTCAAGGGCCGAACGCCGCCGCTGCACCAACGCCATCTGCTCAAGACGCTTGAGCAGCGGCGTCAGCGTCCCCGAATCCAGCACCAGGCGCTCGCCCAGGGCCTTGACCGTGGGTTGCGCCGGCGGGACGTCGTGCCACTCCCACAACACCAGCATCACCAAGTATTGCGGATAGGTCAGGCCCAACTGTTCCAGCATCGGCTTGTAGCCTCGAATGACCGCCCGTGAAGCGGCGTAGAGCTTGAAGCAGAGCTGGTTGTCGAGGCTCAGCGAATCGCTGGACAGGTCATTCATTTAAGCAGGGCTTCGATCTCGCGGGTGAGGTTCTCGGGCTTGGTGGTCGGCGCGAAGCGCTTCACCAGGCGGCCGTCCTTGCCGATCAGGAACTTGGTGAAGTTCCACTTGATGCCCTGGGACCAGAGCAGGCCCGGCGCGCGCTTCTTCAGCTGGACGAACAGCGGATGGGCACCGTCGCCGTTGACTTCGATCTTCTTGAACAGCGGAAAGCTGACGCCGTAGTTCAGCTCGCAGAACTCGGAAATCGCCCCTTCGTTCCCCGGCTCCTGCTTGCCGAACTGGTTGCAGGGAAAACCGAGCACCACCAGCCCCTGGTCCTTGTAGTCCTGCCAGAGCTGCTCAAGCCCTTTGTACTGTGGGGTGAAACCGCATTTGCTGGCGGTATTGACCACCAGGATCGCCTTGCCGGCGAAGTCAGCCAGGGTCTTTTGCTCGCCCTTGATAGTGGTGCAAGGGATGTTCAGCAGGTTATCGCTCATGACAGTTCCTCCAATGAATGCCGAGCAAGATAGCGAGCAATTGAATTGCACACAATTCAATCACCCGGAATGATGGCTCCTCATAAGCCATCATTCGGAGCCGGATTCAGCCGCGTGGAATCAGGTCCAGGCACACCGAATTGATGCAGTAGCGCAAACCGGTCGGCGGCGGACCGTCGGGAAACACATGCCCCAGGTGCGCGTCGCATCTGGCGCAGACCACTTCGGTGCGGATCATGCCGTGGCTGGTATCGCGGATCTCGACCATCGCGCTATCACCGATGGGCTGGTAAAAACTCGGCCAGCCGCAGCCGGAGTCGAACTTGGCCCGGGAGTCGAACAGCGGCTCATTGCAGCAGATGCAATGATAGACCCCATCGGTCTTCGTCCCATTGTATTTGCCCGAGAACGGCCGCTCGGTGCCTTTGAGGCGGCACACGTTGTACTGCTCCGGATCGAGCATGGTGCGCCATTCTTCCAGGGTTTTTTCCAACTTTTCCATCGTCACACCTCGGCGGCTGAAAAACCCCGATCTGTATCTTTTCCACGGATCGGGCGGCACGTATGATTGCGCCTCGTCTAACGCCAGTCTGGCACCCGCGTCCGACGCATTCAAACGGATTTTCCAGGACGGCGGCCGGGGACCACGGGACGAGGTGAAAACGCAGTATTGCCACGGCGATCTCGACGAGATCGTCTGGATCGTCCATTTTCAGGATCACATCGCCATGCAGGTCAGCAAATCCAACAAGCTCGCCAACGTCTGCTACGACATTCGCGGCCCGGTGCTCAAGCACGCCAAACGCCTGGAGGAGGAAGGCCATCGCATCCTCAAGCTGAACATCGGCAACCCGGCGCCCTTCGGTTTCGAAGCCCCGGACGAAATCCTCCTGGATGTGATCCGCAACCTGCCGACCGCGCAGGGCTACAGTGACTCCAAGGGCCTGTACAGTGCCCGCAAGGCGGTCATGCAGTACTACCAGCAGAAGCAGGTCGAAGGTGTCGGCATCGAAGACATCTACCTGGGCAACGGCGTGTCCGAGCTGATCGTGATGTCCATGCAGGCCCTGCTCAACAATGGCGACGAAGTGCTGGTCCCGGCACCGGACTACCCGCTGTGGACCGCCGCCGTGGCCCTGGCCGGCGGCAACCCGGTGCACTACCTGTGCGACGAACAGGCCAACTGGTGGCCGGACCTGGCCGACATCAAGGCCAAGATCACCCCCAACACCAAGGCCCTGGTGATCATCAACCCGAACAACCCGACGGGCGCGGTGTATTCGAAGGAAGTCCTGCTTGGCATGCTGGAGCTGGCACGCCAGCACAACCTCGTGGTCTTTTCCGACGAGATCTACGACAAGATCCTCTACGACGACGCCGTGCACATCTGCACCGCCTCGCTGGCGCCGGACCTGCTCTGCCTGACCTTCAACGGCCTGTCCAAGTCCTACCGGGTCGCGGGTTTCCGTTCCGGCTGGGTGGCGATCTCCGGTCCCAAGCACCACGCCCAGAGCTACATCGAAGGCATCGACATCCTGGCCAACATGCGCCTGTGCGCCAACGTCCCGAGCCAGCACGCCATCCAGACCGCCCTGGGCGGTTACCAGAGCATCAACGACCTGGTGCTGCCGCCCGGTCGCCTGCTGGAACAGCGCAACCGCACCTGGGAACTGCTCAACGACATTCCCGGCGTCAGCTGCGTGAAACCCATGGGCGCGCTCTACGCCTTCCCGCGGATCGACCCGAAAGTCTGCCCGATCCACAACGACGAGAAGTTCGTCCTCGACCTGCTGCTGTCGGAGAAGCTGCTGGTGGTCCAGGGCACCGCGTTCAACTGGCCATGGCCCGATCACTTCCGCGTGGTCACCCTGCCCCGGGTGGATGACCTGGAACAGGCCATCGGGCGCATCGGTTCGTTCCTGAAAACCTACAGCCAGTAATTTCCTACGACTTCCTGCGACTCATCCGCGAATCGCAGGAAGGCACTTTCCTCCCATTTCTTTTTGTATGTCTTTGCGTCAGCCAGCCAGCGCTCCGGGAACGCCCCTCACAGCGGACGCACATCCCGGTTTCAAAGGGGCTGACGGCACTGCAGCGCCTCTCCCATCTGCGCCGCCCATTAGGAAATGACTGGCAAGCGACTAGAATCAAGCTGTAGGACACAGTTTGAAATAGTCACCCGGTTGAATAGGTTGGAGCCGCACCTTATATACCCCGCATGACGCTACATCTTTAGCCGAGGAGAAACTTTCAACCATGATGCGCATCCTGCTGTTCTTGGCCACTAACCTGGCGGTCGTGCTGATTGCCAGCATCACCCTGAGCCTTTTCGGCTTCAACGGGTTCATGGCGGCCAACGGGGTTGATCTCAACCTCAATCAGCTGCTGGTCTTCTGTGCGGTCTTTGGTTTCGCGGGCTCCCTGTTCTCGCTGTTCATCTCCAAGTGGATGGCGAAGATGAGCACCGGCACCCAGATCATCAGCCAGCCGCGTACCCGCCATGAACAGTGGCTGCTGCAAACCGTCGAGCAACTGTCCCGCGAAGCCGGGATCAAGATGCCCGAGGTGGGTATCTTCCCGGCCTACGAGGCGAACGCCTTCGCCACCGGCTGGAACAAGAACGACGCGCTGGTCGCGGTCAGCCAGGGCCTGCTGGAGCGGTTCTCGCCCGATGAAGTGAAGGCCGTGCTGGCCCACGAGATCGGCCACGTGGCCAATGGCGACATGGTCACCCTGGCGCTGATACAGGGCGTGGTGAACACCTTCGTGATGTTCTTCGCGCGGATCATCGGCAACTTCGTCGACAAGGTCATCTTCAAGAACGAAGAAGGCCAGGGCATTGCCTACTACGTGGCGACCATCTTCGCCGAACTGGTCCTGGGTTTCCTCGCCAGCGCCATCGTCATGTGGTTCTCGCGCAAGCGTGAATTCCGCGCCGACGAAGCCGGTGCCAGCCTGGCCGGTACCACCGCGATGATCGGCGCCCTGCAACGCCTGCGCTCCGAACAGGGTCTGCCGGTGCACATGCCGGACACCCTGAACGCCTTCGGCATCAACGGCGGCCTGAAACAAGGCCTGGCGAAGATGTTCATGAGCCACCCGCCGCTGGAAGAGCGCATCGAAGCCCTGCGTCGGCGCGGCTGATCAGACCTCAGAGGCACAACGCAAAGGGCGACGAAAATCGCCCTTTTGCTTTTCCCACCGCCGGTACCGGATCGGCCTTGATCAAGCGACCTTCTCCAGCCGGTAAACCCGCTCGTCGAGCCGCGTGACACCGGCCTGGAGGAACTTCCAGCTCTCGCCGAGCACATCCTGCTCATCTTCCACCTGAAGCTGCCACTGCGGCTCCAGCAACCGCCGGACCTCACCGTCGAGCAAGGCGAACGGCGGCCCGTCGAGCTGGGCCTGGTCGTAGTCCAGGGTGATCAACAGGCCCTGGGTGCCGACCGGGAGTATCCGGGTCAGATGCGCCGCATAACGCTCGCGCATCGGCGGCGGCAAGGCGATCAGCGCCGCCCGGTCATACAGCCCCGCGCAATCGGCGACGTCCGCCGCGGTCAAGGCAAAGAAATCCCCACACCAGAGCTCCAGCGGACCCGCTTCATAGACCATGAAGGCCCCCTGTTGACGTATCAGCGGCTTGAGTTGCTGCTCGGCAAAGAAAGCCTCCACGGCCTTCTCCGACAACTCCACCCCCAGGACCCGCAGGCCTTGGGCCGCCAGCCACGCCAGGTCGAGGCTCTTGCCGCACAGCGGCACCAGCACCCGCGCCTCCACCGGCAGGGCCAGGTCGGGCCAGAAGCGCTGCAGATAGGGGTTGACCTGCTCCAGGTGAAAGCCGATCTGGTTGTGTTCCCAACGCTTGTGCCAAAATTCCGGTTGCATAGGTTCACCCTGAAAATTCGATCAAAAATCCCTAAAACTTATATTAGATTTAGATCAGTGATCTGATTGAAGATGGTGCCATCATCACTTGACGCCCAGGACCTTCATTATGCTCCCCAGCCTGTTCATCTCCCACGGCTCGCCCATGCTGGCGCTGGACCCCGGCGCCAGTGGCCCGGCCCTGGCCCGCCTGGCGGCCGAGCTGCCGCGACCGAAGGCCATCGTCATCGTCTCGGCCCACTGGGAAAGCCAGGATCTGCGGGTCAGCAGCAACCCGCAACCGGAAACCTGGCACGACTTCGGTGGTTTTCCCAGAGAGCTGTTCGCCGTGCAATACCCGGCACCCGGTGAGCCAAAGCTGGCCGCCGAGGTGGCGGCATTGCTGAACGCCGACGGCCTGCCCACCCGGCTCGATGACCAGCGCCCGTTCGACCACGGGGTCTGGGTGCCGTTGTCGCTGATGTACCCGCAAGCCGATATCCCGGTGGTCCAGGTGTCGCTGCCGAGCCGCCTGGGCCCTGCCCTGCAGACGCGTATCGGGCATGTCCTCGGCGGCCTGCGGGCACAGGGCATCCTGCTGATCGGCTCCGGCAGCATTACCCATAACCTCGGTGAACTGGACTGGCATGCCGGCCCGAACAGCATCGAGCCGTGGGCCAAGGCCTTCCGCGACTGGATGGTCGACAAGCTCGCCGCCGACGACGACGCCGCCCTGCACGACTACCGCAAACAGGCGCCCTATGCCGTGCGCAGTCACCCCAGTGACGAGCACCTGCTGCCGCTGTACTTCGCCCGTGGCGCCGGCGGCCAGATGAGCATCGCCCACCAGGGCTTCACCCTGGGCGCACTGGGCATGGACATCTATCGCTTCGGCTGACACCTCGCTCCTACAACAACAGGCAAAAAAAATCCCCGAACCAGTCGGGGATTTTTTTATCGATCAATCAACCCGGGGTTGATCAATCTTCGCGGTAGCGACGCAGCTTGAGCTGCTTGCCGGCCACGCGGGTGTCCTTCAGCTTGGTCAGCAGACGCTCCAGACCATCCTCCGGCAGCTCCACCAGGCTGAAGCTGTCACGCACCTGGATGCGACCGATGGCTTCACGCGCCAGGCCACCTTCGTTGAGGATGGCGCCCAGCAGGTTCTTGGCGGCGATACCGTCACGCGCACCCAGCGCGGTACGGCAGCGGGCACGACCTTCAGCCAGAGGAATCGGCGCACGACGCTCACGATCGCCACGCTCGGGACGGTCACCGGAACGCTCCGGACGATCGCCACGCGGCGCGTTGTTCGGCACCAGCGGACGCTCTTTCTCGATCGCCGCCAGGTTCAGCGCCTGGCCATTGGTGGCCTTGCGCAGCAGGGCTGCGGCCAGGGCACGCGGGCTGCAACCGATATCGGCGGTCAGGCGATCCAGCAGGTCGCCGTGGGTCGATTCAGCGTCAGCCACCAGCGGCGACAGGCTGTTGGTCAGCTTCTTGATGCGCGCATCGAGAACGGCCTGGGCGTCCGGCAGGCGGACTTCGGCAACCTTCTGCCCGGTCACACGCTCGATCACTTGCAGCATGCGGCGCTCACGTGGCGTCACCAGCAACAGCGCACGACCTTCACGACCGGCACGACCGGTACGGCCGATACGGTGCACGTAGGACTCGGGATCGTACGGCATGTCGACGTTGAACACGTGGGTGATGCGCGGAACGTCCAGGCCACGTGCGGCAACGTCGGTCGCCACAACGATGTCCAGGCGGCCATCCTTGAGGGAGTCGATCACGCGCTCACGCTGGTTCTGGGCGATGTCGCCGTTCAGCGCGGCAGCCTTGTAGCCTTTGGCTTCCAGGGCGCTGGCCAGGTCCAGGGTCGCTTGCTTGGTGCGCACGAACATGATCAGCGCGTCGAAGTCTTCGACTTCCAGCAGGCTCAGTACAGCCGAGGTCTTCTGGTCGGCGTGGACCAACAGGTGGGCCTGTTCGATCGCGGTGACGGTCTGGGTCTTGCTCTGGATCTTGACGTGTTTCGGGTCCTTGAGGTGACGCTCGGCGATCGCACGGATCGACTGCGGCAAGGTGGCCGAGAACAACACGGTCTGACGGGACTCCGGCATGGCCTTGAAGATCACTTCCAGGTCATCCATGAAGCCCAGCTTGAGCATTTCGTCCGCTTCGTCGAGAACCAGATGGTTCACGGTGGCGAGGACTTTTTCGTCGCGACGCAGGTGGTCGCACAGACGGCCCGGCGTGGCGACAACGATCTGTGCGCCATTACGGATGGCTTTCAATTGCGGGCCCATCGGCGCACCGCCGTAGACAGCCACAACAGTCACGCCCGGCATTTGCTTGGCGTAGGTTTCGAAAGCGGTTGCAACTTGCAGCGCCAACTCACGGGTTGGGGCCAGGATCAGAGCTTGCGGCTCGCGCTTGGACGGATCGATGCGGTGCAGGATAGGCAGGGCGAACGCGGCGGTTTTACCGGTACCGGTTTGCGCCTGGCCAATCATGTCATGACCGGCAAGGATGATCGGGATTGACTGCTGCTGAATGGCCGAAGGCTCTTCATAGCCGGTAGCGACTACTGCAGCGACAATATTGGGATGAAGTTCAAGAGCGGCGAAGCCGCCGATTTCCTGGGTCATGGGTCTGCCTCTAAGTGCATCCGCAAAGACCCATGCTCCAAAGCTGCGCATGCCGTGTAAGACTCTGAGAGTCACCCTGGCAGCTTTGTCGGCGGGGATTTGCGAAAACGATTGAATGGAAGAGTCGTCAAGGATAGTCCGCAGGGCGGACAGCGACCGAAGCTGGCTTCGGGGAATTGCATTACCTAAACGCGGCCCGGTTAAAGGCCGGCGCGCACTATACCGGAACTGGCAAAAAAAGGGAGATTTATTTATCTGGAAAAGCCGTTGTACGCCTCTCTATGGCGGGCTTTACGGATAACCGACCGAAGGCTTGCAGCTTGCCCGCCTTGCCCGGTGGGCCTGGCGGCTTAAACGGTTCACTCGTCGGAATGTACCAACGACCGCCAGGGCACGCTAAAACCTGTAGGAGCCAGCAAGCCGGCTCCTACAGGGCGGTGCTCGTCTTTAGACCTTCGCGGCGAACAACGCCTGATGCGCACGGCACTGCTCGGCCGTGAGCATGAACACGCCGTGCCCGCCCCGCTCGAAGTCCAGCCAGGCAAAGTCCACCTCGGGGTACAACGCCTCGACGTGCACCTGGCTGTTGCCGACCTCGACGATCAGCAAGCCCTTCTCGGTCAGATGGTCCGCGGCCTCGGCCAGCATCCGCCGCACCAGGTTCAGGCCATCGTCGCCGCACGCCAGGCCCAGCTCGGGCTCGTGCTGGTACTCTTGCGGCATGTCGGCAAAATCCTCGGCATCCACATAAGGAGGATTGGAGACGATCAGGTCGAAGCGCTGGCCCGGCAGGCCATCGAAGCCGTCGCCCTGGACCGTGAACACCCGCTCGTCGACGCCATGGCGCTCGATGTTCTGATTGGCCACCTCCAGCGCGTCGAAGGACAGATCGGCCAACACCACTTCCGCCTGCTGGAACTCATAGGCGCAGGCGATGCCGATGCAGCCGGAACCGGTGCAGAGGTCGAGAATCCGCGCCGGCTCATTCGCCAGCCAAGGGGCGAAGCGGCCTTCGATCAACTCGCCAATGGGCGAACGCGGAATCAGCACCCGCTCGTCGACGATGAACGACAACCCGCAGAACCAGGCCTCGCCCAGCAGGTAAGCGGTGGGCACGCGATCCTGGATGCGGCGCTTGAGCAGGTGGTGCAAGCGGCTCAGTTCGTCGTCTTCCAGGCGGCAGTCCAGGTAGCTGTCGGCGATCTCCCAAGGCAGGTGCAAGGCCCCCAGCACCAACTGGCGCGCCTCGTCCCAGGCATTGTCGGTGCCATGCCCGAAAAACAGATCCGCGCCATGAAAGCGGCTGACAGCCCAACGAATATGGTCGCGCAGCGTGCGCAGGCGGGAATTGATCACGGGTAGGCTCCTGAAAAAACGACGGGCGATTCTAACAGCCAAACCGGTGCCAGGTGGAAATAAGGCAAAAAGACATCATTGCCCGCCGTATCCGGCCTCGGCAAACAATCCTTGACACGGCTACAGCCCAGTAACCACGCCGCCTGCACGGGTAGCGATTCACATAAGCGCTCAGCCGGAGGACAATGCGGCAAAAGCCCCACTCAAAGGAGCCCCGAATGTCCGTTCCAAAGACGATGTTTCAACTCAGCGGTCGTGGTTATGCAGCCGCCAATCTGAGCCACGCCAGCCTGTTGATCATCGACGCCCAGAAAGAATACCTCAGCGGCCCGCTGGCCCTGTCCGGCATGGACGCCGCCGTCGACAATATCAAGCAATTGGTCGCCGCCGCCCGCCAGGCCGGACGACCCATCGTGCACATCCGCCACCTGGGCACCGTAGGGGGGCTGTTCGATCCCCAGGGCGAGCGCGGCGAATTCATTCCGGGGCTGGAACCCCAGGGCGACGAAACCCTGATCGGCAAGCTGCTGCCCAGCGCCTTTCACGGCACGGGCCTGGAGAAACACCTGCAGGAACTCGGCTCCCTGGACCTGATCGTCTGCGGTTTCATGAGCCACTCCAGTGTCAGCACCACCGTGCGCGCGGCGAAGAACCTGGGGTTCCGCTGCACCCTGGTGGAAGATGCCTGCGCGACCCGCGACCTGCCCTACAAAGGTGAAATCATCAGCGCTGCCCAGGTCCAGCGCACGGAAATGGCGATCATGGCGGACAATTTCGCCACCCTCGCCCAGACCAGGGACCTGATCGGCTAACGGTTTCGATGGGCCGCCCCGGCGACCGCCCATCCATTACTGCTGCCAATTGCGTCTCATTTTCCGATTTCCCGAACACGTCAGGAACAAGCCGGGCATCTCCCGGTCGAAGGGCCGATACTCACAGAGGAAATCGGAATGAAGCTATCCGATGGTTTTGACGCTCGCCGACTGCGCCCCAAAGGTCCAAGCACCTGGCGCTCACGTTTGAGCGCTGCCATTGCGGCGCTGCTGGCAACCCTCGGGGTGTTGCTGGCCTTGGCTGGCGCGGCCAGCCTGCTGGGCCACGCACCGGCGCTGGGGGACTTGAACGCCACGCCGGCCGGCTCGGCGGTGGTCCTGGGCGTGGGCCTCCTGACGCTCTGGTTCGGTGTCTGGCTGTGGCGTCGCAGCCGTCGCCGGATGCGTCGCGGCCATGGGCTGAACATGGCCCCGCACCTGATGAAAAAGCACGACTGATCAAGCACCTGCGCGCAATCGGCTGTGACGACACCCAGGGGACTTGGGTAAACTGGTCGACCCTGCGGAGGCTGACATGCAAGACGACGATTTTTCCCTGTTCAAAAGCGAGATCCGCGGCGTCAAGCCGATCAAGCATGACCGGGCCGACACCGGCAAGCCCAGGTCCGACCGAGCGCAACTGGCCAAGCTGCGCCAGGCGGCCACGGTACGGGTCCAGGACATCGCGGTGGACGGGCTGTCCGACCAGTTCGTCATCGACGTCGGCCCGGAAGACGAGCTGTACTGGGCCCGCGACGGGGTCCAGGAAAGCCAGATGCGCAAGCTCAAGATCGGCCAGATCCCGTTCGAAGGCAGCCTCGACCTGCACGGCATGAGCGTGGAAAAGGCCCGGGAAACCCTCTGGGCGTTTCTCGCCGAGGCGACGAAATTCGAGATCCGTTGCGTGCGCGTCACCCACGGCAAGGCCGTACGCCTGGACGGCAAGCGCCCGATGATCAAGAGCCACGTCAACACCTGGCTGCGCCAGCACGCCCAGGTCCTGGGTTTCACCTCCTGCCAGCCGAAACATGGCGGCGCGGGCGCGGTGTATGTGATGCTCAAGCGCACCATGATGGAAGGTCGCGACGAGTAGGCGGACCGTCATCGAATTTGCAGGCGGCTGCCAGCCGCCGTATCCTTGCTCCTTTGCGTAGACTCCCACAGGTAGCTTCATGTCCCTGGAACAGAATTACACAGCGATTTTTGAAGGGTAGGCGAGCGCAAGGCAAAGTAACGAAAGTCAATGAAACCGGGCACTTCCTTGCTTTGGGATACCCGGTTTTAACCTGCTTTACACGGCCATTGGTACAAAAATTGGTACGAGCTTCACCCCTCCTCCGGCGTCCTGCCGAACGAACACCCATCCCTATTTCAGCTTCACCAGCGCGTCATAGGCCGCCTCGCACGTCATGCCCCGGGCTCGGGACTGATCAGCATCTGCCGCCAGGACTCCCGCTCTTTCATCAGCGAGCTTGAACACGTCGGCAAGCACTCTGGCGGCGTGGGCAGCTGCCTTGCCTGCGGCGGCAGTGCAGGAATCGCCGCGGGCTTCACTGGCTGCGAGTCGGTTGGCAAGGTCGTCGGCTGCATCCCGCACCCGGCCAGACTCGCGATTAGCAGCAGCAACGGCAGCAGTTGCCGTGTCGATGAACACTTGACCATTTTCCACCACCTTGTTGATTGCCTGTTGCCGGGCCTGCTCTTTGTCACGCTCGGCGCTTTCGTTGAGTTCTTTTGCTGCTTGGTCGGCGGTGTCGCGGGCGTTCCATCGCTCCTGCCACTGAGCATTGGCGAGGGTCTCGCCGTGGTGATAAGCGCCGAATAGAGCCAGACCCACCAGGGCCAGGACGGCCAGATAGGGGGCAATTTTTGCTACCAGCGCTCCCATGATTCCTCCCAGTTCGGCAGATCGACCATTTGCCCGGCCAGCGAGTGCGTGGAGTCGCCCAGGTACTGGATGCGACCGTCCGTGACGAACGAGTGACATACCCGCTCGGTACGCCACTCTTTGAGCGCTTCACAGGCTTCGGGGTTTGCCGGCCAGTTGACCAGCACCGACGGCGTAAAGGTCGGCGCGTCAGGATTGCCGTTATAGCCCCAGCGAGGGCCAGGACCGGCACCGACCTGAAGGCTGTGCGGGCTGTCGCAGCCGTCGCAGAAGAACCACAGCGAGCCGTCGACTGCCTGCCCCAGTGCGCGACCAATGGTTTTGATTTCGCTCATGCCAGCACCTGCTGCGCGGTCGCGTACAGCGCCTGGCGGTCAGCCGCGCCGTTCTGTGCGCCGTTGATGCGCTGGGTAATCGCGTCGAAGCTGCCGGCGTCGGCCAACGTGTTCAGCCCGTTGGTTGCCCAATACCAGGCCGCCGACAGCGCCGCGTATTGCGGCTGGGCCAGCAGATCCGGGTTACCGATCAGGTCTACGCCCAGAGCATCACCGCATGCTTGGTAGTTCGTCCGGCCAGTGATCTGGATCAGACCGCGGCCACGAAAGGCCCAGCCGTCGCCGGATGACGCATCGCCGTTCCCCATGCGATTGGCATAGGCGATGTTGGCAATTTGCTCCGGCTGACGGGCGACCTGGGCCGCCAGCGTGGCCGAGAACCGGCTCGGCCAGGTCGCCACCAGCCCGGACGCGCCGTAGTTCAGGTTCTCGACCAGCTGCGTCAACTGCCCAGATTCGTGCCCTACCTGGGCCAAGAAGGCGGCAACTCGCTGCGTGGTGACAATCTGATAGGAATTCATGGCCGTGTTGAGCGCAGGAACAAAAACGCCGGCAACTTGGCCGGCGTTCGGAAGGATCTGCAGCAGTTGCTGCTGGGTAATCGGCATGGTTTTCTCCAGGCGAAAAAAAACCGCTTAGGGCGGCCGGTGGTGGTCTGGGTGTTTCTACTTCGCGGCTTGATCGTCTGGGATGACCGCGTCAGCCCCAGCGTAGGGCTCCAGAGACTTCTGGCAATGGCCTTTCTGGAACAGGTCCAGAAACTTGCACATGACACAGCCCCAGCGCCGGCCAGCGGCCTGGGCTTTTGCAGAGCGCGAACTGATCGTCTCGCCAGGATCGCCGAGCAAGAGCGTGTTGGCGCCCTCGTCGAGCCAAATCAGCAGGTTGAGCAAATAACGTTTGATCGGATTCATGGCTAACCCCCTGCTGGATGAACTGTCCAGCCGAACGTTGCCGGTTGCGGCAGAGACGCAATCAATTCTGCCGCGGTCGGGATTACCGGGTTAGTTGCAGCCTGTGCAGCGCTCCACTCTGCAAAACAGGCCTGCCACACGGCATCCCGCCAGGCGGTGGCCGCCTTGGCGTCTGCCGCCCATTGCGTCACACCGCTGTTGGCGTAGGAGGCGCACGAGGCGAGCGAGTCGTAGCCACTGGCCTGAGCAGTCGTGTCGAGCCACTGCTGCACAGCCGCCTTCAACGCAACAGTGGCGTCGGCCAGAGTTGGCTGATAAACAGCAGGTGCTGCAAAAACTCCTTTGGCATATGTCCATCGCTGGTCTGGCTGAGGGGTAATCCCGGTGATGTCGACCATCTGGGCAACAAAATCTGCCGTAAACCGCTCTTCAATGGGAACCTCAACGCCTTCATCGGTTGCATAAGGCAGGACAATTTCCACGACCACGCCCTGGTCTACCCGCGCGTAAGTTTTCATTTATGCGTACTCATAAATTGTGACTCGACCATTCTTGCCGGCAACTCCGGAAAGAGTTGGTTGGGATGAAGTATTGATAACGCCCGTGGCTCCAGATTGACCACCGCAACCGTCAGCACCGCCCGCGCCGGCCGCAAGATAGGTGCCGAGTTGAACCGAGGGCGCCGCATTGAGCCCAGAACTGTTCAGCAAAGTCCCTCCAGTAGCGGCCCCCGCAACGTTGTTACCACTAGTGGCATTCGCCGTGTTCGCGAGAGCAATACCTGCTGCTCCTCCGATCCCTCCGGATGACGACAGCAACGAGCCAAGGCTGGAAGCTGTACCGTTACCACCAACAAAACCCGTACCGGAAGAGCCCGCGACGCCACCCGATCCGACAGTGATCGTCAGCCCTGAGAATCCTGATGTGTAATAGCTACGAGCGCAGCCAGCACCAGAACCACCACCACTGACGGCTAATTGAGAAGAGGTCGTTGCCTGACACCCACCACTACCACCGCCACCACCTACCACCTCGACGACAATTGAGTTAGTGCCGGCTGTTGGTGTGTAAGTCGAAGTTCCTGGAGTAGTGAAGTTTTTAACATTGAGCAAACGACCTACCGCCTGCCCCATTTGCATGGCGTGCTGGCTTTGTGATGCCGCTCCGATCTGCATGGCAGCAGCCTGGCACGACAGGAGAATCCAGGAGTTTTGCGCAGCAGCCCACATGAATGTGGCCCGCCCTCCGGCGACCAGCTCGTTTCCTTGAAGCGCCGCAGAGCCAAGTCCCACCACGGGCTTAACACCAAGCCCGTTTAGATTAAGAGTTGTGGGACCGGTGTTGTTTGCCGCAATCGCTACGCGGATCGGCATCGTGTCGGTGAGGGATGTAGGCGCCGGCGAAAGTGCTGCAACAATGGCGTTTGCGGCACCCGTATCAAGGGCGTAGGTGCCATAACCCGCTTGCATTTGCGCCACGGTCGGAGCGTGTTGGGACTTGGAAGCCTGGGCTACTTGTGCGGCTCCCCCCAGCGACTCAATCAGAACCCATGCCCCGTTTCCGCCGTTCACGCCCGCCTGCACCAGGTACATCATCACCGCGATGCCCGGTGGCAGCTCGCCGCCCTGCAGCGGTTGGAGGGCCATGCCATAGATGGGCTTCGCGGCCAGACCATCGGGCGCGTACGTGGACGCCCCGGTATTGGCGTTGGCGATGTTGACCCGCTGAACAAATCCCGTGCCTGGGAGAGCAGTAAGTGCAGGCACGTTCACCGCCGAATAAGCGCCGGCAATACCAGTGTCCGCGAGAATAGTTGCCTGCTTGTTCACTGCTTTGATCGCAGTGACAAGCTGCGTGAAGTTTGACTTTGATGGGGTGACTCCCGCAGCACTCAATACGCCCAATATCTCCAGCATGAGCATGTTCAAGAATTCGGCGGGGAGAATCGTTGGCGTTGTGCCAGTCGCTGGATTGCCATCCGTGAAGAATCCAGCGGTACCCGGCGCGGTACTCGCTGGAAGTAACGGCGCAGCGGTCGAGTTATCAATTTGATACATCTAGGGCCTCACGAATAATGGAACTGCAGGATGGTGTGTGATGGCTTTGCTTCGGATAACTCGCACTCGAGCACCGCATTCCCCCACGACGACAACGGCTCCCCCGCTGCCGATTGCCCTGCCCGGAAATAGTTGACGGTGTTCAGTTGGCAGTTGACGGCCCAGGTGAAGAACCAGTCGGGGCCACCGAGCTGCTGTCCACAGGTGCTCTGTCCGCATCGGAAGGGCGCGTACTGAGTGACAGTGATTGCGTACCCAAGGCCAGCCGCGTATGCAGTGAAGAATTGGATGGACTGACCGCCGGTGTTGGTGAACCTGGCCACCACTTGGTTGCGGCGCCCCTGGAACGTCGGTGCGATGCCCGCACAAGGGTCTGGCAGCCCGAGAGTCGCCTCCCATTCAGTGAGAAAGTTCACGGTTGTCGCCGGGAACATGTCATCGATCAGTCCTAGCGCGGAGTCACTGATCCGCGTGAAAGTCGGGGCAAAGCAGGAGATGGCCTGGGCATGAACAGAGGTCAGATCCTTCGGCCAAACACGGCCACGCGGCAACAGGCCGAGCAGCGCCGACGTGAAGTCGGCGTCAGTGAACGACGGTTTTGACATAGCGATCAGCCGTAGGTAACGGTACCCAGCGTGGGCAGGTAGCCGAGGGTGTTGGGGATGTTTGCTGCTGGGGATGTGATAACGAACCCCTGTGTGCCCGCGATCGCGGAAATTGCCGCGCTCACGTCCGAAATATCCACAGATGAGCCATCAGCAAGGGGGGCACCCTGATCAAACAGAACGCCGGAGATTGCGGCAGCTACCGCAGCCCTGGTCGTCAGCGAGGCAGCCAACAACCCGGTAATCGTCCATGCAATTGGGGCCGCAATGGGCGAGCAGCTGTAGACCATTGCCGTAACGGGCTGCTGGACATAGATGCTGTTCGCGATAGTCAGTTGATCGCCGGCGGCAAGGTTTCCAGACGTGACGCGGTTGTCACGCGGCGAGATCCCGTTCGTGCCCTGGGGAAAGCCACCATAGGCGGCGTTGGCGTCATCCAGCATTGTGTACACAACCACGGTGCCGGTGCCGAAGCCATTGGGCATACACCAGGCCCGGGTTACGCCCGGTACATTCTTTGCCCAAGTCACATAGTCGTTGTCAGATCCGCCGTTCGGAGTGCTCTGATAGGCCGCAAGCATGCGATCGAAGAACGCCCCGTCAAGCTCCTGATCTGCGCCCCCAGTAATGACGGTGGTCACCGCGCCGGTTGATTGCACGCCAGTGATTGAGGTACCCAACGTCATCAGGCTGCCGACGGGGGTATTCCCTGCCTCGCCAGCCACGTCCGCAGTCACCTGGACCACCAGGGTGCCCCCGGCACCGACAGTGGTTGATGCCTGTGTGGTGAATGTTGCCGAGTCGCTGCGTACAACCTGGGTGCCTGCGTCGACTGTCACGCCGGGGGTACCAGGGAACGTGACCTGCCCAGAGGCGACCGTCGATGGCTTCGGGTAGACATTTTTCAGGGCGCCCCAGGCATAGAGAAATTCGCCCGATGCCGTATAGGGCACCCCTTGCCGGGCGATCCAGTCGAGGTAGCCGTAGTTGAGGTAAGCCATACCAGCGACAGCTTTGCCGGTAATTTGCAGATTGGAAAAACGCAGCAGGCCGTCGGCCGTCGGCAGGCCCGAGGTGATGTCCGAGGCGACGCGCGCGCGCAGGTCCGAGAGCGTAGGTCGCGGAAATGGCATAGGTGGCTTGCTCCAGGCAAAAAAATACCCGCTCAAGGCGGGCTCGATAATCAGCGTGCGGTCAGTTCTGGCCCCACACCCAGTTGTAATTGAGCGTGCTCAGGGAGCCGTTGCGGTGTGTGATTGTGATGATCGCGTTGAGTTGGCTGCGCCCGGCGATGACGGTGGCGGCGCTTACATCCAGGGCCACCTGGTCATCGATGAGCCACTTCAGCGCCTCCTCAATATAAATTTTGGCGGTGTTGGCTACGGCAGGCGTGAGCTTTGAGCGGTCAAGCAGCCAGAGCCGCGAGCCGATCGGCACATCCTCACCGGCATCCCCCCACCAGCCTCGGCGGTCGTCCCCGCCATCCGGTGGGATGTCGTCGTCATCGGCCAAGCGATCGGTAAACAAACTGATCAGCACGGCGCTGGCCAAGTCGTCGCCACTGGCCAGAGCGCCCCCACTGATCGACCAATCGCCATTGCCCGTGCTCGCGATCCAGGTAGTGGTGATATCGGTCATTGTTGAGGTGTCGGCGTGGTGGTGCCGCTCCCGTTGGTGTGCTGGTTGAAGATCATCCGGTCGGCGGCCATGGTCCGGATCGAGTCCTTGACGTTGCCGCCAGCCTCAATATCCCCGCTGACGCGCAACACCGGCGTGTTCATCTGCACGGCTGTCACGGCGTTGATCGTGACCGTGGTGGCGTTATTCACGGTCACTGGCGACCCCTTCGCCTCGATGACAATCCCGCCAGACTGGGTCAGGTAGACCGACTTGCCCGCCAGGTCGTAGAGCATGGACTCGCCAGCCTGTAGGTTGGCCGGCCGACTGGCCTGGTGCCCAGTGGCCACGACGACACCCTTGGAACGATCGCCGCCCAGGAACACCACAAGCACGTCAGAACCGTCAGGAGGCACAGAGGTAAAGCCAAACTCCGCGATTCGTGGGGTGCCGTCCCGGGTTTCCGAGTCGTTGAGTTTCACCTGAAGTAGCTGGGCTGTTTTGCTGTCGTTGACGAAACTCACCCGCCCCCAGCTCGACATCAGCTGAATTCTTCGCCAGAGGCGCTGCATAACACCGTCGCTATCTGCTGACTGTTTGTCTGAACCGCTCATTGAGGCACCCCATGAGATAACTCCCCATACAGCTGCGTGAGGTTGATTGGCTGAGGCAAAAACGCTGCGGGCGGCATCAGCGTTAGCTCTGCGGTCGTGCCGGAATAATCATTTCTAATAAAAGTAACATCAACAATCAGCATGATCTCATTTGAGAGCTTCAATCTTGGTAGATGAACCGGAACAAGTGTATTCGGCTCCCATAACGAGCCAGAAGAGTCTCGCCAAGTATCAGTCGTCACCCTGACAACTTTCGACCTTCCAAATCTTCGGGCGGCTTCCCAATCTGCCCGTTTTATTGCGATATCATTGCCAAGGCCGCCACCCTCGGAAATTATAACCATCACGCGATGACGTTTGACGTTTATATCTTTTGATGTATATAGCTTATTTCCAAGCTGCCCTAGGTCGGTAAAGGCATCGACCGATTGAATGTATGCATTGTAATCCGAATAGGTGAAGTCTGCGGAAAAATCAATGTACGCAGACTGAACATTCACACCCTCGGCAAAACCACTGGCCGCGCTCCGCGCTCCTGCTTGAGACAAAAACAAACTGCCATCGGGCAGATCATAAGCCAATACCGCAGAGAAACGAGCCATCCGCTCAATGATCTCGAAGGCAGACTCTCCGAGCATCAGATTGACCTGTGGGAGAATCGGTAACTCTTTCACGTCTGTCGCGACCGGAATTCCAGAGCCCCCGTATACCGACGCGAGCCTCTGAGCGATACCAAGAACCGTCTGATTAGTAATCTGTCCACCAGGCCATTCCGCCGCGCAGTCAACGAGGTCTGCACACTTGGATCGCCCGCTTATGCGTATGGAGTGATCCCCAGCGCTAATGCCGGGTACATAATGATCGATATAGCCGGTTACCACTGGATCATCGCCCAGGCGCACCTGGCAGGCATCACCCGGTTCCAGAACGATCTGTCCAAATTCGCCTGGGTAGATCTCCGTCATGCCAATACTGAAGTCACTGGGAAGCCTCTCGATGCCACGCGTAACGCGAACATCTGTCCACCCAGTGATAGTCAAACCACCCGATGTTATGGTTAGATCATCAGCCTGCATGGAGCCCCCCTTTAGGATAAACCATGAACAAAAAATCGAAGCTGGTCTTGTGTTTTCTTGTATTAGCGGCTAACACAAGCGCAAGTGCTGAATGCCGATTTACGGCAGAACAGCCAATAATTTGCACATATCCAAAACCTGCAGCCATAATTTTCAAACGGCTTGGATACAAGGCCGACCAACTCGAGTCATACGAAAGACAGCTGCTAAAAGAGGCACAGTGTGGATCACCACTAACTTCGAAAAGTGACTTATCCAAAATAAGAATAACCACCTCTGGAAAAGTAGCACTGCCCGACGGATGGGCCTATGTCTCCTACATCGTCATGGATAACGGCTATAACGGATACATTGCCAACGAATACTTATCTGGAACATGCGACAAATACATTGCGCCAACCTACAACTACCAACAGCAGAACAAGTAACTATTTTGATAAAGCGCTTATTGTCGTCGGCATAAACGCCGGGTGAATCGGATTGGCCTGCTGGATCAACTCGTCGGCCCGGGTGGCATCGCGGTAGAGCCGGTTCGCCATGGTCAGGGCATTCATCGGTGCCCGAAAGGCAAACGTCTCCAGGCGCGGCAGCGTGGCGCCCGTGGTGGTCAGATCACTGACCACGGCCTGGCGCAGGGCGACCAGGGCGTTGTAAGTATCATCATCGCCCGCATCGCCGGCCACCAGCAATTCCGCATCAATGAATCCGGTGACTGTCCCCATAGTGCTAATGGCCTCGTCGTAGGAGGTCGGCACATAAGCGGCCACCACCTGACCGATAGAGGCCAGTGCCGCCCGGCGTAGCAGTGCGCTTGTGGCGTCCTGCGCCACCCCACGAGCCACACCGATAGCACCAGCCCCGCCGAATGTTGTCGGTGTGTAGCTGGCCAGCGGCCCCAATAGAGCTATGGCATTACCCGGATCAGCAATACCAGCCACCAAGGCATCCATCACCCCCTGCACGGCCGCCGTGAATGCAGCACTGCTCGAGGCGTCCAGATTGGCAGCGGCGCTCACCAGGGTGTCCATGGCCGCATCGACCGCCGCACGGTTATCCGTGTTCTTGGCGATCAGGTCGGCCATGGTTGCGCTGGCGTCTCTGGCATTCTTGCTGGTCGTCAGCGCGCTGCTGACGTTGCCATTGGCGTAGCGGCCAAAGTCACCAGTCAGCAACGCTCCCAGGCTGGTGATGCTGCGCACGTCATGAGTGATACGCCCGACCAGCACTTTGAAGTCGGCGATCACGCCGACGATCATCCCAACGATAGCCTTACCGAACTTGATGACGCCCTCGACGGCATTTATCACTGCGGTGACGCCGCCGATCACCTTGCGGGCGAAATCCAGCGCCGAAGACAGCCCGAGGGCTGCGGCCAGCTTGTCCAGCAGCGTGCCGCTGTCAGAGGTGATGGTCGGAAAGACCCGGTCGCCGGACTCGATGAAGGTGAAGCTGATTTCAAAGTAGCGCCCCATGTCCCAGCGCTCAACAACGCTCAGCCCCTCGGCCGGGACGCTGACTTTCAGCGCGCCCAGGGTTGGGTGCACCAGAGCGCCGGGGCCACCCTTCTCTGCCGCCGCGACCAGGGCATCACGCTGCGCCAGGACACTGCCGCCGCCATACACCAGGCTGTCGGTGACAAGAAAGCCGCTCATGCGAATCCGGCGCGTAGAGCGGCCCATGTCCTCAATGTAGGGTTTATCGCGGCCAGGGTACTCGTGCATCGCCAGACGCCGGCCGAAGCGCGCATCACCGCCATAGACGGCGAACGGCACGCCCCGGAACGACGCCTGATTGAGCATTTCCGTCCAGGACCTGTTGGAGTCCTGGGCGATTTGGATGATGTCGGACAGCAGGCTCATGCGATGGCTCCAACGCCTGACCAGGCGACACGGCTTGAAGTCTGGACGTTGCCGTCGGACTTGACCTTGGTCTTGATCCCCTCGGGGGCATTCTTGTGCTCGATCTCAACCTTGACGGTACCGCCAGGCGCAGCCTGAGCGGCACCTTGTGTATACGGCCCGGCGGGGGCTGGGGCTGGATCTGGGGCTGGCGTTGATATCGCTTCAGCCAGTTTTCCGCGACGAGCAGCCTCCCAATCAGCAGCAGCAGGACGCTCGTATTTCCTGGAAACAATCTCGCCCGCCTCGCGGGCACTCTTCGCACCACGCAACTGATCCCCGGCGGCCTTCTCGTTACCCTGTGTCAGCTCGTACTGGACAAAGCGAAGTTGATCTTCTTCGCTTGAGCCATGGATGCTTTTCCCTGCCCACTTGGCGAATTCCTGCTGCCTGTCCTGGTGCCATTGACCAAGGCCATAGGCGCTACCGCCATCACCATAAGCGGAAGGACTGAAGTTGCTTTCAAGACCGAGGTTTGCCGCTATTCCAGTTGCCTGAGCTTTGGTCCAGCCTTGATCTTCGAAAAACTTGGAAACCGATATGGACTTGTCGCGGCCTCCAGGAATCACTCCATTAGCCAGATCCGTGGCGGCAACAGCCTGCTTGGCCTCGTCGTTGCCGAAAAATGCCAAGCCTCGAGCGATCTTGTCACCGAGCCAGCCCTGGAATTTTGTTCCTTCGACAAAATGATTATTGATCATCGTGCCGACGCCATAGCCGGCGGCACCGGCAGCCCCAACAAATCCAGCCTTACCCAGAAAACCAGCCGCAGCGCTTGCTGTCAGCGTCCCTTGTGCAGCAGCGGTTGCAGTGGCAGCGGCCTGCCATTTCCAGAGGATACCGATAAAAGACAGAATCCCGGCGCCCCCTTTGAGCAGGGTTACTCCCAGCGACAGGACACCAGCGATCAACCCCGCATTCATGACGCCAACCACCAGCAGCGCGGCGTTCTGCCAGCCGCCAAGCCAGTCAACGACCTTACCGACGCCCTTGCCGAAGTTGATGATCCCGTCGCCGACCTTTTTCCAATCGATCTTGTTGATCCAAGTGGCGAAGCCCTTGGCCCAGTCGGCGATATTGGTGGCAATCAGCTCCCGGTTCGCAGCCAGCCAGTTGGTGAACTGATCAACCAGCGGCTTTATGACAGGGATCAGTTTGTCGCCGATCGCGTTCTTGGTGCCGTCAACAGCGATATTCAGGGATGCCAGACTCTGGGAAAACTCCTTACCCTGCTTGACCGCCGTGTCGCTCATCACATAACCGAGGCGGCGAACGGTGTCTTCATAGCGCTCAATGCCAGCCGCGCCCTCGCGCAGGAACGGCAGCATGCCGCCCAGACCGAGATTATTGGCAATCAGCGCCTGGACCTGAGGACTCTTCTGGCTGGCCACGGCGTTGGCAATGGCCTTGTACTCTCCGACGACATCCCAGGCGCCGTCCTTGGTCTTCTTCAGGCCTATGCCGAGCTTGTTCAGCATCAGCAAGGCACCCTGGTTTCGCCCCCACTGAGCGTCCTGCATGGTAGTGGCCAGGCTATCCATACTTGCGGTTGTCGTGTCAGCTCCAATGCCGACAAGCTTGGCCGCGCCCTGGAAGCTTTGCAGCTGCCCGGACGTGACACCGATACCGCGAGCGCTGTTATCGATGGAACGGCCCAGGTTGGCCCAGTTGTTGGCCAGGGCCGCGATACCCGCCACAGAGCCAATACCGGTGAGCGCCGCCATGGGCGCGACGATCATACCTACGCTTCGGGCCGCGCCGCCGGCTTCACGGCCGATAGTGGTGAGGTTTTTGCCGATTCGTTCAAACCCAAGCTCACGACCGAGACTCTTGAATGACTTGCCGACCTCTTCGAAAGGCCGTGTCATTCGGCTGACGGCGTCGTTGACCTTGCGAACCGTGGCGGTCGCCTTGTCGACGGCGCTGATGACTATTTTGAAGTCAGGCATTTTGATTACTCGTCATGCGAATGGCCTGCTTGTTCCATTCGATCAGCTCCGCCAGGGTGAGCGACCACGCATCGCGCGGCCCCCAGCCGTAATACTTGGTCAGTTCGGCAATCAGCTCTGGCCAGCCTCCTCCGTCTGACCAGCTTCGGTAAAACCCTCGAGGAACTTGTTCGCGGCAACAAGATCGCGCTTGCTGAACTTCTCGACCACGCCGCGCGGGATGCCGGCGACCAGACTGATCAGAGTGATCGCAGAGCCGACCGACGTATCGGCACGGCTGGCCTTTTCCATCTCGCCGGCAGTAGGTTCGCGCAGCTTGATTTCGTCGTATGGCACCGCCGTGTCACCCTTACCGATGACAACGGACTTGACCAGGGTGATGGTGATTTCTTCTTCAAACATGGATCAGTTCTCCGTAACGGATGGGCCTTCCCACTTGACTTCAATAGTCGCGTCGGAGGACTTGGATTCTTGTTGCTCGGTGGTCCACATGTTGCGACCGATGATGGTTTTGCCGTTTGCCAACTCAGCCACGACAGTGGCGTTGTTCATCGCGTTGATGTCGGCGATGCTCAGGTTCGAGGCATCCCGCAGGGTCGCAGCGATATAGCCAGGCTGTGGGGTTTCGCTGTAGCCGTGGACGCCGTCCTGCCCCTTCAGGGTTTCGCGGGACACGCCGGAAACCTTGTAGGAGAAGTCACCGGCCAGCATGTAGTTCACGCCGTCAATGCTCAGGTAGCAGGTCCCGGCCAGGCGGTTGGTATCAGCCATGTCTTTCTCCAGGCGAAAAAAAACCGCTCGATGGCGGTCGTTGACGAAAGGCCTGAGTTACAGGCGGAATTGAGCGAGCAGCGCGAAGGTGCGCAGCTGGTTGATCAGGGTGCCCGGCCAGAGCGCATCAACCCGGTTGGGATTGGTCGCATTCTTCTCAATGATCAGCGCCTGGGCGAAGGCCTTGGCATCCTGCGCAAACCCGTTGTATTCCAGCGCGCCATACCCGGCGATCAAGTCGGCTCGGATGATGTTTGGCGTGACAATGGCCGAGCCAGGTGCAAACCGGGTGCCATTAGCGGCGAGCTTCACCCGACCGTACTTAGACGTGACGATCGAGCGCAGAAAGCGCAGCACATACATCAGCGAGAAGAGCGTCTCGATTTGCAGGTAGCTGTCGTCCGGAGCACCGAATCCATTCACCTGATAGGTGGTGATCAGGTTCTCGATGGCGACGGTGCCGTCACTGGCAACGGTGAAAGTCGAGATACCATCCCAGAGCAGCGTGTTACGTTCACCCAGATCGAAACGCGACGCCGGAGGCGGCGCCAGCACAGTGCTCAGCGCTAGAGTCTGCAAAGGACGGCCAGGATCGGCGCGAAGCGCCACAGCCGCGGTACCCGCCATATCCGCCGCCCAGATCCATGCCGGCGACGGGGAGTCGTAGAAGCCCATGATGCTTTCGTGCTGGTTGTTGCGGGCATCACCGGCAGTAGCCAGGGTCGACAGCGTGCCGCGTTGGGCGGCAAAGACATGGCCATACAACTGACTGGCATAACTCCAACGCCCGGTCTGGTCGTTGAGCAGGTTCTTCAACGAATTCAGCGAGGCAGTGTCGGTGTAAGGGCTGACAATGATGTCGAACGCCTCATCACCCAGGGCGGACAGCGCGGTGTCAAGCACCGGATTGGTCGCCCCGCCGGTCATCTGGGTCAGGGTGAGCGTCAGGCCGGTGGGCACGAACTCGCCGCCAGCGGTGCCCAGGTAGTTCAGGCGTAGGTCAATCTCGTTGCCGCCGGTACCCTTGTTCTTTGCAGTGAGCGTCACCGTTGCGGTCGCAGCAGTGGCCGTGACGGGAAGATTGCCGGAGCTGTTCACCAGAGCCGCCAGGGCGGTGGCAATATCCGCGGCGGCCTCCCCCGTGGTGACGGTCAGACTGATCAGCTGCCCGGCGATGTAGAGCGAGATTACGCCAGTGGCTGCCGGGCTCCCGACGATAGCGACGGTGCCCGTGGCGGCCACGGAGCCTGCGGCATCAGCCAGCGGCAGAAACCAGACCTCGCCGAAGCTGTCAGATCTCTTATAGGCAGCGGTCATCAGCGCCAGCATCGAGCCCAAACCACCCTTGGCCTGGGCATCACTGACACCCTGGCCCAGTACTGGCACGTTGACCACGCCATTACCCCCGGCGGTGATCTGACCAACAATCAGGGTGCGCTGAGTCTGCGCGCCGCTGTTGGCCTGGGAGTTATCGACCTCGGCATAGAACAGCGGAACCCGCAGGTTCGCCGGGATGTTGCTGAACGGGACGGTCATTGACTGTCGCTCCCTTCATGGGTTTCGGGCGGCTCGACCAAGATCGGAGCCGAGGTTTCTTGTAACGGCGCCGCCATTTCAACGGGCGCAGCGTCGGAGGCCACCAGGGTGGCGTCGCCACAGCTCAGCCGGCGCAGCCAGTAGAAATCGTCGTCCGGCACCTCCCGGCCTTCTGGCGGCAGGCGATCGCGTTTGACCGGGTCGCGTACCAGCAACCCAGGGGAGGCATAAATGCGCATGATTACTCCTGCGGAAATTCGAACATGAGACCGCCTTCTGCTCGCCCATCAGGACCAACAGTGCGCGGAGCCGGTGTAACAGCGCCAGCGAATGGCGGGTTGGGATAGGTGCCCGTGGGGTCGGCGACGTTGATCAGATCGGCGGTGACATTGACCTCGGTCAGCGGCACGATGGGTTGAACGACGGCGGCGGCCACCGGGTCGAACGGCGGCTCGTCTGCCGCCCCTTCGAGTGGATAGAAGTCCTCGGGGCCCTGGTAGAACTCCATACCGACATCCATGACCAGTTCGCCAAGGTGCTGCTCGCCTTCACCATCCTCATGCATCTGGGAGCGAATGAAGGGGAACTGTTGCAGCCTGCTCATCAGTGGCGGGAAGTTGATCAGCGCCCTTTCAATCTGGCGCTGCATGGCTTCCAGTGCCAGGATCATCGCGCCAGCCGCGGCGTTTTTCGGGAGCGCTTTGAGCTGCAGCCGAGCGCTGATCCGGATCGTTGCCGTCACGGTGAATTGCGGTCCGCCCTGACGACCCAGCGACTCCTTGTCTTCCTCTGGCGCATGTAGCCAGATGATGGGGTAGCTACCGTTCCAGGTCGGCCAGGTCCTGGCCGCGAAAACATTGTTGCCGGCCGCCGTCCCCGCCTTGAGTGCCTCGGCGGCGATCTGCCGTAGTTCGGAGGTGGTCGCCATTACATTTCACTCAGCATGAGCTTGGCCCAGCCGTGGCTGTCGGGGCGAACTTCGATCACCAGATAGCGCTGGGCAATGCTCGGGATATAGACCTCGTCGTCCTGGGCAGGAGGCTCCAAAAAGGTCGAGAGCCGCACGCCCAGCACAGGTTGTGTCGAGGTAACGCCCACCAGCGGATCGACCAGCTCAACCTCACGATAAGCCGAATCGAACACACCATCGATGGGATAGGCCACTCGGCCAGCGGGGTAGAACATCACCTTCCCTTCCGGGCGCTGACCTTCTCCGAAGATGGTTTCCAGCGGCGCCAGCACCAGGCCGTCCCAATCGATCATTAGGCAATCCTCACCCCAGGGCCGGACGACACTCGGATGTGCGGGCCCACCTGCGGTTTCTCCACAACATCCCCATCAACCAGAAATCCTTGGCGAGTCAACACCTCGGCTTCGGTAGCGGGAACCTTGACGGTTTCGCCTTCCCGACGCGATTTTTTGTCGACGCCCACCACGGTACGACCTCTAGCCACAATGGCCTCCACGACAGAGGCCCCCGCTCCTCCAGGGGCGGCCATCAGCTTCCGCTCGCCGGGGTGCAGACCTTGGCGGCCAGGCAGGCATTGACGCGACTCGGGATAACCAGCGGCGAGCTCTGCATCAGCAGGATGCGCTGGGCTGGGTCGTTCTCAACCCAGGTCTTGGGCGCGTAGGACAGCGACTGATAGTTGAAATTCGGGTCCAGGATGGTGCCGAAGGCGCGGGTTCCCATCAGTTGCGCGCCGGACATCAGCATGTAGCCATCAGGCAGCATTGGCTGCTCGACGCCGTTTTCGTCGATATACCAGTCGTTGTACAGCCACAGGTCGTACTGACCCCAGCGCCCCTTGTACACGGCGCCCGGAGCGATCTGCGGGCCGATGTTGATGTTGCCGGACTCTCCTTGTTTCGGGAAGAAGATGGCGCCAAACACTTTCTCGTCATTGGAGAAGGTCCGCCAGGCCGAGGTGGTGAACACCAAGTCCGCGGCCTGGGCCCCCGACAGTTGGAGCATCAGGGTCTGCCATTCCTCAATGTTGTTGGCCGGTACGGTGTCGCGACCCGCGGCGTTGAAGTTGGCCTTGATGCCCCACTGGCTGTTGCCGGTCAGGGCAATCGACAACTGGCCGTCGCGACCGAAGTCCACCACCTCGGTTTCAAAGCCTTCCCCGGAGACGGTGACGCGACCGGTCAGCATGGCCGAGGCCGCCATCCATTCCAGACGCCGATCCAGCATGTCGATCTGGTCGGCCATCTCGAACGCGACGTTGGCCATCTCGCGTTCGCCGGCGGTCATCTCGCCGCCGCCGATGCGCTCACCGATGTGGCGCATGACCGGCTTGCGCAGGTCCGGCGCGCGCTTGTCCTTGATATATGCGGGCTTGTAGGTGTTGGTCTGGTACTTGCGCTGTTCGACCAACTTGCCCTGCACCAGTGGACTGACGAAGGGCGACATGCGGCGCAGGCCGACATCGATGTCGATCGCGACGAATTCGGTTTGCGAGTTGACGATGTTCGGAAAGAACCGGTCGAGCAGGAATTTCTGCGAACGCTTGAGCGTCGGTACGACCTGGATCAGGTCGGTGGTGCTGAATGGAAACGAACTGGCGGCAGTCATGGGCCTCTCCAAGCAAGGGATGCTAAATCCAGCTCACAAAAAAACCCGCCGGAGCGGGTTCTTGTGGGCAGTACGGTAGGGGCCGAATTACGGCGCGGAGTTGTTCGAAGGCGAATCAGACGAAATGGAGCTTTTGGCGAACATCCCGTAGGGGCGCATGGCGGACACCAGGCCCGGTAACGACCAGGAGGTATCGAAGATCAGCTTCGAGGCGTTGAACTCGCCCGCCAGATACCCACCAGCCGTGACAGGACCCAGGCTGGCATCAGCATCGTCTACCAGAATGGCGACTGGGTTCTGGCTGCCATCGGAAGCAGTACGGACGCACTGCACATAGGTGCCGACGGCATCGAACACGCTGATGGTGAAAGCGTCACCGACCACGAACGCCGTAGCGCCTGCAGTTAGGGTGAGGTTGATTTCAGCGCTCGTGAACGGCGTGCCGGCAGTGGCATTGCCGAGCACAACACCTTCCGGGTCGATGACGCTGAAGACGGTGGCCGAGGTTGCGGTAATGGTATAGATACCCACCTCAACCGCAGCGCCGACACTAATGCTTCCCAGGGTACCGTTACCGGTATTGCCCTGGGCCGCCGCTGCCTGGATCGGGTTGACGGTCTGCTGGCCGAGTACCGTGCCGCGTTTGAGAGTGCCGGAGCCAATCAGGATCGGTTGCGTCACCAGATTGCGCGCATCGGCGATCAGTTGATCCGGGATGTAGACCTGAGCCTGCACGCCGGGCTGTTGCGGGTTGTCACGAATGACGCTGGGGGTCAACGACATGTTGTCGATCTCCGTGGAGTGTTGGGGTTAGAGCGACTGCGCACGGGCGGCGGCAGCAATGATTTTCTGGGCGATCGGTGAAACCCCGGATGACTCATCGCCACCGCCGGCGCCCACGTGCGTGACGTTGGCGTCCTTCATGCGTTCGCCCAGACTGCCGCCACGCCCACCGGCGACGCGAGCTACGCTCAGGGCGCTGATGGCGGCGTCTGCCGACATGTTGGTGTCGAAGGCAAAGACGCAGGCCTGCTCGGGATTACCCGACCTCAGGCCGTGCGCAACGATTCGGGCGCAGCGGATGCGCTCCTGGGCGACGATGGCTTTTTTGGACTTGGCGTCTTTTTTGTCTTCGTCATCCTCCATGTCCTCGTCGTCTTCCTCAGCGCGCTTGGCCTTGCGCCCTTTCTTGTCCTCATCCTCCTCATCGTCTTCGGTTTCGCCCTTGGCGCGGCGCGACTTTTTGTCGTCATCCTCTTCTTCCGTGTCGTCATCGTCCTCAGCGCGCTTGGCCTTGCGACTTTTTTTGTCGTCTTCCTTGTCGTCCTTTTCCTCGTCATCCTCTTCCGCACGACGGGCATGCCTGGATTTTTCCTTGTCGTCTTCTTCCTCGGCGCGCGGGGAAATACCAAACAACTGGGCGAACGGCATGGCCGCACTCAGCTTTTTGCGAATGGTCATCGGTGAATCCTCTGAAGGTTGGTGCTAGGCCAGCTGAGAGAGCAGCGCCCGGAAAGCGGCGTCGGGCGCCGCAACAGCGTCAGCCAGGCCAGCCTCAACTCCGGCAGCGCCGAGAAAGGTTCCAGCCTGGGTTGCGCGGACCTTGCTGGCCGCGATGTTTCGGTTACGGGCAACCGTCTCGACGAACAGTTCGCCCATGGTGTCGATGTCCGCTTGGAACCGCGCCAGGGCATCCGCCGACAGCGGGATTTCTGAGTGTCCGTCTGCCTTTCGGTCACCATAAGTGATGAAAGTGACCTCAATTCCGGCCGAGGTCAGGGCCTTGGAAAAGTCGACATGCATGCAGATCACGCCAATGGACCCGGTGCCGCCCGTGCGCGGCACGTAGATGCGGTCCGCTGCACTGGCAATGGCATAAGCCGCTGAGTAGGCCGACTCGTTGAGAATCGACCAGATCGGCTTGTCGCCACGAGCGCTGTAGATGGTGTCCACCAGATCGAAACAGCCAGCGACCTCACCGCCAGGTGAATCGACATCCAGCACGATGGCGCTGACTTTCGGGTCGAGCAGGGCCGTGAGAAAGGCCTGGCGCAAGCCGTCGTAGCCGGTCATACCGCTCCAGGGCCGGAGAGTCCCAGTCTTCTGCACCAAGGTGCCGTGCACCTGAATGATGGCTATGTCGCCGACCAGGTCGTAACCGGTGTCGCGGGCCTCCCGGTCGGCATAGCTGTAGCCGTCGCCCTCAAGGGCCAGGGGCGTCAGGTCAACGGCATCACCGCTGACCCGCATCATCCGGCCGATACCCAGGCGCTCGGCCAGGGCGGCCATGATGACCTCGGCCTTTTCTGGGCGAATCGCCACCGGCACATTGAAAAGCCGCTGCGCAAGGTGTCCAAAGTGCATTAGGTAGGCCTCGGTTTCTGTATGGCGTCGTCCGCCGTGGTGTAGCCGCCTGGGATCTGCATGCCAGCCCATGTCGGGGCCGGGATGCCGAGCTCCTTGAACTTGTCGATTTCGCGCTTGCGCTGCTCGAGCACTTCCTCGTAATCCAGGCCCTGTTCCATGCACTCCTGTTGCAGGGTGGACAAGCCCGCATCCATACCGAGGACGGCGCCCTGTTTCTCGGCGACAGGATCGATCCAGCCGCGGGCCGGTCCCATCCATTCGGCGCGTGAGTACATGCCACGGCACTCCATAAACGCCGGAGCGCCATGTGGCAGCGGGTAGTCATCAATCTCCATGGATTCCTCCATGAAGCAGCCCAGCACCGGCTGCGCGGTGTTGGTGGCGAAGTCGTTGCGGCGGCGCGTCAAGGTCTTGAACGCCTCCAGCAAGGCGCCGCGCGCTGAGCTGTAGTTGGTGTCGGACCAGTCGTGCGACATCTGCTGAGCTGACAGGCCGGTGGCCGAGGCGAAGTTGCGCAGGAACGATTTCTCGAAGCCGGCGAAGTTCGCATTGGGCCGGGTGGCCGTGACGGCGTTGATTTTCTCGCCCGGGAATAAGATTGGCAGTCGAGATTCGCCGAGCATGGTCCGGCGGTCTTCGTGGTAATCGGCGCGCTGGTCCTGGTACCGGGATAGATCAGCATCGTCACCGATGGCATCGCCGACCAGAGAGTGGTCAAACGGACTCTCGATATAGGCACCGAAAATCGAGTTGATCACCGCCGCATCCAGTTCCACCGCGTCGTACTTGGCCAGCATCTTCATGCGCTGCAAGATCGGCGCGAAGATGCCAGAACCGCCGCGATGCTGAGAGGCCCGATCATGGTCGTAGTCATGGATGATGACCGGCCGCCCCCATTCAGTTTCCCGCGGGATTTCCTCCCAGGTCACGCTGTCGGCAGCGGCCCACCAGTCGCCCTGATGGGCCTTGCGAATCCAATAAGCCTTGGCGGCGCCGAACTGATCGAGCACGACGCCCCCGCGGGTGGTGTCGGAGTCGAACCGCTGTTGTGGATTGCTCAGACGGTCCGGATCGATCAGTTGCATGGCCGTGGCATAGCGCGCCCTGCCATACCCCACGCGCTCAGGAATCCAGCAGGCCTGCACTAGGGAATCCCCCTCGACCAGCTTGTGCCGGAAGCCCAGGCGCATCATTTGAGTGATAGTCAGAGAGCGCTGTGCATCACAATAGCGCCCACTGTCAAAGGCCCAGGTCCGGTAATTGGCCGTGGCCACCTGGGCGAATTCGTGGGCCCAGGTGGCATCGAATACCTTGTTGCCCGTATGTGCTGCCAGGGCGCGCCAGTCCGGCTTGATCAGAGGCCGGAAATGACCGCCGATAGCGTTGTCGAGAATTCGCGTGACCGCACCAGAGGCCCAGCCATCGTTGCGCACCAGGTCACGGACACGAGAAACGATCCGGTCCCGGTACATGTTGAGGTCGCCGTCTGGTGACCCCAAATACGGGCGCCAGCCAGATACGTGCTCACCGTAGATATCAGCGGCGTCGTACGGGACGTTGCCACCCGGCGCCAGCATCTTGCCCCGGCTCGGCCGCATGGGCTGGATCGGCTTGCCGTCGAGCCCCACAATCGATACGGGATTATTCATCACTTAAATCCAATGCGGATGGGCTGACGCGGCCGACAAACGATGCCGAGCTGTTTCTGGAGCATCATGATGACGTTCGCGAGTTGAGCGAGGTTTGCGCGGGTATAGGTGATGCTTTTCGAGCCATCGCCCTGGGTGTAGGTCGCGCTTTCGACCTTGCCGCCGGCGGAAAGCTGCAGGTAAGCCTGTTGGGCGCTTTCCAGCGATGTCTGCAACGACGCGCGCGGAATGCCCGCCAACAGGTTGCTGGTTGGTCCGTAACGGCTCATAGGGGTGACTCCGGGTGATCCCCGCCGAAACGGGGATATCTAGGCCAACCGTCTGGTTAGCGATTTCTTTTTGTCGGGCGTGGTCTGGATGACCCTGGGCCCAGCGGCAACAGGTGCTGTGGTCTCTGGCGGGACAATGTCGTCCTGAGGTTCAGTCTCTGGCCGAGCCACCGGAATGCCAATCGAGGCATTGACCTCTTCGGCACGCTTGTTGAGTTTGATGCCCATGTGCAGCAGCCCGCAGAGCGCGGCATAGCCATATACGCGACAGTCCAATCCCTCGTTGGCACGTCCTGGTCGAGGCTCCCATACCCGGTACTTCACACCACCTGTCACCTTGACGATGGAGCGTTCGGCGGTGAGCTGGGCGAAGTAGTTGATGTCACGACTGACTGGAAAGTGCATGTAGCCAGGACCTGGCTTGTCCTTCATCAGACGAGTGGTAATGGTGTCCTTGGCGGCGTTCACCCCCAGCATCACCGGGCGGTAAGTCGCCTTGCTGCGCCGGCTTGGGACTTTGGTAGGCCAGACAGGAGAGCGCTTGCCGTTGCGGGCGGACTCGCCCTTAACGGCCCATATGCGTCTCCCAATGCGAGCCTTGCAGAAGCCATACACTGCCTGAGTGTGGTGGCCACCCGAGTCGAAACAGGCAGCCATCACCGGGAAGGCATAGCCGTCAGCGCGGTACCAGATCCGCTTGAGGTAAGCGTCGAGCAGCGCCTGTACGTCGGGCTGATCGAATTCGCCGTCAATGACGTGATAGTCAATCGACCAGGACTCCTCATTAACACCCCAGCCGATGACCTCCATCTCAAGCCGGTAGTCCTGGCAGTCGATGCCGACTGTGATTAGCGCAACGCCGTCGGGAACTTCGGCCGCCCAGACCTCGCAGCGAGCGGCCAAGGCCTCGATCTGAATCTCACGCCCGGAGTTCTTCCGATAGGGCAAGCCCAGCTGGGTGTTGTAGAACGCCAGCTTCATGTCTTCGTCGTCACCGCAGGCCAACCATTTGCGAGCGATATCCGATGGCTTGTCCTTCGACCATGGACTATAGAGCTTCGAGGCGGTGAACCCGGCATGCTCGTTGTCCACTGGGTGACTGCCGCAGGTTGGGCAGCGCGCCAGATATACCGAATGCCGCGGGCTCTCGGATAATGTCCAGACCCGAGCCACCGCACCTTCACGCAGCAGGTTCCAGGCCGCGTCGTATTGCTCAAGCGGCTGATGGCGATCACCGCAGCAACTGAACGGCTTGGTCTGATGCCAGCGGATGCTACGCAAAGCCTTGAGGCGCTCGCCTTCCGACCACTCACAGCCACAACCCTCGCAGTACATGCGTGCCGTCTTCGGCAGGTGGGCTCCGGTTTCCGGGTCCTTTTGCCAATGGACATGCTTGAAAAAATCCGGAAACTGCCGGTGCCCACACCCTTGGCACTCCAGGGAGGCGCGGCGCTGGTCGGAAGCCAGAAAGCTTTTTTCAATTCGAGACTCGTCCTCGACGGTCGGCGAGCACGCGCGCACTGACAGCCAGTTGGCGCCGAAACTCGCCGTGCGCTCTTCGGCCAGCATGATCGGATCACCCTCGCGGGTGATCGGATATTTGTCGACCTCGTCGCTCAGCAGAATGCGAATCGGGCGGCGGGCCAGGTTATCCGGACTGCCCGCACCGGCCAGTGCCAGGAAGCCGCCAGGGAAAGCCTTGTACAACAGCGTTTCATCCGATGACCGGGTCTTTCCGGTGCCGACGATCTCGCGCAGGACTGGAGTTGTCCGAACCAGGGGGCTGATACGCTCTTTTGAGAACTGTTCGGCGGCCGCCTCCTTGGGTTGTAACAACAGCATCGGACATGGGTCCAGGTGAGCGAAGTAGCCGAAGATGTTTTCTAGCAGCGCCGTCTTGAGCAGCTGGGTGCTGACCATCACCGTGATGACATGCACGCCAGCCTCGGTTACGGCCAGCATCGGGCCTCGGGCGACCTCGACCGTCGAGGTTTCCCAGTTGCCCGAGATTGCGCCGGCCTCCTTCGCCAGGCGCCGGTAACGGTCAGCCCAGTCGGGGACGGTGATGCGTGGCGGCGGCGTCCAGCCCTGGCGGTAGGCCAGGCGCAGGCGGTCAGCTTTCGCTAACGAACTCGACCTCACTTTCCGGTGTACCGAGTTGACTGATGTGTTTGTGGACATACTCCGTCAATGCTCCAACCACACGATCAGCCTCAAGGCCGAGATCGGCGGCGAGAAGCGGCCCCACACGGGTAGGCCAATTGAGCCAGGCATCACGCGATGCCCGGGCCTGTTCAAATAGGATTTTCTCGGCGACCTCCAGATCAACCAACGAACCTGACTTTTGTTCGTACTCGAGCTGGCGCAGCAGCGCCAGGTAGTTCTCTTTCCGTCGCAGCGCTTCGGCGTAGTCATGGGAGGCCACGCCGCCGCTTTCGAGCAGTCGAGCGGCCTGCACTTCCAGAGTTTCACCGTCGATCTCATCGACCTGCGAACTGCGACCCCTTGAGTGCGAACTGCGAACCCCTGGGTTCGCATTTTGGTCCGCTGGGTTCGCACCCTTGGCGTTACCTTCCCGCCAGCTACTTCCAACGAGATCTGGATTGATCGAGCCGTCGTCGAAAGCCGCGAGCCTGTTGAGCTTCAGCGCTTTTCTGACGAGCGTGTCGGACACACCTTCGCGGCGCGCAAACTCGCGAATGGAGACACCTTGCTTCATGGCTCGAACTCGGGTGCGAACACCTTTAGGACTTCATAGCTGGGGCTGCACCGGGGCGCGCAATGCCCTCGGTGCAGGAATGCTCAGGAGGGACCCATGACCAGGGGGGGGGCGGAAAGGCACCCTGCACCATCGTGGCGCACCACCCCATTACCGGGCCGAGAGGATCGCCTTGCCTATTGCCGACCCAAGCACGGCATTGAACCGTCGATCAATCAGCGCCTTGGCGCGACTGCGGTAGTTCAACCGTTTGGTCACAGCAACCGCGTCACCGAAACGAATCAGCAGCTTCAAGTGAGCTGGCTGTTTCTTCTTTGCTGGTATGCGCTGCCAGACACCATTGACGGTGCCTGACTTTGCTTTGATCGGCCCAATGAAAATATCCCTTCGAGCCTTCAGTCGTTCCAGCACCTTGCGGGGCAACTGGCCGTATTGATCGAGCTTGATGTTCTTCGGGTTGAAGAGCGCGCGGCCAGCCAGAACATGGTCGCCGCCGTCTTCGTAGGGCTCGAGGTACTTCGCGGCAATCGGCCTGACGAACACGATTGCTGTGAGCGTGTCCTTGCGAGCGCCTTGCATGCCCACCGACTTCTGGGTGAATGGCTTGGGCTTCTTGAAGGTGGAGGCGATGTTCTGGATCTCATCGGCCTGCACTTCCTTGGCTATCGCGGTCAGTGCCAAGGCCGTGGCGAATGGCATTTGCTTGTAAGCAAAGGCAGATAGCGCCTTGGATATCTCCTTGACGTTTCCGCGCACGGAGATATCGAAGGGACCAGACATGATCAGCCCTCAAACCGCTTTCTTGGCCAGGGCGACAGCCTCATGCCAGTACGCAGGCAGTTTGTGACCGATAGCCTCGAGGATGCCTTCGAGTTTTTCGATCACATCGGGCGCCGGAGCTTCCTGGTCACTCTCTGCCGGTGCAGCGGCAACGCTCGGCTTGGCGGCCACTTGGGTATTGGCAACATCAGCAACTACCTGAGAAGTGTCAGCCCCCAGTGATTGCAAGGTGGGCTGGGTGGTCGCCAGGACGCCGGACTGGATCAGATCATCGGGCATTTTTGAATCCTCATTTTGAGTTGCGGCCAAGCGGCCGGAGAACCAGGCGAACAGCCATTTGAAGGCGATCATCTGAGAATCTGCTGGAACACGTAGTCCCGTCTTGCCCAGGCGTACAAGACAACACCTGCATGTAGCATCACGGTGAACGAGCTCACGCACTGCCCGTGCAGCGCCTCGACGAAGCTGCCAAACGCGGCGATCGCGACCAGGTAGAACGAAAGGCTCAGCAGCGGCTGGTCGACCGGGCGAATCTTGCGCAGATACTCGACGGCGGCCGTCATGACCAGGGCGCACAGGAGGGCATCGACTGACACAAGGATGATGTTCATGGGCCAGTTGCTCCTGTAGAGCCGAACTTGCCAGCCAAGGCTTTCAGGCCCGGGATGATATTCATGGCCAACAAGCCTATGAGGAAGGCGACCCCGTACTGAATCGCTCCGTCGGCTGGCAGAGCGAAGTAGTGCAATGCAAGTGGCGTGGTGAAGACCGAAGAGGCGAAGCCAGTAAAGAACGCACTGGCAGCCTGCTTCCTGGTCAGCCCTTGCAAGAAGGTCAACGAAAGGAGCGCACCAGCAAAGCCCGCGATGAACGCGCCGTACTTCACAAGCAGCATGCTGCCTACCGTGGTGCTTGCCGGCTCAGCCATGGGTATCTCCAGGGAATAAAAAAGGCTGCCAGTGGGAGCAGCCAAACGCGGCGAGGAGCAGCGAAGGATTGGTTGCGAGGGATGGATTCGAACCACCGATCTCCGGGTTATGAGCCCGGCGAGATAGACCACTTCTCCACCACGCAAAATGCAGGCACAAAAAAAACCGCTCAATGGCGGGTTTTTTCGTCGACTCTCATAACGCGCAAGATCGACATGATGGGGTTAATTTACAGCCACTCTGCCAGCAAGGTCAAGCCGCATCGATAAAGATTTCCTCATGGTCAAAAATCTCCGTCGCATGCACCACTGCCGCCTCCTCAAGCATTTCTAGGCGCTTGTGAATCCCGGCCCTCCAGCGATGCCGGGTGCGCTCCGGCGAGCCGTCAGTATCCCAGGTATTCATGTCATAGAACCCAGGCGGCAAGACAATCATGTCCGTCGAACGCTTTCCAGTTTGGGCGCCGCGCAGCTTCGGAATGGCCCATGCGGTCAGCGCCTTATAAACGAACAGCTGAGGGGCGGGAGAAGTCATTCGACTGACAAGCCGTCCAATCGCCGCGACCTTATTCGCTTTATGCGTTGAGTATTTGGCCACTAAGACGTCCCAGTGGCCCGGGGTCAGCTCTCGGTGCAACAGCGCGTATAGACAGCAGTCGTAGTCGAACTTGTCGCGAACAGAGATTGAGCTACCGGTACCGCCGTGGTTCAAATCGGCATCAATCAGCCTCTGCCAGGATTGCTTCGTGCTGTTGTCGATGTTGTCCGCCGCAAGCACCCGGACCAAGGTCCCCATCACGTCTTTATAGATCCCCATCCCTCAATCCCCTGTGTAGTTGGTGCCGCCGGCGCCCAGGCGGTTGTTCTGCTCGTACTGCTGCTGAGGCCCTAATGAGGCCCTCTGTAAATTGCGGAGAGCCCTTTCGGCGCCCTGGAGCCTCAAGCTGAGTTGAGGCACAAGCGCTTCAAGCGACAATGCATGACCTGTAGCCGCCTCCACCCATCCGGACGCGTTGCATGCAACACACGCCAGGTCGTGGAAAATCCCCCTGATAAATGCTCGACCATGACACTCCAGGCAGTGGCGCAACTCTATTTTTTGAGCGCTGAAAGCAGGACCGGAGCTTTTGGTCCACCCCACAATAGGAATTTCAACCCGATCAGTCGCGATATCAGTCCCGCCGACGAGGTGCTGGGAAGTTCTTTTTTCCATGTTTTAAACCTCGCCCTTAACAAATTGTGGAATCGACTCGCAGGCCCCGCCATTCAGGGCGTCTACGAGGTTTTGCGAATCTTCATATCTAACGCCTGTCTGCGCGTGGATTACCCTGAGGCCACGCTCATCTAACCAGTTGTGCCACTTCACCAGGGCCAGCCGGCGCTGCTCCTTGGCCTGGGTGTTGATGTAGGTGGAAGCGATCTTGCCCAGCGAGTGGTTGAGCAGCATCTCGCCGATGTGCCCGTCGACACCAAGGTCGGTCCACGCCGTCCGGGCCACCTTGCGCAAGTCGTGACTGGTCCAGGCACCCTGACCCAACCGAGTAAACACGGCGCAGGCCTGGTTATCGCTCAGCGGCTTGCCGCGGCGTGATGGGAACAAAAATGGCCCCTCATACCCCTGGGCGGCCTGGCGATCACGGTAGCGGCGCAGCAGCGCGCAGACCTGGTCAGTCAGTGGCACACGAAGTTCGGTCTTGGTCTTGGTGTGCTCCGCCGGCAGAAACCACTCACGTTCCGGCAGCGTTATGTCTGCCCAACGGGACTGACGGGTCTCGCCGATCCGGGTGCCGTGGCAGAGCATCATCAAGGCCAGCATGGCGTCACCCGGCGTGCTGTCGAAGCGCTCAGCCAGTAGCGCAACCAGTTCCGGCAACTGGACATCACGCAGTCGTGCCGGCTTGGGCAGGATGCGCGCCGTGGTGAAGTTGCTGAATTTGAGTTCGGCCATCGGGTTGAGGGGAATCAGGTCCAGCTTACGGGCCTGACGGAAAGCCATCGCAAGCAGGCGGAACAGCTGCTGAACGTACGACAGCGACAGTTCTTCCTGCGCCGGCCACATTAGCGACTTGTCCAAGGTCTGCGCGTTCACGTCACAGAGCAGCAAATCATTCAGGCGCGGCTTGAGCTGGCAGCTGATCGCGGACTTGATGGCCGCCCGGCGCTTCTCGGAGAGTGCCCGCGACTTGGCCATGCGATCACCGAACCAGTCGAGCAGCTCACCAACGGCCACCCAGCCCGAAACGCTGGCCGCGCCGTCGGCAGCCACGCGCAAGCGAACCGCGGGCAGAGCCGCAATTACCTGCTTGGTGTTCAGGTCGGGGAAGGCGCCGATGCGGTGCCATTGGCGCTTGTTCAGCAGGTACCAGGAACCGCGGGTGCGATTCTTGGCGAACCGAAAGTGCAGTGCCGGGTGACTGGCGTCCCGCAGGTCGCGAACATGTTCAAGCTTCGCGTTGCGCACGATCTCGGCATCTGACAGCTTCACGGTCAGGGTTTTGATCTTGGTGTTCAAGAATCGCCCTCCTTGGGGGCAAGGAGGTCAACGACCTCGAAAGTGGTGGGCCACATCCAGGCGCCGTACCTTTTGGCCATAGCTTCATCGGCGAACAACGCCAGGGCGTGGTCGGGCATACCGCTCAGATCAACCTTGAAAGAGCAGCAGAACACCGCATAGCGGTATTGATCGGGGTTCGGAACAGCCAGGCGCCGGTCAGTCACGAGGCACCTCCTTGTCCAGGGCAGCAGCAAGCAGACTGCGAGCCCTGGCGATCTCGCCGCAGGTGTGCTGCTCCCAGTCCGTGGCATCGGAGATGTGAATGAGCCCCTTGAGCGATTTGCGCAGCGCCTCGTTCTCGGCGATCAGGGCCAGGACTGTATGAGGCTTGGCGGCATGCGCGAAGCCTGCTTGGTTAAGCGCGTGCATCTTCCAGTTTGGCGCAACGGTATTTGCAGCCGCGGCCAGCCTCTTCAGTTCGCTATAGTCAGTCACAGCTGCGCCCTCCGAGACACGCCCTGAGTCGGGCCAGGGCATCGTTACCGACCTCGGGCGTGATTCGGCCGTCAACCCGGGCAGGCAATGCCTTGGGCATAGCCTGGAGCGGTAGCCCATCGAGCAGGCGGCGAATGGTGATCGTGTAATTCCGCTCGAACAGCTTCAAGCTCAGCGCAGTGTCGAGCTTGTTCAGACTTTCAAACCCGCACTCCTTGGCTGCGTGCCACACTGCGTCATGGGACCAGTTGCCCTGGCCGGCCATGCTTGGGTGAGCATTCCGGCACGCCTCCCGGTGCGCACTGGACAGGGATGGCAGGCCGAGCATTTCAGGGGTTGGCTTGCACCACTCGATAAACTGGCCCGGGCTCGGGATGAAGTCCGAGACCTGTTTGCGAGCGCGTGCCATGCCGAAGTCGACCTGACCCTGAGAACACACTCCCTCGTCGAGGAAAGCCTGCATCCATTGCACTTTCGCAGCCTGGTAGGTTTCCTTGTCGGGCCACGCCTGGCGCCAGGCTGACCGGATCAGGCGCAGCTCCTTGAACAACTCGTTGATGGCCCCGGCCATTTTCCGGCGCCCATCATCCACTGGAGAGGCGCGGTCGTCCGCCGGGATGAACTCGCCCGCGCCAGGACTTGACCACAGGTTTTCAGCAACCACCGATACTTGCTTCATCACGACTGCACCCCGTTCTGCCATTCGGTATCGTCATCATCGAAGTCCGAGGCAGCCGCTGGCTTCTGGCGGATCGGGGTCACGTTTGATGCGGCGACGCGGGCCTTATCGTTGCTCACCCATTTGACGAGCATGCTCACCCACTCCGCCTGCGTGTTGACCTGGTGCTGGGGCTCGTAGTGGCCGGTGAAGGCTATGCGGACTTCCTCAGTAAACAGGTCAAGCGGCAATCCGCGGTGGTAGGCGTAGGTTTTCAGCAGGGTTTCGTCAGGCACCCAGGTCAGGGTCATTTCGCTGGGCATGCGCGGGTCGATGGCGTCCTGCGCAGAGAGAGGGTTTTGATCTTCTCTTCTCTTCTCTTCTCTAGGTAACGCATTAGTAACGCTGTTAGCGTTACTTTTACCGTTGGTAGCCTTATGGTTGGCTGCGCGCTTTGCTCCGAGAGACCTATTTTTAGCGGTCTTTCCGTTGTGCCGGTCAAAGTGCGGGAGGCTGATCACCCCATCGACATCAATCATCCATCCGACCGATTTCATGTGTTCGCAGAAACCGGTAACACCGACGAGACGGTCGAGTAACTTTTTGCTAACGCTCGGAGCGTTACCTTTTTCAGTTTGCTGATCGAACCAACCCCACACGCGCATCAACTTGCCGATGACCGCATCAAGGTCGATGTCCGCCAGGTCCGCGATCTGGCAGACCTCGGGCTTGTCCAGGGTGGTAAGTTCGAATTTGATCCAGTCGCCGGCCATTACAAAGCCTCCTGAATGACTGTTGCGAGATGGGCGATGCCTTTGCGGGTGACCATGACCTGCTCGATCACCTTGAGTTCTTCCTCGGTACCGTGGCCCACCTTCACTAGCTTGTGCTCGAGCAGTCCTGCAGTGAGGCGCGGCTGATAGGCAGACCATGCGGCGAAACTGGTGCGGCGGTAGATCCAGCGGTTGTCGCTCATCCACTTGAAGAGTGTCAGAGGACCAATGCCCAGTTGCTTGGCAGCAGAGGTAATGCAGATCGATCCATGGGTGCCAGCCAGGCGCTCAAGCGCTTGGACCTTTGGCGCCTGCTGCTGGATGACTTGCTGAAGCCGCAGGTTTTGTTCAGCCTGGTCAGCAGCGAGCCGAAGGGCCTCGGCAAAGCTGGTGGGGATTTGCACCTGGCCGACCACCTTAGACTCCAACTCCTGCCACCGGTCGATCACGCGAGCGCGGTGCTCGTCGCTGTAGCCGGCCACAACAAGATGGGTGTCGCGCTCGATCAGGTCATAGACTTCGGTTGGCCGGCCGCCAGTGGACTCTCTGCGGGTTTTACGAGTTGATCGTAAAAGCCCTTTGTTGAAGAGGCGCTCGATTGTCGACACGACATCGTTGTGTCTCGCCTCGACCAAATCCGCGATCTCGCGTGACGACATAGTGTGTCGCGACACATTCTGCGCTCCAGCAAAAAGTGTCGCGACACGATGGGTATTGCCAGGGGTAGCTGTCATGTTCATAATGGCCCCACAGTGTTTTGCAAGTTGTTGAAGAAGCCGCCCTGCCAGGCGGTTTTTTTGTGCCTGAAATTCAGGCGCTATGGATGTCCGGCGCTTCCGTGGTAGCTTTTGGCTTCCACACGAAAAGGCCTCGGAGGCCGGACAAATGAACGATATACGGGAGCGTTACTGGAACTTTTTCAACACAATCAACAGTCAGGTCGAAGCGGTCCGAGGTGGGCCTGGAATGGATCTCGCTGACATCAACAAGATAAAAAACAGGTCGTATCAGATATACCGAATGGAGATTTACCTGCGCGATTACAGAGCCAAACACGCGCATCCGTGGGAGTCGCTTACAGGAGTCAGGGCAGCTCACCACCGGATACTCGCGAAGTTTCATTGGCCGATCCCTGCTATTGAGATGCTGACGGTTGAGCAGATTTTTTTTGCTCTTCATGACGACATAGCGAATCATCCAATAGGTCCTGCCGCGGAGCAGGCGCTGGCGAATTACGGCTTTCCTGATATGCCCACTGGAGACTCTCTTCAGGGATTTCTGGAAAAAGAGTGGCTGCCTGAGATAGCAGCCCGGCTGCTTCCAAAAGCTCATCTTTAGCCACTTCAAACCGGCGCTGCGCAATCGGCGCCGCTTGCTGGTAGCGAGCACTGTCGACTTGAAGCTCAGCGATCCTGCTTATCTGTCCAGCAATATCGCGGAGGTACTTCGAAAACTCTGTGGCGCTCAGATTTCCCGGATGAACGAAAGGCTTTTCGCCCAGGATCACTTCAGCGCTTCCGTCTTCTTTGATTGCCTTGGTTGTCATGCCCTTCTCCACATGCATTCGGTTGTGTTTGCTCAGGCCCTTATTAGGTGCCAGGCTCTGCCGTAGTGACCCTTATTAGGGGCCGGCGTGTTACGTCTCAGGGAAAATCGAAACCACGTTTTCTGCCTGCGCCTCTTGCACAAAATGAGCAGCGAGACGGCTCAGCAGGGATGCTCTATCTGCTGCAAGGCGAGCAGCACTGCGCCGCTCGACTGCGCGCTCTGCAGCATCCAAGATTTGGTCTTCCAACTGCTCCATGTCGATGCCAGCCTCAGCAGCCCAGCGTTCAAGCCCTTCCCTTTCTTCCTGCTTGTACTGCTCCACTTTCACCACGGACATGACGCCCCCTTGCGGCCTAATCAGGCGCTGAATTTTTTATCGCCGAACAGCGACAGTTGCTCATGCTTGAGCTTGAGTGCGAGCGCCTGACGCACGAGGTCATGAACCAACTCGCGCGGCTGCATGTTCAATGTGCGGGCCAGCTCACGCAGGGCCGGGAAGTTGTCCAGCTCCCCGCCTTCAAGCTCCTGGTCATCCACCAAGGGGAAATACCCGTGCGCCTGCTTGAACTGCAAAGCTGCCAGGGTCAGTTCGCGGACGAGCGCCCCTGGCTGTATGGCCCGATCCTTCGCCTCTGCTTTGAGGTCGGCGTAGGCGTCGTCATTCAGGCGCGACTTCAGCTGGTGCGTATTGCGGTGAGTTTTATTGCCGTAGCTCATTGGGTATCCCCTGCAGTTCTGCGGTGCGCCTGGTTTGTGCCCGCGACCCGGGCTAATTCGGGTCTTTTTTGGCCCTGATTTGGCCCAGCCCTTTCGGTGGCCCATTGATGTCCACCAACTTCGCTTTTGGTCGTCCGGCAGAGGTGAGTCCACCCATAGCGATTCCCTCGATGACGATCTCTTCCATCGCCTGTTCAAAGGTCCAGCCGTTTGCAGCAACGAGCCCGTCCACCTTCTTTTGCGTGGCAGGGCTCAGGTGTTCGTACTCGAGCACTTGACCCTCCTTTGGCCCACTAGGCCGCGCTAGACTCGTTCCGGTCCTTCAGGAGTGCCTCGATAGCGCCGTTTTCCACGGCCCACTCCACCAGCAGGTAGAGAAAGGTCCCGTGCTGTTTTTCAGCGCGGATCGCTGATCGAGCGGTGATCTTCTCCAGGGTGCTGTTGAGGCTGACCTTGTGGCGCTTGTCGCGGCGATGCTCTTTGGGCTTGTCGTAGGCCATTGGTGAGGCTCCTTGGGTGTTCGAATGGGTTAGGCGGCTTGAGTCGAATTCGATGGGGTGCTGCGCAGATATGCCCAGTCGATATCAGGGCGAAGCTCTTCGCAGGTGACGACGGCTTTTGTCTGGCGATCAATGCTGATAGCCAGCGATGCGCTTGGCCGTCGGTGGCCATATGCGACCTGCTTCAGCTGCCCGACGCTGGTCTCGCAGGAAGCTGCCAATTCAGTGAGGGCGTCTTTGTCGAGCGGCTTAATAAATTCGTGCAGGTTCATTTGCACCTCCTTTGTCAGCCTCAAGATTAGCGTTTGCTAATGCATCACGCAATAGCAAACCGTAATTTACTGTTTGCTAACTGGTTGCGATGATTTGGGGATGGATATAAAACAGATGCGAATACATGCTTTGCGGGAGCTCATGGGGCCGATGTCCCAAAAGGAGTTTGCCGAAAGGCACAATCTTGATGCTTCCTACCTTTCTCAGCTCCTGAACGGACATCGGAGCTTGGGGGAAAAGGCCGCGGCAACACTTGAGACGAAAATCGGCCTTATGGCTGGAGCGCTTGTCACGCCAGTTATAGGAAAGGCAGTGGCGCTAGCCCTCTCCCAACCAAGGGAAATAGAGTCGAACGCCATTATGTTGGGCCCCATCGACGTATGGGACGACGACACGCCACTGGATGACGACGAGGTCTACGTGCCATTCCTCAAGGAAGTTGAGCTTTCGGCCGGCGGCGGCCGAAATATGGTTCAGGTTTCGCCCAAGCAAAAACTCCGGTTCGGCAAGATCACGTTGCGGCGCCAGGGCGTGCAGCCTTCAGAAGCGGTATGCGTGACCGTCAGTGGGAACAGCATGGAGCCGGTTTTGCCTGATGGAAGCACTGTAGGTGTCGATACAGGCACAACCGCGATCACCGACGGCAAGATGTATGCGGTAGACCATGGGGGGCAGCTCCGGGTCAAGACGCTATACCGGCTTCCAGGTGGTGGTATCCGCATGCGCAGCTTCAATCGCGACGAGCACCGGGACGAGGAATACACCGCCCAGGAGATGCTGGAGAAGGAAATCATCGTTCTCGGTCGGGTGTTCTGGTCTTCAGTGCTCTGGTAGGCGATCGCGTGATCTGGCGCGGCGGGGATTTGTAGAAGGCCCCAATAGAAGTGTTAGGCCTCAGCTGCTAAGGGAAAAGAAATGGCAGAAAATGATAAAAAACCGTCGTCACGACTGACAATGCACTCCATCGATCCTGATGACTTCATACGTTTTCTGGCAGAAAAAGCAGGTGATCACGACCCCTGCTGGGTATGCAAGGCCGATGACTGGGTGATCATGTGCGCTAACGATGGCCCGACCTACCGATTTGGAATTCCCTCCAGGAACGTTGAAAAAACCTTCTATGCTTCAGTCTTCATGTACTACTGCCAAAATTGCGGATTCTTGAGGCAGCACATATCAAAGGTGGTCAATAGTTGGGTGGAAGAAAACCCGGCAAATTTGGAGCTTGATCTGGGGGACGACCAAGGCGTCGAACATGAGGGCGGCGAGAATGTCTAAGAAGCAAGCTGGCGACAGTCACTTGTACCTTGTCGAAAAAACTCAGTACCACAAAGGTCTTGACAAGACTGACGTCGACTTCCGTGATGACAGTGCGCAAAAAGGGAGCGATACTCAAAAAATGAACGATATCACTCGCGAAGAATTCAATGCCAAGCTGGAGACCATCGAAGCCAAGATGGATGCTCGAGTCGAATCGGTTTCGTCAAAAATCGAGTCCTTTATGGCTGTGCAGGCTGAGCGGGACAAGCGCATGGAGGCCACGGTCAATCAGATATCAGCCAACCACAGCGAGCTGAAATCAAGCCTTGGCTCCATGAAAACCACCGTTATCGTTACGGCGGTCTCGACAGTGCTTGCGATTGTGATTGGGGTAGCATCATTCAATGCCACCCTGACCTCAAATATGTTTTCAGCTTTCCAGGCCGGGAAAAGCGAAGCGCCTACCCACTCCCAGCCTGTCATTCCCTCGCCCACACCAACGGCGGCTGCTCCCGCATCAGCTGCGCCACCCCCGACCCCAACACCAGCCAAATAAAGAAGCCCGGCCCAGCGCCGGGCTTTTTGTATCTGTCGTCCGCGGTAACTATTATCGCGATAACCTTTAAGTAAGACCGCGCCAGCCCAGGGCCTTTCGCTCCTACCCTTCCCGCCTGACACCTCCTGCACCTTCCCCATCGACCTGCACGCCTGCGGTTGACCTGCACCTGGCATTCACCCTTCCCAATCTGAACCATCCATAGGCCGCCACTGAGCGGATTTTTTGTGCCTGCGCAAAATAATTTAGCATTTGCTATTGCGTAATTATTTAGCAGTTGCTAATTTTACCCCATCGCAACACGGAACCGAATCAGGTGCCGGCTGCGAAGGCCCTCAAAAGGCCCCGCTCTTTGGTTTCACCCCTTGCCGGATCGACACCGGCCCAGCGTCACAGGCAGCGATGAACCGGCCTCAACGGTTCAGAAGGTTGGCAACTGACCCGGGTGCGCAGCGTAAAGCACCGCAATCAGTTATCCGGCGGACAGGGTTCGTGGTCGGAGAAACAACTTGAGATAGCCGGTGACCGACGCCAGTAGCGGGTCACGGCGGAAAGCATCACTGAAGCCAGTTCGCTGAACTGGCTTTGGGATGACAACCAACACAAGGGCATCGCAATGAGCGCACAACAGAAACTCACTCCCCCAGCAATCGGCGAAATCTGGCCAGGAAAGGGCGGTATCTACGGCGGTCTCCGCCAGTATCCAGAAGGCCTGTGCCACATAATCTTCGCTGTCGAGGACGTGCCTGGGCGCCACACCTACGGCGACTACGGCGTGAACGTCGATGCTGAGAGTCGCACTGATGGCCGCGCCAACACCCTGGCGCTGCTTGCCGCCATGCTGAAAGAGCAGCAAAGCGCAAATCGCTTCATTCACGATTTGCTGTCTCAGATCCCGGATGACCAGCGGAGCAAGCATCCCGCTGCCATCGCCGCTGCCAGCTACACCGCCGACGGCCACACCGATTTCTACCTGCCATCTATCGGTGAACTACACCACGGCTGGCAGTTCGCTCCTGAGTCGTTCAGCAGTGACTGGTATTACATATCGAGCACGCAGCGCTCCGCCAGCTACGCCTTCAGTCTGCTTTTCGTAGCTGGCCTTCAGCTCATCCACGACAAGTACCACGAGCTCCGCGTCCGCCCCGTCCGCAGATTCCTTCAGTAATTCATTTCTTCAATTCGACTCCCTGGCAGCCGGGAAAGACCGGCCCGATCACCTGCGTTCCGAGCAGGCTGCATTGGAATGTCGGCGCCCCATGAAAAAAGCTGATCCAGGCCAACTGTTTGTATGCGAACGGGAGGACGTAGTTAGGCATCTTGGTCAGGACCGACATTCCAATGCAGCTTCGATAGGTGACCACTGCCTTCCCAGTGAGCGAACGACAGGAGACGCCGCCATGATCAAGTAGCCAAAATAGAAGCCCTTCCCCATGAAGGCATCAGCGCTCACGTAGGGAGGTCTTCGTGACGCACAAAAGCCCGGGTTCGCCTGGGCTTTTTTACGCCTGCCGTTACCCGTCAGTACTCTTCCTTGCGCCCACCGGCACCCAGCAGGCGATCAGAGTGCTGATGAATAACCGCAGCAACCAACACGAGAAATCGCCATGAACCAGACCATCCGCCAAAAGCAAGCGGTCCTGCAGGTGCTTCGGGATCGCCTCACGTTATCAACCGCCGAGATGTACCAGAAGATCGGCCGCGCCGAGCCGGCCAGGGCACCACGCTTCAATGTCGTGCCCTTGGGCCGGAACACCTTCGATATCATCGAACGAGCCACTGGTGAGTCCCGCGGGGCCCGCCAAGGCCATGACACGGCCTGTCACTATGCCAAACAACTCGAGCACAGCGCAGACTTCGTCGGCTCAGTCCGAGTGGCCCGGCGCCACTTCTTCAGCACCCTGCTGCGCTGGACGATTGGAGCGGCAATCGCACTCGCGGTGTTCGCCTTGTACGGGGTGCAGCAATGATCGGGGTTCCGATGCCAGACCCGCGACAGGCGGTTATCGATGACCTCAACCGGCAGATGGATCAGTTCTTCGGCGCCGGCGGATCCGTGCGTGAGATCCCGCGTGGCGTCAGCGCTCATGCACCGCACCTCGGTACCACCGGACACCATGAACGCCTCCGCGCCGAGCGCGACAAGTTGGCACCAAGCGTGAAGGCTCAGGCCGAAACAGGCTGCACGGCGGCCGAGGCCGCCAAGGCCCTGGGCATGCACGTCAAGCGCGTTCGACTGATCGCCAGCGAGAATGGCCTCAGGTTTCGCGAACCATGAGGCGCATCAGCAACAAGGTCCGGCAGCGCCGGCGACAGGCATGGTTTGACCTGCCAGCACACGAGGTGGACCATGGCCAAACAGCAGGAGCTGACGGCGGAAGCCGTGAAGCAGCGGCGGAAACGCGAGAAGGCGGCCGAGAAAGCCGCTGCCTTGGGCGTCGAGAAATTTACGGTTGAAGTTGCCGGCGTTTTCAAGCCGGGCATCAAGCGCTTGATGAAAGAGCACGGCTTCAACAGCCAGCAAGAGGTCTACCAGAACCTGATCCGCAACGTGATCGCCGCCGACTTCGCCACTGCCAGCCAGATGCTCATGTGTGTCACGACACCTTATGTAGTTAGCGAAAAGGTGTCGCAACAACTTGAGGACGCAAGCCGGCGGATGCTGGGCGAAGACCTCGGCGAGCCTGACGACGAAATCATAGAGCCAGCATAACCCACAATCTACTCGCTGCATCCGGTCACCGGAGGGCGGCATGCACCCTGGAGAAAGTCATGACCAACCAAACGCCTCAATCTATCGCAGCATCTGAACTTCCTGAACGCGGCCAGCCGCTCGCCGGCGGAAGCTTTGTGACTCGCTACTGGCTCAACGGCCAGGAACGCGCCCTGGTGCTGCTCGACGACGAACTGAGCGGTGTCTATGGCGAGTACGGCCAGGACATCCCAGGCGCCCAGAGCTACAGCGATGGCGAAGCGAATACCCGCGCCATGGCCGAAGCTGGCAGCGAGATCGCAGCGAAGGCGCTCGAACTGGGGGCGTTCATCCCTTCGTGCCTCGAGGGTCAGCTGCTGATGGCGGCCAAGGCCGACGGCCTGATCACCCTGCGCGACGATCGCTTCCATTGGCTGAGCACGCAGCGCTCCGCCTACAGCGCATTCATTCTGGGTTTCGAAGTTGGCACTCAGGGCATCAGCGGCAAGAACCACGAGCTCCGCGTCCGCCCCGTCCGCAGCCTCCCTATTCAGTGATTCATCTATTCATTGATTTTTCTGCAGGTGATTCCCGGGTGTTCCCGGACGGAACTCAGACCAGAAACGTGCCGAGCAGTGCCGGCCGCCTGCCCCATTTCAATCAGGAGCCACACCATGCAACTGATCACCGTAAGTCGAGGCGAAACCCAGCTGACAACACCAGACGCAGCGCTGGCACTGCAAGTGCTCGCAGGCCTGAGCGCCTCCTCAACTCCCATCAGCCCATCATCAGTGCCGGCGGTCGGCGCGCCCTGGCCCGGTGAAGGTGGCATCAACGGCGGTCTGTTCCCAGGCAACGGCAAGCCCTACTACCTGATCGTCCCTATCGGCACCGATGCTGAAAAGCCCCTCGAGTGGGGCGGCTACGGCGACGAGCTGGAAGGTGCTGACAGCGCCTGGGACGGCCAGTCGAACACCGCCGCCCTGGTGGCCGACGACAGCGACCACCCCGCCGCCCAGTTCTGCCACGCATTCGAACGCGACGGCCACGCCGACTTCTACCTGATGTCCCGCCGTGAGGCTGCCTTCTTGGAGATCACCCTGGCCGACGTGTTCAGCAAGGCCTGGCATTGGACGAGCACGCAGCGCTCCGCCAACAACGCATTCAGTCTGCTTTTCGACGGTGGCATTCAGTACAGCTTCGTCAAGAACCACGAGCTCCGCGTCCGCCCCGTCCGCAGACGTTTCATTTGATCCTTCATTAATTGCTTTTGATCCGGCACACCGGGGCGCACAGGCGCCTTTTTTGTTGCCCACGAAAAGAGGAAAGACCATGTCCGCAGCAACACCAGCAGAAATCACCCTTCAGATCGGCCAGCCTTACGGCGGCGGCTACTTCAACGGCATCGTCCGCGACCCGGACACTGGCCTGGAATACCGCACCATCACCGCCGGCGCCGAGCACGAACTGGTCGGCCCCTGGGGTGAATACGGCGTGAAGATCGAGGGCGCCGACAGCTTCACCGATGGGCGCGCCAACACCGAAGCCATGGCGGCCGCCGGTAGCCCTCTGGCGCAGAAGGTCCTGGCCCTGAACATCGGTGGCCACAGCGATTGGGCGATCCCAGCTCGCGACCAGCAGGAGCTGCAGTACCGGCACTTCAAGCCAACCACCGAGGAGAACTGGGCCGGCCGACGCGATGGCGACAACCCGAACAGCGTTCCGCCTGGCTTGTTGTACAGCGAGGAAGACCCGGTACAGACAGTCCATGAGGCATTCCAGGCCGGCGGTGCCGAAGCCTTCCGCGACACCTGGTACTGGTCGTCAACGCAGCGCTCCGCCTACAGCGCTTTCTTTCTGTATTTCGAAGGTGGCATTCAGCTCGACGACGCCAAGCACCACGAGCTCCGCGTCCGCCCCGTCCGCAGCGAGCTTATTCAATAATTCATTCATTTAACCGGCCGCTTGCGGCCGGCCGCCCATGGAGGGGCATGACATGGCAATGCACACAGAGCTATCGATCTACAACGCGGCGATGGGCCTGCTGCACATGGCCACGAATCTGACCCGGAACATCCCGCGCGACCTCAAGCAGTCGCTGGGCAAGCGGGTCATCGATGAGTGCATCGACGTGCTGATGCTGATCGCTCGGGCCAACTCGACCCGTGACCGGCGCCAGTTCTTGACTGATCTTGTCGAGAAGGTGCAGGTGATCGAGTTCTTGATGAGGCTTTTCAAGGACAGTCGGTTCATCAGCATCGGCCAGCACGCAAAAATGATCGAGGTCACCACCTCCATCGGCAAGCAGGCCAACGCCTGGAAACGCTCCACCCCAACCGCGCCCGCTACCTGAGAGCCAAGGTTCTCAGGTCTGTGCGAATTGAATCTGGTCGTGCCGCTGGCCCCCTGGGCCACCGCTATGTGCACCCACGGATACCGACGGTCTAAAGCGTCCGCGCAGGTCCGGCACAGTTTCCCCGATGAGCAATCGCCGGGGCGACGTAGATAGCACGATAGGTCGCAGCGCTCCGCCAACAACGCATTCAATCTGAATTTCGAAGATGGCAATCAGAACAACAACGACAAGAACCACGAGCTCCGCGTCCGCCCCGTCCGCAGATTCGACTGTTGGTCCCTACCCGTTCAGCGATCTGGTTCAGGCCTATTACGATTGCCGGCGCTCGAAGCGCAACAGCGACAGCGCGCTGGCTTTCGAAATGAACCTGGAACAGAACCTGATCGAGCTGCACGACGACCTGGTCAGCGGCCGTTACCGCCCGGGCCGTTCAATTTGCTTCGTTGTCACCCGGCCAAAGGCCAGGGAAGTCTGGGCCGCCGACTTCCGCGACCGCATCGTGCACCACCTCCTGTACAACCATATCGGGGCCGGCATCGAGGCCACCTTCATCGCCGACACCTGCGCCTGCATAAAGGAGCGCGGCACGCTGTACGCCGCCACCAGGCTTGAGGCGAAGATCCGGAGCGCGACCGAGAACTGGTCGAAACCGGTCTTCTACCTGAAGTGCGACTTGGCGAACTTCTTCGTCTCGATCGACAAGCGCGTGCTGGCCCAGCAGTTGGCCGCGCGGATTGACGAACCATGGTGGCTCGCCTTGGCAGATCAGGTGCTGATGCACGACCCGCGCACCGACTACGAAACCCGGAGCCCGGCCCACCTCTTCGCCCGGGTGCCCCAGCACAAGCGCCTGACCGCTCAGCCAGCGCACCTGGGCCTGCCCATCGGCAACCTGAGCAGCCAGTTTTTCGCGAACATCTACCTTGATGCCCTGGACCAGTTCGCCAAGCATACGCTCAAGGCGAAGCATTACATCCGCTACGTCGACGACTTCATCTTCCTGCATGAGTCGCCGCAGCAGCTCAATGAGTGGTTGGCCCAGGTCGAAGCGTTCCTGCCCGGCCTCGGCGCCCGGCTGAACCCGTCGAAAACGATCCTGCAACCCGTTGACCGCGGCGTCGACTTCGTCGGGCACGTGATCAAGCCCTGGCGCCGGACGACGCGGAAGCGATCGCTGGCCCAGGCGCTGAAGAGGACTGCTGCGGCGCCGGCCGAGGATCTGCGCAAAACCGCCAACAGCTACTTCGGCCTGCTCGGGCAGGCCAGCCACAGCGCCAAGGACCGGGAGAAGTTGGCCCGGGTTGTGATGAGGCGCGGGCACGTCGTAAACGGCACGCTGACCAAGACCTACCGCAAGAAATAACCACCCACCCGCAACACCCATAGGCGCCTCCGGGCGCCTTCCTTTTTGCCTCAAGGAATCCGCCGCATGATGCTCAAGCGAATTTTCAAGCACTTCCACTTCTGCTGCGGCCTCGGCGGCGGCGCCAAGGGTTTCAACCGGGCCAAGCCGGTTGTCGGCAACATGCAGGCCGAGTGGAAATGCATCGGTGGTATAGACGTTGATCCTGCTGGCCTTCGCGATTTCCAAAAGCTTTCTGGCGTGCCAGGCACCCTTATGGACCTGTTCACCCGCCAGCAGTACATCGCCTTTCACGGCACAGAGCCGCCGGCAGACTGGCGCGAAGCCACTGCCAAAGATGTTCGACGCGCTGCTGGCAACCAAGATCCGGACGCGGTGTTCATCAGCAGCCCCTGCAAGGGGGCATCTGGCCTGCTGTCCGAAACCATGAGCCTGACCCCGAAGTATCAGGCCCTGAACGAACTGACGCTGCGCTGCGTTTGGCTGATGTGCGAAGCATGGAAACACAACCCCGTGTCGCTGATCGTGTTCGAAAACGTGCCGCGCCTTGCTACCCGTGGCCGCCACCTGCTGGACCAGATCAACCAGTTGCTGGCCTTCTACGGCTACGCGGTCGCCGAAACCACCCACGACTGCGGCGTGATCGGTGGCTTGGCCCAGAGCCGCAAGCGCTTCTTGCTGGTCGCCAGGCACATCGAGAAGGTTCCTCCGTTCCTGTACGAGCCAGAGCAAAAGACACTCAAGTCAGTGGGCTCCATCCTGGGCCGCATGCCGCTGGCGGGCGATATCGAGGCCGCTGGACCGATGCACCGGGTGCCGTCGCTGCAATGGCAGACCTGGGTGCGTCTGGCCCTGGTGCGCGCTGGCAGCGACTGGCGGAGCCTGAACGATCTGGCGATCGAGGACGGTCACCTGCGCGACCTGATCATCGTGCCAGAGTACCGTAACGGCTACCTGGGCGTGCATGACTGGGGTGATACCTGCGGGACCATCGCTGGCCGCAGCAGCCCAACAAACGGCGCATTCTCGGTTGCAGATCCTCGCTACCGTCAGGCCGCGAACTGGAATCATGGCCAGCAGTTCGGCGTGGTCTGCTGGGATGAATCGTCGCCGACCATTCCTGGACAAACGATGCCGGGTCAGGGCACTTTCAGCGTGGCCGACCCTCGCCCGAACTGGAATCGCCACAGCGGTAACTACCGTGTTGTTCCGTTCGACAAGCCGGCCGGCACCATCATTGCTGGCGGCAAAGGTGTGCAGGGCGGCCAGCAGTCCGTCGCCGACCCGCGCATTCTGCACCGCGGTAAGGGCGACAATTACCTGACCGGCGGCCACTACGGAGTAATCCCGTTCGACCAGCACGCTGGCGCAATCGCCGCGAGCTCGCGCTACGACAGCGGGCGATTCAGCGTCGCCGACCCTCGCATTCCAGATGCCAATGAGCGCCTGACCTGCATCATCCGCAGCCTGGATGGCACGTGGCACCGCCCTTTCACCACTCTTGAAAAAGCGGCGTTGCAGAGCCTGATAGACCCCGAAGAACAGCTGATCCTGGACGGTCTGAGCGATAAAGACTGGAGCGAGCGGATCGGCAACGCAGTCCCGCCATACGCCGCCGAAGCAATCGGTCACGTGATGGGCACTACCCTACTGCTGGCTCAGGCCGGCGAAACCTTCATGCTCAACAGCATGCCGATCTGGGTCCGCCCGGTCGCGGTTGGTCTGAGCGTTTCCGAGCAGGTAATCCCATGAATGCACTCGCACGACGGGCGCTCGACCGCGCCCTGGGCAGTCCTTTGCCCGTTCCCCAGCCGAAACCACGGGTCGTCCAGACCTTCGCCGATGTCCTGGTGCAGCTCGATTTGAACGAGATTGACACCAGCGGCCCGATCAACCGCGTCATGTACCTGGAGGGTCGGCAGTTCGCAGTCGACATGGTCGAGCACGCCGGCGACACGCTTACCGAACCGGCCCACATCGCGAAGCTGGTCCAGGCCCTCATCCGGGCGGCGGTCAGCAGGCCGCCCAGCCACGCCAAGGGCATCAAGGACGTGATTGAACTGCTGGAGGCTCGGCCATGAAAGAGCGACCTATTCACCTCCTCGGTCACGAAGTGCGCGCCATCCTGGAGGGCCGGAAGACGGTCACGCGGCGGCCAGTGAAGGCCCGGCTAGCGAATAGGTTCGACGAACCGCGCGGACAAGCGGATATCGATGCAGGGTATCCATTCGTTGAGTGTGACGACGGCTATGTGTCTGCTGTGAAACTTTGTCCATATGGACAGCCTGGCGACCGGCTGTGGGTGCGCGAGACCTGGGCGCGCATCGGTATCGCCCAGGCTCCTGACCAGGAGTGGGTCGTATACCGAGAGAGCGATAACCGGACCGATTACGGCGGCCCCTGGAAACCTGGCATCCACATGTTCCGGCGCGACAGCCGCATCCTGCTGGAGATCACCGGCGTGCGCGTCGAGCGGTTGCAGAACATCAGCGAAGACCAATCAAAGGCTGAAGGTGTGCGGCTGTATACCGATCACGCTGAGTTGGGTGACTGGTATCACGTGGATGGCATCGAGACCTACAGTTCGGATCCGCGCAAATCGTTCGAACTGCTCTGGTCATCGATCAATGGTGCCGAATCGTGGAACGCAAATCCGTGGGTTTGGGTGGTCGAGTTCAGGAGGGTGACACCATGAACGAACTGACCGAAGTGAAAACCGTCGACCTGATCGGGCCGGCGCTGGATTGGGCGGTGGCGAAAGCTGCTGGCTGGGTGCTGGCAAGGATTGTAGCCATAGAAACCCCAAGCAAAACCTACTACGAAATTCATGCCCCGTCAGGGTTGGAGCTACGCCCATCCAGCGACTGGGCTCAGGGCGGCCCGTTGATCCAGAGTTGGCAAATCTTCATCGACCCGCCGCATGACGTTCACCGGGCGAACTACGACGAAAAAACTGGCAAGGTCAAGGGCTGCTGGCAGACATATGAAAGTTGGCATGCCACCGTCAGCGCCAGAGTGTGCACCACGCCACCAAAGGTCCCAGGCTTCCCCGGCGGTGTCGGTCGTGGCGAGGGAGAAACGCCGTTGATTGCCATCTGCCGCGCCATCATCGCCGCCAAGCTGGGCGCGACCGTCCAGATTCCGAAGGAGCTTTTACCATGATCGCCCTCGCCTACATGGCCTGGCTCATCTACAAGGGGCCGAAGCCATGAGCCGGTTTATAGCCGTAATCCACGGTTGGCACGTCGATAGCAACGGATTCAATGTGCACGAGCTGAAGGCCGCTAATGTCCAGGATGCGGCCAAAGAGGCCTGCTGGTTAAAGCATCAGCGTGAAGACACTTTCGACAAGTGCTCGTACGTGGTGATAGAGATTGATGACCGCGAACATTTGCCGCGCCGGCTGACCTGGCTGGAGCGGCTTACTGGGAGGCTGGCGCCATGACCCCTTTCGAAAAAGGCTACAAAGCCTTCCTCGACAGAATCTCCGAGGACGGCAATCCATTCCCCAAGAACCTCTGGCCCCATTCCCATCAAAGGTGGAATAAGGGTTGGATGCGCGCCAAGCAGGAGGGATTGAAGCAATGAGCCATGAACGAGTCGTCACCAAGATCATCAAGCCTGCGCACAAGAAATTCGGCCTGTGGCACGTAATCGTCGGCGAAGGCGTCTGCCCGGTGATACGCGTCACGCTGAGTTTCAGGACCGAAGAGGCAGCCCGTCGGGTTGGTCTCGGCTATCAGCTCGACTGCGTCCCGGCCTGAGCCCACCCCATTCAACTCTATGACAGCCTGCCGGCCTGGCGGGCGAGGAGTCCTGCATGTTCGAATCTTTGAAAAAGCGCTTTCGGCGCAAGCCCACCGAGAAACCCGTGACACCAACAACCGTTGCCCGGCCTGGCAGTGGCTCTGGCACCAGCTTCTCCGCCTCATCATCCCCGGCTGCCAGCCGCGACACCTCTTCGGATCTGCTCAACCCTTTGAACCCGCTGAGCCCCTTCAGCCCGCTGAACCAGGTCGACTCATACGAACCTACCCATTCACACAGTCACTGCGACTCCAGCAGCAGTTACAGCAGCTATGACAGCGGCAGCTACTCCTCGAGCGACAGCTGTAGCTCTTCCAGTTCAAGCGATAGCAGCTCCAGTTATAGCAGCGACTGAACATCAACCACCTTCTGCCGCCATAGGGCGGCATGGAGCACCATCATGGCAGCAGCAGAGCAGATACCCGTCGAGTACCTGTCCGATAAAATCGCCGAGAAGAACTTCGCGGAGATGGTCGGGACTACTCGCCGCGCGCTTCAGGGTAAGCGCCAGCGCGGCATCATCCCGAAAGGGGTGTGGAACGAGATCGACGGGCAGATTTACTACAGCATCAGGAGATATGAGGCATGGCTAGAAAGCCTTTGGGATTGCCCGCCGGAGTTGAATTTGCAGGACAATCAGTCCGGATTCGTTTCACCTGGAAGTTCCGGCGCTGCGAGACCCTCCCCTATCCCCAAACGCCAAAAGGCATCAAAGCTGCCGCCGATCTGCGCGCTACAGTAACCAGCCTAATCAAGCACGGCGTGATGGACGATCAACGTTACGCCGAGCTGTTCCCGAACTCGACCTACTCCACCTACTCTGCCACGCCCCTGTTCGGGGTTTACGCGCAAACCTGGCTCGACAGCCGGGAGGTCGTGGGTGGCACGCGGAAAAACTACCGGATATCCCTCAACCTTTACTGGATGCCACACCTGGCGTTGATCCCGATCGACCAGATCACGTCGGCAATGCTTCGAAAAATCGTCAGTGAAACGCCATGGAAATCGTCGACTGTGAAGCGCTCGGCGATCCAGCGCCTACACACGCTGTTCGAAAGCGCTGTCGGTGATGAGTTGATCACACGGAATCCGGTCGGCTCGATTGAATTGCCGGTGAAGGCAAAGAAACCGGTGGACCCGTTCACAGTGGCAGAGGCTGATTTGATCGTTGGGCACCTATATAAGGTGCTGACCGGTTCAATGCGGGTGTACGCGGCCTATTTCGAGTTCGCGTTTTACACCGGCATGCGGCCTGGTGAGATAGCGGCTTTGCGCTGGGATGAAGTGAATACAGAGGGGCGAGTCGCCAACGTGTGCAGAATCGTGGCGGACTACAAGATCGAGGAGCGCACGAAAACCCGCGAAACGCGGCGAGTCATGCTGAACAGCAGGGCATTGAATGCGATTGAGGCGGCCAAGGGCGTGGCCGAATTGAGGGCAAAACAGAGCAGGCGCCAGCACAAGCAGTCGCCCTACGTGTTCCCGCCGACCAAGAACTTTGAGTTCATCCAGCAGGCCAGCGTGACCGACAAGCACTTCAAGGCGGCCCTGGTCGCGTTGAAGATCCGGGCCAGACGGCAATACAACTGCCGGCACACTTACGCTACCATGTGCCTAATGGCAGGCATGAACCTTGGGTTCATCGCGAATCAGCTCGGCCACAGCGTGCAAATGCTACTGTCGACCTACGCCCGGTGGATCAACTCCAGTGAAGACTGGAGCGAAGTCGGGAAGCTGGAACAAAGCCTGATTGGTACAAAATTGGTACAGACCGAAACAGTACCCCTCTGAAACCCTTATGGAATCGGCCCTTGTGACACTGGAACAGAATTACACAGCGATCCTCGGTCAACTCGGCGAGGACGTCTCCCGCGAGGGCCTGCTGGACACGCCCAAGCGTGCAGCCAAAGCCATGCAGTACCTTTGCCGCGGCTACGAACAGACCCTGGAAGAAGTCACCAACGGTGCCTTGTTCAGCTCCGACAACAGCGAAATGGTGCTGGTCAAGGACATCGAGCTCTACTCGCTGTGCGAACACCACCTGCTGCCGTTCATCGGCAAGGCCCACGTGGCCTACATCCCGAGCGGCAAGGTGCTGGGGCTGTCCAAGGTCGCCCGCATCGTCGACATGTATGCCCGGCGCCTGCAGATCCAGGAAAACCTCAGCCGCCAGATCGCCGACGCGGTCCAGCAGGTGACCGGTGCCCTGGGTGTGGCTGTGGTGATCGAAGCCCAGCACATGTGCATGATGATGCGCGGCGTGGAGAAGCAGAATTCGTCGATGATCACCTCGGTGATGCTGGGCGAGTTCCGCGAAAACGCGGCGACCCGCAGCGAGTTCCTGGCGCTGATCAAGTAAGATTTGGCGACATGAAAAAACCGGCGCTCATCGCCGGTTTTTTTTCGCACGGTAAAAATCAGGTAAGCTGCGCGCCCTTCTCCACCGCCCGCGAGGCTATACCGTGTTCGTCAAAGCCCTTCGAGTCGGCCTGGGCCAGCTCATCATCTTCGTCGATTTCCTCACCCGCCCACGCAAGCAGCAACGCTCCGCGCCGGACCAGGCCAAGGTCGATGCCGCCGCCCGGGACCTGACCCTGTATCAGTTCCACGCCTGCCCGTTCTGCGTGAAGACCCGCCGCACCCTGCGCCGCCTGAACGTACCGGTGGCGCTGCGTGACGCCAAGAACAACGAACAGGACCGCCAGACCCTGCTCGAGCAAGGCGGCAAGATCAAGGTGCCGTGCCTGCGCATCGAAGAAAATGGCCAGACCACCTGGATGTACGAATCCAAGGTGATCATCGACTACCTGCAAAAGCGCTTTGCCGCCGCCTGAAGCCAGCCACCTTCATTGCCGGCAGCCTGGGAAAGCAAGTTTCCGCTAGAACCTGACCGGCGACGAAGGTGCCCGCACCGGCAAAAATAAACCGGCCCTGAGGCCGGTTCAGGTGTTTGCGGATTTGCCGATCAATCCAGCATGCCGACATGCTTCGGATGACTCGCCACCCGTTGCAACCAGGCCTGGATAGCCGGATAGGCACTCAGGTCGAAGCCGCCCTGATGCGCGACATGGGTATAGGCATACAACGCGATGTCGGCGATCGAATAGTGCTCGCCCACCAGGTACGGGGTTTGCTGAAGCTGCTTCTCCATCACCTTCAATGCCTTGTGCCCGCGCTTCTGCAGCTTGAGGTATTCCTCCCGACGCTCCTCCGGCAAGCCCAGGTAGAACTCGATGAAGCGCGCCACCGCGATGTAGGGTTCGTGGCTGTATTGCTCGAAGAATTGCCATTGCAGCACCTGGGTGCGCAAACGCGGCTCAGTGGGCAGGAATTCGCTGCCGTCGGCGAGGAAGTTGAGAATCGCGTTGGACTCCCACAGGCAGGTGCCGTCTTCCAGCTCCAGCACCGGCACCTTGCCGTTGGGATTCTTCGCCAGGAATTCCGGCGTCTCGGTGCCGCCCTTGAGGATGTCCACCGGGTGCCAGCGATACTCCTGCCCCAGCAGGTGCAGCATCAGCTTGATCTTGTAGCAATTGCCCGACTGGTAATCACCATAAACCTTGTACATGGCCCTCCCCTTAAGCCGCTTGTGCGGCCTGTGCATGACGGATGACAGCGGCCAGGCGCTTGAGACCTTCGTCCAGGCGCTCCGGTGCGATATGACTGAAATTAAGACGAAGATTACCCGGATTACGCTCCGGTTCGGCAAAAAAAGGTTCACCGGGCATGAACGCGACATCCCGGCGCCTGGGTTTCGTGGCGATCTTCACCAGAGGACTTCATCTTCCGACGTATCGCACACAAATTAAAAAACATTATTTGCTTTATTTGTATACAAAAGCATAAATTCGTTTCGTGCGAGTTCCTGACCTCATAGTCAACAAACCCGTGCTGCCTCAAAGAGCCGCTGCCCGCCCCTGCGTCCGGCTCTGGAAATAACAATAAAACTCTTGAGGAGTACACGCTGTGGAAAGCCGCAAATCCGAAGCCTCCCTGCTGGACCTGTCGCCACCCTCGAGTTCCGGCCTGCTGGAACGCCTGTTCAAGCTCAGTTTGCATGGCACCACGGTGAAAACCGAGCTGATCGCCGGGGTGACCACCTTCATCACCATGGCCTACATCATCTTCGTCAACCCGAACATCATGGCCGACGCCGGCATCGACCATGGCGCGGCCTTTGTCGCCACCTGCATCGCCGCCGCCCTCGGCTGTCTGCTGATGGGCCTGTACGCCAACTGGCCGGTGGGACTGGCACCGGGCATGGGCCTGAACGCGTTCTTCACCTACACCGTGGTCGGCACCCTGGGCTACCACTGGGAAACCGCCCTCGGTGCGGTGTTCATCTCCGGCGTCCTGTTCATGGCCCTGACCCTGTCGAGGATCCGCGAATGGCTGCTCAACAGCATCCCCGTCAGCCTGCGCCATGCCATGGGTGCCGGAGTCGGGCTGTTTCTCGGAGTCATCGGCCTGAAGACCGCCGGGATCGTCGTCGCCAGCCCCGCCACCCTGATCCGCCTCGGCGCCCTGCATGAACCCGGTCCGCTGCTGGCCGCCCTGTGCTTCCTGATGATCGCGATCCTCAGCTACCACCGGGTATTCGGCGCCATCCTGATCAGCATCATCAGCGTGACCCTCGCAGGCTGGGGCCTGGGCCTGGTGCAATACCACGGCATCTTCTCCAGTCCACCGAGCCTGGCCCCGACCTGGATGGCCATGGACCTGAAGGGTGTGTTCAACATCAGCATGATCAGCGTGGTCCTGGCCTTCCTCTTCGTGCACATGTTCGACACCGCCGGCACCCTGATGGGCGTCGCCCAGCGCGCCGGCCTGGTGAACGCCGACGGTCGTATCGAGAACCTGTCCCGGGCCATGAAGGCCGACAGCGTCTCCAGCGTATTCGGCGCGGTGGTCGGTGTCCCGCCGGTCACCAGCTACGTGGAAAGCGCCGCCGGCGTTGCGGCGGGTGGTCGGACTGGTCTGACCGCTGTTACTGTAGGCATACTGTTTGTCGCGGCCATGTTCTTCGCCCCGCTGGCTGGCATGATCCCTGCGTACGCGACCGCCGGCGCGCTGATTTACGTGGCGATGCTGATGATGAGTGGCATGGCGCATATCGAGTGGAACGATGCGACGGACAGCATTCCGGCGATCGTCACCGCGATCATGATGCCGCTGACCTTCTCGGTTGCCGACGGCATCGCCCTGGGCTTTATCACCTACGTGGCGCTGAAGGCGGGGACCGGCAAGTTCAAGGATATTTCCATCAGCCTGTGGGTGCTGTGCGCCATCTTTATCGCCAAGTTCATCTTCCTGTAGAAGAGAACCCGCGGTAGTAACCGGCCCCATTTCGATGGGGCTTTTGTACGAAGGGAGAAACCTGATGAGTCTGGAAACCTGGTTGTTGTTCAGTGGCGCCGCCCTGGTGGTGATCCTTATCCCCGGGCCGCTGTCGCTGCTGATGATCAGCAACAGCCTGAACTATGGATTGCGGCGTTCATACCCGGCCTTTCTCGGCGGCGTCAGCGCCTCGATCTGCCTGTTGAGCGCTTCGGCCCTGGGTCTGGGAGCACTGCTGCTGGCTTCGGAGCGGTTGTTCAGCGCGCTGAAGATCGTCGGTGCGCTGTACCTGTTCTACCTCGCCTGGCAGAGCTGGCAGCAATCGCGGCAACCGGCCCGGGCGGCGAATGTGCCCGAAAGCGCCCCGGTTCCGCGTTTTCGTGCCCTGTTTGGGCGCGCCTTCGTGCTCGGCGCGAGCAACCCGAAGGACATCCTGTTCTTCGCCGCGTTCCTGCCGCAGTTTCTCAAGGCTGACCAGCCGTTCCTCGGCCAGTTGCTGGTGATGATCACCACCTGGACCGTGCTGGACCTGCTGTGCAAGCTGGCCTACGGCCTTGGCGCCCATGGCGCGGCCGGTTACCTGCGTAGCGGCAAGGGGCAGAGCTGGTTCAACCGGATCAGCGCCGGGTTGTTCAGTGGCGCGGGCGCGGCGTCGCTGTTGAGCCGCTAGAGGTGCAGGGCCGGCAACGGCCCTTTCGCGAGGCATAAAAAAAGCCCGCCAGTGTGAGCGGGCAAATGACCAAGGAAGCTGTTGCGCAGATGCTTGGGGAATCTAGCTGCCTCGGTAGGTCGAATAGCTGTAGGGCGAAATCAGCAACGGTACGTGGTAATGATCCTGCTCGGCGCTGATACCGAAACGCAGCACCACCACGTCGAGGAACGCCGGTTCCGGCAGCGTCACGCCACGGGCCCGATAGTAGTCGCCGGCGTGGAACTGCAACTGATAGACCCCGGAGCGGTAGTCGGCCCCTTGCAGCAACGGCGCATCGCAGCGCCCGTCGCTGTTGGTCAGGGCGCTGGCGACCAGCTCCAGCTGTGCGCCTTCGACCCGATACAGCTCGACCTTGATCGAGCTGCCGGGGCAGCCATGTGCGGCATCCAAAACATGTGTAGTCAAACGTCCCATTGATTCTGCGGACCGACCCGCCCTTCAGGCAGATCAGGCCTCGCGCCTCCCGGAGTCAGTGGATAAAGGAGAAGCCGCACCCTGGCGAAGCACGAGCTGGCACGACCCGGAAATAATTAAGACACTTTTACAAAAAATTGTACACAATAAATTCAGGATATTTTCCACCACCCCGGCCCCACGCCTGCCGGCCACGAATGGAGCGCTATCGCCTGCCGGTAAAAGCCCGGAAAACCATTAACTGACCGATCAGGCAGATTTCTTGCAGTGCTTTCCAAGGTGAATCCGGAGTGAAGGGCGTGGTCATCCAACGGAAAGAAATGCAAAAAAACGGGCTTACAAAATCAATATAAAGTTGTATACAATCATTCCATCGCCGTGACGCCACCCGGTTTCGACGGGGCACCACGCAACCGTCACCACGAACAAGAAGGAAGACTGCAGTGAGCGCCGACTACCCACGCGACCTGATCGGTTACGGCAGTAACCCGCCTCACCCCCACTGGCCGGGCAACGCCCGCATCGCCTTGTCCTTCGTGCTCAACTACGAAGAAGGCGGCGAACGCAACATCCTCCATGGCGACCCGGAATCCGAAGCCTTCCTTTCGGAAATGGTCGCTGCGCAACCCCTGCAGGGCGCGCGCAACATGAGCATGGAGTCGCTCTACGAGTATGGCAGCCGTGCCGGTGTGTGGCGGATTCTCAAGCTGTTCAAGCGCTTCGATATTCCCCTGACCGTCTTCGCCGTGGCCATGGCCGCCCAGCGTCACCCGGACGTGATCCGCGCCATGGTCCAGGCCGGCCACGAGATCTGCAGCCACGGCTACCGCTGGATCGACTACCAGTACATGGATGAGGCGCAGGAGCGCGAGCACCTGCTCGAAGCCGTCCGCATCCTGACCGAAATCAGCGGCGAACGTCCGCTGGGCTGGTACACCGGGCGCACCGGGCCAAACACCCGCAAGCTGGTGATGGAGGAAGGCGGCTTCCTCTATGACTCGGACACCTACGACGACGACCTGCCCTACTGGGAACCCGACACCCCTACCGGCAAGCCGCACCTGGTGATCCCCTACACCCTCGACACCAACGACATGCGCTTCACCCAGGTGCAGGGCTTCAACACCGGCGACGATTTCTACCACTACCTCAAGGATGCCTTCGACGTGCTCTACGCCGAAGGTGCCGAGGCGCCGAAAATGCTCTCCATCGGCTTGCACTGCCGCCTGATCGGCCGCCCGGCACGCCTGGCCGCCCTCCAGCGCTTCATTGAATACGTCAAGGGTCATGAGCGGGTCTGGTTCAGCCGCCGGGTCGACATCGCGCGCCACTGGCACGCCACCCACCCTTGCCCGGGAGCCGCGAAATGACTGTCTTCCAGACCCTCAAGCCATCGACCTTGAGCCGCGCGGCCTTCGTCCAGGCCTTCGCCGATATCTACGAACATTCGCCCTGGGTCGCCGAAAAGGCTTTCGACCTGGGCCAGGACGCCGGGCTCGACGAGATCGAGACCCTGCACCAGCGCATGAGCGACATCCTCTTGAGCGCCGATCACGCCAGCCAGCTGGCATTGATCAACGCCCACCCGGACCTGGCCGGCAAGGCCGCCGTCCAGGGCCAACTCACCGAAGCCAGCACCAACGAACAGGCCGGCGCCGGTATTCACCAATGCTCGAACGAGGAGTTCCAACGCTTTACCGAGCTGAACGACGCTTATAAAGCCAAGTTCAAGTTTCCCTTCATCATGGCGGTAAAAGGCAGCAACCGGCACCAGATCCTTGCCGCGTTCGAAGTGCGCATCCACAACCCGGTGGACACCGAGTTCCAGTGCGCACTGGCCGAAATCAACAAGATCGCCCTGTTCCGTCTACTGACCCTTTAGCGAGCCGCGCCTGAACCCGGGCCCTGCAAGCCTCCCCAGCCACTAATTAAAAGGCAGACAAAAAGCATGAAAGCCTACGCCGCACCTTTCGAGAAGTTCGTCAACCTGGCCGACGCCCGCCTGGGCACCAAGATCATCTCGGTCACCGACGACTGGTTCGCCGACGCCAACCGCCTGTTCCAGCCGACCCCGGCGGTCTGGAAGGAAGGCGTGTTCGATGACAACGGCAAATGGATGGACGGCTGGGAGTCGCGCCGCAAGCGTTTCGAAGGCTACGACAGCGCGGTGATCCGCCTGGGCGTGCCCGGCTCGATCAAGGGCGTGGACATCGACACTTCGTTCTTCACCGGCAACTACCCACCGTCGGCCTCGCTGGAAGCCTGCTTCCTGAGCAAGGGCGAACCAGACGAAAACACCCAGTGGGTCGAAGTGCTGCCCGCCGTCGAGCTGCAAGGCAACAGCCATCACTACCACGAAATCAGCAACGACCAGGCCTTCAGCCACCTGCGCTTCAATATCTATCCGGACGGTGGTGTGGCACGCCTGCGGGTCCATGGCATTCCGTTCCGTGACTGGTCGGCGGTGGGCGACAACGAACAGGTCGACCTGGCCTCCGCCCTCAACGGCGGTCGCGCACTGGCCTGCTCCGACGAGCATTTCGGCCGCATGAGCAACATCCTCAACCCGGGCCGTGGCGTCAACATGGGCGACGGCTGGGAAACCGCGCGCCGGCGTACGCCGGGCAATGACTGGGTGATCGTGGCCCTGGGGCATCCGGGCGAGGTCGAGCAGATCATCGTCGACACCCTGCACTTCAAGGGCAACTACCCGGACAGCTGCTCGATCCAGGGCGCCTTCGTCAAGGGCGGCACCGACAGCCAGATCGAGACCCAGAGCCTGTTCTGGCGTGAACTGCTGCCGAGCCAGAAGTTGGAAATGCACCAGGAGCACAGCTTCGCCGAACAGATCAAGGCGCTGGGGCCCATCACCCACATCCGCCTGAACGTGTTCCCGGACGGCGGCGTGAGCCGGCTGCGGGTGCTGGGCAAAGTCGCGAAGTAACCCCAATGGTGGTTCCCACGCACCACGTGGGAACCACCGAGACACAGAATCCGAGAACAGAAGAACCGCATGCGCACACTGACGATTGAACCGCTGAGCAAAGAAGCCTTCGCCCCTTTCGGTGACGTGATCGAAACCGACGGCAGCGCTCACTTCATGATCAACAACGGTTCGACCCAGCGCTTCCATCGCCTGGCGACGGTGCAAACCGCCACGCCGGACGACCAGGCAATCATCAGCATCTTCCGCGCCGACGCCCTGGAGATGCCCTTGACCGTACGCATGCTCGAACGCCATCCGCTGGGCAGCCAGGCTTTTATCCCGCTGCTCGGCAACCCCTTTCTGATCGTGGTCGCGCCCCTTGGCGATGCACCTGTATCAGGTCTGGTCCGCGCCTTCGTCAGCAATGGCAGGCAGGGCATCAATTACCATCGCGGCGTCTGGCACCACCCGGTGCTGACGATCGAAAAGCGGGATGACTTCCTGGTGGTTGATCGCAGTGGCTCCGGCAACAACTGCGATGAGCATTTCTTCAAAGAGGATGAGTACCTGATCCTCGCCCCCCACCAATAAGAGAAGGTCTGATCACTCCCGAAAAAGAGTGACAGGCGAGAGGTAAAGACTGTGCAAGCACATCTGATGGAATGGCTGAACCTGAGCGTGCGCTGGATTCACATGATCACCGGCGTGGCCTGGATCGGCGCGTCGTTCTACTTCGTCTGGCTGGAGAACAACCTCAACCGGGTCAACCCGAAGGAAGGCCTGGCGGGCGACCTGTGGGCAATCCACGGCGGCGGTATCTACCACCTGGAAAAATACAAGCTGGCCCCACCGACCATGCCGGACAACCTGCACTGGTTCAAATGGGAAGCCTACTTCACCTGGATCTCGGGGATCGCGCTGCTGTGCATCGTGTTCTACTCCAACCCCGTGCTCTACCTGGTGGCCCCCGGCAGCGGCCTGAGCGGCCCCGAGGGCGTGGCCATCGGCATCGGTGCGCTGATCGCCGGCTGGTTCGTCTACGATTTCCTCTGTGATTCGGCCCTGGGCAAACGCCCGGCCCTGCTCGGCTTGATCCTGTTCGTGTTGCTGATTGCCGCCGCCTACGGGCTCAGCAAGGTGTTCAGCGGTCGTGGGGCGTACCTGCACGTCGGCGCGATCATCGGCACCATCATGGTCGGCAACGTGTTCCGCATCATCATGCCCGCCCAGCGCGCCCTGGTGGCGGCCATCGCCGAGAACCGCACGCCGGACCCGGCCCTGCCGGCCAAGGGCCTGCTGCGCTCGCGGCATAACAACTACTTCACCCTGCCGGTGCTGTTCATCATGATCAGCAACCACTTCCCTAGCACCTACGGCAGCCAGTACAACTGGTTGATCCTGGCCGGGATCGCGGTGCTGGCGGTGTTGGTGCGGCACTATTTCAACACCCGCCACAACAGCCACAAGTTCGCCTGGACCTTGCCGGTCGCGGCCTTGGGGATGATCTGCCTGGCCTATGTCACCGGCCCCGCGTCGACCCCGAGTGCACCGCAGGTCGCCAAGGCGCCGGCGAAGATCGAATACCAGCCCCTGCCGGAAACCGCGCTGGGCGGCAAGCCGGCCGAGACGACCGCAGCACCGGCGGCGCCCGCCGCTGCGGTCGCACCGGCTGCTCCAACGCCAGCTCCAACTGCAGCGCCCACCGCGACGACGAGTGCCACCGATGTCAGCTTCGACAAGGTTCACAGCGTGATCCAGGAGCGCTGTGCGGTGTGCCATTCGGCCCAGCCCACCAGCCCGCTGTTCAGTTCGGCACCGGCGGGGGTGATCTTCGACACCCCGCAACAGATCCAGCAACTGGCCCCGCGCATCCAGGCCCAGGCCGTCGCCAGCCAGATCATGCCGCTGGGCAACATCACCCAGATGACCCAGCAGGAACGTGACCTGATCGGTGCCTGGATCAACCAGGGCGCGCATACCAACTAAACGTTTGTAGTGAGTGGGCTTGCCCACTCACTACAAAAGCCCTATCCGCCACACAGGTGTAACCGATTCAAGAAGGCTGTTCGCAACCACACAGCGCTAAAACCACAAGAATAAAAAATCCGAGGTGTTGCATGTCCGAGTTATCCGAGCCGCGCATCCCCGCCGCACCCGCTTTCCAGCGCCTGCCCCTGTTGCAACTGATCCTGGTGGGTCTGCAACACGTCCTGCTGATGTATGGAGGCGCCGTCGCCGTACCGCTGATCATCGGACAGGCCGCCGGCCTGAGTCGTGAGGAAATCGCTTTTCTGATCAACGCCGACCTGCTGGTGGCCGGTATCGCCACCGTGGTGCAATCCCTCGGCATCGGCCCCATGGGCATCCGCATGCCGGTGATGATGGGGGCCAGCTTCGCCGCCGTTGGTAGCATGGTGGCCATGGCCGGCATGCCCGGCATCGGCATGCCCGGTATCTTCGGCGCCACCATCGCCGCCGGTTTCTTCGGCCTGCTCATCGCCCCGTTCATGTCGAAAGTCGTGCGCTTCTTCCCCCCGCTGGTGACCGGCACGGTGATTACCGCCATCGGCCTCTCACTGTTCCCGGTAGCGGTCAACTGGGCCGGCGGCGGCAACACGGCGGCGCCGTTCGGCTCGCCGACCTACCTCACGGTGGCCGCGCTGGTACTGGCCACCATCCTGCTGATCAACCGCTTCATGCGTGGCTTCTGGGTCAATATCTCGGTGCTGATCGGCATGGCCCTGGGCTATGTCCTGTCCGGTGCCATCGGTATGGTCGACCTCAGCGGCCTGGCCCAGGCGCCCTGGCTGAAGGTGGTCACCCCGCTGCATTTCGGCCTGCCGCAGTTTCACCTGGCGCCGATCCTGTCCATGTGCCTGGTGGTGGTGATCATCTTCGTCGAGTCCACCGGGATGTTCCTGGCCCTGGGCAAGATCGCCGGCCAGGACGTCACCCCGCGCATGCTCCGGCGCGGCTTGCTGTGCGACGCCGGCGCGTCGTTCCTCGCCGGTTTCCTCAACACCTTTACCCATTCCTCCTTCGCCCAGAACATCGGCCTGGTGCAGATGACCGGCGTGCGTTGCCGTTCGGTGACCGCGGTCGCAGGGCTCTTCCTGATCATCCTCAGCCTGCTGCCCAAGGCTGCGTTCCTGGTGGCCTCGATTCCCCCGGCGGTGCTGGGCGGCGCGGCCATCGCCATGTTCGGCATGGTGGCGGCCACCGGGATCAAGATCCTCCAGGAGGCTGACATCTCCGACCGGCGCAATCAGCTGCTGGTGGCGGTGAGCATCGGCATGGGCCTGATCCCCGTGGTGCGACCGGAGTTCTTCGCCCACCTGCCGTTGTGGATGGGTCCGATCACCCATAGCGGTATCGCCATGGCGACCCTGAGTGCCGTGTCCCTGAACCTGCTGTTCAACGTGCTGGGGGCGCCGAACGGGCGGCACTCAGCGGGCATGTTCATCAGCACTGATGCCCTGGCCGATCGCTGTGAATGTGCGGGAGCGGCATTCTTGAGCCTTGCGCAAACCCGGTGCTACCATGCCCAACCGCCCGGGCCGGCAAGGAAAAACCTGGTTTATGAGCACCATCCGCGAACGCAACCGAGAACTGATCCTGCGCGCCGCCAGCGAAGAGTTCGCCGACAAGGGCTTCGCCGCCACCAAGACCAGCGATATCGCGGCCAAGGCCGGCCTGCCCAAGCCCAATGTCTACTACTACTTCAAATCCAAGGACAACCTCTACCGCGAGGTGCTGGAAAGCATCATCGAGCCGATCCTCCAGGCCTCGACACCGTTCAACCCCGAAGGCGTGCCCGCTGAAGTGCTGGCCGGCTATATCCGTTCGAAGATCCGTATCTCCCGCGACCTGCCTTTCGCCTCCAAGGTCTTCGCCAGTGAAATCATGCACGGCGCGCCGCACCTGAGCGCCGAGCAAGTGGAACAGCTCAACGCCCAGGCCCGGCACAATATCGCCTGCATCCAGAGCTGGATCGACCGCGGCCTGATCGCCCCGCTCGATCCCCATCACCTGATGTTCAGCATCTGGGCCGCGACCCAGACCTATGCCGATTTCGACTGGCAGATCTCCTCGATCACCGGCAAGGCCAAGCTGGAAGACGCCGACTATGAGGCGGCGGCACAGACCATCGTGCGGCTGGTGCTCAAGGGCTGTGAGCCGGACCGGTAGACCGTGGCGCCTGTCAAACTGACACCCCGGCATCCGCCACCAGCCCCAACGCCTCGACCGCGCTGATCGCGCACTGCTCGTCGATATCCGACGTATCGCCAGTGATCCCGATCGCACCGATCACCTTCCCGTCCTGATCGCGAATCAACACTCCACCCGGCGCCGGTACCACACTGCCCTGCCCCAGGCTGTTCAACGCCGCCACGAACGCCGGCCGTTGCTGCGCATCCAGCGCCAGCAATCGCGACCCCTTGCCCAGGGCTATCGCGCCCCAGGCCTTGCCGATGGCGATCTGCGGACGCAGCAGGCTCGCCCCGTCCTCGCGCTGCAGCGTCACCAGGTGTCCGCCGCCATCCAGCACCGCAATGGTCAGTGGCGCCGCCGAAATGGCCCGGCCGGCGGCAATCGCCTGACTGGCCAGGCTGACTGCGAGATTCAAGGTTAAAGCGCTCATGGTGCCGTCCTTATAGGTGAGGGGAAAGCCGTTGACGCTCCGCTTCAGGAGCCGTCCGCCAAGACAAATAGAACACAACAAACAATGTTTTTGTATACAAAAATAACAATAGACGCACCTAAATCCACTCAGACACCCGATAAATGGCCCTGGAACGAATCTTCAGATCGTTCGAGAAAAGGCATTGACCTTCGCCACCTGCCATGAATACACTCGCCACACAGCAACTTGTATACAATTACAAAACGCAAGAGGCACAAAACAATGAGCAAAATGAGAGCAATCGAAGCTGCCGTCATGGTGATGTGTCGCGAAGGCGTGGACACCGCCTTCGGCATTCCCGGTGCCGCGATCAACCCGCTGTACAGCGCGTTGCAGAAAGTCGGCGGTATCGATCACGTCCTCGCTCGTCATGTCGAAGGCGCCTCGCACATGGCCGAGGGCTACACCCGCGCCAAGGCCGGCAATATCGGCGTGTGCATCGGCACCTCGGGCCCGGCCGGCACCGACATGGTCACCGGCCTGTACAGCGCCAGCGCCGACTCGATCCCGATCCTCTGCATCACCGGCCAGGCACCGCGGGCACGGCTGCACAAGGAAGACTTCCAGGCCGTGGACATCACCAGCATCGTCAAGCCGGTGACCAAGTGGGCAACCACCGTGCTCGAACCCGGCCAGGTGCCCTACGCCTTCCAGAAGGCCTTTTATGAAATGCGCTCCGGCCGCCCCGGTCCGGTGCTGATCGACCTGCCGTTCGACGTGCAGATGGCCCAGATCGAATTCGATATCGACGCCTACCAACCGCTGCCCTTGGCCAAACCAAGCGCCACGCGGATTCAGGTCGAGAAGGCCCTGGCCCTGCTCGACCAGGCCGAACACCCCCTGCTGGTGGCCGGTGGTGGCATCATCAACGCCGATGCCAGCGAGTTGCTGGTGGAGTTCGCCGAGCTGACCGGCATTCCGGTGATCCCGACCCTGATGGGCTGGGGCACGATTGCCGACGACCACCCGCTGATGGTCGGCATGGTCGGGCTGCAGACCTCCCACCGCTACGGCAATGCCACGCTGCTCAAATCCGATCTCGTGCTGGGTATCGGCAACCGTTGGGCCAACCGTCACACCGGCTCCGTGGAGGTCTACACCGAAGGCCGCAAGTTCATTCACGTGGACATCGAGCCGACCCAGATCGGCCGCGTGTTCACCCCGGACCTGGGCATCGTTTCCGACGCCGCCTCGGCCCTGACCGTCTTTATCGAAGTGGCCCGTGAATGGCAGGCTGCCGGCAAGTTGAAGGATCGCAGTGCCTGGCTCAAGGATTGCCAACAGCGCAAGGCCAGCCTGCAGCGCAAGACCCATTTCGACAACGTGCCGGTCAAGCCGCAGCGCGTCTATGAAGAGATGAACCAGGTGTTCGGCAAGGACACCTGCTACGTCAGCACCATCGGCCTGTCGCAGATTGCCGGCGCGCAGTTCCTCCATGTCTACAAGCCACGGCACTGGATCAACTGCGGCCAGGCCGGCCCCCTGGGCTGGACCATTCCGGCCGCGCTGGGGGTGGTCAAGGCCGACCCGAACCGCAAGGTGGTGGCACTGTCCGGCGACTATGACTTCCAGTTCATGATCGAGGAACTGGCGGTGGGCGCGCAGTTCAAGCTGCCGTATATCCACGTGGTGGTGAACAACTCCTACCTGGGGCTGATCCGCCAGGCCCAGCGCGGCTTCGACATGGACTACTGCGTGCAACTGTCCTTCGACAACCTCAATGCGCCAGAGCTCAACGGTTATGGCGTGGACCACGTGGCCGTCGCTGAGGGCCTGGGTTGCAAGGCCCTGCGGGTGTTCGAGCCGGAGCAGATCCAGGGCGCGCTGCGTCAGGCCCAGGCGATGATCGAAGAGTTCAGGGTGCCGGTGATGGTCGAGATCATCCTGGAACGGGTGACCAATATCTCCATGGGCACCGAGATCAACGCCATCAACGAGTTCGAAGACCTGGCGCTGGTCGGCAACGATGCGCCGACGGCGATTGCGCTGCTCGACTGACCTACCAAGGAGACCACCATGCCACGCTTTGCCGCCAACCTCTCCATGCTGTTCACCGAACAGGATTTCCTGGCCCGCTTCAAGGCCGCCGCCGATGCCGGTTTCAGCGGTGTGGAGTACCTGTTCCCCTATGACTTCAATTCGGCCGAGATCAAGGCGCAGCTCGACGCCCATGGCCTGACCCAGGTGTTGTTCAACCTGCCGGCCGGTGATTGGGCCAAGGGCGAGCGCGGGATTGCCTGCCACCCGGACCGGGTCGAGGAGTTCCGCGCCGGGGTCGACCTGGCCATCGCCTATGCCCAGGTGCTGGGCAATACCCAGATCAACTGCCTGGCCGGCATCCGCCCCCAGGGCTTCGACGACGCCTTCCTGGAAAAGACCTTCGTCGACAACCTCAAGTACGCCGCCGGCAAGCTTGAGGCCGTCGGCATCCGCTTGGTGATGGAAGCGATCAACACCCGCGATATCCCCGGTTTCTACCTGAACACCACGGCCCAGGCCCTGTCGATTCGCCAGCAGGTGGGCAGCGCCAACCTGTTCCTGCAATACGACATCTACCACATGCAGATCATGGAGGGTGACCTGGCACGGACCCTGTCCGACCACCTGGCCGAGATCAACCATGTGCAACTGGCCGACAACCCCGGGCGGCATGAACCGGGGACCGGGGAAATCAACTACCGGTTCCTGTTCGAGCACCTGGACCGCATCGGTTATCAGGGCTGGGTCGGCTGCGAATACAAGCCATTGACCAGCACCGAAGCCGGGCTGGGCTGGTTGAAAACCCATAACGCACTATAAGAAGAGGACATTCTCATGGCTAAAATCGGTTTTATCGGCACCGGTATCATGGGCCAGCCCATGGCCGCCAATCTGCAAAAGGCAGGTCACAGCCTGTTCCTGTCCAGCCACCACGACGCCGCTCCGGTCGACCTGGTCAGCGCCGGCGCGGTTGCCCTGGCGAACCCCAAGGAAGTCGCCCAGGAAGCCGAATTCATCATCGTCATGGTGCCGGACACCCCGCAGGTCGAGGATGTGCTGTTTCGTGCCGACGGCATTGCCGCCGGCGTCGGCCCGGGCAAGATCGTCATCGACATGAGCTCGATCTCCCCCACTGCCACCAAGGCGTTCGCGGCGCGGATCAATGAAACCGGCGCGCAGTACCTCGACGCCCCGGTGTCCGGCGGTGAAGTCGGCGCCAAGGCCGCCACCCTGAGCATCATGGTCGGCGGCGACGCCCAGGCCTTCGCCCGCGCCCTGCCGCTGTTCCAGAACATGGGCAAGAACATCACCCTGGTGGGGGGCAACGGTGACGGCCAGACCGCCAAGGTGGCGAACCAGATCATCGTCGCCCTGAACATCCAGGCGGTGGCCGAGGCGCTGCTGTTCGCGGCGAAGAACGGCGCCGACCCGGCCAAGGTGCGTGAAGCGCTGATGGGCGGCTTTGCCTCGTCGAAAATCCTCGAAGTGCATGGCGAGCGCATGATCAAGGGCACCTTCGACCCGGGCTTCCGCATCAGCCTGCACCAGAAGGACCTGAACCTGGCCCTGGCCGGTGCCCGCGAGCTGAATATCAACCTGCCGAACACCGCCAATGCCCAGCAGGTGTTCAGCACCTGCGCGGCCATCGGCGGCAGCCAGTGGGACCACTCGGCGCTGATCAAGGGCCTGGAGCACATGGCGAATTTCTCGATTCGCGAGCGCTAGAACAGCGCAGTCCGTTTGGCTGAACACGATACTTGTAGGAGCCAGCTTGCTGGCGATGAGGCCAGTGAGCCTTGCATCGCCTGATCGGCCGCTATCGCCAGCAAGCTGGGCTCCTACAGTTGAACGCGTTCGGTCTTGATTGAAGAGTTCCCCTGACACACACCATGAGCAAGATCGCCAACACGCCCCACTGTCCCGACTGGGCGACCGCCCTGCTCAACGGCTTCAGCCAGATTTTCCTCCAGCGCCATCCGCTCTGCGGTCTCTGCTGCCTGCTGGCAATTGTCCTGACGGCACCGACCCTGCTCGGCGGCGCGCTGCTGGGCGGCCTGGCCGGCCTGCTCACCGCCCAACGTCGCGGCTACCCCAAGGCCGAACGCCAGGCCGGTCTCTACAGCTACAACGGTGTGCTGCTGGGCCTGCTGATCAGCCTGCAATTGCCCTGGTCGGCCCTGATCCCGCCGCTGATCATCGCTGCCTCGGGCCTGGGCGCGATCCTGGTCCGGCAATGGCTCAAGCACGCCGGCGACGCTCAAAGCCTGCCCGCCTACACCGCCCCCTTTGTCGGCGTGGGCTGGCTGTTGCTGGCGTTCGCCCCCCAGGGCCAGCCGCACAGCTTGCCGCTGCCCCTCGACGGCACCCTCACCTATGCCAACGCCACCCTCATGGGCCTGGGCCAGATCATGTTCCTCGACCACCCCCTCGCGGGCCTGTCGATCCTCATCGGACTGCTGCTCGCCAATCGCCGGGCTGCCGCCTGGGCCGCCCTCGGCAGTGCAGCCGGGCTGGCGTTCGCCCTCCTCCATGATCCTTCGCCACAAGCCCTGCTCGGACTGGCCGGCTACAACCCGGCCCTGGTAGCGCTCGCCTTGAGCCAGCAGCATCGCACGCCGTGGCCGACGCTGATCGGCATCGTCCTGGCGATCGTGTTGACACCCGGCTTTTCCGCCCTCGGCCTGGCGCCATTGACCGCTCCCTTTATCCTCGCCTGCTGGCTGATCCGCGCCGGGGCCCGCGTGCTGCGCCAGACCAGCGACGGCAGCGGGCCCGCCCGCCGGCTTGCGCATTGATCGGCAATCCCCCACCCTTCGCCCATCGACAGCTTGGGCAACACCTCATGAACAGTAACAACGACTGGCGCCAGCGGCTCTACGTCATGGTTTTCCAATCCGACACCGTCGCCGGCAGGCGCTTCGACAAAATCCTCCTGCTGATCATTCTCGCCAGCCTGGTGACCGTGATCCTCGACAGCATCGAGAGCTTTCACCAACACTTCGCCGAAGCCCTGGCCTATATCGAATGGGGCTTCACCCTGGTCTTCGCCGTCGAGTACCTGGTGCGCCTGTACTGTTCGCCCAGGCCGCTGCGCTACGCCTTCAGCTTCTACGGGCTGGTGGACCTGCTGGCCATCGTGCCGGGGATCCTCGCGCTCTACTACAGCGACGCCCAATACCTGCTGATCATCCGTATCATCCGCATGCTGCGGATCTTCCGGGTACTCAAGCTCGGGCCGTACCTGAAACAGGCCCACTACCTGCTCGACGCCCTGCGCGGCAGCAAGCAGAAGATCCTGGTGTTCCTGCTCAGCGTCTGCACCCTGGTGACCGTGTTCGGCACCCTGATGTACGTGGTCGAAGGCCCGGAACATGGTTTTACCAGCATTCCCAAGGGCATCTACTGGGCTATCGTTACCCTCACCACGGTGGGTTATGGCGATATCGTGCCCAAGACCGTACTGGGCCAGGTGATTTCATCCCTGGTGATGATCACCGGTTACTCGATCATCGCCGTGCCCACCGGGATCTTCACCGCCGAACTGGCCAGCGCCATGCGCGGCGATTCGCACAAGCACGACTGCCCGGTCTGCGGGAAAAACAGCCACGAACCGGAAGCCTCTTTCTGCTCCCGTTGCGGGAATGCGCTATACACCAAAATAGAATAAGCAAAGTATTTTTTAATCTTTAAATGACTATACCAGCGCCGTTATAGTGGCTGGCAAATTGCCCCTCTCTCAGCTGAAACAAGGACTGCGCAGTGAAAAAACTCTTTGGCGCCTCACTTCTCGCCGCGGGCCTGGCCTTTGCCAACCTGGCCCAGGCCGCACCGACCTTGCTGAACGTTTCCTACGACGTGATGCGTGACTTCTACAAGGACTACAACGCGGCGTTCCAGAAGCACTGGCAGGCCGAGCACAATGAGAACATCACCTTGCAGATGTCCTTCGGCGGCTCCAGCAAACAGGCGCGCTCGGTCATCGACGGCCTGCCGGCGGACGTGATCACCATGAACATGGCCACCGACATCAACGCCCTGGTGGACAACGGCAAGCTGCTGCCGGACAACTGGGTCAGCCGCCTGCCGAACAACAGCGCGCCGTTCACCTCGGCCACCGTGTTCATCGTGCGCAAGGGCAACCCCAAGGCCCTGAAAGACTGGCCGGACCTGCTCAAGGACGGTGTCCAGGTGATCGTGCCCAACCCCAAGACCTCGGGTAATGGCCGCTACACCTACCTGTCGGCCTGGGGTTATGTGCTCAAGAACGGCGGTGACGAGAACAAGGCCAAGGACTTTGTCGGCAAGCTGTTCAAGCAGGCGCCAGTGCTCGATACCGGCGGTCGTGCCGCCACCACCACCTTCATGACCAACCAGATCGGCGACGTGCTGGTGACCTTCGAGAACGAAGCGGAAATGATTGCCCGCGAGTTCGGTCGCGACCAGTTCGAAGTGATCTACCCGAGCGTATCCGCCGAGGCCGAGCCGCCGGTGAGCGTGGTGGACAAGGTGGTCGACAAGAAAGGCAGCCGTGCGGCGGCCGAGGAATACCTGAAATACCTGTGGTCGCCGGAAGGCCAGGAAATCGCCGCCAACAACTACCTGCGCCCACGTGATCCGCAGGTACTGGCCAAGTTCACCGACCGCTTCCCGAAAGTCGACTTCCTCTCGGTGGAGCAGACCTTCGGCGACTGGCGCACGGTGCAGAAGACCCACTTCAATGATGGTGGCGTGTTCGACCAGATCTACAACGGCAAGTAACTGCAATCACACGGCATTGAAAACACCGCGAACCCTGTAGGAGCCAGCTTGCTGGCGATGAGGCCCTCAAGCCTTGTGGCGCCCAGCCGACCGCCATCGTCGGAACGCCGCCCGCAGCAAGCCGGCTCCTATAAAGATGATTGACTGGCCGCTACATCGGCGGCTTGACCCCATCCTTGCCCGCAAAAATCCCCATCGCCGTCAGCTTGCCATCCGCCCCCGGCACCGCGGACAGCATCACTTTCACCCCCGGCTTGAGCAGGCTGCGATCCCCCGGCATCAAGTTGACCACCGGCACATTCTCCGGCACCACCACCGTCTTCTCGCCGCCCTTGTAATTGAGGGTCAGGGTGCGCCCATTGGCGACTTTCAATTCACCCACGCGACCATTGGTCATGCTGCTGCCAGGTGCCAGGTCAAAGGGCCGATGGCCATCGCCGGTGCCGGCCATTTCCGGCGGGAACACGTGAACTTCCATCGCCGTCAGTGTCCCGTCAGGGCCGGGCATCGCCGCCGTGCCGATGTAGCTGCCGGGCTTGATATCGGAGATCTTGGCCAGGGTCACGCCGCGGACCTGGGTGTCCTTGGTCAGCCCCACCGTGACATCTTCATTGCCAAGGGTATGGACCTTGAGCGCATCGCCCTCGAGCGCCATGATCTCCCCGCGCACCGCGACCCGCTGGGCCGGAGCATCGGCTGCCTGTGCCACGCCGACAGACATCAATACCGCCACGCTCATCGCCGAGGCCAACGCACTGCGGCGGGCCAACTTGCCGAAAATCGAATTCATGGGACGTCAGGTTCCTTGGGTGGGGATGTGAACGGTTCTGGATTCAACATGACTGTTATAGCGCTGATAACAGGATTCGGAGATGAAAATATCGCCTTCGCGCTTTCGCTCTCCATAGGGAGGGCATGTTTCCGGGCATTGCAAAATGACACCCGAAAAAAAACGGCGACCCATTGGGGTCGCCATTTTCACTCACTGTCCGAACTGCTTGCCCAAGCCAGGCGGCACGCCATGGATATCGGTGTCTTCCCACGGTCCGTTGGGGCTGACGGAGCGGCTCCAACCATTGTCCCAGCGATAGTAGGTGCGCTGGCGATAGAAGGTGTTGGGTTGGTTGTCGAGGACATAGACGCCCATCCGCCCGTCCCAGTGACTGTTACCCCCCGGTGGCGGGGCAAAAGTCGGTGAGAAACTCGGACGAGGTTTGCTCGGTTGGATCGGCTTGCCCGGCGTAGACGGTGGATAAGGTTGGGTCGAGGGACCGGAGGGCCGGATCGTCGGCTCCCCCGGCGTCGGCGGGTGTTGGACCGCACAAGCGCTCAACCCGAGGACCAGCGTTAACAGGGTGAAGCGAGCAATGGCGGTCATGGCGAATTCTCTATTTATCCGGGCTGTCGATGGTCAGGTGCTGTTGCGCGGCGGTACTGCTGGCCAGGGGCTGGCTGCGTCCGACCCATTCGCCGGCCGTCGGCTGGCCGGCCCGGGACACCCGCGCGACCAGTTGGACCTCGGGAAAGCCCGACAGTTTCAATTGCGGCATCATCGCGTCGCTGTCGCTCAATTCGACCGTCGCCGGCAGATCGGCGACGGTCAGGCGCTTGGCCGCCAGCGGCGCGGGCGGCCCCTGGGTCGCCCGGGCGAAGATGAAGACGCTGTCGCCCGGCTGGACCTTGGCCTTCAGCTCGGCCGCCAACTCGACCCGTACTTTCAACAGCGCGCCCTTGGCCACAGGCGCCTCGGCAACCTTGCCGCCACCCGCCACCAGCTTTTCACCGGCGCGGTCGATACCGCCCTGCAACGCCGCACGGGAACCGTCGTCCGGCGGCAATTGCGCCAGCAGACGTTTCCAGTAGTCGATGGCCTCCTGGTAACGCTGCCCCTCAAACGCGGCGATCCCCAGCAGCCCCAGGCTGGTGACTTCCTTCGGGTCGATCTTGAGGGCTTCGTCGGTCAGCGCCTGGACCTGCGGCGACCATCGCTTGCCATCGGCAAAGTACTGCGCCTGGGCCCACTGCCCGAGCAACTCCGGCTGACGTCCGGCGACCTTGACCGCGCGCTCGAACGCCTTCGCCGCATCGGCCGCACGCTCCTGGGCCATGTAGGCGCGGCCGAGGAAATACAGGCCCTCGGCCGAATCCGGCTGGGCCGCCACCGCCCGTTCCAGACGCCGGGTCATCTCTTCCACGGATTGCGGCGCCTGGGCGAATTCACGGGTCAGCTCGACCTTGTCGCTGGCACCGAAATGCAGGTACAGCCCCAACCCCAGCACCGGTACCAGCAGCGCCGCCAACAGCGGCAACGGCTTGCCCAGCCGCGAAACCCGGGCCGGCGCCACGCCTTCGGTATCGGCCAGCAACTCGCGGGCCGCTTCCGCCCGCCCGCTGTCCAGCTGTTCGGCGCTGAGCACGCCTTCGGCCTGCTGCGCCTGCAACTCGGCCACACGCTCCTGGTAGAGGGCAACGTTCAATGCGGTGCGATCTTCTTCACGCTGCACGCGACGATCGCGCAAGATCGGGATCAACAGGAAACTCAGGGCAATCAGTAACAACAGACCGGTAGCGAGCCAGAAATCAATCATTCGTTTTCTTTATCCAGCAGGTGGTCGAGGCGCTGGCGCTCCTCGGCGGAAAGCGCATCCGGGGCAGCGGCGCCCTCGGCGCGACGACGGCGAACGATCACCGCGATCACCACGAAGCCGCCCAGCAGCAGGCCGGCCGGGCCGAACCAGAGCAAGGCGGTCTTGCCACTCAGGGCCGGCTTGTAGCGCACGAAGTCGCCATAGCGGTCGACCATGAAGTCGATGATCTGCTGGTTGTCCTTGCCCTCGCCGAGCATGCGGAAAATCTCCCGGCGCAGGTCGGCGGCAATCGGCGCGTTGGAATCGGCGATGTCCTGGTTCTGGCACTTGGGGCAGCGCAGTTCCTTGGTCAGGTCGTGAAAGCGTTCACGCTCGGCGTCATTGGCGAACTCATAGGTGTCGATGGCGGCATGGGCCACGCCGGCCAGACCCAGGCCCAGGGCGACCGCGGCTAACCAGCGCTTCATGGCCGGGCCTCGTCCACCAGCGACTGGTACACACTCGCCAGTTGTTCGCGCCAGACCGTCTCGTCGATCACCCCGACGTGCTTGTAGCGAATCACGCCCTTGGCATCGATGAAGAAGGTCTCCGGCGCGCCGTAGACGCCCAGGTCCAGACCCAGGGTGCCCTGCCCGTCGCGGATATTCAGCTGGTACGGGTTGTGGAACTCGTTCAGCCACTTCAGCGCCTCGGCATTGTCATCCTTGTAGTTGACGCCGTAGATCAGCACGCCCTGCTGGGCCAGCTTGTTCAGCACCGGGTGCTCGACCCGGCAGGAAATGCACCAGGTGCCCCAGACGTTCACCAGCGCCGGCTTGCCCTGCAGATCGGCCACGCTCAGGGTCTTGTCGCCCTGCACATTGGGCAGCGAGAACGCCGGGAACGGCTTGCCGATCATCGCCGACGGCAGCTCGGACGGATCCAGGTACAGCCCGCGATACAGGAATACCGCCACCACCAGGAACACCGCCAGCGGTAACACCATCAACCAACGCTTCATGCCGTCGCTCCACTCATGCCCAGCGCTTCACGAACGCGGCTTTTCACCTTGACCCGATAACGCCGGTCCAGCGCCGCCAACGCACCGCCGAGCCCGGTCAGCAGGCCGCCGAACCAGATCCAGCGCACGAACGGCTTGACGTGCACCCGCACCGCCCAGGCGCCGTTTTCCAGCGGTTCGCCGAGGGCGACGTAGAGGTCACGGGTGAAACCGGCGTCGATCCCGGCTTCGGTCATCATCGATTGCTGCACGCTGTACAGCCGCTTCTCCGGGTGCAGCAGCGCCACTTCCTTGCCGTTTTCGATCACCCGGATCGTCCCCTGGTCCGAGGTGAAGTTCGGCCCTACGACATGCTTGGCGCCTTCGAAAACGAAGTGGTAACCGGCCAGCTCCATGGACTCGCCCGGCGCCATGCGCAGGTCGCGCTCGGCGCTTTCCTGGCTCGACAGCACCACGCCCAGGGCGCAGACCGCGATACCCAGGTGCGCCAGCTGCATGCCCCAGTAGCTGCGGGTCAGGCCTGGCAGGCCCTTGACCAGGCCCTTGTGACGGGTCTTGTCGAGGATGTCGCGGACCCCGGCCAGCAGCACCCAGGCCGCCAGCAGGAAAGTCGCCAGCACCGCCCAGTTGAAATCGCCGTAGACCAGCCCGGCCACCACCGCCAGGGCAACGCTGCCCAACAGCACCGGGGTCAGCATGCCCAGCAGCCATTTCACCGGGGTGTCCTTCCAGCGCACCACAATACCGACCGCCATCACCCCCATCAGCAGGGCCATCAGCGGAATGAACAAGGCATTGAAGTACGGCGGGCCGACGGACAGCTTGGCGCCACTGAGGGCATCGAGCACCAGCGGGTACAGCGTGCCCAAGAGGATCATCGAGGCCGCCACCACCAACACCAGGTTGTTGCCCAGCAGCAGGGTTTCCCGCGACCACAGGTTGAAGCCCACATGGCTTTTCACCACCGGGGCGCGCAGGGCGAACAGGGTCAGCGAACCGCCCACCACGAACAGCAGGAAGATCAGGATGAACACGCCCCGCGCCGGATCGGCGGCGAAGGCATGCACCGAGGTCAGCACGCCGGAACGGACCAGGAAGGTCCCCAGCAGGCTCAGGGAAAACGCCGCAATCGCCAGGAGCACGGTCCAGCTCTTGAACACCCCGCGCTTTTCCGTGACCGCCAGGGAGTGGATCAGCGCCGTGCCCACCAGCCAGGGCATGAACGAGGCGTTTTCCACCGGGTCCCAGAACCACCAGCCGCCCCAGCCGAGTTCGTAGTAGGCCCACCAGGAACCGAGGGTGATACCGATCCCGAGGAACGCCCAGGCGACCATGGTCCAGGGTCGCGACCAGCGCGCCCACGCCGCGTCGAGACGACCGCCGAGCAAGGCGGCGATGGCGAATGCGAAGGCCACCGAGAAGCCGACATAGCCCATGTAGAGCATCGGCGGGTGAACGATCAGGCCGACGTCCTGCAGCAACGGGTTGAGGTCGCGACCGTCCGCCGGAATCTGCGGCAGGATCCGCGAGAACGGGTTGGAGGTCAGGATCAGGAACAGCAGGAACCCCGTGCTGATCATGCCCATCACCGCCAGCACCCGGGCCAGCATCACCTGCGGCAGCTGCCGGGAAAACACCGACACGGCAAAGGTCCAGCCGCCTAGGATCAAGGCCCAGAGCAGCAACGAACCTTCGTGGGCACCCCACACGGCACTGAACTTGAAGTACCAGGGCAAGGCGCTGTTGGAGTTGTTGGCGACATAGCTGACGGAAAAGTCGTCGGTCATGAAGGCGTAGGTCAGCACCCCGAAAGCGAACACCAGAAAGGAAAACTGCCCCCAGGCCGCCGGCCGGGCCAGACTCATCCACAGGCGGTCGCCGCGCCAGGCGCCGAACAGTGGGACAACGGCTTGCACCAGGGCGAAGCACAGCGCGAGGATCATGGCCAGATGGCCCAACTCAGGAACCATGGATCAACCCTCCTTCGCTTGTGTGGGGGCGGATTGACCGCTGTCCTTCAAGGCCTTGCTGACCTCTGGCGGCATGTACTTCTCATCATGCTTGGCCAGCACTTCATCGGCCACCACCACGCCATCGGCGTTCAGCTTGCCCAGGGCGACAATGCCCTGCCCTTCGCGGAACAGGTCCGGCAGGATGCCGCGATAGGTAATGGTGACGGACTTGTTGAAATCGGTGACCACGAACTTCACGTCCAGCGAGTCGCTGGAGCGTTGCAGCGAGCCCTTTTCCACCATGCCGCCGGCGCGGATCCGCGTGTCATGGGGCGCTTCGCCGTTGGCGATCTGGGTCGGGGTGTAGAACAGGTTGATGTTTTCCTGCAGCGCACTCAAGGCCAGGCCCACGGCAGCGCCGACGCCGACCAGGATGGCGAGGATGATGATCAGGCGCTTCTTGCGCAACGGGTTCACTTGGCATTCTCCCGGCGCAGACGACGCGCCTCTTGTTGCAGGTAACGCCGACGGGCCAGGATCGGCGCCGCGACGTTCAGGGCCAGCACGGCCAGGCAGATGCCGTAGGCCGACCAGACATACAAACCATGATGGCCCATGGCGAGAAAATCGCCGAAGCTGGCAAAACTCATCGGGCCACCCCCAGCTCGTTCAGGACTTCGGTCTTGACCCAACTGGCCCGGGCCTCGCGCTTGAGCACCTCGAGGCGCATGCGCAGCAACACCACGGCGCCGAAGAAGCAGTAGAAACCGAGCACCGTCAGCAGCAGCGGCAGCCACATTTCGACGGGCATGGCCGGCTTCTCGGTCAGGCTGAACGTCGCGCCCTGGTGCAGGGTATTCCACCACTCCACCGAGTACTTGATGATCGGGATATTGATCACCCCGACAATCGCCAGCACCGCACAGGCCTTGGCGGCGCTGTCGCGATTGCTGATGGCGTTGCCCAGGGCGATCAGGCCGAAATAGAGGAACAGCAGGATCAGCATCGAGGTCAGGCGCGCATCCCAGACCCACCACGAACCCCAGGTCGGCTTGCCCCAGATGGCCCCGGTGACCAGCGCCACGGCGGTCATCCAGGCACCGATGGGCGCGGCGCATTGCAGCGCGACATCGGCCAGCTTCATCTTCCACACCAGCCCCACCACACCGCAGACCGCCAGCATCACATAGCAGGACTGGGCCAGCATGGCCGCCGGCACGTGGATGTAGATGATGCGAAAGCTGTTGCCCTGCTGGTAGTCCGGCGGCGCGAAGGCCAGGCCCCAGACCACGCCGACGCCGATCAACAGCACGGCGGCCACGCTCAGCCAGGGCAGCAGGCGCCCGCTGATGCCATAGAACCATTTGGGCGAGCCCAGCTTATGAAACCAAGTCCAGTTCATCACGGTACATCCAAGGGTCTTTGCTGGTCATCAACCGACCAGACCTCATTATTCGCCGACGCTGATCTTCAGGCCAGCCGCTATTGCAAAAGGTGTCAGGGTCACCGCCAGGGCGGCCAGGCTGCCCAGCCAGAGCAGGTACCCCGTGGCCGGCATGCCCTGCAACGCGGCCTGCAAGGCCCCGCTGCCGAGAATCAGTACCGGGATGTACAGCGGCAGGATCAGCAGGGCCAGTAACAGGCCACCGCGCTTCAATCCCACCGTCAGGGCCGCACCCACCGCACCGAGCAGACTCAGTACCGGCGTACCCAAGAGTAGCGATAACAGCAGCACCGGCAAGCAGGCGCCGGGCAAACCGAGCATCAGCGCCAGCAAGGGCGCGAGCAGGACCAGGGCCAGACCGGAAAAAACCCAGTGTGCCAGTACCTTGGCCAAGACCAGAAGGGCCAGGGGGTGCGGCGAAAGGACCCACTGCTCCAGCGAACCGTCCTCGAAATCACTGCGGAAAAGCCCGTCCAGCGAGAGCAGGACGGACAACAGGGCCGCGACCCAGACCAGTCCCGGAGACAAAGTTTGCAACATATTTGTCTCGGGGCCGACCGCCAGCGGGAACAGCGCCACCACAATGGCGAAGAACACCAGCGGATTGGCCAGCTCCGCCGGACGACGGAACAGCAGGCGCGCTTCGCGGGCGAACAACAGGCCGAAGACACTCATGCAGCCCACCGTCCCAGGTCGAGATCGCGGTAACCGGTCGGCACCCGGGCCAGCGTGTGGTGAGTGGTCAGCACGACCATGCCACCGCGCTCGCAATGACCGGCCAGGTGTTCTTCAAGCTCGGCGACACCCTGCTTGTCCAGGGCGGTGAAAGGCTCGTCGAGAATCCACAGTGGCGGGCTGTCCAGGTGCAGCCGGGCCAGGGCCACGCGACGCTGCTGGCCGGCGGACAAGGTGTGGCACGAGACATCTTCGAAACCACGCAGCCCGACCGCCGCCAGGGCTTGCCAGATCGCCTCGCGCCCGGCCGGCTGATGCAGGGCACACAGCCAGCGCAGGTTCTCTTCGGCAGTGAGCAGATCCTTGATCCCTGCGGCGTGACCGATCCACAACAGCATGCGCGCCAGCTCGCTACGCTGGGCATTCAAGGGCTGTCCGTTGAGTCGTACCTCGCCGGCGGTCGGTTGCATCAGGCCGGCCAGCAGGCGCAACAGGCTGGTCTTGCCGCTGCCGTTGGGGCCGCTGATCTGCAACATATCGCCGGGACGCAGCTGCAACTCGAGGTGCTCGAAGAGCATCCGCCCGTCCCGCTCACAGGCGAGCGCCAAGGCTTCTAGAAGAGGGCTGGTCAAATGATCGAGGCCTTTTTACAGTTCAAGTCGGCACGGGTGCAGCCGTTAAAGTGAAGCAGAATAAATGCTTTTGCAGCTCGCCCCACAGAGCTGTGTCAATTTTTGCGCTATTTTGGACACACTTTCGGGGGATGGCAGCGCATTATACATGTGATGCCTTACTCCAAAGAGGGCTATTTCGACAGGCTGCGACCCGATGACAGGCGAATTCACCATCCTCCCCGTGCCCCAGCTGATCCCGGCCAACAGCCGTCCGATGCTGCTGGCCAGCGAATTGCTGCAGCTGACACCGCCGCTGGAAGGCTTGATCGCCCCCGGACAGAGTGCCCAGGCCGAAGTCCTCTCCCTCAAGCAAACCGACCAAACCGACCAGACCTTCCAGCTGTTGCTCAAGGTCACCACCGACAACGGTCGCCAGACCACCGTGCAGGCCAGCAGCAACCAGCCGTTGCCGCAAGGCGCCAGCGTCGTCGTGACCCAACCGTCGCCCGGCAACCTGGCCATCACCGTGCAGCAGGCCCTGAGCGCCAGCGTCGCCGCCCTGACCCGACTGGACACCACGCAACTGCCGGTCGGAACCCTGCTGCAAGGCAAGGTCATGACCACCCAGGCACTGCCACAAGCCCCCGGACAGCCAGCGGTCTATCGCTCGCTGGTAACCCTGCTCAACACCGACCTGAGCGGCACCACCCTGACCCTCGACAGCCCGCAACCGCTGCGCCTCGGCAGCCTGCTGAGCGCCCTGGTGCAGGGCTCGCAGAGCCTGAGCCTGGTGCCGCTTGCCGCTCGCCAGGAACAACTGGCGGTGGCCCAGCAACTGATCACCCAACAAGGTCGCCAAGGTTCTCTGGACAGCCTGATCAACACCCTGCAGAACCTGCCCCGCAACGCCGAGTTGCCCGACGACCTGCGGGCGGCCATCAACACCCTGCTGGCGGACCTGCCCGACATCCATCAGTTGAGCACCCCCAAAGGCCTGGCCCAGGCCCTGCAGAACAGCGGGCTGTTCCTGGAGGCCAATCTGTTGCAAGGGCAAAACCCGGCCCTGACACCAGACCTCAAAAGCAACCTGCTGCGGCTGATCGCCCAGATCATGCCGCAAGTGCCTGGTGGCCCGGGCTTCGACCCCGGGGCCGCCGCCAGCATGCTCGCCCGCGCGCTGCCGGGCTTTGTCCGCAGCGCCCTGGGCACGCTCGGCCAGGTCGGCGAGTCCACCCAGCCGATCAGCTTTCCGCTGCCGTCGCGCTTGCTGCAAAGCCTCGCTGGCGAAGGCGACCTGGAAAACCTCCTGCGCCTGGCCGCCGCCGCCGTTTCGCGCCTGCAAACCCATCAACTGTCGAGCCTGGAGCAGACCGGGCGCACACCCGAGGGCAATCTGCAGACCACCTGGCAACTGGAAATTCCCATGCGCAACCTGCACGACATCGTGCCCTTGCAGATCAAGATCCAGCATGAGGAAAAGGAGCAGCAAGCGCAGCAGGAAAAACACGAGAAGCGCGAGCAGAAAGAACAACTGTGGCGGGTGGAACTGGCCTTCGACCTCGAACCGCTGGGCCCCTTGCAAGTCCAGGCCCAACTGGTGCGCGGCAGCCTGTCCAGCCAGTTGTGGGCCGAACGGCCCTACACCGCCAGCCTGATCGCCAGCCAATTGGGCGAGCTGCGCGAGCGCCTGCGCGCCTCGGGCCTGAATGTCAGCGATCTCGATTGCCATCAAGGCACTCCGCCCCAGGGCAATCAAACCCGACTGGAACAACGCTGGGTCGACGAAACCGCATGAAGAATCCAAACACCCCACGCCAGGCCATTGCCCTCAAGTACGACGGCCAGCAAGCCCCGACCCTCACCGCCAAGGGCGACGAGGAACTGGCCGAAGCCATCCTCAAGCTGGCCCGGGACTATGAAGTACCGATCTACGAAAATGCCGAGCTGGTGAAACTGCTCGCGCGGATGGAGTTGGGCGACAGCATTCCGCAAGAGCTGTACCGGACCATCGCCGAGATCATTGCCTTTGCCTGGAACCTCAAGGGAAAATTCCCGGCTGGCCAGGATCCCAGTGCACTGCCGATAGAGAAAGATATTACTGAGCGTGGGGAGGATTACTGATTCGGAAAATCATTCACAGCGCGCAAAATTGACTTATAAGAATATGGATACTCCCATCCTCCCAATGAGAAAAACAAGTAAAATCAAAAAGAATATTCGAATAAAGCCACTTCCATAACGCAGTGCTAAAAAAACCCCAGCAATAGAGCCTGCAATATTGCACACAGCAACGACTCCACCTATCCCCATAAAACATTACCCGACGGGATAAAAAATATTAGCGCCGCGCTAAATGTTCCTAAATTAACCAGCTTTGCTGAAGCTGATGCATTTAGAAAATCGAACCCAAAACATCTTACAAAAATAAAAAGTAGAAGGCTGCCGCTACCAGGCCCGAACACACCATCATAAAAACCGATTAATCCGCCAAAAAAAATCCCCAACAGAGTTTCTTTCTTTCCAATTTGAATATCACAACCGACTCGACCCAAATCTTTTCTTACAAAAGTATAAACAGCCATCACTATCAAAATAAAAAAAGCAACATACTCCATAAGCCTCTTTGGAACGAGCGAAACAGAGAGCGCGCCAAAGAAGGCAAATATAAAAGCTGAAATCATAGTCGGAAGCATAAGCCTCCATATGATTTTTATTCTTTTGAGATAGGTGAATATGGAAGAGAAGTTACCCGCTAAAACAGATAGCTTATTGGTTCCAAAAACCGTAGCCAAGCTGTATTGGGGTAAAGCGTGTAAAAGTGCTGGCAGCTGTACAAGTCCACCTCCGCCAACGGCCGCATCAATCAAGCCACCGCAAAAAGCAAAAACACCTAACACAATTAAGGAGTATTCAAAGTCCATACAAAATATCCAGCCAGGATTTGCATTCTTGACCAGGCATTACGAAGTCCTATCGATGGAGGCTTGGATATACGAGCATCCAGGATGAGTATCACTGACACATCAGCTTGTCGAGGTCAAAGCCGCATGCAAGAAACTGAATGCTTTTCCAACACGCTGGTTGTAATCGAGCATTATTTCCTTTAGGCGATCAACCTCAAATCTTAGGTCTACCGTTCGACCATAAGTTTGTGCTGCCGCCAAAGCATGTAGGCCGTGCTTGTTTTCTACCTCTCCAGCATGGCCCAATACATATCCTTTTGCATTTCGCAGGTTCTGAACGTTGCTGCTCAACAAGGGATTGAAAGAAAGAAGTTTTTCCTCAATGTATTGAGCGAGAAAATTATATTCTCGTCCGTTCCAAAGCTCTGAAGCGATGGAGACCATCATAGCATCCATGATGGATTGTTTATGCTCAATAGAACTCATGGGGGATTTATGTTCCGCTACGCCAGTAGCGTAGAGGAATGCAGAGAACGCTTCACACTCATCAACTTTATACTGACTTTCTACCCAGCCAGGCGCACCGAAGGCCGCCGTCATATAACCGTACATGCCATCATGCCCTTTGTGCCCGAGGCCGAAATCATCTTTCGCAACCTCATGCATGTGTGCCATAACGTTATGGTATCCAGCTCGCTTTTCGGCAGATACGGATAGAGCGTCCGCAGATAAACGCATGATAATTTTGGCGGAGACTAAGCTGGTTGTTTTGTGGGTTTCATTCCAGCCATTGAAAAATTTCAAAACACCAGCATCTGCCTTGTCTTTTTTGAGAAAGGCTTTAAATGTATTTTCGGCGTAGGTCTGAGCTTCTTGAGTGGTCGGATGGCAAAGTACTTCGTGCATCGCACTCTGAATCTCAGCTATTTGATCAACCTGCGCGAATATAGCCTCCCTCCGGAAATTGTCGAATATAGCTCGGACTGGTATTTTTAAATTTTCGAGATGACGGGTTAACGCCTCAATAAAAATCTCACCAAACTGTTGCATCGACTTGTTTTGTTCAACTATTTCGAAGCGACTTTGTAATGATGCCGAGCTCATGATTTCGCCCTTTTGTTTTCATGTGTACTTCCCCACTGTTTATTTTGTCCAACCGCGCACTGGACAATTCCAATTTAGATAGACACCCTCAATCCTGTCAATCCTTTAACACGGGGCAAGAACGCGCCAAAGTGATTTAATTCACCCTGGAAAAATCGATATGTAAGATAGTTCACACAACATGTGTCGCGCACCGTTGAGAGCAACAGCTCTAAATGGCGATTTCCTTGTAGGACTTGCTGTCATCCAGGAACATTTCACCTGAAATTAATTGCAACAATTGAATGGCCGTTTTTCTCTCAGGCACAACTATCACCCACTCAAGTCACCGACCAAATCTCCCCGATCAAGGTCTGCAACGAATACCCCTGGCGCGGCGCCAGTTCATCGGCACGATCCTGCAAGGCTTTGACCCTTGCTCCTACATTGCCCTACAGCCCGCCAAAGTAGGGCCTTGTAGCCTGACTCTGATTTTGTTTTCCACCCTTCAACACTACTACCGACGGGTCCAGACTCCGTGCTTTCCCCTTGCAGGAGGAACAACGGATGTTCACCTCGGCGAATCAACCCCGCTTCACCTTCAGCCTCCCTGGTTTCGAGCACGGGCTTGAAGTCCTGGCGTTCAAGGGCACGGAGGCCATCAGCCAACCCTACCGCTTCGAACTGGAACTGGTCAGCCGGCACCCGGACCTCAACCTCGACGATCTGTTGCACCGACAGGGCTTTCTCGCTTTCAACGAAGCTGGTACGGGTATTCACGGCCAGGTCTACGGCATCGGCCAGGGCGACACCGGCCAGCGCTGGACGTACTATCAGCTCACGCTGGTTCCGCAGCTGACCTATCTGGGCCACCGTTTCAACCGGCGCATCTTCCAGAACCAGAGCGTGCCGCAGATCGTCGTCCAGGTGCTCAAGGAGCACGGCATCCTCGGCAATGCCTTCAGCTTCAACCTCGCCCAGCCCTTGCCGACTCGCGAATACTGCGTGCAGTACAACGAGTCCGACCTGGATTTCATCCAGCGGCTGTGCGAAGAGGACGGCCTGCACTATCACTTCCAGCACAGCCCGCAGGGTCATCACCTGGCCTTCGGCGATGACCAGACCTACTTCCGCCCACTGCCCGACAGTGTGCCGTACCGGCCGGACAACGGCAGGGTCGCGCAACGACCTGGCATCACCGCCTTCGACCTGCGCCTGGAGACACGCAGCACCCGGGCGACCTTGCGTGACTACGACTTCGAACACCCCGGCGCGGGGCTGGAAAGCAGCGCCTGCGTGTTCCATCCCCTGCCCCAGCCGGACCTCGAGGATTACCGCTACCCGGGTCGCTACAGGAGCGACGAACACGGCCGACAGCGCAACCGGCGCCAGTTGGAAAGCCATCGAAGCGACTACCGACAGGCCTCGGGTCAGAGCAATGAACCACGGCTGGCCAGTGGACACTTCCTGCCCCTGACCGACCACCCACAGCCGTACTGGAACGCCCTCTGGCTGCTGACCCACCTGACCCACGAAGGCAAGCAGCCGCAGGTGCTGGAGGAGTCGGCAGCAACTGCGCCCCGTACCGACGGCGATTTCCGCCAGGGCTACCGCAACAGCTTTCTCGCTACGCCCTGGGATGTGTTCTTTCGTCCGCCGCTGCACGTGCGCGAATCCCGTCGCCTCAATGCCCAGACCGCCATCGTCACCGGCCCGCCCGGCGAAGAGATCCACTGCGACGAATATGGTCGGGTCAAGGTGAAGTTTCACTGGGACCGTTCGGACGAAACCGGTGAACGAAGCAGTTGCTGGTTGCGGGTAGCGTCCAGCTGGGCCGGGGCCGGTCATGGCGCCGTCAGCTTGCCCCGGGTCGGCATGGAAGTGCTGGTGACCTTTCTGGAAGGCGACCCGGACCAGCCGCTGGTCGTCGGTTGCCTGAACAACGCGGTACAGCAAGCGCCCTACCCGCTACCGGCGCACAAGACCCGCAGCGTGTTCAAGAGCCTGAGCAGCCCGGGCGGTGGCGGCAGCAATGAAATCCGTATCGAAGACCGCAAGGGCGAGGAACAGATCTACCTACATGCCCAGCGGGATTTTGAGCAGCACATCGAACACGACCAGCATGTGCAGGTCGGCCATGAACGGCATGAAAGCATCGGTGCCAACAGCTACTCCGAGTTTCAGGCGGAGGAACACCACACCGTCCATCAGGACCGCCGCGTCGAAGTCAAAGGGGATGACAGCCTGATGGTCGGCAATAGCCTGCAGGTGAAGACCGGGCTCGGTTATTTCATCGAAGCCGGGCAGGAAATCCACCTGCGGGCCGGGGTCAAGGGGGTGATCGACGCGGGAGAGGAGTTGACCCTCAAGGTCGGCGAACACTTCATCAAGCTCGACGGCAACGGCATCACCTTGAATGGGCCCAAGGCGAACGAGGATGCGGGCGTCGGTTCGGGGCCGCGGATCAAGGGGCCGTTGCTGCCGGGGGCGGTGGAACAGGCGCTGCCCTCGTCGCGACGGGGCAAAACACTCGTCGGCGGGGGGCAGGAACAGAAGCAGCGCGCGCCATTGTTGGTAACCGGCTTTTCCGACTGAATCACCATCACGCAGTCACCCACTCAGGTCGCCGGCCGAATATCCCCGATCAAACTCTGCAACGAATACCCCAGGCGCGGCGCCAGCTCATCGGCCCGCCCCTGCAATGCGCGCAGGTCCAGTGCCTGGTCCAGGTCCGCCGGTACGATCAGGATGACATTGCCTTCCTTCACCGGCAGTTCCCAGTAATGCCGGTGATAAAGCCCGCGCAACAACGCCGCGCCCAGCGGTTTGCCGTCGTCGGTGGCCCATTGGTTGATCACCAGCCAGCCACCGGGGTTGAGCTTCTTCTGGCAGTTTTCCAGAAAGCCCCAGGCCAGATGACCGACACCGGGGCCGACATCGGTATACAGGTCGACGAAGATCAGGTCGGCCGACTCCGCCGTCTCCAGCAGCTCCAGCGCGTCGCCGACACGGATATACAGGCGCGGGTCGTCATCCAGTCCCAGGTATTCGATGGCCAGGCGCGGTACATCCGGGCGCAATTCGATGGCCTCGACATCCTCCAGCGGCAAGAAGCGCAAGCACGCCTGGGTCAGGGTGCCGGCCCCCAGTCCCAGAAACAGCGCACTCTCCGGCGCCTCGTGGCACAAGGCACCGATCAGCATGGCCCGGGTGTAATCGTATTCCAGCCAACTGGGATCGGCAGTGAACACGCAGCTCTGCTCAATGGCATCGCCAAATTCGAGAAAGCGGTAATCGTCCACTTCAAGGACTCGAATCATGCCGAAGGCGTCGTGCACTTCGACGAGCAGGCGCTCCACGCGCTCCTCAGTCATTTCATTTCCTTGCAAACGGGAAAACGGCAATTGTCAGCCAAGCCGACAGAGCAGGTCACGCACTAATTGCTGCTAACATGGGCCTCCCACCGTCAATCCTCGAGTTCATGATGAGCCAACCCTGGAGCCCCGACAGCTGGCGCGCCCTGCCGATCCAGCAACAACCCCAGTACCCGGACGCGGCGCACCTGCTGCGGGTCGAGCAAAGCCTGGCCAGTTATCCGCCGCTGGTGTTTGCCGGGGAGGCCCGTGAGCTGCGCCGTCAGTTCGCCGAAGTCACCCAGGGCCGGGCGTTCCTGCTCCAGGGCGGCGATTGCGCGGAGAGCTTCGCCGAGTTCTCGGCGGCGAAGATTCGCGACACCTTCAAGGTGCTGCTGCAAATGGCCATTGTCATGACCTTCGCCGCCGGCTGCCCGGTGGTCAAGGTCGGGCGCATGGCCGGCCAGTTCGCCAAACCGCGCTCGGCCAACGACGAAACCATCAACGGCGTGACCCTGCCGGCCTACCGTGGCGATATCGTCAACGGCATCGGTTTCGACGAAAAAAGCCGCGTGCCGGACCCGGACCGCCTGTTGCAGTCCTACCACCAGGCCACCGCCACCCTGAACCTGCTGCGCGCCTTCGCCCAGGGCGGTTTTGCCGATCTGCACCAGGTGCACAAGTGGAACCTGGACTTCATCGCCAACTCGGCCTTGGCCGAGAAATACAGTCAACTGGCCGACCGTATCGACGAGACCCTGGCCTTCATGCGCGCCTGCGGCATGGACAGCTCGCCGCAATTGCGCGAAACCAGCTTTTTCACCGCCCACGAGGCACTGCTGCTGAACTACGAAGAAGCCTTCGTGCGGCGCGACAGCCTGACCAACGACTTTTACGATTGCTCGGCGCACATGCTCTGGATCGGTGACCGCACCCGCCAGCTCGACGGCGCCCACGTCGAGTTCCTGCGCGGGGTGAACAACCCGATCGGGGTCAAGGTCGGCCCGAGCATGAACACCGAGGAGTTGATCCGCCTGATCGACATCCTCAACCCGGACAACGATCCCGGCCGCCTGAACCTGATCGTGCGCATGGGCGCGAACAAGGTCGGCGATCACCTGCCGCAACTGATCCGTGCCGTGGAAAGCGAAGGCAAGAAGGTGCTGTGGAGTTCCGACCCGATGCACGGCAACACCATCAAGGCCAGCAGCGGCTACAAGACCCGGGATTTCGCGCAGATTCTCAGCGAGGTGAAGCAGTTCTTCCAGGTGCACCAGGCCGAAGGCAGCTACGCGGGCGGGATTCATATCGAGATGACCGGGCAGAACGTCACCGAATGCATCGGCGGCGCGCGGCCGATCACCGAGGACGGCTTGTCGGATCGCTATCACACCCATTGCGATCCGCGGATGAACGCTGACCAGTCGCTGGAATTGGCGTTTCTGATTGCCGAGACGTTGAAGCAGGTGCGGCGCTAGGTGCAGGCGGCTTGCCTGTGATGACGATGCAAGCAGCACCACCGTCATCGCTGGCAAGCCAGCTCCTACAAGGTTTTGGGCTCGGCGATAGGTTGCGGTGAGACACCGACCTGTGGGAGCCGGCTTGCTGGCGATAGCGGTGGTGCTGTTTGCATCGTCATCACAGATAAGCCTCTCCCTACAGAAGCAACCCACGCAACCGCTGGGCGCTGACCCGCTGGCAATTGAGCTGAATATCCGGCAAGCCCAGCCAATCGGCCAACTGCCGCAAACTGACGGCCAACGCCGCCATCCCCGCCTCGTCCAGCCCCTGCTCTTCCTCATGCACCGCATGCACGGCCAGACGTCCCGACGCCCGTTCGGCGCGCAGATCGACCCGCGCGGCGATCCGTTCGCCGTGCAGAAACGGCAACACGTAATAGCCATACACCCGCTTGTGCCGCGGTGTATAGATTTCCAAGCGATAACGGAAATCGAACAACCGCTCGGTCCGACTGCGCTCCCAGATCAGTGAGTCGAACGGCGACAGCAAGGCACTGACATCCACCTTGCGCGGCAGCGTGACCTGTGCCGGACAATACGCCGGCTGACGCCAGCCCTGCACCTCACAAACCTGCACCTCCCCCGCCTCCAGCAGCTCGGCCAAGCGTGCACGGCAGTCGGCCGGATCCAACCGGAAGTAGTCACGCAGGTCTTTCTCCGTCGCCACCCCGAGGGCCGCCGTGGCCTGACGCAACAAACCGCGCTGGGCCTCGGCCTCGTCGACCGGCGGCTGTCCGAGCACCGCCGAGGGAATCACCCGCTCCGGCAGATCGTAGAGTCGCTCGAAGCCCCGGCGCCCGGCCACCGTGACCTCACCGGCGGCGAACAGCCATTCCAGCGCATGCTTTTCAGCGCTCCAGTCCCACCAGGGCCCGGCCTTTTCCTCGCGGCTCGACAGACTGCCCGCGCCCAAGGCACCCTGCGCCTCGACCACCGCCAACACCCGGCGAATGGTCGCCTGCTGCTCGCGACCGAAACGCGCCATCTGCTGATAGATCCCCTCGCCACGGGAAGCCCGCTGCATGCGCCAGCGCATCAGCGGATACAGCGACATCGGCAGCAGCGACGCCTCATGTCCCCAGTATTCGAACAAGGTGCGCCGCCGCCCCTGGCTCCAGGCGGCCTGGTCCAGCAGGTCGGGGGCGTAGTTGCCCAGCCGCGAGAACAGCGGCAGGTAATGGGAGCGCACCAGTGCATTGACCGAATCGATCTGCAGCACGCCCAGGCGTTCGATCAGCCGGTTGACCTGCACCGGCTTGATCGACGCCTGGGTTTTGCGCCTCTGGAAGCCCTGGGCCGCCAGCGCCAGGCGCCGGGCTTGCTTCAACGAAAACGACTGATCTGCGGGCATGCACGCCTCCTTGTGAACCCGCAAATTACCGCAGTCGTCCCCCGCTTGTGTAGCACCGGATCAACGGCCTTTGCCCAGCGGATCGTTCCAGAAATGCTGGTGGGTTTCCTGCTCGACATCGGCACGACTGAGCCCCATGTCCTTGAGTGCGTCGTCATTCAAGGCCGCCAGCACCCGGCGCTCGCGCGCCACCTCGTGCCAACGGACAATCCGCTGCCACAAGGCCCGCAGCGAAAGCACCGAGTGCGAGGCACCACCGATCAGCACATACCCTCTTTGACCTTTCATCATCCAGCCCTCCTGTTGGGGATGACTAAAGTCTGTACCTGGCGCTAAGATCAATCCAACGAATGTTTCTTATGAAATACATCTCGGAGATTGATGAATTGTCCAGCTACCCGAGCATCGATACCGACGTCCTGCGCACCTTTGTCGCGATTGCCGATCAAGGCGGCTTTACCAAGGCCGGCGAACTGGTCAACCGCACCCAATCGGCCGTCAGCATGCAGATGAAACGCCTGGAAGAAGATGTACTCAAGCGCCAGCTGTTCGAGCGCGACGGGCGCCAGGTGCGGCTGACCGCCGAAGGCCAGGTCCTGCTCGGCTATGCCCGGCGGATCCTGAAGCTGCACAGCGAAGTGTTCAACACCCTGCGCGAACCGCATATGGTCGGGCTGGTGCGCATCGGGGTGCCGGATGACTACGTGATGCGCTTCCTGCCGGGCATCCTGTCGCGCTTCGCGCAGTTCTATCCGCTGATCCAGATCGAAGTGAACTGCGAATCCTCCACGCGGTTGCTGCAACGCCAGGACCTGGACCTGACCATCGTCACCCGCAAGCCGGGCAACGAACTCGGCCAGTTGCTGCGTCAGGAACGGCTGGTCTGGGCCGAAGCCCAATGCTCCGCCAATCATGAACAAACGCCCTTGCCACTGGCATTGGACGGGATTGATTGCTTCTGTACCCAATGGGCTTGCAATGCATTGGACGCCCGTGGCCGGGACTATCGCCTGGCCTACAGCTGCCCGAGCCTGTCGACGATCATGGCGGTGGTCAACGCCGGCCTGGCGCTGACCGCCCAGTTGGAAAGCCTGATCCCCCAGGACTGGCGGATTCTGGGAGAAGCCGAAGACTTGCCCCAACTACCCCTGCTCAACATCATGCTGGTGCGCAACCTGAACAAACCCTCGCCGATCACCGAATGCCTGGCCGAGCACATCGTCGAGGGCTTCAAACTTTAAGGCCGAGCAACAGCGCGCCAAGTACCAGATAAACGCAAAACAGACCGCGCAAGACTTTCTCGGGCAAGGCGTAGGCCACCTTCACCCCCCAGCTGATACTCATCAGGCCGCCGATGGCCATGGGGATGCCCATGCGCCAGTCCACCTCGTGATGAACCGCGTAAGTCACCAGCGTCACGCTGGTGCTCGGCAACGCCAGGGCCAACGACAGCCCCTGGGCCACCACCTGCGAAGTACCGAAGACATTGGTCAGGAATGGCGTGGCCACCACCGCCCCACCGACCCCGAACAAGCCACCCATGGTGCCGGACGCCGCGCCCAGCACCCCCAGCCACGGCCAGGGATAACGCATCTGCGCCGACACCTCGGCAGGCGCCATGAACAGGCGCACCAGGTAGAAAAGCGCCAGCGCCAGCAGGAAACCGACAAAGCCCAGGCGCATGCTGCGCGGATCCAGCCCCACCGCCCACAGGGCGCCGAGCCAGGCAAAACAGAAACTCATCAGCACCAGTGGCAACGCGTGGCGCAACTCGATGCGATTGCGCTGGTTATAGCGATGCAACGCCAGCACGACATTGGGCACCACCATCACCAGCGCCGTGCCCTGGGCCAACTGCTGGTCCAGGCCGAACAGGATGCCCAGCACCGGAATCGCGATCATGCCGCCGCCAATGCCGAAGATACCGCCCACCCCGCCCATCACGAGGCCCAGCAACAAATACTCAATCAATTCGACCACAGCCGTCTCCCCACTCACATGGCCTTCATGCTACTCAGTCCTCTCTGGCGCGGAAACGCACAGCAACGCACAATGGCTATGCCAATCTCGCACAAGCAAACGCTGATGAACCCTACCACCCTGACCGATCAACTCGGCCTGTTTCTCGATGTCCTGGAAACCGGCAGTTTTTCCGCCGCCTCCCGCCTCCACCCGCTGACCCCGTCCGCCGTGGCACGCCGGATCGACAGCCTGGAAAGCTCGGTCGGCAGCCGCCTGTTCATTCGCAGCACCCATGCGGTCCGGGCCACGCCCGCCGGCCTGGCGTTCGCCGAACGGGCCCGGCGGATCGTCGCCGAACTGCGCCTGGCCCGAGCCGAGGCGGTTTCCCTGAGCAACGCCCCCGAGGGCCTGATCCGGGTCGACGCCCCCGCGGCTTTCGGTCGCCGCCACCTGGCACCGGCCATCGCCGACTTCCTCACCGGGTACCCGGGCCTGGATGTGCAATTGCACCTGATCGACAGTTTCGTCGACATGCAGGGTTCCAACCTGGGCAAGGTCGACCTGGTGCTGCGCGCCGGACAAATGGCCGATACGAGGCTGGTGGCGACCCCCTTGGCGAGTATCGTGCGGATCGCCTGTGCCAGCCCGGCCTACCTGAAAAGTCGCGGCACGCCGCTTCATCCCAGCGAGTTGAGCGAACATGACGGCCTGGACTGGGATGCGCTGGCCCCGTTCATGGCCTGGCGATTCACCCAGGACGGCCAGATGCGACTGCATCGCCCACCACGCATGCGCATGACCTCGAACAACGCCGAGGCGCTGCTGTCCGGAGCCCTCGCCGGCCTGGGCATCGCCCATTTGCCGACGTGGCTGGCCAGCGAACACCTGCTGCGCGGTGAACTGCTGCCGCTGTTCTGCGAAAACGGCCTGCCGGCACCGGAAAGCTCCGGCGTCTATGCGCTGCGCCTGGAACAACCGGCCAACTCCCGCAGCCGCCTGCTGCTGGAGTTCCTCAAGAGCCGCTTCAGTCCCGTGCCGCCTTGGGACCTGGCCCTGCAAAGCGGCCTGGGACGACACTAGGCCGGGAAAATTCTCTGGCGCATTAAAGATTCGACCGCTAGATTCATCGAACGTAACGCACAAGGCTTTAGTGATGACCAGCAACCGCGACAACTGTGACGACCTGCTCCTGGACAACCAGGTGTGCTTTGCCCTGCACTCCACCTCGTTGTTGATGACCAAGGTCTACAAACCCCTGCTCCAGGCCCTCAACCTGACCTACCCGCAATACCTGGCGATGATGGTGCTCTGGGAAAAGGACGGCCTGACCGTGGGCGAGATCAGCACGCGACTGCTGACCGATCCGGGCTCCCTGACCCCGCTGCTCAAGCGCCTCGAAACCGAGGGGCTGCTGAGCCGGACCCGGAGCAAGGAGGACGAACGCGTGGTCATCGTCGAGTTGACCGAACAGGGCCGGGCCTTGCGCGAACAGGCCCGCGGCATCCCGCAATGCATTCTCGCCGCCAGCGGCGACTCCCTGGAACGTCTGCGCGCCCTTCAGGCCGAACTGGTGGCCTTGCGCGGGCATCTGCAAGACAGCCTCTGATCCTTCTCCTTTTCAGCGCTTCGCGCTGATCGCCAGCAATCGAGCGTCGACCGGCGGCTCCTACAGAAAAGCCAGACCGCTCCTGACAGCAGGAGCGAGTCTGCTGGCGATAGCCCCCTCGCGGTTACCGTTAATCTCCCTCCCTGAACCACCCCAAAAAACCGAATCAAATATTTTTTGAAATTTATCTTGCGCGCAAAATATTTGCTGATTACATTTACCTCGCAGTTAGTTAACGCGCAAACATTTAGCGCAAACAACACCACCCTGAAACGACGAGGCTCATCATGCAAACGCTCTATACCGCAATCGCAACCTCCACCGGTGGCCGTGACGGCCGTGCTGTTTCCAGCGACCAGATTCTCGACGTCAAGCTCGCCACCCCGAAAGAACTCGGCGGTGCCGGCGGCGCGGCGACCAACCCGGAACAACTGTTCGCCGCCGGTTACTCGGCCTGCTTCATCGGCGCGCTGAAATTCGTTGCCGGCCAGAGCAAGCGCCAGATCCCGGCCGACGCCTCGATCACCGCCCATGTCGGCATCGGCCAGATCCCCGGTGGTTTCGGCCTGGATATCGACCTGCACATCAGCCTGCCGGGCCTGGAACAAGCCGACGCGCAGAGCCTGGTCGAGGCGGCCCACCAGGTCTGCCCGTACTCCAACGCCACCCGTGGCAACGTCGACGTACGCCTGCACGTCACCGTCTGACCGCGCTGCCACTTGAGGATCCGAACATGAACACTTTCAGCAAAGTCCTGACCGGTACCCTGCTCGCGCTGTCCGTCCAGGGTGCCTTCGCCGCCGATGTCGCCGGGGTCGAGCACAACACCCAGGCGTTCCTCGATGCCTTGAACAGCGGCGGCGGCAAGCCGATGGAACAGATGACACCGACCGAAGCCCGCGCCGTGCTGTCCGGTGCGCAGTCGGGGGTCAAGCTGAACCTGCCGCACACCGATGTCAGCCAGAAGACCATCCAGGTCGACGGCAAGCCGCTGGCGCTGACCATCGTCCGTCCGGCCGGGGTCAAGGGCACGCTGCCGGTGTTCATGTTCTTCCACGGTGGCGGCTGGGTCCTGGGGGACTTCCCGACCCACGAGCGGCTGGTTCGCGACCTGGTGGTCGGTTCCGGCGCCGCGGCGGTGTTCGTCAACTACACGCCGTCTCCGGAAGCGCACTACCCGGTGGCGATCAACCAGGCCTACGCGGCGACGAAATGGGTGGCGGAACACGGCCAGGAGATCAATGTCGACGGCAAGCGCCTGGCCGTGGCCGGCAACAGCGTCGGTGGCAACATGGCCGCGGTGGTCAGCCTGATGGCCAAGGACAAGGGCACGCCGGCGATCAAGTTCCAGCTGCTGTTGTGGCCGGTAACCGATGCCAATTTCGAGACCGCGTCCTACAACCAGTACGCCGAGGGGCACTTCCTCAGCAAGAACATGATGAAATGGTTCTGGGACAACTACACCACCGATGCCAAGCAACGCAGCGAGATCTATGCCTCGCCGCTACGGGCCAGCACGGCGCAGCTCAAGGGCCTGCCGCCGGCGCTGATCCAGACCGCCGGGGCCGATGTGCTGCGTGACGAGGGCGAGGCCTACGGTCGCAAGCTGGATGAAGCCGGGGTGCCGGTGACCAGCGTGCGCTACAACGGCATGATCCACGACTTCGGCTTGCTCAATGTGGTCAGCCAGGTGCCGGCCGTGCGTTCGGCCATGCTGCAGGCTTCACAGGAACTGAAGGAACACCTGAAATAAACGCCACCCTGTGAAACAAGCAGACACAAAAAAGCCCGGAGCATGTCCGGGCTTTTTTGTTCGTGCGGCGAAAAGCAGTGCTTATTTAGCACGGCCTTTGTAGGAACCGCCTTCACGGGTATCGATCTCGATCATGTCGCCGATTTCGATGAAGTCAGCTACCGACAGTTCGGTACCGTTCTTCAGTTTGGCAGGCTTCATCACCTTGCCGGAAGTGTCACCGCGAGCGGAACCTTCGGTGTAGTCGATCTGACGCACGATGGTGGTCGGCAGCTCTACGGATACCAGACGGCCTTCGAAGAACACGGCTTCGCAGATGTCGGTCATGCCTTCTTCCACGAATGGCAGAACAGCCTCGATGTCTTCGGCGTTCAGCTCGTACATGGTGTAGTCGGTGGTGTCCATGAACGTGTAGGAGTCACCGCTGATGTAGGACAGGCTCGCTTCCTTACGGTCAAGGATCACGTCGTCCAGTTTGTCGTCGGCGCTGTAGACGGTCTCGGTCTTGTAACCGGTCAGCAGGTTCTTCAGCTTGGTCTTCATGATCGCGCTGTTACGACCGGACTTGGTGAATTCAGTTTTCTGAACCAGCCAAGGATCGTTGTCGATACGAATCACCGTACCGGGTTTCAGTTCTTTACCAGTTTTCATTGCGAATATCCGAATTTGGATGGGACGTACATAAATCTAGGCCGCGTATCATATCCAATTTAGGTAAAGCTTCACCAGCGCCGTGGCAAGATCGGTCCGAGAAGCCTGTTCCAGACACCAGCGCTCGGCGTGCTCGGCCAGTTCCCGCTCGTTTTCCAGCACCGCCTTCCAGCTCGGCGCCATGTCGCCCGCCCTGTTCCAGGCCCGCCACCAGCCCTCGAACGCCGCCTTGGCCGGCGCTGACAGGCCTTGGCTGTACAGAACGAGGAAGGCCTCCAGCTTGTCCAGGTGAACGTCATCCTCCTGGCGGTAGATGTGCCAGAGCAGCGGCCGCCCGGCCCATTGCGCCCGGACGAACGAGTCTTCGCCACGCACCGCGTTGAAGTCGCAGCTCCACAGCAGGCGGTCGTAATCTTCCTGGGGGACGAACGGCAGCACCTGCACCGTCAGGCGACCCCGGACCTCTCGGGCGCCCGCCGCCATGTCCTTGACCCCCAGCCAACGCTGCACATCCACCAGTATACGCCCTTCGGGCACCAGCAACTGCGTGGGTCGGGTATCGCTCGCCAGGGCATCGAGCCAACTAGCCAAGCCGTCGTTCTCGTAGGCGAACAGCGAAATGAGTCGTGCACCGTCCGTCGGATCGACGCCGAGCCCGCGCAGGAAATCGCCACGCGCCCGGGGATCCTGCACAAAGGCCCGGCGCTGCTCCAGCAGTCCGGCTTCACGCAGCAGGCCTCCGGTCCCGGGTTGGAAGCCCGGGAAAAAGAAGAACTTCTGCACCTGCCTGAATTTGACCGACGGTAGCCCGTGGCAACCGACGATCCAGTCCTCGGCGCTCAGGTAGTCGAGATTGAGCCATAACGGCTCCTTGTCCCGTCCCGCCATGGACTCCATGTAGTCATGGGGCAATGCGCAGGCAAAGGCCGCAATGACCACATCGGCCGCCTCCACAGGCGCCCAGGGCGTCGACCAGCGGCGCACCTCGACCCCACGCTGGCGCTGCCGGTCGAGCTCGGCATCGATCGCCGGGCACAGGTGCTCGAAGGCCCGCAGATCGTCGACCCACAGGCGCACGGCATAGTCATGTTCGGCGGCCAACTGCCGGGCCAGGCGCCAGGTCACGCCGATATCGCCGAAGTTGTCCACAACCGTACAGAAAATATCCCAGGTGGCCTTCATTCCAGGCTCCGCTTGGCAAAAATGCCGATTGTCCGCATAAATCCGCGCGTGAAGAAGAGCCGATGTCGATTAATCTTCATGCGATAATTGCCCTTTGCTCCGAATCGCCCTGCCAGGAGGTCCCATGCCTTACCGCCGACAAGCGCGTCGTCCCCTCTATATCACCCTCAATCCACTGCAATTGACCGCCAGTATCGCCCTGGGTCTCTGGCTGGGGGTCATGGCCCTGGCCCTGACGGCCTGGGTGGTGGCACGGATCTTCATCCCGCAGCCCCTGGCACCGCTGGCCGAGGCCGCCCGCCAACTGGGCAAACCGCCCGCCACCGCCGTCACCGCACCGCAACCCGACGGCGATTCGACGCAGATGTTCGAGCAATACAAACAGAACCTCTACAAAAACGAAGAACAGCAACGCCTGGAACAGGCCCGCAGCAGCTATCGCAACCTGTCCAATCCCAAGTGCCAGTTCTGGCTGCAACAGGACCAGACCGCGCCCACGGACAAGAGCCGGGCCAACGTGCTGCAGTTCTGCAATTGAGCGGCTTCAACGTGATGGACAAGCACGCCGTGCACCAACGGCTCCTCGAACGGCTGGCAATCGATCTCGACGTATTGCAGCGCGCCGCACAAACCGCCTACGAAACCGCGACCCACGAGGAAAACGTCGCCGAGAACAAGTACGACACCCTGGGCCTGGAGGCCTCGTACCTGGCCACCGGACAAGCCCGGCGCATGGAAGAAATACGCCAGGCCCTCAAGCGCTGCCGGGAACTGCCCCTGCGTCCTTACGACGAGCGCAGCGGCATCCAGCTGGGCGCCCTGCTGGCACTCGAAGCCGAGAACGGCAGCGAACAATGGCTGTTCCTGGCGCCCGACGCCGCCGGGCTCAAGGTCGAGGAAGCGGGCCAACTGATCACCGTCATCAGCCCGCGCTCGCCCCTGGGCGGTGCCCTGCTGGGCAAACAGGAAGGCGACGAGGTGGCGATCAAGGTCGGCGGCGTGGCCCAGTGCTACAGCATCATCCAGGTGGCGTGAACCCCGCGCTTACTTGGCCGCCGCCATCAGGCGATTGACCTCACTGCGCACCATGCTGGTGTATTCCGGCGGCGACAGGGTGTCGAGTTCCGAACGCACCCATTCGGCCCACTTGCCCTTGCGCTTGGCACGCTCGCCGAACAGGCGCGCGGCCTCGCCCTTGGCCTTGCCCAGGTTGCTCTGCCAGAGATCGAACAGCCGGGACTTCTCGTCTTCGATGGCGGCCCGCTCGGCCAGGGACTTGTTAGCCAGATTGAAGCTCATTGGAAAATCCTGCGGTGTAAATAGAGCCGTATCTTACACCGTCAACGGAAATATCCGGCCGAGGATTTTGGAGCGCCGCGGACCCCGGCTGAAAAGTTCGAACGCTCCCTTGTCGCCACGACAAGGGACACCAGCCCCCCCGAAGCACTATCTACCACCCCACTGCCCCGCCACTCGATAGCGTTTCTGCCCTCTCCCGCGAAGCCTGGCCTGCCAGTGCCCAGCGGTTCGTCAGTACGAACGAAGGCACAGACCATGTCCGACCATCCCTCTGTCCATTACCCGTCCCAGGCGCGGGTCCCGGAACCTATCCAGGAAGACGCCCTGAGCGATCGATGCCAGCCCACCGAAAACCACCTCGTCACCCCCCTGAAGAACCTGCATGACGAACTGCTCAGGTTGCCCACGCTCAGGTCCCTGATCAACCAACGGCTCGAGAGCACGCTGGGCAGGCGCTTCCCTCATGTCAGCCTGACGTCCCTGATGGTCATCAGTTATGAAAACCCGGCCTCGGAACCGAACACCGCCGTGCTCCCACTCCAGCAGGTCTCGACCCGACCGCTGAGCGAGACCTTGCTCGAGCACTACAAGCGGGGTGCCTGGCCCAAAGGGCAGACCCGTGAATTCGTTGCGCCCGGCTACACCTCCTCGGTGAGAGATACCGTCGTCTGGGATAATGCGCTTGCGGACCTCTCCGACCAGTTGGACCACCACCTGGAAAGCGTACTGCAAACCTTCTGGGAGGAGCCCCTCGACAACGGGCAACCACGCCGGGAGCTGTTCATCGATGCCATGGGCACGCGCTTTCGAGCCGAGCTGCTGCAGCAGGAACAGGACTGGAATACGCTCAGTCAGGAGGACTTCTACCCGTTGTGCGGGTTATATCCGCTGGATGCCTCAAGACTGCGGGATCTGACGCTCTACTCACTGGAGGTCCGGACGAGCGAACGCTCGTCCCTGCTGGCCAACGCCTTTGTCGTGCGCAGCGACCGTCAGCAGCCCGCGGTTTTCTTCCTCCATGGCGCCGGTCGATTGCAGACGTTCGAAAGCGAGACGGCACTGCTGGCCTGGGTCAAGGGACGACTTGAGACCCCGAATCAGGCTGATGATTTGCAGCATGGCCTGTCACTGCGCGAACGCGCTGACCTGAAGCGCTCGGCGATCACCGGCGTCGCGCTGACACCGGGCAGCCCATCGGTGTTCAAGGAACAACTCCAGGCTATCGTCGCCAAACAACTGGATAACGTGAAGTTCGTGCTCGCGCGCTATCGCACCGGCAACGGCGCGTTGGCGCTCTTCGCGGCTTTCGACAGCGCACTGGATGTTCGCGCATTGATCGACCCGCGCCTGGTTTCCCTCGCCCCCCTGGGTCGATGGAGCCACCGACTGGATCTCTCTCCCAGCGAGACATTCGTCGAACCGGGCCTGCGGCGAACACTGACGCCGACGCTCGCGACCGTCAGATACCAGTTGAGAATGCTGAGCGAACTCAAGACCCACCTCGCCGCGGGACTGCAAAAGCGCCCGCTCCTCAAGGCCTTCATCCAAAGCGAGCTGTCCACGGAACTGAACCTTGCCCATGAAGGCAATCTGTCGCCCGACAACCTCTACATCAATCACTACCCGTCGACCCTTCCCTCGCTCGGCGATACGACACAGGTGCCCAACCGTTCGCAGAGCCTCGTGGAGCACTTTCTGGAGCGCCTGACCCAGCACACCGGCGCGCTGGTACAGGCCCCGAACATCGGCCTGTTCAGCAAGGATGCCGAGGGTAACTGGTCACGGGACGACAACCTGGACGTTGCGCAGCTCAACACCCTCGTCGACAAGGCCCTGGCGGATTTTCTCGGGCGCTACCTGCGCCAACAGCGCTCGGTGTATAGCGCACTGTCCGGGCCCTTGAGCGAGGCGGTGAGCAACGGCTTGCGCCGCGAAGCACAGCTCAAGCTGCTATGGGGCGCCTTGAACGTAACCGACCTGGAGCTGCTCGACAACATTCTCGACAGCCAGCACCGGGACCTGCGCCCCGGCTTGCGCGGCTTCATTCCGGATGCCTTCGCGCTGACGTTGCGCACCGACGCTTCGGCAACACCGGTCAAGCTGCACAACTGCTTCCTGCTCACCGAGCGTGGCGGCCTGAACACCGAGCACTCCGGAACCGCGCTGCTGTGGACCCCGGTCCAGGGGGCGGAAACCTTCCACTCGTGTCACGCCGCCGAAGTCGAACTGCAACGACGCCTGCATGACCCCGTGGAGCGCCTGTCCCTGCTGGAGAACATCGCCAGAAGCGAGCGACCGGCGAATGGGTCGCTCCCCCAGGGCCGCCCTCCCCATCAGCCGGGCTATCCGACCCTGGGCTTTGAACTCATTCAAGAGGGTTTGCGCGGCAATCGACAACACTCGCTGGTCGACAAGGCGATGGGTGACCTGACTCACGCGGCGGCTTCATCCTACTCGGGCGACCACTTTCACCAGCATCTGCAGTCCTGTCTCGAGGCCCACTCGACGGTGCCCACGCTTGAGAAAGCCATCCAGTCCGCCGAGAACGCCGCCCTGCACCTGGCACTGCCTCCCTGGTTGGCCGGCACCACCGACAGCCGCCAGTTCGCCCTGGCGACCCTGCTCGATCGCTATCGCCAGGACGCCGCGACAGCGGGTGACTATCACCAGGACATGCCCGATATCCGCGACAACGCCAGGACCAAGGTCACGAGCCTGCTTTCACGGGACTTCCCGGCGACGCGCATCGACCCCGACAAGGTCACCGTCTCGCTGACGCTGCGCAATGCGGCCTCGGCCATCAAGGAATCGCTGACCGACTTCGCCCTGCGGCACTTCGACGACATCGACCAGAGCTCGATCGTCGCCCGTACGCTGGAGGGTCTGCTGCCCAGGGAACTGACGCCCCTGCGCCTCAAGACACTGGTGAAAGAGGCCGCCGTTGGCAGCCACTACGGGAAAATACTCGAGTCCTACCTGTCGGGAAGCGGGATCACGCAACGCCGTCTCGCCTTTGGCAAGCACTTCTTCTGGCAAACCCTGCTGCACGCCTTCACCCAGGTGATCCGCAACACCCTGTCCGCCACTGCCCACGCTTATATCAAGCACCTGCTGGCGATGCCGGACGGTCTCGCCAGGAAACCCCTGAACGGACAGCCCATCCACCTTCGCCCACTGGAGCTGATCAGCGACGCCCAGGCCAAGGCCGACCCCGTGGCCGGTTTCTATCTGATCGGCCCCAGCCCCGGCGAACGCGGTCCGCAGATCCTGTTCACGCCACAGGGCGCGCAACCGATTTTCCAGGAATATACCGATGAGGCCGCCTTGCTGGCCGACCTCAAGGACTCGGACAGCCTGCAACAACGGGTCCTCGACAGGCTGGCCCATGAGCGACGCGATCATTACGCCCGACAGGTGTTCGGCGCGCAGCGCACGGCCCTGGCGATCAGCGACAACCCGCTACGCGGCAATTTCTTCCAGAGGCTCTATCAGGACACCACTGCGCTGCTCAAGAACCTGCTCGGCCGGCAGAACGTGCAAGCGCAGAGCCAGGGTTGGAGCCACGCCTTGTCCTGGCTCGAGGGTGGGCTTTACCAGGGCGCGATGTTCATGCTCGGCCGGTTGCGCTTGCCCGCGCTCATCTGGCAGACCTTCCCACAACTCAAGGATGCGGCGGAAAACGCCTGGCAGGGCCGCTGGGGCGACGCCATCGAGGAGTTCGTCATCGCCCTGGGTCAACTGGCGGTAGCGCGCCGGGGCTGGAGCCGGTCGGGCCTTGCCAGCCTCGCACAAACCGAAACCGAAGACCCCATCGAGTCGCCCTTTCCCGAACCGGCCTGGGGCGACAGCCGCCTGACGCCCGGACAAAAAGCCGCGATCCTCGGCCATGAAGCCCATGAGATTGCTTTGGAGGACATGACTCTGAACCTGGCCACCGGCCTGTACCAGGACCCGACGACCGGCAACGCCTTCGCGGCGGTCGGCGGAAAAGTCTTCCAGGTACAGGAAGAGAATCGGCGCTGGCACATCGTCAAGGACAACGCCCGGGGCCCCTGGCTGAAACAGAACCCGCATAAGCAGTGGTCATTCAACCTGCAAGGACACTGCATCGAGGACCTGTCGCAATGAAATGGTTCAATTACTGCTCGAACCGAAAAGCCATCCGCGAGGAAATGCTCGTGCAGGCGGTCGGGATTGACAATATCCGCCGGCTTTATCCCAACCGGGCCCGCCTGATCCGCCATGGCCACGCACAAGCGGTGGCCTATGTGAGCGCCGCCTTGAGAAACATGGATCGACTTTTTTCCGACAGCCCCCTGGATCAAAAGCGCCGCCTCTTCGTGGAAACCTTCTTCGATACGTCCCCGGTGAGTGAACGCACCATAAGGAAAATCCAATTCCGCGCGCGCATGCTGCTGGGAAAACTGCTCAAGCCAGCGCTCGATCCCGAGACCTCGTTACGCTATGTCGTGGGTTCGGCCCTGCACCCGGAACACGGCATCCAGGCGTTCACCTTGCCCAACGAAACAGCCAGGAGAATCTATTTGACCGAGCGCTTTTTCGATCCCGGCTTCCAGGTCTACCTCCCCCTGCGCCCGAAAACCTTCGACATGCTGGGACACAACATGGCGGCGGTCCTGCTGCATGAAATCAGCCATCTGGCACTCGACACGCTCGACTACTCCTATCTGGACTCGAGCCGGCCTTTCCTCGATCTGATGGATACCAGCACGCTGGCGGGAAGGCTGCGCCACGACGCCCTGGAGCGCATCCAGAAACACGCTTTCTCCAGTACCACCCCCGACAACGAACTGTTCAGGGAGCTCGACGATCAAGACCTGTACTGGTCTGACCTGGTGGGAGAACCCCGCCAGCGGGTGTTGCAACTCACCGGTGCGCGGAATCTGGATGACGCCCGCAGAGTCTTTTTCTCGGATGAGAACAAAAGAGTCGATGTCATGCTGGACAACGCGGACTCCCTGACATTGTTGCTCGCCCACCTGGGCAGGCCACCCGAGTACCACCCCCCGCATGAGACCGGGATCAACCCTGCACCTGGGATACCGCGCCTCCCAGGTCGCAACGTTCATTGACCGGCCAGTGCGCGCAACTGTTGCAGATCGCTCACCGCCAGGACGATCCCCTCGCGCAGTGACTCGGCCCGCTGACGGTGACGCCGGTCACCCGGCAATCGTTGCAGGCCAACCCCCTGCATCTGGCTGACCAGGGTCTGGCTGCGCTCGGCGAAGTCGCGCCCCGCTGACTTGGAGGGGTCGATGACAATGATCAGTTGCCCGGTCCAGGGGGTCTTGGCGCCCGGATGTTTCGACCAATCGAATTCGAAGGAAAAATTCCCGCCGGTCAGGGCTGCCGCCAGCAACTCGACCATCATCGACAACGCCGAGCCCTTGTGGCCGCCGAACGGCAGGAGCGCGCCGCCGTCGAGGATCGCCTTGGGATCGCAGGTCGGCCGGCCGTCGCGGTCCACCCCCACCCCGGGTGGCAGGCTGCGCCCCTCACGGGCGGCGATTTGCACATCGCCGTGGGCCATGGCGCTGGTGGCCAGGTCGAAGACGATCGGATCGCCGCCGGCCCGGGGCGCGGCGAAGGCGATCGGGTTGGTCCCGAACAGCGGCCGCTCGGCGCCATGGGGCACCACGCAGGTCATGCTGTTGACCACGCTCAGCGCCACCAGCCCCTCAAAGGCGAAGGGCTCGACATCCGGCCAGAGCGCGGCGAAGTGATGGGAATTGCGGATCGCCAACACCGCGATCCCGGCACTGCGGGCCTTTTCCACCAACAATGCACGGGCGGCGGCGAGGGCCGGTTGGGCGAAGCCGTTGCCGGCATCGACCCGGACGAACCCGGAAGCGACATCCTCGACCACGGGAATGGCCTTGCCATCCACCCAGCCGCTGGCAAGGGTGGAGACATAGCCGGGAATCCGGAACACCCCGTGACTGTGGGCGCCGTCGCGCTCGGCGCTGGCGCAGTTCTCGGCCAGGACCCGGGCGACTTCCGCCGAGGTGCCATGGCGCTGGAAAACCTGGGCGAGCAATGCCACCAGATCGCTGTAGGAAATAGTTTGAGTAGCCGTCTCGCGGGGTGCAGACATCCGAAGCTCCAATTCCGATTTATTTATTATTGGATCGATGAGAGAAGAGCAGTGCCTGGGCAGGCGTCCAGACTATCCGGCGGCGGGGGACTCCTTGTCAAACCGGGCATCGAAGCGCCGGCCCAACTGTTGTTCGGCGAACTGCTCGATGATGAAGTCGACGAAGGCCCGGGTCTTGCCCGGCAGCAATTTGTGCCCGGCGTAATAGATCGAGATATGGCCGTCGTCGACATACCAGTCGGGCAGCACCCGCTGCAAGGTCCCGGCCTGCAACCAGGGCACCGCGAACGGCATGCTCACCAGCGCCACGCCCAGGCCCTGGGCCGCCACGGCGCAGGCGGCTTCCGAATCGCTCATGGTCATGCGCGCGCCCAGGTTCAGCGGTTGATGTTCGCCGTCGCGACCGGTCAATTGCCAGGAGCGCACGCGTCCGGTCTGCGGCGAGCGGATCAGGATACCGTCACAGCGGATCAGGTCTTCAGGGGTGCTCACCACGGCCTGATGCGCCAGGTAATCCGCCGACGCCACCAGCACCCGGTGGGCCACCGCCAGCTTGCGCGCCACCACGCCCTGGGGCAGTTCGAAACCGCCACCGATGGCCGCGTCAAAGCCCTGGCCGATCAGGTCCACCTGGCGATTATCGAAATGCCAGTCCGGACGGATATCCGGAAAGCGCCGCAGGAACTCACCGAGCAACGGCACCACATAGAGACGCCCGAACACCGTGCCCACGCTGACCTTGAGGGTGCCGGCCGGACGACCTTTGACACTGGCCAGGTTGGCGACGGCATTCTGGATGGTGTGCAGGCTGGCACTGACTTCCCCGAGGAACACCTGGCCGGCTTCGGTCAGCCTCAGGCTGCGGGTGCTGCGCTGGAACAGGCGTACCCCCAGTCGCGCCTCCAGCTTGGCAACACTCTTGCCGACCGCCGCCGGCGTCAGGCTCAGGCGTCGCGCCGCCTCGGCGAAGCTGCCGACTTCGGCACTGCGGACAAAGCATTCGATACTGCTGAAGGTTTCCATGGTCACCACTATAAACTTTTGGTTTACACAGACTGTAGCAATGACTGTCTACACAGCGAGTCATCCGAGGTCGATACTCGGCTCCAACAACAAGGCCAGCTCCCCTCCCTTCCCCGGCCTTGAACTTTGGAGAACGACATGAGCGAACACACTCTCAACGGCAAAGTAGCCCTGATCCAGGGCGGCTCGCGCGGTATCGGCGCGGCCATCGTCACACGCCTGGCCGCCCAGGGCGCAGCAGTGGCCTTCACCTACGTCAGTTCCGACGCCAAGGCCAAGGCCCTGCAGGACAGCGTGATCGCCGACGGCGGCAAGGCCCTGGCGATCAAGGCCGACAGCGCCGATGCCGCGGCCATTCGCCAGGCGGTCGACAGCACCGTCGAGGCCTTTGGCCGAATCGACATCCTGGTCAACAATGCCGGTGTGCTGGCCATGGGACCACTCGAAGACTTCAAACTGGAAGACTTCGACCGGACCCTGGCAGTGAATGTCCGCAGCGTGTTCATCGCCACCCAGGAAGCGGCCCGACACATGGGCGAAGGCGGCCGGATCATCAATATCGGCAGTACCAACGCCGAGCGCATGCCGTTCGCCGGTGGCGCCGCCTACGCCATGAGCAAGTCCGCGCTGGTGGGCCTGACCAAGGGCCTGGCGCGGGATCTCGGGCCACGGGGCATCACCGTCAACAACGTGCAGCCGGGTCCCGTGGACACCGACATGAACCCGGCCGACGGCGAGTTCGCCGAGAGCCTGCTCGGCCTCATGGCCAGCGGCCGTTATGGCCGGGTCGAAGAAATCGCCAGCTTCGTGGCGTACCTGGCAGGGCCGGAAGCCGGCTACATCACCGGGGCCAGCCTGACCATCGATGGCGGCTTCAGCGCGTAGGACGCGGTGGTAGCGCCAACGCCTGCTCCAGCAGCAAGAGAAACGCTGCGGCCGCGGGCGTCGGCGTATGCGACCACACCGCGTACAGGTGGCGCGAAGGCGCGTCGGACACCGGCAGCGTCACCACCCCTTCGAAGCCCTCGGCGATCTTCTTCGGCACCAACCCCAGCGCCAGCCCCCGGCGCACGAACTCCCCCACCAGCATCACATTGCCCGCCTCGAACTGCACCCGATGGCGCAAGCCGGCCGCGGCAAAGGCCTCATCGGTCTGCCGGCGTCCCGCCGTACCGGCCTGGAAATCCACCAGCGGCTGGTTCTCCAGCTCCGCCAACGGCAGGCGCTCGAAGCGGGCCAACGGATGCCCCGGCGGCAGCACCGCCACCAACTCTTCCTCGGCCAGCAGGCGAAACGCCAGGCCCTCGATCCGTTCCCCGGGCCACAAGCCGACGAACGCCAGGTCCAGCCGCCGTTCGCGCACATCGAGCATGAGCAGCTCGCTCTTGCTCATGTTCAGGTGAATATCCACCTGTGGATAAAGACCGTGGAAGCGCGCGAGCAAACCCACCAGGTCGACTTCGGTCAGGGACGAGATCTTGCCGATGGACAGGCTGCCGCGCACCTCCCCGGACACCGCCGCCACCTCGGCAACAATTCGCCGGGTCGCCTCCAGCGCCGGGCGGGCACTGCGCACAAAGGCCTCGCCGGCAGCAGTCAGGCGCACCTTGCGCGAACTGCGCTCGAACAGCGCCGCGCCGAGATATTCCTCCAGGCGGGCGATCTGGTGACTGAGGGCCGACTGCACCACATGGCAGCGCTCGGCCGCGCGGGTGAAGCTGCCCTCGTCCGCCACCGCCAGGGCGTACTCGATCTGTTTGAGGTTCATCGCTTGTATCTCGTTTCAAGATGAATAGGATGAAAACAATGCATTGGCGTCATGTTAAGACATTCCAGATACTCTGCGCACCGACTCCCGATAACGAGACAGCCAATGTCCGACGCCAACGCCGCACACAAACCTTTGAGCCCTGCCCTGATCCTGCTGATGGCGATCGCCACCGGCCTGGCGGTGGCCAGCAACTATTACGCCCAACCGCTGCTGCACACCATCGCCCAGCACCTGGGCCTGAACACCGGTACCGCCGGCACCATCGTCATCACCGCCCAGTTGAGCTACGGCGCCGGGCTGTTGCTGCTGGTGCCGCTGGGGGATCTGTTCGAACAGCGCCGGCTGATTTTCATCATGACCCTGCTCAGCGCCCTGGGCCTGTTGATCAGCGCGTTCTCGCCGAGCCTGCCGTGGCTGCTGTTCGGCACCGCGCTGGCCGGCCTGTTCTCGGTGGTGGCCCAGGTGCTGGTGCCCATGGCCGCCAGCCTGACCGCACCGGAACAGCGCGGACGGGTGGTCGGCACCTTGATGAGCGGCTTGCTGCTGGGCATTCTCCTGGCGCGTACGGCGGCGGGCCTGCTGTCCGATGTGGGCGACTGGCGCAGCATCTACCTGCTGGCGGCCGGCCTGATGTTCCTCTGTGCCTTCGCCCTGCTGCGCGCCCTGCCGGAACACCACCAGCCTGCCGGGCTGAGTTACCCGGCCCTGCTCGGTTCGGTGTTCCGCCTGTTCGTCGAGGAGCCGGTGCTACGACTGCGGGCGGCCCTGGGCCTGCTGACCTTCTGCCTGTTCGCGTTGTTCTGGACGCCCCTGGCCTTCCTGCTGGCGAGCCCGCCCTATGGCTATTCGGATGGGGTCATCGGTCTGTTCGGCCTGGCCGGCGCCGTCGGTGCGATGGCGGCGAACCTGGGTGGACGCATGGCCGATCGCGGCAAGGGCGCATTCGCCACCACCCTGGGCCTGCTGGCCTTGCTGTTGTCGTGGTTGCCACTGGGATTTGCCGGGCATTCGCTGGTGGCGCTGCTGATCGGCGTGCTGGTGCTGGACTTTGCCGTGCAGTTGATTCACGTCAGCAACCAGAACGCCGTGTTCAAGGTCCGGCCGCAGGCGCGCAACCGTCTGAACGCCGGGTATATCACCTGCTATTTCATCGGCGGCGCGCTGGGCTCTCTGCTGGGCGCCCAGTTGTACGGGCCTTATGGCTGGAACGGCATCGTCATCGCCGGGGTCGTGATTTCGACCCTGGCGCTGGGGATCTGGGCGGTGGTACAGCGCCGGATCGGATTGTCGGAGCCGGCTACTGGTAGCAGCGAGCTTGCTCGCGATGGACGTCAACGATAAAGCGGGGCCTCTGCAGCACCGCGATCAAACACTCGCCCAGTCAATCGCCGGCAACCCCAACGGCTCCAGCGGGAAATGCTTGAGCGACGGCACGATCCGATCCGCATGTGGGTATTTCTCCGCCGCCATCGCCGGATCGGGCACCGCCACCGCATACATCCCCGCCGCCTTGGCCGCCGTCACGCCGAACGGCGAGTCCTCGAACACCAGGCAGTCCTCGGCCGCCACCCCCAGGCGCTTGGCGGCCAAGAGGAAAATATCCGGTGCCGGCTTGGCTTCGCCCACCTCCGGATCATCGGCCGTGACAATGGTATCGAACAAGGCGAACCACTCACGGTGCAGGGTGGTCTTCAACTCGAAGGCGCTGCGCGAAGAACTGGTGCCCACCGCAATCGGAATCCCGTGGGCCGACAGATGCCGTACCAGGGCCTCGGCGCCGGACATGGAACCGGCCTTGGGAAAACGCTCGCGCATCAGCGGCTCGCGCGCCGCCAGGAACTCCTGCGGGCTCAACGGCAACGCCATGGCGTCGACCACGTAGCAGGCCAGATCGCCGGCACCACGGCCAATGATGTTCTGCTTGTGATCCCAGCCGAAGGTCCGCCCGTAGCGACCGACGATGATCTGCGTCACTTCGGAGTAGATGCCCTCGGTGTCGAGCAGCAAACCGTCCATATCGAAAATCACGGCCTTCACCTGGCCCGGGTTGGAGAGTGCTGCGGTCATCGCATCCGATCCGTATACAGGGTTGAAAGCGTGCTAGCGTCGCAGAGCCGGGCGATTCTTTCCATCCGAGAATGAAGTCGCTAGCATGGCCGCAGTATTTTCCAGGCCCGCGGGCCCGCCGACGGCTTGCCGTCCGGCCATCCAACAGAGACGCCAGCATGATCGCCAAAGAATCCCGAAACGAGGTCGCCCTCGGCAAGTTCCTCGACGCCCATCCCCACCTGCGTGAAGAAACCCGCGAGCTGAGCCCGAAGGAACAGCAGCAACAGTTCCAGTGGGCCTTCGAGGACGAAGCCGAGAACCTCGGGATCGAACCCTGGGAGCTGACCCTGCAGCTAGTGGCCGAGACCCCCGAGGAACTCAAGGCGATGCGCCTGGAAGTCCACCGTGAAGTGGCCGAGGCCCTGGGTATGGATTGGGACGAGTACTGCTCGTTCAACGAAATTACCGAAGACTGAACCGCTTCCGGTGCGCTCGCACCTGCGCGGCCCCGTCAACTCGCAGGCAAAAAAAAGCCCGCGGGAGGGCGGGCAAGGGAAGCTTTTGAACGAGCGCATCCACTATAGACGTCGCGTGACGAGCGCTTCATGAAACATTTTTCATGTTTGACAGACGTCGCCGGCCCGTCCGGAACCGAACGAAACTCGATGCCCGCTCCATCATTCGGTCAATGAATGATGATTAGCAGCACGCCAGCGTTTTGCTAGGGTCTTGTACCTGGATCAAGGAGCGCGGCCGATGAACGAACTCGAACAACAGGTGCTGTCCGTCAATGGCATCGAACTGAGCGTGCACGTGTCCGGTCCGCTCGACGGCAGACCGGTGTGGCTGCTCCACGGTTTTCCGGAGTGCTGGCATTCCTGGCGCAAACAGGTTCCGGCGTTGGTGCAGGCGGGTTACCGGGTGTTTGTCCCGGAGATGCGCGGCTATGGGCGCAGCAGTGCGCCCGCCGAGGTGGCCGCCTACGACCTGCTGACCCTTTGCGCGGATATCCAGGCAGCCATGGATACGTTCGGGCACCGGCAAGCCTGCATCGTCGGCCATGACTGGGGCGCACCGGTGGCCTGGCACCTGGCGTTACTGGAACCGCAGCGGGTCAAGGCGCTGGTCACCTTGTCGGTGCCCTTTGGCGGACGGCCCAAGCGCCCGGCGACCGAACTGATGCGCGAGCATTATGCCGACCGCTTCAACTACATCCTCTATTTCCAGGAGCCCGGCGTGGCCGAGCAGGAACTGGACGCGGATATCGACCGGACCTTGCGGGCGTTCATGGGCGACACCGAGGTGTTCCTGCAAACCAAGGCGGTCGATGCACGCCTGTTCGATGACGTGAACGTCGCCTCCGAGTTGCCCGATTGGTGCGCGCCCGAGGACTACGAAGCGTACCGACAGACCTTTGCCGGAAAAGGTTTTCGCGGCGCACTGAACTGGTATCGCAACTTCGAACGCAATTGGCAGCGCACGGAGTTTCTGGCCGCAGCGCAGGTCCGGCAGCCAACCTTGTTCCTGATCGGCGACCGCGACCCGGTGGGCGTGCTGGAGGCGCACACGATCAAGCGCATGCCGGGGCTGGTGCCGCAGCTGGAACAGCAGCTGATCGCGGATTGCGGGCACTGGATACAGGGCGAGAAGGCTGAGGCGGTGAATGCGGCGATGATCGGCTTTCTTGGACGGGTGTATGCCTCGTCCCCGGATGACGCGGTGGATTGAGCAAAGCCGAGCGCGACCTCTCCCGAAGGACAAGTTGCCGCACTACCGGGTTTGAGACAGACTGGGCCACCAATGGCTGATCCTCCTCTCGGGAAGACAAACGTGGCATACAAGTTTTCGCTCACTTCCCGAATGACGCTGTTGATCTTCATCATGTGCGCGGTGCTCGTCGGCTCCGATATCTGGCGCAGTTTTACTGCCCGCACGGTGCAACTGAACGAGGTGACCACCGCCACCGCGAATCTTGCCCGCGCAATGTCACAACACGCCGACGACACGATCAAGGAAGCCGACCTTGTACTGAGCGGGATCGTCGAACGCGTCGAACGCGACGGTACCGCCCCGCCTGCACTGGAGCGCTTGCACCAGCTCTTCGTCGCGCGGCGCCTCGAGCTCGTGCAACTGGATGGCCTCTTCTTGCTCGACCGCGATGGCGTGATGCTCACCAGTTCATTACCTGGGCCTTTGCGCAGCTATAACAACTCCGATCGTGAATATTTCGTCTTTCATCGAGATCACCCCGATCGAAGCGTGCGTGTATGGACGCCGCTGCGCAGTCGCTCCACTGGAAACTGGGTCATTCCGGTGTCGCGGCGCATTGACAATCCAGACGGCAGCTTTGCCGGTATCGCCTCTGCCACTATCGATATCGATTTTTTCTCGCAGTTTTACAATCGCCTGGAGATCGGCCAAAAAGGCGCCGTAGCCTTGGCTTTTGACTCAGGCGTCATGGCCGTCCGGCGCCCATTCGAAGAACGCACCATCGGCATAGACATCACCGGCACCCGGCTTTTCCAGGAGCACGGCTTGCAGCCGGCGGGCGGTACCTTTTCCACGGCCTCGTCCCAGGACGGCGTGGTTCGCCTGAATAGTTTCCGCAGCCTGAATGACTATCCGCTGTTCGTCGCGGCAGCACTCTCGACGGACGAAAACCTCGCCTCCTGGTGGTCGGATACGCTGTGGCATGCCGCCGGTGTCGGCTTGCTGGTGTGCGTGCTGGTGGTTTTCGGCCTGCGCCTGATTCGCCAGGTGGCCCTGCAAAGCGCAACGGAAAAAGAGCTTGCCGCGAGCCTGGAAACCACGCGGGCGATCCTGGAGGAGCAGAAGAAACAGCGCAGCGATCTTGCCGCGACCCGTGACCATCTCCTGTTGGCTGCCGATATCGCCGAGCTTGGCATCTGGTCGTGGAGCCTTTGCGACGGGAAGTTGCATTGGAATGATCGCATGTTCGAGATCTATGACTACTCACCGGAGTTGCTCGATAATGACCTGAACTTCGAGCATTGGCGCTCGCGGATGCATGCGGATGACATCGATTGCGTCATGACGGCGCTCGGCGCCGTGATCGATGATCGCGAAAAGCGCCTGCCCTCCTACCGGGTCGTGCTTCCCGACGGGCGCATCCGCCACATCGAAACGCGAGTGCGGGTCGAACGTGATGCAAGCGGCAATCCGGTCCTCATGACGGGCATCAATCATGACGTGACGGCTCAGCACGAGATGGAAGTGAGCCTGCGCGATGCCAAAGAGCAGGCCGACTCGGCGAATGCGGCCAAGTCAGCCTTCCTGGCGAACATGAGCCATGAAATCCGCACCCCCATGAACGCGGTACTCGGCATGCTGCATCTGGTGCAGTTCACGCCGCTGAATCTGCGTCAACGTGACTACGTGAGCAAGGCCCAGACGGCCGCCCAATCGCTGCTGGGCCTGCTCAACGACATTCTCGACTATTCGAAGATCGAGGCTGGCAAGCTCCAGCTGGATCGCCATCCGTTCGACTTCGAACCCTTGATGCAGGACCTCGGCGTGGTATTGGCCGGCAATCAGGGCAAGAAGGATATCGAAGTGCTGTTCGATCTCGATCCCGCCCTTCCCAGTGGGCTGATTGGCGACAGACTGCGCTTGCAGCAGGTCTTGATCAATCTCGCCGGCAACGCCCTCAAGTTCACCTTGAAAGGGCAGGTCATCGTCGGTCTTGAACTGCTGGAACGTACCGACTCCAAGGTTCACGTGCGGGTTGCCGTCACGGACAGTGGCATCGGGATCAGCGCCGAGCACGCAGAGCATATCTTCGAAGGCTTCAATCAGGCCGAAGCTTCGACCTCACGTCGCTTCGGCGGCTCGGGTCTGGGCCTGGTCATCTGCAAGCGCCTGGTCAGCCTGATGGGCGGGGATCTGCAACTGCAGAGCCGTCCGGGTGTGGGCAGCCGTTTCTGGTTCGATGTCTGGCTGGATGTGGACACGCGTGCCACCACCAGGCCCTCCCCTCTCCACGCGGATCGATCGATGCGTCTGCTGGTGGTCGACGACAACCCGATTGCCGCCGAATTGCTGATGCGAACGGTGGCCGCACTGGGCTGGCAGGCCGACTTCATGTCTTCCGGCCTCGACGCCGTGAGCAGGATAAGCGAAGCCATCCATGCGGGAGAACGCTATGACGTGGTCCTGATGGATTGGCGAATGCCGGACTTGAACGGCATGAACGCGGCCAAGTTGATTCGCGGCATGAAAGGACGGATACCGCCCCCCGTCGTCATCATGATCACGGCCTACGGGCGCGAAATATTGGCCGAGAGCCATGATCAGGGCGATGCGCCTTTCGCCGAGTTCATTACCAAACCCGTTACGCCGAGACAGCTGAGTGAGGTCATTTTACGTGCGCTGCAAGGCCCTCCCCTTGCGCCCGAGGTTCCGGCGCTCAAGCACAAGCCCTCGGGGCGCCTCAAGGGGCTCAGCTTGCTGGTGGTCGAAGACAACGCCTTGAACCGCCAGGTCATCGAGGAACTGCTGAGATCGGAGGGAGCCTCGGTTCAATTGGCCGAAGGCGGTTTCGAGGGGGTCAAATGCGTGACAACGGGGAGCAAGTCCTTCGATGCCGTGCTGATGGATGTCCAGATGCCGGACATCGATGGCTACGAAGCGACCCGGAGAATTCGCGCCAACCCACGCTTTACCACGCTGCCCATCATTGCGATTACCGCCAATGCGTCCGAGGCAGATCGACAGGCCTGTTTGCACGCGGGGATGAACGCACATGTAGGCAAACCGATCGACGTCGAGTATCTGGTTTCGGTGCTGCGGGCACAAATCGACGGACACCCCTCCCCGGTCCTGATTGCCAGTCCTCCGGTCCATGCACAGGACGGGCTCATTGAAGCGCGCGCTTCGATGGTCGAGCGGCTGGACGGAAATCTGGGTGTGATACGCAGTGCACTGAAGATCTTTGCTGCCGATACGGAGAAACAACTCGACAGTCTGGCCGAGCAAATAGCCAAGAAAAACGTTGCGGGCGCCGCCAGTGTGTTGCATACCATCAAGGGCAGTGCCGCCACCCTGGGTGCCCTCGCGCTTTCAAGAAGAGCCGGCCAGCTTGAACAGGCGCTGAAGGGTGGCGACGCGTCGACCCCGGCAACTTCTCTGTCCAGTGGATGCACATCTGAATTGCGACACTTGCTGCAGGTCAGCATCGAGCAATTGACGAGTGCGTTCGCTGAGCCCGCGGGCCCCGTTGCGCCCGCTGTAGACGCTTTGCCCTTGGCCGAATGGCAACACCATTTGAACGAAGTATTGATGCTGCTGAACGCTTCGAACCTGCAAGCCATTGCGGCAGCAGAAACATTGCTTGCCCAAACCCCTGAGGAACGACTTGTTCGATTCAATCCGTTCCTCAACCAGGTCAGGGCATTGGATTTTACGGCCGCAGCACTGAGTGCGCGCGATATGCTGGAGCAACCCTAGCCGTGGAGCAAATTCTCGAAGATTGGTTACTGCATACCAACCGACGCCCCAAGATCCTGATTGCGGACGACCAGCCGGCGAATATCCGGGTGCTGTACGAGCTGTTTTCCGAACAGTGCGACGTGTTCATGGCAACCAACGGCACGCAGACGCTGAAGATTTGCCAGGACGAATTGCCGGACCTGGTTCTGCTCGACGTGGTGATGGACGATATCGATGGCCATGAAGTGTGCCGCCGACTCAAGGCCGATCCCTTGACGAGCACGATACCGATCATCTTCATTACCGCGCAGAGCCAGGTCGCGGATGAGGTCATTGCGCTGGGGCTCGGGGCGGTCGACTTCATCATAAAACCCATCAACGCCATTATCGTGCGGGCCCGGGTCCAAACGCACCTGACCCTGAAGTTGCAGGGCGACCTGTTGCGGGCCAATGCCTTTCTGGATGGTTTGACCGGCGTGGGCAATCGCCGCAGGTTCGACGAGGATTTGCTCAGCAGTTGGCGTCAATGCCTGCGCGACAAGATGCCCATGTCGCTCATTTTGCTGGATATCGATTACTTCAAGCGTTACAACGACCGCTATGGCCACCAGAGTGGCGACAGTTGCCTGAAGCGTGTCGCCAAGGCACTTTCCGACTCGCTCAGACGCCCCTATGACAAGGTGGCGAGGTATGGCGGCGAGGAGTTCGCCTGCATCTTGCCGAAAACCGAACTGGAAGGCGCGGTCGGGATGGCCGAGGCCATGCTGGGGCGTATTAGGGCCTTGGGTATCGAGCATCTCGGATCGGACGTTGATCGCGTGGTCACCACCTCCCTGGGTGTCGCGACACTGCTACCCACCCTCAGTAGCAGTCCCGAAGCACTGTTGGCGGCCGCGGACAGACAACTGTATGAAGCCAAGCGTACCGGGCGGGCCCGGGTTTGTGCCGACAGAGAGGAGTGATGGCCGATCGACGATCCAGCGTCGAACATTCCTTCGGTAACCCTGTTTCAGAAAAACAAATGCCCCGACAAGTCGGGGCATTTGTTTTTTGCATGGCGCTTTGCCTTGATTGAACTACCTTCTAACACAGAGCGAGCCATAGCGGCTTGAGTTATCCACCTGTTGCTCCGCGATTAAATAGCGGATCCGTCAGACCAGCGTCTGGCACTTGATTGTGCGCGGTACCAAGGAATTTTGCTGGAACCATTAGTGGTTAGTGTGGAGGGCCGGCCTGGAACGACCCGGTTAGCCCACAGACAGCCTGTTCGGCGAGGATGCACTTATATGAACGATCGTACCGTACCCGCTCTCAAAACCGTTATTCATGGCCTGTTGTGGATGGGCCTTGGCATGGAGGCGGCTCAGGCCGCGCCGGCCAATTGCTCGCAATTAGCCAGTCTGCCCAGCGTATTCGAGGTCGGCCAGGGACTTCAGGATGAACTGCGCATGCCCGTTCCGATTACCAAACTGGCCGTGGGCGACCCGAAAGTCGCCGACGTGCAAACCAGCAGCGGCAGCGCCTTCATCCTCACCGGTATCGCTCCTGGGGCCACCAGCCTGATGGTCTGGACCGGCTGTTCGCCGTTGCCGCGCCAAAGCATGGTGTTCGTCAAGGGCAAGGCCACCGCAGCGCTGACCAACGTGTCGACGGGACCTTCCGAAGACCCTCTGCTACCGAGCCAGGTGCAGACCGATATTCGCTTCGTCGAAGTCAGCCGCACCAAATTGAAAGAGGCCAGTACGTCGATCTTCGGCAAAAGCGGCAATTTTCTGTTCGGCTCGCCGGGCACCGTGCCTGGGGTGACAGTGACCCCGGGGCACATTGGCAGTCTGGCGCCAAACGTCCCGCTCAATAACGGCACGTTCAATATCGGCTTTGGCGGTGGCAATGTGCTGGGGATGATCAATGCCCTGGAAGGCAGTGGCTTTGCCTACACCTTGGCACGGCCGAGCCTGGTAGCCCTCAGCGGGCAGAGCGCAAGCTTCCTGGCCGGTGGTGAAGTGCCGATTCCGGTACCCAGTTCGTCCAGCAACAGCTTCTCCATCGAGTACAAGGAGTTCGGTGTCCGCCTGACACTGACCCCGACCATCATCGAGAAAAATCGCATTGCCCTGAAGGTGGCCCCCGAGGTCAGCGAGCTGGACTTCACCAACGCCGTGCAGATTGCCGGCACCATCGTCCCGGCGCTAACCGTGCGCCGCACCGACACCAGCATTTCCCTGGCCGATGGCGAAAGCTTCGTCATCAGCGGCCTGATCAGCACCCGCAACAACTCCCAGGTGAACAAGTTTCCGGGGTTGGGCGATATCCCGGTTCTCGGCGCCTTCTTCCGCAATAACACCATCAACCGTGAAGAGCGCGAACTGCTGATGATCGTCACCCCGCACCTGGTTCAACCGCTGGCAACCAACGCACAACTCCCCTCATTGCCGGGTGAGCAGCTGCGCAACTACGACCCGAATTTCTACCGCATGTACTTCCTCGACAACGGCGACTTCGACAATCGCATGGGCCTCTCGCAATAAGCCCGAGCCTGAACCCAGAGGACACTCGATGAAAGCGGTCATAGCAATAGCGGCGACCATGATGCTCGCAGGTTGTGCCAGCAATGGCCTGTCTTCGCGACCGAGTAGCTGCGCGACGCCCAGTTCGGATCAGCAGTTGAGCCTGAACCTGGCTGACGACATGATCAACGATGGTCGTTTGTATGCCAGCCTGGCGAATCTGGAAGGGTTGCCTGGCGACCTGGTCCAGGTTCGCCTGCGCAAGGCGCGAATACTGCGCCTGCTGGGTCGTAACGACGCCGAACCCTTGTATCAGGGCCTGCTCGGCACGTGTCTGGCCGCTGAAGGCGAACATGGCCTGGGCCAGTTGGCCGCGGCCAGGAATGACAATGCGGCCGCCCTGGATCACCTTGAGCGTGCGGTGAGGATGGCCCCTACCGATGAAAAAATCCGCAATGACCTGGGCGTCGTCTACCTCAACCAGCGGCGGCCCGATGACGCACGCTTCCAGTTTCTGACCGCCATGGAGCTCAAGCAGTCGGATTCACTGGCGGCACTCAATATGGTGACGCTGCTGATCTATCAGGATAACTGGAAGCAGGCTGCGGAACTGGCGAGCCGCGCCCACTTGAGCCCCCGGCAGGTCACCGACGCGCAAGCCCGCGCGGAAAGACTCAAGGCCTCCGCAAAAAAAGTGGCGGTTTCCGAAGGGAGTCGCATGACTGAGGCCGTCAGTGCCTCGGCCAGTGCGATCAAGTAGAAAAGACGAGGAATCGAGATGAATACCAAGAGGCTGTTGATAGTGTCCATGGCTTGCCTGTCCACGACCGCCTGGGCTATTGAGCCGGGCCCCTCTTCGGTGCCGCAACAAGGCACCGAACAGTGGCTGCAACTGCAGATTCGCGGCGTGGTCGCCTCCCCTAAACTGCAAACCGTTTCGGCCACCGAACGTGATCTGGCGATGCAGCGTTGGCTGAACAGCTTCACCTACCCGATTCCTGAACACTTTGATCAAAAGGCCTCGGGAAACATGAGCAGCAAATGAGACACCCCAGCGCTGCGACTCGCGCGGCGCTCATGGATTGCCGAATACCTTGAGCACCCCGATCATGGCCGGTCCGATCGCGATCAGGAAGAAGCTCGGCCACAGACAGAAAATCAGTGGGAATATCAGCTTGGTGCCGATTTTCGCGCCCATTTCCTCGGCGGCCTGGGTACGCCGGTCACGGAACTCATCGGCATAGATGCGTAGGGTATCGGCCACGCTGGTGCCGAAGCGGATACTCTGCCCCAACAGGCTTACCAACCCTCGTACGTCTTCCAGCCCGGTGCGCACGGCCAGTTGTTTCAGCGCCTCGGTACTGGTGATGCCGGCACGGATCTGCGCATTGACCAGTGCCAGTTCCTCAGCCAGCTCGACCTGGCTGACCGACATCTCTTCAGCCACCCGCTCGATGGTCGTCGGCAAGGCCAGGCCCGACTCCACGCACACCACCATCAGGTCCAGGGCATCCGGAAAGGCAGCCCGCAGCCGGACTTGTCGCATCTGCTTGCGCTTGCTGACATACAGCCCTGGCACCAACCAGCCGATACCCGCCACCAGGATCAGCAGCAGCATGCCCGGGATCAGCGAAAGCCCGGGAATCAGTGGCAACACCAGCAGCGCAAGGCCGATCAATATCAGCGGAAGCAGCAAGCGCACCGCCCAATAAATCTGCACCGCCGAAGACGAGCGGTACCCCGCGTGTATCAACAGCAGTTGGGTGACGGACGTCTTGGCGGCTTCGGTCAAGCCAAAACGCTGGCCGACCCGCTCCAGCAACAGTTGCAGATTACCCGGCGCATCCGCTCCCGCTGCGTTCCCGAAATGCCCCCGCTTGATCAGCGCAAGACGACGCCGCATCGGATCCTGGAGCCCCAGCAACAGTAACATGAGGGTGACCACCGCCAGCACCGTACTCAAACCGATCGCACTGACGAATAACAGGCGGGCCAGCGCCTCATTGCTCGTCACCCGACTGAACAACCCGAGTAAATAGTCCATGACCTGTACCTCCGCGTAGCGAAAACCGCTTAAACCTGAATCCGGATGATTTTGCGTATCCAGAAAATCCCGACCAACATGGCGCAGAACGCCCCGACGATCAGCTTGTGGCCGAGCGGATCATTGGTCAGTACCGGCAGATAGCTGGGGGTCGTGACCAGGATCACCGCCGCCAGTACAAAAGGAATGGACACCAGCACCCAAGCCGACATGCGGCCTTCCGCCGACAAGGTCTTGACCTTGCGCTGAAAGCGGAAACGCCCGCGGATCAGCCGACTCAAACGCTCCAGCACCTCCGTCAGATTACCGCCGGTCTCGCGATGGATAAGGATCGACGTCACCAGCATCATCACCGTCATGCTCGGCATGCGCTCCAGCAGACCGAGCATGGCCCGGCGGACATCATTGCCATAGTTGATATCGGCGAAGGTCAGGCCAAACTCATGCGCCACCGGCCCCTTGTGCTCTTCGGATACCAGGCGCAGGGTTTCGTTGAACGGATGCCCGGCGCGCAACGCCCGGCACATCGCGTCCAGGGCATCCGGCAAGCCCTCTTCGAACGCCGCAAAGCGTTTGTTACGGTCATAGAGGATTTTCAACAACGGCAGCCAGGCCACGACAAAACCCACTGCCAGCGCCATCCACCAGGGTGACGACAGCAACCAGGCCAGGGTTCCGCCCCCTACCCCCAGGGCGATCCCAAGGAACAGCACCCGATAGGCCCGATATTCATGTCCGGCCTGCTCGATCAGCTGGGTCAGATTCGCCATGAATGGCAGCTGCTCGAGTCTGGCCTCCAATGGCGACAGGCGTGTCAGGTATTTCTGCCGCAACACGGTCTGCATGTTCGGCAGATTGTTGGCCTTCTCCAGCACGTGCAGACGACCGCGAATGCGCTTGCGCATCTTGCCCGCCTCACCGAACACCGGCACCGTCACCCCCTGGGCCAGGAGGAAGACCGCGATAAACACCATACCGAGAAAGATCAGGATGAATTCACCGGATACAGGGCTCATGACTGCCGTCCCTCCATCCATTCAGGCCTGAACAGGGAGAGCGGCAACTCGATGCCACGCTTGGCCAGCACATCGCGAAAGGCCGGAATCATGCCGCTGGGCCGATAATCACCGAGGACTTCGCCGTGTTCGCCCATGCCACTGCGGGCAAACGAAAAAATCTCGCTCATGGTGATGATCTCGCCCTCCATGCCGTTGATCTCCTGCACGCTGACCAGGCGCCGCTTGCCATCCTCCTGACGCTCCAGCTGGATCACCACACCAATGGCCGAAGCGATCTGCTGACGCATGGCCTTGATCGGGAACGTGACACCGGTCATTGAGACCATGTTCTCGATCCGCCCCAAGGCATCGCGGGCGGTATTGGCGTGGATCGTGGTCAACGAGCCGTCGTGGCCGGTGTTCATGGCCGTCAGCATGTCCAGCGCCTCGGCGCCACGCACCTCGCCGATGACAATGCGGTCCGGGCGCATCCGCAGGCTGTTGCGCACCAATTCGCGCTGGCTCACCTCGCCACGCCCCTCGATGTTCGAAGGCCGGGTTTCCAGACGCACCACATGGGGCTGCTGCAGTTGCAGTTCGGCCGAGTCCTCAATGGTGACGATCCGCTCGTTCTGCGGAATGAAGCTGGACAGCACATTGAGCAGGGTGGTCTTGCCGCTGCCGGTGCCGCCGGAGACCAGTACATTCAAACGCCCACGAACGATCGCCTTGAGCAACAGGGCAATGGCCGGGGTCAGGGTCCCCACCTGGATCAGGCTGTCGGTGTTGAGCAGGTCCACGGCAAAGCGGCGGATCGACAGGCTCGGTCCGTCTATGGCCAGCGGTGGGATGATCGCGTTGACCCGCGAACCGTCCTTGAGCCGGGCATCCACCAACGGCGAGGACTCATCGATGCGCCGCCCCAGGCTGGAAACGATACGGTCGATGATGTTCAGCAAATGCTGATCATCGCGAAAGCGCACATCGGTCCTCTGCAACTTGCCGAAGCGCTCGACATAGACCGAGGCATGGCCGTTGACCAGGATATCGGACACGCTGTGATCGGCCAGTAACGGTTCCAGCGGGCCAAGGCCGAGCACCTCGTCGGTGATCTGCTTGATGATCAACTGGCGGCTGACCGTACTGACGGGTGCCGAATGCTCCTCCAGCAGACGCTGGCAGATCTCACGAATCTGCCGGGTGGCCTCGGCCTGCTCGAGCGAGTCGAGCAAGGACAGGTCCATGACTTTAAGCAATTGCTGATAGATCTTTTCCCGCCACTCGGCCTCCACCGGGGTGACCTGGCTCTTGGTCTCGTAAAGAACGTCCGGCGCTGCACGCTCCCACGCCATCAATTCCTCGGCGGGATCCAGCAGGTCGTCGCCCTGCTGCCCCACCAACGCTACGGAGGGTTTGCCGGACTGTTTGCGCAAGCGGTTACGAAAGTCGCTGATCATGGCTCATCCCCTGAAAAAACGGTTGAAGGCGCGTTTGAGCAAGCCTTTGTTCCCGGCCATCTGCTGACCGGCCAACTGCTCGGTCATCTCGCGCACGGCGACGGTGATCGAAGCCCGCGGTGCTTGCACTCCCAACGGCACGCCGGAGTTCTGGCTCTGGCTGACCAGGTTGAAATCGTTGGGCAGTTTCAACAGATTCACGCAGCGCAGCGCCTCGCCGATATCCTTGAGACTGATCGCTGCCGCCTTGTCATAGCGATTGACCACCACCTGCAATTGATCCCCGCGCACGCCCAGGTCTTCGCGAAGAATCCGCATCAGGCAGCTGGCATCCCGAAGATGGCTGACGCTCTGCTGCACCACGACGTAGACCCGATCCACCTGTTCCAGCACGGAGCCGGTGAGGTGGTCGATTTGCCGCGGCAGGTCGACCACCGTCCAGTCATAGCTTGAGCGGGCCAACTGCAACAAGGTATCGAGTTGTTCCGGTTGCGCATCCTGCGGCAGGCACAGTTCACCGGCCCGGCCACCCAGCACATGCAAGGTCGGGCTGAAGTGGCTGCAAAAGCCGCGTAACGCTACACCGTCCATGTCCTCGACCTGCTGCAACACCTCCAGATGGCTGTGGGACTGTGTCACATCCAGGTAATGCGTCACGCTGCCAAATTGCAGGTCCATATCCAGCAACAGGGTATTGCCGCCCTTGACGCTGAGCTGGTGCGCCAGGTTGCAGGCCAGCAAGGTACCGCCGGAGCCGCCCTTGGCGCTGATCACGGCGATCAGCTTGCCTTGCGCCCCACCGCTGACCCGGACCTCCATGACCAGGCGACTCAAGGCGGCCACCAACTCCGTCTCGGCGATCGGCTCCGGCAGCACGTCACGCGCGCCGGCCTGCATCGCCAGCCGCATGCCATCCTGGTCACCCGGCAGACCGCACACCAACAGCGGCGGACGTTCATGGGCCGGGCGCTGCGACAGTGCCGCCAGCTCCTCGCGCCACAGGTGGCTGACGCGCACCAACAACAGATCGGGCATCCGCTCCAGACCATAGAGCGGGTCGACGTGTCCATTACTCACCAGGCGAGTGCTCACTTCCAGGCCAGGGACACGCTGGCAAACGCCTTGCAGATTACGCAATGCCGTGGCATCGCGGCTGCTGATCAGCAATCGCAGCCCGGGTTTACCGGTCGTGAGGGTTAACGGAGCTTCCTTTAAGTTCAGCATGGCGTGACCTCCGCTGATTCGGAATGATGCCAAAGGGCTTCGATGCGGACCCGGATCGACTCCGCTACTGCCCAGGTGCCCAGGCACCCACTACACCCTGTCAGCGCACATTGACGACATGGGCTTCGATACCACGAATAACGGTGATAGCCCCACCGCCACCGCTGCTACGGTGCACCACGCGTCTTGGCGCTGTTTCGGTGACCATTGCGATGGCCTGCGGGGCAGGCGCGACGGCCGCCGGCTTTTTCTCGACGGTCAGCGGGTTGCGCAGAGCCAGTTGCAACTTCCCTTCCGTCTGCGCCGTGACCAGGCTTTCCGCCTCGGCGGCAGTCATCTCCAACGTTACGGCACGCACCACCACCGGTTGGGTCTTGTCGGTACCCGCGGTCTGATCCACCGCCAACACGCGCAAGTTCTCGAGGATGGTCCTGGACACGGCATTGTTGCCGGCGCCATCGGTGTGTTTGGTCGCCAGCACATCGACCCGATTCCCCGGCAGCAGGAACCCGCCCACGCCGACCACATCGTCCACCCGTACCGAAATGGCCCGTTTGTCCGGCGAGATCAGCGAGGCCAGGGTGCTGCCGCCCAGGTGCTCGCTCAGTCGTGCACCGCGTACGATGTCACCGCGCAGGATGTCGAACGTGGCGATCTTGCCCACCGCCTGATCGCTGGAAGTGAAGGCATCGTCCGGGATCGTATCCATGGGCATGCGTACGGTCGTGACCTGCGGGGCCTCGACCATCTGCCCGAAAGGAATCTCGACCGTGGCGACGACCACGCTTCGAAGGTGATCATCCGGGCTGGCATTGAGCCGTGCGCTCAGCCAGGAGTTGGCCATCAATGCGGCCCCCAGGCCCATGACCAGGGAAATACCAATCAGGGTTGCAGTACGAGAGCTCATATCTGTATCTCCTACTCAAAGGAAGTCGAGCTGGACGAAGTAGTTGTGCCAGGCCCATTCCAGTTCCTGCGGCGACAGTGGCCCGCAACCGCCCTGGTAACGCTGGCGGTCGAGCGCCATGTTCAGCAGGTCGCGGGGATGGCAAGGCACCAGGGGCATGCCTTCAACGGCGTAAAGTTTCTGCAGCGCATAGCGCACCAGCAGCGGGTCATGACGAATGCCCAGGCGCTCGGACTCCTGTTGCCAGATCCGTTCGTACTCATCGGGCTTCAGGTAACCGAATTGCAGCTTGTAGCCAATCCGCCGCAGGAAGGCCTCATCGGCCAGCTCCAGGGGATTGAGGTTGGTGGAAAACACCAGGATCAGGTCGAATGGCAGCTCGCAATGTCGCCCGCCTCCCAGGTTGAGGAAATCGCGTTTCTCTTCCATCGGGACGATCCAGCGATTCAACAGCTCGGCGGGCGCCATGCGCTGGCGGCCCATGTCGTCGATGATGAACAGGCCATTGCTGGCCTTGAGCTGCAAGGCAGCCTGGTACTGACGGGTGAAGGGGTCATAACGCACGTCCAGTTGCTCCATGCTCAACTCGCCGCCGGTGATGACAATGGGGCGTTTGCAGCACAGCAGGCGACGATCGATCCCTTCGTTGAGCAGCAGATTGTTCTGTTGACTGTCGTCCAGGCGCTGATGCACCTGCGGGTCATAGATCTCGATCACCGACTCATTGATCACGATGGCATGGGGCACCCAGATGGCCTCGGCAAACAGGCGGATCAAGCGACTGCTGACATAGGTCTTGCCGGTACCGGCAGGGCCATAGATCATGATCGCGCGCCCGGAGTTCAGCGCCACGCCCAGTTGATCGAGCATCTCCTCGGTGAGCACCACGCCGTTCAGCGCCGTGCGCATATCGTGGGCGCCGATGTGCCCATGGTGAATGGTCTGTATCTTGAGCAGGGAACGGTAGGCGCTCACCGGAAACGGTGCCGCGCCGATATAGCCGCTGCGCGACAGGGCATCGCGGGCGGCACCGCGACCGCGTTCGGTCAGGCCATAGCGCAGCGATTGCCCGCCCGCTTGCGCGCCCACCTGACCCAGCACCTCGATGCGGCCATCCTTGCGTAGAAACGCCAGGACCTCTTCCATGACGGCACCGGTCAGGGCCAGGCGCTCCACCAGCCGCGGCATGTCCAACACGCCAGCGTCGTACAAATGCTTGCACACCAACTCGCCGAGAAAACTGTCCGTCAGACCCGTCTCGCTGATCGTGCATGGCTGGGGAGCCAGTCGCTGCACCGCTGCTCGCTCACTGTGGTAGGCATCACTCTCGACGACGTGCATGACTAACCTCCCAACCCACTGGCAAAGAGTTGCCAGTGAACGGTGTTTAAAGTGCCGAGTAAAATGGCAATCGAATAAGGGAAAGGCTTGCCGGCCACTTCATCCGAGGCTGGCGCCAGGTAGGCCTGCGTCCTCAGAATCAGCCAATAGCGCCCCAGGGTCTGCAACAATTGACCGCGAACCAGCACCATCAGGAAGCCGCACACGCCACCGGCGATCAGGCTGAACAATGCAGCCCATATCGCGTAATGGAAGGGTAGAAAACTGCCGACCATGGCCATCAACTTGACGTCACCGGCAGCCATGCCACCCAGGACATACATGGGCAGAAACAGCGCAAAACAAATCAAAAGCCCCTGCAGGCCATCTCCCAATCCGCTTGCACCGCCTGAATAAGCCTGGCCGGCCAATCCCAGTGCAAGACCCAACAGGATCAGCAGGTTGGGAATACGGTGGCGAAGCAGATCGCTCACCACCGCCACGCCCAGCAGTCCTATCAGTAAAACAGTCGAAACCAGCATTTCCGTGGACATGGGGCTTCTCCCTGACGGGGATTAATTGTCAGCACGCCGTGTTGTTATTAACGATTTGGCACAGTGCCTTGAGCTTGGTAGACACGTTGCCGCCAAGGAGTGTGAACGCGACAGTAACAGCGATCGTAATCAACCCACCCGCCACCGCGTACTCCACAATGGTCAGGCCTTTTTCATCTTTTGAGAACTTCAGTACCGAAGTCTTGATTGTGTGCAGAGTCATTTTGCTCTCCCACTCCGGCGGCCAAACCGCTCAGAACCTACTTTGGTAGAGGCAACGCGAAGCCCATTAAGAAAGTTGCCCGGCAGCTTCATCAGCAAAACAGAAGCAACCGCCCGTTCCATGGGCATCGCCATGTCACCCAACGGTCATTGCCGTTATCAGCAGGCCGCACCTTTGACCGCCGCGCACAAGGCGGTAATCTGGGTATTCACCGCGCCTCCAAGTTTCACGAAAATCGCGGCGACAGCCACGGTAATCAACCCACCGGCCACCGCGTATTCCACGACGGTCAGGCCGTTTTCATCTTTGGCGAACTTCATTACCGAAGTCTTGATTGTTTGCAGAGTCATTTTATTCACCTCATTTTCGATTGTTGTTCTTCCGGGGAAGCAGCTCTTTTTGTACTGCTTGTGGCTACCTTAGTCAGGCCCCCCCGAAGAGGGTTAGGAGGATTTTGCGTATCGCTAGGACTTTTTTGCGGGCACGGCCAACTAGCGGGTTATTGGCGCCTGCGCCAGGGAAAGGAAAGGCTGGAAACAAGCATAGAGCGTATGGAACTAAGCTCGGTTTTTCTTATCAGCATTCAGTCTGAAAAGTGATATCACATTGGCAATACTCCTTAGTGGAAAAAGCAGTCCGACCTCAGAGCCCAGCACATGACGTCGAGCGTGATCAGGAAACCGTTACTCCTCTGGTTCGATCGGACCCACGATCGCTCCACAAGCGAACTTATCACCCAGTTCGAGCACGCCTGCGACTGCAGGCTGGCGAAAGAATCGGTGTTCTCCGGCAAGGTGCAAGCCGACATGATCTGCATTCATTTCGATCGCCCTGACACACCGGGCCTGAGGATGTTGCTGGAGATCAAACGCACCGCCCCCACCATCCCGATCACCATGTTCACCGTGCAGCACTCCGAAGAACTGGCGGTCTGGGCCATGCGCTCGTGTGTCTGGGAATACCTGGTGCTGCCCCTTTCAAGCGCCGAGAAGAATCGCTACCTGGCCGCTGTCGCCCAGCTCCAGAAGCTGCGCCGCCATGTCAACGACCAACGCAAGACACCGCAGATCGACCATTCCCCGACCCTGCCGGGCAGCATCCGGATGACACCGGGCCACCAGAAACACCAGGCGCTCAGCGATGTACTGCCATACATCGACCAGCATTTTCGGGACAGCATCGACCAGAAGGAACTGGCGAAGCGCTGCGGCATGACCACCTTTCGCTTCAGCCGCCTGTTCAAGGAAGCCTACGGACTCGGCTTCATGGATTACATCCTGAACAAACGCATGAACTACGCCAAGGAACTGCTCGACAACAGTGAGATGCCCATCACCAGCATCGGTTATGAGGCCGGTTTCAAGGACCCCTCCTACTTCGCTCGCGCCTTCAAGCAGTTCGCCAACTGCACACCGAGCGAATACCGTCTGACCCGCCAGCTTGGCGTGCCTGTCGCCTTGGAGCCGACGCAGGACAGTGCAACCGCTGAAATGCTCGAGAGCCTGGTACAGAGTCTCGGCGGTTGAGTCGCCGCCCCCTTGGCCGGAGGGGCAACAAAAACCGCAGAAAGCAAAAGGCCTCATGAAGGGGCGTTCTCAGTGCTGCCGATATCAAGCGTCAACCCGGGCTTGCCGCAGCATCAGCCCATAACGCCAGGCATACAGCGCGAACGCCAGCGCCCAGCACAGGCTGGCTATGCGGCAGCAACTCAGCAATCTCACTCGCCTGTCCTGGTCATGGCCGCAAAAAAGTTTTAGTGATCGGCAAAAAAGTCCTAACCCGTCTGTTGCCCGTTGACTAGGATTCGGACAAGCAGTGAATACAGCAAACTTCCTGATCACATAAGGAAGTCAACAATGATTCCGTGCACGAATAGAGTGGGCTAATGAAGGTTCTCACGGCGAACAGTGACAGGGAGAGAGAACATGATGAATACCAAGTACGAAACCGGTACGACGGTTGTGGAGTTCACACTCGTACTCCCGTTGCTGCTGATACTTCTCTTTGGGATCATCCAGTTTGGCTGGCTGTTCTACAACTACGCCGTGTTAACAAGTGCCGCGTCGACCGGGGCACGCCTATTGGCCACACAACGTGGTTATGCCGCCCCTTACTCAGACACTAAAAACGCGGTACTTTCGGCTGCGGGAGTTATCGCGCCTTTAGCAACCCTGAATAAGGCGTTGACGATCAACATATCCGTGAATGGCGTGTTGTGCCAGAGCGACGCCGCCTGCGCCACCGCTCTGGGCACTGCCAGCCAGGCCCCCGCCGTTGGTACACAAGCCAGTATTTCTCTTAGTTATCTGTTCGCTCCGATACTGGGTAACCCATTAGGCGGCCTCAAGTTAATTGTGCCTTCGAGCTTGAATGCGACAATGTCGGAGCTTGTGCAATAACCGGTAGTGTTTGAGTTGTCACCGCCACACTGGGACACACCTGGCAAAAACGGTGCGACATTTTAGTGATGATGGCATCGGTAACGAACACCCTGCCAAGTTGGAGACGATCATGATGAGAAAGATGCAAAAAGGCATAGCGGTCGTCGAGTTCTCCATCGTGGCCCCATTGCTCATTTTATTATTCATCTGTCTTGCAGAGTTTGGCTGGCTGCTCGTTAACGGCGTGATGCTCATGAATGTCGCGTCGTCAGGCGCACGCTTCTTCGCAAGCCAGCGCGGAACAACCACCCCCTACACGGACACCAAAACACAGATACAGAAATCGGCGGCCTACTTGACCGTAGCGAATCTATCGTACTCGACTTCCGTGGGGAACGCCTCATGCAGCGCTGACGCTACTTGCGCAGCCGATCTGAACAATGCAGTGCTGAATGGGGCCGTCACCAATGCCACGGTAACGGTGACTTATTCCCCTTATAAGCCCCTGCTCGCATGGTCTCTTCCCGGTATTACGAACCTGCTCCCTTCGTCACTGAGCTTCACCGTCGTAGAGCGAGCGCAGTGAACACTCCTTATCAAATCCCTCATCTCAAGGAGTCCACCATCATGTCAAGAATTTCTGACCGGCAGCAGACCATGGGCCACCAACGTGGCTCCGTGATTATCCTGGTAACCCTCTCGATGTCCGTCCTGCTGAGTTTTATCGCCCTGAGCATCGATGCTGGCTACGTTCTCTACAATCAGAAGCGCCTACAGGCCGCCACGGATGCTGCCGCGCTGGCCGGAGCCGCCGACCTTTGGAACAGTCCGTTTGCAACGGCGCAAACGAATGCCGCGGCGTACTCCGCCGGACAGGGGAAGAACACGTTGTCTTCCAACGTCACCGTATCGCCGGCCAGCATCACCGGCCTGCAATTGGTAAATGCTCAGTTGCCCGCAGCCGGAGCCGTCTCGAAATTCAATGGTATCCAGGTCGTACAGCAAGCCACGGTGCCGCTCTACTTTGCCAAAATACTGGGTTTCGCTTCAATGCAAATTACCGCTACCTCGAAGGCTGTAGCCGGCGGCGGAGCCGTGCCAACCAAATACAATGTCATGATTTTGCTCGACACGACAGGATCGATGAATACCACCGATACTAATTGCCTGGGGGCAAATAATAAGCCAATGACCCGACTCCAATGTGCCCAGCAGGCGGCAATCACACTCATAAACAACTTGACGAACGCTGGCGATAACGTTGGTTTGATGACATACCCACCGCTCGCAACAAATACCAACTTTTCGTGCAACTCGAAGCAATCTATAGCCAGCAGCTACTCGGCTGTGGCGCAGGGCGTTGTAACGAGCGGCGCCACCTATCAAGTATCCGGGCTCAGTTCCGGCTTTCTCAAAAACGGCCAAGTCAACACGACTTCAAGCATCGCGCAGGCACTCGGGGCAGGCGGCTGCAGCGGCATCCAGGCAATTGGCGGTTTAGGTACGTATTTTACTCAGGCGATTTTTTCCGCGCAGGCAGCCTTGCTGAGTATGTCGCAATCGCAGTCGCCGCCCGGGCAAAACGTGATCGTCCTGATGAGCGACGGCGACGAATCCTCGTCGCAAAGTCAACTAGGCAACACCTACAAAAGCCAATATGGATCGGAATGCAAGACGAGCGTTACTGCAGCCAATACCGTCAAGCAGACCGGTACGCAGATCTATAGCGTGGCCTATATCGGTGGTGGTTCCACTTCGGCGCCATGCAGTGACGGTAGTAGCGATTTGACGCCTTGCAACACCATGCAACAGATCGCCACAGGCCCCTCCTATTTTTTCTCTGACACTTGCCCGAACGCCGCCGGGGGGAGCGTCAATCTGAATACCGCATTCAAAACCATCTCATACGCGCTGACGAAACCACGATTGATCCCGCCAAATGCGATGTAACGTTCGACTACGGCATTGCCGGCAGGGCTGACTATTCGGCCCCCCCTTTCAGCCGCCGAGAAGAATCGCTACCTGGCGGCTGTAGCCCAGCTCTGCAAGCTGCGCCGCACGGTTAACGACCAGCGCAAGACACCGCAGATCGACCATTCCCCCCGACCCTGCCGGGCAGCATCCGGATGACACCGGGCCACCAGAAACACCAGGCGCTCAGCGATGTGCTGCCGTACATCGACCAGCATCGGTTACGAGGCCGGTTTCAAGGACCCCTCCTACTTCGCTCGCGCCTTCAAGCAGTTCGCCAACTGCACACCGAGCGAATACCGTCTGACCCGCCAGCTTGGCGTGCCTGTCGCCTTGGAGCCGACGCAGGACAGTGCAACCGCTGAAATGCTCGAGAGCCTGGTACAGAGTCTCGGCGGTTGACTCGCCGCCCCTTGGCCGGAGGGGCAACAGAAACCGCAGAAAGCAAAAGGCCCCATGAAAGGGGCCTTCAGAGCGCTCAGTAGCACCGGTATCAAGCGTCAACCCGGGCTTGCAGCAGCATCGGCCCATAGCGCCAGGCGTACAGCGCGAACCCCGACGCCCAGCACAGGCCGGCCAGCCACAACGCCGGCAAGGGAAAGAACAGGATCAACACGACCCGGCTGAGACACCCAAGGTTCAGCAAAATGAACGCCAGGGTCATGCCCGACGGCGGTTCCAGGGCACGACCGGTATGCCCCAGGCTGACCCGCGCGATCATCGCCAGGATCAGCCCCCCATCGCCCCGACCGTCAGGCAATGCAGCGCCAGGCTCGGATTCAGCGGCACGCCGAAATGCCACAGCGCCATCCCGAGACAAGCCACCGCCAGCCAGCCATACGCCAGGTGCAATGACCACAGCAACGGAACACGCCAGAGTGCCCGATCATGCCAGCGAAACAGACGCAGCAGATGCCCCGCTGCCAACACCGCGAACAGCAGGCCAACCCAGGGGTTGGGGGTCAGCGCAGGCCCTGCGGCATAGAGCAGGGCCACCAGCGGCGAGCCCACCAACAGCAGCCGATCCAGCCAGGGCCAAGGGGCAGCGCCCTCGGCCCGGCCGAGACCGCGCTGGGTGAAGAACGGAATGATGCGCCCACCGATCAACCCCATCATGGCCGCCACCAGCCAGATACCGGTCAATACGCCCTGGCGCTGCCAGACTTCATGCCCCTCAACCAGGCCATACAGGGACAGGCCGTCGGCCCCGGTCAGTAGCAGCAACATGATCACAATCGGGTAGTTACGCTTCTGCCGCACCTTCCACAGGGTCATCCCCATGGAAAATGCCACGGCCAGCGGGAATGCCAACTCCAGCAGCGCGAGCAACGGCCACGGCAGATTGGCCAGCCAGGCCAGGCGCGCGCTGAACCACAACAGCGCCAACACCGCCAACGGTGTGCCGCTGACACCGGGACGCCCGGTCCAGGTCTGCACGGCCGTCAGCAGAAAGCCCGCAATAATCGCCAGGGCAAACCCGACCAGCATCTCGTGTCGATGCCAGCCCAGCCAACCGCCGGCCGGCTGCCAGCTGGAAATGCCACCACCGAGGGCGGCCAACCAAAGGGGTATGGCCAGCACCGCCAAGAAGCAGCCGGCGAGGAAAAATAGCCGAAAGGCCAGCTGTAACAGTGGCGGGATCGCCCTGGCCTCACTGCGCTCAAGCACTTGCATAAAGCGACTCCTCTGCCTTGTCGCGGAGCTGACACTCACCGATGAGCGTCGCGGTCAATCCGCAGTGCAATGATCGGGTATTTGCGATCAAAGGCAGTTGTCGCAGATCAAATCGACAAGGCTTGCGCTTGCTGGGACGTCCACGAAGCAAAACAGAGCCTTTTCTTACAACACCAAACTCTGCTTTCCTCCTTGCCCGCCTGTCCGCCAAGCGTTAGGGTTCATTTGTCGCTGTACGTTCAGCGATACAGGATTGGCGTCCTGTGAATACGAGGCGACCCCCAGTTAATCAACTAGTCGGACACCTCAACATGAACGAACACTTCGAACCCACCCGTTTCACCCGCCACAACCGCTTTATCCATGCCCTGCTACTGGAATCACAAGCCTGGTTCAGCCTGACCGACCTTGGCCGCCTGATGGGCCGCCCGCTGGATGAGCGCCTGGCCCGTAAGCTCGACAGTGATCAGCGCCGCATGCTCTGGCTGAATTACCACGGAAAAATCCAGGAAACCCTGATGGTCAGCGAGTCGGGTGTCTATGCCTTGATGGTTCACCACCACATCCCGGAAAACCAAAGCCTGCGGCAATGGCTGACTCATGAAGTCGTTCCTGCATTGAGAAATATCCGGACAAGCATCACCGACCAAGGTCCCAGTCTCAGTTCGCTACACTGGGCAGGTCATTCGCTCAGTCTGCTGCATTGGCAGAATGAGGCGTGGGTCAGGTGGCGAGATATGCCGGGGCTGAAACAGCCGACGGAAACAATGCCGGTCTAGCTGAAACCGGTAAGAAGCCGCATCACCGTAGAGAAATGATGATGCGGCTGGCTTCAAAAGCCCAGCCTCTTTGAATAGCGCACTAGCATGGGGTGCTAGGGGTCAAGTTGTCCCCGCAAGACCTGCCAGGGGCATTGCGGGCTAGCGTTTTACTGGAGGTATGTTATGACGAGCAAGATCATTGAATCCCTACGCGACGACTTGGCCGTGCTACATGAAGCGGGTGTGATCTGCGAGGTGACGATGCACGAATTCGACACAACTGCCCGCCGCCAGTGCGGGAGTTCAATGCTGCCGAGATGGACAGCCCAGCGCTCGACGACTAAAGTAGCGTTAGGTATTACCTTTCGCTACAGGAGCCCCCGCATGGCAACGGCAACCTCCATCAAGCTCGATGATGAACTGAAAGGGCGCGTGCAACATCTGGCCGAGGCTCGCCGCCGTACCTCGCACTGGATCATGCGCGAGGCTATCGCGCAATACGTTGAGCGCGAGGAAAAGCGTGAAGCGCTCCGACAGGACACGCTGAAAGCATGGGAAGAGTTTCAAGCCACTGGCCTGCACGCGACGGCCGATGAAGTCGAGAAATGGCTTTCGAGCTGGGGCACTGAAAATGAATTGCCTGCGCCCGTATGCCACAAGTGATCTTCGCTCCCGCCGCCATCCGGGACATTCAACGGCTGCGGGAGTTCCTGCGTCCGAAGAACGCCGACGCCGCCAGTCGGGCAGGCGCATCAATCATGCAGAGCGTGCGGATGCTCGGAACACAGCCACATATTGGCCGCCCGATTGATGATCTTCCCGATGAGTATCGGGAATGGCTGATTGACTTCGGGGACAGCGGCTATGTGGCCCGTTACCGCATCAATGGCGATATCGTCACGATCTTGACTGTTCGGCACCAAAAGGAAGTGGGGTACAAGTGACTCAGCCCCCCATCTTGGCGAGCGCCCACCTCAATCGCCAATAACGGCTTACAAACCACCCCCTGACACAACCTTCATCACCGTTAACTAATCAGATGATCGCTCCCATTCAAAGCCTGGGAGCGACCTTGCTTCGTCAAACCTTGAAATGGCTGACCATCATCTGCAACTGGTTGCCCAACCGTGCCAGCTCGACGCTGGAGGCGGCGGTTTCGTCGCTGGCGGCAGCGGTCTGCTCGGAAACGTCCCGCACGTTGACGATGCTCCGGCTGATCTCGTCGGCGACGGCGCTCTGTTGCTCGGCCGCGGCGGCGATCTGCTGATTCATCGACTGGATGTTCGACACCGTGCGGGTGATATTGCCCAGTGACACACCGGCCTTGCGCGTCAGTTCGACGCTGTTATCGGTCAGGCTGCGACTGTTGTTCATGACGTTGGCCACCTGCTCGGTGCCACTTTGCAAACCGGCGACCAGCCCTTCGATCTCCTCGGTGGATTTCTGGGTACGCTGGGCCAGGCTGCGAACTTCGTCGGCGACCACGGCGAAACCACGACCGGCCTCACCGGCACGGGCGGCTTCGATGGCGGCGTTGAGGGCCAACAGGTTGGTCTGCTCGGCCACGGCCTTGATCACGTCCATGACGCTACCGATCTTGTTGCTTTCCTGCTGCAGGAGCGTCATCGCCTCGGTGGAGCGCACCACTTCGGTGGCCAGGCGTTCGATCTGGGCAATGGCCTCGGCAACCACCTTGTCACCTTCACGGGCTTGGCCGTCGGCGTCTACAGCGGCTTGCGAGGCTTGTTCGGCGTTGCGCGCGACTTCCTGCACGGTGGTGGTCATTTCGTGCATGGCGGTGGCGACCTGGTCGGTTTCGACTTTCTGGCTGTTGACCCCGGCGCTGGTCTGTTCGGTCACCGCCGACAGCGCTTCGGCGGCATTGGCGATCTGCGTGACGCTATCGCGAATACCGCTGATCAGCTCGCGCAAGGTCGTGCCCATACGCTGAATGCCTTGTTGCAACACACCCAGTTCGTCACGGCGGGTCACCACCAGGTTATGGGTGAGATCGCCGCCAGCAATGCGTTCGACGACCCCGAGGGTTTCGCGGATCGGTCGGGTGATCTGGCGGGTGATGATGACGGCGGCCAGGATGCCGAACAGCAAGGTGAACAAGGCGCAGCCCAATTGCAGCGTGCGAGTCTGGGCGACTTCGCTGTTGCGGCTGTCTACTTGCCCCTGGTAAAGGGCGTCGCTGATAGCCGATATCTGGCCCACCTGGTCGGCCAGCTCCTTGCCCGTCAGGGTAACCACGTTGCCAGCCGTCTTGAAGTCCAGGAAGGCGGTCCGGTAGTTGCCCAGGGCGGTTTCCAGCTGACGCCATGCATCCGGTTGGGACGAGCTGAAATGTTCGCCAAGCTGTTTCAGGCCATCAACGGTTTCATTGAGTTGGTTCAAGGCCTTCTGCTCGGTATTCGGAGTGCCGTCGGCGATGTAACCGCGAACTTCGAAACGGCTCAGCAGGAACAGTTCCTTGACTTGCGCAATGGCCTGGAAGCGTTCGAAACGCTCCACGTCGCCCGGGGGCATTTGCAGCACGCTGCTACGGATCGCGTCGACCAGCTTGAAGGCCGCTTCGCCGCTGTTGCTGAAGGTTTGGCGTGCACTGTTGCGGACTCGATAGGCGTCATGCATTTTATTCAGAGACTGCTGGAATTTGCCGACGATGACCGCTTGTTCCCGAAGGAGTTTGACAAATCCAGGGTTCTTGAACGTGCTGATCAGTTTTTGCTCCTGGGCGTTGAATGCGTCCAGGTTGAGCTGCACGTTCTGTGCCGCCGTTTCATCGCCATTGGTCAGCATGTACTGCTGGCGAGCCTCGCGTACTTTGGTCAGCAGCGCGTTTAACAAGGTGACATCGCCCATGCGGTCGCTGCGCCAAACCAAGCTGTCCAGGCTGGTCCAGCCGGTCAGTGCAAGGACAGAGGTCAGTGCCAATACCAGGCCGAAGCCCAGGGCCAGCTTGAGGTTGACGCTGATATTGCCGAGCCATTTACTCATTCCATTTCCCCACAAGGCATTCTGTTCTTCGTGTTCAGGTGACAGGGAAACTGTTCCCGGGGACCCTTGGTGGCTTCTCATGGCAGTTATCGGCGCAATATTTTTTTGCTGAAATGTTTCTGTTTGTTTCTTTCGATCTTATCCACATCTGTTTGGTGGCGATAGGAGCGGCTGTTACTTTCCCCAGGCATTCGGCCAGCCTGTTGCATTGGCAGGATGAGGCGTGGGTCAAGTGGCAAGACATGCCGCTCTGATACCCAATAAAAATAATAAATTTCAACTACTTACATAGTTGATGCGCGGGTTTGCGCCTTATCTTGGAGCGTCTCCTATACTCATTCGCTCCGACAGGTTCGATGCAAACATTCGAACGCCGTCGCAACAGCAGTCAGCTGTGCTGATAGCTTCCCTCCCAGTCACTGCAAGGAGATCGAACATGGCAATCCGCATTGGCGATGAAGCACCGGATTTCACCGCCGAAAGCACCGAAGGTCCGCTCCACTTCCACGAGTGGATTGGCGACAAGTGGGCCATCCTGTTCTCGCACCCGAAGGATTTCACCCCTGTCTGTACCACCGAACTCGGTTATATGGCCGGACTCAAGCCGGAGTTCGACAAACGTAACACCAAGATAGTCGGGCTCAGCGTCGACCCGGTCAGTGACCACCTGGCCTGGCTCGGTGACATCAAGGAAACCCAGGGCCATGCGGTCAACTATCCCATGATCGGCGACGAGAACCTGGTCGTGGCGAAGCTCTACGACATGATTCACCCGAATGCCTCTGGCGGCGCACGCACCGCCGTGGACAACGCCACGGTGCGTTCGGTGTTCATCGTCGGCCCGGACAAGAAAGTCAAGGCGATGCTGATCTACCCAATGAGTGCCGGACGCAACTTCGACGAAGTGTTGCGCCTGCTCGACTCCCTGCAATTGAACGCCAAGCACACCGTCGCCACCCCAGTGAACTGGCGTCCGGGTGAGGACGTCATCATCCCCACTTCGGTGTCCGACGAGGACGCCAGGAAGAAATACCCGCAGGGCTTCAAGACGTTGAAGCCTTATTTGCGCACCGTGGCTCAGCCGAAGTAACAACAATCCGCAAGGGCTCGATCAATTTGGAGAAAGATGATGGATCCGGGAGCGACGCTACGCTCGATCCCGGACCTGAAATCCCATGAGATCAGGGCCCTCGGTTTGCCACCCCGCAATAATGTGAAACACCGTCTATAACCCGATGCTAGTCTGATAGATGCGTCATCCGGTCGGCGTAGTTTGTGACTCCATTGGAGTTGCGGGTTGACCATGGGGGGATTGAGCCAACACATTTCGTGGTGGTCGGGGGGATTCGTCGGCACTGTGCCAGTAGGACAGGAACTATGAGTAACCCCCAAACGATTCACCCGATCTGGCTCCGGCTGACCCACTGGGTCAATGTCATCGCTGTGGTCATCCTGGTCATGAGCGGTTGGCGAATCTATAACGCCTCGCCGATTTTTTCCTTTCAGATTCCCGCCGGGATCACCTTGGGTGGTTGGTTGGCGGGGGCACTCCTCTGGCATTTTGCGGCGATGTGGATACTGTTCATCAACGGTATCGTTTACCTGCTGCTCAATATTTTCTCCGGCCGCATCGCCTACAAGTTTTTCCCCATACGCCCCACCGACGTCTTTCATGATTTCCTGGCGGCTCTCAGGGGCAAGCTCGCCCATGCGGACTTGCGGCAATACAACGCCCTGCAAAAGCTCGCCTACCTGTTTGTCGTGCTCGATCTTGTTGTGCTCGTCCTGTCGGGCCTGGTGATCTGGAAGTCAGTTCAGTTTCCTTTGCTGAGGGAACTGATGGGCGGTTATGACTCAGCACGCATCGTGCATTTTGTCTGCATGGCCCTGCTGGTCGCTTTTACCGTGGTGCATCTGGTGATGGTGGCCCTCGTGCCGCGCACCCTGATTGCCATGCTGCGTGGGCACTGACTCATGAACAGAAAGAGTGGCAAAGACAAAATGGATGAACCCGCCATCATCCAGTCGGTGGCGCAGGAGCTTGATCTCCCTGCCCGCAGACAGTTTCTGCGCTATGCCTGGACGCTGGGCGGGATTGCCTTGCTGACGGGCTGTCGTGTTGATGACAGCGACTCCGTGGAGTCCATGCTGAGAAGGGTGTCGCGCTTCAACGACAAGGTTCAGGCGGCGCTATTCGACCCGAGCAGACTGGCACCGACTTATCCTGAGTCGATGATGACGCGGCCATTTCCCTTCAACGCCTATTACGACCGCAACGGCATTCCGGACATCGACGGTGATGATTTCAAACTCACGGTCGGCGGTCTGGTCCAGGATAAACACAGCTGGACCCTTGCCGAATTGAACCAGCTGCCGCACACCAGCCAGGTCACGCGGCTGATTTGCGTGGAGGGCTGGAGCGCCATTGGTAAATGGGGTGGGGTGACCTTTTCGACCTTTCTGCAACGTGTGGGCGCCGATACCAGCGCCAAATATGTAGGGCTGAAATGCGCCGATGATTATTACACCAGCATTGACATGCCCACGGCGTTGCATGCGCAAACGCTGCTGACCCTGAGTTATGACGATCAGGTATTGCCGCCGGAATACGGTTACCCCCTACGGCTGCGTATGCCGACCAAATTAGGCTTCAAGAACCCCAAGCATGTGGTGGAGATCTTTGTGACCAATGACTATCCCGGTGGCTATTGGGAGGATCAGGGTTACAACTGGTTCAGTGGCAGTTGAGCAATCGGCTGTCCTGAAAAACGGCGTATTGCCGCTGTCGTTAACGCGAACTACACAGGAGTAGTGACATGAAGAAGCTGATTGTTACGGCGGTTGCCGCCGTTGTTCTGGGGCTGGCCGCTGCCCCACTGTTTGCAGCTGAAACCGGGACAGGTGATATGTCGAAGGATCAGATGGCCAAGCCTGCGATGCAAAAGGATGAAATGAAAAAAGATGAAATGAAAGGCACCGCAGCGAAGAAAGCGCACCACTACAAGACCAAAGGCAACAAGGCGAAGAGTGACGCCATGAAAAAAGACAGCATGGATAAAGGTGGCGCCATGAAGAGCGATGGTATGGAAAAAAAGGACGACATGAGCAATGACACGATGAAGAAGTATTGAGACGCCCGGTCGCTTCAGCAGTGGATCGCGTGTGCTCCCGCCGGGGACATTCCAGGAGCATCGGCACCGACTGATTGACAGACGATCCAGAAAAGTCGTCTGCCAATCACTCGAGGGCTCAAGCTATGAAAACGACTGTTGGCGTGCCTAGGTGTTCCCACCTGTGCAATGGCTTTCCAGGTCCTGCCTTCGTCTTGCTTGGTGGTCGAGCCGTGGGAGAGGCCACGCCTGATCGATGACTACTCATTACAAAATCCGCATATACAATTTCTCAAATATAACCGACACAAAACCTGACCACTCTCCAGGACCCTCCTCATTTCATGGGTGTTTCAGTGAGACCGTTCGGCGCAATCCGATGCCCTCATCGAACAAATCCGCCCTTGATGCTTTACCTTATATTCGAAAAATCATATATTCGAAAAATCGCATATGAGCCAAGACCTCATTATGACCACCACAGCAATGACCGACCACCTGACCCCCACCACCGTTTTCAAATGCCTGGCCGACGACAATCGGGTTCGCATGATGCTGCTGGTCACCCGTGAGGGTGAACTTTGCGTCTGCGAACTGACCTGCGCGCTCAACGAGAGTCAACCCAAGGTATCCCGGAACTTGGCCCAACTGCGTAACTGCGGCTTGCTGGCGGATCGTCGGCAAGGCCAATGGGTCTACTACCGACTTCACCCGAACCTGCCTGATTGGGTGCATGGCGTTCTGACCACCGTTCTGGAGGCCAACAAGCATTGGTTGAGCCCAGATGCCAAACGCCTTGATGAAATGGGCGACCGCCCCGAACGCGTCGCTGCCTGCTGCTGAACCCTAACCGCCTGAGGTTGGTTTATGAGAGAAAGTCCGATGAAGATACTGTTCCTCTGCACGGCCAATAGTTGCCGCAGCATTCTCTGTGAAGCGGCCTTCAACCATTTGGCCCCTGCAGGCATGAAAGCCTACAGCGCGGGCAGCCAGCCCAAAGGCGAAGTGCATCCACTAGCCCTGAAAACGTTGGAAAAGACAGGCATCTCAACGGTTGGACTGTTCAGCAAGTCCAGCGACGCGCATGAACACCTTGCTCCCGACTTCGTCATTACCGTCTGCGATAAAGCCGCGGGTGAAGCCTGCCCGGTGTTCTTCGCCCCCTCGGTCAAGGGGCACTGGGGCTTGGCTGACCCATCGGACTTTCATGGCACACCAGAAGAAGTCCAGGCCGCATTTGATGTGACCCTGGAGCAAATCACCCGGCGACTGGAAGCGTTCCTGGCTTTACCCCTTTCCACGTTGGGTGCCGAGCAGCTCAAGGCCGAGCTGGCTCTGATCGGCACGCTTTAACAGCAGGAAATAGGTCATGAGTAAAAGCCGCCTTTCCTTCCTGGACCGCTACCTGACCCTGTGGATCTTTTTGGCCATGGCGTTCGGTATCGGACTGGGTAGCCTGTTCGAAGGCTGGCCGAGGTGGCTCAACAGTCTTTCTGTAGGCACTACCAACATTCCAATCGCCATCGGCCTGATCGTGATGATGTATCCGCCCTTGGCCAAGGTTCGCTATGAGGAACTGCCGGAGGTCTTCAAAGACAAGCGCATCCTCACTTTGTCCCTGATCCAGAACTGGGTTATCGGACCAATATTGATGTTCGCGTTGGCGATCATCTTCCTTCGGGACCAGCCGGAGTACATGACAGGGCTGATCCTGATCGGCCTGGCTCGCTGCATTGCGATGGTGCTGGTGTGGAATCAAATCGCAGGCGGAAACAACCAATATGTCGCAGGGTTGGTGGCGTTTAACAGCATCTTCCAGATCCTGTTTTTCAGCCTGTATGCCTGGGTGTTCCTTGGCCTCCTACCGCCACTGTTCGGGCTGGAAGGTAGCGTCATCGAGACCAGCTTCATCAGCATTGCCGAATCGGTCCTGATCTACCTGGGTGTGCCGTTTCTGGCCGGTTTCCTGACCCGCAAGATCCTGATCGCGCGTAAAGGAAGCGCTTGGTATCAAGCGCACTTCATCCCAAAAATCAGCCCTCTAACGCTGGTTGCATTGCTGCTGACTATCGTCGCTATGTTCAGTCTCAAGGGTGGCAAGGTGCTGCAACTGCCGCTGGACGTACTGCGCATTGCGATCCCCCTGACGATCTACTTCGTCGTGATGTTCTTCTTCAGTTTCTGGATGGGCAGGCTGCTCAAGGCGGACTATCCACGTACCACGGCTCTGGCGTTCACCGCCGCGAGTAACAACTTCGAACTCGCCATTGCGGTCGCCATCGCCACCTTCGGTCTGGCCTCGCCTGTCGCTTTCGCGACGGTGATTGGCCCTCTTGTGGAAGTGCCGGTGCTGATTTCCCTGGTCGGTGTCGCCTTTTGGCTGAAGCGCCGCTGGTTCGACGATTCCAAGAGCGCCATGGCGCAGGACAACGACTATGTACGATGACCCCATCCCCCAACTCGATGCCGAACTGGTCGATCTCCCATCGACTGACAAGCTCGGCATCGAACAAATATCCACCCACAAACCGCGCATTTTGCTGCTGTACGGATCGACTCGTGAGCAGTCCTTCAGTCGGCTGCTGGTCGAAGAAGCGGCTCGGCTGCTGGAGCACTTCGGCGCTGAGGCGCGGGTTTTCAACCCGTCAGGTTTACCACTTCCAGATGACGCCCCCGCCGATCACCCTCGGGTTCAGGAACTGCGCGAGCTGATGCAGTGGTCCGAGGGACAGGTCTGGTGCTCCCCGGAACGTCACGGCTCGATGAGCGCGGTCTTCAAGGCGCAGATCGACTGGGTGCCTTTGGCCATGGGCGCCGTGCGCCCGACCCAAGGTAAAACGCTTGCCGTCATGCAGGTGTGCGGCGGCTCGCAGTCGTTCAACGTGGTCAATCAGCTGCGAGTGCTGGGGCGCTGGATGCGTATGTTCACCATCCCCAACCAATCCTCCGTACCGAAGGCCTATATGGAGTTCGACGACAACGGTCGGATGAAGCCCTCTCCTTTCTACGACCGGGTCGTTGATGTGATGGAGGAGTTGGTGAAATTCACGCTGCTGCTGCGCGACCGTCAGGACTATCTGGTTAATCGCTACTCCGAGCGCAAGGAGTCGGCGGAAGAACTCATGAAACGTGTCAATCAGCGCTCCATCTGAGGAGTTTTTTACCGTGCAACAACACCCCTAGTCCGTACTCCCCCTGGCACTGCTCAAAGACCCATTGATCTTCACAGCGTACCCGGCATCCAACCCATATCGAATACATCGGCCAGTTCGACACCCAGTCGAACTCCCACTGACAACAGATACAGAGCACAACACCATGACTATCAAAGTTGGCATCAATGGCTTCGGTCGGATCGGCCGCCTCGCACTGCGAGCGGCCTGGAGCTGGCCAGAATTCGAGTTCGTGCAGATCAACGATCCGGTAGGTGACGCCGCGACCCATGCGCACTTGCTGAACTTCGACTCGGTGCACGGCCGCTGGAATCATCAGGCTGACTCCGAGGACGACAGCATTGTCATCGACGGCAAGCGAATCAAGGTGACAGCCAACAAGGCGATTGCCGACACCGACTGGTCGGGCTGCGATCTGGTGATAGAGGCCAGCGGCAAGATGAAGACCGTCGCAGTGCTTCAGGCTTATCTCAACCAGGGCGTTAAACGCGTGGTAGTCAGCGCTCCGGTGAAGGAAAAAGGCGCTCTGAACATCGTCATGGGCGTCAACCATCAGTTGTTCAATGCTGCGGAACATCGCATCGTCACCGCTGCGTCATGCACCACCAACTGTCTGGCGCCCGTAGTTAAAGTGATCCACGAGAAACTGGGCATTCGCCACGGTTCGATCACCACCATCCACGACCTGACCAACACCCAAAGCATCCTCGATCAACCGCACAAGGATCTGCGTCGTGCACGGGCTTCGGGCATGAGCCTGATCCCCACCAGCACCGGCTCGGCCACCGCCATTGCAGAAATATTCCCAGAGCTGCGCGGCCGCCTGAATGGACACGCCGTGCGTGTACCGCTGGCCAACGCTTCGCTGACCGACTGTGTCTTCGAAGTCGAACGCGCCACGACCGTCGAGGAAGTGAACCAGTTCCTGAAGGATGCTGCGCAAAACGAACTGAAAGACATCCTCGGTTTCGAGGAACGCCCGCTGGTGTCCATCGACTACCGTACCGACCCGCGCTCGTCGATCATCGATGCGCTGTCGACCATGGTCATCAATGGCACCCAGGTCAAACTCTATGCCTGGTATGACAACGAATGGGGCTATGCCAACCGCACCGTCGAACTGGCCAGAATGGTCGGGTTGGCAGTCTGAGGAGCGGTCATGAAAGCGTTGTCAGCCCTCGCTCCGGAAGTGCGGCAGTACCTGCTCGTGACGGGCAATTACTGGGCCTTCACCCTCACCGACGGCGCCTTGCGCATGTTGGTGGTGCTGCATTTCAACGAGCTGGGCTACAGCCCATTTCAAATCGCGGCGTTGTTTCTGTTTTACGAATTCTTTGGCGTGGTCACCAACCTCGTCGGCGGCTACCTCGGCGCTCGGTTGGGTCTGAACCGAACCATGAACATCGGTCTGGGCATGCAGGTCGTGGCGTTGCTGATGCTGGCAGTGCCCTCGGCCTGGCTGACCATTCCTTGGGTAATGGGCGCCCAGGCGCTTTCAGGGATCGCCAAAGACCTGAACAAGATGAGTGCCAAAAGCTCGATCAAACTCCTGGTGTCCGATGGGCAACAGGGCAAGCTTTACCAATGGATAGCCATCCTCACCGGCTCGAAGAACGCACTCAAGGGTGTCGGTTTCTTTCTCGGTGGGACCTTGCTTGCCCTCATGGGGTTCAAAGGTGCGTTGCTGGCCATGGCAGGCGTCCTGGCGCTGATCTGGATCGGCAGCCTGATGCTGCTGAAGAGAGACCTGGGCAAAGCCAAGGCCAAGCCCAAGTTTCGTGAAATCCTTTCCAAGAGCCGGGCGATCAACATTCTCTCAGCCGCACGGATGTTTCTGTTCGGTGCTCGTGATGTCTGGTTCGTGGTGGCCTTGCCGGTCTACCTGAGCAGTGTTTTTGGCTGGGACTTCTGGAAGGTCGGCGGGTTCCTGGCGGCCTGGGTGATCGGCTACGGCATCGTGCAATCGTTCGCTCCGCGCATTACCGGCAAGAAGCGCGGGCATGTTCCAGATGGTCGCGCGGCATTCCTGTGGGCCCTGGCACTGGCGGGATTGCCTGCGGCAATAGCTCTCGGGCTGAACAGCGGACTGTCGCAACAGGGGGTGCTGTTGGGTGGACTGATGCTCTTTGGTGCGCTGTTCGCGGTGAACTCGTCGTTGCACAGCTACCTGATCGTGTCCTATGCCAAGGAAGACGGCGTGTCGCTGGATGTGGGGTTTTACTACATGTCGAACGCCATGGGACGACTGATAGGCACCGTGCTCTCCGGCTGGGTTTATCAGGCGTATGGGCTGGGTGCGTGCCTATGGATATCCAGCACATTCGTGCTGCTCGCCGCACTGATTTCCATAGGGTTACCGAGGCATGCCGAGGCGATTTGAGCGACTTCGTTGTACGAGATCGGTTCTTCAAGGCTCACTTGAACGCAATTGGGGATCAGTACCCGGTCATTTCCAGATACCCGTTGCCGGCATGGCTACCGCTCAATTGCACCGGACCCTCCCAGTAGGGAATGCGCAAATCCATCCAGGCTCCGGGGTTCAGCACGCTACTGGTGATGTCCAGGCCTTTGCCCGGGACCTTGATCGACCAGCGTGTCGGCAAACGCCGCCCGGCCACCTCGGAAGACGCCAACGGCGTGAGGCTGATTTCGTCTCGCGAGAGTTGCACAACGCTGCCGTCCGGGTTGATCCAGCTGCCGGTCAGGTACACCCCTGCGTCCTTCTGTCGAATCCGATACAGCATCACTTGCGCGCCACTGTCCAGGTGCAGGGAAAACCAGTCCCAACCGGTCTGGTTCGCCGTCAGCGGCTGGCTGCTCCACTCACGGTCGAGCCACGCCGGGCCACTGACCTGATAGGTTGTGCCGTCGATTTCCAGGCTGCCGCTGGCCTGGAAGAACGGCTGGCTGTAGTAGTACGACGCCTGGCCCCGTTCGGATTTTTGACTGAAGCCTTGCTCGCCTTGCAGCACCAGCGGCCTGTTTGAGGTGAGTCGCAGCCGATAGTTGAAGCCCTTGCCGCTGGCCTGCATGTGCATTTCGGCCAAAGGGTTCGCGGAGTCGGTTTGAGTGTTCAGGCGCCAGTCATCGATCCACGCCGCAAACGGTACGTTCTGAACCCCGGCCTGGCCGACGCCACCGCGGGCATAACGCTCGGCGGCGTGGTGAACGGTCGCCGAGGTCACTGCCGCATGACCGAGCCAGATGATCCGGCTGGCCCAGCCCGGCTGCTCGGGCCCGGACTTCAGGGCATTGCGAAACAGTGTCCACTGCACGCCGAACTCCCGGCCCTGCGGGTCCTTGAGGTTGGCGGTGATGTACCACCACTCGACGCGGTAACCGTCATGCGCACCGTGATCGACCGGAAAGCTGAATACCCGGCCCGGAGTCACCTGTTTGAACGCAGCCGCTTCGCTGCCCAGCCCGGCGAAACTGTCGTCGTGCGTCGACGAGCCATCGCAACCCGTCAATGCCAGCAACAGCACGCCAACGACCCGGTTAATCCTCATGGGCAAAGCTCCTCAGCAGGTCCGCCGGTTGCGTGCGATAGAGCTTGAACAATGGCCAGGCCGAGGCCAGTAACGTTGCCAACATCGCCAACCCCATCAATTCCACGAGTTGCAGCGGGAACACCCGCAACGGCAGGCGCCAGCCAAACGCCTGAACGTTGATCACCGTGTCCAGGCACCAGGCCAGCGCCAGTCCCAAGGGTAACGCCACCACCAGCGTGAGCAGTGCCAGCAACCAGGTCTGCCCGAGGTTGAGCAGCATCAATTGTCGGCGCGTCACGCCCAGCGCCCACAGCGGCGCCAGTTGCCCGAGACGGCTCTGACTCTGGGTCAGCAAACTGATGAACAGCGCCACACCGGCCACGCCGAGAGTCAGGCTGTTGAGCGCCGCCGTCGCCGAGAAGGTCCGTTCGAACACTTGCGTCGACCAGCCCTTTAGCCGGGCCTGATCGACAATGCGGCTGTCGTCCAGGGAAAAGCGCCTTTGTAGCGCCGTCAGCAGCGCGGGGATTTGCGCCGGATCGATACGCAGATTGAAGCGACTCGGCGTCAGTTGCGGCCAGTAACGCAGCAGGTGTTCGGCGTTGACCAGCAAGTGCCCCTTGGGGTTGCCGTAGTCGGCATAGATCCCGATCAGCTGCGGTGACCATGCACCTTGTGGCGTGGGAATGCTCAGGTGGTCACCGAGCCGCAGCTTGAGTCGACGGGCCAGTTGTTCGCTGAGCATCACCGTGTCATGCGCCACCAACTGATCCCAGGGATGCTCGCCCAGTGCTTCAAGCAACGGCCAATGCTCGCGATAGGTCGGATGGTCGATCACCCCGTAAAGGTCCGCTGGCCAGCCCTGCAACGACACCGCAACCTGCCAGCTCGGCAACACCGCGCCGAGATGTTGTTCCGGCAGCCATTGCTGCAGTTCGGTGGCCTGTGCCGGGTTCTGTGGGTTGACGTAAAGCTCGGCAGTCAGCCGTTGCTCCAGCCAATCACTGAACGTCTGACGAAAACCGGCCGTCATGCTGCCGGCACCGATGTTGGCCGCCAGCGCCAACAGCAGCGCCATCAAGGCCAGGCTCAGGGCAGGCAACTGCTGACGGCAATCGGCGAGAAACCATTGCCCCAGCACCGACAGGCTACGCCGCACGAGCCGATTCAACACAGCGTCGAGCAGCACCGGCAAACTCAATGCGGCACCGATCAACAACGCCGCCATCAACACAAAACCGCTGGCCAGGCTGTCACCCCACAGCAACGCGATCAGGCCGATCACCGCAGCGACTGTCGCCACCCAGGCCTGGCGCAGCAACCAGCGCGCGTGAGCCTGATGCCAGGCTTGCGGATTGGCCAACGCCAGCAGCGGCAATTGCGCCGCCCTCAGCAAACTGTTCGCCCCGGCCAGCAGTGCGCCGAGCAGGCTCAATCCGAGCCCGCTGAACCACCACAGCGGGCTGAGACTCAACTGCCCCGCCACTTCGGCGCCATACAAACCACGCAAGCTGGCGGCAACGTCCGGCAACAGCAGGCTGGCCAAGAGGTAACCGCTGACCACTCCGGCCATCCCGCCGAGCAGTGCCAGCCCACCCAATTCAAGGCTCAGGCAGAAGATCAGCCTCCGCACGCTGACGCCACAGGCGCGCAGGGTTCTGAACAACCCGCGACGTTGCTCCAGCGCCAGACCAATAGCCGCGTGGACAATAAACAAGCCGACGACGAACGACAGAAACCCCAGCGCGTCGAGGTTCAGGTGAAAGCTTTCGGTGAGCCGCGCCAGGTTGTTTTCCTCACCGCTGCGCTTGAGCTGCAACTGACCGGCTAACTCGGCGGGTAACTGAGGATCGGTGGCGGCGAAATCCCTGGGCAACAACAGTCGCGACACCTGTGCCGGCAAACCCAGCACCTGCTGGGCAACTCCGATGTCCACCAACAACACGCCGGGGGCCATGTCGACCTGGCTGCGCAACGGCGGCAAGGTCTGCCCGTTCAGGCTCTGCGGTTGAGCGCCCTCACGCAAACCGAGCGCCTGCAAGGTTGAAGGGGCAATCCAGGTACGGCCCGGCGGGCCGACAAAATCGACCATCTGCGCCATGTCGAGGTGTTGTCCGGCCAGCGCCGAACCGCTGGGCAAGGATAACGGCTCGATGCCCATCAACTGCAAGCGCAGGTCTTCGTGCCCCTTGAGTTGAAGTCGCGCCTGCAACACCGGTGACACCGGCCAACCCGCCCGGCGCAGGTCGACGAACACCCCCTGGGAGAAGGTCGCGCCATTCGGCGCGCTGAGGCTGGCCTGGGGTTCACCGCCAATCAGTTGACTGGCGCGAGCGTAACTTTCTCGCGCCTGACTGTTCAGCGCCTGCACCCCGGTCAACAGGCTGGTGGCCAGCCAGAGCCCGGTCAGCACACTGAAAAACTGCACCGGGTGCTGACGCCAATGGCTGAGCAGCGCTCGCAAGGTTTCACGCAGAACGTCCATATCAGCGTTGGCCTGCGTCGACCAGGCGTCCACCGTGCAACAGCACTTTTTCTGCCAGCCGTGCGGCGACCCGTGGGCTGTGGGTGACCATCAACAAACTGCTGGGGCTGTCATCGAGCAGCTCCAGCAGCAGGTCGAGCACCTCGTCGCTGGTGTGTTCATCGAGACTGCCGGTCGGCTCATCGGCCAACAGCAGACGCGGACGCGACGCCAGCGCCCGACCGAGAGCAACCCGTTGCTGCTGGCCACCGGACAATTGCTCCGGATAACGTTGGAGTAAATCCCCCAGCCCCAGCCGCGCCACCAGGTGCGCCTGCCAACGCAGGTCATGACGCCCGGCCAAGCGTGCCTGGAATGCCAGATTGTCCTCGACCCGCAGGCTGCCAATCAGGTTGTACTGCTGGAACACCAGGCCGATTTCAGTACGCCGCCAATTTGCCAGTTGCCCTTCGTTCATCTGTTCGAGGCGCTGATCGCCCATGCGGATGTTGCCGCGATCGACCTTGTCGAGCCCGGCAATCAAGTGCAACAAGGTGCTCTTGCCACTGCCGGACTCGCCCATCAGCGCCAGGCTGCTGCCTTGCGCCAGGTGCAAGTCGACACCCTGCAACACCGCCAGCGGACCTTGCGGGGTGGCGTAGCTCTTGAACACGCCGTGTACTTCAAGCATGGGAACGCTCGTTCAACAGAAGGTGAGATCAAGGATAGCGGACAGGATTGAACGCCCAAGTCTCCCCTTCCCGGTGTTGAGCACGTACAAAACCAGCAGCAGTTCCTTCAGGTATCTCGTCATGAGTCCTCTCTCGCTCCTGATCGGTATGGCGAGTGAGTGACTGGCAATTTTTTTTTACAAGCAGCACGCACTTAAAGCGCAAGAAATGCCCTCTAACGCGCCAAAGCGTCAAAAAATAGATGACTCGAAAATGACACACCTGCGTCTTGTCAACCCCTTTAACTCAAGTATTACGACCGTTCATCGCTTTCTTTACAGCGTCTGCAATGCCTCAACCACAGGCAGAGCCGCTGTCTGACGGCACTTGATGGCAGATCGCCTAACCCCTGACCATTTTTCAACATGAGGAACACGTCGGTTTGATGACATGGTTTGTCCACGCTGGGCTATACCGTGGAAAGACGGATGTGGAGAGCCTGCGAAGCGCCTACTGCTGCAGATAAGCGCTTACAAGATTTTATGAGATTGGCTGTGCCACGGCTGGCGGCTCATATCCCGCATTGACCTCCAAGAGGGTGAATTCGATGAAGATGTATTTGAGCTGAGGTCTAATGATGATATTCGAACCCAGCAGTAGCCGCTCCATACTCCAGCGACGAAGCAGTACCAGTAACGCTATTCAGGCCGGTCTCGATTTTGTTGCGGTGATCGGTGTCGCATGGTATTTGATCGATTATCATATCGGCGTTATCACGCAGGCTTATGTCATCATGCTCCTGTTGCTGCTTGGGGCGTTGGCCGTCGTGTACGACCATTATGCTATTTACCGAAGCAATGTTGGATTTACCGTCAAAGCATTTAAGCTTTTAAAGGCGTGGCTTGCCGCTTTTGGTTTTATCGTGGTCATGGCCTTCCTGACCAAACAAAGTGAACAGTACTCGCGCTTATTGGTTGCACAGTTATTTATTATTGGATATTTCGCTCAGTTGCTTTTGCACCTGGCGACACTCGAAGTGCAGAAGAAACTCTTGACCCACCCGAATCAATTGGAAGCCGCTCTTATTATTGGCTCGGGGGAGCTGGCTAGCTTCCTTCACCAGAAAATAAGCAATAATCCCTGGCTGGGTGAACGGGTGGTCGGTTGTGTGTTGATTGAGGCGGACGACGATCGGGGGAAGGGAGGCTCAGAAAGCACGCAACGTTTGTCGATACTGGGTAACATCTCCGAACTTGATGAGTTAATTGTGCGACATTCCATTCATACCGTATATTTCGTTACACCTCTGGATAGCTCGGAGGTCATTAAGGATGTTTACTTAAAGCTGCTTGATAAGCACATTGCTATTAATTGGGTGCCTGACATTTTTTCACTGCGCTTGATCAATCACAGCGTTCGTGAAATTGCCGGTATTCCCGTGCTGACTTTGTCTGAAACTCCGCTGATGGGGATGCGTCTGTTTCTGAAGAATTTCGAGGACAAAGTCTTGGCTTTTCTCATCTTGCTTCTGGCGGTTCCATTGCTGGTGGCTATAGCGATTGCCATCAAGGTCGATAGCCCTGGACCGGTGTTCTTTCGACAGGAGCGCATGGGGTGGAGTGGAGTTTTTCGTATCTGGAAGTTCAGAAGCATGGTCGTCCATCAGCTGGAAGACGGCATCGTCAAGCAGGCAGAAAAGAATGATCCGCGCATGACCAGGGTCGGCGCCTTTATTCGGCGAACCAGCCTGGATGAGCTACCACAGTTGTTCAACGTTTTGATGGGGGAAATGTCCCTGGTGGGGCCTCGCCCACATGCTATTCAGCATGATGCGCAGTACTCGCCTGGCATCGCAGACTACTTTGCACGCCACAATATCAAGCCAGGCATCACAGGCCTGGCTCAGGTGCGTGGCTTTCGCGGTGAAACGAGAGATATAGAGCAGATGATTCAGCGTGTTGAGTCTGACATTGAGTACATCAACAACTGGTCGCTCTGGCTCGATTTCGTCATTCTTCTGCGAACGCTGTTTGCCCTCACCGGCAAGCAAGCCTATTAGCCAGTCTTGAAGGCAAGTTAAAAAGAGTGCCGAAAATGAAAGCGTATCTAGCGGTGCCGATCCGAAAACTCATATCTCCCTCAGTACGATTTGAGCTAAGAAAAACGGCAGCCTGGCTGCGAGACATACTTGGGCGAGCCTGTTTCTGGCGCTGGGAGATTGTCAGATTCAAGCTGCACAAAGACAGCTCTTACGACATCCTCTATGTGGGAAGGAGAGCACAGCGGGAAATGGCCAAGGTGCTCATGGGGGTGGAGTCTCCTATGGCCGGCAGCAAATCGGAATCGGATAAATCGAACCGTACGGTTCTGGTCAGCGAAATGCCAACCTTGGGCGCGTTGTATGTGCCTCACTTTCTGAGTGCTATCGTGCCGCTGGATCGCTCCATTGACGATATCACGGCGGGATACGATAGTAAGTTACGTCGAAACATACGCAAGAACCAGTCGCGCTACCGAATGAAGCAGGCGCTGACGGATGACGAAATTGAAAGAGCCGACAGGGAAATGCTTCAACCCTATGCCATCGCAAGGCATGGCACTGCCGCCTCGCAAATTGCCACACATGAAGTTTTAAGGATAGCAAAGACTGTCGGCCGGCTCGATCTAATACTGTTGGAAGACGAAATTGTTGCATGCCAACTGGCGTGCGTCATTACTCGGTCCGGAAAACGCTACTGGAGCATGATACGTGCTGGATATCCTGAGGCGGTTTTTTCAGATGCCAAAAGGCTGAACGAAGTCAACTCGATCACTACATTCATGGAGCTTGAGTGGGCAATAAACAATGGCTTTGACTATTATGACATCGGTACTTGCCTGGCCCGTCCAGACGATGGACTTCTCGAATGGAAAAGAAGACGTGGCGCTGATGTTGATACGCTGGGCAACCACGCTTATATGTTTGTCCGACTACCCAAGGTGGGTGCAGCCCAACTCCTTTGGCATACACCGTTATTTGCTGTCGAGGAAAAAAAACTGACACTTCATCTTGGCTTGCCGGACGGGCAAAACGATGAGGAAGTGGTGACTCGCTATATTAACATGGGGTTTGGCGGGCTACACAAAATTTATCTCTACTGCGCCAAGAGCCCAAGCGAACTTCTTCTCGACAGGTTACGTAGTCGTTATGCTCATTTGAAGTCCCCGCCCATTATGGAGAGGATTATATCTACCTGAGCAGCTTTCTGATGTTAAAAAATGCAGTTTAAGCGCTTGCGCCATTAACTGTTTTTTGTAGAGGCGGATGAGAGTGAACATGATATGTCGGAATTACGGGTATTAACGAGCAGCCACCGGACAAAATGGAGCCTTGCGGCATACCAGCATATTGTAAGAGCGCAGGTGATGCGAAAGCCGGCGGAACCCCCGCAAAGTGCAGCGGTGAAAAGCTGGACTATTGCGCCTGGCGAAACATCCATTTCTCCGCCGGCTTTTTTCCTGCCCAATCAACTCGAACGTGTGACCGGATGGGAGGAAGAACGCTTTTTTCCTTACGAACACCCCCGTCGTACAATGGAAGGAATAGGCCGCGTTGATCATGGTCCAACACGGGGCCACCTGCTTAAAGATGTCTGGCTGATAGATGGAACACTCTACAAGGGCAACGCAAAATCCTGGTTATCGCCTAGATCGGGTTGGCTTCCAAAAATCTCCGTGGAAACCGAGATGGAGCGCGGGGCGATTTACTGTACAGCAGGTGGAAACAAATGGTTTGGCTCCTGGCTGATGGAAGACTGTGCAACTTACCCATTAGCCTGCGACGAAGGCGTTCCGGTGACGACCGCGCCATCCACCCGGTTTCCTCTATTTCCCCAGGCTCCCGAATATGAGGACTGGCTTGGCATAACACCGGTTCGTTTGCGCAATGCGTTTTTTCGTGAGCTCGTGATATTCGATGATCTCAGTCAAAATCGAAATAGGCATTTACGCTTTCGCGCGATGGGTGAAAAATTACTGTCGCACGTCAGGTACAGCGCTCACCCCGGAGTTTTTATTCTGCGAGGCGGCAGCGGTGAATCGCGACTGTTACACAATGAAATGGAACTCGCTGAACGTCTGCATAACCGCAGGGGTTTTCGCATTCTCGACCCTTCGAAAACCGATGTTCCGAGCATCGTAGCGACCTGCGCTGGAGCAAAAACCGTGGTGGGGATCGAGGGGAGTCATCTCGTACATGGTGTCAATGTACTTCAGCCTGGTGGCTCACTGCTGGCTCTGCAGCCGCCGAATCGTTTCATCTGTTATTACAAGTATCTAACGGATCGCGATCAGCAGAATTTTGGCTTTGTGGTGGGAACGCCAGAGGGCAATGGCTTTACAATCGACCCCGATGAGGTTGAGCGCACTCTAGACCTATTCCCTTCATGAAGACTTGATCTGAACCACGCTCCTCGATTGATGACTGACGTGTTTATTGTGACGTTATTTTGACGAAGTCACACTGAGTTTTTATTTATATTTATCGTGACGACGTACTGTTGGCGTAGCAGCTATGTACCTACTATGCTCAATTTAACTTGATAAGGAATCCTTCGTCCGACAAAAGCATACTCCTCTGCTCAGAGGGGGGCGATGTTATGCACCTGACACTTTTTATTAAATCCGTTTTGTTATTAATACTCCTGAATGGCGCGACTGTTTCTAGTGCTCAGGCGGCCAGTTTGGTCTATAAATCCAGTTGCATGAGCAACCCTGGCGAGGACTTAAGGCCTCAACCAGGCATGCTGATCCAAGAGCACGCGGGTGGCGCGCTGTTTATTTCCAGAAACAGCATTAACGTGCCTTTGTCTCTTCCAGGTGGCAACGCCATTGGCTTTCACACCGACTTCTCCGGTGATTCTGACACGCAGGGCATGGCTACCAAGGGCGTGCTTAACAATGGGGTCAACGCTCTCGGCGAGTGGGTCAGCTTCCTTGGGCCGTGCGCCAATGCTTATTCATTTAACCGTTTAATGGCGGCGCCTGCCAATGGCCAGTTCAGGGTTGGTCGACATGTCCAGGGTATAGATCTGACTGGGACAGCCAATTCTTATATCAATCAACGGCGTGCGTTATCGCTTCCTGCGGCAGCATGGTTATTTTCTTCCGTGTTGTTTGGATTTATCGTGTTTGCCAATCGACGGAAGGTGTAGGTAGTACTTTCATAGAATGCCTCCCCATGGTCGGATTTTCAGGGTTTCCTTAATGTAGGCGCATCTCTGCAGACCAGCGTGCGCAACAAGAACACTGGATTACCAAGCACATAGCGTCTGAATAACCGCTTTGGCTCAATCATCAGCCTGAATACCCACTCACAACCGAGGCGACGCACCCATTGCGGAGCCCGAACAACCTTGCCACCGAGAAAATCCAGGATCGCCCCGCCGCACACTATCAGGCATGGCACGCCGCTGACAGCCAGCCTGGCAGCAACGGCTTCTTGCCTGGGCATACCCATGCCCAGCACAACCAATTCTGGCCGCAGTTGCCGGGCAAGGTTGATGTAGGCATCCACCTCAGCAAAACCATGGTGAGCAGAAACTATATTGACCGCAAATACCGCTTCGCTACGCTGCACCGCTTTCGCTAGAAAGGGTTCTGCAGTGCCCCAAAAAGCCACGCGCCGGCCCTTGAACGCGGCCAGTAATTTGGGGATAAAATCCGTGCCATTCATATTTAGCCCCGGCACCAAGCCCAGTCGGCGAAACAGGATAGCCATGCCGGAGCCATCCCGTAGTAACACGTCAGCAGCGGACAGCGCCTTATAGTAATCGGTGTTGCCCGCCACCAAGTTCATGGCAAAGGAATTGACGAATCCAAGTACTGTCGCCGCGTCAGGCTTGGATAAAGTTTCAATCAAGCCTTGCTCATCAACGAGATCACTGACCACCCTGAGTTTCTGGATAATCGTTTGCCAGTTGTGCTCCCATGCAAAAGCGCTCATTAATTGTCATCTCGCTTCGAACGCACCCACTCAACTTGGCGCTTAAACAAAAAGCCTAGATACAGGGGGATTTTTTTCATCGCGTAGAACGGCGCATACAACAAAGCTGAAAAAGATATAATCTCGCGACCAAATTGGCTCCATGCCAGCAAGATAGTCACATTCAATATGACCACCCCGGCAGAAGCGATTAATGCTGGAGCCAAGGCTCCACACAGCATAAACACCAACCATGACAGACTAAAAACAGCCCCCAACGCTAAAGACAATAAGGCCAACGGAGGGACCCATAAATCCAGCGTCATAGCCAGGAGGTTCCAGTTACGCCGGCTGATCGACTCTACAAGCAACTTTGGCGCATCACCCAGGATGACCCCGAGATGACCATGCTCCCAGCGCATACGCTGGGTACTTAAACCTTCATCACTGCGCGGAAAATAACTGGTCACCAGGGCATCGGGGCAAAACAGAGGCGGCTTGCCGTTGCGGCAGAAATCGAAGCCCATCTTCAAATCTTCGACGATGTGGCCACTGGCTAAATCGATCAAAGCCAGATCCCGCCAGACGAAAGCCATTCCCGTCCCCATTAACTGACAGGGCAAACCAAGCCAAGCCCAACCTTGCGGCCGCACCAGATTCTTCACACGCCAGGCAAACTCGGCAAACCGCACTTTTAGCCCGGAACCTGCTGGAGCACGAATTAAATCAAGTGCCTGCGTTGGCCGCCCTGAGTCGATACAACACATTGCCAAACGCTCAATAGAGCCCTCACCCACCTGGCAATCGGCATCGACAATGATCATGACATCCGGCGCAACGCTCGCTAAATGACGCACCCCAAAGTCCAGCGCATAACCCTTGCCACACTGCTGATCATTGCTGCGTTCCACCACCTCGGCTCCCGCCGTGCGGGCCAGCGCGGCCGTGTCGTCAGAACAGTTGTCCGCCACCACCAATAAGCGATCGCCCTCTAGCAACTGCGGCCGAATGGTATTTAACGTCGCGACGATCATCGAGGATTCGTTGTGTGCCGGTACCAACACCGCCACCCGCGGCCGCGATCTTGGCGCCGACGAGCGCAACCGCACAGGCAGGCAGGCCAGCAGCACCTGCAAAAACAGCACCCACACCGGCAGGACCATGAGCACCACCAGTGTGCTGAACAGCCAATCAAGTAAGGTGATCATCCTTGCGCCCTAAACAAATTAGCCAACTTGGCCGCTTCGGTATCGATATCGTGTCGCTCCAACACTCTCTGATAAGCCGCCTCGCCCATCCGCTGCAACACCTCGACGGGTTGCGCGAGGCAGTCCGCCAGCACCGCTGCCAACTCATCCACAGCTCCCGCAGGAAACAACCAACCGTTCTCACCCTGACGCACTAACTCGGGAATGCCCGCCACATAGGTCGTCAGTACTGGCCGGCGCAAGGCCATGGCCTCCATGATTACCACCGGCAAGCCCTCGGCGAAGCTCGGCAACACCAAGGCCCGCGCCGCAAGAATTTCCGCCCGCACTTGCTCACTGCTAATCCAGCCAGTGATTCGCACCTGCGCTTGCAAGCCATGCAGTGCAATCAGCGCTTCGATTTGCGCACGTATTTCCCCATCGCCGGCCAGTACTATCTCGAACACCACGGCTTGCGCTGCCAGGATACGGGCGGCCTCAAGCAACAACAGTTGGCCCTTCTGCTCACACAAGCGACCCACGCAGACCAACCGCGGTACGGGCGGCACGGCAACTGCAGGTACATCGTGAAACGCCCGCTCCAGACCACAATGCACCACCTTTACCCTTGCCCAGTGCGCATGAGCTACCCAGCGAAACAGCTGGCTGCGCCCATAAGAGCTGACAGCCGCGACAAAAGCCGCGCGCCGGACTTTCTCGCCCAAATGAATAAACTGCGGTTTGTCGAACTCTTCCGGGCCGTGCACCGTAAAACTGTACGCTGGCCCGCCGAGTGCATTGGCCAGCATCACCACCTCGGTTGAGTTAGTGCCGAAATGCGCATGCACATGCTCGGCGCCGAACGCCTGCAACCAAAACAGCAGGCGGCATGCCTCGGACAAATAGACCAGATGGTACGGCCAGGGCCGATCGGCATGCCGGCCCATACGTAGCGCCAGCCACAACGCCGAAAAAAAGCGTTGCGGCCGGGCGCGCAGTACCTGCAGCACAGGCACCAACAGCTCTTTGACTCCGCCCTGCAGCACATAGAAAGTTTTACTGCGCTCGGACACGTCCTCGGCATCCACCAACTCGGCATCCCAACCACGCAGAGCAATGCGCTGCACCACGAAGCCCTGGCGCTCTAACGCCAAAATCTCACGACGAATGAAGCTATGGCTGACCTTGGGGTATTGATTGATCAAATAAGCGATACGCATAGGAACCCGCTTAGATGTCGTTGCAGTGAATGATTACTACAGGTACTTTTACAGTAGTACAATTATCAAAAACGTCAACAAACACCACGGCGTTTGTTCCGGTCTTTTATCGACCTAATGAGCGCCTGTATTAGTTGCACAGCCACCTATTAATACACTGTCTATCCTTGTAAAAATATCATCCAGAAGCTCATAACGCCTGCGGTACATGGCACGTTTTTTTGAAGGAATACAATCAAGCGCTTTTTTGGACAGCACCATGGGAATTTCAAAAAAGTCTTCGCGCTCGGACGGAACCGCTCCATGTTCCAACCAGATGACATCATAATTAGCCGCTAGCTCTTGAGCTTTTTCAGCTCCAAAATACGGATGACGATGATGACGATATCCATCCCCTATCGCATAAATCTTTTCAACACCAACACTGCTTGCAATATACTTAATGGCTTCGATCAGAAGACTTCTTGGGCGAAGGCCTTCAAAATCCTTTGTCAGTGTTCTATAAATCTCCAAAGACCTATCACTCTCTACGCCTTTGTGTATCCCTTGAACGGCACCGATAAAAATACATAACTCAACTTCCGTGCGACACAAGGTGAACGCTATTGATGCAATACGTAAATCACCCTGAAACAAATTCAGCACCAACTCCCCTTCACGCATAAACCATACCGGGCGATCTAGAACCAAGGAACAACCCACAGAGCACTCCGACAAGTCACTCAACATCAAGCTGTCATTTCGCCCCAGAAGTAATAGCGGCGGACAGCTTTTTGTGACAACTTCGTAATGCGAGGCCAGCACACTCAGTCTCTCCTGAGATCTCCAGCATCTACTGATGTACGGCCAATGAACAACACCCACACAATCACCTCCCAACTTCTCAAAACGGGTCTTGCCCAGGGCATTCGACATACGCCACAAAAACAACTTTAGCTCGGACCAGTTTTTTCCAACTAAAATCAGTAATTTAAGCTTATTTTTCAACGCCCTGAAGGAATACCCTGCATGTAAAGAAAACACGCTTTTTAGTATCAGCCAATCATTCATAGCCGTCTCACTTGTATTCGATCAACGTCGTCTTGCCGGCGCCAAATCTGTGCAACAGAAACTTGACTTGCCCGAGCATCTCGGGAAATTTGCTCAGCACCAGAAAGAAGGCCTGCAGCCAGTTTTCGCGCGCAGATCTATCGCCCCGGCGAGCCAAGCGCACCACCTGCAGTGGATAGACCAGCAGCAGAAGCAGCCCAAACCATCCCAGCATCAAACTCGCGACCATAGTCGCCAGCGGGACACCCAAGCCCCAGAGCCAGGCCCGGCGCGACTCACGCCGCCAATGTTGCTCCGGTGCGGCCCCATGCAAAAATGCGCCCTCGGCAAAGGCATAGCCACCACGCAGGGTACGCCGCCACCATTGGCCGAAGCGGGTCATGGCCGCATCGTGCAAGGTCATTTCGTCAGCCAGGCGCCAGACCTTCCATCCATTCGCGCGCAGACGCACACACAACTCAGGCTCTTCCCCGGCAATAAGATCCGCTCGAAAACCAGACACTGCGGCGAAGGCGTCAGCCCGTATCAGCGCATCGCCACCACACGCCTTGGCCTCACCGATCGGGGTATCCCATTCAAGATCACACAATAAGTTGTAAATCGAACGCTGTGGAAAACGTTCACGGCGCCGTCCACAGGCCACTGCAACCTCAGGCTGTGCATCAAGAAAGGCCTGCGCCCGGGGCAACCAGCCACCAACCACCTCGCAATCACCATCGACAAACTGCACATAACGCATCGCCGGCAATAAACGTTGCACGCAGGCAAATCCTTCATTGCGCGCGCGCGCAGCCGTAAAGGGAATCGACATATCCAACTCAACCACCTCGACCCCAAGCCGTCGTGCCATCTGGACTGAACCATCCGTTGATCCAGAGTCGACATAAATAACCTTCTGCGCCGCACCGCCCAGCGAAGCCAGGCAACGCTCAAGCCGTAGGCCTTCATTGCGACCGATAACAACGACACCCATGCCAGTAGCCATTGAGTTCACTCGGCGATGTAAAACGGCTCGATATCGTCCAGCGGATGGTTCATCAGCATTCCCTTGCTTCTGCGCGCTGCCTTTTCTTGATAGTCGCAGGCACGCCCACCGCCACCGAGTCGTCCGGTACATCTGTCAGCACCACGGCATTGGCACCAATCACGACGTTGTTACCAATACGGATATTGCCCAGCACCTTGGCCCCGGCACCGATATCAACATTGTTACCCATCACCGGGGCAATCGGCTCATCCACATTCTTGAGCCCCACGACCACGCCATTGCGGATTCGGCAATCATCGCCGAACCGAGCATAACCACTGATCACGATTCCGCCGAAATGATCGATGACGAAGTTGCGACCGATCACCACCTCACACGGAAGCTCGACACCCGTCACGATCTGCACCAATTTGAAGAGCACTTTGTATATAAGGGAGAGCAACTTACGCAACAATGCCGGGCGCACACCGTAGCGCCAGCGCCCAAAGCGATAAACCAGCATCACCCAGAACCCCTGAGCAGCCCAATCACCGGCGTGTGCACGCAAATCCGCACGTATATTATCGAACATAAGTTGACCTACCGTGTGGGTTGGCTAGCCAATTGGGTATCGCGCAGCAACGCCCAAGTATCACGCGCATGCTGCCAACACGCCCCTATGGCGGCCCGACCGCGGCCTTTCAATAGAGCCTTGAGCGCCAGAATCAGATCCCCCAGGCTCACCAGTAACATATGTGAGGCCAAACCCAGTAGACCGTGGTGCTTGCGAAAGTACAAAAGCTCGCTTTCGATTTGTAACCTGGGTATCTGTCGACTGACCACATTGAGTTCGACAACCGATTTGGCACTTTCACCGCCGATATGCACCACCGTGGTATGCGGGTAATAAACCACCTTCCAACCGGCCTGCTTAACGCGTTTGCAGTGATCGACCTCCTCGTAGTAAAGAAAGTAGCGCGGGTCGAACAAGCCAACCTGATCAATGACTTCACGGCGGATCAAGTAATAGCAGCCGGGCACCCAGTCGCATTCACGGACCGAGGCATGATCCCAGTCCATGTCGTCGACCCTCTTCACCACAGGGAAAAAGCGTTGAAGCCCTGTACGCGAGAGGAAGACATTCAACGGCGTCGGAAAATAGCGACAGGAGGGCTGCAAATCACCCTCTCGTCCAACCAACCGAACGCCGAGGACTCCGCAATCAGGGTGAGCCTCCATGTAACCGAGGGTCTTGCTCAGGGTATCAGCAGCCACAAAGGCATCGGTATTGAGGAGCAACGCGTACTTGCCCTGCAGGTGCTCAACCAATTGATTGTTGGCACGACCAAAGCCAACATTATTTTCATTGGCCAGCAGAAATGCCTCTGGACAAATAGTTGCCAGGCACTCCAGTGAATTATCGGCAGAGGCATTATCCACCACTAAATAGCGCGTTCGATCGGCACTCTTTGACTCGCGCAACGCATTGAACATGGGCTGCAGCAGAGTCGCTGTATTGTAGTTAACCACCAAGACATCAAGAGGGGCACTAATCATTAGACCGCCCCCCAAAAAAGTGCTGAACGCTCATCGCCGGATTACAAAACCCTTTATAAATCGACATCATTTTCATTAGATCGCCTCCAAAACCGCTGAAAACAAGAGGTACCTATTCAAATCAAAGCCGTTCAGCAACGCCCAACACTAACTCTCCACACAAAGCCCCCACGGCCAGCATTGGCAGCACCACCAGTTCACGCTTGAGATCGAACAGCCCCACACGACAATTGACATAAACAATCAGGATCAGCGTAGGGAACGTATGCAGGGCAACGCCCCAAATCGCATATTTTACCCCGCCAATCGCCAGCAGCAGCGGCAGTAGCACCCATAACGAGACAATGCGGATAATGTTATCCATGGCTTGGTACTTTGTGAGTCCCAAGGCAAGCCAAACTTGATGCGCCACCGTGTAGCGCAATGTGAAAAAAGAAAGTGAAAGAATGGCCATCATGCTACCGGCAGCGGCATAACGCTCATCGTATAACCAACCCACGATGAGCGGACTGACGGTCAAGAACAGTCCACAGACAAACAGCAAAGCAAGATCGAAAATCAACCTGAAGCGGTAATACAAAACGCGGAGCCGCGCGGTGTCATTACTTCTTGAGGCTTCACTGAAGGCCGGCAGGGCCACGGCCCCGGCCAACCTGAGCACTCCGGCTTGAAGAGTGCCCAAAATCAGCACCGCAATGGAGTAGACGCCCAGTTCATTGGCCGACATGCTGCCGCCGAACCAGATGCGATCACCATACATGGCCAATACGCCCACTGCCGAAGACAACAGAATCCAACGGCCGAAGACGACTAACTCTTTAAGCGCAGAGCGCTCCCACTGTAGACGGTTAGGCGGGCCCTGAAACCATAGATGACCAATAACAGTGCCGACCATGGCCATGACCAGACCTGCAATCACCAGCGACCAGACAGACCTGGTGAAGTAACCGAGGACCAGCATCACCAGCAGGCCCGCCAGCTGGGCCGCAAACTCGAGGAGCACCACTTTCTTTTGCTGGAAATCGCGAACGGCCAAGTCGAATTTCGTCGACTGGAGCCCAAAGATGATCGCGGTAAAACCGGTAAAGGCCAACACCAGCGGCAACTCCGGTGCGGCATAGATGGAATTGGCCGGCCACAGATTGATGACTTGCGCAAACCAGGTGAAGCCCGCGATTAGCAGCGTCGCAGCAAAAAGGACAACGCCACGCAGGATCTGCACTGTCCAGGCGGTATTGAGAAACACGGGATCGTCGCCACGCGGGCTCTGGATAATGTTCTGGCGCAAACCGACATCGGCAAGCAAGTGCAGAACCATCGAAACGGTGGTGGCGATGAGCATTACACCGAAAATTTCCGGCCTCAGCAGACGGGCCATGACAAGGTTGCCGCCCAAGCGAAGTGCTTGAGAGGCAACAAGCGCACCCAGATTCCATGCCCCAGCAGATATCGCTCGCCGGCGAAGGCTCAACGATGGCGATAAGTCACTTGGAGGCATGACATCAACCCCGAACTCAAAGGGTACGCACGTTACTATAGCTACAATTGGTCATCTCACTAGCCGTTGCTCACCCATCCATGAGTTCAAGAATCCATGCCTGAGCACCTTCGCGCGTTGATCGTCATTCTGGTTTTAGCTGGCATCGTTTTTGCCTTTGCGCGTCGACCAGCAGTAGACCTGATCCCACACCACGACTTCACTCGTCGCCGCAATCTGTGGTTCGCCTTGACGCTACTGGCCTTTGTCTCGCACAGCTTCTGGGTGTACGCGGGCATTGCCGCTATCATTTTGACCGTCGCACGACAACGCGAACGCAATCCTCTGGCACTGTTTTTCCTTCTGCTGTTTCTCATCCCGCCGGCCCCGGTAGAGGTTCCCGGCTTTGGCCTGATCAACTATTTTTTTGCACTTAACCATATTCGTCTGCTCGCATTGTGTCTGTTGTTGCCGGCTTTTTTCATGCAACGCGGGCAAGCAAGCACACTGAGGTTCGGACGCACCTGGCCTGAAAAACTGCTCGCATTGTGTCTGTTGTTGCCGGCTTTTTTCATGCGGCGCAGGCAAGCAGGCACACTGAGGTTCGGACGCATCTGGCCTGACAAGCTGCTAGCGGCCTACCTCTTGCTGACGAGCCTGCTTTACCTGCGTGAAACCACGCTGACCGACACCTTGCGCCAGACGCTCTACCTGTTCACAGACGTTTTTTTGCCTTACTACGTTGCCAGCAGGACACTGAAGGAACTCAGCGACTTCAAGGATGCCCTGTTGGGATTTGTACTCGCCGCCATGTTGCTGGCGCTTATCGGTCTCGTCGAATTTACCCGCCATTGGCTGCTGTACAACGCGCTGATTGATGCCCTGGACATGCACTGGGAAATGTCCAGCTACTTGACTCGTGGTGATTCATTACGCGCCAGCGCCAGCACCGGCCAGGCAATCGCACTGGGTTACGTCATTAGCGTGGCCATCGGCTTTTACCTGTTCTTGCGCGAGAGCGTACGCAGCCGATTGCAGCAATGCCTCGGCGCGCTCCTGCTGGCTGGCGGTCTGTTTGCACCGCTGTCGCGTGGCCCCTGGATCGGTGCAGCCGTCATGATCACCGTGTTCATCGCCACCGGCCGTAAAGCTGTCAAACGCCTGATGCTTCTGGCAATCGCCGGAGTGCTCGCCCTTCTCCTGCTGGCCATCGTGCCCGGTGGGCAAAAAGTCCTGGATCTACTACCGTTCATCGGTACGGTAGAGGTAGAGAACATCACGTACCGGCAGCGCTTGATTGATAACTCAGTGATCGTCATCCGGCGCAACCCTTGGTTGGGCTCTTTCGATTACCGCAACACGCCTGAGATGCAGTCCATGATTCAGGGCCAGGGCGTCATCGATATTGTGAATACCTATATCGCCCTGGCGCTGGACATCGGCCTGATCGGACTGACGCTATTCGTGGTTTTTTTCGCCACTGTGCTGCTCGGCATCCGCACAGCAATGCGTTCGATCCCCAACAAAGACGATGAGGCGCGCCGACTCGGACGTGCGCTGTTGGCGGTACTGGCCGGGATACTGGTGACCATCTTTACCGTTAGCAGTATCACGGTGATCCCCGTGGTGTATTGGTCGGTGGCCGGACTGGGTGTGTCCTATGCTCAGATGGTGCGCAGGCTCAAGCGCACTGAGACGGCAAGCACTGCGAGCGCCAACCTTCAACCCTGGTAACGCTCATGACCTGTTTTTTTCACCGCGCCCATGTGTTGCTAGTGGTTCTCCTTGCTGTTTGGCCGTTCAGCACCTGGGCGTCGGACTGGGTCTCCAGCGTGGATGAGCGCAGCGGTCTGCCAATGCTGGCGCGCGGTGGCAACCCTGTCGTTTCTTCTTCATTCGCCTTTTGGGGGAGCCACTGGGAATGGACGGATTTGCCGACCGCGTTCAAGGTGAACAGCCCTTATAGCTACTCCCTTGCAGGCAAGAACAAAAACCTGGATTTCGACGTGACTGCGCAGATTCAGAAGGAAGACGAGCAGACGTTGACCTGGAACATTGCCCTGGATGCACACAGCATGATGCCGGACGTGATGGGCGGGGGCATCGTCTTCAAGTTCGATCCTGCCCTTTACGATGGAGAAATGGGTCAGCCGGCCTTGCTACCCGACAACCGCGGCTGGTCCTGGGGGAATACACAAAGCCGACGCATCGAGATGCGTTTTGAGCCTGCACTGGCAAGTGTGTACTTTGAACCGGGTGATAAATCTCAGGTGCGTGCTTTTTTTTACAAGAACACGATCAAACCCGGCCGCCAAAATTTCAAAGCCACCTTGAGCCTATCGGGCGATGTGGTACTCGGTCCGACCACAACCGAGCGCTTCGGGCTGGCGGACACAAGGAGCTGGCCGAGTGACACGCTCGACTGGAAAACCTCGCCGGTCGATCTGTCCTTTCTTAACGCTCACGAAAAACCTGCAGGCAAGCGCGGCTTCGTCAAAGTATCCGGCGAGCAACTGTTATTCGCAGACAACACCCCAGCGCGCTTCTGGGGCACTAACCTGACGGCCTATACGCTGTTTCGTACGCCAGACGACGCAATCAAGCTGCAGGCCAAACGTCTGTCGGCACTCGGTTTCAATCTCGTACGACTGCACCACCATGACTCTCCATGGGTCAGCCCAAACATCTTTCGCGACAGCAACCTCACGCCTGACACTCAGCAACTAAACCCGGACTCACTGAAAAAAATCGACTGGTGGATCAAGTGCCTCAAAGACGAAGGCATTTATGTATGGCTCGATATGCACGTCGAGCGCGCCTTAACTGCAAACGACAACATCTATGGCTTCGATGAAATGCCAAAGAATGGCCAGAACAACGCCGATCTCAAGGGCTATGCCTATGTAAACATCACCATTCGGCAGGCAATGAAGCGCTTTGCCCAAGCCTATTTGACCCATGTAAACACCTACACCGGACTCGCCTACAAAGACGATCCGGCGATCGCCGCCGTACTGATTACCAACGAAAACGATGTCACCCAGCACTTTGGCAACGCCCTATTACCAGACAAACGAGTGCCAAAGCACAACCAGATCTACATGGCCGAGGCCGAGGCCTTTGCGAACCAGCACCATCTATCTGCAAGCCAGACCTGGCGCTCCTGGGAGCCAGGCCCCGCCAAGCTGTTCCTTAACGATTTGGAGCGACGTTTCAACGTAGACATGATTCAGCACCTGCGTGAATCAGGCGTGAAGGTCCCCATCGCCACGACCAGTAGCTGGGGCGGCGACAGCCTAAGCTCCCTACCGGCCCTTACCGCCGGCGACCTGATCGACGTCCATAGCTACGGTGGCCCTGGGCAGCTGGAGAAAAACCCGCTCACCAGCGACGGTTTACTGAACTGGATTGCCGCCGGCCAAGTCGTAGGCAAACCCCTGACCGTCACCGAGTGGAACACTGAACCTTTCCCGGCACCTGACCGCCACTCGCTGCCACTCTATATGGCCGGCACCGCCAGCCACCAAGGCTGGGATGCGCTGATGCAATATGCCTACAGCCAGGAGCCGCTAACCGGCGAATGGATAACGGCCGACAACTGGCACGCCTATAACGACCCTGCAATGCTGGCCACCCTGCCCGCCGCCGCCTTGCTTTATCGCCGTGCAGACGTTCGTGAAGCCACAACGACCTATGTCTTCGCGCCGACGCCAAGCACCCTGTTCAACCAACGCATCACACCCGCCAACGCGGTTCTACTGCGCACAGCCATGGAGAAAGGCAAGCTGGAAATCGCCATGCCACAGACGCCGCAATTGCCCTGGTTGCAACAGAGTGCTATCCCGAGCAATGCACAGGTGTTTCATGACCCCAACCAGTCGCTGCTGGACGCCAATGCCAGCGAGTCCACGACAGACACTGGCGAGTTAAAGCGCAACTGGAAACTGGGCATCTACACCATCAATACGCCACGCACCCAAGCAGCAACCGGCTGGATCGGCGGCGAGTCGATCAGCCTTGGCAGCATCCAGGTTCAAGTGAAGACCGCTAATGCCAGCGTGGTGGTGCAAAGCCTGGACGACGCGCCTGTCGGCCGATCGCAGGATTTACTGATTTCGCTGGGTACCCGTGCCGTCCCCAAGGACGACAGCAAAACACCTTTTTATGTCGAGCCCCTCGAAGGCACCCTGACAATCCAGGCGCCGCAAGGCTTGACACTGTTCACCCACGGCATCCCTGGACAAATGAAGAAGCTACCCGCCAGCTACCTGGATGGACGCTATACGATCAAGTTCGACGGTTTGCAGGCGTCGAACTGGTTGTTTCTGAAAAAAGGCGTCACGCAAAACGCACAGCCAGGCCCTGTCAATACCGCATCCTCCAGCGCGCAGGCGAATCAATAGCTAACCTGTCTTGTAACGTAATGATCAGGCGGATCGAACTGGCGTACCAATCTGTGCTTGCACAGCAACAGTTTCCAGGAGATCAAGATGAATTTTTTGGTGGTGGGTGGCGCAGGCTATATCGGCTCGCATATGGTCAAGCAACTACTGCGAGCAGGTCACGAACTGGTGGTGGCAGACAATTTTTCAACAGGCCATCGCGGCGCGTTGATGGGCGGGAGATTGGTCGAACTGGACATCGCCAACACACAAGCCCTGGACGTCTTGTTTGCGGGACAGCACTTTGATGCCGTGTTCCACTTCGCCTCATTTATACGGGTGGGCGAATCCGTCACTGAACCTGCCAAGTATTACCAAAACAACCTGGCTGGAACCCTTACGCTGCTACAAGCCATGGTTCGTGCCGGGGTTAAAAACTTCATTTTTTCCTCGTCCGCAGCCGTCTATGGTAACCCGCTGTATGTACCTATCGACGAAGAGCATCCCAAGGCCGCGATCACCCCTTATGGTCGCAGCAAGTGGATGGTGGAGCAGATGCTTGAAGATTTCGACCGTGCATACGGGCTCAAATCGGTCTGCCTGCGCTACTTCAACGCCGCCGGAGCAGACCCTGAAGGACAGTTAGGTGAATGCCGTGAACAGGAAACCCACCTGCTGCCACTGATACTGCAAGCGGCCTCCGGTCGGCGCACAACCATCACCGTCTATGGCCGTGACTACGACACACCTGACGGCACTTGCATTCGCGACTACATCCACGTTGTCGACCTCGTTGCAGCTCATGCACTGGCCGTGGATTATTTACTGGCAGGTGGTGCAAGCACGGCTTTCAACCTCGGAAACGGTCAAGGTTTCTCAGTACTACAAGTAATAAACACTGCACGCGCCGTGACCGGCCAAGCTATCTCCGTGAGCGAAGCGCCACGCCGCGCCGGCGATCCGCCACGCCTTGTGGCCGATCCTCGCATGGCCAACACATTACTTGGCTGGCACCCGCAATTTGCCTCACTTGAACAGATAGTGGCGCACGCCTGGAGCTGGGAGCAGAAGTACCCTTGGCACTGAAAGTCGGCGCTGGCGCATACGCCGAACGCCTAAGGGTGACGCTCTAGTAGTAAGAGCGGTTTGGGGGATCGGCTTTGTTGAGTACCGTGCCAATCAGATTGGCTGTCCCCAGATGATACAGGCTTTCCTCGATCTCTTTCTTGCTGTTCATGCCGTTTGCGACCACCAGCAGGACGCAGTCGAATTTAGGCAAGACGGTAATAACATCGTCCGAACTCAACAACGGCGGCAAGTCGAAAATCACGATACGCGAGTCGTAGCGCTCGCGCAGATCAGCAATCAAATAGCTCACTGTGGGCGATGACAGCACCTCGGTAGAGAGAGGGATCGGCTCTCGCGTCGGCAGGACGACAAAGCGCGGCAAGGTCGGGTTGACCAGAACCTCTTGCAGTTCCGCTTCATGGTCCAGCAATTCATTGAGCGTTTTCTCCATCGGCAGACCCAGGCAGGCCCCCACCATCGGACGACGCAAGTCGAAATCCACCAGTAGGGCCGTCTTGGTGGTGTGGTGGGCGATGCTCATTGCCAAGTTGATAGCCAATACAGTCTTGCCTGCCTCCGGAGTTGGCGAGGTGATAGCAAGCGTGCGCCAGCCATTTTCTTCCATGACTTTCAGAACTTGCGTACGCAGCAGATCGAAAGCCCCACCCATATTCGAATTCTTGTTGTACGCCACAATGCGATTGCGCTCGAGATGATCTGGCCGCAGCGGTACAACTTTGGTTTGCACATAACTCAGCGCATTCAGACCTGCAGACTGCCCGGTCTCTGTCATGGCTTTTGGCACTGTCACGAGACTTGTCGAAGGTTGTTGCTCGGAATCCTCGGTATCGGGCTTGATTATTTCCATGGCTATATTCCTTATGCAAACCGGCCCAGAGCTTTAAACATCAGAAGGTCCAGAGGCATGTAGAAGAAGTGCAGGAGCACCAGAAAGAGCACGATGATCACGACTCCGCTGACGATCAATCGCGTTCGCCACTGCTTACGGCGTGCCAATTCCGCCCTGGTGTAGATGTAGGGAATCGCAACCAATATGCGTCTACCCAGCACACTGGCCAAGGCTTCAGCTCCGCGCACGCGCTGGTTTAGCATCTCAAGGAGCATCACCAATGCGCCAGCGCCCACCGGAGCGAGAACAAAGCCCATGGCAACCACTTTTTTACGGTTCGGCCGTATCGGCTTTTCAGGCAGCAATGGCGATTCCAGAAGAACAAAACGCTCGGCTTTGTTTTCCTGCTCCAGGCTTTCGGAAATTTTCGCACTCATTTCCTTGGTGCGAATTTCCTCGTATTTTTTACGAGCGTTTTCATAGTCACGCATCAGTGTGACCAAGCCGCGCTCGACTTGCGGCGTCTCAAGAATTTGCGCCTCGTAGTCGGCTATTTTCTTGAGTATTTCCTGCTTTTGATCGGCCAGCGACTTGATACGGGCTTCTGTGGCAGCGATCCGGGCCTGAGCCTTGGCAAGGTCCAGACTGGCTGGAGCCGCTGCACCACCAGCACCTTTGGTAGCCTCAAGTGCAGCAATTTTGCGTTTGACGGCACGCACATCGGGGTGAGCTTCCGTATACAGCGACCGTAACCGGGTGTACTCCGCCTTGAGGCTACCCAGATCTTGCTGTTTATCAACCGCCGGGCCGGGCAATTCATGCTTGGTCGCTGCTGCGGAAAGCTCCAACTCATTGAAGCGCAACTCCTCACGGGCAGATTTGTAGTCACGGTCGACCTCTTTGAGCTCGGTTTCGGCGCGTGACAACATATTCATGCGCAACTCCTGATGCTCGGGAAGCGCGTTGCTGTGCGCTTGCTTGAAGTCTGCCAAGCGGTTTTCCAGGGCTTCCAGTTCGACCCTGAGCTTGTCCGCCTCCTGCGTCAGGAACTCTGTTGTTTCACTGGCGCGCTCGGTGCGCTGCTTGATGTTTTCATCCAGAAACAGCGTCACCAGCTCGTTGGCCACTTTGTTGGCAATCTCTGCCTGCCGGTGCTCAAAGGAAAGACGGAAAGCAATCGTCACTTCTCCACGCCCCTTGACGACAGCACTGACCAAGGAGACTGTAATCGCATTGCGCATTTCATCGATTTTCTCGGAAACGCTCAACTGCCTGCTTTGCGAAGCAAAAAGATTGTACTTGTCGATGATCCCTTCCAGATGCTCACGGGTCATCACGCGCTGGCGAATGACTTCGATGCGCTCATCGGCAAAGGTATTGTTGTTCGACGCCACCAGGTCTGGCGAAATCTGCTGAGACTCGACCAGAATAGTGCCAGATGACTCGTAGATGGGTGGGATAGAGATCGCGACCACTACGCTCATGACGAGTATGACCGCGACACTCAGGATCAACAGCCAGGCATGGTGCTTGATGACAGCAATGTAGTCATTGGCCGACATTTCGTATTCAGAGGTCATATTTATCACCCTGCTGAATTTCAGAAGTCGGGGGGACTATAGGTCAAGGTCAACCCGACGACGTTGGCGGTGGCATCCGGCAAGCCAGCTTGCTGGAGTTCCTTGTACATGAAGGATAGGCGCGCCACCCAGAAAGGCGAGAGATCCCGGCTGAACCAGACACCGACATTGCGCAGGGTATTAGGCGTTAGCCCTTTGGTTTTTTGCCATGAGGTATCAAAACCGGTACGGCTGGTGTCGTCGAGGGCATAACTCCATGTACCGTTCAGGTTATCAACCTCAACAAAACCGCCGTCGCCGCTGGCGACAGTACTACGAGCGGCGTCGATACTTGTATCAACACGCTCACCGGTATAGTGCAACGAAAAACCGCCTTGGCCACGGGGGCGGCTGTTCGAGCCAGAGACTTGATTGACACCTGCGTAAAGCGCTCCCTTGAGCCGCTCAGAGATCTCAAAGTTCAAGCCGACAGTGGGGGTGTAACTGTTTGAGGAAGGCACCGCAGATCCCTGCTGCGGCTCATAACGCTTCACGCCAAGACGCGTGAATAGCTCCACACGCTCGCTCCATGCGTAGTTCAAGCTTAGTCGGTTCGAAAGCTCGTCATAGTTGGTCAGTGTATTGAGGTCGTAAGTGACATGTGTGTAGTCGGTTTCGTTAACCAAGGTCGTTCGCTCACTGAGAGCGGTCTTCCAGTTGCCTCCGAACGAGGTTAGCTTTTGCGTACCATCGGTGGCAATCACACCGGTTTCTTGAACCGCAGTGGAGAGCGTTGAACTCTCAACATACTTCGCCGTGAGTCCAAAACCGCCCGTTTCGGTCTCGCGCTGCCACCCTAACTGCAAGTTGGGGTCTTCGCGGTCCGAAACGATGGACGTATCAGACGAACGCACCAGATTCACACCAAGACCGAACCGCCACTGATCCCGGTCTGAAGTACCGACAAGCGTGTAATCGGGGGCGATGATCGTACGAGTCACCCCCTTCTTGTTTTCCGTAGCAAGCACCGGGTTGCTGTCGTACTCGACCGTCGAAGGCAGAACGATTGCTGATTGCCAAGTGGCAGCATCGGCCACACCGGAGCACGGCAAGATCAAGATGGCCGTCGCAACTCCGGCCGTTCGCAGCACAGGCAAGATAATCCCCAGTGCATCGCGCAAGGCTAAGGCACGACCAGCGTATCGCCGGCCTGGAGTTGAATATTGGTGGACATGTCATGCCCGGACATCAAATCGCTGTAATGGACGGGCAGGATCTCTTGTTTAGCCCCATTGCGGCGCACGACCTTGATCTCCTCCTTGTCGGCGAATTTGTCGAGCCCGCCCGACATGCTCAATACTTGCAGCACTGCAGTTGGACCTGTCATCTGTACGGTGCCGGGCTTCAGCACCTTACCCTGCACATAGACGAGATTGCCTGCGGTGCTCGTGATGACAACGCTCACGTTCGGATCGGGTATGAACTCCTTAAGCCTGGCAGCGACTTTCTTTGCGACTGCAGTGGCATCAAGCCCCGCAACATCGACTCGTCCTGCCAGCGGGAAGGTAATGCTGCCATCAGGAAGTACGTGCACCTCCTGTTTCAGCTTCTCTTCGCCCCAAACGGAAACCGAAATGACGTCCCCCGGACTCAGCAGATAAGCCGCGGCTTTTTCGTCGGCACAGGTAATGCTGGGCCAGACCACCAGCGCGCAGAGCACAGGTAATAAGAAACGCAACATAAGAATCCCTCCGACCAACTACCCCCGGCAATCGTCCCGACGTTGCCTGGTACTCGTTCTTGAGCGTAGACCACGATGGCCGAGAACGCCGAAGCCAGGATGAAGACGATCACCACGCTCAGTACACAGGTCCAGAACAGGTCCACATGAGGCAGCAACAGCGTGAACGGCGCCACGCCGAGGATCGAGAACCCGATCACGGCCTTTCGGCCGACCTTGTTGCCGATCAGAGAGAGAGGGAACAAATGGGGGAACAGAAACCACTGAAAGCAAAAAGGCCCCATAAAATGGGGCCTTTAAGTAAAAATGTGGCGGTGAAGGAGAGATTCGAACTCTCGATACAGTTTCCTGTATACACACTTTCCAGGCGTGCTCCTTAAGCCACTCGGACACTTCACCGTATCTCGTCAAACCGATTCAGTCTGTCGAGGCGCGCTAATGTAGTCGAAAGCTTTTCCGATGGCAAAGGTTTTTTTCAGAATTTTCATGCGGTTAAGTCAATCAGCCGGATTTCCCCAGCTCCCCGGCCCGCGGATCAGGGCAAAACCGCCAATCTCCGGGCCGCCGCGCAACGCTCCCTCCCCTCCACAGCCGGCCCGCCACAAGCCGCCAACCCGGCCCGCGGCCGGCAAAGGCTGACTCACCAGTCAGTCACGGCGCTTTACCTCCCCCCGGCAGCTGGGTAACGTCTGCCCCACTTCTATACAAGGAATTGCGTCATGAGTGAATTGATCTCTTACCACCTCGACGACGGTATCGCGACCCTGACCTTGAGCAATGGCAAGGTCAATGCCATTTCCCCGGACGTGATTGCCGCGTTCAACAGCGCGCTGGACCAGGCCGCCGCCGACCGCGCCATCGTCATCATCACCGGCCAGCCGGGCATCCTGTCCGGCGGCTACGACCTGAAAGTGATGACCGCCGGTCCCAAGGAAGCCGTCAGCCTGGTCACCGCCGGTTCCACCCTCGCCCGCCGCCTGCTGTCCCATCCCTTCCCGGTGATCGTGGCCTGCCCGGGGCACGCGGTCGCCAAAGGCGCCTTCCTGCTGCTCTCGGCCGATTACCGGATCGGCGTCGAGGGGCCGTTCAGCATCGGTCTGAATGAAGTGCAGATCGGCATGACCATGCACCACGCCGGGATCGAGCTGGCCCGGGATCGCCTGCGGCGTTCGGCGTTCCATCGCTCGGTGATCAATGGCGAGATGTTCAACCCGCAGGATGCCGTGGACGCCGGGTTCCTCGACAAGGTAGTGGCCGCCGATGCGCTGAAGGATGCCGCGCTGGCCGCCGCCCAGGCGCTGAAGAAGATCAATATGACCGCCCACAAGAACACCAAGCTGAAGGTGCGCAAGGCGCTGCTGGAAACCCTGGACAACGCGATCATGCTCGATCAGGAACATCTGGGTTAAGCCCGGTGCGGGCATGGCAACCGCTCTAGCCCGCGCCAGCCCTCTCAAGCAGAAACATACGCTAAAACATCGCCATCTCCGGCCAAAGACTGGTATTTGCCGAAAACAGTGCACATCCGTACACTGCGCCACCTTTTGTCCGCGCAGGCCCTGTAGATGCTGTTTCTGGTACGTATGTTATTGATGGGGCTGCATTTTGTGCTGGCCGGCGTGATCGGCGTGTTGCTCGGGCTCTGTCGGCCCTTCAATCCGGACAACAGCCGGCTCTGTGCCCGCCTCTATGCATGGCCTGCGATGTGCATCCTGCGCCTGCGGGTCAAGGCCGAGGTCGGGGCGTTGATGAACAAGCCGCAAAGCTGCGTGATCGTCGCCAATCATCAATCCAACTATGACTTGTTCGTCTTCGGCAATGTGGTGCCGCCACGCACCGTGTGCATCGGCAAGAAGAGCCTGAAGTGGGTGCCGCTGTTCGGCCAGCTGTTCTGGCTGGCCGGCAATGTGCTGATCGACCGTGGCAACGCCCACAAGGCCCGTCGCTCGATGCTGACCACCACCGAGACCTTGCAGCACAAGGCCACCTCGATCTGGGTTTTCCCGGAGGGCACGCGCAACCTGGGCGAAGCCCTGCTGCCGTTCAAGAAAGGCGCATTCCAGATGGCCATCGCCGCCGGCGTGCCGATCGTGCCGGTGTGCGTCAGCAGCTATATCAAGCACATGCGCCTGAACCGCTGGCGCAGCGGCCAGATCCTGATCCGCTCGCTGCCGGCGATTCCCACCGCCGGGCTGACGCTGGACGATATGCCGGGGCTGATCGCCCAATGCCAGGAGCAGATGCGCGCCTGCATCGAAGCCATGGACCAGCAACTGTCCCACGAACTTCCACGAGCTTGCTGACCCCGCCCACTCAGGCCGATGCGGCCTCTGGCTTGTGCGCCACGAAACGCATCATCCACTCCGCGACGGTGGTGCCATGGTGCTCATGCACCAGGCTCGCCACGGCGTTGGAGTAGAGCTGCTCGCCGAGGAACTCCTGGCGAATATCCAGCAACGCCCGGGAGTAATCGTGGATGAATTCCGGGTGCCCCTGGAAGCACAGCACCTGGTCGTTGATGTGGTACGCCGCGTACGGACAGAAATCGCTGGAGGCGATCACCGTGGCGTTTTCCGGCAGCGCGGTGACCTGGTCCTGGTGGCTGATCAACAGGGTCAGCTCTTCGCGCACCGGGCTCATCCACGGCGCCTTGGCCGCCAGCTTGTATTGATGGGTGCCGACGCCCCAGCCCTGGGTCGCACGCTCGGTCTTGCCGCCCAGCAGCAGCGCCAGCAATTGATGGCCGAAGCAGATGCCCAGCAGCTTGTCCCCCCGCTCGTAGCGGTTGAGCAGGTAGGTCTTGAGGGTCTGGATCCACGGATCGCTGCCGAAGGAGTCAGCCTTGCTGCCGGTCACCAGGTACGCGTCGAAGCTCAACTCGTCACTCGGGTAGTGGCCCTGCATCACGTTGTACACGCTGAACTCGGCGGCGATCGGTTGACGGGAAAACAGGCGCTCGAACATCTGCCCATAGCCCTGATATTGGTCGACCAGCTCCGGACGCAGGACATCGGTCTCCAGAATGCAGATGTGTAACGACATAAAAGTACCTGACACAAAAAGACAAAGAATGAAACTTGAGCCTGCCTTGAAACCCGCTTTCAAGGCAAGTACAGAACACGGTGTCGCAAGCTCCGGTTCAGCTTGCCGACAGCCTGAAGAACCGGCGACCGCCCCACCTTGAGGAGCACGCCCGGACGAACGGTAGTCTGCTAAGGGACAGCCGCCTTTTCCCCTTGCACGTGTCTAGCAAAAGGTCCGCTAAGCGGCTGGCACTATGCCTCATGCCTTTTCAAACAGAACTTTCGGCTAACTGATACGAAATGGTTCTAAACCAAGTGTGACGCGGGCTCTAAGGTTAACTCTGTAGCGATGGCCGCCGGGTTTTGCCGGGGCATCCTCTACAACCTTGTTGTCAGTAGTCGTCGTCAGGAATAACAACAAAAGGCAATCAGCCATGTTCAAACATACGAAAATCCGTCAAGCCGGTCTTATCGTCATTGCCACCACTCTGCTGCTGATCCTGCCGAACCTCACCAAAGTCATCGGCTAGGCACTGTGGCGTGTTTTTTGACCACCCCCGCACCTACCTTCAGCGGTTCACTACCGAAGTGCGGGTTTGTGTGCCAATCTTGAGCCATGGCTCGAGGGAGGGAGGCTCGTGCGCCACTGGATCGTCATCATCACATTGGCCAGCAGCTTTTCTGCCCAGGCGGGCATCGTCGATGTCAATCGCGCGGTGGACGAGATCCGCGAAGGCGCGCTGATTCTCGACTTGCGCAATAACAGCGATTTCGCCGCCGGCAATATCCACAACTCACTGCAAGTCGACCTGACCCTGGAAGACGGCACCGGCATCAGCGCCGAGGGCCTCGCCTACCAGTTGCGCCGGGTGGTCCTCGACCCCAGCGCCACGGTGGTCATCTACAGTGACACCAACCAGCACGCCCTCGAGGCCGAAGACACGTTGATCCAGCGCGGCTACCTCGGCATCGTCAACGGCGGCAACTACGAAGAATTGCGCGACGCGCTGTTCGATCACGTCGAAGACACCCCGACCTGGGTCTTCGAAAACGACGACAACACGGCCGACGAGGCCGCCCCGACCGGTACCCCGACCGAATGAAACCACTGATCCTGTTCACGACCGCCCTGCTCTGCTCACCTCTTTACGCCGCGCAACTGGAGCTGCCGCAGGGCGCCGGCAGCCGGACCTGGCAAACCGAGGAACTGCTGAAGCAGGCCCAGACCATCACCGTCAAGGACGATGTCTCCTACAAGCGCGACATGACCTATCGCGCCGTACCGGTGGCGGTATTGCTGCCAGGCATCAAGGCCGACGATCACCTGCAAGCGGTAGCGCTGGACGGTTTCGCCGCCGAGATGGGAGCCGCCCCTCTATTGAATCGCCAAGGTGCGCAGGCCTGGGTGGCGGTGGAGGACCCGAGCCAGCCGTGGCCGCCACTGGCCGATGGCAAGCCCAGTGCCGGGCCGTTCTACCTGGTCTGGACCAACCCGCAGGCCGGCCATATCAGCCCTGAGCAATGGCCTTATCAGATGGCGAGCATCAAGCGCCTGGCGCCGGTGGCCGAGCGTTTCCCGGCCCTGCGACCGGACCCGAAGCTGGCGGCCAATGATCCGGTGAACAAGGGCTTCGCGCTGTTCCAGAAAAACTGCCTGGCCTGTCATCGGCTCAACGGCGCCGGGGATGCCCAGGTCGGGCCGGACCTGAACCTGCCCTACAACCCCACCGAATACTTCGCTGCGGGTTACCTCAAGCGTTATATCCGCGACCCGCAGAGCCTGCGGCACTGGCCGCAGGCGAAGATGCCGGCGTTCGCCCCGGCGGTGCTGCCGGATGGCGAACTGGATCAGTTGGTGGCCTACTTGAAGCACATGGCCAAGCGCAAACAGCCGATGTAGGGCTTATTGCTGCTGCACCGACAACACCGGCGTCGGCGACACCAGCACCTTGGCGTGCATCTGCTCGTAACCTCCGCCCCGGCGCATGCCACGCACCGGGCAGGCATCCAGGTAATCCAGGCCCACCGCCAGCTTCAGGTGCCGCTCCGGCCGGGACAGCTGGTTGGTCACATCGAAGCTGTACCAGGCGTCGTCCAGCCAGGCTTCGGCCCAGGCATGGCTGGCCAGGTGCTCGCTGTTCTCGCTGTACAGATACCCCGACACATAACGCGCCGGAATCCCCAGGCTGCGGGCGCAGGCCAGGAACGCATGGGTATGGTCCTGGCACACCCCGGCCCGGCGGGCAAAGGCCTGGGCCGCGCTGGTGTCGACTTCGGTGGCGCCCGGCGTGTAGGCGATGTGCTGGTTCAGCGCCTGCATCAGGTCGATCAACGCGCTGCGGTCACGCCGCTTGCGGCATTGCTTGTCGGCAAAACCGCGCAGGGCATCGTCCGGCTCCGTCAGGCGGGTCATGCGCAGGAACGGCAACGCCGACTGGCTCTCGTGCTCGGCCTCGCGCTGCTCGTCGATATCCACCTGGCCGCGGGCGCCGATGATGATGGCTTCGTGGGGCTCGTCGAGGGTCAGCACATGCAGGATGTTGCCGAACGGATCGAGCTGCGCCCGCACCGGACGCGGCAGGTTGAGTTGCCAGCTGAGCACGTGCTGGCGCTCGCTGTCGTGGGGGGTCAGGCGCAGGTACTGGATGCTCGCCCGCACCTGATCCTCGTAGTGATAGGTGGTCTCGTGGCTAATGGAAAGTCTCATGCGGCCTCCAGGTAGGAACTGTGTATGGCGTTGCCCAGTTCGGCAACCAGGGGAATGAACTCGGTCAGCCAGGTGTGCAGGCCTTCGTCGAGGATTTCATCGATACCGGTGTAGCGCAGTCGTGCGTCCATCTCGGCGGCCAGGCGCTGGGCCGGCCGGCCGTTGGTGCCCGGCAGGCTGGCGAGGATCTGGTCGATTTCTTCAGTACAGGCGCGCAACGAGCGCGGCACATCGGCCCGCAACAACAGCAGTTCGGCGACCTGCCGTGCCCCCGGGGCGTCACGGTAGATCTCGGTGTAGGCCTCGAACGACGACAGCGCCCGCAACAACGCGCTCCACTGGTAATAGGCGTGGGCCGTGCCGTCGCTGACCGCGTCGGCCTGGTCGCCGGCCATGTCATAGCGGGCATCCAGCAGGCGCAGGGTGTTGTCGGCCCGTTCGATGAAAGTGCCCAGGCGAATGAAACGAAAGGCATCGTTACGCATGATGGTGCCGTAGGACGCTCCGCGAAACAGGTGGGAACGCTCCTTGATCCACTCGCAGAAACGGCTCATGCCATAACGGCCCAGGCCCTGGTCGGCAATGCCGCGAATCTCCAGCCAGGTGGCGTTGATGTTTTCCCACATGTCCGCGGTAATCCGCCCACGCACCGCATGGGCACTGGCCCGGGCCGCCCGCAGGCAACTGAAGATGCTCGCCGGATTGGTGGCGTCCAGGGCGAAGAAATGCAGCAACCGGTCGGCGTGCAGCTCGCCATGACGCTCCAGGTAATCGTCGAGGGTGCCGGTGATCAGCAGCGGCATGGCCATTTCCTGCAGACCGTCGCCGCGACCGTCCTGCGGCATCAACGACAACGAATAACTCACGTCGAGCATCCGCGCGAGGTTTTCCACGCGTTCCAGATAGCGCGACATCCAATACAAATCCGAGGCAGTTCTACTTAGCATGTCAGGCTTCCTTAATCCTCGACCACCCAGGTGTCCTTGGTGCCGCCGCCCTGGGACGAGTTCACCACCAGGGAGCCTTCGCGCAGTGCGACGCGGGTCAGCCCGCCCGGCACGACACGGGTCTCACGACCGGAGAGGACAAATGGACGCAGATCGATATGGCGCGGGGCGATGCCGCTCTCGACGAAGGTCGGGCAGGTCGACAGGGACAACGTCGGCTGGGCGATATAGGCGTGGGGCTTGGCCTTGAGCCGGGCGCGGAAATTCTCGATCTCCGCGGCGCTCGCCGCCGGCCCTACCAGCATGCCGTAGCCGCCCGAGCCCTGGGTTTCCTTGACCACCAATTCGGGGAGATGCGCCAGCACGTGGGACAGTTCCTCGGGCTTGCGGCACTGCCAGGTGGGCACGTTCTTCAGGATCGGCTCTTCGTCCAGGTAGAAACGGATCATGTCGGTGACGAACGGGTACACCGACTTGTCGTCCGCCACCCCGGTGCCGATGGCATTGGCCAGCACCACATTGCCGGAGCGGTAGGACGACAGCAGCCCGGGCACGCCGAGCATCGACTCGGGGTTGAACGCCAACGGATCGAGGAAAGCATCGTCGAGGCGGCGGTAGATCACATCCACCTGTTTCGGGCCGTCGGTGGTGCGCATGAAGACCTTGTCGTCGCGCACGAACAGGTCGGCGCCTTCCACCAGTTCCACGCCCATTTCCCGGGCCAGGAACGCGTGTTCGAAGAACGCACTGTTGAAGCGTCCGGGCGTCAGCACCACCACGCTCGGGTTGTCCAGGGGGCTGGAGCTTTTCAGGGTGTCGAGCAGCAGGTTGGGGTAATGGTCGATGGGCGCGATGCGCTGGGCGGCGAACAGCTCGGGGAACAGGCGCATCATCATCTTGCGGTCTTCGAGCATGTAGCTCACGCCGCTGGGCGTACGCAGGTTGTCTTCCAGGACGTAATAGGTGCCGTCGCCATCACGGACCAGGTCGACTCCGGAAATATGCGAGTAGATATCGCGGTGCAGGTTCAGGCCCTGCATGGCCAGCTGGTACTGCTCGTTGGCCAGGACCTGTTCGGCGGGAATGATCCCGGCCTTGATGATCCGCTGCTCGTGGTAGAGGTCGGCGAGAAACATGTTCAACGCCTTGACCCGCTGGATGCAACCACGCTCCACGACGCGCCATTCACTGGCGGGAATGCTGCGGGGAATGGTGTCGAACGGAATCAGGCGTTCGGTGCCCTGCTCGTCTCCATAAAGGGTGAAGGTAATCCCGGCGCGATGAAACAGCAGATCGGCCTCGCGTCGCCGTTGTGCCAATAACTCCTCGGGAGTATCGGCCAGCCAACGAGCAAACTCCCGGTAATGCGGGCGGACCTGGCCGCCGGCATCGTACATTTCGTCAAAATAGGTGCGGATCATGCCGTGCTCCTTGTCACCCGGTCACAAGAGCCTTCGCAAGGCCCGTGCCATCGGCATAAACGCTTTAATATCAAACAGTTGGATAATCATCCAACCTGCGCCGCACCATAGCTGTGCAGTAAACGCCCCAATGCGATCAGCCGCGCCTCATTGCGAAGCAGGCTTTGCCTATCACCAGCATAGCCAGACTTTGCGCGCCTGCCCGGGCGGCCTTTTTTTGTGCGCACGAACAAAAACGGCCAACCCTTGGGTCAGCCGTTGTTGGTGGAAGGAACCGCTCTCAATTCAGCGCCCGTACCGGGTGCTTGACGCCCCAACCTTCGATAGTGCCGCCCAGGCGCTCGACCACCGCGCCGAAGTTCTGCTCGAAGTCACCGATACCGCCGTGGGTGGCGTACATCACCTTGCTCAACTCCAGGTACCAGGCACCGTCGTCGCGGACACTGACCTGGGCATTCAAGGATTCACCACGAAACTTGCCTGCCGCCCTGCGCGCCCGCTCCTCGTCCGGGAAAACGGCATAGAACTCGATGGGATGGATGCGTGCGAAATCGAAACCGCCTTCTTTCATGCGGCGCAGCACGTTGCTGCTGATGTCTTCTTGATAGGCTGTGCTCATGAAACGTCCTCCTCAGCAACCGTTGGATAGACTTTCCGTACTCCCGAACCAGGCACTGAACAGCGCTGGCATTAAGACAACCGGGAAACAAGCATGTAGCTGACAAGACCAGACCAATAGCGAATCATTCGCTGATCTCCCTTGCAGAGTAGCGCGATGCCATCGCCTCTGCCAGAGGGGTCGCAGATGAAAAAACGCGGTCAGGGTGACGGTGTGATAGTGAGGATCCGGATGCTGTTCTGATCCTTCAGGCTTTTGACCGTCGGTTCCGAAGTACGGCCTTCCAGATCATTGAGGTCCAGCGTGGCAGGGACCGGCAACAGCTTGGCGCGAATCAATCGGGCGGCCTGTTCCAGGTCCGGTTGACGTGCGCACTCGAAGTACTCGGTGTCCTGCACGCCATGATCATCGACGAAGGTAACTGCCCACTTGCTCATCGGTGCCTCCTCGGTCAAGCCCATGAAGGGGCTTATAACATCTGGACTGCGGGGCACGGGCGATCGTTCAACTTACTTTGCCCCAGGAAAACACCGCATAACGTGTAGGAGCTAGCTTGCTGCGGGCGGCGTTCCGACGATTGCGATCTGATGGTCAACATCGTTGTCGCCTGAAAAATCGCCATCGCCAGCAAGCTAGCTCCTACAGGACGGTGTTTCACCGCAGAGAACGCCGGAGGCTTCAACCTCTTACTTTTCGGCGCGTTCCTTCAGGGCCTTGAGGGTGTTGAACGGCGCATCGACCACGAACTTGTTGGCCAGCCAAGAGGGCACGCTGCCGCCCGGCTCGGTATGGACCTGGTAGGTCACTTCGGTCATGCCGCCCTCCTTGGGCACCAGCTTCCAGAAGCCGTCCACCTGGGCGACACGGACATAGCCCTTTTCTTCCGGCAGGTAGGTTGGCACTTCCTTGAGGGCGCGGGTCAGGCTGCCATCAGCCCCCTTGGTGGTGGTGATCTGCATCACCGAGTCGCGGTCCGTCACCGGGAAAGGCGCCTTGAACTGGGTGTAGGTCCAGCTCAGGTCACCCTCTTTCTTCAGCAGCTTCTGCGACTTGCACTCGTGAATCCACGCGCAGGCCCCGACCACGTCTTCCTGCAGCGCCTGGATCTTGGCCACGGACGCCTTGATCAGGGTCACGCCACGGTAGGCCTTGTACTGGGAGTTGGCCACTTCACTCAGGGACACCTTGATACCGTCCTGATCCTTGGCCGTTTCCCAGTTTTCCGCGTACGCAGTGCCGGTCAGCAGGACAGTCAAGCCACAAACCACAGCCATTCGATGCAGCGAACTCATTGTTGTATTCCTTGTTGTTGAAGTTCCGGTCATTGAACACACCTCATGCCGCCGTCATTTGCTCCCACCAGCCGATCAGGCGGATCGCCTCTTCCCGGCTGCCGCCGCAGACCTCGGGATCGGCCTGGAAAGCCCCGCACACGGAGGGCCGCTCAGGCTGGCCAAACAGACCGCACAACGCGTCGACCGAGAGATGCAGGCAGCGTTCTCCCGCCGGCTTGCCGTTGGGCATGCCTGGAATCGGCGTACTGATGGAAGGGGCAATGCAACAAGCGCCACAGCCCTCACGGCACTTCATGACGACAAGCTCCTGACAAGGGAAACGATGTGTGGAAGACAGAGTAACCGCTAAAACGTCTGTTTAAAATTGGTCGCACAATGGTTTTTCAAGGATAAGGCCGGTGACCGAGCAGTCACCGACAAAGCGTCGTAAGGGTAGCCGCCGTTTTACTGTTTGAACTGAAAATCCAGGGCCGCCCCGTCGATTTCCTTGTTGCGACTCTCATTGCGCAGCTGCAGATCCATTTCATTCTTGAGCAAGCGCCCGTTGAGCTGGAAAGGTGTCTGCTCGGCGCTCTTGTCGACGAACAGCGGTGGCAACAACGGCCGGCTTTTCGACGAAGGCGGCGTGCCCACCGGTTCAAGGTGCTTGAGCGCGTTCTGGGGCAGGCTCAGATCCAGATTGGCCGGTGGCAGCGTGGTTTGCAGCGCCTCGCTGGCCGGCAGGGATTTGGCAGCGATGGGCGCACGGCGCTTGAGCGTGCCCGGCGCAACCTTCTGGGGGGTTGTGCGCTTGGCCGGCAACGGCTTTTTCTTCGCAGGCTTGACCTTACCCGCCGGGGTGCCGGCCTTCTTCGGCGTCACCACGGGAGCGCTTGCTTCCTCGGCCTGCACCGTCACGGCCGCACCCGCGCCCATGCCGGTCAGCACGATCATCAACAGCAAACGAATGGAAAGAGTCGCTTTCATAAACTCTACGGCAGGAACGACAGGGGGCCTATATGCTCGCCTGTTGAGCGCCTCCTGACAAGCAGGCCGATCATCCGGGATCGCCCGCCTGTCCCCGCTCCGTTACAGGAGTCCGGCCGCCGTCTCCTGGCACAACTGGTTGGCCAGCATGCCGAGGGTCATCAAGGCCCGCTCGGCCTCGCGGTTCCAGGGGATGCCACAGTTGAGCCGGATACAGTGGTTGAACTGCTCGGTGTTACTGAAGATCAGCCCCGGCGCGATACTGATGCCCTGCTGCAGCGCCCGCACGTGCAACTCCTGGGTGTTGACCCGCCCGGGCAGGCTGACCCACAGAATGAAGCCGCCCGTGGGTCGGGTCATCTGCGTCCCTTCCGGAAAGTACTGCTGCACCGCCAACTGGAAGGCACTCAGGTTCTTGCGGTACTCCTGGCGGATATAGCGCAGGTGCCGGTCGTAGCCGCCGTTTTCCAGGTAGGCCGCCACCGCCATCTGCGTCACGCTGCACGCCGAGTGGGTGCTGAAGGTCTGCAGGCGCTGGATTTCCTGCTGGAACTTGCCGGCGATCATCCAGCCGATCCGCACACCGGGCGAAAGGGTCTTGGAGAAGCTCGAGCAGTAGATCACCCGGTCCAGGCGGTCATAGGCCTTGAGCGCCTTGGTCCGGCCGACCTCGAACATCAGCTCGCCATAGATATCGTCCTCGACGATCTGGATATCGAAGTCCGAGGCCAGGCGCAGCAACTGCTTCTGCCGTTCTTCCGGCATGGTGCCGCCCAGCGGGTTGCTCAGCCGGGTGGTCAGGACCAGGGCCTTGATCGACCATTGGTTGGCCGCCAGTTGCAGGGCCTCCAGGCTCATGCCGGTGGACGGGTCGCTGGGAATCTCGATGACTTTCAGGCCCAGCAGGTCCGCCAGTTGCAGCAGGCCGTAGTAGGTCGGCGACTCGGCGGCGATCAGGTCGCCCGGCCGGGTCAGGACCCGCAACGACATTTGCAGGGCATCCACGCAACCGTGGGTGATCACCACTTCCGAAGGGTCGACCACCACCCCGGCATCGCGCATGCGAATCGCCACCTGGCGGCGCAACGGCTCGAAACCGGGACTGAACATGTAGCTGAAGGCCCGCGGACTGTGAAAGCGCGTGACCTTGGCCAACTGCTGGTGCAGGGCCCGCACCGGCAGGTAATCCACCGACGGCACCGCCGCACCGAAGGGAAACACCCCTTCCCGGCGGGACTCGACCAGCACCTGCTGAATGATACTGCTGCGGGTGACCAGCCCCGGACGTTCGACCCGGGCGATGTCCGGCGTGGGCGCGGTCAGGGCCGGGGTCTGGTGAACGTAGTAGCCCGACTGCGGACGCGCGCGGATCAGCCCCTGGTCTTCCAGGTTGGCATAGGCCTGCAGCACCGTGGCATGGCTGACATTGAGCTGCGAGCTCATCTTGCGCACCGACGGCACGCGCTCGCCGGGCTGATAGACGCCCCGCCGGATATCCTCGGCCAGCTGCTGAGCAATACGTTGGTAGAGCAATAGGTTGGTCATGAAGCAGCACTCGGTTTCAACGGCATTTTTATTCTTGGAAACAACGATACCGGAACAGTTCAAAAGTGTACTGGCACAGTTTCTACAATAGTCGACAATACAGTGACAAGAAAAGTAAAACTGTACGGGCACAACGATCCGCCGATATGCGGATACAAAAAAACCCGGCACCTTGCGGATACCGGGTCTTCGGCCAGCGGCCCGCCGTCAGCGCGCCGCGCCCAGCTGGCCCTTCGCGTCGGAAAAGACGATCTCGACCCGACGGTTCTGCGCACGCCCGCGCTCGGTGGCGTTCACATCCACCGGGTACTGGTCGCCATACCCCTCGACCTGGATGCGCTTCTCGTCGATGCCCAGGTCAACCAGCATGTCGGCCACCGACTGCGCCCGCTCACGGGACAGTTGCAGGTTGCTGTCCGGATCGCCGGTGCTGTCGGTATAGCCCTCGATGCGCACGATGCGCCGCGGGTTGAGCTGGAGAAACTGCACCAGCTTGAGCACCGTGCGATTGGCCGAGTTCTTCAACTCCGCCTCGCCGGTGTCGAACAGCACATCGCCCAGGGTCATCACCAGGCCGCGATCCTTCTGGTTGCTGGTCAGGCTGGCGATCTGCTCTTCGACCCACTTGCCCTGCTGCTGCACGCTGAGCAACTTGCTTTCGCGCAAGGCCAGTTGCAGGCGCTGACGCTCCAGTTCCAGCTTGGCCGCCCGCTCCTGGTTCAGCGCGGTTTCGGTGTGCTCGCGGGCGATGTCGGCGTAGCGTTCGCTCAGGTAGGCGTAGTGCTCGACATCACCGGCGCTGCCCAGATAGCCGGACAGGCGCTCGGCCCGGGCCAGGGAGTCACCGGAACGGATCACGTCCCTGGGCGCATAACGCAGCACATTGCTGTCTTCCTTGACCTTCTGGAAGCTCGCCGACGCCGCCTGCAAGGCCGCCTCGCTGTCGTTCTGGCCGGCGCAGCCGTACAAGCCGGCACAGGCCAGCAACACCAGGGCGCCCGCCCTTGCGCTCGAATAGATCATTGAGCACTCTCCAGTTGCTTGTGCAGCCGGGTGATGCGGGTGTTGAGCAACGAGACCTGCTCCTGGCTCTTCTCGTTCAACACCCGGGCTTCGGCCAGGCGCGCGTCCAGTTCGGCCTGTTCAGCCTTGCGCCGGGCGCCGCGGAAAGCCTGCTCGGTCATGTTGGCCTTGGCCCGGCGAAACTTGTCCTCGGCCTGTTTCAGCTCCGGGACATCATCGGCACTGGCACCCACGGCATGGGCCTGCTCGATGGCGCGCTCGGTCAGGCGCATCTGCTCGTTCGGGGCCGGATCGTTTGCGCAGCCCGCCAGGGCCAGCACGGCCAGGACAGCAAATAGAGGTCGAATACTCACAAGAAAATCCCTACGGTTTTGGGGCGCTGACCGGTTGCGATTGCGCCTTCCAACGCTCCAGATTGCGCTGCAGTGCGGCTTCGGTCAGGCCGGACGCGGGCAATTCTGTCATCTTTTTGGCCAACTGTCCGCGCAACCAGGGGTCATTGCAGGCCGAGTTGTGGGAAACCGCGAGAAACAGCCCCGGCTGGTCGACCGGTTGCGCAGAGGCCTTGAGGTCGTTGTACAGCAGCGCCGGGTGGATGTAGTCCAGCGAATCCTGTTCGTCGAGGGCGATGGGTGCATCCAACAGCAGGTCCATGCGCCCGCTGCGCACCTCGTCCCGGGCCTGGGAACGCTTGCCGCCGTAGAGCACCTCGACCTTGAGCCCCAGTTCCCCCGCCACCTGGCGCAACAGGTCGGCGCTGGCCCCGATCAGGTGCGCCGGATCCTGCGGGTCGCGCCACAGGTACGGCGGCGCATCCGGGCTGCCGGTGACGATCAGGCGCTCGCATTTACCCAGCGCCTGGGCATCTGCGGACAATGCGGGCAAGCCCAGCAGCAGTGATAGCGCAGCGGCGCGAAGCCTGTCCGTCACGTGACTCTCCTTCTCAAAAATCCCCCCTGTAGGAGCGAGCTTGCTCGCGATGGAGGTCAACGATGACGCGAGCAACCAGAAAGAACGAGGAGCCCTTGCGTTCATCGCGAGCAAGCTCGCTCCTACAAGTAAGTTCTGGTCTCGCTGGAGACGAAAAAAAACCCGGCCAGAAGGCCGGGTTCTTTTATAAGCGAAGCCGCTGGATCAGACCAGCTTCTCGAACTCAGGGATGGCTTCGAACAGGTCCGCCACCAGGCCGTAGTCGGCCACCTGGAAGATCGGTGCCTCTTCGTCCTTGTTGATCGCAACGATCACCTTGGAGTCCTTCATACCCGCCAGGTGCTGGATCGCGCCGGAGATACCGACGGCGATGTACAGCTGTGGCGCAACGATCTTGCCGGTCTGGCCGACCTGCATGTCGTTCGGTACGAAACCGGCGTCAACCGCCGCGCGGGAAGCGCCGACCGCAGCGCCCAGCTTGTCGGCCAGGGCGTACAGGTGCTTGAAGTTGTCACCGTTCTGCATGCCACGGCCGCCGGAAACGACGATCTTGGCAGCGGTCAGCTCAGGACGGTCGGACTTGGCCAGCTCTTCGCCGACGAACGACGATTTGCCTGCATCGTGAGCCGCGGCAACAGCTTCAACCGCAGCCGAACCACCTTCGGCGGCAACCGGGTCGAAACCGGTGGCACGCACGGTGATGACCTTGACGGCCGCGTTCGATTGCACGGTGGCAATGGCGTTACCGGCGTAGATCGGACGCTTGAAGGTATCGGCGCTTTCCACCGAGATGATCTCGGAGATCTGGTCGACGTCCAGTTGCGCGGCAACCCGCGGCAGGATGTTCTTGCCGTTGGAAGTGGCGGCGGCCAGGATGTGGCTGCAGCCCTTGCCCAGCTCGGCTACCAGGGGAGCGACGTTTTCCGGCAGTTGATGCGCATAGGCGGCGTTGTCGGCCACCAGCACTTTCGATACGCCGGCGATTTTCGCAGCGGCTTCAGCCACGGCGCCAACGCCCTGGCCTGCGACCAGCACGTGAATGTCGCCACCGATCTTCGCGGCAGCTGCCACGGTGTTCAGGGTGGCCGGGGCCACGGCTTTGTTGTCGTGTTCGGCGATTACCAAGATAGTCATGATCAGATTACCTTCGCTTCGTTTTTCAGTTTCTCGACCAGTTCTGCAACCGACTTGACCTTGATACCCGCGCTGCGAGCAGCCGGCGCTTCGACTTTCAGGGTCTTGTTGGTGGAGGCGGTGGAAACGCCCAAAGCATCCGGAGTCAGCGTTTCAAGCGGCTTCTTCTTGGCTTTCATGATGTTCGGCAGGGACGCATAACGCGGCTCGTTCAAACGCAGGTCGGTGGTGACGATGGCCGGCAGGCTCAGCGACACGGTCTGCAGGCCGCCGTCGATTTCGCGGGTCACGGCAACCTTGTCGCCGGCCACTTCGACTTTCGAGGCGAAGGTGCCTTGGGCGTAACCGCTCAGGGCCGCCAGCATCTGGCCGGTCTGGTTGTTGTCGCTGTCGATGGCCTGTTTGCCGAGGATCACCAGCTGTGGCTGTTCCTTGTCGACCACGGCCTTGAGCAGCTTGGCCACGGCCAGGGAGGTCAGCTCTTCAGCCGATTCCACGAGGATGGCACGGTCGGCACCCAGGGCCAGCGCGGTGCGCAGTTGCTCCTGAGCAGTGGACGGGCCGACGGAGACGACGACGATTTCAGTCGCCACGCCTTTTTCCTTCAGACGTACCGCTTCTTCCACTGCGATTTCGCAGAACGGGTTCATCGACATCTTGACGTTGGCGAGGTCGACGCCGGAATTGTCCGCCTTGACGCGAACCTTGACGTTGTAATCGACAACGCGTTTGACAGCTACAAGAACCTTCATGGATTCCTCGTTACTCTCCGGTGAAAAGGAAATCGCCAGGACCCGCCTGGCGGTTGATGCTCATCGGCGCACGACTCCATAAGAAGCACAAGGGCACCTCCAAAAACGTCGGCACATGAAGCGAAACCACCGCCGCCGACCACCCGCTACCGTCCGTCGGACGTGACTGGGCAGTCATGAACCGTCAAGGCGTGTAGACTCGTGCCAGAACGGTATGCAGCTGCACTTCCCCCTGCCTTCGCCCTGTCTTTAGAGGGGCTCCTGAATCCTCGATTCAGCCTACGGCGAGCGCGAAACCGACCGTATCTTGACCGGAACGCCCATTCTGGTCAATACGGCAAAATGGCCAGTCATAAGCCGCGCTTCTTTGATTTATCTAGCCTGCAGCGATTTCAAACAAACGTTTGTATTGGACGCTGGTAGTGGTGTAGATATAATGCGCCGCCAAGAGAGAAAGATGTCTCATCCGTGATCCTCCTCCCGACGTGGTGCAGGAATACTGGAGCGGAACAGCAAACTCCAATTAGAAAAAAACTGTAGAGCCTTGAGTAGGAGAGAGTCCGTGGAACGCGAATACATGGAATTCGACGTGGTCATCGTCGGTGCCGGCCCCGCAGGCCTGTCCGCCGCTTGCCGGCTGAAACAGAAAGCGGCCGAAGCGGGTCAGGAGATCAGCGTCTGCGTCGTGGAGAAAGGCTCCGAAGTCGGTGCCCACATCCTTTCCGGCGCGGTGTTCGAGCCACGGGCCCTGAACGAGCTGTTCCCGGACTGGAAGGAGCTCGGCGCGCCGCTGAACACTCCCGTCAAGCGCGACGACATCTATGTCCTGCGCAGCCCCGAGGCCTCGACCCGGGTCCCGGACTTCTTCGTGCCCAAGACCATGCACAACGAAGGCAACTACATCATCTCCCTGGGCAACCTGTGCCGCTGGCTGGCCCAGCAGGCCGAGAACCTGGGCGTGGAAATCTACCCCGGCTTCGCCGCCCAGGAAGCCCTGTTCGACGAGAACGGCGTGGTCCGCGGGATCATCACCGGCGACCTCGGTGTCGACCGTGAAGGCCACCCGAAAGAAGGCCTCTACACCCCCGGCATGGAACTGCGCGGCAAGTACACGCTGTTCGCCGAAGGCTGCCGTGGTCATATCGGCAAGCAACTGATCAAGCGCTTCAACCTCGACAGCGACGCCGATGCCCAGCACTACGGCATCGGCCTGAAGGAAATCTGGGAAGTCGATCCGGCCAAGCACCAGCCCGGCCTGGTGGTGCACACCGCCGGTTGGCCGCTGGACATCATGGGCACCGAGAACACCGGTGGTTCCTTCCTCTATCACCTGGAAAACAACCAGGTGGTGGTCGGCCTGATCGTCGACCTGTCCTACAGCAATACCTACCTGTCGCCGTTCGACGAGTTCCAGCGCCTCAAGCACCACCCGGTGCTCAAGCAATACCTGGAAGGCGGCAAGCGCATCAGCTACGGCGCCCGCGCCATCTGCAAGGGCGGCCTGAACTCGCTGCCGAAGATGGTCTTCAAGGGCGGCGCACTGATCGGCTGCGACCTGGGCACCCTGAACTTCGCCAAGATCAAGGGCAGCCACACCGCGATGAAGTCCGGCATGCTGGCCGCCGAAGCCGTGGCCGCGAAACTCCTGGCCGGTGCCGAAGGCGGTGACGAACTGAACACCTACGTCGAGTCGTTCAAGGCCAGCTGGTTGTACGAGGAACTGTTCGCCAGCCGCAACTTCGGCGCGGCGATCCACAAGTACGGCGCCATCGTCGGCGGCGGCTTCAACTGGGTCGACCAGAACCTGTTCGGCGGCAAGCTGCCGTTCACCCTACACGACACCAAGCCGGACTACGCCTGCCTGAAGCTGGCGGCCGACAGCCAGAAGATCGACTACCCGAAACCGGACGGCAAGCTCAGCTTCGACAAGCTCAGCTCGGTGTTCATCTCCGGCACCAACCATGAAGAAGAGCAGCCCTGCCACCTGAAACTGGCCGACGCGAGCATCCCGATCGGCAAGAACCTGCCGCTCTACGACGAACCGGCGCAGCGTTACTGCCCGGCGGGTGTGTATGAGGTGATCACCCAGGAAGACGGCGTGAAGCGTTTCCAGATCAACGCCCAGAACTGCGTGCACTGCAAGACCTGTGACATCAAGGACCCTGCGCAGAACATCACCTGGGTGACTCCGGAAGGCGCTGGCGGACCGACTTACCCGAATATGTAAGTCTCAAGCTGAACAAAAAAGGCCCCTTCGGGGTAATGCCGATCAGTTAAGCCTCGTCGCTTGACCTTTGGCCGCAAGAAATCAAAATCCGATGCCTGAATAGGCATCGGATTTTTTTATGCGTCTGGCTCGGGCACTGGAACTAACCCACAACTTCGTCTCGACTCCCAATTCCATTGAGGGATTGGACTCGTTGCTTGATCCCTCTCTGGTCGAGCAAGCGTTGGAACAGGCCGGCGTAGCCACCCTTCGCAAGCGGCGTCTGCCCTTGGAAATGATGCTCTGGTGCGTCATCTCCATGGCGTTCTTCCGGCGCATGTCGGCGTGGGATGTGGTCAGTCGCATGAACATCATGCTGCCCGGGCAACGCCCACTGGTCGCACCCAGCGCCGTAGTCCAGGCCCGTCAACGATTGGGTAGCGAGGCCGTACGACAAGTCTTCGATCTGACGCAGAAAAGCTGGCATGAAGCGGCCGGCCATCCGACCTGGGCCGGATTGCGTTTACTGGGGGTCGACGGTGTCGTCTGGCGAACGCCCGATACACCCGAAAACCGTGCGCGTTACGACTCCGCCAGCAACCAGCATGGCGATACCGGTTTTCCTCAGGTGCGCATGGTTTGCCAAATGGAGTTGACCAGCCATTTGCTGATCGGCAGTGCTTTTGATGGCTATCGCAGTAACGAAATGAAACTGGCAGAGCAACTGATCGACACCACGCCAGATCACTCGCTGACGCTGTTTGATCGCGGTTTCTACTCCTTGGGGTTGCTGCACCAATGGCAGCAGGTCGGCACTGAGCGGCATTGGCTGATGCCGCTGCGTAAAGGTGCGCAGTACGAAGTGATTCAGCGCTTGGGGCGTCAGGATGCGGTGGTCTCGCTCAGCACTTCGCCGCAGGCCCGCAAGCAGTGGCCAGGCTTGCCAGAGCGCCTAACCGCAAGGCTCCTAAGCAAGACCGTAAAGGGCAAGGTCTGTCAGATTTTGACGTCGATGGTCGATCCGCTGCGTTTCCCATCCGATGAAATCGTCGACCTATACAGCCATCGCTGGGAAATCGAATTAGGATTCAGGGAAATGAAACAGACACTGCTCAACAGCAGCTACACGTTGCGTAGCAAGACGCCCGAGATGATCGAGCAAGAGTTGTGGGGCGTGTTGCTGGGCTACAACCTGTTGCGTTATCAGATGGTGGAAATGAGCCGCCATTGTCCGGGCATCCATCCGTGCGAGCTAAGCTTCACCGCGTGTACTTGGGCGATCCTGGGTTTTATCAATGGCGTTTCTGCGGATCGCTCAGGGAACATCCCCAAATACCTCGCCGAATTGCATGCCTCGGCCCCGCACTATGTACTGCCGCATCGCCGGGAAGAGCGGGTTTATCCGCGAGCTATCAGGCTGAAATCCCCGAAGTATCCGATCAAAAATAAAAATGCCAGTCAGCTTAACTGACTGGCATTACCCTTCGGGGGCCTTTCTTGTTACTCGGGGAAAGCCGGCCTCAATCGAGGCCCACCTCCACCCGATCGCCGTTCAGGCGCACCGGCCAGACCCGCAGGCGCTGTTCCGGGTACTCGATACAGACTCCATCCGCCAGGCGGAAGTGCTGCTTGTACAAGGGCGAGGCGATCACCAGCTCGCCCTTCAGCGTACCGACGATGCCGCGACCGATGACATTGGCCCCCGACTTCGGGTCGCGGTTATCGATGGCAAAGACCTGTTCGCCACCGCTGAGCGGCAGGTGGAACAGCGCCACCTGGGCGCCGTCGAGCCAGGCCACCACACCGGAGTCAGCCACCAGGTCGGTGCGCTGGCACAGGGTTTTCCATTCGACGGCATTCCGGGTACGTTCCAGGGTCATGGTGTTCATCAGTTCAACTCCTCGGCGACAGGGATCAGGTGAAGTTCGCCGGCGCGGGCCGGACGACGCTGGCCACGCTCCTCGACGAAACGGATGGCGGGATCGCCGCCGGCATCATTGACGAAGGTCCGGAAGCGCTTGAGCTTCTCCGGGTCCTGCAAGGCGTTGGCCCATTCGCACTGGTAGCGGTCGATCAGCAGTTGCATCTGCGCCTCCAGCTCAGCGGCCAGGCCGAGGCTGTCGTCGATGATCACCGCCTTGAGATAGTCCAGGCCGCCTTCCAGGCTTTCGCGCCACACCGAGGTGCGCTGCAGACGGTCGGCGGTGCGGATGTAGAACATCAGGAAGCGGTCGATGTAGCGGATCAGGGTGGCGTCGTCGAGGTCGGTGGCGAACAGCTCGGCGTGCCGCGGACGCATGCCGCCGTTGCCGGCGACGTACAGGTTCCAGCCCTTGTCGGTGGCGATCACGCCGATGTCCTTGCTCTGCGCCTCGGCGCATTCGCGGGTGCAGCCGGAGACCGCGAGCTTGAACTTGTGCGGCGCCCGCACGCCCTTGTAGCGGTTCTCCAGGACCAGGGCCATGCCGACGCTGTCCTGCACGCCATAACGGCACCAGGTGCTGCCGACGCAGGATTTCACCGTGCGCAGCGACTTGCCGTAGCCGTGGCCGGTTTCAAAGCCGGCGTCCACCAGTTCGCTCCAGATCTGCGGCAACTGGTGCAACTGGGCGCCGAACAGGTCGATACGCTGACCGCCGGTGATCTTGGTGTAGAGCTCGTATTTCTTCGCCACCGCGCCCAGGGCAATCAGTTTGTCCGGGGTGATCTCGCCGCCGGCGATGCGCGGAATGATCGAATAGGTGCCGTTCTTCTGCATGTTGGCCATGAAGGTGTCGTTGGTGTCCTGCAGCGGCACCAGCGCCGGGTCCATGATCGGCTGGTTCCAGCACGAAGCGAGGATCGAGCCCACGGCCGGCTTGCAGATATCGCAGCCGACATGTCCCTTGCCGTGGCGGGCCAGCAGCGCGTCGAAGGACTCGATGCGCTCGACCCGGACAATGGCGTAAAGCTCCTGGCGGGTATGGGCGAAATGCTCGCACAGGCTCTTGTCCACGGTGACGCCGCGGGCGCTCAACTCGTGTTCGAACACCTGCTTGAGCAGCGCGGCACAACCCCCGCAACCCGTGGCCGCGCGGGTGCAGGCCTTGAGCTCGGAGAGTTCGCTGCAACCGCCATCGATGGCCGAGCAGATCGCGCCCTTGCTGACGTTATGGCAGGAACACACGGTGGCGGTCGCGGGCAGCGCATCCACGCCCAGGGCCGGTGCCGCCTCGCCCAGCGGAAGGATCAGACCGGCCGGATCGGCAGGCAGGTCGATGCCGTTGCTGACGTACTGCAGCAGGGTGTCGTAATAGCTGTTGTCGCCCACCAGCACCGCGCCCAGGGCGCGCTTGCCGTCGGCGGACACCACCAGGCGCCGGTAGCTGGCGCTGGATTCGTCGATAAAGCGGTAGCTGCGCGCCCCCGGCGTGGCCCCGTGGGCATCGCCAATGGAGCCGACATCGACCCCCAGCAACTTGAGCTTGGTCGACATGTCCGCGCCCATGAAGGGTTCGCTGTCTTCGCCACAGAGTTGCGTGGCGACCGCGCGAGCCATCTGGTAGCCCGGGGAGACCAGGCCGAAGATCCCGCCGTTCCACGCCGCGCACTCGCCGATGGCGTAGATGTGCGGGTCGCTGCTGGCGCACTGGCTGTCGATCGCCACCCCGCCACGCGGACCGAGCTCCAGGCCGGACTGCCTGGCCAGGGCATCCTGTGGACGGATACCGGCGGAAAACACAATCAGGTCGGTCTCGAGGAAATCCTCGCCGGCGAAGTTCATCCGGTAGCGGTACTCACTGCCGGCGCTGATCGACTGGGTGCCGCGGGACAGGTGCACACTGACGCCCAGCGCCTCGATCCGGTCCTTGAGCGCCTGGCCGCCCTGCTCATCCAGTTGCACCGGCATCAGCCGTGGCGCGAACTCCACCACATGCGCTTCCAGCCCCAGGGACTTCAGGGCATTGGCCGCTTCCAGACCCAACAGGCCGCCGCCGACCACCACGCCACGCCGGGCATTTTTCGCCGCGTCGCGGATGCGGTCAAGATCGCCCAGGGTCCGATAGACCAACCGCGAGTCGCCCTCGGCGCCTTCGATCGGCGGGACGAAGGGGAAGGAGCCGGTCGCCAGCACCAGCTTGTCGTAGGCCAGGCGACCGGCGTCACTGACCACCTCGCGGCGGACGCGGTCGATCTCCAGCACCGCGCGGCCCAGGTGCAGGGTGACACCGGGGGTCTGGTACAGCGCGATATCGCCGAGGGCCAGGGCCTGCGCGTCGCGGCCACTGAAGTATTCGGACAGATGCACGCGATCGTAGGCGCGCTGCGGCTCTTCGCTGAACACATGAATCTGGTAGTGCGCCAGGGCGCCGCGCTCGACCAATTGCTCGACGCAGTGATGGCCCACCATGCCGTTGCCGATCACCACCAGCGTTTGCAAGGTATCGGAGGTCGCTGAATAGCTGTTCATAGGAAGCATCCGTCAAAGCCAATCCGGTTTTTCGAAGGCAAAAAAAAGCGCCCGGAACCAAAAGGTTCCAGGCGCCTTTGCCTGTTCGTGCTGCCGGCCCGTGGGCCCGACGCAGTCATGTTCACCCGGGCCGGTTGAGGCCAAACGATCGCCGTTGATCGACGGGGCGTCCCACTCGCGCCATCGCGGTGAGGTGCAAGAGGCTATGCATCGCTTGTGCCACATCGACACCGACGAGTTTTCAGCGGCTTGCCCAATGCCTATTTGAAGCCCTCTGCTGCAGATTTCCTTGATCTGACGGCAGCGCTGCAAGGCGGCAGACAGCCCACACAAAAGCGCCAAAACAGTGCAATAACGCCCACCCCGCCCCATCGCGACGCCGGTTTTCATCTCCAGGAACTGCGCCAGCGTTCCGGCTTCAACCCACGCCAGGGCGCCGCCGGCCTTGTCCGCCCCGCTTCGCCGGCCACCCTCGCGACAGTTGGCGCGCGCATTGCTACATGCCTGCATAGGCCATCAACGTCGATGGCCGTGTATTTCACTCTCCAGGCAACAGTCACGACAAAGGCGCCGTGCCGCTCCCGTTGAAAAACGTGGAGCAGCAGGCGCTTTTTTCGTTTCCGCCGGAGCCGGTTTTCAACCCCCGAGGACGCCCCATGACCGATACCCAGATGCCCAGCAAAACCGTGCGCAGCGTCTGCCCTTATTGCGGTGTGGGCTGCGGCATCGTCATGCAGGTCGAGAACAACCTGATCGTCAAGGTCTCGGGCGACAAGCAACACCCGAGCAACTTCGGCCGCCTGTGCACCAAGGGCAGCACCTGCGGCCAGGCGGTGGCCGATTCCGGGCGCATGGAACACGCTTTCCTGCGCTCGCAACGCGACCGTGACCCCGCACGGGTCGGCATCGACCAGGCCATCAGCGCCACCGCCAGCCGCCTGCGGGCCATCATCGACACCCATGGCGCGGACGCCGTGGCGCTCTACGTGTCCGGGCAGATGTCCCTGGAAGCGCAGTACCTGGCCAACAAACTGACCAAGGGTTTTATCCGCAGCCGCCACATCGAATCCAACTCACGCCTGTGCATGGCCAGTGCCGGCAGCGGCTACAAACTGTCGCTGGGGGCCGACGGCCCACCGGGCTCCTATGAGGACTTCGAGCACAGCGAGCTGTTCCTGGTCATCGGCGCGAACATGGCCGACTGTCACCCGATCCTGTTCCTGCGCCTGCTGGATCGGGTCAAGGCCGGGGCCAAGCTGATCGTCGTCGATCCCCGGCGCACCGGCACCGCCGACAAGGCCGACCTGTTCCTGCAGATCAAGCCGGGCACCGACCTCGCCCTGCTCAACGGCCTGCTGCACCTGCTGGTGAAAAACGGCCACAGCGACCGCGACTTCATCGCCGCCTTCACCGAAGGCTGGGAGGTGATGCCCGACTTCCTCGAAGACTACACCCCGGCGCGAGTGGCCGAGCTGACCGGCCTGGCCGAGGCCGACCTGCTCCAGGCCGCGCAGTGGATCGGCCAGGCCGCCAACTGGATGAGCTGCTGGACCATGGGCCTCAACCAGAGCGTCCAGGGCACCTGGCACACCAACGCCCTGTGCAACCTGCACCTGGCCACCGGCACCCTCTGCCGTCCCGGCAGCGGGCCGTTCTCCCTGACCGGCCAGCCCAACGCCATGGGCGGTCGCGAGATGGGCTACATGGGCCCCGGCCTGCCGGGCCAGCGCTCGGCGCTGGTGCCCGACGATCGCGCCTTTATCGAAGACCTGTGGCAGATCGCCCCCGGCAGCCTGCGGGCCGAAGCCGGCGAGGGCACGGTGGCCATGTTCGAGGCCATGCGCGCCGGCAGCATCAAGGCCTGCTGGATTATCTGCACCAACCCGGTGGCCAGCGTGCCCAACCGGCAGAACGTCATCGAGGCGCTGCAAGCCGCCGAACTGGTGATCAGCCAGGACGCCTACCTGGATACCGAGACCAACCGCTACGCCGATATCCTCCTGCCCGGCGCCCTGTGGGCCGAGGCGCAAGGGGTGATGATCAACTCCGAACGCAACCTCACCCTGATGCAGCAGGCCGTCCAGCCACCGGGCGAGACCCTCCCCGACTGGCAGATCATCGCCCGCGTGGCCTGCGAAATGGGCTACGCCGAGGCCTTTACCTATGACAGCGCCGAGGCGGTGTTCGAGGAGATCAAGCAGGCCTGGAACCCCAAGACCGGCTACGACCTGCGCGGCGCCAGCTATGCCCGGCTGCGCGAACAACCGCTGCAATGGCCCTGCGCCGAGGCGCAGGGGGCCACGCGCAATCCGATCCGCTACCTCAACGACGGCCTCAGCCAGGCGCTGAAACACGACCAGGACGGCCGGCAACCGGCGATCGCCTTCCCGACTGAAAGCGGCAAGGCGCAGTTCTTCGCCCGGCCGCACCTGATGCCGGCGGAAATGCCCGACGAGGAATTCCCCCTGGTGCTCAACACCGGGCGGGTGCAGCACCAATGGCACACCCTGACGAAGACCGGCAAGGTGCCGACCCTGAACAAACTCAACCCCGGCCCTTTCGTCGAGATCCATCCCGGCGACGCCACGCGCCTGGGCATCAAGGAGCGCGACCCGGTGCAGATCCGCTCGCGGCGGGGCCGTGCGGTCCTGCCGGCGGTGATCACCGACCGGGTCCGGCCGGGCAACTGTTTTGCGCCCTTTCACTGGAACGATGTGTTCGGCGACGACCTGGCCATCAACGCCGTCACCAGCGACGCCATCGACCCGCTGTCGCTGCAGCCGGCGTTCAAATTCTGTGCGGTGAACCTGCTGGCCCTGCCCCCGGAACCCACCCGCCTGGTCCCCGAACTCGCGCTGGCCGGCGCCTCGACTGTTGCCCCGGAGGGCTTTTCTCCCATGCAGCTCAACGCCTTCGCCCGCCTGCTCAACCTCGATACCCCGGCCGAGCTGAGCCTGGCCGCCGACGAACGCCTGTACATGCAGGGCTACCTGCTGGGCCTGCGCAGCGCCGAGGCCAAGGCCCCCGGGGTGCCCACCCTCCCCGCCAGCGCGCCCTTCGGCGCCGACAAGCGTCTGCTGCTGGATGGCCTGCTCGCCGGGTTGTTTTCCCGTACGGCGGGCACGGCGCCGGAGCCGCAGACCGCCGCCACGGTTCAAGCGACCCGCCCCGAATGGCTGGTGCTCTGGGCCTCGCAAACCGGCAACAGCGAAGAACTGGCCCAGGCCTGTGCCAAGCGCCTGGACGCCGCCGGCCAACGGACCCGCCTGCGCGCCATGGACGAGGCCGGCCTTGACGACCTGCGTGGCGCCAGCAGCGTATTGCTGGTCACCAGCACCTTTGGCGACGGCGACCCGCCGGACAATGCCGCGAATTTCTGGCAGGCCCTGCAAGGTGCCCAGGACCAGGCCCTGGCGCAAAGCCGCTACAGCGTGCTGGCCCTGGGCGACGCCAACTACGATCAGTTCTGCGGCTTCGGTCGCAAGCTCGACGAGCGCCTGAGTGAACTCGGCGCCGAACGCCTGCTGCCCCGCCTGGAGTGCGAGCAGGACACCCAGCAAGCCGTCGAACCTTGGCTCACCACACTCTGCGCGGCACTCAGCGGCGCGTCCGCGCCCCCCGCTGCGCTCGCGCCAGTCGCCGAGGTGGCGCCCGCGACACCAGCCGCCCCGGCCGACATCGGCAGCCCCTACAGCCGCCATCACCCGTTGCGTGCCCGCCTCCTGCACAATCAGGTGCTCAATGCCCCCGGCGCGGAAAAGGAAACCCGCCATCTGGTGTTCGACCTCGGCGACCAGGATTTCCCCTACCAGGCCGGCGACGCCCTCGGCGTCTGGCCGAGCAACTGCCCGGAGTCGGTCGAACAACTACTGGGCCTGCTGGAGCTGGACGGCGCCGCCGTGGTCACCCTCAAGGACAAGACGCCGATGACGCTACGCGAGGCCTTGCTCGACCACCTGGACATCACCCGCATCACCCCGGAAATCCTCCGTCGGGTCTGCGGACTCTGCGCCAGCCCCTGGCTGGACGAGTTGCAGGAGGAAGCCAACCAGGCCCGGCTCAAGGACTGGCTCTGGGGCCGGCAACTGCTGGATCTGCTGCGGGAGTTCCCCATCAGCCTCGGCGCCAATCAGTTGATCAGCCTGCTCAAGCCCTTGCAGCCACGGCTGTACTCGATCTCCTCCAGTGCGAAAGTCACCCCGGGACAGGTGCACCTGACGGTTTCCACCGTGCGCTACCGGCACGGCGAGCAGATCCGTGGCGGGGTCTGCTCGACCTTTCTCGCCGACCGTGCCGCCAGCAGCGGTGCCCGCCTGTTTATCCAGCGCACCACGCACTTCCGGATCCCGCAGGACCCGCGCACGCCGCTGATCATGATCGGCCCCGGCACCGGCATCGCACCGTTTCGCGCCTTCCTGCAGGAACGCCAGGCCCAGGGCGCCGACGGCAAGAACTGGTTGTTCTTCGGCGAGCAACGCGCCGCCAGTGATTTCTACTACCGCGAGGAGCTCGATGCCTGGCTGCGCAGCGGTCATCTGAGTCGCCTGGACACCGCCTTCTCCCGTGACCAGACTGAAAAGATCTACGTACAACAGCGCATGCTCGAAGCCGGTGCACAGCTCTGGAAATGGCTGGAGCAAGGTGCCTGTGTGTATGTCTGCGGCGATGCCAGCCGCATGGCCAAGGACGTCGACGCCGCGCTGAAGAAAATCGTCCAGGTCCACGGACGGATGAGCGGCGGCGCCGCGGCGCTGTATGTCAGCGCCATGAGCAAGGACCGGCGCTATCTGCGTGATGTCTATTGACCGGGATATTCAACACACCGCGTAACTGTAGGAGCCGGCTTGCTGGCGATAGCGGCCGATGAGGCGATGCAAGGCTCACGGGCCTCATCGCTGGCAAGCCAGCTCCTACAAGGGACCGTGTTTGGCCTGACCGACGGGTATCGGCATAACTCTTGCTCCGCCTAGTGACAGGCGCCAGCCCTACAGCTTCAGGAATCACCGCATGAACAACGATTTGGCAAGATCCCCACTGGCCTGGGTCGCAGGCAGCGATGCCCCGGAAAAGCACATCCTCAACCTCGGCTACATGCCCTTGAGCGACAGCGCCTCGCTGGTGGTGGCGGCCACCCAGGGCTTCGCCCAGCCCTATGGCCTGACACTGAACCTGCAGCGGCAGAACTCCTGGGCCGGCCTGAGCGACAAGCTGGTCAGCGGCGAACTGGACGCCGCCCATGGCCTGTACGGGATGATCTACGCCATCCAACTGGGCATCAGCGGCACTCCGGCCACCGACATGGCGGTGCTGATGGGCCTGAACCAGAACGGCCAGAGCATCAACCTCTCGCAGCCGCTCAAGGACAGCGGCGTGACCAGCGGCGCGGCCCTGCGGCAACGCGCCCGGCCAGGCCAGGCCAAACTGACCTTCGCCCAGACCTACCCCACCGGCACCCATGCCATGTGGTTGTATTACTGGCTGGCCAGCCAGGGGATCCACCCACTGGAGGACGTCAACAGCGTGGTGGTGCCGCCACCGCAGATGCTCGAACACCTGCAAGCCGGGCGCATCGACGGTTTCTGTGTCGGCGAGCCCTGGGCCGCCCATGCCGTCGAGCAGGGCCAGGGCTTTACCCTGGCCACCAGCCAGGCGATCTGGCCAGACCATCCGGAAAAGGTCCTGGCCTGCACCCGCGCGTTCGTCGAAGAATACCCCAACACCGCGCAGGCCCTGGTGATGGCGATCCTGGAGGCCAGCCGGTTTATCGAAGAAAGCCAGGAAAACCGCCGCAGCACCGCACAATTGATGAGCGGACGCGACTACCTCGATGCCCCCCTTGCGAGCATCGAGCCGCGTCTGCTGGGCCGCTACGACGACGGTCTCGGCCGGCACTGGCAAGACCCCCATGCCCTGAGCTTCCACGGCCGGGGCAAGGCCAACTACCCGTACCTCTCCGACGGCATGTGGTTCATGACCCAGTTCCGCCGCTGGGGCCTGCTGCGCGAAGCGCCGGACTACCTGGGCGTGGCGCGCCAGGTCCAGCAACTGGAGCTGTACAGCCGCGCCGCGAGCGCCCTGGACATCTGCGTGCCCAACACCCCGATGCGCAGCAGCCAACTGCTCGATGGCAAGCGTTGGGACGGTTCCGACCCGGAGACCTACGCCCGTGGCTTTGCCCTGCATGCCCTCAATGACAACTGACGGGAGCTGGCCGCCATGCTGAAAATCCTGCTGATCAACGATACCTCGAAGAAGCTCGGGCGCCTGCGCACGGCCTTGAGCGAAGCGGGTTTCGAGGTGATTGACGAATCCGGCCTGACCATCGACCTGCCCGCGCGGGTCGAGGCCGTGCGCCCGGATGTGCTGCTGATCGACACCGACTCCCCCAGCCGTGACGTGCTGGAGCAGGTGGTGCTGCTGAGCCGCAATCAACCCCGCCCCATCGTCATGTTCACCGACGAGCACGACCCCACCGTGATGCGCCAGGCGATCAAGGCCGGGGTCAGTGCCTACATCGTCGAAGGCATCCAGTCCCAGCGCTTGCAGCCGATCATGGAAGTGGCCATGGCCCGCTTCGAAAGCGATCAGCAACTGCGCGCGCAGTTGCAAGCCCGCGAGCAGCAGATCGCCGAACGCAAGCGCATCGAGATGGCCAAGGGACTGCTGATGAAAATGAAGGGCTGCGACGAGGAAGCCGCCCACACCCTGATGCGCCGCCAGGCCATGAGCAAGCAGCAGAAGCTGATCCAGGTCGCCGAACAGGTGATCGCCATGAGCGAACTGCTCGAGTGATTGCGCACCGCAACGCAGCACGGTATCGGCCAGGGGCTGCGTTGTGGGGCACGAACCTCCCCCTCCCTGCCCTCCACCGGCGGGCAATGCTCTCGAAAGGCCGAACTTGAGCGCCGCACGGCCCCGGAACAAGAACTGGCACACATAGTGCTCAGGTAATACCCGGTAGCCAACGGCGGCTGCCCCACCCCGACAAAGACGTCGCATTTCCCTTCGTGAAAACGAGCAGGGATGCGGCGTTTTTTTGTTTCTGGCGTCGGCAACAGGGCACAGGCGGCCGGTGAAATCCCCCCGTCCACAAGCCCCAGGCCTTCGTCGAACCCCTTGGCAGATGAGGTGTTAGATGCACAACAGTTTCTGGAAAGCCGGCCATACACCGACCCTGTTCGCCGCGTTCTTGTATTTCGACCTGAGCTTCATGGTCTGGTACCTGCTCGGGCCGCTGGCGGTGCAGATCGCCACCGACCTGCAACTGACCACCCAACAGCGCGGCTTCATGGTCGCCACGCCGATCCTGGCCGGGGCCTTCCTGCGCTTCATCATGGGCATGCTCGCCGACCGCCTGTCACCGAAAACCGCCGGCATCATCGGCCAGGTGATTGTCATCACGGCCCTGCTGGTGGCCTGGAAGCTGGGTATCCACAGCTATGAACAAACGCTGCTGCTGGGGGTGTTCCTCGGCATGGCCGGGGCCTCTTTCGCCGTGGCCTTGCCCCTGGCCTCGCAATGGTATCCGCCGCAGCACCAGGGCAAGGCCATGGGCATCGCCGGGGCCGGCAACTCCGGCACCGTGATCGCCGCGCTGGCGGCGCCGCTGCTGGCCGCCGCGTTCGGCTGGAGCAACGTGTTCGGCCTGGCCCTGATCCCCTTGGTGTTGACCCTGGTGCTGTTCAGCCTGCTGGCCCGCAACGCCCCCAACCGCGCCAAGGCCAAATCCATGGCCGACTACCTGAACGCCCTGGGCGACCGTGACAGCTGGTGGTTCATGTTCTTCTACAGCGTCACCTTCGGCGGCTTCATCGGCCTGGCCAGCGCCCTGCCCGGTTACTTCCACGACCAGTACGGCCTCAACCCGCAAACCGCCGGCTACTACACTGCGGCCTGCGTGTTCGCCGGCAGCCTGATGCGCCCATTGGGTGGCGCCCTGGCGGATCGTTTCGGCGGTATTCGCGCCCTGCTCGGCACCTACACCATTGCCACCCTGTGCATCGGCGCGGTGGGCTTCCACCTGTCCAGCTCGGTGGCGGCCCTGGCGCTGTTCGTCAGCGCCATGCTCGGCCTCGGCGCGGGCAACGGCGCGGTGTTCCAACTGGTGCCGCAGCGCTTTGCCAAGGAAATCGGCGTGATGACCGGTCTGGTCGGCATGGCCGGTGGTATCGGCGGCTTCCTCCTCACGGCGGGCCTGGGGGCGATCAAGCAGAGTACCGGTGACTACCAGCTCGCCCTGTGGTTGTTCGCCAGCCTCGGGCTGATCGCCTGGTTCGGCCTGTACGGAGTCAAGCGCCGCTGGAGAACCACCTGGGGTTCGGCGGCCTTCTCCGCCGCCCGGGTCTGAGCCAAGCTCATGGGCCTGCAACTCAGCTATGCCGAGGCCAGCGCCAGCGGCCCCCGGGAGCAGAACCAGGACGCGACGCGCCTGGTCATCCCGGTGCCCGCCCTGGCCGCCAGCAAGGGTTACCTATTCGCCCTGGCCGACGGTGTCAGCCACTGCGCCGACGGCGGCCTGGCCGCGCGCTCGACCTTGCAGGCCCTGGCGCTGGATTACTACGCCACCCCGCCGACCTGGGGCGTGTCGCAAGCGCTGGACCGACTGCTGCTGGCGCAGAATCGCTGGCTGCATGCCAATGGCGGCCAGTCGCCGCTGCTGACCACCCTCAGTGCGCTGGTGCTGCGCGGGCGTTCATTCACCCTCGCGCATATCGGCGACTGCCGGGTGTATCGCTGGTTTGCCGGGCAGTTGCAGCGCATCAGCGAGGATCACGTCTGGGGCCAGGCCGGCATGCAACATGTGCTGAAACGGGCCCTGGGCCTGGAACAGCACCTGGTGGTCGACTACCTGGAAGGCGAGTTGCGCCAGGACGAACAGTTCCTGATTCTCAGCGACGGTGTCTGGGCAACCCTCAGCGACGCCTCGATCACCGGCATCCTGCAGCGTGACCTGCCGCTGGAAGACGCCACCCAGGCCCTGGTCGAGGCCGCGCACCAGTCCGGCAGCCAGGACAATGCCAGTGCCGTGCTGGTGCGCGTCGACGAACTGGCCGATACCGACCTCGACGATCTGCTCGGACAGGCCGACCAATGGCCGCTGCCGCCGTCACTGAAGCCGGGACAACTGTTCGAAGGCTGGCAGGTCGAGGGCCTGTTGAAACAGAGTCGCCAGTCACTGCTGTACCGGGTCCACGACGCCCAGCAACAAGCCTGGCTGTTAAAAACCCTGCCAACCCAACGACAGGACGACACGGCAGCGGCCCAGAGCCTGCTGCTGGAGGAATGGTTCCTGCGACGCATGGCGGGCCGCCACTTCCCCGAAGTGCACCCCGCCGACCAGCGCCGGCACCTGTATTACCTGATGCGCGAATACCCGGGGACCACCCTGGCCGAACACTTCAACGCCCACGGCAACCTCGGACTCAACCAATGGCTGGAGTTGGCGTCGCGACTGCTGCGGGCCGTGGGCCTGATGCACCGGCGCAACATCCTGCACCGCGACATCAAGCCGGAAAACCTGCTGCTGGGGAACGACGGCGAACTGCGGGTGCTGGACTTCGGCCTGGCCTACTGCCCCGGGCTGACCCGCCAGCGCGACGGCGAACTGCCGGGCACCCCCAGCTACATCGCCCCGGAGGCCTACAACGGTGTACCACCGAGTCCGGCGCAAGACCTGTATGGCGTCGGCGTCAGCCTGTATTACCTGCTGACCGGGCACTACCCCTATGGCGAAATCGAAGCCTTCCAGCGTCCACGGTTCGGCTCGCCGGTGCCGGCCAGCCGGTATCGTCCGGACCTGCCCGACTGGCTCGAACACAGCCTCGACAAGGCCCTGGCCAGCGACCCGGCGCAGCGCTACGAAACCGCCGAGGAATGGCTGCTGGCCCTGCAACAGGCCGAGCACCTGCCGCCACCGCGCCCCCGGCCCTTGCTGGAACGCGAGCCGGTCAAAGTCTGGCGCGCCCTGGCGCTGGGCTCCCTTTTACTGAACCTGGTCCTGCTGGCCTGGCGGCTGCACGGCTGAAGCGAACGCCCCTCTGGAGAAATGAACATGCATGGCAAAGTCTGGTTGGTTGGCGCGGGCCCCGGTGACCCGGAACTCTTGACCCTGAAGGCGGCGCGCGTGCTGCACGGTGCCCAGGTGGTGATGGTCGATGATCTGGTCAATCGCGCCGTGCTCGAACACTGCCCCGAAGCCCGGGTGATCGCCGTGGGCAAGCGCGGCGGCTGCCGCTCCACACCGCAGGCGTTCATCCATCGGCTGATGCTGCGCTATGCCCGCCAGGGCAAATGCGTGGTTCGCCTCAAGGGCGGCGATCCGTGCATCTTCGGTCGCGCCAGCGAAGAAGCCGACTGGCTGCAGGCCCGCGGGATCGAGGTCGAAGTGGTCAACGGCATCACCGCCGGCCTGGCCGGCGCCACCCACTTCGGCATCCCGTTGACCTTGCGCGGCGTGGCCCGTGGCGTGAGCTTCGTCACCGCCCACACCCAGGACGACAGCCCGCTGGACTGGACCGCCCTGGCGCAAAGCGGCACGACCCTGGTGGTCTACATGGGGGTCGCCAAGCTGGCGGAAATCCGCAGCAACCTGATTACCGCCGGGCTCGCCGCCAGCACCCCCGTGGCGCTGATCGAGAACGCCTCGCTGCCGCAGCAACGTGAATGCCGCAGCGACCTGGCGAACATGCACGAAGATGCCCTGGCCTTCGAACTGAAAAGCCCGGCGATCCTGGTGATCGGCGAGGTGGCGGCCAGCGCCTCGAGCAGCGTTCAAGCCGCCCGTTCGTCCCCGGGGCTGCGTTCGAAGTAGCGCTTGTACTCGCGGCTGAACTGCGAGGAACTCTGGTACCCCACCCGATGCGCGACCTGGGCCACGCCCAGGCCGTCGGCCAGCAACAACTGCTGCGCCTTGAGCAGGCGCAGGCGCTTGAGGTATTGCACCGGCGACAGCAGGGTGACGCGCTTGAAATGCTCGTGGAAGGTCGACAGGCTCATGTTCGCGCAACTGGCCAGGGTCTCGACGTTCAACGGCTCGGTGTAATGGGCATGCAGATGGCCCAGGGACGCCGCGATCCGGGAAAAATGTCCCTGCTGCTCCACCAGCGCGCGCAGCACTTCCGACTGCGGCCCGCGCAAGGCGGCGAACAACAACTCACGCACCCGCGCCTCCCCCATGACCCGGCACTCCAGCGGATCCTGCAGGCAACGCAGCAAACGCTCGACACAGCCGCGCATCGTGTCGTCCAGCACCACCGAGGCCATGGACTCCGGCGTCTGGGCCGCCGCCGGGCTGTCATGGTTGATGCCCATGGCCAACACCAGTTCACCGAGCATCCCCCGGTCGATTGCGACCGAAATCCCCAGCAGGGGCGCGCCGTCGCCGCCGGCAAAGGTCTCGCACTCGAAAGGCACCGCCAGCGCCTGGATCAGATAGTGTCCGGCGCCATATTCCAGGGTCCGCACACCCAGGTAGGCCAGCTTGCTGCCCTGGACGATGATCATCAGGCTGGGCTCATAGATCTGCGGACCACGGGCCACGTCACAACCGACCCGCAACACCTGCACGCCCGGCAACAAGGTCGGCACGAAGCCGTCGCGAGTGGCCAGGGGTTCGATCAGCGCAACCAGGGGGGCATTGGCGTCCAGATGACGGGTCAACAGCATGGCAAAAACTTCACGGAAAAAGGGATGGGAACATCTTCGCAGGTCCGGGGACACAGGCGAATGGCGAAAACGCGATACCGGAGGAATAGGCAAGATACGCGGAGGAATCGCCATGGCCGTACCCGCGCTCGACGCCGAGAATGGCTCGCCTCAACCGTCACAGCTTTGCGAGGTTCCTCATGTACACCGCCATCGGTTACGCCGCCCAATCGCCTACCACGCCCCTCGCCCCCATGACTTTCAAGCGTCGTTCGCCGCGACCCGACGATGTCGCCATCGAGATTCTCTACTGCGGCGTCTGCCACTCCGACATCCACCAGGCCCGCAACGAGTGGGGCATTGCCGTCTACCCGTTGATGCCCGGCCATGAAATCGTCGGCAAGGTCACCGCCGTGGGTGCCAACGTCACCCGGCACAAGGTCGGCGACCTGGTGGGCGTCGGCTGCATGGTCGACTCCTGCCGCCACTGTGAAGCCTGCCACGCCGACCTCGAGCAATACTGCCTCGAAGGCCCGACCATGACCTACGCCACCCCCGACCGGGTCGACGGCAGCAACACCATGGGCGGTTATTCCGACAGCATCGTAGTCAGCGAACACTTCGTCGTGCGCATTCCGGAAAAACTCGACCTGGCCAGCGCCGCGCCGATTCTCTGCGCCGGCATCACCACCTACTCGCCCCTCAAGCACTATGGCGTCAAGCCGGGCGACAAGGTCGGGATTCTCGGCATGGGTGGCCTGGGCCACATGGGCATCAAGTTCGCCAAGGCCATGGGCGCCGAAGTCACCCTGTTCACCCGTTCGGCGAGCAAGGCCGAGGAAGCGCGTCGCCAGGGCGCCGATCATGTGATCGTGTCCACCGATGCCGGGCAGATGGCTGCGGCGGCGGGTCGCTTCAACTTCCTGCTGGACACCATCCCGGTGCAGCACGACCTCAACCCCTACCTCGACACCCTGGCCTTCGACGGCGTGCACATCCTGGTGGGCCTGATCGAACCGGTGGACCCGGCGCTGCATGCCGCCAAGCTGGTGCTCAAGCGCCGGGTACTGGCCGGATCCTTGATCGGCGGCATTGCCGAAACCCAGGAAGTGCTGGATTTCTGCGCCGAGCACGGCATCACCTGCGACATCGAGATGCTCGACATCCGCCAGATCAACGAGGCCTACAGCCGCATGATCGCCGGCGACGTGAAGTACCGCTTCGTGATCGACATGGCGACCCTCAAGGTCTGATAAAAGGCTGCGCAATCGACTTCGGTTGCGTCGGTGCCCATCCGGACGCCATCGCCGGCAAGCCGGCTCCCACAGTATCAGCGTCGCACGCAGAAATTGCGTCAGACGCAACATTGTGGGAGCCGGCTTGCCGGCGATGAGGCCCTCAAAACCGGCATCACCCTTAATCCATGTCACCGTCGGCACTACGGCCGCATGTTATATTCCCGTCCCTTTCCGACCCTCAGAAGGAATGCCGACGGTGAACAAGAAGACCGGCATCAGAGCCCAGCAAGCCGACCAGACCCGCGCGCGCATCCTCAAGGCGGCGGTGAAGGTGTTCACCCGCGACGGCTATTCCGGTGGCCGGGTCGAAAGCATTTCCCGTGAGGCCGACTCCAACGACCGCATGCTCTATTACTATTTCGGCAGCAAGGAACGCCTGTTCATCTGCGTGCTGGAACACATCTACGAGCAGTTCAACAAAGCCGAAAGCAAGCTCAAGCTGAACCTGGAGGAGCCGCTGCAGGCCTTGCAGGCGCTGGTGGCCTTCGTCTGGAACTACTACGTCAAGCACCCCGAATTCGTCGCCATCCTGAGCATCGAGAACCTGCACAAGGGCCGACATGCCCAGCAGTCGGGCGAATTGCGGCGCCTTTCCGGCGAAGCGGTGGGCGTGCTGCGCCCAATCATCGAGGCGGGCCAGGCCAAGGGGATCTTTCGCCAGGACCTGGACATCAAGCACGTGTACCTGATGATTGCCTCGCTCTGCTATTTCTATAACTCCAACCAGCACACCCTGAGTTCGTTCCTCGGTGAGCCGCTGGCGGAGAAGCGCCAGCAGCAGGACTGGCTGGCGTTTATCAGTGACCTGGTGGTGCGCGGCGTACTGCGCCTGCCCTAAGTCGCCTGTTACACAGAGACCTCAAGACAAGCACATTTATTGTGGCGAGCGGGCTTGCCCGCGCTGGGGTGCGAAGCGCCCCTAAAATCAGCGACCTAGGTATGTCAGGCAGAACGCGGTGATCGGTTTTGCGGCTGCTTCGCAGCCGAGCGCGGGCAAGCCCGCTCGCCACAATGTCCCTGCATCTGCCAGGAATGTCCCTGCTTCTTCCAGATTTGATCAGTGGGTTCCGGGATTGGCGCGCACCCGGGCCACGGCCTTTTCCAACCCCTGCCACGGCGCCGCCTCACCGGCAAACCGACTGCGCAGATACGCCGCCAACTCCGCCACCTGGGTATCCGACAGGCTATCCTTGAACCCCGGCATATAACCCAGATCCCGGGTCGCCGGATTCTGGATGCCCTGCAGGATCACCTTGAGCAGATTGTCCGGCACATCGCTGTGCACATTGCTGTTGGTCGCCAGTGACGGACTGACCCCGAACAGCTTCGGCCCCAGCCCGTCGGCATGACAGCCCTGGCAGGAACCCTCGAACAACCGCTGGCCATTACTCAGCGACAACTTCACCTCCGGCACCGCCCGCACAACCTTCTCCACCGCCGCCACCGGCCGGGTCGCCTTCTCCACCACCTGCGCCTCAGCCTGCGCGCCGTTGAGCGACGCCAGGTACACCGCCATCGCCCGCACATCCTCTTTCGGTAATTTCGCAAGCTCCGTGACCACCGGCCCCATCGGCCCCGCCGCCACGCCGTGGGCCTCGGAGTAGCCCGTGCTGAGGTAGGTGAACAGCTGATCCTCGGTCCAGGGCGTCGGCGCCTTCGACAAGCCGTTCAGCGCCGGAGCCTCCCAGCCATCGACCATGGCCCCCGCGAGAAACGCCGCCCCGCCCTTCTCCGCGCCCAGGAGATTGCGCGGCGAATGACAAGCCGCGCAGTGCCCCAGGCCATTGACCAGATAGGCGCCACGATTCCATTGCTCGCTACGCTGCGGCTGCGCCTGGATTTCCCCCTTGCGCAGGAACAAGGCATTCCAGCTGGCCATCAACGGCCGCTGGTTGAACGGAAAGCGCATGGCATTGGCCTTGACCGGCTGGCTGACCGGCGCCTGGGACATCAGGTAGGCATACAGCGCCTGCATATCGGCATCGTTGATATTGCGAAACGCCGTATAGGGAAACGCCGGGTACAGATTGCGCCCATCACGGCCAATACCCTCGCGCATCGCCCGCTCGAAGGCCGGATAGGACCAACTGCCGATGCCGGTCCGCACATCCGGAGTGATATTGCTGCTGTAAAGCGTGCCGAACGGCGTCTCCATCGCCAACCCGCCGGCATTGGTCGCGCCGCCCGGTGCCGTGTGGCACACCGCACAGTCGCCGACCGCCGCCAGCAAGCGTCCGCGCTCAAGGGTCGCCGCCGACCAGGTCCCGGCACTCGGCGGCGCGATGGGGGCGATTTCGCCATGCCAGGGCCAAGCCGTGGCGGCCATCCCGAGCAGCGCGCCGAAAGCCGCGAACAACGAACCGAACAACCATTTCGAACGCTTCGCCGGCGACTTCGGCGGGTCCCCGGCGGTCCCGGCATTGAGCGCCTGCAACACCCGCTCCGGGGTGATCGGCAGTTCGCGAAAACGAATCCCGGTGGCATCGAAGATCGCATTGGCAATCGCCGCCGCGCTCGGCACCGAGGCCGATTCGCCGGCGCCCATGGGCGGTTCGCTCTGGCGCGGCATCATCAGCACATCGATCGGCGGCACCTCGGGAAAGGTCAGGATCGGATAGCCGCCCCACTCCTTGCTCGTCACCGTCGACTCCTCGAAGGTCACCCGCTCCTTGAGCACCCGGCTGGTGGACTGGATCACGTTGCCGTGGATCTGGTGCCGTACCCCGTCGGGGTTGATCATCATCCCCGAGTCGTGGCCGATCACCACCCGGGTCACCGAGACGTCGCCGGTCTGTCGGTCCACCGCCACATCCGCGACCCAGGCCGCCCACGCCGCGCCGAAGCCGGGAAACTTGCTGTGGATATAACGCGCGTAGGCGAAACCGCGACCGCGCAGCAGATGATCTTCGCTCGGCGTTTGCATCGGCGCGGTGCGCGGGGTCCAGGCGGCGCGTTCGGCGGTGGACTTCACCAGGTCCACGGCCCGCTGGTCCGGCAGGTAACGCAGGCGATATTCCACCGGATCGACCCCGGCGGCGAAGGCCAGTTCGTCGATATAGGACTCATGGGCAAAGGTGTTGGGCAAGGCCGACACCCCGCGCATCCACGAGGCCCGGACAATCGGCGACATGTCGTTGATGCTCACCCGCATGTGCTCATAGGCGTAGGGCGGGATCGAGGTGCGGTCGCCCATTTCGAACATCGCCGCCACCGGCTCGACCCGGCCGGTCAGCAGCAAGGCCAGGGTCGGCGCACCGTTGGACGGGTAGCTGGTCTGGAAATCGTAGGCGGCCACGCTACCGTCGGCATTCAGGCCGCCATCGATGTCCATCAACTGCGCCGTGCCCTTGGGTTCCCAGGCGTGTTCCTGGTCGCGGGTCAGTTGCACCCGCACCGGTTTGCCCACGGCCCGGGACAGCAACAAGGCGTCGGCGCAGACATCATCGGCGCAGTTGCGGCCATAACAGCCGGAGGCCTCCATGCGGATGATCTCGATACGCTCTTCCGGGTACTCCAGCAGCCAGGCCAGGTCGGCCCGCAACAGATGCGGATTCTGGCTGCCGGACCAGACCCGGATGCCCTCCTCGCGATAATCCGCCAGGCCGCAGGACGGGCCGATGGAGGCATGCATCTGATAGGGCCACAGGTAGGTGCGCGGCATGCGCTGGCTGGCACCGGCGAGTGCCGCGTCCACGTTGCCCTGGTCCAGCACCGTGCGCTTGATTCGCGGGTTGTCGCGAATCGCCTGCTCGACATTGCTCAGGTCCGGCAGCTTCTGCGTCCAGTCCTTCCAGCGCACCCGCAGTTCCCGAGCGGCCTTCGCCGCCTGTTCCTCGCGCAGCGCGACCACCCCGACGAAGTCACGGATCACCACCACCGCGACGATCCCGGGAATATGCGCGATGGACGACTCGTCGACCTCCAGCAGGCTGTTGCCGACAAAATCGCCGCTGTCGAAACCGGCATAGGGTGGGCGCACGACCCGGCCATGGAGCATGTCCGGCACGCGCATGTCATGGACATAGGTCAGCTCGCCGGTGGCCTTGCCCGGAATATCCACCCGCGCCGTGCCCTTGCCCACCAGCCGATAGTCTTGCGCCAGCTTGAGCGGCGCGTTGCCGCTGATGCGCAACTCATCATGCTCGCCCATCACCAGTTCGCTGTAGCTCAAGGCCCGGCCATCCGCCGCCTTGACGATACCGCGTTCGACCCGCAGCGCCTCCGAGCTCACCGCCCAGCGCGCGGCGGCCCGCTCCAGCAGAAAGCGTCGGGCTTCGGCCGCGGCATTGCGCAGGGGAATCGCGGAAATCTGCAAGGTGGCGCTTGCAATGGTCGCGCCCTGGTTCGGCGCGCGCTCGGTGTCGCCGAGCACCATGCACACCTGCTCCAGCTCCAGATCCAGCTCTTCGGCGACGATCTGCGCCAGCGAGGTGCGAATGCCGGTGCCCAGGTCCACGTGGCCGTTGAAGGCATAGACCCGACCATCGTCGTTGACCGCGATGAACAACCCCAGCTCCTTGGGTTTTACCACCGGCGTGCCGCCCTTGGCCACCGGCCCCGAGGGCGGCAGGATGTCGTCGACGATCAGCAGCACGCCGGTCTTGGCCAGCCATTGATCGCGGGTGGGGATGGCGTCGCTCATGGTCGTCGATCCTGGTTCAAGGCAAGGGACGGGCGGCACGCAGCACCGCGCGAAGGATTTCGATATGGGTGCCGCAGCGACAGAGATTGGCCGAGAGTTCCTGGCGGATCTGCACTTCGCTGGGGTGCGGATTACGGTCGAGCAAGGCCTTGGCGGTCATGATCATGCCGTTCAGGCAATAGCCGCACTGGGCGGCCTGCTCGTCGATAAAGGCCTGTTGCACCGGGTGCGGCGCCTCACGACTGCCGAGGCCTTCGAGGGTGACGATCTGCCGATCCGCCGCGCCGGCCAGGGGAAAGACGCAGGAACGCGCGGCCACGCCGTCGACGATCACCGTGCAGGCGCCGCACTCCCCCAGGCCGCAGCCGTACTTGGGACCGTTGAGCAGCAGGTCGTTGCGCAGCACCAGCAACAGCGGCGTATCGGCCATGGCCGTGACCGAATGGCGCTGGCCGTTGACCTCGAGGGTCAGGGTGATTTCCTGCGTCGTCATGGATTGCGCCCGCTTCATTTGATGAAGTAATTACTTCATGAAAAAGGCGTGGGTCGAGGACGATGTCTCCTGACGACACACTTTTTCTATGAAGTGGTTACTACATGAATGGAGAGCAAGAAGAGTGCCAGCCGACCGCCAGGCACCCGGATACTTCGCGGGGAACAGCGATTATTCGTCGCGGTCTTCGATCATCTTGCGCAACAGGAACAGCACGGCGACCTGCTCGGCGGGGTTGAGGTTGCTCATGGTCAGTTCACTGATCCGCGCCGCGCAAGGCACGGTCTGCTGCACCAATTGACTGCCGGCCTCGGACAACCCGACGATAACCTTGCGCCGGTCTTCGGGATCCGGCTCCAGGGTGATCAGCTCACGGGCCTTGAGCCGCTCGACGATACCGCGAATGGTGGCCTGGTCCACGGCGGTGGCCTTGACCAGTTCGGTCAGAGAACTGGGACCGTGATCGCGCACCGCGCACAAGGTGACGAACTGCACGGCGGTGAGCTGCGAATCACCGACATTCTGCTGGAAGATCGCCATATGCCGCTGGTAGGCCTTGCGCAGCAGGTGGCCGACTTGCTCGGAGAAAACGTAAGGGCTGGAATCAGGAGTATCCGACACGGCAGGCTCGAAAAGGCGAAGGAGAATGGGCAGGCATGATGGACAGGTTGTCGGGCGGACTCAAGCCTGAGCTCGCCCGACCGCCCACGGACTCAGCGAACCCGCGACGCCTCCGGCGCCACCACATCGCCGCCGAGCACCACCGCCTGGTCATCCAGGTACACATCGCAATGGCGCAGCGGAATGTCCATGTGGCACGGCGTCTTGCGCGTCCCGCCCACCTCGGTATTGGGTCCGGTGGAGAACAGGAAGTTGCCATAGAACGCCCGGGCATCCATGCACATGCCGTCGTTCTTGTCGTGCAAGCCCATCGCCGTCCACTGCGCCCGTGGCTGCAGGCCCCAGCCGATATGGGAGATGCCGTACACCTCGGGATCGTTGAAATACTTCATGTAGTCGCGCAGGTACCCGGCCTCGAAGCCGCCGTGGATCGAGGTGATAAAGCCCTTCTCGATCTCCAGGGTGATCTTCTCCCGGGTGTAGGTCTTGAACGGCAACAGGATGTCGCCGACGTCCAGCACCAGCACGCCCTCGGCGGTTTCCTCGTTCGGCCAGGAGAACAGGAAGCCGCTCGGCCAATGGTCCCAACGCCCCGGCTCGTCGGCGAAACCGTACTCGGTCACCGACGGATACTGCCCCAAGGCCGCGCGGAAATCGCTACCGGCGCGAGACTTCACATGGATCGAACGGGCCTTCTTCAACAGTGCTTCCGCCGCCAGCACCCGCACCTTGTCCGCCTCGGTGGGCAGCATCCGCGCCAGCACCTCCGGCGGCTCCACCGCCAGCAGGATGCGCGTGCCGGTCTTGAGGATCTGCTCCTGCTCCGGCGAGTGCAGCAGCATCATGGTGTCGACGATCAGATCCGCCGCCTCCAGCGCCCGCTGTGCGGCGAGATTGCCGGTCAGCGCGGTGTCGCCACAGTAGGCGGTCATGTCGTTACCCATGGCCGTCGGATGGTTGAACGACGGCAGTTCCACCGCGTACACCTTGGCCCCCAGGCGCTGCGCCGCCTCCATCGCCGAACGCACGGTGCGCGGGTCGGAGTAATGGCTCTTGAGCACCGCAACACTCTGGGTCGGATCGACTTTCGACAGCTTCAACACGTGCTCGAACATCTGCGTCAGTTCGCAATCACTTACCGGCATTTCCTCTCTCCTCTTCGCTCGCGCTGCACCAAGTCGAGGCGCGACGCTTCAGTCCAGTGCGTTTTTATAGCGTATACGCCATTTAATATCGATAAGACCTGAATTAACGGCGCTCTGCAAGCAGCAAACAAAAACGTTACCAACCCACACACAACCCATAAATAATGGTTACAACGGGTTACCCATGGCGAAAACCGGTCAAAATTTAATTTTCACAGAGGATCTTCTCTTTTCAAAAAAAGAGCGTATACACTTTAAAAACCCGGTGGCCGAACCCGCCACCCCACACTCGGAACGAGGAGCAAGCCCCATGGCAAGCACGCAAAAAATCGCCATCGTCGGCGCGGGCCTGGGTGGCGCCGCCGCCGCCACGCTGTTGCAACAAGCCGGATTCGACGTGTCGATCTACGAGCAGGCCCCGGAGTTTTCCCGCCTGGGCGCCGGGATCCACATGGGGCCCAATATCATGAAGATCTTCCGGCGCATGGGTATCGAGCAGCAGCTCGACCAGATGGGCTCGCACCCGGACCACTGGTTCAGTCGCGACGGCCTGAGCGGCGACTACCTGTCGCGCATTCCCCTGGGAGAATTCGCCCGCAAGGAATACGGCGCGTCCTACATCACCGTGCACCGTGGCGACCTGCACGCGTTGCAGATGTCGACGATCCAGCCCGGCACCCTGCACTTCAACAAGCGCCTGGAAAAGATCGAGGACACCGGCGACCAGGTGCGCCTGAGCTTCACCGACGGCAGCACCGCCAGCGCCGATATCGTCATCGGGGCCGACGGCATCAACTCGAAGATCCGCGAGGAACTGCTGGGCCATGAAGCGCCGCTGTACAGCGGCTGGGTCGCCCACCGCGCGCTGATCACCCGCGACCAGCTGGCGCGCTACGACTTCGATTTCGAGGACTGCGTCAAGTGGTGGAGCGAGGACCGGCACATGATGGTCTACTACACCACCGGCCGGCGCGACGAGTACTACTACGTCACCGGCGTGCCGCACCCGGAGCTGGACTTCGAAGGCCCGTTCGTCGACAGCAGCCGCGAAGAGATGTTCGAGGCCTTCCAGGGTTACCACCCCAGCGTGCAGGCGCTGATCGAAGCCACCGACACCGTGACCAAATGGCCCTTGCGCAACCGCAACCCGCTGCCGCTGTGGAGCCGAGGTCGCCTGGTGTTGCTGGGCGATGCCTGCCACCCGATGAAACCGCACATGGCTCAGGGCGCCGGCATGGCCATCGAAGACGCCGCGATGCTGACCCGCTGCCTGCAGGAAACCGGCCTCGGCGACTACCGCACCGCCTTCGAACTCTATGAAGCCAACCGCAAGGAGCGCGCCTCGCGGGTCCAGGCGGTGTCCAACGCCAACACCTGGTTGCGCACCCAGGAAGATCCGGCCTGGGTCTACGGTTACGACCTCTACGCCCAGGCGCTGAAATCGGGGGTGGCGGCGTGAGCACTTTCGTACACGGCGGCAACGTCCAGGCCAACGGCATTCGCCAGCACTACCTGCGCTATGGCGGCACGGGCCCGGCGCTGATCCTGATCCCCGGGATCACCAGCCCGGCGATCACCTGGGGTTTCGTCGCCGAACGCTTCGGCCGGCACTTCGACACCTATGTACTGGATGTCCGTGGACGTGGCCTTTCCGCCAGTGGACCTGCGCTGGACTACAGCGCCGAGACCTGCGCGGGGGATATCGCCGCCTTTGCCGCCGCCCTGGGCCTGGATCACTACCACCTGGTCGGCCACTCCATGGGCGCGCGCTTCGCCGTGCGCAGTGCCGTGCTCAGCCCCGCCGGGGTGAAAAGCCTGGTGCTGATCGACCCGCCGGTGTCCGGTCCGGGTCGTCGCGAGTACCCGAGCAAGCTGCCCTGGTACGTGGACTCGATCCGCCAGTCGCTGATCGGGATGGACGCCGAGGCGATGCGCGCCTTCTGCGCCACCTGGACCCCGGAGCAACTGCAACTGCGCGCCGAATGGCTGCACACCTGCTATGAGCCGGCCATCGTCAGGGCATTCAACGATTTCCACGAGGTGGACTTCCACCAGGACCTGCCCCGGCTCGAGGCCCCCGCGCTGCTGTTGGTGGCGGGTCGCGGTGGAGTGATCCTGCCTGAGGACGAAGCCGAAATCCGCGCGCTGCAACCGAGCATCCGAATTGCCCACGTGCCCAACGCCGGCCACATGATTCCCTGGGATGACCTGGACGGCTTCTTCGCCGCCTTCGGCGACTTCCTGGGCGTGCGCCTGACCTGAAACCTGTAGGAGCGAGCTTGCTCGCGATGGTAGTCCGGGTACCACTGGGTATCAGGTGCCCCGCGTTATCGTTAACGCCCATCGCGAGCAAGCTCGCTCCTACAGGGCCTGACCTGAACCTTAAAGGAGACCCGCATGATCAAGCCCTACCGCATCGGCCAGATCGTCCCCAGCTCGAACACCACCATGGAAACCGAGATCCCGGCGATGCTCCTCGCACGCCAGGCGATCCGCCCGGAACGCTTCACCTTTCACTCCAGCCGCATGCGCATGAAGCAGGTGCGCAAGGAAGAGCTGGCGGCCATGGACGGTGAATCCGACCGCTGCGCCGTCGAGCTGTCCGACGCCAAGGTCGACGTGCTGGGCTACGCCTGCCTGGTAGCGATCATGGCCATGGGCCTGGGCTATCACCGCCAATCCGAAGCCCGCCTGCGCAAGGCCACCGCCGACAACGACGGCAACGCCCCGGTGATCACCAGCGCCGGCGCCCTGATCGAAGGCCTGAAAGTCATGGGCGCCAAGCGCATCGCCATTGTCGCGCCCTACATGAAGCCCCTGACCGAACTGGTGGTGAACTACATCCGCGAAGAAGGTTTCGAAGTGGTGGACTGGCGCGCCCTGGAAATCCCCGACAACCTCGAAGTGGCCCGCCACGACCCGGCCAACCTGCCGGGCATCGTCGCCGGCATGAACCTGGAAGGCGTCGATGTGATCGTGCTCTCGGCCTGCGTGCAGATGCAGTCCCTGCCGGCGGTGGCCAAGGTCGAGGCGCAGACCGGCAAGCCGGTGCTGACCGCCGCCATCGCCACCACCTACGCCATGCTCAAGGCCCTGGACCTGGAACCCATCGTTCCCGGTGCCGGCGCCCTGCTCTCCGGCGCGTACTGATCGAGGAACTAGGCCATGAGCGAACAAAGCGCCAATGACAACTACCAGGGCGTCTGGGGTCAGCGGATCGGCTTCGGCCACACGCCGGCCCTGCTGATGATCGACTTCATGCAGGGCTACACCACCGAAGGCGCGCCGCTGTTCGCCCCCGGCGTGGTCAGCGCCGTGGCCGAAAGCGTCGAGCTGCTGGCCTGCGCCCGCCGTCACGGAATTAAGGTGGTGCACACCAATATTCGCTACCATCCAGGCCATTTCGCCGATGGCGGCATGTGGGTGCGCAAGGCGCCGGTGATGAAGGACATGATCGAGGGCAACCCGCTGGCGGCCTTCTGCGAAGCGGTGCTGCCGCGGCCTTCGGAAGTGGTGATCAGCAAGCAATACGCCAGTGCGTTTTTCGGCACCAGCCTGGCCTCGCAGCTGCACGCCCAGGGCATCGACACCGTGGTGCTGGCCGGCTGCTCCACCAGCGGCTGCATCCGCGCCACCGCCGTGGATGCCGTGCAGCATGGTTTCAGGACCATCGTCGTACGTGAATGCGTGGGCGACCGCCATCCGGCGCCCCATGAAGCGAATCTGTTCGACATCGACAGCAAGTACGGCGATGTCGTCAGCAAACAGGAAGCGATCTCGAAGTTCCAGGGAGCTTGACCGCAGAACCGTGCCATAGAGCATGGTCGCGTAAAAAACTGAGCGCCGCCTCCGTGCGGAGCGTGGCGCCCAGTCTTCTGACACTGCCTTTGGAAGCCGCCTTATCGGTGCTCCCAGAGCACAGTATGTAAAGCGGCTGTATAAAAACCATAAGTCACCGCCAGGAGACATCCGATGCCCATTGCGAATGCGACAACCGCGACCTCGGTCGCCGATCCGACCCAAGCGCTTTACCACAAGATCACCTGGAAACTGATCCCGTTCCTGTGCTTCTGCTACCTGGCCGCCTACCTCGACCGGATCAATATCGGCTTCGCCAAACTGCAGATGCTCGACCAGCTGCACTTCAGCGAAACCGCCTTCGGCCTCGGTGCAGGGCTGTTCTTCGTCGGCTATATCCTCTTCGAAGTGCCGAGCAACCTGGTGCTGGAAAAGGTCGGGGCGAAAGTCTGGATCGCGCGGATCATGATCACCTGGGGCCTGCTCTCGGCCTGCACGCTGCTGGTGACCTCCACCACCCAGTTCTACATCCTGCGTTTCCTCCTCGGCGCCGCCGAGGCCGGCTTCCTGCCGGGCGTGCTGTTCTACCTGACCACCTGGTTCCCGACCCACCGGCGCGGGCGGATCATCGCCCTGTTCATGATCGGCCTGCCGCTCTCCAGCGTCATCGGCGGACCGCTGTCGGGCTGGGTCATGGGCCACTTCGACCAGGTCAGCGGGCTGCGCGGCTGGCAATGGCTGTTCCTGATCGAAGCCGTCCCCAGCGTGTTGCTCGGGATCCTGACCTTCTGGGCGCTGCCGAACCACTTCCAGCAGGCCAAATGGCTCAGCGAAGAGGAAAAGGCCGTGCTGGAAAACGAACTGCAGAGCGACGAGGCCGGCAGCCCCGAGAGCAAGCAGCACTTTCGCGACGGCTTCTTCAACCTCAAGGTGTGGATGCTCGGCGGCATCGACTTCTCGATCCTGCTCAGCGCCTACGCCATGGGCTTCTGGATGCCGACCTTCATCCGCAACGCGGGGATCACCGACACCTTCCATATCGGCGTGCTCACCGCCCTGCCGAGTGTCGCCGCCCTGCTGGGCATGCTGTTGATCGGCGCCAGCTCCGACAAGCATCGCGAACGCCGCTGGCACATCATCGTGCCGTTCTTCATCGGCGCCGCGGCCATGGCCACCAGTACCTTCTTCACCCATAACGTGGTGGCGACGGTCACCCTGTTCGCCATCGCCTCGGCGGCGATCATTGGCGCGGTGCCGGTGTTCTTCAGCCTGCCGGCAACCTTCCTCAAAGGCACCGCGGCGGCCACCGGCTTTGCCCTGGCCTGCTCGCTGGCGAACATCGCCGGGCTGGTCAGCAACTCGCTGATGGGTGTGGCCATCGACCTCACCGGCAGCAGCGCCGGGGCCCTCTGGTTCTTCGCCGGTTGCCTGATCCTCAGCAGCGGCCTGGTGATCGCCCTGCCGGCCAAACTGGTCAATCGTTAAGTGACCACTGACCTGCCGATGGCCTTTCCAGGCGTCGGCAGGCTAGGCTGGATCAGCACAAGACAATCACAACTCATTGGGGCACATCACCATGCAACGCTTTCTCAAGGGCTGCGCGCTGGCGTTGGCTGTCGGCTTGTCCGCCGGCTCGCTGCAAGCGGCTGAAAAAGTCATCATCGACACCGATTTCAACGTCCTCAACGACGACGGCCAGGCCTTTATCATGCTGGCGCAGTTACACGCACAGAAGAAGATCGACCTGCTGGGCATGACCCTGGTCAGCGGCAATGCCTGGGTCGACCAGGAACAGGTCGACGCCCTCAGGGCCGTGGAACGCATGGGGGTGGAAAAGGAGATCGGCGTCTACTCCGGCGCGGCCTATCCGCTGCTGCATGACTTCGCCACTTATCCACAGGAGCAGGCGCTGTTCGGTGCCGGCTGGTCGGGGGCGTTCAAGAGCCCGCGACCGACCTCGGCGGCGCAACTGGTGGCACCGCCCGATGGCCTGGCGACGCATACCAAACTGCGCAGCGAAACCGCCCCGCAGTTCATTATCGACAGCGTGCGCAAGAACCCGCACGAAGTGACCCTGCTGGCCATCGGCCCGCTGACCAACCTGGCCCTGGCGATCCGCCAGGCGCCGGATATCGTGCCGCTGATCAAGCGCATCGTGTACATGGGCGGCGCCATCGAGATTCCCGGCAACACCACGCCGGCGGCGGAGTTCAACTGGTGGTTCGACCCGGAGGCGGCGAAGATCGTCCTGCGCTCGCCCATCGAACACGTGATCTTCCCCAACGATGTCTGCGAGAAAGTCACCTTCGACGCCTCGGTCTACCAGCGGGTGATCGCCGCCAAGGGTGCGGTGCCGGAGCTGTACAAGAGCGTGTTCGGGCCGCAGTTCGCCAAGGACCCGGGTTACCACAGCTTCACCTGGGACAGCCTGCCGGCGTTGTTCCTCGCGGAACCCGAGATCGTCACCGAGTCGCGCGAGATGTGGATCGATGTCGACACCCATTTCGGGCCGGACTACGGTCGCGCGCTGGGCTACAAGAAGAGCCCGCCGGTGGGGACGCAGAAAGCCAGGATCGTGTTCGCGGTGGACCAGAAGAAATTCTGGAACGACTACGTGTCACTGGTGACCTTGCCGACGCCCGTGAAAAAGCCCTGAGGCCAGCGGTGACCGCTCAGCGGTCACCTTTCCCCCGAACGCCGCCGTCCTACGCCACCCCAGATAAAAACGACCAACGGCAAAAAAATAAACGACAGAACTTTCCTACTTTCCCTACCCGCATCACCGCCATCCCCCCTTCACCTGCCTGCGCGAGCCTGCGAATTAACTGACTGTAAACAAAGAATTTCTGCATTTTTTGACGCGGTTGGAAGCACTTTGCCTTCAGCCCACAACACAAAAAGAATTGGCTGACAGAAATAGCTCACATCTCCTTGTACAGTCGCCACCTGTCAATTTTGACAGGTCCCAAAACGTTTTTTTCTGTTTATAACTTCACGGGCGATCTGCGGAAATCGCCAGTGACGTTGGGGCCCTTTTCGCCAGGAACGCCTGAGCAACTCAGCCAAAAAAACCGATGAATCTCTTCAATCGCATTTTTGCGGGAGTTTCCGACATGCACGCTTCACTCTCCAAACCCACCGCCACCAACGCGCCCACGCTTCCCCCTGCACCGCCAGCCACCGAACCGCGCCCACGCATCAGCCTGACCCGCAAGGAGCTGGAGGTCATGGAGTGGGCCGTGATGGGCAAGTCTTCGTGGGAAATTGCACAAATCCTTGAATGCACGGAATCGGCGGTGAACTATCACTTCGCCAATATCCGGGTCAAATTCAAGGTGTCGTCGCGCTGGGCCGCCCTGCGCAAGGCGGCGGAAATGGGCCTGGTGCAGCTGTGACACCGATCCCCGCCGGCTGGCCGGCGTGATACTCACAGTCCCGACCTGATCGTCACACGAGAACTGCACTCGGCAGTTGTGACCCTCAGGCGCCGTTGCGATTCGCTCCCCCCTGAACAGACCGACGCCCCAAGGCTCCTGCTTCCATGACCCGACATATCCTCCTGGCCGACGACCATCCCGTCGTGCTGCAAGGTGCGCGAATGGCCATCAGCTTTGCCGACCGCGACGCGGACCTGCGGCTGCATGAAGCCCGCAGCACCGATGCGCTGCTCACGCATTTGCAACGACAGCCCTGCGACCTGCTGCTCACCGACTTTTCCATGCCCAACGGGCGCTTCCCCGACGGCATCACCCTGATCCGCTATATCCGCCGGCACTTTCCCCGGCTCAAGGTGCTGGTGATGACCATGCTCAACAGCCCGGCGTTGTTACGGGCGGTACTCGATCAGGGGGTGACCGGGCTGTTCGACAAACATCGCCCGCTGCACGAGCTGCGCACGGCGGTCGAGCACGTGAGCGCGAACCGCGAGTACCTGAGCCCCAGCTTTGCCCTGCTGCTGAAAACCCACGGCACCAGCGCCCTGCTCGATACCCCGCTGTCACAACGGGAGCTGGAAGTGCTGCGCCTGTTCGGCCAGGCCTGCTCCGGCCGGGAAATCGCCGAACGCCTCAACCGCAGCGAAAAGACCATCAGCCGGCAGAAGCGCACGGCGATGGAAAAGCTGGGGCTGCGGCATAACGGCGAGTTGGTAGAGTATGTGCGGCGGGTGGGGTTGAACGGATCTTGAAAACACCGCTCCCCTGTAGGAGCCTGGCTTGCCAGCGAAAAGGCCCATAAGCCCCCTAAAAACCTCGCAGGCAAGCCACTCCTCTACAGGTTTCGTCTGCTTTGCTTAAAGACTCAGACGCGCAATCGCCAACCGAGTACATCCATCAGGTCACAGCCGTCGCGCAGGACCATCGCCGGGACTTGAAGGATATGTTGGAAGTCGATGTCGTTGGCATTGTGCAGTTCGATGCGGGCCAGGGATTCGAGCATTTGCGTCGCGGCCAGGAAGCGCGCGGCGGCGTTGGCGTGGAGCACGTCGGTTGGGCTTTCGGCATCGATCAGCAGGCTAGGGATCAGGCAGTCGATAGCGGTAAGAGGTATGTATTTAGTCATGGGTAAAGCCTCGTTTTTTAAATGAAAGCCATCACTCAATCGTCGCCAAACGAAGGGGTGGCGGCTGTACGCAGGTTGGCGAACCGGGATAAACGAGCAAAAACCGGCAGACCCGAAGGTCTCCCGCGCACAGCCGCCATAACGCGGCTTTGCGGAGACAAGCATACCTGCAATTAAGCTCAGGAAGCTTTTGCACATTTTATCGACGAGTCGCCAAACCCGTGTCGCCAATATGGGCGACCGGAAGACTTTAAGCCCCAGTCGTCGAACGGTGCAAGGTGCCTACAGGTGAGAATTTGTAAGTGTTGAAGACCGTCGTGAAAACTCTCTCTTAAAACCTCAGCCTGCCGGCGACAGCGCCCCTTAAGGGCGTCGCTGCCGGCAGGTTCGGGCTTTTCTGTTCACGTTACTAGGTCGATCTCCTGACGACCGTCACCGCATTCGTTTCTTGAGGAGGGAGTGGCATGGGGGGTCTGGGGGCCGATGTTACTGGTCCTGGTGTTACTGGTCCTGGTACTGGTTCCAGCATCGATGTGACTGATATCCGCCGGCCCACATCGACGTAGGCTCCTGCCTGCCCAGCTAATGGACTTAGTGGGATCGTTGCTGTTTGTACCGTTGCCACAGGTGCTGTTTGATTTGCTGCCTGACGTTCGAGGTAGCGAAGACTCTCCAGGTCCTGGCGCGCGTTTTCTATTGCCCTGGCTTGATAAGCCTGGCGCTGATTAGATCGTGATGCCGCTTGCCGCACGACCCCGCCCGTGCGACCAGAACCGAAGTTACCTCTCGCCTGAAAGGCCCCCATCCCGATCGCGCCCAAACCGGCAAACAGCATCACGCCGCCAACGCTTGCCAGCACAGTCTTGGTGCCCTTGCCCTTCACGGCAAAGGAAGAAACTATCAATCCTCCGCCGATCAAGGCCAATAATGATCCGATCGCGGTAAAGGAAAAATGCCCACTCGGATCGGTTCGATTGACCGGATCCCCGCCACAGTAGGCATAGGCATTGACCCCGCCCTGCTCAAACGGGCTGATCGAGTCAGGGCTTTGAAAACGCATCAGTCCCGGGCTATACACCCGGTAGCCGTTTCCCAGCAGATAGCACTCGTTGACGTCCTCACGCAGTTCACCGTTGAAGCCCAGTGTGGCGCTCGCCGCCTCGCCGGCACTGCGATGTCCGTAGGCGTTGTACGCCATATCCTGATGCGTGGCGCCCTGGCCAAGCTCACTGATCACGCTGTTGCCGAGAGTGGTCGCGAGCAGGCGCGTCGCGCTGTCCTGCCGCTCGGCCAGGACACTGTCGCCGCCACGCATAAAGGTCCGGTTCTGCCGAGGCCCGAGGGTATTAGCCAGTTCGCCATCGCGATAGAAGCGTTGCTGACTATTGCCCCCCTCCTCCTGCCGGGACAACTGGTCCAGCGGATCATAGGCGTAGCCACGCGGCGCTCCGCCGTCCGGCGCGCTGACACTGAGCAGGCGATTGAGCGCGTCGTATTCCAGCGTACGGCCTTGCTCATCCGTCGTGAGGTTGCCGTTGAGGTCATAGGTCAATTCGATTTGCGACGGGTAGCCCATGCCGGGATTGCTGTTGAGCACCTTGCTCAACTGCGCCGGATCGGGATTCTGGTAGTGGTAATCGGCCCGATTGATCTCGCCGCCCACGGCGGTGGTCACCACCCGGGTGATATTGTCCAGGGCATCGAAGCGAAACACCTGCTGGCTGATGGGGTTGCCATAAGGGTCCTGTGGCGGCTGGCTGCCGGCGCAGTCATAGATCTGCAAGCGGCCGTTGAGGTCGTACTCGTACTGCTCGCTACGCAGTTGCGTCGAGCCCTGCGACAAGCTGCGCGTGACCAGCGCATCGACCGCGTCATAGGCCTGGGTCAACGTCTGCTCGACACCGTCCAGGTCGAAGGTACGCTGGGTTTCCCGAGAAAACTCATCGTATTCGAGGGTGATACGCACCTGTTGGCCGCTGGCGGAATCACGGGTATGAATGCTCCGGGTCCGCCCCAGGCCATCGTAGCTGAACGTCGAGGTCGTCGTGCCCAACGCCGTCTGCTTCAGTTGCCCGGTACGTTCGTCATAGTCATAGGATTGCGTCTGGCCAAGCACATCGACATAGCTGCGCAGCAGTCCGAGGCGGCTGTAGTCATAGTGCATGGCATGGCTCTCGCCGCCCTGGACCAGGGACTCGCTCTTGAGCTCGCCGGTGCTGAAATACTCGCGCGTCAGTTTCTGCCCCGCCTCCTCGCACCAGAGCAAGCGGGCATTGGCGTTGTCATAGTGATAGTCGGCTTCGCCGCTGGGCAGGCGACGCATCAGCGGCTCCTCGCCAAGTTGTGGCTGGTACTCGTAGTCGATCGATTCGCCGCTGGGCACCGTCACGGTTTTCGGCTGGTTCTGGCCAGGGTCGTAGACATACTCTTGCACGCGCCCACCAGTGACCGAACCGATCTTGCGGTCGAGCCCGTCGAAGCTCTGCTCGCCCAGCACCACGCTGTCGACGCTGATTTTGATCGGCAAATCTTCCGTGCTGTGCGCGGCATATTCACGCAAGACCTCGGCGCCTTCCGGCAGGGTGCTCTGTTCCAGGCGATCAAAGGCATCGTAACGGTATTGGGTGCGGGCATTGCGACCATCGATGTCCTCGATCGTGCGGCCCAGACCATCCTGCACGTACTCATGCAGGCTGACGGTGCGTTCGTCGAGCCCCAGGCGCTCGACCCGTACCGGCTTGTCGAAACGATCGAGCCAGGCCACGGTCTTGCCCGACTTGAGCGGGTTGCTGCCGCTGCCTTCCTGCCAGACGGTCTGGATCGTCCCGTTGTGGTCGGCGTTACCGATCGGGTCGATCTGGCTGTACTCCTTGACCCCCAACGGATTGGTCACGCACAACTGCTGGCCCCAATCATCGTATTGATAGTGGCTGCTCAGTTCGAGGTCCCGGCTGCCCAACCAGTCAACCTGGGTTTCCCGGGCCAGATTGCCCAACTCATCGTAGCCTGCGCTGTAGGTCGTTCGAAAATCCCGCGCACCACTCTGGCTATCGGCATTCTGGCGCTCCTCGCGGATAATCCGGTTCAGGCCGTCGAACAGGCTGCGCGTCTCGACCCCCTTGACGTCGGTCACCACTTGCTCGGCTTGTTGCCCGTCCATGGCGACCAATACATAACGATAGTGCCGGGTGGCGCGGAACTCATCCGAGTTGGGAGCCACCGTCTCGCTGGTGACCCGCCCGAGCCGATCGTAGCGCCGCAGGATCTCGACATCGTTGTCATCACGCTCCAGTACCGGTTCGCCACGGGTCAGCGAGCGTTGCAGGGTGATGACTTTCTGTTCGCCATCGAACCCCGTCAGGGTTTCCACGGTTTGCAGCACCGGCTCGCCGGCCAGCCGGCTCTCGGGCGTGCTGTATGCGTACGCAGTCTCCAGGCGTTGGCCATTGCGGGTTTGTTCGCGCCGCGCCAGGCGACCGTGCAGGCGGCTATCGCCGGGCGTGTCGAAGTACTCCAGCAAGGTGCTTTGCAGCTCCGTCTCGGCCGCTCCGTTCATCTCCAGCAAACGCTCCTGGCTGGGCACCAGGCTGAGGTTGCGGCCACTGTTCGTCAGGGCGGCCAGGGCGATATAACGAAATGCCGTGCGCAAGGTCGGCGCCTGGGTCCCCGTGGCCGAGGCGGGATACACAGTGGTATGGCGTAGGTTGCGGACAAAATCTTCCGGGTCCTTCGGACATTCGCCGGGTACTCCGGGCTTGTCGAAGTACTCATGAACCGACCTGACCCCATTGATATCGACTTGTTCGGTCAGGTTGCCAAAATCGTCGTAGGCCGTGGTCTGGATTTCGCTGCGGTAGCGGCTGGGGGTACTGACCAGACTCCAGCTGGATTTCACCTCCTTGGGCAACTGGCACTGTGGCGGTTGCAGCGCGAAGGGTTTGTCCTCGGCGTAATAGGTGGTCTCCACGGTCTGGCGACAGTCGCCCTGGGTGGTGACTTCCTCCGTCAGCAGATGAAAGCGGTTATAGGTGCGCTTGACGGTCCGTACTTCGCGGGTGCCCACCAGCAGGGTTTCGGTCGAGCCATAGAAATAGGTGTGGGGCGCATTGTAGAGATTGTCCACATCGTTGCTCCAACTGAGGGACGCGCCATTGCCGAGAAAATTGTGATTCAGGTGGTCGTTGTAGAGGTAGGTCACCTTGGTCTCTGGCTGGCCAAAACCCGGCTCGGTGGTGTGATGGGTGACGCGCGGCAACGCCGCACGGCCGGCGGTGCTGGGGAAGATATGGCCCTCATCGCGGTATTCGATAGTTTCCACGCCGCCCGTGGGGTTGTGCACCGTGCGCAGACAGTTCAGGCCGCGGATACTGTCGCCATAGTAGAAGCGCCAGGAGGGTTGCGTCTCGCCGGGCAGGGTAATCGCCATGACCTTGCCGCCAGTCAGATGCAACAGGTACAGCGCCTCGCCGGCTTGCCCGGGAAACAGCCGCAACTCGACCTCGTTGGTGCTGCGCACGACTTGCAGCAAGGTCGGGCCCTGCTTCTCGACAATGCTGGAAAGCAACTGACCACCCTGGAAGGGGACATAGGTCAGGTCGACCTGATACCCCTGTGCCGAATAGATCTGTACTGGCAAGGCCACCCGGTTATCGCCGCTGCCGCCGGTCTGGAGTATTTCCACCTGACCGGATTTGTGCACGATACGGTAACGGTCATTGCCCTCATCGTAGAAGTGGAAGGTGTCGAGTTTCTTTTCCTCGATATCCGGCTCGTCGCCGCTGCTGGTGACCTTGAAACTTTCCCCCGTATTGAGGGTGATCACCTGATTGTGCGGAGTGTATTGCGACAACCGCAGGTTCCAACCCAGGCCATAACCGCTGTCGAGGGTATTGAGTGGGTTGAAGTCCAGGCTGATGGGAATCACCGGGCCATTCAACAGATGACTCTGCAGTTCCGGCAAACTGATCGACTGGGTATATTGGCCGGTACGTGGATCGACGCCGTTATTCATGAAACTGGTAAAATTAAAGGCATTGGAGTGCACAGACGTTGAGGCGCTCATTGCTCTTCACCTTCTCTTCAATACAGTCAATTAGGCGGTGGCGCCGCAACGGCCCGATGTCTCTCAAGCCGGCAGCGCCCGGTCGAACTTCACAAAAAGCTGAAAACCAATTTATTCCGGCTGTCATAGACCGACGGTGACGGGAAGCCGATGGTAATCCGGTGAAGATTGCCTTCCTGGTCAATCAACCTGAACTTCACCGGCGGATCGAGCTCTTTGCGAAACTCGATAGCGACATCCGGACTCATGCCGTCGTACCAATAGGGCATGGTCGCTTCTCGATGCAGGCTGACCATCAGCCCGCCGCGGTTCGGACCTTTATTGGGAACAAAGTCCGAGTTGAGGATTTCCGCCGGTTTCTGCACACCGAGCAACTCGTAGAAATGCCCGTCGAAGGTCTCTTCCAGCGGTGGGTTATCCCGATTCAGGCTCGGCTGCGGATAAAAGGCACAACCGGTGTAGCTGAAGAAGGTTTCCTCGAGCAGTTCCGATTCCCATTGGATGGTCGAGCAGTTGGCCTCGATGCTCATGACCATGAACCCCACCGGGAACTGGCCCAGCCGTCTATAGGTCAGGTGCCAGTAATCGATCGAAGTCAGGTAATAATCGAATTCATTGCCATCGGGTCCCGGCTGGCCCACGCCATCGACCCGTTCGCGCCGGAGCAGATAATCGGTGTTGCGCATGTAGTCCGGCGTCGAATCGCCCAGGCTGGTGTCGACAATAGGTATCGCGACACCGGTGAGCTCCACCTCCTTGTTCAGCGAACCCACTTCGAGCGAATTCTTGTACGAGCCAAAATCATCGCGAAACCGCGCATAAAACGTCCGAGACTCCTCAATGGCAAAATGCACCTGCAGGCGACGCGAGCGGGTGCGGTTATTACGTGGGGCGATCTCTTCAGGTTCGGCAGACTCCCTGACCACACCGGTGGAATACAAATTGAAGCGGTTCCTCTTGTCGCTGACCATCTGCTCAGTGCTGCCTTCGGGTATGCCCTCCTGATGGGGTAGCAGAAGTTTCAGAGGGTGTTTGGTTTCGCCATCGACGATTTCAATGCTCGCCAGCTCGCTATCGCTCAGCGGCACATCATAGTTCCGGTCGCCGATCTTGACCGCCTTGGTCTCGACTTCGATCAGCACGGTAATCTGTTGTCGACCGTTGCTGTAGCAGCGGTTCACGCCCCCCGGTACCGTCAACGTGAAGGACGCGAGCTCCTCCCAGTGTGGCTCTGCCTGCACCCGGCGCGAGAGCTGGACCACCGCATAGCCGAACGGATTCATCAGGTTGTCGACATGCTTGCAGGTGATGATCGCCACCGAATGCGCGAAGCTCTCCGGCGCCCGGTAGAGCCCCTGCTCATTGATCTCACCCTCGCCGAGCACGCTCCACTCGAACAGGTCGGCGGGATGGTCGTCGACGCTGAACTGGATCACCTCGCCCGGGTAGACCGGCCCCGAATAGTTCGGCCCCACGGCCAGCTGCGCAGTGCGGTTGAGCAAGATAACCGTGGTCTCGGCGCTCGACTCGGTGTCATTCAGCCCGATGCGCTGGACCTGAATCGCCGGATCCTGGCTGCCCAGCGCCGGTGGGGTATAAATCACCTGGTTGTCATCGATCTTGGTCAGGCTGCCCAGCTCCGGCTCAAGCCAGCGTAAGGTATTGGCCGTCAGTGTCGCACCGCGGATCTCGACCGGCTCCGGGTTCGCGACGCGGGTACTGCGCACGCAGACGCTCGCGGAAATCAAGGTGCTCTGCGGCGCCCCCAGGACCACCGCCGAGGCGGTGTACTCGCGTGGGGGCAGGTTGCCACTGGCCGGTTGCCAGTAACGCGCGGTGACCACGGTATGCACAATGTCCTCAGGCATATCATCATCGGCGGGCACGCTGGTAAACAGCCCATTGGGACTGATCGAACCGCTGGCCTGTATGTAGTTGACCGAATGCGGTGGCAGCCATTCGACCCCGAGCACCGGCGTGCCATCGCCCCAGACCGCACGGAACTGCTGGGTTCCGCCGTTTGCCAACTCGGCGAAAGCCGGCTCCAGCAACATAGTGGTGCGCGTGCTCTGCAGATTGCCGAACACCGCTGTGTCATAAGGACGCTTGATCACCGCCTCGACAAACTCATAGTCGTTGTACAGCGCAAAACGCTTGAGCAATTCAATGCGCTGCTCGTTGATATAGCGGCGCATTTTGCGGGCAATCACCAGGGTCGCCGAATACATCGGCTGCGGGTTGCCTTGCGGATCGGTTTGGATATCGTCAGGAATCAGGTAGGGGAAACTACCGCCTTCGGTAGGAAGGTCGCCGTCTTCTTCATTGGCCCGCAGCCGGATCAGAAAGACCACCGCGCCCTCCTGGGCATTCAGCGCACCGGCCTTCTCGGCCCCCGGCGCACGCTGGGTGACCACACGGAAGCTGGCGGGACTCAGGGGGTTGTAGCCGCTCAGGTCGAGACGACTCAATTCGAAGACCCGGCGGCCCTCGGGCAAGGCGGCAAATTGCTCCAGGAAGAACTGGCCGATCAGCGTTGGCGAATTGCCTCGGCCACGTCCGAGGTTGCAACGGGCACTTCTCGCCTCGGACAGGTCCAGCAATACGCGCCCTACCTGATCGACATTGCCTTGCGCCTGGGTTAGGGGAATCTCCAGGACCAGCTCATGACCCATCCCGGGTTCGATGGACTGGGACATGATAAACGAGGGCATCTGCCCGGCAGGCTCGTCACCTTGCACCGCCACCCCTCCGACCAGGGGAAAGGTCATGGTCACGGTCGGATTGCCGAGCGAGGCCGTTTCAAAGGACAGCGTCGGTGTCCCCAGGACCACCGAATACAGGTCGATAAATTCATAGGTCACTGTGGACAGCCTCACCCGTCCGCTGATCGGCGGCGGAAAATTGCTTCCACTGAAACCGGCGGCAAACTGCTGCTGCAAGGCCAGGTTGAGACGCCGCCGGTCGAATACCGCAACCGCGCCCCAACCGCGGGTGACCGTATCACCCTGCATCTTTTCCAGTAACTCTTCCAGCGAGTTGGTAGCCATCTTGCACCTCTGTATATAAAGACGCGTGAGTCATTACCGAGACGCGATCATTTGCGTTTGAGGAGTTTGATAAATTGTTCTTTCTTCACCAGCGGCAAGGGCAAGATGATAAACCCGGTATAATTCATCGGGCCGGGCAGAAAAGCGGTAATCACCGCAAAGTGATTGGTATCGCCTTCGCGCTGGGTAAAGACACCGTCGGCGTTGACCTCACCCGAACCGCAGATATGCTCCCAGCGGATCCCGGGGAACACTTCGCCGTCTTCACCATAGACCACCAATTTAATCTGGTTATCCGGCAGACCGTACGCCTCCAATACTTCCGGAAACATATTGGCCGGGCGATGGGCAACCAGAACATAAGAGGACTGGGTGGTTTCAACCCCGTCCTTGGTGACACTGACCTTGACTTCATCAATATGGTAATACTTACCGGTTACTTTCGGCCCCGGCATATATTTCATTTCCTTGTCGTTGCTGCCATAGACCCTGGCGCCATCCTCTTGATTGGCAATAGACCATACCAGGTTCCCCTCTACCAAGGTCCCGGCGGATAACTCGAGGGCTTTTTCTTCGTCCTCCTCTCCGGCGCTCGCCATTTGAATCAAAGGATTGACAGTGATATCCCTGACCACCACCGTCACCAACGCATAACTGACCATATTGCCCGGCGCTTCGGCAACAATCCTCACCCGTTTGAATTGCCCGGGAATTTGTGCAAGTACGGGTGCCGTATACCAGCCATCGGGCTCGATTTTTCCGGGGTAACTCTCATCGCTCAAACGGCCATAATTGTCCTGGTTGTTAATATTCTCGACCCGCCAGGTGATATCGCTGCGCGCGGGCGTCGTCTTGAACTGGAACCGCCGACCGGGGCCGATTAGGGTTTCGAGGGGGGAGATCTCAAACGCCAGGCGATTCGGGGCGATATCGCTGAAGTAGATCAAATCGCCTGGCTGCCGGGCATCGAGCAGTTTTACCGCATTGTTCGAGTGAAACAACAGACTGTGCAGGGCCACGGCATTGATATCCAGGATCGGCTCGGCAAACGCCGCCATGGCCTGGCGACAGGCTTCGGGCAGCAAGCTGGCTTCGACATACTCGGCGATCTCGGGAAAATATTCGGCCACGCCGGCGATCGTCGCAAAGCCGCCCGGTTGGGCCTTGAAGATCGCCTGCCGGTTCTGTTGCGTGGAGATCAACTCCAGCCCTTCGCCATCGACCCTGAACCTGAGTTCGAACTCCTCCTCCCAGACCCAGGCCACGCGCATGCTGGCCCGATGGGTCTGGCCACCCGCCGTGGTGATCACCTCTGCCTCTTGCTCACCCGAGCCTTTCCACGCCAGGCGGATCTTGCCACTGACAAAATTCAAGACCAGGGTCGCCGCATCCGGATTGGCCTGCTTGAACAGATTCATCGACAAACGGGCAATCTGGAATTTGCTGAAATGGGCCAGGGTCGCCGCCGGCCAGCTGGTGACGCGCTCCCCGGAGGTGGCGCGCACGCCGGTGACAAATACCTCCTCAATACCCTCGACCACAGCGGTAAAAGGCGTACTGCCGGTGTGCATGCGTTTGCAGCCCTCGACAAACATCTTTTGCATAAAGAAGCGATGCCCCAACAACATCGCTGAGGAATAAGGCCTGTCGCTGGGAATCAGGTAATGCAGCGCCTCATTGCTCGATGGTATATCACCGTCGGTACCGCCTTGCATGGTGACAAACATCAACACCGCGCCTTCGTCGGTGATCGGAGCGCCTGGGCCGGGGTTATAACGACCATGGGTCCGCAGTTTAAATGACTCGGGCTTGAGGAAGTCCTCTTCACGAATAACGATACGGCTCAATTCAAATTTCTTGACGGTATCATCCAGGTTGTCGAAAAATTCTTTGATGCTTGCTCCACCGATTACCCGAGCCTCATAGGTCTTGGCAAACCAGACTTGAAAGTTGGTACCCTTGCTGGTGTTGAGCACCACCTGTCCAATGGAATTGATCGGCTCATCGTTTTGTAGATTCAGTTCAGTGGTCGCAGTGACCCGCTGGCCATCCAGGGCATCGAGGGCGGCGATCTTGTTGATATAGCGTTCACCCCCTTCCGGCTCGCCAAACGCGAATTGCGTGCCCCCCATCACCTTCATGGTGAAATCGACCATCGAGCTATTGATATTGGCCCCTTGGAAAGAAAGTACCGGCGCATCCAGTAAATAACCGATGACCACGGTCGAGCTGTTTCGCGACAATTGGATATCTTCATTGAACAGTGGAAAATAAGACGCTGTATTGAACCGCTCGATGTACTCCTGGCGTAACAAGCGGTTGGCCTGGTCACGGTCATAGGCAATCAATGCATCCCAGGTCGAGGTTCTCGGTTTTACACTCAGCCACTGAATCAAACTATCGTAGGTGTTCAGTTCCATGACCTATCCTCTCAATCACGTTGTTATTTCGTGTTTTGTCGGCAGCCCCATGAACGGGCCATAGCCCAGACAAAACCTTGTTTAAATACCCAGGCTATCGAGGTATCGCCGGCTACTGAGCAGGGGCAAAGGCAAGATAATGAAACCGCTCAGGTTCAATGGACTGGCTGTTTTGAAAGCGGTAATAACAGCAAACTTGTGATGCCCTGCGGGATCGACACTAAAACGCCCGCTTTCACTTAACCGCCCGGAACCGGCGAGCAGTGTCCAGGTAATGCCCTCGATGGGCTGCTCATCTTCGCCGCGTGCAACGATTTGCACCTGGTCTTGCGGCAAGTCCAGGCTGTCATCCACTTCAGGAAAGATATTCGAGGCTCGATGGGCGACCAGCACAAAGCTCGACTGGCTATTGCCGGTGGACGAATTCTTTTCCGTGACCAGCACTTCATCCAGTTTGAAGTATTGACCGGTCACTTTAGGCCCCGGTACATACTGCATGTCCTTGGGAGACGTTCCGCTGAGGGTGGCGCCACTCGAAAGATCGGCCATTCTCCAGATCAACTCGCCGCGACCGCTGCTACCGGCCGACAAGGCCAACGGTGTCGAGTTGCCCGCGGTGGCGGTTTGCACCACCGGATTGACGGTAATATCGCGGACCACCACCGTGACCAGGGCATAGCTGAAGATCGCCCCATCGGCGGTGGCGGCCTTGACCCGGACCCGCACATAACTGCCGGCAATCACGCTGGCCGCGGGGGCCGTATACACCCCCGTGGTCGGATCGATCCGGCCGATATTCGGGTTGCCATCCAGGCCTTCGACCGACCAGCGCAGCCCCGAGCGCGCGGGGACAGTCGCAAAGCGCTGCTCGGCACCATGACCGACCACCGGTTCCAGGGGGGTGACCACAAAGTTGTTCGCGCCGGAGGCGATCTTGCCAAATATCGCCATGTCCCCGGGGACATGCAGGGCACTGAGCTCAAGCCGGCCCTGGCGAAACAGCAGGCTGCCCAAGGCGAGTACCGAGACCTCTTCCCCGGTGCTGGCAAAACGTGCCGCCGCCTTGCGCATTTCCTCATTGAAAAAATCAAGGGCCTGGTTTTCCAGGGCATGCATGATCTCCGCCGCCGGCGGTGCATCAGCCGTAACCTCGGACGGATGACTGACCGGTCCGACCTGCGGGGTTCCGGTGGTTCGCAAAACAAGATCAAGGTCATTGACCTGCATTTTAAGCGCAATGGTCTTGTCCGCTTGCACGCTGTACTGACAATCGAAGAGCATTTCGCCCTTTACATACTTCAGCTCCTTCGCACGCATCGCCACACCGTTGTAGGTGTAGAAGTGCTCCGAAGAAAAAACCTGACTGGCCAGTTTCCAGGTCACCAGGGCCTTGTCACCCTCGAAGCGCACTTCAAGCGAACTGGCGTACTCGGGATTGGCCACGCTATATAATAAAAATCTCACGCGGCCCAATACAAAACGTTCACCCGAGCCCGTGAACACCAGGTTCTCATAGGGCCTTAACTCGCCGCCCCTGGCGTCCATGCGCTGGAGTCGGTTGTTCGCTACTGTGAGTTCAAAGGGCAAGGTGGCCGTATCCGACAAGCCGGCCAACCGCCGAACCGCAGCGAGAAATACCCTTTCCGTCAGGGCCTGCCGGGAGACCAGAAACGTCGAGGAATAATCACCGGCCGGGATCAGATACTGGAAGTCATTCTCCGAGGAGGGGAAGCGCCCCGCCTCACCGCCCATCAGGGTAATGAAGAACACCACTTCCCCGTCGCCAAAGTTATCCGCGCCATGGCGACTGGCGCCTGGCGCCGCATGGGCACGAATGCCGAAGCTTTTCACTTTCAGCAAGGGGTTGCCCGCCGTGCTGAAGGTGTTCAATACATAAAGTTTCTGCTCTGGCTTCAACACCTCGTCGAATAATTTTTGAAAGGTCGCCCCGGCCAGTTTCCTGGCCTGCGGACTCGCGGAAAAACTCAACTCGAAGTTTGTGCCCTTGGCCATATCGACCACGACACTCCCCGCCGAATCGACCGTACCGGGCATCACCGCCAACTCGACATCCATCGTCAGCTGTTGGCCATCCAGGGCATCGTTGACCTCGACCTTGTTGACATAACGTTTGCCGCCCGGTGGCTGGTACATGGACAGTTGGGTACCGCCCACGACCTTCAGGGTCATTTTGGCCACGCCGCTCTTGATGCTCGAGTTTTCAAAGGACAGTCGCGGCGCGTCCAGCTCATAGCCGATCACCAACTCATCCACGCCATCCTCAGTGGGAATATCCTCATTGACCAACGGCAAATACGCGGCGCTATTGAATCGAGCAATATATTCTTGGGCCAACTGCGCATTGACTTGCGCCTGGTCATAGGCGGCAATCGCATCCCAGCCAGACAGGCCCTTGGTCTTCAACCAGTTGACGATATCCGTGACTGAGTAATTGCTCATTGCCGGTCTCCTTGCTCATCGCTCAAGGCTTTCATGCCCGCAACTCGACGTAGCCGTTCAGGCAGTCGTAAGCCGAGTCGCCGTTGTCGAAGCTGATACTGGCCTTCAAGGTAAAAGACGCGTTGAGGGCCAGTTGCCGGAGGATGTCGCGGGGCAACTTCCTGGATATTTTCCTGGCCGAGACATCGGCGTTGTTGACCGGGTAATCGGTCAGCAGAAAATACGGATCTATTGCCCCACCGCCGGGCCGCGTACCGGTCACTTGCAGGGTGAGCCACTGTCCCTGGCCCATGAAGGTCCAGAGCTCGACGCAGATATCCACCCCGTCTTCCGTCACGCTGCCCAGGGACAGCGGCCCGCCACGTGCCTGCTCGCAATAGACGGTGGGGTAAGTCGAGCTCTCCAGCGGTTGGATGCGCAGATTGAAGGCATCGGACGGCGTCGGCTGGCCGGCGCCCGGGATGATCAGGTAGAACACCGGAAAGCGCCGCGACTCGCCGAAGGCCATATTCGCCGGGACATAACGCGGTGGAATGAAGTAGCTGCCATCGCTTTCCGCAGTCCTGGCGATATAGTTGCCGTTGTTCGGGTAACCCGCCCAATGCATTTCGACCCGCTCATCCGGGCCGATCTGCACCTCCGCCGGCACGGACACCGTCACCCCGCCCCGGACCGACTGCGCCAGCAGGAAGCCCTTGTATTCGCCGCCACTGCCTTCGGGGGTGGCCCCTTGAATCTGTGGCGGTGGCAGGTTCCGTGGGAGCAGTATGCGCAGCACCAGGTCCACGGAGGAGCGGGCAAACCCTTCGCGGGCGTACTGGTAGCTGCAGTGCACCTCGCCGCCCTGGTTGTCGGTCAGCCAACGCGGCTCCAGATGAAACTCCAGCACGCCACTGTCGAGAACCGACAGGTCGATGCGCAATGACTTGATCACGCTGGCCGTGGAACGCTCGCCGGTCCAGTACAGCAGCACTTCATCGCCAGGGAGCATGCCGGAGTCCAGATCGATGATCAGGGTCAGGCCGTCGGGAAACTGCCGGGGGTCGATCTCCGTCCCCACCAGGTCCTTTACCCGTACTGCCACCAACAGCGGCACATTCGGGTCCGGCGGCACAAACTCGATGACCTGCATGATCGATTCGCTGTCACCGCCGCCGATATACTCGACGGTGTAGCGGGCTTCGACATAGTCCATGCCGACCACAAAGCTTCTTGGCACCGCCCAGCTCAACGGCCGGCCAATGTCCTCGGCGACCAGGGTCTTGGTCTGGCTCCAGAGGTCGTCCGGCAGGCCGTGGTAGAACACCTCCCAGAAGAGCTTCACCTTGTCGCCAACGCTCATCGCCGCATAAGGCGAGACCACCGCGGTCACGGTCGTGGTCGCGGGATCGAGCGCCAGGGCGTGGGATTCCTTGACCTGGGGCACCGGCAAGGCCGAGGAGCGCACGCCGACATAACAGAATTGTCGCTGCGATTCGGGGCCGCGATTGGTGGGGTCGGCTGGGGGCGCTACCGAGTACGAATAGAATCCCCAGCCCTGATCCAGGTGCTTGATCAGCGAATGCGGGATATCCACCGGCATCCCCAGTTCCGGGGTGTAACCGGCGGCCACGGTGACATCGACGCGTTGATTGACATAGTCATGCACTTGGCCCTGGGCACTGCAGCCGCGCCAGTTTGGCCAGAGTACATCGTGGATGGCTATCACATCGTATTTTATATAAGTCCGTAACGGATCACCTGCAAGCTGTTCAATATCAATGATATTGCCAGCCAACAAGCCGGGAATATGGGGCACAGGTAAGTCCGCCATGAATGTTGCTCCACGGTAATCAGTCGTCGTCGTAAAAGACCTGTCCCGTCAACAGCGGACCGCATTACTCCAGTGGAAGTTTTTTACACCCAGCCCCGGGGACTGGCAACCTAGCAGAACTGCTAGGTTGCCAGCGCGTTATTTACTGTTAGTGTTGCTTACAGCGATCCCCCCAGAGCAACTTCGCGTTGGCGACCGATCGCAAAACCTCGAAACCCATGGCTTCTCGTGGGGTGCTGATCGTCACGGAAAAAATATAATTTTTCCGCACCTCATTATTTTTATCCGAGGAAAATCAATATGAATATCCCGGCTTCGATCCAAACCTTAAGAACCTGGCGTTATATTGGCTTCGTTGCCTGTCTATTGGCCGCTACCGTTTTTTCGACACTTCCAGCGCACGCGGACAATTCGTCAAGTAAACCCACCCAGGCCACCCCGAGAACGCCAGCCACCATCACACCCGGCGACTGGGGCAATGAAGTTGAGTTCAATCCCGGTTACACATTGAAGTGTCTGTCCAATCAGGTACTGGTCGGCGTCGCCCCCCGGTACGGTGGCATCAATGAAAAAAAATATATGAAAATCCGCTGCGCCAGCGTCCAGCAAAACGGCCAACCGGTGACGACCAGCGCTGAGAGCAGTGCGGACACACCTGTCCGCCAAGGTATCAAGTACCAGTGCCCGGCCAACAAGGTACTGACCGGTATCAGTTGGCATGCGGAGAATAGCTACGTGGCCAATCGCTACTTCTGCTCGGCGCTAACAGATGGCCTTTGGCAACTTCCGGTGGAGACCATCGTTGGTCCGGATTCCGCTGACCACACCTCAAGCCACAGTTACGAATGCCCCGCCAATTCAGCGCTGGTCGCACGCTGGGACAGTAGCGGATCGGGCACCAGCAACTATCACGTCAAGTATAACTGCGCCACCTTGTGGTAGTGGGTCAATGCTCGACTTCTTCCACGGCAGACTTTGCCAGTCGTCTTGAGGTATCTCCAAATGAACCGTTCGACTATAGCCACACTGGTCTGCGTACTGGGCCTGGGTCTCTGCACTTTCAGCCTGAGCTGGGCCGCCACCGCGCCGAAAAGCCAGGGTACCCTGGTTATCCGGGATGTCCAGGGCGATATATGCACCTTGCCTGGCCCCGCCCCCGGAACAACCGTGAACTATGATTTCACCGCCCCCACCTCGCCCTGCCCCAATGATAAAACCTTCAGTATGGAAATCGTTGAGTTCCCCTCGGCCATGACTATTCTGATGACCGATAATTCGCACTGCGAAAAGAACTTCAACGATTATGGCGGTGAATTCTGGCTGGAACTCAAGACCACCAAGAAACTTACCACCTCGAGCAAGATCAGGGAAATTGCCCATATCGCCTCGAGCCCCCCTGGAACGATTATCGACCCGGGCGTACTTCTGGTGGCCGTGGAGAAAAAAGACGGCCATGTCATTATTCGCGACAATGTTTCCTGCATCAAGATCACGGCCTCGGGCACACCACCCGCCAATAAATAACGGCGTTTTCAATTATCGAAATTTTTTACCGTATGGACTTTCGACATGACCACGCTCAGCACTGTACATTCAAACGCATTTAACTTCGTCCATAACAGTGTCGACCCGCGCACCGGCCAATATACGCTGTCCATCAACTTGCCGGAGCTCAAGAGTCACCAGCTCTGCGGCCCGAGTATCCCGCTGGGCCTGGACTTCAGCCCGCTCAATACCCTCGACAGTGGTTTTGGCCTGGGCTGGAACCTGCGGTTGTCGCAATACACCCCGCACAACCAGGTGATCACCCTCAGTACCGGGGAAAGTTTCAAGGTCACCAGCAGCGGCGACGAGCCGGATATCAAGGAAAAGAAACTCGACACCTTCCATTTCTACGACGAAGGCAACGACCGCTACCGCATCGTGCACAAATCCGGCCTGGTGGAAATACTCCAGACCGGCGGCAGCGGCGATAACCGGGTGGCCTTGCCGGTGGAAATCCATTCGGCACTGGGACACTATGTTGAACTCGACTATGTGCCCTTCCAGGGCGGCCAGTTGCTCTCCAGCATCGGCGAGAAGGACGGTCCGACCTTGCTGCAGGTCGTGCGCAGCACCAACGAGGTCGAGTTGCGCTTGCTTCCCGGGCAAGCCGGCGAGGCGCTGTACCTGTTGCATCTGACTGGCGGCAAGGTCATGGCGATTACCCTGCCCGGCGAGACGCAACCCGCCTGGCGCTTTCACTATGGCGACAGCATCCGCGGCATGACCTGCTTGCGCTCGGTGCAAAACCCCACGGGTGGCGTGGAAACCATCGAATACCGCGATGAAGGCCATGTATTCCCCAGCTCCGCCGGCCGCACGGCGCTACCGCGCGTCACCCATCACACCACCGAGCCGGGCTTTGGCCAGCCACCGATCAAGGCGACCTACCAGTACAACGATCACCTGAACCACAATTTCCTCGGCAATGGCGCGTCCCTCAGTTGGAACAACGATGTGGACAATCTCTACAACGCGCCCCACACCTATCTCTATGGCTCGACCGCGATCCTGCTGGTGGGCACCCGCGAGGTACGGACCGTCAAGCGTACCTATAACCGCTTTCATCTGCTGACCGAGGAAGTCACCACCCAGGGCGACTGTCGCCAGACCGTGCAGACCACCTATTACGCCGAGGATGTCCCCTTCGAGCGGCAACCGCCGCAGTACCAGTTGCCCAAGGAGGTAAAAACCAGTTGGAACCTGGTCAGCAACCCCAACCAGTATCGCAGCGAAATCCAGACCAGCGCCTATGACGACTTTGGCAACCTGACCGAACAGGTCGATATCAATGGCGTCCGCTCGGTTCATGAGTACTTCGACAAGGACGGGATACCCGGCGAATGTCCGGAGGACCCGGAAGGTTTTGTCCGCAACCCACGCCATATCACGGTGTATCCGGCCCCGGCGGCAGGCGAGCAGGCACCGACCTTGCGCACGACATTTCGCTATATCGCCATAGCGCCACTGACAGGCAGCAAGACCAAGGGCTATCTGGAAGCCCGCGAAGAGCGCATGTCACAGATGATGGGTGACGAGGAGATCCTGTTGCGTCAGGTGGTCCGCAGCTTCAACAACGCACCGGAGGACGCCTATCTGCATGGCACCCTGGCACGCCAGACCGACACCCTCAACGGCAAGACCAGCACCACCGACTATCTCTACAATCCGATCGACAGCGAGCTGGCCGGGGAGCCCGTGCAGGAGACCCTGCAAACCCTGACCAACAACTTCGATGAGCTGAGCAAGACCGTGACCTTTCACCATGCGCGGGGCAGTGGCCGGCTGGTGCTGCAAACCGATGCCGATGGTGTCGCCAACCACTACCGCTACGATGCCCAGGGCCGGCTGATCAGCGAAACGCTGGCCCCCGGGAATCCCGAGTACAGCGCAACACGCCACTATGCCTATATCGTCGAAGGGCAGCAGCGCGGCCAGGTGCAGACCGATATCAAGGGCGTCAAGCGCAAGGACCTGTTCGATGGCCTCGGCCGGATCATCTACACCGCACTCCTGGAGCCCGGCAGCCAGGACTACCGGCAAACCTATGCGGCCAGCTATGACGCCCAGGACTGCCTGATCTCGGAAACCGAGTACGACTGGCTGGCTGACCAGAGCCAGGCTTTTCTCACACTGACCCGCCAGTATAGCTACGACGATTGGGGCCAACAGTGCCGGGTCAGGCAGGCCGACGATGTGGTCAGCGTGACCGAGCGCTCGCCGTTCGGTGAGTCCGGACCGCGGGAGCGCAGTTGGCTGGAACGTGCCGATCGGCCGGGCATTGCGCTGAGCGGTGAAGTCCTGACCCTCTACAACCGCTTCAATAAACCGACTTCAATCACTCGCCAGGCTATCGACGGCACACCGGCGGGCGTTACCGAGTACCAGTACGACGGTCTCGGCAACTGCCTGCAGCAGACCGAACGGGTGGACGGCCAGGAGCGCATCCACCATTACGAATATGACGTCTGGGGACGCATGGAAGCTACCCGACTGCCCGACGGCACCCGTGTCGAACGCAGCTTTGCCGAGCACAGCAATACCGAACTGCCGGTCAAGCTGAAGGTGATCCCGGGCAACGAGTCACTGCCCGAGGTGCTGGTCGGTGAACAGGCCTTCGATGGGCTGCTGCGCCTGACCCAGGTCAAGACCGGTCCGCGCATCGAGGAGTATCGCTACGAGGCCGACCAGATGCAGATCAGCCAGAAGATCACCGCGGCCAACCAGACCTTCGATTATACCTACGACCTGGCACTCACCAACCAACCCAAGCAGATCAGCACCGAGGAGAACGGCGTCGCGCATACCGCGACCTATCGCTATGACCCGAAAAGCGCGCGCATCCTCGCCAGCACCAATGCCCAGGGGGAACGCAGCTACGAGTACGACAGTAGCGGGTACCTGCAGATGGAACGCTGGACCGACAGCACCGGCATGACCCAGGAACGCCATTACGTCACCTCCCTGCAAGGCCGGCAAAAGAGCCGCACCAGCGAAACCCCCGGCGCCAAGGCCAGCCGCCTGGAAACCCTGTTCGACTATGACGCGCAAGGCCGGGTCAAGCAGATGATCCAGGGCTCGCTGCAAGCCGACCTGGAGTACAACGAGCGTGGTCAGTTGAAAAAAACCACCACGGAAAACCTGCAGAGCCATGATCGCCTGGTCAATGAGCAGGAATATGACAGCCTGGGCCGGGAAACCAAGCGCACCCTGAGCCTGACCGGGCATCCGCCCCTGACCATCAGCCAGACCTGGCTGGCCGATGACAAACTGCACAGCCGCCATCAGGAAACCGACGGCCGCAGCCTGCTGCATGAAACCTTTGCCTATGATCTGCGCGGGCGCCTGGAGGAGTACCACTGCTCGGGCGAGACCCTGCCCAGGGATCGCTATGGCAATGCCATCCTCGACCAACTGTTCCGCTTCGATGACCTGGACAATATCACCCGCTGCACCACCACCTTCGACAATGGCGACACCAATGTCGCGCGTTTCACCTACCCGACCGACCCGAACGAAGATCCTTGCCAACTACTCAGCGTCGGCAACAGCTATACCAGCGGCGGTTATCCGGAAAGCCAGGCGTTTGCCTATGACGCCAATGGCAATATGCTCAACGACGAACAGGGCCGGCAACTGGACTACGACAGCCAGGGGCGCCTGCTGGCGGTGAAGAGCGCCAATGACGCCAGCGTGCTGAGCCAGTATCGCTACGACAGCCACGACCATCTGGTCGGGGTGCGCCAGGCCGACCAGGGCGAGCAGTTGCGCTTCTACGAGGGTTATCGCCTGAGTCATACCGTCCAGGACGACCGGCATACCCACTACCTGCATCTGGACGATCGGCCCCTGGGTCAGCAGCAGCTCGACGAGCTCCAGCAGACCCTGCTCCTGCTCACCGATGCCAGCCCCAGCGTGATCGGCGAAAGCCTGCAGGGCAGCCTGCGCATCGGGACCTACAGTGCCTATGGCGAACGCGACAGCCAGCAGGCCCTGCAGAGCCTGCTGGCCTTCAATGCCGAAGTCTGCGAGCCCGGCAATGGCTGGTACCTGCTGGGGCGTGGCTATCGGGCCTACAACCCGGGGCTGATGCGCTTCCATAGCCCGGATACGCTGAGCCCATTCGGTGCCGGTGGCCTCAACGCCTATATGTACTGCCTGGGCAATCCGATTGCCTTTAGCGACCCGACCGGCCATGCCGGCTATGCCGGCGTACGCCCGGAAGACCCGGGCTATCGCCCCCCCTACGAGCAGCCGTCCGAAAAATCCGGTGGTTGGGCCAAGTGGCTGGGAATCGGCATATTCGCGCTGGTACTGGTGGGCACCGTCGCCTCGATGGGCTATTCCCTGGCAGCCGCGCCCTCCGCCATTGCGCTGGTCAAGACGACCGGCTTTATGATGACGGCTGGCAGCATCCTCCTGCAAACGGGCGGCCTGGCGTTGCAAGTGGCGGGCGAGCTGGGCAAGGACGACAACCTGAGTCTCGCCGGCGCGTCGCTGTCCGGACTCGGGATGACGATGGCCATGTTCGGCGTGTTCCCAATGTTGAGCTACGTTGCCCAGGCAAAAGCCGCGCTGGCAGGAGGCGCAGCAGTAGCCGGAGGGGCCGCAGTGGCTGGAGTTCCGGGACCAGCGGGGCCTCCCGGACCTCCCGGACCTCCCGGACCTCCTGGTGCTCCTGGTAAACCTGGTGCTCCTGGTGCTCCTGGTGCCCCAGGTAAGCCCGGTGCTCCTGGCGCTCCTGGTGCTCCTGGTAAACCTGGCTCTAATACAAGGGTTAGAGATACGCAGTCGGTAGAAGTTGAATTTTCAGCTTCGCAGCCCAGTACCGCTAACAACGGATCCCCACCAAGCTCACCCGGGACTGCCAGAAATAAATATGTCCAACGGCCAGGTGAATCTTATGGCGCATTTCTTGAGCGTAGCCATCAGATGCGCGAATCCAAACGGATATATGGCGACAGCTATAGAAAACACAAGGGCTGGGGCGTCGGCTGATCGAATAGCCTCTATCCATTGAATGATCCAGAACACCGCGATAGCCAAATATTTCGCTATCGCGGTGCCTGCCCCTTGGTTCCTCCCCACGCAAACTGAGAACTCTCTCATATCCCCCGCCCCCTAGCGCTTTCTAGAATCCCCGCCGCCAGGACACGCTGAATTCCCTGACAGTTTTGTCTCCCTTCGCAGTGCATGACCGGCCCGCGCCTGGCTGTCGTACCGGGCACTGCTTCCTACAAGGATCATTCCATGCAAAGAACCCTGCTCGCCCTCGCCCTGAGCCTGGCCGGCACCTCGGCTTTCGCCACCACCGGCACGATCAACTTCGAAGGCAAGATCACCAGCAGCACCTGCCCGATCGAAGTGGTCAACCCCGAGGACGGCGCCATCGGCAACCAGGTCAAGATGGGCAGCGTCGATGCCGGCCGCTTTACCGCCCCCGGCCAGGAACTCAAGGGCAAGAGTTTTGTCCTGCGGGTCAAGGACAGCTCGGGCTGCGGCAGCAGCACCGATGAAGCGGTGGTGACCTTCAATGGCACCGCCGATCCCAGCGGCAAGTACTTCTCGGTCGGCCCCGACAGCGACAGCAGTGTCGCCAAGGGCGTGGCCATCTCGATCCGCGACAAGAGCGGCAATTCCATCGACCCGGGCAGCGACTCGGTGCCCTATGACCTGAACGTCACGGGCCCGACCGACATGCTGTTCAATGCCTACTACCGCCGTATCGCCGCGGCGGGCGGCACGGTGGAAGCCGGCACGGCCTCGGCCGATGTGCAATTCGTGGTCGCGATCAACTGATCGCAGGCCAGGTCCCCTTGAACCACGGGCCCGCGCCTCGGCGCGGACCTGTCACGCCACCCCCGGGCGCGCTGGTGCGCCTGCTCCACAGGGATTGCCCCATGTTCGCCTTTATCCCGCGGACGGCCGCCGGCCGGCCGCTCCTTGGCATCGCGCTCGCCTTGTTGTTGAGCGCCCATGTTCCCAGCGGCCAGGCCGCCCTGGCCATCAACGCCACCCGCGTGGTGTTCGACAGCGACAAGCGCAGCGTCGCGCTGATCGTCAGCAATCCCAGCCGCAGCACCTATGCCGTGCAGACCTGGGTCAATACCGCCAGCGACGATACCACCACGGCGGTGCCCTTTATCGCCTCGCCGCCGCTGTTCCGGCTTAACCCGGGCAAGGAGCAGCAGGTGCAGATCAACGGCCTGCCGGCGTCGCTGCCCAAGGACCGCGAATCGCTGTTCTACTTCAATGTGCAGGAAATCCCCCAGGCCGCGCCGACCCAGGACAATGTCCTGAATGTAGCCCTGCGCACCCGGATCAAGCTGTTCTACCGCCCGGTCGAACTCAAGGACAACCCGGTTGCGCGACTCAAGGAACTGCAGTGGTCGCTGCGCCAGGTCGCCGGCCAGCCGCGCCTGGTGGTGCATAACCCGACGCCCTTCCATGTGTCGTTCAGCCGGATCGAGATCACGGCCGGCGGACAGCGCCAGAACCCGCGCACGATCAGCATGGTCGAGCCCTTTGCCGAGCAGAGCTACGCCCTCGACACGCCCCCCCGCGGCAGCGACTGGCAAGTGGTGTTTTCCGCGATCAATGACTACGGCGGCCAGACCCCGGCCTTGACCCTGCCCGTTCGCCTGGCCCCTTGAGGCACAGGGCGCCGCGCTCACCTGCCAGGACTCCTATCATGCACCGACACCCCGGACACGGGCGCTTGCGCCTGCTCGCACTGTTTGTTATCGGCGCCGGTGGCTTGCTGCCCAGCCACCAGCCGCTCCTGGCCGCCGAGGCCATCGAATTTCATGCTGGCTTCATGCACCAGGCCCCGCAACAAAACACCGACGCCGGCGCCCTGGCCTTGAAGAACCTGGCCCATAGCGAAGACCTCGGGCCCGGGCGCTATTGGGTGGAAATCCATGTCAACCAGCGCTACAGCGGTTCCAGCGAGATCGAATTCAAACAGCTCGCCGACAGTCACGGGTTGACGCCCTGCCTGTCCGGTGAACGCGTGGCCCAATGGGGCCTGAAACTCGACAGCCTGGACGATCCCGACCTGCTGCAAGCCGCCTGCGTGGACTTGCCCAGGCTGGTGCCGGGGGCGCAATTGCAGTTCGATGCCAGCCAGCTGCGGCTGGACGTCTCCGTGCCACAGATCGCCATGCGCCGGGATGTGGCCGGGCAGATCGACCCGCAACACTGGGACTACGGGATCAATGCCGGGTTTATCAATTACCAGCTCTCGGCCCAACAGGGCAGCAGCCAGTATCGCCGGCACTACAGCAGCGACGACCTGTACCTCAACAGCGGTCTGAACCTGGGTGCCTGGCGCTTGCGCAGCAACCAGTCGCTGCGCCAGGACGAAGCGGGTCGGCGACACTGGAACCGTGCCCATACCTACGCCCAGCGTGACCTGCCCGGCACCCTGGCGAACCTGACCCTGGGGGAAACCTTCACCAGCGGCGATATTTTTCGCAGCGTGCCGATCAAGGGCGCGATCGTCGCCTCCGACCCGGGCATGCTCGCCGATATCCAGCAAAACTATGCACCGATCATCCGCGGCGTGGCGCAGACCCGGGCGAAACTGGAAATCCGCCAGAACGGTTATCCGATCTACGCCACCTATGTCAGCCCCGGTCCCTATGAAATCGACGACCTGAGCGCGGTCGGCAGCGGTGAACTGGAGGTGATCCAGACCGAGGCCGACGGCCAGGTGCAGCGCTTTACCCAGGCCTATGCCAGCCTCGGCAATCTGCTGCGCAAGGGGGTCTGGAGCTACAGTGCGGTGGCCGGGCGCTACAACCCGAACAGCCAGCTCGATCAACCGATGCTCTGGCAAGGCACGCTGGCCATGGGCATGGACTGGGCTTCGAGCCTCTATGGCGGCGTCATGGCCAGTGATTTCTACCAGGCCACGACCCTCGGCCTGGCCAAGGACTTGGGCGCACTGGGGGCGCTGGCGCTCGATGCGACCCACTCCAGAGCCGATATCGGCAACCTCGAGAGCCCGTCCGTCGAAGGCATGAGCTACGCCTTGAAGTACGGTCAGACCTTTGCCTCGCGCACCAACCTGCGCTTTGCCGGCTATCGCTACTCGACCGAGGGCTACCGCGATTTCGACGAAGCGGTGCGCCAGCGCAGCCTCGACTCGAGCTATCGCGGCAGCCGCCGCAGTCGCCTGGAGGCCTCGGTCTACCAGCATCTTGGCAGCCAGAGCGCACTCAGCCTGACCCTGTCCAAGGAAGACTACTGGCGCAGCGACTATGAACGCCGCCAGTTCCAGTTCAACTTCACCACCCAGCACCGGGGGGTCAGCTACAACCTGTTCGCCTCGCAGTCGCTGAGCGATGAGCGTCAGTCCGGGCTCGACGGCAACCGCCTGTTCGGCCTGAGCATTTCCCTGCCGCTGGGCCTCGGTTCGACGAGCCTCGCCAGCTTCGACTGGCAGAAGAACGCCGGGCGCTACAGCCAGCGCACCAGCCTGAGTGGCAATGCGGCGCAGAACCGCCTCAATTACCGCGCCAGTGTCAGCCACGCCGATCACCAGGACGCGGCCGCGCTCTCGCTGGCGTATCAAGGCGCCCAGGGCAGCCTCGGCGCGGGCTACAACCAGGGCCAGGATTATCGCAATGTCTCGCTCAATGCCACCGGCGCGGTGCTCGCGCATGCCGACGGGATCGAGTTCGGCCCTTACCTGGGCGAGACCGCCGGGCTGGTACAGGTCCCGGATATCGCCGGGGTCGGGCTGGTCAATGCGACCGGCGTCGAGACCAATGCCCGTGGTTATGCCGTGGTGCCTTACCTGCGGCCCTATCGGAGCAATCAGCTGGCGCTCAAGACCGACCAGTTGGGCCCCGAGGTGGAAATCGACAATGGCACGGCGCAAGTCGTGCCGCGCCGCGGGGCCGTGGTCAAGACCCGCTTTGCCGCGCGCGCGGTGACCCGCCTGATGCTCACGACCCGCACCGGCGACGGCCAGCCCTTGCCCTTCGGCGCCCAGATCAGCGATGCCGAAGGCACGCTGCTCGGGCATGTCGGCCAGGCGGGCCAGGTCCTGCTCTCGACCGTGGCCACGGCGCAGACCCTCGATGCGCGCTGGGGTGACGCCAGCGAGTCGCACTGCCAGTTGCACATCGATCCACAGGTCATGGAGCAGACCCAGGGTTACCGGTTGCAGACCCTGGACTGCCTGCCGCCCACCGCCATCTTACCCGCGAGCGGCGCACTGCCCGCGCCCTCCGCGTCTTCAGGACAGCAATCATGAAACTATCCAACGCGCGTATCGCCGGCCTGTTCGGGCTGGCGCTTGGCTGCCAACTGCCACAGGCCATGGCCGGCACCGGCTGCTACTGGCTGGGCAACCCGGGCCCGATGACCTTCACCGCCGACCTGGGCAGCGTGTACGTGCCCCGCGACGCCGCGACGGGCAGTGTCATCGGCCATCTCGACCGCTTCGTCAAGCCGGGCAATGCCCAGGGCCTGGCGATCATCTGCGAGAATGACGATATTGCCCGGTTGACCTTCGATGCCATGGCCAGCGTGCCGCGGGTGCCGAACAAGTGGCCGGGCAACAACGGCATCAACGCCGACAGCCTTTTGCAAACCAATATCCCCGGGGTCGGCGCACGGATCCGCCTGGGCTTTCCGTTCGACGGTTCGGCGAACAACGCCTTCACCCCGGTCAATGGCGATCCGACCGTCCCCTTTACGGCCGAACACCAGCGGCAGATGGGGGTCAACCTGCGCTTTTCCGAAATTGAAGCCAGGGTCACGCTGGTCAAGACCGGCGATATCGACCCCGGTCCGCAGCCGATCCGGGACCAGGAGTTATTCAGTGGGCAGTTGACCGGGATCGCCGGCAAGGCCCTGGGGTTTGCACTTTCCGGCACGGTGATCCAGGCCCATTGCGGCGCCAGCAGCACGGTCAGTGCCGATCCGGTGGAACTCGGTGATTGGGACCAGCAGGACTTCAGCCACAAGGGCTACACCACCAGGGCGGTGCCCTTCAGCATCACCCTCGGCGCGTGCGTGGCCGACCCGGACCCGAGCCTGCCGAATATCGCCACCGCGCATATCCAGCTCGACCCGATCAGCGGCTCGACGCCGCTGCTGCCGGACATCGGCGTCTTCAGTCTGGCGTCCTCCGCCTCGACCGCCGAAGGCGTGGGCATGCAGATACTTCAGGAGGACGGTTCGACGCCGCTGCGATTGGGTGACGACAATCGCCTGATCCCGATTACTTCGGGCACTACGGTGCTGGGCCTGGCGGCGCGTTTCTACCAGACCGAGGACCCGGACAAGATTCGTCCGGGCAGTGCCAAGGGCGCCTTGAGCTTTACCATTACTTATCAGTAACCGGTGGCCTGGTCTTGGGGATCAATCGCCCAAGGTCAGGTAGGTGGTCGTAAAATTGGGCACCGGTGGCCAGGTCTCGCCGCCATCGAAACTCAAGAAGACCTTCAGGCTGATGCCATTGGAAACATTGCGCTTGAGCTGTCCGAGGAAGCCCTTGGTAACCCGGATATCTTCCAGCACTCCCAGGCCAATCCCGACGTGCTCCTGGCGCACCAGGAACTTGTCGAGCGCCTTGAACACCAGGGTTTCGCTGCCTTGCATCGCCGCCCCGCTGACCTCCAGGGTGATGCGCTGGCCGGCTGCGATAAATCGCCAACTGCGCAGGGTCAGCTTGACGCCATTGGTGCCGATCGCGGCAAAACTCAGGTTCGGCCCCCCTTCACACTCCAACCCGGCAAAGCCGTTGGCGGGCGGAACGCTGGTGCTCAGGCGGCGTACGGAAGATGAGATCGGGTCCATCCCCGTCCCCGGAAGCACCTGGTAGCGTACATTGATCGTCTTGCCGATCTGTGGCGCGATGCAGCTCTGGGGAATGTGAAACTCATCCGTGGCCGCACCGGGCGGGGTTTCCCAATGGCCGAACTGATCCGGGTCGGCCCACTGCACCAGCACCTCTTCGCCGGGGTAGATATCCGCCGCCGCCGGCAACGTGACCACGGTTCCATTGGTGGTCCGCAACGGGTCGAGCGTGACCAGCTCGCCGCTTCCCGGGGCTTTTTCGATATCGGGCCAGGGCAGGTTGCGCGGTGTCGGCGTCGCCCTCACATCCAGATCCACCCGCGCCGACAACTCGCTGATATTGCCCGCACGATCTTCGATCCGATAACGCGCATAACCCTCGCGATCACCGAAGTCGACAAACGCCTTGCCGGGATACACCGCTTCCAGTAACGCGGGTACCGGGTAAGGCACGATCAGCGAGTCGACCCTCAGTTGATCCGGGTCGCCCCCCCCGGGTCTTTCATTCAGGTACCAGGTGATGATGTCACCCGGCTTGGGCCCGGTGCTGCTTTCATCGTAACGAGGGATGGTCGCCCTGACCTGATTGTTGTTTTCCGGACGATCCAGGTAAGCGGCGGTCACACCATTGCGCATGATCTCGTCGGGGAAAATCAGTCTATCGTCGGTCTGGTTCAGCCGAGGTTTGGTGGTGTCGATCGTCACATTGACCGGGAAGCTGTCCACGGGAGTGGGCCCATTCCAGGGTTTTAAGGTGTAGTACACCTCATAAATACCCTCGACAAGCTTGTCTGCCGGCACTTCAAGTTGGCGCTGCAAATCGGTAAAAGGCCCGGGGCCCTGCAGACGCGTCGGAGCGCCCAATGGAGCACCGTCCCAGAAGAGCGTGATCTCGTTATAATAGTTTTCGTCCGGGGCATAGTTAGGCCATTGATCAATCTGAACTTTTAACGGGCTCGTCAAATCCCGGGTGTGCACGAGATTCTCTTCACCGCCGTCAATGGGTGGAAGTACGCCAAGAGGTTTAGGTATTGGCAGCTCTTGAGGCTCATCCTGGCGGGAGTTCCGTTTGGACTTTGACATATTCTGTTCCCTCCTCAGTCAACTGAGTGGTAAACCTGAAATGGACGCCTGTTTTTTTGACTGACACGATTTCAATCATTTAACGCCGAGCGAAGCCATTTGGGTACTGACAGAACTGCTAAGTTGACAAGACACTTGATTCAGGCTTGTACGGCCATTCATTAAAATAAAAGAAGGGCCGTTGCGGCCCTTCCATAAGACAATGAGCGAATGACAACCCTGTCATCAGTACGCTATTACCACTTGTATTCAACCCCGACGTTCACACCCCATGGCTGCTTGATCTTGCTGCTATGGCTGTAATCGAGATCGGCATGCATCTGCACCTTGTCGGTTACCTTCATGGAAGCACCGCCACCCAAAGCCAGACGGGAACCGGACAGGTCGTTGTTGAAGGTGGTGTCGTTGACCCGCACGTCATTGCCCTTGGCGAACTCATGCACCAGTGCCGCTTTCAGGTACGGCTGGAGGATCTGACCGCCGCCCAGGTCGATATCACGCCCCACGGTCGAACCGACCGTGCCCAGCAGGGAACGGCTCCGGTCGCCATCGGCGGTCATGCCGTTGTCCAGGGAATAGGACTTGCCCTGCACCGTCAACGCCGCGGCCTGAACATAGGGTTCGACGAAGTAGCCGTCATCCAGCTTGATATGCCGACCGAATTCCAGGGTCGTGCCCAGGCCGTTGGTGTTGTAGCTGCCCTTGGCCTTGTTGCCGTCACTGAGGCTGACATCGGACTCATTCTGGAAGCGGTTCAACTTGACCACACCATCGAAGTAGTAACCGCTGTCGGCGTCGAGCCAGGTGGCGTAGGAGCCGACATAGAAGCTGTCGACCTCACCCGTGGTGCCGTATTTCATGTCCAGGTTTGAGTGGCTGTAACCGCCCAACAGGCCGAACACCCACTGCCCGTCCCCGACCGACGGCAACGGCGTATCCACACCAAAGGACAGGCCCTGCTGGTTTTGCTTGTAGGCCATGCCCGAGTTGGCGGACACGTCATAACGGTTGCCGTAGGCGCGCATCCAGCCGCCGGTCTGGCCACTGTTCATCCGCACTTCGCCCATGCGGCTGCGCAGGGTGCTCAACTCGCCGTACCAGACGGAGCGCGCAGCATCGAACAACGCCAGGACCGAATCCGTCCCCGGGCTGATCACCTTGCTCGCGGCATCGAGGTACCAGTCATTGGACCCGACCTGAAGCAGGTCATAGGAATAGGTACCCAGGTCCACCCGACCGTTGAGCAGCGAGAACGCCGCATCGCCGCTGGCTGTGTGCACCACATGGATCTGCTTGTTGGACAACGGGTCCGCGCCGCTGCTGGCAATATCCAGGGTATGGCTGCCGGTGGCGGTGCCGGTCACGTTGATAAAATCGGTCTGGCCGGTGGAAAAGTCGGTATGCATGATGAAGTTGCCATTGCCGCTGAGGTTTCCCACCGACAAGGTGTAGAAACTCCCGGGCTGGCCAAACTGCACCGAACCACCGCCCATGGCCAGGTTCGTCACCTGGCCGTTCTCGACCATGGTCCACTTGCCCTGGCCGTTGAGCGTCAGGGTATCGACGTTCTCCAGGCGCCCGGTCAGGGTGGCGGAGTTCTCGAGGGTGACATTGGCGGTACTGCCGGCCTCGGCGACCACATCTCCGACCAGATGGCTGTTATCGGCCAGAAGATTGGCAGCTCCCCCTCCCTTGACATCCAGAATCACGCCATTGCCCCCCACTAAAGTCGAGCCATTGCGCACGTCGATCGTGACAGCATCCATGGGCAAGCCAAAAGCATTGACCTCGATGGCCGACCCCGTTTCCCCTACGACCTGAGTGCCATCGAACGTCAGGCTAGCCCCCCCGAAAGCGCTGGAACCCGGCAACATCAGCACGCCATTGAGTCCTCCCCGAATCACACTGCTGTTCGCCACGACCGTTCCATTGCCCACTTGCAAGCCCACACCATTGGCATTGGTGCCGCTGAGTAACGTTCGCTCCAGAGTCAAGGTGCTCGGACCGCCGACCTGGGCACCTACCTGCCCGCCGCTGATCACGCTGCCAATCACCGTCGCGTTCGATCCCTCGGCGATTGATGTGTTGTAGGAAGCGGACAGTCCTGTCGTCTGGCTGGTGATCGTGCTCCCCTCGATCTGCGCCGTCGAATCGACCAGGGTGACACCAGTGGCCGTACCTGACGCAGTTACCGTCGATCCGTTGAGTGCCAGGGCCGATTGATTATCTACCCGGACTTCCTGAGTTTGAGCGCTGTTCGCGGTCAGACTGGACTGATTGGTCACCCGATAGCTTGTATCGAGGTGGGCGCCTTGAATTGTCCGGTTACCACCATTATTGATTATTTCCACAACAGCCATCGCCTGCTCGCTCGCAATCAGCAGCGGCATGACCAGCAACATCTTCACGGTATATGACAGTGGCTTGATTGCAAAAGAAGCGGTTACGTTCATCTCGAACACTCTTGACTCTTCGTTTAAAGAAGGAAGAAGCCGGTCCCGGTGTAAGGTGAGCAGGACCGGCCCTCCAGAAACGACGAAAGGTACAGACGAAATCCGCCTTCATATGTAGGAAAATCCCTATCAAAACAAAGAAAATTCCCAGAGCGTTTCAGCACAAAGCCTTTCCTTTAAGAACCTCTTTAAAAATAACGCCCCCTGTTCTTTATCGGTTACGGAGGAGGAATTATGCAGGATACCTCCTCTCCACTCGCCCCCATTGCAACGTACACGGTGAAGGACGGTTCACTATTTACGCTACCCCGACTATACAGAACACTGGCGTAGCCATACTGATTGTCATTATCCACATAAGTGGGTTCCAGACACTTATAGTACGGTATAAACCAATCAATGCCCTCTGCCTCTTGAATATCGGTGACTGTCCAGGTTTCCGCCAGATCGGTACCCGGAAGTTCCGAATCTGTACTACCGTCATAGCTTTGCCATGTGGCCTCTACCGTATCACCCTCCTTGATATATTTTGACGCTGGAAATTTAACCCATATGCCCCATTCATTATTGCTGTCCTGACGCAGGGACACACAACTCAACAAGCCATTGAAGTTATCCGGAAATGTCGGATCCGGCAGCATCTCGACCAGTACCTCGACATCGACCAACGTATCGATGGGCTGTTTCGGGTTATGATGATCTGGATGGGTGACCGTATAATAGGCCGGCACGGCGGGATCATTCGCCACCTCTTCGATAGCCGTCCAGGGAATGGTGAACTCGATGGGCACGCTAAGGTCTTCGTTTCCATCCACTCTATACGCCCTATCAACCTGTGCACCCGCCCAATAGCAGGTGATGATAGTGCCCACCTCTGGTGGCTCGGCAGCCGTGCCATAGAGCCTCACTTTGGCCGTTGCCGGATAGGTTGCATCCGCCAGAACCAATTTATTCGGTACAGTGGTTGCCGTTTCACCCCACACCTCAACTTGGTGCAAATCAGGGTTAACAGGGGTTGGATCCGGATCAGGAATGGGTGGACCGGCATAGTCGAAGTTGACCTTGACTCTATAAGTACCCTGGCTGGGTCTTGGATAAATCCCACGCAGCACCTCGTAACTGACGAGAGTGGGTTGATCACCGCCCAAGGCAAAGTCGTATGCATCCCTCATATCCGCCCAAGGCATGGGAAACTTCAAAGGGAAGGGTTTCAACGTGCCAATTTGTGGCTGCAGTGACACCACACGGGTTCCCCAGGTGACGCGGATATGATCAAGGTCTTCGCCGTCAGGGGCACTGCTGATTATCACGTGCACCTTATCATTGACACCTTGCATATCGACAACCCCCCTCAACTCTTGTTGATCCACCGTGGGTGCCGGGAGATTATTCGGCAGCCTGCCAAGTGCAACAGGCCTTTTTGTCGACCAGGACATACGTGACCAGGTACCGGCTATGTCGCAAAGAAAATAGACGACGTAATGCTCACCGGAGCCCAAGGGTTCAACAGTGGTGCGGGGGACCACGACAGTCCGATCAGGCGGCAAGGGATCGACAATCATCACTCGATCAAAAGGAACGCCGTTATCCTCGGGGATCTCGTTTGTCCAGAGAATGGCCGCCTTGACCAAGGGTTTTGCATACTGCTCGGTAAAGTCAGGAATAACGCACACTACGCCTTCAGGCAGCGCCGAGAGCGTATCATCGGTAATAACCGGTTCGGCAATTTCTATGGCATCGGTCGGCGGCTCGGCAAGCTCGGGGGCCTCGCGATCGATGATAAGCTGGGTCATTGCGGAATCCGTTTCTTGACCGTTATTCCATGATTTTTTGCGGATAAAGACCTCAAACACACCATGACGATAACTTTCAAAGAATCTCACCGGAATCTCACGAATAATTGGAAAATCACCCTGTTGAGAGTGTACAAACTCCTCCTCATTAATGATGACCGTATAGTTCTCGTCACCTACCAGCCTCCAAATCAATGACATTTTATCCGAGCCAATGGGCGCAGGCACATACTGATCCCAGAGCTGTATCTCTACTCGCAGGGGAGCGTCCAGTTTGTCAACGGGCATTAACCCTGTGGGAATTCCAGGCCCGGACAGGCAATCGAGAATGGTCGGGCCAAGATCCTGGCGTGGATTAAGGCGCTGGGGAAAAGTCCTGCTGTAGGCGTTAGATGTTTTGACAGAGCTAGCCATGTCTTGTGACTCCTATTCACTTTCTCTGAACGACCATGCATGTCGTCATGGTCAGAAACAAAATGAGAAAACAGGATCGAGACAACAGCCCGCGGACACTTCGAAGGTTTTCACCGGCCACCGATGGCCTGACAGCGATTTAACACCCTATTTCAGATGGCGGATACTGTCAGAAATAACAGGTTTTGCCTTTAAAACGCATTTTTCTGATAGACCGTCATCGCCGGCAAGCCGGCTCCCACAATGTCCGCGTCGTACCGAAATCCTGCGTGCGACGGGAAAACCTGTAAGAGCTGGCTTGCCAGCGATGACCGCGCAGCGGTCGCCCTTCAGAACCGCACGTCAGCCGCACGCAGCACCTGTACAAACGCCCCGTTCAGGGTCGCGTTGTGATGCTCGACAATCGCCCGGGCCGACAACCCGGGCGTTTCCATGCAGGTATGGGCATCGCCCACCAGGACCGCCTCGAAACCCAGGTCCCGGGCCAGGCGGCAGGTCGTATCGACGCAATACTGGGTCTTCATCCCGACGATCACCAGGCGCCCGATACCGGCATCGTCCAGTTGCTCGGCCAGCCCGGTATTGAAGAAACAACTGGGGCGCGTCTTGTCGACCAGACGGTCCACCGCGGGATCCACCTGCAACTCCGGCACCAGTTGCCACAGCCCGCTCCCCGCCGCAATCGGCGAGCCGTCAGGCCCGGTATGCCTGACCGCGAAAATCGGCGCATCCGCCTGTCGCGCCAGGCCGATCAGGTGATTGATATTCTCCAGCACCCGCTGCCCTTCCCAGGGCCGGTCGGGACCGTGGAACAGACCGACCTGCATATCGATGATCAACAGGGCCGAACGCCGTGCGTTTTCTGCTTGCATGGGTGTTTCTCCTTCCGTGTGATGCCCCCCTGTCCATTATTCCTCAGAAGCGCAACCGCCAGCGCCCGTTAAGGCGCAGGTCGACCACGGACAAGGGCTCGATATCGATCGCGTTGAAGGAGGCAGTGCCGGCCTCCAGGGCATGGAGAATCGCCGCACGGATCACGAAAGGATGGGTCACCACCACAAAATGCCCCTCTTCGTAAAAACCCTCGAGCCAGGTCCCGACCCGGGCACACAACGCCGCCACAGACTCGCCCGCCGGCGGTGCCTGCGTCGGGTCCAGGACCCAGGCCGCCAACAGTTCGGGCTCGCTTTCCTGCAAGTCCGCCAGGGCAACACCCTGCCATTCGCCAAAATCGAGGTCACCCAGCTCAGGGACGATCTCGATCTCGCCGCCCAGGGCCTCGGCGGTCTGCCAGGCGCGGGTTTCCGGGGCACTGAGGATACGCACCGGTTTCTTCAGGCGCAGCGCCAGTTCGGCGGCCTTGAGCAACCCCTTGGGCTCCACCGGTTCGTCCAGCGGGAAACGCCCCAGGCGCTGGGCCTCGGTACGGGCATGGCAAACAAAACTCAAACGCGTCGGCATAAGGGTGTGTTCCGAAAGGCAGTCCGTGTCGTGGCTCAACATACCGGGTAGTCGCTCGGCCCGAATTGCAAGTATCGCTCAAGCGAACAAAGGCTTACATGCGACGTTCGGCTGCAGAGCGAGCTAGTATAGTCAGCTCATTGCATCCCACGAGGAACTGATCGATGCCTGCAGCCCTGTTCAAGAAAACCCTCGGCGCCCTGCTCCTGCTGGCGGGCCTGGCAAGTGCGAACGCCGCCTTCGCCCATGCCCACCTGAAAAGCGAAACCCCGGCCAAGGACTCCACCGTCAGTGCCCCGGGTGAATTGCGCCTGGTGTTCAGCGAAGGGGTCGAGGCCGCGCTGACCAAGGTCGAAGTCAGCAGCGCCGCGAACAAGGTCACGCTGAAAAGCATCGCCACCGATCCGTCCGACAAGAAAATCCTGATCGTCACCCCGAATGCGCCGCTCCCCGCCGGCGAGTACAAGGTCGAGTGGCACGCCGTGTCGGTCGATACCCACAAGAGCGAAGGCCACTACCGCTTCAAGGTGGGCAACTGACTCTATGCAAAGCGCCATGGTCCTGTGCCGTTTCCTGCATTTCGCCGTGGTGTTGTCATTGTTCGGGGCCTGCCTGTTCAGGCCCTGGCTGATCGGCAGCGCGCCCAACGCGACGCTGGACCCGGGCCTGCTCCGGCTCAAGCGCTGGCTGGCGCTGCTGGCACTGCTCAGTGCCGGGGGCTGGCTGTCGCTGACCACCGCCACCATGACCGGCGACTGGTCGGACGCGCTGAACCCCGCCACCCTCCAACTGGTCCTGGGCAAGACCCTTTTCGGCCAGGTCTGGAGCTGGCACCTGGGTTTGTGTCTGCTGCTGTTGCTCAGCCTGCTGGCCAACGCCCGCCCGGCCTTCAATCTGCTGCTCGGTTTCCTGCTGCTGGCGACCCTCGCCCCGGTCGGCCACGGCGCCATGCTCGACGGCCTCGACGGCCGCCTGCTGATGCTCAACCAGTTCGTCCACCTGAGCGGCGTCGGCGCCTGGCTCGGGGGTCTGCTGCTGCTCCTGCGGGTATTGGCTCAACCAGACGGACATGACCTCGACCGTCTCCTGCGGCGCTTCAGCAACCTGGGCTATGGATTGGTGGCGATCATTATCCTGACCGGCCTGATCAATGTCCGCATGCTCACCGGCGCCCCCTGGCCGACACCGTTGTTCAGCGGCTTCGCGCTGATCCTGTTGATCAAGGTGCTGGTGGTCACGCTGATGCTGGGACTGGCACTGTTCAACCTGCTGATGAGCCGTCGCGGACGTTTCAGCGTCTTGCGCACCAGTGTGACGGTCGAATGGCTGCTCGGGCTGGGGGCGGTTCTCGCGGTATCGCTGCTGGGCACGTTACCGCCGATGCTGATGAACTGAGCCCGCCCGGGCATTGCCATCGAACAGCATCAATCGGCCCGGACTTTCATACTGCCGTTCGTAAAAAAAACCTGCCTCATGTAGTCATCTATATGAATCCATCAGGTATATTCCTTCGAAGCTCGTGACAAAATATTACAAGAAGGGGTTTCCGTTGGATCTTTCACACGCCGCGTGGCTTGCCCACGACACCCGCCTGATCGTCTGCTGCCTGCTGGCAATCACCACCATCATCGTGCTGATCAGCCTGATCAAACTGCCACCCTTCCTGTCCATCCTGGTCGGCACCTTCGTCGCCGGGATCGGCGCCGCGCTGCCCCCTGAAGAAGTGGCCAAGGCGTTCAGCAAAGGGGCCGGCAGCCTGCTCGGCGAAGCCGGGATCATCATTTCCCTGGGCGCCATGCTCGGTGCGCTGATGGCCGAATCCGGGGCCGCCGACCGCATCGCCTCGACCCTCCTGCGCCATGCGCGGGGCAAGGCCCTGCCCTGGGTCATCGCCATGGTGGCGATGATCATCGGCCTGCCGCTGTTCTTCGAAGTCGGCCTGGTGCTGATGGTGCCGGTGATCTTCGTGATCGCCCGCCAGTCCGGCCAACCGCTGCTCAAGGTGGCGATCCCGGCCCTGGCCGGCATGACCACGCTGCACGCGCTGATGCCACCCCATCCGGGCCCGTTGATCGCCGTCAGCGCCTTGCACGCCGACCTGGGCATGACCATGTTGCTGGGCTTCTGCATCGCGGTGCCGGCGGTGATCCTCGCCGGCCCCCTCTACGGCATCTGGCTGTCCAAGCGCCTGGATGTGCAGGAGCCGGCCGAAATCGGCGCCCTGTTCACCGCCAAGGTCCAGACCCGGCGCCAACCGAGTTTCGCCATCTCGCTGTTGATCATCCTGCTGCCGGTGCTGCTGATGCTCGGCAGTACTTTGGCCAAGGTGGCCATGGCGCCGCAAAGCACCCTCGCCATGATCCTGAAGTTCCTCGGCGAACCGCTGGTGGCCCTGGGCATCGCGGTGATCGCGGCGGTGATCTGCCTGGGCTGGTCGATCGGCATGGCCCGTGACCAGGTGGGCAGCGTACTGCGCAAGAGCCTGGGGCCGATCGCCGTGCTGCTGCTGACCATCGGCGCCGGCGGCGGGCTGAAACAGACCCTGCTGGAAGCCGGTATCAGCGACACCATCAGCAAGGTCGCCACCGGCGCGAATATGTCCTACATCCTGCTGGCCTGGCTGATTGCCGTGGCGCTGCGCCAGGCCACCGGTTCGGCCACCGTCGCGACCACCACCACGGCGGGGATTCTCGCGCCGATGATGGCCGGCCTGGCGAGCACCCAGAGCTCGCTGGTGGCCCTGGCCATCGGTGCCGGCTCGGTGTTCTTCTGCCACGTCAACGACGCCGGCTTCTGGATGGTGCGCGAATATTTCGGCCTGCAGCTCAAGCAGACGATCTGGGTCTGGTCGGTGTTGCAGACCATCGTTTCGGTGGTCGGGCTGATCGGCACGCTGTTGTTGTGGCAGTGGTTCAAGTAAACCGCCGCCGGTGATTGCCCGAAGCATCGTCTGCGGGCAATCGACCCGTTCAGTCAGGACACGGTCACCTGTAGGAGCCAGCTTGCTGGCGATGAGGCCGGTGAGTCTTGCATCGATCTTGCTGACGTCATCGCCAGCAAGCTAGCTCCTACAAGGGATCGCGGGGGGACCAGATCCCTTGTCAGTCCTGCGAGTAGGCAAAGTTCTTCAGCACCTCGCCATCCATCCGATAACGCACCCACTCGCTTTGCGGCTGGGCGCCGATGGATTCGTAGAAGCGAATCGCCGACTCGTTCCAGTCCAGCACGCTCCACTCCAGGCGCCCGCAGTCATTGGCGCAGGCGATCTGCGCCAGATGTCGCAACAGCTTCTTGCCCGCACCGGCACCGCGTTGTTGCGGTGAAACGTAGAGGTCTTCCAGGTACAGGCCGTTACGCCCCAGCCAGGTGGAGTAGCTGAAGAAAAACACCGCGAAACCGACCGGCTCCCCGTCACGCAGGCAGATCAGGCCGTGGGCCGTGGCCCCCTCGCCGAACAGGCTGCGTTCGATGTCCACCACGCTGGCGATCACCTCGTGGCGGGCGCGCTCGTACTCGGCAAGCTCGGTGATAAAGGCCAGGATCTGTGGCGCATCGCTGGGCCGGGCTTCGCGTATTTCGAGGGACATGGGCGCTTCCAGAGTCGATGAAGTCGCCATGCTATGCGGATTGTGCGACGGCTTGAATCACTTCAATGAAAATTCACCCTCTTCACGCCCCATGGCGCAGCTGCTCAAGGCCCGGCTGTGCCAGGTACAGCACTTCATAGGCCTTGCCGGCGCGGCGACGGTCGGGATCGGACGACGACAAAGTGATCCGGATCAGGCGCCAGGCCGCGGTATCCAGCGCCAGGAACACCGCAACGGTGTCGTCCTGATCAGCGATGGCCCGGTTACGCTCCACCTCCGTCGCCAGCAAGCGGACGCGATCCGCTTCCGGCTCGACGGGCAAGGCTTCGCGGTACAAGGCCCGTGCCGTCAGCGCGCTACCCCGTTGCAGGTCCAGCGGCAGCCAGGCCTCGATATCCGGGCGACCGAAGGAATCGATCACCCGCTGGAAACGCTCGTCCATCAGGAAGGCCGCGGCGGCGCCCGGATCGGACCAGAGATACACCGACGAATACAGATTGGCCTGGGCCCCGAAGACACCACGCTCCTCGGCGATAAACGCCTTGAACAGCAACCCCTGGGTATCGTCCCAGAGCGGCCCCAGTTCGCTGGCACGGCGGCGGATCACGCCCATGTCGTAGAGGGCGGGCAAACGGTGTGAATACTGTTTGGCAAACATGGCGGCACTCCTGTGGGAAAAGGTTATCGAGAACCTGGAGCCAGCTTGCGCAAGATCTATAATCACAACAAGATATCTATAAATATATGTGTGATAAGAGATAGATATGACTGAAGCCGCCAAGTCTCTCGATATCGACACCGTCCAGGCCTTCGTGCTGATCGCCGACTTCGCCAGTTTCACCCGCGCGGCCCAGGCGCTGGACACCTCACAGGCGGCCATCAGCCTGAAACTCAAGCGCCTGGAAGAGCGCCTGGGCTACCGCTTGCTGGAGCGCACGCCCCGTCATGTGCGGCTGTCGCCTCCGGGCGAGCAGTTCATCCACGCCGCTCGCGCCTTGCTCCAGGCCCACGAACGGGCGCTGGGCGACATGAGCGCCACGCCGAATCGACGCTTGATCATCGGCATCAGCGACCATGTCGCGGGACCGGACCTGCCGATCCTGCTGAGCCGCCTGGCCCACTACGATCCCCTGCTGATCATCGAGGTGCGGATCGCCTCCTCGCGGGACCTAACCGCGGCCTTCGATCGTGGCGAACTGGATGCCGCCATCGTGCGCGGCGAAGGCGACCGCCACGACGGCGAAGTGCTGGTGGTGGAACGCTTCGGCTGGTTCGCCGCGCCCACCTGGCAGCACACACCCGGCAGCGTGCTGCGCCTGGCGACCATGGCCGCGCCCTGTGGCGTGCGCCATCTGGCGGTGCGGGCGCTGGACGACGCGGGCATCCCCTGGACCGAAGTGTTTATCGGCGGTGGCGTGATGGCCGTGGGCGCGGCCGTCAGTGCCGGGCTCGGCGTGGCGGCACTGGCCAGGCGGGTGGCGCCTGCCGGCGCGATCGAGGTCGGTGAACAACTCGGGCTGCCGGCGCTGCCGATCACCGAAATCATCCTGCATGCCCGGCCCACGGATGCCCGTTCGCAGGAGACGTTGCGGGCGCTGAGTGCGGCGTTTCGCGGGGTATTGGAGCGCTAGCCGATCACGGCGGGCTGAATAAATACTTGATAGCAAAATGCCTTCATGGTTTAAAGGCGAGCCTGAAAGATGTCCGCAGCGGCGGACAGGTTTTCGCCGCTGTGCCCCGAGTAGGGAAACTTAAATTCAAACCAAGGAGAGATCGATGCGTTTCATGTATCTGTGGGTATTGGCCGCGGCTGCGTTGCTGGGCGGTTGTGCCGGCAATCCCATGCAAGTATCCCCCACGCAAACCATCCCTGCCGCCGGGCCGGAGAGCGCCCAGGTGGTCTTTATGCGTTCCTCGTTCGTCGGTAAGATGATTGACGCTTCGCTGTATGACGTGACCGGTGGGCAAACCAAATTTATCGGCATCATGGCCAACGGCAACAAGGTCAACTATCCGACCACACCGGGTAAACACACCTTCATGGTGGTCTCGGAAGCTGCTGACTTCCTCGAAGCCGACCTGAGCCCGGGCAAGACCTACTACAGCCTGGTCACCCCACGTATGGGTGTCTGGAAAGCCCGTTTCTCCCTGTGGCCGGTCAGCACCGACCCCAAGGCCGAATACACCAGCACCGGCAAGGACTTCGCCAGCTGGGTCAAGGACACCGAACTGGTCGGCAACTCGCCCCGCTCCCTGGCCTGGTTCGAGAGCAACAAGAGCAGCGTCGAAGAGAAACGCGCGGAATACTGGAAGGAATGGCAGCAAAAGAGTGCCGAGGACCTGGCCAAGCGCACGCTGCACCCGCAGGATGGCCTCTAAGCCGCACAGCGATCTGAACGCCCCCTGAAACAAATCGGCCGGACTCCCACAAGGAGCCCGGCCGATTCAATAGAGCGATTGACGAAACAGCGCTAGACCAGCAGGAACAGCGCCAGCAAGCCACCGAAGATCGCCCACTTTTCCAGGTAATAGCGCGTACGGTTGCGCTTCTTCAATTCCTTGCCACGCAGGCGAATGCCGTAGATCTTGGTGAAGAACCTGTTGATCCCACCGGTCTTGTCGTTCGCGTCATTCGGCGACGCGGCGGCGGACATCACATTGCGGCTGAACCAGCGGTTGAACGCCGTTGCCCAGCGATACTTCAGCGGACGCTCGACATCGCAGAACAGGATCACGCGGTTTTGGTCGGTCTTGTTCTGGGCATAGTGGATGAAGGTTTCGTCGAACATCACCGGCTCGCCATCGCGCCAGTGGTATTCCTCGCCGTCGACGTTGATGTAGCAGCCCGGATCGTTCGGCGTCTGCAGGCCCAGGTGGTAGCGCAAGGAGCCGGCATAGGGGTCTCGATGGCGGACCAGGCGCGAACCCGGCGGCAGCTCGGCGAACATGGCGGCCTTGACGGTGCCGATGCTGTTGAGCAGTTCCGTGGTGCGCGGGCACAGCTCGATGGCGGAGGGATGGTTGTCGCCGTACCACTTGAGGTAGAAACGCTTCCAGCCGGTCTTGAAGAAGGAGTTGAAGCCGACGTCGTTGGGCTGCTCGGATTTCTTGATCTCACCGGCGTGCAACAGGGCCAGGGCTTCGGTGCGGATTTCCTCCCAGTTGTCCTGCAACGGCTTGAGCTCGGGGAAACCAGCCGGGTCCAGGTAAGGCCGGCTTGGCACCTTGGAGAACAGGTAGAGGAAGCAGTTGACCGGGGCCAGGAAGGTCGAGTGGTCGCTCAATTGCCGGCCCAGCTTGTGCCGGACCTTGCCGCGCAGGTGTACGTACGCGATGGACAAAACGTAGACAGCAATGATGATGAGTTTCACAGGCGTCGTCACAGAAGTCGAAAGGACACGCTACCCTTACCTGCACCCGGTGACCCGGTGCACACAGGCCGGGGTCCAGGCGTCGCAAAGGTAGCCAACGCACTAGGGTAGAACAGCTGGCGCCTGGGTTTCCAGTGTTTCGTCTGCCGGACATCAACCTCCCGCCAGCAGAGCGTCCACTTCTTGCGTCCCGGGCGAGGTCGCAGGCCCCCAGCGCGAGACCGCCAGGGCCGCCGCCGCGTTGGCGCGACGGGCTGCCCGAGCGGCATCGAGCCCCGCCGCCAGCCCGGCCAGGAACACACCGGAATGGGCATCGCCCGCGCCGTTGCTGTCCACCGCCCGCACCTTGAAACCGCGGATGTGCTGGTGCTCCCCGCCCCGGCTGACCCAGCAACCGTTCGGCCCGTCGCGAACCACCAGCAGAGCGCCGTCGGCCAACTGCCCGGCCAGACGCTCGAGGGAGCCGGCAATATCCATCGCCCCGGTAAAGCGCAGGGACTCGACACTGTTGCTGGTCCAGATATCGATGCGCGGCAGCAAGGCCGCCATGGGCGCGGCGTCCGGCGAGTTCACCAGCGGCCCCGGATCGAACACCACGGTCACCGCCTTCGGCAAGGCCAGCAGCCACTCCAGCAGCGCCGGCGCCTTGTCCGGGTATTGCAAGCTGTAGCCGCTGACATAGACGTAGTCGTCGAGCCGCACCGCCACCCGCGCCAGTTCCTGCGCCGAGACGCCGCCTTCCGCGCCGATATAGGAAATGAAGGTGCGCTCGGCGCTGGCTTCGGTCAGGGACACGCAGAGCCCGGTGTCCTTCTCGCCATCGCGGTCGAGGGCGATCTCGACCCCCTCCGCGGCCATCGTCTGGCGGGCCAGGTCGCCGAAGCGCCCGTTACCGTGGCGCCCCAGGTAGACCACCGGCAAACCGTTGCGCCGGGCCGCGGCCATGACATTGAAGCCCGCGCCGACCTCAAAGCTGGCGGCGTTCGCCAGCACGTCGCCACCGGTCGCCGGCAGTTGGTCGAGGGACATGACCAGGTCAACCATGACCTGGCCGGTATGCAGCAATCTAGGCATTTTCTACATCCACAAAGGCCGCACGACGATCCGCCGCACCACCGAGCAAGGCGTAAATACCGCCCGCAACCAGGAAGGTCACGATCCAGCCCAGGCCGTTGTGACCCAGCCAGGAGTCGGACAGGAAACCGCGGAACCAGATGTTCTCGGCGGTGGTGCCGATGGTGGTGAAGCTGAAGCCCAGGACGATGGCCACGGCCCAGGCACCGAAGGCGCGCCATTCGATGCCGCCGCGATACCAGTAGGCACTGGTCGGGCTGACGTCCAGCAGGTCCTTGGCGCTGTAGTACTGGCGATGCACCAGGTCGACCACGAAGATCCCGACCCAGGCGGTGATCGGCACGGCCAGCAGCGAGATGAAGGTGATGAACGGACCGTAGAAGCTGTCGGCGATCAGCATGAAATAGATGGAGCCGCAGAAGATCGCCACGATATCGACCACCACCGCGTACACGCGCTTGACCTTCAGGCCCAGGGTCAAGGTGGTCAGGCCCGCCGAGTACACCGACAGGTTGTTCGACAGCAGCAGCCCGCCGAATGCGGTGATCAGGTAAGGCACGGCCATCCAGGTCGGCAGCATGTCGCGGATCGCGATGATCGGGTCGGTCGCCTGGGCCAGATCATGGTTGCCCACCGACAGCAGGCCACCGAGGGTGATCAGCAGCACCAGCGGGATACCCGCGCCGAAAGCCGCCGAGGCCACCAGGCGGACGGCCTTGACGCTCTTGTGCTGGTAGCGCGACATGTCGGCGCCGGCGTTGGCCCAGCCGATCCCGGTGCCCGCCGCCATGGTGCCGATGCCGATGAGCATCGCGCTCATCGGTGCCGGGGTGGCGTTGAACACCGCGCTCCAGTCGATGGTGGCACAGAGGAAACCGCCCACCAGGAGGTTCAGGCCACCGAAGACATAGGTCGCCCACTTCTGGATCACCAGCAAGGTGGCATGGCCCAGGCCCGAGACCGACAGGGTCAGCAGCACGAAGATGGCAATGAACAGCAGCGTCAGCACCGGGGCACTCTTGGCCTCGACCGGCGAGTGAAACAGGATCGAACACAGGGACAGCAGCACGAACGCCGCCGTGGTGGTGTTGACCGTTTCCCAACCCAGGCGCGACATCAGCGAAACGATGGTCGGACCGATGTTGCCGCGCACGCCGAAGATCGCCCGCGACAAGGTCAGGCTGGGGGCGTGTCCGCGACGCCCGGCGATGGAGATGATCCCCACCACGGCAAAGGAACCCGCCGCGCCGAGAATGGCGACGATGATCGCCTGCCAGATCGCCAGCCCGCGAAAGGCCACCAGGGTCGCCCCCAGCGGCAGGCCGAGAATGCTGATATTGGCCGCGAACCAGACCCAGAACAGTTGCAGCGGATGGCCGTTGCACTCGGCTTCCGGGACCGGTTCTATGCCGCGGGTTTCCAGTTGGCCGGCACTTTGCCCGGCGTTTGATGAGGTCATGGTGTTCAGCTCCTGATGCCAATTGTTGTGGTTGTTGGGCAGTGCGGAAGGTGTGGAAAACCCCGGGCCACTTCCGGGCCCCCTTCGTCTGCAGTCCATTGCGTGTTGTTGTGTGTCAGGCGTTGCGCAGGGCGATCAGCCCCTGGACCAGTGGCACCAGTTCCAGCGCATTGACTTCGATGACCTGGGCGATCAGTTCGGCGGGCCAGCAGTCCAGCCCGTCGCAGGCGCCGAGCATGGCGCCAAGGATGCCGGCGATGGTGTCGGTGTCGCCGCCGATGCTGGCGGCCAGGCAGAGCGCGTCGAAGGCGCCGAGCTTGCCGAGCGCGACCCGTTGGGCCAAGGCGAAGGCCACCACCACCGACTCCTGCGACGCCACCGAGGTGCCGACCACGTCATACAGCAGGTCCGCCAGCTCGCTGTCCGGGCAATCGCGGCTGAGCTCGCGGGCCCAGCGAATGCGCGGCCCCAGGCGCCCGCCGGCGACCCAGTGGCCATGCCGCTCGGCGGTAAAGGCCATCTCGGTGCCGATCTCCAGCGCCTGCGCCAGGCTCTGGCGGTTGATCCCGCAGGAAATCACCGCGGCGACGGCGGCGGCGCTGGAGATCCCCAGGCTGGTGTTGTGGGTGACCTGGCAGGCCTGGATCACCGCTTCGAGAAAACGTCGTGGCTGGGCGATATCGGCGGCGATGCCCACCGGCGTGATGCGCATGGCCGCGCCGTTGGTGGTGCCGTAGCGCCCGGCTTCCTCGGGACTGCGGCCGGCCAGGATCATTTCAATGGCGCGCTTGGTGGACGGGCCGAGCAGATCCTGCGAGCCCTTGGCCTGCATCACCGCCTCCCACGCGATCAGCCGCTCGGCCAGCAGGGCCGGTTCGATGCGGCCGTTGCCATCGATCAACAACTGCGCGACCAGGATCGCCTGTTCGGTGTCATCGGTGATGGAACCGGCAGGCATGTTCGGCGCGATCGGCTGGTCGGGGCCGGCATCGACCAGCGTGGTGATGCTGCCGAAGCGGGCCTGGATCTCGGCGCGGCTCAGGGATTGGGTCGGCATGCCCAGGGCGTCGCCCAGGGCGAGGCCGTAGAAGGCACCAAGGGCGCGATGAGTCGGGGTCATGTCGGATTTCCAAACACCAGGTGCAGACGGAAATGCAGAGGATCGAGCAGGCTTTCGACCTGCTCCATGAAACGTCCCTGCTTGTCGTAGGTGGTGCGCAGGGCTTTGAGAAAGACCGTGCCCTGCGGGCGGCCGAGCAGTTCGGCATCCTCCGCGGACAAGGGTTCGGCGCCGATCCATTGATCGCCGCGATCGCCGACGAAGCCGTAGGCCGCCAGGGTAATGGTCAGGGAATTGTCGATCAGGCCGACATCGGGCAGGCCTTCCAGGCCGCCGCTGGCCGGCATCAGGGAGTGTTCGAGGGAGACGACGGTGCCTTCGGTATTGCGCCGGCGCCGATCGAGGGCAATGAACTGCTCGGTGCCGTAGCGACTGAACAGGTCCGGCCGCACCACCGCTTCCAGGCGCAACACCTCGGTGTTGATCAGCGCCCCGCTGTCCGCCAGGGCCTGGGCCCAACCGGCACGCTGGTCGAGGGGGATGCCATCGTAGGTGACGATGGAGCCCACGCCGCTCTGGGTCGCGATGTAGTTGCGCCGCTTGAGCTCGGCCAGGGCCTCGCGCAGCGTGCCACGGCTCACCGAGAATTCTTCGGCCAACTGATGCTCACCCGGCAATAGCAAGCCGTCTTCGAGAAGACCGCTTTCGATGCGCCGGATCAGCTCATCGACCACCCGTTTTTTCTTGTCAAATCGAACATGTCTAATCATGTACAAATTGATAACCGAAACAGGCTCGGGGGTGCAAGGAATTTATTTTTCAGGGGGATGAATGGTGGTGTTCTTGAGAACCGCTCAGGGCTCGAGGCCGATCGGGAAAAATTCGCCGCCGCTCCACACGCCCAGCCAGGATTGGCCGTCGACCTGCCGGGTCACGGCCAGCTCCACCAGTTGGTAGAACACATTGCGGTGAATCAGTGCTTCAAGATTGCTGCGTACGTGCACATAAGGCGCCGGTTCCTGGCTGATCGGATCGATCACCACCCGGATCGGATGCTCGGCACCGGCCGTCACCTGCTCGTCGACGTAGGTGGTAAAGCGCAGCTGCTGCGCCTCGCCCTGCCCTTCGACCTCCAGGGTCACCGCGACAAAGGGTGCGTCGTCGACCTTGATCCCGACCTTTTCCACCGGCGTGATCAGGAAATAATCATCGCCGTCGCGCCGGATAATGGTGGAGAACAACTTGACCATCGGCTTGCGACCGATCGGCGTTCCCAGGTAATACCAGGTGCCATCACGGGCGATGCGCATGTCGATATCGCCGCAGAAAGGCGGGTTCCACAGGTGAACCGGCGGCAGCCCCTTCTCCGTCTTGGGAATTTGCGCCAACAGGTCGCTGGCCTTGCCCGACTCGCTCATGCTCAATCCGACATCCACTTCTCGCCTATGCCTAACAGACTACGCGCATATTCGGCCAAGGGGGCGGCAATCTGGTCTTCGGGCTTGTTGTTGTGGAGCGTCAGCAAGCCGCCACGGCTCTTGATCCGCGCGGAGTCGATCAGGTACTGGGTACCGGTTTCGATCAAACTGATCTGGATCACCCCGGTGTCCACCCCCAGGCGGTCGACGGCCTGCTGGTCGGCCCACGCGTCATAATTGTTGATGCGTTGGTCGGCCTTGGCGAAGCGGGTGTACAGCAGGTAGTGCGCGCCGGCGGAACGGGCTTCGGCCATGGCCTGGTCGAGACCGAGGGGCGCGCGGGCGCGGCGCACCATGGGGAAATATTCGATGAAGCCGTTGAAGGCTTCCTCGGCTACCACGTTGGGACGCGGGTAGGCGCTGCCGGGCGGCGTGAAGGAGCCTTGGGCAATGTAGATAAAGGAGTCCGGCTGGAGGCGGAACGAGTGGATCCGGCGCGTATCGCTATGGTCGAGCAGCCCCACATCACTCATCTGATAGCGGGCAGCTTCTCCCATATCACTGACTTTCATGCAGCCGCCCAGCGCCAAAAACGCCAGCAGCACAACCAGGCTACGCATCCTATCCTCCAGAGGCCGGTGACGGAAAACCGGCGAATAGTCGCGTAGATGCAGCTTCCGCGCCAGATCAGCCGCCGATGATTTTCATCACCGTCGCGCCGCCCGAGAAAGCCACTTCCTGCTTGTCGCCCAAGGCCTTGACCAGCAGCCGCTGCAACGCCGGCAGCGCCTCATGGCGGGGTTTTTCCAGCAGGTCGCCGACATAATGCCGGTTGCTCGACGACAGGCAGCCATGCAGCCAGCCGGTGGACGACAGCCGCAAGCGCGAGCAGGTCCGGCAGAACGGCACGCTTTCATTGGCGATCACCCCAAAGTGACCCCGCCCCGGAATCGCATAACGCACGGCGGTGGCATCCACCGGCGCATCGGCCTGCTGGTATTCGTAGCGCTCGCCGATCAGGTCCAGCAACTGCCGGAGACTGACGAACTGCTGGAGAAAGGCATTGGCGTCGCTGGCCAGGTGGCCCATGCGCATCAGCTCGATGAAGCGCAGTTCGTAGCCGTGCTCAAGGCAGTAATCCAGCAGCGGCATCACCTGGTCGAGGTTCTGCCCGCGCAACGGCACCATATTGACCTTGATTTTCAGCCCCGCCGCCCGCGCCTGCTGCATGCCGTCGAGCACGCTGGCCAGGTCGCCACCGCGGGCGATAGCGCGAAAGGCACCGGCATCCAGGGTATCGAGGGAAACGTTGATCCGCCGAATCCCGGCGTCCACCAGCAAGGGCAACTTGCGCGCCAGCAGTTGGCCGTTGGTGGTCAGGCTGATGTCTTCCAGGCCCATCTTGCCGACCGCCCCCATGAAGGCTTCCAGCTTGGGACTGACCAGCGGCTCGCCACCGGTAATGCGCAGGCGCTCGATCCCCGCCGCCTCGATCAGGTAGGCCACGCCGCGCGCCATGGCTTGCGCCGACAGCTCGTCCTGGGCAGCCACCAGCCGCTTGCCATTGGGCACGCAGTAGGTACAGGCATAGTTGCAAGCGGATGTCAGGCTGATGCGCAGGTTGCGAAAACGCCTGCCTTGACGATCAACGATCATGGAACACTCCGGCGATGGACTGTGGAACAGGCAAAACTTGACCCATAAATCAAGTTTTGACAAGCCCTATCCCTGAGTATAAGCCCGAGACCCTGCGCCATATAGCGGATATGGCGCAATCAGGATGCCGAATGTCTTAACTGGCGGGTGTCTCGGGGTCGCGCTTGCGCTTGTTGCCCATGCGCACGCCGATGTCCATCAGGAACTGGAAGAATCCTTCCTGGTCCTCCAGCACATTGCTCCAGAACGGCGAGTGGTACAGCGCGACGGCGCCATGCACCAAGGCCCAGGCGGCGCAGTAGTGGAAGTACGGCGGCACATCCTCGAGCTTGCCTTCGCTGATGCGGCCCTTGATCAGCAGGGTCAGGCGTTCGAAGTTGGAAGCGCGGATCTTGTGCAGTTCCTCGACCATCTCCGGCACCTGGTGGCCCTTGACCACTTTCTCTTCCAGGCGGTCGAACAGGCGGTAGCGCTGGGGGTCGCGCATGCGGAATTCGAAGTAGGCGCGGGACAGGGCTTCCTTGTCCTTGTCGACATCGGCCGAGTGCAGCAGCTCGTTCAAGTCACGCTCGTAGTCGAGCATCAGGCGCAGGTAGATCTCCGCCTTGGATTTGAAATGCTTGTAGATGGTGCCTTTGCCGATACCGACGGCATCCGCGATCATCTCGACGGTGACACTGTCTTCACCCTGTTCGAGGAACAGCTTTAGCGCGGTATCGAGAATTTCTTGCTCACGGCGACGAAACTCACGGACCTTACGGGGTTCTTTGTGCATAAGAAAAGGTCTGTAGGGGCAAAATCGAAGCCATGCATTATGCCTGACTCGCGCCAAATTGCACGAATCATCCAAGGCCTTTCGTTTTCACTGACGACGAATCAGCCCGCGCCGGTCAGAAAGACTTCGTTCAAGTCACGGATCGTCGCACTAGACGGCCGCGAAAAGCGCCCGGGCGCGATGAGAACTCAACAGAAGCGCTTGTATTCCAAATCTGTTTAAAAAATGAGCAGTGGTAACTGGACGTCGGGCAATCCTGACCAATACTTGAACTGTCGGCGTGACATCTCCCCCAAGTGGCGCGCCGATAAAGGTGCCGAAGGACCGTGTGCCTTTGTTTTACTCCTAATGGTCTTAACCCGGATTCCCCCCCCAGAACCCGGGTTTTTTTTGACCACTTTTTGACCCGTCAGCTCAGTCGCGGCGTACGTGGGCCAGCGGAAACAGGCGCTTGAAGTTGTCGGTGGTCTGTTCGGCGAACTGCTCGTACGGCACCCCGCGCAACATCGCCAGGTAATCGGCGACATCGCGCACGTACTGCGGCAGGTTCGGCTTGCCACGATGGGGAATCGGCGCCAGGTACGGCGAATCGGTTTCCACCAGCAGGCGATCGGCCGGCACTTGCCGGGCCACATCGCGCAAGGCGTCGGCATTGCGGAAGGTCACGATGCCCGACAGGGAAATATAGAAGCCCAGGTCCAGCGCGGCCTTGGCCATCTCCCAATCCTCGGTGAAACAATGCAGCACCCCGGCCTGGGGCAGTTGTGCCTCGCGCAGCAGCGCCAGGGTATCGGCGCGCGCCCCCCGGGTGTGGACGATCACCGGCTTGCCGGTCTGCCCGGCCGCTTGCAGATGCAGGCGGAAGGACGCCTGCTGCAGTTCGGCCGCTTCCGGCTCGTAGTGATAGTCAAGGCCGGTTTCACCGATGGCCACGACCTTTGGATGCTCGAGCTCGCGCAGCAACCAGTCGAGGGCCGGCGCGGCGTCGGGCTTGATGTCCAGCGGGTGGACGCCGACCGAACAATCGACATCGGCATAACGCTCGGCCAGGGCCTTCACGTCGGCGGCATTGTCGGCACTCACCCCGATACACAGGAAGTGCCCGACACCGCGCTGGCGCGCCGCGTCTAGCGCCGCATCCAGGGAGCCCGAATGTTCGGCGAGATCAAGACGGTCGAGGTGGCAATGGGAATCTACAAGCATAAAAAGGCAACAACTACATCGTATGGGTGGGACGGTCGGACTTCAGGGCGCCGGCCAGGTGGGTTTCGATCTTGCTGCGGGCGGTGTTGTCGCCGTCGTTGAATTGCACGCCGACACCTGCCGCGCGGTTGCCCTGGGCCCCCTTCGGCGTGATCCAGGCGACCCTGCCGGCGACCGGGATCTTTTCCGGCTCGTCCATCAGGTTGAGCAACATGAACACCTCGTCGCCCAGCTTGTAGCTTTTGGAGGTGGGGATGAACAGGCCACCATTCTTGATAAAGGGCATATAGGCCGCATACAGCACGGACTTGTCCTTGATGGTCAGGGACAGGATGCCGTTGCGCGGGCCGGGACCAATGGGTTCGTTCATACTCGCTCCGGTCATGCAGATAGCCGATTCTAGGCCCATCGCCTCAGTGTTGGGTAGGTAAAGCTGCCCATTGCACCAACAGCGCCTCGAGCAACAGCACCCGGTTGAGGTTGGCCTTGCCCAGCACCTTCTGGCGCTGGGCGAGAATCCAGTCCTGGATCGACAGGACCTTGTCCCGGGCGGTTTTCTGCGCCAGGTATTGCACCACTTTGCGCATGTCGCCCAGACCCAGGCCGGCCTCGTCCTCGGTCAGTTGATAGCGCAGGATCAAATTCGACCAATCGCAGAACCAGTCGAACAGCAACAGCAACGGGATGGCATTCCAACCCTCTGCCAGTTGGGTGGCCGATTGCTGCTGCTTGAGCAATTTCTTCACCCCATCGACCACCTGCGCCCGCTGTTCGAGAACACCCTGTTCCTTGAGACTGACCGCGGCCAGGGGCGAGCCCGCCGCCAGGGTCAGCAATTCGACACGTTCTTCTTCGCTGCTGCCCGGCAAGGCACCGGCCAGCCATTGCAGGCTCATGGCCTCGCTCGGCAGCGGACAGGCCTGTTGCACGCAACGGCTGCGGATGGTCGGCAGCAAACGGCTGGACTGATGGCTGACCAGCAACAGGAAGGTATCGCCGGAAGGCTCCTCAAGGCTCTTGAGCAAGGCGTTGGCGGCGTTGATGTTCATCGACTCCACCGGCTCGATGAGCACCACCTTGCGCCCGCCCAGTTGCGCGGTCTGGACCACGAAGCCGACCAGATCGCGCACCTGGTCGACCTTGATCGCCTTGTCGGCCTCTTCCGGCTCCAGGATGTAGTTGTCCGGATGGCTGCCTGCGGCCAGCAACAGACAGGACTTGCAGTGCCCACAGGCCTCGAGGTGTTCCGGGCTCTTGCACAGCAGCAGGGCCATCAGCCGTTCGGCCAGGGCGCGCTTGCCGATGCCCGCCGGCCCATGGAGCAGGTAGGCGTGGGCATGCTGGGTGCGCCCGGCCAGTTGTTGCCAGAGGCCGTCCTGCCAGGGATAGGCTTCAGCCACGGTGCCGCTCCAGGATTTCCGGCAGCAGGCGGTCGAGGGACTGTTGCACCTGGGCCAACGGCTGGGCCGCATCCACCAGGCGATAGCGCGACGGATCGGCTTCGGCGCGCTTGAGGTAGGTGCTGCGCACGGCGTCGAAGAACACCCGGCCTTCCTGCTCGAAACGATCCAGCCGCCCACGGGCGCTGGCCCGGGACAGACCGACTTCCACCGGCAGGTCGAAGACCAGGGTCAGGTCCGGACGCAGTTCGCCCTGGACAAAGTTTTCCAGGGTGGCGATACGCTCCCCGGACAGGCCGCGACCGCCGCCCTGGTAGGCATAGGTGGCATCGGTAAAACGGTCGCACAGCACCACGGCGCCACGGGCCAGGGCCGGGCGGATCACCGTGGCCAGATGCTGGGCCCGCGCGGCGAAGACCAGCAGCAGCTCGGTGTCGGCACACATGGCTTCATCGCTGGTCGCCAGCAGCAGTTCGCGGATCCGCTCGGCCAGCGGCGTGCCGCCGGGCTCGCGGGTCAGCAGCACATCGATGCCGCGAGCCCGCAGGCACTCGGCCAGGTAGTCGCGGTTGGTGCTTTTGCCGGCGCCTTCCGGGCCTTCCAGGGTGATAAACAAGCCAGTCACGGGCAGTCCTTATTCAGGTTCATTGCGAGTCTTTCGCCTCGGCGTCGGTTGGCGCCGGTGCCGCGGGTGCAGGTGCGACGGTCGGCTCCGGGGCCGGTGCGGCGGCGGGTGCAGGCGCCGTCTCGGGCACGCCGACAGCCGGGGTCTGCACCGGCGCCGGGCCAGGTGCAGAGGCAGCCGCCGGAGCCGGTGTAGCCGCTGGAGCCGCCGTCGGCGCGGGGCTGGAGCGGTAGTCGGCCCGGCGCTTGAGCTGGAACTCGCGCACGGCGTTGTTATGCGAGTCCAGGTCGTCGGAGAAGACATGGCTGCCGTCGCCGCGCGCGACAAAGTACAGGCTGTTGCCCGGCACCGGGTTCAACGCGGCATGGATCGACTCGCGCCCGACCATGGCAATCGGGGTCGGCGGCAGGCCGGCGTTCACATAAGTATTGTAGGGCGTTGCTTCACGCAGGTGGGCACGGGTGAGCTTGCCGGTGTAGCGCTCGCCCAGGCCGTAGATCACCGTCGGGTCGGTCTGCAACAGCATGCCCTGCTGCATCCGCCGGACAAACACGCCGGCAATCAACCCACGCTCCTGGGGCACGCCGGTTTCCTTCTCCACCAGCGAGGCCATGATCAGGGCCTGGTAAGGCTCGGTATAGGGTGCATCGGCGGAACGTTTCTGCCACTCCTGGGCCAGGACGCTATCCAGGCGCTCGTAGGCCTTCTCCAGCAGCTCGGCATCGGTCATGCCGCGCACGAAGCGGTAGGTGTCCGGGAAGAAGCGGCCTTCGGCGAAGACATCCTTGTGCCCCAGCTTGGTCATGACTTCGCTGTCACTGAGGCCGGTCAGGGTCTGCTGGAGCTTTTCGGTCTTGGCCAGGGCACTGCGTACCTGGCGGAAATTCCAGCCTTCGACCAGGGTCAGGCTGTACTGCACCACTTCGCCACGCTGCCACAGGGCCAACAACCCGCGCACGTCCATGCCGGGAGTGAGTCGGTACTCGCCACTGTGGAACGGCACGCCGGCCGAATTGAAGCGCCAGTAGAGGCGCAGCCAGAAGGCGTCCTTGAGCAGGCCATCGGCCTCAAGGCGATTGAAGGTACCGCTCGGTGTCGCACCGGCCGGTACGTCCAGCAGTTGTTCCTGCGCCAGGTTGAGGGGTTGCTCCAGCGCCGAATGCAGTTTCCAGGCAGAACCGCCCAGCGACAAACCGCCCAGCACCAGAACGGATTGCAGCAGCACCAAGAATTTACGTCTCAATTCAAACTTCCAATAGCGCGCGAGCAATACTTTGCAGTTTACGGGTGAGCGGGCCAACCGACCAGCTCAGGTCGGCAAAAGCCCGGACGGGCCAGACGCCATAGACGCTGTTACAGAGAAAGACTTCATCAGCTTGCCGGAGTTGCTCCAGGCTGATATCGGAAATATCGACAGGGATCGCCAGCGCTTTCGCCTCTTCCAGCAGTTGCGCGCGCATCACCCCCGCCACGCCGCAACGACTCAGATCGGCGGTGAAGAGCACACCCTGATGCACCAGGAACAGATTGCTGAACACCCCTTCGATCACCCGACCCGAGGTGTCGAGCATCAAGCCTTCGGCATGCTCGGCATCCTGCCACTCGGCACGGGCCAGGACCTGCTCCAGGCGATTGAGATGCTTGAGCCCGGCCAGCAAGGGCTGTTCGGACAAACGCGTGGCACAGGGAAAAAGACGGATACCTTGTTGCTGGTACGCCTGTGGATAACTCGACGGCGGGTTGCCTTGCAGGATACGCCGCGCCGAGGCATCCGCCGACGCCGCGTAGCCACGCTGGCTATCGCCACGGGTGAGGATCAGCTTGAGCACGCCCTCCCCCAATGCGGCGCTGTAGGCGAGCAGCTCGCGGCGAATCAACGGGTGATCCGCCACGATGCCCAGGCGCCGACAGCCGTCCGCCAGGCGTTGCAGGTGCCGCTCCAGCAGCACCGGCTGGCCGGCTTTCACGGCGAGGGTCTCGAACAGACCGTCGCCGTAGGCCAGGCCACGGTCCTTGATGGACAACGCATCGCCCGGCTGGCCGTCGACCCAGCTGTCCATCACTCGGCGAACCGGCGGAACACCAGGGAGCCGTTGGTACCGCCAAAGCCGAAGGAGTTGGACAGCACCACGTCGATGGGCATGCGCCGGGCTTCGTGGGGCACGAAATCCAGGTCGCAGCCTTCACCGGGCTCGTCGAGGTTGATGGTCGGCGGCGCCACCTGGTCGGCAATGGCCAGCACACTGAAAATCGCCTCGACGGCACCGGCGGCACCCAACAGGTGGCCGGTCATCGATTTGGTGGAGCTGACCGCCAGCTTGTAGGCGTGCTCGCCGAACACCTGCTTGATCGCCTGGGCTTCGGCCAGGTCGCCGGCCGGAGTCGAAGTGCCGTGGGCATTGATATATTGCACCTGGTCCAGGTTCAGCTTCGCATCGCGCATCGCGTTGGCAATGCAGCGCGCGGCACCGGCGCCGTCCTCGGGTGGCGAGGTCATGTGATAGGCGTCGCCACTCATGCCGAAGCCGATCAGCTCGGCGTAGATGGTGGCGCCACGAGCCTTGGCGTGCTCCAGCTCTTCGAGCACCAGGGCACCGGCACCGTCGGACAGCACGAAGCCGTCACGGCCCTGGTCCCAGGGACGGCTGGCACGGGTTGGCTCGTCGTTGCGCGTGGACAACGCACGGGATGCGCCGAAACCGCCCATGCCGAGGCCGCAGGCAGCCATTTCGGCGCCGCCGGCAATCATCACATCGGCTTCATCGTAGGCAATATTGCGCGCGGCCATGCCGATGCAATGGGTGCCGGTGGTGCACGCCGTGGCGATGGCATAGTTCGGCCCCTGGGCACCCAGGTGGATGGACAGGAAACCGGAAATCATATTGATGATCGAACCGGGGACGAAGAACGGCGAAATGCGCCGTGGCCCCTGGTCGTGCAGCGTGCGGCAGGTTTGCTCGATATTGGTCAGACCGCCAATACCCGAACCCATGGCCACGCCGATGCGCTCACGGTTGGCATCGGTGACTTCGAGGCCGGCGTTGCGCACCGCCTGGAAACCGGCTGCCAGGCCGTATTGAATGAACAGGTCGAGTTTGCGGGCTTCTTTGGCCGACAAGTATTCTTCGACGTTGAAGCCTTTTACCGAGCCGCCAAAACGGGTGGTATAGGCAGAAAGGTCCGTGTGTTCGATCAGACCAATGCCACTGCGGCCAGCCAGAATGCCTTGCCAGGTACTCGGAACATCGGTACCCAATGGCGACAGCATCCCCATACCGGTGACTACGACGCGTCTACGCGACACAGCACTCTCCTTTATCCTGTTGACGACACTTTGCCTCACACCTAAAGAAAAAACCGCACGCCGTAATGGCAGTGCGGTTTTTCCATGACAGCAGGCAACGATTACAAACGATTAGGCCTGATGGCTGTTAACGTAATCGATAGCGGCTTGTACGGTGGTGATTTTTTCAGCTTCTTCGTCAGGGATTTCGGTCTCGAATTCCTCTTCCAGAGCCATCACAAGCTCAACGGTGTCAAGGGAGTCGGCACCCAGGTCTTCAACGAACGAAGCAGTGTTGACCACTTCTTCTTCCTTGACGCCCAGTTGCTCGGCAACGATTTTCTTGACGCGTTCTTCGATGGTGCTCATACCTTGTTTTCACTCCTAATGGAAAAATTCAGGCAGCTGGCCGGTGGGTAAGTGTATAGAAAGGCTTTTCAGCTTTTCAACCGAAAGCTTCAGCCTTCGTCCCCCCTTTGCCCCCTGCCCGTCAATAAGTTGCAGCTTTATAACGGATTTTAGACCGCTCGTATGACATTTTTTTGAAGCAATCCGTCACATTTGAATCACATGTACATCCCGCCGTTCACCGGGATTGTAGCCCCAGTCACGTAAGCCGCACCGTCCGAGGCCAGAAAAGCGACCACTTGCGCAATCTCTTGAGCCTGGCCCAGACGGCCCAGCGGAATCTGCGTCAGCAAGGCTTCACGCTGCGCCTCGGGCAATTCGCGGGTCATATCGGTGTCGATGAACCCTGGGGCCACCGAGTTTACCGTAATCGAGCGCGAACCGACTTCACGCGCCAGCGCGCGGCTGAAACCTTCCAGGCCGGCCTTGGCTGCCGCGTAGTTTACTTGGCCTGCGTTGCCCATGGCACCCACAACCGAACCAATATTGATGATTCGGCCCCAACGCGCCTTGGTCATGCCGCGCAGAACGCCCTTGGACAGGCGGAACAGGCTGTTGAGGTTGGTATCGACCACGTCGTACCACTCGTCGTCTTTCATCCGCATCATCAGGTTATCGCGGGTGATACCGGCATTATTGACCAGAATCGCCGGCGCACCGAACTGCTCGGTGATGCTGGCCAGTACCGCGGCAACGGATTCATCGCTGGTTACATTAAGTTCCAGGCCGGTGCCCTGAATCCCGTGCTCCTTGAGGGTTGCGGCAATACGCTCGGCGCCCGAGGCCGAGGTCGCGGTGCCGACGACCACGGCGCCGAGACGCCCCAGCTCGAGGGCGATGGCTTGGCCGATGCCACGGCTGGCGCCGGTGACCAGTGCAACTTTACCTTGCAGACTCATGCAGGCTTCTCCTGATTCAGGCCCGCGCCGCGCGCGTGGCGGCGAAGGCATCCGGGGTATTGAGGTTGGACGTGTTGACGCCATCGGCGCAACGCTTGTTCAGGCCGGCCAGCACCTTGCCAGGGCCGCACTCGACCAGTTCGGTGGCACCGTTGGCCGCCAGGCACTGGACCGACTCGACCCAGCGCACCGGCTTGTAGAGTTGTTCCAGCAGGTCGCGCTTGAGGGTCGCGAGGTCAGCGGCCACCTGGGCGCTGACGTTCTGCACCAGCGGGATCTGCGGGGCCTGCCAGTCGATGGCGGCGATGGACTCGGCAAAGCGCTCGGCGGCCGGACGCATCAGCTCGCAATGGGACGGTACGCTGACCGGCAGCGGCAGGGCACGCTTGGCGCCCTTGGCCTTGCAGGCTTCCATGGCGCGCTCGACGGCCGCCTTGGCGCCGGCGATCACCACCTGGCCCGGCGAGTTGAAGTTCACCGCGCTCACCACTTCGCCCTGGGCGGAGTCGGCGCAGGCGGCAACCACATCGGCATCGTCCAGCCCGAGGATCGCCGCCATGGCGCCCTGCCCGGCCGGCACCGCTTCCTGCATCAACTGGCCACGACGCTCCACCAGCTTCACCGCATCGCCCAGGCTCAGGCTGCCGGCGGCGACCAGCGCGCTGTACTCGCCCAGGCTGTGCCCGGCGACATAGGCCGGACGCGCACCGCCCTCGGCCAGCCACAGGCGCCACAAGGCAATGGAGGCCGTGAGGATGGCCGGCTGGGTCTTGTCGGTCTGGTTGAGCTGCTCTTCCGGCCCCTGCTGGGTCAGTGCCCAGAGGTCATAGCCCAGGGCATCAGAGGCTTCTTTGAAGGTCTCCAGGATCAGCGGGTATTGCGCGCCCAACTCGGCCAGCATGCCGAGGGACTGCGAGCCCTGCCCTGGAAAGACGAATGCGAGGGATGTAGACATGTAACAAGCCCCTAATGATCTTGTCGTCGAAGAATTGACGTCCCGCCTTGGCGGACGCAAGAAACTGTCAGTTTGGATGGCTGATCGAACTGAGCGGTCACATTTAAGCATTCCCGCGGGAAAACGCCTAAAGCAATAGATCCTCCAGGCGACCGTGAAGGCGCTCGGGGAGGTTTTCCTGGATCTCGATCAAGGCCCGGGCAATCGCACTCTGGAAACCCTCGGCCCCGGCGGAGCCGTGGCTCTTGATGACAATCCCCTGCAGGCCGAGAAAGCTCGCGCCGTTGTGCCGCGCCGGAGTGAGATCGGCCTTGAGGCGCTTGAACAACGGCAAGGCCAGGGCACCGACCAGCCGCGAAGCCAGGTTCTGCCGGAACAGCGTCTCGATCCGCGTGGCGATCATGGTCGCCAGGCCTTCGCTGGACTTGAGCAGGATGTTGCCGACAAAACCGTCGCACACCACCACATCGGCCTCGCCGCGATACAGCCCGTCGCCTTCGATGAAGCCGATGTAGTTCAGCCCCCGCGCCTGTTGCAACAGATTCGCCGCCAGCTTGACCTGCTGGTTGCCCTTGATGTCCTCGGTGCCGACATTGAGCAAGGCAACCCGGGGCCGAACCACGCCGAGGGCCTCGGCGGCCACCGCGCCCATCACGGCGAACTGGAACAGGTGCTCGGCACTGCAATCGACATTCGCCCCCAGGTCCAGCAACTGGCAATAGCCACGCTGGGTCGGGATGGCCGCGACCATGGCCGGACGATCGATGCCCGGCAACGTCTTGAGCACATACCGCGACAAGGCCATCAAGGCCCCGGTATTACCGGCACTGACACAGGCCTGGACCTTGCCGTCACGCAGCAACTGCAAGGCCACGCGCATCGACGAATCCGGCTTGCCACGCAGGGCCTGGGACGGACGCTCGTCCATGGTGATGACTTCGGCGGCAGGGGTAATGGTCAGGCGCGCGCGATCCACAGCCGGATGGCTGGCGATCAGGGGTTCAAGCTGGGAAGGTTGACCGACAAGGGTCAGGTGCAGCGAGGGCGTGGCGGACAGGCAGGCAATACTGGCCTGGACAATGCTGCGGGGACCGAAGTCCCCGCCCATTGCGTCGATCGCGATGATCTGAGCGGACAAGATTTACTCGTCAGCGCCCTTGTCGATCACTTTACGGCCACGGTATACGCCTTCTGGCGATACGTGGTGACGCAGGTGAACTTCACCGGTGGTCTTTTCCACGGACAGGGTGCTAGCCTCGAGAGCATCGTGGGAACGACGCATGTCACGGGCAGAGCGGGATTTTTTGTTCTGCTGAACAGCCATAATTGATTAACTCCTAAACGTTTGGGTCACGCTTTAACTGCGCCAATACACTGAACGGGTTGGACCGCGTTACCTCGTCCTCGCTCGGTTCGGGCTCATCGAGCCCCGCCGGCTGCTGGCATTCTTCCGGATGATGAGCAGGCACAATGGGCAAGGCGAGCAGAAGCTCTTCCTCGATCAATGCCTGCAGATCCAAAGGATCTTCGCCCAGTTCCAGCACGTCATAACCTTTCGGTAACGACTGGGTATTCGCACCCTCCTTCACCACAGCGTAACTGCATTCGCTGTGGATCGGCAGGGTGACCAGCTCAAGACAACGCTGGCAAACCATTTTGACTTCGGTGTCGATAAAGCTGTGAATCGTCACAGTTTTACGTTCATCTCGTTCAAAAACGAATTTAGCCTGCACCGTACCGACAGTGTCGGAAAGCGAGTCGCAGAGTCTCTCCAAATCGGCCAGCAGCAGTTCACCTTGAAGGGTGGTGCCACGATCAGCCAATTTGCGCGGGTCAACGTGAGGTGGAATCGGGTCATTCAACATAGGCGCAGCATTCTAGGGATGCCCCCCGCCACTGTCAAAGGAAATTAGGCCCTGTCCGTCAGCAGGAGAGCCGACTAGAATCGACGGCCTTCTTCAGGAGAACCGCATGCTGCCCCTGTTACTTGCCTCAAGCTCCGCCTATCGGCGGGAATTGCTGACCCGCCTGCGCCTGCCCTTCACCTGTGCCGCGCCGGATATCGACGAAAGCCAACGCCCGGGCGAAGCAGCCATCGAGCTGGTCAAACGCCTGGCCGAGGAAAAGGCCCGGGCACTGGCCGCCAGCCATCCGGCGCACCTGATCATCGGCTCGGACCAGGTCGCGGTACTCGGCGACCGGATACTCGGCAAGCCCCACGGCTTCGAGAAGGCCCGCGAACAGCTGCTGGCCGCCAGCGGCACCCGCGTGAGCTTCCTGACCGGACTGGCCCTGCTCAACAGCCGGACCGGGACCTGCCAGGTGGACTGCATCCCCTTCACCGTGCAGATGCGCCATCTGGATGTCGCCCGTATCGAACGCTACCTGCATGCCGAGCAGCCCTACGACTGCGCCGGCAGCTTCAAGGCCGAGGGACTCGGGGTCAGCCTGTTCCAGGGCACGGAGGGGCCGGATGCCACCAGCCTGATCGGACTGCCGCTGATTCGCCTGGTGGATATGTTGCTGGCCGAGGGCGTGCAGATTCCGTAAAGTCAATAAAAAACCGGTCGCTCGCGACCGGTTTTTCAATGCTACGCAAGCATCAGCGCAAGGTCGGCCCCTGGAAGCCCATCCACATCGCCAACTGCTCCGCGACACTGGCACCGAGCTTTTTCGAGAAACGATCGAAAGGCGACTCCTGGACAGTAAAGTCCACCAGCTCCTTCTCGCCGATCACATCCCGCGCCACCGAACTGGCACTGCCCAGGCCGTCCACCAGCCCCAGCGGCAACGCCTGCTCGCCGGACCAGACCAACCCCGAGAACAACTCGGGATGCTCCTTGTCCTTCAGGCGATCACCACGACCTTTCTTCACGCTGGCGATGAACTGGTTGTGGGTGGTGTCCAACACCCCCTGCCAGAACCGGGTCTCATCGGCCTTCTGCGGCTGGAACGGATCGAGAAACGCCTTGTGCTCCCCCGAGGAGTAGGCACGACGCTCCACGCCCAGTTTCTCCATGGTGCCGACAAAACCGTAGCCGGCCGCCGTCACACCGATGGAGCCGACCAGGCTGGACTTGTCGGCATAGATCTCATCCGCCGCGCTGGCGATGTAGTAGGCACCGGAAGCACCGAGATCGGAAATCACCGCATACACCTTGGTATCCGGGTGCAGGCCCCGCAAACGACGAATCTCGTCATACACATAACCCGACTGCACCGGACTGCCGCCCGGGCTGTTGATCCGCAGGATGATCGCCTTGACCTTCGGATCCTCGAAGGCGCTGCGCAGACTGCCGACAATATTGTCGGCGCTGGCCGACTCCTTGTCCGCAATCACCCCGCGCACCTCGATCAGCGCGGTGTAGCGGGCACCATGACCGGCACTCTTTTCCTTGCCGATCAGCGGCGAGAGCATCACCAGCGCGCCAAACAGATACAAAAAGGTCAACAGCTTGAAGAAAATCCCCCAACGCCGCGAACGACGCTGCTCCTGCACACCGGCCAGCAAGGTCTTTTCCAGCAGCTTCCAGCTCTTGTCGTCACCCGGCTCGGCATTCGCCTTTGGCGGCGCGCTCCATTCATCAGACATGCGTACTCACCCCAACGAATTCAATTGACCCGGCCATCGAGCCAGGCATGCAACTGTGGAAAACTGTCAATCGCCAAGCGCGGCTCGAACTCCCGCAGCTCATCCAGCGACAAGGCACCATAACCCACCGCCACTGAATCCATGCCAGCATTGCGCGCCATTTGCAAATCGAACGCCGAGTCCCCGACCATCAAGGCCTGGGAAGCCGGGACAGCGCAATGGGCGAGAATCTGCTCCAGCATCAGCGGGTGCGGCTTGCTGGCGGTTTCATCGGCGGCGCGGGTGATATCGAAATAATCCAGCCAGCCATGGGCCTTCAACACCCGGTCGAGCCCGCGACGGGCCTTGCCGGTCGCCACCGCCAGTTGATAGCCCGCGGCACGAAACGCCTCCAGCGACTGCACCACGCCCGGAAACAGCGGCGAAGGCACCGCCTCGAGGGCAATATAGCTGTCGGCATAGTGCTGACGAAAGACAATCAGCTCATCGTCGGTGATCGCCGGGTACAAGGTGCGAATCGCCTCCGGCAAGCCGAGACCGATAATGCCCTTGACCGCCCTTTCATCGCGCAGGGCGAACCCCGAACGAGCGGCGGCCACCCCCATCGCCTCGACAATCCGACCAATGGAGTCGGCCAGGGTGCCGTCCCAATCGAAAATCAGCAGCTTGTATTCAGACCGCACTCAGTCGCTCCACCGTCTTGGCCCACATTTCATCCACCGGCGCCTGCAACTTCAACTCGCCACCATCCGGCAGCGGCACGGTCAGCATGTAGGCGTGCAGAAACAGACGCTTGCCACCCAGGTCACGAATTTCCTTGGTGAAGTCGTCATCGCCATACTTGCTGTCACCGGCGATGCAATGCCCGGCGTGCAGGGTGTGTACGCGAATCTGGTGGGTACGGCCGGTCACCGGCTTGGCCTCGACCATGGTCGCGAAATCACCGAAACGGCGTAGCACCTTGAATACCGTGAGCGCCTCCTTGCCCTCTTCGTTGACCTCGACCATGCGCTCGCCGGAACGCAGGTTGCTCTTGAGCAAGGGTGCGCGCACCTGCTTGACGGAGGTGGCCCAGTTGCCGCGCACCAGGGCCATGTAGCGCTTGTCGACGCCATCGCCGCGCAGCGCTTCGTGCAGATGGCGCAACATGCTGCGCTTCTTGGCGATCATCAGCAGGCCGGAGGTGTCGCGGTCCAGGCGATGGACCAGCTCCAGCTCCTTGGCGTCCGGGCGCAACTGCCGGAAGGCCTCGATCACGCCGTAGTTCAGGCCGCTGCCGCCGTGCACGGCAATGCCCGCCGGCTTGTTGATCACGATCAACGCCTTGTCTTCGAAGACAATCGAGTCCTCCAGGCGCTGCAACAGGCCCTGGGCCAGGGGCACCGGCTCGTCGCGCTCGGGGACGCGCACGGGCGGAACCCGCACGACATCACCGGCCTGCAGTTTGTACTCGGGCTTGATGCGCCCCTTGTTCACCCGCACTTCGCCTTTGCGCAAAATGCGGTAAATCAAGGTCTTGGGCACACCCTTGAGCCGGGCGAGAAGGAAATTGTCAATGCGCTGGCCGGCATATTCCGGCGAGACCTCAAGCAGTTGTACGCCTGGAGTCGGGGGGGTAGTCGTCGTCATGTCGGCGATGATAACAATTTTTTATGGAATTGAAGCACTTAATCATTGCTGCTATAGTCGCGAACGCCGCCAAAAGCGGCTGGACAGAGGACCAACGGCCAACCGCCGGCCCTGACCAACGCAATTCATCAGGATGCGAGGCCGTCCTACGGGGCTTTCGCCGTTCGAGGAAAGGTTCGCGACCGTAACGAGCGCAGGTGACATGAGGCCTGAAGCGCGCCGGAAAACTGAGTCAACACTCGTTTCCCGAGCCGGTATTAACGGCCAGTTCACAAAGTGCAGTCGGTCACGAGTCACACCTGGGCGAAGGCTTCGGAAACAACGCCTAATTAGCCATGAGCGTGCTTTTCCCTTTCGGAGAACACGGTAAATGCCAACCCGCTGCGGATTCTGCGCGCGGCCGCACCCGAATTATCAGGGATACGTGTAGGGTGGAGATGCACAACCGTCGGACTGTGTAGCATTAGGCTTGATCAAGACGCTTCATATCGTCCACACCCGCGGTTGATTCCTCCTCCTGACAGAGCTTTTGCTTGCGAAGGTGTCGTTTGTCACCCTTCGAGCAGGACGCGTGAGTCGCGACTTCGCCCCCTTCTGGACGAACCTCGCCCGACACAGGAATGGCCAACCACTCCTGACGCACCTGACACCGACCGTGAGAAGTCGTGTGTGCCGAACGCCGTTTCCGGCAGCCCGGAAACCGACGGTACTACATGAAAAGAATGCTGATTAACGCAACTCAACCCGAAGAGTTGCGTGTTGCCCTGGTAGATGGCCAGCGCCTCTACGACCTGGACATCGAGTCCGGTGCCCGCGAGCAGAAGAAGGCCAACATCTATAAAGGCCGGATTACTCGCATCGAGCCAAGCCTTGAGGCTGCCTTTGTCGATTTCGGCTCCGAGCGCCACGGCTTCCTGCCGCTGAAAGAAATCTCCCGCGAATACTTCAAGAAGGCCCCCGAAGGCCGTGTCAACATCAAGGACGTCCTGAGCGAAGGCCAGGAAGTCATCGTCCAGGTCGAGAAAGAAGAACGTGGCAACAAGGGCGCCGCCCTGACCACCTTCATCAGCCTGGCCGGCCGTTACCTGGTGCTGATGCCGAACAACCCGCGTGCCGGCGGTATTTCCCGACGCATCGAAGGCGAAGAGCGCAACGAACTGCGCGAGGCCCTCAATGGCCTGGTCGCCCCGGCCGACATGGGCCTGATCGTGCGCACTGCCGGCCTTGGCCGCAGCAGCGAAGAAATGCAGTGGGACCTCGACTACCTGCTGCAACTCTGGACCGCGATCAAGGAAGCCTCCCTGGACCGTTCCGCGCCTTTCCTGATCTACCAGGAAAGCAACGTGATCATCCGCGCGATCCGCGACTACCTGCGCCAGGACATCGGCGAAGTGTTGATCGACAGCGTTGAAGCCCAGGACGAAGCCCTGACCTTCATCCGCCAGGTGATGCCGCAGTACGCCAGCAAGATCAAGCTGTACGAAGACAGCGTGCCGCTGTTCAACCGCTTCCAGATCGAAAGCCAGATCGAAACCGCCTTCCAGCGCGTCGTCGAACTGCCTTCCGGCGGCTCCATCGTGATCGATCCGACCGAAGCCCTGGTGTCCATCGACATCAACTCGGCCCGCGCCACCAAAGGCAGCGATATCGAAGAAACCGCGCTGCAGACCAACCTGGAAGCCGCTGAAGAAATCGCCCGTCAGTTGCGTCTGCGCGACATCGGCGGCCTGATCGTCATCGACTTCATCGACATGACCCCGGCCAAGAACCAGCGCGCCGTGGAAGAAAAAGTCCGCGAATGCCTGGAAGCCGACCGTGCCCGCGTCCAAGTGGGCCGTATCTCGCGCTTCGGCCTGCTGGAAATGTCCCGCCAGCGCCTGCGTCCGTCCCTGGGCGAAAGCAGCGGCATCGTCTGCCCGCGTTGCAACGGCACCGGTATCATCCGTGACGTCGAATCGCTGTCCCTGGCGATCCTGCGCCTGATCGAAGAAGAAGCCCTGAAGGACCGCACCGCCGAAGTCCGCGCCCAGGTGCCGATCCCGGTCGCGGCCTTCCTGCTCAACGAGAAGCGCAACTCGATCACCAAGATCGAACTGCGCACCCGTGCACGCATCGTGATCCTGCCGAACGATCACCTGGAGACGCCGCACTTCGAAGTGCAACGCCTGCGCGACGACAGCCCGGAAGCCCACAGCGCCCAGTCCAGCTACGAAATCGCCGCGGCCGCCGCCGAAGTCGAAGACGCCCAGCCGGCTGCGGCCACCCGCACCCTGGTTCGCCAGGAAGCGGCGGTCAAGACCGCTCCGGCCCGCGCCAACGCCCCGGTTCCGACCGAAGTGGTGGCGGCTCCCGTGGCCGCCCCCGCGCCTGTCGCGGCCGAGCCAAGCCTGTTCAAGGGCCTGGTGAAGTCCCTGGTCAGCCTGTTCGCCAGCAAGGAAGAACCGGTTGCCCCGGCCGTGGTTGAAAAACCGGCGGCCGAGCGCCCGGCGCGCAACGAAGAGCGTCGCAGCGGTCGCCAGCAGAGCCGCAACCGTAACGGTCGCCGCGATGAGGAGCGCAAGCCGCGCGAAGAGCGTGCGCCACGTGAAGAACGTGCACCGCGCGAGCCTCGTGAAGAACGCGCCCCACGGGAAGAACGTGCACCGCGTGAAGAGCGTGCGCCGCGTGAACTGCGCGAAGTCCGTGACGAAGCACCGGCCGTAGCCCGTGAGGAACGTGCTCCGCGTGCCCCGCGTGAAGAACGTGCTCCGCGCGCCCCGCGTGAAGATCGCAAGCCACGTGGCGAGCGTGAAGAGCGCGTGCGCGAACTGCGCGAGCCACTGGATGCCGCACCGGCCGTCGCCGCTGCTGCAACGGCAGCTGCCGTGGTCGCGGAAGAGCGTCCGGCCCGTGCGCCACGTGAAGAGCGCCAGCCACGTCCACCGCGTGAAGAACGCCAGCCGCGTGCCGAGCAGGCCGCAGCCGCCGGTGAAGAAGAAGTGTTGCAGGGCGAAGAGCAGCTGCAGGACGACGGCCAGGACAACGCCGAAGGTGGCGATCGTCCACGTCGCCGCTCCCGTGGCCAGCGTCGTCGCAGCAACCGTCGCGAGCGTCAGCGTGACGCCAACGGCAATGTGATCGAAGGCTCGGAAGAAGGCAGCGAAGAACACCACGAACCCGCCACCGCTGCCGAACTGGCTGCCGGCGTGGCCGTGACCGCCGCCGTCGCCGGCAGCGTGATCAGTGCTCCAGCCGAGGCCCAGGCGCATCGCCAGGCCGAACTGGCTACTGCCGCAACCCAGGAAGCCCCTGCGGTCGAAGCGCCGATCGTTGAAGCCACCACCCCGGTAGTAGCCCCAGTGGTACCGGAAGTGGAAGTTGCTCCGGTGCACGCCGCCGAGCCTGTGGTCGAAGCCGCTGTCGAACCGGCTGTTGTCGCTGAACCGCCGGTATTCGTGGCGCCTGAACCGGCCATCGAAACCCCGGCTGTCGCAGTGCCTGCCGTTGAAGAGCCGGTTGCCCAGGCCGCTGTCGCCGAAGCCGTGGTTGTTGAAGCTCCGGTTGCGCAAGCAGCAGAGCCGGCCCAGGAAGTCCAGGCCACGTTCCAATGGTCCGAGCCAGCAGTCGCTGCGCAGGCCCCGGTGACTGAACCTGTGGTGGCTGCAGAGCCGGCCGTGGTTGCACAGCCAGAGCCTGCTCCGGTAGTGGTCGAGGCTGCTGCACCGGTTGTCGAAGCGGCGCCAGCCAGCGCCCTGACCAGCAGCGGTCGAGCGCCGAACGATCCGCGTGAAGTGCGTCGTCGCAAGCGTGAAGCAGAGCGTCTGGCCCAGGAAGCCGCCGAACGCGCCGCTGCTGCCCCGGCAGTAGAGGCCGTGGTCGCTGTCGAACCGGCTCCTGCACCAGAAGCCGCTCCGGTAGCACCTGTGCACGCTGAGAGCGAGACGGTTGCACCGACCACCCTCGACGAAAACCTGCAGTCCGCCGAAGAAGTGGTTGAACACAGCCCTAAAGCCCCGGAAAAAGCCCACGAGCCTAAACCCCTCGTCTGATTCCGACGGCTGTTGAAAAGCCCCGCCTGCAGCGATGCAGGCGGGGCTTTTTTTGTCCGAATCTTACGGATTGCCGTTGCTGTTGCCTCTCAAGCTTTGCGCGAAAATGTCAGGCACTCAGGACTGTCCACATCCCAAAGCACACCAGGATCCTCGACAGACACCTCGCGCACTTTACCTCCCGCAAACAACGGCTTGGCCCCGCGATCCCCCGACAACCCCATCAAAGCCGGTCCAAACGAGCGCCCGAACCCCACCGGGTGCCCCTGCTCCCCCTGAAAAACCGGCACGCAGATCCCGTCATCTTCAATCCCCTCCATCACCCGCGCCACCGTCTCCGGCAGAATAAACGGCATGTCCCCCAGCAGTACCAGCCACCCTGCCTGATCGGCCGTCGCCGTCACGGCGGCGGCGAGGCTGTCGCCCATGCCCGTCGATTCGATCAGCAACACCCGACAGTCATAGGCCCGCGCCAGGCGAATCACCTCGACCCGATCCGCCGTCGTCACCAGCAATCGGGCTCCGGGCCCGTGCGGCAAACCCAGCAGCACATGCTCCAACACCGTCCGCTCGACACCCTCACGCCCAACGCAGAGCGCCAGCAACTTGTCCTGATCGGCACCCGCCACCTGCCGAAAGCGACTGCCCTGCCCCGCCGCCAGGACAATGGCCGCGACCGCCTCACTCATGGGTCGCCAACTCCGCCTTTTTCTGCCGCAATTCGACGCCGTTTTTGATCGCGACGATTTCCGCCATCAAGGACAAGGCAATCTCCGCCGGTGTATGGCTGCCGATATGCAGTCCGATAGGCCCATGCAGACGTCCGATAGCCTCGCGGCTCAAGCCCAGCAGCGCCAGATTGTCCCTGCGCTTGCGACTATTGACCTGTGAACCCAGTGCCCCGACATAAAACGCCCGGGAGTTCAGCGCCGTGAGCAGTGCCATGTCATCCAGGCGCGGATCGTGGGTCAGGGCGACAATCGCCGTACGCTCGTCGGTTTCAATACCGAGCACCGCTTCATCCGGCATGCCCGGCACAAAACGCCCGTGCTGCGCCTCCCAGCCCTGGACAAACTCCGCGCGCGGATCACAGATCAACACCTCGAAATCCAGCAAGCGGGCCACTTCCGCCACATAGCGCGACAACTGCCCTGCACCGATCAACAACAAGCGCCAGCGCGGCCCATAGATCGCGCGCAAGGTTCGCTCATCGAATGTCAGAACGTCCTGCCTGGTCGCCGGATGCAGCGTCACCGCCCCGCTGCGCAGGTCCAGTTCGCGAGCCACGATCTCATGGTCTTCGCAACGCCGCAGCAGCTCGGCGACCCATGCCGGATCGCCCACCCACTCCTCGGTCAGGCGCAAGGTGCCACCACAGGGCAGGCCAAAACGCGCCGCCTCGTCCCGTGTCACCCCATAGGTGATCAACTGCACCGCCGGCCCGGCCGCCGACAAGCGCCCATCCTGCAGACGCTGGATCAGGTCATCCTCGATACAGCCACCGGACACCGAACCGATCACAACGCCGTCCTCACGCAAGGCCAACATCGCCCCCGGCTGGCGCGGCGCGCTGCCCCAGGTCTGGACCACGCTGTACAGCACCACCCGCTGTCCCGCGCGGCGCCATTGCAGGACACTGCGCAGGACATTCAGATCCACGCTGTCCATCAGGCTTTCACCTGATGGTCTTGACCATTGAGTTTCAGGGTAATCATAAGCACGCCCACATAGTTCGAGGTTATGGCGTCGAGGTCTCTGCCAACGGCAGCCGCACGCACGACTCAGCAGATGAACCCAGGCTGATCGGTTTTTTCATGAAGTAAACGCTTCATGAATCCGTTATTGAAGTCAGTATTTACAGCGTTAATCGGCCCAGGGAAAGCCGTATCGATAAAAAAAGCCCCGTATACGCTACATATACAGGGCTTTCAGGATGAACCCGTCTTCAGCATAGCTTCAGTAGAGGTTCGGCTCCATTTCCAGATCGACGGAGAATCGTTGCAGGATGTCAGCCTGGATGCGCCGTGCCAGGGCCAACAACTGCAGGCCGCTCGCGGCACCGTAATTGACCAGCACCAGCGACTGTAAACGGTGCACACCCGCATCCTCTTCGCGAAAACCTTTCCAGCCCGCCGCCTCGATCAGCCAGCCCGCCGCCAGCTTCACCAGGCCGTCAGGCTGTGGATAACTTACCAGTCCGGGGTGAACCCGCTTCAACTCGGCCGCCTGGGCAGCCGACACCAACGGGTTCTTGAAGAAGCTCCCGGCATTGCCCAGCACGGCCGGATCGGGCAACTTCTCGTTGCGGATACTGCAGATCGCCCGACTGACATCGCTGGCGGTCGGCTGGCTGATGCCCTGCTCGGCCAGGCGTTGGGCCACCGGGCCGTAACCCAGGTGCAGGTGTTCGACACGGCTCAAGGCGAAGCGTACACGCAGGATCAACCAGCGCCCGGCGGCATGCTTGAACAGGCTGTCGCGATAGCCGAACTGGCACTCCTGCAGGGAAAACTCGCGCAACTCGCCGGTCTCGCGATCCAGGGCGGTCAGGCCGGCGAACACATCCTTGATCTCGACCCCGTAGGCACCGATGTTCTGCATCGGTGCCGCGCCCACGGTGCCGGGAATCAGGCTGAGGTTTTCCAGGCCACTCCAACCCTGGGCCAGGGTCGACAGCACAAAGGGATGCCAGGGCTCACCGGCCTCGGCTTCGATCACCACATTGACGCCGTCATCGTGCAGCAACCGAATTCCCCGGGTAGCCATGCGCAGCACCAGCGCCTGGATATCCGCCGTCAGCAGCAGGTTGCTGCCACCGCCGATCACCAGCAACGGCAGTCGATTCTGTGCCACATAAGCCAGGGCCTCGCGGACATCGTCATCGTCATGGGCCTCGGCGAACCACTGTGCGCGAACATCGACGCCAAAGCTGTTATAGGGCTTGAGGGACACCCCGGCTTGCAGTTGCAGGGTCATAGACGCCCCTTGAGTTCGATCACCAGCCGATCGCAGGCCTGTTCTATCAGGTCCAGCACCTGCTCGAAACCGTGTTCTTCGTCGTAGTACGGATCCGGCACTTCCTCCACCGCGCCGTCATAACGGCGCAGGAACAGGTCCAGCTCGGCCTTGGCCTGGGCCGGTTGCAGCAACTTGAGATTGCGCAGGTTGCTCTGGTCCATGGCCAGGATCAGGTCGTAGCGGTTGAAATCCGCCGCGGCGACCTGCCGGGCGCGCTGGGCCGACAGGTCGTAGCCGCGCATCCGCGCCGCCCGCTGGCTGCGACTGTCCGGCGGCTTGCCGACATGCCAGGGGCCGGTGCCGGCGGAAGCCACCTCGATCTGTTCGGCCAATCCGGCCTCACGCAATTTGTGCCGCAAGACACCTTCGGCCGTGGGCGAGCGACAGATATTGCCCAGGCAGACAAACAGAACCCGCATCAGGCCTCCAGCAACCGACGAACGCGATCGAGGTCTTCAGCCGTATCGACGCCGGTGGGCGGCGCCTCCAGGGCATCGGCGACGTGGATCCGCACGCCGTGCCACAACGCCCGCAGTTGCTCCAGGCGCTCGGTGGTTTCCAGCCAGCACGGGCCCCAACTGACGAAGTCATGCAGGAAGCCCGCGCGATAGGCGTAGATGCCTATATGCCGACGGAAAGGCACGCCTTGCGGCAGTTGCTCGCGACTGACGGCAAAGTCATCCCGCGCCCAAGGCAGGGTCGCGCGGCTGAAGGTCAGGGCCAGGCCGTTGATATCACTGGTCACCTTGACCACATTCGGGTTGAACAGCGCTTCGAGGTCATGGATCGGCTCGGCCAGGGTCGCCATGCGTGCTTCGCCGTGGGCCGCCAGGTTGGCCGCGACCTGATCGATCACCACCGGCGGAATCAGCGGCTCGTCGCCCTGCACGTTGACGACGATGGCATCGGCCGCCAGCCCCAGCAGGGTGGCGACCTCGGCCAGCCGATCGGTGCCGGACTCGTGGTCTTCGCGGGTCAGCAGCACTTCGGCACCGAAGGCCCGGCAGGCCTCGACGATACGCGCATCATCGGTGGCCACCACCACCCGCTGGGCGCTGCTTTTGCGCGCCTGTTCCCAGGTGTGCTGGATCATCGGCTTGCCGGCGATCAGTTGCAGCGGCTTGGCCGGCAGGCGGGTGGAGGCGAAACGCGCCGGGATGACAACGACGAACGGGGTGGTCATTTGTCCAGGCGCTCGTCGGTGCTCAGGGTACGGGCTTCGCTTTCCAGCATCACCGGGATGCCGTCGCGGATCGGATAGGCCAGACCCGCGCCCTTGCTGATCAGCTCGGTCTTGTCGGCGCTGAGCTTGAGGGGACCCTTGCAGATCGGGCAGGCGAGGATGTCGAGCAGTTTGGTGTCCATGAAGGTTCCCTGGATAAAAACGGGTTTAGGGCAAGAGACGGTCGGGCAACAGGCGCAGCAGCTGGGTGTCGAACCAGGCCGTGAAGGCCTCGGACGGCAACGCATCCACCGCCAGGTACCACCAGTCGGGTGCCGCGAAGGCCCGGCATTTCACCGCATCCTTTTCGGTCATCACCAACGGCAGCGCCGGTTCGAAACTCAAGGCCCGGGCGCTGTACTCGGCATGGTCGGCAAAAGCATGGGGCACAGGCTGCCAGTGTAGCGTTTCAAGGGTGTTGAAGAAACGTTGCGGGTTGCCGATGCCGGCGACCGCGTGCACGGCCTGCCCGGGCGGGAAATGATCGACGGGCTTGCGCTCGCCGCTCAGCAGGTTGATCAGCGCTGTCGGCTGCAGGCGAAAGGCGAAGCCGTTGTCACGGTCCTCGCGGGCACCGTTGTAGAGCACCCCATCGACGCTTTGCAGACGCTCGACCGGCTCGCGCAGAGGACCGGCGGGCAGGCAGCGGCCATTGCCCAGGCCGCGGGCGGCGTCGATCAGCACCAGTTCCAGGTCGCGGGCCAGGCGGTAATGCTGCAGGCCGTCGTCGGAGAGGATCAGGTCGAGTTTTTCCGTCGCCAGCAAGGCCCTGACCGCACGACCGCGATCCGGGTCGATCATCATCGGTACCCCGCTGCGCCGGACGATCAGCAGCGGTTCGTCGCCGGCGAGCGCCGCCGCCTGGTCGGCCTGTACCCGCCAGGGCAACTGCGGCGGCTTGGCGCCATAGCCGCGACTGACCACCCCGACCCGCAGGCCGCGGCGTCGGCAATGCTCGATCAACCAGAGAATCAGGGGGGTCTTGCCGGTGCCACCGACGGTGATATTGCCCACCACGATCAACGGCACCGACGGCTGGTAGATCGAGCCTTCGCCCGCGACGAAACGCGCGCGCTTTCCGTCGACCACCCGGCGATACAACCACTCCAGCGGACGCAGCAGGGTCAACGCCGGGTGACCGTCGTACCAGGCGGCGAGCAGATGCTTGGAAAAGCTCATCAGGGTGCCGGCGCCGCTTCGACAGTGGTCATGCGCAGATGGCTGAAGCCCAGCTTGCCGGCCGCATCCATCGCCGTGATCACCGCCTGGTGAAAGGTCTTGCCGTCGGCGCTGATCGACAGCGGCAGGCTGGTGTCGCCGCCGGACTCTTTCTGCAGCGCGTCCATCAGGCTGGCCAGGTCATTGGCCGGCAGGCGCTGGTTGTTCACCGTGTAGACGCCATCGGCGCTGATGGCGATATCCAGTTCCTTGGGGATATGGTCTTCGGCCGGCGAGCCGCTGACAGCCTGCGGCAGGTCGACCCGCAGCTCGGTCTGGCGGGTAAAGGTGGTGGTGGTGACGAAAAACAGCAGCAGGACGAACACCACGTCGATCAACGACGTCACGTTGATATCCACGGGCTCCAGAGGCTTGCGGCGGAACTTCACGCTTTACCCTCTGGCATGTCGACGTCGCGATCGCCCTGCACCACCTCGACCAGCTTGATCGCTTCCTGCTCCATGCCCATCACCAGCTCATCGACCCGGCGCAACAGGAAGCGATGGAAGAACACTGCCGGAATCCCGACCATCAGGCCCGAAGCCGTGGTGACCAGCGCCTTGGAAATCCCCCGGCGAGCACGGCGGCATTGGTGGTCATGCCCGTGCCCATGAACGAGCTGAAGATATCGATCATGCCCAGCACCGTGCCCAGCAGCCCGAGCAGGGGCGCCATGGCGGCAATGGTGCCGAGGGCGCTGAGGTAGCGCTCCAGTTCGTGGATGACCCGGGCGGCGGCTTCCTGAATGCACTCTTTCATGATCTCGCGACCATGCTTGGAGTTGGCCAGGCCCGCGGCGAGAATCTCGCCCAGGGGCGAATCGGCGCGCAGCTGCTTGAGTTTTTCCTTGTCCAGTTGCTTGTCCTTGATCCAGCGCCAGACCTGCCCGAGCAGATGCTCCGGGGTCACGCGGCTGGCCCGCAGCGTCCACAGGCGCTCGGCGACGATGCCCGTTGCGGCGATGGAGCTCAAAATGATCGGCAGCATCATCCAGCCGCCGGACTTGACCAATTCCCACACAGTGACAGTCCCCTCGAAAAAGTGCGCCACTCTAACATAGGGGTTGGGCTGGCCGAAGATCGTGATGTCGCATGCCCAGGTACTTTAATAACCCGGGGTTATTGAAGGGCTGCGGGCTATTGCCGCCAGAAACGCCGCTCGGCCTGCAGGGACCGCGGTTCGTCGAAACGCCCCAGCAGCAAGCGCAGCGCGCCCTGCTCCGCGCTGTCGTAGATCGCCATGTCCAGGGCTTTGTAACGGGCCATGACTTGCGGGTGGGGATGACCGAAAGCGTTGCCCCGCCCACGGGAAATCAGCACGCCACGCGGGGCCAGGCGTTGCAGGAAAACCATGGACGATGAACTGCGGCTTCCGTGATGGGGTGACTGCAGCCAATCGCTGGCAACCGCCAGCGGACTGTCGAGAAAGGCCCGCTCGGCCTCGACATCGATATCGCCGGTCAGCAGCAGACGCTCGCCATTGGCCTCGATCTGCAAGACGCAGGAGGATTGATTGCTGTCCCGGGCCTGGGGCCAGCGCCACAGTGCAAAGCGCACGCCATCCCACTCCCAGCGCTGGCCGCTGACACAGGGCCGGGCCTGCAACGCCGGGGACAAACCCTCGACATCACCGCCGAGCACCTCGCTCACCGGCAGGCCACGCCGCACGGCCAGGGCCCCGCCGGCGTGATCGGCATCGGCATGGCTGAGCAGCAGCCTGTCGAGTCGGCGCACACCCAGCTTGTGCAAGGACGGCAGCACCACCCGTTCGCCCTGGTCGAACTCGCCGACCCGCGGCCCGGCGTCGTACAACAGGCTGTGCTGGCGGGTGCGGACGAGGATCGCCAGGCCCTGGCCGACATCCAGCTGCCAGACCTCGGCTTCACCCTGGGCCACCTGCGCCGAGGGCGCAAACAGCGCCAGCGCCGCCAGCGGCCAGCCCAAAGGTCGCAGGGGCATGCCGGCGGGCAGCAACAGCAGCAGAATACCCAGGCTGCTCAGTGCCCAGGCCCATAAAGGAACGACCGCCGGGACCCAGGCCGGCACTTGCGCCGCCAGCCATCCGAGCCATTGAAACAACCCACCCAGCAGGCCGCCGGCCAACCACAGCAGCCCCTCTCCCAGCCAGGGCAACGGCAACAGGAAGGTTCCCAGCAAGGCCAAGGGCAATACCAGCAGGCTGATCCAGGGCACGGCGACCCAGTTGGCCAGCGGTGCACTGAGACTGACGGGCAGGCCCAGCAACAGCAGCGCGGGGAAGAGTCCGAGGGCAATCACCCATTGTGCACGGGTCCAGCTCTGCCAGAGGCTCCAGGCGCCCAGTCGACCGCTGAACGTGAAGATCAGCACTGCAACCGCGGCAAAGGACAACCAGAATCCTGTTTGCAGACTCACCAACGGGTCGAACAGCAGCACCAGGTTCACGGCCGCCAACAGCGGCACGACCGCCCCCAGGTGGCGATAACGCCAACGCCACAGCAGCACCATGGCGAGCATCACGCAGGCCCGGCGCACCGGTACACCGAAACCGGCCAGCAGCGCGTACCCCAGCGCCGCCGCAAAGGCCAGGCCGCAAGCCCAGGGCAACCAGGGCCAGCGGCCCGGCCACAGGCCATAACGCGCCAACCCGGCGATCAGCGCGTAGATAAGCCCCGCGAACAGCCCGATATGCTGGCCGGAAATCACCAGCAGATGCAGGGTGCCGGTGTCCTGCAGCACCCGCCAGGTCTGCGCCGACAGCCCCGAACCGTCACCGAGCACCAGCGCCAGCAAGGTGGCCGATTGCCCTTGGGCATCGACTTGCAGCAAGCGTCGCCGGATCGTATCGCGCCAACCGCCGCTGGCCGACGCCAGTAACTGCCCGTCCTTGATCGAGCCGACGCCGCCGATACCCCGGGCGAGCAGCCAGGCCTGGTAATCGAAACCGGCGGGATTGAGCAAACCCTGCCCGCGCTTGAGCTGGACCGCCAGGCGCCAGCGCTCGCCGCTGCGCAGATCCGGCCCGCCGAACCAGGACAGCCGCAAGCGCGTCGGCAGCCGCGCCCGACGCGAAGTCGCGTCCTCCAGTTCGAAGCGCACCCCCTGTTCGTCACGTTGCGGCAAACCGACCACCCGGCCTTCAACCCACAGCGTCTGGCCATCCAGCGCCGGCGCCAGCCGATCGTCCAGCGCCCGTTGCGCCTGAAAACAGGCCCAACTGAAGCCGAACAGAAACAACGCCAGCGGATAGGTGCGAAACGGCAACAGCATCAAGCCGATCACCGACAGCAGCACCAACAGTCCGCCGGGCGGCAGTTGCGGCAGGAAACGCAAGGCCAGAAGCCCCGCCGCCAGCGCCAACATCCCTGTGCGCATAAAATCATCCTTGAACCCGTTCAGCTCTCTGGATAGCCGGGTTACGCGGACGGTGCTTTATTTATTGTCACAAAGTCTGAATCGGCTGCCCTTAGAATCCGGGCATACTGCCCGCCCGAATCACCCGAGAAGCCTTATGCCGCGTCACTTATTCAAACGCTACATGCCGGACCCGACCCGCATCAGGGAACACAAACACTTACGCTTTTTCGGTCCCCTGCTCCACGATCCGAACCTCTGGCACCTCAATCGCCACTCGGTGGCGCGGGCCATGGCAGTGGGCTTGTTCGCGGCCCTGATGCCGATGCCCTTGCAGATGCTGCTGGCGGCTTTCCTGGCGATTCTGGTGCGCGGCAATATGCCGATTGCCGTCAGCCTGGTGTGGCTGACCAATCCGCTGACGATTCCGCCGATTTTCTATTGTGCCTACCAGCTTGGGGCCTGGCTGCTGCACGTGCCGCCACGCAGCCTGCCGGACGAGTTGACCTGGGCGTGGATCAGCGCGCAGCTGTCGACGCTCTGGCAACCGTTGTTGCTGGGTTCGCTGGTGCTGGGAGTGGCGCTGGGCGCCCTGGGTTATTACCTGACCATGAGCTACTGGCGCTGGTGGGTGGCCAGGCAATGGAAACGGCGCCAGGCACGGCGCCGTCATCCATGAAACGCCTTACTGGCGCATGCCGCGACCGCTGACCAGCAGCCGCGCGCAGCCGACGTACAGCACTGCCGTCGCCACGATCATGAAGGTGATGGCCACGCTGATGCGAATGTCCGAGACCCCGAGAATACCGTAGCGGAAGGCATTGACCATGTGCAGCACCGGGTTGGCCAGCGAAACGCTCTGCCAGAACGGCGGCAGCAGGGTAATCGAGTAGAACACGCCACCGAGGTAGGTCAGCGGGGTCAGCACAAAGGTCGGGATAATCGAGATATCGTCGAAGTTACGTGCAAATACCGCGTTGATGAACCCCAGCAGCGAGAAGATCGTCGCCGTCAGGATCACCACCAGCAGGGTCACGCCCAGGTGATGGACCTGCAACTGGGTGAAGAACAGCGAGAGCAGGGTCACGATGATCCCCACCATCAGCCCGCGCAGCACACCGCCGAGGGTGTAGCCGACCAGGATGGTATGGGGCGAGACCGGCGAAACCATCAACTCTTCGATCGAGCGCTGGAACTTGCTGCCGAAGAAGCTCGACACCACGTTGCCGTAGGAGTTGGTGATCACCGACATCATGATCAGGCCCGGCACGATGTACTCCATGTAGGTGAAGCCACCCATGGCGCCGATCTGCCGGCCGATCAGGTTACCGAAGATCACGAAGTACAGGACCATGGTGATGGCCGGCGGCAGCAGGGTCTGTGGCCAGATCCGGGTAAAACGCCGGACCTCGCGGTAAACGATGGTGTTGAGGGCGACCAGGTTGGGTTGCAGTTCCGAACTCATACCGCCACCTTCGACAGGTTTTTTTCCACCAGGGACACGAACAGCTCCTCCAGGCGATTGGTTTTGTTGCGCAGGCTCAGGACTTCGATCTGCTGCGTGGCCAATTGACCGAACAGCGCCGTGATCCCCACCGCCTTGTCGACCTGCACTTCAAGCGTGCGACTGTCCAGCAGCTTGCTCGGATAGCCGATCAACTGCGGCGCATGGTGCAGATCGCTCTTCAGGTCCAGGAGGAAGGTCTCCACATGCAGTTGGCTGAGCAACTGACGCATGCTGGTGTTCTCGACGATGGTGCCGTGATCGATGATGCCGATATTGCGGCACAGTTGCTCAGCCTCTTCCAGGTAGTGGGTGGTGAGGATGATGGTGATGCCTTTCTGGTTCAGCTCGGTGAGGAAGGTCCACATCGAACGACGCAGCTCGATGTCCACCCCGGCGGTCGGCTCGTCGAGAATCAGCAGGCGCGGCTCATGCACCAGTGCCCGGGCGATCATCAGGCGCCGCTTCATGCCGCCGGACAACGACCGCGACGGCACGTCGCGCTTGTCCCACAGGCCCAGCTGGGTCAGGTACTGCTCGGCGCGTTCCTTGGCGATTTTCGCCGGAATGCCGTAGTACCCGGCCTGGGTCACGACGATATCGAAAGTCTTCTCGAACTGGTTGAAGTTGAACTCCTGCGGCACCACGCCGATGGAGCGTTTGAGCAAGGCCGGCTGGCGATCCAGATCGTGACCGAAGACCTTCACACTGCCGCTGGTCTTGTTCACCAGGGTCGAGAGAATGCCGATGGTGGTGGATTTGCCGGCGCCGTTGGGGCCGAGCAAGGCGAAGAAATCACCTTCGGCGACATCCAGATCGATACCACTCAGGGCCTGGAAACCGTTGCCGTAGGTTTTGGTTAGCTGCCGGATGGACAGAGCGGAACTCATATCGGATTCATGCACCAAGAAGGGAAGAAAGAGCTAAATAAGGGCACGCCGGTTTGAATGCAACGGCGGCGAGCCAGCGTCATGTTGCTTGGCCCCGCCGCACAAGTACAGCAACCGGCGTTAATAGTGGCTATTAAGTCAACGCGGTCATGACCGCTCGCTGGTAGGCCGGACGCTGTTTCAGGCGCTCGTACCAGGCACTCAAATGGGGCATCGCCGGACGTTCGATGGGCATTTCGAACCAGGCATAAATGAAGCAGCCCAGGGGGATGTCGCCCATGCCGATCTCATCGCCCGACAGGTAGGGCGCCTCGGCCAGCGCCGCATCGACCATCAGCAGCAAGTCGGCGCAGGCTTTCAGGGAGGCGTTGATCACGGTCCAATCCTGTTGCTCGACGGGCGTGCGCAATACGCCCCAGAAAACATCGCGAAACGGTGTGGCAAAGGACGAAGTGGTCCAGTCCATCCACTTGTCCGCCCTGGCTCGCGCCTGTGGATCCGCGGGATACCAGTGAGACCCGGGTGCATGCTTGGCGGTCAGGTAACGCACGATGGCATTCGATTCCCAGAGTACGAAATCGCCGTCCTCGATCATCGGCACCCGCTTGTTCGGGTTTTTCGCACGATATTCAGGCGTATCGACTACGCCGAACGCGCCGCCGGCATTCACTGACTCGTAGGGCAAGCCAAGCTCCTCGGCACACCACAAGGCTTTTCTGACGTTCGACGAATTCTTCCTACCCCAGATCTTCAGCATGACAGCCTCTCTATGGATAAATGCCGACGCAGTCTACGCCCGAACAGCCGAGGCTCAAATCCTTGCATGCCTACAGATTTGGATACACAGCCCCCGCGCCCGGTTTACCCGATAGCGACTAAGCTTTAGCTCGGTCTTCACGGAGGATTGAATATGCTGTGGTTGTGGATACTGGTACTGGTGATCGGCAGCGCCTGGCTGGCCCATCGCCGAATCGCCCCGCTCCCCTTGCTCGGCATGGTGGCCATCTACCTTGTCGCAATGGGCAGGCTCGGCCATGGGCACGGCGCACTGATGCTGGCGCTGTGGCTGTTGCTGGCGATCGCCGCCGCCGCGCTGTTGCTGCCCGACCTGCGCCGCAGGCTGTTCAGCGCCCCGCTGCTCGCCTGGTTCCGCAAGGTGCTGCCGCCGATGTCCGAGACCGAGCGCGAGGCCATCGATGCAGGCACCGTCTGGTGGGACGGCGAGCTGTTCAGCGGCCGTCCGGACTGGAACAAGCTGCTGGCCTATCCCAAGGCCCAGCTGACCGAGGAAGAGCAGGCCTTCATCGACGGGCCGACCGAGGAACTCTGCGCCATGGTCAGCGACTGGCGGATCGGCCAGGACATGGACCTGCCGGCCGAAGCCTGGGCGCATATCAAGCAGCACGGCTTCTTTGCCCTGATCATTCCCAAGGCGTTCGGCGGCAAAGGTTTTTCCGCCTATGCCCACTCCCAGGTGGCGATGAAACTGGCGACCCGCAGCGGCGACCTCGCCTCCACCGTGATGGTGCCCAACTCCCTGGGTCCCGCGGAACTGCTGCTGCATTACGGTACCGAGGAACAGCGCAATCATTACCTGCCGCGCCTGGCCCGCGGCGACGATATTCCGTGCTTTGCCCTGACCGGCCCCCTGGCCGGCTCGGACGCCGGCGCCATGCCGGACACCGGGGTCGTCTGCAAGGGCCAATGGCAAGGCGAGGAAGTCCTCGGTCTGCGCCTGAACTGGGAAAAACGCTACATCACCCTGGGCCCGGTGGCGACCCTGCTGGGGCTGGCCTTCAAGGCCCATGACCCGGACCATCTGCTGGGCGAGGAAGAAGACCTGGGCATCAGCCTCGCGCTGATTCCCACCGACACCCCGGGGGTCGAGATCGGCCGGCGTCACCTGCCCCTGGGCGCGGCCTTCATGAACGGCCCGAACTCGGGCAAGGACGTGTTCATCCCGCTGTCGTTCCTGATCGGCGGCCAGGACATGCTCGGCAAGGGCTGGATGATGCTGATGAACTGCCTGTCGGTGGGCCGCTCGATCTCGCTACCGGCGGTGGGCACGGGCGCGGCCAAGTTCACCAGCCTGGTGACCGGCCAGTACAGCCAGGTCCGCGAACAGTTCAACGTACCGCTGGCCGCCTTCGAGGGTATCCAGCAAGCCCTGGCCCGTATCGGCGGCAACGCCTGGCTGATGGACAGCGCGCGGATGCTCACGGCCAATGCCGTGGACCTGGGCGAGAAACCCTCGGTGCTCTCGGCGATTCTCAAGTACCACCTGACCGAGCGCGGTCGCGAGTGCATCGGTCACGCCATGGACGTGCACGGTGGCAAGGGCATCATCATGGGGCCGAACAACTACCTGGGACGCAACTGGCAGGGCGCGCCGATCTTCATCACGGTGGAAGGCGCGAACATCCTGTCGCGCAACCTGATGATCTTCGGCCAGGGCGCGATTCGCTGCCACCCCTTCGTCCTCAAGGAAATGGCCCTGGCCGCACGCGAGGATCATGACCAGGCGCTGCTGGAATTCGACCAGCTGTTGCTCGATCACATCGGTTTTGCCATCGGCAATGCCGCCAGCACCCTGGTCCTGAATCTCGGGCTCGGGCACTTCGAGGCGGCGCCGGGCAACCACCTGAGCCAGGGCTATTTCCGCGCGCTGAACCGTCAGGCGGCGGCTTTCGCCCTGCTGGCGGACCTCTGCATGATGCTGCTGGGCGGCGAGCTGAAACGCCGCGAACGGCTGTCGGCACGCCTGGGGGATGTGCTCAGCCACCTGTACCTGGCGTCAGCGGCGCTCAAGCGCTACCACGACCTGGATTCCCCGGAGTATCTGCAACCGCTGTTCACCTGGGCCATGGAGGAGAGCCTCGGGCACTCGGAACGGGCCCTGGACGAGCTGCTGAAGAACTTCCCGAACCGCGTGCTCGGTGGCCTGCTGCGGGTGCTCGTGTTTCCGTTCGGTCGCCGGCATACCGGCCCTGACGACGCACTGGATGCCGAAGTCGCCGCCGTGCTCGGTCGGGCCAAGGGCGATCCGGCGCTGGAAGCCGTGCTCGAAGGTTGCTACCGCCCGCAATCGGCGAGCGATCCGGTCGGTGCCCTGCAACAGGCCTGCGACCTGCTGGGGGCCAGCCACGAGCTGCAGAAAAAGTTGCACATCGCGCTGAAGAGCGGCCAGGTCAAGCCACGTGCCGAGGAGTCGGCGATCGACGCAGCCCTGGAGGCCGGCGTACTGCAACCGGCCGAAGCCGAAACCCTGCGCCAGGCGGAAGCGGCGCGGCGCAAGGTCATCGACGTGGATGATTTCGGCAAGGAAGCACTGCGTCTCGGCAAGGGCAAGGTTCGCTAGCGGCCAAACGCCTGACACGACAACGGGCGCCGGGAGTCTTATACTCTCGCGCCCGTTTTACCCTTGAGGACCTCTGTCATGTCCAACATCGTTGCCGATCACCTGGTCCTGCTCGACCACCTGCGCGGTATTCTGGTCGCCGTCGGCGAAGCCGAGCAGGTACCCGAAGAAAGCCACGCGCTGTTCCTGGAGCGTTTCGATGAACTGCGCGCGCAACTGCCGGTCGACCCGATCGAAAGCCAGTACCTGGGACAAGACCTGCTGTGCCAGGTGATCCAGCGTTATCCGCAAATTGCCCACCTGGTACCACGCGACCTGCTGTGGTTCTTTGGCGGCGACTGCCTGCATTACATGCCGGATGAGGAACTGGACCTGTACCAGGCGCTGGAAGAACGCCGCTATGAAGCCGAACAGAACGACGAGCCGTTCGACTGGAACCAGGAAAAGCAGTTGCTGGCGCTCTCGGCCCAGGACAGCAAGCACTGATCCAAGCCGCTCCATCAGGCCGGGTGCCTACAGCGCCTTGCGCAACGTCGGCTCCCGGGCCAGGCGCTCCACCAGGTAGTCGATGAACACCCGCAGCTTCGGCGACAGGTAGGGCGTCGGCGTATACAGCAGCCAAAGGCCGCCATGATAGGAAGCCAGGAACGTCCAGGCCGGCAACACCTGGACAATCAAGCCCTGCTCCAGGGCCTGCCGCGCCGTGAAATACGGCAGGCTGCCAATGCCGATATGCTGTAGCACCGCATCCAGCCTCACCCCCGTGTGATTGGCCGCATAGCGCCCGCGCACCCCGACGGTCACCGACTTGCCGCCCTGCCTGAACTTCCAGCGCGCGTCGTTGGGCGTGTCCCCCACATAGATGCAACTGTGCTCCAGCAGGTCATGGGGATGCTGCGGTGTGCCGTGTTCGGCCAGGTACTGCGGCGTCGCGCAAAGCAGATGCTCGATGGGCATCAACTGGCGCCCCACCAGCCCGACCGGCGGATGGTCGGTAATGCGCAGGATCAGGTCGACATTGTCCTCGATCAGGTCCACGGGTCGGTCTTCGAGAATCATCTGCACATCCACCTGCGGATAAAGCCGGAGAAATCCCGGCATATGCGGATGTACCACAAAACGCCCCACCGCCTTCGGCACGCTCACCCGCACCAACCCCTGGGCCTCGTGGGTGTACTGACCGCTGATCTCCATCACCGAACGGGCCGCGTTGACCATCTCCCGGCAACGCTTGAAGGTCTCCTCGCCGCTGTCGCTCAGGCGCAATTTACGCGTGGTGCGCTGCAGCAACCGGGTCGCCAGGGCCTTCTCCAAGCGAGAAATCGACCGGCTCACCGCCGAAGGCGATGAACCGAGCTGGCGCGCGGCTTCCGAGAAGCTGCCGGTCTCGACCACCTTGACGAAAATCGCCATTTCGCTCAGCAAGGCCAGGGGTAGATTTATGCTCATGACGCACAGGTCCATTGAGATTTGATCGGATTATCACATGCCAGCAGCCTTTTTATACTGGCGACACCCACCTGATCCGAACCTGAATCCGATCATTCACCTCTGGAACCGCCATGCACTCTCAATACCTGAACGAATTCATCGCCCTGGCAAGCATCCACTTTCTCGCCGTGGTCGCCCCCGGCCCGGATTTCGCGGTCACCATCCGCCAGAGCGTACGCTTCGGCCGGTTGATCGGCGTGATCACCGCCCTTGGCATCGGCGCCGGAATTTCGGTGCACGTGCTCTACACCCTGCTTGGCGTCGGCGCTCTGATGCACAGCGCGCCCTGGCTGCTGAACGTCGCCAAGGTGATCGGCGGCGGCTACATCCTCTACCTGGGTATCAACCTGCTGCGCAGCAAAGCCCAGGCAGCACGCGCTGATTTCGGCCAAGCCGCCGGCGAACTCCAGCAGCAGAGCCTGACCAAGGCCTTTATGGTCGGCTTCCTGACCAATGCCACCAACCCCAAGGCCACCCTGTTCTTCCTGGCGATCTTCACCACGGTGGTCAGCGCCTCGACCCCACTGAAGATCCAGGCGCTGTATGGGCTATGGATGTGCAGTGTCAATGCACTGTGGTTCATCCTGGTCAGCCTGCTGTTTTCCAGCGAGCGGGTACGCCAGGCGTTTCTGCAGATGGGCCACTGGTTCGAACGCACCATGGGCGTGGTGCTGATTCTGTTTGCCGGGCGCCTGATGCTGTCTTTATAAGCACCCCACCGACGCCCTCCCCCAAGAGGAAAAAGATCCAAGGTGGTTTGCATTTCCCTGGGAAAAATCCCAGTTCAAGGACTCCCGTACCGCGGCCTTATGGTGTTAGTTTGGAAAAATATCTGTCCTATCGATCAGATATTTCTCACAAACCACCTGCAAAGGAATGCTCTCCGCAATGAATTTCCCACTCAAACACCTGGCCACCACCACCCTGATGCTGGCCAGCCTTTCGTCATTCGCCACACCCGCAGACGCCAACGTCACCCCGCAACAGAGCGCGGCCATCCTAGGTGCCTTCAGTAACGCCGCCGTAACGGATTTCAGGCAGTTCCTCGAACGCCTGGCCAAGAGCGACCTCGCCAAGAGCGACGACCTCGGCCCGGCAATCAGTGCCTTCCTCGACAACAAGAGCCTTTCCACCCAACAGCAGAACGAGATCCATCGCCTGCTCGGCCTCTACGCCCGGGTGAAATACGGAAACGCTGCCACCGAGAGCCTGCGTGAGCTGGTGGCCATCCCGACCTTCCGCGTGGACGGCGTTGCCCAGCACGAGAACCCCGAATTCATCAAGATCGCCGACAAACTCAAGGGCCTGGCCCAGTCCTTCAACCTGAACTTTCGCAACGTCGACAACCGCGTCTATGAAATCTCCCTGGAAGGCAGTGGCGATGAAGTGGTGGGCATTCACGCCCATGCCGATGTGGTGCCGGTGACGCCAGAGAACTGGGTGCTGAAGGACGGCACCCGCCTCGATCCGTTCAAGGTCACCCTGATCGGTGACCGCATGTACGGCCGGGGCACCGAGGATGACAAGAACGGCATCGTGGTGGCGCTCTACGCCATGAAGATCATCAAGGAAGAAAAACTGCCGCTGGCCCGGAATTTCAAACTGCTGGTGGACACCACCGAGGAGACCAGCGGCGACGCCATTCCCTATTACTTCGAACACAACCCGGTCCCCAACTACAACCTGGCGCTGGATGGCGGCTACCCGGTGGTGATTGCCGAGAAAGGCTACGGCACCGTCATGGCCAACTTTGCCCGACGCAAGGCCGAGGGCAAGGGTGCGGAAATCACCGCGATGACCGGGGGCATGGCCACCAACCAGATTCCGTCGACGTCGGTCGCCACCCTGGTGGGTGACAAGCCTGCCGAACTGGCCGCCAGCCTGCAGAAAGCCGGTACTGATTATGCCAAGCGCAATGGCGGCAACTTCGACATCACCGCCAAGGTCGTCGGCAAGGAGGTCAAGCTCACGGTCACCGGCGTCTCCGCCCACTCCTCCGAGCCAGAATCAGGCGTCAACCCGGTGGCCAGGATGCTGGATTTCATCAACAGCCTGGACGGCAAGATCGCGCTCAAGCACAACCCCATCACCGACGCCGCTCGCTACGCCGCCGACAACTGGGGCCTGGACTACCTGGGTGACAAATTGGGCGTGGGCTTTTCCGATGCCTTCATGGGCCCCCTGACGGCGTCCCTGACCTATGTCGGGATGGATGAAAAAGCCTTCAAGCTCGCCGTCAACCTGCGGGTACCGAAGGGCAAGTCCCCGCAAGTGCTGAAGAGCGAAATCGCCGACAAGCTGGGCGCCTGGAGCCAAAAGACCCACATTGCGCCAGCCTTCGATTACTCGATCGCCGAGCCGATGTACCGCAACCCCGAGGGTGAATGGGTCAAGGCGCTGCTGAGCGTGGCCAGCGAGAACCTGGGCATGGAACACAAGTTCGGCACCTCCGCCGGTGCCACCTCGGTCCATGATCTGCCCAATGGCGTGCAGTTCGGCCTGGCCAGACCCGAGGTCAAGTACACCGGTCACACCGACAACGAGTTCAAGACTGTCGACCAGTTCCTGCTGGACCTGCAGATCGTGACCGAGATGATGGGGCGCATCGGGCAGCTGCCGAAGCTCTGATCCCGTTCAGGACCCGCCCCTCTGGCGGGTCCACTGCCTTGATCCGCCACGAAGTCGAACAGCAACGGCCAAATCACGCACAAACAAAAACGCCGCTCATCACTGAGCGGCGTTTTCGTTAAATATGGAGCGGGAAACGAGACTCGAACTCGCGACCCCGACCTTGGCAAGGTCGTGCTCTACCAACTGAGCTATTCCCGCAAATGGCGTCCCCTAGGGGACTCGAACCCCTGTTACCGCCGTGAAAGGGCGGTGTCCTAGGCCACTAGACGAAGGGGACACGCTAACTGAAACACATGGTGTGTATTCCAGTGCCCAAACCCGCATCCGAAGATGTCGGTTCTGGTTTCACTCAGCCCCGCCCGAAAGCAGTGCTGTTTAAAATTGGAGCGGGAAACGAGACTCGAACTCGCGACCCCGACCTTGGCAAGGTCGTGCTCTACCAACTGAGCTATTCCCGCATTGGCGTCCCCTAGGGGACTCGAACCCCTGTTACCGCCGTGAAAGGGCGGTGTCCTAGGCCACTAGACGAAGGGGACACACTACAACATTCACTCCCTGCTGCGCTTCGCTGTGTGCTTTACGCTGCAAGTGGCGCGCATTCTATGGATGGATCGAAGGGTCGTCAACCCCCAAGGATAAATTTATTTAAATCAATGACTTCGCCCCCCTTTCCGGGCCTTTTGCCGGTGTTCTCGCGTCTGCCCCTTGGCGCCTATATTCTGGCGCTCGACAAGAGGCTATAGTTCACCTCGGGAACATAGTGGCGATGTGCTCTATCCCTGACGCCCTGCAACGCGTCGCTCAACGCTATCGGCGGGAACGCCAAGCCACTACACTCGTTAGCATTACACCTTGAAGAGGTCTTAACGGTGACACCACTCATGATCGCCCTGCTGGTCGCAGCCGGGATCTTTCTCCTGATCGCCATCGGCTTCCTCAATCATATGGCGGAGAACAGGAAGCTGGAGAAGGCCCGACTCAAGGTCGAACTCAATGACCGCCTGCGCCGCTGCGGCGAAATCACCGAGACGTTCCCCGGTCAGTTCATGAGTCCGGCACTCAAGCTGCTGCTGGCACGCCTGGAACTCAACGTGACCCAGCGGCTGTCGAACATGGAAAAGTCCAACCCCAAGCTCAAGACCCGAGTGGCCGAGCTGACGGGCCTGGTCGCCCAGGGGGAGTCGATCCCGGTCAACAACCCGCCCGGACCGATCCAGACCGAAGCCAAGGCCAAGGATGTGCGCTTCCTGCTGGAAGCCCTGCACAACCAGATCACTCGTGCAGCCCAGGACGGTTTCCTTCCCGCCGGCGAGGCCAAGCACTGGATCCGCGAAGTGCGGCATATCCTGGTGTTGCTGCATGTCGAATTCTTCAACAACCTCGGCCAGCATGCCCTGCAACAGGAACAACCGGGGCAGGCGCGCCTGGCCTTCGAACGTGGGGTGCAATACCTGCGCAAGCAACCGGAGCCGGCGATGTACAGCGAACAGCTGATCTTCATGGAGAAGCTGCTGGCCCGCGCCAACTCCATGGTGCTCACCAACATCGAGCCGACCGAGGAAGATGTCAACGAACTGACCCAGGGCCTGAAGGAAGTCGAGGCCGACTGGAAGAAGAAAGCTGTCTACGATTGAGGGAATCGCGGACATAAAAAAACGGACAAGCCAGGCTTGTCCGTTTTTTATGCGCTTACCGGGAAATCAGGCGACCGGATTGATCGGCTTTTCCGGGTACCAGACGTCGATCAGCGGGCTGACTTCAACGGAGGTCAGTTCGCTGCGTGCCTTGAGCCAGGTTTCAACGCTGGCGCGTTGCTCAGCGCTGACCGAGCCACGCTTCTGCAGGCAGACCAGACCGTAGTCGTCGCCGCCGACATAGCCCAGGCCGTTGGCTTCCATCGCTTCTTTCAGGAATGCGTCGAGGAAAGCGTCGATAGCCTCTTCACTCAGGTCTTCTTTGAAATCCAGGTTCAGCTCGAAACCCAACTCCTGAAATTCATCGACGCACAGTTTTTTGCGCAGACGCTGGGAACGGTTGGTCGCCATGAAACAATCCTCAAAAGTAATAACGGGCGGCACTTTATCAGTTTAAAGCTGCAATTGCCCGGCTCTGTGGCGACACCTCGTCGATCCGCGGAAAAAAATCAGCGATACCGACTCGGCCCAAGGCCCAAGTCCTCCGGCCTTGGGGCATAATGCCGACACTTTCACGACCATTGAGGGATTTTTGTCCACATGCCCTCGTATTTTCCCCTCGACGGTAGGGTTTACTTCCCATGATCAAATCTTTGCGTCCGCTGCTGCTCGCCAGCCTCTTTCTTCCCCTGACCCTCCCCGCCCATGCAGCGCCCGTCAACAACAGCCTCTCGCCCAAAGTCCAGCAGGCCCTCAGGGCCAGCAAGCTGCAAAACGATGCCCTGTCCGTGGTGATGCTGCCGCTCGACGGCCCCGGCACGCCCACCATCGTCAATGGCGACGCTTCGGTGAACCCGGCCTCGACCATGAAACTGATCACCACCTACGCCGCCCTGGAAATGCTCGGCCCCAACCACCAGTGGAAGACCGAGTTCTACACCGACGGCACCCTGAGCAACGGTGTCCTGCAGGGCAACCTCTACCTCAAGGGCGGCGGCGACCCGAAGCTGAACATGGAAAAGCTCTGGCTGCTGATGCGTGACCTGCGGGCCAACGGCGTGAACCAGGTGACCGGCGACCTGGTCCTGGACCGCAGCTTCTTCGTCCAGCCGCAGTTGCCGGAGTTCAACGACGACGGCAACGACGAGAACAAGCCGTTCCTGGTCAAGCCCGACGCGCTGATGGTCAACCTCAAGGCCCTGCGCTTCGTCGCGCGCAACGACTCGGGCAAGGTGCTGGTCTCGGTGGAGCCGCCGATTGCCAGTATCCGTATCGACAACCAGGTCAAGGTGGTCAATGCCAAGCAGTGCGCCGGCGACGTTCGCTACAACCCGGTGGCCCAGGACGATGGCTCGACCGTGGTCACCGTCAGCGGCCAACTGGCCGAAGGCTGCAGCTCCCAGACCTACCTGTCGCTGCTCGACCACCCGACCTACGCCGCCGGTGCCGTGCGCGCCATCTGGCAGGAGCTGGGTGGCAGCATTCATGGCAAGGATCGTTCCGACGTGGTGCCCAAGAGCGCCCGGCTGCTGGCCCGGGCCTTCTCGCCGGACCTGACGGAAATCATCCGCGACATCAACAAATACAGTAACAACACCATGGCCCAGCAACTGTTCCTGAGCCTGGGCGCGCAGTATCGCAACGATGCCGACGGCGACGACGCCAAGGCGGCGCAACGGGTGGTCCGCCAATGGTTGGCGAAAAAAGGCATCATCGCGCCGCACCTGGTGATGGAAAACGGCTCCGGCCTGTCCCGCGACGAGCGGGTCAGCGCGCGGGAAATGGCGAGCATGCTGCAATCGGCCTGGAAGAGCCCCTATGCCGCGGAGTTCATCAGTTCGCTGCCGATCGTCGGCACCGACGGGACCATGCGCAAACGCCTGAAGCAGACGGCCATGCGCGGAGAGGCGCATATCAAGACCGGGACCCTGAACACCGTGCGCGCCATCGCCGGCTTCAGCCGCGACGACAACGGCACGACCTGGGCGGTGGTGGCGATCCTCAACGATCCCAAGCCATGGGGCGCTTCGTCGGTGCTGGATCAGGTCTTGCTGGACTTGTATCGCCAACCCAGCGTGGCCGGCTCGGACGAATGACCAGGGCCCTGGAAATCAGGGCCCCGGATCCTTGCTGATCAGCGGGCGCTGATTTTCCAGGCGCGGTGGATCTTGCTGTTGCGGGCAAAATCCGGGTCCAGGGTCTGGGCGCTGATTTCCTCCACCGCATAGCGTGTCGCCAGGTGCTCATCGAGCTGGAACTTGCGGAAGTTGTTGGAGAAATACAGCACGCCGCCAGGTGCCAGGCGGGCCACGGCCAGGTCCAGCAACTGCACATGGTCACGCTGGACGTCGAACACGCCCTCCATGCGCTTGGAGTTGGAGAAGGTCGGCGGGTCGATGAAGATCAGGTCGAACTCGTCGCGACAGGTCTCCAGCCAGGCCATCACATCGCCCTGCTCCAGGCGGTTCTTGTCGGAGAAGCCATTGAGCGACAGGTTGCGCCGCGCCCAATCCAGGTAGGTCTTCGACAGGTCGACGCTGGTGGTGGTGCGCGCACCGCCCTTGGCCGCATGCACGCTGGCGGTCGCGGTGTAGCAGAACAGGTTGAGGAAGCGCTTGCCGGCCGCCTCTTTCTGGATCCGCAGGCGCATCGGCCGGTGGTCGAGAAACAGACCGGTGTCGAGGTAATCGGTCAGGTTGACCAACAACTTCACGCCGCCTTCGCTGACCTCGGTGAACTGCCCCTGGGCGCTCTGGCGCTCGTATTGCTTGGTACCGCTCTGGCGCTCGCGGCGCTTGATGATCACGCGGCTCTTGTCGACGTTCAACGCCTGGGGAATCGCCGCCAGGGCATCGAACAGCCGGGCCTGGGCCTTTTCCGGGTCGATGGACTTGGGCGCGGCGTACTCCTGCACGTGCACCCAGTCGTGGTAGAGGTCGATGGCCAGCGAGTACTCCGGCATATCGGCGTCATACACCCGATAGCAGTCGACCCCTTCGCGCCGGGCCCACTTGCCCAACTGCTTGAGGTTTTTCTGCAGACGGTTGGCGAACATCTGCCCGCCTTCGCTCAGGCGTGCCTGCTCGACCACCGGCGCGGGAATCGGCGCCGGCTTGATCGGATTACCGTTCTTGTTGAATTTCGGCGCCTCGGCCACCGCCTGCGCCTGTGCCTGTGCCTCGGCCTGTTCGCGCTCGAGCTGGCGCTGTTCCGGTGTGCGCCGCTCGCCGGTGACGAACTGATCCGGCAGCACCTTGATCAACAGCAGCTTGCACGGCAAGGCACCGTTCCAGAACGAGTACTGTTTGTGGCTGCGAATGCCCATGCGCTTGCCCAGGTCCGGGGCGCCGGTGAACACCGCCGCCTCCCAGTTCAGGCAGGACTGGCGCAGGCGTTCGCCGAGGTTCTGGTAGAGGTAGAGCAGGCTGGCTTCATCACCCAGGCGTTCGCCGTAGGGGGGGTTGCAGATCACCAGGCCTTTCTGGTTCTGGTCCGGGCGCGGCTCGAAGGTGGCCACTTCGCCCTGGTAGACCTTGATCCATTCGCTCAAGCCCGCCCGCTCGATGTTGTTGCGCGCGGGCTGGATCAGCCGCGGATCGGCTTCATAGCCGCGAATCCACAGCGGCGGCCGCGCCAGGCCGGCTTCGGCACGTGCACTGGCTTCCTGATGGAGCTTCTTCCACAGCGCCGGCACATGACCGAGCCAGGCGTCGAACCCCCAGTGCACACGGTTGAGGTTGGGCGCCATGTCGGCGGCGATCATCCCCGCCTCCACCAGGAAGGTCCCGACACCGCACATCGGGTCGGCCAGGGCCCCGCCCTCGGCGGCAATACGTGGCCAGCCGGCGCGGATCAGGATCGCCGCCGCGAGGTTTTCCTTCAGCGGCGCGGCGCCCTGCTGCAGGCGATAGCCGCGCTGGTGCAGGCTGTGGCCGGACAGGTCAAGGGAGAGGATCGCTTCGCCACGGTCCAGGCGCAGGTGAATGCGCAGGTCCGGGCTGATCTTGTCGATGGACGGACGCTCGCCGGTCGGGGTGCGCAATTTGTCGACAATCGCATCCTTGACCTTCAAGGCCCCGAAATGGGTGTTGTCGATGCCCGAACCATGGCCGCTGAACTCCACGGCCAGGGTCCCGTCGGCGACCATATGATCCTGCCAGTCGACGTCCAGCACGCCCTGGTACAGGTCCTCGGCGTCCTTCATGGGGAAACGCTTGAGCACCAGCAGCACGCGGTTGGCCAAGCGCGACCAGAGACACAGGCGATAAGCGGTCTCCATATCGGCCGAGCCGCGAATGGCCGAGGTGTGCTCGCGCGCCTCCTCAAGGCCAAGCCCGACGGCTTCCTCAATGAGCAGGCCTTCAAGGCCCTTGGGGCAAGTGAGGAAGAGTTCGTAACGATCCGACATGGGAATTCCAGGGCTTCAAGCCATCAGGGAACGGGCAAACGCATCGCCCGCTCGGTTTCGATCAAGCGCTTTTCTCGAAGAGCGCTCGTGTGGCGCACCATTGCGCCTGTCCACCCAGACAGATCCGCCAATCCAGGGATTGAAAGAACCTTAGAGGCCTGGGCAGCTCAATACTCTCGTCACAAGACACCTTCGTAACAAGATACTTCCGTAACAAAAAGTCACATCGCGACCCTTCGTCGAATAATACCCGACCAGAACAGGTCAGTAATCGCAGTAGAGAATGAAACTCATCATTCACCTAAAGGCTGATGATAGCTGGGTTTTCTCCCAGCGACCGAGCAAACCGCCAGCCTATCTTATGGCCTTAACACTATTATCGTTACGTCCTTATGACAAAACGATCATTCACACGCCCCTGTGCATTGGTTAGAACTCACTACAGGTTGACGTCGCAATGGCGTCAACACACCGCTCTGCACCACGAAACCGCCCTGGCGTGTTCGGAGCGGAGCGGAGCTCGCCACGCCGGCAGCGAGCACCATGGCAGATGCATTCTGCCCGGCCTCGACGAGAGGTCGACGGGAGATATAACAGTCAACCAGTGAGGGCAACACCCTATGAGAAGACTTAAGCGTGATCCGTTGGAAAGAGCATTTTTACGCGGATATCAATACGGCGTTCATGGCAAATCCCGCGAGCTTTGCCCCTTTACTCTACCGTCGGTACGCCAAGCCTGGATCAACGGCTGGCGAGAAGGACGCGGCGACAACTGGGACGGTATGACCGGCACTGCGGGGATCCACAGACTCAACGAACTTCACGCTGTCGGCTGATCAGGGCACATTCCGACACTACAATCCGAGCAACACACGACTTACCATGCGCGCCCCATCCGGGCGGCGGGCTTCGGCCCAGGGGGCTCCTTGACGGAGCCCCTTTTTATTTCAGCGGCGTAACGCGGCGATGGCATCCACCGACTCGCGAATCAGCGCCGGCCCCTTGTAGATGAACCCCGAATACACCTGCACCAGGCTCGCCCCGGCCGCGATCTTCTCGGCCGCGTGCTGGCCCTCGGTGATACCGCCGGCGGCGATGATCGGCAAACGCCCGGCCAGTTCGGCGGCCAGTACCTTGACGGTATGGGTGCTCTTCTCGCGCACCGGCGCGCCGGACAGGCCGCCGGCCTCGTCGCCATGGACCAGGCCCTCGACACCGACACGGCTCAGGGTGGTGTTGGTAGCGATCACCGCATCCATGCCCGACTCCAGCAGCGCCTGGGCCACCAGCACGGTCTCTTCGTCGGTCATGTCCGGGGCGATCTTGATGGCCAGGGGTACGTACTTGCCATGCTGCTGCGCCAACTGTGCCTGACGTGCGCGCAGGGCCTCGAGCAGTTGCTTGAGCGAATCGCCAAATTGCAGGCTGCGCAGGCCCGGGGTGTTCGGCGAACTGACGTTGACCGTCACATAGCTGGCATGGGCATAGACCTTGTCCAGGCAGATCAGGTAGTCATCGACGGCGCGCTCCACCGGCGTGTCGAAGTTCTTGCCGATATTGATGCCCAGGATGCCCGTGTAGCGAGCGGCGCGGACCCGGGACACCAGGTTGTCCACCCCCAGGTTGTTGAAGCCCATGCGATTGATGATCGCCTCGGCTTGCGGCAGGCGGAAGATCCGTGGTTTCGGATTGCCCGGCTGCGGCCGTGGCGTCACCGTACCGATTTCGACGAAGCCGAAGCCCAACTGGGCAAAGCCGTCGATGGCTGCGCCGTTCTTGTCCAGGCCCGCGGCCAAGCCCACCGGGTTGGGAAAGTCCAGCCCCATGACCGTCACCGGGCTCGACGCCGGGGCTTTGCACAACAGGCCGTTAAGCCCCAGGCGGCCGCCCGCGCCGATCAGATCCAGAGACAGGTCGTGGGAGACTTCCGGAGAAAACTTGAACAACAGCTGGCGGGCCAGGTTATACATGGGCGGGCTTGACTCGGATGGCGGCGATAGTGGGCGGCGATTATAGCCGGGCCCCGGCAAAAACCATAGGCGCACCACCACCGCGGATCACCGGCAAGGCGGCACGCGTGTCGCATCGCCGCAGCCCTGCAGGCTGGTCACTAGGGCCAGGCGGGCCAGGGCCTGGTGATTGCCGGCCTCCAGCTCAAGGACCCGGGCCACCGCCGCACGCGCCTGCTCGACACCCGCGCCCCGGTCACACAACCCCAACATCGACAACGCCAGCCAGGTATCGGCCAACTGCAACGCATCCCAGGGCTCGGAACAGGCGGCCATCCGCTCCACCGGCTCAATCAGACCGGGCACCAATGGCATGACCGGCGCGGTGAAGCGATAGCCCCTTCCGTAGACAGTGACAATGTAACTCTTGCTCTCCTCCAGCAATTTGCGCAGCACATAGATACAGCGTGTCAGCGACTCCTCGGCAGCGTCCATGCCTGGCCAGACACTGTCGAGCAAATGATCCTTGGTCACCAGCCTTCCAGCTGAACCCAGCAACAGGCGCAGCACCTGCAACTCCTTGGGCGGCAGATGAATGTCCCGGCCGCGGGTCACCAGGTTTCCGTCGCTTTGCAATATCCATTGACCAAAGACGAAGGCATGTCTCGGAGCCTTTCCAGTGGCGCTGTCCATAACCTCGACGCAATCCTCTATAGAGATGTACGACCATTCAAAAATAAACCCGGGAAAAGGGCTTACTCACGAGGAACGCAACGACTATAGGAATTCACACAGAGCCATGTCGGTAGGACATTTCCCGCATAAAAAAGGAATATTCAGCAAGGCTTAAGACTCGATAAAACCTACAGGTCTTAGCGCAATTCGCCCACGCACACTGCGCCTCAAAGCAGGAGATTTCGCCGCTCCCCGCGCGCTCCACGGGCGTTTCCTACACAGCGGCACATATCCGCCACGGTACGCCAGCGAACAGCCTCAGCGACCGACAGCTCGATACCGAACGCCGCATTGAACCGCCCCACCAGCTCGGCAAGATCCGCCTCGTCGATACCCAGGTCTTCCAGCATTCTCGACTCGAAGCGGATCTTTCTGCGCGACACTGAAAAATGCTCGGCCAGCAACACCATCACCTGCTGCTCGATAAAATAGTCACACCCTCCCGGATCCAGGTAACTCATATTTTCATTTTCCGAATACCCTGCCCGGATCTCACTGAATGGCACCCGCGTTCAAATCCTCGAGATAGGCCCGCGAGCGCCGAGACAGCTCGCCGTGAGCCGCCTGCTCAAGCACATATTCAAAACAGTCCCTGGCCTTGGCGTGCGCCCCGAGCGCCAGCTGGCACTCGCCGGTATAGAACATCGGCCGGTAGTCGTCCCGGCCCTGGGCAAACGCCACCGCATAGAGTTCGATGGCCTTGCGATAGTGCCCCGAGACCTGATAGACCGCCGCCAACCCCATCCAGTAATGGCTGTTGTAGAAGTCGTAGATACACAGGAAACGGAAGAGTTTTTCCGCCTCCTCCAGGCGTCCTTGCTCCTGGAACCGGCAGGCGTGGGCATAGAGTCCCTGCACCTGTTCGTTACCGCTTTCGCTCATCTCCTTGAGCGCCTCTTTCGAGCCACTCATCGCCACACTCCCGAGAAACACGCCAGTGGCTGACGTCTTGACTGTCACGAGACCATCGAGCCCATGGAGGCCTGGATATCGCAGAGGCGACTGGGCGCCACCCCCAGCAATTCACGCACCTCCTTGGAAAAGTGCGACGAAGAGGCATAACCGAACTCCAGCGCCACATCGGTCAACGAACACTCGCTGCCAATCATGCTCAGCAGCGCCTTGGCCGTCCGCCAGTCGCGCAACTCGGGCTTGGCCGCACAGCCCAGGGCCTGATGGCACAAGCGTCGAAAGTGCGAGACCGACACGCCATAACGCTTGGCCAGGCCGATCAGTTTCTCGCTGGCGGTGCCTTGCTCCAGGAGAAAACGCACCAGCCAGTAGTCAGGACTTTGCCGCAAGACTTCGGCAAAACGTTGATAGGAAGGATCGGCGCGCAAGGCGCACTCGATATACCAGGACTCCAGCAGGGTCCGGCTTGCCGATATCCCCGAGGCCAGGGACAAGGCCGCCCAGGGCGCGGCGACGGATCGCGCCCGCTCGAAGCTCATGCCCTGATCGATAAACACCTGCAGCTTGACCAGGCTGGCCTCCACGGGGCGCTCGGCGAGCAAGCCACCGTCAATGACCCGCAGCATGCCCCGCGCCACCAGCAAGCCCTGCCAGCGCGCCGGCAGGCACCAGGACACGTTCGCCTCTTCATGGGCCAGGCACACACCGGCCTCCCCCGCCTGTACCTGCACCACCTGTTCGCCACATAGCCATTCCGGACACCTGGTCGCGGATAGTTCATCGATCTGCACGCTGCGCCCCGTCTCGTTCTTATTGAGCAGTGCGATGATGGCCGGGCCGCGCCAGCCAATCATGATGAAAATCTGATGAACGGACATCCGAAAGCGCACAGGAGCAGGTCGGTGGCCGCGCCAAGCTCAAATCGCAGGCGAAAAAAAGCCCGGCCTGAGCCGGGCTTTTTCTTACCGCAAGCTAATTACTGAGCTTGGGCTTCTACGGAAGCTTCTACACGACGGTTCATCGCGCGGCCAGCTTCAGTGGCGTTGTCAGCCACTGGACGGGTTTTGCCGTAGCCAACCGAGGTGATGCGGTCAGCACGAACGCCGTCTTTGACCAGAACTTGTTTCACAGCGTCAGCACGCTTCTGGGACAGCTTCTGGTTGTAAGCGTCAGGACCGACGTTGTCAGTGTGACCCGAAACCTGGGTAGTGGTTTTTGGGTACTGCTTCATGAAGTCAGCCAGGCTCTTCACGTCGCCGTAGCTGTTAGGCTTGACCACAGCCTTGTTGAAGTCGAACTTCACGTCCAGCTGGACTTTAACAACTTCTGGAGCTGGAGCGGATTCAGCCACTGGAGCTGGAGCCGGCTCTGGAGCAGGAGCTGGAGCCGGAGCTACCTTGCCGCCGCTGCCACCGAAGTTCACGCCCAGGCCGATCAGAGCCTGGTAGTCCCAACGACCGTTGTCCAGCTTGTAGTCGGCTTCACCGCCGGCACGAGCGTACAGGTTGTCGGTGATGTACATCTTCACACCGGCACCGGTGGTCAGGTAGGTCGAACCGTCACGGCCAGTGTGACCGTCAGCAACGACGTTGCTCATGCTGCCGTGGGACACGCCACCTTCAACATACGGACGGAACATGTCGCCGACTTGACCGAAGTGGTACTGGGACTTCAGACCGAAGTGGTCACCGCGGATACGCTGGTTGCCAGTGTCGGCGTCCGAACGGGTGTACTCGTCCTTACGGTAGGTCAGGTTCACCGAAACGTCGTCGGTCAGGAAGTAGCCGATCGAGACGCCAGGTGTGCGACCGTTCTGGTAGGAATCGACGCTGTGGTTCCAGGTTTTGCCCCAGAACGCTTCACCTTCGACCGCGCCTTGGCCTTGTGCCAGTGCGCCGAACGAAGTAGCGGCAATGAGAGAACCAATGGCCAAGCCCAAGGTGTTTTTCAGTTTCATCCGTTAAATCCCCATCTGGTGATTGTATAGCAGTCCCGCAAACCGGGGGACAACTCGGCGGCAAGTGTAGCAGAACTTGCCTACACGTAAGAGACATTTGCGCTGAACTAAGTTTCAGCGATACCCGCAAATTTCTCACGCAATTTGTCAAGGGCCCGCTTATAGCGCATTTTCGTGGCGCTCAAGCCCATGTGCATGATGTCGGCAATCTCCTGAAACTCCAGCTCTGCGACAAAACGTAGCACCAGAATTTCCCGGTCAATTGGGTTCACATGCACTAACCATCGATCTAGTCCACCCTTCTCCTCGGGCTTCGGCGTCTTCTCTTCAGACGCTTCCTCAAGGGGGTCGAGACTCAAGGCATCCATCAAGCGCCGCTTCCTGCGCTCTTTGCGATATTGCGTAATGCACTCGTTGTACGTGATGCTATATAGCCATGTCTTGAACTTCGATTTACCCTCAAAGTTCTTGAGGCCATACAGCACCTTCAACATCACTTCCTGACAGACATCATCCGCGTCGCGTTCGTTCCCCAAATACCTTGAACAAACGCTGAACAAGGTTCGTTGATAGCGCCGCATCAACTCTTCATAGGCGCGGGTCACATGAAACAGCTCGGTATGCGCGCGCGCCACCAACTCCTCATCGGTGAGTTCACGGGGGTCGTAGCGCATGGAGAGCGATTGGGCTTTATTCAAAACGAGTCGGGCCGACAGTCAGGTCAATGTCCGCCGCAGCCCATATGGCTGCGGGCTTTTTTGCGGCGGCATAGATTAGCAGGGTTTGCCGGGTTAGCGGCTGCTGACATGCTGCTCCAGCAGGATCCGATTGGAGAGAGAGACTAGCTCACCCTCATCGGTCAGCAATGTCGTCTTGACCGTGCCGATCTCTTCGATCTGTCCTTCGACCTCTCCCACTCGCACTTGTTGCCCAACCTGATACAACTCACGCACATAGATTCCCGCAAGAATCTGCCCGGCGATTTCCCGACTGCCCAGCCCCATGGCCAGCGCAACCGCCAGACCAACGGTAATAAGCACGATGACGATCACATGGTTCAGCAGGTCGGTCTTGACCTCCAGCTGACTGATCGCCACCGAAATACTGATGATAATCACCAGGCCCTGGGCGATCCGGCCCAGACCCGAAGCGTAATCCAGACCGACCCCTTCGGCCGCGCCGCGCACCAGCCCGCTGACCACCTGGGCCAGCAAAACCCCCACCAGCAACACCAGGGCCGCGCCGAACACCTTCGGCAAATACAGGGCCAGCATGTCGAGCGTAGCTGAAACTCGCTCAAGTCCAAGGGATTCCGCAGCAGAAACCAGGAAAATCAGCAAAATGAACCAATAGACGATCTTGCCCACCAGCGTCGAGATCGGCACCTGGAGGCCGGCGCGGCTCAACAGCTTGGTCAATCCGGTACCGCCCATCAGGCGATCCAGCCCCAGCTTGGCCAGCAGCTTGGACAACAGGGTGTCCAGCAGCTTGGCCACCACGAACCCCAGCAGTACCACCACCAGCGCCCCGAACAGGTTGGGGATGAAATTCGCGACTTTGGTCCACAAGGCAGTCATTGCCGTGACGAGACTCTGGGTCCAGAGGTCAAGTTCCATATTCAGTCAGCCTTATCCGCGGAGCGAGCAATAGGGGTACGACGGGAGACCGGCGAAACATGGGCCGATCCGTTGTTCAAGGCGATCATCAGCGCCTGCAGCCAATGGCCCAGCAGCGTGAAGAGATCACCGGCGCCGACCTGCCGGTTGGCGGTTTTCAGGACACGCCCCAGGCAAGCGTCGTCGTCGCGGGTGGACGGCGAGGCCTTGAGCATGTCACGCAGAGATTGTTCGAACGGATCGTGCATACGCACCTCTCGGTATATCTGTGAAAGACGCGATCATTTTTTTGCAGGTCACATCAAACATGTTTCAAACCCAGCGCAAACGTCGGAAAAGCCACCATTGTCCGACGGCAACGGCGACGATCAGCAGACAGGCGATGACAAAACCGTAGGGGTTGCCGGACAACGGAATACCGCCGACGTTGATCCCCAGCAGGCCAGTCAGGAAGCTCATCGGCAGGAAGATCCCGGTGACGATCCCGAAGCGGTACATGGTCTTGTTCATGCGCACGTTCAGGCGCCGCTCCTCGGCCTCAAGCACAAGCCCCACGCGCTCGCGGGTCAATTCGAGCTCTTCCAGATAACGAGTCAGGCTGTTGTTCAATTCGTTCCAGTAACCGGCATCTTCATCGGCGAACCACGGCAGCTTGATCCGGCTCAATTGACCGAAGATGTCTCGCTGCGGTGCAAGGAAACGTTTCAGCCCGGCCGCTCGACGACGTATCTGCACAATGGCGCCGTGCTCGGGATTATACCGTTCGTCGGCATCTATCTTTTCTTCCTCGTCATCGACCACTTCCGAGAGGTCACTGACCAGGTCCTGCACCTTCAAGGTGAGGTACTGCCCGATGTAGAGAATCAGTTCGGCGGCGTTTTTCGGCCCCTTGCCCTGCTCCAGCTGCACCAGCAGCTCATCGGTCGCGCGCAATGGGCGCAAACGCAGGGAAATCACCCGCTGGTGCGCGGCAAAGACCCGCACCGAGACCATGTCTTCGGGCTCGGCACCGGGGTTGAGATTGACCCCGCGCAGAAACAGCAGCAGCTCGCTATCAGGCAGGGGCAGCAGACGTGGCCGGGTATTTTCTTCCAGCAGCAGATCGCAGTTGAATTCGCTCAAGCCACTGGATGTGCGCAACCAGGCATGGGTCTGCGGGTGGCTGCGATCCCAGTGCAGCCAGAGGCTTTCCTCTGGCTGCAATTGCAGATCATCCAAGTCCGTGCGAGCAATCGCGCGTGCACCGCCCTTGCCATCCAGCACCAGGGCATGGACCAGCCCCCACTGCGCGTTTTCTTCCGCGAACATCCTTACCCCATTGTGTTGCAAAAATTTACTCAGGCATCTTCAGCGGGCTCGGCGCAACGATCACACCGTTGTTGTCCGCATAGATATACTCGCCCGGGCGAAAGGTCACGCCGGCAAAGGTGACCGGGATATTGAGATCGCCAATGCCACGCTTGTCGGTTTTCATCGGGTGGCTGGCCAAGGCCTGCACCCCCAGGTCGGTCTGGGCGATCACGTCGACATCACGGATGCAACCGTAGATCACCAAACCTTCCCAGCCGTTCTTCGCCGCCTTCTCGGCCAGCATGTCGCCCAGCAGGGCACGGCGCAGGGAACCACCGCCATCGACCACCAGCACCTTGCCCCGACCATTGAGCTCAACCTGGTCCTTGACCAGGGAGTTGTCCTCGAAGCACTTGATGGTCACGATCTCGCCACCGAAGGAGTCGCGGCCACCGAAGTTGCTGAACATCGGCTCAAGCACCTGCACCAACTCCGGATAGGCGTCGCACAGGTCGGGGGTGATGTAATGATCCATGAGTAAACTCCTGTAGATGGAATCGAGAATGCCAGACTTCGCAGGTCGCGCTACAAGATGAAACGCTTGCCCCCGGTCGAATGTTTAGACAATGACCCAAAACGCTCAATGCGTCATATCTTAGCCTTTTACCACCCATTAGCGGAATGCCCTTGTCAGGCCGTTTCCTGAACGACGGCTGACTCACGGAGCAGGAAGGCCTGCTGATCCCGCAGCCAATCGGCCACCCGCGGCCAGACTTCAGCCTGCGCCGGCTTGCTGACCAGCATCTCGACATGACCGAAATCCGAGCTGAAACCCTGTTCCCGCCCCAGGCAGAGAAAGTGCTTGTGCTGCGATCCGATCTGCTCGAACAGCTTGCGACAGGCCCAGGTCGGGTCCTGATGATCACCCACCGCACTCACCGCCAGCACCGGCACCTCGACTTCCGCCAGGCCACCCCACCAGTCCCGCTCGGCATCCCGGAAACGCCCGAACAGGCCATACCAGCGCAGGCCTTCCAGGGCCAGGCCGATGGGCTCGTCCTCCGGGCCGCGCTTGAGACGCGAACCGGACAAATGGGCAAAGCGCCTGAGCAGCAAGCGACCGCCCCACTCCACCGGCGGAATCTTCAACGGCCAGTAGGTGCGACTGACCTGGCAACCGAAAAACGCCGCCGAGGCGACGGCGGGCGCGCCCAGGTACTGGCCGCCCAGGGCCGCCGCCAGGGTGATCCCCCCTAGGGAATGGCCGATCCAGTGGGGAACCTGCCCGCTCTGTTCACGCACGAACGCGGCGATGGCCGGCAGGTCATGGCGGGCGTAATCAGCCACGCGATTGCGCCGATAGTCCTGATTACGCGCCGACAGCCCGTGACCGCGCATTTCCGGGATCCACACATCGAACCCCAGACGCGTCAGATAGGCACCCAGGCCGATGCCCTTGGCGGAATACCAGAAACGCCGGTTGGAAAAGCTGCCATGCAACAAGACTACCGGCACACCCCGCGCCTGCGGCTCATCGGCGAGGCCCAGGCGGGTGACCGCCAGTTCGACCGTACCGTCAGGGCTGTTGCCCGGCTTCAAACGATAGACGTCTTCACACAGATCGCCGCGACGCTCGGCGCTGATCAACGCCACCGGAAAAAGATTGCTGCTGCTTTGCATAAGGCTCTTGAACAAAAAAGGGCGACCCATGTGGGCTCGCCCTGCAAATTGGATTTTACAACATAGGACACGGATTCTATTTACGACATAAGTCTGTAGGAAACGGGCTTGCCAGCCATGTTTTTACCGTCCTCAAGGACGCTATCGCCGCGCTGCAGCGTGCCGGCAAGCCAGCTCCTACAGAAGAAGGACGGCGCCAACCGTTTGGGTCGGCGCCGAACCCTATCAGGCCTGCGCCTGACCCTCAGCCAGGAAGAACCAGGTTTCCAGCACGGAGTCCGGGTTCAGCGACACGCTTTCAATGCCCTGCTCCATCAGCCAGCGCGCCAGGTCCGGGTGGTCGGAAGGCCCCTGGCCGCAGATGCCGATGTACTTGCCGGCCTTGTTGCACGCCTGGATGGCGTTGGACAACAGCTTCTTCACCGCCGGGTTACGCTCGTCGAACAGGTGCGCGATGATCCCGGAATCGCGGTCCAGGCCCAGGGTCAGCTGGGTCAGGTCGTTGGAACCGATGGAGAAACCGTCGAAGTACTCGAGGAACTCGTCGGCCAGGATCGCGTTGGACGGCAACTCGCACATCATGATCACGCGCAGGCCATTCTCGCCACGGGCCAGGCCATTGGCGGCGAGCAGGTCGACCACCTGGCTGGCTTCGCCCAGGGTACGGACGAAAGGCACCATGATCTCGACGTTGGTCAGGCCCATGTCGTTGCGCACGCGCTTGAGGGCGCGGCATTCGAGTTCGAAGCAGTCACGGAAAGACTCGCTGATGTAGCGCGAGGCGCCACGGAAACCCAGCATCGGGTTTTCTTCTTCCGGCTCGTAGAGCTTGCCGCCGATCAGGTTGGCGTATTCGTTGGACTTGAAGTCCGACAGGCGCACGATGACCTTTTTCGGCCAGAAGGCCGCCGCCAGGGTGCTGATGCCTTCCACCAGCTTCTCGACATAGAAGCCGACCGGATCGTCGTAACCGGCGATGCGCTTGTCGACGCTGTCCTTGAGCTCGGGCGGCAGGCCCGCGTAGTTCAGCAGCGCCTTGGGGTGCACGCCGATCATGCGGTTGATGATGAACTCCAGGCGGGCCAGGCCCACGCCGGCATTCGGCAACTGGGCGAAGTCGAAGGCACGGTCCGGGTTGCCGACGTTCATCATGATCTTGAACGGCAGCTCCGGCATGGCATCGACGGAGTTCTGCTTCACGTCGAAGCCCAGCTCGCCTTCGAAGATGTAGCCGGTGTCGCCTTCGGCGCAGGAAACGGTGACGCCCTGGCCGTCCTTCAGCAACTGGGTGGCGTTGCCGCAACCGACCACCGCCGGGATCCCCAGCTCACGGGCGATGATCGCCGCGTGGCAGGTCCGCCCGCCACGGTTGGTGACGATGGCGCTGGCGCGCTTCATCACCGGCTCCCAGTCCGGGTCGGTCATGTCGGAGACCAGCACGTCACCGGCCTGGACCTTGTCCATCTCGGACACGTCGCGAATGATCCGCACCTTGCCGGCGCCGATACGCTGGCCGATGGCACGCCCTTCCACCAGCACGGTGCCGGTTTCCTTGAGCAGGTAGCGCTCCATGACGTTGGCCTGGGTACGGCTCTTCACGGTTTCCGGACGGGCCTGGACGATGTACAGCTTGCCGTCGTCACCGTCCTTGGCCCACTCGATGTCCATCGGGCACTTGTAGTGTTGCTCGATGATCATCGCCTGCTTGGCCAGTTCGCTGACTTCGGCATCGCTGAGGCAGAAACGCGCGCGGTCTGCCTTGTCGACGTCCACGGTCTTGACCGAACGACCGGCCTTGGCCTCGTCGCCGTAGATCATCTTGATCGCCTTGCTGCCCAGGTTGCGTCGCAGGATGGCGGGGCGACCGGCTTGCAGCGTGCCCTTGTGCACGTAGAACTCGTCCGGGTTCACCGCACCCTGTACGACGGTTTCACCCAGGCCGTAGGCGCCGGTGATGAATACCACGTCACGGAAGCCCGACTCGGTGTCGAGAGTGAACATCACGCCGGCGGTGCCGGTTTCCGAACGCACCATGCGCTGGACACCGGCGGACAGGGCCACCAGCTTGTGATCGAAGCCCTGGTGCACGCGGTAGGAAATGGCGCGGTCGTTGAACAGCGAGGCGAAGACTTCCTTGGCCGCGCGAATGACGTTTTCCACGCCGCGGATGTTCAGGAAGGTTTCCTGCTGGCCGGCGAAGGAGGCGTCCGGCAGGTCTTCGGCGGTGGCCGAGGAACGCACGGCCACGGCCATGTCCGGGTTGCCCGCCGACAGCGTGGCGAAGGCCGCGCGGATCTCGCTGTTGAGCTTCTCGGGGAACTCGGCCTCCATGATCCACTGACGGATCTGCGCGCCGGTTCTGGCCAGGGCGTTGACGTCATCCACATCCAGCGCATCCAGCGCCGCATGGATCTGGTCGTTCAGGCCACTGAGCTCAAGAAAATCACGATACGCCTGAGCCGTAGTGGCAAAGCCGCCGGGGACCGATACACCGGCACCCGCGAGGTTACTGATCATCTCGCCCAGGGATGCGTTCTTGCCCCCTACGTGCTCCACATCATGGACGCCGAGCTTATCGAGGGAAACTACGTACTCTACCAAGGTGATCTCTCCACTAACTGTGTTGGAAAAGCTCAGGAGCGGGGCTGCTCTATGGGCAGGTTGATCCGCTCGGTGGCCTGGACCTGGAAAATAAGTGAGAATGCCAGCCGTTCCTGGCGTGCAAACCGCGCCTATCATATCCAAGAATCGTCACCAGCTTAAGGCCCAAGGCGCAAATGAAACGATCTGCTTTCTTTATCTCCGATGGTACCGGCATCACCGCCGAAACCCTGGGTCAAAGCCTGCTGGCGCAGTTCGAAAACATTACCTTCGCCAAATTCATCCGTCCCTACATCGACAGCGTAGACAAGGCGCGGGCCATGGTGCAGCAAATCAATATCGCCGCCGAACAGGACGGATTTCGCCCGATCATCTTCGATACCATCGTCAACCAGGATATTCGTGAGATCCTCGCGACCTCCAATGGTTTCATGATCGACATCTTTTCCACCTTCCTCGCCCCGCTGGAACAGGAACTGAGCGAGCACTCGTCCTACTCGGTGGGCAAGTCCCACTCCATCGGCGGCAACTCCAACTACATGGAGCGCATCGAGGCGGTGAACTTCGCCCTGGACAACGACGACGGCGCCCGCACCCACTATTACGACCAGGCCGACCTGATCCTGGTGGGCGTGTCGCGCTGCGGCAAGACCCCGACCTGCCTGTACATGGCGATGCAATTCGGTATCCGCGCGGCCAACTACCCGCTGACCGAGGACGACATGGAGCGCCTGCAACTGCCGTCGGCCCTGCGTGCCCACCGGCACAAGCTGTTCGGCCTGACCATCGACCCGGACCGCCTGACCGCGATCCGCAACGAGCGCAAGCCCAACAGCCGCTATTCCAGCTATGCCCAGTGCGAATTCGAAGTACGCGAGGTGGAAAACCTGTTCCGCCGCGAGAACATCGCCCATATCAATTCCACGCATTTCTCGGTGGAAGAGATTTCCGCGAAGATCCTTGTGGAAAAAGGCGTGGAGCGGCGTTTCAAGTAACGCTACAGAGCCTAGGGTCTGTACGAGAACTCGCCGAGCGGCGATCAGGCAAGGCAAAAACAGGCGAGGAAGCGCAGTTTAGTCCACTAAATGAGCGTTCCGAGCCTGTTTTTAACGCAGCATGATCGTCGCGCAGGCAGTTATCGTACAGGCCCTAGATCACGAACAGATCCATGAAGCGTTGCACCGGCGTCGCTTCCAGCCGCGCCTGGTCCTTGCACAGGGCCAGGATCTCGGCACTGCGCTGGGCGGTGAAGCGCGTCGCCAGATTGGCCTTGAACTTGTCCTCCAGCAACGGAATGCCCTCGGCCCGGCGGCGGCGATGGCCGATCGGGTATTCGACCGCCACCTGCGCGGTACTGCTGCCGTCCTTGAAGAACACCTGCACGGCATTGGCGATCGAACGCTTGTCGGCCTCCAGGTATTCCCGGCTGTAACGCGGCTCTTCGACGATCACCATCTTCTCGCGCAACACATCGATGATCGGATGGGCCGCGTGGAAATCATCCTCATAGTGCTCGGCCACCAGGTTGCCGAAGGCCAGCGGCACCGCCGTCATGTACTGCAGGCAATGGTCGCGGTCGGCGGGGTTGGCCAGCTTGCCGACCTTGGAAATGATGCGAATCGCCGATTCGTGAGTCGTAATCACGATCTTGTCGATCTCATCCAGGCGGTTGCTGACTTGTGGGTGCAGCATCACCGCCGCCTCACACGCGGTCTGGGCATGGAATTCGGCCGGAAAACTGATCTTGAACAGCACGTTCTCCATGACGTAGCTGCCGTACGGCTGGGAAAGGCTGAAAGCGCGCTGGTCTTCGGGCTTGAGCGCCAGGTCCTTGTTGGTGTGGCTGAACAGCACGTCGTAGAAGCCCCATTGCGGTGCGCTCAACACCCCCGGAATGCCCATTTCCCCGCGCAGGGCGATATCCGCCAGGCGTACGCCACGACTGGTCGCATCGCCCGCCGCCCAGGACTTACGCGAACCGGCATTCGGCGCGTGGCGATAGGTGCGCAGGGCCTGGCCGTCGACAAATGCATGGGACAGCGCCGCCAGCAGCTGTTCACGGCTGGCGCCCATCAGTTTGGCGGTGACCGCGGTGGAGGCGACCTTCACCAGCAGCACGTGATCGAGGCCGACCCGATTGAAGGAGTTCTCCAACGCGAGCACGCCCTGGATCTCGTGAGCCATGATCATGGCTTCCAGCACGGTACGCACGGTCAGCGGTGCTTCACCGTTGGCGACGCGCTTCTGCGACAGATGATCGGCGACTGCGAGAATCCCGCCGAGGTTATCCGAAGGATGGCCCCATTCGGCCGCCAGCCAGGTGTCGTTGTAATCGAGCCAGCGGACGATACAGCCGATGTCCCAGGCAGCCTTGACCGGATCGAGGCGAAAGCTCGTTCCCGGCACCCGGGCGCCAAAGGGCACCACGGTGCCCTCGACCAGCGGCCCCAGGTGCTTGGTGCACTCGGGAAAACGTAGCGCCAACAGGCCGCAGCCGAGGGTGTCGATCAGACAATTGCGCGCGGTATCCAGCGCTTCCGCCGACTCGATCCGGTAATCGAGTACATAATCGGCGATGTCCTGCAGGACCTGATCGTAATCAGGGCGCTCGTTCAGATCGACGTTGGCGCTCATCTTCGCTTCACTCCCCTGGCACGCGCACCCAACCTTCCATCAGGACGCGCGCGCTGCGGCTCATGATGGCCTTGACCACGGTCCATTCGCCATCGACCTGGGTGGCTTCGGCGCCCACCCGCAAGGCGCCCGACGGGTGCCCGAAACGCACCGCGCTGCGCGCGCCACCACCGGCCGCCAGATTCACCAGCGTGCCGGGAATCGCCGCCGCCGTGCCGATGGCCACCGCCGCGGTGCCCATCATCGCGTGGTGCAGCTTGCCCATGGACAATGCCCGTACCAGCAGGTCCAGATCGGCCCCCGCCACCGGCTTGCCGCTCGACGCGGTGTAGCTGGCCGGCGCAGCCACGAACGCCACCTTCGGCGTGTGCTGGCGCGTGGCCGCCTCGTCGATGCGCTGGATCAGGCCCATGCGCACCGCCCCGTAGGCACGGATCGTCTCGAACATCGCCAGGGCCTTGGGGTCGCCGTTGATATCGCCTTGCAACTCGGTACCGGTATAGCCGATATCCGCCGCGTTGACGAAGATCGTCGGAATCCCGGCATTGATCATCGTCGCCTTGAAGGTACCCACCCCCGGCACTTCCAGGTCGTCCACCAGGTTGCCGGTGGGGAACATCGAACCGCCCGCGCCCTCCTCCTCGGCCGCCGGATCCATGAACTCAAGCTGTACTTCAGCCGCCGGAAAGGTCACGCCGTCGAGTTCGAAGTCACCGGTTTCCTGCACCTGGCCCTCGGTGATCGGCACATGGGCAATGATGGTCTTGCCGATATTCACCTGCCAGATCCGCACCACCGCCACACCATTGCGCGGAATCCGCTCGGCAGCCACCAGGCCGGCACTGATGGCGAACGATCCGACCGCCGCCGACAGGTTGCCGCAGTTGCCGCTCCAGTCGATAAACGGCTTGTCGATGGAGACCTGGCCGAACAGGTAATCGACATCGTGATCGGCCTTGATGCTCTTGGACAGGATCACCGTCTTGCTGGTGCTGGAGGTCGCCCCGCCCATGCCGTCGATCTGCTTTTCATAGGGATCGGGGCTGCCGATCACCCGTAACAACAATGCGTCCCGCGCCGCGCCGGGCAGCTGTGCCGCTTCGGGCAGGTCGCTGAGGTTGAAGAACACCCCTTTGCTGGTACCACCACGCATGTAGGTGGCGGGAATCCTGATTTGCGCTGCATGAGCCATGAAATCGTGTCCTGTCATGGCCGGGGCGGACTGCCGCCCCGGCACGTCGTCTAGCCAGCCGTGGCCGATTGAAGGAAGTCCTGGGCAAAGCGTTGCAAGACACCACCGGCCTCGTAGATCGAGACTTCTTCGGCGGTATCCAGGCGGCAGGTCACTGGCACCTCGACCCGCTCGCCGTTCTGGCGCTGGATCACCAGGGTCAGGGTCGCCCGCGGTGTACGCTCACCGACCACATCGAAGGTCTCGGTACCGTCGATGCCGAGGGTCTTGCGATCGGTCCCCGGCTTGAACTCCAGCGGCAACACGCCCATGCCCACCAGGTTGGTGCGGTGGATACGCTCGAAGCCTTCGGCGGCAATCGCCTCGACCCCGGCCAGGCGCACACCCTTGGCCGCCCAGTCACGGGACGAGCCCTGGCCGTAGTCGGCACCGGCGATGATGATCAGCGGCTGCTTGCGCTCCATGTAGGTCTCGATGGCTTCCCACATGCGCATGACCTGGCCTTCCGGCTCGACCCGCGCCAGGGAACCCTGCTTGACCTTGCCGTTTTCCAGGACCATTTCGTTGAACAGTTTCGGGTTGGCGAACGTCGCGCGTTGTGCGGTGAGATGGTCACCCCGGTGAGTCGCGTAGGAGTTGAAGTCCTCTTCCGGCAGGCCCATTTTCGCCAGGTACTCGCCGGCCGCGCTATCGAGCATGATGGCGTTCGACGGCGACAGGTGATCGGTAGTGATGTTGTCCGGCAGCACCGCCAGCGGGCGCATGCCCTTGAGCGGCCGCGCACCGGCCAGGGCGCCTTCCCAGTACGGCGGACGACGGATGTAGGTGCTCATCGGCCGCCAGTCGTACAGCGGCGTGACCTTGGGACCGGTGTCCTCGTGGACGGCGAACATCGGGATGTAGACCTTGCGGAACTGCTCCGGCTTCACCGAGGCCTTGACCACCGCGTCGATTTCCTCGTCGCTCGGCCAGATGTCCTTGAGGCGGATTTCCTTGCCCTCGGCGTCCAGGCCCAGCACGTCCTTCTCGATATCGAAACGGATGGTACCGGCAATCGCGTAGGCCACCACCAGCGGCGGCGAGGCCAGGAAGGCCTGCTTGGCGTACGGATGGATGCGCCCGTCGAAGTTGCGGTTACCCGACAGCACGGCGGTGGCGTAGAGGTCGCGGTCGATGATTTCCTGCTGGATAACCGGATCCAGCGCACCGGACATGCCGTTGCAGGTGGTGCAGGCAAAGGCCACGACGCCGAAACCCAGTTGCTCCAGCTCGTCGGTCAGCCCGGCTTCGTCCAGGTACAGCGCCACGGTCTTGGAGCCCGGCGCCAGCGATGACTTGACCCACGGCTTGCGGGTCAGGCCCAGCTTGTTCGCGTTGCGTGCCAGCAGGCCGGCGGCGATGACGTTGCGCGGGTTGCTGGTGTTGGTGCAACTGGTGATGGCAGCGATGATCACCGCGCCGTCGGGCATCTGCCCCGGCACCTCCGTCCACTGGCCGGCAATGCCCTTGGCCGCCAGGTCGCGGGTGGCAACGCGGGCATGGGGGTTGCTGGGGCCGGCCATGTTGCGCACCACCGAGGACAGGTCGAAGCTCAGTCCCCGCTCGTAGTCCGCACCTTTCAGGCTATCGGCCCAGAGACCGGTGTGCCGGGCGTAGGTTTCCACCAGCTTGACCTGCTCGTCTTCACGCCCGGTGAGTTTCAGGTAGTCGATGGTCTGCTGGTCGATGTAGAACATCGCCGCCGTGGCGCCGTATTCCGGGGCCATGTTGGAAATGGTCGCGCGATCGCCCAGGGTCAGGGCGGAGGCGCCCTCACCGAAGAACTCCAGGTACGCCCCGACCACTTTCTGCTTGCGCAGGAACTCGGTCAGCGCCAGCACCATGTCGGTGGCGGTGATGCCCGCTTGCAGCTTGCCGGTCAGCTCGACGCCGACGATTTCCGGCAGGCGCATCCAGGACGCCCGACCGAGCATCACGCTCTCGGCTTCCAGGCCGCCGACACCGATGGCGATCACCCCCAGCGCATCGACGTGAGGGGTGTGGCTGTCGGTGCCGACACAGGTGTCGGGGAAGGCCACGCCGTCACGCGCCTGGATCACCGGCGACATTTTCTCCAGGTTGATCTGGTGCATGATGCCGTTGCCCGGCGGGATCACGTCGACGTTCTTGAAGGCCTTCTTGGTCCAGTCGATGAAGTGGAAGCGGTCTTCGTTGCGGCGGTCTTCGATGGCGCGGTTCTTGGTGAAGGCGTCCGGGTCGAAGCCGCCGCACTCCACGGCCAGGGAGTGGTCGACGATCAGTTGGGTCGGCACCACCGGGTTGACCTGGGCCGGGTCGCCGCCCTGGGAGGCGATGGCGTCGCGCAGGCCGGCCAGGTCCACCAGGGCGGTCTGGCCGAGGATGTCATGGCAGACCACGCGGGCCGGGAACCAGGGGAAATCCAGGTCGCGCTTGCGCTCGATCAGTTGCTTCAGGGAATCGCTCAGTGTCGCCGGGTCGCAGCGCCGTACCAGGTTCTCGGCGAGGACCCGGGAGGTGTAAGGCAGGCCGTCGTAGGCCCCGGGCTGGATGGCATCGACCGCCGCACGGGCGTCGAAGAAATCCAGGTGGCTGCCGGGCAGCGATTTGCGGTATTGGCTATTCATGGTCTGGGACTCGATCACGGTAAGGTCAACAGCAGACGGCAAACCCTCCGGAGCCGGACAGCGACCCGTGGCGAGTGGGCAAGCCCACCCGCCACAAATCCGGCCCGTCACAGCCCCTTGAAACGGTTTGCGCCTTCTTGATCAGCGTTGTTCGATTGGCACGAACTTGCGCTGCTCGACGCCGATGTACTCGGCGCTCGGACGGATGATGCGGTTGTGGCCGCGCTGCTCGAACACATGCGCGGCCCAGCCGGTCAGGCGCGAGCAGACGAAGATCGGCGTGAACAGCTTGGTCGGGATACCCATGAAGTGGTACGCCGAGGCATGGTAGAAGTCGGCATTGGGGAACAGCTTCTTCTGCTCCCACATGGTCTTGTCGATGGCTTCGGAGACCGCGAACAGCACGGTATCACCGACTTCATCGGCGAGTTTCTTCGACCAGCCCTTGATCACTTCGTTACGCGGATCGCTGTCTTTGTAGATCGCATGGCCGAAGCCCATGATCTTGTCCTTGCGCGCCAGCATGCCGAGGGTGCCTTCGACGGCCTCCTGCGGCGAGCCGAAACGCTCGATCATTTCCATCGCCGCCTCGTTGGCGCCGCCGTGCAGCGGGCCACGCAGGGAACCGATGGCGGCGGTGACGCAGGAGAACAGGTCGGACAGGGTCGAGGCACAGACCCGCGCGGTGAAGGTCGAGGCGTTGAACTCGTGCTCCGCGTAGAGGATCAGCGACACGTCCATCACCTTGCGATGCAGCTCGCTCGGCGCCTTGCCGTGCAGCAGGTGCAGGAAGTGGCCGCCGATCGAGGCCTCGTCGGTCACGCAGTCGATGCGCTTGCCTTCGTGGCTGAAGCGATACCAGTAGCACATGATCGCCGGGAACGCGGCCAGCAGCCGGTCGGTGGCTTCATGCTGGCGGGAGAAGTCGCCTTCGGGCTCGATATTGCCCAGGAAGGAACAACCGGTGCGCATCACGTCCATCGGATGGGCGTCGGCGGGAATCCGCTCCAGCACCTCCTTCAGCGCCTGGGGCAGGTCACGCAGGGTACGCAGCTTGCCCATGTAGGCCGCCAGTTCGGTGGCAGTGGGCAGCTCGCCGTACAGCAACAGGTAGGCGACTTCCTCGAAATGCGCCTCGGCGGCCAGTTCACGCACGTCGTAGCCACGGTAGGTCAGGCCGGCACCGGCCTGGCCGACGGTGGACAAGGCGGTTTGTCCGGCGACCTGGCCACGCAGGCCGGCACCGCTCAGTACTTTTGCTTCAGCCATTGCTCTCTCCAATTCTTGAATTTATTAGGGACCCGGCAACTCAGGGTAGTCAGGCCTCAGCCCTTCTTCTGGGCAAACAACGCATCGAGCTTCTGCTCGAAGGTGTGGTAGTCGATACGATCGTAAAGCTCCATGCGGGTCTGCATGGTGTCGATCACGTTCTGCTGGGTGCCGTCACGGCGAATCGCGGTGTAGACGTTTTCCGCCGCCTTGTTCATGGCACGGAACGCCGACAGCGGATACAGCACCAGGGACACATCGGCGGACTTCAGCTGTTCGGTGGTGTACAGCGGCGTCGAACCGAACTCGGTGATGTTGGCCAGGATCGGCGCCTTCACCCGGCTGGCGAACAGCTTGTACATCTCAAGTTCCGTGATGGCTTCCGGGAACACCATGTCGGCACCGGCCTCGATGCACGCGGCGGCACGTTCCAGGGCCGACTCCAGGCCTTCCACGGCCAGGGCATCGGTACGCGCCATGATCACGAAGCTGTCGTCGGTGCGGGCATCCACCGCCGCCTTGATGCGGTCGACCATTTCCTGCTGGGTGACGATTTCCTTGTTCGGCCGATGGCCGCAACGCTTGGCGCCGACCTGGTCCTCGATATGGATCGCCGCCGCGCCGAACTTGATCATCGACTTGACCGTGCGCGCCACGTTGAACGCCGAGGCACCGAAGCCGGTGTCGACATCCACCAGCAGCGGCAGGTCGCAGACATCGGTGATGCGGCGCACATCGGTCAGCACGTCATCCAGGCCGGTGATGCCCAGGTCCGGCAACCCGAGGGAGCCGGCCGCGACGCCGCCACCGGACAGGTAGATGGCCTTGAAGCCGGCGCGCTTGGCCAGCAAGGCGTGGTTGGCGTTGATCGCGCCGACCACTTGCAAGGGATGTTCGCTGGCGACCGCATCGCGAAAACGCTGACCGGGCGTGCTCTTGTTGGAACCCTGACTCATGACTCACCTCGCTGGGTAGCTGTCGGTTTGGCGGCGTCCTGGTAATGACGCGCAATATTGCGTTTCGATGCGCCGATATGGCGGCGCATCAACAGTTCGGCCAACTCGCCATCGCGATCGGCGATGGCGTCGAGAATCCGATGGTGCTCGGCGAATGCCTGGCGTGGCCGGTTGGGGGTGACGGAAAACTGGATGCGGTACATGCGCACCAACTGGTACAGCTCACCGCAGAGCATCTGGGTCAGGGTGCGGTTGCCGGCCCCCTGGATGATCCGATAGTGGAAGTCGAAATCGCCTTCCTGCTGGTAATAGCCGACGCCGGCCTGGAACGCCGCGTCGCGCTCATGGGTATTGAGAACCTGTCGCAATTCCTCGATTTCCTCGGCGGTCATGCGCTCGGCCGCCAGGCGACAGGCCATGCCTTCAAGGGACTCGCGGATTTCGTAGAGTTCGATCAACTCGGCCTGGCTGAGGGACACCACCCGGGCACCGACATGGGGAATGCGCACCAGCAGGCGCTGGCCCTCCAGGCGGTGAATGGCCTCGCGCAGCGGACCGCGGCTGATGCCGTAGGTGCGCGCCAGTTCCGGCTCCGAGATCTTGCTGCCGGGAGCGATCTCGCCCTTGACGATCGCCGCCTGAATACGCCGGAAGACGTTCTCGGACAAGGTTTCCGAATCGTCCTGGGCAGTTACCGGCGGCTCCAGCTCTTGCAGCATATTGTCGACACCTCATCCATCAGTGGCGCCAAAACTAGCCAATACGAGCGAATCAGTCAAAGAATTAATTGGTATTGTCGACAATAGTCTAAGACCCCCAAGATGGGTAGCCAGGCTCGGGCAACCAACACCGGCCTATCCGACAAGGGGGGCACCCGATGCTGGCGCCATAAAACCAGCATGCTAGAATGCCGCGCGCATCCGCCGATGCGCGGCCTGTCCTATTTTCCCGACAGACGTACGAGGATGTTTGCGCGATATTGCCAGTCCCCTTGAATCAAGATTGCTCGATACGCGCCAGGATTTATGAGACTCAAGCCTTCCCCCCTACTGCTTCTCTGCCTGTTTTGTCTGCCTGGCATGAGCCTTGCGACAGAGAAGACGGTGTACGGCCTGAACGAGTACGCCCACCTGGCCGGGATCGATCTGCAAGTGCCGGCCAAGCTCGACACCGGCGCCAAGACCGCCTCTCTCAGTGCCCGCGACATCCACCGTTTCAAGCGCAACGGCGAGAGCTGGGTGCGTTTCTACCTGGCGATCGACACCGCGCATTCGCACCCGATCGAGCAGCCCCTGGCCCGCGTCAGCAAGATCAAGCGCCGCGCCGGCGACTATGACCCGGACGAGGGCAACGCCTATACCGCGCGCCCGGTGATCACCCTGGAGATCTGCATGGGCAGCGTTTTACGCAGCATCGAAGTGAACCTGACCGACCGCAGCAGCTTCCAGTACCCGCTGCTGATCGGCTCCGAGGCACTCAAGCGCTTCGATGCGCTGGTCGACCCCAGCCTCAAATACGCCGCCGGCAAACCCGCCTGCAGCCACGACGCTCATACCGCCGAGTAATCCGAATGCGTTCTCTCACCCTCCACCTGAAAATCCTGATCGCCGTGCTGGTGCTGCTGGGTGTTTCGGTCACGGCCTATCAGATTCTCGTGCTGGGTATTCCGGTCACCGAGGATGCCACGGACGACTTGTGGAACATCGACGCCAAGGTCGAGTTCGTCGCCAACACCAAGGAACCGGTGAAGATCCAGATGTTCGTGCCGCCCCTGAGCCGCGACTACGTCAGCCTCAACGAGAGCTTCATTTCCAACAACTATGGGGTGAGCGTCAACCGTGCCGACGGCAACCGCAAGGTCACCTGGTCGGCGCGGCGGGTCAGTGGCAAGCAGACGCTGTATTACCGCCTGGTGCTGACCAAGCGCTATACCGGTGAGAAACCCAAGGTCAAGGGCCCGACCTTCCGCGACAGCATGGCCATCGAAGGCCCGGAGAAAATCGCCGCCGAGGCCTTGATCGCCCCCATCCGCCAGCATTCGGCGGATGTCGAGACCTTCATCGGCGAAACCATCAAGCGGGTCAACAACCTCGGCGATGACAACGTCAAGCTGCTGCTGGCGGGCGATCCGTCGACCCCGCACAAGGCGCAGATCATCGAGTTGCTGCTGTCCATCGCCCACGTGCCGATGGAACGGGCCCACACCATCCGCCTGGAGGCCGACCAGCCGCAGACCCCGGAACTCTGGCTGCGCAGCTTCAACGGCAGCGACTGGCTGTACTTCAACCCGGACACCGGCGAACAGGGCCTGCCGCCTGATCGCCTGCTGTGGTGGACCGGCCCCGACAACCTGATCACCGTTGAAGGCGGCAAGAAGGCCGGCGTCACCTTCAGCCTGAACAACAGCGAGATGAACGCGATCCGCCTGGCCAAGCTGACCGACGAGAGCTCCGACGCCAACTTCCTCGAATATTCGCTCTACGGCCTGCCGCTGCAAACCCAGCAGACCTTCATGGTCATGGTGATGATCCCGATCGGCGTGCTGGTGATCCTGATCCTGCGCAACCTGGTCGGCCTGCAGACCCTCGGCACCTTCACCCCGGTGCTGATCGCCCTGGCCTTCCGCGAAACCCAGCTGGGCTTCGGCATCGTGCTGTTCACCCTCATTACCGCCCTGGGGCTGTCGCTGCGCTCGTACCTGGAACACCTGAAGCTGCAGATGCTGCCGCGGCTGTCGGTGGTACTGACCTTCGTCGTGGTGCTGATCGCCGCCATCAGCCTGTTCAGCCACAAGCTGGGCCTGGAGCGCGGCCTGTCGGTGGCACTGTTCCCGATGGTGATCCTGACCATGACCATCGAGCGCCTGTCCATCACCTGGGAAGAGCGCGGCGCCAGCCATGCCCTGAAGGTCGCCATCGGCACGCTGTTCGCGGCGTCCCTGGCACACCTGATCATGACGGTGCCGGAGCTGATCTACTTCGTGTTCACCTTCCCGGCGATCCTGCTGATCCTGGTGGGCTTCATGCTGGCGATGGGACGCTATCGCGGTTACCGACTGACCGAACTGGTGCGCTTCAAGGCGTTCCTGAAGGAACACAACTGATGTTCGGCCTGTGGAAAACCTGGAAGGCCCTGGAAGCCCGCGGCATCATGGGGATCAACCGGCGCAATGCGGACTATGTGCTCAAGTACAACAAGCGCAGCCTCTACCCCATTGTCGACGACAAGATCATCACCAAGGAACGGGCCATTGCCGCCGGCATCCATGTACCGGAAATGTACGGGGTGATTTCCACGGAAAAGGAAATCGACCAGCTCGATTCGATCATCGGCGGGCGCAGCGATTTCGTCATCAAGCCGGCCCAAGGCGCCGGCGGCGACGGCATCCTGGTGATCGCCGATCGCTTCGAGGGCCGCTATCGCTCGATCTCCGGGCGCATCATCAGCCACGGCGAAATCGAGCACCAGATCTCCAGCATCCTCACCGGCCTGTACTCCCTGGGCGGACACCGCGACCGGGCACTGATCGAATACCGGGTCATCCCCGACCAGATTTTCCAGCAAATCAGCTATGAAGGCGTGCCGGACATCCGCGTCATCGTGCTGATGGGCTATCCGGTGATGGCCATGCTGCGCCTGCCGACCCGCCACTCCAACGGCAAGGCCAACCTGCACCAGGGAGCCATTGGCGTGGGCATCGACCTGGCGACCGGTATGACCCTGCGCGGCACCTGGCAGAACAACATCATCCGCAAGCACCCGGATACCACGCACCCGGTAGACGGCGTGCAATTGCCGAACTGGGACGGCTTCATGAAACTCGCGGCCGGTTGCTTCGAGCTCTGCGGCCTGGGTTATATCGGTGTGGACATGGTGCTGGACCAGGACAAGGGCCCGCTGATCCTCGAGCTCAACGCCCGCCCCGGGCTGAATATCCAGATTGCCAACGACTGCGGCCTGACCCATCGCAGCCATGCCGTGGAGGCGCGCCTGGCGGAACTGGCCGCCGCGGGTATCAGCGAGACGCCGAAGGAACGGGTGCGCTTCGTCCAGGAGTTGTTCGGCCACGTACCGTCGGTCGACGCCGGCCGTCCCAGGGCACCGGCGCCAGCCATCGATCCCGCGACATACCTCTAGGAGCAATGCAGGCAGGGGACTACAATCGCGCACCGCGCTTCCATGACTGACCCGCCCCCCATGCTGACCTGCACCGTACATCCGCTGCCCTACCACGCCAATCCCGCCCATTACTTCGCGGCGATTCGCCATGCGCCAGGCGCGGTTCTGCTTGACAGCGGCCGCCCCGCCGCCGAGCGCGGGCGCTACGACCTGCTCAGCGCCTGGCCGCTGGAGCAACTGGCGGTGTTGCCGAACGAACGCGGCGAGGCGTTCCTGCAGCGCCTGCGGGACAACCTGGCCCGACTGGGCGAGGCGCAACTCCCCGCCTCTTGCGAACTGCCCTTTGCCGGCGGCCTGATCGGCTACCTGAGCTACGATTTCGGCCGGCACCTGGAAAGCCTGCCCGCGCAGGCCCGGGACGACCTGCAACTGCCCGATGCGCGTTTCGGCCTGTACGCCTGGGCGCTGATCAGCGATCACCAGCAAGGCAGCAGCCAGCTGGTCTTCCATCCCAGCGTCGAGTCCGCCGAGCGCGAACGGCTGATCCGGCTGTTCAGCCAACCGGTCGGCCACGACAGTGCCGAATTTCACCTGAGCGGCCCGATGACCGCGGACCTCGAGGCCGCGGACTACCGCCAGGCCTTCGAACGTATCCAGCACTACATCCAGGCCGGCGACTGCTACCAGGTCAACTTCGCCCAGCGCTTCCGGGCGGCCTGCCAGGGCGATCCGTGGATCGCCTATTGTGCCCTGCGCGCCGCCTGCCCGACGCCCTTCTCCGGTTTCCAGAGCCTGCCCGAGCACGGAGCGGTGCTGAGCCTGTCGCCGGAGCGCTTCATCAAGGTCAGTCAGCGGCAGGTCGAGACACGACCGATCAAGGGCACCCGCCCGCGTGGCCGCGATGCTCGCGAGGACGCCGCCAACGCCGCCGAACTGCTGGCCAGCAGCAAGGACCGGGCGGAAAACCTGATGATCGTCGACCTGCTGCGCAACGACCTCGGGCGTACCTGCCGTATCGGTTCGGTACAGGTGCCGGAACTGTTCAGCCTGGAGAGCTACCCCAACGTGCACCACCTGGTGAGCAGCGTGACCGGCACCCTGGCCGACGACCGCGACGCCCTGGACCTGATCGCCGGCAGCTTCCCCGGCGGCTCGATCACCGGCGCGCCGAAGATCCGCGCCATGCAGATCATCGACGAGCTGGAACCGACCCGGCGGGCGCTGTATTGCGGCTCGCTGCTGTACCTGGATGTGCGTGGCGAGATGGACAGTTCCATCGCCATCCGCAGCCTGCTGGTCAAGGACGGACAGGTCAGCTGCTGGGGCGGCGGCGGTATCGTCGCCGACTCCGACTGGCAGGCGGAATACCAGGAATCCATCACCAAGGTGAAGGTGTTGCTCGATACCCTGCAAAGTCTCTGAAGGATTTTGTTACTATCATCCTTATTCGAGCGCAAAGCGCCACTGACCGTAGGAACCGCCTGATGAGCCAACCGTTCGACGTCGCTGAACTCGCCGCGACATACGCCAACAAGTCCGCCCAGGACATCCTCAAGCTGGCCTTTGCCCAGTTTGGCGACGACCTGTGGATATCTTTCAGCGGCGCGGAAGACGTGGTGCTGGTGGACATGGCCTGGAAACTGAACAAGAACGTCAAGGTCTTCAGCCTCGACACCGGCCGCCTGCACCCGGAAACCTACCGTTTCATCGATCAGGTGCGCGAGCACTACAAGATCGACATCGAACTGGTCTCTCCGGATCACACCCAGCTCGAGCCCTTCGTCAAGGAAAAAGGCCTGTTCAGCTTCTACAAGGATGGCCATGGCGAATGCTGCGGCATCCGCAAGATCGAGCCGCTGCGGCGCAAGTTGTCCGGCGTCAGCGCCTGGGCCACCGGCCAGCGTCGCGACCAGAGCCCGGGCACCCGCAGCCAGGTGGCGGTGCTGGAAATCGACAGCGCCTTCTCCACCCCGGAACGCACCCTGTACAAGTTCAACCCGCTGGCACAGATGACCAGCGAGGAGATCTGGGGTTATATCCGCATGCTCGAACTGCCGTACAACAGCCTGCACGAACGCGGCTTCATCAGCATCGGCTGCGAGCCCTGCACCCGTCCGGTGCTGCCGAACCAGCACGAGCGCGAAGGCCGCTGGTGGTGGGAAGAAGCCACGCAGAAGGAATGCGGCCTGCATGCCGGCAACCTGATCGCCAAGAGCTGACCGCCGCCTTCGGCAGAAACAAGCCCGCACAAAAAAGCCCCGAACCAGTCGGGGCTTTTTCATGTCCGGGCGACTCAGTGAACCGGCAGCTCGACACCGTCGAACAGCTCTTCCAGTTCCTGCTTGTTGTGGCACTGGATGGCCTTGGCCATGACTTCGCGAGTCAGGTGCGGCGCGAACTTCTCGATGAAGTCGCACATGAAGCCGCGCAGGAAGGTGCCACGGCGGAAACCGATCTTGGTCACGCTGGATTCGAACAACTCGCTGGCATCGAGCACCACCAGGTCCTTGTCGAGCACCGGATCCACCGCCATCTTGGCAACGATGCCGACGCCCAGGCCGAGGCGTACATAGGTCTTGATCACGTCGGCGTCCGCCGCGGTGAAGACCACCTTGGGGGTCAGGCCGCGATGGCTGAAGGCCTCGTCCAGCTTGGAACGACCGGTGAAACCGAACACGTAGGTGACGATCGGGTATTCGGCCAGGGTTTCCAGGGTCAGCTTCGGCAGCTTGGTCAGCGGGTGCCCCTGGGGCACGACCACGCAACGGTTCCAGCGATAGCACGGCATCATCACCAGGTCGCCGAACAACTCCAGGGCTTCGGTGGCGATGGCGAAATCCACGGTGCCGTCGGCGGCCATCTCGGCGATCTGCATCGGCGAGCCCTGGTGCATGTGCAGGGCCACGTCCGGGTATTGCTTGATGAAGCTGCTGATCACCGGCGGCAAGGCATAACGCGCCTGGGTGTGGGTGGTGGCGATCGACAGGGTGCCTTTCTTCTCGTTGGAGAATTCCTGGGCGATCTGCTTGATGCTCTCGACCTTGCGCAGGATCTCGCCGGCCGTGGTGATGATGCGTTCACCGGCCGGCGTGACGCGGGTCAGGTGCTTGCCACTGCGGGCGAAGACTTCGACACCCAGCTCGTCTTCGAGCAGGCGGATCTGTTTGCTGATACCCGGCTGAGAGGTGTAAAGGCTTTGGGCGGTCGCGGAAACGTTGAGGTCGTGGTGCGCCACTTCCCAGATGTAGCGCAGTTGTTGAAGCTTCATATGTATCCCTCAAAGCAGGTAGACGCCACAGGTCACGGCGGCGATATATAACTATATGAATGGTTTGAAGAATAAATCTAGAACTTTTTTATCAACTCAGTGACTTTCCGGCTCAGATATCGCCATAGCGACGGCGTTGCAGAAGCGGCACCAGGTAAACCGGCACCTTGGCCAACTGCAGGACCCGCGCGGCGGTGCGCCCCAAATGCGCCTCGCCACCGGTGCCATGGCTATGACTGCCGACAATCAGCAGATCCACGGAAAGGACCTGGGCCTGTTCGAGAATGACCTGCGAAGGGTCGCCCTGGATGACCTTGACCGATTGGATCATGCTCAGGTCCTGCTGCCCGTCCGCGCACTCCTCGCGAAAGCTGTCCAGCACCCGCTGCTCGATCGTCGCCATCACGGTGTTAAGACCCTGGCTGTGCAATTCGTTCAATGCCTGCTCGTCCAGGTAACTCTGCAACACCGATTCGGCGAACAAGCCCATGGGCTCGACCGCATGCACCACATACAAATCGGCCTTGAAGGTTCGCGCCAACTCCAGGGCGTGCTGCATGACATAAGGCGCATACAGACCGAGATCGGTGGCGTACAACATCGAACGGATCATGGGGCCTCCTCGCTTGCCAGAATGGCGGAGTTCCGTTGAGCTTAGCAGCGCCCCGGGGACCGCGGAGTCCGGCTGGTCGGGCCGGCTCCGGCGGCTGCGGGAGCGCTTTTAACCCGGCCCCGGGTCTCAGCGATTGTTCGCGTCGATGAACGCCAGCGCCTGGTACAGGGCCTGTATCTTCGGCAGCTCGCAACCGGCTGCGCGCGCGGCGGCCAAAGGGCGCACATAGACAGCGTCCAGCTCCAGCGCGCGCTTGTGCACGAAGTCGTGGTACATGCTCGGCCAATAGTCCGGCATCTTTTCCGTCACCTTGAACAGGTGCTCGGCATAGCCGGCCGGCAGCTCGTGACCACAGGCCAGGGCGCCGCGCACCACTTCGGCCATCAGCGCCTGGACCAGCTCGCGACTGTTGTCATCGCTCATCAGCGGCGTGGTGCTGGCCCGCAGCAGCACCGACAAGCCGTTGTAAGGCACGTTCCACACCAGCTTCTGCCAGCGCGCCTGCTGCAGGTTGGCCATGGCCTGGGACTCGATGCCCGCCCGCTGGAACAGGCCGGCGCCCTCTTCGACCAGGGCCTGGAGGGCCGTGGCGTCATGCTGCAGCGGGCCACTGTGATAGCCGATGTTCACCGCGCCGAGGGCCTGGTGCACGATGGCGCCGGGACCCGCGCGGTGCACGCAGATAAAGCACAACCCACCCAACAGGTGCAGGGAATCGGGCAGCAGCGTGCGCAGCTCGTCCTCCACCTCCAGGCCGTTCTGTAGCACCAGCACCTTCGCCCCCGGCGCGGCGGCCTGGGCGATCAGCGGCGCGAGACTGGCGTTGCTGGTGGTCTTGGCCCCCACCAGCAGCCAGTCGCAGGGCGGCATGTCGGCGGCCTGGGAATAGGCCTGCACCGCACTCAAATGCAGGGGGCCGTGCACCGCACTGTCGATATGCAAGCCGTTCTCGGCCACCGCCGCAAACTCGCTGCGCAGAAGGAAGTGCACGTCGAAGCCGGCCCGTGCCAGCATGACGCCGTAATATCCACCGATCGCACCGGTACCGATAATGCCGATACGCGGCCGGCTGATTGAACCTGTCATGGCAACTCCTCTGGTCCTAGACTCAAGGCTTGTCGAACACCTTCGGCAAGCTCGCTCGGGGTCAAACGTGACTGCACGGCGCCATGAAACCCACCGTCCCTGACGACAAACAGCGCGGGCAGATGAAACACGCCGTAACGCTGCACCGCCCCGCCGTTGTCGCCGGCATCGATCCAGCACAGGCGTTCGACCGGCAGGGCCAGGGTCGGCAAGACCTCCCGGGCAAAACGGCAGGCCGCACAGCCGACGCTGGTGAATATCAGCAATGAAACACCGGGCAAGTCCAATAGATTCCGATCGATATCAAAATCCGTCAACTCCAGGCTCTTCACTATACTGTCGGAAAGTTTTTCCACTGACCGACGCAGGGAGTCGTTGTTCATGGTGCGCTTTCTTCCTCATCCCGATGACGTTCCCGTCACGTTGACCCTGCTTGAGCATTCCTGCATTTCCCTTCACCAACTCGACCGCATCAGCCTCGGGGGTGTCTCCTGCCACTCACCCCGCGGCTGGCGCAAAGGCTCGGCCTTGCAAATGAGCATTCCGAGCCTCGGCGAAGCGGCCCGTTATCCCGGCTACGTGGCCTGGTGCCTGAAGCGCAAGCACGGCTACCGGGTGGGCATTGCCTTTGTCGACGAGCAGACCCTGTTCGGCGCCCGCATGGGTGAACAGGTCTGCCAGATCGAACGCTACCAGCGAACGCGCGAGCGACAAAGCGAAGATCGGCAAAACATCGAGGTCATCGCCCAGGAATGGGTCCGGCAACACGCCGCCGACTTCTCCCGGGACAGCCTGGAACGTCCCTATGTGCGGGCTTTGCTCGATTAAACCGGCCAGGCCATTGCCCGCGCCCCGCTTAACGCGCTAAGGTTCCGCTCTCCCCGACGCGCTTAAATCTGCTGCGCTCCGCCGCGCGGGGATCGCTGGCGGCCGGCACCCGTGACCTGACGAGTAACACGATGGCTGATTTACCGATCAACGACCTTAACGTCGCCTCCAACGAGACGCTGATCACTCCCGATCAGCTCAAGCGTGATATTCCCCTGAGCGAGACTGCCCTGCGCACCGTGACCAAGGGGCGCGAGGTGATCCGCAATATTCTCGATGGCACGGACCATCGCCTGTTCGTCGTCATCGGGCCTTGCTCGATCCACGACATCAAGGCCGCCCACGAATACGCCGAGCGCCTGAAGGTCCTCGCTGCCGAAGTGTCCGACAGCCTGTACCTGGTGATGCGCGTGTATTTCGAGAAACCGCGTACCACCGTGGGCTGGAAGGGCCTGATCAACGACCCTTACCTGGATGACTCCTTCAAGATCCAGGACGGCCTGCACATCGGTCGCCAGTTGCTGCTGGACCTGGCGGAAATGGGCCTGCCCACTGCCACCGAAGCCCTCGACCCGATCTCGCCGCAGTACCTGCAGGACCTGATCAGTTGGTCGGCCATCGGCGCGCGCACCACCGAATCCCAGACCCACCGCGAGATGGCCTCGGGCCTGTCCTCGGCCGTGGGCTTCAAGAACGGCACCGACGGCGGCCTGACCGTGGCGATCAACGCCCTGCAGTCGGTGTCCAGCCCGCATCGCTTCCTGGGCATCAACCAGGAAGGCGGCGTGTCCATCGTCACCACCAAGGGCAATGCCTACGGCCACGTGGTCCTGCGTGGCGGCAACGGCAAGCCGAACTACGACTCCGTCAGTGTCGCCGTCTGCGAACAGGCGCTGGCCAAGGCCAAGATCAAGGCCAACATCATGGTCGATTGCAGCCACGCCAACTCCAACAAGGACCCGGCCCTGCAACCGCTGGTGATGGAGAACGTCGCCAACCAGATCCTCGAAGGCAACCAGTCGATCATCGGCCTGATGGTCGAGAGCCACCTGAACTGGGGCTGCCAGGCGATTCCGAAAGACCTCGCCGACCTGCAATACGGCGTGTCGATCACCGACGCCTGCATCGACTGGAGCGCCACCGAAAAAACCCTGCGCAGCATGCATGCCAAGCTCAAGGACGTGCTGCCCAAGCGCCAGCGCGGCTGATCAGGGCACGCACACAAAAACGCCGGGCAATGCCCGGCGTTCTTGTGTGTGGAATGCTTCAGATCTTCGCGGCGTGCCGCTGATGACGTTCCATGTAACGTTCGACATAAGAGCAGGAAGGAATCACCGTGTAACCCATCTGATCGGCATAGGCCAACGCCTGCTCGGTCAACGCCGCCGCAATGCCCCGGCCGCGCAAGGCGTTGGGCACGAAGGTGCGATAGATATCCAGGGTCTGCTTACCCAGGTCCATATAGGTCAGGTAGGCACGATGACCGTCCACATTGGTCTCGAATTGATGACCTGCCTGGTCATGGTGGATGGACAACGCCTCGCTCATCACTACTCCTCGCGGGTCTTGGATTCTGACCCTACCTTACATGTTTTTCCGGCGAAGGAACCACCTGGCTACGTACGAAAAATCGCCGCAACAGCCAAATCGTCACAAAATCCTACACCACCCCGTGCCTGGTTGGACAACGAGAAGAGCCGTCAGCTCCCGAACAAGTAGGCACCTGACAGATAGTAGGCGCCCTGCCTCCCTTGCTCAAGGCACACTCGTCATGTGCTCCGCCAGGCGCATGGCAGCCCGGCCGGACGGGCCCTTTCGCTCGAAAACCTGAACAGCGACCGAAGATTGCCGGAATGTTATGTTGTAAGACGAACAGCGCTTCTTAAAGTCACTTTTCAATTGGCAAAGATGCCTCCCCGCCCCGGCGACGGTAGAAGCAAAGAGTCATTCGCCGCCACTAGTGCGACGCGGGTATCGATCGCGGACAGCACACTAGTGCAAATCGGACTTGCCCAAAGCGCCCGGATCACGCCCCTGTTGCTGCACATTTTTTATACAGGTTCATGAAAAGTTAGCCGAAAAGATTCTCTTCCAAAAATTTTTTTTACTTCTTGCGTTACGTCGGTTTACTTACTACAAGTAATGGGTAGTATGTACGCCGACTATATCCCCACTCTGGGGAGATGGTTATTTAATAGAAAGTCCTTGAAGGGGAACACGATGAACAACGTTCTGAAATTCTCTGCTCTGGCCCTGGCCGCCGTTCTGGCTACCGGTTGCAGCAGCGCATCCAAAGAAACCGAAGCTCGTCTGACTGCTACTGAAGACGCTGCTGCTCGTGCCCAGGCTCGTGCTGACGAAGCCTACCGCCACGCTGATGAAGCTCTGGCTGCTGCTCAAAAAGCACAGCAGACTGCTGATGAAGCTAACGAGCGCGCTCTGCGCATGCTCGAAAAGGCAAGCAAGAAGTAATAATCCTTCGGGGTTGTTATCAAGCCGATCCCTTGTTGGATCGGCTTTTTTGTGCCTGCCGGAAAGACCAGGGTCTGTACGAGAACTCGCCGAGCGGCGATCAGGCAAGGCAAAAACAGGCGAGGAAGCGGAGTGTAGGGGCCTACATGAGCATTCCGAGCCTGTTTTTAACGCAGCATGATCGTCGCGCAGGCAGTTTTCGTACAGAGCCTAGGCAGGCACAAAAAACCCACCTGAGCCGCAAGGCCCAGGTGGGTCGTTGTACAGCGCCTTACTGCTCTGGATAGAGCGGTGCGTTGGACACCAGCGACGGTGTCCCCGGCACGGCGATTTCCGTCGGCAGACCATCTTCGGCCGCGACTACGTCACGCACCTGATCCCAGTTGACCCGCAAGTTGTTCGCCAGGTCTTCACGCTTGAGCAAGGCATTGATCACCGCGGTGTGCTTGTCGACCACCGATGGATTGCCCTTGTCGTCCAGCGGTGTATGGGCTTCCAGGAACACCTTGCCGCCGCTCACGCCGAACTTGTAGGCCTCGTTGATGATGCGCACCGAAGTACCCACCGGCACCATGCTGGCCATCTCCAGCACGTTGTTGTTGAACATGCGGAAGCAACCGTGGCTGGTACGGGTACCGATACCGAACTTCATGTTCGAGCCGTGGATCAGATAGCCCGGTGTGCCCAGGGTGAACTTGAACGGGCCCAGCGGGTTGTCAGGACCGGCCGGCACCACGTTGGGCAAGGGATCACCCTCGGACGCGTGCTCGGCCTTGATCGAGGCCGGCGGCGTCCAGGTCGGATTCGGCGTCTTGGCGGTAATGGTGGTGTGGGCGACCGGCGAGCCCCAGCCTTCGCGACCGATCCCCAGCGGGAAGGTGTAGACCACGTTCCGGCCTTTGGGGAAGTAGTACAGGCGATACTCGGCCAGGTTGATCACGATGCCTTCGCGCGGACCCGGCGGCAGGATGAAGCGGGTCGGCAGGACGATATCGGTCCCCGCGCCCGGCAACCAGGCATCAACGCCCGGGTTGGCCGCGACCATTTCCGAATAACCCAGGTCGTAGGTGGTACCCAGGTCCGCGAAGGTGTCTTCGTACTTGGCCTTGATCACCTGGACCTGGCCGACGATATCCTCGCCAGGTGGCGGCAACGGTAGTTCCAGCGCCGAAACGGGGCCTGCCACACAGAGGGCGGCAACAGACAGGCAACGGGTAACGGCAGGAAAGCGCGACAACATCCGGGACATCCTTCGCATGATCGACGAAAATGAGTAGACAACAATTGTACACCGACACGGCGCCGGCAAGGGAGACCGTGTACCGGGACAATCGTAACGAGACAGGTACGGTACAGGTTGCCCCGCGCCTACACCTACAGAGGCAGGCTCAGAGTTCGAAGCGCAGCTCCGGCCAGATCGGCGGTGTACCGCGCTTCTGCGATTCGAGAATCGCCCGGCACAAGGGACACAGGCGCTGGTCGCGGAAAATCGAGCGGTCCACCCCCGACCACCGCGGCTGGGCCGGCAACAAGGTGCCGCACAGCGTCCGATCGGCCGAACCGCCCAGCTCCAGCTGTCGGGTGACCAGGTGCACGCGTACTTCCTGACAGGCGAACAGATCGAGCTGCTCGTCGGGTTCGATCAGTTGGTAGGCAAACAAGGACCAGGCGGGACGCTGCATCGGGGGCTCCAAATCGGGGGCGCCACATTAGCCCAAAGACAGCCGCTAGAAAAGCTCAAAGCAGCGGTTTGAGCCTCGGCCAGACGTTATCGAGCAGCTTGCCCTGACCAGCGGGCGCCGGATGAATCCCGTCGGCCTGCATCAGCTCGGGATGGCCACCGATGCCCTCGAGGAAAAACGGCACCAGCGCGATGTTTTTCTCCTGGGCCAGCTCGGTGTAGACCCGGGCGAAGGCCTCGTTGTAGCGGGGACCATAATTGGGCGGAAGCTGCATCCCGAGCAGCAGGACTTTTGCCCCCACGGCCTGGGACCTGTCGATCATTAATGCAAGATTTTGTTTCAATTGCGTTGGCAACTGCCCACGCAGGCCATCGTTGCCGCCCAACTCGAGCACCACCACCTGCGGCTTGTGCTCTGCAAGCAGCGCCGGCAGCCGCTCCCGCCCGCCCGCGCTGGTGTCGCCACTGATGGACGCATTGACCACCTGGTCGGCAAAACCTTCGGTTTTCAGACGTTTTTCCAACAGGGCGACCCATCCCACACGGGTATCCAGGCCGAAACCCGCGCTGATACTATCGCCGACGATCAGCACTGTACCCGCCGCCGCGCTCTGGGCCATGCACATCAAGGCCAGGCCGGCACTCAAAAACCACATTCGCATCGGATTCTCCATGGGCGAAAGCATTCTCACCGCGCAGAACCTTAGCAAAGTGGTTCCCAGCGCGGAAGGCGCACTGACCATCCTGCACCCCTTGAGCCTGACCTTGAACAAGGGCGACAGCCTGGCCATCGTCGGCGCTTCCGGTTCCGGCAAATCGACCCTGCTGGGCCTGCTCGCCGGCCTCGACCTGCCCAGCGACGGCGAAGTCACCCTGGCCGGGCGAGCCCTGAGCGCCCTCGACGAAGACCAGCGCGCGCGCATCCGTGCCGAGCACGTGGGCTTCGTGTTCCAGAGTTTCCAACTGCTGGACAGCCTCAATGCCCTGGAAAACGTCATGCTGCCCCTGGAGCTGGACGGTCGCTTCGATGCCCGCGAACGCGCCCGCGACCTGCTGGAGCGGGTCGGCCTGGGCCGGCGCCTGACCCATTCGCCCCGCCAGCTGTCCGGCGGCGAACAGCAACGGGTCGCCATCGCCCGGGCCTTCGCCGCCGAGCCGGACGTGCTGTTCGCCGACGAACCCACCGGCAACCTCGACAGCCACACCGGCGAGCGCATCAGCGACCTGCTGTTCGAACTGAACCAGGAACGCGGCACCACCCTGGTGCTGGTGACCCACGACGAACGCCTGGCCCATCGCTGCCGGCGCCTGATCCGTCTCGATGCCGGCCATCTGGTCGGCCCCCTGGAGCCTTGATGGCACGCCTGCCGCTGTTGCGCCTGTTCAGCCTCGCCATCCGCCAGCTCCTGCGCGACGCCCGCGCCGGTGAACTGCGGGTGCTGTTCTTCGCCCTGCTGGTGGCGGTCGCGGCCAGCACCGCGATCGGCTACTTCGGCGCGCGCCTGAACGGCGCGATGCTGCTGCGGGCCACCGAATTCCTCGCCGCCGACCTGGTGCTCGACGGCACCTCCGGCGCCCGCCCGGAACAGCTCCAGACCGGCCGCGACCTGGGACTTGCCCATGCGCGGGCAGTCGAATTCTCCAGCGTGATCGCCACGGACAACGGCATCCAGCTGTCGAGCATCAAGGCCGCGGACGAACACTACCCGCTGCGCGGCGAACTCAAGAGCGCCGCCGCGCCCTTCGGCGCCGAGACCGCCGGCGGCGGCCCCGCCCCGGGCGAGGCCTGGGTCGAGGCACGGCTATTGACCGCGCTGGACCTGAAGATCGGCGACAGCATCGATGTCGGCCTGAAGACCGTGCGCCTGGCCCGGGTCCTGACCTACGAGCCGGATCGCGCCGGCAATTTCTACAGCCTGACCCCGCGGGTGCTGATCAACCTCGCCGACCTCGACGCCACCGGCGTGGTCCAGCCCGGCAGCCGGGTCGACTACCGCGAACTGTGGCGCGGCTCGGCGAACGCCCTGGCCACCTACCGCGAACTGATCAAGCCAGGCCTGGCGCCGAACCAGCGCCTGCTGGACGCCCGCGACGGCAACCAGCAGATCGGCGGCGCCCTGGGCAAGGCCGAGCGCTACCTGAACATGGCCAGCCTGGTGGCGGTGTTGCTGTCCGGCGTCGCCGTGGCCCTCAGCGCCAACCGTTTCGCCGCCCGCCGCTTCGACGCCAGTGCGCTGCTGCGCTGCCTGGGCCTGTCGCGTCGGGAAACCATGAGCCTGTTCAGCCTGCAACTGGCGATCCTCGGCGTGCTGGCCAGCGTCAGCGGCGCCCTGCTCGGCTGGCTCGCCCAGTTGGGCCTGTTCTACCTGCTACATGAGCTGCTGCCTGCCGACGTACCACCGGGCGGGCTGATGCCGGCGCTCGCGGGGATCGGCACCGGGCTAGTGGCACTGGCCGGGTTCGCCCTGCCGCCCCTGGCCGCCCTGGGCCGGGTGCCGCCGTTGCGGGTATTGCGCCGCGACCTGCTGCCGATTCCGGCCAGCACCTGGCTGGTCTACGGCACGGCCTTGCTGGCCCTGGGCCTGATCATGTGGCGCCTGAGCCTGGACCTGCTGCTGACCTTCGCCCTGCTCGGCGGCGGCGTGGTGGCCGCGCTGGTTCTCGGCGGCCTGTTGCTGCTCGGGCTGCAAAGCCTGCGCCGGCTGCTGGCCAGGGCCTCGTTGCCCTGGAGGCTGGGCCTGGGCCAGTTGCTGCGCCATCCGCTGGCGGCGGCCGGACAATCCCTGGCGTTCGGCCTGATCCTGCTGTCCATGGCGCTGATCGCGCTGCTGCGCGGCGAGCTGCTCGACACCTGGCAGAACCAGTTGCCGAAGAACGCGCCGAACTATTTCGCCCTGAACATCCTGCCGGCGGACAAGGAGGGTTTCCGCGACCACCTGATCAAGCTCGCAGCTCAATCGGCACCGATCTATCCGGTGGTACCGGGGCGCCTGATCAGCATCAACGGCACGCCGGTGCAGGAAATCGTCAGCAAGGACTCCGGCGGCGATCGCGCCACCCAGCGCGACCTCAGCCTGACCTGGGCCGCCGACCTGCCACCGGGCAACAGCCTGACCGCCGGCAGCTGGTGGCCGGACAAACCCAGCGGGGACATTCCCGGCGTCTCGGTGGAAGCCAAGGTCGCCCTGAGCCTGAAGCTCAAGCTCGGCGACCACCTGGTGTTCAGCGTCGGCGGGGTCAACCGCGAGGCCGTGGTCAGCAGCCTGCGCAGCATCAACTGGGACAATTTCCAGCCGAACTTCTTCATGATCTTCCAGCCCGGCACCCTGCAGGACCTGCCGGCGACCTACCTCACCAGCTTCTACCTGGCACCGGGTCACGACAGGGACATCGTCGAACTGTCCCGGGCCTTCCCGGCGGTGACCATCCTGCAAGTGGAGGCCCTGCTGGAGCAACTGCGCAGCATCCTGGCGCAGGTCACCTTCGCCGTGGAGTACGTGCTGCTGTTCGTCCTCGCGGCGGGGATGGCGGTGCTGTTCTCCGGCTTGCAGGCGACCCTGGACGAACGTATTCGCCAAGGCGCCCTGCTGCGGGCGCTGGGGGCCGGACGGCCACTGCTGGTCAAGGCACGGCGGATCGAATTCGGCCTTCTGGGGGCGGTCAGCGGCCTGCTGGCCGCCCTGGGCGCAGAACTGGTGAGCTGGGTGCTCTACCGGTTCGCCTTCGACCTGCCGTGGCACCCCCATGCCTGGCTGTTGCTGCTGCCGCTGATCGGTGCGCTGATGGTCGGCGGCGCGGGCGTGTTCGGCACCCGCCGGGCGCTCAATGCCAGCCCGCTGACAGTGCTGCGCGAGGGCTGATAGACTCAACACCTTGTTTCGCCTGGGGAATGCAGATGAGTCGCTACCGCCCGCCGCGCACAGCCGGCACCGCCCTGATCACTCCCGAGGGCGAGGCCCGCATGCGCGCCGAGCTGCACGAGCTGTGGCATGTGCGCCGTCCCCAGGTCACCCAGTCGGTCAGCGAAGCGGCGGCCCAGGGCGATCGCTCGGAGAACGCCGAGTACACCTACGGCAAGAAGATGCTGCGCGAGATCGACAGCCGCGTGCGTTTCCTGACCAAGCGCCTGGAAAGCCTGAAGGTGGTCGGCGAACGACCCAGCGACCTGAACAAGGTGTACTTCGGCGCCTGGGTCACCATCGAGGACGAGGACGGCAAGGAATCGCGCTATCGCATCGTCGGGCCGGACGAACTGGACCTCAAGCAGAACCTGATCAGCATCGACTCGCCCTTGGCCCGCGCGCTGATCGGCAAGGCGCTGGACGCGGAGATTCGGGTCATGACGCCCACCGGCGAGCAGACCGTCTACATCACCGCCATCGACTATCCCTGAGCCTTGTCAGGCCCATAGAACTCGACCATGTAATCGACGAACACCCGGACCTTGGGGCCAGGTGCCGGGATTGCGGGTACAGCGCGAAATAGTGGCGTTCGCCCAGGGAATACTGGGGCAGGATCGCCACCAGCCGCCCCTGGGCCAGGTCGTTGCGCACCGTGGCGTGAGTGAACGACGCGATCCCCGCCCCGGCCAGCGTTGCCGAATGCAGCGCGCTGATGGTATTGGTCCTGAACCACCCCGCCGGGGCAATATTCATCGACTCACCCCGCGCCGAAGCCAGTTGCCAACCCGAGGTGGCGCCGATAAAGCTCAACAGGCGATGCCCCGTGAGTTCCTGCGCGGTGCGTGGCAGGCCGTGTTCGCGGACATAGGCCGGCGACGCCACCAGGACCTGTTTCGAGACCGTCAGGGTCCGCGCCACCAGCGTCGTATCGTCCAAGGCCCCGGCGATGCGCAGGGCCACGTCGAAGCCCTCGGCCAGCAGATCGACGAAGCGGTCATCGCAACACAACTCCAGCTCGATGTCCGGGTAGCGTTTCTGAAATCCGGGCAACCAGTGGGGCAGATCCAGGGTCCCCACCACCAACGGCACACTGACCCGCAACAGGCCTCCAGGCCGCTGGTGCTCCTGGGCCATGGCCCGGGAAGCCGCGTCGACCCGCTCCAGGATATCCACGCAGGCGTCGTAGTACTGCTCGCCCGCCCCGGTCAGGCTGAAACGCCGGGTATTGCGGTTGATCAGTTGCACGCCCAGCTCGCTCTCCAGCTGCTGCAACTGCCGTGACATCGTCGAGTGGGTGGTATCCAGGCGCTCCGCCGCCGCGGAAAAGCCTCCACTCTCGACGATACAACGAAAGGCACGCATCGCGGCGAGCTGGTTCATTCAAGCGTTGCCCCAGGGATTGGCGGGTGGATCAGCGTGTCGGCAAGGCGACGATCTGCGAGGTGCTCAGCACATCGCCGAAGGTGTCCTCGATTTCGGCCAGGGCCGCCTCGTGCAGCGCGTCCTTGCTCACGGACGGGCCATTGAAACGCTCGATGGCACGGGTCGCGGTGGCGTCGGATGCTACCACAACGTCATAGCCCAACGGCACGGCGTCACGGGCGGCACCGGCCACGCAGGCATGGGTCATGAGCCCGGTGACGATCAGGGTCTTGACCTTGGCTTTCTTCAGTTGGGCGTCCAGATCGGTGCTGGCAAAAACGCTGACGCTGGTCTTGCGCAGGACCTTGTCCTGGGGGCGCGGTTTCATCAGCGGATGGAAATCCACCGTCTGGCCATCCAGGGCGAACAGCGCGGAGCCCGCCGGGGCGACGTGCTGCACATGAATCACCGGGATCTTTTCCCTGTCGGCGAAATCGATCAGGCGCCGGGTGTTCTTCAGCGCCTGCAGGCCATCGGGAATCGGCAGCCGGCCGCTGAAGTATTCGTTCTGGAAGTCGATCACCAGCAGTGCGCTGGTCTTCGGGTCGAGGCGATCGATCGGCGTGACACCGGACAGGGCGCGCAGGGTCGGATGCGGGTTGACCGGTGTGTCGGCGGCGACCGCGAACGGCCCGCCCAGCAGCCCGAGGCCAACGGCCAAGGCCTTGAGGGTAGCGGAGAAAGAACGACGGGGTTGAGCGAGGTTGAACAGGCTGATGGTGGTCATGACGGGGCGTCCTGTTGAGCACATGAGTTGACTGGAGGGCCAGTCTAGGAAGGGCTCCCTGTCTCAACAACGCACAAACCGGCACAATATCTGTTTGAAAATCGCACAGATAAAGCCTGTCGAGTCCTGGTTCGAATGTCTCGGGGCAGACCTTAGCGTCGTGTGATCAAACCCTGGCGGGCAACGCGGGTGAGCTGGCGGATCACCGCTTCGGCGTGCTCGGCATCCGGTGCCTGGATCACCGCCAGGTCGAAGCTGTCATCGGCAAAACGGGCCAGGGAATCGCCGTCCTCGACGAACTGGATCAGGAAGGCCGAAGCTTGGCCCTTGCGTCGCGGCCAGCCATCGAGATAGCGCAGCAGCGTGGGCTGATGATTACCGCCAAGGAGGATTTTAGGGTTGCGAAAAGGCAGGTTCGCCGTGATCGGCGCAAGACGTACTACGGGGCGTGGATTGTTCAAAGTGCGTGTCTCCGCCTCAACGATCTGCCGGGCAGGTGTGAGGCAACACCGAACCAGCGCTTTAGCGGTATTTCGAAGCCTGTCGCAAGCTTCTGTCGGCAGTCTTTCGACCTGCCTGGCGCCCCGCAAGTAGCTGTTTAAATCGGCGCATGTCTCAATCCTAGAGAAGCCGGTAGCCGGCTGTCAAGAATCCTCCACAACGAAAAAGCCCGCAAAAATGCGGGCTTGGTTCAGTGCGTGGGCTCCAGCTCCTACGAGCGGGCGATGGCCGCGTCTGCCGAGAGCTTGCCCGCGCCTTCGACCAGCACCGCGAGCGTGCCGCCCAACAGGGCCAGGGCGAACTCATAACCATTGTTGGTCATGAACAGGCCGTTGTGGATATGCACCGTGAAGATCGCCACCAGCAAGGTGAAGGTCAGCCCCAGCGCGGCCGGACGGGCCAACAGGCCGATGATCAGGGCCAGGCCGCCGAAGAACTCGGTGCCGCCCGCCAGCAGGGCCATCAGATGGCCCGGCGCCAGGCCGATGCTCTCCATCCATTGTGCCGTCCCGGCCAGGCCGTAACCGCCGAACAGACCGAAGAGCTTCTGCGCGCCATGGGCGGCGAAGACGATCCCGACGACAATGCGCAGGGCAGTCAGGCCATAACCGGTGCGGGTACTCAGAACGCGGTTGATCAAGGTGCTCATGGGTGAATCCTTTTCAATGTAGGGGGTTGATGGGCCTCATATTAATCAGTTTTTAATAAGTAAAAAGCGCAAAAACCCTCACAAAACAATCGAATTATTCGATTACTTACCCAAGGCAATTTTCCGCGCATTCGGTTCCAGGGAGTCGCGCTCCCGGTCAAATGCCAGGTAGTACTTGTTCACGCTGTTCACATAGTTCACGGCATTCATCCCCACCTGCTCCATGGCGATGCGCTCGACCTGGAAGAACCACTGGTTGGGATTCAGGCCACGGCGGCGGGCCTCGGCGCGCATGCCCTGGACCCGCTCCGGGCCCATGTTGTAGGCCGCCAGGACAAAGGCCATGCGCTCGCGCTCGTTGAGCTTGGGGCTGGCAAAGAACTTGCGGCGGATCATCGCCAGGTACTTGGCCCCGGCCTGCACATTGTTATCGACATTCTGGATATTGCTGACGCCGACCCGTTGCGCCGCCGCCGGCGTGATCTGCAGCAACCCCATCGCGCCGCTGGCCCCCCGGGCGCCGGGATCCAGGGCCGACTCCTTGAAGGCCAGCGCCGCCAGGTTCAGCCAGTCGATGCCCTGGGCCTGGGCATGGCGCTGCAGCACCGGGCGCAGTTTTTCCAGCTTCTGCCGATCGGCGTGGCTCAACGGGTAATGCACCTGGTAGAGACGGCGATAGATCCGCAGAAAGGCGCTGTCCTGGTCCGAAGGGGCCTTGTAGGTCTTGAGGAACCGGTCGATGCTGGCTCGCAGCATCGACGCATCGTCGCGCACGAACCAGTGCAGTTGCCCTGGCTCGCTGACCAGCACCTGCTTGTCGAAACGCAGCTTGGGCATAATCCTGGCCCAACGTTCGGCAATCGGCTGCTCGACGATGGTCAGGTGGAAGATCCCGCCCTGGACCATCTCCAGCACATCTTCCACCGCCAGGCTCGGATCGACCCATTCGACCTTGACCGGCGGCAGCTTGTGCAACGCCAGTTTCTCGTTGATCCGGTTGACCGCCTCGCCCGCCGCGCTGCCGGGGGTCAGGGCCAGGGTGCGGCCGGACAGTTGCTCGAAACGGCTGAAGCGCTTCTCGCCCTTGAGCCCCACCAGCAACAACGGCACCGTACTGCCAATCGGATCGCTGGCGATCACCGCATGTCCCGGCTGGGCTTCGAGCAATTCCCCCGGGGCCACCAGGTCGCCCTCGCCGCGCTGCAAGGCAGCGAGCAACTGGTCCTTGGCCTTGGGAATGATCTTGAGGGTGATTTCCTGATTGTCGCGGGCCTGGCTGTTGAGGAACTGCTCAAAGGCGCGCAGGCGGTGGTATTCGATACCGATGGCCTCGCCCTGGACCTCGCCGCTGCTGTTGCGGCTCTGGTTGACCAGCACCCGCAGGACACGGCTGCTGCGAATCTCCGCCAGGTCGCGGACCTTGCCCGGCTGGACGATTTCCAATGGCCCGGCCAGCCGCGCAAGCGCCGGCAACGGCAGCAGCAGGGACAGGCACAGCAGGAGCAACAGCGAGGGTCGCTTCATCCGTTCTCCGGAAAGAATACTGCCCGGTCCCTGGCACGCTGGCCTGAAGTCGGACGACTGAAATCGAGCGTCTTTATCAACGCGAAAAGTACGGAAGACCGGCTACGACAGCAGGGTCGCGCCAACCGATGTTTTCTTCCGGCTTTAAGAGACAGTCATAACTCGTTGTAGTTCTTGGTTTTTATTATAAATCTACAGCTCTGGTATGCTTTTCGGCCTGTGGCCTGAGGTAGCACCATGCAACTCATCGATATCGGCGTCAACCTGACCAACCCCAGTTTTGCCGGCAAACAGCAGGAAATACTCGACCGTGCCTACGCCGCCGGCGTCTGCCAACTGATTGTGACCGGCACCAGCCTCGCGGGCAGCGAACAGGCGCTGGAACTCTGTCGGGAGCGGGATCCGAGCGGCCAGCGGCTGTTCGCCAGCGCCGGTATCCACCCCCATTCGGCCAGTGACTGGACAGCCGCCAGCGCCGTTCGTCTGAAAGCCCTGCTGAAGGAACCGAACGTGTGCGCGGTCGGCGAGTGCGGGCTGGATTTCAACCGCGATTTCTCCCCGCGCCCACAACAGGAAAAAGTCCTCGAGGAACACCTGGCCCTGGCCGTGGAGTTGCAGCGACCGGTGTTCCTCCACGAACGCGACGCCAGCACCCGGTTGCTGGAGATCCTGCGTGACTACCGCGACCGCCTGCCCGCCGCCGTGGTGCACTGTTTCACCGGCGAACAGAAGGCGCTGTTCGGCTACCTGGATCTGGACCTGCATATCGGCATCACCGGCTGGATCTGCGACGAGCGCCGTGGCAGCCACCTGCACCCGTTGGTACGGGAGATCCCCCGCGGCCGCCTGATGCTCGAAAGCGATGCGCCCTACCTGCTGCCGCGCAGCCTGCGGCCCAAGCCTAAGAAGGGTCGCAACGAACCGGCCTACCTGGGCGAAGTGCTGCGCGAAGTGGCCCTGCACCGAGGCGAAAGCCAGGAAGACCTGGCCGCCCACACGACCGCTTGTGCCCGGGCGTTCTTCCATTTGCCGAGCCTTGACTGAACCGGGATTGACGCACATCAACACTCGTCTTCCTGGGTAGCGGCACAATAATGGCACCTTGCCAAAACTGTTTCCGCTCAATCAGAGAAGACCTTCCATGGGTGCCTGGCTTAGCAATATCTCGCTGAAGTACAAGTTCTGGGCCGTGAACGCGGTCGCTTTCGTCACCACCCTGCTCCTGGTGCTGTACGCCGTGCAGTTGGAACAGCAGGCCCGCACCGACGCCGCGCGCGGCGCGGCCCAGGCCCAGGCCCGCCTGCTCGCCAGCTGGCCCGAAGGCAAGGCCTGGCCCGAGGCCGACAACCTGCTGGCGTTCAAGGCCGGCGAAACGCCTACCCTCAAGGGCCAGATGTTGCCGCGCCTGAAGGACGCCAGCGGCTGGGTCGCCTACGACTATATGCCGCTGTTCGGCGACAACCCGCTGCTCGGCGCGCAAGTGCTCGGCCATGGCGATCAGCAAGTGGCCGTACTCGCCTATGCCCCCAGCCTGGCCCAGGTGTTCACCGAGCGTTTCGCCAACTATGCGGTGGCGGTGTTCATCCTGATGCTGGCGATGCTCGGCGCCTCGCAGTTGCTGATCCGCTTCCTGCTCAGCCAGCTCAACACCCTCAAGGACGTGATGCTCCATGTGGAGAAGAGCGGTGACCTTTCGGCCCGTGTCCCGCTGGCGTGCAAGGACGAAGTCGGACAAATGGCCAGTGCCTTCAATGCCATGCAGGCCGGCTACCAGCGGGTCGTCGGCACGGTGGCGCGCACCGCGGCGCAACTGGATGTCGGCGCCGCGCGCCTGGCCTCGAGCATGAACGACGTGCGCCACGGCATGCTCGGCCAGCAGAGCGAAACCGACCAGGCCGCCACGGCCATCAACGAGATGTCGGCGACCGTTTATCACATCGCCCAGCACGCCGGTGCCACCCGTGACCTGTCGCAAACCGCCGACGGCCTGGCCGGCAGCGGGCAGGCGGTGGTCAGCCGGGTCCAGCAGTCCATCACCGGGCTGTCCAGCGGCGTGCAGCAGACCGCCGTGATGATCCAGCAACTGGCCGAGGACAGCCAGAAGATCAATGGCGTGGTCAACGTGATCCACAGCATCGCCGAACAGACCAACCTGCTGGCGCTGAACGCCGCCATCGAAGCGGCCCGGGCCGGGGAAATGGGCCGCGGGTTTGCGGTGGTCGCCGATGAAGTGCGCAACCTGGCCAAGCGGGTGCAGACCTCCACCGACGAAATCACCACCATGGTCTCCGCCTTGCAGGCCGGCACCCGCGACGCCGTGGACTTCATGCAGGAAAGCTCGTTCAAGGCCGACGACTGTGTGCAACAGGCCCAGGAAGCCGGGGAGGCCCTGGCGCAGATCACCGGCGCGGTGGCCCAGATGCGCGAAAGCAATACCCAGATCGCCGTGGCCGCTGAACAGCAGAGCCAGGTAGCGGAAGAAATGAACCGGGCGGTGGTGAGCATCCGCGACGTGACCGAGAACACCGTGCAACAGACCGTGGACTCGGCCACCACCAGCCATGACCTGGCCAAGCTGGCGGGAGAGCTGAGCAAGGCCATTGGCCAGCTCAAACTATAGGATCGATAGGAAGAGTTGATTCGCGCTGGCCGTCGGCCCGGCTTAATCTCTGTTCACCGACTACCCGAACAGAGGACAAGACCATGGGCCAACGTCACCCCAACTTCCCCGCCTGGCAATGGCGGGTTGCTCCCCAAGCGTCGCACGATGGCACTCGCGAAGGCATGCAAGTGCTGGCGGTGATCCTGTTCGCGCTGTCCTTCCTGCTGGTGAGTTCCGGGGCATTCGCCCAGAACCCGACCAACTTCGCCGTCGGCGTGTTGGGCCTGGTGGCCGCGTTCAGCCTGCGCAGCAAAGGCCAGCGCCTGGCGCTGGAAGCCTGAAGCACAGCGGTTTTCCATAAAGGCCGGCTTGCCGGCCTCAGCCGAACACGGTAACGGTCTGCCGGCTCAAGGCAATCAGCCGTCCATCCGCGCTCCACAACGCCGCCGCCACATGACCGTAGCCATCGCGAGCATGCTCGATCACCGCGCGGTATTGGCACCAGTCCAGGGTATCGAGCTCCAGCAACGGCTGGACGAACTCCACCGTCCAGGTCAGGGTGCTGCCCGCCGCCGGTCTGCTCAGGTGCGGCAACAAGGCCGGTGGCCACGCATCCACCAGCGCCAGCAGGTGCGCCTCGGTCAACGGTTCTTGCCGGATATACCCGCGCAAGCGCACCCAACCGCCCATCTCGCGGGATTTGTTCCCAGTAAAAGGCATGCCGCCGACGCCCCAGCGCATTGACAGATGACGCATGAATTCCGGCATCACACCGGGGACATGCGGCAGCTCCTGGCATTCGTCCCAGTGCTTGAACGACGGCGCCGGCTCGGCCGGCACATTCACCACGGATTCCCGGGAGGCGCCGAAGCTGCCCTGCACCAGCGTCACCACCTGGCCGTTCTGCACGGCCCGGCCCAGCACCTGGCTGACCGCCTTACCCTCGCGCAGCACCTCCACTTCAAAGTCGACGGCCAGCCCCGGCTCGACCGGCCCGACAAAGGTCACCGCCAGCGAACGCAACGGGCGCTCGGCCGGGACCCGGGCGCGCATCGCCTCGTATTGCAGCGCCACCACCAGGCCACCGAACGTGGCCCGCCCCTGCGCCCAATCGGCGGGAATGGAAAGCCCCTCGGCTGGCGACGAACCGCATCGAGCAAATCTGAAAAGCGCATGCACACCTCGGCTGGTAAAAGTCCTGCGCAATAGTAACCAGCTCATCCGGGGCACACAGCGCCCATACCAGCCAAAGCAGCCGCCAAACAGGCCGTCGCCCGTCAGCTGAAACAGGTCTCGCTCAACCGATCCAGCACCCGGTCGGCCCTGCTCTCGGCCAGGGTCATGGTCCTGCGCCATCCCGTAATGCAGGCTTGCAGGTCCGCTTCATGTTCCGCCCGGAGCAGCCATTGCCAGCAATCGTGCCAGTCACCCAGCGCCTCCTGCGCCGACTTCAGACCCTTGATCGCCGCCGCCGGTAACCGGTTCAGTTGCGGATAGGCTTCGGCGGCGTAGCGCACCCGCTTGATCAGCAGGCGCAGCCGATGACGGTCATGAAGTGGATCGTGCAAGGCTTCATCCAGCGCCTCCCACTGTTTGTCCAGGCGTTTTTCGATGCGTTTGCGCAACTTGCGCAACAGGCCCTGATGCTGCGAAGCGCGCAGGAATCGCGGGAAGGCATCGAGCATGTCGAATAGCTGTTTCAACTCCGTACTGCGCGCCACGGCCCAATAATCCTCGGACAACTGCGCCGTGCGCCGCGCCGCCGCCACGTGATGCCCCTGCCGGTGCAGGTAGGCGGCCAGCACTTCGCGGTCGCGGATCGGTGTGGTCAGGTTTCCGACCCGCTGCGCAGCCAGCTCGACCTGTTCGACACCCGGCAAGCCACGCAGGGGCCGCAACAGGCTGCGCAGGCGCCGTACCGTGGTGCGCAAGTCATGCAGGCCTTCCTCGTCGGTCAGCGCATCCACTCGCGCATGACACGCCAACAAGCGCACTTCGAGGCTCACGACCTGAGCCACCAATTCATCCACCAGGGCAGACATTCGACACTCACTCCCAAATCGAACTTCCAAGACTGCGACGCAATGACCGCAACGGCTGTTGCAATGCATCCATCGACGGGGTTCGTTCAGCATAGCGCCGGGCAACGAAACCCTGGACAAATGCACGGATATTTTCGGCCTGATGCGGCAACTGCAAGGCCGCCCGCTCGCCGAAAGCCAGCGGGCCCTCACCGGGTTCACGCACCAGCCCCTGCCTGCGCAGCAGCTTTTCAAAGATCGCGAACAACCGCAGCGCCGGATCGACCCGGCTCCGCCAGGGACGCAGCAACAGCAGCGAGAGCAAGCCCAGGATCAGCACCAACCCGACCGGCAGGACCCAACCGGCCAGGCCACCGAACCAGCGCCCCAGCAGTTGCAGTTGCTGTTCGCCCTGATAGCCGAGGACCCAGCGCTGCCAGCCGTAATTGAGATTATCCCAGCCCTGACGCAGGTCATTGAGCCAGGTCAGGTGGCGGTAGCGCAGCGGCGACAGGGGTGAGGCCCCGAGCATCTCCTCGTCAGTCGCCAGGGCCTGCTCCAGCCCCTGGTCGATGCGCTGCGGGGCCACCGCGTAGGTCGGATCGACACTGCGCCAGCCCTGCCCGTCCTGCCAGTATTCGACCCAGGCGTGGGCATCGAACTGACGCACCGTGAGGAAGCCGCCCGCCGGATTCCACTCACCGCCCTGATAGCCGGCCACCATCCGCGCCGGAATCCCCGCCGCCCGCAACACGTAGGTCATGGCCCCGGCGTAATGCGCGCAAAAGCCCTGGCGGCTGTCGAACAGGAAGCCATCGATACTGTCGGTGCCCAGGGTCGGCGGCTTGAGGGTGTAGTGATACGGCTCGTCGTGAAAGTGCCTGAGCAGGGCCGCCACCAGCGCCTGGGGCTGTGGATAACGTTGTCGCAGCTGCACCGCCCACTGACGGCTGCGCGGATCGCCCTGGGCCGGCAATTGCAGGGCCTGGCGCCGAACCCGTTCACTGAGCTGCGGATCGCGCACCACCTGCGGCCAGGATTCGACCCGATACAGCAACGCCTGCTGCAGCGGACGCTGGCGCTGCACGCGATAGTCCGCCAGCTGGTGCACATCCGCCTGATCGGTACGGGCCACATCCAGCGCCGGCAACCAGGGTTTACCGCTGGGCTGGAGGATGATGCTGTAGCGCCAGGACTCGCCATCGGCCTGCCATTTCGGGGCCTGGCTGTAGGCAACCGCCGGCGCCTGGCTCCAGCGCCGACCGTCGAATTGCTCCAGGGTCAGCGCCCGCCAGTACAGGTCGCGACGCGTCGGCGGGGGGCCGTCGAAGCTGGCGCGAAAGGCCAGTTCCGCGGAACGCCCAAGCTCGGCCACATCCCCCGGCGACATGCTCTCGGACAGGCCGCTCTGCGCCTTGTCGACGGCCAACGGCAACGACCAGAGCGGCGCGATACGGGGAAAGAACAGGAACAGCAGGAGCATCAGCGGCAAGGCTTGCAACAACAAGGTCGTGGACAGTCGCAAGGTCGCCAGGGGGCGGGTCGCCGGCCCTTGCTGCAAACCGATCAAGGCCGCCAGCAGCGCCCCCACCGGCAACAGGCTGTAGAACGCCCAGGGCAAGCTGTCCTCGAACAGGTAGGCCACCGCGACACAGAACAGCCCGAGGAAAATCAGGACCAGGGCATCGCGGCGGGTGCGGGTCTCCACCAGCTTGAGGATGAACATCGCCACCAGCAGCACCGCCCCGGCATCCAGCCCGATCAGGCTGCTGCGCGAGAGCCAGATGCCGGTGATGGTGCCCAGCAGCAGAAGCCCTTCCATCAGGCGCCCGGGAAAACGCGCACGCATGCGGTAGACCTGGACCCGCCAGACCGTGCAACCGAGCCACAGCGCCAGCATCCAGGGCGGGACATGAAACCAGAACGGCAGCATCACCAGGGTCTGGGCCACCAGCAGCCAGACCAGGCTGGCGCGGGAAATCGGCGGCGCGGCGCTCATGGGCTTTTCCCGAACAGCGCCAGGGCCCGCAGGCAGGATTCGCAATGGGCCGCGCCGCTGTCGCTGGCCAGCACGCGGTCGGGCAGGTGCAGGGAAAACGCCGCCTCGCGCCGGGACAGTTCCAGCACCCAATAGCACAGGCGCGACAGACGTTGCTCGACATCGCCCCCCAGGGCGAGGAAATCCAGGCACAGTTCACGGCCATCGAGCCGGGCGAACTCCTTGATCAACAGGCCCTGTCCCCGCGAGTAGGCTTTCCAGTGCAGCCGCCGCCAGGAGTCGCCGGCCTGGTAGGTCTTCAACCCCTGATAGTCGTCGACACCCAGGCCATGGGCACGGGCCCCCTCCTCGGGGTCATCGGTGCTGGCACTGGCCAGGGTCGGCAGCTCACCTTCCAGGGGCTGTGGATAAACCAGCACTTTCTGGCCCAGGTCGAGCCGGCTCCAGGTCCGCAGGATCCCCAGCGGGAAACTGCTCTCGACGCCGATGCGCGGCGCGTGCAGCCAGCCCCGGACCTGGGTCGGTCGATTCAACTCCAGTTCACGGAAGCCCGCGGCCGGCACATCGACGTTGTGCACGGTCTGCCTCGACCAGCCCAGGCCAATGGACTGATGGGCTTTCCCGGCACTTTCCAGGCGCACGACAAAACGCGCCTGCTCGCCGACAAACACCGCGGGCCCGGTCCCGGCGCTGAGCACCAGCCCCTGCAGGTTGCGCCAGGTATGCAGGATCGCCACGATGAACACCGACAGCAGCAGGAAGCACAGGGCGTAGGCCAGGCTGTTCTGGTAGTTGATGGCGACCATCAGGACCAGCGCCAGCAGGGCCGCAAACACGCCACCGGCGCGATTGGGCATGATGAAGATCTGCCGCTGGGTCAGTTGAACCCGCGCCGAGGGCGGCAGGCGCCGTACCAGCCAGGCTTGCCAGAACCCGCGCAGGCGCCGGATCAAAGCGCCGGCACCTCGCGCAGCAGCCACTGCACCAGGGCGCCGCCGCCCTGCCCGGCGGGGTCGGCGCGCTCGCGCAGGCGATGGCCGACCACCGAGGGCAAGACCGCCTGGACATCTTCCGGGATCACATAGTCGCGCCCGGCCAACAGGGCCCAGGCCCGGGCGGCGGCGAGGATCGCGAGGCTGGCCCGGGGTGACAGGCCCCAGGCGAATTGCGGCTGATCGCGGGTCGCGCCGACCAGACGCAGCACGTAGTCCACCAACGGATCGCTGGTGCGCACCTGCTTGGCCTGCTGTTGCAACGCCGACAGCTCGGCATGGCTGAGGATCGGCTGCAACCTTGGCAGCAGGTCACGCCGCGCCACGCCTTGCAGCAGGGCCTTTTCCGCAGCGCGGGCCGGATAGCCGAGGGACACCCGCATCAGGAAGCGATCGAGCTGCGACTCCGGCAAGGCGAAGGTGCCGCCCTGGCTACTGGGGTTTTGCGTGGCGATCACGAAGAACGGCGACGGCAAGGGACGGGTGGCGCCCTCGAGGGTCACCTGCCCTTCCTCCATGGCCTCGAGCAACGCGCTCTGGCTCTTGGGCGTGGCCCGGTTGATTTCGTCGGCCAGCACCAGTTCGGCGAAGATCGGTCCAGGATGGAACACGAACTGCCCGCTGTCCTTGTCGAACACCGAGGTACCGAGGATATCGCTGGGCAGCAGGTCGGAGGTGAACTGGATACGCTGGAAACCCAGGCCAAGGACCTTGGCCAGGGTGTGACCAAGGGTGGTCTTGCCCATGCCGGGCAGGTCTTCGATCAACAGATGACCGTCGGCCAGCAGGCAGGTCAGGGCCAGGCGAACCTGTGCGTCCTTGCCCAACACCACCTGATTGACGGCCTGCAGGCAGGCTTCCAGCTTACTGCGCATGGGCAGACATCCGAACTGGGGAAGAAGCCGGGGATATTACCGTGTTCGGCCATCAATCATCAGAGGGGCTCAACGCCCGGCGCGGGACTCACGAATGTAGAAGCGTGCCTTCTCAGCCTTGTTGGTGCAGCCCTCGTAGGCTTCGAACTGCTGCTGGGTCTTCGCCCCGGTCAACAGCGACAGCGCCTTGGAGTAGCTCACAGTCCCGGCAAAGCCCTCGGCCTTGGCCAGGTCCAGCTCACGCCAGGCGGCGTCCAGCTGTGTGCCACAGCTTTCTCGGTAGGCTGATTTACCCGCGCAACCGGCCAAGGCCAACGCGATCAATGGCACACAGATCCAGGCTTTCATCAATGACACCTCAGGAAAATAAACAATCGTGCAGGTTAAGACGGTGCGCCGGGCAAAAAGTGCCTTGGCCTGCCTCAAGCTTAACCAATCAAGATGAAGTTTAGTGCAGTCGATCCGCTCCCCCAGGCCAAAAAAACAGCCCACGTCCCGATTGTAGCCGCCGTCCTGGAGGTGCATTGTTAGCAAAGGGTTGTTCAAGGATCGAGTCATGAAAAAACGCGTCGCGCTGGTGTTGGGCTCGGGCGGGGCCCGGGTTATGCCCATATCGGGGTCATCGAGGAAATCGAGAGACGCGGCTATGACATCGCCTGCGTCGCCGGCTGCTCCATGGGCGCGGTGGTCGGTGGCATCTACGCGGCCGGCAAACTCGACCAGTATCGCCAATGGATCGAGAGCCTGGACTACCTGGATGTGCTGCGCCTGGTGGATGTGAGTTTTCGACTGGGGGCCATGCGTGGTGAAAAAGTCTTCGGGCAGATCCGCAAGATCGTCGGCGAGGTCAATATCGAGGACCTGCGCATTCCCTACACCGCCGTCGCCACCGACCTGACCAACCAGCAGGAAATCTGGTTCCAGGAAGGTTGCCTGCATCAGGCGATGCGCGCCTCGGCGGCGATTCCCAGCCTGTTCACCCCGGTGATGCAGGGCAACCGCATGCTGGTGGACGGCGGCATCCTCAATCCGCTGCCGATCGTACCGGTGGTCTCCAGCCACAGCGACCTGATCATCGCCGTCAACCTCAACGCCACCAACCAGAAGCAGTACAAGCTGCCGGTGATCCAGCGGCCGCCGGCGTTCAAGAGTCGCTTCAACAACCTGCTCAGCTCCATGGGCTCGCGCCTGCCGTTCCGGCGTAAACAGGCCGAGGAGCTGTTGCGCCTGGAACAGCAGACCCTCGCCAGAGAGGCCGCACAGCTGGACAATCCCTGGCTCGACAGCCCGGAACCGCAAGTCCGGCAGGCAGCCGCCGCAGCGCAAGACAACGGTGCGCCGAAGTCCGCCACCGGCTCGGTGATCATCGACAACGTCGGACCGGCCTCGTTGCTGGACCTGATCAACCAGAGTTTCGAGGTGATGCAGACCTCGCTGGCGCAATACAAGATCGCCGGCTACCCGCCGGATATCCTGATCAACGTGCCGAAAAGGGTGTGCCGGTTCTTCGAGTTCTACAAGGCACCGGAACTGATCGCCCTGGGGCGCGAGATTGCCAGCGATACGCTGGATCGCTACGAGGAAGAAGGCCGCTAGGCCTGGCTATCCAATAGCCGATAACCGACCCCCGCCTCGGTCACGATAAACCGCGGTGCAGTCGGATCGTCCGCCAGTTTCTGGCGCAGATGCCCGACCACGATCCGCAGGTAGTGGCTGTCCTCGACATGGGTCGGTCCCCAGATATCCTTGAGCAACTGCTGCTGGGTGATCACCCGCCCGGGATGCCGTGCCAGCTGCGCCAGTACCGCATACTCCTTGCGGGTCAGCGCCACCTCCGCGCCATCCAGCAGCACCCGCCGATAAGCCAGGTCGATGGTCAGAGGACCGAAGTCCAACGCCGCCTCCTGGGCCTCGCCGCTGGGCGCCTGGCGCAACAGGGCACGAATCCGCGCGAGGAACTCCTGGATGCCGAATGGCTTGGTCACGTAGTCGTTGGCCCCGCCGTCCAGCGCCTCGACCTTCTGCCCCTCGCCGGCCCGCACCGAGAGCACCAGCACCGGCGCCATGGACCATTCGCGAAACTCGCGCAACACCTGCTGGCCGTCCATGTCCGGCAACCCCAGGTCGAGCACCAGCAGGTCCGGTTTATTCAAGGCCGCATGGGCCAGGCCCTCGCCGCCGGTGCCGGCTTCCAGCACCTTGTAGCCCTGGGACACCAGGCTGATGCGCAGGAACTTGCGAATCTGCGGCTCGTCGTCGATGACCAGGATGGTCGCGGTCTGGGTCATGGTCTTGATATCGTGGCAATCGGTAGCCAAAGCATATCAGGCTTCACTTTCAATGCCCGGTTGCTCCTGCAGAGGGAGGAACAGGCTGATGCAAGTGCCGTGGCCGTCGATGCCGTCATCCACGCCGATATGCCCGCCGTGCGCGCCGACCATGCCCTGGCAGATCGCCAGGCCCAGGCCCGTACCCTGCCCGCCACGATCGCCGCGGGCGGCGGTGTAGAACATGTCGAAGATCTTGGGCCGCTCATCCAGTGGAATCCCCGGTCCTTCGTCACTGACGGAAAAGAACAGCTCCTTGTCGGTGATACCGACGCACAGTTGCAGGCGCCCCTGGGGCGGCGAGAAGCGCGCGGCGTTTTCCATGACATTGATCAGCGCCTGCTCGATCAGCGCCGCGTGCACATACAGCAGCGGCAACTGCGCCGGCAACTCGGTGCTGACCTGCAAGGGCGCCAGGACCGCCCGCAGCCGGTTCAGCGCACTGCCGATGATATCCGCCGGTGCGACCCAGTCGCGGGCGAGCTTCAACGCGCCGTGGCCCAGGCGGGTCATGTCCAGCAGGTTCTGGATATAGCGGTCCAGGCGCTCGGCTTCGTTACGGGTGCCTTCCAGCAGCTCCTGGCGATCTTCCGGGGGAATCGCCTCGCCCAGGGCCAACAGGCTGTCGATGCTGCCGCGCATGGAGGTCAGCGGGGTGCGCAGGTCATGGGACACCGAGGCCAGCAAGGCACTGCGCAGTTGTTCGGTTTCGCCGTGCAGGCGCGCGGCCTCGAGGTCGTCGGCCAACTGGGCCCGGGCCAGCGCCTGGGCCAGCGGCTGGCTGAGGGCGGTCAACAGGCGCCGGCGCTGCCCGCTCAGGGTCTGACCGTCTTTGGGGCGCACCCCCAACAGGGCCATCGGCCCCTCTTCCACCGACAACGGCCACCACCACCAACGCCCGAACGGCAAGGTCCCGGTGCCCATGCCCGCCGGCTGGTCATGCTGCCAGGCCCAGTCGGCGGCGGCCCGCTCGGATTCGGAGAAGGTCTGCGGGCCGCCGGTCTCGACTTTCCAGCCACCCTGGCCGTCGCGGTTGAGCAGGCACACTTGCAGCTCTTCCCAACCACTGAGGTGCTGGGAGGCGGCGCTGATCACCGCCTGGCGATCGGTGGCCGCCGTCAGTTTGCGCGACAGGTCGAGCAGTTCGCTGGTTTCTTCCTGGGTATCGCGCAGGGCCTCCAGCTGCTGCCGCTGGCGGGCAGCGAGGTTACCGGTGAGCACCGCCATCAGGAGGAAAAACAGCAGCGTCAGGACATCCTCCTCGCGCTGGATGGCGAAGGAGAATTTCGGCGGGGTGAACAGGAAGTCGTAACTCAGGAACGACAGCACCGCACAGGCCAGCGAAGGCCCCAGGCTGCTGCGCACAGCCACCAGCAACACGGCGGCGAGGAACACCAGGGAGATATTCGGCAACGGCAGGAGACTCGCCACGCCCCAGGCCAGGGCCGTGGCCAGGATCGTCGCCACCAGCGCCATCGCGTAGTCGAACCAGACCACCGTTTGCGGGGCGCGGGCCCGCGCGACATGTTGTTCTTCGTCGCGGTCCAGCACGTTGATTTCCAGCCCGTGGGAGCTGCGCAACAAACGCGCGGCCAGGCCTCCGCCAAACACGCGCCGACGCCAGCGTTGACGTGACTGCCCCACCAGCACCAGGCTGGCCCGACGTTCGGCGGCGTGTTGAATCAGGGTCTTGGCCACTTCCCCGGCACGCAGCAACACCACTTCGCCACCGAGGCGCTCGGCCAGTTGCTGGGCGCTTTGCAGGCGCAGGCGCGACTGCTCGTCGCGGACACTGCCGTTGTCTACATGCACCAGGCTCCAAGGTAGATGCCGGCGCTGGGCAACCCGACTGGCATGGCGCACCAGGCGCTCGGCCTGGGAATCGCCGTCCACCCCCACCAGCAAGCGTCCGCGCAGGGCCGGCGCCGACTGGCCGAGGGTCCGGTAACCCAGGGCCAGATCGTTGTCCACCTGGGCGGCGGCCGTTTGCATGGCCAGTTCGCGCAACGCGGTGAGGTTGGTCTGGCTGAAGAACGCGTCGATGGCGGCGCGGGCCTGCTCCGGCACATAGACCTTGCCGTCGCGCAAGCGCTCCAGCAGTTCACGGGGAGGCAGGTCGATCAGCAGCAGTTCGTCGGCCTCCTGCAGGACCCAGTCCGGCAGGGTTTCGCGCACCTGCACGCCGGTAATGCCGCGCACCTGGTCATTGAGGCTTTCCAGGTGCTGGACGTTGACCGTGGTGAACACGTCGATGCCGGCGGCCAGCAACTCCTGGACGTCCTGCCAGCGCTTGACGTGACGGCTGTTGGGGGCGTTGCTGTGGGCCAGCTCATCGACCAGCACCAGTTTCGGCTTGGCCTTGAGCAGGCCGTCGAGGTCCATTTCCTCGAGCATGACGCCGCGATACTCGGAGCGCACCATAGGCTGCTGCGGCAAACCGCTGAGCAGCACCTCGGTTTCCGCGCGGCCGTGGGTTTCCACCACCCCGGCCAGGAGCTTCACGCCCTGGCGCAGTTGGGTATGGGCGGCCTGCAACATGGCGTAGGTCTTGCCGACGCCGGGCGAGGCGCCAAGGAACACCTTGAGCCGGCCACGACCTTCGCGGGGCAGTTCTGCTAGGAGCGCATCGGCGCGACCGGAATCACTCATGTTGTCGGTTCTCACTTATGAAGCTGACACCACCGCCCCTTGTAGGAGCAGAGCTTGCTCGCGAATGGATTTCACAGCCGACTCAAGTGTCGGCTGACTCACCGCTTTCGCGAGCAAGCTCTGCTCCTACAAGGTTACGATGTTTATTTCGAGACTTCGGCCAAGGCCGCATTCAATGCAAGCACATTGACCACCGGCGGGCCAATCAATGGTTGCTCGATATGCATTTCAACCAGTCTCTCGACATCCGCCGCCGGCAGGTTGCGCGCCTGCGCAACCCGCGCCAGTTGATAGCGAATAGCCTCAGGTGGCAAGTGCGGATCGAGGCCGCTGGCCGAAGTGGTCAACAACGCCAAGGGCACCGGCCCCTGTCCGGGCACCGCCTGCTTGGTCGCGTCGTCGAAGATCCGCGTGGCCAGGGCCGGGTTGCTCGGGCTCAGGTTGCTGGACGAACTGGGCACGGTGGCGAAGGCCCCCGCCGAAGGCCGCGGGTGGAACCAGGCGTCACCGGTGAAATCCTGGGCAATCAGCGCCGAGCCACGGACCTTGCCGTCGGCATCGCGCACCAGGCTGCCATTGGCCTGTTCCGGGAACGCGACCTGGGCCACGCCAGTGACCACCAGGGGATAGGCGACGCCGGTAATCAGGCTCATCAGGACCAACAGGCTCAAGGCCGGACGCACTACACTGGACATGTTCAATTCCTCAAATTCAGGGGTACACAACCTGCAGGAGCCGGCTTGCCGGCCCCTGCAGAAAAACGCCTCACACCAGGTGCAACGCCGTCAGCAGCATGTCGATGGCCTTGATCCCCACGAACGGCACCGCGATCCCACCCAGCCCGTAGATCAACAGGTTGCGCCGCAACAGGTGCACGGCACTCGCCGCCTGCACCCGCACGCCACGCAGGGCCAGCGGGATCAACACCACGATGATCAGCGCGTTGAACACGATCGCAGACAGGATCGCGCTCTGCGGGCTGGCCAGGTGCATGATGTTGAGCACCCCCAGCTGTGGATAAATCGCCGCGAACAGCGCCGGCAGGATGGCGAAGTACTTGGCCACGTCGTTGGCAATCGAGAAGGTGGTCAAGGCCCCTCGTGTCACCAGCAATTCCTTGCCGATCTGCACCACATCCAGCAGCTTGGTCGGGTCACTGTCGAGGTCGACCATGTTCGCCGCCTCGCGTGCCGCCTGGGTGCCGTCGTTCATCGCCATGCCGACGTCGGCCTGGGCCAGTGCCGGGGCGTCGTTGGCACCGTCACCGCACATCGCCACCAGACGACCGTCGTTCTGCTCCAGGCGAATGCGCGCCAGCTTCTTCTCCGGGGTGGCCTCGGCCAGCACATCGTCAACCCCCGCCTCCGCGGCGATCGCCGCCGCGGTCAGCGGGTTGTCGCCGGTCACCATCACGGTGCGGATACCCAGCTTGCGCAGCTCGGCGAACCGGTCACGGATGCCCGGCTTGACCACGTCCTTCAGATGAATGGCCCCCAGCAGCTTGCCGTCGGCGCAGACCAGCAACGGCGTACCGCCACTCTGGGCGATCCGGTCGATCTCCCGGGACAGCACCGGCGACAGATCGCTACGCTTCTGGCCGACAAAGGCCAACAGCGAATCCACCGCGCCCTTGCGATACACCCGGCCCTGGTAGTCGACACCCGACAGGCGCGTCTCGGCGCTGAACGGCACGGCGGTCAGTTCGGCCGCCGCCGGTTCGTTCTGCGGATGCAGTTCGCGCAGGTACTCGACGATCGACTTGCCTTCGGCGGTGTCGTCCGCGAGCGAGGCCAGCAAGGCACCCTCGGCCAGCTCCTTGGCGCTGACGCCAGGGGTGGCATAGACCGCCGTGCAGCGACGGTTGCCGAAGGTGATGGTGCCGGTCTTGTCCAGCAACAGCACATGCACGTCACCCGCCGCTTCCACCGCGCGACCGGATTTGGCGATCACGTTCAGGCGCACCAGGCGGTCCATCCCGGCGATACCGATGGCCGAGAGCAGACCGCCGATGGTGGTCGGGATCAGGGTTACCAGCAACGCCACCAGGAACACCAGCGGCAGGCTGCCACCGGAGAAATGGGCGAAGGGCTGCAGGGTCACCACCACCAGCAGGAAGATCAGGGTCAGGCCGATCAACAGGATGTCCAGCGCCACTTCGTTGGGCGTCTTCTGGCGCTTGGCGCCTTCCACCAGGGCGATCATGCGGTCCAGGGTCGACTCGCCGGGGTTGGCGGTGATGCGCACGATCAACCAGTCGGACACCAGGCGAGTATTGCCGGTGACCGCCGAGCGGTCGCCGCCGGACTCACGGATCACCGGCGCGGACTCGCCGGTAATGGCCGCTTCGTTGACGGCGGCGATCCCTTCGATCACCTCGCCGTCGCCGGGAATCATTTCCCCGGCGGATACGCGCACCACGTCGCCTTTGCGCAGGTTGGCGGCCGGGACCGACTCGAAGCTGCCGTTGGCCTTGCGACGATGAGCCACCAGGCCTTCGCTGCCGGCCTTCAGGCTATCGGCGCGGGCCTTGCCACGGCCTTCGGCCAGGGCCTCGGCAAAGTTGGCGAACAACACGGTGAACCACAGCCAGAGGGCGATCTGGGCGGCGATAAAGGTCGAAACCGCAGAGTCCGGCACAAAGCACAGGAGCGTGGTCAGGACCGCCGTCAGTTCGACCACGAACATCACCGGGGCACGCTGCAACTGCCGTGGGTCGAGCTTGACGAAGGCTTGCACCAGGGCCGGACGCCACAGGGCGGAAATCGCGGTCTTGGGCTGCTCGACGACAGCCGGTTTTGTTGCGGGTAGAGGCATATTCATCATTGATTCCTCAGAAGCCCATGCTCAGTTGTTCAGCAATCGGTCCCAGTGCCAGCGTCGGCAGGAAGGTCAGGCCCCCCACCAGCAGGATGGTCACCGTCAGCAGCGTGACGAACAGCAGGCCATGGGTCGGAAAGCTGTTCTGGCCGACCGGTGCGGTCTTCTTCATCGCCAGGCTGCCGGCCAGGGCCAGTACCGGGACGATGTAACCGAAGCGACCGAGCAGCATGCTCAGGCTCAGCATCAGGTTGTGGAACGCGGTGTTGCCGCTGAAGCCGCCGAACGCCGAGCCGTTGTTGGCATTGGCCGAGGTGTAGGCGTACAGCAGTTGGCTGAAGCCATGCGCCCCCGGGTTGCTGATTGCGCCGGCAGGTCCTGGCAGGCTGGCGGCAATCGCGCCCAGTACCAGGGTGCCCACCGGCATCACCAGCAGGGTCACCACCAGCAGTTGCACTTCCCTGGCCTGGAGCTTCTTGCCCAGGTATTCCGGGGTGCGGCCGATCATCAGGCCGGCAAGGAAGACCGCGGTCAGCACATGCAGCAACATGCCATAGAGGCCCGCGCCGACACCGCCGAAGATCACCTCGCCGACCATCATGTTGACCAGTGCCACCATCCCGCTCAGTGGGTTGAGGCTGTCATGCATGGCGTTGACCGAACCGTTCGACGCCGCCGTGGTGGTCACCGCCCAAACCGTGCTGGCGGTGGTGCCGAAGCGGGTTTCCTTGCCTTCCAGCGGAGCGGTCTGCTCCACCAGCGGATGGTGCAGCGCCGGGTTCGGCTGATACTCGGCATACAGCGAGACCGCGCCGCCGATCAGCAGCAGGGCCAGCATGCAGCCCATGATTGCCCGGCTCTGGCGCAGGTCCTTGACGTAATGCCCGAAGGTGAACACCAGCGCCGCCGGAATCAGGATGATCGACACCAGTTCGAGCAGGTCGCTCAGGGCGGTGGGGTTTTCGAACGGGTGGGCCGAGTTGGCGCCGAAGAAGCCGCCGCCGTTGGTGCCCAACTGCTTGATCGCGATCTGGCTGGCCGCAGGTCCCAGGGGAATGACCTGGTCCACGCCCTGCATCGTCACGGCATTGACGTAGTGGGCGAAGCTCTGCGGAACGCCCTGCCAGACCAGGAACAGCGCCAGCACCAGGCACAGCGGCAACAGGCCGTAGAGCGTGGCGCGGGTCATGTCGACCCAGAAGTTGCCCAGGGTCGCCGCCGAACGCCGACCGATGCCACGGCACAATGCGACCAGCACAGCCAGGCCGGTGGCGGCACTGACGAAGTTCTGCACGGTCAGGCCGACCATCTGGCTCAGGTAGCTCAGCGAGGCTTCACCGCTGTAACTCTGCCAGTTGGTGTTGGTCATGAAGCTGATGGCGGTGTTGAACGACAGGGTCCACTCCAGGCCCGGCAGATTCTGCGGGTTGAGCGGCAGGTACTGTTGGAACAGCAGGATCGCGAAGAGCAGCACAAACCCCGCCAGGTTGAAGGCGAACAAGGCCAGGGCATATTTCTGCCAGCTCTGTTCACTGTTGGCATCCACCCCGGACAGCCGATAACAGGCCCGCTCCACCGGCCCGAACAACGGCGTCAGCCAGGTCCGCTGGCCCTCCATCACCTTGTAGTAGAACCGCCCCAATGCCGGTGCCGGCGCAAGCACCAGCACGAGAAACGCCAGGATCAGCAAATAGTCATAACTGTGCATACCTGCCGCTCCTAGTTCCGATCCGCGCGCAACAGCGCAACCAGTAGATAAATGAACAGCGCCACAGCCAACAGCAGTGACACCCCGTCCAGAATGCTCATGGAATTTTCCCCGTGGTACGGCAATGGCCGCGTGTGGGGTGCATTGTCGTGAGGGAGGCCGTAAAGGAACGAGGGCGACGCCCGGGGCGATGCGTAAAGAAGGCGTAAAGAGTGAGTTTACGCAGGCGTTACACCCTAGAATCCGTGGGCCCTCCAAGAAATGGACGACGCGAAGGAAACTCACTGTGTCGGTTTCGATACATAACCGACAAGCGGCCAACATGCGCCGCCTGTAGCTTCTTGCGCAGCTACACTTGAAAGGGACGCGCGCCTGCTGGCCGGGTACCTATCCTGCAACAATCTCGCGGCCCCTCTTGGTGGTTGGCCGCCTACCGGTAGATAATCGCACGCATGCAGAACACTCCCGCTCCTCTGGCTGATGTCAACAAGCCGCTCTCGCCGGGCGATGACAAGCGCTGGAATGTCCGCGCGCTGATCGTCGACGACGATATCCCGATCCGTGAACTGCTGATCGACTACCTGGCACGCTTCAGCATCCAGGCCACCGGTGTCACCGACGGCGCCGGCATGCGCCAGGCCTTGCAGCTCGAAACCTTCGACGTGGTGGTGCTGGACCTCATGCTCCCGGGCGAAGACGGCCTGTCGCTGTGTCGCTGGCTGCGCACCGAATCGGATATCCCGATCCTGATGCTCACCGCCCGTTGCGAACCCACCGACCGGATCATCGGCCTGGAACTGGGGGCCGACGACTACATGGCCAAGCCCTTCGAGCCCCGGGAACTGGTGGCCAGGATCCAGACCATCCTGCGCCGGGTACGTGACGACCGCACCGAGCAGCGGGCCAATATCCGCTTCGACAACTGGCGCCTGAACAGTGTGCTGCGCCAGCTGATCGCCGACGACGGGCTGGTGGTGCCGCTGTCCAACGCCGAGTTCCGCCTGCTCTGGGTGTTCATCGAACGCCCGCGCCGGGTACTCAGCCGCGAGCAGTTGCTCGATGCCGCCCGCGGTCGCTCCATCGAGGCCTTCGACCGCAGCATCGACCTGCTGGTCTCGCGGCTGCGACAGAAACTCGGCGACGACCCGAAATCGCCGCAACTGATCAAGACCGTACGGGGTGAAGGCTACCTGTTCGACGCGAGAGAAATCGGCTGATGCGCGCACGCTTCGACACGCTGTTCGGACGCCTGTTCGGTGTGTCGTTGGTGGCGATCATTCTCGCCCATCTGCTGGCTTTCCTCTGGTTCCATCATTACGGCGGCCCGCCTCCGCCACCGCCGCCGCCTCCCGGCATGATGGACAACTTCGACCCCGACAGTCCGCCGCCCCGCCCGCATCGTCCGCCCCGCCCCTGGTTTGGCGGGCCGCTGGTGCCGCTGACGTTCCAGATGATTTCCCTGGTGATTGCCGCCTGGTACGGTGCCAAGCTGCTGTCGCGGCCGATCCAGCGCCTGAGCGATGCCGCCGAACGCCTGAGTGAAGACCTCAACATCCCCCCGCTGGATGAGACCGGCCCGCGTGAAGCACGGCAGGCAGCCATTACCTTCAACCTGATGCAGCAACGCATCCGCGAACAGGTGCAACAACGCGCGCGCATGCTCGGGGCCGTGTCCCACGACCTGCGCACCCCGCTGTCGCGTCTCAAGCTGCGCCTCGAACAGATCGACGACCTGAAACTCCAGGGCCAGATGCGCCAGGACCTGGACGACATGATCGGTATGCTCGACGCCACCCTCAGCTACCTGCATGAGCAGCGCACCAGCGAGGCGATGCAATGGATGGATGTCCAGGCGCTGGTGGAGTCGCTGTGCGAAAACGCCCAGGACCAGGGTTCGCAGGTCCTGGCCAGCGGCCACTGCGCGCCCCTGCTGGTGCAACCCATGGCGCTGCGCTCGTGCCTGAACAACCTGCTGGACAACGCCCTGCGCTATGCCGGTGACGCCCTGATCACCCTGGAAGACAGCCGCCGGCAACTGCTGATCCGGGTCATCGACCATGGTCCGGGGATTGCCGCGGAGAAGCGCGAGGCGGTGTTCGAACCCTTCTATCGCCTGGAAGGCTCGCGCAACCGCAACTCCGGTGGCGTCGGCCTGGGCATGACCATTGCCCGGGAAGCGGCCCAGCGCCTGGGTGGCGAACTGACCCTGGAAGAAACCCCGGGCGGCGGCCTGACCGCCGTGGTGTGCCTGCCCCGGGCCTGAGTGCTCTGTGTAACAACCGGTACAAAACCCACATACCCACGACACCTGGGCCTTGGAGGCTGCACAGGCCGATGCACCGCCATCGGTTTTGCCAACACTTAGGGAGTGTGCACATGAGCACGATCAGTAGCGTCAGCAACTACTCGAGCTATACCGGTTACAACACCAGCAGCACGACGGCGACGCAACGCCAGCAACAATTCCAGAAGCAGCTGCTCGCCAAGCTCGACACCGATGGTGACGGCTCCATCAGCAAGGACGAACTGAAGGCGGCCCTGTCAAAGAACAGCGACAGCAAACTGCTCAACAACCTGAGCCAGAACTTCGACTCGCTGGACACCGACGGCAGCGGCACCCTCAGCCTGAGCGAACTGTCGGCGATGAAGCCGCCCGCCCATGGCGACCAGGCGCCCGACACCAAACTGGCCGATGCCCTGCTCAAGGCCCTGGACACCGACGGTGACGGTTCCGTGAGCAGCAGCGAGCTGGCCGCCGGGCTGACCAACGCCGGCATCACCACCGACAGCGCCTCGCTGTTCAGCGCCCTGGACACCGACAACAGTGGCAGCATCAGCACCAGCGAACTGGCCTCCGCCCTGTCCGCGAATCAACCGCCACCACCGCCACCCTCGATGTCCGCCAGTGACCTGTTCAGCCAACTGGACACCAATGGCGACGGCAGCATCAGCCTGGCCGAATTGACCAGCGCCTTGCAGGGCAGCTCGACCAGCAGCTCCACCACTGGCACCACCGCCAGTACCAGCAGTACCAGCAGCACCGATAGTACAAGCAGCACCAGCAGCAGCCTCAACGCCACGACTCTGTTGCTCCAGGCCCTGGCCAGTGCCAGCAGCACCAGCAACACCGGTACGGGCACGGGTTCGGGCAGCAACAGCCAGACCGCCCAGGAGAACATCGCCGAGGCGTTGAGTCGGTTGATGGTCAGCCTCAATAGCCAGACCGCAGACCAGAGCAGCACCAGCACCAGCACCAGCAGCGTCACCGCCGCAGCGGCCTGATCCGCTCTCTTGTAGGAGCGAGCTTGCTCGCGATGGTGGTTCTGACAACGCGGGGCATCAGATACCCCACGTCATCGTTGACGTCCATCGCGAGCAAGCTCGCTCCTACTCGCGCCGCGACTGGCTCGCACTCCAGTCGATCAACAGGCTGTAGGCCACCGCCAGCAAGGTCGGGCCGATAAACAGACCGATAAAGCCAAAGGCGATCAAGCCGCCGAACACCCCCAGCAACACGATCACCAGCGGCAGGTTGCCGCCACGGCTGATCAGGTACGGCTTGAGCACGTTGTCCACGCCACTGATGATGAAGGTGCCCCAGATTCCGAGAAACACCGCCATTCCATACTCGCCTTTCCAGGCCAGCCAGGCCGTGGCGGGAATCCATACCAGCGGTGGCCCCATGGGAATCAGGCTGAGCAGGAAGGTCGCGATCCCCAGCACCAACGCCCCGGGGATACCGGCAATCAGGAAACCGATCAGGGCCAGCAGGGCCTGGGCCGCCGCCGTGCCGATCACACCGTTGACCACCCGTTGCACCGTGCCCGCCACCAGTTCCTGGTAGTAATCGGCCCGTTCGCCGATCAGCCGCTCCAGCAGGCCGTGGATAAAGGCCGCCAGCCGCGGACCGTCGCGATAGAAAAAGAACACGAAGACGATACTCAGGGTCAGCTCGAGTATCCCGCCGCCGATCTGCGCACTGCGCGCCAGCAACCAGTTGCCGACCTGCCCCAGATAAGGCTTGATCGCCACCAGCATGGCCGCGCCCTGCTGGTCGATGGTGTTCCAGATGCCCACCAGCCGTTCGCCAACGATGGGCAAGGTACCCAGCCAGGCCGGTGCCGCGGGCAACCCGTCGACCTGGACATCCTTGATGAAGGTCACCGCATCGCGCACATGGTCCGCCAGGTTGAGCCCCAGCCACACCAGCGGGCCGGCCACCAGCAACATCCAGCCCAGGGTCAGCAGCCCGGCCGCCAGGGACTCGCGATTCCCCGTTACACGGGTCAACAGGCGCATCAACGGCCAACTGGCAAACGCCAGCACGGCGCCCCAGAACAGCGCCGACCAGAACGGCGCCAGCACCCATAGGGTGGCACCGAACAGCACAAGGAGCAGTATCTGCACCAGCAGACGATCATTATTGGGCATGGGTATTCCAGACAAAGAAGGGCAATGAAAGCGTAGGCCAAGCCTGGGTCAGGCGTTTACCGACAGACGATCCGGCTCAACCGGAAAACCGCATGATCGTCTCTCGGAGGCGCTTCGTACAGCCGCTACCGCAGTAATTCGATGTGCAAACCGCTGGAGGTGACGTTCCCCACTTCCAGGCGTGCCGCCCTCACCCCCTGGGCCATCAGCCCCTGACGCCAGGCCTCGGCGGACGCCCCCGAGAGGCTGACCCGCAAGCTCGTGTCCAGGTTCAGGCCCCGGGAAATCAGGGTGACCCAGGTGGCCTGGGGATCGCCGACCAACTTCGGCAAGTCGAGCTTGCCGGTATCGCGCAGTTCACGCAGCAAGGTCGCGGAGGTGGGCAGCAACTCCCCCAGCGGCGAGGCGGACGCGAACTGCTCCACATGCAGGTAGGCCCGGCGGTTGCCCCGGGTGATGCTGTACAAGGCCACCAGCGAATTGTCCGCCGGAGCCGCCAGGCGCAGCAGCAGGTAAGCCTGCTGGTCGTCCGCGCCGGACAAGACGGCATTGCCGAACACTTCATTGGCCCACAGGCTGTTTTCCCCGCAATCGCGGGCCTGGCACCAGAACAGCAACTGCGCGCCCTGCTTCTGCAAGGCTTCGCGCGCCGCGGTGAAGGCCTCGTCGGCCCCGTGTTCGGGCGGCAGCTCGTAGGTCACCGAGGTCATCTGCCCGCGAGCACTGACCTGGGCATCACTGCGCAGGCGGTTGCTGATCTTGCGGATCGCGCCCTGTGGATAAATCCGCTCCAGCTCGGCCGGCGCCCGATAATCGACGATCTGCGCATCGGCCAGGCGCGGCACCAGCGCCAGATCGTGGCTGCCCGGCACATCGGCGGCGAAAAGCGACGAACTGGAACAGGCCATCCCCATGGCACAGGCCAGGGCTGTGGATAACTTCATCATCGGATAGACAGGGCCTGAACGGTAAGCACGATGACCGGAACAGGACGTGCCGGAACAGGACGACTCAAGGTCGCGTGGAGGTCGAGGTCTGGCATGGTTGTCTCCCTTTCAACCCGCCAAGCCTCGACAGTTGCAGGTGACAAGTCAAGGCATGGAGAAAAAGCGATTGAAACAGTCTGCAACAAGGATCGCCCCGGCCTCATCGTTCAGGTGCAGATGATGCCCGCCCGGCAGGTGCTCCAGGTTGAAGGGTAGACGATCGAGCAAGTCCTTGTGCTGGGCCAACATGCCTTGCTCGGCCACCACCAGTTGGGCCGGGCAGGCGATGCGGCGGATAAAGGCCATGGCCTGCTCCTCGGTCAGGCGCAACGGCGACGGCAGGGTCAGGCGGTTGTCGCTGCGCCAGGTGTAACCGCCGGGCACCGGCATCAGGCCGCGTTGGGCCAACAGCTCGGCGGCTTCGCGGCTGACCGCCACCAGGCCCTTCATGCGCGCCTCGATGGCCCGGTCCAGGGTCGGGTGCACCGACTTGCGCTTGTCCTGCAACTCAAGCTGCGCCTGCAAGGCCATGCCCAGGCGCTCGGCGGCGTTTTCGCCGCTGCCGGTGGGTGGAATCACCCCGTCGATCAGGGCCAGGCGCGTTACCCGTTCCGGCAAGGCGCCGGCCAGCACGATCGAGACAATCGCCCCCAGGGAATGCCCCAACAGGCTGAAGCGCTTCCAGCCCAACTGCTCGGCGACCTGCAGGACGTCGTAAACGTAATCCCACAGCGCGTACCCCGCGCCCACCGGGCGATGCCCGGAATGCCCGTGCCCGGCCATGTCCAGGGCGACGATGCGCAGGCCGTGGAGTTTCGGCGCCAGGCGCGCGAAGCTGTTGGCATTGTCCAGCCAGCCGTGCAGGGCAATCACCGGCTGCCCGTCCTCGGGGCCGAACAGATGGGCCGCCAGCTCGATATGCGGCAGGCTCAGGCGCACCTCTTCCACCGGATGGCTCATGCGCAACGCCCCTGCCCGGCCTGGCGTTCCCAGCGGGCGAAAATGCTCTTGAGCAACTGCGCGGTGTCCTGGGGACGCTGCAGGGGAAACATGTGGCCGCCGGGCATGCTCAGGGATTCACCATGGGGCAGGCGATCGACACTGCGGGTGTGATGCGGCATGACCACGCGACTCTGCCGACCGCGAACCACCGCCAGCGGCACCTTCAGATGCCGGGCCAGACCCGGGCTGGTATGGGGGACGCCGCGATAGATGCTGATTTCCGTCGCCGGGTCGAAGCTCAGGCGCAGGCGGTCACCGTCCCGGCGCAGACCGTGTTGCAGATAAGCGTCGAAACACTCCGGATCGAAGCCGCGAAACAGGGTCTTGCCGGCAAAGTACTGGCGGGCCGTGTCGAGGTCGGCGAATTCTTCCCGTCGCCCCAGGGTCCGCCCGGCCGGCGTCAGGCGGTCGATAAAACCCAGGCGCTTGGCCGCACGGATCACCCACTGGTCGGTGCGGGTCAGCACCGGCGAATCGAGCATCACCACGCCCTTGTACAACTGCGGGCAACGCAGCGCCGCGTGCAGGTGCAGGACACCGCCCAGGGAATGGCCGACACCCCAGACCGGCTCGGGCTGCTGTTCCAGGTGATGGATCAGTTCGTCGACCAGGTTGTGCCAGTTGTCGTCCACCGGGAAACGCGGGTCGTGGGCATGCTGTTGCAGATGCGCAACCTGATACTCCGGCGACAGGGCGGCGAACAATTTACCGTAGGTCCCCGAAGGAAAACCGTTGGCGTGGGCGAAGAACACATGCTTCGACATACCGGACACATCTCGAAAAAAACCAGTGTTCATTGTCGGCAGGAGCCGGCCCCCGGCAATGACCGTAACTGCCAGGAAAGGTGACAGTCCGGCCATGGCTCGACTCAGCGGCCTGGCGGGGTCTGCCCCAGCGGCACCACGGCCATGGTCAGGCGCGACACGCAACTGGCCTTGCCCTCGTCGCTGCTCAGGCGGATATCCCAGACATGGGTGGTGCGACCGATATGGATGGCTTTGGCCACGGCCGTTACCCGCCCGCTGCGCAGGCCTCGCAGGTGGTTGGCATTGATTTCCAGGCCCACGCAATAGAACTGGCTCGTGTCGATGCAGAGGAAGCTGGCCATGGAGCCGACGCTTTCGGCCAACACCACCGAGGCGCCGCCGTGCAGCAGCCCGTAGGGTTGATGGGTGCGGTGATCGATGACCATGCTGGCCGTCAGCGACTCGTCATCAAAGGCTTCGAAGCGAATATCCAGCAGTTCGCCGATGGTGTTTTTCTGCAAGGCATTGAGTTGTTCGAGATTCGGTGCGGTGCGCCACAAGGCCATGGTGGATTCCCCTACTGTGGTTATTCGTCATGCCTGCGGCCAGGGGTCCGGTCCGCGCTCGCGCCGGGCGCCCACACGGATAGGCCCCGGCAAACCAAGCAGGCGCTCGGTTGACTATTCCACGGAAGAACAGAAGGTCGCAAGCTGAAAAAGGTCTTGCGGGGCGCAGGAGGCAACAGCCTGCGCCGGGAAAGCCGGGCGGAATCTGATAGTCGCCGCGGTGCATATCGCGTCGAATTTCCGCCCCCCAGCCCTTGCAAGAGATCTCCATGGCAACGATAGGCCGTCTTCTTCGCCGCTTCATGCCCGTGGGCAACGCCCAGGCCCCTGCGCCCTCGCCACACGCCGGCCCGGTCGACACTCACAGCGGCGCGCTCCTTGCGGCGACAGCCGACGACTGCTCGCAGCTCGAACGGGACCTGACCCTGCTGGGCCTGAAGGATTCGCTGGCCCAGGCGCGGCTTTTCCTCGGCAGCGCACCGTCCCTGCGCCAGTACCCGCTGGCCGACCTGCTGGAGCTGATGGTGGCCGCCGCCGCGCGCTTTACCGGGATCCTGAACAGTTGGGACGGTGTCCACCTGGACGGTGGCGGAGGGTTTCCCTGCATGTGCAGAAGAAACTGTTCGACTTGCGGGTACCGCCCGCCCTTTCCCCGCAACTGACCCATGCCCTGAAGCGCTGCGCCCTGAACATCGTCGCCGAGGACCGGCAGGCGATCCAGCATCTGCCGTTCCAGGACGATGAGACCTGCAGCGCCTTCAGGTACTGGAGCAAGGCGTCCATCTGCCAGGCCTTGCGGACCTTGCAGGTGACCAACGTCAACATGATCGGCGTTGACCTGAGCGGGGGCGACTTAAGGGGGGTGAGGTTTTTCGGGCAATACCAGGAGGCCGACTTCAGGGCCGCCAACCTCAACGGAGCGCTGCTGTCGAGTGGATTCAAAAGCAACGACTTCAGCCATTGCGACCTGCGCAACACCGTGTTGTCCGGTCACTTCGAGGCCTGCCTGTTCAAGGGCGCCAAGGTCAACGCCGCGACCCTGAAAAACACCAGGACCGACCTGCTCGGTGCGGTGCTGAGCCACTGAACCTCAGGGGTGGCGGATGCCCAAGAGCGTCATCCCGCCGTCCAGCGGCAACTCCCCTTCCAGCTCGGCCAGGCTGGCCGTCCCCATGGGCTCCGGCTGATACACATGCCCGTGCTGCAGCAGGCTGAGCAGATTGCTCACCAGCGGTTGATGGCTGACCAGCAACAGGTCCTGGCCAGCAGCGTCGAGCCGCAGGCTGACATCCCGCGCAGGGGTATCGGGGGTCAGCCAGGGCACGGTGATGATCTCGGCCTCGAAGCCCAGCACCTCACGCACCAGTTGCGCGGTTTGTTGCGCCCTCACGTAGGGGCTGGCGTAGATCGCCGACAACGGCTGGCCGATCAGGTGGGCGGCACTGTGCAGGACCTGCTTGCGCCCATGGGCCGTCAGCGCCCGTTCGGCATCGCTACGGGTCTGGGGCTCGGCTTCGCCATGGCGCAGGATCCAGACCTTCACAGCTTGGGCTCCTCGTCACGGGCCGGATGCGGCGCCGGCGGTACCACATGCGGCGCCTCTCCCTCTGGAGCCCGCGGCGCCGGCCAGTCGGCGAACGGCCAGGGCTTCTGTTCGGTATGAAAGCTGCCGAACCGGCCGATCTGGGCCAGGAACTGGCTCAGGCTGTCGCCGAAGCTCATCAGGTTGGCACTCGGCGCGCCATAGACCAGCCGATAGAGCAACTGCACCAGCACCAGCCCCCCGAGGAGGAGCTGGGCGACCTGCCAGACCAACAGGAACACCAGCATCCAGACAATGCGCAACACAATGGATTCGTACTTGGACTCGTTCATGACTCGCTCCCGTGGCGCTGAATTTCAGTTGAAACCGCTGGTGGAAATGAAATCGACATCGGTTTTCGGCTCGCCGCGCATCAGCAGCTCGATCACCTGGTTCAGGGTACGCCCTTCAAACAGAATGGCATGCAAACCGGCCACCAGGGGCATATAGACACCCACTTCCTGCGCCTTGACCTTCAACACCTTGAGGGTGTTGACCCCTTCGGCGACCTCGCCCAGGCGGGCGACGGCGTCTTCCAGGCTCAACCCCTGGCCCAGGGCGAAACCGACCTGATAGTTGCGGCTCTTCGGCGAGGAGCAGGTGACGATCAAGTCGCCCACCCCGGCCAGGCCCAGGAAGGTCATGGGGTTGGCACCCTGGCTGACGGCAAAGCGGGTCATTTCCGCCAGGGCCCGGGTAATCAGCATGCTCTTGGTGTTCTCGCCCATGCCCAGCGCCACCGCCATGCCGGCAATGATCGCGTAGACATTCTTCAAGGCACCGCCCAGCTCGACACCAAAACGGTCGGCGCTGGCATACACGCGGAAGGTCCGCCCATGCAGCGCGGCCTGGACACGGCTGCAGAGTTCCTCGTCCTCACTGGCCACCACCGTGGCGGTCAAGGCGTGCTCGGCCACTTCACGGGCCAGGTTCGGCCCGGACAACACGCCGATCCGTGCTTGCGGCGCGATGTCTTCGAGGATCTCGCTCATCAGCTTGAAGGTCTGCGCCTCGATGCCTTTGGTCAGGCTCACCAGCAACTTGCCGCCCAGGCGCTCGGCATGGGGGCCAGCGCACTGCGCAAGGCGCTGGAGGGCAAGGCGACAAAAAACAGCTCGCAGTCGTCGAGGGTCGCGCTCAGGTCCGTCACCGGCTCGACCGCCGGATGCACCTGGATGCCCTTGAGGTAACGCGGATTCTCGCGATTGACGCGAATGGCCTCGGCCTGCTCGGGGTCGCGCATCCATTGGCGCACGCGGTGGCCGTTCTCGGCCAGCAGATTGGCGATGGCGGTCCCGAAACTTCCGCCACCCAGAACCGCGATTGGGTACTGTTCAGTCATATGTAACCCGTCTATCCCTACCAATGGCGATGGTTGCATTATACGGAGCCCGTCATCGGCAGCCAGCCCCAATACGCCCCCACTGCCAGGACGAGCCTTGTGGGGCCTGACCGATTCAACCTATACAATGACGGCCAAACGCCATGGCAAAGCCGCCAAGCTCGGTTAACATGCACGGCTATTATTTTCCTCAAGGCTGTGCCGTGTCTTTTGGCCCTCCCACCGCTCGCTCCTCCGTCGCCCTGGCCCTGCTGTTCAGCGGCCCGCTGCTGGCTGACGACCTGTTCCTGGAAAACCAGCCCCTGCCCGAGGTGCTGACGGCCACCCGCCTGAAACAATCGCCGGCCGCCGTGCCCGGCAGCATGACGGTGATCGACAACGAACTGATCAAGGCCAGCGGCGCCCGGGATATCAGCGAGCTGCTGCGCCTGGTGCCGGGCATGATGGTCGGCTACACCAACGGCAACCAGGCCAGCATCAACTACCACGGCACCGACGCCGCCAACGCCCGGCGCATGCAGGTCCTGATCGATGGCCGCTCGGTCTATCGCGCGGGCCTGGCGACCGTGGACTGGAGCGATATCCCGGTGGCCCTGGAGGATATCGAGCGCATCGAGGTCTTTCGTGGCCCCAATACCGTCAGCTACGGCGCCAACGCGCTGATGGCGGTGGTCAACATCCTCACCAAGTCGCCGGGCAGTACCCACGGTTCGCAACTGAAGGTCACCCGCGGCGATCGCGGCATCAATGACTGGTACGCCAGCCAGGGCACGGGCTGGGGTACCGGCGACCTGCGCCTGTCGATGTCCGGCCAGGAAGACGAAGGTTTCCAGAGCGACCACCTGGGCGCGGACTACCGCGACGGCCGGCGCATCACCCGGGTCAACCTCTCGGTCAGCCAGACGCTCGATGAACGACAGAGCATCGATTGGCAATTGAACGTCAAGGACGGCACCAACCAGCGGCCCTACACCTACAAGGCGGTGTTTCCCGGCATCACTGCGGCCGGCGACAATTCCGACGTGGTCGCCAAGGACTATGCCGGCTCGCTGCGCTGGAACCTCGACCTCAATCCCCAGCACAGCCTGTATATCCAGGGCTCGGCCCAGCACTGGGATCGCCAGCAGGTCTGGCGCGCCTGCGATGCCAAGATCTCGTTCAGTCCGCAACTGACCCAGTTGTGGCAGTTGAATCCCAACTATGCCGAAACCTTGGCACGCAATATAACCAGTTACTCCCCTGGCAACCCGCCGGCGGGCAGTGCCGCCGAACAGGCGCTGGCCAACCAGGTCCTCGGCCAATGGGCCGGCGGTGCCAGCCAGACCGTCTGCGGCGATATCGACCAAAGCACCCGCGAGACCCGCTACGATCTCGAACTGCAGGACACCCTGAGCCTGTCGGACAGCCTGCGCCTGGTCAGCGGCATGAACTATCGTTATGACCGGGCAGACTCCGAGACCTATTTCAATGGCACCGCCGACGACACCACCTGGCGCCTGTTCGGCCAGCTCGAGTGGCGCGCCAGCGAACACTGGCTGGTACAGGGCGGCGCCATGTACGAAGATACGCAACTGACCGGCAGCTCCCTGACCCCGCGCTTTGCGGTGAACTACCTGATCAATCCCCGGCATGGCCTGCGCGCGGTCTATTCCGAAGCCATTCGCTCGCCGGACATGTTCGAGAACAACGTCAACTGGAGCTATCGGGTCACCAACCTGGACTCCCCCACCTACGGTCAGAACAGCGGCCAGTATTTCGTCCAGACCCGTGGCCCGGGAAACCTGGACAAGGAGCGCATGCGCTCGCGCGAACTGGGCTATAACGGTTTCTTCGCCGAGATCGGCCTGAGCCTCGACGTGAAGCTGTTCTACGACGAAATCAGCGACATGATCAGTACGCCGCTGCGCAACAACCAGTTCATCGCCAGCAACGCCAACAGCTCACGCTTTACCGGCAGCGAAGCCCAGTTCGACTGGCGCCTGGACAGCGCCGACCGCCTGCGCCTGACCTATGCCTATGTCGATGTCCAGGCCAGCAACCCGGTCGACGAGCACTTCACCGCACGCAACAGCGGCTCGGCCGGCTGGATGCGCGACTGGGGCGCAGGCTGGTCCAGTTCGGTCTTCTACTATGGCGACGACGCCATCAACCAATATCGCTTCGAACGGGTCGACCTGCGCCTCGCCAAGCGTATTCCCCTGGGCAGGGCCAGCCTGGAACTGGCCGGGATGCTGCAACAACGTCTCGACGACCAGCCCATCACCTGGGTCGACAACAATTACAACCAGCGTCGTGCCGTCTACTTCAGCGCAGAGCTGGAGTTCTGACAATGAGCACCTTTGGGTCAAGGATGACATCCGGATGGGGCCGCTGCCTGAGGACGCTGGGGCTGGCCCTGCTGGTGCTGTTGCCGAGCCTCCCGGCGCGGGCGGCCGAGGTGCTGTTGACCGGCGTCGAGGACAGCCCCGGGGTCCAGGCCTTCACCGCCGCGCTGGCGCAACAGCGCCCGAACGACCGTATACGCTTCGTGCCCCTGGCGCAGATGCCCGAGCCCAACCGACTACCGCCGGCCACCCGGCTGATCCTGCTGGACCCGCCCAGCCTCGACTGGCGACTGAAGGATAAACAAGGCCCCGCGACCCTGGTCCTGCGCATCAGCCGCCTGCAAGCGATGCAGCGCCTGGAAAACGGCCCGCCGGCCAATCTCAGCCTGCTGTGGAGCGACCCGCCGCTGCCCCGCCAGTTGCGCCTGATCCGCGAGGTCATGCCCCAGGCCCGCCGGATCGGCGTGCTCTATACCCGAAGCAGCGAGTTCCTGCTGGCCGAGCTGGACCAGGCGGCCCGCCCCCTGGGACTGGAGATCGTCCCCCAGCGCTGGGACGACACCAGCGACAGTCGCCCCCTGCAGAGCCTGCTCAAGAGCAGCGACGTCCTGCTGGGGCTGGACGATCCGACCTTGTATAACCCCAGGACCGCGAAGAACCTGTTGCTCAGCAGCTATGCCCGGCAACTGGCGCTGATCGGTCCCAACGCCGGCTTCGTCAAGGCTGGCAGCCTGGCCAGCACCTACAGCGACCAGAGCGACTGGCTGGCGATCCTCGACGAGTTGCTCGAGCGGCCCCCGTCCGGCTGGCCGGGCAGCCTGTATCCGCAACGGTTCAAGGTCCTGAGCAACCCGCAAGTCGCCCGTTCCCTGGGTATCGAACCAATCGACGAAGCCTCGCTCGCCCACCGGCTGGCCGAAGGAGAGACCCGCCCATGACCCTGCGACGGTATTGGGGCATCAGCGCCCGGACCCAGATGATCAGCCTCGGCCCCGCGCTGTTGCTGACCTTGCTGCTGATCAGTTTCTTCACCTTCGTGCGGATCCAGGACCTGCGCCAGGAACTCGACCACACCGGTCAGCTGATCGCCAACCAGTTGGCCCCGGCCACCGAATACGGGGTGATCTCCGGCAACAACGAAGTCCTGGAAAGCCTGATGCGGGCGACCCTGGCCACGCCCCACGTGCGCTTCCTCGAGGTCCAGGACCGCAGCAACAACATCCTGGTGTATGTCGAGCAATCCGCGCAGGAGCATGCCCGGCCCCAGTCGACCAAACTGTTCCAGGCGCCGGTGCGCCTGCAACGCATTCGGTTGGACAACGACTTCCTGCAGGAACACGGCAGCGCGGGCGTGACGACCAGCGAGGACTATCTGGGACGGGTGATTGTCGGCATGTCCAACGACGCCTTCAGCCAGCGGCAACAGGAGATCCTGCTCAAGGCCGGCATCCTGGCGCTGTTCGCCCTGCTGTTCACCTTTCTCCTGGCCCGGCGACTGGCGGCCAGCCTGTCGCAACCGATCAGCGCCATGGGCCACGCGGTCAAGGCGATTCAACAGGGCGACTACAAGACCCAGCTGCCGGTGGTGGACGACACCGAGCTCGGCGCCCTGTCGCGACATATCAACAACCTCGCCGGCGCCCTGGACCAGGCCAGCCGCGAACAGCACCAGGCCATTGCCCAGTTGATCCAGACCCGCGAGGAAGCGGAACGGGCCAACAATGCCAAGTCGGACTTCCTGGCCATGATGAGCCACGAACTGCGCACGCCGATGAACGGTGTACTGGGCATGCTGCAACTGCTCGAAACCACCGAGATGACCGAGGAACAGAGTGAGTACGCGGCCCTGGCCTCGGAATCCACCGAGCACTTGCTCAAGGTGATCAACGATATCCTCGACTTCTCGCGGATCGAGCGTTCGGCCCTGGAGCTGGAACACATTCCGTTCCGCCTTGCCGAACTGATCAACAGCTGCGCCCAGGCTTTCCAGCACAACGCGAGCCAACGCGGGTTGCGCCTGGACCTGCAGATCCCGGCGGACATGCAGGCCTTGCAGGTCAAGGGCGACCCGACGCGGATCCGCCAGATCCTGGTCAACCTGATCGGCAATGCACTGAAATTCACCGAACATGGCAGCGTCGGCATCGAACCGCACTGGCAGGCCCTGGACGACGACGTGCTGTGGTTCACCTGCACGGTCCGCGACAGCGGCATCGGCATTTCCAGCGAACGCCTGGAACTGATGTTCGATGCCTTCCAGCAGGCCGACAGTTCGATCTCCCGGCGCTACGGCGGCACTGGCCTGGGCCTGCCCATTGCGCGGACCCTGGCCGAGCGCATGGGCGGCACCCTGCACGCCCGCAGCGAAGAGGGCCAGGGCTCGGTCTTCACCCTGGAAATCCCCCTGGCCCTGCATCACCCGGCCGAGCCGGCCGCCTTGCCGTCAGCGCCCGCCGACCATGGCGAAGGGCGCAAGGTGCTGCTGGTGGAAGACAACCCGGTCAACCAGACCGTCATCAACGCCATGCTGCGCGGCCTGGGCTTCGACGTCAGCCTGGCCACCGACGGCGCCCAGGCCATCGACAACGCGAAAAACAGCCTGTTCGCGGCGATCCTGATGGACTGCCGGCTACCGATCGTCGACGGCTACGAAGCCACCCGGCAAATCCGCCAACTGCCCGAGTACGCCCAGGTGCCGATCATCGCCCTGACCGCCAACGCCTTGCAGGGCGACCGCGAGAACTGCCTGCGGGCCGGGATGAACGACTACCTGGCCAAGCCCTTCAAACGCATGGATCTGCAGCAGATTCTCCAGCATTGGCTGCCTTGAATACCATGTGTGACTGGCGTGAAAGACGAAAGTGCGGCAGTCTTAGACACCCGAATGAGCTGGAAAACCGGCTTGAATAAAAATTTCAGTGCACAAGTGTACATTCATGTCCTTGGCGCTGTGACTTTCACCACAACGCAATAGTCTATGAGTAGGCTGTCGAATCGAGGCGTGAACGCTTCGATCGGCCGGGAAGATTTGCCCCACCTGCCGCATGGGACTATTGAGGAGCTCGCATGACCAAACAAAACGCCTTTACCCGGGAAGACCTGCTGCGCTGCAGTCGCGGTGAGCTGTTCGGCCCAGGTAACGCGCAACTGCCCGCCCCGAACATGCTGATGGTGGATCGCATCACCCATATCAGCGAAGAGGGTGGCAAGTACGGCAAAGGTGAATTGGTCGCCGAGCTGGATATCAATCCGGACCTGTGGTTCTTCGCCTGCCATTTCGAAGGCGATCCGGTGATGCCGGGCTGCCTGGGTCTCGACGCCATGTGGCAACTGGTCGGTTTCTTCCTCGGCTGGCAGGGTCTGCCGGGCCGTGGTCGCGCGCTGGGTTCGGGCGAAGTGAAATTCTTCGGCCAGGTCCTCCCGACCGCCAAGAAAGTGACCTACAACATTCATATCAAGCGCGTCCTCAAAGGCAAGCTGAACCTGGCCATCGCCGACGGTTCGGTGACGGTCGACGGTCGCGAGATCTACACCGCCGAAGGCCTTCGGGTCGGCGTTTTCACCTCCACTGACAACTTCTAAGGGTTATTCGCATGCGCCGCGTCGTTATCACTGGTCTGGGCATCGTTTCGTGCCTGGGCAATGACAAAGAGACCGTCTCCGCTAACCTGCGTGCAAGCCGCCCTGGCATCCGCTTCAACCCGGAATATGCCGAAATGGGTCTGCGTAGCCAGGTTTCCGGCTCCATCGACCTCAATCTCGAAGAACTGATCGATCGCAAGATCTATCGCTTCGTCGGCCACGCGGCGGCCTACGCCTACCTGGCCATGAAAGACGCCATCGTCGACGCCGGCCTGAGCGAAGAGCAGGTGTCCAACCCGCGCACCGGCCTGGTGGCCGGCTCCGGCGGCGCCTCGACCCTGAACCAGATGGAAGCGCTGGATATCCTGCGCGAAAAGGGCGTGAAGCGCGTCGGTCCGTACCGCGTGACCCGCACCATGGGCAGCACCGTTTCCGCATGCCTGGCCACGCCGTTCAAGATCAAGGGCCTGAACTACTCGATCTCCTCCGCCTGCGCCACCAGTGCTCACTGCATCGGTACCGCCATGGAGCAGATCCAGATGGGCAAGCAGGACATCGTCTTCGCCGGTGGCGGTGAAGAAGAGCACTGGAGCCAGTCGTTCCTGTTCGACGCCATGGGCGCCCTCTCCACCCAGTACAACGAAACCCCGGAGAAGGCCTCGCGTGCCTACGACGCCAAGCGTGACGGTTTCGTCATCGCCGGCGGTGGCGGCATGGTGGTGGTCGAGGAGCTGGAACACGCCCTGGCCCGTGGCGCGAAGATCTACGCCGAAATCGTCGGCTACGGTGCTACCTCCGACGGCTACGACATGGTCGCGCCAAGCGGTGAAGGCGCCGTGCGCTGCATGCAGATGGCGATGTCCACCGTTGACGGCCCGATCGACTACCTGAACACCCACGGCACCTCGACTCCGGTCGGCGACGTCGCGGAAATGAAAGGTGTGCGTGAAGTCTTCGGCGACAAGGCTCCGGCCATCAGTTCGACCAAGAGCCTGTCCGGCCACTCCCTGGGCGCTGCCGGTGTTCACGAAGCGATCTACTGCCTGCTGATGATGGAAGGCAAGTTCATCGCCGGCTCCGCCAACATCGAAGAGCTGGATCCGGAAGTCGCCGACCTGCCGGTCCTGACCAAGACCCGCGAAAACGTCGAGCTGAACAACGTGATGAGCAACAGCTTCGGCTTCGGCGGCACCAACGCCACCCTGGTCCTGAAGCGCTGGCAGGGCAAGTAAGCCCGGCCTGATCGCAAGATGAAAAAAGCCCCGACTGGTTCGGGGCTTTTTTTTGCCCGCCGGGAGAGGAACGCTGCACAATCGGGCACGACCGCGAAAAAAGCTGAACACCTCCCTCGCCGAGTGTTCTATAAGGTTCAGGGTCTTTTCCCGTCACTCTCGCCACGAGGCTTTCATGACCATCACCATCAACACCGAATCCAGCGAAGGTTTCCGTCACAGCGTGCAGATCGATGATCACCAGTTGTTCGCCGATGTGCCCAAGGCGGCAGGTGGCGAAGGCTCCGCCCCGGAACCCCACGACTATTTCGACGCCGCCCTGGGGACGTGCAAGGCCCTGACGCTCAAGCTTTACGCGCAGAAGAAAGGTATCCCGCTGACCGGGGTCACAGTCGAGGTCAAGCGCGACAACAGCCAGGAACTGAAAGGCAAGTATGGCCTGCAGGTCAAGCTGACCCTCAAGGGCGCGCTCAGCGATGCCCAGCGCGAAGAACTGCATAAAGTCGCCGACCGCTGCCCGGTGCACAAGTTGATGACCAGCACCGAAGTCAGCATCGAAACCCTGCTGGCCGAAGGCGCCTTCAGCCAGTAAAGGCGCCGGCCAAAAAGCGGGTTATGCTTGACGCATTGCCCGCTGAGCCAGGAAGCCCCATGAACACACCACTGGTGATCCGTCCTCGCGCCGAGGATGTCGAAGGTCAACCGATCCTGCGCCCCCTGCCCTCGGCCCAGTGCCGCAGCGTCGGGCCCTTCGTGTTTTTCGACCATATGCTGGAAACCCGCTATCCGCCGGGGCATGGGATGAATGTGCGGCAGCACCCGCATATCGGCCTGTCGACCCTGACCTACCTGTTCGCCGGCGAGATCGTGCACAAGGACAGCCTCGGCTCCGACCAGCACGTGATGCCCGGCGATGTCAGCTGGATGACCGCCGGCAGCGCCATCGCCCATGTCGAACGCACCCCGGCCGCCCTCGTCGCCAGCGGCTCCAGCCTGCACGGCCTGCAGATCTGGCTGGCATCCCCCAAGGCCCTGGAGCAGGGTCCCGGTCACTACAGTCATCACCCCGCCGCCAGCCTGCCCTGCAGCGACAACCTGGGGGTGAAGATCCGCCTGATCGCCGGCAGCGGTTTTTGCCTGACGTCGCCGGTACCGGTGCTGTCGCCCACGCTGTATGCCGATATCCGGATGGAAAGCGCAACCACCCTGCTGATTCCGGATGAGTATGAAGAGCGCGCGGTCTATGTGCTGGAAGGCGAGGCGCAGCTGGAGGGCGAAGCGTTGGAGCCGCACAACCTGGTGGTGCTGCCCGCGGGGGCCAGCCTCACGCTGTTCGCCGAAAGCGAGTGTCATCTGGTGGTGATCGGCGGCGCACCGCTGGACGGGCCACGGCGGATGAACTGGAACTTCGTCGCCAGCGATCCGGCGCTGATCGACAGCGCCCGCCAGCGCTGGGCGGCCGGCGACTGGCCGAAGGTACCGGGGGAAAGCGAGCGGATCGAGCTGCCGACACGCCCGCAGCAGGCAGACGCAAACCTGTAGGAGCCGGCTTGCCGGCTCCTACAGGTCGGCCAGCGTGAAGCCATCAGCCCTTGAACACTTCTTCCAGCAGGTTGTGCATCGACACGAACGCGCGAGCGGCGGTCTTCGCGTCGTACATCATCATGCCCGCCACATTGGCGTGCGGATCAGTGAAGGAGTGGAACGCGCCGCCATAGCTCAACAACTGCCAATCGACACCCGCGGCATTCATTTCGTCTTCGAAGGCCGGCAGTTGCTCTTTCGGCACCAGCGGGTCGGAGGCGCCATGCAGCACCAGCACCGAGCCCTTGATGTTCTTCGCATCCGCCGGATTCGGCGTGTCCAGGGTGCCATGGAACGACACCGCCGCTTTCAACGGCGCGCCGGTACGGGCCAGCTCCAGCGAGCAGCAACCGCCAAAGCAGAAACCGAAGGTCGCCAGCTTCGCCGTGTCCACCGCCGCCAACGCCTGGCCTTGCAGCGCTTCGAACGCCGCCTGCATACGCTTGCGCAGCAGGGCGCGATCATTTTTCAACGGCATCATCGCCGCGCCGGCTTCATCGCCATTGCTCGGACGCACCGACTGACCGTAGAGGTCGGCGATCAACACCACATACCCCTTGGCCGCCACCGCCTCGGCGATCTTCTCGGCACCGGCGCTGACGCCCATCCAGTTCGGCGCCATCAGCAGGCCCGGACGTGGCCCCTTGTGACCGGCGTCAAAGGCCAGACGACTCTCATAGGACTGGCCATCGATCTGATAGACCACCGAACTCACAGTAACTTGGCTCATTTCGGACTCCGATAAAAACATCCAAGGATAAAAAACCCGCCGAAGCGGGTTTTCGTGCTACGTGCTTAAACCGACAGTTCAACCAGCAGCTTGTTCAGCCGGCGGACATAAGCCGCCGGATCCTTCAGGCTGTCGCCGGCCGCCAGGGCCGCCTGGTCGAGCAGGATGTGCGACAGATCGCCGAAGCGGTCTTCGTCCGGCTCGCCGTCGAGCTTCTCGATCAGCGGGTGCCCCGGATTGAATTCGAAGATCGGCTTGGAATCCGGCACTTTCTGCCCGCTCGCCTCGAGGATCTGGCGCATCTGCAGGCCCAGGTCCTGCTCACCGATGGCCAGGATCGCCGGGGAATCGGTCAGGCGGTGGGAAACCCGCACTTGGCTGACCGCGTCGCCCAGGGCAGTCTTGATGCGCTCCACCAGGCCTTCCTTGGTCTTGGCGACTTCCTCGGCAGCCTTCTTGTCCTCTTCCGAGTCCAGGTTGCCCAAGTCCAGGTCACCGCGCGCGACGTCGACAAAGCTCTTGCCGTCGAACTCGTTGAGGTAGCTCATCAGCCACTCGTCGATACGGTCGGTCAGCAGCAGCACTTCGATGCCTTTCTTGCGGAAGACTTCCAGGTGCGGGCTGTTCTTGACCTGGGCGTAGGTTTCGCCGGTCAGGTAGTAGATCTTGTCCTGACCTTCCTTGGCGCGGGCCAGGTACTCGGCCAGGGACACCACCTGCTCACCGTCTTCACCCTGGGTCGAGGCGAAACGCAGCAGGCCGGCGATTTTTTCCTTGTTGGCGAAATCTTCCGCCGGGCCTTCCTTCATGACCTGGCCGAAGTTTTTCCAGAAGCCCTTGTATTGCTCAGGCTCGTTCTTCGCCAGTTTTTCCAGCATGTCGAGGACACGCTTGGTCAACGCCGACTTCATCGAGTCGATGATCGGGTCTTTCTGCAGGATTTCCCGCGACACGTTCAGGGACAGGTCGTTGGAGTCGACCACGCCCTTGATGAAGCGCAGGTACAGCGGCAGGAAGGATTCGGCCTGGTCCATGACGAAGACGCGCTGCACGTACAGCTTGAGGCCTTTCGGCGCTTCACGCTGGTACAGGTCGAACGGAGCACGGGCCGGCACGTAGAGCAGCGAGCTGTATTCCAGCTTGCCTTCGACCTTGTTGTGGCTCCAGCTCAGCGGGTTCTCGAAGTCATGGGCGATGTGCTTGTAGAACTCCTGGTATTCCTCGTCCTTCACTTCGGTGCGCGGACGGGTCCACAGGGCACTGGCGCGGTTGACGGTTTCCCATTCCAGCGCCGGCTTCTCCTCGCCTTCGACAGCGGCCACTTCTTTCGGCAGCTCGATCGGCAGGGCGATATGGTCGGAGTACTTCTTGATGATGTTGCGCAGGCGCCAGCCATCGGCGAATTCGTTTTCAGCCGATTTCAGGTGCAGGACGATGCGGGTACCGCGGTCGGCCTTCTCGAGGGTGGCGACTTCGAACTCGCCCTCGCCCTTGGACGACCAGTGCACGCCTTCGCTGGCGGTCAGGCCGGCGCGACGGCTGAATACTTCAACCTGCTCGGCGACGATAAAGGCCGAGTAGAAGCCCACGCCGAACTGACCGATCAGGTGTGAGTCCTTCTTCTGGTCACCGGAGAGATTCTTCATGAAATCGGCGGTGCCGGACTTGGCGATGGTCCCCAGGTGGGTGATCACATCGTCGCGGCTCATGCCGATACCGTTGTCTTCGAGGGTGACGGTGTTGGCGTCCTTGTCGAAGCTCACACGGATTTTCAGTTCCGCGCCACCTTCCAGCAACTCGGGCTTGGACAGGCCTTCGAAACGTAATTTGTCGACAGCGTCGGAGGCGTTGGAGATCAATTCGCGAAGGAAGATTTCCTTGTTGGAATACAGCGAATGGATCATGAGGTGCAGCAGTTGCTTCACCTCGGTCTGGAAGCCCAGGGTTTCCTTTTGAGTTTCCACACTCATGGTCATCAAACTCCAATTGGATGGCAGTGGCCGCCCCGTGAGGGTTGGCGGCGGGTTGTCATCAGAGTTGGGGACGGTGTCGGGGATTTCAAGTGCCCGGGAGCGTTTCCTCGATCTTGAAGTGGGCCCGGGCGGTGGCAATCGGCTCGGCCACGGTAGCCTGCCAGGCGGTGATCGCGACGTTCGCCACTCGTCGCCCCTGGCGGCAGACCTGGCATTGGGCGTAGGTGTCGCGATATTGCCCGGCACGCAGGTAATCAACGGAAAAGTCGATAACCTTGGGCACGCCCGGCGAGCCGGTGAACACCAACAGATGCAGGGCGGCGGCCAGTTCCATGAAGCCGGCGATCACTCCACCGTGAATCGCCGGGAGCAAAGGGTTGCCGATGTTGTCCAGGTTGGCCGGCAGGCAGAACAACAGCTCATCGCCCAGCCGTGAGCACTGGATGCCGATCAACTTGGCATAGGGGATAAGCTGCAGCAATTGCCCGTAGTCGCCCTGCTGGTGGGCCTGCTGCAGCCGTTTCTTGAAGTCGTCGCTCATGCCGCACCACCGTTGATCGAGCCGCTGAAGCCCTGGGTGCCCTTGATCCCCTTGCCCAACCGCATGAAGGTGCCCACCACATGGGCGATGGGTCGTTCAGGGTCATCCTGGTAAGCAAAGCCGCGGGCGAAGATGATGTCGCGGGTGACCCGGTAGCACTCGGCGAAACCGTAGACATCCTGCTGGGGCGCGGCCGGATGCATGTAGTCGATGCGCAGGTCCAGCGTCGGACACACCTCGAACTCGGGCAGGACACACAAGGTGGCCATGCCACAGGCGGTGTCCATCAGGGTGCTCAGCGCCCCGCCGTGGATGACCCCGGTTCGTGGGTCGCCGACGATGTCGGCACTGTACGGCAGGATCAGGGTCAGCCCCTGGGCATCGGCGCTGTGCAAGCGCAGCCCGAGTACCTGGCAGTGCCGGATAGCGCTGAGAAAGCGGGTGGCGCGCTCGAAAAGGGGACTCTGGGTCATGAACTGATGGCTCTCATCCGGAGAAAAGTGCCCGATAAAACGAAACACTGGGAAAAAGTTCCGTTCGGTCGGTACTTATATATCTTTTAAAATCAAGGAACTTAACCCTGGGGGGTGTGTTCTGAATGGCCAGTAGTCAGTGATATTCACAAAGGAGCAACACCCCCATGCGTAAGACTTTAGCTATTGCCTTGATGTTGACCGCTTCCCTCGGTCTCGCCGCCTGCGATAAAAAAACCGAGGACAAAGCTCAAGACGCCAAACCAACCGCCGAGCAAGTTCAGAAGAGCCTGGGCCAGGCTCAGGATAAGGTGAACGAAGCCGTCAAGGAAAACGTCGAAGCTGCCAAAGCTCCGGCTGATTCCAGCAAAGCGCCGGTAGAAGCCCCAGCCCCAGCCAAGGCCGCCACCGGCTCCTGATTGGCCGAAGTTTCCTGCAAGCACCTGTTTGCAAAAACCGCCAAACAAAATAAAACCCGCCTTGCGCGGGTTTTATTTTGTCGGATGTCTGCAGGAGCCGGTCAGGCCAGGGCTTCGCTGCGCTTGCCGAGCAAGCGGTCGATCACCACCGCAATCACCAGCATCACCACCGAAGGCACCAGCCACGCCAGGCCCTGCTCGCTCAACGGCAGGTGCGACAGCTGCGTCGGCATCCAGTCCGCCAGCCCCGCCCCCTTGAGGGCGTCGATCATGCCGAACAGAAACGACACCAGCATCACCGGGCCGACGATACGCCCCTGCGCATGCCAGAACGATTGGCAGAAACTCAGGGCCACCAGGGCGATGCACGGCGGGTAGATCGCGGTCAGGACCGGGATCGAGAACGCAATCAGCTTGGTCAGCCCCAGGTTCGACACCAGCAGCGAGAACGCCGCCAGGATGATCACCAGGCTCTTGTACGACAGTGGCAGGATACCGCTGAAGTACTCGGCGCAGGCGCAGGTCAGGCCCACCGCCGTCACCAGGCACGCCAGGGAGATCAGCACCGCGAGGAAACCGCTGCCCAGGGAGCCGAAGGTATGTTGCACATAGGCGTGCAGTACCGCCGCGCCGTTGCTGGCACCGGCCGCCACTTCATGGCTGCCCGCGCCCAACCGGAACAGGCTGATGTACACCAGCGCCAGGCCGACACCGGCGATCAGGCCGGCAATGATGGCGTAGCGGGTGATCAGCCGTGGCGAATCGACGCCGCGGGAGCGGATGGCATTGACGATGACGATGCCGAACACCAGGGCGCCCAGGGTATCCATGGTCAGGTAGCCATTGATGAAACCCTGGGAGAACGGTGCCGCGACGTACTCGGGAGTGGCCGTGCCGATATCGCCGGCCGGCAAGGCGAACGCCGCGATCCCCAGGACCGCCAGGGCAATGATCTTCAACGGCGCGAGGAAACGGCCGACGGTATCCAGCAAGCGCCCGGGGTACAGGGAGATGAAGAACACCAGCAGGAAATACAGCGAACTGTAGATCAGCAGCGCCAGCGGGCTTTCGCCGGTCAACGGCGCCAGGCCGACTTCAAAGGACACGGTGGCGGTGCGCGGCGTGGCGAACAGCGGACCGACCGCCAGGTAGCAGGCAGCGGCCAGCAAGCCGCCGGCGACCTTGCCGATGGGGCTGCTCAGGGCGTCCATGGCACCGCCGACCTTGGCCAGCGCGACCACGGTGATGACCGGCAGGCCTACCGCGGTGATCAGGAAGCCCAGCGCCGCCATCCAGACATGGGGTCCGGACTGCAAACCGACGATCGGTGGGAAGATGATGTTGCCGGCCCCGACGAACAGGGCAAAGGTCATGAAGCCAAGCGCCAGGATGTCCTGGCCTTTCAACACTTTCATTTTAAGGAAATACCACACTGCTGAATCGGAATTTAGAGAGGGATTTCCCGTGGGGTGAGGGAAATGCTGTCGGCCCGTATGGGGTCGACCCGTTTAGCGCGCGGCGGCCTTGTGGGCAGCGGACGCAAAAAGAGGCGGCCACCCTAACAAATTCGGGTGAAAAACGCACTATTAGAGGGCAAATATTGTCCTGCCAGCGACGACCTTATGTCGTATTTATATATGAAGCCCAGAAAGCACAAAGGCCACCCGAAGGTGGCCTTTGCAGGTGGAGCGTCAGTTAAGCGCGAGGCTTACTTGACGGCCCAACCGGTCAGCTCGGCCAGGGCCTTGCCGATGTCTGCCAGCGAACGCACGGTTTTCACGCCGGCGTCTTGCAGGGCAGCGAACTTCTCGTCCGCAGTACCTTTGCCGCCGGAGATGATTGCACCCGCATGGCCCATGCGCTTGCCCGGAGGAGCAGTCACACCCGCGATGTAGGAAACAACCGGCTTGGTCACGTGAGCCTTGATGTAGGCCGCCGCTTCTTCTTCAGCCGAACCGCCGATCTCGCCGATCATCACGATCGCTTCGGTCTTCGGGTCTTCCTGGAACAGCTTCAGGATGTCGATGAAGTTCGAGCCCGGGATCGGGTCACCGCCGATGCCGACGCAAGTCGACTGACCGAAACCGGCGTCAGTGGTCTGCTTCACAGCTTCGTAGGTCAGGGTGCCGGAACGGGAAACGATACCGACCTTGCCTGGCAAGTGAATGTGACCTGGCATGATGCCGATCTTGCATTCGCCTGGAGTGATCACGCCTGGGCAGTTAGGGCCGATCAGGGTGATACCCAGCTCGTCGCACTTGACCTTGGCATCCAGCATGTCCAGGGTAGGAATGCCTTCGGTGATGCAGACGATCAGCTTGATGCCGCCGAAAGCTGCTTCCAGGATCGAGTCCTTGCAGAAAGGAGCCGGAACGTAGATCACGCTGGCGGTGGCGCCAGTGGCGGCTACAGCTTCTTTCACGGTGTTGAACACCGGCAGACCCAGGTGCTCGGTACCGCCTTTGCCCGGAGTTACGCCACCAACCATCTTGGTGCCGTATTCGATGGCTTGCTGGGTGTGGAAGCTGCCCTGCGAACCGGTGATACCCTGGCAGATAACCTTGGTGTCTTTATTGATCAGGACGCTCATTATTTGCCCTCCGCAGCTTTGACAACTTGTTGAGCAGCGTCGGTCAGGCTGGTAGCAGCGATGATGTTCAAGCCGCTTTCTGCCAGTACTTTAGCGCCCAGTTCAGCGTTGTTGCCTTCAAGGCGAACAACAACCGGGATTTTCACGCCGACTTCTTTCACAGCGCCGATGATGCCTTCGGCAATCATGTCGCAGCGAACGATGCCGCCGAAGATGTTGACCAGTACTGCAGCGACGTTGGTGTCGGACAGGATGATCTTGAACGCTTCGGTTACGCGTTCCTTGGTTGCACCGCCGCCCACGTCGAGGAAGTTGGCTGGCTTGCCGCCATGCAGGTTGACGATGTCCATGGTACCCATGGCCAGGCCGGCACCGTTGACCATGCAACCGATGTTGCCTTCCAGGGCTACGTAGTTCAGTTCGAACTTGGCAGCGTGCGCTTCGCGCGGATCGTCCTGGGACGGATCGTGGAAGGTTTTCAGCTTAGGCTGACGGTACATGGCGTTGGCGTCGATGTTGATCTTGGCATCGAGGCAATGCAGATCGCCGTCGGCCTTGATCACCAGCGGGTTCACTTCCAGCAGGGCCAGGTCGTGGTCCTGGAACAGCTTGGCCAGACCAACGAAGATCTTGGCGAACTGGGAAACCTGCTTGCCTTCCAGACCCAGCTGGAATGCCAGCTCGCGACCCTGGAATGGCTGGGCGCCAACCAGTGGATCGATAGTGGCCTTGAGGATTTTCTCAGGGGTGTCGTGAGCGATTTTCTCGATGTCCACGCCACCTTCGGTGGAAGCCATGAACACGATGCGACGGCTCGAACGGTCAACGACAGCGCCCAGGTACAGCTCTTTAGCGATATCAGTGCACGATTCAACCAGGATCTTGGTGACAGGCTGGCCATTGGCGTCAGTCTGATAGGTCACCAGACGCTTGCCCAGCCACTGCTGTGCGAAGGCTTTGGCGTCTTCTTTGCTGCGAACCAGCTTTACGCCGCCCGCTTTACCGCGACCACCGGCGTGGACCTGGGCTTTTACAACCCACTCGGAACCACCGATCTTGTCGCAAGCTTCTGCTGCTTCTTCCGGGGTGTCTACCGCGTAACCCTTGGATACTGGCAGGCCGTATTCAGCGAACAGCTGCTTACCCTGATACTCGTGAAGATTCATGCTTTTTACCGTCTTCGTTAGGTACTGCGCATTCGGTGCTGCACTGATTACAGTGCCGCACCACCTGTGACTGCTGCTTGCGTCGCCTTCCGGTCGCCCGGTGAAACAACGCAAGACTGCGTCCAGCGGACGTTCCGCGGTGAGTCTTGCGCGCAAGGCTCACGACGGGCGGGCCGCCGTGGTTTCTTATTATCCGCTTAGCGTTTTTTCTTGTTGGCCACGTGGATGGCGCCGCCATTCACTGCCAATGCCGCTTCGTGCAACGCTTCGGACAGGGTCGGATGGGAGAAGACCATCATGCCCAGGTCCTCGGCACTGGTGCCGAATTCCATACCGATCGCGCCTTGCTGTACCAGCTCGGCAGCGCTTGGGCCAATCACGTGGACGCCCAGAACGCGGTCGGTCTTGGCATCGGCGATGACCTTGACGAAACCGCCGGTATCGTTGGCTGCCATGGCACGACCACTGGCGGCGAACGGGAAGGTGCCGATGTTAACTTCAACGCCTTCTGCTTTCAAAGCCTGTTCGGTCTTGCCGACCCACGCGATTTCCGGATGGGTGTAGATAACCGAAGGGATCAGGTCGTAGTTCATCTGGGCCTTGTGGCCCTTGATGCGCTCAACCACCATGATGCCCTCTTCCGAGGCCTTGTGTGCCAGCATCATGCCACGAACCACGTCGCCGATGGCGTAGACGCCCGGTACGGCGGTCGCGCAATGGTCATCGACGTGCACGAAACCGCGCTCGTCTAGGACCACGCCGCAATCAGCGGACAGCAGGTCGGTGGTCACCGGACGACGGCCAACGGCAACGATCAGCTTGTCGAAGGTGATGGTCTGCTCGCCGGCGGAGTCGGTGTAGGTCACCACGACTTCCTTGCCCTTGTTGACCTTGGAGCCGGTCACGCGTGCGCCCAGCTTGATGTCCAGACCTTGTTTGGTCAGGGTTTTCAGCGCTTCCTTGGAAACGGCGGTGTCGGCAGCCATCAGGAAGGTGTCCAGGGCTTCCAGGACCGTGACCTGGGCACCCAGGCGGGACCAGACGGAACCCAGTTCCAGACCGATCACACCGGCACCGATCACGCCCAGGCGCTTCGGCACTTCCTGGAATTCCAGGGCACCGGTGGAGTCGACGATCACGTTCTGGTCGACCGGAGCCGGTGGAATGTCGATCGGACGCGAGCCCGGAGCCAGGATGACGTTCTCGGCCTCGATCACTTCAACCGTGCCGTCTGGCTTGGTCACTTCGACTTTCTTGCCGGCCAGCAGCTTGCCGTGGCCTTCGATCGAGGTGACGCCATTGGCCTTGAACAGCATGGCCACGCCGCCGGTCAGGTTCTTGACGATACCGGCCTTGCGACCGACCATCGCCGGCACGTCCATCTTGACGGCGCCGGTGGAGATACCGTGGACGGCGAACCCGTCCTTGGCTTCATGGTACTTCCAGGAGCTGTCCAGCAGCGCCTTGGACGGAATGCAGCCAACGTTCAGGCAAGTACCGCCGAGGGCCAGCTTGCCCTCTTTATCCTGGTACTTCTCGATGCAGGCAGTCTTGAGACCAAGTTGCGCTGCCTTGATGGCGGCTACATAGCCGCCAGGGCCCGCGCCAATCACTACCACGTCGAATTTCTGAGTCATGTGTCATTCCTTATCGAATCAAACCGGACGGCCCCTCGTGGGGACCGTCGTGGGACGAAGCTGATCGTTCACACAACGGGCAAGACGCAAGCGCCCTGCCCCTTGGGCGCAATCAGATATCCAGCAGCAGACGAGCCGGGTCTTCCAGCAGGTTCTTGATGGTCACCAGGAAAGACACTGCTTCCTTGCCGTCGATCAGGCGGTGATCGTAGGACAGCGCCAGGTACATCATCGGCAGGATCACCACTTCACCCTTGACCGCCATCGGGCGCTCATTGATGTTGTGCATGCCCAGGATGGCGGCTTGTGGCGGGTTGACGATCGGGGTCGACAGCAGGGAACCGAATGTACCACCGTTGGTGATGGTGAACGTACCGCCGGTCATTTCGTCGATGGACAGCTTGCCGTCACGGGCCTTCTTGCCGAAGGTGGCGATGCCGTTTTCGATCTCGGCCAGGCTCATCAGCTCGGCGTTGCGCAGCACCGGGACCACCAGGCCACGGTCGCTGGACACCGCGACACCGACGTCGGAGTAGCCGTGGTAAACGATGTCGCCGCCGTCGATGGAAGCGTTGACCGCCGGGAAGCGTTTCAGCGCTTCGGTGGCCGCTTTCACGAAGAACGACATGAAGCCCAGGCGCACGCCGTTGTGGGTCTTCTCGAACAGGTCCTTGTACTTCGAACGCAGGTCCATGATCGGCTTCATGTTCACTTCGTTGAAGGTGGTCAGCATCGCCATGTTCGACTGCGCTTCGACCAGGCGCTTGGCCACGGTGGCGCGCACGCGGGTCATCGGCACACGCTTCTCGACGCGGTCGCCGGCGGCGAACACAGGCGCGGCGGCGGCCGGAGCGGCAGCCTTGGCAGGAGCGGCGGCTGGCGCGGCTTTCTTGGCGGCAACAGCAGCCACCACGTCTTCCTTGGTCACGCGACCGCCCTTGCCGGTGCCGGCAACGGAAGCGATGTTGATGCCGTTTTCTTCAGCCAGCTTGCGAGCCGCCGGTGCAGCGACCGGATCGTCTTCGCCAGCAGCGGCAGGCGCGGCAGCCTGGGCAGCAGCCGCTGGAGCGGCGGCGGCAGGTGCAGCGGCGGCAGCGCCGCCTTCAACGATGGAGCCCAGGACTTCGTCGGACAGAACGGTGTCGCCTTCGCCCTTGACGATCGCGCCCAGCACGCCGTCGGCGGTCGCCAGTACTTCCAGGACCACTTTGTCGGTTTCGATGTCGACGATCAGCTCGTCACGCTTGACAGCGTCGCCCGGTTGCTTGTGCCAGGTGGCAACGGTGCCATCGGCAACCGATTCCGGGAAAGTGGGGGCTTTGATCTCGATAGCCATTATCTGTGGTTCCTTAAATTCGGTTTCAGGTGCGCGAAGGCGTTAAACAGTAAAAGCATCTTGCAGCAGTTTTTCCTGCTGCTCAGCGTGCATCGATGCATAACCACAAGCCGGTGCGGCAGAGGCCTCACGGCCGGCGTACTCAAGTACCAGCGACTTGTTGTGACCCGCAACGATACGACGCATGTGATGCTGGCTGCTGTACCAGGCGCCCTGGTTCATCGGCTCTTCCTGACACCAGACGATGTGCTTGAGGTGCTTGTACGGTGCCAGGACTTCGATCAGGTCGTCTTCAGGGAACGGATACAGTTGCTCGATACGCACGATGGCGATGTCGTCACGCTCTTCGGCACGGCGTTTTTCCAGCAGGTCGTAGTAGACCTTGCCGCTGCACAGAATCAGGCGCTGGACCTTTTTCGGATCCAGGGCGTCGATTTCCGGAATAACGGTCTGGAACGAACCTTCGGCCAGCTCTTCCAGCGTGGAAATAGCCAGTTTGTGACGCAGCAGCGACTTCGGTGTCAGCACGATCAGCGGCTTGCGCAGCGGACGGATGACCTGGCGACGCAGCAAGTGGTAGATCTGTGCCGGTGTAGTCGGTACGCAGACCTGGACGTTGTGCTCGGCGCACAACTGCAGGTAGCGTTCCAGACGGGCCGAGGAGTGCTCCGGACCCTGACCTTCATAACCGTGCGGCAGCAGCATGGTCAGGCCGCACAGACGACCCCACTTGTGCTCGCCACTGGTGATGAACTGGTCGACAACCACCTGGGCACCGTTGGCGAAGTCGCCGAACTGGGCTTCCCAGATCACCAGCGCATTCGGCGTGGTGGTCGAGTAGCCGTATTCGAATGCCAGTACCGCTTCTTCCGACAGGAACGAGTCATACAGGTCGAAGCGTGGCTGACCTTCGTACAGGTTCTGCAGCGGAATGTAGGTGCTTGCATCCTTCTGGTTGTGCAGCACGGCATGACGGTGCGAGAACGTACCGCGGCCGATGTCCTGGCCGGTCATGCGAATCGGGTGACCTTCGAACGCCAGGGTCGCGTACGCCATGGTTTCGGCGTAACCCCAGTTGATCGGCAGGCCGCCGGCTTGCATCTTCTGACGGTCTTCGTAGATCTTCGCGACCTGACGCTGGACCACGAAGCCTTCCGGGATCTCCAGCAGCTTGGCGGACAGTTCCTGCAGGGTCTTCAGATCGAAGCGGGTGTCGTGACGTGCGGTCCACGCGTGACCCAGGTATGGGCGCCAGTCGACGAACAACTCCTTGTTCGGTTCCTTGACCAGGCTCTTCACCACGTGCAGACCGTTGTCCAGGGCGCTGCGGTATTCATCGACCTTCGCCTGAACCCGCGCGTCATCCAGCACCTTGGCCTGAACCAGGCGCTCGGCATACAGCTCACGGGTGGTGCGCTGCTTGGTGATCTGCTGATACATCAGCGGCTGGGTACCGCTAGGTTCGTCGGCTTCGTTGTGGCCACGACGACGGTAGCAGACCAGGTCGATCACCACGTCGCGCTTGTACTGCATGCGGTAGTCGACCGCCAGCTGGGTCACGAACAGCACGGCTTCCGGATCATCGCCATTCACATGGAGGATCGGCGCCTGGATCATTTTCGCGACGTCGGTGGCGTACTCGGTGGAACGCGAGTCCAGCGGGTTGCTGATGGTGAAACCGACCTGGTTGTTGATCACGATGTGGATCGTGCCGCCCGTCTTGAAGCCGCGGGTCTGCGACATCTGGAAGGTTTCCATGACCACGCCCTGACCTGCGAATGCAGCGTCACCGTGGAGGGAAATCGGCAGAACCTTGTCACCGCTGGCATCGTTGCGACGGTCCTGGCGGGCACGTACCGAACCCTCGACCACCGGGGAAACGATTTCCAGGTGGGATGGGTTGAACGCCATGGCCAGGTGAACTTCACCGCCGGTGGTCATCACGTTGGACGAGAAGCCCTGGTGGTATTTCACGTCACCGGAGCCCAGCTCGACCTTCTTCTTGCCTTCAAACTCGTCGAACAGCTCACGCGGGTTCTTGCCGAAGGTGTTGACCAGCACGTTCAGGCGACCACGGTGGGCCATGCCGATGACGATTTCCTTGGTGCCGTAGGAGCCGGAACGCTGGATCATCTCGTCCAGCATCGGGATCAGGCTCTCGCCACCTTCCAGGCCGAAACGCTTGGTGCCCGGGTACTTGGTGCCCAGGTACTTTTCCAGGCCTTCGGCGGCGGTGACGCGCTCGAGCAGGTGGCTCTTGATGTCCGCGGAGAAGGTCGGACGGCCGCGCACGCTTTCCAGGCGCTGCTGGAACCAGTGGCGCTGCTCGGAGTCGACGATGTGCGTGAATTCAGCGCCGATGGTGCGGCAATATGTCTGCTGCAACGCTTCGTGAATTTCGCGTAGGCTCGCTTCCTCCTTGCCGATGAACAGGTCGCCGGCACGGAAGGTCGTATCAAGATCGGCATTGGTCAAGCCGTAATGATTGATCGACAGGTCTGCGGGTGCAGGACGCTGCCACAGTCCCAGCGGGTCGAGCTGGGCTGCCTGGTGGCCACGCATCCTGTAGGCCTGGATCAATCGCAGCACTTCAACCTGCTTCTTTTCGTGCTCACTGCTCACGCTGCCGGCGGAAACCGGTTGGGCGCGGCGCTGGTTCTTTGCCAGCAAGACGAAATGATCGCGGATTGTCGAGTGCGAAACATCAGTGGCAGCGTTGCCGTCAGCGGGCAACGTCTGGAATTTGGTGCGCCACTCTTCTGGCACAGCGTTAGGGTCGTGCAGGTAGAGCTCGTAGAGCTCTTCCACATAGGCAGCGTTACCACCTGAAAGATAGCCGCTATTCCACATGCGCTGCATCACGCTTTCTTGCATGCTTGGTCACCCTCGGTTAGGGGACACCATCGGCGAAAACACCGCGCAAGCTTGCAGAAGTCCGAATGCAGCGACAAAAACAAGCCACTTGGGATCACGCTGATAGTCCGGGTACCGGCCCGGATGCCCCTGCTGGTCTCATTTCTTCAAAAATAAGAGCCACAGCTTTATGAGCCGTTGCTCTGGTTATAGCCGGGGCGCGGGTTGAAGCCCACGCCCTGGCCTTTCTACGGTTACAGCGGTGCCACTTTTTACAACAATCGATTACAACAACCGATTTACAACAGCCGGGTTACAGCCGCTGAATCACACGCCGCTTTGCAGCAGCATGTTACGGATGTGACCGATAGCCTTGGTCGGATTCAGGCCCTTCGGACATACGTTGACGCAGTTCATGATCCCGCGGCAGCGGAAGACGCTGAACGGGTCATCCAGCGAAGCCAGACGCTCGGTGGTCTTGGTGTCACGGCTGTCTGCCAGGAAGCGGTACGCTTGCAGCAGGGCGGCCGGGCCCAGGAACTTGTCCGGGTTCCACCAGAAGGACGGGCAGGAGGTCGAGCAGCAGGCGCACAGGATGCACTCGTACAGACCGTCCAGCTTCTCGCGCTCTTCCGGAGACTGCAGACGCTCGATGGCCGGGGCCGGCGTGTCGTTCTGCAGGAATGGCTTCACCTTCTCGTATTGCTTGTAGAAGATGCTCATATCGACGACCAAGTCACGGATCACCGGCAAACCTGGCAGCGGACGCACCACCAGCTTGTTGCCCTTGACCACCGAGGACAGCGGCGTGATGCACGCCAGGCCGTTCTTGCCGTTGATGTTCATGCCATCGGAACCGCACACGCCTTCACGGCAGGAGCGACGATAGGAGAAACCTTCGTCCTGCTCTTTGATCAGGGCCAGTACGTCCAGCACCATCAAGTCCTTGCCACCGGTGTCGACCTGGAAAACCTGGGTTTTCGGCGCGGAATCGGTGTCAGGGTTGTAACGATAAACTTCGACTTGCAACATATCGATTACCCCTTAGTAAGTCCGGACTTTTGGTTCGAAAGTCGGAACGGTCTTCGGCGAGAAGTTAACGGCACGCTTGGTCACACGCTTCTCACCCGGGAAGAACAGGGTATGGCACAGCCAGTTTTCGTCGTCGCGCTCTTCAAAGTCTTCACGGGCGTGAGCACCGCGGGACTCTTTGCGATGCTCGGCGGCAATCGCGGTGGCTTCCGCCACTTCCAGCAGGTTTTGCAGCTCAAGGGCTTCGATACGCGCGGTATTGAAGGCCTGGGACTTGTCGTTGATCTTGACGTTGGCGATACGCTCGCGCAGGCCAGCCAACTGGGCGATACCCTTCTGCATGTATTCGCCGGTACGGAATACACCGAAGTAGTTCTGCATGCAGCTTTGCAGCTCGCGACGCAGGGTGGCGACGTCTTCGCCGTCGGTGCGCTCGTTGAGCTTGGCCAGACGGTTCAGCGCCACATCGATGTCGGTGTCGCTGGCGTTGCGGTATTCGATACCTTCGGACAGCGCCTTTTCCAGGTGCAGGCCGGCCGCACGGCCGAAGACCACCAGGTCGAGCAGCGAGTTGCCGCCCAGGCGGTTGGCACCGTGAACCGATACGCAAGCCACTTCACCGACCGCGAACAGGCCAGGAATGATGGTGTCGACGCCGTTGGCGTCCTGGGTGATCGCCTGACCATGGATGTTGGTGGCAACGCCGCCCATCATGTAGTGGCAGGTTGGAACGACCGGAACCGGAGCAACCACCGGATCGACGTGGGCGAAGGTCTTGGACAGTTCGCAGATGCCTGGCAGGCGGCTGTGCAGCACTTCCTCGCCGAGGTGGTCGAGTTTGAGCAGCACGTGGTCGCCGTTCGGGCCACAGCCGTTGCCGGCAATGATTTCCTTGACCATGGAACGGGCAACCACGTCGCGGCCAGCCAGGTCCTTGGCGTTCGGAGCATAACGCTCCATGAAACGCTCGCCGTGCTTGTTGATCAGGTAACCGCCTTCACCGCGGCAACCTTCGGTGACCAGTACACCGGCGCCGGCGATGCCGGTCGGGTGGAACTGCCACATCTCGATGTCTTGCACCGGTACGCCGGCACGCAAGGCCATGCCGATACCGTCACCGGTGTTGATCAGGGCGTTGGTGGTGGACGAGTAGATACGACCTGCACCGCCGGTCGCCAGTACGGTGGCGTTGGCGCGGATGTAGGAAGTTTCACCGGTTTCGATGCAGATCGCGATCACACCGACGAATGCGCCGTCCTGGTTCTTCACCAGGTCAACCGCGTAGTACTCGTTCAGGAAGGTGGTGCCCGCCTTCAGGTTGCCCTGATAGAGGGTGTGCAGCAGGGCGTGACCGGTACGGTCGGAAGCCGCGCAGGTACGTGCCGCCTGGCCGCCCTTGCCGAAGTCCTTGGACTGGCCGCCGAACGGACGCTGGTAGATGCGACCGGTTTCGGTGCGGGAGAACGGCAGACCCATGTGGTCCAGTTCGAAGACCGCAGCCGGGCCTTCCTGACACATGTATTCGATAGCGTCCTGGTCACCGATGTAGTCGGAACCCTTGACGGTATCGTACATGTGCCAGCGCCAGTCGTCGTTCGGGTCGGCCGACGCGATGGCGCAGGTGATGCCGCCCTGGGCCGACACCGTGTGCGAACGGGTCGGGAACACCTTGGTGATCACTGCGGTCTTGTGACCGCCCTGGGCCAGTTGCAGCGCGGCGCGCATGCCGGCACCGCCGCCGCCAATGATGATGGCGTCGAAAGAAATCGTTGGAATGTTAGCCATGAATCAGATACCCCAGAGAATCTGCACACCCCAGACGAAGTACGCGAACATCGCAACGCCGCACACTGCCTGGAAAAGGAAACGCACCGCTGTCGCGGACTTGCCCAGCGCCATCGGCGTCAGGTAGTCGGTCGAAATGGTCCACATGCCGACCCAGGCGTGAGCGCCCAGGGCCACCAGGGCCAACAGACTGAAGATGCGCATCCCGTTGTGAGCGAACAGGCCGTGCCATTGGGCGTAGCCCAGGCCCGGATTCGCCACGACGTATCCGATCAGGAAAATGAAATAAGCCGCGAGAACGACTGCGGATACGCGCTGCGCCATCCAGTCGTAGAGGCCCGAACGCGATAGGTTCGTAACGCTGGTTACCATATCCAAACTCCCGCCAGAACGATCAGCACCACGGAAATGGCGATGACGATTTTAGAGCCCAGTTTCCCGCCTTCCAGCGTTTCACCGATGCCCATATCCATGATCAGATGGCGTACGCCAGCCACCATGTGATACAGCAAGGCGGACAGAAGTCCCCATCCAACGAACTTGGCCAGAGGGCTGGTCAAGCACGCCTTCACCTCGGCGAAGCCTTCCTCGGAACCCAGGGATTTGCTCAATGCGTACAGCATGAAGCCAAGGCCCAGGAAAAGGATGATGCCGGATACACGGTGAAGAAACGACGTAACGCCGGTTATGGGGAGTTTGATGGTCCTTAGGTCTAGGTTTACAGGTCGTTGGCTTTTCACGGCTTTTTTTTCACTGATGAGCCCTAACGATCAGGGCAAAGTTGTTGGGCAAGTGCACTGGTCAGGTACCCACCACCCAGGGAGTGACGACCCCCAGTAAAACAGGCCCAAAAGCCCCTGGCGGTCGGCTGCCGAGTATAGACAGTTAGGCTACTAATGACAACGCAAAGGACTACCCCTAATGGTGCATTGCGTTAGCGGGATAAAAGGCGTAAATAGCCGTCAATTTCGAGGAAAAGCTCCGCCCGAAGCCGCCTACAACAAGACTTTTGGCAAATTGACATTCGAATTTATCTCACTATAGTGGTGCGGGCCCTGCGTGGGGGGCCTGTCTGATGATTTCAAGCATAAATAGGAGGCCACATGGCTGACAAAAAAGCGCAGTTGATCATCGAGGGCGCAGCCCCCGTCGAGCTGCCCATTTTAACCGGCACCGTTGGTCCCGATGTAATCGACGTGCGGGGCCTGACGGCCACGGGCCGGTTCACATTCGACCCTGGCTTCATGTCGACCGCTTCCTGCGAGTCGAAGATCACCTATATCGACGGCGATAACGGCATCCTGCTGCACCGCGGCTACCCGATCGAGCAACTCGCCGAGAAATCGGACTACCTGGAAACCTGCTACCTGCTGCTCAACGGCGAACTGCCGACCACGGAGCAGAAGGCCCAGTTCGTCAGCACCGTGAAGAACCACACCATGGTGCACGAGCAGTTGAAGAGCTTCTTCAACGGCTTCCGTCGCGACGCCCACCCGATGGCCGTCATGTGCGGCGTAGTCGGCGCCCTGTCGGCCTTCTACCACGACTCGCTGGACATCAATAACGCCCAGCACCGCGAGATTTCCGCCATTCGCCTGGTCGCCAAGATGCCGACCCTGGCCGCGATGGTGTACAAGTACTCCATGGGCCAACCCATGATGTACCCGCGCAACGACCTGTCGTACGCGGAAAACTTCCTGCACATGATGTTCAACACCCCGTGCGAGATCAAACCGATCAGCCCGGTGCTCGCCAAGGCCATGGACCGGATCTTCATCCTCCATGCCGACCACGAGCAGAACGCTTCGACCTCCACCGTGCGCCTGGCGGGCTCTTCGGGTGCCAACCCGTTCGCCTGTATCGCCGCCGGTATCGCCGCACTCTGGGGCCCTGCCCACGGCGGTGCCAACGAAGCGGTATTGACCATGCTCGATGAAATCGGCGATGTCTCGAACATCGACAAGTTCATCGCCAAGGCCAAGGACAAGAACGATCCGTTCAAGTTGATGGGCTTCGGTCACCGGGTCTACAAGAACCGCGACCCACGCGCCACCGTGATGAAGCAGACCTGCGACGAAGTGCTCAAAGAGCTGGGCATCAAAAACGATCCACAGTTGGAACTGGCCATGCGTCTCGAAGAGATCGCCCTGACCGATCCGTACTTCATCGAGCGCTCGCTGTACCCGAACGTCGACTTCTACTCGGGGATCATCCTCAAGGCAATCGGCATTCCAACCAGCATGTTCACCGTGATCTTCGCCCTGGCGCGGACCGTGGGCTGGATCTCCCACTGGAAGGAAATGCTCTCCAGCCCGTACAAGATCGGCCGTCCGCGCCAGCTGTACACCGGCTACGAGTCGCGTGACATCACCAAGCTGGAAGACCGCAAGTAAGGTTTGCCTCGCGGTAACGCCTTAGCTGCAGCTGAAACGGCCTCTTGATAGAGGCCGTTTCTGTTTGTGCAGAGCCTGTTACGCAGCCCAATAAAAAATGCCCCGATCTCTCGACCGGGGCATTTCGTTTCAGCGCAGCTTATATAGACAACCCTTAGTGGGGAACCGCCCCGCTCGCCCCCAGGCCCGTCTGCGAACGCACGAACTGCGGGAAGAACAGCGCCCGCTCGTTCTCGGCCGCCGTCGACTTGTCGGTGATGGAGAAGAACCAGATCCCGACGAAGGCAATGGCCATCGAGAACAGCGCCGGATACTCATACGGGAAAATGGCTTTCTCGTGATGCATGATCTGCACCCAGATAGTCGGGCCAAGGATCATCAGCCCCACCGCACTGACCAACCCCATCCAGCCACCGATCATCGCCCCCCGGGTGGTCAGCTTCTTCCAGTACATGGAAAGCAGCAGCACCGGGAAGTTGCAACTGGCGGCAATGGAGAACGCCAGGCCGACCATGAACGCGATGTTCTGGCTTTCGAACAGGATGCCCAGGACGATCGCCAACACGCCGAGGAGGATGGTGGTGATCTTCGAGACGCGGATCTCATCCTTTTCGTTGGCCTTGCCCCTCTTAATCACGTTGGCATACAGGTCATGGGACACCGCCGACGCACCGGCCAGGGTCAGACCGGAGACCACCGCCAGGATGGTGGCAAAGGCCACGGCCGAGATAAAGCCGAGGAAGACGCTGCCACCCACCGCATTGGCCAGGTGCACTGCTGCCATGTTGTTACCGCCGAGCAACGCGCCCGCGGCATCCTTGAACGCCGGATTGGTGCTCACCAGCAGGATCGCGCCAAAACCGATGATAAAGGTCAGGATGTAGAAGTAGCCGATGAAACCGGTGGCGTACAACACGCTCTTGCGCGCTTCCTTGGCATCGCTCACGGTGAAGAAGCGCATCAGGATGTGCGGCAGGCCGGCGGTGCCGAACATCAGTGCCAGGCCCAGGGAGAAGGCCGAGACCGGATCCTTGACCAGGCCACCGGGACTCATGATCGCCTCACCCTTGGGGTGAACCTTGATCGCTTCGGCAAACAGCATGTTGAAGTCGAAGTTGACGTGCTTCATCACCATCAGCGCCATGAATGAAGCACCGGACAGCAACAACACCGCCTTGATGATCTGCACCCAGGTGGTGGCCAGCATGCCGCCGAACAGCACATAGAGGCACATCAGGACCCCCACCAGGATCACCGCCACGTAGTAGTCCAGGCCAAACAGCAGCTGGATCAGCTTGCCGGCGCCGACCATCTGGGCGATCAGGTAGAACGCTACCACCACCAGCGAACCGCAGGCCGACAGCGAGCGGATCTGGGTTTGCCCGAGGCGATAGGAGGCGACGTCGGCAAAGGTGTACTTGCCCAGGTTGCGCAGGCGCTCGGCGATCAGGAACAGAATGATCGGCCAGCCCACCAGGAAGCCGATGGAGTAGATCAGGCCGTCGTAGCCCGAGGCGTAGACCAGCGCGGAAATCCCCAGGAAGGATGCCGCCGACATGTAGTCGCCGGCAATCGCCAGGCCGTTCTGGAAACCGGTGATCCTGCCACCCGCGGCATAGTAGTCGGCCGCCGAACGGTTGTGCTTGGCAGCCCAGTAGGTGATGCCCAGGGTTGCGCCGACGAACACCACGAACATCGCAATGGCCGACACGTTGAGAGGTTGCTTGTGCACTTCGCCGGTCAGGGCGTCAGCCGCCAGGACCAGGGGCGCGAAGGCCGAAGCGGCCAATACCGCCAATAGACGTCGGATCATTGCCGGGCCTCCTTGAGAATCTCGTTGTTCAGGTCGTCGAACTCGCCATTGGCGCGACGCACATAGATGGCCGTCAGGACGAACGCCGAGACGATCAATCCGACACCCAACGGGATGCCCCAGGTAATGGAAGAGCCAGGGCTGATTTTCGCGCCCAGGATCTGTGGTCCATAGGCGATCAGCAGGATGAAAGCCGAGTAAAGCCCGAGCATGATCGCCGAGAGTATCCAGGCGAAGCGTTCCCGTTTCCTGACCAGCTCCTTGAAGCGGGGGCTGTTTTGAATCGAGAGGTAAATGCTGTCGTTCATTGTTTTTATCCTCGCAGCACAGATGAGTTGGAACGTATTCCACTTTAGGCGGCTATCGAACGGATTCCAGACGACCTTAGTATTAGAACGACATTACCTTTTCGCCAGTTTTTGGCCGAACAAACCCTTCTTCATTGTAGGAGCAACGGCGGTGCCTGGGCGCCAGATGCAAAAAAGCCGCATGACGTGATGTCATGCGGCTTTTTCAGGGTATTACAGCGACGGGAGGGTTACTGGGTCCACTCAGCCACGCGGTCCGGGTGCTTGGCGACCCAATCCTTGGCCGCGGCATCCGGCTTGGCGCCGTCCTGGATGGCCAGCATGACTTCGCCGATCTCATCCTTGGACGACCACTGGAACTTCTTCAGGAACGCCGCCACTTCCGGCGCCTTCGTCGCGAGCTCCTTGCTGCCGATGCTGTTGACGGTCTCGGCCGCGCCGTAGACGCCTTTCGGGTCTTCCAGGAAGCGCAGTTTCCACTTGGCGAACATCCAGTGCGGCACCCAACCGGTCACGGCAATGGATTCTTTCTTCTCTTCGGCACGGGTCAACTCGGCGATCATCGCCGCACCCGAACTGGCTTGCAGTTTGTAGTCCAGGCCGTAGTCCTTGATCGCCTGGTCGGTCTTGAGCATCACGCCCGAGCCCGCATCGATGCCGACGATCTTGTTCTTGAAGGTGGTGTCGGTTTTCAGATCGGCGACGGATTTGGCCTGGACATACTCAGGCACGATCAGGCCGATCTTGGCATCCTTGAAGTTGGGACCGTAGTCGACCACCTTGTCCTTGTTCTTGGCCCAGTACTCGCCGTGGGTCACCGGCAGCCAGGCCGAGAGCATGGCATCGAGCTTGCCGGTGGCAACGCCCTGCCACATGATCCCGGTCGCCACGGCCTGCAGCTTCACGTCGTAACCCAACTTCTGCTTGATCACCTCGGCCGCCACGTTGGTGGTGGCAACGCTGTCGGACCAGCCATCGACATAACCGATGGTCACTTCCTTGGCCGCGGCACTCACCTGGGCGGAGCCGATTGCAAGCGCCAGAACGGCACCTGCACCTAAGAGTCGTCGCATCTTCATCGTTACTTCCCCGAAATGCTGCACCCGACGACTGCCGGGCGACGTCAACGTATTGTTATGGTGCACAGCGCCCCCATCACGCCTCATCGCCAAACCCGTTCGATCATCAGCGGAGTACTGACGCCCTGATCATCAACCTGACTCACCCATCGACCTGCTCTGACAGCGACCTCAAGACAGCGAGAAACGACATCAGAACGCCAGTAATCGGGGGGCCTGAGAATGCCCCTCATTTGTTGCGCCCGAACTTTGCATGACAAAATACTGCGCGGCCCGACAGCCTGGGGAAATCCGGGTAATATGCGCGGCTTTGTTCCCATACGGCCCGACCATGTCCGCCACTGTCCGCTTCCCGCTCCTCGCCTATTTGTTCGCCTGCCTGCTCGGCCTCCTGGCTCTCGGCGGCTTCTGGTATGGCCTCGGCCAGCCGGTGATCCTGCCCGATGCAGCGACACCGACCCACAAACTGCAATGCGCCTCCTATACCCCGTTCGACAAGGACCAATCGCCCTTCGACCAGCCGTTCACCCCGCGCCTGGAACGCATGGACGCCGACCTGGCCCTGCTGGCGACGCGCTTCGAGTGCATTCGCACCTACTCCATGACCGGCCTCGAAGCCCTGCCGGAACTGGCGCGCAAGCACGGCCTGAAAATGATGATCGGCGCCTGGGTCAGCAGTGACCCGCTGGCCACCGAGAAGGAAGTCGACGCCCTGATCGCCTCGGCCAACGCCAACGCCGATGTGGTCAGCGCGGTGATCGTCGGCAACGAAGCGCTGCTGCGCAAGGAGGTCACCGGCGATCAACTGGTCAAGCTGATCCACAAGGTCAAGGCCCATGTGCAGCAGCCGGTGACCTATGCCGACGTCTGGGTGTTCTGGCTCGAGCATCCGCAGGTCGCCCCCGCCGTGGACTTCCTGACCATTCACCTGCTGCCGTACTGGGAAAACGATCCCTCCAGCATCGACGACGCGCTCGAGCATGTCGCCCAGGTGCGCAAGGTGTTCGGCATGCGGTTCGCGCCCAAGGACATCCTGATCGGCGAAACCGGCTGGCCGAGCGAAGGCCGCCAGCGGGAAACCGCGCTGCCGAGCCGGGTCAACGAAGCCAGGTTCATTCGCGGCTTCGCCGCCCTGGCCGAGCAGAACGGTTGGCACTACAACCTGATCGAGGCCTTCGACCAGCCGTGGAAACGCGGTAGCGAAGGCGCCGTCGGCGGCTACTGGGGCCTGTTCGATGCCGATCGCCAGGACAAGGGCGTGTTGGCCGGCCCCGTCTCGAACCTGCCGTACTGGCCTCAGTGGCTGGGGCTGGGTGGGCTGATCCTCCTCGGCACGCTGCTGCTGGCCGGGCGCGTACGCAGCACGCGGGCGGCGCTGCTGCTACCGTTGCTGGGGGCGTTGGCGGGCTGTTCCATTGGCGCCTGGGGCGAACTGGCGCGGATCACCAGCCGGTTTACCGGCGAGTGGATCTGGGCCGGCTTGCTGCTGGCGCTGAACCTGCTGGTACTGGCGCATGCGGCGCTGGCCCTCGGTCGCCAGGCCGGCTGGCGTGCCGGGTTGTTCAAAGGGTTGGAGCAACGCGCCGGTTGGCTGCTGGCAGGCGCCGGCTTTGCCGGGGCGGTGATGATGCTGGAACTGGTGTTCGATCCGCGCTACCGCAGCTTTCCGAGCGCGGCCTTGCTGTTGCCGGCGTTGGTGTTCCTGGTGCGTCCGGTAGCGGGTCCGCGTCGGGAGATCGGTCTGCTGGCATTGATCATCGGGGCCGGCATTGCCCCGCAACTGTACCGTGAAGGCCTGGAAAACCTGCAGGCCTGGGGCTGGGCGCTGGTCAGCGTGATGATGGTTGCGGCGCTGTGGCGTAGCGTGCGGGTGGGTAAATTACAGGTAGATCTTGCTTCCAGGCTCGACGCTATTTCGCGCTGAAGCACCGCCTATTGCAGGAGCGGCCGGTCGACGCTCGATTGCTGGCGCCTGCAATTGACCGCGCCGGCAGCAGTGGTGAGTCGAGGGTCGAGACCGTACCTGCATTCACATCAAGCCGATCGCACCAACCGCAACCCCGCAATCACCAGCGCAAATACCGCGAGGCTGGTGTTGTACAACGCCAGCGCCGGAAACCCGGCCAGCAGCGCCAGCACCGCCAAAGCCCGGCCCAAGCGCCCCGGCGCCACAAAAGCCAACACCGCCGCGACCAGCGCCGTCCAGCCCAGCGCCTCGAAGTGGATCAACCAGCCCAGGTTGGAACGCGCCTGGCATTGCCAGCGCAGCGCCTCATCCACGCACACCCCGACCCACTGGCCGTCCTCCATCAACCCGTAACGCACGCCATAACTGGCAGCCAACCACAACGGCAGGACAATAAGCAGCAGGACCAGCGGCAAACGGCGAGACATGGACAACTCCGATAAACGAAAACGGCGCCCAGCATAATCGCCAGAATCGCCTATGCAAGCTCCCGCACCACATAACTGCCCGGCAAACTGCGGCAAAGTGTATCGTTGCGCGGGAATTATCCATGGCGCGCCTGGCTAAAATGCTTTTTTAGCGTCGGGACATGGCACTTCAGCAGTAGCCCGGTGGTCATAACCTGCGGAACTCAATCAGCATTTTCCTTCAAAGGGATGTAGTCATGCTCCTTTCTCTGCGCATCGCCGCCTTTCTCGGCGGTCTCATCCTGAGCGCGTCCGCCCTGGCCGTCGATGTCGACGCCGCCAGCTATGGCTTCCCGTTGACCAACCCGTTCGAAGCGACCATCGCCACCACGCCGCCGAACCTGCGACCGAAACTGCCCGACGACGACAGCATCCGGCAAGCGGACTACAGCCTCAAACTGCGCCCGGAACGCGACTTCATCCTCCCGGACAATTTCTGGGCGGTGAAGAAACTCACCTACCGCCTGGCCCGACAGGATCACCCCGCCCCGCTGATCTTCCTGATCTCCGGCACCGGCGCGCGCTACGACAGCAGCATCAACGAATACCTGAAGAAGCTCTACTACCAGGCCGGCTACCACGTCGTGCAGTTGTCGTCGCCCACCAGCTTCGACTTCATGAGCGCCGCCTCGCGCTTCGCCACCCCCGGCGTCAGCAAGGAGGACGCGGAAGACCTGTACCGGGTCATGCAGGCCGTGCGCGCCCAGCAGCCGAACCTGCCGATCACCGACTTCTATCTCAGCGGCTACAGCCTCGGTGCCCTGGACGCGGCCTTTGTCAGCAAACTGGATGAAACCCGGCGCAGCTTCAACTTCAAGAAAGTCCTGCTGCTCAATCCGCCGGTCAACCTCTACACCTCGGTCACCAACCTGGACAAGCTGGTCCAGACCGAAGTCAAGGGCGTCACCAACACCACCACCTTCTATGAACTGGTGCTCGGCAAGCTGACCCGCTACTTCCAGAAAAAGGGCTATATCGACCTCAATGACGCCCTGCTCTACGACTTCCAGCAGTCCCGGCAACACCTGAGCAACGAACAGATGGCCATGCTGATCGGCACCACCTTCCGCTTTTCGGCGGCGGACATCGCCTTCACCTCGGACCTGATCAACCGCCGCGGCCTGATCACCCCGCCGAAGTACCCGATCACCGAAGGCACCAGCCTCACGCCGATGCTCAAGCGCGCCCTGCAATGCGATTTCGACTGCTACCTGACCGAACAGGTGATCCCGATGTGGCGCGCCCGCACCGACGGCGGCAGCATCTTGCAACTGATCGACCAGGTCAGCCTCTACGCCCTCAAGGACTACCTGCACGACAGCCCGAAAATCGCCGTGATGCACAACGCCGACGACGTGATCCTCGGCCCCGGCGACCTGGGCTTCCTGCGTCGCACCTTTGGCGATCGCCTGACGGTCTACCCCCATGGCGGCCACTGCGGCAATCTCAATTACCGCGTCAACGCCGACGCCATGCTGGAGTTCTTCCGTGGCTAAATCTCTCCTGCTGCTCGCGGCGTTGTTCTGCGCAGCCCCTGCCCTGGCCGACAACAGCAAGGCGCACGATCCCGTGGTGCCGGACCCGGACGGTTTCACCGAACCGTTGAAACAGCTCAAATTCAATCCGGGCCTGGACCAGCGTGAATTCGAACGCTCGACCCTCAACGCCCTGAGCGTCTACGACCCGTTGGAGTCCTGGAACCGTCGGGTCTACCACTTCAACTACCGTTTCGACGAATGGGTGTTCCTGCCCGTGGTCGACGGCTATCGCTACGTGACACCGACCTTCCTGCGCGAGGGCGTGAGCAACTTCTTCAGTAACCTGGGGGATGTCACCAACCTGCTCAACAGCCTGCTCCAGTTCAAGGGCAAGCGGGCACTGGACACCACCGGACGCCTGCTGCTCAACACCACCATCGGCGTCGCCGGCCTGTGGGACCCGGCCACCAAAATGGGCCTGCCGCGCCAGGCCGAGGACTTCGGCCAGACCCTGGGCTTCTATGGCGTGCCGGGCGGGGCGTACCTGATGCTGCCGTTCCTCGGTCCGTCGAACCTGCGCGATACCGGTGGGCTGGTGTTCGACTTCGCCGCCGCATCGCAGATCAACTTCCTCAACGTCTCGCAGGTCAGCTCGGACCACCCGGAAATCTATCTGTTGGAGGCCATCGACAAGCGCTACACCACCAACTTGCGCTACGGCCAGTTGAACTCACCGTTCGAATACGAGAAAGTCCGTTACGTGTACACCGAGGCGCGCAAGTTGCAGATCGCCGAATAACCCCGGACCTTGCAGGGCCTGCCCCGGATATTAAAGACCAACGGGCTTAACAAGGACTCAAGCATGTACCACCTGATCGCCACCGACCTGGACGGCACCCTGCTGCTACCGGACGACCGCATTGGCGAGTATTCCCACGGGGTGCTCAAGCGCCTGCTGGACGCCGGCAAGCAGGTGGTCATCGCCACCGGGCGCAGCCAGCCCGATGTCGAGTCGATCCTGCGGCCCTATGACTTGCCGGTTCACCTGATCACCGCCAACGGCGCGCGGATCAGCAGTGCCTGCAAGGGCCTGGACACCAGCGAGTACCTGGCGCCGCAAGCGGTGCGGGTCCTACTGGATGCCACCCGGCACGAGCCGAACCTGGTGACCAACCTGTATTGCCAGTCCCGCTGGATCAGCAACGCCGATGGCCAGTTGCTGGAGGCGTTCAACCGGCACGAAGGGTTCCGCCCCACGGTGCTGGACCCTGATGAATTCCCGAGCGAGGCAGTGGAGAAGATCTTCTTTATCCACAAGGACCATGACCACGAGGCCCTGGTGGTGCTCGACGAACAGCTCAAGCGCCGGCTCGGCGCCCAGGTGCACAGCACCTTTTCCTCGCCCTGGTGCCTGGAAATGATGGCCGGCGGCGTATCCAAGGGTCATGCCCTGAAGAAACTCGCGCAGTTCCTGCAAGTGCCGCTGAGCCAGTGCATCGCCTTTGGCGACGGCATGAACGATGTGGAAATGCTCTCGAGCACCGGCAAGGGCCTGGTGATGGGCACGGCGCACGCCAAGGTGTTCCAGGCCCTGCCCGGGCATGAAAGCCTGGGCAGTTGCAGCGAGGAATCGGTGGCCCGTTACCTGGCGGCGCACCTGCTGGCGCAGTAACGCGCAGGCCCGGTGCCTAAAGCACCGACGCCGCCTGCGACACCAGCGAAGCCTGCGGCAACCCCAGAAACCGGCACAGCTCCTCGCGCTTGGCCATCGCATCGCGACGCCCCAGCTCGATCAATTCGCTGCAATAGGCCGCCTCGAACAGCAGGTAACTCAAGACCCCCGCACCGCTGGTCCGGGTCGCACCCGGCCCGCGCAGGAAAAACCGCAACGCCGCCGGCAACTCATGCCGATGCCGCGCGGCGATTTCATCGATCGGCTGACTGGGCGCGATCACCAGCACATCCACCGGCGCCAGACCCAGGCTGCGCGGTTGCGGCGGCAACAGCCGGCTGAACTGATTCAAGCGCTGCAACAGCTCGATATCGCTTTCCAGGCTGTCAATGAAGGTACTGTTGAGCATATGCCCACCGATCTGCGCCAGGCTCGGCTGCTGCCCGACATAGGTGCGCTCGGTGTCGGTGTCGACACCCCGGGGGTTGCCGCTGACGCCCACCACCAGCACCCGGCTGGCCCCCAGGTGCAACGCCGGGCTGATCGGCGCGGACTGGCGCACCGCCCCATCGCCGAAATACTCCCGGCCGAGCTTGACCGGAGCGAACAGCAGCGGGATCGCCGAACTGGCCAGCAAGTGCTCGACGGTCAGCCGAGTCGGCATGCCGACCCGCCGATGGCGCAACCAGGAGTCGATGGCCCCCTTGCCCTGATAGAAGGTCACCGCCTGGCCGGACTCATAGCCAAAAGCAGTCACCGCCACAGCGCGCAACTGCTGTTGCTCGATGGCATGGTCGATACCCGGCAGGTGCAGTTTGTCATTCAGCAAGTCGCGCAGGGGCGAACTGTCGAGCAGCGCCACCGGCACCTGCGCGCCCATGCCCAGCAGGCTGTGGCTGACGAAGCGGCTGGCCTGGCGAATCACCCCCGGCCAGTCGCTACGCAACACCAGGTGGCTGCGAAAGCCCTGCCAGAACGCGGTCAGGCGTTCGATGGCGGCGGTGAAGTCCATCGCCCCGCTGGCCAGGCTGACCGCATTGATCGCCCCCGCCGAAGTCCCGACGATCACCGGAAAGGGATTGGCCGCCCCGGCCGGCAACAATTCGGCAATCGCCGCCAGCACACCCACCTGATAGGCCGCTCGCGCGCCCCTCCGGAAAGAATCAGACCGGTGACCGGTTCAGCTGGGCTCATCGCGACACTCCATCAATCAGGTAACACCCTGATACACCAGGCCCGCCCCCTGCGGCAACACCCGGTTGATTCTAGCCGCGTTTCGGGTAGAGCTTGGGCTCGCCCGGCGGCCGGCTCTTGAACCGGCGATGGGCCCAGAGGTACTGCTCCGGGCATTGGCGCAGCGCCACCTCGACCCATTGGTTGATCCGCAGGCAGTCGGCCTCTTCGCTTTCCCCCGGGAAGTCGCTCATCGGCGGATGAATCACCAGCTTATAGCCACTGCCGTCCGCCAGGCGCTCCTGGGTAAACGGCATCACCAGCGCCTTGCCCAGGCGAGCGAACTTGCTGGTGGCGGTCACGGTCGCCGCCTGGATGCCGAATAGCGGCACGAACACGCTCTGCTTGATGCCGTAGTCCTGGTCCGGTGCGTACCAGATCGCCCGACCGGCGCGCAGCAGCTTGAGCATGCCGCGCACGTCGTCGCGCTCCACCGCCAGGGAATCGAGGTTGTGCCGCTCGCGTCCACGGCGCTGGATAAAATCGAACAGCGCATTGTTGTGCTCACGGTACATGCCGTCGATGGTGTGCTGCTGGCCGAGCAGGGCCGCGCCGATTTCCAGGGTGGTGAAATGCAGGGCCATCAGGATCACGCCCTGGCCGTCGCGCTGGGCCTGCTGCAGGTGTTCAAGGCCTTCGACATGGGCCAGGCGTGCCAGGCGGGGCTTGGGCCACCACCAGCTCATGGCCATTTCGAAGAAGGCGATCCCGGTGGAGGCGAGATTCTTGCGCAGCAGGCGGTCGCGCTCGGCGTCGGACAACGCCGGAAAGCACAACTTCAAATTCAGAGCGGCAATCGTCCGTCGGTCGGCCGACACCCGGTACATCACGGCGCCGAGAAAACGCCCGAGAAACAGCAGGCACCCGTAGGGCAGCTGGACAATCAGCCACAGCAAGCCCAACCCCAGCCATAGCAGCCAGTAACGGGGATGAAGAAAAGCAGCTCGAAAACGCGGGCGATCCATGGGTGATTCCGGACAGACAACAAGGCCGCGCATTCTACAACGGTTCGCGCCGGCTTGCGGCCCGAGGGCGTTCTCGTTATAAGTCTCGGCACTTTTAGTGACAAGCTGCGTTATGCCGACCATGAGCCAAACCGAACCGCTAGACCAGGATCCCGTGTTCCAGCTGAAGGGCAGCATGCTCGCCATCACGGTGCTGGAACTGGCGCAGAACAACCTCGACGCCCTCGATCGGCAATTGGCGGCCAAGGTCGCCCAGGCCCCGAACTTCTTCAGCAACACCCCGCTGGTGCTGGCGCTGGACAAACTACCGGACGGCCAGGGCCCCATCGACCTGCCCGGCCTGATGCGCGTCTGCCGCCACCACGGCCTGCGTACCCTGGCGATCCGCGCCAACCGCATCGAAGACATTGCTGCCGCCATTGCCATTGACCTGCCGGTGCTGCCACCGTCCGGCGCCCGGGAACGCGCGGTCGACCCGAGCGAAGGCCTGGAAAAGAAAAAACCGGAAAAACCACCGGAGCCGGTGGTCAAGCCGACGAAAATCATCACCTCGCCGGTGCGCGGCGGCCAACAGGTCTACGCTCAGGGCGGCGATCTGGTGGTGATCTCTTCCGTCAGCCCCGGCGCGGAACTTCTGGCCGATGGCAACATCCATGTTTACGGCCCCATGCGCGGTCGCGCCCTGGCGGGCATCAAGGGCGACACCAAGGCACGGATTTTCTGCCAGCAACTGAGTGCCGAGCTGATCTCGATCGCCGGACAGTACAAGGTTTCCGAGGATTTACGCCGCGATCCGCTGTGGGGCGCCGGTGTTCAAGTCAGCTTGTCCGGGGACGTGTTGAACATCATCCGTCTTTAACGGATACTTGCCGCCATTTCCAAAATGTCACCTTCTCGTAGCGAAAACAGCTCGAACGGTGTGGGAAATCGCGAAAGGTAAGAATAACCCGAGGTACTTCAGACTTTTCCTCGCTTTCCAACCGACGCTGCACGACTACAGTTATTTTTTTAGTGACGTTCTTCAGGGGCTGAAAGTCCTTTATTCCTTTAGGGGTGATACACCTTGGCCAAGATTCTCGTGGTTACATCCGGCAAGGGTGGTGTGGGCAAGACCACCACCAGCGCCGCCATCGGTACCGGCCTCGCGCTGCGGGGCCACAAGACAGTGATCGTCGACTTCGACGTCGGCTTGCGTAACCTCGACCTGATCATGGGTTGCGAGCGTCGCGTGGTGTATGACTTCGTCAACGTCGTCCAGGGCGAAGCCAACCTGCAGCAGGCCCTGATCAAGGACAAGCGCCTGGAAAACCTCTACGTGCTGGCCGCCAGCCAGACTCGTGACAAGGAAGCGCTGACCAAGGAAGGCGTGGAAAAGGTCCTGATGGCCCTCAAGGAAGACTTCGAGTTCGTCGTCTGCGACTCCCCGGCCGGTATCGAGACCGGTGCCCACCTGGCCATGTACTTCGCCGACGAAGCCATCGTCGTGACCAACCCCGAAGTGTCCTCGGTGCGTGACTCCGACCGTATGCTGGGCCTGCTGGCGAGCAAATCGCGCCGCGCCGAGAACAACGAAGACCCGATCAAGGAACACCTGCTGCTGACCCGCTACAACCCCGAGCGCGTGAGCAACGGCGAGATGCTGGGCGTCGAAGACGTCAAGGAAATCCTCGCAGTGACCCTGCTCGGCGTGATCCCCGAATCCCAGGCGGTGCTCAAGGCCTCCAACCAGGGTGTGCCGGTGATTCTCGACGACCAGAGCGATGCGGGCCAGGCCTACAGCGATGCGGTCGACCGCCTGCTGGGTAAAACCCTGGAACATCGCTTCCTCGATGTGAAGAAGAAAGGACTCTTCGAGCGCCTGTTTGGAGGCAACTAAGCAATGAACCTTTTTGACTTCTTTCGTGCCAGCAAAAAAGTAAGCACCGCGTCGGTCGCGAAAGAGCGTCTGCAGATCATCGTGGCGCACGAACGCGGCCAACGCAGCACCCCGGATTACCTGCCCGCCTTGCAGAAGGAACTGGTGGAGGTGATCCGCAAGTACGTCAATATCGGAACCGACGACGTGCACGTGGCGCTGGAAAACCAGGGCAGCTGCTCGATCCTGGAACTCAATATCACCCTGCCCGATCGTTGATCGATCCGGCTGGAGCTACGGCGGCCCGGGACCTGGCCTTTTTGTAGGAGCGAGCTTGCTCGCGATAGTGGTTTATCAGGCGACACCTTAGTCGACTGTCGAACCGTATCGCGAGCAAGCTCGCTCCTACAAGGGGCTTGGCCTCGGGCCGCCGTTGGCGTTTGTCACGAGACTGTTTTAATGCCGCTGTCCAATATCCGCATCCTCCATCAGGACGCCGCCGTGCTGGTGGTGGACAAGCCGACCCTGCTGCTCTCCGTTCCGGGCCGGGCCGATGACAACAAGGACTGCCTGATTACCCGCCTGCAGGAAAACGGTTACCCCGAAGCCCGTATCGTCCATCGACTGGACTGGGAGACCTCGGGGATCATCCTGCTGGCCCGCGACCCGGACAGCCATCGCGAACTGTCGCGACAGTTCCACGACCGGGAAACCGAAAAAGCCTACACCGCCCTCTGCTGGGGCCAGCCGGAGCTGGACAGCGGCAGCATCGACCTGCCGCTGCGCTACGACCCACCGACCAAGCCACGCCACGTGGTCGACCACGAGTTCGGCAAGCACGCGCTGACCTTCTGGAAGGTGCTGGAGCGTTGCGGCGACTGGTGCCGCGTGGAACTGACCCCGATCACCGGGCGCTCGCACCAGTTGCGGGTGCACATGCTGTCCATCGGTCATCCGTTGCTGGGCGACGGCCTGTATGCGCATCCCCAGGCGCTGGCCGCCTGGCCACGGCTGTGCCTGCACGCCAGCATGCTGAGCTTCACCCACCCGCAAACCGGCGAACGCCTACGCTTCGAGTGCCCGGCGCCGTTCTGAGCTTGTGGGAACCGTCCGCAAATACGGTAAACTCCCGACACTGCTGTCTGGAGTTACTTATGCGCGAAGAGTTGAACCAAGGCCTGATCGACTTTCTCAAGGCCTCCCCCACCCCGTTCCATGCCACCGCCAGCCTGGTTCAGCGCCTGGAAGCGGCGGGTTACCAGCGCCTCGACGAGCGCGAAACCTGGCACACCGAGGCCAACGGTCGCTACTACGTCACCCGCAACGACTCTGCGATCGTCGCCATCAAGCTCGGTCGCGCCTCGCCGTTGCTCGGCGGCATCCGCCTGGTCGGCGCCCACACCGACAGCCCGTGCCTGCGGGTCAAGCCGCAACCGGAACTGCAACGCCAGGGTTTCTGGCAGCTGGGTGTCGAAGTCTACGGCGGTGCCCTGCTCGCCCCCTGGTTCGACCGCGACCTGTCGCTGGCCGGGCGCGTCACCTTCCGTCGCGATGGCAAGGTCGAAAGCCAGCTGATCGACTTCAAGCTGCCCATCGCCACCATTCCCAACCTGGCGATCCACCTCAACCGCGAAGCCAACCAGGGCTGGGCGATCAATCCCCAGAACGAGCTGCCGCCGATCCTGGCCCAGTTCGCCGGTGACGAGCGGGTCGACTTTCGCGCCGTGCTCACCGAACAACTGGCCCGCGAGCACGGCCTGAACGCCGACGTGGTGCTCGATTACGAGCTGAGCTTCTACGACACCCAGGCCGCCGCGGTCATCGGCCTGAACGGCGACTTCATCGCCGGTGCGCGCTTGGACAACCTGCTGTCCTGCTACGCCGGCCTGCAAGCGCTGCTCGGCGCCGATAGCGAGGAAACCTGCGTACTGGTCTGCAACGACCATGAGGAAGTCGGTTCGTGCTCGGCCTGCGGCGCCGACGGCCCGATGCTGGAACAGACCCTGCGCCGCCTGCTGCCCGAAGGCGACGAGTTCGTGCGGACCATCCAGAAGTCCCTGCTGGTCTCGGCGGACAACGCCCACGGCGTGCATCCCAACTATGCCGACAAGCACGATGCCAACCATGGTCCGAAGCTCAATGCCGGCCCGGTGATCAAGGTCAACAACAACCAGCGCTACGCCACCAACAGCGAAACCGCCGGGTTCTTCCGTCACCTGTGCATGGCCGAGGAAGTACCGGTGCAAAGCTTCGTGGTGCGCAGCGACATGGGTTGCGGCTCGACCATCGGTCCGATCACCTCCAGCCACCTGGGGGTGCGTACCGTGGACATCGGCCTGCCGACCTTCGCCATGCACTCGATCCGCGAGCTGGCCGGCAGCCACGACCTGGCGCACCTGGTGAAAGTCCTGAGCGCGTTCTACGCCAGCCGCGAACTGCCATAGGACCTGAAACGACACAAAACCTGTAGGAGCTGGCTTGTCGGAACGCCGCACCGCAGCGATGAGGCCCGCAAGGGCGATGCCAGTCACAAGGGCCCCATCGCCGGCAAGCCGGCTCCCACAGTGGCCGTGTTGACCGTAAGAGAATATCCACAGCCCCTGATCTGCGCAGATACACATAACCCCCACCTGCGCCAAACCGACCTAGACTCAAGGTAACCCCCTCGACCAGGTCGTTGTCATGATCTCGCCCTTCGCTTTCCACACCATGCTCATTCCCATCCTGGGCGGTATGTTGATGCTGGCCGTCGGGTTCAACTTCCGCGAGCGCAACGGCGGGGTCCTGCTGCTCTGGGTCGGCATGCTGTTCATCCTCGGTACCGTGGTCTACAAGATCCTCGCCCAACTGAGCGATTAAATGCATTGGCCCCACGCCTGACGTACACTTCGTCGACCCGTATCGTCCATGGTTGACTGCCTAGTGTTCGCCCGCCTTTTCGCCCTGCCTGCCCTTCTGTTCACCTGCCTGCTGACGCTGATGCCGCTGGCCGGCGCCGAGGCTGCCGGCCTGCCGAGCCTGCTCTCCAACGCGGAAAAAGCCCAGCCGACGCCCAGCGAACCCCTGGCGCAATCGCTGGATGAAGTGATCAAGAACCTGGAGAACGACCAGCAGCGCGCCAAGCTGCTGAGCGACCTGAAAAAACTCCGCGACAGCACCAGGAAAGCCCAACCGGCCACCGAGGAAGGCGTACTGGGGTTGATCGGCAGCACCCTCGCCGGCTTCGAAAAGCAGTTTTCCGGAGACGACAGCCCCCTCAGTCGCTGGTCGACAGAGTTCGACCTGGCCAAGGGAGAGCTGATGGACCTGATGCTGCCGGCCAGCGAATGGCTGCCGATGGTCTTCGCCTTCGCCCTGATCCTGGCGCTCTGGAGCTTCCTCGCCTGGGCCATGATCTGGCTCGGTCGCCAGGTCCGCCTGCGCTTCGGCCTCAGCGAAGAACTGCCGCAGCATCCGCGCACCGTCGACCTGCTGCGTTTCGCCCTGCGCAAGCTCGGACCCTGGCTGATCGCCCTGCTCATCACCGTGTACATGAGCTATGCGCTGCCCTCGTCCCTGGGCAAGAACCTGGCGATGGTGCTGGCCTATGCCCTGGTGGTGGGCACCTGCTTCTCGGCCATCTGCGTGATCGCCTTCTCCGTGCTCGACGGCCAGCATCGCCACCAGGCCCTGTACATCCTGCGGCGCCAGGCCTTCCGCCCGCTGTGGCTGATCGGCAGCTTCGCCGCCTTTGGCGAGGCGCTCAGCGACCCACGGATGATCGCCAGCCTCGGCGGCCACCTGGCCCACACCGCCGCCACCTTCGCCAACGTCATGGCGGCGCTGTCCAGCGGCCTGTTCATCGTGCGTTTCCGCCGGCCCATCGCCCACCTGATCCGCAACCAGTCGCTGTCCCGGCGCCTGACCCGCCGCGCCCTGAGCGACACCCTGTCGATCCTCGGTACCTTCTGGTTCGTCCCGGCGCTGATCCTGGTGGCGATCTCGCTGGTCGCCACCTTCGTCTCCGCCGGCGATACCAGCACCGCCCTGCGCCAATCGCTGATCTGCACCGTGCTGGTGGTGTTGTGCATGGTGATCAACGGCCTGGTCCGCCGTCATGCCCTCAAGCCCGAACGTGGGAACAGGCGTCACGCCCTGTACTCCGAGCGCCTGACCAATTTCGGCTACACCCTGGTGCACCTGGCCGTGTGGCTGGTGTTCATCGAGTTGGGGCTGCGGGTCTGGGGCATGTCGCTGATCCGCTTCACCGAGGGCGAGGGTCATGAGGTCAGCGTCAAGCTGTTCAGCCTGGGCGGCACGCTGATCTTCGCCTGGCTGGTGTGGATTCTCAGCGACACCGCCGTGCACCACGCCCTGACCCGCTCGCGCAAGGGCCTGGCCAATGCCCGGGCGCAGACCATGATGCCGCTGATCCGCAACGTGCTGTTCGTGGCGATCTTCATCATCGCGCTGATCGTCGCCCTGGCGAACATGGGCATGAACGTCACGCCGCTGCTGGCCGGTGCCGGCGTGATCGGCCTGGCCATCGGTTTCGGCGCGCAGTCGCTGGTGGCGGACCTGATCACCGGCCTGTTCATCATCATCGAGGACTCGCTGGCCATCGACGACTACGTCGACGTCGGCGGCCACCTCGGCACGGTGGAGGGGCTGACCATCCGCACGGTGCGCTTGCGCGACATCGACGGCATCGTCCACACCATTCCGTTCAGCGAGATCAAGAGCATCAAGAACTACTCGCGGGAGTTCGGCTACGCGATCTTCCGGGTGGCGATCCCGTACAACATGGCCATCGACAGCGCGATCAAACTGATGCGCGATGTCGGCCAGAAGATGCGCACCGACCCGCTGCAACGGCGCAATATCTGGTCGCCACTGGAGATCCAGGGGGTGGAGAGTTTCGAGTCCGGCAGCGCGATACTGCGTGCCCGCTTCAAGACCGCGCCGATCAAGCAGTGGGAGGTTTCGCGGGCGTTCAACCTGGCACTCAAGCGCACCATGGACGAGGCCGGGCTGGACCTGGCGACACCGCGCTTGAGTGTGCAAGTGGTCACCGCCGGTGGTGATCCGGAGACGGAATCCACACCGAAATCCTGAACCCGCCACCGAACCTGTAGGAGCGTCGACCGGCTGCTCCTACAGGGGAATGGTTACACCACATCCACCCCGACATGAATCGCATCATGTCGCCAGAACTCCAGGTCGCAGTCGATCAGCCGTCCGTGCTGGTCGTAGTTGACCCGGGCGATACGCAGGCCCGGACTCCCCACCGATACCCGCAACGCCGCTGCCGCCTCGACCTGCAATGAGGTCGGCACGATCTCGAACCTGACCCGCCCGTAATGCAGGTCGTAATGCCGGGCATACAGCTCGGTGATCGACTGGTTCAGGTCGAACTCCAGGATCCCCGGAAAGTACTGCGGGTTGAGGTAATGCTCGACATACAACACCAGCCGCTCGTCGATCCGCCGCGCCCGGCAGATCTGGATCACGCTGGACAACGCCGGCAACTGCAACCAGTCACACACCGCCGCCGACGCAGGCTGCAAACGTGCCGAAATCACCTGGGTCGACGGCACCCGCCCCTGGGCACTGACCATCGCGTGGAAGTGGCTACGCTGCATCAGGTTGTAGGCCAGCCGCGGCGGCGAAATGAACCAGCCGCGACGCTCCTCGCGATAGATCAGCCCCTGGGCCTCCAACTGCAACAAGGCCTCGCGCACAGTGATCCGGGTGGTACCGAACAACTCACTGAGCTTGCGCTCGGCGGGCAACTTGCTACCCGGTGGCAGCAGGCCGTGTCCGATCTGCTCATGCAGGGCCTGACCGATGGCTGTCACCGCCTTTGGTGCCTCTTCACGCATCAACGTTACCTATCTGGACTAGACCAGCACTGTTTGAGGGCAGAACCGCGCAGGATCGCGGTCTCCAGTTGTAGCGCTCAGCCTAGGCAATGCACATGACTGATATGTGACAAAGCGACGAAACGGTGCACATGGACGGCCGTACCATAAAGATAAATTCCTTAAATATCAGTTAATTACATATTGTTTACGCTTGAGGAAGTGCTCATGAGCAGCACTGGTAAAAAACCTTGCAGGACTGATGCCGACATCAAAGTGTCATCCAGTAGGCTTAAATTGGCTCAGGTATTGCTGACCTAGACCAATCAAGATCCAACCAACCGCACCACGTTCATAACAACCACCGATAAAAATCGCCGCGTTGAAAACGCCCAAAGGAGCTTCGGATGAAACAGCTTTTCCTGGCATCACTGTTAGGCTCGACCATTGCCCTGTGCACCTCCGCCATGGCCGCTGACACCGATTTGAAAGCACTGGAAGCCGCCGCCAAGAAAGAAGGCGCCGTGAACAGCGTCGGCATGCCCGATGACTGGGCGAACTGGGCGGGCACCTGGAAAGACCTGAGCGACAAGTACGGCCTCAAGCACATCGACACCGACATGAGCTCGGCCCAGGAAGTGGCCAAGTTCGCTGCCGAGAAAGACAACGCCAGCGCCGACATCGGCGACGTCGGTGCCGCCTTCGGCCCGATCGCGGTCAAGCAGGGCGTGACCCAGCCGTACAAGCCGAGCACCTGGGAGCAGGTCCCGGCGTGGGCGAAGGACAAGGACGGCAACTGGGCACTGGCCTACACCGGCACCATCGCGTTCATCGTCAACAAGAAGCTGCTGCACGGTTCCGAAGCCCCGAAAAGCTGGGCTGACCTCAAGACCGGCAAATACAAGGTCTCCATCGGTGACGTGAGCACCGCCGCCCAGGCCGCCAACGGTGTACTGGCCGCCGCCCTGGCCAACGGCGGTGACGAGAAGAATATCCAGCCTGCGCTGCTGATGTTTGCCGAGATCGCCAAGCAAGGTCGCCTGTCGCTCGCCAACCCGACCATCGCCACCATGGAAAAGGGTGAAGTGGAAGTCGGCGTGGTCTGGGACTTCAACGGCCTGAGCTACAAGGCCAAGATGGCCAACCCGGACGACTACGTGGTGCTGATCCCATCGGACGGCTCGGTGATTTCCGGCTACACCACCATCATCAACAAATACGCCAAGCACCCGAACGCGGCCAAGCTGGCTCGCGAGTACATCTTCAGCGACGCCGGCCAGACCAACCTGGCCCGTGGCAACGCACGTCCCATCCGTGCCGAGCACCTGACCCTGCCGGAAGACGTGAAGGCCAAGCTGCTGCCTAACGAGCAGTACAAGAAAGTCACGCCGATCAAGGACGCCGATGCCTGGGAGAAGACCTCCAAGGCGCTGCCGCAGAAGTGGCAGGAAGAAGTCATCATCAACATGCAATAACCCACGACCCTTGTTCCCGCACGGTAGCGGGAGCAAGGGACTTCCTTGTAGGAGCAGCCGGTCGACGCTCGATTGCTCGCGATGGTAGTCAGGGCACCGCGGGGTATCAGGTACCCCGCGTTATCGTTGACGTCCTTCGCGAGCAAGCTCGCTCCTACAAGGGAGGTTGATATTCCCCTTCATGACGAGGTCTGGTTTATGCCGCACAACGTTATCCTGGTCGTGCTCGATGGCCTGAACTACGAGGTCGCCCGGCACGCCATGGGCCACCTCCAGGCTTACGCAGGCGCAGGACGCGCGGCGTTGTACAAACTGGAATGCGAGTTACCCTCGCTCTCCAGACCACTCTACGAATGCATTCTCACCGGTGTGGCTCCGATCCGGAGCGGCATCGCGCACAACCACGTCTCGCGCCTGTCCAACCAGCGCAGCGTGTTCCATTACGCCCGCGACGCCGGTCTGCGCACCGCCGCGGCGGCTTATCACTGGGTCAGCGAACTCTACAACCGCTCGCCCTTCGTCGCCGCCCGCGACCGACATACCCGGGATGAAAGCCTGGCGATCCAGCACGGCCATTTCTACTGGGTCGACCACTACCCCGATTCCCATCTGTTCGCCGACGCCGAAAGCCTGCGCCTGCAACACGCGCCGAACTTCCTGCTGGTGCACCCGATGAACATCGACGACGCCGGCCACAAGCACGGCCTCGACAGTGCGCCCTACCGCAACAGCGCGCGCTCGGCCGACATCATCCTCGCCGACTACCTGCAAGGCTGGCTCGACGCCGGCTACCAGGTCTTGGTAACCGCCGACCACGGCATGAACAACGACCGCTCGCACAACGGCCTGCTGGCCGAAGAACGCGAAGTGCCGCTGTTCGTCCTCGGCGACGCCTTCAGTTTCAATCCCGATGCCACGCCCGCGCAGACGCAACTCTGCGGCACGATCTGCGAACTGCTGGGCGTCCCCCATGACAAACCTGTATGCCGGGAGCTGTTGAAGTGAATTCACTCACCCGTGGCAAATGGCTCGCCGTGCTCTGCCTGGTGCCCTTTGCCCTGTTCTTTATCGTGTTCGAGATCGCGCCGCTGGCCTGGGTGCTGATCAACAGCCTGCAATCGGAAGAAAGCGGCTGGGGCCTGGCCAACTTCAGCAAGATCTTCAACTCGAAGTTCTACCTGCAAGCGATCCAGTACAGCCTGGAAATCAGCTTCTGGTCGAGCGTGTTCGGCATGCTCATCGCGGTGCTCGGCGCCTATTCCCTGCGCCGGGTCGACTCGCGCCTGCGGGATTTCGTCAACGCCTTCGCCAACATGACCAGCAACTTCGCCGGTGTGCCCCTGGCCTTCGCGTTTATCATCCTGCTGGGCTTCAACGGCACCATCACCATCATGCTGAAGCAGGCCGGGATCATTCAGGATTTCAACCTGTACTCGAAGACCGGCCTGATCATTCTCTACACCTACTTCCAGATTCCCCTGGGCGTGCTGCTGCTCTACCCGGCCTTCGACGCCCTGCGCGAAGACTGGCGCGAGTCCGCCGCGCTGCTCGGCGCCGACGGTTGGCAGTTCTGGCGGCATATCGGCCTGCCGGTGCTGACCCCGGCGCTGCTGGGCACCTTCGTGATCCTGCTGGCCAACGCCCTCGGCGCCTACGCCACGGTGTATGCACTGACCACCGGCAACTTCAACGTGTTGCCGATCCGTATCGCCGCCATGGTCTCCGGCGACATCAGCCTCGACCCGAACATGGCCAGCGCGCTGGCGGTGATCCTGGTGGGCATGATGACCTTCGTGACCGTGATCCATCAGTGGCTGTTGAAGAGGAGCTACCATGTCGCGCGCTGAACCCGGCTCCGCCGCCCTGTACCACCGCGTGGTGGTCCGCCTGCTGTTCCTGATCCTGTTGCTGCCGCTGGCCGGCACCCTGGTGTACTCGATTGCCAGCAGCTGGTCGGCAACCGTCCTGCCCAGCGGTTTCACCTTCAAGTGGTACCTGCAACTGTGGAGCGATCCGCGTTTCCTCGATGCGTTCGGCCAGTCGCTGATCGTCTGCGTCGGCTCGCTGGCGTTGTCGGTGGCGCTGATCCTGCCGCTGCTGTTCGTGGTGCACTACCACTTCCCCAAGCTCGACGCGCTGATGAACATCCTGATCCTGCTGCCCTTCGCGGTGCCGCCGGTGGTGTCCTCGGTGGGCCTGTTGCAGCTGTACGGTTCCGGGCCGTTCGCCATGGTCGGCACGCCGTGGATCCTGATCGGCTGCTACTTCACCGTGGCCCTGCCGTTCATGTACCGGGCCATCACCAACAACCTGCAGGCGATCAACCTGCGCGACCTGATGGACGCCGCCCACCTGCTCGGCGCCAGCACCTGGCAGGCCGCCTTCCTGGTGGTGTTGCCGAACCTGCGCAAGGGCCTGATGGTCGCGTTGCTGCTGTCGTTCTCCTTCCTGTTCGGCGAATTCGTGTTCGCCAACATCCTGGTGGGTACCCGCTATGAAACCCTGCAGGTGTACCTGAACAACATGCGCAACAGCAGCGGCCACTTCACCAGCGCCCTGGTCATCTCCTATTTCCTCTTCGTGCTGGTGCTCACCTGGGTCGCCAACCACTTGAACAAGGACAAAAGCCAATGAGCTTCATCAGTGTCCAGAACCTGAAAAAAACCTACGCCGGCACCACGGTGTTCAGCGACATCAACTGCGAAATCGCCAAGGGCGAGTTCGTCACCCTGCTCGGCCCGTCCGGTTGCGGCAAGTCCACCCTGCTGCGCTGCATCGCCGGCCTGACCCCGGTGGACAGCGGCCAGATCCTCCTCGACGGCCAGGACATCGTCCCGCTGAGCCCGCAGAAACGCGCGATCGGCATGGTCTTCCAGAGCTACGCGCTGTTCCCCAACATGACCGTGGAACAGAACGTCGCCTTCGGCCTGAAGATGCAGAAGGTCAACGCCGACGACAGCCACAAGCGGGTGATCGAAGCCCTCAAGCTGGTGGAACTGCACGACTTCGCCAGCCGCTACCCGCACCAGTTGTCCGGCGGCCAATGCCAGCGCGTGGCCCTGGCCCGCTCGCTGGTCACCCGTCCGCGCCTGCTGCTGCTCGATGAGCCGCTGTCGGCGCTGGATGCGCGGATTCGCAAGCACCTGCGCGAACAGATCCGGGCGATCCAGCGCGAGCTGGGGCTGACCACGATTTTCGTCACCCACGACCAGGAAGAAGCCCTGACCATGAGTGACCGGATCTTCCTGATGAACCAGGGCAAGATCGTCCAGAGCGGCGACGCCGAATCGCTCTACACCGCACCGGTCGATGTGTTCGCCGCCGGTTTCATCGGCAACTACAACCTGCTCGATGCCGACGCGGCCAGCCGCCTGCTGCAACGACCGATCAACAGCCGTATCGCCATCCGCCCGGAAGCCATCGAGCTGCGTACCGAGGGCGTGCCGGACGCGCTGATCCGCGGCCACAGCCTGCTGGGCAACGTCATCCGTTATCGGGTCGTGGCCCGGGGCGTGGAACTGGTGGTGGATGTGCTCAACCGCTCGGCCGCCGACTTGCATCCCGAAGGTCGGCGTTTGTCGCTGTCTATCGATCCCAGCGCGCTGTGTGAGGTAGCCTGATGTCCTTGGCACGTTTGAAGAGAGAGCGGTACTGATGGCCCTGGCAATTTTTGATCTGGACGAAACCCTGATCCACGGCGACTGCGCCACCCTCTGGAGCGAGCAGATGGGGCGCCTGGGATGGGTCGACCCGGAGTCGTTCATGCAGCGCAACAACGAGCTGATGGACGCCTACGGCAGGGGCGAACTGGCCATGGAAGACTACATGCTGTTCAGCCTGGAGCCGATGGCCGGACGCACCCCGGAGGAAATCGCCCACCTGGTGGCGCCCTGGGTCGAGGATGTGATCGAGCCGCTGATCTACAGCGACGCGTGCAAGGCCATCGCCGCCCACCGCGCGGCGGGTGACCGGATCCTGGTGATCTCGGCGTCCGGCATTCACCTGGTCAAGGCGATTGCCGAGCGCGTGGGCGTCGACGAAGTGCTGGGCATCGACCTGGAAGTGCTGCACGGCGTCTATACCGGCCACACCGTCGGCACCCTCACCTACCGCGAAGGCAAGATCGTGCGGTTGCTGGAGTGGCTGGATGCCGAAGGCGAGAACCTGGAAGGCGCGAGTTTCTACTCGGACTCGCGCAACGACCTGCCGTTGTTGCGCAAGGTGGACCACCCGCATGTGGTGAACCCCGATCCGCTGCTGCGCGAGCAGGCGGAAAAGGCCGGCTGGCCGGTTCATCACTGGCAGTAATCACAACGCGAACGGCAGGAGCGGGACCTGGTCCGGGCGGCGTTCCGACGCAGAGCCCCAGATCCCTGAAAGCGTCGCCAGCAAGCGACGCTCCTGCAGCGAGGACTATCCCAGCGTCTCGTCGATCACCAACACCAGCTTCCCCGCCACCTGATTGCTCGCCAGCGTCTCGAACGCCGTCTCGGCATCCCGGATCGGGAAGGCCTTGGCCAACTGCGGGCTCAGGCGCTTCTCGGCAAACAACGGCCAGACATGCTCACCCAGGTCACGCAACAGATCGGCCTTGAACTGATCGCTGCGACTGCGCAACGTCGAGCCCAGCAACTGGATCCGCTTGGCGAGGATCTTCGCCAGGTCCAGTTGGGTTTCCCGACCGCCCATCAGGCCGATCAGCACCCACCGTCCGTCAGCTGACAAAAGTTTCACGTTCAGCGCCGCGTAGTTCGCACCGACCGGATCGAGGATCACATCGAAGGGGGCGAAGTCGCTCAGGCCCTCGATATCGTCGCCCCGCACCGCACCGCCCTGGGCGCCCAGGGCCTCGCAATAGGCCAAGCGATCCGCCGAACCGACACTGACCCAGCAGGGGTTGCCGAAGGCCTTGCACAGCTGGATCGCCGCCGAACCGACACCACTGGCACCGGCATGCAACAGCACTTTTTCACCCGGCTTGAGCCCCGCCAACTGGAACAGATTCAACCAGGCCGTGGCGTAGACCTCAGGCAGCGCGGCCGCTTCGACCAGGCTCAGGCCCTCCGGCACCGGCAACACATGCCGTCCGTCGACCACCACTTCCTCGGCCATGCCGCCGCCGGCCAGCAGTGCGCAGACACGGTCGCCGACCTGCCAGGACGCTCCCGGCCCGACTTCGCTGATCACCCCGGAGCACTCCAGGCCCAGCACCTGGCTGGCCCCGGGCGGCGGCGGATACAGCCCGGCTTTCTGCAACAGATCGGCGCGATTGAGCCCCGCGGCCGCCACCCGGATCCGAACCTGTCCCACGTCGCACGTCGGACTCGGCTCTTCAACCCACTCCACTTGACCTTCAACGCCTTGCAATGCTTTCACAGTGCCTCCATAGTGAGTCTGGACTGAGCCCGAAGCTGTAGCACCGGGCTTTTTGCATTATGCGACCGGACCGAGGGTCGTACGAAAACTCGCAAACGCAGTTTTTGGTACACATTCCCGCGGAACCGGCGACTTTAAAGACGGCCTAATATGCGTTATCAATTGCCCCCGCGTCGACTCAGCATGAAGCATCTGTTCCCCAGCACAGCACTTGCTCTTTTCATTGGCCTTGGCTTATGCGCGCAGTCGGCCAATACGTTCGCAGCCAATAGCTGGGACAATCTTCAGCCCGACCGCGACGAGGTGATTGCCAGCCTGAACGTCGTCGAGTTGCTCAAGCGTAATCACTACAGCAAGCCGCCGCTGGACGACGCGCGCTCGGTGATCATCTACGACAGCTACCTCAAGCTGCTCGACCCGTCGCGCAGTTATTTCCTGGCCAGTGACATCGCCGAATTCGACAAGTGGAAAACCCACTTTGACGATTTCCTCAAGAGCGGCGACCTGAACGCCGGGTTCACCATCTACAAGCGCTACCTGGACCGGGTCAAATCGCGTCTGGACTTCACCCTTGCCGAGCTGAACAAGGGCGTCGACAAGATGGACTTCACCAGCCAGGAATCCTTGCTGATCGATCGCAAGGACGCCCCGTGGCTGAAGACCACGGCCGAACTCGACGACCTGTGGCGCAAACGCGTCAAGGACGAAGTGCTGCGCCTGAAAATCGCCGGCAAGGAACCCAAGGCGATCCAGGACCTGCTGACCAAGCGCTACAAGAATCAGTTGGCACGCCTGGACCAGACCCGTTCCGAAGATATCTTCCAGGCCTACATCAATACCTTTGCGATGTCCTACGACCCGCACACCAACTATCTGTCACCCGATAGCGCGGAAAACTTCGACATCAACATGAGCCTGTCCCTGGAAGGCATTGGCGCCGTGTTGCAGAGCGACAACGACCAGGTCAAGGTCGTGCGCCTGGTGCCGTCGGGCCCGGCCGACAAGACCAAGCAGGTGGCCCCGGCCGACAAGATCATCGGTGTCGCCCAGGGCGACAAGGAAATGGTCGACGTGGTCGGTTGGCGCCTGGACGAAGTGGTCAAGCTGATCCGCGGTCCGAAAGGCTCGGTGGTGCGCCTGGAAGTGATTCCGGCGAGCAATGCGCCGAACGACCAGACCAGCAAGATCGTGTCCATCACCCGTGAATCGGTGAAACTGGAAGACCAGGCGGCCAGCAAGTCGATCCTGCACCTCAAGCAGGACGGCAAGGACTACAAGCTGGGGGTCATCGATATCCCGGCCTTCTACCTGGACTTCAAGGCCTTCCGTGCCGGCGATCCGGACTACAAGAGCACCACCCGCGACGTCAAGAAACTGCTGGGCGAGTTGCAGAAGGAAGGTGTAGACGGCGTGGTCATCGACCTGCGCAACAACGGCGGCGGTTCCCTGCAGGAAGCCACCGAACTGACCAGCCTGTTCATCGACAAGGGCCCGACCGTGCTGGTGCGTAACGCCGAAGGCAAGGTCGACGTCCTCGAAGACGAAAGCCCCGGTGCCTTCTACAAAGGTCCGATGGCGCTGCTGGTCAACCGCTTGTCCGCCTCGGCTTCGGAGATCTTCGCCGGCGCCATGCAGGACTACCACCGGGCCCTGATCATCGGCGGCCAGACCTTCGGCAAAGGCACCGTGCAGACCATCCAGCCGCTCAACCATGGCGAGCTGAAGCTGACCCTGGCGAAGTTCTACCGGGTTTCCGGGCAGAGCACCCAGCACCAGGGCGTGCTGCCGGACGTGGATTTCCCGTCGATCATCGACACCAAGGAAATCGGCGAGAGCGCGCTGCCGGAAGCCATGCCGTGGGACACCATTCGTCCTTCGATCAAGCCGCCGGTGGATCCGTTCAAGCCGTTCCTGGCCCAGCTCAAGGCTGACCACGAGGCGCGTGCGTCGAAGGATGCGGAGTTCATCTTCATTCGCGACAAGCTGGCCCTGGCCGAGAAGCTGCTCAAGGAAAAAACCGTGAGCCTGAACGAGACCGAGCGTCGTGCCCAGCGCACCGATATCGACGCCAAGCAGCTGGTCATGGAGAACGCCCGTCGCAAGGCCAAGGGCGAAGAGCCGCTCAAGGAACTGAAGAAGGAAGACGACGACGCCGCGCCGGTGGATCCGGACAAGAAGATCAAGCCCGAAGACGACGCCTACCTGAGTGAGACCGGGCGTATCCTGCTGGACTACCTGCGTCTGAACACGGCAATCGCGAAACATTGACAGATGATGGCAATTTAATGTGAAGCTGCTTCTGAGCGTCATCAAATAGTCATCATTCTGTCGTGAAATAAAGGACTGGGCATTGCTCTTGTAGAAAGGGCCATGCCCGGTCCTTTTTTTATCGATCGAGACAGCCATGACCATGACCGAACAGCTGAACGCCTTGAGTTCAATCCTGGCTCAGAATGGTCTGCACAGCCTGTTCCAACCGATCATCTCACTGTCCGAACGACGGATCCTCGGCTATGAGGCACTCAGTCGGGGACCGTCCAACAGTCCGCTGCACTCGCCTATCAGCCTGTTCGCCGTGGCCCGCCAGGCCGGTCGCCTCAGCGAGCTGGAAATGCTCTGCCGCCTCAGCGCCTGCCGACGTTTCAGCGAACAGAAACTGCCGGGCAAACTCTTTCTCAACGTCTCTCCGGAATCCTTGCTGGAGCCGACCCATCAGCCGGGCCGCACATTGCAGCTGCTGCAGGACTTCGGCATCGATCCCAGCAACGTGGTGATCGAACTCACCGAACAGACCCCCACCGACGATTTCCAGCTGCTGCAAAACGCCTTGCACCACTATCGCGCCATGGGCTTTTCCATCGCCCTGGACGATCTCGGGGCCGGCTATTCGAGCTTGCGCCTGTGGTCGGAGCTGCGCCCGGACTATGTGAAGATCGACCGGCACTTTATCGACGGTATCCACCAGGATGCCCTCAAGCGCGAATTCGTCGGTTCCATCCTGCAGATCGCCAAGGCCTCCCGGGCCCTGGTGATCGCAGAGGGCATCGAGCTGCCGGAGGAACTGGCGGTGCTCACCGAGATGGGCGTCGACCTGGTCCAGGGCTATCTGCTCTGCCGTCCCCAGGAACATCCGCCGCAGGAAGCCCGCGCGCTCCTGCCCAAGCTCGAGGCCACTCCGATGGCCCTCAGCGAGGAAGGCAGCGACCTCGGCGCCCTGCTCAACGAGCAACCGGCGGTGGCCCTGGATACCCCCACGGCGAACGTGCTGGAAGCCTTCCGCCGCCAGGCCAACCTCAACTCCCTGGCCGTCCTGGACGAGCATGGCCACCCGTGCGGCATCGTGCACCGGCATTCGCTCTCGGACGTGCTGCTCAAGCCCTTTGCCACCGACCTGTTCGCCCGCAAGCCCATCAGCCGGCTGATGAGCGAGGACTTCCTGGCGGTGGAGTCGAGCCAGTCCCTGCAGCAGGTCAGCCGCTTGATCACCAGCCGGGCCCGGCAGCGTATCGAGGAAGATTTCATCATTACCCACCAAGGCCGGTATCTGGGGCTGGGGCGGGTCATCGATGTGTTGAAACTGATTACCGAACTGAAGATCCAGCAAGCCCGCTATGCCAATCCGCTCACCCTGCTGCCGGGCAACGTGCCGATCCAGCAATGCCTGACACGGCTGTTGCAACAGGCCCGGGAGTCGGTGATCTGCTACGTGGATATCGACAGTTTCAAGCCGTTCAACGATATCTATGGCTACGGTCGTGGGGATGAAGTCCTGCTGTGCCTGGCGCAATGCCTGAACGATCGCGTCGACCCGAGCCGGGATTTCGTCGGCCATATCGGCGGCGACGACTTCCTGCTGGTGCTGGGCGAGGAGGATTGGCGCAAGCGCCTGAATCAGTTGCTGGAGGATTTCCAGAGCCAGAGCCGGCGCTTCTACCGCGCCGAGCACCTGGAGGCCGGCTGCTTCATCGCCTCGAATCGGCAGGGCCAGCGCCAGGAGTTCCCGCTGTTGTCCCTGTCCATCGGCGTGGTGCATCTGAAGCCGCAGTCCTGCACGCTGCTGGACCCCGCGCAGCTGGCGGAGCTGGCCTCCCAGGCCAAGCACCACGCCAAGAATGTGCCGGGCCACAGCATTCACGTGATCGACTGCTGTGCAGTCACTTCGCCTGAACAACCATTGTAGGAGCGTCGACCGGCTGCTCCTACAAACGGCATTGGGGCGTGTCAGGCCTCGGCCGACTCCGGGTAATCGTACTCGAACACCCGCACCACTTCGGACGCATGCCAGGACGCCGCCGCCACGCCGTCGGACGGGCCGGAAAAGCGCCCCAGACGCTCGACACACTCGAAGAAACCGGTACGCGGCAAGCGGCTCGCGCCCTGGCTGATCACCAGGGAGCTGCGCAGCGGCTGTTCGGCCTTGGCATCCAGGGCCGCCAGGTGCTCCAGCGCCGCCGTCAGGGTTTGCATGGCCGGGCTGGGCAACTGCAAGCGCTCCAGCAAGGCGCGATAGGTCAACAGATGACGCTGGCGACGCGCCTGGTCGAGCTCGCCCAGCAGTCCGTCCCAGTGCTGACGACTGATGCGTACGCTCACGATGCGTCCCTCCAGCCGGCCACACCCAATTCCCAGGCCAGGCTGCGACGAATCGCAGCATCAGGCTCGCGCTCACCGCTTTCGATCAGCCCCAGGTACGAAGGGCTGATACCCACCGTACGCGCCAGGGTCTCGACCGCCAGGCCCTTGGCTTCGCGCAGGCTGCGCAGCTGCTCGAACGCCGGCAAGGCATCCGCCGCTGGCGCCGGGTTGGCAGGGGGAGATTGCGAAGGTTGCGGGCTGCTCAAACCGGCAGCCTTGAGTAACGATTGATACTGAGCCCAAGGCAGAACCGCATATTCCGGTTCGCCGTCACGTGTAATTATTTGAAGATCCATTACCACACCCCGTAGGACTTTTACACATAGCAAGTCGGCGCTTTCCTTGTAGCTTAATCTTAACAGCCGCCAAGGTCGCTAGTGTGTTGTTCTTCAAGGGAACGGATCGGCTTCAGTCCTTTTCGTGACGTTGCAGTTGCAACTGCCCGGGCGTATCCGGCAGTTGCTCGATCGCCCGCAGCCGTTCCGGCGCCTGGCGTTCGAGCCAGAGCCGGAAAGCACTCAGTTCCTGGTCCAGGGTATTCATCACCCAGGCCAATACCGCGATGTCGTCAAGCATGCCGAACACCGGGATGAAATCGGGGATGGCGTCGAGCGGACTGAGGAAGTACATCAGGCCGGCCACCACGATGATCATCGACTTGACGCTGATATCCCGGTACTCACCGCGCCAGTAGGCCAGGCACAGGACCTGCAGCAGTCTCAGGTCCTCCTTGAGCTTGCCCAGCCGGGCGCCTTGAAGGGCGCTTTTGCTCGCCACGGCGAACAACAGCGCCGGCAGGCGGCCACGCAGCAACAGCCGTTGCGCCAAGGGCAGGAAGCGGACGAAACTCCAGGGTGCTTTCATGATCACTCCACTCCCCCTCTCTTCACTGAAAAGCCGTGCGAGGTTATCCACACATCTTGTGGATAACCTTGTGAACAGAGCCACTTTTCAACGCTGAAAGCCCCGCTTTACAAGGGCCCAACTCAGATCGGGCGTTTTTTACTCACTGAAAAAAAGCCATTATTTCATTGACTTGGCATCAGTCTACGATTAGGCCGATTAGCCGAATGTTAAGACTATACCTGCCTGTAGATGTTCGTTTTCTTACAGCTTACAACCCCCAGAAACGACAACGCCCCGATAACGGGGCGTTGTGCTGAGGGCGCGCCTTACTTGGCGGCGCCTTCCTTGGCCTGATCCTTGATGGCCAGCAGTTCCAGGTCGAAGACCAGAACCGAGTTGGCCGGGATCGCCGGGCTTGGGCTTTGTGCGCCGTAGGCCAGGTCGCTCGGGATGTACAGCTTGTACTTCTCGCCGACGTGCATCAGTTGCAGGCCTTCGACCCAACCTGGAATCACACCGCTGACCGGCAGGTCGATGGGGCTGCCGCGATCCACGGAGCTGTCGAAGGTGGTGCCGTTGGTCAGCTTGCCGGTGTAGTGAACGGTCACCACGTCGGTCGGCTTGGGCTGAGGACCATCGGCTTTCTTGATGACTTCATACTGCAGGCCCGAAGCGGTGGTCACGACACCTGGCTTCTTGGCGTTTTCCTCGAGGAATTTCTTGCCGGCAGCCGCCGACTCTTCGCTCAGCTTGGCCATGCGCTCTTCGGCACGTTTCTGCAGAGCGGCAAAGGCTTCGACCAGTTCGTCGTCCTTGAGCTTCTGTGGCTTCTTGCCGACGGCATCTTCGATGCCCTGGGCCACGGCCTTGGAATCCAGATCATCCATGCCTTCCTGGGCCAGGCTCTTGCCCATGTTCAGGCCGATGCCGTAGGAAGCTTTTTGCGCCGGGGTTTTCAGCTCTACGCTGGAATGCGAGTCGCAGCCCGCAAGTACCAGGCCAACCAGGGCCACCGCCGCCGCCAACCGATGCTGTTTCATGCTATTTCCTTGTTCATGCGCCTAAAGGGCAATCGTATAAAGCCGCGAGCTTATCAGGCCGCCACGACCAATGGCTACCGGCATGAGAGGCTCAAACCGCCAATAAGTTCAGGTGTTTGGCGCATTTTACAAAACCCTGACAGTCTGCTTACGTCTGTCCTGATCCGGCTGCGGCGCCACGGGCCAGTAGTCACGGCCATCATGGCCACTTGATACCAGGCAATGGCTCAGGCATAACAAGGAAACAACTCGACAAGGATAGTGATCTTGCGCATTTTTTACCGTGTATTACTGGCAGCGATTCTCCTGCTTTGCCTCGGCATCGCGGTGCTCCTGTACTACGTCGTCAATCCGAAACTACCGGCTTACGTACCGGCCCAGGTGCGCTATCTGGAGCAATGGAGCGAAGCCGACCGCCAGACCTACTACTACACACCGCAAGGCACACAGGTCAAAGGCCTGCGCTATGAGTGGTTCACCGCCCTGGAGTTGCCGTTTTCCGAACAGCGCTTTGCCGAACCCGAATATCTGGCGCGCTTCGGCTTCCTGATCGACCCCCAGCGCAAGGCGAGCGCGAACAACCCCGGCAACCTGCCGGTGGGTTTCGCCCGTCACCAGGACCCCGGCAGCCACGAGCAGTACCTGGATATCACCTGTGCGGCCTGCCATACCGGCGAACTGCGCTACAAGGACCAGGCATTGCGGATCGACGGCGGCTCGGCCCAGCATGTGCTGCCTTCCAGCGTGCCGACGCTGCGCGGCGGCAGTTTCGGCCAGGCCCTGGTGGCGAGCCTGGCCGCCACTTATTACAACCCCTGGAAATTCAAGCGCTTTGCCCACAACGTCCTGGGTGACCACTATGACGCCCAGTACGACCAGTTGCGCACGGACTTCAAGCAGTCGCTGGACACCTTCCTGCGGGTGGCCTGGAACGATACCCATCGCGGCCTCTATCCGACCGAGGAAGGCCCGGGCCGCACCGACGCCTTCGGGCGAATCGCCAATGCCAGCTTCGGCGATGCCCTTTCCGAGAAGAACTACCGCGTCGCCAACGCCCCCGTGGATTACCCGCAGCTCTGGGATATCTGGACCTTCGACTGGGTGCAGTGGACCGCCTCGGCCCAGCAGCCCATGGCGCGCAATATCGGCGAAGCACTGGGGGTCGGCGCGCCCCTGAACCTCTTCAACGCCAACGGCCAGCCGCTGCAAGGTGCGGACCGCTACCCTTCCGGCGTGCGCGTGCGCGACCTGCAGCGAATCGAGGAAACCCTCAAGCACCTCCAGCCGCCCAGTTGGCCGGAGGACCTGTTCGGCAAGGTCGACCTGGCGCTGGCCGCCAAGGGCCGCGGGCTGTTCGCGGAAAACTGCGCCGGCTGCCATGTGCCCCCGGTTACCACGGAGAACGGTCGCCCGGTGAAACACCTGGTCTCCATTGCGCTCGCGGCGATTGGTACCGACCCCAATACCGCCAACAACATCGCCGACAATCGTTACGACCTGAGCTCACTGCAATGGGACCCGGCGGAACTGGCGAAACTGCCGGTCCATCTGCACCCCACGCCCGGCAAGCCGCTGGACATGACGCAACTGTCGGTGGCCAAGGGCCTGGCCTACGTCACCGCCTTCGTCGAAGAGCGCGCCTATCGCGAAGCCAAGGTCACGCCTGAAGAGCAGCCGGCGATGGATGGCTTCGGCCTGCCCATCGGCGTACTCGAGCAACGCGCCTACAAGGCCCGGCCGCTGGCCGGCGTGTGGGCCACCCCGCCGTTCCTGCACAACGGTTCGGTGCCTTCGCTGTATCAACTGCTCTCGCCCCAGGACGAACGCCCCAGCACCTTCTATCGCGGCACCTTCGAATACGATCCGCGTCATCTGGGTTATCGCCCGGAAGCCTTCCCCAATGGCTTCCTGTACGACACCCGTATCAGCGGCAATCACAACAGCGGCCACGAATTCCGCACCGGCAAGCGTGGCGATGGCGTGATCGGTCGTCTGTTGCAGCCCGAAGAACGCTGGGCCCTGCTCGAATACCTGAAGGTATTGGGCGGCCCGCTGGAGGCGCAACTGCCATGACCCCCACCCTTCGTGCTCACGTCAAAAGGAAGCCTACATGCTGACCCGACTCTGGCTACGCCTCGGTGCTTTTCTGGGCAAGAGCCTGCTGATCCTGATCGGCCTCGGGCTGGTGGGGTGGGCCCTGGCCAGTGGCTGGTACGCCTGGCGCCAGAGTGGCCCGGTGTCCGCCGAGGAACAGATTCCACCCGGTGAATCGGCCAGGACCCAGGCCATCATCCAGACCGCCATACGCGTCGTCGACCGGCATCGCGAGAGCACCCGCTACCTGCGCGATGCCCACGCCAAGGCCCACGGCTGCGTGAAGGCCGAAGTCCAGGTCCCCGCCGACCTGAGCGCGGATCTGCGCCAGGGCGTGTTTGCCGAACCGGGCAAGACCTGGCAGGCGTTGATACGGCTGTCCAATGGCAACGCCTATCCGCAGTTCGACAGTATTCGCGACGCCCGTGGCATGGCGCTCAAGCTGCTCGACGTCCCGGGCAAGCAACTGTTGCCGGGGCAACAGGGGCGCAACGAGCAGGACTTCGTGATGTTCAGCCATCCGAACTTCTTCGTCAGCGATGTCGCCGAGTACCAGCAGAACATCGATGCCCAGGCGGAAGGCAAGCGGGTGATGGCGTTTTTCCCGAACTGGAACCCGACCACCTGGCAGGTTCGCCATCTGTTCATCGCCCTGGCGACCTTGGCACCGGCGCCGGACAGTCCGACACAGACCACCTACTTCTCGGTCTCGCCCTACAAGTTCGGCAATGACAACGCCAAGTTCCGCGTGGCCCCCGATCCCCAGAGCTGCCCGGAATATGCACTGCCGGAACAGCAGCAGGAACTGCCGAACTTCCTCCGTAGCGCCCTGATCCAACAGCTGTCCACGGATCGCGTCCCGGCCTGTTTCGTCTTGCAGATCCAGCGGCAGAACGCCCATCTGTACATGCCGATCGAAGACACCAGCATCGAGTGGAAGGAGAGCGACGCGCCATTCCAGACCGTGGCACGGATTCGGATTCCGGCCCAGGATTTCGATACGCTGGAACAGAACATCGCCTGTGATAACCAGTCGTTCAGTCCCTGGCATGGGCTGGAGGCACATCGGCCGATCGGTGGCATCAACCGGTTGCGCAAGGCGGTGTACGACGCGGTCAGCGACTACCGGCACAGCCGCAACGCCGAGCAATAAAAACGGCAGACGACAAAAAGCCCGCACAAGGCGGGCTTTCTGTAATGACCTGGCGTTCAGTGGTCCAGATCATCGAATATGGCGCAGCGGACGGGACTCGAACCCGCGACCCCCGGCGTGACAGGCCGGTATTCTAACCGACTGAACTACCGCTGCGCGTAGCGTTGAAGCGAATGGTGGGTGATGACGGGATCGAACCGCCGACCCTCTGCTTGTAAGGCAGATGCTCTCCCGGCTGAGCTAATCACCCTTTCGTTTCGGTGCGGGCGCATTATGCCACAAAAAATCCATAACGCACTGATTTAAATAATCTTTTTTTCAGCGCATGGATTTCTCCAATGCCCACACAGCAAAAAGCCCGCACAAGGCGGGCTTTCTGTGATGACCTGGCGTTCAGTGGTCCAGATCATCGAATATGGCGCAGCGGACGGGACTCGAACCCGCGACCCCCGGCGTGACAGGCCGGTATTCTAACCGACTGAACTACCGCTGCGCTTAACACTGATCACGAATGGTGGGTGATGACGGGATCGAACCGCCGACCCTCTGCTTGTAAGGCAGATGCTCTCCCGGCTGAGCTAATCACCCTTCGCTTTCGGTGTGGCGCGCATTCTACGGAGCGATCCACACTCTGGCAAGCACTTTCTTTAATATTTTTCTCAGGCCTTCCAAAGACTTAGCAGAGGGTTGGCCTATGGGGCCGTGAAGAGAATAATGCCCTCCTTTGTATAAAGGAGAGATGCACCCCATGTGGTTCAAGAACCTGCTGATCTATCGCCTGACCCAAGATCTGCCTTTTGATGCCGAGGCGCTGGAGACCGCACTGGCGAGCAAACCGGCCCGCCCCTGTGCAAGCCAGGAGTTGACCACTTACGGTTTCGTCGCGCCCTTCGGCAAAGGCGAGGACGCACCGCTGGTTCACGTCAGCGGCGACTTCCTGCTGGTGGCCGCGCGCAAGGAGGAACGTATCCTGCCGGGTAGCGTGGTGCGCGATGCGCTGAAGGAAAAGGTCGAGGAGATCGAAGCCGAACAGATGCGCAAGGTCTACAAGAAGGAGCGCGACCAGCTCAAGGATGAAATCATCCAGGCGTTCCTGCCCCGGGCCTTTATCCGTCGTTCCTCGACCTTTGCCGCCATCGCGCCGAAACAGGGCCTGATCCTGGTCAACTCGGCCAGCCCGAAACGCGCCGAGGACCTGCTGTCGACCTTGCGTGAAGTGCTCGGCACCCTGCCGGTGCGGCCGCTGACCGTGAAGACCGCGCCAAGCGCGATCATGACCGACTGGGTGAAGACCCTGGCTGCCGCGGAGCACTTCTTCGTCCTCGACGAATGCGAGCTGCGTGACACCCATGAAGACGGCGGCATCGTGCGCTGCAAGCGCCAGGACCTGACCGGCGAGGAAATCCAGCTGCACCTGAGCACCGGCAAGGTGGTTACCCAACTGTCCCTGGCCTGGCAGGACAAACTGGCCTTCGTGCTCGACGACAAGATGGTGGTCAAGCGCCTGAAGTTCGAGGACCTGCTGCAGGACCAGGCCGAACAGGACGGCGGCGACGAAGCCCTGGGCCAGTTGGACGCCAGCTTCACCTTGATGATGCTGACCTTCGGCGAATTCCTGCCACAGCTGTTCGACGCCCTGGGTGGCGAGGAAATGCCGCAGGGTATCTGATGCCGACTGGGCGGTAGGGACCAAACGCGGTCCCTGTGTAGGAGCCAGCTTGCTGGCGATGGACGTCAACGATAACGCGGGGTATCTGAAACCACGCGGCGCTCTTGGGTTCATCGTCGGAACGCCGCCCGCAGCAAGCAGGCTCCTACAGGTTTCGTGGCGCTCTCAAGATCCCATTTATCTGGCTGGCCCGCATTGGGGCAAATCCGCTTGACACCTTATATAACAAGGAAAACACCATGCGCGCACTGGCCACGCTCAGCCGCTTCGTCGGCAATACCTTCGCCTACTGGGTGCTGATCTTCGCCGTGCTGGCGTTCCTCCAACCCACTTGGTTCATCGCCCTGAAAATCGCCATCGTGCCGCTCCTCGGGCTGGTGATGTTCGGCATGGGCCTGACCCTGAAGCTCGACGACTTCGCCGAAGTCGCCCGCCATCCCTGGCGCGTGGCCCTGGGCGTGGTCGCCCACTTCATTATCATGCCGGGCGTCGCCTGGCTGCTCTGCCGGACCTTCCAGCTGCCGGCGGAAATCGCCGTCGGGGTGATCCTGGTCGGCTGCTGCCCGAGCGGCACCGCCTCCAATGTCATGACCTGGCTGGCCCGGGGCGACCTGGCGCTGTCGGTGGCCATCGCCGCCGTCACCACCCTGCTCGCCCCGCTGCTGACTCCCGCGCTGATCTGGCTGCTGGCCTCGGCCTGGTTGCCGGTGTCGTTCACCGAGCTGTTCTGGTCGATCCTGCAGGTGGTGTTGCTGCCGATTGTGCTGGGGGTCGTCGCCCAACGCCTGCTGGGTGAGCGGGTCCGGCATGCGGTGGAAGTCCTGCCGCTGGTGTCGGTGGTGAGCATCGTGATCATCGTCGCCGCCGTGGTCGCTGCCAGCCAGGCGAAGATCGCCGAATCCGGCCTGCTGATCATGGCCGTGGTGGTGCTGCACAACAGTTTCGGCTTCCTGCTGGGCTACTTCACCGGCCGCCTGTTCAAGCTGCCACTGGCCCAGCGCAAGTCACTGGCGCTGGAGGTCGGCATGCAGAACTCAGGGCTGGGCGCCGCCCTGGCCAGCGCGCACTTCTCGCCACTGGCGGCGGTACCCAGCGCGTTGTTCAGTGTCTGGCACAATATTTCCGGAGCCCTGCTCTCGACCTGGTTCCGGCGCATGAGTGAAAAGCAGGACCGCGAACAGGCCGCTGACAGCGCCCTGAACTGAAGGAAACTTGATCATCGGGACAAGCATGGGCACTATAGTGCGCAGCACAGGGACGACCCTGTGGCTTTAGGCATTATCCATCCGGGGACGACCCCATCCATAGATGGAGGTCTTCATGTCCTGGATCATTCTGTTTTTCGCCGGTCTCTTCGAAGTCGGCTGGGCCGTTGGCCTCAAGTACACCGACGGCTTCAGCCGCCCGCTCCCCACCGCACTCACCGTCGCGGCCATGGCCATCAGCCTCGGCCTGCTGGGCCTGGCCATGAAGGAATTGCCGCTGGGCACCGCCTATGCGATCTGGACCGGGGTCGGTGCGGTGGGCACGGTGATCGCCGGGATCATCCTGTTCGGTGAGTCCATGGCGTTGTTCCGCCTGGCGAGTGTTGCCTTGATCATTACCGGGTTGGTCGGGCTGAAGGTCTCAGCCGCCTGAGACCCTCCTCGACCCAATCGCCTATCGACGCGCCATGCCCCGCAACTGCAACACCTGCTCACGCAGTTGCGCCGGCACCGCCACCTCGGCCAGCACCGGCGCCCCCGCCACCAGGGTCACCCGCGACCACAGGCGGCGGAACAGGCCCTTGCTCGGATCACGGCTGAAGAAACTGCCCCACAAGCCTTGCAGCGCCAGCGGAATCACCGGTACCGGGGTTTCCTCCAGCACCCGGGTCATGCCACCCTTGAACTCGTTGATCTCGCCATCGGTGGTCAGCTTGCCCTCGGGGAAGATGCACACCAACTCGCCATCCTTCAGGTACTCGGCAATTTTCCTGAACGCCCGCTCGTAGATCTCCAGGTCTTCACCCCGCCCGGCAATCGGGATGGCCCCGGCCGTGCGGAAGATGAAGTTGAGCACCGGCAAGCGGTAGATCTTGTAATACATCACGAAGCGAATCGGTCGCCGCACCGCCCCGCCAATCAGCAACGCATCGACAAACGACACATGGTTGCAGACCAGCAGGGCCGCCCCCTCATCGGGAATCGACTCCAGGTTGCGGTGCTCGACGCGGTACATGGAATGGCTGAGCAGCCAGATCATGAAACGCATGCTGAACTCGGGCACGATCTTGAAGATGTAGGTGTTGACCGCGATGTTCATCAGCGACACCACCAGGAACAACTCGGGAATCGACAGCTTCGCCACACTCAGCAGCAGGATCGAGACAATCGCCGAGACCACCATGAACAGCGCGTTGAGGATGTTGTTGGCGGCGATCACCCGGGCCCGCTCGTTCTCGGCGGTACGCGACTGGATCAAGGCATACAGCGGCACGATGTAGAAACCGCCGAAGATACCCAGCCCGAGGATATCCACCAGCACCCACCAGGCCTGGTGAAAACCCAGCAGCGTCAGCCAGTCGTTGGCCTGCACGTTCTGCGGCAGATGTCCGGAATGCCACCACAACATCAGGCCGAACAGGCTCAGCCCGAACGAACCGAAGGGCACCAGGCCGATTTCCACCTTGCGCCCCGACAACCGTTCGCAAAGCATGGAGCCGGCGGCGATACCGACAGAAAACACCGTGAGGATCAGTGTCACCACGGTTTCATCGCCATACAGCCACTCCTTGGCGTATGCCGGGATCTGCGTCAGGTAGATCGCCCCGACGAACCAGAACCAGGAGTTGCCGACGATCGAACGCGACACCGCGGGCGTCTGCCCCAGGCCCAGGCGCAAGGTGGCCCAGGACTGGCTGAAGATATTCCAGTTCAGCCGCAACTGCGGACTCGCCGCCGCCGCCCGGGGAATACCTCGACTGGCCAGGTAGCCGAGCACTGCCACCAGCACGATGGCGGTAGAAACCACCGGCGCGTAGTGCGCCGAAGACATCATGATCCCGGCACCGATGGTTCCCGCCAGGATCGCCAGGAAGGTACCCATTTCCACCAGGCCGTTGCCGCCCACCAGTTCGTCTTCGCGCAAGGCCTGGGGCAGGATCGAGTATTTGACCGGGCCGAACAGCGCCGAGTGCGTGCCCATGGCGAACAGCGTCAGCAGCATCAGCGACAGGTGATCGAACACGAAGCCCACGGCCCCTACCGCCATGATGACGATTTCACCCAGCTTGATCACCCGGATCAGCGCGTCCTTGGCGAACTTTTCGCCGAACTGGCCGGCCAGGGCCGAGAACAGGAAGAACGGCAGGATGAACAGCAAGGCACAGAGGTTGACCCAGATGCCGCGATCCCCTGTGAGGGCGAGCTTGTAGAGGATGGCGAGGATCAACGACTGCTTGAACAGGTTGTCGTTGAAAGCGCCGAGGGACTGCGTCACGAAGAACGGCAGGAAGCGCCGTGTACGCAGCAGATTGAACTGTGAGGGGTGACTCATCTTCCCTGTACCTGAGTGGCGCCGAGAGCGGCTTTCTTGTTGGAAGGCGGATCACCGCCCCCGGGCCACAACCTTACCTAATATCGGGCAACTATTTCGCTATTCCTGCCAGGCAGGGTGAAACAAAAAGCTCGCCTTTGTAGGCCCCGCGCAGGGTCCGCGCACCGACAATCAGCCACAGCACCGCCAGCAAGGCCACCAACACCAGGCCTAAGCCGCTGAAAAAGCCCAGGTGCAAGGTACTGCCCAACTTCAGCGTCGCCAGGGAGTAAACACCCAACGGGAAGGTGAAGCCCCACCAGCCGAGATTGAACGGGATACCCCGGCGCAGATAACGCAGGGTGATCAGCACCGCCATCAGCATCCACCACAGACCAAAGCCCCAGAGGATGATCCCGGCGACCAGGCCCAGCCCGCTGGCGATTTCACCGATACCGGCGAAGCCATTGGCGGCAAAAATCGCTGGCGAGTCCGCCCCCAGCAACAGCATGCCCAGCGCCCCGGTACCGATCGGGCCCAAGGCCAGCCAGCTCGAGGCCGCCATGCTTTCATGGGGCAGTTTGTGCAGCGCCATGCGCAACAGCAGGATCACCAGGATGCTGAACGCCACCGGCACCGAGAAGGCCCAGAGCACATAGCTGGTGATCAACACGTTGAACTGCAGGTGGCTATCGAGCAGGTGCGGCGCCAGCAGGCCACCACTGGCCGCCGCCACTTCCGCGGCCACCACCGGCAACAGCCAGACCGCCGTCATCTGGTCGATACTGTGCTCCTGGCGGGTGAACATCAGGTAAGGAATCAGCACGCCGCAGGCCAGGGACATGGCCACGTCGATCCACCACAGCACTTCGGCGACCTGAACCGCGCTGTCGCCCCAGCGCGGCACGCCAAACAGCAGGAAACCGTTGATGATGGTCGCCAGCCCCATGGGAATGGTGCCGAAGAACATCGAGACCGTGGAATGCCCGAAAATCCGCCGCGCTTCATGGAAGAACAACACCCAGCGCGCCCCATAGAGCAGGCTGAACACGGCGAACAGCAGGATATTGAACAACCACAGGCCTTCGGCAAAAGCCCGCTGGCCCGGGACTTCAATCGGCAACTGGGCCAAGGCCAGTGCCAGGACACCAGTGCCCATGGTGGCGGCGAACCAGTTGGGGGTGAACTGGCGAATGACTTCACGGCGGGGCCGCGACGGGATTTCGGGGTTGACGCTATTGGGACATGTTTGCATGACTGACTCCTGTCCTCGGGTGAGGTTGCAGTCATCATAGAACCGTATCGAATATCCATATAACGGGTATTTTCTCTAACTGTTATCTGTTTTATAGATAAGCGTCAGCAACTGCCCTCGGCTTCGATCACCAGCACCCGCGCTTCTCCCAGGGGTTCGGCCAGGTGCTCACAGCCGATTTCAGCGTAGAAGATGTCGCCGACTTCCAGCACCACGGCCTGCTCGATCCCGCCCTTGCGATAACGCATGCGCACCCGACCATCGAGCACCACAAACACCTCCTGCCCGTCATTGATGTGCCAGATATAGGGCTGGTCGGTCCAGTGCAAACGGGTACCGATGCCATTCATGCTGGCGATATCCAGCGCCGCCCAGGGACGGCTGCCGGTAAAGTCACGGCTACGGATAATGGTCATGAGCGTTGCAGCGCCTGTTGATTGGAAGCCAGGATCGAAGAGCGGGGCAAGGCCACGCCCTCCTCCACAGCGGACTGCCAACGCGCGGTGCTGACCACGGCGGCAAAGCGCGAATGGAAGACCACGCTGAAGACCCGGTGGATCTCCTCGGCACTGGCCTGCCCCGCCTCATTGGCATACGGCAGGGAGCCGGTGGCATCGCTGAGAAACTCGACCGCCAGGCCCCGATGGGTGGCTTCGAAGATCGTCGAGGCATCGCAGTTGTGGGTCATGTAACCCACCACGCTCAGGGTGTCGATCCGGCGCGCCTCCAGCCATTGCGCCAGGTCGGTTCCGGCAAAGGCACTGGGCAATGTTTTGTGGATAAGATGATCGTGTGGCCGTGAACCGACCACCGCATGCAACTCCCAGCCCGGCGAGCCGATCGCGAACAGCGACGACCCCACCGGACTGTCGTTTTGCACGACCACCACCGGAATCCCCGCGGCGTTCGCCGCATCGATGGCCCTGCCGATATTGGCCAGCGACTCACTCACCGGCGGGTATTCGATCAGCAGGTTGCCCGTGACGTATTCGTTCTGCACATCGATGACGATCAACGCACGGCGTGGTGACTGGGACATGGTCTGGCTCCTGGGTGAAAACGCTTGAGACCTCATGATTGCCCGCCGTCTGCAAATCAATAAGTGGCCCGAAGGACAATCTTCGATAAGATCAGGCCAAACCGCTGCCCCGAGTCCACAGCAGATGAGCACGATCCATATCGCCGTGATCGCCTTCAACGGCATCAGCCCTTTTCATTTGTCCGTGCCGACACTGGTATTCGATGAGCAGCGCAAAGGCATCGAGATGCCGCGCTTCTCCCTCAAGGTCTGTGGATTCGAGCCAAGTCCACTGAGTACCTCCGCAGGTTTCGATATCCAGGTTCGCCATGGTCTTGAGGCCCTGGACCAGGCCGACGTGATCATCATGCCGTCCTGGCGCGACACCGAAGAGCAGCCACCCGAACCATTGCTGGAAGCGCTGCGCCAGGCACACCGCCGAGGCACGCGCATCGTCGGCCTGTGCCTGGGGGCCTTTGTCCTCGCCGAAACCGGGCTGCTGGACGGACGCAAGGCCACCACCCACTGGCACTGGGCCGCGGCCTTCGCCCGCCGCTACCCGCGGGTGCTGCTGGATGCCGACGTGCTGTATGCCGAATCCGATCACTTGCTGACCTCGGCCGGCACCGCCGCCGGCCTGGATTGCTGCCTGTACCTGATGCAGCAACTGTGCGGTGCCGAGGTCACGCACAAGGTGGCCCGGCGACTGGTGGTCGCGCCTCATCGCTCGGGTGGACAGGCGCAATTCATCGAGCGACCGCTGCCCATGGCCGCCGAGCAGGATCGCATGGGGCAACTGTTGCAATGGCTCGGGCGAAACTTCACCCGGAACCATTCCCTGGATGAGCTGGCGGACCGGACAGCGATGAGTCGTCGCTCATTCACCCGGCACTTTCGGCAACTGACCGGGACCACCGTTGGCCAGTGGCTGCTGGGGCAACGCCTGAGTCATGCCCAGCGCCTGCTGGAAAGCAGCGACCAGAGTATTGAAGCCATTGCCCTGGAGGCGGGCTTCGGCAGCGCCCTGTCGTTGCGCCAGCATTTCAACGCCTCGCTACGGATTTCGCCGTCGGCTTATCGGGCGCAGTTTGTCGGACGCCAAGCCTGATGCCGTCAGCTAATGTCGGATACTGTCCCTGCAGGAACCAGCCAGCATCCAGCACGGGCTCCGCACCCGGCACCGGTCGCTTGATTTCATCGCCGCGCACCAGCGCACTGCGCAAAATCGCAAAACGCGCCCGGTTGATGTGCCCGCCGGAGCCATAGGTGGCGGCCTTGCCCAACTTCGCGGCGACCCCGGTTTCGCCACCGAACCAACCGGCACCGATGCCCAGGCGCGCCATGACGAATGCATGATCGCGGAGAATCGCCGCACAGGCCTGGATCAGTTCGATAAACCCCTGGGTCGCGACATCCATGGCCTCCAGGCCATGCAACTGGGCAATGCGCTTGCCGATCCACACCCCCTGGGTCCTGAGCAGCAGCGCATCGACGCAGTCATGGGCCAGTTCGACCCGACGCCGCGGATCGGACTCTTGCAACATCGCCTGCCTGAGGGTCCGCAGGGCAAACGCCATGGGCACCGCCCCCTGGGGCCGCATCCGCCGCGAGGGCAGCACATGGGAGAGCAATCGATGCAAGCCGAACAGGCTCTCGGGCTGCAGGAACAAGTGTGCCTGGGCGGACAACGGTTGCCAGGCCACCTCCTGCAACAGGCTGAGCATTTGCGTCAGGTCGGCGGACTGGAGCTGCAAGGCCAACCGAGCGGACGCCGGCAATGGCGTCCGGGTGCCGGGGCGTGGGGGAGTCGTCATGGCGCGCCGTGGTCATTCCGCTAAAAGGCCTCAGTCTGACCAGCGCCCCGCCTTCGATCTTGCAATAACCGATCAGCCGGACCACCGGCTCAGACCACCAGGTCCCGCGCCGGACGGCGCCACGACAACATCAGCAAGGCCCCCAGGGACAGCCCGATCAACATCGCGGCATAGCCATCCGTCGTCGCGATCAGACCAAAATGGTGGCTCAGGTTACCCGCCAGCAACGCCGGCAGGCAGAATGCCAGGTAGCTCAACACATAAAAGGCCGCCATCAGCCCTGCCCGCTCATGGGGCAAGGCCAGCGGCAGCACGCTGCGCAAGGCGCCGAGGAAGCCCGAACCGAAACCGCTGCCCGCCACCAGGGTCGCGAAGAGAAACAGCGGCAGACTGGCGCTGTGCACGGCCAGCAGGATCAGGCTGACACCGGTCGCCAGCAAAGCGGCCCCCAGGCGCAGGACTTTTTCCCCAGGACGATTGCGCAGGGTGAAGATGGCCAGCGCCCCACTGAGGGTCAGCACCGCCACCAGGACGCCGCCGATCAGGTTGGAGGTCGAGCCGGTGGCGGCCCGTACCAGCGAAGGCGCGAGCGACAGGTAGAAACCGCCCACGGCCCAGACCGCGACGTCCACCGGCAACGACAGCCACAGGGCCCGACGCGCTTGCGGCGGCACATGCAGGGTCGGGCGCAACGACGCCAGGGCGCCCGGCTGTGCACTGACCGTTTCCGGCAGGCGCCAGACAAACAGCGCCTGTGCCACCAGCAGGCCGAACAGAATCCAGTACACCAACTGCATCGGGTGAGGCGCGAACTCCACCAGCAGCCCGGAACCGAGACCACCGCAGGCCATCCCCAGCAGGGGGGCAAGACTGTTGATCAACGGTCCCTTGCGGTTGTCGTTGTCCAGCAGGGTCGCACCCAGTACGCTGGTGGCCATGCCGGTGGCAAAGCCTTGCAGCGCCCGCGCGGCGATCAGCAACGCGGCGCTGTCGGCCAGGATGAACAGCAGCATCGCGCCGATATCCAACAGCAGCGCGGCAAAGATCACCGGCCTGCGGCCCAGGTGGTCGGACAGCGAACCGACCGTCAGCAGCGCTGCCAGCAGACTCAGGGCATACACCCCGAAGATCAGCGTCAGGGTGGCCGCGGAAAACTGCAGGGTTTCCTGGTACAGGTGGTACAAGGGCGTCGGCGCGCTGGAGGCGGCCAGAAAGGTCAACAAGGTGATCGACAGGAACACCAGGCTGGCACGGTTGGAAACAGGCGTTTCGACGCTACTGGACATGGGCACGCTCCATAAAAGCTAAAATTTTGCTTTTGCGGAGTGTGCTACGGCTTTTCGCTTAAAGCAAATTCTTTGTGTTAAGGTTTTGGCATGGCGATCAAAGAAAGTGTACGCCCGGGCGGCCGCAGCGCCCGGGTGCAGGAATCGATTCATCAGGCCGTCCGTGCGCTTCTCGAAGAGCAGGACCGCGCGAGCCTGACCGTCCCGCAGATCGCGGCGCGGGCCGGCGTCACGCCCTCGACCATCTATCGGCGCTGGGGCGACCTGGCGGCGTTGTTGGCGGATGTGGCGTTTGCCCGCATGCGTCCGGAGGCCGAACCGGCCAATACCGGCAGCCTGCGCGGCGACCTGCAGGCCTGGGCCGAGCAGTACCTGGATGAAATCAGCTCGGAACCGGGTCGGCAGATGATGCGGGATGTGCAATGCCGCGCCACCACCGGCTATTGCACGACCATCCTCGGCGGGCAGCTGCAGAGCATTCTCGATCGTTACCCGGATGAAACGCAGCCCGGCGTCGAGCACCTGCTCGACCTGATCGTCGCGCCGACGGTGTTCCGCGTGCTGTTCTCGGACAAGGCGTTGAGTGTCGAAGCCTTGCACCGGCAGATAGACATCGCCCTGCAAGGCTGAACAATCGCCTGCGGCACTCGGCCGCGCTGCGACCTTGGTCGACACTGACGCCGCCCGGCCATCGTGCGAGACTGTAGTGCCAGGGCCGGACTGCCCTGGGAATGTCTTTTGCCCGGAGTTTCCATGTCACTGTCCAGCGGGCTGATCGCCGCCGTCGCCCTGGCCTATATGGCCATCATGTTCGCCATCGCCTTTTATGGCGACCGCCGCAGCGCGCCCTTGCCGCCGCGCATGCGGGCCTGGGTGTACAGCCTGTCGCTGGCCGTCTATTGCACCAGCTGGACCTTCTTCGGCGCGGTCGGCCAGGCCGCCGACCAGCTCTGGGCATTCCTGCCGATCTACCTGGGACCCGTGCTGTTGCTGGTGTGCGCGCCCTGGGTCCTGCAAAAGATGGTGCTGATCAGCAAACAGGAAAACATCACCTCCATCGCCGACTTCATCGCCGCCCGCTATGGCAAGTCGCAGACCCTGGCGGTGGTGGTGGCGCTGATCTGCCTGGTCGGTGTGCTGCCGTATATCGCCCTGCAACTCAAGGCCATCGTCCTCGGCGTCAACCTGCTGATCGGCGCCGGTGCCGATGCCATGGGCGTGCGGGCCCAGGACACGGCGCTGGTGGTGTCGCTGATCCTGGCGCTGTTCACCATCGTCTTCGGCACCCGCAACCTCGACGCCACCGAACACCACCGGGGCATGGTGCTGGCGATCGCCTTCGAATCGCTGGTCAAGCTGTTGGCCTTTCTCGCCGTCGGGGCCTTTATCACCTACGGCCTGTATGACGGTTTCGACGACCTGTTCGACCAGGCCCGCACCTCGGCGCTGCTGGCGCAATACTGGGAGGAAACGGTCAACTGGCCGTCCATGGTGGTGCAGACCGGCGTGGCGATGATGGCGATCATCTGCCTGCCCCGGCAGTTCCATGTCACCGTGGTGGAGAACATCGAGCCGCAGGACCTGCGCCTGGCCAAGTGGGTGTTCCCGGCCTACCTGATCCTGGCGGCCCTGTTCGTGGTGCCCATCGCCCTGGCCGGGCGCATGATGTTGCCCACGGACGTATTGCGCGATTCCTACGTCATCAGCCTACCCCTGGCCCAGGCCCATCCGGCGCTGGCCTTGCTGGCCTTTATCGGCGGGGCCTCGGCGGCCACCGGCATGGTGATCGTCGCCAGCGTCGCGCTGTCGACCATGGTCTCCAACGACATGCTGCTGCCCTGGTTGCTGCGTCGGCAGAACTCCGAGCGGCCGTTCGAAGTCTTCCGCCACTGGATGCTCTCGGTGCGCCGGGTCAGCATCGTCGCCATCCTCCTGCTGGCCTACGTCAGCTACCGCCTGCTGGGCTCGAACGCGAGCCTGGCGACCATCGGCCAGATCGCCTTCGCCGCCGTGACCCAACTGGCGCCGGCCATGCTCGGCGCGCTGTACTGGAAACAGGCCAACCGCCGCGGTGTGTTTGCCGGGATCGCCGGGGGCACCTTCCTCTGGTTCTACACCCTGGTCCTGCCGATCGCCGCCCATAGCCTGGGCTGGTCGCTAGACAGTTTCCCTGGCCTCGCGTGGCTGCACGCCAACCCGCTGAACCTGCCGATCAGCCCCCTGACCCAAGGCGTGGTGCTGTCCCTGGCGGGTAACTTCACCTTGTTCGCCTGGGTCTCGGTGCTGTCGCGCACGCGGGTCTCCGAGCACTGGCAGGCCGGACGCTTCATCGGCCAGGAACTCCACGCCCGCCCCGGCGGCCGCTCGCTGCTGGCGGTGCAGATCGAAGACCTGCTGACCCTCGCCGCACGCTTTGTCGGCGAGGAGCGCGCGCAGCAGAGCTTTATCCGCTTCGCCTATCGCCAGGGCAAGGCTTTCAACCCGAACCAGAACGCCGACAGCGACTGGATCGCCCACACCGAACGCCTGCTGGCCGGGGTACTCGGGGCTTCCTCGACCCGGGCAGTGGTGAGGGCCGCCATCGAAGGGCGGGAAATGCAGCTCGAAGACGTCGTGCGTATCGCCGATGAAGCCTCCGAAGTGCTGCAGTTCAACCGGGCCCTGCTGCAGGGCGCCATCGAAAACATCACCCAGGGCATCAGCGTGGTCGACCAGTCGTTGAAGCTGGTGGCCTGGAACCGTCGCTACCTGGAACTGTTCAATTTCCCGGACGGCCTGATCAGCGTCGGCCGGCCGATTGCCGATATCATTCGCTACAACGCCGAACGTGGCCTGCTCGGCCCCGGCGAGGCCGAAGTGCATGTCGCGCGGCGCCTGCACTGGATGCGCCAGGGCCGCGCGCATACCTCAGAGCGCCTGTTCCCCAACGGACGGGTGATCGAACTGATCGGCAACCCGATGCCCGGTGGCGGTTTCGTCATGAGCTTCACCGACATCACCGCGTTCCGCGAGGCCGAACAGGCCCTCACCGAGGCCAACGAGGGGCTGGAGCAGCGCGTCGCCGAACGGACCCACGAATTGTCGCAACTGAACGTCGCCCTGACCGAGGCCAAGGGCACGGCGGAAGCCGCCAACCAGTCCAAGACCCGTTTCCTGGCGGCGGTCAGCCATGACCTGATGCAGCCGCTGAATGCCGCCCGACTGTTCTCCGCCGCCCTCTCCCACCAGGACGACAGCCTGTCCCGGGACGCCCGGCAACTGGTCCAGCACCTGGACAGCTCGCTGCGCTCGGCCGAAGACCTGATCAGCGACCTGCTGGACATTTCGCGCCTGGAAAACGGCAAGATCACACCCAATCCGCAGCCCTTTGTCCTCAACGAGCTGTTCGACACCCTGGGGGCGGAGTTCAAGGCCCTGGCCCAGGAACAGGGCATGAGCTTCCGGGTTCGCGGCAGTCGCCTGCCGGTGCACAGCGACATCAAGCTGTTGCGCCGGATCCTGCAGAACTTCCTGACCAATGCCTTCCGCTACGCCAAGGGTCCGGTCCTGCTCGGGGTACGGCGCCAGGGCGGGCAGCTGTCGCTAGAGGTCTGGGACCGCGGGCCGGGCATTCCCGAGGACAAGCGCCAGGTGATTTTCGAAGAATTCAAACGCCTGGACAGCCACCAGACCCGCGCCGAAAAGGGCCTGGGCCTGGGCCTGGCGATTGCCGACGGGCTGTGCCGGGTGCTGGGGCATCGCCTGCAAGTGCGCTCCTGGCCCGGGCGCGGCAGTGTCTTCAGCGTCAGCGTGCCGCTGGCCCGCCAGCAGGCCAGCGCGGCCGGCGAGCGCGCGCCGGTCAACGGCCAGGCACTGAGCGGTGCGCAGGTGTTATGCGTGGATAACGAGGACAGCATCCTGATCGGCATGCACAGCCTGCTGACCCGCTGGGGCTGCCGGGTATCGACCGCGCGCAATCGCGAGGAATGCGCCACGTTGCTCGATGGCGGCCTGCGTCCGCAACTGGCGCTGGTGGACTATCACCTGGATGACGGCGAGACCGGTACCGGCCTGATGACCTGGATGCGCACGCGCCTGGCGGAGCCGCTGCCCGGGGTGGTCATCAGCGCCGACCTGCGCCCGGAGACCGTCGCGCAGGTGCATGGGGCAGGATTGGAGTACCTGGCCAAGCCGGTGAAGCCGGCGGCATTGCGGGCCTTGTTGAGCCGGCATCTGCCCCTCTGAAAGACCGGTTCACTGTAGGAGCAGCCGGTCGACGCTCGATTGCTCGCGATGGATGTCAACGATGACGCTGGGCACCTGATACCCCGCGGTGTCCTGACTACCATCGCGAGCAAGCTCACTCCTACAGGGACCAATGTTCGCCTTAAGATCAGTCCGGCAGTTGCACCACGCCGTCCTCGTCGGTCATCGCCCGCTCCAGCAGCTCCGCCGGCAGGCTCTTGCTCGCCCGTGCGCCCAGCAGCTTGAGTTGTTCGCTGCGGCTGATCAGGTTGCCACGCCCGTCGGTCAGCTTGTTCCGCGCGGCAGCGTAGGCCTTGTCCAGTTGCTGGAGGCGATTGCCCACCTCGTCCAGGTCCTGGATGAACAGCACGAACTTGTCGTACAGCCAGCCGGCCCGCTCGGCGATTTCCCGGGCGTTCTGGCTCTGCCGCTCCTGCTTCCAGAGGCTGTCGATCACCCGCAATGTGGCGAGCAAGGTGGTGGGGCTGACAATCACGATATTGCGGTCGAAGGCTTCCTGGAACAGGTTCGGCTCAGCCTGCAGGGCCGCCGAAAACGCCGCTTCGATGGGCACGAACAGCAAGACGAAGTCCAGGCTGTGCAAGCCCTCCAGGCGTTTGTAGTCCTTGTCGGACAGCCCCTTGACGTGATTGCGCAGAGACAGCACATGCTGCTTGAGCGCCGCCTGGCCAATCACCTCGTCGGCGGCGCCCACGTAGTGCTGATAGGCGGTCAGGCTGACCTTGGAGTCCACCACCACCTGCTTGTCACCGGGCAGCAGGATCAGCACATCCGGCTGGAAACGCTCGCCGTCCGGCCCCTTCAGGCTGACCTGGGTCTGGTACTCGCGGCCCTTTTCCAACCCGGCATGCTCAAGCACCCGCTCGAGGATCAACTCGCCCCAGTTACCCTGGGTCTTCTGGCCCTTGAGCGCCCGGGTCAGGTTGGTCGCCTCATCGCTCAGGCGCAGGTTCAACTGCTGCAGACGCTCCAGTTCCTTGCCCAGGGAGAAGCGTTCACGGGCTTCTTGTTGATAACTTTCTTCCACGCGCTTTTCGAAGGACTGGATGCGTTCTTTTAACGGGTCGAGCAATTGTCCGAGGCGTTGCTGGCTGTTTTCGGCAAAACGCGCCTCGCGCTCGTCGAAGATCTTCCCGGCCAGTTCGGCAAACTGCGCACGCAGTTCGTCCCGCGAACCTTGCAGGTCGTTCAGGCGCTGCTGATGGCTGTCCTGCTGTTCGCGCAGCTCGGCACCCAAGGACGCTGCCTGGGCATCCAGCCGGCGTAGTTCGACCTCTTTCTGCGCACGCTCCAGGTTCCAGGCGTGGGCGGCGTCGCGGGCGTTGTCGCGCTCGATCTGCAGCAATTCGACTTCCCGGCGCAACGCGGCCAGCTCCGCCTGCTTGACGGTATTGGCCTGGCTCAGGTCGCTGACCTCGTCGCGGCAGGCATCCAGCTGCGCGTTGACACCGTCCAGCCCCAGGCGGGCACTGCTCAAACGCTCGTCCAGCAGCACCAGCTCGGCCTGGGCGGCACTTGCCCGGCGCTGCAACTGCCAGGCCAGCGCCAGCAACGGCAGCGCCGCGCCCGCCAAACCCAGCAAGAGACTGGTCAGATCCAACGCCATAAGAACTCCCAAGCAGCCAACAGGTGGTAAAGAATCAAGGGTAACGAAGGTGATCGGCGACGGACAGCTCGGGGCGAGGAGAAATCCTGTCGGATGTGAATGCAAGCAAGGCAACTGACCGAAGTTTCATGTGGCACTGCACGCCAGATCGCAGGGCGCGCCACTCTACGCTCTTTTTCGCACGGGTAAAGTCGAAAAAACGCAGCATGCCCGGGCTAGAGCAAGCGCTTGGGACAATCCACAGAAGCTGTGGATAACTCAGTGGACAACCCCTCTCCAACCCTCGCAAAGCCGCATGGAACGGGGCTCGCAGTCAAACTGTCGATTTTTTCACCAATAAAAAAAGACGATATTTTTCATTGACTTGTATGGGCGATACAGGCATTCGAGCGACAGATTGCCCAGGTGACAGTCAGGTGACAAGCCGTGCCGTAATTGTGCACAAGTAGTGCGATAACGGTTATATCGACGCACCGTTTTTGCACAGGCAGGGGCAACCCGCCCTTTCCACCCGCCCTGGCACCGGTCCGTCCGCCTAGGCGAGCGGAGGGTCCGCAGCACCCTGTCGACGAGATCCAGCCTCGACGGAAGACAGCGTCCCCGATGGATATTTTTTCGCCAGAACCCTTCCCTTATCCGTTTCAATGCGATAGTATCCGCGCCGTTAGTACCAAGCTGAAAGTCAATTCCGGTCGAATATATCCCCACAAGCACGCTCCGAATGGATCAGTCGCTCGAAAAAGGGATCGACCCCTCGATGGTTTCCAGGTAAATCTTTCCCCGCACAGCCTTTTGAAAGGCCGCTGCCGAATGTTGTTACTCTGACCGAACCAACCTGCAAGATTGATCAGGATCTTCACCCCGGGCCCAGAACCTTTGCCCTTGTCGTGATTGCCTGCCCTCCTGAGTACCTACCTGCCAGCCCAAGCGCCACTTATTTCATGCGCTGCAAACTGGCTGCTTTGTTCCAGTCAGGTTCTTCGTCCGCCCCATTGTGGTTCGACGCTACTGGAACGTTTTAACGTTACACGGATCAGATTCCGTGTCATTTGCAGGGACACCTAATAATTATGTCGACTCAAATCCAGACCCAGGATGCCATTCGCACCCTCACCAACGCCTTCGCACCGATGAACTGCCTGATCATGGCCGCTCGCAAAGGCAGTTTCAGCTTCACGCTGGTCAACGAACACGGTATCGCCCGTCACAGCGAACGCCTGTATCCAGACCAGTATTCCAGCGCCGAACCGCTGCAGGCAGTGATCGAACGCACGCGCCAGGCCCTGGTCGCCTGAAGCCCGAAACAAGCAGTAACTCAAAAGCCCGGCACTTATCGCCGGGCTTTTTATTGCCTGAAGTTTCGCGATTTTGGCTGTATAGCTAAGTACGAATAAATATATAAGCCGCATGCTCATGGCTTAAATATTTTAAAAACAGTCCTTTACAGCGAAGATATGACACTACACTTCAACTCAAGCGGCCCGGGCCGCTTCCGGCGGGCCTGAACGCCTCCATCGCTGCCAGGGGCCAGGCCACGCCGACCAATAAAAAATCGCCGATCACACGGCAGGAGCATCGAGGGTGTCATGGGTATCGCCGCCAGGGAACTGCGCCTTTATGTGATTCGTCCGACCCTGATGTATCTGGGCCGCCACAGCCCGAGCGCCGAAGCCCTGCTGCTGGGCATCGCCGCCAGCCAGTCGGACCTGGGCTCGGCCCTGCATGATCGCCGTGGACACGGCCTGTATTGCATCGACGAAAGTCGCCATGCCGCGCTCTGGGACCGTTACCTGGCCACGGACCCGGAATTGGCCAGCCTGGTTCGAGGCTTGGCCAGCCAGCACGCTTTTTTCAGCAACCCGAACCTCGAACTTGCCGTGAACCTGCGCTACGCCACCGCCATCGCCTGGTTGCTGGTGGAAGAACACCACCCTCACCTGCCCGCCATCGACGATCTGCTCGGTATGGCGCGGATCTGGCGACAGATTTTCCACCCACAAGGACGCCTGAGAGATTTCACCCGAGCCTGGCAAAGCTGTGACCCATCAGTCACTCCGATCGCTTGCTAGAGCAAAGGAACAGTATCTGAAAAAACCTACCGAACCTGGTCGGATTGTCCTACAAAACCGCTCTATCTCCTGCGATACAGCCTATAGCGCCGAAGCGAAAATGTTGGTAGTTTTCGCCTCGGTGATCACCACGGAGTTCTAATAATGAAAAAAGTAATGCTCAAGACCACACTCAGCCTTTCTGTTGCCCTGGCATCCACCCAGCTTTTCGCAAGTGGCTTTGCCCTTAACGAACAGAGCATCAGCGGGATGGGGACTGGTTTCGCAGGTCGATCTTCTTCTGCCGAAGATGCAAGCACCGTCTACGGCAACCCTGCCGGTATGTCCCTGCTCAAGCGTGACCAAGTAACTGCCGGCGTTGCCGCGATTGATGCCAAGACCGACATCAAGACTGTCCGCGGCGGCCCTCCAGGTGGCACCAGCGACGGCGATATGGTCCCATTTACCGCTGTACCCAATGCCTTCTTCGTCAAACAGCTGGGTAACGGCTGGGCATTGGGTCTGGGTGCCTACGCGCCTTTCGGCCTGATAACCGATTATGAAAGCAGCTTTTCCGGTCGTTATTACGGCCAGAAGAGCGAAGTCAAGGTTGTCACCCTGCAACCGACTGTCAGCTATGCCTTCAACGACGTGGTTTCCGTCGGCTTCGGTCCGACCTTCAACCGTATGAGCGGCGAACTGAGTTCCGCAACCCCTTTTGCACCGACTTTCGGGCGCAATGACGGCTCGATAGACGTCAAGGGCGACGACACCGCGATTGGCTATAACATCGGTGTCATTGTCCAACCCACCGACACCACCCGCCTGGGTCTGACCTACCATTCCAAGGTCAGTTACAACCTGGATGGCCACACCAACGTCAGCGGTGTCGGTTTCGGTCCTTTCAACGGCACCCGCTACAAGGGCTCCCTGGATATCACCACGCCAGAGAACGTGGACTTCTCGATCACCCAGAAACTGGATGATCAGTGGACCGTCTATGCCGGTAGCACCTGGACCCGTTGGAGCCGCCTGAAAAACATCACCATCAACAACGAAGGTGTTCCAGCAGCGCTTGGTGGCTCCGCCGGTCCGATCGGTACCATTGTCGAGCAACAGAACTGGCACGACACCTGGGCTTCGGCTATCGGTGTTTCCTACCGGGTCAACAAGGAATGGGTCCTGCGCAGCGGCTTGTCGGTTGACCAGGCGCCAACCAACAACACCGATCGCTCCGTCCGTATCCCTACGGGTGACCGCCGGGCCATCAGCTTTGGTGCTGGCTACAGCCCAACCGACGACCTGACGATTGACCTCGCTGTTTCCTACCTCAAGGAAGAAGACGTCAACGTCAACCTGAACAACCCGCAAAGAGGTGGCGCCTACACCGCCCGGTACGAAAACAGCGCATGGGGCTACGGCCTGGGCGCCACGTACAAGTTCTGATTCACCACGGGCCTGAACCGCTCGTAGCTGGATAGAAAAAACCCGCATCGTCCGATGCGGGTTTTTTATTGCGCGTGAAAATCCTCTTTCGGAGCTCCTAGCAAGCCCCCATGCCCAGTTGCATCAGCGCCAGGCCGCCCTGATGCCAGCCCCACCAGGCCAGCGCCAGCAGCACGGCGATCACCGCCAGGGCCAGGAGCCGCGACCAGAATGCACTCATGCCAGCCCCGCCTGCGCCTGCAAGCGCGCCACGGGCCGCTCACGCACCGGCCAGTTCAAGGCCGCCGCCAGCAGGCTGAGCAGGATAGACACCTGCCAGATCAAGTCGTAGCTGCCAGTGCGGTCATACACCACCCCACCGAGCCAGCCGCCGAGGAAGGAGCCCAACTGATGGAACAGGAACACGATCCCGCCGAGCATGGAGAGATTGCGCACGCCGAACAGGGTGGCCACGGTGCCATTGGTCAGGGGCACCGTCGACAGCCAGAGAAAGCCCATTGCCATACCGAACAGGTAGGCACTGAACTGCGTGACCGGTACCCAGAGAAACACCGTGATCACCAGCGCCCGCGCCAGGTACAGGGCGGTCAGCAGCCGTGGCTTGGAGATCCGTCCGCCCAGCCAGCCGGCGGTGTAGGTGCCGAAGATATTGAACAGGCCGATCAGCGCCAGCACCGTGGTCCCGACGGTGGCCGGCAGATGCTGGTCCACCAGGTAGGCCGGCAAGTGCACGCCGATGAATACCACCTGGAAACCGCAGACAAAAAAGCCGAATGCCAGCAACCAGAAGCCGGAATGGGAACAGGCCTCGCGCAGCGCCTCGGACAAGGTCTGCTCGCCCGCCAGCTTGGGCAGCGGCTTATCCTTGAGCATGCTCACCAGCGGCACGATCAGCGCCACCAGCACACCCAGTACCAGCAGCGCCGTCGACCAGCCGAGCCAGCCGATCAACCCCAGGGTACCCGGCAGCATGGCGAACTGGCCGAAGGAGCCGGCAGCGCTGGCGATACCCATGCCCATGCTGCGTTTCTCCGGTGGCAAGGCGCGCCCGACCACACCGAGGATCACCGAGAACGAGGTCCCCGACAGGCCGATACCGATCAACAGGCCGGCACTCAGGGACAGGGTCAACGCGGAGTCGGACAGGCCCATGCACACCAATCCGATGGCGTACAGCAGGCCACCGATCAACACCACCTTGGCTGCACCGAAGCGATCGGCCAGGGCCCCGGTGAACGGCTGGGCCAGCCCCCAGATCAGGTTCTGCAAGGCGATGGCAAAGGCGAACACCTCGCGGCCCCAGCCGAATTGCGCGCTCATGGGTGGCAGGAACAGCCCGAAACCATGCCGCACCCCCAGGGACAGCGCCAGAATCAGCGCGCTCCCGAGCAGAATCCAGCCACTTGCACGCCACATCGATGTCATTGTTATGCTCCATTTGCGGGTATATACCCGCTTTATATCAATAAAACGGCGATTACTCGCCGCTTGCCAACTCTTCCAGCAACGCCAGCAGCGCCCTGCGCTTTTCATCCCCCAGGCGCTCCGCCAGACGTTGCTGCGCGGCTTGCCATGCAGGCCCGGCGGCCACCAGCCGCTCGGCCCCGGCATCGGTGAGCCTGACCAGGCGGTTACGCTGGTCGGCGCCTTCGGTCAGAGTGACCAGGCCGTCGCACTCCAACACCCGCAGGTTGCGCCCCAGGGTACTGCGATCCAGGCCCATGGCTTCGGCCAGGCTGGAAATGCTCGGCTGGTCCAGGCGCTGGAGATTGCACAGCAGAGAATACTGGGCGACGTTGATCCCGAAGCCGTCGAGAGCGCCGTCGTAATGCCTGCTGACGCCACGAGCGGCGCGACGCAGGCTGATGCACAAGCAATCGGTTGATAACATGATGTGTGTATATACCCGTAACACTTTGAAAACAAGTTTTTGAGTGATATTCGAGGGTGCGATGACCGACGCCATCGTCGGAACGCCGCCCGCAGCAAGCCGGCTCCCACAAAGTGCCGGGCACTACGATATTCTGCGGTGAAACACGATCTGTGGGAGCCGGCTTGCTGGCGATAGCGGTCGCAGGGCTGGCGTAGAACCATCAAACCAACGCCAAGCCCACCAACACCGCCACTTCCAGCAACTCCAGCAACGCCCCCGCCGTATCGCCTGTAGTGCCTCCCAGGCGCCGCATCATCAACTGCCGCAACCAGCAGAAGCCCAACACCGCCAACAACACCGCCCAGGCGCCCTTGGACCCGGCCAGCAGGCCGCAGAACAGCGCACTCGCCAGCAGCACATACCAGCCGGCCCGGCGTGGCAGATGATCGGCCAACGCCTGCCCCAACCCTCCGGCGCGCACATAAGGCGTGGTCAGGAACAAGCCGAGCAAAGCGCTACGGCCGATCAGCGGTGCGAGCAACAACACCAGCGTCTGCCGCTGCTCGATCAACGCCAACAAGGCACAGAACTTCAACAGCAGCACCAGCACCAGCGTGACCACGGCAATCGGCCCGCTGCGCGGGTCCTTCATGATCAGCAAGGTCCGCTCACGGTCGCCGAAGCCACCCAGCCAGGCATCCGCGCTGTCGGCCAGGCCGTCGAGATGCAGGCCGCCGCTGAGCAGCACCCAGGCCGTCAGCAACAAGGCTGCGTGAAGCAACAGCGGCGCGCCCGCCAACAGGCCATCGAGCGCATAAAGCACGACGCCGAAGAGCAGCCCCACCAACGGGTAGCAGAGCAGCGAACGCCCCATTTCCCGAGGAGCCGGCATCCCCGGCAAGCGAATCGGCAGGCTGCTGAGAAACTGCAAGGCGATCCAGAACGGCAGGCGGTTCACGGCGTCTCCCTCAGCCCACCGTCGGCCGTCGCCTGCAAAGCGAACAAGGCACCGTGGGCCACCTCGATCTGCAACAACTGTTCACGCGGCAACCCACGGGCCCGGGCCAGCAAGACCTTCATCACGCCACCATGACTGACCAGCAGCACGCGCTGACCGGCATAACGCTGCCGCAGGCGCGACACCGCTGTCAGCACCCGCGCGGCGAACTGCTCCACCGGCTCGCCGTCAGGCGGTGTGAAACCATAGGGATCGGACCAGAACCGCCCCAGATCATCGGCGTCCGTCTCCATCAACGCCGCCGCGCTCTGCCCTTCCCAGGCACCGAAATGCAGTTCCCGCAGGTCGCTCTCGATCTCGACCGGCACCCCCAGGCGCGCGCCCAGCTCTTCGGCAAAACGCGCGCAACGCTGCAAGGGCGAACTGATCACCCGGTCCCAAGGCCCTTGTTGCGCCACACCGGCCCGCATCTGCTCCCAGCCCCGGGGCGTCAAGGCGTCGTCCAGGCTGCCGCGCAAGCCGCCGCCCAGTTCGGTTTCGCCGTGACGCAACAGGTCCAGGCGCAAGGTCATGCCGGGCGATCCGCCACGGCCGCCTCGGCAAAGGTCGCCATCTGCCCGTGCAGGTCGCAGGCCAGGCGCAGCAACGGCACCGCCAGCGCCGCGCCGCTGCCCTCGCCCAGGCGCAGGCCCAGATCGAGCAAAGGCTCGGCCAGCAGGCTTTCCAGGACATGCCGATGCCCGCGCTCGGCACCACGATGGGCGAAGATCAGCCACTGCCGGCACTCGGGATTCAAGCGCACCGCCACCATCGCCGCCACGCTGCAGATAAAGCCGTCGACCAGCGCCGCCACGCCCTCCTGGGCACAAGCCAGGTAGGCCCCGACCAACGCCGCGATCTCGAAACCACCCAGGCGGAACAACGCCTGCAAGGGGTCGTCGGTGTGTTCGGCATGCAGCGCCAGCGCCCGCTCGATCACCTGCGCCTTGTGGCTGACACCGGCGGGGTCCAGCCCGGTGCCGGGGCCGGCCAACAGCGCCGCCGGGCATTTCAACAGCGCGCAGGCCACGGCGCTGGCCGAGGCCGTATTGCCGATGCCCATTTCGCCGCCGACAAACAACTCGCTGCCCACCGCCAGCGCACGCCGCACGCTGTCACGCCCGGCCTCCAGCGCCAAGCGGCCCTGGGCTTCGGTCATGGCCGGGGCCTGGGTGAAGTTCGCGGTACCGGCACCGAGCTGCAGATGACGCACACCCGGCAGGTTGAGCATCGGCGTGACGGTGCCGAGGTCATTGACATCCAGCTGCGCGCCCAACTGCCGCGCCAGCACGCTGATCGCCGCACCGCCGCCGACGAAGTTGGCGAGCATCTGCCCGGTCACTTCCTGCGGATAAGCCGACACCCCTTCGGCCACCACGCCATGGTCACCGGCAAAAATCGCGATCCACAGCGTGTCGACCCGCGGCTTGAGCCGCCCCTGCAAACCCGCCAGTTGCACCGCGACCTGCTCCAGCTGGCCCAGGGAGCCGGTGGGCTTGGTCAGTTGCTGCTGACGCTCGAAGGCCGCGTCTTGCGCCTGAAGATCAATTGCCTTGCACGGATTCAGCCACCACGATTCACTCATAACGCAGTTCCTTTCAAAGTCATAGGCAGGCCGGCGACCGTCAGCACCACACGCTGACAACGCTCGGCCAGAGCTTGATGCAGCCAACCGGCTTCATCGACATAACGACGAGTCAATTCGCCCAGCGGCACGATACCCAGACCGGTCTCGTTGCTGACAAAAATGATCTCTCCCGGCAATTGCGCCAGGCTTTGCAACAGGGCTTCGCGCTCGACCTTCAGGCGCTCGGCGTCGTCCAGCATCAGCAGGTTGGTCAACCACAGGGTCAGGCAATCCACCAACAGACAGGCGTCGGCCGCCGCGTTCTCGCGCAGTACCCGGGCCAGTTCCAGCGGTTCTTCGATCAGCTGCCAATGGGCCGGGCGACGCTGGCGATGCAGGGCGACCCGCTCATTCAATTCGCCGTCCAGCGGCTGGCTGGTGGCGATGTAGGTCACCGGCAGCGCGCTTTCAGCCGCCAGGCGTTCAGCCAGGCGACTCTTGCCGGAACGGGCACCGCCAAGGATCAGTTGCAGCATGGTCCGTAGACGTCCTTATTCAAGACCGCAGAGCTGACGCAGGCGGTCGGTATCCAGATGTTTTTCCACCAGGTCGGCCAGGCGTTCGATGTCGCGCTCGCGCAGGGCGTGATAATCCACCTCCTGCACCTGAGCCAACCCGGCCCAGCGTAGCAGTGCACCGCACGCTCGGGGTGACTCGAACAGACCGTGCAGGTAAGTCCCGAGCACCTGTCCGTCGGCGCTGCGGGCACCGTCGCAACGACCATCGTCCAGATGCACCGCCGGTTGCTCCAGCGCCGCCCCGACCGTCACCCCGGCATGGATCTCATAACCGCTGACCTCGGCGTCTTCCAACGCCAGGCGGCCACGCACATTGCGCAGTTGCTTTTCCTGCTCCAGCTCGGTGCTCAGGGCCAGCAGCCCGAACCCGGCACTCGAGCCCGGCGCCCCTTCCAAGCCCAGGGGATCATGCACCTGCTCACCGAGCATCTGCAGGCCGCCGCAGATTCCCAGCAGCTTGCCGCCATAGCGCAGGTGACGGTTGATCGCCGTGTCCCAGCCCTGCTGGCGCAGATAGGCGAGGTCGCTGCGCACGCTCTTGGAGCCGGGCAGGATGATCAGGTCCGCCGCCGGAATGGCCTGGCCGGGACCGATGAATTGCAGATCGACCTGCGGATGCAGGCGCAAGGGATCGAAATCGGTATGGTTGCTGATGCGCGGCAGCACCGGCACCACCACGTTCAGCACCTGGTCGGCCTTGTCGGCCTGGCGCCGGTCGAGGCCGTCCTCGGCTTCCAGGTGCAGGTCCGACACATAGGGCAGCACGCCGATCACCGGCTTGCCGGTGCGCTGCTCCAGCCAATCCAGCCCGGGTTGCAACAAGGCGATATCGCCGCGAAAGCGGTTGATGATGAACCCCTTGACCCGCGCCTGCTCGCTGGGTGACAGCAGTTCCAGGGTGCCCACCAGATGGGCGAATACCCCGCCGCGATTGATATCGGCAATCAGCAGCACCGGGCAATCCACCGCCTCGGCGAAGCCCATGTTGGCGATATCCCCGGCGCGCAGATTGATCTCCGCCGGCGAGCCCGCGCCTTCGACCATCACCACCGGATACGCGGCGCTCAGCCGTTGGTGCGAGGCCAGCACCGCTTGCATGGCGATGGCCTTGTAGTCGTGATAGGCCACGGCGTTCATGGTGGTCACGGCGCGGCCATGGATGATCACCTGGGCACCGGTATCGCTGTTGGGCTTGAGCAGTACCGGGTTCATGTCGGTGTGGGGCGCCAGGCCCGCCGCCTGGGCCTGGACCGCCTGGGCCCGGCCGATCTCGCCGCCGTCGGCGGTCACCGCGCTGTTGAGCGCCATGTTCTGCGGTTTGAACGGCACCACCCGCACACCCTGGCGGGTCAGCCAGCGACACAGGGCGGTCACTAGGGTGCTCTTGCCGGCATCGGAGGTGGTGCCTTGCACCATCAGGGTGGTCATGGCTGCCCCTCGTCGAAGGCGCGCAATGCCTGCTCCAGACGCAGCCAATCCGCTTCATTGGCCGGCAGACCGAAACGCAGGCTGCTGTTCTGGCTGAACAGGCGCAGCAGAATGCCGCGACGGGCCATGAACTCATGGAGCTGCTCGGCCCGCGCCGTCAGCAACCACTGAAACAGCGCGCAACCGCCCTGGGGCGCCAGGCCGAAACGCGTCAGCAGCTCCACCAGGCGCTGGCTGGCCTGCTCGCTGCGCACACGCTGGCGCTCATGGCCGGCGGTATCGCCGAGGCACACCTGCCCCAGCACCCGCGTCGGCCCGCTGACAGCCCAGGGTCCGACCTGTTCGGCCAGCAACTTGAGCAGTTGGCCTTCGGCCAGGACAAATCCCAGGCGCACACCGGCCAGGCCGAAGAACTTGCCGAACGAGCGCAGGACAATCAGGCCGATCTTGTGACTGTGGGCGGCCAGGCTGCGCTGCGGCGTGTTGTCCATGAAGGCTTCGTCCACCACCAGCCAGCCACCGCGCTGGGCCAGCCGGGCGTGCCATTCCAGCAACTGCTCCGGGGCCAGGCTCAGGCCGGTGGGATTGTTCGGGTTGACCACCACCAGCACATCGAGGCTGTCGAGAAAAAAGTCGACTTCGTGCTCCAGCACTTCGCGCACGACGTAGCCATTGCGCCGCCAGGCTTCGGCATGTTCGGCGTAACAAGGCGACAGCACGCCGACCTTGCCGGAACGGCGCAGGCGCGGCAGCAACTGGATCGCCGCCTGGGAGCCGGGCACCGGCAATACCTGGGGTGCGCCGTAATAGGCGCAGGCGGCCCGCTCCAGGCCGTCATCGGTTTCCGGCAGGCGCGCCCAGGCACGCTCGGGGATAGGTGGGATCGGCCAGGGCCAGGGCGCGAGACCGCTGGACAGGTCCAGCCAGTCGGCCTCGGCAATCCCGTAGTGCTCCACCGCCTTGCGCAAGCGCCCGCCGTGCTCAAGCATAGATCTCAGCTCCCAGACAGAGAATCAGCAACCACAACCACACCCCTCGTTGCACCAACTGCCAGCCGCGGTCGATGGAATCGGCACTGGCCGGGTCGCCTTCGCCCAACTGCGGGCGCTGATGCAATTCACCGTGATAAATCGCCGCTCCGCCCAACTCGACCCCCAGCGCACCGGCTCCGGCCGCCATCACCGGCCCGGCGTTCGGGCTGTCCCAGGTCGGTCCCTGGCGGCGCCAGCACTGCAGTGCCAGTCCGGTCTTGCCGAGCACGGCGTAGGTCAGGGCCACCAGCCGTGCAGGAATATAGTTCAAGACATCGTCGATCCGCGCCGCCGCCCAGCCGAAGCGCTCGAAACGCTCGTTGCGATAGCCCCACATGGCGTCCAGGGTGTTGCTCAGGCGATACAGCACCACGCCGGGGGCCCCGGCCACGACAAACCAGAACAGCGCGGCGAACACCGCATCGCTGCCGTTTTCCAGGACCGACTCGGTGGCCGCGCGGGCCACTTCGGTGTGATCGAGCTCCGCGGTCTGGCGACTGACCAGATAGCCCACGCGCTGGCGCGCGCGGTCCAGGTCATCGCTGCGCAACGCCTGGGCCACCGGGGCCACGTGTTCACCGAGGCTGCGCAGGCCGAGGGCGCAATAGAGCGCGAGGATCTCGACGATCCAGCCGACATAGGGCGCCCACGACAAGGCCGTGGCCAGGAGCGTCAGCGGCACCACCGCCATCACCCAGGCGGTGACCCCGTGACTGCGCCAGCCCCGGCCAGCGGAATTGAAACGTTGTTCGATACGGTCCGCCAGACGGCCGAACGCCACCAGCGGATGCCAGCGTTTGGGTTCGCCCAGCAGCGCATCCAGCGCTACTCCAGCGACACTCAACAACGCCACACTCATTGACTCACTCCCCAATAATTTTCATATAACAGTTCACTCAAGGGCCGCGGCCGCGCCCAACCTTCCAATGCCAGCATCGGTGCCGGATAGAAGGCCTCGACCGGTCCCAGGCACAGCACCGCCAGCGGCTTGGCCCCCGCCGGCAGACCGAGCAGTTGCGCCAGTGCCAACGGCTCGAACAGCGAGACCCAGCCCATGCCCAGTCCTTCGGCACGGGCCGCCAGCCAGAGATTCTGGATGGCGCAGGACAAGGACGCCAGGTCCATTTCCGGCAAGGTGCGCCGACCGAAGATATGTCGCTCGCGGTCATCCATCAGCGCGGCGACCAGCACCTCGGCACAGTCGTTGATCCCCTCGACCTTCAATTTCATGAATTCGTCGGAACGCTCGCCCAGGGCCTCGGCGGTGCGTACCCGTTCTTCTTCCACCAACTGCTGGATCCTGACGCGCAATTCGCGCTGGGTAATGCGAATGAAGCGCCAGGGTTGCATCAGACCGACGCTGGGCGCCTGGTGCGCCGCTTCCAGCAGGCGCGAGAGCAATTCGGGGGCTACGCTGCCACCGGCAAAGTGGCGCATATCGCGGCGCTCGCCAATGACGCGGTAGACCGCCGCACGTTCTTCAGGGGTAAAAGCGTTGTCGGTCATGGCCTCTGCGCGGGCAAGTCCGCGCTCTCCGAGAGTGCGCCGGCCTTGGCAGGGTGGATATCAGGTGCCAGAAGCGCGGCGATCGCCCGCGGATTCGACGGAAAATAAAAATGCACGTAAGAGGCGGTCATCCGCCCCTGGCGATACACCACCTCGGCGCCGCGCCCGCCATTGGGGCTCAGGCCCCGGGCAATCGGTTCCAGCGCCGTGGTGGTCAGCGAATGGTGATAGGTGTGACCGCGCAACAGTCCTTCCGGCAAGGTCACCGCCTGCAAGGCCAGGGCCGCCAGGCGCTTCTGCATCACCGCCTCGCCCGGCAGCAGGCCCAGCAGATCGGCGCGCTGCCCTTCGACATCGGTCAACGCATCGAGCAGATAGAGCATGCCGCCGCACTCGGCGAGCAAGGGTTTTCCGGCCTGATGATGGGCACGGATCGCCGCCAGCATCGGCGCGTTCTGCCCCAAGGCCAGGTGATGCAGCTCCGGATAACCACCGGGCAGGTAAAGGCTGTCCGCCTCGGGCAAGTGCCGATCGTGAATCGGTGAGAAAAACCGCAACTCGGCGCCCATCTCCCGCAACAGATCCAGGCTGGCGCCATAGGTGAAGGCAAAGGCCTCGTCACGGGCCACGGCGATGCGCACGCCGGCCAGCAGCGGTTCGACGGCGACCGGTTCAGGCGCCTCAAAGGCCACCGGCGGCGGCAGCGCAACCTCGCAACTGCCGGCCAGAGCCTCGGCGGCGGCGTCCAGGCGCCGGTCCAGGTCATTCAATTCACTGGCCTGTACCAGGCCGAGATGGCGGCTCGGCAACTCGATCCCGGTCTCCCGGGAGAGCGCGCCGTACCAGCGCAGGCCTTCGGTCAGGCTGCCTTCGAGCAATTGCGCATGACGCTGGGTGCCGACGCGGTTGGCCAGCACCCCGGCGAACGGCAGGTCCGGCTGGTAACGCGCCAGCCCCAGGGCCAGGGCGCCGAAGGTCTGGGCCATGGCCGTGCCGTCGATCACCCCGAGCACCGGCACGCCGAAATGCCGAGCCAGGTCGGCGCTGGACGGCGTACCGTCGAACAGCCCCATGACCCCTTCGATCAGGATCAGGTCGGCCTCACCCGCCGCCTCCCAGAGCAGGCGGCGACTTTCCTCGGCGCCGACCATCCACAAATCCAGCTGATAGACCGGCGCACCGCTGGCGCGCTCGTGAATCATCGGGTCGAGAAAATCCGGGCCGCACTTGAACACCCGGACCTTGCGTCCCTGGTTGCGGTGCAGGCGCGCCAGGGCCGCGGTCACCGTGGTCTTGCCCTGGCCGGAAGCCGGCGCGGCGATCAGCACCGCCGGGCAATGACGGGTTTGCCTCATAGCTCGATGCCCTTCTGGGCCTTGATCCCGGCCTGGAACGCATGCTTGAGCAGGCCCATTTCGGTCACGGTGTCGGCCAGCTCGATCATTTCCGGCTTGGCGCCGCGTCCGGTGACCAGAACGTGCTGCATCGGCGGGCGGGCTTGCAGGTCGGTCAACACCTGGTCGAGGTCCAGGTAACCGTGCTTGAGGGCGATATTCAGCTCATCGAGCACCACCAGGCCGATGCCCGGATCACGGAGCATTTCCCGGGAAACGGCCCAGGCGGCTTCGGCGGCGGCGATATCGCGCTGGCGGTCCTGGGTTTCCCAGGTAAAGCCTTCGCCCATCACATGGAAGCGCACCTGCTCGGGGAAGCGCCGGAAGAACAGCTCCTCGCCGGTGCTGTTGCGGCCCTTGATAAATTGCACCACACCGCACTGCATGCCATGGCCCATGGCCCGGGCGAGCATGCCGAAGGCCGAGCTGCTCTTGCCCTTGCCGTTGCCGGTCAGTACCAGCAGCAGGCCGCATTCGTTCGGGGCACTGGCGATACGCTCGTCGATCACTGCCTTTTTGCGCAGCATGCGCGCCAGGTGGCGTTCGTCGCGATCGGGGGATTCGTTCATGGCAGCTCTCCGTTGGGGCTGGATAAGGCAAACGGGGGGCAGGGAAAAACGCGGCCGGAGCCGTCCAGCATCGCCCGCCGTGACGCTGTGGGATGGATCAGGCCGGTCTCCGGGCTCATGAGCGCGTATGCGCGGGACCGCGCGCCTTCCCATGTCGGCTGGACACAGTGGCTCAAGGCGCGGTCTTGACTCATTTACCGTTGCGGGGGCAGCGCCGGAATCGCACCTGTCGAAGGGCTCACCGGCTTCCCTGTTTCACCCTGTCGGCCGTCGGCCACAGAGCACCTGAAACAATCGGCGAAGGTTAGAGGGTTGGGGGTGGAGCGTCAATTAAAGCCGCCACTACAAAAGCAAACGCCCCAAAGCAGCCGGGGCGTTTGCAGAGAGTTTGGGAAGGTGCTTTTTGTCAAAGATGATCGTTAGAAACCGGTGTCAGGAACGAGCACCTGCGAGCACGCCCGTAGGTTCAAGCTCCTTGCCACGGCTCAAGCCGACCTTGAGAAAACGGCGCTGATTTTCAGAAATACCCACTGCCGCCACAGACACGGCCTCAGCGGTGAACTTCGCAATCATGGCTGCTTTCGCAGCATTTTTAGTCGTTTTCATAGACACCTCTGTGTCATGACAATTGAAGACATCGTAATGGCGAGCTACAGAACTCACAAGGCGGCCATCCGCGCTGCTATGCACTCAGCTCAATGAGAATGTTTCCAAAGCAAAATCTCTTGTTTGAGATCAATCGCTATTCATACCCGCGGCAATTGAAACTCTAACCCCCGCTTACCCCTTACTCAAAGAGCGCCGCCCAACGCGATAGTAAGCCGTACCTCTCGTTCAATTCCTTCATTCCAGGAATGACTGTAGTACCCAACCACTGTTTATCCACCCTCAAAAGAAAGATAGGATCCTGATCAGGACAAAAAGTTCACCACTCAAAAATGGACACAAGGAAATTTTTATGAATCTAAAGCCCGAATTCACAAACATTAACGAAACACATATAAAAATCCTCGACAGCGACCCATATAAAGGTAGAGATTTTTTTTGGGAACATCACAGATTTGCTCGTGATGGGTATTTAAAAATAAACCACCTAATAGATCAAAGCATACGAGACGCAATCATAGCGGATGTGAAATACCTACTAAAAAACCATGCCAAACGGCGCGATTTTTTAATTGAATCGACGGGCAACACCCCCCGATACTTGAGCAATGTGAGCAGGGATAACATCGAGGAGTTCGGAAAATACATTCCGCTAGCTTATAACTCGAAATACTTAATGAGTCTGATTGGACATATTGTAAAAGAAGAGATCATCCCTACGCCTTGGAAGTGGGACAACTACATCATAAACAGCCAGCACAAATCCGGTGATACCCATGGATGGCACTGGGGGGACTACCCCTATACGATTATTTGGATTATTGAGGCACCCAGCATTGAATCTGGCGGATTGCTAGAATGCGTACCTCATACCTATTGGGATAAAAAAAACCCACGGGTCGAGAATCTCCTGGTGGAAAACACCATTGACTCATATTTTCACATGACAGGTGACGTCTATCTATTAAAAGCAGATACCACCCTACACCGAGTGAAACCTCTGACTCAAGATGTGATGCGAATCATCCTGAACACAACATGGGAGCGCGCACGAGATCGAGATCGCCATGTAGAACACGAAACCTTTGTTTTTCGGGACTAACATTTAAGACCTGGATAAACAACATGAACACAGTTAAATATAGCCATACCAACCTTATTGCAACAGACTGGAAAAGACTGGCAAAGTTTTACTGCGACGTATTCGGCTGCGTACAGGTCGGCCCGCGACGGACTCTATCCGGAGATAAATTATCCGACGGTACCGGAGTCGAGAATGCTCAACTTGAGGGCGTGCATTTAAGACTCCCGGGATTCGGGAATCAAGGGCCGACCCTAGAGATATTCCAGTATCTCAACAATAGGGATCGTGAGGCAGCACATGCCAACTCAAAAGGGCTGACACACATTGCGTTTGAGGTATCGAACATTGATGACATTTGTTCAAAGATAATCCAGGGAGGAGGATGGATGCTAGGCAAGTTAGTAGATTATGAAATAGAAGGTGTTGGAACCTGCACATTTATTTACGTTCGAGATCCAGACAGAAACATCATTGAAATTCAAGCATGGAATAAAACATAAATGGCTATCCTTGCACAATTTGACTTAGTGAGGCCCCGACACCCTAAAGCAGACCCTAGAATGGAGAGCTTTTACTCTTCGACTAAATATATTAACGATTTAGCAGAACGCCACGCCGGCTTCATATGGCGAGAGACAAATGAAAATCAAAAATTGCTGGATGAGCTTTGGGGCGAGGGCTACCTCTATACTCTTTCTTTGTGGCGAAGCCCAGAAGCACTAAAAGATTTTTTATATAAGACACCTCACAATGAATTTCGCAAGAGGGGGAAGAGTGGTTTTTACCAATCAGCAGACCCCGGGTTGTTATGTGGTGGGTAGATGACCATCACATTCCAACCTTGGAGGAAGCTCATAAAAGAATGCAGATCTTATACGAACTCGGCCCCTCCAACCAAGCATTCGACCTTAAATCATGCGAACTTCCTATGGCTCTTTATTAAGGGACTGATATATGAATTTTGAAAAATGCGAAAACCAGCAACACCTTGCAAACTATTATCGGAAGTTCTTGAGCGATCCCGCCATGCTGGTCGGGCAAGGAAAACATCTTCATACCCTACGCGATAACGTTGAGCATATTGAGGACGAGTGGACAGCAGCAGAGGAGGCCAAAATTGACCGTCACACACTGCCCACAACCAAAGAAAATTTTCTACCATGGTATTTAAATTATGAAAAGAAAATAAATGAAGAGATCGCTCCCTTTCTTAACCACCTAAAAAACAACGCAACACTGGAGCAAATAGCCTATTACATCTGCATGGAGGAAATGGTCGACGGTTCATTTGATGACCTCATGGCTGTTGTTCAACTAGGGATGCCTATAAATTGCAAAATGGTAGCCGGTGAAAACTACTGGGACGAAATGGGAAACGGAAATTTCGAGTTCGTTCACGGCTCAATGTTCAAGACCTCATCGGCCTATATGCGTAAAGTGCTCAAGGAAAAAGATATAACCTTGGAAAGCCCACCTAAAGAATGCTTGATGAACGGCAATATTCTTTTAATGTGGGCCGTGCGGCGTGAATACAATATTCGTTTGATCGGTGCAATGGGACTCGTTGAAGGATCTGCGCCTATAAGATTTGGAGCCACCACTCATGCACTGGAGCGTTTGCAGCAGCCCACAGAAGTCATTGCTTACCACAAAGCCCACATAGGCATAGATACACACCATAGCGAAGCTTGGTTCGATATTGTGCTACAACATTACTCACAAGGAGGTGTCAAGGTAATTCAAGAACTGGCATTAGGTGTACTCATTCGATACAACGTAGCGGTTCGCTATTACCAGCATATCCATGAAACCATGAGGAGAATGGTGTCATGACGCATAGGCAATCCATAGTCGTTATCGACCCCATCAGTTCTGGCCGACTCTATGGTTCTGAGATATCAAAGAAAGGATTCCACTCAGTCGCCCTGACCACGCGGGACACATTCCCAGGCATGCTAGATCGATTGCACTGTTGCGAAGGTTTCACTGAATCCATCAAGGCTTATACCTTTGACGAAGCAATTGAAAAATTAAATAAATTAAATATCAAAGCAATTATACCCGGTTCAGACTCGGCATTAAAACTGACTGACCGTCTAGCCCAGCATTACGCACTGATTGGTAATCCAGTCGAAACACAACATGCTAGATTCAACAAACTGGCAATGAAATCTCAACTGCACCTAAAAGGTGTTCCGGCGACTCAGTCCACCGATATATCTTTGGAGCGTTTACTCAAAGAGGGATCAAACGAATTTGAGTTTCCAGCAATAATCAAGCCTGCACAGGGAACCGGCAGCAAAAACGTCAAGATATGTCACAACAAAAACGATATCCATATAGCATTGACTGCTATCGAGTCCGCCAACACTGGATATCTGGACGAAGAAAAAAGTGCACTTATTGAAGCCTTTATCGACGGACCAGAGTACTTCATCACCACAGCGAGTTTCGGAAAAAATAAAAAAAGGCAAATACTATGCTTTGCAGAGTACGAAAAAATCAGCATCGGAAACAACCCAAGCGTCTATAAAAACATCCGATCTCTTCCTCTCTCGAGTGAAAAAGCCTCAAGGGCATTTGAGTATACAAACAACGTAAACGAAGCACTGGAAGTAGATTACGGAATCAATGATATCGAATTAAAAATCAACAAAAACGGACACTTCATCATTGAGCAGAATGGCCGACTTCCGGGTGCAGGTGTACCTTCCCTAATTGAAGTTTGTACCGGCCTGAACTGTTACAATCTAAACATCGATATCTTTTTAGGTTGCGTCCACAACACGGCTCAAGAAATTTATTACAAGAAGCACTTTTGCATTTGTTGCCTAATAAACAATCAAGCAGGAAAAATCCAAAAAATATCAGGCATCAGTGAAATATCCAATCTGTCGTCACTGCACAATATAAATTTATTGGTGAGCGAAGGGGAATACGTACAGGACACTCAAGATTTTTTATCCACCTGGGGATTCGTTTACCTAATTCATGAAGATCCAGAGGTATTGATCGAACACTCCAGAATCGTGCATGAAACGCTTCAGCTAAATTACAAATAACACACCTTATAAAAATATACGCCGCACATCACTCGAGCACGAATACACTATTTTTTCACCCTATGGTGGATCACATGTCGCACTGGATGATTCAACTTTTCTTGATCCTTATTGTTTCCGGTCTTTTAGGGCAACTGGCGAAAAAAATGGGGCAAAGCCAAGTTATCGGCGAAATCACGGCCGGTCTATTATTAGGACAATCTGTACTAGGAGCCTTTTCCCCGGAGATATTCAGCGCTTTATTTTACAATGAGGCTTTAAGCAACCTAAAAGTACTATCAGAGCTTGGGCTAATATTTATCACATTCGAAATCGCCTGGCATACCTCTTACAAGGGGCAGGCCGGAAAAGCGCTGATCGCAAAGTCAACCCCATTAACGATCACTTTATTCGGAACGCTATCATCATTCATGACGGGATGTTCAATAGCTATTTTGGCTAAAGACAACATGGCTCCAGATCAACCTTTTTGGCCCTATACACTGTTCTGTGGCTTGGCATTTTCGGTTACTGCACTTCCGGTGCTTATACGAATCATAGCGGACTCAAAGAAACCCATTCATACGTCGGCTTCATACGCTCTCTCCTCTGCCATCTATAGCGATATAATTGCATGGTTGGGCGTTGCCTTGCTGGTAGCACTCCACTCTGCGACAGAAAAAAACCTGGTCGACTCACTAATAAAAACTTTTATCCTAGCGGCTTTTTTCTGCTGTTCATTTTATGTCGTACGCCCTTTGATATCTTACTTGCATCGCATATGCATAAAGGTGAAAAACGAAAACATCCAGGTATCTGTCGCACTGTGCTACTGCCTTATATCCTCCGAAATCACGGCAAAACTTGGATTCCATCAAGCTATCGGCGCGGTCATTTCAGCCTATGTATTCTGCAAAATCCCAGAACTTGAAGCCCATTGGAACATCGTGATTGGTCGTTTTACAAAAGCAATTCTCGCGCCTTTGTTCTTTGCATACTCCGGGCTCCAAGTATCTTTTGGTTTTCTTTCGGAAAGTGCCGCCTGGGTCTGGCTATTTATATTTATCACAGGTAGCTCTCTAAGCAAAATAGGAGGAACGTATATAGGTAGTCGGGCGTGCGGAATCCCCCACAAGACAGCAATAGACGTCGGCATCCTGATGAATACCAAAGGACTGGCTGAAATTATCATGATCAATATTGGCCTTGAGCTCGGAGCCCTTTCACAATCAACATACAGTGTACTACTGATTCTCGCAATACTCTCAACAGCCATGACCACACCACTATTAAACATCAGTCACGGATATTTCCTACAAAAAAACAGGCGAGAACTCACAAGCAACCTGAAAGTAAAAAATTGACTTATTCATTTGCGCCATTCATCGTTAAAGCAAGCCAAGAAAAACAATCAAGGGATCAGCGTGGATATAATAATGGGTTTTATTGCTGCACTGTTCTGGGGAGGAACAGACTTTCTTGTTGGATTAAATGCCAGAGCAGTGGGGGTCAAGAGAGCTGTTTTTTTTGGTCAAATCCTGGGCTTTGTCTTGATGAGCGCCCTACTTGCGCTTTATCCCATCTATCTTATTAAACTGATATCAGCGTCCTTGCAGACATGGGTTCTAGGTACGATTGCTGCTGCCTTTACGGTAGCGGGTGCGCTGGCACTCTCAAAGGCTTTTGCCCTGGGCAAGGCGGTGATTATTGCACCACTGGTCACGTCTTACGGTGTATTTACTACAGCGTTGGCCTGGGCGAGCGGTGATACGATCTCTGCTAGCCAGTTTATTGGTATTTCTATATGCGTGATAGGTGTATTGCTGACAAGCGCTCATCGTCATTCAGAGGACAAAGAACTAAAATACAAGAACAAAACATCCATCAGCTACGGTTTACTCGCAGCTCTACTATATGGCTCCAGCTTCTGGATTCAAGGAAAATACACACTTCCAGAGCTAGGTGCAATTACAATGCTGTGGTTGAGCTACACAATCGGCTTAATTTTACTATTCTTTTTAGTACTAAGAACGAAATCGGGCTTAAAGCTACCCCCCATGAAGAATTGTGGCGCCCTGACAAGTGCAAGCCTATTAAACCTTGGTGGATTTTCGGCATTTTCCTGGGGAGCTATTAACGGCTCTGTATCTGTAGTGACTGTTATCAGCACCTTGTCGGGAGGTATAGCAGCAGTGCTGGGTTATTTATTTCTCAAGGAGCGATTAAGTTCAACTCAAGCCTCTGGCATCACTCTAGTTCTTGCAGGCGCAATAATATTACACCTGTTCAAATAGCATTTAACTCAAACCTCGACTCGCATTACTGGACGAGCAATTTCCGCACCTTTAAAAATCCCACTCCACACTTAAACAACAAACACTTTCACACAAAAAAAATAATAGCATTCTTAATGGACTGAGAACAACTATATGCATAAGGGACATATTGAAATACTCCCCTATATGGCCGCCTTTGCGGTTGTAGTGGATTGCGGTAGCTTCGTTGACGCTTCCATAAAACTTGGGGTCTCCGCATCGGCTGTCAGCAGGCAAATTTCGAAATTAGAACGCGCTTTATCGCTGCGCCTTATTGAACGTAGCACCCGACAACTCAAAGTCAACGCGGATGGCGCAAGAATATACTCTTACTGCAAAGAGCTATTACATTCCTCATCAAAAGTCCTTGAGCTAAAGGAAGAGCTTTTACAGCCTCAGGGGCTTATACGAATTTCTGCCCCAAAGACGCTCAACATCACTCTAAATCAATTGATCCCCGAGTTCCTCCAAAAACACCCCGACATCAACATCCAATTAATATTTGACGACACTGAATTAAACCTAATAACCAACGAGCTAGATCTAAGCATAAGAATTACAAACTCACCACCTCCGGGTCTTATTGGCAGAAAACTGTTCAAGGTGAAATATGTGCTTTGCACCTCCCCTGAATATATAGCCGAACATGGCATCCCGCTGCATCCCTCCGAATTGATCCGTCATAGCTGTATAGCGATGACAGATAATTCGGAAGGTGAGAAGTGGGAGTTCACTAATGGAATCGAGAAATATGCACTGACTGTAAAAGGGCGCTACTGCTCAAACGATAGTGAAGCAGTCCTTAATGCAGCGCTTAGCAACCTGGGTATAGCGTGCTTACCTACAACGGCAGCTGAGTTTTCGCTCGAGGGAAAGCATCTGTATGCTGTTCTACCGGACTGGGATTATGTAGGGCCTTCTCAAGGCATGGCATGGTTGCTGTATCAACCCAATAAGCACGCTTCCAAAAAGCTCAAGCTTATGATCGATCACCTCATTTCAAAACTTCAAATCAGCACTTAGTCATACATCCTACTGGACCACTAAAACAATTACTAGCATACCAGCCTTATATTTCAAAACAATACCACCTGAACACCAACTAATACCTCCCCTCTATGCGAAGAACGCTGCGATAATAATTTGAGCTTCGAGTCTAGACAGTACGGACGGTCGAGCGAATTTGCTGGGGATCGGCAAACGGGGAGACAAGAATCTGAGGCGACCCTTGGTTCAGACCCTTTACCCATGCGAGTAAAACACACAGTTGCGTCTCGCGACTGTAGGGATTAGTCTCGTTTCCGTTCTGTTCGACTACGAAATATTTTCGCCCCCCTAACTATACAGTCTGAGGCTGCATGAATAACCAACTCGTTCGCTTGATTACCGACTACCAAACAAGTGTCAAGACTGCGGTAGCCCTCATGCAACGGTCTGGCATTCGCATGCCTTTCAGTTTCACACACTGGATTGAAACAGACATTCCCCAGAGTGGAGAGCTTGACGGAGGTGCGCACTACTTCAAACACGGCGCCGGATGTACGGTGAGTTTCACTACCGGCGAAGTTGATTTCGATTTTGGGGAACAGGGAGAAATTGGAGGGTTCGATTTATGGCGGCTTGTTCGATTTGCTGGAAGCAGACTGGCGGACTATTATTTTGACAGCAAAGACGAAGTCAAGCGGTGCTTCGAGGCTGCAGTGACCGATGGATCGCTAGTCTACTCAGGCTGCGACCTCTACTATGTCGCTAATACCCCACGCTTACTAGCAGTGGACGTAGATTGTAGATTGCCAGGCGACATGCTTCCGAGCCGGAATCAAGATCGAGTCCTGGTGCTTTACGCACATTATTTTTTAGCGGCGGACCTCATGCGAAAAAACTATGAAAAACTCACTAGTAAGTGGAGTGAGGCCGGGCAGCTTAGTCAAGGTAATGAGGTTAAGATTGGGGTTTATTTTTCCTCTTGGCTTGGTTTTTTGGGTGTGACTTGCGAGGGGCTCAAAAAACTAAATATGCGTCTTTTATTGCAGGGGGAGCGCCCAGAAAATTTTAGAGAGTTGATCTCAAAATCAGATGAGATAGGGAGGATGATGAAGAAGCATTCTAATGCGCTCAGGGAATTTAGAAATAACGTCTTCCACCTCCGTGAGGATCCAGAGGTAATATGTCGGTTCTTTGCCAATGGAGCAGAGCGTCTTCCATGGGCACGTGAGCTGCACTCAGCTATTGCCAGATTTCTTTCTGAATACCATGTTCTGTGTGAGGTGCACTATATGACGCATGGCCGTAAAAGCGAGATGGACTTAAATAGGAAACGAAAGCGCCGTAAGCTGAGTCCTTCTTAGTACGACCGAATCGATTGGATCGTCCATGCTGAGCTACTCCCCCCGCCTTCCCCGCACAGCAAGCTCATGCCAGCCCACAAAATCGTCCAAAGTGCCCATCCACAAAAAACCGGCGCCAGAATTTGTGCTACGTTGAGGAGAGCGATATCAAATAGCCACATCCCATCCAATCATAAAAAAGGGAAGCCCCATGCAAGGCCTGATCATCAGCAATCCGAAACTGGAATTCCTGCGCCCCGCCCTGGAACGCTGGCCCGAGTGCATTGATCGCTACAACCAACTCCTCGGGGATGGTCAGGCGCCCTACTGGTTCAACGAGCGCGCCAACCTCGGATTGCTGTCGGCAGCGGCCTGGGCGGCGGAGATGGTCACCCTGGAGCATTTCCAGACCAAGAAACAGCTCGAAGAGGGCGACCGCAGCGGACGTTGCGACCTGCAGATCGCCACCGCGCAGGAGTCGGTCTATATCCAGGCCACACAACGCTGGCCCAAGGTCAATAACCTGAACCCGATGCCGGCCCTGCTCGATGTGGTAGGCGAGGCGAAGAAGGTCAGTCATCCCCACCACCTGAAGCTCGGCTGCCTGTTCGTCTCGCCGTTCAAGGCGCAGCAGAGCCCGAGCCCGGAAGACCTGCAGGACATGGTCGACGACCTGCAAAAAGCCCATACCTGCGCCGTGGCCTGGTACTTCCCCTACCCTTATCGCAAGTTGCACAACGAAGCGGGTCAGTATCACCCCGGCATCGCCATGTTGTTCAAGGAAGCCTGAACGAACGCCTAGGGTCTGTACGATAACTGCCTGCGCGACGATCATGCTGCGTTAAAAACAGGCTCGGAATGCTCATGTAGGTCCCTACACTCCGCTTCCTCGCCTGTTTTTGCCTTGCCTGATCGCCGCTCGGCGAGTTCTCGTACAGACCCTAGCGCTTACGGCACAGGGTCAGCCCGTCGCCCAGCGGCAACAGCGACAGATCCACCCGCGCGTCATCCTTCAAGGCCCGGTTCAGTGCCTGGATGGCCCGGGTGTCCGCGCTCTCGGCATCCGTCTCCAGCACCCGCCCGCTCCACAGGGTGTTATCGAAAATCGCCAGGCCGCCCGGACGCAGCAAGCGCAGGGCACTTTCCAGGTACGCCGGATAATTGGCCTTGTCGGCATCGATGAACGCCAGGTCGAACTGCCCGCCCTGCCCTTGCTGCTCCAGCTGCGCCAGAGTCTCCAGCGCCGGCGCCAGGCGCAGTTCGATGCGCCCGGCCAGACCCGCCTCCTGCCAGTAGCGCAGCGCCGTGGCGTTGTAATCCCCGGGAATATCGCAGCACAGCAGGCTGCCGCCCTCCGGCAAGGCCGAGGCCATGCACAAGGCGCTGTAGCCGGTGAAGGTACCCACTTCGAGCAAACGCCGGGCGCCGGTCAGCTTGACCAGCAGTGCAAGGAACTGGCCCTCCTCGGGCGCCACCTGCCAGCGCGCCATGGGCAGCGCCTGGGTTTCGTCACGCAGACGCTTGAGCAAGGGCGTTTCGCGCAGGGAAACGTCCAGCAGATAGCTGTAGAGGGCATCGTCCAACTTGAGGGTGCGAGCGGTCATGACAACCTCGCGGCAACACGCTGTTTAAGGATTGCTCGCCAGATGCCCGGCCGGCAACACACGCTTGGCATTCAGATAGGCGTGCTGCCAATAGGCCTTGGACAGGCTGTCCAGCTTCACCGTGCCACCGGTGGCCGGCGCATGGACGAAGCGACCTTCGCCGACATAGATGCCGGCATGGCTGACCTGGGAGCCGCCGCTGGTGGCGAAGAAGATCAGGTCGCCGGTCTGCAGTGCATTCTGCGGCACGTTCGGCGCCCGCATCACGATCATCTCACGGGTCGAACGCGGCAGGTTGATACCGGCCATGTCGCGATACACATAGCTGATCAGGCCACTGCAATCAAAACCCGAATCCGGTGTATTACCGCCCCAGCGATAGGGCGTGCCGACCAGACCCAAGGCACGGAACAGCACGTCTTCGGCTTCTGGCGAGGAGGGTTGCTGAGGGGCAAAGACCAAGGGACGAGCCACGGGCGCAGGCGGCGGTGGCGCATGACCGGCACAGGCGCCGAGCAGCGCTGTGAGGGCAATCAAGGCAATACGGGCCGAGGTCGACATGTGCAGAAATCCTGACTGAATGCGGCTTTCTCTGCCGTGGCGTAGAGAAATCAAAACCGCGCAAGGGGGGGCTTGCGCGGTCAGATACTCGACAATATGTCAGGATTCTAGCGGCTATACACCAAACTTCAAGTATCACTTTAACTTCGGACGTTTTTTGTACAGCCTTGCCTGGCACGGAGCTTGGCATTTAGCCATCAGCGGGGCCGATGGCACTGAAAACGTCCGGATGATTACTTGTTGCTGGCTGTGACCACGGTCGGAGCCATCGCCAGGGCGCGCTTGGCTTCGATGAAGGTCTTGCTCCAGTAACTGTCGCCCAGACTGTCGATCCGGACGCCACCGCTACGGCGGCTGCTGGAGTGGATGAACTGGTCATCGCCCAGGTAGATCCCGGCGTGGCTGACACGACCGCGACGACCATTGGTGGCGAAGAACAGCAGGTCACCCGGCTTGAGCTTGTTACGCGCAACCAGCGGCGCCTTCACGTTGATCATCTCACGGGTGGAACGCGGCAGGTCAAGACCGGCTTCCTCACGGAACAGATAACCAATGAAGCCGCTGCAGTCAAAGCCGGAACTCTCGTTGGTGCCGCCAAAACGGTAACGGGTACCGATCAGGGACATGCCACGCTCGAGAATGCTGTCGGCAAGGGCAGGCAACTGGTAAGGCTTGCCGTCGGCGAACTCGGCGAGTTCTTTTTCCGTGGCCAGCTCGTCGTCCAGCACGGACGAGGATTTGACGCCAGAAACCGAGGCGGTTTTGAACGAATTATCGACCTGCTGTTGCGAAACTGGCGTATGCGCCGCGCAACCAAACAACAGGGTAACAAGTGCGAGAGGCACGAGGGGTGCGAAGCGATTTAGCATGGGCACGACCGTGGCTGATTTGTTAGAAGGCGTGACTATGCCCTCTATCACCCTCATTTGCAAATTTTATGGCACAAGATGTGACTCGGACGTTTCTTGAAAACATCTAAGCACTTAATACCCAAACGGTTCCCGCGCGCCTGAAAAAAGCTTCCGGCGTGGGTTTCATGACGTCTGGAATTTGGCGAAAAAGCGCTGAAAGCCCCGGTTTTACCAGCCCAGGGTCTCTTTGAGAAAGGGGATGGTGAGCTTGCGCTGGGCCTGCAACGAAGCCTGGTCGAGCCGTTCGAGCAACTCGAACAAGGCGCTCATGCTGCGAGTCCCACGGGTCAGGATGAAATGCCCTACTTCGTCGGTCAAATGCAGACCACGTCTTGAAGCACGCAGTTGCAAAGCCCGCAGCTTATCTTCATCCGAGAGAGGGCGCATCTGGAAAATCAGCGCCAGGGTCAGGCGCGATTTCAGGTCGGCCAGCTTGACCGGCAGTTCTCGCGGCGAAGTCGACGCGGCAATCAGCAGGCGCCGCCCGCTGTCGCGCAGACGGTTGAACAGGTGAAACAGCGCCTCTTCCCAATCGGCGCGCCCGGCAACCACTTGCAGGTCATCCAGGCAGACCAGCTCGTACTGCTCGAGGTTATCCAGCAACTCGACACCGCGATCCATCAACTCCGCCAGCGGCAGGTACACCGCCGGCTCACCCAACTGCTCGAAACGCAGGCAGGCCGCCTGCAACAGGTGGGTACGCCCCACGCCGTCCTTGCCCCAGAGGTAGATCAGGCTTTCGGTCCACCCGGCGTCGGCTTCGCATAGCCGCTCGACATAGCCGAGTGCAGCGGCATTGGCGCCTGGGTAGTAGTTGATGAAGGTGGCGTCATCACGCAGACGCACACCTAGGGGCAGCTGAATCGGTTTCATGCTGACTGAACGGTTACCGGGAACCGTTAGTGGCCTCTGTGTAAAGTCTGCAAAGTTTATACCCGTGAGGCTGGGCGCACAATGCAGCAGACCACAAGCAAAATCAAAGGTTTGCGTGCGCTCATCAGAGCTCGGGGCCTTCCTGGCCACCGTACATGTCCGAGCGTTTGTACAGATCGTGCATATGGCGCACCAATACCATGATCACCGCCGCCACCGGCAAGGCCAGCAATACGCCAGTGAAACCGAACAGCTCACCACCGGCGAGGATCGCGAAGATCACCGCCACCGGGTGCAGGCCGATGCGGTCCCCGACCAGCAGCGGGGTGAGCACCATCCCTTCCAGGGCCTGACCGATCATGAACACCGCGACGATGCCGATCATCGGGTACAGCTCGCCGCCAAACTGGAACAGGCCGGCGACAATCGCCGCGCCGATACCGATCACGAAGCCCATGTAGGGAACGATGGCCGCCAGCCCGGCCAGCAGGCCGATCAGCAGGCCCAGTTCCAGGCCGACCAGCATCAGGCCACCGGCATAGATCACCCCCAACGCCAGCATCACCAGCAACTGACCGCGCATGAAGGCACCGAGCACGTCATGGCATTCGCCCGCCAGGGAGACGATGCGCGCCTCGCGGTCACGGGGCAGCAGGCTGCGGATCTTCGCCATCATCAGGTCCCAGTCCCGCAGCAGGTAGAAACTCACCACGGGCACCAGCAACAGGTTCGCCGCGAAGCCGATCAGGGCCAGGCCCGAAGCCGTCGCCTGGGACAGCACCACGCCGACGATATCGGTGGTCTGCCCCATGTGCTCGCTGATGGCCGCCTTGACCTTGTCGAACTTCCAGAAACCGTCGGCCAGGCCGAACTTGTGCTGGGCCCAGGGCATCGCGGTGTGCTGCAGCCAGTCGAGCATCTGCGGCGCCAATTCGTACAGGCGGAAGAACTGCTTGGCCAGCATCGGTATCAGCACCAGCAGCAAGGCCATCAATACCAGGACAAACAGCGCGAACACCGACACCACGCCCCAGGTACGGGACATCCCGAGTTTTTCCAGGCGCCCGACCACCGGGTCGAACATATAGGCCAGCAGCAGGCTCACCAGGAACGGCGAGAGTATCGGATGCAGCAGGTACACGAACGCGCACAGCAGGATCGCCGCGCCCAACCAGAACCATTGACGTGTGTCGGTCATGGACGACTCCAGCCTTATATATAGAAAGAAATTCGATAGAACCGAAAACCTACCAACGGAAACGCAGCTGCGCCTTCGCCGGCGCCACTGCAACAGGGGCCGCAGCCGGAGCGCCAGGAGCGGGCGCCGGAGCACTGGCCGGCACCGCCGGCAAGGCTTCGCCGGCCGGGATCTCCTGCAACTTCGCCAGCCCCAGCTGCGCGCGCAACTGCTCCGCGCTGCCGCTGACCTGATAGACGATCCGGTCGCCGTCCACGCTTTGTGGCCGAGCGCCAAAGGGTTCGAGCAAATGCCCCAGGACCGCGTAGCGCTCCAGGTTCATACCCTGCACTTCCAGCAGTTGTTCGGTGGCCACCCCGGGCTTGGCCGCGAAGCGCGGCGCCAGGCGCTCGCTCACCGCCAACAGCACGGCATCCGCCAGCGCGGCGGTATCGGCGCCCTGGGCCGTGCCCTGTTCTTTCTGGTTGCCCAGCCACAAGCGCCACTTCGCCTGCCACTGGCCGCCGTCCTGATGGGCGTGCACCGCCAGCAGCGCATCGGCGCCGTAGCGCTCGGAGGCCGCGTGCAACGGCGAGGCATCGCTGCCCTCGAGATTCTTCGCGGTACCGACGATCTGTTCATCCAGGTCGGCCAACGGCAGACGCAGTGGCAGGCCGCGGTGCTGTGCCGCCCGGCGCAGCGGTTCGGCCGCCGCCTGACCGTCACCGACCAGGTTGGCGCCCTCGGCCGAATCGTTCAGCCACCAACCGAGAATCGCCGGCCGGTTGCTGCCCCACAGTGCCAACCCGGCACCGCGCAAGGCGCGGTCGGTGCTCGCCGGGTCAAAATCCACCTGCAGGCTCTCCGGCGGCCCGGCGTCGTAGCCATACTGGCTGATGATCTGCTGCGGGTCCTTGCGCACCTCGGCCAGACCCGGGCTCTGCAGCGCCTTGGGATCGCCGGTCAGGCGCAACACCAGGGTTTCCAGGGCACGCTGGGTGGCCTGGTTGCGTTCATCCGGCGCCTGGCTGGCGACCGGCTCGCGGACCTGGTACAGGCCATTCAGGGTTTGCGCGTGAATGGCCAGGCTCAGCAGGGAAAGACAGCCGACACTCAATAATTTGAACAGACGCATGAAAAATTCCCGAACGGCAGAAAGCGGTAGCCAAGACCGCATGAATACAAAGCGACAGGTTTAAGACCACGGCGCAGTGCCATCATTCACACAATCACTGAAAAGTTTTCCCCTGTCATAAAAGACAGCAGGTTGAAGGCTATACCTTATACAGCCGCATCAATTGCAGCCAGCACGAGCGCACAGGGATTTTTTTAACACGATATGACCCTGCCGTCGGCCCGAGGATGGCCGCTGCTGCCCAAGCCTGATAAAATCGCGCGCCTTCGCAGACCGGCAAGCGTCAGCCCCCCCAGGAAACTCGAACCCGTTCGTTTTCCCCATGGGCGCAACCGCTTCCGGTCGATACCCCTGAATCCCCCTAAAGGCCTGGATCATGAGCAAGCAACCCTCCCTGAGCTACAAGGACGCCGGTGTAGACATCGACGCCGGTGAAGCATTGGTCGAACGCATCAAGAGCGTGGCCAAGCGCACCGCGCGCCCGGAAGTCATGGGCGGCCTGGGCGGTTTCGGCGCCCTCTGCGAGATCCCGGCCGGTTACAAGCAGCCGGTCCTGGTCTCCGGCACCGACGGCGTCGGCACCAAGCTGCGCCTGGCGCTGAACCTGAACAAGCACGACAGCATCGGCATCGACCTGGTGGCCATGTGCGTGAACGACCTGGTGGTCTGCGGTGCCGAACCGCTGTTCTTCCTCGACTACTACGCCACCGGCAAGCTCAATGTCGACACCGCCGCGCAGGTGGTGACCGGTATCGGCGCCGGCTGCGAACTGTCCGGCTGTTCCCTGGTGGGCGGCGAAACCGCTGAAATGCCGGGCATGTACGAAGGCGAAGACTACGACCTGGCCGGCTTCTGCGTCGGCGTGGTGGAAAAGGCCGAGATCATCGACGGCTCGAAAGTCGCCACCGGCGATGCCCTGCTCGCCCTGCCGTCTTCCGGCCCGCACTCCAACGGCTACTCGCTGATCCGCAAGATCATCGAAGTGTCCGGTGCCGATATCGAAAACACCCAGCTCGATGGTAAACCGCTGACCGACCTGCTGATGGCTCCGACCCGCATCTACGTCAAGCCATTGCTCAAGCTGATCAAGGACACCGGCGCGGTCAAGGCCATGGCCCACATCACCGGCGGCGGCCTGCTGGACAACATCCCGCGCGTACTGCCCAAGGGCGCCCAGGCCGTGGTCGACGTGGCCAGCTGGCAGCGTCCGGCGGTCTTCGACTGGCTGCAGGAAAAAGGCAACGTCAATGAAACCGAAATGCACCGCGTGCTGAACTGCGGCGTGGGCATGGTGATCTGCGTGGCCCAGGAACACGTCGAGACAGCGCTGAAAGTGTTGCGTGAAGCCGGTGAACAGCCATGGGTCATCGGTCAGATCGCCGCTGCCGCCGAAGGCGCTGCCCAGGTCGAGCTGAAGAACCTCAAGGCGCACTGATGTCCGAGCCAATGACCTCGACCTGTAACGTCGTGGTGTTGCTGTCCGGCACCGGCAGCAACTTGCAGGCCCTGATCGACAACGTGCGGTCCGGAGACAATCCGGCCCGCATCGCCGCGGTGATCTCCAACCGCGCCGACGCCTACGGCCTGCAACGCGCCCAGGACGCGGGGATCGAAACTCGCGTCCTGGACCACAAGGCCTTCGACGGCCGCGAAGCCTTCGATGCCGCCCTGATCGAACTGATCGACGCCTTCAATCCGCAACTGGTGGTCCTGGCCGGCTTCATGCGCATTCTCAGCGCTGACTTCGTCCGGCACTATCAGGGTCGCCTGCTGAATATCCACCCTTCTCTCCTGCCCAAGTACAAAGGTCTGCACACCCATCAGCGCGCACTGGACGCCGGTGATCGGGAACACGGCTGCAGCGTGCACTTCGTCACCGAGGAACTCGACGGCGGGCCTCTGGTCGTACAGGCTGTGGTTACGGTAGAGTCTGACGATACCGCGCACAGTCTGGCGCAACGGGTCCACACCCAGGAACACAGGATTTATCCGCTGGCGGTACGCTGGTTCGCCGAGGGGCGTTTGGTCCTGAGCGAACAGGGTGCATTGTTGGACGGTCAATTACTTGCGGCCAGCGGCCACATGATTCGAATCTAGGAGATTTTATGCGTCGTGCCCTGCTCTTCGCTCTTACCCTGCTCGCCTTGCCGGCCGTGCAAGCGGCGGATCTTCAACCCTTCTCCGCCAGCTACACCGCCGACTGGAAACAACTGCCCATGAGCGGTTCGGCCGAGCGCAGCCTGTCGAAGAACGACAACGGCACCTGGACCTTGAGTTTCAAGGCTTCCATGATGATCGCCAGCCTGACCGAGGAAAGTACCATTCGCCTCGACAAGGACACCCTGCTGCCACAGAGCTACACGTTCGAACGGGGCGGCCTGGGCAAGGCGAAGAAAATCAACCTGGATTTCGACTGGTCCTCGAAGATGGTCACCGGCAGCGATCGCGGTGACCCGGTCAAGGTGCCCCTCAACAGCGGCATGCTGGACAAGTCCACCTATCAGCTGGCCCTGCAACGCGATGTCGCGGCCGGCAAGAAAAGCATGAGCTACCAGGTGGTCGAAGGTACCGACACCGACACCTACGACTTCCGGGTCCTGGGCGCGGAAAAAGTCAGCACCAAGGCCGGTTCGGTCGATGCGATCAAGGTCGAGCGCGTACGCGACCCGACACAGAACAAGCGCACTACTGTCATGTGGTTCGCCAAGGACTGGGACTACCTGCTGGTCCGCCTGCAACAGGTGGAAACCGACGGCAAGGAGTACAACATCATGCTCCAGGAAGGCACCGTGGCCGGCAAAGAGGTCAAGGGCAGCTGATCCAAGCGCCAAGAAAAAGCCTCGCGAATGCGGGGCTTTTTTATGCCCGCTGTCCCGTTATCCAACACGGGAATTGATTTAGGTGAAGGCGGTATAGGCCGCTACGAGGACCATGCAGATGCCGAACACTCGTCCCTGAATTTGCAGCGCGCGCACCGATTGAAAGCGCTGGAGAATCAACTGGCCGCCATATATCCATGGGAAGTGGCAGGCTACGCACACGAAAAGAAAGGCCACCGTGAATTGGAGAACCTGTACCGGGAGCGATTGTCCAGAGTCGAGAAACTGCGAAAACATCACCAGAATCATCGAATGAATCTTGGGATTCAGCATAACGGATAAAAATCCATCACGAGTACGCAGACGGGCAATGTCCTGTTCGTCGCTGCATGCTGATACAGCCGATGAACGAAAAAATCCCCAGGCCAGATAGAGCAAATAGCAGATACCAGCCCATTTGAGCACTATCTGGATCTCCGGGAGGCCATGCAAGGCCCTTCCCAAACCCATTCCGTAGACAAGACAGAGCACCAGATTGGCCATCTCGAAACCGGCCCAGAACGGGACCGAACCGGCCACGCCGTAACGACCGCCAGCCGTCGCCAGGACCGTATTGCCGGGGCCGGGGCTCACGACCATGGGTATGGTATAGCCAAGGAACAGGATCCAGATTGTCCATGCAATCATAATGAGCCTCATGCTGATCAGGGGAAGGGGAGCAGTGTGTCCACCAGGGGGACACGTCATTAGAAGTGCCTTCCGCATGAGCGACAAACGGGTTATATTGACCTTCTCGATAAGAAAAACTAATCGACAATCCATGCGACGCTTGCCACCGCTGGGTGCGCTGCGTGCCTTCGAGGCGGCGGCCAGGCACCTGAGTTTTACCCTTGCCGCTGCCGAACTGTGCGTGACGCAGGCAGCGATCAGTCATCAGATCCGTCAGCTTGAGGATTGGTTGGGCGCCCGTCTGTTCGAACGTCGCGGGCATGTGCTGAAGCTCACAACCAAGGGCCGGACTTATGCCCCGGAACTGGCCGGCGCGCTCGATCGCATAGCGGCAGCGACACTGCGTCTGCAGGAGCCTGACGAACGGCTTTTGCGCATCACTGTTCTACCGTCATTCGCTTCTCGATGGCTCGTGCCTCGTCTTGAGGCGTTTCGCGCTTTGCATCCGGAAATCGACGTACGACTAGTCAGTTCGGCGGAGGTCTGGGAGTTTGCAACTGAGCGCTTCGATCTTGGCATTCGCTCGGGACTCGGGAAATGGGCAGGCCTCAAGGCGGACCTTATCGCCCGGGAGGGGCTGAGTCCGGTCTGTAGCCCGTCGCTCGCCAATGGCCCACCCGCCCTTCGTGTACCGGCCGACTTGCACCATGTCCGCTTGCTGCATGACACGCCGAGAGAGGCATGGCGATACTGGTGTGACCAAGCCGGAATCGATGGACTCGAAGTAGATGCCGGCGCTTCGTTCAACGATGCAAGCCTGGCATTGCAGGCAGCGGTGGAAGGACAAGGGGTTGCATTAGGCCGACTCATGCTCGCCGCCGACGATTTGCGCGCTGGCCGGCTGGTACAGCCTTTTGACGTCGTGCTGCCCAACGATTACAGCTACTGGCTCGTCTATCCGCCGGCAGCCTTGGACAAGCCTCAAGTAGAGGCTTTCCGGGCATGGTTGTTGTCGGAAGCGAAGCAACGGAATGAGCCGATCCCGGCCCTCTAGATTATGACTCCCAAAGTCGGAGCGCTGTTCGCAGCGAATCCAACATGAAACTTTTGTCAGAAAACTTCAGCTCGAAAGGCGCAAACCCAGGCAATCCGGGCCTTTGCTCATTATTGCATTCCTCGCAAGAGTAAATTCCATCTGTTACGGATTTACGTAGGAAGCTAATGAATTATATAACAGGGGCCTGCGACGCGTTGCCGCAGTTCAACAGAGACCGGAGCTTGCAGATGACCGTAAAAGTGACCGAACGCGATGATGCCCATATGTCCCATGAAGGCGTAGCCAATGGCATTCGCATCTGGGATGTCCACCAGCAGGACCTGCTGGTCGGCATGTTTCACAACGAGGCCGACGCGCATAATTACAAGAACGAGCTGGAAACCCTCGAGAAGAAACGCGAGATGCAGGCGTCCTGAACGCCGGACAATGACAGGCTTGTAAAACGACAAACCCCGCACCTGGCGGGGTTTGTCGTTTCAGGCCGCCCCTCCAAGAGAGGGCCAGCGGGTTACCACATCAGGTCGTCCGGGATCTGGTACGCGGCGTACGGATCATCCTCGTCCGGCACCTGGGTCTCGCTCAGGACGTTGAGCTGGACGATACGCTCGGGGGCGCGCTCCTGGATCTTCAACGCCGCCTCGCGGGGGATCACCTCGTAACCGCCACCATGGTGGACAATCGCCAGGGAGCCGTTGCTCAGCTTGTTGCGCATCAGCGTGTTGACCGACAGGCGCTTGACCTTCTTGTCGTCGACGAAGTTGTAGTAGTCCTCGGTGGTCAGCTTGGGCAGGCGCGAGGTTTCGATCAATTGCTTGACCTGGGCCGCACGGGCCTTGGCCTCGACCTTTTCCTGCTGCTGGCGGTTCAGCTCCTGGTCGCGCTTGACCTTCTCGGCCTGCGCCTCCCGGGCCAGGCGCGCTTGAGTATCGTCGGCCTCGACCTGGCCCTTGTGCACCAGGCGCTGCTGTTTCTGTTTCTCTTTGCCGACCTGCTTGGCCTGCTTCTGGTTGACCAGTCCTGCTTTGAGCAACTGGTCGCGAAGGGAAAGACTCATGGTGCTTACTCACTTGGGCAACGGCTCAGCCGCAGCTGGGCCTATTCTTTTCCTGACGTTTGGCTTCGCCCCACAAGGCGTCCAACTCTTCGAGGGTGCAATCTTCCATGGGACGGTGGGTGTCGCGCAATGCCTGTTCGATAAAACGGAAACGTCTGTCGAATTTGCCATTGGCGCCGCGCAAGGCGTTTTCCGGGTCGACCTTGAGGTGCCGGGCCAGATTGACCACGGCAAACAGCAGGTCGCCCACTTCATCGGTGATCGCCGCCGGGTCGTTGTCGGCCATAGCTTCGAGCACTTCGTCCAGTTCTTCGCGGATCTTGTCCACCACCGGCAATGCGTCCGGCCAGTCGAAACCGACCCCGGCCGCGCGCTTCTGCAACTTCGCCGCCCGGGACAGGGCCGGCAGGGCGGCCGGCACATCGTCGAGCAGGGAAAGCTGTTCCGGCGCGCGATGGCTATTGGTGCGCTGATGGCTCTCGGCGCGCTCCTCGGCCTTGATCTCCTCCCAGCGCAGCTTGACCTGCTCCTCGCTCAAGCTCGGCAGGTCCAGCGGCGCATAGAGATCGCCGCTGGGGAACACGTGTGGGTGGCGACGAATCAGTTTGCGGGTGATGCCGTCGACCACGCCGTCGAATTCGAAACGCCCTTCTTCCCGGGCCAGCTGGCTGTAGTAGACCACCTGGAACAGCAAGTCGCCCAGCTCACCCTGCAAGTGCTCGAAGTCGCCGCGCTCAATGGCGTCGGCGACTTCGTAGGCTTCCTCCAGGGTGTGGGGGACAATCGTCGCGTAGGTCTGCTTGATGTCCCAGGGGCAGCCGTATTGCGGGTCGCGCAGACGGGCCATGAGGTGGAGCAGGTCTTGAAGGCTGTACATCGGTTGTTCTCAATACTCTTGAATTGAGCGTCGCGAGCGAAGGCATGGCTAGGCGGAGCCCGCACGAAAAAGCTAGTCAATGAGCATTTTTCGTGCAGGCTCCAACAACGCCAGGCCGAGCGCAGCAGCTCAAGGGGTGCGGTTGCGCCGGGTCTCGATGATGTTCGGCAACTGGGAAATTCGCCCCAGCAACCGCCCCAGCGCATCCAACCCCGGAATCTCGATGGTCAGGGACATCAACGCGGTGTTGTCCTCCTTGTTCGAGCGGGTGTTGACCGCCAGCACGTTGATCCGCTCGTTGAGCAGCACCTGGGACACGTCACGCAGCAAGCCGGAACGGTCGTAGGCACGGATGACGATATCCACCGGATAGGTCTGCACCGGCACCGGCCCCCAGCTGACCTGGATGATCCGCTCCGGCTCGCGCCCGGCCAGTTGCAGCACCGCGGCGCAGTCCTGGCGGTGAATGCTCACGCCGCGGCCCTGGGTGATGTAGCCGACGATGGCGTCCCCCGGCAACGGCTGGCAGCAGCCGGCCATCTGGGTCATCAGGTTGCCGACGCCCTGGATCTGGATGTCGCCGCGCTTACCCGGCTTGTAGCCGCTGGCCTTGCGCGGAATCAGTTCCAGCTGTTCGTTGCCGCGCTCCGGCTCCACCAGTTGCTGGGCGGCATTGACCAGTTGCGCCAGGCGCAGGTCGCCCGCGCCCAGGGCAGCGAACATGTCCTCGGCGGTCTTCATGTTGGCCTTGTCGGCCAGCTTGTCGAAATCCACCTGCGGCAGGCCCAGGCGCGCCAGCTCGCGTTCGAGCAGGGTCCTGCCGGCCGCGACGTTCTGGTCGCGGGCCTGCAACTTGAACCAGTGGACGATCTTCGCCCGCGCCCGGGACGTGGTGATGTAGCCCAGGTTCGGGTTCAGCCAGTCGCGGCTCGGCGTACCGTGCTTGCTGGTGATGATCTCCACCTGCTCGCCGGTCTGCAGGCTGTAGTTGAGCGGCACGATCCGCCCGTTGATCTTCGCGCCCCGGCAGTTGTGGCCGATCTCGGTGTGCACCCGATAGGCGAAGTCCAGCGGCGTCGCGCCTTTGGGCAGGTCGATGGCGTGACCGTCGGGGGTGAAGATATAGACCCGGTCCGGTTCGATATCGACCCGCAACTGCTCGGCCAGGCCGCCGATATCCCCCAGCTCTTCGTGCCACTCGAGCACCTGGCGCAGCCAGGAGATTTTCTCTTCGTAGTGATTGGAGCTGGACTTGACGTCGGTGCCTTTGTACTTCCAGTGCGCACACACCCCCAGCTCGGCTTCTTCGTGCATGGCGTGGGTGCGGATCTGCACTTCCAGGACCTTGCCTTCAGGGCCGATCACCGCCGTGTGCAACGAGCGGTAGCCGTTCTCTTTCGGGTTGGCGATGTAGTCGTCGAACTCCTTGGGGATATGCCGCCACAAGGTGTGGACGATACCCAGCGCGGTGTAGCAGTCGCGCATTTCCGGCACCAGCACACGGACCGCGCGGACGTCGTAGATCTGGCTGAATTCCAGACCCTTGCGCTGCATTTTGCGCCAGATCGAATAGATGTGCTTGGCTCGGCCGCTGATATCGGCCTTGACGCCGGTGGCCAGCAATTCGTTTTCCAGCTGGTTCATCACATCGCTGATGAAACGCTCGCGGTCCAGCCGCCGCTCGTGCAGCAACTTGGCGATCTGCTTGTACTGGTCGGGCTCCAGGTAGCGGAACGACAGGTCTTCCAGCTCCCATTTGATATGCCCGATGCCCAGGCGGTGCGCCAGGGGTGCGTAGATATCGAAGACCTCGCGGGCCACGCGGTTGCGTTTCTCGTGGTCGGCGGTCTTCACCGCGCGGATCGCGCAGGTGCGCTCGGCCAGCTTGATCAGTGCCACGCGGACGTCGTCGACCATGGCCACGAGCATCTTGCGCAGGTTTTCCACCTGCACCTGGGTGCCGAGGACCTGGGACTGACGCGGGCTGAGGCTGGCGCTGATGGCGGCCATGCGCAGCACGCCGTCGATCAGCTTGGCAACCACCGGGCCGAACTTCTGGCTGACCGTGGTCAAGGGAATCTGCCCTCGCGCACGCAGCGATACAGCACCGCCGCCACCAGCGAATCCTGGTCCAGCTTGAGATCGGCGAGGATCTCGGCGATCTCCAGGCCCGTGCTGAAACTGGAACCGCCTTCGGGCCACAAGTTCTGGGCCGCGTTGCTCTGTTGTTCGGCAAGCCTTGCGAATTCGCAGGCTTGCTTCAAGGCCTCACGGTCCAGCGCCATATCGACGCTCACCGTATGATCGAGCCATGCCTCGAGATTGATACTGCCGTCGGTATTGATCGGCTGGTGTGCTCTCACCTGTACCATCTTGCTTACCTTCCCTACGACGCAGATTCTATGCGTCAAAATCGCTGACCTGTTATGGCCCCCGCAGTCTGTCCGGGCTGACAGGATACGGAGGCGGTCAGTCGGACCAGACGAGCATCCTAGCTCGCTTCAAATAACGCCATGGCCTCGACATGCGCGGTCTGCGGAAACATATCGAGGATCCCGGCACGTTTTAACCGGTAGCCCTGCTTGATCAATTCAACCGTGTCGCGCGCCAGCGTCGCCGGGTTGCAGGACACGTACACCAATCGCTCGGCACCCAGGGCAGCGAGCTTGCCCACCACCTCGAACGCACCGTCACGGGGTGGGTCCAAGAGTACAGCAGAAAAGCCGCCTTTGGCCCAATCGGCATCACTCAAGGACTGGGATAAATCGGCCTGAAAAAAATGCGCGTTATGCAGATTGTTGCTCAAGGCATTGGCGGCGGCACGTTCGACCATGGTCGCCACGCCCTCCACCGCCACCACTTCGCGCACCTGACGGGCCAGGGGCAAGGCAAAGTTGCCGAGCCCGCAGAACAGGTCCAGGACACGCTCGTCGGCGCCCGCCTTCAGCCAGTCCAGCGCCTGGGCCACCATGGTTTCGTTGACCCCGGCGTTGACCTGGACGAAATCGCCTGGCCGATACGCAAGCTCCAGATCCCAGGTTTCCAGGCGATAGCCCAGGGACAACGACGGGTCCACCGGTTGCGGACCATCTTCGCCATGCAACCAGAGTTGCGCGTCATGGGCACTGCAGAAATCCTGTAGTACTTGCAGGTCCTGCGTCGACAGCGGCGCCATATGTCGCAACAACACCGCCACCGCCGAACCGCTGAACAATTCCACATGGCCCAGGGCCTGGGGTTTGCTCAAGCGTCGAAGCATGGCCGGCAACTCGCGCATCAGCGGTTGCAAGGCTTGTACCAGCACCGGGCAGTCGTCGATGGCGACGATATCCTGGCTGGAAGCGGCGCGGAAACCTACCTCGAGGGTCTTGCCCTTGGCGTCCCAGCGCACGGCCACACGGGCCCGGCGCCGATAGCCGAATTCCGGACCGGTCAGGGGCGCCGCCCACTCCAGCGGTTCGACCCCGGCGACACGCGACAGTTGCTCGGCGAGCATGCGCTGTTTCAGGGCAAGCTGGTCGTCGTGGGGCATATGCTGCACGCTGCAACCGCCGCAGCGCCCGGCATGGGCGCAGGGCGCGGGGCGGCGCCGGTCGCTGGCCAGGATCACCCGCTCGGTGCGCGCCTCGACCACCTTGCCGTGGGCACCCAGCACCCGCGCCTCGACCTCTTCGCCGACGAGGGCGCCGGCGACGAACCAGGTACGGCCTTCAATAAACGCAATGCCACGTCCGTCGTTGGACAGGCGCTCGATGGTCAGGCGTTGCTTCTTGCCCGTCGGCACTTGTGGCGCCCGGCTACCGCCAGTGGGCTGGAAGCGCAGGCCTCTTTCATGCTTGGCCATCAGTTGGGTGCGTCGTAGATGCCGGTCGACAGGTAGCGGTCGCCTCGGTCACAGATGATCGCGACCATCACCGCGTTCTCGACCTCACGGGACAGGCGCAGCATCGCCGCCACCGCACCGCCTGACGAGACACCGCAGAAGATGCCTTCCTCACGGGCCAGCCGGCGCATGACGTCCTCAGCCTCTTCCTGCCCCATATCGACGATACGGTCGACCCGGTCGGCCTGGAAAATCTTCGGCAGGTATTCGTGGGGCCAGCGACGGATGCCCGGAATCGAGGCGCCTTCCATCGGCTGCAGACCGACGATCTGTACGGCGGGGTTCTGCTCTTTCAGATAGCGCGACACGCCCATGATGGTACCGGTGGTGCCCATGGAGCTGACGAAATGGGTGATGGTGCCCTGGGTCTGGCGCCAGATTTCCGGACCGGTGCCAGTGTAGTGCGCCTCGGGGTTGTCGATATTGGCGAACTGGTCGAGCACCTTGCCACGGCCTTCGGCCTGCATGCGCTCGGCCAGGTCACGGGCCCCTTCCATGCCTTCCTCGCGGGTCACCAGGATCAGCTCGGCGCCATAGGCGGTCATCGCCGCCTTGCGCTCGGCGGTGGAATTGTCCGGCATGATCAGGATCATCTTGTAGCCCTTGATCGCGGCGGCCATGGCCAGGGCGATCCCGGTGTTGCCCGAGGTGGCTTCGATCAGGGTATCGCCGGGGTGGATCTGCCCACGCAATTCGGCGCGGGTGATCATCGACAGCGCCGGACGATCCTTGACGGACCCTGCGGGGTTGTTCCCTTCAAGCTTGAGCAACAGGGTATTGCTGGTGACGCCGGGCAGGCGTTGCAAGCGAACCAGGGGCGTGTTGCCGACGCAATCGGCGATGGTAGGGTACTGCAAGGTCATGGCGTATTCGCAATCCGGACTGCGGGACTGACATCATACCGGCAAACGTCGGCGCTCCATATCACGCAAAGTGCGGTGATTATGACTTATGGATATAAGGCAGATTTGAAAGCCGCCATGCTCATCGGGCTGCTCGCGGATAGCGGCAACCCATGAAATCCCCGAGAACTTTGCGAGATTTACCCCCCTGCAAATGGCTACACTGCGCAGGTGGAGCGGGCGCGGGAGGCGCACGCCGAGAATCGAAGAGGGGCGTATTTGCCGGACGCCTTATCTGACGGAGAGTGTTGCGTGCTTAAAAACCTGGGAATCAAAGGCCGCGTACTACTGCTCACCCTGTTGCCGACCACCCTGATGGCATTGGTGCTGGGCGGGTATTTCACCTGGTTGCAACAGTCGGACCTGCAGAACCAGTTGCTGCAACGCGGCGAGATGATCGCCGAACAGCTCGCGCCCCTGGTTGCACCCGCCCTGGGCCACAACGATGTCGACCTGCTGGAGCGCATTGCCACCCAGTCCCTGGAACAGACCGACGTGCGCGCCGTGTCCTTTCTCGGTGCCAACCGCGAGCAACTGGCCCATGCCGGCCCGAGCATGCTCAACCAGCCGCCCATCGGCAACAGCAGCCACCTGCTGCAGCGCACCGGCAACGATGCGACCCGCTATCTGCTGCCGGTCTTCGGCCGGCACCGCAACATCTCCGGCGAGGTGCTTCCCGACGAAGCCGACCGCCTGCTGGGCTGGGTCGAACTGGAACTGTCCCATAACAACATGCTGCTGCGCGGCTATCGCAACCTGTTCGCCAGCCTGCTGCTGATTATCACCGGCCTGCTCGGCACCGCGTTGCTGGCCCTGCGCATGAGCCGCACCATCAACGCGCCGATCGGCAAGATCAAGCTAGCCGTCGCCCAACTCAAGGAGGGCAATCTGGAGACCCGCCTGCCGCCGCTCGGCAGCCAGGAGCTGGATCAACTGGCCTCGGGCATCAACCGCATGGCCGAGACCCTGCAGAACGCCCAGGAAGAATTGCAGCACAGCATCGACCAGGCCACCGAAGACGTGCGACAGAACCTGGAAACCATCGAGATCCAGAACATCGAACTGGACCTGGCGCGCAAGGAGGCCCTGGAGGCCAGCCGGATCAAGTCCGAGTTCCTCGCCAACATGAGCCACGAGATCCGCACCCCGCTCAACGGGATCCTCGGCTTTACCCACCTGTTGCAGAAAAGCGAACTGACTCCGCGCCAGCTCGACTACCTGAGCACCATCGAGAAATCCGCCGACAGCCTGCTGGGGATCATCAACGAAATTCTCGACTTCTCGAAGATCGAGGCGGGCAAACTGGTACTCGACAGCATTCCGTTCAACCTGCGCGACCTGCTCCAGGACACCCTGACCATCCTCGCCCCGGCGGCCCACGCCAAGCAGCTCGAGCTGGTCAGCCTGGTCTATCGCGACACCCCGCTGTCGCTGATCGGCGACCCGCTGCGGCTCAAGCAGATTCTCACCAACCTGGTGAGCAATGCCATCAAGTTCACCCGTGAAGGCACCATCGTCGCCCGGGCCATGCTCGAAGAAGAACACGAAGACAGCGTGCAGTTGCGCATCAGCGTGCAGGACACCGGCATCGGCTTGTCGAACCAGGACGTCCGGGCACTGTTCCAGGCCTTCAGCCAGGCCGACAACTCACTGTCGCGCCAACCCGGCGGCACGGGCCTGGGGCTGGTGATCTCCAAGCGCCTGATCGAACAGATGGGCGGCGAGATCGGTGTCGACAGCACCCCGGGCGAAGGCTCCGAATTCTGGATCAGCCTGAGCCTGCCCAAGACCCGCGACGACATCGAGGACCTGCCCGCGCCGCCCTTGCTCGGGCGTCGCGTGGCCGTCCTGGAAAACCACGAACTGTCCCGGCAGGCCCTGCAGCACCAGTTGGAGGATTGCGGACTGGAGGTCACCCCGTTCAACAGCCTGCAAAACCTGGCCAATGGGGTGACCGGGGCGCACCAGACCGACCAGGCCATCGACCTCGCGGTCCTCGGGGTCACCGCCCAGGAAATGCCGCCGGAACGGCTGAGCCAGCACATCTGGGACCTCGAACACCTCGGCTGCAAAGTGCTGGTGCTGTGCCCCACCACCGAGCAGACGCTGTTCCAGCTCTGCGTGCCCAACCCCCACGGCCAGCTCCAGGCCAAGCCGGCCTGCACACGCAAATTGCGCCGCGCCCTGGCGGAGTTGATCACCCCGCGCCCGGCGCGCCTGGAGCCCTTCGAGCCCCTGGGCAGCCGGGCACCGCGGGTGCTCTGCGTCGACGACAACCCGGCCAACCTGCTGCTGGTCCAGACCCTGCTAGAAGACATGGGCGCCCGGGTACTGGCGGTCGAGAGCGGCTACGCGGCGATCGACGCCGTGCAGCGCGAAGCCTTCGACCTGGTGCTGATGGACGTGCAGATGCCGGGCATGGATGGCCGGCAAAGCACCGAGGCGATTCGCCAATGGGAACATGAGCGGCAAAGCACGCCGCTACCCATCGTCGCCCTCACCGCCCATGCCATGGCCAACGAAAAACGCGCCCTGCTGCAAAGCGGCATGGACGACTACCTGACCAAGCCCATCAGCGAGCGACAGCTGGCCCAGGTGGTGTTGAAGTGGACCGGCCTGGCCCTGCGCAACCAGGGTCCGGAACGCGTCGGCGAACACAGCCAGGTCGGCAGCGAACTGCTGGTGCTCGACCCGGACGAAGGCCTGCGCCTGGCCGCCGGCAAACCCGACCTGGCCGCCGACATGCTGGCGATGCTGCTGGCCTCGCTGGAAGCCGACCGCGAAGCGATTCGCCAGGCCCGTGACGCCAACGACCACAACGGCCTGATCGAACGGGTCCACCGTCTGCACGGCGCTACCCGCTACTGCGGCGTGCCGCAGTTGCGCGCGGCCTGCCAGCGCAGCGAAACCCTGCTCAAGCAAGACGCCCCCAACGCCCGTCAGGCACTGGAGGAACTGGACATGGCCATCGCCCGCCTCGCCAGCGAGGCCCGTGTCAGTGCCTGATCCACGGCAAGAGCCGGCATGGACGCCGGCGCTAGAGTGTCGGCCATCCCAATCTGGAAGGAAGCCCCCCGATGCGTGTCATTTTCTTCAGCAGCCAGACCTATGACCGTGACAGTTTCCTGGCCCGCCCTGGCGCCACCGACCTCGAACTGCATTTCCAGCCGGCGCGGCTGAGCCTGGATACCGCGCCACTGGCCCATCGACATGAGGTGGTCTGCGCCTTCATCAACGACGACCTGAGTGCCCCGGTGCTGGAACAACTGGCCGCCGGCGGTACCCGCCTGATCGCCCTGCGCTCGGCCGGCTATAACCATGTCGACCTCGACGCCGCCAAACACCTGGGGCTGTGCGTGGTCCGCGTACCGGCCTACTCGCCCCATGCGGTGGCCGAACATGCGGTCGCGCTGGTCCTGGCCCTCAACCGGCGCCTGCACCGCGCCTACAACCGTACCCGCGAGGGCGACTTCAGCCTGCATGGGCTGACCGGCTTCGACCTGGTGGGCAAGACCGTCGGCGTGGTCGGTACCGGGCAGATCGGCGCGACGTTCGCCCGGATCATGGCCGGGTTCGGCTGCCAACTGCTGGCCTACGACCCCTATCCCAATCCCGAGCTGCAGGCCCTCGGCGCCCGCTACCTGAGCCTGCCCGAACTGCTGGCGCAGTCGCGGATCATCAGCCTGCACTGCCCGCTGACCGCCGACACCCATCACCTGGTCAACCGCGACACCCTCGCCCACCTGCAGCCGGGGGCGATGCTGATCAACACCGGGCGCGGCGGCCTGGTGGACACCCCGGCGCTGATCGACGCGCTCAAGGACGGCCAGCTGGGCTATCTGGGACTGGATGTCTACGAGGAAGAGGCCCAGGTGTTCTTCGAAGACCGTTCCGACCTGCCGCTGCAGGACGATGTGCTGGCGCGGCTGCTGACCTTTCCCAACGTGATCGTCACCGCCCACCAGGCCTTTCTGACCCATGAGGCGCTGGCCGCGATTGCCGCGACCACCCTGGACAACATCAGAGCCTGGAGCGCCGGTACGCCGCAAAACCAGGTCGGCGGCTGAATCGCCATCCGCCCGAGCCCCGGCGACCGCCGCCTGTCACCGGATCGAAGGTCATACGCCGCTGCCATGTGCGCGGCGTCTGCGTGCTAGCATACCGGCCATATTTGGAGGACCCATGGTCGAACACGATTTCCGCTACAGCCTGATGAACCCGCAACACACCCTGACCGAATGCCGCGCCCTGGTGCCGGGGCGTTATCAGGTCACCGGCAACGGTGGCTCGATCCGCGCCAATGACGTCCTGCTGGTGACCCTCAAGGGCAGCAAGGACCTGTCCATGCGCCTGACCGTGGACACCGTGCGCCACCTGATCAATCCGCCGGGCCAATGGGTCGCGGTCGCCAAGGGGCCGGTCTTCGGCGAACTGGCGATCCACCAGTGGCAAGTCAACTGCGACAGTTGCGCCAAGGAGCTGAACTTCGAATTCGCGGTGGACGCCAAGCTCGGCAACCCCGCACAAAAACCGGCCGCCACGGCGCGTATCACCGAGCTGGGCTGGACCACACAGGGCGAGAAACACCTGTGCCCGAGATGCCAGGAGGCAAAGTAATGAAACGCGCGGTGATTCTGGGAGTGCTCGGCACCAGCCTGTTCGGCTGCGCCGGCGAACAGGTGCAATTGCAGCAGGATCACAGCTACGTGCTGGAGTGGATCGGCGAACGGCCGCTGATCGACAACAGCCATCTGACCATCACCCTGGGCGACGATGGCCGGGCCTATGGCAACGGCGGTTGCAATCACTGGTTCGCGCCCTACACCCTGGACGGCAAGAACCTGAGCTTCGGCAAGGTCGGCAGCACCCGCAAGCGCTGCGCACCGGCGCTGATGGAGCAGGAGCAGCGCTTCCTCCAGGCGCTGGAAAATGTCCAGCGCTGGGATATCTCGCCCATCGAACAGGTGCGTTTCTGGCCGCAGCAAGGCCAGCCGCTGCGGCTGTGGTCGGAAGAAGGCTGAGGCTCAGCCACGCAAGGCCTTGAGCTTGGCCAATACCCCCGCCGCGGTCTGCTCGCCCATCAATTGCTCGCGAACCTTGCCCTTGTCGTCGATGATGTAGGTCACCGGCAAGGCTTCGCTACGCGGCAGGTCAAAAAAGTCCGCCGGGTCCTGGGCCAGCACCGTGAAACGGATGCCCAGGGCTTCGCCGGCCTTGCGCAGGTCATCGCCCTGCAAACCGTCGAAGTTCACCCCGAACACCTCCGCCGACTGGCCCTTGAGCTGCTCGGACAAGGCGTTCAACTCCGGGATCTCGGTCCGGCACGGGCCACACCACTCCGCCCAGTAGTTGACCACCTTCCACTGTTTGTCCAGACGCTCGGACGCGACCTTCTGGCCGTGCTGGTCCACCCCGTAGTCGTTGCCACAGCCGCTCAGCAGCAACGCCCCCATCATCGCCAATGCGGCGACCCATTGCCTCGCCATGTGCGCAATCCCCCATCAATTGAGTCATCGACTGCGACCCTTTACCTCACAAGGTTCAGGAGCGCTCGCCAGACAGGTAGAATACCCGCCACCTTACGCAAGATGCGACCCGCACATGACCGATCTGACGCTTTATCACAACCCGCGCTGCTCGAAATCCCGCGGCGCGCTGGAACTGCTCCAGGACCGCGGCCTCACCCCCACCGTCGTGCACTACCTGGAAACCCCGCTGGACGCCACGCAACTCAAGGCGCTGCTGGGCAAGCTCGGCATCGGCGCGCGCCAATTGCTGCGCACCGGCGAGGATGAGTACAAGCAACTGAACCTGGCCGACCCCCAACTGAGCGAAGCGCAACTGATCGCCGCGATCGCCGAACACCCCCGGCTCATGGAGCGACCGATCCTGGTCGCGGGCGACAAGGCGATCATCGGTCGCCCACCGGAGAATGTGCTGGAGATCCTGCCGTGAGCGCACCTTACGTTCTGGTGCTGTTCTACAGTCGCAACGGCTCGACCCGCGAGATGGCCCGGCAGATTGCCCGTGGCGTCGAGCAGGCGGGCCTGGAGGCACGCCTGCGGACCGTCCCGGCGATTTCCAGCCAATGCGAAGCGGTGGCGCCGGAGATTCCCGAGGAAGGCGCCCTGTATGCCAGCCTCGACGACCTGAAAAACTGCGCGGCTCTGGCCCTGGGCAGCCCGACCCGCTTCGGCAACATGGCGGCGCCGCTGAAGTACTTCATCGACGGCACCAGCAACCTGTGGCTGACCGGCGCCCTGGTGGGCAAGCCGGCCGGGGTCTTCACCTCGACGTCCAGCCTGCACGGCGGCCAGGAAAGCACCTTGCTGTCGATGCTGCTGCCGCTGTTGCACCACGGCATGCTGGTCACCGGCCTGCCCTACAGCGAGTCGGCCTTGCTCGACACCCGCGGCGGCGGCACGCCCTATGGCGCCAGCCACCATACCGGTGTCGACGGCAAGCGCGCCCTGGACGAACATGAGATCGCCTTGTGCCGGGCCCTCGGCATGCGCCTGGCGAAGACCGCCCTGAGCCTGGAGAACGGCCGTGGCTAGGAAGCCCAAGGTGCTGCCACCCCAGGCCTGGCTCGAACCGCGCGTGCAGTGGAGTCGCGCGCTGGCGCTGGCATGCTTTTTCGGCCTGATGGCCTTGCTGAGTGTCTATTACCTGGTGTTCGCCGACCTGCACGGCGCCCGACCCTGGGTGATCCTGCTGATCGAACTGGCACCGCTGCTGCCCTTGCTGCCGGGGATGTTGATGGGCAGCGCGCGCGGGCACTCGTTCACCTGCTATGTGGTGAACCTGTATTTCCTCAAGGGCGCATTGGCGGCGTTCGATCCCAATCGGCAGCTCTTCGGGGTGCTGGAGATAGGCGCGAGCGTGGCGGTGTTCTGCAGCGCGATGCTGTATGTGCGCTGGCGTCATCAGTTGAATCGGCGGTTGGCCGGAGAAGGCCAGGTTCAAGCGGCGTGAAACCCTGTAGGAGCCGGCTTGCCAGCGATGAGGCCAGTGAGCCTTGCGCCGCCTGATCGGCCGTTATCGTCGGAACGCCGCCCGCAGCAAGCCTGCTCCCACAGTGAATGCGTTGAGTCCCTGCTCAATGGTTGACGGTGTACGCCAGCATCATCGACAGCTGGCACATCGGCCGGCCACTTTCGGCATGCCACTGGTTGAAGGCGTCCTGCACGATCGCCAGGTCCCGCAGGCTGGTCGGCACCTTGTCGATGATCTGCTGCGCATTGAGCGCGGCCACCACGTCATAGGTCGGGACAAAGGTGTCCTTGCCCACCATCCGCAACAAGCGCGGAGCCGACAGCCCACCCAACTGATGACCATGCTTGGCCAGGTATTTCCACAGCCCGGTGATGTCGCTGACCGGCCAATCGGCGATCAGCGCGCCGAAACTGCCCTTCTCCTTCGCCACGTCCAGGACCATCTGCGCATTGCGCGGCACGCTCTTGAGCTTGCCCAGGTGGCGAATGATCCGCGCATCCTGCATCAGGCGCTCCAGATGCTCGGCGCCCATCAACACCACTTTTTCCGGGTCGAAGCCGAAAAACACCTCCTCGAACACCGGCCACTTGGCGTCCACCAGGCTGTGCTTGAGGCCGGCACGGAAGACCCGCAAGGCGATCATCGACAGATAACGGTCGTCCGGCAGTTCTCGCAGTTGCCGCGGACTGGCGGGCACCGGCAATTCGGCCTCCAGCGCGGCCGCCGAGCCAAAGCGGTTCAGGCAGTACTCATGCAACCATTTGTAGTCGCGCATCAGAGGTTCACGACGTTGACGAAGCGCGACGCGGCGGTTTCATCGATCTTCAACCCGGTGAAGTCGAACAGGTTGCGGTCGGCCAGCTGCGACGGCACGACGTTCTGCAAACCGCGGAAGATGCTTTCGGTACGCCCGGGGGTCTTGCGCTCCCACTCCTGGAGCATTTCCTTGACCACCTGGCGCTGCAGGTTTTCCTGGGAGCCGCAGAGGTTGCAGGGAATGATCGGGAATTGCTTGAAGTCCGAATAGGCCTGGATGTCCTTCTCGCTGCAATAGGCCAGCGGCCGGATCACCACGTTGCGCCCGTCGTCGGCCCGCAACTTGGGCGGCATGGCCTTGAGCGTGCCGTTGTAGAACATGTTGAGGAAGAAGGTTTCGACGATATCGTCGCGGTGATGCCCCAGGGCCATCTTGGTCGCGCCGATCTCATCGGCGAAGGTGTACAGCGTGCCGCGACGCAGGCGCGAACACAGGGAGCAGGTGGTCTTGCCCTCGGGCACCAGCTCCTTGACCACCGAGTAGGTGTCCTTCTCGACGATGTGATATTCCACGCCCAGCTCTTTCAGGTAGGCCGGCAGCACATGCTCGGGGAAACCGGGCTGCTTCTGGTCCATGTTCACCGCGACGATGTCGAACTTGATCGGCGCCACTTTCTGCAGGTGCATCAGAACGTCGAGCATGGTGTAGCTGTCCTTGCCGCCGGACAGGCAGACCATGACCTTGTCGCCCTCTTCGATCATATTGAAGTCGGCGACCGCCTCCCCCGCTTGCCGGCGCAGGCGTTTCTGCAGTTTGTTCTGATTGACCGAAAGAGTGCCCATAGCCCTTGCCTTAACCCTTGATATCCGCGCGAGGTGTATCGAAAGCCGATTATTTTACCTATAAACCGGCGCGGGGCGAAGATGGCGCAGCCGCCCCCGGTTCAGACGGCAAATGCGACAAGGCGATTACAGCCCCACCCGACAGTTCGATTTGCTCTAAAGCCCACCTCCCGACCTCCCTATACTGCGACATAAGGTCGCATATAAATACAGACCTGACTTCGGCCACTTGGCCCGCAAGCGCTCCACCGGGGGCGATGGCAATAGCAAGAGGAGTGACTGGCATGATCCATCACGTCGTAGGACTGTTCACCCACCCTGATCAGGAATGGCGACAAATCCGTGGCGATGCCGAGGAAAGCATCGGTCACATGTACCTCACCCACGTCCTGATCCTGGCGGCCATCCCGGCCATTTCAGCCTTTATCGGCACCACCCGGGTCGGCTGGGTCATCGGCAGCCGCGCGCCGGTGATGCTGACCCAGGAAAGCGCCATCTGGATGACGCTCATGTCTTATATCGCCATGCTCTGCGGTGTCGCGGTGATGGGTGCCTTCATCCACTGGATGGCCCGCACCTATGACGCCAACCCCAGCCTGTCCCGTTGCGTGGCCTTCGCCACCTACACCGCCACGCCGCTGTTCATCGGCGGGCTGGCGGCGCTCTATCCACATATGTGGCTGGGGATGGTCGTCGGTACCGCGGCCATCTGCTACACGGTCTACCTGCTGTACGTCGGCCTGCCGACCTTCATGAACATCCCGTCGGACGAAGGGTTCCTGTTCTCCAGTTCGGTCCTGGCCGTCGGCCTGGTGGTACTGGTGGCGATCATGGCCTTTACCGTGATCGTCTGGGGCCTGGGCGTCGGCCCGGTGTACACCAACTGAATAAAACAAAGCCATAACTGCCAACACCGGCCGCCGCAAGGCGGCCTTTTAATGCGCCGCAACCATTCGGCGCCTGGCGGATTCGGAATTCCCCGGGGTTACGGCATACTGGATGCCTGTGGAGATCCCTAAAGCATGCCCGAGCAACTCAAGACCCGCGTCGAAGACTGTTTCCAACTGGCCGAATCCTTTTTCAAACGACCTTTCAAGCGTCCGCTGGTCAGCCTCAAGCTGCGTGGCCAGAAAGCCGGCGTGGCGCACTTGCATGAAAACCTGCTGCGCTTCAATCCGCAGCTGTACCGGGAAAACCGCGAGGACTTCCTCAAGCAGACCGTGGCCCACGAGGTGGCGCACCTGATCGCCCATCAACTGTTCGGCGACCGCATCCAGCCCCATGGCGAGGAATGGCAGTTGATCATGCGCGGGGTCTATGAATTGCCGCCCAACCGCTGCCACACCTATGAAGTCCAGCGTCGCCGCGTGACCCGCTATATCTACCGCTGCCCGTGCGCCCAAAGCGATTTTCCGTTTTCGGCCCAGCGCCATCGGCTGGTGAGCGAGGGGCGCCGCTATCTGTGCCGACGCTGCCGGCAGACCTTGGTCTACAGCGGCGAAACACGCACCGAGTAAGCCGCTGCACGGGGCTCAGCCAATGACTTTGGCGGCGCGCAATTGATCGATCTGCTCAAGGCTGTAACCCAACTCCCGTAACACCTCATCGCCATGCTCGCCCAGCCGCGCGCCGATATGCCGGGGCGCCGGCAAGCCCCCGGAAAACTTCAACGGACAGGCCATCTGCGCCTGGGTGCTGCCATCGCCGCGCGGTACCTGGGCCACCACCTGCCGCGCCTGCAACTGCGGATGCCCGACCGCTTCGCCCAGGCTGAGCACCGGCTCGACGCAGGCGTCCAGCGCCGCAAACAGGGCGCACAGCTCAGCGAAATCCCGTTGTTCGAACTCGACTTGCAGCGCCTGCTTCAACGCCTGTTGCTCCTCGGGTTTCGACGACAACCCAGAAGCCGCCAGCTCCGGCCTCTTCAACGCCTCGCACAACTGCCCCATGAATCCCGGCTCCAGGCTGCCCACGGAAAACCAGCGCCCTTCCCGGCTTCGGTAATAGTCGTAGAAACTGCCACCATTGAGCATCTGTTCCTCGGGCGCAGGCGTTACCCCACAGGCCAGGAACCCCGCGCCGGCCATGGCATTCAGGCTGAAGGCACAGTCGGTCATGCTGATATCGACGTACTGCCCCAGCCCCGTCTGCTGCCGGGCAATCACCGCCGCCAGCAAGCCGATCACCCCATGCAGCGAACCGCCCGCCACATCCGCCACCTGCATCGCCAGGGGCAGCGGTCCGCCCTCCCGGCGCCCGGTGTAGCTGGCCAACCCCGACAGCGCCAGGTAGTTGATGTCATGTCCGGCACGATCGCGGTAAGGACCGGTCTGTCCGTAGCCGCTGATCGACACGTAGATCAACCCTGGGTTGATCGCCTTCAGGGCTGCATAGCCCAGGCCCAGCCGGTCCATCACCCCGGGACGGAACTGCTCCAGGACGATGTCATGCTCGCGCACCAGGCGATGGATCACCGCCACCGCCTCGGCCTGCTTCAAGTCCAGGGCCAGGCTGCGCTTGTTGCGATTGAGCCAGGCATGGCTGGCGGAAACGTCCCGGTCGTAGGGCGGCAATTCCCGCAACAGGTCCGGGCGTTCGGGAGATTCGATGCGCAATACCTGCGCGCCCATGTCCGCCAGCAACAGCGAGGCGAACGGCCCCGGCAGCAATGTCGAGAAATCCAGTACCTTGAGCGACGCCAGCGGACCTTGCATGGGTTTTCCACTTTCCGGATCGACAGGTTCCAGCGTAGGCAGCCCGCCTCCGGGCGGCAAGCACCACAACGCTCAGCGCCCCTGACACAAACGCTCAGTTTCCCAGCGGCATAAAAAAAAACCCATCCGAAGATGGGTTTTCCTGTCATCGCTGACGCTTACTTGGCGTTTGGCGCCGGCTCTTCGGCCACGCGCAGCTCGTCCTGTACGCGTTCGTCCTCGATACCGCGACCGCCGGAAGCCAGTTCCGTGTGCAGTTTGTCTTCGTCCAGTTCCTTGACCCACTTGGCCACCACCAGGGTCGCCACGGCGTTACCCACCAGGTTGGTCAGGGCGCGGGCTTCGGACATGAAGCGGTCGATACCCAGGATCAGCGCCAGACCGGCAACCGGCAGGTGGCCGACGGCCGACAGAGTCGCGGCCAGCACGATGAAGCCACTACCGGTCACGCCCGCAGCGCCTTTGGAAGACAGCAGCAGCACCAGCAACAGGGTGATCTGGTGGGTGATGTCCATGTGCGCGTCAGTCGCCTGGGCGATGAACACGGCCGCCATGGTCAGGTAGATCGAAGTACCGTCGAGGTTGAAGGAGTAGCCGGTCGGAATCACCAGGCCGACCACCGATTTCTTCGCGCCCAGGCGCTCCATCTTGATCAGCATGCGTGGCAGGGCCGATTCCGAAGAGGAAGTACCCAGTACGATCAGCAGCTCTTCACGGATGTAGCGGACCAGTTTCAGCACGCTGAAACCGTGGGCACGGCAGATCGTGCCCAGCACCACCACCACGAACAGGACGCAGGTGATGTAGAAGCAGATCATCAGTTGGCCGAGTTGCACCAGGGAACCGACACCGTAGGCACCGATGGTGAAGGCCATGGCACCCAGCGCACCCAGTGGCGCCAGTTTCATGATCATGTTGATGATGTTGAACATCACGTGGGCGAAACGATCGATGAAGTCCAGCATCGGCTTGCCGTAGTCACCCAGGCGATGCAGGGCGAAACCGAAGATCACCGAGAACATCAGCACTTGCAGGATGTCGCCGTTGGCGAACGCGCCGACGATGGTGTTCGGGATCACGTTGAGGATGAAGCCAACGACGCTCTGGTCGGCGCCGGCAGTGACGTAGGCCGCGACTTTCGAGGCGTCCAGGGTGGCAGCGTCGATGTGCATGCCGCTGCCCGGCTGGATGACGTTGACCACGACCAGGCCGATCAGCAAGGCGATGGTCGAGACGACTTCGAAGTACAGCAGCGCATAGCCACCGGTCTTGCCGACCGACTTCATGCTCTGCATGCCGGCGATGCCGCTGACGACGGTGCAGAAGATGATCGGGGCGATGACCATTTTGATCAGCTTGATGAAGCCGTCACCCAGTGGCTTGAGGGCCACGCCGGTCTGTGGGTAGAAATGGCCAAGCAGGATGCCGATAGCGATGGCTACGACCACCTGGAAATACAGGGATTTGTACAGTGGCTGACGAGTCGTCATTGCAAAGTTCCTCAATAGATCACACGCCCGTTATCCATCAGCGGCCATGGGACCTGAAGCACGAACCCTCCTGCACCGGAGGGATTTTTGTTTTTTGTCAAACTGCGTGGGGCTAGACCCCTTGTTGTTCGCAAAGCCCGTGCCACTTTTTGCAAAATACCGGCAAAGCCTTTAGCCATCATCCTTTGCGGGGTTTATCGATCGATCACGCCTACAGCATAGATGGCGGTTTTCCGCCTATCCACCCCAAAGCACCCGAGGATTTGGCGGATATCCGCCTTGTCCCTGCGTCATATCCATGACTAGCATCGGCCACTCAACAGACGGAACCGCCCCATGCGCGAACGCACCATCGCCAGCCACTTCGCCCGCGCCGCCCTGGAAGGCGCGCGTCGACAGGGTCACGATTGTTCGCCGCTGCTGCAACGCCTGGGCATCGCCCCGCAATGGCTGGACGAACCCAGGGCCCGCCTGGCGCCGGAGCAGTTCACGCAACTGCTGCAAGGGCTCTGGCTGGAGCTGGACGACGAATACCTGGGTTTCGGCCAGGGCCGCTGTCGGCGCGGCACCTTCGCCATGATGAGCCATGCGCTGATTCATTGCCCCACGCTGGAAAAGGCCCTGAACCGTGGCCTGCTGTTCTACGGCCTGTTCCCCGACGCACCGCGCCTGCGGCTCAGCCGCGAAGGCGACTGCGCGCGCCTGAGCCTGGACGCCTCGAACCTGTGGGATCCGGATCACTTTCTCAGCGAGTGCCTGCTGGTGGTCTGGCACCGCCTGGGCAGTTGGCTGATCGGCCAGCGCATTCGCCTGCTCGAGGCCAGCTTCGGCTACCCGAGGCCCGAGCATGCCAGTGAATACGACCTGTTGTTTCCTTGCCCCCTGACCTTCGACGCCGCGGCCACCAGCCTGCTGTTCAGCAGCCGTTACCTGGGGATGCCGTTGCAGCAGGACGAACGCACGCTCAAGCAGTTCCTCGGTCGCGCCCCCGCCGACCTGCTGGCCCGTCCCGACGACGGCGACAGCCTGAGCAGCCAGCTGCGGCGCCTGCTCAGCCGTGACGCCACGCGCTGGCCGGACCTGGAAGCCGTCGCCCAGCACCTGCACATCAGCCCGCAGACCCTGCGGCGGCACTTGCGCGAGGAGGGCACGAGTTTTCAGGAACTCAAGGATCAACTGCGGCGGGACATCGCCATCTATCACCTGGGCCGCAGCGAACGGTCGTTGCAACAGATCGCCGAGCAGCTGGGTTTTTCCGAGCCCTCGGCGTTTCACCGGGCCTTCAAGAAGTGGACCGGCCTGACCCCCGGTGCCTATCGCGCCCAGGAACTGTAGGCGCGACCCGGGCGGTCATTGTGGCGGGAAATGAATCCGGAACGATGCCCCACCCAGGTTCGAATCCCCCAGGGTCATCTCGGCGTCGTAGCTCTGGATAATGTCCTGGACCACCGCCAGGCCGATGCCCTGCCCCGGGTGCTGACGGTCCAGGCGCTCGCCGCGGCGCAGAACCCGCTCCCGCTGGTCGGGCGGCACGCCCGGGCCGTCGTCCTCGACATACACCTCGATCCCCTGCAAGCCCCGGCGCATGCTGATCCGCACCTGGCTCAGGCACAAGCGATAGGCGTTCTCCAGCAGGTTGCCGAGGAGTTCCAGCAGCGCCCCCTGCTCGATCGGCACATGGTTGAACTGCGGCACGTCGATGACGACCTTGACCTGCTTGTCGCGATAGACCTTGTCCAGCGTGCTGCACAGGCTGTCGAGCACCGGGCGCAATTCGACCTGATGCCGGACCAGGCCGCTCTTGCGCAGGCTGGCACGCTGCAACTGGTAACTGATCTGCTGGTTCATCCGCTCGATCTGGCTCTGCAGGACCCGGGCCTGATCGCGATCCTGGGGCCGCAGGGCCATCCCCTCGCTGACCCCTTGCAGGACCGCCAGGGGCGTTTTCAGGCTGTGGGCCAGGTCGTCCAGGGAATCGCGATAGCGGCTGCGCTGTTCACGCTCGCTGCGCAGCAGGCGGTTGAGCGAGCCGGTCAGGCGCAGCAGTTCCCGCGGATGCTCCTCGCTGAGGCTCTCCAGTTCGCCGCTCTCGATCTGGTCCAGCTCCTGGCTCAAGCGCCGCAGCGCGCGCAGGCCCCAGGTCAGGCCGAGCCAGAGCAGGGCCAACAGCACGGTCAAGGCCGCGCCGAAACCCAGGTAGAGTTTTTCCCGCAGACCGGCCAGGGTCATGTTGTATTCGCGCATCGGCTGCAGGGCGACAAAGCTGTAGGCGGCGCTCTTGCCGCCCAGCAGCTTGACCTCCACGTCGTAGACGAAGAATTCGTCGCCGTTGTCCTCGCGGATCTTCGCGAACTCGCTGCCGCGCCCGTCATAACGGGGCTTGTAATTGATGTGTTCTTCCTGGGTCGCCCGCGAACGCCAGACCTGGCGCCCCTCGCGGTCGAAGATGTAGCCCAGCAGGCGGCTGTCGGGCAGGTTGAATTTTTCGTCGGGCAGCAGATCGGGCATCTGCAGCTTCTGCTTTTCGATGCGCGCCGCGGAAATCAGCGTGGTCACGTCCGAGGCCAGGCGTTGCTCGATGGAGTCCTGCAACGCCAGGCTGAATGCGCCCTGCATCGCCGGCAACAAGGCCAGCATGAACAGGATCGCCAGGATGGTGGCGGCCAGCATCAGCCGCACCCGTAGCGAACGAATCACCGGCAGCGCTCGTTGAACAGGTAGCCCAGTCCCCGCACGGTATCGATCGGCTTGAACCCGACCGGCCCTTCCAGCTTGCGCCGCAGGCGCCCGACCAGCACCTCGATCACATTCGGATCACGCTCGTCGTCGTCCGGGTACAACTGCTCCATCAGGCGATCCTTGGCCACCACCTGCTGGTGATGACGCATCAGGTACTCGAGAATCCGGTATTCGTAGGCCGTCAGGGCCAGGGGCTGGTCGTCGAGGGAGGCCTGCTTGCGGTTGAGGTCCAGCAGCAGGGGGCCGGCGGTAATGGTCGACTGGGTAAAGCCGCTGGAGCGCCGCAGCAAGGCATTCATCCGCGCCTCCAGCTCCTCGAACTGGAAGGGTTTGACCAGGTAGTCGTCGGCACCGGCGGCCAGGCCTTCGACCTTGTCCTGCCAGTTGCCGCGCGCGGTGAGGATCAGGATCGGGAATACCTTGTCGCTCGAACGCAACTGGCGGATCAGGTCCAGTCCGCCCATGCCCGGCAGGCCGAGGTCGATCACCGCCAGGTCATGATGGAACTGCTCGGTCTGGTACAGCGCCTCTTCGGCATTGCCCACCGCCTCGACCACATGACCACTGTCGCTCAAGCGGGTCTGCAAGTGATGGCGCAGCAACGCCTCGTCTTCTACCACCAGCAATTTCATACTGCTCTCCCAACGCTACCGGCATCGCTTCACCCATAACGGTAACTCAGTTCTGCCAAAGTGTTTCATGAAAGACACGGCCGACCGGCAAGCAGCAGATTCGCGCATCATCATTGATACAGAGTAAACAAGCAGCCCTGAACTCCCCCTGAACACATTGGATCGTCTAGGCTTGGCCGGTATCACCTTTTTTCCGGGAGAACCTGCAATGCGGCTGTTACTCGCTGTTTTTCTGCTCGCGCTGAGCACCCTGTCCCAGGCCGAGATCAAGACCCGGAGCATTCCTTACCAAAGCCCTGACGGCACGCGGATGATCGGCTACCTGGCCTATGACGACGCGATCAAGGGCCCCCGGCCGGGCGTCGTGGTCGTGCACGAGTGGTGGGGGCTCAACGACTACGCCAAGCGCCGCGCCCGCGACCTCGCGGCCCTGGGCTACAGCGCCCTGGCCATCGACATGTATGGCGAGGGCAAGAACACCGAACACCCGAAAGACGCCATGGCCTTCATGCAGGCCGCGACCCGGAACAGCGCCGCCGCCAGCGCGCGTTTCCAGGCCGGGCTCGAGCTGCTGAAACAGCAGCCGCAGACCAATCCGGACAAACTCGCCGCCATCGGCTACTGCTTCGGCGGTGGCGTGGTGCTCGACGCCGCGCGCCGGGGCGTGCCGCTGGCCGGTGTGGTCAGTTTCCATGGTGTCCTGGCGACCGACACACCGGCTACGCCGGGCAGCGTCAAGGCCAGGATCCTGGTGGAACATGGTGCCAAGGACAGCATGGTCACCGCACAAAACGTCAGCGCGTTCAAGGCGGAAATGGACAAGGCCGGCGCCGACTACCGCTTCGTCAGCCTGGAAGGGGCCAAGCACGGTTTCACCAACCCGGACGCGGATCGCCTGAGCCACGGCGATCACGGTGGCCCGGATATCGGCTACAACAAGGCCGCCGATGAAAGTTCGTGGGCGGATATGCGCGCGTTCCTGAAGAAGGTCTTTGGCTGACTGCCTCTGCCTGAGCCGGGTGCCCAAGGGTACCCGGCCTGGGAAATAGGCTCTGGAAAGCACCGCCCCAACCCGGCAAAATGCCGGACATGAACAGCCTCCCTGCCCTGCCCGCCTGCTGCACGCCCCTCGACGCCCACTGGCCGCTGCCCGAGGCGGTGGCGCATGGCGTCTTTCTCAGCACCCGGTTCACCCCGTCCCAGCTGGTCCCGGACGACTTCCAGCGCAGCCGCATCGAACCGCCCGCCAGCATTCAACGCTCGGTGGCCAAGCGCCAGGCCGAATTCCTCGCCGGCCGCCTCTGCGCCCGCGCCGCCCTGCGGCAACTGGACGGTACCGACCAGGTTCCCGCCATCGGTGAGGACCGTGCGCCCATCTGGCCGGCCCATGTCACCGGTTCCATCACCCATGGCGGCGGCCGGGCCGCCGCCATCGTCGCGCCCAAACGCCACTGGCAAGGCCTGGGGATGGACCTGGAAGACCTGCTGAGCGCCGAGCGGGCCGAGCGACTGGCCGGTGAGATCCTCACCCCGGCCGAGATGCAGCGCATGGCCGCCGGCGGCGCCGAGCAGCTCGCCCTGCTGGTGACCCTGACCTTCTCGGTCAAGGAAAGCCTGTTCAAGGCCCTCTACCCACTGGTGCGCAAACGCTTTTACTTCGAACACGCCGAAGTGCTCGAGTGGGATCTCCACGGGCAGGTGCGTTTGCGCCTGCTGACCGATCTGTCCAGTGAATGGCGCAATGGCAGCGAACTGCAAGCGCAGTTCGGCCTGCATGAAGGACAATTGCTCAGCCTGGTTGCCATCCCCACCTGAGCCGCCGCGTCAGGACTTGCCCTGATAACGTGGCCAGCTCAGGCTGAAGCACGCGCCATCGAGCAACTGGCTCTTGCCGATCAGCGCCCGGCCCTCGTGCCAATGAATGATCCGGCGCACGATGGACAACCCCAGGCCATGCCCACCCGAGGCCCGAGTCCGGCTGTCATCCAGGCGCATGAACGGCGTGAAGATCCGGTCCCAGGCACTTTCCGGGACACCCGGGCCGTCGTCCTCGACATCCACCCGGCAGCGCAACGGCCCGACCTGGTAGCTGATACAAACTTGGGACTGCGCATGGCGCATCGCGTTGCTGACCAGGTTCTGCAAGGCTCGATGCAGATAACGCGGCTCGGCCTCGACCCAGACCTCGCCCCCGTCGGCCAGCGGAAAGCACAACCCGCGCGTGACCCGCACCTCCACCCGCAACGGCGCCAGTTCACCGATCACCTGGTCGACCAGGGCACTGAGGTCGATCCGCTGGAAGTTCAAGGCCGGGGTGCCTTGCTCCAGGCGGGCGTAGGTCAGCATCTCGTCCACCAGTCGGTCGAGGTCCTGGATATCGTTGTCCATGCCCTCCATGTACTTGTGCCGCGCCTCGGGCGTCTGCGCATCGCCGATCATTTCCAGACCGAAACGCAGGCGCGCCACCGGGGTACGCAACTCGTGGGACACCGCTCTTACCAGCTCGCGCTGGATCATCAACGACCGCTGCAGGTGCTCGGCCATGCCATTGAACGCCGCGGCCAGGCGTCCGATGGAGTCGGCGCCACCGGCCGGCACGCGGGTTTCCAGGCTGCCCTGGGCCAGCCGCGTGGCCGCCGACTCCAGGCCGCGCAGCCGCCGTTCCAGCTGCCGCACCAACAGGTAGACGATCAGGCCGATCAGGCTCAAGCCAAGCACGGCGATCAACACCAGCCATTGGACCGGATAGGGGTCCATCTGATACAGCGGGCCGATTTCCAGGACCCAGGGCGTACCGGAGAGGCCGGCAAACACCCGGATCGAATCGCCGCCCTTGCCCAGGGCCATGACCGTGTCGCCTTCGCTGATCCGCCGGCGCTGGTCTTCATCCATATCGGCCTGGTCCAGGGTGACCAGCTTCATGTCGAAACCAAAGCCCTTGTCACGCTTGAGCGCCGCCAGGCGCCCGGGCTGCTCAACATAGGGATAGCGGACCAACTCGTCGGCCAACAGATAGATGGTCGCCCGGGCCAACTGCTCGCTGATCTGCTGGACCTCGCCGGTCAGTACAAGCTGTTCCGGCTCGCTGACCAGTCGATAGATCTTCGCCGCATAAGGCCCGGTCTGTTCCACCAGGGCCTGCCCCCGCAGCACACGGGTCCTCTGGCCGAGATCCAGGTGCACATCGGCCAGCGACTGCAAGGACAGCGGAATGCCCAGCAAGCGCTCCCACACCACCAGGGCCCGACGGCGCTCGATTTCGTCCATCGGCCGCAGGTTGTCGGCCATCAGCGAGAAGGTGCCGTGGGCCAGGTGTTCGCGATACTGCTCGCCGCGCGCCTGGTTGAGCAGGTGCAGGGCCAGTACCCCGAGCAACGCCACCAGCACCAGCGCGGCGCACATGCCACCGTAGATGCGCAGGAAGATCGAGTTCACGACGGCAGGTCTGCACACGCTTCGGGGACGAAGAGATAGCCTTTGCTGCGAATGGTCTTGATCAGCCTCGGATGCTCGGGGTCGTCGCCGATTTTCGGCCGGATGCGCGAGATGCGCACATCGATGGAGCGGTCCTGGCCGTCATAGCCGATGCCGCGCAAGGCCGTGAAGATTTCTTCGCGAGACAGGATCCGCCCGGCATTCGCCACCAGCAACCAGAGCAGGTCGAACTCGGCGCTGGTCAGCTCGATCCCGACCTCGCTCAGCCAGGCCTCGCGCAAGGCGTTGTCGACCACCAACGGGCCGAACCGCAGACGCCGGACCTTTTCGCCGGTGCCGCCCTGGGGTGACTCGCCGCGCCGCAGCAGCGCCCGGATACGCGCCAGCAACAGGCGCGGGCGCACGGGCTTGCAGACATAATCGTCGGCCCCCAGATCCAGCCCCTGGATCTGGTCGAGGTCGTCGGTGCGCGCGGTCAACATCAGGATCACCCCGTCGTAGCGCTCGCGCACCTTGCGGCAGATGCTCAAGCCATCCTCGCCGGGCAGCATCAGGTCGAGAATCACCAGGTCAGGCTGTTCGGCGATGATCCGCTCGGCGGCCCGGGCGCCGTTGCCCTCGATGGAGACCCGCAAGCCGTTGCTCTCGAGGTACTCACGGGTCAGTTCGGCCAGACGCTGGTCATCCTCGACTATCAATACCTGCCAGGCTTGCTCCACGGGCGACCTCTGCATACGAATATCCAGCATTGAAAAGGATCCGCCCGTCTTTTTGTCATGATTTGGGAGGATATAGAAAGGGTATGGCCGGCCGATTGTAGCAACGACCGGCAATCGTACACACACCTGGATTTGCACTCGGTCATGGGCTTTTTTTGTGATAGGGTGCGCGCCCGCAAAAATCCGCGCGAGGGGCGGTTGCAGCGGTAAAAAACAATGACGGGTGGTCCAATCCCGCCCTGCCGCGGCCTACATGCGGTTTCAAGCTTTCATACACAAATTACGCACAGATTTATCCACAGGTAGCACGTTGCAATCGCCCCCAAAAACGCATTATCTTGTAGCTCGGCGGCAAAAAAACCCAACATGTAGGGTTTTCGCCCAAAATCCCCAACCACATTTCGCGTCAGGAACTCAAGCTCTTTTCTTGCATCCGCGGGGTTGAACTAAACACCGATTTGAAAGCCCAAACCGCAGATGCGGATGGCAGCCGTTCTCCCCCCTCTTGCGTGGGAAAACGGTACGGGTGTTGCAGGACAAAACTGTCACCCACCAGGAATACCGCTTCGGGTCAGCGACCCGTGGCGTTGAAAACTTCGGCATGGAAGCGGCGCCCGACAGGCCCCTTCCTCTGTCTCGAAGTGGTTATGCCCGACATCGCTCGGTTGTAGTGCTTCAGGACAGAACGGTGGGCACCTTCGTGGTGCCCAAACAAACATAGAGAACGTGGAGACACCCATGCAAACCGACACAACTCGCGAGAACCCGCAAGGCACCGTGCCGCAGGCCGCCGATTCGAATCTGGATCTGTCCGCCACCGCGCCGGGCCAACTGCGCGTGATCAAGCGTAACGGCACTGTCGTTCCCTACACCGATGACAAGATCACCGTCGCCATCACCAAAGCGTTCCTCGCAGTTGAAGGCGGCACCGCTGCCGCTTCGTCGCGCATCCACGACACCGTCGCCCGCCTGACCGAACAGGTCACCGCGACCTTCAAGCGGCGCATGCCTTCGGGCGGCACCATCCACATCGAGGAAATCCAGGACCAGGTCGAACTGGCCCTGATGCGTGCCGGCGAGCAGAAAGTCGCGCGCGACTACGTGATCTACCGTGATTCGCGGGCCAAGGAACGCGCCATCCGCACCCCGGCCGAAGCACCGGTCAACGCCCACCCGTCGATCCGCATTACCCGTGCCGACGGCAGCGTCGCGCCGCTGGACATGGGCCGCCTGAACACCATCGTCAGCGAAGCCTGCGAAGGCCTGGAAGAAGTCGACGGCGACCTGATCCAGCGCGAAACCCTGAAGAACCTCTACGACGGCGTGGCCCTGAAGGACGTCAACACCGCCCTGGTGATGACCGCCCGCACCCTGGTGGAACGTGAGCCGAACTACTCGTTCGTGACCGCTCGCCTGCTGATGGACACCCTGCGCGCCGAAGGCCTGAGCTTCCTGGCCGTGGCCGAGAGCGCCACCCACCACGAGATGGCCGACCTGTACGCCAAGGCCCTGCCGGCCTATGTCGCCAAGGGTATCGAGTTCGAACTGCTGAACCCCGTGCTGGCCGAATTCGACCTGGAAAAACTGGGCAAGGCGATCAACCACGAGCGCGACCAGCAATTCACCTACCTGGGCCTGCAAACCCTGTACGACCGTTACTTCATCCACAAGGACGGTATCCGCTTCGAACTGCCGCAGATCTTCTTCATGCGCGTGGCCATGGGCCTGGCGATCGAAGAGAAGCAACGTGAAGAGCGTGCCATCGAGTTCTACAACCTGTTGTCGTCCTTCGACTACATGGCGTCGACGCCGACCCTGTTCAACGCCGGTACCCTGCGTCCACAGCTGTCGAGCTGCTACCTGACCACCGTGCCGGACGACCTGTCGGGCATCTATGGCGCGATCCACGACAACGCCATGCTGTCGAAATTCGCTGGCGGCCTGGGCAACGACTGGACCCCGGTGCGCGCGCTGGGCTCCTACATCAAGGGCACCAACGGCAAGTCCCAGGGCGTCGTGCCCTTCCTCAAGGTGGTCAACGACACCGCCGTGGCGGTCAACCAGGGCGGCAAGCGCAAGGGCGCGGTCTGTGCCTACCTGGAAACCTGGCACATGGACATCGAAGAGTTCATCGAGCTGCGCAAGAACACCGGTGACGACCGTCGTCGTACCCACGACATGAACACCGCCAACTGGATCCCCGACCTGTTCATGAAGCGCGTCTTCGATGACGGCAAGTGGACCCTGTTCTCGCCATCGGAGGTGCCGGACCTGCACGACCTGACCGGCAAGGCCTTCGAAGAGCGCTACGAGTACTACGAAGCCCTGACCGAGTACAACAAGATCAAGCTGTTCAAGGTCGTCCAGGCCAAGGACCTGTGGCGCAAGATGCTCTCCATGCTGTTCGAGACCGGCCACCCATGGCTGACCTTCAAGGACCCGTGCAACCTGCGCAGCCCGCAGCAGCACGTGGGCGTGGTACACAGCTCGAACCTGTGCACCGAGATCACCCTGAACACCAACAAGGACGAGATCGCCGTCTGCAACCTGGGCTCGATCAACCTGCCGAACCATATCGTCAACGGCACGCTGGACAAGGCCAAGCTGCAACGCACCGTGAACACCGCCGTGCGCATGCTCGACAACGTGATCGACATCAACTACTACTCGGTGCCGCAGGCGAAGAACTCCAACTTCAAGCACCGTCCGGTGGGCCTGGGCATCATGGGCTTCCAGGACGCCTTGTACCTGCAGCACATCCCTTACGGTTCGGATGCCGCCGTCGAGTTCGCCGACAAGTCCATGGAAGCAGTCAGCTACTTCGCGATCCAGGCCTCCTGCGACCTGGCCGACGAGCGTGGCGCCTACGAGACGTTCCAGGGTTCGCTGTGGTCCAAGGGCATCCTGCCGCTGGATTCGCAACAGATCCTGATCGAGTCCCGCGGCCAGAAGTACATTGATGTCGACCTGACCGAAAGCCTGGACTGGGCACCGGTTCGCGCCCGTGTACAGAAAGGTATTCGCAACTCCAACATCATGGCCATCGCACCGACCGCGACCATCGCCAACATCACCGGCGTCTCGCAGTCGATCGAACCGACCTACCAGAACCTGTACGTGAAATCGAACCTGTCGGGCGAATTCACCGTGATCAACCCGTACCTGGTTCGCGACCTGAAGGCCCGCGGCCTGTGGGACTCGGTAATGATCAACGACCTGAAGTACTACGACGGTTCCGTGCAGCAGATCGAACGCATCCCGCAGGAGCTCAAGGAGCTGTATGCGACCGCGTTCGAAGTGGAAACCAAGTGGATCGTCGATGCCGCCAGCCGTCGCCAGAAGTGGATCGACCAGGCGCAGTCGCTGAACCTGTACATCGCCGGTGCTTCGGGCAAGAAGCTCGACGTGACCTACCGCATGGCCTGGTACCGTGGTCTGAAGACCACCTACTACCTCCGTGCCCTGGCCGCGACCAGCACCGAGAAGTCGACCATCAACACCGGCAAGCTGAACGCGGTGTCCAGTGGCGGCAACCACGGCGACGATTCGATCCTGGCGGCCCCCACCGCGCCAGCCGGCCCGGCACCTGTGCCAAAGGCCTGTGCGATCGACGAGCCGGATTGCGAAGCTTGCCAATAAGCCGAGCCAGGCCAGCGCGTCACCGCGCTGGTTGAGAAACCCCCGTCAGGCCCAGCCTGGCGGGGGTTTTCTTTTGCCGGAAGCGCCCCTCCAGATTCCCCCCTCCCCTTATCACAGGCACAAAAAAGCCCCATTCAAGGGGCTTTCCTGCAAAGCACTTTCAGTCAGGCCGCATCACGCCATCTGGATGATGGTCTGCATGATGCTGCTCTGGGTGGAGATGGTCTTGGCGTTCGCCTGGTAGTAGCTCTGGCCCTTGATCAGGTCCACCAGCTCGCTGGTCAGGTTGACGTTGGAGGCCTCCAGGGAACCGGAAACGATCGAACCGTTGGTGCCGACCGTACCGCCGTCGAAGGCCGGCTGGCCGGACGAGAAGGTTTCTTTCCAACTGGTGCCACCTACGGCCTGCAGACCTTGCTCGTTGGTGAAGGTCGCCAGGGCCACCTGGCCGATCGCCTTGTGCTGCTGGTTGCTGAAGTTGGCCGAGATCACACCGGTGGCATCGATGGTGACGTCGGTGATCTGGCCGGTGGCGTAACCGTCGTTGGTGATGCTGTTACGGGCGGTATCGGCGTTGAACTGGGTGGTTTTCGTAAAGTCGACAGCAATGCCGGCGGCGTTCGCGCCCGCGCCGTTCGCCGTCCAGACACCCCCGGTGACGGTGCCTGGCACCCAACCGGCAACGGTAATGGAGGTCTGGCCAGCGACACCGCCGATGCTCGCCAACTTGCCCGCGGAGTCAAAGGTCACAGTCACCGGGACAGGGTCGGTGGCCCCACCCACGGTTGCCGCCGTGCCATTAGGGTTGCGACCATCAATCAGCGAATAGACGTTCCAGGTGTTGGAACCGGTCTTGACCGCATACTGGTCCAGGGGGTGGGCATTGCCCTGGGTGTCATAGATAGTGGTGCTGAACGGCTTGGTGTAGGTCGCGGTATTGGTCGGATCGAACGGCGTGGCGATTACCGCCGACTTGGAGTCGAGGTTGAGGGTCGAGCCGATCTTGGTAGTGGTCTGGGGCGACAGGTTCGAGGTGTCGATCCGCAGGTTGGTCAGCACGCCCGGAATGATGTTGCCGTTGGCATCGGCGGCAAAGCCTTGCAGTTTCGCGGTGCCGTCGGTGTTGGTGACGTAGCCGTCCTTGTCGGTTTTGAAGGTGCCGGCACGGGTGTAGCTCAGGGAACCGTTGCCGCTCAGGACGAAGAAGCCGTTGCCCTGCACGCCCATGTCCAGCACGTTGCCGGTGCTGTCCATGCCGCCGTTGCCGAAGTTCTGCGACACGTTGGCCAGGTTCACGCCGTTACCGATGGTCTTGGCGCCGGTACCCAGCTTGGTCGCCGAGTACACGTCGGCGAACTCCGCACGGGAAGACTTGAAGCCGGTGGTGTTGACGTTGGCGATGTTGTTGCCGGTGACGTCGAGTTGCTTGCTGGCCGCAGAGAGACCGCTCAAACCGATATTGAAAGACATGGTTCACTCCTTACTTCGTGTGGGTCGGCTCTTACAGGCCAATGGTCTGGACTTTGGACAGAGCAACACTGCCCACGCCCGCCAGGTTGAGCATCATTTCGCCGCCGTTCTGACCCAGGGTCACGCTGCTGACGGTCGCCGGCAGGTTGGTCGTGAGCGCCGTGGCCGTGCCATTGATCGGCGCGGAGGCATTGAAGGTGTAGGTGCCGCTGGACAACAAGGTGCCCGCATCATTCTTGCCATCCCAGGTAAAGGCGGCATTGCCGGCCGCCTGGGAGCCCAGGTCGATGGTCCTGACCACGGTGCCGCTGGAATCGGTGATCTTCAGGGTCACATCGCTGACGGAGCTTGGAACCACGGCCGTGCCGGTGAAGGTCTTGCTGGTATCGACCACGGCCTGGGTGGCCGGCGCGATAACCGAACGCCCGACCATCGACGACGCCTGCAGCGCCTGGGACGACTGGAAGGAACTGGAGATGTTGTTCACGCTGGTGTTGAGCGTCTGGATACCTTCCAGGCTGCTGAACTGCGCCAACTGTGCGACGAAGGCACTGTTGTCCTGGGGGTTGAGCGGGTCCTGGTTCTTCAGCTGGGTCACCAGCAGTTGCAGGAACGCGTCCTTGCCCAGCGTCTGGCCGCCGGCGGCGCTGCTGATGGCATTGCCCAGCGCGTCGGTACTGCCGGTGGTTGTCTTCTTGGAGTTGGCAATAATCGTATCAAGTGTCGAAGTACTGGTACTCGACGAAGTGCTGGAAACCGTGGTCATGGAAATCGCCCCTTATCACTGACCGAGAGTCAGGACCTTCTGCATCATGGTTTTGGCGGTGCTCATAATGTCCGCGTTGGTCTGGAACGAACGGCTGGCGGAAATCATGTCGGCCATTTCCTGAACCACGTTGACGTTGGGGTAGTAGACATACCCGTTGGCGTCAGCGGCCGGATGGTTCGGCTCATAACGGGCTTCAAGGTTGCTGGGGTCTTCGACCACGCCCATGACCTGAACGCCGGCGCCCGCTCCGTCCTGGCTCTGGAACAGCGAGTTGTCGGTCTGGCCCTGGCCGTTCTGGAACATGGTGGCGAACACCGGATGACGGGCACGATAGGTCTGGTCCATGCTCGACGAGACGGTTTCGGCGTTGGCGATGTTACTGGCGACGGTGTTCAGGCGAGTGGTCTGGGCACTCATGCCGGTACCGGCAATGTTGAAAACGCTGGACAGGGACATGACTTATTCTCCACGCAGGGCTGAAACCAGCCCTTTGAATCGTGCGTTCAGCAGGGTGAAGCTGGCCTGGAAGTCGACCGAGTTCTTCGCATAGTTCGATTGCTCGATCTGCGCATCCACGGTGTTCTGGTCGATCGACGGCTGCATCGGTGTGCGGTACTGCAGCGTGGCATCGCCGTTGCTCAGACCCTGGGCTTCGATATGGCGGGCATTGGTGGTGTTCAGCGCAAAGCTGCCGTTCTGGGCCTTTTCGCTCTGCTCGGCGAGCACCGAGGAGAAATCCATGTCCCGTGCCTTGTAGTTCGGGGTATCGGCGTTGGCGATGTTGTTCGCCAGAACTTCGGCGCGCTGGGCGCGGAAGGCCAGGGCTTGCTCATGGATACCGAGCGCTTTATCGAAGTTGATGCTCATGTCGGGAAACCTTTAGCGGGTTGACCTGGTTTTTTGGAACAGGCTGTTCGTTGCAAGTGACAAAGCAAGGCTCATGCCAGCTTTTCAATGCTTGTAAATCAAGGGCTTGCAGGCAGATGGCGAGCGGCAATGCCAGAAAAGCGGCAAGGCATTTCCGCCGAGCGCCGGTAAAGCGGCAAAACAAGCCAGAAAAAAAAACGGGAACCCGCTGGGGTTCCCGTCTTTTTGTCCTGCTTGCCGCTTACTTGGCCTGGTAGATGATCCCCGGGCTGCACTGCACCATCTGATAGTGATCCGGCAGACCGTTCAGGGCTTCCGATGCCCCGAGGTACAGGTAGCCGCCCGGCTTCAGGGTGCCGTGGATACGCAGCAGAATGTCCTTCTTCACTTCAGCGGAGAAGTAGATCAACACGTTGCGGCAGAACACGATGTCGAACTTGCCCAGGCTCGCATAGCTGTCCAACAGGTTGAACGAGCGAAACTCCACTCGACTCCTGATCGGCGCCTTGACCGCCCAGCGCCCCGGTCCCTTGGGATCGAAGTAACGCTGCAGGCGCTCGGGCGACAGGCCGCGGCCAATAGCCAGACTGTCGTATTCACCGCTCTTGCAGTTGGTGAGCATCAGCCCGGACAGGTCGGTGGCGACAATCTGCGCGCCGCCCTTCAACTGCCCCATGTTGGTCCGCTCGAACTCATCGATCGACATCGAGATCGAATAGGGCTCCTGCCCCGACGAGCACGCGGCCGACCAGATCCGCAGACGCTGGCCAGGACTGGCCTTGATCATTTCCGGCAACACCTTGTTCTTCAGGACCTCGAAGGGATAGGTGTCACGAAACCACAGGGTTTCGTTGGTGGTCATGGCATCCACCACCTGCTCGCGCAAACCGCTGCGTGGCTGGGTCTGGATCCGCTGAACCAGCTCGCCCAGGGACTTGAGCCCCTGCTGCTCCATCAGTTTATTGAGACGGCTGGAAACCAGATACTGCTTGTTTTCACCGAGCAGAATGCCACAGGCCTTTTCCAGGAAGACCCGGAACTGTTCGAAATCCAAATTACCCGTAGACAAATGATGCCGCCTCTACAATCGTTGGTACCGCCGGGAACGGAGGTTCCCGGTCGCTTATTCTGCCGCCTTGATCCGACCGACCACCCGGGCTGCCAGGTCATCGGGACGGAACTTGGCCAGGAAGTCATCGGCGCCGACCTTCTTGACCATCGCCTGGTTGAAGACCCCTGACAAGGAAGTATGCAGGATGATATGAAGTTTTTGCATGCGTGGATCGTTGCGGATCTCGGCCGTGAGGGTGTAACCGTCCATTTCGGGCATTTCGATGTCGGAGATCATCATCAGGAATTCCTCTTCCGGCTTCTTGCCCTCGTCGACCAGCTTGCGCAGGTAATCCAACGCCTGCCGGCCGTCGTTCAACGCCACCACTTCCACGCCCACGGTCTGCAGGCAACGCGTGACCTGCTTGCGCGCCACCGATGAGTCATCCACCGTCAGCACCCGCATCGAAATCGCCTTGGCCTGGGTCTCGACATCGACCACCCCATGGGAAATCGATTCGGAGGTCGGCGACACCTCGGCGAGGATCTTCTCGACGTCGATGATTTCCACCAACTGGTTGTCGATCCGGGTCACGGCGGTCAGGTAGTGATCGCGTCCGGTGCCCTTGGGCGGCGGATGGATCTCTTCCCAGTTCATATTGACGATGCGCTCCACCGATTTCACCAGGAAACCCTGGGTCTTGGTGTTGTACTCGGTAATGATCACAAACGGATTACTTTGATCCTGGAGCCCACCCGCCCCGGTGGCCATCGCCAGATCCAGGATGGGAATGGTCGCCCCACGGATATTCGCCACACCACAGACCACCGGGCTGGATTTGGGCATCAGGGTCAGCTTGGGGCACTGCAGCACCTCCCGCACCTTGAAGACGTTGATCCCGTACAACTGCTGACCATCCAGGCGAAACAACAACAGCTCGAGGCGGTTCTGCCCGACCAGTTGCGTACGCTGGTTCACCGAATCCATCACACCCGCCATACCAGCCACCTCTTACCAAGCTTCATGATCCGACGCCTCTGCGGCATTAAACGGCACGAGCCTTGCTTTTTATACTGTTATGAAAGCACAAACGACATTTTTTCGACGCCTGACCTCACAGTACCGCAGATTGCTCTGGGTCTTGGCGGCTTTATGCTGTCTGAACCCCGGCGGCCCTGCCCTTGCTGAGTCGGCGACCCTGCCTGATCAGCTTATCGGCGTGACCCAAGGCTTTCTTGAGTTCACCGTAGAAGACTATCTGGCTACCAGTCAAACCGAAGGGCGCTACGAAATCCAGGTCAACCAGCTCGATCCCCGTTTGCGCATGGCCGCCTGTGACAAGGAATTGACAGCCACCCTGGAAAGCCCGGCCACCCCCATTGGCCGCGTCACGGTCAAGGTTCGCTGTGAAGGCAGCTCGCCCTGGACCGTGTTCGTACCGGCCCAGGTCAAGCTGTTCCGCAATGTGGTGGTCACCACACGCCCCCTCAAGCGCGCCGGCATCATCGAACCCGGTGACGTCACCCTGCGTGAGCGCGACATCAGCCTGAACAACCAGGGCTTCCTGACGTCCACGGACGAAGCCATCGGACAGAAACTTGTCCGACCAATGGTCATGGACCAGGTCGTCACCCTGGTCCATCTGGAACAGGCCGAGGTGGTCCGCAAGGGTGATCAGGTGGTCATCAGCGCGACGAGCGGTGGCCTGGTGGTCAAGATGCCGGGTGAAGCCCTGTCCAACGGCGGCCTGAACGAGCAGATCAGGATCAAGAACCTGAATTCCCAACGCGTGATCAAGGCCCGGGTGACCGCGCCGGGACAAGTGGAGGTCGCCTTGTAGGGAACTGGCGCTAAGCGAAAGCTTTTCCTAAACTGTGCTCCAGACAGCGACACCGCCATCACGTGGGGCTCATTCTCATATGAGCCTAAAGTTTTACCGGGTATGGCCGAAAACAAGGCAAGCGTCCAAATACCCAGAGGTTTTTTCATCATGGTCATCGATTTCAGTCGTTTGAATAACGCCCCGTCACTGACAGGCAGTACGCGCACCAGCGCCAGCAAGGAAGCCGACAGTTCCGGCAAATCCGCGTCCGTGAACACGCAGGCGGCAGCGGTCAGCCAAAGCGGGGAATCGGTACACCTCAGTAATGAGGCTCAGCAGTTGCAACAAGTCACTGACAAGCTGCGCAATCAACCTGTTGTCAACAGCGCCCGTGTGGCCGAGTTGAAGCAGGCGATTGCCGATGGCAGCTACAAGGTCGACAGCAACCGCGTAGCCAGCAAATTGCTCAACTTCGAAGCCCAGCGCTAGGCTCCGGCCTGCGTCAGGCTTTTGGACGCTTAAAAACCAAGGCCAGCCATGCACGACAACACGCTACTGCAACTGATCACCGACGATTTTGCTCCCGCTCAAGACCTGCTTGAGTTGCTGCGCGCCGAATCCCTGGCGCTCCATGGTCGCAATATGTTGGAGCTGGAAGATATTCTGGCTCGCAAGCAAGCGCTGATCATTCTGCTGGAACAGCATGGCCGCAAACGCAGCCAGGTACTCGCCGGCCTCAATTTGCCCACCAACCGCGCCGGCCTGGAACAGCTCGCCGCGCAGTCCGGTATCGGCGAACAATTGCTGAGCCAGAGCGATGTGCTGACCCAATTGCTGGCCGAATGCCAAGCCGCCAACGAGCTCAACGGTCGTAATATCCAGGTTCAACAAGCGACAACCGCAAACCAGTTGAAGATCCTGACCGGCGGTGAAACACCTGCCCTCTATGATGCGCGCGGCTCGACAGCGAAGTCTGTGAAGCCACGCCCACTCAGTCAGGCTTGAATCGGGCCTTGCGCGTGCTCTACCAAGGCGTGCAACATGCTGGCAAAATGCTAGCCTGTGCGTGCAGTCGTATTTTGTCTGGAGATTGATGAACCGTGTCCAATGCCCCAAGCGCGGATGATGCTCCGCAGCCACCCAAGGTGCTTAGCACGCCCCTGGAAATTTCCGCCAACTTGCGGATGCTGCAGGAAAGTCATGACCCGCTGATCATCACCTTTCATGAGCGCAGCCAACGCTTCCAGAGCTTTGTGATCGATGTCGACCGCGAAGCCGGCACCCTGGCCCTGGACGAAATGATCCCTCGCGACGGAGAGCGCTTCCTCTCCGCCGGCGAACCCTTCCGGATCGAAGGCTTCCATGAAGGCGTGCGCATCGCCTGGGAACAACCGCAACCCATGACCATCGACGAGACCAACGGTTGCTACCGTGGCTCGATGCCCGATGAAGTGGTCTATCACCAACGTCGCAATGCCTTCCGCGCCGCCCTGAAGCTGACTGCACTGGTCAATGTCGAACTGGGCGGCGAGAAGCTCAAGACACCGGTGAACGGCAAGTTGCTGGACATTTCCGCCACCGGCTGCAAGCTGCGTTTCGACGGTGATATTTCCGACCGCCTGCAACTGGGCCAGGTCTACGAGCGCTTCATTGCCGCCCTGCCCTATGGCCCCATGACCGCCCCCGTGGAACTGCGTCACCTGCACTTCGAGGAAAGGATCAACACCACCTTCGCCGGCGTGCGCTTCCACAACATGAGCGGCCTGGTCCAACGCCAGGTCGAGCGCTTCGTCTATCAGTTGCAGCGTGAAGCGCGGCGCTTCGACAAAGACGACTTCTGACCCGGCAGCCGCCAGGAAAAACGGGCCACCCTCATCAGGTGGCCCGTTTTTTTTATGCTCGCCGCCTCAGTTGCTCGACTTGTGCGCCGGCTCCGGGTCCGACTCGTCCACCTCGGATACCGCCTCGACCTCGTGCTGTGCGCGCGCGACACCGTCGCACATCTGGTCGAGCACGATCTGCTCATCGACCCGCGGGTCAAGCGCGGCACCCAGCGGCGACATGGCTTCCGGCACGACCACCTGCTGCTGCAGCGGCGCATCCTCGACTTGATGCAGGTGGGTCACCGCCTGCGGCCGGATCCGCCAGACCAGCATCAAGGCGAAGAAACTGAAAAACGCGTAGAGCATCTGGCTGCCGAACAGCTTCATCAGCACACCGGCCACCAGGGGCCCGATGCTTGCGCCGATGCCATAGGTCATCAGCAGCATGGCCGTCAGCGAAACGCGCCGATCGCCCTCGATATGGTCGTTGGAAAACGCCACCGCCAGTGGATACAGGCAGAACTGCAGCAAGGACACCACAAAGCCCGCGACGAACAGTACCTCCAGCGGCGCATGGGACAGGATCGCCAACGGCAAGGAGGCCAGCGCCAGCAGAAAGGCGATGCTGCGAATCAGCACCGCCCGGTCATAGCGATCCGACAGCCAGCCCAGCGGCCACTGCACCAGGAAGCCGGCGAAAATGCAGCAGCCCATGAACAGGCCCACCTGCTCGGTGGAAAGCCCTTGTTGGGACGCATACAACGGTGCCAGACCGTAAAAGGAGCCGACGATGATCCCGCCGCCGAGGACGGTGGTCAGCGACTGCGGCACCCGTTCCATGAAGAAGCGCGGCTCCAGCGGCGCCGGATGCAGGGGCGCCGGGTGGATCCGCCGGGTCATGGCCACGGGCACCAGGCACAGGGCAAAGCACATCGCCACCGCCATCAGCAGTTCCAGGCCCAGGGCCGGGTGCAGGACCAGGATCATCTGCCCGAGGATCAGCCCCAGGTAAGAGGCAATCATGTAGCCACTGAAGACCACGCCGCGCTGATTGGCTTGCGCCTGCTCATTGAGCCAGCTCTCGATGACCATGTACTGGCACATCATCCCCAGGCCCACGATCATCCGCAGCAACAGCCAGGCCGGCAGCCAGTCGATCAGGCCATGGCCGAGCACCGCCGCCCCGACAAACCCGGCGCAGGTGGCATAGGCGCGAATATGGCCGACCCGGGCAATCAGCCGGTGGCCGAGCTTGCCGCCCAGCACCAGGCCGAAGTAGTTGGCGGCCATCAAGGCCCCCACCCACAGGCCGTCGACATGCTCGGACGCCAGGCGCAGGGCCAGGTAGGTACTCAGGAGGCCCGAGCCGATCAACATCATCAGCGAGGCGAAATACAACGCTCGAAAGGGTTTCCAGATTTGGCGCATCGGCGTTCCGAGCGGCTCCTTGAGTGAGGTATCGGGCTATCCGACAAGATAGCCCGAACGGGACGGCTACAGCTATGCCTGGGCGCCCAGAACACGACGCTCCCAGGGAGTAATTTCATCCAGGAAACTGGTCAGCTCCATGCTCTTCGAAGCGATGTAGCCTTCGATGAACAGGTTGCCGAACAGTTCCCTGGCCAACGAACTACACTTCAGACGCTCGAGCGCGGCGTGCAAGGTACATGGCAACGACAAAGCCTCCGGGACTTCGAACTCGCCCTGGACCGCCGGCGTCGGTTCCAGCTCATGCTCGATCCCATGCAGGCCCGCCGCCAGGCTCGCGGCAATGGCCAGATAGGGGTTGGCATCAGCGCCCGGCAAGCGGTTCTCCACCCGCCGCGCCACCGGCGAACTGGCCGGAATGCGCAAGCCGGCCGCGCGGTTGTCGTGGGACCAGCAGGCATTGTTCGGCGAGGCGAAGGGGTGGCACAGCCGTTGGTAGGAATTCACGTTCGGCGCGAACAGCGCCGTGAAGTCCGCCAGGCAGGCCTGCTGTCCACCGATGAAATGCCGGAACATCGCCGTCGGCTCGCCATTGGCATCGCTGAACACATTGCGCCCACCCTCGGTGCGCACCACGCTCTGGTGAATATGCATCGAACTGCCGGGGGTGTTGGCCAGCGGCTTGGCCATGCACACCACGGTCAGGCCGTGCTTGAGGGCGACTTCCTTGAGCAGGTGCTTGAACAGGAAGGTCTGGTCGGCCAGCAGCAGCGGATCGCCATGCAGCAGGTTGATCTCGAACTGGCTGACACCCATCTCGTGCATGAAGGTATCCCGGGGCAGACCCAGGGCCGCCATGCACTCATAGACTTCGCTGAAGAACGGGCGCAGGCCGTTGTTGGAACTGATGCTGAACGCCGAATGGCCATCCTCGCGACGACCGTCCAGGCCCACGGGTGGCAGGAAAGCCTGGGTCGGGTCGGGATTGGGGGCGAAGACGAAGAACTCCAGCTCGGTGGCGACCACCGGGGCCAGGCCTCGGGCCGCATAACGCGCGATCACCGCCTTGAGCTGGCCACGGGTCGACAGACTGGAACTTTCGCCGCTCAGCTCATCCGCATCGCAGATGGCCAGGGCACGCGGTTGCCGGCTCCAGGGCAGGCGATGAGTCTGCCGGGGGTCGGCGGTGAGCGCCAGGTCGCCGTCGTCACTGCCGTAGAAACGTGCCGGCGGGTAACCGCCCATGATGCATTGCAGCAAGACCCCACGGGCCATCTGCAGGCGCCGCCCTTCGAGAAAGCCCTCGGCGGTCATCACCTTGCCGCGGGGTACGCCATTGAGGTCCGGGGTGACACACTCAATCTCATCAATGCCGGTCAGTCGCTGGGCGAGTGAACGCTGGCCATCGGTCGTCATGACTCAATCCTTGTTATTGTACGGGCCGCGAACGGCGTCCCGTACAAAATACGCATCACCCGTTCAGGATTTCAAGCAGGGAATACAGAAAAGCCTGACAGCCTGATCCATTCGAGGTTGCGTCCCCGGGATCAAGGCAGATAAAGACTGAACAACGCCCCGCCCAAGGTCCCGCCATTGGCGATCTCGATCCGCCCGCGCACGCCGTTGCGCTCGTGCAGCCCGGCAATCCGCGCGGCGAAATACAGCCCCAGGCCGGTGCTGCCGGTGGTCGGATTGATGCCCTGGACATAATCGGCCTGGCGCTCGACCATCTGCTCCGGATAGCCGGGGCCGTCGTCATTGATGCTCAACACCAGCTGCTCGCCCTCTTCACGGACGCTGACCAGCAGCGCATGACAGGCGTAGCCGATGGCATTGGTGACGATATTCCCCACCACCGAACTGATCAATTCCCGATCGAAGAACCCCAGCGGGCTGAAATCGTCCACCTCGCAACTGGCCACGATCCCGCGGCTGCTCAGCAACTCCTGGCGCCCCGCCAGCTGCGCGCCGATGAAGTCGTCCATCTCATGATAATCCGGGCGCAGCGGCAGCTGATTGACGCCCAGTTTGTACAACCCGAGCAATTGCACCAGCATGGTGTTGAGATGTGCGAACTCATACTCGATCACACTGTGCTCGGGCGTTTCACGCTCGACGCCGGGCAAGCGCGCCAGCCACTGGCCATGGGCCTGGGTCAGCATCGCCAGGGAGTTCTTCATGTCATGCACGGTGGAGGCGATCACCGTGGAAAAATCCAGCCCCTCGTGACTGTCACTCATTCGCCAAACGCCCGACTGCGCAATTTCTGATACCTCTCATAACGGGGGTCGCTGTCCGGCATCTTGCCGACCATTTTCAGACAGCCGCGACACTCCTCGAGCACAGCGGCATCGCTGCTCTTCTGGGCAATGACGAGCAAGGCCTGGGCCGCGTTCAGGGCGATACTGATGTTCTTCGGTTGCAACGCCAGGGCGCGACGGAACAGGCCCACGGCTTCGTCCAGGTTGCCGCCCTTGTAGCTGCGCACCCCCTGCACGTTGAGATCGATGGCCGCTTTGCCGCCGCCGAGGATTTCCGGGTCGTCGGTCAGCTTGGCGATGCCTTTCATCACCGTCGGATCGTCACCGTAGATCTCCACGCAGTTCTTGAGCATCGATACCCCGGCATCGGCCTGCCCCAGTTGCTGGAGCTGCTTGGCCACCAGCAGCGCGGCCTCGGCGCTCATGAAGTTCTCCATGCCGTCCAAGCGGGCCATCGCCTGCTCGGTGAGCTTGTCGGCGGTTTCGGCATCGTTGAGCAGCAGGCTGGTGGCCTTCATCAAGCGCGCGCGCACCTGCAAGCCCTGGTCGTTGGCGTTTTCCTTGGCCACCGCGCTCAGGGTCTGGTTGATCTCCAACCGGGTGCGGGTGTCCAGTCCACGCTCGGCGCCCTTGCTGATCAGCGCGTGGGCCAGGCCGAGGTTGCTTTCCGGGTCCTTGAAACGCGATTGCTCGCCCTGAGCCACGGCCTGGCGATAGGCCCTGGAAGCGCTTTCAAAATCTTCGTTGGCCATCGCCAGCTTGCCCAGCAGCGACTGTCGGCGTACCGCCAGGGGCGACAAGCGTACGGCCTCCTCCAGCACGCTCTGCGCGCGCCGGGTATCGCCCTCCACCACCAGCACCTCGGCCAGGCCGTCATAGAGCGCCGGCATCATCGGAAACGCCTTGAGCGCGGTCTCGTAGAGGGCCTTGGCCTGAGCGGTCTGGTTGCGCTTGAACAGCAACTGCCCCATGCGGGCATAGGCCCAGGGCAACGGGCGGTCGGCCAGGATGCCCGAGAGAAAACGCTCCAGGGGCTCGAACTGGTTCAGGTTCCACATCGCGTCGGCGCGATAGCGCAGGCACAGCGGGGCGAAACGGGTGTCCTGCTGGGTCAGGCGAGTACAGGCCGCCAGCACTTCGGCCGGTTTGTCGCGGTCCAGCGCCTGCATGATCGGCTTGAGCAGGTTCTTGCGCTGAACCAGCTTTTCCAGGCGCTGGGCCAGGCTCGCGCGGTTGAACGGCTTGGTCAGGTAGGCATCGGGTTCGTGCTCGAGGGCCGAGAGCACCATGGCCTGGCTGCTTTCGGCGGTGACCATGACAAATACGCTTTCATGGCTGATCAGCTTGTCGGTCATCAGGTCTTCGAGCACCTGCTGGCCGTTCTTCCTGCCGTCGCCCAGATGGTAGTCGTGCAGCACGAAATCGTAGCGCTTCTGCGCGCACATGCGCAGCGCCTGCTCCCCGGTGTCGGCGGTGTCCACTTCCTTGACGCCCAACTCGCGCAGCATGGACCTGACAGAACTACGGAAATCGGAGAAATCGTCGACGATCAGAAAGTTTTTTTGGTGATACGCCAGCATCGAGATTCCTGTCATGGGAAATAAGAAGATGAGCCCGTGGGCAATCACCGGAGCGGGTTCAGCTTCCCTGCCACTTTCGCGCGCAGATAATAACTAAAGGCAATTTGCCATCAAGCAACTTTACAGCATCGTACAAAATGGCAGGTAAAGCCTGACCTTTTGCCCAGCGTAGCGGCAAAAGCTATAGAGGCTCGATCGACAGCTTGAGACACACGATCCCCCCACGGCAGTGGTTTTCCCGGGTTCTCCCAATCAGGGTATCGTCAGGTGCTGCAAAAACCTGAGAGCGGGACAACAGGTGCAAGTATCGAGCGTGGCACCACCCTGGCCTATACTGCCCGCGGCTTCATCCGGTATCCATGGAATCGACTCGTCATATAAGGGAATAATCTTGAGCGCCAGATTGTGTAACACCGGCAACGCAGCGAAAGGTCGCCGTAATGGTTTCACCCACTATCTGGCCGACATCATCACGACAGTCAAAGGACGGTTAGCGTGCTGATCAAAACCGTCTCTGCATGGCTGCTGACTCTGAGTCTGGCCAGCGCCACGCTCTCTGCCTGCGCTGCTTCGGCACTGCCTCCCGAGCAGATCAAGCCAGAGGGCCTGAGCCGCGAGCAAGCCCAGCAAGTACTGGTGGTCGCGCTCAAGCAGCAGCCCTACAAACTGAGCAAGCCCGGTGTCTTTATCGACGGCGACCTGGCCGACGACAACGGCAATCCGCCCCACCCCGGGTATTTCGATTTCAGCCTGGGTTACGACGATCCCAAGGCGGGTGCCACCGAGTATTGGGGACTATTCTCGGTCAGCGTGCTCACCGGTGACGTGTGGGAAATCAACAGTTGCAAGCGCCTGACCGCGCCCGCGCTCAAGCAACTGCAGACGCAGATCATGGCCAGGACCGGCAAGACTCTGAACGACGAAGCAGGACAACGCCAGGGGTTGGGGTGTGAGGATGATAAGTAGGCTATCGGCCTGATCTGCCATGCCAGGCGACGATGATGACTTGATGCAGTGGCCAGGGTCACACCACAAGAACGGCCTCGTTGCATGAGGCCACTGCATCGGGCGACCCGCTCAACGACCCGCCTGGCGTTTTTCCAGCACGGCAAACAGCTGGATACCCGCCAGCATGGTCAGCACGAAGACGATGACCTGCCAATGCCCGGTCAGCAGAATCGTCAGCGCAGGTCCCGGGCAGATACCGGCGATCCCCCATCCCACGCCGAACAGCACGCTGCCACCGATCAACCGTGCATCCAACTCACGCTTGAGCGGTATCTGCATGGGCGCTCCCAGCAGGGACTGCTTGCGCTTGCCGGCCCATCGGAATGGCAAGGCCGCCACGGCCACGGCTCCCACCATGACCAACCCCAGGGAAGGATCCCAGGCCCCTGCCAGGTCAAGAAACCCCAACACCTTGGCCGGGTTGGCCATACCCGCCAGCAGCAGGCCGATACCGAAAATCAGCCCGCCCAGAAAAGCCGTCAGCCTGGTCATAGCGAGGCTCCCGACATATGCCGAAGAACATGGACCGTGGCGAATCCCGCAGCCATGAAGCACAGCGTGGCCACCATGGAACGCGGGGACAGGCGTGAAATACCACACACACCGTGGCCACTGGTGCAACCCGAACCATAACGGGTTCCCAATCCCACCAGCAGGCCCGCCAGCACCAGGCCGGGCAAACCGGTCTCGAAGCGGATCGTCGGCAGCCCATGGAAGACGCCCCACAACAAAGGAGCCAGCAGCAGGCCAAGCAGAAACAGTGCCTTCTCACCCCACCCTTCACTGCCACGCTGAAGCACACTGCCGAGTAATCCGCTGATGCCGGCGATACGGCCATTGGCGAGCACGAAGAGCCCGGCCGCCAGTCCGATCAGCGCGCCCCCGGCCAGTGCCGACCAAGGCGTAAAGTTCAGCCAGTCGATAGTCATATCGCCTCCTGCGCTTAATAAAGAGATGAGTGTCGAACTGGATCAGTTGTCACAGGAATGGGGGATGCTGGCGACGCACGTCAGTGACTGATGGCTTCACCAGAGCGCTTCCTATTTTCCGATGCCCAGGACCGCCAACACAAATGAATGAATTTTCATGTCGAAATATTACTAAAAATCCCCTCACAGTCATCAGACAGAAATATTTCAGGAATTAAATCGTAACGTCTCTTTATAGGTGGATCACTCCACTTAACCCTTCCATGAGGTGTTGTCGTGATGTTGCTGACTAAAAAAGGCCTGTCTGTCCTGCTGGCTTCCCTCTGCCTGAGCGGCGTTGCCCATGCCACCGACGTGACCGGTGCAGGTTCCAGCTTTGTCTATCCGGTTTTGTCCAAGTGGTCGCAGGACTACGGCAAAAGCTCCAGCAACCGTATCAATTACCAGTCGATCGGATCGGGTGGCGGCATTGCCCAGATCAAGTCGGCCACCGTGGATTTTGGTGCCTCCGACGCCCCGTTGTCGGCTGATGAGCTGAAAACCGGTGGCCTGGGTCAATTTCCCAGTGTCATCGGCGGCATCGTGCCAGTGTTGAACGTCGAGGGGATCGCGGCGGGCCAATTGAAGCTCGACGGCGAGACCCTGGCAAAAATCTTCCTCGGGGAGATCACTGTCTGGAACGACCCGGCTATCGCCGCACTGAACCCCGGCACAAAACTGCCTGACGGTAAAATCACCGTCGTTCACCGTTCGGACGGCTCGGGCACCTCTTATAACTTCACCAACTACCTCTCCAAAGTGAGTGATGGCTGGAAATCCAAAATCGGTTTCGGCACCGCGGTGCCTTGGCCGGTCGGTGTAGGCGGCAAAGGCAACGAAGGCGTCTCCGCCTACGTCAAGCAGATCAAGAACTCCATTGGTTATGTCGAATACGCCTACGCCCTGCAAAACAAGATGACGCACGCGCAGTTGAAGAATGCCGCCGGCAAGTTCATTCAGCCGAACGCCAAGGCGTTCCAGGCCGCTGCCGACACCGCCGACTGGGCAAGCGCCAAGGACTTCAACCTGATCATGACCAACGCCCCGGGCGATGGCGCATGGCCGATCACCGCGACTACCTGGATCATCATGTACAAGCAGCCGAAGAACGCCGAGCAAAGCCAGGCAGCCTTCAACTTCTTCAAATGGTCGCTGGAAAATGGCCAGCAACAGGCTTCGGCACTGGACTATGTCGCTTTGCCCGACTCCCTCGTCCAGCGGATCGAAGGCTATTGGAAGTCTGACTTCGCCCATTGATCCGGCAATAGCCAAAACACCCCTTCCTCGGGCCGTTCTTGCCGAGTGAAGGGGTTTGTTCGTGAGCAGACTTTTGATGAACGATATAGTCCAACCTCCGGCCATGACCCTTTACAGCAGTGAAGTGACGAGCGATGCGCGTGCGACTCGCGATCATCGTCATGATCTCTGGTTCAGGCGTTCGATGATGGGCGCAGCGATGCTGGTGCTGCTGCTACTGGCGAGCATCGCCGCGTCGACACTTTGGGGTGGCAGCCTTGCGCTCAAGACCTTTGGTCTCGGCTTTCTTACCAGCACCGAGTGGGATGCGGTCAATAACCACTTTGGTGCTCTGGTGCCGATTTACGGCACCCTGGTGACGTCTTTTCTGGCGTTGCTGATTGCGGTTCCCGTCAGTTTTGGCATTGCGATTTTTCTCACCGAGGTTGCACCGCCCTGGCTGCGGATGCCCGTCGCCTCGGCGATTGAATTGCTCGCGGGGATCCCATCGATTATCTACGGCATGTGGGGCCTGTTCATTTTCGGCCCGTTCATGGCCGAACATCTGTCTCCCTGGATCAACGATTACCTGGGCGCGCTTCCCTTGGTCGGCTCGCTCTTTCAAGGCCCACCCTTGGGAATCGGCATGCTGACCGCCGGCATCGTCCTGGCAATCATGATCATGCCTTTCATCACCTCGGTCATGCAGGAGGTGTTTCGTAGCGTTCCCACCCCGCTCAAGGAGTCAGCCTACGCCTTGGGGGGCACCACCTGGGAAGTGGTCTGGGACATCGTCCTGCCTTACACCCGCTCCGCGGTGGTCGGCGGTATTTTCCTCGGGCTGGGACGGGCATTGGGCGAGACCATGGCGGTGACCTTCGTGCTGGGCAATGCCCAACAGTTCTCGGCCTCATTGCTGATGCCCAGCAGCTCCATCGCCTCGGTGATCGCCAACGAGTTCAGCGAAGCCTATACCGACCTGCATCGTTCCGCGCTGATCGCGCTGGGCTTCTTGCTGTTTATCGTCACCTTTATCGTATTGGCACTGGCGCGACTCCTGCTGATGCGGCTTTCACGCAAGGAGGGTGTATGACGAGCAATGAACGTCTCTACCAGATCCGCGCCTTCAAGAATCGGCTGGCCATGGTGCTCAGTTGCGGCGCCACGGCCTTCGGCCTCATCTGGCTGGTGTGGATACTGGTGACCACGGTCATCAACGGCTTCCAGGCACTCAACCTCAGCCTCTTCACCCAGATGACACCGCCGCCGGGGACGGAAGGCGGCCTGGCCAATGCGCTCTATGGCAGCGCCCTGATGTCGGCCATCGCCCTGTTGATCGGCACGCCGATCGGCTTGATGGCGGGCATCTGGCTGGCGGAGTTCGCACGACACTCGCGCCTGGGCAACACCGTTCGTTTTATCAACGACATCCTGCTGTCGGCCCCGTCGATTGTGCTGGGTTTGTTCATCTACACCGCGGTGATCCTGCCGTTGAACCTGCTGACGAATCACCAGGCCGGCTTCTCTGCCATCGCCGGTGCCCTGGCCCTGGCGCTCCTAGTGATTCCGGTGGTGGTCAGGACCACCGACGAAATGCTTCAGCTGCAACCCACCACCCTGCGGGAAGCCGCGCTGGCATTAGGCGTCCCGCAGTGGAAACTGACCCTGCAGATCGTCCTGCGAGCGGCGAAAGCCGGCGTGCTGACCGGAATACTGCTGGCGCTGGCGAGAATCACCGGTGAAACAGCGCCACTGCTGTTTACCGCGTTCGGCAACCAGTTCTGGAGCAGCAACCTGCTCAAGCCGATTGCCAGCGTGCCCGTGGTCATTTTCCAGTACGCCATGAGCCCGTTCGAAGACTGGCACTCCCTGGCCTGGGCAGGCGCATTGGTACTGACCCTGTTTGTACTGATACTCAGCCTTCTGTCCCGTTTGATCCTTTTGCGCAATAGGTTGACTTGATGAATAGCCGTGACCTTGGCAACGAAAAAACCAAAATTCGCGTTCGTGGCCTGGAGTTTTTTTACAACAACCAACGCTCTCTGAAGTCCATCGACATGGATATTCCAGAGAAACGCATCACCGCAATCATTGGGCCTTCAGGTTGCGGCAAGTCGACGCTGTTACGGGTATTCAACCGGATCTACTCCATGTACCCGAAGCAGGAAGCGCGCGGCGAGGTGCTGCTCGACGGAGAGAATATCCTCGCCCCGGGCTACTCGATGAATCGCCTGCGCAGCCATGTCGGCATGGTCTTCCAGAAACCCGTACCCTTTCCGATGTCGATCTACGACAACGTGGCCTACGCCGTACGCCACCATGAGCAGCTCTCCCGGCATGAGATGGACGCCCGTGTCGAGCAGGCCCTGAGTGGCGCGGCGCTTTGGGACGAGGTCAAGGATAAGCTCAAGCAAAGCGCACAGGGTCTCTCAGGCGGTCAACAGCAACGCCTGTGTATCGCACGGACCATTGCCTTGCGGCCCCAAGTCTTGCTCCTGGACGAGCCGACTTCCGCGCTTGACCCGATTTCCACCGGGCGCATCGAGCAGTTGATCACTGAGCTGAAAGAGCAGTACACCATCATCATCGTGACCCACAACATGCAGCAGGCGGCACGGGTGTCGGACTACACGGCCTTCATGTTCATGGGTGAATTGATCGAGCATGATATGAGCGACACCATCTTCACCAATCCCAAGAAGAAGCAAACCGAAGACTACGTCACCGGCCGCTTTGGATAATCCACCCGCTAATAAAAAGACCACCTGCACAGGTGGTCTTTTTTTGCCCGGGATTTGCCAACGGTGCCGTGTCTCTCGATTTCGCCTGAATTCAATGCCAAGAAACAGAGTTCCTGCGCCTCGAGAGGCGAGCAGACTGCCGACTGATCAATTTGAACATCGGGAAGAAACATGAATACGCTTGCAAACAAAGTCGCCATCGTCACCGGTGCCAGTTCAGGGATTGGACGCGCGACCGCGCTACTCTTCGCTCGTGAGGGCGCAGCAGTGGTCGTTGCCGCTCGCCGCAAGGCTGAGTTGGAGGACCTTGTGAGGGAAATCACTGGAAATGGCGGAACGGCCACATACGTCGCAGGCGACGTCAGAGAGGAGGCCTATGCACGGACTCTCGTTCAGACGGCCGTTGACCATTTCGGTGGATTGGACATCGCGTTCAACAACGCGGGGACACTCGGCGAAATGGGCCCTACGCCGGGAATCTCGGCGACGGGTTGGGGCGAGACCCTTGATACCAACCTCACCAGCGCGTTCCTTGGTGCAAAGTATCAAATCCCCGCGATGCTGCTTCGTGGCTCCGGAAGCCTCATCTTCACTTCGACTTTTGTTGGCTACACCGTCGGTTTCCCCGGCGTCGCCGCCTACGCCGCCAGCAAGGCAGGGGTGATCGGGTTGACACAATCACTCGCCGCAGAGTTCGGACCGAAGGCCATTCGCGTCAATGCAATCCTTCCTGGCGGAGTAGACACGCCCATGGGGCGCACAATGAGTGCGTCGCCCGAAGCAATGGCCCATGTGGCAGGACTACACGCTCTCAAACGCATCGCTACACCGGAGGAACTTGCGCAGTCCGTCCTGCACCTGGCGTCCGACGCCTCGTCATTCATGACCGGCGCAGCGCTGCTGGTTGACGGAGGCGTGTCGATCAATCGCACCTGATGTTGCTGGGGCGAGGGTCCGGGCCTGCCTTGAGGTCAGAGGTGTCTGGACTTTCGCCAGCGCAAAAACAAAACCCCTACCTGCATGCGCAGATAGGGGTTTCGGAATTTAATCTTGACGATGACCTACTCTCACATGGGGAAACCCCACACTACCATCGGCGATGCATCGTTTCACTGCTGAGTTCGGGATGGGATCAGGTGGTTCCAATGCTCTATGGTCGTCAAGAAATTCGGTAGCCAGGTCGTTTTCTCTTACGAGATCACGCTCCAGCGAATGGGTATGTGACAGCTTGGTGTTTTGTGAGCTACAAACTTTCGGTTCGTTTCGTCTTCACACACCGCAATCTGGTGATCTTTCGAGTCAGCAAATTGCTTGGGTGTTATATGGTCAAGCCTCACGGGCAATTAGTATTGGTTAGCTCAACGCCTCACAGCGCTTACACACCCAACCTATCAACGTCGTAGTCTTCGACGGCCCTTCAGGGAACTCAAGGTTCCAGTGAGATCTCATCTTGAGGCAAGTTTCCCGCTTAGATGCTTTCAGCGGTTATCTTTTCCGAACATAGCTACCCGGCAATGCCACTGGCGTGACAACCGGAACACCAGAGGTTCGTCCACTCCGGTCCTCTCGTACTAGGAGCAGCCCCTCTCAAATCTCAAACGTCCACGGCAGATAGGGACCGAACTGTCTCACGACGTTCTAAACCCAGCTCGCGTACCACTTTAAATGGCGAACAGCCATACCCTTGGGACCGGCTTCAGCCCCAGGATGTGATGAGCCGACATCGAGGTGCCAAACACCGCCGTCGATATGAACTCTTGGGCGGTATCAGCCTGTTATCCCCGGAGTACCTTTTATCCGTTGAGCGATGGCCCTTCCATACAGAACCACCGGATCACTAAGACCTACTTTCGTACCTGCTCGACGTGTCTGTCTCGCAGTCAAGCGCGCTTTTGCCTTTATACTCTACGACCGATTTCCGACCGGTCTGAGCGCACCTTCGTACTCCTCCGTTACTCTTTAGGAGGAGACCGCCCCAGTCAAACTACCCACCATACACTGTCCTCGATCCGGATAACGGACCTGAGTTAGAACCTCAAAGTTGCCAGGGTGGTATTTCAAGGATGGCTCCACGCAGACTGGCGTCCACGCTTCAAAGCCTCCCACCTATCCTACACAAGCAAATTCAAAGTCCAGTGCAAAGCTATAGTAAAGGTTCACGGGGTCTTTCCGTCTAGCCGCGGATACACTGCATCTTCACAGCGATTTCAATTTCACTGAGTCTCGGGTGGAGACAGCGCCGCCATCGTTACGCCATTCGTGCAGGTCGGAACTTACCCGACAAGGAATTTCGCTACCTTAGGACCGTTATAGTTACGGCCGCCGTTTACCGGGGCTTCGATCAAGAGCTTCGCGTTAGCTAACCCCATCAATTAACCTTCCGGCACCGGGCAGGCGTCACACCCTATACGTCCACTTTCGTGTTTGCAGAGTGCTGTGTTTTTAATAAACAGTCGCAGCGGCCTGGTATCTTCGACCGGCATGGGCTTACGGAGCAAGTCCTTAACCCTCACCGGCGCACCTTCTCCCGAAGTTACGGTGCCATTTTGCCTAGTTCCTTCACCCGAGTTCTCTCAAGCGCCTTGGTATTCTCTACCCAACCACCTGTGTCGGTTTGGGGTACGGTTCCTGGTTACCTGAAGCTTAGAAGCTTTTCTTGGAAGCATGGCATCAACCACTTCGCGTCCTAAAGGACACTCGTCATCAGCTCTCGGCCTTAGACTCCCGGATTTACCTAAGAGTCCAGCCTACCACCTTAAACTTGGACAACCAACGCCAAGCTGGCCTAGCCTTCTCCGTCCCTCCATCGCAATAACCAGAAGTACAGGAATATTAACCTGTTTTCCATCGACTACGCTTTTCAGCCTCGCCTTAGGGACCGACTAACCCTGCGTCGATTAACGTTGCGCAGGAAACCTTGGTCTTTCGGCGTGGGTGTTTTTCACACCCATTGTCGTTACTCATGTCAGCATTCGCACTTCTGATACCTCCAGCAAGCTTCTCAACTCACCTTCACAGGCTTACAGAACGCTCCTCTACCGCATCACTTACGTGATACCCGTAGCTTCGGTGCATGGTTTGAGCCCCGTTACATCTTCCGCGCAGGCCGACTCGACTAGTGAGCTATTACGCTTTCTTTAAAGGGTGGCTGCTTCTAAGCCAACCTCCTAGCTGTCTAAGCCTTCCCACATCGTTTCCCACTTAACCATGACTTTGGGACCTTAGCTGACGGTCTGGGTTGTTTCCCTTTTCACGACGGACGTTAGCACCCGCCGTGTGTCTCCCATGCTCGGCACTTGTAGGTATTCGGAGTTTGCATCGGTTTGGTAAGTCGGGATGACCCCCTAGCCGAAACAGTGCTCTACCCCCTACAGTGATACATGAGGCGCTACCTAAATAGCTTTCGAGGAGAACCAGCTATCTCCGAGCTTGATTAGCCTTTCACTCCGATCCACAGGTCATCCGCTAACTTTTCAACGGTAGTCGGTTCGGTCCTCCAGTCAGTGTTACCTAACCTTCAACCTGCCCATGGATAGATCGCCCGGTTTCGGGTCTATACCCAGCGACTAAACGCCCTATTAAGACTCGCTTTCGCTACGCCTCCCCTATTCGGTTAAGCTCGCCACTGAATATAAGTCGCTGACCCATTATACAAAAGGTACGCAGTCACCCAACAAAGTGGGCTCCCACTGCTTGTACGCATACGGTTTCAGGATCTATTTCACTCCCCTCTCCGGGGTTCTTTTCGCCTTTCCCTCACGGTACTAGTTCACTATCGGTCAGTCAGTAGTATTTAGCCTTGGAGGATGGTCCCCCCATATTCAGACAAGGTTTCTCGTGCCCCGTCCTACTCGATTTCATGACTAAGAGATTTTCGCGTACAGGGCTATCACCCACTATGGCCGCACTTTCCAGAGCGTTCCGCTAATCTCAAAGCCACTTAAGGGCTAGTCCCCGTTCGCTCGCCACTACTAAGGGAATCTCGGTTGATTTCTTTTCCTCAGGGTACTTAGATGTTTCAGTTCCCCTGGTTCGCCTCTTACACCTATGTATTCAGTGTAAGATAACCAGCTTATGCTGGCTGGGTTCCCCCATTCAGAGATCTCCGGATCAAAGTCTGTTTGCCGACTCCCCGAAGCTTATCGCAGGCTACCACGTCTTTCATCGCCTCTGACTGCCAAGGCATCCACCGTATGCGCTTCTTCACTTGACCATATAACCCCAAGCAATCTGGTTATACTATGAAGACGACATTCGCCGAAAATTTGCATGCTGCTCAATTAAGAGCCTCACAAATTTTACCTTAGCCTGATCCGTTACCAGTGAAAGTAACGTTCAGTCTATCTTTCTATCACATACCCAAATTTTTAAAGAACGATTCTGAAAAAGATCAGAAATCAACATTCAGCGCCGTTTTAGCGGAATGCTCATTTCTAAGCTTTGACACAAGAAACAGCCGTAAATGGTGGAGCCAAACGGGATCGAACCGTTGACCTCCTGCGTGCAAGGCAGGCGCTCTCCCAGCTGAGCTATGGCCCCGTATTTCTACAGGCTTCCCACACAAAATTGGTGGGTCTGGGCAGATTCGAACTGCCGACCTCACCCTTATCAGGGGTGCGCTCTAACCAACTGAGCTACAGACCCAATTTCGAGCTTGTAACCGTTAGCGTTGAGCTATCAGCCTAGAGCTTAAAGCTGCTTCTATCGTCTTCTTCAATGAATCAAGCAATTCGTGTGGGAACTTATGGAGTAGCTGATGTCGTCGATTAAGGAGGTGATCCAGCCGCAGGTTCCCCTACGGCTACCTTGTTACGACTTCACCCCAGTCATGAATCACACCGTGGTAACCGTCCCCCCGAAGGTTAGACTAGCTACTTCTGGTGCAACCCACTCCCATGGTGTGACGGGCGGTGTGTACAAGGCCCGGGAACGTATTCACCGCGACATTCTGATTCGCGATTACTAGCGATTCCGACTTCACGCAGTCGAGTTGCAGACTGCGATCCGGACTACGATCGGTTTTATGGGATTAGCTCCACCTCGCGGCTTGGCAACCCTTTGTACCGACCATTGTAGCACGTGTGTAGCCCAGGCCGTAAGGGCCATGATGACTTGACGTCATCCCCACCTTCCTCCGGTTTGTCACCGGCAGTCTCCTTAGAGTGCCCACCATTACGTGCTGGTAACTAAGGACAAGGGTTGCGCTCGTTACGGGACTTAACCCAACATCTCACGACACGAGCTGACGACAGCCATGCAGCACCTGTCTCAATGTTCCCGAAGGCACCAATCCATCTCTGGAAAGTTCATTGGATGTCAAGGCCTGGTAAGGTTCTTCGCGTTGCTTCGAATTAAACCACATGCTCCACCGCTTGTGCGGGCCCCCGTCAATTCATTTGAGTTTTAACCTTGCGGCCGTACTCCCCAGGCGGTCAACTTAATGCGTTAGCTGCGCCACTAAAGACTCAAGGTCCCCAACGGCTAGTTGACATCGTTTACGGCGTGGACTACCAGGGTATCTAATCCTGTTTGCTCCCCACGCTTTCGCACCTCAGTGTCAGTATCAGTCCAGGTGGTCGCCTTCGCCACTGGTGTTCCTTCCTATATCTACGCATTTCACCGCTACACAGGAAATTCCACCACCCTCTACCATACTCTAGCTCGCCAGTTTTGGATGCAGTTCCCAGGTTGAGCCCGGGGATTTCACATTCAACTTAACGAACCACCTACGCGCGCTTTACGCCCAGTAATTCCGATTAACGCTTGCACCCTCTGTATTACCGCGGCTGCTGGCACAGAGTTAGCCGGTGCTTATTCTGTCGGTAACGTCAAAACACTAACGTATTAGGTTAATGCCCTTCCTCCCAACTTAAAGTGCTTTACAATCCGAAGACCTTCTTCACACACGCGGCATGGCTGGATCAGGCTTTCGCCCATTGTCCAATATTCCCCACTGCTGCCTCCCGTAGGAGTCTGGACCGTGTCTCAGTTCCAGTGTGACTGATCATCCTCTCAGACCAGTTACGGATCGTCGCCTTGGTGAGCCATTACCTCACCAACTAGCTAATCCGACCTAGGCTCATCTGATAGCGCAAGGCCCGAAGGTCCCCTGCTTTCTCCCGTAGGACGTATGCGGTATTAGCGTTCCTTTCGAAACGTTGTCCCCCACTACCAGGCAGATTCCTAGGCATTACTCACCCGTCCGCCGCTGAATCGAAGAGCAAGCTCTTCTCATCCGCTCGACTTGCATGTGTTAGGCCTGCCGCCAGCGTTCAATCTGAGCCATGATCAAACTCTTCAGTTCAAACATCTTTGGGTTTTGAGAAAACCCTAAACTTGGCTCAGCAATCGTTGGTTACATCTTTGATTTCTCGCGGAGTAACTTGTGATGCTGATAATCTAGTGACTATTCAGTCTGACTCCACAAGCACCCACACGAATTGCTTGATTCAGTTGTTAAAGAGCGGTTGGTTAAGCTGTTCGCTCAACCGAGGCGCGCATTCTACAGCAGCCTCATTTGCTGTCAAGTGATTATTTTCAGAAGCTTTCAAGGTTTCCCGTGTAACTTCAACCACTTGCGCTTCCGATCTCTCGTTAGCGGGAGGCGAATTCTACAGCGTTACACGCTGCTGTCAACACCTCTTTTACACCGCTTTCGATCGAGAGGATCGAACCGCTGAACCGGCGAAAATACGCTGCCGTTTCAGCTCCTTCTGGGCTTCGATACACTGAAGCGAACCGCCGATCCAAACTCTAAAAACCTTCGTAACTTATTGAATCTCAAAGGCTTTTCCGTTTCGACCGCGCCGGAAGTGGGGCGAATTATAGACCTGTAGGATTTGCCGTCAACCGTTAATTTCACTTTTCTGTCATGGAGCCGCATTAGCCCCTCCTCCCCCCCCCCTACTGCACGCCCTCCTATATAGAAGAGAAACCCTCAGGCAACACCCCGGCAGAACCGGCCACACCAAAAGGACTTTCGAAAGCAGAATTCGAAATGCATGAAGCATCGACAGACAGCGTCAGAGCGGAGTCGATAGAGGATCGAAGAAAGCAGGCAACAGATATATGGTGTCCCAGGGCAGGTTCGAACTGCCAACCTTCCCCTTAGGAGGGGGATGCTCTATCCAATTGAGCTACTGAGACAACGGTCGGCCACCAGGACAGGCGGCGCGAAGGACGGCGTGCATGTTAACGGGCATGCCGGTGTTTGTCATGTCATCCCCGGGCTTTTTAACAGTAGGTGATCTCCCGCAATCACCGCCTGAGCCGTGCCGAACACGCACTACGCGCCCCGGGGCAGCGGCTGTCGATGCTTCATCAGGCCTTCCGGGTTACAGCAAAGAACCATCATCACAAAGTGCACACTCACCAAAACAAAACACAACCTATTGTTTTAAAAGTATTTTTTCTGATAAAAAGCTTCGCATGCAGCCTGCTCCGACTCTCTCCATGAAAAACGGTCTGATCCATTATCAACCATGGGGAGCCTTTCGATGAATACCCCCATCACTCGCCAACCGCACGGCCCTGGACGATCAGCGCCAGGTAACCGTCGCGCCCGCAGGCGAACCCGACCGGCTGACGCTCCGAGTCCACTCCATCCAGGAACCGCCCATGTCCCGATATGCTTTCACCTTCCTGATCCTGACCCTGCTCGGCAGCATTGCCCTGTGGGCGGCTCCGGCCGACGCTTTCACCCTGCCACTGGTCGTCGCCACCGGACTGTTTGGCGTTTTTTTCGTCCTGGCCTTGTTCGCTGGTCGGAAAATCCGCTTCGACCCCGTCTTGCGCCCCTCCGCAGACTAGAAAACCAGCAAATTGCCACTACTCTTTAACATTAGAAGCAAAAGGCCAGACCGCCGGGTAAAATCCGTGCGGCACTGGCCAGAAGCTTCCTGACAGGCCCGGGATGGTCGATCAGAAGGTCGCTACTGAGGGGAAACTTTCCAACCAGTGCGCATTTCTGATAATTGGTGCTGGCATATTGCCTTTGTCCAGTTCAATATTTGTCACAGAATTGACGCCAAGGATCTGGCAAATATGAGGCATGATGCGGGCCTCATTTCAATTCAGGTTGAACATTTGGCCAAGCATGCTGTCCTACTGACATCCTGCGGCCAATTCCGAGAACCGCTCCCCTGAACTAACCGGTTTAAAACTATGCGCCCATTGAAACAGGCAATTTATTCCAGCCGTACGGCTGACAAATTCGTCGTGCGTCTGCCCGATGGAATGCGTGAACGCATCGCCGAGGTGGCTCGTAACCATCACCGCAGCATGAATTCCGAGATCATTGCACGCCTGGAGCAAAGCCTTATTCAGGAAGGTGCACTGGGCGACGAGTTGAGCATGCGGCTGGACAGCCCGGAACTCTCTCTGCATGAGCGTGAATTGCTCCAGCGTTTCCGCCAACTCTCCCATCGCCAGCAGAATGCACTCGTGTCGCTGATCGCCCACGACGCCGAAATGGCGGACGCCAGCTGATTCATCCCTGAAAGTTCAAGCCAGCGGTGTGCTGGCTTTTTTTTGCCTGAAATTCAGGAGGGGAGCGCTCAGAGCAGGAAGACGGTCGCCAGCCCGAGGAAGATGAAGAAGCCGCCGCTGTCGGTCATGGCGGTGATCATCACGCTGGCCCCCATCGCCGGGTCACGGCCCAGGCGCGCCAAGGTCATGGGGATCAGCACCCCCATCAACGCCGCCAGCAAGAGGTTGAGGGTCATGGCCGCGGTCATCACCACGCCTAACGACCAACTGCCGTATAGCACGTAGGCGACCACACCGATCACTCCCCCCCACACCAGGCCATTGATCAAACCAACCGCCAGCTCCTTGCGCATCAGGCGCGAGGTGTTGCCGGTGCTGACCTGGTCCAGCGCCATGGCGCGCACGATCATGGTAATGGTCTGGTTACCCGAGTTACCGCCAATGCCCGCGACGATCGGCATCAGGGCGGCCAAGGCCACCAGCTTCTCGATGGATCCCTCGAACAGGCCGATCACCCGCGAGGCGACAAAGGCCGTGATCAGGTTGATCGCCAGCCATGCCCAACGGTTGCGCAGGGATTTCCAGACCGAGGCAAAGATATCCTCCTCTTCCCGCAGGCCCGCCATGTTGAGGACTTCACTCTCGCTTTCCTCACGAATCAGGTCGACCATTTCGTCGATGGTCAAACGACCGATCAGCTTGTCGTTCTTGTCCACCACGGGGGCGGAAATCAAGTCATAACGTTCGAAGGCCTGGGCCGCGTCGTAGGCATCCTCGTCCGGGTGAAAAGTCACCGGATCGCCGGCCATGACTTCGGCCACCTGCTTCTCGGGATCGTTGACCAGCAGGCGCTTGATCGGCAGCACGCCCTTGAGCACGCCGTCATAATCGACCACGAACAGCTTGTCGGTATGGCTCGGCAGTTCCTTGAGCCGACGCAGGTAACGCAACACCACTTCCAGGCTGACGTCCTCGCGGATGGTGACCATCTCGAAGTCCATCAGGGCGCCGACCTGCTCCTCGTCATAGGACAACGCGGAGCGAACGCGCTCACGCTGCTGGCCGTCGAGGGCTTCCATCAACTCATGGACGACGTCTCGCGGCAGCTCGGGGGCCAGGTCGGCGAGTTCATCGGCATCCATCTCCTTGGCGGCAGCCAGGAGTTCATGATCCTCCATGTCGGCGATCAGGGTTTCGCGCACGGAGTCGGAAACCTCGAGCAGGATATCGCCGTCACGCTCGGCCTTGACCAACTGCCAAACGGTCAAGCGATCGTTCAGGGGCAAGGCTTCGAGGATATGGGCGACGTCGGCGGAGTGCAGGTCATCGAGCTTGCGCTGCAACTCGACGAGGTTCTGCCGGTGAACCAGGCTTTCCACCCGGTCGTGATGAGGGCCTTCCTGGCGATGCGTCAGGTCTTCGACCACGCGCTGGCGCTGCAGCAGGTCAACGACCTGGGCAAGACGGTCCTGCAGGCTGTCCTGGCTTTTCTTTGCTTCAATTTCGGTCATAGGCGAACTCCACTCCCAGCAGCGGGGCACGCCGGAAGGATCAATCAGTCAATTCGTGATTGGTAAAGCGAGAGAATAAGTAACTACTGGGTAAGTCCATGGAAATATTCCAAAAACCCCGGCGGGGCTGACGGGCGCAATCATACACTGTCCCTGGCCCTTCACGGCCAGAAATCTGGGCAAGAACAAGCGCTTGCGCCAGCCTGCAGAACGCTTTGCGGCGGTCTTTGCCCCTCGACGACTCATCTTGAAAAGAAAACCCACGACCCATCTGGAGGGCCGCTACTAGGCTGGGTGAATGACCGTCAAGGAGGACGTCCGATGCTGCCCAGAAGCCATCTTTCGCTGTTGCTCGCACTCTGCCTGCCCTTCCCCACCAGCGCCGCCGTCGTCCATCGCTGCGAAAGCGACAGCGGACATATCACCTTCACCACGTTGAGCTGCGCGCCAAGCGAAACGCTACAACCTCAGCGTGCGCACAACCCGGCGCCTGGAAGCAGAGCGCCGGCCAAGCGGTCGGAAACGACAACCTCAACCCCACGGAGCCTGACCGTAGTCGGTGAGCACGATGACGGCTGCGCCAATCTGCTGAGCGCGCAGGAAAAACGCCGGGCCATCATCAATCAGCAGGTTCGCCCCGGCATGAATCGCCTGGAAGTGGAAAGCGCCCTGGGCCGGCCGGACCGGATCAGCACGACCAACACCGCGACGCGCTATCACTACAACCTGAAAAGGGGCCGCAGCAGCCTGGTGGTGCTGGATGAGAAGGGATGCGTCAAAGGCTAGGCTCTGTACGATAACTACCTGCGCGGCGAGTTTCGTACAGACCCTAAACCCCAGACGGCAAAAAGCCCGCAACCAGTGCGGGCTTTTTGTTGTATGGTGCACTCGACAGGATTCGAACCTGTGACCGCTCGGTTCGTAGCCGAGTACTCTATCCAGCTGAGCTACGAGTGCAATTTGTGTTTTTAGACCAGATCACAACTGGTTGAAGCCACGCTATTCGTATCACTACCAACAACGCTTAAATGGTGCACTCGACAGGATTCGAACCTGTGACCGCTCGGTTCGTAGCCGAGTACTCTATCCAGCTGAGCTACGAGTGCATTTGATGCCGCGCATTATAGTCCGTGAAATCTTTTTGTAAAGCGCTTTTTTCTAGTAATTTCAACAACTTACCGAAGAAGCCAGACCAACACGTACTAAACAAATAATGGCGGAGAAGGGGGGATTCGAACCCCCGACACCCTTTTGAGGTGTACTCCCTTAGCAGGGGAGCGCCTTCGGCCACTCGGCCACCTCTCCGCAACACGGGGCGTATCATAACCAACCTTTTCCCCGTTTGCAAAGCAAAAAATCAAATAAAATTAATGGCTTGGTTCTTCGTCCTTCTCTTTCTTGATCCGCAGGTAGATTTCCTCACGGTGTACCGCCACTTCTTTGGGGGCATTGACACCAATTCGTACTTGATTTCCTTTGACGCCAAGCACGGTTACAGTGATTTCACCGTCACCGATGATCAGGCTCTCTGCGCACCGACGAGTCAGAATCAGCATACCTTTCTCCTACACGCACTTCAGTTCAGGGACAACAGTCTGCAAAAAAGGGCTTCGACTTACAGGCTATATAGCCATCGCCCTACACCCCCAAGTATTGACCAGCGCAGGTGAAAGACCAGCCGCCACCCACGCCCATCAAGAAAAACAAAGGGCGCGGTTAAACCGCGCCCTTCGGGACCACGCGTTACTCGCCTTGTCGGGCCGGCGCATCCAGCTCGAAGGCCGTGTGCAGTGCACGCACAGCCAGTTCCAGGTACTTCTCTTCGATCACCACGGAGACCTTGATCTCCGAGGTCGAGATCATCTGGATATTGATGCTTTCCTTGGCCAGAGCCTCGAACATGCGGCTGGCAACGCCGGCATGGGAACGCATGCCCACGCCCACGATCGACACCTTGGCGATCTTGGTATCGCCGACCACTTCACGGGCACCGATCTCGCGCGCGGTGTTTTCCAGGACGCTGTGCGCGGCCTGGTAGTCATTGCGGTGCACGGTGAAGGTGAAGTCGGTGGTGTTATCGTGCGCGACGTTCTGCACGATCATGTCGACTTCGATGTTCGCGGCACTGATCGGGCCGAGAATCTTGAAGGCCACGCCGGGGGTGTCTGGCACGCCACGGATGGTCAGCTTGGCTTCATCGCGGTTGAAGGCGATGCCGGAAATGATCGGCTGTTCCATGGATTCCTCTTCATCAATAGTAATGAGGGTGCCCGGACCCTCTTTGAAGCTGTGCAGGACGCGCAGCGGAACGTTGTACTTGCCGGCGAACTCGACCGCGCGGATCTGCAACACCTTGGACCCGAGGCTGGCCATTTCCAGCATCTCTTCGAAGGTGATCTTGTCCAGGCGCTGGGCCTGGGCCACGACGCGCGGGTCGGTGGTGTAGACGCCATCGACGTCGGTGTAGATCTGGCATTCGTCAGCCTTCAAGGCCGCCGCCAGCGCCACGCCCGTGGTGTCGGAACCGCCACGACCGAGGGTGGTGATGTTGCCGTGCTCGTCGACGCCCTGGAAACCGGCGACCACCACCACGCGACCGGCCTTCAGATCGCCACGGATCTTCTGGTCGTCGATCTGCAGGATGCGCGCCTTATTGTGCGCGCTGTCGGTCAGGATCCGCACCTGGTTGCCGGTGTAGGACACCGCCGGCACGCCGCGCTTGATCAGCGCCATGGCCAGCAAGGCGATGGTCACCTGCTCGCCCGTGGAAACGATCACATCCAGTTCACGGGGAACCGGCTGCTGCTCGCCGCTGATTTGCTTGGCCAGATCGATCAGGCGGTTGGTTTCGCCGCTCATCGCAGACAGTACAACCACCAGGTCATCACCGGCCTCGCGGAACTTCTTAACCTTGTCGGCTACCTGCTCGATTCGCTCGACGGAGCCGACCGAGGTACCTCCAAATTTCTGTACGATCAAAGCCATTTCTAAGCCGCCTCAGCCCGTAAAGGGGCGCCCATTAATCATCACGGTGCCTGCTACTAGACAACAGGCACCCGGTACAGCCTTAAACGCCCTGTTCGACAAACGGCACGGTCAGGGCCAGCGCGGCATCCAGTTGCGCGGCGTCGACACCACCGCCTTGCGCCATGTCCGGACGACCACCGCCCTTCCCGCCCACTGCCGCAGCGGCTTGTTTCATCAGATCACCGGCTTTGAGTTGGCCGGTCAGGTCCTTGGTCACGCCTGCGACCAGAACGACCTTTTCCTCATGGACACTGCCGAGCAGGATCACTGCGCGACCGAGTTTGTTCTTCAGTTGATCGACCAGCGCCAGCAGCGCCTTGCCGTCCTGCCCGTCCAGGCGCGCGGCCAGGACCTTGACACCCTTGACATCCAGGGCCGCAGCCGACAGGTCATCACCCGCCGCGCTGGCAGCCTTGGCCTGCAATTGCTCCAGCTGTTTTTCCAACAGGCGGTTGCGTTCCAGCACCGCCGACAGCTTGTCGATCAGGTTGTCGCGACTGCCCTTGATCAGGTTCGCGGCTTCCTTGAGTTGCTCTTCAGCGGCGTTCAGGTAAGCCAGTGCCGCAGCCCCGGTGACCGCTTCGATACGCCGTACGCCCGAGGCCACGCCGCCTTCGCTGATGATCTTCAGCAGGCCGATATCGCCGGTCCGGTTGGCGTGAATACCGCCGCACAGCTCGACGGAGAAATCGCCGCCCATACTCAGTACGCGAACGCTGTCACCGTACTTCTCGCCGAACAGCGCCATGGCACCCTTCTGCTTGGCGGTGTCGATATCGGTTTCCTCGGTTTCCACCGCCGAGTTCTTGCGGATTTCGGCGTTGACGATGTCTTCCAGCGCCTTGATCTGTTCTGGTTTGATGGCTTCGAAGTGGCTGAAGTCGAAGCGCAGGCGCTGACTGTCGACCAACGACCCCTTCTGCTGGACGTGCTCGCCCAACACCTGGCGCAACGCGGCGTGCAGCAGGTGCGTCGCCGAGTGGTTCAGCGACGTGGCGTGGCGCACCTCGGCCTCGACCTGGGCCTGGACCTGCGCCCCCACCAGCAGGCTACCGTTGGCCAGCACGCCGTGGTGCAGGAACGCCCCGCCAGTCTTGGTGGTGTCGCGCACGTCGAAACGACCGGCAGCTGCCTGAAGATAGCCGCAATCACCGACCTGGCCGCCCGACTCCGCGTAGAACGGCGTGCGATCCAGGACGACAACGCCCTCGTCACCTTCATTCAGGACGTCAACCGACTGCCCTTCTTTATAGAGCGCCACCACTTTCGCCGAACCACTGCTCGCGCTGTAGCCGGTGAACTCGGTGGCGACGTCGACCTTGACCAGGCTGTTGTAGTCCATGCCGAAGGAACTGGCCGAACGCGCACGCACGCGCTGGGCTTCCATCTCGCGCTCGAAACCGGCCTCGTCGAGGGTCAGGTTGCGTTCACGGGCGATATCGCCGGTCAGGTCCATCGGGAAACCGTAGGTGTCGTACAGCTTGAACACCACGTCGCCCGGGACCACCGAGCCCTTGAGTTCGGCCAGGTCCTGCTCGAGGATCTTCAGGCCCTGCTCCAGGGTCTTGGCAAACTGTTCTTCTTCGGCTTTCAGCACGCGCTCGATATGCGCCTGCTGGGATTTGAGCTCGGGGAAGGCCTCGCCCATCTCGGCGACCAGGGCCGCGACGATCTGATGGAAGAAGCTGCCCTTGGCGCCGAGCTTGTTGCCGTGACGGCAGGCGCGGCGAATGATCCGACGCAGCACGTAGCCACGGCCCTCGTTGGACGGCAGCACGCCGTCGGCAATCAGGAAGCCGCAGGAGCGAATATGGTCGGCCACGACTTTCAGCGACGCCTGGTTGTCGTTGGTGCAACCGATGGCCTGGGCCGAAGCGCTCAACAGACTCCGGAACAGGTCGATCTCATAGTTGGAGTGAACGTGCTGCAGTACCGCACTGATCCGCTCCAGGCCCATACCGGTGTCCACCGACGGTGCCGGCAGCGGATGCAGCACGCCATCGGCGGTGCGATTGAACTGCATGAACACGTTGTTCCAGATTTCGATGTAGCGGTCGCCATCCTCTTCCGGCGAACCGGGTGGGCCGCCCCAGATATCGGCGCCGTGATCGTAGAAAATCTCGGTGCATGGACCGCACGGGCCGGTATCGCCCATGGTCCAGAAGTTGTCGGAAGCGTAAGGTGCGCCCTTGTTGTCGCCGATACGGACCATGCGCTCGGCCGGCACGCCGACTTCCTTGGTCCAGATGTCATAGGCTTCGTCGTCGCTGGCGTAGACCGTGACCCAGAGCTTCTCCTTCGGCAGGTTCAGCCACTTGTCGGACGTCAGGAAGGTCCAGGCGAAGGTGATCGCGTCACGCTTGAAGTAGTCGCCGAAGCTGAAGTTACCCAGCATTTCGAAGAAGGTGTGGTGACGAGCGGTATAGCCGACGTTTTCCAGGTCGTTGTGCTTGCCGCCGGCGCGCACGCATTTCTGACTGCTGACCGCGCGGGTATAGGCGCGTTTTTCCTGACCCAGGAAGCAGTCCTTGAACTGGTTCATCCCCGCGTTGGTGAACAGCAGGGTCGGGTCGTTGCCCGGAATCAAAGAGCTGGAGGCGACACGGGTGTGGCCTTGCTGTTCGAAGAAGCGAAGGAAGGCTTCACGGATTTCTGCGCTTTTCATAGGTTCTTCCACGGAGTCTGCGGCCAAACGCAAGTGCATCACATCCAAAGGGGTTTGCGACTTGCAAAAGGCCGCATTATATCGGCCCTGCGCCCAGGGTACAGTGTGTTTATACGATAGAAACCGTCAATTGGACGGCCTGCAGTCTCATTCATGGCCAAATTCGGCCAATACCGCAACGACTTGTTCAATTTACGTACGGCTGGCGTCCCGGTATCCGGTGTGATCGACGGCAGGCCGGATCAATGTCTACTAAAGAAATTCGATAGTCATTATCGAAACGACGACATGCACCCCCTGAAAATATATGTTAAAAACTGGGCGCCGCCAGAGAGTCTGGCGGCAACGTTCTCAGGGCGGGGTGCAATTCCCCACCGGCGGTAATGGCGCGCAAGGTGCCTAGCCCGCGAGCGCTTGACGGTTCGGACGGCTTTGCCGGTCAGGGCCGACAAGGTCAGCAGACCCGGTGTGATCCCAGGGCCGACGGTCATAGTCCGGATGAAGAGAGAACGGGATTGACACCCAGGGGCCGTCCGCTGAATCGGTGTGTGCCTGCGCGCAGCGCACACGGAGCCGAACGTACCCTTGAATCCCATTCGATTCATATCGCCCTGTTTTTCACACAAACAGGAGTCAGAACAGATGCAACCCACCCCGATTCATCACACTCAACGTATTGCCTTCATCCAGGCCTGCTGGCACAAGGATATTGTCGATCAGGCACGCCACGGTTTCGTCTCGGAAATCGCCAAGCTGGGCTACCAGGAAAGCGATATCGACTTCTTCGAAGTCGGCGGCGCGTTCGAAATCCCCCTGCATGCCAAGCTGCTGGCCAAGTCCGGGCGCTATGCCGGCGTGGTCGCCGCTGGCCTGGTGGTCGACGGCGGGATCTACCGCCACGACTTCGTCGCCACGGCGGTGATCGACGGCCTGATGCAGGTCCAGCTGGACACCGAAGTGCCGGTGTTTTCGGTGGTGTTGACCCCTCACCACTTCCACGCCGGTGAAGAACACCAGAAATTCTTCTTCGATCACTTCGTGCACAAGGGCCAGGAAGCGGCAAAGACCTGCGCCGACACCCTGAACAAACTGCGCGCCCTGCCGCGCCCCGCGGCACAGAAACTGGCGGTCTGACCCTCCCATACCTGCCGGCCCGGGCCGGCAGGTCATTGTCAACGCATAACTATCTACGCTCTCCCGCCTTCGTCTTTGCAGTTAAGTGAGCTCGACATTTCGCCCTAGCAGGGCTTTCGAGACCCACCACTTGCGGAGACACCTCAACATGAACGACTTTTCCAGACTCACCCCGGATACCCCCGTCCCGCCCGAAAATGAACACTGGATCGACGGCAACCACGAGAATGCCAAACCCGTCACGGGCGCCATGAACCAGTATCCGGACGACCAGAGGGTCATCCACAACCACGCACTCCACATGGACGACACGGCCAGGGTGGAACGCCAGAAACTCGACGCACCTCCCGATTATCAGGGGCCGACCGACCATCTGCTCTTCACCACCCGCGACCGCTCCGACCACGTGCACCTGTACCTCACCGATCATCCGGTCCTCGATATCAATGACCAGCGCTATCACCTGAAAATGGCCTCATCCGGGCAAGTCATCGTGCTGCGCACAGAGGGTGGCCATGACAACATCAGGATAGACGACCCTGTGAAGATCACGGTCTTCATCGATTCGGGCATGGGAAACGACCGGATACTCTGTGGCGGCGGCTTCACGAAAGTCGACGCCGGCCCCGGCAACGACCAGGTCTTTACACGATCCGGCAGCAGCTATGTCGAAGCCGGGGACGGCGACGACGTTGTCAGTGCCCAGGGCAGCGGCCCCATGACCGTCTATGGCGGCAAGGGCCACGACACCCTGGCCGGCGGAGAGGGCGCCTGTTTCATGGATGGAGGACAGGGCGACGACGTGCTGCTGGGCGGTGAGGGCCATAACGTGCTCAGCGGTTCCGACGGCAACGATCAGATCACTCCCGGGCCCGGCCCCAATACGGTCTACACGGGGACAGGAGTGGACTTCGTCGAACATCTCGGGTCCAACACCCGATTGTTCAATGCGTATGACGCCGACGGCCCCGCTCCCTCAACCCATCACCAGGACCCCGGCGTCATCATCGCCGCCAAGGGGCTGGACAGTTGCGGGGTGGTGGTCGAAGGCAGGCAGGCATTTCAGGAACGGGTCAATGACGATCTCAGGTTGCTGCTGGGTTCCGGCAATGGCCGGCAACTGCTCAGCGCCCTGGGCGATGCCAGGCAGAAAAGCGGTGTTGCGGTGATGGTCAAGGAGTTGACCGCAGAAGAAAACGGTATGTGTATCCCGAACGGCTCCCAGTCCGACAGCCCGTTCGACGACGACTCCCCCTTTATCGAAAGCGCTCGCCCCAACACTCCGGTCAAGGGTTGCACGGTGTACTACGACCCGTCGTTCCTCAAGGGTGAAGTCACCAGCATCGTGCATCTCTACCACGAGTTATGCCACGCCTATAACTTCGTGACGGGAACAATGCTTCCGGGCTATGGCCTAGATGGTGTGGACGCGGGCAAACCTCGTGACGTGGTTCCCAATGCAGAACTTCAGGCCGTCGGATTGGATGTCGATTTCGACGCAAATCCAGCGACAGCGCCCCTACCTGGCAACCCCGAGGCCTTTACCGAAAACGGGCTGCGCCTGGAGTTCGGCATCACGCCGCGCAAGCAATATCGGGAAGACTGAGCGGATTCTCCTCTTGTGACTCTCCTTCCCTGCGCACCCGATTTTTAACGGAGCCCTCATGAACAGCTTTCCCGACATCCCGCCGGCCAGGTCCGAGCGCGTGATAGACGGTAGCGCTCGTTCCTTTGACGAGCACTACCAGATCGTCCAGGAATACCTGGACGACTATAAACCGACCTCAACCTACCGACTCTCGGCAGAAAATGACCCGGTCCTGATCGAGCGAAAGATCGTTTCGACGCCCTACAATCCACGACACCCGCCGCTGGATTACCTGATATTCACCACCGGCGATAGCGCTGACAGCGTCAGGGTCCACTGCCCTCGGGAGCAATTGATCGTCGACATCAACCATGAGCGTTATCTGATCAACCCGGCCGCCTCCGAGCAGATACTGGTCATCCGCACCGGAGGGGGTCCGGACAGGGTGACGGTCGATGAACAGGTGAAGATCCGGATCATCGTCGAAACAGCCGACGGCGACGATGTGATCCACAGCGAAGGCGCCGAAACCCGGATCCATGCAGGCAAAGGCGATGACTTCATCACCACCGGCGAGGGCAAGGCCTATATAGAGGCCGGAGAAGGCAACGACATGATCTTTGTCGAAGGTGACGCAACGGTCTACGGCGGGGCCGGCAATGACCATATCAGCGCCACCGCCAGCCTGGACCACAGTCACCATCTGCTCAACGGCGGTCAAGGCAACGATCTGCTGATCGGTGGCCGGGGACACAGCATCCTCAGTGGAAACGACGGCGACGACTCCATTCTGGCAGGCGTCGGGAGCAACACAATCTACACCGGAGAAGGCCGGGACACGGTCATGTTGATCAAACCGACGGATAACGTCTTCAGCAACGATAGCCGCGACCAGTTGTTCCAGGCCGCCCCCCAACCACCCGCCGATGCCGAGGAATTGCGGGTTCACGCGTCGTCTTCCGAAGGTTTTCAGATAACCCTGCTCAGCAACCTGGGCCTGGAGCAGACCGGTATCGTGGTCAACGGTTCAGCGGCATTCCAGGACCGGGTCAATGACGACCTGAGGCTGCTGAGCGGCTCTCCCCGGGGACGCCAGCTTTTATCGGTGCTGAATAAAACGGCCAGAGAACACGGCATTGCCGTCGCGATCAACCCTCTGGAATATGAGAGCAATGCACTGTTTCTGGTCAATGCCCAGGCACCGGGCAATCCCTACATCAGAGAGACAAGCGCAGGAGACAGGCTCCCGGGGGAAGCATTCACTACAACCTCGCCGTTGAAATCGACGCAACCCCCGGCGTTGTATTGCTCTACCACGAACTCTGCCATGTCTATAACAGAGTCACCGGAACGTCTTTCCCCGGGGACGGCTTCGACGGCCCGCGTGACGGCAAATCCACACGCAGGGTGCCTAATGAAGAACTGCAAGCCATAGGCCTGCCGGCGGAAGTCAGACCCTTCGATTTCGACGCAGACCCGAGCACTCCCGCCTTGGACACCAACCCGACGCCCTTCACCGAGAACGGCTTGCGTGAAGAGTTGGGATTGGCACCGAGAACCTGGGTAAAGCCGGGCTAAACCAGCGTCTCGTCGCTGGACGGCACCACCAGGATCCCCGCTCGCAGGCCGTTTTTCACCTTCGGGTTGGGGAAAATGATCCGGGCGCCCTGCTCTTCCACGACCCAGCGACTGTTCGCCAGGTCCTCGGCCAGCAGGTAGCCCTTGGGCAGTTCCGAGAAGTTCTCGATATCCGCCGGCAAGTGCATCAGGAAACCATCGCTGTGCTTGATGATTTCCCGCGCCACGCTGAACAGTTGCAGGCCATCGAGCGCCTCGTCGGTGGCCGGCTCGCAGCCCTCGATGATCTGCTTGAGGCGCAGCTCCAGGCGCGACACATCGACGCCCTGGTTCTGCCCGAACGGACGCGCCTTGCCCAGCTCCAGGGTGAAGGACTCGGCAGCGAGCTTGTCGTAGGTGTAGCTGCTGAACACGATGGACGGCTTGTTCTGCAGCAGCACCGCCGACATCCCGGCCGCGCGCAGGCGAGCCAGCTGGCGGCGTGAATGTGCCCGGCCGTCCTTGTAGGGATAGAGCGCGAACTGTTCGATCTTCGAACCGCGGATGGCGGTGTGCAAGTCGTAGTGCAGGCGCTCGCGCCCCGGCAGGTTGAAGAAGCTCGCCGCCAACCGCTCCAGCTCGCACGCCCGCAGGGCTTCGCTGCCACTGCTCAACTCATGCCGGCCATTGAACAGCCGGTTGACGTCCTGCTCGACAAAGCGCTCGCCGCGGCGCATGGCCTCGGGGTTGCCGAACAGGAACAGAATACGCGCACGGGGCTTGAGGTCGCCCCGGGCGATGTCGTGCAACAGGCGATCGAGCAACTCGATCGGCGCTGTCTCGTTACCGTGGATACCGGCGGACAACAGCAGGTCCAGCCCATTGTCCCGGGCCTCGGGAGGCCGCACTTCGAGTGCGCCCTCGCTCAGCCAGCGCATGCGCACGCCGTCGACCGTCAGTTGAGTCTTCTCCGCCGGTTCACGACCGGCGAGGGTCAGTTCAAGCAGTTTGCCGAGGGCGAGCATGGCGCGGTGTTCCTTTAATCAGTGATGGTGACCGCAGTCGGGGCCGTGTACATGATCTTCGTCGCCGATATCCGCCGGCTCCATTTCCATTTGCAGGCTGACCAGGTTGGTCGCCAATGGACGCAGCAGCAGGTTGGCGTATTCGGCGTCGCCTTCCTCGACATCGACACCGATCAGCAGCTGGCCGCGGCCGTCATGCTGAATCCACAACTCCTTGCCCTGCCATATCACCGCCACGCGGGTACAGGAGGTTTCCAGTTGAGTGCCATCGGTGTCTTCAAGGATCAGCTGCAAGGTATCGCTCATGGTTCAGGCTCTCGTCTGGAGGTGAAACGCCGCGCTCCAGGGTAGAGCGCCGGCCTTCAATTGATCTGGAATGGGTAAACCGAGCCCAGTTTAAGGATTTGCGTCAGTTCATCCAATGCCGTACGGCATTCAAGCAGCAACTGCGGGTCCGCCAGATCGCTTTCGCGCAGGGTATCGCGGTAGTGCTTGTCGACCCACTGGGTCAGCGTGCCATACAACGGCGCCGTCATGATAACCCCGGGGTTGACCGCCGCCAGCTCGGTTTCCTTCAAGGCCACGCGCAACCGCAGGCAGGCCGGGCCACCGCCGTTCTGCATGCTCTGCTTGAGGTCGAAGACCTTCACCTCGCGAACCGGACCGCCAGAACTGGTCAGCTCTTGCAGGTAGGCCCAGACACGCGGGTTGCTGCGGCACTCTTCCGGCACGATCAACAACATGCCGCCGTCGGCACGGTTCAGCAACTGGCTGTTGAACAGGTAGGAACGCACCGCGTCTTCCACTGCCACTTTCGAGCGCGGCACGCAGATCGACTGGAAGTTGCCACCGCGCTTGGCCAGTTTGCCCTGCAGCTCGGCGAGCATCTGCTCGGTCTCGAGGAAAGCGTCCTCGTGGTAGAACAGCACCTCGCCGTTACCCACCGCGATCACGTCGTTGTGGAACACCCCCTGGTCGATCACCGCCGGATTCTGTTGAGCATAGACCACGCCATCGTCACTCAGGCCATGCAGCCGGGCGACCGCCTGCGAAGCTTCGAGGGTCTGGCGCGCCGGGTATTTCTGCGGTGCCGGATAGCGGGTATCGAAAGCGCTGCGACCGAACACGAAGAACTCGACGCCTGCTTCGCCGTATTCACGGCAGAAACGTGTGTGGTTGGCCGCGCCTTCGTCGCCGAACTGGGCCACGGCGGGCAGCGCCGCGTGATGGGCGAAATGCTTCGAGTCGGCGAACATCGCCCCCAGCACGCGGCTGGTGGTCGGGTGTTCGATGCTGCGGTGGTATTTGCAGTTGAGGTTGGCGGCGGTGAAATGCACGCGGCCGTCGGCGGTGTCGGCACTCGGGCTGACGGTGCCGGCGTTGGCCACCCACATGCTCGACGCCGAGCAACTGGCAACCAGCAGGGGCATCGCCTGCTTGGCGGCCTGTTCGATCACTTGCGCGTCGCTGCCGCTGAAACCGAGGCTGCGCAGGGCGGCCACATCAGGACGCTCCTGCGGGGCCAGCACGCCCTGGACATAACCCATGTCCATCAGCGCTTTCATTTTCGCCAGGCCTTGCAGCGCCGCTTCCTTGGGGTTGGAAGCCTGCTGGCTGTTGCTCTGGGAGGCGACGTTGCCGTAGGAAAGGCCGCCATAGTTATGGGTCGGGCCTACAAGACCGTCAAAATTGACTTCAAAGGATTTCATCGGCGAGGCTCCATGGATCTGTTTTTATAAGCGCAAATCATCTGTGTATGGCGACCGCTTCGCGGTCATCGCTGGCAATCGAACGTCGACCGGCGCTCCTACAAGGTTTGGCGGCGCGCACAATGGGCGCACCACTGTGGGAGCCGGCTTGCTGGCGATAGGGCCCGCAGGCCCGACGACTCAGGAAAGCCGGACACCCGGTGTCAGCGTCGCCGGCACCGTCAAGCTCGGCGTTTCCAGCGATGCCACCGGGTACGCGCAATAATCCGCCGCGTAATAGGCGCTGGCGCGATGGTTGCCCGACGCCCCGACCCCGCCGAACGGCGCGCTGCTGGCAGCACCCGTCAGTTGTTTGTTCCAGTTGACGATCCCGGCCCGGCTTTCCAGCCAGAACTGCTGGTAACGCGCCTCGGAGTCCGACAGCAGACCCGCCGCCAGGCCGTATTGCGTATTGTTGGCCTCGGCAATCGCCGCGTCGAAATCGGCGTAGCGAATGACCTGCAGCAAGGGTCCGAACAGTTCTTCGTCCGGACGCTCGGCCACCGCCGTCACATCGAGAATACCCGGGGTCAGCAGCGCCGCATTGGCCTGCGGCTGAGTCATTTCCAGCAACGCCAGCGCGCCCTGTGCCAACAGATGCGCCTGGGCATCCATCAAGGCACGTGCGGCACCGAGGGACACCACCGAGCCCATGAACGGCGCCGGCTGCTGGTCGAACGCGCCGACTTCAATGGTCGCGCTGACCGCCACCAGGCGCTCCAGCAGCTTGTCGCCCCAGGCCCCGGCGGGCACCAGCAGGCGACGGGCACAGGTGCAACGCTGGCCAGCCGAGATGAAGGCCGACTGAATGATCGTGTACACCGCCGCGTCCAGGTCCTGGACCTGATCCACCACCAGCGGATTGTTGCCGCCCATTTCCAGGGCCAGGATCTTGTCTGGGCGCCCGGAGAATTGCTTATGCAGATGATTGCCGGTGCGGCTCGAACCGGTGAAGAACAGGCCGTCGATGCCCGGGTTCGCCGCCAGGGCGATCCCGGTCTCCCGCGCCCCTTGCAGCAGGTTCAACACACCCCCCGGCAGACCGGCTTCGATCCAGCAACGCACGGTCAGTTCGGCGACCTTCGGGGTCAGCTCGCTCGGCTTGAACAGCACGCTGTTACCGGCCAGCAACGCCGGAACGATGTGGCCGTTGGGCAGGTGGCCGGGGAAGTTGTAAGGACCGAACACCGCCACCACACCGTGGGGTTTGTGACGCAGTACTGCGGTGGCGTCGCCCAGCGGGCCGCTCTTCTCGCCGGTACGCTCACGGTAGCTCTGCACCGAGATGGCGATCTTGTTGACCATGCTGGTCACTTCGGTCGCCGCCTCCCACAGGGGCTTGCCGGTTTCTTCACCAATGCAACGGGCCAACTCGTCGGCACGGTTTTTCAAGTGGGCGGCAAAGCTTTCGAGCACGGCAATACGCTCGTCGAGGGAACGCTTGGCCCACGCCGGGAAAGCCTGGCGCGCGGCCTGCACGGCGGCGTCGACTTGCGCGGCGCTGGCGCCCTTGCCGGACCACAGCACCTGCTGGGTCACCGGATTCAACGATTCGAAGGCCTCGCCCTGGCCTTCCTGCCAGGCACCGGCGATGTAAAGCGTGCTCATTATTTCGACTCCCGGGAAGCAGACAACGGAACCGCGCGGACCTGATCGCCCGCACTGAGTTGAAGACGTTTGGCGGTCAGCGGATCGACCACCAGCGTGCCCGCCGCCAGGCGCGCCGGTGCCGCGGTGATGCGGCAGTCCTCGCGCTTGCGGTTGTGGATCAGGTACGGCGTGGCGTCATCACCCGGGGTGCCGACGGCCAACACCAGCGCCTGGCTGTCGCGCACCGCACGGATCTTGCTGGTTTCGCACTCCACCGCAGGACCTGCGTCGAAGATGTCGACATAGCCCTGGTAACTGAAGCCTTCGCTCTTGAGCATCGCCAGTGCCGGCTCGGTGTCGGTGTGCACCTTGCCGATCACCGCGCGCGCCTCTTCGGAGAGGAAGCAGGTGTACAGCGGGAACTTGGGCATCAGCTCGGCGATAAAGGCCTTGTTGCCCACGCCGGTCAGGTAATCGGCCTGGCTGAATTCCATCTTGAAGAAGTGCCGGCCCAGGCTTTCCCAGAACGGCGAACGCCCGGCCGCATCGGACATGCCCCGCATCTCGGCGATGATCTTGTTGCCGAACAGCTCCGGGAACTCGGCGATAAACAGCATCCGCGCCTTGGCCAGCATGCGGCCATTGAGGCCACTGCGATAGTCGGCATGCAGGAACAGCGAGCACAGCTCCGAGTTACCGGTCAGGTCGTTGGCCAGGAACAGCGTCGGAATCTCACGGTAGATCTGCAACTCCTGGGAGGCACTGACCGTCAGGCCCACCCGGAAGTTGTACCAGGGCTCACGCAGGCCCACGGCACCGGCGATGGCGCTGATGCCGACCACACGGCCGTCATCGTCTTCGAGGACGAACAGATAGTCCGCGTCGCCGCGACCGGCCTCGCCGGTGAAGGTCTTTTCCGCCCAGCCGACCCGATGGGCCAGGCGCTCTTCGTTGGCTGGCAAGGTGGTCAGGCCGGTGCCCGTGCTACGGGCCAGGTCGATCAGAGCGGGTAAATCGCTGCTGCGTACGGGACGAACGATCATGCTATCTCCTCAGACGGGCACCGGCTGACGGGTGCCCGCGAAACTCGCTGTAAGGCTGCTTTCGATACCGGCCTTAAACCGCTACCAGGCGCACGCTGGCGCCTTCGCCGACGCCCAGGGCCTCGGCGGCTTGCAGGTCCAGGGTGACCGGTTTGCCCGGCGCATAATCGAGCTCCAGCAACACCGCGCGGTAGTCCTGCAGCTGCGCGTTGGACACCAGGTACTGGCGACCGCCGCCCTTGCCGGCATCACCGATCTTCACCGGCACCACCCGGCTCTGGGCGATGGAGCGAATCCCGCTCACCCGTGCATGCAGGGTCGGGCCGCCATCGAAGATGTCGATGTAGTGATCGGTTTCGAAACCTTCGCGCATCAGGATGTCGAAGGTGATCTGCGCACGCGGGTGCACCTGGCCCATCGCTTCCTGCGCGGCGTCCGGCAGCAGCGGCACATAGATCGGGTAGTGCGGCATCAGCTCGGCGAGGAAGGTCCGGCTTTTCAGGCCGCACAGGCGCTCGGCCTCAGCGTAGTTCAGGTCGAAGAAGTTACGCCCGATGGCGTCCCAGAAGGGCGAGTCGCCCTGTTCGTCGCTGTAGCCGACGATCTCGGTCACCACCGAATCGGCGAACCGTTCCGGGTGGCTGGCGACGAACAGCAGACGCCCGCGGGAATTGAGTTCCGACCAGGCCGAACCCACCAGCTCCGGGACCACGTAGAAGCTGGTCAGCAGGCTGTTGCCGGTCAGGTCGTGGCACTGGGAAAGCACATGGATCTTGTTGTGGATCTTCAGCTCGCGGGACGCATGCACGAAGGTCTCGTTGCGGAAGCTGTAGAACGGTTCCGAGTAGCCGGCCGAGGCCACGATGGCCGAGCAGCCCGCCAGCTTGCCGGTGTCGGTGTCTTCAAGCACGAAGAAATAGCTTTCTTCACCATTGAAGCTGACCTCGGCGGCGAACGAGGCTTCGCTTGCCGCGATCTTGTCGCGCAGGCGGCCTTCGTCGTCCGGCAGGGAAGTGACACCGATCGGGCTGTCCGCGGCCAGGCGCCGTACCTCGTCCAGGTCAGCCATTTGCGCGGGGCGCATCACCAGCATGGTGTCACTCCTTCAATCCAGAACAGGTCGGTGCTTGGCACCGACAGAAAAAAATACCGGGGGAACGCCGCCCGTCATAAGAGCGTGGTGGCCCGGTACAGGAAATTTGGCCCGCTGGCGGCCATCCAGGGCCACCAGCGGGCGGTCCATCAGGCTTGAGTCAGCTTGGCCACGGCGCGCTCGAAGCGATCCAGGCCTTCGTTGATGTCCGCCTCTTCAACCACCAGGCTCGGGGCGAAACGAATCACGTCCGGGCCGGCCTGCAGGATCATCAGGTTTTCTTTTTCCGCGGCGTTGAACACGTCCTTGGCCTTGCCCTTCCAGGCATCGGCCAGCACGCAACCGAGCAACAGGCCCATGCCACGCACCTGGGTGAACAGGCCGTATTGGGCACCGATCTGCTCCAGGCGGGTCTTGAACAGGTCGTGCTTGGCTTTCACACCGCTCAACACTTGCGGGGTGTTGATCACATCGATCACCGCGTTGCCGACCGCACACGCCAGCGGGTTGCCGCCGTAGGTGGTGCCGTGGGTTCCGACCACCAGGTGCTTGGCCAGCGCTTCCGTGGTCAGCATCGCGGCAATCGGGAAACCGCCGCCCAGGCTCTTGGCGCTGGTGAGGATGTCCGGAATCACGCCGTAGTGCATGTAGGCGAACAGTTCGCCGCTGCGGCCCATGCCGGTCTGCACTTCGTCGAACACCAGCAGCGCGTCGTGCTGGTTGCACAGCTCGCGGGCGCCTTGCAGGTAGGACAGCTCGGCCGGCAGCACGCCGCCCTCGCCCTGGATCGGTTCCAGCACCACGGCGCAGGTCTTGTCCGAGACTGCCGCTTTCAGCGCGTCCAGATCATTGAACGGCACATGGGTGATACCGGTGATTTTCGGACCGAAGCCATCGGAATACTTCGACTGGCCACCGACGTTCACGGTGAACAGGGTGCGGCCGTGGAAGCTGTTGAGCGCGGCGATGATTTCGTACTTCTCCGAACCGAAGCGGTCGAACGCCACACGACGGGCCAGCTTGAAGGCGGCCTCGTTGGCTTCGGCGCCGGAGTTGCAGAAGAACACGCGCTCGGCGAAGGTGGCGTCCACCAGCTTCTTGGCCAGGCGCAAGGCCGGCTCGTTGGTGAACACGTTGGACACATGCCACAGGTTGTTCGCCTGTTCGGTCAGCGCGCCGACCAGCGCCGGATGCGCGTGACCCAATACGTTAACCGCGATACCGCCGGCGAAATCGATCAGCTCCCGGCCCGCCTGGTCCCACACTCGGGAACCCGCGCCACGCACAGGAATAAAAGCCGCAGGTGCGTAGTTGGGAACCATGACCTGATCGAAATCGGCGCGTTGCACCGGAGCTTGCTCAACGGACATCGGAGTCTCCTGAAGAGGAACGCCTGCCTGGAACTGGCGAGCGATGGGGGGATTGTAAGGACAGTTTTCGGTCAGGCCTTGCCGCCAAGCGACAACTTCTTATAGCGCCAAACCGGGTTTTGCCGAGGTTGTCGGCAATGCGACAAATTGCGTCGCAAAGGCGCAGTTTAAACGCTGGCCGCGGTTTTGGTATCTATTTAGGCACGGCTGTCCCCGGGCGCTGGATAGCCTCGCTGCTTTACTCGCCACACGAGAAACCACGCCATGCCGACGCCCGCCGCAACCACGTCCGCGCATTACCCCGACAATTTCGAACTGATCAAAAGCAAACTGCCGAACTGGCTGACCGACGCCCCCCAGTCCCTGCGCCAGAGCTATGGCGACAGCCTGTTGCTGACCCACACCCACAAGACCCGGGTGGCCGAGCACCTGCAAGGTTTGCAGGGCCTCGAGGCCTTTGCCGTGCCGATCCTTTCCAACGCCCTGAGAACCCGCTTCGGACACCGACTGGATCGGCAACACGACCGAATCACCTGCGTACGGCTGATCACCGCCGCCACCCTCTCGACACCGCGCAAGGTATCCGTCGTCGACATGAGCCTGCTTGAGGCCGCCCTGAAGAACTTCGTCACGCCCCGGCATGAGAACCCGGTGTTCTACAACGAATCCCGTCTGTACCGATGGCTCAACGACAGGCAGACCCTGCCCATTCAAGCCTTCACGCCGCGGGCATTCGTCGAGCTGTGCCGGGAGCTGGATATCGGTGGTCAGTACGACCGCCATATGGAGGCGGTGCTGCTGCCGAAAAAGCCCTCGGGCGAGGCTGACAACAGCTTTCGCGATCAGTATGAACTCAGTGAAAACCACGAACTGGTTACCCAGGCCCATATCGCCCTGATGAAAGGCCATATCAGCGCCTCGACCCACGACTTTCTGAACGCCGTCAGTCAAAAGGAGCCCTTGCCCCACTGGGATGGCAAACCGGTGAACTGCAGCGAATTGCAGCTGTTCAACTTCAAGACGCCCCTCAGCAGCTCGACCGGCGTCACCCTCAAAGGCGCCTTGCTGATTGAGCACCAGGACACCCTGGCCGCGCGCAACCGCCCTTGTATCGTCTATCTGAGCGGTGATCCGGAGCAGGCCCTCAAGCAATACGCCAGCTTCGACGCGTTCGAAGAGGAACTGGGCCGCCGCCTGGGCAGCAGCGACTACCGGAGCTTCTTCAGCCGCTACATCAACCTGCGCACCCAATCGGCTTTTTTCAGCGCCCTCGAGCGCAGCCTTGGCACCTCGGGCACGGCGGCCGAGCTGCAACTCAAACGTTTTCCGCTGATCGGCCAGCCACTCCGTGAACTCCATACCCAGCACCTGGTCAAGCTGCTGGACGATGGCAACTTCAGCGCCGTGCCGGTGGCCACTGTCGACCGCCAGGACCAGCGCGACTACCTGCAATCGCTGGCGAATATCGGCCTGAATCTGCTGAACGTCGCCGCCCTGTTCGTCCCCGGGCTGGGCGAGGCCATGCTGGCGGTGGCCGGCGCGCAGATGATCAGCGCGGTCTACAACGGTATCGAAGACTGGCATCACGACGAGCGTGAACAAGCCCTCAAAGGTCTGATCGGTGTCACCCTGAACCTGGCGCTGATTGGCGGCATCAGCGTGGTCGCCCACCGATTTGCCGGGGCCGGACTGGTCAAGGAGTTGAAACAAGTGACCCTGCCCAGCGGAGAAAGCACCCTGTGGAAACCGGACCTGACACCCTACGAGCAATCACCGGCACGGCCCGAGAGCCTGCAACCGAACGCCAGCGGCCTGTATGAAATCAACGGCCGCCAATACCTCAAACAGGACGACAGACTCTATGAAGCCGAACTGAATCCGCAGGGCAATCGTGGCAGGATCAAGCACCCGAACAGACCCGGCCAATACTCGCCCAGCTTCAGGCATAACGGTGCCGGTGCCTGGTTTCACGAACTGGAGAACCCCTTGCAGTGGCAAGGCCCGCAGCTGATGCACCGCCTGGGTCTGGCCGGCGAAGCCTTTTCCGACATCGACACCGCGCGGATCATGGCGGTCAGCGACACCGACGAAGCCCTGCTGCGCCGGGTGCATTTCGACAGTCAGCGGCCCCCCGCACTGCTCAAGGACAGCCTGCTGCGCTTTCGCCTCGACCGCGATATCCAGCGTTTCATCGAGCAGATGGCCCGCGGCGAGGCCGCACCCGACGAAAGCATGCAGGAGCAGATTCTGCTGGACCTCTGGCAAGCGCAGCCCAGGGCACTACAGCTGGTGGACAACCAGGGACGGGTGATCATGGAGACCACCCGCACCGGCACAACCCAGGGGCAACCGGTGGTCATCCCGCTCGCCCCCTTGCACGACGGCGATCTGCTCAAGACCCTACTGAACTCGCCCGACCTGAAGGAAAGCGATATCCGCACACTGCTGGGGGAAAGCCAGAGTTTCGCCACCCCCGCCGAAAAGCCGGAAACGCGGTTGCTGAACTTTCGCAAGCAAATCGCCCGACATGCCCACCTGCGCCGAAAAGCACTGTTCGAATCGCAATACCGGTTTCGTACCCAATCACGCGATCCCTCGGTGGGCGTGCTGCAAACAGCGTTTCCCGACCTGCCCGTGGTCGTGCTCGAAGAACTCGCCGAACAGGCCAGCGGTGCACAACTGCAAGCCTTGCGCGAGTCCGCCGAAATCGCCCCGGACATCGCCGACGAAGCCGCGCAGTATCGCCAGCAGGTGCGCCTGGCCCGCGCCCGCGAGGGGTTGTATCTGACGTCGAGCGGCAATGCCGACAGCGAAAAGCTCATGCTGCACAGTGTGCAACGCCTCCCCGGCTGGTCCACGCAAGTGCGTATCGAGGTGCGCACGCAATCGTCAACCGGGCCGTTGCTCGATAGCATCGGCAGCGCCGACGCGCCGATCTGCAAAGTGCTGATCAAGGAAAACGACCTGTACCAGACCCGCGATGCCCTGGACCAGGAGCTGCACGACTCCGATGATCTCTACGCCTCGCTGCTGCATGCCCTGCCCGACACCCAGCGCCGCGAACTGGGTTACCCCAGCCCCAAGCAGGGTGAGCAACTCCGGCAAGCCGTGCAGAACAGCCCCTTGCCCGGGCCCGACGCACTCCGCCAGATACTGGAAATGCCACCGCCCATCCCCAGCGGACAATCACCCATGGCCTTGGCCAAGAGGCGACCCGGTTATCAGCTCAGCGGCCGTGGGGCGCCGCAGGCGGGCAGTCGCTGGGCCCTCGAGGATCGTGTAGCCCGGCTGTTTCCGAGCTTCTCCGATGAGCAGATCCGGCAATTTATCGGCAGCCTGGGCAGTATGCGGGTCTTCGATGAACTGCGGCGGCTGGAGCAGGAGTACGAACGACTGACGGAGGAGCTGGAGCTCTGGTCATTCATCACCTCCTCCACTCACCCGATCAGCGGGGAACGCTTGAGCCTGATGCAGCGCGTCAACCAACAACGCACCCGCGCCCAGTTCGCCGAAGCCATCCGGCGTTGCTGGCGCCGTGAGCCCGACCTGTTCTACTCCAACAATCCCGAGGAGCACGGCTACACCCTCAGCGCCAATGGCTTGCTGGGCGAATTGCCCGAACTGTCGGTCGACTTCAACCATGTCCGCTACCTGAACCTAGTGGCCGACACCCCGGCCCGGGAGTTGGCCCGGTTCATGGCGCGCTTTCCCGACCTGCGCCGGCTCTCCATACGCGGCTTCCAACTCGACAGCCTGCCCGAATCGATCACACAAGGGCGCCTGACCGAAATGAGCCTGGTCAACTGCAATCTGCGCCTGACCGCCCAGACGACGCAAGCACTCTCCGGCATGCGGACCCTGGAGATTCTCGACCTGAGCCACAACCCTCTCGGCCAGCCCCCCGACCTGCGTCAACTGCAGGCACTGGAGGTCATCGACCTGAGTCACACCGGAATCAACGCGATTCCCGAGGGCCTGTTCGAACTGCCGCGATTGGAAGCCGCCCTGCTCAGCGACAATGCCATCAGCGACCTGCCGCAGACACTCAATGAGGTTTCCGGCAACCTCGGCTCCGGCCTGGACCTGAACGGCAATCCACTGTCCGAGTCCAGCCTGCAACTCGCCCGGGACTATTACCGCAGAACCGGCCACTCACTCGGCGTTCAGTCCCAGGTCGAGCGAACACGCATCCAGGCGCTCTATCCGGGCCTGAATGGCGAACAGCTGGAGAGCTTCATTCGGGCCCAACCGCGAATCCTCAAGGAGTCCTTGAGCCAGTTGAACCGACTGGAAGCCCAATACCGCCAGCTGCAAGCCGATCTACAGGCCTGGACCAGCGATATCCCCGCGCTTCACCCGCAAACGCAGGCACCGCTGAGCCCGGTCGAGTTGGCGCTGGAAAGTCTGAACCGAGATGACTTTGCCCAAGAGCTGCAACGGAGTTGGCAGCGCCAGAGCGAAGAAATGCTGCCTGACGGCACGCACTTGTATAGCTTCACCTTCACCCAGCGATTCACCGGCAGACTGCCCGCGCTCTCAGCGGATTTCAGCCATCTCGCCCGCCTGGAGATCCACGGTTACGGCGCCAGCCACGGACTCGACGGCTTCCTCCACAGCTTCCCCCATCTACGCGTGCTGTATGCCTCCAGCTTTATGGACCGGGACTTCCCCGCCGCGATTTTCGACATGCCGCACTTGAGAAACCTGGAACTGCCCTACGGCCGGATCCGACTGAGCGAAACCTCACACCGACAGCTCGCGGACATGACCGGCCTGCACATGCTGGACCTGTCCGGCAATCCGCTGCAATCGGCCACGCTGCGAGCCGAGGGCATACTGCTGACACCGAACGTCGCACGGATGACGGACCTGAGAGTGCTCGACCTGAGCGACAGCGGTATCCAACAGACACCCGAGGGGCTGTTCGGACTACGCGTACTGGGGATTGCCGACTTGCGCGACAACCAGATCAGCGACATACCGGAAAGCCTGTTCGAGGTACCGACCTCGCAATCGGTGACCTATGACTTCAGGAACAACCCGCTGACGGAGGCCAGCCTGCAAAGAGTCCGCAGCTACAGAGAGCTGAACGACGGCGTACAGCAGGTCAGAATCCTGATCGGTGACGATGTGAGCAGCGGCGACGAGAGCGAAAGCGACAATGGCGGCAGTGTCCCGCCAGTGGCATCCCCCATAACGCCGCCCACGCCCCGCGAAGAATAAGCCTTAGCCGCGTTCCGAAGGCACCGATGACAACTCGAACGGGCTGCTGCTGCGCCGCTGGTTGCGATCTTCGCGCGGCGTGGCGCCAAAGAAATTGCGGTAGGCGCTGGAGAAATGCGGCCCCGAGGAGAAACCGCAGGACAGACCGATCTGGATGATCGACTTGCTGGTCTGCATCAGCATCTGCCGCGCCTTGTTCAGGCGCAGCTCCAGGTAATACTGGCTCGGCACGCGGTTGAGGTACTGCTTGAAGATACGCTCCAACTGACGCCGCGACACACAGACATGCTGGGCGATCTCGTCGGTGGTCAGCGGCTCCTCGATATTGGCCTCCATCAGCAGCACGGCCTGGGTCAGTTTCGGATGGCTGGAGCCCAGGCGGTTCTGCAAGGGAATGCGCTGGCGCTCACCGCCTTCGCGGATACGCTCGACCACCAGTTCCTCGGAAACCGCGCCGGCCAACTCGGCACCATGGTCACGGGCGAGTACCGCCAGCAACAGGTCCAGCACCGACATGCCGCCACAGGCGGTCAGGCGATCACGATCCCAGTCGAACAGATGACTGGTGGCGATCACCTTGGGAAAACGTTCGGCGAAATCATCCTGCCAGCGCCAGTGCACCGCCGCACGGTAACCGTCGAGCAAACCCAGTTGGGCCAGCGGGTACACCCCGGCGGACAAACCGGCCACCACGCAACCGGCGCGAACCAGTTGCTTGAGGGCACTGCTCAAGGCCGGCGCCAGGCTGGTGGGCGGCTCGTCCGCCAGCAGGAAGAGTTTCTGGAAACCTTCCAGCTTGCCGGCCCAGGGCTCGCCCGGCAGCTGCCAGGTGCCGGCGGCCGCGACCTCGGCGGACGCCTCGGCCTGCAGGAAGGACAATTCGTAGACCACTTCCGGATGCACCCGCTGTGCGACACGCAAGGCCTCCTCGGCCAGCGCCAGCGTCAAGGCTTGGGTGCTGGGCCAAATCAGGAAACCGATTCGATGGGCAGTCATGGCAGGCAATCCGAAAACAGAACAGAGTGAAAAGCCGAGGGCAGCCCACTCAAAGTAGACCACGCCGCGCATGGCGCGCAGCATGACCTATTTGGGTGCGCAACGGCAGCATAAAAAACGACGACTATTTCAAGCTGCCCGAGAGGAATTGCTGCAGGCGCTCGGACTGTGGATTAACCAGCACTTCGCGCGGATTACCGCGCTCTTCCACCACGCCTTTATGCAAAAACACCAGCTGGTTGGAGACTTCACGGGCAAAGCCCATCTCGTGGGTCACCACCACCATGGTCCGGCCTTCCTGGGCCAGGGCCTGCATCACCTTCAACACGTCGCCCACCAGTTCGGGGTCCAGTGCCGAGGTCGGTTCGTCGAACAGCATCACTTCCGGCTCCATCGCCAGCGCCCGGGCAATCGCCACGCGCTGCTGCTCGCCACCGGACATATGACCCGGGTAGGCGTCCTTGCGATGCGCCACGCCGACTTTCGCCAGGTAGTGCTCGGCCTTTTCCAGCGCTTCTTTCTTCGACACGCCGAGGACGTGCACCGGTGCCTCGATGATGTTTTCCAACGCGGTCATGTGCGACCACAGGTTGAAATGCTGGAACACCATCGACAGCCGCGAGCGCATGCGCTGCAACTGTTTCGGGTCGGCGGCCTTCATCGCGCCGTCCTTGCTGGCCACCAGCTTCAGCTCTTCGTTGTTGAGCAGGATACGCCCGGCATGGGGCTGTTCCAGCAGGTTGATGCAGCGCAGGAAAGTACTTTTGCCGGAGCCACTGGAGCCGATGATGCTGATCACATCGCCAGCGGCGGCTTCCAGGGACACGCCCTTGAGCACTTCGTGACTGCCATAGCGTTTATGCAGGTCTTGGACTTCAAGCTTGTACATGCGGTCGGTTCTCACAAAAACAGTCAGGTCAGTCGCTGAGCGAGCCGGTGTGGCGACGCGGCACGCGCCCCGCCACCTTGGCCAGCCCGATCGTGGGTTGGGCGTAACGCAGCCGTTCCATGGTCAGTGCTTCCTCGGCGCCAGATAGCTCAGCCAGCGGCCCTCGGCCTGCTTGAACAGGCGCACCAGGATGAAGGTCAGGCACAGGTAGAACACGCCGGCGGTGATGTAGGCCTCGAACGGCAGGTAATACTGGGCGTTGACGGTACGGGCGGCACCGGTGATGTCGATCAGGGTCACGATGGACGCCAGACTGGTGGTCTGCAGCATCATGATCACTTCGTTGCTGTACTGCGGCAACGCCCGGCGCAGGGCCGACGGCAGCAGGATGCGGCGGTACATCTTGTAGCGCGACATGCCCATGGCCTTGGCCGCCTCGATTTCGCCATTGGGCGTGGCCTTGAGGCTGCCGGCGATGATTTCGGCGGTGTAGGCGCTGGTGTTGATGGCAAAGGCCAGGCAGGCACAGAAGGTCGCGCTCGACAGCCAGGGCCAGAGGAAACTCTCGCGCACCGCCTCGAACTGGGCCAGACCGTAGTAGATCAGGAACAGCTGCACCAGCATCGGCGTGCCGCGGATCACGTAGGTGTAGAGCCAGGCGGCCATGTTCACCACCGGCTGCTTGGAGACCCGCATCAGCCCCAGCGGCAACGCCGCCAAGAGACCGAACAGCAGCGACAAGGCCAGCAGTTTCAGGGTGGTCAGCAAGCCGCCGAGGTACAGCGGCAAGGCTTCCCAGATGACGTTGTAGTCGAAGATCATAGATCAGCCGCCCTTACGCCTACCGAGTAGCGCTTCTCAAGGTGACGCAATGCCAGCAACGAGACACTGGTGATCACCAGGTACATCGCCGCCACTGCGAGGAAGAAGGTGAAAGGCTCGCGGGTGGCGTCCGCCGCCTGCTTGGCCTTGAACATCATGTCTTGCAGACCGACCACGGAAATCAGCGCGGTGGCCTTGGTCAGGACCAGCCAGTTGTTGGTGAAGCCAGGGATCGCCAGGCGAACCATCTGCGGTACCAGCACCCGGAAAAACACCTGCAGGCTGCTCATGCCGTAGGCCATGCCAGCCTCGGCCTGCCCCTTGGGAATGGCCATGAAGGCCCCGCGAAAGGTTTCCGACAGGTAGGCACCGAAAATGAACCCCAGGGTGCCGATACCGGCGACCAGCGGGTTGAGGTCGATGTAATCGTCATGACCGAGCAACGGCGCGACGCGGTTGAGCAGGTCCTGGCCACCGTAGAAGATCAGCAGGATCAGCACCAGGTCGGGAATCCCGCGGATGACCGTGGCATACAGGTCGCCCAGCCGGGCCAGCCAGCGCACCGGCGACAGACGCAAGGCCACCCCGATCAGACCCAGAACAATGGCCAGGGCCATGGACGACAAGGCGAGCTGAAGCGTCAGCCAAACGCCATCGAGGATGACAGCCCCGTAGCCTTTCAACATGATTCAGGTCCTCGAAATTAGGGATGAAAAAATGGCGCAAACCTCAGAGCTCCTGCTGCTTGCGCCATTTCGGACTTGTCGCTGCGGCGTATTACTTGCCGTAGATATCGAAGTCGAAGTACTTGTCCTCGATCTGCTTGTACGTGCCATTGGCACGAATCGCGACGATGGCGGCGTTGATCTTGTCCAGCTCGGCCTTGTCGCCTTTGCGCACGGCGATGCCGATACCGTCACCGAAGTATTTCTCGTCGGTGAATTGCGGACCGACGAACGCGAAGCCCTTGCCGGAGTCGGTCTTCAGGAAACCGTCCTGCAGCAGGGTGGCGTCAGCCACGGTGCCGTCGAGGCGACCGGCGGCCACGTCCAGGTAGATCTCGTTCTGCGAACCGTAAGGCTTGATTTCGGCACCCAGCGGCTTGAGGACTTCTTCAGCGAAGCGGTTGTGGATCGAACCGCGTTGCACGCCGATCTTCTTGCCCTTGAGTTCCGACAGGTTGTCACTGACAACGGTGCCTTCCTTCATCACCAGGCGAGCCGGGGTGTTGTAGTACTTGTTGGTGAAATCGACCGATTTCTTGCGATCGTCGGTGATCGACATGGACGACAGGATGGCGTCGATCTTGCGGACCTTGAGGGCCGGGATCAGGCCGTCGAACTCCTGCTCGACCCAGACGCACTTGACCTTCATCTCGGCGCACAGGGCGTTGCCGATGTCGTAGTCGAAGCCGACGATGCTGCCGTCCGGCGCCTTGGAAGCGAACGGAGGGTAAGCGGCTTCGATACCAATTTTCAGTGGCTTTTCATCGGCGAATGTCGGCAGCGACAGCACGGACAGCGCCAGGGCGCCAAGAAGCACGAGTTTCTTCATCTTAGAACTCCATCGGTCAAGGGCAAAACGGCAGAGTGAGCAACAGCCCAATATGCGGATGGGAAAGCAGTCTTCGCGCAAGGGTCGGCGGCGAACGCGTTCGGCGCGCGCCACGACAAGCGAGTGATCGGCATTCTAACGACAGGTCCGAAGCCGATATTTCCTCAATGCGACAACTAATTACAGAAGCGCCGAGAAAGCGTCTCAGACACATTGACAACCCTTGAGCTTTGTGCAAGGGCGAAAGAAGGGATAACCGATCTATCCTGCAAATAGCGGGCCTATTATTGGCAAAGCCTTCTATTCCGGCAAGCACGGCGTTCGATGAGATTTTCGCGACCCCGGATTCGGGCCAAAAACGGGCACCGGCGTTTCCCTTTGCCCCGTGCCCGGGCGCCAGGTGACACAATTGGTTACCTGCCGAACAACCGGTAACAGACGGAGGAATTCACAGCAAAAACCGATATTTATCCCACTTCCTTCAAAGACATTGCTGTCTTTGTAGGAGCGAGCTTGCTCGCGATGGTAGTCCAGGCACGCGGGGCATCAGGATGCCCCGCGTTATCGTTGACGTCCATCGTCGGAACGCCGCCCGGAGCAATCGAGCGTCGACCGGCTGCTCCCACCCCGCAAACGGGCGCAGTCGGACTTGCAGGCCCAAACAGCTCTAACGAAAGCTCAAATAGATCGGCATGACATGATCCAGAGTCAACGGCGCCAATTGCAATTGCGCGTAGCTGTGGCGGTCAACCCAAACCGCCTCTTCTATCTCAGCCGCGGCATTGACAGGGACATCTATCGAAATCTGAAACAGCTCACAGCACACCTCGAAACCCGGTTCGTTAGCCGCTGGAGCCCTAAACATGCCCAAAAAATGCGCTTGGGCAGTATCGATTTGTACGCCTATTTCTTCATCCAGCTCCCGGGCCAAGGCATTTACCGCCAATTCGCCGGGTTCGATCTTGCCCCCAGGTTGCATAAAAGCCGTAGTGTTGCGTTTGCGTACCAAGAGGGTCTTGCCGCAAGGGTCGATCAATAGGGCAGCAGCGATGTGGATTGATTGAGTCATTGGTAAGTCTTAGCTGATGAAAAAGAGATTGTTAACATTTTCATGCGAGGTGTGCGGTCCGGGAATGAAAAGCCCCGCCCGGCGCTAGCGCCGGACGGGGCTCGGTCAACCTGGAACGGCGGTTACGCGACGCTCATGGTCTTGTGGGTATCGATCAGATGCTGCACCACGCCCGGATCCGCCAGGGTGGAGATATCCCCCAGGCCGTCGTACTCCGCCGTGGCGATCTTGCGCAGGATACGCCGCATGATTTTCCCCGAACGGGTCTTCGGCAGTCCCGGCGCCCACTGGATGACATCCGGCGAGGCAATCGGCCCGATCTCCTTGCGCACCCAGTTCTTCAACTCCAGGCGCAGTGCCTCGCTGGGCTCCTCGCCGCTGTTGAGGGTGACATAGACATAGATGCCCTGCCCCTTGATATCGTGCGGCACTCCCACCACCGCCGCCTCGGCGACTTTCGGGTGGGCGACCATGGCGCTCTCGATCTCGGCGGTGCCCATGCGGTGGCCGGACACGTTGAGCACGTCATCCACACGCCCGGTGATCCAGTAGTAGCCATCCTCGTCGCGGCGCGCACCATCACCGGTGAAGTACATGCCACGGAAGGTCTTGAAGTAGGTATCGACGAAGCGATCATGATCGCCGTACAGGGTCCGCGCCTGGCCCGGCCACGAATCGAGGATCACCAGGTTGCCTTCGGCGGCGCCCTCGATGATGTTGCCCAGGTTGTCCACCAGCGCCGGCACCACGCCGAAGAACGGCCGCGTCGCTGAACCCGGCTTGAGCGCATGGGCGCCCGGCAGCGGGCTCATCATGTTGCCGCCGGTCTCGGTCTGCCACCAGGTATCGACGATCGGGCAGCGCGACTTGCCGACATTCCTGTAGTACCAGTCCCAGGCTTCCGGGTTGATCGGTTCGCCCACCGAACCCAGCAGGCGCAGGCTGCTGCCATCGGCGCCTTCGACAGCCGCCGTGCCCTGGGCCATCATGGCGCGGATCGCGGTCGGTGCGGTGTAGAGGATGTTGACCTTGTGCTTGTCGACGACCTTCGCCACCCGGGTGATGTCCGGATAGTTCGGCACGCCTTCGAACAGCACGGTGGTTGCGCCATTGGCCAGCGGGCCGTAGACAATGTAGGTGTGGCCGGTGACCCAGCCGACGTCGGCGGTGCACCAGTAGACTTCACCCGGACGGTAGTCGAACACCCGCTCGTGGGTCAGCGCCGCATACAGCAGGTAACCGCCGCTGGTGTGCTGCACGCCCTTGGGCTTGCCGGTGGAGCCGGAGGTGTAGAGGATGAACAGCGCTTCTTCGGCGCCCATCTCCTTCGGCGCACAGACACTGCCGGCCACCTTCATCAGGTCTTCGAACCAGATGTCGCGATGCTGGTTCCACTTGATATCGCCGCCGGTGCGCTTGCACACGATGACTTTCTGGATGCTGTGGGTTTCCGGGTTGGTCAGGGCGTCGTCGACGTTGGCCTTGAGCGGGATCTTCTTGCCGGCACGCACACCTTCGTCGGCGGTGATCACCACTTTGGAGCGGCAGTCGATGATGCGACCGGCCAGGGCTTCCGGCGAGAAACCACCGAACACCACCGAGTGGATCGCGCCGATGCGAGCACAGGCCAGCATGGCGACCACGGCCTCGGGGATCATCGGCATATAGATGGTCACCACGTCGCCACGGTGCACGTCCTGGCCACGCAGGGCGTTGGCGAACTTGCAGACCTGCTCGTGCAGCTCGCGGTAAGTGATGTTGCGGGAATCGGCGGGATCGTCGCCTTCCCAGATGATCGCGACCTGGTCACCGCGCTCGGCCAGATGGCGGTCCAGGCAGTTGTAGGAAACGTTCAGGGTGCCGTCGGCAAACCACTTGATATCGACATGGTGATCGTCGAAGGAGGTCTGTTTCACCGTGGTGAAAGGCTTGATCCAGTCGAGGCGCTTGGCTTGTTCGCGCCAGAAGCCGTCTGGGTTGACGACCGACTGCTGGTACATCGCCTTGTAGGTCGCCTCGTCGGTCAGCGTAGTCGCCAGGACCTCAGGACGAACGGGGTACAGGGAAGCCGCACTCATCTTTCTTACCTCGGTGGGTAGTTGTTGTTTTATGGCCCTGTTGTAGCCGGGCCTGCGCCATGGAACCATTCGACGATGGTAGTAACAAGCCCCTGCACAACCTCGTATCAAGTGCCGCAAGGCTTAAAACACGGGGTCTGTAGCGATTTCCGGCGGACTGAAAATAGCTCGAAAACCGGGCTTCGGCGACGTTTTTCGACGATTGTTACAGGTTTTGTCAATAGTCTTTATCAAAACCCCCTCTATATGAATGTTTTGTAGACTCTTAACATCCACTCCGCCAACTAAGGCAGCGAATTAACTTAGCGACAGCCCCCACGAAGGCCGTTAATTCGAACTCAAATCAAGACCGCGTCACACGTAGCCTCACAAGGGCTACGTGACCCCTTACGACCCGAAAAAGGTGAATCGAGATGAAAGCTCTAGTCGTTCTGGCCCTCAGCAGCCTGTGTGCAACCGCCATGGCTGACGAGATTCCAACCGACGTTGCCAGCAAGACTGCTCCGGTGGAACAGTACACTTACAGTTCCCACCCGGATATTCAGAAAGTTATCTCCATGAGTGAAACTCCGGATGTTTGCGAAGTTGTCCCGGCACGCATGGTCTATGAAGATTCGCAAGGCGTCCGGCATACCATGGAATACCGCGTCATGGGTAACGGTTGCTCCCATGGTTGAAACCCCGGCCTGAACCAGCATTGTAAAATCACCCGCCGCAAGAAGCGCTTCTTGCGGCAAAGGTGTTTCCCTCCGCCCCCCTCCTCCTCCACGACCTGCCCGCCCCCTGCTCGGATCTTTACCCTCACGACGGTAAAAACTGGCTGAAACGCCCGGACAAAAACCTTATACTGTCGGACTCTATTCGCGCCTGAAAAAGCGCCGAATCGAGCTGAAAACCCTCGTCGATTCAGCCTCTTGCAGGCCCCAGGGGAAGGCCCGGCGCCCTCTCTCGGCGACGACACGGGGTCATCCCGTACCTATTCATGTTTTTGCGTGCACGAACCGCTGCTGCAAGCAACATATCCTTTAGATCCAAAGCGGCCACTGGTCGTGTGACCACCCAACCATCAATGTTTTTCACACGGGCATCTGGCCCTCACGCAGGAGACGACACGTCATGCTGAGCTGGGACGAATTCGACAAAGAAGAAGGCGAGGTAGCCGTCAAGGGCGCCAACGCCGGCCACGCCACCGAAGCCAACCTGGACCGCCTCGACAGCGCCGGTGGCGCCGCGGCCCTGGAAGCCCGTGCCGTGACCGCTTCCGACTCGGCCGCCATCGCCCGCGCCAAGGCCGCGCTCGACGCCCTCGACGTCGCCGAAGGCCTGGCCGAGCTCGAAGGCGCTTCAGCCCGTGTCGCGGTCGATGAAAAGCGCATGATCAACTGCCGCGCCGACCTCAACCAGCTCGTGCCGTTCAAGTACGACTGGGCCTGGCAGAAGTACCTCGACGGCTGCGCGAACCACTGGATGCCGCAAGAAGTCAACATGACCGCCGACATCGCCCTCTGGAAAAACCCGGAAGGCCTGACCGACGACGAACGCCGCATCGTCATGCGCAACCTGGGCTTCTTCTCCACCGCCGACTCCCTGGTGGCGAACAACCTGGTGCTGGCCGTGTACCGCCTGATCACCAACCCCGAGTGCCGCCAGTACATCCTGCGCCAGGCCTTCGAAGAGGCGATCCACACCCACGCCTACCAGTACTGCATCGAATCGCTGGCCATGGATGAAGGCGAGATCTTCAACATGTACCACGAGATTCCATCGGTGGCGAAAAAGGCCACCTGGGGCCTGAAGTACACCCGTTCGATCTCCGACCCGGAATTCAAGACCGGCACCGTCGAGACCGACAAGGAACTGCTGCGCAACCTGATCGCCTACTACTGCGTACTGGAAGGCATCTTCTTCTACTGCGGCTTCACCCAGATCCTGTCCATGGGTCGGCGCAACAAGATGACCGGCGTCGCCGAGCAGTTCCAGTACATCCTGCGTGACGAATCCATGCACCTGAACTTCGGCATCGACGTGATCAACCAGATCAAGATCGAGAACCCGCACCTGTGGGATGCCGAGATGAAGGAAGAAGCCACCCAGATGATCCTGCAGGGCACCCAGCTGGAAATCGAATACGCCCGTGACACCATGCCGCGCGGCGTGCTGGGCATGAACGCGGCGATGATGGAGGACTACCTCAAGTTCATCGCCAACCGTCGCCTGAGCCAGATCGGCTTGAAGGAAGAGTACCCAGGCACCACCAACCCGTTCCCATGGATGAGCGAGATCATGGACTTGAAGAAAGAGAAGAACTTCTTCGAGACCCGCGTGATCGAGTATCAGACTGGCGGGGCGTTGAGCTGGGATTGATGCAGGTATTCACCTTGGGTGAATAGACTGGAACATCGAAAAGCCCTGAACTTGTTCAGGGCTTTTTTGTTTGTGTCTGGGCACTGCGTTATGAAGCCATGTGCTTCGCTTCCAGCCCTCGCGTTTCGATCAGCGATGTTGTCCATTAATCAGAAACAAGAGCCCTGGCGCCGATTTGACGCTAGGTGGGCAACGACAAGTGGCGAGCCTTTCCATGCTCTTGCAGCTCCTGCTCGATAAACGCCGCAATCATGGCCCGGTAGACCTGCTCGACCACATCGGGATTGACAGCGTACTCCTCGGATAATGCCCGCACCTTGGCTATCACCTGCTCCACGCGCTGTGGTGCCCTGACCGCATCGCTGTCTTTCTTGAAGCGCGCGGCCTCGGTGACGTAGGCACCCCGCTCCGCCAGCAGCGTTACGATCTGCCGGTCCAAACGGTCGATGTTTTCGCGGACTTCTTCGAGTGATGTACAACGGACGGCCATGTCGTTCTATCTCCTGTTGATTCCGGTCACTTTGGCTGATCCCTCTCTCCCTTTGCAACCTATGCTCAGGCCATGGCATTAGCGATTGCAGGAATCGAAGCGACCCGAGCGGCGACAAAGGGCGCGATTCAAACGCCCTGAGCCTCTCCGTATTCACCCCATCAGGCATACAACTCGCGCAACGCCGCCGTCGCCAGAAACCCAGAGCGCGAGGCGTAGCGATGATCCTTCTGCACACGCTCGTCAATCCGCTCAAGCAGATGCTCGGGCAGCGAGGCGTTGAATCTCACCGACTTGCCCAGGTAAGGCGTCACATCGAAGTCGACGATGGCCCAGAGACCGCCGGCATAGTCCGGATTGTCCAGATAGACATCGGCCTCCTGCGCATGGGGCAACGGCTCGCCATCCGCCAGCAACCCCTCGAAGTGCAAGGCCAAGGCCTCGTGCACATTCTCCAGGGCTTCGGAAAAAGTGCTTCCGGCGGAAAAACAACCCGGCACATCCGGCACGGTCACGCCGTAGTCCGATTCCGCCTCTTTATGCAATACGACTGGAAATTTCATTGGATACCTCGCCCACATGGAAACACGTCATGACTGTTTCCATCGCTATACGCTGCGCCCTTCAGGCCAGCCGACTTCAATATGTTATGGAGTGTTCCCTTAGGAACTTCCGCCTTGGGATGGGGAACAGTGACACGGCCTGTCTTTCTCGGATGCCGAAATTGATGGTGACTTCCCTTCACCGCCACCTCATACCAACCATCGGCTTCGATCAGTTCAATGACCTCTCTGCTTCGCATGCTCACTCCTTGAGCTCTGTTGTGTAAGGTACACACGCGCTTGATTTACATCAAGCTGAAAATACACACCCTACACAACAATGTTTTTGCCAAGCAGAGAAAGGTCGTGACAAAGCATGTCGCACGGCTGATGCCTGCACCTGGGCTGATCGCGATCCCTGCGCGCACAGCGACCCGATACCGATAATCGGAATGCTGAAAAAACGTTTGATCAGGTCCGAAAACAACTGTACAAAAACACAGTATTCTCAAATCAACCGATCAAGCCCGGAGAGCCCCATGTCCAGCCAAGCCGCCAGTCATGTGATGAGGACCACCGTTGAACGCATCGTTTTGCATCAATTCACGCCCCAGCACTGCGTGCAGGCTCGCGTCATGCTGGGCTGGAGCCATGAGCAGTTGAGCCGGGAGTCCGGCGTCTCGGTCGCGGCCATCCAGCGCTTCGAAACCGGCGAACCACTTAAGGATGTCACCCGCTTGGCCCTGGCCTTTCGCTTCGAGGCAGAAGGCCTGGTGTTCTTCCCCGGGTTTGCCCCCGGACGCGGGATGAATATCCGCGGAACCACGCCGGACCCGATTGAGCGCAAGGATTACGAACTGATCGAATAATCGGCTTACAGCGATGCTGCCGGACTCTCCAGCGCTCGCGCCACCTGATCAACCAGCGCCCCCACCGCATGCTCGGTGGAGTCCAACCGCAACACCGGACACGGCAAGCTCCTGATCCAGGTTTCATGGCGTTTGAGGCTGCGCGTGCCATGGTCGCCGGTGTCGTAGCCCGCCGCCCACTCCAGGAAGGTGCGAGTCGCGATAAAACGCTCTCCCCCTTCATGAATCTGCGCGCCGTAGCGCTGGAATTCGCGGGTGCGCAAACGCTGCAAACGGACCTCGGGATCGAGGCGCATGAAGATCGCCAGGGTGAATGTCGGAATCAGCGCATCGCCCCAGCCACAGAGCGAACCGGAGAGCACCCAGTTGTCCTGCCGGGCCAGTTGCTCACTCAGCAACTGCGCCCGCTGCTCACGAGGGCGCTTGCAACTGAAGGGCTTGGCGGCGGGCTGCCAATAGAAATTGTCCGAGTCGAAATGCGCAATTCCGAAGTGCTCGGCCAGTGCAGCTCCCAGCGTTGTGGTGCCGGAGCCCGACGCGCCGAAGAGATGAATTCGATGAGCCATGGTCGTTCCTGACGTTCCGCTTCCAGTCTCGAGCGCCATGGTAAACCTGTACCTTACTGGAGTCTGTACGAAAACTTTCGGCTGGTGAGCCGACGTTTTCGTACAGCACCTAGCTCTGCAATTGCAGCGACCGCCGGATAACCTGCGGCGGCTGGCCATAAGCACGCAGAAAGGCGCGGCGCATGCGCTCCGGATCGGCAAAGCCGGTGTCGCGAGCAACGATATCGATGGAATGCCAGCCTGACTCCATCATCAACCGCGCCGCTTCCAGGCGCAGGTGTTCAATGGCCTTGGCCGGCGACTGGCCAGTCTCGGCCCGAAACAACCGGCTGAACTGCCGAGGACTGAGGTGAGCAGCCTGTGCCAGTTGTTCAACCGACAAAGGTTGTCGCAGGTTCTGCCGGGCGAAGGCCAGGGCGGTCTGAATGCGGTCGGATTTAGGGTCGAGTTCCAGTAAGGCCGAGAACTGCGACTGACCGCCTGCCCGACGGTGATAAACCACCAGCGAACGGGCGACCTGACGGGTCACCTCTACCCCCAGGTCCTGTTCGACCAACGCCAGGGCCAAGTCAATGGAGGCGGTCATGCCGGCCGATGTCCAGATCGGGCCATCGAGGGTGAAGATCCGATCCTCGTCCAGGAGTACCTGCGGGTAACGCTGTTTGAATTCCCTGGCGTGATACCAGTGGGTGGTCGCGCGGCGCCCGTCCAGCAAGCCGGCGGCGGCCAGATGAAACGAGCCGGTGCAGGCCGACGCCACTCGTCGAGCAAAATCCGGCGCCCTGCGCAGGTAGTCGATCAGGCCGGCAGATCCCACTGCCAGATCGTTGTCCCCCACCACCAGCAGCGTGTCGTAGCGTTCGCGCCCAAAAGGTTGCGTCTGGACCGCAAAACCCAGGGAGCTGCTGACCGGTCCGCCGTGCTCGGAAATCAGATCCACCCGATAGACCTGACGCTCCACCTCCAGGTTGGCGTACTCGAAGACCGTTCCGGTGGCCAGGCTCAAGGCCTGGAAGCCCGGAAACAGGATGATGCCGATGCTGATCATGGACGGCGAGCCCTCGATGTCCTGAAAGGTGGGATATATGACATTGATGACAATAGATTACCTCCATAATCTTATCGCCAGCAACGCCGACATCTCGCCGGCCACTCTGGAGAATTGCCATGACCCAATCATCCTCGAAAGGTTTTGCCCTGATTACCGGCGCCTCTTCCGGTATCGGCGCCGTCTACGCCGACCGTCTGGCACACAGCGGCTACGACCTGATTCTGGTAGCACGCAACCGCGAACGCCTGGAGCAACTGGCCACGCGACTGGGTAACGCCACCCAACGGACCGTCGAAGTGGTCCAGGCCGATTTGAATGACTCGGGCGATCTGGCACGGATCGCGCAAATCCTCGAGCAGGACCAGCGGATCAATCTGCTGGTGAACAACGCCGGCGTCGGGGCATCCGCCTCGCTGCTGGAATCCGAACAAGCGAAAATGGATGCGATGATTCACTTGAACGTCGTGGTGCTGACCCGCCTGGCCAAAGCGGCGGCGACCAACTTCGTGGCCCGCACTGAAGGGACGATCATCAACATCGCCTCCATCGTCGCCCTGGCGCCCGAGTTGCTCAACGGTGTGTATGGCGGAACCAAGGCTTTCGTGCTGGCATTCACTCAATCCCTGCATCACGAACTGAGCGAAAAAGGCGTCAAGGTCCAGGCCGTATTACCGGGTGCCACCAGCACCGAGTTCTGGGATATCGCCGGTTTGCCGGTCCAACACCTGCCCAGCGAGATCGTGATGAGTTCCGAGCAGATGGTGGATGCGGCACTCGCCGGCCTGGCCCTCGGCGAACCGGTCACTATCCCTTCGCTACCGGACATTGCCGATTGGCAGGCGTTCGAACAGGCTCGCCAGGCACTCAAGCCCAATCTTTCACACAAGGCGCCCGCTGCTCGCTATGCGGTAAAAGGCTGATCCTGCGACCTGCCACCCGGCCCGGTGGCAGGCCGACAAGCTACCCGGGCTTATTCAAAGTCCGGGTCCTGTCGCGCATTCGAAGCCTGCTCGTAGCCATAGGCAATCGCCAGCAGTTCAGCCTCGCTCCAACGCGCACCGTAGAAATACACCGAAGTGGGCATGCCGTCGGCGTCCATCCCCGAAGGCACGGTAATCCCCGGATACCCGGCAAAGGTTGCGCTTCCCAGCTCAAGAATCGCGAACGGATGGGGATCCCCCAGTGCCGCATCCAGTCCGTTATCCGCCAGCAACTTATCGACGTTGCTGCGCGCCTCATCGCCCAATCCATCTGACAGCTTCAGGTATTCAGCCTCGTCAAACGCCAGCGCATTGGCTCGCTTGAGCAGGTCCTGGTTGTAGTTTCCCTCACCGGGATGGCTTTCGTTGTAATCCACCAGTGCCTGAAGGGTCGAGACTTGCAAACCTGAACGACTGGCCAGATAGCCAGGCAACACCCGCTTGATCGTCATCTCGAACAGGCGGCTCACCCGCGACCAATCGTTGTCACTCCAATCGGTCCCCTTCAAGTCGACCGGAACCAGTTGCGCACCAGCCCGGCGCAGGGTATCCAGCGCCTGGGCAAACTGCGGATGCTCGTTCAGGTCGGCGCTGCCGGGTTTGAAGCGACTGGGATAGCCGATGACTTTTCCTTGCAGCGCATCGGCTTTCAGCTTTTGCGTGTAGTCCTTCCTGACAGGCACTTGCGCGGTGGCCAGGTCACGCGGATCGAGTGCCACCATGGCATTGAGGAGCAATGCTGCATCGCGCACCGTACGCGTGATCGGCCCCGCGCTGTCGAGTTCACGAGAAGCGGGAATGATGCCCGTGCGGCTTAACAACCCCACCGAAGGCCTCAGGCCGACGACGCCATTCTTCGACGCTGGACAAATCACCGAACCGAAGGTGTCGGTCCCCAACGACAGCGGCGCGTACCCCGCTGCGATCGCGGCAGCGGAGCCCGAACTGGAGCCACAGACATCGCCGGCCAGCGCATGGGGATTCTTCGTCAGTCCCCCTCGCCCGCTCCATCCATCAGGCAATTGGTCACCGCGAAAGTTCGCCCACTCGCTCATGTTGGTCTTGCCCAGGATGATCGCCCCCTGCTCACGGAGTTTCTGCACGATAAAGGCATCGTCAGCCGCCGCGGCCCCGACCATGGCCAATGATCCCGCCGCCGTCTGCATCTGGTCGGCGGTGTGGATATTGTCCTTGAGCAGCACCGGGATGCCATGCAAGGGACCACGCACATTGCCCCCTTGGCGCTCCTCGTCCAACGTCCGGGCAATCGACAACGCTTCGGGATTGAACTCGATCACCGCGTCAATGGCCGGTCCGAACGAATCCAGATCGACCGTACGGGAGACGAGATAACTCACCAGCTCCTGCGAAGTGAAGTGTCCTTCGGCCAACGCCAGCGCCATCTCCCCGGCACTGGCATAGATCATCTGCGCCAACACGGCGTTTTTAACGCTGGCTTGCGCCGGGAACACGGGTTGGTCGGAGGTATTCGCTTGACTGACCAGCGGGGTCAGACAAAGGGCGTGCAAAAACGCCAAGCGGGTGAGCACCCCGGCGTGCTTTCTGAGCATTCGATTCATGACTTCGTGTCCTGATAAAACCAAACACCCGTGATCCATATCACGGGCGGCGGTCATCCTAATGGGCGCTTCCGTCAGAAGCGCCGGACACAATCGGTTGCAGGCTGAGCGAAAAATCAATGCAAGCCGTGGGACACCCTAGCGAGCCGCAATCGGCGTTTCAGCCGCTTCCGGGTGCTCCACTTCCAGCCACCAGGCATACCCGCGATGCGGTTGCAGCAGGTTGAAGGCCTCGCCCATCCGCGGCGTGGTGATGGACACATTGCGTTCCCAGGCCAGGGCCAGGATCCGGTCGAAGGGTTCATGCCAGGCATGGAAGGACAGGTCGAACGTGCCGTTGTGGATCGGCAGCAACCAACGCCCCTGGAGGTCGAGGTGAGCCTGCAGGCTCTGCTCCGGTTGCATGTGCACATGCGGCCAATCGACGTTGTAGGCACCGGTTTCCATCAGGGTCAGATCGAAGGGGCCGTAATGTTCACCGATCCGCTTGAAGCCCTCGAAGTAGCCACTGTCACCGCTGAAGAAAATCCGCTGGTCACCCACCATCATGACCCAGGACGCCCACAGCGTCTGGTTGCTGTCGAACAGCGTGCGACCGGAAAAATGCTGCGCCGGGGTAGCGGCAAAGCGAATACCGCCCACCTGGGTCTCTTCCCACCAGTCCAGCTGCCGCACCTTCTCAGCCGGGATGCCCCACTTGATCAACTGGTCGCCAACCCCCAGGGGCGCGAGGAAATGTCGCGTCTTGGCGGCGAGTTGCAGGACTGTCTTGTAGTCAAGATGGTCGTAATGATTGTGGGAAAGAATCACTCCCTCGATGGGCGGCAATGCTTCAAGGCTGATGGGCGGTTGATGAAAGCGCTTGGGACCGGCCCATTGCACCGGCGACGCACGTTCGGCGAACACCGGGTCGGTCAGCCAGAACTGCCCCTGCAGCTTGAGCAACAACGTCGAGTGGCCGAGACGGAACACACTGAAGTCGTCCGCCGCCAGCAGTTGCTCGCGGGTCAGCCCCAGGACCGGGACGCTGCCGGCCGGACGGGTATTGCGGGGTTTGTGAAACAGCGCTTTCCAGAAGATACCCAGCATCTTGCCGAACCCGCCCCGGGGTGTTGGCACGTGGTTTCGGTACTGCCCCTGCTCCTGCAAGGACGATGGTTTGACGCGGGTAAGCGAACGAGTAGCCATAACGGGGTGACTCCCGGAAACCGCAAAGGGTTCCCACGTTCTTCTGCTGGATGATCGAGAGCCGCTGCACGCAAGCCTTGATCGAATGAAATACTGGAGCGGAGCAACTACACTACACAGTGTAGTTTCAAGCTTGCAACAACGCCGCCAATAAGTAAACTACCGAGTGTAACTTTTCTTCTCCTGCCGAAGCCGCCCCATGACCGCTCCCCTACGCCTCACCGACCGCAAGCGCGAAGCCATTATCCAGGCGGCCATCGAGGCCTTTCGCGCCGACGGTTTCGAGGTCACCAGCATGGACAAGATCGCCGCCAAGGCCGGGGTGTCCAAGCGCACGGTGTACAACCACTTCCCCAGCAAGGAAGAGTTGTTCGCGGAAATCATGCACCACCTGTGGGCCAGCAGCGCGGCACAAGTGGACATGTCCTACCACCCGGATCGGACCTTGCGCGAGCAATTGCGCGAATTGCTGGCCTTGAAACTGCGCCTCCTCAGCGAAAATAGCTTCCTCGACCTGGCCCGGGTCGCGATCGCCGCCACCATCCATGCGCCCGAACGAGCCCAAGGCATGGTCGCGCGCCTGGCCGAACGGGAAGAAGCCTTCAACCAGTGGATTCGCGATGCCCAGGCCGACGGCACCTTCAAGCCCGTGGACCCGGCCTTCGCGGCCGCCCAGTTGCACGGCCTGCTCAAGACCTTCGCCTTCTGGCCACAGATCAGCCTCGGCCAGCCGCCCCTGGACCCGCCGACACAGGCCCGTGTCATAGAGTCGTCGCTGGATCTGTTTCTCGCCGGCTACGAAATCGTCAAATAACCGGCGAATACTGCCAAACCCGCCCCAAGACCTTTGAAATGGCTTGGAAGGACACTGATTATTCTTTACGGAATGCTCGACAATATTCATCCTCCTTATCCGATGAACGGCCGTTCCGTGCAGAACACCACCCTGGTGTTCAGATTAAACAGTGGCGCAAAAAACCTATGCAAATCCAACGAGGCAAAGGGTTATCGTTTGCCAGGCGCATTTACCTACCGCGCACGGTAGGCGTTGGTGTCGGCTGTTTCAGCGTCATCGCCGCGCTCTACCCGTTGGCCATGCCGATGTGGATCTGGATATTGATGGCGATCAATGCCGTGGCCTGGCCGCACCTGGCCTACCAGGTCGCCAGGCGCTCACCCTTTCCCTACCAGGCCGAACGCCGCAATATCCTGATCGATTCGCTGATGGGAGGATTCTGGGCCGCCACCATCCAGTTCACGCCACTGACCACGATCAACATGCTGGGCTTGATGGCCATGCACAACGTCGCGGCCGGCGGACCACGGCTGATGGCCCAGGGGCTGGTCGCCCAGGCCATCGGCATCCTGGTGTCCTGGCTGATCTTCGCCCCGGCCTTCAACCCGCTGACCACGTCGGTGCAGATCTATAGCGTTCTGCCGGTGCTGATCCTCTACCCCCTGGTGATCGGCATGGGCTGCTACCAACTGGCGATCAAGCTGGCCGAACACAAACGCATCCTCAGCGCCCTGAGCCGTACCGACAGCCTCACCGGGCTGCTCAATCACGGCTCCTGGAAAGACCTGCTGCACCTCAAGTTCCACAAATGCCGCTACAGTCAGTGCCGCGCGGTGATTGCCTTGATCGACATCGACCACTTCAAGGCCATCAACGACACCTACGGTCATCTGGTCGGCGACAGTGTGCTGCGTCAATTGAGCAAGGACCTGCGCGACAACCTGCGCGAAGATGACCTGGCCGGGCGCTATGGTGGCGATGAGTTCTGCGTGATCCTGCCGGAGATGTCACTGGAACGGGCCAATGAAGTGATGGAGCGCCTACGGGAAGTGTTCGGTAACTATCGCAATGCCGATGTCCCGGAATTGCGGGTCAGCCTGAGTATTGGCCTGGCCTCCTGTCGCAAGGATTTCAACGATGCCGGCGCCTGGCTGAACGAAGCCGACAAAGCGCTCTATGTCGCCAAGAACACCGGGCGCAACAAGGTCAACAGCGCAGATGCGGACAATGCTTGTTGCAGCCTGGCCGACCCGGTCTGAGTCGCTTGCCTCGGTCTGAGAGGCACTTCAGTCAGTTGTTGTAGAATTTCACGTTGCCTTGTATAAGAAAAAGACATCACAAGGCCACTATTCAGCCAGGACTTTCCTGAACGATCACCTTGATAGGGACATTTGCACAACCCAGGAGTTTTCATGGGCACGGCAGTGCAGTGCTCTGGATCGAAAATGCTTTGCGGCCGCATACGCCGCAGTGAATTGCCAGCCATGGAGCGCTGGCATCGGGCTGTCGCTTCCCTTGCCCTTTCTCGGACAAGCCGCAAGCCGCATGACCAGGGACTGACTCTCACGTTGTATCCCTCTCCGAGCAAATGCCATGCTATTCAATACCTATAAAAAAACCATCAGTGCCCTCCAACAATCCCTGACCGAACAAGCCAACCAGCTCAGTGCCATCGACCGGTCCATGGTCGTGATCGAGTTCGACCTCAATGGCACGGTCCTGCGCGCCAACGACAATTTCCTCAAGGCCACCGGCTATCGCCAGGAACAGGTGGTGGGCCAGCCGCATCGGATGTTCTGCACACCCGCCTACGCCCGCAGTGCCGAGTACACCCAGCTCTGGGCGCGGCTGAAGTCCGGCCAGTTCGAAGCCGGGACATTCGAGCGTGTGGCGGCCGATGGCCGCTCCGTCTGGCTGGAAGCCAGCTACAACCCGATCAAGGATGACGGGGGCCGCGTGTGCAAGATCGTCAAATATGGTCTGGACGTCACGGCCAAGATGCAATGCGAGAGTGAGGCCAACAGCAAGTTGCAGGCCATCGACCGGGCCATGGCAATGATCGAATTCAATCCCGACGGCAGCGTTATCGCCGCGAACCAGAATTTTCTCGGCCTGATGGGCTACACCCTCGCGGAAATCCAGGGCAAGCACCACAAGATGTTCTGCAGACCGGACACCACCCACAGCAGCGAGTACCAGGATTTCTGGCGACGGCTGAACCAGGGCGAGTTCTTCAGCGGCCAGTTCGAACGTGTCGGCAAGCGTGGCCAGACCCTGTGGCTCGAGGCCAGCTACAACCCGGTGTACGACGCCAGCGGTCGCCTGTGCAAGGTGGTCAAGTTCGCCACGGACGTCACTGGCCGCGTGGAGAAACACGAACAGGATGCCAGGAGTGCGAGCGACGCCTACCACATCTCGATCGAGACGAGAAAAGTCGCCGAGCACGGCACCGGCGTGATCCAGCAGGCAGCCACCGAAATGCGCGAAATCGCCTCGAACATCGAAGGTTCTTCAGCGCTGATCGCCAAGCTGGGCGAGCGCTCCGAACAAATCACCGCCATCGTCAATACCATTCGCGGGATTGCCGAGCAGACCAACCTGCTGGCGCTGAACGCGGCCATTGAAGCCGCCCGGGCCGGCGAACAGGGACGAGGTTTCGCGGTGGTCGCCGACGAGGTGCGGCTGCTGGCGGCGCGTACCAGCGGCTCGACGGCCGAGATCTCCGAGATGATCGGCATGATCCAGAGCGAAACCCAGAAAGCCATCGACAGCATGACCGGCACCCGCGACCGGGCGGCCAAGGGGGTCGACCTGGCGGACCAGGCCGGCACGGTGATCCTGCAGATTCGCGACGGCGCCAGTAACGCGGTGCAGGCGGTGAGCATGTTCGCCAACGAGCGCAACTGACACCCGAGCGGGCAGCGCGAGCGCCAGGGAAGGCGCCGGGCAACATCGGATAGGGCTATAGTGTGCCCTGACTCCCATGCCCCGCAGAGTTCGCCATGACCTCAAAAAAACCTGAAGACTCCTCGAAAAGCACCGACCACCTGCGCTTCCACCGCCCCCACGCACATTTGTCCAGCACCTTCGGCAACGACACCTTTGCGCTGAAAGCCGAAGCCTTCGCGCGTTTTTTTGGTACGCCGATGTTTCTCGGCGCCCAGACGGTGATCGTCGGGGCCTGGATTATCCTCAACGTCGCGGGCGTGACCCAGTTCGACGTCTACCCGTTCATCCTGCTCAACCTGGCGTTCAGCCTGCAGGCGGCCTATGCCGCCCCCCTGATCCTGCTGGCCCAGACCCGCCAGGCCGCCCGCGACAAGGCCCATGCCGACGCGGACGCGCAACACCGTGAAGCACTGGCGATCGCCAATACCGAGCGTCAGGCAGCGGCGGCGAAAACCAGCGAACAACTGCTGGCGCTGCTCGAACAGAACACCCAACTGACCGAAATGACCAAGCAACTGACCGAACGCATCGAGAGCCTGACGCTGGAGATGCACGAGCATTTCGTGCGCAAGACCTGATGGCGGTAAACGCTATTTCAAGAAGGTGTTCCGCCAGCATCACCTAGGCGAATGGTCCGCGCCAGTTCATCGAACAAGGTCACCACCGAGCGCAACGCCCGGCAGTCGGGGCGGGTCAGCAACCACAACGCCGTGTCGTAGCTCGGCGGTACATCCGCCAGCGACTGCAAGCCCTGCTGCTCACCCGACATGAAGTCCGGCAGCACCGCGATCCCCAACCCGGCCCGCGCCAGCTCCGCCACCGACAACATGCTGTTGCAACGGTAGTTCGGCACCACCCCGGGAAAGCGCTGACGGCGCCAGCTCACGCTCGGATGATCGGGGAGAAAATCATCCGGGGCGATCCAGGCCAGTCGCTCCAGATCCCCGAGAGCGACCGTCGACAGATACGCCGGGCTGGCACAGACCCGGTAGGACACCATGCCCAGGCAGCGCCCCACCAGATGTTCCGGCGGCGAGTCGGTCAAGCGCAAAGCGATATCGGCATCACGCCGGTTCAGGTTGGCAAAATCGTTGGAGGTACTGAGCTCCAGGGTCAGGGCCGGATAAGCCGGCATGAACCGCGCCAGCGCCGGTAACAACAGCGCATGCAGGACCGAGGCGGTGCAGGTCAGGCGCACCGTGCCGCTGATCACCTCGCCGCCCTGTTCGATGCTGACGCACGCCGCCTCCAACGCCTGCTCGGCGCGCTCCGCCTGTTCGGCCAGGGATTGGGCCAGGCTGGTGGGCAGGTAACCGGCGCGACTCTTCTCGAACAACTGCCGGCCCAGCGCCGCCTCCAGCCGACGCACCGAACGGAACACCGTCGACACATCGACCTTGAGCAAACCTGCCGCTCGCGCCAGGGAGCGTCCGCGGACCAGCGCGAGTATCAGCGACAGGTCGGCATGCTCGAGTCGATAGTGCAGCGGTGCATTGATCACTTGGGTAAATGCCTATATTGAATGCGTCGTCGCCACCTTATAGTTCGCTCCGGGAATCAACAAGCCTGGGGGAAATATCCATGGAGCCACGCTCGCCACGCACCGTCCTGAACATCGCCCTGATCGGCGATCACGACCCGCAGATCACCGCTCACCGCGCCCTTACCGTGGCCCTGCAACGGGCAGCCGAGGACGCTGGCCTGAACGTGCAGGCCCAATGGCTGGCCACGAACAGCCTCACGCCGCAGACCGACCTGAGTCTTTTCGACGGTTTCTGGTGCACCCCGGGCAGCCCCTACCGCAGCCTGGAAGGCGCACTGCTGGCGATTACCCATGCCCGCGAACAACGACGCCCGTATCTGGGCACCTGTGCCGGTTTCCAACACGCCATCCTGGAATATGCGCGCCATGTGCTGGGCTGGACGGACGCCGAGCATGGCGAAACCGCGCCCGACTCGCCGCGCTCAGTGATTTCGCCGCTGAGCTGCTCCCTGGTCGAAGCCCATGACCGCATCCGGTTTGTCGAAGGCACGCTGATTGCCAAGGCCTACGGGGCCCTGGAAACCCATGAGGGTTATCACTGCCGCTACGGCATCAACCCCAAGTTCGAAAGTGCCTTGCTCGACGGCGACCTGCGCGCCAGCGGCCACGACACCCAGGGCGATCTGCGGGCGATCGAGCTCAAGGGACATCCCTTCTTCGTTGCCACCCTGTTCCAACCCGAACGCGCGGCGCTGGAAGGTCGTACCCCGGCACTGGCCAGCGCATTCCTGGCGGCCTGCGCGAGTCAGCGGCAATGATTGCCCAGACCCCGCAACCGCCCTACTACGCCGTCATCTTCACCTCCCTGCGTACCGAGGGTGATCAAGGCTACGGCGAGGCGGCGCAACGCATGGTCGAACTGGCCCGACAACAACCGGGCTTTCTCGGCGTGGAGTCGGCCCGGGGCGAGGACGGACTGGGCATCACCGTATCCTACTGGAGCAACGAAGCGGCGATCCTGGCCTGGAAGCAACACGCCGAACACAGCGAAATCCGCGAACGCGGTCGTTCGACCTGGTACCAGGCCTTTCACACTCGGGTGTGCAAGGTCGAACGGGCCTACCCTTTCGAGCGTTGACGGCCAGCATCACATCAGGAGGCGCTGACCGCCCGGCGCAGCGCCACGATCTCGGGAACGTCCACACGCCGCTGGTACACCCGCAACGGTTCGCTGATGTTGATCCGCTCATCGATATTCTGTGCCAGCAATAGCTGAATCCGTTCGCGACTGAGGCTCATGGCCTCTTGCGCGGTCGGCCGCCAGACAAACTCGCAGGCCGGAAAGATGGCGTCATCCGCCACATCCATGCCGAAGGCGTCCTCACTGAAGCGGACGATGTATTGACCGGTCTTGCGATTGAAGCCGACAAAGCCCTTGAGTTGGTCGGCCGCCTGGCAGATGAGCTCGGACGTGATACGCATGGTAAACCTCACTGAAGAGCCGCACGGCTCATGATGGATGGTTTACACGCAGGGCATGCCTGTCCCTCTGGCGGGGAAATAGGCGACAAGTCCTGAAACACAATACCCGATGAACCTGTCGAAAACCGGATCTGGCGCACGTTTGTGGCGGTTTCGCGGTAGCCGCTGTAGCAATCCGTTGTTAAAAGGAAGTCTTCACCCTCCGCGAAAGGAATTCGAGCATGCCCGTCAACTTCACCCAAAGCGCCCTGGTGCTGAGCCTGCTGCTGGGCCTCGGCACCGCCGAGGCCAACAGCGCCTCCAGCGACCTCGCAGCCGTGGCCGGTATTCCCCATCCCGCCGTGATCGCCCACCGTGGCGCGTCCTTCGATGCCCCGGAATCCACCGCGGCCTCCTACACCCTGGCCCGCGACCTGGGTGCCGACTATCTGGAAATGGACCTGCAACGCAGCAAGGATGGGGTGATCTTCGCCCTGCACGACAACAACCTGTCGCGCACCACCGACGTGGCCAGCAAGTTCCCGGAGCGCAAGGACAGCCCGGCCAACGCCTTCACCTGGGCCGAACTGCAGACCCTGGACGCCGGCAGCTGGTTCAACAAGGCCTACCCCGAGCGCGCCCGCCCGTCCTATGTCGGCCTGAAAATCCTCAGCCTGGACCAGATCATCGACATCGCCCAGGCCAATCCGAAACACCAGCCGGGGCTGTACATCGAGACCAAGGCGCCCAAGCAGTTCCCCGGTATCGAGCATGAGCTGAAGAACAAGTTGCAGGAGCGCGGCCTGCTGAGCCAAACGTCGGTGGTGTCCAAGGAACAGCCCCAGGTCGGCCAGGGCAAAGGCAAGGTGATCCTGCAGACGTTCGAGAAGAGCAGCCTGGAACTGCTGCAAAAGGAAATGCCGGACACGCCGAAGATCCTGCTGCTGTGGGTCGGTGAAGGCAGCATCGAGCCCAGGTCGAAGGTGAGCTTTGCCGACTCCGGCGAGAAGACCAAGGCCGCCTACTACGCCAAACAGGAACCCAAGGACAAGGCCGAGTTCGAGAAGTGGGTCGACTACGCCAAGGCCCAGGGCGCCATCGGTACCGGCCCGTCGGCGGAGCTGACCCAGGGTGGCGACCAGAGCTATTCGGACCTGGTCAAACCCTGGATGAACCAGTACACCCACGATAAGGGCATGCTGGTGCATGCCTACACCATCGATACGCCTACGGACTTCAAGAAGGTGCTGGACGCCGGGGTGGATGGCATCTTCACCAACCGCTCGTCCGAGTTGCTGAAGTACTTCAAGCGCCCGTCACCGAAAACCGTGCCGCAGATCCTCGAGGCCAACGGCTACTGAGCAAGAGGCGGCGTACTCCCTCGAGAACGCCGCCAAACCTGCAGGAGCCAGCTTGTCGGCGATAACCGTTACCAGAGCGCCAAGGTATAGCTGATGATCAGGCGGTTCTCGTCCAGATCGTTGCCGAAGTTCGAACGTACTGTCGCATTGCGCCACTTCACGCCCAGCCCCTTGAGCGTGCCGTCCTGGAACACATAGCCGATGTCGGTGTTGCGCTCCCACTCCTTGCCTTCACCCGGAATCGTGCGCTGCACATTGTCGCCGGACACGTAGCGGGTCATGAAGGTCAGACCCGGCAGGCCCAACTGCGCAAAGTCGTAGTCATAGCGCACCTGCCAGGAACGCTCGTCGATATTGGCGAAGTCGCCGATCTGCACGAAGTTCACCAGGTACGGATCGCTGTGCCCGATGTAAGGGTACGGGTCCTTGCCGCTCATGCGCTGATAGCCGAACCCCAGGGCATGCCCCTTGAGGCTGTAGGTGAACATGCCCCCCAGTGCCCGGTTATCCAGCGGACGGAAGTTGCCGTCCTCGGTACTACGGGCGTAACGCAGGTCGCTCTTCAGGTTCTGGCCCTGACCCAGGTCCCAGTTATGCACCAGGCCGAGGAAGTTCTGCTGGTAGATACTCTCCAACTTGCCATAGCGGTACTGGGTCAGCAGGCTGGGCGACCACTGATAATCCGCCCCGGCGAACTGGAACTTGTCGCTCGAACCGCCAATGCGGTTGGCGGTCATTTTCTGATTGTCGGTGGAGTCGACATACTTGATCTGGTTGAACGAGCCCCCCGTCAACTTCAAGTGGTCAATTTCCTGCACGTTCAACAAACCGCCCTGGAAGGTGCTCGGTAGCAGACGGGTGTCGTTGGAAATGATCACCGGGTCCTTTATCTGCATGTTCCCCACTTTCAAGGTGCTCTTGGAAAAACGTACCTTGGCCGCCACCGCCAGCTTGCCGTAGCTGTCCTGGGAGCCGCCGTGCCGGGTGTCCGCCGGCAGCAGGCCGGTGCCCGCCGTGCCGCGCCCCGAGTCCAGTTTGTAACCGACCATGCCCAGGGCATCGAGGCCGAAACCCAGGGTGCCTTCGGTGTAGCCGGATTCCATGCGCAACAGGAAACCCTGGGCCCATTCATCGGCCTTTTCCCGCGAGCCCGGCTGGCGAAAATCCCGGTTGAAGTAGAAGTTGCGCGCCTCCAGGCTGCCCTTGCTGTCGGCGAGGAAATCCGCCCGGGCACCCGGCGCACAGAGCAGGCCCAAGCCCAGTAACGTGCCCGCCGGTACCGACAAACGCGAGAAATAATCGAACGGTTTCATGCTGTGCTCCTTTGTTGCGGGCGCGAGCCGACCCTCTCGGGGGCGTTGGGATCGCGACCGATGTGGTTGAAACGTCAGGATCAGGAGTGCCCGGGCCCACGGGGCCCGGGTGCGTCGGGACTCAGCTCTCGAGCTGGCGACCGCGGGTTTCCGGCAGGCTCAGGGCCGCCAGGATCACCACCGCATAGGCACCGGCGGCAAACACCCCGATGCCGACGCCGATCGGCAGGGTTTCACTCAGCGCGCCGATCAGCAGTGGGAACAACGCGGCGATGGAGCGCCCGGCGTTGTAGCAGAAGCCCTGGCCCGAACCGCGCATGCGGGTGGGAAACAGCTCGGTCAGGAATGCGCCCATGCCGGCGAAAATGCCCGAGGCGAAGAACCCCAGGGGAAACCCCAGCCAGAGCATCCAGGTGTTATCGATGGGCAGTTGGGTATAGGCCAGGACGATGCTCATGGAGCCGAGGGCAAAGAGGATGAAGTTCTTCTTGCGGCCAACGGCGTCGGTCAACAACGCGCTGCTGACATAGCCGACATAGGAGCCGACGATCACCATCGCCAGGTAACCGCCGGTGCCCAGCACGCTCAGGCCGCGCTCGGTTTTCAGGTAGGTCGGCAACCAGGTGGTGATGGCGTAGTAACCGCCCAGCGCGCCGGTGGTCAGCAACGACGCACGCAAGGTGGTGCTGAGCATGCGTGGCGCGAAGATCTCGAAGAAAGCCCAGGGCGAGGGCTTTTCAGACTGGCCCAGACGCTCGTCCCGGGCCTGCTCGAAAGTGTCGGACTCCTTGACCAACCGGCGGATCAGCAGTACGAACAGCGCGGGTATCAGGCCGATCATGAACAGCGCCCGCCAGGCCTGCTCCGCCGGCAGAAAGCTGAACAAGCCGGCATAGAGCAAGGCCGTCAGTCCCCAGCCCAGTGCCCAACCGGCCTGCACCATGCCCACCGCCTTGCCGCGATCCTGGGAGCGGATCACCTCGCCGATCAGCACCGCGCCGGCGGTCCACTCACCCCCGAAACCGAAGCCCATGAACGTGCGCGCCACCAGCAGTTGGTTATAGTTCTGCGCCAGCCCGCACAGGAAGGTGAAGAAGGCAAACCAGAGCACCGTCAGTTGCAGGGTGCGCACCCGACCGATGCGGTCGGACAGGATCCCGGCGATCCAGCCGCCGGCCGCCGAGGCCAGCAAGGTCGAGGTGCCGATCAGCCCGGCATCGCCCTTGGAAATGCCCCAGGTGGCAATCAGGGTGGGGATCACGAAACTCAGCATCTGGGTGTCCATGCCGTCCAGGGCATAGCCGATCTTGCAGCTCCAGAAGGTGCGTTTTTCATTTTTGCTCAGTGGGCCGTACCAACTGAACGGTCCGGCACGGCTCGCCCCTGAAGGCACGTGGTCAGTCGTGGTGTGTTCCATGGAGGGTTCCTGCGGCAGCAAGGGAAGATGACGGACATGCCTCATTGTTTTTTTGTGAAGGCGTTGTCGTGGAGAGCCGACGCGGTGAGCTGCGTCGTGGAGTGGATTCTTCGCGCCGGAGCGGTACAGCGTCAAACGGAAAAAAAGCCGGTCAATGCATAAGAAAAGTTGATGCCCCTCTCAGGGATGCCTGGCGAAATCCGGGATCGCCGACCGGGACCGAAGATCAGTTTTTCTTGTTCGCAATAACAGATTTTCTCGTTGGACGACGCTGCCGCGGCGCCCTAAAAAGGCCTCGACCCAACACAAGAGAGACGTTCGATGAACCTGCCTGCGCTGTCCTTCGACCAGTTGCGCCATCTGGCGCCGCGCGCCTTGCGCCGACACATCGCCACCGACCAGTATCAAGGCCATACCAGCGGCCTGGGCCAGGGCCGGGTGCAAGCCAATATCGTGATCCTGCCCGGGGACTGGGCCGACGAGTTCCTGCGCTTCTGCACCCTCAATCGCCAGGCCTGTCCGATACTGGACATCACCCGACCCGGGGACCCGCTGTTCCGTCACCTGGGCGAGCACGTCGACATCCGCCACGACGTGCCCCGCTACCGGGTCTATCGCCAGGGCGAGCTGACAGAGCAGCCGCAGAACATCAAGCACCTCTGGCGTGACGACCTGGTGGCCTTCGCCATCGGTTGCTCATTCTCCTTCGAACAACCCTTGCTGGAGGCCGGCATCGATCTGCGCCATGTCAAATTGGGACGCAACGTGGCGATGTACCAGACCGATATCGACACCCGCCCCACCGAACGCCTGCAGGGCAAGCTGGTGGTGAGCATGCGGCCACTGAAGGCCGCCGATGCAATCCGGGCGATCCAGATCACCGGGCGCATGCCCAACGTGCATGGCGCACCGGTGCACATCGGCGACCCGCGGCTGATCGGTATCCATGATCTCGGCGCACCGGACTACGGTGACGCCGTGCCGCTGGCCAACGATGAACTGCCGGTGTTCTGGGCCTGCGGGGTGACCCCGCAAGCGGTGGTGCAAGCGTCACGCCCACCGTTGTGCATCACCCACGCGCCGGGCTGCATGCTGGTGAGCGATCTGCACAATCACAGCCTTTGACTCAGGCGGTGGTGTTCACCGAAGTGCCCGAGGTGCTGCTGCCTTCTTCCTGCAAGGCGTTGGTCAGGGCGGCGGTGACCGTCGCAATGGAACCGGCAATGGAAGACACCTGCGACTCCGCGGACGATAGCGCGGTGGCCTTGGCGTCCGGGCTGTCATTGCTCGACTGGGCCTTCTGCATCTGCAGCTCCGCTTGCTGCAACTGCTTTTGCAGATCGGCCAGTTGCTTTTGCAGCTCCTTGACCGTCTCGGAGGAGGAGCTGGAGCTCGAACTGCTGTCGCTGCCGCCGCTGCCAGACGCGCCGCCAGAGCCGGTCACTTGACTGGTGTCGACCTTGGTCGTGCCGCTGGCAGCCCCTGTGGTGCTGGTGCTGCTGGTGTCACTGCTGGTGGTGCTGGTGGTCTTGTTGGTGCTGGTGGTGGAAACGCTTGAAGCAATGTTGACCGAAGTGATGCCGACCATGGAGGATCTCCCGATTCAGTTATAGGCAGTCCTATGATCGACAGCTTTACAGCATGATTGAGAGTGATTCTGTATCACACGTGTCAGCACCCCGATACAACCCCACATCCTTGTGGCTCCAGGTCAGGCCCCGAGGCGGGCCGTCACATCATTCAACTGCCCCGACAAGCCGTGCAGGTTCTGGCTGGCGGCTTCGGTGCGCTTGACGTTGTCCAGATTGGTACTGGCGATGGCGGTGATCTCGGTCAGGTTGCGCGAAATGTCCTCGGCCACCGAGGTCTGCTCTTCGGCGGCGGTGGCGATCTGGCGGTTCATGTCGCGGATCGCTTCCACGGCAGTGGTGATACGCTCGAGCATGGCGCCGGCCTCGGTCACCTGCTCGACGCTCTCTTCACTGCGGGCCTGGCCGCCCTCGATGGCCTGCGCCGCATCCACCGCGCCGGTCTGTACCGAGTGGATGATCTGGTTGATCTCGGCGATGGAATCCGCCGTACGCTGGGCCAGGCTGCGCACCTCATCGGCGACCACGGCAAACCCGCGTCCGGCTTCCCCGGCACGGGCGGCCTCGATGGCGGCGTTGAGGGCCAGCAGGTTGGTCTGTTCGGCAATCCCGCGAATCACTTCCAGCACCTTGCCGATCCGCCCACTGTCGGCTTCCAGGCGTCGAATGACCGTGGCGGTGGTGGTGATCTCTCCACGCATGCGGGTAATGGTCTCGATGGTCGATTGCATCACCAACTCACCCTGCTGGGCCGAGCGATCGGCATCATCCGCCGCCGTCGCGGCATCCCCGGCATGGCGGGCGACCTCCTGGGCGGTAGCGGACATTTCGGTCATGGCGGTGGCCACCTGGTCGGTGCGCTCGAACTGTTCGTGGGTCCCTTGGGCCATCAGGCCGGCAATCGACTTCAGCTCGCCGCTGGCGCCGTCCAGGTCCGAGGTGCTGCGCTTGAGGTGACTGAAAGTCTCCGCCAGGAAGTCGCGCAGGGTATTGGCCGCCACCGCCAGGTGACCCAACTCGTCCTGGCGATTGGCACTCACGCGATCATCGAACTTGCCATGGCTCAATTGCGCCACATAGGCAATCAGGCGGCGGATCGGCGTCACCAGATTGCGGTTGATCAGCCACAGGCTCAACAGGCCGATCAACAGCCCCGACGCCAGCAACACCAGGATACCGATCCAGATGGTCCGTTCGGCCTCGGCACTGATGGCCATCGACTGTTCATCACCCTGCTTGCGCAACTGGGCGACCAACGTACTCATCTGTTCGCTGGCGGCGCGGTCCACGCCCTTGACCGCCTGGTCACCGGCGCTCGAGTCGGCCCCGGCGGCCAGGTAGGCCTCGCGACCTTTCAAGTAGGCGCTGCCCAGCAAACGGTGTTCTTCACGCAGTTGCTCGATCTGTGACTTGAGCCGTGCATCCATGCCCGGCTGGGCGGCCAGACGGCCGAGAATATCCTGCACATCGCGCTGGCGCGCTTCAAACTGCGACCAGTACCGGTTCAGATCCTGGGGTTGCTTGCCACGCAGCAGGACATCCTTCCACTCCTGCACCTGGGCCTTGAATTGCACGTTGGCCTCGTCGATCAGGTGTGAGGTGCGCAAGGGGCCTTCGATCAGGTCGCGATATTCCTGGACGCCATTGGACAGGAAGTGGAAGCAGGTCAGCGCGATCAGCAGCATGGCGATCAGGCTGCCACTCAGGAGCGTGAGAATTTGGGCTCTCAAGGATTTCTGCAACATCGGGGGGAATCTCTGAACAAGGATTGAGCGTTCCCTGTAGGAAACGCGAGCAGTCGAAACATCCCTGTCAGCGACAACCGGGCACATGGCCAATAGTGCTGCGGATTACATCACTACCATCGGCGCGCCAGTGCGGCGCTTGAATTGAGCCGACCATCGGTCAATGGCGCGCATCATACCCGTCGTCCGGTGAAAAAAGTGCCAACCCCCTCACGTCCACGCAAACTCGCTGGCGGGCGACCCGGAGGGATTCCGGATCCTGATGGCGCCGGACGTTTCGCAAGCGTCAGGATTACTGACTTGGAGCAGTCTGCCTGTAACATTTGGCAACGATCATGTCTGGCATCCGTTCTCAAAAAGGATTTACGGCATGGCCACCCCGTCATTGACTGCCGCCTCGCCCGCCCAGGACACAGGCAAACCCCAGCTCGAAAGCAAACCCCGCGTCCTCACCGCCGTGATCTTTTTCGCGGTGCTGGCCATGGGGCTGCTGTTCACCGCCTACAGCCTGATGCACGACATGCACGACTTCGGCACCGTGGTCACCACCTGGACGCCCTTCCTGCTGCTCGGCGTGGCGCTGTTGATCGCCCTGGGCTTCGAGTTCGTCAACGGTTTCCACGACACCGCCAACGCGGTGGCCACGGTGATCTACACCCATTCCCTGCCGCCGCATTTCGCGGTGGTCTGGTCCGGCTGTTTCAACTTCCTCGGCGTGCTGCTCTCCAGCGGTGCGGTGGCCTTCGGCATCATTGCCCTGCTGCCGGTGGAACTGATCCTGCAAGTGGGCTCCTCGGCCGGCTTCGCGATGATCTTCGCCCTGCTGATCGCCGCCATCCTGTGGAACCTCGGCACCTGGTGGCTGGGCCTGCCGGCCTCCTCGTCCCACACCCTGATCGGCTCGATCATCGGTGTGGGCGTGGCCAACGCGCTGATGCATGGGCGCGACGGCACCAGCGGCGTGGACTGGAGCCAGGCGATCAAGATCGGTTACGCCCTGCTGGTGTCGCCGCTGGTGGGTTTCTTCTGCGCCGCCCTGCTGTTGCTGGCCCTGCGCCTGCTGGTCAAGAACCGTGCGCTGTACAAAGCGCCCAAAGGCAAGGCGCCACCCCCGTGGTGGATTCGCGGCCTGCTGATCCTGACCTGTACCGGTGTGTCCTTCGCCCACGGTTCCAACGACGGGCAGAAGGGCATGGGCCTGATCATGCTGATCCTGGTCGGCACCCTGCCGATGGCCTACGCCCTGAACCGCACCATGCCGGCCGACCAGGCGCTGCAATTCGCCGCGGTCGCCGAAGTCACCCAGCAGGCGCTGGTACGCAGTGCGCCGCAACCGGCCCCGGCCGACCCGCGCCAGACGCTCTCGGAGTATGTGCGCAGCAAACAGGCGACACCGGAACTGGTCCCGTCACTGGCCGCCCTGGCCGGCAGCATCGGTACTGAAGTCAAGGGCTACGGCTCGCTGGCCAAGGTCCCGGCCGAAGCCATGGGTAACGTGCGCAACGACATGTACCTGAGCAGCGAAACCATCCGCCTGATGGACAAGGACAAGGTCGGCAACTTCGACGCCGATACCCAGGGCAAGCTGCAGCTGTTCAAGCAGCAGATCGACGGCGCCACCCGCTTCATTCCGCTGTGGGTGAAGATTGCCGTGGCCATCGCCCTGGGCCTGGGCACCATGGTCGGCTGGAAGCGCATCGTGGTCACCGTGGGCGAGAAGATCGGCAAGAGCCACCTGACCTACGCCCAGGGCGCCTCGGCGGAAATGGTCGCCATGCTGACCATCGGCGCGGCGGACATGTACGGCTTGCCGGTGTCCACCACCCACGTCCTGTCCTCGGGCGTGGCCGGGACCATGATCGCCAATGGCGGTGGCCTGCAGATGCGCACCATCCGCAACCTGGTCATGGCCTGGGTCCTGACCCTGCCGGCGGCGATCCTGTTGTCGGGCAGCCTGTACTGGTTGTTCACGAAGCTGTTCTGAGCCCTGCCCCGGGACCGCATGCCCAGGGCATGCGGTCCGCTTCAAGCGTCAGCCAGATCCTCCTGCATCACCTGCCCCAACCACGCCATGAACACCCGCACCCGCCGGGGCAAATGGCGTTGCTGGGCATACAGCAGCGACACCTCCAGCGGCGCCGGCAGACAGTCGGGCAACACCTCGACCAACGCACCGCTGTCCAGATGCTTGCGCATGCCGGAGTACGGCGCCTGGATCAGGCCGAACCCGCCCAGGCAAGCCGCCTCATAACAATCGATATTGTTCACCGTGACACTGCCGGCCATCGGCACCTGTTGCAGCTTGCCGTTGTGCAGGTACTCGAATCCCGAGGAGCGGGCGCCCAGCACACCGACATAGTGCACCAGCCGATGGTTGGCCAGATCGGCGACGGACTCCGGTCGACCATAACGCTGCAGATAGGCGGGACTGACGCAGTTGACCATCCGTAGCGCGCACAAATGCCGAGCCACCACCGATTGATCGGGTTGCGCGCCGACCCGCAGCACACAATCGAACCCCTCGCCCAGCAGATCGACGCGGCGGTCGGTGCCGCTGATCTCCAGCTCGATCAGCGGATGACGGGCCATGAACTCCGGCAGGCGCGACATGATCACACGACGGGCCATGACACTGGGCATATCGAACCGAATACGCCCGGCGAGCAAGGCCGCATCCTGGCGAAACAGGCCTTGCAGCTCATCCATCTGCGCCAGCAGGTCCTTGCTGCGTTCATACAGCACCAGGCCGTCCTGGGTCGCCTGGACCTTGCGCGTGGTGCGCTGCAACAGGCGCGTGCCCACCAGTTCCTCCAGCGCCTGGACGTGCTCGGACACACTGGACCTGGGCAGGCCAAGACTTTCCCCCGCCTGGGTGAAACTCGACAGTTCGGTGACCCGGATAAAGGTCCGCAACAGGTCCAGCTTGTTCATGACGGCGCTTTCCTATTGTTCGGCGTATGCGATCAGTGTTTCCGATTCAGCACCATTTATCCAATCCAGACCGGATAAATACACTCTCCTCACGTCATCCACCCCTTGAGGAACACCACATGACTCGCAAAATCGCCCTGATCACCGGTGCCAGTCGCGGCCTGGGCAAAAGCACCGCGCTGCACCTGGCCGCCCAAGGTGTCGATATCATCGGCACCTACAACAGCCGGGCCGACAACGCCCAGGCCGTGGCGGCCGAAATCGAAAAACTCGGTGGCCGCGCCGCCATGCTGCAACTGGACGTGGGCCGGACCGACGGATTCAAGGCTTTCAGCGAGGCCGTGGCCAAGGTTCTGGCCACTGTCTTTGCCCGCGAGCACTTTGATTTCCTGGTCAACAACGCCGGGGTCGGGGTGCATGCCCTGTTCGCCGAGACCAGTGAAGAGCAGTTCGACCAATTGCTGAACGTGCACTTCAAGGGGCCGTTTTTCCTGACCCAGAAACTCTTGCCGCTGCTGGCCGACGGCGGGCGTATCGTCAATATTTCCAGCGGCCTGGCGCGCTTCAGCCTGCCGGGATACGGTGCCTATGCGGCGATGAAGGGGGCAATGGAAACCTTGACCCGTTACCAGGCCAAGGAACTCGGGGCGCGCGGTATCAGTGTGAACTGCCTGGCCCCCGGTGCCATCGAGACCGATTTCGGGGGCGGCGCCGTGCGCGATAACCAGGACCTGAACACCTATGTCGCGGCCAACACCGCGCTGGGCCGCGCCGGCTTGCCGGACGATATCGGCGGGGCCATCGCGCTGTTGCTGGGCGACGGCGGCCAGTGGATCACCGGGCAGCGGATCGAGGCCTCGGGCGGCATGTTCCTGTAAATACGGCGGAGCCCGAGCTTGGCGCTTTCGTGAGCAAGCTCGGCTCCTACGAGGTCCGTGCCCGCAGCAACAACCGCTCGCGCACAGCGTCATAGGCCCAGTGATACAGGTAGGTATAGGGCAGGAAAAACAGCAGCACACCGATATCCAGCAGCAACGCCGTCAACAGGCTGAGCTCCAGCCACCAGGCCACCAGCGGCACGCTCACCACGATCAGCCCACCTTCGAACAACAGGGCATGGAGCAGGCGGGTCCAGACGTTCCGGGCCAGGGCGAAGCGCTCGCACATCCGGTCGAACATCCCGTTGAATACAACGTTCCAGCCCAGGGCGATAAAGCAGTTGGCGACCGTCACCACGCCCATGTCCAGCAGCGGCTTGCTCATCACCCAGGCGAACAGCGGCGTGCACAGGAGTACGGCGAAAACCTCGAAGCCAATGGCCTGTAATACTCGCTCGGTAAAGGACTTGCCGGGGGTCATGACGGACGCCTCCATTGATGTCTGGAGTTGCCATTATCGCCGCCCCTATAGATACTAAAAGTCGATTACCATCGACAAAAGCGATAGTTTATGGCCTCCAACGAAATGCTCCAGGCCTTTGTCCAGGCCGCGACCCTGGGCTCCTTTTCCGCGGCGGCACGCAAGCTGGGCAAGAGCCAATCCACCATCAGCGCGGCAGTGGCGAGCCTGGAAATCGACCTGGGTATCGAGCTGTTCGACCGCAGCACCCGCAAGCCCGGCCTGACCGCCGCCGGCCATGTCATGCTGCAGAAGGCCGAGGACATCCTGGCGGCCAACAATCGCCTGGAAATGACCGCCCGCCAATTGGCCGGGGGCTTGGAAGCGAAGCTGACGGTGGTGATTTCCGACACCTACCAGTCCAACCGTTTCGAGGCGGCCCTGAGCGGCTTCGAAGCGCGCTACCCGGACCTTGAGCTGGAATGCCTGATCGCCGAATGCGCCGACCTGGTGGAGCTGGTCCGGCAAGGCCGCGCACAGGTAGCCTTTGCCGAGCGGCAGGACAGCTACCCGCCGGACCTGGGCAGCGCCACCGTGGATGAACGCACCGAGTTTGCCGTGTTCGTCCACCGCGATCATCCCTTGGCGAAACAGACCAAGGTCGATCAACCCAACCTGCAGCGGCACCGCGAACTGCGGCTGGCAACCATCGTCAATCCTTACGAGAGCCGTGCCCAGGGGCGCTTCTGGTCGGCATCGAGTTACCTGATGTTGCTGGAGATGGCCCAGCGCGGGTTCGGCTGGGCTTCGTTGCCGCGCTGGCTGGTGGAGCGCTTCGACAACGCTTCGCTGGTGGAGCTGCCGGTCCGCGGCTGGCCGCGGCCGATCGCGGTGGATGCGCTCTGGTCACGCCTGCATCCGCCGGGGCCGGCGGGCAGTTGGTTGCTGGCCAGGATGCTGGAGTAACGGCCCTACTCTACCCGGCGCCCTTCAACTCCTCCAGCCGGCGCTCGATAAAACGCCGCTCCGGCGCCTGCTGCGTCAATTCCAGCGCACGCTGATAAGCCTCGCGCGCCTGTTCCACCCGCCCCAGCCGCCGGCAGAAATCCGCCCGCGCCGAATGCGCCAGATGATAGTCCAGCAATTCGCCGCGCCCGAGGATGCCCTCCACCAGTTCAAGCCCCGCCAGGGGGCCGTCACGCATGGCTACCGCTACCGCCCGATTGAGTTCTATCACCGCCGAGGGCACCACCCGCAGCAACAGGTCATAGAGCCCGACAATCTGCCGCCAGTCGGTGTCCTCGGCCGTCGCCGACTCGGCATGCACGGCGGCTATCGCGGCCTGCAAGCCGTAGGGCCCGAAACGTCCCGTGGCCAGTGCGCGCTCCACCAGGGCACAGCCTTCGGCAATCAGCACCGGGTTCCAGCACGAGCGATCCTGGGCATCGAGCAGCACCAGTTCCCCGCTCCCGGAGACCCGCGCCTGGCGCCGCGACTCATGCAGCAGCATCAACGCCAGCAAGCCCATGACCTCGGGATCGGGCAACAACTCCAGCAACAGGCGCCCAAGGCGAATGGCTTCCGCCGTCAGGTCATCGCGGGTCAGGTTGGCTCCCAGGGATGCCGAATAGCCCTCGTTGAACACCAGGTAGATAACCCGCAACACACTGTCCAGGCGCTCAGGCAACTCCGCCCGGGAAGGCACCTGGTAAGGAATCTTCGCATCGCGAATCTTGGTCTTGGCCCGGACAATGCGCTGGGCGATGGTCGAGGGGCTGGAAAGAAAGGCCCGGGCAATTTCTTCCGTGGTCAGGTCGCAGACTTCGCGCAACGTCAGTGGCACCTGGGCATCCGCCGACAGCGCCGGGTGACAGCAGGTAAAGATCAGCCGCAGCCGATCGTCCTCGACGTCCTCGTCGCACCATTCACCCTGCTCCAGCGCTTCGGCCTGGGCGATCAACTGCTCCCGGGACGCGGCAAAACGTGCCCGTCGGCGCAGCACATCGATGGCCTTGAAACGCCCGGTGGAGACCAGCCAGGCACGGGGATTGGCCGGCACGCCATCGCGCTGCCAGCGTTCGACGGCGATGAAGAAGGCTTCGTGCAAGGCCTCCTCCGCCAGGTCGAAATCCCCGAGCAAACGGATCAGGGTCGCCAGGATCCGCCGTGACTCCTGTCGATAAACCGCCTCGACCTGCTGCTTGACGCTATCGGCTTCGAGGGTCAATCCGGCAACCCCAGATTGAGCGCCCGCACCGGCCGCACTTCCACGCTGCCCACCCGTGCGGCCGGGATATGGCCGGCAATCTGCAAGGCTTCGTTGAGATCGCGGGCCTCCACCAGATAGAACCCGGCCAGTTGCTCCTTGGTCTCGGCAAACGGCCCGTCGACGATGGACAGCTTGCCGCCACGCATGCGCACCGTCGTGGCGGTGCTCACCGACTCCAGCGGCTCGGCGGCAAGTATTCGGCCACTGGCCTGGATCGACTGGGCATAGGCCAGGCACTCGGGGTCCTGGGGACTGTCGGGGTGGGAATGCATCAGCTCTTCGTTACTGTAGATCAGGCATAGGTATTTCATGGAGTGTCTCCAGGGCGGTCGAGCAACTATGGCTGCTGTTTCGAGCTTTGGCGAAGGCCATCGACGATCAGCAGGTGTACGAATAGTCGCCTGGGAGCGAGCGAAATCGACAGGCGTGAAAAGTCGCTGGAAAAATAATATCAAGCCTGACAAAGCCGATAGAATCCGCCCTCTGCTACCAGAAAAAAGACCTGCCGCTGTGAGAACCGTCACGCATCCCCGACTGGCCCACTATGCCGATCTGACCGCCCTTCAGCGAGAGCAGCTCGTGGGCCTCGAAGTCCATCCTGAACAACTGCAGTTTTGCGGTGACATCCAGTCGGCCCTGCACTCCCTGCCGCGCAAGTCCCATGACGGTGTGCTGGGTCTGGTCCTGCTCGACGAGGACATGCCGGTGGCCTTCCTGTTGCTCAAGCGCCACCCTTTCGTTCCGCACTGGGCCGGCGCAGGCAGCGCCACCCTGCATGCCCTGCAAGTCGACAGACAGGTGCAAGGCCGGGGTTTCGGCGTGGCCTGCCTGCAAGCCCTGCCCGAAGCGGCACGCCGGGCCTGGCCGCAGACCCGTGAGTTACTGCTGTCGGTAGGAACGGATAACAAAGCAGCAATGAACCTTTACCTGAAACAGGGTTGGGTCGATACCGGCGAAGCCTACCGCGGCGAACGAAGATTGGCCTTGGCACTTTGAAGTTGTGGGTGGCCATAACTATGAGATCAGTTGGTCATTTACAGTAAAACTTGAGCGCTGGGCAAATTCGCCTTCCAGTTATTAAATCGATCACGTCGCTACTTCATCAGGAAGCCGACGTGCCGCTACTTGATAAACCGTTATTTAACTCAAGTGGCCATTTAATAAACTGAAAGGACTCAATACCCATGGATGCACAAAGTCGAATCTCGAACAACGCCCCAAAAACCTCGCCCTCCGCGGTCATCAAACGGCCCGGCAGCGCCGGAAAATTTGATCTGGAATTTGGTGAACACCGCGACGGTCTGGTTATTTTTTCAGAAAGAGGTCCTGGCTTTGTCGGTCCCTCTTTATTGCGGCCCGACGGCCGTCATCGGTTTATCGGCGTACATGAAGACCGCCCGGAAAGTATCACCCAGGCCGACTTCAGCGAAGACGGCCTTTACTATAATGACTTCGCCCAATCACTCGGAAGTTCCAGCCGAAGACTGATCAAGGCTGTCGTCGACGAAGATGACAAATTCCTCTTGCTCGGCCACTTCCGCTCCGGTGAACAGGTCTTCTGCGCTCGTATCACTGAAACCGGCGCCCCGGACCCCGACTTCGGCGATAACGGTCAGGTCACCCTGCCTTACACGGCGCCCTGGACCGGCTATGGCCGCCGACTCACCGTGCAACCCCAGGACGGCTTTATCGTCCTGGCCCTGAGGAACAGCGCCGTGGGCGAGCCGGCACGCGACGTTATCGTGCGTCTCGACCGCAGCGGCAGTTTCGACCTGCGCTTCGGCACCTGCGGGGTGGTCACGGCACCGGAACCGAACATCGCCTTCGAGGCGGTTCAGGTCCAGGCCGATGGCAAGCTGATCGTGGCCGGTCGACGCGGCCGCAAGGCCATGCTGATGCGCTACGGGGCCACCGGCCTGCCGGACAAGACCTTCGGCTGCGCCGGCTATCTGGAGCTGGAGCCGGCCCGCGACGGCAACGCCGCGTTTTTCGATATCGCCGTGCAGCCCGATCAGAAAATCGTCGTCACCGGCTCCGCGGATCTCACCCACAACATCGCCCTGCTCACCCGCGTCAGCGCCGACGGCAAGCTGGACGATACCTTCAATGCCGGGGTGCCCTGGGAGCTGCCGGAACTGGATATATCCTTCGCCCTGGCGGTGCAGGAGGACGGGAAAATCGTCAGTGCCGGTCATATCAACAGCGGCAGCCGCTGCTGGTTGATGCGCCATTTGAGCAACGGCGAACTGGATCCTTATTTTGGCGATAACGGGATCAGCCGCCTGATCTACATCGGCGACTCCACCAGCTACCTCTCCAACCTGGAGTTGCAGCCGGATGGCAAGATCCTGGTCTCTGGACGCTACGCCACCCATTCGGCGTTGATTCGCTGTTACGGCAACTGAGCACGTAGCACCTGGGGAAAGGCAACGTCATATCGGTTATACGGCGCTCCTCGATGCCACCCAGGCGCCCCAGAACAGGCTGGAAAAGAACCGCGTCGCGGCGCCGAATCCGGCCTCCTCGAGCAAGTGCTGAACCGCCGCCTCCGAGTGTGGCGGATCGGCACCCTGGAGAATCTTGCCAAGCTTGGCGCGAACGGCATCGGCACTCGCGCCCTGCTGACGCCAGCGCTCGCCCCAGGCCGCCAACAACAACGGCTGGCTGGCATAGGCCTGATGGTTGCCCGCCACAATCAACGGGGCTCCCGGTTTTAGCCGGGTGGCAATCGCCTTGAGGATGTCGTGCTTGGTTTGATCGCCGGGCAGGTGATGCAACACACCGATCAGGGTCGCGGCATCATAGGGCGGCTCGTCGGTCAGTTCCTCGACCGTACCCAGGAATACCCGCGTGTGCGCAAGCAGCCCCTGTGCCTGAAGGCTGGCCTGTGCCAACTCAAGCATCGGTGCCGAGGGGTCGACCGCAGTGAACCGCCAAAGCGGCTCAAGCGCCGCCGCCGTCAGGATTTCCTGGGCGGTACCACCGGCCCCCACCACCAGAATCCTCGCCTCGCGCCCGCTGCCCAGGCTGGCCGCCAGCATGCAGGCGACCAACTCGTGACAGGCGTCATAACCAGCCAGGGCGATGCGGCTTTGCTCGGCGTATTCATCGGCACGGGACACATCGAATTTCCGAGCAGAATCCAGGTGTTCGGACGACATGGGCTTTCTCTTCTTGGCGGGGACTTCAGCCCAAGGTAGTCGCCCTGCGAAAATAAAGAAAATTCATGTTTTTAATGCAATGCATTCCTTGCTGGAATACGTAAAAGTACCGGCGGTTCAATGGACATTACGCAGCCGAACGTCCCGTTGATCGAAAGCCGACGACGGGGTCGAGAGAGTGGTTGGCGGCATCGGAACGACGATTTCAGCCCACTTCGTATTCGCCCCATATTGTTGCGCGAACACCCCGTAAAGCTTTCATATAGTCGATGTCATTTGCCCGGGTTTTCGACTATTTCTCTGCAGGTCGCCGCCTGATGCGGTGTTTTCCGGAGACTTGTCATGACCCATACCCAGATCGGCCTGCTCATGCTGTCGGGCATCAGCGTGTTCGGTATGATCACCCTCTACCTCGACTTCTGGCGTGCGACCAAAACGCAAAAGGACAACAAGGAAGGACATTGAAAGGGCATAGGGAAACCCGCTCCCCTATGCCGAAGGAGAACGTAGGTCGTGCGGGCTCAGGCCTTGATCGGCACCCAGATCTCCACCGTGCCGGTGCCTTTTTCCGGATTGAAATCGGCGCTGTAGCGTTCGAACTCCGGCGCATCCGCCGCCTGGTAGCCGGACTGCGGCAACCAGTCGTTCCAGATGAACTCGAATGTCTGCTTGAGGGTTTCCAGCGAGCCTTGATGTTCGAAGACCGCGTAGTGCTGGTCCTGCAACTCTACCCAGCGGTACAGCTCGGGCAGGTCGTCGAGCTTGCTGATCTGCACTCCGGCGATGTACTCGAAGCCGCCCTGACCATCCGGATTGCAGCAGATACCGTACGTCACTTCACCCACTTGGCTGGGGACTTTTCCGATGTGCGGCACAAAAGCATCCCACAGGTCGGGGATGGCGCCCGAGGTCTCGGCGGTAAAACGCGCGCCCAGGCCGGCGATCAATCGAAAATGACCATGCTCGAAACGTGGCTCTGGCAAGGTATACATGTAGCCAAGGTTATGTGCTGCGTCCATGGGTGAAAACTCCATATGGGGAACGACTCCGGAGGCAGTATAGAAGCAAATGGCCGTGCCGTTTGACCGACCCGGCACTTGTCCGCCGTCGGAAATATTTTCCGCAAGCCATCTGGACAGATGGCCAGCATCCCCCTTATTGTCAGCCCCGCAGGCCACCGCAGTGGCCAACGTCGCTCGGACGGTTCCGGGCGCTTACGTGTCAGAGGTTTACATGGCAACCCCAGGTTCGCCGCGCCGCTTTGCGCGCATTGATCGACTCCCCCCTACGTATTCAATATCACCGCCGAGCTGAAGATGGCCGCCCGTCGTCGTGGCGAAGACATCATCGACCTGAGCATGGGTAACCCCGACGGCGCCACCCCGCCGCATATCGTCGAAAAACTGGTCACCGTCGCACAGCGCGAAGACACCCACGGCTACTCCACGTCCAAGGGTATCCCACGGCTGCGTCGGGCGATTTCCCACTGGTACAAGGATCGCTACCAGGTCGATATCGACCCGGAAAGCGAAGCCATCGTCACCATCGGTTCGAAAGAGGGTCTGGCCCACCTGATGCTCGCCACCCTCGACCAGGGCGACACGGTGCTGGTGCCCAACCCCAGCTACCCGATCCATATCTACGGCGCGGTGATCGCCGGCGCCCAGGTCCGCTCGGTACCGCTGGTGCCAGGCGTGGACTTCTTCGCCGAACTGGAACGAGCCATCCGTGGCTCCATCCCCAAGCCGAAGATGATGATTCTCGGTTTCCCCTCGAACCCCACCGCGCAGTGCGTGGAACTGGATTTCTTCGAGCGGGTGATCGCCCTGGCCAAGCAGTACGACGTCCTGGTGATCCACGACCTGGCGTATGCCGACATCGTCTATGACGGCTGGAAAGCCCCGTCGATCATGCAGGTGCCGGGCGCCAAGGACATCGCGGTGGAATTCTTCACCCTGTCCAAGAGCTACAACATGGCCGGCTGGCGTATCGGTTTCATGGTCGGCAATCCGGAATTGGTCAGCGCCCTGGCGCGGATCAAGAGCTACCACGACTACGGCACCTTCACCCCCTTGCAGGTGGCGGCCATCGCCGCGCTGGAAGGCGACCAGCAGTGTGTCCGGGACATCGCCGAGCAGTACCGCCAACGCCGCAACGTGCTGGTCAAAGGCTTGCACGAACTGGGCTGGATGGTCGAGAACCCCAAGGCCTCGATGTACGTCTGGGCGAAGATACCCGAGGCCTACGCCCATCTGGGCTCGCTGGAGTTCGCCAAGAAACTGCTGGCCGAAGCCAAGGTCTGCGTATCGCCGGGGGTCGGCTTCGGCGAGTACGGTGACGATCATGTGCGTTTCGCCCTGATTGAAAACCAGGACCGCATCCGCCAGGCCGTGCGCGGGATTCGCGGGATGTTCCGGGCCGATGGTCTGCTGAAGAAAACCGCTGCGGAATAACCTGCGTAGCGAACGGGTCTGCCACAGGATCGGGGCCGACACCTGCCACAGGTGTCGGCCCCGAATCGTTCAGACCACCAGCGACAACAGCAGGATAAACACCAGCCCCACCACCGACAGAATCGTCTCCATGGCCGTCCAGGTCTTGAACGTCTCGGCCACGGTCATGTTGAAGTACTGCTTGACCAGCCAGAACCCGGCATCGTTGACGTGCGACAGGATCAACGACCCCGCCCCCGTCGCCAACACCAGCAATTCGCGGTTCACCCCTGGAATCAGGTCCACCACCGGCATCACGATGCCCGCCCCGGTAATGGTCGCCACCGTTGCCGAACCCGTGGCCACGCGGATCACCGCCGCCACCAGCCAGGCCAGCAGGATCGGCGAAATCTGCGCATTCACGGCGATATGCCCGATCACATCGCCCACGCCGCTGGTCACCAGCATCTGCTTGAAGCCACCCCCGGCACCGATGATCAGGATGATCGCCGCCGTCGGCGCCAGGCTGGCGTCCAGCAGCTTGAGCACGCGCTTGGAATCCATGCCCTGGCGCTTGCCGAAGGTGTACAGCGCCAACAGCAGCGCCAGCAGCAAGGCACTGATCGGGTGACCGATCATGTCCATCCAGATCCGGAAGAAATGCCCGTCCGGCAGGGCAATGTCGGCGAAGGTCTTGAGCAGCATCAGGAACACCGGCAGCAGCACGGTGACCAGGGTCACGCCGAAGCTCGGCAGCGCCGTCACTTGCGGCTCACGGGCCAACTGGTCGACCAATTCCTGCGACGGGTTGCCCGGGATGTACCGGGCAATGAAGGTGCCGAAGATCGGCCCGGCGATGATAGCGGTCGGCAAGGCGACGATCAGGCCGTAGAAAATGGTCTTGCCGATATCGGCGTTGAACACCCCGATGGCCAGCAGCGGCCCCGGATGCGGCGGCACCAGACCGTGCACCGCCGAGAGCCCGGCCAGCAGCGGAATGCCGATCTTGATCAGCGGCACACCGGTGCGCCGCGCGACGATGAACACCAGCGGAATCAGCAGCACGAAGCCGATCTCGAAGAACAGCGGAATGCCCACCAGGAACGCCGAGCACATCATCGCCCACTGCACCCGCTCCTTGCCGAAGGCACGGATCAGGGTCTGGGCGATCTGATCGGCGCCGCCGGAATCGGACATCATCTTGCCGAGCATCGTACCCAGCGCCAGGATGATCCCGACAAAGCCCAGCACGCCGCCGAAACCGTCCTGGAAAGCCTTGATGATCTTGTCCGCGGGCATGCCCGAGGTCAGGCCGAGAAACGCCGAGGCGATGATCAGGCCGATGAAGGGGTGAATCTTGAAGCGGGTGATCAACACGATCAGCCCGATAATCGTGACCACTGCATCCAGCAACAGATAGGTCTCGTGGGACAGTCCGAACATAAGGTGTCTCCTGCTTGTTGTTTTTATGCGGTGCGTTGTTTGACGATAGCCGACTGGGACAGCGCTATCTTTTCCAGGCGAAAATCAGGCCGAGCGGTCCAACCCGTGTGCCTGCCACCAGCGATGGGCCGACTGCGCCAGGCGTTCGACGCTCTGGGTGGAAGCGTCCAGGGCCAGGGTCAGGGGCTCGCCGACCGGCGATTCAAGGGTGGCGAACTGGCTGTCGATCAGGGTCGAGGGCATGAAATGCCCCGGACGATGCGCCACCCGCTCGGCGGCGACTTCGCGGTTCAGTTCGAGAAACACGAAGCCCAGGCCCGGCGCGGCGCGGCGCAGGCGTTCACGGTAACTGTGCTTGAGCGCCGAACAGGTCAGCACCGGGTGCTGGCCGGTCGCCAGGACCCGCCGCAACTCGTCGCACAGGCTGTCGAGCCAGCCGGCACGGTCGTCATCGGTCAGGGGAATGCCGGCACTCATCTTGGCGATATTGGCGGCGGGGTGAAAACTGTCGCCTTCGATCTGGGCCGCGCCGTTGAGCCGGCACAGGGCCTCGCCCACACTGGACTTGCCGCAACCGGAGACGCCCATGATGACCAGGGCAGTGATGGGTTGACTCATGTAACACCTCGACACGCAGACAGCGCTGTCTTTGTCAGAGCTTTCATTACAGGGAAAGCAAAGCACAAAACGCAAACTGCCGACGCTTTCTTGTCATTTTTATGGGGTGGTGCGGTACCACGGGTTGCAACAACCGTCCGACGACACCGGGCGCGATTCAGGTCGATCACACTCAGGCAATTGCAGGCTCGTCGAGACAGCGCTACCTTAGTGCCTTGAATTTTGTTTGGCAAGCCGTCCGATGACCTCCACGAAAAACGACAGGAATACCCGTACCACGGGACGCCCTACCCTCAGCGAAGTCGCGCGCCTGGCCGGCGTCAGTCCCATCACCGCGTCGCGGGCCCTGCGCGGCATCAGCAGCGTGGCCACGGAACTGGTGGAAAAGGTCCGACACGCGGCGGAGGAATTGAACTACGTGGTCAATCCGGCCGCCCGCGCCCTGGCCTCAGCCCAGAGCCATTCGGTGGTGGTGCTGGTGCCGTCGCTGTCCAACCTGTTGTTCATCGACACCCTGGAAGCCATTCACTCGGTGCTGCGGCCCCGGGGCTTCGAAGTGCTGATCGGCAACTATCACTATTCCCGCGACGAAGAAGAAAACCTGCTGCGCAACTACATGGCCTACCAGCCACGGGGCCTGTTGCTGACCGGCTTCGATCGTTCGGAAAGCGCGCGGCGGATGATCGAGGCGAGCAACGTGCCCTGCGTCTACATGATGGACCTGGACCCCGGTGCCGGGGTGAACTGCGTCGGCTTCTCGCAACAGAGCGCCGGCGCCACGGCGGCCGAGCACCTGATCTCCCGAGGACGCAAGCACCTGGCCTACATCGGCGCGCAGCTGGACCAGCGCACCCTGCTGCGCGGCGAAGGCTTTCGCCACGCGCTGCAGGCGGCAGGGCTGTATCACCCGGATCTGGAACTGCTGACGCCGCGCCCTTCGTCGGTGGGCCTGGGCGGAGAACTGTTCCTGCAACTGATGCACAGCCATCCGCAGGTCGACGGGATCTTCTTCGGTAACGACGACCTGGCCCAGGGCGCCCTGCTGGAGGCCATGCGCTGTGGTATCAAGGTGCCGGAACAGGTCGCGGTGGTGGGCTTCAACGACCTGCCCGGCTCGGCCTTCATGGTGCCGCGCCTGAGCAGCATCCGCACGCCCCGGGAGGCTGTCGGCCGGCGGGCGGCGGAGCAGATGCTGAGTTTGATGGCCGGTAATCCGGTCGCCCAACCGGTGCAGGACATGGGCTTTGAACTGATGGTGCGCGAGAGCAGTTGACCCGCGGTAGGAGCCTGGATCACGCCCCTGTCCGCAGGGGCATGCCCGACATCAATCCTGTTCGATCCGACGCTTTTCCCGCGCCAGCAACAACCCCGCAAACACCCCGATCCACACCACCGAAGCGCCGTAGTTCAGGCGCTGGTACAGGCCGAACCCCTCCCCTTGCGCCACCGCCAGTCCCATCAAGGGCAACGCCGCCAAGGCCACCAGGGTGCACGCCAGGGAAAACCAGGCGAACGCCCTGGAGCCCAGCAACCGAGCGGCGAGGTACACCCACAATGCGTTGGCGATCACCAGGGTCAGAAACATCACCAGGCCCGCGCTGTTGTGCACGGTCTGGCTGAAGGACGGGTTCTGCAGTCCGCAGCCCGCGTCGCAGGAAAAGTAACCGGTGAACAGGCTGGCAATGCCATGCAGCGCAATCAGCACACCACTGATCTGGGCCAGGCCGCGCCCTTCGAAACAGGCAAAGACCGTCACACCGAAAGCGAAGAACAACAGCCCCAGCGGCAGGTTGTTGATCAACGGCGACAACTCGTGGGTCGGCGCACCCAGCGCGCCCAACTCACTCATGGCCTGATTGAGATGGCTGTAGCCCGGATACAGGGCACCGGCCAGGGCCACCCCCACAACTAACCAGAACGGCGTCAACAACCCGGCCATGCAGCCGAATCTACGTAATGCCTTGTGCATCTAGCGGGGACCTCTGAGCGTTGGATTAAAGCAGCGGGCCACTATCCTAAAACGCCATGCGAACCTCGGGCTAGAGATTTATCGAGCCGACAGATTCGTGGCCATGGTCTATCTTCAATCGTCACGAATCATTCATCTGGTCGTCATAAAAACAACATGGAAGTCAGAATGAACCCACTCAAGGTGTTGCTGACCGGTGCCTGTGGCCGCATCGGCAAGACGTTTTTCCAGGCGGCAAAACACCGCTACGATTTTGTCCTCGCCGACCGCCACCAACCGGACTTTGCCATCGGCGATCACCGCTTCATCCGCCTGGACATGGCCGACAAGGATGAATTGGCGACCCTGGTCGAGGGCATCGACGTGGTGGTGCACCTGGCGGGTATTCCTTTTGCGGATTCGTCCTTCGAGGAACTGCTGCCGAACAATATCCTGGCCACCACCTACCTGCTCGAGGCCGCCGCGCGCGCCCAGTGCAAGCGCGTGGTGTTCGCCAGCAGCGCCCAGGCCATCGAGGGTTACCCGATGGATCGACAGATCACCCCGGGGATGCCGGTGATGCCGGCCAATCTGTACGGGGTAAGTAAATGTTATGGCGAAGCGCTGTGTGCGTTCTATTCGGCCAAGCGCGGATTATCGACCATTGTCTTGCGCGTCGGTGCCTTCGAGTTTCCCGATGATCATGACCTGCGCACCCGCCGCGACCTGAGTGCCTGGCTCAGCCCGCGCGACGCCGTGCAGTTGTTGCAGCGGGCGATCGAGGTGGAAGGCGTGCAGCACCTGGTAGCCCACGCCATCTCCAACAACCGCTTCAAGCGCCTGGACCTGAGCGAAACCACCCAGGTACTGGGTTATCAACCGGTGGACGACGCTTTCCGCGAGTTCGGCCTGCCGCTTCACTGAAACCCGGAACCGCCCTGCCGGAAGCGGCAATCGATGCGGCAAGGCCTCTCCGCTTGCCGCGGCGTTTTCAGCCATGATGTATCCGGAAGACCTTGATAAGGCCGACTTTGTACCAACAGGCATACAAATTGCTGGCATCGGCCCTGTACTCACATTCAGGTGTTTATCCCATGTTGGTCAATGCCCGTAACAACCCGGTGATTCAACCCAGCCATCGTGCGGACCTGGATCCGACCACCGCCGCCGCCAGCGCGCTGTCCAGTGGCTTTATCCAGAATGCCCAGGCGGCCGCCACGGCCACCAGCGCACCCGGTACCCAGAACGCCGCGGACAAGATCGCCGACAACCTCAACGCGGCCTTCGCCAAGACCCGTGTGCACCTGCAGGCCGCGGTGCCGAATGTCGCGGCCCCGGCGACCCTGACCGCCACGGCGCCGACGACCCGCACGGCCCCCGCCGCCATCGCGAGCAACGACAGCAACGCGACGAAGGAATTCAAGGACTACATGAACAAGCCGGTGGCCCAGCGCATCCGCGAACAGCTCCTCAAGGAACAGGGCCTGACCGAGGACAGCCTGAAAAGCCTGTCGCCGGAAAAACAGAAAGGCATCGAGGACAAGATCGCCGAACGCCTCAAGCTGGAGTTCAACGCGAAGACCGCGGATAACCAGGCCAGCCCTGTCGACCAGCAGATGGCCGGCGCCTTCCTGGCCACGAAGTAACCCATCGGCGCCGGGACTGACGCTGTTCCGGCAAGCGTCAAATCAGCGCAACATCTCGAACAAGGCCCGCACTGCCGCCGAGCGCGCGCCCGCCGCCGACGGCAGCAAGCCGAAGCGGCGCTCGATCGTCGCCTCCAGGCGCAGTACCCGCAGGCCCCTGCGTCCGGCGGGCAGGGCCAGTTCGGGGACCAGCGTCACACCGAGGTTTTCCCGCACCAGGGCATAGGCGCTGCTCCACTCACGGACCTCGACGCGCACGTCCTGAAGCGACAGACCGATTTCGGCGGCAATGCTCCGCGCGTTGACCGCGCAACCGCCGGTCGCCAGCACGAAGGGTTCGACGACCAGCTCGGCCAGGCTCACGCAGCCATCGACGCCCCTGGCGGCCAGCCGATGGCCCATCGGGACCACAGCGACCCAGGCATCGCGCCCCAACTCCAGGGCGCCGCTTGCGATATCGGGGTTGAGCACCACGCCGACATCCACGGTGTCATTGGCGAGCATGGCCTGCACTTCATGGTCGCTGACCTCCAGAGCCACGACTTCGATACCGGGATGACGCTGGCGGAACTGACGCAACAGCGGTGGCAGCAAGGTGCTCAGGACCATGGGAAAGCTCGCCAGGCGAATGCTGCCGTCGATCAGTCCTTTATCGCTGTCGACCTGCCGGCGGATGGTTTTCAGGGCGGTGAGCATTATCCGAGCCTGCTCGAGAACCTGCAGGCCGATGGCGGTAGGCAATGACTGGCGGGCGTGACGGGTGAACAGCTGGACGCCCAGGGTCTGCTCCATCGCCGCCAACGCCTGGCTGGCCGCCGATTGCGTCATGCCGACCTGTTCGGCGGCGCGGGTCAGGGTACCGGTATCGAGCACCGCCACCAGCAGGCGCCAATGCAGCAGATTCATCATGACAGTAGCTGACCTTATGGCTGTTTTCTCAAGAATTAATTTTACCCAGGTCGATGGCAAGGATGACACTGCCGCTCGCCAAAGCCGTCAAGGCTGAACACGGTTCTTATTCAGGGAGTCCGATTGCCATGAAGCTGTACTACGTCCCACAAACCTGCTCGCTGTCACCGCATATCGTCCTGCGTGAACTCGGCCTGCCCTTCGAACTGGTGCGAGTCGACAACCAGAGCAAAGTCACCGAACACGGCGAAGACTTCCTCAAGATCAATCCCAAGGGCTACGTGGCCGCCCTCCAGCTGGAAGATGGCCGGGTGCTCACCGAAGGCACGGCCATCGTGCAGTTTCTCGCCGACCTCAAGCCCGAGGCCGGGCTGGCGCCGCTCAATGGCAGTTGGGAGCGCTCGCGCTTGCAGGAAGTGCTGAATTTCATTTCCGGCGAAGTGCATGGCGGGATGGGGCCGTTGTTCAACAGTGCGATACCGGACGCGGTGAAAGCGATTTTCCGGGAGAAGCTGTACAAGCGTTTCGCCCTGCTGAGCCGCACGCTGGAACAGCATGACTATCTGCTGGGCGAACACTTCGGCGTGGCCGATGCCTACCTGTTCACCGTGCTGCGCTGGACGGCCCTCCTTGGCCTGGACCTGGAGCCGTGGCCGGCGTTGCAGCGGTTCATGGCGCGAATCGACCAGCGTCCGGCGGTGATCGCCGCGCTGGCGGTGGAACTGGCGTAACACCCCGCGCCTCGATCAACGCCAGCTACACCGCAAACAAGCCCGGCAGCCGGCCCAGACGCTTGAGCCTCACAGGCTGGTGCTCACACGCTGGGCCACCGTCGAGGGCACCCAGGCGTTCCAGACCTGCGGCTGCTCACGCAGGAAAGCTTCGGCGACCTGGCGCGGCGGCAGGCGTTTCTCGCCCATTTCGGCCAGGGTGCGGTTCAGCAGGTCGATGGGCAGGTCGACTTTTGCAAAGAACTCCACCAGTTCCGGGTACTGCGCCTTGAACGGCGCGGACACGCCGATCGCCAGGTGCGCCGGCATCGAACGGGTACCCCGCGGGTTCGGGTTGCTGGCATCGGCCAGGGTCTTCCAGGCCTCGGCGTCGAACGGCGGCTCTTCCAGCTTCACCAGGTTGAAGCGGCCCAGCAGCGGGGTCGGCGACCAATAGTAGAAGAGCACCGGCTTACCGCGCCTGACCGAAGCCGTGACCTCCGCATCCAACGCCGCGCCGGAGCCGGTGCGGAAGTTGACGAAGCTGTCGCTCAGGCCATAGGCCTTGAGTTTCTGGCTGTTGACGATCTCCGAGGTCCAGCCGCTGGGGCTGTTGAGGAAGCGTCCGCGGGACGGGTCTTCGGCGTCGCGGAACACGTCCTTGTAGCGTGGCAGGTCGGCCACCGACCTGAGGTCCGGCGCCAGTGGCTTGAGGCCGCGCGCCGGGTCGCCCTTGATCACGTATTCCGGCACCCACCAGCCTTCGGTGGCGCCCTTGACCGTGTCGCCGAGGCCGAACACCTTGCCTTCGTTTTCGGCCTTGACCCAGGCCGGGCTGCGTCCGGCCCATTCTTCGCCGATGACCTGGATATCGTTTTTCGCCAGGGCGGCTTCCAGGCTCACGGTGCTGCCGGGCAAGGTATCGGTGGAATAACCGTAGCCTTTCTCGACGATCAGCCGCAGGACTTCGGTGATCAGGCTGCCGCTTTCCCAGGTGATGTCACCGAAGTGGATCAGGGCGTTATTTTCGGCGGCGGGTGCGGGCTGGGCCAACAGGCTCAGGGCCAGTAGGGAGCCGCCAAACAGGGTCTTGATGGATTTCATGTTCACCTCGTGGTGGTTGGGATTTCAGGTCGGGTCATTGCGTTCCACTGGGATTCATCCGGCCCATGGCCGTCAGAAGCTGTCACTCAGCCGAGTGCAACGGCCCTCCCTGCGGCGCCGCCGCTGGCAGGTAGCAGTGTGGCCGGCCCGGGCCATGTAGTCGCTGACCGAGCGCTGGGAAATACCCAGCTCGGCGGCGATCTCGGGATAGGTCAGGCCGTTGACCCGGGACAGCAGGAAAGTGGCCTTGACCTTGTCCGGCAGGCCGTCGAGCAGGCTGTCGATGTTTTCCAGGGCTTCGAGCATCCGGGCCTGATCTTCGGGAGATGACCCTTCGGCGTCGGGGAGCTGTTGCAAGGCATCGAGATGGGCGCGTTCCAGATCGCGGCGACGCCAGAGCTGGTAGATCAGGCGCTGGGCGATGGTGGTCAGCAGGGCCCGCGGCTGGCGGATCGGCCCGGCGTCGGGGGCCATCAGCAGTTGGACGAAGGTGTCGGCGGCGATGTCTTCGGCGCTGGCGCTGGAGTCCAGGTGGCGGCGCAAACGGGTGCACAGCCATGGGTAATGACTACGGAACAATCCGCCCACGTAATCGCGGTGAGGTGTGTCGGCGCCGGACATAGTGGCTCCAATTCAAGAGGGGTGCGCTGTATGTCCGGTGGTCCGGTGGCAGAATCCTACCAACACGACTTATTCTTTAATAATACTTAAAAACTATTTTTATATTCCTATAAGTTAGTTTATGCGTGAAAGGCTACGCCCTGCCGGTCATCTCTGGCACCGCTAGCGCAAGTGAGCAAACCCCAGTGCCTGGGCCTGATCCCGATAATCCAGCAGGACCTGATAGTCCGCCTCGCTCGCCGGCAACACCTCGCCCAACCCCAGCGTGGCCGCGACATCGGGAAGCTCGCGCAGCGCCTGGTTCATTGCCGCACGAATGCGCTCGATGTCCTCGACGCTCGACTCGACAGGGGCAATGTAAGGCAGGCACGGACTCAAGGCGCTGCGCGCCACCACCCTCAAGCCGGCCACCTCATGGGGCGCAAAACGCGCGAGATAAGCAAAGGTCACGCTGTCCACCGCCGCCAGGTCGGCCAGGTCCTCGCGCAACCAGCGCAGGCTTTCGCGGTGGGCACCACTCTGCCCGACACTGGCGAAGAACCGACCATCCCGGTGCAAGGGCGCCAGACGCTGGCGCAGCAGGTTCATCCCGCTGTTGGAGCCCTCGTCGTTGATCACCCCACGACTGCCGTGGAAGTCTTCCAGCGTCCGACGCCCCTCCCGCTCACGGCTCAGCAACAGGCTGCAATGATCGCCGCCCGAAGCGTGCTCCAGTTCATAACGCGGACGTCCGATCAGCTTGACCTGCCCCCGCAAAAGGGTCATCAGCGGGTAGCCGCAGGTCTGGGTGAACAACAGCTGCGGTGACAGCCAGAGTTGCATCAAGTCCAGGCCCCGGGCCGAACGACGGCTGACGCCGAGCCTTGCCACAATCCGCTCGATCCAGCGCTCGTTGGCCTCCTGCACTTCGCCGGGGGCAACGTACATCGGCAGTTCGGCATAACGATGAGTCATGAACCTTCCTCAGGCAAACGGATGCCGTGGGCTATCGACAACCTTCAGCGCATGTTGTCGCGCCAGCTCGCCATAGCCTTTTACCAGGTAGCCACCGCTACGCGCCAACCACGCCGCGCGCCGCGCGCGATAGACCCGTGGCAGGAAATACCAGGGCAGCTTCGGCAGGTCGTGGTGCACCAGGTGCAGGTTCAGGTTGAGGAACAGCCAGCGCCAGGGCCAGCCCGCTTCGTTGAGCACCGTGCGCTGGTGCGGCAAGGCACTCGGGCGGTGTTCATAGAAAGACCGCAGCGCTCCCACCGACAGCGCCGGAACGCTGATCAGCAGCAGGTAATGCCAGGCTGGGATAATGCTGTAGTGAACGATGAACGCCAGCATCAGCAGGGCCAGCGTGCCGTGGGTCAGCCACATCAGCCAGGCCTGGCGGTCGCCGCGCCGCAGGCGCCTGCCTTCTTCCCTGGCCAGGCCGAACAGCGCCAGCGGCGCACCCAGCAACAGGCGCCCAGGGACCGTCTTGTTTAAATAGTGCACGCCGCGCTCCAGGGCTGAACGGCCCTGCCAGTCCTGCTGGCCGAAGTAGCGGCTTTCCGGATCGACACCCGGCAAGGTCAGGTCCTCGTCGCGGTGATGCAACAGGTGGCTGTCGCGATACAGGGTGTAGGGGTACCAGACGGCGAACGGCGCATAACCCATGAGCTTGTTCAGCCAGACGAAACGCGTCGGATGGCCATGCAGCAGTTCATGCTGCACCGACATCCAGAGCGTGACGATGGGGATCAGCAGGACGGTGCTCGGCCACAGGCCCAGCCGGGGGCTGGCCAGCACCACGGCCAACCAGCCCAGGTAGACGCCGATCAGCAATAGCCAGGTTGGCCATTCGGTACGACCGGTGAAGGTTTGGTGCAACTGCAGGATTTCTTCGCGTTGAGCAATATCGAGGTAATTGGGCATCGTTCGGCTTCACACAGGTTCAGCCGATGGATAAACCCCGGCGTTCTCTCCTGATGTGCATTACCGAGGAAAAATCTTGCAGATCGATTGGTTATATCGTTGGAACCCTCAGTGACCGAAGACGTCCACCTTCTTCGCTCTCTTTGCTGCGCGCTTTTCATCGGCGCTCCTGATCGGTTTCTTCTTGGCGGCTTTTTTTGCATCCAGACTCTTGCTCATGATGCGTACTCCACGGTGGATGTAGATTAAGGTATAGACCCATCCGGCCACTTCGGCTCCTTATAATCCGGCGCCTGCCTCCTCCACCGACAAATCCCATGCCCAATCCCAACTACGAGCGACTCGCGCCCCCCCTGCGGCCCCTGCTGAACAAGTTCTACCGAGCGCACCACTCACCGATGCGCTCGGCCAGCGACGGGCAACTGTGGGTCGCCAGGCAAGGGGAAATCATCGGCGGGCTCTCGTTGACGCCCATCGCCCAGGGGCATTGGCTCACCGGGCTGTTCGTCGCCCCGCAATGGCGCGGTCGGGGGATCGCCGCGCAGTTGCTGCAACAGGCCCTCGGCGACTGCGACGGCCCGGTCTGGCTGTTCTGCCATCCCGACCTGCTCGGGTTCTATGAACGGTTGGGATTCCATGGCGCCCCGGCCCTGCCACAGCCACTGGCGGAGCGCCTGGCCCGCTACTCACGCAGCAAGCCGATGATCGCCCTGGGTATGGATCGACACCCCATTTACCCGTGACTCGAAGCCTGGGGCGGTCACTCGTCCGCCGGGGCCAGGTCGGGGAACAGCACGTCGGTGAAACCGAATCGACTGAAGTCGCTGATCCGCGACGGGTACAGACGCCCGATCAGGTGGTCGCATTCGTGCTGCACGACACGGGCATGGAAACTCTCCGCAGTGCGCACCAGCGGCGCGCCATTGGGCGTGTAGCCTTCGTAACGGATACGCGAGTAGCGCTGCACCACGCCGCGCAGGCCCGGCACCGAGAGGCAGCCTTCCCAGCCCTCTTCCAGCTCCGGCCCCAGGGGCGTGATCAGCGGGTTGATCAGGATGGTCTGCGGCACCGCCTCGGCATCCGGGTAACGCTCGCTGTGCTCGAAACCGAAGATCACCAGCTGCAGGTCGACGCCGATCTGTGGCGCGGCCAGACCAACGCCACCGACATGCTCCATGGTCTGGAACATGTCGTCGATCAGGTCCCACAATTCCTTGCTGTTGAACATTTCCGGCGGCACCGGCGGGGCGACGCGCAACAGGCGCTCATCGCCCATTTTCAGGATTTCACGGATCATGATCAGGCTTCGTCAGTAGTCGGTTTGAGGGAGTGGTCCCGCCCCAGTCCGGAGATGGGCATTTTGTCGTCGTGCGCCTGGAGGTCCTTTTCGCCGGGATGCTTGCCTTCGGACGACATGTGTTCGATCACCGCATTCATTTCCGCCCCCAGCAGCAGGACCGCCGCGGAGATATAGAAGTACAGCAGCAGCACGATGATCGCTCCGATACTGCCATACATTGCATTGTAGTCGGCGAAGGTTTTCACGTAGTAGCCGAAGCCCAGGGAGGCGACGATCCACACCACCACCGCCAGCACGGAGCCCGGAGAGATAAAGCGGAATTTGTGCTTCACATCCGGCATCGCGTAGTACATCAGGGCCACGGCGAACATCAGCAGCAGGACCACCACCGGCCAACGCAACCAGGTCCAGAGGGTGACGACGTACTCCTCCATACCGATCTGCCCCGCCAGCCAGCTCATCACCTGCGGCCCGAGCACCATCAACGCGGCGGCGGCCAGCAGCATCACGGCGATGCCGACGGTATAGAAGACCGACAGCGGGAAGCGCTTCCAGATCGGCCGCCCCTCGACCACATCGTAGGCAGCGTTCATCGCGCTCATCATCAGGCGCACACCGGCCGAGGCGGTCCACAGGGCAATGACGATACCCACCGAGAGCAGGCCGCCCTTGGATTGCTGCAACTGGTCGATCACCGGGTTGACCTGGTCCAACGCCTGGGGCGGCAACACCAGCGCCGACTGCAGGCGCAGCCAGGTGAAGAAGTCCGGCAGGTGGAGGAAACCGATCAGGGCGATCAGGAACAACAGGAAGGGAAACAGCGAAAACAGCATCTGGTAGGCCAGTGCCGAAGCATAGGTCGACATTTCGTCGGCGACGAAGGCAGTGACCGTGCGCATCATCACGCGGTGCAGGGGCAGCCCGCGCAATTCGGGGAAAATCATAGCGTCTCCTTTCGCCGCAAATAAAGGTAGCGAGTCAAGGCGACTCAAAGGGCTTTCCTATAATGGTCTTTCTATCGCAAAGCAACGCGGTTGGCGACCCTCAAAGCATTTCTCGATCCTAAGCAGTGTAGCCGCCACGGGAAAACGGCCATCCGGGGATGGCCGCGGTATCCGTTCCCTTGAAGTTTCAGCACGGCTTTTCATCGAAGAACTCAGGTTTGCCTTTATGTTTGCCCGCCAACCCCTGAGAATGCGCGGCAGATTCAGGCTCTGGCGCTGAAGATCGATAACGGTAGGAAAGTCATGAAACTCGATAAAAAGCAGGCCATCGCCCGCCGAAACCAGGAACTGGGCGGCGCGGTGCTGGGCGTCAACAACTGTCATTTCACCGAACTGAACCGCAACAAGAACATCTGGTGGTTCGATATCCCGGTGGCTCGCCTGGCGATCGGGCAATACGAATGGGTGCATCTGTTGCTGTACACGCCGAGCACCGACCAGTTGTTGCACCTGAAGGTGACGACGCAGTTCCTGCGCGAGAAGATGGAAGGTCTGGTGGTGCGCAACGCCGGCAAGCGCCGACCGACCCTGAGCCTGGAGCTGAGCGCCGACAAGGACTCGTTCCTCAAGGACGTGCGGCCGGCGGGTACCGGCGTGGGGTTCGCGCAGTTCCAGCAACCCTGAGTCGCGCATGCCATAAACGACAAAGCCCCGCAATGCGGGGCTTTGTCGTTTCGCGGGATCAGGCCGTCTTTTTCAGGCCCAGCTTCTTGAGCTCGGCATCGCGCAGCTCGCGGCGCAGGATCTTGCCGACGTTGGTGGTCGGCAGCGCATCGCGGAACTCGACGTACCTGGGCACCTTGTAGCCGGTGACATTGGCGCGCATGTGCTCCATCACCTGGTCCTTGGTCAGGGTCACGCCCGGCTTGGCCACGATGAAGATCTTGATGACCTCCCCGGACTTCTCGTCCGGCACGCCGATGGCCGCGCATTGCAGCACGCCGGGCAAGGTCGCCAGCACGTCTTCCAGCTCGTTCGGATAAACGTTGAAGCCCGACACCAGGATCATGTCCTTCTTGCGGTCGACAATACGCATGTAGCCGTCCGGCTGGATCACCGCGATATCGCCGGTCTTCAACCAGCCTTCGCTGTCGAGGATCTCGTCGGTGGCGTCCTGGCGCTGCCAGTAGCCCTTCATCACCTGCGGGCCCTTGACGCACAGCTCGCCGATTTCGCCCAGGGCCTGTTCTTCCCCGGCATCGTTGACCACCTTGCACAGGGTCGAGGGCACCGGAATGCCGATCGTGCCGGCCTGGATGTTCTGGCTCGGGTTCACCGAAGCCACCGGGCTGGTTTCAGTCATCCCGTAGCCTTCGCAGATCGAACAGCCGGTCACCGCCTTCCAGCGTTCGGACGCCGCCAGTTGCAGGGCCATGCCGCCGGACAAGGTGACCTTGAGCCCGGAGAAGTCCAGCTTGCGGAAGGCCTCGTTGTTGCACAGCGCCACGAACAGCGTGTTCAGGCCGACAAAGGCGCTGAACTTCCACTTCGACAGCTCCTTGACCATCGCCGGCAGGTCACGCGGGTTGCTGATCAGGATGTTGTGGTTGCCGCTCAGCATCATCGCCATGCAATGAAAGGTGAAGGCATAGATGTGGTACAGCGGCAGCGGGGTGATGACGATCTCGCCACCTTCATTGAGGTTCGAGCCCATCAGCGCCCTGCACTGCAGCATGTTCGCCACCAGGTTGCGGTGGGTCAGCATCGCGCCCTTGGCCACGCCCGTGGTGCCGCCGGTGTATTGCAGCACGGCGACGTCGCCGCTGGACGGATTGGCTTCCTTGACCGGCTGGCCACGGCCCTTGCTCAGCACGTCGTTGAACTTGACGGCCTTGGGCAGGTGATAGGCCGGGACCATTTTCTTCACGTACTTGATGACACTGTTGATCAGCAGGCGCTTGAGCGGCGGCAACAGGTCGGCGACTTCGGTGACGATCACGTGCTTGACGCCGGTCTTGGGCACCACGGCCTCGGCCAGGTGCGCCATGTTCGCCAGGCACACCAGGGCCTTGGCGCCGGAGTCGTTGAACTGGTGTTCCATTTCCCGCGCGGTGTACAGCGGGTTGGTGTTGACCACGATCAGCCCGGCGCGAATGGCACCGAATACGGCGACGGGATATTGCAGCACGTTGGGCAACTGCACGGCGATGCGATCGCCCGGCTGCAGGTCGGTGTTCTGTTGCAGGTAAGCGGCAAAAGCACCCGACAGTTCGTACAGCTCACCGTAGGTGAGTGTCTTGCCGAGGTTGCTGAAGGCCGGCTTGCTGGCGAATCGTTGGCAAGACTGTTTCAATACCGTCTGAACATTCGGGTACTCGTCAGGATTGATCTCGGCAGCAATCCCAGCCGGGTACTTATCCTTCCAAAAGTCTTCGATCATGGAAGCCTACTCCTCAGCAACGCGAATTCAGTACCGCATTTGATGCGATTATTATTTATCTGTGTTTTTTATGGGGTGAGTCCGGCTTTTATCGATGCCGAGAAGTCACAAAGCGCGCCGAGAGTAGCAGCTTTGCCGAGGGTCGCCTAGAGCCAAATGCGGCCCTTACGGTCATAAACATGACTCAATAAACACCAATAGTCATTTTTAGAGTAAAAATTCTATTTACTTGAATTCCGCTCTAGATCGGCTGTTTCAGGCCAAAAAAGCTTCGCGGGCAAGCCCTGCTCCCACATCGGTTCCTGTGGGAGCGGAGCTTGTCGGAACGCCGCACCGCCGCGAAGAGGCCTTCAGCGGCGCCACATCAGGTCCGGCCTAGGCGATATCGCGCAACTCCCGCCGCAGGATCTTGCCTACCGGCGTCATCGGCAAGGAATCGCGCAGCACAATGTGCTTGGGCACCTTGTAGCCGGTAAAGTTTTCCTTGCAGTAGGCCTTCAGCTCTTCGAGGCTGACCCCCGAATCCCGCGCCACCACGAACAACTTCACCGCCTCGCCGGAACGCTCGTCCGGTACACCGATGACCGCGCAGTTGGCGACCTTCGGATGGGCCATCACCACATCTTCGATTTCATTGGGATACACGTTGAAACCAGAGACGATGATCATGTCCTTCTTGCGGTCGACGATGCGCACGAAGCCGTCCGGGTCGATCACCGCGATATCGCCGGTCTTGAACCAGCCCTCGGCGTCCAGCACCTGTTCGGTGGCCTCCGGCTGCTGCCAGTAGCCCTTCATGACCTGCGGCCCCTTGATGCACAGCTCGCCACGCTCGCCCAACGGTTGCTCGACCCCATTGTCGTCGATGACCTTCAAGGCGGTGCCGGGCACCGGAAGGCCGACCGTGCCCAACCGGCCCTTGTCGCCATAAGGGTTGGTGCAGGCGATCGGCGAGGTTTCGGTCAGCCCGTAGCCTTCGGTGATGCGACAGCCGGTGAGCTGCTGCCAGCGTTCGGCGGTGGCCTTGACCAGCGCGGTACCACCGGAGTTGGTGAGTTTCAGGCTGGAAAAATCCAGGGTCTTGAAATCCGGATGCTCCATCAAGGCCACGAACAGGGTGTTGAGCCCCAGCAGCGCGGAAAAGCGCCAGTTCTTCAGCTCCTTGATAAAGCCACCGATGTCCCGCGGGTTGCTGATCAGCACGTTGTGGTTGCCGGTGACCATCATGCACATGCAGTTCGCGGTGAAGGCATAGATGTGGTACAGCGGCAGCGGCGCGATCATCACCTCCTGGCCTTCCTTGAGCAGCGGCTGGCCGTCGGGCCCCGGCTGGGACAGGCAGCAGCGGGCCTGCTGCATGTTCGCCACCAGGTTGCCGTGGGTCAGCATCGCGCCCTTGGCCAGGCCGGTGGTGCCGCCGGTGTATTGCAAGACCGCGATATCCTCGAGGCCGACGCTCAATGGCCGGATGCCGTGCCCCCGGCCCAGGCGCAGGGCGCTCTTGAACGAGGCCGCCTGGGGCAGGTCGTAGGCCGGGACCAGCTTCTTCACCTTGTCCACCACCAGGTTGGTCAGCCAGCCCTTGGCGGCGGGCATCAGGTCGCCCATCTTCGCTTCGATCAGGTACTCGATCTTCGTATCGGGCAGCACTTCCTGCACCCGCTGGCCGAACAGGTTCAGGTACACCAGCGCGCGGGCGCCGGAATCCTTGAACTGATGGCGCATCTCGCGAACGGTGTACAGCGGATTGGTGTTGACCACGATCAGCCCCGCGCGCAGCGCCCCGAACACGGCAATCGGATAATGCAGGACGTTGGGCAACTGCACCGCGATCCGATCACCCGGTTGCAGCTCGGTGTGGTTTTGCAGGTAACCGGCGAAGGCCGCGCTGTAGCGCTCGAGTTCGGCGTAGGTCAGGGTCACGCCCATGTTGCTGAAGGCCGGACGGTCGGCGAACTTCTTGCAGGAGCGCTCGAACACCTCGATCACCGACTTGTAGGCGCCCCGGTCGATATCCAGGGGGACGCCGGTGGGGCGTTTGTCATTCCAGAAATCAGGTTGCATTGTTTTTGTCCTCTTACCTGAGCCTCTGCGGGGCCGCCTGCGCGCCAAGGCGAAAAAAGCGGTGCTTAGCGGACGTTAGCAGTTAACGCGGATCAGGCAAATATGCCAAACACTGTCATCAACATCATGAATCTAGCTGCCAATGCGCAGCAGGGTCTGCTTCCTGTGCGAGGATGCGCTATACAATGGGGCGACAACGTGCCCCCACCCGATGTCCGTCTCGCCCCCGTGCAAAGGAACCGCCATGATCCATGACACCTTCTGGCTGACCGTGAGTGACCACAGCCGCCTGTACGTCAATCGCTGGTTGCCGGATGCCCCGCCGAAAGCCGTGATCATGCTGTCCCACGGCATGGCCGAGCACAGCGGTCGCTATGAGCGCCTGGCCGATGCCCTGTGCGAGGCCGGCCATGGCGTGTACGCCCTCGATCAGCGCGGCCACGGCAAGACCGCCGAACACGGCATACTCGGGCACTATGCCGACCAGGATGGTTGGTGCGCGGTGGTCAGTGACCTGGCCAGCCTCAACCAGCGCATCGGCGCACAACACCCGGGTGTGCCGATCATCCTGCTCGGCCACAGCATGGGCAGCTACATCGCCCAGGCCTACCTGCTGCACCACAGCGCCAGCTTGCAGGGCGCGATCCTCAGCGGCTCGAATTTCCAACCGGTGGCGCTGTACCGCGCGGCCGGCGCGATTGCCCGCTTCGAACGCTGGCGCCAGGGCCCCGCCGGGCGCAGCGGGCTGATCAACTGGCTGTCGTTCGGCTCGTTCAACAAGGCCTTCAAGCCCAACCGCACCGCCTTCGACTGGCTGAGCCGCGACCCGAATGAAGTGGACAAGTACGTCAACGACCCGCTGTGCGGCTTCCGTTGCACCAACCAATTATGGATCGATCTGCTCGGCGGCCTGCAGCAGATCAGCAAGGCCAGGAACCTGGCGCAGATCGACCCGGGCCTGCCACTGCTGGTGATGGGCGGTGAATGTGATCCGGTCAGCGAGGGCAAGCGTCTCAAGAATCTGGCTGACGCCTTGCGCGCCGCCGGTAGCCAGAACCTGCAATTGAACGTCTACCCACAGGCACGGCATGAAGTGTTCAACGAGACCAACCGCGAGGAAGTCACCCACGACGTGGTCCTGTGGCTGGAACAGGCCCTGGCCCATCGTCGACCCTCGCGCGCGGAATGATCACCAGTCAAATTCTTTACTTTAAAATCAATGGGTTGATTTTAAACAACACCCTTACAGGACACCCTTGCGATGACCCAGGTTACCAACACGCCTTACGAGGCCCTTGAAGTCGGCCAGACCGCCAGCTACAGCAAGACCGTTGAAGAGCGCGATATCCAGTTGTTCGCCGCCATGTCCGGCGATCACAACCCGGTGCACCTGGACCCCGAGTTCGCGGCGGCGAGCATGTTCAAGGAGCGTATCGCCCACGGCATGTTCAGCGGTGCGCTGATCAGCGCCGCGGTGGCCTGCGAGCTGCCTGGACCTGGCACCATCTACCTGGGCCAGCAGATGACGTTCCAGAAGCCGGTGAAGATCGGCGACACCCTGACCGTGCGCCTGGAGATTCTCGAGAAGTTGCCGAAATTCCGCGTACGCATCGCCACCCGCGTGTTCAACCAGCGCGATGAGCTGGTGGTCGACGGCGAGGCCGAGATCCTCGCCCCGCGCAAGCAACAGACGGTGACCCTGCCGACCCTGCCCGCCATCAGCATCGGTTGATGCATAAAAAACGCCGGATAAACCGGCGTTTTTTTGTTCAGGCACGAAACCTGTCAGGCAAAATCTGTATGCCGGTTATTGGCAGGAACTGTCCATTGGCCTGCCTGCAGAACGCCTGTATTTTCCAAGACGCTTGAACAGCGCAAGACAAGGTTGCCATGAATCCCGAGACACTCGAACTGCTGGTCACCCGCGAGATGCCGTTCGGCAAATACAAGGGGCGGATCATCGCCGACCTGCCCGGCCCATACCTGAACTGGTTCGCCCGCCAGGGTTTCCCCCACGGCGAGCTCGGCGGCCTGCTCGCGCTGATGCAGGAGATCGACCACAACGGCTTGTCCGACCTGCTCGATCCGTTGCGCGCCAAGCACGGCAAACCCAAACCCCGCCATTGATCCCGTTGTCGAGAGAAGCACCGCCATGTCAAGGAATGAAGAGCAGGCCCGCGACGAACACTTCTGGCAGGGCGTGGCCGCGCGCTACGACGTCGAGCCCGGCCCGATCAACCTGGAAAACGGTTACTTCGGCCGCATGACCCGCAGCGTCGTGGCGGCGTACCAAGGCCATATCGAATTCATCAACCGCAGCAACTCGGTGCATGTGCGCCAGCGCTTCGACACCCTCGAAAGCCTGGAGATTCGCGCGCAACTGGCCGATCTGCTGGGCACCTCTCCGGAGTCAGTGGCCCTGACCCGCTGCGCCAGCGACGGCCTGCACGCGCTGATCCGCAACTACAATGCCCTGCGGCCCGGCGATCAGCTGCTGGTCAGCGACCAGGAATACCCCAGCGTACTGGGTGCCATGCGCTGGCTGGCGCGCCACCGCGGCGTCGAGCTGATCGAGATCAGCCACCCCTTCCCGGTGAGTTTCGACAGCCTGGTGGCCACTTATCAGGAGGCTTTCGAACGTTATCCCCGGCTGAAGCTGATGGCCCTGACCTATGTCACCCATCGCAGCGGACTGGTGATGCCGGTGCAGGCCATCGCGGGCGCGGCCCGGGAGCATGGGATCGACGTGATCCTCGACGGCGCCCATGCCCTGGGCCAGATCGATTTCAACCTTGAAGCACTGGGTATCCTGTTTGCCGGTTTCAACCTGCAGAAATGGATGGCCGCGCCCCTGAGCCTGGGCTTTCTCTATATCGATCCCAAGCGCCTGGCGGATATCGACCCGGACATGGGGGAGGAACGCTACCCCCTCGACGATATCCGCGCCCGCGCGCCCTATGGCACGCCGAATATTCCGGCCTGGATGACCTTGCCCCTGGTCCTCGAGGAGCATCGGGCACTCGGCGGTTCGGTGGCCAAGGGCGCACGCCTCAATTACCTGCGCGATCTTTGGGTGAGCAAGGCGCGCGGGATGCCGGGCATCGAGGTGCTGACACCGGATGATCCCAGGCTGTATTGCGCCATCACCTCGTTGCGTTTTCGGCATGAGCCGGACCAGCAGCGGATGGCCGACCGGCTGCTGGCGGACTACAACCTGTTTACCGTGGTCCGCGACGGCGCGGCCCATGGTCATTGCATCCGGATCACGCCGGGGTTGGCCAATTCGGCGCAGGACCTGAAGTTGCTGGTGCGGGCGTTGGACGAGTTGAGCGGTTGAATGACCCGCTTCGCGGGATCGCCAGCAAGCCGGCTCCTGCAATAACGCTGTGACAGCACTTTTCGTCAGGCAAAAAAAACGGTGCGCCGACCAAGCGCACCGTAAAGCCGTAGAACACACAACGAATTCAGTAACGATGAATCAGTCCAGCAAGGCCAGCGCCTCGGCGGTGCACTCCTGGATCCGCGCCCAGTCGCCGTTCTTGATCCACTCGGGATCGAGCATCCAGCTGCCACCCACGCACATCACGTTCTTCAACGCCATGTAGCTCTTGATATTGGCCGGGCCGACACCGCCGGTCGGGCAGAACTTCACTTCGCCGAACGGACCGCCCAGCGCCTTGATCGCCGCCACGCCGCCGCTGACTTCCGCCGGGAACAGCTTGAAGCGGCGATAGCCCAGGCCATACCCCTCCATGATCCCCGAGGCATTGCTGATGCCAGGCAGCAACGGAATCGGACTGTCGACGCTGGCTTCCAGCAGGTCACGGGTAATGCCCGGGGTGACGATGAACTGCGAACCCGCCGCCTCCGCCGCCGCCAGCATCTGCCGATCGAGCACGGTACCGGCGCCGGTCACCAGCTCCGGACGCTGCTCGCGCAGGATCTGGATGGCCTTGAGGCCGAACTGCGAGCGCAGGGTCACTTCCAGCGCCGTCAGGCCGCCGGCGGCCAGGGCGTCGGCCAGCGGCAGCACGTCCTGCTCGCGGGCAATGGTGATCACCGGAAGAATCCGTGCACGGGTGCAGAGCTCATCGATCAGGACGACCTTGTCTGCCATGGAGACGGTCGGGACATTTTTTGTCATAGCAGCGGATCCTTGGCTCATGGGCACCAGTAAATATCCAGGGTAGGTTGCAGGAAGGCACGAATTGGCATGGTGGCGAGGCTGTCGCCAGCCAACGCGGCATTCAGGGTGGTGAGTTTCGACTGACCGGAAATCGCCAGCACGGTGAAGGTGGCCGAAGCCAGCAGGGCCCGGCTCATGCTCAGGCGCTGGCGCGGCACGGTCGGCGCCATCATCGGCCAGACCCGACGGCTGCCATCCACTTGCAGAGCCGCCGCCAGGTTCGGGCTGCCAGGGAACAGCGAAGCGGTGTGACCGTCATCGCCCATGCCCAGGACCAGCACGTCGATCGCCGGCAGCTCGGCGAGCAGGCCATCGGCCTGTTCCGCCGCCGCCTCCAGGTTCGCCGCCGCGTTGTACAAGCCGATGAACCGGGCCTTGGCCGCAGGACCTTGGAGCAGGTAGCGCTTGAGCAGACCGGCATTGCTGTCGGCGTGCTCCACCGGCACCCAGCGCTCGTCGGCGAGACTGACGACCACCTTGGACCAGTCCAGCTCCTGTTTCACCAGGCTCTGGAAGAACGCCACCGGGCTGCGCCCGCCGGACACCACCAGGGTCGCCACGCCGCGCGCGGCGATGGCACCACGCAATTGCTCGGCAACCGCCCGGGCCTGGCCCTCGGCCAACAAGGTCGGGGTGCGGAATTCATGCACCTGCACGCCCTGCGGCAGTTTCAATTCAGATATCGCCATACCACGACCTCCCATCCCGCGTGATCAGTGCAATGGAACTCATCGGTCCCCAGGACCCCGCCGCGTACGGCTTGGGCGCATCGCCGGATTTCTTCCAGCCGGCGATCAACTGGTCGCACCACTTCCACGCGGCTTCGATTTCATCTTTACGGACAAACAGGTTCTGGTTGCCGTGCATCACTTCCAGCAGCAGACGCTCGTAGGCGTCCGGAATCCGCGCACTGCGGTAGGTGTCGGAGAAATTCAGTTGCAGCGGCCCGCTGCGCAGTTGCATGCCCTTGTCCAGGCCCTGCTCCTTGGTCATCACCCGCAGGGAAATGCCTTCGTCCGGTTGCAGGCGGATGATCAGCTTGTTGCTGATCTGCAGGCGCTGCTCGGGGGCGAAGATGTAGTGCGACGGTTCCTTGAAGTGGATGACGATCTGCGACAGCTTCTGCGGCATGCGCTTGCCGGTACGCAGGTAGAACGGCACGCCGGCCCAGCGCCAGTTGCGGATATCGGCGCGCAGGGCGACGAAGGTTTCGGTGTCGCTCTGGGTGTTGGAGTTTTCCTCCTCCAGGTAACCCGGCACCGAGTGCCCTTCGCTGTGCCCGGCAATGTACTGGCCGCGCACCACCTGGGTGGTCAGGCCTTCCGGACTGATCGGCGCCAGGGCCTTGAGCACCTTGACCTTCTCGTCACGGATGCTGTCGGCCGAGAGGTCCGCTGGCGGGTCCATGGCGATCAGGCAGAGCAGTTGCAGCAGGTGGTTCTGGATCATGTCCCGCAGCTGGCCGGCCTTGTCGAAGTAACCCCAGCGGCCTTCGATACCGACCTTCTCGGCCACGGTGATTTCCACGTGGGAGATGTAGTTCTGGTTCCACTGGGTTTCGAACAGGCTGTTGGCGAAACGCAGGGCGATCAGGTTCTGCACCGTCTCCTTGCCCAGGTAGTGGTCGATGCGATAGGTGCGGTTTTCCGGGAAGAACCGCGCCACGGCGTCGTTGACCTTGCGCGACGACTCAAGGTCCGAACCGATGGGCTTCTCCAGCACCACCCGGGTGTTTTCCGCCAGGCCGACCTTGGCCAGGTTCTCGCAGATCGCGCCATAGACCGAGGCCGGCGTGGCGAAATAGGCAATCAGGCACTGGCGGGTACCGGCCTGCTCGGCCAAGGCGACATAGTCGTCGGCCTTGAGGAAGTCCACATGCAGATAGCTCAGGCGCGCGAGAAAGCGCTCGAGCACCGCTTCGTCGATCTCCTTGGCCTCGACAAAGACCCGCAGTTCTTCCTCGATGGTCGCCAGGTGCTCGGCAGGACTGCCGGGCTCGCGCGCCAACGCCAGGATGCGCGTGTCCGCATGCAGCAGGCCGGCGCCATCAAGGTGATACAAGGCAGGAAACAGCTTGCGAAGCGCCAGATCGCCCAGGGCGCCGAACAAGGCAAAGGTGCACGGTTCAACCGTTATCGAAGGCATGATGTTTGTTCTTTTATCAAGTTAAGCGATAAATACCTTTTTTCGAGGCATCACTCAAGGAAAAATGTAGTAATAACCACAACATTTTATCAAAATGATGATTCCGAGTGGTGGTCATCACACGCCATCAGTAGGATAGGCCACCGCCGGGAACCGCCCAAGGGCATGGTTCCGGGCCTTGCAGAACCCAAGTTGTCTCGAATCAAGGACCCTCAAAATGGACCGCGTGCGAAATCTCCTGGAGCAGATCCAGAGCCGCCTCGAAGACCTGAACAAGGCCGAGCGCAAAGTCGCCGAAGTCATCCTGCTCAACCCACAGCAGGCGACCCGTTTCAGCATCGCAGCCCTCGCCCAGGCGGCCTCGGTGAGCGAGCCGACGGTCAATCGCTTCTGCCGCTCGTTCGGTGTCAGCGGCTATCCCGAACTCAAGTTGCAACTGGCCCAGAGCCTGGCCAGCGGCGCCGCCTACGTGAGCCGCGCGGTGGAGGCCGACGACAACCCCGAGGCCTACACGCAAAAGATCTTCGGCAGCGCCATCGCCTCCCTGGACAGCGCTTGCCAGGCCCTGGACCCGAACCTGATCAGCCGTGCCGTCGACCTGTTGATCCAGGCCCGGCAGATCCACTTCTTCGGCCTGGGCGCTTCGGCGCCGGTGGCCCTGGATGCCCAGCACAAGTTCTTCCGTTTCAACCTGGCGGTCACCGCCCATGCCGATGTGCTGATGCAGCGGATGATCGCGTCGGTGGCCCACACCGGCGAGCTGTTCGTGATCATTTCCTACACCGGACGCACGCGGGAACTGGTGGAAGTGGCGCGCATCGCCCGGGAGAACGGCGCTTCGGTGCTGGGTCTGACGGCAGCGGGCTCGCCCCTGGCCAAGGCCAGTACCCTGAGCCTGAACATTCCGCTGCCGGAAGACACCGACATCTACATGCCAATGACCTCGCGGATCATCCAGTTGACGGTGCTGGACGTCCTGGCCACCGGCATGACCCTGCGCCGCGGCGTGGATTTCCAGCCGCACCTGCGCAAGATCAAGGAAAGCCTCAACGCCAGCCGCTATCCGGTGGGCGACGAGTTCAACTGAGGCCCGTACGGATCAGGCCGAAGCACGTGCCTGCAAACTCAGATGCGCCCGCTCCCCGGGCGCCAGGCACAGGCTGTCGGTGCCGCCACTGGCGGCCTCGACACAGACGAACCCCATCACTTCGCTCCAGCTCACCCCCAGCAACGGCCGGTGCCCCGGGTGCCAGACCACGGTGTCGGCGCTGTCGCCGGTGTCGATGCACAATTCCCGCTGCCAGGCATGATCCTTGAGGTGCAGCTCCCCTTCATGCTGGAAGACCCGCTGGCAACCGCCCTCGACTCGCAACTCGCCTTCCTGCCGGCAGGCCTGGCGATTCAACTGGTCATAGCCCTGTGCGCCCTCAAGCCCAGACAGCGCTATCTCACCCACGTCGCCAATACGCCAATAGGCGTGCAACGCATGGCTCAGCTGGCACGGTTCGCTGTCCTGATGCTCGGTGCTCAGGCGCAGGTCCATGCTCTCGCCCAAGCGAGCATGCAAATCAACCTGCCAGTCGCACAGCTGCAAACGCCAGTGCAGGCTGACACCTTCCTCGTCGCTGCTGCTTTCCAGCAGTTTCCAGTCGATCAACCGCGCCCAACCATGGGACGGCCAGGCGTTCTCGCTCGGATGGCGACCGTACCAGGGCCAGCACACCGGCACTCCACCGCGAATCGCGCCGACCTGCGGCCACTTCGCCGCGCACCACAACCAGGGCTTCTGCCCCCGAGGCTGGAAGTGCAGCAATTGCGCGCCCTGGCGGCTGAACACCGCCTGGCACAGCGGATGGTCGATCACCAGCACCTCGCGCTGTTGAAAGCGCTCCCACTGGAAAATCGGCTGTTCGCGCCGGGATTTGAAAAAGCGTTGTAGCGGTTGCTCGTGCATGTGCCGCGAATCCTGAAATCACCAAACCATTTGCATCTTTCCACCTGTAGGAGCGTCGACCAGCTGCTCCTACAACGCGCGCCAAAAAAAAGCGGACGGTCTGGTGGACCATCCGCAAGATGCGCACATAGAGAGAGAGCTTACCAGCCGAGGCCTTAGAAGACCGACTGAATTTTCAGACCGGCCACCACAGCGTTGTCGACTTGATTCACGCCACCCGGGTGGGTGACGTACTGCAGGTTGGGACGTACGGTCAGCCAGTTGGTGACGTGGAAGCCGTAGTTGATCTCGTAGTTGTACTCGGTGTTGCGCAGTGGCGAGAACAGCGGGTCGTTGTAGTCGCTGACGCCAAGGGCGGTGTTTTGCAACTCGGCGTTTTTCCTCACGTCCTCGTTGACATGGATACGGGCGAAACCGATCCCGACGTCATCCTTCGGACGCGCATCGAACGGCCCCTTGTACACGAACATCAGCGACTGGTAGTTGTCGACGAGGTTGGTGGCCTTGTCGTGGAAGGTCGCGTTGGCCGCGATGTTCAGACCGCGGGAAGCGTCGCCGTTGTGGCTGGTGAGTTGCTGCTGCGCAACGAACCAGTAACCGTGCTTGCTGTCGTGGACACGATAGGGCTGCCCCGTCGTTGCGGCATTCCCGCCATTGGCGTCCTTGAGCACGTCATTAGCCGGAGCCGCGCTTTTGTAGTAACCGACACGGTATTCGCCCGGCAGGTCGTTGACCTTCGGCGACCAGACCAGTTCGACCGGCAAGACGGTGCCCTTGGTGCCGCTACCGCTGAGCTTGAAGCCGTTGCCGTGCTCCAGTTGCGACGGGTTCTGGTTGTACGCACCGATCTGCGCATACAGCTCAGGCGTGATGTTGTACTTCACGCGAATGGCGGCCTGGCTGACGGGCCAGTTGAACCAGGTGTTGACATAGTTACCCACCTGGGAGCCACAGAAAGACAGGTTCTGGAAGTCGCAAGGGAAGGTGTTGAAGTCTTCGCCTTCGCCGAAGTAACCGGCCTTGACGTCCAGTTTATTGTCGAAGAACTGATGCTGGATCCACAATTGGGTCAGACGGACCATATGGCCACGACCGTAGACTTCCATGGAGGAACTCAGGGTGCCGGCACGCGGATCGCCGACACGGTCATTGGAGATGTTCTGACCGTTGCGGTTGGTCAGCTCGATCTTGGCCTGGGTGTTATCCCAGCCCCACAGTTTTTGCAGGTCCAGCGCCGCCCCCAGGCCGAACTGGTCACTGTAGCGCGCCGTCTTGTCGTGGTTATAGCCGCCGCCCAGGTTGCCGCCCACTTCACCGACGTAATCCGCCTTGATGTCGATACCTTGCTCGATCAGCTTGGTCCGCTCGCCACCCCAGTCGCCGGTCATCCACTTCGAGTCGGCGCTGAAAGCGTCGGCCGCCATGGCATTGCCAGCCAGGACCAGTGTTGCCGCCGCCGACAATTGGCAGAACAGGCGGGTATTGACGTGTCGCTTTTTCATCCCTACATCCTCGTCTTATTGTTATTAACTGCTTTATCTAACGCGGTTACATCGACTGCGACGCGGGGCGAACCCCGCGTTACGAATTTCAGCGGCCCTTGAACTGCGCCACGTTGTCGGCATGCACCTGGGCCTGCGGCTTGCCCACCACCCCCAGGCGCTCGCCGGTCTGGGCGTCGAACAGCAACACCTTGGCCGGATCGAATTGCAGGGTCAGGGTTTCGCCCACCTGCGGCGCCACGTCCGGCGCCAGTCGGCAGCAGACCTTGGTGTCGTTGAGGTTGACGAACACCAGGGTGTCGGGACCGGTCGGCTCGGTGACCTGCACCTCGGCACGGATGCTCGGCAGCCCGTTGGACTCGCCCTGCATCAGGCCGATCTGCTCCGGGCGCATGCCAAGGATCACTTCACGGTCCTCCAGACCGGCATCGGTCATGCCCATCGGCAACTCGCAACGGGCCTGGCCGCTGTCGAGCAAGGCCAGCAGGCGGCCGTCCTTGCGCTGCAGGCGCAGGGGGATGAAGTTCATCGGCGGCGAACCGATGAAGCTGGCGACGAACAGGTTTGCCGGATCGTTGTAGATCTGCTTGGGCGTGCCGAACTGCTGGATGATGCCGTCCTTCATCACCGCCACCTTGTCGCCCAGGGTCATGGCTTCGATCTGGTCGTGGGTCACGTAGACCGTGGTGGTTTTCAGGCGCTGGTGCATCAGTTTCATTTCGGTGCGCATCTCGACCCGCAGCTTGGCGTCGAGGTTGGACAGCGGTTCGTCGAACAGGTAGATCTTCGGCCGCCGAGCCAGGGCACGACCCATGGCGACCCGTTGCTGCTGGCCGCCGGACAACTGGCCGGGCTTGCGATTGAGCAAGTGCTCGATCTGCAGCAGCTTGGCGACTCGCGCGACCTCCTCGTCGATGGCCGACTGGCTCATCTTGCGGATTTTCAGGCCGAACTCGATGTTCTCGCGCACGCTCATGGTCGGGTAGAGCGCATACGACTGGAACACCATGGCGATGTCGCGGTCCTTCGGGCTCATGCCGCTGACGTCCTGGTCACCGATCATGATCGCGCCGCCGGTGATGTTCTCCAGGCCCGCGATGCAGTTCATCAGCGTTGACTTGCCGCAGCCCGAAGGCCCCACCAGGATCAGGAACTCGCCGTCCGAGATCGACAGTTCGATGTTCTTCAGGGTGTCCGGCAGGCCGGCGCCGTAGGTCTTGTTTACATTGCGAAGTTCGAGCGTTGCCATGATTACCCCTTGACCGCGCCGGCCGTCAGCCCGCGCACGAAATACTTGCCTGCGACCACATAGACCAGCAGGGTCGGCAGCCCGGCGATCATCGCCGCTGCCATATCAACGTTGTATTCCTTGACCCCGGTACTGGTGTTGACCAGGTTGTTCAGCGCCACCGTGATCGGTTGCGAATCACCGCTGGAGAACACCACGCCGAACAGGAAGTCGTTCCAGATCTGGGTGAACTGCCAGATCAGGCAGACCATGATGATCGGGGTCGACATCGGCAGAATGATCCGCCGGAAGATGGTGAAGAAACCCGCGCCATCCAGGCGTGCCGCCTTCACCAGCGCATCGGGAATGCTGACGTAGTAGTTACGGAAGAACAGCGTGGTGAACGCCAGCCCGTAGACGATATGCACGAACACCAGGCCGGTGGTGGTGCTGGCCAGGCCCATCTTGCCGAGGGTGAACGAGGCCGGCAGCAGCACGGTCTGGAACGGCAGGAAGCAGCCGAACAGCAACAGGCCGAAGAACAACTGCGAACCGCGAAAGCGCCACATCGACAACACGTAGCCGTTCAACGCACCGATCGCGGTGGAGACCAGGACCGCCGGAACGGTGATCTTGATCGAGTTCCAGAAGTAACCGTTGACCGTGCCCCAGGCCTTGACCCAGCCGATGTCGGTGACCACCGTTGGCCAGCTCAGCAGGTTGCCGGTGCTGATGTCTTCCGGCGACTTGAAGCTGGTCAACAGCATGACCACCAGCGGTACCAGATAGAGCAGCACGGCGAGGAGCAGCACCGCGTAGATGGCAATGCGGCTCAGGCTGATGGACGGTTTGTAGGCGAGACTAGTCATGACGCTTGGCCCTCAGCTCGGAGTACAGGTAAGGCACGATGATCGAGAGAATCGCACCGAGCATCAGGATCGCACTGGCCGAGCCCATGCCCATCTGGCCGCGACTGAAGGTGAACGAATACATGAACATGGCGGGCAGGTCGGACGAGTAACCCGGGCCACCGGCTGTCATCGCCGCCACCAGGTCGAAACTCTTGATCGCGATGTGCGCCAGGATCATCACCGCACTGAAGAACACCGGACGCAGGCTGGGCAGCACCACTTTCCAGTAGATCGTGGGCATGCTCGCGCCATCGATCTGGGCGGCACGAATGATCGATTGATCGACACCGCGCAGACCGGCCAGGAACATCGCCATGATGAACCCCGAGGCCTGCCAGACCGCGGCAATCACCAGGCAATACACCACGCGATCAGGGTCGATCAGCCAGTCCAGGCGGAAGCCTTCCCAGCCCCAGTCACGCAGCAGCTTGTCCAGGCCCATGCCCGGGTTGAGCAGCCATTTCCAGGCGGTACCGGTGACGATCATCGAGAGCGCCATCGGGTACAGGTAAATGGTGCGGATGAAACCTTCGCGACGGATGCGCTGGTCGAGGAACACCGCCAGCAGCACGCCGATCACCAGGGTGACAGCAATGAACAACCCGCCGAAGACCGCCAGGTTCTTGCTCGCCACCCACCAGCGGTCGTTGTCGAACAAGCGTGCGTATTGCGCCAGGCCTACCCATTGGTAGGTCGGCAGGAAAGTCGAGTTGGTGAACGACAGTACGAACGTCCACAGGATATAGCCATAGAAGCCCACCAAGACGATGAACATGCTGGGCGCCAGCACCAGTTTGGGTAGCCAGCGCTGCAACGCATCGAACGGCGAGGCCTTGCTGAACACAGCAACAGAACTCATGGGAAGCATCCACTTGAATCGGTTTGATCCAGGCCACAGCCGTGCCTGAAACCCGGTGAGGTTCCAGTGACACGAACTGCGGCTGGGGCCTACGTGTTACGCCAAGGATTTACTTGGCAGACTTGACCGCTGCGCCGAGTTTCTTGGCGGCATCGACAGGGTCGGCTTTCGGGTCGTTGATGTAGTTGGTCACGACATCAAAGAACGCCCCTTGCACGGCCAGCGTGGTCGCCATGTTGTGCGCCATGCTCGGCTGCAGGCCGCCGGTCTTGGCATCCGCCAGGAAGTCCTTGGCGGCGACCTGGGCGCAGGAGTCGAAACCGTATTTGCCCATGTCGCTCAGCATGTCGTTACGAACCGGGATCGAGCCCTTGTTGATGCTGAAGACTTTCTGGAAGTTATCCCCCAGGACGACCTTGGCGATATCCTGCTGGCCCGCCGCGGTGCCCTTGTCTTTCTGCTTGAACACCACCAGGGAGTCGATGTTGTAGGTGAAGGCTTTTTCGGTGCCTGGGAAGGCTACGCATTCGTAGTCCTTGCCGGCGACTTTCTTGGCCGCCGTCCACTCGCTCTTGGCCCAGTCACCCATGACCTGCATGCCGGCCTTGCCGTTGATGACCTTGGCCGCTTCCAGGTTCCAGTCCTGGCCTTTGCCGTCGACGTCCATGTAGGTCGCGACTTTCTTCAGCTCGGTCAGCGCCTTGACCATTTCAGGACCGGTCAGGGCCGCGTTATCCAGGTCGACCAGGGCTTTCTTGTAGCCATCAACCCCCATGACCGAGAGTACGACGGCTTCGAAAACGGTGCTGTCCTGCCAAGGCTGACCGCCGTGGGCAAGCGCAATGAAACCCGCGGCCTTGAGCTTGTCGCCGGCAGCGTCGAATTCCTGGAGGGTGGTCGGCGCTTTTTCGATGCCGGCTTTCTTGAAGACTTCAGGGTTGATCCACAGCCAGTTGACGCGGTGGATGTTCACCGGCACGGCCACGTAGTTACCGTTGTACTTCACGGTATCGGAGACTTTCTTGTCGAGCAGGCCGTCCCACTTCTCTTCCTGGGCAGCGCCCTTCAGGACATCGGTGTCGAGCAGCCCGGTAGACGCCCATTCCTGGATGTCCGGCCCCTTGACCTGCGCCATGGCCGGAGGGTTGCCGGCGACGGCACGGCTCTTGAGCACGGTCATGGCGGTGGCACCGCCGCCGCCGGCTACGGCGCCGTCTTTCCAGGTGAAACCGTCTTTTTCAACTTGGGCCTTGAGGACATCGACCGCGGCTTTCTCACCACCGGAAGTCCACCAGTGAACGACTTCCACGGACCCTTTCGAGTCAGCGGCCATAGCACTGAGAGGAAACAACGAGGCGAGGGAAACGACAGCGGCGAGGCGGGAAATCGAATTCATCTGTAGTACCTTTCTTGTTGTTATGCATGCAAGCCTGGTGCTTGCGCTGCATGGGATTTTAGTCAAGGCAAGGCCCCTCGCGGGTAACGAAGGGACGTGCAAATGTCACGACATGGTGACATGAGTTGCGCTGCCATTATCACCCGAAGACTGCCGGGCCAGAGCGCTCGCGAGGCTTTTAGCCAGTGGCAGGCCGGGAAGCAGTACTGCTTGAAAGGCATGATAGAGGTCAGGCTTGCCGCCCCAGATCTTCGCATCGGGTCGGTTGTGCTCATCCAGTTCGTGATGCCAACTGCCCAGCACCCGGTCGATGAAATGCACGTCGATGAAATCCCAGAAGCGTCGATACCAGGTTTCGTACTGCGCCTCGCCCGTGCGCCGGAGCAGGGCGGCGGCCGTGGCGCTGGCTTCGGCGTGGGTCCAGTGCAGGCGCTGGCGGACCACCGGGCGGTTGTGCCAATCCAGTGTGTAGACAATGCCCGCGACACCATCGGCCTGCCAGCCGTAACGGCAGGCGCTGTCGAACAGAGCGCGGGCATCGTCCAGCAACCAGTCGGGGGTCAATAGGCCCGCTTGGCGGCGAGCGGCCTCCAGGTGCAGCACCAGGCGCGCCCACTCGAAACCGTGGCCCGGCGTTGTGCCATAGGGACGAAAGCCGTCCGCCGGGTTGTCGTGGTTGTACTCGCGCAGCGGTTGCCACTGGCGGTCGAAATGCTCGATGACCATGAAATCGTTGGCGGCGGCGTGAGTGTGGATCACCCGCTCGACGATACGCAGCGCGCGGTCCAGCCAGCGGCTGTCGCCGGTGACATCCGCCAGGGCGAGAAAAGCCTCGGTGCCGTGCATGTTGCTGTTGGCGCCGCGATAAGCCTCTTCCTGCTGCCAATCACGGGCAAAGGACTCACGCAGGGCGCCCTCCTCCTCGCTCCAGAAATGCGTCTCGAGCACCCGGATCGCTTCGGCCAGCAGACGCGGGGCATCGGCGCTGCCGGCCACCACCGCGGAACTCGCGGCCAGGGCGACAAAGGCATGCAGGTAAGCAGCCTTGCCACTGTTGCCATCGCGATGCCCGGGCGCTGCATACCAGCCACCGTGGACCGCATCGCGCAAGGCCCCCCAGAGGGCGGCGACACCGTGATCGACCAGCGCCAGGCAACCGGGAATCCCCTGGATATGGGCCATGGCGAAACTGTGGGTCATGCGCGCGGTGTTCATGGTTTCGGCCATGGCGCCGTCCGCCAGGCGCCCGTGCGCGTCGAGATTGCCGAAGCCTTCGGCCAGGCGCGAGGCCCTGGCAAACGCCAGCAGCCGCCGGCCCTCGGCCAGCAACCAGGCACGATGCGCAGGAGCGTTGAGCCAACTGCTGAAGGGCAGTTCAAGGGTGTCCATCCGAGTACCTTTCTTGTTGTCAGGGTCGAAACCGTTATCGGGCGATTCTAGCCAGCCGACCTTCGTCATCAGGTCACGAAGCCCCGCGCAAATGTCACCACTTGGTGACAAAGGCACAGGGGAAAGAGCGCTTCGAATCAGCGCTTCGGAAAGTAGGAAAATTGCTGAATAAGTCGTTTCCCTTTCCCGTGTAGGAGTGATCCCTAACGTCTTTTCCCACGTTGAAGCACTCCTTTACTTAGGCGAATCTGCTGCACGTCTTCATTCCAAATGCGCCGGTCGAGCGCCCACGAGGAGGTGTGTTCCATGGTTGCCCCCCATCTGCGCAACCCCCGCCAATGCTGCATCTTCCCGCTCTACAACGAGCAAGGCCTGTGTGCCTGGAAGGTCGAGGTCATGCGGGGCGGCGCCCGGTTGGGCGGGGTCTTCAGCTTCGCCGAGTGTGGCGGCGAGGGACCGGCCCGGAGCATGGCCGAGTCCTGTCGCAACGCCCTGGTGCTGAAAATGCAGCCGTCGCAGAGCTATGCCGAGCGCCAGCGGCTGATGCCCCACAACACCAGCGGTCATCCCGGGGTGATCCGGGTCGAGACGAACCATACCGGCTACTGGCGGGCCAGCACGCGGATTCATGGCTACTGCCTGAGCCGCAGTTTCAGTGTCCGCCGCCACGGCGAAGAACAGGCCAAGCGCCTGGCGCTACGTGAGCGCGAACGCCAGCTGGCCCTGTGCAACGAACCCTATGAACAGGCGATGGAAGCCTTGCAACGCTACTTCAGCCAGAGCAACAGCCGCGTGCGCGAGCACCGCATCCGCGCCGCCATGGCACGGCCGCGGGAGGTTCGGGCCTCAGCCGATATCCTCGCGCCGGACTCGTTCGAGCCGGCGCTGAACATCAGCCCGGAACAGGCGCTCCTGTCGATCAGTCGGCATTTCGCGGCAAGTACAAAGTAACCCGCAGCCCGCCTTCGCGCAGGTTCTGCAAGCTCACCTCGCCGCCATGGCTGTGGGCGATATTGCGCGCAATCCCCAGCCCCAGACCATAGCCCTGCTGCTGGCCGGACAAGCGAAAATGCGGCTCGAACACCTGCTCCAGGCGCTGCTCGGGCACTCCCGGACCTTCGTCATCGACGTGCAGCACAAAGGCCACCTCATCGTCTTCGACGCGCAGATGGGCCTTGTCACCATACTTGAGGGCGTTGTCGATCAGGTTGCCCATGCAGCGCCGCAACGCCAGCGGCTTGCCGGGAAAGGCCGCGAGGGCACGACCGTCGAGCGTCACCCGACCGTTGCCGTTGGGCGGCAGGTAGGGTTCGATCAGGCAATCGAGGGCATGGTTGAGGTCCACCGGTTCGATGTTCTCGTGGATATCGGTGTCCTTCACGCATTGCAGCGCGCCCTTGACCAGCATCTCCAGCTCATCGAGATCCCGCCCGAACTTGTACTGCAGTTGCTCGTCCTCCAGCAACTCGACCCGCAGCCGCAGGCGAGTGATGGGGGTGCGCAGGTCGTGGGAAATGGCACTGAACAGTTGGCTGCGCTCGGTCAGGTAACGGCTGATGCGCTCACGCATGGCGTTGAGGGCCCGTCCCACCTCCACGACTTCGCTGCCGCCGCCCTCGGCCACCGGCCGCACCTGCGCATCGCCCAGCGACATGTCCCGCGCCGCCCGTGCCAGGCGCTTGAGGGGCCGACTCTGCCAGTGCACCAGCAGGCCGATGAACAACAGCAGGAAGCCGCTGGTCAAGACAATGAACCACACCTGCTGGGACGGCAGGCCTTCCTCTTCCAGGCTGGTGTAAGGCTCCGGCAGCAAGGAGGCTATGTACAGCCATTCGCCGGGGGCCATCTGGATCTGCGTCACCAGCACCGGCGGATTGACCGGTTCCAGGGTCAGCGCATAGTGGGCCCAGGAACGCGGCAGCTCATCCAGTTTCAGGCCACCGTTGAAGATCCGCAGGTCGTCGGGGCTGACGAATTGCACCGAGATATCCACCTCGTTGCCCAGCGCCTGGCGCAGCACCTCGTGCACGGCTTCGAGCACCGCCGTCTTGCGTGGAGTGGCCGGCAGCAGGCGCATGTCCAGGGGTTTGTCATTGAGGGTGACGACAAAACGCGTACCACCCATGCTGCGCAATTGATCGAGCACCAGGGGACGATAGGCCAGTGGCAGAGAGCGCAGGTAGCTGACACTGGCGGTCATCGAATGGGCCAGGCTGCGGGCACTGGTGACCAGCCCTTCGAGCTGCGTGGCGCGCAACTGCGAGAGCCAGATCACGCTGGACAGCGTCTGGGCGATCAACACCGCCAGCAGGGTCAGCAGCAGCATGCGCCCCAGCAGCGAGCGCGGAACCGGCAGGCGCCGGCGCAGCTCAGAGAGCATTGGCCGGGGTGACGTTGGCCGCCAGCTGATAGCCGCTGCCGCGCACGGTACGAATCAGCCGCGGCGGCTTGTCGGTGTCACGCAGGCGTTGGCGCAGGCGACTGACCGCCATGTCGACGATCCGGTCCAGGGGCATCAGGTCACGTCCACGGGTGGCATTGCCGATGGTGTCGCGGTCGAGGATTTCCTGGGGATGATCGAGAAACAGCTTGAGCAGGGCGAAGTCCGCGCCAGAGAGAATCACTTCTTCGCCGTCGAGATGGAACAGTCGGTGACTGACCGTGTCCAGGCGCCATTCGTCGAAGGCCAGGACCTCGCTGCCGCCGCGCTCCTGGCCGAACTGGGCACGGCGCAACAGGGCCTTGATCCGCGCCTGCAACTCCCGGGGGCTGAAGGGCTTGCCCAGGTAGTCATCGGCGCCCAGCTCCAGGCCGATCACCCGATCGGCCTCGTCGGAACTGGCGGTGAGCATGATGATCGGCACCTGGGCCTGGCGCGGATGCTGGCGCACCCAGCGGCACAGGCTGAAGCCGTCCTCGTCGGGCAGCATGACGTCGAGGATCACCAGGTCGCTGGGGGCATCGTTGAGGGCCTGGCGAAAGCCGGCGCCATCGCCGACGGTACGCACCTGGAAACCGGCACGGCTGAGGTAGGTGTCCAGCAACTCACGGATTTCCTGATCGTCGTCGACCAGGAGAATGGACTTACTGAATACGCTCACGAAAATCGTCCTTGTTGTTGTGGGGAGGACAGAAATGCGGATTATGCCTTAATCGATTAAGCCGTGAAGGCCTGCTGCAACGCCACCCCCGCGCCAATCAGCCCGGAATAGGGTGCCGTCACCAGCCACACCGGAATCCCCTTGAAGTAATCGCTCATGCAACCTTTGTCGGCGAAGCTTCTGGCAAAACCGCTGTTGATGAAAAAGTCGGCAAACCGCGGGATCACCCCGCCGACGATATACACCCCGCCGCGCGCGCCCGTGGTCAGCACGTTGTTGCCCGCCACCCGGCCCAGCCAGCAACTGAACTGCTCCAGCACTTCCCGGGCAATCGGATCGCCGGCCAGACCGGCCGCGGTGATCGACTCAGGGGTTTCCAGCACCGGCACATGCCCGTCCACCGCGCAGATCGCCCGGTACACCCGTGGCAAGCCGCCGCCACTCAAGGCGGTCTCGGCGCTGACATGACCGATCTCACTGTGGATATGCTGCCAGAGCTGGGTCTCGCGCGGGCTGCTCAGGGGCAGGTCGACATGCCCGCCCTCCCCCGGCAAGGCCATGAAGCGCTGCTCGCCCAGGTCCAGCAAGGTGCCCACGCCCAGCCCGGTGCCGGGCCCGATCACCACCGCCGGACGCAAGGGTTCCGGCGTGCCTTCGCAGACTACCCGGTAATCCCCCGGTTCCAGCCGGGTCATGCCCAGGGCCATGGCGGAAAAGTCGTTGACCAGCAACAGCTCGTCGACCTGCAAGGTCTCGCAGAAGGTACGGCGGCTCAGCCGCCAGTGGTTATTGGTGAAACGGAACTCGTCGCCACCCACAGGACCCGCCACCGACAGGCACACGGCGCCGACCGAGCCCGGCGCCAGGCCGAGGCCGTCGAGGTAGACCTTGATGGCCTCCTCGGGACTGGCGTAATCGACGGTCGCCAAGACCTTTACCGAATCCAGGGCATTGTCCTTCCACAGCGCGAACCGCGCATTGGTCCCGCCGATATCCCCTACCAACGCCAACTTCATTCAAGGTGCTCCAGGGCCGAAGTGAACGCGCTGGCGCCCTGCTCCGCCGAGCTGAAGGCCATGCGCATGAAGCCGAAGAGTTCACGGCCGCAGCCGATATTATTACCCAACAGGCCGACCGCAGGCTCGCGCGCGGCGAATTCGGCGTCGTCCACCAGTACCCGCAAGGTGCCCTTGACACCGTCCACGCGAATCATGTCGCCGTCGCGGACCCGCGCCAGCGCACCACCGACATGGGCTTCGGGACAGACATGGATGGCCGCCGGGATCTTGCCCGAGGCCCCTGACATGCGCCCGTCGGTGACCAGCGCGACCTTGAAGCCACGGTCCTGCAGCACGCCGAGGAACGGGGTCATCTTGTGCAGTTCGGGCATGCCGTTGGAGCGCGGACCCTGGAAGCGCATCACCGCAACGAAATCCTTCTCCAGCAAGCCGGCCTTGAACGCATCGGCCAGGTCCTGCTGGTCCTGGAACACCACCGCCGGGGCTTCGACGATCTGGTGCTCCAGCGCCACGGCGGAGACTTTCATCACGCCACGCCCGAGGTTGCCTTCCATCACCCGCAGGCCGCCTTCGGGGGAGAAGGCACGGGCCACCGGGCGCAGGATGTTTTCATCGAGGCTTTCGATCGGCCCGTCGCGCCAGACCAGTTGACCGTCCTGCAGGAACGGTTCCTGGGTGTAGCGGCTCAGGCCGTGACCGGCCACGGTGTTGACGTCTTCGTGCAGCAGGCCGGCTTCCAGCAGTTCGCGGATCAGGAATGCCATGCCGCCCGCCGCCTGGAAGTGGTTGATATCGGCCTTGCCGTTCGGATAGACGTGGGACAGGGTCGGCACCACCTCGGAGAGGTCGGCCATGTCCTGCCAGGTCAGTTGGATACCGGCCGCCTGGGCAATCGCCGGCATGTGCAGGGTGTGGTTGGTGGAGCCGCCGGTGGCATGCAGGGCCACGATGGAGTTGACCAGCGAACGCTCGTCGACGATCTCGCCCAGGGGCATGAAGCTGCCGCTCTGCTTGGTCAGGCGGGTGATCTGGTGCGCCGCTTCACGGGTCAGGGCATCGCGCAGCGGGGTATTGGGGTTGACGAAGGACGCGCCCGGCAGGTGCAGGCCCATCACCTCCATCAGCAACTGGTTGGTGTTGGCGGTGCCGTAGAAGGTGCAGGTGCCCGGGCTGTGGTAGGACTTCATCTCCGACTCCAGCAGCTCCTCGCGGCTGGCCTTGCCTTCGGCATAGCGCTGGCGCACGTCGGCTTTTTCCTTGTTGGAAATCCCCGAGACCATCGGCCCACCGGGCACGAAGATGGTCGGCAGGTGACCGAAGCGCAAGGCCCCCATCAACAGGCCGGGGACGATCTTGTCGCAGATGCCGAGCATCATCGCCGCGTCGAACATGTTGTGGGACAGGGCCACGGCGGTGGACATCGCGATCACTTCGCGGCTGGCGATGCCCAGCTCCATGCCCGGCTCGCCCTGGGTCACGCCGTCGCACATGGCCGGTACGCCGCCGGCGAACTGGCCGACCGAGCCGATCTCGCGCAACGCCTGCTTGATCTGTTCCGGATAGGTTTCGTAGGGCTGGTGCGCGGAGAGCATGTCGTTATATGACGAAACAATCGCCACGTTGGCGGCGTTCATCAGACGCAGGCTCTGCTTGTCGTCGCTGCCACACCCGGCCACGCCGTGGGCGAAGTTCGCGCATTGCAGCTTGCCGCGCATTGGGCCGTCACTGGCGGCACCGCGAATCAGTGCCAGATACGCCTGGCGAGTGGCGCGGCTGCGGGCGACAAGCCGTTCGGTGACCTCAAGGACGCGGGGATGCATGTGTTGAACTCCAGGCTAACGGATGTGGCGACCTGTGGTTCCAAGCTGACCGAAAGCCTCGTACGACGGGGCTTTGCAATCATTCGGACCCGTTGATCCAGGTCACTCGTTGTAGATAAAACAAAATATTGCCACTAAAAAGGCTTGTTTTCTATTTTTTTGCGAATAATCTTGTAATTCCAACAACAAAATTATGACAGGCACGTCCCCAAATGACTCTACGAATCGCAATCAACGGATTTGGCCGCATCGGCCGCAACGTACTGCGTGCACTCTATACCCAAGGTTACCGCCAGGACCTGCAGGTCGTCGCCATCAACGACCTGGGCGACAGTGCCATCAATGCCCATCTGCTCAAGTACGACACGGTTCACGGCACCTTTGATGCCAGCGTAGAGCATGACGCTGAAAGCCTGACCGTCAACGGCGACCGGATTGCCGTCAGCGCGATCCGCAACCCGGCCGAACTGCCCTGGGCCGCCGAGAAGATCGACGTGGTCTTCGAATGCACCGGTCTGTTCACCGACCGTGCCAAGGCCGCCGCGCACCTGAGCGCCGGCGCCCGCAAAGTGATTATTTCCGCACCGGCCAAAGGTGCCGATGCCACCGTGGTGTACGGGGTCAACCATGACATCCTGCGCTCATCGCACCAGATCATTTCCAACGCGTCGTGCACCACCAACTGCCTGGCCCCGGTGGCCCAGGTGCTGCACCGCGAACTGGGCATCGAAAGTGGCCTGATGACCACCATCCATGCCTACACCAACGACCAGAACCTGACCGACGTCTACCACACCGACCCGTACCGCGCCCGTTCGGCGACCCAGAACATGATCCCGAGCAAGACCGGCGCCGCCGAAGCCGTGGGCCTGGTGCTGCCGGAACTGGCGGGCAAGCTGACCGGCATGGCCGTGCGCGTGCCGGTGATCAACGTTTCCCTGGTGGACCTGACCGTGCAGCTCAAGCGCGAGGCCACGGCCGATGAGGTCAACGCCCTGCTCAAGGAAGCCAGCCGGCATTCGAAGATCCTCGGCTACAACACCCTGCCGCTGGTTTCCAGCGACTTCAATCACAACCCGCTGTCGTCGATCTTCGACGCCAACCACACCAAGGTCAGCGGCAAGCTGCTCAAGGTCCTGGCCTGGTACGACAACGAGTGGGGCTTCTCCAACCGCATGCTGGATAACTGCCTGGCGCTGTGCAACGCCGAATAACCGCGGAACGAGGAACAGGCGTGGAGCCACCGATGATAGGGATCAGCTTTACCCATACCACCATGGCGGCGCGCAAGCGCATCGCCCTGGTGGCCCACGACAACTGCAAAGTGTTTCTGCTGGACTGGGCCGAGCGCCAGAAAGACCGCCTGGCCCAGCATGAGCTGGTGGCCACCGGCACCACCGGCTTGCTGCTGAACAAGCGCCTGGGGTTGCCGGTGGAAAGCATGATCAGCGGCCCGTTGGGCGGCGACCAGCAACTGGGCGCACGCATCGCCGAGCAGCGGGTGGACATGCTGGTGTTCTTCTGGGATCCGTTCGAACCGCAGCCCCACGACCCGGATATCAAGGCGTTGCTGCGGGTCGCGGCGGTGTGGAACATTCCGGTGGCCTGCAACGAATGCACCGCCGACTACCTGCTCAGTAGTCCGCTGATGGAGCAGGCGCATGAGTATCGGGTGCCTGATTACAACGCGTATCTGGCGGCAAGACGTTAACGTCGGTTAGCCAGGCTGAACACGATCCCTTGTAGACGAACCAGTTAGTGGCACGTTGCCTTGCTTCGCTTCCGAGTATCCGAGAGAATCCCGACGCCCTAGCGTTTTGGCGCTATGGCAGGGAAGCGTTAATGGAAGTCACTTACTGGGTAGGGAGAAGGACGTGAAAAAACTGTTCAAATGGGTTGGTATCGTTTTGGGTTGCCTGATCGCAATCTCACTCATCTCGAACGCCATGAAATCCCCAGAGCAAAAACAGGCGGACGCTGCAGCTCGGGAACAAAAACAGGCTCAACAAGCCGCCGCCGATCAGGCCCAGGCTCAGGCAGCACAAGACAAGGCGAAGCAGGAAGTGGCGGCCATGCCCGCTGTCACGGCCAAAGCTATTGCAGTGGCTTATAACGAGAACACCGTGGCGGCCGACCAACAGTTCAAAGGCAAGAAGTTCAAAGTCTCGGGCACCGTCGCCGATATCAGCACCAACTTCATGGGCGCCCCTTACCTGACGCTGGTTGGCGGTGTGAACCAGTTCATGGAACCGCAGTTCGCCTTCGAAAAAGAAGACGCCCCTAAGCTGGCTCCGCTGAAAAAAGGCGCCAAAGTCACCCTGCTGTGTGTCGGCAAGGGCGATGTCGCCAAGATCCCGATGTCGGACTCCTGCATACTGCTCTGATTCACAGGATTGACCTCTTCAGCCACCCGGACAGGGCTCAAATGCTGTAAGCATTGATTTCGCCGGGGGACATACGAAGTGTTGAAAAAGCCCGCCTTTGGCGGGCTTTTTTCGTTTTCGCCTACCGGTTTCAGTCGAATGAAGGTGATGCGCGATCAGATGCACGCGAACCTTCCAGCAACGCATCCACCACCGCACGCGCCACCTCAACCGAATGCAGCATGCCCCAGAACAGCGCCCGCTCGACGGGGTTGGTATGCAAGCTGATTTCGTCGCCATTGAGTTCCGCCGTTTCGAGCAGATTCGAAACGTAGGTCAACGCATCCTGAGCATTGATACCTGGCTGGATGGCAAACAGCGTGGGCTTGTACGGGGCTTCGGGGATGACGGGTTTGGAGCAGGTGAACGAGAGGGTATCGAGCAAATGGGGTGTATTGGCCGGAACCGGCTCAGACTCGGTTGAAGAGTCATCAGAGATTTTTCGCAGATATATCGTTTTGTCGACTGTACTTGGCGCTTTGCGAGTAAGAGATAGATCGGGAGTCATTTTCTTTGTCATCGTGACGCTCCTTAAACAACCGCTTTCGCGGCGTTGTGCGCCTTTGCTTAACTCCGGGCTGCAAACCCCGTATCGCTGAACTTTCAGCGACAACTCAACTCTAGCGCTCACCTTTTGCGCACGCAATACCCTCCAATACCTGAAGCATGTAGGAAACATGAGACTCTTTTGCAATCCTTCTCATGCACCTATGAATTGAGCATGAAATAGGAAATACCCTACAACTTTTCGGGAGGCTGTCATGGCGGACGCCTCGTGCCGAAGGATTTGGACTACAGAATAAACCCACCTATATTCGCCAAGGTTATTTATAAAATCGTATCGATACTAAAAAATCAACACAACCTATCCGTTCGGCCAGTTTCCAAAGCAAGAAAAAGCCTGCCTAATATTTACTTACAAGTTGACTCACCCTCTTCACACCTCGCACTACTGCTGCAACATCAGGAGTCATAAATGAGCATCAGCATCTCCAGCCTTCTATACAAATATACTCCGACACCCGTCGCTAAATCATCCGTATCACCACCGGAAAGGAAGGAGGGCTTTGCACTCCCCTCTTCCACCAGCGCAGCAAAAAAAGAAGACACCGTCAGCTTGCCCAATTTAAACCTGAACATAACGCTCCCACTAAAAAATCCCCGTCCCCCAATCGCCATAGCCGATATGGATTTGGATACCCAACTCAAAGCGGCGATGATACCGAGCTGGTTAGGTACTTTTTATAGTAGAACGCCAGCGACCTTCGGATCGCGAGGTGATTACATAGAACCTGAAAATGTTAAATTTCTGAATCTAACATCGGGCGAGCGGGATGAGTACTTCATACTACTAAACTCAATAGAGCACGATCTATATGAGCAAAACAACCTCACCAACCCAATAGACTGCTACGAAGCCTACTGTTCCCCGACCGCAAACGAAGCGTTTCATCAAGATTTCATCAACAGAATTAAAGACAACCCTAGAATGTTTGAACTTGTAAAAAAGCTGGGCATCCTACTTTCTTAAACTTGCCCCCCCAAAAAACTGAGCACCTAAAAATGAAAAAATTCTTTATCGCGATGACTATCTGCTTATTGCCGATTACGGTTTTTGCTCAAAGCCCTATTCTTGCCTCGCTTCAAGCGCAGGGCATCCAGATTACAACCTTGAGCGATCAAGATTTAAGTCACATCAGAGGCGCCTCAAGAATCACGGGGCAATCGCCACCAAGCGTTACAACCGGCCTGAAGATCTACAATGTAAAACTGAATCGATTTGGCAACGAACATGACTACAGATCCTACCGAATAATGGGCAGTGAATGGGACCCGCACGCGAAAAAAACCCATTTCGAAAATGGTGTCGAATACAAAATTTTCGGTGATCGCTGGCTGGCCGACAAATCGAGCGGCACCGATTGGAGCATGAGCAATGCGACAGAGGTTGATTACCACTACCAAGCTCTGGATCGTGACGGCGCACCCTTCAATTTCGGCTGGAGGGAAACCAGTTGGAGTCGACCAATTTCAACTTTTTCCTGGTGACACGCGAATAAGAGCCACACATTTCAAGATGTGTGGCTTTTTAGTATCTGACGAACAGCCGTTCAATTCAGATTTGCATTGCCCATCAGGACGCCATCGCCAGCAAGCCGGCTCCTACAGTAGATCGGTGCTGGTTCCGAGCCACCGGTTGCCTCGGGTTCTGTAGGGACAGGGAACACATTAGGGCTTGACCAACAAAGCAGATGATAAGCATTATCATTAACTTGCAATCGGTCCGGTGCCTCCGTGAGTCAGTCCCACTTCAATACTGTCTTCCTCGCCCAGCGTGTCACGCTGCTGCGCACCTTGCAGCGCATGGTCAACAATCCCAGCACCGCCGAGGATCTGCTGCAGGAAACCTACCTGCGGGTCACCCGTGCCCTGAGCGAACGCCCGGTGGATCACCTGGAACCCTTCGTCTTCCAGACCGCCCGCAACCTGGCGCTGGACCATCTGCGCGCGCTGCGTGTCCAGTCGCGCACCCTGATGGACGACGTGCCGCTGGATGTCATGCAGAATGTCGCCGCCCCCCTGAGCACGGCGGAAGACGCCACCCACGCCGAGCAGATGCTCAAGCGCCTGAGCGTCAGCCTCGGCCAGTTGAGTGCGCGCCAGCAGCAGATTTTCATCCTCAGCCGCCTCCACGGCTGCAGCTACCAGGAGATCGCCGAACGGCTCGACGTCTCCCTGAGCACCGTGCAAAAGGAACTCAAGCTGATCATGGCAATCTGTGTCGGAGTGGCCGAACGCTTGGATCGCCCCTAAGCTCTGGCGCCTGACAGCGTGGACGGCCAGCTCGAAAGCCCTACGGCTCTATCGCTCAAAATCATAAGATCGTTGAACCAAACCGTGGCAAACGTTGCCGAGGAACACCCGTGACAGACAGTCAAGACTTGCGCCCTCCCGCCTCCGGGCAGGTGCCGCATGACGCAGCCATGGATCAGGCACTGGACTGGCTGATCGTCATGGAGTGCCCGACGGCCGAGCAGCAGGCCGCCTTCGACACCTGGCACGCCGCCGACCTGCGCCATGCCCAGGCCTATGCGCGGGCCAGCGCTGCCTGGAATGCGCAGCCGGTGTTCGCCACCGCCCAACTCCTGCAACAACAGCTCCTGCAACAGCGGCGACGCCCGTCACTGCTGCGGCGCCTGCGCCCACACTGGAAACCCCTGGCCACCGCCGCCGCGCTGCTGATCGCCCTCGGCAGCTATGGCAACCTGCCCTTGCGCCTGCAAGCCGATCACCTGACCGTGGTCGGCGAACGCCAGCACCTGCAACTCGAAGACGGCTCGAAAGTCCTGCTCAACACCAACTCGGCGTTCTCCAGCAGCTTCAGCGAACGGCAACACAAGGCCCGGCTGTACAAGGGCGAGGCGTTCTTCGACGTGGCCGCCGAACGCGAACAACCCCTTGAGATCGACGCCGGGCCAGTCCGCGCCAGCGTCAGCGATACCAGCTTCGCCGTGCGCTACCTCGATGGCGAGGCGCAGGTGCAGGTCCAGCGCGGCGATGTCGACCTGCGCACCCTCGACGACAGCGCCCGCCTGCGCCTGTCCGCCGGCAACAGCGTGCGGGTCGGTCCCCACGGCTTCGGTCCCCCGGAAAAACTCGATGCACAGAAGGACCTGGCCTGGGTCCAGGGCCGGCTGGTGTTCGAAAACTGCCCGCTGAACCAGGTACTGGCCGAACTGCGGCGCTACTACCCCGGCTGGATCGTCAACAACAACGAGCACCTGGCCCAGGTCGCCGTCACCGGCAACTACCGCCTGGACAAGCCCCTGGACGTGGTCCGCGCCCTGGCCCAGATCACCTCCGCCAAGCTCTCGGAGTACCCGGCGCTGGTCATTCTCAACTGAGCAGAATTATTTTTACGCGATAGCCACCGGTGATTCGTCTCGTTATAGCCAATGCAAGTGATTCGCATTTGAGTCACGCACTACCTATAACGATTCGTCCACCCGGGAGCGCTATCGATGCCCACTCGTTTCACCTCCAAGACCCGCACCGGCGGTCTGCAACACGGCACCTTGTCCTTGCTGACCGCCGCCATCCTGCTGGCCGGCGTACAAGCGACACCGGTGCTGGCGGCCGGTACCGCCGAACCACCGGCCAGGAGCCTGGGCAACTACAGTTTCTCCATCGCACAACAACCCCTGGTGTCGGCGCTCAACGACTTCACCTCGATCACCGGCTGGCAGGTCGGCTTGCCCGCCGAGCTCGGCCAGGACGTGGCGTCGCCGGGTGTGCGCGGCGCACTGCCGCCGGAAAAGGCCCTGGAGCGCCTGCTGGTCGGCACCAACCTGAGCTACCGCAAAGTCGGCGATAACAGCATCGTCCTGGAAAAGCGCGTCGGCGGCAGTGCCCTGAACCTGGCGCAGGTGACCATCAGCGCCACCCGCCAGGAGCAGGACGTCAGCTCGGTGCCCAATACCGTGACAGTGAAGGACCGCCAGCAACTCGATCGCCAGAACGTCAATACCATCAAGCAACTGGTCCGTGACGAACCCGGCGTCTCGGTGGGCGGTACCGGCCAGCGTGGTGGCGGCATCAGCAACTACAACATCCGTGGCATCGACGGCGACCGGATCCTGACCCAGGTCGACGGCATCGAGATTCCCGACAGTTTCTTCAACGGCCCTTACGCCAACACCCGGCGCAACTACGTCGACCCGGAAATCATCAAGCGCGTGGAGATCCTCCGCGGCCCGGCCTCGGTGCTCTACGGCAGCAGCGCCATCGGTGGCGCGGTGAGCTACTACACCCTCGACCCGGACGACATCATCAAGCCAGGCCAGGACGTCGGCGCCCGGCTGAAGAGTGGCTACAGCTCCGCCGATAACAGCTGGCTGACCTCCGGCACCGTCGCCGCACGCAGCGGCGATCTCGATGGCCTGCTGCACCTGAGCCAGCGCAACGGACGTGAGACCGAGTCCTATGGCGATACCGGCGGCACCGGTCTGAACCGCACCGCGGCGAACCCGGAGAAAGCCCGTGCTACCAACGTACTGGCCAAGTTGGGGTGGAACTACAACGACGACTCGCGCCTGGGCCTGACCTACGAGCGCTACAAGGACGATATCGATACCAACCAGCGCAGCGCCGTGGGTGGCCCGTTCAACTTCGGCCAGCCACTGGGCATGTACCGCTCGCGCACCGGCAACGACACCATCAGTCGCGAACGCTTCGGCCTCGAGAACAGCTTCGGCCTGGACAGTGCCGTGGCCGATCACGTCAAGCTGAGCCTGAACTACCAGATCGCGAAAACCGACCAGAGCACCCTGGAAAACTACTTCCCCTTCACCCGTAACGTCCTGCGCAACCGCGATACGGTCTACGAGGAAAAGCAGTGGGTCTTCGATGCCCAGGCCGACAAGGCCTTCAACCTCGGTGCGACCGATCACCTGCTGACCTACGGCACCACGATCAAGCAGCAGAAAGTCACCGGTTCGCGCAGCGGTTCCGGGACCTGCCTGGCCCTGGGCCGGGGCTGTACCGCCGTGGGCGCCGACAGCCCGTCCGACCGCCTGGTCAAGTCCAGCGACTTCCCGGACCCGACCATCGACAGCTACAGCCTGTTCGCCCAGGACCAGATCAGCTGGAACAAATGGACCTTCCTGCCGGGCCTGCGCTATGACTACACCCAGCTCAAGCCGCATATCACCCAGGAATTCCTCAACACCATCGCCGCGGCGGGCGGCGGTGCCGTCGACGGTTCCAACAAGACCTGGCATCGAGTCTCGCCCAAGCTCGGCCTGACCTACGCCCTGAGCGACCAGTACACCTGGTACGGCCAGTACGCCGAAGGTTTCCGCACCCCGTCGGCCAAGGCCTTGTACGGTCGCTTCCAGAACCTGAACACCGGCTATCAGGTCGCGCCCAACCCGAACCTGCAGCCGGAAAAGAGCAAGAGCTACGAGACCGGCCTGCGCGGCAGGTTCGAGTCCGGCTCCTTTGACCTGGCGGTGTTCTACAACCAGTACCGCGACTTCATCAACGAAGACGCCATCGCTCCCGGCTACACCGATCTGACCTTCCGGAGCAACAACATCAAGCACGCCACCATCAAGGGTGCCGAGCTCAAGGGTCGCCTCGACCTGGATACTTTCGGTGCACCGCAAGGCCTCTACAGCAAAGGCTCCCTGGCTTATGAGCACGGCCGCAACAACGACACCGGGCAACCGCTCAACAGCGTCAACCCACTCACCACCGTCATGGGCCTGGGCTACGACCAGGACAACTACGGCGGCCTGTTGAGCTGGACCCTGGTACAGCGCAAGCACGGGGTGGACAGCAGCAACTTCTTCTCCCCCGACGGCAAGGGCGAGCAGTTCAAGACCCCGGGCTACGGCGTGCTGGACCTGACCGGCTACTACAAGGTCAGCCACGACGTCACCGTCAACGCCGGTCTCTACAACCTGACCGACAAGAAGTACTGGAACTGGGATGACGTGCGCGGCTACGACAGCGTCGGCGAAGCCGGTGTGCTGAACCCGGCCAACCTCGAGCGCCTGACCGCGCCGGGGCGCAATTTCTCGGTCAACCTGATCTGGGATATCTGATCGAACCGCACCTCACCCGGCCGGATTTCGCGGCGCCAGGGTGAGGTTTTTTTACTGTCGCGCGTCTTCTGATTCGTCTAGTCACACAACGCCTCTCATTCTCAAGGACATCGTCATGACCACCCCGGACACCACCCAGCGCCCAAGCCTGCGCTCGCAACGCCTGAACCAGATCACCCACGAACCGCACGCCAGGCTCGATCAGTTGGTCAAGGCCCACGCCCTGTTCGAAACCCGGGCGAACTTCGCCCGTTTCGTAGTGGCCCAGTACCTGTTCCAGTCGGAGCTGGTGTCGCTGTACAACGATCCCGAACTGATCGCCCTCGTGGCGGATCTACCCGAGCGCTGCCGGGCCGAAGCGGCCAAGGCCGACCTCGCCGACCTGGACACCGAAGTGCCCGCGCCAGTGGCCGGCGCCGTGAAGCATCCGAGCAAGGCCGAGGCCCTGGGCTGGCTCTTTGTCTCCGAGGGTTCGAAGCTCGGTGCCGCGTTCCTGATCAAGCGCGCCGTGGGCCTGGGCCTCGGCGAAACCTTCGGCGCCCGCCACCTGGGTGAACCGGCTGGTGGCCGTGCCGAAGGCTGGAAGCGTTTTACCAGGACCCTCGACGGGCTGGAGTTCAGTGCCGAGGAAGAGGCGGCGGCGGAAAAAGGTGCCATCGATGCGTTCGTGCGTTTCACCGTGTTGCTGGAACGGGCCTACGCCACGGCGCCGGAACTGGCCTGATCAGGCGCCCCCGCTCCCTGTAGGAGCGAGCTTGCTCGCGATGCTCTGGAGAACGCCGCCGTGCCCCAGATACCCCGCGTTATCGTTGACGTTCATCGCGAGCAAGCTCGGCTCCTACACGGGGCGTCGCTCCACAATCTTGCGTACGTCACAACAAAGGATTCGGGGCTTGAGCCGTTCACTCCATCGCCGCACAATCGACGCCATGACCCAGCCAAAACCCTCCCCCTCCAAACTCGCCCGCGTGCTCTTCGGCCTGCTAGCCTACGTCAGCCTGGGCATCGGCCTGATCGCTATCGTCGTTCCCGGCCTACCGACCACCGAGTTCATCCTGCTGGCCGCCTGGGCCGCCACCAGGAGTTCGCCGCGCCTGAGCGCCTGGCTGGAAAACCATCGCCTGTTCGGCCCGATCCTGAGCAACTGGCGCAACGGCAAGATCATCGCCCGCCGGACCAAGGTCAGCGCCACCGTCAGCATGCTGCTCTGCGCCACACTGATGCTGGTGATGCTCGAACACGGCTGGCCGGTCTACCTGGCCATCGCCGGGATGAGCCTGGGCAACCTGTGGATCTGGTCGCGTCCGGAGCGGCTCGCCCTGCCCGACGCGTCCTGATACCCATTCGGTGCCTACGGTCCATGGCGGCACCTGACATCGACAATCGGCTGTATTTCAGGTGCAATGGCCCTTCTCACGGAGGGCCTTCGATGACCGATCTACTGACGTCCATTCAAGCCGCACTCGACCTGCCCCTTTCGCCCCCGGTCTTCACCGGCAGCGGCGTTCTGCCCTCGGCCTTCGCCGTCACCGAACTGGCCGGCGCCACCCTCGCCGCCGCCGGCCAGGCCGTGGCCGAACTGCTGCAGCAACAACGCGGACAACGCCCCGAGGTCGAAGTCGACCGCCGCCTGGCCTCCTTCTGGTTCGGTACCGCCGTGCAACCGGTGGGCTGGGAAATCCCGCCGCCCTGGGACCCGATTGCCGGCGACTACGCCAGCGCCGACGGCTGGATCCGCCTGCACACCAACGCCCCGCACCACCGCCGCGCCGCCGAGCGGGTACTGGGACCGGCCACCGATCGCAACGCCATGGCCGACAAGGTTGCCCAATGGTCCGCCGGCGAGCTGGAGCAGGCCGTGGTCGAGGCCGGGGGCTGCGCCGCGCAAATGCGCTCGTGGTCCGCCTGGAAGGAACATCCTCAAGGGCTGGCGGTGAATGCCGAAGCCCTGGTCCAGCGAACCACCCACGACAGCCATGGCCCGCGGACCTGGTTGGGTTCGCAGGCGCGTCCACTGGCGGGCATCAAGGTCCTGGACCTGACCCGCGTACTCGCCGGCCCCGTGGCCAGCCGCCTGTTGGCCGGACTGGGCGCCGATGTGCTGCGTATCGACCCACCGACCTGGGACGAACCCGCGCTGACACCGGACGTGACCCTGGGCAAGCGCTGTGCCCGCCTGAACCTGCATGACGCCGCTGACCGCGAGATCTTCGAAGGCTTGCTGGGGGGTGCCGATATCCTCCTGCACGGCTACCGCGCCGATGCGCTGGACGGGCTCGGCTACGATGCCCGGCGCCGTCAGCGCCTGGCCCCCGGCCTGATCGATGTGAGCCTGAACGCCTACGGCTGGAGCGGCCCGTGGCGCAATCGCCGGGGCTTCGACAGCCTGGTGCAGATGAGCAGCGGTATCGCCCAGGCCGGCATGCTCTGGAAACAGGCGGACAAGCCCATCCCACTACCGGTGCAGGCGCTGGACCATGGCACCGGTTACCTGATGGCGGCAGCGGCGATCCGCGCACTGACCGAACGCTTGCACAGCGGGCTGGGCGGCTCGGCACGCTTGTCCCTGGCCCGCACCGCAAAACTGCTGGTGGAACAGGGGGCGGTTAATGGCACACAGCCGCTGTCGCCCGCGCAGGCACAGGACTGGAACCCGCTGTTGGAACCCACCTCATGGGGCCCGGCGCAACGTTTGCTGGCGCCGCTGAAGGTCGGGGCGGCGCCGTTGCAATGGGCCTTTGCGGCGACGAGACTGGGGGCCCATCCGCCACAGTGGTGGTGAACCCAGGATCACCTTGGCCAGGCGCGTGAACAGCGGCTCAGCCTGTTCGCGCCTGGTGCAGGCAAAGGCGATCTCGGCACATCGCAGCACCCAGGATAACAACGCACCCAGCCGCAATTTCTCTGTCGGCCGTGACCTATCAAATACCCCACCCACTTAATTGTTTCAATATTTAACGAGAGAACGAATGTTCACTCGATTAATTATCCCGCGCACTGCTGTATTTATTCGATATAGACGACAAAGGCAGGCACTCAAGCACTCTTTAAAGTTCTGACGCGACAGCTCTGGAACGGTCTTCTTCACGCATTTACCAGTGCATCTTCTCTAAATACTCAAGTCGTTCATAAACAATGGAATGTGCCAATAAACTGATCTGTATCACCTCTCGACTTTATCCCCGGTCCTAGGCTGTAGCCTCACTTCTCCTGGATTGGAGTCATACAATGTCTGAATCTCCCGGAAAACTGCGATTAGGCGCGCTCGTCGCCCTGGTGGTCGGTTCGATGATCGGCGGCGGGATCTTTTCCCTGCCGCAGAACATGGCCGCCAGTGCCGATGTCGGCGCCATCCTGATCGGCTGGGCCATTACCGCGGTGGGCATGTTGACCCTGGCCTTCGTGTTCCAGACCCTGGCCAATCGCAAGCCAAACCTGGACGGCGGGGTCTACGCCTACGCCAAGGCCGGTTTCGGCGACTACATGGGCTTCTCGTCGGCCTGGGGCTACTGGATCAGTGCCTGGCTGGGCAACGTCGGCTACTTCGTCCTGCTGTTCAGCACCCTGGGTTACTTCTTCCCGGTCTTCGGCCAAGGCAATACCCTGGCCGCGGTGGTCGCGGCCTCGGTGCTGCTGTGGGCCGTGCATGGGCTGGTACTGCGCGGCATCAAGGAAGCGGCCTTCATCAACCTGGTCACCACCGTCGCCAAGGTGGTGCCGCTGCTGCTGTTCGTGCTGATCGCGCTGTTCGCCTTCAAGCTGGAGATCTTCAACGCCGACATCTGGGGCGTGAAGAACCCGGACCTGGGCAGCGTGATGAACCAGGTGCGCAACATGATGCTGGTCACCGTCTGGGTGTTCATCGGCATCGAGGGCGCGAGCATCTTCTCCGCCCGCGCGGAAAAACGCTCGGACGTGGGCAAGGCCACGGTCATCGGCTTCATTACCGTGTTGCTGTTCCTGGTGCTGGTGAACGTCCTGTCCCTGGGGATCATGACCCAGCCGGCCCTGGCGAAACTGCAAAACCCGTCCATGGCCGCCGTGCTCGAGCACGTGGTCGGTCACTGGGGCGCGGTGCTGATCAGCGTCGGCCTGGTCATCTCGCTGCTCGGCGCCCTGCTGTCCTGGGTGCTGCTGTGCGCGGAGATCATGTTCGCCGCCGCCAAGGACCACACCATGCCGGCGTTCCTGCGCCGCGAAAACGCCAACCATGTGCCGGCCAACGCCCTGTGGCTGACCAACGCCATGGTCCAGGTCTTCCTGGTCATCACGCTGTTTTCCGCCAGCACCTACCTGTCGCTGATCTACCTCGCCACCTCGATGATCCTGGTGCCCTACCTGTGGTCGGCGGCCTATGCCGTGCTGCTGGCGGTGCGTGGCGAAAGCTATGGACAGGCCCTGGGCGAACGCCGCAAGGACCTGGTTATCGGCACCATCGCCCTGGTCTATGCGATCTGGCTGCTGTATGCCGGCGGCGTCAAGTACCTGCTGCTGTCCGCCCTGCTCTACGCCCCCGGCGTGATCCTGTTCGCCAAGGCCAAGCACGAGCTGGGCAAACCGATTTTCACCCCCGTCGAGAAGCTGATTTTCGCCGCGGTGGTCATAGGCGCCCTGGTGGCGGCCTACGGCCTCTACGACGGCTTCCTGACCCTGTAGCACCCTGTTTGTTCCGCCCTCTGGAGGATCTGCAATGACCACGGAAAAAGTGAAGTACGGCGTTCATTCCGAAGCCGGCAAGCTGCGCAAGGTGATGGTCTGCTCACCGGGCCTGGCGCACCAGCGGCTGACCCCGAACAACTGCGACGAACTCCTGTTCGACGATGTGCTCTGGGTGGCCCAGGCCAAGCGCGATCACTTCGACTTCGTCACCAAGATGCGCGAACGCGATATCGACGTGCTGGAAATGCACAACCTGCTGACCGACATCGTCGGCCAGAAGGAAGCCCTGGACTGGATTCTGGAACGCAAGATCACCGCCAACCAGGTCGGCCTGGGCCTGGTCAACGAAGTCGGCGCCTGGCTGCGCAGCCTGGAACCGCGCAAGATCGCCGAGTTCCTGATCGGTGGCGTCTCGGCCGATGACCTGCCCGGCAGTTTCGGCGGCAAGACTATCGAGATGTTCCGCGACTTCCTCGGCCACTCCAGCTTTATCCTGCCGCCGCTGCCCAACACCCAGTTCACCCGCGACACCACCTGCTGGATCTACGGCGGCGTGACCCTCAACCCGATGTACTGGCCGGCGCGACGCCAGGAAACCCTGCTGGCCAGCGCCATCTACAAGTTCCATCCAGAATTCGTCAACGCCGACTTCCAGGTCTGGTACGGCGACCCGGACCTGGAACACGGCAACGCCACTCTCGAAGGCGGCGACGTCATGCCCCTCGGCAACGGCGTGGTGCTGATCGGCATGGGCGAGCGCTCCTCGCGCCAGGCCATCGGCCAACTGGCGCTGAACCTGTTCAAGCACAAGGCGGTGGAACGGGTGATCGTCGCCGGCCTGCCGAAGTCCCGCGCGGCCATGCACCTGGACACTGTGTTCAGCTTCTGCGACCGCGACCTGGTGACCATCTTCCCGGAAGTGGTGAACCAGATCGTCGCCTTCAGCCTGCGACCTGACGAGAGCAAACCCGGCGGCATCGACATCCGTCGCGAGGAAAGCAACTTCCTCGACACCGTCGCCCAGGCCCTCGGTCTCAAGGCCCTGCGTGTGGTGGAGACCGGCGGCAACAGCTTCGCCGCCGAGCGCGAGCAGTGGGACGACGGCAACAACGTGGTGGCCGTGGAACCGGGCGTGGTGATCGGCTACGACCGCAACACCTACACCAACACCCTGCTACGCAAGGCCGGCGTGGAAGTGATCACCATCAGCGCCGGCGAACTGGGCCGGGGCCGCGGCGGTGGCCACTGCATGACCTGCCCGATCATCCGCGACCCGATCGATTACTGACCGATATTCAAGCCTGCCCTTGCCCCTACGAGGGGTCACGGCAGGCGGATAACCGATACCCGAGGAGATCCAAAATGGCTTTTAACATGCGTAACCGCAGCCTGCTGAGCTTGATGCACCACACCAACCGCGAGCTGCACTACCTGCTCGACCTGTCCCGCGACCTCAAGCGCGCCAAGTACACCGGCACCGAGCAAGCGCACCTCAAGGGCAAGAACATCGCGCTGATCTTCGAAAAGACCTCGACCCGCACCCGCTGCGCCTTCGAAGTCGCGGCCCATGACCAGGGCGCCCACATCACCTATATCGACCCGGTGTCGTCGCAGATCGGCCACAAGGAAAGCATGAAGGACACCGCCCGCGTGCTCGGGCGGATGTTCGATGCCATCGAGTACCGTGGCTTCGAGCAGGACATCGTCGAGGAGCTGGCCCAGTTCGCCGGCGTGCCGGTCTTCAACGGCCTGACCGCCGAGTTCCACCCGACGCAAATGATCGCCGACACCCTGACCATGCGCGAGCACAGCGACAAGCCGCTGCATGACATCAGCTACGCCTACCTCGGCGATGCCCGCTACAACATGGGCAACTCGCTGCTGATGATCGGCGCCAAGCTCGGCATGGACGTGCGCATCGGCGCGCCGAAGGCGCTGTGGCCCCATGAGGATTTCATCGCCCAGTGCCAGGCCTTTGCCGAGGAGAGCGGCGCGCGTATCACCCTCACCGAAGACCCGAAGGAAGCGGTCAAGGGCGTGGACTTCATCCACACCGATGTCTGGGTGTCCATGGGTGAGCCAGTGGAAGCCTGGGACGAACGCATCGAGCAACTGCTGCCGTATCAGGTCAATGCGAAAATGATGAAGGCCTCGGGCAATCCTCGGGTGAAATTCATGCATTGCCTGCCGGCGTTCCATAACAGCGAAACCAAGGTCGGCAAGGACATCGCGGCGCGTTATCCGCACCTGGCCAACGGTGTTGAAGTGACCGAGGAGGTCTTCGAGTCGCCGGCCAACATCGCCTTCGAGCAGGCGGAAAACCGCATGCACACGATCAAGGCGATCCTGGTCTCGGCGCTGGCGGATATCTGAGGACTGCATCATGCGTATCGTCGTAGCACTGGGCGGCAACGCCCTCCTGCGTCGTGGTGAACCCATGACCGCGGACAATCAACGCGCCAATATCCGTACCGCCACCGAGCAGATTGCCAGGATCTACCCCGGCAACCAGTTGGTCATTGCCCACGGCAACGGCCCGCAGGTCGGCCTGCTGTCATTGCAGGCCGCCGCCTACACCCAGGTCTCGCCCTACCCGCTGGACGTACTCGGCGCCGAAACCGAAGGCATGATCGGCTACATCATCGAACAGGAACTGGGCAACCTGCTGGACTTCGAGGTGCCTTTCGCCACCTTGCTCACCCAGGTCGAAGTCGACCCCAGGGACCCGGCCTTCCAGCACCCGAGCAAACCCATCGGCCCGGTCTATGCCAAGGCCGAGGCGGAACGCCTGGCCGCCGAAAAAGGCTGGAGCATCGCCCCCGACGGCGACAAATTCCGCCGCGTGGTCGCCAGCCCCAAACCCAGGCGCATCTTCGAGATCCGTCCGATCAAATGGCTGCTGGACAAGGGCAGCATCGTGATCTGTGCCGGTGGCGGCGGCATCCCGACGCTGTACGACGAGGACGGCAAGCTCAAGGGGATCGAAGCGGTGATCGACAAGGACCTGTGCTCGTCGTTGCTGGCCGAACAGCTGGGCGCCGACCTGCTGGTGATCGCCACCGACGTCAGCGCCGCCTTTGTCGACTGGGGCCAGCCGAGCCAGAAAGCCATCGCCCAGGCCCACCCCGACGCGATCGAAAAACTCGGTTTCGCCGCCGGCTCCATGGGCCCGAAAGTCCAGGCCGCCTGCGAGTTCGCCCGACATACGGGCAAGGTTGCGGTGATCGGATCACTGGCGGATATCGAGGCGATAGTCCAAGGTAAGGCAGGGACGCGGATCAGTACGGCGAGACCCGGCATCACCTATTCATGAGAACCCTCGGGCAGGCCCGTGGCCTGCCCTACTCCATGCCTTGAAGGAGAACACCATGGCCACGTTCGCGCCCGGTCACCTGCATATCCAGCGTGCCGCCTTGCAACCCGGCGATTTCAGCTACGACCTCAAGATCGACTATGAGGTGGTGCAGGATCCGAAGGAAGGCACCTCCATGCAGTTCACCCTGCACGGCGACATCAACCACAAGGCGTTCAGCGAGGTGTTCACACTGCCCAAGGACCTGGCATTCAACTTCGCCAGCGAAGCCTTCCACCTCGCGGTGAAGCACGGCATACCGAAAAACGCCGACCTGCGCACCATGCACGGCTACTACGACAAGATGTTCGAAGACGTGCGCGCGCAACTCCACGCCAAATCCGGCGACCCGGTGAAACCCGAGCATTTGGAGTAACACCCCGGGCCAAGGCATAATTGCCACCCTCGCGCCCGGAACTCCGAATCGCCCCATGCGTATCCACGTCAGTTTCATCGACCGCGTCGGCATCACCCAGGAAGTCCTGGCCCTGCTCGGTGGACGCAATCTCAACCTGGATGCGGTGGAGATGGTCCCGCCCAACGTCTATATCGACGCCCCGACCCTCAGCCCGCAAGTGCTGGAGGAGTTGCGCGAGGCGCTGTTCAGCGTCCGTGGCGTACAGGCGGTGACAGTGGTGGACATCCTCCCGGGGCAGCGCCGGCATCTGCAACTCGACGCCCTGCTCGCGGCCATGACCGACCCGGTGCTGGCCCTGGACAGCGCCGGCCACGTGCTGCTGGCCAACCCGGCGCTGATTGCCCTGTACGGTCGCGAGCCGGCCGGTGAAAGCGTCGCCGAACTGTTTGCCGACCCCGGCCTGCTGGAGGCCCTGCTGGAAAACGGCTTTCGCCTGCCGCTGCGGGAAATCACCGTCAACGGCCAGACCCTGCTGCTGGACGCCACCCCCATCACCGATGCCGGGGCGCTGCTGACCCTCTATCAGCCCAACCGCATCGGCGAGCGCCTGTCGGCCCTGCACCACGACCATGCCGAGGGCTTCGACGCGCTGCTCGGCGAGTCCCCGGCGATCCGTACCCTCAAGGCCCGCGCCCAGCGCGTCGCGGCCCTCGACGCACCGCTGCTGATCCAGGGTGAAACCGGCACCGGCAAGGAACTGGTGGCGCGGGCCTGCCATGCCATCAGTGCGCGCCACGGCGCACCGTTCCTGGCCCTGAACTGTGCGGCGCTGCCGGAGAACCTCGCCGAAAGTGAACTGTTCGGCTATGCCCCCGGAGCCTTTACCGGCGCCCAGCGTGGCGGCAAGCCGGGGCTGATGGAACTGGCGAACCAGGGCACGGTGTTTCTCGACGAAATCGGCGAAATGTCGCCCTACCTGCAAGCCAAGTTGCTGCGTTTTCTCAACGACGGCAGCTTCCGCCGCGTCGGCGGTGACCGCGAGATCAAGGTCAATGTGCGGATCCTCAGCGCCACCCACCGCAACCTGGAGAAGATGGTCAGCGAAGGCAGCTTTCGCGAAGACCTGTTCTACCGGCTGAACGTGCTCAATGTCGAGGTCCCGCCCCTGCGCGAACGCGGCCAGGACATCCTGCTGCTGGCGCGCTACTTCATGCAGCAGGCCTGCACGCAGATCCAGCGACCGGTCTGCCGGCTGGCGCCCGGGACCTATCCGGCGCTGCTGGACAACCGCTGGCCGGGCAATGTGCGGCAGTTGCAGAACGTGATCTTCCGGGCGGCGGCGATCTGCGAGAGCAGCGTGGTGGACATCGGCGACCTGGACATTGCCGGGACCTCGGTGGCGCGCGAGAACGACCCCGAGATCGACAGCCTGGAACAGGCGGTCGAGGACTTCGAGAAAACCCTGCTGGAAAAGCTCTACGTGCAGTACCCCTCGACCCGACAACTGGCCAGCCGCTTGCAGACCTCCCATACGGCCATTGCCCATCGGCTGCGCAAATACGGCATTCCCGGCAAGCCCTGAGAACACCCGCCGCCGCCGGACCCGGCCAAAAACGACCTCCATCTGTACTGAAAGCGCTACAGCGGAACGATTTCGCTACACGCCAGGCCAATCCCCATCCCACAAGGCTTTGATCCTGCTGGGCTTTTTTTCTCCTCCCCAGCTGTAGCGATTTCGCTACAGCGGCGGGCTCACGGGCGCCGTAAAAACCCCTCAACCCCTTGATTTACAGGCCTTGCGCAATATTGGCCACAAACTTGCTATGGGAACTCCCATTCAGCGGGACGTCGATCCCGCATCCCCTGCGAGTCTGGCCCCCCTAGGAGTTTCCATGAGCGAGTTGCGTTTTACTGAAGACCACGAATGGCTGCGTACCGAAGCCGATGGCAGTGTCACGGTCGGCATCACGGCTTTCGCCCAGAACGCCCTGGGCGACGTGGTGTTTGTGCAACTGCCGGAGCTGCAGCACTACGAAAAAGGCGCCGAAGCCGCCACCGTGGAATCGGTCAAGGCCGCCAGCGGCGTGTACATGCCCCTGGACGGTGAAGTGCTCGAGTCCAACCCGGAACTGACGGACAGCCCCGAGCTGGTCAACGAAGACCCGCTGGGCGCCGGCTGGTTCTTCCGCTTCCAGCCAACCGATGCCTCGGCAGTCGCTAAACTGCTGGATCAGGATGCCTACGACCGCCTGATCAAAGCCAACGCCTGAGGAACCGTCATGACTGTCAATCTCAGCACCGCCAACGAATTCATCGCCCGTCATATCGGCCCGCGTCAGGCAGACGAGCAGGCCATGCTCGAAACCCTCGGTTTCGACTCCCTGCAAGCCCTGAGCGCCAGCGTGATCCCCGACAGCATCAAGGGCACCAGCGTCCTTGACCTCGGGGCCGGGCAAAGCGAAGCCGACGCCCTGGCGTCGATCAAGGCCATCGCTGCGAAAAACCAGCTGTTCAAGACCTACATCGGCCAGGGCTACTACAACTGCCACACGCCGGCGCCGATCCTGCGCAACCTGCTGGAAAACCCGGCCTGGTACACCGCCTACACCCCGTACCAGCCGGAAATCTCCCAGGGCCGCCTGGAAGCGCTGCTGAACTTCCAGACCCTGATCAGCGACCTCACCGGCCTGCCGATCGCCAACGCCTCGCTGCTCGACGAAGCCACCGCCGCCGCCGAAGCCATGACCTTCTGCAAGCGCCTGAGCAAGAACAAGGGCAGCAACGCCTTCTTCGCCTCCGTGCACTGCCATCCGCAGACCCTCGACGTGCTGCGCACCCGTGCCGAGCCCCTGGGCATCGACGTGGTGGTGGGCGACGAACGTGAACTGACCGACGTCAGCCCGTTCTTCGGCGCCCTGCTGCAATACCCGGCGAGCAACGGCGATCTGTTCGACTACCGCGAACTGAGCCAGCGCTTCCACGCCGCCAACGCCCTGGTGGCCGTCGCCGCCGACCTGCTGGCCCTGACCCTGCTGACGCCTCCGGGCGAGTTCGGTGCCGACGTCGCCATCGGCAGCGCCCAGCGCTTCGGCGTGCCGCTGGGCTTCGGCGGCCCGCACGCGGCCTACTTCTCCACCCGCGATGCGTTCAAGCGCGACATGCCCGGTCGTCTGGTCGGCGTCTCGGTAGACCGTTTCGGCAAGCCGGCCCTGCGCCTGGCGATGCAGACCCGCGAGCAACATATCCGTCGCGAGAAAGCCACCAGCAACATCTGCACCGCCCAGGTCCTGCTGGCCAACATCGCCAGCATGTACGCGGTGTACCACGGTCCGAAGGGCCTGACCCAGATCGCCCAGCGCATCCACAGCTTCACCGCGATCCTCGCCAAGGGCCTGGAGGCACTGGGTGTGGCGGTCGAGCAGAAGAACTTCTTCGACACCCTGACCCTCGACACCGGTGCCCAGACCGCCGCCCTGCACGAGCAGGCCCGCGCCCAGCGCATCAACCTGCGCGTCGTCGACGCCCAACGCCTGGGCCTGTCCCTGGACGAAACCACCAACCAGGCCGACATCGAGACCCTGTGGGGCCTGTTGGCCGGCGGCAAGGCGCTGCCGGACTTCAACGCCCTGGCTGCGTCGGTGCAAAGCCGTATCCCGGCCGAGTTGGTGCGCCAATCGGCGATCCTCAGCCACCCGGTGTTCAACCGCTATCACTCGGAAACCGAGCTGATGCGCTACCTGCGCAAGCTGGCCGACAAGGACCTGGCCCTGGATCGCACCATGATCCCGCTGGGCTCCTGCACCATGAAGCTCAACGCCGCCAGCGAAATGATCCCGGTGACCTGGGCCGAATTCGGCGCCCTGCACCCGTTCGCCCCGGCCGAGCAGAGCGCCGGCTACCAGCAACTGACCGATGAGCTGGAAGCGATGCTCTGCGCCGCTACCGGCTACGACGCGATTTCCCTGCAACCGAACGCCGGTTCCCAGGGCGAATACGCCGGCCTGCTGGCGATCCGTGCCTACCACCAGAGCCGTGGCGACGAGCGCCGCGACATCTGCCTGATCCCGTCGTCGGCCCACGGCACCAACCCGGCCACCGCGAACATGGCCGGCATGCGCGTCATCGTCACCGCCTGCGATGCCCGCGGCAACGTCGATATCGAAGACCTGCGGGCCAAGGCCGTCGAGCACCGCGAGCACCTCGCCGCGCTGATGATCACCTACCCGTCGACCCACGGCGTGTTCGAGGAAGGCATCCGCGAGATCTGCGGGATCATTCATGACAACGGCGGCCAGGTGTACATCGACGGCGCCAACATGAACGCCATGGTCGGCCTCTGCGCCCCGGGCAAGTTCGGCGGCGATGTATCGCACCTGAACCTGCACAAGACCTTCTGCATCCCCCACGGCGGTGGCGGCCCGGGCGTCGGCCCGATCGGCGTGAAATCGCACCTGGCGCCGTTCCTGCCGGGTCACGCGAGCATGGAGCGCAAGGAAGGCGCGGTGTGCGCGGCACCGTTCGGCAGCGCGAGCATCCTGCCGATCACCTGGATGTATATTCGCATGATGGGTGGCGAAGGCCTCAAGCGCGCCTCGCAGCTGGCGATCCTCAATGCCAACTACATCGCCCGGCGCCTGGAAGAGCACTACCCGGTGCTCTACAGCGGCAGCAACGGCCTGGTGGCGCACGAGTGCATCCTCGACCTGCGTCCGCTGAAAGACAGCAGCGGCATCAGTGTCGATGACGTCGCCAAGCGCCTGATCGATTTCGGTTTCCATGCCCCGACCATGTCGTTCCCGGTGGCCGGCACCCTGATGATCGAGCCGACCGAAAGCGAATCCAAGGAAGAACTGGACCGCTTCTGCGACGCCATGATCCACATCCGCGAAGAAATCCGCGCGGTGGAAAACGGCAGCCTGGACAAGGACGACAACCCGTTGAAGAACGCCCCGCACACCGCGGCGGAGATCGTCGGCGAGTGGTTCCATCCGTACAGCCGCGAACAGGCGGTGTACCCTGTGGCTTCGTTGATCGAAGGCAAGTACTGGCCGCCGGTCGGGCGTGTCGACAACGTGTTCGGCGACCGCAACCTGGTGTGCGCCTGCCCGTCGATCGAGAACTACGCGTAACCCAGCCGGGTCGATCGTTCCCATGCTCTGCGTGGGAACGATCAAACCCTGTAGGAGCCGGCTTGCTGGCTCCTACAGGACACCGCGTCCATCACCATAATAAGAACGACCCCGGAGAACCAACATGTCCCTGAGCGTGTTCGACCTGTTCAAGATCGGCATCGGTCCCTCCAGCTCCCATACCGTCGGTCCGATGCGTGCAGCCGCGCGTTTCGTCGAGGGCCTGCGGCGCGAGCACCTGCTGGAACAGACCACCTGCGTCAAAGTCGAGCTGTACGGCTCGCTGGGCGCCACCGGCAAAGGCCACGGCAGCGACAAGGCCGTGCTCCTGGGCCTGGAAGGCGAACACCCGGATACCGTCGATACAGAAACCGTCAACGCCCGCCTGCATGCCATTCGCAGCAGCGGACGCCTAAACCTGCTCGGCGAGCACTCCATCGAATTCAATGAAAAACTCCACCTGGCGATGATCAGGAAACCCCTGGCCTATCACCCCAATGGCATGATCTTCCGCGCCTTCGATGCTGCCGGCATCCAGGTCCGCAGCCGCGAGTACTACTCGGTGGGCGGCGGTTTCGTGGTGGATGAAGACGCTGCCGGCGCCGACCGGATCGTCGAAGACAGCACGCCGCTGACCTTCCCGTTCAAAAGCGCCAAGGAACTGCTGGGCCATTGCAGCACCTACGGCCTGTCCATCAGCCAGGTGATGCTGACCAACGAAAGCGCCTGGCGCCCGGAAGCGGAAACCCGCGCCGGCCTGCTGAAGATCTGGCAGGTGATGCAGGACTGCGTCGACGCCGGTTGCCGCAATGAAGGCATCCTCCCCGGAGGCCTGAAGGTCAAGCGTCGGGCCGCGGCGCTGCATCGGCAATTGTGCAAACACCCGGAAGCGGCGCTGCGCGATTCGCTGTCGGTGCTGGACTGGGTCAACCTCTATGCCCTGGCGGTCAATGAAGAAAACGCCAGCGGCGGGCGCGTGGTCACCGCCCCCACCAACGGTGCGGCCGGGATCATCCCCGCCGTGCTGCATTACTACATGCGCTTCATTCCCGGCGCCAACGAAGACGGTGTGGTGCGCTTCCTGCTCACCGCCGCCGCCATCGGCATTCTCTACAAGGAAAACGCCTCGATCTCCGGCGCCGAAGTCGGCTGCCAGGGCGAGGTCGGCGTGGCCTGCTCGATGGCCGCCGGGGCCTTGTGCGAAGTGCTCGGCGGCACGGTGCAACAGGTGGAGAACGCCGCCGAAATCGGCATGGAACACAACCTCGGCCTGACCTGCGACCCTATCGGCGGGCTGGTGCAAGTGCCCTGCATCGAACGCAATGCCATGGGTTCGGTGAAAGCCATCAATGCCGTGCGCATGGCCTTGCGCGGCGACGGCCAGCACTTCGTCTCCCTCGACAAGGTGATTCGCACCATGCGCCAGACCGGCGCCGACATGAAAAGCAAATACAAGGAGACCGCCCGCGGCGGTCTGGCCGTCAACATCATCGAGTGCTGATCCTCACTCAAGGGGGGACCGGGCCTGCCCGCCCCCTGCACACTTACCAGGAGCTGCAATGTCCACCGAATCCCTGAAGCAAACCCCGCTGCACGCCCTGCACCTGCAACTCGGCGCGCGCATGGTGCCGTTCGCCGGCTACGACATGCCGGTGCAATACCCGCTGGGCGTGATGAAAGAACACCAGCACACCCGCGAACAAGCCGGGTTGTTCGATGTCTCGCACATGGGCCAGATCCGCCTGGTGGGCGCCGGCGCCGCCAAGGCCCTGGAAGCCCTGGTACCGGTGGACATCGTCGACCTGCCGGTGGGCATGCAGCGTTATGCGATGTTCACCAACGAATCCGGCGGCATCCTCGATGACCTGATGGTCGCCAACCTGGGCAACGACGAACTGTTCCTGGTGGTCAACGCCGCCTGCAAGGACCAGGACCTGGCGCACCTGCAAAAGCACCTGGGCCACCTGTGCGAGGTCCAGCCGCTGTTCGAGGAACGTGCCCTGCTCGCCCTGCAAGGCCCGGCCGCGGTCAGCGTGCTGGCGCGCCTGGCCCCTGAAGTGACGAAAATGACCTTCATGCAGTTCGCCGCCGTGCGCCTGCTGGGGGTGGACTGCTATGTCAGCCGCTCCGGCTACACCGGCGAAGACGGTTTCGAGATTTCCGTACCGGCGGCCAGCGCCGAATCCCTGGCCCGCAGCCTGCTGGCCGAAACCGAGGTCGAGGCCATCGGCCTGGGCGCCCGCGACTCCCTGCGCCTGGAAGCCGGCCTGTGCCTGTACGGGCACGACATGAACGCCCAGACCACCCCGGTCGAGGCCAGCCTGCTCTGGGCAATCTCCAAGGTACGGCGCGCCGACGGTGCGCGGGCCGGCGGCTTCCCGGGCGCCGAAACCGTCTTCGCCCAGCAGCAACAAGGCGTACCCCGCAAGCGTGTGGGTCTGTTACCGCAGGAGCGCACACCGGTGCGCGAAGGCGCGGAAATCGTCGATCAGGACGGCAGCGTGATCGGCAGCGTGTGCAGCGGCGGCTTCGGTCCGACCCTGGCCGGCCCTCTGGCCATGGGCTATGTAGACAGCGCGCACGCCGCGCTGGACAGCGAAGTCTGGGCCATCGTGCGGGGCAAGCGCGTCCCCCTCAAGGTCAGCAAAATGCCTTTTGTTCCACAGCGTTACTACAGGGGCTAATACAGCGCTATCAACAGGGGGCGATCCCCCTGTTGATACCTACAGTAACAACTAACGCAATGCTGAAACAGTGCACTACCTTGTCACGCAACCGCCACAAAACAGTGCATATATTCGCCAATGAACTTGCCTTATAACGGGCGAAAATAAGCGAGCCCACCCAAAGGGCCGGCGATGGCCCGCAAGGCCGCACAAACACCGCTGAACAGGCGTAAACCGGCGGGTTTCGCGGGGCTTGTTTTTCCTCCCGGAGTTGGCGTAGAGTTTCTCTACTGTGTTTGCATGGGTCGCTTGGAATCGTGACCTGGGCAGTAGCCTGAAGTTTGCTACAACCCGTTCGACGTCTCTTACTTTCCTGCAACCCAGCCCAGTACTCTTTCCAATGAAAGGGGCTGTCATTAATTTTAGCGTCAAGGAAATAAGAAAATGGCTGAACGTCAGAGCGGTACCGTCAAGTGGTTTAACGACGAGAAAGGTTTTGGTTTTATCACTCCAGAAAGCGGTCCGGATCTGTTCGTCCATTTCCGCGCTATTCAGGGCAGCGGCTTCAAGAGCCTGAAAGAAGGCCAGAAAGTGACCTTCGTCGCCGTGCAGGGCCAGAAAGGCATGCAGGCTGATGAAGTGGTTGCGGAAGCCTGATCCCGTCGGGAACTCACCTTCTTGCAATGAAAAGCCCCTGATATTGATATCAGGGGCTTTTTTATGGGCGCAATTTCGTAAAATGGTGCTTTCAGTCCCGAGAGAGCCGTCATGTCGAAACACGCGCTGAGCCCCCAGGGCGATTTCCCCGCTGCCGGCCTGGGCCGTCGCCTGGCCGCGATGTTCTATGACTTCCTGCTGTGTACGGCGCTGCTGATCGTCACCAGCTTTGTCTACAAGCTGGTGCAGATGTCGATCATCGGCGAGGCGCAACTCAGGAAGCTGTCCGATGCCGGCGCACTGGATGGCGACCCGTTGCTGTCAACGATCCTGCTGTTCGTGCTGTTCGGCTTTTTCGCCAAGTTCTGGACCTACAAGGGCCAGACCCTGGGCATGCAGGTCTGGGGGATTCGCGTACAGAACGCCGACGGTACGGCCATCAGCCTCTGGCAGGCGCTGCTGCGCTTTATGGTGTCCATTGCCTCCTGGCTGTTCGGCCTGGGCTTCCTGTGGTCGCTGGTCGACAAGCAGAAGCGCAGCTGGCACGACATCTATTCCAACAGCCAATTGGTACGACTGCCCAAACGCACCCAGTGATCGGACATGAAAAAGCCCCGAACCAGTCGGGGCTTTTTCATACAGTCACTTTCAGTCCGGCTTATTCGGCCAGCTTGAAGGTAATGAAGCTGGCCCGTCCCTGACGCAGTACGCGCATGGACACCGAACGATTCTTCGGCAGGGCCTTGGCGATCTCGGTGAACTGCGCCGCGCTGGTGATCGCCTGGTTGTTCAGGTGGGTGATCACATCGCCCGGCTGCAGGCCGATCAGAGCGGCAGGACCGTCCTGGACGTCCTTGATGACCACGCCACCCTTGAGGTCGTTGGCCTTCTTCTGCTCATCGCTCAGCTCGACCACGGAGATCCCCAGGCGGTTGCTGCTGCGCTCGGCACCATCAGCCTTGGCGATGTCCATTTCCTTGCCTTCGTCCGGAATCGCACCGACCGTCAGGTCCACGGTCTTGCGCTTGCCTTCACGAATCACCACCAGGGACGCCTTCTCGCCAGCCTTCAACGCACCGACCAGATGCGGCAGGTCAGCCGACATCTCGATCGGCTGGCCGTTCATGCTGAGGATCACGTCACCAACCTGCAAGCCACCCTTGGCCGCCGGACCACCGTCCTGCACCTGGGCCACCAGGGCGCCGGCCGGCTTCTCCAGGCCGAACGACTCGGCCAGGTCCTTGTTGACCTCCTGGATCACCACGCCCAACCAGCCACGGCTGACCTTGCCGCCGGCCTTCAGTTGATCGGAGACATCCATGGCCACGTCGATCGGGATCGCGAAGGAAACCCCCATGAAGCCGCCGGAGCGGGTGTAGATCTGCGAGTTGATCCCGACCACTTCACCATTGAGGTTGAACAGCGGGCCACCGGAGTTACCCGGGTTGATCGGCACGTCGGTCTGGATGAACGGTACGTAGTTCTCGTTTGGCAGGCTGCGGCCCACGGCGCTGACGATGCCCTGGGTCACGGTATGGTCAAAGCCAAAGGGCGAACCGATGGCCACGACCCACTGGCCGGGTTTCAGGTCCTTGGACTTGCCCAGCTTGAGGGTCGGCAGGTCCTTGCCATCGATCTTCAACAGCGCCACGTCGGAACGTGGGTCGGTACCCACCAGCTTGGCCTTCATTTCGCTGCGATCGGCCAGGCGCACCAGGATCTCGTCCGCATCGGCGACCACGTGGTTGTTGGTCAGGATGTAGCCGTCCTTGGAGATGATGAAGCCCGAGCCCAGGGACTGGGCTTCACGCTGGCGACCGCCACCACCGCCTTTCGGACTGCGCGGCTGCGGAAAGCCGCGGAAGAATTGCTGGATTTCCGGCGGCAGGCCTTCGAGGCCCTGAATGTCGGAGACCTTGCGGTCCGGCAGCTTCTGGGTGGTACTGATGTTGACCACCGCCGGCGAGGTCTGCTCCGCCAGTTGGGTGAAGTCGGGCAACTCAACGGCCTGGGCGGTCACCGCCTGGCTCAGCACCAGGACGGTGGCAACAATGGACAGATAAGACTTCAAGCGTGGTATCGACATAGGGCTCCCGTGAACAACGAGCATGATTAAGCGATAGGCCCCTGCAAACCCCGGGCATGACGCGCCGGGACTTCCGGACCGGGAACGACAAACAAGGCCAGAGCCGAGAGGCTCTGACCTATAGGAAAACTTGGGAATATTTGCAAATGAATTTGATCACTAAACATTTCTGCACCCGCACCTGCACTTGCGGCGCAGGTCAACGATAACGCACACCTCCTGGCAAACCGCGGCGTCCTGGAGTTCATCGCGAGCAGGCTCGCTCCTGCATCAGTCACTCACTGCTTGACCTGGGCGTCGCCGGAGCGCATGGACAGCGCAATCCGCTCGGCGGTGCCGATGGGAATCTCCCCCACCACCGTGACCATGATATCGCCGCCAGGCGTGGTCAGGTGTCGGGAAACCGCCACCGTCGGCCCCAACTGGGCACGGGAGTCCGTCACCGCGGCACCGTTCAGGGGCTCGAGGAACACCGAAAAACGCGACAGGCCATCGTCATACATCAAGCTGCTGACCTGGACCTTGGTGGCCGGGTCGACGCGAGCCGTGCTGCTGACCAGCTCGAAGCCCGGCGGCAGCCAGTCCGAATGCCACAGCTGGGTGGTCGCGGCCCCCAGCGTCTGCGCCTTGGCCTGGGCCTGATTGGTCAGCAGGACCACCGGCTTGCACTCGGCACCAGGCTGTACCTGGCTTTCCTCGGGGGCTGGGCGGTATTCAATTCGGTGAACTGGAAGCGTTCCAGCAACTGCCCCTTGTCATTGAGCAACAATGACTTCAAGGGCAGGCCGGTCTCACGGTCCAGGTGCAATTCGAAACCATAGCGATGCTGATCACGCGGGGTCAGCGAAACCACCACGGCCGGACGACCGGCCACGCGCGACTTGCCGATGACGGCGATGTCGTACCAGCTCTTGAGTAGTTGCGGATCCAGCGAACGGGTATGGGAGTCCGGCATATCGCCGAGACCCGCCACCAGTGAACCACTGGCGCACTGGGTGTGACCATCGACGCGAACAACCTCTTGTGCCGAGCCATCGAGCTGGATCAAGCGCTCACGAACCTTGCCCTCTCGCACCAGGTGCCAGATGCCATGGGTAGAAAAACTACCGTTGCGCTCGTAGACGAAAGTGCCCTGAAAGCTTTGCTGCTGCTCGGCTTGCCCAAGACGGCTCAACCAGTCCTGGGCTTCATCAGCCTGGGCTGGAAGCATCCACCAGCCACTGAGCAGCAGCGTTAGAAGAGGTAGCGCGCGCATGATCCTCCTTAACGGTTTTCCAGACTGGCTGCACGGGCGTAAGGCAGAGCGCCTTCAGTCCCCTTGAGGGCGGCTTGTTGGGCATGCTGGCGCAGGTAGCCTGGCAGACGCTGGTCGTGCCAACCCGACTGCAGCACGCCATTAGCCATAGGGCCTGTCGTCTGGTCGCTGCCTTCAGTGTAGCCGGCCAATACCGCAGGGCCTTTGGCGGTCGGGGCAACCAGGCCCGGCTGGGTCGATTGCTGGGCCAGTTGGGCACCGACAATGTCATCCTGGTTGTACAGGCGGACACCGGCCAGAACGGCCAGGGTGACCGACGCGGCCACGGCCAGGCGACCCAGGGTACGCCAGGGACCACGAGTGCTTTTCGCCGGGACATCTTCACCGGCCAGCGCCGCGGAAACGGCCGAGGCGAGATCCAGACGCGGATCCAACAGTTCCTTGTGCATCACTGCCCGGGCGATCTGGTAACGAGACCAGGTAGCACGGGTCTCGGCATCGTCAAGGGCATTGAGCACCCGACGCAGTTCCAGTTCGTCCGCTTCGTTATCCATCACCGCGGACAGCGATTCCTGCAGGGCTTCACGACTCATGGCGGTTCCTCTTTTGCTTGGCTGTCGCCGCTGTCTCAGGTTTCCTGCAACAACGGCTGCAGGGCTTTATCGATGGCCTCCCGGGCGCGGAAAATCCGGGAGCGCACGGTGCCCACCGGACACTGCATCACGGAGGCAATGTCCTCATAACTCAGACCTTCGAATTCACGTAAAGTTAACGCCGTACGCAAATCTTCTGGTAATTGCTGGATGGTCCGATGGACGGTGCCTTCGATCTCATCCCGCAACAATGCACGCTCTGGTGACTCGAGATCCTTGAGCCCATGATCGCCGTCGTAGAACTCGGCATCCTCGGAACTCACATCGCTGTCTGGTGGCCTGCGACCGCGGGAAACCAGGTAATTCTTCGCCGTGTTGATGGCGATGCGGTACAGCCAGGTGTAGAAGGCACTGTCACCGCGAAAATTGCCCAATGCACGGTAGGCTTTGATAAAGGCTTCTTGTGCAACGTCCTGGGCTTCATGGGTGTCGTGCACGAATCGCACGATCAACCCGAGAATTTTGTGCTGATATTTCAGCACCAGCAGATCAAATGCCCGCCTGTCGCCGCGTTGAACGCGCTCGACCAGCTGCTGATCCTCTTCCTGGGTTAGCATGAACACTCCTCATAGGACCTGAAGGAGGCGCGCTTCACTAATTGACCAGGCTTGCAAACATAGACTCGGGCTTCTGGCAAAAGTTCTCCCCCTTCAAGCAAGTTTCCTGTGGTCCGCCGAACGGACACACACGAAAAACGCAGCACGGCCATCGCCGACTGCGTGAATAATCTGGTCGTCGAATTCCTATGCCCGGGTCGTATCACGAACCCCGCATAAAGCCGACGCTGTCCCCTTCTTTCAGGCACCCTGCATGGGAGCCCCGAGCGCCGTAAAAGTTCCCGGAATCCCCTGCAGGTAATAGCATTATGATAGCCGTTCTGACCCTGGCTGCCTGAGCCCGGGTCATAAGCTGAAAAATCATCGCCTTACCCTGCAAAACCACATGCACGGCGGCCTGGACTGGCGCACACTCAGCGCCCACAGCCCTTTCACAATGCCACAAAGGCCCGGCTATTGTGCCGGTCCCCCCAGCCATATACTAGTGGCCTTTCGGGCGGATCCCGGCAGTTGTCCCGGGCGCTTTTTTCGGATGTTTCAGATGAGCCGACATTTTCAACACGATGTGCTGGTCATTGGCAGCGGTGCCGCCGGCCTCAGCCTGGCGCTTACCCTGCCCAGCCACCTGCGCATTGCCGTACTGAGCAAGGGCAACCTGGCCAACGGTTCGACCTTCTGGGCCCAGGGCGGGGTCGCCGCGGTGCTGGACGACACCGACACCGTGCAGTCCCACGTCGAGGACACCCTCAACGCCGGCGGCGGCCTGTGCCACGAAGATGCCGTACGTTTCACCGTCGAGCACAGCCGCGAGGCCATCCAGTGGCTGATCGACCAGGGCGTGCCCTTTACCCGGGACGAAGACGCCCGCGCCGATGACGGCGGTTTCGAATTCCACCTCACCCGCGAAGGCGGCCACAGCCATCGACGCATCATCCATGCCGCCGATGCCACCGGCGCGGCGATCTTCAAGACCCTGCTGGACCAAGCCCGCCAACGCCCCAATATCGAGTTGCTGGAGCAACGGGTTGCCATCGACCTGATCACCGAAAAACGCCTGGGCCTGGCCGGCGACCGCTGCCTGGGGGCCTACGTGCTCGATCGCGGCACCGGCGAGGTCGACACCTACGCCGCGCGCTTCACCGTCCTCGCCTCGGGTGGCGCGGCCAAGGTCTACCTCTATACCAGCAACCCCGACGGTGCCTGCGGCGACGGTATCGCCATGGCCTGGCGCTCGGGCTGCCGGGTGGCGAACCTGGAGTTCAACCAGTTCCACCCCACCTGCCTGTATCACCCGCAGGCCAAGAGCTTCCTCATCACCGAGGCCCTGCGCGGCGAAGGCGCGCACCTGAAGCTGCCCAACGGCGAACGCTTCATGCCGCGCTTCGACCCTCGGGCCGAACTGGCGCCACGGGACATCGTCGCCCGGGCCATCGACCATGAGATGAAGCGCCTGGGTATCGACTGCGTGTACCTGGATATCAGCCACAAGCCCGAAGCCTTTATCAAGACGCATTTCCCGACGGTGTACGAGCGCTGCCTGGAGTTTTCCATCGACATCACCAAAGGCCCGATCCCGGTGGTGCCCGCAGCCCACTACACCTGTGGCGGCGTGCTGGTCGACCAGCAGGGACGCACCGATGTGCCCGGTCTGTACGCCATCGGCGAGACCAGCTTCACCGGCCTGCACGGGGCCAACCGCATGGCCAGCAACTCGCTGCTGGAGTGTTTCGTCTATGCCCGCTCGGCGGCGGCCGATATCCTCCAGCAACTGCCGCAGGTCACGCTGCCGGTCGCCCTGCCGAGCTGGGATGCCAGCCAGGTGACCGACTCCGACGAGGACGTGATCATCGCGCACAACTGGGACGAACTGCGGCGCTTCATGTGGGACTACGTCGGCATCGTGCGCACCAACAAGCGCCTGCAACGGGCGCAACATCGGGTGCGCCTGCTGCTGGACGAGATCGATGAGTTCTACAGCAACTACAAGGTCAGCCGTGACCTGATCGAGTTGCGCAACCTGGCCCAGGTCGCCGAACTGATGATTCGCTCGGCCATGGAGCGCAAGGAAAGCCGGGGCCTGCACTACACCCTCGACTACCCGGACCTGCTGCCCGAAGCGCTGGACACTATCCTGGTGCCGCCCACCTACGCCGGCTGAACTTCAAGCGCACACGCAGGCGTCGGTGCACATCCGCCGCCTGCGCATCGAAGGGCACGCACAGCGCGCGCACCCGACGCTCGCCCGGCAGGCGAAAACGCAGCAGCACCAGCCACGGCAAGGCCAGGCTGTCGCGGCACAAGCGCACCGGCTGCCAGCCGCCGGACTGGCTCCACAGCTGCCAACCCCGCTCGTCGCGGCGCAATCCGGTAAAAGCCGACGGATGGTTCAGCCGTATCTGTCGCGGCAGCACCCAGGCGCCATGGAACAGGCACAGCAAAGCCCCGGGCAGGCTCGCCCAGAGCGGGATATCAAGCAGACAAAGCGAACCCAGCGCCAGGCCCTGGGTCCCGAGATACGCCGCCGACAACAGCCGTGAGGCCCGCCAGTGGCATTCGAACGAATTACTTGGGCTGGACACGATCCAGGATCATGCGAACCATGCGCTGCAATTCCGGATCTTCCGACTCGGAGCGCTCCATGAACCAGCCGAACATGTCCTGGTCCTCGCATTCGAGCAGGTTGCGATAGCACTCGCGGTCGGCCTCGCTCAGATGCGGGTACACCTCCTTGACGAACGGCACCAGCAGCACGTCCAGTTCCAGCATGCCGCGGCGGCTGTGCCAATAGAGACGATTGAGTTCTACATCTTCGACCATGGAGCGCTCCTCAAATTTGCGCACCAGTATACAGCCCTGCGCGCGCGCGGACAGCCGGCTTTGGTCGGGGGTGGCGGCGCTGTTGTGAACTACCCATTTGCCAGGCGCCCCACTATGATGTCTCCCATCCCTTTTTCGCTGCGATGACCCATGGCCGATTCCGCTTTTTTCTGTACGCTGACCCACGAAGGCGTTCTTGCCGTCCGCGGCACCGACGCCGCCAAGTTCCTCCAGGGCCAGTTGACCTGCAACCTCAACTACCTGAGTGACACCCAGGCCGGCCTCGGTGCCCGCTGCACGCAAAAAGGCCGCATGCAATCGAGCTTCCGCATCCTCCTCGAAGGCGACGGCGTGTTGCTGGCGATGGCCACCGAGTTGCTGGAACCGCAGTTGGCGGACCTGAAAAAATACGCCGTGTTCTCCAAATCCAGACTCACCGACGAAAGCGCCGGCTGGGTCCGCTTCGGGCTTGGCGACGCCGACGACGCCCTGCGCAGCCTCGGCCTCGAGCTGCCGACGCAGACCGACGCCATGGTCCGCGCGAGCGGCCTGATCGCCGTACGGGTTTCCCCCGGGCGCAGCGAACTCTGGGCCCCGGCGGATCAGGCCGGCCGAGTGCGTGAACAACTGGCGGGCCGGTTGCGCGAAGCCGATCTGAACACCTGGCTGCTGGGCCAGGTGCGGGCCGGTATCGGCCAGGTCATGCCCCAGACCCGCGAACTGTTTATCCCGCAAATGCTCAACTTGCAGGCGGTCGGTGGCGTAAGCTTCAAGAAAGGCTGTTATACCGGGCAGGAGATCGTCGCCCGCATGCAGTACCTGGGCAAGCTCAAACGCCGCCTGTATCGCCTGGCCCTGGTGGCCGAACAACTGCCGGCGCCGGGTAGCGAACTGTTCGCCCCTTCCCATGGCAGCGCCATCGGTGAAGTGGTGATCGCCGCCCGGGCGGAGAATGGCATTGAACTGCTGGCCGTGCTGCAAGCCGAAGCGGCGGAGGAAGGCGATGTCCACCTGGGCGATCTGCAAGGTCCGTCCCTGACACTGCTGGACTTGCCCTATCAACTGGACCGCGACAGCGAAATCCAGCGTTAACTGCACCGCCCTAGAGAATTGAAATGAACAAGCTGGCGGAAAAGGTCCAACGGGATTTGGTTCAGGCTATCGACAACGATGACCTGGTTCTGCCGACGCTCCCGGAAGTGGCTCTGAAGATTCGCAAGGCGGCCGAAGATCCCGAGATCAGTGTCAGCACCTTGAGCAAAGTGATCGGGGGCGACACCGCGTTGTCGGCGCGCCTGATCAAGGTGGTCAACAGTCCGTTGCTGCGGGCCACCCAGGAAGTCACCGACTTGCACACCGCCATCACCCGGCTGGGGGTCAACTACAGCAGCAACCTGGCCATCGGCCTGGTCATGGAGCAGATTTTCCATGCCCGCTCCGAGGTGGTGGAGCAGAAAATGCGCGAGGTCTGGCGCAAGAGCCTGGAGATCGCCGGTGTCAGCTACGTGCTGTGCCGCAACTTCACCCTGCTCAAGCCGGACCAGGCGGCGCTCGGTGGGCTGGTGCACCAGATCGGGGTCCTGCCGATCCTGACCTATGCCGAGGACCACTACGAGTTGCTGGCCGATCCGCTGAGCCTGGATCACGTGATCGACAGCATTCACCCGTTGCTGGGCGACGAGCTGCTGAAGGTCTGGGAGTTTCCGGAAATGCTGGCGAAACTGCCCGGGCAGTACCTGAACCTGGAGCGCGACAGCCAGGGCATCGACTATGTCGACCTGGTGCAGATCGCCAGTGTGTTCTGCCATCAGGGCACGACGCATCCTTTTGCGCACTTGGCGCTGGGCAACCTGAAGGCCTTTATCAAGCTGGGGCTGGACCCGGAGAGCAGCGCGCTCGCTGAACAGCTCAACGAAGCGCGGGAGATGTTCCGCTGACGACACGGCGTTTCAGGACGCCGAGGCAAGCCCGGCGATAAAGCTCACACGAACCTTCAAGCCGTGTGGCCGGGCATCATGCAAGCTGATCTGCGCCAGGTGCGCCCGGCAGATCTCGCCGACAATCGCCAGTCCCAGCCCCGCGCCGACGCCCTGCTGATGGCGCCGGTAAAAACGCTCGAACACCCGCTCACGTTCCGACTGCGGAATCCCCGGTCCGTCGTCCTCCACTTCCAGCACCGCCGGCAAGCCGACCCGCAGGATCACATTGCCGCCCGACGGCGTATGGGCCAAGGCGTTGTCCACCAGGTTACTCAGCAGCTCGTTGAGCAAGGTCGGCTCCCCCCGTAGCCACACGGGCTCATCGGCCTCCAGCGCCAACGCCACGCCCCGCGCATGAGCCAGGGGCGCCATCGCCATGCCCAGCTCCCGTGCCAGCTGACTGAGATCGAGCAATTGCGCACCGCCCTCGGCAATCGCCCGTGCGCCATTCTCGATCCGCGCCAGCGACAGCAACTGGTTGGCCAGATGGGTCAGGCGGTCCGTGCCTTGAGTCGCGATCTCCAGGGTCTCGCGCCAGGTCGTCGGTTCCGTCGCTCGCAAGCCCAGCTCAAGACGCGCCTTGAGCGCGGCCAGCGGCGTGCGCAACTCATGGGCGGCGTCGGCGATAAACTGCCCCTGGCGCTCGAACTGTCGACGCAGGCGCTCGGTGAAGTGATTGAGCGAGAGCACCAACGGCTGGAGCTCATGCTGCACCTCCACCAGCGGCAAGGGCCGCAGATCATCCGGCTGACGCTCCTCCACAGCCGCGCGCAAACGTTCCAGCGGACGCAACGCCGCGCTCACGGCAAACCCCACCAGCAATAGCGCCCCCAGCGCCAGCATCCCCACGCGCAACAGCGTGTCGGCCATCAGGCTGCGGGCCATGGTCTCCCGGGCCTCAACGGTCTCGGCCACGCGAATTTCCGCCGTGCCGTGCATATTCGGTTCGCTGACCACCTTGAGCAGGCTCACCACCCGCACCTTCTGCCCCCGATATTGGCCATTGTAGAACCGCGCCAGCGCCGGATAGTCATCGGTGCGCGGCGTGCCGGGCGGTGGTGCAGGGAGGTTTTCGTAACCGGAAATCAGTTGCTGGTGGATGTCGTTGACCTGGTAGTAAATCCGCCCCGCGCTGTCATAGGCAAAAGTGTCCAGAGCGACATACGGTACATCGGCGCTCAGGCTGCCGTCGTGTTGCGACAGGCCCGCGGCAATGGTTCGCGCCGAGGCCAGCAGGGTGCGGTCATAAGCCGTGTCCGCCGCCTCGCGACCATTGTAGTAGGCACTCCAACCGCTGGCGAGCATCAACACCACCAGCAACAGCATCAGGTTGCGCAGCAGCCGCCAGCGCAGGCTGCCGGCCTTATGCATCGCGATGCTCGAGCAGATAGCCGAGACCGCGAAAGGTGACGATGGCCACCGCCTGGCCGTCGAGCTTCTTGCGCAGACGATGCACGTAGATTTCGATGGCATCGGTGCTGGCCTCCTCGTCCAGTCCGAAGACTTGCGCGGCCAACTGCTCCTTGCTCATCACCCGACCGGGTCGGGCAATCAGCGCTTCGAGCACCGCGTGTTCACGAGACGTCAGGGTCAACAGTTCGTCGCCGAGGGTAAAACGCCGGGTGTCCAGGTCGTAGACCAACGCACCGCAACGCTGCTGACGCTCACCGCCCAGAACGCTGCGCCGTAACAACGCCTTGACCCGCGCCTCCAGCTCGCTGAGCTCGAACGGCTTGGCCAGGTAATCGTCCGCCCCCAGGTTCAGCCCATGGACGCGGTCCTTCACATCACTGCGCGCGGTCAGCATCAGTACCGGCAGGTTCTTGCCCCGTGCACGCAAACGGGCCAGCACCTCGAACCCGTCCAGGCGCGGCAGGCCCACGTCAAGAATCGCCACGGCGTATTCCTGACTGCTCAATGCCAGGTCAGCGGCCACCCCATCGTGCAGCACATCCACGGTCAACCCCGCGCTCTTGAGCGCCTGGGCCACACTTTCAGCCAATTGGGGATGGTCTTCGACCAGAAGCACACGCATGGTTTTCCTACCTCGACAAGGGTGACGTCAAACGCCCTTCCGGGGCCGGAGTCTACCGGATAAACAAACCACCGCTAGCCATCACCGCCTCTGTTTGCAGGGCCTCTCACACTGAAAGCGTAGTGAAAGATTGAACCGTTATAATCCCTTAACGGGGAGTTACGAGCACTGTCCGCTGCCACCCCTGAAGCCGAAAGCACTTCAACGTGGTGGCGCCCGCACAAGAACAATAACGGAGTACTCCACCATGCTGCCATTACGCACCTTCGCCCTCGCCGCCGGGTGTTTACTGCTTGCCGGACAGCTCTTCGCCGCCGAACCCGAACACCCCGAATGCATCGCCCCGGCCGCCCCCGGCGGTGGGTTCGACCTGAGCTGCAAGCTGGCGCAAAGCGCGCTCCTCAACGAACAAATCCTCAGCACGCCCATGCGCATCACCTATATGCCCGGTGGCGTCGGAGCCGTGGCCTACAACGCCGTGATCACCCAGCACCCGGCCGATGCCAACACCCTGGTGGCCTGGTCCAGCGGTTCGCTGCTGAACCTGGCGCAAGGCAAGTTCGGCCGTTTCGATGAAGGCGCCGTGCGCTGGCTGGCCACCGTTGGTACCAGCTACGGCGCCATCGCGGTGAAAAGCGACTCACCGTATAAAACCCTCGCCGACCTGGTCAAGGCACTGAAGGCCGACCCGAGCAAGGTGGTCATCGGTTTCAGCGGCACCATTGGTGGCCAAGACTGGATGCAGGCCGCGCTGATCGCCAAGATTGCCGGGATCAACCCGCGCAACCTGCGTTACGTGGCCCTCGAAGGGGGTGGCGAAATCATCACGGCCTTGCTGGGCGGGCAAACCCAGGTCGGCAGTACCGACACTTCCGACTCCATGCCGTACATCCAGAGCGGCGACATGCGCCTGCTGGCGGTGTTCGCCGAACAACGCCTGGACAAGCCGGAAATGAAGAACATCCCCACCGCCAAGGAGCAAGGCTACGACATCGTCTGGCCGGTGGTGCGCGGTTTCTACCTGGGGCCCAAGGTCAGCGACGAAGACTACGCCTGGTGGAAAGCCGCCTTCGACAAACTCCTGGCCTCGCAAGAGTTCGCCAAGCTGCGCGACCAGCGCGCGCTGTTCCCCTTCTCCATGACCGGCCCGGAACTCGACACCTACGTGAAAAAACAGGTCGCCGACTACAAGGCGCTGGCCAAGGAATTCGGCCTGATCCAGTGATCATCTGCGCCTAGCGTTCGTACCCCCTTCCGGGGGTGGCGGAGCACTTCGTGCTGCAGAGCGGACGCGAAGCGTCCGGTGAGGCATTCCCACGCAGAGCGTAGGGACGATCATCAAAACCCTATCGTGGCTGTGTGCGACCACTCGTCGCCACTGTCATTTCTGACAGCTAGCCAGCCCTTTCCTCGAGGCATTGAATAACCCCACGACTCGCCATCCGGGTTTTCGGGTCGCTTCCCTGAATCCCCAAAGGTGCCTCGTCATGAACGAAGATCCCTCCTTGCCCACCTCCGACGTTACCGATCCCCTGGTCGCCCCCAGGCAACCTGACTTCAGCTTCGAACGCGATCCCCAACCCGAGCGCCGTCCCTTCAACGACCTGGTCATCGAGGTCTATGGCCAGCGGCCGGTGATCGGCGCCGATATCGGTGTCAACAAGGCCGCCCTCGACACCTACTATCCCGACGGACTGTTGTGTTACCTGAACCCCTACTTCTTTCAAGAAGAGGGCGACTTTGTCGAACTGTTCTGCGGCAATGCAGACGACCCGGTGGCCTTTACCTCGGTGTCCCAGGAAGAAGCGGACAAAGGCGCGAAAATCCCCCTGTTCATTCCCCGCGCCCGCCTGCCCGAAGGCGTAATCCAGCCTGTGTTCTTTCGTCTTACTCGTCATAACGGAGGCAACCAGGACGAAACCCTGCACAAGAGCCTGCTGGTCGATACCATCCCGCCCGCCGGCCCCTACGATCCGATCCCCAGCACGCCCTGGCATGAAGGACTCGCGCCACCGGAACCGCCGCAGTTCGTGATCGACTTCGGAGTCGACAAGGATACTGCCGAACACGGCGTGCCGATCACCATCAAGCCCTACCCGCTGGACGAGTCCGCTCCCCACAGCTGGAGAATGGCCGAGTACGACAAGATCCGCCTGTTTATCGGCGGTGTCCTGGTCACGCCGGTGCACAGTGTCACCTGGGACGAGGCCAACAACCGACTGCCGCTGACCATCACCATTTACTACGAAACCTGGATGAAGGTCGGCGACGGCCAGAAAGTCCTGGAGTACGAGGTCATCGACCAGTGCGGCAACTACTCGGTGAAGTGGTCGCCGCAGGTGGTGCTCAAGGTCAATATCGGCAACGACAGCCGCCCCCGTCTTCCCTACGCCTATATCGAGGAATCAGCGGAGTTCGGCGCGGAATTCGATACCGTGGACTACGACCTCATCGGCGAGGACGACGATGCCACCATCGTGATCACCACCATTCGCCAGGGCTACCTGAGCGGAGACAGCGTGCATGTCACCCTGGAGGGGCGCACCGAGGAAGGCGCGACGATCCGGGAAACCATCGACTATCCGATTCAGGACGCCGACACCCGGAGAAATATCGAACTGCCCCTGCGCAACGAGATCCTCCGCGAGCTGGTCGGCGGCACGGCGGTCCTCAGTTATGAACGGATCCGTGCCGGCAGCGACCCGCAACCCTCGGAAGTGACCCGCCTCGTCATCCTCGGCAGCATCCTCAGCCGCCTGGCCAAACCCCAGGTGCTCGAAGCGGTCGGCGATTTCCTCGACCCCACGTCCCTGCTGGCAACCGTGGAAATCAGCCCCTATGTGGGCCAGCAACCCAACGACCGCGTCGACCTGTACCTGCTCGGCACGCGGGCCAACGAGGATCTGGAGTTCTGGCATTTCTTCAAGATGGCCGGCAGCACCAACGCTCCGGTGCTCTTCCATTTGCAGCACGACCGGGACCTGGACATTGCCGGGCTCAACGGCGGCAAGCTGGAGCTGCACTATGTGGTGACCAATACCGAAGGTGACCGTGAATCCCTCCATACGCTGCTCAATGTCGGTGAAGCCACCGCCACCTTGCCTGAGCCGAACGTTCCCGAAGCCCCCGGCGGCGTGCTGGACCCGGAGTCATCGATCCGCGGCGCCACGGTGGTGGTGCCCAGGGCCGCCAACCTGCAGGAAGGCGATCTGCTCAGTGTGTACTGGCAGGGCAGCAAACCCGGCGGCAGCTTCACCTACCGCAAGTTCGAAGTGACCAGTGCCTGGCTCAACAGCGATATTCCGTTTCCGATCGAGCGCCAATACATCGATGCCAACAAAGACGGTTCGGTCAAGGCGTTCTATATCGTCGAGCGTGGGCGCGAGCCGGTGCGCTACTCCCATGTGTATCACATCAAGGTGGGGGTCGAGCTGGCGCTGGAAAAACCCGAAGTACTGGAAACCACAGAACCGGGTGGCAACCAGCTCAACCCGATCACTGCGCAAACCGCCGTTACGATCAGGGTGCGTTACGAGGGCATGAGCAACTCGGACAATATCCAACCCTATTGGAAGGGCGTCGCCGATATCGGCAGCCCGCTCATCGAACCCAAACCGGGAAATGCGGCCCAGGGGTATGTCGACTTCACCCTGTCAGGCGACACCGCCGTGGGGCCCAATATCGGCAAAGAAGTGGAAGTCAGCTACGAGGTGACCCATGGCGGGGCAACCCAGCCTTCGGATGAACTGAATCTCTGGGTACAGGAGATCCCACAAGCCAGTCTGCCAAGGCCCGAATTCTACGCGGACAATGTCTTGGTGACCGGCAGTACGCTCGATGTCACCAAGACCATAAAAATGCGCGTGCCCTCCTGGCCGTTGATCGCCGCGGGACAGAAAGTCTGGTTGAGGCTGGCGGGGTTGCCGCAAAGTCATACCCTGTGGGAGGCCGCCCCGGTTTCACCAACGTGGATCAGCACCGGTTATGCGGAAATACCGGTACCGGCCAGCTACCTGAATGGGTTGAGCCATAACACCACGCTGTCGGCAACGTTCAAGGTGACGTTTGACCACAGCAGCATCGAGGCCAACACCACGACTTTTCCGGATCGTGTAGTGGTCGTGCAAAATCAGCCCACTCTTATTATTGATACATCGCCGATGATACTCAATGGTCGAGCCGTTATAGTCGACTTTAACTGGCCAAGAACCGGCACCGATTATCCCGGCAATACCAGCACACGGACGCCTACATCCGGAACACCACCGTATACCTATACTTCAAGCAATTCGAATGTAGCCTCAGTGGCAGCTGGAAAGGTGACAGGGCAAAGAAACGGAAGCGCCACAATTACTGTGAGAGATCAATCCGGCCAATTCAAGACATACAACGTACAAGTAAGCAATGTGAAAAAACTTCTTGTCACCTACACACTCATGACATACACAAACTATCAAGCGTGGGTTTCCAGCATGGGAGGAATCGATCTAAGTGATTACTCTTATCAGATGCTCCTTTACTACAGAACACCGCTCCCTCAAATCCATATTACCGTTGATCGTTACTGGGTAGCCACAGGCGTAGGCTGTTCTCATCCAGACGCAAGAACCGCATATCTATTTAACAATGCAAATCCAATCACGAGATGCTACGACCTCAAATCGTTATGCGGTGGATTTTGCCTCATCGACAGGTAAAACTGCCCCTATCAAAATAACCCCTAAAAACGAGGCATTACGCCAGCAAACACAAAAAGAGGAAGCCAAGGCTTCCTCTTTTTGTCTACACGGACCGCTTACCAGCTATAGCGGATCCCGACATTGGCGCCCCAGGGCTGTTCGATCTTCTCGCCCTTGCTGAAGTCCAGGTCGGCGTGCACTTGCCACTTCTCGTTCAAGGACACCGCCACACCGGTGCCCACTTCCACCCGCGAACCCGACAGGTCGTTGTGGAAGGTGTTGTCGTTGACCTGCACCTTGTTGTTCTTGGCGAACTCCTGCACGAAGGCGGTGCGCAGGTAAGGCTGGGCCACGCGACCGTCGCCGATGTCGAAGTTGCGGCCACCGGTCACACCCACTTTGCCCAGCAACGACAGGGTACGACCGTTTTCCGCCTTCAAGCCGTTGTCCAGCTTGTAGTCCTTGGCGCCCACGGCCATGGCCGAGAGCTGTACGGTCGGCTCGACGAAGTAGTCGTTTTCCAGCTTGATATGACGACCGAACTCAGCAGAAACACCCGCCCCCATATCCTTGTAGCCGCCCTTGGCCTTCTTGCCGTCACTGAGCGCCACCGAGGACTTGTTGTGGAAGCTGTTGAGCTTGGCGACACCGTCGAAGTAGTAACCGCTCTGCTCATCCAGCCAGGTGGCATAACCCCCGATATAGGTGCTGTGCACTATGGCGCTGGTGCCCCGACCCAGGCTCAGGTCGGACTTGCTGTAGCCACCCATGACACCGGCCAGCCACTGCCCGTCACCGACAGGCAGACGACCGTCGGCACCGAGGGAAATGCCTTGCTGAGCCTGATCATAGGCGCCGCCCTTGCCGGCATCGACCTTGTGCTTGTTGCCATAGGTGCGTACCCAGCCACCGCTCTGGCCGCCGTTGAAACGCAGTTCACCCATGCGCGAACGCAGGGAGGTCAGTTCGCCATACATCACGGTCGGTGCGACATTGGCCAGGGCCAGTACCGAACGGGTACCCGGGCTGATGACCTTGGTCGACGGGTCCAGGTGCCAGTCACGACCGTTGTCGTCGCCGATCAGGCTGTAGGAGTAAGTCCCGACATCCACGCGGTCCCCCACCAGGCTGAACGTCGCGCCGCCGTCGGCGGTGTGCACCACGTGCAGCTTGTCCTCGGACAGCGGGTCGGCGCCGCTGCTGCTGATCAGCAGCTTGTGCGCGCCCTCGGAGGTACCGGTGACGTTGAGGAAATCTCCCTGCATGTGGGCGAAATCGGCGCTCATGATAAAGGTACCGTTGCCCGCGAGGTTTTCCACGTCCAGTTGGTAGAAGGTACCGGGGTGGCCGAACTTGACGTTGCCGCCGGCCATGTTCAGGTCGCCGATGCTCTGGTGGTCGGTCATCACCCAGGTCGCCTCACTGTTGAGCGCCAGGCTGTCGACGTTGTCCAGGCGACCGGTGAGGACCGAACCGTTGTTCAGGGCCACATGGGCAGTACCGCCAGCATCCTTGACCAGGTCACCGGTCATGGAAGCGCCATCCAGGCTCAGGTTCAGGGTGCTGGCATCGCCAACCTGGATATTGCCGGTCAGGGCGCTGTTGTTGACGCGCATGTTGGCGTCGGCACCGCTGGCCAGTTCCAGCATATTGCCGTTACCGCCCACCAGGGTCGAACCGTTACGTACATCGATTTCGGCGGTGGTCGGGAACGCAGGGTCCGCAACCACCAACAGCGCGGCCCCCGTCAAGCCTTCGACCCGAGTGCCATTCAGCACCAGGGCGGAACCATCGTCCGTTTCAAAATCAGGGTACATGACAACACCGTTGGCGCCGCCGGTGATCGTGCTGTTGATCGCCATCAGTCGTCCGCCCAACATGTCCACGCCATTGCTGGAGGCACCCGTTCCGGTTACACGGGAACCCTCAAGGAGCAGATCGCCATCGGCACCGACCATGACACCTCTGGCACCACCGCTGATACTGCTGTTACGAACCACGGCGGTGGAGCCACTGTCCGGCACGCCAATCAGGCTCCCCAACAAAAGCCCGGTGCCATCACGGCTGGAAACAGTGGAGTCGGAGATACTGGCATTACTGTTATTGAGTTGGATACCCGTTTGCGTAGAGGCGGAAACAGCCGCGCCGCTGATGTTCACGGTCGAGTCCCGCGCTGTAATATCAAGGGAGCGAGCGCCTTCGACTACATTCAAGGTAGCGCCATTGATCAATTGGTAACGATCGAGAAAGTCGCCAGGACGAATAGTCTCCTCCCGGCCATCAATCACACCGGCAACCGCATAGCTGCCCAGCAAGGAAAACGGCGCAACAGCCAGAAACTTGATAGCGATGGACAATCGTGAATATTTGAAACCTTTTTTCATATCTGCACACATATCAAGCAAACCTCTAACATCATGTGATGGGAATATCCCAATCCATAAAGCCGAGTATTTGCTCCCGGCCTCCAGAGGCGCTCAAACTACAGATATGAAGGCAAAGATCATGTAGGATATTTCCTTCAAATTTGAAGTAATTTCCTCAATATCTGTCCAGATACGAAAAAGGGAGCACGAGGTTGAATCCCCTTGCTCCCAGGTCAAACAGGCTCTTCGTTCAGTCATCCAGGGTTATACGACAACCATTACCATCCAGTTCCTGTTGAAGCAGGTAGCACTCGCTATAATCGGAACTGCCACCGCCGAAGCCATCAGCCTTGATCAATCGATACAGAACCTTGATTCTCGACTCGAACCCACCCAGTTCCACATACGGTGAATAGGGTACGGTCAGCAACTCTCCCGGATGACCGGCATCACTGTGGTCCTGGGTGATCTTGATAGGGAAATTTCCTGCCGCGGCACCAATCTCGGTATCACCCTCAAAGCCCTGGAGCAACGTCCATTCGACGACAATCTGATCACCGGCCTTTATATGGGTCCTGTCCAATATGCGAATCGGAACTCCATTATAAGGCTGGTGCGTGCAATTTATGAGAAACACACCTGGCGTCAACTCCACAGTACGCATGAACGTTATTTTTTCGAGATCACCGATCTCGAATATATTGACTCTCACCGTTGTTCTGGGCGACTCGATCTCATTGTCGTTGACGTTGTTATTCAGTGTGTAATAAACCTCATGTGCGCCATTCTTTACGGTATCGATCACACTCCAGGGAACGATCAGCTCGAAATGCCCCCGGGCCAGATCCGCATCGTCGACAGAATGAGGAGGAGAGAAAACGGCTTCTGTCCCCCAATACAACTGAACCTGATGGCCCAGCGCAACGTCATCATATAGATCGAAGGTAACGGTCGCCGGCTCGTTGATATCATCCGGCCCCAGTTCGTTTTCCTCCCCCTCGGAAGATGTCACCAGGGGTGGATCGAGATCCGGGTTGATCGGCCCCGGACCTATCGGGTCCTCGCCGCCGCCGGCCACCGACAGGTCCACATCAACGGAAATGGGCGGAGTGTAGTCATAATGATCGCCACCACGGACAATCCTGTAAGTGACAGAGGCCACATACGGCGCGGTCACGCCACCCGCCTTGAGCACTTCCCAGGGCACATCCACCGATACCGGAAATGACAACCGATCAAGGGGTTTGACTAACGAGTGTCCGTTGAAATCAACGATGATCGTGTCGAAAAGCGCAGCGTTATCGTAACGGTCAATCTCGACCGTTACCCCTATCTGTGCGTCCTTCAGGTCGATGGGCGCCAGCGGTACACGAGGCGGCTGTAGATCGGATGGCACAGGATCAATGACAACCCTCAAAGGGCGGGGTCTGGAAGGTTTGCTGTCGTTACCCGCCCGGTCCCACAATTTGTAGGTCAGGTATTTTTCACCATCCTGCTTGGCAACGATGGCGGCGGCCGGGATGGCAAAGGTGAAAGGAGCTCCATCGCCCGGCAAGTCCACCGTTGCAATCGGCTGCGTATCGAAAAAGCTCCAGAAGAACTGGCACCAGTCGCCGGGGTGGGGATCCGAGTAGGGAGGAATGGTGACTTCAAGTTCACCATGGGTATCCAGGTAATCCCCGGTGAGCAGATCGCCAACCTCCGCCGGCAACTCCACGGAATCGGGTTCGCTCAGGGTATTGGGGTCATACAGGTCCACGGTAAAGTTGACAGGTTGTGCGGTCCCGAATTGTCCGGTTGCGGTCTGAACTTCGTAGTGCAGTTTCTTAAGGCCATCCGCCCCCAGTTGGCTTTTCGGGATGCTCAGCTCCAGCGGGAATTTGCCGGCCAGCGGCCTGTCGATCGTGATGATCGGGTCCAGCGTCACGTTGTTAAGCTTGATGGTCAAGCGGTCCACTCCGGGAAGGGGATTGGTTATCCACTGCGGAATCTCATACAGCAACCCATTGGTCTGCAACTCTTCCCGACTTATAAGCCCCGGCTGGCCGCCCGGAATATCGTCCATCAAATTGGTCGGGACTACCGGGGCGATCTCCACTTCTTCACGGGTGCTGGCCCCCGTGTTTCGCGCGGTCAGGTATTGCGCCCGTTGGCGCTCTGCTTCGAAATGTTGTTTGGTGGTGCGCATGTTGATGAACTCCATCGCGGTAACGGAACACTCACCCACCCAGGCAGGTGAACATGTTTTGCGGCCTTCACCACCGGCGGCCCGGAAAGGGCCAACCGCCGTACGTCGATCAAGGTGAACTCATTAGATTGGAAACCTGGACATTGCGCATCCTGTCAGTTTTGACAGGTGCCAGAACCGGACAATTGTGCTTCCATGAAAAACTCCGAAAAAGAAGTCTTTTAGAAACACACCACGCTCAGGAGGCTGTCGACTATTTCAAAACAAACTAATAGCGCCCTCCCTGGCGTTGAGAAACGAAAGGGCATTGCGCCCTCTCGTCTACTCCGTTTCCTGGCAGTCAAAGTACCTTCGCTAGTCCCCCAGGCACCTGTCCCCTGTTGATCTGATCAATGAGACCGCCACCATTTTTTTCTCCGATTCGCCATGGCTGCCGTCCGCCTTGCTCAAGGTGTAATGGACAACCGCCGAACCATTTCGAGGAGTAACCAGCCCGGGAAGAGTAATCAACGGGTTGAAAGGCAGGACAGTGATATCGACACCATTGCGGGCTTCGTCCTCACTCAATAAGTGGGGAAACTCTTCTTCCGAACCTGGGATCGGGGCTCCCGAGCCATTGGTACTGCTGTAGCCTTTCCAGAACAACGTGACGGTGTCGTTTTCGACAAAGCGAGGATCGCTGGGGATATGTACCCGAATCCCCTCCCAAGGAGGCGGCAGTGTGTGGCAATTGATGGTGCCCTGGACAGCATCGATAAACTTCGGCGCCACCAGGTCTTCGATCCGGGTAATGGCAACCCTTACCAGCGTATCGCGTGAGCGTTGTCGATTGACTCCATTGTCGGTCCAGTAATAGACCGGCAGGCTGGGATGGCTTCCAACATCCTCGACAATTGACCAGGGCACATAGAGCTCAAGCAATTGTCCGGCGACATCTCCGGCCTTGACCGTATAGGTATCGGCCAGAACCGAATCGCTCCCCCACATCAACTCAAGGGTTTCTCCTACCTTGGGATCATCGAACAGAAGCACTTCTACCCTCAGGGGTCGATTGCTATCAGCCGAGGTGACAACATCGTCTCCAGTCACGCCTTTGACCGTGACCGGGTCGAGAAACCGATTGATCGGATCAGGACCTTCCGGGTTCGGACCCGCGACCGTCAGATCGACAATAAAGAATGAGGAAGGTGAATCCTCAGCGGGCAAGGAGCCCCTCTGGTATTTGTAATAGATTCTCGTCGGCGTGGGTGCCGCGAATCCTCCCGAGGACAGGATCTGCCAACTGACGTCACGGGGAATCGGCCAGAGCTCGACATCCTCCAGCGAGAAAGAAGGCATTGCATGGGTGTTCCAGTAGGGCATGACTCGGTCGCCCCCCAGCGCACCCTCGATGAAGGGTATGTTCATCACAACCATGGAGCGAACATCCTCCAGGTCGATCAGGCCATCGCTCGCCAGGGGCACCCAAGGCGGATCCAGATCCCCCGGCATCGGTGTCGTCAGGACCTCAACCACTTTCGGCGCGGAGAACGCCCCCAGATTGCCGGCGCGGTCTTTCAGGCGATAACTGGCATAACGCAGGCCGGGGCCGCTCGCACGGATGACCCCCTCAGGAATCGTGTATTCGACGGGCTGACCCTGGGCGTGGTCGAACGTGATCGACAAGGTGCCTGCTTCATCCGCATCGGCGTTCAGTAGCCGAGGCGTTTTCGACCAGTAGTAAATCACCTGGTCCTCCATGAACAAATCAGGCCATCGATCGACTGTGGTAGGCGCCCCCTCATAGGTACTGAGGTAATCGTCGGTGAGCCCATTACTCTCCACTTCATCCTCGAAATTCAGCGGTGGTCCGGAATTGCCTTGATTCGGTGCGGTTTGATCGACATTGATAAAGGTTGGATCAGAAATATCCATGCCAATCGCAGGGCTGGTCACCCTGTAACGGATGACCCGAAAGCCGGGATTAGTCATGTAGAGGGCGGGGATGGTGCGGGTGTAGGGAAACAGCTGGTCCGGGTCGTAAGGCCCTTGAATGTAGTAAGTGGCTGCCGTCTCGCTACCCCATAACAACTCCACCGTGGTCGTGACGGGCAGGCCCGCCTGATGGCCAGGCCAGACTTTCTCAATCGTCACCTCCAAGTCCTCAAGCTGAACATTCAGAGGGATCGTCAGTGCGGTTTCATCAAACAGCAGGGGTAGAGCAGCGGGTATGAGCGGTTTGTCCAACTCGAGGATTTCAGGATCGGGTTTCCTGGCCATCGGAATATCCTGAGGCGGGTCGGTAATGGATAACCTGGACTTTCCTTTGGGTTCAGCTTTGGCCCTAGGCATCTGTCTTCTCCTTGCGAAATGATCAACGAAGCGGCCGTTGACCACCCGGTAGACACATGACCAACCGACAAGGCCGTGGAGAACATTTAATGCGCAAAGGCCCCGGGGCGGATACTGTCAGAAATGACAGGTCGCGGGGCCTTACGTCTGAAAAGCAAGGTGGAGATCAGAGCGGCGGCAGCGCCCACTCGATCGGCGCCAGGCCGTTCTGCTCGAGGAACTTGTTGGCCCGGCTGAAATGCCCGCAGCCGATAAAACCGCGATAGGCCGACAATGGCGACGGATGCACCGACTTGAGCACCAGGTGCTTGGTCGCATCGATCAGCTTCTGCTTGCCCTGGGCATGGGCGCCCCACAACAGGAACACCAGTTTGTCCTGGCGCTCGCTGACCACCTCGATGATCCGGTCGGTAAACAACTGCCAGCCACGATTGGCATGTGACGCGGCATTGCCGCGCTCCACGGTCATGGTGGTGTTGAGCAGCAACACCCCCTGCTCGGCCCAGCTTTGCAGGTAGCCGTGGTTGGGGATGTCGATGTTCAGGTCGCGCTGCAGCTCTTTATAGATATTGACCAGCGACGGTGGCGCCGGGACACCCGGTTGCACCGAAAAGCACAGGCCGTGGGCTTGGCCGGGACCGTGGTAGGGGTCCTGGCCGATGATCACCACTTTCACCTTGTCCAGCGGCGTGCTGTTCATGGCATTGAAGATCAGCGGGCCCGGCGGGTAGATCTCCTTGCCGGCGGCATACTCCTGGCGCAGGAATTCTCGCAACTCGCTCATGTAGGGCTTGTCGAACTCCTCACGCAGGGCCTGCTTCCAGCTGGGCTCGAGTTTGATGCGGTCGTCGTCGGTCATTATCGTGTCCGGAAATAACAATGGGGCGGACACTAGGAAAGCCCATCACGCTTGTCAATTGATCCGACACAGAACCGGCACTTTCCCACACAAGGATCATACTGTGTATTCAACGAGCAGCGAGGTCACGATGAACCTGCATTTCGAAGAACTCACCGGTATCGACGGCGCCTGCCTGGGCATCGCCACACTGGACTCAGAACACACCCTCAATGCGCTTTCACTGCCGATGATCCAGGACCTGGACGAACGCCTGGAGACCTGGGCGCGGGATCCGAACATTGTCTGTGTGCTGCTGCGCGGCAACGGCACCAGGGCCTTCTGCGCCGGGGGCGAGGTGCGCAGCCTGGCGCAGGCGTGCCAGGCGCATCCCGGGGCGGTGCCGCCGCTGGCCAGCGTGTTCTTTGCCTCGGAATATCGACTCGACTATCGCCTGCATACCTATCCCAAACCCGTGCTGTGCTGGGCCCATGGTTATGTCCTCGGCGGCGGCATGGGCCTGCTGCAAGGCGCGCGCATCCGTATCGTCACCCCGAGCAGCCGCCTGGCGATGCCCGAGATCGGCATCGGCTTGTACCCGGATGTCGGCGCCAGTTGGTTTCTGTCGCGCCTGCCGGGCAAGCTGGGGCTGTTCCTCGGCCTCACCGGCGCGCAGATGAACGGTCGCGACGCCATCGACCTGGGACTGGCCGACCGGCTACTGGCCGACGACCAGCAGGAAGAACTGATCGAAGGGCTGTTGCGGCTCAATTGGCAGGAACAGACGGCGATACAACTCAACAGCCTGCTCAAGGCACTGGAACATCAGGCCCGGGAGCAACAGCCCGCGGCCCAGTGGCTGCCGCTGCGCGAACGCATCGATGCGCTGCTGGATGTCGGCGATGTGCGCTGTGCCTGGAAGGCCATTGCGCAGCTGGTCGAAGACGCCGACAAACGCCTGGGCCGGGCAGCCAGGCAGCTCAAGGAAGGCTGCCCGCTGACCGCGCACCTGGTGTGGGAACAGATCGCTCGCGCCCGACACCTGTCCCTGGCGCAGGTGTTCCAGATGGAATACACCCTGAGCCTCAACTGCTGCCGTCACCCGGAATTCAGTGAAGGCGTGCGGGCACGACTGATCGACAAGGACGGCGAACCGCGCTGGCATTGGCCGGATATCGGTGCCGTGCCGGAAGCGGTGGTCGAGGCGCATTTCCACAAGGCCTGGGAGGGACGCCATCCGCTGGCGGACTTGTCAGACTATTGAGCAGCGCCTCGAGTTGTCCCGCTAGTCCTCCCGACCGCCATGATCATGACCGCGGCCGTGGCGACCGTGACCGTCATCGTCGTCACCGCGCCACCGATGCTCATGCCGCTCCCAACCCCGGTGCGGATAAGGGCGGTAGGCCGGCGCGTAATAGCGTGGTCCGGGCACATAGTAGTCGCGGCGGTAGTAGGAACCACCGCCGTAGTAATAGGCCGGTGCCGGTGCGGTGTAGACATCGGAACGGTAGTAGGTAGGCCCTTCATCGTAGTAGGGCACGCACGCGGACAGCGCCAGGGACAGGCTTGCAGCGAGAAGGATTCGAGGGTGCATGGCGGCCTCCCGGACCGCGAAAAGGCATCGGACAGCGACGCTGACCGACGTAGGCGGACCAATCGCCCGCCTACACCTGATCAGACCGCAAAACCCTCGACGAGTGCCCTGACGGCAAAAAATTCCTGTCGCTGTCGACAGGAAAAACACCGCAGACCTGTAGGAGCTTGCCCGGGAAGAGGCCATAGAACCTGTGGGAGCGGAGCTTGCCCGCGAAGAGGCCAGTGAGGCCGACAAAAGCTTCGCGGGCAAGCTCCGCTCCCACACAAGCCGACTTACGCAGTGATCAAGGCCGTGCGCTGATCTGATCCTGCAGGTTCTGGATCTGGCTCTGCAGGGTGTTGATATTGCGCGTGACCTGCCCACGGAAAGCATCGAACTCCGCCGTGTTGGCGCCAGCCTGTCCGCCCGCGGCCTGCCGGTTGTCCTGCTGGCTCTTGAGCACGATCAGTTCCTGCTCGATGCGCTCGAGCGCCGCGCTGGAACTACCCTGTTTTTTCAAGGCGGCAATCTCGGCGGCATTGCTCTTCAATTGCGCGTCGATCTTGCCGGCGTCGCCATCAGCGCCTTTCAGGCTGGCCAGCTCCGCCGCCAGGCTTTTGACCTGCGCCTGCAACTGGGTGTTGGCGGTCTGCTGCTCCGCCGTCTGCGCACTCATCTGCTGCAGCCGTTGCTCCAGGCCCGTCGCCTGCCCGGCAACGCCCTGCTGCTGGCGGCCCTGCTCGAGCAACTTGCCTTCGAGCTGGCGGATCTGCAACTTCAGCGCTTCGCTGTCGCTGTTGACGCTCGACTCGCTGGCGACCACCTTCCCGGAAATCGCCTGCAAGCGCCCCGCCGCTTCCTCGCTGATGCGCGCGAAGCTTTCCTGGGTCGCCACCAGTTGCTGCTCCATCAGGGAAATCTGCTGGAAACTCCACCAGGCAAGACCGGCGAAGGCAATGAACAAGGCCCCGACCAACGCCCACAATGGCCCGGTGCTCGGCACCTTGACCTTGAGCCGTGGCGTGGCGGCAACCTGGTTACGGCTGCGCTCGTGCGCGGGCGCGGCGCCCACATGATCGTCATGGTCGTCCACGTCGGCACGCAGGCTGGGCACATCATCGAAATCGTCGTTGGCATCGTTACGCATGAAGGAACCTTTCTGAACCGCGGTGATAGCGAAATACGGCGAGTATAACCCCCTGACTCGCCACTCTGATCGACCCTGAACCCGGAACCGGGTTCAGTCGTGGTAACCGAATATTCAACCCGCCGCCGGCTCCTGGGCTTTCCACCAGGCACAGAACTCGTCGAGGGCCGCCCACAGGCTGACCTTGGGGTCGTAACCCAGATAATGCCGTGCCCGGCTGATGTCCAGGGTGAAATCCTTGTTCATCACCTGCATGCCCAGACGCGACAGGGTCGGCTCCGGGCGCCCCGGCCAGAGGGCGCAGGCACTTTCGTTCAAGGCGGCGATGCTATAAGCCAGGCCGTAGGAACGGTAGCGGGTCACTTGTGGCACCTGCATCTGGCGCATCACGTAGTTCACCACATCCCACAACGGAATGGGGCTGCCGTTGCTGATATTGTAGGCCTTGCCCAGGGCCGGCTCGCCGACCTGCAGGCTGCTCAGCAAGGCATCATTGAGGTTGTGCACGCTGGTGAAATCGACTTTGTTCAGGCCGTTGCCGACAATCGACAGGCGCCCCTTGCGCTGCATCTTCAGCAACCGCGGGAAGATGCTCATGTCGCCGGCGCCGGTGACGAAGCGCGGGCGTAGCGCCAGCACTTCAAGCCCGAACTCCTGGGCCCCGAAGACCTTCTGTTCGGCCAGGTACTTGGTGGCCGCATAAGGGTGCTTGAAACGCTTGGGCACCTGCTCCTCGGTCAGCCCCAGGTGCGAGCGACCGTCGAAGTAGATCGATGGCGACGACAGGTGCACCAGGCGCCGGACCTGCTGCTTGAGGCAGGCCTCGACCACATTCTCGGTGACCAGCACATTGCCCTGGTGGAAATCCTGATAGCGTCCCCACAAACCCACCGCGCCGGCACAGTGCACCACGGCCTCGACATCGCGGCACAGCTCGCGCACCAACTGCGGGTCCGTCAGGTCGCCCTGGACGAACTCGGCGCCACGCCGTACCAGATGTTCGACGCTCTCGGCCCGGCGTCCATTGACCCGCACCTCATGGCCCTGCTCCAGGGCGCAACGCGCAAAGCGCCCGCCAATGAAGCCGCTTGCGCCGGTGACCAGAATTTTCATCGTTTGCTCCACATACCTTGATTCGTCCTGCCTGCTACTTGAACGCCGCCCATCATGCCAAAGGCACCAACCACCGCGCCGCCGAACGCGCCAGATGCTCGGTCAACTGCCCGAGCAATTGCCCGCCGTTGCGCCAATGATGCCAGTACAACGGCACATCGATGGTTTTATCCGCGATCAATTCCACCAACGTGCCCCGGGCCAGCTGCTCACGCACCTGCAACTCGGGCACCAGCCCCCAGCCCAGGCCGGCCTCGGTCAGGCGTATGAAGCCTTCCGACGATGGGCACAAATGATGTTCGAAACCACCCTCCACGCCCAGTGCCGCAAGGTAACGGTGTTGCAGGAAGTCGTCCGGGCCGAACACCAGCGCCGGCGTCCGGGCCAGCGTCTGCGCGTCGATCCCCCGGGGAAAGTGCCGGGCGATAAACGCCGGGCTGGCCAACGCCCGATAGCGCATGGCCCCCAGCAGGATACTGCGCGCGCCAGCCACCGGGCGCTCGCTGGCACACACACAAGCGGCGACCTCACCGGCGCGCATGCGCTTGAGGCCCACGGTCTGGTCCTCCACCACCAGGTCCAGCAGCACGTGCTGGCGGGCACAGAAATCCCCCACCGCCTCGCCCCACCAGGTCGCCAGGCTGTCAGCATTGAGGGCGACGCGCAGGCGCTCCGGCAGACCGTCCTCATCCAGTGCCGGTACCTGGCTCTGCAGGTCGCGCTCGAGCAAACGCACCTGCTGCACATGGTTGAGCAGGCGCCGGCCGATCTCGGTCGGACTCGGCGGCGTGGCCCGCACCAGCACCGGCTGGCCGACGCGGGCTTCGAGCAACTTGATCCGCTGGGAAATCGCCGATTGCGACAACCCCAGCACCTGGGCCGCCCGCTCGAAGCCGGCCTGCTCGACCACGGCCGCCAGCGCGGAGAGCAATTTGTAGTCGAACATCAGTTTTCCTAATGGGCGATCAGCACTATTGGTTTTTCTTATACAGCATCACCCCGCAAAATGCCCCCATTCACTGCTTATCCGAGGACACCGACATGGCCGGCGAAACTTCCCTGAGCGTGCTGCTGCGCAGCATGAGTCCCGAGCTCAACGAGGGCGACTACGTCTTCTGCTCCCTGACCGACGCGAACCTGCTCAAGGGTCGCGAGCCCATCGGCAGCTTTCGCGAACGCGAAGGCCTGACCGTGATCCTGCGGCGCGAAGACGCCCAGGCCCTGGGCCTGCCGTTCGACTACCTGGCGGCCTGGATCACCCTCAACGTGCACTCGGCCCTGGAAGCGGTCGGCCTGACCGCCGCCTTCGCCGGCGCCCTGGGCAAGGCCGGCATCAGCTGCAATGTGATCGCCGGCTATTACCACGACCACCTGTTCGTCGGTCGCGACGACGCCGGGCGCGCCATGCACGTCCTGCGGCAACTGGCCGAACACGGGGAGTAGCCGGCATGTGGCAGAGCTATATGAACGGAATGCTGGTGGCCGCTGGATTGATCATGGCGATCGGCACCCAGAACGCCTTTGTCCTGGCCCAGAGCCTGCGCCGTGAACACCACCTGCCGGTGGCGGCCCTGTGCGTGCTGTGCGATGCAATCCTGGTGGCGGCGGGGGTTTTCGGCCTGGCCACCGTCCTGGCGCACAACCCGACGTTGCTGGCACTCGCCCGCTGGGGCGGCGCGGCCTTTCTGCTCTGGTATGGCAGCCTGGCGTTGCGCCGGGCCTGCTCGCGCCAGAGCCTGCAGCAAGGCGACGGCCAGACGGTGCGCTCCCTGCGCGCCGTGCTGCTCAGTGCCCTGGCGGTGACCCTGCTCAACCCCCACGTGTACCTCGACACCGTGCTGCTGATCGGCTCCCTCGGCGCCCAGCAGGCCGAGCCCGGCGCCTACGTGATGGGCGCGGCCAGCGCGTCCTTGCTCTGGTTCTTCAGCCTGGCCCTGGGCGCGGCGTGGCTGGCCCCCTGGCTGGCGCGCCCGGGCACCTGGCGCCTGCTCGACCTGCTGGTGGCGGTCATGATGTTCAGCGTCGCCGCCCAACTGATCGGTGCCGGCTGACTGACTCCAAAGGCTCTGGAGCCTCTATTCCACACAGTTGTTGCGTGGTTAAGCGGCCACCCCGGTGCTATGATCCGAGACTTGCGCCGCAAAGAGTACAAACTCCCCGGCGCACGTCTGTATGGCCGCCGTGATCGGCCTTGCGCTCACCGCAACTGACCTGATTAGGAGAATCACCATGGCTTTCGAATTGCCTCCGCTGCCTTATGCACATGACGCCCTGCAGCCGCACATCTCCAAGGAAACCCTGGAGTACCACCACGACAAGCACCACAACACCTACGTCGTGAACCTGAACAACCTGGTGCCAGGCACCGAGTTCGAAGGCAAGACCCTGGAAGAAATCGTCAAGTCTTCCTCCGGCGGCATCTTCAACAACGCCGCTCAGGTCTGGAACCACACCTTCTACTGGAACTGCCTGGCGCCAAACGCCGGCGGTCAACCGACCGGCAAGCTGGCTGAAGCCATCAACGCCGCATTCGGTTCCTTCGACAAGTTCAAGGAAGAGTTCACCAAGACTTCCGTCGGCACCTTCGGTTCCGGCTGGGGCTGGCTGGTGAAGAAAGCCGACGGCTCCCTGGCCCTGGCCAGCACCATCGGCGCCGGCAACCCGCTGACCAGCGGCGACACCCCGCTGCTGACCTGCGACGTCTGGGAACACGCCTACTACATCGACTACCGCAACCTGCGTCCGAAGTATGTCGAGGCGTTCTGGAACCTGGTGAACTGGAAATTCGTCGCCGAGCAGTTCGAAGGCAAAACCTTCACCGCTTGAGATTGAATCCGTTTCACAAAAAAACCCGGCCTTGCCGGGTTTTTTTATACCTCCCGCGCTGGCAGGAACTAACCTGAATAATCGGGGAAAATACCGCGCCGTCCCCTCAAGTAGAAGGCTTGGGCGACCGACACAGTATCAATGGCCAGGAACGGCCTGGGCATAGTCTATTCGGTCAAGCATGAGCAGCGGTTCTCGTCGCTCGCATTGTCCCTTTGACTGACCGGGCCGGATTGCCAATACTCATGGCAACTTGATGCCATCCGCACGGAACAAGGAATAGCCCTTTGAAGCTGGAATTCAAGAACAGCTTGTCGGTGAAGTTGCTCCGGGTCGTGCTGCTGTCGGCGCTGATCGTCGGCGTTGTACTGAGCTGTGCGCAGATTGTCTTTGATGCCTACAAGACTCGACAGGCGGTGGCCAGCGATGCCCAGCGCATTCTCGACATGTTCCGCGATCCCTCGACCCAGGCCGTCTACAGCCTCGACCGGGAGATGGGCATGCAAGTCATCGAGGGCCTGTTCCAGGACGACGCCGTGCGCCTGGCCTCCATCGGCCATCCCAACGAACCCATGCTCGCGGAAAAATCCCGCGATCTGCAAAAATCCGCCAGCCGTTGGCTGACCGATCCGATCCTCGGCCAGGAAAGCACCTTCAGCACGCAACTGGTCGGGCGCGGCCCCTACAGCGAGTATTACGGTGACCTGAGCATCACCCTCGACACCGCCACCTACGGCCAGGGCTTCCTGATCAACTCGGTGATCATCTTCATCTCCGGCGTGCTGCGGGCGCTGTTCCTGGGCATGGTGCTGTATCTGGTCTATCACTGGCTGCTGACCAAACCGCTGTCGCGGATCATCGAGCACCTGAGCAACGTCAACCCGGATCGCCCCAGCGAACACCAGTTGCCCCAGCTCAAGGGCCATGAAACGAACGAACTGGGCATCTGGGTCAACACCGCCAACCAGTTGCTGGCGTCCATCGAGCGTAATACCCACCTGCGTCACGAAGCGGAAAACAGCCTGCTGCGCATGGCCCAGTACGACTTCCTCACCGGCCTGCCCAATCGCCAGCAGTTGCAGCAGCAACTGGACAAGATCCTGGTGGACGCCGGTCGCCTGCAACGCCGGGTGGCGGTACTCTGCGTCGGCCTGGACGACTTCAAGGGCATCAACGAACAGTTCACCTACCAGGTCGGCGACCAGTTGCTGCTGGCCCTGGCCGACCGCCTGCGTGCCCACAGCGGACGTCTCGGTGCCCTGGCCCGCCTGGGCGGCGATCAGTTCGCCCTGGTCCAGGCCGATATCGAACAACCCTATGAGGCGGCCGAGCTGGCACAGAGCATCCTCGACGACCTGGAAGCGGCGTTTGCCCTCGATCACCAGGAGATCCGCCTGCGCGCCACCATCGGCATTACCCTGTTCCCGGAAGACGGCGACAGCACCGAAAAGCTGCTGCAGAAAGCCGAACAGACCATGACCCTGGCCAAGACCCGTTCGCGCAACCGCTACCAGTTCTATATCGCCAGCGTCGACAGTGAAATGCGCCGTCGTCGCGAACTGGAAAAAGACCTGCGCGAGGCCCTCAACCGCAATCAGTTCTACCTGGTCTACCAGCCGCAGATCAGCTACCGCGACCATCGGGTGGTGGGCGTCGAGGCGCTGATCCGCTGGCAGCACCCGGAACACGGCCTGGTGCCGCCGGACCTGTTCATTCCCCTGGCCGAGCAGAACGGCACCATCATCGCCATCGGCGAGTGGGTGCTGGACCACGCCTGCCGCCAGTTGCGCGAATGGCACGACCAGGGCTTCAGCGACCTGCGCATGGCGGTCAACCTGTCCACGGTGCAGTTGCACCACGCCGAGCTGCCGCGGGTGGTCAACAACCTTTTGCAGATGTACCGCCTGCCGCCGCGCAGCCTGGAGCTGGAAGTCACCGAGACCGGCCTGATGGAAGACATCAGCACCGCCGCCCAGCACTTGTTGAGCCTGCGCCGCTCCGGAGCGCTGATCGCCATCGACGACTTCGGCACCGGCTACTCGTCGCTGAGCTATCTCAAGAGCCTGCCGCTGGACAAGATCAAGATCGACAAGAGCTTCGTCCAGGACCTGCTCGACGACGACGACGATGCGACCATCGTGCGGGCGATCATCCAGCTGGGCAAGAGCCTGGGCATGCAGGTGATCGCCGAAGGCGTGGAAACCCTCGAGCAGGAGGCCTACATCATTTCCGAGGGCTGCCACGAAGGCCAGGGCTACCACTACAGCAAACCGTTGTCGGCCCGGGAGTTGGGGATGTATCTCAAGCAGGCACAGCGCAGCAATGCAGCGATCTTGTAAGGCCCGGCGCCAACAAGCTCGCCCCTATAAGATCCGGTGGGATCAAGCCTTGTTTTAATACCAAATATTTCAGGCGCTAAGCTCTTTACACCGAATGCAAATCCTTCGCATTATGTGCCGGTTTTGTGGGGCCCCGTGCCCCCATCCCCTCTCTCGAAGCAGGATGTTCGTCATGATTCGCAAGCCTCTGGCCACCGCCAGTCTGTTGGCTATCGCCATCGCCCTCGCCGGTTGTGGCGACAAGGACAAGGAAAAATCCGTAGCGGCCGCCCAGGCCCCTGCCGCGGCCCAGGCGTCCGCGGGCGATGCCACGGCGAAAATCGATGAAGCCGCCGCCAAGGCCGTGGTCGCCCACTACACCGAGATCGTCTTCGCCGTGTTCAGCGACGCCGAATCCACCGCGAAGAACCTGCAGGCCGCTGTCGACGCCTTCCTCGCCAAGCCGAACGAAGAGACCCTCAAGGCCGCCCGCGTAGCCTGGATCGCCGCGCGCGTGCCATACCTGCAAAGCGAAGTCTTCCGCTTCGGCAATACCATCATCGACGACTGGGAAGGCCAGGTGAACGCCTGGCCGCTGGATGAAGGCCTGATCGACTACGTCGACGCCTCCTACGAGCACGCCCTGGGCAATCCGGCCGCGACCGCCAATATCATCGCCAACCCGCAGATCCAGGTCGGCGAAGACAAGGTCGATGTCAGCGAGATCACCCCGGAAAAACTCGCCAGCCTGAACGAGCTGGGCGGTTCCGAAGCCAACGTCGCCACCGGCTACCACGCCATCGAATTCCTGCTCTGGGGCCAGGACCTGAACGGCACCGGCCCTGGCGCCGGCAACCGTCCGGCCTCGGACTACCTGGAAGGTCCTGGCGCCACTGGCGGTCACAACGATCGTCGGCGTGCCTACCTCAAGGCCGTGACCCAACTGCTGGTCAACGACCTGGAGGAAATGGTCGGCAACTGGAAGCCGGATGTGGCCGACAACTATCGCGCCAGCCTGGAAGCCGAACCGGCTGAAAGTGGCCTGCGCAAAATGCTCTTCGGCATGGGTAGCCTGTCCCTCGGCGAACTGGCGGGCGAGCGGATGAAGGTTTCGCTGGAGGCCAACTCGCCGGAAGACGAGCAGGACTGCTTCAGCGACAACACCCACAACTCGCACTTCTACGATGCCAAGGGTATTCGCAACGTCTACCTGGGCGAATACACCCGTGTCGACGGCACCCGGATGACCGGCCCGAGCCTGTCTTCCCTGGTGGCCAAGGTTGACCCGGCGGCCGACGCGGCGCTGAAGAACGACTTGCAAGCCACCGAAGCCAAGATCCAGATCATGGTCGACCATGCCAACAAGGGCGAGCATTACGACCAGTTGATCGCGGCCGGCAACGAAACCGGTAACAAGATCGTGCGTGACGCCATCTCGGCGCTGGTCAAGCAGACCGGTTCCATCGAGCAGGCGGCGGCCAAGCTGGGCATCAGCGACCTGAACCCGGATAACGCCGATCACGATTTCTGATCGGCCTTTTGTAGGAGCGAGCAATCGAACGTCGACCGGCTGCTCCTACAGCAAGCTCGCCGCAAAGCCGCGCCTTGCCACAAATCAAGCAAATGCTAATCCCTCTTATTCAAATGTATCCAGCCTGATACACTCTCGCCCGATCTTCCTTACGCCCAGGACACCGATGCCCTCGTTGCCCCTTCGCCTGTCGACGCTGCTCCTGGCCCTTGGCCTGAGCGCCTGCGACGACGCTCCGCGCTTTACCAAGCCAGAACCCGGCGAAGCTCGATCCGGCGGCACCGCCACGGTGGGCAAAAGCGATCGCAGCGCTTTCTCGCAACCCTCGGCCAACCTCTCGCCAGAGCGGCGCCTGGACTTCAGTGTCGGCAACAATTTCTTCCGCAGCCCCTGGGTGACCGCCCCCTCCAGCACCACCGCCCGCGACGGACTCGGGCCGCTGTTCAATGCCAGCGCCTGCCAGAGCTGCCATATCAGGGACGGTCGCGGCCATCCACCGGAACCGGGCGCGGATAACGCGGTATCGATGCTGGTACGCCTGTCGATTCCCAATAGCCCGATCTACGCCAACCTGATCGAACGCCAGGGCGTGGTGCCGGAACCGGTCTACGGCGGGCAGTTGCAGGACATGGCCATCCCCGGCGTCGCCCCAGAGGGCAAGGTGCGGGTCGACTACGAAGCCGTGCCGGTGCGTTTCAAGGACGGCACGCAAGTCGAACTGCGCCGGCCGACGCTACGCATCACCCACCTGGGCTATGGCCCGATGCACCCGCAGACGCTGTTTTCCGCGCGCATCGCTCCGCCGATGATCGGCCTCGGCCTGCTCGAAGCGATTCCCGAAGAAGCTATCCTGGCCAACGCCCGGCAGCAGCAACGACTAGGGGTCAACGGACGCCCCAACCGGGTCTGGGACGACGCCCAACGCAAGACCGTGCTCGGCCGCTTTGGCTGGAAGGCCGGGCAACCGAACATCAATCAACAGAACGTCCATGCGTTTTCCAGCGACATGGGCCTGACCACCCGCCTGCGCCCCTTCGACGACTGCACCCCGACCCAGGTCGATTGCCTGCAAGCCCCCCATGGCGGCGGCCCGGACGGCGAGCCGGAAGTCAGCGACAACATCCTGCGCCTAGTGACTTTCTACGCCCGCAACCTCGCGGTACCGGCGCGGCGAGAAGTCGGTGCGGCGCAAGTACTGGCCGGCAAGAACCTGTTCTACCAGGCCGGCTGCCAGGCTTGCCATACCCCGCAACTCACCACCTCGGCCACGGCCAGCGAGCCCGAACTGGCCAACCAGGTGATCCGCCCCTACAGCGACCTGCTGCTACATGACATGGGCCCCGGCCTTGCCGACCAGCGCAGCGAGTTCCAGGCCGACGGCAATGACTGGCGCACCCCGCCGCTGTGGGGCATCGGCCTGACGCAGAGCGTCAGCGGCCACACCCAGTTCCTGCATGACGGCCGCGCCCGCAACCTGCTCGAAGCCGTGCTCTGGCACGGCGGCGAGGCCCAGGCGGCGCAACAGCGGGTGCTGTCTTTCAATGCCGAACAACGTGACGCGTTGCTGGCATTCCTGAACTCGTTATAAAACTTCTCTAAATAAAGGACGTGGACATGTTCCGCCCCAAACTGTTGTTCACCAGCCTGGCGGCGCTCGCCCTCGGCGCCTGCTCGCCCCAGGACCCGCAGGCGGTGACCTCCGCAGCCATCGCCAAGCAGGTGATCCTGCCGACCTACAGCCGCTGGGTCGAGGCCGACCGCCAGTTGGCGATCAGCGCCCTGGCCTTCTGCGAAGGCAAGGCCAGCCTTTCAACCGCCCGCGCCGACTTTCTCCACGCCCAGAAAGCCTGGGCCGAACTGCAACCGCTGCTGATCGGACCGTTGGCCGAAGGCAATCGCTCCTGGCAGGTGCAGTTCTGGCCGGACAAGAAAAACCTGGTGGGTCGTCAGGTCGAGCAACTGGTCAGCACCCAGCCCCAGATCGATGCCGACGCCCTGGCCAAGTCCAGCGTCGTGGTGCAGGGGCTCTCGGCCTACGAATACATCCTCTACGACAGCAGGATCGACCTGGCCGACAGCGCGCAGAAAGCCCGCTATTGCCCGCTGTTGAGCGCCATCGGCAAGCGCCAGCAAATGCTGGCCGAAGAGATCCTGTCACGTTGGGAAAGCAACGACGGCATGCTTGCGCAGATGAGCAAGTTCCCCAACCAGCGCTACGCCGACTCCCACGAAGCCATTGCCGATCTGCTGCGGGTCCAGGTCACCGCCCTCGACACCCTGAAGAAAAAGCTCGGCACGCCCATGGGCCGTCAGGCCAAGGGCATCGCGCAACCCTTCCAGGCCGACGCCTGGCGCAGCCAGTCGTCGCTGCAAGGCATGCGCGCCAGCCTGGCCGCCGCCCGGACCGTCTGGGTCGGCGTCGACAACCAGGGCCTGCGCAACCTGCTGCCGGCGCAGCAGAAGCCGTTGGCCGAGAAGATCGACGCCGCCTACGCAGCGTCCCTGAAGCTGTTCGACAGCACCCAGCGTTCGCTGACCGAGCTGCTCGGCGACGATGCCGGACGCCAGCAGCTCGACGACCTCTACGACAGCCTCAACGTTGTCCACCGCCTGCACGAAAGCGAACTGGCCAAGGCGCTGGGTATCCAACTGGGCTTCAATGCCAACGACGGTGACTGATAATGCTCCGACGCCAGGCCCTGACCCTCGGCAGCCTGCTGCTCAGCGCATTGACGCTGGGCGGCTGGAACCTGTTCCGGCAAACAGGCAAAAGCCCGCTGCTGCTCTCCGCCCGTGACGATAGCGACGGCAGGCACTACGCCGTGGGCTATCGCCTGGACGGCACCCAGGTCTTCGCCACCGAGGTCGGCCAGCGTTGCCACGACATTATCAACCACCCGACCCTGGCGTTGGCGCTGTTCGTCGCGCGGCGCCCCGGCACCGAGAGCTACCTGATCGACCTGCGTGACGGCCGGCTGATGCAGACCGTCGCCTCGCAACCGAACCGGCATTTCTATGGACACGCGGTGATCCACAAGAGCGGCGACTGGCTCTACGCCACCCTGAACGACACCACCGACCCGGGCCGCGGACTGCTCGGTGTGTATCGCTTCGAAGGCGAACGCCTGGTCCACAGCGGCGAGATTTCCACCCACGGCATCGGCCCGCACCAGGTGTCATGGATGCCCGACGGCGAGACCCTGATCGTTGCCAACGGTGGGATTCGCACCGAAGCCGAAAGCCGGGTGGAGATGAACCTCGACGCGATGGAACCGAGCCTGGTGCTGATGCAGCGCGACGGCACGCTGCTGAGCAAGGAAACCCTGGCCCAGCCGATGAACAGCGTGCGCCACCTGGGCGTGGCCAGCGACGGCACTATCGTTGCCGGCCAGCAATTCATGGGACCGTCCCACGAGTCGTCCGAGTTGCTGGCGATCAAGCGTCCCGGCCAGCCGTTTGTCGCCTTCCCGGTGGCCGAACAGCAGTTGCAGGCCATGGCGCACTACACCGCCAGTGTCGCGGTGCACAGCGAGTTGCGGCTGGTGGCCTTGACCGCGCCACGGGGCAACCGCTTCTTCATCTGGGACCTGGACAGCGGTGCCGTGCGCCTGGATGCGCCGCTACCGGACTGCGCGGGCGTCGGCGCGGTGGCGAACGGCTTCGTCGTCACCTCCGGCCAGGGCCGCTGCCGTTTCTACGATTGCCGCCAGAAGGAACTGACAGCCCAGCCGCTGGAGCTGCCGGCGGGGCTGTGGGACAACCATCTGCACCTGGCCTGAGGGGTCACGCCCCAAGCACCACACCGCTGGACACCACCGTCGCGTACTCGCCATGCAGATTGCCCAGGGAGATGGCGTGGACCTCCTGGGCGCTATGCCGACCACCGAAATAGTCGGCCTTGTCGAAGGTGTAGCACGCATCCTCCACCACCCAGGTGTCAAACCCGAGGTTGCCGGCCGTACGCGCCGTCGCCTCCACGGAGTTGTGGGTTGCCACGCCGACAATCACCAACTGTTCGATACCGGCGCGGCGCAACCAGTCCTCCAGCCCGGTGGCACAAAATGCATCCGGCACCCGCTTCTGCACCAGCCGTTCCCCCTCCCCCGGCAGGAAGCGCTGCTGGAACTCGACCCCCGACTGCCCGGGCCAGAACACCGACTCCGGCGAATGCGACAGATGCTGGACATGCACCACCGGGCGCGCCGTCCGGCGCCACTGCTGCAACAGCTCGAGCATGCGCGCCTCGGCCTCGGGATTGTTGCGCGGCCCCAACCGGGGATGCAGGATGCCTTGTTGCTGGTCGATCAGAATCAGCGCCGCGTTTACCTGGAGGTTCATGTTCATTCCTTTTCCCTTCCGATTTATCGCTCAAAACTCGAAATAAGCCCGCCCGCCGTCTTGCGCGCCTTCCTCCTGCTCACTAACGTAGCGCCTTTACTGACGCTACCCCCGCAGGAGCCTTGCCATGGCCTCGCCAGCCTTTTCCCTCTCTCTTCAGCAATGTGGCGTTGCCGCCGCCATGGCGGGCCTGCTCGGCCTGACAGGCTGCCAGGCCTGGAACACCCAGGACAGCCTGCCGCCGACCTCCGGCGTGCAACCGCTCAAGGGTCTCGCGCAGAACGTCTCGGTGCGCCGCAACAGCCTCGGCATGCCGCTGATCGAAAGCAATACCTTTCACGATGCACTGTTTACCCTCGGGTACGTCCACGCCAGCGATCGCCTCACCCAGATGGTCACCCTGCGCCTGCTCGCCCAGGGCCGGCTCGCCGAAATGGACGGCCCGGACGCCCTGGATACCGACCGCTTCATGCGCGCCGTCAACCTGAAGAAAAGTGCCGGCGAGCTGTACAACGCCTCGTCGCCACGGCTCAAGCGCTTCTTCGAAGTCTACGCGCGCGGCGTCAACGCCTACCTGTTCCGCTACCGCGACAAGCTGCCGGCGGACCTCGCCCGTAGCGGCTACAACCCCGAATACTGGAAGCCGGAAGACTCGGCGCTGATCTTCTGCCTGCTCAACTTCAACCTGTCGGCCAACCTGCAGCAAGAGATTTCCAGCCTGGTCCTGGCGCAGAAAGTCGGCGTCGACAAGCTGGCCTGGTTGATCCCGGCCGCTGCGGACGAACCGCTGCCGCTGGCCGAAGCCGAGAAACTCAAGGGCATCGCCCTCAGCCAGGTCTCGGGCCTGGGCGCACTGAACAAGGCCGCCGAGCAAGTGGCCGCTCTGAACATCCTCGGCGCCGGCACCTCGACCAACTGGGCCATCGGCCCGCAGCGCAGCCGCAGCGGCAAGAGCCTGCTGGCCGCCGACCTGCAACAGCCGACCAGCGCCCCCGCCGCCTGGAACTACGTGCAGATCCACGCACCGAAGTACCAGGCCGCCGGGACCTCGATCGCCGGCCTGCCGATGGTGCTGTCCGGGTTCAACGGCAAGGTAGCCTGGAGCATGGCCGCCGTTCCAGGGGACAACCAGGACCTGTTCCTGGAAAAACTCAAGCGCCAGGGCAACGCGCTCTATTACGAGGCCGATGGCAAATGGCAGCCGGCGATCGCGCGCAACGAGACCTACTTCATCAAGGGCCAGCGCTCGATCCGCGAGACGGTGTACGAAACCCGCCACGGCCCGCTGCTCAACAGCGCGCTGGACAATACCGCGTTGACCGCCGGCTACGGCCTGGCCCTGCAGACCTCATCGTTCAAGGACGACAAGAGCCTGGATGCGTACTTCGACCTGTCCCGGGCCCAGAGCGCCGAGAGAGCATCCGATGCCAGCCGGGAAATCCGCGCCATCGCGCTGAACATGGTCTTCGCCGACGCCAGCCATATTGGCTGGCAGGTCACCGGACGCTTCCCCAACCGCCGTGAAGGCGAAGGCCTGTTGCCGTCGCCGGGCTGGGACAGCCGCTTCGACTGGGACGGCTACGCCGACGCGATGCTGCACCCCTACGACCAGGACCCGACCCAGGGCTGGCTGGGCACCGCCAACCAGCGCACGGCGGCGCGCGGCTACGGCATGCAACTGTCCAACGCCTGGTACTACCCGGAACGCGGCGAACGCCTGGCGGAACTGGCCGCGGCCGGCAAACAGGACAGCCGCAGCACGATCGCCATGCAGTACGACCAGAGCACGACCTTCGCCAACAAGCTGAAGAAAATGTTCGAGGCCCCGGGCATGGCCGGCCCCCTCAAGCAGGCCATCGACGCCCTGCCGGACGCCGAGCGCGGCAAGGCGCGCGAGGCCTTGGGCCGGTTGATGGAGTTCGACGGCAAGCTCAGCCCGACCTCGGCCGACGCCGCGCTGTACGAGCTGTTCCTGCAGGAAAGCATGAAACAGATCTTCCTCGACAAGCTGGGTCCGGAAAACGGCCCGGTGTGGCAGGCCTTTGTCGCCAACGGCAAGCTGTCCTACTCGGCCCAGGCCGATCACCTGCTGGGGCGCGAGGACAGCCCGTTCTGGGACGACAGCCGCACGCCACAGAAAGAAGACAAGCCGGCGATCCTGGCCCGCAGCCTGGCGGCGGCGATCAGCGCCGGCGACCGCCAGCTGGGCAGCGATCACAAGGCCTGGCAATGGGGCACGCTGCACCACTATGTCTGGAAAAACAGCGCCGGCCAGGCCATCCGCGGAGCGATCCCGGCCGGCGGCGACCACACCACGCTGAACACTTCGGCCTACGCCTGGGGCGGCGAGAACCTCGACGCCATCCAGGTTCCGGGGGTGCGCCTGATCGTCGACTTCGGCCAGGTCGAACCGATGACCGGCCAGCAGAGCCCCGGGCAATCCGGCAACCCGGCCAGCCCGAGCTACGCCAGCGGCATCGATGGCTGGTTGAAGGCCCAGTACGTCAGCTTCCCGATGCAGCCGCAGAACTTCGACAAGGCCTACGGCACCACGCGCCTGACCCTGGTGCCCGGCAAGTAACCCCGCACACACTGTAGGAGCGTCGACCGGCTGCTCCTACAGTTACATGCGTTACCGCGCCAGCACCTAACTGCACCCTTTTCTCACTTGCAAGAGCACCAATTTAGGGCGTTTATTTTCTAATGCCCAATTTCGGGCATTATTAGCTGGCCCGTAGCTATATTCCTGCCTTTTAAAACACTTGTTCGTGACTCTGGTTCGGAAATTGCTACCTTTATCGGGTCATACGCGTTCCAGTAACAGTACTCCGTGCGCCACAAGCGCTCATATTGGTTTTTAGGGAATAAATAATGAAAAAAGCATTGCTGACCCTTTCTGCACTGGCTCTCTGCATGGCCGCCGGTTCCGCTCTGGCCAAGGAATACAAGGAACTGCGCTTCGGCGTCGATCCGTCCTACGCGCCATTCGAATCCAAGGCCGCGGACGGCAGCCTGGTCGGCTTCGACATCGACCTGGGCAACGCTGTCTGCGCCGAACTGAAGGTCAAGTGCAAATGGGTCGAAAGTGACTTCGACGGCATGATCCCAGGCCTCAACGCCAACAAGTTCGACGGTGTGATTTCGTCGATGACCGTGACCGAAGCCCGCGAGAAAGCCATCGACTTCTCCAGCGAGCTGTTCTCCGGCCCAACGTCCCTGGTGTTCAAAAAAGGTGCAAACTACTCCACGCCTGAGTCCCTCAAGGGCAAGACCGTGGGCTACGAGCAAGGCACCATCCAGGAAGCCTACGCCAAGGCCATCCTGGACAAGGCCGGTGTGACCACCAAGGCCTACGCCAACCAGGACCAGGTGTATGCGGACCTGATCTCCGGCCGCCTCGACGCCTCGGTGCAGGATATGCTGCAAGCCGAACTGGGCTTCCTGAAGTCGCCACAAGGCGCCGGCTACGAAGTCAGCAAGCCGATCAATGATCCGCTGCTGCCGGCCAAGACCGCCGTCGGTATCAAAAAAGGTAACAAAGAGCTGAAAGCCCTGTTGGATAAAGGTATCGAAGCGTTACACAAAGATGGCAAGTACGCGGAAATCCAGAAAAAACACTTTGGCGATCTGAACCTGTACAGCGGGAAGTGATCCCTTGGCGCCCCTTGCCCGAGGGGCGCCTTTTCGATGTCCAAAGGTCTGATTTTTCATGTTTGACAACCTCCTGCAAATCCTCGGTCTTTCGGCCTTCAGCCTGAAAGGCTTTGGTCCGATCCTGCTGGAAGGCACCTGGATGACCGTCCAGCTCTCCATCCTGTCGCTGCTGGTGAGCGTGCTGCTGGGCCTGATCGGCGCCAGTGCAAAACTGTCCAGCATCACCTTGTTCCGCATTCCGGCCCAGCTCTACACCACGCTGATTCGTGGGGTACCCGACCTGGTGCTGATGCTGCTGATTTTCTACAGTCTGCAAACCTGGCTCTCGACCCTGACCGACGCCATGGACTGGGACTACATCGAAATCGACCCGTTTGCCGCCGGGGTCATCACCCTGGGCTTCATCTACGGTGCCTATTTCACCGAAACCTTTCGTGGCGCGATTCTCGCCGTGCCGCGCGGACAGCTCGAAGCCGCCACCGCCTATGGCCTGACCCGCGCCCAGCGTTTCCGCTTCGTGATCTTTCCGCAAATGATGCGCTTCGCCCTGCCAGGGATCGGCAATAACTGGATGGTGATCCTCAAGGCCACCGCGCTGGTCTCGATCATCGGCCTGGCCGACCTGGTCAAGGCTGCCCAGGATGCCGGCAAGAGCACCTATCAACTGTTCTACTTCCTGGTACTCGCCGCCTTGATCTACCTGCTCATTACCAGTGCCTCAAACTACGTCCTGCGCTGGCTGGAACGCCGCTATGCCGCGGGCGCCCGGGAGGCCGTGCGATGATCGAGCTCCTGCAGCAATACTGGCGTCCGTTCCTCTACAGCGACGGCCAGCACATCACCGGCCTGGCCATGACCTTGTGGCTGCTCAGCGCCTCGATCTTCATCGGCTTCCTGGTGTCGATCCCGCTGTCCATCGCCCGGGTCTCGCCCAAGCGCCGCATCCGCTGGCCGGTGGAGCTCTACACCTACCTGTTTCGCGGCACGCCGCTGTATATCCAGTTGCTGATCTGCTACACCGGGATCTACAGCCTGGAAGCGGTCCGCAGCCAGCCACTGCTGGATGCGTTCTTCCGCGATGCGATGAACTGCACCATCCTGGCCTTCGCCCTGAACACCTGCGCCTACACCACGGAGATCTTCGCCGGGGCGATCCGCAGCATGAACCACGGTGAGGTCGAAGCGGCCAAGGCCTACGGTCTCAGCGGCTGGAAGCTCTACGCCTATGTGATCATGCCCTCGGCCCTGCGCCGCTCGTTGCCCTACTACAGCAACGAAGTGATCCTGATGCTGCACTCCACCACCGTGGCGTTTACCGCGACCATCCCGGACATCCTGAAAATCGCCCGGGACGCCAACTCGGCGACCTACATGACCTTCCAGTCGTTCGGTATCGCCGCCTTGATCTACCTGGCGATCACCTTCACCCTGGTCGGCCTGTTCCGTCTGGCCGAGCGTCGCTGGCTGGCGTTTCTCGGCCCGGCCCACTAGGACCCTTGAGCATGCGTCATCTGACTCACGAGCTGCTGGCTCCCCTGCCGGGCACCGCCCGGCAGATCCACAGCTTTCATTTCGGGCCGGAGCAGGCCACGGGCAAGATCTACATCCAGTCGTCCCTGCACGCCGACGAACTGCCTGGCATGCTGGTGGCCTGGCACCTCAAGCAGCGCCTGGCCGAGCTGGAACAGGCCGGCGCCCTGCGCAGCGAAATCGTGCTGGTACCGGTGGCCAACCCCATCGGCCTGGAACAGGTGCTGATGGACGTGCCGCTGGGTCGCTACGAGCTGGAAAGCGGGCAGAACTTCAACCGCTGGTTCGTCGATCTCAGCGATGAGATCGGCAACCGCATCGAAGCGCAGCTCAACGACGATCCGGCGCACAACCTGCAACTGATCCGCAGCCAGCTCAAGGCCGCCCTCGCGGCGGAGGTGCCGGCGACCCAGTTGCAGTCCCTGCGCCTGACCCTGCAGCGGCTGGCCTGCGATGCGGACATGGTCCTAGACCTGCACTGCGACTTCGAAGCCGTGGCCCATCTGTACACCACGCCCGAAGCCTGGCCGCAGGTTGAACCGCTGGCCCGCTACATCGGCTCGCAAGCCAACCTGCTGGCGACCGACTCCGGCGGCCAGTCGTTCGACGAATGCTTCACCCTGCTCTGGTGGGACCTGCGACAGCGCTTTGGCGAGCGTTTCGAGATTCCCCAGGGCAGCTTCTCGGTGACCGTGGAACTGCGCGGCCAGGGCGATGTGAATCACCCCCAGGCGCGTCTCGACTGCCAGGCGATCCTCGACTACCTGACCCACTTCGGCGCCATCGCGGGCTCGCCCGCGCCCTTGCCGGCGCTGCCTTACCCGGCAACGCCGCTGGCCGGTGTCGAGCCGGTGGCCACCGCGGTGGGCGGCCTGCTGGTGTTCTGCGCGCTGCCTGGGCAATACCTGGAAGCCGGGCAACTGATCGCCGAGATCATCGACCCGCTGAACGACAGCGTCACCCCGATTCATTGCAGCAGCGCGGGCCTGCTCTACGCCCGCTCGCTGCGCCGCATGGCCACCGCCGGCATGGTGATTGCCCATGTCGCCGGCCGCGAAGCCTATCGCAGCGGCTATCTACTTTCTCCTTGAGGTACCCATGTACAAATTGACCATTGAAGGCCTGCACAAGAGCTATGGCGAACACCAGGTGCTCAAGGGCGTTTCACTGAAAGCCAAGACCGGCGACGTGATCAGCCTGATCGGCGCCAGCGGCTCGGGCAAGAGTACCTTCCTGCGCTGTATCAACTTCCTGGAAACGCCCAATGACGGCGCCATGAGCCTCGACGGCCAGCCGATCCGCATGATCAGCGAGAAGCAGGGCATGCGCGTGGCCGACGACGCCGAGTTGCAGCGCCTGCGCACCCGCCTGGCCATGGTGTTCCAGCACTTCAACCTGTGGAGCCACATGAGCGTGCTGGAAAACATCACCATGGCCCCGCGCCGGGTGCTGGGGGTGAGCAAGAAAGAGGCCGAGGAGCGTGCGCACCGCTACCTGGAAAAGGTCGGCCTGCCGGCCCGGGTAGCCAGTCAGTACCCGGCGTTTCTCTCCGGCGGCCAGCAACAGCGCGTGGCGATTGCCCGGGCGCTGGCGATGGAACCGGAAGTGATGCTGTTCGACGAACCGACCTCGGCCCTCGACCCGGAACTGGTGGGCGAGGTGCTCAAGGTGATCCAGGGGCTGGCCGAAGAAGGCCGGACCATGATCATGGTGACCCACGAAATGAGCTTCGCCCGCAAGGTCTCGAGCCAGGTGCTGTTCCTGCACCAGGGCCTGGTGGAAGAACAGGGCGCGCCGGAAGACGTGCTGGGCAATCCGCAGAGCGAGCGGCTACGTCAGTTCCTCAGCGGCAACCTGAAGTAATCCTCCCCTGGCGCACGCTCAGCCGTGCGCCGCCGGCCACGGATAGGCCAACCATGTCTCCAGGCGCTTGGCGAAGCGGCCACTTTCCATATCCTGGTGCAGCCACTGGTCGACATACTGCTTGAGCACGATGTCACGGGGCAGCAGCACGGCCTTCTCGGAGAAGTCGAAAGGCTGGTCCGGGTGCACCGCGCACAGCTCGGGATGCAGTTTCTGCTGCACCCGGGTTTCCACCGCATCGGTCATCATCAGGTCGGCCTTGCCGTCGACGATCTGCTGGAAGATCGTCACGTTGTCCGGATGGACCAGGATCTGCGCCTGCTTGAGGTTGGCACGGGCGAACTTCTCATTGGTCCCGCCGGGATTGACGATGGCCGTGACACCCGGACGGTCGATCTGGGCCAGGGTCTGGAATTCCTGCTGCCTTGCACAGAGGGTGATCGGCGTCTTGCCGTCACGCTGGTAAGGCTGTGAGAAAAACGCCAGCTTCTGGCGCTCCATGTTCACCGAGATCCCGCTGATCCCGAGGTCGAACCTGTCGGCCTGCAGATCGCCCATCAGCGTCGGCCAGGTGGTCGGCACCAGTTCCAGCTTCACCCCCAGGGATGCCGCCAGTCCTTGGGCCAGTTCGATATCCAGCCCGATAAAACCGTCCGCGTTCCGGTAGCTGAACGGCTTGTAGTCACCGGTGGTGCCGACGCGCAGCACGCCTTGCTGGACAATCCGGTCAAGCCGGCTGCTGGTGGCCTCCTGCCGGGGGACCGTGCTCCCCGCCAGTGGTTCCGGCGCGGCAACGGCGCTACCGGCCAGCAACAGCCCGGCGAACAGGGCGCGGGAAAAATACACGGGAATGGCAAGCGTCATGAGCGGTCCTTTCTGGTCTGGATCCATGGGTGCGCGACAAGCACACCACTCCAGATTAACCGCTAACCCATTGTAGGAGCAGCCAGTAACGACAAATCGGCATCAGTCCTCGGGTGATGGCGTCTCATCGGGAACGTATGGCTTGTTGGGCTCGTACGGGTGGGGCTGTTCGTCGGGTTGTGGCGTATCGGGGTCAGGCTGCCCGGGGATACCCGGAATACCGCCGACCGGGGCCTGCGGATGCGGCAGCAACGACCAGGCCAGCAGCCCCACGTGATTGGGTCGAAGTTTCGCCAGTGAGTCGCTGATGCGCGGATCGTTCTTCATGGGGCACTCCTGGGCGTTGAAGCCCGGCTCGCCTTGCACGAACCGGGACGGTCTCTTTAATAATAGAGTGTCCGTACGCCCGGGAATGCCCTCTTTCAGCGCCCTTCGTCAGGTGCGCGGCAGGGTCACGCCACGTTGGCCCTGATACTTGCCGCCACGGTCCTTATAGGAGACTTCGCACTCTTCATCGGACTCCAGGAACAACATCTGCGCCACGCCTTCGTTGGCGTAGATCTTCGCCGGCAGCGTGGTGGTGTTGGAGAACTCCAGGGTCACGTGGCCTTCCCATTCCGGCTCCAGCGGCGTGACATTGACGATGATTCCGCAGCGGGCATAGGTGCTCTTGCCCAGGCAGATGGTCAGCACGTTGCGCGGAATGCGGAAGTACTCGACGGTGCGGGCCAGGGCGAAGGAGTTAGGCGGGATGATGCAGACGTCGCTCTTGATATCGACGAAGCTGCCCGCGTCGAAGTTTTTCGGATCGACGGTCGCCGAATTGATGTTGGTGAACACCTTGAACTCATCGGCGCAACGCACATCGTAGCCATAGCTCGACACCCCGAAGGAGATCACCCGGTCGGCGCCTTCGCCACGCACCTGGCGCTCGACGAAGGGCTCGATCATGCCGTGCTCTAGCGCCATGCGGCGAATCCACTTGTCCGATTTGATGCTCATGGCGGGTGTCCTGAAATAGCGAGGTGGAGAAATTCTGTCCGGCATCTTACCGGGGCGCGTCGTCGGGTTCAAAGCGTCGCGGTCTTTTCTCGCGGTGACAACGTGCACAGGCCTGACAAATCGGCCCTTTGAGCCGGGCCAACAGCCCGGCGTACCGCCGTCAGTCATGAAATAGGCGAAACCTGGGTGAAGACCATTGGCACGTCTCGGAAAGTGGGGTATGGTGGCGCCACTGTGCTGCTTGTGTCACTGAGAATCTCTACACGATGTTGAATTTCGATCCAACCATCTCCAAGAATTTTTCCTGCTCTTTGCACTCAGTCTCGGCCAGGGCTTTTCCTGAGTCGCAGTTAACTTTGTCCAAGGAGACATCAAATGTCTAATCGCCAAACCGGTACCGTTAAGTGGTTCAACGATGAAAAAGGCTTCGGCTTCATCACTCCACAATCCGGTGACGATCTGTTCGTACACTTCAAAGCCATCCAATCCGACGGCTTCAAAAGCCTGAAAGAAGGCCAGCAGGTCTCTTTCATCGCTACCCGCGGTCAGAAAGGCATGCAAGCTGAAGAAGTTCAAGTTATCTAACTTGTACTGATCCAGTAAAAAAGCCCCGCCCTCAACAGCGGGGCTTTTTTGTGCCCGGGTGTTTTTGCCGGTCTGTGCAAGATATCGGGGGCGTACGCCAATCAGCCGTACGACACAAAACCCGTGGGAGCCGGCTTGCCGGCGATAGCGATATAACAGTCGACACATCCATCGCCAGATAAAACGCCATCGCCGGCAAGCCAGCTCCCACACGATCCACGCCCTGCATCGATTCAGCGGGGCGCCCAAACCTCTCGTATCAATCGTCGCTGACGGTGATATTCGGCATCGCCTGGTTGACCGCTTCCTGCAACACGATCCGCGCACCCACGTGCCGTGCCAGCTCCTGATAGACCATGGCGATCTGGCTGTCCGGTTCGGCGATCACCGTCGGCTTGCCGCCGTCGGCCTGTTCGCGGATCAGCATCGACAACGGCAACGAGGCCAGCAACTCGACGCCATACTGGCTCGCCAGCTTCTCACCGCCGCCCTCACCGAACAGATGCTCGGCATGGCCACAGTTGGAGCAGATGTGCACCGCCATGTTCTCCACGACACCCAGCACCGGAATATTCACCTTGCGGAACATCTCCACGCCCTTGCGGGCATCCAGCAGGGCCAGGTCCTGCGGGGTGGTGACGATCACCGCGCCGGCCACCGGGACCTTCTGCGCCAGGGTCAGCTGGATATCGCCGGTGCCCGGCGGCATGTCGATCACCAGGTAGTCCAGGTTGCCCCAGTCGGTCTGGGTCACCAGTTGCAGCAAGGCTCCGGAGACCATCGGACCGCGCCAGACCATCGGTGTGTTGTCGTCGGTCAGGAAGGCCATGGACATCACTTCCACGCCATGGGACTCGATGGGCACGAACCACTTCTGTTCCTTGATCTTCGGCCGCGTGCCTTCGGCGATGCCGAACATGATGCCCTGGCTCGGTCCGTAGATATCGGCGTCGAGAATGCCGACCCGGGCCCCTTCGCGGGCCAGCGCCAGCGCCAGGTTGGCCGCCGTGGTGGACTTGCCCACCCCGCCCTTGCCGGACGCCACCGCTACCACGTTCTTCACGTTGGCCAGGCCCGGAATCTGCGCCTGGGCCTTGTGGGCGGCAATCACGCAATCGATCTCGACCTTGGCCGAGGCCACGCCGTCCAGGCCTTCGACGGCCATCTGCAGCATCTGCGCCCAGCCGCTCTTGAACAGGCCGGCGGCATAACCCAGCTCCAGCCGGACCGTGACGCGATCGCCCTGGATGTCGATGGCCCGCACACAGCCGGCGCTGACCGGGTCCTGGTTCAGATAAGGGTCGGTGTACTGGCGAAGGACGGCCTCCACCGCTGCGCGATTGACTGCGCTCATGGGCAACTCCCGAAAAAGACTGAGTAAAACAGACAGCTATCGTAACCGTTCTGAGGCGCGGGCGCCTTGCAGGTGAAATAAATCGCCCGGCGCTTTATAGTGGCCGATCTCCGTTTCACTTCAAGTAGCCGAGCCCCATGTCCGAGCCACGCCAGATCCTCGTCACCAGCGCCCTGCCCTATGCCAATGGTTCCATTCACCTTGGCCACATGGTCGAGTATGTCCAGACGGACATGTGGGTGCGCTTCCAGAAGCACCGCGGCAACCAATGTATCTACGTCTGCGCTGACGACGCCCACGGTTCGGCCATCATGCTGCGTGCCGAGAAGGAGGGCATCACCCCGGAACAGTTGATCGCCAACGTCCAGGTCGAGCACAGCGGCGACTTCGCCGACTTCCTGGTGGAGTTCGACAACTTCCACTCGACCCACGCCGAGGAAAACCGCGAGCTGTCGAGCCTGATCTACCGCCGCCTGCGCGACGCCGGGCATATCGCCACGCGCTCGATCACCCAGTATTTCGACCCGGAAAAGCAGATGTTCCTGGCCGACCGTTTCATCAAGGGCACCTGCCCGAAATGCGGCACCGAGGACCAGTACGGCGACAACTGCGAGAAATGCGGCGCCACCTACGCCCCGACCGACCTGAAAGACCCGAAATCGGCGATTTCCGGGGCAACGCCGGTGCTCAAGGACTCCCAGCACTTCTTCTTCAAGCTGCCAGACTTCCAGGCCATGCTGCAAGGCTGGACCCGCAGCGGCACCCTGCAGGACGCCGTGGCGAACAAGATCGCCGAATGGCTGGACTCCGGCCTGCAAGAGTGGGACATCTCCCGCGATGCGCCGTATTTCGGCTTCGAAATCCCGGATGAGCCGGGCAAGTACTTCTACGTCTGGCTGGACGCGCCGATCGGCTACATGGCCAGCTTCAAGAACCTCTGTGCGCGTCGTCCGGAACTGGACTTCGATGCGTTCTGGGGCAAGGACTCCACGGCCGAGCTGTACCACTTCATCGGCAAGGACATCGTCAACTTCCACGCCCTGTTCTGGCCGGCGATGCTCGAAGGTGCCGGCTACCGCAAGCCCACAGGCATCAACGTGCACGGCTACCTGACCGTCAACGGCCAGAAGATGTCCAAGTCGCGCGGCACCTTCATCAAGGCCCGCACCTACCTGGACCACCTGTCCCCGGAATACCTGCGCTACTACTACGCGGCCAAGCTGGGCAAGGGCGTCGACGACCTGGACCTGAACTTGGAAGACTTCGTGCAGAAGGTCAACTCGGACCTGGTGGGCAAGGTGGTCAACATCGCCAGCCGTTGCGCCGGTTTCATCCACAAGGGCAATGCCGGTGTGCTGGTGGCCGGCAACGCCGCGCCGGAACTGACCGACGCCTTCCTGGCCGCCACCCCGAGCATCGCCGAGGCCTACGAGGCGCGGGATTTCGCCCGGGCCATGCGTGAAATCATGGCGCTGGCCGACCGCGCCAACGCCTGGATCGCCGACAAGGCGCCCTGGTCCCTGGCCAAGCAGGAAGGCAAGCAGGACGAGGTCCAGGCCGTCTGCGCCGTGGGCATCAACCTGTTCCGCCAACTGATCATCTTCCTCAAGCCGGTACTGCCGCTGCTGGCCGCCGATGCCGAGGCATTCCTCAATGTCGCGCCGCTGACCTGGAACGATCACGCCACCTTGCTCGCCGAGCATCAACTGAACGAGTTCAAGCCGTTGATGACCCGTATCGATCCGGTCAAGGTCCAGGCCATGACCGACGCGTCGAAGGAAGACCTCGCCGCCAGCCAGACCGATACCGGCTCTGCTGCTTCCCAAGGCAATGGCGAACTGGCCAAGGATCCGCTGTCGGCCGAAATCGACTTCGACACCTTCGCCTCCGTCGACCTGCGCGTCGCGCTGATTCTCAAGGCCGAGGCCGTGGACGGTGCGGACAAGCTGCTGCGCCTGACCCTGGATATCGGCGACGAACAACGCAACGTGTTCTCCGGGATCAAGAGCGCCTACCCGAACCCGGCCGAGCTGGAAGGTCGCCTGACCATGATGATCGCCAACCTCAAGCCACGGAAAATGCGCTTCGGCATCTCCGAGGGCATGGTGATGGCGGCGGGCCCCGGCGGTGAGGAAATCTACCTGCTGAGCCCGGACAGCGGCGCTAAACCCGGCCAACGGATCAAGTAAGCACCGCCCTCCGCTCGCGGGCCATGTGCAATCATGGTCCGCGACGCGGCAAAACTGGTACGCAGTCCCTCCTTGCCGGATAATCAGCCTTGTTCGCTAATCCGGCATGCCCATGATCGATCTTGTTGCCCCCCTCGTCAGTGCTGCGCTGCTCAACAACTTCGTGTTGCACTGGGCGCTGGGCGTCGATCCGTTGCTGCAAGCCCGCCCCGCCACGTCCGGGGATCGCCTTCCACTGCATGCGTTGGGCATTGCCACCAGCGCACTGATGCTGATCGCCACACTGATCAGTCACACGCTCTACCACTACGTGCTGGTGCCCCAGGGCCTGGAGGCCTTGAAACTGTTCGTCTTCCTGCCCACCAGCGTCTTGCTGGTCGGCCCGGTCCTGAGCGTGCTTGCTCGCGGCCTGCCACGCCTGCCCTTTGCCGGACTCGCGCCCCTGCTGCTGGGCAACGCCGGCATCCTCGGCCTGACCCTGCTCAACGCCGCCGACGACAAGGGGCTGGCCCGGGCAGTCGCCACGAGCCTGGGCGCCGGGCTGGGTTTCTGGCTGGTCCTGAGCCTGTTCAGCGACCTGCGACAACGCACCCTCCACGAGGATGTCCCACTGCCCTTTCGCGGCCTGCCGATCGACCTGATCGGTGCCGGCCTGATCGGCCTGGCCTTCCTCGGTTTTACTGCATTGGTCAAACCATGAGCCTGATTCAACGTATCGATGCCCTGCTACCGCAGACCCAATGCGGCAAATGCGGGCACCCGGGCTGCAAGCCCTACGCCGAAGGCATCGCCCGGGGCGAAGCGATCAACAAGTGCCCGCCGGGCGGTGGCGAAACCATTGCCGCCCTGGCCGAGCTGCTGCAGGTGCCGGTACTGGCGCTGGACCCCGAGCGCGGCAGCGCCCCCGCCCAGGTCGCGTTTATCCGCGAGGCCGAGTGCATCGGCTGCACCAAGTGCATCCAGGCCTGTCCGGTGGATGCCATAGTCGGAGCCGCCAAGTGGATGCACAGCGTGATCATCGACGAGTGCACCGGCTGCGACCTGTGCATCGCCCCCTGCCCGGTGGATTGCATCGAGATGCACCCGTTGCCCATGGCCCAGGTCGTAGCGGTGGTCGGTGGCCTGGCCCACAGCGCCGAAGAACTCAGGGCCCGCACGGAGAAACGCAATCATGCCCGCCGGCGCTTCGAAAGCCGTAACGCACGGCTGCACGCCGAGGAGCAGCGCAAGCAGGCTGAACGCCTGGCCCGTACGCAACGCGCAGCGCAACCCGAGCCGGTCGCCGCCAACCCGGTGCAGGACGCCATTGCGCGGATCAAGGCGCAGAAGGCCGCGGCCGCCGATGCCGCGTTGAAAAAAGCCAAGATCGATCTGGCCATGAGCCGGGCGCAGCTGAACAAATCGCTGAAAGCCTTCGGCCATCCGCCGATCGCCGAACAGGCCGCGCAACTGGTGCAGCTGCAACAGCAATTCGAGGCGGCGGAGCAGGCCCTGCGCGCCGCCGAGGAGGCCCATGCGTCCACCTGAAAGACCCGACGAACGCACCCGCCAGGCGATGCAATGGGTGTTGCTCGCCACCTTGCCGGGGATCGCGGTGCTGCTCTGGCTCCAGGGCTGGGCGATCCTGATCAACCTGCTGCTGGCCGGCAGCACCGCGCTGGCGGCCGAAGCGCTGGCCCTGGGTTTGCGTCGCCGCCCGATAGCCCCCGCGCTGCTGGACGGCAGCGCCCTGGTCAGCGCCACCCTACTGGCCATTGCCCTGCCACCCTACTGCCCCTGGTGGCTGACCGTCACGGCCTCGGCCAGCGCCTTGCTGTTCGGCAAACACCTGTACGGCGGCCTGGGGAAAAATCCATTCAACCCGGCCATGCTCGGTTATGCCCTGGCCCTCGTCACCTTCCCCGGCCCCATGACCCATTGGTCGATCAACCATGGCATGGACCTGCTCGGCGGCCTGCAGTCCGTGTTCGGTATTCATCTCGCCGGGCAACCGGACGCCTGGGCCACGGCCACGGCGCTGGACGCCCTGCGCATCAACAAGAGCCTGACCCTCGACGAACTCTTCACCAGCAACCCCGCCTTCGGGCATTTCGGCGGCAAGGGCAGCGAATGGGTCAATCTGGCGTTTCTCGCCGGTGGCGCCTTCCTGCTCAGGCAAAAAGTGTTCAGTTGGCACGCGCCGCTGGGCATGCTCGGCAGCCTGTTTGTCCTCAGCCTGCTGTGCTGGAATGGGTCCGGGTCGGACTCCCACGGTTCGCCGCTGTTTCACCTGCTGAGCGGCGCCACCATGCTCGGTGCGTTTTTCATCGTCACCGAGCCGGTCTCCGGCGCCAGAAGCCCCAGGGCGCGCCTGCTGTTCGGCATCGGGGTCGGCAGCCTGACCTACATCATCCGAACCTGGGGCGGCTACCCCGATGGCGTGGCCTTCGCGGTGCTGTTGATGAACCTGACCGTACCGTCCCTGGAACGCCTGGCAGCCCGCCGCGTGGAGGAACCGACCGCGTGAACAGAACCGCCTCGGCAATCATCCTGCTGGCCGTGGCCGGGCTCGGGATCGGCCTGACCTGGCTGGCGCAGCAACAGGCGCTGCCGCTCGTCGAGGAACAAAGGGCAGCGATCGAAAACCGCAGGCTGCTCGACGTCCTGCCGCCGGGACAATACGAGAGCCGCCCCTTGCTGCTGGAGGCGGCGCAGCAACCCGACAGCCTGCTGCTCGGCGGCACCCTGATGCTCCAGGGCGGGCAACCGACCGCGGTGGTCCTGCAGAGTCGAACCCAGGGCTACGGCGGCCCGCTGGAGCTGATGATCGGAATTGGCATGAACGGCAGGCTGCTCGGCATCAAGACCCTGTCGCACTCGGAGACACCCGGACTGGGGGCGAAAATCGCCGACCAGGGCAGTCCCTGGTTGCAGCACTTTCTGGGCAAGTCCCGCGCGGATACGCCCGATGCCGACTGGAATCTGAAAAAGGATGGTGGCCAATTCGACCAGATCGCCGGGGCGACGATCACCTCCCGTGCTGCCACCCATGCCATTCATGACGCCCTGCGCTACTTCGATGAACACCAGGCACAGCTCACCGGAAAGACCGCCCATGAATAAACCCGCGATGCTCCAGGGGACACTGGTCCTGGCGCCGCTGCTCGGCGCCAGCGACTCGCTGGTCAAGGCGCTTTCGATGTGGCTGCTGAGCCTGATCGTGATCGGCGCCTACGGCCTGTCGAGCCGAACACTCAAGCCCTGGATTCACCCGGACCTGGGAGGGCTGGCCAGTATCCTGCTAGCCGCCACGCTGGTCAGCTGCCTTTCGCTCGGCCTCCAATCCCGGGCCTGGGAACTGCACCAGGCCCTGGGCATCTACCCGGCCCTGCTCAGCCTGCAATGTCTGCTCCTGGAACGCCTCGGGGCGTTCGAGCGTCGCAAACTGGCCAACAGCGCCGCGCTGCTCGCCAGCCTGGGGGCGGGACTGCTGCTCATGGGGACGCTACGGGAACTGCTGGGCAACGGCACGCTGCTGGGTCAACTGCGCTGGCTGGTCCCGACCGTGAGCGAGCTGCCACGCCTGTGGGCCGCACAAGACGGATTGCGCCTGGCCACCCTGACACCGGGTGCGTTCATTCTCCTGGGGCTGCTGCTGGCCGCCAGGCAGGCCTTGCGCCATCATCGGCCCGCCAAACCGAATTCGCCCTTGGACCCATAATTAAACCTATAGGAGCATGGCTTGCCAGCGAAGCTTTTGGCGGCCTTGAGGACGCCTTCGCTGGCAATGGCAAGCCATGCTTCTACAGGTGCCGTGTACAACCTTAAAGGAATCCACCGCCCCATGAACGCCGCCAAACGCCTGGAGATCTTTCGCAGATTCCACGAAGACAATCCGGATCCCAAGACCGAACTGGCCTATTCGACGCCCTTTGAGCTGTTGATCGCGGTGATTCTCTCGGCCCAGGCCACCGACGTGGGCGTGAACAAGGCGACCGCCAAGCTCTTTCCAGTGGCCAACACTCCCCAAGCCATCCATGCCCTCGGAGTCGAAGGATTGTCGGAGTACATCAAGACCATCGGCCTGTTCAACAGCAAGGCCAGGAACGTGATCGAGACCTGCCGGCTGCTGGTGGAAAAACATGGGGGCGAGGTACCCCAAACCCGCGAAGAACTGGAAGCCCTGCCTGGAGTCGGTCGCAAGACCGCCAACGTGGTGCTCAACACCGCGTTCCGGCAACTGACCATGGCCGTCGACACGCATATTTTCCGGGTCAGCAACCGTACCGGCCTGGCGCCAGGCAAGGACGTGGTGGAGGTCGAGAAACAACTGCTGAAGTTCGTGCCCAAGCCCTACCTGCTCGACGCCCACCATTGGCTGATCCTGCATGGGCGTTACGTCTGTCAGGCGCGAAAACCGCGTTGCGGCAGTTGCCGGATCGAAGACCTGTGCGATTACAAGGACAAGACTTCGGACGATTGAGCCGCTATTAACTTTATTGATCAGGCGATTGAAAAAATCTTTTTTACCGGGCCGGCAATTATCGATATAAGGAGCGCCAACGGCAGTCTTAGCCCGGAGTTATGTTATGAGCACCGACAAAGAGCAATTGGACGTAGAGGACGACTTCATCGCCGCTGAAACAGAGGACAGCGAGCCCGTGGTTGAGGTCGCAAAAACCAACCTCAGCAAGCGCCGCACCATCGACAACCTGCTGGAAGAGCGTCGCCTGCAGAAGCAATTGGCGGATTATGATTTTGATTTGTAATTAACACGCGCCCACTCAAAAGCCTCCTTTGCGGAGGCTTTTCGGTTTCTGGAGGTGTCGTTGTCACGCGCAACAGCATCGATACAACACCGCAGGCCCTCTCCTGCCGGCTAAATGCCAGGGGTTTTCTTCGTCTTCCCTGCTTCCTTCCCCCCTTCTTCAAACGTCCGTGGCCAGGCCCCTGCTGAGCCTCAGTGATTAAACCAAGCCGTTGCGTTGCGCCAACTCGATCAAATCAACCAGCGAGCGGGCATTGAGCTTGAGCAGCAAGCGCGTTTTGTAGGTACTGACAGTCTTGTTGCTCAAAAACATGCCATCGGCAATTTCCTTGTTGCTCTTGCCTCTCGCCAACTGCTGCAACACCATCATCTCACGGCCGGAGAGACGGTTGACCATATCGGCTTCACTGGCATTCCCCAGGCTGGAGCGCACCGTGTGCAACGCCTGATTGGGGAAATAGCTGTAGCCGGACAGCACAGCCTTGATAGCACTGAGCATTTCAGTCAGGTCCTGCTGCTTGCACACATAACCGGCGGCACCTGCCTGCATGCAGCGCATGGAGAAATGCCCGGGGGCCTGTGAGGTCAGCACCAGAACTTTGAAAGAAAGCCCCATCGACGTTAGACGGGCAATGACTTCAAGCCCATCCAGCTTGGGGATCCCGATATCGAGTATAACAATGTCCGGCGCATGTTCCCGCGCCAACTGTAAAGCATCTACACCGTTATCCGTCTCCGCAATGACTTCGTAGCCATGACGTTCCATCAGCATACGTACAGCAAGACGAATGACGGGATGATCATCCACGATCAGCACTTTATTCATGGGCAAGTCCAATTTTCGCTGTTCGAATTTTCAGAGTCAGCACAATAGCCTAGTCATACCCTCCTGGGCATAGCGCCTTCACCGGGCAGTACCAGCCAAAGACATTCCCTACAAACAACAGAGATTTGCCCTACAAAAAAGCGCCCTCATAAAAAGTACGACTCCCATCAGGATAATCTGCACTCCAAGAGACATACATCCCAGGATAAACACCCCATCCCCAGGGGATTTCATCAGGGTATCCGGCAAAACGACATCATCTTGGCTCGCCTTGCAGATTCAAACATTAGAACGCAAGGTGATGCGTGTCTAATGGATTTCTGCAACAAGAAATAATGAGACCGCCCCTTGCAAAGCCACCCCTCGACACGTGGCATGCCCCTGATCCATGCCCGTGCGCCGTCACGTCCGGCGCAGCGGGGCTGGCAGCCAGGTGCACCGCAGCCGCGCCGGAGATCGGTCGAGAAAATTTTTATAAAACCTCCCGGCATACACATAAGTAAGGACGGCATTATCAAAAAGACGTTTACTCTAATACCGGGTCACCGGAAACGTTTGACAACGCATACGCGCCCTCTGCCCATCAATACACAGTTCACCTTGAGTTGCGCAGTTTCCATAAACCTTGAGCGTCAACGCTATCTCCCCCTCGCCCTTTAAAGACTCCAATCCATGATCGATAAAAATAACAGGAAACGGACTACGCCCCGCCCAGAACACTTACCTTCAACTCCAAGATGACAGCCCGAAAGCAAAACCCTCTCTCTTGATCCTTTCTTTCCAGGCTGCAAACTCGCTACTTGCTGATCCGCTTCAATACTTTCGAACAACACCAATCACTTATACAACTCATCAAACCGAACGACATTAGCAAAGGTCTATCCTACGACTCGGACGAGCAGGCCATATATAATGAACGACCACACATTCAAAAAGCATCTCACCCCGCAGAGAAACCTGGATCTTGACCTGGACCTGGCCATCGACGACTTCCTCAAACGCGGCGGCACCATTGATCGCGTACAGGGACCCGTTTGCGCCCAGACCCTCGTGGAGGCTGGCAATCACCTCACTGCGCCGGAGGAAGAGGAACAGGAAAGAACACGCAAGACCGAACTGCTGCGCGAGCTGATTACCAAGGGCGCGGGCATCTCCGCACTCCAGTACTCCCTCAAGATGAACAAGAGTGAGATAAAGCGCATGGCGCGGGAAAACGGTCTGAAGATCGTCCAAAGCCGCTCGCTGCACCTCACGCGCAAATATCGGGCAGCACAAACGGCCACGGCGGAGTTTGCGCAAGATGCCATTGCCGGACATGCCATGCACTATTGCGCGCTCGGCTACACCGCCATCGAGATCGCGCAAAAGCTCGACCTGACCCTCCGCCAGGTCTGCGAACTGGGCAAGAACTACCGCTTCGAACTCAATCACCGCACCGACAACCGGGATGAATGATATCGTCCTGACCGCAAAAAAAAGCCCCGGCCATCGGCCAGGGCTTTTCAGAGCGGCAATCGATCAGAACAACCGACGGCCCTTGTTCGCCGCAATGCGCATGCGCAGTGCATTGAGCTTGATGAAGCCGGCCGCGTCGGCCTGGTTGTAGGCACCGCCGTCTTCTTCGAAGGTGGCGATGTTGGCATCGAACAGCGACTCGTCGGACTTGCGACCGGTGACGATCACGTTGCCCTTGTACAGCTTCAGGCGAACCACGCCATTCACATGAACCTGGGACGCATCGATCATCTGCTGCAGCATCAGACGCTCAGGGCTCCACCAGTAGCCGGTGTAGATCAGGCTGGCGTACTTGGCCATCAGCTCGTCTTTCAGGTGAGCGACTTCGCGGTCCAGCGTGATCGACTCGATGGCCCGGTGGGCGCGCAACATGATGGTGCCGCCAGGGGTTTCGTAGCAGCCGCGGGACTTCATGCCCACATAGCGGTTCTCGACGATATCCAGACGCCCGATACCATGTTCGCCACCGATACGGTTCAGGGTCGCCAGCACGGTGGCCGGGGTCATTTCGACGCCGTCCAGTGCGACGATATCGCCGTTGCGGTAGGTCAGTTCCAGGTACTGCGGCTTGTCAGGCGCGTTCTCCGGGGAGACGGTCCAACGCCACATGTCTTCTTCGTGCTCGGTCCAGGTATCTTCCAGCACGCCGCCTTCATAGGAGATGTGCAGCAGGTTGGCGTCCATCGAGTACGGGGACTTTTTCTTGCCGTGACGCTCGATCGGGATCCCGTGCTTTTCAGCGTAATCCATCAGCTTTTCACGGGACAGCAGGTCCCATTCACGCCACGGAGCGATCACTTTCACGCCAGGCTTGAGGGCGTAGGCGCCCAGTTCGAAACGCACCTGGTCGTTGCCCTTGCCGGTAGCGCCATGGGAAATGGCGTCGGCGCCGGTTTCGTTGGCGATTTCGATCAGGCGCTTGGCGATCAGCGGACGGGCGATGGAGGTACCCAGCAGGTACTCGCCTTCGTAGACGGTGTTGGCGCGGAACATCGGGAACACGAAATCACGCACGAACTCTTCGCGCAGGTCATCGATGTAGATCTCTTTCACGCCCATGGCTTGCGCCTTGGCACGTGCCGGCTCGACCTCTTCGCCCTGACCCAGGTCCGCGGTGAAGGTCACCACTTCACAGTTATAAGTATCCTGCAGCCACTTGAGGATCACCGAAGTGTCCAGGCCGCCGGAATACGCGAGAACGACCTTGTTTACGTCGGCCATGCCATCACTCCACGGGGTTGTACGGAAAGGCGTCGATTCTACCGCTCAAACCGGTGAATTTACAGAGGCGCGACAGCTTAGGACGGCAAAGCGACAGATAATGTCGAGACGGCGACGAAAACAGCCGCTTCAGGAGGTCTTCGCGGCATTCCCCACGCTGGCCGTGGGGACAGGTGCGGGCGCGGACTTCTCGGCCACCGGGACACGCTCCAGATGGATATTGACCCGGCGATTCTTCGCCCGGTTGGCCGCACTGTTGTTCGGCACCAGCGGATAACGTTCGCCGTGAAAGCGCATGACGATCTGCGATTCGGGGATACCGTTGGCCTTGAAGAAGTCCATGACCGACAGCGCCCGGCGGCGCGACAGGTCGCGGTTGGCCAGGCGATTGCCGGCATTGTCGGAATGCCCGTCGAGTTCGATATGGTTGACGCTCGGGTCGGCCTTGATGAAGTCGAGCATCACCTGCAACTCGGCCTTGGCCTGGGCATCGAGGTCGACGCCGGTGCCGGGAAAGCCGATCTGCGCCTGTTTCACCTGCTCGAAATTCTTCGGCAGCAGTTTGGCGGTGCACTCCTGGTAGTCGCTGTAGGCCTTGCTGAACTTCACCGGCAGCAGGCGTATTTCCGACAGGCCACCGTCTCGCGAGTAGTGACGCACCAGCGGGCTACGGCCCTCCAGCAGACCGCTGACCAGGCGTCCGGCCTGGCCCTGGGAGCTGTTGAACAGCACATCGCCGTTGCCCATCTGCACCGAGCCCAGATTGATGTCACCACGCCCCGGCTGCCACGGCGCCGCCGCCGCCAGCAAGGTCGCCGAACCGCCACCCAGCACGTGGTTATAGGCTTTCAGGCGAAAGGTCACCTGCTCGCCGGCCCGACGCACGAACTCGCCGGTGCCGAAGTCGGTGATCGGCTGGCTCAACCGACACTCGAATTTGTCCCCTTCCACCTTCCACTCGATGCTCTCCAGACGGGTCTGGAAAGTCAGCGCCATGGCGGGCAGGCTGGCGAACATACTGAGCAAGGCTAAATAACGCTGGCGCACGGGAGGCTCCACTGGATATCTACATCGTCAAGACAGGCATGCCGATTCCACGCCCTACTCCTGTGGTATCGGTTGCTCGTGGCAAAACTTGATAGCGAGTGCCTGAAACCGTCTTTTCCGGTAGCATTCCCTCAGTTCGACCCGCCTGGAATCCCCCATGTCCGACCGCCTGACCCTGCTGCGTCCCGACGACTGGCATATCCATCTTCGCGATGGCGCTGCCTTACCTCACACTGTGGCGGATGTTGCGCGCACCTTTGGCCGCGCCATCATCATGCCCAACCTGCTGCCACCGGTGCGCAACGCCGTGGAAGCCGATGCCTATCGCCAGCGCATTCTCGCTGCGCGACCGGCCGGCAGCCGCTTCGAGCCGCTGATGGTGCTCTACCTCACCGATCGGACCCAGCCCGAGGAAATCCGCGCCGCCAAGGCCAGCGGTTTCATCCACGCCGCCAAGCTCTACCCGGCCGGCGCGACCACCAACTCGGATTCGGGCGTGACCAGCGTCGACAAGATTTTCCCGGTCCTGGAGGTCATGGCCGAAGTCGGCATGCCGTTGTTGGTCCATGGCGAGGTCACCCGTGGCGAGGTCGACGTGTTCGACCGCGAGAAACTGTTCATCGACGAACATTTGCGCCGCGTCGTCGAACGCTTCCCGACCCTCAAGGTGGTGTTCGAACACATCACCACGGCGGACGCCGTGCAGTTCGTCAGCGAAGCCCCGGCCAACGTCGGCGCGACCATTACCGCGCACCACCTGCTGTACAACCGCAACCACATGCTGGTGGGCGGTATCCGTCCGCACTTCTACTGCTTGCCGATCCTCAAGCGCGGCACGCACCAGGAAGCCCTGCTCACGGCAGCGACCAGCGGCAATCCGAAGTTTTTCCTCGGCACCGACTCGGCGCCCCACGCCCAGCACGCCAAGGAAGCCGCCTGCGGTTGCGCCGGCTGCTACACCGCCTATGCCGCGATCGAGCTGTACGCCGAGGCCTTCGAACAACGCAACGCGCTGGACAAGCTCGAAGGTTTCGCCAGTGTGTATGGCCCGCGCTTCTACGGCCTGCCGGCGAACACCGACAGCATCACCCTGGTTCGTGAAGAATGGACCGCCCCGACCAGCCTGCCCTTCGGCGAGCTGTCCGTCATCCCGCTGCGCGCCGGTGAAAAACTGCGCTGGCGCCTGCTGGAGGAAACCCTGTGAGTGAAGAGCATTACGACGACGAACTAGAAGGCAACGGCGGCGGTACCGGCTCCCGGCATCCGATGGCCGCGCGCTTTCGCGGCTATCTGCCGGTTGTCGTCGATGTCGAGACCGGTGGTTTCAACGCCGCCACCGACGCCCTGCTGGAAATCGCCGCCACCACCATCGGCATGGACGAAAAAGGCTTTGTGTTCCCGGAACACACCTACTTCTTCCGGGTCGAGCCGTTCGAAGGCGCCAATATCGAAGCGGCGGCCCTGGAGTTCACCGGGATCAAGCTCGACCACCCGCTGCGCATGGCAGTCAGCGAGGAAACCGCGCTGACCGACATTTTCCGTGGCGTGCGCAAGGCCTTGAAGGCCAACGGTTGCAAACGCGCGATCCTGGTCGGCCACAACAGCAGCTTCGACCTGGGCTTCCTCAACGCCGCGGTGGCGCGCCTGGACATGAAGCGCAACCCGTTCCACCCGTTCTCCAGCTTTGACACGGCCAGTCTCGCCGGCCTGGCGTACGGCCAGACCGTGCTGGCCAAGGCCTGCCAGGCCGCCGATATCGACTTCGACGGACGCGAGGCCCACTCGGCCCGCTACGACACGGAGAAGACCGCCGAGCTGTTCTGCGGCATCGTCAACCGCTGGAAGGAAATGGGCGGCTGGGAAGACTACAACGACTGATCCGCTCGGCGAATGATCCGGGCGCCTGAAAATGCCCGCTCTCAAGTCATTCTTGATGACACCGTTTCGTGCCGATAGGCTCCAGGGGTATTGCCTGTCCACTCCTTGAATGCCCGGATAAAGGAATTGACCTCCTGAAATCCAAGGAGATAGGCAATCTCCCCCTGGGAAATGGCGGGGCTGCTCAGGTAATGCTGCGCCAGTTGCTGGCGCGTAGCATTCAGAATATCGGTAAAACTCGTGGACTCGTCGCCTAGTTGCCTCTGCAAGGTGCGCTTGCTGACGGCAAGATGCCTGGCGACGAACACGATCGAATATTCGCCCGCGGGCAATCCCTCCAAGAGTACCGCCCTGACGCGATCACTCATCTTCGCCGTCGAGTCCAGGGAGGACAGTCGCTTGCGCAAACCCGGCTCGAAATACGCCCACATCGATTCGTTGGCGGTCAGGAACGGTCTGACAGCATCCCGGCTCGAAAACGATACCCGGATCGCGGCGCCCTGTTTTGGCGAAACACCGAAATAGTCGACATACCCGTCAAGACTACCGGGGAGCTCAGGCACCATCACCTCCAGGGGAATCACCCGATGGCGGGTTCCGAGCCTGACCAGTTGCGTGAGAAAGACCAGTTCCGTCATTGCCAGGTTCCGGGGGATGCTTCCCTCGTTTGCGTAGCACTCGAGCGTTATCGAAGTCTTCGTCGAGCCGACCGCCACACTCAGTGTCATCGGCCCGATGAGTTTCTTGAATGCCGACAGACGCTGCATGGCGATATTGAGATTGGGGCTGCACAAGCTCGCGAAGATCGGCGGATCGAAGGCTTCGACCGAGATCGCCTGCCCCACCCGAAGCGGCAAGGCCGTGCCCCCCACGGAGACCTCAATGGCTTGCCACAGCCTGAAATACTGTTGCGCGGTGATACTGGCCTGCTTGCGCGAAAACAGATCTTCGGGGAGGCCCGCCAGACGTAGCAAATGATCAGGGTTGAGGCCCATATCCCATAGCAGCAACTGCCAGCCGGGCTGGACGCAGAAGTGCGTTGCGCGTGTCATGCGTGACCTCCTCGGTAAAACGCGACTCAGCACCTGGGAATCTGGTCACTGTCGATCATCTGCTGGAACATCTCCTGAATCGTAACCTGCAAGGGCCGATAGGACATTTTCAGCTCCCGGACGCTCTTGCCGTTATCCGCCCGCCAGGCATAACCGACGTTCCTGGCAATGAATGGGCGGGTAGTGCTCTTGTCGGCAAGGGGAGCGACCAACCAGACCAGCCATTTCGGCAGGATGCGACGGGGTATCGGATAGGCCGCATATTTCGGAAGGAGCCCGCTGGCAATCTCGGGAAGCGACGTATTGTGTCCGGAGACGATGTGACGCCCCTTGGCATCAGGCAGATAGGCCGCACGCAGATGGGCTTCGGCCACATCACGTACGTCGACGGCACCGAACCCGATGTCGGGAACACCCGCCTTCATGCGCCCATTCCCCAATTGACGGACCAGATTGAAGCTTTCGCTGGTCCCGCGTGGATTCAGTCCCGGCCCCAGGATGAGGCTGGGGTTGATGACGACCAGATCCCAACGCGACTGCTTCCCCGCGATATCCCAGGCTTCCCGTTCAGCGACGGTCTTCGAATAGGAATAGGGGACATGCCGTAGCGAAGAGCTGGTATTCCAGATCGCTTCGGTCAGGACTTGCCCCGGGGTGTTCTGGATGTCCGCACAGTCGCCATAGATGGCCGCACAACTGCTGGTCAGGACGACGCGCCGAACGGATTCGGTCCTGTTGGCCGTTTCCAGGACATTGCGGGTTCCCAGTTTGGCCGGAGCGACCAGTTCCCGCTCGGGGTCGCGGATGTCGAGCTTGAACGGGGAAGCGGTATGGAAGACGATGGAACAGCCTTGCATGGCTTGCGCATACGAGCCTTCGTCAAGCAGGTCGGCCTTGAAGTAGCTCAGAGTCCCCGACAGCCCCGCAGCCGCCTGGTCCAGATGGGCACGCTTGCTGACATCCCCGGGGTCGCGCACGGCGGCATGCACGGTGAGCCCCTCTTCCAGGAGCCGCTTCACCAGCCAACCGGCAAGATAGCCGGTTGCGCCTGTCACCAGGACGGGCCTGGTCTTGTCGATGTTCAGCATGGTTCTGCCCTCGGAGATTGCCGGTTCATGGGAAGTGTCGACCACTCACCTGCGCGGTCAAGCAACTTGCGAAGGCATTCTCTCCCGTGGGCCGCGCTCGATCATCAGCAACTCGCGCCACATGACATTCAATGTGCGCCATTCCCAGTGGCGTGGCCGGCATCGCTCTCGACGCCATCGGGTCAGCGCACATCGGTGTGATGAAGGCGTTTGGGCAATCCGCCAAATACGCTGCGGATATCGGCATGACATAAAAAAACCGGTCATCAAGACCGGTTTTTTCATACGTGAAGCCTGGCGCTTACAGCTTGCCGGCGTTCTCGCTCAGGTACTTGGCAACGCCTTCTGGCGAAGCGTCCATGCCCTTGTCGCCTTTCTTCCAGTTGGCCGGGCAGACTTCGCCGTGCTCTTCGTGGAATTGCAGGGCGTCGACCAGACGGATCAGTTCTTCCATGTTACGGCCCAGCGGCAGGTCGTTGACGATCTGCGAGCGAACAACGCCCTTGTCGTCGATCAGGAACGCGCCACGGAACGCCACGCCGCCTTCGGACTCGACGTCGTAGGCCTTGGCGATTTCGTGCTTCAGGTCGGCGGCCATGGTGTACTTGACCTTGCCGATGCCACCGTCGTTGATGGCGGTGTTGCGCCAGGCGTTGTGGGTGAAGTGCGAGTCGATGGAGACGGCCACGACTTCAACGTTGCGTGCCTTGAAATCGTCCATGCGGTGGTCCAGGGCGATCAGCTCGGACGGGCAGACGAAGGTGAAGTCCAGTGGGTAGAAGAACACCAGGCCGTATTTGCCTTTGATGGCCGAGGACAGGGTGAAGCTGTCAACGATTTCGCCATTGCCCAGTACGGCAGGGACGGTGAAGTCGGGGGCTTGTTTGCCTACGAGTACGCTCATTGAATATCTCCTGGTGTTGATGCGGTGAAGAACTAAGGCCAGCCCAGCCTGCCACGATCAGGCGACAGGACTGTGACGCGGCCTACCTTCCTAAGGACCGACCATCATACACCGCGTTTTTGACCTGTCCCCAACGCTTTTTACAAACCTGTCCCCGACGTAGCAAAACCGTTCGTCAGGCAAGTCAGCCGTTGACAAAAGCTTTACCCAAAGCACTTTGACAATCATTCTCGTTAACATTAAGATCCAGCGCAATCGAGCCTTAATCAGCGATGGTTCTCACCTTATGTATGTCTGCCTCTGCACTGGCGTCACCGATGGACAAATCCGTGAAGCGATCTATGACGGTTGCTGCAGCTACCGCGAAGTGCGACAAGCCACCGGCGTGGCCAGCCAATGTGGCAAATGTGCGTGCCTGGCCAAGCAGGTGGTCCGCGAGACACTGACCGAGCTGCAAAGCCAGCACGCGGCGATCCCTTACCCGGTGGAATTTTCCGCCGCGTAAATAGAAACATTTTAAACAACCGGACCCTGTGTCCGGTTTTTTATGCCTGTAATTCAATCGCTTAGGACAAAGACGCGGAACACAAACATTCTTATTCCGATTAATTTTCATATAGGATTCAATAACTTAGGTTTGACACCCAAAGTTGCCGGGATCAAACTCCGCCTAATAGCCAGCTAATACAGGACAGGACCCCACCATGAAAGGCGATATCACGGTTATCCAGCATCTCAACAAGATCCTTGCCAATGAGCTGGTCGCGATCAACCAATACTTCCTGCACGCACGCATGTATGAAGACTGGGGCCTGAACAAGCTGGGCAAGCATGAGTACCACGAGTCCATCGACGAGATGAAGCACGCGGACAAGCTGATCAAGCGCATCCTGTTCCTCGAGGGCCTGCCGAACGTGCAGGACCTGGGCAAGCTGCACATCGGTGAACACACCAAGGAAATGCTCGAGTGCGACCTGCGCATCGAACGCACCGGCCATGCCGACCTGAAGGCGGCCATTGCCCACTGTGAAGCTGTTGGCGACTTTGGCAGCCGCGAACTGCTGGAAGATATCCTCGAGTCCGAGGAAGAACATATCGACTGGCTGGAAACCCAACTGGGCCTGATCGACAAAGTAGGCCTGGAGAACTACCTGCAATCGCAGATGGGCGAATAAACAGCGCCCACTAAAAAGCCCCGCACTCTTGTTCAGAGTGCGGGGCTTTTTTATGGGTGTCTGGCAGGCAGGCACCCGGCTTCGACCATCAGGCTTCGGTCTTGGCCGCTGCCGCCTTGGTCGCCGCATCCTTGATCAGGGTCTGCAACTCACCGTTGGCGAACATTTCCGCCATGATGTCGCTGCCGCCGACCAGTTCGCCAGCTACCCACAGCTGTGGGAACGTCGGCCAGTTAGCGTATTTCGGCAGGTTGGCGCGAATTTCCGGGTTCTGCAGGATGTCCACGTAAGCGAACTTCTCGCCGCAGCCCATCACGGCCTGCGCAGCCTTGGCGGAAAAACCGCACTGCGGGGCATTCGGCGAGCCTTTCATGTAAAGCAGAATGGTGTTGTTGGCAATCTGCTCTTTAATCGTTTCGATGATATCCACAAGGCACCTCTTCTGAACTTTCCGACGCTGTTGTCGGCACGGTGAGGCATTGTAACGGAAAGCCAGGCGTGGTGCTCGGTCTGCCCGATATCCGTCCCCATGGCCGCTGCTGACGCAACTGTGGGAGCCGGCTTGCCGGCGATGGCGTCCGCAAGCTCAATGCAAACCTTACGGGCCTCATCGCCGGCAAGCCGGCTCCCACATCAGTACGTGTCAGGCTGCCGCCACGGTGACCGGCACACCGTTCAACGCCGCATTGCCCGACAGCACGTCCAGATAGCGTTCATCGGTCAGGTCGTTGGCACTGGAACCCGGCTGCCCGCTGGCAATGCCCATTTTCACTCCGGGCCGCGCATGCCCCCAGCCATGGGGCAGGCTCACCACGCCAAGCATCATCTCCAGGCTGGCGAGCACTTCCACCTCGATCATGCCGACCCGCGAGCTGACCCGCACCCGCTGCCCATCCTCGAGGTTGCGACTGGCCAGGTCATCGGGGTGCATCAGCAACTGATGACGCGGCTTACCCTTCACCAGCCGATGATAGTTATGCATCCACGAATTATTGCTGCGCACATGACGGCGGCCGATCATCAACAACTCCCCCACTTGCGGCGCCTGCTGCGTGGCGAAGCGGGCGAGATCGGCCAGAATCGCCGCCGGCGCCGCCTGGACCCGCTGCCCGGGCGTCTTGAGGCGTGGCGCCAGATTGGGCTTGAGCGCACCGAGATCGACACCATGGGGATAGTCTTCCAGGGCCTTCACCGACAACCGCTGCGGCGATGCATCGCCATAAGGCCCCATCCGCAGCCCCATGTCGATCATCTGCGCCGGGGGCATGGTCGACTTGAGCGCCTGGCCGGTCAAACTGGAAAACGCCTTGGCCAGGCCGACAAAGATCTCCCAGTCGTGCAACGCTCCCACCGGTTTGGCCAGGATCGCCCGATTGAAACGGCTCACGTTGCGCACCGCGAACATATTGAACGTGGTGTCATAGTGATCGTTTTCCAGGGCCGAGGTCGACGGCAGGATCAGGTCGGCATAACGGGTGGTCTCGTTGATGTACAGGTCGATACTGACCATGAACTCCAGGCCGTCCAGCGCCTGCTCCAGCTGCCGGCCATTGGGCGTGGACAGCACCGGGTTGCCGGCGATCGTCACCAGGGCCCGCACCTGCCCTTCCCCTTCGCTGAGCATTTCCTCCGCCAGCGCCGACACCGGCAGTTCACCGCCATATTCCGGCAACCCGGACACCCGACTCTGCCAGCGATTGAAATGCCCGCCGGACGTCGAGGCCACCAGGTCCACCGCCGGTTCGGTGCACAAGGCACCGCCGACCCGGTCCAGATTGCCGGTCACCAGGTTGATCAACTGCACCAGCCAGTGGCACAAGGTGCCGAACGACTGGGTCGAGACGCCCATCCGCCCATAGCAGACCGCCTTGTCGGCGGCGGCGAAGTCCCGTGCCAGTTGGCGGATCTGCGATGCGGGCACCGCACAGAGCGGGCTCATGGCTTCGGCACTGAAGCCGGCCACGGCCTGGCGCACCTCATCGAGCCCGTCGACCGGCAGATGACTGTCGCGCGTGAGCCCTTCCGTGAACAAGGTGTTGAGCAGGCCGAACAACAAGGCCGCATCGCCACCCGGGCGCACGAACAGGTGCTGGTCGGCCATGGCCGCCGTCTCGCTACGCCGGGGATCGACCACCACGACCTTGCCGCCCCGGGCCTGGATCGCCTTCAGGCGCTTTTCAACGTCCGGCACGGTCATGATGCTGCCGTTGGAGGCCAGTGGATTGCCACCCAGGATCAGCATGAAGTCGGTGTGATCGATGTCCGGGATCGGCAGCAACAGGCCATGGCCATACATCAGGTGGCTGCTCAGGTGCTGCGGCAACTGATCGACCGAGGTCGCGGAAAAGCGGTTGCGGGTTTTCAGCAGCCCCAGGAAGTAGTTGCTGTGGGTCATCAACCCATAGTTGTGCACACTGGGATTGCCCTGGTAGATCGCCACGGCATTCTGGCCATGCCGGGCCTGGATCGCCGCCAGGCGTTCGGCCACCAGGGCAAAGGCCTCATCCCACTCGATCGGCAGCCATTCAGCGCCGACACGACGCATCGGCTGGCGCAGGCGATCCGGGTCGTTCTGGATATCCTGCAACGCCACCGCCTTGGGGCAGATATGCCCGCGGCTGAAGGTATCCAGCGGATCGCCCTTGATCGAGGTGATCTGCACGGCAGCCTCGGTGGTGGTGGTTTCGATGGTCAGGCCGCAGATGGCTTCGCACAGGTGGCAGGCACGGTGATGGAGAGTCTTGGTCATGGCCAGTCTCTGTTTTGTCCAAGGCAACCCGAATCGGTTGCGGGAACAAAACTATGGCCCCGGGCCGAATGGCACACCAGCGACGTTCGTCTTGTGAATCGGGGAACATCAGGCCTGCCGATGGGGCACGGAAATCAGGCCATGGGCAGCCTGGGGGCGGGTTGCAACTGGATTTCCTCAATGGTTTCGAGCTGCTCCTGGCCCATGTGGACCCCGGTCAGCTCGCCAATCAGGCGCCAATGCTCGTCGAGACCGGAACTGATGGTCGCCATGCGATCGATCATCCGGCGGCCAGCCGAGCGGGTCACTTCATCCTCGCTGCGCAACAATTCAAACGACATCGAGGTGACGGAGGCAGTCATATGGGTCAGTGCCTGTGCCGTCAGCTTCAGCAGCTCCATCAACTGTTGCTCTTTCGATTCCATTCCAAAGCCTCTCATGTGTCCGCAATGACACATTTTATAACCTAGCAGATTAGTTTAGGAAATGTTTCCACTTCGGCAGGTCATTGCCCGGTCCAGCCAGTCGGAACACGACCAGGCCCTGCCCACGCCCGCCGCCCTCGATTGCCAAGGCTTCGGGGCACGGTGTACAAAGACCTGTCGTCACCCTGAAACAGTTCGGTGCCGACTTGAAAAGTGTCATGGCCGTCAAGCCTGTCGAACGCCAACAGCCTGAAAACCAAGCCTCCTATTGGTAACACGCGACATTTTCTTATACGATCGCGTCTCCCCCTATTTCGTCGCCCCGTGCGGCTTACGCCGCAGGTCTCGCCCGTTTTTCCGTAAAACCCGGCTTTGAGTATCTGCGGTCTGTTGCAAAAAGGTAGTCAATGATGAGCGCAAGGCACTTTCTCTCCATGATGGATTGCACGCCCGAAGAGCTGGTCAGCGTGATTCGTCGAGGCATCGAGCTGAAGGACCTGCGTGACCGCGGCGTACTGTTCGAGCCACTCAAGGGTCGGATTCTCGGCATGATTTTCGAGAAATCCTCGACACGCACCCGCGTGTCGTTCGAAGCCGGCATGATCCAGCTGGGCGGCCAGGCGATCTTCCTCTCGCCGCGCGACACCCAGTTGGGCCGGGGCGAGCCTATCGGCGACAGCGCCATCGTCCTGTCGAGCATGCTCGACGTGGTCATGCTCCGCACGTTCAAGCACAGCACCCTGACCGAGTTCGCGGCCAACTCCCGCGTACCGGTGATCAATGGCCTGTCCGATGACCTGCATCCCTGCCAGTTGCTCGCCGACATGCAGACGTTCCTCGAACATCGCGGCTCGATCCAGGGCAAGACCGTGACCTGGATCGGCGACGGCAACAACATGTGCAACAGCTATATCGAAGCCGCCATCCAGTTCGACTTCCAATTGCGCGTCAGTTGCCCCGAAGGCTATGACCCGGACCCGGCGCTGCTGGCCCGGGCCGGCGGACGGGTACAACTGGTCCGCGATCCACGTGAAGCGGTACGCGGCGCGCACCTGGTGAGCACCGATGTCTGGACCTCCATGGGCCAGGAAGAAGAAACCGCCAAGCGCCTCGCCCTGTTCGCCCCCCTGCAGGTCACCCGCGAACTGCTCGACCTGGCCGCGCCGGACGTGCTGTTCATGCACTGCCTGCCCGCCCACCGCGGCGAAGAAATCAGCCTCGACCTGCTGGACGACCCGCGTTCGGTCGCCTGGGACCAGGCTGAAAACCGCCTGCATGCACAAAAGGCCTTGCTCGAATTCCTGGTCGCACCGGCCTATCGCCCTGCATGAGTCATGCGCGGCGGTTGAATCTGCATGACCTGGATATCCTCAAGCAGCGCGGCACCAGTGCGATCCTGGTGCTGCTTCAGCCGGCTACGTAAATCATGAGCGGGATCAGGCGCGGCCGATATCGGCAAACTTCGCCTGGGTATGCTCGGCCAACACCGCCGGCGCCAACTCCACCTCCAGGCCCCGACGCCCGGCACTGACAAAAATACTGGCGAAGGGCTGCGCGCTCTGGTCGATAAAGGTCCTCAGACGCTTCTTCTGCCCGAGCGGACTGATCCCCCCCAACAGATAACCGGTGGCCCGCTGGGCCGCCGCGGGATCCGCCATCTCGACCTTCTTGACCCCCGCCGCCTGGGCCAGCGCCTTCAGGTCCAGACTTCCGACCACCGGCACCACCGCCACCAGCAGCTCGGCCTTTTCCGTGCTGGCCAGTAGCGTCTTGAACACCTGCGCCGGTGCCAATCCCAATTTCTCCGCAGCCTCCAGGCCGTAGGAAGCCGCCTTCGGATCATGTTCGTAACTGTACACACGATGTTCGGCACGAACTTTTTTCAGCAGGTCCAATGCAGGGGTCATGGCAGCTCCAGGCGGCTCGGAAGACAAGCGTGGATTTTAGGCTATTGGCAACGAAAAGGCTCTATGACAGGCCAGGCCCCAAGTTTTTCCTAGCCTCACGGTAGCCAATAAACGCGTAAAAACCACCCGTATCCTACATACAAATCATCCCCATTCACGCAGCCAATAGTCAAAAAGTGGACTATCGTTCACTTTCGACCTTTGACAGCAGTGTTTCTTGTCTATATTTTTTCGAAACTGAAGATTACAGTCCTACACTCAGGCGTAACGAGCGGTAAGCCGAAATCAGAGAGGGGGATTGCTGAGCATCGGTGAAAGTCCACGTCCATCATCCCGGTGGGCGTCTAACAACAAAAAAAATCGAGGTGTCCAATGAGTACCGCTTTGAAACAACCGTCGCTCTCGGGCCAATGCATCGCCGAATTCCTCGGCACCGCGCTGTTGATCTTCTTCGGCACCGGCTGCGTTGCCGCGCTCAAGGTCGCGGGCGCCAGCTTTGGCCTGTGGGAAATCAGCATCATCTGGGGCATGGGCGTGAGCATGGCGATCTACCTGACCGCCGGCGTTTCCGGTGCTCACCTGAACCCGGCCGTCAGCATCGCGCTGTGCCTGTTCGCCGACTTCGAAAAACGCAAACTGCCGTTCTATATCCTCGCGCAGGTCGCCGGGGCCTTCTGTGCCTCCGCGTTGGTTTACACGCTTTACAGCAACCTGTTCTTCGATTTCGAACAAACCCACCACATGGTCCGCGGCTCCCAGGCCAGCCTGGAGCTGGCGTCGGTGTTTTCCACCTACGCCAACCCGGCCCTGAGCACCGCCCAGGCGTTCCTGGTGGAAGTGGTGATCACCGCGATCCTGATGGGCGTGATCATGTCCCTGACCGACGACAACAACGGCCTGCCCAACGGCCCGCTGGCACCACTGCTGATCGGCCTGCTGATCGCCGTGATCGGCAGCGCGATGGGTCCGCTGACCGGCTTCGCCATGAACCCCGCTCGGGATTTCGGCCCCAAGCTGATGACCTTCCTCTTCGGCTGGGGTGAGATCGCCTTCACCGGCGGACGCGAGATTCCGTATGTCCTGGTTCCGATCTTTGCACCGATTGTCGGTGCCAGCCTCGGCGCCGTGCTGTACCGCGGGATGATTGCCCGTCACCTGCCCAGCGCCGAACCCGCTACACAGGAAGAACTCGCGACCGCTGCCAAAAAGGTCCAGGCTTCCTGAAACACCTGCCCTGCACCACCCCTGGTGAGCGCCCTTCTCCCTGAGGGCACTCATCCCGGCACTTTTCCCTATTTCACCAAGGCAATCGAAAATGACCGACACTCAGAATAAGAACTACATCATTGCCCTCGATCAGGGTACGACCAGCTCCCGGGCGATCATCTTCGACCGCGACGCCAACGTGGTCGGCACCGCCCAGCGCGAATTCCAGCAACACTATCCACAAGCCGGCTGGGTCGAACACGACCCGATGGAAATCTTCGCCACCCAGAGCGCGGTCATGGTCGAAGCCCTGGCGCAAGCCGGCCTGCACCACGACCAGGTCGCGGCCCTGGGCATCACCAACCAGCGTGAAACCACCGTGGTCTGGGACAAGGTCAGCGGCCGTCCGATCTACAACGCCATCGTCTGGCAATGCCGCCGCAGCACCGAGATCTGCCAGCAGCTCAAGCGCGACGGCCACGAAGAGTACATCCGCGAAACCACCGGCCTGGTCACCGACCCGTACTTCTCCGGCACCAAGCTGAAATGGATCCTCGACAACGTCGAAGGCAGCCGCGAACGCGCGCGCAACGGCGAGTTGCTGTTCGGCACCATCGACAGCTGGCTGATCTGGAAATTCACCGGCGGCAAGACCCACGTCACCGACTACACCAACGCCTCGCGCACCCTGCTCTTCAACATCCACACCCTGGAGTGGGACTCGAAGATGCTGGAGATCCTCGACATTCCCCGGGAAATGCTCCCGGAGGTGAAGTCTTCCTCCGAAATCTACGGCCACACCAAGAGCGGCATCGCCATCGGCGGTATCGCCGGCGACCAGCAGGCCGCCCTGTTCGGCCAGATGTGCGTGGAGCCGGGCCAGGCGAAGAACACCTATGGCACCGGCTGCTTCCTGCTGATGAACACCGGCACCAAGGCGGTACGTTCCAAGCACGGCATGCTCACCACCATCGCCTGCGGCCCGCGCGGCGAAGTGGCCTATGCCCTGGAAGGCGCGGTGTTCAACGGCGGCTCCACCATCCAGTGGCTGCGTGACGAACTGAAGATCATCAACGACGCCTTCGACACCGAATACTTCGCCGGCAAGGTCAAGGACAGCAACGGCGTGTACCTGGTACCGGCCTTCACCGGCCTGGGCGCACCCTACTGGGACCCCTATGCCCGTGGCGCGCTGTTCGGCCTGACTCGCGGCGTGAAAGTCGATCACATCATCCGTGCCGCGCTGGAGTCGATCGCCTACCAGACCCGCGACGTGCTGGACGCCATGCAACAGGACTCGGGCGAACGCCTCAAGGCCCTGCGCGTGGACGGTGGTGCGGTCGCCAACAACTTCCTGATGCAGTTCCAGGCCGACATTCTGGGGACCCAGGTCGAGCGCCCGCAAATGCGCGAAACCACGGCACTCGGCGCGGCCTACCTGGCCGGCCTGGCCTGCGGTTTCTGGGGCAGCCTGGAAGAGCTGCGGGGCAAGGCGGTCATCGAACGCGAGTTCGCGCCGCTGCGCGCCGAGGCCGAGAAGGAAAAACTCTATGACGGCTGGAAGAAAGCCGTCAGCCGCACCCGCGACTGGGAACCGCACGAAGGCAGCAACTAAGCCGAACGCGCCCTTCTAATGTGAAGCCAGCTTGCTGGCGATGAGGTCCTTGAGCCTTGCGGCGTCCATCCGGGCGCCATCGCCAGCAAGCCGGCTCCCACAGGGTGGCCGGTACGCCCACTGCCCCATTCCCTCGAACCGACAAGCACCCGCCCGGTTTACGACGCGACAACCGCACATCCACGATTGATTGGCCCCGCAAGTGGCAGACAGGTCCTTCCTGCGGCATGATGGAGGAATTTGTACGGCAGCCCAAAGGACGCCCAATGAATCTGCCTCCCCGCCAGCAACAAATCCTCGAACTGGTCCGCGAACGCGGTTATGTCAGCATCGAGGAAATGGCCCAGCTTTTTGTCGTGACCCCGCAAACCATCCGCCGCGATATCAACCAGTTGGCGGACTCCAATCTGCTGCGTCGCTACCACGGCGGCGCGGCCTACGATTCCAGCGTGGAGAACACCGCCTACGCCATGCGGGCCGACCAGATGCGCGATGAAAAGCAGCGCATCGCCGAGGCCATCGCCGCGCAGATTCCCGATCACGCCTCGCTGTTCATCAATATCGGCACCACCACCGAGTCCATCGCCCGGGCACTGCTCAATCACAACCACCTGAAGATCATCACCAACAACCTGCATGTCGCCTCGATCCTCAGTGCCAAGGACGACTTCGAAGTCCAGTTGGCCGGCGGCAATGTGCGCCGCGACGGCGGTGTGGTCGGCCAGGCCAGCGTCGACTTCATCAACCAGTTCAAGGTGGACTTTGCCCTGGTAGGCATCAGCGGCATCGATGAGGACGGCAGCCTGCTGGACTTCGACTACCAGGAAGTGCGGGTTTCCCAGGCGATCATCGCCAATGCCCGACAGGTGATACTGGCGGCGGACTCCAGCAAGTTCGGCCGCAACGCCATGGTGCGCCTCGGGCCGATCACCCTGATCGACTGCCTGGTGACCGACCAGGCGCCCGTGCCGGCGCTGGCCCAGCTGTTGCACCAGCACAAGATCCGCCTGGAAGTGGTCTGACCTCGCAAAACCATAGGTACCCCCTTGTAGGAGCGAGCAAGCTCGCTCCTACAAGGGGGTACAGCGCTCGCCCTACAATGTTCGATAATTTTCCTTTCCAGCCGTTCTGATGGATTTTTTCAATCAGGCTTGACTGGTCGTGGGCGCGCTTATCCGTTATTCTTTTCGAAAGCGAACATCAATGTTCGAATTCAAATATAGAGAAGACCCTGCGAGGCTCACCGATGAACCCCAGCACCTTGCCTGCCCCACCCCTTGCCGAGCTCTATGACATCGCCGTGATTGGCGGTGGTATCAATGGTGTCGGGATTGCCGCGGACGCAGCCGGTCGCGGCCTCTCGGTGTTCCTTTGCGAAAAGGACGACCTCGCCAGCCACACCTCCTCGGCCAGCAGCAAGCTGATCCACGGCGGCCTGCGCTACCTGGAGCACTACGAATTCCGCCTGGTACGCGAAGCCCTGGCCGAACGTGAAGTCCTGCTCGCCAAGGCCCCGCATATCGTCAAGCCCATGCGTTTCGTCCTGCCCCACCGTCCGCACCTGCGTCCGGCCTGGATGATCCGCGCCGGCCTGTTCCTCTATGACCACCTGGGCAAGCGGGAAAAGCTCGCCGGCTCCAAGAGCCTGAAATTCGGCGCCGACAGTGCGCTCAAGGCTGAAATCACCAAGGGTTTCGAATACTCCGATTGCTGGGTCGACGACGCGCGCCTGGTGGTGCTCAATGCCATGGCGGCACGGGAGAACGGTGCCCACGTGCACACCCGTACCCGCTGCGTCAGCGCCCGCCGCGGCAAAGGCCTGTGGCACCTGGAGATGGAGCGCGGCAACGGTACCCGGTTCTCGATCCAGGCCAAGGCCCTGGTCAATGCCGCCGGCCCCTGGGTCGCCCAGTTCATCAAGGATGACCTGAAGCTGGAATCGCCCTACGGCATCCGCCTGATCCAGGGCAGCCACCTGATCGTGCCCAGGCTGTACGAAGGTGAACACGCGCACATCCTGCAGAACGAGGACCAACGCATCGTCTTTACCATTCCGTACCTGGACCGCTTCACCCTGATCGGCACCACCGACCGCGAATACCAGGGCGACCCGGCCAAGGTCAGCATCACCGAAGCCGAGACCGACTATCTGCTCAAGGTGGTCAATGCGCACTTCAAGAAGCAGCTCGCCCGTAGCGATATCCTGCACAGCTATTCCGGCGTTCGCCCGCTGTGCAACGACGAATCCGACAACCCCTCGGCCGTCACTCGCGACTACACCCTGGCGCTGTCTGGTGCAAATGGCGAAGCCCCGCTGCTGTCGGTGTTCGGCGGCAAGCTGACCACCTACCGCAAGCTCGCCGAGTCGGCGCTGGCCCAACTGGCGCCGTTCTTCAAGAACCTGAAGCCGAGCTGGACCGCGCACTCGACCTTGCCCGGTGGCGAAGACATGACCACGCCGCAGGCCCTGAGCCACGAGATCCGCACCCGTTTCGACTGGATTCCCAAAGAGATTGCCCGGCGCTGGGCAAGCACCTATGGCAGCCGCACCTGGCGCCTGCTGGAGGGTGTGCAGAGCCTGAGCGACCTGGGCGAACACCTCGGTGGCGGCCTCTACAGCCGTGAAGTGGATTACCTGTGCAGTGAGGAATGGGCCTGCGCGGCGGCGGACATCCTGTGGCGGCGCAGCAAGCTGGGCCTGTTCACCACGGCGGCCGAACAGCAGCAGTTGCAGCACTACCTGGACAAGGTCGAGCAACACCGCGGCAAGATCGAAGCGGCCTGATTCCAGGCCTTTCTCACGGCCGAACGCTTTCTCCTGTAGGAGCCGGCTTGCTGGCGATAGCGTCCGAATGGGCGCTGCAAGGCTCGAGGGCCTCATCGCCAGCAATCGAGCGTCGACCGGCGGCTCCTACAGGTTTTGCCGTACGTTCAAGATCACCAGAAGCTTCGCACACACCCCTCCTTCCGCAGCCCCTCCCTCATTCGGTTTTCCGAACACCCATTTGTCCACCATTCGGTGAACCGGACGCCAGACACCTCGAAATCTCTCGGAAAAAATAAAAACCCTTTTAAAATCAATAACAAAATCAGCAACACCAAGCCTGGCATGAGTCCTGCTCTACACACCGTACCGAATGCCCAGGCCGTCCCCTGGGCCGTATGAGCGGTTCGAAGTACCCGAGAGTCGGCTGACCGGCTCCATAAGAAAAACAATCTCGAGGAAATCATCTGATGCGCATCGTTCCCCAGCTTCTGGGCGCAGCTATCGCTGTTGCTCTGATCAGTACTCCAGTTTTCGCCGCTGAACTGACCGGCACCCTGAAGAAGATCAAGGAGTCCGGCACCATCACCCTCGGGCATCGCGACAGCTCCATCCCGTTCTCCTACATCGCGGATGCATCCGGCAAGCCAGTGGGCTACTCCCACGACATCCAGCTGGCCATCGTCGACGGCATCAAGAAAGACCTCGGCCTGCCGGACCTCAAGGTCAAGTACAACCTGGTCACCTCCCAGACTCGCATCCCGCTGGTCCAGAACGGCACCGTCGACGTCGAGTGCGGTTCCACCACCAACAACACCGAACGCGCCCAGCAAGTGGACTTCTCGATGGGTATCTTCGAGATCGGCACGCGCCTGCTGTCGAAGAAGGACTCCACCTACAAGGACTTCGCCGACCTCAAGGGCAAGAACGTCGTGACCACCGCCGGCACCACGTCCGAGCGCATCATCAAGGCGATGAACGCCGACAAGCAGATGGGCATGAACGTCATCTCCGCCAAGGACCATGGCGAAGCCTTCAACATGCTCGAAAGCGGTCGCGCCGTGGCCTTCATGATGGACGACGCGCTGCTCGCCGGGGAAATGGCCAAGGCCAAGAAGCCCGATGACTGGGCCGTGACCGGCACCCCACAATCCTACGAAATCTATGGCTGCATGGTCCGCAAGGACGACCCGGCGTTCAAGAAAGCCGTGGATGACGCTATCGTCGGGATCTACCAGTCCGGCGAGATCAACAAGATCTACGCCAAGTGGTTCACCCAGCCGATCCCGCCCAAGGGCCTGAACCTGAACTTCCCGATGAGCGACGAGCTCAAGGCGCTGCTGGCCAATCCGAACGACAAGCCGGCTCCGGAAAAAAAGATCTGATTCACGGCTGACCCGGCTCCCGGTGGCGCGAACGCGACCCCGGGAGTCCGTTGAGACCTGCTGTACTGGCTTCCTCTACTGAAACGGGAAAGACACTCGGACCGCGAGCGGTACGCGTGTGCCTGGCTGAACGCGTCAGGCGGGGCGGAGTCCCGGGAAGCACGTGCGTGACCATTGATTGATCCGAGGGGAGACCCGAATGAATTACAACTGGGACTGGGGCGTGTTCTTCAAGTCCACCGGCGTGGGCAGCGAGACTTATCTCGACTGGTTCATCTCCGGGCTGGGCTGGACCATCGCCATTGCCATCGTGGCCTGGATCGTGGCGCTGATCCTCGGCTCGCTACTGGGCGTGATGCGCACCGTACCGAACCGTGTGGTCGCGGGCATTGCCACCGTCTACGTGGAGATCTTCCGCAACGTACCGCTGCTGGTGCAACTGTTCATCTGGTACTTCCTGGTACCCGACCTGCTGCCGCAAAACCTGCAGGACTGGTACAAGCAGGACCTGCACCCGACCACCTCGGCCTACCTGAGCGTCGTGGTGTGCCTGGGCCTGTTCACCGCCGCCCGTGTCTGCGAACAGGTGCGCACCGGTATCCAGGCGCTGCCGCGCGGCCAGGAGTCGGCCGCCCGCGCCATGGGCTTCAAGCTGCCGCAGATCTACTGGAACGTGCTGCTGCCGCAAGCCTACCGGATCATCATTCCGCCGCTCACCTCGGAATTCCTCAACGTCTTCAAGAACTCCTCGGTGGCCTCGCTGATCGGCTTGATGGAACTGCTCGCACAGACCAAGCAGACCGCCGAGTTCTCCGCCAACCTGTTCGAAGCCTTCACCCTGGCGACGCTGATCTACTTCACCCTGAACATGAGCCTGATGCTGCTGATGCGCCTGGTGGAGAAAAAAGTCTCGGTGCCCGGCCTGATCTCCGTGGGGGGTAAATAATGGAATTCGATTTCAGTGGTATCGTCCCGGCCATTCCGGGCCTCTGGAACGGCATGTTGATGACCCTGCAACTGATGGTGCTGGGCGTCATCGGCGGCCTGGTCATCGGTACGATCCTGGCCTTGATGCGCTTGTCTTCGAACAAGCTGCTGGCCAATATCGCCGGCGCCTACGTCAACTACTTCCGCTCGATCCCGCTGCTGCTGGTGATCACCTGGTTCTACCTGGCGGTCCCCTTCGTCCTGCGCTGGATCACCGGCGAGGACACGCCGATCGGTGCGTTCACCTCCTGCATCGTGGCCTTCATGATGTTCGAAGCGGCGTACTTCTGCGAAATCGTCCGGGCCGGCGTACAGTCGATCCCCAAAGGCCAGATGGGCGCCGCCCAGGCCCTGGGCATGGGCTACGGCCAGACCATGCGTCTGATCATCCTGCCCCAGGCGTTCCGCAAGATGACCCCGCTGCTGTTGCAGCAGAGCATCATCCTGTTCCAGGACACTTCGCTGGTCTACACCGTGGGCCTGGTGGACTTCCTCAACGCCTCGCGCTCCAGCGGCGACATCATCGGCCGCGCCAACGAATTCCTGATCTTCGCAGGTCTCGTCTACTTCACAATCAGCTTTGCCGCCTCGCTGCTGGTCAAGCGTCTGCAAAAAAGGTTTGCCGTATGATCTCTATCAAGAACATCAACAAGTGGTATGGCGACTTCCAGGTGCTGACCGATTGCAGCACCGAGGTCAGCAAGGGTGAAGTGGTGGTGGTCTGCGGTCCTTCGGGCTCGGGCAAGTCCACCCTGATCAAATGCGTGAACGCCCTGGAACCCTTCCAGGAAGGCGACATCGTGGTCGACGGCACCTCCATCGCCGACCCGAAGACCAACCTGCCGAAGCTGCGTTCGCGAGTGGGCATGGTGTTCCAGCATTTCGAACTGTTCCCGCACCTGACCATTACCGAAAACCTGACCATCGCACAGATCAAGGTACTGGGCCGCAGCAAGGAAGAAGCGACCAAAAAAGGCCTGCAACTGCTCGATCGCGTCGGTCTGTCGGCCCATGCCCACAAGCACCCGGGTCAACTCTCCGGCGGCCAGCAACAGCGTGTGGCGATTGCCCGTGCCCTGGCGATGGACCCGGTGGTGATGCTGTTCGACGAGCCGACCTCCGCGCTCGACCCGGAAATGGTCAACGAAGTGCTCGACGTGATGGTGCAACTGGCCCAGGAAGGCATGACCATGATGTGCGTGACCCACGAAATGGGTTTTGCGCGCAAGGTTGCCAGCCGCGTGATCTTCATGGACCAGGGCAAGATCATCGAAGACTGCAATAAAAACGAGTTCTTCGGCGACATCAATGCCCGTTCGGACCGTGCGCAGCATTTCCTCGAGAAGATCCTGCAGCACTAAAACCCGACGCTCCCCTGTAGGAGCGAGCTTGCTCGCGTGCTGTTGTGGGAGCGGTGCTTGCCCGCGAAGCTTTTAGCGATCTCAAGATCGCCTTCGCGAGCAAGCTCTGCTCCCACAGGTTATGCGTACACCCTGATCATTTTTCCACAAGAAATACGATCTGGTTGACCCAAGGCAACTGTGATGAAATGCGACCCCAACCTCTATCGCGCGACGCCGCCATCACTCGCCGTGAAACCCCGCCTGATCCGCCAACTGCTCCTGCCGCCACTGATCATCCTGCTGATGATCGGCCTGGGCTCTGCCGGCTATCGCATCAGCGAACACTATGGCATCCGCGCCCTCAGCGAAAACGGCGAACGCCAGTTGGAGCTGCACGCCCGCACCGTCGAAAGCGAGATCAGCAAGTACACCTACCTGCCCAGCCTGCTGGAGCTTGAATCCAGCGTCTCGATGCTGCTCAAGGAACCGGACGCCGAACACCGCCAAGCGGTCAACGATTACCTCGAAGGCCTGAACCGGCGCAGTCGCAGTCGGGCCATCTACGTGCTGGACACCACCGGTCGGGTGCTGGCCACCAGCAACTGGCGCGACGCCGACAGTTACCTGGGCGAGGACCTGTCCTTTCGCGCCTACTTCCAGGACGCCGTGCGCGGTCTGCCGGGACGCTTCTACGGCATCGGCAGCACCAGCGGCGAACCCGGCTATTACCTGGCCCACGGCCTGGAAGAACAAGGCAAGATCATCGGCGTGGCGGTGATCAAGGTCCGTCTCGAAGCCCTCGAGGAGCGCTGGCAACGGGCTCGCCTGGAAGCCTTCGTCAGTGACGAGAACGGCATCATCATCCTCTCCAGCGACCCGGCCCGGCGCCTCAAGTCCGTGCGCCCGCTGACCGCGGAGATCAAGGAGCGCCTGGCCCGCAGCCTGCAATATTACTGGTGGCCACTGAACGAGTTGCAGCCCCTGGCCCGCGAACACCTGGCCGAAGGTGTGGAAACCCTGACCTTCCCGGCCAACAGCGAACTGGCCAAGGACGGCGACAGTGTCAGCTACCTGTCCCAGACCCGGCGCCTGAGCGACACCCCCTGGCACTTCACCCTGCTCACGCCCCTGCAGGACCTGCGCCGCGAAGCCGCCAACCAGGGCATCCTGGTGGCCGTGGCCTTCGCCCTGGTGGCATTCCTGCTGATCGCCTGGAACGAACGGCGCAAGGTCATCGCCACCCGCCTGGCCGCCCGCGAAGCCCTGCAGGAAGCCAACAGCCAGCTGGAACGGCGGATCACCGAGCGTACCGTCGACCTGCGCGCCAGCAACGACCGGCTCAAGGACCAGATCCGCGAGCGGCGCCAGGCCGAGGAAACCCTGCGCCGGGCCCAGGACGAACTGGTCCAGGCCGGCAAGCTGGCCGCCATCGGCCAGATGTCCACCAGCATCGCCCACGAACTCAACCAGCCGCTGGCGGCGCTGCGCACCTTGTCCGGCAACACCGTGCGCTTCCTCGAACGCGGCGAACTGGACACCGCCAGCACCAACCTGCGCACCATCAACGACCTGATCGACCGCATGGGCCGGATCACCGCCAGCCTGCGCGCCTTTGCCCGGCGCGGCGACGACAAGGGCGAGTCGAGCCTGGGCAAGGCCATCGACGCCGCCTTGCAGGTCCTCGGCAGCCGGGTCGAAACCCTGCACCTGGAAGTCCATCGCGACTTCGGCGACGTGCAACTGGCCATCGACCAGACCCGCCTGGAGCAGGTCCTGGTCAACCTGATCGGCAATGCCCTGGACGCCATGCAGGCCCAGCCCCTGCCGGAACTGTGGCTGGAAGGCGACTTCGTCGAGGGCAAGTACCGCCTGCTGGTACGCGACAACGGGCACGGCATCGAACCCGAAGCGCGCAAGCACCTGTTCGAACCCTTCTTCACCACCAAGCCGGGAGAACAGGGCCTGGGCCTGGGCCTGACCCTCTCCGCCAGCCTCGCGGCGGCGGCCGGCGGCCACCTCGGGGTCGAACACCCCGTCAGTGGCGGCACCGCCTTCGTCCTCACTTTACCGCGGGTCCCTCCTGCCAAGGCCGAGCCGATATGAACAACGACCTCACTGTCCTGATTGTCGAAGACGATCCCCATGTCCTGCTCGGCTGCCAGCAGGCACTGTCCCTGGAAGACATTCCCTGCGAAGGCGTCGGCAGTGCCGAGGAAGCCCTGGCGCGGATCGGCGACAACTTCCCCGGCATCGTCATCAGCGACATCCGCCTGCCGGGCATCGACGGCCTGGAACTGCTGACCCGGCTCAAGGCCCGCGACCGCAGCCTGCCGGTGGTGCTGATCACCGGTCACGGCGATATCTCCATGGCCGTCGGCGCCATGCGCAACGGCGCCTATGACTTCATGGAAAAACCGTTTTCGCCGGAGCGTCTGGTGGAAGTCGCCCGTCGCGCCCTGGAACAGCGCGGCCTGGCCCGCGAGGTCTGGGCGCTGCGCCGGCAACTGGCCGAGCGCGACTCGCTGGAAGGGCGGATCATCGGGCGCTCGCCGGCCATGCAGAACCTGCGGGAACTGATTGCCAACGTTGCCGATACGTCAGCCAACGTGCTGATCGAAGGCGAGACCGGGACCGGCAAGGAACTGGTTGCCCGCTGCCTGCATGACTTCAGCCGACGTCAGTCGCAACAGTTCGTCGCCCTCAACTGCGGCGGGCTGCCGGAGAACCTGTTCGAGAGCGAAATCTTCGGTCATGAGGCCAACGCCTTCACCGGCGCCGGGAAACGGCGCATCGGCAAGATCGAGCACGCCCATGGTGGCACGCTGTTCCTCGACGAAGTGGAAAGCATGCCGATCCCCTTGCAGATCAAATTGCTGCGGGTCTTGCAGGAGCGCACGCTGGAGCGCCTGGGCTCGAACCAGAGCGTGGCCGTCGATTGCCGCGTCATCGCCGCCACCAAGTCCGACCTCGACGAGCTGGGCCGCGCCGGAGAGTTTCGCAGCGACCTGTATTACCGGCTGAACGTGGTGACCCTGGAGCTGCCGCCCCTGCGCGAACGGCGCGAGGACATCCTGCAATTGTTCGAGCACTTCCTGCAGCAGTCCTCCCTGCGTTTCGACCGTGCCGTGCCAGAGCTGGACAACCAGACTTTGTCCAACCTCATGAGCCACGACTGGCCGGGCAATGTGCGCGAACTGCGCAACGTCGCCGAACGCTTCGCCCTGGGCCTGCCGGCCTTCAAGAAAGCCGGCGCGCAAAGCAGCAGCGGGCTGGGCTTTGCCGAAGCGGTGGAAGCCTTCGAGCGCAACCTGCTGGGCGATGCCCTGCAACGCAGTGGCGGCAACCTGACCCAGGCCAGCCAGGAGCTGGGCATGGCCAAGACCACCTTGTTCGACAAGGTCAAGAAGTACGGCCTGAGCCACTGACCGCGGGTATTCATACGCCATCACCCACCCGCTGGCGACCAACCTGTGCCCGACAGGCGTCGGTAAAAAAGATGCCTTTGGGACGGCTGGCCCGTCCTTTGCATTTACTCGCGCAAGTCCTTGCACCGTACTTTTCACGGACGCCGCCACAGGTAATACAACGTTTTGAACATTCTCGACCTCGACCACAGCCTGACCGCCCAGGCCCCTGTCGCCCGGCGACTGGACAGTGGCCAGGCCACGCGCCTGGACCTGCTCGACCTGGGCCCCAAACTGCGGCTCTGGACCACCGAGCGCAACTACCGGCGCTTTGCCGAGCGCCTGCGCCAGCGGCCAAGGCCCGCCGCCGGCAAACCGGAAATCTTCTTTGTCGGTTCCGGCGACTACCATCACCTGACCCCGGCCTTCCTGGCCGACCTGCCGGAGCCGGTCAGCCTGATTCATTTCGACAACCATCCCGACTGGGTGCACCTTGCCCCTCGTCGGCATTGTGGCTCGTGGGTCAACCGCGCGCTGAAACTGCCGAACATCCGGCGTATCATCACCCTCGGCCCCTGCAGCGAAGACCTCGACACCCCCCAATTGCGCGGCGGCAACCTCGGTGCGCTGCGCCGTGGCGACCTGCAACTGTTCCCCTGGCAACATGCCCCGTCCAGGGTCTGGGGCCGGATCGGCGACGGTGCCGGGCACCAGCAGCAGGCCAATCATCTGCACTGGCGCAACCTGGCCGACGAGCACTGGCCGGACTTTCTCGAACGCTTGATCCAGAGCCTGCCCACCGAGGCGATCTGGATCACTATCGACAAAGACGTGCTGGCCAGCGAAGATGCCGCCACCAATTGGGATCAGGGCGGCATGCGCCTGACCCACCTGCTCGACGCCTTGCGGGCGCTGGCCACGCGCAAGCGGGTCCTGGGCATTGATGTTTGCGGCGAATTCGCCAAGCCGGCCTTCAGCAACGCGTTCAAGCGCTGGGAAGCCAAATCCGACCAACCCCCGCCCGAACGCTGGAGCGAAGCTGACCTGCTGCGCAATTCGGCAACCAATGAAGCGTTGATCACGCTGTTCGAGGAGCTGTTCCCGTGACCCTTGGCGTTATTTTGCTGGTACTTTTTTCCGTTGTCCTGGACGTGGTCGGCCAGCTCTGTTTCAAGATGGGCCTGGACCGTCTGCCGGAGCTGGATGGCGGTTTCAGGCTGAAGGCCTTCTGGGGCCAGGTCTTCAACTCGCCCCTGCTGTGGTGCGGGCTCGGCTCCTATGCCATCGAGTTCTTCGTCTGGATCGAAGCCCTGTCCCGGGCGCCGTTGAGCCTGGTGTTTCCCATCGGGGCGCTGGCGTATTGCGGCGTGGTGCTGGCCGGCAAGGTCGTGCTGGGCGAAACCGTCAGCCGCCGTCGCTGGCTCGGCACCCTGGTGATCACCGCCGGCGTGATGCTGGTCGCCGTTTCCGGCGCTTGAGGGGCCCATTCATGTTCGAAGGTAATTTCTGATGAGCGGTTCAAAACACATCGATTGGCTCCACGGGCGTTTCGGCACCATCGTGCTCTGGGCCTTGCTGATCGCTTGCGAAAGCGGCGGACAGATCGCCACCAAAATCGGCGGCGATCAACTCGGACAGATGGATTTCAGCCTGCAATGGCTGCACGCGGTGCTGCTCAATCCCGGCGTCTGGGTCGCGATCAGCTGTTATATCGGGGCGTTTTTCGTCTGGATGCTGATTCTGCGGCGCAGCACCCTTTCACTGGCGTTCCCGCTGAGTTCACTGGTGTTTGTCGCCGTGCTGCTGGCGTCCTGGCTGGGCCTGAACGAGCAGATCAGCCTGTTGCACTGGCTGGGCGTGGCCGTGATCATCGGCGGGATTGCCCTGCTCGCCGAGGGCGAGCAGAACTAGGCTCTGTACGAAAACTGCCTAGTGTTTCAGCAGAAACCCCAGCCCGTGTGACACCGGAATCACCTTCACCCCGGCCTTCTGTTGCTCGTCCTTGATCTGCCGGTGGAACGCCTTGACCCGGGTCCAGTGCATCTTCGGCCGGTAGTGATGCTCGGCGTGATAGCCGTTGTTCATCCAGATCAGGTTGTACAGCCAGCTATATGAGCTCACGCCCCAGGCGATCGGCAGGTCGGGGTTGCCGCCCAGGTGCTCGTAGTAGCCGTTGAGCGACGACAGCGACTGGCCCAGGTACCAGAACGGCAGCAACACCAGCACCGCGTGCCAGTCATAGGCCGCCAGCGCCAGGTAGAAGGCCACGGTTACGGCAATCTCCACCTTGACCCAGCGCGCATCCTTGGGATGCTTGCGCTTCATCTCTTCGTAATAGGCCTTGGGGTCGTCACGAAAGAAACTCAGGAAGGTATAGGCCCAGACGTTATCCGGCTGGCCATCCTTGCCGTGCAGGTAGATCGACAGCGGATCGATGGTGCTGCCGTCCGGCCCCGGCCGGTCGGCATTGCCGCGATGATGGCGGTTGTGGATATCGCGGTACATCGTCTGCGAGAAGCCGATGGTCACCGACAACAGCAGGTCGAACGCCCGATTCATCCAGTGCGGGGTGAAATAGGGGTTGTGGATCTGGTTGTGGGAAATGCTGTTGATGCTCCACGACAGGCTGATCGCATAGACCAGCGCAGCCGGGATGATGATCCACCACGACTGACCGTGAAAACCCAGCACCAGCCAGAGGACGAAGGAGAAATGCGCCAGCGCCATGACGATGGGCACCAGGTCCCACAATGAATAGGCGAGCAAACGATAAGCGGGTCGAGCCATGAACAGCATTCCGGAAAATTGATCTCCGGACAGGTTTAGCAAGAGCCGGACCAGTTTTCAACGCGAGCACCGGTCCGTGCTCCAACAGGGTCCGGCTTCAGAACTTATAGCTGATCGCCGCCTGGACCTCGCCCTGGTTAGCGTTGCCCCGCTGTTTGACGAGGCTGCTGTCCGCCGCCGAGCCCGTCAGGCGAATCCAGCTGGCACTGGTCATCAGCGACCAGTTGCCACTCAGCGGGATGGCAAAGCTCTGGGTCAGAGCCAGGTTCTGCAGGCCGCCGCTGGGACGATAGCGACTGATCCCCGAGGCCCGGGACTCACGCGCCCCCACACCGAAGAAGGTCCTGGCCTCGCGCTCGTCGACAAAATGCGCGGTGAAGTTGCTGCGACCGATAATTCCCATACCCAGCGGATAGCCCAGCTCACCGCCCAACCGTCCCACCAGGCCACCTTGCCCGTCACCGCCGCCTACGGCATTGCCCAACGAGGCGAAAAGCCGCCAGAAGTCGGCGGGCGCATATTCCACATACCCCCCCACCACGCCCATGTCCGGCACATCGCGCAGGCCACGCAACGAACCGTTGGACACCCGCCCGGGCAGGTAATTGACGAAAGGTCCGACGCTGAAGCCATTGGACTTGAGCGCGCTCCAGGTCAGGCCATCATCGCCGCTGAGGCTGAAATCGCCCCAATCCAGATCCAGGTATGGCAACGGCACCACGGCGTAACGGCTGCCCGAAGGGTCATAAGGTTGATAGCCCAGCGCCACCCCCGCCTGCCCGGTCGGACCTCCATCGGCCAGGGCGGCGTGGCTCCAGCCCCCCAGGGAAAGCAGGCCGGCAAGCAGCAATGAGGAAGTCAGCCGAATCATGAAAAATGTCCTTGTCGATACATGCCTTGCGCGATCTTCAACGCGACATTTTGTAGGCAAGCACTGATGTTGTTTGTAGGAAGCTACAAATTTTGTAGCTCCATGTACGTAATCAGATACATGTGAGGGATATATCCGACGAGAATACCGGATTTATGTACTTGGCACACTCCGTGCTGTGCGCTACGGCATGCGCAGTGTGCGCTCTTAACAACAGGTACAAGCAGATGATGCACTGGCATATCGTGTGTGATTTCGATGGGACCATCTCCCGCACCGACGCGATCGACAACATCCTTGAGCGTTTCGCCGACCCGAGCTGGGAAAGCATCGAGCAAGAGTGGCTGGACGGTCATATCGGTTCGCGCGAATGCCTCAGCCGCCAACTGGCGCTGGTCAAGGCCTCGCCGGCTGATTTGCTGGCGTACTTCGACACCATCGATATCGACCCGGACTTCCCGGACTTCGTCGATCATGTCATGGGCCTTGGCGCCTCCATCGAAGTGGTCAGCGACGGCATCGAACAAGGCATCGCGCGAATCCTGTCGCGCAACTACGTGACCTTGCTGCCGATTCTCGCCAATCGCCTGCGCCAGGTCGACCACAACAGCTGGCGCATCGACTTCCCGTATTCCAGCGACGCCTGCCGCGCCGCTTCCGGCAACTGCAAATGCAAGTCCGCGCCCAAGGGCAAGCGCATCCTGGTGATCGGCGACGGTCAATCGGACATGTGCGTGGCCGGCACCGCCGACTTCGTCTTCGCCAAGGGCCGCCTGGCCGAGCATTGCGAACGCAACAATATTCCTTACGCGCGCTTCGACTCCTTCGCCGAGCTGCCAGCCATGCTGGCCCTGCTGCCGAACGAAATCGCGGCGAACGCCGGCACCTTCTCTATCGATCTTGAACAACAGGAACTCTTCCACCATGTCTGATATTCGTATCGCTACAGCCGAAGACCAGGTGCTTCTGGAAAAAGAAGCCAAATATTGCTCCTACGGCGATACAGTCCACTACATCGAACCGCCGCGCATTTTCAGCCGCTGCGAAGGTTCCTACGTCTGGGACACCGAAGACCAGGCTTACCTCGACCTGCAAATGTGGTACTCGGCGGTCAACTTCGGCTACGCCAACCCACGTCTGAACAACGCCCTCAAGCAACAGATCGACACCCTGCCGCAGATCGCCAGCCAGTACCTGCACAAAGGCAAGATCGAACTGTCGGAAATGATCGCGGTCGACGCCAAGAAAAAATTCGGCCTCGACGGTCGCGTGCACTTCAACGTCGGCGGTTCGCAGTCCGTCGAAGACTCCCTGAAAGTCGTGCGTAACGCCAGCAACGGCAAGAGCCTGATGTTCGCCTTCGAAGGCGGCTACCACGGCCGTACCCTGGGCGCTTCCTCGATCACCTCGAGCTACCGCTACCGTCGCCGCTACGGCCACTTCGGCGAGCGCGCCCAGTTCATCCCGTTCCCGTATCACTTCCGTGGCCCGAAAGGCATGACCAAGGAAGAATACGGCAGCCACTGCGTGCAGCAGTTCGCCCGCCTGTTCGAAACCGAGTACAACGGTGTCTGGGACCCGAAAGTCGGCGCTAGCGAATACGCCGCGTTCTACGCCGAGCCGATCCAGGGCACCGGCGGTTACGTCATCCCGCCGATGAACTTCTACAAAGAGCTGAAGCAGGTCCTGGACCAGCACGGCATCCTGCTGGTGGTCGACGAAATCCAGATGGGCTTCTGGCGTACCGGCAAGCTGTGGTCGATCGAACACTTCGACGTCCAGCCGGACGTGATCGTCTTCGGCAAGGCGCTGACCAACGGCTTGAACCCGCTGGGCGGCATCTGGGCCCGTGAAGAACTGATCAACCCGACGGTCTTCCCACCAGGATCCACCCACTCCACCTTCGCCTCCAACCCACTGGGTACGGCGGTAGGCCTGGAAATGTTCAAGATGACCAGCGAAGTCGACTACGGCGCCATGGTCATGGCCAAGGGCAAGTACTTCCTCGAAGGCCTGCAAGAGCTGCAGAAACGCTTCCCGATCATCGGCGACGTCGATGGCCTGGGCCTGGCCCTGCGCTGCGAAATCTGCACCACCGACGGCTTCACCCCGGACAAGGCGACCCTGGACTACATGGTCGAGGAAGGCATGAAGGGCGACATGGTGGTTGACGGTCAGAAACTGGGCCTGATCCTCGACGTGGGCGGCTACTACAAGAACGTGATCACCCTGGCTCCGTCGCTGGAAATCAGCTACGCGGAAATCGACCTGGGCCTGAAACTGCTCGAGCAGTTGCTGAACCGGGCCATGAAGCGGTGAACATGGCAGACATCGATCTGGGCGAAGGCGACACCGGCTTCGTCCTCGGTTCGGGTCCGGTCGGGATCTTGTTGATCCACGGCCTGACCGGCACCCCGACGGAACTCCGTCGGGTGGCCCAGGGCCTGGCCAAGAAGGGTAACTGCACGGTCTACGTGCCGACCCTGGCCGGGCACTGCGGCGGCAACGCAGACCTGCAGGCCACCGGCTGGCAGGACTGGTATGAAGGCGTACGCAAGACCTTCGTGGCGGTGAAACAACGCCACGAACAAGTTTTCGTCGGCGGCCTGTCCATGGGTGCGGTGATGTCCATGTACATGGCCTCCGAGCATCCGGGCCAGATCGCCGGACTGCTGATGTATTCGACGACGCTGCGCTACGACGGCTGGAGCATCCACAAGCTGGCGTTCCTGACGCCGTTGCTGATGAAGATCCCGTTCGGCGTGCACATCTGCCGTTTCGAAGAAAAGCCGCCGTACGGCATCAAGAACGAACGCCTGCGGGCCATCGTCGAGCGCCAGATGAAAGACGGCCAGAGCAGCGATGCCGGGCTGTTGACCATGGAAGGCGTCACCGTGCGCGAACTGCACCGGATGAACGCCGTGGTCATGCGGCGCATGCCGTCGATCAAGACGCCGGCCCTGGTGATTCACTCCGTCGAGGACGACATCACCAGTCCGTGGAACGCCGACTACGTCGAGCGTCACCTGGGCGGCCCGGTGACCAAGGTCATGCTCGACAACTGCTACCACATGATCACCGTCGACCTGCAATACAAGGAAGTCATCGAGCTGAGCGCCGACTACATCGAACGCCTGAGCGGCGTATCGAGCGAGCCTGAAGCGCAGCGTCGACTAGCCTAAGGAAAGACCCGTGATCAGCGCCCAAGCCTTCTCAAGCATCGAGGCTATCGACCGCAACGCCTGGAACGATTGCTTCACCGGCGTACTGGAGAATTGGGAGTACTACCTGGCGGTGGAGAAAGCCGGCATCGAAGACTTCGAATGGCGCTACCTGGCGCTGTTCGAAGACGGTCGCTTGCTGGCGGTCGCCCCCGCCTTCATTACCTCCTACAAGCTCGACACCACGGTGCAGGGCTTGGTCAAACGCTTCACCGGCTGGATCAATCGATTCCTGCCCGGTGTGCTCGAATTTCCGCTCTACGCCATCGGTTCGCCCGTGGCGGAGCGCTGCACGGCCGGCACGGCCAGCCACGTACCGGCAGAACGGCGCCAGGCCTTGCTGGAACAGTTGCTGGCACTGGCCCACGATGATGCCCGGCACCTGGGTATCCGCCTGATCGCCGTCAAGGACGCGCCCAGCGACGACAACGACTGGAGCCGCAGCTGCAAGGCGGCCGGCTACCAGACCATGCCCAGCCTGCCCAGCGCCCTGTTGCCCATACCGTTCGGCTCCGTCGACGCCTACCTGGGTACCCTGGGCAAGTCCACCCGCAAGGACCTGCGCCGCAAACTGCGGGCGCCGGGGCCGCGGATCGAATGGCGACGCAACATCGACGATGTGCTGCCACGGATCATGGAGCTGTACGAAGCGACACTGGCGCGCAGCGAACTGCAATTCGAACGGCTGCCGGCGGGTTACTTCACCAACGTGCTCGAACACATGGACGAACGCGCGGCCTGTGTCCTGTACTGGGTGGACGACCAGCTCGTGGCATTCAACCTGGTGCTGTTCGACGGTGATCGACTGATCGACAAGTTTTTCGGTCATGAGGTGAACCAGAGCCGCGAACACAATCTCTATTTCCGCAGCTGGCTGGCCAATGTCGAATACTGCATCAGCCACGGGATCCCCCTCTACGAATGCGGACAGGCCGGCTACGCCAGCAAGATCCGCCTGGGGTGCAGCTTCGAAGGCAACAACATGTTTTTCCACCATCGCAACTGGCTGATCAACAATATCCTCAGAGGGGTTAAATTGTTGGTTCGCCCGGATCGATTCGACCCTGCCATGTCTGCTGCGATAAGCGAAACCTGATGACCAATACGCCAGAACGCCGTCGTAAACGACGCCCCTTCTCGATCTCGCGCTGGAGCGTACAACGCAAATTGTTGCTGGCGTTCTGGCTGGTCAGCGTGGTGCCGACCATGATCGCCGCGGAACTGGCGGCCACCACCCTGTCACAGATCTTCGACAGCAACGTGCGCATCTGGTTGCAGGAGTCGACCAAGGTCGTCAAGGATGAAATCAGCGAGATCAAGCGCTCGAATGCCCGTGTCGCGCAGTTGTTCCTGCTCTACACCCGTCCGCCCAGCTCACGTCGGGCCGCCAAGCATGACAAGTTGACGGCCGACATCGCCGACGCCATGGGCATCGACTTGGTGGCGCTGGTACGCAGCCAGGATCACAAGGTGGTGTTCACCACCCAGCCCGATGACATCGTCTCGCAGATCAGCACCGCGCCCAATGCCGTGCTGCAGACCATCCAGGTCGCGGGCGTGACCACCGGCGTGGTGGTCTCGACCTTCGACACCACCCAGGACGGCGTCGACTACCAGATGGTGATCGCGACCTACCTGGACAGCAGCTTCCTGAACAGCGTCGCCGACGTGCATTCCCTGGACCTGCGCCTCTACTTGGCCAACCCCCAGGGCTTTGCCGAAATTTTCTCCACCCAGCGCTTCGAAGATCGCCCCAGCAACATGCCGGACAGCATCGCCGAAACCCTGCGCGAAACCCGCCAGCCCAGCGAGCTGTTCACCAACCGCTACAGCGGCTTGTACTGGCCGATCTTCAACGACACCGGCGACCTGCAAGGCGTGATTTTCAGTGGTTTGCTGCGCCATAGCAGCCTGGTGGGCCTGGTCAACCAGAGCAACCTGTTCATCCTGATTTTCCTGCTGGGTTCGGCCCTGTCGCTGAGTGTCGGCTGGCTGGTCTCACGGCGCCTGACCCTGCCTTTGCGCGGCCTGGCCGAAGGCGTTGGCGCGGTGATCTCCGGCGACTACAGCAAGCGCATCCCGGTCATCGGCAGCGACGAGCTGGCGGAACTGAGCCATACCTTCAACCACATGACCGAACGCCTGAGCGAGCTGCATCACCTCGAAGCCCAACTGCGCCGCCGCGACCGCCTGCACGCCCTGGGCGAAGTCGCCATGGGCCTGGCCCACGAAATACGCAACCCGCTGGGCATCATCAAGACCGCCACCCAGTTGCTGCACCGTCGGGCCAACCTGCCGGAAACCGACAAGCGGCACCTGGAATACGTGATCAGCGAGGTCTCGCGGATCAACGACCTGATCACCGAATTCCTCGATTTCGCCAAGCCCAGCGCACCGATTCGCGCCCTCTACCCGGCGCGCGAGCTGGCCGAGGAGATCCTCGGTTTCTGCGCCCCGGAACTGGCGACCCACAACATCGACGCGCAGATCGACGACCAGGCGCCCGGCGCCACCCTGTATGCCGACTCCCGGCAGTTGAAACAGGCCTGCCTGAACCTGATCCTCAATGCCATCGACGCCATGCCCAAGGGCGGACGCCTGACCCTCGGCATTGCCAAGGATGCGCAATACACCATCATCAGCGTTTCCGACACGGGCCAAGGCATCGAGGCGGACATGATCGAACGCATTTTCACACCGTTCGTCACCACCAAGGCCTCCGGCACCGGCCTGGGCCTGGCCAAGGTCTACTCGATCATGGAAAACCATGACGGGCGTATCGAGTGCATCAGCGAAAAGGATGCCGGCGCGACCTTCAACCTGTACATTCCGGCCCATGACGGCGACCTGGACCAAGAGGATGAGGAAGAAGAAGATGACGCATAACGTCCTGGTGGTCGATGACGAGCCCAAGCTCTGCGACCTGCTGAGCTCTGCGCTGAGCCAGAACGATATTCGGGTCTTCACCGCCGGCAATGGCCTGGAGGCCCTGGCGGTGCTGGAACAGGAAGACATCGACCTGGTCATCAGCGACTGGCGCATGCCCGGCATGGACGGGCCGCAGTTGCTGGCGGAGGTCAAGCTGCGTTTCCCGCAGCTGCCGGTCATCGTGATGACTGCCTACAGCACCGTGAAGAATGCCGTGCAATCGATGCGTAATGGCGCTTTCGACTACATCGCCAAGCCATTCGACATCGACGAGCTGGACATCACCGTCAACAAGGCCCTGCAATTTCGCGACATCCTGCGGGACAACGCGCGCATGCGTGCCGAACTCGACGAGCACCAGCAGATCGACAGCCTGGTGGGCGACAGCCCGACCTTCCGGCGGGTCCTGCAAGCCGTGGACTCGGTGCGCGAGAGCAACGCCACCATCCTGCTGACCGGCGAAAGCGGCACCGGCAAGGAAATGGTCGCCCGGGCCATCCACAAGCACGGCAACCGCGCCGACATGCCCTTTGTCGCGGTCAACTGCGCGGCGATTCCCGAAGGCTTGCTGGAAAGCGAGATGTTCGGCCATCGCAAGGGGGCCTTTACCGGCGCCGTATCGGACCGTGTCGGGCGCTTCATGCAAGCCGACAAGGGCACGCTGTTCCTCGATGAAATCGGTGACATGCCGCTGGCGCTGCAGGCCAAGATCCTCCGTGCGCTGCAGGAGCGGATCATCGAGCCGGTGGGCGACCCGCGCGAGCGCAAGGTCGACGTGCGGGTGATTGCCGCGACCAACAAGAACCTGCTGCAAGCCGTGGCCGACAAGGAATTTCGCGAAGACCTGTATTACCGCCTGAATGTCTTCCCGATTCCCCTGCCCGCCCTGCGTGAACGGGTCGAGGACATCGCGCCGCTGGCCCGGCATTTCGCCCATACCCTGGGCGCCACCGCCGGCAAGCGCATCGACGGCTTCAGCCCGGCGGCCTTGCAGGCGATGCTCAACTACCCGTGGCCGGGCAATATCCGCGAACTGCAGAACTGTGTGGAACGGGCGGCCATCGTCGCGACCGGCAACGAGATCGAAGAGACGGACTTGCCGGCCTATCTGTTCGAATCGGCAGCGCCGCGCGACAACGCCGGCGCGCTGCCCGGCATCGCCCCCGGCCTGCCGAAGGACCTCGATGCGGCCCTGGCAGAGGTGGAGAAAGCCTATATCCTCGCCGCCCTGCAGGAAAGCAATGGCGTGCAGGCGGCTGCGGCACAGTTGATCGGGATTTCCGAACGCAGCTTCTGGTACCGCCTCAAGAAGCTGGCGATCCACGTCGACAAGATCATCCGCTAAACCCCTGTAGGAGCCGGCTTGCTGGCTCCTACATGAGTGCCGCCATCCCTCAGAGCTGCGCCCAGCGACTGACATCCCCCTGATGCAAACGCAGGTACGGCAGCACCGCCGCCAGCAACGGCGCCTTGAACGCCTCCTGGAACCGATGGGCCAGCCCCGGGATCAACACCAGTTGACTGCCCTGGATATGCGCCGCCAGGTGCACGCCGTGCATCACCGGCAATAACGGATCGGCCGTGCCATGGACCACCAGGGTCGGCACCCGCAGTTGATTGAGCATCGGCACACGGCTCGGCTCGGCGAGAATCGCCATGATCTGGCGCTTGACCCCCTCCGGGTTGAAGGCGCGGTCATAGGCCACCGCCGCCTGGTGCAACAACTTGCTACGGTCGTCGCGCACCTCGGGGCTGCCCAGGGCGGCCAGCAGGTCCGCCTGCTGCTCGATCGCCACCTCGCGGTTCGGCGCACTGCGCCGGGACAGCAACTGCACCAGCGCCGCATTCGGCGCCGGCAACCCCTCGGCACCGGAACTGGTCATCACCAGGGTCAGGCTCTCGACCCGCTGCGGCGCCATCGCCGCCAGGTGCTGGGCGATCATCCCGCCCATGCTGGCGCCGAGCACATGGAACTGCTGGATCTGCAACGCATCCATCAGGCCCAGGGCATCGCCGGCCATATCGGTCAGGGTATAAGGCGCCGCCACCGGCAGGCCGAGCTTGTAGCGCAGCACTTCGAAGGTCAGGTTGGCGCTGGCCGGCGCCTGGCGCCAGGTGGACAGGCCGACATCGCGGTTGTCATAGCGGATCACCCGGAAACCCTGCTGGCAGAGCGCAACCACCACCTCGTCCGGCCAGTGGATCAACTGCCCGCCCAGGCCCATCACCAGCAACAGGGCCGGATCCGAGGCACGCCCGATGCTCTGGTAAGCCAGGCTGACGTTTTCCAGGTCGACCCGTTCGGTCGGAACATTGACATCACATCTCGAAGCCGCAAAAGACGGCAGGCCGAACAACAGTGCGACCAGGAAAATAACTACACGCATGAAAACACCGAAACGCAGAACCCCATTGAGGCGCGAGTTTGATGTTATTTGTTCGTTGGCGCTGCCACAGTTCCGTGACAGTTTGATGAAGAATGCCCAGTGGTGCCGACGCAGCATCGGACAGCGGACCGATGGCAATCCTGTCGACAGCCAGGGCAACATGAGACAAACTCATGCCCTGCTCGCCAATCACAAAGTTCACTCATGGAGCCCCCGGTGCTGGAAATCCGTCACTTGAAAACCCTGCACGCCTTGCGTGAGGCCGACAGCCTGGTGGAAGCCGCCGAGCGCCTGCACCTGACCCAGTCGGCCCTGTCCCACCAGTTCAAGGAACTGGAAGAGCGCATGGGCATGCCGTTGTTCGTGCGTAAGACCAAGCCGGTACGCTTCACCAGCGCCGGGCTGCGCCTGCTGCAACTGGCGGACGCCACCCTGCCGCTGCTACGTGCGGCGGAGCGGGATATCGCGCGCCTGGCCGGCGGCACCGCGGGCCGCCTGCACATGGCGATCGAATGCCACAGTTGCTTCCAGTGGCTGATGCCGACCATCGACCAATTCCGCGATGCCTGGCCGGAAGTCGAGCTGGACCTGGCCTCGGGGTTTTCTTTCGCCCCGCTGCCGGCCCTGGCCCGTGGCGACCTGGACCTGGTGGTCACCTCCGACCCGGTGGAGCTGGTGGGCATCACCTACGTGCCACTGTTCACCTACGAGGCCATGCTGGCGGTGGCGAACCAGCATGTGCTGGCCAACAAGCCTTACATCGTGCCCGAGGACCTGCTCAAGGAGACCCTGATCACCTATCCGGTGGAACGGGACCGGCTGGACATCTTCACCCGCTTCCTGGAGCCGGCGGACATCGAGCCGGCGCAAGTGCGCACGTCCGAGCTGACGGTGATGATGATGCAACTGGTGGCCAGCGGTCGCGGCGTGTGCGGCATGCCGCACTGGGCACTGCACGAATACAGCTCGCGGGGTTACGTCAAGGCCAAGCGGCTGGGGGAGAAAGGCCTGTTCGCCACCCTGTATGCGGCGATCCGCGCCGACATGCTGGATGCGCCGTACATGCGCGACTTCCTGCTGACGGCCAAGGACACCTCGTTCTCGACGCTCGACGGGGTCAGCGCGGTGCGCTGAAGCCCTTGATGTGGGAGCGGAGCTCTGTTCCCACGCAAGCTCCGCTCCCAGGCTCTACAGGAATCGGGAAGGTGCTATTGCGCCTGCTCCAGCAACGCCACATCCTCCGGCATCTTGACGAACACACTGTACTTGCCGCCTTCCATGGCCTCGAAGGCAATCAGCTTCTCCACCAGTGGCGCACTGAGCAACTTGCCGGCGTTGAGCAGCAGCATGCCGTTGTCGGCGTTGAGGTTGCGTGCCAGGATCATGCCCGCCGCCAGTTCGCGGGTGCCCAGGACCTGGACCGTCGGGTCGCCCAGGGTCACGTCGCTCAGGTATTCGGAGCAGACCTTGATGAAGTCCTCCACCAGGTCCGGGTCATAGAGCTTGCCGGAATACTTGCGAATGAAGACCAGGGCCTCGTCGCTGTTCATCTGCCGCTCGAGAATCAGGCCGTGTTGCAACTCGATGAAGTCCACCGCCAGTTTCAACACCCGCGATCCCAGGGGAATCGCCTCGCCCCTGAGATGATCGGGAAACCCCGTGCCATCCCAGCGCTCCTGATGATGCAGGATCAGGCGGGCCGCATCCTGCATCGGCTCCAGCGTCATCAACAGCGACTCGCTCTGCTTCGGATACCCTCGGTAACGCTCGCGATCGGTGTGGTGCAGCAGGTCGGCCGGCGCCCCCATCATGCTGTCGGTCCAGCTCATCTTGCCGATGTTGTGCAGGGCCGCGGCCATGGCCAGGTCGCGACTGGCCGCTTCATCCATGACATGGGTCTTGCAGTAGACCTTGACCAGATCGATGATCGCCCGGTTGGTCTGCTTGTCCTTGGGCAGGCGCCACTCGACCATCCGCGAAAACACCTCGGCGGTGACGGCATAGCTGCGCTTGAGTTCCTCGTAGGCCAGGTCGAGCATGTCGGCGGTCTGCTGGACTTCGCTGGTGCGCGAGATCACGCGCTTTTCCAAGGTGGCGTTGAGTGCCTGCAACTGCCGGTTCTGCTCCCTGACCAGCACCTGCAGGCGCTGGCGTTCACGTTCCGAGTGCTGGAAGGCCAGGCCCTGGGTGATGGTCAGCAGCAGCTCTTCATCGTTCCAGGGCTTGCTGATGTAACGGTAGATCCGCCCTTGGTTGATTGCCTTGACGATCATGTCCATGTCGGCGTAACCGGTCAGCAGGATCCGCAGGCAGTTCGGATACAGCTCATGAATCCGCGCCAGCAGGGTGGCACCGTCCATGTTCGGCATTCGCGCATCGCTGATCACCAGGTCGATGGACTGGCTGGCCATGATCTCCAGGGCCCGGGCGCCGCTGTCGGCCAGGAACAGTTCGTAACCCTGGCTACGCAGCAAACGACGCAGGCTGTTGAGAATCGATTCTTCATCGTCGACTAGCAAGACACGGGGTTTGATCACGACATCAACTGTGGATTCATCCATGGAGCACCTCATGTCTGCGTGGGGCTTCAATCCAGGGACCTTTGGCTGGCCCGACGGTCCCTGTCATTTTTGCTAAGGGTAGATGTTCAACCATCAATTGGCATCATCTTTATCAGCAAATCCGTGTCAGTCGATCTATGCTGCAAGCAATCTAGTGCGCAACGGCAGCGTGGTTATCAGGAAGGGATGTCCGCATGAGCTCAGTACATTTCGCCGTCAGCCTGATCGGAGTCCTGCCATGAGCAGCCCGGTCGCCCGCATCAACCGCCGCATCCTGATCATCGACGACACCCCGTCGATCCACGAAGACTTCCGCAAGATTCTCTGCCCCGCCGGCGTCGAAGACGACTTGCAGTCGGCCGAGCAGGCCTTGTTCGGCGACACCCTCACGCGCCAGGCAGAACGTTTCGACCTCGACTCGGCGTTCCAGGGCCAGGAAGGCCTGGCCAAGGTCGAACAGGCCCTGTTGCAAGGGCAGCCCTACGCCATGGCCTTTATCGACATGCGCATGCCGCCGGGCTGGGACGGCCTGCAAACCCTCGAACGACTCTGGCAGGCCGACCCCAAGCTGCAAGTCGCCCTGTGCACCGCCTATTCCGACTACTCCCTGGATGAGATGAACGATCGGATCGAGATGGGCGACCGCCTGCTGATCCTGAAGAAACCCTTCGACGCCATCGAGATCCGCCAACTGGCCAGCGCCCTGACCGTCAAATGGCAGATGACCGAAGACGCCGCGCTGAAAATGGAGCAACTAGAACAGGCCGTCGAGGAGCGCACCCGCGAGTTGTCCGACGCCAACATCATCGTGCAGAACAGCCCGACCCTGCTCTATCGCCTGCGCGGCGAGCCGTCGTTCCCGCTGATGTACATCTCCCACAACATCACCAAGTTCGGGCATGTGGCCAAGGACCTGCTGGCCTCCCCCGACTGGGCCGCGGAACTGATTCACCCCGACGACCAGGACAAGGTCGACCAGGCCATGGCCAAGGTCCTGGACAAGGATGCCGAAGGCGCCTCGATCGAATTCCGCCTGCGCACCGGCGACGGCCACTGGCGCTGGGTGGAAAACCGCTACGTACCGGTGCGCGACCCGGAAGGACGCCTGCTGGAAGTCGAAGGCATCATCATCGACGTCACCGAACACAAGCTGGCCGAAGAGAAAATCGCCCTGCTCGCCCGTACCGACGGGCTTACCGGGCTGGCCAACCGCTCGACCATGATCGAGCGCCTGCACCAGAGCTTCGCCGCCGCCCGGCGCGGGGCCTCACCGTTCGCGGTGTTCTACCTGGACCTGGATCACTTCAAGCACATCAACGACACCCTCGGACACCCGGTGGGCGACCTGCTGCTCCAGGAAGTCTCCCGGCGCATCAAGGGCTGCACCCGGGAGCACGATGTGGTGGCGCGCCTGGGCGGCGACGAGTTCGCCGTGCTGCAGGCGGAAATGGTCGACCCGACGTACTCCAGCACCCTGGCGAGCAGGATCCGCGATGCGCTGGTGGAGCCTTACAGCCTGGGCGGCAACGAGGTACGGATTTCCGTCAGCATCGGCATCAGCACCTATGCCCCGGACAGCGAAAGCGCCGACACCATGCTGGTCCAGGCCGACATGGCGCTCTATCGCTCCAAGGAAAACGGCCGCAACCAGTACCACTTCCACTCCGACGAGATCAACCAGGAAGTCATCGACCGGATCGCCCTGACCCAGGACCTGAGAAAGGCCATCGAACAGGACGAACTGGAGCTTCACTACCTGCCGGAAGTCGACCTGGGCACCGGCAGGATCCTGGGGATGGAGGCCCTGCTACGCTGGAACCACCCCGAGCGCGGCACACTCGACGCCGACCTGTTCATTCCCGCCGCGGAAAAGACCGGGACCATCGTCGCCCTGGGGCACTGGGTGCTGGACCACGCCTGCCGGCAGATGCGCCAATGGCGTAACGAAGGCATGGCCCCGCCGGTGATCGCGATCAACCTGTCGCTGGCCCAGCTCAAAAGTGGCAACGAGCTGGTTCGCGACGTGGTCGAGACCATGGCCAAATGGGAGCTTTCGCCCTCGGACCTGCAGTTCGACGTCACCGAAGCGACCCTGGCCCAGACCAAATGGACCCAGAACGACGTACTGCCCAGGCTGCGCGAACTCGGCGTGAAGATCGCCATCGACGATTTCGGCACCGACTACTCCTCCTTCGACTACCTCAAGACCTACCGCGTCAACCACCTGAAGCTGGCCCAATCGTTCATCAGCGACGCCACCCAGGATCGGGAAAGCGCCACCACCCTGCGGGCGATCATCAACTTTGCCCGGGAGGTGGGCATCGGCATCATCGCCGAAGGCGTGGAAACCCATGAGCAACGCCATTCGTTGATGGCCACCGGCTCACCGATGACCGCCCAGGGCTATTACTTCAGCGAGGCCGTCGACAGCCATCGCGCCGCCGAACTGCTGCACGCCGGGCATATCGCCCCTCTCCCATTGCCAACGCCAGGGAGTCACCCATGAACAGCGCAGCCGGCGCCGCCAACCGGCGCATCCTGATCATCGACGATACCGCCTCGATTCATCAGGACTTTCGCAAGATCCTCGGGCCCGAGCAGGAGGATGAACTGAGCCTGGACACCACCGAACAGCTGTTGTTCGGTACCACCCGCCCCGAACGTCTGAGCTTCGAGATCGACTCGGCCTACCAGGGGCAAGAGGCACTGGAGCTGGTCAAGCTGGCCCTGGCCGCCGAGCGCCCCTACGCCATGGCCTTCCTCGACATGCGCATGCCGCCAGGCTGGGACGGCCTGGAAACCATCGAACAACTGTGGGCCGTCGACCCGGAACTGCAGATCGCCCTGTGCACCGCCTACTCGGACTATTCCTGGGAGTCCATGGACGAGCGCATCGCCTTCGGCGACCAGATGCTGATCCTGAAAAAGCCCTTCGACGCGCTGGAGATCCGCCAGATGGCCAGTGCCCTGACCTGGAAGTGGCAACTGGCGCGGGACATCGCCTCGAGGATGGCCAGCCTGGAGCGAACCATCGAGGAGCGCGTCCAGGAACTGCTGCAGGTCTCCCGGCTGCTGCAGTTCGATGTGCTCACCGAACTGCCCAACAGCACCCTGCTCGGCGACCGCCTGAGCCAGGCTATCGCCCTGGCCAAACGTCACGACGAACAGGTGGCCGTGATGTTCATCGGGCTGGATCGTTTCAAGCGCATCAACAATGCCCTGGGGCATCCGGCGGGCGATGAAATGCTCAAGCACGTGGCCGCCTGCCTGGTCGGTGCATTGCGCCAATCGGACTCGGTGTTTCGTTACCGCTCCGACGAATTCGTCCTGGTGCTGCCCGAACTCAACAACCCGCAACAAAGCCGTGGTACCGCCGAAAAAATCCTCTCGGCCATCAATGCCCCGCATGAAATCGCCGGGCATACTCTGCGGATCACCGCGAGCCTGGGCATCAGTCTCTACCCCGACGATGGCGAAGACGCACTGACCCTGGTCAAGAAAGCCGAAACGGCCATGCGCAACGTCAAGGAACAGGGGGCCAACGACTTCGGCTTTTTCGTCGAAGAGCTGAATCTGCGGGCGCGCGAACAGCAATCCATCGAATCCGGCATTCGCCTGGCCCTGGAGCGTGACGAGTTCGTGCTGCACTACCAACCCAAGCTGGACCTCAAGAGCGACAAGGTGGTCGGCGCGGAGGCGCTGATCCGCTGGAGACATCCCGAACGCGGCCTGCTCCAGCCGGCGGACTTCATCCCGGTGGCCGAAGACAGTGGCCTGATCGTCCCGCTGAGCCGTTGGGTGTTGCGCCAGGTGTGCCGGCAAGGTCGGGCCTGGCAGGATCAGGCCGTCGCACCGCTGGTCCTGTCGGTCAATGTCTCGGCCACGGACTTCCGCCAGCGCGGCTTTCTCGACGGCATACGCCAGGTGCTGGAGGAAACCGGCATGGAACCGACCCGGCTGGAGCTGGAAATCACCGAAAACGTATTGATGCAAAACATCGACCACACCATTAAAACCCTGAAAGCCATCAAGGCCCTGGGCATCCGCCTGGCCATCGACGATTTCGGCACCGGTTATTCGAGCCTCAGCTACCTGCAACGTTTTCCCATCGACGTGCTGAAGATCGACCAGTCGTTCGTACGCGACCTCAATGGCAACAGCAACGATGCCGCGCTGGTGAACGCGATCATCAGCCTGGGCCGGAGCCTGCACCTGAACATCATCGCCGAAGGCGTGGAAACCCTGGACCAGTTGACCTTCCTCAAGGCCCATGACTGCGAGGAAGGCCAGGGCTTCTACTTCAGCAAGGCGGTCGAAGCCGAGACCTTCCTGCGCTTGCTGCAGGACCGACGATTCGAACGACCGGCACAGGCCTGATCCCTGAACCCGCCTCTTTATGCCAAGGACTTGCCCATGATGCCTCGCGCACTGCCGTCGTTGCTGGCGATATCGCTCGCCTGCTGCGGGATGTTCCTCAGCACATCCCCCGTCGCCGCGCCTCTGGATGAACCGCTCAAGCCGCTGCCGGATATCCCGGTGCAGGACCCACGGAAAATCGAACTGGGTCGCCAACTGTTCAACGAAAAGCAACTGTCGATCAATAACACCACGTCCTGTGCCAGTTGCCATCACCTGGATCATGGCGGGGTGGACGACAAACCGTTCTCCATCGGCTTCCAGGGGGACACCCTGGGGATCAACACCCCCTCCGTGCTCAACGCGGCGCTGAACTTCAAGCAGTTCTGGAACGGTCGCGCCGAGACCCTGGAAGCGCAGATCGAGGGCGTGGTGAAAAGCCCGACGGAAATGGGCAACAACTGGCCCCACGTCGTCGACACCCTCAACCAGGCACCGGCTTACCAGGCGGCCTTCCGCGAGGCCTATACCGACGGCGTCACCATTGCCAACGTGCAGAATGCCCTGGCCACCTACGAGCGCACCCTGCTGACCCCCAACTCGCGCTTCGACCAGTACCTCAAGGGCAACACCGACATCCTCAGCCTCGATGAAAAATACGGCTACCAGCGCTTCAAGGACTACGGCTGCATCGCCTGCCACCAAGGGACCAATATCGGCGGCAACATGTTCCAGAAGTTCGGCGTGATGGGTGACTATTTCAAGGCCCGGGGCAATCCCACCGAGGCCGACCTGGGCCGCTTCCTGGCCACCGGGGACGAAGAGGACCGCAACGTGTTCAAGGTCCCGAGCCTGCGTAACGTTGCGCTCACCGCCCCGTATTTCCACGATGCCTCGGCCAAGACCCTGGAAGACGCCGTCCATGTCATGTTCACCTACCAACTGGGACGCGTCCCTTCCGACGAAGACGTACGCCTGATCGTGCTGTTTCTCAAGACGCTGACCGGCGAGTTGGGAGGCAAACCGCTATGAATGGGACCAGCAGCTTCCTGAACCGGATCCTCCTGCCGCGCCTGGCCGTCCTCCTCGCCGGGGTGCTGGGGGTTCTTTACCTCATGACCAACTCTGACGCGACCCTGGACTATGCCCAGTCACGCGACCTGATCGGCCGGGTCAAACAACTGGATGCCCAATGGGACACCGAAATCCTCAAGGCCAGGATTGCGGTAGCGCGCAATTACGACCCGTTGATCAAGCCTCCACAGGAAATGCACGAGCTCTTGCAAACGTTCGCGCCCATTGCACCTGGCCACACACATCCAACCACTGACGCCTGGAAGGACCGCCAGTCAACCCTGGCCCAGGCGCTCGCTGAAAAAGAGCGACTGGTCGAACGATTCAAATCCCGCAACGCGATACTGCGCAACTCCCTGGCCTTCCTGCCGACGGCTGAAGACGATATCCAGCACCAGCTCAACACGCTCTCCGATCAGGACAAGCTGATGCTCCAGGACACGTCCAATGACATCTACGACTTGCTGCTCAGCGCCCTGGAGTTCGCCCAGACCACCACCGACGAACGTACCCACAGCATCGAGCTGGGGCTCAATCAGGTGGCGATAGACGCCGAACGCCTGCCCCCCGCGCTCCAGGAGCCGATCGAGATCCTGCTCAACCACGTCAAGCTGATCCTGCGCGAACAACCCAAGGTCAATGCACTGGTCGAAGAGATCGACGCCGTACCCGTCTCCGAAAGCCTGGACGCCATCACCGACCAATTGAACCAGGACCAGCAACAAGCCGAACGCCTCAATCAGCGCCACCATTTGTACCTGCTGGTTTTCTCGGCCCTGCTGCTCGTCCTGCTGCTGTACCTGGCCAGCCGCCTGATCCGCAGTTATGCCGAAATCAACCGGGTCAACGACGCCCTGCAAGCGGCCAACACACACCTGGAACAACGGGTGGAAAAGCGCACCCACGAGCTGCGCGAGGCCCAGAGCGCGCTGATGGCCAATGCCCGCCAGGCCGGCATGGCGGAGATCGCCACCAACGTGCTGCACAACGTCGGCAATGTGCTCAACAGCGTGAACATCTCCGCCGAGCTGGTGGCGCGCAAGCTGCGCACCAGCAAGACCCAGGGGTTGGCCAGGGCGGTGGCGATGATCAACGACCACAGTCACGATCTCGGCGAGTTCATTACCGTCGACGAACGTGGCAAGCTGTTGCCCGGCTACCTCAATCAACTGGTCGAGGCCATTGCGGCGGAACAACAGAGCATGAGCGATGAACTGATCCAGTTGAGCAAAAGTGTCGACCATATCAAGGACATCGTCTCGACCCAGCAATCCTACGCCGGCGTCGCGACCATGGAGGAACCGCTGCACATCCACGAATTGCTCGAAGACGCCCTGCGCATGAACGCCGGCGCCCTGACCCGACACAATGTCACCGTGGTCCGTCAATACGACGAGGTGCCCCGGGTGATGGCCGACAAACACCGCTTGCTGCTGATCCTGATCAACCTGATCAGCAACGCCAAGCAGGCCATGGCCAACCTCTCCGACCGGCCGCGCGAGATCATCCTGCAAGTCCGGGCGGTCGAGGAGGACGCCACCTTGCACATCAGCGTCAAGGACGACGGCGAAGGGATCCTGCCGGAAAACATGACGCGGATCTTTGCCCATGGCTTCACCACCCGCAAGGACGGCCATGGCTTCGGCCTGCACAGCTGCGCCCTGGCCGCGGTCGAAATGCAAGGACGCCTGACCGCCCACAGCGACGGCCCCGGGAAAGGGGCCGTCTTTACCCTCGAACTGCCCTTGAAAACCGCCGTGGGGGTTTCATGAACACACTCCGCAACCGCCGTATCCTGCTGGTGGACGACACCCCGTCGATCCACGAGGACTTTCGCAAGATTCTCACCCCTGTGGTCGACGAGTCGCCGGACCTGGACCTGATGGAAGCCGCGCTCTTCGGCAATGAAGTCAAGACCAGCAGCGTCTTGCCCTTCGAACTCGACTCCGCCTATCAGGGCCAGGAAGGCCTGCAAAAGGTCGAACAGGCCGTGGCCCGCGGACAACCCTACGCCCTGGCCTTCGTCGACATGCGCATGCCCCAGGGCTGGGACGGTGCCGAAACCATCGAACACCTGTGGCAAGTCGACCCCAACCTGCAAGTGGTGGTCTGCACCGCCTACACCGACTATTCCTGGGACGAGCTGTTGGAGCGCCTGCACGGTCACGACCGGCTGCTGATCCTGAAAAAGCCCTTCGACAATATCGAAGTCCAGCAATTGGCCAACACCCTCACCAACAAATGGGAAATGACCGAGCGCGCCAACCTGCAGATGCACCGGCTTGAAGAGTTGGTGGAACAGCGGACCCAGGCACTCAGGCAGACCAGCCTGGCCCTGCAGCATGAGATCGACGAACGCAAGCTGCTGGAAGGCCAGCTCGTTCAATCGGAAAAACTCGCCTCCCTTGGCCAACTGGCCGCCGGCGTCGCCCATGAGATCAACAACCCCATCGGTTTCATTTCCTCGAACCTGGGAACCCTGGAGGGCTATTTCGACAAGCTGCTGGAAATGCTCCAGGCCTATCAGGACGCCGAGGAAGGTATCGCCGCGCCCGAGTTGCTGGCGCGCTTGAAGGCCCTGCGCGAACGGGTCGAGCTGGACTTCCTCGAGGAGGATATTCCGCTGCTGATCAAGGAATCCAAGGAAGGCATCGGCCGGGTCGGGCAGATCGTCAAGGACCTGAAGAACTTCTCCCGGGTCGACTCGAACCTGGAGTGGCAATGGAGCAACCTGCAACAGGGTATCGAGTCGACCCTGAACATTGTCGCCAACGAACTCAAGTACAAGGCCGATGTGGTCAAGGAGTACGCCGAACTGCCGGAGATCGAGTGCCTGCCGTCGCAGATCAACCAGGTCATCATGAACCTTGTGGTCAACGCGGCCCAGGCCATGGGGCCGGAGCGCGGCACCATCACCCTGCGTGGCGGCGCCCAGGGCGAGCGGATCTGGCTGGAAGTGGCCGACACCGGTTCGGGCATGGCGCCCGAGACCGTGCAGAAGATCTTCGACCCGTTCTTTACCACCAAACCCATCGGCCAGGGCACGGGTCTGGGGTTGTCGCTGTCCTATGGCATCGTGCAGAAACATGCCGGGCAGATTTCGGTGCGCAGCGAGTTGGGGGTCGGCACCACGTTCAGGATCGAGTTGCCGATCCACCAGAGCAAGGCGGCTTGACCTGCAAAGGAGCCGGCTTGCCGGCTCCTGCATCACCTCAGGCCGCTTCCTGGAAATCCATCTCCGGCGGCTGCTTGCGGAAACCGCCCGTCAGGAACCCCAGGTACACCAGACCGACCGCCAGCCAGCTCAAGCCCAGGTAGATCGCCAGGTGATCGAGGCTGATCATCAGCCACAGATCCGCCACCAGGCCGATCAGCGGGCACACCAGGAACAGCAGCAACTCACGCGGCCCACGCTTCTCGCCGGCGATCCAGTAATGGAAGATCACCGACAGGTTCACCAGGCTGAACGCCAGGAACGCACCGAAGTTGATGAACGAGGTGGAAGTGGTCACGTCCAGCTTCAATGCCAGCAAGGCCACCACCGCACAGAGCAGGATGCTGTTGATCGGCGTGCCGAAACGCTCGTGCAGGGTGCCGAAGAACGACTTGGGCAGCACCCCGTCGCGGCCCATGGCATAGAGCAGGCGCGAACCACTGGCCTGGGCCGACAGGCCCGAGGCGAACTGACCGACGATCAGGCCGATCAGGAAGATCGTCACAAACAGGTCGCCGCCAATATTGCGGGCGATTTCATAAGCGGCCGAATCGACGTTATCGAACACGAACGCCGGATGGGCCAGCTGCACGAAATACGACACCGCGACGAAGATCAGACCGCCGATCAGGGTGATCAGCATGATCGCCCGCGGAATGGTCCGGCGCGGATCGCGGGTTTCCTCGGTCAGGGTGCTCACCGCGTCGAAGCCCAGGAACGAATAGCAGGCAATGGCCGCGCCGCTCATGATCATGGGCATCTGCATGTCGCCGCTGACAAAGGGCGCCAAGGTCCACAACGGCTTGCTGGCATCACCGCCGATGTAATGGATCGCCAGGGCGACGAAGGCCACCAGCACCAGGAACTGCACCAGCATCAACAAGGCGTTGATGCCATTGGCCAGGCGCAGGCCGACGATATTGATCACACTGGTAATACCGATAAAGGCCAGTACCCAGACCGATTGCGGCACCGCGGGGAACGCCGAGTTGAGGTACGCCGCGCCGATCAGCCAGATCGCCATGGGCAGGAACAGGTAATCGAGCAAGACCGCCCAGCCGGCGATAAAGCCCAGCTTGGGGCTGATGGCCTTGCGCACATAACTGTAGGCCGAGCCGGCCACCGGAAAGGCGGCGGCCATGCGCCCGTAGCTCATGGCGGTGAAGAACATCGCCACCAGGGCGGCGAGATAGGCGGCCGGGACCATGCCGGCCGTGGATTGGGCCAGAATGCCGAACGTACCGAGGACAATGATCGGCGTCATGTAGGCGATGCCGAACAGCACCACCGACCCCAGCGAAAGGGTGCGTTGCAAATGAGCCATGAGGCGACTACTCCGAATGTTATTGGATTTATGGCAGAGCCGAGTTCGGCAAGGTTGGAGCGGTACTACGAAATTCTTGTTTTGAAAAAACATGCCCCCCAGAAACCCATGGGGGTGAGCAACATTGTGGGAGCGGTGCTTGCCCGCGAAGCTTCTAGCGCCCTTGAGGGCCCTTTCGCGGGCAAGCTCCGCTCCTACGGAATCAGCAATTCCCGCACCCCGTTGGCGTGCCGAATCACCTCGCCCGGCAAGCGCAGGCGCTGGTCGTCCAGATAGCGGTAGTCGCGTCGCGCCGCCGCCAGTTGGCCCAGGTCCAGTTGCACAGCGAACTGCCCTTCCTCACGCCCGGCCTCGAACAGCAAGGTGCCGAACGGATCCACCAGCGCACTGCCACCGGCGAACAGCAAGCCGCCATCGCCCTCCCCCACCCGGTTGACCATCAGCGCGAACGCCTGGTTTTCCTGGGCACGGGCCATGATCGCGGTGCGGTGGGTCGGCCCGTAGGGGTCCATGTTGCCGTTGGTGACGATCAACAACTCGGCGCCCAACTGCGCCAGGGCCCGGGCGGTTTCCGGAAACTCGATGTCGTAGCAGATCAGCAGGCCGACCCGGATACCGTTCCACTCGGCAGTGACGTAACGGTCACCGGCGCTGAACACGCCGCGATCCGAAGCCCACAGGTGGGTCTTGCGATAGCGCAGGGCGATGCCTTCGGGGGTGATCAGCAGCGTGGTGTTGTAGAACTGCCCGTCATCGTTCTCGGCGACGCCGATGACGACGGCCAGGTTGCGCTCCCGAGCCGCCCGCTGCACGGCCTGGACGGTCGGACCGTCCAGCGGCTCGGCCACCGCGGCCACGGTCTCGGCGGACGGAAAGCCCATCAGGTGGGTTTCCGGGAACACGATCAATTGCGTATCGGCCGCGCAGGCAGCGATCGCCGCCAGCGCCCGCCCGAGGTTGTAGGCAGTATCGTTATCCCGGCCTGCAAGCTGGGCAAATTCGACCTTCATGGGTTTTTCCTTGTTTTCGATAGCCGGCCAGGCTCAATGACGGCGCCGAGCTGGCAGAATGAGCGCCCGGCCATTGTGTGTGGGCTCAGTATGCGCACCGGGGGAGGGCCGTGGGAATTACGCGGCCGGGGTAACCTGATAGGGGTAGACCAATGACACTCATCCTGAACGACATCGCCTGGCACCGTGCGGTGGGGCAAATGATCGAGGCCCTCGACCGGCCGAATTTCTGGACGCAGCTGGTGCGCCTGCTCAACCAGTACGTGACCTTCGACAGCTGGGTGGTGCTGCTGTTCAGCAACGGCCAGCACCCCGAAGTGTTCGCCGAATGCCCGGGCGAGGACGGCGGCCCCGACCCGTTGTTCCAGGATTACCTGCGCGGCCTGTACCTGCTCGACCCCTTCTACATCGCCAGCCGCGAACAGCAGCGCACCGGCCTGTACCGCCTGACGGAAGTCGCGCCGGAGCATTTCGAACTGACCGAGTACTACCAGCGCTACTTTCGCCTGAACGTGGTGGCCGATGAAATCCAGTTCAACTGCCAGCTCGACGGCGACCGCACCCTGTGCCTGTCGCTGGGTTCCACCATTCCCTTCAGCGGCGAACAAATCGCCCTGCTCTCGTTGATCCAGCCCTGGGTGCTGGCGCTGCTGCGCCAACGCCTGCCCCATGAGGCGCAAGAAAGCGTGACCCAACCTGCCACGGCGGGACAAGGCGACTGGCGCACGCAGCTGGAAGCCTCGGTGCAACAGCTCAAGGGCGCGCAGTTGACCGCCCGCGAACTGGATGTCGGACGCCTGATGCTCAGCGGTTGTTCGAGCAAGGAAATCGCCCGCAAGCTGGAGATTTCCATCGAGACCGTGAAGGTCCACAAGAAGCACATGTACAGCAAGTTGGGGATCAAATCCCAATCCGAGCTGTTCTCGATTTTCCTCCAGGCGCAGAAGGCCTGAGCCATCCTGCGCTGGCTTGATAACCGTTTGTCAGAAATGACCACGACCTGTCATTTCTGACAGTAGACGCCCGCCTTCCCCTGATCGAACAATCCCGTCACGAGCTGATGGAGTTGCCGTACGCCGACTGCCCGCCTGTACGCAAGGAAAACACGCCAGGACCGATCCGCACGGGAACGGTCCCCGCCAGGGACAGGTAGCCAGTGAATTCGAGCGTTAACGCTTGCGTTTTCACTGACTGCTTGTGGCGGGTCACCATGTTTACACCTCGCACACTTCCCAGATCTGCAACGCCCGAGAGCATGGCAAGGCTTGTACCCATGGGCGTCTTACGTCGCATCCTGGCCGCGCACTTTATAATCATCTTGCTCGCGACTGTCGCCATGGAGCCCTGTGTGAACGTGCATGCCGACTCACTCACCGACAAAGAACAACAGATTGAGCAATTGCTTGCCCGGATGACCCTCGAAGAAAAGGCCGGGCAACTTACACAACTGGTTGTGCAAAAGTCCCCCACCGGAACGGTGGTGGCAAACGGTGGAGAGGACGTCATACGCCATTCGGGGGTTGGCTCCCTTCTCGGAGCCTCTGGCGTGCAGGACACGCGCCGCTTGCAAAAAATCGCCGTGGAAGAATCTCGCCTGCATATCCCCCTGTTGTTCACAGAGGATGTCCTCCACGGTTTTCGTACGATTTTTCCCGTGCCGCTGGCCGAAGCGGCGGCCTGGGACCCGGACCTGACACAACGCACCACCCGAGCCGCCGCCGTCGAAGCCTGCGCCAGCGGCATACACTTGACCTATGCGCCGATGATCGATATTGCCCGCGATCCACGCTGGGGACGCGTGGTGGAGGGGTCCGGCGAAGACCCCTTCCTGGGTTCCGCGCTCGCCGTGGCACGCGTACGCGGCTTTCATGGCAAGGGCGCACCTGAGGTTTCCACACTGCTGAGCACCGCCAAGCACTTCGTCGGCTACGGTGCCCCTGAAGGGGGGCGAGACTACAACACCAGCGATCTCTCGGAACGTACACTGCTCGAAACCTACCTCCCGCCGTTTCGTGCCGCCGTGCAAGCCGGAGTGGATGCCGTCATGCCCGCCTACAACGAGCTGGACGGTATCCCCATGCACGCCAATGGCCCATTGCTCAGGGAGAAGTTGCGGGAACAATGGGGCTTTCGCGGCCTCATCGTCAGCGACTTCAACAGCGTGCGGGAACTGATGCTGCACGGTGTCGCCGCCACGCCGACGGAAGCGGTCAAAGTTGCCTTTGGCGCCACGGTGGATATTGATATGGTCAGTGGTCTCTACGCGCAAGAGTTGCCGGCGCTGGTACGCAATGGCCAACTTGCACAGAGTACGCTGGACTCCGCCGTACGCCGCGTACTGGAGGCCAAGCAACGACTTGGGCTATTCGACGACCCCTATCGCTACAGCGATGCGGCCCGTGAAAAGGCCAATCTACTGACCCCACAGTCACGCGCCCTGGCCAGGGAGGCGGCGCAGAAATCCATGGTGCTGTTGAAGAACGAGAAGGCCTTGCTGCCCTTGCACAAGGACCTGCCAAAACTCCTGGTGGTGGGCGCACTCGCCGACGACCAACGCTCGACCTTGGGCTCCTGGCCTGGCGACGGGCGCGCCAAGGAATCGATCAGCGTTCTGCAGGGCATCAAAGGCGCGGTTTCGTCCGCCACGCAGGTGGTCTACATCCCGGGAGCCTCACCCGATGACCTCGACCTCTCGGAAATCGACAAGGCACACCAGGCGGCCCTTGATGCCGATGTGGTCATTGCCGTGCTCGGCGAGCGCGCGAACATGAGCGGAGAAGCGCGCAGTCGCTCCTCCCTGGGTTTGCCCGGGGCTCAGGATGCCCTGCTGAGCCGACTGCTCGAAACCGGCAAGCCCCTGGTGGTCATTCTCATGAACGGACGCCCGCTGGCCATTCCGCAGCTGGCCGAACAGGTCCCGGCGATTCTCGAATCCTGGTTCCTCGGCTCCGAAATGGGCAATGCCGTGGCCGATATCCTGTTCGGGGACGTCAACCCCAGCGGCAAGCTGCCTGTTACCTTTCCACGTGCGGTAGGACAGGTTCCCATCTACTACAGCCAGAAGCATACCGGACGACAATCGAACAAAGACGCAGCCTATATCGACCAGTCCGTGACACCGCTTTATCCGTTCGGCCATGGGCTGAGCTACACCACGTTCACCTATGACCCGCCCACACTCAGTACCACGCAAATCACCGCCACCGAGACGCTGACGGTGCAAGTCACGGTTCACAACAGCGGTCAGCGAGAGGGCGAGGAGATCGTGCAATTGTATTTACACGACAATGTCGCCAGCGTGACACGCCCGGTGCGAGCGCTGCGTGGCTTTAGCCGCGTCAGGTTGAAGCCCGGAGAGGCCCGCACGCTGAGCTTTGTGCTTGACCAGGATGACTTCGCTCTCCTCGACCGTTACTTTTTGCGGCGGGTGGAACCCGGCACCTTCACCGTTTTTGTCGGGGGCAGTTCGGCCACCGACAATCAGGCAAGTTTCGAGATCACCAACACCGCGCGGGTCAAAGGGCTCGGCTCGGCCATCCCGCGCATGCTGCGCGCCCTCGCGAACAAAACCGACGAGTGACACGGATTTGGATGACAGACTTTGTGTCACCTTCCTGACAAGCGCAGAATGCCTGACCGACCTGATGAGTCCGAACCAAAGGAAACCGTATGAGCCTGTCCCTTCTCAGCCGCTACGCCTTCTTTGCCGGTTGTGTGATCTTCACCCTCGCCAGCCTGCCGTTCCTGGCGCATGACTGGCTCTGGCCGTTCACCCTGCTGACTGGCCTGCTAAGCCTGCTGGGCGTGTTCGACCTGCTGCAAAATCGCCACGCGGTGCGCCGCAACTACCCGATCCTGGGCAATATCCGCTACCTGGTGGAAGGCATTCGCCCGGAGATCCGCCAGTACCTGCTGGAATCCGACAGCGATGCCCTGCCCTTTTCCCGTGCCCAACGCTCGCTGGTGTATTCCAGGGCCAAGAACGAAAGCGCCGACAAGCCCTTCGGCACCTTGATCGATGTGTACCAGGGCGGTTTCGAGTTCATCGGCCACTCCATGCGCCCGGCACCGTTGAGCGACCCGAGCAGTTTTCGCGTCACCGTCGGCGGCCCGCAGTGCAAGCAGCCGTACTCGGCCTCGGTGTTCAATATTTCGGCGATGAGCTTCGGCTCCCTGAGCGCCAATGCCATCCGCGCCCTGAATCAGGGGGCCAAGCTGGGCAACTTCGCCCACGACACCGGCGAAGGCAGCATCAGCCCCTACCACCGCGAGAACGGCGGCGACCTGACCTGGGAACTGGGCAGCGGCTATTTCGGCTGCCGCACCGCGGACGGCCGCTTCGACCCGGAACGCTTCGCCGCCCAGGCGCAGAGTCCGCAGGTGCGGATGATCGAAATCAAGATGAGCCAGGGCGCCAAGCCCGGCCATGGTGGCATCCTGCCCAAGCACAAGGTGACCCGCGAGATCGCCGAGACCCGCGGCATCCAGATGGGCGAGGACTGCGTATCGCCGTCGCGGCACACCGCGTTTTCCACCCCGGTTGAAATGATGCACTTCATCGCCCTACTGCGTGAGCTGTCCGGCGGCAAGCCGGTGGGCTTCAAGTTCTGCCTGGGCCACCCCTGGGAGTTCATGGGCATTGCCAAGGCCATGCTGGAAACCGGCATCCTCCCGGACTTCATCGTGGTCGACGGCAAGGAAGGCGGCACCGGCGCGGCGCCGGTGGAGTTCACCGACCATATCGGCGTGCCGATGCGCGACGGCCTGCTGTTCGTGCACAACACCCTGGTGGGCTTGAACCTGCGGGACAAGATCAAGCTCGGTGCCAGCGGCAAGATCGTCAGCGCCTTCGACATCGCCAGCGTGCTGGCCATCGGCGCCGACTGGGCCAACTCGGCACGGGGCTTCATGTTCGCCATCGGCTGCATCCAGTCGCAGAGCTGCCACACCAACAAGTGCCCGACCGGCGTCGCCACCCAGGATACCTTGCGCCAACGCGCCCTGGTGGTGCCGGACAAGGCCGAGCGGGTGTTCAACTTCCATCGCAATACCCTGAAGGCATTGGCCGAAATGCTCGCGGCGGCGGGGCTCGATCATCCGTCGCAACTGGAGGCCAAGCACCTGGTACGTCGGATGTCGGCGACCGAGATCAAGTTGTTCTCGCAGTTGCATGTATTCCTGAAACCGGGTGAGTTGCTGACCGGCGAGGTCAATGGCGAGTTCTATTCGCGCATGTGGCAGATGGCGCGGGCGGATAGTTTCGAGGCGAATGCGGCGTGAATCAGCAGGGCTTTGCAGGCCAGCCCCGCAAAGCCTAAAGACCAGGTGTCCCGATTTTCACCTGAAAATACCCATCCCCATCACACTGACTCTCTCTGTGCTGACGGCACAGAGAGATACTTATTGTATGCCGGCTCTTTCACCCGGCTGATTAAGCTGTTTCATCCTGATAAAACCTTCTTCCCCCATCAAATAGATATCATAATATTTATTATTAACCAGCGGCACGCCGAGCTTATCAACTTTATCCTGGGTAAAGTACGAATCATCGGCCCACTGGACATTATCTATACCCACACTTACAAGCGCATCCGGATAGACGACAAACCCCAGCGACATGATGTCATGAACACCCGGCATGACCGTCCGGGTGCCTTGATTGGCCGGCACCCAATCATAAACACGATCCCCCTGCAGATAAAATCTCTTGACCTGCCTCAACTCCACACGACTGGAAATATCGTAACTCAAGTTAAAGGAAACCGTCTTTTCCATCTCCTGTTTCACGATCAGCGCCCGCCCATACGCATAGGAAAAGGACAACATGTACAGCAGCGGCACAGCCAGTAAAATTCCAGCTTGCGGATGACATTTCGTCAACGCAGAAAAGCTTAGATAAAACAAAAAAACCAGGAGCACCGAAGCCCCGACCAAGGTGCGCGCTCCAAGATTGAAGTAGGCGAACAAGAGCATGATCCCGTGAACTGACAAACACAGCACACCCAATAACATGCCATACAACAAAAATCTTATCAGTTTCTCCAACACTCGAATATTGGATCTGAGCATTTTAACAATGACATAGCCATACCCTGCCACTGCCAGCCCTAATAGACACAGAAGCAGCCAGTCACCTCCACCACTGAAGATTCGGGGGACCGCCTTGAAAAACAACATGACTCTTGAAGCGATTTCAGAGACTGTGGACGCATCAAACCTGATCAGCTGATTACGGTTATCACCCGTCAATTGGTAGGCAGTAACATAATAAATACCGACCCCCACCCCTAACTGAAGCAACTTATTACTTGCTCTCATGAAGATGCTCTCAAGCGGCTCTCCCCTCTCCAGCAACCTGAACACCTCGATACAACACAAGCCCACAAAGACATTGATCGCAGGCTGATAAAAAGCCAGGAGCACAGCGACCCATAAGGCCGGCACCAGCCAGCTTTTCCAGCCCCTGGGTCCTTGGTAGGTAACAGCAAGGATGCTCGCAACGATACTGAATATCATCGCCGGCCCATCATACTGATAGGATAAATTTTGCAGAAAAAATGGACAATACAACAAAGGCAAAACAATCAGGCAATGGCTATACGTCAAGTCAGGGAAATAATATCTGGCCAGACGAGCCAAGGCCAATGCCATTCCGGTGATCGCCAACAGCAGCGCCAATGGAAACATATTAGGGGCGGCATGACTGAACGATAACACGTTGTAAAGAACATCCGCCAGGACTCGCCCCTCAGCAGCCAGACTCGCCCTGGCAAAGGTAGCCCGCAAACTGTCATCAATATAGGGATAGTCTGAGAGCATAAAGGGCAGCACATATAAAAAACTGGCTACAAGGTAAAAAACCGTCACCTCACCCTGCGACAGGTGCCTCTTCATAAAATCAACTTTCATGATAGGCCACTCACCCCTTACTCCACTTTTGACTGCCGAGAACCCCAAGCACTCCGTTTCCCCGAGACCACTTCTTTGACGATATACCTGGGCCGATGTTTAGCCTCCATGTAAATTCGCCCAATATACTCACCCAGGACACCGATACCAATGAGCTGCACACCGCCCAGGAACAAAATAGCAACCATCAATGACGGATATCCGGGCACGGCGTTTCCAAACAGGACCTTATCCACTGCCATATACGCCGCATACAACAGCGCAAACAATGAAACCCCACTTCCAACATAGCTCCACAGACGCAACGGAATCGTACTGAAAGACGTCACACCGTCCAATGCCAGATTCCACAACTTCCATCCATTGAACTTACTGCTTCCGGCCGAACGAACGGCACGATCATACTCAATGATTCGCGTATTGAATCCGGCCCACGACAGCACGCCCTTCATGAACAGCTGATACTCGGGCAACATTTTCACAACATCGACCACTTTTCTATCCATCAAGCGAAAGTCACCGACATTCTCTTCTATATGAGGGTAGGCGATGCTATTCAGTACGTGATAGAAAATGGCGGCAAAGTGTCGCTTCAGATAACTGTCCGTTGAACGATTTCGGCGCTTGGCCAGGACCACATCCGCGCCATTCTCCCATTCGGCAATCAGCCTTGGAATGACCTCGATCGGGTCCTGCAAATCAACATCAATGGGGATGACAGCATCGCCACTGGCAAACTCAAGACCCGCAAACAAAGCAGGCTCTTTGCCAAAATTTCGCGAAAAGCTGACCAATACGACATCGTCGTCGATCAGCGCCAACGCACGAGCGACCCCTTCCGTGCCATCGGAACTACCATCATTGATAAAAACAATCTCGACCTGATAATGGCAGAGTCCAGGTTCCTGCCTGACCGACTGGTAAAAAATTTCAATGGTCTGTTCTTCATTGAATACGGGAACAATCAAGGAAATCTTCAAGGCCGGCGCTCCCGAAAGACCACCTGCTTCGAATAGAAAAAGCCTGCGACCAGGCTGATCGTCGAAAAGACCAGCAGCGTGATCAGCCCCGGCAGCATCAGGCTGTCCGCACTCCAACCGATCAGCAGGCTCAAGAATCCCATGAAGAGGATGAACAGCAGGTAACGTCGGAGCGAAGCTTGTGCCCGAAAGGTATAACGGGCATTGGCATAGAACGAAAAGGTAGCAGCCAGGGCAAACGCGCCCAGGTTGCTGAGCGCTTGGCTGATACTCAGCAGACTGTGAAAGATCAGAAAGGCTGTCCAATGAATCAGGGTATTGAGCACCCCGATCGAAAGATAATTGGAGAACCCTTTGAACGACAGATCCCAGCGCATGAAAGTGGATTCCCGATTTCCATCACGCTCATCCGATCCTGGACGAGCGGGCATCGCCATACGCCACTGACTTCGAGCGTCACTCAACGATTACGTTAGAACCTGCCTGTGGGCCTGTCTACTGTCGGAAATCACAGGTACAGACTAGTTCCCACTCAAGGCTATCGCTCCGCCCCAGACACCCTGCCGGCTCCCAGGCACGCCATGCCTGTCACTTCTCACAGTAGACAGACCTGTCCAAGCACCCTAGTGTCAGACTCATGCACCCCAGGTATTGACTCGCCCTCAGATCACCGCCAGGAAAGCATGGACACCAGAAAACTTTATGACGGGGCACTTTCCCCCCTGCGCGACCTACCTGAAAGATCACTCTGGGTGCTGGTCTTGTCGCTGGCCGTTTATGTTCGGTTTTATGCCATTCAAAGCCCCTATTTCTGGACCGATGAAGCTTTTTCGGCCCTGATGAGCCTCCAATCCCCTGAACGGATATGGTTTCACGCAGGACACGACGTCCATCCACCGCTCTATTTCCTGCTGCTGCATGCCTGGATCGCCGTTTGTGGGGATGGGGTATTTTCGCTGAGGGCAATGAGTGCCCTGGCCGGGGTGCTGACCACGCTGCTGGGCATGTGGTTGATGCGTTTGCTTGATACACCGCGAACGGCCGTATTGACCGGGCTGCTGCTCGCCTTGTTTCCGATCGCTGTGCGTTACAGCCAGGAAGCCCGGATGTATACGCTGGAAAGCGTCTGGCTGCTGGGAGCGACCATCGCCCTGGTCTACTGGGTGAAAAGTGCCCGTGATCGCTACCTGGTGGCCTACGTGCTGCTCATGACGGCAGCGCTCTATACCCATTACTTCGCGATCTTCTGCGCGCTCTCTCACTGGGCATACCTGTCCATTCTGGCCTGCCAACGCGACCATTCAGCGCGTCATTTTTTCCGTTGGCCCTGGTGGCTGGCCAATATCAGTATTGCTCTCTTGTATCTGCCATGGCTGATCAGCCTGATTGACGAACTGTTTTTCAATTTTGCCGCGTTCAAAAGCGGCGGCGATATCTTGTGGGTGCCGGAACCGACGGTTTATACATTGCCCTCTTCCATTTGGCGGTTTTTCTCAATCAGGGACCGGCGTGATTTCTTCACCCTGGGTTATCTGCTTTTCCCCCTGTTCATCACTGCCCTGGCAATAGCGGGAGCCTTCCAGCTGAGGCATCGTTTCAAATTCGGTGTTTTGCTTTTACTCCACACATTCCTGCCGATACTGGTTGTTTTTCTGATCTCATTTTTGTTTCCGGTCTTCATCGAGCGTTACGTGGCTTTTGCGGCCCTGGGCTTGCCGATGTTACTGGCGGTGGTCATCAGCAGACTGATGGGACGGACTCCCCTTCTTGCCTTGAGCGCAATCCTGCTGATCGTCAGTGTTCAACTGATGGGGCTGCATACCCTTTATGCTCAACAGGACGACCTGGATGACCCACGCAACGAGCAGGCCAACCCCATTAACGACATCGTCGCCTATATAGACGAGCGCTTTCTTGATGGCGACAGCATCATCGTTCACGGCGGATACCCCTACTTGAGCGTTGTCTATTACAACCACGCGGGCACGACGCCTTTGCTTTATGACCCACCCTGGAACGGGAGTGACAACCGACCTAATGGCTACGGGGCTTCCACACTCATTTACGCGGACCGGGAGAAGTTGTTTTTCGAGGACTTAAAGCATTTGCCTCCGGGTATAAAAAAGCGCGTGTGGTGGGTGACATCGATTCACTGGAAGGATGATCGGCACCTGTTCCCCCCTACCTGGCAGTGCCAGTTTGCACAGCGCGCAGGCAGTATGGAACTCAGGCTCTATGTCATCCGCGCCCCGGAAAACGGTTATCGGAGGATCCGCGCAGAAAATTGTGACATTCAGTAATACCCCAATTTTGCAATTCCCCCCGATTCCCGCCAACCTGCACGCCGCCGCTGTGCGTCGTGCAATTTCTTACAGACACAACACGCCTATTCAACATTCGCTCAAGAGTTTTTCCGTGATATCCAACGGCCGCGACCCTCGCATCGACTTTTTCCGCGGGTTGGCGCTGATCTTCATTTTCTGGGATCACGTGCCGCAGAACCCTCTCGCCCATCTCACCGTACGTAATGTCGGCTTCAGCGACGCGGCGGAGATCTTCGTCTTTCTCGCCGGCTTCGCCGCGCTACTGGCCTACGGCAAGATCGCCCTCCGCGACGGCTATCTGGTGGCCTGCGTGCGTATCCTGCGCCGGGCCTGGGTGCTCTATGTGGTGCATATCTTCCTGCTCGCACTGCTGATGGGCATCGTGTTCTTCGCCAACAGCCAGGTGGAAACCCGTGACCTGGTGCAGGAAATGGGCTTGCAGTATTTCCTCACCCATCCGCAGCAGGCGCTGGTGGATGAACTGCTGCTGCGCTTCAAGCCCAACCTGATGGATCCGCTGCCACTGTATATCCTGCTACTGCTCGGCTTGCCGCTGATACTGCCGATGCTGCTGCACAAGGCCGAATACGTCGTGGGGCTGTCGGTGCTGCTGTACCTGCTGGCGCCCTGGTTCCAGTGGAACCTGGCCGCCCAGGAGGGCGGCGTGTGGTTCTTCAACCCCATGGCCTGGCAATTGCTGTTCGTGCTCGGCGGCGCGGCAGCTATCCATGGACAGCGGGAAAGCCGCCCGGAAACCCGGGCACTGTCGCGACAGCCGCTGTTCGTGACCTGCGTGGTCTACCTGTTGCTCTGCGCCGGGATCGCCCTGTCATGGAAATGGCCCGAGTTGCATGACGCCTTCATGCCCAAACTGCTGGGCGAATGGCTCTACCCGATCAGCAAGACCAACCTGTCGCCGGCGCGCCTGCTGCATTTCCTGGCCATGGCCTATGTGGTGGCGAAGCTGTTGCCCAACGGTGTCTGGCTGGATCACTGGCTGGCCCGACAGAGTCGCCGGATGGGCCGCTACTCGCTGGAAGTGTTCTGCTTCGGCGTGCTGCTGGCGCCGTTGGCGGACATGCTCAATGCCCAGGCCGGGGACACTTGGCCGGTGCAGGTATTCAGTGCACTGCTGGGAGTGGCGTTGATGACCGCGCTGGCGGGCTGGCTGGACCTCAACAAACGGCTGGGCCGGCCCGCGCAGGTGGTCTCCGCCTGAACCTGGACGAACATACCGGCCCCGATGACCGTCTGACTCACTTCACATATTTTTCACCGCCCTCAAGCAGCGTCTAAGCTTCAGGCAAGTGCGATCAATCTGCGTGAATGGATGAATCGACTATGGGCGCTTTGTGGCAATCCGATTCGAGCAACACTGTGGCGCCAGCCAACAGGGAGGATGAAGCGCCTTTACCGAAAAAACCCCGTAAACGCAGGCTGTGGTGGCGACTGTTTTGCCTGGTGCTGCTGATTGCCCTGGTTTTGCTGGGGGTTGCCGCTTCGCGGGAAATGCGCAGTTCGAAAATCCAGGCTCGCGAATTCAGCCGTATCGCCGCGGACCTCGGTTATTCACTGGAGTCCGGCCCCAGCGACTCGATGTTCTATCCCGGTGCCGGGCCTTTCGACAAGCGCCTGGGCTACAGCTCACTCGGCGAATTCCAACAGCGCCTGCTGAAACGCCATTACCTGATCGAAGCCCAGGCCCGCTTTTCCCCGGCCCTTCTGGACTACAGCCAGGCAGGCTTCTTCGTGCCGTACAAGGAGAAAATCCAGGCAGGGCTGTCGATCACCGATTGCCGAGGCGGCGATGTCTACCACTACGACTACCCGCAACAACTCTATGCCAGCTTCGACGCCATTCCCCCCTTGGTGGTCAACAGCCTGCTGTTCATCGAAAACCGTGACCTGCTCGACCCGAAACAACCCGAGGCCAACCCCGCCGTGGACTGGCCACGCTTCGGCAAGGCGGTGGTGTCGCAGATTACCAAGGTGCTGCACATGGGCGGCCAGACCGCCGGCGGCAGTACCCTGGCGACCCAGTTGGAGAAATACCGGCACTCGCCGGACGGCCTGACCCTTTCCGGCGGCGAAAAGATCCGGCAGATGATCTCCGCCAGCGTGCGCGCCTATCAGGGCGGCCCGCAAACCCTGGAAGCGCGCAAGGATGTGGTGCGCGACTACCTCAACAGCGTGCCATTGTCCGCCGTGCCCGGCCATGGCGAGGTCCATGGCATGGCCGAAGGCTTGCGGGTCTGGTACGGCGCGGACTTCGCCAAGGTCAACGCCCGCTTGAACAGCACCGCCAGCGACGCCCGGAGCGTTGCCGAACGGGGCCTGGCCCTGCGTGAAGTGCTGTCGCTGATGATTGCCCAGCGCCGGCCCTCCCACTACCTGGCCCGGGGCCGCGACGAACTGGCCGAACTGACCGACAGCCATATCCGCCTGCTGGCCCAGAACGGCGTGATCGACGCCCCGCTGGCCGCCGCCGCCCTGGCCAGCAAGGTGAGCTACCGCGACTGGCAGCAGGAGCCGACCATCCAGCCGGTGGAGTCGAACAAGGGCATCAGCGTGGCCCGCAGCCGCCTGTCGGCCATGCTCGACCGCCCGCTCTACGACCTCGACCGCCTCGACCTCTCGGCCACCAGCACCTTGCAGTCGGCGTTGCAAAGCGAGGCCAGCGACTACCTCAAGCGCCTGGCCGACCCCGAGGTCGCCAAGTCCCTGGGCCTGTTCGGCGAACACCTGCTGACCCCCACCAGCACGCAACAGGTGCGCTACAGCTTCACCCTCTTCGAACTCACCCCCGACAGCGCGCGGGTGCGGGTGCAGACCGACAGCACCGACCAACCCTTCGACATCAACGAAGGCAGCAAGCTCGAACTGGGCTCCACCGCCAAACTGCGGGTGCTGACCAGCTACCTGCAGATCATCGCCGAACTGCACGACCGTTATGGCAACCAGCCATCCGCCGAACTGAAGAAAGTGGCCAATGACGCCCAGGACCCGATCACCCGCTGGGCGCTGGAATACCTGGCGCAGAACAACGACCGCTCCTTGCCGAAAATGCTCGATGAGGCCCTCAGCCGGAAATACTCGGCCAACCCCGGCGAAAGCTTCTTCACCGGCGGCGGCCTGCACCACTTCCACAACTTCCGCAAGGAAGACAACGGCCGCAGCCCGACCTTGCGCGAGGCCCTGCGCGAGTCGATCAACCTGCCGTTTATCCGCCTGCTGCGCGACCTGGTGCGCTACAGCACCTACCACGGGCCGAACAACAGTGCCGAATTGCTCAAGGACGATAGCGAACCCCGCCGCCAGGAATACCTGGCCCGCTTCGCCGACCGCGAGGGCACGGCCTTCATGCTGCGCTTCTGGAAGAAGTACCAGAACAAGACTTCCCAGGAACGCCTGGACACCTTCCTCGACGGCATGCACCCGACGCCGATTCGCCTGGCCGCCGTGCATCGCTACCTGCTGCCGAATGCCCCGCAGGCGGCCTTCAACACCTTCGTGCGGGCCCACCTGAAAACCGAGAAAGTCACTGACGAACGCCTGGCCAAGCTGTACAAGACCTATGGACCGGGCGCTTTCGACCTGCCGGACCAGGGTTTTATCGCCAAGGTCCACCCGCTGGATCTGTGGCTGCTGGGCTACCTGCTGGACAACCCCCAGGCGCACTTCAGCCAAGTGGTGGCCGCCAGCCAGTTCGAGCGCCAGGAAGTCTACGGCTGGCTGTTCAAGAGCAAGCACAAGGGCGCTCGCGACAGCCGGATCCGGGTGATGATGGAGATCGAAGCCTTCCTCGATATCCATCAGCGCTGGCAACAGGTCGGCTACCCCTTCGATCACCTGGTGCCGTCGCTGGCGACCGCCATCGGCAGCTCCGGCGACCGGCCGGCCGCGCTGGCCGAACTGGTGGGGATCATCCTCAACGACGGCGTGCGCCTGCCGACACTGCGCATCGACAGCCTGCACTTCGCCGCCGATACGCCTTATGAAATCCGCCTGGTCAACGACCCGGACAAAGGCAAGCGGGTGATGCCGTCGGAAGTCGCCACGGCCTTGCGCGACGCCCTGTCACAAGTGGTGGATGCGGGCACCGCGCGGCGGGTCTCCGGCAGTTTCAAACAGCCGGACGGCACACCGCTGGCCATGGGCGGGAAAACCGGCACCGGCGACAACCGTATCGAAGCCATCGGCTCCGGTGGGCGGGTGTTGAGTTCGAAGTCGATCAACCGTACGGCGACCTTCGTGTTCTACATCGGCACCCATCACTTCGGCACCCTGACCGCGTTCGTGCCGGGCCGCTCGGCCGAGTCATTCAAATTCACCTCGGCCCTGCCGGTCCAGGTGCTCAAGGGCATGGCGCCGATCCTGACGCCCTACCTGCAACCGGGCAGCAGCACCTTGTGCAACGCGCAGAAGGTCGCGCAAACACACTGACGGCGCGAGCAACGCCTCAGTGTGTGCTGTGAAAGCGCTTGGCGAGGGTGTAGCTCTTTTTCCAGTAGCTGTTGCTGAGGGAATCGATGCGCACCGTCTTGCCGCTACGGGGCGAGTGAATGAATTTGCCCCCGCCGATATAGAGCCCGACATGGTTGACGGTGCTCTGGCCATTGCGCCGGAAGAACACCGCATCGCCCGGCTTGAGGTTGTTCCGCTCGATGGTCCTGGCGTTGGAGCGACGCATGGCGACGGTGGTACGCGGCAACTTGATATTGGCCTCCTGCTGAAACAGGTAGACCAGCAAGCCGCTGCAATCGAAGCCGCTGACCGACATCCCGCCCCAGCGGTAGGGCGTACCGATCAACTCATGGGCACGGCCCACGACATTGTCGATGCGGGCCGGCGCTGCCTTGGGCTTGGGCCGCATCCTCTGGATCACCTTGGCGGGTGAACCGGGTTTTGCCACATCGAGGGCGGCGTGGGCCGACAGGAACAGGCCCGGAGACACCCAAAGCAGCGCCCCCAACAAGAAACTGGACATGATAAGTCCCGCCTTTTTGACACAAGGCGGCATGGTAAAGAGCAGTCCCGGCGCTTGATTAGAGTGCTTTTCTTCAATTCACGTAGGGAAAATCTTCAGAAATAAACAGAAAGCACACCACAGGGCCGGCAGGTGCATGAGCCATTTGACTGGGCACCCGTTCGTCATTTTTTCTTGTCACGCACTTAAGATATATCTTAAGTTATATCTTAACTAGACAGGAGAAAGAGAAATGAGAGAGCAACATCCCCATCTTCGTCACCACCCCCGCGAATTCGGCGATGGCCATGACGGTTTCGAACACCGCCCCGGTCGCGAACGCGGTGGACGCGGGCCACGGGTCTTCGCCCCCGGCGACTTGAAACTGTTGCTGCTGGCGCTGATTGCCGAACAGCCCTGCCACGGCTACGACCTGATCCGCCAGATCGAAGGCATGTTCGACGGCGCCTACAGCCCGAGCCCTGGCGTGATCTACCCGACACTGACCTTCCTGGAAGAAAGCGAATTGATCCTCGGCGACGCCGCCGCCGGGAAAAAGCGCTACAGCGTGACCGACGTCGGCCGCCAGTCCCTGGTCGAGCAGGCCGTGGCCCTCGATGGCGTACGCATGCGCATCGATGTCAGCAAGCGCTCACTGCGCGGTCATGAGCGACCGCAGGAAATCCACGAGGCGGTGCACAACCTGCGCCACGCCCTGCAACTGCACCACGGCCGCTGGAGCCCGGAAGAAATCCTTCGGGTTCGCGACCTGCTGAACAACACTGCCAAGGCCATCGTCGATGGGCCGGGCGCCACCCCGTCTGCTCAGGAGACAGCGCGATGAATGTAGTCAACCCGGGGATTCATCGCGTCCTGCACGAAATCAAGCGGCGCCGCCTGGAGGTGTTGCGGGTCGTCGACCTCACCCCGCGCATGCGCCGCGTCACCGTGGGTGGGCCGGAACTGGCGGGCTTTATCAGCCTGGGCACGGACGACCATGTGAAAGTGTTTTTCCCGCAGAACGCCACCGAACAGGCCGCGCTGGAAACCTGGGTGCCGGGCGCCAAGGACAATGGCCCGCTACCCGCCATGCGTGACTACACCCCACGGCGTTATGACCTGGTAACCGGCGAACTGGACCTCGACTTCGTCCTGCACGGCGACGGCCCCGCCTCGACTTGGGCAGCCCAGGCCGCGCCCGGTCGGTTCCTCACCATCGCCGGCCCGCGGGGCTCGATGGTGGTGCCGGATATCTTCGACAGCTACCTGCTGATCGGCGACGAAACCGCGCTGCCGGCCATTGCCCGGCGCCTGGAGGGCCTGGCGGCCAATCGGCGGGCGCGGGTGGTGATCGAGGTGGAGAACGCCGGGGAGCAGCAGGTGCTGCAGAGTCCGGCACAGATCGAGGTGACCTGGGTACGGCGCGATGCGCCGGAGCAGGACCTGCTGCGCACCGTCGAACAACTGCGCCTCCCCGAAGGCAACCTGTATGCCTGGGTGGCGACCGAAGCGGCCCTGTCGCGCAGGATCCGTAAAGTCTTGCTCGGCCAGCATGGCTTGAACGACGAATTCGTCAAGACGGTTGGCTACTGGAAACAGGACGACAGCGCCGAGGATTGATTCCTCAACAGGATCTCAGCGCGATGCAAGCCTCAAGGGCCTCTTCGCGAGCAAGCTCTGCTCCTACAGTGTTGCATCGCATGCAGAGTCGGCGAACGACAAAAACCTGTAGGAGCAGAGCTTGGTCCGGGCGGCGTTCCGACGAAAGCGTCAGCCCAGACACAACCGCTCTATCTGCTTGCCAAACGTCCCCTGCCCCACCATCGATCCACCGCAATCAACACCCCTGACACCAGAAAAAACCCCAGCAGAATCTGCCCGGCATTGATAAACACCTGTGGATAACCCAACTTATCCACATCGACGAAGGGATACGGATAGACCCCGATCAGATGCCCGCGCAACAGCACATGGCCGAAATAGACCACGGGGTAGATCGCCCATGGCAACCCGTCCCACAGCCGCAAGGTGCCCTTCTTCACACAGCAGCACCAATAGACCACGAACAGCACCGGCATCACGTCATGCAGCAACTCATCGGCCAGCCACTGAAATCCCTGGGGATGCCACAGGTGGCGCAACAACAGGTTGTAGGCCAGCCCGACCACCACGATGCTCGCCGTTACCCCCGTTTGCACCGACGGCCTGAGAAACCAGCGTCGGCCCGCTGAGTCCCGCAAAGTCACCGCGCAGGTCAACACCGTCGCCGCCAGGGTATTGGTCAGCACCGTGAAGAAACTGAAGTAGGTCACCAGCCCGCCGATCAGGCTGGCTTCCACCTGCCAGCGGAAAATCAGCACCAGGTACATCTGGATCGCCAGCCCGCCCCAGCCCAGCAGCGCCGTCCCCATCAACAGGATCCGCCGCCAGCCGCCCAAGGCCTGCACAGCGCTGTGCATCGCGCCGGTATCCGCACTCACAGCTCGCGCTTGGTCCGCGCCAGCTTGATATAGAGGGCCTCGACCCTCTCCCGCGCCCAGGGGGTCTTGCGCAGGAAGGTCAGGCTCGACTTGATGCTCGGGTCACTCTTGAAGCAACGGATATCGATGCGTTGCGCCAACCCTTCCCATTCGTAATGGGCCACCAGGGCATTGAGGATCTGCTCCAGGGTCACGCCGTGCAAAGGGTTGTTGTTCGATGCCGTCATGCCAAGCCTTCAGGTCAGGAAATGGAAGAAGCCGCGCACCTTAGCCGAGCCTTGGGGCGGGGGAAGAGCCACGGGCGAAGACAAGGCGTCCCATATCTGAAACGACTGTAAGACCCATCCTGCACAGCGCGCGACTTACGGTCGAGCATGGCCCCTAGGAGCCAGCTTGCTGGCGATCAGCCACGCCAACGGCCTCCTGCTTCAAGTCTAGCGCCGCCACTGAAAACCTGGCTTTTTGTTTTCCTGACAAAAAACGTAGCCTCGGCGTGTTCTACAGCCGCTTCTCCAACTACACCGGCCTGCTGGGTAGCGGACGTACCCTCAACGGCGAAGGCCAGGAGGATCCCGCCTTTTCAGTTTTTCAAACAACGAAATAACTGCCATTACCAATCATCATAAAAAACTGTCAGAACTGACAGTATACACACCCACCCCGAAATTTTAGCCTGTGTAAGCGTCGAGACTCGATTGAAGAGCCCTGTGTACTTCTCTATTTCCAGATCATTCTTGCAGGTTTTCAAACTCCCTAAGGAGAAAAAAAACGACCACATTAATCAACAACATCGTGGCTAATAATCCGCTTTTTGGTTATTGCCTTGGCAAAATAGAAAACGAACCTCTGCCACCCAAACGGCAGACCAACCCAACGCATTAAAATATTCCATCGCCTCCCGGATAGTGCGATGAGCCCTGTATTTTCGGCAGTCCCTTTATCTTTATAAATGCTTATTACTGAGACGTGACCAATCCCTCCCATTTCAGTAAACGCTACAGGAGAAAATAGAATGAATGCCTCAGACGTTCCTCGTATTCAGAGACCCTCACAAAAATCTGACCTGCCCAGTCACGACGCTGTACTATTCGGGAGCGGTTTCCCCGGTGCAACCGTTGAGATCTGGCAACAGAACGGCAGTCTCCTCGGCCAGGTATTGGTTAAAAATTATTCCTGGGCTATTAAACTGACCACCGATCTACCCGTTGGCCCCTTCACCTTCTCTATACGTCAGACTCTTGACGGTGTGATATCCAACTGGCTGAATTTTTCGTATAACGTTGTCGAAAACGCCACGATGAGTACCTCCGACATCCCGAACATCGACTACCCAGTTTCAGGCTCCCACCTGCCCTCACATAACACCAGTCTCTCGGGGAGCGGCTTCTCTGGCGCAACCGTTGAGATCTGGCAACAGAATGGCAGTAAACTTGGCGAGGGATCGGTCGACCACTTTGGCAAGTGGAGCACTGAACTCGCGGCTGATCTGCCACTCGGTCCATTTACTTTTTCCATACGCCAGACCTTCGGCGAAATCATCTCTGACTGGAAGAACTTTTCATACGATGTCTACGATACCGGCGTTGTCAGGGCCCCCATCATCATGACCCCCGGCAAGAACGCGCAAGTATCGACCCAATCGCTGCTCATCTCCGGATACAGCACCCCGGGGGCTACCATTAGCATCTATCCCAGTGGCGCCGCCTACTGCTTTGGGACGACGTTAACCAACGTTGACAGTGAATGGACACTCCTCTACGACCCCGAGCTTTCAGCCGGCCACTATGAAATTACTGCCATGGCCACTGGCGCCGACGGTACCCAATCCGGCTGGGCGGATCCAGTCCCCTTTGATGCGGTGGTACTCCATAATTATGCCTGGGCGGTCTACCAAGACGGCTACAATGAATTAGGAAGCATTGTCAAACTTGCCTATAAACCGAACGATAATGATCGCGGAAAAGATGCCCAAGGTAGAGACGGCAGACCGGGTGACCGTTGGATAGAAGTTCCTGAATACGCAAAGACCGGTTGGGTGGGGCCCGAGAATGGCCCTTGGTGCAGCCCGTCAGCGTTTAAAACGGGGGCGGAGGTACGGCTGCCCTCCATGAAAAAGATCGCACTCGCCCTGGCTATGGATGCTGACAACTACAAGGTCGAAATAGTCGAAATAGATGAAAACAATGTCACCATCGGAGATATCAGAGAGTTTTTATTATGGCGAATTGAGAAATACGGTGACAATACCCTGGTGGGCGAACTAGTCAGCACTTCGGCGATGACCTATGATGAACTCAAGGCCGACCAGTCTTATAATTCGACACGCATTCCACAACATCAGAGACTGGCACGCCTGCTTCTGAGTGCGGTCAGTGGGGATGCATCGTTCGGTTATTCCGTACCGGCTTCACAACGGCAAGTCCTGACAGACAATCTACTGATCAGGGATCTGATAGCCCCCATGATTGTCTACCATCGAGATCTTAGAAGTAAGTATCCCGGCGGGCGTACATCACGCAGTGATATCGAATCCGTTTTATACTTTACGGGTCTGAAGGACTTTGCCTATAAAAACTTTGGCATCTGAAGTAAAGACACCCACCGGGCCAGGAGAGTTGTCATGCGAGTTTAATCGATGACTCTTGGTCGGTGGGTGCAGGTGACCTGATCAGCGCTGGCCTTTCCACCGATCCACGGCAATCAGCACCAGTGATATCACCACAAACGCCACCAGTACCATCAGCGCATTGATAAACACCTGTGGATAACCCAGCTTGTCCACTTCGATAAAGGGATAAGGGTAGGAGCCGACAAAGTAGCCACGCACCAGGGCGTAAATGAAATAGACCAGCGGATAGAGCAGCCACGGCCAGAGATCCCGCCATTGCAAGGTGCCCTTGGGCACGCAGGACCACCAATAGATCACAAACAGCACCGGCATCACGTCATGCAGCAACTCATCGGCCACCCACTGCAGGCCCTGGGGGTTCCACGTATTGCGCAGCAGCAGGTTGTACGCCAGCCCGACCAGCACAATGGCGGCGGCCACACCGCCCTGGACCGTGGGTTTGAGAAAGAACCGGCGCACCGCCGAATCCCCTGACGTTGCCGCGCAGGTCAGCACCACCGCCACCAGGATATTGGTCAGCACCGTGAAATAGCTGAAAAAGATGTCCACCCCGCCCAACAGGCTCTTGTCGCCCTGCCAGCGCGAAGCCAGGATCAGGTAGAGTTGGAGAGCTAATGCAAACCATCCCAGCAATGCCGCGATCTTCACGGCGATACCGCCCGTGCTTTGCGTTAACACCATTTCGTTGCTCATGAGCAGGCTCCTTGCTACGTGGCACCTGCAACGGCAAAGCCCCCATCGATTGGGCGCTTATAAACAGGCTGTCTGTTGAGCAAGACCCTAGAAGAAAGCCGGACAAGCCTCTACTGTCAGAAATGACAGTCCTGACCAACGGCAACCGATCAGCGCTGGCCTTGCCAGCGGTCCACGGCAATCACCAGCAGTGACACCAGCATGAACCCCAACACCACCATCCCGGCATTGATCAACACCTGGGGATAACCCAGCTCGCCCACATCGGCGAAATCATAAGGGTAGTTGCCGACCAGGTATCCGCGCAACAGGAGGTAAACGCAGTAGGCCAGCAGATAGATCAACCACGGCACCATATCCCGCCATTGCAAGCGCCCCTTGGTCACATAGAACCACCAATAGAGCAAAAACAGCACCGGCATCACGTCGTGCATCAACTCATCGGGTACCCACTGGAATTCCCGGACGTTCCACGGAACGCGCAACAACAGGTTGTACACAAACGAGACCAGCACAACGCTGACCACCGCGCCGCCCTGAACCGAGGGACTGAGCAAGAAACGACGCGCGGTCGACTCCCCCGAGGTCGCCGCGCTGGTCAGCACCAACGCCACCAGGACATTGCTCAGCACCGTAAAGTAACTGAGGAAGACGTCCAGTCCGCCCAACAGACTCCCCGCGGCCTGACAGTTCTGGTAGAGCTGGGAGCCCAATGTCACCCACCCCAGAAGTGCCGCCGCCTTCAAGGAGATTCCACGCCATCCTTGCCTCAAAGCCCTGTCATCACTCATGACCTTGGTTCCTGGCGATCGCAACTTCTACGATCTCAAAGCCGCCAAACAGATTGGACACGCAATACCACACAGTGCCTTGAACATGAGCCTAGAAGAACCTCACCCCTGGTGACAGGTCTGATGAAGACGCTTCATGGGTCCTGCTTCAGCACCATCAGGGAGAAACTGGAGGTATCAACCTCCAGGACACCGCTGAGCGCTTGGGGAGGGACAGGCTTGGTCTCGGTCTCGCCGAAGGTCCAGTCGAGTACCCCGCCGTTTTTCAGCGCCACCACCCGCTCCAGGCGAATGGCGACGGCGCTCACGTCGGACTTCGCCTCATCCGGCACCGGCACCACGGTCAACCCGCCTCGGTGGTGCCAGGCCAAGACCCCACCGCCTCTGATCGCCACCCAGTGGGCATCGTCATTGGCGATGGCGCTGACTCGAGATTGCGCCTGATCCGGCACGTCCAGCAGGCGGAGGGTACCGGGGGACCAGCAGAGCACCCGGCCCTGCTCGGTGAGGGCCATCGCCTGACCTCCGGTGTGTGGCTCAATAGAGATGGCCCTGATTCCTGACCGGGCTTCCTCCGGGATATGCAAGAGCTCCGCCGTATCGATCTCCCAGAGCAGCACCTCGCCCTGTTTGATCGCCATGCCCCAACGGCCGCTGGTGGCGATGGCCGTCACCCCCGACTGCGCGGCCTGCGGTACGGTCAATTCGGAGAACACCGGATAGTCCTGCCAGGAGAGGACTTTTCCCGCCTTCAGCGCCAACGAGCGTACCCGGGTGGGACGTTCGATATAGCCACTGGCAATGGCGCTGACACCGGACTTCGCCTCCTGCGGAACCGGAGTCGTCACGGTGCTGCCGTTACCATCCCAGGACAGCACTTCCCCCCCTTTGATTGCCAACATCATGCCGTACGCATTCGTGGCCATTGTCGAGACGCCGGCGCTCACTTTCTCCAACATCCGCATCTCGTCACCGTTTCCCCACCAGGCCAGAATCCCGCCCGTGGGCTGCTCCTTTATCGCTGTGCCACGTGTTGAAACCTTGTCGTCGCTCATGACAGTTCCTCATCGCCACCATGACACCCGCGACTGCAAAGTCCCAAACGATTGAGTACTTGAAACAGGATGTCTGTTGAGCAATACCGTAGAAGGGCGCGAGACAAGACTCTACTGTCAGAAATAACAGTCCTGACCAACGGCAACGCTGGTCACCCGTGCCTCGAAAGAAGTGACAGGCCAGTAAAAATCAAGCCGCGCCTCAATGTTCCTGAATAAGGTTAGGCTGAGCCCCACCGAATGCGACTGAGACTTTGCTTCTTCATTCGTATGAAGTTTCCTAGAAAATCCTGACCGCTTGCACCTGCCAAAACACGTGACTAGTCTTCGTTCGTCACTGCCAATTCAGTGATCGGGTTTAGTAGCCCGTGTGAGCTTTAGGCGCATGGTGCCATCGTGCTGTCAGGCCTCTTATTGCCTGAACATTATGGTGGCTGTGCGCAGGGCGCCCTCGGGTGCACCGGTTCCTTAGCTCGCCGGCCTACTAACCTGCGTACAGCTGCCACCCCCATCGTTTAGTCGCGACTCGGTAGCAGCTCAAGCGAGGGATAGAACACCTGCAAGATTCGTAGCCTTTGCACCGGCACCGCCCATCAATGAGCCACAACGGACGGTGCCCCCAAGGGCAAGGCCACCCAGGCCTCGAACGCCGCAGCGGTCAAGGGCCGGCTGATCAGGTAGCCTTGGGCAGTGTCGCAGTGCCAGCGCTCCAGCAAGCGCAGGCTGTGGGCGTATTCGACGCCCTCGGCAACCACCTTCAGCCCCAGGTTGTGGCTCATTTCGATGGTCGAGCGGACGATCACCGCGTCCTCGCTGGTTTCATCCAGGTCGCGAACGAAGGACTGGTCGATCTTCAGTTCCTGCACCGGCAGCCGCTTGAGATGCGCCAGCGACGAGTAACCGGTCCCGAAGTCATCCACCGACAGGCTGATGCCGCACTCGCGCAGCCGCTGCAGGACCTTCAAGGCCTGCTCGGGCTCGCGCATCACGGCGCTTTCGGTGATCTCGAAGATCAATTGTTCGGCCGGCAACCGGTACTGCTTGAGCAGAGTCGAGACACGGTCGGCCAGGTCGGGGCCGAGCAGGTCGTCCGCCGAAATATTCAGCGACACTTGCAGGTGCAAGCCACGCTGGTTCCACTCCGACAGCTGGCGCATACCCTCCTCGATCACCCAATGGGTCAGGGTCTGGATGCTGCCGGTCCGTTCGGCCAGGACGATGAACTCCGCCGGCGACACCATGCCGAACTGCGGGTGCTGCCAGCGCAGCAGGGCTTCGGCCTGGCGCACCCGGCCCTCGCGGATATCCAGCTTGGGTTGGTAATGCAGCAGCAACTCGCCGTTGGCCGCGGCATGGCGCAGGTCACGGATCAGGGTGACCTGGCGCCGGTGCGCCAGGTCGCGTCCCTGTTCGTAGATCTGGATGTGTCCCGGGATCTGTCCGGCGTCTTTCATGGCGATGGCGGCGCGGCTGAGCAGTTCCTCCGCGGCCAGGCCATCCCCCGGAAAGGCGGCTATCCCCATCCGGCAATCCAGGGTCACGTCATGCCCGGCAACCCGCTGCGACTTGAGCAACAGTTGCTGGAGCTTGTCCGCCGTGGCGACCGCGCCGTCACTGGTGGCGTTCTGCAGCAACAGCAGGAACTCGCCGCCGATCAGGTGCGCCACGGTGTCCCCGGCACGCAGGGCCCCCAGCAGGCGCAGGCCGACCTGTTGCAGCACCAGGTCCACCGCGTCGGGACCGCCGGCTTCGCTGATCGCCCGCAGGTTATCGATCTCCAGGTACACCAGGGCCACCGGGCGCCCGGCGCTGATCGCACTGCCCAGGCGCTCCATCGCCAGCGCGCGGTTGGGCAGGCCGGTGAGCCCGTCGTGCAAGGCATTGTGCGCCAGCTGCTGCTCGCGCTCGGCGATGCCGCTTTGCATGGAATTGAAGGCGCTGGCCAGCAGCCCCAGTTCGTCGCTGCGCTTGAGCGATACGGGTGTCTGGTAATCGCCCTGGCCGATACGCTCCGCCGCCTGGGCCAGCGCCCGCACCGGCTGCGAGACACTGCGCGCCAGCAGCAAGGCACCGGCCAGGGACGCCAGGAGCGAGACCAGGGCGATCAGCAGGATATTCTGGTCGAGCGGCTCGAACGCCTGCATCGCCGCGTCCAGCGGACTTTGCAGCAAGGCGATGACCTGGTTGTCATTTTCCCCGCCGCCGCCGGCCAGCATCAGCGTCTTGCTCAGGAAGCTGTGCTGCTCGTATTCAGTCAGTTCCTGCGTGTGTTTGCCGTTGGCGAGCATCAGGTGCTCGATGTTCTGCGCCATGCTCGGCGGCTGGGTGCTCACCAGTTCCCCGGGCTGCTGCCGGTCCACGCTCAGGAACGACACTTCCAGATTACTCAACGAACGCAGCTCGCGGGCGAACGCCGTGTCCATGGAAAAGCCCATCACCACCCGGGCGATCGGCAAGGGCGCCAGCACCGGTGCTTCCACCAGCAGATGCGGCTTGCCCTGCAAGGGCACGATCAGGGTCGACTGCTTGAGCCGCCGCGCCTCGCGCAGGGCCTGGTCATAACGGAACGGCGAACCGTCGGGCAGGTCGCTCAGGCTGCTGGCCAGGACCTTGCCGTCCATGCTCAGGAGGATCATGTCATTGGCATTGATGCGCTTGCCGTGGTTGAGCAGCACCGAACGGATGGTCGCCGAATCGCCGCTGGACACCGCATCGCGAAAGCCGAAATCCGCCGCCAGCAGTTGCACGCCATCGCTCAGGCGCCGGCCCTGGACGTCCAGCAAGCGCTCGAACACCCGGGTACCGAGCTGCAATTGCTCGCTGGCCTGGCCACGGACCGCACTGTTGGTCGCCGCCTTGACGCTGAAATACAGCGCGCCGATCACCACCAGCAACAGCAGGATCAGGACGCGGGCGACCCGCGCCTGGAAGCTACTTCGCAGTTTCACTGACAGTTTTATCGAAGGCATCGCCCGAAGCACTCGCAGCCGGCGCCGTGGGTTCGTCCGGCGACAGGGGTTGGATCGACAGGCTGAAGCGTTGCTTCAGCCCTGTGGCGGCCACAACGATTTCGCCCCCCGCCCGCGGCTGCCCATCGGCGACCTGGGGATGCCAGAGTGTCACGCGGTAGTGGCCGGCAGGCAGTTGGTCGAAACGGATCAGGCCCTTTTCGTCACTGACCGCGAACCAGGGGGCGTCGGTCACATAGACATAGCCAAGCATCCAGTCATGGATGTTGCAACCCAGCACCACGATCCCCGGCTTGTCGAACAGCACCGGGTCCGCTGGCGTGCCTTGGTACAGGCGCAGCTCGAAGCGCTTGGCCGGCGAAAAGGAATAGACCTGATGGCGGATATTGTCGCTGTTGGGGAAGCGGATCCGGGTCCCGGTATGCACCGCCAGCACGTGGGGGGCGAACTCGGTGTCGCGCTGGTCCATGTCCGCCTGCAGGCTGTAGGCCGGCTGCGCCGCAGCGCCTTGCAAGGTCACCACCGCGTTCGACAAGGGCTTGCCCTGTTGATCGACCATCTCGGCCTGAAAACCGGCGGCGGCACTCAGGCCGCTGGACAACAGACACGAAATAAGCAGAAACAATCCAGTCAATGAGGTCGGACGGGCCATTGAGCAACTACTCTCAGGTTCGTGAAGGAGGGGTTTACCTTGGCACAAAAGGATTGCACAGGTGCAGAGTAGCCGGGGGCGCAGAGAAGATCACGCGACAAATAGGGCCATTAGCCACTATTACGGCAAAGCCGACGGACGACCGCCCGGCCGGCAAAACCTCTACCTGAAAAATGCTTTGTACACTCATTCATTCAGGGGCTATCGACCGCCTTTGGCAAAGCGGTATCCCTTGACCATTGAAACCACGGGCGGCTCGCCCCATTTAATTGGCATATATCACTGTGCAGGTGCCCCATGAGCGAGCAGCAGGAATTCCCTGAACGTCCGACCTTAAAGGCCGACGCCGAACACACCGCCGACGATGCCCACGCCGCGAGCGCCTCGGGCACCGGCCTGGCGCTGCCCGGGCAGAACCTGCCGGACAAGGTCTATATCATCCCGATCCACAATCGCCCGTTCTTCCCGGCCCAGGTGCTGCCGGTGATCGTCAATGAAGAACCCTGGGCCGAAACCCTGGAGCTGGTGAGCAAATCCGATCACCACTCCCTGGCGCTGTTCTTCATGGACACGCCCACCGAAGACCCCCGCCATTTCGACACCAAGGCCCTGCCCGAGTACGGCACCCTGGTGAAGGTGCACCATGCCAGTCGCGAGGGAGGCAAATTGCAGTTTGTCGCCCAGGGCCTGACCCGGGTGCGCGTTCGGACCTGGCTCAAGCACCATCGCCCACCGTACCTGGTGGAAGTCGAATACCCGCACCAACCGAGCGAGCCGACCGACGAGGTCAAGGCCTACGGCATGGCCCTGATCAATGCGATCAAGGAGCTGTTGCCGCTCAACCCGCTGTACAGCGAAGAGCTGAAGAATTATCTCAACCGCTTCAGCCCCAACGACCCGTCGCCACTGACCGACTTCGCCGCCGCCCTCACCTCCGCGACCGGCAACGAGCTGCAGGAAGTGCTCGACTGCGTGCCGATGCTCAAGCGCATGGAAAAAGTCCTGCCGATGCTGCGCAAGGAAGTCGAAGTCGCGCGGCTGCAGAAGGAAATCTCCGCCGAGGTGAACCGCAAGATCGGCGAGCACCAGCGCGAGTTCTTCCTCAAGGAGCAGCTCAAGGTCATCCAGCAGGAGCTGGGGCTTACCAAGGACGACCGCAGCGCCGACGTCGACCAGTTCGAGCAGCGCTTGCAGGGCAAGGTCCTGCCGGCCCAGGCGCAAAAGCGCATCAGCGAGGAAATGGGCAAGCTGGCGATCCTCGAGACCGGCTCGCCGGAGTACGCCGTCACCCGCAACTACCTGGAGTGGGCCACGGCCCTGCCCTGGGGCGTGTATGGCGAGGACAAGCTCGACCTCAAGCATGCGCGCAAGGTGCTGGACCAGCATCATGCCGGCCTGGATGACATCAAGGCGCGGATCCTCGAGTTCCTCGCGGTCGGCGCCTACAAGGGCGAGATCAGCGGTTCCATCGTGCTGCTGGTGGGACCGCCGGGGGTGGGCAAGACCAGCGTCGGCAAATCCATCGCCGAATCCCTCGGGCGGCCGTTCTATCGCTTCAGCGTCGGCGGCATGCGCGACGAGGCGGAGATCAAGGGCCATCGCCGCACCTACATCGGTGCCCAGCCGGGCAAGCTGGTGCAGGCCTTGAAAGAGGTCGAGGTGATGAACCCGGTGATCATGCTCGACGAGATCGACAAGATGGGCCAGAGCTTCCAGGGCGACCCGGCTTCGGCGCTGCTGGAAACCCTCGACCCGGAACAGAACGTGGATTTCCTCGACCACTACCTGGACCTGCGCCTGGACCTGTCGAAAGTGCTCTTCGTCTGCACCGCCAACACCCTGGACTCGATCCCCGGCCCCTTGCTGGACCGGATGGAAGTGATTCGCCTGTCGGGCTACATCACCGAGGAAAAACTCGCCATCGCCAAGCGCCACCTGTGGCCCAAGCAGCTGGAGAAGGCCGGCGTCAGCAAAAGCAGCCTGAGCATCAGCGACAGTGCCCTGCGCGCGGTGATCGACGGCTACGCCCGGGAAGCCGGGGTGCGCCAGCTGGAGAAGCAACTGGGCAAACTGGTGCGCAAGGCCGTGGTCAGGTTGCTGGAAGAGCCGAACACGGCGATCAAGCTCGGCAACAAGGATCTCGAAGCCTCGCTGGGCATGCCGGTGTTTCGCAACGAGCAGGTGCTCTCCGGTGTCGGCGTGATCACGGGCCTGGCCTGGACCAGCCTGGGCGGTGCCACCTTGCCGATCGAAGCGACCCGCATCCATACGCTCAACCGTGGCTTCAAGCTCACCGGGCAGCTGGGTGAGGTGATGAAGGAGTCGGCGGAGATCGCCTACAGCTACGTCAGCTCGCACCTCAAGCAGTTTGGCGGCGATCCGGAGTTCTTCGACAAGGCCTTCGTGCACCTGCATGTACCGGAAGGCGCTACCCCGAAAGACGGTCCCAGCGCCGGGGTGACCATGGCCAGTGCGCTACTGTCGCTGGCGCGCAACCAGCCACCGAAAAAGGGCGTGGCCATGACCGGCGAACTGACCCTGACCGGGCATGTACTGCCGATTGGCGGGGTGCGGGAAAAGGTGATTGCGGCGCGGCGGCAGAAGCTTTTCGAGCTGATCCTGCCGGAAGCCAACCGTGGGCATTTCGAGGAACTGCCGGATTACCTGAAGGAGGGCATCACGGCGCACTTCGCCAAGCGTTTCGCGGATGTGGCGAAGATTCTGTTCTAAACAAGGTAGTTTGCGGTCGGGCCCCGACCTGTAGGAGCCGGCTTGCTGGCGATTGCGATCTGACCGTCGACATCTTTGTCGCCTGATAAACCGCGATCGCCAGCAAGCCGGTTCCTACAAGGACCGCGTTGATCGTGATGGCGGGTCAAGACGCTATCGACGCCCTCGAATCCCAGGCATTAGTGCAAGTCCGGCTCCACAGGTTATGCTCGGTCATCGCTGTAATAACTGGAGACACTATGACCCGGACTCGCCTGCTGCTGCCGTTAAGCCTCGCCTTGCTCACCGCCTGTGCCCAGCAACCGCGCCAGAACGTGACGCTGGAGAAACAGAGTGACTGCCCGATGCAACTCAAGAACGGGCAGAACATGATCCTCAGCCTGCCCAGCAACCCCACCACCGGCTATCGCTGGTCCATCCAGGACTCGGCGGGCGGTGTGCTGAAAAGCCTGGGGCCGGAGGTCTACCACAATCCGGACGACAACGGCCTGGTGGGCAGCGGTGGCCAATCGACCTGGCGCTTCCAGGCCTTCGCCACCGGTACCGGGCGCTTGCGGCTGACCTACCAGCAACCCTGGGACCCGGAAGCGGCGCCGGCACAAAGTTTCGACTGCCCGATCACGGTGAACTGACATGCCCTGGCTGATCCTTGCCCTGATGGGGGCCGTGGCGTTCCTTTATGGCGTGAGCATCGAGTCAACGCTGCTGTGCCTGCTGACCAAGCCGGTGCCGGTGTTGGCCCTGCTCGGCTGGTTGCACGATGCGCCAGTGGGCGGGTATCGCCGCTGGATCGGCCTGGGCCTGATCTTTTCCCTGCTGGGGGATGTGCTGCTGGCCTGGCCAGGCGATCTGTTCGTATTCGGCCTGGGGGCGTTCCTGGTCGCGCACCTGGCTTACCTCAAGGCGTACCTGAGCGACTGCCGGCGGCTGGCGGCCCTGCCCTTGCTGCTGGCCCTGCTGATCGGTGCGGTGTTGCTGGGCATCCTGATGTCCAAGGGCCTGGGCGATCTGCTAATCCCCGTCAGTGTTTATGCACTGGCCATCAGCGCCATGCTCTGGCGAGCGCTGGCCCGTCTGGGCAGCGCCGTGCCCAAGCGTTCCGCCCTGCTGGCGGCCGCGGGTGCACTGACCTTCGCCTTCTCCGACAGCTTGATCGGGATCGATCGCTTCGTGGTCAAGTTCGCCGCGGCGCCCTACCTGATCATCCTTGCCTACTGGCTGGGGCAGTGGGGGATCGCGGCCTCGGCTTTCAGCCAAAAGCCGCGCTGAACGCCGGCCGCCCTTCTGTAGGAGCGAGCTTGCTCGCGATGGTGGTCCAGACACCGCGGGGTATCAGATACCCCGCGTTATCGTTGACGTCCATCGCGAGCAAGCTCGCTCCTACAAGTTTCCAGCGCTCTCGGGCTCGGTGTTTTATCCGACAAAGCGCGCATCGCGGCGCCAACTTGGCTAAAATGCCCGCCTTTTCAGCATCCGCCGGAACCGTCGTGAGCAAAGAATCCGATCGCCTTTTCGCCCAGCCCCTGGCCCAAGTGCCGGACTTCGCCTTCAACGAAGACGTGGTGCGGGTCTTTCCGGACATGATCAAGCGCTCGGTGCCCGGCTACCCGACCATTGTCGAGAACCTCGGCGTGCTGGCCGCACAGTTCGCCCAGCCGCACAGCGTGCTCTACGACCTCGGCTGCTCCCTCGGCGCGGTGACCCAGGCCCTGCGCCGCCATGTGCGCAGCGACGGTTGCCGGGTCATCGCGGTGGATAACTCCGCGGCCATGGTCGAACGCTGCCGCGAATACCTCAACGGCCAGGACTCGATGTTCCAGGAGCTGCTGCCCGTCGAGGTGATCGAGGGCGATATCCTCGCCCTGGAATTCCAGCCAACCTCGGTGGTGGCGCTGAACTTCACCCTGCAATTCATCGCTCCGGAACAGCGCCTGGCCCTGCTCGGACGCATCCGCCAGGCGTTGCTGCCCGGCGGCGCGCTGATCCTCTCGGAGAAGCTGCGGTTCAACGACAGCGAAGAGCATGCGCTGCTCACCGAGCTGCACGTTGCCTTCAAGCGCGCCAATGGCTACAGCGAACTGGAAATCGCCCAGAAACGCAGCGCCATCGAAAACGTCATGAAGCCCGACAGCCTCGAAGAACACCGCGAACGCTTGCTGGCGGCGGGTTTCTCGAAAGTCGTGCCCTGGTTCCAATGCCTTAACTTTGCCTCGTTGATTGCCCTGCCATGATTGATCTGTTCCCTCTCGCCCGCCGTCTGGCGCATACCCCGCTGGCCAAATGGGCCGGCAGCCTGCAAGCGCAACTCGATGCCAGGATGGAAAAAGGTCATGGCGACCTGGAGCGCTGGCAGAGCGCGCTCGATGCACTGCCGAAGATCATGCCGACCCAGGTCGATCTGCTGAACGGCCTGACCCTCGACAGCGACTGCGACGACGCTACCCGCGCCCAGATGCGCACGGCACTGATGGGTTTGTCGCCCTGGCGCAAAGGTCCGTTCGATCTGTTCGGCGTGCACGTCGACACCGAATGGCGCTCGGACTGGAAATGGTCGCGGGTCGCCCCGCACCTGGACCTCAAGGGCAAGCGCATTCTCGATGTCGGCTGCGGCAACGGCTACTACATGTGGCGCATGCTCGGGGCCGGCGCGGACACGGTGATCGGCGTCGATCCGAACTGGCTGTTCTTCTGTCAGTTCCAGGCGGTGCAGCGCTACCTGGCGCAGTCTTCGGCCTGGCACCTGCCGTTCCCCTTCGAGGACCTGCCGGCCAATCTGGAAGGCTTCGACACGGTGTTTTCCATGGGGGTGTTCTACCATCGGCGCTCACCCATCGAACATTTGCTGGCGCTCAAGGATTGCCTGGTGAAGGGTGGCGAGTTGGTGCTGGAAACCCTGGTGGTGGAAGGTGACGCGAATCAGGTGCTGGTGCCGGAGGACCGTTATGCGCAGATGCGCAATGTCTGGTTCCTGCCGTCGGTACCAGCCCTGGAGCGCTGGTTGCGGCGCGCCGGGTTCAGCGATGTGCGCTGTGTCGATGTGAGCGTGACCACGGTGCAGGAACAGCGCGGGACCGAGTGGATGAAGTACCAGTCGTTGAGCGACTTCCTCGATCCGGAGGATCACAGCAAGACCATCGAAGGGCTGCCGGCGCCGATGCGGGCGGTGATTGTCGCCCGCAAGTAAGGCAGGGCGGAGTCAGGACTTGCTTCTGCGGGTCTTGAAAAACTCGCTGAGGATCGCCCCGCACTCCTCGGCCAGCACCCCGCCTTCGCACAACACCCGGTGATTCAGGAAGCCCTGGGTGAAGAACTGCCCCTGGCTCTGCACGATCCCGGCCTTGGGCTCCAATGCGCCATAGACCACCCGCGCGATCCGCGAATGCACGATCAACCCGGCGCACATGCTGCACGGCTCCAGGGTGACGTACAGTGTGCTGCCCGGCAGCCGGTAGTTGTCGAGCGCCTGGGCGGCGGCGCGGATGGCGACCATCTCGGCATGGGCACTCGGATCGCTGCCACTGATCGGGCAATTGAAGCCACGCCCGATGATCTCACCATCCTGCACCAGCACCGCCCCCACCGGCACCTCGCCCAACCGCGCACCCTGGGCGGCCAGCGCCAGGGCCTCGCGCATGAAGTCCTGGTCGCGACTGCGGTCGATGATCGCCGCGGGTCGTATCTGACGCATCAGGCCACCTCGATGGCGGCCATCAGGCCGGTTTCCATATGGTCGACCACATGGCAATGAAACATCCACACCCCCGGGTTGTCGGCAACCAACGCCACCCGCGCCCGCTCGTTCTTGCCCAGCAGGTAGGTGTCGGTGAAGTACGGTGTGATCGACTTGCGGTTCGAGGCGATCACCTTGAAGCTCATGCCGTGCAAGTGGATCGGGTGCTGGTACTGGGTCATGTTCTTGAATTCGAAAATATAGCTCTTGCCCTTCACCAGTTTGGCGATGGGCCGGTCGGCGCAGGTCTTGTCGGTGATGTCCCAGGCCTTGCCGTTGATCTGCCAGAGGCTGGGGGGGCGGCCATTATCGACGTTCACCGAAACGGAGCCAACCCATTCGAAATTGAAGTTGAGCTTTTCGGCGTTCGCCAGGTCCGGTTCGGCCACCGGATTGGCCGGCAGGGCCTTCGGCCAGTCGCCCGGCGTGCCGCTGCCGGCCACTGAACGAAAGGTCGCCAGGCGCACCGGACCGTTGCGCAGGGACAGCTCTTCACCGGCCGGCGGGGCCTTGATCGCCAGGCAGATCCGCATGCCCGGCCCCAGCCAGTACTCCTTGCCCAGCGGACGCGGCTCGACCGGGTTGCCATCCAGCGCGTAGATCCGCGCCTCGGCACCGGGGATGTTGAGACGATAGGTCAGGGTGTTGTCGAGGTTGAGCAGGCGGACCCGGGTGATCTGCCCCGCCGGCAAGTCGACCACGGCCTGCGACACCCCGTTGACGGTCGACAGCCCCCCCGCCGTCCCGCCGCGAGCGGCTTCGCGGGGAATGCTGAAAGGCACGAAGGCGCCGGCTTCATCCACGTGCCAGCTTTTCAGGCTCAAGGTGCGCTCGTGCTGGAAACCGCTGGGTTCGCGCTCTTCGACGATCAGCGGCCCGACCAGGCCGCGCCCCAGTTCTTCACTGCTGTTGACGTGGGGGTGATACCAGAAGCTGCCGGCATCCGGGACACGGAACTTGTAGTCGAAATACTCGCCGGGCAGCACCGGCAGTTGCGACACGTAGGGCACGCCGTCCATTTCCAGCGGCAGGCGGATACCGTGCCAGTGAATGGTGGTGGCGACCGGCAGGTGGTTGATGAAACGCACCCGCAGCCACTCGCCCTGGCGCACCCGCAATTCGGTGCCCGGCGCCGACGAGCCGAAGGCCCAGGCCGGCGTCTTGTGCCCGGGCACCAGCTCGACGTCCAGCGGGGCGGCGATCAGTTCATAGTCATGGCCGGCGTCGGCATCGGCCATTTTCCCCAGCCAGTAACGCGCTGCACCGCCGGCACCGACGCCCACCACTGCAAGACCGGCCAGTCCACCGAGTATCTGTCGACGGGTAAAGGACATGAACGCAACCACCTCACCGAGTAAACCGCACGCCAGGGCGCGCAAAAGGCGAATACGATACACCCGCAATTGCGAAACGGTAAGGGAATCAGTCCAGTCCCAGCAACAAATGGAGCACGCCACCGGCCAATATCATCACCCCGGCGACACCCGCCGCCCGCAACGCCGGCTGATCGACCCGGGCGCTGTCATTCAACGCCACGCGCAGGCGCGTCAATGCCACGCGCTGGTGGGACTTGAGATTGCCCTCGCCCCCCAGGGCCGCGACGATCTCCGGCCGTAGCGCCGTTTGCGCCTCGGAAACCGGCGTAGGCGGTTGATCCGCTACCAGGTCCGGCGTCAGTGCTTTCCAGAACGCCTGCTGAAATTTCTCGAACATGTTCAGTTCTCCAGGACCCGCGGCTCGACTGCCGTGGCTTGTTGATGATCGAGCAGGGCTTCACGCACCTGCCCGGCGTTTTCCAGGCCGAGAATCTGCTGGGCCAGCACCTGGCACTCCGGCAACCCGACCTCGCGGACCGCCGCCTTGATCGCCGGAATCAGCGGCACGCTGACCGACAGTTCATCCACCCCCAGGCCCAGCAGCACCGGCACCGCCAACGCCTCGGAAGCCAGCGCACCGCACACGCTGACCGGCTTGCCATGGGCATGGGCGGCTTTCACCGTAGTGGCGATCAAGCGCAACACCGCCGGGTGCAGGCTGTCGGCCTGACTCGCCAGTTGCGGATGATCGCGGTCCATGGCCAGGGTGTACTGGGTCAGGTCATTGGTGCCGATGGAAAAGAAGTCCACCTCGGGGGCGAACAGATCGGCCATCAAGGCCGCCGCCGGCACTTCGATCATGATCCCCAGTTTCGGCAATGCCTTGAGGCCCAGCGCCAGGACTTCATCCTCTAGGAACTGCCGCGCCTGCCGCAGCTCGGACAGCTGGGTGATCATCGGCAGCATGATGTGCAGTTGCGTCAGTCCGGCACAGGCGAGAATCGCCCGTAGTTGCTGACGCAACAGTTCCGGGCGTTGCAAGCACAGGCGAATGCCACGCATGCCGAGAAAGGGGTTGGCTTCGCTGTCCATCGGCACATAGGCCAGGGGCTTGTCGCCGCCGACGTCGAGGGTGCGCACCACCAGATTGCGCGCAGGTCCCAGGGCCCGGGCAATGGCCGAATACGTCGCGCCCTGCTCCTCGACACTCGGTGCGCTCTGGCGTTCCAGATAGAGGAACTCGGAACGCAGCAAGCCGACGCCTTCGCCGCCCAGGGTCAACGACTGCTCCACCTCTTGCAGCGAGGCGACGTTGGCGGTGACCTCGACACGATGACCGTCACGGGTCAGGGCCGCCTCGGCCGCCTGTTCCGTCTCGCGCTGACGGCGCTGGCGTTGTTCCTGGCGCTTGAGCAGCAGGCGCTGGACATCGGCCTCTTCCGGCATCAGGTGCAAGCGCCCGAGGTCGGCATCGAGCAGCACCTGGGTACCGGCGGGCACCTTCAGGACTTCGGCGGACAAGCCGCAGAGGGCCGGCAGACCGAACGCCCGGGCCAGAATCGCCACATGGCTGGTCGCCCCGCCACCGACGGTGGCGAACCCGAGAACCCTGCGGGTATCGAGCCCCGCCGTTTGCGACGGGGTCAGTTGATCGGCAATCAGGATCGCATCGTCCGGCAGTTCGGCAACCCGCTCCTGGACACCGAGAATCAGCCGCAGCACGCGCTGGCCGACGTCCTTCAAGTCCAGCGCGCGCTCTGCCAGCAAGTGGCTGCCCAAGCGCTCGAACAACGCGCAGGTGTCCTCGGTGGCCTGGCGCCAGGCGAACGCCGCGCTTTTTCCCTGGGTGAGCAACACCTGGGCCTGCTCCAACAGGCTCGGGTCCTCCAGCAACTCCTGGTGCGCGTGGAAAATCTGCGCCTGGGCGCTGCCCTCGGCGTTATCCCGCAGGGTCTGCAAAGCCCGGGTCGCCTCATCCAGGGCCCGCTCGAGCGACGCGCGCTCATGGGCTTCGTCGCCACCGAACTCCACCACGTCCAGTTGCTGCTCGGCGACCTGTACCACCCGACCGAACGCCGATCCCGGCGAGGCGCACACGCCACGCAACAAGGTCGGCGAAGAGGCCTCGACCACCACCGGGACCACCACCGGGACCACCACCGCCGCCGCAGGTTCGACCGCTTCGCCACAACCGTCGGCCAGCAGTGCCGCCAGCGCGTCGACCGCGGCCTGGGCATCCTCGCCCACCGCGCTGACCTGCAACACGTCGCCACGCACCGTCTGCAGGGCCATGATCGCCACCAGGGACTTGGCATTCGCGCTGTCCTGGCGCCGGTGCACGCAGATGCTCGCGGCAAACCCCTTGGCCGCCTGGGCCAGCACCGCCGCCGGACGCGCGTGCAGGCCATTGGCATTGGGCAAGGTCACGGGACTGGAGAACAACGCCTCGCCCTCCTCTTCCACCACGGCGCCCGCGGGTGAGGCGTGACGCTCGATCCGCATCAGCGGCTCGCCGCTTGCAATCAGGCCACTGGCCGCCGCCGGCCGCGTGAAGGTCTCGCCACTGACCACCAGCACCAGGGTCAGCAGGCTGCGGGCGTGCAAGGCGATGTAGTCGGCATCGAACTCGATCAACGCCTGCCCGGCCACGACCCGCTCGCCCTCGCGGACCCGGGCCGTGAAGCCCTTGCCTGCCAGTTGCACGGTGTCCAGGCCGATATGCATCAGCACCTGCACCCCTTGATCGTCGGTAATGCTGATGGCGTGGCCGCTGGCCTGGACATTGCTCACCACCCCGGCCAACGGCGCGCAGAGCACCCCGGACGTCGGGTCGATGCACAGGCCATCGCCGATCATGCGACTGGAGAACACCGGGTCAGGTACCTGATCCAGCTCGATCAGCACCCCGGACAGGGGCGCGAGCAATTCCAGGGAAGAGGTTGCGCTCATGACATCACCTTTATCATTGTTCTTTGACGCGCCGGCGCTGCGAAGGCCCCGCCAGCATAAGACTTATTTCCACCAATACTCGACCTGCACACCAAAATTGGAGCCGTGCAGATCGCTGCCGAACGCACCGGTATCGGACAGTGCCGAACCGGCCGCCAGCTCATTGGCCGCACGCTGGGCTGCCGCGTTCCAACTGGCATAGGTGTAGTAGACACGGACCTCGGGGCGCGCCCAGAAATCCGGGCCCTTGGGCGACCAGGTGGGGGCGAAGGTAAACTTGCTGAGCTTGCGGGTGCCGCCCGGGGCCTCGATCTGGTCGTGGCCCAGTTCGGTCACCAGCTTGAACTGCTCGGTAATGGCATAGGACGGGCGCACACCGAGGGACATCCAGGTCTGGCCCTGGCCGTCAGGGCGGATATCCTTCTGGTACACCGCCTCGATCTGCCCGCCAAAGCGCGGCGTCACCTGCCAGTCGAAAAACTCCACAGCGCGGTAGCTCTTGTTGCTGGTATCCAGGCTCGTGTCACCGGTATAGCCCAGCCCGGTGCCCGGCCCTTCGCCGTATTGCAAGGCGAACTTGTTCTTGCCGCCGAGGAAGTTCTTCTGCACATGCTGCGCGGTGATTGCCCACCCCTGATGGGTATCGCGGCGATTCGGCGCGTCGATGTAACTGGCACCGAACTCCAGTTCGCCGTCGGGATTGACCTTGAAGCCGGCGACGTTGAAGTCGTGACGGTTTATATAATCCTTCTGGTACAGGTTGTCCTTGCGCGAGAAGGCGTAGCTGTATTTCAGGTCGCCGATCTTCACGTCCTCGATACCGCCACCGGTCGCGCTCTGGTTCCAGTAGTAGAAGTCGGAGATATGGATGTCGTTACGCTTGTAGTAACGACGTCCGGCCCACAGCGAACCCCCGTTGAGCGAGGGCAGGTTCGACCACTGGGCGTACATCTGCGGCATGCGGACCGTGCCGTTGTCACCGTCGAAACTGGGGTTGTGATCGTACTTGTTGTAGAGCGACGCCATCCCGTCGACGCTGAACACCGAACCGTCGTCGAGGGTCAGCAGGTCCTGGCGCAATTCAAGTTCGGCGTACTGTTCGCACTCGTTGCCCAGTCGATATTTGGACGGTGCGCCGGGCAACTGGAAACAGCTTTGCGAACTGCTGTTGACCGAACTGCCCATGCCGCTGCGCAAGTAACCGGCGAACTCCAGGGCCTGGGCCGAGAACGGCAATCCCAGGCACAGGCAAGACACCGCAAGACGACGATTTATTGTTGTTTTCATTGGCTTCCCCATTATTTTTATTGTGTCTTGGCACCTGATTATCGGGCGCAGCCTCCCCGCGCACGATGGGGTGCGAACAGCATTGAATGAATGAAACGCCTTACTTTTCCGACAGATGCAGCACAAAGGATTCGTAAGGTCGCAGCGACAGTTGTCGGCTACACGGTAGGCAATCGTCGTAGTTGCCGATCACCAGGCGCTGGGTCTGACTCGCCATGAAGACACCTTCGGGCAACTCGACTTCACAGGGCTCGGCATAGAAGTTGTTCACCACCAGCAGCCGCTCGCCCTGCCCTTCACGCACATAAGCCCAGACCCGTGGATGCTCGGGCAGCAACTGACGGTAGACGCCGTCCACCATCAGCGCTTCGCGGCGCCGCAAACCGACCAGGGCGCGGTAGTGATGCAGCACCGAGCCGGTATCGTCGAACTGTTGCTCGACGTTGATCCGGGCCGCGTTCGCCGGCACACCGATCCAGGGCTGTGCGCTGCTGAAGCCGGCATTCGGCCCCGCGTCCCATTGCATCGGTGTGCGCCCGTTGTCCCGGGATTTCTGCATGATCGCCGCCATGCTCAGGGCTTCGGACTCGCCGGCTTCGCGCTTGATCCGGTGGATGTTCAGGGTTTCGACATCGCGATACTGCTCGATGGACTCGAAGCCCGGGTTGGTCATGCCCAGCTCTTCGCCCTGGTAGATGTACGGCGTGCCCTGGAGGAAATGCAACGCGGTGGCGAGCATCTTCGCCGACACGTCCCGGTATTCACCGTCATGACCGAAGCGCGAGACCACCCGCGGCTGGTCGTGGTTACACCAGAACAACGCATTCCAGCCGCCACCGGCCTGCATGCCGGTCTGCCAGTCGGAGAGGATGCGCTTGAGTTCGAGGAAATCGAAATCGGCGCACACCCATTTCTCCATGTTCGGATAATCGACCTTCAGGTGGTGGAAGTTGAACGTCATCGACAGCTCGCGGGACTCCGGCCGCGAATAGCGGATGCAGTGCGCGAGGCTGGTGGAGGACATTTCGCCGACATTGATCAGGTCATGGCCTTCGAAAACTTCGCGGTGCATTTCCTGCAGGTAGTCGTGCACGTTCGGGCCGTCGGTGTAGAAACGGCGGCCGTCGCTGGCGTCCTCGGGAAAATCGGCCGGTTTGGAGATCAGGTTGATCACGTCCAGGCGGAAACCGCCGACGCCCTTGTCGCGCCAGAAGCGCATCATCTTGAACACTTCCTGGCGCACCTGGGGATTGTCCCAGTTCAGGTCGGCCTGGGTGTGGTCGAACAGGTGCAGGTAATACTGGCCGGTCTGGGCCTCGTACTCCCAGGCATTGCCACCGAACTTCGACTGCCAGTTGTTCGGCTGGTCGCGCCAGATGTAGAAGTCCCGGTACGGGTTGTCGAGGCTGCTGCGGGCCTGGCGAAACCATTCGTGCTCGATGGAGGTGTGATTGACCACGATGTCGAGCATCAGCTTGATGCCGCGCTTGCCGGCTTCGGCAATCAGCAACTCGCAGTCGGCCATGGTCCCGTAGCTCGGGTCGATGGCGTAGTAGTCGCTGATGTCGTAACCGTTGTCGCGCTGCGGCGAGCGCAGGAACGGCGTGATCCACAGGCAGTCGACGCCCAGCCACTTGAGGTAGTCGAGCTTGTCGACCACGCCCAGCAGATCGCCGGTGGCCTGGCCTGAATGGCTGTAGAAACTTTTCGGGTAGATCTGGTAGATCACCGAACGCTGCCAGTCTTGCATGGGGATTCCTTGGTGGTGCCAGTGATATCTGTGTGGTGCTTTCGGACGTCGGCGCGAGCACGCTCGCGCCTGTGGGGCCGGGTCAGGCCACGCGGTAGCCGGGCCGGATGATCTTCATGCTCAACCCGCAGGTCAGCAGGAACGGCACGACGATGGCGATGACCATGCCGACGATGAACATCGGGATGTACTGCGGAATGATCGAGATGAAGCCCGGCAAGCCACCGACGCCGATGGCCGAGGCCAGGACCTTGTTCAGCGACAGGAAGATGCTCGCCAGGCCAGAGCCGATCAGCGCCGCATAGAACGGAAACTTGTAGCGCAGGTTGACGCCGAACATCGCCGGTTCCGTGATGCCGAAATAGGCGGAAATCGCCGAGGTCGAGGCCATGCTGCGATCCCGTGCATTGCGGCTCATGTAGAACACCCCAAGTGCCGCGCTGCCCTGCGCCAGGTTGGACATGACGATCATCGGCCAGATGAAGGTGCCGCCATGGGTGGCGATCAGTTGCAGGTCCACCGCCAGGAACATGTGGTGCATGCCGGTGATGACCAGCGGCGCATAGAGCATCCCGAAGATCGCACCGCCCAGGACGGGCGCCACATCGAACAGCCAGACCACGCCTTCGGTGATCAGGATGCCCAGGTGACGGGTCACCGGACCGATGACAGCCAGGGCCAGCACCCCCGTGATCACAATGGTGGTAATGGGCACCACCAGCAACTGGATGGCATTCGGCACCCGCGCCCGCAGCCATTTCTCGATGACGCTCATGACATAGGCGGCCATCAGGATCGGCAGGATCTGCCCCTGGTAGCCGACCTTCTCGATGCGGAACCAGCCGAAGATGTCGAAGTACGGCAGGCTCTGCCCGTCCAGGCCAGCGACCGCCTTGCCGTAGTTCCAGGCATTGAGCAGGTCGGGGTGCACCAGCATCAGGCCGAGCACGATGCCGAGGATTTCGCTGCCGCCAAAACGCTTGGCCGCCGACCAGCCCACCAGGGCCGGGAGGAACACGAAGGAGGTGTTGGCCATCAGGTTGATCAGGCTCCATACGCCGTCCAGCGACGGGTAGGCCTCCAGCAGGGTCTTGCCCTCGATGAACATGCCCTTGGCGCCCATGAGGTTGTTCGCCCCCATCAGCAGGCCGGCAATGATCAGCGCCGGCAAAATCGGCATGAACACATCGGAAAACACCCGCACCAGACGCTGCATGGCGTTGGCCTTGTCGGCGCCCTTCTGCTTGACGTCGGCGATGGTCGAGGCGGCCATCCCGGTGATCTCGCGCAAGGCCGCGTAGACCTTTTCCACCTCCCCCGGACCGATGACGATCTGGAACAGACCGCCGGTGAAGAACGACCCTTTCACCAGGTCGATATGGGACAACGCGGCCTTGTCGACCCGACTCGGGTCCTTGAGGGCCAGGCGCAGGCGGGTGACACAGTGAGCGGCCTGCTCGAGGTTTTCAGCGCCGCCGAGGCCTTGCAGCAGCTCGCGGGCGATATTCGGATAGTCGTGGCTCATGCTTTTCTTCCACTGTTTCTTGTTATTGGAGGGTGTTGGCGGCACACAGGAAAGAAAAATACTCGTCTGTACGAGTTAAAGCAACAACTCGTACAGACGAGTTTAGGATTTATCGGTAAAAGATCCGACAAATGGACAAAGAGGCGAGCTGCCCTTAAGGTTCCAGCCCTAGGACATCGCGGCGGCCAACCTGTTGGCGAGCATTTTCGATCCAGAGCGAACAGCATGAGCAAATACAACCAGATCTACAGTGATCTGCTTGCCAGCATTACCACCGAGCAATTGGAAAAAGGCGCCCGACTGCCGTCGGAAACCGAACTGATGGACAGCTACCAGGCCAGCCGGGGCACCGTGCGCAAGGCCATCGAGCAATTGCAGGAGCGCGGTTTCGCCCAGAAGATCCATGGCAAGGGCACCTTCGTGCTGTCACGCAGCCCGATCGAGTTCCAGTTGGGCGGTATCGTCAGCTTCCAGGAGGCGCACTCCAGCCTTGGCAGCAACATCGGCACCGAAGTGGTGGAGTTCAGCGAGATAGCCCTTGAAGGCCCGCTCCTGGAGCGCCTGAATGCCGAACCGGGCAGCCCGGTAATCCGCATCAAGCGGGTGCGGCGCATCGACGGCAAGCGGATCATCCTCGACATCAACTATTTCGTCGCCGAGCTGATCCCCGGCCTGACCCGGGACATCGCCGAACACTCGATCTACGCCTATATCGAACAGACCCTGCAACTGAGCATCAGCTTCGCCCAGCGCACCATCCAGGCAGCCCGTTGCAGCCGGGACGACCAGCAGCATCTGGACCTGGATGGCGCAAGCCATGTGATCGTGGTGAAGAACCAGACGTTCCTGCAGGATGGCCGGCAGTTCGAATACACCGAGTCGCGGCACACCCTGGACAAGTTCTACTTTTCGGATGTGGCCCGGCGCTGAGCTGGTGACGCTGGCTGAGTCATATCACCAGCGCCAGCCATTCGGGGTTCACCTCGCCGAGCTTGCTGGTGGCTTTTACAAGATTGATATCCTGGGCCACCTGTGCGGTTTCAATCATGTGGGGCTCAAGGTCGTAGCCCCGGCTTTCGAGCCAGACCAGGACCTCCGCCAGATGCCAGACCGAAGCGCTTCCCTCGTGGACCGCCAACGGAAATGACGCACCATGACTGAGCATGAGCTTGCGCATGTTCTGCCGCGAAACGCCGACAATATCGGCGATATCCGAAAGACCGACCAGATCAGGCACGACCTCGATGAGACGCGCATCGGGGATGGCGCGCTTGACGTCTTGCAAAGCGCTAAGCAATGCCTGGGTGGCGCTCTCGGCATCTCGGCAGAACTTCAGCGCCAACCGTCCAGGGATCCCGCAGCCGACTAGCGAGTCGTCGCAACCGTTCTCCAACAGAAGCTCGATCAACGCGTCATGATCGTTGTTTTGCTCCGAGAGCTGGTACCTCAGCGTGAATTGGTACTCCTCCATGCTTCTACTCCTTAAGCGCTGCGCTCAGAGGATTATCACTGGCGCGGTTCAGATCACAGTTGCCAACAACCAGCCGCAATTCACGGGCATGCCTGTATACGTTACGTGGAGTGCTATAAACGCTCGTCATGCAAAACTCGCCACATCGACACAACTCACTGTTGAGCGGGCAGTACATCCTGCCCCAAGCATGCGAGCCGCCTACTTTGACTCGCCAGCCCAATGCCTCTGCATGACGCAGTACGTTCTCGATCTCCTTGATCGGGTGTCTTGTTCTAGCCATCCCTAGCCTCCAGTCTTGCTCCAAGCGCAAAGGTTGTCAAATGACAACCCAATCCATTTATCGACAAAAAATGACTCGACCGACGCGTTAATTCAGTGCCGGTTTCTTGGAGTCTAGGAAGACAAAAAACGTTGATAGATCAATGTGTTTGCGGGGTATTTCAAAGGCGATGGCGACGATTTTTCCTACCGTCTGAAACGACAATGGCGGTCATACCGAGGTATAGACCGCCATTGCTTCAACGCTGGGACTTACAGCACCTGGCGAACTATTAGGAATTTCCTGATAGTTGCGTCAGTCTGCATCCCAATAGGGTGGGCTCCCAAATGCCTCACGGAGCCAGTCCGCAAGTGCCCTGAGCTTCGCCGAGGGGTGCTGACCGTCAGGGTGTGCAATGTAGATGCACTCCTGCTCAGCCTCTATGCCGATATCGAGCCGCGCCAGGGAACCGGCCTTGAGGGCATCGCCGACAATGAACTGCGGCAGTAACGTGATACCCAGACCGGCCACCGCTGCATCGCGCATCATGTCCCCATTATTGAGCACCAAACCGGACTGACCATGGACGATGAGGGTTTTTCCCTGCTGCATGAAACGCCAATCCGCCCCCCCGCGATTCGAGTAGAAAATTCCTCGATGCCCTTCCAGCTCTGCAGGCGTGGTCGGCTTGCCATTGCGCGCCAGGTACTCCGGCGACGCGACCAGTACCCGCTTGCTGGTCGCCAAGGTCCATGCCACAAGATAGCGGTCCTCGATCACACCGTGCCGGACGATGGCGTCAAACCCGTCGGAGGACGGGTCTACCCGACGATCATTCAAATCCAGCGTGATCTGTATCTCCGGGTGCCGCGCCAGAAACGGGTACAAGGCCGGCCCAAGATGCATTCGCCCAAAGGTCACAGGTGCCGAGATCCGCAACGTGCCGGCAAGCATGCCCCGGCGCTCGGACATGACGGCTGACGCCTCCTCGACCTCCTTTACAATTCTGATGGCGCGCCGCAGAAACTCATGCCCGTCTTCCGTCACCGAAATCTTGCGGGTCGTTCTCTGAAGCAGGCTGGTGCCCAGCTCTTTTTCGAGCTCGACAATTCGCTCACTCACCACGGATCGGGATACGCGGAGCCTGAGAGCTGCTTCACTTAGAGACTTGCATTCGGCGACCGTGACAAAGGTCGCAATACCATCGAGCTTCATGATTGTTCGGTTTTTCCGAAATCCTGATCAGGAATTTGAAGGCTACTCCGTCAGATTGCGCAAGACCATACTCGCCTCACTCCCTCGGACCAACAGTGATCGCCAGGTGGCCATCCCCGCAGGGTTAGGAGTCAAACATGCTCAAGTACTTTGCCGCGACCGCGATCACACTGGCTCTGGCCCTGCCGGCAGCCGCCGAAGTCAAGCCATTCCCCAAGGCATTCCACACGCAAGAGATTCAAGCCAACGGTGCGACCCTCCATGTCGTGACCGGCGGACAAGGCCCGGCCGTCGTACTGATCCACGGCTTCGGCGACACGGGCGATATGTGGTCTCCGCTGGCTGCCGAGTTGGCCAAGACCCATACCGTCGTGGTACCCGACCTGCGCGGCATGGGGCTGTCGTCTCATCCAGAGGGGGGTTACGACAAATGGAACCAGGCGGCGGATATCCGCGCCGTGCTGACCAAGCTGGGTATCGAGCATTCCGCGATTGTCGGGCATGACATCGGTACCATGGTCGCGTATGCCTATGCCGCCCGCTACCCGGACAAGACCGACCGCCTGGTCGTGATGGACGCCCCGGTACCGGGCATCCCGCCATGGGACCAGATCGTGCGCATGCCTGCGCTGTGGCATTTCAACTTCGGCGGCAAGGATGCCGAACGTCTGGTCGCCGGCCGTGAGCGCATCTATCTGGACCGCTTCTGGAACGAGTTCGCTGGCGATCCCGCGAAAATTGACGAAGCGACCCGCCAGCACTACACCCAATTCTATGCTCGCCCAGGTGCAATGCATTCGGCATTCGCGCAGTTCCTGAGTATCAATCAGGACGCGGAGCAGAACCAGAAGGTGATGGGCAGCAAGCTGAACATGCCCGTGCTCGCAATCGGTGGTGCGAAGTCCTTCGGCGCCAACGAAGCCGCCGTAATGCGCAATGCCGCCACCGATGTCACCGAAGTCGTGATTCCCGATGCGGGCCACTGGCTGATGGAAGAGGCGCCGGCGCCGACGATTGCGGCAATCAAGAGCTTCATCGAGTAAACCTTTATCTCTCACCCGATCAGAATCAATATTCGAGGAGTTTTCTCATGGGACGTTTGACCAACAAAGTCGCGATCATAACGGGCGCCAGCGCCGGCATCGGTCGCGCCACAGCCAAGCTGTTCGCCGCCGAAGGCGCCAAGGTGGTCCTGGGCGCACGCCGTCAGGACGAACTGGCCAATCTCGTCACGGAGATCAAGGCCGCAGGGGGCCAGGCCGTCAGCCTGGCCGGAGATGTACGTTCGGAAGACTACGCCAAGGCGTTGGTCGCCCTGGCTGTCGAACAATACGGCCGGCTCGACATCGCGTTCAATAACGCCGGTACGTTGGGCGAAGCAGGCCCGTCCACCGGCGTATCGGAAGCAGGCTGGAACGATGCCATCGCGATCAACCTCACAGGCTCCTTCCTTGGCGCCAAGCATCAAATTACGCAGATGCTCAAGCACGGAGGAGGCTCGGTGATCTTCACGTCGACATTCGTCGGATACAGCGCCGCATTTCCAGGCGTCGCCGCCTACGCCGCCAGCAAGTCCGGCCTGATCGGCTTGACGCAGTCGCTGGCTGTCGAGTTCGGTCCGAGCAATATACGGGTCAATGCAATCCTGCCAGGTGCCGTCGATACCGACATGTACCGTGCGATGAATGACACACCGGACAAGGCCCAGTTCGTCACGCAGCTGCATGCCCTGAAGCGGGTGGCAACACCGGAAGAGTTGGCTCGTTCGGTACTTTATTTAGCTTCCGACGATTCAAGCTTCGTGTCCGGAACCGCTTCGTTGATCGACGGCGGGCTGTCGATTAACAGGACTTGAACCCACCACAGGGGGGTCAGCCTCCTACGCGGTAAAGGCCGAGCAGAGATCCGCTCGGCCAATACGCCCAGGTTTGGGAGCGAGGAGCGCGACGTTCTTATTCATGCGAACCCGAATTTCCTTCAAGCTCAGCTCACGATATCCGGGGCTTCCGGGCAGACCCTGTTGCGCCCACCCTCCTTGGCCCGATACAGGGCTTCATCTGCCCGCTTCACCAGATCGTCCGCCGTTTCTCCTTTGCGCAGAACCGCAACGCCGAAGCTGCTGGTCTTGCTGCCAATCTCGGCAAAGGCATGCGCTTGCACACCGGCGCGCAAGTGCTCGGCCAGGTGCAAGGCCTGTTCCAGAGTGGTCTGAGGACAAAGAATCAGGAACTCCTCGCCGCCCCAACGGCCCACGGTGTCGGTCGCCCGCACCACGCGACTCAAGATGCCGGTGAATTCCTGGAGTAGGCTGTCTCCAACCAGATGCCCGTGGCTGTCGTTGACGGACTTGAATTTGTCGATGTCGCTCAGGATCACCGCAAGCGGGTGGCTGTCAGGGTCGGCCAGCGTCATGGCGCTCTTGAAAGCCTCGTCCAGGCCCAGGCGGTTGACCGTGCCGGTCAGCTTGTCGGTCACTGCCAGCTTGGCCAGCGTCTGCTGCGCGTCAAGCAACTCAGCGGTTCGCAGCGCGACCTCCTGGCTCAGAATCTCGTTGTGGCGCACCTGGAACTCGTGGGCCTTTTGGAGTCGGCCGTAAGCATCGTTGAACCCATCGACCAGCACCGTCAGTTCATCGTGCGGCGTCCGTGGACTGCGGCGCAGCACAAAGGGCGTGAAACTCTTCCCCGGCTCGAAGGACTTGGCGAACTCCGCCATCTGCGTCAGATGTCGCGTGATCATCCATGAGATCAGCAAGAGGATGCTGATCGAAGTGACCAGCGACTTGCCCCCTTGTGTTGCCAGCACGATGCTGATGCGATCAATGGTTCGGCCATAAAGCGTGTGCAGATTGGGCGCGATGTAGATCTTGCCGACGACCACCTCATTGCGCCGCAAAACGTACTCGAAGAGCTTCCCCGCGTCAGGATCAACCTGTCCGGTTGTCAGCGCGGCCGACTGGCTGGGACCGTAGTGGATCGTGGCGCCAGCGACCCAGGGCGAATGACCGATACCATCGAGCTGCACCTGCATGCCGCCGACGTTGAAGTTCCATGCCGCATCGGCAAGACCAGGCAATTGATTCTGCTCGATGTAGCGCATGCCCTGCTCTAGTTCGGACACATCGCGTCGGTAGTCGAAAAACAACTGCAACGAGGTCGCGACTAGCGCCGCCGTCGTGCTGATGCAGAGGATCCAGACCAGCATGCGTCGCGCAAGTCCACGCGGCGCAATGAGAATCAAAAGGGAATTATTGCACGATCGGTCGCTATTCCTGGCCCGGAGATTTGCATCCATGTTTACTTGGCCTGCCTACGAAACGGTGAATAGCGGGCGTAGACGTCCTCGTAGAGTTTGGCCGCTTCCGGATCGAGCAGGCGGGCTTCTGCCTCGATCCACGGCGGACGTTTGCCTGCCTGGGCAACGACCTCATTGACCCGCTCGACGATCTTTCGTCCCCACGGTCCCTTGGTGCAAGCCACATATCCGAGCGTGTATTCAGGTTGACCGGCGATGGGAACGTAAACAAACTTGGCCGCCGCAGGCATTTTCAAGTGCCTGGCGAACCAATAGACCTCGTCCGGGTAGGTAATGATGTAGTCCACCCACTCGCTGGCTAACTGGCTGAAAGGCGCTTCGTCGTCGGCACTCGTCTGGAAGACGTTCTTCTGTCCGGCTGCCGCCGTGAAAGCATCCAGAACGACAGGCGGGTAACCCCGCATCTCTTGGCGGACGGTGGTCAACGATAGGTCATGCATCAGTCGGGTGATGTCCATGGCCCCTTCAGCATTACGGTAGGCCGCTAGGCGGGCCACCCGATCGGATCGCACGACGATGTAGTACGGGAGCACGAACTCAACCGGGTTGCTGAACTCCATATACGCCTCGCGCTCGACCGTCTTGAGCAGGCTAGGCTGGCAAACTTGCAGGCCCTGCTTCATCAGGCCGGAGACGCGTGCCAGGCTGGAGCGTTCGATGACGCTGTGGTACTCGGGCGTGCGTTCAATGAAATATTGCAGAAACACGTCTGCGTACCCTTGGCCCTTATAGGGGCCATCGGTAATGCTGACCGGTGGATTGCCCGGCATCTGCCAACTGATAGCGGTATCGTCGGCACGAGCGCTGGCACCCATCATCAGATGGCATAAAATCATCCCGGCTCCGATGAACATGCGGACAGATGAACTTCGCATCTTCCCGAGGGTGGCCTTCAACATTTCGGCGCTCCTTTGAAATCACTCGCGACGACGCTCCTTGTCCCTAGCCGGCCGCATCCTCCATCTGCGACCTCTGGAGAGGCGTTCATCAAGGCACCAGCAAACTCGGGCAGTGCCCCGCCTGCGCCGGCGCGTCGGTAATCGCACCGCCGCGAGCGACGCACTGATCGGGCGGCAGTGGCGCTTTTTGTTCGACAAAGCGGACGAGCAGGTCGAAGGCGTGCTGAGCGTGCGGCTCGATCAGCTCAAGCTGAGGGAAGATGTTCGCGTAGCTCTCGACGTGATTGCCGTTCTGGATCTCATAGAGGCGATAGGCTGGGGCGTGCTTGCCGCCTTGCGCAGCAACCTGCCGCGCATAGGCTCGCGCATGGTGGTCGATGGGCAGCAACGCATCCATCGTGCCAGCGACCGTGATCAGCGGACGCTTGATCTTGCCGCTGGTGGCGATGGCAGCCACATTCTCACCTGTCGTCGAGGCCGACAGTCGTGCCAAGTAGTTGTACCTGCCTGGTCCGGCGCCATAGGTGTTGTAGGTAGGATCCAAGCGCTTTTGCCATTGGCACTGCGTAGGCTCCCAGAATGAGCCAGCGTGGCTACCCCACAGCGAGGCCGGGCCGCTGGCTGTGTCGGCGACGAGATCGGGCGGATAGCCGGCCGCCATGATGTTCAACGCGGCGGTGCTCGTCGGCGAGCGGCCGGAGGCGAGATAGTCGGGGTAGTTGAGGATCGCCGGGGGCAGGTCAGTCAGCAGATTCGGCCCGCGGGGATCGACAAAAGTACCCTCCCAATCAACACCGCCGTCGAAGTATTCCGGTGCTGTTTCGATCGCGCGGCGCACCTGGTAGCCGCCGTTCGACGTGCCGACAGCATAGGTATAGCGTGGCTCGTGGCCGTACTGTGCCTGGACGCCGAGGCGTGCCAGGTCGGCGGCCATCACCATGAAGTCACGCCAGCGGGCGAATTCCTGGCCAGGATCGTCGTCGTAGTAGTGGACATAGCTTGGCTTGTCCGCAGGACCGGTTCGGCACGCCAACGGATCAGCCGCCGTGCTCGCTTGCGCGCTGAGCACGCCCTTGTTCTGCGAAGCATAGGCGTAGCCCTTCTGAAGCACGTAATCGCTCCAGACGAAGTCGCCGTTGAATTCGCTGCGCGCACCGGAGGCGCCTGCAACAACGAGGCTGCCGTTCCAGTCCTTGGGCAGCCGCAGCAGGAAGCGCGCCTGCCCCTGCGGATCCTTGGCGAAGCGAGCCTGAATCTGCAAGCCGGGGACCGCCTTCTTGATCGGCGGCCTGCTGGCAGCATTCGCCACGAGTATTGCGCGGTCAGCCTGCGGCATAAACGCCAAAGGAGGCAGGCCGTGCAACGAGTTATCGGCCGGCGTGGTGCCGGGGTTGCGGGTCGTCAGATCGGGGCTTTCGACGCAGCTGGCGTCGGCGAGTTGTGAGTCCAGTTTCCTGAGCACGCGCTCGCAGGGACTTAGCGTACCGGCGGTGGCCGCGCCTGCGAGGATCAGCGGAGCAAGGGCAGCGGCCGTCGATTTCCACAAGATTCGTTTCCTCGGTTTGATGTTTCAGTAGCCAGCTCAGCTGGAATCACCCGATAACCAACAGGTACGCAACGCCGATACCATGAAACCGCAACAGGCCCTCTTCATGGTATTGGCGAATCAAGCAGCCGCTACTCCAACCGGTAGCATCAAAATGCCATTGGTGATACAGAATAAACGATCGGCAGAGTTGTTATTCTGTTTATAACCAAATATTTACGCTATCAACTCACTCCCACTCAATCGTTGCCGGCGGCTTGCTCGACACGTCGTAGGTGACGCGGGAGATGCCGTCGATTTCGTTGATGATCCGGCCGCTGACGGTTTCCAGCAGCTCGTAAGGCAGGTGTGCCCAACGGGCGGTCATGAAGTCGATGGTTTCCACCGCACGCAGGGCCACGACCCAGGCGTAACGACGACCATCACCTACCACACCCACCGATTTCACCGGCTGGAACACCACGAACGCCTGGCTGACCTTGTGGTACCAGTCGGCCTTGCGCAGTTCTTCGATGAAGATGTGGTCGGCGCGACGCAGCAGGTCGGCGTATTCCTTTTTCACTTCACCGAGGATCCGCACGCCCAGGCCCGGGCCCGGGAACGGGTGACGGTAGACCATGTCGTACGGCAGGCCGAGTTCCAGGCCGAGGCGACGGACCTCATCCTTGAACAGCTCGCGCAGCGGCTCGACCAGCTTGAGGTTCATCTCTTCCGGCAGGCCACCGACGTTGTGGTGGGACTTGATCACGTGGGCCTTGCCGCTTTTCGCGCCGGCCGACTCGATCACGTCCGGGTAGATGGTGCCCTGGGCCAGGTACTTGATGTTGTCCAGCTTGCAGGACTCGGCATCGAATACGTCGATGAAGGTGCGGCCGATGATCTTGCGCTTCTTCTCCGGGTCCGACTCGCCGGCCAGGTTGTTCAGGAACTGCTCTTCGGCATTGGCACGGATCACCTTGACGCCCATGTTCTCGGCGAACATGGCCATCACTTGCTCGCCTTCGTGCAGGCGCAGCAGGCCGTTGTCGACGAAGACACAGGTCAACTGGTCGCCGATGGCCTTGTGCAGCAGCGCCGCGACCACCGAGGAGTCGACACCGCCGGACAGGCCCAGCAGGACGTTGTCGCTGCCGACCTGGGCACGGATCTGGGCAATGGCGTCTTCGGCGATGTGCGAAGGCGTCCACAGGGCTTCACAGCCGCAGATGTCGAGGATGAAGCGCGAGAGGATGCGACCGCCCTGCTTGGTGTGGGTCACTTCCGGGTGGAACTGCACGCCGTAGTAGCCACGTGCATCGTCGACCATGCCGGCGATCGGGCAGCTCGGGGTGCTGGCCAGGATATGGAAGTTGTCCGGGATCCGGGTGACCTTGTCGCCGTGGCTCATCCAGACGTCGAGCCCCAGGACGCCGTCGGCATCCACATGGTCTTCGATACCGTCGAGCAGGCGGCTCTTGCCGACCACGTCGACACGGGCGTAACCGAACTCACGCAGCTCGGAACCCTCGACCTTGCCGCCCAGTTGCTCGGCCATGGTCTGCATGCCGTAGCAGATGCCGAACACCGGCACACCCAGGTCCCAGACGGCTTGCGGGGCACGCGGGCTGTTGGCTTCGTGAACGGATTCCGGGCCGCCGGCGAGGATGATCCCGCGCGGTGCGAATTCGCGAATCGCTTCGTCGTCCATGTCGAACGGATGCAGTTCGCAGTACACGCCGATTTCACGCACGCGGCGGGCGATCAGCTGGGTGTACTGGGAACCGAAGTCGAGGATCAGGATGCGGTGGGCGTGAATGTCGAGGGCCATGAGTCATTCTCGTCAGTGAAATCAGAAACAACACGGGGCTGTCATCAACAGCCCCGGTTCAAATTCGTCAATCGCCTCCCGACCTCGGCCAGGAGGCGATCACTATCAACCTACGCGATAGTTTGGAGCTTCCTTGGTGATCTGCACGTCGTGAACGTGAGATTCGGCCATGCCGGCACCGGTGATACGCACGAATTCAGGCTTGGTGCGCATTTCTTCGATGTTGGCGCTGCCGGTGTAACCCATCGAGGAACGCAGGCCGCCCATCAGTTGATGAACGATGGCGGTCAGGGTGCCCTTGTACGGTACGCGACCTTCGATACCTTCCGGCACCAGCTTCTCGGCACCCGCGGAGGAGTCCTGGAAGTAGCGGTCGGAGGAACCCTGGGACTGCGACATCGCCCCCAGCGAACCCATGCCGCGGTAAGCCTTGTAGGAACGGCCCTGGAACAGTTCGATTTCGCCTGGAGCCTCTTCGGTACCGGCGAACATCGAGCCCATCATCACGCAGGAAGCACCGGCCACGATGGCCTTGGACAGGTCACCGGAGAAACGGATGCCGCCGTCGGCGATCAACGGTACGCCGGTGCCCTCAAGGGCGGCGGCGACGTTGGCGATGGCGCTGATCTGTGGCACGCCGACACCGGCAACGATACGGGTGGTGCAGATCGAGCCCGGGCCGATACCGACCTTGACCGCGTCCGCGCCCGCTTCGGCCAGGGCCTTGGCGGCAGCGCCGGTGGCGATGTTGCCGCCGATCACCTGCACTTCAGGGAAGTTCTGCTTGACCCAGCGAACGCGGTCGATCACGCCTTTGGAGTGACCGTGGGCGGTGTCCACCACCACCACGTCGACACCGGCGTTGACCAGTGCCGCGACGCGATCACCGGTATCTTTACCGGTGCCGACCGCGGCGCCGACACGCAGACGACCCTGGTCGTCCTTGCTGGCCAGCGGGTAGGCCTTGGATTTTTCGATGTCCTTGACGGTCATCATGCCCTTGAGGGCGAACTTGTCGTCGACGATCAGCACTTTTTCCAGGCGGTGCTTGTGCAGCAACTCGCGGACTTCGTGCTTGTTGGCGCCTTCGCGGACCGTGACCAGGCGCTCTTTGGGCGTCATCACTTCGCGAACCGGGACATCCAGGCGGGTTTCGAAACGCACGTCACGGGAAGTGACGATACCGACCAGGTCGCCGTCGTGCAGCACCGGCACGCCGGAGATGTTGTGCATGCGGGTCAGTTCGAGCAGGTCACGCACCGTGGCATCGGCCTCGATGGTGATCGGGTCCTTGACCACGCCGGCTTCGAACTTCTTGACCTTGCGCACTTCGGCAGCTTGCTGCTCGATGGTCATGTTCTTGTGGATAATGCCGATACCGCCTTCCTGGGCCATGGCAATGGCCAGACGGGCTTCGGTCACGGTATCCATGGCGGCGGAAACCAGCGGAATATTCAGCTCGATGCCACGGGTAAGGCGGGTCTTGAGACTGACTTCGTTAGGGAGAACCTCGGAATAACCGGGCACTAGGAGAATGTCGTCGAAGGTCAGGGCTTCTTGGCTGATACGCAGCATCGCGGGGGCTCCCGAGCGGGAAAATGGAAGCGCGCCATTATACTCAGATGGAGCCCTGGGCTCAATGTAAACCTTGGCTTATTTAAAGCTCCACCTTCACCCAGGCGACCGGCTGATCCAGCCAGTCGGCGAACTCGTCGAGAAAGCTCTGCTTGAAGCCGGCCTCGAGCCAGTTGTTGAAGATAAAACCCAGGTTGGAGAAAGCGCATTCCTGCAGAAACAGGAAGCCGTTGATATCGTCCTCATGGCCACACAGCGGGCAGATGAAGTTCTCGGTGCGCCCGGGCATCCAATCTTCAAGACTGTCGAACAGCGCCTCGCCGACTTCCCGGCGACACTCGGCGCAGCCCGCCTCCCCGAGAAAGCCCTTGGCCGGGGTATAGATGCAGCGCTTGGTGACGATTTCCAGACCGTTGATCGGCTCATGGAGCGGCAGCGCCTCCGGGCGCAGGACCACGCTGGTGGCGCCCGGGGCAATGGCATGGGCCATGCGGTTGCCGGTGCGACCGCAGGTGCTCAGCTGTTCCTCGATGATGTTCTTGCGCACCAGCCAGCGCACAATGGCCCGGGCCCGGGGTTCGTGGACCGGCAGGGTGGAAATCTTCGGGACGATGATGCTTTGGGAATTCATGGGCACGGCCTGGAGCAAATAGTAGTGGCGCTCTTTGTCGGCCGGCAGCTTAATCCCTGATGCCCTCAGGTCAAGTGCTCAAGTACCGCGTGATCAAGGCTATGCCGCTGGCCAGCACCAGCCAGGTCACCAGGCGGACGAACGCTTCACGCGACAACTTCGCCGTCAGCCGCCGCCCCACCCACAAACCCGACGCCATCGCCGGCAGTAAACACACCGCCAGCATCAATAAGGGTAGCTCGGCATAGACACCGGCGATCACGAACAGCGAAAGACGCACCACCGTGCTGCAACTGATCAGCGCACTTTGCGTCGCCCGGGCCGCATCCTTGGGCAACCGGCTGTTGAGGTAGATCGCATATAAAAAGCCGCCGCTGCCAAACAGCGCGCCAAACATCCCGCCTACCGTGCCCATGGGCACCGACCACCCCGCCGCCAGCTGCGCCGGTCGTACCTTCACCAACAGGCTGTAGACCGCATAGGCACTGATGAACAGGCCCATCAGCAGCAACAGGATGTCGGCCTTGAGGTTCAACAGGAAGATCACCCCCAGGGTGCAGCCCACCGCCATGCACGGCAGCAACCGTAGCAACTCGGGCCTGACGACGTCCTTGCGCGAAGGCAGCAGATTGCCAAAGGCCGCGACAAAATCCAGCAGCACCAGCAAGGGCACGATCTTCGACAGCGGCATGAACAGGATCAGGATCGGCCCCGCCACCAGCGCCGTGCCGAAACCCGCCACGCCGAACACGATATAGGCCAGGGCGACGCCCAGCTCCACCACCAGCCAATCGGTGGCGCTGAACGGCCACTGGTTCAATAGGGCAACAAGACTCATGAAGCACACTTCCACAATGGGTTCGATTGACTTTAGCCAGTGCCGAGCCTTGCGACTAATATATTCAAAGCCCGTTACTCATCTCGAAAAGGCATGACTCGTGATTTCCACCCGCCAACTGCGCTACTTCGTCGAGATCGCCGAATCCGGCAGCTTCAGCGCCGCCGCCGAACGCCTGTTTATCGCCCAATCGGCCTTGAGCCGGCAAATCAAGGAACTGGAAAGGCATTTGCAGACCCCCTTGTTCGAACGCACAGCGCGCCAGCCGAGACTGACCGCGGCCGGCGAAGCTTTTTATCCCCGGGCCAGGAATCTGCTGAGCGAGCTGAACAAGGCCAGCACGCTGGCGACCCAGGTGGGCAACGGGCAACTGGGGACCTTGCGCCTGAGTCATTCCAGCACGGTGCCGATGAGCGGTCGATTGCTACGGGCGATCAGTCATTATCTGGAGCAGAGTCCCGGGGCGTCGATGGATATCGTCAAGCTGTCCTCCGAAGCCCAGCTCGAAGAACTGGCCGAGGGGCGGCTGGATATCGGCCTGCTGCGCCTGCCGGTGTTGCGTCAACGCGAGGGCGTGCAGATCCTGCCGCTGTTCAGCGAGCGCCTGCTGCTGGCGGTGCCGCCGAATCATCCGCTGGCGGGCTCGACCGAGGGCATCGACCTGGCGGGGCTGAAGGACGAAGCCTTTATTTCCATTCCGCATCCGCAGCGCGGCGGCTTGAGTTATCTCTCGGCCGAGCTGTGCATGCGCCAGGGCTTCTTTCCCCGGGCGGCGCGGGTGGTGTCGCGCAAGACCACCCAGTTGCAGTTGATCCAGGCCGGATTCGGCATCGCGCTGCTGCCCGAATCGATGCAGGACATCGCCCCGACGAACATCCATTTCCTGCCGCTCAAGGACCCGGATTGCCAGAGCACCCTGGCCCTGGCCTGCCGCCAGGCGCCCACGCCGCTGGTGGCGCAGTTCGTCGAGCGGTTTCGCGAAGACCTGCAGCGCCCCTGAAAACACCACAACCTGTGTAGGAGCCGGCTTGCCGGCGATGAGGCCAGCAAGCCTTGCAGCGTCCATTCGGACACCATCGCCGGCAAGCCGGCTCCCACACGGTGAATGTGCACAGTCATGGAGATTGGCAAGCAAATGCCTTTATCATGCCGCCCATGATTAAAGATCCCTTTTCACGCCTGGGCCTCGACCGCGAAGTCCTCACTGTCACCCAGCTCAACGGCCGCGCGCGGGTGTTGCTCGAAGATGTGTTCAGCAATATCTGGGTCGAAGGCGAGATCTCCAACCTCGCCCGCCCGGCGTCCGGCCATATCTATTTCACCCTCAAGGACAGCGGCGCCCAGGTGCGCTGCGCCCTGTTCCGCCAGAACGCCGCCCGCGTGCGCCAGGCGCTGAAGGACGGCCTGGCGGTCAAGGTGCGCGGCAAGGTCTCGCTGTTCGAAGGCCGCGGCGACTATCAACTGATCCTCGATACCGTGGAACCGGCCGGCGATGGCGCCCTGCGCCTGGCCTTCGAGGCCCTGAAGGAAAAACTCGGCGCCGAAGGCCTGTTCAGCGCCGAACGCAAGGTCCCGCTGCCCGCCCACCCGCAACGCATCGGCATTATCAGTTCGCCCACCGGCGCGGTGATCCGCGACATCATCAGCGTCTTCCGCCGCCGTGCACCGCAGGTGGAACTGACGCTGATCCCCACTGCCGTCCAGGGCCGCGAAGCCATTGCACAGATCGTCCGGGCCCTGAAAATCGCCGATGCCAAGGGCTTCGACGCGCTGATCCTGGCCCGTGGCGGCGGTTCGCTGGAAGACCTCTGGTGCTTCAACGAAGAAGCCGTGGCCCGGGCGGTGGATGCCTGCGTCACACCGATCGTCAGTGCCGTCGGCCATGAAACCGATGTGTCCATCAGCGACTTTGTCGCCGACGTCCGCGCGCCGACTCCGTCCGCCGCCGCGGAGCTGCTGGCCCCGGACTCCAGCGACCTGCAACGCCGGGTCGAGAGCCTGCACCGGCGCCTGGTGATGCGCATCCGCGACCGCCTGATGCGCGACCGCCTGCGCCTCGACGGCCTGGCCCGGCGCCTGCGCCACCCCGGCGAACGCCTGCGCCAGCAGGCCCAGCGCCTGGACGACCTGGACATGCGCATGCGCCGGGCCTTCGAGCGCCAGCTCAATAGCCGCCGGGAAAAACTGCTGCGCCTGGAAACCCGTCTCGCCGGGCAGCATCCGGGGCGTCAACTGGCGCTGTTGCGCCAGCGCCTGGAGAGCCTGTCCGAACGCCTGCCCCGAGCCATGCGCGAGGGGCTGAAAGCCCGGCGCCTGCAGCTGCAAAGCCAGGTGCAGACGCTGCATGTGGTCAGTCCCCTGGCCACCCTGGGTCGTGGCTACAGCATTCTGCTGGACGAGCGCGGCCAGGCCATCCGCAACGCCGAACAGACCCACACCGGCCAACGCCTGAAGGCGAAACTCGCCGAGGGCGAATTGCAGGTGCGAGTCGAGGACAATCACCTGACGCCTGTCACCCTTTCGCTACTGGACTGACTTTCAAGGGATCCGAGCATGCCCCGTTTTCTTGCTGCCCTGCTGTTGCTGGGCCTCGCTTTCAACGCTCACGCCGACAGTTATCTCACCCGCCTGCTGAACAAGCCGGTGCCCGGCGGCGTGGCCGTGGTCGATCTCGGCCCGAACGCCCAGGCGCCCAAGGCCAGCTACCAGGGCAAGCCGGTACTGGTGGTCAAGGAACAGAACAACTGGCTGGCGATTGTCGGCATTCCCCTGAGCGTGAAACCGGGCAGCCAGCAGATCAGCTCGGCAGGGCGCAACCTGAGTTTCAGCGTCGGCAGCAAGAAGTACCCGGAACAGCACATCACCTTGAAGAACACCCGGCAGGTCAACCCGAACCCGGCCGATCTCAAGCGCATCGATGACGAACTGGCGGTGCAGATTCGCGCCTATCGCAGCTTCAGCCCCGGTACGCCGAGCAACCTGTTGCTGGACAAGCCGGTCAACGGCCCGCTGTCGAGCCGCTTCGGCGTGCGCCGCTTCTTCAACGGCGAGGAACGCAACCCCCACGCCGGGCTGGACTTCGCGGTGCCGGCGGGAACCCCGATCAAGACCCCGGCGGCGGGCAAGGTGATTCTGATCGGCAATTACTTCTTCAATGGCAACACGGTGTTCGTCGACCACGGCCAGGGCTTTATCAGCATGTTCTGCCATATGTCGAAGATCGACGTTCAGGTGGGTCAATCCCTGGCACGCGGTGCAGTGGTGGGCAAGGTCGGCTCCACCGGCCGCGCCACCGGGCCGCATATGCACTGGAACGTCAGCCTCAATGACGCACGGGTCGATCCGGCGATCTTCATCGGCGCATTCCAACCCTGACTCCCGGGACACCGCAGCCCCCGGCAAAGATTGCGCAGGTCCAAAATAGTGCGCAATTGTTCTAGACTTTCAGCCAGTCCAGCAGAATAAAATCTCGGAAAAGTTTATTTTCCGAGTATTCCTCTCAATTTTTCCCACAGGCTTGCCATCTTTCACCCCAGTGGTTAGGGTTGAAGACATGAAAACCTCTCACACCCTCATTCAGCGACGTCAGCATCGCAGCCTCTGCCTCGTCAGCGCACGACTGTCGGGCTGAATCGCACGACCTCGCCCCCGGTTTTCTCCCTGATAACGCTTCACCGGCTGGCCGCCTTTTTTCGGCCCTGAACCCAAGGAATTTCCCATGAGCATGCTCAAAGACCCGTCTTCGAAATACCGCGCGTTCCCGACCATCGATCTCCCGGATCGTACCTGGCCGTCGAAAGCCATCACCACCGCGCCGATCTGGTGCAGCTCCGACCTGCGCGACGGCAACCAGTCGCTGATCGAGCCGATGGACGCGGTGAAGAAACTGCGTTTCTGGAAAACCCTGGTCAGCGTCGGCGTGAAGGAAATCGAAGCCTCCTTCCCGGCCGCTTCGCAAACCGACTTCGACTTCGTGCGTACCCTGATCGAAGACAACCACATCCCCGAGGACACCACCATCCAGGTGCTGACCCAGGGCCGTGAAGACCTGATCGCACGCACTTTCGAATCGCTGCGTGGGGCGAAGAAAGCCATCGTCCACCTGTACAACGCCACCTCGCCGTCCTTCCGCCGGATTGTCTTCAACCAGGACAAGGACGGGATCAAGGCCATCGCGGTCAACGCTGCCAAGCTGTTCGTCAAATATGCCGCCCAGCAGCCGGAAACCCAGTGGACGTTCGAGTACTCGCCAGAGACCTTCAGCGCCACGGAGCTGGAGTTCGCCAAGGAAGTCTGCGACGCGGTCATCGACGTCTGGAACCCGACGCCCGAGCACAAGGTGATCCTCAACCTGCCGGCGACGGTCGAGTGCGCTACACCGAACGTCTACGCCGACCAGATCGAGTGGTTCGGTCGCCATATCAACCGTCGTGACAGCGTGATCATCAGCCTGCACACCCACAACGACCGTGGTACCGGCGTTGCCGCCACCGAGCTGGGCCTGATGGCCGGTGCCGACCGTGTCGAAGGCTGCCTGTTCGGCAACGGCGAGCGTACCGGCAACGTCGACCTGGTCACCGTGGCCCTGAACATGTACACCCAGGGTCTGGACCCCGAGTTGGACTTCTCCGACATCGACGGCGTGCGCAAGGTGGTCGAGGAGTGCAACCAGATCCAGGTGCACCCACGCCATCCGTATGTCGGCGACCTGGTGCACACCGCGTTCTCCGGCTCCCACCAGGACGCGATCCGCAAGGGTTTCGCCCAGCAGAAAGACGACGCCCTGTGGGAAGTGCCGTACCTGCCGATCGACCCGGCCGATATCGGTCGCAGCTACGAGGCGGTGATCCGCGTCAACAGTCAGTCGGGCAAAGGCGGCATCGCCTACCTGCTGGAGCAGGAATACGGCATCAGCCTGCCGCGTCGCATGCAGATCGAGTTCAGCCAGGTGGTGCAACGTGAAACCGACCGCCTGGGCCTGGAAATGACGGCGCAACAGATCCATGCCCTGCTGCACAGCGAGTACCTGCAGGCCAACACCCCGTATGCGCTGGTCAGCCATCGCCTGCAGGAAGAAAACGGCCACAGCGCCGTGGAAGTGGAAGTGGCGAGCAAGGGCCAGGGCGAGACCAACCTGCACTGGCGCGGCAAGGGCAACGGCGCCCTGGAAGCGCTGGTGGCCGGTCTGCCGCTGCCGGTGGAGATCATGGACTACAACGAACACGCCATCGGTGCCGGGACCAACGCCAAGGCGGCGGCCTATATCGAGCTGCGGGTCAACGGCGAACGTGCGGTGCACGGCGTGGGGATCGATGAGAACATCACCACCGCCAGCTTCAAGGCCCTGTTCAGTGCGCTGAACCGCTCGCTGAGCCAGGTGGATACCACCCAGGCGGCGTAAGCGTCGGTTGAAATGAAGAGGCCCCGGTGGTGTGAACCCCGGGGCCTTTTTTGCGTCTTTGAGTCCGTCATCGCCGGCAAGCCGGCGATGAACGATAACGCGGTGTCACTGATGCAGCTCGAAGCTGTCCGCATCCAGGTGCGCCGGGAACCGCGTCCGATAGGCCGCCAGCTCCGCAGCGCTCAAGGTGACCTGGAACACGCCATCGGCCTCCCCTGCCCCCAACAGCGACTCGCCCTGGAAATCCAGCACCTGGCTGTCGCCGGTATAGGCGAAACCCTTGCCATCGGTACCTACCCGATTCACCGCCGCCACATAGCACAGGTTTTCAATCGCCCGTGCCGGTAACAGCCGATTCCAGTGCAGCCGCCGCGCGCCTGGCCAGTTGGCGGTGTACAGCAGCAGGTCGGTGTCCTGGGCATCGCGGCTCCACACCGGGAAACGCAGGTCGTAGCAGATCAATGGCCGTACCCGCCAGCCCTTGAGCTCGAACCGCATCTGGCGTTCGCCCGCGGTGTAATGCTTATGCTCGCCAGCCATGCGGAACAGATGACGCTTGTCGTAGTGCAGCACCTCGCCATCCGGCCGCGCCCACAACAAACGGTTGCGATAGCTGCCATCGGCGGCACGAATGATCACACTGCCGGTGATCACCGCATCGAGCTTCTTCGCCTGCTCGCGCAGCCAGTGGCTGGTGGGGCCGTTTTCAGCTTCGGCGAGGGTCTGCGACTCCATGGAGAATCCGGTGGTAAACATCTCCGGCAGGATCACCAGGTCAGCCCCCACGGCCTGCTCCAGCAGCCCTTCGAAATGCTCCAGGTTGGACTGGCGGTCATGCCAGGCCAGGGTGGTCTGCACCAACGCGACCTTCAGGTCCGGCAGGGTACTCAAATCACGCATAGTTTTTCCGCCGCGGTACGCAGCGTCTCCTCGCGCTTGGCAAAACACAGGCGCACCAGGCGCTGCCCCTTGGGTGGATTCTGGTAAAACACCGACACCGGAATGCTCGCCACGCCATGTTCACGGGTCATCCACACCGCCATGTCGACGTCGTTCAGGTCCGGACGGATCTGCGAGTAGTCCACCAACTGGAAGTAGGTCCCCGCCGCCCGGGTGAAGCTGAAACGCGACTCGCCAAGCAGGTCGCAGAACAGGTCGCGCTTTTCCTGATAGAACGCCGGCAGTTCCTCGACATGCTCGGGACGCATGGCCATGAAATCGGCCAACGCATACTGCAACGGCGTCACGCCGCAGAAGCTGACGTACTGGTGGACCTTGCGCAGTTCGGCGGTGAGGGCCGGCGGCGCCACCACATAGCCGGTTTTCCAGCCGGTGACGTGGTAGGTCTTGCCGAACGAGCTGATCACGAAGGCACGCTGATACAGCGCCTCGTGGGCCAGTACGCTGGCATGGTGCACGCCGTCGAACACCAGATGCTCGTAGACTTCGTCGCTGACCAGGTAGAGATCACGGTCGGCGATCAGTGTCGCCAACTGGTCCAGCTCGGCATGGGTGATCAGCGCACCGCTGGGGTTGTGCGGGCTGTTGAGGATGATCATGCGGGTGCGCGGACTCAGCGCATCGGTGAGCTTCTGCCAGTCGATGGAAAAGTCATCCAGCCCGAGCTGCACATGCACGCAACGCCCACCGGCCAATTCCACCGCCGGTTCGTAGCTGTCATAGCAGGGGTCGAAGACAATCACCTCGTCGCCAGGGTGGATCACCGCCTGGATCGCACAGAAGATCGCCTGGGTCGCGCCGGGGGTGATGGTGATCTCGGCATCGGCGTTCACATGCACGCCGTAGCTGCGGGAGATTTTCGTCGCCACCTGCTGGCGCAGGGCCGGCAACCCGGTCATGGGAGCATACTGGTTGTGGCCGTTGTTGACGTGCCGGCCAACGGCATCGCGCAGGGCCTGTGGCCCCTCGAAATCCGGGAACCCCTGGGACAGGTTCAGCGCGCCGGTTTCCACCGCGAGCGCAGACATGCGGGTAAAGATGGTGGTGCCGACATTCGGCAATTTGCTGGTGATCATGGGGTCGTTTTCCCTGCTGAACACCCGGCTCTACGGGGCACGGGGGGCTCGAGGATAACGTAAACGGCAGGCATGAAAAAGGGCGCCGCAGCGCCCGTTTCCATGACCTGAATCAGCGTTTCTTGTCGCGACGCTTTTTGTCGGCCTTCTTGTGGTGCGACATCATCCGGCGCTTCTTGTTGACCTGGCGGTCGGTCAGCGCGGTCTTGTTGCCTTCGTACGGGTTCTCGCCGCCCTTGAACTCGATGCGGATCGGCGTACCCACCAGCTTCAGCACGCGGCGGTAGGTGTTTTCCAGGTAGCGGACATACGACTTCGGCACCTTCTCCACCTGGTTGCCGTGGATCACGATCAGCGGCGGGTTGGCCCCACCCAGGTGCGCATAGCGCAGCTTGATCCGACGGCTGTTGACCATCGGCGGCGCGTGCTCGCTCACCGCATCTTCGAGGATCTGGGTCAGGCGGCTGGTCGGCCAGCGGGTCACCGCCGACTTGAAGGAGTTCTGCACCGACTGGTACAGGTTGCCCACGCCCGTGCCGTGCAAGGCCGAGATGAAGTGGATGTCGGCGAAGTCGACGAAGAACAACCGGCGCTCCAGCTCGACCTTGACGAAATCACGCTCGCCCGGGGTCATGCCGTCCCATTTGTTCAGCGCGATCACCAGTGCGCGACCGGACTCCAGGGCAAACCCGAGCAGGTTGAGGTCGTGGTCGACCACCCCTTCGCGGGCGTCCATGACGAAGATCACCACGTTGGCGTCCTTGATCGCCTGCAGGGTTTTCACCACGGAGAACTTTTCGACTTCCTCGTGGATCTTGCCGCGCTTGCGCACACCGGCGGTGTCGATCAGCGTGTACTTTTCCTCGTTGCGCTCGAACGGGATGTAGATACTGTCGCGGGTGGTGCCGGGCTGGTCATAGACGATCACCCGGTCTTCACCGAGCATGCGGTTAACCAGTGTCGACTTGCCGACGTTCGGACGACCGATGATGGCGATCTTGATGCCATCCTTCTCGCTCGGTCCGGGAATGCGCTTGGCTTCTTCACCTTCGGCGACGTCTTCGGCTTCACCGTCTTCCGGTGCTTCCTCGTCGTCCTTCGGGAAGTCGCTCAGGGCGATTTCCAGCATCTGGGTGATACCGCGACCGTGGGCGCCGGCGATCGGGATCGCGTCGCCCAGGCCCATCGGGCTGAATTCGGCGCGGGCCATGTCCGGGTCGATGTTGTCGACCTTGTTGGCAACCACGTAGGAGCGCTTGTTACGTTTGCGCAGGTGCTCGCCGATCATCTGGTCAGCGGCAGTGAAACCGGCCTTGGCATCTACCAGGAACAGCACGACATCGGCTTCTTCAATGGCCAGCAGCGACTGCTCGGCCATCTTTTCGTCCATGCCATGCTCGTCGCCGGAAATACCGCCGGTGTCGATCAGGATATAGGTGCGCCCTTGCCACTTTGCCTCACCGTATTGGCGATCACGGGTCAGACCGGACAAGTCGCCGACAATGGCGTCACGGGTCCTGGTCAGGCGGTTGAACAAGGTGGATTTACCGACGTTCGGTCGGCCCACCAGGGCGATTACGGGAACCATGCGGCTCTCCACTTCGTTATTTCGGAAAATACAAAAGCCGCTGCAAGGCAGCGGCTGGTGCTCGGGGCAGCACCGGGAGGTGCCGCAAACCTTGCCGGGGCAAGGCCGCTTGGGGATACCCCCAAGCATAGTCAAACCTTTACTTGATGGTCAGGGCTTCCAGTTTGCCGCTGTTGCCATACACGTAAATCATGTCACCCACCACCAGCGGACGGGCACGCAGGCCGTCGCTGTCGATGCGCTCGCGACCGACGAAGCGACCGTCCACCTGGCTCAGCAGGTGCAGGTAGCCTTCGAAGTCGCCCACTGCGACGTAGCTGGAGAACACTTCCGGTGCCGTCAACTGGCGGCGAGCCAGGCTGTCGTTGCTCCAGAGCGCCGTGGTCGAACGTTCGTCGACGCCTTCGACGGTGCCGGACGCCAAGGCGACATAGACACTGCCGAAACCCTGGGCAACACCCGAGTAGCTGGAAGCATCACGCTGCCAGAGCACCCGACCGCTTTCCAGCTCCAGTGCCGCCATCCGGCCCTGGTAGCTGGCGACATACAGGTTGCCGCCGGACAACAGCAGGCCGCCGTCGATGTCGACCACCCGCTCCAACTCCGAACGCCCTTGCGGAATAGCCACGCGGGTTTCCCACGCAGGCACGCCATTGTGGGTGTCCAGGGCGACCACTTTACCAGTGGACAGACCCGCCACCGCGAGGCGGTTGGTCACCAACGGCGCACCGGTGCCGCGCAACGTCAGGACCGCCGGGGTGCTGTCATACAACCAGCGCTGGTGACCGGTGTCGGCATCCAGGCCAATCACACGGTCGTCCTGGGTCTGCACGACCACCACGTCACCGTTGGTGGCCGGCGGCGCCAGCACTTCGCTGGTCACCTGGGCACGCCATTTCTGTTCGCCGCTGCTGGCATCCAGGGCAATCACTTCGCCCTTGAGGGTGCCCATCAGCACCAGGCCGTAGCCGACACCGACCGCACCGGAAACCGGCAGCTCAAGATCCTTCTTCCACTTAACGTCGCCGTTCATGCGGTCCATGGCGATCACGATGCCAGTGTCATCGGCCGCGTAGATGGTATCGCCGTCAATCGCCGGCACCAGCATGTTGTAGATCTTGCCCTGGCCGTCGCCGATGGAACGGCTCCACTCCTTCTTCAGAACCACTTCCTCCTTGAAGGAAGTCAGCTCCGCCGGCGGCAGTTCTTTCTTGCTGTTGCTGCTGCAACCCGCGGCCAGAATGGCCAGAGCCAGCAATGCTGCATGTTTCCAACGGATCACGTCACGCATCCCCTTTGGCCAGGTCGTCCAGCTTGATTTGTAAGCCACCGACCGCCGCTTCATCAGACAGCGCCGCCTTGGCCTTTTGGTACGCGGCATGGGCTTCATCGGTCCGACCCAGTTGAACCAGCAGGTCCCCCTTGAGCTCTTCACGACTGGCCAGGAACGCCTTGTCAGCATCGCCGTCGAGCAGTTTCAGTGCCTCGTCGACCTTGTTCTGTGCCGCCAGTACCTGGGCCAGGCGCTGACGCGCGACTTCACCCAGGGTGGCGTTGGCCGGTTTGTCGGTAACGGCTTTCAGCTCACGGGCGGCGTCGTCCAGCTTGCCGGTATCGACGGCGACTTTCGCCACGAACAGGCTGCCGTACTGTGCATAGGCACTCCCGGCAAAGTCGGTATTGAGCTTGCTGGCCAGGTCGGCCACGCGCGCAGGGTCAGGCTTGCCGTCCGGCGTCAGCGAGGCTTCCAGCAGTTGCTGATAGAGCATCGAGGCGCCTTGCGCCTGGTTGCTCTGGTACTTGTGCCAGGCCTGCCAGCCGAACACCACGACCAGGGCCAGCAAGCCGCCGGTGACCAGGGGTTTGCCGTTACGCTGCCACCATTCCTTCAACTCCGCCAAGTGATCTTCTTCGCTACTCGACACCCCAATACTCCTTATTCTCTAAATCGGCTGTTTTACAGCTTCAACCCTGCACGACGCAGGTGGCCAAGTGCTCGGAAAGAGCCTCCCAGGCAATGCTTTGTTGCTCGCCCTGGCCACGCAGGGGTTTGAAACCTACCACTTGCTGGGCCAATTCGTCGTCACCGAGAATCAAGGCGTACAGCGCACCACTCTTGTCAGCTTTCTTGAACTGGCTCTTGAAGCTGCCGGCACCGGCGTTGACCTGCAGGCGCAGGTTCGGCAACTGGTCACGGACCTTCTCGCTCAGGGCCAGGGCCGCGAGCTCCGCGGCCTCGCCGAAGGCGCACAGGTAGACATCGACCTGACGGGAAATTTCTTCCGGCACCTGCTCCAGGGTTTCCAGCAGCAGGATCAGCCGCTCGATGCCCATGGCAAAGCCCACGCCCGGGGTCGGCTTGCCGCCCATCTGCTCCACCAGGCCGTCGTAGCGACCACCGGCACAGACCGTGCCCTGGGCGCCCAACTGGTCGGTGACCCATTCGAAAACGGTCTTGCTGTAGTAATCCAGCCCGCGCACCAGCTTGGGATTGATCACGTACGGGATACCGGCGGCATCGAGACGGGCCTTGAGGCCGTCGAAGTGCACGCGCGACTCTTCGTCGAGGTAGTCGGCGAGTTTCGGCGCATCCACCAGCACGGCCTGGGTCTCAGGGTTCTTGGTGTCGAGCACGCGCAGCGGGTTGGTCTTCAGGCGGCGCTGGCTGTCTTCGTCCAGGTGCTCGAGACGCGCACTGAGGAACTCCACCAGGGCCTCGCGATAACGCCCACGGGACTCGCTGGTGCCCAGGCTGTTGAGTTCGAGCTTGACCGCGTTGCGGATGCCCAGCAGGCCCCACAAGCGCCAGGTCAGCACGATCAGCTCGGCATCGATGTCGGGACCGTCGATATTGAAGACTTCGCAACCGATCTGGTGGAACTGGCGATAACGGCCTTTCTGCGGACGCTCGTGACGGAACATCGGGCCGACATACCAGAGCTTCTGCGGCTGGCCGGCACCGGTGATGCCGTGCTCCAGCACAGCGCGCACGCAGGCCGCAGTGCCTTCCGGACGCAGGGTCAGCGAATCGCCGTTGCGGTCCTCAAAGGTGTACATCTCTTTTTCGACGATGTCGGTCACTTCACCGATGGAGCGCTTGAACAGCTCGGTGAACTCGACGATCGGCATGCGGATCTGCTTGTAACCGTAGTTATCCAGCAGGCGCGCGACGGTGTCCTCGAAATAGCGCCACAGGGGCGTCTGCTCGGGCAGGATGTCGTTCATGCCCCGAATGGCTTGCAAAGACTTGCTCACAAAATATCCTTAAATTCTTTGATCAGCCGCGGGCAATCAACGCCGCGTCGGCTTCGACCTTTTCGGCCGCCTTCTGCCGGATCAGCTTTTCCAGCTCATCCACCAGGTTGTCATTCGTCAGTTTCTGCGACGGCTTGCCGTCGATGTAGATCAGGTTCGGCGTACCACCGGTCAGGCCGACATGGGCTTCCTTGGCCTCACCCGGACCGTTGACCACACAACCGATCACCGCCACATCCAGCGGCACCAGCAGATCTTCCAGGCGCCCTTCCAGCTCGTTCATGGTCTTGACCACATCGAAGTTCTGCCGCGAGCAGCTCGGGCAGGCGATGAAGTTGATGCCACGGGAACGCAGGTGCAGGGACTTGAGGATGTCGTAGCCGACTTTCACTTCCTCGACCGGGTCGGCCGCCAACGAGATGCGAATAGTATCGCCAATCCCTTCGGCCAGCAGCATACCGAGGCCGACGGCGGATTTCACCGTGCCTGAACGCAAACCACCGGCTTCGGTGATCCCCAGGTGCAGCGGCTGGACGATTTCCTTGGCCAGCAGGCGGTAGGCTTCTACCGCCATGAACACGTCGGAGGCCTTTACGCTGACCTTGAAGTCCTTGAAGTTCAGGCGCTCCAGGTGTTCGACATGGCGCAGGGCCGACTCGACCAGGGCCGCCGGCGTGGGCTCGCCGTACTTTTTCTGCAGGTCTTTTTCCAGGGAGCCGGCGTTGACGCCGATGCGGATCGGAATACCGCGATCACGGGCGGCATCGACCACCGCGCGCACACGGTCTTCGCGACCGATGTTGCCCGGGTTGATGCGCAGGCAGTCGACACCCAGTTCGGCTACACGCAGGGCGATCCGGTAGTCGAAATGAATATCGGCGACCAGCGGCACCTTGACCAACTGCTTGATGCGACCGAAGGCCTCGGCGGCGTCCATGTCCGGTACGGAAACCCGAACGATATCGACGCCCGCGGCTTCCAGGCGATTGATCTGCGCCACGGTGGCCGCGACGTCGTTGGTGTCGCTGTTGGTCATGCTCTGCACCGAGATCGGTGCATCGCCGCCTACGGGTACCGAACCGACCCAGATTTTACGGGATTCGCGACGCTTGATAGGGGATTGGCCGTGCATGACTTATTGACCTAGCTTCAGGCGAGCGGTCTCGCCACTGGTGAACGGTGCGATATCGACTGGCTGACCGTTGTATGTGATCTGCGCACCACGGGCATAGCCCAGGCGCACGGCAAAAGGTGGCTTGCCGCTGAGATCAAGGCTCTCGCCCTTGCGCTTGAGGCCGCTGAGCAGCACCTTGCCATTACCGTCGGTCACCTGGGTCCAGCAATCGGCGGTAAAGTTCAGGTGCACCTGGCCGGCACCGGCAACCGGCTCGGCGGCAGCCGGCGCGGCGTTGACCGGGGCGCTCGGCGCGACCGGAGCAATTGGTGCCGGCGCAGGCGCAGGCGTCGGGGCCACCACCTGGGTCTGGGCCGCATGGGGCACCGGTACCACAGCCGGCGTTGCCGGAGCGCTGGCCGCCGGCGCTGGGGCCGCCGGCTGAGCTTCGCTGGCGCCTTCAGTCGCCGCCGGCTCCGGCGCCGGCTGGTTCTCGGTCACGGCCTGGTCTTCCGGCTCGTCGATCGGATGAATCTGCGTGGTGCCGTCGGCGCTTTCGACTTCGACGTGCTCCATGCTGATGGCGGCCTGGTCCTTGGTACGCAGGCTGGCCTGGTCCTGCCACCAGATGAAACCGCCGCCGATCACAGCGATCAGCAGCAACAGGCTGACAATGCGCAGGAGCGTATGGGAAAACCGCACCGGCTCTTCGATACGCCCCAGTGCCTGGACACTGCTGCCCTGGGAGTCGGTACCGGTGCACTGGTCGAACTGCTGGACCAGGACGGCCTGGTCCATGCCCAGCAACTTGGCGTAGGCGCGGATATAACCCCGGGCAAAGGTATGCCCCGGCAGCTTGTCGAAGGCTCCGGCTTCCAGGTTACTCAGGGACGACGCCGTGAGGTTGAGCTTCAGGGCCACCTCGGCCAGCGTCCAACCGTTGCTTTCGCGGGCCTGACGCAGGGTCTCACCGGGGTTGACGCGAGTCGCTGCTACAAATTCGGGTTGCGCCGCTTTCATCTTTGCTCCGACAGGTATTGCTGATATTCCGGCGTACCGGGATAGAGTCGTTTTAATTGCAGGCCGTAGCTGGCGGCCTTGTCACGGTCTTCGTAGATTTTCGCCAGGCGGATACCGAGCAATAGGCTACGCGCATTCTGCTCGCTCAGCAGGCTGAAGCGGTCGTAATAATCGCGTGCGGGCACATAATGCCTGTCTTCGTAAGACAACTCAGCCATTTCCAGCAAAGCACGTGGCTGTTGACGATTCAGGCGCAGGGATTTGTCGAAATGCTGCAGGGCCAGATCCCGCTGGCCAAGGGCCAGGGCAGTCAGGCCGAGGTTTTCGAAGACCCGGGAGCGTTCGGTATAGAGGCTGTCGGCGGCGGCCTGTTCGAAACGCTCGTAGGCGTCCTTGTAGCGCTTGATCTCGAACAGGAAGCTGCCGTAGTTGTTGAGAATCCGTGCATCGCCCGGACGCGTCGCCAGGGCCTTCTGGAAGTGCTCCTCGGCCAGTTTCGGCTCACCCTCGGCCTGGAACACCAGCGCCAGGGCGGCATTGGCATCGGCATCGGAGCCGTTCATTTCCAGGGCTTTCCTGAGCGGGACCTTGGCCTGCTCGGTCTGGCCTTGCTGCAGGTAGCCGATGCCCAGTTGCACATAAGCCGCGCGCGCTTCATCGCGCCCCTTGCTGGTACTCAACGGGTCGACATTACCCGATGAAACGCAGCCGGCCAGCAGGCCGACGAATACAACAAGGAGCGCAGCGCGCAAGGTCATGGAGGTCCTCTCTCAGTTTCGGTTCGCGGCGCTTTGCCCACTGTCGGCATCGGCGCTCAGCTCACGTACGGCGATGTAGCGTTCGCTGCGTCGGGTGCGATCCAGCACCTGCCCCACCAGTTGACCACAGGCCGCGTCGATGTCTTCACCGCGGGTGGTGCGTACCGTGACGTTGTAGCCGGCCTGATGCAACAGATCCTGGAAACGCCGGATCGCATTGTTGCTCGGCCGCTCGTAGCCCGAATGCGGGAACGGGTTGAACGGAATCAGGTTGATCTTGCACGGCGTGTCCTTGAGCAGCTCGATCATCTCGACGGCATGCTCGACCTGGTCGTTGACATCCTTGAGCAGGGTGTACTCGATGGTCAGGACACGTTTCTCGCCGAGGGTCGCCATGTAGCGACGGCACGACTCGAGCAACATCTTAAGCGGATACTTCTTGTTGATCGGCACCAATTGGTTACGCAATGCGTCATTGGGTGCGTGCAGCGACAACGCCAGGGAGACGTCGATGTGCTCGGCGAGCACATCGATCATCGGTACCACGCCGGAGGTCGACAGGGTCACGCGGCGCTTGGAGATGCCGTAGCCCAGGTCGTCCATCATCAGGTGCATGGCCGCGATGACGTTGTCGAAATTCAGCAGCGGCTCACCCATGCCCATCATCACCACGTTGGTGATGGCACGGTCGACGGTCGCCGGGACGCTGCCAAAGGATTTGTTGGCAATCCACACCTGGCCGATCACTTCGGCGGCGGTGAGGTTGCTGTTGAAGCCTTGCTTGCCGGTGGAGCAGAAACTGCAGTCCAGGGCACAGCCCGCCTGGGACGAAACGCACAAGGTGCCGCGCTTGCCCTGGGGAATGTAGACGGTCTCGACGCAGCTGCCGGACGCCACGCGCACCACCCACTTGCGGGTGCCGTCGCTGGAAATGTCCTCGCTGACCACTTCGGGACCACGCACTTCAGCAACAGCCTTGAGCTTTTCGCGCAAGGCCTTGCTGACGTTCGTCATGGCGTCGAAATCATCGACGCCAAAGTGGTGAATCCATTTCATGACCTGACCGGCACGGAAACGCTTCTCCCCGATTGAGTCGAAGAATTTTTCCATTTCCGGTTGAGTCAGACCCAACAGGTTTGTCTTGCCGATCGATACAGTCATGGATTCACCCTCACTCCCAAGCCAGTGCTTAGCGAGTGGTTACTTCGGTAGCTGCGAAGAAGTACGAGATTTCGCGAGCAGCAGCGGCTTCGGAGTCCGAACCGTGCACAGCGTTGGCATCGATGGAGTCAGCGAAGTCAGCGCGGATGGTGCCGGCAGCAGCTTCTTTAGGGTTGGTAGCGCCCATCAGCTCACGGTTCAGAGCGATAGCGTTTTCGCCTTCCAGAACCTGAACGACAACCGGACCGGAGATCATGAAGGCAACCAGGTCGCCGAAGAAACCACGAGCGCTGTGCTCAGCGTAGAAGCCTTCGGCTTCGGCTTTGGACAGTTGCTTGAGTTTCGAAGCCACAACGCGCAGGCCGGCTTTTTCGAAACGGGTGGTGATCTCGCCGATCACGTTTTTTGCAACGGCGTCAGGCTTGATGATGGAGAAAGTACGTTGAACAGCCATGGTGTAACTCCAGAAACAGTGATTTGCCAAAAATTAAACCCGCGAATTATACGCGGGTTCCTGGGTATTGCCTAACCTGCCGCGCGGCTCAGTCGGCTTCTTCGATCCACGCGGCCTGGATGGCCTCGAGAACCTTTTCGCCGCCACGCTCAGGATCGTCGCCGAACTCCGGCAAAGACACGACCCAGTTGTGCAGATCGACGAAGTTTACGTAACGCGGGTCCACGTCGGGCTTGCTTTCAGCCAGCTCGATCGCAATATCAAGCACATCAACCCATTTCAGGCTCATGTCAGCTCCCAGAATCAGTGCGGCGCTTCGGCAGCGTGGTTGAGCGAGTATTTCGGAATTTCGACGGTGAGGTCTTCAGTTCCGACTTTTGCCTGGCAGCCCAGGCGCGACTGGGCTTCCAGCCCCCAGGCCTTGTCAAGGTAGTCTTCTTCCAGCTCGTCGGCCTCTTCCAGCGAGTCGAAGCCTTCGCGAATCAGGCAGTGACAGGTGGTGCAGGCACACACGCCACCACAGGCACTTTCCATCTCGATATGATTTTGATGAGCCAGCTCGAGGATGGACACACCAGTCTCAGCCTCCACGACCATGCCATCCGGGCAAAACCTTTCGTGTGGCAGAAAAATGACCTGCGGCATCGTTATTCCTCAATCTCGTTCAGGTTGCGCCCCGCCAGCGCGGCTTTCACCGTTGAATCCAGGCGGCGGGCAGCAAAGGCATCGGTCACTTGCGACAGACGCTTGGTCTGCTGCTCGATGGCATGGCCATCGGTACCTTTCATCAGTTCGGTCAGTTCCTGCACCTGCATTTCGATGACCATGCGTTCGTCGGCATCGAGCAAGCGGTCGCCGTCAGCCGCCACGGCAGCCTGCACCGCCTCGATCAAGCGCTGGGCATCGACCTGCTGTTCACGCAGCACGCGGGCAACCTTGTCGTCTCCGGCGTGCTGGAACGAATCCTTGAGCATCCTGGCGATTTCGCCGTCGGTCAGGCCGTAGGACGGCTTGACCTGGATGCTCGACTCGACCCCCGACACCAGTTCGCGGGCCGTGACATTGAGCAGGCCATCGGCATCGACCTGGAAGGTCACGCGAATCTTCGCCGCACCCGCCACCATGGCCGGGATACCGCGCAGTTCGAAGCGCGCCAGGGAGCGGCAGTCGCTGATCAGTTCACGCTCGCCTTGCAGGACGTGAATCATCATGGCCGACTGGCCGTCTTTATAAGTGGTGAAGTCCTGGGCGCGGGCGACGGGAATGGTGGTGTTGCGCGGAATCACCTTCTCCATCAGGCCGCCCATGGTTTCCAGACCCAGGGACAACGGGATCACGTCCAGCAACAGCAACTCGCTACCATCGCGCTTGTTGCCGGCCAGGGTATCGGCCTGGATCGCGGCACCGATGGCCACCACCTGATCCGGGTCGATCTCGGTCAACGGCTGGCGACCGAACATCTCGGCGACCGCCTCACGGACGCGCGGCACACGGGTCGAACCGCCAACCATGACCACGGCGCTGACCTCGTCGAGCTCCACGTTCGAGTCACGCACGGCGCGACGGCAAGCCTTGAGACTGCGCGCGACCATCGGCTCGATCAGCCCGTCGAAGGCCTCACGACTCAAGGCGGCACGCCAATCGCCATACACCACCTCGACCGAAGCCGCATCGGTCAGGGCTTCCTTGGCGGCGCAGGCTATCTGCAGCAGATGGCGCTGCGCACCCGGATCGAGATCGGCGGACAAACCGGCCTGCTCGATGATCCAGCCGGCAATCGCATGATCGAAGTCATCGCCGCCCAGGGCACTGTCGCCACCGGTGGCCAGCACTTCGAAAACACCGCCGGTCAGGCGCAGAATCGAAATATCGAAGGTACCGCCACCCAGGTCATAGATGGCGACCACGCCTTCGGCATTCTGGTCCAGACCATAGGCCACCGCCGCCGCCGTCGGCTCATTGAGCAGTCGCAGCACGTTGAGCCCGGCCAGCCTGGCCGCATCCTTGGTCGCCTGGCGCTGGGCCTCGTCGAAATAGGCCGGTACGGTGATCACCGCCCCCACCAGTTCGCCGCCCAGGGTCGACTCGGCGCGCTGACGCAGCACCTTGAGGATGTCCGCGGAGACTTCCACCGGGCTTTTCGGGCCCTGCACGGTGTCGATGAACGGCATGTGCGATTCACCGCCGACAAAGCGGTAAGGCAGCTGCTCGCCCAACTGTTTGACGTCCTCCAGGCCGCGACCCATCAGGCGCTTCACCGACAAGACGGTATTGAACGGATCACTGGCGGCGGCCAACTTGGCCGACTGGCCGACTTCAACACGGTCAGCGTGATAGCGCACCGCGGACGGCAGGATCACCTGCCCGTCGGCATCGGGCAACGGCTCGGAAAGACCACTGCGCAACGCAGCGACCAGCGAATTGGTAGTGCCCAAGTCGATCCCCACAGCCAGGCGACGCTGGTGCGGTTGAGGACTCTGGCCGGGTTCGGCGATCTGCAGTAGGGCCATCGTTATCTGGACTTATCTGAATATCAGGCGTGCGACCGAGGCGGCACTGGGTTAATCGTCGAGGCGCTCTTCTAACTGGCGCACTTCGTAGGTGAGCTTGTCGAGAAACTGCATGCGCCGCATCAGGCGTTCGGCCTGTTCGCGTTGCGCGGCATCGTTCCAACAGGCTGCGAAGCTGTCGTTCAACTGGTCCTGGGCGACTTTCAAGCGGCGCTTGAACGCGGCGATACCGGACAGGTCCGCCTCGTCCTGCAATTCCTCGAGTTCCTCGCGCCATTGCATCTGCTGCAGGAGGAAGTCGGGATCGTGCACCGTGACCTCCAGCGGCAACTCGTGCCCCCCCATGGCAAGCAGGTAGCGCGCGCGCTTGGGCGGACTCTTGAGGGTCTGGTAGGCCTCGTTGAGACTGGCGGACCGTTCCAGCGCCAGGCGCTGCTCACGCTCGGAAGCGTCGGCAAAGCGGTCCGGGTGAACGCCGCGCGCCAGTTCACGATAACGCGCGGCCAACTGTTCGAGATCCAGCGTAAAGCTCGGCTGCAACTCGAATAAAGCGAAATGACAAGGAGTACCCACGAATCGCCTCAGACGTTGAAGCTTTCGCCGCAGCCACACTCACCGCGCACGTTGGGATTGTTGAACTTGAAGCCTTCGTTCAACCCTTCCTTGACGAAATCCAGCTCGGTGCCGTCCAGGTAAGCGAGGCTTTTCGGGTCGATGATCACTTTCTCGCCGTGACTTTCGAACACCTGGTCCTCCGCCACCACCTCGTCGACGAACTCCAGCACATAGGCAAGGCCGGAACAGCCTGTGGTGCGAACACCCAGACGGATCCCTTCACCTTTGCCGCGCCCGTCAAGGGAGCGTCGCACGTGTCGAGCAGCCGCTTCTGTCATGCTGATAGCCATCGGTGACTCCTTACTTACTCTTCGCCCAAATCTTGAACGCCGGATCGTTTAGATCAGACCTTTCTTCTGTTTGTAATCGCGAACGGCGGCCTTGATGGCGTCTTCGGCGAGTACCGAGCAGTGGATCTTCACTGGCGGCAGGGCCAGTTCTTCAGCCAGCTGAGTGTTCTTGATGGTCTCTGCCTCATCCAGAGTCTTGCCTTTCATCCACTCGGTAGCCAGGGAGCTGGAGGCGATAGCCGAACCGCAACCGTAGGTCTTGAACTTGGCGTCTTCGATGATGCCTTGCTCGTTGACCTTGATCTGCAGGCGCATCACGTCGCCGCACGCCGGAGCGCCGACCATGCCGGTGCCGACATCCGGGTCTTCCGCGTTCATCTTGCCGACGTTACGCGGGTTTTCGTAGTGGTCGATGACCTTTTCGCTGTAAGCCATGGTACTTAATCCTCACTCATCAGGGCCGCTCTCGGTCCCGTCGTTACGCCAGCTGTTGATGGCCGCGTCGCGACAGGACCTGTCTGTGGCGGCTTCTTTATTTAGTGTGCCGCCCACTCGATCTTCGAGATATCGACGCCGTCTTTGAACATGTCCCACAGCGGCGACAGAGCGCGCAGCTTGGTGACGGCCTCGCAGACTTTCTGCGCGGCATAATCGATTTCTTCCTCGGTGGTGAAGCGACCGAAGGTGAAGCGGATCGAGCTGTGCGCCAGTTCGTCGTTGCGGCCCAGGGCGCGCAGGACGTACGAAGGCTCCAGCGAAGCCGAGGTGCAAGCGGAACCGGAGGAAACCGCCAGGTCCTTGAGCGCCATGATCAGCGACTCGCCTTCGACGTAGTTGAAGCTCAGGTTCAGGTTGTGCGGTACACGGGCAGCCATGCTGCCGTTGACGTACAGCTCTTCCAGGTGCTCGACCTGCTTGAAGAAACGCTCGCTCAGGGCCTTGATCCGCAGGTTCTCGGCAGCCATGTCTTCCTTGGCCACACGGAACGCCTCGCCCATGCCGACGATCTGGTGGGTCGCCAGGGTACCGGAACGCATGCCACGCTCGTGACCGCCGCCGTGCATGGTCGCTTCGAGGCGAACCCGCGGCTTGCGGCTGACGTACAGCGCGCCGATGCCTTTAGGGCCGTAGGTCTTGTGGGCCGAGAAGGACATCAGGTCGACCTTCAGCTTCTGCAGGTCGATATCGACCTTGCCGGTGGACTGAGCAGCATCCACATGGAACAGCACGCCGCGCGCGCGGGTCAGCTCGCCGATGGCGGCGATGTCGTTGATGGTGCCGATCTCGTTGTTCACGTGCATGATCGAAACTAGGAGGGTGTCGTCGCGCAGCGCAGCTTCGACCATGGCCGGAGTGATCAGGCCATCCGAACCCGGCTCGATGTAGGTGACTTCGAAACCTTCGCGCTCCAGTTGGCGCATGGTGTCGAGGACCGCCTTGTGTTCGATCTTGCTGGTGATCAGGTGCTTGCCCTTGGTGCTGTAGAAATGCGCGACACCCTTGATCGCCAGGTTGTCGGACTCGGTGGCACCGGAGGTCCAGACAATTTCACGCGGGTCGGCATTGACCAGGTCGGCCACCTGACGACGAGCGTTTTCCACGGATTCCTCGGCTTTCCAGCCGAACACGTGGGAACGGGACGCCGGGTTACCGAAGTTTCCGTCGACCAGCAGGCATTCACTCATTTTCTGCGCGACACGCGGATCAACCGGGGTGGTCGCTGAGTAATCAAGGTAAATCGGCAATTTCATGGACACTCTCCTAAATCAGGCTGGCTGGCGCACCGCGGGCTCTTTGGCTGTCATTCGACGGCGGACGCTTCGATCTTATCCAGGTGCGGCGCCTTGCCATTACAGCGGCGCTGATCCTGACGCTGGGCGACCTCTTGCACTTCACGGCGAGTGACAAGGTCCGCCAAGCTGATACCGCTGAGAAATTCGTGGATCTGCAGGCTGAGGTCGCACCACAGGTGGTGGGTCAGGCAGGTATCGCCGCCATGGCAATCGCCCAGCCCCTGGCATTTGGTGGCATCGACCGATTCGTTCACGGCATCGATCACCTGCGCAACCTGGATCCCCTGCATATCGCGTGACAGCTGGTAACCGCCACCGGGACCGCGCACACTGGACACCAGGTTGCTGCGACGCAATTTGGCGAAAAGCTGTTCGAGGTAGGATAGGGAGATGCCTTGGCGCTCGGAGATATCGGCCAGAGACACCGGCCCGCGTTGCGCGTGCAACGCCAGGTCGAGCATGGCGGTCACGGCATATCGGCCTTTTGTAGTCAGTCGCATGGACAGGTACCACGGAGTTACGGGATCGGGATGGGGAAGAGTATGCTATTCCCGAGTATTTAAGTCAACTATAAGACCTAGTGCTTTAGTCGGGTTTACCAGCAAAAGAGCGCGCGAATTGTAGCAAAGTCCGTGGCGTAATGGCATCGCGCTGGACCAATGGATTTTGGCCGCCCTTGAGGACGCTATCGCCGGCAAGCCGGCGCCCACAAATCCCCTGCAGGAGCGCCGGTCGACGCTCGATTGCCAGCGATGAGGCCGGCAAGCCCGACATCATCAACCGGCCTTGGCCTCGGCCTCGCCCTTCACCTCGACAAACCCGTCGCAGTGCAACTCCGGCAGCTCCTTGGCGCAATAAGTGCTGCCCAGGTCCTTCAGCGCCCCGCACATACCCTCCAGGCGTCCATCCACAGCCTGCAGGTGATCGAGCAACTGGCCAATGGCACGCGCCACCGGGTCCGGCATGTCTTCGCTGACACCATAGGCATCGAAACCGATCTTTTCCGCCATGGCCTTGCGCTTGGCTTCGACCTGATCATCGACCTTCATGATGATCCGCCCCGGAATACCGACAACCGTCGCCCCTGGCGGTACCGCCTTGGTCACCACCGCATTGGAACCCACCTTGGCCCCGGCACCGACGGTAAACGGCCCCAGCACCTTGGCGCCGGCCCCCACCACCACGCCATCCTCCAGGGTCGGGTGACGCTTGCCCTTGTTCCAGCTGGTACCGCCCAGGGTCACGCCCTGGTAGAGGGTCACGTCATCGCCGATCTCGGCGGTTTCGCCAATCACGATGCCCATGCCATGGTCGATAAAGAACCGCCGTCCAACCTTGGCCCCGGGATGGATCTCGATGCCGGTCAGCCAGCGACCGAAGTTCGACACCACCCGCGCCGGCCACTTCCAACCCATGCCCCACAACGCATGCCCCAGGCGATGCAGCCAGATGGCATGCAGGCCCGGATAGCAGGTCAGGACTTCAAAGGCATTACGGGCCGCCGGGTCACGGTGGAATACGCTCTGGATATCTTCTCGCAAACGCTCGAACATCACTGATCCTTCCGCTTAAGGAGCTCACCCCGGGCCGCTTTTTCGGTTTCCGTGAGGATGCCCCGCAAAATATTCATCTCGGCGCGACTGACCGAACTGCGCCCGTACAAACGACGCAACCGGGCCATCAGATGGCGCGGCTTTTCCGGGTCGAGGAAGTCGATGGCCACCAGGGTCTGCTCCAGATGGTCGTAGAACCGCTCCATCTCATCCATGGTCGCCAGCTCTTCGCTGCGCGTCGACGCCACTTCATGCTTCTCCACCTTGCTCGGCTGCCCTACGGACGCCAGCCAGGACATCCGCACTTCATAGGCCAGCACCTGCACCGCCGTGGCGAGGTTGAGCGAACTGAAGTCCGGATCGGACGGGATATGCACGTGATAATGACATCGCTGCAGCTCATCGTTGGTCAGGCCGGAATCCTCACGACCAAATACCAAGGCGATCTCGGCGCCCTGCCCGGCCTCCTCGACCACCTTCACCCCGGATTCACGGGGATCGAGCAACGGCCAGGGAATCCGCCGGTCGCGGGCGCTGGTGCCGAACACCAGGTTGCAGCCGACCAACGCGTCTTCCAAGGTGGCGACGACTTGCGCGTTTTCAAGGATATCGGTGGCGCCGGAAGCCCGTGCATCGGCTTCAGCGGAGGGAAAGGCCCGCGGCTCTACCAGCACCAGGCGCGACAGCCCCATGTTCTTCATGGCCCGCGCGGCCCCGCCGATATTGCCCGGATGACTGGTATTGACCAGGACAACACGAATATTTTGCAACACGAGAGGCGCTCTCAGACTCGGCGAAGGGGAGCAAATCTTACAGAAGCACTGGGGATTGCGCCACGAGCGCCAATGTCGTCCTTCTCCCCCGGGACTTTTCTGGTAGAATGTTCGGCTTTCTTTAACACTCTAGGTGAAATGTCCATGCAGCCCATGCTGAATATCGCGCTGCGCGCCGCCCGCAGCGCCAGTGAATTGATTTTCCGCTCCATCGAGCGCCTGGATAGCATCAAGGTCGACGAAAAAGACGCCAAGGACTACGTGTCCGAAGTGGATCGCGCCGCCGAGCAGAAAATCATCGACGCGCTGCGCAAGGCCTACCCGACCCACGGCATCCGTGGCGAAGAGACCGGTTTCCATGCCGGCAGCGGTGAAGGCGAAGAATACCTGTGGATCATCGACCCATTGGATGGCACCACCAACTTCCTGCGTGGCATCCCGCACTTCGCGGTCAGCATCGCCTGCAAATACCGTGGCCGCCTGGAGCACGCCGTGGTCCTGGACCCGGTTCGCCAGGAAGAGTTCACCGCCTCCCGTGGCCGTGGCGCCCAGCTCAACGGCCGTCGCCTGCGCGTCAGCGGTCGCACCAGCCTGGACGGCGCCCTGCTGGGTACCGGCTTCCCGTTCCGTGACGACCAGATGGACAACCTGGACAACTACCTGGGCATGTTCCGCGCCCTGGTCGGCCAGACCGCCGGCATCCGCCGCGCCGGTGCCGCGAGCCTGGACCTGGCCTACGTCGCCGCCGGTCGTTTCGATGCGTTCTGGGAGTCGGGCCTGTCCGAATGGGACATGGCAGCCGGTGCCCTGCTGATTCAAGAGGCCGGCGGCCTGGTGAGCGACTTCACCGGTGGTCACGACTTCCTGGAAAAAGGCCATATCGTTGCCGGCAACACCAAGTGCTTCAAGGCAGTACTGACGGCGATCCAGCCGCACCTGCCGGCGTCGCTGAAGCGCTAAGCTTTCGCCGCCCACAAAAATGCCCCGTACCTTGCGATACGGGGCATTTTTTATGCCTCTATGGCCGGTGTTACTGGGCTGGCTGGCCCTGATTCTGACCAAGGATCAAGCGACCTTCCTTGTCCAGCGGGATCTGGTTACCCGGATCATGGTCCATCCGCACCTTGCCTTCCTTGCCGCCCACCTGATAGCGCACATCGTAGCCGACGAGTTTTTCGCTGACATCGCTGACCGTGTTGCAACGCTTCTGGGTCGTGGTATAGGTGTCACGCTGCTGCATGCCCTCCTGCACCTTGTTACCGGCATAACCACCGCCTACCGCACCGACGACGGTCGCCAGGGTCTTGCCGCGACCGCCGCCGACCATGTTGCCGAGCAGACCGCCACCGATGGCACCCAACGCGGTACCCGCGATACGGTGCTCATCCTGGACCGGCTTCTGCCGGGTCACCGCGACATCCTCACAGACTTGGCGCGGGGTCTTGATTTGTGTCTTGATCGGTTCCACCGCCAATACTTGCGCATACTCAGGGCCGCTTTTTACCAGATTATAGGTAGCAACAGCGCCCCCGGCAGTCACACCGACAGCACCCAATACCGCACCTACCAGCAACGACTTGTTCACGTGAACCTCCTGACCATCACAAGCGGGTCCATTCCCCGCGCTTCTCTATGGCTTTGGAGTATAAAAAAAGGCGCGAGTTCAACACTCGCGCCTTTTCAGCTGACAACCCGGGGAAGGATTTCCGTCAAGGACGGTCGTCGACTTCCTTCTGGGTGCTGGCAGCAGGGATCAGATCCTCGCTGTTCAGGTTCAGCCAGATCAAAACCACGTTGGCGATGTAGATCGACGAGTAGGTACCCGCCATGACACCGACGAACAGGGCAACGGAGAAGCCGTGCAGGTTGTCGCCACCAAAGAACAGCAGCGCGGAAATCGCCAGCAGGGTGGAGATCGACGTCGCCATGGTCCGCAGCAGGGTTTGCGTGGTCGAGATATTGATGTTCTCGATCAGGCTGGCCTTGCGCAGCACACGGAAGTTCTCCCGCACCCGGTCGAAGACCACGATGGTGTCGTTGAGCGAGTAGCCGATGATCGCCAGCACCGCCGCCAATACCGTCAGGTCGAAGGTGACCTGGAAGAACGACAGGATACCCACGGTCACCACCACGTCGTGGACCAGCGAGACGATGGCGCCCACCGCGAACTTCCACTGGAAGCGGAACGCCAGGTAGATCAGCACGCCGCCCAGCGCCATGAGCATGCCGAGGCCGCCCTGGTCGCGCAGCTCTTCACCCACCTGGGGACCGACGAACTCGACGCGCTTGACCTGCGCCGGGTTGTCGCCGCCGACCTTCTGCAGCGCATCGGCCACCTGATGACCCAGCTGCGGATCTTCACCCGGCATCCGCACCAGCAAGTCGGTGGTCGCGCCGAAACTCTGCACGATCGCCTCGTGATAACCGGATTCGGTCAGTTGCGCGCGGACCTTGGCCACATCCGCCGGATGCTCGTAGGTCAGCTCGATGAGCGTACCGCCGGTGAAGTCCAGGCCGTAGTTCATGCCCTTGTGGAAGCAGCTGAACAACGCCAATGCGGTCAGGAACAGGGTGACGCCGAACGCAACGTTGCGAACACCCATGAAGTTGATAGTACGTAACATGGCAGCCCCTTAAATCCACAACTTCTTGAAGTCACGACCGCCGAAGATCAGGTTGACCATCGCGCGGGTCACCATGATGGCCGTGAACATCGAGGTAAAGATCCCGAGGGACATGGTCACCGCAAAACCCTTGACCGGGCCGGTACCCATGGCAAAGAGGATGCCACCCACCAGCAGCGTGGTCAGGTTGGCGTCGACAATCGCCGTGTAGGCGCGACTGAAGCCTTCATTGATCGCACGCTGCACCGTCATCCCCGCGGCAATCTCTTCGCGTATCCGCGAGAAGATCAGCACGTTGGCGTCCACCGCCATGCCCATGGTCAAGACGATACCGGCAATACCCGGCAGGGTCAGCGTCGCCCCCAGCAGGGACATCAGCGCCAGCAAGGCGACCATGTTGAAGGCCAGCGCCACGGTGGCGATGATGCCGAAGAAGCGGTAGATAGCCATGATGAACAGCGAGACGAACAGCATGCCCCACAGCGACGCGTCGATACCCTTGGTGATGTTGTCCGCACCCAGGCTTGGACCGATGGTACGTTCTTCCGCGAAGTACATCGGCGCGGCCAGACCACCGGCACGCAGCAGCAGCGCCAGCTCCGAGGACTCGCCCTGGCCGTTCAGGCCGGTGATGCGGAACTGACTGCCCAGCGGCGACTGGATGGTCGCGAGGCTGATGATCTTCTTCTCTTCCTTGAAGCCCTGCACCGGCACGTCTTTCTCGACGCCGTCCACGACCTGCTTGGTGTAGGTGGTGATCGGCTTCTGCTCGATGAAGATCACCGCCATGCTGCGACCGACGTTACTGCGGGTCGCGCGGCTCATCAGGTCGCCACCGTGGCCATCCAGCTTGATGTTCACCTGTGGACGACCGTGCTCGTCGAAGCTCGCCTGGGCGTCGGTCACCTGGTCACCGGTGATGATCAGGCCACGCTCGATCTGCGCAGGAGGACGCTTGCCTTCACGGAACTCGAATTCCTCGGAGGTGGCCTTGGAAGCACCCGGCTCGGCGGCCAGACGGAACTCCAGGTTGGCGGTCTTGCCGAGGATCCGCTTGGCTTCAGCGGTGTCCTGCACGCCCGGCAGCTCGACCACGATGCGGTTGGCACCCTGACGCTGCACCAGTGGTTCGGCGACACCCAGCTCGTTGACACGGTTACGCACCGTGGTCAGGTTCTGCTTGATGGAGTATTCGCGGATTTCCGCCAGCTTGGCCGGGGTCATCGCCAGACGCAGCACCAGCTGATCGTTGAGGTCGGCCGGTACGATGTCGAAATCGTTGAAGTTCTTGCGGATCAGCACACGGGCCTGGTCACGGGCATCCGCGTCGGCAAAGCCCAGCTGGATGGCGCCATTGAACGGCGGCAGCGTGCGATAACGTACACGCTCCTTGCGCAACAGGCTCTTGACGTCGCCGTCATAGACTTTCAGGCGGGCGTCCACGGCTTTTTCCATGTCCACTTCCAGCAGGAAGTGCACACCACCGGACAAGTCCAGGCCCAGCTTCATCGGGTGCGCGCCAAGGCCGCGCAGCCATTGCGGGGTGGTCTGTGCCAGGTTCAGGGCCACGACATAGTCGTCGCCGAGGGCTTTACGCACCACATCCTTGGCCGGCAGTTGGTCTTCCGGCTTGGTCAGACGCACCAGCCCGCCCTTGCCGCCGGCGGCCAGGGTGGCGCCCTTGACGGCAATCCCGGCGTCGGTGAGCGCCTTGCTCACGCGGTCCAGATCAGCCTGGTTGACCTGCAACGCCGTGCTGGCACCGCTGACCTGGATCGCCGGATCGTCAGGATAGAGATTGGGAGCGGAATAAATAAAACCGACCGCCAGCACCGCCAGGATCAGTAGGTATTTCCACAGAGGGTATTTGTTCAGCATCACGCCGCCCGCTTATGACGCGGGGCGCCTTGCGCGCCCCGTCGATTGTTGAAAGTTGAAACTTAGATCGCTTTCAGCGTGCCTTTAGGCAGGGTGGCCGCGATGGCACCCTTCTGAAACTTCATTTCAATGGTGTCGGACACTTCCAGAACCACGAAATCGTCGGTCACTTTGGTGATCTTGCCAGCGATACCACCAGTGGTGACCACTTCGTCACCCTTGGCCAGGTTGCCCAGCAGGTTCTTCTGCTCCTTGGCGCGCTTGGCCTGTGGACGCCAGATCATCAGGTAGAAGATGACCAGGAAACCGACCAGGAAGATCCATTCGAAGCCGGCCGTGGGCGCCGCCGCAGCAGGTGCCGCGCCGTCCGCGAACGCATTAGAGATGAAAAAGCTCATTTAGCACTCCAGTTGCAAGAATTCAGTTCTGAATATTCAGTCCAAAGGCGGCACGGGAAGTCCGCGTTTGGCGTAGAAGGCATCGACAAAGGCGGCCAATGTACCCTGTTGAATAGCCTCGCGCAAACCAGCCATCAGGCGCTGGTAATGGCGCAAATTGTGGATCGTATTCAACATGCTCCCCAGCATTTCGCCGCACTTGTCCAAATGATGCAGATAAGCGCGGGAGAAGTTCTGGCAGGTGTAGCAATCGCAGGTCGGATCCAGCGGCGACTCATCGTGGCGATGGAACGCGTTGCGGATCTTCAGCACGCCGGTATCGATGAACAGATGCCCATTGCGGGCATTACGGGTTGGCATCACGCAATCGAACATGTCCACCCCGCGGCGCACACCCTCCACGAGATCTTCCGGCTTGCCAACACCCATAAGGTAACGAGGTTTGTCAGCAGGCATCAGGCCGGGCAGGTAATCCAGCACCTTGATCATCTCGTGTTTGGGCTCGCCCACCGACAGGCCGCCGATGGCCAGACCGTCGAAGCCGATCTTGTCGAGGCCTTCGAGGGAGCGCTTGCGCAGGTTCTCGTGCATGCCGCCCTGGACAATCCCGAACAGCGCGGCGGTGTTATCGCCGTGGGCATTTTTCGAGCGTTGGGCCCAGCGCAGCGACAGCTCCATGGACACACGGGCGACGTCTTCGTCAGCCGGGTACGGCGTGCACTCGTCGAAAATCATCACGATGTCCGAGCCCAGGTCGCGCTGTACCTGCATCGACTCTTCCGGGCCCATGAACACCTTGGCGCCGTCGACCGGCGAGGCGAAGGTCACGCCCTCCTCCTTGATCTTGCGCATGGCGCCCAGGCTGAACACCTGGAAGCCGCCGGAGTCGGTGAGGATCGGGCCTTTCCACTGCATGAAGTCGTGCAGGTCGCCGTGTTCCTTGATCACCTCGGTGCCGGGGCGCAGCCACAAGTGGAAGGTGTTGCCGAGGATGATCTCGGCGCCGGTGGCGACGATATCCCGAGGCAGCATGCCCTTGACCGTGCCGTAGGTGCCCACCGGCATGAAGGCCGGGGTTTCGACGGTACCGCGGGGGAAGGTCAGGCGACCGCGACGAGCCTTGCCATCGGTGGCGAGCAGCTCGAACGACATACGACAGGTGCGACTCATGCTTGATCCTCTGGGGCCCGATCCTTGGGTGCGGCAGGCGCCGGGTTGCGGGTGATGAACATGGCATCACCGTAACTGAAGAAGCGGTAGCCGTTGTCCACGGCGGCCTTGTAGGCGGCCATGGTCTCGGGGTAACCGGCAAAGGCCGAAACCAGCATCAGCAGCGTGGATTCGGGCAGGTGGAAATTGGTCACCAGGGCGTCGACCACGTGGAAGGGACGGCCCGGGTAGATAAAGATGTCGGTGTCGCCGCTGAACGGCTTGAGCACGCCATCGCGGGCGGCGCTTTCCAGCGAGCGCACGCTGGTGGTGCCCACCGCGATCACCCGACCGCCGCGCGCGCGACAGGCGGCGACGGCGTCCACCACTTCCTGGCTGACTTCCAGCCATTCGTGGTGCATGTGGTGGTCTTCGAGACGTTCCACGCGCACCGGCTGGAAGGTCCCGGCACCGACGTGCAGGGTGACGAAGGCGCTTTCAACGCCCTTGGCGGCAATGGCTTCCAGCAACGGCTGATCGAAATGCAGCCCGGCGGTCGGCGCAGCCACGGCGCCGAGGCGTTCGGCGTAGACGGTCTGGTAGCGCTCGCGGTCGGCGCCTTCGTCGGGGCGGTCTATATAAGGAGGCAACGGCATATGGCCGACGCGCTCCAGCAGCGGCAGCACTTCCTCGGCGAAGCCCAGTTCGAAGAGCGTGTCGTGGCGGGCGAGCATCTCGGCCTCGCCACCGCCTTCGATCAGGATCTTGGAGCCGGGTTTGGGCGATTTGCTGGAGCGTACATGGGCCAGCACGCGGTGGGTATCGAGGACCCTTTCCACGAGGATTTCCAGCTTGCCGCCGGAGGCTTTCTGGCCGAACAGGCGGGCTGGAATGACCCGGGTATTGTTGAACACCATCAGATCGCCTGGGCGTAAATACTCAAGCAAATCAGTAAATTGACGGTGTGCGAGAGCGCCGCTGGGGCCGTCGAGGGTCAGCAGGCGACTGAGGCGTCGCTCGGCCAGAGGATGGCGAGCGATCAGGGAATCGGGGAGCTCGAAAGTAAAGTCAGCGACGCGCATGATGGGGTTCGTTCAGCAGGGCCGGGAAGTTTAGCGGAAATCGTAAAAATTGACCACGAAAGCCGATTGACCAACGGTAATCACGTCTCTATACTTCGCCGCCATTGAGCCCTGATGGCGGAATTGGTAGACGCGGCGGATTCAAAATCCGTTTTCGAAAGGAGTGGGAGTTCGAGTCTCCCTCGGGGCACCATCTTAAAAAAAGACCTTGAATTTCAAGGTCTTTTTTTTCGCCTGCAGAAAAGCACCGCGGCCCTGTAGGAGCCGGCTTGCTGGCGATGAACGATAACGCGGTAAGCCTGCCCTCCACCGCCGCCAATCTCGACATCAATCGAAGATCGCCCGGACCTTAACCCCTCTCCCCGCGCAACATCCCCTGCGTCAAAACATCAATCACCGCCTTGCCATCTCGCCCTGGCAATACGATGCCCTGGCGTAGCGTTCGCCATCGCTTTTCAAGGCCGCATCCAAGGAGAGTGCATTGGCGCAGTGAACAGCGGGGATCGGGAATGGAAGCGAAGACCTAAATGCGTTTCGCCAACCCCGCTCGTTTCGCAGCCCAACTCGATTTCGCCTCTTCATGCGACACCCACTGGGTATTCGGATCATCAGCTTCGGCCAACCCCTGCTGCACCTGCTCACGAAACCATTTGTCGTGCTCGGCGGCGCCATACGTGCGCTTAAGCGCTTCTGCACGATCAGGTCGGGGCCGACTGCCCCCGGCGATACCGCCCGCATTGGTGGCGGCCCGCAGTTGCTCCAACGTGAGAATGTGCATAGCAATTCCCCTATAGCAACACGATTAATTGTTATAAAAACACACTTCTAACAATTAACATGTAACGTTCGTGATGAGACAAAACGCGATCGCCACTAAAACGTGAGGGAATAGGAAATTAAATGGCGGACGCATTGCTAAACCCGCCCCGACCTAAGCCAGGACGGGCCACTTCAATAACCCTTACCGCTGATTATCGAAATGATCCCGTAGAAACTCATACAGGCGATAAGCCCGAAATGCGTTCACTACGAGGCTCCAAGTACGTCGCAGAATCTTTGACATACTTTGGCCCTCCAAAGTGAGCCAAACCTCCAGCGCACTTACCGGAACATGTACGCCTTCGAGATCCACATCGATGGTCTCTGTGAGGCGGCCAGGCTGGTGAACTCCTGAATAAATCCGGCACGGGTTACTAAGCCGTGTCAGGAGGACGGAATGCGCGCGCGGGCTTGGCTACTTCACAAGGACTCTCGGACGTGAGAGCGTGGACATAGTACCTGAGCACACTGACCTAAACTCCTGCCAAAAGGACATTTTTCAAACTAAGGTTGATCAAAATATTTCATGATCAATCAAGGTTCAATAATCCTTGTCGTCAAAAAGCAAGCACAGCGTTGCATGACGAAGCTGACACCAGTACACTGAAAGTCCACATCGATGGTCTCTGTGAGATATGCAAGCCGGCTTAATGCCAGACTTGCGGAAAAAACCGCCCTACTAAGGCGGTTTTTTTTCGTCTCGACTTTCTGGAAAAAGGAGCATCACACCCCCTCAGGGACAACGCCTTGAGCCCCGCTCTTCTAGACTCAACGGGCAGTCGCAGAAAGAACCGCCCACGTCGTTTTGGTGCGCACGAATCAAAGACAGCATGGCAAGCTGCCTTTTACGCCCCGAAGAGGTGTGGCAAAGACCGCACCGGGCCCAACAAGATACCCGCCCAGGGTGCCTGGCCAACGGCCTGAAAATGCCACGATACCGTGACGTGGCGTGAGTGCCGCAGCCGACACTTTCGGACAACCGACAACCGCCTGGTGTGTCCGTGACCGTGAGGAATGCCGTATGCCCGATGAGATGTTGCACCTGCCGATGGTCAACAGCGTGCTGGAGCGCCACAAAGGCTCCCCCGGCGCACTGTTGCCGATCCTTCATGCGATTCAAGAGGCTATCGGATACATTCCCGATGCCGCCGTCCCCGAGATTGCCCACGCCCTCAACCTGAGTCAGGCCGAGGTTCGCGGGGTGATCAGCTTCTACCATGACTTCCGCACCGCGCCTCCAGCCCGGCATATCCTGCGCCTGTGTCGAGCCGAGTCCTGCCAGAGCCGCGGCGCCGAGCAGCTCGCCGCGCAGTTGCGCGAACGCCTGCAACTGGACGACCACGGCAGCAGCGCCGACGGCAACATCAGCCTGCGCCCGGTGTATTGCCTCGGCGCCTGCGCCTGCTCGCCCGCCCTGGAGCTGGATGGCCAGGTGCATGCACGGCTCAGCGCCGAACGCCTGGATGCCCTGCTCGATGCCTGCCAGGAGGATGCATGATGCCGCGCCTCTATCTACCCGTTGATTCCGTTGCCCATGCCGTGGGTGCCGATGAAGTGGCCGTGGCGCTGGCCACTCAAGCCCGCGAACGCAATCTGCCGCTGGACCTGCAACGCACCAGCTCGCGCGGCTTGTACTGGCTGGAACCGCTGCTGGAAATCGACAGCCCGCAAGGCCGACTCGGCTTCGGCCCGCTGACCGTTGCCGACGTGCCGTCCCTGCTCGATGCACTGCAAGGCGAGCCGTCCTCCCATCCATTGGCCTTGGGCCCAGTGGAGCAGTTGCCTTACCTGAAGACTCAACAACGCCTGCTGTTCGCTCGCGCCGGCATTACCCGACCGCTGTCCCTCGAGGACTACCGGGCCCACGGCGGCTTCGACGGATTGACCCAGGCCATCGCCCTGGGCGGCGAGCAGACTGCCACCGCCGTGTTCGACTCTGGCCTGCGTGGCCGTGGCGGCGCGGCCTTCCCGGCCGGGATCAAATGGCGCACGGTACGCAGCGCCCAGGCGGCGCAGAAATACATTGTCTGCAACGCCGACGAAGGCGACTCCGGCACCTTCGCCGACCGCATGCTGATGGAAGGCGACCCCTTCCTGCTGATCGAAGGCATGGCCATTGCCGGTCTCAGCGTCGGCGCCAGCTACGGCTACATCTATGTGCGCTCGGAATATCCACAGGCCGTCGCCACACTGCGCGAGGCGCTGGACGTCGCCCGCGCCGCCGGTTACCTCGGCGCCAATGTCAGCGGCAGCGGCCAGGCCTTCGACATGGAAGTGCGCGTCGGTGCCGGCGCCTACATCTGCGGCGAGGAAACCGCGCTGCTGGACTCTCTCGAAGGCAAGCGCGGGATCGTCCGCGCCAAGCCGCCGATCCCCGCCCTGAAGGGCCTGTTCGGCCAGCCGACCCTGGTGCACAACGTGCTGACCCTGGCCTCGGTGCCGCTGATCCTGGCCAAGGGCGCGCAGTTCTATCGCGATTACGGCATGGGCCGCTCCCTGGGCACCATGCCCTTCCAGCTGGCGGGCAATATCCGTCACGGCGGCCTGGTGGAACGGGCCTTCGGCCTGACCCTGCGGGAACTGGTGGAAGACTACGGCGGCGGGACCGCCAGTGGCCGGCCGCTGAAGGCTGCGCAAGTGGGCGGCCCTCTCGGCGCCTGGGTGCCACCTCGCCAATTCGACACACCGCTGGATTACGAAGCCTTCGCCGCCATCGGCGCCATGCTCGGTCACGGTGGCGTGGTGGTAGCCGATGACAGCCTGGACATGGCCCACATGGCGCGCTTCGCCCTGCAGTTCTGCGCCGAGGAATCCTGCGGCAAGTGCACGCCCTGCCGTATCGGCTCGACCCGGGGCGTGGAGGTGATCGACCGCCTGCTGGCCGCACCCGACCAGAACGGTCGCGATCAGCAGGCACTCATCCTCAAGGACCTGTGCGACACCCTGCAATACGGTTCGCTCTGCGCACTGGGCGGCATGACCTCATATCCAGTAGCCAGCGCCCTCAAGTATTTCCCCGCCGACTTCGGTCTGCAGCCCTCGGAGGCCGACCAATGATCACGCTCTTCGACCCGAACACCGATATCGACCTCGGCACCCCGGCCCGCGACAGCCAGGTGCAGGTCACCCTGAACATCGACGGCCGCAGCATCAGCGTGCCCGAAGGCACCTCGGTGATGCGCGCCGCCGCGCTGCTGGGCACCACCATTCCGAAACTCTGTGCCACCGACAGCCTGGAAGCCTTCGGCTCCTGCCGCATGTGCCTGGTGGAGATCGACGGCATGCGCGGCTACCCGGCGTCCTGCACCACGCCGGTCAGCGAAGGCATGAACGTGCACACCCAGACGTCGAAGCTCGCCACCCTGCGCCGCAACGTCATGGAGCTGTACATCTCCGATCACCCGCTGGACTGCCTGACCTGCTCGGCCAACGGCAACTGCGAGCTGCAAACCGTCGCCGGCCAGGTCGGCCTGCGGGAAGTGCGTTACGGTTACGACGGCGACAACCATCTGGCCGACCAGAAGGACACCTCCAACCCCTACTTCGACTACGACCCGAGCAAGTGCATCGTCTGCAACCGTTGCGTGCGCGCCTGCGAAGAAACCCAGGGCACCTTTGCCCTGACCATCACCGGGCGCGGTTTCGAATCCCGGGTCGCGGCCGCCGGAGGCGAGAATTTCCTCGACTCGGAATGCGTGTCCTGCGGTGCCTGTGTGCAAGCCTGCCCTACCGCGACGCTGATGGAAAAAAGCGTGGTCGAACTCGGTCAACCCGAACGCAGCGTGATCACCACCTGCGCCTATTGCGGCGTGGGCTGTTCGTTCCGCGCCGAGATGAAAGGCGACCAGCTGGTGCGCATGGTTCCCGACAAGAACGGCCAGGCCAACCACGGCCACTCCTGCGTCAAGGGGCGTTTTGCCTGGGGCTACGCCAGCCACCCGGATCGCATCACCAAGCCGATGATCCGCAAGCACATCAACGACCCTTGGCAGGAAGTCAGCTGGGATGAAGCGGTGACCTACGCCGCCGGCGAATTCCGCCGGCTGCAGCAAAAATACGGTCGCGACTCCATTGGTGGGATCACCTCCAGCCGCTGCACCAACGAAGAAACCTATCTGGTGCAGAAACTGGTGCGCGCCGCCTTCGGCAACAACAACGTCGACACCTGTGCGCGGGTCTGCCACTCGCCGACCGGCTATGGCCTGAAACAAACCCTGGGCGAGTCCGCCGGCACCCAGAGTTTCGACTCGGTGATGCAGGCCGACGTGATCCTGGTGATCGGCGCCAACCCCAGCGACGCCCACCCGGTGTTCGCCTCCCAGCTCAAACGCCGACTGCGTGAAGGCGCGCGGCTGATCGTCATCGACCCACGCCGCATCGACCTGGTGGATACGGTGCATGGCCGCGCCGAACTGCACCTGGCCCTGCGCCCGGGCACCAACGTCGCCATGCTCAATGCCCTGGCCCACGTCATCGTCACCGAAGGCCTGCTCGACCAGGCCTTTATCGACGCCCGTTGCGAGGGCAGCGATTTCGCCCGCTGGAGCGAGTTCGTCAGCCGCGCGGAAAACTCGCCGGAAGTCCTGGGCAACATCTGCGGCGTCGCCGCTGCCGACATCCGCGCCGCAGCCCGTCTATATGCCACTGGCGGCAACGCGGCGATCTACTACGGCTTGGGCGTAACCGAACACAGCCAGGGCAGCACCGCGGTCATGGGCATCGCCAACCTGGCCATGGCCACTGGCAACATCGGCCGCGAGGGCGTGGGCGTGAACCCGCTGCGCGGGCAGAACAACGTTCAGGGCTCCTGCGACATGGGCTCCTTCCCGCACGAGTTGCCCGGCTACCGGCACATTTCCAACGAGGTGATACGGGCGCAATTCGAACAGGCCTGGAACGTTACGCTGCAACCCGATCCTGGCCTGCGCATTCCCAACATGTTCGAGTCTGCCCTGGCCGGCGGCTTCAAGGGCCTGTATTGCCAGGGCGAAGACATCGCCCAGAGCGACCCCAATACCCAGCACGTCACCGCGGCCCTGTCGGCGATGGAATGCATCGTGGTGCAGGATATTTTCCTCAACGAAACCGCCAAGTTCGCCCACGTGTTCCTGCCGGGCGCGTCATTCCTGGAGAAAGACGGCACCTTCACCAACGCCGAGCGACGCATCTCCCGCGTGCGCAAAGTCATGGAACCGCTGGGCGGCAAGGCCGACTGGGAAGGCACAGTGGCCTTGGCCAACGCCCTCGGTTACCCGATGAACTACCAGCACCCATCGGAAATCATGGATGAAATCGCCAGCCTGACACCGACCTTCACCAACGTCAGCTACGCCGAACTGGAGCGCCACGGCAGCCTGCAATGGCCGTGCAATGCTGCGGCACCGGACGGCACGCCGACCATGCACATCGAGGAATTCGTACGCGGCAAAGGGCGCTTCATGCTCACCGGCTACGTGCCCACCGAGGAAAAGGTCAACAGCCGCTATCCGCTGCTGCTGACCACCGGACGCATCCTCAGCCAGTACAACGTCGGCGCCCAGACCCGGCGTACCGACAACGTCGCCTGGCACGACGAAGACCGCCTGGAAATCCACCCGACCGACGCCGAGAGCCGTGGCATCAACGAAGGCGACTGGGTCGGCATCGGCAGCCGCGCCGGGCAGACCGTACTGCGTGCACGGGTCACCGAACGGGTCGCCCCAGGCGTGGTGTACACCACCTTCCACTTCCCTGAATCAGGGGCCAACGTCATCACCACCGACAACTCCGACTGGGCCACCAACTGTCCGGAGTACAAGGTCACCGCCGTGGAAGTCAGTCGCGTCTACCACCCTTCCGAATGGCAAAAGCGCTACCAGGAATTCAGCGACGAACAACAACGCCTGCTCGAGCAACGCCGCCATGAAGGCAGCGCTGGAGCAAAAGCCGAGGTGCGCCGATGAGCACTGACAACCTGATCAAGATGGCCAACCAGATCGCCCAGTACTTCGCCAGCGAACCGGACCAGCAACAGGCCGTGCTCGGCGTGCGCAATCATCTGCAGATGTTCTGGACGCCCGGCATGCGCAAGGAGCTGCTGGCCTGGCAGACCGAGCATCAGGGGGCGGACTTGCACCCACTGGCGCAGGCGGCGGTCAGTGGGGCGGGTTGGGAGGCTTAGGTTCGGAGGATCACTAGGGATTGCCCCTTGGCCCGTAACGGAGCGGTCCGTGCGACCGCCCCGCTCAGCGGAACGAGGGGGTTATTTCGCGCCGTAGACGTCGAAATCGAAATATTTCTTGTTGATGCGTGCGTAAGTACCGTTGGCCAGGATTGTCGCGAGGGCTTTGTTCAAGTCTTCGCGCAGCTCGACATCGCTCTTGCGCAAGCCGATGCCATCACCGACACCGAAAAAGGCCGGATCATCCAGGGTCGCACCGGCAAACTCATAGTCCTTGCCCGCCGCAGTACCGAGGAAGCCGTAGCTGGCTTGAATCGCCCCCTGTAGCGAGGCATCGAGGCGGCCCACCACCAGGTCGGCGTAGACCTGGTCCTGATTCTGATACGACAGAACGTCCACCCCCTTCGTCCCCCAAACGGCTTTGGCAAAAGCCTCCTGGGTCGAGCCCTGCTCCACGCCGATGCGCTTGCCCTTGAGGGACTCGAGGGTCGGCAGCAGCCCCGATCCGCGCTTGACCACCAGCCGTGCCGGCGCATTGGAGACCTTGTCGGTAAAAGCGATCTGCTCCTGGCGCTTGGGCGTCACGGTCATCGACGACGCCACCGCGTCGAACTTGCGTGCCAGCAGCCCCGGGATCATCCCGTCCCAGCTGCTTTCCACCCAGACACAGTGGGCTTTCAGTTCGGCGCAAAGCGCTTCGGCGATATCAACCCCGAAGCCGGTCAGCGAGCCATCATTGTTCTTGTATTCCAGCGGTGGGTACGTGGGGTCGATACCCAGCCTCAAGACTTTCCCGGACCAGTCGGCCGCACCGGCCAGGCTGGAGGCCGTCAGGAAAACCAGGGATACAGCCGCAATCATCTTGTTCATTGTTATTTTCCTCTTCAGACCACAGACGATGTTTTATACAAACCGACGCGCGAAAATACGGCGTCTCAACTCAGGAAACGCTCGACCAGCTTGACCCAGTAGCTCGCCCCGATCGGCAGGCAGGCGTCATTGAAGTCGTAGCCGGGGTTGTGCAACTGACAGCCGCTCTCGCCTTCACCGTTGCCAATCACCAGGTAACTGCCGGGGCACTTTTCCAGGATGAAGGCGAAGTCCTCACTCGCGGTGAAGGGCCGCAGGTCGTCGATCAGTTGCTCTTCGCCCAACCAGTCCAGGGCGACCTCGCGGGCGAACGCGGTCTGCTCGGGATGATTGATCAACACAGGATGACAGTGCTGATAGTCGATCTCGGCGCGGGCGCCGAAACTGGCGGCCTGCCCCTTGACCAGTTCGGTAATCCTGACTTCGAGCAACTGGCGAACCTCAGGCGTCAGCGCACGCACGCTCAAGCTCATCTGGGCGCTGGACGGAATCACATTCGAAGCGCTGCCGGCATGAATGGAGCCCACCGTGATAATCGCCACATCCTGTGGGTTGACGTTGCGCGAGACGATGCTTTGCAGCGCGATCACAATGGACGAGCAGACCACCACCGGGTCCACCGCCTTGTGCGGCACCGCGCCATGGCCGCCGCTGCCGATGATATTGATCGTCACCGTGTCGGCCGAGGCCATGAACGGTCCACTGTAGAACCCCAGGTGTCCGACGGGATAACCCGGTATGTTATGCATGGCAAAGATCGCGTCACACGGAAAGCGTTCGAGCAAGCCGTCCTCCAGCATTTTCCGGGCACCGCCCAGCCCTTCTTCGGCCGGTTGGAAGATCACCTGCAGCGTGCCGTTGAACGCCCGGGTCCGGGCCAAGTGCCTGGCGGCTGCCAGCAAGGTTGCCGTATGACCGTCGTGGCCGCAGGCATGCATGACCCCGTCGATCCGGCTGGCATGGGGCAAACCGCTGGTTTCCTGAATCGGTAGCGCGTCCATGTCGGCACGCAAGCCGATGGAGCGGCCCTCACCATTTCTCAGGGTACCGACGACACCGGTCTTGCCGACACCCGTGCTCACCTGAAAACCCCACTGGGTCAAACACTGGGCAACACGTTCGCTGGTGACGAACTCTTCAAAGCCCAGTTCGGGATGCGCGTGAATGCTGCGACGCAGCGCGATCATTTCATCTTGCAGCGCTGCAATACCAGGCAGGACATGGCCAGCATCCATTTTTGTACCCCTTCGACAAGAGCTGAGCGGTTGATGGAGTGGATCTTAGGGAAGGGACCCTGGGCTGGGGAGACGCAGTTTGGTTATGATGACAACCATGAGTTGTCACCAGGGTGCGCAGATGAAGCTGCATCAATTACAGGCGCTGATCGCCTGTGCCGAAACCGGCAGTATCCGGGCTGCTGCGCGTTCGCTGGACATCTCCCAGGCCGCGGTGACCAAAGCCCTGCGCGAGCTTGAAACCAGCCAGCAGCTACCGCTGTTCAGCCGAACGCCCAGCGGCCTGAACTTCACCGAATACGGCAAAGTCCTGCTGACTCACGCCCGACTGGTGATCAAGCAGCTGGAACACGCGCAAACCGAGCTTGATCACCTGCGTGGCAAGGCTCAGGGACGGCTATGTGTCGGAGTCACCCCCTGGATCGCGCTGACCTTCCTGCCCGAAGTGGTGGTGGCCTTTCGCGAACGCATGCCGGAAATTCACCTGGAACTGTTCGAAAGCCTGATGGCGGTGGCCCAGCCGCTGTTGCGCGATGGCAGCATGGATTTTGCGATTGGCCAGTTGCACCCGACGCCATCCGCCCAGGAGTTCGCCAGTGAGACCTTGCTGGACTACCAGACATCGGTGCTGGTCCGCCAGGGTCATGCCTGCCAGGGTGCGCGATCGATCCATGAACTGCTGGAGCAGGACTGGACCCTGAACTATGCGCCGGACGGGCACGATAGGTTGATGCAGGAATTGTTCTGGCAACACGGCGCTCGGATCGATGAAAAACGCATCGTCCGCGCTCATTCGCTGGCCATCCTGCAAATGCTGCTCGAGCGGGCCGACATGTGTACCTGGGGGCCGTCCATCCTCAGTATGGCACCGCCCTTTCTTGGTCGATTGGTGTCCCTGGAGTTGCTTGAACAGTTCGAACCGAGGCAGCTCAGCATCGTGACGCGCCGCAATGGCGCGTTGAGCAAGCCGGCGCAGTGCTTCACGGATTGCCTGTTGCAGGTCATCCGGCGCCATGCGCGCTCGGCGAAAAAGGAAGATCGGCAGCTTTTTGAAACCTTGCGGCTGAGACTGTGAGGACGCCTGCGAAAGAGCGAGAATCGAGCGGCGTTACGACGGGAGAAACCCAGGATTCGATATCATCACCTATGCTTTCGGCGACCACTCCAGCGCATCGCCGCCATGGACTCGCCCAGCCCCGTCGACATCATCGAAGGTCCGGGCTGGAAAGGCATGCAGACAACCCAGACCTGTGGCGTCGGTGACGAAGAGAGCGGTTTCCATGCCGCCGGGGGCACCTGCCTGATGGCTATCGTCTACAACACCAAGACGCAGTTGCTGTTCGACACCGTCGGTTACTACCAGGACTTCGACACCATTGGCGCGATCATTCGGTCGGTTCGGTTTGATGAGAAGAAGTAGAAAATGCGCTGCCAACGGAATGGTGGCTTCTGAACTTAAGTGCGACTCACGCCCTTGAAATCGGCAATGCCTTTAAGCCACTGGGTGTTTGAATATGCGCGATCAAAAACGGGGTTGAAGTATCTTTGAGCGCATGAAGATACACCGGCCCCGAAAAATTCATGGTCATCAGAACCGCTTTGACTTTATCCGGATCAGTATGGAAGACGTCCAATGCCAATAGTGAACAGCCTTTGTCTTGTAACGCGCTTGCGGGATGAGTCGCATGTTCCCATTGGATTATCGTGGGGGCTGATCCGCCCAAAGGGAGGCTTCCGTCCGCAGGTATCGTTATCTGCCAGGACAATGTTCCTCTAGTCATCGGCTCGACATCCCCAACGATGTCGTGGCAGGAAGCGCTAACAGCATGGATATCATCGGTTCGTGCAACCCATGCCGCCAAGCGTGCGGGTGAGTCAGGCGCAAGTTGATCAAGGCCGAACCAGCGAGGCCGATTCGGGCGTTCAGCTGATGGGTCAACGGCAATCACTTCCAGGTAGAGCTGGGGGCCAAGGCGCAGCAGCCTGTTGTGGGTGCCCATGCGTGGATGGGCACCGCCCGGTTGAAGGTCCACGCCCAGCAAGTCGGTGACGAACGCACAGCCGGTATCGAGGTCCGGCGCCACGATAGTCAAGTGATCGATAGTGCTTTTCACGTGAGCAGCTCCTTCAAGAGATTTTTCCGCCCCGGTTTTATTCAGCCTCGCTCGTGCTGTCACCCCGCCAAACTGAACGGCGCCCTTCCCCTCCACGCCCTGCCGCCTCACGCGACTCACGCAACTGCCTCTTCAGCGTGCGCAGCGGAGGCGCGTACAGAAAGCCGAACGACACGCTGTTCTCGCGCCCCTTCACCGCGTGGTGCAACAGGTGCGCCTGATACAGGCGCTTCAGATAGCGATGGCGCGGTCGTGGCCGAAACGGCCAATAGCGGTGGACGATGCCGTCATGCACCACGACATAGATGATCCCGAACGCTGCCACCCCGGCACCGATCCACTGCAGAGGGTCGTACCCGCTATTGCCCAGCACGATCAGGGTGATGGCCACCGCCGCCAATACCAACAGGTAGACGTCGTTGGTCTCGAAGGTGCCCAGATGCTCCTCATGATGGGAGCGGTGCAGAAACCAACCCCAGCCGTGCATGACGTACTTGTGCGCCAGGTAGCCGACCCCTTCCATGGCCATCAAGGTGCAGAGAAACAGAGCAACGTGGGTGATCATGGAACGCCGTGAGCTCGCAGGTACGTCGGGAAAAGCGGCTGGGAAATGCTTGAGCCGTGCTCAAGCATACCTCGGTAGGCGAGCAAATCGAATGCGATGAGTGATTCCACATCCGCTTTTTTCAAAGGATTCAGTCTCTGACGAGGAAGGAGGCAACCCAACAGCCGCCCCTGGGATCCGAATCAAAACCCGCCCCGATCGAAACCGGGGCAGGCCACTTCAATAACCCTTACCGCTGATTATCGTAGTGATCCCGCAGAAACTCATACAGGTGATAAACCCGTAATAAGTTAACTACGAGGCTCCAGGTACGTCGAAGAAACTTGGACATACATTGACCCCCAAAGTGGGCCAACTCTCCAGCATACTTACCGGAACACGTATGCCTTCGAGAACTCCGCTAGCAGTCTCATTGAGGTGGCCAGGCTGATGGCCCCCTGAGCCAATCCGGCACGGGTTACTAAGCCGTGTCAGGAGGTCCCAAATGCGCGCGCTGGCTTGACCACTTCAAAAAGTCTTTTTAACGAAAGAGCCAGAAAATCATACCCCAGCTCGAATGCGGCAATAGAGATAAAAAGTGTTACGTTCCCCGATAAACTTCATTCAAAAAATTTCAAGCTCCTTCCTTAAATATTCAGAAACATCAAAAATAACTCTCGGACTTGCGCAACATACATGATTTCAGTAACGTAAGGGTCCGCTAGCGGTCTCTGTGAGATGAGCAAGCCGGTCCCATATCAGGCTTGCGGAAAAAACCACCCTACTAAGGTGGTTTTTTTTCGCCTCGATTTTTTAGGCGACTACCACATGGCAGCTCGCTTGCCCTCAAAACCGGGACCTGCGTGAAGAGGCCGCGTCAGCCTGACGGCCACCGCGAGCAAGCGTGTTCAGAGGAAATGTCGAGAGGGTAAGGCACAGCAGGTGTACAGACAGGATGCTCTTCAGTCGAACAGGAGCACCCAACGTGCCCCTGCCCATCGGCGCCAACACCGACGACCAACCCGGACTCACTCAAGCCCGAAATCAGCGACTCAGAACCAGCCTCTTTTACCGACCACATAAGTCTGCTCGAAGTCTTCATCGGACTTGATCAGGTAAATGATGAATTCGATAAAGGCGACAATACTGATCACGATCGACGGGATGCCGAGCAACAGCCAGCCGAACAGGAACACCAGCAACATGATCACGCCTTGGGTTTTGTAACCCAGGTAGAACTTGTGCACGCCAAAGGCACCGAGGAAGAACGCCAGCAAGGCCGCCGGGATTTTCTTGGAGTTGCCGCTCGCCGCCGCGCTGTCGGCGAAGATGGCTTCGGCAAACGCACCATTGCTGGCAAAGTCGACACTCGCGCCGACCTTGGGCAGTACCGCCGCTTTCCACTCGACAACGTCGAAGGTGTAACGGTTGCCGTCATCACCGGAAATAATGCCGTTACGGGTGTTGTTGTCGTAACTCAGAATCTTGCCTTTCATTTACAGCTCCTTGGGAAGTGCGGGACGGGGAACGCGGGATAGCCTCTAGGAGATTGAACGCCGTGGGATCACTTTTACCGGACAACCTGCACCTGCGCGAACGCTCCGTCGACAATCGCCGAACAGAGGTCGTCGATATCTATCAATACGGTCAGGTGTTTTCAGGTTTGAGAAGCTGGACCGACAGGCCATCGCTCATCCTTGAAAAGTGATTGCCGAGCCGGGCTGAAAGCGTTCAGCACGTCATCGGCAGTTTCACTGCATCTTCCTTAACCGCTATGAAGGCCTGGGTCGCTGGCACATGGAGACGGCCAGGAGCAAAGGGCTTTGGTGAGAAAAGCTACTATTTCGCCGGCGCGGCGTCTAGAGGCAGCACGGGAGTACTGCCTCTCTGCCCCTCAAACCAAAGGTCGACCCATCATCCGTGTCAGGATCGCCAAGGGGTTGGCCTGGGGGTCGTACTGCTTGTCGGCGGGGATGTGCAGGGTCTGTTCGAGCATGTATTGGCCGGACATGACCGCGTGCGGCACCTGGTCCGAGAAGCACACCCAGACCGAACCCGCGGCGAATGGCATGGTCACCTGCTCGGCGGTTTCCTGGTAGGCCTGATCACCCTTCATGCCGTCATGCAACTGCAGCATCAGGTGATCATATTCACTGCGGTATGACTTGGTGATCCGCAACGCCTTCAGCAGACCCGCCTGCCAGGCCACATAAGGTTTGGCCCGTGGCAGGAACTTGCGAGCGACCGTTTCGAAAGGCTCGCCGACACGCCACACGCGGGGTACGCCTTCGGGGTTGATGTTGCTGAACACCCGCAGAATGCGCTCGCCATAGTTGGGACGCGAAGGAAAGGCGTCGACATGCAGGCGACGGTCATCGGCACGCCAGGACTGCGCGCGGGTCTCGACCTGCATCGGACGGTAGCTGGTAGGGGCCAGACGCAAGGCGCCCTGATAACGGGGCAGCAGCGAGTACACCAGCGTCTGCGCCTGCTCACGGAAGCGTCCGATCATCTCGGTCAGCGCCTGTTGCACGGCGGCATCGCCTTCGGCACCCTTGAGATGATTATTTGCATCCAGGCTGATATTGCGTGCCTTGGGCGAGCGAATATCCGGACGGAGCAAGGACTTCTCTTCTTCCCGCAACTCAAACGACAAGCGCGGGAAGTACAGCACCTTGCCTGCTTCCAACGCGGCAATCCAGTCCGCGTTCACTTCAGGCATCCGCCAGTCGGCGAAGTCGATGCCTATGATCTGAGAATCCATTTCCTCAGGGGGCCTCTTGGTGGAATAGGCCGGTAATGATGCGGCGCTCCGACCGACCATTGCAATGTTTTGTTACCCCTGATTTCAAGACGCCCCCTCTCAAGAGAGCCAAGCTAGACACTTCAACGACTTTGTAGAACCCTCTGAAAAGCCCGGGAGTCATGGGCGCAAAAGATTGCAGTGACCTGCAGCCACGCCTCCCGGAAAGGGGAGCTCGAAGCGACAAACGGTCGTATTTTCTGGAAAAACGTCAGGGAATACGGATGAGCAAAACCCCCGGCGATTAACCGGCCTGATTGATCAGATCGACTCTTGCCCGGGCGCCCACGGCCTCTCCGATCTCAGCCGATACGGCAAATTTCAGAATCGCATCGCCGTGTGCAGAGGTTTTCAGCCACAGGTTGTATTCACCCGCACTGGTTTCAACCCATTCATAATGTGTTGCACTTTGCATTCTCCGTATCGCCTCTTGCGAGGGCGCTTTATAGAGTGCGCAAAAACTGCCTTCGACGTCGCACTCGGGATTAGCGAGCAAGGCATCAAAGACAATGTTCAGGCGCTGGTCCTGCTCATCGTATTGAATGACACCCGTCAGGGTTTTATCCTGGCTCGCGGCGCTGTACAGACAGGTCATCCGCCCTATGAATCCATGCCCCGCCAGGATCTCGAAACAGGGCCACATATTATCCGGCCACTCGAAGGTATCGAGCATGGGCAAAAACAGATACCGCCCCACTAATGATTCAAATGTCATCACGACCACTCCTTTGGCATGAGTAAAAACTATAACACCCCGTTCCCACGCCACTGGAGCGACTGTATGAACACTTGTTTCAAATCAGGCCCGTCACCAAGGCCACCGTCTTATACATCCGCCTGCACCACTTCAACGCCCATTCGCCGATAAGCCTCAATAACGTCCGACGGCACGAAACGCTCGGTAATCATCGTCTGCAAGCGCGTACAGGGCGCCACCACAAAAGGCTCCACGGCCCCGAGCTTGTCGGCCGTGGTCACCGCCACCACGTGCGAGGCGCTGTCGAGCATGGCCTGTTTCACCGCGACTTCGTCGTAATGCACGGAGGTAATCCCCATCTCCGGATGAATCGCGCAGACGCCGGTAAACAGCAGGTCGGCCTTGACGCCCTGGATCAGCCGCAGCGCCTCGTGCCCGCCAGAGGCCATGGTCGCGGGGTTGAGCTTGCCGCCGGCCAGGATCACGGTGATGCCCGGGTGCTCGGCCAGGGTCATGGCGATCATCGGCGAACAGGTGACAGCGGTGATCGATAGTCCAGACGGCAGCGACTGGGCGATCTGCAAGGTGGTGGTGCCGGAGTCGAACAGCACGATCTGCCCTTCCTCGACCCGCTGTGCCGCCAGCTGCGCCAGGCGGGTTTTCACTTCGTTGGGTTCGGCGATCCGGGTGAGGTAATCCTTGCCGGTGTCCTTGGGCCGCGGCAACGCGCCGCCATGGACCCGCTGCAACAGCCCGGCCTGGGCGAGTTCCGCGAGGTCGCGGCGGATGGTGTCTTCCGAGACCGCGAAATGCTGGCCCAGCTCAGAGGCCATGACCTTGCCATCCCGTTCGAGCAATAACAGGATCTTTTGCCGCCGCAGGTGCGGCAGTTCCGACGCTTGATGAAGGTTTTGCATGCTTTTGCCTGGATCTGCACGTTTATGCCGATTTATACGAGACTCCCGGGCGAATGGCAACTCTGCGTGAAGGCGCCCCTGAATGAAGGGCTCCTCAAATACGGAAACCGCTGACCAACTGCTCCAACCGGGCCGTCTGCTCTTCCAGGTCGGCACAGGCCAGCAGCGTGGCATTGAGATTCTCCACCGCGTCCTTGTTCAAGGTGTCGATCTGGGTGATGTCCATGTTGATCGCCTCGACCACGGCGGTCTGCTCTTCGGTGGCGGCGGCCACCGACTGGTTCATCCCGTCGATCTCGCCGATGCGCCGGGTGACCTGCCCCAGATGCTCGCCGGCCTGATTGGCGATGGCCACGCTCTGCGCGCTGTACTGCTGGCTCTCGGTCATGGTGCGGACCGCCTGGCGGGACCCGACCTGCAGTTCCTCGATCATCCCGTGGATCTGCTGGGCCGAGGCCTGGGTGCGTCCGGCGAGATTGCGCACCTCATCGGCGACCACCGAGAAACCGCGCCCGGACTCGCCCGCCCGGGCAGCCTCGATGGCGGCATTCAGCGCCAGCAGATTGGTCTGCTCGGAGATCGCCTGGATCACCTTGAGGATCTGGCCGATGCTCGACGTGTGGCTGTTGAGTTGCTCGATCCGCGCGCTGGAGGACAGGATCTTGGCCGACAGTTCATCCATCGCCTGGATCGAGCGCTCGACCACCCGCCGCGCTTCATCCGCCGTGTCCCGCGCATCGGAGGCGCCCTGCGAGGCGTCCGCGGCATTCACGGCAATCTCCTGGGCGGCGGCGCCCAATTGATTGATCGCCGCCGCGACACTGCTGGTGCGATGGGACTGATCATCCGAGTTGCTCATCGAGGCATTGGAGGCCTCGACGACCCGGCTGGCCACCTGGCTCAAGCGGGCGGTGGTCGAAGCCACTTCGCGGATCGAACCGTGGATGCGCTCGACGAAACGGTTGAAAGCGCCCGCCAGGTTGCCGAACTCGTCGCGCGACTGGATCGCCAGGCGCTGCGTCAGGTCGCCATCACCCTGGGCAATGTCTTCCAGTGCACGGGTCATGTGGTGCAAGGGCTTCATCAGCAACCGGATCAACAGGCTGAGCAGGACAAAGGTGATCGTCAGCAATACCACGGTCGCGATCAGCACCGAGAGGCGAAACCGGGTCAACGCCGCGTAGGCTTTGTCCTTGTCGACGGCCAGGCCCACATACCATTTCACCGAAGGCAAGCCCTGCACGGGCATGAAGGTCAGCAACTGCGCGCTCCCCGCCTGTTGCACCTGGGTCAGGTCGGCACCGATCCGCGACGGCTCCATGCCGTAGATATCCCGCAGGTTCTTGGTGACCAGGGTTTTGTCGGGATGTACCAGGATATTGCCGTCGGCACTGACCAGGAAGGCATAGCCGATGCCGCCGAAATCCTGGGCATTGATCATCCTGGCCATCTTGTCCAGGCTGATGTTGACGCCCAGGACACCCAGGACCTGGCCACCGGACTTCACCGGGGCCGCCTCGCTCATGACCAGGTAGTCGCTGCCCACGCCGATATAGGGCTCGGTCAGGATCGGACCGTTTTTGACCGCATCCGAATACCAGGGCCGCAGGCGGGGATCGTAGCCATCGGGCATGACCCGCTCGGGAAAGATATCGAAGGCGCCGTCGCGTGTCGCGCTGTAGCTGGCGACGAAGGTCGAGGTGAGCGCCGGCTGTTGAAGTAGCGTGCGGACTTTCTCCCGGGCCGGGTCGAGCGCGACCACCTGGGCCATCGCCTCGACCAGCAGTAAACGATCGCTCAGCCACGTCTGGATATTCTGGGCCAGGACCTGCCCGGTGGTGTGCAAGTTGCTTTCGATATTTCCACTGATTTCATTGCGTTGCTGATAATCGCCATAAAGTGCGAAAACCGCAAAGACCACAACTACAACTGTAGAAACGGCGAGCAGGATCTTCTGACTGAACTTCAAACGAATATTCATAGTTTTGGCTACTGCACAATGGAGGACTTTTTGTTGGGTGTTATATCAAGGCAGGACAAAACAATGGGCAGGGTAAAAACCACCCTTAATAGGGAAAGTTTCAGCGCTCGCTAAAATGTTGTCAAACAACAAATAGTTGGGGGCTGGGATCAAAAAAAGTGATCACCTCACTTCGATAAGTGAACATATAGCAGGGTGTGAAGTTGTAATAACGTCACTGACCAGTTTCTGACACGATGACCGACACATCCGCCGAACACCGCCTACAAGCCCCCTTGCACCGGTAACGCCACCAAGGCGATCAACCCGCCACCCGCGCGATTGCTCAGTGTCAGCTCGCCCCCCTGCTCCAGCACAATCGCCCGTGCCGCCGACAATCCCAATCCGACGCCCCCCGTGCTCCTGTTGCGCGAACTCTCCAGTCGAAAGAACGGTTCGAACACCCGCTCAAGATCAGCCGGCGCAATACCCGGCCCACGATCCTCTACGCGGATCAACAGCCGCTCGCCTTCCGGCTCCAAGCGGATCGTTGGCTCACGGCCGTATTTGATGGCGTTATCCAGCAAATTGCCGACAACCCGCTTGAGTCCCAGCGGGCGCCCGAAATACACCCATCTGGCCGGTCCCTCGAAGCCAACCTCAATGGTCTGGTCGCGATAATCGTCCACCAGGGTTTGCAGCAATTCCGCCAGATCGAAGGACGTCGTCTCTTCCAGGCGCGCATCGTCGCGGAAGAACTCCAGCGCGGAGTTGATCATCGCCTGCATCTCATCGACATCGCGAAACAGTCGCTGTTGTTGCTCCTCGTCCTCGATGAATTCCCCCGCAGGCGCATGCGGGTCAAGGGCGTGCGCAGGTCATGGGAGATGGCCGCGAGCATCTGCGTGCGATCCTTGATGAAGTGCTGCAACTGAGCCTGCATGGCATTGAAGGCGAGGATCGCCTGGCGGATTTCATGGGGCCCGACCGGCTCCACCGGCGGCGCGCGGAAGTCGACGCCAAAACGCCGCGCGCCCTGGGCAAACTGTTGCAGGGGTCTGGCCAGACGGCGGGTGGCAATCAAGGTGACCACCGCAGTGGAGATCAGCACCAGTATGATCACGATCAGCCGGCGCGGCCCCTCCTCCAGCCCCCAACTGCGCGACGCGGCAGAACACATCAGCCAAGAGCCGTCGGTCAACTGGATCAGCAACGCATAACGCCCGTTCGGCCCCTCCCAATCGGAGGGTTGATAGGCCTCGATCCAGCGATTTGGCGAGCCCAGCGCTTGACGCATGGCCTGTGCACCACGGCCCTCGGCGGCTTTGACAGTTTTCGGCAGGACAATGTCGTGACGATCAGCGTACCAATTCACCTGCGTGTTCGGATCACTGACCAGCGCGGCCAGACGGGCACGCTGCCCGGGCTCCGAGGCCTCGATCACACGGCTGAGGGACGCGACCTTTTCCAGCAGGCCGGTCTCGCTCAGCGGCGGATAAGCCCAGACACCGGCCAGCTTCACGAACAACGCATTGAACGCCAGCGCCGTGAGCATGGCCATCAGGATGGTCAAGGCGATCCAGCGCGCCACGGTGTCCTTTGGACGATAACGCCCGGTTCCGCGGCCGCTCACTGGCGTGTCACATCAGGGGTGAACAGGTAGCCGCCATTGCGCACCGTGCGAATCATCGCCGGGCGCTTGGTGTCGAACTCCAGCTTGCGCCGCAGGCGACTGACCTGGACATCGATGCTGCGGTCAAAGGCGTCATGCCTGTGCCCCCGCGCCAGATCCAGCAGTTGCTCGCGGGTAAGGATGCGCTGGGGATGCTCGACAAACACCAGCAGCAGATCGAATTCCCCGGCCGACAGCGGGATCATCACCTGATCCGGCGAACGCAGCTCGCGTCGGGTCAGGTCCAGTTGCCAGTCGGCAAAGCGGATCAGCGGGCGCGGCAGCTCGCCGCTCAAGGGCCGGCTTTCCCCGGCCCGGCGCAACACCGCCCGGACCCGTGCCAGCAGCTCGCGGGCGTCGAAGGGTTTGCTCAGGTAATCGTCGGCGCCCATTTCCAGGCCCACCACCCGGTCGCTCAACTCGCCCATGGCGGTCAGCATGATCACCGGGGTCGCGTACTGCCGGCGCAGGCGCTGGCACAGCATCAGGCCGTTCTCCCCCGGCAGCATCAGGTCGAGGATGATCAGGTCCGGGGCCTGACGCTCCAGCGCGGCCCACAGCGCGGCGCCATCGGCGGCGACCTCTACCGTATACCCCTGCAGCACAAAGAACTTCTTCAACAGGGCAAGGACCTCGAGGTCATCGTCCACGATCAACAGACTGCTCACCGGCGGCCATCACTTGAAGTTGGAAAGAGCCCATCTAAAACCATTCGACGCGTTCCGTCATATATTTCAATCCGGTAATAAACCGTCAGCGGTGCAATAAAGCAGACATCTTTGAGCAAGACGCGGCTGGCAGCATCCGCCAATCTTCTTCCGCAGAGACCGTTTGCCCATGTCCTCGCTCAAGTGTTCGCCCGCCCTGATCCGCCACGCCACGCTGTTGCTGGCCGCCTCGTACCTGGTCGGCTGCAGCAGTCCGGCTCCGGTGGCAAGCGCCCGTTGCGCGCAGGTCGACTACCCGGTCTTCGACCCGGCCCAGCGGGTCAACCGGGGGATCTTTGCCTTCAACAAGGCCGTCGATGACTATGCCCTGGCCCCCGTGGCCCGGGGTTATCGCCACCTGCCGAATGTTTTCCAGCAGGGTGTGCACAACTTCACCACCAACTTTGCCGAACCCAAGGTGTTCGTCAACGACCTGCTGCAAGGCAACCTGAAGCGTTCGGCCAATACCCTGGGGCGTTTCACGGTCAACACCACCCTCGGCCTGGTGGGCCTGATCGACGTCTCGGACCCGATGGGCATCCCCCGTCATACCGCCGACTTCGGCCAGACGTTCGGCGTCTGGGGCATCGGCAACGGCCCTATCGTCGAACTGCCGCTGCTGGGCACCGGCAACGCCCGCGACGCCGCCGGACGCGTGCTCGGCTTGGCCTTCAACCCCTTCGGCAGCAACAGCGACAGCCTGCAGACCCTGGCGACGACCAGCCTGGTCGGTGGTGTGATCGACCAACGCGCAGAGCTGCTGCCGCTCACCGACAGCCTGCAAAAACTGCCGGACTACTACAGCGCACTGCGTGACGTCGTCGCCGAACATCGTGCGGCTTTCGTGCTGGAAGGCAAGCGGGGCAGCACCCAACCGGAGAAAGACCGCTGCCAGGGAGCCACCCGGGATGGCTTCTGAACAGCCGGCACTGATCCTTGAACAACGGGTGAGCAAGCACGCCGACAGCGACCTGCACTGCCATGAAGTCAGCCTGCGGCTGTCGAACGACCGCCACCACCTGATCCTCAGCCACTATACCGAGCACTACAGCCCGCAAGGGTCGCAATGGGTCGAACGCCATCACCAGGTGCCGATGAACGAGGTATTGCACTGGTTTGCCCAGCAGGCGGGACACAACGCCTGACGCACGGCCCTCGAGGCCCGCCACGATCCTACAGCTGATTCTCTATTTCCCGCTCGAACCCGCGTAATACTTGAGCCCCGCACCTTCGGGATTTAATATCCACGCCGCTTATGTCGAGCATTCAGTACCGGTTGCACGCCTGGCCCGCTCAGGTCGACACCGAGAAGAAAAACTAGAGAAGGTGAAGCAATGACGGGTGAAAACCTGACACCGGGTTTGCTCAAGCGCGGCCTGAAAAACCGCCATATCCAGCTGATTTCCCTGGGCGGGGCCATCGGCACCGGGTTGTTCCTGGGGTCTGCCGGCGTACTCAAGTCCGCGGGCCCAGCGATGATCCTCGGCTATGCGATCTGTGGTTTCGTCGCGTTCCTGATCATGCGCCAGCTCGGCGAAATGATCGTCGAGGAACCGGTGGCCGGCTCGTTCAGCCACTTCGCCCACAAATACTGGGGCGGCTACGCGGGCTTTCTCTGCGGCTGGAACTACTGGGTGCTCTACGTGCTGGTGGGCATGGCCGAGCTCACGGCCGTGGGCAAGTACGTGCAGTTCTGGTGGCCCGACGTGCCGTCCTGGGTCAGCGCGGCGGTGTTCTTCGTGCTGGTCAACCTGATCAACCTGACCAACGTCAAGGTGTTCGGCGAAACCGAATTCTGGTTCGCGATCATCAAGGTGGTGGCAATCATCGGCATGATCGCCCTCGGTTGCTACCTGCTGATCAGCGGCACCGGCGGCCCGCAAGCCTCGGTCAGCAACCTGTGGAACCATGGCGGGTTCTTCCCCAATGGTTTCAGCGGCCTGCTGATGGCGCTGTGTTTCATCATGTTTTCCTTCGGTGGCCTGGAGCTGGTGGGTATCACCGCCGCCGAGGCCAGCGAGCCGCGCAAGGTAATCCCCAAGGCGATCAACCAGGTGGTGTTGCGGATCCTGATCTTCTACGTCGGTGCACTCACCGTGCTGTTGTCGCTGTACCCGTGGGATCAGTTGCTGATCACCCTCGGCGCCTCCGGCGACGCCTACAGCGGCAGCCCGTTCGTGCAGATCTTTGCCCTGATCGGCAGCGATGCGGCGGCACAGATCCTCAACGTGGTGGTCCTGACCGCCGCCCTGTCGGTCTACAACAGCGGCGTGTACTGCAACAGCCGCATGCTGTTTGGCCTGGCCGAACAAGGCGATGCGCCAAAATCGCTGATGAAACTGAACAAACAGGGGGTGCCGGTACGGGCCATCGGCGTCTCGGCCCTGGTGACGCTGCTGTGCGTGGTGGTCAACTACGTGGCGCCCCATGAAGCGCTGGAGCTGTTGATGGCGCTGGTAGTGGCCTCGTTGATCATCAACTGGATCGTGATCAGCCTGACCCACCTGAAATTCCGCAAGGCCATGGAACAGCAACGCGTGGTTCCGGGCTTCAAGGCGTTCTGGACACCGTTCAGCAACTACCTGTGCCTGGCCTTCGTCGCGCTGATCCTGGGGGTGATGTTGATGATTCCGGGGATCAGCGTGTCGGTGTATGTGATGCCGGTGTGGGTGCTGTTCATCTATGGGCTGTACCGCCTGCGGCTGGCCAAGGGCCGGGTGCGGACCGTCAGCTGAGGCGTCAGTTTTCACGTACTTGCGGGGGATTGCTGATCCCCCACAAGTGCCCGCCTTCATCCACCGTTCAAGGCAAGCGCACGTCACCGTCATACGGCGTCTGCAGATCCCGCTCCGGAATCTCCCAGATCAGCAACTTCGGCGGCGTCTGCCGGAATGCCGGGCTGTCGAAGTAGGCTTTCGCCGCCCCGGAAAACTCGCCGCCATCCTTGGCAAAGTTACCCACCGGCGCCCCCACCGCAGCCTCCAGGAATCCGACAAAATTCGAGTTGCGCGAAAACGACGTGCCGATCAACGCGGTGTTCGGCAGATTGCCATCGCCAAACAGATCGTCGAGGTTCTCACCCGTTGCCGCATCGGCCCGTTCCTTGACCTGCGTCGTCGCCACGCTCTCGGCCTTTGGCTGCAGCGCCAACGGCAACCTATCAATCCCCGCCAACCGCACCAGGTCACCCGGGCGCACGGCACTGGCTTGCGTACTCAACTCATAGCCCTTGTGCGGCGTCGCACTGAACTTCAAGGCACTGACCGCCTCGACAATCCGCCCCGCCGCCGCCCTGGCCCCGGCCTCGCTCCAGTGGGTGTCGGTGCGCAGGTAGGCGCCCTCGCCCAGTGCCTGCAAACCCGGCGTCAGGTCCACCGCCGCCACGCCCGCGCCTTGCAGCCCGGCCAACCAGCCGGCAATCCGTGGCTGGAATGAGGCCGGACGCCTGAGCGCACACAGTTGCGCCGCCGCGATTCGGCTCTTGTCCGGCACCACCGCCACCAGCAACTCGATACCGCGTTTGTTCAACGCCTGGCGCAACTCGATCACCGCCTGCGCCTTGGCCTGGGCATTGACCGCCGCGTTACGGTTCAGTCGCAGTTCGTCACTCAGGAACAACCAGTCCGGGCAGCCTTCGCGTACCCGTGGCCCGAGGTCGCCGACGATCAGCCAACTGCCACCGCGTTCAAGGTCGGCGGCCTGTTCAGGCAACGGCGCATCCGACAGTGTCTTGGCGAAACGATGGGTGATTTCGCCGTGCAGGAGCATGTCCGGCGTCACCACCTTGGGCACGAACTCGATCGAACCCTTGATCATCAACCAGACGCAGGACAACGCCCCAACGCCAGGAACAGGGTGAATATCACGCCCGCCAGGGGACTGGCGCGCACCGCCAGCGCGCTGGGTGGCGTGGGGGCGACGGACGGGGATTGCGTTGGCTGGTTCATCAGAATTGGAAGTACAGAAAGGGCACGGCTTCACGGCTGGCGATCAGGGCGAACGACAGGGTGAACCCGAGCACGGGCCAAAGGGCCGCAGCCAACACGAACAGCTCGTTGCCTGCGAATCGTCGTTCCACCCGCGCCTGCAACAGCGGCGCGAGAATGCACACCAGACCCAGCAACGCCGCCAGTCCGTGCACCGGGCGCAAGGTCACGGCCAGGGCGTCGCCGAGGGCAAAGCCGTGCCGACCGAACTGGCCGCCGTACATGCTCAGGGCCGTGGCGAAGTCCGGCGAACGGAACAGCGTCCAGGCCAGGCAGACGAACAACAAGGTGGCGACATGGCAGGCCCAGAGCGGCAGACCCGGCAGGCTGGAACGCGACCAGGCCCGGTCGACGCACAACGCCACGCCATGGGCCGAGCCCCAGAGCAGGTAGTTCCAGCTGTCGCCGCCATGCCAGAGCCCGGCGATGGCCATGGTCAGGAACAGGTTGTGGTAGGTTTTCCACATACCTTTGCGATTGCCACCCAGGGCGATGTACAGGTAGTCGCGCAGCCAACTGGACAACGACAGGTGCCAGCGCCGCCAGAAGTCCTGGATGCTGTAGGCCAGGTAGGGTCGGTTGAAGTTTTCCGGAAAGTGAAACCCCAGCATGAGCCCCAGGCCGATGGCCATGGCGCTGTAGCCGGCGAAGTCGAAGAACAGCTGCAGCGAATACGCCAGGCAACCGATCCAGGCGTCGGCGAAGGACGGGTTGTCCAGGTGAAAGGCCACGTCCACCAGCGGCGACAAGGTGTCGGCCACCAGCACTTTCATGCACAGGCCGATCATGAACCGGCGCGCGCCCAGGGAGAAATTCGGCCAGTTGAAATAGCGCTGGTTCAGCTCGCGACGGACCCAGTCATAACGAATGATGGGCCCGGCGATCGAATGGCCGAACATGGAAATGTAGGTGGCGTAGTTGATGAAGCTGCGCTCCACCGGTACCACGTGGCGGTGCACGTCCACCAGGTAGGAGATCGCCTGCAGGACAATGAACGACAACCCCGCCGGCAAGGCCACGCGCTGCCAGGCCATGGGCATGGCGCCGTACCAGGTGATCCACTGGTTCCAGGTCGCGGCGAGGATGTTCGCGTACTTGTACCAGCAGAGCACGGCGGTGTTGATCACGACCAGCGCGATCAACAGGCGTATCCGGCCCCGCGAATCCTCCCGCGAGCGGTCCACCAGCAAGCCACCGACCCAGGCCAGCAGTGTCAGCACCATGTGCAGGAACAGGAACAGCGGACTCAACCAGCCATAGAACAACCAACTGCCCAGCAACAGGATGAGGTTACGCCAGCCAGGTCGGGCCAGGGCATAGACCAGCAGGAACGCTGGCAGGAACAGTGTCAGGAATTCAAGCGAGGCGAAGACCATGGCAACGGGCGCTTCCGATTCAGTTGGACAAGCTATCCGTGGCGGTAATCAGGCGCGGCCCCGTCGACGAAGGCAGTAATAACAAACTGTAGCGCTTGTTCGCTTCCAGCGCCCCGAGTTCGACCGTCGAACCCACCGGGCTGCCCGCGCAGACCAACTGCACCGCCAGCGATGCCCGTGGATTCAGCTCCTGGCGCCGGGGGTTGCCGGCAGGCGCCTTCTGGAACAGGTCGACATCACGCCCGGCCAGGTTGACCCGCGCATCGCTACAACCGGAGTCGGCATCGAACAGCGCCAGCGATGCCTTGAGCTGGTTGGGGATATCGAAGGCCTCGCTGACCAGCACTTGCCGGATGCCCTGCCGCGCATCGACCAGGGCGAACACCGTGGCGAAATCGCCCGCGTTCACCTTCACGTCCAATGGCACGCTTTTGCCGTCGCGGCTCAAGGTGCCCCTGATCGGCCGACCGCCCGACACCGGTATAAAGCCGCTGACCGCCTGGCCATTCTCCAGTTTCAGGCTGGTCTTGGCGCCCTCGGGCGTCAGTTCCAGAGAGGTGTCGCCGGCATTGACGAAGCGCAGGTAGGCCGAGTCCTGGGACGGGCCGGTGGGATACAAGGCAATGGGACCGCTGAATGCACTCGCACTCAGGGCCAGGCCGGCCAGGGCGCCAACGCCATTTAAAATCCGTTTCACTTGGCTGCTCCTTTCACCGCTTCGGCGGGCAGTTCGTTCAATGATTTACCAATGGCCGCCGCCCAGGATTTGTAGCCGGCGATGGTGAAGTGCTGGCCGTCGGAGGTGGTCCACTCGCCGGGCTTGGAGAACTTGGTCGAGTCGATGTAGGTGCACGGCGCGACCATATTCGCCAGGGTGCCCGCCACCAACTGGGTGCGGACCTGGTTCTTGCCGTACTGGTTTTCATTGGTGTTGCTGCCGTTGGCCTTGCCCCACGCCGGCCCTACCCACACGCACTTGGCACCGCTGTCGGCGATCTGCTTGGTCAGCGCGGTGACGCTCTGGTAGGCCCAGACCTTGGGAAACGGCGTGGTCTTGTAGGAAGCCATGGTGTCGCCCATGATCAGCACCACCAGGTTCGGCTTGTCCTTGGCGATCACGTCCTTGATCGGTTGCGTGTCCAGGGTGCCGCGACTCATCACCTTGATCTTTTCGCCCGGCTCGCGAATCGCGCCGCAATCGAGCTTCAGCTTGGGGGTGACCCAATCCGCCGGGTTGGCGCCGCAGGCACCGATGGCGTGGACCTGGGCGCCTTGCTGGGTCAGGTTGTCGTAGAGCGGATTCATCAGCGAGTCGGGGAAACTCATGTGGCTTTCGCCAATCACGAGCAAGGTCAAACCTGCGAGTACGGAAGAAGCCATGAATCATTTCCTCGTTGAGTCAATTCGAATAAGGGGAGCCGAAGGGGCTGACCGGCAGGGCCATCGGCCCGGTCATGTCCTCGAAGGTGTAGCGCAGGTACAGGCCGCCACTGAGCTGCCGGTAATCGCTGGAGTTGTCCACGCCCAAGGTGCCGCCGAGGAAGAAGCTCGAACCGAACTTGTACTCGCCGGCGGCATTGAGGCTGTAGCCGATGCCGGTCTTGCTGGTGCTGCCGTAGCCGGTCAGCCCGGCGGCCGTGGCCCGTGGTTGCAACTCGCTGTGGCCGGGGAAGACCTCGGCGCTGTCCTGGCCGATATGCTGGACACCCACCGAGCCTTTGATCCGGTAGGTGAAGCGCTCGGTGCGTTGCGACCAACTGATCGGCACGCCCAGGGCGAAGAAGGTCTGCGGGCTGAAGTAACCGCCGTGGCCGTAGGTGTAGAAGTCCTGGTTGTTGGCATAGGTCAGCGCCGAACCGCTCAGGCCCAGGGTGAGGATGCTGTCGGGGGCGTTGCGCAGGTACCAGTAGATACCGCTGCCCAGTTCGAAGCGGTTGTTCGACTCGACGTTGTTACCCAGCAGCACATGCGCCGAACTGTAGCCGTAGGCGCCGACTTGCTGGTCGTCGTAGCTCAGTTCACCGCGTACGCCGTTGGCCGTCACACCGCCCCACTTGTCCCCGGTGCGCGAATCGCGGGAGCCGGCAAAGGAGGTCACGCTGTCGGTCACCGCCCGGCGCGAGACACTCACCCCGTAGCGGTAATCGGAATTGCCGTCGAAGGGTCGATTGAGGCTGACACCGCCGATCGGCGTGCTGTAGAGGAAGCCCACGGGGCTGACACCCAGATCGGCCTTGAGGCCTTGCTCCTTGTCCCGGTAGGCCACGGCCACGCCGGTGCCGTTGGCTGTCTGCGAACCGACGGGGTCCAGGCCGCTGGCCCCGAAACGCGCCTGGGCGGAATTGGAACTGTCCGGGCTGCCGGAAGACAGCGACACCGGGGTGATCTGCAGCGCCATGCTGGCGCTGTTGTCGCCCACCGGCACGCTGACTTCGAACGGGGCCTCGATGTCCGTCAGCTTGCTCAGGCCCTTTTCGCCGTTGTTGCTGCGCACGGTCAGTCCCTGGGCGACATAGCCGGTGCGATCTTCGACGATCTCGTTCAAGGCCCGTTGCGCAGGGCTCAATGCCGGACGCGAGGTGCTTTCGCGGGCGTAGGGATTGTCGAAGGCATTGGCCGCCACTAGACCGCTCCTGCGTTCGATCGCCGTCGGTACCGCGTCGCTGTCGCCGCTGCCCAGGCCCACGCCCAAGCCTACGACCGGGGCATTGACCGGCGGCGGAACCTGGTTCGCCGATGCCAGGGTGGTCACCTGACTGCGTTGTCCGGGCAAGCCGACGAAGGGGTTGGCGGACTGCGCCGGGGCTTGCGCGGGCGCCATGACATAGAGCTCCTGGCGCTGGCTGTCTTCGATCTCGATGGCCTTGCGCAGCAGCTTGCCGGCCTCGCCGGTCTTGCCCATGCCACGATAGATCCGCGCGGAAGCGGTCAGGGTCTGCGGCACCCCGGGCTCCAGCTCGAGGGCCTTTTTCACCGATTGCTCGGCCAGGTCGAAGTCCCGTCCTTGCAGGGCGATATCGGCCAGTCCCAACTGCAGTTTCGCATTGCCCGGGTCGGCCTTGATCAGCGGTTCATAAAGCTCCCGGGCCTTTGCCGTATTGCCGCTGGCGGCATACATGCGCGCCAGGGACGATACCGCCTGGCTGTCGTTGGGCCGTTGCTTGAGGGCCGGCGACAGCATGTCGAAGGCCGCCACCAGGTCGTTCTTTTCCCGCAGCTGATCGGCCTGCTTGACCCGGTAGAGGAACAGCAGGTCCTCATGGCGCTTGCTGGCGGTCTCGCTCATCGGCTTGCCCTGCAAGTCCCGCAGGATATCGCTGGCCTGCACGTCCTGGTCGGCCTTGAGCAGCACCCCGGCATAGAGCAATTGCAGGTCGGGGGTCGACGGCGACTTGTCGAGCAACTGGCGCATCAGGCTCACGCCCTGTTGCGGGTTGCCGGCTTCGGCATAAGCCGCCGCCAGCACGGCAACCCGCTCGGGCTTCTGCCCGGCCAGCGGCTCGCAGCGCGACAGCAGGGCCCAGGCTTCCTGGCGCTGGCCACGGCGGGCCACGTCCACCGCCAACTCGGTCTGCAGATGCAAACGGATATCCAGCTCCATCTCATTCATGTCGCGGCTGCGCTTGTCCGGCGGGATCCGCGACAGGGTGCGCTTGGCCTTGCTCCACTCACCCAGTTCGGCCGAGAGCAAGGTACTGGTGTAGAGCGCGTCGGGCTGATCGGGTTGTTGCTTGAGCAATTCGTCGATCAGGTCGCGGGCCACCTGGGTCTGGCCGTCACGCAGGTAGACACGGGCCAGGGCGAAGCGGGTCCAGGGATTTTTCGGGTCGTCGGCCAGCGCGTCCTTGTAGGCCTTTTGCGCCGCTGCCAGATCACTGCGACGTTCGGCCAGCTTGGCCACCTGAATGGCGCGCAGGGCACGAATTTTCACGCTGGGTGCCAGGCGTGCCTGGTCCGCCGCCGACAATCCGTCGATCAGGCGCAACGCCTCGTCGGACTTGCCGCCCCGGGACAGTACGTTGATCAGCCCGGCCAGCGCCTCCGGATAATTCGTCGTGCGCGCCAGCACCTGCCGGTAACCGGCCTCGGCGGCGTCCAGTTGCCCGGCCTGGGCCTGCCAGTTGGCCAGGGCCGTGGGACCGGCCGGCTCGGCGGGATTCTTGGCAATCGCCTGTTCGATCAGTTCGCGGGCCTGGGCCTGGCGACCGCCGCGCTGGGCCTCGCCGGCCTTGTCCAGCAGGATCCAGTAGCGCACGTCCTCGAGGGCTGCGTTCCACTGCGCGCCGCCCGGCAGGCGGGTGGCTTGCACCAGGTAGCTTTCGGCCTCGCCCAGGCGCTTCTGCTGCTGGCGCACGATGCCCATACCACCGAGGGCATCGTAGTCGTTGGGGCGCTCCTTGAGACGGGCCTGCAGGGCCTGTTCGGCAGCGGCGATATCACCGCCATCGAGAGCCTTGAGACCGCGCGCCACCTGCGGGTCGCGCTGCCAGCCGGCACCGCCACGACCCTGGGCGATGCCCTTGTCCATGAGGGCACGGATCTCGTTATCGCTGGGGTGCGCCTGCAAATACTGCTGGAACAACGACACCTGGTCGCGGGACGGCGGCCCCAGCCATTGCAAGGCGAAGCGCCAGGTTTCGTCGGCGTTGCCGCCGATGTCCGGGTTGTGCGACAGGCGCGCCAGGGCGCGAATGCCTTCCGCACGACTGTCGGGGTTGCGCGCCAGGTGCAGGGCCAGGAACAGGTCGAGGATCGCGTCGTCGGGGCGCTCCCGACGCAGCCGCTCCAGGCCCGCGCGGGCCTCGGGCCAACCACCGGTGGCAAAGCCCAGGGTGTTGTAGTACTCACGGGCGATCAGGCCTTGCGGCGGGTGTCCGTCGAGCAATTGCCGGTACACCGCCACCGCTTTGTCGCGCTCGTCGGCATCGCTCAGTTGCCGGGCCTTTTCCAGCAGTTGCTGCTTGTCGTCCGGGCTCAGGGCGATGTCCTGCTCCAGTTGCAGGGCCAGGCGCGGCAGCGGCTTGATCGCCTGCAACCGGGCCAGGTACTGGCGGGCACCGTCCAGGCGCTTGCGCTGCAGGTCGATCAGGCCCAGGCCATAGAGCGCGTCGGGCTGCTCGGGGGCCAGGTTCAACAGCTTGCTCCAGGCTTCGGCGGCCCGGTCGGGATGTTCCTTGGCCTGCCAGTAGTAACCCTGCTGGATCAGCAGCGACTGCGGGGTGCCGATATCGGCGGCCAGGCCCGGCAGGGCGACCAGCGCGGCACACACCGCCAGGGCTAGGGTTTGCTGGCGCATGGAGCCTCCCAGGACACTTTCAAGGTACCGTCCTTGTTGAACTGATAACGTTTTTCGCTCCAGCCCAGTGAAAACAGGCTCAACATCACGTGGTAGTACTGGTGCTGGTTGTAGGCCGGATCGGCGGGATTGCGGTAGTGCGCGATGGCCTCGTCGACGATGCGCAGCTGTTGGTCCGCCAGCAACGGCAGGCCCTTGGCCCGCAGGTAGGGCACCAGGGACGCAGAGAAACCGTAAGGGCCGATGCCCTCGGTGACGCCGGTGACGACCTGGACCTTTTCCGGCGGCACGCCGGTGGAAGCGACGGACTGGGCCATGCCGTCGAGGCTGTCGAGGATCGGCTTGGCCAGCGGGTCCGCGGGTGAGGTCAGGCCGGCCCACAGGTAGGTGCGGATGGCGTCGTAGCTGCCCTGGGCCGAGGTGAACTTGTCGACCACGAACATGCCCTTGTTGACGTCCGTCCCCCGGTAGCCGACCCAGTCGGGCACGAAGCCGAAACGGTTCATGTTCTTGTCGGCGATCATCTTCGCAGTGCTTTCGGCGATCTCCTTCCAGGCGCCGGACGGGCTCTCCAGGCTGAAGCGCCGCAACAGCGGGATCGGCGTATAGCTGGCGTTGAAGCGCCAGAGCTGGTCCGGGTGCTCATAGCCGACCGGGCCCGGCAGCAACATCCTGCCCAGGCCCGGGATGTTGCGCACCAGGGTCTTGTCCAGGTTGTCGAGAATCCGCCGGGCATCGCTGCGGTACTCGGGCTTGTGCCACAGGCGGTCGGCCTCCAGCAGCGCATAGGCGATCCAGAGGTCGGCATCGCTGGCCGAGTTACGGTCGAGCACGCCCCAGGTGCCGGTGTTCGTCGCTCCCCACAGCCAACCGGGCAGATTCTGCGCGATATCGGCGCCGGCCATGTTGTCGCGGGTCCAGTGCCACAGTGTCTCGAAGGTCAGCGGATCGTTGCCGACCAGGGCGAAGAACATCCCGTAGGCCTGGCCTTCCGAGCTGCTCTGGTTGGGGTCCATGCTCGACCCCAGCATGCGCCCGTCCTTCTGCACGAAACGCTCGGCGTAGTCTTTCCACAGCGGCCAGTTCTGCAATGAGCAGGACTCGGCCCGCGCGGCCATCGGCACCAGCAGCGCCAAGGACAACACGAGTGTGCGCAGGATCATGACAGGCGCTTCCTGGCACGGGCACGCAGGGCGAGGAACAGCAGGCTGGCCACCAGCAACAGTCCCGCCACGGTCACCAGCAGCATCCAGTGCATGTTCTGCGACAACAGCCATTGCACGCGCTTGAACAGGTTCAGCTCGCCGACGTAATACTGCTCGTCGGCCACCAGCGAAGTGATCTGCGTCCCCTGCACCACCGCCAGGCTGCCCTGGAGGCTGTCCTTGTAGGCGTCGCCGCCGATCATCGCGGCCGAGGCCTCGGCCAGCCCGTCGGGCTTGCCGCTGGCAATCACCACCACGCTGCGGCCGGACTTGAGCGGCGATTCGAAACCGGCCAGGTAGGTGCTGCTGCGCGGACCGCTGTAGCTCAGGTTCAAGGTCGGCTTGCGCTGGTTGGCCTCGGCGTCCGGGCTGATCCACTGGCGCACGCGCAAGGTCAGGTCGGACAACGAGAAGCTGTGGTTTTCTCCCGAAGCAACGGCCGGCAACCGGTCGGCCCACAGCTTGAGCAAAGGCTGGTTGTCGCCCGAGGCAAGCACCAGCAGGTCCTTGTCACTGACCGAGCGCACCTCCGCGGCCGTCACCACCTGCACGGCGGTGGCCGGGTAGCCGGTGGACTCGCCGAAGCGACCGAGCACGGTCAGGTAGGCGCCCCACTCCGCCGACCCGCTGCCATCGGGCAGCACCACGGCGCTCTGCGAAAGGTCGGCCAGGCGGGTGAACGGGAAGCCGCTGTCGTTGAACACGCCCAGGTTCGGCAAGGCGATGTAGTGGTTGTAGCCGCTCAGGTCGAGGGTCGAATCCGGGTCGACCAACCCGCGCATGTTGTCGATGATGATGTCGCGGCATTCGCCCTGCTTGATGTAGTCGAACATGAACCGCAGTTGCAGTAGCGACTGCGCGCCGGCGGAGCCCAAGGGGATCCGTACCGTGGCTTCGCGGGGCAGGCTTTCGTCCTTCTGCAACAGCGTCAGCAGGCTTTCTCCACCGCCCAGGCTCTTCATCGAAGGCAGGGGCATCGACTTCATGAAGGTGTCGTTCAGACTCACCAGCAACGCGGAATTGCTCGACGCCTGCTGCGGCGTGTAGCGGTATTTCAGGTCCAGCCGTACGCCTTCGTCGCGCCAGTGGAACAGATCCGGCGGCAGGCGCAGCGGCACGCTGATCGAGCCTGGGTTGTAGCCCGATACGCTGAGCAGCTTGGGATCGAGCAGTTCGCCGAGCTTCACCGGCCGGTCGGACGGCAGCCAGTTGGGCGCGTCATAGGGCTTGCGCGGGCTCAGCGAATCCAGACGCTCGATGACCACGCTGTTGCCCACCAGCGCCTTGTTGCCCAGGGCCACCGCCAAGGCCGCGAGCTTGAGTTCGGCGCCGTCGCGGCCGGCGACGACCAGGACCTTGCCGTGGGAGTCGCCGGGATGGCTCACGAGGCTGACCGTCGGGCCCTTCGGTGCGGGAATGGTCAGCCCACCCAGCTGCACGGCGTCCTTGCTCTCGACCAGGACGATGGCGTTGCCCTTGTCCGGCAGCTGTCCCACATTGCCGGTAAAACGGGCCCCGCGATAAGCCGCCAGGGCCCCCAGCCACGACGACAGCGCACCGGCCCCTTCCAGGGCGGCAGGATCCGGCGCCTTGGCAAACACGAACGGCAGGTTCAATGGGCGCGCGTCGCGACGGTCGAAAAACGGCAGTGGCAGGATCGACAGATCGTCCTTGAGCGGGATCGGCGACACGTTGAGTTCGAGCTGCGAACTGTTGTTGATCTTGGCCCACAGGCTGCTGTGCTGCGGGTCCTCGCACTGCATGGTGTAGTGCCCGATGAACTGCAGGCGCAGGCGGTTGAACTCGGTGATCAGGTGCGCCGGAATATTCACCACCTGCTCTTGCGGCTTGCCGGCGCCGTCCTTGGGCAGGGCCAGGCTGGCAGCCACTTCATCGTTGACCAGCACGTTGATCTGCGACAGGTCGGCCAGCAACGCCGGCGAATAGCTGTAGCGCAGCAACAATTGCGCACTGTTGACCACCTCGTCGGCGCGGATGTTGAAGCTGACGCTGTCGGCCGCTTCCACGCCCTGCAGGTTCATGGTGTCCAGGCGCCCCAGTTGCTTGAGGGTCAGGCTGTGGCTGTAACTGTCGGCCGGCGCTTGCGGCGCGACGTTGGCCGGCACGACGTTGGCCGGCACGACAGGTACCGCGGCGGCGGTCTCGGCCCAGGCATCATGGACCAGCCCACCCAGGCACAGCGCGGACGAAGCCAGGAGCATGAGCGAACGACGTGTGTGACGCAAAGCGCTGCGGGTCAAAGGTGTGTGGGTCATGACTTGTCCATAAGTGGTTCGAGCGGTTTCAAAGAAGCCTTTTTCCTGACAGCTGGAGCCGGGCGCGCAGACGCCTGCGGGTCGACCCGACGCTGACGCACCGGCAGCAACAGCGCCTTGACCAGCGTGCCCATGCCGGCCAGGCCGATGGCACTGACCTCACGCAAGGCCGACAGCGGTGTATCGAGCTTCCCGCTGCCCCAACTGGTGGCCCAGGTGTCGGCGCGGGAAAAGGTCATGCGCACCAGCTCGCTTTGCTGGCGCAGGGTCAACGGGTCAAACAGCGCCCCCAGGTACTGTCCCTTGCTGAACACCACCGTGGTGTCGAACTCGCAGGTAATGGCACTGCGGGACAGCGTCACCCGCACCCGCTCACCCGCCGTGACCGTGGTGCCCACCGGCAACTTGATGCCGAGCCCGCGCTGGGAGAAGTCCTGGGTCACGCCATGCACCGACGAGCCATCGGGCAGTTCGACCTTGACCGGCAATTCGGCGCCCACCCGCGGCTCGGCACGGATCTGCCGCGACTCACTGGCCACCGCCACCGCGGCACTGGTGATGATCAGGTTGTAGAGGGTCCAGAGGGCGTTGATCAGCACCGTGATCGCCGTGTCAGGATCGCCCCAGATCCATTGGTGGACGGCAAAGCCCAGCCCGGTGAGGTTCAGCACCAGCAGGACGAGATAGGGCCGGGCCAGCTTCCAGTCGAAGAACTGCTGGTCGATGATCCCGCCCTTGTCGGTGACGTTGAAACCGCCGAAGCCGGGCTTGACCAGCGCCATCAGCACCGGCGGCATGATGTACCAGGCCAGCACCGTCTCGTAGACCTCGTTCCAGAACGAATGCCGGAAACGTCCCTGGATACAGGAGTTGGTCAGGTTGGAATGGAACAGGTGCGGCAGCACGTAGGCGGTGATCATCAACGCTGAAGCGTGGAAGATCTGCGCACCGAAGATCAGGTACGCCAGGGGCGCGGTGAGGAACACCAGGCGCGGCAAGCCATAGAAAAAGTGCAGCATGGCGTTGGCGTAGCAGATCCGTTGGCCGAGCTTGAGACCCTTGCCCATCAGCGGGTTGTCCAGGCGGAAGATCTGCGCCATGCCCCGGGCCCAGCGGATACGCTGGCTGATATGCCGCGACAGGCTTTCGGTGGCCAGACCCGCCGCCTGGGGGATCGCCAGGTACGCGGTGTTGTAGCCGGCCCGGTTGAGCTTGAGGGCGGTGTGGGCATCCTCGGTGACGGTTTCAATCGCCACGCCACCGATTTCCTCCAGAGGCTGGCGCCGCAGGATGGCGCAGGAGCCGCAGAAGAAGGTGGCGTTCCACAGGTCGTTGCCATCCTGCACCAGCCCGTAGAACAGCTCGCCTTCGTTGGGCACGGCGCGGAAGGTCTTGAGGTTCTTCTCGAACGGATCCGGCGAAAAGAAAAAGTGCGGTGTCTGCAACATCGCAAGCTTAGGGTCCTTGAGGAACCAGCCCATGCCGATCTGCAGGAAGGAGCGGGTCGGCACATGGTCGGCGTCGAACATGGCGATGTACTCGCCATCGGTCACCTTGAGGGCCGCATTGAGGTTGCCGGCCTTGGCGTGGGCGTTATCGCCACGGGTGATGTAGTTGACGCCGATGCTCTGGCAGAACCTTCGAAACTCGTCGCGACGGCCGTCGTCCAGCACATGCACCCGCAGCTTGTCCTTGGGCCAGTCCATCGCCTGGGCGGCGAAGATGCTTAGCTTCACGATGCTCAAGGATTCGTTGTAGGTGGGGATGAAGACGTCCACCGTCGGCCAGTCGCTGGGGTCAGCGGTCAGCAGCACCGGCCGCCGGCGCAAGGGCCAGGCGGTCTGCACATAACCGAAGAGCAGCACCACCAGGGCGTAGAGCTCCGCCAGCACCAGGCCATAGCCGAAGGCGATGTCCAGCCAGCCGTCAAAACCGAGGGTCTCGGTCAGGCGCCAGTACATATAGCGCAGCGAGGCGACCAGCGAGAGCACGATCAGCAACAGGATCGGCCAACGTCCCGGCACGCGCTTGACCAGCAAGGCCAGGCCGAAGCACAGCGCGGCGAACAGGCATTGGCTGTAAAGGTCCAGCGGTGCGCTGACGATGCTGAGCAGCAACAACCCGCCCAGCAGCGAACTGCCCAGGATCAGTGTCTTGCGCAATGCCGCCGGCCATTGATTGAAGCGTGCCAGCCAAGCGTTGAGGCGCAGTTCGGAGCGCCCCGGGGGATGGGGCGTAAGGTTTGGATCGCGGGTCATGACAAAGAGGACTCTTGCGTACCGTGCATGAGCAGTTCGCACAGCGAACCTGTAAGGTCGAGGACGTCCTGACAGCCTCGGGTGCTTGGGGTATGCGCCAGCGGATTGCGCTCGTACGCCAGGGCTTCACTGATGAAATGATCCTGGCGGATCACCCCCAACAGCTGATGGCCTGTTCTTTTCTTCAGCACTTCGCAGAGGTCGAGGCTGAACTGGCGGGACGTGTCCAACTGGTTGATCACGACTTTGTATTGCGCGGGGTTTTCCCGTTGCAGGTAGGGCGCCAGCAGCCGGTCCAACTGGTTGAGGCTGGTGTAGGCGGCCGCATCGGCCAGTGTCACCCCCAGCACGACATCAGCGATTTCAAGGGCCTGGGCCAGGTACACCGTCGCCCCTGGCGGGGTGTCGATGACCACAGTGTCCTGCTCATCCAGGGCCAGCTGCGCCAAATTGCGGGCCAGCCAGAGACGATCGTTTTCCAAGCAGTGTTCCAGGGACCGACGAACCGGCTCGCCGGCGACGCCATACGCCAGGCAACGGCTACCGGCGAAGCCTTTGCGAATCAGCGGTTGCCAATCTTCGTCAACGCTGTCGGACGCGGCGATACCCGGCCAGTCCTCGCTGCCGCCCAGGTGCAGGCACAAGGCATTCTGCGGGTCCAGGTCAAGCGCGAGCGTGCGCCCGCCGGAGCGTTTGATCGCACAGGCAAAGGCAGCGGCCAGGGTGCTCTTGCCCACCCCGCCCTTGGCCGAGACAACCACGATCACCTTGGCCTTGAGCCTTGGCGCAGCGTGCCCAACGGGACGCTCGACAGACACGCCAGCGCGCTGTTGTTCAATTTCCACCAGCAGCCGGCTCAGCGGCGTGGGAGACGACGCGATGACGCTCAAGGGTTCGGCCGGCTGTGGGACGAGGTGGGAAGCCTGAGGTTCTGGCGCCGGGATTTCGCAGGCTCGTTGCGCCGTGTCCAGGCCAAGGTTGAATGGCTCCACAGCGTCTTCGATGTAGTCGTAGCCGGGTTCGATTTCCCGATAGCTCTCGACACTCCCCCCAAATCGATTGAACAGATTTGCAATGTCATCCGAACGGTGCATGTAGGTATCCCTTCGTACAATCAGGTTCAACTCAAATGTAGGGGGACAAGCACACGCCTAATTCGCACATTCCATTGCCCATGGTTCCCAATTGCTCCTTCCCCACGCGATATCAATTTGATAGTGTCATTATTTTGTTGTCCAATAGATTTTTATCATAAAAATTTTGACACTCGCCAATAAATTGGCGAAACCGCCCAACCCCTTCATTATCAGGAGTAAATTTGCCTCAGCCGATGCCGCCGACCGGTTGAGCCGTGACAACGGTGCGTGGGTCCAATAGATTAGGCGCCCTGAAATGCCCAGGGCATTTCGAGCCTCACCCCAGTCAAACGACACTGAAATAGCGAAATTTCGATGCCTGATTCCCATACCGATGAAGCCGTAACCTCCTTGTCCGCCAAGCGCGAATACGAAAACGCCATCCATCTTTCCCAGCATGTGTCCCAGGCCAAGACCATCAGCGAGATGGTCCTCGACGCCTTCCACACTTCGAAAGAAAGCGACCAGATTCGCGAACTGCGCGCATCGATCCGCCAGGCGCACGACCGTTTCGACGACGACAAAGCCTACGAACTCATGGGCCAGCTCAAGCAACTCAAGGACGCCGAGGCTGCCGACATCGCGGCCCTGGAAGACCTGAGCACGAAATTCCCGATCAGCCGGATCCTGTCCAGCTACAAGGACGACCCGGCGTTCCAGGAACTGGTCTATGGCCTGGCGCTCAAGGTGCTGAACCAGACTCACCAGGCGGTGAGCAACCCCGGCGCCGGCAAGGGCAAGGCCGCGCGCAGCAAAAAGGAGGCGCCGGTATTCGTCATCAGCAAGGCAGACGTCAGCGTCACCTTCCCGCTGCGTACACCGCGCACCAAGGCCAATGCCGATCGCGAGGCGTTCGAATTCCTCGGCTTTGCCTTTGCCGGACACGGCGACCTGGCCGAATTGCTGAGCGAGACCTTTGTGGATAACGAGGGCAACGAACAGCCGGCGACCCGCCAGAACATCATCACGGCGATTCAGCAGCAGACGGCGTTTGCGGGGTACAGCGTAGTCCAGCAATGACAATCCGCCGCTGAATGGGAGCGGCGGCGAATGAAAAGGGGCTGGTGCGTTTCGAGGTCAGCCCTACCGACCCGCTTACCTCTATATTTCCCACAATAAACGGTACAGTATTACCCTGCCATAGACCCTCGCGTCCCAGCTTTTGGCCCGTGACACCCCAATCAATGCCAAAGGAGTGAGCAGCGATGGTCGACACCACCCACAATGGCCCCTGGAACACCCCACTCAGTGATATCAACGACGACGTCGTGCATGCGATCCTCGAGCTGGTCAGCGATGGCGTCTGGGACTGGAACGCCAATACCGGCCTGGTCTACCGCAGCCCCGGCTGGTACGAGATGCTCGGTTACTTGCCCAACTCCCTGCCGAACAGCGTCTTCGCCTGGGAGAGCGTGATTCATCCCGACGACTACTCGCGGGTCATGGCCCATTTCGACGATCACCTGAATGAACGCACCCTGGGCTATCACGCCGAGTACCGCTGCCGAACCCGTAGCGGCCGCTATATCCTGGTTGAAGACCGCGGCTATGTGATCGCCCGCAACCCCGACGGCTCTGTCGCCCGCATGATCGGCGCCCACCGTAGCCTCGAAGACCAACGGCGCCTGCTCGAACAACTGGAACTGCGCACCCTGTCCTTCGAGGCCATCGTCGCCGAGCGGACGGCCGAGTTGTCCCGGGTCAATCGGCAGTTGCAGGCCCAGCTCGAGGAAAACCGCCGCCTGGCCGAGAGCGACTCACTGACCGGGGTCGCCAACCGCTATCGCCTGGAAAAGATCCTGTCCAGGGAGTGCCAGCGCGCCGGGCGCTTTCGCCAGGCGCTGTCGCTGATTGCCATGGATATCGATGACTTCAAGCGGATCAACGACCAGCACGGGCATCAAGGTGGCGACACCGTGCTGGTCGAGGTGGCGCAAACGCTCCAGGGCTGCCTGCGCGACACCGATCTGCTGGCGCGCTGGGGCGGCGACGAATTCATGATTGTCCTGCCCGACAGCCCGATTGCCGTCGCCATGAACCTGGCGCAACAGATGCGCGAGCGCCTGCTGCACTGCAGGCCCCTGGGCCCGAGTTCACTGACCATGAGTTTCGGGGTGGTGGAACGTTGCGCCGACGAAGCCATGGCGGAACTGATGGGCCGGGCCGATCAGGCCCTGTATCGCGCCAAGGGCGCCGGCAAGAACGTGATTTCCAATTGAAGTCGTGGTCACCCCGGTCGTGACCCGGCATCGCCGCTTTTGCCGACCCAAACAGAAAACCCCGCCGAAGCGGGGTTTTCTTCTGACCATTCCAACGTCCTGTCGGCTGCCATCCTGGCTATGGTCGATCGTCCCTGATCCTGTGCACATCCTTGCGCAGCAGTGATGGAGCTAGATTAAGGCGGCCGCTCAAACACTCATAGAGGCGATTGCTGGCCCGCTCTGTAAGCCTTTCGCCATTACCCCGGTTTTTTCCGGCTGCAACACCTCACACACGCCCTTCACAATCATCTCGACCTCGTGCTCGTCCAGGATCAGCGGTGGCAACAGGCGGATGACCTTGCCCCGGGTCACGTTGATCAGCAAGCCCTGGTCCCGGGCCGCGATCAGGGCCAGCTCACGCACCGGCTGCCGGAGTTCGATACCGATCATCAAGCCCTGCCCGCGTATCGCCAGGACCTGCGGGCAGTCGCCCAGTTCGGCCCGTAGCCGTGCCAGCAGACGCTCACCCTGCTGCCGGGCATTGGCGACCAGGCCCTGCTCCTCGATGATGTCGAGCACGGTGCAACCCGCCCGACAGGCCAGCGGGTTACCGCCGAAGGTGCTGCCATGGCTGCCCGGAGTGAACAGTTCGGCCGCCTTGCCCCGCGCCAGGCAGGCACCGATGGGAATGCCGTTGCCCAAGCCCTTGGCCAGGGTCATCACGTCCGGGACGATGCCTTCATGCTGGAACGCGAACCACTGGCCGGTACGCCCGATGCCGGTCTGGATTTCGTCGAGCATCAGCAACCAGGAGCGCCGCTTGCACAGGTCCCGTACGGCTTTCAGGTAGCCCGGCGGCGGCAGTTGCACACCGCTTTCGCCCTGGATCGGCTCCATCAGCACGGCGCAGATCCGCTGGCCGTGGCTGCGGGCAATGCTGTGCAGCAGCGCCAGGTCGCCGTACGGCACCTTGATGAAGTCCCCCGGCAGCTCATGGAAGCCCAGACGCACCGCCGGGCCATCGCTGGCGGACAAGGTGCCGAGGGTGCGTCCGTGGAAGGCGTTTTCCATGACCACCACCAATGGCTTCTCGATACCTTTGTGCCAGGCGTGCAGGCGCGCCAGTTTCAGCGCACTTTCGTTGGCCTCGGCGCCGGAGTTGTTGAAGAACACCCGATCCATGCCCGACAGCCGGGTCAGGCGCTGGGCCAGCCGTTGCTGCCAGTCGATGCTGTAGAGGTTGGAGGTGTGCAGCAGCAGGCCGGCCTGCTCGCAGATCGCACTCACCAGGCGCGGGTGGGAATGACCGATATTGGTCACCGCCACGCCCGCCACCGCGTCCAGGTACTCGCGCCCTTCGCGGTCCCATAGGCGGGTGCCCAGCCCCTTGACGAAACCCAGGTCCAGCGGTTGATAGGTGGTCATCAGGCTAGTAGCGGTCATGGCGTCGAGCTCCAGGCATCGTGGTGTTTTTTTTAGTATCGTTAGCCACCTGAGTTGGATAAACGCCGACTTACTTTAAACATTTTAAAGCCGGGCTTGATAATGGACCTTTTCCAGGCAATGTCGGTGTACGTGAAGGTAGTGGAAGCCGGCAGCATGACGGCTGCCGCGCGGGCGTGCGAAATGTCCACGACCATGGTCGGCAATCATTTGCGCGCGCTGGAGCAACGGCTGGGTGTCAGCCTGCTCAGTCGGACGACGCGACGCCAGCGCCTCACCGAGTTCGGCGCGACTTACTATCAGCGCTGCCTTGAGGTGCTGGGGCTGGTGGCCGACTCCGAGCAGTTGGCGGAACAGGCCCTCGGCGACCCCAGCGGCACCCTGCGAATCACCGCGCCGCTGACCTTCGGCTCGGAAAGCCTGGCCCCGGCCTTGAATACGTTCACGCAGCTTTATCCACAGGTCAAACTCGATGTGGTGCTGACCAACGACCGCATGGATCTGATCGAGAATGGCTTCGATGTGGCGATTCGCCTGGGCGCCATCGAACCGTCGAACCTGATTGCCCGACCGCTGGAAGACTATGCCCTGACGATCTGCGCGGCGCCCGCCTACCTGGAACGCCACGGCACGCCGCTGGAGCCTGCGGATCTGAGCCATCACCACTGCCTGGCATTCGCCTATCCCGCGGGGGATGACTGGCGCTCGGCGGAAAAGCTGTGGAGCCTGACGGGCCCTGCGGGAGAGATCCTGGTCCCGGTGAGCGGGCCGATGACGATCAACAGTTCCGCCGGGCTGTATCAGGCCGCGCTGACCGGCATGGGCATCGTGATGCTGCCCGACGTGCTGCTGCATGACGATCTGCGGAGCGGGCGACTGGTGCCGATCCTCGAGACTTACAAGCTCCCCTGCCGACCGATGAACCTGATTTACGCCCAGGATCGTTACCGGTTGCCCAAGCTACGCTATTTCGTCGACTTTGCGCTGCAGCAGTGGGGCAAGCGTTGACGAAATCGGGCATGGTTGACGCGACAAACCGTCTGATCACCTATCACACATCGCTACAGGAACCTGCGAGTGCCTATGTTCGAACACATCGACTTCAATAACCTGCTCGCCACCTACGGCTACCTGGCCGTGTTCATCGGCTGCCTGCTGGAAGGGGAAACCATTCTGATTCTCGGCGGGGTGGCGGCGCACCAGCAGACCCTGCACCTGCCGCTGGTGATCTTCTGGGCCAGCCTCGGCGGGATGCTGGGAGACCAGGCACTGTTCTGGATCGGCCGCTACTTCGGCGCCCGCCTGCTGCCACGCCTGCATCGCCAGCAAGCCGCCATAGAACGGGTGACCGGACTGATTCAACGCCATCCGCTGACGTCGATCTTCTCCGTGCGATTCCTGTATGGCATGCGCCTGGTGGGTCCGATGGTGATCGGCGCCAGCCGGCTGTCGCCGCTGCGCTTCAGTCTGATGAACCTGCTGGGGGCGCTGGTCTGGGCCGCGCTCTTTGCCAGTGCCGGCTACTGGGCCGGGCAGTTTCTCGAGAGCCTGCTGGGCGATCTCAAACCCTATCGCCTGCCCATCGCGGTCGGCGTGGTGATCGTCGTCGGGGGGATCGCCCTGGCGCGACATCTACGGGCCAAGGCGAAGGAACAGCACAAGGCCTGAGCCGGGCTCACACCCGGAAGCGCCCCACCATGCCCTGCAACGAGTTCGCCAGCCGCGACAATTCATGGCTGGCGGCGCTGGTCTGATCGGCCCCCGTCGCCGAGCGTAGCGACAGGTCGCGAATGTTCACCAGGTTACGGTCGACTTCCCGGGCCACCTGGGCCTGTTCTTCCGCGGCACTGGCGATCACCAGGTTGCGCTCGTGGATTTCATGCACCGAGGCGGTGATGGTCAGCAACGCCTCGCCGGCCCGTTCGGCCAAGGCCAGGGTGCTGGCGGCCCGGGTGCTGCTGGTGTGCATGGACTCCAGGGCCAGGGTCGAGCCACTGCGCATGCCGGACACCATCTGCTCGATTTCCTGGGTTGACTGCTGCGTGCGATGGGCCAGGGCCCGCACCTCATCGGCCACCACCGCGAAACCGCGACCGCTCTCCCCGGCCCGGGCCGCCTCGATGGCGGCATTGAGCGCCAGCAGATTGGTCTGCTCGGCAATGGCCCGGATCACCTCCAGTACCTTGCCGATACCCTGCGACTGATCGGCCAAGGAGCGCACCAGTTCTCCAGTGCGCTCGACATCCCCGGACAGGGCACTGATGGCGCCGACGGTTTCACTCACCCGTTCCTGGCCGACTCGCGCCGATTCACTGGATTGGCGCGTGGCGTCGGAGGTGGAGACGGCATTGCGCGCGACCTCCTCCACTGCCGTGGTCATTTCGTTGACCGCCGTGGCCGCCTGTTCGATTTCATGGCTCTGCTGTTGCAGGCCCTCGTTGCTGCCCTGGGTGACCGCATTCAGTTCGTCCGCCGCCGTGGCCAGGGTGGTCGCCGAACCGCTGATGCCCTGCAAGGTGTCGCGCAAGGTCTGCTGCATGGTGGCCAGGGCTTCGAGCAAGTGACTGACCTCATCGTCGCCGTGGCTTTCGATGCGTTGGGTCAGGTCACCGCGCGCCACATTCTGCGCCGCATTCAGGGCCTGCCCCAGGGGTTTGACGATGCTGCGCGTCAGCAGCATCGCCAGCCCCACGGTGGCCAGGGCCGCCAGGACAATGAACAGGATCACAATCATCCGTGAGCGGCTGTAATGCGCCTCGGACTTCTGGCTCTCGGCCGCCACCTGCTTGGCAAAGAGGTCGGCCAGGTCGGTCAGTTGCTTGCCGGAACCGTCGACCACGGTCTTCATGTCCACCAGCAGCAGCTTGATCAGGTCGTCGCGCCGGCCCTGCTCGGCCAGGGTGAAGGATTGGGCAATACCGGCACGGTACGCGGTGAAGGTCGTCTTGAACTGGTCGTACAACACCCGGGCCTCGGGGTGGTGACCAGTTTGTCGTAGGCGGCGATCCGCTCGCTCAATTCCTTGTCGCGGACGTCCATCTGGCCACGGTACACCGCGATGTTCTTCGGGTCCTGGTCCAGGGCCATGCGCAGGGAGATGGTACGGATCCGCAACATGATCTCGCGGATCTCGTCGCCGCCGCGAATACTCGGCAGCCATTGGTTTTCCACCGCCAACTCACCGTCGCGGATGTTCGACATCTGGCCCAGGGCGAACACCCCGAGCCAGGCCACCAGCACGGCGATCAAGGCAAAACCCAACGCGGCGCGAGGTGCGATATTCAGTTGACGAAGAAACATGACGACCGCCTTTTTGTTATGGCTTCGGGTCAGCGACCCCCAGCCCGTAGCTCCAGAGTTGGCAGGCTATCGGCACGTTGTACGACAACTTGAAATAATTGCCGGACAATTTCACTCCCGCGACAGGATGGCTCAGGGGGCTTTCTGCCCGGGCGCGGGAACGATCTTGACCTTGTAGGTGATGTGCGTGCGATAACCCGCCTGGAGGATCTGCGTGGCACGCTGATTGATGCTGTCGGGCTTGGCCTCATCGGCCGAGACGCTTTTGAGCTGCGTGCGCTGGGTGCGGGCCTGCCAGCTGGACACACCCTGGTCCGGCGCGCAGGGCTGCGCGGCGAAACTGACCTTGCCATCATGACCTACGCATTTGTAGGCGTCGGCACTGAACGCCGAGCAGGAGGCGCTGAGGAATAGAACGAAGACCAGGCATCTGCCCATGCGTGTGCGTCCCTGTACGTGATGGTCATCCACAGATAAAAGAAAACCCGCCGAAGCGGGTTTTCTCCAAAGCATTCCGACATCCTGTCGGCGGCCTCCATGGCCTGGGTCGATCATCCGTGATCCTGCACGCATCCTTGCGTAGCAGCGATGGGTTTAGATTAAGCCCGGTGGTAAAAGGTCAACAGAGGAGATTACTGTCACAGCATGTACGCCTTTCGCCATCCCCCGACACACACGCCTATGGGGGCGCAAACATGAAAAAGCCCCGCGCTTCTTCCGAAGGCGGGGCTTTCTCGTCAGGCCATGAACTCAGTGCGCGTAAGTCAGCAACAACTCGGTCGGCACCTTGAAGTCCAGGGACATCATCACGCTCAGGGCCGTGATGGTGAAGATCGAGAACACGAACAGCTTGCGTGCCCAGACCGTGTCATCCACTGCCTTGTAGCCGGTCCAGGCCATGTACAACCAGTACATGCCCATGGCCGCGGCCACGGCGAGGTAGCTCATGCCGGCATAACCACTGAACGTCAGCATCAACGTCGCGCCCAGGAAAGCCAGGATGTACAGCAGGATGTGCTTCTTGGCCACGCGGATCCCACGCTTCACCGGCAACACCGGAATCGATGCGGCCAGGTAATCGTTGAAGCGGAAGATCGCGATCGCGTACGAATGCGGCATCTGCCACAAACTGAACATCACCAGCAGCGTCAGGGCAGCCATGTCGAAGCTGTTGCTCACCGCCACGTAGCCGATCACCGGAGGCATCGCCCCCGACAGACTGCCGATCAGCGTGCCGTGAACCGATTTGCGCTTGAAGTACAGGCTGTAGAGGCCGACGTAGATGACAAAGCCGATCACCGCGAACAGCGCCGCCAACGGGTTGGCGACGCGGTACAGCAGGGCCACGCCGGCGACCCCGAGGACGGTTGCATAGACCAGGGCCAGCTTCAGGGAGATAAGGCCCTGGACCAGCACCCGGTTCTTGGTGCGCTCCATCTTCAGGTCGATGTCACGGTCGATGCAGTTGTTGAACACGCAACCGGAGGCCACCACTAGCGAAGTGCCGATCATGGCCGCCAGGAAGATGGCCAGATCGACATGCCCCTTGGAGGCCAGGAAGAAGCCACCCGCCACAGAAAGCACGTTACCGAAAATGATCCCCGGTTTGGTGATTTGGATAAAGTGCTTGAGCGACATCGGGTCTACCTCACTTCGCCATCATGACGGTGTGGATGGTGAACATGATCCACAGCGACAGACCCACCAGCAGGACGATCACCAGCGCCGCGAAAATAAACGCAATCACGTTGTTACGCTGCGCCGCCGAACGGTCCAGGTGCAGGAAGTACACCAGGTGCACCAGCACCTGGATCACGGCGAATACCAGGACGATCCCCAGGGTGGCCGCCTTCGGCAGCGACGGGTACATCACCAGGCCGAACGGAATGATCGTCAGGATGATCGACAGGACAAAGCCGACCATGTAGGACTTCACGCTGCCGTGGTTGGCATCACTGGAATGGTGTGCATTAGCCATTTACAGGGTCCCCATCAGGTAAACAACGGTGAATACGCAGATCCACACGACGTCCAGGAAGTGCCAGAACAGGCTCAGGCAGCTCAGGCGAGTGGTGTTGGTCGGCGTCAGGCCGTTTTTCCAGACCTGGTACATCATCACGGCCATCCAGATCAGGCCGCTGGTGACGTGCAGACCGTGGGTCCCGACCAGGGTGAAGAAGCCGGACAGGAAGCCGCTGCGGTTAGGGCCGTAGCCTTCTTCGATCAGCTTGTGGAATTCGTTGATTTCCATGCCGATGAAGCCCAGGCCGAACAGGAAGGTGATCGCCAACCAGCCCAGTACCTGGCTTTTCTTGCCCTTGAACAACGCCAGCATGGCGAAGCCGTAGGTGATCGAACTGAGCAACAGGCAGGCGGTTTCACCCAGCACGTAAGGCAGTTCGAAGATGTCGTGGCCCGACGGGCCACCCGCTACGTTGTTAACCAGTACCGCGTACGCTGCGAAGATCGACGCAAACAGGATGCAGTCGGTCATCAGGTAGAGCCAGAAACCGAAGACGGTCATCTCGCCCGAGTCGTGGTGATGGTCATCGTGCCCATGGTCATGACCATGGGCGTGTCCAGCATGAGTCACTGCATTCGACATGGTTTAAGCCTTTTCCAGCGAAGATTCGACACGGGTGGCAGGAGTCAGCTTCGCAGCCGCCAGCACCTTGTGCTGCTCGGCTTCGATGCGCTCGATGACGTCCACTGGCACCATGTAACCCTGATCATCACGCGCGGCGTGGATGATGAAATAGATCACGGTACCGGCCAGGCCGGCGATGGCCATCCACCAGATGTGCCAGATCATCGCGAAACCGAAGACGGTCAGCAGGGCACCCATGACCAGGCCGGTCGCGGTGTTGTTCGGCATGTGGATCGGCTGGTAGCGCTTGGGCACCGAGTAGGCCGTACCGTTTTCCTTGGCTTCGGTGAACGCGTCGACCACATCGGCCTTCGGCAGTTCGGCGAAGTTGTAGAACGGCGGTGGCGAGGAAGTCGACCATTCCAGGGTGTGGCCGTTCCATGGGTCGCCGGTGACGTCCAGGTTCTGCTTGCGATCGCGCACGCTGACGTAGATCTGGATCAGTTGCGAAGCGATACCGAAGGCAATCAGGACCGCGCCGAACAGTGCCACGTACAGGTAAGGCACCCACTCAGGGTTGGTACTGGCGTTCAGACGACGGGTCATGCCCATGAAGCCCAGTGCATAGAGCGGCATGAACGCGACGAAGAAGCCGGTGATCCAGAACCAGAACGCGGCCTTGCCCCAACCTTCGTGCAGCTTGAAGCCGAACGCTTTCGGGAACCAGAAGCTGAAGCCGGCGATGTAACCGAATACCGCACCACCGATGATCACGTTGTGGAAGTGCGCGATCACGAACAGGCTGTTGTGCAGGACGAAGTCGGCACCCGGAACGGCCAGCAGTACGCCGGTCATGCCGCCGATGGCGAAGGTCACCATGAAGCCCAGGGTCCAGAGCACCTGGCTGGTGAAACGCAGACGACCACGGTAGATGGTGAACAGCCAGTTGAACAGCTTCACCCCCGTCGGGATCGAGATCAGCATGGTCGCCAGGCCGAAGAAGGCGTTGACGTTGGCACCCGAACCCATGGTGAAGAAGTGGTGCAGCCAAACCATGAAGCCCAGCACCGAGATCGCGCCACTGGCGTAGATCATCGAGTGGTGGCCGAACAGTTTCTTGCCGGAGAAGGTCGAGATGACTTCGGAGAAGACCCCGAACGCCGGCAGGATCAGGATGTACACCTCGGGGTGACCCCAGGCCCAGAACAGGTTGACGTACATCATCGGATTTCCACCCAGTTCATTGGTGAAAATGTGGAAATCCATGTAGCGGTCAAGCGTCAGCAAAGCGAGGGTAGCGGTCAGGATCGGGAACGAAGCGACGATCAGCACGTTGGCCCAGGTGCAGGTCCAGGTGAAGATCGGCATGTCCATCAGCTTCATGCCAGGGGTACGCATTTTCAGCACGGTGGCCAGGAAGTTCACCCCGGTCAACGTCGTACCCAGCCCTGATAGCTGTAGCGCCCAGATATAGTAATCCACCCCCACGCCCGGACTGTATTGCAGGCCCGACAGCGGCGGATAGGCAACCCAACCGGTCTTGGCGAATTCGCCGACACCCAGGGAAACGTTGATCAGCACCACGCCGGAGACCAGCAGCCAGAAGCTCAGGGAGTTCAGGAACGGGTAGGCCACGTCACGCGCACCGATCTGCAGCGGCACGACGATGTTCATCAGGCCGGTGAAGAAAGGCATCGCCATGAAGATGATCATGATCACACCGTGGGCGGTGAAGATCTGGTCATAGTGGTGAGGCGGCAGGTAGCCAGGGGAACCCTCGGTGGCCATGGCCAGCTGGGTACGCATCATGATGGCGTCGGAGAAACCGCGCAGCAGCATGACCATGGCCACGACGATGTACATGACACCGATTTTCTTGTGGTCGACGGAGGTCAACCACTCGGTCCACAGGTAGGTCCACTTCTTGAAGTAGGTGATCGCCGCGAACAACGCCAGACCACCGACCGCGATCATGGCAAGGGTCACCATGACAATCGGTTCGTGGAACGGGACCGCGTCCCAACTTAATTTACCAAACATCGTTTACTCCTCTGCCCCGGCAGCTGAATGCGAACTCATGTCCATCCCTTCCGATGCGGCCACTTCTTTCTTCTCGTGCTCGACCGGCTTGCCTGGTTTCATCCCTTCGTACTTGTCGACGATGGTCTGGAACAGGTTCGGCGTAACGGTGGAATAAAGCTCGACCGGATTGTCTTGGCTTGGCTTGGAAAGGGCTGCGTATTCAGCTTGTTCAAGCTGTTTAGGTGCCTTCTTGACCTCAGCTACCCAGGCATCGAAATCCGCCTGGCTGGTTGCGGTCGCTTTGAATTTCATACCGGTGAAGCCGGCGCCGCTGTAGTTGGCGGAAATCCCTTCGTACTCATGATTCTCGTTGGAGATCAGGTGCAGCTTGGTCTGCATGCCGGCCATCGCGTAGATCTGACCGCCCAGGCCCGGGATGAAGAACGAGTTCATCACGCTGTCGGAAGTGATCTTGAAGTTCACCGGGGTCTTGGCCGGGAAGACCAGCTTGTTGACGGTGGCGATACCCTGTTCCGGGTAGATGAACAGCCACTTCCAGTCCAGGGCGACCACTTCGACGGTGATCGGCTTGACGTCGGACTCGAGCGGAAGATAAGGGTCCAGGGCGTGGGTCGACTTGTAGGTCACGATCCCCAGGAACAGGATGATGATCGCGGGAACGGCCCAGATCACGATTTCGATCTTGGTCGAGTGGTTCCATTTTGGCGCGTAGGTGGCGTCCTTGTTCGACGCGCGGTATTTCCAGGCGAAGGCCAGGGTCATGAAGATAACCGGCACCACGACCAACAGCATCAGCAGCGTAGCGGTGATGATCAGGTTACGTTCGTCCAGGCCCACCTGACCCTTCGGGTCGAGCAAGGTCATGTTGCACCCTCCCAGCAACAACGTGCCGAGCAGCGGCAATAAGCCTAAGAATCTGGGATACCTTGTTTTACTCATCTCACGACCTCTAAAGCAGCTTGCGCAATGCAGTTGGGTTTCGATAGCCAACACTTCACCCTGCCAAGGGTTGGCAATTTTTTCCGATTGAATAAGGGCCTGTCCGTCGCGCCGATCGCCGATCGACACCTCTGGAACGGGCGTGAGTTCTTATTCGATTTCTTGGGTCATAGGCCTTTTTACAGACCAATTCCATTTGGTGCGGATACTTGGAAAGACTGCCAGCACCTGGGGTCGCATAGCGCCCTTGCGCCCTTCGACCGCCCTATTGCGCTCAGGCAGAGCGGCGCCGGACATTCAGTGCGGCGATTGTAGTGAGGTCGCGTTTTATAAACCACGTCTCATCCTGAAATATTTTTTATCAATTCAGGCAACAATCATTAACTGTTTTTGCAACGATCGTGAATTGTATCGATTTTCATTCTCAACAAAAAGCTGTGATCTTTTCTTTTGTCGGACAACTGATCCGCCCCGAAAGCGCCGTGCCGGGGCTTTTGAAAGAGGCTCTGGACCAAGCATGACGGGGTGTTGCGCGGGTATCCGGGGGGTGTCGAGGCCGCCTCGGCAAACCGTCGATGCCGGGAGGGAGGAAGGGAACTTTTTCGAGAATGGCTGTCAATCAGAAGATGACATCGAGGTCCGAAACCGCGGGTGCGACCGCTGCGACGTGACAATATGTCGCACTTTTTTCGCCCCTCTTATTGCCCCGCATCAGGGTGTCTTTCAGCAGGTTTGGCGGACACGAAAACGCCCCGACCTTGTACAAAGAATCGGGGCGTTTTTGCAAGGACCAGACGCAGGAGTCAGCGGCTTTTCCGGCGATTGCGGTAGATGCCCACCGGCACCAGCAGCACCGTCAGCACGAAGGCCACCAACGCCCATTGCGCCAGGGACAGACCCAGCACCGGCGGGTACGGTGTTTCGCAGAAACCCTCGACCTGGAAGCCCAACGGGAAGATCGACGCCAGGGGCAAGCCATCGACGATCGGTTGCAACACGTCGATGCCGCAGCTCACCGCCGGGTTGGCCTGGATATAGACATGCCGGCCCGCCGCGATGATGCCGCCGACGGCACTGAGCCATACCAGCACTTCCAGCACCGTGAGGCTGCGCGTGGTGCGCATGGACGCGCCGATAAAGGCGAAGAGCGCAATGAACAGCAAGGCGTAGCGCTGCAGGATACACAACGGGCAAGGCAGTTCGCCCAGCACCACCTGCATGTACAACGCGCCGCCGATCAAGGCGAGGCAGATCAGCCCCAGCAGGACCAGGAAGCGCTTTTCCCGTCCCAGCCGCATCATTTCGTCAGTCATCCTGTTTCCCTTAGACTCGTTGTTGGATCGGCCAGAGCGCAGCGCAGCGCGCTGCGCCATCAGACCGAGGTTGTGTCCCATAGGCCCATGGGTCGCGATCCGACCGTTTCAACCCGACGGACATTCATTGCCGACAAGTCTACACGTTGACCATGACCTTTGAGCGTATTGAACACACCACGCCAGTGTCCGCGGGAGTATGGGTAAACCACCACAGGATCGCCGACGATGATCGGCGAATTAACGACAAACCGATTAAACCGGGATTAACGCGCCCGGGGATTTTTATCCAGCCGCGCAATCCCTGATCCCGACAGCCGTGGAGGATGCGCCTGCCACGGCTGTCTCGCGGGTTACTCCAGCGCCGCGGCCGGGCCGAAGAACTCATACCGGCTCTGCTTCTCTGGCACCCCCAGGGCTTTCAAGTGACGCTTGATCGCGCCCATGAACCCCTTGGGTCCGAGGAAGTAGGCATCCAGGTCACGTTCCTGCGGCAACCACTCGCCCAACTGTTCCAGGCTCAGCAAGCCGACCTTGTCCGCCGGCGGGCTCACGCCGTCATCCTCGGCATAGCAATAGAAGCGTTTGAGTTGCGGATGACGCTCGGCCAGGCCATCGACCCAGTCACGGAAAGCATGCACCTGGCCATTGCGCGCGCAGTGGATAAAGTGCACCGGCCGCTCGCTCGCCAAGGCGGCTTCGAGCATCGGCAAGGTGGGCGTGATACCGACCCCGCCGCTGATCAACACCAGCGGCTTGTCGCTGGCCGCCAGGGTGAACTCGCCCGCCGGCGGGAACAGCTCCAGGGTGGCGCCGACCGCCAGTTGGTCATGCAGGTAGTTCGACACCCGCCCCCCCGCCTCGCGCTTGACGCTGATCCGGTACTGCCCGGCCTTCGCCAGCGCCGAGAGCGAGTAGTTGCGCCGCACCTCTTCGCCATCGATGACCAGTTTCATACCGATGTACTGCCCGGGCGTGAACGCCAGGATCGGCTGGCCGTCCACCGGTTCGAAGTAGAACGAGGTGATTTCCAGGCTTTCCTCGACCTTGGCCGCGACCTTGAACAGACGGGCACCGCGCCAGCCGCCGGGCGCCAGGGCCTTCTCGTCATAGATCGCCGCTTCGGCACCGATCAGGATGTCGGCCAACTGGTTGTAGGCCGCGCCCCAGGCAGCGATCACCTCGGGGGTGGCGATTTCATCGCCGAGCACTTCACGGATGGCCCGCAACAGACAGGTGCCGACAATCGGGTAATGCTCCGGAAGGATCTGCAGCGCGACGTGCTTGTTGATGATCTTGGCCACCAGGTCGCCCAACTGGTCGAGCTGATCGATATGCCGGGCATACATCAACACACCGTTGGCCAGGGCCCGGGGCTGGTCGCCGCTGGACTGGTGGGCCTGGTTGAACAACGGGCGCACCTCCGGATACTCGGACAGCATCATCCGATAGAAGTGAGTGATCAGCGCCTCGCCGCCGCTTTCCAGCAGCGGGACAGTCGATTTGACGATGGCACGGTCTTGAACGCTCAGCATGGGTCAACTCCTGGGTTTGAGATTTGATCTGAATTGACCTGTATCAATCACACTCCATGCCAAAATTAAAAACTTTACAAATCAACAACTTAAAATAATATTAGTCATAAAGACCACAAGCATCTTATAGTCATTATGACACCACAGGAGTCAATATGACTGCAAAACTCTTGCTGACCACCCTGCTGCCGCTGGTCTCGGATCTCTCACGGGAGCTGCCCGAAAGCGAACGCTATCGACGCCTGCTCGAAGCCATGCGCGCCCTGCTGCCCTGCGACGCCGCCGCGTTGCTACGCCTGGACGGCGAGTGGCTGGTGCCGCTGGCCGTCGATGGCCTGAGCACCGACACCCTCGGTCGGCGCTTCAAGGTCAGCGAGCATCCGCGTTTCCAGATCCTGCTCGGCAGCCACGGGCCGACCCGTTTCGACAGCGACACCGATCTGCCGGACCCCTACGACGGCCTGGTGGAGGGCTTGACCGAACACCTGGAGGTCCATGACTGCCTGGGCTGCCCACTGTTCATCGATGAACGCCCCTGGGGCCTGCTGACCCTCGACGCCCTCGACCCGGAGCGTTTCGAACGGATCGAACTCGATGCCCTGCAGGCCTTCGCCAGCCTCGCGGCGGCCACGGTCAATGCCGCCGAACGCATCGAACGCCTGGCGTTGCGCGTCGAGGACGAACACCAGCGCGCCGAACTCTATCGCCAGGCCAACGGCCCGCAAAATCGCGAAATGATTGGCCAGAGCAAAGCCCACAAGCGCCTGGTGGAAGAGATCAACCTGGTGGGCGGCAGCGACCTGACGGTGCTGATCACCGGTGAAACCGGGGTCGGCAAGGAACTGGTCGCCCAGGCGATCCATGCCGCCTCGCCGCGTTCGGAAAAACCCATCATCAGCCTCAACTGTGCCGCCCTGCCGGATACCCTGGTGGAGAGCGAGTTGTTCGGTCACGTGCGCGGCGCCTTCACCGGCGCCGTGAGCGATCGCCGGGGCAAGTTCGAGCTGGCCAATGGCGGGACGCTGTTTCTCGATGAGGTCGGCGAGCTGTCGCTGACCGTCCAGGCAAAATTGCTCCGGGTGCTGCAAAGCGGCCAGCTGCAGCGATTGGGCTCGGACCGCGAGCATCAGGTGGATGTGCGCCTGATCGCCGCTACCAACCGCGACCTGGCCGAAGAGGTGCGCAGCGGACGCTATCGCGCCGACTTCTACCACCGCCTGAGCGTCTACCCGCTGCAAGTGCCGGCGCTGCGCGATCGCGGTCGCGATGTCTTGCTGTTGAGCGGTTTTTTCCTTGAGCAGAACCGCTCGCGCCTGGGCCTGGGCAGCTTGCGCCTGAGCCCGGATGCGCAGGCAGCGCTGCTGGCCTACAACTGGCCGGGCAATGTACGGGAACTGGAACACCTGATCGGGCGCAGCGCCTTGAAAGCCCTGGGCAATTGCCACGAACGACCGAAGATCCTCAGCCTGAGCGCCGCCGATCTGGACTTGCCGACGGCGGCGGCAGAGCCCCCGGCAGCGCCAACCCCTGCCCCGCCGAGCCTGGAGAGCGGTGTCGAGCTGCGCCAGGCCACGGAAAACTACCAGCGGCAACTGATCAGCGCCTGCCTGGAGCGACATCAGCACAACTGGGCCAGCGCCGCCCGGGAACTGGGGCTGGACCGGGCCAACCTGGGGCGGATGGCGAAACGCCTGAACTTGAAGTAAACCTACGGGGGAGTTGTGCATGACACCTAAAGCCAGCTCCCCTTGGGTCGATAACCCGTCATCGAGAGCCGTTCAGGGTTAACCTGTCCCGGACCACCTTTTTCCACAGAAGGTTTCTATGTCTTCCAACAAAGCCCGCGCAGACTCGCTGTCACTTCTGCTCTTTACCTTGCGCAGCGGCAAGCTGATGGCGATCAACCTGCTGAAAGTCAGTGAAATCATTCCTTGCCCGCCGCTGACCAAGCTGCCGGAGTCCCATCCCCACGTCAAAGGCATCGCCACCCTGCGCGGGGCTTCGCTGTCGGTGATCGACCTGAGCCGCGCCATCGGCGAACGGCCCCTGGTGGACCCGGATGGCGGTTGCCTGATCGTCACCGATATCAGCCGCTCCAAACAGGGCCTGCATGTCCAGGCGGTGAGCAAGATCGTCCATTGCCTGACCACCGATATCCGCCCGCCACCCTACGGCTCCGGCGGCCCCAAGGCCTTTATCACCGGGGTGACCCAGGTCGACGGGACGCTGGTCCAGGTGCTGGATATCGAAAAGGTCATCCACGCCATCGCGCCGGTGCAGATCGACGTCACGCCGACCGAACTGAGCATGGAAGAAGCGGAAATCCTCGGCCATGCGCGCATCCTGGTGATCGACGACAGCCAGGTGGCCCTGCAGCAATCGGTGCACACCCTGCGCACCCTCGGCCTGACCTGCCACACCGCCCGCAGCGCCAAGGACGCCATCGGTTGCCTGCTGGAGCTGCAAGGCACCGCCGAGCAGATCAACGTGGTGGTCTCCGACATTGAGATGTCCGAGATGGACGGCTACGCCTTCACCCGCACGGTGCGCGAAACCCCGGATTTCCAGGACCTCTATATCCTCCTGCATACCTCGCTGGACAGCGCCATGAACAGTGAAAAGGCCAGGCTGGCCGGGGCCAATGCGGTGCTGACCAAGTTTTCCTCGCCGGAACTGACCAAGTGCCTGATCCAGGCCGCCAGGACCGTCGCGGGCCAAGGGATCTGAAATGCCGGACCGTCACTGCCAGTTGCTGCGAAAGGACCTCGACGACTTGCTGGACATCCCCCAGTGGCCGAGCGGTATCCGCGTGGGCGTGTTGCGAGCGGACCTGATGGAAGCGGTGCATGGCTTGCTAAAGCTGGGCTACCGGGACGGCGGCGGCAGCGTCGAAGGCTTCGCCGAGTGGCGCGAACGCTTCATCAGCGACGCCGAATTCGATCCCTCGTTGTGCCTGATCGCTCTGGACGAGCACGGCCTGGTCGGTGTCGCCCTGTGCTGGACCAGCGCCTATATCAAGGACCTGGTGGTGCATCCGCGGCGACGCGCCCAAGGCCTCGGCCTGGCCTTGCTGCGCCAGGCCTTCAAGGTGTTCGCCTCGCGGGGCGAAGCCTTCGTCGATCTCAAGGTCATGGAAAACAACCTGGTCGCCAGGCGGCTCTACGAGCGCGCCGGCATGCGCTTTATCGAACGCTATGAAGTCAGCCCGGCTCAGGCATAATCCCCCCTTGCCCGCCGCCCTTGAGGGAGACCTGTCATGAAAGCCTTCACCCTGCTCTTCATCAGCTTCGTCACCCTGGCCAGCCAGGCCCAGGCCGCCAGCCCGGACGTCTGGGCAAGCTACAACAAGGCCGTGGTCGCCAGTTGCACCAAGGCCAGCAAATTGAAAAACGTCAAGCCCGTGGGCAATCCCGCGCAATTCGACGACAAGGTCGGCTACACCGCCCTGCTGCTGCACGGTCGCTATCCCCAGGCGCACATGAAGAACCAGCCGGGCACCGAATTGTGCCTGTACAACAAGAAGAGCAAGAGTGCCGTCATCAGTGAATGGGACTCGGTCATGCCCGCCCGCAGCAACTGAGCGGCTGGCGCATAACTTGCTTTGACCGAAGCTTCCACGGCGAAACAAAACGGAATTACGTCACCGTCCCTGCCCTGTCCTTGCCTTTCGGTCGTTTCCCCCATGAGTACCCATTTTTCCTGCGTCGGTTGCGGCAAATGCTGCACCGATCACCATGTGCCCCTGACGCTTGCCGAGGCCCGGCAATGGGCCGCGGACGGCGGCCAGGTGATTGTCCTGGTCGAGGGCTTCCTGACGGATGGCCCGGGCCTGCCGGAAGCACAACGCGATCATGTGCTGCGCCGCTCCTGGGGCGTGCCCAGCGGTCGCACTGAAGCCCGTGTCGCCATCACCTTTGCCGCCTACAACAGCGGCCCCTGCCGGAATCTTGACGAAGACCTGCTCTGCCGGATCTATCAACGGCGGCCACTGGTGTGCCGGATCTACCCGATGGAAATCAATCCGCATATCCCGCTGCGGCCCGAGGCCAAGGACTGCCCGCCCGAGTCCTGGCAAGACACGCAACCGCTGCTGATCGTCGGTGGACAGTTGCAGGACCCGGAACTGGCGCGGCTGATCGAGGCCTCGCGCCAGGCCGACCGTGACGATATCCAGGCCAAGGAAGTGATCTGCGCACGGCTGGGCATTCGCACCACGGCGCTCAAGGGGGACGGCTTTACCGCCTACCTGCCGCAGATGTCGGCGTTCGCGGCGGCGATTGACCAGGTGCAACAGCTGACGCACTGGCCGGCGGCGGGCGAGTGGAGTTTTCATGTCTCCGGCCCGGGCATCGCCGACCAGTTGCAGGCGGCGGGGGCGCGGGTGGTGAGCGAAGCGGCGACAACCTATGCCTTTATCGCCTTGCAGGCAGCCTGAGCCCCACTCCTGCGGGGGCCGCGCTCAACAGCGCTTGCGCCAGAACTCCTGGGCCAGTGAGCGCAGGTCGTCGGCGAGTCCCGCCACATCGCCCGAGTTGAGATGGCTCTGCTTGCCGACACTGACCAGCGCCTCGCAGGCATTGCGGATGCTGACGATATTGCGGCTGATGTCCTCGCTGACGCTGCTCTGCTCCTCCACCGCCGAAGCGATCTGCTGGCTCATCTGGGTGATCCGGCTGACCCGCTGACTGATCCCGGCCAGGGCATCGGCCGCCTGCTGGACCTGCTGCACACTGTCCTCGGCCTGCTGGCTGCTCTGCTGCATCACCGTCACCGCATTGCGCGCGCCGTCCTGCAGGTTGCTGATCATCCGCTGGATTTCGTTGGTCGACTGCTGCGTACGCTGGGCCAGCCCACGCACCTCGTCGGCCACCACCGCGAACCCGCGGCCCTGCTCCCCGGCGCGGGCGGCTTCGATGGCGGCATTGAGCGCCAGCAGGTTGGTCTGGTCGGCAATTCCGCGGATCACTTCCAGCACCGTGGAAATCTCGGTGCTGTGGCTTTCCAGGTGCAGGATGACCTCGGTGGCCCGCGCCAGTTCGTCGGCCAGGCGCAACACCGCGCTGCGACTTTCCCCCACCAGATGATGCCCCTCACGGGTTTCGCTACCCACCTGGTCGGCCGCTTCGGACGCCTGCTGGGCATTGCTGGCGACCTGGGCCACGCTGACGCTCATCTGCTGGATGGCCGCTGCGACCTGGTCGGTTTCGGCCTGTTGATCCAAGGTACTGCCGTGACTGCTTTGAATATCCCGGGCCAGCGCCTGGGCATGCCCGGACAGGCGCAGCGAGGCATCGCCGATACGCCCCACCACCGCACCGACCTGGGCCTCCAGCATATTCAGGGCAAAGCCGATCTGGCCGAACTCGTCGCTACGGCCGGTATAGATCGCCTGGCTCAAGGGGTTGTCGGCAATCTCTCGGGCGCGCGCCGTCAGTTGCGCAAACGGACGTAGGGCCCAATGGGTCAGCGCGCCGACCAGCACACTGCCCAGGGCCCAGAGCCCCAGTTCGACCTCCACCGACAGCCCGGCAAAGCCGTGCCCCAGCACCAGGACAACCGCGAAGGCCACGCTGGATTGCGCCCAGAGCCGGGTCTGCAGGCTCAGGCGGGGCAGGCGCTGACGCCAGGGCAAGCGCCCGTTGCGCAACCAGCCGTACCAGCGCTCGGCGGCCTCGATCTCCGCGGCGCCGGGCCGGGTCCTCACCGACTGGTACTCCACCGTCTGGCCGTCGCGGGTCACGGGGGTGGCGTAGGCACTGACCCAGTAGTGATCACCATTCTTGCAGCGATTCTTCACCAGCCCCATCCACGAGCGCCCGCCCTTGAGGGTCTGCCACATATGCGCGAACGCCTCGCCGGGCATGTCCGGATGGCGCAGCAGGTTATGTGGCGAGCCCAGCAACTCCTCGCGGCTGTAACCGCTGATCCTGATGAAGTCGGGATTGGCGTAGGTTATCGCGCTGTCCAGATCGGTGGTCGAAAGGATGTTGGCATCAAAGGCGACGTCTACATTTCGCCCGGTAATCGGGAGATTGATCTTCATCGAAAGCGCGCTCGGAGAGTGAGAGGAGTCGGCAGGGCGTCGACTCTAAGCGCACGGAAAAGCAAAACACTGATCCAGCTCATGATACTGGCATTTAGCCCATTTCATGACAATTCGACGACAATCCCCCCTTGTAGATACCGTCTTGCCTCTCATCGCCAGCAAGCCGGCTCCTACAGGGGGGCGTAGGGCGATGTATGCGGTGAAACGCCGAGCGCGACTCAGCGTTTGCCCATGGACCGGCGCGTGCCATTGGGCGCGCGGCCCGGCCTCTCGTGATGCCCGTCCTTGCCACCTTTCTGGTGCCAGGTCTGGCCGGTCTTTTTCGCCGCGGCAAATTCAGCGGGCTTGAACGGAAAGCTGAAAGCCGGGATGGCGGGCTTTTCGCCGACCGCAAGCTCGGCCTCGACCACAGGTTCCTCACCCGGGTTAGCGGAAACGGACGGTTGTTCAGGGGAAGTCATGGAAGCTCCGAAAAGGCGGGACGGATCAGGTCGAACCGAAAGGTCGCAGTATACCTGCGAGCGCCCTGCCCGCGCCGCCGCCCACGGTCATTTATAGAACAAATCGACCACCACCCCGGCGGAGAACGGCCCGGCCTTGGGCCGGTCGCTGTTCCACACCAGCTCGGCGTCGAACCGTGCCATGGCCGCCCGGGTTTCGCCCAGCAGTTCGGCCAGATGAAAGGAGCGGTCATAGGGAATCCCCTGGCCTCCGTCCGCCCGAACGATCCGGATCCCCACCCCGTCATTGCCCTGGGGGATCAGCAAGTCCCCGGACACGCTACCCGACACCGGTTTCAAGCGGGCGTCCAGACTGAACGCGGTGTCACAGGTTCGGCTGGTGTGCAGGGCGAATGGACGACGCGCGGCCACCTCGCCCATGACCACCCGCTCGATGGCGACCCGCCCGAAGTCGACTGTCTCGGGAATCACCTGCAGCTCGGCATCACAGGCGACGAAACGCAGGCCCGCCAGGTTATTGATCACATAATTGAGCGAACGCCCAGCCGCACTCGGTCCCGCGCCCCCGTCCAGTTGAAACAGGCGATAGTCCTGCAGGTTGCTCGCCACCCCCGAAGGCGGCGTGGGCCCGAACTTCTCGATGAACACCGAGAAGGCCAGGTTGAAACTCAAGGGCGGGCACGTCCCCTCGAGGCAGCCCGGTACACGCCGCCCGGTGGCGATTCGCCCGCTGCTCTGGTGATGATCGACACCGTCATGGGTCAAGCCGGCACGGATGCCCTGGCCGATCACCTGGCCGGCCGGGTTGAGGTAGATGAACACGTCCTCGTCCCCGCCCTGGGGGTTGTCCCGGACGCAATCGACCGCCAGGTTGAGCGGTTCCGAGCGCCAGATCACGCTGCCGTTGGGGGACGAGGCCGGTATCGCGACCGTGCTGCCCAGGTCGGCGTTGACAAGGGTGGCACCACTGCCCTGCAACGTGCAGGTCAGGGCAAACGCGCTGGCCGGACTCAAGAGTCCGAGGCACAGCAACGGACGCAACCAGGCACGGCAATCAAGCTTAGTCATGGGATGAAACCTTCTGTTCGGAATGGGCGGTGTCGGCACTCAGTGATGCATTGAAGGGGGTACCGAAGGCCAGCCGTGCGCGGTAGACGCGCTGGCCGCCATAGTCGGTCAATGCCTTGAAGCGCAGGTGCTGCGCCGGGGAACGGGCCAGGATCAGCTCCCGGCGTTCTCCCGGCGGGACCAGCAGATCGTCCCCCAGATGCTGGGGGGTGCCCTGGAGCGGGTCCTCCTCGACCTGAATGTTCAACAGGGCGGCGTGGAACACCGTCGGGTTCTCCACCCGCAGCCGATGGACGCCACTGTCATCACGCACCAGCGTCCAGTTCAGGCGCTGCGGGGTGGCCGCCGGATCGCCCGGCAGCCCCGGCGGGCGGTACAGCACATTGATCCGCTGGCGGATCGCGATGTTCAGCAGCCCGTCGCCCGGACGGCTGCGGGGAATCTCCAGCACATACAGGTGCAGCAGCGACTCACGCCCCGCCGGCATGCCCAGCCCTTCGTACATCAGGCGCAAGACCTGGCGACTTTCGGGTGCCAGCCGCGCCAACGGCGGCGTCAGCACAAAGGGCAGGTTCGCCGACGGCTCCGGCCCCTCGTTCGCATCGCTCAACCAGGCCTGCAACAGGACCTCCTCCGTGCCACGGTTGCGCGCTTCGATACTCACCTCGCGAAAGCGCCCGTCGAACACCAGCCGCGTACCGCTGAGGGACACCGCGGCCTGCAGCGGGCCGCCCGCCAGCAAGCCCAGCAGCACCAGCATCAGGTTCAGGCCCTTCACCGGCACACACCTCGAATCCGCTCGTAGCTCCGTTGCGGGTCCCGAGGGGGCAGCTTGAACGAAAACCGGCAGCGCCGATCCGACCAACTGACGGTCAAGACACCTTGCTCCTGCTCACTGAGCACCAGCGCGCGACTGCTCGGGTCGACCACCGCCAATGTCCGGCCGTCTGCGTCCTGGACACTCGCCCCCAGGGGAATCGGGCTGCCATCGGCCTGGCTCAGCTCGAACTGCACCCGCCGGCCGGCACTGGCCTTGAAGCTCGCCAGCACCACCGCACCACGCCGCGGGACCACCTGGGCGATGGCGTTATCCACCTCCACGTCGGCGCCCAGGTTGCGGGTATCCAGGCTGATCCAGTTGGCCCGGTAGGGTTGCGCATAGGGCACCACCGCATAGCCGTTGGCGCCGGTTTCGACACCGCTGAAGTTGTTGAAACGGGCGCCGCTGATACCGGGCACCTGGGCCAGCACAAAGGTGTCGCCCAGCGACTGGCCGAGGTTGATGCCGCCGCCATGGGCCACCAGCGAACCCCGGGCCCCGAGGTTCCAGCTGTTGAAGTCGCGGCCATGGCTGTAGCCGGCTTCGAAACGCCCCATGGACGTGGTGCTGTTCAGGCTGACCGAACCCGCACCGGCGCCGCTGCCGTCATTGCCGGCCAGTACCGAATAGAAGGTGTCGCGACTCTCCGGCAGCCGCCCGGTCAATCCGGCCAGGGCGCTGGAGCCGCCCTGGCTGTCGTGCGTACCGGTAAACGAGGCACGGGTCGACCGCTCATGACTGCCCAGCGGCAGCGAAAGCGTCAGGGTCAATTGATGGTCGGTACCGGCCTGCCCGTTGATATCCAACACTTCGGCGCGGTCCAGCGACAGGCTGTAGTTGAGATCGCGCCAATAGCCGCCGTAGGTCAGGTTGTACTGCCGGGAAGTGCCGGGCAGGTCCCAGAAACGCTGTTCCAGGGCCGAGACACTCACGGTCCCGTTGCCCAACGGTTGACTGAGGTTGAGATCCAGGCGGTCCCTGGCCCGCCCCGGCAGGATCAATCCGGGCTGGCTGCGCTCCTGCACATGCTGGTCGAACGTACGGTATTGCTCGCTGGAATAGCGGTAACCGGCGATGGCAAAGGTGGTGCCGGTGGCATTCACGGTATTGGCGTAGCGCAAGCGTACGCTCTGCCCGCCCAGGTCCGCCGCCGGCTGGTGACTGATCGAATGGGTCAGGTCCGCCGAGATCGCCCCCAGCCCGGTATTGACCCCCGCCCCCAGGTTGCTGGCCTGGTAGTCCCCGGCCAGTTGCAGGCCACCATAGCCGGTCAGGTGCTCGGTCAGGCCGTAGATCAGGGTAGTACTGGCAAAGCCGGGGGTCTGGTAGCCGCTGCTGTTGCTGTCGTACTGCCCGGCTTCGACGCTGTAGCTGAAGGTGCCCTCGGGCACCATGATCGGCAGGGAGGCGAACGCCTGGGTAAAGGTGCGACGCCGACCATCGGCCTCGATCACGGTCACCAGCAGATCGCCATTGGAGCCACTGGGGTAGAAGTCGCGGATCTCGAAAGGCCCGGGCGCCACATTGGCGCTGTACAGCAGGTAGCCGTTCTGGCGGATCTCCACCGTCGCGTTGCTCTCGGCCACGCCGCGGATGGTCGGCGCATACACCCGTTCGCTGTCCGGCAGCATGCCGTCGTCGGTGGCCACCTGGACACCGCGAAAACGCACGCTGTCGAAGATCCGCGAGTCGGTATAGGTCTCGCCCAGGGTCAGTTGGCTCTTCCAGGCGGTCAGGTCGCGCTGGGCGAAGGTGCTGTTGCTGCTCCAACGCGCCGATTGATCGGTACCTTGCAACAGCGAGGACTGGTTGCGCAGACGCCAGTCGCCCAGGTTCAAACCGTTGTTCAGACCCAGGTAATAGCTGTCGGTGCGCACCCCGCTCACCTCGCGGCGGTTGCCGGTAAAGCTGTAGTCGATGAATCCGCTGTTCACGCCACGGTCCCACAATTGCGGCGAGATATAGCCACGGGCGCTGCGGCGCAAGGCGATCTGCGGCACGCTGATGTTCAGTTGCAGGCTATTGGGCTGGTAGTCGACGCTGGCCTGGTCCAGGCGGCGCCAATCGAAGCACTGCTCGGGTGCCCCGCCCTCGGTCAACACCCCGAGGCTGCGCAGGCGCTCCAGGTCCAGCCCCAGGTCGTCGAGTACCGGCAACGTCAGGCAAGGTTCGACCTGGCCGTTCGCGGCGTTGCGGACAAATAACAGGTCTCGGCGCGCACTGAGGTTGCGATTGAGGTAGATATCCACCCGGTAGGTCCCCGGCAGTACGCTGTTGCCCTCCAGAAAGGCCTTGAGGTCCGCCGCCTGTTCGCCGCCGTGGATGAAGGCGGTATTGAAGCGCGGTCCCTGCCTGTTTTCATCGCCCGACGGCTCGGAAAAGGCAGCGCCCGGCGCGATCAGCACCACCCCCAATGACCATTTGAAGCCCCATGGACCTCGTGCCTGCTCAAACAGGGCGCGGACGAAACCACCGGCGCCCTCATGATGTGATAACCCGAGAACTTCCTTTGTTCGCTGATAAAGCCAGTCCATTTGCAACCTTCACTCAATAGCTTGAAGTGTGTTCCAGGCGAATTCCTTTTCCGCGCGCGCAACGCCCTGACCTGCGCACGGGGCCCGGCATTGAAAGAAAAATCGGATAACGATCGGAGACGCTAACTGTCCAGCGGTTGCGCCTGGCCCTGGGTCCAGTCACCCGAGGACAACCGATAACGCACCAGGGCCCCGTGGTCGTTGATGACACTGAAATTCAACTGGGCGTTCTGCGCCTGGGCATGCTCCTGCAGCTCATAGTCGACGGACTGCCCCGGGGCCAGCATCGAATTCTTCTGGTGCAGGACCCGATGCCCCCCGGACAGCAACTGGATGTTCACCAGCGTCAGGTGATAGGGCCCGGTGTTGACGACATTCAGGACGCCGCCACGGCGCAGGCTCCAGCGCAGTAGCCCGGGCGCCTGCTCGACATCCTCGTTGAGCCGGCCCGGGCGGTAGAACACCTTGATGCGCTGGCGAATGCCGATCTGCAGGACATTCTCCTGCTCGCTGGCCTGGGGAATCTCTTGCACGTTCAACCAGAACAGCGACTCACGGTCCGGCGGCATCGCCGCCCCGGAATGAATGAGGCGAACCGTCTGCCGACCGCCCGAGGGCAGTTGCACCAGGGGGGAACCACCACGAAGGGCGGCTCTTGCGTGCCCCCTTCATCGGCTTCGAGCCAGGACTGCAGCAAGATGGCCGAGGAGTTGTTGTTCAGTACACTGAGTACCGCTTCCTTGTCTTGCGCCGGGTAAACCACCCGTGTCGTATTCAACACAATACCCGCCCGCGCATCGGCTCCTATCGATATGGCCAGGACCATACCGATCACCGGAGCAAAAACGTTCCGCATCTGAACTACCCGTCTCAATGAACAAAAGAACGGAGCTGTGAAAAGCTCCGTTCAAGAAAACCGCTTAGTTATAAGTCAGGACAAAAGGCACGGTGCCGGTTGCGCCACCGGGTACCGTGGCCACACCGTTCTTGACAAACACCGCCCTCAGGGCCAGTGCACCGCTCGAGCCGGTACCGCTGGGCTGGAGGACACCGTCAATGGTGTCGGTGGGATCCTGGATATTGAGGAAGGCATCGCTGTCGCGGCGCACCAGGCCGATCCCCACGCCCTGGGCGGCGCCGGCGGTGGTCAACAGGTAAGGATCGTTGGCATCGGTTTGCGCGGGCCGGAACGACATGTGCACGGTGTTCTCCGCCGCGGGTTGCAGGCAGGTCACCACCAGGTCGATGTTTTTCGCGGTGCCCAGCCGCGAGTCGGTGCGGTTACCGATATCGGCAAAGGACACACGCCCCAGGTCCACCGGGATGTTATCGGCCGAACCGCCTCCGGAAGATACTTCGCAACTGGTGTTGGTCAAGGCACCGGTAAAGTTCAGCGTGCCACCGTTGGCTGCGTGTGCGGTAGTGATTGCCCCCAGGGTCGCCGCCAATAAAGCCAGGGTCATAGAGATCTTTTTCATGCGAACACAATCCTTCGAGTTAATTCGTTTGTACCCATCACTTGGGTGGCGAGCACTATAGACTCGAAGACTATATAACGCTGTAAGCCCTTCGCGACTGGACAACTAAGACCGCGCTTACAAAGAGGCACGCTAATACTGTCAGAGTTCGGTGTCATTCCAAACTCAAAGAAACAGGAACAATTAGCGTTTAATATTCAAACTGTTTTCACGAAACAGCTCACCCGCAAGACACAATGACAAATTACTTTGATACTGATCTGATGCCAGCACGAATAGTTGCAAACAGCGCTATTTGTTCAATATCGCCAAGTTCCGGGCATGCGCGCTCCCGCAGGTCGCCGGATTTTTACCCGCCTGGCGGCCCGTCTATACACACCATCGACAACACCTGGCGCGTGAGCGCACGTACAACTCAGTTGTACGTGATGATCACCACGCCTTGCCCTGTCGTCTGTCGGGTCGCGACACTCGCCGCTAAGGGCTGATAGCTCACGCTAAAAGGCACCCGCCCCTCGCGACAGGCATTGGCTGCCGTATCGACATTCAAACTCAATACAGAGGAGACTTTGAGCCATCGACTCTGCGGCCCGACATTGTCTGTTGCCTGCGTCCCGACTTCGCAACCGGACTCCACGATCTGTCCGGAAAACCTGATCAGCCCGGCGCTCTTCGCTGTCGGTACGTTGAAACCGCCGGTAATCAGCAACAGGACGCCGAGACTTATTATTTTCCCGTTCATTTCCAACACTCCCAAAACAGGGTCGGCATTAGCAAGTAAAGATCACTGCACGCCACCGCACCAGAAATTAAAGAATCGTCTGTAGGATATATCTCCATTGATTGTCCGCCCTGGATACTCTTTAACGTTATCGCCCAAAGTGATAGGCGCTTTAATACCCGGCGGGTTATAAGACAGACGGTTTTCTGACAGCCCTGACAGGTGGCCGTCACCTTGCTGACCCGGTCGGGGGGTTATAAAGGAGCGACTGTTCTGCCAGCATTCACCTCCCTATCCCTTTGTCCCGGCGCTCTGACAGCATGCGTATCCCGAAGAAAACCGCGTTGATCCTTGGCCTGGTGGTGCTCCTGGCCGCTGCCGCGATCTGGGCGCTGACCCGACCGTCCCAGGCCAAGCCCACCGCCAGTGCCAGCGTGCCGGTCAAGGTGGTCAGCGTGGCCCGGCAGGACGTGCCGCGTTATGTCAGCGGTATCGGCTCGGTGCTGTCGTTGCACAGCGTGGTGATCCGCCCGCAGATCGACGGCATCCTCACCCGGCTGCTGGTCAAGGAAGGACAACTGGTCAAGGAAGGCGACCTGCTGGCGACCCTGGATGATCGTTCGATCCAGGCCAGCCTGGCGCAGGCCAAGGCCCAGCTGGCGCAAAGCCAGGCGCAGTTGCAGGTGGCGGAGGTCGACCTCAAGCGCTACAAGTTGCTGACGGTCGACAACGGTATTTCCAAGCAGACCTACGACCAGCAACAAGCGCTGGTCAATCAGTTGAAGGCCACCGCCCAAGGCAACCAGGCGGCGATTAACGCGGCGCAGGTCCAGCTCTCCTATACCCAGATCCACTCGCCCGTCAGCGGCAGAGTCGGCATTCGCGCCGTGGACGAAGGCAACTTCCTGCGCATGAGCGATGCCCAGGGCCTGTTCTCGGTGACCCAGATCGACCCGATTGCCGTGGAGTTCTCCCTGCCCCAACAGATGCTGCCGACGCTGCAAGGTTTGCTCGCCAGCAGCCCGCCGGCGCCGGTCAGCGCCTTCCTCGGGGACGACGGGCACAGCGGCCTGCTGCTGGGCGAAGGCCACCTGACCCTGATCGACAACCAGGTCGCGGCGGGCACCGGGACCATCAAGGCCAAGGCCGAATTCAGCAACAAGACCCAGAAGCTCTGGCCGGGCCAACTGGTGAACATCAAGATCCAGACCGCCCTGGAGCGCGACGCCCTGGTGGTGCCGCCCTCGGTGGTCCAGCGCGGCCTGGACAACTACTTCGTCTACCGGGTCAAAGGCAGCGGCGTGGAAGTGGTCGCGGTGCAGATGGCCTACCAGGACAGCGACCTGAACATCATCACCGGCGTGCAGGCCGGCGATGTGCTGGTCAGCGACGGCCAGTCGCGGCTCAAGCCCGGCTCGCGGATCGAAGTACTGGGCGAAGCCAAGGTGGCTGACCGGCAGAGCGCCGTGGAGTCCAAGCCATGATCAAGGACAGCCGCGGCGTTTCGGCCTGGTGCATCGATCATCCGGTGGCGACCCTCCTGCTGACCTTCGCCCTGGTGCTGCTCGGTGCGATCGCCTTCCCGCGCCTGCCCCTGGCGCCGTTGCCGGAAGCGGAGTTCCCGACCATCCAGGTGTCGGCCCAGCTCCCCGGCGCCAGCCCGCAAACCATGGCGTCTTCGGTCGCCACGCCGCTGGAGGTGCAATTCAGCGCCATCCCCGGCATGACCCAGATGACCTCCAGCAGCGCCCTGGGCACCACCACCCTGACGTTGCAATTCACCCTCAGTAAAAGCATCGACACCGCCGCCCAGGAAGTCCAGGCAGCGATCAACACCGCCTCGGGCAAGCTGCCCAAGGACATGCCGACCCTGCCGACCTGGCGCAAGGTCAACCCGGCCGACAGCCCGGTGCTGATCCTCAGTGTCAGCTCCAGCCGGATGCCCGGCACCGAGCTCAGCGACTACGCCGAAACCCTCCTGGCCCGCCAGCTCAGCCAGATCGATGGCGTCGGCCAGATCAACATCACCGGCCAGCAGCGCCCGGCCATCCGGGTCCAGGCCTCGGCGGACAAGCTGGCGGCCATCGGCCTGACCCTGGCGGACATCCGCCAGGCGATCCAGCAGACCAGCCTCAACCTGGCCAAGGGCGCGCTGTACGGCAAGTCGAGCATCTCCACCCTGTCGACCAACGACCAACTGTTCCAGCCGGAGGAATACCAGCAGCTGATCGTTTCCTACAAGAATGGCGCGCCGGTCCAGCTCAAGGATGTCGCCCGGGTGATCCGTGGTTCCGAGGACGCCTACGTGCAAGCCTGGTCCGGTGACGAGCCGGGGGTGAACCTGGTGATCTCGCGCCAGCCGGGGGCCAACATCGTCGAGACCGTGGACCGTATCCAGGCCGCCCTGCCGGAACTGCAAGCCATGCTGCCGGCCTCGGTGCAGGTCAAGGTGCTGATCGATCGGACCCAGACCATCCGCGCCTCGCTGCATGAAGTGGAAATGACCCTGCTGATCGCCATCCTGCTGGTGGTGGCGGTGATGGCGCTGTTCCTGCGCCAGTTGTCGGCGACCCTGATCGTCTCCGCCGTGCTCGGCGTGTCCCTGGTGGCCAGTTTTGCCCTGATGTACGTCATGGGCTTCAGCCTGAACAACCTGACCCTGGTGGCGATCGTCATCGCCGTGGGCTTCGTGGTGGACGACGCGATTGTCGTGGTGGAAAACATCCATCGCCACCTCGAGGCCGGCGACGGCATGCGCGAAGCCGCGATCAAGGGGGCCGGGGAAATCGGCTTTACCGTGGTCTCGATCAGCTTCTCGCTGGTCGCCGCGTTCATTCCGCTGCTGTTCATGGGCGGCGTGGTCGGACGCCTGTTCAAGGAATTCGCCCTGACCGCCACCTCGACCATCCTGATTTCGGTGGTGGTCTCGCTGACCCTGGCGCCGACCCTGGCCGCGCTGTTCATGCGCGCGCCGGTGCATCACGAACATGCCAAACCCGGTTTCGGCGAACGCCTGCTGGCCGTCTACGAGCGTGGCCTGCGCCGCGCCCTGGCGCACCAGAAACTGATGTTCGGGCTGTTCTGCCTGACCCTGGGCCTGGCCGTTGCCGGCTACGTGTTCATTCCCAAGGGCTTCTTCCCGATCCAGGACACCGGCTTCGTCCTCGGCACCACCGAAGCCGCCGCCGACGTTTCCTTCAACGACATGGTGGCCAAGCACAAGGCCCTGGCCGAGATCGTCGCGGCCGACCCGGCGGTGCAGGCGTTCTCCCACTCGGTGGGCGTTTCCGGCAGCAACCAGACCATCGCCAACGGCCGCTTCTGGATCGCACTCAAGCCCCAGGACCAGCGGGATGTGTCCGCCAGCGCCTTTATCGACCGCATTCGCCCAAAACTGATGAAGATTCCCGGCATCGTCCTCTACCTGCGGGCCGGCCAGGACATCAACCTCAGTTCCGGGCCGAGCCGGGCCCAGTATCAATACGTGCTCAAGAGCAATGACGGCGACACGCTCAATACCTGGACCCAGCGCCTGACGGAAAAACTGCGGGCCAACCCGGCGTTTCGCGACCTGTCCAACGACCTGCAACTGGGCGGCAGCATCACCCATATCAACATCGACCGCAGCGCCGCCGCGCGTTTCGGCCTGACCGCCAGCGATGTCGACGAAGCCCTCTACGACGCCTTCGGCCAGCGGCAGATCAACGAGTACCAGACCGAGACCAACCAGTACAACGTGATCCTAGAGCTGGATGCCGCGCAGCGCGGCAAGGCCGAAAGCCTGAACTACTTCTACCTGCGCTCGCCGCTGACCGGAGAGATGGTCCCGCTGTCGGCCCTGGCGCGCTTCGACGTGCCCAGCAGCGGCCCGCTATCCATCGCCCATGACGGCATGTTCCCGGCCGCCAACCTGTCGTTCAACCTGATGCCTGGCGTGGCCCTGGGCGATGCGGTGCTGATGCTCAACCAGGTGAAGAACGAAATCGGCATGCCGGCCTCCATCAGCGGTAACTTCCAGGGCGCGGCCCAGGCCTTCCAGAGCTCCCTGGCCAGCCAGCCGTGGCTGATCCTCGCGGCGCTGGTGGCGGTCTACATCATCCTCGGGGTGCTCTATGAAAGTTTCGTGCACCCGCTGACGATCATTTCCACCCTGCCGTCCGCCGGTCTCGGCGCGCTGATCATGTTGTGGCTGCTGGGCCAGGACTTCTCGATCATGGCGCTGATCGGCCTGGTGCTGCTGATCGGCATCGTGAAAAAGAACGGCATCCTGATGATCGACTTCGCCCTCGAGGCCCAGCGTAGTGGCCTGTCGCCCGAGGAGGCGATCTACAAGGCCTGTATCACAAGGTTCCGCCCGATCATCATGACCACCCTGGCCGCCCTGCTCGGCGCCCTGCCGCTGATGATCGGCCACGGCACCGGCGCCGAATTGCGCCAACCGCTGGGGATCGCCGTGGTCGGCGGGCTGCTGGTGAGCCAGGCGCTGACCTTGTTCACCACCCCCGTCATATACTTGTGGCTCGAGCGGCTCTTCCATCGGCCGACACCGGCGCCCGCGCCGGCGATCACTCTCTGAGGCGGGCTCATGCGCGTTCTGATTATCGAAGATGAAGAAAAAACCGCCGACTACCTGCATCGCGGCCTGACCGAACAGGGCTACACGGTGGACCTCGCCCGGGATGGAGTCGGCGGCCTGCACCTGGCGCTGGAAAGCGACTATGCAGTGATCGTGCTCGACGTGATGCTGCCGGAACTGGACGGCTTCGGCGTGCTCAAGGCACTGCGCGCGCGCAAGCAGACGCCAGTGATCATGCTCACCGCCCGCGAGCGTGTCGAAGACCGTATTCGCGGCCTGCGCGAAGGCGCCGACGACTACCTGGGCAAACCCTTTTCCTTCCTCGAACTGGTGGCCCGCCTGCAGGCCCTGACCCGGCGCAGCGGCGGCGGCCACGAGCCGGTGCAGATCAGTGTCGCCGACCTCTGGGTCGACCTGATCAGCCGCAAGGCCAGCCGCGCCGGGGTGCGCCTGGACCTGACCGCCAAGGAGTTCTCGCTGCTCAGCGTGCTGGCTCGGCGCCAGGGCGAAATCCTCTCCAAGACCGCCATTGCAGAGATGGTCTGGGACATCAATTTCGACAGCGACGCCAACGTCGTCGAAGTCGCGATCAAGCGCCTGCGGGCCAAGCTCGACGGCCCGTTCGAGCAGAAACTGCTGCACACCATTCGCGGCATGGGCTACGTGCTGGAGAGCCGCGGTGCCGACTAACAGCATCGCCCTGCGCCTGAGCGGCCTGTTCAGCGGCGTGGCGCTGCTGGTGTTCCTGTTGATCGGCGGGGCCCTGTACCAGCAGGTGGACAAAAGCCTGGGCCTGTTGCCGGAAGCCGAGCTGGAGGCGCGCTCCAGTGTGCTGCTGTCATCGCTAAATCACGACAGCACCCTGGAGCACTGGGCCAAGGTGAGCGCCAAGCTCAAGCAATTGGGCGAAGAGGACATGCGCATTCGTTTCTGGGTGGTCAGTGGCAATGAAAACTACGAGTACGGCACTCCCGACGCTCTGGTTCGCACCTTCGCCGAAGGCCCCGCCGGCATGCGCAACCTGCGCTTGCCGGGGCATGCCTACCCGTTCAAGGTGCTGGTCAACGCCTTGCCGGCCAAGGGACCGCGTCCGCCGCTGAAGTTTCTGATCGCCATCGACACCGAAACCTTCCGCCAGACCCAACATCACTTGCTGATCGCCCTGATCGGCCTGGCCATCATCGGCATCGCTCTGGCGTCCGCGTTGGGTTACTGGGTGGCGCGGATCGGCCTGAAACCCCTGATCAAGCTCTCGGAAGAGGCGCAGAAACTGGCACCGCCGAGGCTGTCCGGGCGCCTGCAGCTGTCGCCGCTACCACCGGAGCTCAGCCAGTTCGTCAATTCCTTCAACTCGACCCTGGAACGCGTCGAGCAAGCCTATTCGCGACTGGAATCGTTCAACGCCGACGTGGCCCATGAACTGCGCTCGCCGCTGACCAACCTGATCGGCCAGACCCAGGTGGCACTGACCCGCGGACGCTCGGCGGAGCATTATTTCGAGGTCCTGCAATCGAACCTCGAAGAGCTGGAGCGCCTGCGCTCGATCATCAACGACATGCTGTTCCTGGCCAGTGCCGACCAGGGCAGCAAGGCCACCAAGCTGATCAGCACCTCGCTGGCCGGCGAGGTGGCGACCACCCTCGACTATCTGGATTTCATCCTGGAGGACGCCCAGGTCCAGGTGCGGGTCAGCGGCGACGCCCAGGTGCGGATCGAGATCGCCCATTTGCGCCGGGCCCTGATCAATCTGCTGAGCAATGCGGTGCAGCACACGGCGCCGGGGCAGGTGATCGAGGTGCGCATCGAACGCGAGGGCGCGCAGGTGGCGATTGCCGTCTCCAACCCTGGCGAAGCCATTGCCGGGGAGCATCTTGCGCGGCTGTTCGAACGCTTCTACCGGGTCGATGCCTCGCGCAGCAACAGTGGCGCCAATCATGGACTGGGGCTGGCGATCGTCAAGGCCATCGCCCTGATGCATGGTGGCGACGTGTTCGTGCGCAGCCAGGATGGGGTCAACACCTTTGGCCTCCACCTGCCGGCCTGAACCAGTAGCGAACTGGATCGGCCCCAGGCCGACCCGATCGAGGTTTTCCTGAGCTGAAACTCCACAGACACGTCGTTTGAGACTGGCGTTTTTCTTGCGTGGGCCGTATACATGCGCCAATAAACCCATGCGATGAGAGTGCCATCATCCACCACCACTCTGCAAAACCCGCCAACCCGCAGCTCCTGCTGATCCTGGGTAGCACGCTCACGGTCGTTGCCATTCTCGCCATCGTGACCTACCTGCTGGTCCGCGAGCGCGGCAGTGCTGCCCAGGCCGCCGCCCGGGCAGCGAGCAATATCGTGCAACTGATCGATGCCGATGTGCTGCGCAACGTGGAACTCTACGACCAGGCGGTCAAGGGCCTGATCGAGGCCTCGCAACGCCCGGACCTGGCGAGCGTGCCGCCCCAGGTTCGTCATCTGGCGCTGTTCGACCGGTCCTCGACCACCTCCCACAGAGGCGACGTTCTCCTGCTCGATCGCCAGGGCGATGTCATCGCCGACTCGCTCTCGATCAAGCCGAGAATGGATAATTTCTCCGACCGTGAATACTTCCAGGCTCATCTGCACGACCCGAGCCCGAGACTGATGATCAGTCGCCCGTTCAAGGCTCGCCGGGCGCCCCATCCCTGGCTGATCGGTTTCAGCCGCCGGGTATCCTCGGCAGATGGCGAGTTTCTCGGGTCGCCGCGGCCGCCATGCGCCTGAGTTACTTCGACGCGCTGTTCAAGACCTTGAATGTCGGCAAGGGCAGTTCGGTCAACCTGATCAGCACGGCGGGTATTCTCCTGGCCCAGCAGCCACCACTGGCCGAGGAACTGGTCGGAAAGAACTTCGGCAATCGCCCCAACTTCATCCGCATCCTGCACGAGGGCGAAGGCAGTTTTACCAGCGTCTCCAGCGTCGACGGCGCCGAACGGCTCTATACCTTCTCCCAGGTGGGTGAGTTGCCGCTGATCGTGGTGGTCGCGCTCTCCACCGATGATGTCTATCGCGCCTGGCGGCATACCGCGTCGCTGGTCGGCCTGGCCACGGGCGTTCTCTGCCTCATCGTGCTCTGGCTGACCTGGCTGCTGTCCCGGGAACTGCGCCTGCGCCTGCGCGCCGAAGAGGAACTCGCCGAACTGGCGGCGACCGACTCGCTGACCGGCGTGGCCAATCGCCGGGCGCTGGATGAAGCCCTGCAGCGCGAGTGGGCCAGGGCGCAACGGTCGGGCAAACCCCTGTCGCTGCTGATGATCGATGCCGATCATTTCAAGGCCTTCAACGACCGCCACGGCCACCCGGTCGGCGACCAGGCCCTGCGGCAGCTGGCGCAGGTGATCGGCGACAGCATTCGGCGTCCTGGCGACATGGCGGCGCGTTATGGCGGCGAAGAGTTCGCCGTGGTGTTGCCGGAAACCGACGAGCACGGTGCGTTGAACCTGGCGCAAAAGATCCGCGCGGCCATGGCCGCGCAGGCGCCCTTCAAGGGGGACGCGCAAGCGATCACCGTCAGCATCGGCGCCAGCACCACGTCCCCGCCCAGCGAAGGCACGGTGGAACAGTTGCTGCGCAAAGCCGACCAGGCGCTGTACCAGGCCAAGCACGAGGGCCGCGACCGGGCGGTGCATGCGAGCCTCGCTCCTACAAGAACGCGGGCATAAAAAAAGCCGCCCGAAGGCGGCTTTCAAATACGACAAAAGGAGAGAGTCGTTACACGGCCGCAACGGGACGCATGTAAGAGATCGGCGCGGTGCTGGCGTCTTCGAAGGTCACCACTTCCCAGGCATCCTTCTGCTCGATGAGCTTGCGCAGGAGCTGGTTGTTCAGCGCGTGACCGGACTTGAAGCCCTTGAACTCACCAATCAGGCTATTGCCCAACAGGTAGAGGTCACCAATGGCGTCGAGGATCTTGTGCTTGACGAATTCGTCTTCATAACGAAGGCCGTCTTCGTTCAGTACACCATCCGAATCGACCACGATGGCATTTTCCACGCTACCGCCGAGTGCGAGGTTGTGCTTGCGCAGGTACTCGATATCACTCATGAAACCAAAGGTCCGGGCGCGGCTGACTTCTTTTACGAACGAAGTGCTGGAAAAATCCACGCTGGCACTCTGGATGCGGTCACGGAACACCGGGTGATCGAAATCGATCTCGAAGCTCACCTTGAACCCTTCGAAAGGCACGAAAGTGGCGCGCTTGTCGCCGTCTTCCACTGTGACTTCACGCAGGATGCGGATGAACTTCTTGGCTGCGTCCTGTTCTTCCAGGCCGGCAGATTGAATCAGGAATACGAAGGGTCCAGCGCTACCATCCATGATCGGGACTTCGGACGCGGAGAGCTCGACGTAGGCGTTATCGATGCCCAGGCCGGCCATGGCCGAGAGCAGGTGCTCCACCGTGTCCACCTTGACGTCACCGTTGACCAACGTGGTCGACATCGTGGTTTCGCCAACATTTTCCGCGCGAGCAGGAATCTGCACCACAGGGTCGAGGTCGGCACGACAAAACACGATGCCGGTATCCACAGGCGCTGGCTTGAGGGTCAGGTAGACCTTCTCGCCGGAGTGCAGGCCGACACCTGTGGCACGGATAATATTTTTCAGGGTGCGTTGTTTAATCATGGCATGGGCCGCTTCAGCGCAAATTGCGAACAGGTATCAACAAAGGCTGGCGATAATAGCAGACCAGGCCTTTGCTGAACACCAATCACCCTAATACTCCTGATACATTCCATCAATCAGCCTGGCGACGCAGGAAAGCCGGGATATCCAGATAGTCCAGGTCGTCCTGCGGGTTCATCTTCGCGGCAGTCGCAGCACCGGCCTGGGCCTGGTTGCGCATGACGGTCGGACGGTCGAGATCACGGTAGTTGACCGACGGCAGTTCCTGACGCGCCGGCGCTGGCGCCTGGGCGGCAGCCGACTGGCTGGTCTGCAGGGTGTTGTCGATGACCTTCACAGGCTTCTCGATACGTGCACCCAGGCCGGTGGCAACCACGGTCACGTGCAGCTCGTCGCGCATGTCCGGATCGATCACGGTACCGACCTTGACCATCGCCGCTTCGGAAGCGAAGGCTTCGATGATGCTACCCACGTCGGAGTACTCGCCCAGGGACAGGTCCGGACCGGCGGTGATATTCACCAGGATGCCGCGCGCGCCTTGCAGGTTGACGTCTTCCAGCAGCGGGTTGCGGATCGCCGCCTCGGTGGCTTCACGCGCACGGTTCGGACCGCTGGCGCAGCCAGTGCCCATCATCGCCATGCCCATTTCGCTCATCACGGTGCGTACGTCGGCGAAGTCGACGTTGATCATGCCCGGACGCTTGATGATGTCGGAGATACCGCGAACGGCACCGGCCAGCACATCGTCAGCCTTGGCGAAAGCCGACAAGAGGCTTGCGTCTTTACCCAGGATGGTCAGCAGCTTCTCGTTGGGGATGGTGATCAACGAGTCGACGCTTTCGCTCAGCGCGCGGATGCCTTCATCGGCGATCTGCATGCGCTTGCGGCCTTCGAACGGGAACGGACGGGTCACCACCGCAACGGTGAGGATGCCCATTTCCTTCGCCACTTCGGCAATGATCGGCGCCGCACCGGTACCGGTACCGCCACCCATGCCGGTGGTGATGAACACCATGTTGGTGCCCTGCAGCACTTCGGCGATGCGCTCGCGATCTTCCAGCGCGGCCTGGCGACCGACTTCCGGGTTGGCGCCGGCACCCAGCCCCTTGGTCACGCCGGTACCCAGTTGCAGGATAGTCCGCGCGCCAATGTTCTTCAGGGCCTGGGCATCGGTGTTGGCGCAGATGAACTCGACGCCTTCGATGTTGCTCTTGACCATGTGGTTAACGGCGTTGCCGCCGCCACCGCCTACGCCGATAACCTTGATTACCGGACTCTGTGGGACGTTGTCTACGAGTTCGAACATGTTCCCTCTCCTTTCATTCTCTAGTTTTTTCGCCTACTTCTACTGCTTTGAAACTTTAAAAGTTGCCCTGGACCCAGCGTTTCAAACGCTCCAGCACAGGTGCTTTCTGATCTTCATCGCGATAGTCGTTTCTGTTGCCGCCGTTGTAGCCGGACAGGGAAATGCCGTCCGACTGCTTTTGCAGCCCGTACAGCAACAGCCCCACCCCAGTTGAATAGATCGGGTTGCGGACCACGTCCGACAGACCCTTGACCGTGTGCGGAACACCCAGGCGCACCGGCATGTGGAAAATTTCTTCGGCCAGTTCGACCGCGCCTTCCATCTTCGAGGTGCCGCCGGTCAGCACGATGCCGGCCGGGATCAGGTCCTCGTAGCCGCTGCGACGCAGCTCGGCCTGGATCAGCGTGAACAGCTCGTCGTAACGCGGCTCCACCACCTCGGCCAGGGCCTGGCGGGACAGCTCGCGCGGCGGACGATCGCCGACGCTCGGCACCTTGATGGTTTCACCGGCACCGGCCAGTTTCGCCAGGGCGCAGGCGTAGCGGATCTTGATCTCTTCGGCGTACTGGGTCGGAGTGCGCAGGGCCATGGCGATGTCGTTGGTCACCTGGTCGCCGGCAATCGGGATCACCGCGGTGTGACGGATCGCGCCTTCGGTGAAGATGGCGATGTCGGTGGTGCCGCCGCCGATGTCCACCAGGCACACGCCCAGCTCTTTCTCGTCGTCGGTCAGCACCGAGTACGCGGACGCCAGTTGCTCGAGGATAATGTCGTCGATTTCCAGGCCGCAGCGACGCACGCACTTCTCGATGTTCTGCGCCGCGTTCACCGCGCAGGTGACCACGTGGACCTTGGCTTCCAGACGGACGCCGGACATGCCCAGGGGCTCGCGCACGCCTTCCTGGTTATCGATCACGTAGTCCTGCGGCAGGGTGTGCAGCACCCGCTGGTCCGCCGGGATCGCCACGGCCTGGGCCGCATCCAGCACGCGCTCGAGGTCCGCCGAGCTGACTTCGCGATCACGGATCGCGACGATGCCGTGGGAGTTCAGGCTGCGGATGTGATTGCCCGCCACACCGACGAAGGCCGAGTGGATCCGGCAGCCCGCCATCAACTGCGCTTCTTCCACGGCGCGCTGGATCGACTGCACGGTGGACTCGATGTTCACCACCACGCCCTTCTTCAGGCCGCGAGAAGGATGGGTACCGATACCGACGATTTCCAGCGTGCCATCGGCCGCGACCTCGCCCACCAGCGCCACCACCTTGGAAGTGCCGATATCCAGTCCGACGATCATTTTGCCGCTTTGCACATTTGCCATGGTCCTGCCTCTTCTCAATTCTTCGCAACGGCGGGTTTGGCCGTCGCGGGCGCCACAGGTTCCCGCCATCCGACGGCCAGGCCGTTGGAGTAGCGCAGATCGATGCTGGCAATGTTCGTAATCTGTTCTTTCAACGTTTTTTCATAAATGGCAATGAAACGGCGCATCTTCTCGACCAGATGGTCGCGGCCCAACAACAGCTCGATCCCCGGCCCCGCGCTTCCCGCGCCGGTGGTCAGGAACCAGCTGCCCCGTTCACGCAGCTCCAGCCGGGCAATCGAAAACCCCAGCGGACGCAGCATCTGACTCAACACCTGATACTGCTGCATCACCTGCTGCTGGGCCCGCTGGGGACCGAACAGCTGCGGCAGATGTTCGTAGTTCGCCAATTCCCGTGGCGCGAACGCCTGGCCCTGGTTGTTCAACAACGCCCCGTCGCCCCAGCGGGCCACCGGTAATTGCTCTTCCAGGCGGATCACCACCTGGTCCGGCCACACACGCCGGACCTCGGCGTGGGCGATCCACGGCATGGTTTCCAGCTCTGCGCGCATGCTCGCCAGGTCGATGGTGAAGAAGCTCGACGCGACGTACGGCGCGATCCGCTGCTGCACCGCCTGCTGGCTGATGTAGCTCAGGTCGCCCTGCACGTTGATCTTGCTGATCGGCCGATCCGCGTAGGGCAACAGGCGCTGGGCGCCTTCGTAGGTACCGAAGCCCAGGGCCACCAGCAGTACCGGCCACATCAGGCTTTTCAGAAAACCGAAATTGGCTTTGGGCAGGCGCACCGACATCGGCTCTTTAGCCACCATCCGGCTGGCCCCCCGCTGCACCGGCTTGTTACGGCCGGAAACGGGTGGCTGATGACGAATCTGCGCGCCGTGCATAGGATTAACCTCTTCCCTCAAAGCTTTCCGCCAGGATCGCCAGCACCAACTGCTGGAAATCCAGGCCGGCTGCCCGTGCCGCCATGGGGACCAGACTGTGGTCGGTCATGCCCGGCGCGGTGTTGACTTCCAGGAACCAGAATTGTCCGTCGGCATCCTGCATCACGTCGGCCCGGCCCCAGCCGGCGATACCGAGCGCCTCGCAGGCCTTGGCCGTGAGGTCCATCAGTTCCTTTTCCTTGGTACTGTCGAGGCCACAGGGAATCCGATACTGGGTATCGGAAGCCAGGTACTTGGCGTCGTAGTCGTAGAACGAATGCGGGGTGCCGAGGGCAATCGGCGGCAGGATCTGGTCGCGCAGGGTGGCAATGGTGAATTCCGGACCTTGAATCCACTGTTCGACCAATACTTGCGAATCGTAGGTGGCGGCGGCTTTCCAGGCGGCGATCAGATCGTCGGCGCAGGTCACCTTGGCCATCCCAATACTGGAGCCTTCATGAGCAGGTTTGACGATCAAAGGGAAACCCAGTTCCGCGCCGGCTGAAATACAGTCGGCCTCGCAGCCCAGCACGGCGTGACGCGGGGTCGGAATCCCCAGGCTGTGCCAGACCTGCTTGGTGCGCAGCTTGTCCATGGCCAGGGCCGAGGCGAGGATGCCGCTGCCGGTGTAGGGAATCCCCACGCACTCCAGCAAGCCTTGCATGCTGCCGTCTTCACCGCCGCGGCCGTGAAGGATGATAAAGGCGCGATCGATCTTCTCGTTGAGCAGGCGTTGCAGCAAATCGTCGCCGACATCGATACCGAAGGCGTCGACCCCGGCGCTTTGCAGCGCTTGCAGCACCGCGTTGCCGGACTTCAGCGACACCTCGCGCTCGGCGCTCTTGCCGCCGAACAGCACGGCGACGCGGCCGAAGGCTTTCGGATCGACGGTCGAGAACAGGTTGGCGTAGGCAGCACTCATTTCGATTTCCCCTGGCTGGCTACCGCACTGACGAACAGCGGGCTGTTGAGCAGTTGCGGGGCAAGGCCACCGATATCGCCGGCGCCCTGGCACAGCAGGATGTCACCGGGCAGCAGCAGCGGCTTGACCAGCGGCGCAAGATCCACGCCACGCTCGATATAGATCGGGTCGAGCTGGCCACGCTGGCGAATGCTGCGGCACAGCTGGCGGCTGTCCGCGCCCGGAATCGCTTCTTCGCCGGCCGGATAGACTTCCATCAGCAGCAGGACATTGGCGTCGGCCAGCACCTGGACGAAATCGTCGTACAAGTCGCGGGTACGGGTGTAGCGGTGTGGCTGGTAGACCATCACCAGACGGCGCTCCGGCCAGCCGCCGCGCACGGCCTTGATCACCGCCGCGACTTCGGTCGGGTGGTGACCGTAGTCGTCCACCAGCATCACGCTGCCGCCGTCCACCGGCAGTTCGCCGTAGACCTGGAAGCGTCGACCGACGCCCTGGAAGCCCGACAGGCCCTGGACAATGGCTTCGTCGCTGATGCCCTCGTCAGAGGCGATGGCGATGGTTGCCAGGGAATTGAGCACGTTGTGGTTGCCCGGCATGTTCACCGACACGTCCAGCGGCTCGCGGTCGCGGCGCAGCACGGTGAAGTGGGTCTGCATGCCGGCCTGGCGGATATTGATCGCACGCACGTCGGCGTCTTCGTGCACCCCGTAGGTCACGGTGGGACGGGCGATCTGCGGGAGGATCTCACGCACCACCGGGTCATCCAGGCACACCACGGCCAAACCGTAGAACGGCAGGTTATGGAGGAACTCGACGAAGGTTTTCTTCAGCTTGCTGAAGTCGCCTTCGTAGGTGTCCATGTGGTCGGCGTCGATGTTGGTAACCACGGCCACCAGCGGCTGCAAGTGCAGGAAGCTGGCGTCGCTTTCATCGGCTTCGGCGATCAGGTAGCGGCTGGTGCCGAGCTGGGCATTGGTACCCGCGGCATTCAGCCGGCCACCGATGACGAAGGTCGGATCGAGGCCGCCGGCGGCGAACACCGAGGCGATCAGGCTGGTGGTGGTGGTCTTGCCGTGGGTACCGGCGACGGCGATGCCGTGGCGATAGCGCATCAGCTCGGCCAGCATCTCGGCCCGTGGCACCACGGGAATACGCCGCTCCAGGGCCGTGGCGACTTCCGGGTTGGACTTGTTCACGGCGCTGGACACCACCAGCACATCGGCCTGGGCGGCGTTCTCGGCGCGGTGACCGATATAGATGTGGGCACCGAAGGATTCCAGGCGCTCGGTCACCGGCGAAGTCTTGAGGTCGGAACCGGAGACGTCATAGCCCAGGTTCAACAACACTTCGGCGATACCGCACATGCCCACGCCACCGATACCGACGAAGTGGATACGGCGGATACGGCGCATTTCCGGTTGCGGTATGGCTTTCTGACTCTCAACCATGGGCCACCTCCAGGCAGATCTCGACCACGGTGCGGGTGGCATCTGGCTTGGCCAGACGGCGGGCGGTAAGCGCCATGCTGTTCAGTCGTTCCGGTTGCATCAAAACCTCTGTCAGGCGTGCCGCCAGGTCGGCGGCGCCAGTCGTTCTTTGCGGCAGCAGGAAGGCAGCGCCCTCCCCGGCCAGATATTCGGCATTGCGGGTCTGGTGATCGTCGATCGCATGGGGCAAGGGCACCAGCAACGAGGGCAGACCGGCGGCGGCCAGTTCACTGACGGTCAAGGCGCCGGCGCGGCAGACCACCAGGTCGGCCCAGCCATAGGCTTGGGCCATGTCTTTGATAAAGGGCGCCACTTGCGCCTCGACGCCGACCGCCTGGTAGCGTTCGGCGGTGATTTCGTCGTGATTGCGCCCGGCCTGGTGGAACACTTCCGGGCGGTACTCGGCCGGCACCTGCGCCAGGGCTTCGGGCAACAGCTTGTTCAACGGTTCGGCCCCCAGGCTGCCGCCGAGGATCAGCAAGCGCGCGCGGCGTCCGGCCAGGGCCTGGCGCGGGGTTTCCAGGAACAGTTCGCTGCGCACCGGATTACCGGTGGTCCGCCGTTTGCCCGAGGCGCCGAAGGTATTCGGGAAAGCTTCGCAGACCCGGGTCGCCAACGGCACCAGCAACCGATTGGCGGTACCGGCCACGGCGTTCTGTTCGTGAACGATCACCGGGATACCGGCCATCCGCGCGGCCACGCCGCCGGGGCCGGTGACGTAGCCGCCAAAGCCCAGCACGCACACGGGCTTGAGTTCACGCATGACCTTGCGCGCCTGCCACACCGCCTTGAGCAGGACGAACGGCGCCTTGAGCAGCGACAGCTTGCCCTTGCCCCGCAGGCCGCTGACCTGGATCAGATGCAGCGGCAGGCCGGCGCCCGGCACCAGGTCGTTCTCGATGCCACGCGGTGTGCCCAACCAGTGCACGTCGAAGCCCCGCGCCTGGAATTCCCGCGCACAGGCCAGCGCCGGGAAGACGTGCCCGCCGGTACCGCCGGCCATGATCAGCACTTTAGCGTCCATGGGGCGACTCCTCGGCGAAGTCACTTTCATCGAACTCCATCTCTTCGCTGCCCAGGTGGGTTCGACTCTCCCACTCGATACGCAGCAACAAGCCGAGACAGGCACAGCAGATCACCAGCGAACTGCCGCCGTAACTGAGGAACGGCAGGGTCAGGCCCTTGGTCGGCAACAGGCCGACGTTCACACCGATATTGATCAGGAATTGACCGATCCACAGGAACGCCAGGCCGTAGGCCATATAGGCGGCAAAGAACTGCTTGGCCTTTTCCGCCCACAGGCCGATGTACATGGCCCGCACACTGACGAAGACGAACAGCGCGACCGTGGCCAGCGAACCCACCGCACCCAGCTCTTCGGCCAGCACGGAGAACACGAAGTCGGTGTGGGCCTCGGGTAGGTAGAACTGCTTCTGCACGCTGTTGCCCAGGCCCACGCCGAGCCATTCGCCGCGACCGAAGGCGATCAGCGCCTGGGTCAACTGGTAGCCGGAGCCGAACTGGTCGGCCCAGGGGTCGGTAAAGGTAGTCAGGCGCGCCATCCGGTAAGGTTGCGCCTTGATCAGCACCACCACCGCCACCACCGCGAGCAGGACCATCAGGCCGAAGCGCAACAGCCCGACCCCGCCGAGGAACAGCATCGCCGCCGCCGCGCCCATCATCACCACGGTGGCCCCGAAGTCCGGTTCCATCAGCAACAGCCCGGCCATCGGTAGCAAGACGATGAACGGCTTGAAGAAGCCCATCCAGCTTTCCCGCACTTCCTTCTGTCGCCGTACCAGGTAACCGGCGAGGTAGATCACCACGAAGACCTTGGCGACCTCCGAAGGCTGCACGTTGAAGAAGCTGAAACCGATCCAGCGCATCGAACCGTTCACCTCGCGGCCGATGCCCGGCAGGAGCACCATGACCAGCAGGCCGAAGGCGCCCACCAGCATCATGAAGCCCATGCGCTGCCAGGTGGCGATCGGCACCATCATGGTGGCGATGCAGGCGCCCAAACCGAGGACCATGTAGATCAGGTGGCGAATCATGTGGTACAGCGCGTTGCCCGACTGCACGGCGGCGACTTCCGACGACGCCGAGGTGATCATGACCAGCCCCAGCCCCAGCAGTCCCAGGGCACCGGCCAGCATCGCGAAATCAACGTCGACGCCACGACCGCTGATGATTGGCGACGGGTAAGGCTTGAGAATGTTGAAATTCACGCCAACCCCTCCACTGCCTGGGCGAACAGGCGCCCGCGTTCTTCGTAATTCTTGAACATGTCCAGGCTCGCGCAGGCCGGCGACAGCAACACAGCGTCACCCGACTCGGCCAGTTCGGCACAACGTTGCACCGCCTCTTCAAGGGTCTGCACACGGATCAGCGGCACACTGTCACCCAAGGCCTCGGCCAGGCGCTCGGCATCCCGACCGAGCAGCACCACCGCCCGGCAGTTGGCCGCGACCGGGCCGCGCAGGCCGGCGAAATCCGCGCCCTTGCCGTCGCCACCGGCGATCAGCACCAGTTTGCCGGCAATGTCGGCCCCCAGGCCTTCGATGGCGGCCAGGGCCGCACCGACGTTGGTGGCCTTGGAGTCGTTGTAGTAATTCACGCCCTTCAACTCGCGCACCCATTGGCAGCGATGTTCAAGGCCGGCGAACGTGCGCAGGCTCGACAACATGGCATCGAACGGCAGCCCGACCGCATGGCCCAGGGCCAGGGCCGCCAGGGCATTGGCCTGGTTGTGGGCGCCGCGAATACGCAGCTCGCTCACCGGCATCAGGTTCTGGAATTCGAAGGCCAGGTACTTCTCGCCGTTCTCTTCGCGCAGGCCGAAGGCCTTGAAGTCCGGTTTGCCCAGGCCGAAGGTCCAGCACGGCAGGCCTTCGCTCATCAGCGGCCGGGACAGCGCGTCCTGGCGGTTGACCACCACCTGCCTGGCCCCACGGAAGATCCGGTGCTTGGCCAGGTGATAGGCCGGCAGGCCGCTGTAGCGGTCCATATGGTCTTCGCTGACATTGAGCACGGTAGCCACTTCGGCACCGAGGTGGTCCGTGGTCTCCAGCTGGAAGCTCGACAGCTCCATCACGTACAGCTCGACGTCGTCGCTGAGCAGGTCCAGCGCCGGGGTACCGAGGTTGCCGCCGACCGCGACCCGCTTGCCGGCCGCCGCCGCCATCTCGCCCACCAGGGTGGTGACGGTGCTTTTCGCATTGGAGCCGCTGATGGCGACAATCGGCGCCTTCGCGTTACGCGCAAACAGCTCGATGTCGCCGGACAATTTCACCCCACGGGCGGCCGCGGCCTGCAGGGCCGGGGTCGCCAGGGCCAGGCCGGGGCTCACGTAGAGCTCGTCGGCACGGCAGAGGAATTCCACGTCCAGCTCGCCACAACGCACTTCCACCTGCGGGTAGTCACGGCGCAGCGTGGCCAGCTCCGGCGGGTTGTCCCGCGTATCGGCCACCGCAAAGGCAACGCCCCGGCTCGCCAGGAAGCGAACCAGGGACATGCCGCTCTTGCCGAGGCCGACAATGATGCGGAAATGGTCAGAAGCGATCAGCGACACGGGTTCTACCTCAGCTTCAACGTGGCAAGGCCGATCAGCACCAGAATCACGGTGATGATCCAGAAACGGACGATCACCCGCGGCTCGGGCCAGCCCTTGAGTTCAAAGTGGTGGTGAATCGGCGCCATGCGGAACACACGGCGACCGGTCAGTTTGAAAGAAGCCACCTGGATCACCACCGACAGGGTTTCCATCACGAACACCCCGCCCATGATGAACAGGACGATTTCCTGGCGGACGATCACCGCGATGGTGCCCAGGGCCGCGCCCAGCGCCAGTGCGCCGACGTCGCCCATGAAGACCTGGGCCGGATAGGTGTTGAACCAGAGGAAGCCCAGGCCGGCACCGATCAACGCGCCGCAGAACACGATCAGCTCGCCCGCGCCCGGGACGTAGGGAATCAGCAGGTATTCGGCGAACTTCACGTTACCCGACAGGTAGCAGAAGATCCCCAGCGCGCCGCCGACCATCACCGTCGGCATGATCGCCAGGCCGTCGAGGCCGTCGGTCAGGTTGACCGCGTTGCTCGAACCGACGATGACCAGGTAGGTCAGCACCACGAAGCCCACGCCCAGGGGAATGCTGACATCCTTGAGCATCGGTACGATCAGGGTGGTCTCGACCGGGGTTTGCGCGGTCATGAACAGGAAGATCGCCGCCCCCAGGCCGAACACCGATTGCCAGAAATATTTCCAGCGGCTCGGCAGGCCACGGGAGTTCTTCTCGATCACCTTGCGGTAGTCGTCCACCCAGCCGATGGCACCGAACAGCAGGGTGACCAGCAGGACCACCCAGACATAACGGTTGTGCAGGTCAGCCCACAGCAGGGTGCTGATACCGATGGCCGAGAGAATCAAGGCACCGCCCATGGTCGGTGTACCGGACTTGGACAGGTGCGATTGCGGGCCGTCGTTACGCACGGCCTGGCCGATCTGGCGGTTCTGCAACGTGCGGATCATCCAGGGACCCAGGCACAGTGACAGAGACAACGCGGTCAGTACCCCGAGAATCCCGCGCAGGGTCAGGTACTGAAAGACCGCGAAGCCTTTGTAGAACTGTTGCAGGTACTCCGCTAGCAGCAGCAGCATTAATGCTTCTCTCCCTTGTGTTCGTCAGAAGCAGGCCCGCACAAAGCCGCCACGATGTTTTCCATCGCAGCGCTGCGCGAGCCCTTGATCAAAATGGTGGTGTCAGTGTCTTGCTCGGCGCCCAGCGCTTCGATCAGATCGGCCTGGGTGGCGAAATGACGGGCGTGTGGGCCAAAGGCGTTGACGGCATGAACCATCATCGGTCCCACCGCATACAGCGCTGAAACCTTGTCGGCGGCATAAGCGCCTACTTCACGATGTCCTTGCTCCGCCCACGCGCCCAACTCGCCGATATCTCCGAGCACCAGAACGGTGCGGCCGGAAAAGCCGGCGAGTATATCAACGGCAGCGCAGATTGAGGCAGGGTTGGCGTTGTATGTGTCGTCAATGACACGAATGCCATTGATTGCTAATTGCGCTACCGCACGACCCTTGACCGGCTGCACTGCTTCCAGCCCGGCGACTATACCCGGCAGGGCAACGCCCAGGGCGTGGGCGGCCGCGGCAGCAGCCAGGGCATTGGCCACATTATGGTTGCCCAGCAGGTTCAACTGGACCCGGGCACTGCCCAGCGGACTGTGCAGTTCGAAACCCGGGCAGCCGCGCGGGTCGCGGGAAATCTGTCCGCCATGGAAGTCGGCGGCAGTATTTTCAAGGGCAAAACTCAGGACCTTGCGACCGGCGGCACGGGTTTTCCAAATACCGAAAGCCTTGTCGTCCAGGTTGAGGACCGCGATGCCATCGGCCTGCAGCCCTTCAATGATCTCGCCCTTGGCCTCGACGATCTTCTCGGGGCCACCGAACTCGCCGACATGGGCGGTTCCGGCATTGTTCAAGACGGCCACATGGGGCTTGGTCATGGCGACGGTATAGGCGATCTCGCCAACACGCGACGCCCCCAACTCGATCACCGCGGCGCTGTGTTCCGGGGCCAGTTCGAGCAGGGTCAGCGGCACGCCCAGGTCGTTGTTCAGGTTGCCGCGGGTCGCCAGGACCGGCCCACCGGTACGCAGGATGCTCGCGAGCAGTTCCTTGACCGTGGTCTTGCCGCTGGAGCCGGTGATGGCCGCCACTGGTCGAGTAAAGGCGGCGCGGTTCAATGCACCCAGTTGGCCCAGGGCCAGACGGCTGTCGGCGACCAGCAACTGTGGCAGCTTGCTACCGGTCACTTCACGCTCGACCAAGGCCGCAACGGCGCCTTTGGCGGCGACATCCTCCAGGTAATCGTGACCGTCGAAACGCGGCCCGGCCAGCGCGACGAACAACTGGCCCGGCTGAATCGCCCGGCTGTCGATGCTCACGCCGTTGAAGCTGGCATCGCTCGACACCAGGCGAGCCGACAGCGCGCCGGCCACTTCACTGAGCTTCATCGCTTCAAGCATGGGCAGCCTCCCAGGCGTCCAGGGCCTTGGTGGCCTCGACCAGATCGGAGAAGTCATGGCGCTCGCCGTTGATTTCCTGATAGTCCTCATGGCCTTTGCCGGCCAGGACGATCACGTCATCGACCGAAGCACCGGCAATCAGTTCGGCGATGGCCAGGCCGCGACCGGCGACGAAACGGACTTTGTCCGCGGCCACGAAGCCCGTGCGGATATCGTCGAAGATCCGCGAAGGGTCTTCAGTTCGAGGGTTGTCATCGGTGACCAGCACGCCATCGGCCAGACGCTCGACCACTTCAGCCATCAGCGGGCGCTTGCCGCGATCACGGTCGCCGCCACAGCCGAACAGGCAGAGCAACCGGCCCTTGGCGTGGGGACGCAGGGCCAGCAGGACTTTTTCCAGGGCATCCGGGGTGTGGGCGTAGTCGACCACCACCAATGGCCGGGCACCGCCGCCCAGGCGTTGCATACGACCGGCCGGTCCTTCGAGCTGCGGCAGTACCCGCAGGATCTCGTCCAGCGGGTAATCCAGGCCCAGCAAGGCACCGACCGCCGCCAGCAGATTGCTCAGGTTGAAGCGCCCGAGCAGCGACGCGCGCAGGTGATGCTCGCCTTGCGGCGTCACCAGCGTGGCGCGCACACCGTCATCGCTGAATTGGCTTTCGCGGCAATACAGGTAGGCGCCAGGGTCTTCCTGGCTGTAGGTCAGCAGGCGCGATTCATGTTTTTCAGCGGCCAGTTTGCGACCGAACTCATCGTCGATATTGATGACGCGGCAGCTCAGGTCGGCCCAGTTGAACAGCTTGGCCTTGGCCGCGCCATAGGCTTGCATGCTGCCGTGATAATCCAGGTGGTCGCGGGACAGGTTGGTAAACACCGCCACGTCGAACGCCAGCGCGGTCACCCGGCCCTGGTCCAGGCCGTGGGAAGACACTTCCATGGCAACGGCCTTGGCCCCGGCCTTCTTCAAGTCGGCCAGGCTCGCCTGGACGGCAATCGGGTCCGGCGTGGTCAGCATCCCGCTCTGCAGCGCACCGTGGAAGCCGGTGCCGAGGGTGCCGAGAATGCCACAATGCTGGCCCAGCAGATCCAGGGCCTGGGCAATCAACTGGCTGACGCTGGTCTTGCCGTTGGTGCCGGTCACGCCCACCAGGTTCAACTGGCGGCTCGGATCGCCATAGAAACGCCCGGCGATATCGGACAGTTGCGCGGCCAGGCCCTTGACCGGGATCAGCGGCACATCGGTGATCGGCAGCACGGTGGCGCCTTCCACTTCATAGGCGACCGCCGCCGCGCCGCGCTGCAAGGCGTCGGCAATGTGATTGCGACCGTCGACCTTGGCGCCCGGCACCGCCAGGAACAGGTCGCCGGCGCGGACCTTGCGGCTGTCCAGCGCCAGCTCGCGAATCAGCAGATCGCGACCGGCGTGGGCAAAAATCTTGTTCAGGCTCAGGGACATCAACCACGTCCTCCTTTGACCGGGACAGGCGCGACAACAGCCTGCTGTTGCGGCGTTGTCGGCAGATTGTCGGGGATGACGTTCATCAGGCGCAGGGTGCCGGACATGACTTTGCTGAAGACCGGTGCCGAGACCAGGCCACCGAAGTAACCGGCCTTGCTCGGTTCATCGATCACCACCACGATGGCATAGCGCGGGTCGCTCATCGGGCCGAAACCGGCGAACAGGGAACGGTAGGCGTTTTCCTCATAGCCCTTGGAGGCCGTCGAGGTCTTGCGCGCCGTACCCGACTTGCCGGCCACATGATAGGCCGGGACTTGCGCACGCCAGACACCGCGCGGCGCCTCGATCACTTGTTGCAACATACCTTGCATGGTCTTGGCGACATTTTCCGGGATAACCTGGGTACCCTCGGGGATCTTGTCGGACTTGATCAGGGTCAGCGGCACGATCTTGCCATTGTTGGCCAGGGCCGAGAACGCGTGCACCAGTTGGATCGCGGTGATCGACAGGCCGTAGCCGTAGGACAGGGTCGCGGTCTCGGCCTTGCGCCATTCGCGGTAGTTCGGCAGGTTGCCGACCCGCTCGCCCGGGAAGCCCAGGCCGGTGTCCTGGCCGAGGCCGACTTTCTGCATCACGCGGAAAATCGCTTCGCCGCCGATATCGAAGGCGACCTTGCTCATGCCCACGTTACTGGAGTTGATCAAGATGCCGGTCAGGTCGAGTACCGGGCCTTCGGTCTTGGACACGTCACGAATGGTGTATTTGCCCAGCTGCAGGGTACCCGGATAGACCTCCACCGTATCGCTGGGCTTCCAGCGTCCGGTTTCCAGGGCCGCGCTCATGGAGATCGGCTTCATGGTCGAACCCGGCTCGAACACGTCGATCATCGCGCGGTTGCGCATCATCGCCGGTTGCAGGTTGCGACGGTTGTTCGGGTTGTAGGTCGGCTGGTTGACCATGGCGAGGATCTCACCGGTCTTCACATCCATGATCACCAGGCTGCCGGCCTTGGCGCCGTTTTCCACCAGGGCGTTGCGCAGCTCGCGGTTGGCCAGGTATTGCAGGCGCAGGTCAATCGACAACGCCAAGGGCTTGCCGGCCTTGGCGTTCTTGGTGACCTGGACATCCTTGATCAGCCGGCCGCGCCGGTCCTTGATCACCTGTCGCTTGCCCGGCACCCCGGCCAGCCACTCGTCATAGGCCAGTTCCACGCCTTCGCGGCCGTGGTCGTCGATGTCGGTAAAGCCGACCATGTGGGCCGCCACTTCGCCGGCCGGATAGAACCGCCGGAACTCCTCGATGCCGTAGACACCGGGCACCTTGAGGTCGAGCACGGCCTGGCCCTGCTCCGGGGTCAGGCCCCGGACCAGGTAGATGAATTCCTTGTTGGCCTGTTGTTCCAGGCGTTCGGTCAGCTGCTTCGGATCCTGCCCGAGGGCCATGGCCAGCGCCGGCCAGCGGTCCTTGGCCAGTTGCATTTCCTTGGCGTTGGCCCACAGCGTGGTCACCGGGGTACTGACGGCCAGGGGCTCGCCATTACGGTCGGTGATCAGGCCGCGGTGCGCCGGGATCGGGATATGCCGCATGCTGCGCGCATCGCCCTGGCCAATCAGGAACGCCCGGTCGATGACCTGCAGGTCGACGATCTTCCAACTGATATAACCGACCATGATCGCCAGTGCACCGAGCACCACGCGGAAGCGCCACGGATAGAGCGCGCCTTCGAGCTTCATCATGGCGCCACCATCCTGACTTCGGATGGGCTGGGGATGCGCATCTTCAGTTGTTCTGTGGCCAGGGTTTCGATCCGGCTGTGGGCGGTCCAGGTGCTCTGCTCGAGGATCAGGCGCCCCCATTCGGCCTGGGCCTTGTCGCGCACGCTCAGCTCGTTGTAGAGCGAGTTGAGCAACTGACGGTTCCAGTGCGCGCTGTAGGCCACGCCGATGGCGGATACCAGCACGGCGATAAACAGCAGGAACATGAAAAAGCTTCCGCCCGGAAGTGGCTTGGCGTAGAGCTTGCTCACCGCAACTTCTCCGCGACACGCATCACGGCGCTGCGCGCACGTGGGTTGGCTTTGAGTTCTGCTTCGGAAGCGAACTGGGCCTTGCCATGCACCTTGATCCGCGGCTCGAAAGCCTGGTGCCGGACCGGCAGGTTGCGTGGCAGGTTGTCGCTTTCGCCCTTGACCAGGCGCCGCATGAACAGCTTGACGATACGGTCTTCCAGCGAATGGAAGCTGATCACCACCAGGCGACCGCCGACTTCCAGGGCGTCGAGCGCCGCTTCGAGGCCGGTTTCGAGATCGCCCAGTTCATTGTTGACGTGGATGCGCAGGCCCTGGAAAGCCCGGGTTGCCGGGTGCTTGCCCTTTTCCCAGGCCGGGTTGGCGGCCTTCAGCACTTCGGCCAGGTCGGCCGTGCGCTCGAAGGGCTTGATTTCACGGCGCTCGACCAGCGCCCGGGCCATGCGGCCGGAGAAACGCTCTTCGCCGTACTCCTTGAACACCCGGGCAATTTCTTCCGCCGGCGCGGTGGCGATGAACTCGGCGGCACTGACGCCACGGGACGGGTCCATGCGCATGTCCAGCGGGCCGTCATTCATGAAACTGAAGCCACGCTCGGGATCGTCGAGCTGCGGCGAGGACACCCCCAGGTCCAGCAGGATGCCGTTGACCTTGCCGGCCATGTTGCGTTCGGCGATTTCCGAGCCCAGCTCGGCAAAGCTGCGCTGCACAACGACAAAGCGGCCGTCTTCGGCCGCTAGCGCTTGCCCGGTGGCAATCGCCTGAGGATCCTTGTCGAATCCGAGAAGTCGGCCACCCGGCCCCAGCTTGCTGAGGATCAGCCGGCTGTGCCCGCCACGACCGAAGGTGCCATCCAGATAGCAGCCATCAGGGCGTACGGCGAGAGCCTCGACGGCTTCGTCAAGCAGTACGGTGATGTGGTTGAAGCCGCTATCAATAGTCACAGGATCAGATCACGCAGTTCATCAGGCATGGCGCCCGGTTGTTGAATAGCCGCCAGGTCCGCTGCAGATATAGCGTTCCAGGCGTCCTCGTCCCACAGTTGAAACTTGTTCAGTTGGCCCACCAGCATCGCGCGCTTGTCCAGCTTCGCGTACTCGCGCAGGCGCGGCGGCACCAGGAAACGGCCGCTGCTGTCGAGCTCGAGGTCGACAGCATTACCAATCAGCAAACGTTGCAGCCGGCGGTTCTCTTCCCGCAACGACGGCAACGCACGCAGCTTGGTTTCAATCAGTTCCCACTCATCGAGCGGGTATACGCACAAACAGGGGTCCGCGGCATCGATGGTAACGATCAATTGGCCGGAACTACGCGAATCGAGCTCGTCACGGTACCGGCTCGGCATGGCGAGACGGCCCTTGGCATCGAGACTGATAGCGTTAGCTCCGCGAAACACAGTTGCGTTTCTCCAAATATTAGCGTTTTACGTCCAAAAAACCCACTTCATGCCACTTTCCTCCACTTGCGCACACTATAGGAATGCGCCCACCACACCGTCAAGGCGCGGTCCTAAGGAAAAGCCTTACAGAACGGAGATTTAGGAGCATAAAGGGGGGTATTTCGACAATCGGGAGAGTGTTTCTGGAGACGAACTTCAACACACTGAGAATCTTGAGCGTGGAAGTTAAAGTGATTTATCAAGAGTAAGATTTTTTCGGTATTACAAATGCGCTTCTGCCAGCGATTGCGTGCAGGGAAGGAAAGAGGTGGAGAGTCGATCTGTAAGCCGGGTTCTGTCGAGGACAGTCATTCCTCTACGATGGCCATCACTGGACATCTTTAGCAACCTACCCGGTTCCAGCGCGGGCCACGCCTAGGAACCCTATTTGGTCTTGCTCCGAGTGGGGTTTACCTAGCCACGAACTGTTGCCAGTCGTGCGGTGCGCTCTTACCGCACCTTTTCACCCTTACCGGCGCCGAAGCGCTTAGGCGGTTATTTTCTGTGGCACTTTCCGTAGGCTCACGCCTCCCAGGCATTACCTGGCACTCCGCCCTATGGAGCCCGGACTTTCCTCCCCCCCCTAATTTTCATAGGGGGCAGCGACTGTCCAATCGACTCTCCGCTGCGAAGGTTACCGACACATGCCCTGAAGGACAAGCTTTAAAGGCGTTGCACGGGCCGGTGTTGTCCCGGCAAACACTGCCAGGACGGATCCCACACTTTGATAGGATCCAACCGACACCCGGATCAGTCAGGCATTTTTCTGCCGATCCAGCGCCACCTGGTACAGCAGGTTCTTGCGCACCCCGGTAATCTCCGCCGCCAGGGCCGCGGCCCGCTTGAGCGGCATCTCCTGGAGCAACAGGTCGAGGATACGCATGGCCTCGCTGCCGACCGCGTCGTCGTTTTCCGGCGCCGTCCAGCCGGCGACCAGCACCACGCACTCGCCGCGTTGCTGGTTGGCATCCGCCTCGACAAAGGCGCGCAGCTCGCTCAGGGGCAGCCCCTTGAGGGTTTCGAAGGTCTTGGTCAACTCACGAGCCAGCAGTGCCGGGCGCTCGGCGCCGAAGACCGCTTCCAGATCCTGCAGGCATTCGAGGATCCGATGCGGCGCTTCATAGAAGATCAGCGTACGCGGCTCTTCCTTCAGCAACTCCAGGCGCGCCCGCCGCCCCGCCGCCTTGGCCGGCAGGAAACCTTCGAAGATGAAACGGTCGGAAGGCAGGCCCGCCGCCGAGAGCGCGGCGATCAACGCGCAAGCTCCGGGAACCGGAACTACACTGATCCCTGCCGCCCGCGCCTGACGCACCAGGTGATAACCGGGATCGGAAATCAACGGCGTGCCCGCATCCGAGATCAGGGCCACGTCCTCGCCCGCCAGTAACCTGGCGATGAAACGGCTGCCTTCGTCACGTTCGTTGTGCTCGTGACAGGCCGCAAGCGGTGTCGTAATCCCGAAGTGCTGCAGCAATCTGAGTGAGTGACGGGTGTCTTCCGCGGCAATCAGGGACACCTCGCGCAACACTTTCATGGCTCGCGCACTGATGTCATCCAGGTTGCCAATGGGCGTCGCCACCACATAAAGCGAGCCGACAGCGGAATTCAAAGCACCTGGAGCAGTCAAAGCGCACACCTCGAGAAGAACGAAAACGCCATTGTAGCGCGTAGCCGTCCTGCCGATACGCTTCACAACGGCGGGTGCACGCCCGGCAAGCGCGCGATTCGTGCGCCGCGACACGCTTTGTACGACCTAATTTGACGGTTTCACGCCAGTAACATCGCGCCCCGGCCAGTGCTTGGGTACAATTCCACGCTCATATGATCGAGTAACAGGAACACTACATGATCGCTTGCCTGCGGCTGTTCTCTGCCCTCTGCCTCGCCGCCCTGCTGGCGGCTTGCGCCAGCTCGCCCTCCTCCAGCCTTGGCGAACTCCCACGGACCCCGAATGCCAGCATCGAGCAACTGCTCGAGCAGGCGGCTTCCAGCAAGACGCCGGAACAAGCCGCCGTGCTGCGCCTGAGCGCTGCCGACCTGGCCTACCGCCAGAAAGACAGCGGGCGTGCCGCGCAGATTCTTGCGCAGGTGCCCCTGGACACCCTCAAGCCGGCGCAACAGGTGTACGCCAGCACCCTGGCGGCCGAACTGGCCATGACCCGCAACCAGCCCAAGGCGGCACTGACCGCCTTGAGTCATCCGAGCCTGGAACGCCTCGGCGAACTGCCGGTGGACCAGCAGGTGCGTACCCAGACCGTGCGCGCCCGCGCCCTCGAAGCCGACGGCCAGACCCTGGCCGCCGCCCGCGAGCGCATCTTCATCGCCCCGCTGCTCAGCGGCGACGCGGCCAGGAACAACCATGAAGCCATCTGGGCACTGATCGCGGCCCTGCCGACCGACCAGCTGCAAGCCACCGGCAACGACGACCTCAGCGGCTGGTTGAGCCTGGCGCGGGCGGTGAAGTCGTCCGGCACCCTGGAGCAACAGCAGGCCGCCATCGACACCTGGCGCGCACAGAACCCCAAGCACCCGGCCGCCCAGCAATTGCCGCTGGCATTGGTGAAACTCAAGGAACTGGCCAGCCAGCCGCTGAGCAAGATCGCCCTGCTGCTGCCGCAGGACGGCCCGCTGGCCTCGGTGGGCAAGGCCCTGCGTGAAGGCTTCATGGCCGCTCACTACCAGGCCCAGCAGGCCGGCCAGAAGCCGCCCGCCATCGAGTTCTACGACAGCTCGCGCATCGGCTCCCTGGATGACTTCTATCGCAAGGCCCAGGCCTCCGGCGTACAGCTGGTGATCGGCCCGCTGGAGAAGCCACTGGTCAAGCAGCTCAGCGCCCGCCCGCAACTGCCGATCACCACCCTGGCGCTGAACTACAGCGAAAGCGCGCAGAACCCGGCGCAACTGTTCCAGTTCGGCCTGGCCGCCGAAGACGAAGCCCGCGAAGTGGCCCGTCGTGCCCGCGCCGACGGCCTGCACCGCGCCGCCATCATGGTGCCGAAAGGCGAATGGGGTGATCGCGTGCTCAAGGCCTTCCGCCAGAACTGGGAAGCCAACGGCGGCAGCGTGGTCGGTATCGAGCGCGTCGACCAACCGGTTGCCCTGGCCCAGCAGATCGCCGAGCTGTTCCAGCTGCGCCAGAGCGAAGGCCGCGCCAAGAGCCTGCAAAGCACGGTCGGCGGCCAGGTCTCCGCCCAGCCGTCGCGTCGCCAGGACATCGAGTTCATCTTCCTCGCCGCGACCCCACAGCAGGCGCAACAGATCAAGCCGACCCTGAACTTCCAGTACGCCGGTGACGTGCCGGTATACGCCACCTCCCATGTGTTCAGCGCCACCGGTGACCAGAACCAGTACAACGACATGAACGGCATTCGCTTCTGTGAAACCCCCTGGCTGCTGGACGCCAACGACCCGCTGCGCCGGCAGGTCACCGCGCAATGGCCGCAAGCCGGCGGCGCCCTCGGTCGCCTGTACGCCATGGGTGTCGACGCCTATCGCCTGGCTCCGCGCCTGGGCCAGCTCAAGGCCCTGCCCGACAGCCGCATCGACGGTCTCTCCGGCAGCCTGAGCATGGACGCGGCGCAACGGGTCGAACGCCAGTTGCCCTGGGCGCAGTTCGTCAGCGGCCAGGTCCAGCGCCTGCCGGATACGCCGCGCTGATGGCGCCAGCCGCCCATCTGGAACATGGCAAGGATGCCGAGCGCCTCGCGCTGCGGCATCTTGAACAACAGGGTCTGCGCCTGCTGGCGCAGAACTGGTCATGTAAACGGGGCGAGCTGGATCTGGTCATGCTCGACGGCGATACAGTAGTATTCGTCGAAGTTCGTTACAGGAAAAACACCCAATGGGGTGGCGCACTGGGTAGCATCGATGCCCGCAAGCGCAAAAAAGTAATATTCGCCGCGCAGTATTTCCTGCAACGCGAGTCACGCTGGGCCTATTGCCCTTGCCGTTTCGACGTGGTGGCCATAGACGGCCCGGTCGAGGCGGCGCCCCAGTTGAACTGGCTACGGAATGCCTTCGACAGCTGATCCAGGCTGCCGGCCCGATGTCTCTTTTCACACACCGATTTTGCTCTTTGCTTTGCGGGCTGCACATTCTTGTGCCGGGCAGCCACCGGGAAGACCCGGTCCGCGCTCGACCAGCCGCCCTACTTAAGGTCACATAGATGGATATGCAATCCCGAATTCGCCAGCTTTTCCAGGCCAGTATCGACACCAAGCAACAGGCGATGGACGTTCTTGCACCTCACATCGAGCAAGCCAGCCAGGTCATGGTCAATGCCCTGCTCAACGAAGGCAAAATGCTCTCCTGCGGCAACGGCGGTTCTGCCGGCGATGCCCAGCACTTTTCCTCGGAACTGCTCAACCGTTTCGAGCGCGAGCGACCGAGCCTGCCGGCCATTGCCCTGACCACCGACAGCTCGACCCTCACCTCGATCGCCAACGACTACAGCTACAACGAAGTCTTCTCCAAACAGATCCGCGCCCTGGGCCAACCGGGCGACGTCCTGCTGGCGATTTCCACCAGCGGCAACTCCGCCAACATCATTCAGGCCATCCAGGCCGCACATGACCGCGAAATGATTGTCGTAGCCTTGACGGGACGCGATGGCGGCGGTATGGCTTCCCTGCTGCTGCCTGAAGATGTCGAGATTCGCGTCCCGGCCAACGTCACCGCACGTATTCAGGAAGTCCACCTGCTGGCGATCCATTGCCTCTGCGATCTGATCGACAGCCAATTGTTCGGGAGTGAAGAATGACCATCAATCGCCTTAGCCTGCTGGCCGTGACCCTGTGCCTGGGCCTCAGCGGCTGCAGTTCGGTGCTGACCGCCACCCGCGACGAACCGATCAACGATGATCGCGGCACCCGCACCCTGGGCAGCAAGATCGACGATTCGCTGATCGACACCAAGGTCGCGGTCAACGTCGCCAAGGCCGACCCCGAGCTGGAAAACGGCTCGCACATTGTCGTCACCAGCTACAACGGGATCGTCCTGCTCGCCGGCCAGACCCCTCGCGAAGACCTCAAGGCCAAGGCCGAACAGGCCGCGGCGGCGGTCCAGCGGGTGAAGAAGGTCAACAACGAATTGCAGGTCCTCGACCCCTCATCGGTGGCGGCCCGCGCCAGCGACAACTGGCTGACCACCAAGATCAAGACCCAGATGCTGACCGACAACGCCATTCCCGGCTCGCGCATCAAGGTCGTCACCGAGAACGGTATCGTCTACCTGCTGGGCCTGGTCACCCGGGATGAAGCCAATCGCGCCACCAACCTGGTGCAGGGCGTCAGCGGCGTGCAGAAGATCGTCAAGCTGTTCGAGTACATCGACTAAGCCAACCGCCCAAACGGCAGACGTAAAAAAGGCGACCCGGATGGGTCGCCTTTTTTATTACTTCACCACCTTCAAGCTTGGCCGACCGCTGGGGCGCGGCGGCTCGGAACCTGGTGGCGGACCGTCGTCGTCCGGCTCGGCCCCGTCATCGCCCTCCAGGGGCGCTTCCAGCTCGAAGACCATGCCCTGGCCATTCTCCCGGGCGTAGATCCCGAGAATGGCACTGATCGGTACGTAAAGCGTATGCGGCACACCCCCGAAACGACCCTCGAAGCTGACCGCCTCGTTGTCCATGTGCAAGTGACGCACCGCACTGGGGGAAACGTTCAAGACGATTTGTCCGTCACTGGCAAAACCTTGCGGCACCTGGACCGAGGGATACTCGGAGTTGACCAGTATGTGCGGCGTACAATCGTTATCCACTATCCATTCGTACAGGGCACGAATCAAATAAGGGCGACTGGAGTTCATAAAACAGCTCCTTAGCGCATATCGCGTTCGACAGCAGACAGGCTTGCCTGGAAAGCCTCACGCGCGAACTGGCGCTCCATATAATCGAGCAACGGCTTGGCGGGCCGTGGCAATTCAATACCCAGAATCGGTAGACGCCAGAGTATCGGTAATAGACAGCAGTCCACCAGACTTTGCTCGGCACTCAAGAAAAATGGCTTGTCGGCAAACAGCGGCGACGCCCCTGTCAGGCTCTCACGCAGCTCCTTGCGCGCCTGCACACGCGCCGGCTCCTTGCTGCGCGGATCCAGAATCACATCCACCAGCGCACACCAGTCACGCTGGATGCGATGGATCAATAAACGACTGTTGGCCCGTGCCACAGGATAAACCGGCAGCAGCGGCGGATGCGGGTAACGCTCATCCAGATATTCCATCACCACCGTCGACTCCCACAACGCCAGGTCACGATCGACCAGGGTGGGCAGGCTGCCGTAGGGGTTCACTTCGATCAGCTTCGACGGCTGACGCCCCGCCTCCACGCTGATGATTTCGGCGCTGACACCCTTCTCTGCAAGTACGATGCGCACCCGATGGGAATAGTGGTCGGCGGGGTCGGAGTAACAGGCCAACCGATTGGTCACGCCCATGGCGGTCCTCCTCGCTTGTTGAATTTGTCGAAACGGAAAAACGCGCGCGCCCAAGGGAAGCCTCCCGTAGCCACAGGCCGGACAGCGGGTGAAACCGTTGCCGGCCCCACCCCGTCCGTACCCACTTGCTACATCTTCAGAGGCACCCTTGGGCGCGCACGATTGACCGCTATATTACAACGTTATCAGTGCACATCCTTCCAGTATTCGCGCTTGAGCAGATAAGCGAACACGAAGAAGAAGGCCAGGTACAGCAAAACGTAGGTACCGATGCGCTGATGCTCCAGCTTCACCGGGTTGGCCGAGTAGGCCAGGAAGGTCACCAGGTTCTTGACCTTCTCATCGAATTGCTCTTCGCTCAAGGCACCGGTTTTCGGCACGATGGTCAACTGGTCGCACGCCTCATGGGTCAAAGGCGTACCGGTCAGCGGATCATACTGCTTCTTGCCTTCCTCGACGATTTGAACCTGCTTGCATCCGATCACCTGACGACCCTGCAGCCCCACCAGCACGTTAGGCATGCCGACGTTCGGGAAGACCTTGTTGTTCACGCCCCAGGGACGTGTCGGATCTTCGTAGAAAGACCGCAGGTAGCCGTAGAGCCAGTCGGTACCGCGCACACGGGCAACCAGGGTCAGGTCGGGCGGTGCCGCCCCGAACCAGGCCTTGGCGTCAGCCGGCTGCATGCCGATGGTCATGTGGTCGCCGATCTTGGCACCGGTGAACACCAGGTTCTTGAGCATCAGGTCATGGGGAATCCCCAGGTCGTCGGCGACACGCTCATAACGCTGGAACTTGGCACTGTGGCAACCCATGCAATAGTTGGCAAAGGTCCGCGCGCCATCCTGCATGGCCGCCTTGTCGGAAACGTCGATATCGACTTTTTCAAGTTCCGGACCGCCATGCTCGGCGGCGAAAGACAGGAGCGGCAGGGCCGCAAGCATCAACACTGCAAATAATTTTTTCATCAGCCAGTCACCCTTTCCGGAACCGGTTTGGTCTTCTCGAGCCGGGTATAGAACGGCATCAGAATGAAGTAGGCGAAATACAGGACGGTGCACACCCGCGACAGCAGCGTACGCTCCGGCGTCGGCGGCATGACGCCCAACCAGCCGAGAGTGACGAAGGCGATGCAGAACACCCACAACCAGATCTTGCTCAGCCAACCCTTGTAGCGCATGGACTTGACCGGGCTACGGTCCAGCCACGGCAGGACGAACAGCACGGCGATCGACGCGCCCATGGCCATGACGCCCATGAGTTTGTCCGGAACCGCCCGCAGGATCGCGTAGAACGGGGTGAAGTACCAGACCGGGGCGATGTGCTCAGGCGTCTTGAACGCATTGGCCACTTCGAAGTTGGGTTTTTCGAGGAAATACCCGCCCATTTCCGGGAAGAAAAACACGATGGAGCAGAAGATGAACAGGAACACCACCACGCCGACGATGTCCTTCACGGTGTAGTACGGGTGGAAGGCGATGCCATCCAGCGGTACGCCGTTTTCGTCCTTGAGCTTCTTGATGTCGACGCCATCCGGGTTGTTCGAACCGACTTCGTGCAGCGCCAGCACGTGCAGCACCACCAGGCCCAGGATCACGATCGGCAAGGCCACCACGTGCAGGGCGAAGAAGCGGTTCAAGGTAATCCCGGAAATCAGGTAGTCACCACGGATCCACTGGGTCAGGTCGTTGCCGATGACCGGGATCGCGCCGAACAGCGAGATGATCACCTGGGCACCCCAGTAGGACATCTGGCCCCACGGCAGCAGGTAGCCCATGAAGGCCTCGGCCATCAGCGCCAGGTAGATCAGCATGCCGAACAGCCACACCAGCTCACGGGGTTTCTGGTACGAACCGTAGAGCAGGCCACGGAACATGTGCAGGTAGACCACGATGAAGAACGCCGAAGCGCCGGTGGAGTGCAGCAGGCGCAGGATCGAGCCGTACTCGACGTCGCGCATGATGTATTCGACGGAGGCGAAGGCCTCTTCCGCCGACGGGGTGTAGCTCATGGTCAGCCAGACACCGGTAACGATCTGGTTGACCAGCACCAGCAGCGCCAGGGAGCCAAAGAAATAAAAGAAGTTGAAGTTTTTTGGAGCGTAATACTTGCTGAGGTGGTCTTCCCACATCTTGGTGGCGGGAAAACGCGCATCGACCCAATCCATGAACTTACTCATCACGCTTTCTCCTGATCGACGCCAACGACAATGATCGTGTCGGACTCATAGGAATGCGGTGGAACCGGCAGGTTCAAAGGCGCGGGTTGCGACTTGTAGACGCGGCCAGCCAGGTCGTAGTGGGAACCGTGGCAAGGGCAGAAATAGCCACCGACCCAGTCTTTGCCCAGATCGGCGGGCGCCACTTCCGGACGGAATGTCGGTGAGCACCCCAGGTGGGTGCAGATACCGATCAGCAGCAGGACCTCTGGCTTGATCGACCGGTTTTTCGGGTCGACATAGGTGGGCTGTACGGAACTCTTGGACTCGGGGTCAGACAATTGACCCTCGATCTTGCCGAGATTTGCCAGGATCTCCGGGGTACGGCGCACGATAAACACCGGCTGACCTCGCCACTCGGCAATCATCTGCTGCCCGGGTTCGACCTTGCTGATATTCACCTTCACCGGTGCCCCTGCGGCTTTCGCCTTGGCACTGGGAAACCATGACCCCACGAACGGGACCGCAGCCCCCACCGCTCCTGCAGCTCCTACCACGGATGTGGCTGCTACGAGGAAGCGACGCCGGCCCGCATTCACGCCGTCATTGCTACTCATTCAGTCCTCTCCCATCAGCTTTGTGGCCTGTTAAATCAGGCGTCTACTAAGTCAAACTTTGTACTTATAAAAATTTTGCCGAATGGTAATGAAAAGCCCCACGTATGACAAGGTAATTACCCGGCCCACCCTGCCCTAAGCCTTGTAGTATAGGGGCTCTACGGATGTGGCAAGTTGTCACAGGAAAATATTTCGCCCATAAAAAAAGCCCGGTTTCGCGAGGAAACCGGGCTTCTTTTGAAACGAAGAACGAATTAACGCTTCGAGTACTGCGGACGCTTACGCGCTTTACGCAGACCGACTTTCTTACGTTCAACTTCACGAGCATCGCGGGTTACGAAGCCGGCTTTGCGCAGGGCGCTGCGCAGAGTCTCGTCGTAGTCCATCAGGGCGCGAGTGATACCGTGGCGGATTGCGCCAGCTTGACCACTGACACCACCACCGATGACGGTGACGTAGATGTCGAACTTCTCGACAGTCTCAGTCAGTTCCAGCGGCTGGCGAACGACCATACGGGCAGTTTCGCGGCCGAAGAACGTGTCCAGGGAGCGGTTGTTGATGGAGATGTTGCCAGTGCCCGGACGCAGGAAAACGCGTGCGGTTGCAGTCTTGCGACGGCCAGTGCCGTAATTTTGAGTCGCCGACATAATGAACTATTCCGTTAAATCTTCAGTTCTTGGGGCTGCTGAGCAGTATGAGGGTGAGCAGCGCCCGCATAGACTTTCAGCTTACGGTACATGTCGCGACCCAGCGGGTTCTTAGGCAGCATGCCTTTGACCGCGGTCTCGATCACGCGCTCAGGGGCCTTGGCGATCAGCTTTTCAAAGTTGATCGACTTGATGCCGCCCGGGAAACCGGAGTGGGAGTAGTACATTTTGTCGGTGGTTTTAGCACCGGTAACGCGTACCTGCTCAGCATTGATCACAACGATGTAGTCACCGGTGTCGACGTGCGGAGTGTACTCAGGCTTGTGCTTGCCACGCAGGCGGCTCGCGATTTCGGTGGCCAGACGACCCAGGGTCTGACCGGCAGCGTCGACGATAAACCAGTCGCGCTTAACTGTTTCCGGTTTAGCAGTAAAAGTTTTCATTCTTTATAGCCTCAGGGGCCGCCTGTAAATAAGACGGCGGATCTTACTGAATAGTGCGTACTTTGACAAGGTCAAAGGCAGCCGGATACAGACGCTTTCGGGGGCTCGGGTCGGCGCGTCCGTTCAACGGCAAGATTCTTTGGCGGCGGCGCATCACTTCCACTGCATAAAGAGGTGCGCAATTATGCAGATTGCCAAAAAAATTTCAACCTGCTTTTATGGGTGCTTTCCCACAGGAGCAGCCAATGGAATACCGCCAGCTAGGCCGGACCGATCTGAACGTGAGCGCAATTTGCCTGGGGACCATGACCTGGGGCGAGCAGAACACCCAGGACCAAGCCTTTGCCCAGATCGAACGGGCGAAAGGCGCGGGCATCAATTTCATCGACACCGCCGAGATGTACCCGGTGCCGCCCAAGGCCGAAACCTACGCCAGCACCGAACGCATGATCGGCAACTGGTTCAAGCAGCGCGGTGACCGTGCCGACTGGATACTGGCGAGCAAGATCGCCGGTCCCGGCAACGGCATCAACTATATCCGCGACGGCCAGCTCAAGCACAACCGCCGGCATATCGTCGAAGCCCTGGATGCCAGCCTCAAGCGCCTGCAGACCGACTGGATCGACCTCTACCAGTTGCACTGGCCGGAGCGCAGCACCAATTTCTTCGGCCAACTGGGCTACAAGCACAAGGCCGATGAAAGCTTCACGCCGATCGAGGAGATCCTCGAAGCCCTGGACGAGCAGGTCAAGGCCGGCAAGATCCGCCATATCGGCCTGTCCAACGAAACCCCGTGGGGCACCATGAAATTCCTGCTCGAGGCCGAGCGCCGCGGCTGGCCGCGGGCGGTGTCGATCCAGAACCCCTACAACCTGCTCAACCGCAGCTTCGAAGTGGGCCTGGCGGAAGTGGCGCTGCGCGAGCAGTGCGGCCTGCTGGCCTACTCGCCGATGGCATTCGGCTTCCTGTCGGGCAAGTATGAAGGCGGTGCACGGCCGGACAAGGCGCGCCTGAGCCTGTACAGCCGCTTCAGCCGTTACTTCAACCCGCAATCGGAGGCGGCCTGCAGCCGCTATGTCGCCCTGGCCCGCGAACACGGCCTGGACCCGGCGCAGATGGCCCTGGCGTTTGTGACCCAACAACCGTTCGTCACCAGCAACATCATTGGCGCGACGACGCTGGAGCAGTTGGACAGCAATATTGCCAGTATCGACCTGAAACTATCCGATGAAGTGCTGGCGGGGATCGAGGCGATCCACAAGGACCACCCGAACCCGGCGCCGTAACCCCTCCCCATCTGTAGGAGCGAGCTTGCTCGCGATGGTAGTCGGGACACCGCGGGGTATCAGGTTTCCCGCGTCATCGTTGACGCCCATCGCGAGCAATCGAGCGTCGACCGGCTGCTCCTACATTACAACGACCGGGCAATGATCTCCTTCATGATCTCATTGGTCCCGGCATAGATACGCTGCACCCGCGCATCCGCCCAGGCCCGGGCCACCGGGTATTCCCACATGAAGCCGTAGCCGCCGTGCAACTGCACGCATTCGTCGAGCACCTTGCATTGCAGGTCGGTACCCCAGTACTTGGCCATCGCCGCCGTCGGCACATCGAGCTGCCCCTGCAGATGCAACTCCAGGCAGCGGTCGACGAACACCCGGCCGATCTGGATCTCGGTGGCCATTTCCGCCAGCTTGAAACGGGTGTTCTGAAAGTCGGCAATGGATTTGCCAAAGGCCTTGCGCTCGCGGGTGTATTCCAGCGTCCACTGCAACGCCGCCTCGGCCGACGCCAGGCCACCCACCGCCACCGTCAGGCGCTCCTGGGGCAACTCCTGCATCAGATAGGCGAAGCCCATTCCGGCCTGCCCCAGCAGGTTTTCCCGGGGCACCCGCACATCCTGGAAAAACAGCTCGGAGGTGTCCTGGGCCTTCATGCCGACCTTTTCCAGGCGCTTGCCCTTGGCGAACCCCGGCGTATCGGCTTCGACGAGGAACAGGCTGGTGCCCTTGGCCCCGGCTTTCGGATCGGTCTTGGCGACGACGATCACCAGGTCAGCGAGAAAACCGTTGGTAATAAAGGTCTTCGAGCCATTGAGCACATACTCGTCACCGTCCAGCACTGCCGTGGTCTTCACCCCTTGCAGGTCGGAGCCGGCCCCCGGCTCGGTCATCGCAATGGCCGTGACCATCTCGCCGGACACCAGCTTCGGCAGGTACTTGAGCTTCAGCGCCTCGCTGCCGTAATGCAGGATATAAGGCGCGACAATGTCCGAGTGCAGCGAAAAACCGATGCCGCTCAAGCCCAGCCGGCTGATTTCCTCGATCACCACGGCGCTGTAGAGAAAGTCCGCCGCCATGCCACCGTAGGCCTCCGGCAGATGGGAGCAGAGCATGCCCGCCGCCCCCGCCTTGTTCCACAGCTCACGGTCGATATAGCCGCGTTTTTCCCACTGTGCATGGAAGGGCAACGCCTCCTGCTCGAGAAACTTGCGCACACTGCTGCGAAACAGCTCGTGCTCGGAACTGAACAGGGTTCTGGGGATCATGGGGCACCTGCAAGGACATTGAAGCCGGGATTGGCCCACAGAGCCTATGCCAGTGTTTTGCCGGGTAACACTGGACACATGCGACAAAAAATAAGACGATCCAGCCGTCAGTTGACCACTTTCCCCTATAAGAACTTTACCCTAATAAGAACAATGGAATTATGGCTAATCCACTCTCCACGCCCTTGCGGCGCGTCAGCATCCTGGCTATCGATCGGGTGTTCGCTTCCACCCTCATGCAAGCCAAGGACTTCTTCCACCTGGCCAGCCTGCGCTACGGCAAGCAGCTCGGCCACGGACTCACCAAGGCCTTCGAGACACGCCTGGTCAGCCCCGACGGCAAGCCGGTGTGTAGCTTCAGCGATGTGATCCTGCCGGTGGACGGCGGCCTGGGAAATGCCGACGTGATCGTCCTGCCCGCCTTCTGGGACGACTTCGATACCCTGTGCCGGCGTTACCCGCAAGTCATGCCCTGGCTGCGCGAGCAGCATGCCCGCGGTGCCGTGCTCTGTGGCGAGGCCACCGGGGTGTTCTGGCTGGCCGAGGCCGGCCTGCTGGACGGCAAGGAGGCGACCACCTACTGGCGCTTCTTCAATGCGTTCAGCGAGCGCTTCCCCAACGTCCAGTTGAACCAGGACAAGCACCTGACCGACGCCGACAACCTCTACTGCGCCGGCGGCACCACCTCGGCCTGCGACCTCTACATCTACCTGATCGAACGCTTCTGCGGGGCCAACGTCGCCCAGGCCGTGGCCCGCGACATCCTTTATGAGGTCCAGCGCAGCTACGCCCCGGGACGTATCGGCTTCGGCGGCCAGAAGCTGCATCAGGACGTGATCATCCTGCAGATCCAGCAATGGCTCGAAGAGCATTTCGCCGACAAGTTCCGCTTCGAGGATGTCGCCCGGGAACACGGCATGAGCATTCGCAACTTCATGCGGCGCTTCCAGACCGCCACCGGCGACAAGCCGTTGCACTACCTGCAGCGCTTGCGCATCGAGACCGCCAAGGGCCTGCTGTCGGGCTCGCGCAAGAGCATCAAGACCATCAGCTACGAAGTTGGCTATGACGATGCCAGCTTCTTTGCCCGATTGTTCCGCCAGCACACCGAGCTGTCTCCCAACCAGTATCGCCAGCAGTTCCAACAAGCGGCATGAAGCCCGTGCGCCTCTTTCGACCCTAGCCGAAAGAGGCGCACGACCTTGCATAATTAATTACCACAGCGCCCTGCCCTCGCCTTCGTAGACTCGCTCCGGCAATCACTACCGATTGCCACTGACAAGGAGCGTCGACCATGCCTATTGGATTGGCCCAACAGCACCCCTCTTTTCCTGCACCGACGGTGGAACACAAGCGCGCCTGGCGCGCCCGCTTCCCCAATCCGCCGGACCTGTGCTTCGACTATCGCCGACTGGTCGAGCAGCCCGGCGGCGTCGCCCGCGCCACGGACAAGTCCCACCGGATCTGCATCATCGGTGCCGGCGTCACCGGCCTCACGGCGGCCCACGAGCTGCTGCGCTGCGGCTTCACCGACATCACCCTGCTCGAACAATCCCGCCGAATCGGCGGCCGGCACCTGACCGTGATCGACAGGAGCCAGCCCGCCACCCGCGGTTCCACCCCCTTCGAAATGGGCGCGATGCGCCTGCCCTACTTCAACCGCGCGGACGAAACGCCGCTGCAGGGGCGCTCCGTGCTGGCGCACTACACCCAGCGGTTCGACCTGCGCCTTTCGGACTTCGCCAACCCGGGCAGCGCCCAGGTCAGCAGCACCGGGATCTTCCTGCGCGACGGCCTCCTGGAGGGGCAGGACACACCGCGGATGCTGATCTGGGACAACCAGGACGGCCAGACCCCGCCACCGGGAAAACTGCTGAAACAGGTCCACGAAAAATGGCGCCTCTTCGCCGAGCGCATGACCCGCCAGGTCCAGGCCCACTACGCCAGCGAGGGTTGGGAAAGCCTGTGGTCGGCCATTGTCCAGCGTTATGAAAGCCTGTCGTTTCGCAACCTCGTCAGCCTGCCGGCCATCAGCCACTGGCAAGCGGACGACCCGGGCAATTTTGGCGGCGTGGGCATGAGCGCCGAAGAGTCGGCGATCTTCTATGCCATCGGCATCGGCGACGGCAGTTGGGGCGCGTTCTACGACGCCTGCAGCCTGTACCCGATCCGCACCGCGATCTTCGGCTTCAGCCATCGCCTGCAATTGATGCACGGCCGTGTCGATGAACGCGGCGATCCACTGCCTTCGCCTCACCTGCAGGCCGGCACGCTGCTCGACAGCAACGGCCTGGCCTTCGACGCCCCGCGCTACCTGGGCGTCGCCGCCCTGGACGAATGCCTGCTGTTCATGCCGGTGGAAAAAAGCGGCCTGTCCTTCTATGAACATTGCCGACAGCGCGGCACCGGGTTTGCCACCCAGGCCCAGGTCAACGGCCTGAGCAAACTGCCCAACCAGCAGATTCGCGTTGACTATGCCTGGCAATGGAGCGATCCGCGGCGGCGCGAGCAGCGCAGCGAGCTGTTCGACTCGGTGATTCTCACCCTGCCGTCCTGGCTGATTGAAACCACCCTGGAGCTCAAGGGTTTCGACGAACAGATGCTGCCGTTCCACATCCGCAGCGCCTACAAGACCGCCCACTGGGAAACCAGCTGCAAGGTGTTTGCACCGCTGAAGAAAACCTTTTTCTCCGAGCCCCACGGCATCCCCCAGGCACTGGTCACCGACAGCCTGATCCATGACATGTACACCTACCGCTACAACGACACCTACCCTTACGACTGCATCCTGCTGAGTTACACCTGGGAGGACGACGCGACCAAACTCGCGCTGTTTTCGGACCAGGAACTGGTCGACAAATGCGTCGACGAACTGGATCGGATACTGCTGCACGCCAGCAATATCAATCGGCGGATCTCGCCTTATATCGACACGCAAAAGGCCGCGGTGCATCGCTGGATGAGTGATCGCAACGCCCTGGGGGCCGCCAAGCTCTACCGCCCCGGCACCTATTACGAAGCCATCGACCTGATGAACTACAACCGCCACTACGCCGCCCGCTCCGGCCTCTACCTGTGCGGCGAGTCCTTCTCGGTCGACGCCGGCTGGACCGAACCCTGCCTGCGGGGCGCCCTCGACGCCACCATCCACCTGTGCCAACGCACCGGCGCACAGTTCAATGGCGGCTTCAGCCTGGACCACTACCCCGAATACAGCGGACGACCGCCTGCCAACAACCCACCCTCGGCGCTCAGCATTCCCAAGTCGCGCTAGGAAATACCCGACTGACTTACCAGAGGGCAACCGACATACATCATTCATTGAATGGCTTCTCATAGGCATATCAATCCATTCGGGTTGAATAACAAGAATGAGAGCACCTCAAATGAACGAATCCCGCCCCTCCGTCAGTCCCGTCCGCGTTGCCGTCGTGCAGTTCGATCCCCAAGCCGGTGTGGCCCACACCCCGCGCAACCTGGACCGCAGCCTCGAGCTGGCGGGCCAGGCCATGCGTGGCGGCGCCGACCTGATCGTGCTGCCGGAACTGGCCAATACCGGCTACAGCTTCCAGAACCGCCAGGAGGCCTTCGCCCATGCCGAAGCGGTACCGGCAGGGCCCAGCGTGCAGGCCTGGATAAAATTCGCACAAGAACATCGGATTTACCTGGCGGCCGGCGTCGCCGAATGTGAGGGCGTGCAGTTGTTCGATACGGCGGTACTGGTCGGGCCGGACGGTTTTATCGGCAAGTACCGCAAGGCGCATCTGTGGAATGAGGAGAAGCTCTGGTTCACCCCGGGGAACCAGGGCTTTCCGGTCTTCGACACCCCCATCGGGCGGATCGGCCTGCTGATCTGCTGGGACATCTGGTTTCCCGAAGTGCCGCGCCTGTTGAGCCAGCAGGGGGCCGACATCATCTGCAGCCTGAACAACTGGGTCTGGACCCCGCCGCCGCTGTTCGACGAGACCGGCAAGTGCATGGCCTCCTACCTGACCATCACCGCCGCCCACGTCAACAATGTGTTCATCGCCGCCGCCAACCGCATCGGCAGCGATCGCGGCGAGCGCTTCCTCGGCTGCTCGCTGATCGCCGGAACCAACGGCTGGCCGCTCAGCAAGGTGGCCTCGCCCGTCGATGAGGCCGTGCTGTTCGCCGATATCGATCTGGTCAGCGCCCGCAGCGCGCCGATCTGGAACAGCCTGAACGACCTGCCCAGGGACCGCCGGACCGATCTCTACGATGGCATGCTCGGCTACACCCGACACCCTGGCCTGCCGCGCTGAGGGGCATCGACATGAACAATGCCTCCAACCCGAGCCGGCTCGCCTGCCTGTTCATCCTGGGCCTGATCGTGCCCGGTCTGCTGATTGCCTGGCTGACGCTGTTCGGCACTACATTCGGCGGGGCCGGCTACCTGCACATGATGGAGAACCTGCCCGCCCCCGGTGCCTGGCTGCGCTGGGTGATGGGCGATATCAGCGAAATGGTGTTCTACAAGCATGAGCTGGCCTCATTGGGCTTGTTGGCCGGTGCCGGCCTGGCCCATTGGGCTCATCGCCGGGGCAAGGCCTGGCAGGGCTTTGCCATTTGCTACGGCAGCGGCCTGTGGCCCTGGCTGATCGGCAGTTCGCTGTTGGGCCTGCTGTTGAGCAACCTGCTGTGGGGCTGGACCGTGCCCCGTTATGGCTGGCAACCGACCTTCGCCGCCTTCGTCTCCGTGCCCGCCGCCACCGTGTTGCTGTTCGGCGCGGGCATGAGGATCGCCGTCAGCGGTGCCGTCATGGGTGCGCTGCTGGTGACGCCGCTGTGCCTGCTGCTGGTCAACTTCGTCTGCAATCCGTTGAACCTGCCGGCGGTCATCGGCAATGTGCTGGGAATGGCCATGGGCAGCGTGATTGCCTTCACCCTCTGTCAGCGCTGGCCGGTGCTGGTGAAACCCGAGGCGCCAGTGACCGCTGCGCCAGCGCCTGCGCAGCCAACCGGCAAGCATGGGCTGATCTGGGGCCTGCGCCGGGTACTCGCCGACTTTTCCGAAGCGCCGTTCTTCGGGAATGAATGGGCGAGCCTGGGGTTGCTGATGGGGGTACTGCTGGCCTACGGGATCAACTCCGCCGGACCGGTCTACGGCTCGGACCTGTTGCTGCCGATACTCGCAGCCCAGGCCCTGGCGTCGGCCATCGGTGTGATGGTCTGGCGGCGGCAATGGATGGCGCTGGGCTGGTACCCAACCTACATCCCGATTGTCTCGGTCGCCCCGGCCGCCGTGCTGGTCCATGGTGGCGGCGCACTGGTGGTGATCGTCAGCGCCCTGCTCGGCGCCCTGATCGCACCGCCGCTGGCCGTCGCCCTGTCGCGGCGGGTTCCCGGGTACATGCACCCGTACATCGGTAATGTGCTGTCGATGGCGCTCAGTACGCTACTGATCGTGCCGTTGCTCGGTGGGCTGCTCAAGCTGGTCTGAATCGAACGTACTTTTCCCTCGATCCGGCTGTACGCTGGTGCAGCCGGCATCGCCTCTTCCCGACCTCTATCAGCGAGAGCACCATGTCCCTGCCTCAACTTTCCATCGCCGCCCTGGGCGGCACTGTCAGCATGCAAGCCGCCCATCCGGACCAGGGCGTGATCCCCAGCGTCAACGGCCAGGCCCTGCTGGAACAGGTGCCCCTGCTCGCCACACGGGCACGGGTCCACGTCGAGACCTTGTGCCTGCAACCCAGCGCTTCGCTGGACTTCGACTTTCTGCTCGGCGTACTGGACTGGGCCAGGCGGCAAGTCGAACAAGGCGCCAACGGCGTGGTGATCACCCAGGGCACCGACACCCTGGAGGAGTCCGCGTTCCTTTTCGAACTGCTCTGGGACCGCGATGAGCCGCTGGTGCTGACCGGCGCCATGCGCTCGGCCGCCGAGGTCGCTGCCGACGGCCCGGCAAACCTGCTGCAGGCTGGCCTGGTCGCCCTGGCGAGCACCAGCCGCGGACGTGGCGTCCAGGTGGTGATCAATGGCCAGGTCCACGCCGCGAGCCGCGTGCGCAAGAGCGACGCCCTGGCACTGGAGGCCTTCAGTTCGCCGCTGTTCGGCCCCAGCGGCCTGATCATCGAAAACACGGTCCGTTACCTGCACGCCCCGACCCCGAGGAAAACCTTGCCGCCACCGACAAGCACCCGGCAACGGATCGCCCTGCTCGAAGCGTCGCTGTCGGCCGATACGCTGATACTGGAGAAGTTGCCGGAGCTGGGCTACGACGGCCTGGTGATCGCCGGTTTCGGCGCCGGTCACGTCAGCGAAGGCTGGGCCCGGGCGATCACGCCATTGGCGCTGAACATGCCGGTGGTGATCGCCACGCGCACCGGTGCCGGTTCAACGGCGACCCACTCCTACGGTTTTATCGGCGGTGAAATCGACCTGATCGAGCGCGGCGCGCAGATGGCGGGTTTCCTGTGTCCGCGCAAGGCGAGGATCCTGTTGTGGCTGCTGATCGGCAGCCAGCGGAGCGCTGAGCTGCCCGACTATCTCCGCCACTTTGGCGAGTAGTCAAGCCCCGTCACCCTGGCGTTTTTTCAGCCCCGCCCAAACCGCTGTCGGTACTCAAGCGGGGTCAAGTCGGTCAGTTCCTTGAACATCCGACGCAGGTTGGAATCACTGCTGAAACCCAGGTCGGCGCTGATGGTATTGACCGCCGCAGACGTCAGCATCAACCGCTCGCTGACCTGGTTGAGCTTGATACAGCGGGCATAAGCCGCCACGGCCATGCCCGTCTCGGCACTGACCTTTCGTGCCAGGGTCCGCGGGGACAGGCTGAGCTGCTCCGCCAGCCGCTGCACGGTGATCTGCTCCGCCGGCGACTGCTCGACACACCTGTGCAACTGACGCAACAGAGGACTGGACTGCTCGATCAGGCTCATGGCCGCAAAGGCCGGGTGAGCCTGGACCGGACGCGCCAACACCATCAGCTTGGCCAGGTCGTGAAACATTTCCTCGCCGATCGCCCGTTCGATCAACGCCTGCGCAATCAGCAGATAGCCATTCACCCCGGATGCCGTCGCGGTCAACGGGTTGATCACGCAGTGACGCTCGCTTTGCCAATTCACGTTCCTGTAACGCTGGGCCATGGCGCCGGCCAACCACCAGGTCACCGTCGACGCCTGGCCATCCAGGCGCCCGCTCGCGGCGATCAGGCAGACACCCGTGCAGTAACTCCATAACTGCATCTGCTTCGAACAGGCCGACAAGGCCGATACCAAGGCCTGGTTGTCGCTCACGACTTTCTCCACCTGCCGGGACGACTCGGCCCAGAAACCGGCGACCAGCAGCGCATCGACATCAGCCTCCGCCAGGCTCCCGGACACCTGCAACGACAAGCCCTCGGCACACGCCACCGTACCCGCCCGCAAGGCGACAAATACCGTCTCAAAGCGTTCTTGCCCGGCACGACGATTGGCCGCGCGCAGCAAATCGGCAAAGGCCAACAGCCCCGCCGGCATGCAGCCGGGATAAAGAAGCAAACCGATTCGGAGGGGGCGGTGCATGGCAGAAACAGAATCCATTATGTCCAATCCTGCCATTCTGCGTGATGGCCCGGCCGGACACAATGCAGCCTCTCTACCGAGGTATGACCATGCACATTCATCAACTACGCAATGCGACGATTATCCTGGAGTTTGGCCGTCACCGTATTTTGGTCGACCCGATGCTGGCACGGAAACGCTCCTTGCCGCCCTTGCGGGTATTCAGCGCCAGGCAGCGCAACCCGCTGGTCGACTTGCCGGTTTCGGCAACGGCGGCACTGCAGTCGGTGACCCATTGCCTGATCACCCACTGCCAGAAAGGCCACTTCGATCACCTGGATCGCGCCGCGAAAAAGTGGCTGCGCGACACCGGCACGCCGGTGATCTGCACGCCCCACGACGCCGCCTACCTGGCCACCCATGACTTGAATGTGCAGCCGTTGCCAAGCGACCACGAACACCCCAGCCCCTTCCTTGACGGCCGGATTCGCACGGTACGCTGCACCCACGGGCAAGGACTGGTCGGCAAGCTGATGGAACACGGGGTGGGTTATCTGATTGAAATGCCGGGCGAGCCCAGCCTCTACCTGAGCGGCGACACCCTGCTCACACCCACCGTCAAGGCGTTCATTGCCGAGCATCGGCCGCAGCTGTCCGTCGTGCCGGCGGGCGGTGCCCGCTTCGATCTGGGAGGGGAGATCATCATGGGCATCGATGAGGTCATCGAATTCACCCGGCTGTCAGCGGGCCTGGTGATCGCCAATCACCTGGAAGCCCTCAGCCACTGCCCCGTGACACGCCGGTCGCTGGCCGATGCGGCGCAGTTGGCCAGCATCGAGGCACGCCTGCGGATCCCCAGGGACGGAGAAGTGTTGACCTTCCCCGCCATGGAGCAACCCTGAACACAGCGCGGCCCGTTGCAGGCCGCGCCAGGTATCGCGCTTAAGGCTTGTGCGCCCGCGACAGGAACTCATGGGACTGCATTTCCAGCAAGCGGCTCAGGGTCCGCTGGAACTCGAAGTTCAAACGCCCGCCGGAGTAGAGATCCTTGAGTTCCACTTCCGCCGAGATGATCAGCTTGACGTTGCGGTCGTAGAACTCGTCGACCATGTTGATGAAGCGACGGGCGATGTCGTCGGTGGCGACGCTCATCTGCTCGACGCCGCTGAGCAACACGGCGTGAAAGATCTTGCCCAGTTCGATGTAGTCGTTCTGGCTGCGCGGACCGTCGCACAGTGCGCGGAAGTCGAACCAGGCCACGTCATCACAGGTACGCAGGGCGCGGATCTCGCGGTTCTCGATCATCAGCACGTCGTTCTCGACGGCCTGGGTGCATTCCGGCGTCAACGCCCGGAAGCTCTTGCGCAGGCTCTCGTGAGCCGCTTCATTCAACGGGAAGTGGAACAGCTCGGCCTGCTCCAGGTGACGCAGGCGATAGTCGACACCGCTGTCGACGTTGACGATCTCGGTGTTCTGCTTGATCAGGGCGATGGCCGGCAGGAAACGCGCACGTTGCAGGCCGTCCTTGTACAGGCCGTCCGGCACGATGTTCGAGGTGGCCACCAGGGTCACGCCGTTCTTGAACAGCTCTTCCATCAAGGTGCCGAGAATCATCGCGTCGGTGATGTCGGAGACGAAGAATTCGTCGAAACAGATCACCCGGGTCTCGGCGGCAAAGCGTTTGGCGATGATGGTCAGCGGGTTTTTCTCGCCGCTCAGGGTCTTCATTTCTTCGTGCACACGCTTCATGAAGCGGTGGAAGTGCGTGCGGGTCTTTTCCTTGAACGGCAGCGCTTCGAAGAAGGTGTCCACCAGGTAGGTCTTGCCACGACCCACGCCGCCCCAGAAATACAGGCCCTTGACCGGCGCCTGGTCTTTCTTGCCGAACAGTTTGCCGAGCAGGCCCGGCTTGTTCTGCGAGGCCGCGATCAGGTCGTCGTACAGGCGCTGCAAATGGCGCACAGCCGTTTCCTGGGCCGCGTCGTGAAAGAACTCGGGGCGTTTCAGATCAGCTTGATATCGTTCTAGGGGCGTCATAATTTCGTTAGCGAGGTAACAAAAACGGGCCGTCACTTTAGCGATGGCCCGTGGGAATGGCAATCAACCCTTGGTCGGGAAGGCCTCGGATCAGTCCTGCGCCGGGGTCAGCGCGACTCGCAATGCCTCGATGGCCGCGTCACGCGACGCGTCATCGGCGAAGTCCGCGCTATCGGCCACGCACTCGCCTTCCAGCCAGACGCTGAAACGACCGGCCTCGCTGCGAATGTCCAGGGCCTGGCCGGACTGCAATTGCTTGGTCACCGCGCCGGCGGTCTTGCCATCGGCAAAGTGCCGCGACAGCAACAGCTGTTCGCCATCGGCGGCCAGCAGGCGGAAGCGGAAACTGCCGTCGTCTTCACGGAAGCTGACAAAGCGCGCGGCCTTGGCGGCTTTCTTCTTGGCGGTCGCGGCCACCTGGGTCGGGTTGACGAACGAGCGCAGGCCCACCGCCTCGCGCAACTCGCCGAGGAACGGGGTGGCCACGCTGCGCGCCTTCTTCGCCCCGGCCTGGAGGATGTCTTCCAGGTCCGACGGACGGCCGATCAGTTCGTGATAACGCTCGCGGGCCTCGCCCAGCTCGTTGTCCAGCAGGCTGAACAAGCGATTCTTCGCTTCGCCCCAGCCCAGGCCCGCCAGCAGTTCGCCGCGGAACTCGGCGGCCTGCGCCTGGGTGGAGAACGCCTGGAACAGGGTGAACAGGTGCGAGTTGTCCGGGTCCTTGGCTTCGCCCGGCGCGCGGGAGTCGGTGACGATGCGCGAGATGGCATCCTTCAGCTCCTTGGCGCTGCTGAACAACGGGATGGTGTTGTCGTAGCTCTTGGACATTTTCCGGCCATCGAGGCCCGGCAGCGTGGCGACGCTCTCCTCGATCAGCGCTTCGGGCATCACGAAGAATTCCCGGCCCTGGCCGAACAGGTGGTTGAAGCGCTGGCCGATGTCCCGGGCCATTTCCACGTGCTGGATCTGGTCGCGACCGACCGGCACCTGGTGGGCGTTGAACATCAGGATGTCCGCGGCCATCAGCACCGGGTAGCTGTACAGACCCATGGTAATGCCGGCATCCGGGTCTTCGCCGCCTTCGACGTTCTTGTCCACCGAGGTCTTGTAGGCGTGGGCGCGGTTGAGCAGGCCCTTGGCCGCCACACAGGTCAGCAGCCAGGTCAGCTCGGGGATTTCCGGGATATCCGACTGGCGATAGAAGGTCACGCGCTCCACATCCAGGCCACCGGCCAGCCAGGTCGCGGCGATTTCCAGGCGCGAGCGCTGGATGCGCAGCGGGTCATCGCACTTGATCAGGGCGTGATAGTCGGCCAGGAAGTAGAACGAATCGGCGTTGCTGTCGCGGCTGGCGAGGATCGCCGGGCGGATCGCGCCGGCGTAGTTGCCCAGGTGCGGCGTGCCCGTGGTGGTGATACCGGTGAGGATGCGCGTACGTGTGGTCATGGATGATCGCTTGTTCAATTCGAGAGGCGCGGCAGGATCAGATCCTTGAGATCGGTCAGCTTGCCGTGAAAAAAGTGTCCGCATTCTGCCACTTTCAGCAGCTCATGGGGACGTTGCAGCGCGGCGGACCAGTCATAGACCAGCTGCGGATCGATCACTTCGTCGGTTTCCGGCTGGATCAGGGTCAGCGGACAGCGTTCCGGCAGGCGGTCGACCGCACGCAAACGCATGACCGCCGCCGCCACCAGGAACAGGTGCCGCAAGGTTTCGCCCTGGGCTTCCAGGCGGCCGCCGAGGCTCGCGGCGACGAAACCGCCGAAGGAAAAGCCCAGCAGGGTCAGGGGCAGGTCCGGGTGCCGTGCGCGCAGCCATTGCGCGGCGGCCTGGGCATCATCGACCTCGCCGCTGCCCATGTCGTGGCTGCCGGCGCTGGCGCCGACGCCGCGATAGTTGAAGCGCAAGGTGATCAGACCGGCATCGCGGGCGGTGCGTTGCAGGGTCGAAACGACCTTGTTGAGCATGGTACCGCCCTGCACCGGATTGGGGTGGCAGATCAGCGCCAGGCCCCGTGGCTCGGGCATGTCCAGGTACAAGGCTTCCAGTTGGCCGACGGGGCCATCGATCAATACAGGGGTTTCACGCATCAGCAAGGAAGGAACTCCGTGACCTCTCAAGGGGTCGACTCGTCTAGCTAAAAGTCTGTGCCTGACATCACTGCGACCTTAAGATCGCGGTATACAGCGCAGGTCCGAGCCGTTAACGTAAAGCAAAGCCGTTTATAGAGGAAGGACTCGTGGAACACTCGCTCTTAGTTTGGTTGTTGCCGACTCTTGCCCTGGTTGCGGGTGTCGCCATTGGTTTCCTGATCGCCCGTCTGGTGCCGAGTGCCGCCCCGAGCAGCACGCAGCGTCAGTTGGACGATATCCAGGAACGTTTCGACAGTTATCAGAACGAAGTGGTCACCCACTTCAACAGCACCGCGAGCCTGGTGAAAAAACTCAGCCAGAGCTACCAGGAAGTGCAAGACCATCTCTCCGAGGGCGCCAACCGCCTGGCCCTGGACGATCTGACCCGCCAGCGCCTGCTCGCCGCCCTGCACGCCGATTCGGTACAGAGCCCACGGGAGCGCCTGACGCCACCGCGCAGCCAGGAGCCGCCACGCGACTACGCGCCCAAGGCGCCGAATGCGCCCGGCATGCTCGATGAGCATTACGGCCTGAAAAAGTAAGCCAGTTTCCGCTGTCAATAAAAAGCCCGCCCGATCAGTGATCGGGCGGGCTTTTGCTTTTGCATGCCTGGGGTTCAGTCAGGCGATCAAGGGTACTGCTGCACCGGCTGACCGTACTGCTGGCCCTGCTGGTATTGCGGTTGGCCTTGCTGCTGGTACTGCTGTTGACCTTGTTGCTGACCTTGCGGCTGGCCGTACTGCTGGCCGGGAATCGCCTTCAGGTTGACCTCCACCCGCCGGTTCTGCGCCCGACCGTTGACGTCGGCGTTGCTGGCCACCGGATTATCCGGGCCGGCACCGCGGGCCGAGAGGTTGGCCCCGCTCACCCCCTGGGAGGTCAGGTAGGTGGCCACGCTCTGGGCACGACGCTGGGACAGGTCGACGTTGTGCTGGCGGCTGCCGGTGCTGTCGGTGTAGCCGACGATCTCGATCTGGTTCTGGTTGAACTCCTTGAGGGAGCCGGCCAGGTTGTTCAGCGGCTGGTAGAAGCTGGGGGAGATATCCGCCGAATCGGTGCCGAAGGTGATATTACCCGGCATGATCAGCTTGATCTGGTCACCCTGGCGCTGCACTTCGACACCGGTGTTGGCCATGCTCTCGCGCAGTTTCTTTTCCTGCTGGTCGGCGTAGTAGCCGTAACCGGCACCGGCCAGACCAGCCAGGGCGCCACCGATCATAGCGCCCTTGCCATGGTTCTTGTGGTCGATCAGCGCACCGGCCGCGGCACCGGCCAGTGCGCCGAGACCGCCATACTTGACGGTGTTGCTCATGCCCCCCGAGCCCTGTTGTTGCTGCTGCTGTGCCTGTCCCTGGTTGTCATAGGGGTTTTGTTGCGATGCACAGCCGGACACTAGGGCGACGGCGGTAGCGAGGATAATCGAGCGACGCGTGGTGAACATGAATCAAGCTCCTACTCATATGAGGTGCAATGGACGTTGGCAATGGACCGTTGCTGACGTTGGAACATGACGAACGGCAAAAATTCCATGAAATCTTTCAGCCGCGAACGAAAGGATTCTCCCGTATCTCCTCGCCCAACCGGGTGTCGGGGCCATGCCCGGTGACCACCGTCGTCTCTTCGTCCAGCGTGTACAGGCGCTGTTTGATCGAACGCACGAGAGTGGCGTGGTCGCCACCCCACAAATCGGTGCGGCCAATCCCGCGACGAAACAGCGTGTCGCCGGCGATCAGCAGTTTAGCCTCGGAAAACCAGAAGCTCATGGAACCCGGCGTGTGCCCCGGGGTATGCAAGGCCACGCCACAGCCGCAGGCCAGTTCTTCGTCATCGGCCAGCCATTGGTCCGGCGACGGCACCGGCACGTAAGGCACGCCGAACAGGTTGCATTGCATTTCCAGATTGTCCCAGAGGAACTGGTCGTCCTTGTGCAGGTGTAGGGTGGCGCCGGTTTTTTCCTTCAGTTGGCCGGAGGCCAGGAAATGATCCAGGTGCGCGTGGGTGTGGATGATGCTGACCAGTTTCAGGCCATGGGCCTCAAGCCGGGCAAGGATCAACTCCGGGTTGCCACCCGGGTCGACGACGATGGCTTTTTTCGTCAGCGGATCGCCGATCAGGGTGCAGTTGCACTGCAAGGGGCCGACCGGGAAGGTTTCGCGGATCAGCGCGGGCTTTGCGGGGTTCATGGGTGTTCCTGCAATGGACTCGTCAGACACTCTCCCCCGCGTCATCCGAACGTCTCGACCGACCGGGGTAATCTGCCGAGAAAGTACAAGGGCGCAGTCCACCTCGTCCACTACCGCCCCTCGCAATGACTCAGGAAAACGGCCCCGAAGCCACCTCCCGGGTCGACTCCCCGCGATACCCCGTGCCAAAGGTCGCCTTCAACTGCTCGACACTGCGCACCAGCATCTCCTTGAGCTCCGGCAACCACTGCGGATCTTCCAGTACACGCGCCACCGCCGCCGCATCGCCATGCAACAGCTCGCGCTCCAGGGCGCCGGCACGCAGCGACAAGGCCTGCGCGCCCACGGTGCCGGCGCTGCCCTTGATCGCATGCAGCACCGCCGCCACCGCCGGCCCGTCGCGGTCCTGCACGTGCTCCGGCAGCAACGCCAGCTGTTTTTCCAGCTCCGCGCCAAAGCTGTACAAGACCGTGCAGATCAGTTCGAGATTGCCTCCGAAGCGGCCCATGATCGAATGGCGCGCCTCGATCACCGAGTCCGTCGAAGGACTCTGCACCGCGCTCATCATCAGCGGCTGAGGCGCCTCGCGCCCGGTCTGGACCCGTAGCGTCTGCACCAGTTGCTCAAGGTCGATGGGTTTGCTCACATGGTCGTTCATCCCCGCCGCCATGCAGGCTTCACGGTCGCTGTTGGACGCGTTGGCGGTCATCGCCAGGATCGGCAACAGGGCGAAATGCGGGTGCCGGCGAATCCGTCGCGTCGCCTCCATGCCATCGATGTCCGGCATCTGGATGTCCATCAGCACCGCATCGAAAGGCGTCGACGTCGACAGGACCTGGCTGACGCCCTCCAACCCGCCTTCCGCCAGGCTGACCTGGGCGCCCTCGCCCCTCAGCAGTTCGTCGGCGACCTGGCGGTTGAGGGCGTTGTCTTCCACCACCAGCAGGCGCAAGCCGGCCAGGCGCCGGGGCCGGGCAGGCCCGGGCAGCGCCTCGGGAAGCGGCGCGCTGGTGCTGAAGGCGCGCTGCACCGCATCGGCCAACTGCCGGGGCGTCACAGGCTTGGTGAGAAAACCCACGAACGGGGCATCGCCCTCGTGATGCACATCCGCCAGCACCTCGCGCCCGTAGGCGGTAATCATGATCACCATCGGTGGCGGCGCGGCCTGCTCCTGCAAACTGATCAACCGGGCGGCACTGAGGCCGTCCATGTCCGGCATGCGCCAGTCCATCAGCACCACGTCGTAGGGTTCGCCACGCTGCTGCGCCTTGCGCACGCTCTCGACCGCCAGCGTGCCACCGCTGACCGTGTCCGCCGTCCAGCCCAGGGAGCGCACGGTGCGCAACAGCAGTTCGCAGGCCATGGAGTTGTCGTCGGCCACCAGCAGGCGCATCGTCGAATCGACACCCGGGCATGACAGCCGCAGGGGCTCGTTGCGGGCCATCTCCAGACTGATATCGAACCAGAACCGGCTGCCAACCCCCTCCTCGCTCTCGACCAGCAATTCACCGCCCATCAACCCCACCAGCCGCTTGCAAATCACCAGCCCCAATCCGGTGCCGCCGAAACGACGGGTGGTCGAGGCCTCTGCCTGGGTGAAGCCGTCAAAGATGCGCTGCAGTTGCTCGGCACTGATACCGATGCCGGTATCGCACACTTCGACCCGAATCCTCACGGTGTCCTGCAAGCGCTTCAATTGCCGGATACTGACCACCACCTGGCCCTGCTGGGTAAACTTCAGGGCGTTACCCGCCAGGTTGATCAGCACCTGTTGCAAGCGCAGGCTGTCGCCCACCAGGCTGCCGGGCAGGTCGGAGTCGAGGTCGAACATCACCTCGACCTCCTTGCGGCCCTGGTTGCCTGCGAGCACCACCGCCAGGTCCCGCATCAGCGGTTCGAGTTCGAAGGGGTGCGGGTCCAGGCGCAGCTTGCCGGCCTCGATCTTGGAGTAGTCGAGGATGTCGTTGAGCAGGCCCAACAGCGACTTGGCCGCCGTCTGGGCCTTGACCACGTAGTCGCGCTGGCGGGCATTGAGGTCGGTGTGCTGCACCAACTGCAACATGCCCATCACGGCGTTCATCGGCGTGCGGATTTCATGGCTCATGTTGGCCAGGAAGAACGACTTGGCCGCGCTGGCGCTGTCGGCCTGGTTCTTGGCCTGGAGCAGGTGCGATTCCAGCTCGCGCTGGGCGGTGATGTCGCGGTTGATACCGGTCACCCGCAGCGCCCGCCCCTGGGCGTCACGCTCGACCTGGGCACCGGCCTGGATGAAACGAATCCGCCCATCCGGCCCCAGCACGCGGAAAATCGGGTCATAGACCCCCTCCCCGGCCACCAGCGCCGCCAACTGCGCGGCCACCGCGTCGACATCCTCGGGGTGGACCCGCTCGTACCAATGCGCATAACTCAGTCCATTGTCACGCAAGCTCAACGGCTGACCGTAGAACTCGAACATCCGGTCGTTCCATTGCAACGAGTCGTCCGCCAGCGTCCAGGTCCAGACACCCAGTTCGGCCACGTCGGCGGCCATCAGCAACTGGTCGCGGATCACCCGGGCCGACTGCAGGCTCACTTCCAACCCATGCTCGGCGGCCTTGCGCTGGGTGATATCGATGGCGATGCCCAGGTAGCCGGTCAGTTGCCCCTCGTCGTCGCGCAGGGAGGTCACCACCAGGCTGACCGGTACATGGGAGCCATCCTTGCGCACGTAGGTCCACTCGCGGGTTTCCGAATGCTCGAACTCCGGCTTGTGGGCCAGGACCCGGAAGCCCTCGATGACCTGCGTATACTCCGTGCTGAGTTCGGCGCCACGGTCGATGAGCTCCTGCTCGACGTGCAGGATCGCCGGAGTGACCTTGCCCAGCACTTCTTCGGCGCGATAACCGAGCATGTGCTCGGCACCTTCGTTGAACACACTGATCATGCCGTCCAGGTCGGTGGCTATGATCGACACCTCGGAGGCCGAACGCAGCACACTGCTGAACAGCAGGTTGATCCGCCGCAGTTCCGAAGTGCGCGTCGCCACCTGCACCTCGAGGCTGGAGTTGAGTTCGAGAATCCGCGCCTCGGCGGCCTTCTGCGCGGTAATGTCACGCAGAATCTTGGACGCACCGATCACCCGGCCGCTTTCATCGCGGATGGGCGAAACATTGACCGAAACACTGAGGCTGCAACCGTCCTTGCGGCGGCGAAGGGTGTCGAAGTTGGTAATCGATTCGCCAAGGGCAATACGCGCGAGGATATTGAGCTCTTCCGCGGCCAGCTCGGGGGGGACGATCAGGTTCACCAGCGGCTGGCCCACCGCTTCCTCCGCGGTATAGCCCAACAGGTTCTGCGCGCCGCTGTTCCAACTGGTCACGACGCCTTGCAGGGTCTTGCCGATGATTGCATCCGCCGAACCTTCGACGATCAAGGCCAACCTGGCCTGTTCGGCGATCACCTGGAGCCGACGCTGGGAGCTGACCCCGGCAATGGCGGCGAGCGCGGCCACCAGCAGGCTCGCCAGGACGCCGAGGAAAAACACCACCGTCGGCGACACCAGGTGCAAGTGCTCGACGAACAGCGGCAGTGCCTCCAGCTCGACCTGCCAGCGCCGACCGAAGACGTCCCGCTCCAGGGTATGGGTCATCACGCCTGTCGTCTGCGCGCCCGACTCGGAGGTCGTCTGGTAAAACTGCTCCGCCCCCCCCGGTACGCTGATGTCCTTGAGCCGCAGGTTGACCGCCTCGCCTGGCGGCACCAGACCGTCCAGCACATTCTCGATCACCAAAGGCGTATAGCCCCAGCCAACAATCGCCGCCTCTCGCTCCGCCTCGGTGGGCAGCACGATACCGTTCTTGTAGATCGGCAACAGAATCAGGAAGGACTGTTCCTCCTTGCCCACCGACCGCTCCAGCGTGATCGGCGCGGTGATCTGCGCCATCCCCGTACGCGCGGCCTTGCGTGCCGCTTCGGCCCGGTCAGCCTCCGAGGCGATATCCAGGCCGAACACCGCCGAGCGGTCGGTGTTCGGCTCCAGGTACTGGATGACATAAAGATCGCCTTCATGGGGCGCAAACTGGTGAATACTGAAGTCCGGCACACCATCGGCCCGGGCCCGCTGCACAAACTCATCGAGGTCCTGGGGTGACACCCGCCGGATAAAGCCGAACCCGCGGGCGCCGGGAAACTCCTTGGACACGTCGCGCATCTGGCTGAAGCGGTGGAAGGTCTCCCGCGTCATGTTCTCCACGCCGGCGGTGATAATCGCGCCACGGGTACCGCGCAACCCGAACTGATACAGCTGCAATCGACTCACCACCGAATCCATCGCTCTTTCGGCGGCGGTGCCAAGGGCTTCGCGGATGCGTTGCTCATTGATGTTCTGCAGGATCAGGCATCCCACGATAGTCGCCACCAGCCCAAGGGCCAGGAGCAGGGTGACGCGCCCATTCAGGGCATACAGGCGAGTTCGTTTCAACGCAGGCTCCCTTGAGTCGTACGATCCCGGGATCGGGGGTATCGATCGTTGGCGATCTGCCCCGCGGCCCTCATGCCCTTCGCGGCCATGAAGACAACACGGTGCATATCTGGGTAAACGGAACCGGTCGGCAGTACAGATAGCCCTGCATGATCCGGCAACCCTGTTCCAGTAACATCTCGGCCTGTTGCGGGGTCTCCACGCCTTCGGCCACCAGTTCCAGACTCAGCGCCTGGCCCAACTTGATGATCGCCTCGACGATGGCCAGGTCGCTCTTGTCGCTGAGCATGTCACGCACGAAGCTCTGGTCGATCTTCAACACATCGATGGGAAACCGCTTGAGATAGGCCAGGCTCGAATAACCCGTGCCGAAATCGTCGATGGCCACGTGCACGCCCAGCGCCTTGAGCGCCATCAGGGTTTCACGGGCGTTGTCGATGTCCCGGGCCAGCACCCCTTCGGTGATTTCCAGTTCCAGCCATTGCGGCGCCAGGCCGGAGTCATGCAGGATGCCCTTGACCATCCCCAGGAAGGTCTCCTCGCGAAACTGCACGACGCTGATGTTCACGCTGACGCAGATCCGGTAACCCAGCTCGTGGAGTTTGCGGGTGTCCTTGCAGGCCTGGAGCAGCACGTACTTGCCGATGGGGATGATCAGCCCGGTTTCCTCGGCCAGGGGAATGAAGTCCGCCGGGGAGACCAGGTTGCCGTCACCGTCGCGCCAGCGGATCAGCGCCTCCATGCCCACCACCCGGTGTTCCCGGGCATCGACCTTGGCCTGGTAGAACACCTCGAAAACCCCGTCCTCGATGGCCGCGCGCATATGCCGTTCAAGCAGGTGGCGGGCGCGCATGCTGCTTTCGATACCCGGCGAGAAAAACAGGTAGCGATTACGTCCCGCCTGCTTGGCCTGGTACATCGCAGCATCGGCATGCCGGTAGAGCGACTCCAGATCGTCGCTGTCTTCCGGGAACACGCCGATGCCGATGCTGGCGCTCAGGTCGTAGCGATTGCCCTGCAGCGAAAACGGGCTGGAGATGCTGGTCAGCACCCGTTCGGCAAAATTGCCCACCGCCTCGAAACCGTCCACCTCCGACAGCAGGATGATGAACTCGTCGCCGCCTTGCCGACTGAGCGTGTCCATGCCGCGCAGCATCGTCGACAAGCGCGTGGCCACGTACTTGAGCATCTGGTCACCGACCGAATGGCCCATGGAGTCGTTGATGGCCTTGAAGTTGTCCAGATCCAGCAACAACAGCGCCAGCCGCCCGCGATTGCGCCGGGCCATTTTCAGGGCCTGCTCGGCGCGGTCCTGCAACAGCATGCGATTGGGCAAGCCGGTCAGGGCATCGTGATTGGCCAGCCGCTTGGCTTCGTTGCGCAAGGTGATATGGGCGTTGATATGCGCCCTGGCCACCGGGATATTCAAGGGTTTCTGGATAAAGTCGATGCCGCCGTAGCCCAGAGCCTGGAGTTCGTAATCGGCCTGGGCATGGGAGGTGACGAAAATCACCGCGGCGTCGGACAGCTTGGGGTCGGACTTCAAGGCCTTGCAGACCTCGAAGCCGTTCATGCCGGGCATCTCGATATCGAGCAGGACCACATCGGGACGGTATTGACGCGCCACCCTCAGCGCTTCTTCGCCACTGGTGGCGACATGCACCTGTGCCAGATCGCGTACCGATTCCCTGAGAATGAGCGCGTCAGTCGCCTGGTCATCGACGATCAGGACGACCGGAGCAGGGCTAAATGTGGTCTCGCGCATTCCTTGCTCCCAGGCAATTCCTTTGTAATTCATGACCAAAGAGCGCTGACGTGGCCCCGTTTCTCACGTCCGCGCGAGCACCCAGGCGCCCAAGACACCGCAAAGGAACGCAGACGTATATTGGTTATAGCTGACGCGAGGCACATAGCCACCCCGCCGAAACTTCTTCGACGACTCGTTGACCGAGCGGTAAACCTCCAGTCAGCGCGACTCGCCCAGCAACCCCAGCTCCTGCGCCCGCGCCACGGCCTGGGTGCGCCGCTCGACCCCCAGCTTGCTGTTGATATGGCTGGCGTGGGTTTTGACCGTATGCAGGGAGATGAACAACTGGTCGCTGATCTCCTGGTTCGAACACCCCTGGGCGATCAGGTGCAGGACGGCCAGCTCGCGGGTACTCAGGCTCTCGATGGGCTGTGAGGGCTGCAAGACCTCCGTCGACTCGCGCACGACCTGGGCCGGCAGCAGCTCCAGCAGGCTTTGCCGCAGGGACGTGTCGGGACCTTGCAGCAGTTGCTCGCGCATCCAGCCCGGATGCACCTGCGCCAGGGGCTGGAACGGCAACAGCGCGCCCCCCGTGGTGGCCTCCACCGCGCGGGAGAACAGCGGCCGGGCTTCAGCCTCCCGGGCGGTCGCCAGCAGCAGCATCACCCACTGGTTCCAGGCCATCACGCTGAGCAATTGGCTGCCGCAGGCCTGCCCCTGTTCCACCAGCTTCGACAACCGTTGCTGCGCGGCCGCCGGCGGACCCCGCAACGCATCGAGCTGGGCCTGCTGCAACTGGATATGCAAGGGCAGTTGCAGGTGGAATTCAGGCGCCGCGGCCGGCCGATCGCCGTTATAGGTCTGCTCCAGGCGCCCCAGCCAGGCTTCGGCCAGGTCAATGCGCCCCTGGGCCAGCCACAGTTGGCACTTGACCAGGGTGATCATCGCCAGGTAGTAGATTGGCGGTACATCCCAGATATGCATCAAGCGCTCGGCCTCGGCCAGTTCGGCAAAGGCCTTGGCGAACTCGCCGTTGCGCCCTTCCTCGCTGGCAATGGCGCAGTATCCCACCAACACGCTGATATCACGGCAGGCTCGCGCCTCGTGGATGCCGGCCAACAGGCGAATCCGCCCGGCCTCGGGTTGCAGGCGCTGGATCAGCAGGTAGCCCTCGTACAGCGTCAGCCGCGCGCGGGCGGCGTACAGGCGCTGGGTAGGCAGGCCCTGCAGGCGCTGCAAGCCCTGGCGCACCTCATCCAGCGCGCGCAGCACCTCGCCACGGGCCTGGAGCACCCGTGCCCGGTCGTAATGGGCCAGGGCCTCGAACAAGGGGTTGCCGACCCGCTGGGCCAGTTCCAGCGACTCGCGATTCAGGCCCCGTGCACGCCACAGGTCGCCATCGGCAATCGCCAGGTTGGACAGGGTCGACAGGCACACCATACGCTGGCCATAGCGCTTGTGCGGCAGGCTGAGCAAGGCTTCGCCGCAATAGGCCTGGGTCTTCTGGCGATCGCCACGGCCGCGGGCGATGATCCCGCTCAACGCCAGCCATTGCGCGAGCATGGACTTCTGCGCGGTGGCCGAAGGCGCCGGCAGGAAGTGACTCAGGTGGCTCGCCAGCTCTTCGGCCGCATCCAGCTGGCAGGCCAGCGCCAACGCCCAGGCATAGAGCACGATCAGGCGCGGCGTGCTGACCAGCAGGCTGTCGGGCAAGTCCATTTTCCAGCGCAGCAGCATGCCGACGTTCTGCTCGGCCAGCAGTTGCTCTTCCGAGAGGTTCTGCACCAGGTTGGCCGCCACATCCAGATGACCGGCCCGCAGCGCCTGCTCCACCGCCTCGTCGAGCAGGCCCTGGGCGCTGAACCAACGGCAGGCCCGCAGGTGCAGGCTGGCGGCGGGGACCAGGGCATTGCCGGGCGGACGACTGCGCAGCAGATCGGAAAACAGGTGGTGATAACGGAACCAGTGGCCGTGTTCGTCCAACGGCACCAGGAATACCTGGTGCGATTGCAGGTAACGCAGGATCTGCGCGCTGTCGTGGGACTCGCGGATCGCATCGCACAGCTCGCCGCAGAAACGTTCCTGGGGCGCGGTGTCGTAGAGAAAGGCCTGGACCTCGGGCGGCAGGCAGTCGATCACCTCCTCCAGCAGGTAATCGCGGATCAGCCCTGCCCCGCCCTGCAGGACCTGGGGCACCGCCATGTCGCTGCTGGCCTGCGCCGCGGCCAGCAGCCAGAAACGCAATCCGGCCACCCAGCCCTCGCTACGCTCGATCAGGTTGTGCAACGCCTCGCCACGCAAGGAACTGCTGTGGCGTTCGAACAGATCCAGGGATTCGCCGTGGGTCAGGCGCAGGTCCTGCTCGTTCAACTCCAGCAGTTGTCGCGACAGCCGCAGGCGGGCCAGATGCCACTCCGGCCGCTGCCGGCTGGTGACCAGCACCAGCAAACCGGCGGGCAGGTGGTTGAGGAAAAACTGCAGGCAACGATCCAGCACCGGCCCCTGGGCCAGATGGTAGTCGTCGAGCACGAGCAACAGCGGCGTGGTGGTGGAAAGATGCAGCGCCAGTTCGTCGAGCAGGCCGTCCAGCCACTCTTCGAAAGCGAAGGGTTGATGCCGCTGGCGCATTTTCAACAGGCCCAATGCCTGGCAGCCCAACCCCGGGAAACTGTGTTGCAGGCCGTCGAGCAGGCGCTCGAGGAAACGTCCCGGATCGTTGTCCCGGGGACTGAGCCCCAGCCACAGGCTTTTCCAGTGTCCGGGCAGGCTCTGGCAGAACTCCACCGCCAGCGAGCTCTTGCCGAACCCGGCCGGGGCGCTGACCAACAACAATCGCCCCTGCAACCCGGCACCGAGGCGTTCGCACAGGCGCGGTCGCAGCACATAGCCGTCCGGCAATGGCGGACGGAAGAAACGTCCTTCCAGGGCAGGTATGGCCAGGCCCATGGGACCTTGCATACGGGACAGTTCAGTCATGGCCGGCTCTTGTTGAAAGGCTATTATCGGCGGGCAGATGCCCGCAGACTAGCGGTAAAAAGCACCGTAATGAAGACTTTTTGTCGTAATTTTGTCGAAAAGACTCGGCTTTGAAATATTTGGCTACACATATCCCGCGGACAAAAAAACGCCCCGAACCAACGGGGCGTTTCAACGCAGGATGCGCCTGCGCTTGCAACCGGGTTTCAGCGAACGCCGTCCTGGCGCAGGGCGGCCGGGGTGAAGTCGCTGGTGCTGGCGGTGAAGCCGAAGTCATACGCCTGCTTCTCTTCGTTCTTCATGCCCAGCGCCAGGTAGCGGCCGGACTGCAGGTCGTAGAGGGTTTCCAGGGCGTACCACGGCACCTGCTTGTCATAGTAGTTCTCGGCATGGGCTTCGGCCACCCGCCAGAGTTGACCGCGACCGTCGTAGTGATCGATCACCGCCGCCTGCCAGGTGTCTTCGTCGATGTAGAAGTCACGCTTGGCATAGATGTGACGCTGACCTTCCTTCAGGGTCGCGACCACGTGCCAGACGCGGCGCAACTCATAGCGCGCCAGGTCCTGGTTGATGTGCCCGGCCTTGATGATGTCGTCGTACTTGAGTTGCGGCGAGTCGAGCTTGTAGCTGTCGGCGGCGATGTACATCTCCTGCTTGCCTACGAGCTTCCAGTCGTAGCGGTCCGGCGCGCCGTTGTACATGTCCAGGTTGTCGGAGGTGCGCAGGCCGTCGGCGGCAGTACCCGGGCCGTCATAGGAGACTTGCGGGGCACGCCGCACGCGACGCTGGCCGGCGTTGTAGACCCAGGCCGAACGCGGCTCCTTGACCTGGTCGAGGGTTTCGTGGACCAGCAGCACGCCACCGGCCAGACGCGCCGGCGCGGTCACTTTCTGCTTGAAGAAGAACAGGATATTGCCCGAGCTGGCCGGATCGTAGTCCTTCATCTTGTCGCGGAAGACGAACTGGTCCTGGAAGTACACCAGGCTGTACGAGCCGTTGGCCTGGGGCGTGGCCTGGGTCACCAGGCGGGTCACGCTGCCGCCGCGATAGCGGGTGATATGGTTCCAGATCACTTCCACGCCACTTTTCGGAATCGGGAAGGGTACGGCGGTCTTGAAGTTTTCCAGGCCGTTGCCGCCGCTGACCAGACTGGTCTTGGTGGCGTTTTCCTTGATCGCCGCGAACACGTCATCCGGTACGGTGGCACCGCGATGGGACGGGTAGACCGGCATCTTGAAGGTCTCCGGGTAACGCTTGAACATCGCGTATTGCCCCGGCGCCAGCTTGTCCTTGTACTGATCGACGTTCTGCGCGGTGATGATGAACAGCGGCTTTTCATTGGCGTAGGGGTCGGAGAGGAAACCCTTGCCGTCGACGCTGCCGATGGTCTTCGCCATCGGCGTCCAGGCCGGGATGGTGCCGGCGGCATTGCCGGCCTTTTCCGCGCCCATCGGGGTCAGGCTGCTGCCCAGTTTCGCCGCTTCGTCGGCGGACACCGCCGCCATCACGCTGCTGGCCAGCAACGACAATCCCAGTACACCGACCTGAAGCAGATTCTTGGTGATTTTCATCTTGTTGTTCTTCCTTCAAATGCAAGGTACTTAGAAGTTCATGCCGACGCTCAGCGCCACGAAGTCACGGTCATCCACGGTGGTGTACTTGCCACCAAAGAAATTGGTGTACGAGAGGTTGGCCGTGTAGGTGTTCTGATACTCGGCTTCCAGACCCAGGCTGACCGCCTTGCGGCCTTCCTCGAAGTTGCCGCCAGGACCTGGCGAGTAACCGCTGACGTCGTGGGACCAGGCCACGCTGGGCTTGAGGTTGATACCGGCAAAAACGTTGTTGTAGTCCCAGATCGCGCGAGCCCGGTAGCCCCAGGAGTCGGAGGTGGCGAAACCATTGTTCTCGCAATAGCGGCTCAGGTTGTTCTGCGCGGCGCCCGCCAAGGTACTCGCGTTCAACGCGACGCACTGGCCATTGGGCAGCGGGCCCGGACCATAGCTCGGGTCGCGCCCGTAGCGGGCTTTGGTGGGACTGTCCAGGCCACCCATGTGGGTCAGGCCGATCTCACCCACAACGGTCAAGCGCTCGGCCCCCATCACCTGATCGAAGAAATGGGTGAAGGTGGTTTGTACCTGGGTGATTTCCTTGCGCCGGTAACCCGGTTGATCCTGCCCAGGCTGGCCCTGCAAGACCGACACGCTGGGGTTCAACGGCGTCAGGCCGGAATAGAGAATGTCCGTGGTATTGAGTTGCACCGGCGCATTCGGTCGATAGCTGACCTCACCGCTCCACGCCGTGCCCGTCGGCAAGGTGGTGGAGAAACTCAACCCATAAAGACGGATATCCGAAGGGTATTCCACGTAATAGCTGGAGTTGCCCGCCACGACAAGCGGCAACAAGCTGGGCGCCAGACCGACCGCAACGCCCGCCGGGACACCGGCGCCGACCAGCGAACCCACCAGGCCGGCACCGCTGTAGGCACTCGCCGGAGCCCCCTTGCCACTGAAAATCGGGTTACGGCTGTGATAGTTCATGAAATAAGCGCCGAACTCGGTGTCCAGCGGTTCGAACATATAGTGCGCGGCAAAACCGAATTGACCGCTGTCGCTTGGCTTGCGGTCAGGTCCCCGACGAACGATCACCCCTTCGTCAGGGTCACCAAAGGTCACCCCCTTGGCGGCCAGCGTGTTCAAGGTTGCGCCGCGCAACGCCGCGGGCAGGCCGGCGGCGGCCAAGGAACTGTTCAACCCGTTCTGGGTTCTCAACACCGCCAGGTTGTTGTTACAGCCATTGGCGATCACATCCGGCTGTGAGAAGAACGTGCCGCAGTTGTCGACAACCGTCTGGTCCCAGCCGATCTGATAGAAGCCTTCAGCCGACAGGTTGTCGGTGATGCTCTGCGACAGATAGAACATGTTGACCGGAATCAAGCCTTCCTTGATCTCGGCACCCGGGCGACGGAATGCCGATACATCGATAGGGTTGATCGAGTTGATACCACCACCGATGAAGGTACTTTCCCCCCAGCTGACCACCTGCTTGCCGAACCGCACCGAACCCGGCAGGTCGGCAATGCTGTAGTTGTGGTAGACGAACGCATCGAGAATCTCGCCACCGGAGGACTTGGCAGCCTCCTTGCGCCCATCGTTGCTGACATTCTTGAATCTCAGGTCTTCGTCCTGCAGCTTGAAGTCATACCAATATTTGCCGCGAACAAATACGCCTGTATCGCCATATTTCAATTCAAGGTCATGAGTCCCCTTGAAGATCTTCGAAAACGTATCCCCAGCCTTGAAGTTCAGGTGACCATCATCGGAGGTTTGTGAAAGACCATGGCCGCCGTTGTTCGATCCAATCAGGTTCTTGTCAGGATTCTGCGTCGACCAGCTGGCCCCCAGCGACAGGGACGAGTCGAAGCTGCCCTCGATTTCACCGACATTGAAACTGACGCCAAAGGCGGGACCGGCGAGCGTAGAGGCGAGACTGACAGCCAAGGGCAGCTTCGCCCGGCGCCAGAACGGGTTTAACGAGATCATCGAGCTACTCCATGTGCTTTATTGTTATGGCAGTGAGCACTTCCAGGAATGCCCCGGGCGAAAGGGAAGCAGACACTCCCATCAATCGCCCGAAGTCGCGGCGCGGTGTATCGCTTGCCGCGTTCCTGAAAATCCGTCAGCGGACTATAGCCAGCGGGTAGTACCGCTTGATCCCTCTAAAGTGTGATTTGCACGCTGGGGATCACTGCAACAACAATGCGTTCGCCAAGCCGGTAAATACCGGCGGGCAAGCATGACTGAAAATTAGAATTTGCCAAGCCAAGCGCTTGCTTGGTGGGCTTGCCACGCCCTTTCGGGCGTGGCGGGACACCTCAGAGGGTCGAGAGGAAACTGCTGTTGCTGGCCTGCCATTGGAGGATGTCGATGCGGATGCGCTTCTTGTCCAGTTTGCCGACGCTGGTCTTGGGAATTTCAGTAACAACGGCGATCTGGCTCGGGATCGCCCACTTGCTCAAGTGCCCCTGCTCGACGAACGGCTTGAGGTGTTCCTTGAGTTCCCGGGCACCAATCTGCTGACCCTCGCGCAGGACCAGTAGCGCAAACGGACGCTCGCCCCATTGCGGATCGGCGATGCCCACCACTGCTACTTCGCGTACCGCCGGATGGCGGCTGATCAGGTCTTCCAGGGCCAGGGAGGAGATCCATTCGCCGCCGGTCTTGATCACGTCCTTGATCCGGTCGCGGATGTCGATCACCCCCAGGCTGTCCAGGGTCGCCACGTCGCCGGTGTGCAACCAGCCGCCGGCCCAGAGTTCGGCGCCCTTCTGCGGCTCGTTGTAATAGCTCTCGGTCAGCCAGGGCGCGCGCAGCACCAGTTCACCCTGGGTCTCGCCGTCAGCCGGGAGGAAGTTACCTTCATCGTCGACAATCGCCGCTTCCACCAGCGGCCCGGGCACGCCGGCCTTGATCCGGTAGGTGGTGCGCTCGTCCTCGCTGCCGGCCATCAACTCTTCGCTGAGGTGGGCACAGGACACCAGCGGGCCGGTTTCCGACATGCCGTAGGCGGCGGTCAACTGAATGCCCCTGCTCTTGGCGGTCTCATACAGCGTGCGGTTCAACGCACTGCCGCCGATGACCATCTTCCAGCCCTTGAAGTCGGTGCCCTGCGCCGCCTTGGCGTTGAGCACCATCTGCAGGATGGTCGGCACGCAATGGGAAAAGGTGACCTTTTCCTTGCGCCACAGCTCCACCAGCAGTTCCGGGTCGTAGCGACCGGGATAGACCTGCTTGAGCCCGAGCATGGTCGCCACGTACGGCAGGCCCCAGGCGTGCACGTGGAACATCGGGGTGATGGGCATGTACACGTCGTTGGTGCCCAGCAGGCGCACGCTGTCGATGCTGCCCATGATGGTCGACACGCCCAGGGTGTGCAGCACCAGTTGCCGATGGGTGAAATACACGCCTTTCGGGTTACCCGTGGTGCCGGTGGTGTAGAAGGTGGTGGCGACCGAGTTCTCGTCGAAATCCTCGAAGTCGTAGACCGGGCTCGCCGCCGCCAGCAGTTGCTCGTACTCGCCCACCAGGTTCGGCAACTCGGCGCTCTTGTCCTCGGTGTCGGTGAGCAGCAGGGTCTTCTCCACCGTGGTCAGCTGCCCGGCAATCGCCTGGTACAGGCCGACGAACTCGCTGTTGACCAGCACGAAGCGGTCCTCGGCGTGATTCATGGTGTAGAGGATCTGCTCGGGTGAGAGCCGCACGTTGATGGTGTGGATGACCGCGCCGATCATCGGGATGGCGAACATGCACTCCAGGTAGCGATGACTGTCCCAATCCATCACCGCGACGGTATCGCCGGCCTTGACCCCCGCCGCCGTCAGGACGTTGGCCAGGCGGGCGATCCGCTCGCTCAGGGTCGGATAACTGTAGCGCAGCTTGTCGCGATAGATGATCTCGCGGGTCTTCTCGTAGCGGCTGCCGGACATCAGCAAGCGCTTGATCAACAGTGGGTATTGATAAGCCCCTTCGGCGGGCGGAATGATACGAGTCTGCAACATGGAGCTTCCTTGGTCTGAGTGCACGGGCAAGGCTAAAGATAGGCACTCTAGAGCCGTCGCGCACTCACTAAATCGCCCAAAGGAATGATTTGCAGACAAACGTGAAGGCCAGCTTGGCACCGGCGTCCACGAAAACCGCCGCCAAGGCTCAGGCCACCTGCCCCGCCGGCTGCCGGGCCGGGGTTCGCGGGAACACCAGCGCGGCGACGAACGTCAGCGCGGCGAAGCCGCCGAGGATCAGGTACAGACCGGCAAAACCCTGGCGTGGCTCGACGAAAGCGATCAACGGAATGGCCGTCGCGCTGGCCCCGAACGACAGGCAGTAGCGCAAGGCAAAGACCCGGGATTGCCACTGCGGGGCGACAAAGTGGGCGACCATGGCGTCATTCACCGTCACCTGGCCGAACACCACGAACATCAGCGCCGCCCCCAGCACCATCACCGACAGGCCGTCGACATAGGCCAGGCCGAACAGCAACGGCGCCTGGCACAGGGTCAGCACCACGAAAGGCCATTTCAGGCTCATGCGGTCGAGCATCCGGCCGATGCTCAACTGCGCCACCGCGCCAAAGGCGTAGGCCAGGCTGACGATCACACCGAGCAACTGCGGCGAAGCGAGCCACTCGTGCAGGCGCTCCTGGAACAGCTTCGGGTAGGTCATGGTGGTGGCATTGAACACCACCCCGCCGGTGGCCGTGACCAGGGCCAGCACGCCGAACACCATGACCATGGAAATCTGCTGGCCGCTGGCGCCGCGCGGTTTCACATGGGGCTGCAGCGGGATCGGTTCTTCTCGCACCTGCCAGGCAAACAGCACGCCGAGCAGGATCGACACCGCCCCCGGCAGGATAAACGCCGAGCGCCAGCCGAACTGCGCCACCAGAAAGCCGGTGACCAGCGCCGAAAACGCCACGCCCAGGTTGCCCCACATGCCGTTGACGCCGATTTCACGGCCACGGTTGCGGGCATAGCTCACCAGCATCGCGGTACCCACCGGGTGGTAGATCGCCGCGAAGACACCGATCAGGGTCAGCCCCAGGGTCAGCATCGGCACCGTGCTGCTCAGGCCGGTAAAGATCGACGCGGCGCCGATCCCGAAGAAGAACAGCAGCATCATGCTGCGCCGGCTCCAGCGGTCCCCCAGCCAGCCGGCCGGCAGCGAACAGGCACCGAAGGCAATGAAGCCGCCCAGGGACAGGCCGATCATCCGGGCGAAGTCGAGGCCGAAGGTCTGGCCCATGCCGAGCACGGCGGCGGGAAAAATCAGCATGAACATGTGATCGATCACATGGGCTGCGTTGATATAGCGGATTACGTTTCGGGGTTGGTTCATCACGGCACGCTTCAGGAGTGTTATCGGTCCGTCATGCTAAATTGGCGACAAAACGCATTTCTGCCAACAAACTCATCAAACCAGACAGACTTGTGGAATCGGACATGTTAATCAGCCATTTCCTGCACGGCCCTATCAGCGCCTACCCCCGCAATTACGTCGACGGCGCGCACCAGGAGCTGCACGTCCATCGGGAAGCGCAGTTGCTCTATGCCGTGAGTGGAGTGATGCGCCTGGTGACCGCCGAGGGCGCGTGGATCATCCCGCCGACCCGCGCGGTGTGGATTCCGCCCTGGGTCGAGCATGAGATTTTCATGAGCGGCGAAGTGCGCATGCGGTCGTTATTTGTCGCGGCCGAGTATTCGCCGGCCAACCTGCAAGGTTGCTGCGTGCTGGCGGTGACGCCGCTGCTGCGGGAGTTGATCGTGCGGGCGGTGCAAGGGCCGGAACAGGCGCGGAACCCGCTGATCCAGCAACTGATGCTGGAGGAACTGGCCGCCCTGGAGAACCTGCCGCTGCACATCCCCATGCCGACGGACCGGCGCCTGCAACGGATCTGCCTGGCCCTGCTGGAAGCCCCGGATCATCCCAACAGCCTGGAGGACTGGGCCCAGCAGGTCGGCGCCAGTACCCGGACCCTGGCGCGACTGTTCCAGCAGCAGGTGCGGATGAATTTCAATGCCTGGCGCCAGCAGCTACGCCTGATGGAAGCCCTGCCACGCCTGATCGCCGGGGAAAGCGTGCAGCACGTGGCGAAGGTCCTGGGCTATGGCAGCGCCCGGGCGTTCAGTTCGATGTTTCGTCGCCTGCTCGGCGACAACCCACGCGACTACCTGAACGCCTTGAATCAGTTCAGCGCGATCAATGCATCTCGGTGAAGGCCAGCTTCACGCCGATGGCGATCAGTACCGCGCCCATGGTGCGGTCGAACCAGTGGCCCATGCGGGCGAAACCGGCACGCACGCGCTGCTGGCTGAACAGCATCGCCACCAGGCAGAACCACAGCGCGGTGGCCGCCGCCAGGTAGACGCCATAGCCGGCCTGGACCAGCAACGGCGTATGCGGGTTGATCACCACGGTGAACAGAGAGAGGAAAAACAGCGTCGCCTTGGGGTTCAGGCCATTGGTCACGAAACCGGAAGTGAAGGCGCCACGGGCGGTGCGCTCGCCCGCCTGCAAGGCCAGGTCGTCCGGCGCGGGCTGGGCGGGTTTGGCGCGGATGGCCTTGAAGCCGATGTACAGCAGGTAAGCCGCCGCCAGCCATTTCAGGGCGTTGAACAGCACGATCGATTGCGACACGATCAAGCCGATGCCCAGCAGCGAGTAACCCACATGCAGGAAGATCGCCGTACCGACGCCCAGCGCGGTCCAGGTGCCGGCACGCCGGCCATGGGTCACGCTCTCGCGCACCACCACGGCGAAATCCGGGCCGGGGCTGGCCACCGCCAGCAGGTGAATCAGGGCAACGGTCAAGAATTCCGCCAGGTAGATGGACACGTCGATGGACTCCTCAGTCACTGAATATGTCTGTTAGGCTCGTCACGAAAACTCGCCGAGCGGCGATCAGGCAAGGCAAAAACAGGCGAGGAAGCGGAGTTTAGTCCACTAAATGAGCATTCCGAGCCTGTTTTTAACGCAGCATGATCGTCGCGCAGGCAGTTTTCGTGGCGAGCCGAGGCTCGATACCTTACGCCTTCACCCCATAGCACAAAAGGTACAGTTGATGAGCAACTCCCGCCGCGCGGTATTCCTCGATCACCCTTCCCTGGATCTCGGCGATCTGGACCTTGATCCGCTGCGGGCCTGCTTCGACGAGTTGCGTTTGTGTGCCGGGACCACCCCGGAGAATGTCGTCGAACACCTGGCAGGCGCCAGCGTGGCCATCAGCAACAAGGTGCCCCTGACCGCCGAAACCCTGGCCGCCTGCCCCGACCTGAAGCTGATCCTGATCAGCGCCACCGGTACCAACAATGTCGACCTGGCCGCCGCCCGCGCCCGCGGCATTACCGTGAGCAACTGCCAGGGCTACGGCACGCCGTCGGTGGCCCAGCACACCCTGATGTTGCTGCTGGCCCTGGCCACACGGCTGACCGACTACCAGAAAGCCGTGGGCGAAGGCCGCTGGCAACAGGCCAGACAGTTCTGCCTGCTGGACTTCCCGATTGTCGAGCTGGAAGGCAAGACCCTCGGCCTGCTCGGCCATGGCGAACTCGGCGGCGCGGTGGCCCGGCTCGCCGAAGCCTTCGGCATGCGCGTGTTGCTCGGGCAGATTCCCGGACGCCCGGCCCGGGCCGATCGCGTACCGTTGGAGCAACTGCTGCCACAGGTCGATGCACTGACCCTGCACTGCCCGCTCAACGAATACACCCGCCACTTCATCGGTGCCCCTGAACTGGCGCTGCTCAAGCCCGGCGCTTTCGTGGTCAACACCGCGCGCGGCGGCCTGATCGACGAACTGGCCCTGGCCGATGCCCTGCGCAGCGGCCACCTGGGCGGGGCCGCCACCGATGTGCTGAGCGTCGAACCGCCCAGCAACGGCAACCCGCTGCTGGCCGGCGATATCCCGCGCCTGATCGTCACCCCGCACAACGCCTGGGGCAGCCGTGAAGCCCGGCAACGGATCGTCGGGCAACTGGCGGAAAACGCCCTGGGCTTCTTCAACGGAGCAGCATTGCGGGTTGTCAGTTGATAGACTGCGGCACTTTTTTTCAGGGAGCAGACCATGGATCCGCGCAGTGAAGTACTGCTTCGTCAGGCCGACTATTTCCAGGGCAAGCTGTTGCTCGCCGGACTGCCCGCCGACGACTTGCTCGGGCGCCTGCCCAATGCCCACGGCTGGTGCTGGCATGCTGGGGATCAGGCGGCATTGGAGGCCCGCTTTGCCGGCCGCAGCCATTTCGGCGTGAATATCCCCGAGCTCCCGTTCGACAGCGCCGTGGTGTTCCTGCCCAAGGCCAAGGACCTGACCGACTACCTGCTCAACGCCATCGCTTCGCGCCTGCCCGGCGGCGATGTGTTCCTGGTGGGTGAAAAACGCAGCGGCATCGAAGGCGCGGCCAAGCAGCTCAACCCCTTCGGCAAGCCGCGCAAGCTCGACAGCGCCCGGCATTGCCAGCTGTGGCAGGTCACCGTCGCCGACGCGCCGCAGACCCAGCCGCTGGAGAGCCTGGCCCGGCATTACGAACTGGACCTGACCGAAGGACCGCTCAAGGTGGTCAGCCTCCCCGGTGTGTTCAGCCATGGACGCCTGGATCGCGGCAGCGCCCTGCTGCTGGAGCATCTGGACAAGCTGCCGAGCGGCCACCTGCTGGACTTCGGTTGCGGTGCCGGGGTGCTCGGCGCCGCCGTGAAGCGGCGTTACCCGCACAACCAGGTGATCCTGCTCGACGTCGACGCCTTCGCCACCGCCAGCAGCCGCCTGACCCTGGCCGCCAACGGCCTCGACGGCGAAGTGCTGACCGGTGACGGCATCGATGCGGCACCCATGGGCCTGAGTGCGATCCTGAGCAATCCGCCGTTTCATGTCGGCGTGCACACCGACTATCAGGCAACGGAAAATCTGCTGCGAAAAGCGGCAAAACATCTGAAAAACGGCGGCGAACTGCGGCTGGTGGCGAACAACTTCCTGCGCTACCAACCCTTGATCGAAGAGCATCTGGGGCCTTGCGTGACCAAGGCCGAGGGACAGGGCTTCCGGGTCTACAGCGCCAAACGCGGTTGAAAAACAAGACTTGCGCAATGGATCCTGCCTAGGCAGAATCCGCTCCGTCCTAGGGGAGTAGTCTCCCACGAGCGCCACGCTCGTCCGGCATGCGTCAACATACTTGGTCAACCGACCATGGCGCATGCGACCCAGGGTCCGCACAGACGGGCCCGGGGTTTGACAAGACCTATGACACGCACACCTTACCCGGGGCGGGAAGGCTGTACGTGTCATAGCCGTGTCGACCCGCCCCTTAGGAAAACCTGATGCTGGACTCCCTGCTCGTTCCCACCGCAATCGTTGCCCTGGCCGAAATCGGCGACAAGACGCAACTGCTCGCGCTCATTCTGGCTGCACGTTTTCGCAAACCCTGGCCGATCATTGCCGGTATCGTCGCGGCGACCCTGGCCAACCATGCGGCGGCCGGCGCGGTGGGCGCCTGGTTCGGCAGTTTCTTCTCCGATGCGGTGCTGCACTGGATCCTCGCGGCGAGCTTTACCGCCACGGCCCTGTGGACCCTGGTGCCGGACAAGATCGACGATGACGAGACCACCACGGCGCGCAAGTTCGGCCCGTTCCTGACCACCCTGATCGCGTTCTTCCTGGCGGAAATCGGTGACAAGACCCAGGTCGCCACGGTGATGCTGGCGGCACAGTATCCGGAGCTGTGGCTGGTGATCATCGGCACCACCCTGGGCATGCTGATCGCCAACGTCCCGGTGGTGTTGGCGGGCAACTTCGCCGCCGACAAGTTGCCGTTGACCCTGATCCGCCGCCTGGCGGCGTCGGCGTTCTTCATCCTCGCGGTGGTGGCGGTGTACAAGGCGATGCAGAGCAGCGGCTGGCTCTAAGACGGCTTTAAACCGCGCCTCAACCCGGCGTCAGGCACTCCGGCGCATTGAGCTTCGGATCGTTCACCAGGTTGGCCAGCACCCGCTCGCGCAAAGGCGCCTGGGGACTGGCCAGCAACGCCTGCAAGTCGGCCAGCGAGGTGGCTTCGGACAACCACGCCTCCTGCCCCGCTGCATCCAGGATCAGCGGACGCCGCTGATTCGACGCCGCCTGGGTCACCACGGCGGTGCTCAACCAGACATGCCCGTCCACCGGATAGGCCTCCCAGATCGCCGCAAAAAACAGGCTCGAACCTTCCGCCGGCGTCAGCCAGTAAGGCCGCTTGCGCTGCGTGCCGCGCCACTCGTAGAAGCCGTTGGCCGGCAGCAGGCAACGCCGCTCGCGGAAGGCCTGGCGAAACATCGGCTGCTCGGCCAGGGTTTCCGCCCGGGCATGGGCCGGAGTCTTCGACAGATCGGTCAGCCAGGCCGGGGTCAGCCCCCAGCGGGCGCGGGCCAGCTCGCGTTGACCGTCGGCAGCACGCAGGATCAGCACCGAATCATTGGGCGAAATATTCCACTGCGCCTTCTGGTCGGCGGGAAAGCCGGGCAAGGCCGCGAAGGTGGGGTTCCAGCGAAACAGGGCATAACGTCCACACATTGGGCTACACGGCTCTTTTCAAAAACTCGGGGCAATCAAGCTAACAGACCAGCACATCCGGAAAACTGTCCGGCTCATCACCGGACATCGGCAGCGCCTCATTGTACGCGGCGATCAACTCCCGCGCGCAGTGCGCCTGGTCATTGTCCACCGCCAGGGCCAACAACCCGAACACCGGCAACTCCCCCACCCCACCCAGCAGGTCACGCCCCACCAGGTGCGCCTCGATCCCTTCGCTGGCGAGCATGCCTTGCAGCAGCTCACCTTCCATCAGGTTTTCCGGCTCGTAGATACGCTGCATAGGGAAACCCTCGTCACTCGTCCTCTCTGTAGACGTCGAGCATCCACTCCTCGCCATCGGTCTGCAGGACAAAGGTAATCGGTCGGCAGCACACCGCGCAGTCCTCGATATAGGTCTGGTCGCCGCCGGACAGATCCAGCACCGCTTCGCCTACTACACCGCAATAAGGGCATTCGTAACGCTCAGTTTCCAGCATCGCGGCCTCCGAAGTGACTTGTGCGTATAATCGCCGGTCTATTTGCAAGGCTATTTTACGCCTGGGCTTTATTTTCCCGATCGGGCTTTGTTATTTATCACTCAACCCTCTACTTACCCTAGCCGTTTCCAACAAGAGAGCATGATGGGCGAATTCGATGCCATCCGACCTTACGACGACAGTGAAGTACCGGCCGTCCTGGCCCGACTGTTCGGCGACCAGGCGTTTCTAGATATCCTCACCCACTTCCGCTTCCCGCGCCTGGCCGGCGCCTTCGGCTGGCTGCTCAAACCGCTGATCGCCTACCGCCTGCGCCGTGAATTCGCCGGCGTGACCTCGGTCGCCACCTTGCAGGACAAGGTCGAGGTCTACGTCGACCGGACCATCGAGCATGCCACCGACGGCGTCACCTACACCGGCGTGGAACAGCTCAAGTCGGGCCAGGCCTACCTGTTCCTGGCCAACCATCGGGACATCGTGATGGACCCGGCCTTCGTCAACTATGCCGTGTACCACGCCGGCCTGCCCACGCCGCGCATCGCCATCGGCGACAACCTGCTGCAAAAGCCCTTCGTCAGCGACCTGATGCGCCTGAACAAGAGCTTCATCGTGCACCGCTCGATCGCCGGACGGCGGGAAAAGATGGCCGCCTATCAATTGCTCTCGGCCTACATCAACCATTCGATCCGTCACGACGGCCAATCGATCTGGATCGCCCAGGCCGAAGGCCGGGCCAAGGACGGTGACGACCGGACCGAGTCGGCGATCCTGAAAATGTTCCACATGAGCCGCAAGGACGAGCCGTTCTCCGAGGTCATCCGCTCGATGAACCTGACGCCCGTGTCCATCAGCTACGAGTATGACCCCTGCGACCTGGCCAAGGCACGCGAGCTGTATATCCGCGCCACCACCGGCAGCTACACCAAGGCGCCGGGCGAGGATGACGTCAGCATTGCCAAGGGCATCACCGGCTACAAGGGCCGGGTCCACGTGAACTTCGCCGCGCCCCTGAGCGGCGAGTTCGAGGACACCAAGGTCCTGGCCACGGAAATGGACCGGCAGATTCTCCACGGCTATCGCCTGTTCCCGGTGCACTACCTGGCCTATGCCCAGTGGAGCGAAGCCGACCCGCAGTTGCAGGTGCCGCCCGCCCCCCAGGTGTTCCCCGCCGAGGAACTGGCCAAGGCCGAGGTGCAATGGCAGAACCGCCTGGAGGCCTGCCCGGTCGAACACCGTCCGTACCTGGTGCAGCAATACGCGACGCCGGTGCGCAATCAGTATCGGGTCAAGGCCGGCCTGGCGCTTTAATAGCAACGGTTATGAATAACAACGGCGCCCGTGGGCGCCGTTGTCGTTTCTGTTGGTCGGGTTGATTTCCATTGTCACCGGAACGTCACCTTGACACGCCAGTCTGTCGCCCTTCGATAGCCCACGGAGCTTGTCATGCTGCACGCAGAAAACCAGGATCGCCTTTACCTGATCGCCCCCAGCGACGAACAGCAAGCCCTGGTGGACGCCATGTCGTTCAACGTCCAGGATCGCCATTGGCTGGTGTATTGCGCATTGGGAGGGCATCAGCACGCCGATCTGCCGGAAACGGATCTGCTGACGGGGGTGAGCGTGCTGGATCTTTATGTGGAGGCGGCGTGAGCCGCCCCCCACATGGCTCATATCATTATTCGCTCAGCAGTTGGCCGATTTTCGGGTCCTTGAACACCCGGGTCAGCGCATCGCTCAACACGTCGCTGATCAACTTGGTGTTCGACTCTTCGTTCGGCGCCATGCCGAAACGCTGGTTCAAGGATGCCCCATAGCTACCGCTGTAATGACGGTTGCCGCTGCTCACATCGGAACGGAAGTTGGCACCGATGTTCGCCTCGGTCACATAAACCCCCTCTTTCGGCGACTGATAGGTCAGGTCGGACAGGGTCACGGTCAATACCGGCACATTCATCGCGTTAGGCGACGGGGTAAAGCCCAGCAGGCGCACCGCGGCTTCGGCCTGGGCCTGCAGTTTCGGCATCAGGTCGGCACTTTGCACGGTAATGGCGCTGGTCTCGGGGTACAGGCCACCCCGGGTACCCAACACCGGCGAGCGGCGGCCGTCCACCACCCGCACCACCACCGGCTGGCCATGGCCGATCGGCGCCAGTTGCACGGTGAGCTTGGGTTGCGGGCTGAGTTGTTGCGGGCTGTTGGCACAGCCGACAAGCGTCAAACTGGTTACTGTGATCAAACCGAACAACAGGCGTTGCAACATGCTCATCTCTCCAAGGACCAGGCATCATTCAGGCCCTGAGTATAGCGGGGCCCGGGTGTCGCTAACCAGCGTCGCCCGCACGGGCACGAACGTCCGGCAAGCGCCCCCGGCCGCCGTCTGGTCACGAACCTGTCACACCGGCCTGCCACCCTGCGCACAACCTCTGATCGCTGAAACGCCCGGCACCTGACCGGATGCCGAATAAAAGTCATTAAACACGACCATTTTTCCCCGTTTCTTAGTTACAATCTCCCCCCGATTATAAGGACGTCTCCTGATCGGGCCTCGCAGCACCGCCAATGCCCTTGCATCGGCACCTTCGTACTGCCCACAGAGAGCCGCCCACACAGATCGAGTGAAGCCGGCGAGCTTGCTGATACCAGCGCAAACCACCGTTTTCAGCGAATCTGCCAGAGCTGCCCTTGCGCTCGCTCACTGCGTTGTTGGCCCGTGCCGCCTGCCCTTCCCGGCCGGTATTCGCACCACGGGCCCGGTGACAGACTGCGGCAGCCCTTTTTTGAGGTTCACGTCTTCAAAAGAGCGTGAAAAAACGGGTTTTCACAACTTCACGAGAGTGTGGCGAACAAATGAATAGTTTCGTGTCTGAACAGGCACCATCAGCGTCTCCAACGGCCCCATCACACAGGATCCGATACACCTCGACAGGTGCTTGACACCTGTTCGCTTACGGATTTGGTTGCACGAATCGGACGCTCTTGACCATAAGTCGAATTGCCCGTGTTGCCCGCACATGCGTTCATACGCACCTGGGCCCACCGGCAGCGTCCGCTGAAGTTGCAAGAAATTGCGAAGAATCGGACATGGCCATCCTGGTCGGGTCATTGCGGGGCTAACATCAACAGAGCCCCGCCCATGCCCGGCAGCCATGCCGTCAATGTGGTGCTGCAGATTTTGGAGACGCGTTAATGGCGCATAACGAAGCAGTCGATGTGGTCCTGGTAGGGGCCGGCATCATGAGTGCCACCCTTGCGGTGCTGCTCAAGGAGCTCGACCCCGCGATCAAGCTGGAAGTCGTCGAGCTGATGGATTCCGGTGCCGCGGAGAGTTCCAACCCGTGGAACAACGCCGGTACCGGCCATGCCGGCCTGTGCGAGCTGAACTACACGCCGCAGGCGGCTGACGGCTCCGTCAACATCAAGAAAGCCGTGCACATCAACACCCAGTTCGAGGTGTCGAAGCAGTTCTGGGCCTACCTGGCGCAGAAAGGCACCTTCGGCTCGTGCAAGTCCTTCATCAGCCCGGTGCCGCACCTGAGCTTCGTCCAGGGCGACAAGGACATTGCCTTCCTCAAGAAGCGCTTTGAAAGCCTGCATCCGCACCATGCCTTCGCCGAGATGGAATACACCGAAGACCGCGCGAAGCTGGCCGAGTGGATGCCACTGATGATGCAGGGCCGTCCGGCCGACGAGCCGATTGCCGCGACCCGCGTGCTGAAAGGCACCGACGTCAACTTCGGCGCCCTGACCAACCAGTTGCTCAAGCACCTGACCAGCGCCCCCGACGCCCAGGTCAAGTACTGCAAGCGCGTGACCGGCCTCAAGCGCAATGGCGCCGGCTGGACCGTGAGCATCAAGGACGTGAACAGCGGCAACAGCCGTGAAGTCGATGCCAAGTTCGTCTTCCTCGGCGCCGGCGGTGCGGCCCTGCCGCTGCTGCAGGCTTCGGGCATCGAGGAAAGCAAGGGCTTCGGCGGCTTCCCGGTCAGCGGCCAGTGGCTGCGTTGCGACAACCCGGAAGTGGTCAAGCACCACCAGGCCAAGGTCTACAGCCAGGCCGCCGTGGGTTCGCCACCGATGTCCGTGCCGCACCTGGACACCCGTGTGGTCGATGGCAAGAAGTCCCTGCTGTTCGGGCCTTATGCCGGTTTCACCACCAAGTTCCTCAAGCACGGTTCGCTGATGGACCTGCCGCTGTCGGTGCGCGTTGGCAACATCGGCCCGATGCTGGCCGTGGCCCGCGACAACATGGACCTGACCAAGTACCTGATCAGCGAAGTGATGCAGTCCATGGAGCAGCGCCTGGAATCCCTGCGCCGCTTCTACCCGGAGGTGAAAGCCGAGGACTGGCGCCTGGAAACGGCCGGTCAACGGGTGCAGATCATCAAGAAAGACCCGAAGAAAGGCGGCATCCTGCAGTTCGGTACCGAACTGGTGGCGGCCAAGGACGGCACGCTGGCCGCCCTGCTCGGCGCCTCGCCGGGCGCTTCGGTCACCGTGTCGATCATGCTGGAACTGATCGAGCGCTGCTTCCCGGAAAAAGCCAAGGGTGAGTGGGCGGCCAAGCTCCATGAGATCTTCCCGGCACGGGAAACGGTCCTGGAGACGGATGCGGCGCTGTATCGCAAGATCAACGCGCAGAACAACATCCGCCTGGAACTGGTGGAGCCGAGCAGCGAGACCGAAAGCTACGCTTGAGGTGATCGTGCAATGAAAAACGCCCTGTTCTTCGGTTGAAGAACGGGGCGTTTTTTTTAGCTCAGAATCAGATGTGGCGAGCGGGCTTGCCCGCTCGCCACAGGGGTCAGCCGCGAGCGTTGTCGATCAACTCGATATAGTCGCCGGCATTGCGCTGATCGCTGATCAGGGCGACGAAGTCCTGGCCGTGCTCGTCCTTGCCGTCGAGGTCGTAACCGGCTTCCTTGAAGAACACCAGGAACCGCTCGAAATCGTCGATACGCAGGCCACGGTAGGCCTTGATCAGCTTGTGCAGGGACGGCGAGGTGGCATCAACCGGCTCGAAATCGAGAAACAACTTGATCTGCGCATCGCCGATCTCGTCACCAATCACCTGTTTCTTATCTTTGCGCATTACCGGCTCCAGCCAACAGACATTACACGGGGCAGGCAGTTTACCCCTGCCTCTGCTCCGGTCTCAACGAGTACGAACTGATCCGGTCCACCCGTGCGCCAACGGCAAAAAACCTGACGGTAAAAACTGTGCTCCGAAGCCCGCACGTGGCGTCTAGCAGCATGTAGACCCGCAACCCGGCGGGAAGTGACTGCGAGCCCGAGCATGCAAGCGCTGTTGAACGAGATCCTTGATGAAGTCCGGCCATTGATCGGCCGGGGCAAAGTGGCCAATTACATTCCGGCGCTGGCGGATGTGCCGGGCAATCAACTGGGCGTTGCCGTGTACAGCAACGACGGCGAGGTGTTCCAGGCCGGCGACGCGCAGACGCCCTTCTCGATCCAGAGTATTTCCAAGGTCTTCAGCCTGGTGCAGGCGATCGGCCACTCCGGTGAGGCGATCTGGGAGCGGCTGGGCCATGAACCCTCCGGGCAGCCCTTCAACTCGCTGGTGCAGCTGGAGTTCGAACGCGGCCGCCCACGTAATCCGTTCATCAACGCCGGAGCCCTGGTGATCTGCGATATCAACCAGTCGCGCTTCGCCGCGCCGGCGTTGTCGATGCGCGACTTCGTCCGGCGCCTGTCGGGCAACATGCAGATCATGGTGGACGGCAAGGTGGCCGAATCGGAATACCAGCACCGCGCACGCAACGCGGCCATGGCCTACCTGATGCAATCGTTCGGCAACTTTCACAACGATGTGGAGGCAGTGCTGCGCAGTTACTTCAGCCACTGCGCGCTGCGCATGAACTGCATCGACCTGGCGCGGGCGTTCTGCTTCCTGGCCAATGACGGCTTCTGCAAGCACAGCGGCGAGCAGATCCTGACCCGGCGCCAGACCCAGCAGGTCAACTCGATCATGGCCACCAGCGGGTTGTATGACGAGGCCGGGAATTTTGCCTATCGGGTCGGCTTGCCTGGCAAGAGCGGCGTGGGTGGCGGGATTGTCGCGGTGGTGCCGGGACGCTTTACCGTGTGCGTCTGGTCGCCGGAGCTGAATGCGGCCGGTAACTCGCTGGTGGGAATGGCGGCGCTGGAACTGCTGAGCGAGCGGATCGGCTGGTCGGTGTTCTAAAGTGCAACACTGTGGCGAGCGGGCTCGCCACAGGATTGATTCCAGGCCTCCTGATGGGAATCAGGTAATCGGCGCTGGATTGAACAAGGTAATGTCGTTGTGCAGCTTGTGCCGCTCGGCCCAGGTCTGCTGTTTGCCGCTGGCGACATCCAGGTAGTAGTGGAACAACTCCCAGCCCAGCTCCTCGATCGTGGCCCTCCCGGTCGCAATGCGCCCGGCGTCGATATCGATCAGGTCCGGCCAGCGCTGCGCCAGCTCGGTGCGGGTCGAGACCTTCACCACCGGCGCCATCGCCAAGCCATAAGGCGTACCGCGTCCCGTGGTGAACACATGCAGGTTCATCCCGGCAGCCAGCTGCAAGGTACCGCAGACAAAATCACTGGCCGGCGTCGCGCAGAAGATCAGGCCCTTGCGCGTGAAGCGCTCGCCCGGCCCCAGCACCCCGTTGATCGCGCTGCTGCCGGACTTGACGATGGAACCCAGGGACTTCTCGACAATGTTCGACAACCCGCCCTTCTTGTTCCCGGGCGTGGTATTGGCGCTGCGGTCGGCCTCGCCCTTGGCCAGGTAGCGGTCGTACCAGTCCATCTCGCGCACCAGCGCCTCGGCCACCGGCAGGTTCTCCGCCCGCGAGGTCAGCAGGTAGATCGCATCGCGCACTTCCGTCACTTCGGAAAACATCACCGTCGCCCCGGCCCGCAACAGCAGATCGGAGGCATAGCCCAAGGCCGGGTTGGCGGTGATCCCGGAAAACGCATCGCTGCCGCCACATTGCATGCCGAGAATCAGCTCCGACGCCGGCACCGTTTCCCGGCGCCGCTGATCGAGTTTCTTCAGGCGGGTTTCCGCCAGCGCCATGATCTGCTCGATCATTTCGGTAAAGCCGTGGCTGGCATCCTGCAAGCGATACAACCAGGGCTCGCTCAGGTCCACCGAGCTGTCGCCCTCGTGCATCACCTGCCCGGCCTGCAACTTCTCGCAGCCGAGACTGATCACCAGCGCCTCGCCCCCCAGGTTCGGGTTGCGCGCCAGGTTGCGCACGGTGCGGATCGGGATATAGGCGTCGGCCGCGCTGATCGCCACGCCGCAACCGTAGCTGTGGGTCAAGGCCACCACATCGTCGACATGCGGGTACTTGGGCAACAGTTCGTCCTTGATGCGCTTGACCGCATGGTCCAGCACGCCGGTCACGCACTGCACCGTGGTGGTGATGCCGAGGATATTGCGCGTGCCCACGGTACCGTCGGCATTGCGATAGCCCTCGAAGGTGAAGCCCTCGAGCGGCGCCTGGGCCGCCGGCACGTCGGTGGACAGCGGCAGGCTGTCCAGCGGTGGCGCGGTGGGCATGCGCAACTGATCCTCCTTGATCCAACTGCCACGGGGAATCGGCGCCAGCGCATAACCGATGACCTGGCCGTAGCGGATCACTTCGCCGCCCTCGGCGATGTCCACCAGGGTCACCTTGTGGCTCTGCGGAATGGGCTCGCGGGTCACCAGGCCGTCCGCGAACTCGGTGCCGGCCGGCACGCCCTGGTCATTGACCACGATCACCACGTTGTCCCGCTCGTGCAGGCGGATGTAGCGCGGCGAATCGGAATGTTCAATCAACTGCATGAAGCCGCTCCTCAGGAATGGGCTTGGGTCAGACGGGGCTCGGTATCGTGCCTGGGACCGGCCGGTGGCTCGCGCAGTTCGACCCGCTTGATCTCACCGACGATCACCACGTAGCTGATCACCGCCACCAGCGCGTTGGCGCCGACGAACACCAGGGCCCACTTGAACGAGCCGGTGGCGCTGATGATGTAGCCGATCACGATCGGCGTGGTGATGGACGCGATATTGCCGAACATGTTGAACAGGCCGCCACTCAAGCCGGCGATCTGCTTCGGCGAAGTGTCCGAGACCACCGCCCAGCCCAGCGCGCCGACGCCCTTGCCGAAGAACGCCAGGGCCATGAAGCCCACCACCATCCATTCGATGTCCACGTAGTTGCAGGCGACGATGGTGGTGGAGAGCAGCAGGCCGCCAATGATCGGCGCCTTGCGGGCGAAGGTCAGGCTGTGGCCGCGGCGCAGCAGGTAGTCGGAAATGATCCCGCCCAGCACACCGCCGACAAAGCCGCAGATCGCCGGCAAGGAGGCGATGAAGCCGGCCTTGAGGATGGTCATGCCGCGCTCCTGCACCAGGTACACCGGGAACCAGGTCAGGAAGAAATAGGTGATGCCGTTGATGCAGTACTGGCCCAGGTAGACGCCGAGCATCATGCGGTTGGTCAGCAGTTGACGCACGTAGTCCCACTTCGGACCGCCACCGGCGGCCTTGCCCTGGTCCATGTCGACCATGCCGCCGTTCTCGGCGATATGGTTGAACTCGGCCTCGTTGATCATCGGGTGCTGGCGCGGGCTGTGGATGATTTTCAGCCAGATCAGCGAGAACAGCACGCCGAGGCCGCCCATCACCAGGAACACGTGCTGCCAGCCGAAGACGAACACGATCCAGCCCATCAGCGGCGCGAACAGCACGGTGGCGAAGTATTGCGCGGAGTTGAAGATCGCCGAGGCGGTGCCGCGCTCGGCGGTGGGGAACCAGGCCGCGACGATGCGGGCGTTACCGGGAAAGGACGGCGCTTCGGCCAGGCCCACCAGGAAGCGCAGCATGAACAGCGCGACCACGGCGGTGGAGACGCCGAGCTCGCCGACATAGCCTTGCAGCGCGGTGAACAGCGACCAGGTGAAGATGCTCAGGGCATAGACTTTCTTCGAGCCGAAACGGTCGAGCAGCCAGCCGCCGGGAATCTGCCCGAGCACATAGGCCCAGCCGAAGGCGGAGAAGATATAACCGAGGGTGACGGCATCGATGCCGAGGCTCTTCTGCAGGCTGGAACCGGCAATAGCGATGGTGGCACGGTCGGCGTAGTTGATCGTGGTCACCAGGAACAGCATGAGCAGTATCAAATAGCGGACGTGGGTCTGCTTGATCGCTTGCATGTAGATGTACTCCCACTCTTTATTTTTTTACGCGGGTAAAACATTCAGGGATGTACCGCACGGGGCTTCAGGCAAGGGCCCCGTGCGGGCAAAGCGGGTTACGAACCGATGTAGCTGGTCTTGACGACGGTGTAGAACTCCTGCGCGTAACGGCCTTGCTCACGGGAACCGTAGGACGAACCTTTGCGCCCGCCGAACGGCACGTGGTAGTCCACGCCCGCCGTCGGCAGGTTGACCATCACCATCCCGGCCTGGGAGTGGCGCTTGAAGTGGTTGGCGTACTTCAGCGAGGTGGTGGCGATACCGGCGGACAGCCCGAACTCGGTGTCGTTGGCCATGGCCAGCGCGGCTTCGTAATCGGCCACCCGGACGATGTTGGCCACCGGGCCGAAGATCTCCTCGCGGCTGATGCGCATCGAGGCTTCGCTGTCGGCGAACAGCGTCGGGGCGAGGAAATAGCCTTCGGTATCGCAGGTCACCAGGCCACCGCCGGACACCAGCCGCGCGCCTTCGGACTGACCGATGTTGATGTAGCCCAAATCTTGCTCAAGCTGTGCCTGGGACACCACCGGACCAATGTCGGTACCACTCTTGAGCGCGTGACCGACCTTGATCGAACGCATGCGCTCGGCCATGGCCTCGACGAACTTGTCGTGAATCCCGGCGGTAACGATCAGCCGGCTGGAAGCCGTGCAGCGCTGGCCGGTGGAGTAGAACGCACTCTGCACCGCCAGCTCGACGGCCTGCTTGAGGTCGGCGTCATCGAGAATGATCTGCGGGTTCTTGCCGCCCATCTCCAACTGCACCTTGGCCTGGCGCGACACGCAGTTGACTGCGATCTGCCGACCGACGCCGACGGAACCGGTGAAGCTGATACCGTCGACTTTCGGGCTGTTGACCATCGCGTCGCCCACCAGGCGACCGCTGCCCATCACCAGGTTGAACACACCGGCCGGGAAACCGGCGCGGGAAATGATTTCCGCCAGGGCCCAGGCACAACCCGGCACCAGTTCGGCGGGCTTGAGCACCACGCAGTTGCCGTAGGCCAGGGCCGGGGCGATCTTCCAGGCCGGGATGGCGATCGGGAAGTTCCACGGCGTGATCAGACCGACCACGCCCAGGGCCTCGCGGGTCACTTCGACGTTGACGCCCGGACGCACCGACGGCAGGTAATCCCCCGACAGGCGCAGGCATTCGCCGGCGAAGAACTTGAAGATGTTGCCGGCGCGGGTCACTTCGCCAATGGCCTCGGGCAGGGTCTTGCCCTCCTCCCGGGCCAGCAGGTGCCCCAGCTCTTCGCGGCGGGCGAGAATCTCCGAACCGACCTTGTCCAACGCATCGCTGCGGGCCTGGATGCCCGAGGTGGACCAGGCGGGAAACGCCGCACGGGCGGCGTCGATGGCCGACTGCACTTGAGCCAGGTCGGCCTTGGCGTATTCGCCAATGACATCGGACAAGTCCGACGGGTTGATATTGGCCGAGTAATCGGCACCGGCCACCCACTGGCCGCCAATGTAGTTGTCGAAACGCTTTGCATCTGCCACGGAAAACCTCCTGAACCGAAAAAGCCGCTGATTGCTCAGCGGCCTGGTTTATTCGTTCTTACTGTGCGCCTTGCTTGTCGATCAGCGCGGCCAGGGCTTCGTATTCTTCCGGCAGCAGATCGGTCAGCGGCGTGCGCACGGGACCGGCGTCATGGCCGACGATCTTCGCACCGGCCTTGATGATGCTCACAGCATAACCGGAGCGGCGGTTACGGATATCCAGGTACGGCAGGAAGAAGTCGTCGATGATCTTGGCGACGGTGGCGTGATCGTCGCGGGCAATGGCGTGGTAGAAATCCATCGCGGTTTTCGGGATGAAATTGAACACCGCCGAGGAGTAGACCGGCACGCCCAGGGCCTTGTAGGCCGCGGCATAGACCTCGGCGGTCGGCAGGCCACCGAGGTAGCTGAAACGGTCACCGAGGCGGCGGCGAATCGACACCATCAGCTCGATATCCCCCAGGCCATCCTTGTAGCCGATCAGGTTCGGGCAGCGTTCGGCCAAGCGTTCCAGCAAGGGCGCGGTCAGGCGGCAGACGTTGCGGTTGTAGACCACCACGCCGATCTTCACCGATTTGCACACGGCTTCAACGTGGGCGGCGACGCCTTCCTGGCTGGCTTCGGTCAGGTAGTGCGGCAGCAGCAGCAGGCCCTTGGCCCCCAGGCGCTCGGCTTCCTGGGCGTATTCGATGGCCTGGCGGGTCGAACCGCCGACACCGGCGAGGATCGGCACACTGCCGGCACAGGTATCGACGGCGGTCTTGATCACTTCGGAATATTCGCTGGCCGCCAGGGAGAAGAACTCACCGGTACCGCCGGCGGCGAACAGCGCGGTCGCGCCGTAAGGGGCCAGCCACTCCAGGCGCTTGACGTAGCCGGCGCGATGGAAATCACCCTGGGCAGTGAAATCGGTCACCGGGAAGGACAGCAAGCCGGAGGAGAGGATGGACTTCAGTTCTTGTGGATTCATTATTCGAACACCCTGGGAGCACGTTGTGATGAAAGAGACAGCGCAGGCTGGCTGATGTCGTACGTCATCGTACAACTTAAATAACAAAGGTCAACAGGTATCGCTCAAGAAATCTCACAAACCATTTGCCCCCTTGACGTAGGAAATTTTTCATCTATATTCGATTTTAACTGTATATATATACAGTTAATTGAAACGAAAAAGACGACATATCAAGGAGCTAGAAATGTCAGCTACTCAACGGATCGCAGGGGATTTCCTGCTGCACGACGGCAAGGTCATTGCCGAACTCGACACCCTCTTTACCGAACGGGGCATCGCGATTCCAGGCGACGGCGCGGCCGTGATCCTGCTCGCCGAAGGTCATCACACCCTCAAGTATCACCAGCCGACGACGCCCGGCGTCGCGCCCAAGGGCTCGCCCCAGGTCCGTTTCGAAGGTGGTGAACACACAGCTATCGGCGACGGCGCCCTGCTGCGTTTTGCCAAGGACGCACCGGCCATTCCGGCTTGGCAGGTCGAACTGCACCTGACCAACGGTCTGGCCCTGACCTACGGCCAGATCATCGCCCTGGGCGGAGATTTCTACGGTATCCCGGACCGACCGATCGCCGATGGCGCCACCCTGGCGGAACGTCAGGCGCGCTTCAGCGCATCCTTCAACTCGCTGGCGACGCTGCCCGCCTCCCGGGAAGAAGCGCAGAAGATCCTGCAAGTGATGAAAACCGAGATCAACGCCGCCAACCAGGCGATCAAGGACGGCAAGCAACCTCATGAAGCCTACGACGAACTGGGCGATACCCTGTCCGGCGAGTGGAACAAGATCACCGGTGGTGGCAGCTTCGCCTCGCCGCTCTATCCCCTGGGCCGCTACCTGAAACTGGCCGCCAGCAACTGGGACCACTTCGGCGAATGGGCCTTGCTGGCCTACCAGGCCGGTCACGCCGCCGCGTTGCAACAGGCTGTTGTTGCTCGTAAAAGCGGCACCGACCAGGACCTGGAACTGGCCTACGCGATGAATGCCTTTGCCGATCATTTCCTCACCGACCTGTTCTCCGCCGGCCATTTGCGTGTGCCGCGCAAGCAACTAGCCGACAGCGTCACGCCCGCCGACGTGGGCTCGCTGATTTCCCGTTTCATGCACGACGAGGACAGCAAGTACGGCCTGAAAGTCAGCAACGCTCGCGGCGAGCGCTGGAATTGCTACGGCGACAAACGCTATTTCGACACGATCGACAGCAGCAACCGGCTCCAGGTCAAACAGGCGGTGCAGCAGTCGGTGGATGAAGTGTTCGCGGCGTTTCTCAGTGGCGTCGTCGTACCACCCGAGGCCTATGCCGCCCTGCGTTCGGTACCGGACCTGGCAAAGGTGGAAAACAGCCAGGACAGCCTGAATTTCGCCCCGCTGTTCGCCCTCAAGGGCAAGACCGTGCTGCGCCGCAACGACGTCAACAACCTCAATGACCGCAGCCAGAGCGACAGCTGGTGGGGCTGGAGTACCTATCTGTTGCTCAAGGACTACAAGCCGAACCTGCCCGCGGGCTACCTCAACCCACCCGGTTTAGCCCCGGCCATCAAGGCCGATGGCTGGCAGAGCCGCACCCCCAGCGAACCCAACTGGCTGCCGGGCAATGCCGTGCGCTATGCCTTCAGCTACACCAAGGGGCTGGACGAGTCCTATATCGGCCCGTGGACGGCCTATGCCGAACTGACCGATCGCTTTCAGCCGACCTTGAATGTACCGGCGGATGCGTCAGTGGGGGTGACGGGACGCCATGTGTTCCGCCAGTTCCGTGGCGGTTCGCCCGAGCTGATCGGCACGCTGGACGGCCAGGCCACGACCTTTATCGACAATCATCAGTGACAAGGAGAGCACCCATGACCTTTACCGTAAAACTCGAACTGGCTTCCGGTCAGTCACTCAAGGATATGCCGCTGGAACTGCTGGCCGATGGCGTGGCGGTTGCCCGGGCGAAGGCGGATGCGACCGGCAAAGTTGCGTTTGATGTGCCGGCGAAAGCCGCGAAATGGGCGGTGCGCGTGGATCGGACGATCCTGAAAGGCGCATAGAGAACCTGGTGTGGGAGCGGAGCTTGCCCGCGAAGGCGACCTTGAGGTCGCCAAAAGCTTCGCGGGCAAGCTCCGCTCCCACAAGGTCCGTATTTCAGGCTTCGAGCTACTTAGCCCTTCTGCGCCTCGGCCTCTTCATGGGCCTGGCGCAGCCGCTCGCGGCTGTTGGTCAAATGCAGGCGCATCGCGGCCCGCGCCGCATCGGAATCCTGGCGGGCAATCGCTTCATAGATCTCTTCGTGCTCACGCCCCAGCCGGTTCATGTAGTGCTGCTGGTCATCATGGGCCAGCCGCGCCGAGTTCAAGCGGGTCCGTGGAATGATGCTGGTGCCCAGGTGGGTCATGATATCGGTGAAATAGCGGTTGCCGGTGGCCAGGGCAATCTGCAGGTGGAACTGGAAATCCGAAGCCACCGCATCGCTGGCATGGGCCGCGCTTTCATTCAACGCATCCAGCGCCGCACGCATGGCCGCCAATTGCTCGGGGGTGCGCCGCTGCGCCGCCAACCCCGCCGACTCGACTTCCAGGCTGATACGCAACTCGAGGATCGCCAGCACATCGCGCAGGGTCACCACCGTCGCCGGATCGATACGAAAACCGCTGGGGCTCGGTGTGTCCAGGACAAAGGTACCGATGCCGTGACGGGTTTCCACCTGCCCGGCCGCCTGCAGGCGCGAGATCGCCTCGCGCACCACCGTACGGCTGACGCCATGGGCATCCATGATCGCCGACTCGGTGGGCAACTTGTCCCCACGCTTGAGCTGGCCGTCGCGGATCTGCTCGGTGAGTACCGTGACCAGTTCCTGGGCAAGGCTGCGGCGCTTTCGGGTCGGGCGAAGCCCGGCGCTCTGGTTTTCCATATCGAACATCTATCTCGGCTGAACGGCTGAGCCCGCATCATAGCTCAACCGGGTTGTACGATCACTGTTGGCTATGCACTGACCGCGTCCTGAGTGACCAGGTGTCCACGCTCGATACGCAGATGCCGTGGGTGGAATTTGTTCAGGCTGCTGCGATGGCCGACGCTGACAATGCTCAAGCCCGGGATCTGGTCGATCAGCGCCTGATACAGTGCAGCCTCATCCTCCTCGTCCATGGCCGCCGTGGCCTCGTCGAGGAACAGCCATTGCGGCGCATAGAGCAGCGCACGGGCGAAGGCCAGGCGCTGCTGCTCACCCGGCGACAACATCCGCTGCCAGTGATTGCTTTCGTCCAGCCGTCCGGCCAGGTGCGGCAGGCGACAGGTCTGCAAGACTTCCTGATAACGCTCATCCGGGTAAGCATCGCCCGGCTGTGGATAACTCATCGCCTCACGCAGGCTGCCAATCGGCAGGTAAGGTTTCTGCGGCAGGAACAGCGAACGCCCGACCGGCAAGCGAATGCTGCCGCCGCCCCGGGGCCAGAGATTGCCCATGGCGCGCAACAGGGTGCTTTTGCCACTGCCGGAACGCCCGCTGAGCATCACCCTTTCGCCCGGGGCCACACTCATGTGCGCACCCGCCAGCAAATGCCGACCGTCCGCCAGATCCAGGTCCAGGTTGTTCACCTGTAACGCTTCACCCTGGCTCTGCACATCGATGGCCGGAGTACGGTCTTCATTGTCGAGCATGGCCTGACGGAAACTCAGCAAACGGTCACAAGTGGCTTTCCACACCGCGATGTTGGAGTAGGCATCGATGAACCAGCTGAAGTTTTCCTGCACATTGCCGAACGCCGAGTTGATCTGCATCAGCTCGCCGAGCTGGATCTTGCCGGCGAAATAGCGCGGCGCCGCCACCATGAAGGGAAAGATGATCGCGATCTGAGTGTAACCGGAGGTGAAGAACGTCAGGCGCTTGGTGACCCGCATCAGCGACCAGTAGTTGGACCAGACCTTGCCGAAACGTGTACTGAGACGCTGGCTCTCATTGGGCTCGCCGTCATACAGGGCAATGCTTTCGGCGTTTTCACGAACCCGTACCAACGAGAAGCGCATATCGGCTTCAAAGCGTTGTTGTTGATTATTCAGCGGGATCAGGTGGCTGCCGATCACCCGGGTCAACCAACTGCCGATGACCGCATAGAGGAAGGCGCACCAGAACATGTAGCCGGGAATAGTGATGCCAAAGACTTCGATACTTCCCGATATCCCCCAGAGAATGATCGAGAACGACACCAGACTGACCACAGTGCGAAACAGCCCCAAGCCCAGACTCAAGGTGTCGCTGGTAAAGCTGTTGAGGTCTTCACTCAGTCGTTGGTCCGGGTTGTCGGTATTCCCGCCCGACTCCATCTGGTAGTAGTTCTTGTGCTCGAGCCAGCGTTTGAAATGCTGCTCGGTCAGCCAGCGGCGCCAGCTGATGGTCAGCATCTGGGTCAGGTACAGCCGATAGACCGCACCGAGGATGGCAACCGCGGCAATACCGCCGAAATACAGGATCAGGTGCCAGAAGGCATCACTGTTTTTCTCCTGCAAGGCGTTGTAGAAGTCCTTGTACCAATTGTTGAACCAGACCGAGATGCCAACGCTGAATAGCGACAGGCCCACGACACTGATCAGCAAAAACCAGGCCTTGCCCTTCTCCTCACTGCGCCAGTAAGGCGAGGCCAGTTGCCAGACCCTACGAAAAAAATGCCCTTTTACTGCATCGTTGACCGCGGAATATTCAGCGTTCTTAGTCATTCTAAGGCTCGGTTGGAGTAAGAAATTTCACCAACCGATCATAGATGATTCGTGCCCGCCGTAGGGCGCTTTGCGACGGACTCGTTCAGCGCCGGTTCAGCGCCGCACCGGCCGCTTCTGCAATTTGCGCTGCAAGGTCCGCCGATGCATGCCCAACGCCCGGGCGGTGGCGGAGATATTGCCTTCGTGTTCGGTCAATACGCGCTGGATATGCTCCCATTGCAGGCGATCCACCGACATCGGGTTTTCCGGCACCAGGGTATCGAGGTCGGCGTGCTCGGACAGCAGGGCCGCCAGCACGTCGTCGGCATCCGCCGGCTTGCATAGATAGTTGCAGGCACCGCGCTTGATCGCCTCCACCGCCGTGGCGATGCTCGAGTAGCCGGTAAGGATCAGCACACGCATCTCCGGATCGAGCTCCAGCAGCTTGGGCAGCAGCACCAGGCCGGAGTCGCCGTCCATCTTCAGGTCCAGCGCGGCATAGTCCGGCAGGTCCTGCTGGGCCAGGATCAGGCCCTCTTCGGCGGAACCTGCGGTGCTGACGCGAAAGCCGCGGCGGCTCATGGCCCGCGCCATCACGCGGGTAAAGGTGGCGTCGTCGTCCACCAGCAACAGATGCGGCAGTTCCTCGCCTTCGACCTGGATTTCGTCACTCATGCTTCGTCTCCTCGGGCAACACGGGGCAGGCGCAGCTCGGTGAGCGTGCCGCCCTCCTCATGACTGTAGAGTTTCACCGAGCCGCCGGCGCGTGTCACGCTGGCCTTGCTCAAGAACAGGCCCAGGCCGAAACCTTTGCCCTTGGTGGTAAAAAACGGTTTGCCGATCTGCTCGGCGATGGCCAGCGGCACACCGGCGCCGTGGTCACGGATACTGATGGTGAGGGTCTCCTCATCCCAATCGAGTCGCACTTCCAGGCCTTCGGGGCAGGCATCGGCGGCGTTGTTCAGCAGGTTGAGCAAGGCCTGGGTCAGGTCCGGCGGCGGCGCCAGGCGCGGCACATCGCCCTGGCCCAGGCGCTGGAAGCGATAGCTGGCTTCCGGGCGCATCAGGTGCCAACGGTTCAGCGCTTCGTCGAGCCAGACCGTGACGTCCTGCATTTCCACCGCCATTCGACGATTGGCCTCGGCGGCGCGAACCAGCTGCTGCAGGCTTTCCTTGCACAGCTTGACCTGGTCCTGGAGCACGCTCAGGTCGTCCTGGAGCAGCGGGTCCGGATGATCCTGGCGCATTTCCTTGAGCAGCACGCTCATGGTTGCCAGGGGAGTCCCCAGTTCGTGGGCGGCGCCGGCGGCCTGGGTCGCCACGGCCAGCAGTTGCTGGTCACGCAGGCCTTCTTCGCGGCGCAACGCGCGCAATTCTTCCTGGCGCCGCAGTTCCTCGGCCATCTTCGCGGCGAAGAAGGTGATCACCGCCGCAGCCAGGGCGAAGCTCAGCCACATGCCATAGATCTGCAGCTTTTCCCGGGAAATCGGCAGGGTTTCCAGCGGGTAGAACTGCACCAGTAGCAAGGTGTACAGCGCCAGTGCCACGCCGGAGAGGACCACCGAATAGCGCCAGGGCAAGGTCACCGCGGCGATGGTCAGCGGCACCAGGTAATAGGACACGAAGGGGTTGGTCGAGCCCCCGGAGAAGTACAGCAAGGCGCTGTGGATAAACAGGTCGCAGGCCAGTTGCACGGCGTATTCGAGCTCGGTGACCGGCCAGGTGGTGCGCAGGCGCACCACCGTGAAGGCGCAGAGCACCATGGAACAGACCAGGGTCATCGCCAGTTGCAACCAGGGCAGCGGCAGCAGCTGGAACCAGTAGGCGATTCCCACGGAGCCGGCCTGGGCGGCCAGGACCAGAATACGGATGAAGGTCAGGCGCCAGAGGTTCTGGCGAGTCGCGGACAGCAATTGAACGGGGGCGAGCATGAGCTCTCCTGATGAGCGCTCCAGGCGGATCGCCACGAGTATAACCAAGCCGGGGCGCGGGCAGGTAAATGTGCGGCAAACAGCCACAGTCGACAAACATCGTTCCGACAAGCCCGCTCGCCACACAGTCCCCTACAACCGGCTCTACTCTGTATTGAAGTTGTAACCGTGCGAACCCGACACGCCGAGCGCAGTCTGATGTCTGCAAGCGGGACTGCCCGACACCACCCGCGCACCGAATCCCAAGGAGCTTCACATGCACTTCACACGCCGCGCCGCCCTTCTCGCCCTCAGCCTCAGCACCCTCGCCAGCCTGCCGGCCCTGGCCGCCGACGAGGCCCGTTACAACCAGATTTCCCTGCGTGCCGAAGCCAGCCAGGAAGTGGCCCGCGACCTGATGATCGTCACCCTCTACACCGAGGCGCAGAACAGCGATCCGGCCAAGCTCGCCGCCGACATCACCACCCGCATGAACAAGGCGCTGGGCCAGGCCAAGGCGGTCAAGGAAGTCAGCCTGAGCCAGGGCAGTCGCAACAGCTACCCGATCTACGACAACAAGACCCAGAAGATCATCGGTTGGCGTGAACGCGCCGAACTGCGCCTGGAAAGCAGCGACTTTGCCGCCCTGTCCAAGCTGACCGGCGAACTGATGCAGGACCTGAAAATGGAAAGCATGGACTTCGCCATCGCCACCGCCACCCGCAAGACCAGCGAGGACGCCCTGTTCAAGGAGGCCATCGCCGCGTTCAAGGCCCGCGCCCAACTGGCCACCGAGGCCTTGGGCGGCAAGGGCTACAAGATCGTCAGCCTGAACCTCAACAGCAACGGTTATCCACAGCCGTTCCCGCGCGGCGCGATGATGATGAAAGCGGCGGCCATGGACGCAGCGCCGACGCCGGAAGTCGAAGCCGGCAAGGCAAAAGTCAACATGAATGCCGATGGGGTGATCGAGGTCCTGCAGTAAGGGCCGGCTTGCGATCGGTGTAGGAGCCGGCGCCAAGACCTCGACAGGGCGTGCTAGAGTCGGGCCTCTCCCCGCTCTATTGCGCACCTTCGAGGCCTTTCAATGGAAAAGATTGCCTTCAAACCCCTGCTGTTGGCCGCCACCTTGCTGGCCTGCGCCCCCTTGGCCCAGGCCAGCTCGACCCTGGTCTACTGCTCCGAAGCCAGCCCCGCCGGCTTCGACCCGAGCCAGTACACCAGCGGCACCGATTTCGACGCCTCGGCGGAAACCGTGTTCAACCGCCTGGCCCAGTTCAAACGCGGCGGCACCGAGGTCGAACCCGGCCTGGCCACGAGTTGGGAGGTTGCCCCGGACGGCCTGGCCTACACCTTCCACCTGCGCCCCGGCGTGAAGTTCCACACCACCGACGACTTCAAGCCGAGCCGCGACTTCAACGCCGAAGACGTGCTCTTCACCTTCCAGCGCCTGCTCGACGCCAATCACCCGTTCCGCAAGGCCTACCCTTCCGAATCGCCCTATTTCAGCGATATGGACCTCAACACCACGATCAAGAGCGTCGAAAAACTCGATGACCAGACCGTACGTTTCACGCTGAACCATATCGAGGCTGCCTTCGTGCAGAACCTGGCCATGAGCTTCGCCTCGATCCAGTCCGCCGAATACGCCGCGCAACTGCTCAAGGAAGGCCGCGCCGCCGACATCAACCAGAAGCCCGTGGGCACCGGCCCGTTCGTGTTCAAGCGCTACCAGAAGGACGCGCAGATCCGCTACGTGGCCAACAAGGCCTACTGGAAACCCGAGGACGTGAAGCTCGACAACCTGATCTTCGCCATCACCCCGGATGCCGCCGCGCGCCTGCAGAAGCTCAAGGCCGGGGAATGCCAGGTCAGCGGTTACCCGCGCCCGGCCGACATCGAGATCATGCGACAGGACAAGAACCTGGTGGTGCAGCAGCAGCCGGGCTTCAACCTGGGCTTCCTCGCCTACAACGTTACCCACAAACCCCTTGACCAGCTCAAGGTCCGCCAGGCCCTGGACATGGCCATCGACAAGCCGGCGATCATCAAGGCCGTCTACCAGAGCGCCGGTCAACTGGCGCAGAACGCCCTGCCGCCGGGCCAGTGGTCCTATGACCCGAGCATCAAGGACGCGCCCTACGACCCGACCAAGGCCCGCGCGCTGCTCAAGGAAGCCGGCGTGGCCGAAGGCACGCAGATCAACCTGTGGGCCATGACCGTGCAACGGGCCTCCAACCCCAATGCCCGGATGTCGGCGCAGATGATCCAGGCCGACTGGGCCAAGGTCGGGATCAAGGCCAATATCGTCAGCTATGAATGGGGCGAGTACATCAAGCGCGCCAAGAACGGCGAGCATGACGTCATGATCTATGGCTGGACCGGCGACAACGGCGACCCGGACAACTGGCTCGGCGTGCTCTACAGCTGCGCCGCAGTCAAGGGCAGCAACTACGCCAAGTGGTGCGACCCGGCCTATGACCAGCTGATCCAGAAAGCCAAGCTCAGCAGCAACCATGACGAGCGGGTCAAGCTCTATCAACAGGCACAGAAAATCCTCAAGGAACAAGCGCCGATCACCCCGATCGCCAACTCGACGGTGTTCCAGCCGCTGCGCCGGGAAGTGCACGACTTCAAGATCAGCCCCTTCGGCCTGACCCCTTTCTATGGCGTGAGCCTGGGCCAGTAGGCCAATGCCCCAACCGGGTGCGCCAGGCGCCCCGGTTGCCCGTCCATGGTGCGCCCCGTGCACCTGAAAAGTCCCTCGAAAGCTGACAAATGCGTCAGAATTTACACAATTGCGACATTCATGTACGTTCGTGCCACTCTTCGACGCTTAGCACGTCTCTGCATCTTGCAATGGGTATGGGGCCTGCATAAGTATCCGCAGGTCGACTCACGAGGTCGTCCTCACTACCAAAAATGACAACAAATCATGAGGCCACCATGCTTAAAAAAGCAGTCATTCCGTTTTTAGTCGGCGCAGGCCTCCTGGCCAGCGCACCGTTCGCTGTCGCTGCGACTAACCTGGTGTTCTGCTCCGAGGGGAGCCCGGCCGGTTTCGATCCAGGCCTGTACACCACCGGAACCGACTTCGACGCCGCCGCTGAAACCATCTTCAACCGCCTGAGCCAGTTCGAGCGTGGCGGCACCGCCGTGACTCCTGGCCTGGCGACCAGCTGGGACGTTTCCCCCGATGGCCTGACCTACACCTTCCACCTGCGTGAAGGCGTCAAGTTCCATACCACCGATTACTTCAAGCCGACGCGTAACTTCAACGCCGACGACGTGCTGTTCACCTTCAACCGCATGCTCGACAAGGACATGCCGTTCCGCAAGGCCTACCCGACTGAATTCCCATACTTCACCGACATGGGCATGGACACCAACATCACCAAGGTGGAAAAACTCGACGACAAGACCGTCAAGTTCACCCTGAAGACCGTGGATGCCGCGTTCATCCAGGACTTGGCGATGAGCTTCGCCTCCATCCAGTCCGCCGAGTACGCCGACAAGCTGCTCAAGGAAGGCAAGGCCAGCGACATCAACCAGAAGCCGATCGGCACCGGTCCGTTCGTCTTCAAGAGCTACCAGAAAGACTCGAACATCCGCTACACCGGCTTCAAGGACTACTGGAAGCCTGAGGACGTCAAGGTCGACAACCTGATCTTCGCCATCACCACCGACGCCTCGGTACGCGCGCAGAAGCTCAAGAAGGGCGAGTGCCAGATCACCGCCTACCCACGCCCGGCCGACATCGCCCCGCTCAAGGCCGACAGCAGCCTGAGAATGCCTGAGCAGGCCGGCTTCAACCTGGGTTACATCGCCTACAACGTGATGCCGGTCCTCAAGGACCAGACCGCCGCCAACCCGCTGGCCGACCTGCGCGTGCGCCAGGCGCTGGACATCTCGGTGAACAAGAAGCAGATCATCGAATCGGTCTACCAGGGCGCCGGCCAACTGGCGGTCAACGCCATGCCGCCGACCCAATGGTCCTACGACACCACCGTCAAGGACGCCAAGTACGATCCGGAAAAGGCCAAGGAACTGCTCAAGGAAGCCGGCGTCAAGCCAGGTACCGAGATCACCCTGTGGGCCATGCCGGTCCAGCGTCCGTACAACCCCAACGCCAAGCTGATGGCAGAGATGCTCCAGTCCGATTGGAAGAACATCGGCCTCAACGTCAAGATCGTCAGCTACGAGTGGGGTGAATACATCAAGCGTTCCAAGGCTGGCGAGCAGCAAGCCATGCTGATTGGCTGGAGCGGCGACAATGGTGACCCCGACAACTGGCTGGGCGTGCTGTTCGGCTGCGACGCGGTTAACGGCAACAACTTCTCGAAGTTCTGCTACAAGCCCTTCGAGGATCTGATCAAGGAAGCCAAGTCCACTCCGGACCAGGCCAAACGCACCGAGCTGTACAAGCAGGCGCAACACATCCTCAAAGACCAAGTCCCCTATACACCTATCGCACACTCGACGGTGTACCAACCCATGAGCGCCAAAGTGCAGGACTTCAAGATCAGCCCGTTCGGCTTGAACTCCTTCTACGGCGTCAGCGTCAGCAAGTGAGGTGGTGCGAAGACGGCGCCTAACCGGCGTCGTCTTCGCCTCCTCCGCCAGAATTGCAGGAATTGTCCGAAATCCATTCGCTGTAACAGCAGAGCGCATCTCTGCTGCACAGAGATTTCCTACAACTCTCTAAGGCTCTACGCATTTACCGCATCGACTTGGCTTCGTAACGTCAAGACTTCGCTGATATGCGTTCACGAGCGGCATTGCTGCATTCACTGACTTGATCGGCGATTTTTTCCGTGTCCCCAACACGGCCATTGCTCGCCGATGACAATAAAAAAGGATTGGGACCGTCATGCGCCAGACCTTCACATTATCCGCATTGGTGGGAGCCGCCCTGTGGGCGGGTTCTCCTTTCGCCCAGGCTGCCGGCAGCCTGGTGTTCTGCTCCGAGGGCAGCCCGGCCGGGTTCGACAGCGCGCAGTACACCACCGCCACCGACAATGACGCCGCCGAGCCGCTCTACAACCGGCTGGTGGAGTTCGTCAAGGGGGAGACCACCGTCGCCCCGGCGCTGGCCGAAAGCTGGGATATTTCCGCGGATGGTCTGGTGTATACGTTCCACCTGCGCAAGGGCGTCAAGTTCCACAGCACCGCGTACTTCACGCCGTCCCGCGACTTCAACGCCGACGACGTGGTGTTCACCTTCAATCGCATGCTCGATGCCGAGCAGCCGTTTCGCAAGGCCTACCCCACCGAGTTTCCGTACTTCAACGGGATGAGCCTGAACAAGAACATCGCCAAGGTCGAAAAGACCGGGCCGCTGACCGTGGTCATGACCCTCAATTCGGTCGACGCCGCGTTCATCCAGAACATCGCCATGAGCTTCGCCTCGATTCTCTCCGCCGAATACGCCGACCAGTTGCTCGCCGCCGGCAAACCGAGCGACATCAACCAGAAGCCCATCGGCACCGGGCCGTACGTGTTCCAGCGCTATCAGAAAGACGCGCAGATTCGCTACGTTGCCAACAAGCAGTACTGGGACCCGGATCAGGTCCGGCTCGACCAGCTGATCTTCGCCATCAACACCGATGCCTCGGTGCGGGTACAGAAACTCAAGCGCGGTGAATGCCAGATCACCCTGCACCCGCGCCCCGCCGACGTCGACGGGCTGAAGAAGGACCCCAAGCTGCAGGTCATCCAGAAGCCCGGCTTCAACCTGGGCTACATCGCCTACAACGTGCAACACAAACCCTTCGACCAGCTCCAGGTCCGCCAGGCGCTGGACATGGCGGTGAACAAGCCGAGCATTCTCAATGCGGTCTACCAGGGCGCCGGCCAGCTGGCGGTCAACGCCATGCCGCCCAGCCAATGGTCCTACGACGAAAGCATCAAGGACGCCCCCTACAACCCGGAAAAAGCCCGGCAACTGCTCAAGGCCGCCGGCGTCAAGGAAGGCACCGAAATCACCCTCTGGGCCATGCCCGTGCAACGCCCGTACAACCCCAACGCCAAGCTGATGGCCGAAATGCTCCAGGCCGACTGGGCGAAGATCGGCCTGAAGGTGAAGATCGTCAGCTATGAATGGGGCGAGTACATCAAGCGCACCAAGAATGGCGAGCACGACATCAGCCTGATCGGCTGGACCGGCGACAACGGTGACCCGGACAACTGGCTCGGCACCCTCTACGGTTGCGACGCGATTGGCGGTAACAACTACTCCATGTGGTGCAACCCGCAATACGACAAGCTGATCAAGCAAGCCAAGCTCGTCACCGACCGCGACCAACGCGCGGTGCTTTACCAACAGGCCCAGCAGTTGCTCAAGCAACAGGTGCCCATTACCCCCATCGCCCATTCGACGGTCAACCAGCCGTTGAGTAGCAAGGTCGAAGGTTTCAAGGTCAGTCCCTTCGGGCGCAACGTGTTCTCGGGCGTCAGTATCGAACAATAAAACCATGACCCGTGCCGCGGGGGCGAATTTCGCCTCTCGAGCAACTTGCTGCCGAAATTCGGCAAATCACTGCCAAGCAAACGATTGCGCAAACAAAAAGTGTCCACCACAAAAGCCGGATAAACCTAGAAAACCGGTATTAAAAAAGAAAATAAGGAGCTTTACCTTGAAACTCTCTCACCAAGCGTTATTGGCCTTGGCCATCAGCAGCGCCACCGTGATGGCTTACGCTGACACCCAGAGTCAGGACTTCGTGCCGACAGGCCTGAGTTCGACCAATGCGCAAAACGACGCCAAGGGCTTCATCGACGGCCAGAGCCTGGGCGGTACGACCCGCAACTGGTACGCCAACGAATTGAAGCGCCGCAATGACCGTTTCAGCTACGACAAACACGGTGTGGCAACCCCTATTCCGCGCCGCATCAACTGGGTCCAGGGCACCATCCTCGACTACAACTCGGGCTTTACCCAAGGTACGGTTGGCGTCAGCACTGAAGTCGCGCTCTACAACGCCATTGCCCTGGATCGCAGCCGCGAGGACATCGCCGGCGGCGGAAACCGCACCCTGGCCAACCGCCATGGCGACGCGATCGACCAGTGGAGCAAAATCGGCCTGGCCAACGTCAAGTTCCGTGTCTCGAACACCACCCTGACCGCCGGTCGCCAGAACTTCAGCACGCCGATCGTCGATGTCATCGGCAACCGCCCACTGCCTTCAAGCTTCGAGGGTGTGAGCCTGCACAGTGAAGAATTCAACAACCTGTCCTTTGACGCAGGCACTTTCGACCGTGTGTCGCCGCGAACCGAAGAGAGCCTGTCCAGGTTCCGCAGCGAGTACACCAACAACGGCGCCGAGACCGACCACGTCAATACCGTCGGCCTGAACTACCAGCCGTTCAAAAGCCTGAAGACCAGCCTCTACATGGCCAACGTCGAGGACTTCTGGAACCAGTACTACTTCGGCGCCACCCACGAATTGGGCGACACCTCGGTGCTGGGCCTGACGACCGGCCTGAATTACTACAAGACGCTCGATACCGGCAAAAAGAAGATGGGCGAGATCGACAACGACGCCTACTCGCTGTCTCTCGGCCTGACCCACCAGGCCCACAGCCTGACCTTCTCCTACCAGCAAATCGTTGGTAACGAATACTTCGACTACCTGCACGAAACCAACGGTATCTACCTGGCCAACTCCATGCTGTCGGACTTCAACGGTCCGAACGAGAAGTCGTTCCAGGTTGCCTATGGCCTGAACATGGCCCAGTACGGTATTCCCGGCCTGAAATTCAACATCTATGAAGTCCACGGCTGGGGCATTGACGGCACCCATTACACCGGCACCGCCTACGACGTGAAAAACCTCAACGGCGAGCACCACTACGAATATGGCATCGGTACCTCCTACGCCGTACAGAGTGGTCCGCTGAAAGCCACCTCCATTCGTGCGACCTACACCACCCACCGCGCCAGCGCGAACCAGGGTGATGGCAACATCAACGAATTCCGCGTGGTCACCACCATTCCATTCAACATTCTCTGACACCTGACTGTCCTGGGGCCGATTCGACGAATCGGCCCCAGCGTCTAATCTGGCTCAATTGATCAAGGAGGGTTACATGAAGAAGCTTCCCCTGCGTGCCGCCATCGCGGCAGCCGTGTTCAGCGTGGCGATCGGCGTTTCGGCCAAGCCGCTGGTGGTTTGTACCGAAGCCAGCCCGGAAGGTTTCGACCCGGTGCTCTACACCACCGCCGTCACCTCCGACGCCGCGGCCGAAACCATGTTCAACCGCCTGGTGGACTTCAAGCCCGGCACCACCGAGATCCAGCCGGCCCTGGCCGAAAGCTGGGAAATCAGCCCCGACGGCCTGCAATACACCTTTCACCTGAGAAAAGGCGTCAAGTTCCACACCACCGACTACTTCAAGCCGACTCGCGAGCTGAACGCCGATGACGTGGTCTGGAGCTTCCAACGGCAACTGGACCCCAACCATCCGTGGCACAAGGCGTCCACCGTCGGTTTCCCCTATTTCGAGAGCATGGACTTCCAGAACCTGCTCAAAAGCGTCGACAAAGTCGACGACATGACCGTGCGCTTCACCCTCAATCGGCCTGAAGCGCCGTTCCTGCCCGACCTGGCCATGGCCTTCACCTCGATCCACTCGGCCGAATACGCCGACCAGTTGCTCAAGGCCGGCAAACTCGACGAGCTCAACAGCAAGCCGGTCGGTACCGGCCCGTTCATCTTCCAGCGTTATGCCAAGGACGCCCAGGTCCGCTTCAAGGCCAACCCGGAGTATTTCCGTGGCAAGCCGCCGGCGGACACCCTGGTACTGGCCATCACCACCGACAACAACACCCGCCTGCAGAAGCTCAAGGCCAACGAGTGCCAGGTCGCGCTGTACCCCAAACCCGACGACGTGCCGAACATCCAGGCCGATCCGAACCTGAAGATCGATGGCCTGGCCTCGCTGTCCACCGGTTACGTCGCGATCAACACCGAGCACAAGTACCTGAGCGATGTCCGGGTGCGCCAGGCCATCGAGCTGGCCCTGAACAAGCAGAACTACGTCGACACCCTGTACGGCAAGGGCAATGCCATCCCCGCGGTCAACCCCTACCCCTCGACCCTGCTGGGCTACAACAACCAGCTGAAGGCCCCGGCCCAGGACCTGGACAAGGCCCGCGCCCTGCTCAAGGAAGCCGGCGTTCCCGAAGGCACGGTCCTGACCCTCTATACCCGCAACGGCGGCGGCCCGACCAACCCGAACCCGCAACTCGGCGCCCAACTGATACAGGCCGACCTGGCCAAGATCGGCCTCAAGCTCGACATCCGCGTCATGGAATGGGCCGAAATGCTCAAGCGGGCGAAAAAAGGCGAGCACGACATGGTCTCCGCCGGCTGGAGCGGCGACAACGGCGACCCGGATAACTTCCTGAGCCCGCTATTGAGTTGCGAAGCGGCGAAAAACGGCGAAAACTACAGTCGCTGGTGCAATCCGCAGTTCCAGGCGCTGATCGATCAGGCTCGCGCCAAGACTGACCCGGCCGAACGTGCCGCACTCTATGAGCGGGCCCTGGCGATCCTGCACAACCAGGTGCTGTGGGTGGACCATGCTCATCCCAAGATGTTTACCGCAATGCGCAAGAACGTAGAGGGCTACCACATGAGCCCGCTATCCCTGAACAACTTCGCCACCACCCAGGTGAAGTAGAACAACAAACGTTCGTCGGTGCCCGACCCCGGGCACTGATGGACACGCCTAACCGGCTGATGAGGTACACCACACGATGTTTAGTTTTATTGCCCGCCGACTGGGGTTATTGATCCCCACGTTTTTCGGCATCACGTTGCTGACTTTCGCGTTGATTCGCATGATCCCGGGCGATCCCGTGGAAGTCATGATGGGCGAGCGCCGGGTCGACCCGGAAATGCATGCCCAGGCGATGGAACGCCTCGGTCTTAACAAGCCGCTTTATGCCCAATACATCGACTACGTCGGCAAGCTCGCCCACGGCGACCTCGGCGAGTCCCTGCGTACCCGTACCGGCGTGTGGACCGAGTTCACCACGCTGTTCCCCGCCACCCTGGAGCTGTCCAGCGCCGCCCTGCTGTTCGCCGGCGTCTTCGGACTGCTGGCCGGGGTGATCGCCGCCCTCAAGCGAGGGTCCCTGTTCGACCATGGCGTGATGGGGATCTCCCTGGCCGGCTATTCGATGCCGATCTTCTGGTGGGGCCTGATCCTCATCATGTTCTTCTCCGTGAGCCTGGGCTGGACCCCGGTGTCCGGACGTGTCGACCTGCTCTACGACATCGAGCCGAGAACCGGCTTCATGCTCATCGACACCCTGCTCAGCGGCCAGACCGATGCGTTCTGGGATGCGTTGCACCACCTGATCCTGCCGGCCATCGTGCTGGGCACCATCCCGCTGGCGGTGATCGCCCGGATGACCCGCTCCTCGATGCTCGAAGTCCTGCGTGAAGACTACATCCGCACCGCCCGGGCCAAGGGCCTGTCGCCGGCCCGCGTGGTGTTCGTGCATGGCCTGCGCAACGCGCTGATCCCGGTGCTGACCGTGGTCGGCCTGCAAGTCGGCACCCTGCTGGCCGGCGCCGTGCTCACCGAAACCATCTTTTCCTGGCCCGGCATCGGCAAATGGCTGATCGAAGCCATCGGCGCCCGGGACTATCCGGTCGTGCAAAACGGCATCCTGTTAATCGCCTGCCTGGTGATTGTGGTCAATTTCGTCGTGGACATCCTCTACGGCCTCGTCAATCCACGCATCCGTCACCAGCGCTGAGATCAAGATCATGAGTACTACTATCGCCTCGACCGTTGTCGATCAAAGCCTGCTGTACCCCTCTCCGTACAAGGAATTCTGGCAGCACTTCGCCAAGAACAAGGGCGCCGTCGCCGGCCTGCTGTTCATGCTGCTGGTGGTGTTCTGCGCGATCTTCGCGCCCTGGGTCGCTCCGCACGACCCGAGCGAGCAGTTCCGCGAGGCCCTGCTCACCCCGCCATCGTGGCTTACAGGTGGCCACGCCCAGTTCCTGCTGGGCACCGACGAACTGGGCCGTGACCTGCTCTCGCGGCTGATCCACGGCTCGCGCCTGTCGCTGCTGATCGGCCTGTCCTCGGTAGTGATGTCGCTGATCCCGGGCATCCTGCTGGGCCTGCTGGCCGGTTTCTTCCCGCGCGTGCTTGGTCCGACCATCATGCGCCTGATGGACATCATGCTGGCCCTGCCCTCGCTGCTGCTGGCCGTGGCGATCGTCGCCATCCTCGGCCCAGGCCTGATCAACACCGTGATCGCCATCGCCATCGTCTCGCTGCCGTCCTACGTGCGCCTGACCCGCGCCGCGGTGATGGGCGAACTGAACCGCGACTACGTGACCGCCGCGCGCCTGGCCGGCGCCGGCCTGCCGCGCCTGATGTTCATCACCGTGCTGCCCAACTGCATGGCACCGCTGATCGTCCAGGCCAGCCTGAGCTTCTCCTCGGCGATCCTCGATGCCGCCGCCCTGGGCTTCCTCGGCCTCGGCGTCCAGCCGCCTACCCCGGAGTGGGGCACCATGCTGGCTTCGGCCCGCGACTACATCGAACGCGCCTGGTGGGTCGTCAGCCTGCCCGGCCTGACCATTTTGCTCAGCGTGCTGGCAATCAACCTGATGGGCGACGGCCTGCGCGATGCGCTGGACCCGAAACTCAAGAACGCCGCCTGAGGAGATTCCCATGTCACTGCTAGAAATCAAGAATCTCAACGTTCGCTTCGGCGACCAGACCGCCGTTCCGGTGGTCGACGGCCTCGACCTGAGCGTGGACAAGGGCGAAGTCCTGGCCATCGTCGGCGAATCGGGTTCGGGTAAATCCGTGACCATGATGGCGCTGATGGGCCTGATCGAGCGCCCCGGCATCGTCACCGCCGACGCCCTGCGCTTCGACGGCAAGGACATGCTCACCCTCAGCCCCCGCCAGCGTCGGCAGGTGGTCGGCAAGGACCTGGCGATGGTCTTCCAGGACCCCATGACCGCGCTGAACCCCAGCTACACCGTGGGCTTCCAGATCGAGGAAGTGCTGCGCCTGCACCTGAAGATGTCCGCCAAGGCCGCCCGCAAGCGCGCCATCGAACTGCTGGAAAAGGTCGAGATCCCGGGTGCCGCCAGCCGCATGGACGCCTACCCGCACCAACTGTCCGGCGGTATGAGCCAGCGCGTCGCCATCGCCATGGCGATTGCCGGCGAACCCAAGCTGCTGATCGCCGACGAACCGACCACCGCCCTGGACGTGACCATCCAGGCGCAGATCATGGACCTGCTGCTCAGCCTGCAACAAGAGCAGAACATGGGCCTGGTGCTGATCACCCACGACCTCGCGGTCGTTGCCGAAACCGCCCGACGGGTCTGCGTGATGTACGCCGGTCAAGCCGTGGAAGTCGGCCAGGTCCCGGGCCTGTTCGATATTCCGGCGCATCCGTACAGCGAAGCCCTGCTCAAGGCGATTCCGGAGCACAGCCTCGGCGCCGAGCGCCTGTCGACCCTGCCGGGCATCGTTCCCGGTCGCTATGACCGACCCCAGGGTTGCCTGCTGTCGCCGCGCTGCCCCTACGTGCAGGAGAAGTGCCGGCAGCAGCGTCCGACCCTGGACCCGAAAGCCAACAGCCTTGCCCGTTGCTTCTTCCCGCTGAATCAGGAGGTGGCGTAATGGCCGTCGTTCTTACCGCCCGCGACCTCACCCGTCACTACGAAGTCTCCCGTGGCCTGTTCAAGGGCCATGCGCTGGTGCGCGCCCTCAACGGCGTGTCGTTCGAACTGGAAGCCGGCAAGACCCTCGCCGTGGTGGGTGAATCGGGTTGCGGCAAATCCACCCTGGCCCGGGCCCTGACGCTGATCGAGGAGCCGTCGTCCGGCTCGCTGAAAATCGCCGGCCAGGAAGTCGCCGGCGCCGACAAGGCCCAGCGCAAGCAACTGCGCAAGGACGTGCAGATGGTGTTCCAGAGCCCCTACGCGTCGCTCAATCCCCGGCAGAAAATCGGCGACCAGTTGGGCGAGCCGCTGCTGATCAACACCAAGCTGTCCGCCGCCGAGCGCCGTGAGAAAGTCCAGGCGATGATGAAGCAGGTCGGCTTGCGCCCCGAGCACTATCATCGCTACCCGCACATGTTCTCCGGCGGCCAGCGCCAGCGTATCGCCCTGGCACGGGCGATGATGCTGCAGCCGAAAGTGCTGGTGGCGGACGAACCGACCTCGGCGCTGGACGTATCGATCCAGGCGCAGGTGCTGAACCTGTTCATGGATCTGCAGCAGCAGTTCAATACCGCCTACGTGTTCATTTCCCACAACCTGGCGGTGGTCCGTCACGTCGCCGACCAGGTGTTGGTGATGTACCTCGGCCGCCCAGTGGAAATGGGCCCTAAGGAGGACATCTATGCCCGTCCCCTGCACCCCTACACCCAGGCGCTGCTCTCGGCGACACCGGCGATCCACCCGGATCCGCTGAAGCCGAAGATCAAGATCGCCGGCGAGCTGCCCAACCCGCTCAACCCGCCGCCTGGCTGCGCCTTCCACAAGCGCTGCCCGTACGCCACCGAGCGTTGCAGCACGGAAGAGCCGGCCTTGCGCCTGCTCGACACACGCCAGGTAGCCTGCCACTACGCGGAGCAATTCCTCGGCTGACGGGCACAAAAAAGCGCTCTCCTGTGTAAGCGAGAGCGCTGAAAGGGGTGAATCCAGCCCTTTGCACCAAGAGAGCTATCCGCTTGGCGCAAAGGGCTTTTTCATTTGAGTTGCACAGATCCGCTGTAACGGCGGGACCTCAGCCCTGGGTATCGTCTTCGTCGCTGCTGTCGTCGCTCGAACCGTCGTCCTTGCTGTCGTCAGGCTTGGTATCGGCTGCATAGAGCATATGCGTCGGGGCCTTCGAAACAGAAACCGCCCCATGATCCGACACCGTATTACTGGCCCAGGCACCTGAAGCCCCCACCATCAACAGCACCAGTACCTTGATCAGCAGCACGCCGCGTTGAAAGATTTTCATCGTTGCTGTCCCTCGTGGATAAATCACAAGCACCTTGCAGCCGACTTCAAGAAGGCAACCGCAACTTGTCTGAACCTAGTCGGGTTGAACCGACTTTTCCATACTGGCCAGATGAAAACTGCTGGTTGGCGATAGAATTATTCCGACTGATGATTAGACCCAAAGGGTATAAAGGTCTTCTCAACAGCGTTTCTCAACACCACTATCCCTGGGCAATCTTTCTGTGTGCGGGGCATCTTCACTACAATTTGTCCGAAGACAGGACATCGAAACGCTTTTGCATAAAAAACCGATTATGTCCGGCGACCGGGTAATCCTTAAGTTCGCCGAATATGCTGAAGCCAAGCCGGAGGTAAAAGTCCGGCGCTTGGAAGGAGAAGGTGTCCAGCCAAATACCTTGGCAGCCTTTCTTACGAGCCAGCGCCTCCGCCATGCTCATCAACTTCGACCCCATTCCTTGCCCTCGGGCGATTTCAGGCACAACAAGCAACTCAACGAATAGCCACTGTCCGGAAATTTTTGCGTATAAACCACCCTGAGTGTTGCCCGTTTCATCCTGGATTAAGATTGCAATTTTTTCGACGCCCCCCAGTCCGGTATGTGTCTTATTGTATTCGCTCAACGGTGCCAGAATTGCTTGGTAATCGGCTTCTTGAGGCGCTTCTTTTATCTCGATCCGTAAGTTCACAGCTCTCTCCCTAGACTCTGTACAAAAAATACTGTCGCAAACATAGCTGCGAACAAACCAGCGTGACCATGGCTGAAAAACTTTTCATCGGTTTGTCGACGCGTGTGCCGATGCAGCGGTGCTCTTTCAGCCAAACAAACAGGCGCTCAATGATGTTGCGCTGACGGTACTTGGGCCGACCATCCACTCCAGGCGGCCCTCCGCGCTTAATAAAAAAGGCAAAACACTCATGTTTTGCCTTTTTCATATCACTTCTTTCTATTTAGTGATGTTCGCGCGTCGCGCGGAATTTCACGTCCGGCCAGCGCTCTTCCATCAGCGCCAGGTTGACCCGGGTCGGCGCCAGGTAGGTCAGGTGACCGCCGCCGTCCAGCGCGAGGTTTTCCGCAGCCTTGGCCCGCAGTTCTTCCAGCTTCTTCTTGTCGCTGCAATCGATCCAGCGCGCGGACCACACGGTGATCGGCTCGTACGAGCACTCGACCTTGTATTCCTCTTTCAAGCGACTGGCGACCACATCGAACTGCAGCACACCGACGGCACCGAGGATGATGTCGTTGCTGCGCTCGGGGAAGAACACCTGGGTCGCGCCCTCCTCCGCCAACTGCTGCAAGCCCTGGCGCAGTTGCTTGGACTTGAGCGGGTCACGCAGGCGCACGCGACGGAACAGCTCCGGGGCAAAGTGCGGAATACCGGTGAAGCCCAGGGCCTCGCCTTCGGTGAAGGTGTCGCCGATCTGGATGGTGCCGTGGTTGTGCAGGCCGATGATGTCGCCGGCATAGGCCTCTTCCAGTTGCTCACGCTCGGAGGAGAAGAAGGTCAGCGCGTCGCCGATCCGCACGTCCTTGCCGGTACGCACGTGGCGCATCTTCATGCCCTTGTCGTACTTGCCCGAACAGATGCGCATGAAGGCGATCCGGTCGCGGTGCTTGGGGTCCATGTTCGCCTGGATCTTGAACACGAAGCCGGAGAACTTCTCCTCCACCGGCTCCACGGTGCGCTCGTTGGCCACCCGGGCCAGTGGCCTCGGTGCCCAATCGACCACCGCATCCAGCACGTGGTCCACGCCGAAGTTGCCCAGGGCGGTACCGAAGAACACCGGGGTCAGTTGGCCGTCGAGGAATTCCTGCTGGTCGAACTCATGGCAGGCGCCCTGCACCAGTTCCAACTGATCGACGAAACGCTCGTACTCGTCGCCCAGATGCGCACGGGCCTCCGGCGAGTCGAGCTTGTCGATGATCTTCACCTCGGTGCGCTCATGCCCGTGACCGGCGGTGTAGACGATGATGTAGTCGTCGGCCAGGTGGTACACGCCCTTGAAGTCGCGGTAGCAGCCGATCGGCCAGGTGATCGGCGCGGCCTTGATCTTCAGGACGGCTTCGATCTCGTCGAGCAGTTCGATCGGGTCACGGATATCGCGGTCCAGCTTGTTGATGAAACTGACGATCGGCGTGTCGCGCAGCCGGCAGACGTCCATCAGGGCGATGGTCCGTGGCTCGACGCCTTTACCGCCGTCGAGGACCATCAGCGCCGAGTCGACCGCGGTCAGGGTGCGGTAGGTGTCTTCGGAGAAGTCTTCGTGGCCCGGGGTGTCGAGCAGGTTGATCATGTGCTCCCGATACGGGAACTGCATGACCGACGTGGTGATCGAGATACCCCGTTGCTTTTCCATTTCCATCCAGTCGGAAGTGGCATGGCGGTCGGACTTACGGGATTTCACCGTACCGGCCACCGCGATCGCCTTGCCCATCAGCAGGAGCTTCTCGGTGATGGTGGTTTTACCGGCATCGGGGTGGGAAATAATGGCGAAAGTGCGGCGTTTCGCGACTTCGGCGGCCTGGTGGGTCATGGGAAATCGCCTGGCATGTGAGTCAAAAAAGGGCAGCGATTATAGCCTAAGTCGATGGCAGAACCGAACCATTGAGCTCCTGACGGATGGCTGAAGACTGTTTTTCACGGAACATCAGACTGTCATCCGGGTCAGTTACACAATGACTGATCCGGGCCGCGCGACGGGCGCGTGCAAAAACGCGACATTTTTAGTTGATCTCAAGCCCCTCAAGTCCTAAAGTTCGCGCCGAACGTCCATGCTGGAAACGATCCATCCGGCTCAAGTACTGACGACGAGACAGCAAGGCCAAGGACAACATTCCAGGTCGCTTGAAAGCGTAGCGAGCGCAGGCAAGACAAGGCGGGAAGAGACGAGGAAGCGGAGTTTACTGGTTGTAAATGAGCATTCCGAGCCTCTTCCCAACGCAGTATTGCCAAGCGTAGTAGCTTTCAAGCGACCTGGATGGCCTTTTTGCTTTCGGCGGCAATGCCTTGGGAAGTAGGCGAACCAAAGTGGGGATACGGAGGACGTTCATTTGCACCCATTGATAGATCACGTTTGCCACTAGGAGCCCCACCGTATGTCGATTCAGGTCGAAGACTATTTCGCGCGCGAAACCTTTCAGAAAATGAAGGCGTTCGCCGACAAGCAAGAAACCCCGTTCGTGGTCATCGACACCCAGATGATCGCCCAGGCCTACGACGACCTGCGTGCAGGCTTCGAATTCGCCAAGGTCTACTACGCCGTCAAGGCCAACCCGGCCGTCGAAATCATCGACCTGTTGAACGAAAAGGGTTCGAGCTTCGACATCGCCTCGATCTACGAGCTGGATAAAGTGATGAACCAGGGCGTCAGCCCGGATCGCATCAGCTACGGCAACACCATCAAGAAATCCAAGGACATCCGCTACTTCTACGAGAAGGGCGTGCGCCTGTACGCCACCGACTCGGAAGCCGACCTGCGCAACATCGCCAAGGCCGCACCGGGCTCGAAAGTCTATGTGCGTATCCTGACCGAAGGCTCGACCACCGCCGACTGGCCGCTGTCGCGCAAGTTCGGCTGCCAGACCGACATGGCCATGGACCTGCTGATCCTCGCGCGCGACCTCGGCCTGGTGCCTTATGGCGTGTCGTTCCACGTCGGTTCGCAACAGCGCGATATCAGCGTCTGGGACGCGGCCATCGCCAAGGTCAAGGTGATCTTCGAACGCCTGAAGGAAGAAGACGGCATCCACCTCAAGCTGATCAACATGGGCGGCGGCTTCCCGGCCAACTACATCACCCGTACCAACAGCCTGGAAACCTACGCCGAGGAAATCATCCGTTTCCTCAAGGAAGACTTCGGCGACGACCTGCCGGAAATCATCCTGGAGCCAGGCCGTTCGCTGATCGCCAACGCCGGGATCCTGGTCAGCGAAGTCGTGCTGGTGGCGCGTAAATCGCGTACCGCCGTCGAGCGCTGGGTGTACACCGACGTGGGCAAATTCTCCGGCCTGATCGAAACCACCGACGAGTCGATCAAGTTCCCGATCTGGACCGAGAAGAACGGCGAAGTGGAAGAAGTGGTGATCGCTGGTCCAACCTGCGACAGCGCCGACATCATGTACGAAAACTACAAGTACGGCCTGCCGCTGAACCTGGCGGCCGGCGACCGCCTGTACTGGCTGTCCACCGGCGCCTACACCACCAGCTACAGCGCCGTGGAATTCAATGGCTTCCCGCCGCTGAAATCGTTCTACGTGTAATAAGCCGTACCGCTGAAACGCGCGCGGGTCATACCGCGTGCTGTTCCCGAAAGGCCCGTGAATCCTCACGGGCCTTTTCTATTTACAGGCTGCAAATTTTTCGGCGCCTGAGGGTCAAGCCGCCAGCGCCTGCAACGCCGCCTGGTCGGTTTCATCGCCCAGCAGCGCCGCCCGCTGGTGGTAGTCCAGCGCCAACGCGCGGATCTCGGGATGCGGCGCCGCCAGCAAGGCCTGGCGGCCGACCCGCAGGAACTTCAGGTTTCCACCGGCCAGCGCCTGGCGCAACCAACCCCGCGCCTGGTCGAGCTGCCCCAGGTCCGCCAGCACCGCCGCATAGCTGAACTGCCCGCGAAAGTCGCCGCCCTCGGCCGACAACCGATACCACTCGCAAGCCGCCACGAGATCGGCCGGACAGAAGCGCCCGTCCTCCAGATAACGCCCCAGCAGGTTCATCGATTTGGCATGCCCGAGTTCGGCGGCGTGCCGGTAGCAGGCCAACGCCGCGACCTGATCCTCGCCGACCCCACGCCCGGTCGCCAGCAGATTGGCATAGTTGTACAAGCCCCAGTCCAGCCCGCCGTCGGCGGCCAAGCGGTATTCCCGCGCCGCCGCCTGGGCGTCGGGCTCACAGCCCCAGCCATGCTCGAGACAACGCCCGAGCATATTGCGCGCCATCAGGTGACCGCCATCCGCCGCAATCCGGAACCAGCGCAAGGCCAGCGCCGGGTCCTGCTCGATGCCCTGCCCGTCCAGCAGGATCTGTCCCAGCAGCGCCTGGGCCTCCAGCACGCCCTGGCCGGCCGCCAATAAGACCGCCTGGGCCGCCCGGGCCGGATTCTCTTCGAGCATGGCCTTGAGCGAATCGCCGTCGAGGACTTCCTCGCGTCGCAGATGAAAGCCCATGACCTACACCTCGACCCAGCGACGCAACAGGTTGTGATAGGTCCCGGTGAGCTGGATCAGCGCCGGATGATCGGGAACATCGCGGGTCAGGCTCTGGATCGCCGCGTCCATCTCGAACAGCAAGCTGCGCTGGCTGTCCTCACGCACCAGGCTCTGGGTCCAGAAGAACGCGGCATAGCGGGCACCGCGGGTCACCGCGTTGACCTTGTGCAGGCTGGTGCCCGGATAGAGCACCAGGTCGCCGGCGGGCAACTTGACCTGGCGGGTGCCGAAGGTGTCCTGGATCTCCAGTTCCCCACCCTCGTATTCATCCGGATCGCTGAAGAACAGCGTGGATGACAGGTCGGTACGGACCCGCTCCGGATTGCCCCGGGGCTGGCGCACGGCGTTATCGATATGGAAATCGAAACTGCCACCGGCCGTGTAACAGTTCAGTAACGGAGGGAACACCTTGTGCGGTAACGCCGCTGACATGAATTGCGGATTTTTCCACAGCCGCTCCAGCATCGCCGCGCCGATTTCCTGCGCCAGCGGATGGCCCTCGGGCAGTTGCAGGTTGTGCTTGGCCTTGGCCGACTGATAGCCGGCCGTTACCTTGCCGTCGGCCCAATCGGCCTGTTTCAGCGCCTGGCGTATGCGCAGCACCTCTTCACGGGAGAACAAGCCGGGAATGTGCAGCAGCATGGTCGGTACCTGAAAACGAAAGAGCGTTAATGGTATTGATTCTTATTGTTGCTGTAAAACCCTATCCGCCGCAGAGACCAACCAGGGCGTAAAAACCGCAAAGGGAAAGTGTAAAGAACGCAAATCAAGAGCGAATAGAAATGTGTCGCAATTGATACAGATAATCGTTTGCTTTATATTCCGCCGCCTTGAAACCCTAGGGAGGGAACGTCACATGTCACGTCAACAACCGCATCTTCCAGTCAGTTCGCCACGTCTGCTCGTCTCGGCGATGGGCGTGGCCATCAGCGCCGCGTCCGCCGCGCAGATGGCGCAAGCGGCCGAGAACACTGACGGCAAGAGCCAGCGCAACAGCATTGCGTTGGACGCTACGAGTGTGACGGGGCAAGACCAGGAGTCGACTTCCTACCAGGTGGAAAAGGCCTCCTCGCAGAAATACACCGCACCGCTGGCGGACACCCCGCGCTCGGTGACCGTCGTCCCGCAGCAGGTGCTCAAGGACACCGCCGCCACCTCCTTGCAGGACGCCCTGCGCACCGTGCCCGGCATCACCTTCGGTGCCGGTGAAGGCGGCAACCCGCAAGGCGATCGTCCGTTCATCCGTGGCTTCGATGCCCAGGGCGACACCTATGTCGACGGCGTCCGCGACACCGGCGCGCAATCGCGGGAAATCTTCGACGTCGAATCCATCGAAGTCAGCAAGGGCCCGAACTCGGCCTTCGGCGGTCGCGGCTCGGCCGGCGGCAGCCTGAACCTGGTCAGCAAGCAGCCCAAGCAGCAGGACTTCACCAATGGCGGCTTCACCTATGGCTCCGACCAGACCCGTCGCTACACCCTGGACGTGAACCGCCAGTTCCTCGACAGCGCCGCCTTCCGCCTGAACCTGATGAACCACGAGCAGAACGTCGCCGGTCGCGACGCGATCAACTACGACCGCTGGGGCGTGGCGCCGTCGCTGAGCTTCGGCCTGGGCACCCCGACCCGGGTCAACCTCAGCTACTACCATATGCAAAGCGACGACCTGCCGGACTCGGGGATTCCCTACGGCTACGGCTCCAAGGCCGGCAACGCCGCCCATATGCACGACAAGCCGACAGACGGCGGCAACAGCAGCAACTTCTACGGCCTGAAAGACCGCGACTTCCGCAAGACCCGCGCCGACATCAGCACCTTCTCCATCGAGCACGACCTGAACGACTCGATGACGCTCAAGAACACCCTGCGCCACGGCAACACCGGCCAGGACTATATCGTCACCCAGCCGGACGACAGCCAGCACAACGTCAACCAGTACGGCAACGTCTGGCGCCGGGCCAACACCCGGGTCGGGACCACGACCACCACCACCAACCAGACCGACCTGTTCGGCGAGTTCCATGCACTGGGCTTCAAGAACAACTATTCCACGGGCCTGGAGTTCAGCCGCGAGCAAAGCCGCTACAGCGGATACAACGTGTCGAACAACAGCGCCGTGAAATGCCCGGTGGGATCGGCACCGCCGTACTGCACCTCACTGTCCAACCCCAACCCGAACGATCCCTGGACCGGCACGGCGGTACGCAACTACGCCTTCACCGACTCCAGCGCCGACACCCGTGCCGCGTATGTCTTCGACACCATCGAGCTCGATCCCAAGTGGTTGTTGAACGCCGGCCTGCGCTACGACAGCTTCGAGACGCAGTCCAAGACCGCAGCCACCCGCCTGGAGAACGACAGCCACTTCTTCAACTGGCAAGCCGGCCTGGTCTGGAAGCCGGTTGAAAACGGTAGTGTCTACGCGTCCTACGCCACCTCCGCGACACCGCCCGGTGCCCTGGTGGGCGAAGGCGCCGACGGCAACCCGCTGTCGGCCGGCAACTCCACCAGCGACCTGAAGCCGGAAGAAACCGTCAACTATGAGCTGGGCACCAAGTGGGATGTGTTCCACAACCGCCTGTCCCTGACCGCCGCGGTCTTCCGTACCGAGAAGAAGAACACCCGGATCCTGGTGGACCAGCTCACCTACCGCAACGCCGGTGAATCCCGTGTCGACGGTATCGAACTGTCGGCCAGCGGCAAGATCACCGACAAGTGGCAAGTGTTCGCCGGCTACAGCTACCTGGACAGCGAACTGGTGGACCCGGGCTTCAACGGTCGTAACGGTGTGATCAGCGCCGGCTCGGCCAAAGGCAACCAGATGCCCAACACGCCGAAGAACAGCTTCAGCCTGTGGACAACTTATGAAGTGCTGCCGAAGTTGACCGTCGGGGGCGGCGCCTTTTATGTCGATCAGGTCTACGGCGACAGTGCCAATACCGTCTATGTACCGGCCTACACCCGCTACGACGCCATGGCCAGCTACAAGCTGACCCGGAACGTCGACCTGCAGTTGAACGTCCAGAACCTGACCAACGAGACCTATTACGACAAGGCCTATGCCGCCCACTTCGCCAACCAGGCGCCGGGGCGGACCGCGTTGTTCACTACCAGCTTCCACTTTTAAGGCCACCGGCGCCGGGTAAGAAACCTGTGGGAGCCGGCTTGCCGGCGATGAGGCCCTTGAGCCTTGCGGCGCCTGTGCGGACGCCATCGTCGGAACGCCGCCCGCAGCAAGCTGGCTCCTACAGAAAAGCCCCGCTCATCTCCATGAGCGGGGCTTTTCGTCACACGAAAAAATATCCTGAATATGAATTCGTCGCATTCTCATAAACACACGGCATAATACGCGCCGTAAGAATCACTTCGATAGGGCAAGGCGATCCCGTGTTGAAAAAGACACTGTTCCAATTGCACTGGCTGTTCGGCATCAGCGCCGGGCTGGTGCTGGCCTTCATGGGGATCACCGGTGCCCTGGTGTCCTTCCAGGACGAACTGTTGCGCCTGCTCAATCCCAGCGTCCTGCAACTTGAGGTGCCGGCGCACGGCGAGGCGCTGCCCCCGGCCGAACTGGTGCGCAAGCTCGAAGCCCGCGAAGGCAAGCGCGTCGCCATGCTCTGGGTCGAACCCCATGGCGACAGCGCCGCGCGGGTCGCCTTCACGGCCCCGCCCGGCGAGCACCGTGGGCAGATGCGCTACTTCGACCCCTACACCGCCGACTACCAGGGCGACGCCCAGGGCCAGGACTTCTTCGGCCTGATGCTGCAACTGCACCGTTTCCTCGCCATGGGCGACAGCGGCCGGCAGATCACCGGCGCGTGCACCCTGATGCTGGTGTTCTTCTGCCTCTCCGGACTCTATCTGCGCTGGCCGCGCCAGGCCCTCGACTGGCGGGCCTGGCTGACCTTCGACCGGGCGAAAAAAGGCCGCGCCTTCAACTGGAACCTGCACGCGGTCGCCGGCACCTGGTGCCTGCTGTTCTACCTGCTGTCGGCGCTGACCGGGCTGTCCTGGTCCTACGAGTGGTACAGCAACGGCCTGAACAAGCTACTGGCCGACTCGCCGCTGCAACAACGTCGCGGCGGACCGCGTACGCCGTCGCCCAGCGGTCCGACGCCGAGCGCCGACTACGACGCCATCTGGGCCAGCCTCCAACGCGCCGCGGGCCCCGACCTCAGTGCCTACAACATCCGCATGCCGGCCGTGGCCGGACAACCGGCGACGGTCTACTACCTGCTCAAGGATTCGCCCCATGAGCGCGCCCTCAACCAGATCAACCTGAACCCGCTCACCGGCGTCATCCACGACCATTTGCGCTACGCCGACCAAAGCTTCAAGGCGCAGCTGCTGACCAGCCTTTACGCGCTGCACGTCGGCAGTTACTTCGGGGTCATCGGCCGGATCCTGCTGACGCTGTCCAGCCTGAGCATGCCGTTGTTCTTCGTCACCGGCTGGCTGCTGTACCTGGACCGGCGGCGCAAGAAACGCCAGGTGAAGCAGGCCCGCCAGGAGCTGGAACCGCAGCGCGACGACCGCTCGGCCTGGCTGATCGGCTTCGCCAGCCAGAGCGGTTTCGCCGAACAACTGGCCTGGCAGAGCGCCGGCCAGTTGCAGGCCGCCGGCTTGCCGGTGCGGGTCCGGCCTCTCGCCGACCTCGAAGAGCGGGACCTGCGTGAATCGGCCCATGCGCTGTTCGTCGTCAGCACCTTTGGCGACGGCGAAGCGCCGGACAGCGCCCGCGGATTCGAACGCAAGGTGCTCGGCCGGCCACTGTCCCTCGATACCCTGAACTATTCGGTGCTGGCCCTCGGTGACCGGCAATACCCGCACTTCTGCGGTTTCGCCCGACGCCTGCATCACTGGCTGGAAGAGCGCGGCGGCACGCTCCTGTTCGCCCCGGTCGAAGTCGACAACGGCAGTCCCTACGCCCTGCGCTACTGGCAACAGCAGCTCAACCAGTTGACCGGCGGCGCTCCCCCGGTGACCTGGCAGGCACCGAGCTTCGCCACCTGGACCTTGCGCAGGCGCGAACTGCTCAATCCGGGCAGCACCGGTTCCGGCGTCTACCGGCTGGCCCTGACGCCCGAGACGCCCACCCCATGGCAGGCCGGCGACCTGGTGGAAATCCGCCCGCGCCAGAATGCCCTGGCAGTGGAACATTTCCTCGCCGGGCTCGGGCTTGAGGCCGACAGCCCGGTGCAACTCGACGGCGTGCGGGAAAGCCTCGCCCAGGCCCTGGGCGGACGCCAGTTGCCGGAGAACCGGGTCCACCTGCTCGGCCTGCATGCCCAGGCACTGGTGGACGCGCTGATACCGCTGGGCCCACGCGAGTACTCCATTGCGTCCATTGAAAGCGATGGGCAACTGGAACTGCTCGTGCGCCAGGAACGCCATGCCGATGGCAGCCTGGGCCTGGGTTCCGGGTGGCTGACCGAGCATGCACCGCCGGGCGCCGGCATCAGCCTGCGGGTGCGGCGCAACAGTGGTTTCCATCTGCCGGTGGCACCCTGTCCGCTGATCCTGTTGGGCAACGGTACGGGCCTGGCGGGTCTGCGCAGCTTGCTCAAGGCCCGTATTGCCGATGGCCAGCGAGATAACTGGTTGTTGTTTGGCGAGCGCAATATCGCTCACGACTTCCATTGCGCGGAAGAATTGATCGGCTGGCTCGCAAACGGTGACCTGGCGCGACTGGACCTGGCATTTTCCCGCGACCAGGCAGAGAGAATCTATGTCCAGGATCGTCTGCGTGACGCGGCGGATGAACTGCGCAAATGGCTGGCGGCCGGTGCGGCGCTGTATATCTGCGGCAGCTTGCGGGGGATGGCGGCGGGAGTCGACCAGGTGTTGCTGGAATTGCTCGGGGCCAAGGCCGTCGAGGCGCTGATCGAGCAAGGGCGTTATCGGCGGGATGTGTACTGAAGCTCGGTCAGAACACCGCGTTGTGGCGAGCGGGCTTGCCCGCCCGCCACAAGGAACAACACAGTCAAGCTCGTGCCGGTTCGATACTCAGCTCAACCACTTCCGGCCGCTTGAGCACGGCATAAGCCAACGCCGTCAGCAGACTGCCGGCGACAATCGCCAGCAAATACAGCAGCGCATGGTTGATCGCATTCGGGATCAGCATCACGAACAGGCCGCCGTGGGGCGCCATCAGCTTGCAGCCGAAATACATCGACAAGGCACCGGTCAGCGCGCCGCCGGCAATGCTCGCCGGAATCACCCGCAACGGATCCTTGGCCGCGAACGGAATCGCCCCCTCGGAGATAAAGCACAGCCCCAGCACGAACGCCGCCTTGCCCGCCTCCCGCTCACCCTGGGCAAACTTGTGCCGCGCAATCAGCGTGGCGATCCCCAGGCCGATCGGCGGCACCATGCCCGCCGCCATGGTCGCCGCCATCGGTGCATAACTCTGCGACGCCAGCAGCCCGACCGAGAACGCATAGGCCGCCTTGTTGATCGGCCCGCCCAGGTCGACGCACATCATTCCGCCCAGCAACACCCCGAGCAGAATGGCGTTGGCGGTGCCCATGCTGTCGAGGAAATGCGTCAGTGCTTCGAGCATCCCCGCCACCGGTTTGCCCACCACATAGATCATCACCAGGCCGGTGAACAGGCTCGCCAGCAACGGAATGATCAGGATCGGCTTCAGGGCCTCAAGGCTGGTGGGCAACTGCGCATAACGATTGATCGCCTTGGCGCTGTAACCGGCCAGAAAACCGGCGATGATCCCGCCGATAAAGCCCGCGCCCAGGGTGCTCGCCAGCAGGCCGCCGATCATGCCCGGCGCCAGGCCCGGACGGTCGGCAATCGAATAGGCGATGTAGCCGGCCAGCAACGGCACCATCAACTTGAACGCGCTTTCGCCGCCGATCTGCATCAAGGCGGCCGCCAGCGTGCCGGGCTCCTTGAAGGCGGTGATGCCGAAGACGAACGACAAGGCGATCATCAGGCCGCCCGCCACCACCATCGGCAACATGAACGAGACACCGGTCAGCAGGTGTTTGTAGACACCGGTCTTTTCCTGCTTGGCAGGTGCCGCGGCGTTGCCCGTGGTGACTTGCTCAGGCCGGCCTTCGGCCAGCGCCTTGTCGAGGGTCGCGTCCGGTTGCTTCAAGGCGATACCGGTGCCGCAACGGTAGATCTTCTTGCCGGCGAAACGCTCGGTGGCGACTTCGATATCCGCCGCCAGCAACACCACATCGGCCTCGGCGATCGCCGTCGCGCTCAGCGGGTTGCGGGCGCCGACCGAGCCCTGGGTTTCCACCAGCAGGTCATAGCCCAGGCGCTTGGCCGACTGCTGCAAGGCCTCGGCGGCCATGAAGGTGTGGGCCACGCCGGTCGGGCAGGCGGTCACCGCCACCAGGCGCGGTGCGCGCTTGAGCGGCGCAACCGGCGCCGCTGCCACCTCGGGCACGGCCTTGGGCGCGACATGCAGCCGGGCCTCTTCGGCCCCCCGACGCAAGACCGCCTCGACATCCTGCAACGCCTGGGCTGGGGTGCTTTGAAAAACCCGCTTGCCGACAAACCGCGACATCTCTACCGGCACGCTGCTGACCAGCAACACCCATTCAGCCGCATCGATCGTCGCCGCCGACAGCTCGCGCTCCGGGTGCAGGCTGTCGTGGACCTCGACACTGGTGCTCCAACCCTGGCGCTGGGCCGCCGCATCGAGCAGGCGGGCGCACAGCACACTGGTGACCATGCCGTTCGGGCAGGCGGTAACAATGGCTAATTTCATGACTGTTCCTCTTATTGTTCTGTCAGGGCGTGCACGCGGACGCCGCTTTCAAGCTGCGCCAACTGCGCCCTGTCGCTGATACCGAAACCGATCTGGGTCACCGCCTGGGCGGCAATCGCGGTGGCGGTGCGCAAGGTCTGCTCGGCACCGTGACCGCTGAGCAGCCCGTGCAGCATGCCGGCCAGCAGCGAATCGCCGGCACCGACGGTACTGACGACTTGCACTTTCGGCGGTAGCGCCTGCAAGGCCGGCGCACCGGAAAACCAGTTGACCCCCTCGGCACCATGGGAAATCACCACATGTTCGATCCCCTCGGCCTGCAGCCGCGCGGCGGTTTCGGCCTGGCTCTGCAGCGAGGTCGCGGGAATCCACAAGGCCTCGGCCAGTTCCTCGCCGTTGGGCTTGATCAGCCAGGGTGCCGCCGCGAGACCGGCGCGCAATGCCGCGCCACTGGTGTCCAGGGCGACTTTCAGACCGAGCTCTTTCAGGCGCAGCAGCAGCGCCTGCAGCCACTCGGGGCTCACCCCCTGCGGCAGGCTGCCGGCCACCACCACGGCGTCATGTCCCGGGGCGATCAGGTCGAGCTTGTCCAACAGCGCTTGCCGCGCCTGTTCACTGACCTGGGGACCGGGGCCATTGAGATCGGTGATCCGTCCGTCATGCTCGGCCAGCTTGATATTGCTGCGGGTTTCCCCCGGCACCCGGACAAAGGCGTCGACAAAGCCGCGACGCGCCATCAGGGCCTCGAACGCTTGCGGATTGCTGTCGCCGAGAAAACCGCCGACGGTCAGTTGATGCCCGAGGTCCGCCAGCACCTGGGCCACATTCAGTCCTTTGCCGGCGGCATGGGTGTACATGGCTTCGCTGCGGTTGACCTGGCCCGGCTCCAGCCGCGCCAATTGCACGGTCAGGTCCAGCGCCGGGTTCAGGGTCAGGGTCAGGATCCGGGCCATTACACGGCCTCCACGAGCGCGCGCACTTCATCGCCGCTGCCCACCGCCAAGGCGGCCTGGGCCAGCGCCTGGGCCTGGGGCAGGCTCAGCTCGCGCACCCGCGCCTTGACCTCGGGAATGCTGCGGGCCGAGACGCTCAGCTCATCCACCCCCAGCCCCACCAGCACCGGCACCGCCAAGGGGTCCGCCGCCAGTTCTCCGCACACGCCGACCCATTTGCCATGGGCATGGGCCGCGCGCACGGTGATGTCGATCAGTTGCAGCACCGCCGGGTGCAGGCCATCGGCCTGGGCCGAGAGCGTCGGGTGACCACGGTCGATGGCCAGGGTGTATTGGGTCAGGTCGTTGGTGCCGACGCTGAAGAAGTCCACTTCCTTGGCCAGCACCGGCGCCAGCAGCGCCGCCGACGGTACCTCGATCATGATCCCCAGTTGCAGGTCGGCCACCGGGATTTCCTGGCGCAGACGCTCGGTCATGTCCCGGGCCTGGCGCCATTCGGCGACGCTGCCGACCATCGGGAACATGATCCGCAAAGGGCGGTTGTCGGCGGCACGCAGCAAGGCGCGCAACTGCCCTTCCATGATCTGCGGACGCTGCAGGGTCAGGCGAATGCCGCGCACACCGAGGAAGGGGTTTTCCTCCTTGGCGATCGGCCAGTACGGCAGCGGTTTGTCGCCGCCGACGTCAAGAGTCCGCACCACCAGCGGCCGGCCCGCCAGGCCATCGAGCACGCGACGGTATTCGGCTTCCTGGGTCGCCTCGTCCGGTGCCTGCGGATGGGCCATGAAAATCAGTTCGGTACGCAGCAGGCCGATGCCTTCGGCGCCCTGCTCCACTGCGCTTGCGACGCCCGCGCTTTCGCCGATATTGGCGAAGACCTCGACCGCGTGGCCATCGCGGGTCAGCGCCGGTTCGTGACGCTGTTCCGAGGCCTCGCGCAGGCGCTGCTCACGGGTGTCGCGCTCCTGCAGGGCACGCTGCAAGGTCGCCGCATCCGGCGACACATGCAGGCGACCGCGCTGCCCGTCGATCAACAGAGGCGTGCCGGGTGCCAGCAGCAGCACCGCCGCGCCGGCACCGACCAGTGCCGGAATGCCCAGGGCCCGGGCAACGATCGCGCTGTGGGCCGTGGCCCCGCCACGGGCGGTAAGAATCCCCGCGACCCTCGCCGGATCCAGCCGCGCCACATCCGAAGGACCGACTTCATCCATCACCAGCACATAAGGCTGATCGGGTTCGGCCAGGGTTTCGACGCCGCACAGTTGCGCCAGCACCCGCCGACCGACATCCCGCAGATCCGCCGCGCGCTCGGCCAGCAAGGCGTCATGCAAGGCCTCCTGCTGCCGGGCCGCCGCCTCGACCACCGCCATCCAGCCGGCCTCGGCGCTTTCGCCCTGCTTGAGACGGGACTCGACCTCGTCACTCAGTTCCGGGTCGGCGAGCATTTCCTGATGGGTGATGAAAATTTCCCGGATGGCCTTGGCCTTGCTGCGCTGGATCAGGCCGTCGATGTCCTGGCGCACCAGATCCAGGGCCTGTTGCAGACGCTGGCGCTCGACCAGCGCCGACTCGCCGCGCAACGGGTAATCGAACTGTTCCAGCACCTGGACATGCGCCGGGCCGATGGCGATTCCCGGTGCGGCGGCAATGGCCTGGAGCTGACTGCCGGCAGCCGGCGCCAGCAGGGGCACCAGGACTTCCTCCGGTTCAGGCATGGCGACACTGACCGCCGGCAATGGCTCGACTTCCTCGCCCAGGCCTTCCTCCACAGCCGCCAGGAGCGCGGGCAAGGCATCGGCGGCAATGCTCGGCTCGGCGATGAATTCCAGCACCTGGGCGCGCCGTGCGCCGAGGCTGAGCAACTTGCTCAGGCTCTTCACCGACACCGCGCCGCCGGCACCGTCGACGATGCGCACGCGAATATCGCCTTCGAAGTTTTTCGCCAGTTGCGCCAGGACTTTCGCCGGCCGGGCGTGCAAGCCGTGGGCATTGGCCAGGGCAATCCGCGCGCTCGGCCAATCGGCCGGCAACTCGCCGCCGAGGACTTCGAGCACCGCGCGGCTGCTGGTGGCACGGCCGAGTTCCTGGCCACGCCCTTCGATCAGCAGCGCACACAGGCGTTCGAGCAGGGCTTGGTGGGCCTCGCCGAGACTGGCCAGGCAGAACAGGCCGTTCAGGGGCTGGCCGAGGTAGCGCAGCGGTTTGTTCGGGGTCACGAAGGCCAGGCCCGGCCGCTTGACCGTCTGCTCACTGTGCAGCCACCACAAGCCGTCGCCCAGGGGCAAGGCTTCGACCTGCTGCAACACGGCGGCAAAACCATTGCTGACGCAATCGGCCTGGCGCAGCAGGCGCGCGCCCCGCCAGACCAGCTCTTCGAAATCCTCCGCGGCCACGCCCAGGCCGATCATCTGCGCATCCAGCGCCAGTTCCTGCGGCGCGCCCTGCAACAGTTTCAGCAGCGCCTCGGCGGAGCTGGCACGACGCAGGGCCTGGCCCAGATCGGTCTCGCCGAGGGCCCGGGTCAGCAGTTGCAGCAGGCGCAAGTGCTCGTCGGAACGGGCGGCAATACCGATGGCCAGGTAGACGATCTGACCGTCGCCCCAGTCCACGCCGTCGGGAAACTGCAGCAGGCGCACACCGGTGGCGAACACCTGGTCGCGGGTTTCCGGCGTACCGTGGGGGATCGCAATACCTTGGCCGAGAAAGGTCGAGCCCTGGGCTTCGCGAGCCTGCAAGCCCGTCAGATAACCCTCGGCCACCAGGCCGTCGGCCACCAGATTGTTCGCGAGCAGTTGCAGGGCCGCAGACTTGTCCACGGCCGACTGGCCCATGGAAATCTGCTCTACGGTGAGCTCGAGCATGCCTTTCTCCTATTCAGCGTCAGGTGGACGCTAGGTATTGTTTTGAATAAACCAGCTTAGGCCGATGGCCCGAACAGTGTGAAACGGTCTTTCGGCAGGACCGTGACACGGGCCGAATGCCTCAAAAATACGCTTGCTGAAACGTTTAATCTAGAGTGTTCCACACGTTACTCGATTATCGTTCGGCGTTGAAGCCCCTGCGGTCGCTTCAAAATCCCGGGATAGGCCTGCAGAACCGGGCTTGGCAGCGAAGCGTTTGACGTTCTCGAGGCTCCTGCATCTGTTTTGTGTACAGTCCCACAGTGGAACCGCCGTCGTCTTTTGACAACTCGACGACGAAGGTCGACTGCCGGAATAGGGTACGATCAGCGAAAATGCGGACATGAGCTGCAACAAAATAAGGAATTTCCGGTTTGAAACTCAGTGATATCGCCCAACTGGCCGGTGTGTCCGTCACCACCGCCAGCTACGTGATCAACGGCAAGGCCGAACAACAGCGCATCAGCAACAGCACCGTTGAACGGGTGCGGGCCGTGGTCGACCAGCATGGCTTCACGCCCAATCCCCAGGCCGCCGGGCTGCGCAGTCGCAAGACGCGGACCTTGGGTTTCATTCTGCCGGACCTGGAAAACCCCAGTTACGCGCGCATCGCCAAGCTGCTGGAGCAAGGCGCCCGCGCCCGGGGCTACCAGCTGCTGATCGCCAGCTCCGACGACGCCCCCGACAGCGAGCGGCAACTGCTGCAACTGTTCCGCGCACGGCGCTGCGATGCGCTGTTCGTCGCCAGCTGCCTGCCGGCGGATGACGACAGCTATCTCCAGTTGCAGGCGCTGGGCATACCGGTGATCGCCATTGACCGGGAAATGGAACCGGCGCACTTCTGCTCGGTGGTCAGTGACGACCAACAGGCCAGCCTGCAACTGACCCGCAGCCTGCTGCAACCCTTGCCTCGGCATATCGCCCTGCTCGGCGCCCGCTCCGAATTGAGCATCAGCCGCCAGCGCGCCGCCGGCTTCCAGGACGCCTTGCAAGGGTTCAAGGGCGAAGTGTTGATGGCCCATGGCGAAGCCTTCAGCCGCGAGTGCGGTCGCCAGTTGATGGACGACCTGGTCAAGCGCCTCGGCCATCTGCCGGATGCCCTGGTCACCACCTCCTACGTCCTGCTGCAGGGCGTGTTCGATGCCCTGCACGATCAACCGCTGCAGGCGCAGCCCCTGCGCCTGGGCACCTTCGGCGATACCCAACTGCTGGACTTCCTGCCCTTGCCGGTCAACGCCATGGCCCAGCAGCATCAGCTGATCGCCGAAAAGGCCCTGGAGCTGGCCCTCGCCGCCATCGAGGAAAAGACCTACCAGCCTGGCGTCCAGGCCATCGCCCGAACCTTCAAGCAGCGACTCCACGAGGCCTGACCGTGGATCTGATCGACACCCACACCCACCTCGACTTTGCCGATTTCGATAGCGATCGCCACGAGGTCCTCGAACGCAGCCGCGCCCTCGGCGTGGGGCGGATGGTGGTGCTGGGGGTCTATCAGAAAAACTGGCAGCGGCTCTGGGACCTGGTGCTGAGCGACCCGCGCTTGCACGCCGCGTTCGGCCTGCACCCGGTGTACCTGGACGATCACCGGCCGGCCGACCTCGATGAATTGGGTGATCGGCTGACGCGCTGCGCCGGCCATCCGCAACTGTGTGCGGTAGGAGAATTCGGCCTGGATTATTTTCTGCCACAGCTGGATCGCGAACGCCAGCAAGGGCTGTTCGAAGCCCAGCTGAAACTGGCGGCCGACTTCGCCCTGCCCGCGCTGCTGCATGTACGCAGGAGCCACGCGGCGACCATTGCCACCCTCAAGCGTTTTCGCCTGGCCCGTGGCGGCATCATCCACGCCTTCGCCGGCAGTCGCGAGGAAGCCCGGGAATACCTCAAGCTGGGCTTCAAGCTGGGCCTGGGCGGTGCCGGCACCTGGCCGCAGGCCTTGCGCCTGAGCAAGGTCATCGCCGATCTGCCGCTGGACAGCGTGGTACTGGAAACCGACTCACCGGACATGGCGCCGGTGATGTTCGCAGGCCTACGCAACAGCCCCGAGCATTTGCCGGCCATCTGCGGGGCCCTGGCCGAGCTGATGAACGTCAGCCCGCAAACCCTGGCAAGCGCCAGCAGCGCCAATGCCTGCGCGCTGTTCAATTGGCCTGTGGCGGCAGCCTGAGCACCGGCAAGACCTGATGCCGTTCAGACCCGGAACGCACCGATCAGTTGCCTGAGTTCCACCACCTGCCCCGACAGCAGCCGACTGGCACTTTCGGTCTGGTGCGCGCCCTCGGCCGTACGCTCGCCGGCGCGATTGATCTCGACGATGTTCTGGTCGATATCGTGGGCCACGGCGGTCTGCTGCTCGACCGCGGCAGCGATCTGCTGGTTCTGGTCGACGATCATGCCCACCGCGCCAAGGATATTGTCCAACGCCTGCTGGACCTTTTCCGACTGGCTCACCGTGCTGCTGGCCATCCCATGGCTGATGCCCATGGCCTTCACCGCCGCGCCCACGCCACCGTGGAGCCGGCTGATCATCTGCTCGATTTCCTCGGTCGACTGCTGGGTACGCTTGGCCAGGGTCCGCACCTCGTCGGCCACCACCGCGAAACCCCGGCCCTGCTCGCCGGCACGGGCCGCCTCGATGGCCGCGTTGAGCGCCAGCAGATTGGTCTGCTCGGCGATGCTCTTGATCACCTCCAGCACCCGGCTGATGGACTGGCTGTCGGTGGCCAGTTGATTGATCACCTGCACCGACTGATCGATCTCGCCGGCCAACTGCGCGATGCTGTTCTGTTGCGACTCGACCAGGCCACGCCCGCTGAGGGTTTCGCCGTTGACACTGTGGGCGCTGCTCACCGCGGCCGCCGCGCTGCGTGCCACCTCCTGGGCGGTGGCCGACATCTGGTTCATCGCGGTCGCCACCTGCTCGATCTGGCTGCGCTGACCGGCCACCGCCTGGTTGCTGCGGGCCGACACCGACTCGACCTGCCCGGCCTGGCGCTCGACCTCGCTGACGGTCTGCCCGACCCGCTCGATCAGGTCATGGATCTTCGCCACGGTGCCATTGAACACGCCCCCCAGCTCACCCAGCTCATCGCGGCTATGGGCGACGAAATTGACCGTCATGTCACCGGCCGCCACCTTGTTCATCATTTCCCCCAGGCGTCGCAAGGTGGTGCGGGTCGAAGCATAGAAACCGCCGTACAGGTAGACGATGGAGAAGAACACCGCCGCCAGCGCGACGACCAGCGACAGCATGTGCAGGCGATTTTGCGCCAGGCGCTGTTCAAGCTCCTGGCCGAGATAGGCCAGGGTCGCGTCATTGAGCTGGTAGGTCTGCGCCATCAATGCGCTGACCTGATCGTAGAAAGCCGGCCAGGGCGCCTCCAGGGTTTCGGCCATCACCACCTGCTCTTCGAACAGCTCGCTGCCTTTTTTCAACGACGCCTTGCTGGTGGCGGCCAGTGCATCCAGGGCCGTGTGGGCATTTTTGCTGGCGCCCAGGGCATCCTGGAGTTTCAGCGCGTATTCGGCCTGCAATTTCTCGATCTGCTGCTGCAACTCGTCGAAGCGCGTGCTCGACGCCGAATTGAGAAAACCCTGGCCCAGGGAATAGGCGCCGATGGACCGGCCTTCGCCGAGGATCTGCGTCACTTGCGGGGTCACGCTGCTCACCAGTTCGCTCAACTGCCGCAGATCGCTCTGGTTATCCCGGCTGAGCCCCGACTGGCTGGCGACGATCTGGCTGAAGATTTGCGCCTTGGCGAGCAGCTTCGCGATCAGTGCGCTTTTGCTCTGCAGGGAATTTTCGGCCTGCTGGGCCTTGAAGGCACTGATCATTTCATCGCGCTTGGCGTTGAAGGCATCGACCTGCTCGGGGTCGATCGTCACCGGCGCCAGGCCTTGCAAGCGCGCCAGGACGCTCTGCTCAAGGGCGTGGATCCTGCTTTCCAGGTCCCCCGCCTTGCCGGATTGGCCGAGGACCGCGTTGATCTGCACCTGATTGTTCAGGGTTTCCAGATCCCGCCGCAGGGTCAGGCTACTGCCCAGCAGGTCGAGGCTTTGCAGCTCGATCTGGGTGCCGGAGAATTCGCGATAGGAATCGCGTACCAGGTAGAAGTTGGTCACCAGCATCGGCACGAAGAACAGCACGCTGATCAGGCTGAACTTCATCCCGAAGCTCAAGCGGTTCATCAGGGCGACGGCGGGATATAGCAAGCTCTTCACTGGAACGCTCCCTTTCGTATTATTTTTATCGTGGCAGGCACGGCAAGGCACAAAGCCAGTATCCGCAGCTACTGCTTGTATAACTTAATTTGAAAGGGAGTTTTGTAACTTAAGGTTAATGCCGCTTCGCCCGCGACAGCCGCCCGACGACCCGGCGGCTGTAGGAGCCCGGGATCAGATCAGCACGGTCCAAAGGGCAAACCCGGCATACCAGAGCACCGCCGCCCGCAGCAGTAATTCCCACAGGCTGTCCAGGCTGCTGACGCCATCGGCGCCGACCACCGGCGCCGGGACTTCCCCGGCGACACGCCCGACTTTCTCCACCAGTTGCCGCGCGCTGATGTCCCAGTTGAGCAACTCATGCAGCATCACCCGGCTGACCCCGACGAAGTTGCCCACCAGCGCCAGGCTGGCCGCCAGCAAGCGCACCGGCAACCAGTCGAAGGCGTGCCGCAGCAAGGCGGCGCGCTCCGCCAGCGCCGGGTTATGGCTATGCCGCGACGCCAGCGCCAGCAGCCGATAACTCAGCGCCGCCACCGGGCCCAACAGGAAATACCAGAAAATCACCACGAAGAAACTCTGGTAGGCCTGCCACAACAGATAACCCTGGACCTTCTCCAGCAACTCGTCGCCGTTCTCGGCGCACACATCCATGTCACGCTTGGCCACATGCACGGCCGCCTGCACATCAGTGCGCCGCCAGGCATCGCGAAACGGCCCGAGGGTCGCCAGCAAATCCCCACGCCCCAGGCTGTAGATCACCACCAACAGGTGCACCGGCAGGGCCAGCAAGCCATAGGCCACCGGTTGCAGGACCATCAGCAGCAGACCGAGCAAGACCACCGGCAACAGCACCAGCAGGCTCAGCACCAGCCAGGGCCGTGCGACCGTCCGCGGGGCGGTTTCCAGCTTGGCCAGCTCCCGCAGCCAGGCACCATCACGCTGGACACGCTGGCGCAGGGCCGAGAACTTTTCGATCCACACCGCCAACAGCAGCACCATAAAACTCATTGTGACTCTCCTTTTTCCAGCAAGGCGGCCCGAAAGCGCCCCCAGTCGAACGCCGGCCCCGGATCGGTCTTGCGTCCCGGGGCGATATCACTATGGCCGCAAATCCGTTGCGGGGTTATGGCCGGGTAAGCGGCTCGCAGCTGACGGGTCAAGCCGATCAGCGCTGCGTACTGTGCGTCGGTGAAAGGCAGGTCGTCCGTGCCTTCCAACTCGATGCCCAGGGAAAAATCGTTGCAGGTTTCCCGTCCCTCGAAAGACGAAACCCCGGCATGCCAGGCCCGCTCCAGACAAGAGACAAACTGAGTGACTATACCGTCACGCTCGATCAGAAAGTGCGCAGACACGCGCAGGTCGGCGATGCCTTCAAAGTAGGAATGTTCAGTGACATCCAGGCGATTCTGGAAGAACTCCTGCACCTTGCCCGTGGCGAACTGCCCCGGCGGCAGGCTGATGTTATGGATCACCAGTAGGGAGATTTCCCCGGCCGGACGCTGGTTGAAGTTGGGCGACGGACAGTGACGCACGTCCTGGCACCAACCGCTGGCGGGATCCAACTGCATACCGATTCCTTCGAAGACAAGACGACGGGCTCAGTATGCCGTGATAGGCACGCGGATGGGTCAGCAAATCCGCGGATATAGTGGAATTTTTCTCAACCGCCGCCCGCGACGGGACAAGCGCCGCGCACTCAGCGCGTCGTCATTCGCCGCAGGTTGCCGATGACCGAGGCCAGCGCCCGGTCGAACAGCAAGGCGTCGTCGAGCAAGCGCACCGCGCCACGGCGAAACTCCACCGCCAGGGCTTGCGCCGTGCGCTCGAGCACCTTCATGCCGGTGCGATTGACGAAAATATACTTGCCGCCCGGCTCGATGATCGCCGTCAGCTTGCAGCGCAGGCTGCTGTCCTCGTCCTCGCGGATTTCCACCCACTGGCCGATGTGCAATTGCCGGACCCAGAGCAGGCCGGCGTCATCCGCCGGCAACTCGAAGGTGGTTTCGTCGCTCAGGCGCTCGTGGGGCGCACTCAGGACAATCTCTTCCACCACCTCCACCATCGCCGGCGCCGGTGTCTGCGGCTCGGCGCTGCGTTTGGCCAACTGCTGGAGAACCTGGACATGGAGGAGTTCCAGCTGGCTGAAAAACTCGCTGGTGGCGAAGGGATCGAAGGCGGCGCTGGCCAGGCCGTCACGCAGGGCCTTGAGCAACCCCGGCACCAGCTCCAGCAGCTTGAGCCGCGCATCGACCGGGTCCTGGGGGTCGACACTCCAGATCAACTCGTCCATGGTCTGCAAACCGGCCTGCCATTCGGCGGAGGCTTCCCCCTGCTTCAGCCAGGTCAGCAACAACACCTTGCTCCAGGCCTCCTGGAGCAGGCGCACCACCACCTCGGGCAAGGTCTTGCCCAACAGCCGCGCGTTCATCACTTCCTGGACCCGCTGACGCGCCTGTTCGGCCTTGGCCCGGCCTTCCTCGGCATCGCGGGTACGCTGCTCGAGCAATTCGCTGCGCCGGCGCTCGTCGCCGGTAAAGGCGAGGAACTCCGCCAGCAACTCGGAAAAGATCGCCGGGTCATCGACGAAGTCATTCAACAGGCGCTGCACGATCTGTTCGATGCGCACGTACAACGCATCGCGCTGATGGTCGTCGCGCGCGCCCCAGCCCAGGGCGGCCGAGGCGATTTCGTTCAACAGGCGTCGCGCCGGATGACTGCCGCGACTGAAGAAACTCTTGTCCAGTACCGCCACTTTCAACATCGGGATCTGCAGGCGGCCGATCAGCGCTTTCAGAGAATCGGGAAGGACCCGGTCATCGAGGATGAATTCGAAGAGCATCGCGATCAGGTTGATCACGTCCTCGTCCATGCCCCCGACCACCCTCGACTTGCCGCTTTTCACGCTGACCCGGGTCAACAGCTGTTCCAGCTGATTGCGCAGGTCGAAGTCTTCCGGCGAACTGGGCTCCGGCACATATTGCTGCAGATGCGAGAGCAGGCGCAGCAGGTCGTTGGTGGAAATCGGCTGGACTTCGGAACCGGCCTCGAGCTTGGGCGCCACGCTGCCGCGCACGTGCAACAGGAGTTCCTGCAAGGCGGCGAACATTTCCTGCACGCTTTCGTCCAGGGGCTTGATGCTGGCGGTCGGGGCCTGACGCTCACCTGCGCTGGCCGACGACCGGTCGCTGGTGCGCCGCGCCGGAGCGGCCTTGAGTTCCGGCAGCACACCGGTGGCGATCAGCAACTGATTGGCTTCGGCATACAAGTGGTCGGCGTCGCTGAGGACATACTTCTCGAACAGCTTGAGGATGATCAGCTTGACCTTGATCTCCACCCCGAGGTCGCGCCCGGCCTCCAGGAAATAATCGCAGAGCATCGCCGGTCCCATGGGATTGCTCGCGTCGTCGACACGCCGGCTGATCAGGGCATTGAGACGGGTGCTGAGTTGCCCCAGGGCAAAACCGTCGCGGCTGAGTACCTTGGCGACCATGGCATCCAGGGCCACGGTGCGTTCGAGCTCGTCGTTGGGTACCAGTGCCAGGGCCTCGTAGTCCACGGCCTTGGACAGCGTCGGCTCGCTGGTGTCGTACTGGCCGAGACCGTCGAAGGCCTCGAAAAACCGCTGGAGAAAGCCGCGCTCGATGCTCTTGCGCTTGAGACGCAGGTCGCGCATGGCTTCAAAGAAGGTGTTCTGGTCGACGTTGTTCTGGGCCTTGTCGGCCATTTCGAACAAGGTGTCGTCGGCGTTATCGAACAGCGCCTGCAAGCCTTGCTTGAGCTGCAGCGCGGCCTTGTCACGCACCTGGGTGAGAACCACGGGCAAACGGGCCAGCGGCGACGGCGTCGCTTGATCGTCGGAGGTCTTGTGCAAAGGCACGACTTTTCCGTCAATGTGCATCAAAGCCTCCTGCTGCAGCGGTTCTGTTGGTTCAGCGTGAAAGATCGGTCTATGCGGGGGCGGGCATGATGGCTCACAACCGCCTCTCGGCGAACACGTCAGGTACTCACCGGCTATCGATAAATCGGGGAAGCACAGATACGTCAAAGCTATGACGTCAATTACAAGGCAGATTATCTTGCAAAAGATGTCACCTTTACTAGTGGCCCTCTGCAATTCCTTTGCATAAATCTGCAGAAACAGACCGTCGGACAGGCAAAACGCTCATGACAAGCGACCAACGGCGGGACCGAAGGTCAGTGAAGGGCCACGCGCCTTGGGTTGGGCGGCGCCCTGGCCCTATAATCGAGGCACTTTGTTTGTGGAGTCCGTTATGCCGAATCTACGCCTCGCCGACCTGACCGCCGAAATCGAAGCCAACGTGCGCCGTGCGTTGCACGAAGACATCGGCAGCGGCGACATCACCGCGCAATTGATCCCCGCCGAGCGCCTGGCCAAGGCCACCATCATTACCCGCGACGAGGCGACCATCGCCGGTACAGCCTGGGTCGATGCGGTGTTTCGCCAGCTCGATCCGCGGGTGGCCGTGCATTGGCAGGTGCACGACGGCGAACGGGTCCAGCCGAACCAGCCGCTGTTCCACCTGGAGGGTCCGGCGCGTTCGCTGCTCAGCGGCGAACGCAGCGCACTGAATTTCCTGCAGATGCTTTCCGGGGTCGCGACCCATGCGCGGTATTACGCCGACCAGGTCGCCGATACCGCGGTCAAGCTGCTGGACACCCGCAAGACCCTGCCCGGCTTGCGCCTGGCGCAGAAGTACGCGGTGACCTGCGGCGGCTGTCATAACCATCGGATTGGCTTGTACGACGCGTTCCTGATCAAGGAAAACCATATCGCCGCCTGCGGCGGGATCGCCCAGGCGATCAGCGCGGCGCACAGGATCGCCCCGGGCAAGCCGGTGGAGATCGAGGTGGAGAGCCTGGCCGAGCTCAAGCAAGCGCTGGCGGCGGGGGCGGACATCATCATGCTGGATGAGTTGAGCCTGGACGACATGCGCGAAGCGGTGCGCCTGAACGCCGGCAAGGCCAAGCTGGAAGCCAGCGGTGGGATCAATGAACAGACGCTGCGGCCGATTGCCGAGACGGGCGTGGACTACATATCCATTGGCGCCATGACCAAGGATGTGAAGGCGGTGGACCTGTCGATGCGGTTGAGTCTCTGACAGAGGTTTGAGAGCAACGCCCTCCCCTTGTAGGAGCCGGCTTGCCGGCGATGGCGGCCGTTCAGGCGATGCAAGGCTCATGGGCCTCATCGTCGGAACGCCGCCCGCAGCAAGCCGGCTCCCACAATGACCGTGCCGTCCGCGCAAGCAAGGGCCAATCTCGGCTTAACGCAACGAAAAGCGCTGCGCCTCATGCTCCAGCAGCCATTGCTTTGCCGCTAGCCCGCCACCGAATCCGGTCAGCGTACCGTTGCTGCCAATCACCCGATGGCAAGGCACGATCACCGGCACCGGATTGCGTCCATTGGCCGCCCCGACCGCCCGTGACGCCTTGGGTCGATTGATCTGCCGGGAAATTTCGCCATAGCTGGTGGTCACGCCGTAGGGAATGGTCACCAGGGCCTGCCAGACATCTTTCTGAAAATCCGTCCCCAACATATTGAGTTTCAGATCGAACTCGACGCGCTCGCCGGCAAAGTATTCCTCCAACTGCGTACGCACCTGCGCCAGCTTGTCCGGCGCATGCAACCAACCTTCCAAGGGCGTCTGCGGCCGATAGTCCAGCTCGAAGCGCACTTCGCGCAGCCCGTCGTCATCGGCCACCAGCATCAGCGGGCCGATGGGCGAAGGGATGATGTCGTAGTAAATCCGGCTTGCTGTCATTTTTGACTCCTGCGTATCGATTCTGCCTCGCTCGCCCCACGCCACAGGTACATCACCGTATAGGCGCGCCACGGCCGCCAGTCTTCGGCGAGCACTTCCAGGGCCTTGGTACTCAAGGGCGGCACATCCCTGACCACCTCACGACGCAGAATCAGGTCCGCCGCCGGGAAGGCGTCGGGATGATTGAGCGCGCGCATGGCGATGTAGTGTGCGGTCCATTCGCCAATGCCCGGCAGCGCGACCCAGCTTTTGACGAAATCATCGAGACGTTGTTCTGTCCGAAAACTCACCCGACCGTCCAGCAAGGCCCGGGCGATCCCCTGGATGGTGGCGGTGCGCGTCCTGATCACACCGATGGAGCCCAAGTCTGCTTCGACCAATTGTTCAGGTGCCGGAAACAGCCGATCCAGACCGGGAGCCGGCGGCGCTTCAAGGACAGTGCCGAAACGGCTCAACAGTCGCGACGCCAGGGTTCGGGCAGCCGCCACACTGACCTGCTGCCCCAGCACCGCCCGTACCGAAATCTCGAAACCGTCCCAGCCGCCGGGCAGGCGCTGCCCGGGATAGCGTTCGACCAGCGGCGCGAGCACCGGGCTGGCGCCCAGGGTGGCGACGATGGCCTGCGGGTCGGCGTCCAGGTCGAACATCCGGCGAATCCGCGTGACCACCGGCAGCATCTGGCCGGGTGGGACATTGAACAGCTCCAGCTTCAGGGCATGGGCGCCATTCGGCCAAGCGCTGACCTGCAGCCAACTGGGCGACTCATGGTTGCCGAAGACTCGTTTGTAGCCGTGCTCGTCGACCACCTCGATGCCCGGCAATGCCCTGCTGCCGAGGAAAGCCAGCAGTGCCTTGAAATCGTAGGGTGGCCGATAGCCCAGGCGCAGGACCAGGGCATTGTTGGCATTGGCCAGCGGCTTGCGACGAAACTCCCGGGGCGGCGCATGGTTGGCCTCGGCAAAGGCCGAGTTGAAGCGGCGCAGGCTCTGGAAGCCCGAGGCCAGTGCCACTTCGGTGATCGGCAGCGCGGTTTCGGTCAGCAGTTGCTTGGCGAACAACAAGCGCTGGGTGGCATGGACCGCAATGGGCGGTGCGCCGAGGTGCCTGACGAACAGGCGCCGCAATTGCCGGGCGCCGACATCGAGTCGGGCGGCCAGGTCGTCGAGGGACTGTTCGGCGAGAAAACCTTCGTGGATCAGCTTCAGCCCACGGGCCACCAGATGTTCGCCATGCAGCCAGATATTGTTACCCGGCGCCAGTTCGGGACGGCAACGCAGGCAGGGCCGAAAGCCCAGTGCCTCGGCGGCGGCAGCACTGGGGTAGTACTGCACATTCTCGACCTTGGGCGGGCGCGCCGGGCAGACGGGACGGCAATAGATCCGAGTGCTGAGAACGGCGGTGAAAAACACTCCATCGAAGCGCGCATCGCGGCTCAGGCGAGCCTTTTCGCAGATCTCGGCGGAGGGGAATGAGGAAGCAAGGGTCGTGTTCATGGGCAGAGACTAGCACCGGTGATGGGGCTGTTCTCGCCATTTTCGGACGTGAATGAATCTGGTGCCGGAGATAGGAATCGAACCTACGACCTTCGCGTTACGAGTGCGCTGCTCTACCGACTGAGCTACACCGGCGTGGCCCTAAAGCTAGCATCCGACGCCGTAGCGGGCAAGCTACTCGAGCTTGATCGCGATCACGCCCTGGGTCCAGAAACGCGGTTGGAAATGGCCGCCGTATTGCTGCTGGTAGAGTTTGTTGCGTTCGTCCAGATGGGGAAAGTCGCGGATCACCACATAGGCCAGGAACAGCACGACGGCGGTGCTGATGCCCATCCAGAACCAGTGGATAAAGGCATTGGGCTTGGCGGGCTCGCCCTTCCAGACGTGAATGCCCATCAACCAACCGATCACCAGCGACAGCCAGAGCTGGGAGTACGGCATCACGATCACCCCATCGACCATGGATTGGGTCAGGGCACCGATCAGGCTGGCGAAGAGGCACAGGCGCAGTAGGTCGGTCGGATCGTCTGACATCGAGCGTTCGCGAATCAGGCGGAAGGTGACCCACAGGCCCCGTCCGACCAACCCCATGACCAGCAAGGTGGAGGGGACGCCCCATTCGCTGGCCCATTGCAGGATGGCCTGATGCGGATGGGCGGCGATGGGGTTGTGGATATCGGCGAAATGCATGGGGCCGAAGCCGAGCCAGGGATGTTCGCGGATCATCTCCCATGCCTGTTGCCAGAGCGGACCTCGGTCGGAGAGCGTGGTGGTCAGGCGCTCGCTGGCGGCGTTGCTTACCTCCATGCCGAGGTAACCGGCGAGAACACTGAACAACAGCCAGTAAAGCGCCACACACACCAGGACTGCGAGCACCTGCCAGGTGATCCATCGCCTGCCGGAGTGACCGCAGATAAACAGCCCACAGGCAGCTACGCCCATGCCCAGCCAAGTGCCGCGAGTACCACCAGCCACCGCGATCAGCCACCAGAGACTCAGGAGCGAGAACCCCCAGACTTGGGTAGAACGTTTGGTGGTAGACAGCAAAAGTGGGAGCGCTAAAAGCGGCAGGGTGAAGGTCTGGAACTGGCCGTAGAAGCGTTTGTTGGAGAAGCCGCTCAGAAGCCCGCCGGTGTCCAGTATCCCTGTGCCAGCGACAAACGAATGGAATGCCAATGTCAGGAAGTCAAAGCTCTTGAAGGCGCAGATAAACACGACAAACAGCAGCAACAGTCGATCAGCGGATACCCCGCTGGATCGACGTGTATAGGCAAAGGCTTCAGCGCAGCAGCAAGAGGCAGCAAGCAAAGCGATCTCAGTGAGTGCCCAGAGTGGCTGATGCGCATAAAGGGAAGAGACGATGCCTGCCAGCAAGACCAGCCCGCAGGCCAGGAGCGCGGGCCGATCAACAAGAGCGACCGCGTAGGACGTTCGGCAGCAAAATAGAAAAACTACCGCCGTACCGGCAACGACAACTTGCCCAAGACGCTGAAGCGTATGCCCGCCCAGACCGTGCCCAAAGACCATCACGGCAGTGATGAGCAGCGTGAGTACCAGCCAAATCTTTGTCCGCCCAGTCCAGGTAGCGTCCATTACGACCTCGAAATGTCCATTTCAGTCTGCTTACAGACGCATCAGGCTTTCGGAGTCAACATCAAAAGTGGCGCGGGGTGTGCCCGCTTGCAGGCAAGCGGGCTACCTTGATTGCATCCAAGCTCAAGGTAACGCTGAGCCTCATCAGGCTGCCCCAAGCTTTTCAAGGCGTCAGCCATACCTATGTAAGGGCTTGTATAACTAGGTCTGAGGCTTATGGCACGCTCGAACTCCAACTTGGCTTCTGCTGCCTTTCCAAGCAAAAGAAAAATTTTGCCCCGTTGATAATGGGCATATTCATATTTCGGCTTCAGCGTGATTGCTTTATCAATATTCTTCGATGCCAAATCAACGATCCCCTTATCGAGGTAGTTGGCCCCCAGATTATAATAAATCCGGTAACCGCCAAAAAGTCCCGGCTTGTCGCCCTGCCCCTCATAGTATTGCACTGCTTCATTCCACACCAATACAGGTGCAGACAAGGTCATCAAGCGATCATAGGAAAGCCCAAACAGATAAAGTGCAAAAACAGGAGTCAGGGTGAACAGATATATTTTCTTGAGTCGCCGCAGCCCCAACGCCAAGGCAATAAACAACCCAGGAATCCAGAGATAGCTGCGATACAGCACAAAAGGCTCCTGCAATCGGACTGATACCAACTCCGTCGCAAACAGTACCCATGGGAACAGTAGCGCGAACCCCAGGAGACCTTTACTCGCTCCACGCAGCAGCAATATGAAGGCTGCCAAGCCATAGGCAACAAACGCCACCAGACCAACCCAAGTCCACCAGACACCGTATCCCAGAGGAAAAGGCACTCGAAGATCAAGCCCCATGGCACTCCCCTGAGGCAAGGCCAGGACCGAGAGGTACTTGAAGAACAGTCCCATCTGGTTCAACACGCTCAACACATAAAGCGAGCCATTCGGCTGGAAGGCCTCATCACTGAGCACTTCTTCAATCTTGATCTCATAGGCATTACCGATCACACCCTTGGACCAGAGTATGACGGACACGGCAATGATCGCTTGAACCGCCAATACCGAAAAAATCTCCCCGGTAGCAAACTGCGAGGAGAATCGGCTACGGCGGTACAATACCCATAACAGGAAGCACAGCGCCGGTAACATCACCGCATGCTCTTTGGCATACAGGGCCAACAGCATGCACAGACAGGACGTCCAAAGAGCCCAGCGCTTCCCACCAAGTCCCTGCCAGAAAGCCCATAGCCCCAGCAGACCAAAAAGAGTGGCACACACGATGGTGCGCTGGATGAGGTAACCCTGGGTCTGAATGGCCAGCGGATGTATGGCAAATAGAAAAGCGACGATAAAGGCCGCCGTATCTGTATTCAGAAAAAAAGAGGCGCGTCTCTCCAAGCTATTGAGGAGCTGACGAATAAAACCGAAGAGCACCAAAGCCGTGCAACCATGAAGAATCAGATTCCCCACTCGCAACCAGATGATCTTGTCACTGAGATAGACGAAGCTCGCGGCCATGGAGTCGTATACCCAGAACCGTGGAGCCAGGTTAGACGTCGCGGATAGCTGCGCCGCGGGACCACCTTCCCGAAAAAAAGCTTCATCGTCAAAAACCAAGGGATTATTCAGGAAGGAAAAGCAAAGTATCAACAACAGGCCCGCGGAAAGAACGGCAAGCAACAAAAAAACCAATCGGCGCGAAACCATAGCGTTCCTATATTCAGTCTTTCAAACGCTCAGCGCTTATAAAAACCGGCATGCCTTGAAGGGAATGCCGGTTTTATTTCACTACGCAGGGCCTTTAGGTCTCACGCGTAACATTAAATATTATCTGCAGAAACCAGCGTTCAAGCAGGTCCCACCAACAGTCCACGTAATCGCATTACCTGACGTGTTAGCCTGAAGCGTGTAGGTGTAACCGCCTGCAGCATTTGTCGCGGTCATTGAGATAAGCCCATTCGCGACCGTCATCGAAGACACGCTGGTCGACACCATTACTGCCGGCACACCATTTGAGCCCGCACCACACAGACTGCCGCTCGAGTTTGCGTTTTCTACCATGCAAACTGCCACAGCACTCTTGTATCCATCCGCAATCGAAATGACCTCGGCAAAGTGGGCCTTTTGTGTATAGGTGTTATACGCAGGCAACGCAATCGCCGCCAAAATGCCGATGATCGCCACAACGATCATCAGTTCGATCAAGGTGAAACCCTTTTGAGCATTCATATTTCGTCTCCAAACGTGAGCAAAGGCGTGATGACTCCTGTAACGATTAGCACAGCCCGTGCCATGCCCCGCCATGCAGCCCAGTACGTGTTGAAATGCCCTTCCACGCTCTGAACGCTGCCTCAGAACAACAAAACCTGACATTTTTTGTCACCGACCCGCCCCCGATTTGGCACCATCGCCCGACTACGCTATAAGACTCCGACTGTTTGTGTTTGGTGCTCAAATGAACGATATCGCCCTTTCCGGTCTGGCCAAGCAACTGGTTGCCGCCGAGCTGATTACCGACAAGAACGCTCAGCAGGCGTATCAACAGGCCCAGCGCAATCGGGTGTCCCTCGTCAGCTATCTGGTCCAGAACAAACTGGTCAAAAGCCGCCAGGTCGCGGAAATCGCCTCGGAGCATTTCGGTGTTGCCCTGCTCGACCTGAACTGTCTCGACAAGGAAAGCCAGCCCAAAGGCCTGGTCAGCGAGAAGCTGATCCGCCAGCACCATGTCCTGCCACTCTGGCGACGCGGCAATAAGTTGTTCGTCGGCATATCCGATCCTAGCAATCATCAAGCGATTACCGATATCCAGTTCAGCACCGGTCTCACGACCGAGGCCATTCTGGTAGAGGACGACAAGCTCACCGACGCAATCGACAAGTTTTTCGACAGCAACTCCACCGGTTTTGAAGAGATGGGGGACGTCGACCTTGAAGGTTTGGATATCGAATCGGTCGACGACAAGAAGCAGGAACAGATTGCCGGCCAGGATGCCGACGATGCCCCGGTGGTGCGCTTCGTCAACAAGATGCTGCTGGACGCCATCAAGGGTGGCTCCTCGGACTTGCACTTCGAGCCCTATGAAAAGGTCTACCGCGTTCGCCTGCGCACCGACGGCATCCTGCGCGAAGTCGCCAAACCGCCGATCCATCTCGCCACCCGCATCGCCGCACGCCTGAAAGTCATGGCCAGCCTGGATATCTCCGAACGCCGCAAACCCCAGGATGGCCGGATCAAAATGCGCATCTCGAAGACCAAAGCCATCGACTTCCGGGTAAACACCCTGCCGACGCTGTGGGGCGAAAAGATCGTGATGCGGATCCTCGACCCGTCCAGTGCCCAGATGGGTATTGATGCGCTCGGATACGAACCGGATCAGAAAGACCTCTATATGGCGGCCCTGAAACAACCGCAGGGCATGATCCTGGTCACCGGCCCCACCGGCTCGGGCAAAACCGTTTCGCTCTACACCGGCCTGAATATCCTCAATACCGTGGACATCAATATCTCCACCGCCGAAGACCCGGTGGAAATCAACATGGAAGGCATCAACCAGGTCAACGTCAATCCCAAACAGGGCCTGGACTTCGCCCAGGCCCTGCGCTCGTTCCTGCGCCAGGACCCGGATGTGATCATGGTCGGAGAGATCCGCGACCTGGAAACCGCCGAGATCGCCATCAAGGCCGCCCAGACCGGCCACATGGTCCTGTCCACCCTGCATACCAACAGCGCGGCGGAAACCCTGACGCGCCTGCACAACATGGGCATTCCCGGTTTCAACATCGCCACCTCGGTGAACCTGATCATCGCCCAGCGACTGGCACGCAAACTCTGTACCTACTGCAAGAAGGAAATCGATGTCCCCGAGGAGGCACTGATCAAGGAAGGTTTCCCGCCGGAGAAAATCGGCACCTTCAAGATCTACGAACCCGTTGGTTGTGAGCAATGCAACGGCGGCTACAAAGGTCGGGTCGGGATTTACGAAGTGGTCAAGAACACCCCGGACCTGCAACGGTTGATCATGGCCGAAGGCAACTCCATCGAGATCGCCACCCAGATGCGCAAGGACGGCTTCAATGACCTACGCACCTCGGGCCTGCAAAAAGCCATGCACGGGCTGACCAGCCTGGAAGAAGTCAATCGCGTGACCAAGGACTAAACCATGGCGACCAAAGCAGTCAAAGTCAGCCTTTATGCCTGGGAAGGGACCGACAAGAAGGGTAATAAAATGTCCGGTGAACTCACCGGCCATAACCCGGCACTGGTCAAAGCACAACTGCGCAAGCAAGGCATCAACCCGGGCAAAGTGCGGAAAAAAAGCAACTCGATCTTCAGCAAGGGCAAGCGCATCAAGCCCTTGGACATTGCCCTGTTCACCCGCCAGATGGCGACGATGATGAAAGCTGGTGTGCCGTTGCTGCAGTCCTTCGACATCATCGGCGAGGGCTTCGAGAATCCGAACATGCGCAAGCTGGTGGACGATATCAAGCAGGAAGTCGCCGCCGGCAACAGCTTCGCGACATCCTTGCGTAAGAAGCCGGAATATTTCGATGATTTGTACTGCAACCTGGTGGATGCGGGCGAACAGGCAGGCGCACTGGAAAGCCTGCTGGAGCGGGTTGCGACCTACAAGGAGAAAACCGAAGCCCTGAAAGCCAAGATCAAGAAGGCGATGAACTACCCTATTGCCGTCGTGCTCGTGGCGATTATCGTTTCTGGGATTCTGCTAATCAAAGTCGTTCCGCAGTTCCAGACGATCTTCAAGAGTTTTGGCGCGGAGCTTCCGGCCTTCACCCTGATGGTGATAGGGCTCTCCAACATCGTGCAAGAGTGGTGGTGGATCATTATTGTGGCGCTGGTTGCAGCTATCTATTGCCTGAGACGGGCACACAAGACATCCGAGCGCTTTCGCAACTGGATGGACAGAACACTGCTGAAGTTCCCGATCATCGGTGGGCTGCTGTATAAATCCGCCGTGGCACGCTACGCCCGCACCCTCTCGACAACCTTCGCCGCCGGCGTGCCACTGGTTGAAGCCCTCGATTCCGTGGCCGGTGCCACCGGTAATGTGATCTTCAGAAATGCGGTCCACCGTATCAAGCAGGACGTTTCTACTGGTATGCAGTTGAACTTCTCCATGCGGGCGACCGGAGTATTCCCGAGCATGGCCATCCAGATGACCGCCATCGGCGAGGAATCCGGCGCCCTGGACGCTATGCTCGACAAGGTCGCGACCTACTACGAGGGCGAAGTCGATAACATGGTCGACAGCCTCACCACCCTGATGGAACCCATCATCATGGCTGTGCTCGGCGTCATCGTCGGCGGCCTGGTGATCGCCATGTACCTGCCCATTTTCAAGCTTGGCCAAGTGGTTTAATCAATGCCCCTACCCGACTTCCTGGCCAGCAACCCGCTGGCCTTCGTTGCATTCGCCCTGCTCCTCGGCCTGATCGTCGGCAGTTTCCTCAACGTCGTGATCTGGCGCCTGCCGAAAATGCTCGAACGCGACTGGCGCACCCAGGCCCACGAAGTCCTCGGCCTGCCCCAACCCGCGCCCGGCCCGACCTACAACCTGATACTGCCCCACTCCCATTGCCCGCACTGCAATCACCAGATCCGCGCCTGGGAAAATCTCCCGCTGATCAGCTACGCCCTGCTGCGCGGCAAATGCTCCAGCTGCAAGGCCCCCATCGGCAAACGCTATCCGCTGACCGAACTGGCCTGCGGCCTGCTCTCGGCCTTTGTCGCCTGGCATTTCGGTTTCGGCTGGCCCGCCGGCCTGATGCTGGTGCTGAGCTGGGGCCTGTTGGCCATGAGCCTGATCGACGCCGATCACCAACTGCTGCCTGACGCCCTGGTCCTGCCGCTGCTCTGGCTCGGCCTGATCGCCAACCACTTCGGCCTCTTCACCAGCCTGGACAACGCCCTGTGGGGTGCCGTGGCCGGCTACCTGAGCCTCTGGTCCGTCTACTGGCTGTTCAAGCTGCTCACCGGTAAGGAAGGCATGGGCCATGGCGACTTCAAGCTGCTGGCAATGCTCGGTGCCTGGGGCGGCTGGCAGATCCTGCCGCTGACCATCCTGCTGTCATCCCTGGTGGGCGCCGTGCTTGGCCTGATTCTGCTGCGCCTGCGCAACGCCCAGACCTCGACCCCGATCCCCTTCGGTCCCTATCTGGCGATTGCCGGCTGGATTGCCTTGCTCTGGGGTGGTCAAATAACCACTTCCTATCTGCAGTTTGCCGGTTTCAAATGACCAAACCCGCTTCAAAACCCTGGATTCTCGGCCTCACCGGCGGCATCGGTAGCGGCAAGAGCGCAGCGGCCCAACACTTCAGCGATCTCGGCATCCATACCGTGGACGCCGATCACGCCGCCCGCTGGGTGGTGGAGCCCGGTCGTCCGGCGCTGGAAAAGATCGTCGAGCACTTCGGTCCCGGTGTGCTTCAAGCCGATGGCCAGCTGGACCGCGGCGCCCTGCGCGCGCTGATCTTCGAAGCGCCGGAACAGCGACGCTGGCTCGAAGCCCTGCTGCATCCGCTGATCGGCGAGGAAATCACCAGCCACCTGGCCCGCGCGCAATCGCCCTACGCGATCCTCGTGTCGCCGCTTCTGGTCGAATCAGGACAATACAAGAACACCCAACGGGTGCTGGTGATCGATGCCCCGCAGGCGCTGCAGATCCAGCGCACCCTGCAACGGGACCAGACCAGCGAACAACAGGTGCAAGCCATCCTCAAGGTCCAGGCCAGTCGTGAAGAACGCCTGCGCCATGCCGACGATGTGCTGGTCAACGACCGCGACCTGGCCTGGCTGCACAGCGAGGTCGAGCGCCTGCATCACTTTTATCTGACTTTGCGTGGAGGCCACCCATGAGCCAACCCTTGACCGTTGAATGCCCGACCTGCGGCGCCCCCGTGGAATGGACCGCCGCCAATCCGCAGCGGCCGTTCTGCTCCGACCGCTGCAAACTGATCGACCTCGGCGCCTGGGCCTCGGAGGAACACAAGATTCCCGTCAGCCCCGACGCCGAGGACGATCTGTTCTCCGACGATCTACCGCCCCGCGCCCACTGACCGTCAAAAGATCAGGGCCGCATGAAACCGTAGTCCTGGTCGTCATCGAGGTTCTCGGCGAGAAATTGCAGTTCGTCCGCCAGATCCTCCGCACTGCGCACCGCCTTGCTCTGCTGCACCACCGCGCTGAGCAAGGCGCGCAGGCCCAGCCCCGGCTCGAACCCCGCCACCTGCGCCGCCTCCAGGCTGGCCCGCACTTCCTGACGCGCCCATTCGTACACACTCATGACCTTGCTCCCGGTTTTTTCCGCAGCATGGTCGCGGGACGATCCAACGGGATTGACCCAGGTCAACGGGGCTCATTGTCCTTCCAGGGCGCCGACAGGTAGCGCGTGCGATTGAAGGTTTCCAGCCACTCCGGACAGAACACCACCAGCGCGCTGACCACCATGCCGTTGATAAAGGCCTCGGGAAAAATCAGCAGCCACAAGTAGCCGACAAAATCCTCCAGCCACTCCGGCAGGGCGAAACGCTCGTCGAACCACAGCAAGCCCAGGGTCGACAGCAGGCAGAGCAAGGCCGCCAGGGCCGCGGCGAAAAAGCCCGAGCAGAAGATATACACAAAGGGATTACGCGGCTGCGCCCGCTCCACCAGGATCGCGCAGGTCTCCGTCACCAGCACCGGCAACAGGATCAGCAAGGTGCCATTGACCCCGAGCGCCGCCAGGTCCTGGTGACCCAGCAGCACGAGACCGAGCTGCGCCACCAGGCCGCCGACAATTGCCAGCGGCCAGTCCAGCAGCAGGGTCACCGCCGTCAGGCCGATGAAGTGATAGGACACCCCGGTGTCGAAGTCGCGCCGCACCAGCCAGAGCAGGAACAGGGCGAAGACCGTCCCGAACAGCAGGTGCTGGCGGCGACTGTCGGTGAACAGCTCGACCCAGGGCGAACGCCAGATCGCCCAGACAATCACCGGCAGATAGATCAGCCAGCCGATGACCAGGCTGGCGGGCGACAACAGTTGCGCGCCGATCATAAGGACATCCTCACCCTCCGTGGACTCGATAACAGCACCCGGCCGCTCCGGCCTGCTTGAGTCCTACAGTCTACACCGCCCTTTACGCGGCACCGCGTCGACAAAATTTTCCCCGCACTTCCAGACGTTACGGATTCGACGCTAAGCTTGGGCCATGGACGATTCGGATTTTTTACGCTTGCTGACCATACAGGCCGAGCAAGCCAATACCTTCCTTTCCAATGCCCGCAAATGGGAGCGTGAGCGTTGGGTCTGCCAGCGCCTGCTGCAAGGGCTGAACATTGCCTACCGCGCCGAAGACTTCCTCCCCGCCCAGGAGCCGCCGGACGTGCTGTTTCGCGACGCCTGCTTCGAGGTCTTCTTCGTTCTCGACGAAGGCCGGCGGCTCAACGATGAGTGGCGCGAAGAGTTGCAGCGCCGGCGCAGCGCCTTTTCCCTGAGCCAACTGGTACGCCGCGAAGCCAAGCCCAGGCGCATTCCCGCCACCGAACTGCTGCAGCGGCTGGCGCCGACCCTGCGCAAGAAAGCCCACAACTACCAGGAGCGCGGGCTGGACCTGGCTGAACTGGATATCATCGCCTTCGCCAGCCTCAAGCGCGAAGTGCTGGACCTCAACAGCCACTTCCCGCCCCCGACCGAATACCTGCGCCAGGGCTGGCGCTCGCTGTCGCTGGTGGGCCCGACCTTCGCCCGGGTGCTGTTCGCCCACCCCGATGCCCCGGACTTCCTGCGCGGCAATCTGGGGCGCAGCATCGTTTTCGATGTCGGCATCAGCTTGTAAGCCCATGGCGCAATCAACGCGCCAGTGATACAAAGCACGCTAGTGACGTCTATCTGACGAGGCTCTTATGACCAGCCGCCTGAACCCCGACGACCAGCAGCATGTCGATCAGTATCTGCAGCTCCCCCAACACCAAGTCGAGCGCCGGCCCTTTCGGCCGTGGATGCTCCTGGTGGTGGTGCTGAGCGCGGTCATCGGCCTGGGCCTGTTGAGCCGCCTCCTGAGTTACCTGGTGCTATGAGCTGCCTCGCGCTCGCCCGGATAACCCAGGCAAAGATTTCCTTTAGCCTTGCGAGATATCCCCATGAACCATCGTATCGTGATCGTCGGCGGCGGCGCCGGCGGCCTGGAGTTGGCGACCCGCCTGGGTAAGACCCTGGGTAAGCGCGGCATTGCCAGCATCATGCTGGTCGACGCGAACCTGACCCATATCTGGAAACCCCTGCTGCATGAAGTGGCGGCCGGCTCCCTCAATTCTTCGGCCGACGAGCTCAACTATGTCGCCCAGGCAAAATGGAACCACTTCGAGTTCCAGCTGGGGCGCATGAGCGGGCTCGACCGCGAACAGAAAAAGATCCAGTTGGCCGCCACCTACGACGAACAGGGCGTGGAACTGCTGCCTGCCCGTGAACTGGCCTACGACTCGCTGGTGATCGCGGTGGGCAGCACCACCAATGATTTCGGCACCCAGGGCGCGGCGCAACACTGCCTGTTCCTCGACACCCGCAAACAGGCCGAGCGCTTCCACCAGCAGTTGCTCAACCACTACCTGCGCGCCCATGCCGGGCAAACCGATGCGCTCGAGCAGATCAGCGTGGCGATCGTCGGTGCCGGTGCCACAGGCGTGGAGCTGGCGGCCGAGCTGCATAACGCCGCCCATGAGCTGGCGGCCTACGGCCTGGACCGCATCAAGCCGGAAAACATGCACATCACCCTGATCGAGGCCGGCCCGCGCGTACTGCCGGCCCTGCCGGAGCGCATCGGCGGGCCGGTGCACAAGACCCTGGAGAAACTCGGGGTGCGGGTCATGACCAATGCGGCCGTGAGCGAAGTCACCGCCGAAAACCTGGTGACCGCCGACGGCCAGGTGATTGCCGCGAGCCTCAAGGTCTGGGCGGCAGGGATTCGCGCACCGGGCTTTCTCAAGGACATCGATGGCCTGGAAACCAACCGGATCAATCAGCTCCAGGTATTGCCGACCCTGCAGACCACCCGCGACGAGAATATCTTTGCCTTCGGCGACTGCGCGGCCTGCCCGCAACCGGGAAGCGACCGCAATGTGCCGCCACGGGCACAGGCGGCGCATCAACAGGCGTCATTGCTGGCCAAGTCGCTGAAACTGTGGATCGAAGGCAAGACCCTGCCGGAGTATCGCTATACCGACTACGGCTCGCTGATTTCGCTGTCGCGGTTTTCCGCCGTCGGCAACCTGATGGGCAACCTGACCGGCAGCGTGATGCTGGAGGGCTGGCTGGCGCGGATGTTCTATATATCGCTGTACCGGATGCACCAGATGGCGCTGTACGGCACTTTCCGCACCCTGATGCTGATGCTGGGCAGCCGGATCGGACGGGGTACGGATCCGCGCTTGAAGCTGCACTGATAGCGGGCTTGCCAGCGAAGCAGAGGTCCTTGAGGCCGCTAAAAGCTTCGCTGGCAAGCCAGGCTCCTATAAGGCCTGCGTCGTCCAGTGCGATCAAAAGCCTTGAGTAAAATACAGGCAAAAAAAAGCACCCTTTCGGGTGCTTTTTTTCTGAAGATGGTCGGGGTAAGGGGATTCGAACTCCTGACATCCTGCTCCCAAAGCAGGCGCGCTACCGGACTGCGCTATACCCCGGTAAAAAAAAGGCACCCCTGAGAGGCGCCTTCTTCGAACAGCGCTTTTGGCCTCTGTTCTTAAGATTCGATTCCAGCGAACTGGTTTCAAAAATGGTGGGTCGTGTGGGATTCGAACCTACGACCAATTGGTTAAAAGCCAACTGCTCTACCAACTGAGCTAACGACCCAAAAATGGTCGGGGTAAGGGGATTCGAACTCCTGACATCCTGCTCCCAAAGCAGGCGCGCTACCGGACTGCGCTATACCCCGATTTGAAATTGGCTCCGTGACCAGGACTCGAACCTGGGACCCAATGATTAACAGTCATTTGCTCTACCGACTGAGCTATCACGGAACTACATATTTCAAGTTACAACCTTTACTGCAGGCTTCCATCGCTGAAAGCTTCCTCAACCAGGCTTTTGCATCGCTGCGTTCGCTTGTCTGAGGCGCGCTATTCTACAACCTTGGAAACCTCTGTCAACCCCCTAAATTGCTTTCAAGACAATGATTTGCAATCTTTTTTCTGATTTCCCTTGTGGGAGAAATCCGAGGGGTGACGTACTGCGGGGCGCACTTTACAAGCCTTTGTCCTTGAGTTCAACGCCCTATCGAAAAAAAAGCCTTCGAAAATGTCATGCCCCCACTGTAGGAGCAGCCGGTCGACGCTCGATTGCTGGCGATGGGCGTCAACGATAACGCGGGGAATCTGGATCACCGCGCTGCTCTTGCGTTCATCGCCAGCAAGCTGGCTCCTACAGGGGATCACGTAGATCCCCGGGCACTCAGGCAAACACGATCTCGTCGTTGGCAACCGTTGCCTTCACGCTCGTCCCCGGCAGGAACTGCCCCGACAGGATCAGTTGCGCCAACGGGTTCTCGATCCAGCGCTGGATCGCGCGCTTGAGCGGCCGCGCGCCATAGACCGGGTCGTAACCCACTGCAATCAGCTTGTCCAAAGCCTCGCCGCTCAGCTCCAGCTTCAGCTCGCGCTCCGCCAGGCGGCTGCGCAGGCGTCCCAATTGGATCTCGGTAATGCCGGCGATCTGATCCCGTGCCAGCGGCTCGAAAATCACCACCTCGTCGACCCGGTTGATGAACTCCGGCCGGAAATGCGTATTCAGCGCATCCATGACCGCCGCTCGCTGGGCCTCGCGATCCCCCACCAGTTCCTGGATCTGCGCCGAGCCCAGGTTGGAGGTCATCACGATCACCGTGTTGCGGAAATCCACGGTACGCCCGTGGCTGTCCGTCAGGCGACCGTCTTCCAGCACTTGCAGCAGGATGTTGAACACATCCGGGTGCGCCTTCTCGACCTCGTCCAGCAGGATCACCGAGTAAGGCTTGCGCCGCACGGCCTCGGTCAGGTAACCGCCCTCTTCATAACCGACGTAGCCCGGTGGTGCCCCGATCAGACGCGCCACGGAGTGTTTCTCCATGAACTCCGACATGTCGATGCGCACCATGGCTTCCTCGGTGTCGAAGAGGAATTCGGCCAGCGCCTTGCACAGCTCGGTCTTGCCCACGCCGGTCGGGCCGAGGAACATGAAGGAACCGCTCGGCCGGTTCGGATCGGACAAGCCGGCCCGGGAACGCCGTACCGCGTTGGCCACCGCCACCACCGCCTCGTCCTGGCCGATCACACGCTGGTGCAGCAGGCTCTCCATCTTCAACAGCTTGTCGCGCTCGCCTTCGAGCATCTTGGACACCGGGATCCCGGTCCACTTCGACACCACTTCGGCGATTTCCTCTTCGGTCACCTTGCTGCGCAGCAACTGGTTCTCGCTCTGACCGTGCTGGTCGACCATCTGCAGGCTGCGCTCCAGGTCCGGAATCACCCCATATTGCAGCTCGGCCATGCGGTTGAGGTCGCCCTTGCGGCGCGCCGTTTCCAGTTCCTGGCGCGACTGCTCGATTTTCTGCTGGATCTGCGCCGAACCCTGCACTTCGGCCTTTTCCGAGGTCCAGACCTCTTCCAGGTCGGCGTACTCGCGTTCCAGCCGGATAATTTCTTCCTGGAGTTTTTCCAGGCGCTTTTTCGCCGCCTCGTCGTCTTCCTTCTTCAAGGCCTGGGACTCGACCTTGAGCTGGATCAGGCGACGCTCCAGACGGTCCAGCACTTCCGGCTTGGAGTCGATCTCCATGCGGATACGGCTGGCGGCCTCGTCGATCAGGTCGATGGCCTTGTCCGGCAACTGGCGGTCGGTGATGTAGCGATGGCTGAGCTTGGCCGCGGCGATGATCGCACCGTCGGTGATCGCCACCTTGTGGTGCACTTCATAACGCTCTTTCAGGCCGCGGAGGATGGCAATGGTGTCCTCCTCGCTCGGCTCATCCACCAGCACCTTCTGGAAGCGCCGCTCGAGGGCCGCGTCCTTCTCTATATATTGGCGATATTCATTGAGCGTGGTCGCCCCGACGCAATGCAGCTCGCCACGGGCCAAGGCCGGCTTGAGCATGTTGCCCGCATCCATCGAGCCTTCGCCCTTGCCGGCGCCGACCATGGTGTGCAGTTCGTCGATAAACAGGATGATCTGCCCTTCCTGCTTCGACAGCTCGTTGAGCAGCGATTTCAGGCGCTCTTCGAATTCCCCGCGATACTTGGCGCCGGCAATCAGCGCGCCCATGTCCAGGGACAGCAGGCGCTTGCCCTTCAGGCCATCCGGCACTTCGCCATTGATGATGCGCTGGGCCAGGCCTTCGGCAATGGCGGTCTTGCCCACGCCGGGCTCGCCGATCAGCACCGGGTTGTTCTTGGTCCGGCGTTGCAGCACCTGGATCGTGCGGCGGATCTCGTCGTCACGGCCGATCACCGGGTCGAGCTTGCCCTCTTCGGCACGCTTGGTCAGGTCGATGGTGTACTTGTCCAGGGCCTGGCGCGCGCCCTCGGCGTTGGCGTCATTGACCGCCTCGCCGCCGCGCAGGTTGTTGATGGCGTTTTCCAGGGCCTTCTTGCTCACCCCCTGGCCGAGCAGCAACTTGCCCAGCTTGCTGTTCTCGTCCATGGCGGCGAGCAGCACCAGTTCGCTGGAGATGAATTGGTCGCCCTTCTGCTGGGCCAGGCGATCGGCCTGGTTGAGCAGGCGCGCCAGATCCTGGGACATGTTCACGTCGCCGGTGGGATTCTGGATTTTCGGCAAGTGATCGAGCTCTTTGCTCAGTTCCTTGCGCAGGCTGTTGACGTCGAAACCGACCTGCATCAGCAGCGGCTTGATCGAGCCGCCCTGCTGTTCCAGCAAGGCCTGCATCAAGTGTGCGGGCTCGATGGCCGGATGATCGAGGCCGACCGCCAGGGATTGGGAATCCGATAACGCCAACTGCAATTTACTGGTTAAACGGTCTATACGCATGAGTCACCTTCCTTTTGAGCAGGCCGGAGCGATGGACACACCTGAATGAAGAAACCTGCCAGATACCCCAGTAGATGCGGTCGATTCTGGGAGATTCAAGCGCCAGAGCGTTGACGCAGATCAGAAGAGTCTAGTCTTGAAGCCAGATCAGGGAGGCAAAGCGACCGGTGCGTGAGCTGCGACGGTAGGAGAAAAAGCGCGGGTCGGTGACCGTACAGAACCCGCCGCCATAGACCGCGGTGATGCCGCGGGCTGCCAGGCGCAGGCGCGCCAGGGCATAAATGTCGGCCATGAAGCGCCCGGCATTGACGCTGGGCACGAAGGCTTCGATTGTTTCAGGATGCGTAGCGATAAAGGCTTCGCGTACTTCCGCCCCCACCTCGAACGCCCCGGGACCGATAGCCGGGCCGAGCCAGACGAGGACTTCCGAGGCCGGGGTATCCAGCCGGTCGACAGTGGCTTCCAGCACACCCGCCGCCAGCCCGCGCCAACCGGCATGGGCGGCGGCCACGCGGGTACCGGCACGGTCGCAAAACAACGCCGGCAGGCAATCGGCGGTCATCGACGTGCAGGCGATGCCCGGTGTGCTCGTCCAGCTGCCGTCGGCTTCAGCGGTCAGCGTCGGATCGGCCTCGACCACCTCGACACCGTGCACCTGGCGCAACCAGGCCGGGCGGACAGCGAAGGTCTCGGTGAGGCGCCGGCGATTTTCCGTAACGGCCAGCGGGTCGTCGTCGACATGATCACCCAGGTTGAGGCTGTCGAACGGCGCCAGGCTGACGCCGCCCGCCCGCGTGGTCACGCAGGCCCTGACCCGTGCCGGCGCGGGCCAGTCGGGGATCAGGAAGTCATTCACCCGACGAACGCCTCGCGGTCCTGCTTGAGCAACGACAGCAACCAGACGAAATCGTCCGGCAGCGGCGATTCCCAGCTCATGCGCTTGCCGGTGGTCGGATGGTCCAACTCCAGGAAACGCGCATGCAGGGCCTGGCGCGGGAAGTTTTTCAGCGAATCGACCATGGTCGCGCTGGCCGCCGGCGGAATACGGAAGCGACCGCCGTAAGCCGGATCGCCGACCAACGGGAAGTTGATGTGGGCCATGTGCACACGAATCTGGTGGGTACGACCGGTTTCCAGCTTCACCCGTACATGGGTGTGGGAGCGGAAGCGCTCCAGCACGCGATAGTGGCTCACCGCCTGCTTGCCGCCTTCCATCACCGCCATGCGCTGGCGCTGCTGGCCGTGACGACCGATGGGCGCATTGATCTTGCCGCCCGCGGTGACCACGCCGATCACGATGCATTCGTAGATCCGGCTGACACTGCGGCTCTGCAATTGCGCGACCAGCTGGGTCTGGGCCTGGATGGTCTTGGCCACCACCATCAGACCGGTGGTGTCCTTGTCCAGGCGGTGCACGATGCCCGCGCGCGGCACATTGATGATGTCCGGCACGTGGTGCAGCAAGGCGTTGAGCAAGGTGCCGTCGGCGTGACCGGCCGCCGGGTGGACCACCAGGCCCGCCGGCTTGTTGATCACCAGGATATCGTCGTCTTCATAGACGATATCGAGCTCGATGTCCTGGGCGACCCATTCACCCTGGGCCTCCTGCTCGGCGGTCAGTTCGAGCACGGCACCGCCATGCACGATGTCACGGGGCCGGATCACGGCACCGTCCACGGTCAGGCGGCCGTCCTTGATCCAGGCGGAAAGGCGCGAGCGCGAGTGCTCGGCGAAGAGTTGGGCGGCGACTTGATCGAGGCGTTGACCGCCCAGTTCGGACGGCACCTCTGCGCGAAGTTCAATTTTATCGGACATGCTCGGACTGGGCGTCGGCACAGCCTTTGGTTTCGGCTGCGCGCTTGTGGTTAAATACGGCGTCTTTTGCCCCGAGGCTTTCAACGGGGCACTCATCATAACAGGACGGCCCCGCCCAAGACAGCGGCCGTCATAGGGACGCAAGCCGCCATGCAAGTGAAACACCTGCTGCTGATCGCCATCCTCGCACTGACTGCTGCTTGCTCGTCGAAGGAAGTCGTTGACGAAAACTTGAGCGAAGTCGAGCTGTACCAGCAGGCGCAGGCCGACCTGGACAAACACAGTTATAACAGCGCCACCGCCAAGCTCAAGGCCCTGGAGTCGCGTTACCCGTTCGGGCGCTACGCCGACCAGGCCCAGCTCGAACTGATCTACGCCAACTACAAGAATGGCGAGCCGGCGGCTGCCAAGTCGGCCGCCGAGCGCTTCATCCGCCTGCACCCGCAGCACCCGAACGTCGACTACGCCTACTACCTCAAGGGCCTGACCTCGTTCGACCAAGACGTCGGCCTGTTGTCGCGTTTCCTGCCGCTGGACATGACCAAGCGTGACCCGGGCGCAGCCCGCGACTCCTACAACGAGTTCGCCCAGCTCACCAGCCGCTACCCGAACAGCCGCTACGCGCCGGACGCCAAGCAGCGCATGATCTACCTGCGCAACCTGCTGGCGGCCTACGAGATCCACGTGGCCGACTACTACCTGACCCGCCAGGCCTATGTCGCCGCCGCCAACCGCGGCCGCTACGTGGTAGAAAACTTCCAGGAAACCCCGGCGGTCGCCGACGGCCTGGCAGTGATGGTCGAGTCGTACCAGCGTCTGCACCTGGACGATCTGGCGGCTTCGAGCCTCGAAGTGCTGAAAGCCAACTACCCGAACCATCCGTCGCTGGTGGACGGTCAGTTCGTGCCACGCGTGGCCGAAGCGGACAACCGTTCGTGGATGAGCAAGGTCACCCTGGGCCTGATCGAATCCCGCCCGCCGCTGCCGCCGGGAGAGACCCGCGCCAACCAGGACGTGGTCAAGCAGTTCCAGGACGCCAAGGACTCGATTCCGTCCGACCTGAAGCCGGAAGGCGATGCCGCCCAGGAAGAACAGCACCCGGCCGAAGGCAACCAGCACAAGCGTTCCTGGTTCAGCTACATGACCTTCGGTCTGTTCGACTGAGTCTTGCCCCCTAAGAAAAGAGCCTTTCGAGGCTAATGCCGATCAGTTAAGCCTCGTCGCTTGACCTTTGGCCGCAAGAAATCAAAATCCGATGCCTGAATAGGCATCGGATTTTTTTATGCGTCTGGCTCGGGCACTGGAACTAACCCACAACTTCGTCTCGACTCCCAATTCCATTGAGGGATTGGACTCGTTGCTTGATCCCTCTCTGGTCGAGCAAGCGTTGGAACAGGCCGGCGTAGCCACCCTTCGCAAGCGGCGTCTGCCCTTGGAAATGATGCTCTGGTGCGTCATCTCCATGGCGTTCTTCCGGCGCATGTCGGCGTGGGATGTGGTCAGTCGCATGAACATCATGCTGCCCGGGCAACGCCCACTGGTCGCACCCAGCGCCGTAGTCCAGGCCCGTCAACGATTGGGTAGCGAGGCCGTACGACAAGTCTTCGATCTGACGCAGAAAAGCTGGCATGAAGCGGCCGGCCATCCGACCTGGGCCGGATTGCGTTTACTGGGGGTCGACGGTGTCGTCTGGCGAACGCCCGATACACCCGAAAACCGTGCGCGTTACGACTCCGCCAGCAACCAGCATGGCGATACCGGTTTTCCTCAGGTGCGCATGGTTTGCCAAATGGAGTTGACCAGCCATTTGCTGATCGGCAGTGCTTTTGATGGCTATCGCAGTAACGAAATGAAACTGGCAGAGCAACTGATCGACACCACGCCAGATCACTCGCTGACGCTGTTTGATCGCGGTTTCTACTCCTTGGGGTTGCTGCACCAATGGCAGCAGGTCGGCACTGAGCGGCATTGGCTGATGCCGCTGCGTAAAGGTGCGCAGTACGAAGTGATTCAGCGCTTGGGGCGTCAGGATGCGGTGGTCTCGCTCAGCACTTCGCCGCAGGCCCGCAAGCAGTGGCCAGGCTTGCCAGAGCGCCTAACCGCAAGGCTCCTAAGCAAGACCGTAAAGGGCAAGGTCTGTCAGATTTTGACGTCGATGGTCGATCCGCTGCGTTTCCCATCCGATGAAATCGTCGACCTATACAGCCATCGCTGGGAAATCGAATTAGGATTCAGGGAAATGAAACAGACACTGCTCAACAGCAGCTACACGTTGCGTAGCAAGACGCCCGAGATGATCGAGCAAGAGTTGTGGGGCGTGTTGCTGGGCTACAACCTGTTGCGTTATCAGATGGTGGAAATGAGCCGCCATTGTCCGGGCATCCATCCGTGCGAGCTAAGCTTCACCGCGTGTACTTGGGCGATCCTGGGTTTTATCAATGGCGTTTCTGCGGATCGCTCAGGGAACATCCCCAAATACCTCGCCGAATTGCATGCCTCGGCCCCGCACTATGTACTGCCGCATCGCCGGGAAGAGCGGGTTTATCCGCGAGCTATCAGGCTGAAATCCCCGAAGTATCCGATCAAAAATAAAAATGCCAGTCAGCTTAACTGACTGGCATTAGCCTTTCGAGGCTCTTTTTTTTCGCCAGCGTTCCGTGTCCCGGCAAAGGCACTGTGCGCCCGGCATGTCCTTGGCTAAACTGCCGGATCATTTGCCAATAAGCGGGTTGCCATGGTTCGTCTACTGTTCTGGATTGCGCTGATTGCGGCCGCCGTATGGTTCTGGCGCAAATTCAATCGCCCCACCCCGCCCGCCCGCCCGGCCGACGCCCTGGATGCCACACCGATGGTCCGCTGCGCCCATTGCGGCGTCCACCTGCCCCGCGACCGCGCCCTGAACCTGCAACAGGACTGGTACTGCAGCCAGGCCCACCTCGAGCAAGGCCCGGGCTCTCGTGAGCGCTGAGACCTTCAGTCTCGGCGGTTCCCAGGCCCAGCGCCTGCTGCGGCTCTATCACCTCTATCGCCTGAGCATCGGCATCGCCCTGGTGCTGCTGATCTCCAGCAACATGGACGACAAGCTGCTGGAGCTGACCAACGGCGAACTGTTTCGCACCGGCAGCTGGATCTACCTGATCCTGAATATCCTGGTGGTGGTCCTGCTGGGAAATCCCCGGCACCAGGGCCAGGTCTTCATCCTGGCGCTGGCGGATGCGCTGATGTTGTCCGGCCTGTTCTATGCCGCCGGCGGTCCGCCGAGCGGCATCGGCAACCTGTTGATCGCCTCCGTGGCCATCAGCAACGTGCTGCTGCGCGGTCGTATCGGCCTGCTGATCGCCGCCGTCTCGGCCATCGGCATCATCTACCTGACCTTCTACCTGAGTTTCAGCCGCCCGGCCGCCGCCAACTATTACGTGCAGGCCGGCCTGCTCGGCGTCCTCTGCTTCGCCGCCGCCGTGCTGGTACAGGGCCTGACCCGGCTGCTGGCGGTGAGCGAAAACCTCGCCGAACAACGTGCCAGCGACGTCACCAACCTGGAAGAACTCAACGCCCTGATCCTGCAACGCATGCGTACCGGCATCCTGGTGCTCGACGAGCAACGCCGGGTGCAGCTCGCCAATCAGGGGGCACTGAGGCTGCTGGGTGAGCAGGACCTCAATGGTCGGGTGATCGACGCCTTCTCCCTGGAACTGGTCGAGCGCCTGCACGCGTGGCAAAGCAACCCGACCCTTCGTCCGAAAAGCCTGAAGATCCTCGGCGCGGGTCCCGTCCTGCAACCCAGTTTCATCGCACTGAAACGCGGCGAGCACTACCAGATCCTGGTCTTCCTCGAGGACCTCTCGCAGATCGCCCAGCAGGCCCAGCAGCTCAAGCTCGCCGCCCTGGGCCGTCTGACCGCCGGTATCGCCCATGAAATCCGCAACCCGCTGGGTGCCATCAGTCACGCAGCCCAGTTGCTGCAGGAGTCGGAGCTGATGCCGGAGGCGGACCGACGTCTCACGCAGATCATCCAGGACCAGTCCAAGCGGCTGAACCTGGTGATCGAGAACGTGCTCCAGCTGTCCCGGCGACGCCCGACGCAACCGCAATTGCTCGACCTCAACGAATGGCTACAGGCGTTTGTCGGCGAGTGGCGCGAGCACGCCCGGCCCAACCAGTGCCTGCACCTGCAGATCGATGACAAGTCCCTGCAGACCCGCGCCGATCCGCTGCAACTGGCCCAGGTGCTGAACAACCTGTTGGAAAACGGTCTGCGCTACAGCGCCCAGTTGCATGAGTTGGCGCAAGTCTGGCTGACCTTGTCGGAGGACCCGAACAACGGCTTGCCGACCCTGGAAGTCCTCGATGACGGCCCCGGCGTCGCCCCCGAACAGCGCCAGCACCTGTTCGAACCCTTCTTCACCACCGAGAGCAAGGGCACGGGCCTGGGCCTGTACCTGTCCCGCGAGCTATGCGAAAGCAACCAGGCCCGCCTAGACTACTCGGTACGCCAAGGCGGCAGTTGCTTTCGCATCACCTTCGCACACGCACGTAAACTGAGTTGAACATGAGCCCACGGCAAAAGATCCTGATCGTCGACGATGAGCCGGATATCCGCGAACTCCTGGAAATCACCCTGGGCCGGATGAAACTCGACACCAGCAGTGCCCGCAACGTGGCGCAGGCCCGGGAAAAGCTGGCCCAGGAAAGTTTCGACCTGTGCCTGACCGACATGCGCCTGCCGGACGGTACCGGGCTTGAGCTGGTGCAGCATATCCAGCAACGCCATCCCCAGGTGCCCGTGGCGATGATCACCGCCTATGGCAGCCTCGACACCGCCATCAACGCCCTGAAATCCGGGGCCTTCGACTTCCTGACCAAACCGGTGGACCTGGCGCGCCTGCGCGAACTGGTGAGCAGCGCCTTGCGCTTGCCGACCAGCGGTAGCAAGCAGCCCTCCATCGACAGCCGGCTGCTGGGTGACTCACTGCCCATGCGCGCCCTACGCAAACAGATCGACAAACTGGCCCGCAGCCAGGCGCCGGTGTACATCAGCGGCGAATCGGGCAGCGGCAAGGAACTGGTGGCACGGCTGATCCATGAGCAGGGGCCGCGCGCCGAGCGGCCGTTCGTACCGGTGAACTGCGGAGCCATTCCGGCCGAACTGATGGAAAGCGAGTTCTTCGGCCATCGCAAAGGCAGCTTTACCGGCGCGGTGGAAGACAAGCCGGGGTTGTTCCAGGCGGCCAATGGCGGCACCTTGTTTCTCGATGAAGTCGCCGACCTGCCGCTGGCGATGCAAGTCAAGCTGTTGCGCGCCATTCAGGAAAAGGCCGTGCGCAGTGTCGGCGGGCAGCAGGAGGAAATCGTCGATGTGCGCATCCTCTGCGCCACCCACAAGGATCTGAACGCCGAAGTCGGTGCCGGGCGTTTTCGCCAGGACCTCTACTATCGCCTGAACGTCATCGAGCTGCGGGTGCCATCGTTGCGCGAGCGCCGCGACGATATCGAACCCCTGGCCACCCACGTTCTCGAACGACTGGCCTCCGGCAGCGGCCTACCGGCGGCGCGGCTTCATCCGCAGGCGCTGGATACGCTCAAGGGCTACCGCTTCCCCGGTAACGTCCGGGAATTGGAGAACATGCTCGAACGGGCGTACACCCTGTGTGAAAACGAACAGATCGAAGCCGGCGACCTGCGCCTGGCCGAAGGTGGTGGGAGCTGCGCGCCTGTCGGGGAACCGAGCCTGGCGCAGATCGACAACCTGGAAGATTACCTGGAGAGCATCGAGCGCAAACTCATTCTCCAGGCACTGGAGGAAACCCGCTGGAACCGCACGGCGGCGGCCCAGCGGTTGAACCTGTCGTTTCGTTCGATGCGCTATCGGCTCAAGAAGCTCGGGCTGGATTGAGCGCCCATCAGATCCGGCCCTCGGGCGCATAAGGCGCCGGATCGATGATCGGCTCACGGCCCAGCAACAGATCGGCAAACAACTGGCAGGAGGCCGGTGCCAGCACCAGCCCATTGCGATAATGCCCGCAGTTCAGCCACAGCCCCTCGAACCCCGGCACCCGACCGATATAGGGAACGCCCTCGGGCGAACCCGGGCGTAATCCCGCCCAATGTCCGACCACTTCGGCATCCGCCAACGCCGGAATCAACTCGACCGCCGAAGCCTTGAGGCTTTCCAGCGCCGACGGCGTCGGCGTCTTGTCGAACCCTTCGTGCTCCAGGGTACTGCCCACCAGGATATGCCCGTCACGCCGTGGAATCGCATAACGGCCTTTCGCCAGGACCATGCAGGGAAGAAAATCCGCGGCGCACTTGTAGAGAATCATCTGGCCCTTGACCGGTTCCACCGGCAGCGCCAGTCCCAGGCCGCCCAACAACTCCCCGCTCCAGGCCCCCGCCGACAGCACGACCTGATCGGCACGCAGTTCCCCGGCGGCCGTGCGCACGCCCACCACGCGCTCCCCTTCACGGAGAAACCCGGCCACTTCGCACTGCTCGCGAATCGTCACATTGGGCAACGCCTGCAAGGCCGCCTTGAGGGACTTCACCAGGCGCGGATTGCGCACATTGGCGACATTGGCCATGTAGATGGCCCGGGAATAGCCATCGCCCAGCACCGGCACCGCCTCATGAACCGCCGAGATATCCACCGCGCTCAAGGGACGCTGTTCGCGCGCGGCCCAGGCCAGGGCCTCGGTTTCGTCGTCCAGGTCGAGCCAGTACAGGCCGGTGGTATGGACCTCGGGATCGACACCGGTGGCGGCGAACAGATGTTCGCCCAGTTGCGGATAGAAGTCCTGGGACCAATGCGCCAGGGCCGTGACGGCCGCACTGTAGCGCCACGGGTACAGCGGCGAAACGATACCGCCACCGGCCCAGGAGGACTCCTGGCCCAGGCCGGAGCGGTCCAGCAACGTCACCTGTTCGACCTCGGCGGCCAGATTGAATGCGGTCAGCAGGCCAATCACGCCGCCACCGACGATTACCACATGTTGTTGCCTTGCCATCGCATCATCCAACAGAAAAAGAAACCGGCGCGGACTGCGCCCTGGAAAGCACTGCTCAGCGGCCCCAGCAATCCTTGCTGGTCAAACCCGCGGCAGCCCCTGGATTGGTACGCTGGCCGGTCTGGGTGATGTTGAAACCACCGCACCGGTCACCGACCATCATCGACCCGGCCGCCGCAGTCGCCAACAGATTGAAATCCTGGGCATTCAAGGTCGCGGTAATCGTGTAATGGGCATTGCCGGCACTGACCGTCGGTACAGTGGGCGCCGTCCCCGAGTAGGAACCGTTCTTCGAGTAGAACCGCTCGAGGTTCTGGGTCTGTTCGGACAGCAACCCGGCGATTTCCGAGCGGTGCGTACGCTTCACATAGTCGGTGTAGGCGGGATAAGCCACCGCCGTCAGGATACCGACAATGGCCACGACAATCATGAGTTCAATCAAGGTAAAGCCTCTGGAGATTGCTTGCATACGCCGCCGTCCCTATTGAATTTGCCGCCACATGATCCGCCGACTGCCCCCACCGGCCTCACCGGGATTCCCGGCATTGGCCTGGATACTCTCCACAATGGATCGCGAACTGCCGGTGATGGCCACAGCTGTCACCCGGTACAAGGTTGCCGAAGTGCCGATTGGCAGGTTGGCCGCCAACACCGTGACACCCAGGTTCTGTACACCGTAGAAACCGTTGCCGGTGGCAATCCAGTTCACACCCGAGACCGCGTTCGTCCCGGCGGCCGACAGGGTGGCGGATTCCACCGGCGGCGCACAGGTGACATTGGTCGTACATATCGTCAGGTCGTAGGTCGCTCGCTGCACCGTGCTTTCACCGATGCGTAGCGCCGCCTCGGCAGCCTGGAACGAGGTATTGCGCCAGGTGAGACTGCCGGCCATCTTTTCCTGCAAGGTCGCATTCTGCATGGAGGAAATACCGATCAGGGTCAGCAGCAGCAGGAACACCAGGCTGACCAGCAACGTCATGCCGCGCTGCGAGCCGAACCCGAAACCCGTAGTTCTGAAATCTGTAGTGCTGAAACCTGTATCGCTTCGAGGCAAGAACCGCATACAAAGTCCACCTACAAGAGCCGATTGCGCAGGGCAGCGACCACGCTGTACTGCTGATCGGCGACCTGGCCGCTCGGGTCGTACAGGGTCATTTGCAGGCGCACGCTACGGATGGTTGCCGGGTCCGTCGGATGGCTGCTGTAGGAACTGACCGCGATATCGGTCGCCGATCTCGCAACGCCGAAGGAGACGTGGAAGGTTCTGACATTGCTCACCAGCCCGGCCGCCGGGCCTTTCCCGCTGGTGACGGTAATCCGGTTATTCCTGAAGGCATAGATCTGCTGGCGCAAGGGAAAGGCCACTTGCCCGGCGGCCGGCACGCCCGCATCCCGGACAGCCGTCGCCGTATTGCGGCAATCGGAGAGGATCGTCCAGGTCGGCTTCCCGCCATTGCCACCGATATCGGCGGTCACCAGCGTCAGGGTATTGCTGACGCTGTTCCAGGTGATCGGCGTGATGGCGATGGCGGCGAAATTCGCCGCCGCCGAGGTATCGATGGCGCTGGTGGTCAGGCAGCCGAACATGCCGACCATCCGGATCTCCTGCACCATCTTGCTGAGGATGAAACGCGCGTCCTCCTGCATACCAGCGGCCCTGTCCTGGCTGAGATAGGTAGCCTTGGCCGCGACGAAGATCTGGGTAATGCCCAATACGACGATCAGCCCCAGGGTGATGGCAATCATCAACTCGATCAGGCCGAAACCTCTGTAACGACGGCTCATGGTGCGACTACCGGATCGACTGCAACGCGGCTATTGAGCACGAAAGTGAGATTCGGCGTAGCGGCGTCGGTCATGTTGTCAGCCCGTTGGTCACTCCAGCCGATGGTGATGGTGACCGCCCTCCCGCTCACCTCAATCCTCCCCGTCCCGGAAGCTCCGGCGAAGTTACCGATGCTGGTCTTGAAGTCATGGAAATCGGCATCCCGCGCCACTGTCGAACCGGCCGTGGCGGTGACACTCCCCACGCCGGCCAGGGAATAGTCCGCATCCGGGTTGGCGCGGATACGGTCCATCATGTCGTAGGCAATGAAACTGGCCTGGGTTCTCATCTTCGAGCTGTCCGTGTAGATCAGCGCATTGAGCTGAATCGCCGCCGCCCCCAGCACGCCGACGGCAAGGATCAACACCGAGATCAGCACCTCTACCAGCGTCATCCCTGACTGCTTCCCACTCCTCGCCCACCGCATCAGCAACTCCCAGCCAACAAGACCCAACCATTAAAACCGTGGATGCCATCGACTATAACTAGCGGTGCAACCCAAGACATTCCTCACCAGGATGGACGGTTGTTTTCTCAGGACCGGCGCCCGGAACGCGCCGAAACACCCAGTCTCCAGGAGGGAGCCCAGATGGATCAGAAAGGATTCAGCCTTGTTCAGTTGCTGATTGGCCTCGCCGTCATCGGCATTCTTGCCCGATTCGCCAGCCCGGCCTTCAGTGAACTGATCGCCTCGCAGCGTCGCCAGGTGAGCGCCAACGAGCTAGCAAACGGCCTGCAACTGGCGAGAACCGAGGCGGTTCTACGCCAGCAGGATGTCGTCATGCATGCCCTGGAAGAAGATTGGAATCGCGGCTGGCGGATCATCGTCGACCGCAGCGGACAAGGTCACCTGGACCCGGACAACCCGGTGCTGGTTGAACGACGCAGCCATGGACAGACCCCGATCAAAGGCAACCGATTGATCCAGCAGTTTGTCCGCTTTACCGCCATCGGCTCGATCAACCCGCAGAACGGCGCATCGATGGGAGGGACCCTGCATATCTGCGCCACGGACCGCCCCGTCAGCCACTATCAGGTGATACTGGCTGCAACGGGACGGATCAGGCTCGAAAGGCGGGAAATGCCAGAGGCGCTGTGCGCCTCCGCAGGTTTACAGCAGGGAGCGAACGCGTAATTCCTTGGGCATGGAGAAGGTGACGTTCTCCTCGCGACCGGCCAGTTCATCGGCGCCGGTCGCACCCCAGGCCTGGAGCTGCTGGATCACGCCACGCACCAGCACTTCCGGAGCCGAGGCGCCGGCGGTGATGCCGATCTGCTCGACCCCGTCGAACCAGCTGCGCTGCAGGTCTTCAGCGCCGTCGATCAGGTAGGCCGGTGTCGACATGCGCTCGGCCAGCTCGCGCAGGCGGTTGGAGTTGGAGCTGTTCGGGCTGCCCACCACCAACACCACATCGCACTCGTCCGCCAGTTGCTTGACCGCGTCCTGGCGGTTCTGCGTGGCGTAGCAGATGTCGTCCTTGCGCGGTCCGCCGATGGCCGGGAAGCGCGCCCGCAGGGCATCGATGACGCGGCTGGTGTCGTCCATGGACAGGGTGGTCTGGGTCACGAACGCCAGTTTTTCCGGGTTGCGCACCTGCAAGGCGGCGACGTCCTTCTCGTCCTCCACCAGATAGATCGCACCGCCGTTGCTGTCGTCGTACTGGCCCATGGTGCCTTCGACTTCCGGGTGGCCGGCGTGGCCGATCAGGATGCATTCGCGACCGTCGCGGCTGTAGCGCGCCACTTCGATGTGCACCTTGGTCACCAGCGGGCAGGTGGCGTCGAACACTTTCAGGCCACGCCCCGAAGCTTCCGTGCGCACGGCCTGGGAAACGCCGTGGGCACTGAAGATCACGATCACGTCATCCGGTACCTGGTCCAGCTCTTCGACGAAGATGGCGCCACGGGCGCGCAGGTCTTCGACGACGAATTTGTTGTGGACCACTTCATGGCGCACGTAGATCGGCGGGCCGAAGACTTCCAGGGCCCGGTTGACGATTTCGATCGCCCGGTCCACGCCGGCGCAGAAGCCACGGGGGTTGGCGAGTTTGATGTGCATGCTGTGCCTCGTGTCTTGCGCGCAAGGATTGAATCGTTGGACCGCCAGCAAGCCAACCCTGTAGGAGCAAGCTTGCTCGCGATGCTCTTAAAGCGCCTTGACCTCGATGATCTCGACATCGAAGGTCAGGGTCTTGCCCGCCAACGGGTGGTTGAAGTCGACGGTCACCTGGGTGTCGTCGAACGCCTTCACCACACCGGGCAGCTCGGTATTGGCCGCATCGTTGAAGATCACCAGCAAGCCTTCCGACAGCTCCATGTCCTGGAACTGCGAACGCGGCATAACCTGCACATTCTGCGGGTTCGGCTGGCCGAAAGCATTTTCCGGGGCCACGGTCAGGTGGCGCTTGTCACCGGCCTTGAAGCCGAACAGCGCCGCCTCGAAGCCCGGCAGCAGGTTGCCGTCGCCGACCTTGAAGGTCGCCGGCGCCTTGTCGAAGGTGCTGTCGACGGTATCGCCGTTTTCCAGGTGCAAGGCGAAGTGCAAGGTGACCTGGGTGTTCTGACCGATGCGTTGCTCAGCCACTGCGTGTTCAGTCATGAACGGGTTCTCCGGACTTTTTGCTCTTGAACATATCCAGCGCCAGCATCACCGCGCCCACGCTGATGGCGCTGTCGGCAAAGTTGAACGCCGGGAAGTACCAGCGGTTCTGCCAGTGCACCAGGACGAAGTCGATCACATGGCCCAGGGCCATACGGTCATACAGATTACCCAGGGCACCGCCGAGCACCAGCGTCAGCGCAATCGCCAGCCAGGTTTCGTTGCGTCCCAGGCGCTTGAGCCAGACCACCAGCACGGCACTGACCACGACGGCGATCAGCGCGAACAACCAACGCTGCCAGCCGGAGCTTTCCGCCAGGAAGCTGAACGCCGCGCCGGTGTTGTAGGCCAGGGTCCAGCTGAAGTAATCGGGGATGACCACGATCTGTTGGTACAGGTTCAACGAACTGGCGAAGTGGAACTTGCTGGCCTGGTCGATGACCAGGACCAACACGCTCAACCACAACCAGCCCAGGCGGCCGAAACGGCCGGCACTGGTGTTAGGCATAGTGACGCACCTCGCCTTCGCCGCTGATGTTGTCCACGCAACGACCGCAGATTTCCGGATGCTCCGGGTTGACCCCGACGTCCTCGCGGTGATGCCAGCAACGGCCGCACTTGGCATGGGCGGACTTGACCACCTTGAGCTTCAGGCCGGCCACTTCGGTGACCACCGCATCCGCCGGGGCCAGCGCCAACGGCGCAACGGTCGCGGTGGAAGTGATCAACACGAAACGCAGTTCGTTGCTCAGCTTGCCCAGGTCGGCAACCAGCGCCTCCTCGGCGAACAGGGTCACTTCGGCCTGCAGGTTGCCGCCGATGGCCTTGGCCGCCCGCAGGTTCTCCATCTCCTTGTTGACCGCGACCTTGACCGCCATGATCCGCTCCCAGTAGTCACGATCCAGCTCGAAGCCTTCCGGCAGCTCGCTGAGACCTTCATACCAGGTGTTGAGCATCACCGATTCGTTGCGCTCGCCCGGCAGGTACTGCCACAGCTCGTCGGCGGTGAAGGCCAGGATCGGCGCGATCCAGCGCACCAGCGCTTCGCTGATGTGGAACAGCGCGGTCTGGCAGGAACGCCGGGCCTTGCTGTCGGCGCCGGTGGTGTACTGGCGGTCCTTGATGATGTCGAGGTAGAAACCGCCCAGCTCCTGCACGCAGAAGTTGTGCACCTTGGAGTAGACGTTCCAGAAACGGTATTCAGCGTAATGCAGTTCCAGCTCGCGTTGCAGCAGCAGCGCGCGATCCACGGCCCAGCGGTCCAGGGCGAGCATCTCCTCGGCCGGCAGCAGGTCGCTGGCCGGGTTGAAGCCGCTCAGGTTGGAGAGCAGGAAACGCGCGGTGTTGCGGATCCGCCGGTAGGCGTCGGCGCTGCGTTGCAGGATCTGGTCGGACACCGCCATCTCGCCCGAGTAGTCGGTCGAGGCTACCCACAGGCGCATGATGTCGGCGCCCAGGGTGTCGTTGACTTTCTGCGGCGCGATCACGTTGCCCAGGGACTTGGACATCTTGCGACCGGCCTCGTCGACGGTGAAGCCGTGGGTCAGCAGTTCGCGGTACGGCGCGTGGTCGTCGATGGCGCAACCGGTCAGCAGGGAGGAATGGAACCAGCCGCGATGCTGGTCCGAACCTTCCAGGTACAGGTCGGCGCGCGGACCGCTCTCGTGGCCGACCGGGTGCGAACCGCGCAGTACGTGCCAGTGGGTGGTCCCGGAGTCGAACCAGACGTCGAGGGTGTCGCTGATCTTGTCGTACAGCGGCGCTTCGTCGCCCAGCAGCTCGGCGGCGTCCATCTTGAACCAGGCCTCGATACCTTCGACTTCGACGCGCTGGGCAACGATTTCCATCAGCTCGACAGTGCGTGGGTGCAGCTCGCCGCTTTCCTTGTTGAGGAAGAACGGGATCGGCACGCCCCAGTTGCGCTGGCGGGAGATGCACCAGTCCGGACGGTTGGCGATCATCGAGTGCAGGCGTGCCTGGCCCCAGGCCGGAATGAACTGGGTGTGCTCGATGGCACTGAGCGCGCGCTCACGCAGGGTGTCGCCGGCCACCGGGGCCTTGTCCATGCCGATGAACCACTGCGCGGTGGCGCGGTAGATCAGCGGGGTCTTGTGGCGCCAGCAGTGCATGTAGCTGTGGCTGATGGTTTCGGTGTGCAGCAGGGAGCCGACTTCGGCCAGCTTGTCGACGATGGCCGGGTTGGCCTTGAAGATGAACTGGCCGCCGAAGAACCCCAGGGACTCGGCATACACGCCGTTGCTCTGCACCGGATTGAGGATGTCATCGTTGACCAGCCCGTACTGCTTGCAGATCTTGAAGTCGTCCTCGCCGTAGGCCGGGGAGCAATGCACGATGCCGGTACCGGCGCCCAGTTCGACGTAGTCGGCCAGGTACACCGGCGACAGGCGGTCATAGAACGGGTGACGGAAGTTGATCAGTTCCAGGGCCTGGCCCTTGGCAATCGCGAGCACCGAGCCTTCCAGCTTGTAGCGCGCCAGGCACGCCTCCACCAGCTCTTCGGCCAGCACCAGCAACCGGTCGCCGACATCCACCAGGGCGTAGTTGAATTCGGGGTGAACGTTCAGCGCCTGGTTGGCCGGGATGGTCCACGGGGTGGTGGTCCAGATCACGATCTGCGCCGGCTTGGCCAGCGCCGGCAGGCCGAAGGCGGCGGCCAGCTTGTCCTGGTCGGCTATAGGGAAACCAACGTCGATGGTCGGGGACTTCTTGTCCTGGTATTCGACCTCGGCTTCGGCCAGGGCCGAAGCGCAATCGAAGCACCAGTTCACCGGCTTGAGGCCCTTGAACACGAAGCCGCCCTTGACGATTTCGGCCAGGGCGCGGATTTCACCGGCCTCGTTCTTGAAGTCCATGGTCTTGTAGGGGTTGGCGAAGTCGCCCAGCACGCCCAGGCGGATGAACTCGGACTTCTGCCCTTCGATCTGCTCGGTGGCGTAGGCGCGGCACAGTTCGCGGGTCTTGTCCGCGCTCAGGTTCTTGCCGTGGGTCACTTCGACCTTGTGTTCAATCGGCAGGCCATGGCAGTCCCAACCCGGCACATAAGGGGCATCGAAGCCGGCCAGGGTCTTGGAACGGATGATCATGTCCTTGAGAATCTTGTTCAGCGCATGACCGATGTGAATCGTGCCGTTGGCATACGGAGGACCGTCGTGAAGAATGAACTTCGGACGATCCTTGCCAATCTCGCGCAACTTCCCGTACAGGCCAATGCTGTCCCAGCGCTGCAGAATCTGCGGTTCGCGCTGTGGCAGGCCGGCCTTCATCGGGAAGGCGGTGTCCGGGAGGTTAAGCGTGGCTTTGTAGTCGGTCATTTCAGGCTCTTTTTAAGCGGTTGACCCTGCCAGTGGGCACGGGCGGCGGCGACGTCCGCATTGATCGCCGTCTTGAGCGCCTCCAGGGAGGCAAATCGCTGCTCATCGCGCAGCTTGTGGTGGAAGACCACCGTCAAACGCCGGTCATACAGATCACCGGCAAAATCCAGCAGGTGCACTTCCAGGTGAGCGCTGCCATCACCTGAAACCGTTGGCCGCACGCCGATATTGGCGACACCCGGCCACGCCTGGCCGTCGAGCTCGATGCTGACCAGGTAGACCCCGGTCAACGGCACGCGACGGCGCTTGAGCTGCACGTTGGCAGTCGGCGTGCCCAGTTGGCGCGCCAGTTTCTGCCCATGCAACACCCGTCCGGCGATACGGAACGGGCGGCCGAGCAAACGCTCGGCCAGGGCGAAGTCCGCCGCCGCCAGGGCATTACGCACCTGGGTGCTGCTGACTCGCAGGCCATCGAGTTCAACGGTCTGCGCGGCCTCGACGGTAAAACCGCGGGCACGGCCGGCCTGTTGCAGGAACTCGAAATCGCCGACGCGATCACAGCCGAAGCGGAAGTCGTCGCCGACTTCCAGATGCTGCACGCCCAGGCCGTCCACCAGGATGGTATCGACGAACTCGGTGGCGCTAAGCTTGCTCAGGCGCTGGTTGAACGCCAGGCACAGGACCCGGTCGACGCCCTCGGCGGCCAGCAGCTTCAGCTTGTCGCGCAGGCGTGCCAGACGCGCAGGCGCGGTGTCCGGGGCAAAGAACTCGCGCGGCTGCGGCTCGAAAATCACCACGCAGCTGGGCACGCCCAACTCCAGCGCACGCTCGCGCAGCCGGGCCAGGATAGCCTGGTGGCCACGGTGAACACCGTCAAAGTTGCCAATGGTGGCGACGCAGCCCCGATGCCGGGGGCGCAGGTTGTGAAGGCCTCGAACCAGCTGCATAACGCGCTTCTTGCTCATAAAGTGGTCGATTATAACCACACCCGGCGGCCGACGACAGGCAACAGCACCGCACAAATCGATCGAACCGACAAAACTCTCGTGCACCGCCTACCAGGAACGCGTTACATCAACGATTTTCGATTGAAATGCCGCAGGCGCAGGCCCAGGGCCGCCAACATGCCGAAGTATGCCAGCACGCCGGCCGCCACCAAGGTGCCCAGGCGAAGGAAACGCTCGAGCATGTGCCCCTGGTCCCAGGCCGGCATGACCTGCATCAACCCGAACAATACCGCCGACATCACCACCACCGCCAGCACCAGCTTCGCCAGATACGCCCCCCAGCCCGGCTGCGGCACGAACAACTGTTGCTTGCGTAGTTGCCAGAACAGCAGCCCGGCGTTGATACAGGCCCCGCCACTGATCGCCAGCGCCAGCCCGGCATGGGCCAGGGGCCCGATAAAGGCCAGGTTGAGCAACTGTGTGACCGTCAGGGTGAAAATGGCGATCTTCACCGGGGTGCGAATGTTCTGCTGCGCGTAGAAACCGGGCGCCAGCACCTTGATCATGATGATGCCCAGCAACCCCAGCGAGTAGGCAATCAGCGCACGCTGGGTCATCAACGCATCGAAGGCACTGAACTGGCCGTACTGGAACAGCGCGACCGTCAGGGGCCTGGAGAGGATCGCCAGCGCCAGGGAGCACGGCAACACCAGCACGAAGCACAACCGCAGGCCCCAGTCGAGAATCCGCGAATACTCGTGACGATCCTTGCTGGCATAGGTCTTGGACAGGATCGGCAACAGGATGGTGCCCAGCGCCACCCCCAGCACCCCGGACGGCAACTCCATCAGCCGGTCGGCGTAGTACATCCAGGACACCGACCCCGCCACTAGGAAGGAGGCGAAGATGGTGTTGATGATCAGGGAAATCTGGCTGACCGACACCCCGAGAATCGCCGGCAGCATCTGCTTCATCACCCGCCAGACACCGCTGTCGCGCCAATTCAGCCGTGGCAGCACCAGCATGCCGATCTTCTTCAGGCTCGGCAGCTGGTAGAGCAACTGGGCCAGGCCGCCGGCCAGCACCGCCCAACCCAGGGCCATCACCGGCGGATCGAAATACGGCGTCAGGAACAGGGCAAAAATGATCATGCTCACGTTCAGCAGCGTCGGCACGAAGGCCGGCACCGAAAAACGGTTCCAGGTATTGAGGATCGCCCCCGCCAGGGACGACAGCGAGATCAGCAATATATAAGGAAAAGTCACCCGCAACAGGTCGGAGGTCAGCTTGAACTTCTCCGGCGTGTTGGTAAAACCCGGGGCCGTGACCCAGATCACCCAGGGCGCGGCCAGCATGCCCAGCACCGTCACCAACGCCAGCACCAGGGTCAGCAGGCCGCTGACATAGGCGATGAAGGTGCGGGTCGCCTCTTCGCCCTGCTGGCTCTTGTATTCCGCCAGGATCGGCACGAAGGCCTGGGAAAAGGCCCCTTCGGCAAAGATCCGCCGCAGCAGGTTGGGCAGTTTGAAGGCGATAAAGAAGGCGTCAGTGGCCATTCCGGCACCGAAGATACGCGCGATGATCGTATCGCGAACAAACCCCAGAACCCGGGAAATCATCGTGATAGAGCTGACGGCGGCCAACGACTTGAGCAGATTCATTGAAAGAGAGTGCGCCTTTGGAGAAAGAGCAGGCGAACAAAGCGCCCGTTTGTGCGATACTCCGCGCCGCAACAGCACAGAGCCAAAGCTCGCGAGTTTACAGGTCAGGCGCCGGAAATAAATCACCCGTCTCTTCAGATCGACCACTCAGCGGGATGTATCACCCGCCCTTGACAAGACTTCAACTCATCGGCATGATTCGCGGCCTATTTTGTTTGCTATTCCCTAAAAAGTCTTTCGAGGAGCTCGACGGTGGCCAACTCACCTTCCGCCAAAAAACGTGCAAAACAGGCTGAGAAGCGTCGCAGCCACAACGCCAGCCTGCGTTCCATGGTTCGTACCTACATCAAGAACGTAGTCAAAGCCATCGACGCAAAAGACGCTGTCAAAGCTCAAGCCGCTTATGTTCTGGCTGTTCCTGTTATCGACCGCATGGCCGATAAAGGCATCATCCACAAGAACAAGGCCGCTCGTCACAAGGGTCGTCTGAACGGCCACATCAAGGCGCTGAACCTTGCTGCTGCAGCCTAAGCGACACGCTTGTTAAAAAACCGACCTCAGGGTCGGTTTTTTATTGCCTGCGATTTCAGCACCTCACGGGTGCGACGGCCAGGGCAGGATCGGAATCGCCGTCACCGCATTCTGCGGGCTGCCTTCGATCAAGCGATCGCTGTAGACCAGATACACGAGAGTATTGCGCTTCTTGTCGAGGAAGCGCACCACCTGCATGGTCTTGAACACCAGCGAGGTGCGCTCCTTGAACACCTCCTCGCCATCCTTCAACTCGCCGCTGAAACGAATCGAGCCGACCTGGCGACAGGCAATCGACGCCTCGGCGCGATCCTCGGCCAGCCCCAGGCCACCCTTCAAGCCGCCGGTCTTGGCCCGGGACAGGTAGCAGGTCACCCCCTCGACCTTGGGATCGTCGAACGCCTCGACCACGATGCGATCGTTCGGCCCGACGAACTTGAAGACCGTGGACACCTGGCCAATCTCTTCAGCCGACGCCAGCAACGGCATCGCCAGCAGCAACCCCAACAATCCCTTTGCGATACCCATACCCATCTCCCTCAATCCATCACACCAGAATCAGGTTATCGCGGTGAACCAGTTCAGGCTCCGCCATATACCCCAGCAGACCGACAATGGCATCCGACGACTGCCCGATAATCTTCTGCGCCTCGAGCGCACTGTAGTTCGCCAACCCACGAGCGATCTCACGACCGTCCGACGCCACGCACACCACCATCTCACCGCGACGGAAGCTGCCCTGGACCAGCTTCACCCCCACCGGCAGCAGGCTCTTGTGATCCCGGGCCAGCGCATTCACCGCACCATCATCCAGCACCAGCGTGCCACGGGTCTGCAGATGCCCGGCCAGCCACTGCTTGCGCGCCGCCAGCATGCCACGCTCGGGCGACAGCAAGGTGCCGATGCGCTCGCCCGACTTCAGGCGATCCAGCACGCGCTCCAGGCGCCCACCGACAATGATCGTATGCGCACCGGAACGCGCCGCCAGTCGCGCCGCGCGCAACTTGGTCTGCATGCCGCCACGCCCCAGCGCACCGCCGGTACCGCCCGCCACCGCATCCAGCGCCGGATCATCGGCACGCGCCTCATAAATCAGCTGGGCATCAGGGTTGTTGCGCGGATCGGCGTCGAACATGCCGTCACGATCCGTCAGGATCACCAGCAGGTCCGCTTCCACCAGGTTGGCCACCAGCGCCGCCAGGGTGTCGTTGTCGCCGAAACGGATTTCATCGGTGACCACGGTGTCGTTCTCGTTGATCACCGGGATGACCTTGAGCTCGACCAACGCACGCAAGGTGCTGCGCGCATTGAGGTAACGCTTGCGGTCGGACAGATCGTCATGGGTCAGCAGGATTTGCGCGGTATGCCGGCCATGCTCGGCAAAGCTCGACTCCCAGGCCTGCACCAGACCCATCTGGCCAATCGCGGCAGCCGCCTGCAACTCGTGCATGGCACTCGGTCGCACCGTCCAGCCCAGGCGGCTCATGCCCGCCGCCACCGCACCGGAAGACACCAGCACCAGCTCGACGCCCGCCTCGTGCAACGCCACCATCTGCTCGACCCAGACGCCCATTGCGGCGCGATCGAGCCCCTTGCCGTCCGCCGTCAGCAGTGCGCTGCCGATCTTCACGACCCAACGCTGCGCACCTGTCACCTTGCTCCGCATCATCTTTCAACCTTGGCTTGCGGGCAGCGCGACCGAGCGCTGCCCATGCGATTGTTCAGGGTAGCCGGTTCCCAGAAACCAGAACGCCGCTCGAATGAGCGGCGCCAGGTGGAACAGGCTGATGGCGATGATAACACCGCCACAAGTCAGATAGACCGCCCGCCTGCAATCGAGCGGCGGCCCACCCCTACGGTAAACGGCAACGTCAGTCGCGCACGTAGATGATTTCCGGGCCATCCTCGTCATCGACGTCTTCTTCGTCCCAGTCATCATCGTCGCCGATGTCATGGACGCTCTTGACGCCGCTGCGGCGCAGGGCACGCTGGTCATCCAGGGCCTGCAACCGGGCACGCGCCTCGTCTTCGATACGCTGATCCAGGTCGCGCAGCTCGTCGGCGTAGGCCGGATCGCTGGCCAGACGGTCAAGACGATCCTCCAGGTAGCGCATGATGTCACGGGTCAGGCGCTCGGTCCCTTCGCTGGCGATCGCCGAGATCACATAGACCGGACCGGTCCACTGCAAGCGCTCGACCACTTCCTTGACCCGCTCCTCGTGCTCTTCCTCGAGGATCTGGTCGCACTTGTTCAGCACCAGCCAGCGATCACGCTCCGCCAGGGACGGACTGAACTTGGCCAGCTCGGTGACGATCACTTCAGCCGCATCCGGCGCACTGCTCTCATCCAGCGGCGCCATGTCGACGAGGTGCAGCAGCAAGCGCGTACGCGCCAGGTGCTTGAGGAAGCGAATCCCCAGGCCGGCACCGTCCGAAGCGCCCTCGATCAACCCCGGAATGTCGGCGATGACGAAGCTTTTCCAGCGGTCGACACTGACCACACCCAGGTTCGGCACCAGCGTGGTGAACGGATAGTCCGCCACCTTCGGCCTGGCCGCCGAGACCGAACGAATGAACGTGCTCTTACCGGCATTCGGCAAGCCCAGCAGGCCGACGTCGGCCAGCACCTTCATTTCCAGCTTGAGGTCGCGCTGCTCGCCCGGCTTGCCCGGCGTGGTCTGGCGCGGCGCACGGTTGGTACTGGACTTGAAGCGGGAGTTACCCAGGCCGTGCCAGCCACCATGAGCCACCAGCAGGCGCTGCCCCGACTTGACCAGGTCACCGATGACTTCCTGGGTACTGGAATCGATCACCGTGGTGCCGACCGGTACGCGCAGCTCCAGATCCTCACCCTTCTTGCCGGTGCAGTCGGTACTGCCGCCGTTGGAACCGCGCTCGGCATCGAAGTGCCGGGTATAGCGGTAATCCACCAGGGTATTGAGGTTTTCGTCGGCGACCATGTAGACCGAGCCGCCGTCACCCCCATCACCGCCGTTGGGACCACCCTTCTCGATGAACTTCTCCCGACGGAAACTCATGCAACCGTTGCCGCCGTCGCCAGCTTTTACGCGAATCGATACTTCATCAACGAACTTCATAACACACGCCTCTCGTCACCGGGACGAGCCGAAAAACCACAAGTATAAGACTCTTGCAAAGATGAGCGCGGCGACCTCAATCAACGACCGAAAAATCCAGCGCCGGCAGCCCATACAAACAGCTTTGCAAGAGACTCACCCCACAAACGAAAAAGCCCCGTCGCAAGACGGGGCTTCTCCAGCACTCTCGCGATTAAGCCGCGACAACGCTCACGTAACGACGACCGAAGGCGCCTTTTACTTCAAACTTGATCACGCCTTCGACTTTAGCGAAGAGAGTGTGATCTTTACCCATGCCAACGCCGTAACCGGCGTGGAATTGGGTGCCGCGCTGACGCACGATGATGTTGCCCGCTTTGATAGCCTGGCCGCCATACATCTTCACGCCAAGGCGTTTCGATTCTGAGTCGCGACCGTTACGGGTACTACCACCAGCTTTTTTGTGTGCCATGAGTTCAATACTCCAAAAGGGGATTAAGGCTGAAAATTAAGCCTGAATACCGGTGATTTTGATCTCGGTGTACCACTGACGGTGGCCCATGCGCTTCATGTGGTGCTTACGACGACGGAACTTGATGATGCGGACTTTATCGTGACGACCTTGGGAGATCACTTCAGCCACAACGGTAGCGCCAGCAACAACTGGAGCGCCAATGTTCACGTCATCGCCATTGGCGACCAACAGAACGCGATCAAAGGTAACGGATTCGCCGGTGGCGACTTCCAGTTTCTCGATCTTCAGGTATTCACCTGGAGCGACTTTGTACTGCTTGCCGCCGGTAACGATTACTGCGTAAGACATGGTATTTCTCCGATAATCCTGCTCACCCAGCGCTTTATAGGTAAAGGTATTGGCTGGCATGGCTGCATGGGGCTGGAACGGCCCAGATGCAATTGCGTAAGGCAGGTGCTGCCCAGGAAGTTCAGGGTGCGCGATTGTACGCAAGCCACCGGGCCATTGCAAGCGTGCAGACCGCGTGCCTTGACAGCGTAGACCCCCCGCCCTAGCATGCCGCGCAACCCTTCTGGAGCGACTCTCGCTGATGCAACCCCAAGCTTTCTACCGCGCGGTGGCGGACGATTTTAGCGCCGTCGACGGCATCATCAAGAAGCAGCTGACTTCCCGGGTACCGCTGGTCTCGAAAATCGGCGACTACATCACCTCGGCCGGGGGCAAGCGCCTGCGTCCTTTATTGGTGCTGCTGTGTGGCAAGGCCCTGGGGCGCGAAGGCGACGACCTGCGCCTGCTGGCCGCCACCATCGAGTTCCTGCACACCGCCACCCTGCTGCATGACGACGTGGTCGACATGTCCGGCATGCGCCGTGGCCGCTCCACCGCCAACGCCATGTGGGGCAATGCCCCGAGCGTACTGGTGGGCGATTTCCTGTACTCGCGCTCCTTCGAGATGATGGTCGAGCTGGGTTCGATGCCGGTGATGAAGATCCTTTCGCAAGCCACCCGCATCATCGCCGAGGGCGAAGTGCTGCAGCTGTCCAAGGTTCGCGACGCCAGCACCAGCGAAGAAACCTATATGGAAGTCATCCGCGGCAAGACCGCGATGCTCTTCGAGGCCTCGACCCACAGCGCCGCGGCCCTGTGCGGGGCCACACCGGAGCAGGCCGAAGCGCTGCGTACCTTCGGCGATCACCTGGGCGTCGCTTTCCAGCTGGTGGACGACCTGCTGGACTACCAGGGCGATGCCGAGACCCTGGGCAAGAATGTCGGCGACGACCTGGCCGAGGGCAAGCCGACCCTGCCGCTGATCTACACCATGCGCGAAGGCACGCCGGAACAGGCGGCCCTGGTGCGCAAGGCGATCCAGAAAGGCGGTATCGAAGACCTGGAAAGCATTCGCCAGGCCGTACAGGCCTCCGGCTCGCTGGAATACACCGCGCAACTGGCCCGCGACTACGTGGCGCGCGCCATCGCCTGCCTGGAAGCCCTGCCGGCCAGCGAATACCGTGATGCGCTGGTGGAGCTGAGCGAGTTTGCGGTCGCCCGCACTCACTAAGAGATCTCGATCTACTGTAGGAGCCAGCTTGCTGGCGATGAATGCAAGAGCAGCGCGGTGATCCAGATTCTCCGCGTTATCGTTGACGTCCATCGCCAGCAAGCTGGCTCCTACAAAGTCCCACGTCAACCTGCTCCCGCCGCAACATCCCCTCCCCCGCTAAAACCCTATATAATGTGCGCTTTTCGTCATCCTGAAACCGAGGAGCCTTAGTGAGCACGTTGCCACCCTGCCCGAAATGCAATTCCGAATTTACCTACGAAGACGGCACCCAACTGGTCTGCCCGGAATGCGCCCATGAGTGGTCCGCCACCGGCGAAACCGAAGCCGCCGGCGACGACACCGTGAAAAAAGACTCCGTGGGCAACGTCCTGCAGGACGGCGATACCATCACCGTGATCAAGGACCTGAAGGTCAAGGGCACGTCCCTGGTGGTCAAGGTCGGCACCAAGGTCAAGAACATCCGCCTGTGCGATGGCGACCACGACATCGACTGCAAGATCGACGGCATCGGCCCGATGAAGCTCAAGTCCGAGTTCGTCAGAAAGGTCTAAAGGCGCTGTAATCCCCTACAGAAAATCCAACAATCGGCCAATAGGCGCTTGCTATTCTTTGAATAGGAATTATTCTCATCAAATCCACCAAGGAGATGAGAACATGACTTATTTGATCGATGCCTGGCTGGACCGTCCACACCCTTACCTGCGCATCCTGCATCGGGAAACGGGGGAAGTCTGTGCGGTACTGGAAGAAGAAGCCTTGAACGAGTTGCAGGACCAGGGCGACCTGGACCTCAGCGGCTTGAGTTCCAGCGAGCCGCTGGTGCTCAAGGAACTGGTACGCAACCTGTTTCTGTTCTGCTATGCCCGGGCGTTGCGCCCGAGTGGGGAGCCGGATACCAGGATCCGGTTATGATTCAGCGCGTCACACCCACCTGCAGGCGCCGGACACGCCCTTGAACTCGCAAGGACGACCGGCGCCTGCAGGCACACGCGGTACTTACAGAACGGCGAGCAGCTCGACGTCGAACACCAGTACGCTGTGCGGCGGAATGCTGCCCACGCCTTGGGCGCCGTAGGCCAGTTCGCTCGGCACGTACAGGCGCCATTTGCTACCGGCATTCATCAGTTGCAGCGCCTCGGTCCAACCGGCGATCACGCCGCCGACCGGGAACTCGGCCGGCTGGCCACGCTCGTAGGAGCTGTCGAACACGGTGCCGTCGATCAGGGTGCCGTGGTAGTGGGTACGCACGCTGTCCTCACGGGACGGCTTGGCGCCCTCGCCCTGGGCCAGCACTTCGAACTGCAGGCCGGAAGCCAGGGTGGTGATCCCTTCGCGCTTGGCGTTTTCCGCCAGGAAAGCCAGACCGGCACCCGCCGCGGCTTCAGCCTTGGCGGCCGCTTCGGCCTGCATGATTTCGCGGATCACCTTGAAGCTGGCGGACAGCTCTTCCTGGCCCACACGGCTCGGTTTGCCGGCGAAGGCGTCGGTCAGGCCGGCCAGGATCGCGTCGAGGCTCACGCCCGGTGGCGGGTTGTCACGCAGCTGGTCGCCCAGCTGGCGGCCGATACCGTAGCTGACGCGGGTTTCGTCGGTGGACAGATTTACTTCGGACATGACACTGCTCCGCTGTGGGCTGCTACGGGAAACACCTGTTGTATCAGGCATTGCCCCGTGCACCCGAAACCAAAAAGGGCCAGCAGACTAGCACACAAGCACAGCGGGGTCAGTGCTTGGTCAGCTTGTCCAGGTAACCCATCGCGAAGGCCGACAGCACAAAGGTCATGTGGATGATCACATACCATTGCAGGTGCACCGGATCGACGTTCTTGGCATCCATGAACACCCGCAACAGGTGGATCGAGGAAATCGCCACGATCGACGCCGCCACCTTCATCTTCAGCGAGGTGGAGTCCATCTTGCCCAGCCAACTGAGCTTTTCCTTGCTGTCATCGATGTCTAGCTGGGACACGAAGTTCTCGTAGCCGGAAATCATCACCATCACCAGCAAGCCGCCCACCAGCGCCATGTCGATCAGCGACAGCAACACCAGGATCAGGTCGGCCTCGGCCATCTCGAAGACATTGGGGATAACGTGAAACACTTCCTGGAAGAATTTCAAGGCCAGGGCCAGCAGGCCCAGGGACAGACCGAAGTAGATCGGCGCCAGCAACCAGCGCGAGGCATACATCGTATTTTCGACAAAACGTTCCATGGATCTCATACCAACTGAAAATGGCCGCGAGTATACCAGCGCTGAAACCCGAGGGAAAAAAGCCCTCTCCAGGCCGTCGTTCAACATCGGGACAGCTGCGCCAGGGTGATTTTCTGCTAGTGTCGGCATCAACGACATCGCGTGTGCACTGTGTACAGGAAAACTGAACAATGGATTTGCGACTTCCCCTGGGTTGCCTCGGGCTATCGGTGGCTCTGCTGGTGAGCGGCTGTTCCCCAAAGACAAGCAACAACACACCAGCCTCGAGGAAAAGACCGCGCAGTTCGAAAAGACCCTCGACACCCTCCAGGACCCCAAGCTCAAGGATGCCGTGGCCGACCTCGGCGGTTCCCTGCTGTTGCTCGAACGGGCACGCCTGCGCCTGCGGGACAAGCCCATCGAAACCGAATACAGCGACGATGCCCTGGCGCTGCTCAAGCACTACCCCAGCCCGCAGGCCCTGGCCGACACCTATATCAACGGCCTCTTCGTGCTGCGCAAGACCTCCAGCTCCGACTACCTGACCGACCTGCAACCGATCTTTCCGTTCAGCTTCAACTACCCCACCGAGTTCCCGTTCCCCCATGCCCTGGAATGGCAGTCGGTGACCCTGAGCAACAAACAGGTCATCCCCTTCCAGCCCGAGTGGTCGGAGACCGATCCCGGCATCCAGTTGAGCCCCTCCAGCGCCAACATGACCAACCCCGACGACCTGACGCTCACCTACCCGTACATCGAAGGCATGGAAGTCGATCCGAAAAAACAGCCGCAACCCCTGACCCTGCACGGCAAGGTCGAAGTCATCGTGCCGCGCAAGGTGGTGACCTTCAACCTGACCCGCCAGGACGTCGGCAAGCTGCAGAGCAACGACAACATCAGCCTGACCCTGGTGTCGCTGGACAAGAACAACGCCGAAATCGAACTGAACACCAACCCCACGCAAACGCCCCAGGTCGGTGACACACCGCTCAATCCGCTGATCGTCCAGGCCAAGGACAGCACCGGGCAATTTCTCTCGCGTGCCGGCGCCATCAACGAAAACGCCGCGCAGATCGCCTTTTACCAGCAGCAACTGGATGAAATGCTCGAACAGAAGAGCTGGAGCGATGCGTTCGGGAAGAAACTCGACGACGAGCAGAAGGCCTTCGAGGCGAAACAGACCAGCCACTACACCCGCGTCTACTTCAACGGCATGGTCGACAAGCTGGAAATCAGCGTGATGGATTTTTCCGCGGCCACGGTCAATCGCAAGGAGCTGGACCTGCCGGTCCGCCAGTTCGACAACAGCACCAGCCAGGATGTCCAGCCACTGCCCATGCCGGTGGTGGTCTACGACGACCAGGCGGCGAGCTATCTCAAGGACGCCCATCTCGATGCCGAGAAGCTGAAGAAGAGCGTGGTCATCAGCCAGTCAGTGGACGATGCCAGCGCGGCGCATATCGAGTTCGACCACCCCAAGACCTTCAACGACGAGTTGCTCGGTTCACCCAGGGCACCCGCCGACGGCCCGGTGACCTTCTTCGCCGAGGACGAACAAGGCAAACGCGGCGAGCCCCTGGAACTGCCCACCGAGGCCTTCGAGGTCAATCCGCTGGAAGGCAGCATCACCTACGACCTGAACCTGTTCCCGGAAACACCGGCCTATGCCGTCGGCTCGATGCCGTTGTTCCTGGCCGAGATCCAGAAAGACACCCTCGACGCCCACCAGTTGCCCACGGGCCTGGAGCTCAAGGGCAACGCGCTGATCGTCGACCAGAAGCGCTTCCCTTCCGAAGCCTGGCGCTTCTACGCCAAGGACGACAGCGGCAACTACCTCAAGGAAATCCTCGCCACCAGCCATAGCGACAAGCCGGACTCGCCCCCCGTCTATGATGTGCATTACTTCTACGGGCAGCCGACCCGGCTGGAAAGCTACCAGCGCACGGCATTGAACACCGTCGAGTACGGTTTCGAGGTCAAGCTCGACAAGACCCAGGCAGGTCCCGTCGAGTAACTCTCCCGGACCTGCGACTTAGGGTCTGTACGAAAACTCGCCGAGCGGCGATCAGGCAAGGCAAAAACAGGCGAGGAAGCGGAGTGTAGGGACCTACATGAGCATTCCGAGCCTGTTTTTAACGCAGCATGATCGCCGCGCAGGCAGTTTCCGTACAGAGCCTAGTGTTCCAGGCTCCGGCCTCGCGTACCGTTGATCTCCCGTAGCTGGGCCTGCAAATGCAGGCACCAGATCTGCGGGTCCTCGGCCAGTTGATAGCCATGCAGGGTCAGGCTTTCGACAATCGACTCAAGGATGGATTCGGCCACGACCGGACCATGGAACGGCCCCTGGGCCTTGATGGCCGAAGGTTGTTCACCGGCCATTCCGGCGGCGAACAGGAGGGTCCACATTCCGTTATCGCCGGCGAGCGGGCGGATACTGCATTCAATACGGGTCACCAGACCCAGGCATTGGCGGGTAAGACAAAGGTTGCGCGGCATGGCGGCGACCCTCGGTAGATCCTGTCTTCAGCCTCCAGGGGGAGGTTGCATCGGTCCAGTGACTACAGTGGAGTTCCTTGCCCAGAGAATAGAATAAATCCACGGGCAGCAAGGATTTGCAGGACCAACGGGCGCCAGGGCGGCAGGCGCCAAAGCCTTGACTCCGCCCCGCACTCTCTCAGTGACTCCTTGCTGGTGTCCCACTCGGGATCAGGACAGCTTGACCTCCGCCGCCCCGCCCTGCTCGGCCGCCTCCTTTTCCGCTTCCTTGAGGTCATCCTCGCTGATCATCTCGGCAATCACCCGCAGGCGTTCCACCACCCGCGCGTTGACGCTGCCTTCCGGGAACTGCCCGTCGGCATCCGGCTCGCCGGCCGGCTCGCCCACCAGCAGGCTCAGCGCCTCATCGGCCTGGCGCACCGCGTACACGTGGAACTGCCCGGCCCGCACCGCCTGCAGCACCCGCTCATCGAGCATCAGGGTCGCGACGTTGGCCTGGGGAATGATCGCCCCCTGCTCACCGGTCAGGCCACGGGCCTCACAGAGCCGGAAGAAGCCTTCGATCTTCTCGTTGACCCCGCCGACCGCCTGCACCTCGCCGAACTGGTTGATCGAACCGGTAATGGCGAAACACTGCTTGAGCGGGGTTTTCGACAAGGCCGAAATCAGCGTGCAGGCCTCGCCCAGGGACGCACTGTCACCGTCGACATAACCGTAGGACTGCTCCAGGGCGATACTCGCGGAAATCGCCAGCGGGAACTCCTGGGCATAGCGGCTGCCCAGGTAACCAGTGAGGATCATCACGCCCTTGGAGTGGATCGGCTGCCCGAGGTTGACCTCGCGCTCGATATCGACGATCCCGCTGCCGCCCGGATACACCGTGGCGGAAATCCGCGCCGGAATGCCGAAGGCCGAATCGCCGACCTCCAGCACCGTCAGCCCGTTGCACTTGCCTACGGCTGCGCCCGCGGTGTCGATCAGGATGATCCCCGCCAGCATGTCATCGAGAATCCGCGCCGAGACCCGCCCGGTGCGGGTGGCCTTGGCCTTGAGCGCCCGTTCGATGTGCCCGGCGTCGGTCATCTGGTCATTGGCCAGGTGGCGAATGAAATCCGCCTCGCTGACCAGCTGGAACAGATCGCCGATCCGCGCCGACAGGCGCCCCTGGTGCTCGGCCAGGCGCGCGCTGTAGGTCGCCAGGCGCGCCACCGCGTCGGCGGTCAGCGGCGCCATGCCCTCTTCCGAGGTGCGGGTCTTGAGCAACTGGGCGAACTGCTCCAGGCTTTCGTCGACCATGGGAATGTCTTCGTCGAAGTCCACCAGCACGCGGAACATCTCCTGGAAGTCCGGATCCAGGTCCTGCAGCGTGTAGTACAACTGGCGGGCACCGATAATGATGACCTTGACCTGCAACGGAATCATTTGCGGCGTCAGGGTCACGGTGGCCAGGCGCCCCAGCTCGCCCAGCGGCGACTCCATCTTCAGCTTGCGCGATTGCAGGGCGCGCTTGAGCGCATCCCAGACAAAGGGTTCGCTGAGCATCTTCTCGGCTTCGAGAATCAGGAAGCCGCCGTTGGCCCGATGCAGGGCACCCGGACGCAACTGCCGATAGGTGGTGTAGAGCGCCCCCTGGTCGGTGCTGTATTCAATGCGGCCGAACAGGTTGTCGTAGGTCGGGTGCGGTTCGAACACCACCGGCGCACCGCCGTTGAGCGGATGACCGACCACCAGGCTCGGGCAGTACTGTTCTTCCAGCAGCTTGCGGGCCACGGCGTCGGTCTTGCTGTCGTCCACCAACTGCTCGACCACGGTTTTCAGCAGATAGACCTGCATGGCTTGCAGGTAACCGCAAACGGCTGCGTTCTCCGCATACTTTTCCGACAACGGCGCCAGCAAGGGTTGCAGGGCCAGGGTGATGGTTTCTTCGTTCAGATGGCGCAGTTGATTGCTCGATTCGCGCTTCCATTGCGGCAGGCTGGCGAGTTCCTCGTTGAGGCGCTCCTCCAGGTCGGCGATATCGGTATGGAAACGTTCACGCTCGGCTTCCGGCAGTTGGGCGAACTCCGCCTCGTCCAGGGCCTTGCCGTCGCTCATCGGGGTAAAGGCAATGTTGCTGCTGTCGCGATACAGCGCGACATCCTTCTCCAGCGCCAGGCGCTCGATCACATCCAGGGCGCGGTCATAGCGCTGGTTGAAGGCGCGGTCGATGGCGCTTTTTTTCTGCTGGTAGGACGGATGCTCGAACACCGCCGGAAAAGTCGCCAACAGGTTGTCGATCAAGCCATTGATATCGGTGATGAAGGCGCCTGCCTTACCCGACGGCAGCTCCAACGCCCGCGGCTCGCGAGGCTCGTCGAAATTATTGACATACACCCAGTCGGAAGGACTCTGTAGGCGCTTTCCTTCGGCTTTCAGATAGCGTTTGACGAACGAAAAACGCCCGGTGCCGGGCTCGCCCATGACAAACACGTTGTAACCGGGGCGCGGCATCGCCACGCCGAACTGCAACGCTTCAACCGCGCGTTCCTGGCCAAGCACACCGCGAAAAGGCTCCAGATCATTGGTGGTAGAGAAGCTGAACTGTTCAGCGGAAAAAGGACGGGTCAGCGCTTCGGGCGCGAGTCGCAGGCTGGCAGCAACAGAATCAGGCATCGGGCTTCCTTACATCAGGCGGGGCAGATGAAAGCATTCTGGCGCTCGCCATGCCTGACTGGCAAGGCGAGCGATGGCGCAATTGCGACGGAGGGGCAAAAGTCCTCAGACAAGGACTACAAACCCCTTCCGACATTCGCCCGAGCAAAAAACCATGGAACCCCGGGAACCTGCCTAGACTCCAAGGTGCGAGGCCGGACTGATAACTGGCCTACTGGCGCTGAAACAGGCCAGCCCCCTTGTTCATTGGTACGCACACAAAGAGAACAAAGCTATGAAACGGATTCTTCTAGGTACTCTCTTCACGGTTGTCTCCCTCCACGCCATGGCCCAGGCGCCGGGCGGGCCGGATTGCGGCTGGGGCAACATGCTGTTCAAAGGCCAGCGCGGCACCCCTACCCATGTCCTGGCCTCCACCACCAACGGCACCTCCGGCAACGCCACCTTCGGCATGACCTCGGGCACCAACGGCTGTTCAACCCGCGACTCGCTGACCTATGGCGGTCGCTCCTGGTTTGCCATGAACGGCATGATGAACGAACTGTCCGAAGATATGGCCAAAGGCCAGGGCGAAGCCCTGACCACCTACGCCGTCGTCCTCGGCGTGGCGCCGGAGGACCGCGCGCATTTCGCAGCGGTCACCCACGAGCACTTCCAGCAGATCTTCAACAAGGCTGACGTGACCGCCGACGACGTGCACGCCCATACCTTGGAGGTCCTGAAAAACGATCCGCGCCTGGCCAAGTACGCGACCCAGGCTTGAGCCCGACCCGCCCGCTCCCTTCGGGGCGGGCTTTGTGTACGCTGCTTCCTTTCGTCCGACAACAGTTGCCCACCATGCTCAAACGCCTCGCCTACCTGGCGCTCTGTGCCTGCGCCCCGCTGTATGCCGCACCGCACCTCGCCCCCAGCGTTTGCAGCAGTTGGCCCATGACCCCTTCTGGATTTCCCTCGGCCATTACGAGACGGCCAAGCTGGGGGGCTGGCGCAGCTATGTCAGTGACCGGAAATACTTCCTCGCCGCCGACGGTGCCCATCACCCGGACGCGGAACTGCAGGCCACGGTCGACGCTCTCTACGCCCCGGCCAGCCGTGGCAACCAGCACGCCCAATGCGTCTATCCGGCCCGCACGCGCTGGCTCAAGGCGCAACTGCAACTGAGCGACCTGCCCGTCCCCGACTGCACGGAATTCAAGCAGTGGTTCAAGGATGTCGCGCCCCACAGCACGGTGATGATCTTCCCGGCCGCCTATCTGAACAGCCCGTCGTCGATGTTCGGCCACACCCTGCTGCGCATCGACCAGGCCGACGTGCAGCGCGACCAGACCGCGCTGCTCAGCTACGCGATCAACTTCGGCGCCTATATCGAAGGCTCGGACAACAGCCTCCTCTACGCCTGGAAAGGCCTGATGGGCGGCTACCCGGGTCTGTTCGCCCTGGTACCCTACCAGCAGAAGCTCGCCGAATACCGCAGCCTGGAGAACCGCGACCTGTGGGAATACCGGCTGAACCTGACGCCCACGGAGACCCAGCGCATGGTCGAGCATGTCTGGGAGTTGAAACAGATCCGCTTCGACTACTTCTTCTTCGATGAAAACTGCTCCTACCGCCTGCTGGAACTGTTGCAGGTGGCACGCCCGGGGCTGCACCTGACCGAACAGTTCCCGCTGACCGCGATCCCCACCGATACCGTCAAGGCGGTGAAGGACGCCGGATTGGTGGAGAGGATCGACTACCGGCCGTCCCGCGAGCGCGAACTGCTGAAACGGGCCAAACCGTTGAATCCGGAAGAACAGCAATGGGTACTGAAAGTCAGTGCCGATACGCAGCAACAGCAATCGGCCGGCTTCAAGCAACTGGCCAGGGATCGGCAGGCGCTGATCATCGACGCCGCCTATCGGCTCGAACGCTACCGGGCCAACGGCCAGGAGCGCGATCCGGTGCAGGCCCAGCGCAGCTTCGAACTGCTGCGGGCGATCAACCGGAACCCGCCGCCGGAGCTGCAAATCGAGCGCCCGGGCCTGCCGGAAAACGGCCATGAATCACGCACCTGGCAGGCCGGAATCGGTACCCGGGGCAGCCAGGCGTTCGGTGAGTACGGCCTGCGCATGGCCTATCACGACCTCAACGACAACGCCGAGAGCTTTCCCCTCGGTGCGCAGATCGAAATCCTGCAGATGAAACTGCGCCAGTACGAAGGCAATCACTGGCAGCTGCAGCAACTGGACCTGGCGACCATTCGCTCGCTGACGCCGCGCAATGCGCTGCTGCAGCCGTGGTCGTGGCAAGTCACCGGCGGGCTGGAGCGGGTGCCGGGCCGGCACGACGAGCAGACCCTGGTCAGCCATGTGAACGGCGGCGCGGGCGGCACCTGGCAGTTGGGCGACGACGTGCTGGGGTTTGCCCTGGGCACCGTGCGGGTCGAACACAATGCCGACTTCGCGGCGTTGGTCTCGCCGGCGGCGGGGTTCGACAGCGGCCTGCTGTGGAAAAACCCGCTGGGCAACCTGAGCCTGGAGGCCAAGGGCGACTACTTCACCAATGGCGAAGTCCGCCGCAGCCTGAGCCTCAACCAGCAATGGGAGCTGTCGCGCAACCTGGGGCTGCGCCTGAGTGCCCAGCGCGAGTTCAGCAAGCTGGCGGCGCCGGAGAACGAGGTAATACTGGAAGTGAGGTGGTATCACTATTGAGCGGTGCCTGGCGGCGCGGTGCAGTCCGACCACCACAGGTCGCTCACGGATATCCCGGGAAACCCAAACCCTGCGAGCATGATCCGATACCCATGAACGGGAGATTGCCATGAGCCGCGCCTTCGTCAACGAGGACATCGCCGGCGTCCAGACCGAACAGCCGGTGGAGCGCCTGGTCAGTACACAGCCCAATTACGTCACCCCACGGGGATTGGCGCAATTGCAGAGCCGTGTCGCGGCGCTGCAGGCCGAATACAGCCAGCAAAGCGTCTTGGGCGAAGCCGCCGATAAACAGCGCCAGGCCGATATCGAGCGGGACCTGCGCTACTTCAATCAACGCCTCTCCAGCGCCCAGCTCGCCGCCCCGGCCACCTCCACCGAGGTGGTGCAGATCGGCAGCCGCGTGACCTTCGCCAACGAACAGGATGAAGAGCAACAGGTGCAGTTGGTCGGCGAGGACGAGGCGGATGCCGCCCACGGACTGATCAATTGGGGCTCGCCGCTGGGTCGGGCGCTGCTGGGCGCGCGCCTTGGCGATGAAGTGCTGTGGAAACGACCGGCGGGGGATCAGTCGATCGAGATCGTGCGGATCGAGCCGGCCTAGCCGCTGCCGGGACCGTGCCCGCCTCCCAAAAAAAACGGAGCCCCGAAGGGCTCCGCTTTTCAACCACCGACCCGATCAGGCCAGTTTCTTGTGCCGTACACGGTGCGGCTGGGCCGCGGCGTCGCCAAGGCGCTTCTTGCGATCGGCTTCGTACTCGGTGTAGTTGCCTTCGAAGAACACCGCCTGCGAATCGTCTTCATAGGCCAGGATGTGCGTGGCCACCCGGTCCAGGAACCACCGATCGTGGGAAATCACAATTGCCGCGCCCGGGAAGTCCAGCAGGGCTTCTTCCAGGGAACGCAGGGTTTCCACATCGAGGTCGTTGGACGGTTCGTCGAGCAGCAGGACGTTGCCGCCCTCTTTCAGGGTCAACGCCAGGTGCAGGCGACCGCGCTCACCACCGGAGAGGTCCTTGACGAACTTCTGCTGGTCGCCGCCCTTGAAGTTGAACCGACCGACATAAGTACGCGACGGAATCTCGTAGTTGCCGATACGGATCTGGTCGGAACCGTCGGAAATCTGCTGGAACACCGTCTTGCTGCCGTCCAGGTCCTCACGGCTCTGATCCACGCAAGCCAGCTGCACGGTTTCACCGACCTCGATGCTGCCCGAGTCCGGGGTTTCCTTGCCCATCAGCATGCGGAACAGGGTCGACTTACCGGCACCGTTACCACCGATCACGCCGACAATCGCGCCCTTGGGCATGCTGAACGACAGGTTGTCGATCAACACGCGGTCGCCATAGCCCTTGGTGACATTCTTGAATTCGATGACCTTGTCACCCAGGCGCGGACCGGCCGGGATGTAGATCTCGTTGGTCTCGCTGCGCTTCTGGAATTCCTGCGACTGCATTTCCTCGAAGCGTTGCAGACGCGCCTTGGATTTCGACTGACGAGCCTTGGCGCCTTTGCGCACCCACTCCAGTTCTTCCTTCATGGCCTTTTCATGGGCCGACTGCTGCTTGGATTCCTGGGCCAGACGATCGGACTTGGCTTCCAGCCAACCCGAGTAGTTGCCCTCGTAAGGAATGCCCGCGCCGCGGTCGAGTTCGAGGATCCAGCCGGCGACGTTGTCCAGGAAGTAACGGTCGTGGGTAATCGCCACCACGGTGCCCGGGAAGTCGTGCAGGAAGTGCTCCAGCCAGGCCACGGAATCGGCATCCAGGTGGTTGGTCGGTTCGTCGAGCAGCAGCATGTCCGGGGCCGACAGCAGCAGGCGGCACAGGGCCACACGGCGTTTTTCACCACCGGACAGGTGTTCGACCCGAGCCTCCCAGGCCGGCAGGCGCAGCGCATCGGCGGCGACTTCCAGCTGGCGCTCCAGGTTGTGACCGTCGCTGGCCTGCAGGATCGCCTCGAGCTTGGCCTGTTCGGCGGCCAGCTTGTCGAAATCGGCGTCCGGATCGGCGTAGGCGGCGTAGACTTCATCCAGGCGGGCCTGGGCGTCCTTGATCACGCTGACCGCTTCCTCGACCACCTCACGCACGGTCTTGCTCGGATCGAGCTGAGGCTCCTGGGGCAGGTAGCCGACATTCAGCTCGGGCATCGGCCGGGCTTCACCGTCGAATTCGGTGTCGACACCCGCCATGATTTTCAGCAAGGTGGATTTACCCGAACCGTTCAAGCCGAGCACGCCGATCTTGGCGCCCGGGAAAAACGACAGGGAGATGTTTTTCAGGATTTCCCGCTTCGGCGGAACAACTTTGCTCAGCCGATGCATGGTGAAGACGTATTGAGCCATGGAGAACCTAGCGTCAGTGACGGATGAATAAGGGCGCGAGCGGTACCCGCAGTGAACCGGACCCGTGGACAGCCAAGAGGTCAATTCATGGCCACACCGGTCGACACCTTTGAATAGGGAGCGTGAATTGCTGGCGCGTAACCGGTAAAACTACCTGAATGCGACAGACAGGGCAAACCGCTCGGTCGAACGGGACTGGCACTTTGCCACAACTCAAGGCATGCTAGCCGCCCTTCGGGCGTCCGGCTTATAGTGCATGTCGCGCCAATCCAGCCCAACCGCAGGATCACAGTTTGACCAACGCCAATCCGCCATCGTCCGCGCGTGCAGCCAGCCCAGCTTCGGCTCCGCCCCTGCGCGGAACACTCAAAGGCATGCTGGCCACGCTGGTGCTGTTCCTGCTCGCCCTGCTGTTCTGGCAACTGATCGATCAATTCCAGCAAACCCGCCAGTTGCAACGCCAGAACAGCATCGACTCGAGCGCCGACATGGCGGAGCGCGTCAGCCTGAACATGGCGCTCAATGCGCAGATCGCCCTCAATCTGCTACCGATCTTCGAGAAACCCAACAATCGCGAAGAACTGCTGGCCTTGCTCGACCGGGTGCGTGTGTCGATGCCGGACCTGCAAAGCATCGCCCTGCTCGACGACAAGGGCCGGCTGATCGGCGACAGCGCCACCGACAGCCGGGATGCCGCCTTCCTCGCCGAACAGGTCAGGCACAGCAACCGTAAACAGACCTACTACTTCACCAATGACGACCACGGCTCGGCCGTTCACCTGCTGTTGCAGCAGGTCAGCGGCGAGAGTAATGGCTACTGGGTCCTGCGCCTGTCGCCCCGGCTGTTCCAGGACCTCACCCGCCCGGGCAACCAGACGTCGGGCGCCAGCTGGCTGATCGAGAACCGCGACAACCACCTGGTGATCAGCCGCGAAGATGACATCGCCCCCACGCCGGCACCGCTGAAAGCCGACGAAGAAGCCAACAGCGTGCTGGTGGCACCGTTGTCCAACAGCGACTGGCAACTGCGCGGCCTGTTCGACCCGCGCAAGGTGGTCGAGGACCTGCTCCCGGCCCTGATCGGCAAGTGCCTGCTGGGGCTGGGGGTGTCGCTGCTGCCGGTGCTGGCGTTGATCAACATGCGACGCCGCCAGCGCCAGGTCACTGAAGGACGCCGGCGCTACCAGGATATCTTCGAAGGGACCGGCGTTGCCCTGTGCGTCCTCGACCTGTCCGGGCTGCCGGGCTTCCTCGAACAGCATCGCCTGCAGGACAGCGAATCGCTCAAGCACTGGATCGCCCATGATCCCGAGCACCGCCGGCTGCTGTTGCAGGAATTGCGGATCACCGAGGTCAACCTGGTGGCCCTGGGCCTGCTCAACGTCGACTCCCGCGAAAGCGCCTGGGGCTGCCTGATCGAGGGCTGCCCGAGCAATGCTGCCGGTATCGGCTACCCGCTGGTCGAAGCCCTGCTCAACCAGCAGAAGCAGCTGGAACTGGAGATCAAGCTCAGCGACGGCCAAGGCCAGGACCAGCACCTGTGGCTGGTGCTGCGGCTGCCGGAAAACCCTTGCGACTATAGCTCGGTGATCCTGAGCATCACCGACATCACCAGCCGCAAGCTGATCGAACTGTCGTTGCTGGAACGCGAGGGCTTCTGGTCGGACGTGGTCCGTACCGTGCCGGACCACCTGTATGTGCAGGATGTGATCAGCCAGCGGATGATCTTCAGCAACCACCACCTGGGCCAGACCCTGGGCTACAACAAGACCGAACTGCACCAGATGGGCGAGTACTTCTGGGAGATCCTGCTGCACCCCGAAGACGCCGAGCACTATCACCGGCTGCGCCAGCAGCAGCGCCATGCCGGTTACAGCCAGTTGCTCCAGTGCCAGCTGCGCTTCCGTCATCGCGACGAGCACTGGCGGTGTTTCGAGGTCCGCGAGCAGGCCCTGGCCCGGGACAAGTACGACCAGGTCACGCGCATCATCGGCGTGGCCAAGGACGTCACCGACCAGATCGAGGCCAGCGAGTCCCTGCGCGACAGCGAGAAACGCTACCGGATGCTCGCCGAAAGCATCAGCGACGTGATTTTCTCCACCGACAGCCACCTGAACCTGAACTACGTCAGCCCGTCGGTCCTGGCCGTGCTCGGCTATGAAGTCGACTGGGTGTTCCAGAATGGCTGGCAGTCCGCTATTGCCAACCCGCAGCAACTCACGGGCATCTACCTGTTGATGGAGCGCGTCAGCAAGGCGCTGGACAAACCCGAGGAACTGGCCAGGCTGCGCGAGCAGGTGCAGACCCAACTGTTCCTGTTCGATTGCCTGAAGGCCGACGGGCGCAAGATCCCCATCGAGCTGCGCCTGGTGCTGGTGTGGGACGAACACGGCGCCTTCGAGGGCATCCTCGGCATCGGCCGTGACATCAGCCAGCAGCGCCGCGCGGAAAAAGACCTGCGCATGGCGGCCACGGTTTTCGAGCATTCGACCTCGGCGATCCTGATCACCGACCCGGCCGGCTACATCGTCCAGGCCAACGAGGCGTTCAGCCGGGTCAGCGGCTATGCCGCGGCCGATGTGCTGGACCAGTTGCCGAACCTGCTCACCGTCGACGACCAGCAGGAAGCCCACCTGCGCTATGTGCTCAAGCAACTGGAACAGCACAACACCTGGGAGGGTGAAGTCTGGCTCAAGCGCCGTAACGGCGAGCACTACCCGGCCTGGGTCGGCATCACCGCGGTGCTCGACGACGAAGGCGACCTGGCGAGCTATGTGTGCTTCTTCACCGACATCAGCGAGCGCAAGGCCAGCGAACAGCGCATTCACCGCCTGGCCTACTATGACGCCCTGACCCACCTGCCCAACCGCACCCTGTTCCAGGACCGCCTGCACACCGCGCTGCAACAGGCCGAGCGGCAGAAGTCCTGGGTGGTGCTGATGTTCCTCGACCTCGACCGCTTCAAGCCGATCAACGACTCCCTGGGCCACGCCGCCGGCGACCGCATGCTCAAGGAAATGGCTACCCGCCTGCTGGCCTGCGTGGCCGACGACGACACCGTGGCACGCATGGGTGGCGACGAGTTCACCCTCTTGCTGCAACCACGGGCCACCCGTGAAATGGCCTTGAACCGGGCCATTCATGTGGCCGAGCAGATTCTCACCAGCCTGGTGACGCCGTTCGTGCTCGAAGGCCGCGAGTTCTTCGTCACCGCCAGTATCGGCATCGCCCTGAGCCCGCAGGATGGCAGCGAGCTCAGCCAATTGATGAAAAACGCCGACACCGCGATGTACCACGCCAAGGAGCGCGGCAAGAACAACTTCCAGTTCTACCAGGCCGACATGAACGCCAGCGCCCTGGAGCGCCTGGAATTGGAGAGCGACCTGCGCCATGCCCTGGAGCAGAACGAATTCGTGCTGTATTACCAACCGCAGTTCAGCGGCGACGGCAAGCGCCTGACTGGGGCCGAAGCCCTGCTGCGCTGGCGCCACCCACGGCGCGGGCTGGTGCCGCCGGGGGATTTCATCCCGGTGCTCGAGGAACTGGGGCTGGTGGTGGATGTCGGTGACTGGGTGCTGGCCGAAGCCTGCCGCCAGCTCAAGGCCTGGCACCTGGCCAAGGTGCGGGTGCCCAAGGTCTCGGTGAACATCTCGGCGCGGCAGTTCTCCGACGGCCAGTTGGGCACGCGGATCGCCACCATTCTCAAGGACACCGGGGTACCGCCGGCGTGCCTGGAGCTGGAACTGACCGAAAGCATCCTGATGCGCGAAGTCAGCGAGGCCATGCTGATCCTCGACGGCCTCAAGAACCTCGGCCTGAGCATTGCAGTGGACGACTTCGGCACCGGCTACTCGTCGCTGAACTACCTCAAGCAGTTCCCCATCGACGTGCTGAAGATCGACCGCACCTTCGTCGACGGCCTGCCGTCGGGCGAACAGGACGCGCAGATCGCCCGGGCGATCATCGCCATGGCCCACAGCCTGAACCTGGCGGTGATCGCCGAAGGCGTGGAAACCCACGAGCAACTCGATTTCCTGCGCGAGCACGGGTGCGACGAAGTGCAGGGCTACCTGTTCGGCCGGCCGATGGCGGCCAATCGCTTTGAAGCGCAGTTCAGCAATGATGCGCTGTTCATGTTCGACTGAAGTCCTGCGGCGCCTGGCCGGCGATGAGGCCCGAACAAACATCGCAACACCCCAGGTGAATGCCGCTTATCTGCGACATGATGCCCTTTCATATGCCAGATAAAACCCATTGGGTTAGAATGCTTTCCTTTTCTGCCCCCGATCCTTGAGGACCGCCATGTTCAGCCGTGATTTGACTATTGCCAAGTACGACGCCGATCTCTTTGCCGCCATGGAGCAAGAAGCTCAGCGCCAGGAAGAGCACATCGAGCTGATCGCCTCGGAAAACTACACCAGCCCCGCGGTGATGGAAGCCCAGGGCTCGGTGCTGACCAACAAGTACGCCGAAGGCTACCCGGGCAAGCGCTACTACGGCGGTTGCGAATACGTCGACGTGGTTGAGCAGTTGGCCATCGACCGTGCCAAGGAACTGTTCGGCGCCGATTACGCCAACGTCCAGCCGCACGCCGGCTCCCAGGCCAACGCCGCGGTCTACCTGGCCCTGCTGTCGGCTGGCGATACCATCCTGGGCATGAGCCTGGCCCACGGCGGTCACCTGACCCACGGTGCCAGCGTGTCCTCCTCCGGCAAGCTGTACAACGCCGTGCAGTACGGCATCGACGCCAACGGCCTGATCGACTACGACGAAGTCGAGCGCCTGGCGGTCGAGCACAAGCCGAAAATGATCGTGGCCGGTTTCTCCGCCTACTCGCAGTTCCTGGATTTCCCGCGCTTCCGCGCCATCGCCGACAAGGTCGGTGCCTACCTGTTCGTCGACATGGCTCACGTGGCCGGTCTGGTCGCCGCCGGCGTCTACCCGAACCCGGTGCCGTTCGCCGACGTGGTCACCACCACCACCCACAAGACCCTGCGCGGTCCACGTGGCGGCCTGATCCTGGCCCGTGCCAACGCCGAAATCGAGAAGAAGCTGAACTCCGCCGTCTTCCCGGGCGCCCAGGGTGGCCCGCTGGAGCACGTGATCGCGGCCAAGGCGATCTGCTTCAAGGAAGCGCTGCAGCCTGAGTTCAAGGCGTACCAGCAACAAGTGGTGAAGAACGCCCAGGCCATGGCCGAAGTGTTCATCCAGCGCGGTTTCGACGTGGTCTCCGGCGGTACCCAGAACCACCTGTTCCTGCTCTCGCTGATCAAGCAGGACATCTCCGGTAAAGACGCCGACGCCGCACTGGGCAAGGCCTTCATCACCGTGAACAAGAACTCGGTGCCAAACGACCCACGCTCGCCGTTCGTCACCTCCGGCCTGCGTTTCGGTACCCCGGCCGTCACCACCCGTGGCTTCAAGGAAACCGAATGCCGCGAACTGGCCGGCTGGATCTGCGACATCCTGGCTGACCTGAACAACGAAGCGGTGATCGACGCCGTTCGTGCGAAGGTCAAGGCCATCTGCGCCAAGCTGCCGGTCTACGGCGCTTAATCAGCCCGCACCCCGCCGCAGCACAAGAGCCCGGTCAGCAATGACCGGGCTTTTTTTCGCCTGGAGAAACCCCGTCACAAGCCTTGAGCCAAAGCCTTCACGGCCGGTGAAGTCAACCAACTGGTCAGACCGGTCCAACCAATTTGGCGAAAAACCCCTTGTGATCCCGGAAAAACCGGGCGTAGACTGAGCCTGCACTGGACATACCGGTAAGACCACAACAATTAAGTTCCAAGTCTGCGGCCCCGGCCCGGATAACGGAACACCGACCAGGATCCTCGTCATGCTCAGATGGTGCTCGCGTTCGATATTCCTTCAGGTTGTCCTTGGACTGGTGCTCGGCATCATCTGCGGACTCACCCTTCCCGAATTTTCCGTCCAACTCAAACCCCTGGGCGACGGCTTCATCAAACTGATCAAGATGCTCATCGGACTGATCGTCTTCTGCGTGGTGGTCAGCGGCATCTCCGGTGCCGGCGACCTGAAGAAAGTCGGACGGATCGGCCTCAAATCGGTGATCTACTTCGAAATCCTGACCACCATCGCCCTGCTGATCGGGTTGATCCTGGCCTTCTCCACCGGCGTCGGCAGCGGCGCCAATATTCATCTGGAGCAACTGTCCAAGGCGGCCATGGGTGATCTCGCCGACCGCGGCCAACATCTGCGCGGGGCCTCGCAGTTCCTGATGGACCTGATTCCCAACTCGGTGATCGGCGCCTTTGCCGACAACAACATCCTCCAGGTGCTGCTGTTCTCCGTGCTGTTCGGTAGCGCCCTGAACCTGGTGGGCGAGTCCGCGTCGGGCATCTCCCGGCTGATCAATGAGCTCAGCCACGTGATCTTCCGCATCATGGGCATGATCGTGCACCTGGCGCCGCTCGGGGTGTTCGGTGCCATCGCCTTCACCACCAGCACCTACGGCCTGGAGTCGCTGCGCCAGCTGGGCAGCCTGGTGGCGCTGTTCTACGTGACCTGCCTGACCTTCGTGCTGGTGATCCTGGGCCTGGTGATGCGCCTGTCCGGCCTGCGGATCCTGCCCTTGCTCAAATACCTGCGCGAAGACCTGCTGATCGTGCTGGGCACCGCTTCCTCGGATGCCGTCCTGCCGCAAGTGATGCGCAAGCTCGAACACCTGGGCATCGGCAGCTCGACGGTCGGCCTGGTGATCCCAACGGGCTACTCGTTCAACCTGGACGGCTTCTCGATCTACCTGACCCTGGCCATCGTCTTTATCGCCAACGCCACCGGTACACCGCTGGCGCTGACCGACCTGCTGACCATCCTGCTGGTGTCGCTGATCACCTCCAAGGGCGCCCACGGCATTCCCGGTTCGGCCCTGGTGATCCTGGCCGCCACCCTGACCGCCATCCCGGCGATCCCGGTGGTCGGGCTGGTACTGGTGCTGGCGGTCGACTGGTTCATGGGCATCGGCCGGGCCATGACCAACCTGATCGGCAACTGCGTGGCGACCGTCGCCATCGCCCGCTGGGAAAAAGACATCGATGTCCAGCGAGCCCAAAAAGTCCTCGATGGCCAGCAAGGTTATACCTTTCAACCGAGAAAGCCGGTGGCACCGGCTCATCAGCAGGAGTTCTGATGGGATACGCCCAGGGACGGGCACTTGTACCGACCCGGGCCCGCGAAATCCTCGCCGGCCCCGGGTCGTGGCCTGACCGTTTCAACAGGGAGCAAACCGTGATTACCTCGTCAACCGTCGTCAACTCAGTGGTAGAAAAACTCAGGGCAGCCCTGGCCCGGGGCCAGTGGCGCTCCGGCGAGATGCTGCCGGGCCAGCGTGAACTGGCAGAACAACTGGGCATCAGCCGCCCCAGCCTGCGCGAAGCGGTGACCGTCCTGGAAACCCTCGGCCTGGTGCGCTCGATGCCGGGCAAAGGGGTGGTGGTGCTCGACGCCGCACCCAGCGAAACCGCCGCCACCCACAGCGGCGTGGCCGACGCCAGCCTCGAAGATGTGCTGCAACTGCGCTACACCCTGGAGCCGTTTATCGTCGGGCTGGTGGCACAGTCCATCAGCAGCACGGAGGTCGGCCAGTTGCGCCTGACCTTGATGGACATGCGTGAAGCCCTGGAGTCCAACGACAGCGAAGCCGGGATGAACGCCTACATCGCCTTCCATGAAGAGCTGTTCGCCCTGACCTCCAATCCGATTTTCCAGAACGTGGTGCAGCAGACCAGCAATGCCCTCAAGCAGAGCGCCGAGGTCCTGCGCAACTCACCGCAGCACCTGGCCGAACGCCTGCAGGAAAATGAAGCCGTGGTGCGCGCCATCCGCGACAAGAACAGTGCGCTGGCCAGCGCGCAAATGCGTCGGCACATCCTCCAGGAGGGCCTGCGCATGGGCATCGAACTGACGATCCCGGACGACCATCTGGGCAGTACCGAGCAATAACCCACCCGCCAAGGGGAGACCGGATATGAACAGCGTTGCGACACCCCTGCCCTTCACCGCCCGGCATGCTTTCGCGCAGCCCCTGGGCCCGGCCTGCTGCGCCGAGACGCTCTATGCCCAGGTGTTCGAAGACATTCTCGAGCGCCAGTTTGCCGACGGCTTGAGCGAAGACGCCTTGATTCGGGCCTATGGCGCGGGCCGCAGCCAGGTACGCCGGGTGATGACCCGCCTGGCGCGACAACAGGTCATTGTCACCCGCCCGAACCAGAGGGCCCGGGTTGCCGAACCGGATGCCGAACAGATCCGCCAGACCCTGCAAGCCCGGCGACTGGCCGAAACCAGCGTTATCCCGCTGGCCTGTGCCAGGGCCGCCGGCCTGACGTTCGAACCGCTACGCGCGCTGGTCGCCCGGGAGCGCCAGAGCACTGAAGGTGGCCGGCGGAGCACCGCGACCAGACTGGGTGGCGAATTTCACCTGGAGTTGGCCAGGATGGCCGGCAATGCGCCCCTTGCGAACTTTCTCGGCGCACTGGTGCCCTTGACCGGATTGGCCCTGGCGCAACATTCGACGCGCCTCGAGGATTGGCGGGCCCGTGAGGCCATCGTCAATGCCCTGGAGAACGGCAATGCCAGGGCGGCCATCGAGCGGATGAGCGATTATCTGGATCGGCTTGCCATCATGCTGTTCTGTTAAGGAAACATCAGGTTCCACGCACAAGAACGGAAACGCCTTTCTGTCACCGGCGGCTTTTGCCAATACTGCCATCGACGCGCAAAGAACATGCTGATACCTCATTCAAAACGAGGTTTCAGCCATGATCAAAGCCATTATCCGAGGCGTCACCCTGGCCGTGTTCGGCATCCTGTCCTGCACGGCCGTACACGCACAAACAACCACGGATACCGAGTACCACTGCGTTGCCCTCACCCCTTCGCCCCAAGCACCGCAAGGCGTCGAAGTCGCCTACGAAAAAATGCTTGCCGCCACGGCGCAGGCAGCCGAAGTGAAAATGGCCCGCAAGTATCTCCAGGCTGGAACGGTTCGCTGCTTCTAAAACCGCAGGCTTGCCATCAGCCCGCTGCCATTCGGGTAAATCCCTCGCGGATCTTCTCTTCCGGTAGCTCGTCGGCAATGAACACCATCACGCTCTCCCGTGCCGTGCCTTCTTCCCACTCGCTGTCCCAGTCGAAACCGTACAACTTGAGTACGCCCTGGAACACCATGCGGCGCGGCTCTCCCGCGATGTTCAGCACGCCCTTGTAGCGCAGCAACTGTTTGCCGTGCTCTTCCAGCAGCTCATTCATGAACTCGCTGAGCTTGTCGATATCCAGCGGCTGATCGGTACGCAGCACCAGGCTGGAAATGCGGTCAATGGACGGCGCCTTGCCGACGGGGCGCAAACTCAAGCCGCCCCCCAGGTCGGCATTGAGGTTGAAGCCACGCACATCCAGCAGTTCCGCCAGATCGATGGCGCCGTGCTCGACGATGCGGATCGGCGCCCGGCGGTTGATCCGGGTCAGTCGCTCGCTCAGCGCGGTAAAGCTCGCCTCATCCACCAGGTCACGCTTGCTCACCAGCAGCCGGTCGGCAAAACCGATCTGCGCCTGGGCGATGGTCTGGGTCAGGTGCTGCTCGGCATGGGCGGCGTCCACCAGGGTGATGATGCCGTCGAGGAGGTAACGCTCGCGCAACTCCTCGTCGATGAAAAAGGTCTGCGCCACAGGGGCCGGGTCGGCCAGTCCGGTGCACTCGATCACCAACCGGTCGAAGGCGATTTCACCGCTGTCCAGGCGCTCCAGCAGCAGGTACAGGGCCTTGGTCAGGTCGGTGTGGATGGTGCAGCAGACGCAGCCGTTGGACAGGGTCATCACCTGCACCGGCTCGGCGCCGAGCAGTTGGGTGTCGATCCCCGCATCGCTGAATTCGTTCTCGATCACGGCGATTTTCAGGCCGTGCTCGGCCTTGAGCAAATGGCGCAACAGCGTGGTCTTGCCGGCGCCGAGAAAGCCACTGAGGACAGTGACGGGAATAGGTAGCAGTTCGCTCACAGGTTTTCCTTCCGACAAAAATGCACGCGCCACGACTAGGCGTGGCGCGTGATTGCTACAGGGGACTCAACAGCACTTCGGTCCGCCCTTGCCGCCATAACGGGCTTCCTGGCGTTCCCGGAAGAACGCCTCGTACGTCATGACCGGCTTGTCCGGGTGCTTGGTCTGCATATGCTCGACGTAGGTGTCGTAGTCGGGCATGCCGACCATCAGGCGCGCAGCCTGACCGAGGTATTTACCGAGACGACTCAGGTCGTTGAACATGTCCGCATTCCTCTCTTACGCTTCAGGCACGGCCTGGAACGGGGTTTCCTTGTCGGTGCGTTGCTTGTTGCCCCAAGCCGAGACACCGACCTTGATCGCATAGAACAGCACACTGAAGACCACGAACAGGAACAGCGCCGTCAGCGCCGCGTTGGTATAGGCGTTGAAGATCACGTGCTGCATCTGGTCGATGTCCTTGGCCGGGGCAATCACCTGCCCGGCGTCCAACGCTACGCTGTATTTCTTCGCCAGGGAAAGGAAACCGATGGCCGGGTTGGCGTCGAACAGCTTGATGAAGCCGGCGGTGGTGGTACAGATCAGCAACCAGGCGGCCGGCAGCAAGGTGACCCAGATGTAGCGCTCGCGTTTCATCTTGATCAGCACGACGGTGCCGAGCATCAGCGCGATACCGGCGAGCATCTGGTTGGAGATGCCGAACAGCGGCCACAAGGTGTTGATGCCGCCCAGCGGGTCGATCACGCCCTGGTACAGCAGGTAACCCCACATCGCCACGCAACCGGCGGTGGCGATCAGGTTGGCGGTCCAGGATTCGGTACGCTTGAGCGCCGGCACGAAGGAACCGAGCAGGTCCTGCAGCATGAAACGCCCGGCACGGGTACCGGCGTCCACGGCGGTCAGGATGAACAGCGCTTCGAACAGGATCGCGAAGTGGTACCAGAACGCCATGGTGTTTTCACCGGGCAGGACCTGGTGGAGGATCTGCGCGATACCGACCGCCAGGGTCGGCGCACCGCCGGCACGGGCCAGCACGGTGGTTTCGCCGATGTCCTTGGCCACTGCCTGCAGGGCGTCCGGGGTGATCGCAAAGCCCCAACTGCTGACGGTCTGCGCCACCGCCATTGCATCAGCGCCGACCGCGGCGGCCGGGCTGTTCATGGCGAAGTACACACCTGGCTCGATCACCGAGGCGGCGACCATCGCCATGATGGCCACGAAGGACTCCATCAGCATGCCGCCGTAGCCGATGTAGCGGGCGTTGGTCTCCTTGTCCAGCAGCTTGGGTGTGGTCCCGGACGCGATCAGCGCATGGAAACCGGACACCGCGCCGCAGGCGATGGTGATGAACAGGAACGGGAACAGGCCGCCTTTCCAGACCGGGCCGGTGCCGTCGACGAACTGGGTCAGCGCCGGCATTTTCAGCACGGGCATGGTGATCAGGATGCCGATCGCCAGGGCGATGATGGTGCCGATCTTGAGGAAGGTCGACAGGTAGTCACGCGGTGCCAGGATCAGCCACACCGGCAACACCGCGGCGACAAAGCCGTAACCGACCAGCATCCAGGTGATCTGCACGCCGTTGAAACTGAAGGCCTTGGCCCACACCGGATCCGCGGCGATCTGCCCGCCCAGCCAGATCGAACCGAGCAGCAGGAGCACGCCGACAATGGAAATTTCACCGATGCGGCCCGGGCGGATGTAGCGCATGTAGACGCCCATGAGCATCGCGATCGGGATGGTCGCCATCACCGTGAAAATGCCCCATGGGCTCTCGGCCAGGGCCTTGACCACGATCAGCGCCAACACGGCGAGGATGATGATCATGATCAGGAAGCAGCCGAACAGGGCGATGGTTCCCGGGATTCGGCCCATTTCCTCGCGGACCATGTCGCCCAGGGAGCGACCGTTGCGACGGGTGGAGAGGAACAGGACGATGAAGTCCTGCACCGCACCGGCCAGCACCACGCCAGCGATCAGCCACAGGGTGCCGGGCAGGTAGCCCATCTGCGCCGCCAGCACCGGCCCGACCAGCGGCCCCGCGCCGGCGATGGCGGCGAAGTGGTGACCGAAAAGAATGTGTTTGTTGGTCGGCACATAGTCCAGACCGTCGTTGTTGAGCACCGCCGGCGTGGCCCGATTGGCATCGAGCTGCATGACACTGTTGGCGATGAACAGACTGTAGTAACGGTAGGCAACCAGATAGATCGCCACAGCGGCGACCACGATCCACAAGGCGTTGATCGCCTCGCCGCGGCGCAGGGCCACGACGCCCAGGGCGCACGCTCCAACGATCGCCAGCAGCAGCCAGGGTAGGTGGCGTAGCGGGCTATTATTATTTTTCATTTTTATATTCCAGCCAGGGAGGACAAGAAGGACATCACTTTGAGTTTAGCGCCTACAGGGCCAAAGGCCATACCTGACAGGGGTCTGGAACGGCTTTTTATTGCCCTCACCCGCTGGAGGCCGCGGTCGGCGCTGGCCGTCGACGATAGCGCGGGGCATGGGAAACAAGTGCGGTATCCGGGTATCCATCGCGAGCAAGCTCGCTCCTACCGGCTGTGACGACTATAGTCAGGGGATCCGAAAAGGAGCCACGTCATGAGCGACCCGAATTCCAATCGCCGCAAATTCAAACGCATCGACTTCGACGCCGACACCACCCTCAGCCAGGGCTCCACCGTCTGGTCGGCGCATCTGATCGACCTGTCGCTCAAGGGGCTGCTGCTGCAACGGCCCGGCAATTGGGACGACAGCAACGAAGGCATCTTCCGCATCGACATTCGCCTGGCGGCGAACGCCCACGTCGAAATGGATGCCGAACTGGTGCACCGGGAAAAAGACCATCTGGGCTTCAAATGCCTGCACATCGGCCTGGAGTCGATCCAGCACCTGCGGCGTCTGATCGAGCTGAACCTTGCCGACTCGGCGGAGCTTGAGCGCGAACTGGGCGCGCTGATCGAGCTATAACCCCCCCTGCCCCCCTGTAGGAGCCAGCTTGCTGGCGATGCGCTGGTGAATACACCCTCGCAATCACCGGCAAGCCCGCTTCTGAAAGATCAGGGAAACGCAGAGCGCTGGGGAAAATCGTTCTCGCTGTCCCAATACCCCGCCTCTTGCCGCGACGACAGTTGCCAGGCGCCATCCTGGAAGCGATAGGTCCGGTACGTGGTCACAAACTCTTCATCCTCGTCCCCCGGTGCCGATGAAACCTGCTGGATCTGCGCCACACCGTCCGCCGTCGGCGCGCCGATCTGCCAGGCCGCCTTGCCGGTCTGGGCCAGGAACAGCGCTTCGCTCTTGCCCTCCGGCGTGCGATAGACCGTGGTATTGAGTTTGCCCGCGGACGGCATCAGCACCTGGGTGGCCGGCCCGCTGTAGCTGCCCATGGGCGCGGTCTCGTCGATGGTCAGGAAAAACGCCGGGGCCGGCATGCCCGTCAGCGGCGCCTTCTCGACGCTGGCCAGCGGATAGCCAAGGCTCTTGTCTTCCAGCGCCTCGCCGGAGGCCGCCAGCAAGCGCACCTGGGCCTCGACGAACGGCGTGCGCTCGACATCCGCCGCGAGCACCTCGTCCTCGAGATTTTCCGGATCCGCGCCGCTGCCCCACAAGGCGCGATGCAGGTCTGGCGTAATCCGCGCGTCCTCCAGGACCTCCAGCACCTGGCCGTCATCGATCGGCAGTTGCTGGGCCACGCGATACCCGGCGGGCAGCTGCGCCGCCGCCATCGCCCACCCGCACCACGCGGCCATTCCCAACCCCAGCACGGCAGAGCCGATACCTTTCATCCCTTGACTCCCTTCATTTGAGTGGATGTATTCGTGAAGCGATCACTATGATTCGAACAATGCATCCAGCGCCTGCTCCAACCGCGTCACCGCGATGATCACCAGCCCCGGCGGTGCTTCTTTCGGCGCATTGCCCTTGGGCACGATGGCCCGTTTGAAACCGTGCTTGGCCGCCTCCTTGAGGCGCTCCTGGCCGCTGGGCACCGGTCGCACTTCCCCGGACAAGCCGACCTCGCCGAACACCAGCAGGTCATGGGGCAAGGGCCGGTTGCGCAGGCTGGACATGATCGCCGCCAGCAACGCCAGGTCCGAGGCGGTTTCCAGGACTTTCACCCCACCCACGACGTTGAGGAACACATCCTGGTCGTGGGTCGGAATCCCGCCATGGCGGTGCAGGACCGCCAGCAGCATCGCCAGGCGATTCGGGTCGAGCCCGAGGGTGACCCGGCGCGGGTTGGACAGGTGGCTGTCGTCCACCAGGGCCTGCACCTCCACCAGCATCGGCCGGGTGCCTTCCCAGGTGGCCATGACCACGCTGCCCGGCACTTCTTCCTGGGCCCGGGTGAGGAAAATCGCCGAGGGATTGGAGACTTCCTTCAAGCCGCGGTCGGTCATGCCGAACACGCCCAGCTCATTGATCGCCCCGAAACGGTTCTTCACCGCGCGCAACAGGCGCAGGCGACCATCGGACTCGCCCTCGAAATACAACACAGTGTCGACCATATGCTCGAGCACCCGCGGGCCGGCCAGGGCGCCCTCCTTGGTCACATGACCGACCAGGAAGATCGCCGTGCCGCTCTGTTTCGCATAGCGCACCAGCAACGCCGCGCTCTCGCGCACCTGGGACACGCCGCCCGGCGCCGATTGCAGTTGTTCGGTGAAGATGGTCTGGATCGAGTCGATCACCATGACCTTGGGCTTTTCCACCCGGGCGGTGGCAATGATGGTTTCGATGCAGGTCTCGGTCATCACCCGCAGTTGGTCCTGGGGCAGGCCCAGGCGCCGGGCGCGCATGGCGACCTGCTGTTGCGATTCTTCGCCGGTGACATAGAGCGCCGGCATGCGCGCGGCGATGTTGCACAGGGTCTGCAGGAGAATGGTCGACTTGCCGATGCCCGGATCGCCACCGATCAGCACCACCGAGCCGTCCACCAGGCCACCGCCGAGCACCCGGTCGAGTTCCCCGGAGGCGGTAGGAAAACGCGGAATTTCCTCGACGCTGACTTCGGCCAGGGTCTTGATCTGCGCCTGTTGCCCGGCCCAGCCGGTGCGACCGCCGGGCGCCGAAGCCCCGCCGCTTTCCACCAGGGTTTCGGTCAGGGTGTTCCAGGCCCCGCACTCGCCGCACTGCCCGGCCCACTTGGGAAAGGTCGCGCCGCACTCGGTGCAGCCGTACATGCGCTTGGCCTTGGCCATCTGAACCCCCACGCAAAACCGCGATGATAGCTCAGCTGGCGCCGATCAGCGCGGCGCCGGTGTACGGATTTCGCCAGCGGCCAGGCGTGTGGCGCTGTTGCCCAGGGGATCTTCGGTGTCGAGGTTGGCGCCCTTGGCGGCCAGTTCGTCGAGCAGGCCGAGGCGCTTGAACAGCCCGGCGTACATGGCCGCCGTCTGGCCGGCGCCGTTGCGTTGGTCCGGGTTGCAGTCGGTGGCGAGCAGGCGCCGGGCGATGCTCACTTCCCCCTTGAAGATCGCGCCCATCAAGGCGGTGTTGCCACGTTTGTCCTGGACGCAGGCATTCGCCCCGGCCGCCAGCAGGCGTTCGACCGCCGGACCCTGGCCATGATAGGCGGCCAGGATCAGTGCGGTGTAACCCTGGGCGTCCTGGGTATCGAGGCTGTAGCCGGCGTCGATGAAGGTGTTGAGCATTTCGACATCACCGCGGCGGGCGGCATCGAAATAGTAATCCTTGAGCTGCGCCTGGAGCGCGGCCGGGTCGGTGGGAACAGGGGATTCCTGGGCTGAAGCCGCAAAGGTACAGGCCAGTAAAAGCAGGAAAGCATAGGTACGCATGGTGATGCTCCTACAGCGTTCGCGCCGCCGCAATGACGGCTCGACACAGTTCGCTGTGGGAGCCGGCTAGCCAGCGATGAGGCCCTTGAGCCTTGCAGCGCTCATCCGGACGCCATCGCCAGCAAGCCGGCTCCTACAGGTTCCGTTGTGTTTTCAAGACCCAGTCAGTCCTGATTGGCGAACGTCAATCCGACAGCTTCGCCGCCAACGCCTTGACCCGCGCCAGATCGCCCTTGGCGACCTTGGCCACCCCCGCGCCGTACTCCGGGTCAGCCTTGTAGAGATACGACAGCATGATGTGCTTGCTCTCGTCGTCGGTGTCCGCCAGGGAACCGCCGAAGTTCTCGATCAGGTCCTGCTTTTCCTTCTGGCTGTAGGAGCGATACAGGTCACCGGCCTGCTTGAAGTTCTGCTCGCGCTGGATCTTCGCCTGCTGGGTGTTGCCCGCCAGGGCCAACTGGCTGTAGCGGGCCGCCGCCGGCTCTTCGCGGGGCAACAGGCGGCTGGGCTGGTAGTTCACCCCAGTGCTGCTGTGACCGCTGTTCATCGCGCCATCCTGGTTGCCGTTGTTGACCGCGATTTTCGCCGCGTTGATCGGCAATTGCAGGGCATTCGGCCCCAGGCGATACATCTGGGTGTCGGCATAGGCGAAGACCCGACCCTGCAACAGGCGGTCCTCGGACGGCTCGATCCCCGGCACCAGGTTGGCCGGGGCCATGGCCACCTGCTCGGTCTCCTGGAAGACATTGACCGGGTTGCGATCCAGGACCATCTGCCCGACCTTGCGTTCAGGCACGCCCGGCCAGATCTTGGTGGCATCCAGCGGATCGAAGTCGAACTTGCCCAGCTCCTGTGGCGTCAGAACCTGAATATAGAGGTCCCACTTCGGAAAGTTGCCCTTGTTGATATGCGCCACCAGATCGTTTGTCATATGGCTGTAATCTTTGCCCTGCACTTCGACGACCGATTTTGGATCCAAGTTTCGAATCCCTTGCAAACTCTTCCAATGGAACTTGACGTAGTGCACTTCGCCCTTGGCATTAATCAATTTATAAGCATGCACGCCATTGCCATCCATTTCCCGGTAACTGGCCGGCGTACCGGAGTCCGAATACAACTCGGTCAGGGTGCGGGTGGCTTCGGGCACATGGGAGAAGAAGTCGAAGCGACGTGAGTCGTTGTCGAGGTTGGTCCGCGGATCCGGCTTGAAGGCGTGCACCATGTCCGGGAACTTGATGGCATCGCGAATGAAGAAAGTCGGGAAGTTGTTGCCCACCAGGTCCCAGTTACCGTCGCTGGTGTAGAACTTGGTGGCGAACCCGCGAGGATCGCGCAGGGTCTCGGGCGAGTGGTTACCGTGGACCACCGCCGAAAAACGCACGAACACCGGGGTGGCGGTGCCGGCGGCAAACACCTTGGCCTTGGTCAGGTCGCTGAGGTCATCGGTGACGGTAAAGGTGCCGTGGGCACCGGTGCCGCGCGCATGCACGACACGCTCCGGGATGCGCTCGCGGTCGAAGCGCTGGAGTTTCTGGATCAGTTGCACGTCCTGCAGCAACACCGGTCCGCCAGCTCCCGCGGTCTGCGAATTCTGGTTGTCGCCGACGGCGGCACCGTTGTCCCGGGTCAGGGTAGCGGCCTGGACGGACAGGGATAGCAGGCTGGCGCTCAAGACGCACAGCACACGCCGTGAAGAAACGATCCCAAGGGCTGGAATGATGTTCATGTCGGACTCCTCTGTTTTTTGTAAAGCGCATTCCAATGCGCTGAGCAGAGGCTAGTGACTGATGCGTCATTTTCTAAATAGAAAAGCCTGAAGAGGTCGATTGAGAAAATAGACGGGCCATTCTCCGGCAAGACGGGTATTTCGCGCGATTAGTGGCACTTTGCAAACTTTTTGTCACATACCCGGTCGATTACAGCAGGCGCAGTCTGCCCCGCGCGTAAGGCAAGATGCTCGCGGCTCAATTACACTGCGCTCACTCCACTCATCTGTAACAAGGAATAACCTATGAGCGTGCTCAGTGAGTTCAAGGCCTTCGCGGTCAAGGGCAATGTGGTCGACATGGCCGTCGGTATCATCATCGGTGCCGCCTTCGGCAAGATCGTTTCGTCGTTTGTCGGCGATGTGGTGATGCCACCGGTGGGACTGCTCATCGGCGGGGTGGACTTCAGTGCCCTGGCCATCACCTTGAAAGCCGCCGACGGCAATGTGCCTGCCGTCGTATTGGCCTATGGCAAGTTCATTCAGACCTGCATCGACTTCGTGATCGTGGCCTTCGCCATTTTCATGGGGGTCAAAGCCATCAACCGGCTCAAGCGCGAAGAGGCGGTAGCCCCTAGCCTGCCACCGGTCCCCACCAAGGAAGAGGAACTGCTGGGCGAGATCCGTGACCTGCTCAAGGCACAGTCAAACAAGCCCTGACACCAGCAGCGCGGTGTTGCCCTACCAATAGTTCTCCACCGCCACCTGCCCGGGGCGGCGGCTCAGGCTCAGATGCAGGTTCCGTTGCTTGAGCACCGCCCGCGTGTCGTCGATCATCTGCGGGTTGCCGCAGATCATCACCCGCGAATGCTCGGGGTCAGCGCCACCCCCGCCACGCGCTCCAGTTCGCCGCTTTCGATCAAGTGGGTAATTCGCCCGCTCAGCATCCCCGGGCACTGTTCGCGGGTAACCGTTGGAATGAACCGCAGCTTGTGGGCGTACTCGGCCAGGTAGTCCCGTTCGCCCAGGCCGGCGATCAGTTCCCGATAAGCCAGCTCGACCGCCTGACGGGCGCTGTAGACGAGGATGATCCGCTCAAAGCGCTCCCATGCCTCGAAATCCTGCAGGATCGACAGGAACGGCGCCACACCGGTACCGGTGGCCAGTAACCAGAGGTCACGTCCGCCGACAAAGCGGTCCAGGGTCAGGTAGCCGAACGCCTGTCGATCCACCAGCAGGCTGTCCCCCTCACGCAAGCGACTCAACTCGCTGGTGAATTCGCCACCGGGTACTACGATGGAAAAGAACTCGAGGAACTCGTCGTAGGGCGAGGACACCATCGAATAAGCCCGCCACACGACTCCGCCATCGGCCTTGGCCACCCCAAGGCGGGCGAACTGGCCGGCACGAAAACGAAAGCCGGTATCACGACCGGCACGCAAGGTGAACAGGCTTGGCGTCAAGGTCTGGACATCGAGCAGGGCCTGGCGGGTGAACTTCTCGGCGCTGGCGGTCATGGCGCTCTCCGTGAGGTAATGCACCTCAGTGTCGCGCAAAGGGCGCGGGACAAACACCTAGACTTTGTAGTGATATAGCCCCTTCAAAAAACTTATACATTCTTACATCGCCTGTATACACCACACTGAAAACAACACATTACACACAATATCCAACTCCATATTTAACAAGCATTCACAAACAGACATTTCCACAGCGCCATAAAAGATCACGCCCCTGTCGGCATGCGCCATCAGAAGACACGCCTAACCGATAGCAAAACGCCCTCAATTAGCATGCGACGCGCGATAACTGCGGTTTTTTAAAGTCGATAAAAATATCGTCGAGAGGCCGAAAAATATCAGCCTTCGATGCAGAATTTTCCTACACTACCTCCGTCACCTTCGACAGTTACACGCAATCACGGAAGGGCACTTCAATGGAGAACTGGCAGGATAATCAACTGCACCAGCTCATGAGTGAAAAAGAAGAACAGGCAATCTTCAATGCAGTTTTCAATCTGGCCGTGCAAATTGGCTTCACCTACGCGTCATTCAGCATAACCACCCTACTCGGAAGCCATCAGACGAACAGCACAAGCTTCAACAACTACCCCAACGAATGGAACAGATGCTATCAACGCAACAACTACCAAACGATCGACCCGTTGCTTTTCCACTGTCATCGCTCGGTATTCCCGATCCTCTGGTCCCCGGAGGTCTTTCAATCCGCTCCGACACTCTGGAGAGACATGCAAGACCATGGGTTGAGACAAGGATGCTCACAGTCCGTCCATGACGTACGCGGTATCGTCAGTACCTTGAGCCTGGCTCGCCATTCGGTGCCGATTACCACCGATGAGTTCTACAGCAAGGCCGGGCAAGTCCTCTGGCTGTGCAACTGGCTGCATTCGGCACTGGCGGACAAGCTGCTACCGGCGCCACGGCCGGATAACTGCTACCCGCTGTCGCCGCGCGAGGCCGAGATCATGAAGTGGACCGCGGAAGGCAAGACCGCCTCCGAAATCGCCGGCATCCTCCACCTGACCACGCGCACCGTGGGCTTTCACATGAGCACCATCATGAGGAAGTTCGGGGTCAACAACAAAGCTTCCGCCGTCTTGTGTGCCGCCAAATCAGGCTTGCTTTTCTGAACCAGCACGGAGCGACACGGCAGAGGGATCTGCCATCAGAAGAACAGGCAATCTGCGACAAACCCACGTAAAATCCCTCGATCTCCGATTCCCGCTTGTCCTGTCCCCACCCGCGACAGGCAACATCGACGCTCCTGAGCCCTCCATGCCCCTGCTAGAAAGCCCGTTTGCCCAACTCGACCTGATCCGCCAGCCCGAACAACAGAACGAGCCCCTGCAAGCCTTCGATGCCGCGGATGAGTACCTGCTCGCACACCTGGCGCAGCAAGGCGTATCGGCCGAGACCCGGGTGCTGGTGCTCAACGACAGCTTCGGGGCCCTGGCCGGCAGCCTGAGCGGGCATGTGCGGGTGACCAGCAGCGGCGACTCGTTCCTCGGCGCCCTGGCGCTGGAAAAGAACCTGGCCCGCAACGGCCAGGCCTTCGACGCGGTGCGGCACGTCCCCGCCAGCGAAGCCTGGGACGGGCCGTTCGACCGGGTGTTGATCCGGGTCCCGAAAACCCTCGCCTTGCTGGAGGAACAACTGATTCGCCTGCAAGGTCTTCTGGCGCCGGGTGCCCAGGTGATCGCCGGCGCCATGATCAAGCACCTGCCCAGGGCTGCCGGCGATCTGCTGGAGCGCTATATCGGCCCGGTGCAAGCCTCCCTGGCGGTGAAAAAGGCCCGCCTGCTGATCGCCACGCCCCAGGACCGGGAGCCGGCTGTATCGCCCTACCCGACACACTACCGGCTCGACGCGCCGGCCATCGAGCTGCTCAACCATGCCAACGTGTTCTGCCGTGAAGGCCTGGACATCGGCACCCGGGCGTTCCTGCCCCATCTGCCGGATAACCTGGGCAGCGCGCAGGTCGCGGACCTGGGGTGCGGCAACGGCGTCCTGGCCATCGCCAGTGCCCTGCGCAATCCCCAGGCCCACTACACGCTGGTGGACGAGTCGTTCATGGCCGTGCAGTCGGCGCGGGAAAACTGGCGGGCGGCGCTGGGTGAGCGCGAGGTGCTGATCCGGGCCGGCGACGGCCTCGCCGGGCAAGCGCCGCAATCACTGGACGTGGTGCTGTGCAACCCGCCCTTCCACCAGCAGCAGGTGGTCGGCGATTTCCTCGCCTGGCGGATGTTCCAGCAGGCGCGTGAAGCGCTGGTGGTGGGCGGTGCGCTGTACATCGTCGGCAACCGTCACCTGGGTTATCACAGCAAGCTGGCGCGGCTGTTCCGCGGTGTCGAACAAGTGGCGGCGACGCCCAAGTTCGTGATTCTCAAGGCACGTAAATAACCGCGGCCAACCCGATACAAGCTAGTGGGTGGTCAACCCGGCTGCATTCATGAACAGCCGCATCAGGCTGGCCACCACGAACAGCGCCAGCACGCTCCCCGTCCAGATGATCGCCAGCCAGCCGAGGCGTTGCCAGAGCGGTTTCTTTTCCGCCGCCTCGATCTCGTGCAAAGAAGGTTTGCCTGTCATGACCCCAGTCCTCGTCGTTCAAGCGCGATGGCGTTGCTGAACACGCCATCGCCAACCTGCCCGCCCCTGCGCGGAACGGGCGCGGCACACTAGTGATAACCGTCCTCGTGGGTCACCTTGCCGCGGAACACGTAGTAGCTCCAGAAGGTGTAACCCAGGATGAACGGAATGATGAACAAGGTGCCCACCAGCATGAAGCCCTGGCTCTGCGGCGGCGCGGCGGCGTCCCAGATCGAGATGGACGGCGGCACGATATGCGGCCACAAGCTGATGCCCAAGCCGCTGTAGCCAAGGAAAATCAACGCCAGGGTCAGCAGGAACGGCGTGTAGTGGGCATTGCGCGCCACCGCCCGCAGCAAACCGTACAGCGTCACCAGCACCAGGATCGGCACCGGCAGGAACCAGAACAGGTTCGGCAGGGTGAACCAGCGCGCGGCGATCTCGGCGTGGGTCAGCGGCGTCCAGATACTGACCACCCCGATCACCGCCAGCACCACATACGCCAGGGGCCGCGCCAGGTCGTGCATCTGCTCCTGCAACTTGCCCTCGGTCTTCATGATCAGCCAGGTGCAGCCGAGCAAGGCATAGGCCACCACCAGCGCCACGCCACAGAACATCGTGAAGGGGGTCAGCCAGTCCAGCGAACCGCCGGCGAACTGGCGGTCGACCACCGGGATACCATCGATGAAAGCCCCCAGCGCCACGCCCTGGAAGAAGGTCGCGGTCAGCGAGCCGCCGATGAAGGCCTTGTCCCAGATATGCCGCTTGTGTTCCTTGGCCTTGAAGCGGAACTCGAAGGCCACGCCCCGGAAGATCAGGCCGACCAGCATCAGGATCAACGGCAGGTAGAGCGCCGACAGCACCACCGAATAGGCCAGCGGAAACGCGCCGAACATGGCCGCGCCGCCGAGTACCAGCCAGGTCTCGTTGCCGTCCCAGACCGGCGCGACGGTGTTCATCATCACGTCGCGGTCGCGCTCGCCCTCGACGAAGGGGAAGAGAATGCCGATCCCCAGGTCGAAACCATCCATGACCACATACATCATGATGCCGAAGATGATGATCACGGCCCAGATCAGCGGAAGATCAATACCCATGACTCAGTTCCCCTTGTTCAGGCTGTGGGCGTCTTCGGCGCCGTCATCGGCGGCGGAGAGCGGACGGGCCGGCGTGCGTTTCTGGCCGGGGCCACCGTGGCTCGACTCAGCCCCTTCGTTGGTGATCGGGCCTTTGCGCACCAGGCGCATCATGTAGCCCAGGCCGGCACCGAACAGCGAGAAATAGACCACGACGAACAGCGCCAGGGTAATGCTCATTTGCACCAGCGTGTGCCCGGACGAAGCATCCGCCGTGCGCATCAGGCCGTAGACCACCCAGGGCTGGCGACCGATTTCCGTGGTGAACCAGCCGGCCAGGATCGCGACCAGGCCCGATGGCCCCATCCACAGCGCCAGGTGCAGGAACAGGCGGTTGCTGTAGAGGCGCTCACGCTTGCGCAGCCAAAGGCTCCACAGCCCGGTGAAGATCATCAGGAAACCGAGGCCGACCATGACCCGGAACGACCAGAACACGATGGTCGAATTCGGCCGGTCCTGCGCCGGGAACTCCTTGAGCGCCGGCACCTGCTTGTCCAGGCTGTGGGTCAGGATCAGGCTGCCCAGGTAGGGGATCTCCACGGCGAAGCGGGTCTTCTCTGCCTGCATGTCCGGCAGGCCGAAGAGGATCAACGGGGTCGCCTCGTTGCCGACATTTTCCCAGTGACCCTCGATGGCGGCGATCTTCGCCGGCTGGTGCTCGAGGGTGTTGAGGCCATGGAAGTCACCGATGACCGCCTGGATCGGCGCCACGATCAGCGCCATCCACATGGCCATCGAGAGCATGGTGCGGATCGCCGGATTATCGCGGCCGCGCAACAGGTGCCAGGCCGCCGACGCGCCGACGAAGAAGGCCGTCGCGACAAAGGCCGCCGTGGCCATGTGCATCAACCGAAAAGGGAAGGACGGGTTGAACACCACCGCCAGCCAGTCCACCGGGATCACCCGGCCATCGACGATTTCGTAGCCCTGGGGCGTCTGCATCCAGCTGTTGGAAGAGAGAATCCAGAAGGTCGAGACCAGCGTACCGATGGCCACCATCACCGTGGAGAAGAAATGCAGGCCGCGGCCGACGCGGTTCCAACCGAACAGCATGACGCCGAGGAAACCGGCTTCGAGGAAGAACGCGGTGAGCACTTCGTAGGTCAGCAGCGGCCCGGTGATCGCGCCGGCGAAGTCGGAGAAGCGGCTCCAGTTGGTCCCGAACTGATAGGCCATGACCAGCCCGGACACCACCCCCATGCCGAAGTTGACGGCAAAGATCTTCGACCAGAAGTGGTACAGATCGCGGTAGGTGTCGTTGTGCGTCTTCAGCCACAAGCCTTCGAGTACCGCCAGGTAACTCGCCAGGCCGATGGTGATCGCCGGGAACAGGATATGGAAGGAGATGGTGAATGCAAACTGGATTCGGGCGAGATCTAGCGCCTCCAAACCGAACATAATGCTTCCTCTGTCAGGTATTGATCCGGATCAATCAACGTTGAAAGAGTAGTCCCATTCCGACGAGCTGCCTGCGTGGTCTTTTGCCGCGTGACAGGTTGTCTCAGCTCAGATGCCCTTCTGATCCGCAAAAAAACCCGTGCGACTCAGCAACTTATTGTTACACCCAAATGATAACCTCTGCTTTTCCCTCGCCCCGACCGAGCCCGCGATGCCCGACACCACGCCGTTGCTGTTGCGCCACCACCGCCCTTTCCTGTCCTTCTGGCTGGCACGGATCTTTACCGCCAGCGGCTTCCAGATGCTCAGCGTGGCCATCGGCTGGAACCTCTACCAACTGACCGGCAATGTGCTGGACCTGGGCCTGGTGGGCCTGGTGCAGTTCGCCCCGCGGCTGCTGTTCATGCTGCACACCGGCCACGTCGCCGACCGCTACGACCGGCGCTGGGTCTCGGCGCTGTGTCAGGCGTTGCAGGCACTGATCGCCCTGAGCCTGGCCATCGGCGGCGCGACCGACCACGTGAGCCGGGAAATGATCTTTATCCTGGCATTCCTGCTGGGGGCCTCCCGCGCCTTCGAAATGCCCACCACCCAGGCGCTGCTGCCGTCCATCGTGCCGACCACGCTGTTCCCCCGCGCCGTGGCGGCGGCGCAGTCGGCCCAGCAACTGGCGACCATCGTCGCGCCGGCCGTCGGCGGTTTGCTCTATGCCCTGGGCAGCGTCTGGGTCTATGGCCCCACCGTGGCCCTGTATGTGATCGCCTGCCTGCTGATGCTCAACCTGCCGGCCCGGCAGACCGCCCTGAACAAGGGCAAGGCCACCCTCGACTCGCTGTTGGCGGGGATTCGCTTTATCCGTAGTCGCCCGGACATTCTCGGCGCCATTTCCCTGGACCTGTTCGCCGTACTGCTGGGCGGCGCCACGGCCTTGCTGCCGGTGTTCGCCAAGGACATCCTGCTGACCGGCGCCTGGGGCCTGGGCCTGTTGCGTTCGGCCCCGGCGGTGGGCGCACTGCTGATGTCGCTGTGGCTGGCGCGCTTCCCGGTGGAACGCAAGGTCGGGCGGACCATGTTCAGCGCCGTCGGCGTCTTCGGCGTGGCCACCATCGCCTTCGGCCTGTCGACCTCCTTCTGGTTCTCCCTGGCGGTGCTGATGGTGCTGGGCGCGGCGGACATGATCAGCATGGTGATCCGCGGATCCTTCGTGCAACTGGAGACCCCGGACGAGATGCGCGGCCGGGTCAGCGCCGTGAACGGGCTGTTCATCGGCGCCTCCAACCAACTGGGCGAGTTCGAGTCAGGGCTGACGGCCCACTGGTTCGGCACCGTGCCCGCCGTGGTGCTGGGCGGCATCGGTACCCTGGCGATCACCGGGACCTGGATGAAACTGTTTCCGACCCTGGCCCGGCGCGATCGCATGCACGAAGCCCCGCACCCGTCGGCGGAAGCGACCACGCCTGCCAAAGTCGCCTAGTGGGCAGCGATTTGAATTTCCGCGCCCATGGTCTGCACGGGCGCCGTCAGCGAGCGGTCGCCGACCACGAAGGTAGCGGTCTGCTGGTCATCCAGTTCAAACACATAGCTGAAGCTGTAACCCACCACCTTGCCGACGGTGCAAGGCACGAAAGGCCGGCGGAATTCGCAGAGTGAACTGCGCGTCGCGTATTGCAGCGGGGCGCCGTCCAGAAAAGCCATCGGTCCCCGGCCATAGCCCGACTCCACCACCGTCACGGTGATCGGCCCGCGATGGTTGCAGCGGGTTTGCTTGCGGCCGTCGGACACGTCCTCGGCACAGCCCTGGGACACGACCGTGTAGATAGCCACCCCGATCAGCGACTGAGCCGGGGCGGCCGACACGGCGCCCGCCATACTCGCCATCAGCAGGCCGCTGCCCAACGCCAGACTCTTCATTCGACTGCTCATATATCCCTCCGAAAGGAACGCGCAGTATGCCTCATGGGCCCGGCGGCGACAGCGATGCTCCGCGCGGGAACAACTTTTTTGCGCATGTCCTGGCATCTTGCTTGCAACGCGCAGCCAACCGGCACAAACCACTGGTATGATGCGCGGCTTTTTTCCACAGACAGAAGCTCATCAGGCCGCTAGAGTCTGTGCTTGGCTGTTTGGGGATCGATTCATTCACGGCGCCGAGTGCGCCACGGGGGAGCAGAGATGCTGGAAAGGCTGTTTCAACTCAATGCACACAACACCAATGTGCGCACCGAAATACTCGCGGGCGTCACCACCTTCCTGGCCATGGCCTACATTCTGTTCGTCAACCCGAGCATCCTCGGTGAAACAGGCATGGACAAGGGCGCGGTGTTTGTCGCCACCTGCCTGGCCGCGGCCATCGGCTCGACGGTCATGGGCCTGATCGCCAACTACCCGATCGCCCTCGCGCCGGGCATGGGCCTGAACGCCTTCTTCACCTACACCGTGGTCCTGCACATGGGCCATACCTGGCAGGTCGCGCTGGGAGCGGTGTTCATCTCGGCGGTGTGCTTCTTCCTGCTGTCGATCTTCCGCATCCGCGAATGGATCATCAACAGCATCCCGCTGCCGCTGCGCTCGGCGATTGCCGCCGGTATCGGCCTGTTCCTGGCACTGATCGCCCTGCACAACGCCGGCATCGTGGTGGGCAACCCGGCGACCATGGTCGGCCTCGGCGACCTCAAGCAACCGGCACCGATCCTCGCCACCCTGGGCTTTGCCGTGATCGTCGCCCTGGACGCCCTGAAAGTCCGTGGCGCGGTGCTGATCGGCATCCTCGGCGTGACCATCGTCTCGATCCTGACCGGCTTCAGCCCGTTCGGCGGCATCGTCTCGGCACCGCCGTCGCTGATCCCGACCTTCCTGCAGCTGGACATCAAGGGCGCCCTGGACATCGGCCTGGTCAGCGTGATCTTCGCCTTCCTGTTCGTCGACCTGTTCGACAACTCCGGCACCCTGATCGGCGTCGCCAAGCGCGCCGGGCTGATGGGCAAGGACGGCCACATGCCGAAAATGGGCCGCGCACTGATCGCCGACAGCACCGCCGCCATGGCCGGCTCGCTGCTGGGCACCTCGACCACCACCAGCTACATCGAGTCGGCGGCGGGCGTCAGCGCCGGCGGCCGCACCGGCCTGACCGCCATCGTGGTCGCCGTCCTGTTCCTGCTGGCGCTGTTCTTCGCCCCACTGGCCGGCAGCGTCCCGGCTTTCGCCACCGCACCGGCGCTGCTGTTCGTCGCCGTGCTGATGACCTCGGGCCTGGCGGAAATCAACTGGGATGACATCACCGAAGCCGCACCGGTGGTGGTGACGGCCCTGGCCATGCCCTTCACCTATTCCATCGCCAATGGCATCGCGTTCGGCTTCATTGCCTGGACCGCGGTCAAGCTGCTGTCCGGTCGCGGCCGCGAACTGAACTCGGCGCTGGTGATCCTGTCGATTCTGTTCGTGATCAAGCTGGGCTGGTTCAACGCATGACTTTCGATTCCAACACCTACACCGCCCAGCTCGAAGACAAGGTCGCGCGCCTGCGCGACCTGCTGGCGCCGTTCGACGCACCCGAACCCCGGGTGTTCGACTCGCCGCTGCAGCACTTCCGCCTGCGGGCGGAGTTCCGCCTCTGGCGCCAGGCCGGCGAACGCCACTACGCGATGTTTTCCCAGGACGACAAGCGTACCCCGATCCTGATCGAGGACTTCCCCATCGCCAGCCTGCGCATCAACGAATTGATGCCCCGGCTCAAGGCCGCCTGGCAGGCCAGCGCGCCCCTGAGCCACAAGCTGTTCCAGGTGGAGTTCCTGACCACCCTGGCGGGCGACGCGATGATCACCCTGTGCTATCACCGGCCACTGGACGAGCACTGGCAGACCGCCGCCGAGCAGTTGGCCGCCGACCTTGGCGTCAGCGTCATCGGCCGCTCCAAGGGCAAGCGCGTGGTGATCGGCCACGACTACGTGGTGGAAAAATTCGAGATCGCCGGGCGCACCTTCAGCTACCGGCAACCGGAGGGGGCCTTCACCCAGCCCAACGGCACGGTGAACCAGAAGATGCTCAACTGGGCCTATGAGGCCCTGGGCGAGCGTTCGGACGATCTGCTGGAGTTGTACTGCGGCAACGGCAACTTCACCCTGCCGCTGGCGACCCGGGTGCGCAAGGTATTGGCCACCGAGATCAGCAAGACCTCGGTCAGTGCCGCCCTGAGCAACCTCGACGAGAATGCCGTGGACAACGTCAGCCTGGTGCGCCTGTCCGCCGAGGAACTGACCGAAGCGCTGAACGAGGTTCGCCCGTTCCGCCGCCTGCACGGCATCGACCTGAAGAGCTATGAGTTCGGCAGCGTGTTCGTCGACCCGCCCCGTGCCGGCATGGACCCGGACACCTGCGAGCTGACCCGGCGCTTCGACAATATCCTGTACATCTCCTGCAATCCCGAGACCCTGGCGGCGAATATCGCGCAACTGCACGATACCCACCGCATCGAACGCTGCGCGCTGTTCGATCAATTCCCCTGGACCCATCACATGGAATCCGGGGTGTTGCTGACCCGTCGCTGAAACTGAACGCGTACCTTGTAGGAGCAGAGCTTGCTCGCGAAGAGGCCTTTGAAGCCGCCAAAAGCTTCGCGGGCAAGCACCGCTCCCACAGCCGCCCCGCCTCAGTCTTTGACAAACCCGAACAACTCGGCCGCCGTGTTGCACAGCAGGTGCTGGCGCAGCGGTGCGGCGCAGGCCAGACGGCGCAACCGCTCGAGCTCCGAGCAGACATTCACTTCGTGCTCATGCTGGGTATGCGGCCAGTCGCTGCCCCACAGCAAGCGGTCCGGTCCCAGGGATTGCAACATCAGCGACAAGGCCTTTTCCGCGAAATGCAGGTTTTCCATCGGCGTCCCGCCCAGCCGATAGATGCCCGAGACCTTGATCCACAAGCGCCCGCTTTGACCCGACTCAAGCAGACGGGCAAAGGCCGGTTGCCCGACGCCCAGTCGGGCATCGGGACGGCCGAAATGATCGATCACCACCTTGCAGCCCAGCGCCAGCAGCGGTTCGACCAACGCCGGCAGGTCCTCCAGTTGGCGGTGCACCTCGACATGCCAGTCGAGGCGGCGCAGATGCTGGAAAAACACCTGCCACGAGGCCTCGGCAAAGTCCGGCAGCGGCTGTCCCATCAGGTTCAGGCGCACGCCCGCCACGCCGAGCCCGGCCATCCGCTCCAGCTCCTCGAAGGCAATATCGCGCTCGACCACCACCACGCCGCGTAACTGTTCGGGTGCCTGCTGCAATGCCGCCAGCAGATAGCTGTTATCGGTGCCGAGGAAACTCGGTTGCACCAGCACACCGTGGCTCAGGTCGCTTTCCCGCAAGCGTGTCAGGTAGTCGGCCAGGGTGGCATCGTAATCCGGCGCATAACGGCGCACGGTCGCCAGCCCCAGACCGCGCTCGAAAACATGGGCATGGGCATCGATGCCGCGAATCGGCAATGGGCAAATCTCGGACATGGAACTCATCTATGGAAAAGTTGAATACAGGGGTCGTGGCGTTCTCAGGATAACTGGCCGGCATTGGCCCCCTTGGCCGGCACGGCGTCCGGCGTGACCTCCTGCAGGTTGCGGCCCCTGGTTTCCGGCAAGGCCAGCGCGGCCAGCACCGCCACGCCGTAGGCGATCCCCGCATCGATGCCGATGGCCGAGCCGAGGGACATCGACTCGCTCATATGCCCGACCATGAACGGAAACACCGCCGACAGCACCCGACCGAAGTTGTAGCAAAAGCCCACGCCGGCACCGCGGACATCCGCCGGATACAGCTCATTGAAGAACGAACCCAGGCTGGCCGGGATCCCGGCGGCGAAGAAGCCCAGGGGGAAGCCGAGGAACAGCATCTGGGTATTGCTCAACGGCAGGAACAGATAGCCCTGCACCGTGACCACGCAGCAGAAGGCGAAAAGGATGATGTTCTTGCGCCGACCGATGCGGTCCAGCAGCAGGCCGCTGACGATACAGCCGAACCAGAACGCGACGATGATCACCGCCAGGTAGCCGCCGGAACTCAACACCGAGAGGTTGCGTTCGGTCTTGAGGAAGGTCGGCAACCAGGTCATCACCGCGTGGTAGCCACCATGCGCCCCCAGGCCGAGAATCCCGCCCAGCAGCGTCACCCGCAGCAACTCGGGACGGAAGATCGCCGCCATCGAGGCCAACAGGCCACGGCCCTCGGCCTTCGCCTGGCGTTGCGTGCCGTCCGGCTCGACCACGCTGCGCCGCACATAAATCACCAGCAGCGCCGGCAACAGCCCCACCAGGAACATCACCCGCCAGGCCATCGCTTCGGGCACGAAGCTGTAGATCAAGGTGAACACCCCGACCGCCGCGCCCCAACCGATCGCCCAGGCGCTCTGTACCGCGCCCATGACCTTGCCGCGATAGCGCGCCTGGATGGTCTCGGCCATCAGCACCGCGCCCGCCGCCCACTCGCCGCCGATCCCGAAGCCTTGCAGCGCCTTGATGATCAGCAGCTGGTTGAAGCCGGTGACAAAGGCCGAGAGGAAGGTGAACAGCGAGAACCAGAGGATCATCCATTGCAACGTCCGGACCCGGCCATAGCGGTCGGACAGCGTGCCGCCCAACCAGCCACCGATGGCCGAACTGACCAGGGTCACGCCGCTGACCAGCCCGGCATCGCCCTTGCTCAAGGCAAAGGCGGCGATCAGGGCCGGGATCGCCAGGCCGAACATCTGCACTTCCAGTGCGTCCAAGGACCAGCCGCCAAAGCAGGCCCAGAATGTCTTGCGCTCCCTCGAGGTGATGTCGCGATACCAACTGAACATGATTTCTTATCCTTATAGGTAAACGGGGAGCCGCCCAGGGTTCAGCGAATCTCGACGCTGTAGCGGAAGTGCCGGGCATGGCCACGGGAGCGCCGCCACTCCAGCGGCTGGCCGGCGTAGTCGCGGGCCAGCCGCTCGATCACCACCACCGGGCTGTTGGCCTCGATCTGCAGCAGCCGGGCATGCACCTCACCCACGGCTTCGGCGGTGAGGGTTTCCTCGGCGCTGGCCACGACCTGGCCGCAAAGCGCTTCGTAGATCGGATAGAGCAACGGGCCCTCGCGGTCCAGATCGACCGTCAGCAACGCCTGGAACGGCGCCTTGGGCAGCCAGATTTCCTCGGCCAGCAGCGGCGTGCCTTCCAGCAACCGCAGGCGCACCAGGCAGATCACCTCGGCCTCGGGCGGCAGCCCCAGTGCCTGGCTGACCGCCGAGGGCGCGGGCAGGGAGTCGATATTGAGGATCCGGCTCTCGGGCATCTGGCGTTCACCGGCCAGGGTCTGGAAACGGAAAAACCGGAACAGCGAAGACTGGAACTGCGGACGGCGGACAAAGGTCCCACGGCCCTGATGACGTTCGAGGATGCCCTCCTCCACCAGCTTGTCGATGGCCTTGCGCACGGTGCCGATGGACAGCTGGTACTCGCCGGCCAACACCGCTTCGGTGGGAATCGCTTCACCCGGGCGCCAGCGGTTGTTGGCAATCTGCCGGGCCAGTTCGTCGCGCAGGCGTTGATAAAGGGGCAGGCGTTCGTCGCTGGAAAGGGCATTCATTTTTGTGGTTATCCAGTCATCTATATGAATTTTTTCCCGAGTATTCTCCTTGAATGAAACAGCGTCAAGCGCCCAGCCGATCACTGGTCGACCCGTGCCCTGAAAGATTTCCCGGGAACTGTTCGCTGATCGAACACTAAAGCGCGCGGTTTCTGCCTGGCGCGTGCTGTTCATTTGACTTGGATTAACCAGTTAGTACATTTTATTCCCACAGACCCGATTGCCTTTCGGTCCAAGCCAAAAACAACAACGGAGATCCCCTGATGCCCCCTATCGTCCTGGTGCTCAACGGTCCGAACCTGAACCTGCTCGGCGTGCGCGAGCCGGCCACCTACGGTCACGAAACCCTGGCGGACATTTCCGCACTGTGCGGTCGCGCGGCCACTGAACTGGGCCTGACCGTGGAGTTTCGCCAGACCAACCATGAAGGCGAGCTGCTGGACTGGATTCACGCTGCCCGTGGCCGTTGTGCCGGGATCGTCATCAATCCGGCGGCCTGGACCCACACCTCGGTGGCAATCCGCGATGCGTTGGTGGCCAGTGAATTGCCGGTGATCGAAGTGCACCTGTCCAACGTCCACGCCCGCGAGCTGTTCCGTCATCACTCATTTGTTTCGTCCATCGCCACCGGGGTGATGTGCGGGTTCGGCAGCCACGGCTATCGCCTGGCGCTGGACTATTTCAGCCAGAAATTGAAGGGGTAAGCAGGATGTCGCAAAAGAACGGAAGCGTATTGGCGGGACTGATCGGCGCCGGTATCCAGGCATCGCGCACCCCCGCCCTGCATGAGCGCGAGGGCGATGCCCAAGGGCTGCGTTACCTGTATCGGCTGATCGACCTGGATGCGTTGCAGTTGGACATCAACGCCCTGCCCGACCTGTTGCTCGCCGCCGAGCGCATGGCGTTCACCGGGTTGAACATCACCTTTCCCTGCAAGCAGGCGATTATTCCGCTGCTCGATGAACTGTCCCCGGAGGCACGGGGGATTGGCGCGGTGAATACGGTGGTGCTCAAGGACGGTAAACGGGTGGGACACAACACCGATTGCCTGGGGTTCGCCGAGGGCTTTCGCCGTGGACTCCAAGGGGTCGCGGTGGAGCGCGTGGTGCAGATGGGCGCCGGCGGCGCGGGCGCGGCGGTGGCCCATGCCCTGCTCGACGAAGGCGTACGGCAGTTGACGATCTTCGATGTCGACAGCAGCCGCGCACAAAGCCTGGCGGACAACCTCAACCAGCATTTCGCCGGTGGCCGGGCCAGGGCCGGCAGCGATTTGCCTTCGGCCATGGAGCAAGCGGACGGCCTGGTGAACACCACGCCGATGGGCATGGCCAAGCTGCCCGGCATGCCGGTGCCACTGGAGCTGCTGCGCGCCGAACTGTGGGTGGCGGAGATCGTGTATTTCCCACTGGAAACCGAACTGTTGCGCAACGCCCGGGCACTGGGTTGCCGCACGCTGGACGGCGGGACGATGGCGGTGTTCCAGGCGGTCAAGGCGTTTGAGCTGTTCAGCGGCGTAACGCCGGACTCGCAGCGGATGGTGGCGCACTTTCAGAGTCTGTAGGACTCGCCTCGCTGAGCTTTATGCAGGATAAAGCTCAGCACAGCTCTGTGTCCGGGCGCTCAGGCCTGCAAGTAGCGCAACACCGACTCGCAAATCATCTCCCGATGCCGCGCCTTGATCTGCTCGTCCGACAAGTCGACCTGGAAGATCTCGCCAAGGGTGTGGCGGTTCGAGACCCGATGGAAACAGAACGACGTCATCAACATATGCACGTCCAGCGGGTCCAGGCCGGCGCGGAACAGTCCCTGCCGCGCGCCCCGCTGGAGGATTTCCCCCAGCGCGGTCAGGATGGTGACGTTCAGCGAGCGAATCGCCTTCGATTGCTTGACGTACTCGCCCTTGTGGATATTTTCGATACTGACGATCCGGACGAAATCCACGTTGCGGTCGTGGTGGTCGAAGGTGAACTCCACCATCCGTCGAATCGCCTCCCGCGGTTCCAGCTCCGTCAGGTGCAGGCGGCTTTCGGTGCTGCGAATATCTCCGTAGAGCTTCTCCAGCACCTCGACGTACAGCCGTTCCTTGCTGCCGAAGTAGTAGTAGATCATCCGTTTCGAGGTATGGGTCCGCTCGGCAATCGCATCGACCCGCGCGCCGGAGAGCCCTTGCTGAACGAACTCGACAATCGCTTCCTGGAGGATGTTCTCGCGGGTCTTCTCGGGATTGTTCTTGCGACTCTTGCGCAGCACGACGCCCGAGGCGTCGGACGTGGCGGAAAGTTCTGAAGTCATAGTCATTCTGGGCTCACGGCCTTCTCAGCAGATGCCGACGATTATGAGCACTATCTCTCGTAGGAGCGAGCTTGCTCGCGATGAATGCAAGGACACCGCGTTTCTCCAGTGAGCCCGCGTTATCGTTGGCCTCCATCGCGAGCAATCGAGCGTCGACCGGCTGCTCCTACAGGGATGCGTGTCAGTCGGATTAAAGCCGGGCCTGGCGTACCCCGCCACTGCGGGACTTGGCCATCGCCGCCAGGCGCACTGCGACGTTCGCAGCCCCATACCCGGCATAGCCATTACGACGTTGCAGGATCTCGAAGAAGAACCGCCCCTCGAACGGCTCGGTATAGACGTGGAACAACTCTCCGCCCTGGGCATCGCGGTCATACAGCACGTTGTAGTAGGCCAGCTCGCTGAGGAACTCATCGTCAAAATCGAAGCGCGCCGCCAGATCGTCGTAGTAATTGAGCGGGATATCCAGCAACGGTACGCCCGCCGCTTTCGCCCGGCTGACCTCGGCGAAAATATCGTCACACTCAAAAGCGATATGGTGGACGCCTGAGCCGCGATAGCTCGACAGCGCATGGGAAATCGCCGTGTTGCGGTTCTCGGAAATGTTCAGCGGCAGACGGATCGAACTGCAGCGGCTGCGCAGTGCCCGGCTCTTCACCAAGCCATACGGATCGGGCAGCACCACCTCATCGTCGGCTTCGAAATCCAGCAGGCTCTTGTAGAACAGCACCCAGCTGTCGAGGCTGTCGGCGGGCAACGCCATGGCCATGTGGTCGATGCGCTTGAGCCCCGTGCGCGAAGGCGCGGCAGGCAGCAGATTGAAATCGGTGTCGTAGAGCGTCTGCCCAGTGGCGTCCTTGTCCACCAGGTAGATCAGGCTGCCATCCGGCGCCCGCACCGCCGCCAGCTCCAGTTCGTTCGGGCCGACCAGGCCGCGATAGGGCTGCCCCTTGTAGGCCACGGCCCGGGACAAGGCGCTGGCGCTGTCGTCGACCCGAATCGCCGTGGCGCACAAGGACGGGCCGTGGGCCTCGAAGAAACTGTGGGCAAACGAGTAGGGTTCGGAGTTGAGGATCAGGTTGATATCGCCCTGGCGCAACAGGCTGACGCTTTTCGAGCGGTGCTGCCCGGCCTTGGCAAAGCCCAGGCGTTCCAGCCAGTGGGTCAACTTGGCGCCGAGGCTTTCATCCACGGCGAACTCGAGGAACTCGATGCCATCGTTTTCGCTGACCGGTGGCGGCGCGAACAAGATGTCCAGGTTGGCCGGCGGTTCGGCCTCTTGCGCCAGGCGCTCGCGGGTTTTCTCTTCCAGGTACAGCAACGAACGCAAGCCGTCGGCGGCATTGGCCCGAGGCGGCGCGGCGCGGAAACCGTCGTTGAAGATTTCCAGGGACAGCGGCCCCGTGTAGCCACTCTTGATGATCGGTGCGAGAAATCCGGGCAGGTCGAATTCACCTTGCCCCGGGAAGCAGCGGAAATGTCGGCTCCACTCCAGGACGTCCATGGCCAGGATCGGCGCATCGGCCATTTGCACGAAGAAGATCTTGTCGCCGGGAATCTGCGCGATGGCGCTCGGATCGCCCTTGAGCGACAAGGTGTGGAAGCTGTCGAGCAACACCCCGAGGCTCGGATGATCGGCCTTGCGGACGATGTCCCAGACCTGTTGGTAGGTATTGACGTGCCGGCCCCAGGCCAGGGCCTCGTAACCGATACGCAGGCCACGGGCGCCTGCGCGCTCGGCCAGCAGGTGCAGGTCGTCGACCAGGATCTGTTGCTCACCCACGCTGTCGGCCGACGCATTGCTGCACACCAGCACCAGGTCGGTGCCCAGCTCCTGCATCAGATCGAACTTGCGCTCGGCGCGTTCCAGGTTGCGCGGCAGGCGGTCGCGGCGGCAGCCTTCGAAGTCGCGAAAAGGCTGGAACAGGGTGATGGCGATGCCGAGGTCCGCGCACATCTGGCGGATTTCCCTAGGGCTGCCGTCGTAATACAGCAGGTCATTCTCGAAGATTTCCACGCCATCGAACCCGGCGGCGGCAATGGCTTCGAGTTTTTCCGGCAAGGTGCCGCTCAGGGAAACGGTGGCAATGGAACGCTGCATAGGTGGACTCCCGGCAGTGGGCTTTTTGTTGTGAAGACGAGCCTGTCCCTGGGGAGCGGCGCTTCGTGAGCGCTCCTTCAAGGCAGCCAAATTATCGAGGCGGGAAAGACATACATCAATCAAAGTGTACGAACCAGTTAGTTTTGTGTGCGATTATCGACCACAATGACCTCCGGCGAATTGACGGTTTTTTGCCCACTGCGCACCATCATCCCAGCCAAGGCAGTGCTTCAAACGCTCCAGAAACACACCCAGACAATTCCAAAAAACGGGTAATCGCTCATGCTCTCGACTTCACAAAGCTCCCCTGTCACCCAGGGCAGCACCCGCGGCGGTATCGCCGACAAGATTCGCGGCGCCATGGCCGTCGGCACGACCCGCTGGGGCATGCTGGCCCTGGTGTTCTTCGCCACCACCCTGAACTACATCGACCGCGCCGCCCTGGGCGTGATGCAGCCCATCCTGTCCAAGGAAATGAGCTGGACGGCGATGGACTACGCCAACATCAACTTCTGGTTCCAGGTCGGCTACGCCGTCGGGTTCGTCCTGCAGGGACGGCTGATCGACAAGATCGGTGTGAAGCGGGTGTTCTTCTTCTCCGTGCTGTTGTGGAGCCTGGCGACCGGTGCCCACGGCCTGGCAACTTCGGCGGTGGGCTTCATGGTCTGCCGGCTCATTCTCGGCCTGACCGAAGCCGCCAACTACCCGGCCTGCGTGAAAACCACCCGCCTGTGGTTCCCGGCCGGTGAACGCGCGGTGGCCACCGGTATCTTCAATGCCGGGACCAATGTCGGGGCGATGTTCACCCCCATGTTGTTGCCATTGATCCTGCAGGTCTGGGGCTGGCAGGCGGCGTTCCTCTGCATGTCGGCGCTGGGTGGCGTCTGGCTGGTGTGCTGGGGCCTGAAATACTTCGACCCGCAAGAGCACCCCTCGGTGAAAGCCTCGGAACTGGCCTATATCCAGCAGGAAGCCGAACCGGTTCAACCCGGCGTGCCCTTCTCGCGGATCCTGCGCATGCGCGGCACCTGGGCCTTCGCCCTGGCCTACTCGCTCACCGCACCGGTGTTCTGGTTCTACCTGTACTGGCTGCCGCCGTTCCTCAACCAGCAATACAACCTGGGCATCAGCGTGACGCAAATGGGCATCCCGCTGATCATCATCTACATGACCGCCGACTTCGGCAGCGTCGGTGGCGGCATCCTCTCCTCGTTCCTGATCGGTCGCGGCATCAACCCGATCCGCGCCCGCCTGCTGTCGATGCTGCTGTTCGCCTGCTGCATCGTCGGCGTGGTGATGGCCGCCGGCGCCAGCCACCTGTGGGTGGCCGTCGCGGCAATCTCCCTGGCCATCGGCGCGCACCAGGCCTGGACCGCGAACATCTGGAGCCTGGTGATGGACTACACCCCCAAGCACATGATGAGCACGGTGTTCGGTTTCGGCGGCATGTGCGCGGCCGTCGGCGGCATGTTCATGACCCAACTGGTGGGCTACATCCTGACCGTCACGAACAACAACTACGCCGTGTTGTTCACCCTGATCCCGGCGATGTACTTCATTGCCCTGACATGGCTGTACTTCATGGCCCCGCGCAAGATCCCCAACCTGGCGGACTGATCGGCCCTCCACGGGGGCCTGGTTCCAGGCCCCCGTACCGGCAACCGCCGACCGGCTGCCCTCCCCTCGACGCAAGAGCATCAGCCATGAGCCTGAGAAATCCGAGCATCGCCCAGCGTGCGCTGGTCAGCTTCGGTGTGATCGCCCTGCTGGTCCTGCTCCAGGGCTTGTTTGCCCTGCAACAGGTCGCCCAGGTGCGGGCCACTGGACAACATATCGAAACCATCTCCTTGCCCAGCACCCGTTACCTGGGCGAAATCCGCGACTACGTGCTGAGCATCCGTGTGCTGAGCCTGCGCATGGCGCTCAATCGCGAGCCCAAGGTGCTCGAGTCGACCGTCGCGCGCCTGCACCTGGTCAAAGGCTGGCTGCAGGACTCGCTGGACAAGTTCGCGCCGCTGGTCGACGAGCACAACCGCAAGCCCTATGACGCCTTCCTGGCCACGGTGCAGGACTATCGCCAGGCGCTGGATCAATACGAGCAGCTGTCACAGCAAAACCGCAGCGAAGAAATGAACGCCCTGCTCAATGGCAAGATCCAGGAGTATTCGACACGCACCGGCGATCAGTTCGCCGAACTGGTCAACCTCAGCGCCCAGGAAGTCAGCGACTCCGCCGCCCACGCCGATACGCTGTATGGCCGGGTGAAAGTCACGGTGATCGGCGCGCTCGCGGCCGTCTCGGGCCTGACACTGCTGCTGGCCTGGCTGTTGATCCGCAGTATCGTGGGGCCGATTCGCCAGGCCATGCACATCGCCGAACAGGTGGCCAGTGGCGACTTGACCAGCACCCCGCACAGCCACGGCAACGACGAAACCGCGCGCCTGCTCAAGGCCCTGGCGAGCATGCAGGACAGCCTGCGCGAGACCTTGCAGATGATCAGCGGCACCTCCGGCCGACTGGCGGACACCGCCGGGCGGATGAACCGGAGCACCGAGCAGGACAGCCGCCGCGTACAGCAACAGCACCAGGAAATCGAACAGGCCGCCACGGCGGTCAACGAGATGACCACGGCCGTCGAGGAGGTCGCGCGCAATGCCGTCTCCACCTCCGATGTCACCCGCCAGTCGAGCGAACAGGCCAGCCAGGGCCGCCAACGGGTGGACGCGACCCTGGGCTCGATCCAGTCGATGAGCAGCGATGTCGGCTCGGCGCTGCAGCAGGTGCAATCGCTGGCCGAGCAATCGCGGGAGATCGGCAAGGTGCTCGATGTGATTCGCGCGATTGCCGAACAGACCAACCTGCTGGCCCTCAACGCGGCCATCGAGGCGGCTCGCGCGGGTGAGGCCGGACGTGGCTTTGCCGTGGTCGCCGATGAAGTACGCGCCCTCGCCCACCGCACCCAGCAGTCGACCCGGGAAATCGAACAGATGATCGCCAATGTCCAGGGGCGTACCGACAGCGTCGTGCAGTCGATGCACGGCAGCCACCAACGGGTCGCCGACACCCTGGACTTCGCCGAGCATGCCGGCAGTGCCCTGGGTGAGATCACCCGGGCCATGGAGCAGATTCACGAGCGCAACCTGGTGATTGCCAGCGCCTCGGAAGAACAGGCCCAGGTGGCGCGCGAGGTTGACCGCAACCTGCTGAACATTCGCGACCTGTCGCAGGAAAGTGCCGAGGCATCGCGCCAGACCCAGGCCACCGGCCATGAGCTGGCCCAACTGGCGCTGGACCTGCAAGGCCTGGTGACCCGCTTTCGGCTTTAGCTCTGAACGACCGGATTCGCCTCATGCCGTTCATGTAGGAGCGTCGACCGGCTGCTCCTACAGGGACTGGCCTCCCCTCACCACGCCACAGAGACACTCGGTAAGATATCCGCAAAACGATTCCAGTATGCTCTGGAAAACAGGAAGACGTAGCGACAATGGCGTGAATGCTCGCGGCGACAGCAAGGGCAGGAAAGACCAGTACGACGTCTTCGCTAAGAGGAATCCGTGGATGTACCGACTACTCTCACTGGCCGCGCTCTACCTGGCTGCAACCAGCATCCAAGCGGCACCCGTGCGCGTCATCAGCCCCGAACGGCTGGCCATGGGTGCCGGGGAGCTCGCGCTGGGCCTCAGCCAGGACTGGCGCCGGCCGCTGCCGGAGGTCCGGCGCGCAGTGATCATCGTGCATGGACACCAGCGCAACGCCCAGACCTATCTGCACAGCGCCGAGCAGGCCGCCGCCCTGGCCGGACAAGCGACCACCAGCCTGATCATCGCCCCGCAGTTCCTCAATGAAAGCGATGTGCGACTCAATCACCTGCCAGATAACCTGCTGCGCTGGCGGGGCAATGACTGGATGGCTGGCGCGGACTCGACCGGGCCTTCGGCGCTGAGTTCCTATGCGGCCCTGGATGAAATCCTCGCGCGCCTGGGCGATCGCAAAGCGTTTCCGGCCCTGCGTGAAGTGGTTGTCGCCGGGCACTCCGGCGGTGCCCAGGTGGTGCAGCGCTATGCACTGGCGGGGCATGGCGACAGGCAATTGGCGGGGAGCGGCATCAAGCTGCGCTATGTGATCGCCAACCCGTCGTCCTATGCCTATTTCAGCGCCCAGCGACCGGTGGCGGGGTTCAATCCGTCGAGTTGCCCGGGATTCAACCGTTGGAAATACGGCCTGCAGGACCTGCCGGCCTACGCCATGGGTCAATCACCCGAGCAGTTGGAGCAGGGTTATGTGCAGCGCGATATCACCTACCTGCTGGGGCAACGGGATACCGACCCGAACCATCCGGTCCTGGACAAGAGCTGCGCGGCGGAGGCCCAGGGCGCGTATCGGTTGATCCGCGGACATAACTATTTTGCCTACCTGCAACAGCGTCATCCGCAAGGGTTCACGCAGACGCTGGTGGAGGTACCTGGGGTCGGGCATGACGGTGATGGGATGTTGACCTCGCCGCAGGGGCAGAAGGCGTTGTTCGAGCAGTAAGCGATCCTCTTGTGGCGAGCGGGCTTGCCACAAGAGTGTCTCATCAGGCTGAAAGCATCTGCCGAAGCACCACGCAATCCTCGGCATGCCAATCCGTCAGCTCCGGCCAGGGGTTGTCCGGCAGGTTGACCAATATCGTCCTCGCCCCCGCCGCCCGGCCGCAATCCAGGTCGAAGCGATAATCGCCGACCATCACCAACTCGCTCGGCGCCACGTCCCAGGCGGCGGCCAGTTTCAACAGACCACCCGGATGCGGCTTGGGCGGTGCTTCGTCGCGGCCCAGCACATCCTCCACCGCGAAACAGTCGGCCAGACCGATGGCCTCCAGCGTCACATGGGCCAGCTCGCGGGCATTGCGCGTGAGGATGCCGAGGCGATAACCGCGCCCGGCCAACTCGCGGACCAGCTCCACCGCCCCCACCGCCGGTTTCGAACCCAGCGCCAGATCCCGCTCATGCTCCAGCAACCAGGCATGTTTGGCAGCCGCCTCAGCGGCGGGCAGCGCCGCCAGATGCGTCAGGATGTCGTGTTCCGGCGGAATCGACAGGGCCACGCGGATGGCGGCGAAGTCGTGCACGGCGACGGTCAGGGTGCCGTCCATGTCGAACACCCAATGACGCACATCCGACAGACTCATGCCCAATCCTTGCGATGACGGATCAGGCCTTCCTGGGTCACCGAGGCCACCAGCACCCCGGCGCGGTTGTACACGCTGCCCCGGGAGAACCCGCGGGAGTTGCCGGCCCAGGGGCTGTCCATCGCATACAGCAACCAGTCGTCGGCCCGCAGGTCGGCGTGGAACCACAGCGCGTGGTCGAGGCTGGCGACCTGCATATCCTTCTGCCACACCGACTTGCCATGGGGCAGCATGGAGGTGGTCAACAGGCCGAAGTCCGAGGCGTAGGCCAGCAGGTACTTGTGCAGCGCCGGCGAGTCGGCCAGCGCACCGTCGGCGCGGAACCAGACGTACTTGACCGGGTCCGACGGCTGCGGGTTGTAAGGGTCCTTCTCGGTGACCGGGCGCACTTCGATGGGTTTGGGGCACAGGAGCTTGTCGCGCATGTGCTCGGGGATCAGGTGGGCGCGCTGCTGGGTGAGTTCCAGCTCGGTGGCCAGGTTCTCCGGCCCCACCACCTGGGGCATGCTGCTCTGGTGCTCGAAGCCGACCTCGTCGTACTGGAACGAGGCGCTGCACGTGAAGATCGGCTGGCCCTTCTGGATCGCCGTGACGCGCCGCGTGCTGAAACTGCCGCCGTCGCGTACCCGGTCGACCGAGTAGACCACCGGCAGTGCGGCATCGCCCGGGCGCAGGAAGTAGCCGTGCATCGAATGCACATGCCGCGTCGGCTCGACCGTCTGGCTGGCCGCCGACAGCGACTGGCCCAGTACCTGGCCGCCGAACAACTGGCGAAACCCGAGGTCCTGGCTGCGGCCGCGAAACAGGTTTTCTTCAATCGGCTCCAGGGTCAGCAAGTCGACCAGGTCTTCCAGCACTTGGCTCATTCAAACGCTCCTCACACAGGGCAATACGGTTCACTTAAAGACGATATCAAGCCATCCGTGCTTGTGTGGCCAGCAGGCTTGCCACAGGCCTCGAATGATACAGCGTTTGTCGCACCAGGCGTTGCAGCGGATCGGCCAACCCCGCGGCTATCCCAGCAGAGTTCGCAGCCATTGCTCGCGGCTGATGCGGTAGAGCACGTGATGACGCAACGGATGGTCGTCGGCAAGCTTCGGATGATCGAAATCGGACCGAGGATCGTAATCCATGCCGATGGCCTGCATGACCTTCTGCGAAGCCGTATTGCTCTCGGTGGTAAAGGCCACGATCTCCTCCAGGGCCAGGTGCTCGAAGCCGCAACCCAACGCGGTCCAGGCCGCCTCGCTGGCGTAGCCCAGGCCCCAGTGCTCGCGGGCCAGGCGCCAGGCGATCTCCACCGCCGGGGTGAAGGCGGCGTCGAAGTTCACCTGCATCAGCCCGGTCAGGCCGATAAAGGCCCCGGTGTCCTTGCGCTCCAGGGCCCAGAGGCCAAAGCCGTATTCGGCGAAGTGCCCGCGAATCCGTCCGATCAATGCGGCACTTTCCAGACGGTTCAGGGCCGTCGGGAAATAGCGCATCACCTGAGGGTCGGCACACATCCGGGCAAACTCCGGCAGGTCCTCGTCGCGCCACTGGCGCAACAGCAAGCGTGCGCTCTCAAGTTGCAGTATCGGCTCCATCAATTCCTCCCGCGGATGCCTTCAAGGCTGACTCCCTGCTCATCAGTGTACCGCGCTGATAAGATCCTTCACTTCTTCCTACATGTCTTCCCACATAAGCATGCCATGCCGTTGCCCCTGATCTACCACGATGACTACAGCCCCGACTTCCCCGCGGAGCATCGCTTTCCCATGGACAAGTTCCGCCTGCTGCGCGATCACCTAGTGGACAGCGGCCTGACCCGGGACGCCGATCTGCTGCGCCCGCAGATCTGCCCTGTGGATATCCTCGCCCTGGCCCACGACCGTGGCTACATCGAGCGCTATCTGGCGGGCGAGCTGTCCCGCGAAGACCAGCGCCGCCTCGGCCTGCCCTGGAACGAAGCCCTGGCGCGCCGCACCGTGCGCGCGGTCGGCGGCTCCCTGCTGGCCGCCGAGCAGGCGCTGGAGCACGGCCTGGCCTGTCACCTGGCAGGCGGCACGCACCATGCCCATTACGATCACCCGGCGGGGTTCTGCATTTTCAACGACCTGGCGATCATCAGCCGCTACCTGCTGGAAAGCGGCCGCGTGGGTCGGGTGCTGATTTTCGACTGCGATGTGCACCAGGGTGACGGCACGGCGCGCATCCTGGAGGACACTCCGGACGCCATCACGGTTTCGCTGCACTGCGAGAAAAACTTCCCGGCGCGCAAGGCCCACAGCGACTGGGACATTCCCTTGCCCATGGGCATGGGTGACAGCGACTACCTCAAGGTGGTGGATGACGCCCTGAACTACCTGCTGCCGCTCTACCAGCCGGACCTGGTGCTGTACGACGCCGGCGTGGATGTGCACAAGGACGATGCCCTGGGTTACCTGAAACTCACCGATGAGGGCGTTGCCGCCCGGGATGAAAGCGTCCTGCGCCATTGCCTGGGCCGGGATATCCCGGTGGTCGGGGTGATCGGCGGCGGCTACAGCAAGGATCGCCAGGCCCTGGCCCGGCGCCACGGGATCCTGCACCACAGCGCGCGCAAGGTCTGGACGTCATCGGGTTGTCATTGAAGCCTGGGCTTACCCACAATGGCTGTGGAACCGCCTGTGGATAACCTGAGTGAAATACGCTGCGGGCCTTACGGAGAAAGGGTTACAGGAGCCTGTATGTTTTTCGTACAGCTTCTCTGAAGCCACCGCGCGCCCTACAGGGGGATGCGATCTACTGTAGGAGCAGCCGGTCGACGCTCGATTGCTGGCGATGAGGTCCTTGAGTGTTGCATCGATTTCAAGGACGCCATCGCCAGCAAGCTGGCTCCTACAATGGTCCACGTGCACCACAGCATCGGCGGAAAAACGTAGAATGCCCGGCTCGTTCAGCCAAGTCGCAGCCCGCCATGACCCAACCAGCCCCTGACGCCTCCCCCCACGTCGCCATTATCGGTGGCGGCCCCGCCGGCCTGATGGCCGCCGAGGTCCTGAGCCAGGCGGGTATCCAGGTCGACCTCTACGACGGCATGCCCTCGGTGGGGCGCAAGTTCCTGCTGGCCGGCGTCGGCGGCATGAACATCACCCATTCCGAAGCCTATCCGGCGTTCCTGTCCCGCTACGCCGAACGGGCACCGCAGATCGCCCCGCTGCTGCGGGCCTTCGGCGCCAATGAACTGTGCGAATGGATTCACGGCCTGGGGATAACTACCTTTGTCGGCAGCTCCGGCCGGGTCTTCCCCAGCGACATGAAAGCCGCCCCGCTGCTGCGCGCCTGGCTCAAGCGCCTGCGCGAAGCCGGGGTAGTTATCCACACCCGCCACCGCTGGCTGGGCTGGCGCGACGGCAGCCTGGTTATCCACAGCCCCGACGGCGAAAAAACCCTGCGTCCCGAGGCCACGCTCCTGGCACTCGGTGGCGGCAGCTGGGCGCGACTGGGCTCCGACGGGGCCTGGCTGCCATGGTTTGAACAACAGGGGGTGACGGTCGCGCCCTTGCAGCCGAGCAACTGCGGCTTCGACGTCGCGGGCTGGAGCGAGGTCCTGCGCGACAAATTCGCCGGCGCTCCACTGAAGAACATCGCCATCGCCCTGCCCCAGGGCACGCCGCGCCTGGGGGAATGCGTGATCACCGCCAGCGGCATCGAAGGCAGCCTGATCTACGCGCTGTCCGCAGCGATCCGCGAGCAGATCAACCATCAGGGCAGCACGACGATCGAGATCGACCTGCTGCCCGGCAAGCCCCTGGACAAGGTCCAGGCCGCGCTCGCCAAACCGCGCGGCTCGCGCTCCATGGCCAAGCACCTGCACAGCCAGTTGGGCATCGACGGGATCAAGGCGGCGCTGCTGCGTGAGCTGACGAATGCCCAGACCTTTGCCGACCCGGCGCGCCTGGCCGGGGCCATCAAGGCCTTGCCGCTGACGCTGGTCAAGACGCGGCCGCTGGACGAGGCCATCAGCAGCGCGGGCGGCGTACCGTTCGAAGCCTTGAATGAGCGGCTGATGCTCAAGGCGTTGCCCGGGGTGTTCTGCGCCGGCGAGATGCTCGACTGGGAAGCGCCCACCGGCGGCTACCTGCTCACCGCCTGCTTTGCCAGCGGGCGGGTGGCGGGACACGGGATGCTGGAGTGGTTGCGGCGCCAGGCTTGAGACAAGGGAATCCCAGGGTAACGCGGACAACTGTGGGAGCCGGCTTGCTGCGGGCGGCGCTCCGACGATGAGGCCCTTGAGTCTTGCATCGCTTTCAAGGACGCCATCGCCAGCAAGCCGGCTCCTACAATGACCGTATTGCCCTTTAAGCCAACACTGTATCGCCTTACGGCTTGCGCTTGCGCGGCCCGGTATTGAACGCCGGCACCTTGCGCACCGGCTTGATCGGCGGCGCCACATCTTCCGGCTTCTCGCCGCTGTCCACCCACTTGCCCAGGTTGCGCTTGCCACCGCCGGAGACTTTCGGTTTTTTCGGCTTCTTCGGTTTCTTGACCACGCTGCCCGAGGCATCCGTGTCCGGCACCCGGTGATCCGGCTCAAAACCGGCTTCGTCCTGGCGCCTGAGGGTCTGACGGGTCAGGGTCTCGATAGCCGACAGCAGATTCACCTCATCGGCGCAGACCAGGGAAATCGCCTCACCGGTGGCCCCGGCACGACCGGTACGACCGATCCGATGAATGTAGTCCTCGGCCACGATCGGCAGGTCGAAGTTGACCACCAGCGGCAAGTCCTCGATGTCCAGGCCACGGGCCGCCACATCGGTCGCCACCAGGATCTGGATCTCGCTCGCCTTGAAGCGGTCCAGCGCGCGCTGGCGAGTGGCCTGGGGCTTGTCGCCGTGGATGCCGTCGGCATTGACGCCCAGGCCCTGGAGTTTTTCCACCAGTTGGTCAACGCCATTGCGGGTCTTGGCGAACACCAGGACCTGCTTCCAGTGCTGCTTGCGCATCAGGTGCACGAACAGCTCCGGCTTGCGCTTCTTGTCCACCGTCACCAGCCACTGCTTGACGGTGTTGGCCGCGACGTTGCGCGGGCTGACTTCGATGCTCAGCGGATCGTCGAGCATCTGCCCGGCCAGCAGGCGGATGGCATCGGAGAAGGTCGCGGAAAACAGCAGGGTCTGGCGCTTTTTCGGCAGGGCCTTGTAGATATTGCCCAGCTCCTCCTGGAAACCGAGGTCGAGCATACGGTCGGCTTCGTCGAGCACCAGGGTCTGCAGCTGGTTGAACTTGAGGGCGTTCTGGCGGAACAGATCGAGCAGGCGGCCCGGGGTCGCCACCAGCAGGTCGACGCCCTTGCGCAGCTTCATCATCTGCGGGTTGATGCTGACGCCGCCGTACACCGCGTAAGTGCTCAGCGGCAGGTGCTCGGCGTACTGGCGCACGCTTTCGTGCACCTGTTCGGCCAGCTCGCGGGTCGGCACCAGGATCAGCGAACGGACCGAGTTGGCGGCGACTTTCGGCCCTTCCATCGTCAGCAGTTGCAGCAGCGGCAAGGCGAAACCGGCGGTCTTGCCGGTACCGGTCTGGGCCGCGGCCATCAGGTCGCGACCGGCCAATACGGCGGGAATGGCCTGGGTCTGGACCGGTGTGGGGGTCTGGTAACCGAGGGTGTCCAGGGCCCGCGTCAGGGGTTCGATCAGGCCGAGTGTGGCGAATGTCATGGGGATACCGTAGGAAAAAGTGTCAGCGCCGTGAAGCAATGCGCGGCAGTTTACCCTGTCAGGCCTCTTTCGGCTTGCGCCACTGCGGTAAACCGATCAACACCACGGCGCTGATGATCACGGCCATGGCGATGCACTCCGGCCAGCCGATGCGCTCGCCGGCGAAGAGGATACCCAACAGCACCGCCACGGCCGGGTTGACGTAGGCATAACTGGTGGCCGCCGCCGGACGCACATGCTTCAGCAGGTACATGTAGGCATTGAAGGCGATGATCGAGCCGAAGAACGTCAAGTAGGCCAGGGCGATCCAGCCGTCGGTCGAGGGCATCTGGGTCAGGCGTTCGCCCCGGGCAAAGCTGGCCAGCAGCAGCACCACACCGCCCACCAGCATTTCCGCCGCGCTGGCCATGCCCCCCTGGGGCAGCGGCAGGTGCTTGCTCCACACCGAACCGAAGGCCCAGGTCGCCGCCGCCAGCAGCAGCAGGCCGGCGCCGAGCGGACTGGCTTGCAGGTTGGAGCCCATGTTCAGCAGGGCGATACCGATCAGGCCGAGCACGATCCCGGCCCATTCGAGGCCGGTATTGCGGTTGCCCCAGAAATAGCCGAAGAGCAAGGTGAACAGCGGCACCGTGGCCACCGTCAGCGCGGCGACGCCCGAAGCCACGCCCATGTGCTCGGCCAGGGTCACCGCGCCATTGCCGAAACTGAGCAGCAGCACGCCAATGGCCGCCGCCGCTTTCCATTGTTGCCAGGTCGGCGCCGGTACCCCGCGAAAGCGTTGGTAGGCGTACAGCAGGCTGCCGGCGATGACGAAACGGATGCCGCCCATCATCAACGGCGGCCAGAATTCCACGCCGATACGAATGGCCAGGTAGGTCGAGCCCCAGATGAAATACAACGCAAAAAAGGCACCGATCAGCGGTAACGGAAAGCGGCGTGGGGCAGGCATGGGGGGCGCATCCAAGCAGGACAAGGGAAGGCTATTCTAGAAAGGCATCTGGCAAATAATAAGTTACAAAACCGTGTTATAAGGCCAGTACACTTTGCAAAGCATGGATATCACGGTTATCGGCCGTTGTTTCGAAAGCCTGCGTAATAGAGAGCCTGTGGATGGATAAATACGACCGTTTGATCCTGGGTGAGCTGCTGGACAATGGCCGTGCCTCGTTCGCCGAGCTGGCGCGCAAGGTCAACCTGTCCGCGCCGGCGGTAGCGGAGCGGGTGGCGAAGCTGGAAAGCAGTGGGGTCATCACCGGCTATCAGGCCAAGGTGGACCTGGCCAAGATCGGCCTGCCGATCCAGTGCGTGATCGAGTTGCGGCTCAACCAGCATGGCAAGCAGCAGGTCTACGATGACCTGGCGCAGATTCCGCAGATCACCGAATGCCATCGGGTGACCGGGGATCCGTGCGTGATTCTGCAAGCGGCGGTGGGGAGCATGGCGGAGCTGGAGCAGTTGATCAATCGTGTTGCGCAGTTCGGGTTCAGCAAGACCTCGATTGTGCTGTCGAGCGCGATTGAGCGGCGGGTGCCATTGGGGCATTTGGAAGTGAATGGAAAGGCGAAGGGCTGATAAACCGGCTACGGCGTTGTGACCGACCGTCCGTTTTTACCGGTTTTGGGGGCGCTTCGCGCCCCAGCGCGGGCAAGCCCGCTCGCCACAAATCTCAGCCAGGCTTAGGGGCACTCTTGTGCAAGGGAGCGCGATAACGCTCTCAAACGCCCCGATAGCGCTTCAAATGCTCACCGATCTTCGCCGCCGGCACCTTCTGCAATTTGCACAACCACTCATGGGACAACGCCTGCACCCCATGCTTGTCGCGCAACTCGCCGGCCATATGCGCCAGCAGGTTCGCCGCCATCTCGGCATCGGCCATGGCCCGGTGTGCCTGCCCCGTATGCGGCAAGCGGGCGAAGGCAGTCAGCGTGCCCAGCTTGTGATTCGGTGCCGCCGGCATCAACCGACGCGCCAGCAGCAACGAACAGGCAAAATTTTGCAAGCGCGTGCGCTTGATCCGCCCCAGCTCGTAGTCCCAGAACTTCTGGTCGAACGCGGCGTTATGCGCCAGCAACGGAGTGGTCCCGACGAACTCGTTGACCTCGTTCATCACTCGCTCCGCCGACGGCGCCGTGCGCAACATGGCGTTGCTGATACCGGTCAGTTGTTCGATAAAGGCCGGTACCCTGACGCCCGCATTCATCAGGCTCTGGTAACGGTCGACGATGCGCCCTTGTTCCAGGATGACCACGGCGATTTCCGTGGCCCGGCACCCCGCGTTCGGCGTAATGCCCGTGGTTTCAAAGTCGATGACCGCAATACGTTCCAAAAGCCCAGCCCTTTGCAAAATCGGTTTCAGTTTTTCAACAACAACGCGCCTTCGATGGGCACATAGCGGCTGGCGGCGCGGATCAGCGAATTGGCCGTCAGTCCCGGCACGCCATAGGCGACGGCCTCGACACCGTGCTTGTCGATGATGCGCGTGAGCAGCAGGTCGAAATCGCCATCGCCGGAGGCCAGCACCACTTCGTCGACATGGGGCGCCGCGTCCATGATATCGATGGTGATGCCCACGTCCCAATCGCCCTTGGCCGAGCCGTCGCTGCGCTGGATGTAGGGCTTGAGCTTCACCGTGAAACCGAGGTTGCGCAGGATCTGCTGGAACTGCTGCTGCTTGCTGTCGCCACGATCGATGGCGTAGGCGTAGGCCTCGACAATCTGCCCACGCTGGCTGATATCGGCCCACAGGGCGGCATAGTTGAAGTGACAACCATAGGCCTGGCGAACGGTGTAGTAGAGGTTCTGCACATCGGCGAACACAGCGATTTTCTTCACCGCAAATCCTCATGGCGCAAAGGCGCACTGGCGGGTGATGACGAGCGCTCGGAAGCGATTAAGTGCGCAGTATGCCAGCCTGGGGGAAGGTTCAGCGAATAATCGGCGGGACGGGGATGAGCCGGGGTGTCAAGCGCAGGCTCTGCGCTCGACACCCATCAGCGGCTGAGATCAGACGTAGGAATCGTCGTCGTCAGAAAGGAAGGAACTGTCGCCACTGAAGTCGGCGTCGTCGAAACCACCCTGGTCATTGCGGCCCCAGGAGTCGTTGTTGGCCATACGCTGATCGTCACCCCAACCGCCGTTGTTGCTCATCGGGCTGGGTTCGATGATTTCCTCGATGATCTGCGGTTGCTGCTGGTTGTGATGGAACAGGCTGCTGATCCCTTCCGCCAGCATCACGCCACCGGCCACACCCGCCGCGGTTTTCAGCGCGCCACCCAGGAAGCCACTGCCGATAGGGGCCGCCGGGGCCGCCTGCTGCGGCGCGGGCTGGGCGTAGGCCGGCTGCTGGGCATAGTTGGGCTGGGCGTTGTAGTTCTGCTGCGGCGGTGCATTGAATGCCGGGCGCCCCGGCTCACGCCAGCCGCCAGCCGAATTGCTCGGTGCCGGGGCCGGCTCCGGATCGCGGCTGCCGCCGAAAATGCTCGACAGGAAGCCACCGCTGCTCGGCGCCGGCGCGGCACTCTGGGCGCGGGCCTGTTGCAACTCCGCCTGAAGCTGCTGCACCTGCGCCTGCAGTTGCTTGTTCTGTTCGTCGAGGCTCTTGATCGCGTGCTCTTGCACCAGGATCGACTGAGTCATGTAGTACGGTGCAGCCGGTTGGCGAGTCAGGTGTTCCCTAATCCGCGCCTCGGCCAGAGGGTCACGTGGGGCTGAACCTGTTTCGGCTTGCTGCAACCGTGAAAACAGTCCATCGATCAGGGTTTGCTCTTCGCTGTTCATGGCGACCTCGTTAGATTGCCGGGTAGAAATCGATCGCCCCGACCCAACCGGGCCCGGGCGTACATCAGTTATGGGGTTGTTACGGGAAGTTTCAATGATCCTTACCTAACGTTTACATTTGGGTGTCGGTCCGCGCCATCGGTTAAAGTGATGCCCTGCCCCAGCCTGTGCGATAGACAAGCGATGAACCCGTTCAATGTAATCCGTGACTCCCTGTACTTTTTCCAGCGCAACCTGCGCCAGATCGCCCTGCTCTGCCTGCCGCTGGTGATCTTCGAAGCCCTGCTCCAGCAACTGCTGGACAACGCCGTGGGGCCGGATGCCTCGCCGATCTACGGGTTGGTGGCCGGGCTGCTGGTCTATCCGCTCTACACGGCGGCGCTGATCCTGTTTCTCGATGCCCGCAGCCGTGGCGAGGCACCGCTCAACCGTGACCTGCTGGCCATGTCCCTGCGCCTGTGGCCGCGCTTTGCGCTGCTGTCGGCGGTCAACACCATCGCCATCGTGCTGGGCCTGTCGCTGTATTTCATTCCGGGCATCTGGCTGATCGTGGTGCTGGCCTTCTCCGAATACCTGCTGGTGCTGCGCGGACGCGAGCCGCTGCAGGCGATCAAGGAAAGCTTCGCCTTGAGCCGCGGCCGCTTCTGGCTGACCTTCACCTGCATCTTGTGTGTCATGGGGCCGCTCTGGCTGCTCAAGGGCCTGAGCCTGAGCATCTACCCGACACCGCAGAACCCGGTACTGACGCTGATCATCGACAGCGCCCACAGTTTTCTGCAACTGTTCACCAGCGTCGTGTTGTTCCGAATCTACATGCTGATTGGTGAAAATTCCGCCAACGACTGAAGCGAGGCCCATGACTCGTCTATTACGTTATCTGGTGGCCTGCCTGGTGATTACGGCGGGCCTGGTCGCCCTGCTGGTCTACAGCCTGACCTGGCGCCCGGAAGACCGGGAAACCCTGCCCGTGCGCTGCACCGCCGAAGCGCCGGTGCTGGTCCCGGGCCAGGCCCTCAAGGTGATGACCTGGAATCTCCAGTACCTGGCGGGCAAACGTTATGTGTTCTGGTACGACCTGGCCGACGGCAGCGGCCCGGACGAGCGTCCGACCCCGGAGGACATGGCTTTCAGCCTGGACGAGGTGACGCGGGTGATCCGCGCCGAGCAGCCGGACATCCTGCTGTTGCAGGAAGTCGACGAGAACGCCAAGACCAGCGCTTACCAGGATCAGTTGAAGTTGCTCCAGGAACGTCTGGCGGACCTGTATCCCTGCAGTTCCCAGGCGTTCGACTGGAAAGCCGACTTTGTCCCGAACCTGCATATCCTCGGTAGCGTCGGGCGCAAGCTGGCGACCTTGAGCCGCTATCAGGTCGAACACGCTGAACGCCAGCAATTGCCCCTGGCGCCGGGCAATCTGCTCAAGCGCCAGTTCCAGCCCCGCCCGGCGCTGCTGGTGAACTACCTGCCGTTGAGCGACGGCGGGCAACTGGCGGTGATCAATACGCAACTGGGGAGCTATGCCCAGAACGACACCCAGTTGCAGCAAGTGCGGATGACCCGGCAATTGCTCGACAAGTTCGAGAGCCAGGGCACGCCCTGGTTGATTGGCGGCGATTTCAACCTGCTGCCGCTGGGCCAGTACCTGCGCCTGCCAGCGCGCTTGCGTGGCGGTTACTCGGCGGACAGCGAGCTGCATCTGTTGTGGGACCAGTACCCGATGATCCCGAGCAACAACGAGGCCAGCGGCATCGACCGTGAGCAGTGGCTGACGTTTTACCCGAACGATCCCGATGTCAGCGGGCCGGATCGGACGCTGGATTACTTTTTCTACAGTGCCAAGCTCAAGCGGGTCGAGGCGCAGGTGCGACAGGACGATACCTTGACGATTTCCGATCACTTGCCAGTGCTGGCGCAGTTTCTGTTGCCGGCGGCGCAATAGCCGCCCGGTCAGACACAATTGGTATCCACCCGCTTCCTTGACTTCCCGGGGGCACCCATCAAATATGAACGAAGGGAAACGCTCGTCCGGGTATCTCTGAAAACCCGAACGACCATGGAGAAACTGGAGGTTGTCATGCCCAACGTCTCGATCGCACTCGTCAAGGAAAGTAACAAGCGGCTCTCGTCGACAACCAAGAGGGATGTCGTTGCCCGCTCCTCGAAGCTATCCAAAGAAACCATCAATGACATGATGAAGCGGGCGTACGAACGCCTGTCTCGTTGACTGCGGGATTTTTATCCGTTGTCCGCGCGCCCAACCGTCGAGATGACGCCTCAGGCGTCATCTCCTGCTGACCTTCCTCAATCCCCAGCCCACTCCCCCGCCGCAACCTCCACCGCCAGTTCGATACCGTTCGACGTCTTCAACAAGATGGTTGAGGCTGATGAGGACTTCTTGGGCCTGCTCGCGTACGCACTGTACAAGCGCCACAAAATCGAATGGATTCGAAGTCACGACAGCGATAACCATGAGGCATTCAAACAGATTGCCTGTACCCCACAGCAAGTCAGGATGTATCGAGACAAGGCCGAGCAGTTGGCAAAAAACTTCATTGACGAGTCGCTTGATCAACTCGGTGCAGAGATGAAAGAGACCATCGCCAACGGCGTTATCGTTGCCAAGATCGAGAGCCTGAAGCCCGGGTTCTGGCGATCCCTTGGAAACCATACGCTGAGTGGCATTGCTTCTGTCGCCGTAGCGCTAGCGTTGTTTGGCCTTTTCACTTTCTATTCGAACTACCAGGAAAATGGCGGCCTGGAAGGACGCATCAAGCAGATGAGCGCCCCTTTACCATTCTCTCCTACCAACCAGCCGCAAGGTTGAGACCACTCCTGGCCACATCCTGGTAACCCAACCAGATTAATCCGTCGCCCCCCCTCAGGTACCCCTGGGTTTAGCCCGAGCAGTGGCCTCTGCTACCAACGGATCATCCGGCCAGTAATGCTTCGGGTAACGTCCCTTGAGGTCCTTCTTCACTTCGGCGTAGGTGCTGCGCCAGAAATTCGCCAGATCCTGGGTCACCTGCACTGGCCGACGGGCCGGCGACAGCAGGTGCAGTTTCACCACCTGGCGACCACCGGCAATCCGCGGTGTTTCGGCCAGGCCGAACAACTCTTGCAGGCGCACCGCCAGGATCGGCGGTTGCTCGCTGTAGTCCAGTCGGATCGACGAGCCCGAGGGCACGCTCAGATGATGCGGCGCCCACTCGTCCAGTCGTTGCGGCAACGGCCAGGGCAGCAAGCTGTGAAGGATCCCGGCCAGTTCCAGATTGGCGAAATGACTGAGCCGCGACACCCGCCCCAGATACGGCTTGAGCCACTGCTCCAGGGTCGCCAGCAAGGTCTTGTCGCTGACATCCGGCCATTCGCTCTTACCCTGTCCGTCCAGGTCCAGCTGGCGCAGCAAGGCCACCCGCGCCTGCCATTGGCGCAGCTCCGGGGTCCAGGGCAACAGTTCCAAGCCCTTGCGCCGGACCAGATTGACCAGCGCCTGGCTACGCGCCGCTTCATCCAGGCCGGTCAAGGGTTCACGACTGAGGATCAGCTCGCCGACCTTGCGCTGGCGCTCGGCCCGCAGCACGCCTTCGCGCTCGTCCCAATCCAGTTGATCGACCGTGCTCACCTGCTCGGCCAGTACCGTGTCGAACAGGCCCGGATCGAATTCCGCCGCCAGGTAGATACGTTCCTCACGCTGCCCCTGACGACTGCCCAGGTCGGCCACCACCAGCCAGGGCTGTTTCATCAGGCTGTCGGTTTCGCTGAACAAGGCAGCCCGACCATTGGCCAGTCGGTACTCCGCGCCACCCTCGCGCCGTTGTTGCGCGACCCGATCCGGATACGCCAGGGCCAACAGCGCACCCAGCCAGCGCGGGTGGTCCGGGTCGGCCACCGGCTCGCTCGCCGAACCGCGCAAGTAGCCGCGATACTGCCGCGCCAGTTGCCGCGCCCGCTGCACACCGCCCTGGGCACCACGGGTCGCGCGCTCTTCACCCGCCAGCAGGGCCAGCCGCGTATGCAGGTCGGCCCCGCCACCGCGCTGGATATCCCGCTCGCCCAGGAGCGCCGCCACATCGCAGGCCATGCCCGCCAGCCCCAGTGCCTGGCCGCGCAACAGCAAATGGGCGATACGCGGATGGGCCGGCAACTCGGCCATGGCCTGGCCGTGGTTCGTCAACGCGTACTCGGCGTCACTCTTGCCGACCAACGCACCGAGCCGCTGCAGCAGGTCCTGCGCCTGGGCATAGGCGGCGGCCGGCGGCGCATCCAGCCAGACCAGTTCACCAGGGGCCACGCCCCAGCGCGCCAGTTGCAGGGCCAGCCCGGCCAGGTCCGCCTGGAGTATTTCCGCGCTGCCATAGGCAGCCAGCTGTTCATGCTGATCCTGCGACCACAACCGATAGCACACCCCCGGCTCCAGGCGCCCGGCGCGACCGGCGCGTTGGGTGGCGCTGGCACGAGAGATGCGCTGGGTGTCGAGGCGGGTCATGCCGCTGCCGGGATCGAAACGCGGCACCCGTGCCAGCCCGGCGTCGATCACCACCCGCACACCATTGATGGTCAGGCTGGTTTCCGCGATGTTGGTGGCCAGTACCACCTTGCGCTTGCTGGCGGGCGCCGGCTCGATGGCCGCGCGCTGGGCCGCCAGGTCCAGCTCGCCATGCAACGGGCACAGCAGCACATCGGCCCGCGCCCCCAGGCTCTCCTCCAGTTGCTGGTGCACCCGGCGGATCTCCGCCTGGCCCGGCAGGAACACCAGCAGGCTGCCGTGCTCGGCGTCGAGCGCCTCGTGCACGGTCTGCACCACTCGCGGTTCGATAAATTCGCCAGGTTGAAAGGCCCGGCCCCAACGCAGGGTCACCGGGAACATGCGCCCTTCGCTGCGCACCACCGGTGCGTCGTCCAGCAGGCCGGCCAGGCGCTCGCCTTCAAGGGTGGCGGACATCAGCAGGATCTTCAGCGGCTGCTCGTCACGGAACATCTGCCGCCCGTTGAGGCTCAAGGCTAGGGCCAGGTCGGCGTCCAGGCTGCGTTCGTGGAATTCGTCGAAGATCACCAGGCCGACACCTTCGAGAGCCGGGTCGTCATTCAGGCGACGGGAGAGAATGCCTTCGGTGACCACTTCGATGCGCGTCTTCGGGCCGACCCGGCTTTCCAGGCGGATGCGATAGCCGACGGTTTCACCGACCTTCTCCCCAAGCTCGCTGGCCAGCCGCTCGGCCGCCGCCCGCGCCGCGAGACGCCGGGGTTCGAGCATCAGGATGGTTTGCCCGGCCAGCCACGGCTCGTTCAGCAGCGCCAGCGGCACCCGAGTGGTTTTACCGGCACCCGGCGGCGCTTCCAGTACCGCTTCGTGACGTTCGCCCAACGCCTGGCGCAAAGCCGGCAATACTTCATCAATCGGCAACGAATTCATGGTGGCTCCAAAACAGAGAGCCGAGTATAACGGCGAACTGCCCGTTATTAATCGCGGTCTATAAGGACAGACCCAGACGCGGCCCTCACCGGCTTCACGTTTCCTTCAGGAGATCTGCATGCGTATTGCTTCCCGTGTCATCGGCACCGTTCTGGTCGCCACCTTGCTGACCCAACTGAGCGCTTGCGGCTCGATTTTCTTCCCGGACCGTCGTGGCCAGATCGAAGGTCGGATCGACCCGCTGATCGCAGGTCTCGATGCCATCGGCATCCTGTTCTTCGTCATACCGGGCCTGATCGCATTCGGCGTCGACTTCACCACCGGCGCCATCTACCTGCCCCCAAACAAGACCGCGCAGATCGCCCCGGAAAAACTCCGCGAAGCCATCACCGCCGAAGGCCAGGTCGACACCCTCAAGTTGCAGGCGATACTCAAGACCGAGCTGGGCCAGACCCTGCCGCTGAACGACCCGCGCCTGATCCAGCAAAAAGGCAACCTGCAACAGCTGGCGATGTACAACCTGCGCCCTGCGGCCTGAGCCCGGGGACACTGATAAAGGATCGCTGCGCTCATGACCAGCAGCCCGGAACACGCCCGCCTGTTACGCCTGGCCACCCGGGCTTCGGTCGCGGTCGCCAGTATCCTGATCCTGACCAAGGCCGGCGCCTGGTGGCTGAGCGGCTCGGTGAGCATGCTCGCCGGGCTGACCGACTCGCTGCTCGATGGCGTGACCTCGTTTCTCAATCTGCTGGCGGTGCACTACGCCTTGCGGCCGGCCGATAGCGATCACCGCTACGGGCACGGCAAGGCCGAATCCCTGTCGGGCATGGCCCAGGCGCTGTTCATCGCGGTGAGTGCGGTGCTGATCGCCATCCAGGCGTTCGAGCGGCTGAAAAACCCGGAGCCCATCGGCGCCCCCTGGATCGGCATCGGGGTGATCGTGCTGTCGCTGATCCTGACCGCCGGGTTGCTGCTGTTGCAGCACAAGGTGATCCGCGCGACCGGCTCCACCGCCGTGCGCGCCGACTCCCTGCACTACCGTTCGGACCTGCTGCTCAACGGCAGCATCCTGCTGGCACTGGTGCTCGCCAGCTTCGGCTGGCCGCAGGTGGACGCCTGGTTCGGCCTGGGGATCTCGGTCTACATCCTGTGGAGTGCGATCCAGATCGGCCGGGAAAGCTTCGCGGTGCTGATGGATGAGGAACTGTCACCGGACATCAGCCAGCACATGCTGGAGCTGGCCTGTGGCGTCCCCGGGGTGTTGGGTGCCCACGACCTGCGGACACGGATTTCCGGCAACCGCTGGTTCGTGCAGTTGCATCTGGAGTTGCCGGGGGAATTGACCTTGTCGGTGGCCCACGACCTGAGTGACCAGGCCGCCGATGCCATCCATGCCGCCTACCCGCAGGCCGAGGTGCTGGTGCACGCCGATCCGCGGGAGGTGGTCAAGCCGCGCCAATAAGCGCTTAGTAGTTGACCTGGTAACCGCGACTGCTCAGGCAGTTGCCCTCGGCCTGGCGATAGGCCTGGACCACGGCCGGCGCCGGCGCGTAGGTCACGTTGGCCGGATCGAAGCCACTTTGCTGCACGGCCCAGCGATAGCAATCCTCGCCGTCCTGCTGGACCTGCTCCGGGCTCTGGCCGTTGGCCGGATACGCCACCACATCGTAGCCGTTGTCTTGCGGCTCCGGCGCCACCTGCGGCGCGGCGGCCGGCGGGTCGACCACCACGTAGTCCTGGGTATCTTCCTGATAGAGGTAATAGGCGCCGGCCGCGAGGAAAAACAGCGAGCCGCCGATCCAGACTTCCCGCGAATAATCGGGCAGGTAGCTGGTGCGAATCCCCCGTGGCGGAGCGACCACTACGTAGCGCTCGCCCTGCGGGCGATACCAGTAGCCACCGGAGAAGAAATAGTCCTGGCCACGGTACGGCACCCGCCAGTGACGCTCGGGAAAGCGGTCGACCATGTAGCCGGGGCGATATTGCGGACCGGGGCCCCAACCGTTGCCATGACCCTCGGGACGGCCCGGCCAGCGACGGTCGTCGTGGTGTTCGAAGTTGCCGCCGGGGCGATTGTTTTCGGGACGCCAGTTGTTCCCGACGGGCCCATTCGGGTTGTAGCCGTTGCGCCGGGGGATATCGGAATAGTTGCCGCGCAGCGGTTCCTGGGTCTGGCGCACGCTATCGGGGTGGGGCTGGATCGGCAGGCTGTTCTGCTGCGGCGCCGGACGAGGCTGCTGATTGGGCTCGTTCTGCGGCGGACGGCCTTGCCATTGCCCGGCCGGGACCTGCTCGTGCCGCTCGAAATGCTGATTGTTTTCCGGACGAACCTGAGGACGGATCTCCGGCGCTGGCGGACGTGGTTGCGGCGCCTGGGGACGGATCTCGGGTGCTGGTGGACGCGGTTGCGGTGCCTGGAGACGGATCTCAGGCGCTGGTGGCCGAGGGGCCGGGGCCTGCGGGCGAACTTCCGGCGGTCGCGGAGCCGGAACCTGGGGACGTGGCTGATTGTTTTGCGGACGTCCCTCATTGCCTCCCGGACGCCCTTCGGAGCGATGCTCGCCCTCGTGTTTCTGATTCTCATCACCCTGGTTTTCTGCCAGCGCTTGCACACCAACACTCATACAGAGCAAACCAACACCTGCCAGACGCCAGATGCGCGATTTCATTCCATTCCTCACTGCGGTTCAGGGCTTAACCATAAGACTGGGAAAGCGGATTCCGGTTCTGCGACACTCTACCAGTCACACAACTTATTTTACGCCCAATAAAAAAGGGAGACCCGTCGGCCTCCCCTTGAAAACTTCGTCCGTGCTCGACGCTTTTGACGCCGGCTCACCTCACACCGTCTTCTGGACAGCGTGTAGCCCGGTGGCCGGCGCAACCCTGTGGGATTGTCGGCCGCGGCTGGCCTGATTCGGCGGGCCGCGCTGGACTGGGGTGGCTGTCTCGATGGTGAACGTACTTGCGAGACTGGCCACGGATCCGGGCAGTGATTCTGGTGATAAGCATAGGCCCAGGGCGACGACACAGGATTGCGAACATTGCTCGAATAAACATAACTTGCGCAATTTTTAACTTCAGATAGATAATTTACCGCAATAGTTATTAGAAAGGCCTGAATGATGAGCAAACTCGACCGATACGACCTGAGCATTCTGGCGGAATTGCAGCGCGATGCCCGCATCTCCAACCAGGAGCTGGCCGAACGTATCGGCCTGTCGCCGTCGCCCTGTTCGCGACGGGTCAAGCAGTTGGAGGACGACGGTTACATTTCCCGCCAGGTGGCGTTGCTCGACCGCAAGATGCTCGGTTTGAGCCTGACCGCCTATGTGCTGATCGGCATGGACCGGCATACGCCGGAGCGCTTCGAAAACTTCGAGGCGGCGATCCGCAGCTTGCCGCAAGTGCTGGAATGCAGCCTGGTGACGGGGATGGACGCCGACTATCAGTTGAAGGTGGTGGTGCCGGACATGGATCACTACCAGAAACTGCTGCTGGGGCACCTGACCCGCATCGAAGGGGTGACCAGCGTGCGCTCCAGCTTTGTGCTGAACCAGGTGCTCAACAGCACGGAATTGCCATTGACCCATTTGCGCAGTTGATCGCTTTATTGCCCGAGATCAGTTGGGCTCCCGTCCATGGCGTATAATCGAGCGGTTTTTCACCCCGCTCGCGCTGGAGAGGTCCGATGGATCCTGCCGTATTCGAAGAGTGGATGATGACCGGCCTGGTCAGCATCCTGATCATTTTCATGGGTTTCATCGTCTGGGACCTGGCGAAGAAATCCAAGGCCGGCCGCTTCGGCACCCTTATCCTGTTCTTCGTGCTGGGCCTGGGCATCGTCGCGTTCGTGATCAAGAGCGTGGTGATCGGGCTGATCGAATCCGGGTCGCTGTAAAGCAGCGGCAAGCTACAAGCGCGCCGGCACTTCACGCCACTGACCTTGATCCAGCCCCTCCAGGGTCCAGTCGCCGATGCGCACCCGCACCAGGCGCAAGGTCGGCAAGCCCACCGCCGCGGTCATGCGCCGCACCTGACGGTTGCGCCCCTCGCGAATGATCAACTCCAGCCAGGCAGTGGGAATGCTCTGGCGAAACCGCACCGGCGGATTGCGCGGCCAGAGCTCGGGCTCGTCGATCTGCCGGGCCTGGGCCGGCAAGGTCATGCCGTCGTTCAACTCCACACCCTTTTGCAACTGCTCGATCTGCCCGGCGCTCGGCACACCTTCGACCTGCACCCAATAGGTTTTCGCCAGCTTGTGCCTGGGATCGGCAATCCGCGCCTGGAGCTGGCCGTCGTTGGTCAGCAACAGCAGGCCTTCGCTGTCGCGGTCCAGCCGGCCGGCGGGGTAGACGCCGGCCACGTCGATAAAATCCTTGAGGGTCGCGCGCCCTTCACCGTCGCTGAACTGCGTCAGCACATCGAAGGGTTTGTTGAACAGGATCAGCTTGGGTTCGGCCGGCGGGGCCTTAGCGACCCGACGCGGCGCAACGGGAGTTTTCGCGGCCGAACGACGCACAACGGGACGGGGTGGACGAGACATGGCAAGGAGGACATCTGAGGATCAGGAGCCGCCATGCTAGGGCGTGTCAGCCGTTATTTCCAGATGCGCGTATGTAGGAGCCGGCTTGCCGGGACGCCGCACCGCGGCGATGGCGTTCGTCAGAACGCCGCAAGGCTCGAGGACCTCATCGCCGGCAAGCCGGCTCCTACAATGACCGCATTTCACCCGATTGACGGCATAAGCCGTGCTTAACGGAACGGCGGCTCGTCAAAGCTGCGCAGTTTGCGCGAGTGCAGCGAATGCAGCTCGGTGCGCAGCAGGTCCACCGCGGCAATACCGATCTTCAAGTGCTGGCTGACAGCCCGCTCATAGAACGCGTTCGCCGAACCCGGCAGCTTGATCTCACTGTGCAGCGGTTTGTCCGAGACACAGAGCAAGGTGCCGTAAGGCACCCGCAGGCGATAACCCTGGGCGGCGATGGTGCCGCTTTCCATGTCCACGGCCACGGCGCGGGACAGGTTGATCAACGGCCGCTCCTGGGCCCAGCGCAATTCCCAGTTACGGTCGTCGTAGGTCAGCACGGTACCGGTGCGCAGGCGCTTCTTCAGGTCGTCGCCGCGTTCGCCGGTGACGTTGGCCGCCGCCTGTTGCAAGGCCAACTGCACTTCGGCCAGGGCCGGGATCGGGATATTCGGCGGCACCACCCGGTCGAGAATCCCGTCGCGCCGCATATAGGCGTGGGCCAGCACATAGTCGCCGATGGTCTGGGATTGGCGCAGGCCGCCGCAGTGGCCGATCATCAGCCAGCAGTGCGGACGCAGTACCGCCAGGTGGTCGGTGATGTTCTTCGCGTTGGACGGCCCGACGCCGATGTTCACCAGCGTCACGCCATGCCCGTCGGCGGCCTGCAGGTGGTAGGCCGGCATCTGGTAGCGGTGCCAGACCACACCGGCGACCATGGCCTGGGCCTCGCCGTACTCCATGCTCTTGTCGATGATCACGTTGCCCGGCAGCACCATACGCACGAAACGCGGGTCGTCACGCAGTTGTTGCAGGCCATGGAGGATGAACTGGTCGACATAGCGGTGGTAGTTGGTCAGCAGGATCCACGGCTGTACATGGCGCCAGTCGCTGCCGGTGTAGTGCACCAGGCGCCGCAGGGAGAAATCCACCCGGGCGGCATCGAACAACGCCAGGGGCAGGGGCGAGGTGTTTTCCCAGTCGTGCAGGCCATCGGCGATGTCGTCGGTGGCGGCCGACAGGTCGGTGCTCGGGAAAACCCGCGCCAGGGCCGAGGCGGTGACGCCGGAGCCGGCCAGCTCATCGCCCTGCTCGACCACGTAGGGGTAAGGAATGTTCTGTTCGCTAACGCCCACTTCCACCGTGACGGTGAAGTCGCGCATCAGCGGCACCAGTTGTTCCAGCAGGTATTTGCGGAACGCCGCCGGGTGCGTGACGGTGACGCTGTAGGTCCCCGGCAACTGGACCTTGGCATAGGCCCGGGTGGTGGCGGGGACTTCACCCTGGTAGGTGTAGGTCAGGCGCAGTTCAGGGTAGCGGAACAGGGCCCGTTGGTCGGCGTCTGGTTCGACGCGATCCTTGAGGTAGCGCTTGAGCGCCTGGCTCAGGGCACGGGTGGCACGCTCGTGGAGTTCAGCCAGACGGTCCACGGCTTGTTCGGGGGATTGCACGACAATAAAAGCTTCGGTCACGGGGAGCATCCTGTCTTCTGATGTTGCAGACGTTCATCTTGCCTGCAACCTGTTCGGACTGAAACACCGGGTTATCGTTCACTGCCACAATGTCTGTGTGAGCCTTCAAATATCCTTGTATTCCCTCAGAAACCCTGCGGGGTCGAGCGGGCAACAATGGCCTCGACATTCACCCCACGGGGCAAGGTGCCGTAGACCCGCCCTCCCGCCGCCAGCCGGCTGGCGATAAAACCGTCGCTGACCTCGGCATTGCCCGCCTCCAGCAGCAACTTGGCCTGCAACGCCAACGCGATGTCCTCGGTCAGTTGCCGGGCGCGGTACTGGATATCGTGGGTGTCGGTGAACGCCAGCTTCAAGTGCTCGATATGCCGGGCCAGGCGCTTGTCCCCGTGGCCGTCGCCCAACTCGCTGAACAACACTTCCAGTACGCCGGGCTCCTTGGACAACGAACGCAGCACATCCAGGCACTGCACGTTCCCCGAACCTTCCCAGGTCGAGTTGACCGGCGCCTCGCGGTACAGCCGCGGCAGAATGCTGTCCTCCACATACCCCGCGCCGCCCATGCACTCGGCGGCCTCGTTGATCATCGCCGGGGCCCGCTTGCAGATCCAGTATTTGCCCACCGCCGTCACCAACCGGGCGAATTTCGCTTCATGCCCGTCCCCCAGATGATCCAGCGCCCGGCCCATGCGCAGGCTCAAGGCCAGCGCCGCCTCGCTCTCCAGCGCCAGGTCGGCCAGCACGTTCTGCATCAACGGCTGCTCGCTGAGCACACGGCCACCGACCAACCGATGGGCACAATGATGGCTGGCCTGGGTCAGCGCCTGGCGCATCAACGCACTGGAACCGACCATGCAATCGAAACGGGTCATCGCCACCATCTCGATAATGGTCGGCACGCCGCGCCCTTCCTCGCCGATCATCCAGGCCAGGGCGCCGCGGAACTCCACTTCGCTCGAAGCGTTGGAGCAGTTGCCCAGCTTGTTCTTCAAGCGCTGGATATAGAACTGGTTGCGACTGTCATCCGGACGATGCCGGGGCAGCAGGAAACAGGTCAGGCCCTTGTCGGTCTGGGCCAGGGTCAGGAAGGCGTCGCACATCGGCGCCGAGCAGAACCATTTGTGCCCCACCAGCTCATAGGCCTGCCCCGGGCCAGTGGCGCCAACGGGATAAGCCCGGGTGGTGTTGGCACGCACGTCGGTACCCCCCTGCTTCTCGGTCATGGCCATGCCGATGGTGGCCCCGCGCTTGTGGGCAATGCCGATGTTGCGCGGGTCGTACTGGGTACTGAGGATGCTCGGCAGCCATTGCCCGGCGATATCCGGCTGCAGGCGCAACGCCGGCACGCAGGCGAAGGTCATGGTCAGCGGGCAGCCGGTGCCGGCCTCGGCCTGGCTGTGCAGGTAGGTCATGGCGGCACGAGCCACATGGGCGCCGTCCTGCGGATCGGTCCAGGGCAGCGACGGCAGGCCATGCTCGACGGCGGTGCGCATCAGTTCGTGATAGGCCGGGTGAAATTCCACCAGGTCCTGGCGGTGGCCATAACGGTCATGGCTGACAAACACCGGTTTGTTCTGGTTGGCGAGAAAACCCGCCTCCATCAGCGGCCCGCCGGCCAGTGCGCCATAGGCCTCGATACGCGATTCGGCCCAACCGGCGCCGAAGCGACGCGCCCACTCCTGCAGCGGCAGGTCGATGCGATAGAGATTGATACCGTCCAGCGACGGCGGCTGGTTGGTGACCTCGTGGGTTTCAGCGTATTGATGGAGGTTCATGTCGGGCTCCTTTGAGAAGTGGCTTCGCAGAGAAAGGCCAGGAACCCCAGTGAATCACGCGTACCGCCGTGAAAAAAGTGACATAAGCGCCTAAATACCGGCGCTTTCGCCCTCTACAGGCGCCAACAGACGGCGAGCCAGCAGGTGCTGCAACTCGTCGAAACGCACCGGCTTGTACAAGGTGTCCGTGACGCCGGCCGCCAGGCAACGCTCGCGCTCCAGCGGGTCGGTCGAACTGACCAGGGCCAGGATCGGCAACTCGGCACCGCCGGGCAGCGCCCGCAGCTGTTGGCAGAGCAAGGTCTCGGCCGTCGGTTGCGGCGGACAGTCAAGCAGCAGCCCGTCCACCGCCTGCCCACCCAGCACATCGAGCGCGGCCCGGGCATCGTTCGCCGTGAACACCCGATACCCCAGCTTGAGCAACATGCCGCGCACCACCAACTGGCTGACGCTGTTGTCGTCCACCAGCAACAAGGTGCAGTCCCGCGGCGCACGCGGTGCCGACACCGGGCGCGACACCCTCGGGCTCAACACCTCGACCTCCACCTCGAGCTGGAAGCGGCTGCCCATGCCAAGCTCCGACTGATGGGTGAGGTGCCCGCCGAGCAAGTCGATCAGCTGCCGACAGATCGCCAGGCCAATGCCCAGACCGCCGTACTCACGGGTCATCGAACCGTCGAGCTGGAAGAAACGCTGATAGAGCGTGGCTTCATCCAGGTCGATGAAACCGATGCCGCTGTCGATCACCGCGAACGACAGGGCCCAGTGCTGCGCCGCTGCCGGCCGACCGCTGACCCGCAGCACCAAGCCACCTTCGCGGGTGAACTTGATGGCATTGTCCACCAGGCATTCCAGGCACTGCACGATCTTCTCGGCATCGCCCTGGAAACTGTCCGGCACGTCGTCGGCCACTTCAATGGCGAAATGCAGGCCCTTGCCCTGGACACGTCCGCCGAACTGCTCCTGCAAGCCGTACAGCAAACGGCGCAAGCCGAACGACTGTGTGCTCACCTTGAGCCGACCGGCCTGCAACTCGGTCAGGATCAGGATGCCATTGACCATGCGCATCATGTCCCGGGCGGAACCGGCCGCCGTCTGCTGGTATTGCGCAAGCTCCGGATCCAGCTCCAGGGTCTGCATCAATTCCAGGGAGCCGATCACGCCGTTCATCGGCGTGCGCAGCTCATGGGTGACGGTGGCGAGGAATTCGTCCTTGAGACGGTTGCTGTTGGCCAGCTCGCGGTTCAGCACTTCCAGCTTCTGCCCGGACTCCAGCAAGGTCTGCGCCTGCTGCTCGCGCATGGTGTTGATGCGGTCGGCCAGGGCCAGGGACAACAGGCCGACCTCCAGGGCCGAGCCGATCTGGCTGGCGTACATGGTCAGGAAGACGTTCGGCAGGTAGCCCAGCACCATCAGGGTATTGACCAACCCGCCCAGCAGGAACGCCGACCAGGCGATGATGAAGTAGCGCGCCACCCGCAACCCACAACACCAGGCGCTGATCCCGGTGACGAAAATGGTCACGGTGAACGCCAGGGCCAGGACCGTTGCCAGGCGCAGGGCCAGGGCATAGCTGGTCATCAGCGACAGTACCGTAACCACCGTGCTATAGGCCATCAACAGCAGCAACAGCCGGTCCAGCCAGCGACTGTGGGCGGCCGTGTGCAGGAAGCTGCGGGTGAACTGGCAGCCGAAGAAACCCGCCAGGCCGATAAAGAACGGCGTCGAGGCGTTGGCCCAGCCGGGGTTGTTCGGCCAGAAATACTGCACCGCCGCGCCGTTGACCGACAGCTGGTAGAAGCCGAACGAGGCGATGTAGAAGATGTAATAGAGGTAGCTGGTGTCCCGCACGCTGAGGTAGATGAACAGGTTGTAGACCAGCATCCCCAGCAGCACGCCATAGATCAGCCCCAGGACATAGAGGCGCACCGGCTGGTCTTCGAGGTAGGCCTGCATCGACCAGAGGGTCAGCGGCGCCTGCATCGAGCCTTCGGTTTGCAGCCGCAGGTAGACGGTCTTGCTTTGGTTGGGAGCGAAATCCAGCTCGAACAGGTAGTTGTTCTGCTTGATCGGCCGGCTGGCGAACGGCAATTCATTACCGGTGCGCTGGGCCAGGCGGTAGCCGCCACTGGCGTCCGGCACATAGAGCTCGATGTGTTTCATCGGCGGATAGGCCAACTCCAGCAACCAGATGCGCAGGGCGTCTGGATGCTTGGGGGTGTAGGTCAGGTCGACCTTGAGCCAGAACGCCGACAGCGAGTAGCCGGCATTGAGCGAAGCCTTGTCGTGCTGATGAAAGCGCGCGGCCATGGCGGGCGCCGCGACCTGCGCGATATCGGCCTGGCCGCTCGCGTCTTCGTACACCTGCATGACCCGGCCCAGAGGCAGACTCTGAGTGGACTCATCAAACTCGACTGCACTCGCCAACAGCGGCAGCCAGCTCAACAAAATCAGCAGCAAATAGCGCATACAGCCCCAGCATGGCCAATCAGGTCGCGTCAGGAGCCCCCCTTCCCTTTGAGACGACGTGATACCTCATGGCCCATTATTCGTTTGGATCCACTCTAGCATAGCCAGTGATGGCTAAAACACACCATTGAGATATTTTATCCAAAGGCTCTAGGACGGGCGTCCCAGCACACAATCAGGCGGTAGGGCGAAGGGTTATCGGCCACCCCGGAAAAAGCTTCAGGGTGCAAATACAACGCCGGGCGGGCGGTCCCGAAAAAAGCGTTTGGTGGTAAGCTCGCGCTCCATGAATACCTACAGCTCCCGTCCCGTTGTCCTCTGTCTCTCCGGCCACGATCCCAGTGGGGGTGCCGGCCTCCAGGCAGATATCGAAGCCCTGCTCGCCCAGGGTTGCCATGCCGCTCCGGCGGTCACCGCGTTGACCGTGCAGGACACGGTCAACGTCAGCGACTTCCGCGTGCTCGACCGTGAGTGGGTATTGGCCCAGGCCAATGCCGTGCTCAACGACTCGACCGTGGCAGCCGTCAAGCTGGGCATGCTCGGCTCCCTGGAAATGGTCGACACCGTGGTCGAACTGCTCCAGGCGCACCCGCACCTGCCGCTGGTCTGCGACCCGGTGCTGCGCGCTGGCGGTGGCGGACGCCTGGGCAAGGATGAAGTCGGCTATGCCATGCGCGAACGCCTGCTGCCGCTGGCGACCATTGCCACCCCCAACCTCCCCGAAGCCCGCATCCTCGCCGAATTGCCCGAGGGCAGTGCCGACGAGTGCGCGGAAAAACTCCTGCCGTTCTGCCAACACCTGCTGATCACCGGCGGACATGGCGACGAAGACGAAATCCACAACCGCCTGTACAGCCGCGACGGCACCCGCCAGACCTTCAAATGCCAGCGCCTGCCCGGCAGCTATCATGGTTCCGGCTGCACCCTGGCGAGCACCCTCGCCGGGCGCCTGGCCCTCGGCGAGGGCCTGGTCAGCGCCGTGCAGACCGCACTGGATTACACCTGGCGGACCCTGCGCGACGCCGAACAGCTGGGCAAGGGCCAGTTCGTCCCCCGACGCCTGCCCCTGGACTTCTGCTCGTAACCTTCAGCGCTTCCCAAGACTCCGAGGCTGACCCGATGAAACTACGCGGCCTGTACGCCATCACCGATAGCCAGTTGCTGGCCGGCAAGTTCCTGCCTTATGTCGAGGCGGCACTGGATGGCGGCGTGACCTTGCTGCAATACCGCGACAAAAGTACCGACGAGGCCCGCCGCCTGCGGGAAGCCGAGGCCCTGCGCGGGCTGTGCGAACGCTACAAGACCCAGTTGATCATCAACGACGACGCCGAACTGGCGGCGCGGCTTGGCGTCGGCGTGCACCTGGGCCAGACCGACGGGCCGCTGACGCCGGCCCGTTCGCTGCTGGGTAGCCGGGCCATTATCGGCTCCACCTGCCACGCGCAGCTTGAACTCGCCGAACAGGCGGCCCGGGAAGGCGCCAGCTATGTCGCCTTCGGGCGCTTCTTCAACTCCAACACCAAGCCCGGCGCACCGGCTGCCGACGTGGCGCTGCTCGAACGCGCGCGCCCGCTGCTGCACCTGCCGATCGCGGTGATCGGCGGCATCACCCTGGACAACGCCGCCCCGCTGGTGGCCCACGGTGCCGACCTGCTGGCGGTGATCCACGGCCTGTTCGGTGCCGAAAGCACCCGGGAAGTGACCCGCCGCGCCCAAGCCTTCAACGCCCTCTTCACTTCATGACGCCTGAGAGCCTGCCCATGTCTCGTTCCGAAACCCTGTTTGCCAGTGCCCAGAAACACATCCCCGGCGGTGTGAACTCGCCTGTTCGCGCGTTCAAGAGCGTCGGCGGCACCCCGCTGTTCTTCAAGCACGCCGAAGGCGCCTATGTCACCGACGAAGACGACAAGCGCTATGTCGACTACGTCGGCTCCTGGGGCCCGATGATCCTCGGCCACAGCCACCCGGACGTGCTGGACGCCGTGCGCAAGCAGCTGGAGCACGGGCTGTCCTATGGTGCGCCGACCGCCATGGAAACCGAGATGGCCGATCTGGTCTGCGGCCTCGTGCCGTCGATGGAAATGGTCCGCATGGTCAGTTCCGGCACCGAGGCGACCATGAGCGCCATCCGCCTGGCCCGTGGCTTCACCGGTCGTGACAGCATCATCAAGTTCGAAGGCTGCTACCACGGCCACTCCGACAGCCTGCTGGTCAAGGCCGGCTCCGGCGCCCTGACCCAAGGCGTGCCGAGCTCCGCCGGTGTCCCGGCGGCTTTCGCCAAGCACACCCTGACCCTGCCTTTCAACGACCTCGCCGCGGTCGAGACCCTGCTCGGCGAAGTCGGCCAGGAAGTCGCCTGCATCATCGTCGAGCCAGTGGCCGGCAACATGAACTGCGTGCCGCCGGCCCCGGGTTTCCTCGAAGGCCTGCGGACCCTGTGCGACCAGCACGGCGTGGTGCTGATCTTCGACGAAGTGATGACCGGTTTCCGCGTCGCCCTGGGCGGAGCCCAGGCCCACTACGGCGTCACCCCGGACCTGAGCACCTTCGGCAAGATCATCGGCGGCGGCATGCCGGTGGGCTGCTTCGGCGGCAAGCGCGAGATCATGTCCTGCATCGCCCCGCTGGGCCCGGTCTACCAGGCCGGCACCTTGTCCGGCAACCCGTTGGCGATGGCCGCCGGCCTGACCACCCTGCGCCTGATCAGCCGCCCGGGCTTCCACGCCGAGCTGAGCGACTACACCCGCCGCCTGCTCCAGGGCCTGCAAGACCGTGCCGATGCGGCCGGCATCCCGTTCGTGACCACCCAGGCCGGCGGTATGTTCGGCCTGTACTTCAGCGGTGCCGACGACATCGTCACGTTCGACGACGTGATGTCCAGCGATGCCGAGCGCTTCAAGCGTTTCTTCCACCTCATGCTCGACGGCGGCGTGTACCTGGCGCCGAGTGCCTTCGAAGCCGGTTTCACCTCCATCGCCCATGGCGAAACCGAGCTGAAGCTGACATTGGATGCTGCTGAAAAGGCTTTTGCCGCACTGAAATAACCGATGTCCCCGACGCCGGTTTCAGCCGGCGTCGGTTTTCCCGCTTAAACTTCCCCTGTTTCTTACCGTCCTCTGTCCAGATACTTGCAAAACAAGCGGGTATAGCGCCCGTGCAGCAGAAAAACGAGTAAAGACTTTGTAAGGTGGCCCCCGCTTATTTCATAATGCGCGCCATAGTCATCCCCCAGGCCGGGTCCGCCCGCCCTTCAGAGGTACGTCGATTCCCATGAACCGCACCGGCCGCGCCCTTGTATTGGGCTGCCTGTTGCTCCTTCAGCCGCTGCTGGCACATGCAGGCGGTAACTCGTTGTTGATCCCGGCGATGGGGCGTTGCACCCTCAACACCCAGCCACAGGACCTCGCCGAGGCCCTGGCCGCCTGCGAAGAAGCGGCAAAGGGCGGCGATGCGCAAGCGCAATACGAGTTGGGCGCGTTCTATCACGACAGCAACAACCCGCAACACGACCTCAACAAGGCCCTGAGCCATTTCGAACAGGCGTCCCTGCAAGGCCACGCCCAGGCGCAGTTCCAGCTCGGCACCATGTTCTACAAGGGCGAAGGGGTGCCGGCCAATAACGTCCAGGCCTATATCGTGCTGAAGATGGCCGCGGTCAATGGTGCCGAAGAGGCACTGGACACGGCGGATGAGGTCGCGGCGAAGATGCCCCGCGACCAGCTGGAGATGGCGACCCAGGTGCTGGGGCAGATCTTCCGCAAATACCTGCTGGAATTGCAGACGGCTGACGGCCGTACACCGTTTTCGCCGCTGCCCTGATCGTTATTTTTCGGGCATTGGCATCGGGAACGGCATCACATTGCCCACGCCCCGCGCCTCGCTGATCTTCGGTGTGCCCAGGCGCTCGACTTCGTCGATCCGCACGATCGAATGCATCGGCACGAAACTGCGCACCACGCCTTCGAACTGGGCCTTGAGCTTTTCCTCGCCGGGATCGACCACCAGTTGCGTGCGCTCGCCAAAGACAAACTCTTCGACTTCCAGGAAGCCCCACAGATCGCTCTGATAGATCTGCTTGGCGTACATTTCGAACACCTGGCCCTGGTTGAGGAAAATCACCTTGTAGATGGGGGCTTCACGTTTGGTCATGGTGGGCGGGCAACACATTGGGGGATAAAAATAGGGCGCGAACTATAGCATAGCCGCCGAACGGACAGCGCTAGGAAGCAAGCGCGATGACCACTATAATGCGCGGTTCTTTGAACCACATTGATGAATGTCCATGGCCAAGAAGCTTTACATCGAAACCCACGGTTGCCAGATGAACGAGTATGACAGCTCGCGCATGGTCGACCTGCTGGGCGAACACCAGGCCCTGGAAGTCACCGCCCGTGCCGAAGACGCGGACGTCATCCTGCTCAACACCTGCTCGATCCGCGAGCGCGCCCAGGACCGGGTCTACTCCCAGTTGGGCCGCTGGCGCGAACTGAAACTGGCGAACCCGCAGATGGTGATCGCCGTCGGCGGTTGCGTCGCCAGCCAGGAAGGCGCGGCGATCCGCGATCGCGCCCCCTATGTCGACGTAGTCTTCGGCCCGCAGACCCTGCACCGCCTGCCGGAAATGATCGACGCCGCCCGAACCACCCAGCAGCCGCAGGTGGACGTGTCGTTCCCGGAAATCGAAAAGTTCGACCACCTGCCGGAACCGCGCATCGACGGCCCGAGCGCCTATGTCTCGGTGATGGAAGGCTGCAGCAAGTACTGCACCTTCTGCGTCGTGCCCTATACCCGCGGCGAAGAAGTCAGCCGACCGTTCGACGACGTGATCGGCGAGATCATCCACCTGGCCGAAAACGGTGTGCGCGAAGTGACCCTGCTGGGGCAGAACGTCAACGGTTATCGCGGCGCCACCCATGACGGGCGCCTGGCGGACCTGGCGGAACTGATCCGCGTGGTCGCCGCCGTCGACGGTATCGAGCGGATCCGCTACACCACCTCGCACCCGCTGGAGTTCTCCGACAGCCTGATCCAGGCCCACGCCGAGGTGCCGCAGCTGGTCAAGCACCTGCACCTGCCGGTACAGTCGGGCTCGGACCGGATCCTCGCGGCGATGAAGCGCAACCACACGGCACTGGAATACAAGTCCAAGCTGCGCAAGTTGCGCGCCGCCGTGCCGGGCATCTGCATCAGTTCGGACTTTATCGTCGGCTTCCCCGGGGAAACCGAGAAAGACTTCCAGCAGACCATGAAGCTGATCGAAGACGTCGGTTTCGACTTCTCCTACTCCTTCGTCTACAGCCAGCGCCCCGGGACCCCGGCGGCGGATTTGCCGGACGACACCCCGGAAGCGGTGAAGAAAGAGCGCCTCAACGCCCTGCAACATCGCCTGAACCAGCAAGGATTCGAGATCAGCCGACAAATGGTCGGTACGCTCCAGCGCATCCTGGTGACCGATTATTCGAAAAAAGACCCTGGCGAGTTGCAGGGGCGCACCGAGAATAATCGTATCGTCAACTTCCGCTGCGACAATCCCCAGTTGATCGGCCAGTTTATCGACGTGCACATCGACGCGGCGCAACCGCATTCACTGCGCGGCTCGATGCCGCAATGAGAGCTTTCGCCCCCGGTCTGCTAGCGTTATCCTTGAATTCATCTCCATTGCCGTCGGGCGGCTAAAAACGACCTTGAACGCACCCATCGAACCTCATCGTTTCATCCTCGAGCCTTTCGAGGCTCGCCGCTTCGCCAATCTGTGCGGACAGTTCGACGAGCATTTGCGCTTGATCGAACAGCGCCTGGCCATCGAGATCCGCAATCGCGGCAATCAGTTCGAGCTGATCGGCGAACCCAAGCACACCACCTCCGCGGAAAACCTGCTGCGCCGCCTGTACCGGGAAACCAAGGGTACCGAGCTGTCGCCGGACATGGTCCACCTGTTCCTGCAGGAATCGAGCGTGGAAGACCTGCACCTCAACCCGGTGGCCGAAGCCAGCGTGGCCCTGCGCACCAAGAAAGGCATGATTCGCCCCCGCGGCCAGAATCAGCAGCGCTACGTGAAGGAAATCCTCGGCAACGACATCAACTTCGGGATCGGCCCGGCCGGTACCGGCAAGACCTACCTGGCGGTGGCCTGCGCCGTCGACGCGCTGGAGCGCGAGCAGGTGCGACGCATCCTGCTGGTGCGCCCGGCGGTCGAAGCCGGCGAAAAACTCGGCTTCCTGCCCGGCGACCTGGCCCAGAAGATCGACCCGTACCTGCGCCCACTCTACGACGCCCTCTATGAAATGCTCGGTTTCGAATACGTGGCCAAGCTGATCGAGCGCCAGGTCATCGAAATCGCGCCGCTGGCCTACATGCGCGGCCGGACCCTGAACAACAGCTTCATCATCCTCGACGAAAGCCAGAACACCACCGTCGAACAGATGAAAATGTTCCTGACCCGCATCGGCTTCGGCTCCACGGCGGTGATCACCGGCGACATCACCCAGGTCGACCTGCCCAAGGGCACGAAATCGGGGCTGGCCCACGTGATCAAGGTCCTCAAGGATGTGCCGGGCATCAGTTTCACCCATTTCATGCCCAAGGACGTCGTGCGCCATCCGCTGGTACAACGCATCGTCGAGGCCTACGAGCGCTTTGAAAATCGCGCCGACGAAGACACCCCGGGTACCCGCCACGATGCTTGAACTCGATTTGCAACGGGCCTCTGACGCCCCCGCCCCCAGTGACGCCGAGTTTCGCCGCTGGTGCGAACTCGCCCTGCGCCAACGCACGGCCGACTCCGAGCTGACCATCCGCCTGGTGGACGAGGCCGAAGGTCGCGAGCTCAACCATACCTGGCGGCACAAGGACTACGCGACCAACGTGCTGTCCTTCCCCGCCGACGTGCCGGACGACTTGCTGGATATCCCATTGCTGGGCGATCTGGTGATCTGCATCCCGGTGGTCGCTCGCGAAGCGGCCGAACAAGGCAAGGCACTGGAGGCCCATTGGGCCCACCTGGTCATTCACGGCTGCCTGCATCTATTGGGCTACGACCATATAGACGACGAAGAAGCCGAGGAAATGGAAGCACTGGAACGAACGTTGCTTGCCGAACTGGGTCATCCCGACCCCTATATCGATGACGAACACTGATCACTCCACTACCAAGGGATACGAGTAAATCGCTATGAGCGAAGATCGATCGAGCAACGGGCAGAAGTCCTGGCTGGGTAAACTGACCCAGGCTTTTGCCCATGAGCCGAAAAACCGCCAGGAGCTGCTGGAGCTGCTGCGCGAAGCCCATCAGAACAAATTGCTGGACAGCGAAGCGCTGGCCATCGTCGAAGGCGCCATCCAGGTCGCTGACCTGCAGGTCCGGGACATCATGGTCCCGCGCTCGCAGATGATCAGCATCAAGGCGACCCAGACTCCCCGCGAATTCCTCCCGGCGGTCGTCAACGCCGCGCACTCGCGTTACCCGGTGATCGGCGAAAGCCATGACGACGTCATGGGCGTGTTGCTGGCCAAGGACCTGTTGCCGCTGGTCCTGCAGGAAAACGGCGATGCCTTCAACATCAAGGACCTGCTGCGTCCGGCGACCTTCGTCCCCGAATCCAAGCGCCTGAACGTGTTGCTGCGCGAATTCCGCGCCAACCATAACCACATGGCCATCGTCATCGACGAGTACGGCGGCGTGGCGGGCCTGGTGACCATTGAAGACGTGCTGGAACAGATCGTCGGCGATATCGAGGACGAGCACGACGTCGAGGAAGACAGCTACATCAAGCCGCTGCCCAGCGGCGACTTCCTGATCAAGGCGCTGACCCCGATCGAGAATTTCAACGAGTTCTTCGACAGCGAATTCTCCGATGACGAGTTCGACACCGTCGGCGGCCTGGTGATGAGCGCGTTCGGGCACTTGCCCAAGCGTAATGAAATCACCGAGATCGGCGCGTATCGTTTCCGCATCCTGAATGCCGACAGCCGTCGTATTCACCTGATCCGCCTGACCCCCATTAGCCGCTAAGGATTTTGAAGGGTGGGTCATCGGTTATTTCCTGGGTCGCGTTGTCGCCTCAAAGCGGGCCAGGCAAGGCGCAGTCCGCTGGGAATGGCATTCCCTTTCCAAGGACTGCAACGCAGCATGGCCCGCTTTCAGGCACAACCAGGAGGGCCGGGCCTGCTGTTGCGCAGGGCTGCGTTACTCGTCGTTCATTTGAAACACCAAACCACACTCCTCGCGCCTTGCCCTGCACAACAGCAGGCCCGGCGCGACCCAGGAAATAACCGATGACCCACCCTATGCTGCGCTTAACCCGCCCCGGCTGGCCCGGTAATCTGCTGGCCGCGGTGGCCGGCGCGCTGACCACCCTGGCCCTGGCGCCGTACGATATCTGGCCATTGGCGTTGCTGGCGGTGGGTGTGTTCTATGCCGGCCTGCGCGAGCTGTCGCCGCGCCAGGCGCTGTGGCGCGGCTGGTGCTTCGGTTTCGGCCTGTTCGGCGCGGGCACCAGCTGGATCTACGTGAGCATCCACACCTACGGCGACGCTTCGGTGTTGCTGGCCGGCTTCCTGATGCTCGCGTTCACAGCTGCGATTGCCTGGTTCTTCGCCCTGCCGGCCTGGCTCTGGGCGCGCTGGATACGCCGCAACGAAGCGCCGCTGGCCGACGCCCTGGCCTTCGCTGCCTTGTGGGTGGGCCAGGAAGCTTTTCGCGGCTGGTTCCTGACCGGCTTCCCCTGGCTCTATTCCGGCTACAGCCAGCTCGACGGCCCGCTCACAGGCCTGGCGCCGCTGGGTGGGATCTGGCTGATTTCCTTCACCCTGGCCCTGACAGCCGCACTGCTGTACAACGCCCGCCGCCTGCTCCAGGCCAAGCGCAAGTCCTTTATCGCCCTGGGCGCGCTGCTGCTGGTCGGCCCCTGGGGGGTGGGTATCGCGCTCAAGCATCACGCCTGGACCAGTCCGGCGGGCGAACCGCTGACGGTGGCGGCGATCCAGGGCAATATCGAACAAAGCATGAAGTGGGACCCGGCACAGCTCAATGCCCAGTTGGCGCTCTACCGCGACCTGAGCTTTCGCTCCCGGCGCGTGGACCTGCTGGTCTGGCCGGAAACCGCCGTGCCGGTGCTGAAGGAGTCGGCCGAGGGTTACCTGGCGATGATGGGCCGCTTCGCCGCGGACCGGCATTCGGCGCTGATCACCGGTGTACCGATCCGCGAAGTGGAGCACAACGAAAAGCGCTACTACAACGGCATCACCGTGACGGGCGAAGGCGATGGCACCTATCTGAAGCAGAAACTGGTGCCGTTTGGCGAATACGTGCCCTTGCAGGAGCTGCTGCGCGGGCTGATCGCTTTCTTCAACCTGCCGATGTCCGACTTCGCCCGTGGCCCGGATGACCAGGCGCTGCTGCAGGCCAAGGGCTACCACATCGCCCCGTTCATCTGCTACGAAGTGGTCTACCCGGAGTTCGCCGCCAGCCTGTCGGCGCGCAGCGAACTGCTGCTGACCATCAGTAACGACACCTGGTTCGGCACTTCGATCGGTCCCTTGCAGCACCTGCAAATGGCCCAGATGCGCGCACTGGAAGCCGGACGCTGGATGATTCGTGCCACCAATAACGGCGTCACCGGCTTGATCGACCCCTTCGGCCGGATCACCACGCAGATTCCGCAGTTCGAGCAGGGCATCCTGTATGGCGAAGTGGTGCCGATGCATGACCTGACGCCTTACCTGCACTGGCGTTCGTGGCCGCTGACCCTCCTGTGCGGCTTGCTGTTCGGCTGGGCCTTGCTGGCCAGCCGTATTGCCAAGACGGTCTGACACTCCATCAGGCGCCGCAGCCCCCCTGTAGGAGCTGGCTTGCCAGCGATGAGGCCCTCAAGAGCACTGCAAACCTCAAGGTCCCCATCGCCGGCAAGCCGGCTCCTACAGGGTTCGGTGGTTTGCTTGCGAGCGTGGCTTAGCGATAGAACAGCCTGTAACCCACCTGCCCTATCGCTTCATTGATCAACTGCCCACTGCGCCAGATCGCCTTGAACTCCGGCAGCCAGCCACCCAACGGACGCGCATTGTCCCGTCCGAGGAAGCCCACCGGCGCCGGCACCACGGTAAAGCCGGCCTTTTCAAAGCTCCACAGCGCGCGCGGCATATGGGCAGCATGGGTCACCACGACTACCCGCTTGATGCCCAGCGGCGCCAGCAGCTCATAACTGAATTGGGCATTTTCCAAGGTTGTGGTGCTGCGCCCTTCCTGCCAGCGCACCGTCACGTCGAAATCACTCTGCATCGACGCCGCCATCAACGCCGCCTCGCTCGGCGGCGCACCGTAATGCAAACCGCCACTGGTCAGCACCGGCAGCCCGGAAGCCTTGGCCAGGCGCGCCGCATAGCGCTGGCGCTCGAGGCCGATGCCGGTCGGCTGATCCTCGCCCCACGCCGAGTCGCCGCGCTCACGCCCCGAGCCCAGCACCACGATCGCATCGGCCCGCTGGGCCAACCCCGCCCACTCGCCGCGCTCAAGCGGCGGCACGCTCTCCAAGGCGCGCGCGCCCCACTCCACCGCCACCGGCAGGCTCATCAACCAGAACCCGCCCAGCCCGAGGACAAAGCACAGCCCCGCCAGACGCGGACGAGTGCGACGAAACCACCAGGCACAGAGCAGCAACAGCAACAGAACGCCGGGCGGCAGGAGCAATTGTTTGAGGATGTAACGAATCGGCATCGGGCATCTCCAGAAGATGCCCGAAGCCTAAGTGCATCGGGGCCAATCAACAACCTCTGGAACAACGGCTTCAAACCGAAGCCGGATTAGCGACAGACAACAGGATGCCGCCGGGCGAATCTTACTTGACCCCGATGGACTTGAACTTCGCCGAACCGGAACCGGGGGTTTTGTCCTTCAACCAGATAACCTCGGCCGAACGGGGTGACGCTCTGCGCTCCACAACGAAAGGCGGCGCAGGGACATCCCGCCCACTGAGATCCAGGTAGGCCCGGATCAACTCGAACTCGGCGTGGCTCAAGCCACGCAACTCCAACTCGACCGGTTGCTCATCACGCAAGCGAACCGCCGTGCTGGCCGCATCCAGGGCAAGCCCCAGGCGGGCGATCAAACGCTCGTACAACTCGGGTTTCATGACATATCGCTGCGACTCCACCATCCGCTCACCTCTATTGAAGACAAGAATCACTCCCCCTCTTCCAAGCTTAGCGGCACCCGCCAAACCAGCCGACCGCCGCGACCAACGGCTGCGGCGGCGCAATCAGGGTTTCCCTCGATAGAGCGGCGTCATGTATGCTACGGCGCTTCCTGTAACTCCACTTCCAGCACCGCCTTACGGATGCATTGAAGAGGATTAGGCCACCCTTTCCAGTACAAGTAGCCATGCACGAACACTACCAGCCCCGTGAAATCGAAAACGCCGCCCAATCGTTCTGGGACGCGCAAAAGTCCTTTGAAGTCAGTGAACAGCCAGGCAAGGAGACCTACTACTGCCTGTCGATGTTCCCTTACCCCAGCGGCAAGCTACACATGGGGCACGTGCGCAACTACACCATCGGTGACGTGATCGCGCGTTATCAGCGCATGCAAGGCAAGAACGTCCTGCAACCCATGGGTTGGGACGCCTTCGGCATGCCGGCGGAAAACGCCGCGATGAAGAACAATGTCGCACCGGCCAAGTGGACCTACGAAAACATCGCCTACATGAAGAGCCAGCTGCGCAGCCTGGGCCTGGCGGTGGACTGGTCCCGCGAAGTGACCACCTGCAAGCCGGACTACTACCGCTGGGAACAATGGCTGTTCACCCGCCTGTTCGAAAAAGGCGTGATCTACCGCAAGAACGGCACCGTGAACTGGGACCCGGTGGACCAGACCGTACTGGCCAACGAGCAAGTGATCGACGGCCGCGGCTGGCGTTCCGGCGCGCTGATCGAAAAGCGCGAAATCCCGATGTACTACTTCAAGATCACCGCCTACGCCGATGAGCTGCTGGAAAGCCTCGACGAACTGCCGGGCTGGCCCGAGCAGGTCAAGACCATGCAGCGCAACTGGATCGGCAAGTCCCGTGGCATGGAAGTACAGTTCCCGTACCACGTCGACTCCATCGGCGAAGCCGGCAGCCTGAAAGTCTTCACCACCCGTCCGGACACCCTGATGGGCGCGACCTACGTCGCCGTGGCCGCCGAGCACCACCTGGCGACCCTGGCCGCGCGCAACAACCCCGAGCTGCAGGCCTTCATCGCCGAATGCAAGGGCGGCAGCGTCGCCGAAGCCGACGTCGCCACCCAGGAGAAGAAAGGCCTGCCGACCGGCCTGTTCGTCGAGCACCCGCTGACCGGCGAGCAACTGCCGGTGTGGGTCGCCAACTACGTGCTGATGCACTACGGCGACGGCGCGGTCATGGCCGTACCGGCCCACGACGAGCGTGATTTCGAGTTCGCCCACAAATACAACCTGCCGGTCAAATCGGTGGTGCGCACCAGCTCGGGCGATACCCACCCGGCACCGTGGCAAGACGCCTACGGCGAATACGGCAGCCTGATCAACTCCGGCGAATTCGACGGCCTGGACTTCGCCGGCGCGTTCGACGCCATCGAAGCCGCGTTGATCAAGAAAAACCTCGGTTCCTCGCGCACCCAGTTCCGCCTGCGCGACTGGGGCATCAGCCGCCAGCGCTACTGGGGCTGCCCGATCCCGATCATCCACTGCAACACTTGCGGCGACGTTCCGGTGCCGCAAGACCAGTTGCCGGTGGTGCTGCCGGAAGACGTGGTGCCGGACGGCGCCGGTTCGCCGCTGGCGCGCATGCCCGAGTTCTACGAATGCAGCTGCCCGAAATGCGGTGCACCTGCCAAGCGTGAAACCGACACCATGGACACCTTCGTCGAATCGTCCTGGTACTACGCCCGCTATGCCTCGCCGCACTACGAGGGTGGCCTGGTCGACCCGAAAGCCGCCAACCACTGGCTGCCGGTAGACCAGTACATCGGCGGTATCGAACACGCGATCCTGCACCTGCTCTACGCGCGCTTCTTCCACAAGCTGATGCGCGACGAAGGCCTGGTCAGCTCCAACGAGCCGTTCAAGAACCTGTTGACCCAGGGCATGGTGGTCGCCGAGACCTACTACCGTCGCGAAGCCAACGGCGGCTACACCTGGTACAACCCGGCGGACGTCGAGCTCGAGCGCGACAGCAAGGCCAAGATCATTGGCGCCAAGCTGATCAGCGATGGCCTGCCGGTGGAAATCGGCGGCACCGAGAAGATGGCCAAGTCGAAGAACAACGGCGTCGATCCGCAGTCGATGATCGAGCAGTACGGTGCCGACACCTGCCGCCTGTTCATGATGTTCGCCTCGCCGCCCGACATGAGCCTGGAGTGGTCCGATTCCGGCGTCGAAGGTTCGCACCGCTTCCTCAAGCGCGTCTGGCGCCTGGCCCAGGCCCACGTGACCCAGGGCCTGCCGGGCAAGCTTGAGCTGGCGACGCTGAACGATGAGCAGAAAGCCATTCGCCGCTCGATCCACCTGGCGATCAAGCAAGCCAGCCAGGATGTCGGCCAGTATCACAAGTTCAACACCGCCATCGCCCAGGTGATGACGCTGATGAACGTGCTGGAAAAAGCCCCGCAAGGCACCGAACAGGATCGCGCCCTGGTCCAGGAAGGCCTGGAAACCGTGGCCCTGCTGCTGGCCCCGATCACCCCGCACATCAGCCACGAGCTGTGGCACCGCCTGGGTCACCCTGGCGCCATCATCGACGCCGGCTGGCCGGTGCTGGATGACAGCGCACTGGTCCAGGACAGCCTGCAACTGGTGATCCAGGTCAACGGCAAGCTGCGCGGCCAGATCGACATGCCGGCCAGTGCCAGCCGTGAAGAGATCGAAGCGGCGGCGCGGGTCAACGAAAACGTGCTGCGTTTCACCGATGGCCTGACGATTCGCAAAGTGATCGTCGTGCCCGGCAAACTGGTCAATATCGTCGCCAGCTAAATGGCGATCGGGCGCCTGCCCGTGCGGGCGCCTTGCACGACTTCCGCGGTCGCACCGTCGACCCACAGGGTTTCAAGGGGAGCAACAAGATGATCAAACGCAATCTGCTGGTAATGGGCCTCGCCGTGCTGCTGAGCGCCTGCGGCTTCCATCTGCGCGGCACCGGCACCAACGAACTGACCATCAAGGAACTGTCGGTCAGCGCGCGTAACGCCTACGGCGACACGGTCAAGCAGTTGACCCAGGTCCTGGAGCACAGCGGCGTCAAGGTCTACAACGGCGCACCTTACAAGCTGGTCCTGACCGATGAACAGGAAACCCAGCGCGACGCGACCTACTCGGGCTCCGGCCGTAACGCCGAATACGAGCTCAATACCGCGCTGTACTATGAAATCCGCGGCGACCACGACCGCCAACTGCTGACCGGCAAGCTGCAGGTGCAGAAGTACTACGTGCACGACGGCAACAACATCACCGCCGGCGATACCGAAGCGACCCAACTGCGCAAGGAAATGCGCCGCGACCTGATCCAGCAGATGGTCCTGCGCCTGCAATTGCTGACACCGGCGCAACTGGATGCCCTGCAACAGACCGCCGACGCCAAGGCCAAGGCCGATGCCGACGCCCTGGAAGCCGCGCGCAAGTACGAAGCGTCGAAGCCGCAGCAGTCGCCGCTGCAACTGCCGCAGCAGTAAGCATGACGGGGCGCCCTGGGCGCCCCGCATTGGCCCGCCTATGAAACTCGCCCCCGCCCAACTCGCCAAGCACCTGCAAGGTGGCCTTGCGCCGGTCTACGTCATCAGTGGCGATGATCCGCTGCTGTGCCAGGAAGCGGCCGACGCCATCCGTGGTGCCGCTCGCCAACAAGGTTTCGACGAACGCCAGGTATTCAGCGCCGACGCCAACTTCGACTGGGGCACGCTGCTGCAAGCCGGCGCCAGTATGTCGCTGTTCGCCGAAAAACGCCTGCTGGAACTGCGCCTGCCTTCGGGCAAGCCCGGGGACAAGGGCGCTGCGGCACTGATCGAATACTGCTCGCGCCCGGCCGAAGACACCCTGCTGCTGATCAGCCTGCCCAAGCTCGACGGCAGCGCGCAGAAGACCAAGTGGGGCAAGGCCCTGGTCGAAGGCCAGGACACCCAGTTCATCCAGATCTGGCCGGTGGACGCGGCCCAGTTGCCGCAGTGGATTCGCCAGCGCCTGTCCCAGGCCGGCCTCTCGGCCCAGCAGGACGCGGTGGAACTGATTGCCGCGCGGGTCGAAGGCAACCTGCTGGCGGCCGCCCAGGAAATCGAAAAGCTCAAGTTGATGGCCGAGGGTGGGCAGATCACCGTGGAAACGGTGCAGGCCGCCGTGGCCGACAGTGCCCGCTTCGACGTCTTCGGCCTGGTCGATGCAGTGCTCAATGGCGAGGCGGCGCATGCCCTGCGGATGCTCGAAGGGCTGCGCGGCGAAGGTGTCGAGCCGCCGGTGATTCTCTGGGCCCTGGCCCGGGAACTGCGGCTGTTGGCCAACCTGTCGTTGCAATACAGCCAGGGCGTGCCGCTGGACAAGGCCTTCAGCCAGGCCAAGCCGCCGGTCTGGGACAAGCGCAAGCCGCTGATGAGCAAGGCCCTGCAACGGCACACCGCGCAACGCTGGAGCCAGTTGCTGCTGGACGCGCAACGTATCGACGCACAGATCAAGGGCCAGGCGGCGGGCTCGCCGTGGAGCAGCCTGAGCCGGCTGAGCCTGTTGATGTGCGGGCAACGGCTGGCGCTACCGGCGGAATAACCCTGCTAGCCACACTATCCCAATAGTCCAATAGCCAAATGCCCCCACTGGACAGACACCCACATCTGCCCGATGATTCGCACTCTTCCACACACCCCAAGAGTGCACGCCCATGAGCAAGCCGTCCCGGCATCGGCCCAACAAAGCCAAATCCATCATCGCCCAGCCACTGTTCCGCAGCCGTCAGGAACAACCGGCGAAGGGCAAAGGCAGCTACCGCCGCGAAGCCTTCCAGTCTAAAAGCTGGGAGGCTTCTTACTTTCTGGCGGCCTGAAAGCGCCCTCACGACTGCACCCCCTCAAGCATGGTAAGGTCAGCACCTGATTCGCATTATCCGGACCTGCGCATGCCCTTTTGCCTTACCCTTCGTCGACCGTTACGCCGACTGTTCGCCGCCACCAGCTTCATCCTGCTAGTTGCCTGCGCGGAAAAACCAACCGCCGCCGACGCCGAGCCACTGCAAACCCTCCCCGCAGCCCCGATCCCTGCCCTGCCGCAGGTCAACGACGACCTGACGATCCAACCGACGCAAAGCTTCAGCGAGTGGATCTCGGCGTTCCGTATCGAAGCCCTGAGAGCCGGCATCACGCCCGCCGTATTCGATGCCGCCTTTGCCGGCATCACCCTCGACATGAGCGTGATCAAGGCCGACCGCAGCCAACCGGAGTTCACCCGCCCGGTCTGGGAATACCTCGACGGTGCCCTGTCCGCCGTGCGCGTGCGCAAGGGCCAGGCCCTGCTGGCACAGAACAGCGCCCTGCTGTCGAGCATCGAACAACGCTATGGCGTCGACCGCGAGGCACTGGTGGCGGTGTGGGGCATGGAAAGCAATTTCGGCCAGTTCCAGGGCGACAAGTCGGTGATCCGCTCGCTGGCGACCCTGGCCTACGAAGGCCGTCGCCCGGCGTTCGCCAAGGACCAGTTGCTGGCGGCGCTGCAGATTATCCAGCATGGCGATATCCAGCCCGAGCAGATGCTCGGCTCCTGGGCCGGCGCCATGGGCCAGACCCAGTTCATCCCCACCACCTACAACACCTACGCGGTGGACTTCGATGGCAGCGGCCGCCGCGACATCTGGAGCAACTCGGCCGATGCCCTGGCCTCGACCGCCAACTACCTGCAAAGCTCCGGCTGGCAACGCGGACAACCTTGGGGGCTGGAAGTGGTGTTGCCGCAGGCCTTCGACTACGCCCAGGCCGACGGCACGATCCGCAAGTCGGTGAGCGAGTGGCTGCAAATGGGTATTCGTCTACCGGTGGGGGCCGCACTGCCAACCGGCTCGGCGCCACTGTCCGCCGCGCTGCTGCTGCCGGCGGGCTATCGCGGCCCGGCGTTCCTGGTACTGGACAACTTCCGCGCCATCCTCAAGTACAACAACTCGTCGTCCTATGGGCTGGCGGTTGGCTTGTTGTCCCAGCGTTTCAATGGCGCCGGCTTGATTCGTGGCGAATGGCCGAAGGATGATTTGCCATTGAGCCGCTCCGAGCGGATCGAGTTGCAGGCGCAGCTCAGCGCCAAGGGCTATGACGCCGGCAATCCCGACGGGATTATCGGCGCCAATACCCGCAAGGCGATTCGCGGGGCCCAGCAGGCGTTGGGCTGGCCGGCGGATGGTTATCCGAACCACAAGCTGCTGGAGAGCTTGCGTAGCCGGTAGAGGCTCGGAACTGTGTAGGAGCGAGCTTGCTCGCTCCTACAGAACGGCAACGGGGCATGCCCGCTCGCCACAAGTCAGCTAGCAGCCATCAAGCCTGCGGGACCGTGACATCCTGCTCCAACACCACCTGCCGGGCACCGGCATCCAGCCGCACCTGCGCGCCCAGCGGCAGCGTCAGGTTCGGGTCGCAATGCCCGCTGCGCCAACCCGCCAGCACCGGAATCCCCAAGGGTCCCAGCTCCTGCTTGAGCAAGCGCGCCAGCGCGTCCGGGTCGACTCCAGCGAAATCCCCCACCAACACCCCGCTCAGGCCTTCCAGCTTGCCCGCCAGGCGCAGGTGCGTCAGCAACCGGTCGACGCGGTACAGCGGCTCGTTGACGTCCTCGATCAGCAGGATCACGCCCTGGGTGTCGATTTCATAGGGCGTGCCCAGCGTGGCGCAGATCAACGACAGGTTGCCGCCTTGCAGGCGCCCCGAGGCCGCGCCCGGAATGACAGTGCTCAAGGGAAATGCCGCGGGATGCTCGAACACACTGCCGGCCCGCACCCGACCGCTCAGCAGGTTGAACAACGAGGATTCGGTCGGAGGCAACTTGTCCCCCAGCAAATCCGCATTGAACAGCGGCCCGTGAAAGGTCATGAACCCCGCATAACGGGCAATCGCCAGATGCAACGCCGTGATATCGCTGTAACCGACCAAAGGCTTTGGATGTTTTTTGAGCAGTTCGAAATCGATGTCGTCCAACAGGCGCGGGCAACCGTAGCCGCCGCGCAGGCAGAGAATCACATCGATTTCAGGATCGGCAAAGGCGTCGTGCAGGTCCCGCAGGCGCACGGCATCGCTGCCGGCCAGGTAACCGTCCCGTTGCGAGACACCCGGAAATATCCGCAGCTCATAACCGCGATCCTGCACCCACTGCTGCGCCTTGAGCGGGTCAAGGGGCGCGGGGCCGGCCGGGGCGATCAGACCGATCACCCCGCCCTTGCGCAGCGCCGACACCGCGCTCTGGACCGGATAGGAAGCCTGCACGGGTCGACGACGGTTCAAGGGTTACGCTCCGATCAGTTCAGCCTTGACCAGCTTGGCCTGTTCGTCGGCATGGTAGGACGAACGCACCAGCGGCCCGGAAGCCACGTTCTTGAAGCCCATCTTGTAACCTTCCTCGGCGAACCAGGCGAAGGTGTCCGGGTGCACGAAACGCTGCACCGGCAAGTGGTTGCGGGACGGTTGCAGGTACTGGCCGAGGGTCAGCATGTCGATGTCGTGCTCGCGCATGCGCTGCATGACTTCGATGACTTCGTCGTCGGTTTCGCCCAGGCCCAGCATCAGGCCGGACTTGGTCGGGATGTGCGGCATCATCTGCTTGAAGCGCTGCAGCAGGGTCAGCGACCACTGGTAGTCGGAACCCGGACGCGCGGCCTTGTACAGGCGAGGCACGGTTTCCAGGTTGTGGTTGAACACATCCGGCGGCTCGGCGGCGGTGATTTCCAGGGCGATGTCCATGCGGCCACGGTAGTCCGGGACCAGGGTCTCGAGCTGCACGTTCGGCGACAGCTTGCGGATCTCGCGGATGCAGTCGGCGAAGTGCTGGGCACCGCCGTCACGCAGGTCGTCGCGGTCCACGGAAGTGATAACCACGTACTTGAGACGCAGGTCGGCAATGGCCACCGCCAGGTTCACCGGTTCATCGGCATCCAGTGCCTTCGGCCGGCCGTGGCCGACGTCGCAGAACGGGCAACGGCGGGTGCAGATATCGCCCATGATCATGAAGGTCGCGGTACCGCCGCTGAAGCACTCGCCCAGGTTCGGGCAGGAGGCCTCTTCGCAGACGCTGTGCAGCTTGTGCTTGCGCAGCAATTGCTTGATACGGTCGACTTCCGGCGAAACCGGGATGCGTACGCGAATCCAGTCGGGCTTCTTCGGCAGTTCGGTGGTCGGAATGATCTTCACCGGGATCCGTGCGACTTTCTCGGCGCCACGCAGCTTGACGCCGGTTTCGACTTTCGCACGGGCCGGGCGCTCGGAAACGTCCGGCGTCGGGGTCAGGGTTTGCACAGCGTCTTGCGCAGTAGTCATATCAATCGATTCCGCCCGTGAGGGTCGTCTGCTCAGCATAGTCGAGGTGTTTGACGAGCTGCGCACGCAGCCGGGCACTTACCTCGGCAAATTCAATCGGTCCTGTGTGGTCACGCAGCTGGGTCATCGCCAGCCCCGCATAACCGCAGGGGTTAATCCGTCGAAACGGCCCGAGGTCCATGTCGACATTCAACGCCAGGCCATGGAACGAACAGCCGTTGCGAATCCGCAGGCCCAGGGAGGCGATCTTCGCGCCATCGACATACACGCCGGGGGCGTCGGCCTTGGCCTCGGCGTTCACGCCGTAACTGGCCAGCAGGTCGATCAGGCAACGCTCCATCCGGCTGACCAGTTCGCGCACGCCAAAACCCAGGCGGCGAACGTCCAGCAACAGATAGGCCACCAGTTGGCCGGGGCCATGATAAGTCACCTGGCCGCCGCGATCGACCTGAACCACCGGAATATCGCCCGGCAGCAGCAGGTGCTCGGCCTTGCCGGCCTGGCCCTGGGTAAACACCGACGGATGCTGCACCAGCCAGATTTCATCCGGCAGGTCAGCGTGCTTGCGCCCATCGGTAAAACGTTGCATGGCATGCCAGACCGGCTCGTAAGGGGTCTGGCCGAGCTCGCGAAAGCCCAGCACGCCGCCCATCACAGCACCATGTGTACGAAACCGGTGGCCCGCAACTCGCTGTTGATGTCGTACAACTGGTCCTGGCCGGTGGCGAGGATATGCAACTGGATGGTGGTGTACTTGCCGTTGGTGCTTTGGCGCTCGTCCACCCGGTTATCGTTGATCGTGGCGTGTTTCTTGACGATCTCGACGATCTTGTCCTTGTTGCCCACACCCGTGTCGCTGATCACCTTGACCGGGTAGTCGGTCACGGGGAATTCGATTTTCGGTGCTTTTACTTCAGTGTCTGTCATGACGGTAACGGCCTCTTGAGCCGTGGCGACGGACATGCCCCTGCACCGGAACCGGCCAGGGGCACGCAAATCGACACTATCTGTTAAACATGCATCTGTTGAACATGCCTCAGTTGAACATGCCGTAGAAGAACATACGGATGCTGTCCCACAGGCGACGGAAGATACCACCTTCCTCGACCGCGTCCAGTGCGATCAGATCAGCGCTGTGCACCACTTTGTCATCCAGTTTGACTTCGACTTTACCGATCACGTCACCCTTGGCGATCGGGGCGACCAGTTTCGGGTTCAGGGTCATGCTGGCGGCAAGCTTCTTGAGCTGGCCTTTAGGCATGGTCATGGTCAGGTCTTCGGCCAGGCCGGCCTTGACCTGGTGGGTGGTGCCTTTCCAGACCGGCGCCTGGGCCAGTTCCGTGCCCTTCTGATAGAAGGTCTGGGTTTCGAAGAAGCGGAAACCGTAGGTCAGCAGCTTCTGGGTTTCAGAGGCGCGAGCCGATTCGCTGTTGGTACCGAACACCACGGCGATCAGGCGCTGGCCGTCACGTACCGCCGAGGACACCATGCAATAGCCGGCTTCTTCGGTGTGGCCGGTTTTCAGGCCGTCGACGGTCTTGTCGCGCCACAGCAGCAGGTTGCGGTTAGGCTGCTTGATGCCGTTCCAGAAGAACTCTTTCTGCGAGTAGATCGCGTAGTGCACCGGGTCGACGCGGATGATCGCGCGGGCCAGCACCGCCATGTCATGCGGCGACGAGTAGTGCTCGGGGTTCGGCAGACCGGTCGGGTTCATGAAGTGGCTGTTGCTCATGCCCAGATCGGCGGCCGTCTTGTTCATCATGTCGGCGAACGCGTCTTCGCTGCCGGCGATGTGCTCGGACAGCGCCACACTGGCGTCGTTGCCGGACTGGATGATGATGCCGTGCAGCAGGTCGCTGACGGTCACCTGCGAGCCGACCTTGATGAACATCCGCGAACCGCCGGTGCGCCAGGCGTTTTCGCTGACGGTCACCGGATCGTTCTCGCCGATCTGCCCGCGACGGATCTCCAGGGTGGCGATGTAGGCGGTCATCAGCTTGGTCAGGCTGGCCGGGGGCAGGCGCTGGTCGCCGTTGTTCTCGACCAGCACGTTGCCGCTGGCGGCATCCATGAGCACATAGGCTTTCGCGGCCAGTTGCGGCGAAGCCGGCAGGGCCATGTCATCCGCGGCCCAGGCGGCAGGCGCGACGATCAGGGGTACAAGCAGGCACAAACGTTTGGCAAAGGTGGTGATGTTCATCCGTCTCTCGAAATCGCTAATGGAAACTTGCCCTCGCGGGCAAAAATAAATCAGACAGTTTTCCAACTGTCCCGTGTCAGGTTGCTCGCTCCACCACCCTTTCCAGGCTTTTATTATCAAACGAACCAACAACCCAGGACCCGGCCCCAGAAAAGCGGCCCAATCCACAATTGTGCCTGTGTTACTCCGACGTCACCAGACTCGCTGATCCGAGATTGGCCAGGCGCACGCTGTTCTGCACCTGCTGCACCTCACCCGGCGTGCCGATCGGCCCCATCCGGACCCGATGCAGGGTCTGCTGGTTGCGCACGATCGGGCTGACGAAGACCGGCGCGTTCACCATCGAGCTTAGCTTCGATCTCAGCAGTTCGGCAGCGTCCGGGTTGGCGAACGCGCCCACCTGGAGATACTGGCCAGAGGCTGATGCAGAAGCGTTTTTTTTTGCGTCAGCCTGTACGGGCACGACGTCGCTGGCGTGTTGCTGCGGTGGCGGGGTCCACTGCTCGATCGTCCCGGTGGACGCGGTCAGGGCCGGCGCCTGGGGCTGCGCCACTTGCGGTTCGTTGAGCATCAGCGGCGCCGGGCGGCCGCGCTGGGCCCACCATTCCTGCGGGTCGATGCCCTCGACCTTGACCCGCGCCGTGCCGATCTCGGCATAGCCGAGCTTCTTGGCGGCGGCATAGGACAGGTCGATGATCCGGTCCGAATAGAACGGTCCGCGATCATTGACCCGCAGGATCACGCTGCGGTTGTTGTCCAGGTTGGTCACCCGCACATAGCTGGGCAGCGGTAGGGTCTTGTGCGCGGCACTCATGCCGTACAGGTCATAGACCTCGCCATTGGCGGTGTTCTGGCCATGGAATTTGGTGCCGTACCAGGACGCCGTGCCCTGGGCCACATAGCGCTTGGAATCGGTCAGGGGGAAATAGGTCTTGCCCAACACCGTGTAGGGGTTGGCCTTGTACGGTCCGGTGTGCAGGGTCGGCGTGGCATCCGGGATCCGCGACACGTCGACGTCCCACCACGGCGCGCCGTCCTTGTGGGCCCGGTTGATGTCCAGGCCCGGCTTGGCGCGGATGGTATTGGAGGACGCCTGGTACGGCGAGCGGCTGGTCGAGCAACTGACCACCAGCACCGCCAGCGCGGTGTAAGCCAACAGCTTCAGTGGTTTTGAAATCGGCAAAGCCTGCATTACTTGACGCCCCGTGCTTGGACCAACAGGTCAGACAGCTGATGCACGGCCATGGCGTACATTACGCTGCGGTTATAGCGCGTGATCGCATAAAAATTCTTCAGGCCCATCCAATATTCCGGGCCATTGTCGCCGTCCAGGCGAAACGCCGTCACCGGCATATCATCGCGCAGCGCATCATGACTCGACCAGCCCAGCGCCCGCAACTCCCCAACGGTCTTGACCGGCTCGAGAGCCGGGCTCAGGCCCTGGTCGACCTGGTCGCCACGCACGTCGGCGCGGCTGACCACCGGCTCCCCGGCCACCCAGCCGTGGCGCTTGAAGTAGCTGGCGACACTGCCGATGGCGTCGTCGGCGTTGGTCCAGATATTGATGTGGCCGGTGCCGTCGAAATCCACCGCATAGGCGCGGAAGCTGCTCGGCATGAACTGCGGCATGCCCATGGCCCCGGCGTAGGAACCCTTGAGGGTGAGCGGGTCGAGCTGTTCTTCGCGGGCCAGCAGGAGGAATTCACGCAACTCCTTGCGGAAGAACTCGGCGCGCGGCGGATAGTCGAAGCCCAGGGTCGACAAGGCGTCGATCACCCGGTAATTGCCGGTGTTACGGCCGAAAAAGGTTTCCACGCCGATGATCGCGACAATCACCTGGGCCGGCACGCCGTATTCCTGCTCGGCGCGGGCCAGGGCCGCCTCATGCTGGCGCCAGAAGTCGACGCCACGGGCGACCCGCGCATCGGTGATGAACATCGGGCGATATTCCTTCCACGGCTTGACCCGTTCCGCCGGGCGGGAAATCGCGTCGAGAATGCTCTGCTTGCGCTCGACCTGACGGAACACCTCCATCAGTTGCTCACCGGCAAAGCCATAGTCGCGGGTCATTTCAGCGACGAACTCGGCCACTTGCGGCGAACCTTCGTAGTCACCGGCCAGTACCCCCTGCACCGCCCCCAGACAGCCGACCAGGCCTATCCATGGCGCACACCGGGCCGCCCAACCGCGCAATACTTGCATTGAATTGTTCACCTTGCTCAAACCTGTGCGATCCACTTGCGGTGGGTATGGATCGACATCAACACCCCAAACGCTGACAGCAGCGTCACCAACGAAGTTCCGCCGTAGCTAATGAAGGGCAACGGCACCCCTACCACCGGCAACAGCCCACTGACCATGCCGATGTTGACGAAAACATAGACGAAAAACGTCATGGTCAGGCTGCCGGCCAGCAGCTTGCCGAACAGCGTCTGGGCCTGGGCGGTGATGACCAGCCCACGACCGATCAGCAGCAGGTAGAGCAGCAGCAAGGCGCAGATGCCCACCAGGCCGAACTCTTCGCCCATGACCGCGATGATGAAGTCGGTGTGGCTTTCCGGCAGGAAGTCCAGGTGCGACTGGGTGCCCAGCAGCCAGCCCTTGCCGAACACGCCGCCGGAACCGATGGCGGCCTTGGACTGGATGATGTTCCAGCCGGTGCCCAACGGATCGCTTTCCGGGTCGAGGAAGGTCAGGATCCGTTGTTTCTGGTAGTCGTGCATGATGAAGAACCACATGCCCACCGCCACCGGCACCGTCGCCGCCAGCACACTGAGGATCCAGCGCCAGCGCAGGCCGCCCATGAACAGCACGAACGCGCCGCCGGCCAGCACCAGCAGCGAGGTGCCGAGGTCGGGCTGGCGCACGATGAGGATAAATGGCACGCCGATCAGCATCAGGCTGATGGCCACGTGCTTGAGCTGCGGCGGCAGGGTGCGCTTGGACAGGTACCAGGCGATGGTCGCCGGCATCAGGATCTTCATGAACTCCGACGGCTGGAAGCGGATCACCCCGGGAATATTGATCCAGCGCGTGGCGCCCATGGCGTTGTGGCCCATGACGTCCGTCGCCACCAGCAGCATCACCCCCAGCACATAGGCCAGCGGCACCCAACGGGCCATGAACCGCGGCTCGAGCTGGGCGATCACGAACATCGACACCAGGCCGATGCCGAAGGAGGTGGCCTGCTTGATCAGCAGGTCCCAGCTCTTGCCACTGGCCGAATACAGGACGAACAGGCTGCCAGCCGCCAGGGTCAGCAGCAGGATCAGCAGCGGGCCGTCGATGTGCATGCGCTGCAACAAGGTGGCCCGGCGGCGCATCACATCCTCGCTGGAGAGAATGCGATCGAAATTGGCGATCAAGGCGTAGCCTCCGCAGTGGTGGTTCCAGCATATTCGGGTTTGAGCTTGCCGTCCGGGCCGAGCAACCAGGCGTCCATCACCTGGCGAACCACCGGCGCGGCCACGCCGGAACCGGACTCACCGTTCTCGACCATCACCGCCACCACGATTTTCGGGTTGTTGGCCGGCGCGAAGCCGACGAACAAGGCGTGGTCGCGATGACGCTCCTGGACCTTGGAGCGGTCGTACTTCTCGCCCTGCTTGATCGCCACGACCTGGGCCGTACCACTCTTGCCGGCAATCAGGTACTGCGCACCGATGGACGCCTTGCGGGCGGTACCGCGGGCACCGTGCATCACCTGTTGCATGCCGTGATTGACCTTGTCCCAGGAGGACGGGTCGCGCAAGACGATATCGGACATCGGATTGTTATCCACCGGCTTCTGGCCCTGGATGGTCTTGGCCAAGTGCGGGCGATTCCAGACCCCCTTGTTCGCCACCAGGGCCGTGGCCTGGGCCAGTTGCAGGGGCGTGGCCTGCATGTAGCCCTGGCCGATCCCGAGGATCAGGGTTTCGCCCGGGAACCAGGCCTGGCGTCGGGTGGCGCGCTTCCATTCACGCGAAGGCATCAGCCCCGGCGACTCTTCGAACATGTCCAGGGAGACCTTCTGGCCCAGGCCGAACTTGTTCATGTAGCTGGACAGCCGGTCGATGCCCAGCTTGTGCGCCAGATCATAGAAGTAGGTGTCGTTGGAACGCATGATCGCCGTGTCCAGGTCGACCCAGCCGTCGCCGGTGCGGTTCCAGTTGCGGTATTTGTGATCGTAGTTGGGCAGCTCGTAGTAACCGGGGTCGAAAACCCGCGTCGAAGCGTTGACCACGCCGCTGTCGAGCCCGGCAATCGCCACCGCCGGTTTGATGGTCGAGCCCGGTGGATAAAGCCCGCGCAGGACGCGGTTGAACAGCGGCCGGTCGATGGAGTCGCGCAACTCGGCGTAGTCCTTGAAGCCGATCCCGGTGACGAACAGGTTCGGATCGAAACTCGGCTGGCTGACCATCGCCAGCACCTCGCCGGTGGCCGGGTCCAATGCCACCACCGCGCCACGCCGCCCGCCGAGCGCCGCTTCGGCGGCCTCCTGCAGCTTGATGTCCAGGCTCAGGACGATGTCCTTGCCCGGCACCGGGTCGGTGCGCTTGAGTACCCGCAGGATACGTCCACGGGCGTTGGTCTCGACTTCCTCGTAACCGACCTGGCCGTGCAGTTCGGGCTCGTAGAAACGCTCGATGCCGGTCTTGCCGATATGGTGGGTGCCGCTGTAGTTCACCGGGTCCAGGTCTTTGAGTTCTTTCTCGTTGATCCGCCCCATGTAGCCCACCGAGTGCGCGAAGTGCGCGCCCTGGGGATAGTGCCGAACCAACTGCGCGACCACCTCGACCCCCGGCAGGCGGAACTGGTTCACCGCAACCCGGGCGATCTGCTCCTCGGTCAACTCGAACAGGATCGGAACCGGTTCGAACGGCCGCCGCCCCTGGCGCACGCGCTTCTCGAAAAGCACACGATCTTCCGGGGTAAGCTGCAGAACCTCGACCAGCACATCCAGGACCTGGCGCCAGTTATCGGCGCGTTCACGGGTCACGGTCAGGCTGAAACTGGGCCGGTTGTCCGCCACCACGAGACCGTTGCGGTCGTAGATCAGGCCACGGCTCGGCGGGATCGACTGCACATGGACGCGGTTGCTTTCCGACTTGGTCGAGTGATAGTCGTACTGGATTACCTGGAGGAAATACAGCCGGGCGATCAGCACGCCGATCAGCGCCACCACCACGATTGCGCCGACCACGACACGGTTACGCACCAGACGGGCGTCTTTCTCGTGGTCCTTGAGGCGAATCGGCTGGGTCATTCGGCAGGCTTATTTATGGTAAGGATGCCCGGACAGCACGGTCCAGGCGCGATACAGCTGTTCACCGATCAGGATCCGCACCAACGGGTGCGGCAAGGTCAGCGGCGACAGCGACCAGCGCTGGTCGGCCCGCGCACAGACCTCCGGCGCCAGCCCCTCGGGGCCGCCGACCATGAAGTTGACCGTGCGCGAATCCAGCCGCCAGCGATCCAGCTCGACTGCCAACTGCTCGGTGCTCCACGGCTTGCCGTGGACCTCCAGCGTGACGATCCGTTCGTTCGGGCCGACCTTGGCCAGCATGGCCTCGCCTTCCTGACGGATAAAACGCGTCACGTCGGCGTTCTTGCCCCGGGTGTTGAGCGGAATTTCCACCAGTTCCAGCGCCAGTTCGGATGGCAGACGCTTGGCATACTCGTGCCAACCCTCTTCCACCCACTTGGGCATGCGCGAACCGACGGCGATCAAGCGCAGTCGCACAACGCCACCTTATTCCTGGTCTTTGTTGAGCTTGGTGAAGTGCTCATGGGGGTTTTCCGGGCTGTGGTGCGCGGCGCTGGCCGAACGGCTTTGCTCGGCACCGGCCCACAAGCGTTCCAGGTCGTAGAACTGGCGCGCGGAGGCGGTCATCATGTGCACGATGACCAGGTCCAGGTCCAGCAGTACCCAGTCGCTGTCGCCCTTGCCTTCTTCGCCCAGCGGACGCAGGCCCTTGGCCTTGACGTTCTCGCGGACCTTGTCCAGCATCGCGTTGATCTGGCGGTTGGAGGTACCGGTGGCGATCACCATGTAGTCGGTGATGCTGTTCTTGTCGCGCACGTCGATGACCTGGATATCCTGGGCCTTGACGTCTTCCAGGGCGGCCTTGGTCAGTTCGACTACGTCCGCGCCACTCAACACTTCTTTGTTCGTCATATAAAACTCATTCAGCTCGTATGTTTGGCGGTTTCTTCGCGCAACCTGCGGCGGCGAAACACACCTTCAGTTCGACGCACGGTACAGCCCGTGCGCATCGATATAGGCCAGGACCGCGTCAGGCACCAGGTAACGTACCGACTTACCGCTGGCCAGCAGTTGACGGATCTGGGTGGCCGACACCGCCAGGGGTGTCTGCCAGACGAATGTAATATGCCCGCCAGGCCCCGGCAGGGCCTTCGGGTCGCTGACCGACCGCGCGGCCAGCAGGTTGCGCAAGGCATCCGGCGGTTCGCTGTCGGCATCCGGGCGTTGCAGCACCAGGATATGGCAATGCTGGAGCAACTCTTCCCAGCGGTGCCAGGTGGGCAGGCCGCAAAATGCGTCCCAGCCCAACAACAAGAATAACTGGTCTTGCGCGGCCAACTCGGCGCGCATCAGTTCCAGGGTATCGATCGTATAGGACGGCTTGTCCCGTTGCAGCTCGCGGTCGTCCACCACCAGCGGGCTCACGCCGGCCACCGCGCAATCGACCATCGCCAAACGGTCGATGGCCGAGACTTGCGGCGTATCGCGATGCGGTGGCCGGGCACTGGGGGTCAGGCGCAACTCATCGAGCCCCATCAACTCCGCAACTTCCAGGGCACTGCGCAAATGGCCGATGTGCACCGGGTCGAAGGTTCCGCCGAGCACGCCGATACGCCGGGGCGGAACCGGGCGCGGGCTGACGGCGGCGGACAGGCGCTTGCTCACCCGATCAGACCGCGGCCTGACCGCGCAACTGCCCGTCACCGACCACGATGTACTTCTCGCAGGTCAGGCCTTCCAGCCCTACCGGGCCGCGGGCGTGCAGCTTATCAGTAGAAATGCCGATCTCGGCACCCAATCCGTATTCGAAGCCGTCGGCGAAGCAGGTCGGGGCATTGAGCATCACCGAACTGGAGTCGACTTCGGCCATGAACACCCGGGACTCGCCCAGGTTTTCAGTGACGATGGCATCGGTGTGATGCGAACCGTAATGGTTGATGTGCTCGATGGCCGCGTCCAGGCCGTCGACCACGCGAATCGACAGGATCGGCGCCAGGTATTCGGTGCTCCAGTCGGCTTCGCTGGCCGCGACGGCCTCGATCACCGCGCGGGTCCGCTCGCAACCCCTCAGTTCGACGCCCTTGGCGCGCAAGCGCTCGGCCATGGCCGGGAGGAACTCGGCGGCGACCGCCTGATCCACCAACAGGGTTTCCATGGCCCCGCAGATGCCATAACGGTAGGTCTTGGCATTGAAGGCGATATCGCGGCCCTTCTCCAGGTCCGCGTGGGCGCTGACATAGACGTGGCAGATGCCGTCCAGGTGCTTGATCACCGGCACCCGCGCGTCGCGGCTGACCCGTTCGATCAGGCCCTTGCCGCCACGCGGCACGATCACGTCGACGTACTCGGGCATGCTGATCAGCGCCCCGACGGCGGCCCGGTCGGTGACTTCCACCACCTGCACCGCCGCGGCCGGCAGACCGGCCTCGTCCAGGCCGCGCTGGATGCAGGCGGCAATGGCACGGTTGGAGTGAATGGCCTCGGAGCCGCCACGCAGGATGGTCGCGTTACCGGACTTGAGGCACAGGCTGGCAGCATCGATGGTCACGTTCGGCCGCGACTCGTAGATGATGCCGATCACGCCCAGCGGCACGCGCATCTTGCCAACCTGAATCCCCGATGGCCGGTAGCTCATGTCACGGATCGCCCCCACCGGGTCCGGCAGGCTCGCCACCTGGCGCAGGCCGACGATCATGCCGTCGATGCGCTCAGGGGTCAGGGCCAGGCGTTCAACCAGCGCAGGCTCCAGGCCATTGGCGCGGGCAGCGGCCAGATCGAGTTCGTTGGCGGCACTCAGCTCGGCGCGGGCAACGTCCAGCGCGTTGGCGGCGGCCAGCAGGGCGCGGTTCTTCTGCGCGGTGCTGGCACGGCCGATCACGCGGGAAGCCTCGCGGGCAGCGCGACCCAGACGGGTCATATAGTCGAGAACGGACTCAGTCATGGCTCTAAGGGGGACTTGGCAAAGAGGAAAGCGGCCGATTATAGCTGTCGCGCCGCCTGACGGACAGCGGTGCCGGGCGGATGGTCGAAATGGAGGAGAAATAGGCCGTGTTCAGACTCGATTAAGGCATAAAACGTTATGATTCGCCCCCGACCCGCCGTCAACAGCCTTGCGTCCACGATGTCCAGTCTCACGCCCGCGCCCTTGCCCACCGCCCTTCCCGACGCTTTTTTCGACCGCGATGCGCAACTACTCGCCCGTGAATTGCTGGGAAAAGTCATCCGCCACAAAGTCGGCGACCTGTGGCTGGCGGCGCGCATTATCGAGACCGAAGCCTATTACCTGGAGGAAAAAGGCAGTCATGCCTCCCTCGGCTACACGGAAAAACGTAAGGCTTTGTTTCTGGATGGCGGCCACATCTATATGTATTACGCCCGCGGCGGCGATTCGCTGAACTTCAGCGCCCAGGGGCCGGGCAACGCGGTGCTGATCAAATCCGGCTATCCGTGGGTCGATGCACTGTCCGGCCCGGCCAGCCTGGCGCAGATGCTGCTCAACAACCCGGCGGCCAATGGCACGGCGCGCCCGACCCACAAGTTGTGTGCCGGGCAGACGCTGCTGTGCAAGGCCCTCGGGCTCAAGGTGCCGGCGTGGGACGCCAAGCGTTTCGACCCGCAGGGGCTGTTGGTCGAGGATGTCGGTGCCCAGGTGGCGCAGATCATCCAGACCACCCGCCTGGGCATTCCCGGCGGGCGTGACGAACACCTGATGTATCGCTTCGTCGACGCCAGCCATGCGATGTACTGCACGCGGAACCCGCTCAGGCGGGGGCAGGTCGAAGGTCGCGATTACTTTTTACACACCTGAGGCTTTTGTCTTGCCTGAAAAAGGATGTCAACCATGGGCCCATCGCTCGATAACATCACCGGCTGGCTGACCGCCAACCCACAATGGCGGGGCCTGGCGATTGTCATCGTCGCCTGCCTGATCGCCGGCGCCGGCTGGTCGGTGGTCTACCTGCTGCCCGGCTGGGCCACCGGCGCGGCCATCCACCCGCCGTTACCCGAAGGCTTCTGGCCGCAGGCAGGCGTGGTCGCGGCCGGGCTCGCCGCGCTGATCGGGCTGTGCATTCATTGCAGCGTGCGACGCCATTCCAAGGCCACACGACTGATTGGCGGCTTGAGCCTGGCGTTGCTGATCGGCCTGTTTCTCGGCTACCCCTACCTCAAGGCATTCGACCAGGGACTCATGGCCCTGGTCCAGGAACATCGCGACCGCGCGCTGGACGTGGCTGCGGTCATGGTCACGCGCCTGGGCGACTTCCGCACCCAGTTCATCGTCGCGGGCGTGCTGACCGTGCTGCTGTTTCTCGCCCGCCAATGGCGCCAGGGGCTGTTTTTCGGCGCCACCCTGGCGGTGACGGCGCTGGGCAACACCGCCGCCAAGTACTTCTTCGCGCGGATACGCCCGGAAGTACTGGCCGAGCCGATCACCAGCTACAGCATGCCCAGCGGCCACAGTTCGGGCTCGTTCGCGTTTTTCCTGATGCTGGCGGTGCTGGCCGGACGCGATCAGCCGCCACGGATACGCGCGGCCTGGCTGCTCCTCGGCTGCCTGCCGGCGTTGGTGGTGGCGTTGTCACGGGTGTACCTGGGCGCCCACTGGCCCACCGATATCCTGGCCGGCACGCTGCTCGCCGTCGCGGTACTGGCGGCCAGCCTGAGCTTCAGCCAGCGCTTCATGCCGCTGCCGGCCATGCCGCCCCGGGCCTGGTGGCTGATCCTGCCGGCAGCGGTGGCGATCTATGGGTTTCATGCGCTATGGCATTTACAGCATGAGATCGGGCGATATGCCTATTAAGGTTTCGGACCGATCGTTTTCCACGACTTCAAGATTGATGGCATAGAACTGGCCATCCTTGCCCTGCACGACCTCATAGGTCACGGTGTCGCCGGCCTTCAACACCGGCCCACCGTCGGCAGCGGATTTCACATGGAAGAAAAGTTCTCGCCCATCCAAATGTGCAGTGATCACGCCCACTCCGCCCCGGGCGGAGTCGTAACGTTCTTCGCCGTGCTTATCCATGATTGTTTCTCCCCAAAAGGAAGAGGCACACCCGGACGTCGAACTTATAAAGCTCGGTCATCCAAGGGATGTTTGGACAGCCATGTCTACGCTGCAAAACCTCAAAGCACTTGAACTTCGTCTGCTTGCGGACCTTTTTGCCCCTGGGTAATTTTAAAGCTCACTTTCTGCCCTTCAGCGAGCGTTTTAAAACCACTCCCCTGAATGGCTCTGAAATGCACAAAAACATCTGTGGTCCCATCCTCCGGCGTGATAAACCCAAAGCCTTTCACATCATTGAACCATTTGACCGTACCGTTTTTGCGATCTGACATTTCCAATATTCCCAGTTGCTGAATGACGCAAGCTCGTTCGTGGACAACTTTCGCCCTACAAGCTTTCTTTCCACACTAACTCACATCAAGACTGGATCCATTGCGCAAAGCCAGCTACTGTCATTTCTGACAGTTTTTCAGATTATTTTTATATAACGATTATTCCATGTAATTACATGGCCCCACTCAAGCAAACAACTCGCCCTGCAACTCATCCAGCAATACCTGAATCGCGTCCAGCCGTTGTTGAGGGTCGTCCAGTTCCAGCAGATCGAGTTTGTCCAGCTCGGAAAACGGCAGCAGATACGCCAACTGATTGGCCAGCGACTGCTGTCCGGTCGCTGCGGTGCCCATGTTCAGGGCCGCGACCATGGGGTGTTCGGCCAGCGCCTTGAGCAGCGCCACCAGGTCCTCGTCCTCATCCTGCAACGGCTGTTCGGGGACTTCATCCAGCCACTCGACCTCGGCGACCGTCAGTTGATCGCGCTGCAACTCGCTGTGGAGCACCCGAAAACGCCGAGCGCCTTCGACCCGGATGCCCAGCAAGCCGTTGTCCTGCTGCTGGAAGTCGCGAATCAGGGCTTCACAGCCGACCAGGGCAAAGCCTTCCGGCGCCTGGCCGACCTCTTGCCCTTCAAGAATGCAGACCACGCCAAAACCGCTGCCCTGTTTCATGCAGCGACTGATCATGTCCAGGTAACGCGCCTCGAAAATCTGCAGGTCGAGGATACAACCGGGAAACAGCACGGTGTTCAGGGGAAACAACGCCAGGCTCATAACGACTTCCTTAAACCGCCAAAGTTACCGCCAGCGGCAGCAACACTGCCGTGGCCACGCCCATCAGGCTCATCGCCAACGCCGCGAAGGCGCCGCACTCTTCACTTTCCTGCAAGGCCACCGAGGTGCCCACCGCATGGGCGGTCATGCCCAGGGCCATCCCCCGGGCTTCCGGCGACTGTACGCCCAGCCGTGTCAGCAGCCAGGGCCCGGCAATGGCGCCGATCACCCCGGTGATCAACACGAACACCGCCGCCAGCGCCGCCACGCCACCGATCTGCTCGGCCACCAGCATGGCGATGGGCGAAGTGACCGACTTGGGGGCCATGGTCATCAGGATCATGTGGTCGGCGCCGAACAGCCAGCCCAGCAAGACGCCCAGGCCCGTCGCCAAGACCCCACCCACCACCAGCGTAGTAAAAATCGGCCAGAACAACTGCCGGATCCGCCGCAGGTTCAGGTACAGCGGCACCGCCAGCGCCACCGTGGCCGGTCCCAGCAGGATACCGAGGATCTCGGTGCTCCTGCGGTACTCGGCGTAACTCAGGTCGCACAGCAACAGGATGCCGACCACCAGCGCCATCGAGGCCAGGACCGGTTGCAGGAAGATCCAGCGGGTCTTTTCGAAACCCGCCAGCACCAGTTGATAGGCGCCCAGGGTAATGCCTATGCCGAACAGCGGATGATGGATCACTGCCGCCCAGGCGCCCTGCCAGTCGAGGTTCATGGTCGCTCCCCGCGCCGGGCGTGGCGCTTGACCAGGGCGTTCATCAACACCCCGGCAAACGCCATGGAAATCAGCACCGACAACACCAGCGCGCCGGCAATCGCCCAGAAGTCCGCCGCAATCTGCGCGGCATAGACCATCACCCCGACCGCCGGCGGCACCAGCAACAACGGCAGATAACGCAACAGCGTGGCGGCCGCCTCGCCCAGGGGCGCACTGACTTCTTCACGCACCATCAAAAACACCAGTAACAGCAGCAGGCCGATAATCGGCCCCGGCAACACCGGCACACACAAATGATTGAGGGCTGTGCCAAGCAACTGAAACAGCACCAGCCAGGTCAGGCCGCGTAGCAACATCCGAGCTCTCCTTTGAATACATCGGCATTATAAGCACGCCAATACGCCGCCATTCGCCAAAGGTATGGTGGCTTGACCCGGCACCTCTCCCATGATGATCTACAGTGGTTGCCAAGGGCTGCAACCCAAGGCCCGATAAACTCGATAGACCAAGGAGTGTGTCAATGCCCTATGTACCTGTAGCGCAGCTCAACGATTATGTCGGCAAGGAACTGGGATGTTCCGAGTGGCTTACCATCGACCAGGCGCGGATCAACCTGTTCGCCGAAGCCACCGGCGACTATCAGTTCATCCACGTCGACCCGGTCAAGGCCGCGCAAACGCCGTTTGGCAGCACCATCGCCCACGGTTTCCTGTCGCTGTCGCTGATTCCGAAACTGATGGAAGACATCTTCATCATGCCCGAAGGCTTGAAGATGGCCGTCAACTACGGCCTGGACAGCGTGCGCTTCATCCAGCCGGTGAAGGTCGACTCGCGGGTGCGCCTCAAGGTCGAACTGACCGAAGTCACCGAGAAGAAACCCGGCCAATGGCTGCTCAAGGCCACCGCCACTCTGGAAATCGAAGGCCAGGAAAAACCCGCCTATATCGCTGAGCCCCTGTCACTCTGCTTCGTCTGATAACCGGTTCCCACGAAACAGAGTGCACTCTGTTTCGTGCAGGACACTGGACACGCCATATTGCTACGGCATACTCGGTCCCCTAATTATCCGGATCCCGTTATGCGCCCACTCGTTCCCCTCGCTCTGACCCTGCTGCTCACCGCCTGTGGTGAGGGTGAATCGCTCTTACCGCCGGACGCGCGCCTGCCGGACGGCGGTCGCTATCGCGGCGAAGTGGTCAATGGGCTGCTGCAGGGTCAGGGGCGCATCGACTACCCCAGCGGCAGCTGGTACGCCGGCCAGTTCGACAAGGGCCAGTGGCAAGGCGATGGCGAGTGGCATGGCAGCAACGGCGAGGTCTACAAGGGCCAGTTCCAGCAGGGCCTGTTCCACGGCCAAGGCACCTTGACCCTGCACGACAGCAGCTACACCGGCGGTTTCAAGCAGGGACGGCGCGACGGCGAAGGCACCCTCAAGGAAGCCGGCATGACCTACCGCGGCGAGTTCAAGGACGACCAGTACTCCGGTCTCGGCCATCTGGAACTGGAAGACGGCAGCCAGTACCAGGGTGAATTCGCCCATGGCAAGCCCAACGGCGAAGGTCAGCGCAGCGACGCCAACGGCAACCTGTTCACCGGCCACTTCGTCGACGGCCAACTGGAAGGCGTCGGCACCTTCAACAGCGCCGACGGCGACCAGTATGTCGGTGGTTTCAAGCGCAACCAGTTGAACGGCAAGGGCCGCTACGAGAACGCCGATGGCGATGTCTGGACCGGTGACTTCAAGGAAGGCGTGCTCAACGGCAAGGGCCAGTTGATCGGCGTCGACGGCAGCCATTATCGCGGTGAGTTCAGCGAGTGGCGCTTCAACGGCCAGGGCCATCTGAGCCTGGGCGACGGCAGCGTCTATGTCGGCGAGTTCGCCGGCGACACCTACAACGGCCGCGGCAGCCTGACCCTGGCCGACGGCACCGTGCAAAGCGGCATCTGGAACAACGGCCAGCGGGTCCGCGATGCCGACGGCAAAGTGCTGCCCGACCTGCTGGAGCTCGGCCTGCTGGCCCAGGGCCCGCTGCTGGAAAAAGCCCTCGCCGCCGTACCCGCCTCGACCCCTGCGATCGAACTCTACAGCCTGGTGCTGGCCGGCGACGGCAAGCAAAGCGTGTTCATGCGCGAAGCCGACTACGTCAACCATATGCTCGCCACCCGCTTCGGCGCCTATGGCCAGATCAGCCTGGTGAACCACCGCGACCACCTGGGCGATCGCCCGATGGCAACCCGCGAAAACCTGCGCCGCGCCGCCCAGACCCTGGCCGAACGCAGCGGGCCGGAAGACCTGATCTTCATCTACCTGACCAGCCATGGCACCCATGAACACGAGTTCGTGCTGGAGCAGCCGCGCCTGGAGCTGTCCGACCTGCCGGCCGACGAACTGGCCTCGGCGCTGGCGCCCCTGAAGAACCGCGATAAAGTCATCGTGATTTCCGCCTGTTATTCCGGCGGTTTCATCCCGGCGCTCAAGGATGAAAGAACCTTGATCATGACCGCTTCGCGCGAGGACCGGGTGTCCTTTGGCTGCTCGGAGGAAGCCGATTTCACCTATTTCGGCGACGCCCTGTTCGCCCAGGCGCTGAACCAGACCGACGACCTGCAGCAAGCCTTCGCCCTGGCCAAGGCCCATGTGGCCGAGCGCGAGCAGGCGGACAACTTCGAAGCCTCGGAACCGCAGATCTGGGCACCCAAGGGCGTATTGGCCCATTGGCAAGCGCTGCGTAAACAACAGGCACGAAAAGCGTTGCAAAGCGCTTCACTAGACAGCAAGACGGCCAAGAGCAACTAAGCTGATCTGTATCAAGGGAGGTATTTTATGTACTTGACGCCTCAGCATATCCTGCTCGCTGGAGCCACCGGCCTGACCGGTGAACATCTACTCGATCGCCTGCTCAATGAACCGACGATCACCCGTGTACTCGCACCTTCACGCCGACCGCTGGCCGAGCATCCGCACCTGGAAAATCCAGTGGGCGATCCGGCGGTATTCCTGCCGCAATTGAGTGGTCGTGTTGACGTGGCGATCTGCTGCCTGGGCACCACCATCAAGCTGGCCGGTTCCGAAGAAGCGTTCCGCGCCGTGGACCATGACATGGTCGTGGCCTTCGGCAAGCGAGCGCGGGAAATGGGCGCGCGGCATCTGATCGTGGTCAGTTCCATCGATGCCGATCCGAAATCCAAGGTGTTCTACACCCGGGTCAAGGGCGAGATGGAACAGTCGCTGAGGGCACAGAACTGGCCGCAGTTGACCATTGCCAGACCCTCCTTTCTGCTGGGCGAACGGATCGAGCCGCGCCTGACGGAACAGTTGGTGGCCCCGCTGTCGAAGCTGATTCCCGGGAAGTATCGCGGCATCGAGGCGTGCCAGTTGGCGCGCGCGCTGTGGCGATTGGCGCTGGAAGAGCAGGATGGGGTGCGGATTGTCGAGTCGGATGAATTGCGCCGGCTGGGCAAATAACGGTGGCGAGCGGGCTTGCCCGCTCACAAACACCCCCTGTGCGACTACAACCCTCCCGTCGCCTGAACCCCCACACCCAATACCGTCAGCACTGACAGGGGCAACAGCAGCGTATCCAGCAGCGCACTGGCCGGCAGATCCAGCCCCGGATAACTCGGCGCCTCCGCTCCGAAATGGTCACTGGCGCAACAGCCGCCCTGCAATGCATACAGATCCAGGCGCGTGCCCGAATACACCAGGGGCGCCCCGGTCTTGCCGGCGTCCAGGGTCCGCGCCGTCGCGCAACCGGCCAGTTGCAGTGCCAGCAACAGGCACAGCAGCGGCTTAGTCATCGCTGCTCAAATGGTGTTCGCCCCAACGCGGCAGCATGTCCTGGGGAATGTTCAGCAGATTGAGAATCCGCGCCACGACAAAATCCACCAGGTCATCGATGGTCTGCGGCTGGTGATAAAAGCCCGGCGACGCCGGCAGGATCGTCACGCCCATATTCGACAGCTTGAGCATGTGCTCCAGGTGAATGCTCGAATACGGCGCCTCGCGCGGCACCAGGATCAACTGGCGGCGCTCCTTGAGGGTAACATCCGCCGCCCGCTCGATCAGGTTGTTGCAGGCGCCCGTGGCGATGGCCGACAAGGTCCCGGTGGAACACGGCACCACCACCATCGCCGCCGGCGCGCCGGAGCCCGAGGCGACCGGCGACATCCAGTCTTCCTTGCCGTATACCCGAATCTGCCCGACCTGCGCACCGGTGTATTCGGTGAGGAAGGCCTGCATCAGCTGCGGCTTGGCCGGCAGCGCCACATCGGTCTCGGTGGCCATCACCAATTGCGCGGCCTTGGAGATCAGGAAGTGCACCTCGCGGTCCTCGCGCACCAGGCAATCCAACAGGCGCAGGCCGTAGGGCGCGCCGGAAGCACCGGTCATCGCCAGGGTGATGCGTTCCGGTCCGTTGTTCATTGCAGCGCCTCGGCCAGTTTGCCATGCAGGCCGCCGAAGCCTCCGTTGCTCATGATCACCACATGGGTCCCGGGTTTGGCCTGGCTTTTCACCCGTTCGATGATGCCGTCCAGGGAATCGCTGACGATGGACGGCACCGAACACAACGCCGCCGTGGCGCCCAGGTCCCAGCCCAGGTTGGCCGGTGCATACCAGATCACCTGGTCGGCCTGGACCACGCTGTCCGGCAAGCCGTCGCGGTGGGCACCGAGCTTCATGGAGTTGGAGCGCGGCTCGATGATGGCGATCAGCGGCGCATCGCCGACTTTCTTGCGCAGGCCGTCGAGGGTGGTGGCAATGGCGGTCGGGTGGTGGGCGAAGTCGTCGTAGATGGTGATGCCGTGGACTTCGGCGACTTTTTCCATCCGCCGCTTCACGCTCTTGAAGGCGCTGAGGGCCGCAATGCCCATGGCCGGCACCACACCGACATGCCGCGCCGCCGCCAGGGTGGCGAGGGCATTGGCGACGTTGTGCTGGCCGGTCAGGTCCCACTCGACCACGCCTTGCGCCACGCCTTCGAACATCACTTCAAAACGCGAGCCGTCTTCGCTCAGCAGCTTGACCTGCCACTGGCCACCGGCGCCGGTGGTCTGCACCGGGGTCCAGCAGCCCATTTCGATCACCCGGCGCAGGGCCGGTTCGGTGGTCGGATGAATCACCAGGCCTTCGCTCGGAATGGTCCGCACCAGATGGTGGAACTGTCGTTCGATGGCCGCCAGGTCCGGGAAAATGTCCGCGTGATCGAATTCCAGGTTGTTCAGGATCGCGGTGCGCGGACGGTAGTGGACGAACTTGGAGCGCTTGTCGAAAAAGGCGCTGTCGTACTCATCGGCTTCGATCACGAAGAACGGTGTGCTGCCCAGACGGGCCGACACCGAGAAGTTCTGCGGCACGCCGCCGATCAGGAAGCCCGGGCTCATGCCGGCGTGTTCCAGTACCCAGGCCAGCATGCTGCTGGTGGTGGTCTTGCCGTGGGTGCCGGCCACGGCCAGGACCCAGCGGCCTTGCAGCACATGGTCCGCCAGCCACTGCGGGCCGGAGACATAGGGCAGGCCCTTGTTCAGCACGTACTCGACCGCCGGATTGCCGCGGGACATGGCATTGCCGATCACCACCAGGTCCGGGGCCGGATCGAGTTGCGCCGGATCGTAGCCCTGGGTCAACTCGATGCCCTGGGCCTGGAGCTGGGTGCTCATCGGCGGATAGACGTTGGCATCGGAACCGGTGACGTGATGACCCAGCTCCTTGGCCAGTACGGCCATCGAACCCATGAACGTACCGCAGATACCCAGAATATGAATGTGCATAGTCGACCTCGTAAAACGTGGTCGCAGGTTAGCCCAGGGCGTAGGAAATCGCACCTGGTGTTTCATCGGGCCTAACGGGCGATGCCGTGCTTGCGCAGCTTGCGGTACAAGGTGTTGCGGCTCACCCCCAGTTGCTCGGCCGTGTGGGTCATGTGCCAGCGCTGCTGCTCCAGGGCATTGAGCAGGGTCAGGCGCTCGGCCTCTTCGAGAGGCGTCCCGGACGGCTCGTCGACCGCCACGGCGATCACACCCGGCCGCGCTTGCCGGATCAGCGCCGGCAGATCCTCGAGACCGATCCGACCGTCCTCGCACAACGCCGCCAGCGTGCGCAACACCGTCCGCATCTGCCGCACATTGCCCGGCCACTCGAACGCCAGGAGCGCCTGGCGCGCGGCCGCGTCGATCCGTACGCCCGGCTCCCCGGCCTCCTCCGCCAACAGGAAATCCAGCAACTGCGACTTGTCGCTGCGCTCACGCAACGCCGGCAAGCCGACCTCCAGCCCATTGAGCCGGTAGTACAGATCCTCGCGGAAGCTGCCGTCGCCGACCCGCTCCAGGAGATTACGGTGCGTGGCGCTGATGATCCGCACATTGACCGCCTCCGGCTCGCCGCCGATGGGCACCACCTGGCGATCCTCCAACACCCGCAGCAAGCGGGTCTGCAAGGCCAGCGGCATATCGCCGATCTCATCGAGGAACAGGGTGCCGCCATCGGCCTGTTGCAGTTTGCCGCGCATGCCTTCCTTGCGCGCGCCGGTAAAACTGCCACCGCGATAACCGAACAGCTCGCTTTCGATCAGGCTCTCGGGAATCGCCGCGCAGTTGAGGGCGACAAAGGCTTTCTCGGCGCGCTGGCTGGCCTGGTGCACCGCCTTGGCGAAGGCCTCCTTGCCCGAACCGGTTTCACCGTTGATCAGCAAGGGCACATCGCGCTCGAAGACCCGCAGCGCTCGGCGAAAATCCATCTGCAAGGCCGGGTCGCCCAGGCAGATGTTGGCCGGCTTCGCTCGTTCCATCGGCGCAAGCGTGGGCGCCATGACCTTGGGCACGCTGCGCGGCTGGCCGCGCAACACCGCGAACAGGGCACGGCCATCACGGCTGCGCAGCGGCCAACTGGCGCTGGCCTGGGCACTGGCACGCCCGAGCAGTTCATCCAGCGAGCAGTCGAAGAACGCCTCCACCGGCTGGCCCAATAAACCGCTGCGGCCATGGCCCAGCAGGTTCAGGGCACTCTGGTTGACTGCACTGATCCGTCCTTCGCCGTCGAACGCCAGCAAGCCCTCGCTGAACAGCCCCACGGACTCGGCCTGCAAATGAAAGCGCAGCAGCCAGTGGTTGTCGTAATGCCGCAGGAAATAGCAGCTCTCAATCATCTTCGCCGACAGGTTGACCAACGCCATGGTGTGGAACTGGCTCTGGCGCGAGACCTCCGGGCGGGCCGAGGACACGTCGAGCACCGCCATCAATTCGCCATGGGGATCGAAGACCGGGCTGGCGGAGCAGGTCAGGCCGGTGTGGCGACCGCGAAAATGCTCATCCTGGTGGATGGTCAGGGACTGGCGCTCCACCAGGCAGGTGCCGATGCCGTTGGTGCCTTCGCAGGCCTCGCTCCAGTCGGCGCCGAGCCAGAGGCCGGCGCGCTCGAAAATCTTGCGTTCGGCGGGGGCGGTGACGCAGTTGAGGATCACCCCGCGGGCGTCGGTGAGCAGCACCGCGTGACCGGCACCGGAGAGCTGCTGGTGCAGGCTGGTCATTTCATTGCCGGCGATCTGCAGGACCTGGCGCAGGCGCTCGCGGCTTTCCAGCAACCGGCCGTGTTCGAGCACGGTGGGGGCGATGCTCAGCGAGGGGTCGAGGTGATAATCCTCCAGGCAACGCAGCCAGGACCGGGCAATGGACGGGTCACTACCCGGGCCGCCCGGGTGGGCCTTGCCCTGGGTCACGGTCAGCACCTGCTGGGCGTGGCGACTCAGATGGTTGTTCTGCATTTCTTATTATTCTCCCCCCTTGTAGGAGCGAGCTTGCTCGCGATGGGCGTCAACGATCACGCGGGTGTCCTGATACCTCGCAGTGCCTGGGCCACCATCGCGAGCAAGCTCGCTCCTACAGGTTTCGCTGTGCGTTCGGAAGCTCATGCACTTTCGTCTGGACGCCCAGCATCCTCCTGCAACCCGAGCATTGCAATCCTCCAGCGACCGGCAAGTCACAGGCTGTGCCAACTTAGGTACAAACTGTCACCCCGGCTGTATCAACCCTGTCGCAACAGCCACGCCGCCTGTCATCGAACACGCCCGCCAAAGGCTCTGGCACCCACTCCGCGACGCACTGGCCCGACCTTTGCTCTACGCTTATCCAGCGCTAACCCGCGTACTCCCTTATAAGCACAATAGCCAAGGAGACACACCATGCGTTATGCCCACCCTGGTACTGCCGGCGCCATCGTTACGTTCAAGGCCAAGTACGGCAACTACATCAATGGCGAATTCGTCGCGCCTGTCGACGGCCAGTACTTCACCAACACCTCGCCGGTCAACGGCAAGCCGATCGCCGAATTCCCCCGTTCCAATGCCAAGGACATCGACAAGGCCCTCGACGCCGCCCATGCCGCCGCCGATGCCTGGGGCGCCACCTCGGTGCAGGCCCGTTCGCTGATCCTGCTGAAAATCGCCGACCGTATCGAGCAGAACCTCGAACTGCTGGCCATCACCGAAAGCTGGGACAACGGCAAGGCCGTGCGCGAAACCCTGAACGCCGACATCCCCCTGGCCGCCGATCACTTCCGCTACTTCGCCGGTTGCCTGCGCGCCCAGGAAGGCAGCGCCGCGGAAATCGACGGCAACACCGTGGCCTATCACATCCATGAACCGCTGGGCGTGGTCGGCCAGATCATCCCGTGGAACTTCCCGCTGCTGATGGCCGCCTGGAAACTCGCCCCGGCCCTGGCCGCCGGCAACTGCGTGGTGCTCAAGCCCGCCGAGCAGACCCCGCTGGGCATCTGCGTGCTGCTGGAACTGATCGGCGACCTGCTGCCACCCGGCGTCCTGAACGTGGTGCAAGGGTTCGGCAAAGAAGCCGGCGAAGCCCTGGCCACCAGCAAGCGCATCGCCAAGATCGCCTTCACCGGCTCGACCCCGGTCGGCTCGCACATCATGAAATGCGCCGCCGAAAACATCATCCCGTCCACCGTGGAACTGGGCGGCAAGTCGCCGAACATCTTCTTCGCCGACATCATGAAAGCCGAACCGAGCTTTATCGAGAAGGCCGCCGAAGGCCTGGTGCTGGCCTTCTTCAACCAGGGCGAAGTCTGCACCTGCCCATCCCGCGCCTTGATCGAAGAGTCGATCTACGACGAGTTCATGCAAGTGGTGATGAAGAAGGTCGAGCAGATCAAGCGCGGCGACCCGCTGGACACCGACACCATGGTCGGCGCCCAGGCTTCCGAGCAGCAGTTCGACAAGATCCTGTCCTACCTGGAAATCGCCAAGACCGAAGGCGCGCAACTGCTCACCGGCGGCAAGGTGGAAAAACTCGAGGGCAACCTGGCCACCGGTTATTACATCCAGCCGACCCTGCTCAAGGGCACCAACAAGATGCGCGTGTTCCAGGAAGAAATCTTCGGCCCGGTGGTGAGCATCACCACCTTCAAGGACGAAGCCGAAGCCCTGGCGATTGCCAACGACACCGAGTTCGGCCTGGGTGCGGGCCTGTGGACCCGTGATATCAACCGCGCCTACCGCATGGGCCGGGCGATCAAGGCCGGTCGCGTCTGGACCAACTGCTACCACCTGTACCCGGCGCATGCCGCGTTCGGTGGCTACAAGAAATCCGGCGTGGGCCGCGAGACCCACAAGATGATGCTCGATCATTACCAGCAGACCAAGAACCTGCTGGTGAGCTATGACATCAATCCGCTTGGGTTCTTCTAAACCCTGAGACCCCCTTCGCGGCGGTCCGGAGTCCCGGCCGCCGCGAAGAGGCCCTGACTGACACCCCAAAACAACGCCTGGCCGCACTGGCACGGGCTTTGCGTGCACGCTGTACAGAAAATCGACACCCGAAAGTCCAACAACCGAACAATAAAAATGACAAGCGAGGACTTATGACAACTCAAACCGAACTCAAACCCACCCTCGGCACCCTGCACCTCTGGGGCATTGCCGTGGGCCTGGTGATCTCCGGCGAATACTTCGGCTGGAGCTACGGCTGGGGGACCGCCGGCACCCTGGGCTTTCTCGTCACCACCCTGCTGGTGGCGACCATGTACACCTGCTTCATCTTCAGTTTCACCGAGCTGACCACCGCCATTCCCCATGCCGGCGGCCCCTTTGCCTACAGCCGCCGGGCCTTTGGCGAACGCGGCGGCCTGATCGCCGGGATCGCCACCCTGATCGAATTCGTCTTCGCCCCGCCGGCCATCGCCATGGCCATCGGCGCCTACCTCAACGTCCAGTACCCGGACCTCGACCCACGGCTCGCCGCCGTCGGCGCCTACGTGGTGTTCATGGGCCTGAACATCATAGGCGTGAGCATCGCCGCCACCTTCGAACTGGTGGTGACCGTACTCGCGGTCCTCGAGTTGCTGGTGTTCATGGGCGTGGTCGCGCCGGGCTTCAGCTTCAGCAACTTCGTGCTCAACGGCTGGTCCGGGGCGAGCAGCTTCAGCCTCGACTCGATCCCCGGCATCTTTGCGGCAATCCCCTTTGCGATCTGGTTCTTCCTTGCCATCGAAGGCGCGGCCATGGCCGCCGAAGAAGCCAAGGACCCCAAGCGCACCATTCCCAAGGCCTATGTCGGCGGCATCCTGACCCTGGTGTTCCTGGCCCTCGGCGTGATGGTGATGGCCGGTGGCGTCGGCGACTGGCGCCAACTGTCGAACATCAACGACCCGTTGCCCCAGGCAATGAAAGCGGTGGTGGGCAACAACTCCAGCTGGATGCACATGCTGGTGTGGATCGGCCTGTTCGGCCTGGTGGCCAGCTTCCACGGCATCATCCTCGGTTACTCGCGGCAGTTCTTCGCCCTGGCCCGGGCCGGTTACCTGCCGCGTTCGCTGGCCAAGCTGTCGCGTTTCCAGACCCCGCACCGGGCGATCCTGGCCGGCGGCGTAGTCGGCATCGCGGCGATCTACAGCGACGGGCTGGTCAACCTGCAAGGCATGAGCCTGACGGCGGCGATGATCACCATGTCGGTATTCGGCGCCATCGTGATGTACATCATCAGTATGCTGAGCCTGTTCAAGCTGCGCAGCAGCGAGCCGAACCTGGAGCGCAGCTTCCGCGCCCCGGGTTATCCGATCGTGCCGGGGATCGCGTTGGTCCTGGCGGTGGTGTGCCTGATCGCGATGGCCTGGTTCAACATGCTGATCGGCCTGATCTTCCTCGGTTTCATGGCGGCGGGCTTCCTCTACTTCCAGTTGACCGCCAGCCAGCGCCTGGACGCGCCGGCGGACGCCATGCTCACGGGTAACTGATTGCACCAGCACGGGGCGCCCTGTGCCCCCAACGCTGTACATATGAACACCGCAAAACCGTAGGAGCCGGCTTGCTGGCGATGAGGCCAGTGAGACTTGCATCATCTGATCGGCCGCCATCGCCAGCAAGCTGGCTCCTACAGCTACATTCATCGCTTGCAAAGGTTCAGGAGGACACCGCCCCATGGCCACATTCGCCCATTCCGTCGGCGCCCAGACCTATCGTTTCGACAGCCTCAAGGACGTCATGGCCAAGGCCAGTCCCGCCCGCTCCGGCGATTTCCTGGCCGGAGTCGCCGCCCTCAACGACGGCGAACGGGTCGCGGCCCAGATGACCCTGGCCAATATTCCCCTCAAGCATTTCCTCGAGGAAATGCTGATCCCCTACGAATCCGACGAAGTCACCCGCCTGATCGTCGACACCCACGACAAACAGGCCTTCGCCGCCGTCAGCCACCTGACCGTCGGCGGCCTGCGCGACTGGCTGCTCAGCGACGCCGCCGACGAACAGAGCCTGCGCGCCCTGGCCCCGGGCCTGACCCCGGAAATGGCCGCCGCCGTCTCGAAGATCATGCGCGTCCAGGACCTGGTGCTGGTGGCGCAGAAAATCCGCGTGGTGACCAAATTCCGCGGCACCCTGGGCCTGCGCGGTCGCCTGTCGACCCGCCTGCAGCCCAACCACCCCACGGACGATCCGGCCGGCATCGCCGCCAGCGTCCTCGACGGCCTGCTCTACGGCAACGGCGACGCCATGATCGGCATCAACCCAGCCACCGACAGCCTGTCGTCGATCTGCGACCTGCTGCACATGCTCGACGCGGTCATCCAGCGTTACGAAATCCCCACCCAGGCCTGCGTGCTGACCCACGTCACCACCTCCATCGAGGCGATCAACCGTGGCGTGCCGCTGGACCTGGTGTTCCAGTCGATCGCCGGCACCGAAGCGGCCAACGCCAGTTTCGGCATCAGCCTGAGCGTCCTGCAGGAAGGCTACGACGCCGGCCTGAGCCTGAATCGCGGCACCCTCGGGCAAAACCTGATGTATTTCGAAACCGGCCAGGGCAGCGCCCTGTCGGCCAACGCCCACTTCGGCGTCGACCAGCAGACCTGCGAAACCCGCGCCTACGCCGTGGCCCGGCATTTCAAGCCGTTCCTGGTCAACACCGTGGTCGGCTTCATCGGCCCGGAATACCTCTACAACGGCAAGCAGATCATCCGCGCCGGCCTCGAAGACCATTTCTGCGGCAAGCTACTGGGCGTGCCCATGGGTTGCGACATCTGCTACACCAACCACGCCGAGGCCGACCAGGACGACATGGACACCCTACTGACCCTGCTCGGGGTGGCCGGGATCAACTTCATCATGGGTATCCCCGGCTCCGACGACATCATGCTCAACTACCAGACCACCTCCTTCCACGACGCGCTCTACGCCCGCCAGACCCTGGGCCTCAAGCCCGCGCCGGAGTTCGAACAATGGCTGGCGAAGATGGGGATCTTTACCCAGCCCGACGGCAAGGTGCGATTCGGCAATAACCTGCCACCGGCCTTCCGCCAGGCGCTGGCACAGCTGGGATGAACGACATGGCCAACGACCTCGACCACGACAACCCCTGGCTGGCCCTGCGCCGCCTGACGCCGGCACGCATTGCCCTGGGCCGCAGCGGCACCAGCCTGCCCACCGGCGCGCAGCTGGATTTCCAGTTCGCCCACGCCCAGGCCCGCGACGCCGTGCACCTGCCGTTCGACCACGCCGGCCTGAGCACGCAACTGGCCGAACGCGGCCGCGCCAGCCTGCTGCTGCACAGCGCCGCCGAGGATCGCCACAGCTACCTGCAACGCCCGGACCTGGGCCGCAAGCTCAACGCCGCCTCGGCGCAGTTGCTCAAGGAGCATGCGACCGCCCACCCGGGCGGTGTCGACCTGGCCATCGTGGTCGCCGACGGCCTGTCGGCGCTGGCGGTGCATCGGCATACCCTGCCCTTCCTCGCCCGCCTGGAGGAACAGATCCAGGCTGAGGGCTGGTCACTGTCGCCAGTGATCCTGGTGGAACAGGGCCGGGTCGCGGTGGCCGACGAAATCGGCGAGTTGCTGGGGGCGAAAATGACCGTGATCCTCATCGGAGAGCGCCCCGGCCTCAGTTCGCCGGACAGCCTGGGCCTGTATTTCACCTATAATCCCAAGGTGGGCCTGACCGACGCCTACCGCAACTGCATCTCCAACGTGCGCCTGGAGGGCATGAGTTATGGCATGGCCGCACACAAACTGCTGTATTTGATGAAAGAAGCCTGCCGCCGACAATTATCGGGGGTCAATCTCAAGGACGAGGCTCAAGTGCAAACGCTGGAGAGTGAATCGGATGTCCATTCAAACGGCAACTTCCTACTGGGCCCGCCCCAAGCCTGAATATCATCCGGATTGCGCTTTTCCGTCGCTTTGGGCAGCATCGGCGTTGCGGCTGCCCGAGTGAACCGTTTGCCGTCATATCCATGAAATTGAGGCCTGACCTATGCGGATTACTCAAGCGACCCTGGAACATCTGGACCTGCTGACGCCCCTGTTCGTCAAATACCGTGAATTCTACGGCGCGTTGCCCTACCCGGATTCGTCCCGCAGCTTTCTGGAAAAACGCCTACGGCGCAAAGAATCGGTGATTTACCTGGCCTTGGCGGACGATGACGACAAGAAACTGCTCGGTTTCTGTCAGTTGTACCCCAGCTTTTCTTCGCTCTCGCTCAAGCGGGTGTGGATCCTCAACGACATCTACGTGGCCGAGGATGCCCGTCGCCAACTGGTGGCCGACAACCTGATGCGCACCGCGAAGAAAATGGCCCGTGAGACCCAGGCCGTCCGTCTGCGGGTGTCCACCAGCAGCGACAACCTGGTGGCACAGAAGACCTACGAATCCATCGGCTTTCGCGAAGACACCGAATTCAAGAACTACGTGCTGCCGATTGACGAAAAATGATCAGCAACGTGCCCCCTTGCAGGAGCGTCGACCGACGGCTCCTGCGGGGTATGTGCGCCCCATGCCCGACATTCCCCGCTACAAACTCGGCAGGCAGAAATCTCCCGAACTCTTATAATCCCGATTTCCCGCGGAATGTACGAAAAAACGACATTCCCTGTAGTTAACTACGTATCTCTATTGTCCTTGCACAGGTCCGCCGAGCCGGACCGTCCACACAGGTGCCCCCCATGGATTTCAACCCAATCGACATAATCCTGCATCTCGATGTCTACCTCGACATGCTGGTGAACAACTACGGGGCCTGGATCTACGCCATCCTGTTCCTGGTGATCTTCTGCGAAACCGGCCTGGTGGTGACGCCCTTCCTGCCGGGTGATTCGCTGCTGTTCATCGCCGGCGCGGTGGCCGCGGGCGGCGGCATGGACCCTGTGCTGCTGGCCGGCTTGCTGATGCTGGCGGCGATCCTCGGTGACAGCACCAACTACCTCATCGGACGAACGGCGGGGGAGAAACTCTTCAGCAATCCGAACTCGAAGATCTTCCGTCGCGACTACCTGCAAAAGACCCACGAGTTCTACGACCGCCACGGCGGCAAGACCGTGACCCTGGCGCGCTTCCTGCCGATCCTGCGGACGTTCGCACCGTTCGTCGCCGGTGTCGGCAAAATGCCCTATGTGCGCTTCTTCCTGTTCAGCATCCTCGGCACCGTGCTCTGGGTCGGCGGCCTGGTCACCCTCGGCTACTTCTTCGGCAACGTACCGTTCATCAAGAAAAACCTGTCGCTGCTGGTGATCGGCATCATCCTGGTGTCGCTGCTGCCGATGATCATCAGCGTGGTCCGCAGCCGCTTCGGCAACGCCGCAAAAGCCGGTACTCATTGATCCCGTGTGGTCACTGAGTGCCTGGCGGCGCCGGCGAACGCTGGCCCGCCATCCGGTTGCCGATGAAACCTGGCAACGGGTTCGCGAGCACCTGAGCTTCCTTGACGGCCTGAGCGACGCCGAGGATCGCTGGCTGCGCGAACACAGCGTGCTGTTCCTCGACGACAAGCACCTGAGCACCTTGCCCGGCGTGGAACTGGACCAGGAACGCCGCCTGCTGCTGGCCGCCCAGGCGCAACTGCCGCTGCTGCACCTGGGGGAGTTGAACTGGTACCAGGGCTTCCATGAAATCGTGCTCTACCCGGACGACTTCCTCAGCCCCCAGCGCCATCGCGATGCCAGCGGCGTGGAGCACGAGTGGGACGCCGAGCACAGCGGCGAAGCCTGGCAACAGGGCCCGGTGATCCTGGCGTGGCCCGGCGTAGAGGCCAGCGGCGGCTGGGAAGGCTACAACCTGGTGATCCACGAACTGGCGCACAAGCTCGACATGCTCAACGGCAACGCCAACGGCCTGCCGCCGCTGCACGGCAACATGCGCGTGGGCGACTGGGCCAAGGTCATGCAACACGCCTACAACGACCTCAATCGCCAGCTGGACCGCAATCCCCATGCTCAAACCGCCATTGATCCTTATGCGGCGGAAAACCCGGCGGAATTCTTCGCGGTGACCAGCGAATATTTCTTCAGTGCCCCGGATATCCTGGCCACGGCCTACCCGCGGGTGTACGAGCAATTGCGGGCGTTTTACCGCCAGGATCCGCTGGCACGGCTGCAGCACCTGCAGGCCCACGACCCGCGCTACCAAGGCCCCGGCAGCACTCACCCCTTGTAGGAGCCAGCTTGCTGGCGATAGCGCTCGCAAGCCGATCGCCGCAGAGCACCGGCAACCCCGCCCCGACCAAGGTGGTATTCCGCACGTCCCGTCGCCCGTGGCATCGCCTCCGGAATATGCCTATAATCCCCGCCACTTTTTGGTCAAACCGGCCAAGTTTTCTGATCAACCAACGGGGGCATCGCCCAATGAGCTACAGCAAGATTCCGGCTGGCAAAGACCTGCCGAACGACATCTACGTCGCGATCGAGATTCCGGCCAACCACGCGCCGATCAAGTACGAAATCGACAAAGACAGCGATTGCCTGTTCGTTGACCGTTTCATGGCCACCCCGATGTTCTACCCGGCCAACTACGGCTTCATCCCCAACACCCTGGCTGACGACGGCGACCCCCTCGACGTGCTGGTCGTGACCCCTTACCCGGTTGCGCCAGGCTCGGTGATCCGCGCCCGTCCAGTCGGCATCCTGCACATGACCGACGACGGCGGCGGCGACGCCAAGGTCCTGGCGGTTCCGCACGACAAGCTGTCCCAGCTGTACGTCGACGTGAAGGAATACACCGACCTGCCACCGCTGCTGCTGGAGCAGATCAAGCACTTCTTCGAGAACTACAAGGATCTCGAGAAAGGCAAGTGGGTGAAAATCGAAGGTTGGGGCGATGCCGAAGCCGCCCGTGCCGAAATCACCAAGTCGGTCGCCGCTTACAAGGGCTGATCCGCCGCGCCCTGGCGCGAATCGAAGAACCCCGGCTTGCCGGGGTTTTTTGTGCCTGTTTACCAATCGGCAAACAAAGTCTTTAATCAATAAACACAATGAATCAAGTACGACTCATTGGATGTAGGAATACTGAACAATCTCAATCAACTTGTGTGTTTTCAGGGGCCATTTTTGAACACCTCGTTTATTTAAACGGATGTAGCACGCCAGTAAACTCTGTGTTCATGAATACATCAGGTGATCGCTTAAGGGCCCTCCTGCGGGAGTGCCATCTATCCGCTTCGGACTTCGCTGCCAACCGGCAAGTGACGCCGCAGCACGTCAACAACTGGTTCAAGCGCGGTATTCCCATGGCGCGGCTGGACGAGATCGCCGAGCTGTTGTGTGTCAACAGCCGCTGGCTCCGCGCCGGCGAAGGACCCAAGCACCCTGGCGGCACGACCAGCGAGGCGGAGGATAAACGCGAAACGCTGTCCCCCCAGAACACCACCCCTTACTCGGCCCACGACGACCTGGCGGCGACCGAGCGCAACGACGTACAAGTGCCGCTGTACAAGGAAACCCCGACGGCCCCCGGATCGAACCAGACCCGGATCGCGGCCATCCCCGGGCGCAAGGTCCGCCTGCCCTATCGCATCCTGCAGGCCATGGGGGTCGAGCCAGACCAGGCCATCTGCGCCCCCATGACCGGCAACGCCATGTCGGAAAAAATCCAGGATGGTTCCACTATTGCCATCGACCGCAGCCTGACCCAGGTGGTGGATGGCGAGATCTACGCGCTGGAGCACGACGGCATGTTGCGGGTGAAATATGTCTACCGCCTGCCGTCGGGGGCGTTGCGGTTGCGCAGCCACAACAGCGCCGAGTACCCGGACGAAGTGTTCACGGCGGAGCAGATCGACGAACAGACCATCCGGATACTGGGTTGGGTGTTCTGGTGGTCGACGCTGAACAAGCGACGGCCGCCGGTGCCGTCCAAATAGGGGACAAATCCCTGCTTGTCTGAAAACGACAGCTCTGGCGTGTGGTTTTCGCTGGGCTTCTGTCGCAAATATCGGTATCCTGCGCGGCACATTTGGGCAGCGTCCTGCTTGCAGCAGGCCAGATTGCCCACGACGCGGCGCGATACAACTGCGTGGTGTCCCACAACCGGACGTGAAGTCTGGATGTCCATTTTGAAGGCGAGTGAGGCTTACCAAAAATAAGCCAAACCCGTCCCCGAGAAGCCGGCCACAAGCCGGCTTTTTAATGCCTTTTTGAAAGGTGTTTTGCCTGCTGAAATCCGCTGCAGCCCCACAGGATCAAGGGTCTCTGGACCGGAGAGCGTGTCTAACGGCGCCAGATTTTGCCCCCAGGACAATTGTGCAAGCACCTGTTGCACAAATTCCACGTCCGACCATCCCTCGGCAAACGCGCTTATCCAGCGTGGCGTTCTAAGCGTCCAGATCGGCCGTAGATGACCCGTGTACCGCCGCGCTTCCCTCCCCACTGCGAGACCACCTAGCCTTGCACGCCGCGGTTATTGGCGACGCGCAAGACTCGATAGTTACGATGAAGTCAGCTGCCCGGAGCGAAGACGGCCACGCAACCATTACAGCCACCATCCTTCGCGCTGAGCGGCAGGAAGACGTGGTTGTTTTTCTCGCTGACTGCCACCGAATGCGGGTTGCCGCCGGGCAGTTTTATGCGTTGGACCAGCGTGTTGGATTTCGCGTCGATGACACCGAGCTCCGGGCCGTCCGGCATACCGCGCGAAGCGGTGTAATACTGCTTGAGCTTCGGATTGTAGGTGACCATGTCGGCGGAACCGAGACCCGGAATGACCTTGACCACCGAACCGTCGGTCTTCATCACGACGAATACCGGCGGCAGACCGGTGTCCTTACCGCCGGCGTCGCAACCTAACAGCAGGTTTGCGCCACGCCCTTGCACCAGGCCGTTGGAATGGCAGTCACTGACTGGCAACAGTTTCTCGAGCTTGCCGCTGGCCGGGTCGATGACGGCGACGGCGCCCTTGGCCTTATCCTTCTTCAACTCGGGAATCGAAACATAGAACCTTTTCGTCGCGGCATCGTAGACAGGCTGTCTCGACCCCGTCCGTGGCGTCTTCAATCGCAATCTTGGCCATGACTTTATGGCCGGGCTTGCTCGAGATCAGCGTCAGGAACGGCGGCTCGCCGGCATTGTTGGCGACAATCACAACGTGGGCCTTCGGATCGTAGGCCATCTCGTCAACCCGGAATTTTCCGCCGGTGGAAATGGTATCCGTGACTTTTTTCGTAGGGTGTTGGAGGCGGCGCGCGGCGCGCGGCGCTCGGAATTGCGCGGCGGCAGAGGAATACACGGGCCGGGCGTGGGCGAATAATTGCCCCTGGAATCGTAATGGCCCACGGTTAACGAGATCCCTGTTTCAACAGTCGCTCACTCCTTGAGAGGGACCGACAAGAACAGAAAATCAGGTGTTCGGCCCAGTTGCCGAAGCTTACGTTCGGGGCCGAAAGGAAGTGACCGCATTGAATGTCAGGCAACTCAACGCTGCCTGTAGGATCTTGACCTGCAGACCCGCTCAACAAGCGGGCAGCCCCTCGGAGATATCGCTACAATCCCGCCGAGTGTTTACCAAGGTGCTCGCTCACGTGCCAAGTCCTGCTTTCCACCTCGCGGTGTTCCCTGGCACCCACAACCGCCACCCCGGGTTATTCCCGGTCGCCAGCTGAACAGGGTTGCCTGAACATGACGCTGCTGCACATCCCGACCCTGCTGCTGGTCTCGGTCTTCATCTTCTGCCTGATGGGGCTGTTGAGCCTGCACGCCTGGCTGCGTGAAACCCGCGAGCGTTGCCTCGCCTACCTGGGCAGCATGATGTTGCTGGCGTCCCTCGGCCTACTGCTGGGGAGCTTGCGCGGCATGGGGATCGACTTTGTGCCGATAGTGCTGGGCAACGTGATCCTGTTGCTGAGCGCGGCCATGAACTGGACGGCCATGCGAGTGTTTGCCGGTCGCCCGCCCTCGGTGCCGGGCATACTGGCGGGCGCGGCGATCTGGCTGGCATTGTGTCTGGTGCCGACCTTCCTGGCGTCGTTTCCATTGCGGGTGTCCGCCTACTCGGCGCTGGCGGCCAGCTATGGCGGGCTGACCTTGCTGGAGTTCTGGCGAAGCCGCCACCGTCTCGAAGCCTCCTACCTTCCCGCGCTGACCCTGACGGCACTACAAACACTGTTCTACTGCGTGCGGATCTTTGCCGATACCGGCTTGGGACCGGCCCGCGCGTTCGCGGGCAACGGCGAAGGCCTGCCATTTTTTTCCTTCCTGCTGTTCGAATCCATGGTCTACATGGTCGGAATCGGCTACGTGACCCTGGCCATGGTCAAGGAACGCGCCGAACGCCAGCTCAAGGCCGCGGCCTACAGCGATCCCTTGACCAGCATCGGCAACCGACGATCGTTCATGCTCAAGAGCGAAACGCTGCTGGCCGACTGCGAACGTCGCGGGACGTCGGCGGCGCTGCTGCTTTGCGACCTGGACCACTTCAAGCGCCTGAACGACACCTTCGGCCATGCCGTGGGGGACCAGGCGCTGATCGCCTTCAGCCGGATGACAACGCAGATCCTGCGCCCGGCCGATGTGTTCGGACGCATTGGTGGGGAAGAGTTTGCCTGTGTGTTGGGTGATAGCAACGAAGCGAGCGCAGTGGAAGTCGCGGAGCGGATTCGGGCCGGATTTTCCGGGCTGACACTGCTGGAGCCGGGATTTCTCAGTGTGAGTATCGGGCTGGTGAGCACAGGGGAATCGGGGTACGAACTTTCGCGATTGCTGTCGTTGGCGGATGAGGCGCTTTATGGGGCCAAGGGGAAAGGGCGCGATCGGGTGGAGGTGGCTCAAGCCCGCTGACATGGACATTCAGGATCATCGTTCAAACACTCCCTGGGCATCTCGCGCCCCTTTTTTCACCCATGTCTCTGGACACCAGGCTGACTTCACTGGCTAATACTTGCGTCAATCCTTTCGGCTCACCAACTTCGGACTCGTAACCAGTGCTGAACCGCAACGCTCTGATGGCCCAACTCTCTGCCACACCCGATGACATTGCAGCGCGTGCTTCGCTTTATCGCGATCTGCTCGACACCGGAGAGGCTTCACTGGATGGTTTACGAGTCGCTGCGGGCCTGTGCGATCCGGCCGCTATCGCCGTTATTGCCCACTTGAACACCACAGCGCATGCAAATCGCCCCGAGGTCTTGTTGTCGCAGCTTCGTGGACTGCCCGTAGACCATGTGGAGTTGGAGAATGCCAAGCCTGAGTGGTTTGACGCCCTGGCTGGTCTGCCATTGCGTACGCTGGTACTCAACAGCCCGAAGTTCAGTTGCGATCAGAATGTATGGCGACGCTTGCCAGCCGTTGCCCTTGAAACATTGGAAATCGGCGGTTTTTGGCGCGATGACAATGCCACCAGCCTCCCGTCACTCGAACGGCTGCGCCGGCTGAAGTTGGAAACCTACGGCGAAGACTTCGACGACCGCTTCCTTCACCAACTCGGCAGTAGTGCACTGCAGGAACTGTCGTTAAACCGTTGTGATGAGGTCACCGACGACGGCCTGCTCGGACTGTCACGACTCAAGTTGCGATCACTCACATTCGAACGCGCAGGGGAACTCACTCCACGTGGAATGAAGCACTTAGGTCATCATCCACTTGAACAGCTATCGCTCGGCTGGAATAGCGCAATCCTGGACGATCCTTCCTGGCTCAGCGACCTGATGGCATTGCGGTCGCTGAGCCTCGATTACTGTTACGCAAACGACGCAACGCTCCACGCCATCCGGGACCTGCCGATCGAACGGCTTTCGCTGCAATCTTCGTATGTCTGTGAAGACGACATAGCGGAACTGGAAGGCATGCCACTCGCCGACCTGGATCTCAGATCTTCACAGCAAATGATCGAGAGGCTCGATGTGCTGCACGCGTTTCCACTGAAGCGCTTGGGACTTTCCGATGTGCAAGGCATCGACGCACGTACGTTGCGCGATCTGCACGGTTTGGATCTGGAATCGCTGGACCTTTCATTGAACGACGTCACTGGCAAGGAACTGAAACAACTAGCTGGCCTGCCGCTGAAGCGACTCAATCTCAGCTTTTGTCGCGGCATTGACAGCAAGGCCTTGCGGATGCTCGTCGAATTGGGATTGCCGTTGGAACAACTTGAGATAGGCGGTCTGGACCTACGCGATGCCGACTTGGCCTGCTTGCGCGATCTGCCGCTGCAGCGCCTCGGTTTATATGAAAGCCCTTGGCTCACTGACGCCGGTGTCGCCCACCTCGCGCGTCTGCCGCTGCGAGATCTGACACTCGCGGCAAGTGCAGGGGAATCGCAGATCACTTCAGCAGCGGTGTCCGTGTTGGAGCAGTTGCCGCTGCAAAAATTGTGGTTGTCGAACTGCTCCGGGATCAGCGCGGAGGGATGGGATCGCTTGGCCAGATTGTCGGCCCGCGTGACTGGGCCCGGTATTTGAAAAGCGGTGAACATCCAGATGCCCGCTGGGTCGTATCAGTCCTGAATACCTGGGAAATATCGGGGCCCAGCAAGAGAACTTGCGCCCCCTTTCAGCTTTTTAACGCCGGTAAATCAGCTGAGTTTTTTCAGTGATCTTGCAGTGCCAGCAAGACAACTCGCTTTCCTTTGAATGAAGTTTCCTAGAAAATCCTGACCGCTTGTGCCTGCCAATTTCGGTGGCTAGTCTTCAGTCCGTCACTGCACATCAGTGATCGGGTTTAGTAGCCCGCCGTTTGACTAGGCGCAAAGTGCCTCCTTCAGCAAGGCGATTTCTTTCGACCTGCGCTTTATGGTGGCCGTGCGCAGGGCGCCTTCGGGTGCGCCGGGCCTAGTCACCGGTCTACTAACCTGCGTTCGGCCGCCACCCTTAAATCGTTTAGTAGCGATGGTAGCGGCTCCTTACTGACCGACTAGGAGTCACGCAGCATGTTCAAAATCACACCCAACCCACCGGGAATCTCCGGTATCGAAAGCATCGACCCACAAGCCGCTGATCGCGCTTTGGCGTACTACATACTGCCTCAGGGCGGCAGTCCAAAACGTTCGGGCACCACAGGAACACAAGACAAAGCCCCTGCCCCGCAAAGCCGAGAAGAAGCCCTCGTCAACGCCAGTTCAATCCTGGATTCCGCTGCCGCCACTGCCTATGAGAATGCAGATAACCTCACTGGTGCGAATCGCAAGGTGGCGATGGGAGTAGTGCATCTGATCGAGTTGGCTCAACGGCAGGTAGACTCAGTAATTGAAGAGCTGCCCGCGGGGGTAACAAGCTGACAGAAAGGCGCGCGGCAAAAAGGGGAGCACGCTCCCCTTTTCACTGACTAAATATCCTCAGTCCAAATGCATCCAGCCCAATTCGCGACGCAGTGCGTGACTTACGTTTTATCAGCGCCAACGACTCACCCGTGCGGGATACCCGAGTGAGCGTTAACTTATACTCACCTACCGATTCGCACAAAAACGTAGCCATCACAGGGAAGCGTCCATGCCCGTTCCAACTTACGATCAGTTCATCGAACCCATCCTGCGTTTTCTCGCTACCAAATCCGATGGTGCACTCGCCCGGGATGCCCATGAAGCGGCAGCAAAAATGTTGCATTTGTCCATAGAGCAACGTGAAGAACTGATCGCCAGTGGGCAGGCCACCTATAAGAACAGAGCAGGCTGGGCGCACGATCGGCTCAAGCGTGCCGGCCTTTCCAGCAGCGCTAAACGCGGGTATTGGAAATTGACTGACGCGGGTGTGGCCTACGCCAAGGACCACCCAGCCCCCCTGCCGTCCGATGAAGTGGAGCATTTAGCCATTGGCTATATGAATGTGAAGCTGAAGGTTGCCCCCGACGCCACCCCGCTTGATGACGAAACGCCTGTTGAACCTGACGTCACCTCTGCCACCGCTAGCCCGGATGACCGGCTGGAGCAAGCACTCCAGGAATTGCGCGACGCCACAGCTGCCGACCTTTTGGATCACTTGTTACAGGTCAGCCCCAACCGCTTCGAAGTAATCGTGCTGGATGTTCTTCATCGCCTGGGATACGGCGCCAGTCGCAATGACCTGCAGCGTGTCGGCGGCTCCGGGGATGCTGGCATCGATGGCATCATCTCGCTCGACAAGTTAGGGTTGGAGAAGGTTTACGTTCAAGCCAAGCGCTGGCAGAGCACAGTGGGCCGCCCTGAGCTGCAGGCTTTCTACGGTGCACTCGCTGGGCAAAAGGCCAAACGTGGAGTGTTCATTACAACCTCTGGTTTCACCGCAAATGCTGTCGATTTCGCGAAATCGGTGGACGGCATTGTGTTGGTGGATGGCACACGACTGGTGCATCTGATGATGGATCATGAGGTAGGTGTTACATCGCGATTGTTGCGGTTGCCTGCGCTGGATCGTGATTACTTTGATGAGGAGTGAGCGCGAGTCATCTGGCGACCAGCCCCCCGATGACACTTGCAGGGCTGGGCTGGGTACGGGATAACCGGACAAAACTCTTAGATGAGTGGAAAAAATGTCATCCATGAAACGCCCTCGCCTGCAGGCTGTGCAGGCGCACCCGAGTTTCACGCTGAAGCTAACCTTTGTGAACGGGCAAGTTTTCGACCTGGATCTGAACAACGATATCAAGCACTACCCGGGCTTGAATCCATTGCGCGATGCTGAAGCGTTCGCTGGTGCGGCCATTGGCGACGCTGGCTGGACCGTTGAATGGCCGGAGCTGGATATTCAGATCGGCGCTGACACGCTGTATCTAGATGCCTTGGAGCGGGGGACGACTTACTTAGTGACTTCCGCAGTGACTTCCGCGGTCGCCCATCGAGCCCCGACTAATCGGGCCCGATGGGCGACCTGCGTAAAAAAGCTCAAATCGCCCGTGTCTTGACCACTCATCGTTAACCAGCAAACCGGAGACCGAAATTTTCCGACGTGTCGCTAAAACGCGATTTCAGCGACGCGTTCTTCTTTCATGTCGCCGCCAGCGACAGATCGTCAGAGCATATCGCGACCTTAAACGTGTGCTCGGGTGGTCAGATCTACGCCGAATGCTCGCATCACCGCCAGCAGGGTTTTCAGGGTGGGATTCCCCTTATCGCTGAACGAGCGATAAAGCTGCTCACGAGACAGTCCCGACTCACGGGCCAGATCGGTCATGCCTTTAGCTCGGGCAACAACTCCCATCGCTTGGGCGATATAAGCTGCATCGCCCGTTTCGAAGGCATCTGCCATAAAAATAGCAATCGACTCAGGGTCGCTTAGCGCGGACGCAGGATCATAGTCATAGAGAGGTTCGTTCATTCTGGACTCCACTGGCTCGCCAGGTTTTTCGCTATTTCGATATCACGGCTTTGAGTACCCTTGTCACCACCGCACAACAAAATGACAAGCTCGCTCCCCCGCTGCTGGAAATAAACCCTGTAACCCGGACCATAGTGAATTCGAAGTTCGCTGACACCCTGGCCCACAGGAGAAACATCACCCAAAAGGCCATTCGCCAGCCGAAAGACACGTGCTGCGATTAGGGCCTTAGCTTTGTGATCTCTGAGCTTCCGTTCCCACGCCATGAAGGTCGCAGTCTGTTTTATCTCAAGCATCTGCCCTCAGTGTAGTTTAAAGACTACAGTTTAAGAACCCCCCATGGACAATCAAACCGCCGCACCAACGTCCCTCAGCACCCGCCCCCAACGAATGGGCGATAAATAGGTTCAGGAGACAGGTCCGACAGGCAGTGACGGCGCTGAATGTGATATCGCAGTCGCCAGCAAGCAGGCTCCCATAGATAGACAGGAGCGGTGTTTTGCCTTGAGGGAGCAGGATGGAGGCCTTGGCCGAAACGTTATCGATTACAGGAAAGGGCTGATCCAGCGACGTCGGCGGAACGTGCCCTGCCTTGGGCACGCATCGTTAACCATCACACCGATGTTGTCTGTCGCCCAACATCCTCGTTGAGCATCAGCATTTTGGACCAAGCAAGAACGAAATTTCCGACGTGTCGCTAAAACGCGATTTCAGCGACACGTTCTTCTCTCATGTCGTCGCCAGCGACATATCGTCACCACGTGTCGTTAGGGATAATTAAACCGCCGAGCCAACGTCAGCTCTCCCGGTGCCCGCATCGGCAAAATGAACGACTCCATCTTCTCGTTCACCGTCCCCTCCTCCGTAATCACCGTGACCTTCGCCGTGGTCAACGGCTGCACGGCATTCTCCTGCCCACCGCTCTCATCATCGTCACTGCGATAACCGCCACCGAAGTAGTTCACGTAGATCAGGTACTGGCCCTTGATCGGCGCAGGCATGGAGAAAATCTCCGGGCCATACCCAGTAGTCACGTCCACATCCAACGCCGCGCCATTAGGTGCGACCCGATCGCCGTACCAGATATGCGCGCCATCCGGCGTCACCACGTGCAGGTCCAAATCGGTGCCGTCCGTATCCCACGACAACAGGATCCGCAACTTGGCCGGTGTCGCCCCTCCCAGATTGAGAAACTGCACCCGCTTGCGCTGCTGCCCATCCGGGCTACGCACTTCAACGCTGTTGCTGCCGGAGGGAAACGAAAACGGCCGGTCGAAATTCCCCGACTCATCGATCTTCAACGGCATGCTCACGCCATTGATGATCAGCTTCCCCGGCACCCTGGCGCTCTTCGGCGCGCCCTTGATCATGCCCATGATCCGCGCCGTATCCGCCTGACCCAGCGGGGTGTTGACCGACGAAGCCGGGTAGTTGACGGTCTGGCGGAAGTGTTCGCCCTCTGGCGAGCCGACGTGCCAGCCGCCCTTGGGGGTGTCGAGCTGAATGCCACTGTCGGCATGGGCCGCGTTCAGCACAAACAGCGCGCTGAGGAACAGGACAACGGTGGAGATGCGCAATTTCATGGCCTATTCCAGTAACAGGTGACGGGCAAGCCCTTCGACGTAATCTTCGTCCTGGCCGTTCGGATGGGCTTCGAACGCCAGGTGCAGGTATTCATGGGTCAGGTCGAGGCGGTCCTGTTGCGTCAGCACGCCACGCACATAGATGCGTTGGCGTTCGCGGTCGACATAAGGCCGACCATAGGACACCCGGCAGACGGCAAACTGGCTCAATTCGTTATAGCCAACCTCCTGGTCCAGGCGCTGGCGCCACACGCGACGCTGCTTGAGCAGCCACTCCTGCGCCGCCGGCAACGGCTCGCACGAGGCCACCGGGTTGTCCCAGCGGCTCAAGCTCGCACGCGGGTAGGCGTGCTGGAGGATCTGGTCGTAGCGCTCGCCGCCATTGGCCTGTTCCACCGCCTGTTGCCAGGACAGCTTGTCCGGGCCGGGTTGATCCGAGTGGTAGGTCACCGGGCTGCCCGCCAGCACCAGGTCGCTGGTCCAGGCCGCAATGCTCCGCGCCTCGACGGTGGCCGGGCGTGGGGCGATGCGCTGACGGCTGCTGCTGTCGTCGATGCTCAGGCAGTCGCCGCTACGGCCGGCGTTCTGCAACAGGTAGGTGCGGATCGCCACGGCCAGGGCCTTGGCGGCTTCGACCGGTTCACTCTTGGCTTCGCGCTGCAGCACACGGGCGACGTATTCCTCGCGGTCCAGCCGCGCCACCAGTTGTGGCTGGCCAGCGTTCTGCAGCAGGAAGAGTTCGCCCGCGCTTTCGATTTCCAACTGGTTGCCGTTGGCAAAATCGACCCGGTAGTGACCTTGCAAGGCACCGCTGGGAGCGGCCTGGCCGTCAGCGCGGGTGACGCCTTTCAGTGGGTAGCGAGAGAACAGGTCGACCTGCACGCAACGCCCGGCATCCTCGGACGACGGCGATGGCAGGAAGCTGCCCAGCACATCCGAGTAGTGCCGCAGCACCATCTGGCTGGTGCCGCGACCGCCAACCCAGAGTGGCGTACCGTCTTCCAACCAGCCGGCAAAACCACCCTGGCGCGACTGCGGGTCCTGGTCGCCGAGCCAGCTCCAGGTCTTGACCCGCACGCGCCCGCCCAGCAGCGCCACCGCCTGGCCGTCGGCGGCATTGAGCACCACGTCCAGCAGCAGTTTGCGCGTCGGTTCCTGGGCCGGCAGCGTACGTAGCGCCTCCAGCAGTTGCACCACCGGCACGCGGGTCTGCGGTTGCAGTTGATCGAGGGTGAGCAGCCAGTTGGGTGCCTGACGCGCCTGCCAGTAGTCGCGCCATTGGCCGACATCGATCTTCAAGCGCTTGGGATCGAAGTACAAACCACAGGAACGGACCAACGCAGCATCCCGGGCGATATTGCCGCCCGGGGTGCAGCAATAGACTTCCTCGTGATCCTGGCCGTGGCAGTCGTAGGCCGGCTCTTTCTGATCCGTGTCCACCAACCAGGCATAGACGAAGAGTTTCCACAGGCTGCCCAGCGGTGTTTGCAGATCAGCCGGCAACGGCTCGCGGCTGAGCACCTGGGTGGTGTTCAGGTTCACCAGCTCGTAGCCGTTGGCGGTTTTCCAGGCCAGACGCACGGGCGCCTCCTCCGCCGTCGCCAGCAGAGGAAGGATGCACAACAGTAGCCAGGCCAGTGGACGGGTCATGTCATTCAACCGTGATTTGCCCAAGGGCCGGCTTCTGTTCCTGGGCCTGATGCTCCGGCGCATAGATCTGGCTGAAACGCGCCGGCGGCAACTTGAACTGGCCCTTCTGCGAGAAGCGGATCAGGTGGCGCAGGCGCACTTCACCGTTGAGGCTGTTGACCGGCACGCCGTAGGCCATCTGCCCCGGCTCGAAGTGCGCCTTCTCCAACGGCGTGGCTTCGGCACCGGCCAGCCCGGCGAGGTTGACGCCCCAGGTGGTGCGCTCGACATCCGCGCCCGGCGGCAACGGCACTTCAAGCATGCCGTAGCGCAATGGTTTGGCGCTCTTGGTGGTGAGGATCACTTCGTCCAAATAGAGGCTATCGCTGGACAACGGTTTGTCACCCACGGCCTTGAGGCTGAAGGTGTAGGCATCGTCGCCCGGCACCAGTTCCAGCAGGCGGCGCTTGATCTGCACCGGCAGGTCGTCCGGGACTTTCTGCTGGCTCAGGTAGCTCAGCTTGGCCCGCAACGGACGCTCCTGCGCACCGCCCAGGGTCAGCACGCTCGGTACACCGGAGCCCTGCCATTGCCAGTAGTTTTCACCGGTCCCGCCCTGGCGCGCTTGCCAGCCTTCGCCCGGGGTCAGGTTGACCATTTTTGGGGTCTGCTCGATGCTGCGTTGCAACCAGGTCAGGGCCAGGGCGCGCTCCAGGGTGGATTGCTGTGGCAACAGCCGTTGCAACAGGTCCTGGGCCTGGTCGGCGTTGAACGGTTTGAGCGACAGGTTCAAGGCACTGGCGAACGGTTGCGAGCTGGCACCCAGGCGCTGCTCGGCCGCGGGCAGTTGCTTGCTGAAAGCATCCGGCAAGGCGACTTTGCTCTGCCGTGCCAGGGCGGCGGTCAGCACCCGCGCACTGGCCAGGCCCAGGGCCGAATCCGGTGCGCTCATGATCAGGCTGTCCTCGCCGTCATCCATCAGGTTGGCGTCAGCGCCCTCGCCGGCTTTCGCCAGCTCGTTCATCAGGCCGCTCAGCAAGGTGTTCACCGGCAGTTGCATGTCCTTGGCGAACGACAGCACCAACGCCCGTTGCAGCAAAGGCGTGACGGTGGCCTGTTTGCCGTAGACATCCAGCACCCGCTGCCAGTGCTCCGGCGGCAGGCTGATGCCCAGGGCCTTGCTGGCGTGCCAGTCGGCGTAATAGGCATAGCCGGTCAGGAAAGCATCCGGAGTGACGTCTTCACCCCACCAAGTAAACCAGGCGTCCGGCCCGGCCATCGAGACCAGGCGCAGGCGACTGTTCTGCATGATCAGCCGCAAGCGGTCACGGACCTGGGCGTTGGCCGACAACGCCGGGTAGGCGATGCTCAACGGCAGCAGCTGACTGGCAGTTTGTTCGACGCCGCCATACGGGTAGCTGAGCAGGTCGTCGAGGCTGGCGCGGAACAGCGCTTGCGGGCTGTCGTCGAGGCGCAGGCGAATATCGCTGGCGTCCGCCGGCAGGCTCAGCGGGGTGTCGCCGCTCGCCACGCTGAGGCTCTGGCTTTGCGTCACTTGCCAGCCGTCACCCACGGCACTCAGGCGTACTGCCAGGGCATCCTGGGGTTTGCCGTCCTGTTGCAGCTCGGCGCTCCAGTCGCCGCTGCTCAACGGGGTCGCCGGCAGCGGGATGTAGTTGATGCCTTTGTTCAGCGACAGCGGCAGGCGCTGTTCCTGGCCGGCGTAGCGGATCAGCAGTTCGGTCTTGACCGGCTTGTCGGCCTGGCTGAAGGCGAACAGGCCGAGCTTCGGCTGGTCGCCCGTGCGGAAGTGGGTCGGGCCGCTCCATTTCAGGTACAGCGGTTTGTCGGAACGGATGAACTGGTTCTTCTGTCCCACCTGCCCGGCATCGGCGATGGCCCGGGCGGTGATGCGCCAGCGGGTCAGGGAGTCCGGCATGCGGAAGGTGAAACGCACCTTGCCGTTGGCGTCGGTAACCAGCTCCGGTTGCCAGGCGGCGGTGTCGACGTCTTCGCGACGCGGCCGCTCCAGCACTTTCACCCCACGTTCGCTGCGGTTGGCCTTGCCCGGCGCGCCAGGGCTGCCCGGCAATGCCACGTCGTAGCTGATGAACGACAGGCTGGCGCTGGTGCGCACGTTGTTACGCCGTGGGTGGTAGAAGAACTGGTCGATGCTCGGCGCCACTTCCGGTTGCAGCGCGTAGATCATTTCATCCACCACGCTGACGGTCAGGTGCGCCGGAATCGGCTTGCCGGCGAACTGGGTGGTCAGGTCCACCGAAACGGTGTCGCCCGGCTGGTAGCTGTCCTTGTCTGTGGCGATGGCCACGTCGATCTGCGGCGTGGTGACCTTGAGGCCGGCGTTCTGGAAGCTGTATTCGCCACCCTTGGTGTAGAGCACCGAGAAGGTCAAGTTGGGCGCGAAGTTGTCCTTCACCGGAATCCGCGCACGGTATTGGGTGTCGCTGATTTTTTCCAGGCGCAGCCAGTCGGCGCCCTTGGACAGCAACGCGGTGGCCTCGACCTTGTCACGCTCCAGCGACAGCAGCGCGTCGTTGACCGGCTCCGGGAAGGTGATCAGCGCCAGGGCTTCATCGCCGGCCTGGTACTCGGGTTTGTCGAGGAGGATTTCCACGGTACCGGGCACGGCTTTCACCCCGTCGCCGGTCACCGAGTGGCCGGTGGCGCCGAGTATGCGTTCGTGGTCGTCCTTGAGCGACAGGTTGTAGGTGCCGGGACGGTCGAAGGTGACGCTGAAGCCCTTGTCGCCAGCAGCGAGTTTGCCGTTGCCGGTGGTCTGGTCTTCCAGACGGACCCAGGTGTAGGCGCTCGGCTTGCCGGCGTTGGGTTGTTCGACGGTGGATTCGCTGGCGTAGCTGAACGCGACCTTCTCGCCGGTGGCGCTGAAACGCTGCGGCGCCGACAGGCGATAGCGAGCCGCGCCGCGTTCGATAAGGATTTCCTTGGTGGTCTTGACCCGATACGCCGCGCCATCGCTGGCGAACACGGTGAGCATGTAGCGGCTGGGTTTCTCCGCCGCCGGCAGGTCGAGCACGGCTTGGCCCTTGTCGTCGGTGGTCAGTTCGGTGCTGGTCAGTTCCACCGGGAATTGCCCAAGATATTGCAGCTCGTTGTCGACCATCGACAGTTGCTGGGCGCGCAGGCTCAGCTGCACACGGGCATCGGCCACCGGCTTGCCGTCCGGGTAGAGCAGCAGCAATTTGCCCTTGATCGGCTCGCCGGTACGGAAGTCCTGCTTGGCCAGGTCCATGGAGATTTCAAAGTGCGGTTTGATGTACTCGGCCACGCGGAAGGCGCTGCTGTAGGTCTGGTCGCGGTAGGTGAAGCGCAACTCGTAGCCACCGGCCACGGCGTTGTCCGGTAGTTGGAAACGGCCCTGGGTACCGGACTTGGCATCCAGGTTCAGGTCCAGGGTCTGCAACGTGGTGCCGGTGGCATCCAGCACGCTGACGCGCACCGGGGCGGTGGTCGGGTTGACCGAGTCACGGGCGTTCTTGAATTCGCGGCCGACGATCTTCATCGACACCCAATCCCCCGGCCGGTATAGCGGCCGGTCGGTGAAGGCGTAGAGCTTGGTGTCGTAGATTTCGCTGTCGTAGTAGAAGTTCTCGGAGACGAACACGCCGCCCTCGTCGTCCTCGCCGATCATGAACGAACGTTCCGGGCTGACATGCTTGAGGCGCAGCAGGCCATCGGCATCGGTCTCGCCGCTGCTCATCACGCCCAGGCCGTCGGTCCACAGCACCTTGACCTTGGGCACCGAACTGCCTTCATGCTTGCGCGCCGCCCATACCACCAATTCGTCACCGGCAATCTTGCTCACGGCCACGGTGTTGGAAACGAACACCACGGTGGTCGCGCGGTATTTGCCGATCAGCGCCTCCACCAGGTACAGGCCCGGCTTGAGTTTGCCCAGCGGCACATAGACGTTGCCGGGGGCGACGCTGATGAACTGGCTGGAAGAACCGGCCAGGTCGACACCCTTGGGCGGCTGGATCGGCTTGGCGTCCCACAGCGGGTAGCGGAACTGGCTGACCAGCGGCAGGCCGGGCAGCGGCGCATATTGCGGGTGGTTGTCGTAAGGGGTCGGTGCGGCGATGGCCGTGCCCATTTTCAGTTCCGGCACTTCCTCGGTCACTTGCTTGCGCGACTCGTAGGAGAACGCCCGCTGCATCACGCGACGGGACTTGCGGTACCAGTTGTCCCACAGGTAGGCCAGGGTGTTGGACAGGCCTTCGCCCTTGAACTGGCCATCGCTGACCACCCGGTGCAGGTTCTTCTGGCGTTTGAGGAACTCCAGCGGCTGGTCGATGCGATACACGCGGATATCCGCGCCGCCGTAGGGCTCCATGCGGAAACGCCGGTAGTCGCGGCCCGGTGCTTCGAGGCGGACCAGGGCCTGCTCGTCGCTGGCGAAGCTGCTATCGGCCAGCAGGAAGAAACTCTCGCCGGATACCGGCGTGTAGTTGCTCGGCGGCACCGAGTCATCGGCGGCACCGGCGACAACCGGCACCAGCACGGCCAGGGCGAAAACCATTCGGGAAAACAGACGCATCATGGGAGACCCGTTCATCGAGAGAGGAAGTTCAGCCGGTAGACGCCGATGAAGTTGGGGTTCGTTGCATCGGGTATCCATCGGGTGTCCTTCCATGTCATGAGTTGCTGCACGCTGGCGGAGCGCATGCCGTTGTCGGTGGGGGTGGTGGTGCCGGTGTGATAGGCGATGTTGCGGCCCATCCAGATCATCAGGTGCTGGTCGTCGCCCTGGTCGAAGAACAGCAGGTCGCCGGGCCGCGCCTGGTTGAGGTCGCGGCTGACCAGCTGGCTGTTGAACTGGATCAGCTTGATCGCATTGACGTAGGGCCCGACCTTGCCGCCGCCCTGCTGCCATTGCTGGGCCAGGTTGCGCTGGGCCTCGCTCAAGGTTAGCTCGGGCGGCAGGTAGCGGTTGGACAGGCCATTGGCCCGCAGCCATTTGTCATCGTGTTTTTTCAGCGCTTCGTTGGCGGCGAAGCGCACCAGGCCGGCGCAGTCCTGCTGGTACCAGCGCGGGCTCGGGCCCTGGGTCAGTTGCTCCTGGGCGATGCGCACGAACCAGGCGCGGAACACCTGGGACTGCTCGACATCCAGGGGCGCTGTTTCAAGGGCGAACGCCGGCACACTGAACGCGGTGTTCAGTAATAGCGCCAGCCAACCCAACCTCTTGAACAGAGGAATCACATTGCCCGCCATTGCAGAGGCAGCCATTGCCAGTGGCCGTCCGGCTCGCTGCCTTCAGGCAGGGTCAGGGCGTACTTGCCGAAACCGGCGAGCTTTTGCAGCTTGGGAATCAGGTGGGTCTGCGCGGCGTTGCGGAACACCGGCTCCATGTCCTGGGGCAGGCTGTCGAGGGTTTCCTGCTGCATCAGTTGCGCCAGGGAATCCGGGCCGAGGTAGACCGGCATCAGCACATCCTTGGGCAGCACGTCGGCCAGCGGCGGGAAGTGCTTGTCGAGGGTGCCGAGGGCCTTGTCCACCAACTTGTCGTCCAGGGAGAACAGCAGGGTCGAACCGTGCCGCGCCAGGCTTACGCGGAAGAAGCCCTTGCCGGTGATGGCGTCGGGGTTCTCGGCGTCCTTGGCGGCGTACTGGCCGAAGGTCGAGCTGACCTGGCGCTTCCACTGGTGGACGCTGTCTTTCTGCTGCTCGTCGATGGGGAACAGGCCACCTTCGACATTGCTTTCCTTGCTCCCGACCATGGAGCCGAACAGCTTGCCCAGATCGGCGTCGAGGCTGTCGTTGGACTTGGTCAGGTTCGCAACCAGCAACGGGGTGTAGAGGCGCGAGTCGGCGTACCAGCAGAGACCGGCGGCGCCGCTCATGTGCTCGGTGAGTTTCTGTGCGGTGGCTTCGTCGGCACCCAGTTTGACCAGCAGCGGTTGCTGCTGCTCGGCGGCCAGCGGCAGGGCCACGCAGGCGCTGGCGCCCACCGGCATGGCTTGCCAGATCGGCTTGAAGTCGAAGTCGGCGGGTTTGTCCTGTTCGTCGAGGGCGAGGAAGCTGTGCCAGCCCTTGTCGTCCATGTCCAGGCGCAGGCCGGCGAAGTTGGGGATAAAGCGCTGGTAACCCATGGCCAGGACGCTGGAGGCGACCGAGATACGCTGCTTCACCGTGGTTTCGCGAGGCTTGAGGCCGAAGGCCTCGGGGAACAGTTTGTCGCCGTTGAGCAGCGCCGCCAGGGCCTGGGTCGAGACATCGCCCGGTACTAATTCGCTGTCGTCGCTGGTTTGCTCGTAAAGCCGGTCCGGGTTGGACAGCACCACCAACTTGTCGCCACGGGACGCAAACAGCAATGCTCTGTTGGCGTTGTAGGCCAGGCGATAGACCGCCACGCTGTCACCGGCCACTTTCACGTCGCCGACCTTGGTCAGTTGGGTGTCGTCCAGCGCCACATGGGCCAGGGGTTCGAGCAGCTTGGCCAGGCCGCCGCGGTCCATCACCAACAGGAAATCCTTGAGCCGACCGTCGGCGCCGCGCCACAGGGCGATATCCGCCGGCTGGTCGAAGAGTTGCTCGATCAGGTTGTCCTGCAGCTTGAGGTCATGCTCGTAGATGATCCGGCGCAGGCTGCCGATCAGGCCCAGGCGGTCGCCGTGGGTTTCGTAATAGAAGACGAAATCCTCGGTCAGGGTGTCGCGCAGGAACGGCACGCTGAGCAGGTCCTTGGGCAACTGGCTCAGCGACGCGGTTTCCAGCAGCGCATCCGGGCGGCTCACGCCGAGTTTTTCCATGGCCAGATCCGGCACCGGGGCAACGGGTTTGTGGTGGAAAAACCAGCCCAGGCCGCCGAGCACCGCACCGGCTACGCCAAGCCCGAGCACAAGGCCCAGCCAGCGGCGCGAGCCGGCAGGTTTGGTGGCGGCCGGTACAGCGGCGTCCGGGGAAGCTGTGTTATCGCTCATGTTCGCAAAGCCCATTCATCCGTGGAGCGGGATGTTCAATAGTTGAAGGTCTTGACCAGCAGCAGGTCGCCGATGGCACGCAGGGGCACGATGAAGCTCTCGCGCTTTTCATCGACGGTGTTTTCGTTGAGCACCAGGTTGATCTGCGAGGTGATGACCTCGTTCTGGTTGGAACGCTCGTTAAAGTTAAAGCCCTCGCTGGCGCTGTAGTTGCCCCAGTAGTTCACGTAGATCAGGTAGGTACCGTGCAGCGGCGCGGTCATGGTGAACATTCCCGGGCCGGGGCCGTCGACGCTGTCCGGGTCGAGGCCGCCGCCGTTGGTCAGCGCGGGATGTGCGTAGAAGGCATGCTGGCCGTCGGGGGTGATGATGTGCAGGTCGAGTTGGGCCTTGGGGTCATCCCAGGCGAGGACCACGCGGATACGCGCCGGGGTGATCTGCTTGTTGGCTTCGTAGAACTGCACGCGCTTGAGGGACTTGCCCTCGGAACTGCGCACTTCGACGCTGTTGGAGCCGGCTCCGAAGGCGTAGGGGCGCACGAAGCGGCCGGCGTCGTCGGTGTAGAGATTCAGCGGGCCGCCGTTGACCGACAGGATGTGCGGCGTGCGCGGGCCGGAGGGCGGATTGATCCGGCCTTCGATGGGTGTGCGGTTGCGCTGGATGCCACGGTCGATGGGCGGCGTGGGGTAGGCCACCTGTGGCGCGTCGTTACGGTTGAGCAAACCTGCGTAACGCCAGCCGCCGGTCGGTTCCTGAAGCTCGGCCGAGGGCTCGGCCCAGGCGGTCGTGGCCCAGAGGGCGATCAGGATGGGAAAAAACCGGCGCATCAACAGCCTCCTTGCGATGCCTCACAAAACCCTGCGCAAACTCCATAGCGCACTCTCGACACGGTACCGGTCAGAGAAGACCTGTCGATGACAGGTGGGGGAAGCGGCAGAGATTAGCGACTCGACGGTGCTTAGACAATGGAGGTAAAGCGCTATTTGTGAGGTGGCTCAGCAAATAAATCGGGAACCTTGCCGAAACCCCGGAAAGCCCCGAAAAACAAGGCAAATGGCCACTACTCGAATCAAGCGTTGACGGCGGATTTAGCGGTATTTCGGGCATGCCGCGAGGTGAAGAACACCACCACCAGCGCCAACCCGAAAAACACCGCCGAACTGGTGGCGCCCACGGACAATGCATGGCTCAAGGCAAACCGCGCCTGGGCGTCAGCGCCCAGGTCCGCCGGAGCCGGCGACAGGCGCGCCGCCATACCGACAACTGCCACGATCACCGCCGTGCCCAGCGAACCGCCGACCTGATGCGCCACATTGACCAACCCCGACGCCGCCCCGGCATTCTGCGGCTCCACCCCGGCAATCCCGGCGCTGGTCAAGGGCACGAAGGCCGCGCCGCAACCGATCCCGAGAATGATCAACGGCAGCATCAGATGCGGAAAGTAGGCCACGTCCGAGCCCAGCCCGATCAGCAAGGCCATTCCCACCAGCGCCGTCGCCAGCCCGCAGAACAGCATCACTGCCGAACTCATATGCCGCGCCAGCCATTTCACGCCGTACACCGACATGGCGAACTGGGTCAGGGTCAGCGCCAGAAACGCCTCACCGGCCTTGAGCGCGCTGTAGCCCAGCACTTCCTGCACATACTGGATCAGGAAGAAGTAGGTCCCGACCATCCCGCCCACCAGCAGCATGCGGCTGACATAGGCACCGGAGCGCTCGGCACTGGCGAACAGGTGCAACGGCATGATCGGCTGTTCGGCCCGCCGCTCGATCCAGACGAACAGGCTCAGCAACACCAGGGCGCAGGCCAGCGCGCCGAGGGTCAAGGCATCATCCCAGCCCTGGGCGCCAGCCCGGACGAAACAGTAGACCAGCGCGCTCATGCCGAAGGTAACGGTCAGCGCCCCCGCCAGGTCGAAGTGACCGGTATGCCGCTCGGTTTCCGCCAGGTAACGCCAGGCCAGGGCCAGCAGGACAATGCCCACCGGCAGGTTGATGAACATCACCCAACGCCAGGACAACAGGTCGGTCAGCACGCCGCCAAGCACCAGCCCCAACGCGCCGCCACCACCGGACACGGCGGTGTAGAAGCTGATGGCCCGCAGGCGCTGCGGACCCGGTGGGAAGTGGGTCATCATCAGCGCCAGGGTCGAGGGCGCCAGGAACGCCGCGGCAATGCCCTGCACACCCCGGGCGAGCAACAGCTCATGGGCCGACTGGGCCAGGCCACCCAGCAGCGAGGCCAGGGTGAACACCGTCACCGCCACCAGGAACACCCGCCGCCGACCCAGCAGGTCGCCGGCCCGCGCGCCGAGCAGCATCATGCCGCCGAAGGCCAGGGTGTAGGCGTTCTGCACCCAGGTCAGGTCGGGCAGCGACAGGTCCAGGGCCTTTTGAATATGCGGCAAGGCGGTGTAGAGCACGGTGACGTCGAGCACGATCATCAACTGGCAGGCCAGGATGATCAGCAGCAGGACACCGGAACCGGGAACACGAGCGGAAGAAGACGCCATGGACGACAGCCTTATGGGTAGAAGCGCAGGGGAACATCGGGGCGACGAGAGGGAAATCCGTGTCGATCATTCATCCTTGATCGATGGACTACTATAAAGAGGCGGTTTTGTGCCGACTAGCGGGACAAACCGGGATGCCCTGCGCCGAAAATCGGGACAATCATCCGGTGCCGGTCTCTATCGGGCCCCTGACTGCCAACCCCTCGCATTTGCCCCGAAACCCGCTGTCTGCTAGTGTCGCGCCCGTTCAACGCCTACCGAGATCGCCGCCATGGCCCGCAAAAAAGCTTCCCTGGACTTCGAGCAATCCCTTGCCGACCTGCAAACCCTGGTCGAACGCCTGGAGAACGGCGAGTTGTCGTTGGAAGACTCGTTGACCGCCTTCGAACAAGGTATCCGCCTGACCCGCGACTGCCAGGGCGCCCTGGCCCAGGCCGAGCAGAAGGTGCAGATCCTGCTCGAGCGCGACGGCGAGCTGGCCGAAGAGCCCTTCGACGCGGAACAAGCACAATGATCAAAGCCTATCAGGCCAGCAGCCAAGCCCGGGTCAACGCCGCGCTCGATACCCTGTTCAGCGCCCCTGGCCCCGAACTCGCCCGTCTCTATGAAGCCATGCGCTACAGCGTGATGAACGGCGGCAAGCGCGTCCGCCCACTGCTCGCCTACGCCGCCTGCGAAGCCCTCGGCGGCAAGCCCGAACAGGCCAACGGCGCGGCCTGCGCGGTGGAACTGATTCACGCCTATTCGCTGGTCCACGATGACCTGCCGGCCATGGACGACGACGACCTGCGCCGCGGCCAGCCGACCACTCACAAGGCGTTCGACGAAGCCTGCGCGATCCTCGCTGGCGACGGCCTGCAAAGCCTGGCCTTCAGCGCCCTGCTCGACCCGAGCCTGAGCGACCTGAACGCCGACATCCGCCTGACCATGGTCACCACCCTGGCCCAGGCGGCCGGCCCCGCCGGCATGGTCGGCGGCCAGGCCATCGACCTCGGCTCGGTGGGCCTCAAGCTCGACCAGAACGCCCTGGAAACCATGCACCGGCACAAGACCGGCGCGCTGATCGAAGCCAGCGTCAAGCTCGGCGCCCTGGCCAGCGGACAGGCGCAAAAGGACGAATTGCGCGCCCTGCAGGCCTACGCCCAGGCCATCGGCCTGGCCTTCCAGGTGCAGGACGATATTCTCGACGTGGAAAGCGACACCGCGACCCTGGGCAAGCGCCAGGGTGCCGATATCGCCCGCGACAAACCGACCTATCCGGCCCTGCTCGGCCTGGACGCGGCCAAGGCCTACGCCCTGGAGCTGCGCGACCAGGCCCTGCACGCCCTGCGACCGTTTGACGCGTGCGCCGAACCGTTGCGCGAGCTGGCCCGTTATATCGTCGAGCGTCGCAACTGATCCGGGCGCTGCGCTCAAGACCGCATATCGGCCAACTTCGACGCTCCGCGTGGGCAGCGTGCGATGCATCAGGTAAACTGCCGCCTCTTCTATACCTATAACGATTCGCCTGATGCCCACGACGTTCCATGAGATTCCCCGCAAGCGCCCGACCACGCCCCTGCTCGACCGTGCCGACACGCCGGCCGGCCTGCGCCGGTTAGGTGAAGCCGAGCTGGAAACCCTGGCCGATGAACTGCGCCAGGAGTTGCTCTATTCGGTCGGCCAGACCGGCGGGCACTTCGGTGCCGGCCTCGGCGTGATCGAACTGACCATCGCGTTGCACTACGTCTTCGACACCCCGGACGACCGGCTGGTGTGGGACGTGGGTCATCAGGCGTATCCGCACAAGATCCTCACCGGTCGCCGCGAGCGCATGCGCAGCCTGCGCCAGAAAGACGGCCTGGCCGCTTTCCCGCGCCGTTCGGAGAGCGAGTACGACACCTTTGGCGTCGGTCACTCCAGCACCTCCATCAGCGCCGCGTTGGGCATGGCCATCGCCGCCCGCCTGCAGAACAGTGATCGCAAGGCCATCGCGGTGATCGGCGACGGGGCCCTGACCGCCGGCATGGCCTTCGAGGCGTTGAACCACGCGCCGGAAGTCGACGCCAACATGCTGGTAATCCTCAACGACAACGACATGTCGATCTCGCGCAATGTCGGCGGCCTGTCCAACTACCTGGCCAAGATTCTCTCCAGCCGCACCTACGCGAGCATGCGCGAAGGCAGCAAGAAAGTGCTGTCGCGCCTGCCCGGCGCCTGGGAAATCGCCCGTCGTACCGAAGAATACGCCAAGGGCATGCTGGTGCCCGGCACCCTGTTCGAAGAGCTGGGCTGGAACTACATCGGCCCGATCGACGGCCATGACCTGCCGACCCTGATCGCCACCCTGCGCAACATGCGCGACCTCAAGGGCCCGCAGTTCCTGCACGTGGTGACCAAGAAGGGCAAGGGCTTCGCCCCGGCGGAAGTCGATCCTATCGGTTACCACGCGATCACCAAGCTCGAACCCCTGGACGCCCCGGCCGCCGCGCCGAAGAAGGCCAGCGGACCGAAATACTCCGGCGTGTTCGGCGAATGGCTGTGCGATATGGCCGCCGCCGACCCGCGCCTGGTGGGCATTACCCCGGCGATGAAGGAAGGCTCGGACCTCGTGGCCTTCAGCGAGCGTTTCCCGCTGCGCTACTTCGACGTGGCCATTGCCGAGCAACACGCGGTGACCTTCGCCGCCGGCATGGCCTGCGAAGGCGCCAAGCCGGTGGTGGCGATCTACTCCACCTTCCTGCAACGCGGTTACGACCAGTTGGTGCATGACGTCGCAGTGCAGAACCTCGACGTGCTGTTCGCCATCGACCGCGCGGGCCTGGTGGGCGAAGACGGCCCGACCCACGCCGGCAGTTTCGACCTGTCGTACCTGCGCTGCATTCCCGGCATGCTGGTGATGACCCCGAGCGACGAGAACGAACTGCGCAAGATGCTGACCACCGGCCACCTGTACAACGGCCCGGCGGCGGTGCGTTACCCACGTGGTACCGGGCCGAATGCGCCCATCGAGAAGGACCTGGAACCGATCGAGATCGGCAAGGGCGTGGTTCGCCGTCGGGGCAGCAAAGTGGCGCTGCTGGTGTTTGGCGTGCAATTGACCGAAGCGCTGATCGTCGCCGAGAAGCTCGACGCGACCGTGGTCGACATGCGTTTCGTCAAACCACTGGATGAAGCCCTGGTACGCGAGATTGCCGGCAGCCATGAGTTGCTGGTGACCATCGAGGAAAACGCCATCATGGGCGGCGCCGGGGCAGCGGTCAGCGAGTTCCTGGCGCGTGACAACCTGCTCAAGCCGGTGCTGCACCTGGGCTTGCCGGATGCCTACGTCGAACACGCGAAACCGGCGCAGATGCTGGCGGAGTGCGGGTTGGATGTGGCGGGGATCGAAGCGTCGGTGACCGAGCGGATGCAACTGCTGGGGCTGTGATCCTTGCAGGAGCGAGCTTGCTCGCTCCTGCAAGATCGATTGATCAGCCCAACTGACGCGGAATGCGGTACAGGTAGAACAGCACCACGGTGGACAACACCAGCAGCATCAACGGCACCGCCTCCAACCCGACGAACACCGCCAGGGTGCCGATCCAGGTCGGCAGGGCGGCCACCACCAGGGCTTTGCGCCGCACGTTCGCCACTTCAATCCACGCCGCCGGCTCTTCCGGTGTATCCAGCGCCGCCTGCGTCGCGATCAGCGAACGTTTGTAAGCCCCGAAAAACCGCAAGCTGACAAACATCGAAGCCACGCCGGCAATGAAAAACGGCATCGCCAACACCGGCAACAGCGGCTCTGCCTGAGCGAAAAGCCAGTTCGCGACAAACAGCGGCAGCACACTCAACACCAGCTGTTTCCACCAGCCCACCGCCAGCCGCCGCTTCACCTGGCCACGGGTCACGCCGGATCGGCCTCGTTCTGATGCTCGTTGCCCATCATATGACCGAGCTTGCCGGCCTTGGTCGCCAGGTAGTGTTTGTTATGCGGGTTCTGTCCGGTTTGCAGCGGCACGCGCGCGGCCACGTTGATGCCCATCTCGGTCAAGGCCTTGACCTTGCGCGGGTTGTTGGTCATCAGGCGCAGGGCCTGGATGCCCAGGTGTTCGAGCATCGGCCGGCAGATGGCGTAATCGCGCAGGTCGGCGGCAAACCCCAGGCGCTCGTTGGCCTCGACGGTGTCGGCACCGCCGTCCTGTAATTCATAGGCACGGATCTTGTTCATCAGGCCGATGCCCCGACCTTCCTGGCGCAGGTACAGCAAGACGCCACGCCCTTCCTTGGCAATCGCCCGCAGGGCCGCCTCCAGCTGGGAGCCACAATCGCAGCGCTGGCTGAACAAGGCATCGCCAGTCAGGCATTCGGAATGCACGCGGCCAAGAACCGGTGCGCCATCCGCCACGTCCCCCAGGGTCAGCACGACGTGTTCACGGCCCGTGGCTTCTTCGAGAAAGCCATTCATGGTGAAGGTCGCAAAGGGAGTGGGCAGTTTGGAAGCAGCGACGAAAACGACGGGCACCGTGTGCTCCTGATCAGTGTGAGGACTGGAAATTCGCAGAGGTCGCATTGTAACAGCAGGTTCCTACAGACGCTTAGGCAGAATTGTCCATGATAACTATCAATAAGTTTGATTCGTTAGCACCGGCACCGGCAGGCTGTCGAACGGATAAGGTTGCTTCCAGTGCTCGAAAATGGCCCGCAACTCGCCACTCTTGACCAGTTCCTCCATGCGCTGATCGTACAAGGCCATTAACGCCCGCCCTCGCGCCGTGTTGGCGAACCCCAGGTACAGCGGCAGGTCCAGCAAGTGGGTGCGCTGGTACATCTCCGGGTGCGCGGCCTGGCCCAGCACCTCGTTCACCTCCGACAACGCGTCGATGTAGTAATCGACATGACTCTGAGACAGCATCGACAAGATCCCGTCCCGCCGCACGACTTCGTTGTAATGGCGGATATTGGGCAGGTAGTGCTGGTATTTGTAGCCGCGCATCCAGGCCAGACGATAGAGGCCGAGGGTTTCCAGGGACGGTTGCGGATTGCTCGCCAGCCCCAGGGCATAGAGATGATCGACATCGAAATGCCAGCGCGGAAAAAGAGCGCCCGCCACCTCATTGCGATAGGCCGCCACCCAGGCATCTGCCTCGCCCCGCTGCACCAGGCCGATCGCCCGGGTATAGGGCTCGATGCTGATCAATACCTTGACGCCCTTGGGCTCGAAGATCTCGCGCATGACCTCCCAGGCCATGCCGCGCCCATCGGCACCGGTGTAGTCGACCCACTCCTCGCTGGCGAGATGGATCTGTCCGGGCAAGGACGTTTCTTCACGGGCCTGAACGACATTTCCGGCAACGCCAGTCACCAACAGACAGAGCAGCAACACCCACAACCGACAGCGAGACATGCCTGAATCCTCAGGTGAAGAGGTGCACCAGCCCTTGCATGGCCAACCAGGCGAAAACCCCGGCGAGGACGTCGTCGAGCATGATACCGACACCACCCTGGACATGCCGGTCGATCCAGCGGATCGGCCAAGGCTTGAGGATATCGAAGAAGCGGAACAGCACAAAACCCGCCAGCAACCAGTACCACCCCTGCGGCACCAGCCAGAGGGTGATCCACATCCCGACCATCTCGTCCCAGACGATGCCTTCGTGGTCATGTACCCGCAGATCGTCGGCGACCTTGCCGCACAGCCAGAAGCCGAACAGCGTGGTGACACCGAGCATCAGCCAGTAGCCCCAGCCCGGCAACATCTGCCATAACGGCATGAAGGGCAGCGCCACCAGCGAGCCCCAGGTACCCGGCGCCTTGGGCAAGGTGCCGGAGCCGAAGCCGAAGGCCAGGAAATGCCAGGGGTTGCGCCAGACCGACGGCGGGACCTGCTTGGAATGATCTGTCACGGTGTCTCCGGAAAATGTTGGTAGCCCCGATGCGCCGGCGTGATGTCGCGACCGGTAGCGTCCACCAGTACCACGCCCTGCCCGGCCAGCACCTGCCCGATCACCCGCACCGAGCCATGCGCCGCCAGCACCCCGGGCAACTCGCCCGGTGGCAGGGTGAAGGCCAGTACATAGTCGTCGCCACCGCTGAGGGCCGCCTCGCGGGCGCCATCCTGGCCAAGAAAGGCCAGCAATGCCGAAGACAGGGGCAAGGCTTCGCGCTCCACCCGCAACCTGACGGAGGATGCCACCGCGATATGTCCGCAATCGGCCAATAGCCCATCGGAAATATCCAGCGCCGAGCTGGCCTTGTTACGCAAGCACTGTCCCAGCGCCAGTTGCGGCTTGGGCGACCAGTAGTGGTCCAGCAGCGGCTCGGCAATCGCCGGCGCCGCGGTACGCTGTCCCAACACCAGCGGCAAGGCCCCCGCCCCGTTGCCCAGGTCGCCACCGACACACAGCAGGTCGCCGACTTGCGCGCCGCCACGGGTCAATGCCTGCCCCGTCGGCACTCGGCCGAACACCGTCAGCGTCAGGCACAACGGCCCACGGGTGGTGTCGCCACCGATCAGGCGCAAGGCACACTGCTGTGCCATCAGGTTCAACCCATGGGCAAAGGCTTGCAGCCAACTGGCGTCGTTATGCGGCAGGGTCAGGGCCAGGGTAAAGGCCAGGGGCGTGGCGCCCATGGCGGCCAGGTCGCTGGCGGCCACGGCCAGCGCGCGCTGGCCGAGCAGGAAAGGGTCGCAAGGGTCGGCGAAGTGCACACCGGCCACCAGGGTATCGGTGGAAATCGCCAGCTGTTCCCCGGCGGGAACGCTGAGCAGGGCACAGTCGTCGCCGATGCCCAGGGCAACGCCCTCGCCGCCCTGCGCACAGGGCGCGGCGGCGAAGAAATTGCGGATCAGCTCGAACTCGCCCATGCAAAGGTCAAGCGCGGATCAGCGCTTGAACGCCTTCACTTCAGCTTCACGCAGGCGCGGCGCCAGCTTGTCGAGCACGCCGTTGACGAACTTGTGGCCGTCGGTGGAACCGTAGACCTTGGCCAGTTCGATCCCTTCGTTGATCACCACGCGGTACGGCACGTCGACGCGCTTGAGCAGTTCCCAGGTGGACAGGCGCAACACCGCCAGTTCAACCGGGTCCAGTTCTTCGATCTCGATGTCCAGGCATGGCTTGAGGGCGGTGTCGATCTCGGTCTTGAACTGCGGAACGCCGTGGAGGATTTCACGGAAGTACGCGCCGTCGACATCGGTGAAATCGTTGTCGACCCGGAACTGCGCCTCGATCTCGTTCAGCGACTGCTTGGCCATGTGCCACTGGTACAGCGCCTGGGTCGCGAGCTGACGGGCATCGCGACGCTTGGCGCTCTTGGAGGGCTTGCCAGCGCCTTCGGGTTTCGGCTCGCGCGGGTTGAAACGATCGCTTTCGTCGCTAATCACACAGCCTCCAATTGCGCCAGCAGGCTGACCATTTCCAGGGCGGAAAGAGCCGCTTCGGCGCCTTTGTTACCGGCCTTGGTGCCGGAACGTTCGATGGCTTGTTCGATGGAGTCGACGGTCAGCACGCCGAAGGCCACCGGCACGCCGAATTCCATGGAGACCTGGGCCAGGCCCTTGGTGCATTCGCCGGCCACGTATTCGAAGTGCGGAGTGCCGCCACGAATGACCGCGCCCAGGGCGATGATGGCCGAGAAGTCGCCTTTCTGCGCGACTTTCTGTGCCACCAGCGGGATTTCGAAGGCGCCAGGTGCACGGATGATGGTGATGTCGCTTTCGCTGACACCGTGGCGAACCAGGGCGTCAACGGCGCCACTCACCAGGCTTTCGACGACGAAGCTGTTGAAACGGCCGACCACCAGGGCATAGCGGCCTTTGGGGGCGATGAAGGTACCTTCGATGGTCTTCAGGGTCATTCGACAATTCTCTTAAAGAGCCGGAGCGCGCCTAGTACGCGCCCCTCAGGGATATTTGAACCGCGAATCAAGGGCCGCGAGCAGCCGGTCTTTATTCGGAGGGCACGTATTCTACTACTTCCAGGTCGAAACCGGATATCGCATTGAACTTCATCGGCGCACTCATCAGGCGCATTTTGCGTACGCCCAGGTCACGCAGGATCTGCGAACCGGCCCCGACAATGCTGTAGGTGGTCGGTTTTTTCGCCGAGGCGTGCTCGCCGGTTTCGCGGATATGCGCCAGCAGGACGTCGCCGTCCAGCGGGTGACCGAGCAGCAGCACCACGCCGCTGCCGGCCTCGGCCACCGCGGCCATGGCGGCGCGCAGGCTCCAGCGCCCGGGTTGCTTGACCATCAGCAGGTCGCGCAGCGGGTCCATGTTGTGCACCCGCACCAGGGTCGGTTCTTCGGCGCAGACATGGCCCAGGGTCAGGGCCATGTGCACGTCGCCTTCCACCGAATCACGATAGGTCACCAGGGTGAAATGCCCCAGTTCGCTGTCCAATGGCTGCTCGGCAATCCGCTGAACGGTACGTTCGTGGATCATCCGGTAGTGGATCAGGTCGGCGATGGTGCCGATCTTGATGTTGTGTTCGGCGGCGAAGGTTTCCAGTTCGGCGCGACGGGACATGGTGCCGTCGTCGTTCATCACTTCGCAGATCACCCCGCTCGGTTCGAAACCGGCCATACGCGCCAGGTCGCAGGCGGCTTCGGTGTGACCGGCGCGGGCCAGGGTGCCGCCGGGCTGGGCCATCAGCGGGAAGATGTGGCCGGGGCTGACGATGTCTTCGGCCTTGGCGTCCTTGGCGGCCGCCGCTTGCACGGTACGGGCGCGGTCGGCGGCGGAGATGCCGGTGGTCACGCCTTCGGTGGCCTCGATGGACACGGTGAACTTGGTGCCGAAGCCGGAACCGTTGCGTGGCGCCATCAGCGGCAGCTTGAGCAGCTCGCAACGCTCGCGGCTCATGGGCATGCAGATCAGGCCACGGGCGTGCTTGGCCATGAAGTTGATGTGCTCGGCCTTGCAGCATTCGGCGGCCATGATCAGGTCGCCTTCGTTCTCGCGGTCTTCGTCATCCATGAGGATGACCATCTTGCCTTGGCGAATGTCTTCGACCAGTTCTTCAATCGTGTTGAGCGCCACGCGGCACCCCCTTCTTTCAGGATTTGAGGTAGCCGTTGGCGGCCAGGAAACTTTCGGTGATGCCGCCGCTCGACGGCTCCGCGGCCTTGTCGCCCAGCAGCAGGCGCTCCAGGTAACGGGCCAGCAGGTCGACTTCGAGGTTGACCTGGCGACCGGGGCGGTAGTCGGCCATGATGGTTTCGGCCAGGGTGTGCGGGACGATGGTCAGTTCGAACTCGGCGCCGTTCACCGCGTTGACCGTCAGGCTGGTGCCGTCGACGGTGATCGAGCCCTTGTGGGCGATGTACTTGGCCAGGTCTTTCGGCGCACGAATGCGGAACTGGATGGCCCGGGCATTTTCTTCACGGGCGACGACTTCGCCGACGCCGTCGACATGGCCGCTGACCAGGTGCCCGCCCAGGCGCGTGGTCGGGGTCAGGGCCTTTTCCAGGTTGACCCGGCTGCCGGCCTTCAATTGGTTGAAGGCGGTGCAGTCCAGGGTTTCCCGGCTGACGTCGGCCCAGAAGCCGTCGCCCGGCAGCTCGACGGCGGTCAGGCAGACGCCGTTCACCGCGATGCTGTCGCCGAGCTTGACGTCGGCCAGGTCCAGCTTGCCGGTTTCCACATAGACGCGGACGTCGCCGCCCTTGGGGTTCAGGGCACGGATACTGCCGATGGATTCGATAATGCCGGTAAACATGAAGTCCTCCTCGAGAACGGGCCCGCGCGTGGCGCAAGCCGAAAATTATACGCCGGGTGCCGGATCAGGTATTGCGGTGACTCGCCAGTCACTGCCGATTGCGCGCATTTCGATGATTTTCAGCCGTGGGGCCTGGTTCATCCGCTCCAGCGGCCAGTCCAGCAACGGACGCGCCGTGGAACCGAGAAAGGTCCCGGCGACAAACAGTTGGTATTCGTCCACCAGGCCTTGTCGGGCAAAGGCACCCACCAGGCGTGGGCCGGCCTCCACCAGCACTTCGTTGATGCCACGGTCGGCCAGCTCGGTCAGCAACCGGCGCAGATCGACATGACCATCGGCACCGGGCACTTCCAGCAGTTCATGGCCCAAGGCCTGATAGCGTGCGGCGGCCCCCGGGACGCAGGTCACCACCAGCGCCGGACCCGCCGTGAAGAACGCGGCATCCAGCGGTACCCGCAGGCGACCGTCGATCAACACCCGCAGGGGTGGACGGCGTTCGGCCAGGGTGGTTTGTTCCGGATCGAGACCCAGTTCGGCGGGGCGCACGGTCATCCGCGCCTTGTCCGCCATGACGCTGTCGGCACCGGTCAGCACCACGCTGGCCTGGGCCCGCAGGCGCTGCACCGCGGAACGCGCCTCCGGACCGGTGATCCACTGGCTTTCGCCGCTGGCCATGGCCGTGCGACCGTCCAGGCTCATCGCCAGCTTGACCCGCACGAACGGCACGCCGTGTTCCATGCGCTTGAGGAAACCCTGGTTGAGCGCCCGCGCCTCGCCTTCCAGCACACTGCTGTGCACGGCGATACCGGCCTCGGCCAGACGCTTGAGGCCGCGCCCGGCCACTTCCGGGTTGGGGTCCTGCATGGCCGCGACCACCCGCGCCACGCCGGCCTTGACCAGCGCGTCGGCACACGGCGGCGTGCGACCGAAGTGACTGCACGGCTCAAGGGTGACGTAGGCGGTGGCGCCCCGGGCGTTTTCGCCCGCCTCGCGCAAGGCATGCACCTCGGCATGGGGCTCGCCGGCGCGCACGTGCCAGCCTTCGCCGACCACCGCGCCGGCCTGCACGATCACGCAGCCGACCCGTGGGTTCGGGTGGGTCGAGTACAGGCCCTTGCGGGCCAGCTCCAGGGCACGGGCCATGTAGTGGGCGTCGAGGACGGCCTGCTCGGTCGAAAGGCTCATTGTTTGGCGGGCTCGCGGGCGAGACGGTCGATCTCTTCGCGGAACTCGTTGAGGTCCTGGAAGCGGCGATAGACCGAAGCGAAACGGATATAGGCGACTTCATCGAGTTTCTGCAACTCGGCCATCACCAGTTCGCCGACGACCAGCGACTTGACCTCGCGCTCGCCGGTGGCCCGCAGCTTGTGCTTGATGTGCACCAGCGCGGCTTCCAGGCGCTCGACACTGACCGGGCGCTTTTCCAGCGCGCGCTGCATGCCGGCGCGGAGTTTTTCCTCGTCGAAGGGCTGACGGCTGCCGTCCTGCTTGATCAGGCGTGGCAGGACCAGTTCGGCGGTCTCGAAGGTGGTGAAACGTTCACCGCAAGCCAGGCATTCGCGCCGGCGGCGCACCTGCTCGCCCTCGGCGACCAGACGCGAGTCGATGACTTTGGTGTCGTTGGCACCGCAGAAGGGACAGTGCATGGTGGCAGGCAACAAAAAATGGGAGGGCCATGGTAGCGCATCCCCGTGGCAAGACAAGCCATAGGGTTTGCGGTATACAGTCGCCCGACTACCTTTTAATCAGATCGATGCCCCGGATTTCGCCTTCAGTTGGAGCCGTTCATGTCAGTACGACCGCTTGTTTTGCTCAGCCTCGCCGGCCTGTTGGCCGCTTGCGGCAGCCCACCGCCAAAGCCCGTTCCGGCGGCACCGGCCCAGCAGCAGACGAGCAAACCGGTCAATCCTTATGAAGAACTCGGCCCCTTGCCCGCCTATCAGCGCGAATTGAGCGGCACCTTGCAGGGCGTCCCCAAGGGCGCGGAAGTGGAACTGGCGCTGCTGGTGATCGACGAACGCGGTCGGCCGCAGCAGTTGCTGGCCAGCAGCACGATCAACGGCACCGGCCAGGTCCTGCCCTTCCACCTGCGCTTCAACCCGGACGTGTTCCCGGTGGGCAGCCGGGTGGAATTGCGCGGACGGGCCAGCCAGTCCGGGCAACTGATCCTGCATCTGCCGTCGCGGAGCATCACCGAGCCGACCACCCAGGCCCTGGGTCAACTGCAATTTTTTACCGCGCCATGAGTGCACCGCCGGACCTGCAACAGTCCTTGAGCGAGTTGCTGGGCGATGCGCGATTGGTGGCCTGCCCGTTGCCGGAAACCGCGTTGCAGTTGTGGCTGATCGACGCGCACAACATGGATCGCGCGTTCACGCCGGAGGAAACCCGGCGGATCCTGCATGAACCGCCGTACTGGAGTTTCTGCTGGGCCAGCGGCCTGGCCATGGCCCGCTACCTGGCCGAACACCCGCAGTGGGTGGCGGGCAAGCGGGTCCTGGATTTCGGTGCCGGTTCGGGCGTGGCGGCGATTGCCGCGGCCCGGGCAGGGGCGCTGGAAGTGGTGGCCTGCGACCTCGACCCGCTGGCACTGGCGGCCTGCCGGGCGAATGCCGCGCTCAATGAGGTGGAACTGAGCTACAGCGAGGATTTCTTCGCCGAGACCGATCGCTTCGACCTGATCCTGGTGGCGGATGTGCTGTATGACCGGGAAAACCTGCCGTTGCTCGACCAGTTCCTCAGTCGGGGTCGAGAAGCGCTGGTGGCGGATTCGCGGGTGCGGGATTTCCGCCATCCGTTGTATCGCCGCCTGGAAATGCTCGAGGCCTTCACCCTGCCGGACCTGGCGGAGCCGGAGGAGTTTCGCCATGTGAGCCTGTATCACGCCTGCCGCTCCTGACTCCACCCTGTGGCGAGCGCAACTTGAAATCGCACCGCCCTGAACCATGGGCCGCTTCCGGCCATCCCACCCAGGCTTTATAGTTGCCCTATTCCCCGCTTTCCGAGACTCCGATGACTCAACCCACCCCCTACATCTTCGACGCCACCACCGCTGACTTCGACCAGTCGGTGATCGAGAACTCGTTCCACAAGCCGGTGCTGGTGGACTTCTGGGCCGAGTGGTGCGCGCCCTGCAAGGCGTTGATGCCGATGCTGCAACAGATCGCCGAGAGCTATCAGGGCGAGCTGCTGCTGGCCAAGGTCGACTGCGATGCCGAGCAGGACATCGTCGCCCGTTTCGGCATTCGCAGCCTGCCCACCGTGGTGCTGTTCAAGGACGGCCAGCCGGTGGACGGTTTCGCCGGTGCCCAGCCGGAATCGGCGGTGCGTAAAATGCTCGAGCCGCATGTGCAGATGCCACCGCCCGCGGCCGCTGATCCTCTTGAGCAGGCCGAGGCGCTGTTTACCGAAGGTCGGATCGGCGATGCCGAAGCCCTGCTCAAGGTGCTGCTCGGCGAAGACAACAGCAACGCCAAGGCGCTGATCCTTTATGGTCGTTGCCTGGCCGAACGCGGCGAGCTGGGTGAAGCCCAGGCGGTGCTGGACGCGGTGAAGAGCGACGAGCACAAGGCCGCGCTGGCCGGTGCCAAGGCGCAGCTGACCTTCCTGCGCCAGGCTGCAGACCTGCCGGAAGTGGCTGATCTGAAGGCGCGCCTGGCGCAGAACCCGCAGGACGATGAAGCGAACTACCAGTTGGCGGTACAGCAGCTGTCGCGCCAGCAGTACGAGGCCGCCCTTGAGGGTTTGCTCAAGCTGTTTATCCGCAATCGCGGTTACAGCGAAGGCCTGCCGCACAAGACCTTGCTGCAGGTATTCGACCTGCTGGGCAATGATCATCCGCTGGTGACCAGCTACCGCCGTCGGCTGTTCGCTGCGCTGTACTAACAGCGCCCCCCCATTGTAGGAGCGAGCTTGCTCGCGATGGTGGCCGAGGCACCGCGGGGCATCAGGTTTCCCGCGTCATCGTTGACGTCCATCGTCGGAACGCCGCCCGGAGCAAGCTCGCTCCTACAGCAGGATGTTGTGTCGAGCGTGAGATCAGCGCTCCGCCCCGCGCCCTCAGGCCTCAACCCAGCTGTAGAGCGGTGAATCCGCCCCGCTCACCACCTTCACCTCGCTGCAATGGCGCAAGCGCACCAGCAGGCGCTTGGCCGCCGCCGTGCTCCCCGCCAACCCCTCCAATTGCCCCAGCAACTGCGGCCCGTCGATCTGTCCGGCCTGGCGCACCAAGTCCCTGGCGGTTCGCCACAACGCATCGTCCTGGCTCACCGGCCGTGCCACCACCGCCGCGCCCGCGTCTGGCGGCACGCTCACCTGCAACTGCGCCCCAGGCGTGCCCAGTCGCCGTCATCCAGCTCCAACGTCAAATCCACCGGCCATTGGCCGATGGTGCCTCGAATTCGCACCATGATGCTCACCTCACTCTTGCAGGCGCCCATGCTCCCACGCGTCATCCGACACGCCAAGCCAGTGGCCGAACAAGTCATAAATTGTTATAAGATCACATAACAAAACACCCTTGTTGCCGTTCCTGGAGAAACGCCATGCGCCACCTGCTGCTCGCCCTGCCTTTTGCCCTGCTCCCGCTGGTTGCCGCCCAGGCCCATGAAGCCCACGAACATGGCAGCCTCGGCGCCCACGAGCACGGCGTCGGCCGGCTGAACGCGGCGCTGGACGGCCAGACCCTGGAGCTGGAACTGCAAAGCCCGGCGATGAACCTGGTGGGCTTCGAACACCCCGCCACCAGCGACGCCGACAAGGCCAAGGTCGCCGCCGTGCGTGCCTTGCTGGACAAGCCGCTGGAACTGTTCAACCTGCCGAAAGCCGCCGGTTGCATCGTGGCCAACCAGGAACTGCAAAGCCCGCTGTTCGGCGACCCGGCCCCTGAAGAGGCCGATGACGATGATGACGACGATCACGCCCCCGAAGCCGCCGGAACCACCCCGGCCGCCGGTGCCGAGCATCATCACGACCACAGCGAAATCCACGCCCACTACCAGTTCACCTGCACCACCCCGACCGCGCTGAAGACCCTGGACCTGGGCCAGGTGTTCAAGACCTTCCCCGCGACCCACAAGATCCAGGTGCAGTTGATTACCGGCAGCGGCCAACAAGGGGTTGACGCCACGCCAGAGGCTGCCACCCTGAAGTACTGATCTCCCCACTCCTTGTAGGAGCCGGCTTGCTGGCGATGAACGATAACGCGGTCTGCCTGAAACACCGCAGCGCCTGAATCGCCAGCAAGCCGGCTCCTACAAAGGCACCCCACCTGTGAATCGGCCTTTATGACCCAAGCACTTATCGAACTGTCCGACCTCGGCTTCAACTGGCCCGGTCATCCGCAGTTGCTGGACATCCCGGCATTCCGCCTGGAGCCGGGCGAAACGCTGTTCCTCAAAGGCCCCAGCGGCAGCGGCAAGACCACCTTGCTGGGCCTGCTGGGCGGCGTACAGAAACCCAGCCGGGGCAGCATCCGCCTGCTCGGCCAGGAATTGACCGAACTGGGCGCCGGTGCCCGCGACCGCTTTCGCGTCGACCACACCGGCTACATTTTCCAGCAGTTCAACCTGCTGCCGTTTCTCTCGGTCCGCGAGAACGTCGAGCTGCCTTGCCACTTCTCCAGACTGCGCGCCAACCGCGCGATCCAGCGCCACGGTAGCGCCGACCGGGCCGCCGCGACCCTGCTCGCCCACCTCGGCCTGAGTGATCCGGCCCTGCTGGAACGCCGCGCCGATTCGCTGTCCATCGGCCAACAGCAACGGGTTGCCGCCGCCCGCGCGCTGATCGGCCAACCGGAGCTGGTGATCGCCGACGAGCCGACCTCGGCGCTGGACTACGATGCCCGCGAAGCCTTTATCCAACTGCTGTTCGCCGAATGCCGCGAAGCCGGCTCCAGCCTGCTGTTCGTCAGCCATGACCAGAGCCTGGCGCCGCTGTTCGACCGTCACCTGTCGCTGTCCGAATTGAATCGCGCGGCCATGCCCGCGGAGGTCTGAGATGTATCTGTTTCGTCTGGCCCTGGCCAGCCTGGCCAACCGCCGCTTCACCGCCCTGCTCACGGCCTTCGCCATCGCCCTGTCGGTCTGCCTGCTGCTGGCCGTGGAACGCGTGCGCACCGAAGCCCGCGCCAGCTTCGCCAGCACCATCAGCGGCACCGACCTGATCGTCGGCGCCCGCTCGGGCTCGGTGAACCTGCTGCTGTACTCGGTGTTTCGCATCGGCAACGCCACCAACAACATCCGCTGGGACAGCTTCGAACACTTCGCCAGCAACCCGAAGGTGAAGTGGGCGATCCCGATGTCCCTCGGCGACTCCCATCGCGGCTACCGGGTACTGGGCACCAGCCAGGCCTACTTCGATCATTACCAGTACGGCCACCAGCAGAACCTGCAACTGGCCGAAGGCCGCCCCTTCGCCACCGATCCGTTCGAGGTGGTGCTCGGTGCCGAGGTGACGGAGGCGTTGCACTACAAGCTCGGCGACAAGCTGGTGCTGGCCCACGGCGTGGCCGTCGTCAGCCTGGTCAAGCATGACGACAAGCCCTTCACTGTGGTCGGTATTCTCAAGCGCACCGGCACCCCGGTGGACCGCACGCTGCATATCAGCCTCGGCGGCATGGAAGCGATCCACATCGACTGGCACGACGGCGTGCCGGCCCACGGCACCGGGCGCATCAGCGCCGACCAGGCACGCAACATGGACCTGACGCCGCAAGCCATCACCGCCTTCATGCTCGGCCTCAACAGCAAGGTCTCGACCTTCGCCCTGCAACGGGAGATCAACGAATTCCGTGGCGAGCCGATGCTGGCGATCCTGCCGGGCGTGGCCTTGCAGGAACTCTGGAGCCTGATGGGCACGGCGGAAAAGGCGCTGTTCGTGGTTTCGCTGTTCGTGGTCTTGACCGGCTTGATCGGCATGCTCACGGCGATCCTCACCAGCCTCAACGAGCGCCGCCGGGAGATGGCGATCCTGCGCTCGGTCGGCGCGCGGCCTTGGCATATCGCCAGCCTGCTGGTGCTGGAAGCCCTGGCCCTGGCGCTGTCCGGGGTGGTGGCCGGGGTCGGCCTGTTGTACCTGTGCATCGCCCTGGCCCAGGGTTACGTGCAGTCGAGCTACGGGCTGTACCTGCCACTGTCCTGGCCGAGCGAATATGAATGGACGCTGCTCGGCGGTATCCTCGTCGCCGCCCTGTTGATGGGCAGCGTGCCGGCGTGGCGCGCCTATCGACAATCCCTGGCCGACGGCCTGTCCATCCGTTTATGAGTGTGCTGCGATGAAGAACAAAGTCCTGGCCGGCGTGCTGCTGGCGCTGTCCGTGGTGACGGCCACGCCATTGTGGGCCGCCGACAAACCGAGGGAGCTGACCTGGCATGACATGATTCCGCCCGATGCCCCACAGGAAGCCCCGCAGATGACGCCGCTGCATGACCTGTCGAAACTCGGCAGCACCAACATCGAGGCGGCGCCGGCGGCCAAGCAGTCGCTGCCCGATGCGCCGGTGGTCAAGGCACTGGACGGCCAGCATGTGCGCCTGCCGGGCTATATCGTGCCGCTGGAAGTCAGCGAGGAAGGCCGGACCACGGACTTTCTGCTGGTGCCGTATTTCGGCGCCTGCATCCATGTACCGCCACCGCCGTCGAACCAGATCGTGCATGTGACCAGTGAGCTGGGGGTCAAGCTCGATGAGCTGTACCAGCCGTACTGGATCGAGGGCGACATGCAGGTCAAGCCGAGCACCAGCGACCTGGCCGATGCGGGGTACAGCATGGCGGCGCAGAAGATCTACGTGTATGAATTGCCCGAGTAAGGCCGGTCGTTCACCGGTGTTCTCGCTATAGCGTCAGCAGGAACAACCCAAAAGTTCCTGCCCCGACTCGACCATTGGCCTTTCATTGAGCTGAGTCAAAGAGCCGCCCGGATTCCATTGAGCTGGGTCAAAAGCCGGCCCGGCTCGCTCTTTACCATTGGACACAGTGAATTCAACTCGTCCTTTGGAGCCCCCCCATGCACAAGTCCCTGCTCAGCGCCTCCCTCGTTGCGCTCGCCCTCGCCGCCCCCCTTGCACACGCCCACCAGGCCGGTGATTTCATCGTCCGCGCCGGTGCCGCGACCATTTCGCCGAACGACAGCAGCAGCGACCTGAGACTCGACGGCGCGAAGATCTCCGGCACCAAGGCCACGGTGGACAACGACACCCAGTTGGGCCTGGCCTTCGCCTACATGTTCACCGACCATATCGGCCTGGAGCTGCTGGCCGCCACGCCGTTCCATCACGAAGTCTCCGTCAAGGGCCTCGGCCCGGCGCTGGATGGCCAGTTGGGGGATATCAAGCAACTGCCGCCGACCCTGTCGCTGCAGTACTACCCGCTGGATGCCAGCTCGAAGTTCCAACCTTATGGCGGTATCGGCATCAACTACACGATGTTCTTCGGTGAAGACCTGACCAGCCAGCGCAAGAACGAAGGCTTCAGCAACCTGAAGCTGCAGAACTCGGTGGGCCTGGCCGGACAGCTGGGCTTCGACTACATGCTCACCGACCGCATGCTGTTCAACGCCTCGGTCTGGTACGTGGACCTCGACACCAAGGCCACCGTCGACGGACCGACCGCCCTGGGTGTAGGCCAGACCAAGGTGGACGTGAAAGTCGACCCATGGGTCTACATGGTCGGCATCGGCTACAAGTTCTAAGCCGAACCCCCTATCCGCTTTCCATCCCCCCATGAAAAAGGCGCCTCTTCAGGCGCCTTTTTCATTTCCCGTGATCGACCTCAGCGCTCCGGCAAGCCGAAACCTCCGATGACAAGAACGGGGACATCAGCCATGCCGATAGAACCTGTCGAGTAGCGCCGGCAACGCCGCACGCCAGGCACGGGGCTTGATGCCGAAGGTATGGAGGATTTTCTTGCAGGCCAGCACCGCGTGCTGCGGCTCGTCCGCCGCATCCGGACGGGCGGCGTGGGCCTGGGCGGTCGGCGCCTCGATGGCCAGCGGATGCAATTGCCGGGCTTCGCTGAGAATCGCCTGCCCCAGGGCCAGCGGCGTGGTCGCCTCATGGCCGGCGTAGTGGTAGGTGCCCCACAACGGCGCGGCACAATCGAGTTGCTTGAGCACCGAAATGATCACCCGGGCCGCATCGTCCACGGGGGTCGGGTTGCCACGCCGGTCATCGGCCATCAACAGTTCATCGGGCTTCTCGGCCCGAGCCAGGAAACGCCCGAGGGTGCCTTCGGGGCTGTCGTCGAGCAACCAGCCGAAGCGCAGCAACACGTGTTGCGGACAGGTGGCGCGCACGCTCTGCTCGATCCGCCACAGCGCCTGGCCGCGCAGGCCCAGGGGCACGGGTTCGTCTTTTTCGCTGTAGGCCGTGGCCCGCGAACCGTCGAACACCCGGTAACTGGAAGGTTGCAGGAGGATGATGTTGTGGTGCTGGCAGAGCTCGGCCAGCCGCTCGACGGCGCGCTCCTGCTCGGCCAGGCGCGTCTCGCCGACCGTCTCCGCCTGGAACCAGTCGAAGTAGAAGGCAAGGTTGATCAACGCATCCGGACGGGTGTCGTCGAGCAGTTGCGTGAGGCTCGCGGCGTCCCAGCCGTCTTGCGGCGGACGGGGGGCGAGGAAACCGATGTCCTCTTCCGCCCCCAGGCGAATCAGCGCCTGCCCAAGGGCATTTCCGCCGCCCAGTAACATAAGGCGCATTCGCATAGAGTCAGCAGGCCCAGGTCTGTTCAGAACGATGGTGGTTGGCGGAAAGCGTGTGGCCTCGCCGCCGGCAATAGCCAGAATCCTTGCATTTTGCGGGTTTTGCGCGCAACCGTCACGGATAAAGTGCCAGAGGGGTCCGCCGGCTTGCAACTTGGGCCGGACGATCGCATAAATGAACCCATGAATCTTCCCGAATCGGTCCACGACGCTCTGGCAGGTTTCCACCCGGCCGTCAGCGCCTGGTTTCGCCACACTTTCCCGGACGTGACCGCCGCCCAGGCCCGCGCCTGGCCGTTGATCCGCCAGCGCCGCTCGACGCTGATCGCCGCGCCCACCGGCTCCGGCAAGACCCTGACCGGCTTTCTCGCGGCGATCGACGATCTGGTCCACCAGGGCCTGGCCCTGGGCGGCGAATTGCCGGACGAAACCCTGATCGTCTATGTGTCGCCGCTCAAGGCGCTGTCCAACGATATCCGCATCAACCTGCAGGAGCCGCTGGCGGGCATCACTGCACAGCTTGAGCGCCAGGGCCTGCCGCCACTGTCGATCACCACGGCGGTACGCACCGGCGACACCCCGCAGAACGAACGCACGCGCCTGCGCAAGACCGCGCCGCATATCCTGGTGACCACGCCGGAATCGCTCTATGTGCTGCTCGGTTCCGATTCCGGCCGGCGCATGCTGGGCAGCGTACGCACGGTGATCGTCGACGAGATCCACGCCATCGCCGCCAGCAAGCGCGGCAGCCACCTGGCCCTGAGCCTGGAGCGCTTGCAGGCGCTGTGTGGCGAGTCGTTGCTGCGCATCGGTCTGTCGGCCACGCAAAAGCCCATCGACGCGGTGTCGCGCTTTCTGGTGGGCAGCGGGCGCGCCTGCGAAATCATCGATATCGGCCACGCCCGCCCCCGCGACCTGGGCATCGAGGTGCCCCCCGTGCCGCTGACGGCGGTGATGGCCAACGATGTCTGGGAGCTGGTCTACGAGCGCCTGGCCGAGCTGGCCCGACAACACCGCACCACGCTGATTTTCGTCAACACCCGACGCCTGGCCGAACGCCTGGCCCGGCACTTGAGCGAGCGCCTGGGCAAGGAGGCGGTAGCCGCCCACCATGGCAGCCTGGCCAAGGAACAGCGGCTGGACGCCGAACAACGGCTCAAGCGCGGCGAGCTGCAAGTGCTGATCGCCACTGCCTCGCTGGAATTGGGCATCGATATCGGCGAAGTGGAACTGGTCTGCCAGATCGGCTCGCCGCGTTCCATCGCCGCCTTCCTGCAAAGGGTTGGACGCTCCGGCCACCAGGTCGGCGGCACGCCCAAGGGCCGGCTGTTCGCCACCTCGCGGGACGAGTTGATCGAGTGCGCCGCCCTGCTCGACTGCGTGCGCCGCGGCGAGCTGGATACCTTGCTGATTCCCCGCGCCCCGTTGGATGTGCTGGCCCAGCAGATCGTCGCCGAAGTCAGCTGCCAGGAATGGCAGGAGCAACCGCTGCTGGAACTGATCCGCCGGGCCGCGCCCTATGCCGAACTGGACGAGGCCCACTACCAGGCGCTGCTGCGGATGCTCGCCGAGGGCTTCAACAGTCGCCAGGGCCTACGCAGCGCCTATATTCACCGCGACGCCGTGAGCCATACCCTGCGCGGGCGCCGTGGCAGCCGCCTGACCGCCCTCACCAGCGGCGGCACCATCCCGGACAACGCCGACTACAGCGTACTGCTCGACCCCCAGGGCTTGAACATCGGTTCGGTGCATGAGGACTTCGCGGTGGAAAGCATCGCCGGCGACGTGTTCCAACTGGGCAACAGTTCCTACCGCATCCTGCGGATAGAGACCGGCAAGGTGCGGGTCGAGGATGCCCATGGCCAGCCACCGAGTATTCCGTTCTGGCTCGGCGAGGCACCGGGGCGCAGCGCCGAGTTGTCCTTCGCCGTGGCGCGCCTCAACGCCCACCTGGATGAGTGGCTGGGAGCTACGCCAGGGGACTTGCAGCCGAGCCTCGACTGGCTGCGCGAGAGCATCGGCCTGGACCCGGCCAGCGCCGAGCAGATCGTCGAGTACCTGGCCCGCGCCCGACAATGCCTGGGCGCGCTACCGTCCCAGGACACCCTGGTGATGGAGCGTTTCTTCGACGAGTCCGGCGGTACCCAGCTGGTGATCCACACGCCGTTCGGCAGCCGGATCAACCGCGCCTGGGGCCTGGCCTTGCGCAAGCGTTTCTGCCGCACCTTCAACTTCGAATTGCAGGCCGCCGCCAGCGAAGACGCCATCGTGCTGTCGCTGTCCACCAGCCACAGCTTTGCCCTCGACGAGGTCTGGCGTTACCTCAACAGCCGCAGCGCCGAACAGATCCTGATCCAGGCCGTGCTCGACGCCCCGCTGTTCGGGGTGCGCTGGCGCTGGAATGCCGGGGTCGCGCTGGCGCTGCCGCGCTTTGTCGGCGGACGCAAGGTGGCGCCGCAGATCCAGCGGATGAAAAGCGAAGACCTGACCGCCTGCGTGTTCCCGGACCAGATCGCCTGCCTGGAAAACCTCGCCGGCGAGCGGGAAATTCCCGACCACCCGCTGGTGGAACAGACCCTCGACGACTGTCTGCACGAGGCCATGGACTGCGAAGGCTGGCTGGCCCTGCTGCGGCGCATGGAAGCCGGTGAAGTGCGGCTGATCGCCCGCGACCTGCCGGCGCCCTCGCCGCTGGCGGCGGAAATCCTCAGCGCCAGGCCCTATACCTTCCTCGACGATGCGCCGCTGGAAGAGCGCCGCACCCAGGCCGTGTTGAACCGGCGCTGGAGCGATCCGAGCAGCACCGACGATCTCGGCGCGCTGGATGCTGAGGCCATCCAGGCCGTGGCCGAGGAAGCCTGGCCCGCGCCCAACGGCGAGGATGAAATGCATGAGGCGTTGATGAGCCTCGCGGCGATCAGCGACGCTGAAGTCCAGGCCAATCCCTCGTGGTCCTCCTGGCTTCAGGCGCTCGCGGCGCAAGGGCGCGCCACGCGTTTGCATATCAACACGACCCACTCGGTGTGGACCGCCCTGGAACGCCTGACCTGCCTGCAAGCACTTTATCCACAGGCCGCGCTCGACCCGCCCTTGCAACCACCGATGGGTTTCGATCAACCCTGGGAGGCCGACGAGGCGGCCGTCGAACTGGTCCGCGCTCGCCTCAGTGGTTTTGCTCCACTGACACTACCCGAAATCGCCGAGCCCCTGGCACTACCCACCGCCACACTGGCCCAGGCCCTGGCGAAACTGGAAAGCGAAGGCTATGTGCTACGCGGTCAGTTCAGCCCGGGGGCGCCTCGGGAACAGTGGTGCGAACGCCACCTGCTGGCGCGCATCCACCGCTACACGGTCAAGCGCCTGCGCCGGGAAATCGAGCCGGTGGCGGTGCAGGATTTCATGCGTTTCCTGTTCGACTGGCAGCACCTTTCCGTCGCCTGCCAGGGCCAGGGCAGCGCGGCCCTGGCGATGATTATCAGCCAGTTCGAAGGTTACCCGGTCGCCGCCGGGGCCTGGGACAGCGACGTGCTGGCTGCACGCCTCAAAGATTATTCGCCGACCTGGCTCGATGAGTTGTGCCGCTCGGGCAAGCTGGTCTGGGCCCGCCTCAGTGCCCACGGCAAAAGCGCCAGCGTGGCCTCGCGCAACACGCCGGTGGTGTTGCTGCCCCGGGGCCAGGTCGCGTTGTGGAGCAGCCTGACGGAACAGACGGCGGTGGAAGAGTTGTCGCCGCGGACGCAAAAGGCCCATGCCGCGCTGACCCAGCAGGGCGCGCTGTTTTTCGATGAGTTGCTGCACGAGGCTCATCTGCTGCCCACCGAACTGGAAGCCGCGTTGCAGGAGCTGGTGGGCGCCGGTTGGGTGAATGCCGACAGCTTTGCCGGCCTGCGGGCGCTGATCACCCCAGCCAGCAAGCGCCAGGCCCGCAGCCCTCGACGCGGACGCGGGGCCTTTGTCGGCGGAATGGACGATGCCGGACGCTGGGCCTTGCTGCGACGCTCCGCCGTGGCTGTGCCGGCGGGCGGCCAGGTGCCGGCCGAGACCCTGGAACATATCGCCATGACCTTGTTGCGGCGTTACGGCGTGGTGTTCTGGCGGCTGTTGGAGCGTGAGGCGGACTGGTTGCCGAGCTGGCGGGAGTTGCTGAGGACTTTTCATCGGCTGGAAGCCCGGGGCGAAATTCGTGGCGGGCGTTTTGTCAGTGGTTTGTCGGGCGAGCAGTTCGCCTTGCCGGAGGCGATTCCGTTATTGCGCGAAGTGCGCCGACGCCCGCAGGACGGCAGCCTGATCGCGGTGTGCGGCGCCGATCCGCTGAACCTGGCGGGGACCGTGTTGCCGGGCGCCAAGGTGCCGGCGCTGGCGGGGAATCGCCTGGTGTATCGCGATGGTGTTCCGGCTGCGGCGGAGATTGCCGGCAAGCCGGTGTACTGGTTGGAGCTGGACCAAGCGGCGACTGCCGAACTGAGAAAAAAACTGACCCAATACCGCCTCTGAAACCACCACGCCCCCTGTAGGAGCCTGGCTTGCCAGCGATTGCGTCCGGACAGGCACCGCAAGGTTCAAGGGCCTCATCGCCGGCAAGCCGGCTCCTACAGGGGGATCGCGGCGTTCTCTATAATTTTATTACACGCCCGATCTTTGCCTGCTGATCAAATATGTTGTGCTCTTACTTGTATTTTTCCGCACAAGTGAAACCCCGACACTGCGCTCCGGATCAAAACCCATCGGAGTTGCAACCATGCCCATTGCCTTGCTGGCGCTGACCCTCAGCGCCTTTGCCATCGGGACGACCGAGTTCGTCATCGTTGGCCTGTTACCCACCATCGGCACCGACCTGGGGGTCGATCTGCCCACCGCCGGCCTGCTGGTCAGTCTCTATGCCCTGGGGGTCGCTATCGGTGCCCCGGTGCTGACCGCCCTCACCGGCAAGGTCCCGCGCAAACTGTTGCTGCTGGCGCTGATGGTGCTGTTCACCCTCGGCAACCTGCTGGCTTGGCAAGCGCCGAGCTACGAGTCGCTGATCCTCGCGCGAATCGTCACCGGCCTGGCCCACGGGGTGTTCTTCTCCATCGGCTCGACCATCGCCACCAGCCTGGTGCCGAAGGAAAAGGCCGCCAGTGCGATTGCCATCATGTTCACCGGCCTGACCGTGGCCCTGGTGACCGGCGTACCACTGGGGACCTTTATCGGCCAGCATTTCGGCTGGCGCGAAACCTTTCTCGCCGTGTCCGCCCTGGGTGTGATCGCCTTTCTCGGCAGCCTGCTCTATGTGCCGAAGCACATCGCGCACAACAAGCCCGCCTCACTGATCCAGCAACTGCAAGTGCTGAAACAACCGCGTCTGCTGCTGGTGTATGCGATGACCGCGGCCGGGTATGGCGGCACCTTTATCGCGTTTACCTTCCTGGCGCCGATCCTTCAGGAGATCTCCGGCTTCCAGCCCGGCACCGTCAGCCTGGTGCTGCTGGTCTACGGCGTCTCGGTGGCGGTGGGCAATATCTGGGGCGGGAAACTGGCGGACAAGCGCGGCCCCATCGGCGCGTTGAAGCTCATCTTCCTGCTGCTGGCCGTCGTGCTGTTCGTGCTGGGCTTCACCGCCGGCCATCCGTGGCTGGTCCTGTTGACCGTGCTGGCCTGGGGCGCGGTGGCCTTCGGCAACGTGCCGGGCCTGCAGATCTACGTGGTACGCCAGGCCGAGCATCACACGCCACAGGCCGTGGATGTGGCGTCGGGCCTGAACATCGCCGCCTTCAACCTCGGCATTGCCGGTGGGGCCTGGATCGGTGGGTTGATCGTCGCCAACCTAGGGCTGATCCATACCACCTGGATTGGCGGGCTGGTGGTGCTGGTGGCCCTGGCGCTGACGGCCTGGAGCGGTCGGCTGGATCGACGGGGACCGGTGTATGCGCAGCCCGCTGAAGGTTCGGCGCGGATGGTGGGCGGACACTGAGGCCCACCGTCACAACGCGCTGGTGGAGTTCACTCGATTGCCCCACACTGGCCTGATCGATACGGGCTCCCGCACTCCATTTGATCCCTGGCGTAATCCATCATGCGACGACAGTTCGACGACCTCATGCTCGGCAGCATCGAGCTGTTCTGCCTGGCGGCCGAGGCCGGCAGCTTCACCGCCGCCGCGCAGGTGGCCGGGGTCACGCCGGCGGCGGTGAGTCGTTCGATCTCGCGCATGGAAGAACGCCTCGGCGTGCGCCTGTTCACCCGCACCACCCGCAGCGTGCGCCTGACCGAGGGTGGCCGCAGCTACTTCGAGCAATGCCGCCAGGCCCTGACCCAACTGACCGAAGCGCAGCGGGAGGTCATGGGCAAGCAGCAGGAGCCGGCCGGGACCTTGCGCATCAGCATCCCGACCACCTATGCCCATCACCGCATCCTGCCGCTGCTGCCGGCCTTTCGCGCGCGTTATCCGGCGGTGAAGGTCGAGGTGCATATCAGCAACCGCAATATCGATTTCGTCGAGGAAGGCTACGACCTGGCGATCCGGGTGCGGGTGCTGCCCGACTCGGGGCTGATTGCCCGGCACCTGGAAGACGCGGCGCTGGTGGTGATTGCCAGCCCAGGCTATCTGCAACGGGCCGGTACGCCGCAAGCGCTGGAGGACCTGCAACAGCACGAGTGCATCCAGTTCGAACTGCCCAGCAGCGGGCGGCGGATTGCCTGGCTGTTCAAGGATGCCGACGGCAAGGAACAGGAACTGCTGGCCGAAGGCAGCTACTGCTGCTCCGACGATGTGCTGGGTGGCGTGACCCTGGCGAAGAATGCTGCCGGGTTGTTCCAGACCTATCGTTTCATTGTCGAGAACGAGCTGGCCGACGGCTCGCTGGTGGAAGTGCTCAAGCCCTTCGCCGGACGCTCACGGCCCTTCACCCTGCTCTATCCACACGGTCGGCATGTACCGTTGCGCTTGAAGGCGTTCGTGGACTTTTTGCTGGAGCAGCGGGAGCGCTGGAGCGCCTGAAAACGGCAGGAGCCAGGAGCGGGCGGATCAACCGGCAGTTCCTGCCCGGCCTGCTCTTCCCGCCGCGTCGCCACCCTCTGATACCGCCAGGCTGACACAACGCAGCGCCAGGACGGTCGTCGGGTCCACCAACGCCACGCTGTGCTCTCGAACCTGGAAGTGTTCGCAGTGGCTGAGCACCAGCGGCAGCTCCGTGCAACCGAGAATGATCACCTCCGCCCCCAGTTCACACAGGTGCTCGACCGCCAGCAGCAATTGCTCCTTGCACAGACCATCGGTGAAACCCGCCTTGATGCCCCGCTCGCCATAAATGGCGTTCATCACCAGCTCCTGATAGTCGAAGCCGGGAATCAGCAGGGACAATCCGGCATAGCGGGCGGCGTGATGGTAGACCTGGCTCTGTACCGTGCCCGAAGTGGCAAGCAAGCCGATGCGCTTGCCGCTGCCATGCTGCCGGGCAATGGCCTCGACGGTTTCGCTGAGCATGTTGACGATCGGCACCCGCAGGTAAGGCTGGAGCCGTTCGACGAACGCATGGGCGGTGTTGCACGGGATCGCGATGGCCTGCGCCCCGGCACTTTCCAGGCGCTTGCAGGTGGCGTACAGCGCCAGGGTCGGGTCGGCTTCGTCGAACAGCAGATTGGCCGTGCGGTCGGGGATCTGCGGGTTCTGCTCCACCACCATCTTGATATGTTCCTGGTCGCGTCCCGCCGGGGTGTGGCGCACCACCTTGGCCATGAAGTCCACGGTCGCCGCCGGGCCGACGCCGCCGACGATTCCCAGCTTGAAGGGGGCACGCGTCGGCTCGTCGTCGGTCGTGGTCACGGCGGCGGCATAGATCTCGTTGATGTCGCGCACGCTCAGGCCACGCCGCTGCAAATCGGCGCAGACCAGCGAAAGTTCGGTCAGCCCCGGCACGATCAGGTTCGCGCCCTGCGCCTGCAGCGCCAGGCAGGCCTGGTACACCTCCTCCAGTGGTACGCCTTGCAGGTAGCCGTCCTTGATGCCATTGAGACCGTACATGGCGTCCATCAAGGTGCGCTGGTCCGGCTCGGGCGGATAGACCAACTGGAAATCGCCGCCCAGGTAGCGCTCGAACAACCCGGAGTGACGCACATAGTCCGAGGCCAGAATCCCCAGCCGGGTGCCGGGCTCGGCGATCCGGCGAATGTGTTCGGCCAGGGCCGCCATCAGGTCGAGGACGGGAATCCCCAGCTCCTGCTGGATCTCGTCACGGAAGGTATGGCTGGCGAAACAGGGCAGCACCACCGCGTCGACCCCGCCCGCCTCGAAGGACTGGCAAACCTGGAATACGTAGAACTTGCGCGCGGTCATGCTCGCGTCACGGTCCAGGGGCAACAGCACGTCCTTGAACGGATGCTGCTCGAACAGGAAGTGATAGCGTCCCTGATCCGCCAGCACCGCCCGGGACTTGACCAGCTTGAAGAACAGATCGCCGCCGGCCAGCGAGCCGAGGCCACCGACGATGCCCAGCTTGCGGGCGACCGGCAGCGCTGCGGAGTTTTTGTCTTGGCTGTTCATGGTCGTGGCTCTCAAACCGTGGTCGCCGGAGTACGCGCCAGCGCGACGGGCTGGACGCCGGGCAGTTCGTCCCGTTCCTCTTCGGACTCATGCGCCTGCTCGGCGTGGGCGACCACCGCCGTCGCGATGCTGTTGCCGACCACGTTGGTTGCGGTTCGCGCCATGTCGAGGAACTGGTCGATGCCGATGATCAGCAGCAGGCCGGCTTCAGGCAGGTTGAACATCGGCAGGGTCGCGGCGACCACCACGACCGAGGCCCTGGCGACACCGGCCATGCCTTTGCTGGTGACCATCAGGGTCAGCAGGATCAGCAACTGCTGGGTGAAGCTCAGCTCGATGTTGTAGGCCTGGGCGATGAACATGATTGCAAAGGCCTGGTACATCATCGAGCCGTCGAGGTTGAACGAGTAGCCCAGGGGCAGGACGAAGCTGGACACGCGTTTCGGTGCGCCGAACTTCTCCAGGGCTTCCATGGTTTTCGGGTAGGCCGACTCACTGCTGGCGGTGGAGAACGCCAGCAGGATGGGTTCCTTGATCAGCTTGCCGAGGGTGAACACCGAACGCCCGAGAAACAGGTAGCCGGCGCCGAACAGCACGGCCCAAAGAAGAGCGATCCCCAGGTAGAACTCGGCGATCAGCTTGCCGTAGTCCAGCAGCAGGCCCAGGCCTTCGGTGGTGATTGCACTGGCAATGGCGGCGAACACACCGATGGGCGCGAAGGCCATGACGTAGTCGGTGATCTTGAACATCACCTTGGCCAACTCATCCACCAGGCTGGTGATCCGGGTAAAGCCCGCCTGCTTCAGCCCCGCCAGGGCGAAACCGAAAAACAGCGAGAACACCACGATCTGCAGGATCTCGTTGTTGGCCATGGCTTCGGCAATGCTGCGCGGGAACACGTGGCTGACAAATACCTTGAGGCTGAAGTCACCGGTGTTCACCACCTGCGATGCGACGACGCCCTGGCTGACGTGCAGGTTCATCCCCGTCCCTGGCTGGAACAGATTGACCAGCAGCATGCCGATCAGCAGGGAGATCAGCGATGCGCTGATAAACCAGGCCATGGCGCGGGTGCCGATGCGGCCCACCGAACGCGAACTGCCGAGACTGGCGATACCGCCCACCAGGGTGGCGAACACCAGGGGCGCGATAATCATCTTGATCAGGCGCAGGAAGATGTCGGTGACCATGGAGAAGTAGGCAGCGATGTCCTTGGCCGACTTGGCGTCTGCTGCGAAGTGATGACACATCCAGCCGACCAGGACCCCGGCGGCAATGCCGATGGCGATGTGACGGGGTAATCTGTTTTTGCTCATGGTGTTTCCCTCAAGTCTGTTGTCGGTTTTTTGCTTGGCAGGAAAAAGATCGTCGGCCCGGCTACTCTGCGGCACCGCGCCCAAGTGCATCCCTTACAAACACCTCGGTCCCTTGTAGGAGCCGGCTTGCTGGCGATGGCGGCCGTCTGATCGTTGGAGGACTTACGGGCCTCATCGCCGGCAATCGAGCGTCGACCGGCCGCTCCTACAGGGGGACCGTGTCCATGGCCCGATTCTAGGGCGACGCCAACCAGCAGATGATGAGTAATCACCATCACCCAATGCGCTTTTGGAATAGTTATGAAAAAGCCGGGGAAGACCGACAGGCGCTGACGTAGACTTCGAGTCACCGCGACCGAGGTGGGCAGCATGCAAATCAAGTGGCTGGACGATCTTCTGGCGATCGAGCAACACAAGAACTTCTCCCGGGCCGCCGAGGTTCGCTGCGTCACCCAATCGGCGCTGTCCCGACGTATCCGCTCGCTGGAAGACTGGGTCGGCGCACAGCTTGTCGACCGTGGCACTTACCCGGTGCAATTGACCCAGGCCGGCCAGCTGTTTTGCGAACAGGGCCGCGAGGCGCTGGCAGCGTTGCTGGAGTTACGCTCCACCCTGCGCCAGGACGAAAAAATGCCCGGGCGTTCGATTCAGATCACGGCGGGACACAGCCTGTCGATCACCTTCCTGCCCAAGTGGCTGGCGCAATTCCAAAAGCACCACGAGCCCTTCAACGTGCGTGTGGTCGCGGCGAATATCCACGACGCGGTGATCGCCCTGGCGGAAGGCAATTGCGACCTGATGATCGTTTACCACCACCCCCAGGCGCCGATCCTGATCGACGCCGACAAGTTCGCCAGCCTACCCCTGGGGCGAGATGCCTTTCTGCCGTTCTGTGCGCCAGACCGTAGCGGCAAGCCGCTGTATCGACTCCCGGGAAAGGCCGGCAAAGCGGTCCCGTACCTGGCTTACACGGCAACGACCTTCCTCGGCCGCGTGGCCGACCTGATCCTCAAGAATGTGTCCACACCCTGCGAACTGACGCGTTGCTACGAAGCCGATATGACCATGCTGCTGATGCAGATGGCCGTTGAAGGGTATGGCGTGGCCTGGCTACCGCAGAGCGCAGCCGCACCAGCCGTGGATAGTGGGCAGTTGGTGAAGGCCGGGGGTAATGAATGGAGCACGGGGCTGGAGATTCGTGCTTATTGTTCGCTGGCTAATCAGAACCCGACGATGCGTGAGTTGTGGGAGACCTTGGGGAAGGCTTCGCGGGAGGCGAACGAGTAGGAAATCGCGCTGGCGACTTACCGCCCTCAGATCAGGAATTCAAAATCGGAGAGCAGTTTCACGGTTTCGGGCAGCTTCTGCTGTAACAGCTTGTCGAGGTATTCCCGGGCACTATGCGGTGGATTCCTCAACGATGCCCGCTGCCGTTGCGCCGCCCCTAGAACGAGCGCCTGATCCAGATCCCAAAGATCGGCAATGAAATCGTCCGGATGCAAAGGCCCGATATCGAATGGTTCGAGAGCGCCCTTGGGGAAATCCTTGAGGTTAAAGGTCACGATGACGGAGGCGTTGCACTTGATTGCGGCGGCAAGCACATGCCGATCATCGGGGTCCGGTAGCTCAAGTCCCACGAGAATGGGTTCATAGTCCGTCACCAGTGCGTCAGGCACGGCGCGATCCATAAGCGCGCAAGTGCGGTCCAGTTGCTCACGGGTAAGCTCAGGACGATTCAACAGAAGATTGCGCGTCCACTCCTCATGGATCTGCGCCGACCAACGCGCGCGGTACACGCCGGTCAGCGCAAGATGCATCAAGAAGTCGCGTAGCGGTGCAGGGTAGAGAACATTCGCGTCGTAAACGGCTGTGAACGGCGAATGCCTCATTCGTACCCCATCCCCAACTCCTGGGCCTGGGCTGCCAGTTCATCCATGGCTGCACGACTCACTCGCTCACGCTGTTCCTTGTACGCCATCAGATCAGCGAACTTGACCCGGCGATGGCGCCCCGTTTTGGTATGCGGGATCACGCCCTCATCCAACAGTTTCACCAGGTGAGGCCGCGAAACATTGAGCATGTCCGCCCCCTCTTGGGTGGTCAGCTCAGCGTGAATGGGAACAACCTTAACGGCATTGCCCAACGCAAGTTCGCTGAGGATTTCACCGAGCAAGCGGAAGGCGAACGTCGGCAACTCAACGACCTGGCGATGTTGCTCGCCGTCAACCAGCTCAATGCGCTGAGTCTGCAGCTTGGTCGAGAGGAAAGCAGCCAACTGGCGGCGTGACTCCACGGCCGCAGCAATCTCCTTCTCGTCAGGAAGAACGGTGCGGGTGAGGTCGGCGGTGGTCATCGTTATCTCCAAAAACTCTGTGTTCAACCGTGGTTGTGGTCGCGGTTCGGCAACCACGTAGACCTTTTATATTCGAAACAAACGAAAAGCGCAACAAACGAAATAAACGAAACACCCCTCCACGACGCGCACTTGCCGGCTTATCCGGTTCCTGAACGATCCTCTGTACCGGTTGAAACTTTTCGACTTAAATACCCCCCGCCAGTCACATTGCAGCTCCCCACGGTGCGCGCTACCTTTTCCCTGTCGCTGCCAATTCAGCGACCGGGCTTGGAAACCCGAATTCAGGGTATAGGCGCACCAGCGCCCCAACCACGATGGCAGGCGCTGTTTCTTTGTCTGCAATGTCGTGCAATGGCGGCTGTGCGCGGGAGGGCTTCGGTCCTGCCGGGACCTATACCCCCCGGTTTTCCAACCTGCGTACAGCTGCCACCCATTCGCTTGGAAACGAACGTGGCAGCTATTTCCTCGGGTATAGGAGTTAGCGCATGGACGGTTTCATTCAAGCAAGGCTTTACCTTCAAACAGCCAGCACCCAGGCCCACGCCGGAGGTGCCCAATGACCAATCCCCCATCAAACAAGACCCTCGGCGTCATCACCTTTTCCCAATGCGGCTCCCAAGGTCGTGAACTGTTCCGTGTGAACCCCGGCGTACCCATTCTGGAAGCCATGGAGCACGCGTCCCTGCTGCTCTATTGCGCCAAAGCACTCTCCCTCGATGCGGCCCTGGAAAGCGATGGCGAACGCTATGCCTGGGCATCGCATTACCTGGGCGAAATGGGCAAGGCGGTCATCGATGATTTAACACAGGGAATGTTGCGCGGGACGTCGGTGTAAGCGGGTAATAACAATGAAAAAAGGCGCCCATTGGGCGCCTTTTAGAGAGGTCTAGGAGGGCTGGTAGTCGCAGCGCTTGCTTAGCTAGTCTCAAGAGACTGGGCCGGAAGCCAACCGTTGTTGCCTGGTTGCCGCTACCGCAGGATGGTGATGTCCTGCAATCCGCACTGTCGGTCAATAGGCACCGTGACACCGAACAGCAATGCTCTTATTGAGCCCTGACCGGCAAACTAGCAATCACTAACCATTTTATCAATCAAATTTGATCAGTCTCCCAGCCCTTGCGGGCCGCACTGGCGTGGGCTAGGTCACTGTCTTGGCCAGTTCGCCCTCCACCAGCGCCTGCGGTCCAGTTGCTCACGGGTAAGTTCCGGACGATTCAACAGAAGATTGCGTGTCCACTCCTCCTGGATCTGCGCCGACCAGCGCGCGCGGTACAAGGCGGGACTCTCTATTTCTGAACGCAAATACCCACCGGCACGTCTGCGGCCGTACCCGGTGACTCCAGGGCAGAGAGCAATCGAACCGTTCCGCTACACATTCCATCTTTCCGGGTAAGATAAGCCTCATAATCCTGACCCGCCTGAGGAACCAGTACCCTTGCAGATGGCAAACAGAACACTTCGCCGGCCTCCATCTTCATTAAAATGACAGAGGGTTTCCCTGCAGGAATCACAAATTCGGAGTAGGACTCGCCATAATTCGGGTGATCGCTTCTCCAGGACGCCGGCATTCCGATGCTCTGATTTGTGTGTCGCCCTAACGTGGAGTTGAGCTTATCTGCCACCGTATAACCATAGGCGAGTACCGGCTCTTCAGTTGAGGCGCAATCCTGACCTGGCTTAATCGCAACTGGTAAACCATTGTTTCCAAAAAGCCGAATGCGTGCAGATGTAGTAGGGTCGTAGACCACGCTCTGAGCTCGCGACACATCCTTGGCGCTGGAGCAGCCTCCCAGTAAAACGACGGTCAGACAAATAAGCAAACGAATATTCAATGATCACTCCCTGGTTACAGACCTACTCTGGCTTCTCTTGCGAACAATTAAATACCGAGTTCATCATCTGATGTTCGCGTCCTGGACTTAGCGTAAAAGCCCAAGCTGAACCACTCCTGGACAGCTGTTGAAAAGACACCAAGGGCAGGCCGCAGAGTCAACGTCCCATGTGGGTAGACGCCTCCGCCCTGCCCTATCGGTCAGCACTCACTTGAGAGCAGCTTGCTCGAAGCACTCTCCGTGTAATAGGTATTATCTCTTATCGACTACTCGTATGAGTGCAAAGAAGAACGCCCTTGTAACTTTACAGTTTCGCAAGGGCGTCAAGAAGATGCTTAGATCTGATTCGCTGACTTTAAAACATTGTTACGATTTAAAATCTTAACAAACTGACCTATATGTCGACTAGAACGGAATATCGTCATCAAAGCTGTCGAAATCCGGAGCCGGCTGCGGTGCGGCCTGCTGTGGAGCCGGGCGCGATTGCGGGGCCGACTGCTGTGGACGCGGAGCTTGCTGCGGACGCGGAGCCTGCTGCCGTGGCGCGGACTGATCGTAGCCGCCTTGTTGGTCGCCCTGTTGCGGACGGCCGCCCAGCAGCTGCATGGTGCCCTGCATGTCGACGATGATTTCGGTGGTGTAGCGCTTGATGCCGTCTTTTTCCCACTCGCGGGTCTGCAGCTTGCCTTCGATGTAGACCTGCGAACCCTTGCGCAGGTACTCGCCGGCAATCTCGGCGACCTTGCCGAACATCGACACACGGTGCCACTCGGTCTTCTCGACCTTCTGACCGGTCTGCTTGTCGGTCCACTGTTCGCTGGTGGCCAGACTCAGGTTGGTCACGGCGTTACCGTTAGGCAGGTAGCGAACTTCGGGATCCTGGCCGCACGTGCCGACCAATATGACTTTGTTAACCCCACGGGCCATAACGTTCTCCTAGGCTTCGCACGCTTGCGGCGCCGGTTCGTTGACCAGGCGCTCAAGAGTCGTGCGATCCAACAATTCGGTGTCCAGTTTGATGTATAGGGCGGCTTCGTCTGCCACCATCACTGCATCGGTTACCCCTACGATCGCCTTCAGGCGCTCGACCAGACCGGCTTCGCGGATCGCTTCAGGCGATAACGGCACGCGCAGGCTGGTCACGTAGGGAGGTTCTCTCATGGTAACAGCAAAGGCCAGCCATAGGGCAGCCAGTGCCGCGCATCCCAGGAACACGGCCGACAGACCGCCGTGCTGGAACATCCAGCCACCCAGGATGCCGCCGAGCGCGGAGCCGAGGAACTGGCTGGTGGAATACACCCCCATCGCCGTGCCCTTGCCGCCCGCCGGTGAAACCTTGCTGATCAGCGACGGCAAGGAAGCCTCCAGCAGATTGAACGCGGTGAAGAACACCACCGTACCGATCACCAGGGCCCGCAAGCTGTCGCCGAACTCCCAGAAGAATAGCTCAGTGAGCATCAAGGTCGTCACGGCGCCGAGTAAAACTCGTTTCATTTTGCGTTTCTTCTCGCCATAGATGATGAAGGGGATCATGGCGAAGAAGGAAATCAGCAACGCGGTCAGGTACACCCACCAATGCTGCTCCTTGGGCAGCCCGGCCTTTTGCACCAGGGCCAGGGGCAACGCGACGAAGCTGGACATGAGCATCGCGTGCAGGACGAAGATCCCCAGGTCCAGGCGCAGCAGGTCGGGATGCTTGAGGGTCGGCAGCAGCGCCTGGCGGGCCACGCCGGACTCACGATGCTGCAACGGGCCGGTGGAACGCGGCACCATGAAGGCGATGATCAGGATCCCCAGCAGCGCCATGCCGCCGGTGGCCAGGAACAGCCCCGAGAGACCGAAGGCGCGGGTCAGCAAGGGACCGACGACCATCGCCACGGCAAACGACAGACCAATGGTCATGCCGATCATCGCCATGGCTTTGGTCCGGTGCTGTTCGCGGGTCAGGTCCGAGAGCAATGCCATCACCGCCGCGGAAATCGCCCCGGCGCCTTGCAGGACCCGTCCGGCGACCACGCCCCAGATCGAATCGGCGTTGGCCGCCAGCAGGCTGCCGAGGGCGAAGACCACCAGCCCCAGGTAGATCACCGGGCGCCGGCCGATGCGATCGGAAATGATCCCGAAGGGGATCTGGAAAAGCGCCTGGGTCAGGCCATAGGCGCCGATGGCCAGGCCGATCAGGGCCGGTGTCGCGCCTGCGAGATCCATCCCGTAAGTAGCCAGAACCGGCAACACCATGAACATGCCAAGCATACGGAAGGCGAACACCAGGGCCAGACCGCTTGCCGCGCGGGTCTCGCTGCCACTCATGCGTTCGCTGTGGGGATCGTGCATGGAAAAACCTCGTGTGAACCGGCGGCGATTCTACCAGTCCCATCGACAGAGGGGATATATGGCGACGCTTTGTCGCGAGCTGTCATGCCAGACTGTAATACTGTCGTCCGATAGTGTGCATCCATCCAGTATTTAGCCTTATACTCCTGCGTTTACCGCCCGCCGTGCGAGGCCATCTTGGACAAGATCCTGATTCGTGGGGCTCGAACCCACAACCTGAAGAACATCGACCTGACCCTGCCCCGGGACAAGCTGATCGTGATCACCGGCCTGTCCGGATCCGGCAAGTCGTCCCTGGCCTTCGACACGTTGTATGCAGAAGGCCAACGCCGTTATGTGGAGTCGCTGTCGGCCTATGCCCGGCAATTCCTGTCGATGATGGAAAAGCCGGACGTCGACACCATCGAAGGGCTGTCGCCGGCGATCTCCATCGAGCAGAAGTCGACTTCGCACAACCCGCGCTCGACGGTCGGTACCATCACCGAGATCTACGACTACCTGCGCCTGCTGTACGCCCGCGTCGGTACCCCGCGCTGCCCGGACCACGATATCCCGCTGGAAGCCCAGACCGTCAGCCAGATGGTCGACCTGGTGCTGGCCCAGCCCGAAGGCGCCAAGCTGATGCTGCTGGCACCGGTGATCCGCGAGCGCAAGGGCGAGCACCTGTCGGTGTTCGAGGAGCTGCGGGCGCAGGGCTTTGTCCGCGCGCGGGTCAACGGCCGGCTCTGCGAGCTGGACGAAGTGCCCAAGCTCGACAAACAGAAGAAGCACTCCATCGATGTGGTGGTGGACCGCTTCAAGGTTCGCGCCGACCTGCAACAGCGCCTGGCCGAGTCCTTCGAGACCGCGCTGAAGCTGGCGGACGGCATCGCCCTGGTGGCACCGATGGACGACGAACCCGGCGAGGAGCTGATCTTCTCCGCGCGTTTCGCCTGCCCGATCTGCGGCCACGCCATCAGCGAGCTGGAACCCAAGCTGTTCTCCTTCAACAACCCGGCCGGCGCCTGCCCGACCTGTGACGGTCTGGGGGTAAAACAGTTCTTCGACACCAAGCGCCTGGTCAATGGTGAGCTGACCCTGGCCGAGGGGGCGATACGCGGCTGGGATCGGCGCAACGTCTATTACTTCCAGATGCTCGGTTCACTGGCGGCCCACTATGGCTTCAGCCTGGAAGAGCCGTTCAACACCCTGCCGGCGGACCAGCAGAAGCTTCTCCTGCAAGGCAGCGGCAGCCAGAACGTCGACTTCAAGTACCTCAACGACCGGGGCGATATCGTCAAGCGCTCCCACCCGTTCGAGGGCATCGTGCCGAACCTGGAGCGCCGTTACCGCGAAACCGAATCGGCCACCGTGCGCGAAGAGCTGGCCAAGTTCCTCAGCACCCAGCCGTGCCCGGATTGCCGTGGCACGCGCCTGCGTCGCGAGGCGCGGCACGTGTGGGTCGGCGAGAAGACCCTGCCGGCGGTGACCAACCTGCCGATCGGCGACGCCACCGACTACTTTGCCGGACTGAAGATGACCGGACGGCGTGGCGAGATCGCCGACAAGATCCTCAAGGAGATCCGCGAGCGCCTGCAATTCCTGGTCAACGTCGGGCTCGACTACCTGACCCTGGACCGCAGCGCCGACACCCTGTCCGGCGGCGAAGCCCAGCGGATTCGCCTGGCCAGCCAGATCGGCGCCGGGCTGGTCGGGGTGATGTACATCCTCGACGAACCGTCCATCGGCCTGCACCAACGCGACAACGACCGCCTGCTGGGGACCCTGAAACACCTGCGGGACATCGGCAACACGGTGATCGTCGTCGAGCACGACGAGGATGCGATCCGCCTGGCCGACTATGTAGTGGATATCGGCCCGGGGGCTGGCGTGCATGGCGGACAGATCGTTGCCGAGGGAACCGCCGCCGAGGTCATGGCGCACCCCGACTCCCTGACCGGCAAGTACCTGTCGGGCCGGGTGAAGATCGAGGTGCCAGCCAAGCGCACCCCACGCAACAAGAAGCTGTCGCTGAGCCTCAAGGGCGCACGCGGCAACAACCTGCGCAATGTCGACCTGGAGATCCCCATCGGCCTGCTGACCTGCGTGACCGGTGTGTCCGGTTCCGGTAAGTCGACGCTGATCAACAACACGCTGTTCCCCCTCAGTGCCACCGCGCTCAATGGCGCGACGACACTGGAGGCCGCGGCCCACGACAACATCAACGGCCTGCAGCACCTGGACAAGGTGGTGGATATCGACCAGAGCCCCATCGGTCGCACCCCGCGCTCGAACCCGGCCACCTACACCGGCTTGTTCACGCCGATCCGCGAGCTGTTCTCCGGGGTGCCGGAGTCGCGCTCACGGGGTTACGGCCCGGGGCGCTTCTCGTTCAACGTCAAGGGCGGGCGTTGCGAAGCCTGCCAGGGCGACGGCCTGATCAAGGTGGAGATGCACTTCCTGCCAGACATCTATGTGCCGTGCGATGTGTGCAAGAGCAAGCGCTACAACCGCGAAACCCTGGAGATCAAGTACAAGGGCAAGAGCATCCACGAGGTGCTGGAGATGACCATCGAGGAGGCCCGGGAGTTCTTCGACGCGGTACCGGCCCTGGCCCGCAAGCTGCAGACGCTGATGGACGTGGGCCTGTCGTATATCAAGCTCGGACAGTCGGCGACCACCCTCTCCGGCGGCGAGGCGCAGCGGGTCAAGCTGTCCCGCGAGCTGTCCAAGCGCGATACCGGCAAGACCCTGTATATCCTCGACGAGCCGACCACCGGCCTGCACTTCGCGGATATCCAGCAGTTGCTGGACGTGTTGCACCGCCTGCGCGACCACGGCAATACCGTGGTGGTGATCGAGCACAACCTGGATGTGATCAAGACCGCCGACTGGTTGGTGGACCTTGGCCCTGAAGGCGGTTCCAAGGGCGGGCAGATCATTGCGGTCGGTACACCGGAGCAGGTCGCGGAGATGCCGCAATCCCATACCGGGCATTACCTGAAACCGCTGTTGCTGCGTGACCGGGCGTAAACCGGTGAGATGAAAAAGCCCCTGTCATCGAGTGATGACAGGGGCTTTTTTGTGGCGGCTGAAATCGCTCTCTCAGAGCTGCGATTGCAGGTAATTCTCCAAGCCGATGGACTTGATCAGCCCCAGCTGCTTCTCCAGCCAGTAGGTGTGATCTTCCTCGGTATCGGCCAACTGCACGCGCAGGATGTCACGGGTGACATAGTCCTTGTGCAGTTCGCAGAGCTCGATGCCCTTGCACAGCGCGGCACGCACCTTGTATTCCAGACGCAGGTCGGCGGCGAACATGTCGGGCACCGTGGTACCGATGTCCAGGTCGTCCGGACGCATGCGCGGCGTGCCTTCCAGCATCAGGATCCGGCGCATCAGCGCATCGGCGTGTTGTGCCTCTTCTTCCATCTCGTGATTGATGCGCTCGTAGAGCTTGCTGAAGCCCCAGTCCTCGTACATCCGCGAATGGATGAAATACTGATCACGTGCTGCCAGTTCGCCGGTCAGCAGCGTGTTGAGGTAATCGACTACGACCTGGTTACCTTGCATCGCCCTACATCTCCCTGCTTGAAAGTCGGTATTTTGAACCAAGCCGACCGGTAGGTCACTGGAAAAACGCAAATAAAGTGAAGACTTTCCGAGAAAAGCAGCCTAAAAAACGCAAAAACCGCCCTGAGTGAGGGCGGTTCTGCTTCTCGTTTAGACTTAGCTCAACACTACGCCCAGGGCCTTGGCGATACCCTCGCCGTAAGCCGGGTCGGCCTTGACGAAATGCTGCAACTGGCGCTCGACCACATCGCTGGAAACACCGGCCATCGCACCGGCGATATTGCTGATCAGCAAGGCCTTCTGCTGGTCGCTCATCAGGCGGAACAGCGCACCGGCGTGGCTGTAGTAGTCGGTATCTTCGCGGTGATCGTAGCGATCCGCCGCACCGCTGAGGGCCAACGCTGGCTCAGCATAGTGAGGCGCCTGCTTGGGTGCTTCGACGTAGCTGTTGGGCTCGTAGTTCGGCGCAGCGCCACCGTTGCTGCCGAAGGCCATGGCACCGTCACGCTGGTAGGTGTTGACCGGGCTGCGTGGGGCATTCACCGGCAGTTGCTGGTGATTGGTGCCGACACGGTAGCGATGGGCATCGGCGTAGGCGAAGACACGACCTTGCAGCATACGGTCCGGCGACAGACCGACGCCTGGCACCATGTTGCTCGGCCCGAAAGCCGCCTGCTCGACTTCGGCGAAGTAGTTCAGCGGATTACGGTTGAGCTCCAGCTCGCCGACTTCGATCAACGGAAACTCTTTCTGCGACCAGGTCTTGGTCACGTCGAAGGGGTTCTCGTAGTGCGCCGCGGCCTGGGCCTCGGTCATGATCTGGATGCAGACGCTCCATTTCGGGAAGTCGCCGCGCTCGATGGCGTTGAAAAGATCACGCTGGGCGTAGTCCGGATCGGTACCTGCCAGGCGTGCAGCCTCGGCCGGTGCCAGGTTCTTGATGCCCTGCTTGGTCTTGTAGTGCCATTTCACCCAGTGACGCTCGCCCTTGGCGTTGATCAGGCTGTAGGTGTGGCTGCCGAAGCCGTGCATATGACGGTAGCCGTCGGGGATGCCACGGTCCGAGAACAGGATGGTGACCTGGTGCAGCGCCTCGGGCGAGTGCGACCAGAAATCCCACATCGCCTGGGCGCTTTTCAGATTGCTTTGCGGCAAGCGCTTCTGGGTGTGGATAAAGTCGGGGAATTTCAGCGGATCGCGGATAAAGAACACCGGCGTGTTGTTGCCGACGATGTCCCAGTTGCCTTCCTCGGTGTAGAACTTCAGCGCGAAACCGCGTGGATCACGCTCGGTGTCGGCCGAACCACGCTCGCCACCGACGGTCGAGAAGCGCAGGAAAGTCGGGGTCTGCTTGCCCACGGACTCGAACAGCTTGGCGCTGGTGTACTGGGTAATATCCTTGGTCACGGTGAACGTGCCATAGGCACCCGAGCCCTTGGCATGCACACGACGCTCAGGAATATTCTCGCGGTTGAAGTGAGCGAGCTTCTCGATCAGGTGAAAGTCGTCGAGCAGCAGCGGGCCGCGAGGGCCGGCGGAACGGGAATTCTGATTGTCAGCGACAGGAGCACCACTGGCAGTCGTAAGGGTTTTGTTCTGGCTCATGCGATCTTCTTCCTCTGTCAGTCTTTGAACCGCCGGCTAATCGGCTGAGAAGGAGTATTGATCATCAATATGACGTTAACAAATTCATTAATTTGCTTACATCAATAGAGAATAACTACCAAGGACTCCACCTCATAGTGTGCAGCCAGGGCAGTGTAGAAGCTTGTACATACGATGCGTTTCTTGCACGCACAAAAAACCGGGCACTAGGCCCGGTTTCTTGTTTCAGACTGACGTCTTACTCGGCAGATACAGCTTCGCCGGCAGTAGCACGATCAACCAACTCGACGTACGCCATAGGCGCGTTGTCGCCAGCGCGGAAACCGCACTTGAGGATGCGCAGGTAGCCACCCTCACGGGTAGCGTAACGCTTGCCCAGGTCGTTGAAGAGCTTACCAACGATAGCTTTCGAACGAGTACGGTCGAAAGCCAGACGGCGGTTAGCAACGCTATCTACTTTGGCCAGAGTGATCAGCGGCTCGGCAACGCGGCGCAGTTCTTTGGCTTTTGGCAGAGTCGTTTTGATCAGCTCGTGCTCGAACAGCGACACCGCCATGTTTTGAAACATGGCCTTGCGGTGCGAGCTGGTGCGGCTCAGGTGACGACCACTTTTACGATGACGCATGGTTCATTCCTTACCAAACACTACGTTCGGTGATTACGACGATCAGGCTGTCGCCTTGTCGTCCTTCTTAAGACTTGCAGGCGGCCAGTTGTCGAGGCGCATGCCGAGGGACAGACCGCGGGAGGCCAGAACGTCCTTGATTTCGGTCAAGGATTTCTTGCCCAGGTTCGGAGTCTTCAACAGCTCTACTTCGGTACGCTGAATCAGGTCGCCGATGTAGTAGATGTTTTCCGCCTTAAGGCAGTTGGCCGAACGTACAGTCAGTTCCAGATCGTCAACCGGGCGAAGCAGGATCGGATCGATCTCGTCTTCCTGCTCGATTACCACTGGCTCACTGTCACCTTTGAGGTCGACGAACGCAGCCAACTGCTGTTGCAGGATGGTTGCAGCACGGCGGATAGCCTCTTCAGGATCCAGAGTACCGTTGGTTTCCAGATCAATAACCAGTTTGTCCAGGTTGGTACGCTGTTCGACACGGGCGTTTTCCACCACGTAGGCGATACGGCGAACCGGGCTGAACGAAGAGTCGAGCTGCAAGCGACCGATGCTGCGGCTTTCGTCTTCATCGCTCTGACGCGAGTCTGCTGGTTCATAACCACGACCACGAGCTACGGTGAGCTTCATGTTCAAGGCGCCGTTAGACGCCAGGTTGGCGATTACGTGATCGGGGTTAACGATCTCGACATCATGATCCAGCTGAATATCGGCAGCGGTAACCACCCCCGAACCCTTCTTCGACAAGGTCAGCGTAACTTCGTCACGGCCGTGCAGCTTGATAGCCAGACCTTTAAGGTTCAACAGGATTTCAATGACGTCTTCCTGTACACCTTCGATGGCGCTGTACTCGTGGAGCACACCGTCAATCTCGGCCTCGACTACTGCACAGCCTGGCATTGAGGACAACAGGATGCGGCGCAGCGCGTTGCCCAGGGTGTGGCCAAAACCACGCTCGAGAGGCTCGAGGGTGATCTTAGCGCGGGTTGGACTGACAACCTGCACGTCAATGTGACGGGGTGTCAGGAACTCATTTACCGAAATCTGCATGGATGCACCTATTTTCTAGCCCTTACTTGGAGTAGAGCTCGACAATCAGGCTTTCGTTGATGTCGGCGGAGAGGTCACTGCGAGCAGGAACGTTCTTGAAAACGCCCGACTTCTTCTCAGTGTCCACTTCTACCCATTCTACGCGGCCACGCTGGGCACACAGATCGAGAGCCTGGACAATGCGCAGTTGATTCTTAGCCTTCTCACGAATAGCTACCACGTCACCAGCACGAACCTGGTAGGACGGGACGTTGACGGTCTTGCCGTTAACGCTGATCGACTTGTGCGATACCAGTTGACGGGATTCGGCACGAGTCGAGCCAAAACCCATACGGTATACAACGTTGTCCAGACGGCATTCGAGCAGTTGCAGCAGGTTTTCACCGGTTGCGCCTTTACGGCCGGCAGCTTCTTTGTAGTAGCCGCTGAACTGACGCTCAAGAACGCCATAAATACGACGGACTTTCTGCTTTTCACGCAGCTGGGTGCCGTAGTCGGACTGGCGACCGCGGCGCTGGCCGTGGATACCAGGTGCTGCTTCGATGTTGCACTTGGATTCGATAGCGCGCACGCCGCTCTTCAGGAAGAGATCGGTGCCTTCGCGACGAGCCAGTTTGCATTTTGGACCAATGTAACGAGCCATTCTTTACAATCTCCTGGATTACACGCGGCGCTTCTTCGGCGGACGGCACCCGTTGTGCGGGATTGGCGTCACGTCGGTGATGCTGGCGATCTTATAGCCACAGCCGTTCAATGCACGGACAGCGGACTCACGACCTGGACCTGGACCCTTGACGTTGACGTCGAGGTTTTTCAGGCCATATTCCAGCGCAGCTTGACCAGCACGTTCAGCAGCTACCTGAGCAGCGAACGGGGTGGACTTGCGGGAACCGCGGAAACCCGAACCACCGGAGGTAGCCCAGGACAGGGCGTTACCTTGACGGTCGGTGATGGTCACGATGGTGTTGTTGAAAGACGCGTGGATGTGGGCGATGCCATCAACCACTGTCTTTTTGATTTTCTTACGAGGACGAGCAGCAGGTTTTGCCATGACTAGATTCCTGTCGATTCGCTGGTGCGATTACTTGCGGATCGGCTTACGCGGACCTTTGCGAGTACGCGCGTTGGTCTTGGTACGCTGACCGCGTACTGGCAGACCACGACGATGGCGCAGACCGCGGTAGCAGCCCAGGTCCATCAAGCGTTTGATTTTCATGTTGATTTCGCGACGCAGGTCACCTTCAGTGGTGAACTTCGCCACTTCGCCACGCAGCTGTTCAATCTGCTCGTCGCTCAGATCCTTGATCTTTGCGGCTGGGTTGACCCCAGTCACTGCGCAAATTTTCTGCGCAGTAGTGCGACCAACACCATAGATGTAGGTCAGCGAGATAACAGTGTGCTTGTTATCTGGAATGTTGACGCCTGCAATACGGGCCATTCAGTGGGACTCCAATTGACAGCTACCTACGCCCCGGAAGCCAAGAAATAGGGCGCGAGATAATATCGCTGTAATAACAAATAATCAACCCAGCAGCGCACTAGCTGCTGGGCTTCAAGCAGATCACATTCAGCCTTGGCGCTGTTTGTGACGCGGTTCCGCGCTGCAAATTACTCGAACCACACCTTCGCGGCGAATAATCTTGCAGTTACGGCACAGCTTTTTCACCGATGCACGAACTTTCATCACCAACTCCTCGAACCTTATGGGTCAGCGCAGCATGCCGCTGCCGTAACCCTTCAGGTTGGCTTTCTTCATCAGGGATTCGTACTGGTGCGAAACGAGGTGCGATTGTACTTGGGACATGAAGTCCATCACAACCACGACCACGATCAGCAACGAGGTCCCGCCAAGGTAGAACGGAACGTTTGCTGCAACCACCAGGAACTGGGGCAGCAGGCACACGGCCGTCATATAAAGAGCACCGAACATGGTCAAACGGGTCAGAACGCCATCAATGTAGCGCGCCGACTGCTCGCCTGGACGGATACCCGGAATAAAGGCACCGGACTTCTTCAGGTTTTCCGCTACGTCTTTCGGATTGAACATCAACGCCGTATAGAAGAAGCAGAAGAAAATAATCCCTGCACTAAACAGCAGAATATTCAACGGCTGACCAGGAGCGATCGACTGCGAGATGTCCTGCAACCAGCCCATACCTGCAGACTGACCGAACCAGGCACCCAGCGAAGCCGGGAACAGCAAGATGCTGCTCGCGAAGATAGCAGGAATAACACCGGCCATATTCACCTTCAGCGGCAGGTGGCTGGTCTGCGCAGCGAAGACCTTGCGGCCCTGCTGACGCTTGGCGTAGTGCACAGCAATACGACGCTGGCCACGCTCAATGAACACCACGAAACCGATGATCGCTACTGCCAGCAAACCGATGGCAACCAGAGCGAAGATGTTGATATCGCCCTGACGTGCAGACTCGAAAGACTGCCCGATTGCTCTCGGAAGACCGGCGACGATACCCGAAAAAATCAACATCGAGATACCGTTGCCCACACCGCGCTCTGTAATCTGCTCACCCAGCCACATCATGAACATCGCGCCGGCCACGAACGTGGACACCGCTACGAAATGAAAGCTGAAGCCTGCATGAAAAGAGACGCCCTGACCTGCCAGACCAATGGACATACCAGTGGCTTGAACAAGGGCCAGGACGACGGTGCCATAGCGGGTGTATTGGCTGATCTTGCGACGACCAGCCTCACCTTCCTTCTTCAACTGCTCCAGCTGCGGGCTGACGGCGGTCATCAGCTGCATGATGATCGATGCCGAAATGTACGGCATGATCCCCAGTGCAAAGATGCTCATCCGTTCCAGCGCGCCGCCGGAAAACATGTTGAACAAGCTAAGAATGGTCCCCTCATTCTGTCGAAACAGGTCCGCCAGCCGGTCCGGGTTGATACCTGGAACTGGGATGTGTGCGCCTATCCGGTAGACGATAATCGCCAGGAATAGAAAACGCAGTCGAGCCCAGAGCTCGGATAACCCGCCTTTGCTGAGCGCTGAGAGAGCACCTTGCTTAGCCATTTATTCCTCGAACTTGCCGCCAGCTGCTTCGATAGCCGCACGCGCACCTTTGGTGGCTGCGATGCCCTTGATAGTTACTGCGCGAGTCACTTCGCCCGACAGCATGATTTTCACACGCTGTACGTTCTGGTTGATCACGTTGGCATCTTTCAGGGACTGCACGGTAACGACGTCGCCTTCCACTTTAGCCAGCTCGGACAGACGCACTTCTGCGCGGTCCATGGCTTTCAGGGAAACGAAACCGAACTTCGGCAGGCGACGATGCAGCGGCTGTTGACCGCCTTCAAAGCCTGGAGCAATGGTGCCACCGGAGCGGGAAGTCTGACCTTTGTGACCACGGCCACCAGTCTTACCCAAACCACTACCGATACCACGGCCCGGACGATGCTTTTCGCGACGGGAACCCGGCGCTGGACTCAGATCATTGAGTTTCATCGATTAACCCTCGACACGCAGCATGTAGTAAGCCTTGTTGATCATCCCGCGATTCTCGGGAGTATCCTGGACTTCTACAGTGTGACCGATGCGACGCAGACCCAGACCCTTGACACACAGTTTGTGGTTAGGGATACGGCCGGTCATGCTTTTGATCAGCGTTACTTTTACGGTTGCCATGATCACAGGATCTCCGCTGCAGTTTTGCCGCGCTTGGCAGCAATGGACTCAGGAGACTGCATGGCTTTCAGACCCTTGAAAGTGGCGTAGACCACGTTCACTGGGTTAGTCGAGCCGTAGCACTTGGCCAGAACGTTCTGAACGCCAGCAACTTCGAGAACGGCACGCATTGCGCCGCCAGCGATGATACCGGTACCTTCAGAAGCCGGCTGCATGTACACCTTCGAAGCGCCGTGGGCGGACTTCATGGCGTACTGCAGGGTGGTGCCGTTCAGATCAACCTGGATCATGTTGCGGCGTGCAGCTTCCATAGCTTTCTGGATCGCGGCAGGCACTTCACGTGACTTGCCACGGCCGAAACCTACACGGCCCTTGCCATCACCTACCACGGTCAACGCGGTGAAAGTGAAGATACGGCCGCCTTTAACGGTTTTGGCTACGCGGTTAACTTGAACCAGCTTCTCGATGTAGCCTTCGTCGCGCTTTTGGTCGTTATTTGACATAACTTAGAACTCCAGCCCAGCTTCACGAGCAGCATCAGCCAGCGCCTTGACGCGGCCGTGGTACTTGAAGCCAGAGCGGTCGAAAGCCACCTGCGAGACGCCAGCGGCTTTAGCACGCGTAGCGACCAGCTGGCCAACCTTAGTGGCCGCGTCGATGTTGCCGGTGGCACCATCACGCAGTTCTTTGTCCAAAGTCGAGGCACTTGCCAGGACCTTGTTGCCGTCGGCCGAAATGACCTGGGCGTAGATGTGCTGCGAAGAGCGGAACACGCAGAGACGCACGACTTCGAGTTCGTGCATTTTCAGGCGTGCTTTGCGAGCGCGACGCAGTCGAGTAACTTTTTTGTCGGTCATTTGCTATGCCCTACTTCTTCTTGGCTTCTTTACGACGGACGACTTCGTCCGCGTAGCGCACACCCTTGCCTTTGTACGGCTCTGGTGGACGGAAGTCGCGGATTTCAGCGGCCACCTGACCTACCAGCTGCTTGTCGATACCCTTGATCAGGATGTCGGTCTGGCTTGGGGTCTCAGCGGTAACGCCTGCTGGCAGTTCATAATCCACTGGGTGCGAGAAGCCGAGAGCCAGGTTCAGCACTGTGCCTTTTGCTTGCGCTTTGTAACCAACACCGACCAGCTGGAGCTTGCGCTCGAAGCCTTGGCTTACGCCCTGGACCATGTTGTTGACCAACGCACGAGTGGTACCGGCCATTGCGCGAGTTTGTTGATCGCCATTGCGAGCAGCAAAACGCAGTTCACCAGCTTCCTGGGTCACTTCAACGGACGAGTGTACGTTCAGTTCGAGAGTGCCCTTGGCACCCTTCACCGAAAGCTGTTGGCCGGCGAATTTGACTTCGACACCAGCTGGCAGCTTAACGGGGTTCTTAGCGACGCGAGACATGCTTATCCCCCCTTAGAACACAGTGCAAAGAACTTCGCCGCCGACACCGGCAGCGCGCGCAGCACGATCAGTCATCACACCCTTGTTGGTGGAGACGATAGACACGCCCAGGCCGCCACGAACTTTCGGCAGATCCTCGACGGACTTGTACTGACGCAAGCCTGGACGGCTGACGCGCTTCACTTCCTCGATGACCGGACGGCCTTCGAAGTATTTCAGCTCGATGGACAGCAACGGCTTGGTTTCGCTGCTGATCTGATAACCCGCGATGTAACCTTCGTCCTTCAGGACTTTTGCTACAGCCACCTTCAACGTGGAAGACGGCATGCTTACGACGGACTTTTCAGCCATCTGGGCATTACGGATTCGAGTTAGCATGTCCGCTAACGGGTCCTGCATACTCATGGGCTAGACGCTCCTGATACAAAAAGAATGAGCCTTGCGGCTACAACTGTCGCCGAGTGACTCCGCACACAAAAAGTGCGGGCTCAGGCGAGCCGGTCATTCTAGACACACCCCAGAAATGAATCAAGCCCCAAAAGGGGCTTGATTCATACTCAAGGTCACCGGCGGTCGGTTCTTGCGAGACCGGCCGCCGTGACTTGGGCGGTATGGCTTACCAGCTGGCCTTGACCAGACCTGGTACGTCACCACGCATGGCCGCTTCACGCAGCTTGTTACGGCCGAGGCCGAACTTGCGGTAAACGCCGTGCGGACGACCGGTGATGCGGCAGCGGTTACGCATGCGCGAGGCGCTGGCGTCACGTGGCTGCTTCTGCAGAGCGACGGAAGCTTCCCAACGCGCTTCTGGACTTGCGTTCAGATCGACGATGATTGCTTTCAGCGCTGCACGCTTGACGGCGTACTTGGCAACGGTGAGCTGACGCTTCAGCTCACGGTTCTTCATGCTCTTCTTGGCCATTTTCCTACTCCAATCAGTTGCGGAACGGGAATTTGAAAGCACGCAGCAGTGCGCGGCCTTCATCATCGTTCTTGGCAGTGGTGGTCAGGGTAATGTCCAGACCGCGCAGAGCATCGATCTTGTCGTAATCGATTTCCGGGAAGATGATCTGCTCTTTCACGCCCATGCTGTAGTTGCCACGACCGTCGAAGGACTTGGCATTCAGGCCGCGGAAGTCGCGAACCCGAGGCAGGGAGATCGACAGCAGACGATCCAGGAACTCGTACATACGATCGCGACGCAGGGTCACTTTGACACCGATCGGCCAACCTTCGCGGACTTTGAAGCCAGCGATGGATTTGCGAGCGTGAGTCACAACGACTTTCTGGCCGGTGATCTTCTCCAGGTCAGCCACAGCGTGCTCGATGACTTTCTTGTCACCGATCGCTTCGCCCAGACCCATGTTCAGGGTGATCTTGGTAATGCGCGGAACTTCCATCACGTTCGCCAGCTTAAGTTCTTCCTTAAGCTTCGGAGCGATTTCCTTCCGGTAAATCTCTTTCAGTCGTGCCATGGTCTTCTACCTAGCAGTGTTCAAGCATCAACCGCTTTTTGGGTCGACTTGAAGACACGAATTTTTTTGCCGTCTTCTACTTTGAAACCAACGCGGTCAGCCTTGTTGGTTTCGCCGTTGAAAATGGCGACGTTGGAAGCGTGCAGTGGCGCTTCTTTCTCGACGATACCGCCCTGTACGCCCGACATCGGGTTAGGCTTGGTATGACGCTTGACCAGGTTCAGGCCACCGACGACCAGACGGTCATCAGCCAGAACCTTAAGCACCTTACCGCGCTTACCTTTGTCTTTGCCGGCGATCACGATGATCTCGTCGTCACGACGAATCTTTTGCATGTCGGATCTCCTTACAGCACTTCTGGGGCGAGCGAGACGATCTTCATGAACTTCTCAGTACGAAGTTCACGGGTCACTGGCCCAAAGATACGGGTGCCGATCGGCTCTTGCTTGTTGTTCAACAGAACAGCAGCGTTGCCATCAAAGCGGATGATGGAGCCGTCAGCACGACGGACGCCATGGCGAGTGCGGACTACGACAGCAGTCATCACTTGGCCTTTCTTCACTTTACCGCGCGGAATCGCTTCCTTGACGGTTACTTTGATGATGTCACCGATACCAGCGTAACGACGATGCGAGCCACCCAGCACCTTGATGCACATAACGCGGCGAGCGCCGCTGTTATCGGCCACATCGAGCATGGATTGAGTCTGAATCATATAATTTCTCCGACCCTTAGCCCTTAGACTTCCACAGCGCGTTCGAGGATATCAACCAGCGCCCAAGACTTGGTCTTGGCCATCGGACGAGTTTCACGAATCGTGACCTTGTCGCCGATGTGGCACTGGTTGGTTTCGTCGTGCGCGTGCAGCTTAGTCGAACGCTTAACGTATTTACCGTAGATCGGGTGCTTTACGCGACGCTCGATCAGAACGGTGATGGTCTTGTCCATTTTGTCGCTGACAACACGGCCAGTCAGCGTACGGACGGTCTTTTCGGCTTCAGCCATGATTACTTACCTGCCTGCTGGTTGAGCACAGTCTTCACACGAGCGATGTCGCGCTTAACTTGCGAGAGCAGGTGAGACTGCCCCAACTGGCCAGTTGCTTTCTGCATACGCAGATTGAACTGGTCGCGCAGCAGGCCGAGCAGTTGCTCGTTCAGCTGCTGTGCTGATTTTTCACGAAGTTCATTCGCTTTCATCACATCACCGTCCGTTTAACAAAAGCGGTGGCGAGCGGCAGCTTTGCAGCAGCCAGGGCAAAAGCCTCACGCGCCAGCTCTTCAGTAACACCCTCGATTTCATACAGGACTTTGCCTGGCTGAATCTGGGCAACCCAGTACTCCACGTTACCCTTACCTTTACCCATCCGAACTTCGAGGGGCTTTTTGGAAATAGGCTTGTCCGGGAATACACGGATCCAGATCTTGCCACCACGTTTTACGTGACGGGTCAGGGCACGACGCGCTGACTCGATCTGACGAGCGGTAAGACGACCACGAGCAACAGACTTCAGCGCGAACTCGCCGAAGCTGACTTTGCTACCGCGCAGTGCCAGACCACGGTTGTGACCGGTCATCTGCTTGCGGAACTTCGTACGCTTTGGTTGCAACATTTGGCGTACCCCTTACTTAGCAGCTTTTTTACGAGGCGCTGGTGCTTGTGGTTTCAGTTCTTCTTGGCGACCACCAATTACTTCGCCTTTGAAAATCCAAACCTTCACACCGATCACACCATAAGTGGTGTGAGCTTCGTAGGTGGCATAGTCGATATCGGCACGCAGGGTGTGCAGTGGCACACGACCTTCGCGATACCATTCAGTACGTGCGATTTCAGCACCGCCGAGACGACCGCTCACTTGGATTTTGATGCCTTTGGCACCAATGCGCATGGCGTTCTGTACGGCGCGCTTCATGGCGCGACGGAACATCACACGACGCTCCAGCTGCTGAGCTACGCTCTGGGCAACCAGCATACCGTCGAGCTCCGGCTTGCGGATCTCTTCGATATTGATGTGCACAGGCACACCCATTTGCTTGGTCAGGTCCTGACGCAGTTTCTCAACATCTTCACCTTTCTTCCCGATAACGATACCTGGACGAGCGGTGTGGATGGTGATGCGTGCAGTTTGAGCCGGACGATGGATATCGATACGGCTTACGGACGCGCTTTTTAGTTTGTCTTGGAGGTACTCACGCACATTCAGATCTGCGAGCAAATAGTCCGCATAAGTCCGACCGTCTGCGTACCAGACGGAGGTGTGCTCCTTGACGATTCCCAGGCGAATGCCAATGGGATGTACTTTCTGACCCATCTCTTCGACTCCGTTACTTGTCAGCAACCTTGACAGTGATATGGCAAGACCGCTTGACGATGCGATCAGCACGGCCTTTGGCACGTGGCATGATGCGCTTCAGCGAACGCCCTTCGTTGACGAAAACGGTGCTGACCTTCAGGTCATCAACGTCTGCGCCTTCGTTATGCTCGGCGTTGGCTACGGCCGACTCCAGCACTTTTTTCATGATCTCGGCGGCTTTCTTACTGCTGAAAGCCAACAGGTTGAGCGCTTCGCCCACCTTCTTCCCGCGGATCTGGTCGGCGACCAAGCGGGCTTTCTGGGCGGAGATTCGAGCGCCCGACAACTTAGCGGCTACTTCCATTTCCTAACCCCTTAACGCTTGGCTTTCTTGTCAGCCACGTGCCCACGATAAGTGCGGGTACCGGCGAACTCGCCCAGTTTGTGGCCGACCATGTCTTCGTTCACCAGAACGGGGACGTGTTGACGACCGTTATGCACAGCAATGGTCAGACCGACCATTTGTGGCAGGATCATGGAACGGCGCGACCAGGTCTTAACTGGTTTGCGATCGTTCTTCTCCGCCGCCACTTCGATCTTCTTCAGTAGGTGAAGATCGATAAAAGGACCTTTTTTCAGAGAACGTGGCACTGTCGTATCCCTCTATTTACTTGCGACGACGGACGATCATATTGTCGGTACGCTTATTACCACGAGTCTTCGCGCCCTTAGTCGGGAAGCCCCACGGCGATACCGGATGACGACCACCAGAGGTACGACCTTCACCACCACCATGTGGGTGGTCAACCGGGTTCATGGCAACACCACGAACGGTTGGGCGAACGCCACGCCAGCGCTTGGCACCAGCTTTACCCAGGGAACGCAGGCTGTGCTCGGAGTTCGAGACTTCGCCCAGCGTTGCACGGCATTCCGACAGCACTTTACGCATTTCACCGGAGCGCAGACGCAGGGTCACGTAGACACCTTCACGAGCGATCAGCTGAGCCGAAGCACCAGCGGAACGAGCGATCTGTGCACCTTTACCCGGCTTCAGTTCGATGCCGTGTACGGTGGAACCCACTGGAATGTTGCGCAGCTGCAGAGCGTTGCCTGGCTTGATTGGAGCCAGAGCGCCTGCGATCAGCTGGTCGCCAGCACTCACGCCTTTAGGGGCGATGATGTAGCGACGCTCGCCGTCTGCGTACAGCAGCAGAGCGATGTGAGCGGTACGGTTTGGATCGTATTCGATACGCTCGACAGTGGCAGCGATGCCATCTTTGTCGTTGCGACGGAAGTCGACCAGACGGTAATGCTGCTTATGACCACCACCCACGTGACGTGTAGTGATACGGCCATTGTTGTTACGACCACCAGACTTCGATTTTTTCTCGAGCAGCGGTGCGTGAGGAGCGCCTTTATGCAGCTCCTTGTTGACCACCTTGACCACAAAACGGCGGCCAGGGGAAGTCGGTTTGCATTTAACGATTGCCATGATGCACCCCTTCCTTACTCAGCACTGCTGCTGAAATCGAGATCTTGGCCTGGCTGAAGGGAGATAACTGCCTTCTTCCAGTCATTACGCTTGCCCAGACCGCGAGCAGTGCGCTTGCTTTTACCCAGAACGTTCAGGGTAGTCACACGCTCTACTTTCACGCTGAACAGGCTTTCGACGGCCTTCTTGATTTCCAGCTTGGTTGCGTCAGTCGCAACCTTGAAAACGAACTGACCTTTCTTGTCTGCCAGGACCGTAGCCTTCTCGGAAACGTGCGGGCCAAGCAGAACTTTAAATACGCGTTCCTGGTTCATCCCAGCAGCTCCTCGAATTTCTTCACGGCCGACACGGTGATCAACACCTTGTCGTATGCGATCAGACTAACTGGATCGGAACCCTGTACGTCACGGACATCGACGTGCGGCAGGTTACGAGCAGCCAGGTACAGGTTCTGATCAACAGCGTCGGACACGATCAGAACGTCGGTCAGACTCATGCCAGTCAGTTTGTTCAGCAGGTCTTTGGTTTTCGGCGTTTCAACAGCGAAATCCTGAACCACGACCAGACGATCAGTACGCACCAGCTCAGCAAGGATGGAGCGCAGTGCTGCGCGATACATCTTCTTGTTCAGCTTCTGGGAGTGATCCTGAGGACGAGCTGCGAAAGTGGTACCGCCGCCACGCCAGATTGGGCTACGGATAGTACCGGCACGAGCACGGCCAGTACCTTTCTGACGCCATGGGCGCTTACCGCCACCGGAAACGTCGGAACGGGTCTTTTGCTGCTTGCTACCCTGACGGCCGCCAGCCATGTAGGCCACGACTGCTTGGTGAACCAGCGTCTCGTTGAATTCGCCGCCAAATGTCAGTTCGGAAACTTCGATCGCTTGAGCGTCATTTACGTTTAATTGCATGTCAGCTTCCCCTTAACCGCGAGCCTTGGCTGCTGGACGTACAACCACGTTGCCGCCAGTAGCGCCAGGAACAGCGCCCTTGACCAACAACAGATTGCGTTCAGCGTCCACGCGCACTACTTCGAGGGACTGCACGGTCACGCGCTCAGCGCCCATATGACCGGACATTTTTTTGCCCTTGAATACACGACCAGGAGTCTGGCACTGGCCGATAGAGCCTGGAACGCGGTGGGATACGGAGTTACCGTGGGTGTTATCTTGCCCGCGGAAATTCCAGCGCTTGATCGTACCCTGGAAGCCTTTACCCTTGGACTGACCGGTTACATCAACCAGTTGACCAGCGGCGAAGATTTCAGCCTTGATCAGATCGCCGGCCTGGTACTCGCCTTCTTCAAGACGGAATTCCAGAACGGTACGACCAGCGGCAACGTTCGCTTTAGCGAAGTGGCCAGCTTGAGCGGCGGTGACACGCGAAGCACGACGCTCGCCGACAGTGACTTGCACTGCACGATAGCCATCGGTTTCTTCAGTTTTGAACTGGGTGACGCGATTCGGCTCGATCTCAATGACCGTAACCGGAATGGAGACACCTTCTTCGGTGAAAATACGGGTCATACCGCATTTACGACCGACTACACCAATAGTCATGTTGTAAACCTCATGAGTGTACGGGGCTTTCACCCGCTATGGCCGCCCATTTCAGAGCGTTACACGACTAAGACCGAGTCTTAGCCGAGGCTGATCTGCACTTCCACACCTGCCGCAAGATCAAGCTTCATCAGCGCATCAACGGTTTTATCCGTTGGCTGGACGATGTCCAGTACACGCTTATGAGTACGGATCTCGTACTGGTCACGCGCGTCTTTGTTGACGTGCGGGGAGACCAGAACGGTGAACCGCTCTTTACGGGTAGGCAGTGGAATTGGACCACGCACTTGAGCACCAGTACGTTTCGCGGTTTCCACGATTTCCTGGGTGGATTGGTCGATCAGGCGATGGTCAAAAGCCTTCAACCTGATACGGATTTGCTGATTTTGCATTGGATTTCAGACTCCGGCTGCTATTCCCACCGAGCGCAATACGCCCGTTAAAAGGAGGCGCAATTCTATAGACGCCCCAGATAGGTGTCAACCTAATAAAAAAACCCCCGCTGGGCGGGGGTTTTCTCAAAGCATCGAAGCTGGCTCAGAGAGCAGCTTATTACTCGATGATTTTGGCTACGACGCCGGCGCCGACGGTACGACCACCTTCACGGATAGCGAAACGCAGGCCGTCTTCCATCGCAATGGTCTTGATCAGGGTGACAGTCATCTGGATGTTGTCACCTGGCATTACCATTTCAACGCCTTCTGGCAGCTCGCAGTTACCGGTCACGTCAGTCGTACGGAAGTAGAACTGTGGACGGTAGCCTTTGAAGAACGGAGTATGACGGCCGCCTTCTTCCTTGCTCAGAACGTAGACTTCTGCGGTGAACTTGGTGTGCGGCTTGACCGAACCTGGCTTGACCAGAACCTGGCCACGCTCAACGTCGTCACGCTTGGTACCACGCAGCAGAACGCCGCAGTTCTCGCCAGCACGACCTTCGTCGAGCAGCTTACGGAACATCTCAACACCGGTGCAGGTGGTGGTGGAGGTGTCACGCAGACCAACGATTTCCAGGGCGTCTTGAACGCGAACGATACCGCGCTCGATACGACCGGTCACAACAGTACCGCGACCCGAGATCGAGAACACGTCTTCGATTGGCATCAGGAATGGCTTGTCGGTCAGACGAACTGGCTCTGGGATGTAGCTGTCCAGGGTTTCAACCAGTTTACGAACGGCAGAGGTGCCCATTTCGTTGTCGTCTTTACCTTCCAGCGCCATACGCGCGGAACCGATGATGATTGGAGTGTCATCACCTGGGAAGTCGTAAGTGCTCAGCAGGTCGCGCACTTCCATCTCAACCAGTTCCAGCAGCTCAGCGTCGTCTACCAGGTCAGCCTTGTTCAGGAAAACCACGATGTACGGAACGCCTACCTGACGGGACAGCAGGATGTGCTCACGGGTTTGTGGCATCGGACCATCGGCGGCCGAGCAAACCAGGATCGCACCGTCCATCTGGGCAGCACCGGTGATCATGTTCTTCACGTAGTCAGCGTGACCTGGGCAGTCAACGTGAGCGTAGTGACGAATGTTCGAGTTGTACTCAACGTGCGCGGTGTTGATGGTGATACCGCGAGCTTTCTCTTCTGGAGCGCTGTCGATCTTGTCGAATTCAACGACTGCAGAACCGAAAACTTCGGAGCAAACGCGAGTCAGAGCAGCGGTCAGAGTGGTTTTACCATGATCAACGTGACCGATGGTGCCAACGTTGACGTGCGGTAGGGAACGATCAAATTTTTCTTTAGCCACGACAATTAACTCCTAGCCTAAAGGGCTGAATCAGCCTTGTTTTTTAACGAGAGCTTCGACGATGTTCGACGGAGCTTCGGAGTATTTGGAGAATTCCATAGAGTAGCTCGCGCGACCCTGGGACATGGAACGAACGTCGGTCGCATAACCGAACATCTCGCCCAACGGAACCTCGGCGCGGATCACCTTGCCGGAAACCGTGTCTTCCATACCCTGGATCAGACCACGACGACGGTTCAGGTCACCCATCACGTCACCCATGTAGTCCTCAGGTGTTACAACTTCTACCTTCATGATCGGCTCAAGTACAACACCGCCGCCCTTGGACGCGAGTTGCTTGGTCGCCATGGAAGCAGCCACCTTGAACGCCATCTCGTTGGAGTCGACGTCGTGGTAAGAACCATCGAACACAGTAGCCTTCAGGCCGATCAGCGGATAACCGGCAACAACGCCGTTCTTCATCTGCTCTTCGATACCCTTCTGGATAGCCGGGATGTATTCCTTCGGAACCACACCGCCCACTACTTCGTTCACGAATTGCAGACCTTCCTGACCTTCGTCAGCAGGTGCAAAACGGATCCAGCAATGGCCGAACTGACCACGACCGCCGGACTGACGAACGAACTTGCCTTCGATCTCGCAGTTCTTGGTGATCTTCTCACGATAAGAAACTTGCGGTTTACCGATGTTGGCTTCTACGTTGAACTCGCGCTTCATGCGGTCAACGAGAATGTCCAGGTGCAACTCACCCATACCCGAGATGATCGTCTGACCAGTCTCTTCGTCGGTTTTGACGCGGAAAGATGGGTCTTCCTGAGCGAGTTTGCCCAGAGCGATACCCATTTTTTCCTGGTCATCCTTGGTCTTAGGCTCAACGGCAACCGAAATAACCGGCTCCGGGAAGTCCATGCGAACCAGGATGATTGGCTTGTCAGCGGAGCACAGGGTGTCACCGGTGGTGACGTCCTTCATGCCGATCAGGGCCGCGATGTCGCCAGCGCGTACTTCCTTGATCTCTTCACGGGTGTTGGCGTGCATCTGCACCATACGACCCACGCGCTCTTTCTTGCCCTTGACCGAGTTGATCACGCCGTCGCCGGAGTTCAACACGCCCGAGTAAACGCGAGCGAAGGTCAGGGTACCCACGAATGGGTCGGTAGCGATCTTGAACGCCAGAGCCGAGAACGGCTCGTTGTCGTCTGCATGACGCTCCATGGCGATGTTCTCGTCATCCGGGTCGGAACCCTTGATGGCAGGAATGTCGACCGGCGCAGGCAGGTAGTCGATAACGGCGTCGAGAACCAGGGGAACACCCTTGTTCTTGAAGGAAGAACCGCAAACAGCCAGAACGATCTCACCAGCGATGGTACGCTGACGCAGAGCGCCCTTGATTTCCTCGATGGAGAGCTCTTCGCCTTCGAGGTACTTGTTCATCAGCTCTTCGTTGGCTTCGGCGGCAGCCTCAACCATGTTGCTGCGCCACTCTTCAGCCAGCTCCTGCAGCTCAGCAGGGATAGCTTCGCGACGAGCAACCATGCCCTTGTCGGCGTCGTCCCAGTAGACGGCTTCCATGGACATCAGATCGATCTGACCCTGGAAGTTGTCTTCGGAACCGATAGCCAACTGGATAGGCACCGGAGTGTGACCCAGACGCTGCTTGATCTGACCGACTACGCGCAGGAAGTTTGCGCCGGCACGGTCCATCTTGTTCACGTAAACCAGACGTGGAACACCGTACTTGTTGGCCTGACGCCATACGGTTTCAGACTGAGGCTCAACACCGGAGGTACCGCAGAACACCACGACCGCACCGTCGAGTACACGCAGCGAACGCTCTACTTCAATGGTGAAGTCAACGTGGCCGGGGGTATCGATGATGTTGAAGCGGTGTTTCGGGAACTGCTTGGCAGAACCTTCCCAGAATGCGGTGGTCGCAGCGGAGGTAATGGTAATACCCCGCTCCTGCTCCTGCACCATCCAGTCCATGGTCGCGGCGCCATCATGCACCTCGCCCATTTTGTGGTTTACGCCCGTGTAAAACAGGACGCGCTCGGTGGTCGTGGTTTTACCCGCGTCCACGTGAGCAACGATACCAATGTTCCGGTAGCGTTTAATATCGGTTGTACGAGCCATAAAGCCCTCGCAAAATGAGTGACGCTAAAATTAGAAGCGGTAGTGCGAGAAAGCCTTGTTGGCTTCAGCCATACGGTGCACGTCTTCACGCTTCTTAACTGCAGCACCTTTACCTTCAGCGGCGTCCAACAGTTCGCCAGCCAAACGCAGAGCCATGGACTTCTCGCCGCGCTTGCGGGCGAAGTCTACCAACCAGCGCATTGCCAGAGCGTTACGACGGGACGGACGAACTTCGACCGGAACCTGGTAAGTAGCACCGCCTACACGGCGCGACTTCACTTCGACCAGCGGAGCGATGGCGTCGAGTGCTTTCTCGAAGAGTTCCAGGGGGTCACCGTTCTTGCGCTCTTTCACTTTTTCCAGCGCGCCATAAACGATACGCTCGGCCACGGCTTTCTTGCCGCTTTCCATCACGTGGTTCATGAACTTGGCGAGAATCTGGCTACCGTATTTCGGATCGTCCAGAATCTCACGTTTGGCTGCTACACGACGTCTTGGCATTGATAAGCCCTCAAACGGTCTTCAGGTTAGCCCGGGAACATGACACCCAGTGGATGCAAGCCCGACCTTACTCTTATCGACTCAGAAAAATAAAAATCAGTTACTGCAGCAAACGGCCGATTACTTCGGACGCTTGGTACCGTATTTCGAACGACCTTGGTTACGACCTTTGACGCCGGAGGTATCCAGGGAGCCGCGAACGGTGTGGTAACGAACACCTGGCAAGTCTTTTACACGACCGCCACGGATCAGCACCACGCTGTGCTCTTGCAGGTTGTGGCCTTCACCGCCGATGTACGAGGAAACCTCGAAACCGTTGGTCAGGCGCACACGGCATACTTTACGCAGTGCCGAGTTAGGTTTTTTCGGCGTGGTGGTGTACACACGGGTGCACACGCCACGACGTTGCGGGCAGTTCTGCAGCGCAGGTACGTCGGATTTCTCGACGATACGCTTACGCGGCTGACGTACCAGCTGGTTGATAGTTGCCATCTACTAGCTCCACTGTTGTCTTGCGACGCTATTGTCTTGCAAGAAAAGCAAAATGGCAGGAACGAACTCCCGCCAAATTTAGGGGTACAAGAGTCTAAAGAGGATCTTGCCCCCAGTCAAGACAAGGCCCCGGCCTCCTCACGCCGGCCATCGCAACAAAAATGTCGCGATGGCGTTGGCGGAGGCTACCAGGGCCCTGTTCTCACTATTGCAGAACTCAGTTACCGCTTGAGTTCAGCGCTTCGGTCAGTGCAGCTTCCACTTCACTGGCGCTTACGCGCAACGGTTTGTCCGCATCACGGCGACGCTTGCGCTCGCTGTGATAAGCCAGACCGGTACCGGCCGGGATCAGACGACCCACGACCACGTTTTCTTTCAGGCCGCGCAGGTAATCGCGCTTGCCGGTAACGGCCGCTTCGGTCAGTACGCGGGTGGTCTCTTGGAAAGAGGCCGCGGAGATGAACGACTCGGTCGACAACGACGCCTTGGTGATACCCAGCAACACGCGAGTGAACTTGGAAATGAACTTGTCTTCCGCGTTCAGACGCTCGTTTTCCACCAGAACCTGGGTCAGCTCCATCTGGTCGCCCTTGATGAAACTGGAGTCGCCCGACTCGGAGATCTCAACTTTACGCAGCATCTGACGCAGGATGGTCTCGATGTGCTTGTCGTTGATCTTCACGCCTTGCAGACGGTAAACGTCCTGGATCTCGTTGACGATGTACTTGGCCAGCGCGCTCACACCCAGCAGACGCAGGATGTCGTGCGGATCGCTCGGACCGTCGGAGATAACTTCGCCGCGGTTCACTTGTTCGCCTTCGAAGACGTTCAGGTGACGCCACTTCGGAATCAGCTCCTCGTACGGATCGCTACCGTCGTTCGGGGTAATGACCAGACGGCGCTTGCCCTTGGTCTCTTTACCGAACGCGATGGTGCCGCTGACTTCAGCCAGAATCGAGGCTTCTTTCGGACGACGGGCTTCGAACAAGTCGGCAACACGCGGCAGACCACCGGTGATGTCGCGGGTTTTCGAAGTTTCCTGCGGGATACGCGCGATAACGTCACCGATCGCGATCCGCGCACCGTCCGCTACACCGACCAGGGCGTTGGCTGGCAGGAAGTACTGAGCGATTACGTCAGTGCCTGGCAGCAACAGATCCTTGCCGTTGTCGTCGACCATCTTCACCGCAGGACGGATGTCCTTGCCAGCTGCCGGACGGTCTTTCGCGTCGAGTACTTCAATGTTGGTCATACCGGTCAATTCGTCAGTCTGACGCTTGATCGTGATGCCTTCTTCCATGCCCACGTAGGTCACGGTACCTTTCATTTCGGTAACGATCGGGTGAGTGTGCGGATCCCACTTGGCCACGATAGCGCCAGCGTCGACCTTGTCACCCTCTTTAACCGAAATCACCGCACCGTACGGCAGCTTGTAGCGCTCGCGCTCACGACCGTAGTCGTCGGCAATCGCCAGCTCACCGGAACGGGATACCGCAACCAGGTGACCATCCACGCGTTCAACGTGCTTCAGGTTGTGCAGACGGACGGTACCGCCATTCTTCACCTGAACGCTGTCGGCCGCCGAGGTCCGGCTTGCCGCACCACCGATGTGGAACGTACGCATGGTCAGCTGGGTACCCGGCTCACCGATGGACTGGGCAGCGATAACGCCGACCGCTTCACCGATGTTCACCTGGTGACCACGTGCCAGATCACGGCCGTAGCACTTGGCGCAGATGCCATAACGGGTTTCACAGCTGATCGGCGAACGCACGATCACTTCGTCGATGCTGTTCAGCTCGATGAATTCAACCCACTTCTCGTCGACCAGGGTGCCGGCAGGAACGATAACGTCCTCGGTACCCGGCTTGAATACGTCACGGGCGATGACTCGACCCAGAACGCGCTCACCCAACGGCTCTACAACGTCGCCGCCTTCGATGTGCGGCGTCATGAGCAAGCCTTGCTCGGTGCCACAGTCGACTTCGGTTACCACCAGGTCCTGCGCCACGTCTACCAGACGACGGGTCAGGTAACCGGAGTTCGCGGTTTTCAACGCGGTATCCGCAAGACCCTTACGAGCACCGTGCGTGGAGATGAAGTACTGGAGTACGCTCAAACCTTCACGGAAGTTCGCGGTGATCGGCGTCTCGATGATGGAACCGTCCGGCTTGGCCATCAGGCCACGCATACCGGCCAGCTGACGGATCTGTGCAGCGGAACCCCGCGCACCCGAGTCGGCCATCATGTACATCGAGTTGAAGGATTCCTGCTCGACTTCGTCGCCATGACGGTCGATGACCTTCTCTTTCGAGAGGTTGGCCATCATCGCCTTGGACACTTCGTCGTTCGCCTTGGACCACAAGTCGATGACTTTGTTGTACTTCTCGCCCTGGGTTACCAGGCCGGAAGCGTACTGGCTTTCGATTTCCTTCACTTCGTCGGTAGCGGTACCGATGATGCGGGCTTTTTCATCCGGGATAACGAAGTCGTTAACACCGATGGAAACGCCGGAAATGGTCGAATAGGCAAAACCGGTGTACATCAACTGGTCAGCGAAGATCACGGTCTCTTTCAAACCAACCACGCGGTAGCACTGGTTGATCAGCTTGGAGATCGCCTTCTTCTTCATCGGCAGGTTGACGACGTCGAACGACAGACCCTTTGGAACCACCTGGAACAGCAGCGCACGACCGACAGTGGTGTCGACGATACGGGTGTTCTGGACGCTGCCGCCATCACGGTCGTTCACGGTTTCGGTGATACGAACCTTGATCTTGGCGTGCAGCGCGGCTTCGCCGGCGCGGAATACGCGGTCGACTTCCTGCAGGTCCGCGAAGACACGACCTTCGCCCTTGGCGTTGATCGCTTCACGGGTCATGTAGTACAGACCCAATACAACGTCCTGCGACGGAACGATGATCGGCTCACCGTTGGCTGGCGACAGGATGTTGTTGGTCGACATCATCAACGCACGCGCTTCCAGCTGGGCTTCCAGCGTCAGCGGTACGTGCACGGCCATTTGGTCGCCGTCGAAGTCGGCGTTGTACGCAGCACAGACCAGAGGGTGCAGCTGGATAGCCTTACCTTCGATCAGTACCGGTTCAAACGCCTGGATACCCAGACGGTGAAGGGTCGGTGCACGGTTGAGCAGTACGGGGTGTTCGCGAATCACTTCGGCGAGAACGTCCCAGACCTCTGGCAGTTCGCGCTCGACCATTTTCTTGGCCGCTTTGATGGTGGTCGCCAGACCACGCATTTCCAGCTTGCCGAAAATGAACGGCTTGAACAGCTCGAGGGCCATCTTCTTCGGCAGACCGCACTGGTGCAGACGCAGGGTCGGACCTACGGTAATTACCGAACGACCGGAGTAGTCAACGCGCTTACCGAGCAAGTTCTGACGGAAACGACCTTGCTTACCCTTGATCATGTCAGCCAGGGATTTCAGAGGACGCTTGTTCGAACCGGTGATGGCGCGACCGCGACGACCGTTGTCCAGCAGGGCATCCACAGCTTCCTGCAGCATGCGCTTTTCGTTGCGCACGATGATGTCAGGCGCGGACAGGTCCAGCAGGCGCTTCAGACGGTTGTTACGGTTGATCACCCGACGATACAGATCGTTGAGGTCGGAAGTCGCGAAGCGACCGCCATCGAGCGGAACCAGTGGACGCAGGTCTGGCGGCAGAACCGGCAGAACGGTCAGCACCATCCACTCTGGCAGGTTGCCGGAACCCTGGAAGGCTTCCATCAACTTCAGACGCTTGGACAGCTTCTTGATCTTGGTTTCGGAGTTGGTTTGCGGAATTTCTTCGCGCAGACGGCCAATCTCGTGTTCCAGGTCGATCGCGTGCAGCAGCTCGCGGACAGCTTCGGCACCCATGCGGGCGTCGAAGTCGTCACCGAACTCTTCGAGGGCTTCGAAGTACTGCTCGTCGTTCAGCAGCTGGCCTTTTTCAAGGGTGGTCATGCCTGGATCGATAACGACGTAGCTCTCGAAGTAGAGAACGCGCTCGATATCACGCAGGGTCATGTCCATCAGCAAGCCGATACGGGACGGCAGGGACTTCAGGAACCAGATGTGGGCAACCGGCGAAGCCAGTTCGATGTGCGCCATGCGCTCACGACGAACCTTGGCCAGGGCGACTTCAACGCCGCACTTCTCGCAGATCACACCGCGGTGCTTCAAGCGCTTGTACTTACCGCACAGGCACTCGTAATCCTTGACCGGGCCAAAGATCTTGGCGCAGAACAGGCCGTCACGCTCAGGCTTGAACGTACGGTAGTTGATGGTTTCCGGCTTTTTAACTTCACCGAACGACCACGAACGGATCATCTCAGGCGAGGCCAATCCGATACGGATGGCGTCGAACTCTTCGACTTGACCCTGGTTTTTCAGCAAATTCAGTAGGTCTTTCAAGGCCTTTCCTCCTGGCGGAGCAGAGAGCGGGCAGTACGGCCCCGCTCTCGATTCGCGTCACGTGTTATTCGGTTTCCAGATCGATATCGATGCCGAGGGAACGAATTTCCTTGATCAACACGTTGAAGGACTCGGGCATGCCCGGCTCCATACGGTGATCGCCGTCCACGATGTTTTTGTACATCTTGGTCCGACCGTTCACATCGTCCGACTTCACTGTGAGCATTTCTTGCAGAGTGTATGCCGCGCCGTATGCTTCCAGCGCCCAGACCTCCATCTCCCCGAAACGCTGACCACCGAACTGCGCCTTACCACCCAGCGGCTGCTGGGTAACCAGGCTGTACGAACCGGTAGAACGCGCGTGCATCTTGTCGTCTACCAAGTGGTTCAGCTTCAGCATGTACATGTAGCCAACGGTGACCGGACGCTCGAACTTGTTGCCGGTACGACCATCGAACAGCTGCATCTGGCCGCTTTCCGGCAGGTCCGCCAGTTTCAGCATGGCCTTGATTTCAACTTCCTTGGCACCGTCGAACACTGGGGTGGCCATTGGCACGCCAGCTTTGAGGTTATGCGCCAGGTCCAGGATCTCCTGGTCGGAGAAACTGTCCAGGTCCTCGTTGCGACCGCCGATCTCGTTGTAGATCTCGTGCAGGAACTTACGCAGGTCAGCGACCTTGCGCTGCTCCTCGATCATGCGGTTGATCTTCTCGCCCAGACCTTTGGCCGCCAGGCCCAGGTGGGTTTCGAGGATCTGACCGACGTTCATACGCGAAGGTACGCCCAGCGGGTTGAGAACGACGTCGACCGGGGTGCCATTGGCATCGTGCGGCATGTCTTCAACCGGCATGATCACCGAGACCACACCCTTGTTACCGTGACGACCGGCCATCTTGTCGCCCGGCTGGATGCGACGACGGATTGCCAGGTAGACCTTGACGATCTTCAGGACGCCCGGAGCCAGGTCATCGCCCTGCTGCAGCTTGCGCTTCTTGTCTTCGAACTTGTCGTCCAGCATACGGCGACGATCAACGATGTAGGCCTGGGCCTTCTCGAGTTGCTCGTTCAGCGCGTCTTCTGCCATGCGCAGCTTGAACCACTGGCCATGCTCAAGACCATCGAGCACTTCGTCGGTGATTTCCTGGCCTTTCTTCAGGCCAGCACCGCCTTCGACCTTGTGGCCAACCAGCGCGGCACGCAGACGTTCGAAGGTCGCGCCTTCGACGATGCGGAACTCTTCGTTGAGGTCCTTGCGGATCTCGTCCAGCTGGCTCTTCTCGATGGACAGCGCACGGCTGTCGCGCTCGACGCCATCACGGGTGAAGACCTGTACGTCGATGACGGTGCCCTTGGTACCGGTCGGTACACGCAGGGAGGTGTCTTTGACGTCGCTGGCCTTCTCACCGAAGATCGCACGCAGCAGTTTTTCTTCCGGAGTCAGTTGGGTCTCGCCTTTCGGAGTGACCTTGCCGACCAGGATGTCGCCCGGGCCGACTTCGGCGCCGACGTAGACGATACCGGCTTCGTCCAGCTTGTTCAGTGCGGCTTCACCCACGTTCGGGATGTCCGCAGTGATTTCCTCTGGGCCAAGCTTGGTGTCACGGGCCACACAGGTCAGTTCCTGGATGTGGATCGTGGTGAAACGGTCTTCCTGAACAACGCGTTCCGACAGGCAGATGGAGTCTTCGAAGTTGAAGCCGTTCCATGCCATGAAGGCGATGCGCATGTTCTGACCCAGTGCCAGTTCACCCATGTCGGTGGACGGGCCGTCGGCCATGATGTCGCTGCGCTGAACGCGATCACCCTTGCTCACCAGCGGACGCTGGTTGATGCAGGTGTTCTGGTTCGAGCGGGTGTACTTGGTCAGGTTGTAGATGTCGACACCGGCTTCACCGGTTTCAACTTCGTCATCGGCAACACGAACCACGATACGGCTGGCATCGACGGAGTCGATCACGCCGCCACGACGGGCCACGACGCAAACGCCGGAGTCACGGGCAACGTTGCGCTCCATGCCGGTACCTACCAGCGGCTTGTCGGCACGCAGGGTCGGTACAGCCTGACGCTGCATGTTGGAACCCATCAACGCACGGTTGGCGTCGTCGTGCTCGAGGAACGGGATCAGCGACGCTGCAACCGAGACAACCTGCTTCGGCGAAACGTCCATCAAGGTGACGTCTTCCGGCGCCTTGACGGTGAACTCGTTCAGGTGACGTACGGCTACCAGCTCGTCGACCAGCACTTTCTGCTCGTTCATGGTCGCCGAAGCCTGGGCGATCACGTGATCGGCCTCTTCGATGGCGGACAGGAACACGATCTCGTCGGTGACCAGGGCGTCTTTCACCACACGGTACGGGCTTTCCAGGAAGCCGTACTGGTTGGTGCGCGCATAGGCGGCCAGGGAGTTGATCAGACCGATGTTCGGACCTTCCGGCGTTTCGATCGGGCAAACACGACCGTAGTGCGTCGGGTGTACGTCACGGACTTCGAAGCCGGCGCGCTCACGGGTCAGACCACCTGGGCCGAGTGCGGAGACACGACGCTTGTGGGTGATCTCGGACAGCGGGTTGTTCTGGTCCATGAACTGGGACAGCTGGCTGGAACCGAAGAACTCTTTCACCGCCGCAGCCACTGGCTTGGCGTTGATCAGGTCTTGCGGCATCAAGCCTTCGCTTTCAGCCATCGACAGGCGTTCCTTGACCGCGCGCTCAACGCGCACCAAGCCAACACGGAACTGGTTCTCGGCCATTTCGCCTACGCAGCGAACACGACGGTTACCCAGGTGGTCGATGTCGTCGACGATGCCTTTGCCGTTACGGATGTCGACCAGGGTCTTGAGGACCGCGACGATATCGTCCTTGTTCAGCACGCCCGAACCTTCGATCTCGGTACGACCGATACGACGGTTGAACTTCATCCGGCCGACCGCGGACAGGTCATAGCGCTCAGGGCTGAAGAACAGGTTGTTGAACAGGGTCTCGGCGGCATCCTTGGTCGGCGGCTCACCAGGACGCATCATGCGATAGATCTCGACCAGCGCTTCCAGTTGGTTGCTGGTGGAGTCGATCTTCAGCGTGTCGGAGATGAACGGACCGCAGTCGATGTCGTTGGTGTACAGCGTTTCGATGCGAACGACCTGGGCCTTGGCGATTTTCGCCAGGATCTCGGTGTTCAGCTCGGTGTTGCATTCGGCCAGGATTTCGCCGGTAGCCGGGTGCACGATGACCTTGGCGGTGGTGCGGCCCAGGACGTAGTCCAGCGGCACATCCAGCTCTTTGATCCCGGCTTTTTCCAGCTGGTTGATGTGGCGAGCGGTAATACGACGGCCCTGCTCGACAATCACCTTGCCTTTGTCGTCCTGGATATCGAGGACGGCGATTTCACCGCGCAGGCGCTGAGGCACCAGCTCCAGGCTCAGGCTCTCGCCCTTCACGTGGAAAACGTTGGTGGTGTAGAACGCGTCCAGCACTTCTTCGGTGGTGTAGCCCAGTGCGCGCAGCAGCACGGAAGCCGGCAGCTTGCGACGACGGTCGATACGCACGAAGACGCAGTCTTTCGGGTCGAACTCGAAGTCCAGCCACGAACCGCGGTAAGGAATGATCCGCGCGGAGTACAGCAGTTTGCCGGAGCTGTGCGTCTTGCCGCGGTCGTGGTCGAAGAACACGCCCGGGGAACGGTGCAGCTGGGAAACGATCACGCGCTCGGTACCGTTGATCACGAAGGTACCGTTCTCGGTCATCAGGGGGATTTCACCCATGTAGACTTCTTGCTCTTTGATGTCCTTGATCGCTTTGTTCGACGATTCTTTGTCGAAAATGATCAGGCGCACTTTTACCCGCAAAGGTACGGCGTAAGTCACACCGCGCAATACGCATTCTTTGACATCAAATGCCGGTTCGCCCAGACGATAACCGACGTACTCCAGCGCAGCATTGCCGGAGTAGCTGATGATCGGGAAAACGGATTTGAAGGCCGCATGCAGGCCCACGTCGCGGAACTGATCTTTAGTCGCTCCCGCCTGCAAGAATTCACGATACGAATCCAGCTGGATGGCCAGGAGGTACGGCACATCCATGACGTCCGGCAACTTGCTAAAGTCCTTGCGGATACGTTTTTTCTCAGTGTATGAGTAAGCCATCAGCGTTCCCCAGCTTGGTCACCTGCTTGTTTGGCCCCTCCCCGACAGGAGCAGCCAGAAAATCGTGCAAACCCCATGGTTTGCGCCACCGCATCGGGTGGTTGAAGCACGTTAAAGGCACCGACCGGGTCGGTCGCCAGTAACGGAAAAAGGCCGGTGGCAAGAGCCACCAGCCATCAGCCTGTCGCTTAACGCTCGGGCTGGAGACGCAAGGTCAGAGCTTACTTCAGCTCGACTTTAGCGCCTGCTTCTTCCAGTGCTGCTTTGGCTTTGTCAGCTGCGTCTTTGGCAACAGCTTCCAGAACCATGGCAGGAGCGCCGTCAACTACAGCCTTGGCTTCTTTCAGGCCCAGACCGGTCAGTTCACGTACAGCCTTGATCACGTTAACTTTCTTCTCGCCAGCTTCGGTCAGCATGACGTTGAATTCGGTTTGCTCTTCAACAACAGCGGCAGCAGCAGCTGGACCTGCCGAAGCAGCAGCAGCGGTAACGCCGAATTTTTCTTCGAAAGCTTTGATCAGTTCAACAACTTCCATTACGGACATGTTGCCAACGGCTTCAAGGATATCGTTTTGAGAGATAGACATGACTCTAATTCCTGAATTGGGGGACGGCCTACGCGACCATCGAAAAAAACAAAAATACGCGAAAAGGAGTGCCGAGCCTTAGGCTGCTGCAGCTTCTTTCTGGTCGCGAATCGCCGCCAGAGTACGAGCCAATTTGCTGGTAGCGCCTTGAATCACGCTCATCAGCTGGGAAATTGCTTCGTCACGGGTCGGCAAGGTTGCCAGTACGTCGATCTGATTCGCTGCGAGGAACTTGCCCTCGAACGCAGCTGCCTTGATCTCGAACTTGTCCTGACCTTTTGCGAATTCCTTGAAGATGCGAGCAGCAGCGCCCGGATGTTCTTTGGAGAATGCGATCAAGGTCGGGCCTTTGAACACGTCGTTGAGGACCGAATACTCGGTGCCTTCAACAGCGCGCTTGAGCAGGGTGTTACGTACGACACGTACGTATACGCCAGCTTCGCGGGCCTCTTTACGGAGTCCGGTCATCGCGCCTACTGTTACGCCACGGGCATCGGCCACGACAGCGGACAGAGCGACTTTGGCAGCCTCGTTGACTTCAGCGACGATGGCCTTCTTGTCTTCGAGTTTAATTGCCACGGGTTTAACTCCTGCTTGTTACCGTTTCATCTGGCCGAAGCCGGATGTCGTTTTGGTGTCTGATTCGGTAAGGAACCGGGAGCACCATCTGCGTAGGCTTGAGGTTTAAGACTTGCGCCGCCTACGGTCTTGGATAGCCCCCGCCAGGCAGGGACCCCAATCTTTTTCGATTGGCGCAATCGCTTGCGCCAATCCCAGTCTTACGCGTCCAGCGAGCCTTGGTCGATGACCAGACCTGGGCCCATGGTGGTGCTCAGGGTAACGCGCTTGACGTAGATACCTTTCGAGGAAGCTGGCTTGATACGCTTCAGGTCAGCGATCAGGGCTTCAACGTTTTCCTTCAGCTTGACGGCGTCGAAGCCGACCTTGCCAACGGAGGTGTGGATGATGCCGTTTTTGTCGGTGCGGTAACGAACCTGACCGGCCTTGGCGTTCTTAACAGCGCCAGCGACGTCTGGAGTTACGGTACCGACTTTAGGGTTAGGCATCAGGCCACGTGGACCGAGGATCTGACCCAGTTGACCTACAACACGCATTGCGTCCGGGGAAGCAATGACCACGTCATAGTTCAGGTCGCCGCCTTTCATTTCGGCAGCCAGGTCGTCCATGCCAACGCGATCGGCGCCGGCAGCCAGAGCGGCTTCAGCAGCCGGGCCCTGGGTGAACACGGCAACGCGAACGGTCTTGCCAGTGCCGTGTGGCAGCACGGTAGCGCTACGTACGACCTGGTCGGATTTACGTGGGTCAACGCCCAGGTTTACAGCAACGTCAACGGACTCGCTGAACTTGACAGTCGACAGCTCGGTCAGCAGAGCGGCGGCTTCTACAAAGTTGTAGGCCTTGCCTGCTTCGATTTTGCCGGCGATAGCCTTTTGGCGCTTGGTCAGCTTAGCCATTACACACCCTCCACGTTAAGGCCCATGCTACGAGCAGAACCGGCGATGGTACGCACGGCTGCTTCCATATCAGCTGCAGTCAGATCCGCGTTTTTGGTTTTCGCGATTTCTTCCAGCTGAGCACGGGTAACGGTGCCAACCTTAACGGTGTTCGGACGAGCGGAACCGCTGGTCAGGCCGGCGGCCTTTTTCAGCAGAACCGAAGCCGGGGTGGACTTGGTTTCGAAAGTGAAGCTGCGGTCACTGTAGACAGTGATGATCACAGGCGTCGGCAGACCTGGCTCAAGACCCTGGGTACGGGCGTTGAAGGCCTTGCAGAATTCCATGATGTTCACGCCGTGCTGACCCAGAGCTGGACCGACGGGTGGGCTAGGGTTGGCCTGGGCGGCCTTCACTTGCAGCTTGATGTAAGCGGTAATCTTCTTGGCCATGAGGCACTCCAATTACGGGTTCGAACGCCTCGAGAGGCTCCCCGGTTACTTGCGCGTTTATCCCAGTGACGACAAAACCCCACAGCCTTGGACTGTGGGGTTGGGATGCTTGCTCAGCTAGACCTTTTCGACCTGGCTGAATTCCAACTCTACCGGAGTAGAGCGTCCGAAAATGAGCACGGCCACCTGGATGCGGCTCTTTTCGTAGTTGACCTCTTCGACGGTGCCGTTGAAATCAGCGAACGGACCATCGGTAACACGTACGACTTCGCCCGGCTCGAACAAGGTCTTCGGCTTCGGCTTGTCGCTACCATCAGCGACACGACGCAGAATGGCTTCTGCCTCTTTGTCGGTGATCGGCGCAGGTTTGTCGGCGGTACCGCCGATGAAGCCCATCACCCGAGGCGTGTCCTTGACCAAGTGCCAAGTCCCCTCGTTCATATCCATCTGCACCAGCACATAGCCAGGGAAGAATTTACGCTCGCTCTTGCGCTTCTGGCCATTACGCATTTCCACTACCTCTTCAGTAGGGACCAGAATTTCGCCGAAGCCATCTTCCATGCCTGCCAGCTTTACACGCTCGATCAACGAGCGCATGACATGCTTCTCGTAACCCGAGTAAGCATGCACAACGTACCAACGCTTAGCCACGGGACACCCTTAGCCAACAATCAAGGAAACAAGCCAGCCGAGCAGGGAATCAAGCCCCCACAACAGCAACGCCATAACCAGAACAACAGCCACCACAATCAACGTGGTCTGCGTGGTTTCTTGGCGAGTCGGCCATACGACTTTACGAATCTCGGTACGGGCTTCCTTGGCGAGCACGAAGAACGACTTGCCTTTCGCAGTCTGCAGGCCTACAAAGGCAGCTACAGCAGCGATGACAAGCAGAGCCAGCACGCGGTACAGGATCGGCGAACCATGATAATACTGGTTGCCGACGACACCAATCACCACCAAAGCGACTACGACGAGCCACTTGAGAAGATCGAAGCGAGAGCCTTGGGCTTCAGCGTTGGAGGTCATCTATGAAGATCCTGTGAATAGAAAGCCAGATACACCGAGTGAATCTGGCAGGTCAGGAGGGAATCGAACCCCCAACCTACGGTTTTGGAGACCGTCGCTCTGCCAATTGAGCTACTGACCTAAAACTTGAATCAGGCCGACCATTATGTCGGCCCGAGAGAGGTATTTCAACTACTTATTCGATTACTTTCGCTACGACGCCGGCGCCGACGGTACGACCACCTTCACGGATAGCGAAACGCAGGCCGTCTTCCATCGCAATGGTCTTGATCAGGGTGACAGTCATCTGGATGTTGTCACCTGGCATTACCATTTCAACGCCTTCTGGCAGCTCGCAGTTACCGGTCACGTCAGTCGTACGGAAGTAGAACTGTGGACGGTAGCCTTTGAAGAACGGAGTATGACGACCGCCTTCTTCCTTGCTCAGAACGTAGACTTCTGCAGTGAACTTGGTGTGCGGCTTGACCGAACCCGGCTTGACCAGAACCTGGCCACGCTCAACGTCGTCACGCTTGGTACCACGCAGCAGAACGCCGCAGTTCTCGCCAGCACGACCTTCGTCGAGCAGTTTGCGGAACATTTCAACACCGGTACAGGTGGTGGTGGCGGTATCACGCAGACCAACGATTTCCAGGGCGTCTTGAACGCGAACGATACCGCGCTCGATACGACCAGTTACAACAGTACCGCGACCCGAGATCGAGAAAACGTCTTCGATCGGCATCAGGAACGGCTTGTCGATTGCACGCTCAGGCTCAGGAATGTAGCTATCCAGAGTCTCAACGAGCTTCTTGACGGCCGAAGTACCCATGCCATTGTCATCATTGCCTTCCAGCGCCATACGCGCGGAACCGATGATGATCGGAGTGTCATCGCCTGGGAAGTCATAAGTGCTCAGCAGATCGCGCACTTCCATCTCAACCAGTTCCAGCAGCTCAGCGTCGTCTACCAGGTCAGCCTTGTTCAGGAAAACCACGATGTATGGAACGCCTACCTGACGGGACAGCAGGATGTGTTCACGAGTTTGCGGCATCGGACCATCGGCGGCCGAGCAAACCAGGATCGCACCGTCCATCTGGGCAGCACCGGTGATCATGTTTTTTACGTAGTCGGCGTGACCAGGGCAGTCAACGTGAGCGTAGTGACGCTCGGCCGAATCGTACTCAACGTGAGCGGTGTTGATGGTGATACCGCGAGCTTTCTCTTCCGGGGCGCTGTCGATTTTATCGAACTCAACCTTGGCCGAACCGAACACTTCGGAACAAACGCGGGTCAGAGCGGCAGTCAGCGTGGTCTTACCGTGGTCGACGTGACCAATGGTACCTACGTTGACGTGCGGCTTATTACGTTCGAACTTTTCCTTAGCCATCGAAATCACCCTCAGGAGAAGAATTGAGCAAGCTACATCAGCCATTAAAACAAAGGCAGATATTTTCATATCTGCCTTGTTATATGGAGCTCTTGAGCGGATTTGAACCGCTGACCTCACCCTTACCAAGGGTGTGCTCTACCAACTGAGCTACAAGAGCGAAACACTGTGCACAAACAGCAAACTTGGAGCGGGTAGCGGGAATCGAACCCGCATCATCAGCTTGGAAGGCTGAGGTTCTACCACTAAACTATACCCGCGGAGCTTGCAGCTCACGCTTGAAATATGGTGGAGGGGGAAGGATTCGAACCTTCGAAGTCGTAGACGTCAGATTTACAGTCTGATCCCTTTGGCCGCTCGGGAACCCCTCCTAAGCGAGCCGACATTTTACATCATGTCGACCTTCTGTCAAGCATTTTCTCATTTAAATCATGAGGTTAGCTGCGTTGACCCGCTTCGTAGCCAGTCCCTCAAGAGGTGTTCACTGCGAAGCGGGCGCCATTCTATGCAAACTATTCGACAGTTGCAATACCCTCGCAGGGCATTATTTTATGTTTTAACTCATTGAATTCTTTAGCAAGGTTCTGCAGCAGGGCATCGTCCAGCAAATGCTGGCTTTCGGGCGCGATCCGCACCCAGTAACCCGTCGAATCAGGCACATTCACCTGCTCGACCCGCGCCTTGATATTGCTGCCCTGGAGACGCTGCGCGACGGACTGCGCCAGATCCTGGCGAGCGACAGCTCCCAGATAAACACATTCGCCCTCGCGTACCTGGGTGCTTCCAGCCGCACGACGACCACCCGCCCCGTCCGACTCGCTCAACAACTGGATATCCTGGTGAGCGCTGCGGTACAACGAAAGAGGTGCGACTTCCTTGGCCCTCAGGGGTGCCTCCTGCTGATGCCAGACGTAATAGACACCGTTGAGCACCAGCAGCAACAGAAACAACCAACGCATAGGAACCTCAATCGAGCGGACACGCCACCGCCAAGCCAACAAATACCCGATCAGGCACCGGACGCGCCTGCTGGACAAACTCACTACCACTCTCGAACTCAAGCATCGTCACGCAGCCTCAAGCTGAGCTCGCCACCGCTGAAGACCTTTTCGACGCCATCGACCTGCAGGCGCAAGGCGCCTTGCTGATCGATACCCAGCACGACCCCTTCAACCTGGTTCACCCCGGCGACCAGGGCCACCTTGCGCCCTTGCCAGAGGTGATTCTGCTCCCACTCAGCCTGGATCGCGGCAAAACCCGAGGACTGGTGCCATTCCAGGTAAAAGCGCAGCTTTTCACCCAGGCTGGCGATCAACTGGTTGCGATCGATCGACCGCCCCGTTTCCAGGCGAGCCGATGTCCACAGCTGATCCACCTGGTCGGCGACCTGCATGTTGACGTTGATCCCAACCCCCAGCACGACGTGACAGACATCCGCCGGGTCGCCGACCAGCTCCAGCAAAATGCCGGCGATCTTCTTGTTGTCGACCAGGACATCGTTTGGCCACTTCAGACCCGCCCCGGCAATGCCCAGCTCACGCAATGCCTGCAGAACGGCCAGGCCAACCACAAGACTCAGGCCTTCCAGCTGACGCATGCCGCCGTCGATCCTGAGCAACAGACTGTAATAGATATTTTCCGCGAACGGACTGACCCACTGGCGCCCCCTGCGCCCTCGCCCCGCGGTCTGCCGCTCGGCCACCACGATAAAAGGTGCAACAACGCCCTCGCCCACCAGGCGCAACGCCTCGGCATTGGTCGAGTCGATGGAGTCGTAAACATGAACAGGCCAGGGCGCCGAAGGCGTTGCAGTCGCAATCTCCAGCTCGCTCAGCAGCACCAGCGGATTGGCCAACTGGTAACCCCGGCCACGGACTTTATGGATAACCAGCCCGAACTCCGCCTCCAATTGCTGGAGCTGCTTCCAGACAGCACTGCGACTGACCCCCAGCGCCGCTCCAAGCGCTTGCCCGGAGTGGAATCGACCATCTTTGAGGAGCTTCAACAACGTCAGCATGCAGGTCTCGCCTAACAATGAGGCAGGCATGATAGCCATGCGCCGAGGCCTTGCATAGAAACCCAGGGCGCGTAGCGACCAGGTGAAACCCTAGAAGCCAGCCTGCTGCGGGCGGCATTTCGATGGCGTAAAAACAAAACCCCTACCTGCGGTCGCAGATAGGGGTTTCGGAATTTAATCTTGACGATGACCTACTCTCACATGGGGAAACCCCACACTACCATCGGCGATGCATCGTTTCACTGCTGAGTTCGGGATGGGATCAGGTGGTTCCAATGCTCTATGGTCGTCAAGAAATTCGGTAGCCAGGTCGTTGGCCCTTGCGGGTTCACGCTCCAGCGAATGGGTATGTGACAGCTTGGTGTTTTGTGAGTTACAAATTTTCGGTTCGTTTCGTCTTCACACACCGCAATCTGGCCTTTCGACTCAAATTGCTTGGGTGTTATATGGTCAAGCCTCACGGGCAATTAGTATTGGTTAGCTCAACGCCTCACAGCGCTTACACACCCAACCTATCAACGTCGTAGTCTTCGACGGCCCTTCAGGGAACTCAAGGTTCCAGTGAGATCTCATCTTGAGGCAAGTTTCCCGCTTAGATGCTTTCAGCGGTTATCTTTTCCGAACATAGCTACCCGGCAATGCCACTGGCGTGACAACCGGAACACCAGAGGTTCGTCCACTCCGGTCCTCTCGTACTAGGAGCAGCCCCTCTCAAATCTCAAACGTCCACGGCAGATAGGGACCGAACTGTCTCACGACGTTCTAAACCCAGCTCGCGTACCACTTTAAATGGCGAACAGCCATACCCTTGGGACCGGCTTCAGCCCCAGGATGTGATGAGCCGACATCGAGGTGCCAAACACCGCCGTCGATATGAACTCTTGGGCGGTATCAGCCTGTTATCCCCGGAGTACCTTTTATCCGTTGAGCGATGGCCCTTCCATACAGAACCACCGGATCACTAAGACCTACTTTCGTACCTGCTCGACGTGTCTGTCTCGCAGTCAAGCGCGCTTTTGCCTTTATACTCTACGACCGATTTCCGACCGGTCTGAGCGCACCTTCGTACTCCTCCGTTACTCTTTAGGAGGAGACCGCCCCAGTCAAACTACCCACCATACACTGTCCTCGATCCGGATAACGGACCTGAGTTAGAACCTCAAAGTTGCCAGGGTGGTATTTCAAGGATGGCTCCACGCAGACTGGCGTCCACGCTTCAAAGCCTCCCACCTATCCTACACAAGCAAATTCAAAGTCCAGTGCAAAGCTATAGTAAAGGTTCACGGGGTCTTTCCGTCTAGCCGCGGATACACTGCATCTTCACAGCGATTTCAATTTCACTGAGTCTCGGGTGGAGACAGCGCCGCCATCGTTACGCCATTCGTGCAGGTCGGAACTTACCCGACAAGGAATTTCGCTACCTTAGGACCGTTATAGTTACGGCCGCCGTTTACCGGGGCTTCGATCAAGAGCTTCGCGTTAGCTAACCCCATCAATTAACCTTCCGGCACCGGGCAGGCGTCACACCCTATACGTCCACTTTCGTGTTTGCAGAGTGCTGTGTTTTTAATAAACAGTCGCAGCGGCCTGGTATCTTCGACCGGCATGGGCTTACGGAGCAAGTCCTTCACCCTCACCGGCGCACCTTCTCCCGAAGTTACGGTGCCATTTTGCCTAGTTCCTTCACCCGAGTTCTCTCAAGCGCCTTGGTATTCTCTACCCAACCACCTGTGTCGGTTTGGGGTACGGTTCCTGGTTACCTGAAGCTTAGAAGCTTTTCTTGGAAGCATGGCATCAACCACTTCGCGTCCTAAAGGACACTCGTCATCAGCTCTCGGCCTTGAACTCCCGGATTTACCTAAGAGTCCAGCCTACCACCTTAAACTTGGACAACCAACGCCAAGCTGGCCTAGCCTTCTCCGTCCCTCCATCGCAATAACCAGAAGTACAGGAATATTAACCTGTTTTCCATCGACTACGCTTTTCAGCCTCGCCTTAGGGACCGACTAACCCTGCGTCGATTAACGTTGCGCAGGAAACCTTGGTCTTTCGGCGTGGGTGTTTTTCACACCCATTGTCGTTACTCATGTCAGCATTCGCACTTCTGATACCTCCAGCAAGCTTCTCAACTCACCTTCACAGGCTTACAGAACGCTCCTCTACCGCATCACTTACGTGATACCCGTAGCTTCGGTGCATGGTTTGAGCCCCGTTACATCTTCCGCGCAGGCCGACTCGACTAGTGAGCTATTACGCTTTCTTTAAAGGGTGGCTGCTTCTAAGCCAACCTCCTAGCTGTCTAAGCCTTCCCACATCGTTTCCCACTTAACCATGACTTTGGGACCTTAGCTGACGGTCTGGGTTGTTTCCCTTTTCACGACGGACGTTAGCACCCGCCGTGTGTCTCCCATGCTCGGCACTTGTAGGTATTCGGAGTTTGCATCGGTTTGGTAAGTCGGGATGACCCCCTAGCCGAAACAGTGCTCTACCCCCTACAGTGATACATGAGGCGCTACCTAAATAGCTTTCGAGGAGAACCAGCTATCTCCGAGCTTGATTAGCCTTTCACTCCGATCCACAGGTCATCCGCTAACTTTTCAACGGTAGTCGGTTCGGTCCTCCAGTCAGTGTTACCTAACCTTCAACCTGCCCATGGATAGATCGCCCGGTTTCGGGTCTATACCCAGCGACTAAACGCCCTATTAAGACTCGCTTTCGCTACGCCTCCCCTATTCGGTTAAGCTCGCCACTGAATATAAGTCGCTGACCCATTATACAAAAGGTACGCAGTCACCCAACAAAGTGGGCTCCCACTGCTTGTACGCATACGGTTTCAGGATCTATTTCACTCCCCTCTCCGGGGTTCTTTTCGCCTTTCCCTCACGGTACTAGTTCACTATCGGTCAGTCAGTAGTATTTAGCCTTGGAGGATGGTCCCCCCATATTCAGACAAGGTTTCTCGTGCCCCGTCCTACTCGATTTCATGACTAAGAGACTTTCGCGTACAGGGCTATCACCCACTATGGCCGCACTTTCCAGAGCGTTCCGCTAATCTCAAAGCCACTTAAGGGCTAGTCCCCGTTCGCTCGCCACTACTAAGGGAATCTCGGTTGATTTCTTTTCCTCAGGGTACTTAGATGTTTCAGTTCCCCTGGTTCGCCTCTTGCACCTATGTATTCAGTGCAAGATAACCAGCTTATGCTGGCTGGGTTCCCCCATTCAGAGATCTCCGGATCAAAGTCTGTTTGCCGACTCCCCGAAGCTTATCGCAGGCTACCACGTCTTTCATCGCCTCTGACTGCCAAGGCATCCACCGTATGCGCTTCTTCACTTGACCATATAACCCCAAGCAATCTGGTTATACTATGAAGACGACATTCGCCGAAAATTTGCATGCTGCTCAATTAAGAGCCTCACAAATTTTACCTTAGCCTGATCCGTTACCAGTGAAAGTAACGTTCAGTCTATCTTTCTATCACATACCCAAATTTTTAAAGAACGATTCTGAAAAAGATCAGAAATCAACATTCAGCGCCGTTTTAGCGGAATGCTCATTTCTAAGCTTTGACACAAGAAACAGCCGTAAATGGTGGAGCCAAACGGGATCGAACCGTTGACCTCCTGCGTGCAAGGCAGGCGCTCTCCCAGCTGAGCTATGGCCCCGTATTTCTACAGGCTTCCCACACAAAATTGGTGGGTCTGGGCAGATTCGAACTGCCGACCTCACCCTTATCAGGGGTGCGCTCTAACCAACTGAGCTACAGACCCAATTTCGGGCTGCTTCTAATCGTCTTCTTCAATGAATCAAGCAATTCGTGTGGGAACTTATGGAGCAGCTGATGTCGTCGATTAAGGAGGTGATCCAGCCGCAGGTTCCCCTACGGCTACCTTGTTACGACTTCACCCCAGTCATGAATCACACCGTGGTAACCGTCCCCCCGAAGGTTAGACTAGCTACTTCTGGTGCAACCCACTCCCATGGTGTGACGGGCGGTGTGTACAAGGCCCGGGAACGTATTCACCGCGACATTCTGATTCGCGATTACTAGCGATTCCGACTTCACGCAGTCGAGTTGCAGACTGCGATCCGGACTACGATCGGTTTTATGGGATTAGCTCCACCTCGCGGCTTGGCAACCCTTTGTACCGACCATTGTAGCACGTGTGTAGCCCAGGCCGTAAGGGCCATGATGACTTGACGTCATCCCCACCTTCCTCCGGTTTGTCACCGGCAGTCTCCTTAGAGTGCCCACCATAACGTGCTGGTAACTAAGGACAAGGGTTGCGCTCGTTACGGGACTTAACCCAACATCTCACGACACGAGCTGACGACAGCCATGCAGCACCTGTCTCAATGTTCCCGAAGGCACCAATCCATCTCTGGAAAGTTCATTGGATGTCAAGGCCTGGTAAGGTTCTTCGCGTTGCTTCGAATTAAACCACATGCTCCACCGCTTGTGCGGGCCCCCGTCAATTCATTTGAGTTTTAACCTTGCGGCCGTACTCCCCAGGCGGTCAACTTAATGCGTTAGCTGCGCCACTAAAGACTCAAGGTCCCCAACGGCTAGTTGACATCGTTTACGGCGTGGACTACCAGGGTATCTAATCCTGTTTGCTCCCCACGCTTTCGCACCTCAGTGTCAGTATCAGTCCAGGTGGTCGCCTTCGCCACTGGTGTTCCTTCCTATATCTACGCATTTCACCGCTACACAGGAAATTCCACCACCCTCTACCATACTCTAGCTCGCCAGTTTTGGATGCAGTTCCCAGGTTGAGCCCGGGGATTTCACATTCAACTTAACGAACCACCTACGCGCGCTTTACGCCCAGTAATTCCGATTAACGCTTGCACCCTCTGTATTACCGCGGCTGCTGGCACAGAGTTAGCCGGTGCTTATTCTGTCGGTAACGTCAAAACACTAACGTATTAGGTTAATGCCCTTCCTCCCAACTTAAAGTGCTTTACAATCCGAAGACCTTCTTCACACACGCGGCATGGCTGGATCAGGCTTTCGCCCATTGTCCAATATTCCCCACTGCTGCCTCCCGTAGGAGTCTGGACCGTGTCTCAGTTCCAGTGTGACTGATCATCCTCTCAGACCAGTTACGGATCGTCGCCTTGGTGAGCCATTACCTCACCAACTAGCTAATCCGACCTAGGCTCATCTGATAGCGCAAGGCCCGAAGGTCCCCTGCTTTCTCCCGTAGGACGTATGCGGTATTAGCGTTCCTTTCGAAACGTTGTCCCCCACTACCAGGCAGATTCCTAGGCATTACTCACCCGTCCGCCGCTGAATCGAAGAGCAAGCTCTTCTCATCCGCTCGACTTGCATGTGTTAGGCCTGCCGCCAGCGTTCAATCTGAGCCATGATCAAACTCTTCAGTTCAAACATCTTTGGGTTTTGAGAAAACCCTAAACTTGGCTCAGCAATCGTTGGTTACATCTTTGATTTCTCGCGGAGTAACTTGTGATGCTGATAATCTAATGACTATTCAGTCTGACTCCACAAGCACCCACACGAATTGCTTGATTCAGTTGTTAAAGAGCGGTTGGTGAGCTGTTCGCTCAACCGAGGCGCGCATTCTACAGCAGCCTCATTTGCTGTCAAGTGATTATTTTCAGAAGTTTTCAAGGCTTCCCGTGTAACTTCAACCACTTGCGCTTCCGATCTCTCGTTAGCGGGAGGCGAATTCTACAGCGTTACACGCTGCTGTCAACACCTCTTTTACACCGCTTTCGATCGAGAGGATCAAACCGCTGAACCGGCGAAAACACGCTGCCGTTTCAGCTCCTTCTGGGCTTCGATACTCTGAAGCGAACCGCCGACCCAAACTCTCAAAACCCTTGTAACTCATTGAATCTCAAAGGCTTTTCCGTTTCGACCGCGCCGGAAGTGGGGCGAATTATAGACCTGTAGGATTTGCCGTCAACCGTTAATTTCACTTTTCTGTCATAAAGGTCAAAGGCACCGCAAAAACAACTAAGGGAGCCTGCGGCTCCCTTAGCGTTCACCTCACACCCAGCTGGTGCGCCCTCTATCTAAAAGACAGCGTTACTCGGCCTTGAGGGTGATCCGTGCAAATGCCTTCTTTCCAGCCTGACAAACGTGAGTAGCACCCAGCTTGTATATAAAGGAGCGGTCGACGACCTCCCCATCGATACGCACACCGCCGGAACCCAGCAGATCACGAGCGACCGCCGAGTTCTTCACCAGACCCGCCTTATTGAGGACAGCGGCAATCGGCATGTCTTCAGTCGCGCCGATTTCGACCTCAGGCAGATCATCCGGCAGCTCGCCATCTTTCATGCGATTGCCCGCCCCACGGTGAGCACTGGCCGCCGCCTCTTCACCATGGAAGCGCGCGACGATCTCTTCAGCCAGCTTGATCTTGATATCACGCGGGTTGGCACCCGCCTCGACATCCTTGCGCAGCTGATTGATCTCATCCATCGAACGGAAGCTCAGCAGCTCGAAGTAGCGCCACATCAAGGCATCAGGGATCGATACCAGCTTGCCGTACATGACACCCGGCGCTTCCTGGATCCCCACATAGTTGCCCAGGGACTTGGACATCTTCTTCACGCCATCCAGCCCTTCGAGCAACGGCATGGTGAGAATGCACTGAGCCTCCTGTCCATAGGCGCGTTGCAACTCACGCCCCATCAGCAGGTTGAACTTCTGGTCGGTACCGCCCAACTCGACATCCGCGCGCAGCGCAACGGAGTCATACCCCTGCACCAGCGGATAAAGGAACTCATGGATGGCGATAGGCTGGTTGGTGCCATAGCGCTTGCTGAAGTCGTCGCGCTCGAGCATTCGTGCCACGGTGTACTGCGACGTCAGGCGAATGAAGTCCGCCGGCCCCATCTGGTCCATCCAGGTGGAGTTGAACGCCACCTCGGTCCTGGCCGGATCAAGGATCTTGAACACCTGGTTCTTGTAGGTCTCGGCATTCTCGAGCACCTGCTCGCGCGTCAGCGGTGGACGCGTGGCGCTCTTGCCGCTCGGGTCACCAATCATGCCGGTGAAGTCGCCGATCAGGAAGATCACCTGATGCCCCAGCTCCTGGAACTGGCGCAGCTTGTTGATAAGGACCGTGTGTCCCAGATGCAGATCCGGTGCCGTCGGGTCAAAGCCGGCCTTGATACGCAACGGCTGGCCGCGTTTGAGCTTCTCGACCAATTCGGACTCGACCAACACCTCTTCCGCACCACGCTTGATCAGCGCGAGCTGCTCTTCAACCGACTTCATAACCAACCTGCAAGGCTCAGATTCAAAGGGAACCAACCATACAAGATCACAGCCCAAATACAAGTTTTGCCCGGCATACGGGCACGAAACGCCCGTCCGCACATGACAGACTTGCTTCAGAGGTGTTTTGGTTATATTTTATACAGTTATTTCATCTTCATCATGTCATTCATCTTTTCCAGTTCATCTTCTTCAAAGTCAAATTACCTATGACCACAGAGCCGCCTAAAGCGCCCCCGCTTTATCCGAAGACCCACCTGCTGGCCGCAAGTGGCATCGCCGCCCTTCTCAGCCTGGCGCTACTGATATTTCCATCCAGTGACGTAGAGGCCAAGAAGACAACGTTGAACCTGGAGCTGGAACGCCCAGCCGATCAACTGACACAAGACAAAGACGCCGTCGAACTCGATCAAGCCACAAATGAAGGCAATCCATCGCCTTTCGCCCAGATCGACAACAGCGCCGAAGAGCCCCACGACACCGCCAAGACCGAACCGGCGCCCGAGGAAAAGAAGGCTTCAGGCCATCGCGAGGTGACCGTTACCCGCGGCGATACGCTCTCTACCCTGTTCGAAAAGGTCGGCCTGCCGGCTGCATCGGTACATGAGGTCCTGGCCAGCGATAAACAAGCCAAGCAGTTTTCCCAACTCAAGCATGGTCAGACCCTGGAGTTCGAGCTGAGCCCCGACGGCCAGTTGAACAACCTGCACAGCAAGGTCAGCGACCTTGAGACCATCACCCTGACCAAGGGCCCGAAAGGTTTCACCTTCAATCGTGTGATTGCCAAGCCGGTGGTGCGTTCTGCCTACGTGCACGGCGTTATCAAAGGCTCGCTGTCACTCTCCGCCCAACGCGCCGGCATGCCCCATAGCCTGACCCAAGAAATGACCAAGGTGTTCGGCTACGACATCGACTTCGCCCAGGACATCCGCCCCGGCGACGAGTTCGAAGTGATCTACGAGCAGAAAGTGGTCAACGGCAAGATCGTCGGCACCGGCAATATCCTGTCCGCACGCTTCACCAATCGTGGCAAGACCCACACCGCCGTGCGCTACACCAACAAGCAGGGTTCCAGCAGCTACTACACCGCCGATGGCAACAGCATGCGCAAGGCCTTTATCCGCACGCCCGTGGATTTCGCCCGCATCAGCTCGCGCTTCTCCATGGGCCGCAAGCATCCGATCCTGAACAAGATTCGCGCCCACAAAGGCGTCGACTACGCAGCTCCGCGCGGTACGCCGATCAAGGCCGCCGGCGACGGCAAGGTACTCCTGGCCGGTCGTCGCGGCGGCTATGGCAACACGGTGATCATCCAGCACAACAATACCTACCGGACCCTCTACGGTCACATGCAGGGTTTTGCCAAAGGTGTACACACCGGCAGCAGCGTCAAGCAAGGCCAGGTCATTGGCTACATCGGCACCACCGGCCTGTCGACCGGGCCGCACCTGCACTACGAGTTCCAGGTCAATGGCGTACACGTCGACCCGCTGGGCCAGAAACTGCCCATGGCCGACCCGATCGCCAAGTCCGAACGGGCCCGCTTCCTGCAACAGAGCCAGCCGCTGATGGCGCGCATGGACCAGGAAAAGCCCAGCAAAGTCGCCTCGGCCAAACGGTAAACCACGATGCTCTACATAGGTGTGATGTCCGGGACCAGTCTTGATGGGCTGGACATTGCCCTGGTAGCGCTCGACGGCTCCATCCGGCTGCTGGCCAGCCACTACATCCCCATGCCGCAGGCCTTGCGCGCAGAACTGCTTGGCCTGTGCGCCAGCGGCCCCGACGAAATTGCCCGGGCCGCCATCGCCGAGCAGAACTGGGTCAGCCTGGCCGCCCAGGGTATCAACACCCTGCTGGAACAACAGCGACTCAAGCCCGATGCCGTGCGAGCCATCGGCAGTCACGGCCAGACCATCCGCCACGAGCCCGCACGCGGTTTTACCGTGCAGATCGGCAACCCGGCCTTGCTCGCGGAACTGACCGGCATCACCGTCGTCAGCGACTTCCGGCGCCGTGATGTGGCGGCCGGCGGTCAGGGCGCACCACTGGTTCCGGCGTTCCATGAAGCGCTTTTCGAAGCGCGCAAGGGACAGCGCGCCGTGCTGAATGTCGGCGGATTCAGCAATCTGAGCCTGATCGAACCGGGCCAGGCGGTCTCCGGCTTCGACTGCGGCCCCGGCAATGTGCTGCTCGACGCCTGGATCCAGGATCAGCGCAACGAACCCTACGACCGCAACGGCCAATGGGCGACCAGCGGCCGAGTTGATTCCGCGCTGCTGCAAGCCCTGCTCAGCGATCCGTTCTTCCAGACCCAGGGCCCGAAAAGCACCGGTCGGGAGGTGTTCAACCTGAACTGGCTGAAACGGCATCTGAGCCGCCTGCCCGCCCTGGCGGCCGAAGATATCCAGGCCACCCTGCTCGAACTCAGCGCACGGACCATCGTCGAGTCGCTGACAAGCGCCCAGGAGAAGACCGAAGAATTACTGGTGTGTGGCGGCGGTGCCCATAACGCGGCCCTGATGGCGCGACTGGCCCAGTTGCTGCCCGGCACCCGGGTCGGCAGCACCGCCACCCATGGCGTGGACCCCGACTGGGTCGAAGCCATGGCCTTTGCCTGGCTGGCCCAATGCTGCCTTGATGGCATCGAAGCCAATCGCCCAAGTGTCACCGGCGCACGCGGCCTGCGGGTGCTGGGCGCCATCTACCCTGCCTGACACACAGCAAAACGCCGCGAAGTTCGCGGCGTTGGCGGTAAAGCGCACTCTACAATCAGATCGAGAATGACGACCCGCAACCACAGGTCGTGGTGGCATTCGGGTTCTTGATCACAAAACGAGAGCCTTCCAGGCCTTCCTGGTAATCCACCTCGGCGCCTGCCAGGTACTGGAAGCTCATCGGATCGACCACCAGGCTGACGCCTTCGCGCTCGACGATGGTGTCGTCATCGGCCACTTCCTCATCGAAGGTGAAGCCGTACTGAAACCCTGAACAACCGCCACCCGTAACGAATACGCGCAGCTTCAAGCGATCATTACCCTCTTCATCGACCAGACTCTTCACCTTGTGCGCGGCACCGTGAGTGAATTGCAAAGCCGTGGGGGTGAAGGATTCGACGCTCATGCTGACTATCTCCCGGCGTTACGCCGCCATAATGCGTGATGACGCGCATTATCCGCTTCTCCTAGAAAAGCGGTCAACTATTGTTAGGGTATATCAATCAACCCAGGCAACCTCGCAGAATGCAGGAAGGCCCGCTTGACGGGCCTTCCTGGCAAACGCGATCGAGACCTTACGGCAGCATGCCCGCATGGGACAGGCCCAGGCGCTCGTCCAGACCGAACAGGATGTTCATGTTCTGCACCGCCTGGCCCGAGGCACCCTTGACCAGGTTGTCGATCACCGACAACACCACCACCAGGTCCCCGTCCTGCGGACGATGCACGGCAATCCGGCACACGTTGGCGCCGCGTACGCTACGGGTTTCCGGGTGGCTACCGGCCGGCATCACGTCGACGAACGGTTCGTTGGCGTAACGCTTCTCGAACAGCGCCTGCAGATCCACCGAACGATCGACCACGGTCGCGTAAAGCGTGGAGTGAATACCGCGGATCATCGGCGTGAGGTGCGGTACGAAGGTCAGCCCCACGTCCTGACCGGCGGCACGCCGCAGCCCCTGGCGGATTTCCGGCAAGTGACGATGGCCCTTGACCGCATAGGCCTTCAGGCTTTCGGAGGTTTCCGAGTACAGCGAACCGACGCTGGCGCCACGACCAGCCCCGCTGACGCCCGACTTGCAGTCGGCGATCAGGCGCGTGGTATCCGCCAGGCCCGCTTCAAGCAGCGGCAGGAAACCCAGCTGGGTGGCGGTCGGATAGCATCCCGGCACGGCAATCAGGCGGGCCTGCTTGATCTTCTCGCGGTTCACTTCCGGCAAGCCATAGACCGCCTCGTCCAGCAACCCCGGCGCACCGTGCGGCTGGCCATACCACTTGGCCCATTCCTCGGCGTCCTGCAGACGGAAGTCGGCGGACAGGTCGATGACCTTGGTGCCGGCCGACAGCAACTCACCGGCCAGGGCGTGGGCCACGCCATGGGGCGTGGCGAAGAACACCACATCGCAGGCGCCGAGGGTATTGATGTCCGGCACACTGAACCTCAGGCCGTCGTAATGACCACGCAGGTTCGGGTACATGTCGGCCACGGCCAGGCCCGCCTCGGATCGCGAAGTGATGACGACCACTTCTGCCTGCGGATGCTGTGCCAACAGACGCAGCAATTCGACACCGGTGTAACCCGTGCCGCCGACGATACCGACCTTGACCATGACCTGCCCCCTCAACGAAACCACTGGAAAGCCCACGATGATAGGGGCCGCGCGCGCCTGCGACAACCGTCAAGGTGACGTGCGGGCGCACGAGCCTCTACTATTCGGCCTACCGTGAACCTGGGAATAACCAAAATGCTCTATCTGTGGGTCAAAGCCTTCCATATCGTCAGCGTCATCTGCTGGTTTGCCGGCCTGTTCTATCTGCCGCGCCTGTTCGTCTACCACGCCCAGAGCGAGGACAGCACCAGCCAGGAGCGTTTCAGCGTCATGGAACGCAAGCTGTATCGCGCGATCATGGGCCCGGCGATGATCGCCACGCTGATCTTCGGCGGCTGGCTGATCGCCCTCAACCCGAGCATCTTCAGCCAAGGCGCCTGGATACATGCCAAGCTGACCCTGGTGGCCGTGCTGATCGGCTATCACCATATTTGCGGCGCCCAGGTGAAACGCTTTGCCCGTGGCGAAAACACCCGCAGTCATGTCTTTTATCGCTGGTTCAATGAAGTGCCGGTTCTGATATTGCTGGCTATTGTCATTCTGGTCGTTGTCCGGCCGTTCTAGCTAGAGTCCACTCATCCCTTATCGGAGCACTCTCCATGTCGCTGCCCGCCCTGCTCGAACAACGCCTGCGCTTGCCCGTGGTGGCCGCGCCGATGTTCCTGATTTCCAACCCGCAACTGGTGCTCGCTTGCTGCCGCAACGGGGTGGTGGGCAGCTTCCCGGCACTGAACCAGCGTGAAAGCAGTGGTTTCAAGGCCTGGCTCGAGGAAATCGAAGCAGGCCTGGCGACGCTGGACAATCCGGCGCCTTACGCCGTCAACCTGATCGTGCACAACAGCAACCCGCGACTACAGGCCGATCTGCAGATCTGCATCGAACACAAGGTGCCAATCGTCATCACCAGCCTGGGCGCCGTCAAGGAACTGGTGGACGCCGTACACGGCTACGGCGGCCTGGTGTTCCACGACGTGACCACCCGTCGCCATGCCGAAAAAGCCGCCGAAGCCGGGGTGGATGGCCTGATTGCCGTGGCAGCCGGTGCCGGTGGCCATGCCGGCACCTGGAGTCCGTTTGCCCTGATCGCCGAAATCCGCCAGTTCTTCGACAAGACGCTGTTGCTGGCCGGCTGCCTGAACCACGGTCACGAGATTCTCGCCGCACAGTTGCTCGGCGCGGACCTGGCCTATTTCGGCACCCGATTTATCGGAACCACGGAAAGTCATGCTTCCGATGCGTATAAAGAGATGCTGCTCACAGCCCAGGCAGCCGATATCGTGCACACTGCGGCGGTATCCGGCGTACCGGCGAGCTTCATGCGCCAGAGCCTGGAAAAGGCCGGCTTCGACCTCGCCGCGCTGCAAGGCAAGGGCGAGGTGAACTTCGGTGCCAAGCTCAAGCCGATCAGCGATGAGGCCAAGGCCTGGAAAACCGTCTGGTCGGCCGGCCAGGGGGTCGGTGAAATCGCTGACCTGCCCAGCGTCGACCAATTGATCGCCCGGCTCGATGCCGAGTACCGCAAAGCCCAGGCACTGGCCGCGGAACTGCCACGGCACTGGCCGCGCCGGTAAGTAGAAGGTGGCCTGCACCCCTGTTGCAGGCTTACACTGCAACGCCAATGACTTGTGACAAGGACGCCCTTCATGAGCGAAAACCGCTTCAAAATTGTGTTCGACGGCACCTTGCAGGCCGGTGTGGATAAATCCACCGCCCTGCACAACCTCGCCGCCCTGTTCAAGACCGATGCCGCTTCGATCGAGCGACTGTTCAGCGGTCAGCCGGTTGCCCTGAAACGCGACCTTTCAGCCGCCGAGGCCGAGTCCTACCTGCAAGCCCTGCGCAAGACCGGCATCGAGGCCCGCCTGGAAGCCGAACCGGCCGCGGTCGAGCTGAGCCTGGCGGATATCGATGACCTGCCGGCCAGTACCGCACCGGCGGACACCGCGACCGAGCAATCGCCCTACGCCCCGCCGCAGGCCCGGGTCGGGGATGCCCTTCCCGCCTTTGGCCAGCTCCAGGCCTTCACCACTCGCGGGCGGATCGGTCGGCTGCGCTACCTGGCCTGGAGCATGGTCCTGATGTTCGTGACCCTCCCGGTGGCGGGCGCAATCTTCGCCCTCGCCATGGGCACTGCGGCAGCCTCCCTGAACACGGCGATCACCATCGGCGTTGTGCTCGGCGGCGCGGCCTTGATCGCCTTCATGGTCTTTTCCATCCAGATCGCCGTACAGCGCCTGCACGATATCGGTTGGTCCGGCTGGCTCTGGCTGCTGACCCTGGTACCGTTCGTGGGCAGCGTATTCCCCTTCGTGCTGATGTTCTGCCCCGGCAACAACGGCGCCAACCAATACGGCGCACCGCCACCGCCCAACAGCACCGCGGTCAAGGTCCTGGCCGTGCTCTCGGTCGTCTGCGGGGTCATCTTTGGCGTTGCGGCCGTGACCGGTGGCCTGACCAACCTGGAGAAAGGCTACTACAAGGAATCGGCCAGCTATTCCGAAAGCAGCGACGCCGTCAGCCCCGACGAAGCCGACAGCGCCAGCGATGCAGCAGCCGAACCCGCTCCGCCCGCTGTAGACTATGGGAAAGACGAGAAAGAATAACCGTTTCCGAGCCTGCGACCCTCTGTCCCAAGGCTCGGAGCCGTTGTGATGGAGAACTGCATGACCCGTTACGCCCTGATCACCGGCGCCTCCAGTGGCATTGGCCTGGCACTGGCCGAAGCCCTGGCGCGCCGGGGCCGCAGCCTGATTCTGGTGGCCCGCCAGCGTGATCAGCTGGAAACCATTGCCCTGGAGTTGACCCAGCGCTTCGGCGTCGAGGTGCTGTTTCGCGCCTGCGACCTGAGCGAGCCGCTGCGCCTTTCCGGCTTTCTCCTGGAACTGGAAGAAGGCGAACGGCAGATCGACCTGCTGGTCAACTGCGCCGGCCTCGGCACCTGCGGCCCGTTCCTGGCCCAGGATTGGGGGACGGAGCAGGACCTGATCGAGGTCAATATCCTGGCCCTGACCCGACTTTGTCATACCCTGGGTAACCTCATGGCGATACACGGTGGCGGACAGATCCTCAACGTGGCATCGATGGCGGCTTTTCACCCGGCCCCCTGGATGAGCACCTATTACGCGAGCAAGGCCTACGTGCTGCACTTCTCCGAAGGCCTGCGCGAAGAGTTGAAGAAAACCGGCATCAAGGTGTCGGTGCTCTGCCCGGGCCTAACCCGGACCGCGTTCTTTCGCACGGCCCAGCTGGCGGTCGAAAAGCTTGCCCACAGCCGGCTGATGATGAGCCCCGAAGAGGTGGCGCTATACGCGGTGCGCGCCCTGGACAAGAACCGGGCGGTGATCATTCCCGGCTGGCGCAACCGCTGGCTGGCCCGGGCCCCGCGCCTGGTGCCACGCTGGATGATGCGCAAGCTCGCCGGTGTCACCACCAAGGCCTATTGCCCGCGCTGAAACTTAAACTCACGGCCGTGTCCGTACAGACTCTGGCCCGACTCACCCAACGGAGAAACAGCTGTGGATACTCTGTTCACCAAGATCATCAACAGAGAAATACCCGCGAGGATCATCTACGAAGATGACCAGGTCCTCGCCTTCCACGATATCGCCCCGCAGGCACCGGTGCATTTCCTGGTCGTGCCGAAAAAGCCGGTACGCACGCTCAATGACCTGACCGAAGACGACAAGGCCCTGGCCGGGCACATCCTCTTCACCGCCCAGCGCCTGGCCCTGGAGCTGGGATGCGAAGAAGGCTTTCGCGTGGTGATGAACTGCAATGAACAAGGCGGGCAGACCGTCTATCACATTCATATGCACGTGCTGGGTCAGCGCCAGATGCACTGGCCGCCGGGCTGATACCCCACGCCCTGTGTAGGAGCGAGCAAGCTCGCTCCTACAGGCCCCATGACCCAACGCAAACCTTCCTCTCTCGATTGCGGTAAACTGCAGACCGAGATTTTTCCCGGAGGTCAGCATGACTACCCAACGTCACTACTCGCCGATTGATCGTTTTCTGCTGCAAGCCGATACCGCCATGCGCACCCTGCTGCCGTTCAGCGGCCAGCCCTACCGTCCTTCGCCGGCCATCGTGCAGCCCGACGCGCCGATGAGCGAAGACGACAGCCGTCACGTCGCCGGCCTGATGCGCATCAACCATACCGGGGAAGTCTGTGCCCAGGCGCTCTATCAGGGCCAGGCCCTGACCGCCAAGCTGCCCCACGTACGCGCGGCCATGGAAAAGGCCGCCGAAGAAGAGATCGATCACCTGGCCTGGTGCGAACAGCGCATCCGCCAACTGGGCAGCCACCCCAGCGTGCTCAATCCGCTGTTCTATGGTCTGTCCTTTGGTATCGGCGCCGCGGCCGGCCTGATCAGCGACAAGATGAGCCTGGGTTTCGTCGCCGCCACCGAAGACCAGGTGTGCAAACACCTGAACGAGCACCTGGAACAGTTGCCCGCCGAAGACGAAAAGTCCCGGGCGATCCTCGAGCAGATGCGCATCGACGAAGAACAGCACGCCGAGTCCGCCCTGGACGCCGGCGGCTTTCGCTTCCCGGCACCGGTGAAGTTCGGCATGAGCCTGCTGGCCAAGGTCATGACCAAGAGCACCTACCGGATCTGATGCCACGCCAGCCCCTGCAAGGGGCGGCCAAAAAGAAGGGCGCCACTGGGGCGCCCTTCTTTTTGCCCGGAAAACCTACGCCGGCATATTGCGCGCGTAAAAGATCTCCAGCATTTCGTGTTTCACCCGCTGGGTCACCTGGGCACGCTGCTCCGGCGACAGGTTGCTGGTCGCGTCACCAAACAGGTAGTTGTCCAGTTCGAAATCCTTGAGCAGCATCTTGGTGTGGAACAGGTTCTCCTGGTACACGTTCACATCCGTCATCTGATAGCTCTTGCGGCTGTCTTCCGAGAGATAGTTCTGGATCGAGTTGATCTCGTGGTCGATGAAGTGCTTCCTGCCTTCGACATCACGGGTGAAGCCGCGCACGCGATAATCGACGGTGACGATGTCCGAGTCGAACTGGTGAATCAGGTAGTTGAGGGCTTTGAGCGGTGAGATGACGCCGCAGGTCGACACATCGATGTCCACACGGAAGGTCGCGATACCGTCGACCGGATGGATTTCCGGGTAGGTATGCACCGTGATGTGGCTCTTGTCGAGGTGGGCCAGGAGGGTCTCGGGCAACGGGCCTGGGGATTCTTCGATCTGACTGTCGGTCGGGGTCACCGGCTGCTCGGAGATCAGGATCGTGACACTGGCACCTTGGGGATCATAATCCTGACGCGCGATGTTCAGGATGTTGGCACCAATGATATCCACCACCTCCGTGAGGATCTGGGTCAGACGTGCCGCGTCGTATTCCTGATTGATGTACTCGACGTAGGCCTGCTGATCCTGCGGGGTTTCCGCGTAACAGATGTCATAGATGTTGAAGCTCAAGGTCTTGGTCAGGTTGTTGAACCCGTGGAGCTTGAGTTTGCTTTTCACCGTTAACGACTCTCCATGCAGACCAAGGCGACTGATCGCCAGAGTCTGCACGGACTTTATGATAGTTGAATGTCGACTCAGCCGAGTTCGACGATCTCGTAGTCGTGGCTGATGGCAACGCCGGCGGCACCGAGCATGATCGAGGCCGAGCAGTATTTCTCCGCCGACAGTTCGATCGCCCGCTTGACCTGGGCTTCTTTCAAGCCACGACCCTTGACCACGAAATGCAGGTGAATCTTGGTGAACACCTTGGGATCTTCAGTGGCGCGCTCGGCCTCGAGAAAGGCTTCGCAGCTTTCAACCGGCTGACGGGACTTCTTGAGAATGCTCACCACATCGAAGTTGCTGCAGCCACCCAGGCCCAACAGCACCATTTCCATCGGGCGGACACCCAGGTTGCGGCCACCGCTTTCCGGCGGACCGTCCATGACCACCACATGCCCGCTACCGGACTCTCCGAGGAACATGGCTTCGCCAGCCCATTGGATGCGTGCCTTCATCACCTAGACTCCACTGCTGAAAAAAGGGACCCAGCTTAGCACAGCGCCCCGCCCACGCAGGAAAACGGCAACGGGCGACGACCGGTCAGTCACCTGGGTAAATTCACAAATTTCGACAGAGTGCGTCTGCTATGCTGGCGCCAAATGAATGGCGTTCTGCCAGCCTTGCAGCTAGGCCTAAAAAAACAAATCACACTGTGCAGTCTTTCCGGGATACAACCATGGTTGCTCTGGCTTCCGCCCCCAAGATCAAGAACCTCGACAAACTGCTGATGCATTGTCAGCGCCGCCGCTATCAGGCCAAGAGCAATATCATTTGTGCCGGTGATCGCTCGCAAACGCTGTTTTTCATCATCAAGGGCGCGGTCACGATCCTGATCGAGGATGACGACGGGCGGGAAATGATCATCGCCTACCTCAACACGGGCGATTTTTTCGGCGAACTGGGTCTGTTCGAACAGGCCGGCCTGGAGCAGGAGCGCAGCGCCTGGGTGCGTGCCAAGGTCGAGTGCGAAGTGGCAGAGATCAGCTACTGCAAATTCCGCGAACTGGCCCAGCAGGACCCGGACATTCTCTACGCCCTCAGCGGCCAGATTGCCCAGCGCCTGCGCAACACCACACGCAAGGTGGGCGACCTGGCGTTCTTCGACGTCACCGGTCGCGTCGCCCGCTGCCTGCTCGAACTGTGCAAGCAACCCGATGCCATGACCCACCCCGACGGCATGCAGATCAAGATCACCCGTCAGGAAATCGGACGGATCGTCGGCTGCTCGCGGGAAATGGTCGGGCGGGTGCTCAAGGATCTGGAAGAACAGAACCTGGTGAACGTCAAAGGCAAGACCATGGTGGTGTTCGGCACCCGTTAGCGGCAGAACATGTCCGTCAACATCTGCTGATACAGCTCGCTGAGCCGCTCGAGGAATAGCGGTGCGGCATAGACCTCATGCAGGGCCACATGGCTTTGCGCCCTGACCCGTGCCTCCAACTGGCAGGCCTGGTTGAAGCGATTGACCGCCGCCACCATCGCGTCGCGCTCGTTATCGATCAACATCGCACCATGCACCAGGCCCACCGGCCGAGTGCCGCCCCGGCTCTGGCGCCAGCGCTGGGCAGTGCCGACCATCTTGCGGCCATTGAGGTTGACGTTGAAGCGACCGTCACAAAACGCGCCGTCGATTTCACCCAGGGATGACACACCGCCCAACTCATCCAGTGCATCGCAGATCGGCTGGCACAGGCGCCGGTAGCCCGTCTCGATGCGATGCTGGTCGCCTTCATCACGGGGCGGTGCATACACCAGGGCGATATTGACGGTGGAACCGGACTGCGGCACCGGCTCGCCACCGGTTTCCCGCAGCAATACCGGCCAGTCGCTGGCGGCCAGGGCTTCGCAGGCCGCGTCGAAACCCGGCAAACGATTCAAGCGCCGAGGCATGACCAGCGCGCGGTCGCTGGGCTGCCAGAACAACAGCCCCCAATCCTGCTCACCGGCACAGACCGAGGCCAGCAGATCCTGTTCGGCGCGCAGGCCGGCTTCGACGGTGAGGGAAATCGGCAAGGCCATTGGCGTCATCCTGATAGCAACTGCCCGTCAGTCGAGGGTAGAACCCATGACCACCGGCGCGCCACGCTCCGGGAAAAACAGGCGCTGCAATTCATCGCCCGGACTTTCCGCACGCATGAACGCCTCGCCCACCAGGAACGAATACACCTCGCTGACTTCCATCAGCTCGACATCCGCCCGGTTGAGAATGCCGCTCTCGGTAATGACCAGGCGATCACGGGGGATGATCGGCAACAGGTCGAGAGTGGTTTCCAGGCTGACCTCAAAGGTGTGCAGGTTACGGTTGTTGATACCGATCAGCGGCGTATCCAACACCTTCAGCGCCCGCTCCAGTTCGGCGGCGTCATGGGACTCCACCAATACGTCGAGGCCGACCCCCTTGGCCACATTGGCCAATTCAGCCATCTGCCCATCGTCCAGCGCCGCGACGATCAGCAGGATGCAATCGGCGCCGAGGGCACGGGCTTCGACGATCTGATACGGGTCGACCATGAAATCCTTGCGGATCACCGGCAGCTTGCACGCCGCGCGCGCCTGTTGCAGGTAAAGGTCGGCGCCCTGGAAGTAGTCCACGTCGGTCAACACCGACAGGCAGGTCGCCCCGCCCTTTTCGTAGCTGCGCGCAATGTCGGCCGGGATGAAGTGCTCCCGGATCACGCCCTTGCTCGGCGAAGCCTTCTTGATTTCGGCAATCACCGCCGGCTGTTTCTGCTTCGCCCGCTCGATCAGCGCCTTGGCGAAACCGCGCGGCGCGTCGGCGGCCCGGGCCATCGCCTCAAGCTCTGCCAGGCTCACGCGGGCGCTACGCTCGGCCACTTCCTCGGCCTTGCGAGCGAGGATCTTCTCCAGAACGGTTGGCACACTCATCCTTCATTCTCCTGCTTGAATACGGCGGTGAACGCGCCCAGTTCTTCGAGTTTTTCCCGGGCAAGACCGGTGTGCAGTGCATCGTGAGCCAGAGCCACACCCTCCTTGAGACTGCTGGCGTGATCGGCGGCATACAGCGCGGCACCGGCATTGAGCACGATCATTTCCGCGGCCTTCTGGCCGTTCTCGGTCTTGCGCCGCCCCAGGGCATCTCGGATCAGCTCCAGGGACGCCGCCGGGCTCTCGACCACCAGGCCAAACAGACTCTGGCTCTTTATACCCAGGTCTTCGGGCTGAACCCAGTATTCAGTTATTGCACCATCTTTCAGCTCCGCCACATAGGTCGGCGCGGCGAGGCTGAATTCATCCAGGCCGTCCTGGGAATGCACCACCAGCACGTGCTTGCTGCCCAGGCGGTGCAACACTTCGGCCAGTGGCCGGCACAACGCCTGGGTGAACACGCCGACCACCTGGTGTTTCACACCGGCCGGATTCGTAAGCGGGCCGAGCATGTTGAACAAGGTGCGCAGGCCCAGGTCGCGGCGCGGCGCGGCGGCATGCTTCATCGCACTGTGATGGGTCTGGGCGAACATGAAGCCGATCCCGACGTTATCGATGCAGCGCGCCACCTGGACCGGTGTCAGGTTCAGGTAGATGCCGGCGGCTTCGAGCAGGTCGGCGCTGCCACTTTTGCCCGACACCGCGCGGTTGCCGTGCTTGGCAACGGTGCAACCGGCAGCGGCCACGACAAAGGCGGATGCCGTGGATACGTTGAAAATATTCGCCCCGTCACCGCCGGTGCCGACCACGTCGACCACGCCGTCGAGGGTCTTGAGTTCGACCTTGTCCGCCAGCTCGCGCATCACCGAGACCGCGCCGACGATTTCGTCGATGCTTTCGCTCTTCATCCGCATGGCCATCATGAAGGCGCCGATCTGCGCCTCGGTGCATTGCCCGGTCATGATTTCACGCATGACATCGCGCATTTCTTCGGTGCTCAGGTCCAGGTGGCCGACGATACGGCTCAGGGCAGTCTTGATATCCATGAAAACTCCTTAGCGCGTGCCGCCGGTCTGTTTGAGAAAGTTGGCGAACAGCTGGTGACCCTGCTCGGAGAGAATCGACTCGGGATGGAATTGCACCCCTTCGATGTTCAGTGTCTTGTGGCGCAGGCCCATGATCTCGTCGACCGAGCCGTCTTCCAACTGGGTCCAGGCGGTCAGCTCCAGGCAGTCGGGCAAGGTTTCGCGCTTGACGATCAGGGAGTGATAGCGGGTAACGGTCAACGGCAGGTTCAAGCCCTCGAACACGCCCTTGCCCTCATGGAACAGCGGGCTGGTCTTGCCGTGCATCACCTGGCGGGCACGAACCACATCGCCGCCGAAGGCCTGGCCGATGGACTGGTGGCCCAGGCATACGCCGAGGATCGGAAGCTTGCCAGCAAAATGCAGGATGGCTTCGATGGAAACGCCTGCCTCACTCGGCGTGCAAGGGCCCGGCGAGACGACGATGCGTTCAGGCTTGAGGGCTTCGATCTGGGCGATGGTCATCTCGTCATTGCGAATGACCTTGACCTCGGCACCTAACTCACCAAGGTACTGAACGACGTTGTAGGTAAAGGAATCATAGTTGTCGATCATCAGTAACATCTGGGCCAACCTCTTGAATACTGACTTTGGCTTCGAACCTTCCCGCGCCGGTCATGGGCACGGCGATACCGCAGTGGCGGCGATGGAGCATCAGGAAGGCAAACGGGGGCGGGCCGGGCGAGCCGGCAGGGGATTAAAGTCAGGCGCGCCAACGCCAACGGGCGTGGGCCTTGATAACACGCATCAAGAGCTTGCTGACAATCAACACAGGGTAACTCTCACCAATACATTTCGGCACAGTAGCCTACCGGGACGACGGGCGCAATATCGTCGAAAATTATCGCAACACACAGCAAGGAACAAATCCCACATCAATACGAAAGCAATCCTACCGAAATAGGAAAAACCTCCTGCAATGCGCATGTCCATCCTCTTGATATGGTCATTCGGGCCATCTTTGGCAAAAAACCAGAAAAGGATTTTCGTGCATGCGCAAAGCGCCCTTCTTTCGTTCCGCCTTGAGTCTATTGGCCATGCCCCTGATCAGCGGCCAGGCACTGGCGGCCCCCTCCCCTTATTCATCGCTGATCGCTTTTGGCGACAGCCTCGGCGACTCCGGGCAGTTTCCCGGCGGTGAACGCTTCACCAACCGCGATGCCAATGGCAACTTCGCCCCCGTCTCGCCGATGATCCTCGGCGGTCGACTGGGTATCGACCCTGACCAACTCAATCCCTCCACCTCCCTGGACACTCGTCCAGATGGCAACAACTGGTCGGTCGGCGGCTACCGTACCGACCAGATCCTCGAGTCGATCATCGGCACCTCGCAGCTCATCATCCCGCCGGGCGAGCCTGGCGCCGGCACGGTCCTGCGCGAGCGCCCCGGCTATCTGGCCAATGGCCGCCGGGCCGACCCGAACGCCCTCTACTACCTGACCGGTGGCGGCAATGACTTCTTCCAGGGATACGTCACCAATGCCGCCGACGCCGCCGCGGCCGGCGCACGCCTGGCCGCCAGTGCACAGGCACTGCAGCAGGGCGGAGCGCGCTACATCATGGTCTGGCTGCTGCCCGACCTGGGCCTGACCCCGAACTACAGCGGCACACCACTGCAAGGCGTAGTGTCGCAACTGTCCGGCGTATTCAATCAGTCCCTGGTGAACCAGCTCGGTCAGATCAAAGCCGAGATCATCCCACTGAATGTCCCCGCCCTGTTCGGCGAGGCCCTGGTCAGCCCGGCCCAGTTCGGTCTGGCCACCGACCAGAACCTGATCGGCACCTGCTACAGTGGCGAAAATTGCGTCGAGAATCCGCTCTACGGTGCCCATGGCGCGACACCAGACCCGACCAAACTGCTGTTCAACGACATGGTGCATCCGACCATCGCCGGCCAGCAACTGATTGCCGACTATGCCTATTCGATCATTTCCGCTCCCTGGGAACTGACCCTGCTGCCGGAGATGGCCCACGCCAGCCTGCGCGCCCATCAGGACGAACTGCGCAACCAGTTGCAAACCTCCTGGCAGGCGGTCAACCAGTGGCAAGCATTCGTCGCCACCGGCGCCCAGGATCTGGACTTCGACAGCCAGCGTAGCGCCGCCAGTGGCAACGGTCACGGCTATAACCTGACCCTGGGTGGCAGCTACCGGCTCGACGAAGCCTGGCGCCTGGGTCTGGCGGCGGGGGTCTATCGGCAGAAACTGGAGGCGGGCCAGCAACACTCGAACTACAAGCTCGACAGCTACCTCGCCACGGCCTTCGCCCAGTATCGCCAGAACCGCTGGTGGGCCGATGCGGCGCTGACCGCGGGTTACCTCGACTATCACGACCTCAAGCGTACCTTCGCCCTAGGTGTCAGCGAGCGCAGTGAGGCAGGCGATACCGATGGCAAGGCCTGGGCGCTGAGCGGCCAACTAGGCTACAACCTCGCTGCCGATGGCAGCGTCTGGCAGTTGTCGCCGTTCATCGGCGCCGACTATGCGCGGGTCAGGGTCAATGGCTACGACGAGAAGAGCGGGCTCTCCACCGCGCTCGGCTTCAACGACCAGGATCGCAAGTCCCGACGCCTGGGTATCGGCTTGCAGGGCGGCTATCAGGTACGACACGGCACCCGGTTGTTCGCCGAAGTTGCACGTGAGCATGAGTTCGAGAATGACCGGCAGGATCTGACGATGCACCTGACCAGCTTGCCGGCAAACCATTTCACCCTGATCGGTTACACGCCACAGAGCAACCTGACACGCGCCAGTCTGGGTTTGAGTCATGAACTGATGCAGGGGTTGAACCTGCGGGGCAATTACAACTGGCGCAAGAGTGACGAGTTGACGCAGCAGGGAGTGAATTTGGCTGTCAGCATGGACTTCTAAACCTGTTGGGGCCGCCTAGCAGCCCCGGCTTACAAAAAAACGGCGCTCACCAGAAGCGCCGTTTCCTCATCGATCACGCCTCGGCGCTCTGCTCCGCCAAGGCCACGGCACGGAACATCGCGCGACGCTTGTTCAGCGTTTCTTCCCACTCCAGCGCCGGCACCGAGTCGGCGACGATGCCGCCACCGGCCTGCACATGCAACTCGCCGTCCTTGATCACCGCGGTACGGATGGCGATAGCGGTGTCCATGTTGCCGTTCCAGGCGTAGTAGCCGACCGCACCGCCATACACCCCGCGCTTGACCGGCTCCAGCTCGTCGATGATTTCCATGGCGCGGATCTTCGGCGCACCGGACAAGGTGCCCGCCGGCAGGATCGCCCGCAAGGCGTCCATGGAGGTCAGGCCGCTCTTCAGTTGCCCGGTGACGTTGGAAACAATGTGCATCACATTGGAGTAACGCTCGATCACCATCTTCTCGGTCAGTTTCACCGAACCGATCTCGGACACCCGTCCGGTGTCGTTACGCCCCAGGTCGATGAGCATCAGGTGCTCGGCGATTTCCTTGGCATCGGACAGCAGGTCTTCTTCCAGGGCCCGATCCGCTTCTTCGGTGGCGCCACGCGGGCGGGTACCGGCGATGGGGCGAACAGTGATCAGGTTGTCTTCGACCCGCACCAGCACTTCCGGCGAGCTGCCGACCACATGGAAATCGCCGAAGTTGAAGAAGTACATGTAGGGCGTCGGGTTGAAGCAGCGCAGCGCGCGGTACAGGTCGATCGGCGCGGCCTTGAAATCGATGGACATGCGCTGCGACGGCACGACCTGCATGCAGTCACCGGCCAGGATGTATTCCTTGATGGTGTCGACCGCGCGCTCATAGTCACCCTGGGTGAAGCTTGAACGGAACACCGGGTCGGCGGCCGGCGGCCGGTCGAGCTCCAGCCCGCGACGCGGGGTGATCGGCTGGCGCAGTTGCTCCAGCAGTTCCCGCAGGCGCGCCTGGCCCTGTTCGTAGGCATTTTCCTGGGACGGATCGGCCAGGACGATGGCGTGCATCTTGCCCGCCAGGTTGTCGAAGACCACCACGGCATCGGAGACCATCAGCAGGATATCCGGCACGCCCAGGGGATCCGGGTTCGGGCACTTGCCCAGGCGTTTCTCCACGTAGCGCACGCAGTCATAGCCGAAATAGCCCACCAGCCCGCCGTTGAAACGCGGCAACCCGGGGATGGTCGGTACGTTGTAGCGCGCCTTGAACGTCTCGACGAAGGCCAGCGGATCCTCGGCTTCGCAGCGCTCGATCTCAACGCCGTCGTGGCTCACGCTGACCTGGTGATCGTGCACCCGCAACACCGTGCGGCATGGCAGGCCGATGATCGAGTAGCGGCCCCATTTCTCACCGCCCTGCACCGACTCCAGCAGGTAGGAGTTGGGCTGGTCGGCCAGTTTCAGGTAGATCGACAGCGGGGTATCGAAGTCGGCCAGGGTTTCGCAGGCAAGCGGGATGCGGTTGTAGCCGGCAGCGGCCAAACGCAGGAATTCTTCGCGGGTCATGATATGCCTCGTGGCTTGAGGGTCAAACGGTCAGGTATGCAAACGCGCCGCGTGAGCGGCCAGGATCAAGTCAGGCGCGCCAACGCCAACGGGCCAGGGCCTTGATGACTTTCATCCAGAGTTTGCGGGTGACCACCACGATGGCATGTCCAGGAGGGGATTGAACGGAATCCGACATTATCTCAGCGCCCGCTTCCAGGCAACCGGGAATCAACGCCCGCAGGTCATCGATCACCATCGCCGGCGACTCTTCCTCGATCGGCCGACCATGGTTATAGCCATAACTCAAGGCCACGCAGGTGACTCCGGCCGCCTTGGCGGCCTGCACATCGCTGCGCGAGTCGCCGACGAACAGGCACTGCGAGGCCGGGATACCGGCCATCTTCATCACATGGAACAGCGCCGCCGGGTCGGGCTTGCGCTGCGGCAGGGTATCGCCGCCGATGATCCAGCGGAAAAACCGCCCCAGTTTCATTTCATCCAGCAAGGGCGCGACGAAACGTTCGGGCTTGTTGGTGATCAGGGCCATTTCCACGCCCCGGGCCTGCATCCATTTCAGGGTTTCGTGCACACCGGGATAGACCTGGGTCAGCTCATGGCTATCGGCATAGGCGTCCATGAAGATCTCCAGCGCCTGTTCGGCTTCGCCGTCGTCGACGCCCGAGTGATCGAGACTCCCGGCCAGCGCCCGGCGTACCAGGACCAGCACGCCGTTGCCGACCCACTCGCGGACCGCATGCAGTCCGGCCACCGGACGCCCCAGGGCGAGCAGCATTTTATCCACCGCCAAGGCCAGGTCGGGCACCGAATCCACCAGTGTCCCATCCAGATCGAACATCACCAGCCTGGGCAAACGGCCCGGAAAAAGCTGCTCGAAACCATTCATGATCGAGCCAGCGCCAGTTCGGCGCGCATTTTCTCGATGACTTCACGGTAGTCCGGCGCATTGAAGATCGCCGAGCCGGCAACAAAGGTGTCGGCACCGGCCGCGGCGATTTCGCGAATGTTGTTGACGTTCACGCCGCCGTCGATTTCCAGGCGGATATCGCGGCCCGAGGCATCGATCAGGGCTCGCGCTTCCCGCAGTTTGTCGAGGGTGCCGGGAATGAACTTCTGCCCGCCAAAGCCCGGGTTGACGCTCATCAGCAGGACCATGTCGACCTTGTCCATCACGTGCTTGAGCACATCCAGGGGCGTGGCCGGGTTGAACACCAGGCCGGCCTTGCAACCGCCTTCGCGGATCATTTGCAGGGAGCGGTCGACGTGCAGCGTGGCTTCCGGGTGGAAGGTGATGTAGGTCGCACCGGCCTCGATGAAGTCGCCGATGATGCGGTCCACCGGGCTGACCATCAGGTGCGCGTCGATGGGCGCGGTGATGCCGTACTTGCGCAGCGCCGAGCAGACCATCGGGCCGATGGTCAGGTTGGGCACATAGTGGTTGTCCATGACATCGAAGTGCACGATGTCGGCACCGGCGGCAAGCACGTTGTCCACTTCCTCGCCCAGGCGGGCAAAATCGGCGGAGAGAATCGACGGAGCAATGGCGAAGGGCTGCATGACGCACCTTTTTTGAGCAGAATCACGATGGCCGGCATTGTATACCGCCGGCTTTGCCCCGCCCACCGTAACCGCGAGGATTGGCCGTACCGGCCGCAAATGCCTGAGTGAACGCGCTCAGTAGGCCGCGCGATAGATCTTTTCGATATCCACGGCACTCAGCCGACGGGGATTGTTGCGCATCAGGCGCTCGGTACCCGCCGCCTCTTCAGCCATCGCCGGGATCGCCTCCAGGGGCACGCCGAAGCTGGCAAGGCCGGCGGGAATCTCAACGGCGGCACATAGATCGCCCATGGCCGCGACCGCCTTGTCGGCCGCCTCGACCCGGCTCAAGCCCGCCACATTGACCCCCATGGCGACGGCAATATCCTGCATGCGTTCGACACAGGCGATCTTGTTCCAGGTCATGACATAGGGCAGCAGCAAGGCATTGCTGACCCCGTGGGAGATATTGAATCGCCCGCCCAACGGATAGGCCAGGGCGTGTACGGCCCCGACACCGGCATTGCCGAAGGCCATGCCGGCCATCAGGCTCGCGGTGGCCATTTCCTCGCGGGCCTGGAGGTTGGACGGGTTGGCGTAGGCCTTGGGCAACGCCGTGGCGATCAGCTTGATCGCGCCGATGGCCAGGGCATCGGTAATCGGCGAGGCATTGAGCGACAGGTAGGCTTCAATGGCGTGCACCAGCGCATCCACGCCACTGGCCGCGGTGACGCTGCGCGGACAGGTCAGGGTCATCTGCGGACTGACCAGCGCCACGTCCGGCAGCAGGTAATCGCTGACGATGCCCTTTTTCAGCTGGGCCTGCTTGTCGGAAAGAATGGCGACATTGGTCACCTCGGAGCCGGTACCGGCGGTGGTGGGAATCGCGATCAGCGGCGGCCCCTTGCGTGGCACCTGGTCGCTACCGAACAGGTCCTCCAGGGCCCCGTGATAACCGGCGTAGGCACCGACGCTCTTGGCGATGTCGATGGCGCTGCCACCGCCCAGGCCGATCAGGCCGTCATGCCCGCCTTCGCGGTAGACCCGCATGCAGTCCTCGACGATGGCGATTTCCGGGTCGGGCAGCACGCGGTCGAAGATTTCATAGCTGCGCCCACCCAGGTGAGCCAGCGCCAGCTCGACAGTCCCTGACTTGACCAGTGCCGCATCGGTCACGATCAACGGATGGTCGACATTCAGCCGGGTCAGCTCATCGGCCAATTGCTCGATGGCGCCACGGCCGGTGATCAGTTTATGGGCGATCTTGAATGAGGAAATGCTCATGCTCGCGGCCTTCTTGTCGTGATGATCAGGGCACGGGCAAGCATAACCGGGATTGGCTTTCCTCTGTCATCCAGAAGATGAATTCAAGATCGAATGCTGGCGCCCTCCTCACATCTCGGTGGTACGCAATTTCTCGCTACGTCCGCGCAACCACTCCAGGGTCAGCAGCAGGATCACCGAGAAGGCAATCAGCAAGGTGGCGGCCGCGGCGATGGTCGGGCTGAGGTTCTCACGAATGCCACTGAACATTTGCCGGGGCAGGGTCGCCTGCTCAGGGCCGGCCAGGAACAAGGTCACCACCACTTCGTCGAACGAGGTCGCAAAGGCAAACAGCGCCCCGGAAATCACCCCCGGCGCGATCAGCGGCAAGGTCACCCGGCGGAACGTCGTCAGTGGCGATGCGCCCAGGCTCGCGGCGGCGCGCACCAGGTTGTGGTTGAAACCCTGCAAGGTCGCCGACACGGTGATGATCACAAAGGGCACGCCCAACACCGCATGCACCACGATCAACGAAACGAAGCTGTTGCCCAGCCCCAGGGGCGCGAAGAACAGGTAGCTGGCCACGCCTATGATCACCACCGGGACCACCATGGGCGAAATCACCAGGGCCATCACCAACGGCTTGCCCGGGAAGTTGCCACGGGTCAGGCCGATGGCCGCCAGGGTCCCGAAGACCATCGCCAGCGCCGTGGCCGCCGGGGCCACGATCATGCTGTTCCTCAAGGAACGCATCCATTCCGCCGAGGCGAAGAAGTCCTGGTACCAGTGCAGCGAGAAACCTTGCAGCGGATAGACCAGGAAACTGCCCGCGTTGAACGACAGCGGCACGATCACCAGCACCGGCAGGATCAGGAACAGCAGGATCAGCCCGCACAGGATGCGCAAACTGTAGAACCAGACCCGCTCGACGGGCGACATGTAGGGGCTCAGCATTTCTTATTCTCCTTAGCTCAGGCTCAGGCGGCTTGCGCCCACCAACCGGCTGTAAATCAGGTACAGCACCACGGTCGCCAGCAGCAGCAGGCCGCCCAGGGCGGTCGCCATGCCCCAGTTGATGCTGGTGTTGGTGTAGAAGGCCACGAAGTAGCTGACCATCTGGTCGTTCGGGCTACCCAGCAATGCCGGGGTGATGTAGTAACCAATGGCCAGGATGAACACCAGCAGGCAGCCCGCGCCCACGCCGGCATAGGTCTGCGGGAAATACACCCGCCAGAAGCTGGCGAAGGGATGACAGCCCAGGGAAATCGCCGCGCGCATATAGGTCGGCGAGATGCCTTTCATCACGCTGTAGATCGGCAGGATCATGAACGGCAGCAGGATGTGCACCATGGAGATGTAGACCCCGGTGCGGTTGAAGACCAGCTCGAGCGGCTTGTCGATCACCCCCATGGCCATCAAGGCGCTGTTGATCAGGCCGCCGGATTGCAACAGCACGATCCAGGCCGCAACCCGCACCAGGATCGAGGTCCAGAACGGCAGCAGCACGAGGATCATCAACAGGTTGCTTTGCCGTGACGGCAGGTTCGCCAGCAGGTAGGCCAGCGGGTAGGCCAGCACCAGGCAGATGGCGGTGATCACCAGCCCCATCCAGAAGGTGCGGGCAAAGATATCGAGGTAGATTGCCTGGTCGGGGGTGGCCGGGGCCAGTTCACCGAGGTCGTCGATCCGATGGTCGACGGCCGCCAGCAGGTAGTAAGGGGTGATGCTGCTGGTATTGCGGCGGATCGCCTGCCAGTACGCCGGATCCCCCAGCGTTCGTCGAGGGCTTCCAGTGCATCTTTATAGGAGGCCGGTTCGGTCTTGAACGGCAGGGCACGCGCGGTCTTGGTCAGCAGGCTGCGATAGCCGGCCAGTTCCATGTTCAGGCGCTTGGACAGATCGCCCAGGCTCTGGTTCTTGCGGGCGTCGCCCAGGTCCTCGCTCAAGGCCTTGTAGACGGGCTCGCCGGGCAGGCTCTTGCCGTCCCAGGCGGCGACGGCGGCCACGGTGCGCGGCATGGCGCCGACCACTTCCGGGTTACCGACGCTTTTATAGAGCAGCGCCACGATCGGCACCAGGAACACCAGCAACAGAAACAGCACCAGCGGTGCAATCAAGGCCTGGGCCTTCCAGCGGTTGACCCGCTCGGCACGCGCCAGGCGCTGCTTCAAGGTGGGACTGGTGACCTCGTTCAGAGGAACGGTGAGGGCCATGGCGAACTCCGGAATTCTTATAGTGTTACAGCGGACGGTGTGGCACTTCGGCACACCGCCCGTTGTTCTTGGGACGTGTTGTGTTACTTGGCGGCCCACGCGTTGAAGCGTTGCTCCAGCTGCTCACCGTTATCCGCCCAGAACGCAACGTCGATCTGCACCTGGTTGGCGATGTTTTCCGGAGTGGTCGGCATGTCTTTCAGGATCGCCTTGTCGAGCAACGGTACCGCCTGGGTGTTGGCCGGACCGTAGGCGATGTTTTCCGAGTAGGTCTTCTGCTGCTGCGGCATCACCGAGAAGGCGATGAATTTCTTCGCCGCTTCAAGACGCTCGCCCTTCAGGCCCTTTGGAATCGCCCAGGCATCGAAGTCATAGACGCCGCCGTTCCAGACGACTTTCAGGTTGCTTTCCTTCTGTACCGCAGCGATCCGACCGTTGTAGGCCGAGCTCATCACCACGTCACCGGAGGCGAGGTACTGCGGCGGTTGCGCGCCGGCTTCCCACCACTGGATATTCGGCTTCAGCTCGTCGAGCTTCTTGAACGCACGGTCTTGACCATCCTTGCCGGCCAGTACCTTGTAGACGTCTTTCGGCGCGACGCCGTCGGCCATCAGGGCGAATTCCAGGGTGTACTTGGCGCCCTTGCGCAGGCCACGCTTGCCCGGGAATTTCTTGGTGTCCCAGAAATCGGCCCAGCTGGTCGGTGCGCTGCTCACCTTGTCGGCGTTGTAGGCCAGTACCGTCGACCAGACGAAGAAGCCCACGCCGCAAGGCTGGATGGCGCCCTTGACGTAGTCTTCGCTCTTGCCGAACAGCGCCGGATCGAGAGGCTCGAACATGTCCTCGTCGCAACCGCGGGACAGCTCCGGCGACTCGACTTCCACCAGGTCCCAGGACACGCTCTTGGTGTCGACCATGGCCTTGACCTTGGCCATCTCGCCGTTGTACTCACCTGCGACGATCTTGCCCTTGCCCGCCGCCTCCCACGGCGCATAGAACGCCTTGGCCTGTGCGGCCTTGTTCGCGCCACCAAAGGACACCACGGTCAGGTCCGTCGCCGCCATGGCATTTGCCGCGCACATCAGCCCAAGGGTCAGGGCGCTGAATTTCAGGGATTTGAGCATTTATTCTTCTCTCCACAGTGCAGGTTGGTGAAGCACGGGGCGATGGATTCGCCTCTTGGGTTACCGCAGTCAGCTGGCGTCCAGTAACGGATCGAGCGCGCGAACGTGCTCCACTTGCCAGCCGAGAGGTACGACGTCGCCGACCGCCAGGGCTGGGTCCAGCTCGGCAATGGGCTGTTTCACGAAAAAGTCGGTCTTGCCGCAGACTTCCAGGCGCACGCGTACGTGATCGCCCAGGTAGATGAACTCGGCCACGCGGCCCGAGAAGCGGTTCACGCAGGATTCGCTGGAGCCGTTGAGGCTGATGCGTTCCGGGCGGATCGACAGGGTCACCGGCTCGCCGGTCCGGCCGACGTTCACCGCCAGCGCCTCGACCTTTTCACCACGGCTGAGCTCGACCACGCAACGATCGCCGCTGTGGCTGTGCAGGCGGCCACTGAGGCGGTTGTTCTCGCCGATGAAGTTGGCGACGAAGGTGTTCTTCGGCTCTTCGTAGAGGGTGCGCGGTGGCGCGATCTGCTGGATCTCGCCCTGGTGGAACACTGCCACGCGGTCGGACATGGTCAGGGCTTCGCCCTGGTCGTGGGTCACGTAGACCACGGTCACGCCCAGGCGCTGGTGCAGGTGCTTGATCTCCATCTGCATGTGTTCACGCAACTGTTTGTCCAGTGCGCCGAGGGGCTCGTCCATCAGCACCAGCTGTGGCTCGAACACCAGGGCCCGGGCCAACGCCACCCGCTGCTGCTGGCCGCCGGACAACTGCGCCGGATAGCGCTGGGCGAACTTGTCGAGCTGGACCATGCCCAGCACCCGCTTGACCCGCTCGCTGACGTCGGTCTTGCTCATGCCACGCACGGTCAGCGGGAACGCCAGGTTCTCGGCAACGGTCATGTGCGGGAACAGGGCATAGTTCTGGAACACCATGCCGATATCGCGCTTGTGCGGCGGGACATGGTTGATGGCGCGTCCGGCCAGCTTGATCTCGCCGGCGGTCGGGGTTTCGAACCCGGCCAGCATCATCAGGCTGGTGGTCTTGCCGGAGCCGGAAGGCCCGAGCAGGGTAAGGAATTCGCCCTTGCGAATGTCCAGGTTGAGGTCTTTGACGATCAGGTTCTCACCGTCGTAGCTCTTTTGTACGCCACGAAAGCTGACCAGTACATCGTTCGCCCCAGCGCTTGAATCGACCTCGCTCATACCCTCACCTTTTTGTTTTGGACTGCCGTGGGACTAAGCCTAGTGAAGGCTCGGGGCAGCGCAAATCGGGGGGCAAGAGAGATTGGCCTCAGCCATCTGGAAGAGTTGGGGTAGGGATTGCCCTACATGAATGGCGGGATTGGATAAGCCCGCAAGCGGCTGCCGACGGCGAGGCCCGGAACGTCGTCAAACGACCCTCCGGGGCTGTCGCAAATGGATATGTGCACCGTTTTTTTCTTTTGCAGGAGCAGCCGGTTCAGAGCAGCTTGTGCTCCATCGCGTATTTCACCAGCTCGGCCAGGGAGGTGATGTTGAGCTTCTGCATCAACCGCGCCTTGTGGGTGCTGATGGTCTTGCTGCTCAGGGCCAGCTGCTGGGCGATGTCGTTGACGTTGGCGCCCTGGGCCAGACGTTCGAATACCGAAAACTCGCGCTCCGAGAGCAAGGCATGCAGCGGCCGCGCGTCGGTCAGGCCGACTTCGAAGACCATGCGGTCGGCCAGTTCCGGATCAATGTAGCGCCCGCCGGCGGCGACCTTGCGGATCGCCGTCAGCAGCAGCGCCGGATCGCTGTCCTTGGTGGCGTAACCGGCAGCGCCGACCTTGAGCGCGCGCGCCGCCATCTGCGCCTCGTCGTGCATGGACAGCACCAGGATCGCCGGTGGATTGTTCAACGCGCGAATCCGCGGAATCGCCTCCAGGCCGTTGACCCCGGGCATGGAGATGTCCAGCAGCACCACCTCGCAGGGCGTATGGCGCAGGGCGTCGAGCAGTTGTTCGCCATTGCCGGCCTCGCCCACCACGGACAGGTCCTTGGCCAGACCGATCAACTGCTTGATGCCCTCGCGGACAATGGTGTGGTCTTCGGCTACCAATACGCGGATCACGTTTATCTCCCGGTTGAATCAGTTGAATCGCTATCGCTGGCAAGACCTACCTATCCAATGGCACCCGTACGCTCAGGGTCGTCCCCTCGCCCACCTCGCTTTCCAGCCGCATTGTGCCGCCGAGCATCAACACCCGCTCACGCATGCCCACCACCCCAAAGGAGGTCGGCCTGCCGCCGGCGGAGACGAATCCTACGCCATCATCACTGATGGTCAGGCATAAATCCTTGCCTTCAACGGCCAATGTCAGTTCAACAGTATGCGCCTGGGCATGACGCATGACATTGGTCAGTGCTTCCTGAAGGATACGGAACAGGCCCGTGGCTTTCGCATCGCTGAGGGCCGGCAGATGCTCCGGCACCTGCACCAGGCAGGGAATCTGCGTCCGCGACTCGAACCGCCGGGCCTGCCACTCGATGGCCGAGGCGATGCCGGCGTCGAGAATCGGCGGGCGCAAGGCGGTCGCCACATCCCGGACCAGTTGGAACAACTGCGCAATCAGCTTCTTCATGCTGTTGAGCCGGTCATTCAAACCGGGATCGAGCTGGGCATAAGCCAGTTCGCACATGGACGTTTCCAGCTTGAGCACCGTCAGCATCTGACCCAACTCGTCGTGGACTTCCCGGGCGATGCGGGCCTTTTCCTCTTCACGGACGCTTTCCAGGTGGGCCGACAACTCACGCAACTGTTCGCGGGAGGCGGCCAGTTCCAGCTCGATGCGCTTGCTTTCGCTGATATCCCAGACGATGCCGTCCCAGACCACGGTGCCATCCTCCAGCCGCCGGGTGATGGCCTTGATCTCGGCCCAGCGCTGCCGGCCTTCGCGCGTCATGATCCGCCCTTGCCAGGACCAGTCGCTGTCCGAGTCCAGCGCCCGGTCCTGGGTCTGGTGGTAGCTGGCCCTGTCGTCCGGATGCACCAGGCTGCGCAAGCCGATGTCCTGCTGGCGCAGGGTCGCCGGGGCATAGCCCACCAGGCTCTCGCTGCCTTCACTGATGTAGGGAAAATGCAACTCGCCGGTCTGGGGCACACGCTCCAGGCGGAACACCAGGCCCGGCACGTTGGCGGCGATCGCCTTCAAGCGCGCTTCGCTTTCCTGCACCGCCGCCAGCGCCCGGCGCCGTTCGGTGACGTCGTTGAGGTAGACCACCAGGTATTCGCCCTCGCGAAAGCGCAGAAAGCTCAAGGACACATCGGCGGGCAGAATGCTGCCATCGGCGCGGATACACTGGGTTTCAAAACTCTGCGGGCCTTCGTCACTGGCCCGGGCCCGCTTCCACAGGTTCAGCCAGCGGTCCATGTGCAGGTTGGGCTCGAAGTCGATCAGGGGCCGATCGAACACCCCGCCCGGCGGATAACCGAGCATCTCTTCCGCTGCCCGGTTGGCGTAACGGACATGACTGTCCCAGTTGACCCAGAGAATCCCCACCGTGCTCTGGTCGATGGAAAACTGGGTCAGGCGCAGGGCTTCTTCGCTCGCCTCGCGCCGGGCCAGATCTTCCCGGGCCGCGAGCAAGTCATGCTCCAGGGCGCTCCGCTGGCGCCGCAGCCAGAAGACGATGGCCAAACCCGCAAGAAGCAATACCGCCAGCAGCAGGCACAGGTTCTGCCAGAAACCGGGGGACTCGGCCAGACGCGGATACTTCGGTTGCAGCCAGCGGGCATGCAATTGCTCCAGATCCCGCGCCGGGATGGCGTGCAGGGCCTTTTCCACGGCAGCGGCCAGTTCCGGCCAGTCACGCCGCGTCGCGACCCTCAGCAGCTGCGGCAAGCCGATATCGCCGACCACCGCCAGCCCGGCGAACTCTTCTTCATTGGAGAGGCGACTGAGTTGCGCCTCATCGATCACCGCGTAGCGGGCCTGCTGGCTGGACAACAATTGCAGGGCCTGGCGCTCCAGCGGGACGCCCTGCAGATTGAGATTGGGGTAAGTGCTGCGCAGGTAGTCGGCGACCGCGCTGGGCATGCGCACGGCCACGCGGGTCTGGGCGTCGAGCTTCTCCAGTTCCACGGCGCCGGCACCGTTGCGCTCACCCACCACCAGTTGCGGTACGCGCATGTAGGGATCGGAGAACAACCACAGACGCAACCCGGCGGGGGTCTGGGTCAGCCCCGGCGCCAGGTCGATCTCGCCCTCGCGCAAGGCTTTGTCCAACTGGGCCTGATCGGGAAAGTTACGCCAGGTCAGCTCGACATCGAGACTGTTGGCGACCCAGTTCATAAGCTCCACATTGGCCCCGGACAAGCGCTGCAAGCGGCGATCGTATTGCGCATAGGGCGCCTGCAGGACCAGGCCGACCCGCAACTCCCGGTGCTGGTCGAGCCACTGGCGTTGTTCGCCGGACAAGGCGATGCCCTGCCCATGGGGAGCAGGCGCCGCCCAGGCAATCAAGGGAAAACACAAACAGCCGATAACCCACAGGCAGCAAAACCGTATCATCCGACGCTCACACACTGACAAATGCAGACCAACCCATTAGGCTGCCAGGATGACTCTGGCCTGGAAAATCCGATGCCCCTTCTCTACCGCCTGGCACTGCCTGCGCTGTGCCTGTCGTTGATACTACCTTGTACCGCGCCCGTCATGGCGGCCGACCCGACACCCGCCCCGGCGCAGAAGCCCGCCGACAAGCCAGTGGAGCGCCAGCCCCTGCCCGAGCGCAGCCAGGAAGACGCCGCTGCCCTGGAGCGACAAGTGCCCCAGCAGGAACAGCAGCAACTGCAAGCCGGCGGCGACAGCTTCCTGGCCTTGTGGAAACCGGCCAACACGCCTTCGCCCCAAGGCGCCGTGATCCTGATTCCCGGTGCCGGCGAAACGGCTGACTGGCCCCAGGTGATCGGCCCGTTGCGCGGCAAGTTCCCGGATGCCCGGTGGAGCAGCCTGAGCCTGACCTTGCCGGACCTGCAAAGCGATGCGATCCAGCCGCGAGTGGCCGAGGCGCCCAAGGAGCCGGCGGCGACCGCCACCAACAGCAAGGATGCCAGCACCACGGCCAAGCCCATCGAACAGGCGGCCAGCGCCGAAGCCGAGGTGGTCGACCACGCCGCCGCGCAAACCGCTGAAGACCAGTTGAAAGCCGATGCTGAGCGAATCTTCGCACGAATCGACGCAGCGATTGCCTACGCAAAACAGCAAAATGCCCGTAGCGTGGTCCTATTGGGTCATGGCACCGGTGCTTACTGGGCAGCCCGCTACATGAGCGAGAGGCCCTCGCCGCAGATACAGAAACTGCTGCTGGTGGCCGCGCAGACGCCGACCAGTGCCACGCAGAACCTGGCCCAGCTCACGCCCGGGCTGAAACTGGCAACGGCAGACTTCTACTATCAGGACCGGCCGCTGGATCGCAAAGCCGCACTGGAGCGGTTGCAGGCCAGCAAGCGGCAGAAAACCTCGAGCTACAGCCAGGTTGCACTGAAGACGCTACCGGGCAATGCCGGGCAGGAGCAATTGTTCCGACGCATTCGCGGCTGGTTGAATCCGCAGGCCGTAGGCGGCCTCTGAAGCGCATCACCTAATCCTGAGAGCACAACGGAATCTGTAGGAGCCGGCTTGCCGGCTCCTACATGGGAGGTCTCTCATCTCCGACCTAACGGAAATCCCTTCGCTCGCGAATCAGCCCATAGGCATGGTGCAGCTCGCGGGTTTTCTCCGTGGCCTCGCGCACTTGCAACGGCGTCGCGCCGCTGCCCGCGACCTTGTCGGGGTGGTGTCGGCTGAGCAGGCGCCGATAAGCCCGCTTGATTTGCGCCGGCTCACTGTTGACCGTCACACCCAGCAACAGCAGCGCCTCCTCGTAAGTCACGGCATTGCTCGACAATGACCGGCGAGCAGGCTCGTAGTCACTGGCCAGGGCCTGGACCTGATAGCTCGTCCAGCCCAGCCATTTGCCCCAGAGCATGATCAGTTCACGCTCCTTCGGCCCGACCCGGCCATCGGCCCAGACCATTCGCCAGCACGCCCGCAAAACGCCTTCGGCGGCATGGGGCTGGGCCTTCAGATGGTTCAGGTAGCCGCGCAGTCGATCACGTCCCGACTTGCCCCGGTTGAACGCGGCAATCGCCCGGCGCTGCGCCGCATCGTGCATGTCCAGTTGGCGCATCTCCTCGCGTGCCTGCTGGATATGCCCATCGACCACCCGCCCGTCACTCTTGGCCAAGCGTCCCAGCAAGACAAACAGCAATTCATCGTTGCGCAACGCGGGCTTGCCCCCCAGGCGTTCGCGCAAATGCGCAAGGCTGTGCAATTGCAGGCGCCGGTCCAGTGCCTGTCCAAGCAATGCGCCCAGCATGGCCCCCGGGATGCTGGCGATGACAAATCCCGCCCCGGCTCCAATCAGAGTCCCTGGCCACAACATAATCAGTGTCTCTCTTTCAACAATTGCTCGACTTGCGCCAGGCGCTCCTGCGTGCCGACATCAACCCAGTGTCCGCGCATGTGCTCTCCGGTCACCAACCCCCGCGCCATCGCCTCGCGCCACAGCGGCGCGATCTTGAAAGCGCCGTCCGTGCAGTCGGCAAACAGCTTCGGGTGCAGGACTGAAATACCGCTATAGGTCAGTTTCTCGCCCGCCGTCCCACCGTCGTGCAGTTGGCCATCGAGCAGGTTGAAGTCGCCCCCGGACGGGTGATGCGGCGGATTGTCGACCATGACCAGATGCGCGAGGCCGGCGATCGGCCGACGCAGGGAGGCAAAATCATAGTCGGTCCAGATATCGCCGTTGACCACCAGGAAAGGCTCATCCCCCAGCAACGGCAACGCCCGGAAAATACCGCCACCGGTTTCCAGCGGCTCGCCCTCGGGCGAATAGGCGATGCTCAGGCCGTAGCGCGAACCGTCGCCCAGGTAATCCTCGATCTGCTGCCCCAACCAGGCGTGATTGATCACCACCTCCTTGAAACCGGCCGCCGCCAGCGCGTGCAGGTGATAGTCGATCAAGGGGGTGCCTGCCGCACGGATCAGCGGCTTGGGGGTGTGCAAGGTCAACGGACGCATGCGTTCGCCTTTGCCGGCGGCCAGGATCATCGCCTTCATACGGCGGCACCCACCGGCTGACGCAGACCGGCCAGCAACTCACCCAACTCGGCCAGCTCGGGACGACGCGCCACCACTGCATCTATATAAGCAAAGAAGCGCGGCACGTCCGCCAGGTAACGCGGCTTGCCGTCGCGATGGCAGATGCGCGCGAAGATCCCGATCACTTTCAGATGGCGCTGCACCCCCATCAGGTCGCTGGCCCGCAGGAACGCCTCGAAATCGGCCTGTACCGCGATGCCGGCGTCACCGGCCCGTTGCCAGTAATCCTGCAGCCAACCACGCACCCGGGCTTCGGGCCAACTGAGGAAGGCGTCCTTGAACAGGCAGGTAATGTCGTAGGTCACCGGCCCGTAGACCGCATCCTGGAAATCCAGCACGCCGGGGTTGGGCTCGCTGGCCATCAGGTTGCGTGGCATATAGTCACGGTGCACCAGCACTTTCGGCTGGGCCAGGGCACTGTCGATCAGCAGGTCGCTGACCCGTTGCCACAGCGCCAGTTGCGTGGAATCGAACGCGCGACCCAGTTCATGCCCCACGTACCACTCGGGAAACAGCTCCAGCTCGCGGCGCAGCAATGCCACGTCATAACTCGGCAGTTCGCTGTCCATCGGCAGTTGCTGGAACGCCAGCAGCGCGTCGATGGCATCGGCGAACAACGCATCGGCGTTGTCGGCGTCGATCACATCCAGATAGGTCCGGTTGCCGAGGTCATTGAGCAAAAGAAAACCGTTTTCCAGATCCTGCGCATGAATTTTCGGCACATTGATGCCGGATTTCGCCAGCAGATGAGCGATATCCACGAAGGGCTTGCAGTTTTCCCGGGGCGGCGGCGCATCCATCACGATCAGGCTGCGGCCCTCGCCCTCCCAGCGAAAATAGCGCCGGAAACTCGCGTCACTGCTGGCCGCGGTCAACGTGGCCGGGGGTATGGCGCCCCAGCCTTCGGCCAGGAAAAGTTTTTCCAACTGCTGATCCAACCAAACTTTCAGGTGTTGCAGGCGTACATCTTGATCAGGCATTACATGGGTCTCCGACGACGCTAGCCGTCAAGCGGGTGTTGCTTTATTATCCAGCATCTTGTGCGACACGCGTGGCGTGTCTCCAAACTTCGAGGTGTAAGGTCATCTTGAAGGGTTTTCGCAAGAAAGCCGACAGCTTGGGCATCCAATCCCGGGAAATAAAACCAACCCATAAGTCCAGTGTTTTCAAGGACTTGCCGCAGCGGCGGTAACACACCCCCAAGGTCGTAGCGCGCTTGGCAGCACGACCGCAGGATCGGCACCCCCGGTCTTGAAGCGTATCCTACACCTAGGCCCCCAGAGGGCTAAACCCATGCGGGAGACAATCCCCGCTGGGGTTATCTCCTGCTCTCGAAACAGGAGGTAACAATCTTACAGAGCATGCTGCCCTCGGCAGTCCCTGCTCTCTCTTCACACTCGGAGACATGAGCGAAAGCTCTGTCTGTCATTGTCCAACCATTGCCTTTATGGAGTGGTAGCGGACTCGTTGTGCGACCAACGATAGCCTAGGAAGACATGCGTCACTGGTAACGGTGAGGTGTGAAGCTCTTCCAACAACGTAGCCCCCGCAAGGGCATGAACTTGCCGCGAGGCAAGCCATGGATGCTCGGAGCAGTACCGGGTTGAGGCGCTAGGCTGGCTGGCACGGGTAACGCAAGTGAACTGCTGATAAACGCCGTAAGGATAACCATGCCCAAACTGCTGTCAGGCATGAACCAAAAGGTACGGGGCCAGTTATTCCTGTGGGATGTGGGAATACGTCGCTACAAAGGCCCCCGGTGGAAAGGCAGACCCTAAACCAATCGTGTGACAGGCAGGGAACGTGGTAAGCCCGTATGGCTGCCTTTGGGCAGGTGAACCGCAAGGGGATCTGTTGGCTATGCGGGTATGGGATCGCAGAGAAAGCGAACGCCGGGCCGTAATCGCTCGGATAGGGGTTGGAACATCACCCCACGGGAAACCGGGCAGACTTCTGCGTGGTCTTTCATCGCATGAACGCTGAGTGAGCTGGTCTCAATGAACCTAGAGGTCCCGCTGTAACGGACCTTCTATTAATACAGCCCTGACGGGGACGTCCATTCCCGTCAGGGGATGCATACGTCTTCGCTTGGGGAAACTTGAGAGGAAGGCAGCATGTTAGAACACAGCCAAATGGCCGTGTCTGCGCCTTCCGGCGCTCCGCAACAGTGGCACGACATCGATTGGTGTCTAGTCCAGCGGAACGTCCGGGCGATGCAGTTACGGATTGCGAAGGCTTGTCGGGAAGGCAACTGGCGCAGGGTGAAAGCCTTGCAACGGATGCTGACCCGCTCACCCTCGGCCAGATACCTGGCCGTACGGCGAGTCACTGAAAACCAGGGTAAGCGCACGGCGGGAGTCGACCGCGTGCTCTGGGATACACCCGACGCCAAATGGAAAGCGGTCGATGGATTGAAGCGCCACGGATACAAACCCCGGCCCTTAAGGCGGGTATTTATTCCAAAGTCGAATGGAAAGGAACGCCCTCTGGGCATCCCGACCATGGCGGACAGAGCTATGCAGGCGCTGTATCTGCTAGCTCTGGCCCCCATTGCGGAAACTACTGGTGATCCGAATAGCTACGGCTTCAGGATCGAAAGATCCACGGCGGATGCAATGGGACAGCTGTTCGTTTGCCTATCCAAGAAGCTCTCGGCCAAATGGGTTCTGGAAGCGGACATAAAAGGTTGTTTCGACCATATCAACCACGACTGGCTGATCAACAACGTCCCTACGGACACAGTGATCCTTCGGAAATGGTTAAAAGCTGGAGTGATTCATAAAGGCCAGCTACAGGCAACGGATGCCGGTACGCCACAAGGTGGGATTATCTCGCCGACCTTGGCAAACATGACGTTGGATGGCCTGGAAACACAGCTCAAGCAACATCTGGGCGTGACAAAGGCCAAGAAGCTCAAGATCAACGTGGTGCGGTACGCGGATGATTTCGTCATCACCAGTGACTCGAAAGAGGTGCTGGAAAATGAGGTCCGCCCTTGGATAGAGCATTTTCTGGCGGTACGCGGATTACAGCTCTCTCCCGAGAAAACGCACGTCACCCACATTGAGAAGGGCTTTGACTTTCTGGGTTGGAATTTCCGTAAGTACGATGGGAAGCTTCTGATCAAGCCAAGCAAGAAAAACGCGAAAGCGTTTTACCGCAAGGTAAAGGAAGTCATCTGTACCAACAAAGCGGTATCGCAGGAGGATCTGATCCGCCTGTTGAACCCAATGCTGCGAGGCTGGGCGCTGTATCACCAACCCGTGGTAGCCAAGAAAGCGTACAGCCGCATGGACTTCCAAATATTCCAAGCAATATGGCGCTGGGCAAGACGGAGGCATGCAAACAAAAGCCTCGACTGGATCAGGAAGAAATATTTCCAGACCGTTGATGGCCGAAATTGGGTGTTCTGCACCACATTACTGACGGAGGCAGGCGACAAAAAGGAGATCAGGCTGTACACCCTGGAGGCTACGCCGATCGAGAGGCACAGAAAAATCAGCGGGGAGTACAACCCGTTCGATCCTGAGATGGAAGAAATGGGCGAGAAACTGCGGACGTCCCGGATGCTCGGGAAGCTGAAATACCGCAAGCAGGTATCAACCCTATTTCAGTCACAGCGAGGGCTCTGTCTACTTTGCAAGAACCCCATAACTAGGGAGACGGGGTGGCATGACCACCACATCATTTATCGCTCACAAGGCGGTGGTGACTCGCTAAACAACCGGGTACTATTGCATCCCATTTGCCACCAACAGCTACACGTTCGTGGTCTAGAAGTGAACAAACCGGTCCCCAGTTTGGGGGGCTTTGTTAAAGACTTGAGCCGTGTGCGCTGAAAGGCGCACGCACGGTTCTTAGGGGGGGATGGGCCAGTAATGGTCTGTCCCTACCCAACTTTCTGACCATCGATAGGCGTGTGGCCCCCACCGCGGGCAGATGGCACGCAGGAAGCCCGGACTAATAAGATGGCATTGAAATCCCCCGCGTTTCGTAAAAAATTCCCGTTGCTGGTGACTGGCGGTTTGCTGGCTCTGCAACCTCTTGCCACCCCGTTCGCGGTCGCCGCGGAGCAGTTTGACTGCGCCGCCTCGGCTTCCGGTTCCTGGGACTGCGCCCCCAAGACCACTGCGGCCCCGTTGCCGCCACGTCCCGTGCATGACACCAATGCCGTGGCCTCGGGCGCTGCAGCCCCGGCGGACAGCGGTTCCAGCAGCGGCAAGGCCGCCGGCCCGGTACTGGTCACCGAGGCCAAGGGTCGCGGCCTGCAGTCGCGCAGTGCCGACTACAGTCACCTCGACTGGGTCCCACGTGAGAAGCTGACGCCCGCACAGTTGGCCGAAGCCGGTCCTTACTGCTCTGGTTCCTATATCGAACCGATTCGTCCTGGCATGAATGACACGACGAATAAAAGTGATTCGCCGACCTTCATCGGGGCCAAGGCCTCGCGTTACGAACAGGATAAGCAGGTCGCCACACTGGCCGGCGACGTGGTCATGCGCCAGGGCAGTATGCAGGTCGAGGCCGACGAAGCCAGCCTGTACCAGGCCGAAAACCGTGGCGAGCTGAACGGCAACGTTCGTGTTCGCGACCAGGGTGCCCTGCTGGTCGGTGACCATGCCGAGGTGCAGCTGGACACGGGCGAGTCGCAGGTCGACAACGCCGAATACGTGATGCACAAGTCGCATGTGCGCGGCAACGCGCTGTACGCCAAGCGCGCCGAGAATGCGATCATTCGCCTCAAGGACGGTACGTACACCACGTGTGAGCCGAACAGCAACGCCTGGCAGCTCAAGGGCAACAACATCACCTTGAACCCCGCGACCGGCTTCGGTACGGCCACCAACGTGACCTTGCGGGTCAAGGACATTCCGGTCTTCTATACCCCGTACATCTACTTCCCGATCGATGACCGTCGCCAGTCCGGCTTCCTGCCGCCAAGCCTCTCCAGCGACAGCACCTCGGGCTTGAACCTGACCACGCCTTACTACTTCAACCTGGCACCGAACTACGACGCCACGTTGTATCCGCACTACATGACCAAGCGCGGACTGTTGACCGAAGGCGAGTTCCGCTATCTGACCAAGTCCACCGAAGGGCAGTTCGGCGGCGCGTTCCTGAACGACGAGAGCAACGATCGCGCCAAACAGACGGACTCCACCAAAGATCGCTACATGATCAACTGGCAGCACAAGGGCGGGCTGGATTCGCGGGTACTGACCACGGTCGACTACACCAAGATCAGCGATCCGTACTACTTCCAGGACTTGCAGACCTACCAGATCGGCGTCAAGAGCGCTGATTATGTGAATCAGCAGGCGATGGCGACCTATCGCGGTGACGATTTCAACGCCCAGTTGAACGTGCAGGCCTTTGAGTTGGCGAGCGTGGCGGTCATCACACCTTACAACCGCCTGCCACAGATCACTTTCGCCGGTGTCCTGCCTTATCATCCGGAAGGCCTCAATTTCACCTACGAAACTGAAGCTGTTCGCTTCGAGCGCAGCTTGCAGTCGGGTAACTATCTCGACAAGGACGGCGGGCCTTTCAATACTGACGGCACAGTCGGGACGCCGCGCCTGGACACCAACGTGACCGGCCTGGCCCGTGCCAACGGTGACCGCCTGAACCTGAAACCAGGTATCAGCCTGCCGCTCAACTCGACGTATGGCTATGTCATACCATCGCTGAAATACCAGTACACCCAATACGATCTGGACCTGAGCTCTCTGGGGCAAACCCAGATCCAGCAGGCTCAGGCCGCGCTCGGCGCGAATTACGTCGGCGGGGTCTACGACCGCTCGCAAAGCCGCGGCGTCCCTATCGCCAGTATCGACAGCGGCTTGTACTTCGACCGCGACACCCAATTGTTCGGCACCAACTACCGCCAGACCCTGGAACCTCGCCTGTTCTATCTCTATGTTCCGGAGAAGGACCAGAAAGACATTCCAGTGTTCGACACCGCCGAATACAGCTTCAACTATGCGTCGCTGTTCCGTGAAAACCGCTTCTCCGGCAATGACCGCGTCGGCGACGAGAACAAACTGTCCCTGGGCGTTACCAGCCGCTGGATCGAGGACAACGGTTTCGAACGTCAGCGCATCAGTGTTGGCCAGGCGTACTACTTCAAGGACCGCACGGTGCAGTTGCCGGGTGTCAACTTCACCACCCGCGCCGACGCCAAGACCAACGTGTCGCCGTACGCCCTGGAGTACGCCTACAACTTCAACCGCGACTGGCGTGCAACCGCCGACTACAACTGGGACCCGGAAAGCCACAGCCCGCGTTCCGGCAGTGCGATGTTCCACTACCAGCCTGAAGACAACCCGAACAAGGTGGTCAACGCCGGCTATCGCTATCGCAATGACCAGGTGATCTACAACCAGAACACCGGCCAATGGCAGTTCGGTGGTGACTACGGCACCCCAGGCACCGCGAACTTCGTGAAGGACTACTACAAGATCGAGCAGCACGACTTCTCGGTCATCTGGCCTGTCGTTCCGCAGTGGAACGTCATCAGCCGCTGGCAGTACGACTACAACCGCAACCGTACACTGGAAGCCTTCGGCGGCTTCGAGTACGACAACTGCTGCTGGAAAATGCGCCTGATCAACCGCTACTGGGTCCAGTATGACGAGTTCAGTCAACTGGCTCCGCAAAACGAACGAGGCGACCACGGTATCTTCCTTCAGTTTGTACTGAAGGGCCTGGGTGGCGTCATGGGCAACAAGGTCGAGAGCTTCCTCGACAAAGGCATCCAAGGTTATCGTGAACGTGAAGATCAAGCTTTCTGATTGTCTGCGCCCGCTGATGCTGGGCGCGCTGGTCCTGAGTGCGGCGGTTCACGCCGCCGTGCAACCCCTCGACACCGTCGCGGCCATCGTCGACAACGATGTGATCATGAAGAGCCAACTGGACCAGCGCGTCCACGAGGTTCAGCAGACCATCGCCAAGCGCGGTGGTGGCGTGCCGCCTACCAGCGTCCTCGACCAGCAGGTCCTCGACCGCCTGATCGTCGAGAACCTGCAATTGCAGATCGGCGAGCGCTCCGGCATTCGCATCAGCGACGATGAGCTGAACCAGGCCGTCGGCACCATTGCCCAGCGCAACAACATGAGCATCGATCAATTCCGCGCCGCCCTGGCGCACGACGGCCTCTCCTATGAGGACGCCCGTGACCAGATTCGCCGGGAAATGATCATCAGCCGCGTGCGTCAGCGTCGTGTCGCCGAGCGCGTCCAGGTTTCGGAACAGGAAGTGAAGAACTTCCTCGCCTCGGACCTGGGCAAGATGCAGCTCTCCGAAGAACTGCACCTGGCCAATATCCTGATTCCGACACCGGACAGCGCCAGTTCGCAAGCCATCCAGACGGCCGCGGCCCAGGCCCAGGACCTCTACCGGCAACTCAAGCAAGGCGCTGATTTCAGTCAGTTGGCCATTGCCCACTCCGGCAGCGACAACGCCCTGGAAGGCGGCGACATGGGCTGGCGCAAGCCGGCTCAACTGCCACCACCGTTCGACCGCATGCTGAACAGCATGGCGATTGGCGACATCAGCGAGCCGACACGCACCCCGGGGGGCTTCATCATCCTGAAGGTCCTGGAGAAGCGCGGTGGCGAGATGCAGATGCGTGACGAAGTCCATGTTCGTCACATCCTGATCAAGCCCAACGCCATTCGCAGCGAAGCCGAAACCCAGGCCCTGGCGCAGCGGCTCTACGAGCGGATCTCCAACGGCGAAGATTTCGCCACGCTGGCCAAGAGCTTCTCGGAAGACCCGGGCTCGGCGCTCAACGGCGGCGACCTGAACTGGGTCGACCCGAACGCGCTGGTACCGGAATTCCGCGAAGTGATGGCGAAGACCCCGCAAGGTGTCCTGTCCAAGCCGTTCAAGACCCAATACGGCTGGCACGTACTGGAAGTCCTCGGCCGTCGCGCCACCGACAGCACCACCCAGGCCCGCGAACAGCAAGCCATGACCGTGCTGCGTAATCGCAAATACGATGAAGAGCTGCAAACCTGGCTGCGTCAGATCCGTGACGAGGCCTACGTTGAAATCAAGCTCCCCGGCGCGGAACAGGCGCCAAAGTGAAACCCCGGCGTTTCGCATTGACACCCGGCGAGCCGGCGGGCATCGGTCCAGACCTTTGCCTGCTGCTCGCCGCGCAGTCCCAGCCCTACCCCCTGATCGCCATTACCAGCCGTGACCTGCTCCGTGAGCGGGCCGCGCAACTGGGCGTGACCGTCGATCTGCTACCAGTGGCACCGGGCCAATGGCCCGAGCAACCGGCCCCGGTGGGCAGCCTGTATGTCTGGGATACCCCGTTGTCGACCCCGGTCGTCGCCGGGCAACTGGACAAGGCCAATGCCGCCTTTGTCCTGGAAACCCTGACCCGTGCCGGCCAAGGCTGCCTGGACGGCGACTTCGCCGGCATGATCACCGCCCCGGTGCACAAGGGCGTGATCAACGAGTCCGGGATCGCCTTTTCCGGCCACACCGAGTTCCTCGCCGACCTGACCCACACCGCCCAGGTGGTGATGATGCTGGCGACCCGAGGACTGCGCGTGGCCCTGGTGACCACCCACCTGCCCCTGCGACACGTCGCCGATGCCATTACCCCGGAGCGCCTGGAGCGGGTCACCCGCATCCTGCATGGCGACCTGCGGGAAAAGTTCGGCATTGCCAAGCCGCGCATCCTGGTCTGTGGGCTCAACCCCCATGCCGGCGAGGGCGGGCACCTGGGTCACGAAGAAATCGACATCATCGAACCGACATTGGAGCGCCTGCGCGGCGAAGGCATGGACCTGCGTGGCCCGCTGCCCGCCGACACTCTGTTTACCCCCAAATATCTGGAGCACTGCGACGCGGTGCTGGCGATGTACCACGACCAGGGCCTGCCCGTGCTGAAATACAAAGGTTTCGGCGCCGCGGTCAACGTGACCCTGGGCTTGCCGATCATCCGCACTTCGGTCGACCACGGCACCGCCCTGGACCTGGCCGGCAGCGGCAAGATCGACACCGGCAGCCTGCAAGTCGCCCTGGAAACCGCCTACCAGATGGCCGAGACCCGTTTATGACCGAGCAATACCAACACCGGGCGCGCAAGCGTTTCGGACAGAACTTCCTGCATGACGCTGGCGTGATCGACCGCATCCTGCGCGCCATCAATGCCAAGGCCGAAGACCGCCTGCTGGAAATCGGCCCGGGCCAGGGTGCCTTGACCGAAGGCCTGCTGGGCAGTGGCGCACAACTGGATGTCGTCGAACTGGACAAGGACCTGGTGCCGATCCTCAACCAGCAATTCGCTGGCAGGCCGAATTTCAACCTGCACCAGGGCGATGCGCTGAAGTTCGACTTCACCCGCCTGAACCCGGCGCCCAACAGCCTGCGGGTGGTCGGCAACCTGCCCTACAACATCTCCACGCCGCTGATCTTCCACCTGCTGCACAACGCCAGCCTGATTCGCGACATGCACTTCATGCTGCAAAAGGAAGTGGTCGAACGCCTGGCCGCGGGCCCCGGCGGCGGCGACTGGGGACGCCTGTCGATCATGGTCCAGTACCATTGCCGCGTGGAACACCTGTTCAATGTCGGCCCGGGCGCCTTCAACCCGCCGCCCAAGGTCGACTCGGCCATCGTGCGCCTGGTGCCCCACGCCGTCCTGCCCCACCCGGCCAAGGATCACCGCCTGCTGGAGCGCATCGTTCGCGAAGCCTTCAACCAGCGCCGCAAAACCTTGCGCAACACCCTCAAGGCTCTGCTCGGCAGCGCCGAGATCGAGGCCGCCGGCGTCGACGGCAGCCTGCGCCCGGAACAGCTCGACCTGGCCGCCTTCGTGCGCCTGGCCGACAAACTCAGCGAGCAGACCGCCAGGACACCCGACGTCAACTGATCCCACCGGTAGCGGGCCAGCGTACATGTCTGGCCTACTACCCGGCACATGACCTAGACTGGGCTTAATCCCTGCGTCTCTTGCGCTTCAGCCTCCAAGGCCTCTTGCATGTCCGATCCTCGTTACCAGGTCGACGTCAGCGTCGTCACCCGCTTCCTCGCAGAACAATCGCAACCCGAGCAGAACCGCTTTGCCTTTGCCTACACCATCACGGTGCAGAACAACGGCCAACTGTCCGCGCGGTTGATGTCACGGCACTGGGTGATCACCGATGGCGACGGCCATGTGGAAGAAGTGCGCGGTGCCGGGGTCGTGGGTCAGCAACCGCTGATCGAGGCCGGCCAGAGCCACACCTACAGCAGTGGCACGGTGATGACGACGAAAGTCGGCAACATGCAGGGCAGTTACCAGATGCTGGCCGAAGACGGCAAGCACTTCGAAGCCGTGATCGCCCCCTTCCGCCTTGCCGTACCCGGGGCCCTGCACTGATGGCGGTGTATGCCGTCGGCGACCTGCAAGGCTGCCTGGAACCGCTCAAATGCCTGCTCGAACGCGTCAAGTTCGATCCGCTCCGGGATAAGCTGTGGGTGGTGGGTGACCTGGTCAACCGGGGCCCGCAGTCCCTGGAAACCCTGCGTTTTCTCTACCGCATGCGCGAGTCGCTGGTTTGCGTGCTGGGCAACCATGACCTGCACCTGCTCGCGGCCGGCCATAACATCGAACGCCTGAAAAAAAGCGATACGCTGCACGAGATCCTCGACGCGCCGGATCGCGCCGAACTGCTGGACTGGCTGCGCCGCCAAAAGCTGCTGCACCATGATGCCGAGCGCAACGTGGCCCTGGTCCACGCCGGCATTCCGCCCCAGTGGAGCCTGAAGAAAGCCCTCAAATGCGCCGCTGAAGTGGAAACAGCCTTGCGCGACGACAACCTCCTGCCCGCCTTCCTCGACGGCATGTACGGCAATGAGCCGAACAAGTGGGATGGTGCCCTGCAGGGCGTGACCCGCCTGCGGGTGATCACCAACTATTTCACCCGCATGCGCTTCTGCACCGCCGACGGCAAGCTCGACCTCAAGGGCAAGGAAGGCGCCGACACCGCGCCCCGCGGCTACGCCCCCTGGTTCAGCTACAAGGAGCGCAGGACCCAGGACCTGAAGATCATCTTCGGCCACTGGGCAGCCCTTGAGGGCCAATGCGACGAGCCCGGCATCTTCGCCCTCGATACCGGTTGCGTCTGGGGCGGTGCCATGACCCTGATGAACGTCGACACCGGCGAACGCCTGAGCTGCAAATGTGACGCCCAGGGGGGTGTCGCCCCGCCACCGACCCTGCGCGAGCGATTCCGCGCCTGGTTATATCGCTAGACTGTACGACCTACCCGCCCCCGACGGAGCCCAACATGACCGAATTCAAACGCATCCCGCCCGACCAAGCCCAGACCCTGCGCGAGCAAGGCGCCGTGGTCGTCGACATCCGCGACCCGCAGGCCTTCTCCCAGAGCCATATCAGCGGCGCCCGGCATCTGGATAACCACAACATCGCCGATTTCATTCGCGCCGCCGACCTCGATGCGCCGCTGGTGGTGTGCTGCTACCACGGCAATTCAAGCCAGAGCGCAGCCGCCTACCTGGTCAGCCAGGGCTTCAGCGACGTTTATAGCCTGGACGGTGGCTTCGAACTGTGGCGCACGACCTATCCATCAGAAATTGCTCAGGATATTTCCGAATAATTATTTTTCTCCTGCTGGAGCCCGCAGGATCCGCGGGCTAGAGCCTTTCCTGACGAACGGTCAGGCGCAACTAATTGCTCATCTTGACTTGCCCCCGCCGATTCCGAACTATCCTTAAGCGCAGGCCATCCAAATCAGGGGAGAGCCGGTACACCGGCGTTCGGGTCATCGGTAGCAATTTTCAAGGCGATTGTCGCCTTGAAGGTGTTCTGGGGGGTAAACGGCAACGGCTTCGCGGTTGCATGCCAGCACGGGACTGACTGATCCGGCACCGGCTCCACGTATCGAGCGAGGTGACGTCATGAGCATTTTCAGCCATTTCCAACAACGCTTCGAATCCACACGGCAAGAAGAACTCACGCTGCAGGAGTACCTCGAGCTGTGCAAAAAGGATCGCAGTGCCTATGCGTCATCGGCCGAGCGCCTGCTATTGGCCATCGGCGACCCCGAACTGCTGGATACGTCCACCAACTCGCGGTTGTCGCGCATCTTCTCCAACAAGGTGATTCGTCGCTATCCGGCCTTTGAAGACTTCCATGGGATGGAAGAATGCATCGACCAGATCGTTTCGTATTTCCGCCATGCCGCCCAGGGCCTGGAAGAGAAGAAACAGATCCTTTACCTGCTGGGTCCGGTCGGCGGCGGTAAATCGTCCCTGGCGGAAAAGCTGAAACAACTGATCGAGAAAGTGCCTTTCTATGCCATCAAGGGCTCACCGGTCTTCGAATCCCCCCTGGGTCTGTTCAACGCCACGGAAGATGGCGCGATCCTCGAGGAAGACTTCGGCATTCCCCGGCGCTACCTGAACACCATCATGTCTCCCTGGGCCACCAAGCGCCTGGCCGAGTTCGGCGGTGACATCAGCCAGTTCCGCGTGGTCAAGCTCTACCCTTCGATCCTCAACCAGATCGCCGTGGCCAAGACCGAACCGGGTGACGAAAACAACCAGGATATCTCCGCCCTCGTGGGCAAGGTCGATATCCGCAAGCTGGAAGAGTTTCCACAGAACGACGCCGACGCCTACAGCTACTCGGGCGCCCTGTGCCGGTCCAACCAGGGCCTGATGGAGTTCGTGGAAATGTTCAAGGCACCGATCAAGGTGCTGCACCCTCTGCTCACCGCCACCCAGGAAGGCAACTACAACAGCACCGAGGGCCTGGGGGCGATTCCGTTCACCGGCATCCTGCTGGCCCACTCCAACGAATCGGAATGGCACACCTTCCGCAACAACAAGAACAACGAAGCCTTCATCGACCGGATCTACATCGTCAAGGTCCCGTATTGCCTGCGGGTCAGCGACGAGGTGAAGATCTACGACAAGCTGCTGTTCAACAGTTCCCTGTCCAAGGCCCACTGCGCGCCCGACACCCTGAAGATGCTGGCCCAGTTCACCGTGCTCTCGCGCCTCAAGGAGCCGGAAAACTCCAACATCTACTCCAAGATGCGGGTATACGACGGCGAAAACCTCAAGGACACCGACCCCAAGGCCAAGTCGATCCAGGAATACCGCGACGTGGCAGGCGTGGACGAAGGCATGAACGGCCTGTCGACCCGCTTCGCGTTCAAGATCCTCTCGAAGGTCTTCAACTTCGATCCCCACGAGATCGCCGCCAACCCGGTTCACCTGCTGTACGTGCTGGAACAGCAGATCGAACAGGAACAGTTCCAGGCCGAAACCCGTGAGCGCTACCTGCGCTACCTCAAGGAATACCTGGCACCGCGCTATATCGAGTTCATCGGCAAGGAAATCCAGACCGCGTACCTGGAGTCCTACAGCGAGTATGGCCAGAACATCTTCGACCGCTACGTGCTGTACGCCGACTTCTGGATCCAGGACCAGGAATATCGCGACCCGGAAACCGGCGAGATCCTCAATCGCGTGGCCCTGAACGAAGAGCTGGAGAAAATCGAAAAGCCGGCCGGCATCAGCAATCCGAAGGATTTCCGCAACGAGATCGTCAACTTCGTCCTGCGCGCCCGGGCCAACAACAACGGCAAGAACCCGACCTGGCTCAGCTACGAGAAGCTGCGGGTGGTCATCGAGAAGAAAATGTTCTCCAACACCGAGGATCTGCTGCCGGTCATCAGCTTCAACGCCAAAGCCAGCAAAGAGGATCAAAAGAAACACAACGACTTCGTCACACGCATGGTCGAACGCGGCTACACCGACAAACAGGTACGCCTGCTCTCCGAGTGGTACCTGCGGGTCAGAAAATCGCAGTAGTAACGGGGCAGCTGCAAGCGGTACGTGACAAGCCGCAGGCACGCTCATCGGCATGCTTGCGGTGCGGGAGCCGACCGCTTGTCTTTAAGCTTCCAGCTTGGCGCTCGAAGCTTGTAACTTGAAGCTGTCCGGAGGGCTCCTCATGAGCTATGTGATCGACCGACGTCTCAACGGCAAGAACAAGAGCACAGTGAACCGCCAGCGCTTCCTGCGGCGCTACCGTGACCATATCAAAAAGGCTGTCGAGGAAGCCGTGAGTCGGCGCTCCATTACCGACATGGAACATGGCGAGCAGATCAGCATCCCCGGCCGCGACATCGATGAGCCCGTGCTGCACCACGGCCGTGGCGGCAAGCAAACCGTGGTTCATCCCGGCAACAAGGAATTCACCAGCGGCGAGCATATCCCCCGGCCTCCCGGCGGCGGTGGTGGCCGCGGCCCGGGCAAGGCCGGCAACTCGGGCGAAGGGATGGACGAGTTCGTCTTCCAGATCACCCAGGAAGAGTTTCTCGAGTTCATGTTCGAGGACCTGGAGCTGCCGAACCTGGTCAAGCGCAACCTCACCGGCACCGACACCTTCAAGACCGTCCGCGCCGGGATCAGCAACGAGGGCAACCCCTCGCGCATCAACATCATCCGTACCCTGCGCTCGGCCCACGCCCGACGGATCGCCCTGTCCGGCAGCAGCCGGGCCAAACTCAAGGAAGCCAAGGCCGAACTGGAGCGACTGAGACGGGAAGAGCCGGACAACTTCGGCGATATTCAGGAAATCGAGGCGGAGATCGAGAAACTCATCGCGCGCATCTATCGCATACCGTTCCTCGACACCTTCGACCTCAAGTACAACCTGCTGGTCAAGCAACCCAACCCCAGCTCCAAGGCCGTGATGTTCTGCCTGATGGACGTGTCCGGCTCCATGACCCAGGCGACCAAGGACATCGCCAAGCGCTTCTTCATCCTGCTGTACCTGTTTCTCAAACGGAACTACGACAAGATCGAGGTGGTGTTCATCCGCCATCACACCAGCGCCCGGGAAGTCGACGAAGAGGAGTTCTTCTACTCACGGGAAACCGGCGGCACCATCGTTTCCAGCGCCTTGAAGCTGATGCAGGAGATCATGGCCGAGCGCTACCCGACCAACGAGTGGAACATCTACGCCGCCCAGGCGTCTGACGGCGACAACTGGAACGATGACTCGCCGATCTGCCGCGACATCCTGATCAACCAGATCATGCCGTTCGTGCAGTACTACACTTACGTAGAGATCACCCCCCGCGAACACCAGGCCCTGTGGTACGAATACGAACGCATCTGCGAGGCGTTCAGCGATACGTTTGCCCAGCAGCAGCTGGTGTCGGCCGCCGATATCTATCCGGTTTTCCGTGAACTCTTCCAGCGCAGGTTAGTGACATGACCGCCAAAGAGCAGAAACAGCAGAAACGCCAACCCATTTCCACCGGCTCCGAGTGGACCTTCGAGCTGATCCAGGCCTACGACCGCGAAATCAGCCGTATCGCCAATCGCTATGCCCTGGATACCTACCCCAACCAGATCGAGGTGATTACCGCCGAGCAGATGATGGACGCCTACGCCTCCGTCGGCATGCCCCTGGGTTATCACCATTGGTCCTACGGCAAGCACTTCCTCAGCACGGAAAAATCCTATAGCCGCGGCCAGATGGGCCTGGCCTACGAAATCGTGATCAACTCGGACCCCTGCATTGCCTACCTGATGGAAGAGAACACCATCTGCATGCAAGCGCTGGTGGTGGCCCACGCCTGCTATGGCCACAACAGTTTCTTCAAGGGTAATTACCTGTTCCGCACCTGGACCGACGCCAGCTCGATCATCGACTACCTGGTCTTCGCCAAGCAGTACATCATGCAATGCGAGGAGCGCCATGGCATCGACGCGGTCGAAGACCTGCTCGACTCCTGCCACGCCCTGATGAACTACGGCGTCGACCGCTACAAACGCCCCTACCCGATTTCCGCGGAAGAGGAGCGACGGCGCCAGAAGGACCGCGAGGAGCACCTGCAGAAGCAGATCAACGACCTGTGGCGCACCATTCCCAAGGGTGCGGACAAGTTCAGCGACAAGGACAACGCACGTTTCCCCCCGAACCCCAGGAAAACATCCTCTATTTCATCGAAAAACACGCGCCGCTGCTGGAACCCTGGCAGCGGGAAATCGTGCGGATCGTGCGCAAGATCGCCCAGTACTTCTACCCGCAGCGCCAGACCCAGGTGATGAACGAAGGCTGGGCGACGTTCTGGCACTACACCCTGATGAACGATCTCTACGACGAAGGGCTGGTCACCGACGGCTTCATGATGGAGTTCCTGACCTCCCACACCAGCGTGGTGTTCCAACCGGGCTTCGACAGCCCCTACTACAACGGCATCAACCCCTACACCCTGGGGTTTGCCATGTACCGCGACATTCGACGGATCTGCGAGGAGCCGACGGAAGAAGACCGTCGCTGGTTCCCGGAACTGGCCGGCAGCGACTGGCTCTCGAGCATCAAGTTCGCCATGAGCAGCTTCAAGGACGAGAGCTTCATCCTGCAGTACCTGTCACCGAAAGTGATTCGCGACCTCAAGCTGTTCAGCATCCTCGATGACGACCAGCGCGACGACCTGCTGGTACCGGCCATTCATGACGAAGGCGGCTACCGGATCATTCGCGAAACCCTGGCCGCCCAGTACAACCTGGGCAACCGCGAACCCAACGTGCAGATCTGGAGCATTGACCGTCGCGGCGACCGCTCGCTGACCCTGCGTCACCAGCAACATGACCGCAAACCCCTGGGCGATTCGACCGACGAAGTGCTCAAGCACCTGCACCGGCTCTGGGGCTTCGATATCCACCTGGAAACCCTGCAAGGCGACCAGGTCATGAAAACCCACCACATCCCCCCAAGGGTGACCACAGCGATGGGGAATACGGTCGACTGGATCTGGCCGTGATTCATCTCTGAGCAGCACCCTCGCCTCCGCTGGCGCGATCCACGGGTTATCCTGTCGTGCCAACGGAGGTTTTTCATGCAGATTTATAAAGTCGGCGGCGCGGTTCGCGATCGCCTGCTGGGCCGGCCGGTTACCGATATCGACTGGGTGGTGGTGGGTGCCAGCGCCGAAGAGATGCTCGCCAAGGGATTTCGCCCGGTCGGTGCGGACTTTCCGGTTTTTCTCCACCCTTCGAGCGGTGAGGAATATGCCCTGGCCCGGACCGAGCGCAAGAGCGGACACGGCTATGGCGGGTTCACGTTCCACGCCAGCCCTGATGTCACACTGGAAGAGGACCTGATCCGCCGGGACCTGACCATCAATGCCATGGCTGAAGACGAGCACGGCAACCTGACCGACCCCTATCACGGCCAGGCGGATCTCGATGCCCGCCTTTTGCGTCATGTTTCCCCCGCCTTCGCCGAAGATCCCCTCCGGGTCCTGCGGGTAGCCCGCTTTGCCGCGCGTTATGCCGCCCTGGGTTTCAAGGTGGTCCCCGAGACCCTGGCGCTGATGCGCCAGCTGGCCGAATCGGGCGAGCTGCAAGCCCTGACGCCGGAGCGCAGCTGGAAGGAAATCTCCCGCGCCCTGATGGAAGACCAACCCCAGGTGTTCATCCAGGTGCTGCGCGACTGCGGTGCGCTCGCCGTGCTGTTTCCGGAAGTCGACGCCTTGTTCGGGGTGCCGCAACCCGAGGCACATCATCCGGAAATCGACAGCGGCGCGCATACCTTGAGCGTGCTGGAGCAAGCGGCACGCCATCGGCAACCGCTGACCGTCCGCTGGGCCTGCCTGCTGCACGACCTCGGCAAGGGACTGACGCCCGAAGACCAATGGCCGAAACACATTGCCCACGAGTCCAAGGGACTGAAGCTGATAAAGGCGGTGAATGAGCGCTACAAGGTACCGCGCGACTGCCAGGAACTGGCGTTGCTGGTGGGTGAGTACCACACCCATGGCCATCGCGCCCTGGAACTCAGAGCCTCGACCTTGCTGGAGTTGCTGCAGAGCTTCGATGTCTATCGACGACCGCAGCGTTTCGAGGAATTTATCGCCGCCTGCGAGATGGATGCCCGCGGGCGCCTGGGGCTGGAGGAGCGGGCTTATCCACAGGCGGACTATCTGCGAGGTGCGGCGGCGGCGGCCAAGGCGGTTGCCGTTCAGCCGCTGCTGGAACAGGGATTCAAGGGGCCGGAACTGGGCGAAGCGCTCAAGCGCGAACGCCTGAAAGCGCTCAAGGCCTACAAGGAGCAGGCCGCAGGCTAGGTGCGCGACCTACAGCAGGTCCGGGGGCGTCAACTGCCCCCCACGCCATTCAAATGCCACGGGAGCCAGCACCTGATCGATCCGCGCCTCTGCCCACAACGTCGCGAAAGGTTTCCCCGCCTCGGGATGCAGCCGGTCCGGCGCGATCAGCGCCAAAGGCCACAACACAAAGGCATTCTTGAGAATTTCCGCCCGAGGCAGGATCAGTCCGTCGAAATTCCCCACCCATTCGCCATACAACAGCACATCGATGTCCAGCGGCAGCCCTTTGCGATCCGGCGCATAGCGACCATTGTCGGCCTCGATGAATTTCAAGCGCCGATCCAGCTCCAGCAACGGCAGGTCGGTAAACGCCGACACCACCAGATTGAAGAACGGCCCGCTCTTGATGCCCACCGGCTGGCTTTCGAACACCGCCGAACAGCGGATATCCACCAGGAAACCGGCCAACGCGTCCAACCCGGCGCGCAAGTGGGTTTCGCGCTCGATATTACTGCCGAGCCCGAGATAAACCTGAGTTAGCGACATCCGCGCTCGATCTCCACGCCCACGCCCTTGGCCGCCGCAACGGCCCCCGGCTTGGTCAGCTTGAGGTGCAACCAGGGAATCTGGAACTCGCTCATCAGCACCTGTGCCAGGCGTTCGGCGAAGGTTTCCACCAACTGGAACTGCGACTGCTCGGCAAACAGCTGGATGCGCGCAGAAACGCTCGCATAATCGAGGGCCAGGCTCAGATCGTCACCGGCCGCGGCCGGGCGGTTGTCCCAGGCAAAACTGAGATCAAGGCGCAGGCACTGACGGATGCCGCGCTCCCAGTCATAGGCACCGATCACGGTGTCGACTTCCAGGCCCTCGATAAACACTCTGTCCAAGCACTTCTCTCCGCAGCACGACAAGGGCGCAATGCGCCGTTAGAATCAGGGCGTCCCCGCCCGGAATAGTTAGCATGTTTTGGTTACTGGCGATCCTCGCCTACCTGCTCGGCTCTCTGTCCTTCGCCATTTTGCTCAGCCGCCTCACGGGAAGCCCCGATCCGCGAATGAGTGGCTCGGGCAATGCCGGCGCCACCAACATGCTGCGTCTGGCCGGCAAGAAGCTGGCCATCCTGACCTTGCTCGGCGACCTCTGCAAAGGCTTGCTGTCGGTGCTGATCGCCGGCGCCGCCGGGTTGTCGCTCCAGCAGCAAGCCTGGGTCGGGCTCTGCGCCGTCCTCGGCCACCTGTTTCCAGTGTACTTCCGCTTTCGCGGCGGCAAGGGCGTCGCCACGGCGGCCGGCATGCTGCTGGGGCTGTACCCACCCGCCGCCCTGCTGGCCCTCGCGACCTGGCTCCTGACCTTCTACCTCACCCGCACCAGCTCCCTGGCCGCCTTGATCGCCACCCCGCTGACCCTGCCGCTGCTGGCCTGGCAGGAACCGGCTGCCTTGCTGCCGATGAGCGTGGTGACCGGACTGATCGTCTGGCGCCATCGCGGCAATCTACGCGACCTTTTCGCAGGGCGCGAACGACATTTCTGATCCTGGCCGTGAAGATGGCTCACACGCCACCTTCCATCGACCGCCGCTCAAATCGCCGACAACTGCTCCATGGGCCAGCGTGCCTGCACGCTGATCGCCAAGCTTTCCTTCTGTCCGGCCTGCAAACGCTGACACCCGGCAAACGCAATCATCGCGCCATTATCGGTACAGAACTCGGGGCGGGCATAGAACACACTGCCCTTCATGTCACCCAGCATCTTTTCCAGCGAGACCCGCAGGGCCTTGTTGGCACTGACGCCCCCGGCGATCACCAGGCGCTTCATGCCCGCCTGTTTCAGCGCACGCTTGCACTTGATGGTCAAAGTCTCCACCACCGCCTGCTGGAAGGCCAGCGAGATGTCGCAACGGGTTTGCTCGCCGTCGTCCCCAGCGCTGACGCACTGCTGCCAGGTATTCAGGGCGAAGGTCTTCAGGCCGCTGAAACTGAAATCCAGCCCCGGGCGATCGCACATCGGCCGCGGGAAGACGAAACGCCCCGCCACACCCTGCTCGGCCAAGCGGGCGATTTCCGGACCACCCGGATAATTGAGACCGATCATCTTCGCCGTCTTGTCGAACGCTTCACCGGCCGCATCGTCCAGGGTTTCCCCCAACAAGGCGTATTGGCCGATGCCGTCCACGCGAACGAGCTGGGTATGCCCGCCGGAGACCAACAAAGCGACGAACGGAAACTCCGGCGGCTGCTCTTCCAGCATCGGTGCCAGCAGATGGCCTTCCATGTGATGCACGCCCAGCGCTGGCACATCCCAGGCAAAGGCCAGGGCCTGGGCGCACGAAGCCCCGACCAGCAAGGCCCCGACCAGGCCAGGACCGGCCGTGTAGGCAATCGCATCGATCTCGGTCGGCGCGCAGTCGGCCTCGGCCAGGACCTGGCGGATCAACGGCAGCATGCGCTTGACGTGGTCACGCGAGGCCAGCTCCGGCACCACGCCACCATAGGCGCGGTGCAGGTCGATCTGACTGAACAGCGCATGGGCGAGAAGCCCGCGTTCACTGTCGTACAGCGCGACGCCGGTTTCGTCGCAGGAGGTTTCTAATCCCAGTACTAGCATGGGTTTGCGCCCTGAGGCTAAATTCGAAGGCGCGAATAATAGTCGTCACTCCGGGCCCCGACCAGCGGTTTTCGATCAGAGGCTTTGCATTCCTCGCCACGAGGGGTTAACATCCGCAACCCTTAAAAACCGACGATCTCCAGTGCGCTTTTGCCTGAGGACGTTGACCCCGGTAATGAATGAAGGTAGCTCTGGATGCCAGCCGTCAAAGTTAAAGAGAACGAACCCTTCGACGTAGCTCTGCGTCGTTTCAAGCGCTCCTGCGAAAAAGCCGGTGTTCTGGCTGAAGTTCGTAGCCGCGAATTTTACGAGAAGCCGACTTCCGAGCGTAAGCGTAAGGCAGCTGCTGCTGTCAAGCGTCACGCCAAGAAAGTTCAGCGCGAACAGCGCCGCGCCGTTCGTCTGTACTAATACACAGACGTTCGTTGCAAGCTTCTGCCAAGCCCGGCCCTCAGCCGGGCTAATGGCATTTGCGGATATCGCTTGATGCTTCACCGTCGAAGCCGCCGATGCGACCCAGACGAACCCGCTTCACCCCGTCAGACCTGGCACTCGCCAGCGGTGCACGTCTTTACTGACGAGCCTTCCAAGGCTAATGACGAGCACACCCTTTCCGTTCCAGCTATCGAGCACTCTGCGATGATGAGAACGCCATGGCGGGGCTGATTCCCCAAAGTTTCATTGACGACCTTCTCAACCGCACCGACATCGTCGACGTGGTGAGTTCGCGCGTGCAACTGAAAAAGGCCGGCAAGAACTACACCGCCTGCTGCCCGTTCCACAAGGAAAAGACACCGTCCTTCAGCGTCAGCCCGGACAAGCAGTTCTACTACTGCTTTGGCTGCGGCGCTGGCGGCAACGCCCTCGGCTTCCTCATGGACCACGACAACCTGGATTTCCCCCAGGCCGTCGAGGACCTGGCCAAAGCCGCCGGCATGGAAATCCCCCGCGAGGAAAGCGGCCGCGCGCACAAACCGCGCCAGCCGACCGATTCGCCGCTCTACCCGCTCCTGACGGCGGCCGCCGATTTTTATCGCCAGGCGCTGAAAAGCCACCCGGCACGCAAGGCGGCGGTGGACTACCTCAAGGGTCGCGGCCTGACCGGGGAGATCGCCCGGGATTTCGGCCTGGGCTTTGCCCCGCCGGGCTGGGACAACCTGTTCAAGCACCTTTCCAGCGACACGCTCCAGCAGAAAGCCATGATCGACGCCGGCCTGCTGATCGAGAACGCTGAAACCGGCAAGCGCTACGACCGCTTCCGCGACCGCGTGATGTTCCCCATCCGCGATACCCGCGGCCGGATCATCGCCTTCGGCGGCCGGGTACTGGGCGACGACAAGCCCAAATATCTGAACTCGCCGGAAACCCCGGTGTTTCACAAGGGCCAGGAACTCTACGGCCTGTTCGAGGCCCGCAAGAACAACCGCAACCTCGACGAAATCATCGTCGTCGAAGGCTACATGGACGTTATCGCCCTGGCCCAGCAAGGCCTGCGCAACGCCGTCGCGACCCTGGGCACCGCCACCAGCGAAGAACACCTCAAGCGCCTGTTTCGCGTGGTGCCCAACGTCCTGTTCTGCTTCGACGGCGACCAGGCAGGCCGCAACGCCGCCTGGCGCGCACTGGAAGCGACCCTGGGCAGCCTGCAGGACGGCCGTCGCGCACGCTTCCTGTTCCTGCCCGAAGGCGAAGACCCGGACACCCTGATTCGCGCCGAAGGCACTGACGCCTTCCGCGCCCGGATCAACCAGCACGCACAGCCGCTGGCGGATTATTTCTTCCAGCAACTGAGCGAAGAGGCGGACCCGCGCTCACTGGAAGGCAAGGCGCACATGGCCACCCTCGCCGCACCGCTGATCGACAAGGTGCCGGGGGCGAACCTGCGCACCCTGATGCGCCAACGCCTCACACAGATTACCGGCCTGACCAGCGAAACCGTCAGCCAACTGGCGCACAGCGCGCCGGCCGAAGCGCCACCGCCCTACGACCCCGGCATCGACTACGACGCCATGCCCGACTATTCGGACTACCATGCGCCGCAGGAGGCCTACGCCCCCAGCAGGAGTGGACCCCGAAGAAGCCCGGTGCGGGCGGCAAGAAATGGGAAAAAAAACCCTGGGACAAGAACGGCAAGCGCGGCGGCGACCGCGACGAGCCCCGTGGCCCGCGTACCCCGGCGCCCGTCGAGCCGCCGACGCTCACCGCCCTGCGCACATTGGTCCATCACCCGCAACTGGCCGCCAAGGTCGAGACCGCCGGTCACCTCGCGGATGAAGAAAACGTCCATGCACAGCTGCTCGTGGCCTTGCTCGAAGCCGTGCAAAAGAATCCTGAGCTAAGCTCATTTCAACTACTTTCGCGCTGGCACGGCACCGACCAGGGTCGATTACTCACCCGTTTGGCGGAAAAGGAGTGGCTGATCGAAGGAGATAACCTTGAACAACAGTTTTTCGACACCATAACCAGCTTGTCGACCCGTCAACGCGAGCGAAAGCTGGAGCAACTCATCAGGAAGTCGCGGCAAGGCGAATTGAGCGCTGAAGACAAAAATCAGCTGCTTGAACTGCTAAAACGCAATCTTCCTGCATCAAACCCGACCTCAACTGGCGCGTGAGGTCATAGCTCGGGTATAATCCTCGGCTTGTTTTTTGCCCGCCAAGACCTTCAGTGGATAGGGTGTTATGTCCGGAAAAGCGCAACAGCAGTCTCGCCTCAAAGAGTTGATCAGCCGTGGTCGTGAGCAGGGTTACCTGACTTACGCGGAGGTCAACGACCACCTGCCGGAGGATATTTCAGATCCGGAACAGGTGGAAGACATCATCCGCATGATCAACGACATGGGGATCAACGTATTCGAGAGTGCTCCGGATGCGGATGCCCTTTTGTTGGCCGAAGCCGATACCGACGAAGCCGCTGCCGAAGAAGCAGCAGCAGCGTTGGCGGCCGTGGAAACCGACATCGGTCGCACTACCGACCCGGTGCGCATGTACATGCGCGAAATGGGTACGGTAGAGCTGCTCACACGTGAAGGCGAAATCGAAATCGCCAAGCGTATCGAAGAGGGCATCCGTGAAGTGATGGGCGCTATCGCGCACTTCCCCGGCACGGTTGAACACATCCTCAGCGAATACGATCGCGTCACCAGCGAAGGCGGTCGCCTGTCCGACGTCCTGAGCGGCTATATCGATCCGGACGACGGCACTGCGCCGCCGGCCGCCGAAGTACCGCCACCTGTCGATGCCAAGGCCGTGAAAGCGGACGACGACAGCGACGACGATGACGCCGAAGCCAGCGACGACGAAGAAGAAGCCGAAAGCGGTCCAGACCCGATCATTGCCGCACAGCGCTTCGGCGCCGTGGCCGAGCAGATGGAAATCACCCGCAAGGCCCTGAAAAAGCACGGTCGCCATCACAAGCTGGCAGTTGCCGAACTGGTGGCCCTGGCCGACCTGTTCATGCCGATCAAGCTGGTGCCCAAGCAGTTCGAAGGCCTGGTCGAGCGCGTTCGCGACGCCCTGGACCGCCTGCGCCAGCAGGAACGCGCCATCATGCAGCTGTGCGTGCGTGATGCCCGCATGCCGCGTGCCGACTTCCTGCGCCAGTTCCCGGGCAATGAAGTCGACGAAAGCTGGTCCGACGCCCTGGCCAAAGGCAAGAGCAAGTACGCCGAAGCCATTGGTCGTGTGCAAGCCGATATCGTTCGTTGCCAGCAGAAGCTGACTGCGCTCGAGACCGAAACCGGCCTGACCATCGTCGAAATCAAGGACATCAACCGTCGCATGTCGATCGGTGAGGCCAAGGCCCGCCGCGCGAAGAAAGAGATGGTTGAAGCGAACCTGCGTCTGGTGATCTCCATCGCCAAGAAGTACACCAACCGCGGCCTGCAGTTCCTCGACCTGATCCAGGAAGGCAACATCGGCCTGATGAAGGCGGTGGACAAGTTCGAATACCGTCGCGGCTACAAGTTCTCGACCTATGCCACCTGGTGGATCCGTCAGGCGATCACTCGCTCGATCGCCGACCAGGCCCGCACCATCCGTATTCCGGTGCACATGATCGAGACGATCAACAAGCTCAACCGTATTTCCCGGCAGATGCTGCAGGAAATGGGTCGTGAACCGACGCCGGAAGAGCTGGGCGAACGCATGGAAATGCCTGAGGACAAGATCCGCAAGGTATTGAAGATCGCTAAAGAGCCGATCTCCATGGAAACCCCGATCGGTGATGACGAAGACTCTCATCTGGGTGACTTCATCGAAGACTCGACCATGCAGTCGCCCATCGATGTCGCCACCGTTGAAAGCCTCAAGGAAGCGACTCGCGAAGTGCTCTCCGGCCTCACTGCCCGTGAAGCCAAGGTACTGCGCATGCGCTTCGGTATCGACATGAATACCGACCACACCCTTGAGGAAGTCGGTAAGCAGTTCGATGTCACCCGTGAGCGGATTCGCCAGATCGAAGCCAAGGCGCTGCGCAAGCTGCGCCACCCGACGCGAAGCGAGCATCTGCGCTCCTTCCTCGACGAGTGATACCAAAACCCCCGGCTTGCCGGGGGTTTTGCTTTGTGCAGATTCCCTTTTCTCCAGCCGCCGTCCGTCTACACTCGAATCATCCCCCGTGCCATAACGAGACCGTTATGCCCAGACTGACAGCCCTGCTTCTGTTGCTGCTGCTTACCTGGACCGCAACGGCTGGAGCGTTGAATCTCACCGATGAGGAACGTGACTGGCTCAAGGCCCACCCGCAGCTGCGCCTGGGTGTCGATGCGTCGTGGCCGCCATTCGAGTTCAGGGGGGAAGACGGCGCCTACCATGGCTTGGCGGCCGACTACATCCACCTGATCGAAGAGCGCCTGAACATCAAGCTCACCCCCATCGAACCGGTGAGCTGGACCGAGGTACTGCAACTGGCGAAGACGGGCCAGGTCGACCTGCTGCCCGGCATCATGTCGACCCCGGAACGGCAGGCCTACCTGTCCTTTACCCGCCCCTACCTGGATTTTCCGATTGTCATCCTCGCCCATGAGGGCGGTGCCAAACCCCATGACATGAAAGACCTCTATGGCCTGAAGATCGCCGTGGTGGAGAACTACGCGCCCCACGAGCTGTTACGCAGCCATCATCCGGACCTCAACCTCGTGGCCCTGCCCAACGTCAGCTCGGCCCTGCAGGCCCTGGCCACCGACGAGGTCGACGCTGTCATCGGCGATCTCGCCTCCAGTGTCTGGAGCCTGCGCCAGCTCAAGCTCGAAGGGCTCTACGTCAGCGGCGAAACGCCCTATCGCTACCAGTTGGCGATGGCCGTGCCCCAGGACCAGAAAATCTTCGTCGGCATTCTCGACAAGGTCATGGCCGACATGAGCGTCGCCGAGACCGAGGCCATCCAGAAACGCTGGGTGGGCAACATCCCGATCAACCCCTCTTCTTGGACCGACCTGCTGCTCTACGGCTTGCCCGGCGTCCTGCTGCTGGTCAGCGTGCTGGCCGTGGTGATCCGCATCAACCGCCGCCTGAGTTCGGAAATCGCCCGGCGCGTGGCCCTCGAGCAGGAACTGCGCAGCAGCGAATACCATTACCGCGGCCTGGTGGAGAGCCTATCGGCCATCGCCTGGGAAGCGCGGATGGATTTCACCTACACCTATGTCTCGCCCCATGCCGAAGCCTTGCTGGGTTATCCGCTGGCCCATTGGCTGATTCCCGGATTCTGGCGCAGCATTACCCACCCCGCCGACCTGACCCGTGCCCAGGCGTTCTGTGACAAGGAAATAACCGAAGGGCGCGACCACACCCTCGACTATCGGGTGATCAGCGCCGATGGCCGCACGCTATGGGTACGCGATCTGGTCAGCCTGATCGAACACGACCACGAACCGCTCATACGCGGCCTGATGATCGACATCAGCGAAATCAAGCGCACCGAGGAAGCGCTGCGCCTGTCGGAACAGAAATTCGCCTCGGTCTTCCAGCAATGCCCGGACATCCTGGTCATCGCCCGCCTGTCCGACGGCCACCTGCTGGAAGTCAACAAGGCCTTCGAGGAACAGATAGGCCTGAACGCCCGGGACGTGATCGGACGCACCGCCACCGAGCTCAACATCTGGGCCGTCGACGGCGTGGGCGCGGGACTGCTGCAGCGCTTGCAGGGCGGCAGTATCCGCAACCTGGAAATGCCCTTCAGACGCAGCAATGGCCAACTGTTCACCGGCCTGATCTCCGCCGAGCCTTTCGAACTCGACACCACACCCGCCCTGGTGGTGGTGGTCCGGGACATCAGCCAGCTCAAGCAAACCCAGCAACAACTGCAAACATCCGAAGAGAAGTTCGCCAAGGCCTTCCACGCCTCCCCCGACGGCCTGCTGCTGAGCCGGCAAAGCGACGGCTTGCTGCTGGAGGTCAACGACGGTTTCAGTCGCCTTACCGGCTACAACAGCGCCACCTCGCTGGACCGTTCAACCCTGGACCTGGGCCTGTGGGTCAACCTGAACGAACGCAAGCACCTGCTCGAACTGCTGCATCGCGATGGTTTTGTCCGTGACTTCAGTTGCCATATCCGCCGCAGCGACGGGCAGGTCCGCCTGTGCGAACTCTCCAGCCGGCCGCTGCCCATCGGCGGCGAGGACTGCATGCTGACCATCGCCCGGGACATCACCGAGCGCCACGTCATGCAGGAAAAGCTGCAACAGGCCGCCACCGTCTTCGAAAGCACCGCCGAAGGCGTATTGATCACCGACACCCAGCAACACATCAGCGCGGTCAACCGGGCCTTCAGCGAGATCACCGGCTACAGCGAAACCGAAGCCCTGGGCCATACCCCGCGCCTGCTAGCCTCCGGCCAGCACGACAGCGCCTTCTACGCGGCCATGTGGCATCAACTGACCGCCGAAGGCCATTGGCAGGGCGAGATCTGCAACCGGCGCAAGAACGGCGAGCTCTACCCCAGCTGGCTGACCATCAGTGCCGTGCGTAACCGCGATACTGTGGTCACCCACTTCGTCGCCGTATTCGCCGACATTTCGAGCCTCAAGCATGCCCAGGCCCGCCTGGACTACCAGGCCCACCACGACCCGTTGACCGGCCTGCCCAACCGCAGCCTGTTCGAAAGCCGCCTGCTGGCCGCGCTGAACAGCCAGAGCGAAAATGGCGGCCAGGGCGCCGTGCTGTTTCTCGGCCTCGACCGTTTCAAGCATATCAACGACAGCCTGGGCCATCCGGTCGGCGACCTGTTGCTCAAAGGCATTGCCGTCCGGCTCAAGGACCAGTTGCGCGACATCGACACCGTGGCCCGACTGGGCGGCGACGAGTTCATCATCCTGCTGCCGGGCCTGCACCAGGCCAGCGATGCCCTGCACCTGGCCAACAAGCTGCTGGGTTGCTTCAGCGCACCGTTCCAGGCCGGCGAGCACGAGTTCTTCATCAGCGCCAGCATCGGCACCAGCCTCTACCCCAAGGACGGCAACGATGTCGCCACCCTGATCAAGAACGCCGACGCGGCGATGTACCGCTCCAAGGCCAAGGGGCGTAACCGGGTCGAAAGCTACACCCGCGACCTCACGGCCCAGGCCAGCGAGCGTGTGGCCCTGGAGCACGAACTGCGCCGGGCCATCGAACGCCAGGAACTGCACCTGCTCTACCAGCCCAAGATCAGTCTCGACAGCGGTCAACTGGTGGGGGCCGAAGCCTTGATTCGCTGGCAGCACCCGACCCTTGGCGAGGTGCCACCCGAGCATTTCATTCCGTTGGCCGAAGAGAACGGCATGATCCTGCAAATTGGCGACTGGGTGCTGGAGCGCGCCTGCCGGCAGATGCAACGCTGGAACAGGACCCATCGCGACTTCGGCCCGCTCTCGGTCAACCTGGCCGGCGCGCAGTTGCGCCAACCGAACCTGCTCGCGCGGATCGAACAGTTGCTCAGGGATTACTGTCTCGAGCCTGGCTGCCTACAGTTGGAGATCACCGAAAACTTCATCATGAGCCAGGCCGAGGAGGCCCTGGAGGTCCTGCACCAGCTCAAGCGCCTGGGGGTGCAATTGGCCATTGACGACTTCGGCACCGGCTATTCGTCACTGAGCTACCTCAAGCGCCTGCCGTTGGACGTGCTGAAAATCGACCAGTCATTCGTTCGCGGCCTGCCGGATGATCCCCACGATGTCGCCATCGTCCGCGCCATCATCGCCCTGGGGCGCAGCATGCAGTTCACGGTGATTGCCGAGGGCGTGGAGAACCAGGCCCAGCAGGCTTTCCTGGCCGCCGAAGGTTGCGAACAGATCCAGGGCTACATCGTCAGCCTGCCGTTGCCGGCCGAAGAATTCGCCGCGACTTTTCTTCATATGACGCTTTCGGAGTTTTCGGATAGCACCCGCGAGAAACCATCGCTATAATTCGCGGCCTACTGAGGGCCTATAGCTCAGTTGGTTAGAGCAGAGGACTCATAATCCTTTGGTCCACGGTTCAAGTCCGTGTGGGCCCACCACCTCTGGAGGCCGCGTGTTACGCGGCCTTCGCATTTCTGGCAAAGCGAGTTTTCCGGCTCGAAAAACTGCCAAAAATCGCCTTCCGTCCAAGATTCGTCCAATCTCAAAATTTCTCGTTCTGAAGCGACCGGTTTTTTCTTCTTCGCAATCACCGTCAGCGGGTTCAGCTCGACCACCTCGGCCATGTGCCCCGGGCTGAAATGTGCGTATTTTTGTGTCATTGCCAAGGTCGAATGCCCGAGCACACGCTGGAGCGTCAAGATATCGCCACCGTTCATCATGTAGTGGCTTGCGAAGGTATGGCGCAATACATGAGTCAACTGGCCTTCGGGCAATTCCAAGCCGATTTTTTGGACTGACCGGCGGAAGGTGTTGTAGCAATACTTGAACGGCAGAGCTTTCTTGAGCCGGCTCTCAAGTTCCTTCGAGATGGGTACCGTACGGTTTTTACTGGATTTCGTTTTGCTGAAATGCACCAGTCCATTGCGAACCTGCCGGGGATGTAACTTTTGTGCCTCGCCCCACCGGGCGCCTGTCGCTAAACAAACCTCTGTCACCAGATGCGCGTCCGACTTTCGTGTATCCAAATCGGCCAACAACTCCACAATGTTTTCCGTCAGCAGGTAAGCCATTTCTGTTTCATCGAATTGAAGCTTACGAACCTTCGCCAGAGGGTTATCCCCTTCCCACTCTCCCAGCCGACTCAGTTCATTGAACACCGCCCGCAAGTAGGCGAGTTCGTGATTTAGCGTATTAGCGCTGACCGGCTTGCTCTCCTCCCCCTCCTTCGCAGCACATTTCCCCGGACTTGTCCTGGCATGCTTGCCCTCCGACCGTTCCGCACGATATTGCGAGAAATGGGCGGCACTGAACTTCGCTGCCTTGGGGTTCTTCATGCACTCGACCATGTTGCACAACAAGGACAAGCGTTCGGCGCCGGTCTTGAGATTGCGCCCATGGACGGCATACCAGCGATTCACCAGATCGAGCATCGATCTTGAATCATGCTTCACAGGCTTCGGTACAACCCCTTTGGCCAGATCCGCCATCAGTTGGTTCTGGTACTTCAGGGCCTCATTGCGCGTCCGAAACACTTTCCGCGTGCGATACCCGTAGCTACCATCCGGCCGGAAGTCCACCTCATAGCGACCATCCTGCAATTTTCGAATAGCCATACTCCTCCACTGCTTCCTAGCAGTCCTCAGTCCCCCCTATCAGAGGGGTGATTTGTCCGCACTCCGAGCAGGTCTTCCCAGTCACCAGCCACAGCGCGTATTTCTCAAACTGCGGATGGGTCGTGACCTTCAGCAGCTCGACCGAATTGACCGACTTGCTGCGCCCGTACTCGTAGCTTTTCAACGTCTCCAGCTTGATGCCCGTCAGTTCGCAGAACTCTCTCTGGCCCAACCGTTCGGTGAGACGTATCTCCTTGAGCTTGATGCCCAGCTCCATATTCACCTCTTGACAAAGTGTATGTAAATACATAATTTGTGTATGAATGTACACATTAGCTGCACATACATACACGGAGCTTACCAAATGCAGATCTGTATCGACACGCCCTATACCACCGTGCGGGAGCTCGCGCGTCGCTCTGGTCAGTCTGAGCGTGCCATCCGCCACGACATCCAGCACGGGCGCCTCCTGATCAGGGAAAAAGACGACGGCTCCAAAAAGGCCGTTCTGGTCAACATGATCGCGCTGCTGGCCGAAGCCGCCGCCCAGGCCGAGCGCGTCAACACCCATGACGGTTTGCGCTAAGGGGGCGGCATGAAACCCAAACACGACCAGAAACACTTCGACGAGCTCTACCGCACGGACGTCCTGAACGCCCTGGAGCAAGACCCCCAGCTCGACTTCGAAGACATCGGCGACAGGTACCTGCAAAAAGGTAAATGCCCGAATTGCGGCCAGCGCCGACTATTCATCAGTCGAGAAAAACCCTATGTGCTGAAATGCAATCGCGAGTCCGAATGCCAGTTCGAAGAGAAGACCCACGAGCGTTACCACTACCTGTTCGAAAACCTGAGTGAGCGTTTCCCCGCCACCAACGAACAGCCCAACGCCACGGCCGACGCCTATCTGCAGCGCAACCGCGGATTCGATATCCAACGCCTGCAAGGCTGGTACGAACAGGGCCGGCGCAAGCTCGCCAACGGCACCTGGGCCGACACCGTGCGCTTCCCCCTGTGCAACGGCTACTGGGAACGCCTCATCGACACCACTGCGGTCACGGCCAATGACGGCATCAAGGCCGGTATCAAATACGGCATGTCCTATAAGGCCAGCGGCTGGATGCCCAAGGGCATGACCATCGACAGCAATGATCGGGTCTACATCGTCGAAGGCATCTTCCACGCCATCGCCCTGCACCTGGCCGGATTCAAAGCCATTGCCGCGATCAGCTGCGTCAACTTCCCGTGGGACATCATCGAGGCCCACAAGGGCAAGCTGATCACCTGGGTCATCGCCCTGGACGATGACGCGGCTGGCCACAAATACATCCCCAAATACCTGAGCCAACTGCGCGAGATACACGAAATCGGCTGGGTCGCCCTGGCCGGTGAGCGCGACTGGGACGATGTCTACCGCGACCGCCAACTGACCGCCGACTTCATGCAAGAGGCCTGCTATCGAGGGCGCCTGTTCACCGCCGAGACCACCGCCAAACTCGCCTACCTGCTCTACCTGCGCCGCCCTGTGGCTTTCTACCTGATGGAGTTCCGCAACCGCCTCTACTCCGCCCGCGTCAACCAGGCCGAACTGGGCAAAGACCTGGGAGACGACAAGGTCGAGGGCAACCGCGAAACCTTCACCCGCCACCTGAAAATCAAACAGGTCGCGAACTGCATCCCTGACCTGGAGTACCTGGAAAAGGACATCGTCACGGGCGAACAGCGCTACTTCTTCGACTTCCGCTTCCCGGACAAAAGCCGCAGTTGCAAAGCCCCCCTGGCCCCGGGCTCGATCACCGACCCACGCGGCTTTGCCCGCTCGCTGCTCGAACACACCCCGGGCGGCAACTTCGAAGGCGGCGAAAGCGTCCTGGCCATGCTCAAAGCCAAATGGCTCAACGACGAATCCCGCGCCGTGCGCACCGTCCGAAGCCTGCCGTTCGTGGGCTATGACGACACCAGCGGCATCTACTGCTTTCCCGGCTATGGCTACTACCAAGGCCGCGAACTACCGGTCAACAAACACGGCTTCATAGAGGTCGGCAGCGACGGAGTTAAAACCACACTCAACACCTTTGCGATGGACAAGGGCCAGGACTTCGACCCGGAATGGTTCCCGGACTTCCTCGCCGTCAACGGCCTGAACGGGCTGGCCGTCCTGTCCTGGTGGACCGCCTCCTTCTTTGTCCAGCAGATCGGCGTCCGCCAGGGCTCATTCGCCGTACTCGAATTCACCGGCGATCCCGGCGCGGGGAAAACCACCCTGCTGCGTTTCCTCTGGCGCCTGGCCGGGCGCGCCAACGAAGAAGGCACTCGTCCCAGCGGCACGGGCGCGAGTGCCGTGGGCCTTTCCCGCGCCTTCGCCGAAGTGAGCAATCTGCCCGTGGTGCTGATCGAATCGGACCGCGAATACACCGACGCCCAGGGCCGCAAAGTCATCGTGCAGTTCAACTTCGACGACTATAAAAACCTGTTCGACTACCACGCCAAACTGCGCGTGACAGGGGCCAAAACCACCGGCAACGAAACGCGCACCACGCTATGGCGCGGCGCCCTGGCCATCTCACAAAACGCCAGTGTCGACGCCTCCATAGCCTTCCTGTCGCGCATCGTTCACCTGCATGCCAGCAAGGAACACCACTCCCTGGCCCTCAAACCTTTGGCCGATCGCCTCAAAGCCTTGGACGCCCGATACCTGGGCGGGTATCTGCGCCGTTGCCTGTCATTCGAACAAGGCTGGCTCGATCGCTACTTCGAAGTTTTCCCCCGTTTCGAGCAGCGCATGCAGGCGGTCGGGGCCATTACCGACGCCCGGATAACCATGACCCATGCCCAGATACTGGCAGCCGCCTACGCCACACAAGCGCTGTTCCCGGCCTGGACCGATGCCGATACCGAGCAACTCGCCAAACATCTGGAAGTGCGAGCCATCGATCGACAACAACGCTGCCGCTTGGAACACCCAGACGCCGCTGCGTTCTGGCAGATCTATCAGTACCTCAACGAGCGCCGGGTCAGCATCACCGACGCCCACGGCACCCGCGAGGAGATTCACGAAACCCTCAATCACAGCAGCGACCGCGGCGTCATCGCCATCAACATCGAACACTTTCAGGAGGCCTGTCGCAAAGCCGGCCAGGAGGTACTGACGCGGGTGCAACTCCAGCGCGCCCTGCCAAAAAGCACGACCTACACCTTCATGGAAAGCCGGAAGACCTATTCCCGGCTCGAACGCCGCACCATCAACTGCTGGCTGTTCAAGAAACACAGATAACTAACTGACTAGAAAGCGTTTTTCACCCAAGGGGATCGGCTGCCTGCGATTTGACCAAGAGCCTGTGTGCGGTGCCATTTTCCATCTGTAATTTTTGAACTAAGAGGTAAATATCAAATGAATACAGCTACTTATAAAACTACCCTGCTGGAAGTTCAGTGTCCGACGCTGAACCACTTTTCATTACAGCCACATTCCATTACTTCCCGCCTGGTTGAACTCCGCTACGGGCCTTTAAAAACGGGGGCTCCAGAGCTTTATCCACACCTCGATAGTTCAGCGCATTCCACCCCCGCTGAACGACCCGTAGCCGCACGCGAAACACCACAGAACAAGGCCAAACGGCCCTCCCATCCGGCCATGATTCAAAAATTCCAGACGCCGAGAGCCCGCCCGCGAACTTCATCCACGCCGGTACGACGGTGACCGAACTTTCGGAACAGGAAGCCTTTCGCCGCGACTGCCTTGCCCGCCATCTGCTGACCCGGTGGAGCCGGCAGGAAATCGTCGACTGGCTCAACGACCCGAAGAAAAAAACCGCTTTGCGTGAAGACATGCGGATGCGGCTCAACACCCAGCGACATCAACTTTCTCAACCACGAAACAAGGATCAACACCCATGACCAACAACCTCAACGGCCTGCCCAAGAGCCTCGTCGAAATGCTGATTTACCGCGAAATACGCCCCTTCATCGTCCTGGCCGGTGAACGCGCCCTGAACCGTTTGGTTCATGTTGCCCAACAGGACTTCGGGCAGAGCCGCATCGTCGGTCGGTTCCTACTCGGTCTTTACGACGGCGACAGCTACGCGTTCGACCTGACCGAATTGCGTTCACTGGACCTGGCGTTGTTCCAGGACTGCATGAGCGTCCTGTCGCTGGATTACCAGCCAGAAGTTGAGGTGCATCAGCGATTGGAGGACGGCCAAAAGATCTGGGCCCAACTGGTGAAACGCTGGGCCCCGGTGGTGACGCACTGATGGACATCTTCTACAGCGTCAACGGCGATGCCGAGCGCATCACGCTGCCCAACCATTACTACGATGTCTGCACCCCGACGAACCTGGCGGAACTGGTCGCCAGCTTCTACTGGCGCCAGCGCCCTCTGGACCCACCGAGAAAGGTCAGCGTCGTTCACTTGAGACGGGTGGACGGAATCGACATGGGCACTTTCGAAGTCGTGCGCAGCCTGCGCCCGGTCTACACGGCGAGCCCCACGCGGGAAGCCTGAAAAGATGGGGCTGAGGGGGAGAGCTTGCCGGCGCCCCCTCGGCATCCGTATCAACCACGGAGCAACACACCGATGAACCCTGAACAGCACGACGCTTTCGAGCCCTACACGTCCACAGTCCTGATGCACTACTGCCTGATGCGCAGGCCCCGGCCCGATTCTACGGACCCGCAACTCGCCGGACAAATGCGGGGCGACGTCTTCGTCTCCGTCCGGATCGTCAGGCAGGTGCCACGCGACAATGCCCTGCTGGGCCTCGCTTATGAGCGGTTGCAACAGTCCCTGGTGGCCTTGGGGCAAACGCCTCAAGCGAACCAAGCACTGCGCCGTGACATTCGATTATTGCTGCTGGCCCTGAGCGCCAGACGACGCGCCGAAAAACCACAGGGAGAGCCTCGCCATGGATGACACCCCCGAGCCCGTCAATGTCGAAGACCTGGTGAAAAGCCTGTACCACGGGCAAGTACCGATCTACCGGGCCAGCCCGGCCCGTGAAAAGCAGGCCCGCTTACAGCTCGGCGTGACGACGGCCTTTCATATCTACCACGCCAGCCATGTGCTGGAGGTCTACACGGAGCTCGGCGTGTTCCAAGTGCAATTGCCCCGACACGAGTTCCTGGTGGGCATGGTCGACGCCATGGGCACCCGACGGCTCGGCATGGTGAGATTTGAAGGCATACAGGATAAAGACGGTTGGTAGAACGTCGAAAAAACTGAGTCCAGATAGAGGGCGTTTAGGCGTCCTCTGTTTTGGCCGGTTGCACTTCTAGCTCCAGAGAAAAGCACACCAAGCATGTAAGACTTTGCCTTACTCAATCATGGAAAAAATGAAATCCAAGTGACGCAGCGGCCCCGACAAGGAAGATCAAGAAAACTGCTATCAGACTTTTCTTGAAATATTCAACAACAAATAAGCAGACTACACAAAAATGAGAAATGCTTGTCAGAACTGGATTTAAATTCAGAAAACTCTCACTGTGAAAATATTCTCTTTAAAAACAATCACTTAGAAATCAAGGTTTTCACTTGAAATATATATACACCCCCCAAGACCTCATCAGCCATAACCTTGACTGTTTATTTCATTCGTCCCTAAAGTATGTCGGAGTCTTCCGACTATCAAAGGAGAAATAAGTTTGGCAAACCTGGACTGCAAAGTAATAGAGGCGTTGGACACGATCAACGAAGTCTCGTGTGTTGTCACCTGTATGGGAGTGGCTGTTGCCGCCAGGGCATTGGATGAATACGAAAGCAGCGGTGTCACCGCTGTCCTCCGTTGGTCGACTCAACGGCTGGATGACAGCTTAAGCGTGCTGAAGAGAGCCGTATTTCAGGACGACAAAGCGCCCAACTGATCGAACAGCTCTCGCTGTTTGGCCGCTGGCAGCTCACGCAGGCGGTCAAACAGCAACTGATCGCCACTCCCGGCCGGTGGTCGCAGGCTATGGGAGTAGGTCAGGTTCATGACGAACGTGTGACCACAGACAGGGTCCAGACATTGGCAGTACAGCTTGGTGAACGCAGACGAAAGCTGCTCCCGCGAAGCGATACGGCCCTTGGCCCCACAACTACCACAATAGATACGCAATGACCTGTCCCCCGACGTATGGCGTAACACGCTAAAAACACAATATCTGGGGGACTTTAACATCTTGGGCACCAGATCTAGGCGCCGAGATAACATCTTGAATAGGTTTAGCCCTTTACGCTGTTACGCTTTTGGCTATATTTTCAGTATATGTATCCATTCAATGCTTTACGCGTAGCAGGATGGACCTGTCCTACAAAATCGCAGGGCAAACACAACGAGGCACCGCAGACATGGCGAAGTACAAACTGGATTTCGACGCATTTTCTTCCGTTCTGAACCTGTATCCCGACGGCGACCCCTACGAGGAAGCTGGCAGGCTGGCCAAGAAGGTCACTGAGGGTTTGCCGCTCACTCAAAACACTCGGACAGATCAAAGCATGTCCGCCTTGAAATCAATTGTTGATATTGATCGCTATAGCAGCGCCTGTAGTTTGGGTAGTGATATCAAAAGGCTAACTGACGACTACCAAGCCGCCTCCAAACAATTTTTTGCAACGGTGCGTAACTCCAGGCGAACTCAAGCCTAAGGATCGATCCTTAACCGATGATAAAACATACAGAATCTGAAGCATCTGGTGAAAAAGAAATAGCACTCGAATTAGACCCCACCGCTGACTCCGGCGAAATCGTAGAAGAAGTTTCCGCAGCGCTGCAAGCGTTGGGGGAATACGATCCCGCCATCAGCGCACTGCTCAAAAGTAGCCAAAGCAAAGCCACTCTCGACGCAATCTCGATGGTCGCCATTTCGATTGCCGAAGAGCGTCATCTTGCAGGTACTTTGTCAGCACGACAACTGAGGGAGTACGAATCCGTTGTAGAAGGCGGCGCCCACCTCATGTTCGAGTTGATGAAAACCGAGCAAACTCATCGACATAAAATGGAAATGGGTATGCTTGATGTTCGTAAAGAAGAACTCACTGCAACATTAAATAATCAAGCTACCGACCTGACGGTTAAGTCGAATTCATTGAACCTGATCGAACAGCGTGAACGGCGAGGCCAGAACATCGGCGGCGCTTTGGCTTTTGGGGTACTGCTACTGGGCGGGTATCTCATCCACTTAGGGCATCCTGAAATCGGTGCTGGCATGATCGGCTCTACGATGGTTGCCATCGCAGCCGTTTTCGTGACACGCAGACGACCTAAAAAGCCTGGTCAATAATCGCTCAATGAAAGCGCCTGCGCGGCTGATGCAGGCGTTATGCTGCTCTCCATCCATCTCAGCAGTCTCTTCTCTGGCAACCGTGTCTATTTGGACAACGGCGGCATAGATATGCCTACCAAGTAACACACTTTAGCGCTGAACAATACGAACAGCCACTGACAACTTCTTAAACTCCATTGTTTAACCAAGGAAGGTTGAAATATGTCCTGCCACTGCATTGGGCAACAGATTCATTCTATCAATAGCTTCGCGACAACTAGTTTGCATCGCTCCACTGTAACTCTCTCCATAGGCAAGGTTCCATTTTATTTGAGGGGTTAGCTTCATAGCTGTGTATAGTTTCGGGCCACACCCTCCAGGCAATTTCATGACATTTCCATTGAAACGGAAATTCCATGGCATTGAGGTAGCGGCGCACGGGATTCTTGATATATAAATATCAATTTCATGAGGCGGCATTGATAGCATCATTAGCTTTTGAATAAGAAATTCTTCGGCGTGACCTCCAATCTGATTTTCCGAAGGCGCATGAGTAAAACCTCTCAAGGCGGCCCCAGTAGATTTACCGTTTGCCCCCACAAGAAACGCCGAATTATTCATAGCTTGTCTTTGGAGTTTTTCTACTGGGTGATGCAAGGCTACTCCATCTCTAAAAAAATTCTCCCGCCCACTCCTATAGCCCGCATCCCATATGGCTTCCAAGGTTTGATCGTTATTGTCAAAGCGATAAATAAGATAGACGTTATTATTGGCTGCTCTTAACGTTTCACACTGATTGTACAGATCGGCTACAGGTGCGGTAAATGTAAATGCCATGTTAAGCCTCGCTCATTTAACGTTCCGTCTCGGGTCTGAGGGACCTTAGTTTCCTTCCTTGCCGAGACTCGTACGACAGCACGGCACAGGAGTCTAGTCAAGAATAGGGAACTCGTTATCTGGCCTGGGCTTTGCCATTCGTCCATCCGACCGCCCGCCCCTTAGGCAGACGGCTATTAATTTGCAAGAACAACTGCTGAATCGGCCGTATTTCATTATTCGTATACACCCGGTCGATCTTCTCGATATCCCCAAACCCAGCCGCATTTTCCGGCATCACCCCGGCCAACGCTGGGTTCATCCGCCACGCAGCGATCACGTCGTTGCGCGTGATGTTCTTCACCCGTTCGAATTCGTCCTTCGTCGCAATATCCCCCACCGGGATGATCTGAATCGCCTTGTCACTCCCACCCGGAATGTTCACGAACAACGACCGAAAATTCCCGACGCCCTTGCTCCCGGCAATCTGGTGCTTCAGCCGTTTCTCATCCTCTTCCGACAGGTCGGGGTCGTTGGTATAAAACACGTACCCCGCATGGGCGCCGTTGTTGTAATAGCGGCGCCGAAACAGGGTCGCCGACTCGTTCAACAGCAACGCATGCATACCCCCCAAGTAATCCGGCACACCGTAGATATCCTGCTCCACGTCGTACTCCTTCACGTGCTCCACCTCGTCCGCGTCAAAGTGCAGCTCCTTCCCATGGGGCAACAGCATCACAAACCCACCGCCGACCTTGCAGCGCATATTGATCGCCGGCAGGTGGCGCAGCTCCAGCACCTGCCCGATCACATTACGCAGCCGTTGAAAGTACGCCTCCCCGAACACCATGAAGTCCAGCGCGGCGCGCCCCATGGTCGCGGCACTGCACCCCGCCGATGGTTGGAAGTCACGCAACAACAGATTGCGCTTGAAGCGCGGGATCGTGCCGTGGTGCGCGTTGGCGCGGAGCAACCGGGCCAACCCGATACGAGACACGGGCGGCGTGTAAAAACGCCCGTCGTGGCTGGCGAACACGCCCAGATACCCGCCCAGCTCGTTGGACAGCACCGGTTCCGGCTCGCCAAAACTGAACACCTGCATCGGGCGCTTCTCTTGAGGTTGCTGCTTGAGTACGGTCATCACGGCCTTCGACGGTCGACCAGCGGCTTTTGCGCTGTTTGTTGAAATTGAGGGGTTCTTTCGCCAGGGCATGCATTACCGCCCAGGCAATATCGGCGTGACCGGTGGCCTCGGTCCGGGACGCGCTGTAGGTGATCTGGCCGCTGGCCGTGGCGCCACGCTTGATCGTCAGGAAGGCGGCGGCGATATCGTTCCAACCGGCGTCCCACTCGATACGCGTCCCTTGGATGGTGTCCTGAGCCTTGAGCACCAGCGCGTTCTTCGTCTCCAGGCTGTAATGGATCGGCGTTGCCCGCGGGAAGAACTCACGCACCAGGTCAAACACGCCGTAGCCCACGCCCGTGACATCGATCCCGATGTGCTGGACGTTGAAGCGCTCGCACAGCTTTTTGACCTGGGCCGCTTGATAGGTGAAGGAGTGGCCGCGCCAGGAATGTTTTTCCAGAATGCGAAACCGTCCCCCCGGTTCCAACGGCGGCGCCACCACCACGCAAGTGGCATCGTCGCGGGTCCGACTGGGGTCATAACCGATCCACACCGGGCTGTTGCCGAAGGGGCGCTTGGCCTTCGGATCAGTGTTGTAGTCGGTCCACAGACTGAGGTCCGAATAGCAGCGCTCCAGGTCGGCCAGGTGGAACACACTCTGCGTGCTGTCGATGAATTGGCACAGGTAAATCTGCTCGAATACTTCGTCCGAGTTTTCCAGGCGCAACTGCTCAAGGTCGAACAGGTCACAGCCACCGGCAATGGCGTCGTGGATGTTGATGATCTTGCGCCACTGCCCGTCTGGACAGAGTGCCCCTTTGCGTAGCTCGGCCTCGCCTGGGAATCGCTGGCTGGCGTTTTTATGCTTGCCTCGGCGAAACTCATCGCCCGTCCAGAACGGATAGGCCTGATGGCTGGTGGCGCTAGGCGTCGAGAAGTAGGTTTTGCGCCATTTTTTGTGGGTGGCCATGGCACCGGCCAAGGTGTTGAGTTTGGAGAAGTCGCGGATCCAGAAATACTCATCCACATACACATGACCGTGGTAGCCCTGGGCGGTGCTGCTGTTGGTACTCAGGAAACGCAACTCGGCGCCGTTGCTCAGAATGATCGGGTTGCCCGTCAGTTCCAGGCCAAACCATTTCTGCGCAAAATGGATGATGTAGTTACGAAAAATCTCCGACTGGGACCGGCTGGCCGAAAGGAACATCTGATTGTCACCGGTCAGCACCGCGTCCATGAACGCTTCGCCGGCGAAGTAATAAGTTAGGCCGGACTGACGGCACTTGAGCACGTTGCGAATCCGCCGCGTCAGCGAGTTCTGTTTGGCCTCGAACAGTTCTTTCTGATAGCCGTATAGCTGGCTGGTGAATTTCTCCAGGAAGTCCAGTTCGGTCAGGTGAGAGATGTCGTTTTTGACCGGTTTGGGCTTTTTCTTCCGATGGCCGTCCGGGTCGTGTTGCCTGGGGCGCTCGCCTCGCTCTTCACGGGGCTCTACCTGTCGCTCGCCGGTCAGCGACTTCGCGCACTGCTTCAGCAGCCGCTCGCGCACGGTGGTCAGCCGGTCCAACTCGTCCAGCTCGCCTTTGGCCAGCGACCCCGATTTTTCCAGCAACAAGGTGATGCGCCGGCTCACCGCCGTCAGCGGCTCCTCGTCAGACAGCAAGTCATCCCAACCGCCTTTCTCGATCCAGTAGTAGACGATACGGACGTTGGACAGCTTGAGCTGGACCTGAATTTCTCGCGGCTTGCAGCGACGCAAATAGAGGCGTTTGGCCGTTTCTTTGATTTCGATGGAATAGGGCATGAAGCGCAGTTTATGCAGCGAAAATCAGCGAAACCCGCTCAAAAACTCCGCAAATATCCTATTTATCGTTTCTAGGAGAAACGCGCAGTAGAACCGTTTGTTTGCGGTCTTTCAGGTGCCTATCGTGACGGCAACTGCAAACCGAACCGAGCAAACAACCCCATGACCCGCGCCCTTGTCACCGATTGGAAATGCATCGCCACCAGCGGCAAGACCGCCGATGGCCGCACTCTCGATGCCCAAGACCTGCGCGATATGGCGACCTGTTACAACCCAAACCATTACACCGCCGTCATCTGGTACGAACACATTCGCTACCTGGGCAATTTCGGCACTGTCGCCGCACTCAAGTGCCGAGACCTGGGCGACGGCCGTGTCGGCCTGTTTGCCCAACTCAAACCCAACGACCGCTTGCTCCAGCTCAACAAGGAAGCGCAGAAGCTCTTCACCAGCATCGAGATTCGCCCCAACTTCGCCGACAGCGGCAAGCCTTACCTGGCGGGCCTGGCGATAACCGACCAGCCCGCCAGCCTCGGTACCGACGCCCTGCACTTTTCACGCAGGGCTGGTGAAGGCAACCACTTTGGCGCTCCCGAACCGCTGGGTGACCTGTCGACGAGCGACCTCGACGACACCCGTGTCACGGCCTTTTTCTCCCGGCTGTTCAGCCAACTGCATCGTAAAGACGCTCCCGAATCCCTTCACGACGAGACCCCATCCATGGAACCGAAATCGGTCGAGGCTTTCACCGCCGCGGTGGAAAAGCTCGGCAACGCGGCAGAAAGCCTTGAAAAAAGCGCCGCGACCTTTGCCGCGCAACCGGACAAAGCCGCTCCCACCGAGCCATCCACCGCGCTCCAGTCCGAGGAATACAAAAGCCTCAAAAGCACGCTGGACGAACTGACCGAGACCTTCAACAAGGCGTTGAACCAGGGCAGGGGCCAAGACGTCCCGCCCACCACGGGTGCTGTCGATGACCCACAAGAAGAGGTCTACTGATGAGCCTGAGCTCTGAAGCCCGGCAGCGCTATTACGCCCTGCAAGCCTCCGTTGCCCGGACCTACCGTGTTCGCTCCGCCCGGGAAGAGTTCAATATTGAACCGTCCATGGCGCAGACCCTGAACGACAAGATCACCTTGAGTTCGGCTTTTCTCCAGCGCATCAACATCGTCCCGGTCAGGGAGCTTCGCGGACAGAAGGTCATCCTCGGCTTGAACGGCCCCTCGACCGGGCGCACCGACGTGAACCGAGCCGACCGGGAGCCGAAAAACCTGCTCGACCTGAACGGTCTGGAATACGAACTGTTCGACACCCAAAGCGATGTCGCCCTGCCGTTCGCCACCATCGACGCCTGGGCCAAATTCCCGGACTTTGCCCAGCGCTACAGCAAAGCCGTGCATACCGGCATGGCCCTGGACCGAATCATGATCGGCTGGCATGGCACCCACGCGGCAGCCGACACCAATCCTGTCGCCTATCCCATGCTTCAGGACGTGAACAAAGGCTGGATTCAACTGGTGCGCGAACAGGCGCCCGAGCAGATCCTGATCGAGGGTGCCACACCCGGCAAAATCCAGATCGGCGGCACTGGGGATTACCCGAACCTGGACGCCCTGGTGCATGACGTGTCGCTCATGATCGATGAGGTGTTTCGCGGCAGCGGTGATCTGGTCGCCCTGATCGGACGAGATCTGCTGTCCCATGAAAAGGGCAAGCTCTACGCCGCCCAAGGTCGTACCCCCACGGAAAAAGAACGTGTCGAAATGGCCCAGGTCATTGCCACTTACGGCGGCCTGCCCAGCTACACCTGCCCGTTCTTCCCTCCCAAAGGCGTGGTCGTCACCAGCTTCAACAACCTGTCGATCTACTTCCAGGACACCTCCTGGCGACGCCACCTGCTGGAAAACCCAAGACGCTCGCGCACCGAGGACTACAACAGCCGCAACGAAGGTTATGTCGTCGAGCAATTGGGGAAATTCGCCAGCATCGAAGCGGACAACGTCGAGTTTGTTCCCGACACCGCGCCCGAAGAGCCCCCGGAAGGAATCGCCGCATGAGCCTGGCCCTCAAACATAAGCAACGGATACTCGACCAGGGGCCTGCCACCAACGACGTGCCCTACAGCCCGACCCAAGCCCTGGCCGGCCCGGCCAATGCGCGAAAGCACCTGGCCCTGATGAGCAGCGCCATGGCCGAGGATCTGGCGCGCCTGTCGGACCTCAACGCCCTGGACGCCCGCCAGCGTCTCAAGCGCGACGAACTCCTGCCCAAGTACAGGGAGTACGTGCAGCGTTATCGAGATTCGGGCCTGAACCACCCAAATCCGATCCTGATGCAAGTCCTGATCTGGCTGTTCGACACCGAGCAGTTCGAGGAGGGTTTGGAGCTGGCCGACTTCGCCATGCAACAGAAACAGCCGATGCCCGAGCGCTTTCGTCGCGATATTCCGACCTTCGTCGCCGACACGGTGATCGAGTGGGCCGACGCTGAATACAAGGCCCACCGCAGCCCCGAACCCTACCTGTCGCGGCTACTCCCCCGAGTCGATGGCGAATGGCAGCTGTTCGAAAAGATCCCGGCTCGCTACCACAAGTTGCTCGGCTGCATCGCCATGGATCGGGAGCAGTGGAGCGATGCCATCGCTCATTTTGAGCGCGCTGCCGCCTTGTATCCGAGCATTCAGGTGAAGACCCGGCTGGACGACGCCACCAAGGCCCTGCGTCGACAAGAAGGCCAATAAACGACTTCCCCCCCGCAGCGGGGGCCTGCCGAGGCCATGGCATCAGCCAACGGCCGCAAGCAGTCACCCCCGCTTTTTATTTCGAACGAGCGCACCGCCATGAGCTTTTCCGGCAGACCCACGCACCTGATCGACCACCCGATCCCCAACGACGGCTTCTGGCCGGACCTGGACGTGGCCGAGTTTCAGCGCAGCTACCGGCTTCCGGCGGAGTACCTGCTGGAACTGCTGGTGGACGGCCTCACCACCGCCATGCACGAAGTAAACAACGACTTGGCTAAACGCAAAGCCGACTGGCAGCGCGCCGATATTCACCAGGTCTCCCGCGCCGATCCGATGGTGCTGCCTGAGCGCCATTTCTACGTGGCCAGCTACAAGCGCGCCGTGTACTGCCGGGCCAAGTCCTTCCTGTTGAGCCAGTTCGCCACGGTGAACCGTCGAGAGTCGGCGCAAAACCTGGCCAAGGAAGCGCCCGACACCGCCGAACAGTTCCTGGCGTTCAGTCAGCAAGCTGTGCGCCTGATTCAGGGCCGAAGCCGCATCACCTCGGAGCTGATCTGATGTACAAGCTCCGTGCCCTGACCGACTACCTGATCACCCGTCGTCTGGTGGCCCCCGAACAGCTCGACAGCTGGGCCGAAGAGGTCAGCCTGCCGCTGTTCTGGAAACCCACCGAGCAAGGCCTGCACATGGGTGATATGCGCTATCGCGCCGTCATTGTCATGGAGCGCTTTGGCGACAATCCTGCCCGGCTGATGGCCCTGGTCGGCTCATGGTTGGAGGTCAACGACCCTGATCGGGAAAGCCACGATCTGTCGTCGCCCACCTTTGAGATTGACCAGCTCGACCCGGACCTGGCCGACATCGAGCTGCAACTAGACTTTATCGAACCCCAGCACCTGGCCGAGTCCGATGACGGCGAGATTGAGGCCTTCGGCAAGCGCTGGGCGTTCGTGCCGTATGACCTGTGGATCGCCGAGCACGGGAGCGTGATCCATGCCGACGCCGATGCTTGATTTCGATATCCGCGGCCTGCTCGATGCCCGGGCGCAAATCCAGCTGCTGGACCTGCCCGCCACCAAGCGCCGCCGTCTGCTGAATACAGCCAGCAAACGCCTTCGCACCCAGGACCGCAAGCGTATCCGCGACCAACGCAACCTGGACGGAACGCCTTATGCCCGCCGCAAAAGTGGCGGTAACCGCAAGATGCTGCGCGGCCTGGGCAAAGGCCTGCAGGTAATCGGCCTGAATCCCCAGCAGGCCGTGTTGGGTTGGAAAAGCCGCCGAGTATCGCGGGTGGCCGGTGAGCATCAGCACGGTCGGTCGCAAACCATGACCGCCGCACGTCTGCGCCGCTGGAACAAAACCCCTCAGTATCAGGACCACGCCACACGTCCCCAGGCCCGCGCCTTGCTCAAGGCGGGTTACCGGGTCCGTCAGGACAAGCGCTGGAAGCGCCCCACCCAAGCCTGGGTCATGGAAAACCTCAAGACCGGCCAAGCCGGTCTGATCCTCTCCCTGCTGCAGGGCGATCCGAAAAAACAGAGCTGGAAGATCGATCTGCCCGCCCGAATCGTCCTGGGCGCCAACGTCCAGGACGTGCGCGACATCCTGCAGATCGTCCTGGCACAAACCCTCAACGCCCCCCGATAGCGAGGCCCGTCCATGGCTCAAGGCAAAGTCAGCGTCAACAACCTGAACCTGGGACAAGGCCCGGTGACAGAGATCGAGCGCTATTTCCTGTTTATCGGCCCGGCGCCGAAAAACGTCGGCAAGTTGCTGGCCCTGAACACCGACAGCGAGTTGGATACTGAACTGGGTGTGGACGATTCCGATCTGAAAACCCAGATCACTGCCTCCCGTCTCAACGGGGGAGACCGCTGGGCATGCACCGCGATTCCCCTGGCCGTAGATGGTGATTGGGCCGATGCCCTGGAGAAAGCCCAAACCGAAAACGTTTCGGTCGAAGGCGTGGTGATCACCAAACCCATCACCGCAAGCACCGAGTTGACGGCCATGCACGCCGCTGCCGTGGCCTTGCACAACCGCTACGGTCGCCGCGTCTTTGTGATGGCGGCCAGTTCAGGTATTTCGACCGCCACCCAGGAATGGGCCGACTACCTGGCGGAGCAGCGCGCCTTGACCAACAGCGTTGCGGCCCAACGGGTGCTGCTGGTCCCGCAACTGCACGGCAACGACCTGGGCGTATTGGCCGGACGCCTGGCGACCGCTGAAGTCAGCGTCGCCGACAGTCCTATGCGCGTGGCAACCGGCGCCCTGATCGGCCTGGGCCCAACCCCTGAAGACAAAGAGAAGCTGCCGCTACCGTCCTCGGTCCTGGCCGAGCTGGACAAGGCGCGCCTATCGGTGCCGAAAACCTATCCGGACTATCCCGGGGTGTTTTGGGGTGACGCCAACCTGCTGGATGCCCCGGGTAGCGATTTCACCGTGATCGAAAATCTACGTGTCGTCGATAAGGCAGCACGGCGCATCCGGCTTTTGCTGATTCGCCTGGTGGCTGATCGCAAGGTCAACAGCACGCCCAACAGCATGGCCAGCACCAAGCTCAAGCTGATGCGGCCACTGCGCGAAATGGCCCGCGCCGTGACCTTTGCCGGCGAGCAGTTTCCCGGCGATATCGAGCCCCCCAAGGACGGCGACGTGGTGTTGCTGTGGAAGAACCGCACCACCATCGAGATCTATTTCAAAGTCCGACCGTTCAACTGCCCCAAGGACCTGACCGCCAATATCGCCTTGGACCTGTCTGCCGGCGAGGAGGAATAACCCATGGCCCGAATCAGCGGCATGAACTTCGATATCAACCTGGGCGACCTGCAGGTGCATATCGAAACAGCCACCTTGGATATCACCGACAACAGCGCAGTGGCCCAGACCCGCGGTGTACCGGACGGTCATGTGGACGGCGACGTGGCGGCAAGCGGGGAGTTCGAACTCGACAGCGCCAACTTTTCGCTGTTGATCGAGGCCGCCGGGCGCGCTGGATCGTTCCGCAAATTGGAGCCGTTCGATGTGTTGTTTTTCGCCAAGACCGCCACCGACGAACTGCGCGTCGAGGCCTTCGGTTGCCGGCTGAAAATCTCCAGCCTATTGGACATCGACCCCAAGGGCGGGCAGAAGTCCGTTCACAAGGTGCCGTTCGACGTCACCAGTCCGGATTTTATCCGCATCAACGGCGTGTCGTACCTGGACGCCACTGAAACTGAGGGGCTGCGCTGATGTGGAAAGCAGCTTGCCTCACTGGTCGCGGCGAAGGGGAGAAGATTTGAGATGAACGACTGCAAAAAACAGCAGCCACCGAGAGCGGCGGCTGCCAATGGCGATAGCACTTCATGCGTGCGGCGGGACATACAACCGGCTGATCAGCCCCCCAACCGCAGCACCTTCCACGTCAACCAAGTGAGTGGTCGACTGCGGATGATGCGTGATGAGGTGAGGACGAACCCGCCAACAGGGCGTCCACAACAGCCCGCGCCATTTCTACCGAGTGAAGCATGCCCCAGAACAGAGACCGCTCCACGGGATTGGTATGCAAGCTGATTTCGTCACCGTTCAGTTCGGCGACTTCCAGCAATTTCGACACGTAGACCAGCGCGTCCTGAGCCTTGACGCCAGGTTGGATGGCAAAAATCGTGGGTCTGAGAGGGTCAGCGTAATTGACGGTTTTGGATAGGGTTACCGCGAGGGTATCGAGCAGGCGGGCCGCGTCTGGCCGCATTGATTTCACAGGACCGTTAGAAACGGGAGGCGGATCGGGGGTGATTTTCTTAATCATGGTGAGTCTCCGTGTATTTGTGGAGTTCACCGCCGTTCGTGTCCAAGCGAATGGTGGCGAACTGTACGCAGGTTGGACAACCGGGACACAGATAACCCGGCACACTCGAAAGTGTCCCGCGCACAGCCCGCCATGATGCGAGCACAAAAAAACCGCAATTGCGGTGCTGTACGCACTGTGAGTTCCGGGAGTCCAAGCCCGTATCGCTGAATTTGCAACGACAACAGGAATGTAGACCCGGCAATGGGCACGCACAACATTCTCCCACGCCAAAAACACGTAGGAAATATTAGTTTTTTTGGAAGGCCATTGCCCCTCATCGCGAGGCGCTGGCGAGCTGCAGGGCGAGGAAGGGAAACCACTCACCTGCCAATATGAAAACGACGACATCAACCGGAGTAAAGACCCTATGAGCGAACACCGCGACATCACCCTACAGATCAGCGAGCACGACTTTCTCTTCACCCTGGCCCCCCAGGACGTGACCAAGTACTTCAACGCCGTCACCCCAAACAACAAGGTCGCGCCGTCCAACAACTTGCTGACGACCACCGTCAAATCCGACCAGCTCGACGCGCTGCGCCCCTTCTTGCGCAACCCGATGTTGACGATGCAACTCGCCGGCACGCTCCTCGAGGAGTACGCGCCGGATGTTGAAGTGACCGTAAAAAAGCCCTCGGCCGAGCGGAGCGCCTGAGCGACGACGGCCTGGGTCAGTTAATGGCTCTGGTCGAGCGCTGGCTACCCGGCTTTGAGCCCACGGCGCACAACCTGGGTACCGCCAAATGGCTGGAAGACAACTATTGGAAACGCATGGAGATCGCAGTCGCCAATGGTATCGCCGTAGCACTGAAAGGCTGATTTTGAGAACCGAGACATGAGCACATCCGCCACCAGCAAACTCGACTTTGTCCTGCGCCTGGTCGATCAGGTCAGCAAGCCGTTGAAGCTTGTCGATTCCTCTTTCAGCCAGCTCGGCCAGCGAGGGCAACAGGGAATCAAGCAGATGGGCTTGGGGCTGGCCGGCATGATCGGCGCCGGTTACGCGCTCAAGCAGGCTATGGGCCCTGCGCTCGCCCAGCAGGCCGCGTTGGGCGAAGTCCAGAGCCTGGGCGTGGCAGCGGACGCCCTGGATCTGCTCAATCAGAAATCCCTGGCGTTCAGCATTGCGTATGGCAACAACGCCAGTGCCTTCGTCAGTTCGGCCTATGACATCCAGAGCGCAATCGCGGGTCTGACCGGCACGCAGCTGGCGACCTTCACCGAGGCCTCGAACGTGCTGGCCAAGGCGACCAAAGCCGATGCCGCGACCATCACCGGCTACGTCGGCACGATGTACGGGATTTTCAAAAACCAAGCCGATGCCATGGGCAAAGCCCAGTGGGTCGAGCAACTGACCGGCCAGACTGCCACGGCGGTACAGATGTTCAAGACCACGGGCCAGGGCATGAGCAGCGCCTTTTCGTCCCTCGGCGCAACGGCCACCAGCATGGGCATCAGCATGACCGAACAACTGGCGGTGCTCGGTACGCTGCAAACGACGATGAGTGGCAGCGAGTCCGGGACCAAGTACCAGGCGTTTCTGGCCGGCGTGTACGGCGCCCAGCAAAAGCTAGGCCTGTCGTTCACTGACAGCCAGGGCCGCATCCTGCCCCTGCTCACCATCCTGGACAAACTCAAAGGCAAGTTCGGCGATACGCTGGATCTGGCCGAGATGAAGCAGATCGAAAAGGCCTTTGGCAGCAAGGTGGCGTTGGGCTTTATCACCGGTTTGATTGATCAAACCGCGGGCCTGAATAACAGCATCGACCAGCTCGGCAAGGTCAAAGGCATGGAAAAAGCCATTGAGATGGCCCAGGCCATTGCCGACCCCTGGGAGCGTTTCGGCGAGGCCGTCAACGCCGTGCGGATCATCTTCGGCCAAGCGTTGCTGCCCGTGCTCAATCCGCTGATGGAACGGCTGGCCGAAGGCGGCAACACGGTATTGCGCTGGTCGAAGCTCTTCCCCAACCTGACCCGCATCATCGGCCTGAGCGCCCTGGCCGTGGTGGGCCTGACGGCGGGGGTCGCGCTGATGACCTTTGTGTTCGGCGTCTGGCGCACGGCCATGGTGCCGGTGATTGTGTTGTTCAAGCTGTGGAACCTGCTGAACTGGCGCGGTGCCCTGCGCATCCTCGGGCATATCGCGATGATTACCCTGTTCGTGGCCGGCCTCTCGCTGCTGTACACCTGGATGGGCATCGCTCGCACCGGCATGTTGTTATGGCAAGCCGCTATCTGGCTGGTCAACGCTGCACTGTGGGCCAACCCGATCACCTGGATCATCGCCGGCATCATCGCGCTCGGCGCGTTGGTTGTGGCCGCCATCTACTACTGGGACGAATGGACCACGGCCTTGATGAACAGCGCCGCCTTCCAGTTTGTCAGCGAACAGCTCACTGCCCTCTCTGACTGGTTCGACTCCATGGGCGGCTGGTCAGGCATGGCCAAGGCTGCCTGGGACGGCATCGTGGCGATCTTTCACAACGCCATCAACGGCCTGATCGCCCTGCTCAACAAGATCCCCGGCGTGGACATCAAGGCCCAGTTCGGTGAGCTGCCGGCCGGGCCGAATCTGGAGAGCCTGGAGGCTGCGCAGCGCGCCCAGCAAACCATCAACGCCGCCATTCCTTCGCTCTCCCCCAACCGCGCCACGGCGGTGCCGCCCGGCGGGCTGCTGACCAGCATCCAGAACAGCAACACGCAGAACAAGGGCACCCACATCGAGCACCTGACCATCCAGAACAGCAAACCGATGACCCCGCACGAGCTGCAGGGAATGTTGGAGATGGCCGGATGAGTGAGTACGTCGATTTGCTGATTGTCGGCAACGACCTGGTGCTGGACCCGTCGAATCAGCCGGTGTTGGTCGACGACCGCGCCAGCATTGCGCAAGACATCGCCCACATGATCCGCGACAGCGGGCTGCTGGTGACGCTGGTCGCCGAGCGTGATCGTCTGCGCCAGCGCGATTGCATCCAGCAGATGGAGCTTCTGGTGGAGGCTGACGAGCGCCTGGTGCCGGGCACGGCGCGGATTCACCCGACAGCGCCCGGGCAGTACCTGGTCACCGCCACGACCGTGAAATTCGGCCATATCAAGGTGACGCTGTGAGCGACGTGGACTTTGAAGAGGCGCTGAAAGAGGCCGGCATTCCCATCACCGAGGCAACGCTGAAAACCGCCTGGGAAAAGGAGATGACGGACCAGGGCAGCAAACTGAGCAATACCAGTGCCTTCTCACCGTTCTGGCGGCTGGTCAGCGCGCTGGTGACCAAGCCGGTGTTGTGGCTGATCCGGTTCGTGATCGAGACGGTACTGCCGAACTTCTTTGTCAAAACCGCCGAGGATGCCTGGCTGGACATGCTGGCCTGGGCGGTAGATGTCGAGCGTAAAGCCGCCACCAAAGCCAGAGGCGAATTGCTGTTCACCCGGGGCAGCGCCGCCGGCACACTGGAAGTCCCCGCCGGCACACGTGTGCAATCGGCGGCGATCAACGGCCATGTGTACGAGCTTAAAACCACACTCCCCGGCGTGTTTGCCGACGGCCAGGCTCAGTTGGCCATTCCGGTGGAGGCGATCGAGGCCGGTAGCGGTTTCAACCTGGCGCCGGGGTACTACGCCATTCTCCCGGTGCCGGTACCGGGCATTGTCCAGGTCGTGAACACCGAGAACTGGCTGATCGAACCCGGCGACGATGCCGAGCACAACGACCAGTTGCGCCTGCGCACACGTAACCAGTTCTCGGCGGTCAACCAGTACCACACCGACGCGGTATACCGGGCGATGATTGCATCATTCCCCGGCGTACGTTTGGACGGTGTGTATTTCGAGCACGGCGCCCCCCGGGGCCCGGGCAGCGCCAACGCACTTGTGTTGTTCGAGGCCGGCGTGCCGGCAGCGGAATACCTGGAAAGGATCAATGCGTACATTCGCGACGGTGGCAATCACGGCCACGGCGACGACATGCTGGTCATGGTGATGCCCGAGACCTTGCACAGCATCACGTTGACGCTATGGCCCCGACCGAACCTGAACGCCGAGCAACGGACCCGCTTGCAGCTTGAGGTCGAACAATTCATCCGCGCCGCCTTCCGCGAGAGCACTGCCAGCGACTACCAGCCGACCCTGACCTTTCCGCAGTCGCGCTTTTCCTTCAGCCGCCTGGGTGAAGAACTGCACGAGCAGTTCCCGCGCATCGAGTCTCTGTACTTCGATAACACCGACATCATTTCCGACCTGAACATTCCCCGGATCGAAAGCCTGGAGGTGCTGCTCGATGCTTAAGCTCGACCTGCCTTTTTGGTTGAACGCGGGCGAGCTGGCCAAGCTCAAGGCCGGTGTCCAAGCCTGGTGGACAAAGGTCGAGGGCTGGCTGCAATGGCCCCTGCAGCAGATGGATGCCGAACAGTGCCACCTGAACATTCTGGATCTGCTGGCCTGGCAGCGGGATATCACTCGCTTTCGCGGTGAGCCCGAGTCGCTGTACCGCCTGCGCGTGGCGTACGCCTTTATCAACTCGGTGGATGCCGGTTCCACCGCCGGGCTGATGCGGGTTCTGCACCGGCTGGGGGTGGGCTACGTCGAGATCGAGGAGCGGCTGCCCGATCGGGATTGGGACGTGGTGCTGCTCAAGCTCAGTGATTCGCAGCTGTCCGACAACCCCGAGTTGCTGCGGGTGATCGTGCAGCAGTACGGGCGCACGTGCAGGCGCTACGACTTCGTGACCATCACCCCCGTCACCCTGCTGCTGGCAGCGGTCGACTTCAACGACGATCAGCAGACGCTGGTCGCCACGCTGTAGGAGAGCCTCGTGGGCGCCGCGATTACCCTGGCAGGCGAACGCCTGATCGCCGAGAAACAGGCCGCTGGTGAAGTGCTGGAGGTGAGGCGCTTCGTCCTCGCCCTGGTGCCCGACCTTGATCCGGAGCAGCCGTTAGATCGGGAGGCGGGCAAACCACCGCCTGAGCAGATCGTGTTCACCGCGCCGTACACGCAGAAAGGGTTCGTGAACCCCAACCAGGTCGCGTACAGCCTGATGATGGGCAGCGATATCGGCGACTTCGACTGGAACTGGTTGGGCCTGGAGACGGAGGAAGAGGTGCTGCTGACCGTGGCCTATGTTCCTGTCCAGGAAAAGCGCAAGAACATCCCACCGCACCAAATTGGCAACAACGTCACGCGCAATATTCTGGTGGCCTTTGACGGCGCCCAGGAACTGACGGCCATTCATGTTGACGCCAGTACCTGGCAGCACGACTTCACCGTACGCCTGACCGGCATCGATGAGCGTGAACGCCTGAGCAATCGCGAGCTGTTCGGCCGCGCGTGTTTCTTTGGCGAATCCCTGGCAATGGAGCAGGTCGACGGGAGCTATCAGCTCAAATCCGGGCTGGCCTATGTCGAGGGCATCCGCCTCGAACAGCTCGCCGTCCTGCCCGTGGCGCCCGATGATTTGCCGACCACGGCCTGGCTGGATGTCGCCCTGCAGCGAGACCTAAATGATCGTGGCGCGACCTGGGCCGTGGTGTTCAGCGACGACCTGCAGGACTATACCGACAGTGCCGGCGTACGGCACTACTGCATTCCGATTGCCGACCTGCCCGACACCTCCCGCGTGGTAGATCGGCGCCCGGTCGAGCCCATCGATGGGCCGCTGCTCCAGCACTTCGCCGCCCGGATCGGCGACTATCCGGCGCTGCGCGCCCGCGCCACCACCAAAGACGACGTAGGGCTGGACCAACTGCCCAACGCCAAGAGCGATGACCCGGACACCAACAGCAGCGAGATCCTGGCGACCACGGCTGCACTGAACAAGCTGAATCAGCAGATCAGTGACGCCCTGGTGGGAATGGTCGCTGCGTTCGACATGGAGACCGCACCGCTGGGCTGGCTCAAGTGCAATGGCGCCGCAGTCTCTCGTGAAGCCTACGCCAAGCTATTTGCCGTGATCGGCACGCGCTATGGGGCTGGCGATGGCAGTACCACGTTCAACTTGAGTGACCTGCGCGGGCAGTTCATCCGCGGCTGGAGCGACGGCGGCGGGATTGATCCAGCGCGGGCCCTGGGCAGCCTGCAGGACGGGCAGAACGCCTCCCACACACATACCGGTACGGCCGATCTGGGCGGGGTCCACTCTCACGGCGGTGGCACACACGGCGCTGGCGATCATACCCACAGCGCCAGTACAACAATAAATGGAGACCACCAGCATGGGATATACGCGACCGGCAATAACACGTCCTTCGGTCGCCAGGGCACCGGCAGCGGGCCAGGAGACTACGCGGCACAAACCACCGTTGCGGGTGCGCACGCTCACGGCGTCACTATCGGTGTCGCGGGTGAGCACTACCACTCCCTCGTCACCGATAACAGTGCGGCACACACCCATACGCTTACCGTTGATGCCTCGGGCGGCAACGAGGTCCGCCCGACCAACGTCGCCTATCTGATCTGTATCAAGTATTGAGGTACCCATGACGACCAAAACGGTTTATCAGGTCAATCGGATGGGCGTGTACGTCGGCCCCGTCACAGCGGATGAGTCGCCCCTGGAGCCGGGTATTTTCCTGATTCCCGGTGGTTGTGTGGAAAGCGCACCGCCCGAGGCCCCCGAGCATAAAGCCGCCTACTGGAATGGTCGCGCCTGGCAGTTGGTGGAGTATTTCGAGGGGCTGGTTGTGTACAACACAGCCAACCGCGAACCGCTGACGCTTACGGGTGTCGGTCCGATTCCCAACGGCTACACCGTGAAAAAACCCGAGCCCGGGCAGATCTGGAAATACGGCCGCTGGGTCGATGACCTGGACACGATGCTGGCCAAGCTCTATGAACAGAAACTCGCCTCGATCAATGAGGGCTGTAGTCGCTACATCGAGTCGGGGTTTACCTCCGAGGCCTTGGGCGAGCGCTACAGATATAGCAGTTCGCTGGAAGATCAAGTGAACCTCTACGGTCTGATCGACAGCGAGTTGGACGGGCTTTACCCGGCCTACGATAGCGATGGGAAAAAAGTCTTTCTGCTCCACGAGGCAAGGCAACTGCGCCAGCTTGGCACAGACCTGGTGCTGTTCAAGCAGAGCGCCTTGCTGCACGCCGAGACACTGAAACAAGCCTTGGCCCAGGCACTGGCCGACAAGGATCTGGCCGCCATGAAAGCTATCGAATGGAGCCCGCTGGCATGACCTGGGCCCCCGTAACCCTGCGCTGGCCCGCCGAATCCACGCAGTGGATGGAGGACCTGGGGCCGGCCAAGGATCTGGCCGGTAGCGAACTGGTCAGCACTGCGCGGCGCCTGGCGGACTTGGACGGATTGGCCACCACCACCCCGGGGCCGGTGGGAGAGGCTGCCGAAGCGGCGGTGGCGGCGGGTCGGCTCGCCATGGCCGAGCAACTGGGCCAGGCACCCGCGTGTCTGGCCGTGACGCCATTTCAAAGTGGGATCGGCCAGGGCAGCGGGAATCAGCGGTTTCTGTCGGCACCGAATCTACTGCAATTGCTCGCCGACAAGCTGCTGGACGACGACGCCCGGCGATTCGCCGGCGATCAATACGCCTTGGCGCTGATGTTCCTCTCGACCCGCTATGAACAGTTGGCCGAGACTCTGGCGCGCTTCAATACGTTGATGCCCGTGCCGGACCTGGTGCGCAGCGAGCGCCGGGCTCGGCACCTGTCGCGCCTCGAAGCGGAAAAGTGGGAGCTGCCCAGTGCCGGCACACTCCCGCGCTGGGGGGCCCTACCTCTGGAGCGCTGCACGATTACCAAGGCGGCCAAGCAGTCACTGTCGGGGCAACTGGCGGTGCTGGAGAGCTACGCAAACAGCTCGCCGCTGTCCGACCTGGGCGCGCTGGCCACCCGCAAAGCGGCCCAGAGCGCCGCCCGTGATCAGCAGTTAAAAGACCTGCAGGAGCAGTTGGCCAACCCCAGTCCGGACAGCAGCATGGTGGTACGCCTGGTCGGCCCCGGCAACACGGCCGAGCTGCGACGCGCCTTGCTCGCCGGCACGGCACCGGGGCATGAATGGGTGCTGTGTGCCGGCCTGGTTTTGGTCGGTCCTCGGGAAGGGCTGGGCTTTGTCCAGGAACTGGTGGGCCTGTGACGCTGCTGCTCGACGGCCAGAAGGTCAATGGGAAGTCGTTGAAGGTAACCGCCAACCTGCGTATCGACAGCGCGGACATGTCCGGGCAGACCAGCAACACCGACAGCTCGCACAAGGGCTTTAAGCCCAAGGCGTTGACGGTCACGCTGATGATCCCATTCCGCGATCAGGACCATCTGACGGAGCTGATGCAATTGGCCGAGGCCACTGAAGCCGGTGGCCAGCTCAAGACCTATCGGGTGGTCAATGACACGGCCCAGGCCTTCGGCCTGCGCCAGGTGCAGTTCAGCGATAACGTCAGCGTGCGCGAGGACGACACCCTGTCAGCTTGGCGGGTGCAGTTCTCCCTGAGCGAAAAACTGTCCAATCCGGAACGCGTGGAGTCCCGTCGGCCGGATAATTCAGTACAGCAGCAAGGTGGTACCGGCAACGGCGTGGCCGACCCATCGACGGACAGCGAGGCTGGGGCCCCGGAGCTGAGCCGCTTCGAAAAGATGCTGAAACGGGTCGATGACTACCTGGCGCCGCCCTCATGAAACTGCACAAAGTCTTGAGCGTGAATGGGCAGCCGTTCGATCTGGTCAGCGATGACGTACGCCTAGACCTGCGCAGTCCTGGGCGGGCCAGCTTTACCCTCAAGGCCGACGCGCCCCTGCGCGGTCTGGTGACGCTCGACATCGGCTACAACGACCGCCCACTGCAACGGCATTTCCTGGGTTACATCGAGCGCTGCACAGCGGCCAACAGCCGGGAACAGCTACTGTTCTGCCGGGAGGCGGCAGCGGTCCTGACCTTCCCGCTTCCGCTGGCGTTGCGTCATGTGAACCTGAGCGAAGTGCTGGTTGCGGTCAGTCAGCTGACCGGTCTGCGCTTCCGGGTGCCCGACACCGACTATGCACGGATCAAGACACCTTACTTCTACTCCCTGGCGGCGGGCATTCAGGCCATGGACAGCCTAGCGCAGACGTTCGGCATTCCCGACTTTATCTGGCAGCAACAGGGTGACGGCGAGGTCTACGTGGGCAGTTGGGCCGACAGCTACTGGGGCGCCCGCTCGCCGCTGCAACTGCCGGTCGAGCTATTCGACCAATACCAGGGCAACCAGAGCGCCACGGTGACCGCAATTCCTGGCCTGCGCCCCGGGGCATCCATCAACCAAGGCCAGCGCATCACGGCGATGACGCTAGCCGGTACCGAGATGGCCATCCAATGGAAGAGGCAGTAACCCGTATTGTCGAGCGGCGCTTTCCGGAGCTGACCGGCGCTTACCATCTGCCCCACTTTGCCCGCGTGGTCGCCGTCGCCGACCCGCCGGCCGAGAGCGGACTGTGTGACGACTTCCGGCCGCGCTATGCGGTGGATCTGGAAGTGCTGGGCCCGGACGGAGAGCCCGATCCCGGGTTGCCTATCTTGCGGGGCATAGCTCTGCCGCTGCCGGGCGGCGGCGAGGAAACCGGGTTCTTTGGGTTCCCCGGGGAGGGAACCACAGTCGTGATCGGCTTTGCCTACGGGCTGCCAAACAAGCCATTTATTCTGCAGATCCTACCCCACGGCCTGAGTCTGCCACGGTTGCCGAAAGGCGATCAGCTCTGGCAACACAGTGAAGCCGTGCAACAGCGCGCCGATGCCGAGGGCAACTGGTTGCGCCAGACCGATGCGCGTATCACTGATCGAGCCAGCGAGCGCGAGGTGGAGGCCCTGGAGAACACCGAGCGGTACCAGAGCAGCCACATAGAGGTCGATGACCACAGCCGCGAGTCCGTGGGAGGTGTAAAGACGATCGAGGCGCTGGGAGCACTCAAGCTGCTGTCCGGTGGTTCCGGCAGCCTGGCGGCGGTCGACGATCTGCACCTGGCCACCGGGCGCGACCTGAACTTGGTGGTGGGGCAAAAGCACAACGCCGTTGTGGGCGGGGACATGCATGAACAGATCCAGGGCCTGCGAAACAGCGTCGCGGCCATCGGGCAGCGCCTGAAGGCGCCTAAGACCTGGTTGGGCTCGGAAGGGGTTAACGTCCTGCAGGTGCTGGGGGATCTGATCGACCTGGTGGAGCAGTTGAGCACGGCGCTTGCCAGCCACAAACACGGGGCGACCCCGCCCCCAGACAACGCGGCCGAGTTTGCTGCCCATGCGGCACAGGCGACAGCTCTTTCAGTGAAATTGAAGCCCATCACCGAAGAGCGTTGGTAGGTCATAAGACTCGCCGCTCAGGATGCCATGAGTTCGTTGACGCACAGGGGGCGCGCTGACAAGCTCCACACTACGCCAACATCGAAGGGAATCTCCGGATGGCCTCTATCTCAAACAGTGAGTACCGCCTCGCGCAGCGCACCGACGGCGGCCCCTTCGCAGCACTGCTGTTGCTAGATGAGTTCGGTTTGCCCACCAACATTCAGGACGAAGTCGTCGAGGTTGAGGCTTACTACTCAGACACCCAGGTTCCTGATGGAGTCCCCATCGGCATGAAACCCTGGATACGCATCATGTCCATAGCTACGAACCTGATAACGATCTGGCCTGTGCAGCAACGACATGGCCATCGGGACTATGGAAAACCACTGTTCGACAATATCGATCGGCTCTGTCTTGTTGATCGGGTCGATGGTCCCTACAAGCTACCGATGACCATTGAAGACCTTGATGAACTGCTGGAATCCTTACCCACGGGCTTCTACAAAGACTGGCGTCTTGGGCTCGGTCTGCGCTGGGAGTTCCGTAGCATTATCACCACCATTGCTGAAATGTCGGATATCACAACCGTTTGCTTTCACGGCCCAGCTAATTACCCAGGCACTGATCGCGTGGAGTCCCCGATTTACTGTTTGGGCATGAATACCTTTAATCGACTGCGGAAAGAGATAACAGCTGCAGCAGGTCGACACCAGCGTGCGGCGCGCAAGGAAAAGGCTGCAATCTGTCACAACAGTCTTCTACATAGAGTCTTGCCACAGCAGTTCGGCCTGAGACGTTTTTCGCTCCCTCAAGACGCGCTGGCAGATCTAACTGCACACTCCCACGGTCAGGTTATGCTGACTAAGCGGGATCAACGGGCCGCAGTTACATTGGTTCAAGAGCACGCGGGTGCTCTGGTGAAGACAGAGCCTGCAGCGTTGCTTCGCTTGAAGCAGGACATCGAGCTGGTCACGCTCCGAGAGCTAATCGAGCGGTGTACTGAGCTGTTGGTTGTCTCAACGCCAGAGCCCAAGTGGCAGGATTTTCTATCCACTAACCCTTTCATCCTCACCATGGCGTTCCACTATCCGGTCATTAAGATCCGTGACCAGCCCTATGTCGGAGGGAAACTGCATACTGGCCAGGGAGGCTCCTATAGCGACTTCCTGATGGCGGCGGCCTCCACCAACAATCTCGCCCTTGTTGAGATCAAGAAACCAGGCATTCCGTTGCTCAGTAGTAAATACCGAGGGGTCTATCCACCCTCCGGAGAGCTCAGCGCGGCTGTTGCGCAGGTGGTAGCCCAGCGGGCGGAATTCCAGGCCAGCTTCAAGCACGTGGGCACCGAGCTGGATCGACAGGGATACCGACCACATTCCATTGCTTGCGTGGTGATCATCGGTCTGAAGCCAACCGAAGACGAAAAAAACCAAGGGTTCGAGCAGTACCGCCATTCACTGCAAGGCGTTCATGTCGTCACGTTCGACGAATTGGTTGAACGTCTTCAGTCGCTATACGACTTGCTTGCAAGCGGAGCGGGCTCACCTGTAACAACCTTGCAGGATGACGAAGCGCCGTTCTAGGGAAGGACGCGATTGGGTTTAATACAAATGACTGCGACACAGATATCCTAAGATATTGGGACTGGCTTGAAACTTGCGGAGCTCAAGCCAGTGCAGCACATTCCTTAGCCTAGGTAGACACCATTAGAGTTCTGCATTTTTCTCTCCCTTTCTATCCGTGCAGCCTTTTCCTCATCGGACTCAGGCAGATAGATTTTGTCACTGGTTTCAGGGTTAAGCGACAAGGCAAGTATCACCATCAAAGAAATAGCGAATATCCCCAAAGCAATATAAATTAAAGCACTGATCCAAAAGCCTCTGGTCACGTCCAACAACGTGACTGCGGCTTGAGTGAGCGTCAACACTTGGCTAGTTCCTAAGAGCCAAAAGTTGATAACGAACGTAAATACCAAACCAAAGCCGATATTCATGCTGGTATCATGATCTCTTCTGTGTTCCTCTTGCTTATCGAGCAATTCAATGACTAATTTATCCCTTTCAATTAGTGCTTTTTGGCGGGTGATGGACGGAATGCGATAGTCGTGATCGATTTGGTTGTCTTTGGCCGAGGGGAACAACTTAGTCCACACCGTCACTGCGAGTAAAACCTGACGCAAAACAGGAAAAAACAGGGCCATCAAAAACGCAAAAATACCTAAAAAAACCAACGCTCCTGCAGCAGTGACCTCCGGGGCGTTCAAGCTACCGAAAGATTGCAGTAGATTTTTTTTGTAGAAAATCATCAGGCATGAATCGAGCGTTAACAAAAACGAAATCAGCAGCATAAAATGCCGAAACTCAACTGCTTTATCGATGAAGGTGGTGCTAGTGGTAATGACTTTGCTAATGCTAATGCTGGAGTCGGCCATGAGCGTCCTTGGGTTGGCTAAATAATTGGCGGTCATGTCAGTATGACATCAAAAAATACGCCATACAATTCGTCAGCCTGAATCATTGGAGCTGTCATCATCGGTGAGCGGGTTGAAGATTTTTTAAAGTCAAGCCTGTTCAATTTTTTGATGGATTGCGATCAGATCAGGTATGTGGTCTAGACAATGAGCCGTGAAAAACTCACGAGCCTTGTTGATCCGATACTTATCAAACAGGCAATGCAGCGCTTGTTCAAGCTTGGAGCAATTAGTGGTCTCCAGCTGAGAAATTACCCGAAAGCGAAAAGGCACTCCGGTTGTATAAAGTTGAGTGATTCGCTTATCTACAGGCCCTGTAGTTATGCCAATCTTGACGATTTCAATACCATCGACTGTGAACAGATTGGTTCCGAGGACATATAGGGTGCCGATATCATCAGCCAGCTTTTCGAGGTTTTCACCCTCAATGATATTTTCTGCCCCCAGCTCGGTAGGCTCAGCATCCGTCTCTAATGACATTCTGTGAGGCTTCTGAGATTTGTCCGCAAAAATATCCGGTGCGCTACGGCACGCGATATAAATGCGCGCCAGTACCGCGTGATCAACATCTTTGTAATTTCCATTCTGAACGTTACGTAGATGTGATTCGGTACCGTAGTACTCAGGGTAATGAATCTTGACGACTGCCCTGATTTCTTGAGGCGTCATACCCGTGGGGTCATCTCGGAGAATTGTACGTACAACATCAGTAAAGCTAAGTTTTGGTTGCATAAACGCTCCTTGTTTCGCGGGTAGGGCTAGGGACGGAAAATTTTAACGCAACCAAGCCGATTCTTCTAAGAATCCGCAGTGTCGCATGTCAGGAGATTCTGAAAAATGACGTACAGGCTGATCGAGGCAAAGCAGCCGTCACCAGAGGAGGAAGATGACCGAAAACCTGAAGGGACCCGGATGATGCAAGACATCCGCTGTGGCCACTGCCGCCGCAAGCTCGCCGCCGCCAGCGGCTTCATCGATCTGCAAATCAAGTGCCCGCGCTGTCGGACACTCAATCACCTGAAGGCCCAGAGCCTCCCGCCAGAACGCCAAGAGCCTCCACAACCACGAGTGTTGGAATGCAACAACCTACCCTTGGCAGCCTGTTCGCAGGCATAGGAGGCTTTGATGTCGGATTTGAAAACGCCGGATACCGAACCGCCTGGCAAGTTGAACTCAACCCCGTCAACCGGGCTGTGCTTGCCGATCGATTTCCCCATGCACGCCAGTTTGAAGATGTGCGCCAGTGCGGCGCTCACAACCTCTGTCCTGTCGATGTCCTCACCGGAGGATTCCCCTGCCAGGACATCAGTACAGCCGGTGCCCGGGAAAGCAACAAAGGTCGACGCGGGCTGCGCGGCGAACGCAGCGGCCTTTTCTGGGAAATCATACGAATACTCAAGGAAATTCAACCTCGCTGGGTGGTGCTTGAGAACGTCGTTAACCTGCTCGCTGTCAACGATAGCCAAGACTTTGAGACAGTCATCAGGACCCTTGCGGACTGCGGGTATGTGGGATTCTGGCGAGTGCTTAATGCCCAATATTTCGGAGTCCCCCAGCAGCGTCGTCGCGTATTCCTGGTCGCCGGTTATCGAAAAATGCCCCCCATGGAGCTGCTGGCTGACGCCGCTCCAGTGGACGCAATACCTCCGGCGTCTGGCTCGATCCGATGGCCTTTACCCGCGGATGCCTGGGCTGCCAATACTCTATTGGCAAATAAAGCCGGATCACAGATCACTCTGGGCTGTACCACTTTCGTCGCTCAGCCGAACGGATGGGATCAGATGGTTGAGCGGCAGCGAGCGTCTGAAGATGATGGGCTTTGCCTCGGACTGGATGCGGCCAACCTTGCGGAGGCTTTCGGTGCCGGAAATGCCGTTGTTGCGCAGGTGGCGGGGTGGATTGCGCGGAAGCTGATCGAGGCAGGGTGAGCAGGATCAGGAGGGATTGGAGAATTTCAGGCTGCCCAAACGAATTTGGGCTAGCTCCCCTACTGCCTAATTCTAGCGCGATGGACCGTAGGATATTCACGGTTCAGAAAACCGGACAAAGCTCAAAGCATATCTGCACTTGTGTCACAGTAAAAATACAAAGACAGTCCGAACCCCAAAAATTTATGGAAAATATTCCTCGACAGCCTCATAAGTGAGGGAGATTTCAACTTTCTCACCTCTCTTAATTTCATTAGATATGAAATCAATCTGACTATAGCCAGGAGCACCATATTTACTCACAAACTCATCAGACACCATAACTGGTGCAACAGCAAATCCTCTGTTACCAGGCACAGCATCGGTGGGAATAATAACCTGATACTGAAAACATCCAAAACCCAGAACCAAAATATGCCTATAACACTCACCTGCATATTCAGGAACAACCTCATACAAGGTACACCAGAGTTTGTCTGGGTCGCGAGGCCCAGGAATTTTCCATTCCACGACTGGAAGATCACCGGTAAAATAATATTCGCGATCCTTTCTCAGCAGCCATTTTTTTAAATTTTCAAGATTCTCAAGCTTTCTTTCTGGCATCACCGCCAATGCGATTTTTACAAACATTTTATATACATCAATCGGATAATAAGACTGACGAACCAAGCTATACGTCAATAACTTCCTCTCTTTATCCACATGCAAATCAAACCCATCTGGATCTAGATAAATCGAAAGATTCCTCTCAGCGTCCGCACTAACTTTAAGGTCATTTGATTTGTATTTCGGTATGCCTCTACCTCTAATTCTTGAAAAAACAAGATGGGGTTGTGCATATTTTGAAAAGCTATCTTCAAGATACTTTCCAAAGTGGGAATTGCACTCATCGCATTCATTGCAATCAAATATGACCTTATTTCCTATAAACATAGGCAAGGCATGAGATTCATTTTTAAAACTCGTTTCAACCTCGGTTCTACCACAATATCTACACTCCCTCTTGGAATGTGAACCTAAATGTACCGGCTCATCTCTTGGAGACCTTATGAAATAATGAGAAATAACAGAGTACCGCTTTGAAAAAAAATCCTTTCGAGCCAAATTCCCTTGAGTAAAATTCTCAGCGCGCGTTCTCATAAATACCTCAACCCCAAAGATTAAAGCACAGCACTTTTTATATTTTACCCCAGAACCACATGGGCACGTTTCATTACGCCCAGTCGATTTTATCGAGGCAACCAGCACCAAACCGTTCCGCTAGCGACACACACGCCCTACTCGTCATTTCGTCTGCTACGTCGGCCGGCGAATGGACAGGCCACTGGATAGCTACTATTTTGATAGCACAGTATCCGCAGAGTTTTCCTGAACAAGGACGTCATCATGAAAAAGCGCGCGTTTCTCATGCCCCTGGCCACTCTGGCCGCTGTATTTTCGACGAACCAGGCCTCAGCCACGGTGGAAGCACCCACTGCCCCGCTGGAAAAAGCTGACGCCGGCCAGCATGTGCACCAACTGACCAGCCACGCTGATCAGGAATCCGTGCAGGTCAAGGCCGGAGGCAACCAGTTCCAGTTCCTCCTCCAGCGCGGCGAGAACGGCCAACTGATGGCCTACCATAGCTCCCACTCTTCGCATTCCTCGCATTCGTCCCACCGCTCGCACTATTCCGGCTCCTGATGAACCGGACGGTCGAGTTGGTCTATGACCGGCGCCTGTACGACCCGCAGGCTATTCAAAAAGCGGCGTACATCGGCCTGTCAGCCTTCACACTGGATCTCCGGATCGAGGGTGAGCAGTTGCACTGCACTCTCCTGTGCAACCTGACGAGCTCGGCCGAGGCTTTCGAGCAGGCGATCGAAGAGTTCCGCAAGGACGTCCTGGATTACCAACTGCGGCTCAAGCTAAAAGCGGAAACTGAGCCGGTGCGTAACCTGATCCTGGGCATTGCGTTTTCCAATACCGGATTGGGTTGATGTGAATAAATTCCAACCGCTGGATGCGTACCGCACCCAGACCCCATACGAGCTGTTGCCCTTCAAGTTCGACCGGTTCAATGCAGCCGAATACCTGCTGACTAACCTGGTCGGCGAGTACCTGCTACTCCCAACTGAGGACTTGCCCCGGCTGATCGACAAGTCCCTGGACGACCGCCACCCGCTATACGCCAACCTGCGGTCCAAGCATTTTATCCGCCACACGGATGAACAGGCGCCACTGGAGCTGCTCGCACTCAAGGTCCGTACCCGCTACGCCCGGCTAGCCGGTTTCACCAACCTGCACATCTTCGTGGTCACCCTGCGCTGCGACCACAGCTGTCCATACTGCCAGGTGTCACGGCAGATGGAGAGCGAGGGCGCCTTCGACATGACCCCGGTGATGGCGGACAAGGCCTTGGACTTTGTCTTCCGTTCGCCTAATCCGGCAATCAAGATCGAATTCCAGGGGGGTGAATCGCTGCTCAATTTCGAGTTGATCCGCTACGTGGTTGAACAAGCCAAGCGACGCAACCAACTGGAGCGGCGCGACTTGCAATTCGTCATTGCCACTACGCTGTCGCTGCTCACCGATGACATGCTTCAGTTCTGCAAGGCGAATGACATCTTCCTGTCCTCATCGCTGGATGGCCCGCAGGCACTGCACAACACCAACCGCCCTCGGCCAGGAAAGGACAGCCACCAGCGCTTCGAGGCGGGGCTCCACCGCGCCCGTGCAGTGCTCGGCTACGACCGCATTTCAGCGCTGATGACCACCACTGACAAGAGCCTCGACCAAGTCAAGGCGATCATCGACGAGTACCTGCGCCTGGGCTTCAACGGCATCTTTCTGCGCACACTTTCCCCCTACGGGTTTGCCATTAAAACCAAGAAGTACAGAGGCTATGGCACCGAGCGCTGGCTGACCTTCTACAAAGAAGGCCTGGACTACATCCTGGAACTGAATAAGGCTGGCATCCCCTTCGTCGAGCATTATGCAGCCCTAATCCTGAAGAAAATGCTGACCAGCGACGACCCAGGCTATGTCGACCTGATGAGCCCAGCCGGAGCCGGAATCGCAGCCATCGTGTTCAACTACGATGGGGCGGTGTACGCGTCCGACGAGAGCCGGATGCTGGCAGAGATGCAGGATCACAGCTTCCGTCTGGGTAATCTGCTGACCGAGAGCTACGAGGAGATCATCCTTTCCGATCCGCTGCTCAACGCCCTGGAGGACTCCTTCACCCTAAGTGCTCCTATGTGCTCGGACTGCGCCTATGAGCCCTTCTGTGGCGCCGACCCGGTGTTCCATCACGCCACCAGCGGCAACGTGCTCGGGCGCAAACCCGAATCGGCGTTCTGCCAGCGCAACATGAGCATCTTCAAGCACCTGATCGACCTGATGCGCCGCGATCCAGCGGCACGACAGATTTTCATGGAGTGGGTCAACCCATGCTGAAGCTCGGTGGCACACTCATTCCCGTCCAGCCCGTCGAGGAGACGGTGACACCCCTGCTGCTGAAACTAAGCACGCACCCACAGTTGCCCGAGGTACTCCGGCGAGAACGTGCTTACTTGGTCGGTCATGACAGCATCCCACCCAGCTACCGCCATTACCTCATCCCCGAAGCCCTAGCGTCGCGAGCCGCCGAGCTGGAGCTCGGTGCCTCATTCAACCTCTTGCCGGAGGAGTACCACTACCTCGGGCATGACGACATCGTGCGCCTATCGGCCGACCGGCAGAAGATCCGGGTACTGTTTCGCGCGCGCTCGCCGCATAACAGCCTGTTGATGACTGAGCAGTGCAACCACTACTGTCTGATGTGTTCTCAACCGCCCAAACGGGCCGACGACAGCTGGCTGCTTGATGAGATCGAAGCCCTAATTCCGCTGATCCCGAAGGACACCCAGGAAATCGGCTTCACCGGGGGCGAGCCGACCCTCAACCGCGTGCGGTTCTTGCATATCCTTGGGATGACACAAGCCTACCTGCCGCGCACCGCCGTGCATGTACTGTCCAACGGCCGCAGCTTTGCCGACCCGTCGTTCGCCACCGAGTATGCACGCCTTGGCCATCACGACCTGATGGTAGGAATACCGCTGTATTCCGACGACCCGGCCCGACATGACTACATCGTCCAGGCCCAGGGGGCCTTTGACGAAACCGTGCGAGGCATCCTCAACCTCAAGCGCCTGGGCCAGAAGGTAGAGGTACGCGTTGTCCTCCACCAGCAGTCGATCCCCCGCCTCCCCCAGCTCTGCGAGTTCATCGCCCGCAACCTGTTGTTCGTGGATCATGTCGCGCTGATGGGCCTGGAGATGATGGGTTTTACCCGCGCCAACCTGCATGCCTTGTGGATTGATCCAGCTGACTACCGCGACGTGCTGAGTGAAGCGGTGGCGATCCTCGCGCGCTACCGGTTAAACGTCTCGGTCTATAACCACCAGCTCTGCCTGGTCAACGACGACATACGGCCCTACTACCGAAAGTCGATCAGCGACTGGAAGAACGAGTACGCCCCGGAATGCCAAGCCTGTGCGCGCCGGGCTGAATGCGGGGGGTTCTTCGCTTCCGGCGTTCAGCATGGCTACAGCAAACAACTGCGACCATTCCGGGCTGAATAAACGTCTCAATGGCTCAAAGGGCCGGTGATCTGGTGGGGTAACCTGTCTGGACGATTTAAGGCGTGCAGGCATGCACGCCCTGACGCTGCTAGGCTTGCTTTTACCCTTGAGGATATCGCCATGCCAGCTGACTCCCCACTGCCTGACATTCTCGAAAAACTGCACGAAAACCAGCTCGCACTGACCGACGCCATCGAGTCGATAGGAATGTGGATAGACCAGAGAGGATCCACTGGCGTTTCCAGTCATGTTCTTGGAGCCATCGCCACGCTCGACTTGAACGCCGACACCATCAGAAAGGGAATCGAATCACTGAAGAAATCATAAGAAGAAAACGATCAAAGCCAGTGACAGGTTCTGCTTGAGACGCGATAGACAGACCTCGTAAAGGTATGAACACTTCAATCCGAGCTCGGCATTGGCCCATCCAACTCACGAAAGGGTTCCAATGGTGCTGATCAGTATTCAAGACGCGGACACCAACGCTGGCTGGCTTGTCGTGATGAACGCTTGGCACGTCAGATTTCGTAGCTACGCGGAGGCCGAAGCCTTTGTGAAAAGACTGAAAGATCGCATCAATGCACCGCATCCGTTACCTATCAGCATCAACAGACCGATAGCGAAGTCATCTTGAGGAATGATCTCAGCCCCTCAACAAATACGTCATCATTTTGTAACCCATCGACAGCAATATTCACCTTATGCAACGTGTGCTCTTTTTCCTGCTGCCATCTAAGGCAGCTTTTTTTTGCCTGATCGTTTTGGCAGTCGCTGCGCCAGTTCTACCAATTGAATGTCGGCTTTCTCCAGGGCGGTGGTCGCGGAAGACAACCAGGTCTGCTCCAGCGGCTGCAGGTCGGTTTCGACCAAAGCCTTTTGACACCACTGATAGTGGTCATGCCAGGAGCCCAATGCTGATTGCAGCTCCTTGAGTGATAGTGCGGCATCCCTCGACAAGGGAGATAGCTCGGGGAATGCTTCGGTCAGATAACGGGTTCGTTTGACCAGTATCCTCAATTGGTGCCGATCAAACTGAACGTCATCCACGGCAGCCTGTAATCGATCGATCTGTTTTCTCAGCGCTTTCTGGATTTGAGGCTGAATATGCTTCAGCTCGCCATTGACCTCAGCCAAACGAAAGCCCGACGGCCAATCATCCAGTTGAATCAGTAGGTTTTTGAAGGCCGAGCCTTTAACGATGTCGTCATAGCTGGAGCCCAATCGAGACAGTCTGGGTTTCACCAGCTTCGCGAATCCTCTCTCCTCAAGCTCTTGAATCATCACCTCCAGGTCACGGGTCGGTGTCGTCTGCCTTCCAAACTCTGCCGCAGCCTCGCTCAAAGCGACAACTTCATTCATTGACCGAAATGGCCTCAACAAGCTCCTAATACGTCTGACGGCTACCCTCAGATCGTGCAACGCTTCGCTGTCGGTACGGCACGCCAAGCGAGCATGCGCGTGATACACCGCGACCTGAAGGGTCAAGATCTCAACCACGAACGTGTCTACAAATGACATTTCGCGACTTCTCATTGAGAGGTTATACGATGAGGTTAGCAGAGGCCTGAAGCCCTACCCGCACCTGCACATGGATCAAAATGTGCTTTCCGGTTAGATTGCATCTCTTCAAATTCAGCGCTCTACCCACAGGAACAACACATCCAGAGCGCCTTGCACTGCCGGCAAGGGAGGTGGCCACAACGAGTGCTCACGAGTAGCCTACAATCAGATTTCAGTTTTATGTCAGCAGGTGACCGGTCACTTCGCTCCGTGCCCTGATCAATTTCAAGATCACCTGATCTCAAATGGAATCGTGACGTTACCACCCCCAAGGATGTAGCTATGCATTCAACGCTAGACGTAGTTCGCGCTCAAATGCAGGCGGCTGAGCCGGTATTGAAGCAGCTTGACGTGGAATTAGAGGCCATCAGCTTTGATCCATCTGTCTCTTCGAGCGTCGACGCAGCCACCGAGAGGGTCACTGCAATCATTGATACGCTTCTGGTGGGATTTAAGGCCAATCCGATACTCGGTCCGCTGGCCGACCAACTAAAATCTCAATATCTCGACGCGATTCAACACCAGGTTGCTTCAGCTCAGGTAGGGTGAAATGACAGCCCCGCCCCGCCGTTGTGGGAGACCTGCTTGGTTTTAAAGAAATGCCATTAATCTGATATAGCCCGCCGGCCTTTTCACCCCTCCCCTCTAACATACTCACGACCCGACCAAGATCCGTACCCAGTCAGGAAATTCCGTGCGCCCCAGAAAAATCTCGGAGGAAAGCACTTTTCCCCCTCCCGCCGACGGGGTTCGTGTCAATTTTTTGTGCAAATCTGATGCTCACCCAGGCGAGCGCCCAAACCAAGCCGCCCTTGCGGGCGGCTCGTCTGATGACGGTTTCACGAAATGAAAAACTCAGCAGGAACGTGCAAAACGGCTGCGTTTTTCCGTCCAACGTCCGTCCAATCTAGCTGTGCTCATGTGCAGCATATAAGTACAACCGATTCGCTGAGCTCCCGTTTTTGCTGGCTTTCCCCAACAGACGCAGGACACTCATTCGGGCTCATAATCCTTTGGTCCACGGTTCAAGTCCGTGTGGGCCCACCACCTCTGAAAGCCGCGCAGTGCGCGGCTTTGTCGTTTCTGGCACTCTGAAACTCCATGCCAAGAAGCTGAGCGCGGGAAAACGACAAGGCCCGGTAGCAAACCGGGCCTTGAACGTTACCGATGCGGCGCTACTGCCGAATTCAACCGGCAAAGTTCTCGATCTTGACCTGCCCCTCGGGAAAGGTCGCGATGATCTCCAATTCACCGCCCATGGCACGGATGTAATTGCGCAATGTGCTGATGTACATGTCCGTGCGCCGCTCCATCTTGGAGACCGCGGCTTGATTGATGTGCAACGTCTTCGCCAGGGTTTCCTGACTTAACTGTTGTGCCTGGCGAAGTTCATACAACGGCATTTCAGCACGCAATTGTTGATAGATGGCATCGACACGCCCACGGGATTCGGGCGAGCGCTGTGCCACCAAATCGGCGAATTTCTTAGCCATTGTCAAAACCCTCTTTTCTCAAGATATCCAGATGCTCGTCGTACAAACGCTCTGCCTTGGGGATATTTTCTTCGTACCAGCGGTCCTGACCAGTCTTGTCACCCCCCAATAGCAAAATGGCACAACGGCGCGGATCAAACACATACAACACACGATAAGGCTTGCCCCCATGCTGTATTCGCAGCTCGCGTAAATGCCCATAACGTGAGCCTTTGATATGACTGCTGTGCGGAAAACCAAGATGTGGGCCGAAGTCCCCCAGCAACATGACCGTCGCCTCGACAGAGTCTTGCTCGGATTCGATTTGACGATCCCACCAACACTCAAATTCGTCGGTGTATTCAATTTCCCAGTTCGCGCTCAAAGTATGCCACCCAAGGAATATAACCCCAAGGGAATTTTCCATGGTTCGAGATCCGAGACAATAGAAGCAAACAATGAGAAACAATAAGGCCAGAGCCGAGATCTATCTTGACGTCTTCGCCCCGCCGCTCGCTGTACGACGTGGCTCCGTCTGATCTCTGCATCGCCTATTCACTGGGCTATCTAAATAATCGGCTCATTCTGTGAGCCGAATAGCTCATTTATTCGGCTCACACCCCAGCTGTGCACTGCCTGAACGCATGCTTCGAATCCCCTCCATGCATTCGAGTCTGTAACATGTGAGGTCTTCCCCCTCACCGGAGCCCGACCTTGTCCGACACCCGCCCTCCCGTTCTCGACGAAATCGACCGTCAGTTGATTTCAGCCCTGCAGATCAATGCCCGCGAAAGCGTGGCGATGCTGGCGCGGCAGTTGGGGATCGCGCGGACCACGGTCACCTCGCGGCTGGCACGCCTGGAAAAGGCCAAGATCATCACCGGCTATGGCGTGCGTCTGGGTCAGCGAGTGGTCGACGGCGGCTTGCAGGCCTATGTAGGGATCACGGTCCAGCCGCGCTCGGGTAAGGATGTGGTGCGGCGCCTCAGCGCCATGGCGCAGATCCAGCAACTCTGCGCCGTGAGCGGCGAGTTCGATTACGTGGCCTGGCTACGCAGCGATTCGCCGGAACAGCTGGACCAGCTGCTCGACCAGATCGGCAGTGTCGAAGGCGTGGAGAAAACCACCACCTCGATCATTCTCAGCAGCAAGGTGGACCGAGGTCAGCCGGTTTAGACCGACTGAACGCGGTTCCTGTAGGAGCAAGCTTGCTCGCGATCAGCCGGCAGGCTGAGATTTTGATGGTGCCGCGCAGATCGTCATCGCCAGCAAGCCGGCTCCCACAGATGTTGAGCTTGCGCCGAAGCTTTCAGCGATCTTGAGGGCCTCATCGCTGGCAAGCCAGCTCCTACAAGATTTCGTCGATTCGAAAAATTGTGTCGTCACAAAGCATCAATATCAATCAAAACGACGACACTCTGCGTCTTATTAACGTACTCCACGCTCCCTACAATGGCGTCAGTCTTTTCCTATCTATACTCCAGCCGGACACACCGCCCGGCCCGAGTCGCCAGTAAGGTCTGCCATGAACAAGAACAATCGCCACCCTGCCGACGGTAAAAAACCCATCACCATCTTCGGCCCGGACTTCCCTTTCGCCTTCGACGACTGGATCGAGCACCCGGCCGGACTGGGCAGCATCCCGGCGGAAAACCACGGCGCCGAGGTAGCGATTGTCGGCGCCGGGATCGCCGGGCTGGTGGCCGCTTACGAACTGATGAAGCTGGGCCTCAAGCCGGTCGTCTACGAAGCCTCGAAAATGGGCGGGCGCCTGCGCTCCCAGTCCTTCGAAGGCGCCGAAGGCATCATCGCCGAGTTGGGCGGCATGCGTTTCCCGGTCTCTTCCACGGCGTTCTACCACTACGTCGACAAGCTCGGCCTTGAGACCAAACCCTTCCCCAACCCGCTGACCCCGGCGTCCGGCAGCACCGTGATCGATCTCGAAGGCGAAACCTACTACGCCGAGAAACTCGCCGACCTGCCCGCCCTGTTCCAGGAAGTGGCCGACGCCTGGGCCGATGCCCTGGAAGACGGCGCACGCTTCGGCGATATCCAGCAGGCCATTCGCGACCGCGATGTGCCACGCCTGAAAGAACTGTGGAACACCCTGGTCCCGCTGTGGGATGACCGCACCTTCTACGACTTCGTCGCCACCTCCAAAGCCTTCGCCAAGCTGTCGTTCCAGCACCGCGAAGTGTTCGGCCAGGTCGGTTTCGGCACCGGCGGCTGGGATTCGGACTTCCCCAACTCGATGCTGGAAATCTTCCGCGTGGTGATGACCAACTGCGACGACCACCAACACCTGGTGGTCGGCGGTGTGGAGCAAGTGCCGCTGGGGATCTGGCGCCATGTACCGGAGCGCTGCGCCCATTGGCCGGCCGGCACCAGCCTCAGCAGCCTGCACCACGGTGCCCCGCGCACCGGCGTCAAGCGTATTGCCCGTGCCGCCGACGGCCAGTTCGCGGTCACCGACAACTGGGGCGATACCCGTCACTACGCCGCCGTCCTGACCACCTGCCAGAGCTGGCTGCTGACCACCCAGATCGAGTGCGAGGAATCGCTGTTCTCGCAGAAGATGTGGATGGCCCTGGACCGCACGCGCTACATGCAGTCCTCGAAGACCTTCGTCATGGTCGACCGCCCATTCTGGAAGGACAAGGACCCGGAGACCGGTCGCGACCTGATGAGCATGACCCTCACCGATCGCCTGACCCGCGGGACCTACCTGTTCGACAACGGCGACGACAAGCCCGGGGTGATTTGCCTGTCGTACTCGTGGATGAGCGACGCCCTGAAAATGCTTCCGCAGCCCATCGACAAGCGGGTGAAACTGGCCCTGGACGCGCTGAAGAAGATCTACCCGAAAGTGGATATCGCCGCGCGCATCATCGGCGATCCGATCACCGTGTCCTGGGAAGCCGACCCGCATTTCCTCGGGGCCTTCAAAGGCGCCCTGCCCGGCCACTACCGCTACAACCAGCGGATGTACGCGCACTTCATGCAGGCCGGCATGCCCGCCGAACAACGCGGCATCTTCATTGCCGGTGACGATGTGTCCTGGACACCGGCCTGGGTCGAAGGCGCGGTCCAGACCTCGCTGAACGCCGTGTGGGGCATCATGAACCACTTCGGTGGCCGCACCCACGCCGAGAACCCGGGACCGGGCGATGTCTTCAATGACATCGGTCCGATTGCCCTGGCCGACTAAAAGGAACGCGCTCGTGCAGATCGCCCTTTACCAATGCCCGCCGCAACCGCTGGATGTCGCAGGCAACCTGCAACGCTTGCAGCGCCTGACCGTCGAGGCCCGGGGGGCGGACGTGCTGGTGCTCCCGGAGATGTTCCTGACCGGCTACAATATCGGTGCCGAAGCGGTCGGCACCCTGGCCGAAGCCCGCGACGGCGCCAGTGCACAGCGGATTGCCGCCCTCGCCCGGGCGGCGAACATGGCCATCGTGTACGGTTACCCGGAGCGTGATGAAGACGGTCGGATCTACAACGCCGTGCAGTTGATCGACGCCCACGGCCGGAGCCTGTGCAACTACCGCAAGACTCACCTCTACGGCGACCTGGATCATTCGATGTTCAGTGCCGGGCCCGATCACTTTCCGGTGGTGGAACTGGGCGGCTGGAAATTCGGGCTGCTGATCTGCTACGACGTCGAGTTCCCGGAAAACACCCGGCGCCTGGCCCTGAGTGGGGCCGAGGTGATCCTGGTGCCCACCGCCAACATGGTGCCGTTCGACTTCGTCGCCGATGTTACCATTCGCGCCCGGGCCTTCGAGAATCAGTGTTTTGTGGCGTACGCCAACTACTGCGGCCATGAGGGTGATATCCAGTACTGCGGCCAGAGCAGCATTGCCGCGCCGGACGGCAGCCGCCTGGCCCGAGCCGGCCTGGATGAAACCCTGATCGTGGCCACCCTGGACCGCTCGCTGATGCAAACCTCACGGGCCAGCAACCGCTACCTGCTGGACCGCCGTCCGGCGCTCTACACGGACCTGAGCCGGGACTGAGCGGGCGTTATCCGCTAAAATGGGCGTTCCTCTTTCAAGGAAACGCCCATGTCCCTGCCGACCGCTCCCGACTCCGAAGGTCCAGCGTCCTCGAACGAATCCGGGGAGCCGACGCAAACGCCGCCTTCTATCCCCCTCGTGCAGCCCACTGAGCCAGCCCTGATTCGCGGACAAACCAGCGCCCACCGCGGGTTGCGCACCTTCGCCCAGGATCGCTCACGCAATCGCCGCGAGCGCTAGGCCAATATCTGCAGGCCGTATTTCTGCACGATGCTCAACAGCTTGAGTGCCATGCCACTGGGCTGCTTGTCGCCTGCCTCCCACTGCTTGACGGTCGAGGCACTGGTGTTCAGGTAACGGGCGAACACCGGTTGACTGACATGGTTGCGCTCACGCAACAGCTTGATCTGCTCCGGCGGGATTTCATCCGGCACTGGCGCCAGGCACGACTCATCGAACTCGCGCATGGTCGCCTTGCTGATCGCCCCAATGGCGTGCAACGCGCTGGCCGACTCATGAACCGATTCCAGTGCCTCGCTTTTAAATCTCTTGGTCATGACCTATCTCCACAAACTCTTTCATTTCCAGTAGCTGCCGGACCTGCTGATCGCAGAGTCCCTCATAGGTTTTGGCCAAAGCCTTGAACGCAGCGAGCTCCTGCGCCGTGATATTGCTCTGATCGCTTTTGGCGAACAGAAACTGGAAAACCCAATAACGACGTCCCCTCGCCAGAACAATTGCGCGATGACGGTTTTCGTTGAGCCGCTTCTTCCATGCACCGCCGCCCAGATTGTCTGCCTGACCGCTGATGGCCTCCTTCATCGCAGCTACCAGCGCTGCATCGGTGATCAGTGCCTTTCTCGCATCGACGCTGAAGCGCCGGGTTTTGAAAAACCTGTGTGCCATGGAAATCCTTCTCCAAAAAAAACATACCACTGAGTGGTATACAAATTCAAGCCCGTCACCTACCTCGCTGCCCGGACTCCTGAAGGGTGTCCTTATGCAAAACGGCGTACTCAGAACACCGCCCACAAAAAAACACCCCATGCCAAAAGAGTCAGGCATAGGGCGACGCGTTATACCGCGAGACGGTTCGGGAATTCGTTGGGGAAAAGGCGCCGCTCAATGTCAGACGGCAATGCCCTTGCGGCACTGGACCTGGGCGGTCCGCACACGGGCAAAGGCGCGGGCCAGGCGCAGCAGCATCTCGTCGATATCACTCTTGCTGACGTTCAGTGCCGGTGAAAAACGCAGGCAATCGGCTTTCGGCGCATCCAACAGCAGCCCTTCCTGCAGCGCCGCCTTGAGCACCGCATCCGCCGAGTCGTCGCCCAGGTCCAGACCCCAAAGCAGTCCGCTGCCACGCAACTCGCCCTGGGCATAACGCTGGGCCAGGCGCGCCAACCCATCACGCAGGTACTGCCCGGTTTCGCGGACATGGGCGAGGAAATCGCCGCCGAGCAGCGTCTCCAGCACCGCCAACCCGGCGCTGCACATCAGGGCATTGCCGTGATGACTGCCACCGATTTCGCCCGGTGCGAAGCAGCAGGCCTTGCCCCGCGCCAGCAGGGCGGCCAGCGGCACACCGCCGCCCAGGCCCTTGCCTAGGGTGATGATGTCGGCCTTCACACCGTACTGCTGCTCCACCAGCAAGGCGCCGCAGCGCCCCATGCCGGTCTGCACTTCGTCCACGATCAGCAGGATGCCCAACTCGCAACACAACCGCTCGACACCCTTGAGGTAGTGCCCGGTCGCCGGAATCACCCCCGCAGCACTCTGGATCGGTTCCAGCATGATCGCGACGGTCTTGGCATCCACGGCGGCATGCAAGGCGGGCAGGTCATTGAACGGCACCTGGCTGAAGCCCGGCAGCTGGGGTTCGAAACGATTGTCGAAGGCATCAGGCGCCGAGGCCGCCATGGCACCGAAGCCACTACCGTGGCAGGCGTTGCTCAGCGAAATGATCCGGGACGCGCCACCACGATGCAGCTGCCCCCATTTGCGCGCCAGCTTGATCGCGCCGTCGCAGGCTTCGGAACCGCTGTTGAAAAAATGCACTTGGTCGCAGCCCGTGCTTTCACACAGGCGCTGGGCCAGATTCAATTGTCCCTGGTTATGAAATCCGGCCCCGCTGTTGATCAAGCCGTAGGCCTGGTCGGACAAGGCCCGGGCCAGAACGCCAGGACTGTGGCCGAGACTGTTGCTGCCACCGCCCTGGCTGAAATCCAGATAGGCCTGTTCCCGCGTATCCCATACCCAGGAGCCCTGGCCGCGAACGAACACCGGAGCAGGACGCTCGGCAGCCGGCATCAGGTATTCATCGCTGACACTGTCACGCCGGGTGGATTGCCGGTACTCGGCCGTCAGGTCGTCGAGACTCGGCGGTGTGCGACGCAAGCTGAACAGGTTCATGCGCGCAGCCCCTCCAGAGGCAGGCCGAGCAGCCGGGCCGACCAGTCTTCCACCCGTCCGCTGCGCAGGCGCTTGATGGCCGTGTCGCGCCAGCGCGAAGACAGCGCCGGGCAGTCCACCAGTTTCTTCAGGCCCGCATGCTCCAGGGGTTCCTGGTAGAAGGCATGCAGCGCCCAGGCCACGGTCAGGCCGGGATAACTGCGCTGGATCAGCTCGAACGGTTGATCGGCGCTGACAAACCCCGGTTTGAGCACCCGGTAGAACCAACCGCAACGCCCCGTGTCCTGGGCCTGTTGCGGCAGATCCGGCAATGTTCCGAGGCGGCTCAGGCGATAGCAGGCCGAGCGCGGCTGGCTGACCTGCAACAACGCGCCGCCCCAGCGAAACAGATCGCCCAGGCAAACCTGTTCTTCGGTCAGGCCCCGCGTTGACAGATTCTCGCCAAAAGCCGGTGCGGCCCAGTCGAGCTGTGGATAACGCTTGCGCCAGTAGGCGTAATGCTCGGCGGGATAGTGGTGCAGCGCCCGCTCGGGCCCGGTGTGGAAACGCGGGTCGCCGTGCTCGTCGCTGCCCAGGCCCTGCGGCCACAGCCAGAGCCGATTGGCAACCCGGTGTTTATCCGTGTCGCCGACCAAACCCTGCCCGAGATTTTTTGCCTTGCCTATGTAAACACCGTCCACGCAAACCGTATTCATCGTGCTCTATGGCCCTGTAAGCCTTATGAATTGGGGGTAGACTAGGCCTCCCCGGCACCCGCGGCCATTTCGTTTTTCGAGCATTTTCGATAAGTACAGCTTATGGATTTCAAGCAACTGCGTTATTTCGTCGCGGTGTATGAAGAAGGCCATGTCGGCCGCGCCGCCGAGCGCCTGTCGATCTCGCAGCCAGCCCTCTCCCAGCAGATCCGCCAGCTCGAACACAACCTGGATGTGAGCCTGTTCGAGCGCAGCAGCAAGCGCCTGCTGCCCACCCTCGCCGCCCATACGCTCTACAACCATGCCCTGCCGCTGCTCGATGGTCTGCAACGAGCCCGCGACGACCTGCGCAACTTCCAGGGGCAGGCCCTGCGGACCCTGGCCATTGGTGTACTGCAGACCGTACACACCAGCCTGGTGCCGCAGATGCTGGAACAGGTGCGCAAGGCCCAGCCGCACCTGGTGGTGCAGATCTACGAGCTGACCGGCATGGAGATCGAGCGACGCCTGCTCAATGGTTCGCTGGACATCGGCATCAGCTACCTGCCGCCGCGCCAGCCCGGCTTGCACGGCGTGCTGCTGTACGAAGACGAACTGCAACTGGTGATCCCGAGCGATCATCCATTGCGCGAGTTCAAGAAGGTCTCGTTGAGCCAGGCCGCCGAACTGCCGATGTTGCTGCTGGGTGAGGAGTTCCAGATACGGCAGATCTGGCAGGGCCAACTGGCCAACCTGGGGCGACGCCCTCAGGTCCAGGCCGAGCTGAACAACATGGCCGGTATTCTCGACAGCCTGCCCCACACACGGCTGGCGACCGTACTTCCGGGCCGCTCGCGCCATGAGCATGACGACGAACTGCTGCTGTGGAAGCCGCTGACCGAACCGCGTGTCGCCTTGAAAGTGGGGTTGGTGTGCCGGGATATGCAGCGTCAACAGGCGACGCTGGAGTTGTTGCGCACCTTGCTCGAAGACGTGACGAGCCGCGCAAGCGGGCATCCGCCGGTGGCGCGCGAGGGGCTGAACTGACCGGCACTTTTTCGCGGGCAAAAGAAAACCCCGCCGAAGCGGGGCTTTGCAGACTGTTTCCCTGACATCCATTTCACTCCACCGTCCTGGCGGAATCCTACGTGTCCCTGTTGTTGCTTTTGAGCTTCCTGCTCGACGTCCTTGGTGCAAAGATTATCGCTGGATCCAATCTGGCGATAGGGGCAAAGAGCAGCGCGTTATGTAAGTAAATGCTTACAGGACATCCGAAGAATTAAAATTGCTCGGCATCCAGTAGGAACAACGACTCGCTCCCCGCTTTAACCGATGCCGTCAGCGAGTGAATACGCGGCAACAGACGTGCGAAATAGAACCTCGCCGTGCCCACTTTGCTCGCGTAGAACGCCTCCTGATTCTCCTTGCCCAACGCAGCCTTGGCCATCAGCGCCCACATGTAGGCATAGGCGGTGTAACCGAAGGCTTGCAGGTATTCGACTGATGCCGCACCGATTTCGTCCGGATTGGTCTTGGCGCGATCCAGGACCCAGGCCGTCAGGTCATCGAGGTTATCCACAGCGGCGCTCAGCGGCTGGGTGAACTCGGCCAGCCCGGCGTCGGCGGTCTTGATGAAGTGGCGCATCTCTTCCGCGAACAACCGGTAGTAGGCGCCGCCGTTGCCGACGATCTTGCGCCCCATCAGGTCCAGGGCCTGGATACCGTTGGTGCCCTCGTAGATCTGCGTGATCCGCACATCGCGCACCAGTTGTTCCTGCCCCCACTCGCGGATATAGCCATGGCCGCCGAAAACCTGCTGACCGTGCACGGTGGTTTCCAGGCCCAGGTCGGTCAGGAACGCCTTGGCCACCGGTGTCAGCAAGGCCACCAGGCCATCCGCGCGCTCGCGGGTGGCGGCGTCCTCGCTGAACTTGGCGGTGTCCAGCTGCATCGCCACGTAGGTGGAAAACGCCCGACCGCCTTCGTTCGAGGCTTTCATGGTCAACAGCATGCGCCGCACATCGGGATGGACGATGATCGGGTCGGCGACCTTGTCCTTGGCCTTCGGACCGGTCGGAGAACGACTTTGCAGACGGTCACGGGCGTACTCGACGGCGTTCTGGTAGGAACGCTCGCCCGACGCCAGGCCCTGGATGCCAACCCCCAGGCGCTCGTAGTTCATCATGGTGAACATCGCGGCCAGGCCCTTGTTCGGCTCGCCGACCAGGTAACCCACGGCCTCGTCGAAGTTCATCACGCAGGTCGCGGAAGCCTGGATGCCCATCTTGTGCTCGATGGAACCACAGTTCGCCGGGTTGCGCGCGCCGAGGCTGCCGTCGGCGTTGACCAGGAACTTCGGCACCAGGAACAGCGAGATGCCCTTGGGGCCGGCCGGTGCGTCCGGCAGCTTGGCCAGCACCAGGTGAATGATGTTCTCGGTCAGGTCGTGCTCGCCGCCGGTGATGAAGATCTTGGTGCCGGTGACCTTGTAGGAACCGTCCGCCTGTGGCTCGGCCTTGGTGCGGATAATCCCCAGGTCGGTGCCGGCATGGGGTTCGGTCAGGCACATGGAACCGGCCCAGACACCCGAATACATGTTCGGCAGGTAAGCGGCCTTCAGTTCCTCGCTGGCGTGGGTGTTGATCGATACACAGGCACCGGCCGTCAGCATCGGGTAGAGGCCGAATGCGAGGCTGGAGGAGTTGATCATCTCTTCGACCTGGGCCGACACCGCCTTGGGCATGCCCATGCCGCCGAAGGCCGGATCACCGCCGACGCCGACCCAGCCGCCTTCGGCGTAGGTCTGGTAGGCCTCGGGGAAACCGGCCGGCGTGCTGACCGCGCCGTTGTCCCAGCGGCAACCTTCCTCATCGCCGCTGCGGCTCAGGGGAGCGATACTCTTGGCGGTGACCTTGCCGGCCTCTTCGAGAATCGCCTCGACGGTTTCGGCGTCGACGGTCTCGGCCAGGGCAGGCAGTTGGGCCCAGAGTTTCGCGACCTCGAACACTTCATTGAGGACGAAGCGCATATCGCGCAGGGGCGCTTTGTAGTCAGCCATGGCAAACCTCGCAAGATCTAAACGATAAGCCCGAATGGGGGCGATTTCTAAGGCCGAGCTTACCAGAACAACTTTTGCAACACATAGGGTCTATGTGTGACTTTTTTGTTATTTTTAGTCACGCAGTTATATTCGAGTCATGCGACGGCTGTTCCGACGGCTTCGCCGGAACACCGCCCGCCAATGGCTAGAGCGCGAACAGCTCCGCCGGCAAACGCATCAGGCACTCGCTGCCGGCCTCCACCGCCGCCCGATGCGTGGTTGTACGCGGCAGCAGGCGCTTGAAGTAGAACTCGCAGGTCGCCAGCTTGCCCTGGCAATATTCCGCGTCGCCGCTCCCTTCCTCCAACTGGGCCTGGGCCACCAGCGCCATGCGCAGCCAGAGGTAGGCCAGGATGATATAGCCGCTGTACATCAGATAGTCCAAGGCCGCGGCGCCCACTTCATCCGGGTTCTTCATCGCCGCCATGCCGACCTGGGTGGTCAGTTCGCCCCACTGCCGGTTCAAGCCGTTCAGTTGCGCCACATACTCCTTGAGCTGCGGATGCCCGGCATTCGCCTCGCAGAACTTGTGCACGATTTTAGTAAAGCCGCGCAGCAACTTGCCCTGACTTCCGAGCACCTTGCGCCCCAACAGGTCCAGCGCCTGGATTCCGTTGGTGCCTTCGTAGATCGGCGCGATCCGGCAATCGCGGACCAGTTGCTCCATGCCCCACTCACGAATGAAGCCGTGACCACCGAACACCTGCATCCCGTGGTTGGTCACCTCAAGGCCGGTCTCGGTCATGAAGGCCTTGCAGATCGGGGTCAGGAACGCCAGCAGGTCCTCGGCGTCCTGGCGCTGGGTCGCATCGCCGCTCAGATGAGCGACATCCAGCCACTGCGCGGTGAAGTAGGTCAGTGCCCGGTTGCCTTCGTTGAAGGCCTTCATGGTCAGCAGCATGCGCCGCACATCGGGGTGGACGATGATCGGGTCGGCGACCTTGTCCGGCGCCTTGGGGCCGGTGAGCGCGCGCATCTGCAGGCGGTCGTTGGCGTACCTGACCGCGCCCTGGAAGCTCGTTTCGCCCAGGCACAGGCCCTGCATCCCGGTGCCGAGCCGGGCATGGTTCATCATGGTGAACATGCAGTTCAGGCCCTTGTTGGCCTCGCCGATCAGAAAGCCCCGGGCGTCGTCGAAATTCAGCACGCAGGTCGCGGACGCCTTGATCCCCATCTTGTGCTCGATGGAACCGCAGTGCACGCCGTTGCGCCCGCCCGCGTCGCCGGCGGCATCGGGCAGGAACTTGGGCACAATGAACAGGGAAATGCCCTTGGTCCCCGCCGGGGCGTCCGGCAGCTTGGCCAGCACCAGGTGCACGATGTTCTCGCTCATGTCGTGCTCGCCGGCGGAGATGAAGATCTTGCTGCCGGTGATCCCATAGCTGCCGTCGGCCCGGGGCACGGCGCGGGTCTTGATGAGCCCCAGGTCCGTGCCGCAATGGGCTTCGGTCAGGCACATGGTGCCGGTCCAACGACCTTCGGTCAGTTTCCGCAGGTAGGTGTTTTTCTGCTCCTCGGTGCCATGGGCATGGATCGCCGACATCGCGCCGTGGGTCAGGCCCGGGTACATGCCCCAGGAGGTATTGCTGGAACCGATCATCTCGCTGATCACCAGTCCCAGGGACGACGGCAGGCCCTGCCCGCCATAGGCCGGATCCGCCGCCAGGCCATGCCAGCCGCCTTCGACATACTGGGCAAAGGCCTGCTTGAAGCCCTGGGGCGTGGTCACCACGCCGTTGTCGAAATGGCAGCCTTCTTCATCGCCGGAGCGGTTCAGCGGCGACAACACCTGCTCGCAGAACTTCGCGCCTTCTTCAAGGATCGCGCCGACCATGTCGGGGCTGGCATCGGTGGCGCCGAGCGCTAGGTAGTGGGCGTGGAAATCGAAAACATGGTCGATCAGAAAGCGCATATCGCGTAGCGGGGCTTTGTACTCAGGCATGGTCGTTTCTCCGGCAGCAGATGACTCAACCTACTGCCCTGCCCCGCCCCGGACAATCACCGTCCAACCGCTGAATGCTCCACCATCACTCAGTCGACAGCTTCGCTCGTGCGGATCGCCCCACGTCGGGTCTGCCCTGACGCGACCACACAGTTACGGCCCGCGCCCTTGGCGGCATAGAGCGCCTGGTCGGCGGATTTGAGCACTTCTTCCGGGGTGCGCTGCTCCGGTTGACGCTCGGCGACACCGATACTGATGGTCACCGACACACTCGACGCCCCGCTGCCCGCACGCCGCTGGCGACCTTGCTGGTCGTCCTGGGGGCGGCTGTCCTGGTTGCGCAACTGGATATGGTAGTTGGCGATCACTTCGCGAATCACCTCCAGGTGCGGCATGCATTCTTCCAGGCTCTTGCCGGCGAACACCACCGCGAACTCTTCACCGCCGTAGCGATAGGCGCGACCGCCACCGCTGACCTTCGCCAGCTTGCTGGCCACCAGGCGCAACACCTGGTCACCGACGTCGTGACCGTGGGTGTCGTTGAATTTCTTGAAGTGGTCGACGTCGGTCATCGCCAGCACATAGTTGCGCCCCAGGCGCTGCATGCGTTCATTCAATGCCCGTCGTCCCGGCAAGCCCGTGAGCTCGTCGCGGAAGGCCATCTGATAGGCCTCGTGAGCCACCGCCGCGGCGATCATCAACATCACCTGGCTGCACATGATGTTCAGGGTGAACGGCAGGATGAAGGTCTTGGGCAGCATCCAGAACAACCCGACCAGCCCGGTCAGCTGCGCCGCGTGCAGCGGTCGCGGATTACGCCAGTACTGGACCAGGAGCAACACGAAGGAAGCGAAGAACACCGGGTAGGACAGCTGGATCAGGCTCATCCAGGCACCGTGCAGCGCCGGCCAGCGAATTTCCGCCAGCCAGCCGAGCAAGGCATCCGGAAAACTCTGCTCCAACCCCAGCGCCACGCTGCCGACCGCCAGCAACACGGCGAAACGCGCCACCATGTCCTGGAACAGGTGCGTGCGCTCCTGCCAGGCGGCGTACACGCCGAACAGCAGCGGCAGCAACAGGCAACACAGGTGAAAGACCACGGCGGCGTCCTCGCGGACCTTGCCGTGATCCCGGTAATAATCGGTCTGGGTGGAGAGCAGGAAATAGGCGATGTACACCGTCACCATCAGGAACAGCTCGCGCTGGCGTCGATACACCGCGCAGTAGGATCCACCCAGCAACAGCACCAGGGTCGGCAGCACATTGAACAGCGAGGTGAAGAAAACGTTGAGTTCCTTGACGTAGGCAGCCGCAAGCCCCGCAAGCAACAACAGGAGAGAGGGTAAAAAATGACCAAGATGGACAGCGGAAGAACGCGGCAAGGGTAAAACTCCGACCGGCAAAGCAACAAATGGCATTGTGCCTGTATGTAAGACCTAAAGCACGGCAATGTGACATCAGTCACAAATGCCATCTCTGTAACGGCAGCGCGGCGATTCTTCTTAGCGATTTAGTCGGGAATATTTTCTGTCCGGATCGCTTGGGTCGCACGCAAAAAAAAGCCGCTTCCCCCGTAGGCGAAGCGGCTTTCGCAGCGAACTCAGCGCGGTTTAGTAGCCCAGGCTGAAATGCTCTTCCTTCAGGTCCATCAGGTTATTGGCACCCGACAGCATGGCCGCCACGTGAGTGCGGGTACGCGGCAGGATGCGCTGGAAGTAGAAGCGCGCGGTCTGCAATTTGGCGGTGTAGAAACCTTCCTCGGTGGTACCGGCTGCCAGTTTTTCGGCCGCCAGGCGCGCCATGTCGGCCCAGAAGTAAGCCAGGCAGGCATAACCGGAGTACATCAGGTAGTCCACCGAAGCGGCGCCGACTTCTTCACGGTCCTTCATCGCGGCCATGCCCACTTTCATGGTCAGCTCGCCCCACTCCTTGTTGATGGCCGCCAGCGGCGCGACGAACTCGCTGACCGCTGCGTTGCCTTCGTTGGCCTGGCAGAACTTGTGGACGATCTTGGTGAAGCCCTTCAGCGCTTCGCCCTGAGTCATCAACACCTTGCGACCCAGCAGATCCAGGGCCTGGATACCGGTGGTGCCTTCGTACAGCATCGAGATGCGGCTGTCGCGAACGTTCTGCTCCATGCCCCACTCGGCGATGAAGCCGTGGCCGCCGTAGATCTGCACGCCATGGTTGGCGGCTTCGAAGCCCACTTCGGTCATGAACGCCTTGGCAATCGGCGTCATGAACGCCAGCAGTGCATCGGCCTTCTTCTTCTCTTCTTCATCCTGGCCGTACTTGACGATGTCCACCTGCTTGGCGGTGAAGTACACCATCGCCCGGTTGCCTTCGGCGAAGGCCTTCATGGTCAGCAGCATGCGACGCACGTCAGGGTGCACGATGATCGGGTCGGCCGCCTTGTCCGGCGCTTTCGGGCCCGTCAGGGAGCGCATCTGCAGACGTTCGCGAGCGTATTTCAGACCACCCTGGAAACCGATCTCGGCGTGGGCCAGGCCTTGCAGCGCGGTCCCCAGGCGAGCGGTGTTCATGAAGGTGAACATGCAGTTCAGGCCCTTGTTCGGCGGGCCGATCAGGAAACCGGTGGCGGCATCGAAGTTCATCACGCAGGTGGCGTTGCCGTGGATGCCCATCTTGTGTTCGATGGAACCGCAGGAAACCGCGTTGCGTGCACCGACGCTACCGTCGGCATTCGGCAGGAACTTGGGCACGATGAACAGCGAAATGCCCTTGGTGCCGGCCGGTGCATCCGGCAGGCGTGCCAGGACGATATGGACGATGTTGTCGGCCATGTCGTGCTCACCGGCCGAAATGAAGATCTTGGTCCCGCTGACCTTGTAGGAACCGTCTGCCTGAGGCTCGGCCTTGGTGCGCAGCATGCCCAGGTCGGTGCCGCAGTGCGGTTCGGTCAGGCACATGGTGCCGGTCCACTCGCCGGAGACCAGCTTGGTCAGGTAGGCCTCTTGCTGCTCGGGCGTGCCGTGTTCGGAAATGGTGTTCATCGCGCCATGGGACAGGCCCGGGTACATGCCCCACGACCAGTTGGCTTCGCCGACCATTTCGCTGACCGCCAGGCCCAGGGACTCCGGCAGACCCTGGCCGCCGTGTGCCACGTCGTGGGCCAGGCTTGGCCAGCCGCCTTCGACGAACTGCTTGTAGGCTGCCTTGAAACCGGTTGGCGTCTTAACGCCGGACTCGCTCCAGGTGCAACCTTCGGTGTCGCCGACCCGGTTCAACGGGGCCAGTACCTGCTCACAGAACTTGGCGCCTTCCTCGAGGATGGCGTCAACCATGTCCGGGGTAGCGTCCTGGCATGCCGGCAGGCTCTGATAGTGCGCTTCGTAACCGAGCAGCTCGTCACGGACGAAACGAATATCACGCAAGGGGGCCTTGTAGTCAGGCATAGCGATAAACCTCTGCTGATGAATCCTGGAATGAGCGACCGCGTCGATTTGCCACGCCGGTCAAACGGTTGTTTGAAACATACGTTTGCGCTCAATCCTTGTCAAGTGTCGTTCATAAGCCATTCGTCACACATGGCTGAGAAACGCGCAGGAAAAGGCCTGCGGCCTGGAAGGCAGCAGAGGGCGATAAGGAAAGAATAGTCGAGGGTGGGGCGGGTTTATGGGGCGACGGAAATCGTTGTAGGAGCCAGCTTGCTGGCGATAGGAACGACACGGAGTGTCAGGCAGGACGCTTCGCGAGCAAGCTCGCTCCTACAAAAAAGATCGCGTTTCAAGTCTGGTGGGGCGGTGTACGCCTCAGGCGTAGGTATCGATCAAGGTGCCAAGCATCTTGTCCGAGGCCTTTTCCACCTTGGCGCCCAACTCCACCTGGAGCTTGCCCTGGGACATGTCCACCATGCTGCTCGCCAAGTCTTGCTGGCTGCGGTCCACCGACAACAAGCGGTTGACCTGGGTATCGGACGACTGGCTCTTGAGCGAGCGCTCGATCGTGGTATCGGCGATCTGGCTGGCGGCCTGGTCGACACGGTTCTGCCCAGAGCGAATAGTGCTCAGACCGGCATAAACAGCGGTATTTCCTGAGATTTCCATGGGCGAACTCGACTGGAGGCAGAATCAACAGTGTGCATTTAAGCAGACCTGTCAAAGGAACACCCGTCAAAAACAATAATGGCATATTGCCTTTTGATAGGCAGAATCTGGAAAACGCCGATCAACCCGCAGGCACCACGGCGTCCAGCCTAGTCCAGCAAATCCAATTGCAGGTGCTGCGCCACGGCGTCGGCGGTCACCGCCTTGAGCCTGGGCACCCGTCCCAGGCAAGGCGCAGGCAAGCGTTCGGCCAAAGTCGCGAGGTTCTCTTCCAGACGCGAGGTCTTCGGATCGACGATATTGGCCACCCAGCCGGCCAGTTGCAGCCCGTCCCGGGCGATGGCTTCGGCGGTCAGCAGGGCATGACTGATGCACCCCAGGCGCACCCCCACCACCAGGATCACCGGTAAGGCCAGCGCCTGCGCCAGGTCCGACAGGCTGGCCTGGTCCGCCAGCGGTACCCGCCAGCCGCCGGCCCCCTCGATCAGGGTGAAGTCGGCCTGTTTGGCCAACACCTGCCGCATCGGTCCCAGCAAGGACTGCACGGTCAACATCACCCCCGCCTCACGCGCCGCCAGATGTGGGGCAATCGCCGGCTCGAAGGCCACCGGATTGACCTCGGCATACGTCAGCGGCAACGAACACTCGGCCAACAACGCCAGGGCATCGGCGTTGCGCAGCCCCGCGGGCGTCACCTCGCAGCCGGAGGCCACCGGCTTGCCCGCCGCGGTGCTCAGGCCGGCCTGGCGGGCAGCATGCAGCAACCCGGCGGCAATCGTGGTCTTGCCCACGTCGGTGTCGGTGCCGGTGATGAAATAGGCAGCGCTCATAGCGGTTTCTCCAGAATGGCGTAGACCACCTGATAGGTCGCCGGCAAACCTTCGGCCTGGCGAAACTGTTCATAGGCGTGCATCAACCCGAGAATCCGCGCTCGTCCGGTCAATCCGCCGGGGCGACCCGGATTGAGGTTATGCGCACCCAGGGCCTTGAGCTCATGGGTCAGGCTGCGCACATCAGGGTAGTGCAACACCTGCGGCCGGCTTTCCAGGCTGACCACCCGCAAACCGCTGTCCCCGCACAACTGTTGGTAGTCGCTGAACAGCCGGAAGCGGTTGACGTGCACCAGGCCATCCACCGCCCGCCAACTTTCCCGCAACTCGTGCAGGGTGCCGACACACAGGCTGGCAAAGGCCATGACGCCGCCCGGCCGCAATACGCGGTGGGCCTCGCCGAGTACCGCAGCGAAATCGGCGCACCACTGTACCGCCAGGCTGGAGAACACCAGGTCGCAGCTGTCGGCCTGCAATGGCAGGCGTTCGGCGTCCCCGGCGACAAAGTGCCGGGCACCGCCCAGCGGCCGCGCATGCTCCAGCATGCCCTGGGCAATATCCAGCGCCACGCCTTCGCCCTGGTTGAAACGAACGCCCAGGGCACGGCTGAAGTAGCCGGTGCCGCAGCCCATGTCGAGCCAACGGGACGGATTCAGGTTGGCCGGCAAGCGCCCGAGCAATTCGTGACCGACATCGCGCTGCAGTTGGGCCACGCTGTCATAGCTGGCCGCCGCGCGGGAAAACGAGGCCGCGACTTGACGCTTGTCAGGCAGGCCGCCCGGCAAGGCAGGATGGGAAAGATCAGTCATCACCGGACTCATGCAAAAAGGCCTGGATAGCCCCGGCCACTCCATGGGGGTCGTCCAGTAGAAAAGCGTGACCGGCCTGTTCGATCAGGCCGACTTCGACATCCGGCAGCAACGCCAGCAAATCACTGGCGGCTTCGGCCGGCACCAGGCCATCCTGGCCGGCGAACAGGTGCAGTTGCGGACCGCGATACGCTTGCAGGGCCTGGCGGGTATCCAGTTGCGCCAGCACCTCCAGCCCGTTCAACAGGGCCTCGGGGGCGGTGTGCGGCGCACCGGCCAGGAGCTGTCGCGCCTGGCTGCGCGGGTCTGGCGAGCCCTGGGCACAGAGCAGGCTGAAGCGCTTGAGGGTTGTCTGCGGATCGGCGCGGCAGCCGGCCAGGAACTGGTCGAAGGTGTCGTTCGCCATCGCCCCGGGCCAGCCGTCGCCCACCACGAAACAGGGGTTGCTCGCCAGCGTCAGCAGGCCGCAGCAACGCTCGCCGCGCCGCGCCGCCAAGGCCGAGGCCAGCATGCCGCCTAGGGACCAACCGCCCAGCCAGGCATTGTCCGGCAGGCTCGCCTCCAGTTCGTCGAGCCACTCCTCGGGATCGCCGCTGGCCGGTTCCGGCAAGGGTTCGATTTCCACCCGCAAGTGCTCGTCCAACCCGCGCAATGCCGCGGCCAGGGGCTCCAACGGCGAAATGCCGAGCCCCCAACCGGGCAACAGGATCAGACGATCACGCATGGTTTGGCTCCAACGGCTCAACGGGACCCAACAAGCTGAAACAGGCTGCCAGCCCCTCTAACAATAGCTGCACCTGCGCCTCACTGTGGGCCGCGGACAAGGTCACCCGCAGACGCGCACTGCCCGCCGGCACGGTGGGCGGACGAATCGCCGTCACCATCAGGCCGCGCTCGCGCAACAACTGCGAGAACCGCAGCGCCCGGGCGCTGTCGCCGATCAGGATCGGCTGGATCGGGGTGAAGCTGTCCATCAGCGTCAGGCCGATTTGTTCGGCACCCTGGCGGAACTGGCGAATCAGCGCATTCAGGTGCTCGCGCCGCCAGTGCTCGGTGCGCAGCAGCTCCAGGCTCTTCAGCGTCGCACAGGCCAGGGCCGGCGGTTGGCTGGTGGTGTAGATGTAGGGCCGGGCGAACTGCACCAGGCTTTCAATCAACTCTTCACTGCCGGCGACAAAGGCGCCCGCCGTGCCGAAGGCCTTGCCCAGGGTGCCGACCAGCACCGGCACGTCCTCCTGGCTCAGGCCGAAATGCTCGACGATACCGCCGCCATGGGCGCCCAGCGGGCCGAAACCATGGGCGTCGTCGACCATCAGCCACGCGCCCCTGGCCCGGGTTTCACGGGCCAGGGCCGGCAAGTCGGCGAGGTCGCCGTCCATGCTGAATACGCCATCGGTGACCACCAGCGTATTACCCGTGGCTTTTTCCAGGCGCTTGGCGAGGCTGGCGGCGTCGTTGTGCAGGTAACGGTTGAAGCGCGCCCCCGACAGCAACCCGGCATCCAGCAACGACGCATGGTTGAGACGATCCTCCAGCACCGTATCGCCCTGCCCCACCAGGGCCGTGACCGCGCCGAGGTTGGCCATGTAGCCGGTGGTGAACAACAGCGCCCGCGGGCGCCCGGTGAGATCGGCCAGGGCCTCTTCCAGGGCATGGTGCGGCGTGCTGTGACCGATCACCAGGTGCGATGCACCGCCGCCGACACCCCAGCGCGCCGCGCCGGCCTGCCAGGCTTCGATGACCTGTGGATGATTGGCCAGGCCCAGGTAGTCGTTGTTACAGAAGGCCAGCAGGGGCTGGCCGTCGACCACCACCTGCGGGCCCTGCGGACTTTCGAGCAGCGGCCGCTGGCGATAGAGGTTTTCGGCACGCCGGGCGGACAGCCGGGCGGCGAGATCGAAGGACATGCAAGGCCTCGCGGGATCAGACAGCGGCGTTGTAGAACTGCTCGCTGCTCTTTTGCTCCACCAGCGCCTGCTCGATGGCCGCCTGGTGCACTTCGTCGGCGTGCTCCTCACGGGCCTCGGGCTGGATGCCCAGGCGTGCGAACAGTTGCATGTCCTTGTCGGCCTGCGGGTTGGCGGTGGTCAGCAGCTTATCGCCGTAGAAGATCGAGTTGGCGCCGGCGAAGAACGCCAGGGCCTGCATCTGGTCGTTCATCGCCTCACGACCCGCCGACAGCCGGACGTGGGATTGCGGCATGAGGATCCGCGCCACCGCCAGCATGCGGATGAAATCGAACGGATCGACCTCCTCGGCATTTTCCAGCGGGGTACCGGCAACCTTCACCAGCATGTTGATCGGCACCGACTCCGGGTGTTCCGGCAGGTTCGCCAGCTGGATCAGCAGCCCGGCGCGGTCGTCGAGGGACTCGCCCATGCCGAGGATGCCACCGGAGCAGATCTTCATCCCGGCATCACGCACATAGGCCAGGGTCTGCAGGCGCTCGCTGTAGGTACGGGTGGTGATGATGCTGCCGTAGAACTCCGGCGAGGTGTCGAGGTTGTGGTTGTAGTAGTCCAGGCCGGCTTCGGCCAGGGCGACGGTCTGGTCCTGGTCGAGCTTGCCCAGGGTCATGCAGGTTTCCAGGCCCATGGCCTTGACGCCCTTGACCATCTGCAGCACGTAGGGCATGTCCTTGGCCGACGGATGTTTCCACGCCGCGCCCATGCAGAAACGGGTCGAACCGATGGCCTTGGCCCGCGCGGCCTCCTCCAGCACCTTCTGCACTTCCATCAGTTTTTCTTTTTCCAGCCCGGTGTTGTAGTGGCCGGACTGTGGGCAGTACTTGCAGTCTTCCGGGCAGGCGCCGGTCTTGATCGACAGCAGGGTCGACACTTGCACGCGATTGGCATCGAAGTGCGCGCGATGCACGGTTTGCGCCTGGAACAGCAGGTCATTGAACGGCTGGACGAACAGCGCCTTGACCTCGGCTAAAGACCAATCGTGACGCAAAGTGGCGGTGGTGCTGGCGCTCATCGGCGGAGTTCCTTGTTTTATGCTGGGCAAGCGGCTGGGGCGGGCAATACCCACAGACGCGACACGGATGCTCGGCATATTTAAGGAAGACTCATGCACTGTCAACCACGATACAGAGGGCCGGTTTACATCTGGTTAAAAAACAAACAACACTGTTTGTTATGCGATGAAGCCACCGACACCCCTCACCCAATCTGTACACCCTGCGAGAGCGAGCTGCCCTGGCTGATGGAGTCTTGCCAGGTCTGCGCCCTGCCCTTGCCGATGGTGGGGCTGACCTGCGGGCAGTGTCTCAAGCAGCCGCCGGCCTTCGAGCAGGTGATTGCGCCCTGGACCTACCGCTTCCCGCTGGACAGCCTGATCACCCGCTTCAAGCACCAGAGCCAATGGCCGCTGGGACGACTGCTCGGCGAATTGCTGGCCCAGGCGCTGCGCGAGCGCTTCGACAATGGCCTGCCGCGACCGGACCTGCTGCTGCCGGTGCCCATGGCTGCCCGGCGCCTGCGCCAACGCGGCTATAACCAGGCGGCGATGCTGGCGAACTGGTTGGCGAAAAGCCTGGAGATCCGCACCGATGAGCATTGTCTGCGGCGTATTCAGGACACACTGGCCCAACAAGGCCTGGATGCCCGGGCCCGCCGGCGCAACCTGCTGCAGGCGTTTGCCCTGGCGCCCGGCGCAAAGGTCGAAGGCCTGCACCTGGCAGTGGTGGACGATGTGCTGACCACTGGCGCCACTGCCGAAAGCCTGGCCCGGTTGCTGATCAAGGCCGGTGCGCGACGGGTCGACGTTTACTGCCTGGCGCGCACACCGAGTCCGCAGACCCGCTAACCGCAACCCTGTGGGAGCGCCGGTCGACGCTCGATTGCCGGCGATGAGGCCAGTCAGCCTTGCATCGCCTGATCGGCCGCTATCGCCAGCAAGCCGGCTCCTACAGAAACGGCGTTCGGCTTGACGTCGATGGTACCGAGAGGCACCTTTCCCGATACCCCTGTCGCCCGAAGTCCGCCCCATGTCCCTGCCCGTCCTGTTGACCCAACACATCGTCCGCCGCCCCCAGCGCATCGCCTTGCTGCAACATATCGCCGAACAGGGTTCCATCACCCGCGCCGCGAAAAGCGCGGGCTTGAGCTACAAGGCGGCCTGGGACGCCATCGATGAGTTGAACAACCTCGCGCAAAAGCCCCTGGTGGAGCGCAGCGTCGGCGGCAAGGGCGGCGGCGGCGCAAAATTGTCGGCTGAGGGCGAACGGGTGCTGCGTCTGTATCAACGCCTGCAGACCCTCCAGGCCCAGGTCCTGGAAGCGGCCGAAGACAGCGGCGACCTCGATCTGCTCGGTCGCCTGATGCTGCGCACCAGCGCCCGCAACCAGCTCCACGGCACGGTGCAGGACATCGCCAGCCACGGGCGCAACGACCTCGTACGACTGGCCTTGGCCGGTGGCCTCACGCTCCAGGCGCAGATCACCCACGACAGCACCCTGCGCCTGGAGCTGGAAAGCGGCACCGAAGTGGTCGCCCTGATCAAGGCCGGTTGGCTGGAATTAAGTGCCATCGGGCAGCCGGCAAAATCCGGACACAATTCTCTGGACGGTCAAATCGAGGAAATTTCCGAGGACGAAGACGGACCGTCGGAGGTCAGAATCTCGCTGCCGAACGGACAAATCCTCTGTGCGCTGGCGCAGCCGGAGCAGATCAAAAATCTCGGTCTGCACGTGGGAAGCCCGGTGCAGACGACGTTTGCGCCGTCCTTGGTGATTCTGGGTACACCGTTATGACGCCATCGCCGGCAAGCCGACTCCTACAGAGGACCGCACTCCCCTTGTAGGAGCCAGCTTGCTGGCGATCGATCGCGCAGCGATCCCCCGCTTTTCCCGCAACAAATCCGTCACACGGCATTACTAAGGTGACCCCCTGACCCGCAGGGAGCCTGATCATGAACCTTTTGGAAGAAAACCAACCGACCGACCTGGAACAGATGGTCGGCCTCAGCCGTCGCGGCTTCATCAGTGCCGGTGCCTTGTGCGGCGCGGCGCTGTTCCTCGGCGGCAACCTGCTGACCCGCAGCGTAATGGCGGCCGGCACCAGCGCCGCCTCCGGCAAGCTGCTGGGCTTCGACAGCATCGCCGCCGCCACCCGCGACACCCTGACCCTGCCACCCGGCTACACCGCGTCGGTGCTGATCAGCTGGGGCCAACCGCTGGCCAAGCACGGCCCGGCCTTCGACCCGAGCGGCAACGGCACCGCCAAGGCCCAGGAAGTCCAGTTCGGCGACAACAACGACGGCATGAGCCTGTTCCCCTTCCCCGGCGACGACAACCGCGCGCTGCTGGCGATCAACAACGAATACACCAACTACCGCTACCTCTACGCCCACGGCGGCCAGCCGCAATCGCTCGAAGACGTGCGCAAGGCCCAGGCCAGCGAGGGCGTCTCGGTGATCGAAATCCAGCGCAAGGACGACCAATGGCGGTTCGTCCAGGGTTCGCCCTACAACCGGCGGATCCACGGCAACACCCCAATCCGCTTTGGTGGCCCGGCAGCCGGCCATCCCTGGCTGCAGACCCAGGCCGACAAGCAGGGCCGCAAGGTCCTCGGCACCTTCCAGAACTGCGCCAACGGCAAGACGCCGTGGGGCACCTACCTGACCTGTGAAGAGAACTTCACCGACTGCTTCGGCAGCAGCCATGCCGAACACAAGTTCGATACCGCGCAGAAGCGCTATGGCGTCGTGGCAGGCAGCAAAGAGATCAACTGGCACGCCCACGATCCGCGCTTCGACATGGCCCTGAACCCCAACGAACTGAACCGTCACGGCTGGGTGGTGGAAATCGACCCGTTCGACCCGCAGTCCACGCCGGTCAAGCGCACCGCCCTGGGCCGTTTCAAGCACGAGAACGCGGCCCTGGCCGAAACCCGTGACGGCCGCGCCGTGGTCTACATGGGCGACGACGAGCGCGGCGAGTTCATCTACAGGTTCATCAGCCGCGACAGGATCGACCACAAGAACCCCAAGGCCAACCGCGACCTGCTGGACCATGGCACGCTGTACGTGGCGCGCTTCGACAACGGCGACGGCCACCCGGATCGTCCGAAGGGTTCGGGGGAATGGGTCGAACTGACCTTCGGCAAGAACGGCATCGACGCCGCCAGCGGTTTCGCCAGCCAGGCCGAAGTGCTGATTCACGCCCGCCTGGCCGCCAGCGTGGTCAAGGCCACGCGCATGGACCGTCCGGAGTGGATTGTCGTCAGCCCCATCGACGGCCAGGTCTATTGCACCCTGACCAACAACTCCAAGCGCGGCGACGACGGCATGCCGGCCGGCGGACCAAATCCTCGGGAGAAGAACGTCTACGGACAGATCCTGCGCTGGCAGGCCCTGGGCGACGACCATGGGGCGGACCGTTTCGGCTGGGACCTGTTCGTGGTCGCGGGCAACCCCGCCGTGCATCCCGGCACGGCCAAGGCCGGCTCGTCCAACATCACCCCGCAGAACATGTTCAACAGCCCGGACGGTCTGGGTTTCGACCAGGCCGGACGGCTGTGGATCCTCAGCGACGGCGACTACAGCAATGCCGGGGATTTTGCCGGCATGGGCAACAACCAGATGCTCTGCGCCGATCCGGCCAGCGGTGAAATCCGCCGCTTCATGGTTGGCCCGGTGGGTTGCGAAGTGACCGGCATCAGCTTCTCGCCGGACCAGAAGACCTTGTTCGTCGGCATCCAGCATCCCGGTGAAAGCGGCCACTCGACCTTCCCCGAGCATTTGCCGAACGGCAAGCCGCGCTCCTCGGTAATGGCGATCCGTCGGGAGGATGGCGGGATCATCGGCGCCTGACGATCCCTTTCGCGGCGGTGCGGCGATCCGACAAGCTCCGCTCCCACAGGGACCGTATTCAGTCAAGGCGATTTGACGTCGAGCGCGATCTTGTGGCGAGCGGGCTTGCCCGCGCTCGGCTGCGAAGCAGTCGCAAAACCTGTGACTGCGTACTACCTGACACAATGAGGTCGCTGATTTTAGGGCCGCTTCGCGCCCCAGCGCGGGCAAGCCCGCTCGCCACAAGAGTCCATCCCCTTTCAGTCCATCACCTATCCGAACCCCGTCTGCGTTAACATGCTGGGTCGGACGCGGCCGCCTGCCGCCCGCAGGAGTCAGCATGTCTCACCCGTTTGAAACACTCACCCCCGACCTGGTGCTCGACGCCGTGGAAAGCATTGGCTTTCTCAGCGACGCCCGGGTCATGGCCCTCAACAGCTACGAAAACCGTGTCTATCAGGTGGGCATCGAAGACGGCCAACCGCTGATCGCCAAGTTCTACCGCCCGCAGCGCTGGACCAACGAGGCGATTCTCGAGGAACACCGCTTCACCTTCGAACTGGCCGAATGCGAAGTCCCGGTCGTCGCCCCGCTGATCCACAACGGCGAAAGCCTGTTCGAACACGCCGGTTTTCGCTTCACCCTGTTCCCCCGGCGGGGTGGCCGGGCCCCGGAGCCGGGCAATCTCGACCAGCTCTATCGCCTCGGACAACTGCTCGGCCGCCTGCATGCCGTGGGTGCCACCCGTCCGTTCGAACACCGCGAAGCCCTGGGCGTGAAGAACTTCGGCGAGGACTCGCTGAGCACCCTGCTGGAAGGTAATTTCATTCCCCGCAGCCTGCTGCCGGCCTACGAGTCCGTGGCCCGCGACCTGCTCAAGCGGGTGCAACAGGTCTACGCCCAAACCCCGCACCAGAACATCCGCATGCACGGTGACTGCCACCCCGGCAACATGATGTGCCGTGACGAGATGTTCCACATCGTCGACCTCGATGACTGCCGCATGGGCCCGGCGGTGCAGGACCTGTGGATGATGCTCGCAGGCAGCCGCCAGGAATGCCTCGGCCAACTGTCGGAGCTGATGGACGGCTACAGCGAGTTCCACGACTTCGATCCCCGCGAACTGGCGCTGATCGAACCCCTGCGCGCCTTGCGCCTGATGCACTACAGCGCCTGGCTGGCCCGGCGCTGGGACGACCCGGCGTTTCCCCGCAGCTTCCCGTGGTTCGGCAGCGAACGCTACTGGGGCGACCAGGTACTGGCATTGCGCGAACAATTAGCCGCCCTGGACGAAGAACCGCTGAAAATATTCTGACGGTTGTGGCAGGATTTACCGACAATTAGTTAGCAGCCTAAGCAAGGACTCTGCATGCAAGCCGCCAACCCGCGTCGCGGGTACATCCTTGGCCTCACCGCCTACATCATCTGGGGCCTGTTCCCGATCTACTTCAAAGCCATCGCCGCCGTACCGGCCGTAGAGATCATCATCCACCGCGTGCTCTGGTCCGCCCTGTTCGGCGCCCTGCTGCTGGTGGTGTGGAAGCACCCGGGCTGGTGGCGCGAACTACGGGACAACCCGCGCCGCCTGGCGATCCTGGCGCTGAGCGGGACCCTGATCGCCGCCAACTGGCTGACCTACGTCTGGTCGGTCAACAACGGACGCATGCTCGAGGCCAGTCTGGGTTACTACATCAACCCGTTGGTCAACGTACTGCTGGGCATGCTGCTGTTGGGCGAACGCCTGCGCCGCCTACAATGGATCGCCGTGGGCCTGGCCACCGTGGGGGTGGCGCAACAGGTCTGGCAGGTCGGCAGCCTGCCCTGGGTGTCGCTGGTGCTGGCGCTGACCTTCGGCTTCTACGGGCTGATCCGCAAGCAGGCACCGGTCAAGGCCCTGCCGGGGCTGGTGGTGGAAACCTGGATGCTGGTGCCCATCGCCCTCGGCTGGCTGTTGCTGCACCCGCTCGCCAGCAGCGCCCAAGCCGAATTCTGGAGCACCTCGCAAGCCTGGTGGCTGATCGCCGCCGGTCCGGTCACGCTGGTCCCCCTGGTGAGCTTCAATGCGGCGGCGCGTCACCTGCCCTACACCACCCTGGGTTTCCTGCAATACCTGGCACCGACCCTGGTGCTGCTGCAAGCCGTGCTGCTGTTCGGCGAACATCTGACCTCCAGCAACCTGGTGGCGTTCATGTTCATCTGGGCCGGCCTGGTGGTGTACAGCGCCGACATCTGGCTCAGCCTGCGCAAGCGCAGCTGATCAAAAAACGCACAGAAGCCTGTAAGCCTTGCTCCACGTGGGCTGCAAGCTTCTACCCCAAGGTTATCCACAAGCCGGTCCACGCCGTTTGTGCACAAGCCCTTGAAACTGCTCGTTTTTTGCTCATATCCTGGAAAGCCCCGGCCGGCCTGGCCGGGCGCCGTGTCTCCCCAGGTTATCCACAGGGCCGTCCCCGTTAAAACTGGATAACCCGCTTCATTCTTCCTCGCTGCGCAGCATCAATTCCACCATCAGCTCATCGGCCAGGGTTTCCAGGCTCGACTGCAAGGTTTCCAGCGGCAGGTCAAACGGCACCGCCAGGATCGCCTCGGCATGAAACAGCGGGTCGCCGCTCATCGGGGCGGGACTCACATCGGTCACCAGTTGCTCCAGATTGATCCCCTGTTCAGTCAGCAGACGGGTGATGTCCCGCACGATGCCCGGACGATCATTGCCCACCAACTCCATCGCGATGGGTTTCCACTGGCCGGGCGCTTCACCACTGCCGGGAATCACCTGGATCTGAATACCTTGGCTGGCGAGGGCGTGGAGCGCCTTGATCAACTCGTCATGGGCCTCGGCCGGCGCCTCGACCCGAACAATCCCGACAAACTGCCCGGCCAGGCCAGACATGCGACTTTCCAGCCAGTTGCCGCCATGCTCGGCAACGCACAAGGCAATCTGTTCGACCTGGCCGGCCTTGTCGGGTGCGAATACAGTCAGTACGAGATGGTCCACGGGATAGCCCTCTTGTTGGTTGATCCAGTATAGGCACGGCCCTTGTCGAGCGCCGTGCGGTCGGTCGCGGGAAGACCGCAAAGGAAAATCGTGTACGATTTTTATATTTGTATGGAACAATCCATGCATTTCTTGAGAACATCAACGCCCGCGGCATGACCAGACAGAACCCACTGGTCGCGAAACGACGTATTTAGTCTGATTTTCACAACCGCAATGCATCATGTAGTATGCGCCAGCACGCACTACATAACGTTGCAACGATATCTGCCCGAGTGCCTGCCAAAGCACGCAAAGCCCCGCCCGCTCGCGTTGGCGGGGTTCGCCCAGCCGCCCGCAAGGGCATGTTCTGGTACTGTGTTGAGAGAAGCGCGCAAGGCTTTAAATAGAAGAGCTGAATAGCTGAGCAGAGTGAGGCAAGCAATGACTGAACACGTTCAAGTCGGTGGCCTTCAGGTCGCCAAAGTCCTGTTCGACTTCGTAAACAACGAAGCCATTCCCGGTACCGGTCTGACCGCCGACCAGTTCTGGGCCGGTGCCGACAAGGTCATTCACGACCTGGCGCCGAAGAACCGAGCCCTACTCGCCAAACGCGATGATTTCCAGGCCCGCATCGATGCCTGGCACCAGTCCCGGGCCGGCCAGGCCCATGACGCCATGGCTTACAAAGCCTTCCTGCAAGACATCGGTTACCTGCTGCCAGAAGCGGCGGATTTCCAGGCCACTACCCAGAACGTCGACGACGAAATCGCCCGCATGGCCGGCCCACAGCTGGTGGTACCGGTGATGAACGCGCGTTTCGCCCTCAACGCCTCGAACGCCCGCTGGGGTTCGCTGTATGACGCGCTCTATGGCACCGATGCCATCAGCGAAGCCGACGGCGCGGAAAAAAGCAAAGGCTACAACAAGGTCCGTGGCGACAAGGTCATCGCCTTCGCCCGCGCCTTCCTCGACGAAGCCGCGCCCCTGGCCGCCGGCTCCCACGTCGACTCCGTGGGTTACAAGATCGTCGACGGCAAACTGGTGGTCGGCCTCAAGGGCGGCACCAACAGCGGTCTGCGCAACGATGCCCAGCTTATCGGCTTCCAGGGCGACGCGGCGGCCCCGAGCGCCATCCTGCTGAAGCACAACGGCCTGCACTTCGAAATCCAGATCGACGCCAGCAGCCCGATCGGCCAGACCGACGCCGCCGGCGTGAAGGACCTGCTGATGGAAGCGGCCCTGACCACCATCATGGACTGCGAAGACTCGGTCGCCGCCGTCGATGCCGATGACAAGGTGGTGATCTACCGCAACTGGCTCGGCCTGATGAAGGGCGACCTGGCGGAACAAGTCGCCAAGGGCGGCACCACCTTCACCCGCACCATGAACGCCGACCGCACCTACACCGCCGTCGATGGCGGCGAATTGAGCCTGCACGGTCGCTCGCTGCTGTTCGTGCGCAACGTCGGTCACCTGATGACCATCGACGCGATCCTCGACAGCCATGGCAACGAAGTCCCCGAAGGCATCCTCGACGGCCTGGTCACCAGCCTCGCGGCGATCCACAGCCTCAATGGCAATACCGTGCGCAAGAACAGCCGCACCGGCTCGGTCTACATCGTCAAGCCGAAGATGCACGGTCCGGAAGAAGCTGCGTTCACCAACGAGCTGTTCGGCCGCATCGAAGACGTCCTGAACCTGCCGCGCAACACGCTGAAAGTCGGGATCATGGACGAGGAGCGCCGCACCACCGTCAACCTGAAAGCCTGCATCAAGGCCGCCAGCGAGCGCGTAGTGTTCATCAACACCGGCTTCCTCGACCGTACCGGTGACGAGATCCACACCTCCATGGAAGCTGGCGCGATGGTGCGCAAGGCGGCCATGAAGGCCGAAAAATGGATCGGCGCCTACGAGAACTGGAACGTCGATATTGGTCTGAGCACCGGCCTACAAGGTCGCGCGCAGATCGGCAAGGGCATGTGGGCCATGCCCGACCTGATGGCGGCGATGCTCGAACAGAAGATCGCCCACCCGCTGGCCGGGGCCAACACCGCCTGGGTGCCGTCGCCGACCGCCGCCGCGTTGCACGCGCTGCATTACCACAAGGTCGACGTGTTCGCCCGCCAGGCCGAGCTGGCCAAGCGCGCCCGCGCCTCGGTGGACGACATCCTGACCATTCCCCTGGCGAGCAACACCGACTGGTCGGCCGAGGAGATCCGCAACGAACTGGACAACAACGCCCAGGGTATCCTCGGCTACGTGGTGCGCTGGATCGACCAGGGTGTCGGTTGCTCGAAGGTGCCGGACATCCATGATGTCGGCCTGATGGAAGACCGCGCCACCCTGCGGATTTCCAGCCAGCACATCGCCAACTGGCTGCGGCATGGCGTGGTCACCCAGGACCAGGTCATGGAAAGCCTCAAGCGCATGGCCCCTGTGGTCGACCGGCAGAATGCCGGTGATGCGCTGTACCGCCCGCTGGCCCCGGACTTCGACAGCAACATCGCCTTCCAGGCGGCGGTCGAACTGGTGATCGAGGGGACCAAGCAGCCCAACGGCTACACCGAGCCGGTGCTGCACCGTCGTCGTCGCGAGTTCAAGGCCCGCAACGGCCTGTAATCCCGCGCTGATGGCCAACGGAAAAAGCCCTGATCGGTAACGATCAGGGCTTTTTCATTCCGGCCGCGGCTACAGGAGCTAGACCACCATCCCCAGCTCACGCTTGACCAGCTTCAGCAACTGCGCGGTATCGATGGGCTTGAGCAGAAAATCCACCACGCTCAAATGCATGGCATCAATGGCATCGCGCACATCGGCATTGCCGGAGACGATGATGATCGGCAGCGCCGCCCGCTCCGACTCGCGCACCTTGCGGATCAGGTCCAACCCGTCATCGGCCATGCGCAGATCGGTGATCAACAGACCGATGTTGCGATTGGACTCCAGCAACGCAAAGGCCGCCGCGCCACTGGCGGCGGTCAGGCAGTGGATATCGTGCAAGGCGAGGATTTCCGACAGCAGCTCCCGGGCGTCCTGGTCGTCATCGACGATCAAGACCCGCTGATGCGACAAGCGAGGTGCCTGCATCACCTGCAGTATGGCCTCGCGCTCGGCATCGCTCAAAATATCGTGGTCGGACATACGGCTCTCTGGTATCCCTTAGCAATTCAATTCCCTGGCACAGCGCTCAGACATCGCTAAACGGGTGCTCAATGTGCACTTCGTCGGAAAGTTTTCCAAGTCGATATTTGTTAAGAATCTACTTATTCAACTGTAGGCTATTTCGCAGACCGCAGGATCTGTACGAAAACTCGCCGTGCGGCGGTCAGGTAAGGCTGTTTTCGTACAGATCCTAGACTTACGTCCAATGGGCACCCTGGGGAAGGGAGCCGACCATGCTCGCAACAGCGATTCATCGCGCCCCTCACAACGGACAAAAAAAGCGATAGTGGTCATGAGCAAAGCGGATGCCTTCACCCAGGCCGGGAAGACCGCGGTGTTGCAGAATATCCACGGCACCTTGCAGTTCCTGCAGCGATTCCCGCCCTTCAACCAGATGGAGAACGCCCATCTGGCCTATCTGGTCGAACAGTGCCAGCTGCGTTTCTACGGCACCGGCGAGAGCATCATCAAGCCCGCCGACGGTCCGGTGGAGCACTTCTATATCGTCAAACAGGGACGAGTGGTCGGCGAACGCCCGCATACCGCCAAGGGCGGCACCGAAACCGTCTTCGAAATCACCACCGGCGAATGCTTCCCCCTCGCGGCGCTGCTGGGCGAGCGGGCCACCCGTACCGAACACCTGGCCGGCGAAGACACCTTCTGCCTGCTACTGAACAAACCGGCGTTCATCAAGCTGTTCTCGTCCTCCGAGACCTTTCGCAACTTTGCCCTGCGTTGCGTCAGCAGCCTGCTGGACCAGGTCAACCAACAGGTCCAGCGCAAAGCCGTGGAAACCCTCGGTACCCAGTATTCGCTCAACACTCGGCTGGGTGAACTGGCGATGCGCCATCCCGTGACCTGCCGCCCGAGCACCCCACTGCGCGAAGCGGTGAGCCTGATGCACGAGCAACAGGTCGGCAGCATCGTAGTGGTCAATGAGGCCAAGGCCCCGGTCGGCATCTTCACCCTGCGTGATCTGCGCCAGGTGGTGGCCGACGGCGTCCATGACTTCGACCAGCCCATCGACCGACACATGATCCAGGCGCCCTTCGCCCTGACCCCGGACCACAGCGCCTTCGACGCCGCGCTCGCCATGACCGAACGGCACATTGCCCACGTATGCCTGGTCAAGGAGCAGCGCCTGTGCGGCGTGGTGTCCGAACGCGACCTGTTTTCCCTGCAACGGGTCGATCTGGTGCACCTGGCGCGGACCATCCGCAGCGCGGCGCGCCTGGACAACCTGGTGACCATTCGCGGCGAAATCGGCCAGTTGGTGGAGCGCATGCTGGCCCATGGTGCGTCGTCGACCCAGATCACCCAGATCATCACCCTGCTCAATGACCACACCGTCTGCCGGGTCATCGAACTGACCCTGGCCGACAAGGGCGACCCGGGCGTGCCGTTCAGCTGGCTGTGCTTCGGCAGCGAAGGCCGCCGCGAACAGACGCTGTACACCGACCAGGACAACGGCATCCTCTTCGAGGCGCGCGACGCGGCCCAGGCCGCCGAGATCCGCGGCAAGTTGCTGCCCCTGGCGCAGCAGATCAACCAGAGCCTGGCGCTGTGCGGCTTCAGCCTGTGCAAGGGCAACATCATGGCCGGCAACCCCGAGCTGTGCCTGTCCCGTGCCGAATGGGCCCGGCGCTTTGCCGCTTTCATTCGTGAGGCCACGCCGGAAAACCTGCTGGCGTCGAGCATCTATTTCGACCTGCGGGTGGTCTGGGGCGACGAACAAGGCTGCCGACAACTGCGCCAGGGCATCCTCGCCCAGGTCGCCGACAATCGGCTGTTCCAGCGCATGATGGCCGATAACGCCTTGCGCCAGCGCCCGCCGGTCGGGCGTTTGCGTGAGTTCGTGCTGACCCGCAACGGCAACGACAAGGCCACCCTGGACCTGAAAGTCCAGGGACTGACCCCCTTCGTCGACGGCGCCCGCCTGCTGGCTCTGGCCAACGGCATCGACGCCGGCAACACCGTCGAGCGCCTGCGCCAGCTGGTGGCCAAGGAGGTGATCGAACGCCTCGACGGCGCGGCTTATGAAGAGGCCTATCACTTCATCCAGCAGACCCGCCTGCAACAACATCAGTTGCAAACCCGGCACAACCTGCCGTATTCCAACCGGGTCGATCCGGACAGCCTCAACCAGCTCGACCGACGCATCCTGCGTGAAGCCCTGCGCCAGGCGCAGCGCCTGCAAAGCAGCCTGGCCCTGCGGTATCAGCTATGAAGCTGTTTTCCTGGCTGAAGGCCCCCGCGCCAACCCTGGATGCCACCACCCTGGCGCGGGTCGGGCAACTGCCGGCCGCCAAGCCCCTGGACGGGTGTTCGCTGCGGGAACAGCGCTGGATTGTCGTCGACCTGGAAACCAGCGGCCTGAACCTGCATCGCGACCAGGTGCTGTCCATCGGCGCGGTGGTCATCGAAGACGGCGCCATCGACCTGGGGCAGTGCTTTGAGCGGACGTTGCTGCGCCCCGGGCAGAGCGTCAACCCCAGCGTACTGATCCACGGCCTGGGGCCCAGTGCCCTGGCGGCCGGCAGCGATCCGGCGCTGGCGTTGCTGGAGTTCATGGAGTTCGTCGGCGACAGCCCGCTGCTGGCGTTCCACGCGCCCTTCGACCAGCACATGCTCGCGCGCGCGCTGAAGGACAGCCTCGGTTACCGCCTGCAGCATCCGTTTTTCGATGTGGCCGATATGGCGCCCTTGCTATGTCCACACGCGACCTTGCGCGAAGCCGGGCTCGACGACTGGATCGGCTATTTCAAACTGCACGTGGAAGAGCGCCACAACGCCAGCGCCGATGCCCTGGCCACCGCCGAACTGGCGCTGATCCTGTTCAGCCGGGCGCGGCAACAGCAGATCCACAGCCCGTTGAATCTGCAACAACGCCTGGACCAATGGAAACGTCGCCGGCAGTCACCGTCTTTTTAAGCCACACCTCATCCCCCTGTAGGAGCCAGCTTGCTGGCGATGAAGGTCAACGATAACGCGGGGTGCCTGGAAACACCCCGGCGCCCTTGAGTTCATCGCCGGCAAGTCGGCTCCTACAGGGATCGTGTCCGTTCTCAAGGCGTCATCGAGCAACCGCGCCAACTCCGCGCCCCACTGCTGATCCTCGCGCAACCCCAGCGACCTACTCATGGACAGCCCCGCTATCAAGGTTCAGCGCCTCGGCGGATTTGCCCTGGCCGATCCCGTACCAATCGAGTTTGCGGGTCAGCACCATGAACACCCCGAGCAGGCAGAACAGCAGCAGCGAGCCCATCAACAGCGCATAGTCCTCGGCGCTCAGCAGCCCATACAGCAAGCCATACAAGGCCGCCAAGCCGATGCCGAAACCCAGGCCATGGGTCAGGCTGCGCAACACATGACAGACATAGAAGCCGAGCAACGCAACACAAGCCCCGGCCGACAGCAGGTACGCCAGGCCAAATCCAAGATGCTCCGACAGCGACAGCAACAGCAGGTAGAAGAAGGCCAGCGCCACCCCGACCAGGGCGTACTGGACCGGGTGCACCGCCAGGCGCTTGAGCACTTCGAACAGAAAGAAGCCGGCAAAGGTCAAGGCGATGAACAGCAGCGCATATTTGATTGCCCGGTCGGACTTGAGGTACTGGTCCACCGGCTCGATAAAGCTCACACCGAAGCTACGGGACTTGAAGCCGTCACAGTGGGTGGTCGCCAGGCAGTTGTTCAGCGCTTCACTCAGATTGGTGGAGAAGAACGACGTCTGCCAGTGGGCATTGAAGCCTTGATCGGTGACCTCGCGCCTGACCGGCAGGTAGTTGCCGATAAAACTGGGGTTCGGCCAATCGGCGGCCAGATGGATGTTGCTGGTCTTGCCCACCGGCAACACCTGCAACTGGCCGGTGCCTTGCAGCGCCAGGTCGAAGTCGAACTCGATGTGCTGCTCTTCCCGGCCATCGACGCGCGGCAGGTTCACATGCACACCGTCGCCCAGCCAGCTCACCTGGGTTCCGGGCCGGAACTCCAGGTTCTGGCTGCCCACGTGCAAGGTCAGGGCGTTTTCGATGCCGCGGATATCGCTGATGCCCAGCGCCAGGTACGGTTCATCGAAGCGATAATCGGCAAAGTCCTCGGTGATGCCCAATTGCAGCGGCAGCGCGAAGCTACCGCTGATCTGGTTATTGGCGTGGAACAGTCGCGCTTCATAGATACCCCGCGCGCGCAGCTCGGTCTGGACCTTGCCATCGAGCTCGAAGCGTTCCGGCAGAAAGTACAGGCGCCCGCTGACTTCGCTGGTTTGCTGGTAACGCTCACCCTTGGCATCGGTCTTCCATTCGCGCACGGTCTGGCGATACGGCACCACCAGCAGCGGGCCGTTCAATTGCTGGCTGTAGCTGGAACTGCGGGCGATATCTTCCAGAACGCCGTCGCGCAGGCGCTGGCGCTCGCTGATGACGCCATCGATCATCATCAAAGGCACCAGCAACAACAGCATCAGTAGGGCTATCGCCCCGAGTTTTATAGCCAGACTGCGGTTCATGGGTTCTCTCCCTGTTGGTATGGGGGAGAGTCTGCGCAGCCTGTGTGGAGGCTTGATGGGGCGAATGTGGAGACTGTGTGGAGAGGCTGTGCGGGTCAGGGAAACCTCAGGCTGACCTCGACACCGCCGGGCACATTGCCGATCCGCAGTTCGCCGCCGTGCAGCTTCATCACTTCCTCGACGAAGTTCAGCCCCAGCCCGGTGCTCTTGCGACCACTGCCCGGGCGCGGCAGGGAGTAGAAGCGCTCGCTCAACCTCGGCAGGGCATATTCGGGGATCGCCTCGGCCTGGTTGAACAGCGAGAAGCACAGCTGCCGGCCCTGGCGCTCGGCCTTGAAACGCACAACCCCCTTGGTCGGCGTGAAATCCAGGGCATTGTCCAACAGGTTGCCGATGGCCTGGCGTAGCAGGAAGGGTTCGCCGAACAGCTTCAAGTCTGGCGCAAACGATTGTTCCACCTGCAAACGTCCGCGCTCGATCCGCGCGGCCTGGGCCTGCAACACCTCATCCACCAGGCTCGCCAACGGCACCTCGACCTGTTCCTCCAGCGCCTGGCGCTGCTCCACCAGAGCCAGGTTCAGCAGCCGCTCGATCAACTGCTGCATCCGCGCGCTTTCGCTGTCGATATTGCCGACGAAGCGCTCACGCTGGGCCTGCGGCATCTCGCCCTGCAACAGCTCCGCCGCCCCGCGAATCGCCGCCAGCGGGCTTTTCAGCTCGTGGGTCAGGGTGTGCACGTAGCGCTCGACATAGGCCTTGCCCTCCAGTTGCGTGCGCATGTGTTCCACGGCATTGGCCAACTGCGCCATCTCGCCGCCGCGATAGTGCGGCAACTCGGCCCGACGCCCTTCGCTGACCGCCTGGGCGTAGGCGGTCAGGCGCCGCAACGCCGCGCTCAGCCACCAGGACAGCAACGCACCGAACAACAGGCCCAGGCCGATCAGCCCGGCGCCGTACCAGAGCAGGCGGTGCTCGGTGCGATCCACGTAGGGCTGCAACGAACTGTTGGGCTTGGCCACCGTGACCACGCCGATGATCTGGCCGTTGTCGGTGATCGGCGCGCCGACATGCATCACCGAGGAGTTCGGGTCGCCGTCCACCGTGCGGGTCGAGCGGGCACCGTACTCGCCGCGCAGGGTCAGGTAGACATCGTTCCAGTTCGAATAGTCCTGCCCCACCGCCTGCTCGGCGGAATCGAGCAATACGATACCGTGGGCGTCGGTCACGTAGATCCGGTGATTGACCTGATTCTTCTCCAGACCCCAGATGGTCGCCGCCGGCTTGCGCTGGCCGTAGGCCTTGAGCACTTGCGGCAGGCGGCTCTGGCCGAGGGTGCCGTTCTTGACGTCATCGTGGAGGATTTCCGCCAGCAGGTTGGCCGTGTCCACCAGGGTTTCCTCCGTGGACTGGCGCACGCCGGGGCGGATTTCCTTCATCACCGTGTTCAGCACGAAGTAACCGGTCAGGCCGATGAAGAGCAGGTACACCAGGAAAATCCGGATCGACAAGGGCATCAGCTGTTCCCCGAACTGTAGCTGTAGCCCAGCCCGCGATGGGTCTGGATCGGTTCGGCATCGGCCGCCACCGCCCGCAGCTTGGCCCGCAGGCTCTTGATATGGCTGTCGATATTGCGCTCGTAGCCGGCATCCGCCGCCACGCCCAGCGCATCGAGCAACTGCTCGCGGCTGAAGACCCGCTCGGGTTGTTCCAGCAGGCAGGCGAGCAGGCGGAATTCGTGACGGGTCAGGCTCAAGGGGTGGCTGCGATAGCTGATCTGCACCCGCTCGTGGTCGACCAGGAAGCGTTCGCTGGAAACCGGCGACGGTGCCGGGGACACCACGCGCTTGAGGATCGCCCGCACCCGCGCCGCGACCTCCCGTGGGCTGAAGGGCTTGACCACGTAATCGTCGGCACCGATCTCCAGGCCCACCACGCGATCGATTTCGCCATCGCGGGCGCTGAGAAACATCACCGGCACTTCGGTAAAGCGCCGCAGTTGCTTGCACACCTCGAAACCGCTGATGTCCGGCAGGCCGATATCGAGAATCAGCAGGTCGGCAGGCGTCGCACGTTGATGTTCCACCGCCGCGCCGCCCAGGTTCAGCCAGGTGGTGGTGAACCCCTCCCCCTGCAAGGCGTAGATAAGGGTATCGGCAATCGCCGCTTCGTCTTCGACTATCAGGATATGGGGCATGGCGTCCGAGCACTGGTGTTGATCGCGCAACGGTGCCGGACGCGTGCCGCCCCGTCAATCAGCAGTCGGGTTTGTCGGCGGTATAACGCCGCGCCGGGTTCACCGCCGCGCCGAACTCACGCAGGGCCTTGGCACCGATCAGCAACGGAAAGTTGAAGCTGCTGCGGTTGGTCAGGTTGACCTCCACCGTGCGTTTGACATTGCCCAGGCACATCTCCAGTTCCACCACCGGGCGCTTGCTCGGATCGGCGGCTTCGCCGTCCTCGTCTTCCTCGGAGCGGGTCTTGATCCTGCTGATCCGTGAAACCTTGTGTTCATAGACCTTGTTGCCGGCATCCGCCGTGCCCAGGCGGAAGCGCACCCAGTCCTCGCCATCGCGCTTGAACAACTCGATGTCCTTGGCCGACAGCGAGGCGGTCAGCGCACCGGTGTCCATCTTGGCCTTGAAGGTCTGGCCGATTTCCGGCAACCGGATGTATTCGTAGCGCCCGTAGAGGGTCGGTTCGGCCGCCATGACCGGCAGGGCCAGGAGAGACAGCAGGGCAATAATGGATTTCACTTCGGCTGTACCTTTGAGTGGACGCACAAGGAGCGCCATTTTAGACCGCCGTGGCAGCATTGGTTCATGAACAAATCCGGCGAATAGACATCAAGCTGTCCGAATCCAGGTGAAATATTCGTCGTTCGCCCGATTTGGCGTCTGTCCACGTCGCCTTTATCATGACGCGCCCTCACGCTTTGAAAGAGTCCCTGTATGCGCCGCCTGCTCACCGGCAGTCTTGTCACGCTACTGCTTTTGCTCAACACGCTGGTGCTGTTCGGCCCGCTGATGGTCTTCGCCCTGCTCAAGCTGCTCCTGCCCGGTCGTCTGCGCGACTACGCCAGCGCGGCGGTGATGTGGATCGCCGAAACCTGGGCCGAGATCGACAAGCTGATCTTCGCCCTGTGCATCCCCACCCGCTGGGATATTCGCGGCGCCGAAGGCTTGCGCGGCGACACCTCGTACCTGGTGGTCTGCAACCATCAATCCTGGGTCGATATCCCGGCACTGATCCAGACGCTCAACCGGCGCACGCCGTTCTTCAAGTTCTTCCTCAAGAAAGAACTGATCTGGGTGCCCTTCCTCGGCCTGGCCTGGTGGGCGCTGGACTACCCGTTCATGAAGCGCTACTCCAAGGCCTTCCTCGACAAGCATCCCGAACTCAAGGGCCATGACCTGGAAATCACCCAGGCCGCCTGCGAGTTGTTCAAGCGCCAGCCGGTGACCGTGGTCAACTACCTGGAAGGCACCCGCTTCAGCCCGGCCAAACGCCGGGAGCAGGAATCGCCCTTCACCCACCTGCTCAAACCCAAGGCCGGCGGCGTGGCCTTCGTGCTGGCGGCCATGGGCGAACAGCTGGATGCGATCCTCGACGTCACCGTGGTCTATCCACAGGAGCGGATCCCGGGCTTCTGGGATTTGATCAGCGGCAACCTGCCCAAGGTCATCATCGACTTCCAGACCCGCGAATTGACCGCGGACCTGTGGCAGGGCGACTACGAGAACGATCCGCTGTTTCGCCAGCGAATCCAGGACTGGGTCAACCGGATCTGGAGCGAAAAGGACCAGCGCATCGCTGCCTTGCTTCGCGAGAGCGACCCGGCACCGTCGACCGACAACCTTCGGCAATCCTCATAAAAAAACGCATCGAGCGGCCTGAACCGCTCGATGCGTTTTATTCGAGCCCGATGGCTTGTCAGCCACCGGCGCCCCAGATACCGCCCAGGCTATTGAGCAGCGGACCACCGACACCCTGCTGCCCCAGGTATTGCAGGATCAGCGGGGCAAACTGACCGACCATGCCGCTGTCCATGCCCAGGGCACCGAAGGCCTTGTTCAGGTCATTGGTGTTCTGCACATTGCCCAGCGCACTGCCCAGCGCCGACGCGTTACCCGACTGGCCGAGCAAACCGCCCAGGCCGGCCAGGGCGCCGCCACCCGACAGCTGGTCGAGCCCTGGCACGCTCTGGCTCAACTGCGAATAGTCGTTGTTGCTGAGCTGGTTCTTCGCCAGGCCCAGCATCGCAGCGGTGCCCCCCACGGCCTGTTGCGGGGTGACATTCAATTGCGAACCCAAGGTGCCGAGCAGGTCGCCCGCCGGTGCCGCCGCATTGCCATTCTGGCCGCCCTGCATGGCCGAGACCGCATCGGCCGCATCGCTCAGGCTGAACGCCGCGAACACCGGCGTAGCGGCGAAGGTCAGGAGCGAAGCCAGTACCACACCGCGTGAAATCTTCATTGCAACACCTCTTGAGTCATCAAAAACGCCCGCCAGCAGGCACACGTGTCGAACACTGGTCGTTGGAGTCAAAAAAACCGGACTTGTTCCGCATCCACCGAATCCTCTCACCGGGTCTGTAAAAAGAATGTGCGCCCGGTGCATCCGATTCCCTCCCCCTTGCGTATATCAAGCACGGCCAGACTCCCTGGCCGACTTCACAGCGACAAGGATTCCTCATCATGAAACGCACTTCGATCAAAGCCCCCCTGATTGCCAGCCTGCTGACCCTTGCCTTGTTCGGCGGCCTGGCCGAGGCGGCGAGCATGAGCATGGACCACGACAGCGTGACGGTCGGCGGGCAAAGCATGCTGCCGAGCAAGGACATCATCGACAACGCGGTCAACTCCGCCGACCACACCACCCTGGTCACCGCCGTGAAGGCCGCCGGGCTGGTCACCACCCTCAAGGGCCAAGGCCCGTTCACCGTCTTCGCCCCCGTCAACGCCGCCTTTGCCGCCCTGCCCGCCGGCACCGTCGACAACCTGCTCAAGCCGGAAAACAAAGGCACCCTGAGCCACATCCTCACCTATCACGTGGTGGCCGGAAGACTGGACATGGCCGAGCTGGCCAAGCGCATCAAGGCCGGCGGCGGCAAGACCGAACTGACCACCGTGGCCGGTGGCAAGCTGTGGGCGATGATGAACGGCCCGCACAACATCGTGATCAAGGATGAGAAAGGCACCACCGCCGACATCACCACCTACGACGTCATGCAATCCAACGGCGTGATCCAGGTGATCGACAAGGTGCTGCTGCCCAAAGGCTGAACCCGGCCCCGCCGCCGCTCCCACCCTACTGTAGGAGCCGGCTTGCCGGCGATGAACTCAAGGACGCCGGGGTGTTTCAGGCGCCCCGTGTGATCGTTGACCGCCATCGCCAGCAAGCTGGCTCCTACAACGGCCGTGCCGCCCGGAAGGCCCCCATGAATGGAACAACTGCCTGCCGTGAACTACCCTCAGCCGGCAACGAGCGCAAAGCGCGGCCCATTCATCGTCTTTTGATTGACTGGAGAACAGCCATTTCCACCGCCGACGCCGAACAACTCAGGCAGCTGTTGGCCCAGTGTTCGCTGGGCAACCGCCGCGCATTCGAGACGCTGTATCGCAGCGTCGCCCCACGCCTGCACGGCGTGGCCCTGCGGTGCCTGGGCCGTGCGGACCTGGCCGAGGAAGTCCTCCAGGAAAGCTTCGTCCGTATCTGGAACAACGCTTCGCGCTACGAGGCCCACCTTTCGGCGCCGATGACCTGGATGGTCAACATCACCCGCAACCGGGCCATCGACCAGTTGCGCAGGCTCCGCGAAGTGCCCCTGGACGATCGGCAGGCGGAGCGCCTGGCCGACGACAGCCCATCGGCCCAAGAACTGCTCGACAGCGCCCGCCAGTCCAGTGCCCTGAACCGTTGCCTGGAAACCCTGGAGGACCCGCAACGCCAGTCGATCACCCTGGCCTACTTCCATGGCCTGTCCTACGCGGAGCTGGCCGAACAGCTGCCCGCGCCGCTGGGCTCGGTCAAATCCTGGATACGTCGCGGCATGGAACGCCTGCGCAGGTGCCTTGAATCATGAACTACCAGAACCCCCGCCTGCGTCGTGCCCTGGCTGCCGACTACGCCATCGGCCTGATGTCCAAGGCCGCGCGTCGGCGCTTCGAAGAGTTGATGCGTGATGACGCCAAGCTGCGCGCCCAGGTCGCCGAATGGCAGGAAAACCTGATGGCCCTGACCGAATCCGTGCCCGACCAGCCGGTACCGGATCGTGTGTGGCAAGGCATTGTGGCGCGGATCGATCCGCAACGGCTGCACCTGCCCGAGCGGCGGCCGTTCTGGAACAAGCTTCGGGTCCTGGCGGCGGCCTTTTCACTGGTGCTGATCGTGGCCCTGGGCGCGCTCTATAACCACGACCCGGTGAGCGCCAGCGCGACCCTACTCAGCGGAACGCAAACCCCGGCATTACGAATCAAGGCCCATACCGAGTACCTGCAAGTGGAGCCGCTGACCCTGGCGGCGGTGCAGGCCGACCGCAGCCTGGAACTGTGGGCAATTCCAGTGGATGGCAAGCCGGTGTCCCTGGGGCTGGTGCCGAAGGAAGGCAAGGGACGGGTCGAGTTGAGCGAAGCGCATAAGGCCTTGCTCGGCACCTCGGTGGTCCTGGCGGTCAGCCTTGAGCCGGCGGGTGGCTCGCCGACTGGGCAGCCGACCGGACCGGTGTTGTACCAAGGGCCGCTGGCAGCGCTTTGAGCGCCAAGGCTCGCGGCTCGGCGAGAACGCAAGTAAGAACCTGATAGTTCTGTCAGTAGGCAAACCCTGACCATGCGCGGAAACTATGCCCAGAGACCTCGGGTCGCTCTGATACCCATCGCCATGCCATCACCACGCACCCTGCTGATCCAGTACCGCTACGACCCACTCGACCGGCTGGTGACGTGTACACCGACCGCCCTGCCGCACCAGCAGCGCTTCTACCAGAAAGACCGCCTGGCCACCGAGATCCACGGGGCAATCAGCCACTCAATTTTCCAGCAAGAAGACCTGCTGTTGGCCCAACAACGGCGTCAGGGGACAACAACCGACACCACCTTGCTGGCGACCAATCAGCAACGCTCCGCCCTCCAAGCCCTGGACAAGACACAACGCCAAGCCATCGCCTATAGCCCCTACGGCCATCATGCACTGACAAACGGCTCGCTGAGTTTGCTGGGGTTCAACGGCGAACGGGCGGATCCGGTGACTGGACATTATTTATTGGGCAACGGCCATCGAGCGTTCAATACAGTCCTGATGCGATTCAATAGTCCGGATCGGCTGAGTCCGTTTGGAAAGGGAGGGGTCAATGCTTATGCCTATGGGCTGGGCGATCCTCTGAACAGGGTCGACCCGACCGGACAATTTGCCGAGTGGCTGCCCTCTGTCCTTTCGATCGCGACGTCAATGCTCAATTTCAAGGTGGCCATCTTCAACACACCCGCCCGCACCAGCCCTTCGATCTGGGCCGCGCGCGCAAGCCTGATCGCGGTGCCCCTGTCCATCACGGGCGTGGTGATGCAGTTGGCGGGCAACAAGGAGACGAAAACGGCCGGCCAGATCCTGGCGATAGCTGGAGCCGGTATTTCGATACTGGGACTGACCGCCAGATTGACGTTGGGTGTGAAAAATATCTTGAGTGCAGCCAAGCCCAGGTCCGAGATCGGGAAAAATTTCAGAAACCTCTTCGCCATTAAAAAACCTTCCACTCGATCCGTTCAGGCAGCTTCCGAGAGACCAGAGCCGGGCTCCGTTGTTTCCCCACGAGCTGGCGTTGGCGCTGAGCAGACGAGCCTGTCCCCCCTGAGAAAGTGCCCAACATCTCAAATAAAGGGCATTCGGCAATCCCTACTGGCATATGACATCCGCGTTCATTGAACCCTGCCCCTGCAAAAAACCTGATACTTCTGCCAGTAGCCAAGTGTCAGGAGCAAGCAGAGACTGTTTCTGAATCGTCGCCCTGAAGGCCCATGTTCAACCTTGGCTGACAGGCCTTGGCGCTTGCCTCCTTAGCCATACACGAACGCTTACATCTGCCCTCTCATCAGCACCTTGCTTCCTCAGAAGCCTGCGGCTTATAGTCCGCCGGTCGCCCTTATTGGCGATACGGGTTTGGCGACCCGAGAATTGAACTGTGCGAAAGCCCTGTGCTTGTTTGCAGGTATCTTCGCACCCGCAAAGTCGCTTTATGGCGGCTGTGCGCGGGAGACCTTCGGGTCTGCCGGTTTGGTTCATGCCCGGTTCGCCAACCTGCGTACAGCTGCCACCCGTTCGTTTGGCGACGGATGAGTGGTGGCCTCATACCGACTGAAAAGAGGTACTGCGCATGAGCCGATACATACCGTTAACCGCCATCGACTGCCTGATCCCCAGCCTGTTGATCGACGCCGAAAGCCCGACCGACGTGCTCCACGCCAACGCCGCCGCCCGCTTCCTCGCAGCGACGCAAATGCTCGAATCGCTGTCCCGCATCGAACTGCACAACGCCAATGACATCGACTTCCAACACATTCTCCAGGTCCCCGCGATGGTCATGCGCGATGGCTGCGACCTGATGGATGTACTGGGTTGGCGGCTGCGGGCCTGATCGCTGAATTTCACCCATTAAAAAGGGCGACCGAAGTCGCCCTTTTTCCGTCTTGCCCTTTACTGCTTACGCCGCACTGAACAGCTTGTGCGGGTCAATCACGAATTTCTTCGGTACGCCGGCGTCGAACTCGCCGTAGCCTTTCGGCGCGTCATCCAGGCTGATGACCTGGACACCGACGATCTCGGCGATATTGATCCGATCCCACATGATCGCCTGCATCAGCTGGCGGTTGTACTTCATCACCGGGGTCTGGCCGGTGTGGAAGCTGTGGGACTTGGCCCAACCGAGACCGAAGCGGATGCTCAGGCTGCCGATTTTCGCGGCGGCGTCCACTGCACCCGGATCCTCGGTCACGTACAGGCCAGGAATACCGATCTTGCCCGCCACGCGGACCACGCCCATCAGCGAGTTGAGCACGGTGGCCGGGGCCTCGTGCTTCACGCCTTCATGACCGTGACCACGGGCTTCGAAGCCCACCGCATCGACGGCGCAGTCCACTTCCGGCTCGCCCAGCAGTGCGGCGATCTGTTCGTGCAGCGGGGTGTCCTTGGACAGGTCGGCGATTTCAAAACCCTGGGCCTTGGCGTGAGCCAGGCGGATCGGGTTGACGTCACCGACGATCACCACCGCCGCACCCAGCAGGCGGGCCGAAGCCGCTGCCGCGAGGCCGACCGGGCCGGCACCGGCGATGTACACGCTGCTGCCCGGGCCAACGCCCGCGGTGACCGCACCGTGGTAGCCGGTGGGCAGGATGTCGGAGAGGCAGGTCAGGTCGCGGATCTTCTCCATGGCCTTGTCGCGATCCGGCAGCTTGAGCAGGTTGAAGTCGGCGTATGGCACCAGTACGTATTCGGCCTGGCCGCCGGTCCAGTCGCCCATGTCGACATAACCGTAGGCACCGCCGGCACGGGCCGGGTTGACGGTCAGGCAGACGCCGGTGTGTTGTTCCTTGCAGGAACGGCAGCGCCCGCAAGCCACGTTGAACGGTACCGAGACCAGGTCGCCGAGTTTCAGGTTCTCGACGTCACTGCCCTTCTCGACCACTTCACCGGTGATTTCATGGCCCAGGACCAGGCCGACCTGGGCGGTGGTGCGACCACGGACCATGTGTTGGTCCGAGCCGCAGATGTTGGTGGAGACAACGCGCAGGATGACACCGTGCTCGATCTTCCTGCCGCGCGGGTCCTGCATTTTCGGATAGTCGATTTTCTGCACCTCGACCTTGCCATTGCCGAGATACACCACACCACGATTGCCAGACATGCTTTCACCTCGCTGTTGTTTTTATGTAGCGACGCGTCGCCAGGGGGCAACGCGTAAATTGCTCGGGTTATTGCCTGTGGTTGTTGCGTTGTTCTTGCGGGCAGCAAAAAACTTAGAGAACGACTGTTCTGTTGGCGTTCAGGAAGACCCGCCGTTCAATGTGATAACCCACCGCCCGGGCCAGGGTCAGCCCTTCGATATCCCGGCCCTTGGCGATCAGGTCCTCGGGGTAGTGACTGTGGTCCACCGCCTCCACGCCCTGGGCGATGATCGGGCCTTCGTCCAGGTCGTTGTTGATGTAGTGCGCGGTGGCCCCCACCAGTTTCACGCCCTTGTTGTAGGCCTGGTGATAGGGCTTGGCGCCCTTGAAACCGGGCAGCAACGAGTGGTGAATGTTGATGGCCTTGCCGTCGAGCTTGCGGCACAGCTCGGGCGAGAGCACCTGCATGTAGCGGGCAAGAATCACCAGCTCGGCGCCGGACTCCTCGATCACCTGCCAGACCTGCCGCTCCTGGGCCGGTTTGTCGTTGGGGTCCAGCGGGAAATGGTAGTAGGGAATCTGGTGCCAGTCGGCCAGGGGCTTGAGGTCCGGGTGGTTGGACACCACGGCGGCCACGTCCATGGACAATTGGCCGATGCGCTGGCGATAGAGCAGGTCGTTGAGGCAGTGATCGGCCTTGGAGACCATGATCACCACTTTCGGCCGATAGTTCGGCGGGGTCAGTTCGAACAGCATGCCGAAGGTCTCGCCGCGTTCGGCCAGGCCGGCGCGGAAGGCCAGTTCGTCGAAACCGTCGGGCTGGCGAAACTCCACGCGAATGAAGAAACGCCCCGAGAGGCGGTCATCGAACGAATGGTGCTCGGTGACATAGCAGCCCTGCTCGAACAGGTAGCGGGTCACCACATCCACCGTGCCGAGCACGCTGGGGCAGTCGGCGGTCAAAATCCATGTATCGGGGGCGCGGCTCATAGCTTGACTCCTGTTCGTGAATAGCTGTGCGGTACAAAACCTGTGGCGAGGGGGCTTGCCCCCTCGCCACATGGAGTCCGCGTGTTGCCTCAGGCCTGGACGTTCAGCCCGTACTCCGCCGCCGCATCCTGCAGCCACAGCCACCAGTAATCCGAGAAGCTGCGACGAATCACCAGCTCCCAGGTGTCTTCGGCGGTATGGCGGATCATCAGTTGCGACTTGGCGAACACCGTGCCCACGGCCTTGCCCACCGGGAAGTTGTTCGGGTGCACGTCATAGCTGGTGGACTTCTTCAGCACTTCACGGACCTTCGGCCCGCTCAGTTCCAGCAATTGCTGGCCGCCGCTGACGTTGACGATGGCGATATGCAGGTCGCCCAGGGCCTCGCGCAGGGCCTTCTCGGCAGCGAACTCTTCGCCGCTCGGGACGATCAGCAGCCACTCGTCGGGGCCGAGCCATTGCAGGCTGGTGTCGCCCTTGGCGACCACGGTCAGCGCCACGGGCAGTTCCAGGCCGAGTGCCTTGTGCACGCCGGCGGCAAAGGCCGCGTCATGGCCGTCGCCACGAATGGTCAGGTGACCGAGCAGTTTCTTTTCCCGCACGGTGACACCGGCGTTCTTGCGGCCCTTGCCCACCAGGCTGGCGAGGTCGGCATGGTGCAACGACGACTCGGCCTTGGCCCCGGAAGTCGGGCGTTGTTGGTAAACGTTGGCTGTGGTCATGTGAAACACCTGTGTTGAATGCTGTCTTTGCAGTTGTGCGCAGACCCTGTAGTGACTGTCCTGCCGTCATCGCCGGCAAGCCGGCGCCTACCAGGGTCCGCGTCCAACCTCGATCCCGTTGTCAGATGTTCTGGCGATCGCCCTTCGGATCGAAGAACACCGAAGAAACGATTTCCGCCTCGATCACGCTGCCGTCGGCCAAGGGTGCGAACACCCGCTCGCCCATACGCTTCAGGCCGCCCTTGACCACCGCCATGGCAAACGAATAGCCAAGGGAGTTGTGGGCATAGCTGGAGGTCACGTGACCGACCATCTTCATCGGGATCGACTGCTTGGTGTCGAACACCAGTTGCGCACCTTCCGGCAGCCACTTGGTCGGATCGATCGGCTTGAGCCCGACCAACTGCTTGCGCTCTTCACGCACGCAGTCTTCGCGGTTCATCCCGCGCCAGCCGATCCAGGAGAACGGCTTGGTCCGGCCCACGCACCAGCCCATGTTCAGGTCGTCCGGGGTCATCGAGCCGTCGGTGTCCTGGCCGACGATGATGAAGCCCTTCTCGGCCCGCAGCACGTGCATGGTCTCGGTGCCGTACGGGGTCAGGTTGTATTTCTTGCCGGCCTCGACGATCTTCTCCAGCACACCCATGGCGTAGTCGGCCTGGACGTTGACCTCGTAGGACAGCTCGCCGGTAAAGGAAATCCGGAACACCCGCGCCGGTACACCGCCGACCAGACCTTCTTTCCAGGTCATGAACGGGAACCCGTCCTTGTCCAGGTCGATGTCGGTGACTTCGCTGAGCAGCTTGCGGCTGTTCGGTCCGGACAGGGTCATGGTCGCCCAGTGGTCGGTCACGGAGGTGAAGTACACCTTCATGTTCGGCCATTCGGTCTGGTGGTACAGCTCCAGCCACTGCAGTACGCGGGCCGCGCCGCCGGTGGTGGTGGTCATCATGAAGTGGTTGTCGGCCAGACAGGCGGTCACGCCGTCGTCGAAAACCATACCGTCTTCCTTGCACATCAGGCCGTAGCGGGCCTTGCCCACATCGAGCTTGGTCCAGGCGTTGGTGTACACGCGGTTGAGGAACTCGCGGGCATCCGGGCCCTGGATGTCGATCTTGCCCAGGGTCGAGGCGTCGAGCAGGCCGACGCTGTCGCGCACGGCCTTGCACTCACGCTTGACCGCCGCATGCAGGTCTTCGCCGTTGCGCGGGAAGTACCAGGGACGTTTCCACTGGCCGACGTCCTCGAACTTGGCGCCCTGCTTCACATGCCAGGCCTGCAAGGCGGTGTAGCGCACCGGCTCGAAGATATGCCCACAGTGACGGCCGGCCACCGCGCCGAAGGTGATCGGCGTGTAGTTCGGACGGAACATGGTGGTGCCCATCTGCGGGATGGTCACGTTCAGCGAACGGGCGGCGATGGCCAGGCCGTTGACGTTGCCCAGCTTGCCCTGGTCGGTACCGAAGCCCAGCGCGGTGTAGCGCTTGACGTGTTCGACCGACTCGAAGCCCTCGCGGGTCGCCAGTTCGATGGCGGCGGCGGTGACGTCGTTCTGCAGGTCGACGAATTGCTTCGGCGCCCGGGCAGTGGCTTTTTCATGGGGCACCTGGAACAGCGCCAGGGTCGGTTCTTCCACACGGGACAAAGCCTTGGGCAACACGCCTTCGACAGCCTTGAAACCGGCTTCGCTGGCCGCGCGAACGCCGCCTTCAAAACCGTCAGCCAGGGTATCGGCCAGACCGTAGACGCCATTGATGCCGCCGACGCACACGCGTTTCTGCGGTGCTTCGCCCGGCACGAAACCGAGAATGTCTTCACGCCAGGTCGGCTTGCCGCCCAGGTGCGAGGCCAGGTGCACCACCGGGCTGTAGCCGCCGGAGCTGGCTACCAGGTCGCACTCCAGCCATTCGCCGGGGCTGGTGACTTTATGGGCGCGGACGTCGATGGCGGCGACCCGCGCCGCGGTCACGTGCTTGCTGCCACGGGCTTCGATCACGGCGCTGCCGGTGAGGATGCGAATACCCTTGGCGCGCGCCTCTTCCACCAGCGCACCCCGTGGGTTGCTGCGGGCATCGGCGATGGCAACCACCTGCAGGCTGGCATCGAGCCAGTCCAGGGCCACGCGGTAGGCGTGATCGTTGTTGGTGCTCAGCACCAGTTTCTTGCCCGGGGCCACGCCGTAACGACGGACGTAGGTGGACACGGCACCGGCCAGCATGTTGCCCGGCACGTCGTTGTTGCCGTAGACCAGCGGACGCTCGTGGGCACCGGTGGCCAGGACCACGCGCTTGGCGCGGACCCGGTGGATACGCTGGCGGACCTGGCCGATCGGCGCGCGATCACCGAGGTGGTCGGTGAGGCGTTCGTGAATGGTCAGGAAGTTGTGGTCGTGGTAGCCGTTGACAGTGGCACGAGGCAGCAACAGCACGTCCGGCAGGCCTTTCAATTCGGCGATGACGCTGGCGATCCATTCGGCCGCCGGCTTGCCGTCGAGGCTTTCGCGGGAGTCGAGCAGGCTGCCGCCGAACTCTTCCTGTTCATCGGCGAGGATCACCCGGGCACCGCTGCGCGCGGCGGCCAGTGCGGCGGCCAGGCCGGCAGGGCCGGCACCGACGATCAGCACGTCGCAGTGCTGGTTCATGTAGTCGTAGGTGTCCGGATCGTTCTCGGTCGGCGAGCGACCCAGGCCGGCGGCCTTGCGGATGTACTTCTCGTAGGTCATCCAGAACGACTGCGGATACATGAAGGTCTTGTAGTAGAAACCCGGTGGCATCAGCTTGCCGCCGACCTTGCCGAGAATCCCCATCATGTCGTTGTTGACGCTCGGCCAGCCGTTGGTGCTGGTGGCCACCAGGCCCTGATACAGCGCTTGCTGGGTGGCGCGCACGTTAGGAATCTGGGTCGCTTCGGTGGCGCCGATCTGCAGCACCGCGTTCGGCTCTTCGGCACCGGCGGCGAAAATGCCCCGTGGGCGGGAATACTTGAAGCTGCGGCCGACGATATCGACCCCGTTGGCCAGCAACGCGGCGGCCAGGGTGTCGCCTTCAAAGCCCTTGTAGACCTGGCCGTTGAAGGTGAAGCTCAAGACTTTGTTGCGGTCGATCCGACCACCGTTGGACAGGCGATTGACCTGGCTCATACCTTCTCTCCCACAGCCGCGCCGGGCACTTTCGAACTCTCTGCTTTAGCGGTGAATTGCGGCTTCTCGCCAATCTTGTAGGTTTCCAGGATCTCGTAGGTGACGGTGTCGCGGGTCACGTTGAAATACTGGCGGCAACCGGCGACGTGGTCCCACAGCTCGTGGTGCAGGCCGCGCGGGTTGTCGCGGAAGAACATGTAGTCGCCCCACTGCTCGTCGGTGCAGGTGTTCGGGTCCAGGGGACGCGGGATATGCGCCTGGCCGGAAGCGTGGAATTCCTCTTCGGAGCGCAGCTCGCCGCAATGAGGACAGAAGATATGCAACATAGGGATTTCTCCTGTTAGTGGGCGACCGCAGCAGCACCGTGTTCGTCGATCAACGCACCGCTGTGGAAGCGGTCGATGGAGAAAGGAGCGGCCAACGGGTGCATTTCACCCTTGGCCAGGCTCGCGGCAAACACGTTGCCTGAACCCGGGGTGGCCTTGAAGCCGCCGGTACCCCAACCGCAGTTGAAGAACATGTTCGGTACCGGGGTTTTCGAAATGATCGGGCAGGCGTCCGGAGTGGTGTCGACGATGCCGCCCCACTGGCGGTTCATGCGCACGCGGGACAGCACCGGGAACATCTCGACGATGGCCTGGATGGTGTGCTCGATCACCGGGTACGAACCACGCTGGCCGTAGCCGTTGTAGCCGTCGATACCGGCACCGATCACCAGGTCGCCCTTGTCGGACTGGCTGATGTAGCCGTGCACGGCGTTGGACATGATCACACTGTCGATGATCGGCTTGATCGGTTCGGACACCAGCGCTTGCAGCGGGTGCGATTCGACCGGCAGGCGGAAGCCCGCCAGCTTGGCCATGTGCCCGGAGTTACCGGCGGTGACCACGCCGACGCGCTTGGCGCCGATGAAGCCCTTGTTGGTTTCGACACCGATGCACACGCCGTTTTCCTTGCGGAAACCGATCACTTCGGTCTGCTGGATCAGGTCCACGCCCAGGGCGTCGGCCGCACGGGCGAAGCCCCAGGCCACGGCATCGTGACGGGCCACGCCGCCGCGACGCTGGACGGTGGCGCCCATCACCGGGTAGCGGGTGTTCTTCGAGCAGTCCAGGTACGGAATCTCGTCCGCCACCTGCTGGGCGTTGAGCAGTTCGCCGTCGACGCCGTTGAGGCGGTTGGCGCTGACCCGACGCTCGGAATCACGGATGTCCTGCAGGGTGTGGCAGAGGTTGTAGACGCCACGCTGGGAGAACATCACGTTGTAGTTCAGGTCCTGGGACAGGCCTTCCCACAATTTCATCGCGTGTTCGTACAGGTGCGCCGACTCGTCCCACAGGTAGTTGGAACGCACGATGGTGGTGTTGCGCGCGGTGTTACCGCCGCCCAGCCAGCCCTTCTCGACCACGGCCACGTTGGTGATGCCGTGCTCCTTGGCCAGGTAGTAGGCGGTCGCCAGGCCATGCCCGCCGCCGCCGACGATGACCACGTCATAGACCTTTTTCGGGGTCGGCGTGCGCCACATTCTCTGCCAGTTTTCGTGGTGACTGAGAGAGTGCTTGAAGAGGCCGAAGCCCGAATAGCGTTGCATAGTCATTTACTCCAAAACCGCTCTCAGCGATAAACCGGGAAGTCCGCGCACAGGGCTGCCACGTGCTTGGCGACGTTCGCTTCGACATCGGCATCGCCGAGGTTGTCGAGGATGTCGCAGATCCAACCGGCCAGTTCGACACACTGGGTCACCTTGAACCCACGGGTGGTGACGGCCGGGGTACCGATGCGCAGACCCGAAGTGACGAACGGCGACTGCGGGTCGTTCGGCACGGCGTTCTTGTTCACGGTGATATGGGCACGGCCCAGGGCGGCATCGGCCTCCTTGCCGGTCAGGCCCTGACGGATCAGGCTGACCAGGAACAGGTGGTTGTCGGTACCGCCGGACACTACATCGTAGCCACGTTTGATAAATACGCCCGCCATCGCCTGGGCGTTATCGATCACTTGCTGCTGATAGACCTTGAAGCCCGGCTCCAGCGCTTCCTTGAAGCACACGGCCTTGGCGGCGATCACGTGCATCAGCGGGCCGCCCTGGGCGCCCGGGAACACCGCGGCGTTGAGTTTCTTCTCGATCTCTTCGTTGGCCTTGGCCAGGATCAGGCCGCCACGCGGACCGCGCAGGGTCTTGTGGGTGGTGGTGGTGACCACGTCGGCGAATGGGATCGGGTTCGGGTAGAGGCCAGCAGCGACCAGCCCGGCAACGTGGGCCATGTCGACGAACAGCAGCGCACCGACCTTGTCGGCGATCTGACGGAAGCGTGGGAAATCAAGGGTTTTCGAGTAGGCCGAGAAACCGGCGACGATCATCTTCGGTTTGTGCTCGACCGCCAGGCGCTCGACTTCATCGTAGTCGATCAGGCCGGTCGCGGTGTCGATCCCGTATTGAACGGCGTTGTACAGCTTGCCCGAGGACGACACCTTGGCACCGTGGGTCAGGTGACCGCCATGGGCCAGGCTCATGCCCAGGATGGTGTCGCCGGCCTGCAGCAGGGCCAGGTACACGGCGCCGTTGGCCGAGGAGCCGGAGTGCGGCTGGACGTTGGCGTAATCGGCGCCGAACAGTTGCTTGGCGCGCTCGATGGCCAGGGCCTCGACCTTGTCCACGTGCTCGCAGCCACCGTAGTAGCGCTTGCCCGGATAGCCTTCGGCGTATTTGTTGGTCAGGCCGCTGCCCTGGGCCTGCATGACGCGCTTGCTGGTGTAGTTTTCCGACGCGATCAGCTCGATGTGATCTTCCTGACGCTGCTCCTCGGCATTCATGGCCGCCATCAGTGCATCGTCATAACCCTGGATCTGGTCTTGCTTGCTGAACATCGCGTCTCTCCCAGCGGCGGCGGTGCGCCATTCGTCTCGGTGAGGCCTTTGCCGTGCGGCAGTGCCCTTTGATGCGATGGTATGGCCGACGCAGACCGATCAAATGCCTATGGACGCCACGCAAAGGTGCGTTTACGACATGGCCTGGCGCGCTGAGATAATCGAAGAGAAAAGTGGCGCAAACCTGTGGCGAGCGGGCTTGTCGGAACGCCGCACCGCCGCGCTCAGCTGCGAAGCAGTCGTAAAACCGGTCATCTCGGTCTACCTGATAGATCTCGTTCGCCGGTTTTAGGGCCGCTTCGCGCCCCAGCGCGGGCAAGCCCGCTCGCCACAAGGGATCTGTGCACATCAGGTAGAGGTTTTCTGTGCCTGTGCGCTGCCGCCAATTCTGGTTACAGTGCGCACCATAATCGTTCACAAGGAGCGGGCCATGACCGACAAGAGCCAACAATTCGCCAGCGACAACTACTCCGGTATCTGCCCCGAAGCCTGGGCCGCCATGGAACAGGCCAATCACGGCCACCAGCGTGCCTACGGCGAAGACGAATGGACCCAGCGCGCCGCCGACGGCTTCCGCGAGCTGTTCGAAACCGACAGCGAAGTGTTCTTCGCCTTCAACGGCACCGCGGCCAACTCCCTGGCCCTGTCGTCGCTGTGCCAGAGCTATCACAGCGTGATCTGCTCGGAGACCGCCCACGTCGAGACCGACGAATGCGGCGCGCCGGAGTTTTTCTCCAACGGCTCCAAGCTGCTCACCGCGCGCACCGAAAACGGCAAGCTGACCCCCGACACGATCCGCGAAATCGCCCTCAAGCGCCAGGACATCCACTTCCCCAAAGCCCGCGTGGTGACCCTGACCCAGGCCACCGAGGTCGGCAGTGTCTACACCCCGGACGAAATCCGCGCCATCAGTGCCACCTGCAAGGAACTGGGCCTGAACCTGCACATGGACGGCGCGCGCTTCTCCAACGCCTGCGCCTTCCTCGGCTGCACCCCGGCGGAGCTGACCTGGAAGGCCGGCGTCGACGTGCTGTGCTTCGGCGGCACGAAAAACGGCATGGCAGTGGGTGAAGCGATCCTGTTCTTCAACCGCGACCTGGCGGTGGATTTCGACTATCGCTGCAAGCAGGCCGGGCAGTTGGCCTCGAAAATGCGCTTTCTCTCGGCGCCCTGGGTCGGCCTGCTGGAAAACCACGCCTGGCTCAAGCACGCCCGCCACGCCAACCATTGCGCGCAGCTGCTCAGCAACCTGGTCAAGGACATTCCCGGCGTGGAACTGATGTTCCCGGTGGAAGCCAACGGCGTGTTCCTGCAACTCTCGGAACCGGCCATCGCCGCGCTGACCGCCAGGGGCTGGCGTTTCTACACCTTCATCGGCAAGGGCGGCGCGCGCTTCATGTGCTCGTGGGACACCGAGGAAGCGCGGGTTCGGGAACTGGCGGCAGATATCCGCGAGGTGATGGGGGCCTGACCTCAGTTCTGCCCGATGGTCCGCGAAATCACATCGACCGTGGCGTTGACCTGCTCCTGGTAACGGTCGAGTTCCTCGCGGTGGCGCTGCTGCGCTTCGATCTGCTGCGAACACAGGTTCAGCGCCGCCAGCACCAGCAGTTTGTCGCCGATCAGCGTGGGGAACTTCTTCTTGGTGTCGGCCAAGGCGGCCCTGAGCATCACGGTCGCCTCCTGCAACGTGCGTTCCTGGCCGGCGGGCGCCTTGATCGAATAGTCCTCGCCGAGGATCGAGATGACGGTTACACCGTCGCTGCTGGTTCTCATGCGCTCACGGGACCTGCGCTGACACGCTCGACCAGCGCCTGGATACGGGCGGCGGTGGCGCCGTGCTTTTCTTCCTGTTCCATCAGGCTCAGTTGCAGGCTTTCGTTTTCATCCTTGGCCTGAGCCAGCTCAGTGCTCAGCGCCGCATTGGCAGCCAGCAGCTCCTGTTTTTGCTGAACCAGTTCGCCGACCAGTTGTTCCAGTTGACTGAGGGAGGCTTCCAACATTTTCTTGATCTCTCGGGCAGTTTCAAAGGGCGCGTACGATAAAGAAAAGCCCCCCTGTTTGCCAGGGGAAAACTGTCGCAAAGCCTTGATTTTCCTGGCGGGATGCTTTTCTTCGAACCTTAGTGACTGCGATTGCCAGGACATGTTCCCCGCCCCCCGTCGGAAACCTTCATCTGCGACAAATACGCGCAGGGACTTAAGACTTTAGTCGAATGACCGATAGGTCATTAGAACCCGTCTCAAAAACCGCACGGAATGCGTCCTCTTCTCAGGTAGCCACCATGTCCCTACGCAACATGAACATCGCCCCGCGAGCGTTCCTCAGCTTCACCCTGATCGGCGCCCTGATGCTGATCCTGGGGATATTTGCCCTGAACCAGATGAGCAAGATCCGCGGCGCGGCCGAAGAGCTCAGCGCCAACAGCGTGCCGAGCATCAAGAGCCTCGACGACCTCACCCAACTGACCCTGCGCCAGCGGGTGTTGTCCTATCGCCTGCTCACCAACCGTGCAGCGGACGAGCAACAGAAAATCCTCGACCTGTTCACCCTGCGCAACCAGCAGATCGGCAAGGCCCAGGCCCTTTACGAAAAACTGATCAACAGCCCGCAAGAGCGCACGGCCTACGACCAATATGTGCAGGTGCTAGGCCAGTACCGTCAGCTCGAAGAGCGCATGAAGAGCCTGTCGCGCAATAATCAGCTCAGCGAGCTGACAACCCTGATCAATACCGAATTGCTGGCCAACTCCGAACAGCTCAACAACGTGCTCGCCAAGCTGGTGGAGATCAACACCCGGCAGAGCGACGACTCTCATCAACAGGCCAGCGACGATTACGCTTCGGCGTTCGATCTGGTGGTGAGCCTGCTGGTGGTCGCCACCGGCCTGACCTTCCTGTTCGCCTGGCTGCTGACCAACAGCATCACCCGCCCCATCGCCGACGCCCTGAACGCCGCCGAGCAGATCGCCGAAGGCGACCTGACCCGCCCGATCAAGGTCGAGGGTAGCGATGAAGCCGGTCGCCTGTTGCAGGCCATGGCCAAGATGCAGCAGAAACTGCGTGACACCCTGCAACGTATTTCCGGCTCCGCGACCCAGCTAGCCTCTGCGGCGGAAGAACTGAACAGCGTCACCGACGAAAGCGCCCGTGGCCTGGTGCAGCAGAACAACGAGATCGAGCAGGCCGCCACCGCCGTCAATGAGATGACCAGTGCCGTGGAAGAAGTCGCGCGCAATGCCGTGAGCACTTCCGAAGCCTCGAAGAATGCCACCGCCTCGGCCGGCGACGGTCGCGACCTGGTGCAGGAAACCGTCGGCGCCATCGAACGCATGAGCAGCGATGTGCAGAGCACCGCCACGCTGATCGGCGACCTGGCCAAGGAGTCCCAGGACATCGGCAAGGTGCTCGACGTGATTCGCGGCCTGGCCGACCAGACCAACCTGCTGGCCCTGAACGCCGCCATCGAAGCGGCGCGGGCCGGGGAAGCCGGTCGCGGTTTTGCCGTGGTGGCGGACGAGGTCCGTGCCCTGGCGCACCGTACCCAGCAGTCCACCAGCGAAATCGAACGGATGATCGGCAGCATCCAGGGTGGGACCGAACAGGCGGTGAACTCGATGCGCAACAGCACCGATCGGGCGGAATCGACCCTGAACATCGCCAAGGGCGCGGGCGTGGCGCTGGACACCATCAACACGGCCATCATCGAGATCAACGAGCGTAACCTGGTGATCGCCAGCGCGGCGGAAGAACAGGCCCAGGTGGCCCGCGAAGTGGACCGCAACCTGGTAAATATCCGGGATCTGTCGGTGCAATCGGCGACCGGGGCGAACCAGACCAGCGCGGCGAGCAGCGAACTGTCGCGCCTGGCGGTGGACCTGAACAGCATGGTGGCGCGGTTCAGTCTGTAAACCTCAAGATCGCGCCGGCCCCCTGTGACAAGGGGGCTGTCGCGGTCTTTCTGTCAGTACTCGATCCGCACATCACCCTTCGGCACGCTGCAGCACGAAAGGATATAGCCCTCGGCCACATCGTCGTCGGTGATCCCGCCGTTGTGCTCCATGTCCACTTCGCCAGCCAGCTTGAGCACCTTGCAGGTGCCGCAGATGCCCATGCCGCAGGCCTTGGGAATCATCAGGCCAAGCTTGGCCGCCGCGGCGTGCACGGTTTCCCCCGGTGCCACGCGAATGCTCTTGCCCGTGGCGGTGAACTCCACCTGGTGCAGGTCCGCGGCATCCACTTCCGGCGCGTCGGCGGCCTCGGCGGCCTGCTCCACCGCGTCGGCACGGGCCTCCGGCGGCGTCGCGCCGAACGACTCCTCGTGGTAGCGCTTCATGTCGAAACCCGCGGCTTCCAGCAGGCGCTTCACCGCGTTCATGTACGGCGTCGGGCCGCAGCAGAACACTTCGCGCTCGAGGAAGTCCGGCGCCATCAGTTCCAGCATCTTGTGGTTCAGGTAGCCGCGATAGCCGGCCCAGGGCTCGCCCAGGCCATGCTTTTCACAGATCAGGTGCAGGCTGAAGTTGTCGATCCGCGACGCCATGTGCTCCAGCTCGCGGTGATAAATGATGTCTTTCGGCGAACGGGCGCTGTGGATGAACACCATGTCGACGTTGCCATTGGTGTCGTAGAACCAGCGGGCCATGGACATCACCGGGGTGATGCCGACGCCGCCGCTCAGGTACAGCGCCTTCGGGCTCGGGAAGTCGATGGCGTTGAACAGCCCCACCGGCCCGTGCACCGCCAGCTCCTGGCCTTCGTGCAGGGTGTCGTGCAACCAGTTGGAGACCTTGCCGCCAGGCACGCGCTTGATGGTCACCGAAAAGCTGTAGGGCACCGACGGCGAGCTGGAAATGGTGTAGGAGCGCATGATCGGCTGCCCCTCGATTTCCAGCTCCAGGGTGACGAACTGCCCCGGTTTGAAGAAGAACATGATCGGCTGGTCGGCCATGAAGCAGAAGGTGCGTACATCCCAGGTTTCCTGGATGACCTTCACGCAGCGCACGATATGCCGACCATTGGCCCAGGTCTGGGTCGTTACCGGATTCAGGAAGTTGTTCGACATATTGTTCTCCACCGCCGACTGTCGGCTCTATGTGAGTGATTCTGCGCAAGGGCCGAAGCGACCATTTACCTATCCGCGACATTGGCATGCTTATCGCGACCAGCCCATAACGACCGGGGCTTGCGCGTCGGGAACGGATTCGGCCATGTCGTCCATGGATAAGATTAGGGTCGCTGCCAGCCCCACACTCCATCGCAAATGATCTGCTGTATTTTCTGTCTTGCGTCGCAACCGTATCAGCCACTATTCGCCGGCCACACCGCATGGCCATGAGGACCAAATCGATGGACATCACCACAACCCTGAGCCTGGGCGATCCGCTGGAACCCGCACGCAAGGCCACCGCGCAAATGCTGCAAGAGCGCGAGCGTACCTTTTCCCTGCCACAACCGTTCTACTCCGATGAGCGGCTGTTCGAAATCGATATGCAGGAGATCTTCCAGAAGGAATGGTTGATCGCCGGCATGACCTGCGAAATCCCGACCAAGGGCAACTACATCACCCTGCAGATCGGCAAGAACCCGATCATCGTGATCCGCGGTGCCGACGGCGTGGTCCACGCCTTCCACAACGTCTGCCGCCACCGCGGTTCGCGGCTGTGCACCAGCGACAAGGGCAAGGTGGCCAAGCTGGTCTGCCACTACCACCAGTGGACCTACGAACTGGACGGCCGCCTGCTGTTCGCCGGCACCGAGATGGGCGCCGACTTCGACATGAAGCAGTACGGCCTCAAGCCGGTGCACGTGAAGACCTCCGGCGGCTACATCTTCATCAGCCTGGCGGAAAACCCGCCGCCGATCGATGAGTTCCTGGCTACCCTGAACCACTACATGGAACCCTACGACATGGAAAACACCAAGGTGGCGGTGCAAACCACCTTGATGGAAAAGGCCAACTGGAAGCTGGTGCTGGAGAACAACCGCGAGTGCTACCACTGCGGCGGCTCCCACCCGGAACTGCTGAAGACCCTGCTGGAGTGGGACGACGTCACCGACCCGCGCGCCGACCAGGCGTTCAAGGATCATGTGGCCGCCTCCGCCGCCGCCTGGGAAGCCGAGAAGATCCCCTACGCCCACGCCAGCTTCGGCCTGCGTAACCGTATCGTGCGCATGCCGCTGCTCAAGGGCACCGTGTCCATGACCATGGACGGCAAGCAGGGCTGCGCCAAGCTGATGGGCCGGATCAAGAACCCGGACCTGGGCTCGATGCGTATCCTGCACCTGCCGCACTCGTGGAACCACTGCATGGGCGACCACATCATCGTGTTCACCGTGTGGCCGATCAGCGCCCAGGAAACCATGGTCACCACCAAGTGGCTGGTGCACAAGGACGCGGTCGAAGGCGTGGACTATGACGTGACGCGCATGCGTGAAGTCTGGGATGCGACCAACGACCAGGACCGTCGCCTGGCCGAGGAAAACCAGCGCGGCATCAACTCCACGGCCTACCAGCCGGGCCCGTACTCGAAGACCTACGAGCTCGGCGTGGTCAACTTCGTGGACTGGTACAGCGAGCGCATGCTGAGCAACCTGGGGGCGGAGCCTGCGCCGTACCTCAAGGGTGTTCCGGTTCACGGCTGATGGCGTGACAAACATTTGCGGCGAGGGGCTTGCCCCCTCGCCGCAATGATCAATCAGCCTTGTTTCAGGTCAATGGCTCGACGACCACCTCACCGACCCATCCTCGCCGATAAACTCCTCGACAATCTCCTCCCCGCTCAAGCGCACCCGCGCATAGCCGTTCAGCACCCGCTCCGGGTATTCGTCGTCCATGGCATTCTTCGATTCGGAAAACAGCACCCGCTCATTGCCGTCCAGCTCGCTGGTCACGCCATAGGGAATCGCCCCATGCCCGGCACAGCGCGCCTTCAGCCCGCCTTGTTCGGCATAGACAATCCCGTTGTGCAGATGCCCCCAATACCAGTAGTCCGGCACCCGCCCCAGGGCATCGCAGACCGGCTGGTACAGCGCCGTCTGATGCTGCGCACCAATGTCGAAGCCCTGGTGATGGCTAAGCACCATCAACTTCTTGCGTTTGGGCAAGCCTTGCATCCATTGGATCTGCGCCTCATTGAGCGCACCGTCCATATAGAGGTTCATCGCGTCCGAGGCATAGGCCGAATCCAGCCCGACAATCAGCCAGTCATCGTTGTACAGGGCAAAGTAGCTGGTGCCGTTCTGCACCGGGAAACGTGCCTTGAGTTCGGCGAAGTAGCCGTGGGCACCGCTGTACATTTCGTGATTGGAGTTGAGGGTGAACGAGCCGAATTTGCCTTGGGGCCAGCCCTTCATGTCGACGTTTTCCTGGGACCCGGTACCGGCGTAATAGACATCCCCCAGGTGAATGCTGAAGTCCGCCTCGGCCAACTGCATCTGGTTGGCCACGCTGACCGCCGGGGCATGGCTGTCGAACGGCCCGGTTCCCCAGTCGCCGGCAATCGCCAGCACCACCTCGCGCTCCATCTTGACCAGCGCCGGGGTGGTGGCGAAGGGCGCGTGATGGCGCAGGTTCTCGATCCACTTGATCAGTGCCTCGCTCCAGAGCAGGTCCAGCAGCTCCCATTTGCGACAGCCCAGCAGGGTGCCGTCCTTGAGTACCTGGGTCGGCAGCTCCTGCTCCGACTTCGGCAAGGGACTGGCGCTGCCCAGGTGCAGGATCGACAGGCCATGTGACAACTCCCAGGGCACCGCGGGCCGATCGCTCGGCAACTCGCCATGTTCGATGACGTACTGCGCCTGGTCGTGACCGCGCTGGAGCAGATCCTGGATAGCCCGGAACTCCTCGGGCTCGATGTCGCTGACGAGTTTTTTCCAGGACAACTCCAGGCGCGCCTTCAAGCCGCTGAGCCGGACGAAGATTTTCGCAAGTTCATGTTCCAGATGAGGCAAGTTCATGGCTGTCTCCCTACAACGTCTTCATGAATTCGATCAGCGCCCATTTCTCGGCGTCGGTCAGTTGGGTCCCGTACAGGTGTCCCGTGTTGTGGTTGCCCTCCAGGCGTGTGTCGTAGCGGAAGTAGCTTGGCGCCTGGACCAGCGGACCGCTGGTGACGAAGCCGACCTTGACCGGGTCGTAGACATCCGAGCCGGTGTTGAACAGCACCGGACGTTTATCCGGGGTCTGCAACAGGTCCCACAGGCTCGGCACCGAACCGTTGTGCAGATAGGGCGCACGCATCCAGATGCCATCGGTGGGGGTGTTGCTGTAGCTCTGGGTCTTGCGGTAGGCATTGAAGTCGAACGGCGGCGTCTTGAAGCTGTGGAACGCCTGCACCAGGCCGGTGGTGAAGGAATCCAGGCGATGCGGGTCGGTCCCCAGTTGGTCGATGGTGGTGGTGACATGGCCGGTGTCGGCCTTGCCGAACTCATGGCAACCCGCGCAGTTGCTGTCCCAGATCGGCTTGCCCTGGGCCACCCGCGCCTGATCCACGGCGAACGGCCAGGCCGGCGCCTTGGTGTCCAGCAACCAACTGGTGACGCGGTTGAAACTGTCCGGCAACACCGACTGCGGCGTCGCGCCCACGGCCATCGCCGCCGCGTAGTTGCGCTCGTGGATATCGTTGTTATTGCCGTCCCAGTGCAGGTACAGCGACTCCCGGGGCTTCTGGTTCCAGATCTGCGGCAGGTCGACGGTGCCGATGGTCGAGTCATCCGGGAAACCGAAGACCACCATCTTGGTCGGGTTGAAGGTGTCGGTGCGCCCGGGGCCTTGTGCGGGACGCAGTTTCTGCCAGGCGTAGGCCTGCTTCTGCTTGAGCAACGCGCTCTTGGCCATGGGGATGATCAGGTAGCGGTTGTACAGGCGCTCGAAGAAGCCCAGCTGGAACTTGCCGTTGATCGCCGCCATCACCGCATCGGTAGTGAATTTCGGGTCGCTGGCACAATCGTAGGCGAACCATTGGAAGGCCTGCAGTTGCAGGGTATTGGCCGGCGCCATGGGCACCGGCTTGGCCACATCGTCGGCCGAGGCGCGATAGGAGCCGGTGTGGCACAAGGCGCAGTTGGGCTCCACGGTCGGGTAGCCGATCTGCCGCTTGGCCATGCCGATGGGCAGGTCGCGACCGTTTTCAAAGAGAAAGCCGAACGCTTCCCAGCCACCGGGCTTGGGCATCTTTTCCGGGCACATCTGCGGCAGCACGGAAAACAGGTAATAGGGAATCCGCGCCTCGATGCCCAGGCCGATGGCGGCGTACTTGAAATGCTCCTCGTCGGTGGCGAATTTCTCCTCGGGCACCACCCGCAGCATGTTGTACCAGGTCTCGTAGCCGATAAAACCCAGCACCAGCAGGGTGATCAGCAGGCCGACCCGAAAACCGTGGCGCTGCCAGCGCACTTCCCAGCCGTGACACCAGGCCCGCCAACCGTCGGCCAGCAAGGCCCAGGGCCGGTTGGCCGGCGTACTGCCCAGATAAAGCGTGAGGCCCAGGACCAGGAACATGCCCAGGTCGCCGTAGAGCATGGGCACGAACACCGAGGGGGTGTTGCTGGTGTCGATCAGGTAGATCCAGAACACCACGGCGATCAGCCGGCTCAGCACGCACAGCCAGGAGTGGATCGGGAAACGCGGGGCGTTGAAGCCCGACGGCAGGTAGAACAGGCTGATGCCCACCAGCAACATGCCGGCATTTTCCAGCCAGGGGTCCGACAGCACCGGCGGCAGGCCGACCACCGAGGTCAGCAGCGCCGGGGCGAACAGGGCCGGCAGTGCGAACACCATGTTCATCACCACACCTACCCAGATGAAGCGTTGAAACCAGCGGATGTAACTGTCCATATCACCACCCTTCCCTGTTATGCAGGAGCACCTTTCTTGCGACCAACGGGCTTATTTGTGGCTAGAGCCCTTATTGTGGCGAGCGGGCTTGCCCGCGCTCGGCTGCGCAGCAGTCGTAAAACCGATCACCTCGGTTTACCAGACACACCGAGTTCTCAGGTTTTAGGGCCGCTTCGCGCCCCAGCGGGGGCAAGCCCCCTCGCCACAGGCTGTGCGTGCTTCAGCCCTGCGCGGTTTTCTCCAGGTGATCAAGAATCAGCGGATACACATCCACCACCGCGTTCTTGCCGAACATGCAGTCGATATGACCGTAGCCCGGCACCACATGGCGGCTGTACAGCTCGGGGCCATGCAGCGCGACCAGGCGGTCGTAGGTCTTCTCGGTACTTTCCGGCAGGTAGCACTGGTTGTCGGCACCACTGATAAAACAGATCGGCAACTGCAGCCGGTTGAAATGTGGCATGTAGACATCGTTGCCCTTGAAGTCCACCAGGTGCCCCTTGCGACAGATCAGCGCCAGGTGCTCGAAGGTCTGGATATTCGAGCTGCCGAACAGCTCGTGCAGGTTGTCGTGCAGGGTTTCGTTGAGGGTGTCGTGACGGTACAGCGAGGCATACATGAAGGTGATCCGGTGACAGACCGGGTTGGTGCAGTAGCCCTGGGCCTCGATCCGCGCATAGACATTGAGGGCCTTGTCATAGAGCTTGTTGAACCAGCTTTCCTTGCTGTCGGCATAGGCGGTCAGCGACTTGACACCCAGCGCATCGAGCCCCCCCGGCAGGTGTAGACCGGCCTTGATCCCGGTCGCCGTGGCCACCACCGTGTCCGCGGCGATCTGCGAACAGACCACCGAACGCACATCCGCCAGCCCCGCCAACAGCGACATGAAGAAGGTCGTGGCGCCGTAGCAATGCACCACGCACTGCACGTCCAGGGCACCGGTCGCCTGGCGAATCTGCGCAATGGCCGCCTTGTAGTCGTACTGGGCGATCTGGTCGCCGTTCCACTCCTGCTTGCTCGCCGGCAACAGGATGCTGACCCGAAAATCCAGCAGCCAGACGTCGTATTCGTGCTTGCACAGGTACTCCAGCAGATTGGTCTGGATGGTGTCGGTGGAGAAGATATTCGAGCCCACTCCCAAGCCGTGCACCAGCATCACCGGGCCTTTGCTGCCGGCCTGGTAACGGGTCAGGCGCAATTGCACATGGTCCTCGGTCTCGAAGAAATGCACCGTCGGCACCGGCGCATCCAGCGGCCGCTTGTGCCGGGGCGGTGCATCCGGGTTGAAGTAGATATCGCCGGCAAACACGCCGCCGTAGCTCTCCCAGAGAATCCCGGCGAAGAACTTGCCGAAACGCGCCAGGGCTTCGATCCGCTCGCGCTCGCTACGGGCATTGAGCACCTTCATGGTGGTCATCTGCTTGGCGAAGTCGGCGGGCTCGATATGCATGACCCCGGAGCCGATCACCGTGCCGGTCTTGTCCGGGCCTTGATAGAGCGTGACGTAGAGGGTGCTGGTGTCCGGCCAGATATTCAGCACGCCGTTGTCTTCGGGCACCGTCTTGAAGGCGCTGAAGTAATAGTCGCGGCCGTCCTCGGCGGTCAGTTTCATGTCGTAGTTCATGTGGCGCACGCCGACCTGCTGTTCGTATTGCTCGAACAGGTTGAACACGCCGTTGCTGGCCGTCAGCGGATAAGGCGAAAGCGCCGGAGCATTGAGGGTGCCGACCAGGGTCGCGGCATGCGCCGGCTCCTTGATCAGGCGATTGAGGTCGTTGGCGGTGATGGTCAGGGTGAACTCGATGGGCGAGTTCTGCGCCTCGCCGCGCTTGGCCGCCGCCTGGTAGAGCGCAAGGTCAGTGCCCTGGGGCTCGGTGAAGTCCCGGGAGAAATAGCCCTTCATGGTTTCGGTGAACTGCACCCCCAGGGTCGGTGGCGCCACCGGTTTGCGCGGAGCCGACGGCAGGCGGTAGTCGATGACCCAGCCGCGATCGGCGGCCAGCAGGCCCATGTTGCGCTCGCTGACCGCGGAAATGGTCAGTAGCGGATTGACCGCCAGCGAGGTCGGAATCACCGCGCCATCGGCCACGTACAGCCCCGGATAGACCGCGTTGCCGCTGGTGCCACTGAACACCTGGCCCTTGTGGTTGACCACGCCCTGCTCGGCACCCTCGCCCATCACGCAGCCGCCCAGCGGGTGCACCGAGACGATGCTGTGCTTGAGCAGTTTGGTCCAGATCGGGTTCGGCACCCAGACCCCGCCCAGGGCCTTGGTCGACTGGCGCAGGCGGTCGTTGCCGAGTTTGAAGTTTTCCTGTTCGCCCACTCCCGGCCAGTCGATGCGCAGCTGGTCCTTGTCATCCAGCAGCATGCGGCCCTTGCCGTCGTCGTGGCTCATGATCAGGTAGGTCTGCATATTGTGCAGCGCGCCGTAGTACGGGCCGCGCAGGAAGCTTTCGGCCTCGCGGGCCTTGTAGTGGAGTTGGGCGTTGAGGCCCTTGTCGGTGGCCTCGCCGATCAGTTCGGCAAACCCCGCCATGGCCGGCACCATGGGCCGCCCCAGCGCTCCTGGAATCGAGCCCTCTTCGATCACCATGCGGCTGCGCCAGTCGCCTTCGGTGCGCATGTCGATGATCGAGGTGATGCACGGACCGACCGGCTCCATCTCCTTGGCCGAATGAGCACCGAAACCGATGCCGTTGATGGTCTGTTCGCAGTTGTGGCCAAAGCCGAGGATATCGCCGTTGCCGCTCATGTTTTCGCCAAGCTGGTCGGACATCGCCACGCCTTTGCTGCGCGAGCGCAGGAGGATTTCCGTGGAGCCCAGGGTGCCGGCGGAGACCACCACTATGTTGGCCCTGACGAACAGCGTCGGTGCCGAGAATGCTTCCCGGCCGCTGTCCAGGTATTGGAAGTGCACGATCCAGCCGTCGCCGTCGCGCTCCAGATGCCGCACCTCGGCCTGGCAGAAAATCTCCGCGCCATGGTTCCAGGCATCCGGCAGGTAGTTCATCAAGGTGGTGTTCTTGGCCTTGTTGTTACAGCCCGAGACGCAGTCGCCGCACTGGTTGCACGGCAACTGTTCGACGCCAACATGGTTGAGGTTGTTGGGCAGCTTGTCGAAGGTCACGTTAATCGGCGGCGTGTAGAAATGCGCTTTCTCTTTCAGGAAATCCGCCGACTTGCGGTTGGCGTCCAGCTTGGGCAATTTCGGCCCGGATGCCGGATAAGGATTGGGCTTGAGCATTTCCCGGGCCCGCGCATAGCCTTCGGCAAGCAGCGTGTCCCGATGCTCGCGCACCGCCTGGGGCCAGCGCGGGTCATCGAAGACACCCGGCTCCGGCTCCAGGGACACGTTGGCATTGATCAGCGAGGTGCCCCCCAGACCGCAACCGACCACCACGTTCTGCTGGGCATTGACGTGCAGGTCGAACAGACCGGTACGCGAACCGATGTGGCCGTCCGGGTCATGGACCTGCAACTCTTCCGTCGCCGCGACCATGGTGTTGGGGTATTCCCCCGGCTGGATCTCCCGTCCGCGCTCCAGCAGACAGACACTTTTCCCTGCACGCGACAGCCGCGACGCCGCGATGCCACCGCCATAGCCGGAACCGATCACGATGACGTCGTAGCGTTCCTTGATCTCACTGATGGGTGTCGAAATCCGTGTCATGGTTATTTCCTCTCAAGGCTGGGTCGGGCAACTCTGCGGTTGCCGCTACAGGGGCAGACGGTGATGCCACAGGCGAACACACACGGGCTCCACGTACGAGCCGGTTGTGCACAGGGAGATCGGAGCGCGCCGGCGCCAGGGTAGACGCTATAGGCGAGCGCGCTGATTGCGGGCATGGCGATGAATACGCCGGGGAACCAGGGCACTGGCTCGGGCCACGGCGTTGAGGCCGGGGAGTGGCGGTGGACGGTGGTGCGGTTGGCGACCCATCAAGCGTTCTCCCTGAACCTGATATGGAAGCGAATAACGTGGTGTCCTTGTGGGATGAGTGAAGACTTTGGGCAGGGGGGTGTCAATAAACACCCTTAGAACTGTATGAAATTTGATCTATAGCGCTGCGCGCTATAAGAACCGGGGCCTGGCGACCTTAGCGAACAACTTATCCACAGAGCCACCCACAGCAAATGTGGGCAAGTGGCGGTTTATGCGGCGCCGATGGAGGCGGAATCTGAATAAAATCCGTGACTTATTCAGAAACCCCTGTTCAGGCAGGGATTGATCATTTTTTAACCTTGTCTTTGAAAGCCATGTATTTAAAGGCCTGTAGAGGACCGCGAACACCTTATCCACAGAAAGGCCAACAGACTTTGTGTGCAAGTCGGCGATTTATCCAGGGATCTGTGGAAAACCGCTGAAAGCCGCGAAAACAGAAGGTTTCAGAACGATCAAATGCAGCAAAAGACGTGTTTGTATATTTTTTGATCAAACCTTTGCAGGCCTTATAAAACAAGGCCCACAGGGGATAGCAAACATCTTATCCACAAAAGCGCCAACAGACTTTGTTAACAACTGGCCGCCCGCACGAAACCCTGCAAAGCCCTTATCCACATAAAAACTCGAATAAAAACCGCCAGTTAGGCTGATCATTTTTCGTACTAAGGGCTACAGGGGTTGATCTGCGTGGGGTGTGGCGATGCACAAACACCTTATCCACAGGCCGGCCCACAGTCTCTGTGGACACTTGGCCGTCAGGCAAAGGTCTGAAGTGTCAAAGGGCAGGAAATGATGCCATCGAACGTCGGGCGACACGCTTTCCACAGCGCACCCTGTTCTGGCAGTAAAGAGGTCTTGGACTGATGCGTTGATGAGGGAGCCCTCGCGGGTACTCCCCCCGAAACCGTGCCGTTTTCAGCGCAGCACGCCTTCCTCGATCAACAGCTTGAGAATCGCTTCGGCCCCGGCTTCGGCGCTGACGCCCTTGAGCAGCTGCCCCCCGCCACCACTGGCCTTGGCCGTCGCCGCCTTCATCCGGTCGGCGCCGCTCTTGGCCTTGATCACCTTCAGGCGCTTGGGCCGTGGCTTGGCCGGTTGCAGCAGAGCACCTGTGAATAACTCATCTTCCAGCACCTCTACTTCCTCGGCGTGGAGCACACCGCGCTGCGCCGGACCGTAGGCACTTTGCCGAGGCTTGGGCGCGGCGTTATCCACCGTGGCGAGAAACGGCAGACGGACCTTCAAGCGGCGCCGCTGCCCGCGAGGCAAGGCTTGCAGCACATGGGCGACGCCATTGGCGATGGACTCGACCTGGGCCAGCCCCACCACCAGCGGCCAACCGAGGTTTTCCGCCAGCAGGAACGGCAGCATGCCCGAGCCTTCGCCGGTTTCCGCCTGGCTGCCGGTGAGCACCAGCTGGGCCCCGGCATCGCGCAGATAATCGGTCAACACCGGCAACGCATCGGCGCCGGCCGGTTGTTCCAGCACCCGCAACTCGTCCAGGCCCATGCCCAGGTAAGCCCGCAGCGCCGGCTCCGAGACATCGCCGGCATGCACCACCTGCAAGTTATCCCCAGCCAGTTGCAAACCCAGTTCCACCGCGCGGGCATCCTGCTCGGCGCGACGGGCGCGGCCGGAGGTGGGGTGGGCACCGATGGACACCAGGCTGATTACATTCGTACTCATGACGTCATCCCTACCTTAAGCCGCATCGCGCTTGGCGCCGTTGCGATATGCCGTCACCGCCGCGATCAGGGCGCGGAAGATCTCGCTGCTCTCGCCGATCACCGACAGGTCGGCACGCTTGATCATGTCGCAACCCGGATCGAGGTTGATCGCCACCACCTTGTCGCAGGCACCGATGCCTTGCAGGTGCTGGATCGCCCCGGAAATCCCCACGGCCACGTAGACCCGCGCGGTGACCCAGGTGCCGCTGGCGCCGACCTGGCGATCGCGGGACATGAAGCCATCGTCCACCGCCACCCGCGAAGCGCCTTCGGTGGCGCCCAGGGCCGCCGCCGTTTCATGGAACAGCGCCCAGTCCTTGACCCCGTTGCCGCCGGAGAAAATGAATTCGGCTTCGGCCATGGGAATCGCCCCCGGGTCCACCGCCACCGCGCCGAGATCCTCGATACGTGGCAGGCTGCGGGCAATGCTTGTGGATAACTCCACGGGCAAGGCTTCGTGACGGGTTTCGCTGACCGGCTCGGCACATTCGGCGGCGGCCAGGATCAAGCGCGCCAAGGGGCGCGCCAGGTCCTGCAGACCGGCACCGGCGCGACCGATGCACTCCTCGCCCTTGACCTGCCAGACCCGCGTGGCCGGGCGTTCGCCCAGGCTGGCGGCAAACCGCCGGCCCAGTTCGCCACCACCGCTGCGGCTGTCCGGCAGCAACCAGTGGCGGGGATTGAACTGGTTATCCACAGCCCGCAGGCCCTGGACCCGCTGTTCCGGTGAGTAACCGCTGAACTCATTGCCGTCGAGCACCAGCAGGCGGTCGACGCCGGCGGTTTCGAAGGTGGACTCCTTGTGCTCGCCAAAGACCACGGCCAGGACCGCGCCGTCCTTACCCGCCATCTGGTGGGCCAGGCCCAGCAGATCGCGGTCGTGACTGCTCAGGCGACCGCCGACCATGTCCGGCACCACGCTGATATAGAACGCCGGTTGCGGTACCTGGTGCAGCGGCAGTTGCACTTCGACGCTGGCCGAACGCTTGGTCGCGCCGCCCTGCTGGGCGCCGCTGCGGTCGATGCGCTTGATGCCGTTGGGGCCGATGAAGCCGACGCCATGGACATTCTTGCGGATGATCCCGTTAGGTCCCATCCAGCTGTATTGTACCGGTTGCATGGCCGCGTGCAGCGGGTGCAGGCGGTTGCGGGCGATCCACTCGGCGCGGGGGTCCCGGCGGATAATATCGCTCATCAGTGCACCTCCGCGGGTTCACGCTTGGGGGCTGGTTTGCTCGGTGCCGCTTCTTCAAGCAGGGCGTCGGCCACCAGTTCGGCAAGGTCCTTGATCAGGGGACGCGGTTCGACCACGCCTTCGAGCATCGCGGTGCATTGCGGGCAACCGACCGCCACCAGTTCGGCGCCGGTTTCACGAATGTCTTCCATGCGCATGTCGGGAATCCGCTGCTTGCCGGGAATATCGGTGATCGGTGCACCGCCACCGCCGCCGCAGCAACGGGAACGGAAACCGGAACGCTGCATTTCCTTGACCTCGATCCCCAGTGCCCGCAGCACGTCACGCGGCGCTTCATACTCGCCGTTGTAGCGGCCCAGGTAGCACGGATCGTGATAGGTCACGCTGTCGCCCTTGTGCTGCCCGAGGTTCAAGGCACCGGCACCGATCAGTTCGGCCATGTAGGTGCTGTGATGCTGCACCAGGTAGTTGCCGCCAAAGGCGCCGTATTCGTTTTTCAGCACATGGAAACTGTGGGGATCGCAGGTGACGATGCGCTTGAAGCTGTACTTGGCCAGGGTCTGGATATTGCGTTTGGCCAGCAGCTGGAAGGTCGCCTCGTCGCCCAGGCGCCGGGCCACGTCACCGCTGTCGCGCTCTTCCAGGCCGAGCACCGCGAAGTCGACCTTGGCCGCCTTCAGCACTTTGACGAAGGCGCGCAAGGTGCGCTGGTTGCGCATGTCGAAGGCACCGTCGCCGACCCAGAACAGCACGTCGGTGGTTTTCTTCTCGCCGAGCACGCTGAGGTTCAGGTCCGCCGCCCAGTTCATCCGCCCGCCCGGGGCGAAACCGCCGGGGTTGTCGGTGGCGATCAGGTTTTCCAGGACTTCGGCGCCTTTGTTCGGCGTCGCGCCTTTTTCCAGGGTCAGGTGACGGCGCATGTCGATGATGGCATCGACGTGCTCGATCATCATCGGGCATTCCTCGACGCAGGCGCGGCAGGTGGTGCAGGACCACAGGGTCTCGGCGTCCACCAGGCCGTTGACGATCGGTTGGTGCGGGTTGCCCGAATGCTCGCCGATGGCTTTTCCAGGGTACGGACTGCCGGCGAAGTTGGCATCGGTGCCACCCGCCAGGCCGACCACCATGTCCTGGATCAGTTTTTTCGGGTTCAACGGCTGGCCGGCGGCGAACGCCGGGCAGGCGGCTTCACATTTACCGCACTGCACGCAGGCGTCGAAGCCCAGCAGTTGGTTCCAGGCGAAGTCCTTGGGTTTCTCCACGCCCAGCGGCGCTTTCGGGTCGCTCAGGTCCAGCGGCTTGAGGCCGGTGGAACGGCCACCGCCGAAGCGTTCGGCACGGCGGTGCCAGGCCAGGTGCAGGGCACCGGCGAAGGCGTGCTTCATCGGGCCGCCCCAGGTCATGCCGAGGAATAGCTCGGACACGCCCCACAGCACACCGATGCCGAGGATCACCGCCAGTACCCAGCCGCCGAAGTCTTCCGGAAGGATACCGGCCACCGGCAGGGTCACCAGGAAGAACGACGCCGAGAAGGCCAGCAGGCTTTTCGGCAGGCGCATCCACGGGCCTTTCGACAGACGCGCCGGCGGGTTGCGGCGGCGCAGGAAGACGAAGATCGCGCCGACGAACATCACCGCCGACATCAGCAGCAAGGCATAGCCGAGGATCTGGTTATGCAGGCCGAAACCGTGCACCAGGATCGCCAGCACGATAGACGCCACCGCGCCGCCGGCCGTGGCGACGTGGGTGTTGGCAATGTATTTGTCCCGCGCCACTACATGGTGCAGGTCGACCATATAGCGCTTGGGCATGGCGAAAAGGCCGCCGAGCAGATCGACTTTCGAGGGTCGACCGCGACGCCACATGGCGATCCGCCGCAATGCGCCGAGGACGCCAAGGCCCAGGGCGGCAAACAGCAGGATGGGAAGAAGGGTGTTCAACATGGTGCAGCTCCCAAAGACCTCGGGGCTCGGCAGGAGCCGATCGGCTGGCGATTCAGGCAACGCGGTGCATCAGTCAACCCGCGTTATCGTTCATCGCCAGCAAGCCGGCTCCCACAGGAGGGTGGCTTAGAAATCCTTGCACAGACGCAACGCGTCATAGATCGCCGCGTGCGTGTTGCGCTGGGCCACGCAGTCGCCGATGCGGAACAGCAGGTAGCCGTCACCGGGTTGGCTCAGGCACGGCTGCGGCTTGATCGCGAACAGGGCTTCGACATCGATCTGGCCCTTGTTGCGCGAACCTTCCTTGAGCCCGTAGTAGATTTCCTCGTCCGGGCGCACGCCGTTCTCCACCACCACCTGGTCCACCACCCGCTCTTCCTTGGCGCCGGTGTATTCGTTCTCCAGCACCGCCACCAGCTTGTCGCCCTCGCGATAGACCTTTTCCAGCATCATGTCGCCGGTCATGATCACTTCTTTCGGGTACATGCTGCGGTAGTAGGTCGGGAACGACGTACCGCCAATCGCCACGCCCGGCTTGATGTCGTCGGTGACGATCTCCACCTGGCTGCCCTTGTCGGCGAGGTAGTCGGCCACCGACATACCGGTGAACTCGCAGATGGTGTCGTAGACCAGCACGTTCTTGCCCGGTGCGACCTTGCCGTCCAGCACGTCCCAGCTGCTGACCACCAGCCCTTCGGCGGCGCCCCAGTGTTCGTTCTGTTCCAGGTTCGGATGCCCGCCGACGGCCAGCACCACGATGTCCGGGCGCAGGTCGAGAATGGTCGCGGCATCGGCGGCGGTGCCCAGGCGCAGGTCGACCTTCAGGCGCGCCAGCTCCAGCTGGAACCAGCGGGTGATACCGGCGATCTGGTCACGCTGCGGCGCCTTCGAGGCCGTGGTGATCTGCCCGCCGATGGCGTCTTTCTTCTCGAACAGGGTCACATCGTGCCCACGCTCGGCGGCCACGCGAGCCGCCTCCATCCCGGCAGGACCGGCACCGACGATCACCACCTTGCGCTTGGGCCCGGTGGATTTCTCGATGATGTGCGGCACGCCCATGTATTCACGGGAAGTCGCGGCGTTCTGGATGCACAGCACATCCAGGCCCTGGTACTGGCGGTCGATGCAGTAGTTGGCACCGACGCATTGCTTGATCTGGTCGACCTGGCCCATCTTGATCTTGGCGATCAGATGCGGGTCGGCGATATGCGCACGGGTCATGCCGACCATGTCGACATAGCCGCCTTCGAGGATACGGGTGGCCTGGTTCGGGTCCTTGATGTTCTGCGCGTGCAGCACCGGAACCTTGACCACTTCCTTGATCCCGGCCGCCAGGTGCAGGAACGGCTCCGGCGGGAAGCTCATGTTCGGGATCACGTTGGCCAGGGTGTTGTGGGTGTCGCAGCCCGAACCGACCACGCCGATGAAGTCGAGCATGCCGGTGTCGTCGTAATACTTGGCGATCTGCTTCATGTCCTCGTGGGACAGGCCGTCCGGGTGGAATTCGTCACCGCAGATGCGCATGCCGACGCAGAAATCGTCGCCGACTTCCTTGCGCACGGCCTTGAGCACTTCCAGGCCGAACTTCATCCGGCCTTCGAAGGTGCCGCCCCATTCGTCGGTCCGCTTGTTGACCCGCGGGCTCCAGAACTGGTCGATCATGTGCTGGTGCACGGCGGACAGCTCGACGCCGTCCAGGCCGCCGGCCTTGGCCCGGCGCGCGGCCTGGGCGTAGTTGCCGATCACCCGCCAGATCTCTTCCGGCTCGATGGTCTTGCAGGTGGCACGGTGCACCGGCTCACGCACGCCCGAAGGCGACATCAGGGTCGGCCAGTTGAAACCGTCCCAACGCGAGCGACGACCCATGTGGGTAATCTGGATCATGATCTTGGCGCCATGCTTGTGCATGGCGTCGGCCAGGTTCTGGAAGTGCGGAATGATGCGGTCGGTGGACAGGTTCACCGAGCTCCACCACTCCTGCGGGCTGTCGATGGCCACCACGGACGAGCCACCGCAGATCGCCAGGCCGATGCCGCCCTTGGCTTTCTCTTCGTAATACTTCACATAGCGCTCGGTGGTCATCCCGCCGTCGGTGGCATACACCTCGGCGTGGGCGGTACTGAGCACGCGGTTGCGGATGGTCAGCTTGCCGATCTGGATCGGCTGGAACATTGCTTCGAAAGCCATGGTGCGATCCTCGACTTACAACGGCTTGACGGTAAACAGGCCATCGTCGTGACCTTCTTCGGAACCACCGTAGACCTGCTCGGCCACGGTGCGGATCGCGCTGCCGCGCGCAGCCAGGATCTGGTCCATGGCGCCGGCGAACCAGCCGGTGAACATGTAGTCGACCTTGCGCCCGACCTTGCCGTAGACGTAGACGAACGCCGAGTGTTCAAGCTTGACGCTGGCGGTGCCCTTGTCGAGGTCGATGTCCTGGATCTTGAACAAGCCCCAGCCGCGTTGCGACAGGCGCTTCATGTAGTGCTCGAACACCGCGACGCCTTCCAGGCCATGGCATTCGGCTTCTTTTTCACACCAGTGCCAGGCGGACTTGTAGCCGGCCTTGTAGAGGATCTCGGCATAGGCCTCGGCCCCCAGGACTTCTTCGATGCCCATGTGGTTGTTGACGAAGAAGTGCCGCGGCACGTAGAGCATCGGCAGGGCGTCGGAAGTCCAGACACCGGTTTCGCTGTCGACTTCGATAGGCAGTTGCGGGGCGATTTTAGCCATGGGTAACACTCCAGAATTCGTTGATCGCGGCTGGCCGCTTACACCCTGCGCGGCAGGCGCGCAGGGTGTGTTGTCAGTTGGGAAAAGACCGCGGCGTTATTCGCCCCAGACTTCCTTGAGGACGTTGACCCAGTTTTCGCCCATGATCTTGCGCACCACGCGCTCGCTGTGACCGCGCTTGAGCAGGGTCTCGGTGAGGTTGGGGAACTCGCCCACGGTACGGATGCCCAGCGGGTTGATGATCTTGCCGAAACTGGTCAGGCGACGGGCGTAGCCCTTGTCGTGGGTCAGGTATTCGAAGAAGTCCTGGCCATGGCCCTGGGTGAAGTCGGTGCCGATGCCGATGGCGTCTTCGCCGACGATGTTCATGGTGTATTCGATGGCTTCGGCGTAGTCGTCGATGGTCGAATCGATGCCCTTGGCGAGGAACGGCGCGAACATGGTCACACCGACGAAACCGCCGTGGTCGGCAATGAACTTCAACTCTTCATCGGACTTGTTGCGCGGGTGCTCCTTGAGCCCCGACGGCAGGCAATGGGAGTAGCAGACCGGCTTTTTCGATTCGAGGATGACTTCCTCGGAAGTCTTGGAACCGACGTGGGACAGGTCGCACATCACCCCGACCCGGTTCATTTCGGCGACGATCTCGCGACCGAAGCCCGACAGGCCGCCGTCACGCTCGTAGCAACCGGTGCCCACCAGGTTCTGGGTGTTGTAGCACATCTGCACAATGCCGACGCCCAGCTGCTTGAAGATCTCGACATAGCCGATCTGGTCTTCGAAGGCGTGGGCATTCTGGAAGCCGAACAGGATACCGGTCTTGCCCAGTTCCTTGGCCTTGCGAATGTCGGCGGTGGTGCGCACCGGCATGACCAGGTCGCTGTTCTCGCGGATCAGCTTCTGGCTCGAGGCGATGCTGTTGATGGTGGCCTGGAAGCCTTCCCACACCGACACGGTGCAGTTGGCGGCGGTCAGCCCGCCTTTGCGCATGTCCTCGAACAGTTCGCGGTTCCACTTGGCAATGATCAGCCCGTCGATAACGATGCTGTCGGCGTGCAGTTCGGCTGGGCTCATCAGGCTGTCCCCTATTGGCGATTCACGCGCCGAATCGTCTGCCGGCGCTTTGGGATCAGCATATGCCCAGGGGGCCACGGAGCCGGGTGCAAAAACGACAGGGGAATTGCCGAAAGCGTCAATCCGCGACAAAGGGACGCCGCTGCGCAGATTTCCGGGTCGTAGCTTTAAGTACTTGTCCATGTACGACTATTCTTTGACGCGGGCTTGAGACAGAATTGCCCTCCATCGCTTTGCCACCTCTATTTATCAAGGATCGGGACGCCGCAATGAAATCGATTTTCCTGGCTTTGGCGCTTGTCAGCCTGGGTGCCCACGCGGCTGAAGACACGGGCACCTCGCCCTGCGACGCGGTCGAAAACGACCAGCAGACCCTGGAGTGCGCCACCTACAGCAAGAACACCGCCGAGCAGTTGCTCAAGGAAAACTTCGACGCGCTGCTGGACCGGGTCAAGACGCAATATGCCAATGACAAGGCGCAACTGGCCGACATCACCGGCAAGCTGCAGACCGCCCAGCAGCTCTGGACCAAGTCGCGGGATGCCGATTGCGCCATCGCGCCGTTGCCGGCCAAGCCCGGGAGCAAGGCGTTCACCATCGACCAATACGACTGTATCGCGAGCAAGAGCGACGAACGGTCGGAATTTCTCGAGTCGATTGCCCAGGAATAATCCGGGGCGGCTGTCTACACTGGGGCAAATCCCGTCCTGAGTTGGCTGTACAGGCGAGTTGTTGACGATCTTCACAGGATTTTCGCATGCACTCACTTTCAGCCATTCCGTGGTACGCCCTGGCGATTTTCGTCGCCATTGTGCTGTTCATCGAAATCGGTCGCCGGGTCGGTGCCCGGCACTTGGCCCTCGACCCCGAGGGCGCGCGGACCGGAACCGGCGCCATCGAGGGCGCGGTCTTCGGCCTGCTGGCGCTGTTGATCGCCTTCACCTTTTCCGGCGCGGCCACCCGGCTGGACACCCGTCGCAACCTGATCGTCGAAGAAACCAACGCCATGGGCACCGCCTGGTTGCGCCTGGACCTGCTGCCGCCGGCCAACCAACCGGCCTTGCGCCAGGCGTTTCGCGATTATGTGGATGCACGCATTGCCTATTATCGTGATCTGAGCGAACTCGACCCCACCAACCAGGACAGCCAGCGGGCCAACGCCTTGCAGGCGGACATCTGGAAACAGACGATCGCCGCGCTGCCGCAGATGCCGACACCGGCGCTGGGCTCGAATGTGCTGCAGGCCCTCAACCAGATGATCGACATCACCACCACCCGCGCCGTGGCGCAGCAAACCCACCCGCCGCTGGTCATCTACCTGATGCTGATCGCCCTGACCCAGGTCAGTGCCCTGTTCATCGGCTATGGGATGGCCGGCACGGCCACGCGCAACTGGCTGCACAGCCTGGGTTACGCGCTGGTGATGGTCTGCGTGCTGTATGTGATCCTGGATTTCGAGTTTCCCCGGATCGGCCTTATCCGCGTCGACTACTTCGACCAGATCATGCTGGACCTGCGCAAAAGCCTGGACTGAGCGCCTGCGCAGGCGCCAGACAGCGACTAGACTGGGGCGTGAACTCACTCATTCAAAAGGAACTTGAATGTACGCTCCCCGAGAAACCGAACAGGACTACCTCTTTACCCGAGGCGTCCTGCTGCTTTTCCTGATTATCCTGGCCTTTGGCATGGCGGCGTTGTCCAAGAGCGGCGGGCTGCTGTATGCCGCGATCAAGGCGGCGCCACGGGAAGTGACCGGCACCATCACGCAGGTGATAGACACCCGCAAACAGGCCTCCCCGGCGGATATCTACTACGCCTTCGACTACGAAGCGGGCAACCGTGGCCAGGGGGCCTTCTCGCTGAATGCCATGGTGGTGAACCCGACGTACCAGATCGGCGATCCGGTGCAGATCGTCTATTCCGACTGGTTTCCGAACTTTCACAGCCTGAAATCCGAATTCAGCTTCAAACGCGCGGATTTCTACATTTTCAGCGCCAGTTTGAGCCTGATCGTGCTGTGCGTCTGCCTGCTGTGCTGGAATTACAGGCAGATGGCCAGGTTTCGTGAGGAGGGGGTCTATTACTGAGCGCCTACGGCCAATCGCCACTACCCCACTGTAGGAGCGAGCTTGCTCGCGATGGTGGTCAACGATAACGCGGTAAGCCTGATGCCCCGTGGTGTCTGGCCATCCATCGCGAGCAAGCTCGCTCCTACAGGGGGTAACATGGCGCACTCCCCCCAACTCTCCAAGGACTCCAATGACCCTCTGCGGCATCGAAATCAAAGGCAGCGAAGCCATCTTCGCCATCGCCACCTTGCAGGGCAGCGCCCTCGCCCACGTGGCCGTCAGCACCAAAAAAATCGCCCTGGACGAGGATGACGAAGCCATCAATGTCAAAACCTTCGCCGCCCAGGTCAAGGCGTTCGTCCAGGACGCCGGCATCGAACGGATTGCCATCAAGAAGCGCAGCAAGAAAGGCGAATTCGCCGGCGGGCCGACCACCTTCAAGATCGAAGGGGTTTTCCAACTGCTGGAGAACTGCGAGGTGACACTGCTGTCACCCCAGACCATCAACGCGCAGAACAAGAAGTTCGACTTCGCCCTGCCGGCCACGCTGAACAAATATCAGCATGAAGCCTACAAGACGGCCTGTGCGGCATTGATGAAAAAATAAGCCGGCGCCTACGCCTTGATCCCGCGCCGATCCTCCCGCGGGCACTGGGCAAACCGCGCCCGGTAGCTGCGGGTGAAATACGACGGAGATTCGAACCCACTGGCGATGCTCACCTCCAGCACGCTCATGTCCGTCTGGCGCAGCAGCTGCCGCGCCTTCTCCAGCCGCAAACCCAGGTAGAAATTGCTCGGGGTGTCCTTGAGGTACAGGCGAAACAGGCGCTCCAGCTGCCGCCGCGTGACCTTGATCGATTCCGCCAGCTCCAGCGTGCTCAACGGCGGCTCCATGTGCTGCTCCATCTCACCGACCACATGCACCAGCTTCTTGTTACTGATGCCATAGCGCGTGGCGATCTGCATGCGCTGGTGGTCCTTGCGCGGGCGGATGCGTCCCAGCACGAACTGCTCGGAGACCTGGATCGCCAGTTCCGGGCCGTGGGCCTGGCCGATCAGGTCGAGCATCATGTCGATGGACGCGGTGCCGCCGGCACAGGTGATCCTCCGACGATCGATCTCGAACAGCTCCTGGGTCACTTCCAGCTGTGGATAAGATTCCTTGAAGGCTTCCAGCGCTTCCCAGTGCAGGGTCACGCGGTGTCCTTCCAGCAGACCGGCCTCGGCCAGCACTACGCTGCCGGTGTCGATACCACCCAGGGTTACGCCTTCATGATCCAGGCGCCGCAACCAATGAGCCAAGGTCGGGGTGGCGAACTTCAGCGGCTCGAATCCGGCCACCACCAATAGCGTCGCGCCCTTCTTCAACGGCTCCAACGCCGCATCGGCGTTGACCGACATGCCGTTGCTCGCCAGCACCGCCCCGCCGTCCGCGCTCAATACATGCCAGCGATACAGCTCGCCACGAAAGCGGTTGGCCACCCGCAGCGGCTCGATCGCCGAGATAAAGCCCATCGCCGAAAAACCCGGCATCAACAAGAAATAGAAATCCTGGGACATGGAACGCGCTCGCAAGACGGGTAGCGTTCCCGACGTGATACGCCAGTTGCGAGACGGCCACAAGAGCACAGGTCGCTGCTGTGCAAGAGTCGGTCGCCGCTGTGCGTTTTCAGCAAGGCCAGGCTGCGTAACTTGACGTCACCGGGGCACAAAGACGCCGGAACCGACAATAACGACCTGCCGAGGAAATCATCATGAAACGACTGATCAGCCGCTGTGCGCTCGCACTCACCGGTACCGCGCTCCTGAGCACAGGAGTCATGGCCGCGGAGCAAGCCTCCTGCCAGAACGTTCGCCTCGGTGTGGTCAACTGGACCGACGTCATCGCCACCAGCGCCATGACCCAGGTGCTGCTCGACGGCCTGGGCTACCAGGTCAAGCAGACCAGCGCATCCCAGCAGATCATCTTCGCCGGTATCCGCGACCAGCGCCTGGACATGTTCCTCGGCTACTGGAACCCGCTGATGACCCAGACCATCACCCCGTTCGTCGACGCCAAGCAGGTCAAGGTCCTGGCCGAACCGAGCCTCAAGGACGCCCGCGCGACCCTGGCCGTGCCCACCTACCTGGCCGACAAGGGCCTGAAGACCTTCGCCGACATCGCCAAGTTCGAGAAAGAACTGGGCGGCAAGATCTACGGCATCGAGCCCGGCTCCGGCGCCAACACCCAGATCAAGGAAATGATCGCCAAGAACCAGTTCGGCCTGGGCAAGTTCCAGTTGGTGGAGTCCAGTGAGGCCGGCATGCTCTCGGCGGTGGATCGTGCCGTGCGCCGTAAGGAAGCCGTGGTGTTCTTCGGCTGGGCGCCGCACCCGATGAACGTCAACGTGCAGATGACCTATCTCACCGGTAGCGAAAACGCGTTGGGTCCGAACGAAGGCATGGCCACCGTCTGGACCGTCACCGCGCCGACCTATGCCGAACAATGCCCGAACGTGAACAAGTTGCTGAGCAACCTGACCTTCAGCGCCGCCGACGAGAGCCGCATGATGCAACCGCTGCTCGACCACAAGGACGCCCTCGAGTCGGCCAAACAGTGGCTCAAGGATCACCCGCAAGACAAGGCCCGCTGGCTGGAAGGTGTCACCACCTTCGATGGCAAGCCAGCCGCTGAAAACCTGCAATTGACCAGTAAATAACCACCGAAAATCGCACCCGCAGCCCCCGACGGCTGCGGTGTGAACCACCACGCCTGCAAGGAAACCGCACCATGAACCACGACGTCATCATCACCTGCGCACTCACCGGTGCTGGCGACACGACCGGCAAAAGCCCCCACGTTCCGGTCACGCCCAAACAGATCGCGGCGGCTGCCGTGGAAGCGGCCAAGGCCGGCGCCACCGTGGTGCATTGCCACGTGCGCAACCCCGAGACCGGCAAGTTCAGCCGCGACGTGGCGCTCTATCGCGAAGTGATGGAGCGGATCCGCGAGGCAGACGTGGACATCATCGTCAACCTCACCGCCGGCATGGGCGGCGACCTGGAAATCGGCGCCGGCGAGAACCCCATGGAGTTCGGCCCGAACACCGACCTGGTGGGCCCATTGACCCGCCTGGCCCATGTCGAGGCGCTGCTGCCGGAAATCTGCACGCTGGACTGCGGCACCCTGAATTTCGGCGACGGCGACACCATCTACGTTTCCACTCCGGCGCAACTGCGGGCCGGTGCCAAGCGCATTCAAGAGCTGGGCGTGAAGGCCGAGCTGGAAATCTTCGACACCGGCCACCTGTGGTTCGCCAAGCAGATGATGAAGGAAGGCCTGCTGGACGATCCGTTGTTCCAGCTGTGCCTGGGCATCCCATGGGGCGCGCCGGCGGACACCACCACCATGAAGGCCATGGTCGACAACCTGCCGGCGGGCGCGGTGTGGGCCGGGTTCGGGATTGGTCGCATGCAGATGCCGATGGCGGCGCAAGCGGTGCTGCTAGGCGGCAACGTGCGGGTCGGCCTGGAAGACAACCTGTGGCTGGACAAGGGCGTGCTGGCGACCAACGGCCAGTTGGTCGAACGCGCCACGGAAATCCTCAGCCGCCTGGGCGCCCGTGTCCTGACCCCGGCCGAAGGGCGGGTGAAGATGGGCCTGACCAAGCGCGGCTGACCCCAAAACAACCCTCAACTGTAGGAGCAGCCGGTCGACGCTCGATTGCTCGCGATGGACGTCAACGATGACACGGGGTGCCTGATACCCCGCAGCGCCCGAGCCGCCATCGCGAGCAATCGAGCGTCGACCGGCTGCTCCTACAGAGACTGCGAACTTTTTTAGGACATCACCATGAGCTTTATCACCGAAATCAAAACCTTCGCCGCCCTGGGCAGCGGTGTCATCGGCAGCGGCTGGGTCTCCCGCGCCCTTGCCCACGGCCTCGACGTCATCGCCTGGGACCCGGCTCCGGGCGCCGAAGCGGCCCTGCGCAAGCGCGTCGCCAATGCCTGGGGTGCCCTGGAGAAACAGGGCCTGGCCCCCGGCGCCTCGCAGGACCGCCTGCGCTTTGTCGCCACCATCGAAGAATGCGTGAAAGACGCTGACTTCATCCAGGAAAGCGCTCCGGAACGCCTGGAGCTGAAACTCGAACTGCATGGCAAGATCAGCGCCGCGGCCAAGCCCAATGCCCTGATCGGCTCCAGCACCTCGGGCCTGCTGCCCAGCGAATTCTACGAAAGCGCCACCCACCCGGAGCGCTGCGTGGTCGGTCACCCGTTCAACCCGGTGTATTTGCTACCGCTGGTTGAAGTGGTCGGCGGCAAGAACACCGCCCCCGAAGCCGTGCAGGCGGCGATGAAGGTCTATGAATCCCTTGGCATGCGCCCGCTGCACGTGCGCAAGGAAGTCCCGGGCTTTATCGCCGACCGTCTGCTCGAAGCGCTGTGGCGCGAGGCCTTGCACCTGGTCAACGACGGCGTCGCCACCACTGGCGAAATCGACGATGCGATCCGCTTTGGCGCCGGCCTGCGCTGGTCGTTCATGGGCACCTTCCTGACCTACACCCTGGCCGGTGGCGATGCCGGCATGCGCCACTTCATGGCCCAGTTCGGCCCGGCGTTGCAGTTGCCGTGGACCTACCTGCCGGCCCCGGAGCTGACCGACAAGCTGATCGACGACGTGGTGGACGGCACCAGCGACCAGTTGGGCAAACACAGCATTTCGGCCCTGGAACGCTATCGCGACGACTGCCTGCTGGCGGTGCTGGAGGCGGTGAAAACCACCAAGGCCAAGCATGGCATGAGCTTCAGCGAGTAAGTTTATCGGTGCTTGGGAGGCCGCCTTCGCGGGCAAGCTCCGCTCCCACAGGGTGAGGTGTCGTACACAAGATCCGTACTCGACACAAACCCCGTGGGAGCGGAGCTTGCCCGCGAAGAGGCCCGCCCAGGCGCAACACCTCTGCGACCAGCCCACTTCCGGGAGCCCTGCATGCCCACCCTCACCACCTACACCACCGAAGTCATCCCCGACTGGGTCGACTACAACGGCCACCTGCGTGACGCCTTCTACCTGCTGATCTTCAGCTACGCCACCGACGCCTTGATGCAGCGCCTGGGCATGGACAGCGACAACCGCGAAGCCACCGGCAGCTCCCTGTTCACCCTCGAACTGCACCTCAACTACCTGCACGAAGTGAAGCTCGGCGCCCAGGTCGAGGTGCACACCCAGATCCTCGGTCACGACGCCAAGCGCCTGCACCTCTACCACAGCCTGCACCTGGTGGGCGGCGACAAGGAACTGTCCGGCAACGAACAGATGCTGCTCCACGTCGACCTCGCCGGCCCGCGTTCGGCGCCCTTCACCGACGCCGTGCTGGAAAAGCTGCACGCTATCATCGAAGACCAGCGCGACCTGCCGCCCCCGGAATACATCGGTCGTGTAATTGGATTGCCCGCGAAAAAATAAGAATCCACCGAAAAGGAGCTCACCGTGAACACCGCCGCCGCTTTTGCCGATTTCCGCAGTTACCCGCTGATCAGCACCCTGACCGCTGCGCATCCATTGGCGGATCGCATCGAGGTGTATTGGGCGGACGGGCGCATCAGTCCGTACCATCACGTGTGGCTACGGGACAACTGCCCATGCCCGCAGTGCGTGTACACGGTGACCCGGGAACAGGTGCTGGAAATCGTCGACGTGCCCGAGGACCTGGCCCCGGCCGCCATCCGCATCGACGACGGTGGCTGCCTGTGCATCGACTGGCAGGACGGCCACGCCAGCCGTTTCGACCCGGGCTGGTTGCGGGCCCATGCCTATGACGACGAGACCCGCGCCGAGCGCCAGGCCGGTAAGCCGAAAAGCCGGTTGTGGGATAGTCGCCTGAGCTTGCCAGTATTCGAGTTCGCCGCCCTCAAGGAAGACCCGAAAGCCTTGCTGCAATGGTTAGTGGCGCTGCGCGATACCGGCCTGACCCAGGTGCGCGACGTACCCACCGAGCCCGGTTCGCTGTCCGAAGTAGCGCGGCTGATCTCGTTTATCCGTCAGACCAATTTCGGCGTACTGTTCAACGTGCAATCCAAGGCCGACGCCGACAGCAACGCCTACACCGCCTTCAACCTGCCATTGCACAGCGACCTGCCGACCCGCGAGCTGCAACCGGGCCTGCAATTCCTGCATTGCCTGGTGAATGACGCCGAGGGTGGCGAGAGCATTTTCGTCGATGGCTTTGCCATTGCCGACGCGCTGCGCCGGGAAGATCCGGCGGCGTTTCGCGCCCTGAGCGAGATCCCCGTGGAGTTTCGCAACAAGGACCGGCACAGCGACTACCGCTGCCTGGCGCCGGTCATTGCGCTGGACAGTACCGGGCAGGTCAGCGAGATCCGCATGGCCAACTTCCTGCGTGGCCCGTTCGAGGCGTCGGTGGAGCAGATGCCGGTGCTGTACGGCGCCTATCGGCGCTTTATCGCCATGACCCGCGAAGCGCGCTTCCGGGTGATGCAGCGGCTCAACCCGGGCGAACTTTGGTGCTTCGACAACCGCCGCACCCTGCACGCGCGCAATGCCTTCGACCCGGCCACCGGGGCGCGGCATTTCCAGGGCTGCTATATCGACCGGGATGAATTGTTGTCGCGGATATTGGTGTTGCAGCGCTGAAGTTAACGCTGCCTGATCCGGCCTCTTCGCGGGCAAAAAAAACCCCGATCAAGCCGTGACAGGATCGGGGTGAGGAGTGTCCGCAGAGACCCGAACCGAGGGTGACCAAACCGTCGATAAGTCTGCTGGTACCCAGTGTGCCCGCTTGCCCTACCTGCGAGTTAGCCGAAAACGACCTGTTCATAGGTATCAGAGTCACTCGGCCGATCGGCTCTTGCCGACGCCACGCAGGGCTACCAGAATCGAAACACGATCATATCGGAACAAGGACCAGCGCCATGATGTACGCGGATTTGATTGACCAGGAAGACCTGTTGGGCCAGCTCAAATCCCTCGGCCTGCAAGTGCCGAGCGGTGCCACCGCCGAGCAGGCCTGCGAGTGTGCGGTACGCGGCCTCGACGACGCCCGGGCCTATGAGCTGCGCAAGATGGTCAAGGAGATGTACACCAGCAGCGCGACGATTCTGCCGGCGGTGCGCCAGGCCATCGACAAGCAGTTGTTGCCGGCGTTGGCGCTGTATCAGCAGAGCCGCCCGGCCTGATTCAGGAACCGTTGGCAGGAGATTGAAAACGCCGCGAAACCTGTAGGAGCGGCCGGTCGACGCTCGATTGCTGGCGATGGCGTCCGGATGGACGCCTCAAGGCTCAAGGGCCTCATCGCCAGCAAGCTGGCTCCTACAGGTACGGCGTTTCACCGAAAAATACCGCCAAGCCCAGCCTCTGTAGGGCCGGGCTGCAAGGCGGCTCGGTCAGAGCCTCACACTGGCAAACGTCGACTCATTACGCGCCTGGCTCAACGCCGACATCGGCCCGGACAACGGCGCCAGCACCAGCGCCTGCGGAATCGGCATCATCGCCACTTGCTGGGTGGTGTTGGAACCGACGCGCTCGTCACGTGGCGGAATACCGAAGTACTCGCGGTAGCACTTGGAGAAGTGCGGCGTGGAGACAAAACCACACACCGACGCCACTTCGATAATCGACATCGGCGTCTGCTTGAGCAACTGCCGCGCCCGAATCAGCCGCAGCTTCAGGTAGTAACGCGACGGCGAGCAGTGCAGGTATTTCTGGAACAACCGCTCCAGCTGCCGACGGGACACGGAAACATACACCGCCAGTTCGTCCAGATCGATCGGCTCTTCCAGGTTGGCTTCCATCAGCGCAACGATTTCCTGCAGCTTCGGCTGGTTGGTACCCAGCATGTGCTTGAGCGGCACGCGCTGGTGATCCTGTTCGTTGCGGATACGCTCGTAGACGAACATCTCCGAGATCGCCGCCGACAACTCGCGCCCATGATCACGGCTGATCAGGTGCAGCATCATGTCCAGCGGCGCGGTACCGCCGGAGCTGGTGAAACGGTTACGGTCGAGGGTGAACAGGCGGGTGCTCATGGCCACTCGCGGGAAAGCTTCCTGCATCGCGGCCAGACACTCCCAGTGCACGCTGCAGTCGAAGCCGTCGAGCAAGCCGGCGCAGGCCAGGGCCCAGCTGCCGGTGCACACGGCGCCGAGGCGACGGGACTGACGGGCCTGGCTCTGCAACCAGGACACGTGCTCACGGGTCACGGTGCGTTGAATACCGATGCCGCCGCAGACAATCACAGTGTCCATGGCCGGGGCTTTGTGCATGGAGGCGTCGGGGGTGATCTGCAGGCCGTCGCTGGCCCAGACCTGTCCGCCATCGACGCTCAGGGTCGTCCAGCGATACAGCTCGCGGCCGGACAATTGGTTGGCCATCCGTAGCGGTTCTACAGCGGAAGCCAGAGAAATGAGCGTGAAATTATCCAGCAGCAGGAAGCCGATGGATTGAGGCGCACGGTTCTGGGGTTGAGCACCGGACTGGAACGACGTCATCGCGATATCTCCTCACACAAAGCAGGTGATGGCCTCAGGCGGAGGCTCTTGTTATGGCCCTCGTTCTCTAGCGGAGCGGGGCTTTGTAATGACAGAGCAATTGCCATGCCGAAAATTGAATAGGTATTCAATAACTCCTGAAAACGACGTCGCGAAGCGTCTATATAGCCCATGCCATGAATGCGGGTTATAAGTCTGAGAAATGTCTGAAAGCGACCTGCCCAGGCGGCTTGAGCAGTTCGGTAGCACTTGTGTGCCCGGCGCCGGGAAGCGCCGGAATAGAGTGTCACCGCAAGCACGGGTGACCGGCGGTCACAGGCTCAAAGAGGAGTGTTGCGAAGGGCTATCAGTTACCTGTTTGCGACGCGCCAAAAGGTGGCGCATCCCAGGGTGAATGTTCGATTTGTGCACAGCCTTGGCGTGGGCCCGGCCTCAGCACTCCACCGCACTGACCGCCAACCCACCGCGCGATGTCTCTTTATATTTGTCATGCATGTCGGCCCCGGTATCGCGCATGGTGCGGATCACCCGGTCCAGCGAAATGAAATGCTGGCCGTCGCCGCGCAAGGCCATCTGCGCCGCGTTGATCGCCTTGACCGCGGCAATCGCGTTGCGCTCGATGCACGGCACCTGCACCAGCCCGCCCACCGGATCGCAGGTCAGCCCCAGGTTGTGTTCCAGGCCGATTTCCGCCGCGTTGCACAACTGCTCCGGCGTCGCCCCGAGCACCTGCGCCAAACCCGCCGCCGCCATGGCACAAGCCGAGCCCACTTCACCCTGGCAACCGACCTCGGCCCCCGAGATCGACGCGTTCTTCTTGCACAGGATCCCCACCGCCGCCGCCGCGAGGAAATAGTCGACGACATTGGCGTCGGTGACCGCCTCGCTGAACTTCATGAAGTAGTGCAGCACCGCCGGGATAATCCCCGCCGCACCGTTGGTCGGTGCCGTGACCATGCGCCCGCCCGCCGCGTTCTCTTCGTTGACCGCCAGGGCGAACAGGTTCACCCACTCCATGGCGCTCAGGGTCGAACCGATGACGTTGGGCTTGTTCAGTTCCTGCAGGCTGCGGTGCAGCTTGGCCGCGCGCCGGCGCACATTCAGGCCACCGGGCAGGATGCCTTCGTGCTTGAGGCCATGCTCGACGCAATCCTGCATGGCCCGCCAGAGCTTCATCAGGCCGCTGCGGATCTCGTCCTCGGAACGCCAGACCTTTTCATTGGCCAGCATCAGCTCGGCCACGCTCAGGCCGTGTTGCCGACACAACTCGAGCAATTCCACGGCACTGGAGAAGTCATAGGGCAACACCGTGCTGTCCAGGTCCGCCACGCCGCTGTCGGCCTGGGCCTGGTCGACGACAAAACCGCCGCCCACGGAATAGTAGGTATCGCGATACAGCTCGCCGCCCTCGCCTTCGGCCACCAGGGTCATGGCATTGGGATGGAACGCCAGGTTCTCGTCGATCAGGCGCATGTCCCGCGCCCAGACAAAAGGAATCGGCAGGCGGTTGTCCAGCAACAGCGTGTCGGTTTCACGCAGGGTGGCGATGCGCAGGCCGATTTGCGACGGATCGATCGCGTCCGGCCATTCGCCCATCAGGCCCATGATCACCGCGTTGTCGCTGCCGTGACCGATGCCGGTGGCCGACAGAGAACCATAGAGTTGCACTTCGACCCGCGTCACCCGCTCAAGCTCGCCACGCTCACGCAGCCCCTGGACGAACAGCGCCGCAGCGCGCATGGGCCCCACGGTGTGGGAACTGGAGGGGCCGATACCGATCTTGAACAGGTCAAACACGCTGATTGCCATTGTTGCGAAGTCCTCTGAGTGCCTGTTCCAGACGCCTGAGCGTCCGGTGGCGGAGCTGCTACGCTCAAGGTCGCAATCCGCCGGGATAAAGCATCATCAGCCTTTTGAAAGCCCACACGACGTCTGACACCGACGCACTCATGCCCAGCAACGCCAGCGTCCGCGCACAGGCAAATTTCGGCGTTTTTTTGCGTCGCAGAAGGGAAAAAAGCCCGGAAAAAAGCTGTAAACGACCTCACCGACACTGGATGCGACCCTCCCTGTACTGGATACGACGCACCCTGTAGGCGACAGATTTAGGCTGGTACATGATCAGTCTCGACTCGATTGCAAGGCACCGGGGTAGAGCCGTCCTCAGCGCCTACAACCGCAACACACAATAACTAAGTGCGATCGTCCAGTCGGACCACTGCCAAAAATAAACATCCAGGAGTCCACCCATGAAAGGTTCCCCGTCGTTGTTGTTGGCCGCAATGCTCAGTCTGCCCATGCTGGCCCAGGCCGCAGAGCCGGCGCAGTGCAGTACCGTTAACTTCTCTGATGTCGGTTGGACTGACATCACCGCCACCACGGCGACCACCAGCGTGGTGCTCGACGCCCTGGGCTACAAGACCAAGACCACGATGATTTCCGTGCCGGTGACCTACAAGTCCCTGGCCGACGGCAAGAACATGGACGTGTTCCTCGGCAACTGGATGCCGACCATGGAAAACGACATCAAGGCCTACCGCGATGCCGGCACCGTGGAAACCGTGCGCACCAACCTCAAGGGCGCCAAGTACACCCTCGCCGTGCCTCAGGCACTGTACGACAAGGGCCTGCATGACTTCGCCGATATCGCCAAGTTCAAGAAGGAACTGGACGGCAAGATCTACGGCATCGAGCCAGGCAACGACGGCAACCGCCTGATTCAGAGTATGATCGATAAGAACGCCTTCGGCCTGAAGGACGCTGGTTTCAAAGTCGTCGAATCCAGCGAAGCCGGCATGCTCTCGCAGGTCGAGCGCGCGCAGAAGCGCGACACCGCCGTGGTCTTCCTCGGCTGGGCGCCGCACCCGATGAACAAGCGCTTCAAGATCGAATACCTGACCGGCGGCGACGAATACTTCGGCCCGGACTTCGGTGCAGCGACCGTCCTGACCAACACCCGCAAGGGCTACAGCCAGGAATGCAGCAACGTCGGCCAACTGCTGAAGAACCTCGAGTTCACCGTCGACATGGAAAGCTCGCTGATGGGCAACATCCTCGACGACAAGATGAAGCCTGAAGCCGCCGCCAAGGCCTGGCTGAAGAAAAACCCACAGGTGCTGACCACCTGGCTGGCGGGCGTGACCACCATTGACGGAAAACCTGGCCTGGAAGCCGTGAAGGCCAAGCTCGCGCAATAACCGCCATGTCCGGGCGGGTTCGTCCGCCCGGACAGGCATTTATTTCCCCGCATGTGGACGTTCGATACCATGCTGACTGAACATAAAATCCCCCTGGGCCAGTACATCGCGGCGTTTGTCGAATGGTTGACGAAGCACGGTGCCAGTTACTTCGACCTCATCGCCTCGACGCTGGAAGCGATGATCCACGGCGTGACCTTTGCGCTGGCCTGGTTCAATCCGCTGGCATTGATCGCACTGATCGCGGTGATCGCCCACCTGATCCAACGCAAATGGGGCCTGACCGCCTTCGTGATCGCCTCCTTCCTGCTGATCCTCAACCTGGGGTACTGGCAGGAGACCATGGAAACCCTGGCCCAGGTGATGTTCGCCACCTTCGTCTGCGTGATCATCGGCGTGCCGCTGGGCATCGTCGCCGCGCACAAGCCCATGTTCTACACCATCATGCGTCCGGTCCTCGACCTGATGCAGACCGTACCGACCTTCGTGTACCTCATTCCAACCCTGACCCTGTTCGGTCTGGGTGTCGTCCCGGGTCTGATCTCCACGGTGGTGTTCGCGATTGCCGCGCCCATCCGCCTGACCTACCTGGGCATCCAGGATGTCCCGCAAGAACTGATGGACGCCGGCAAGGCCTTCGGCTGCTCGCGCCGTCAACTGCTCTCGCGCATTGAACTGCCCCACGCCATGCCGAGCATCGCCGCCGGTGTCACCCAGTGCATCATGCTGTCGTTGTCGATGGTGGTGATCGCCGCACTGGTGGGTGCCGATGGCTTGGGCAAACCCGTGGTCAACGCACTGAACACCGCTGATATCGCCCTGGGCTTCGAAGCCGGCCTGGCGATCGTATTGCTGGCAATCATGCTCGACCGTATCTGCAAACAACCCGACGCACAGGTAAGGGGTGACGCATGAGCATCATTCGCTTCGACAAGGTAGACGTCATCTTCTCCAAGAACCCGCGAGAGGCCCTCGCGCTGCTGGACAAAGGCCTCAAGCGTGAAGAGATCCTGAAAAAGACCGGCCAGATCGTCGGTGTGGAAAACGCCAGCCTGGAAATCGAGAAAGGCGAGATCTGCGTCCTGATGGGGTTGTCCGGTTCCGGCAAGTCCAGCCTGCTGCGCTGCATCAACGGCTTGAATACGGTCAGCCGCGGCCACCTGTACGTCGAGCATGAAGGCCGGCAGGTCGACATCGCCAACTGCACCGAAGCCGAGCTCAAGATGATGCGCACCAAGCGCATCGCCATGGTGTTCCAGAAGTTCGCCCTGATGCCCTGGCTGACGGTGCGCGAGAACATCAGCTTCGGCCTGGAGATGCAGGGCCGTCCGGAGAAGGAACGCCGCCAGCTGGTGGACGAGAAGCTGCAACTGGTGGGCCTTGAGCAATGGCGTAACAAGAAGCCCGACGAGCTGTCCGGCGGTATGCAACAACGGGTGGGCCTGGCCCGCGCCCTGGCGATGGACGCCGACATCCTGTTGATGGACGAACCCTTTTCGGCCCTCGACCCGCTGATTCGCCAAGGCTTGCAGGATGAACTGCTCGACCTGCAGCGCAAGCTGCACAAGACCATCGTGTTCGTCAGTCATGACCTGGATGAAGCCCTGAAGCTGGGCAGCCGCATCGCCATCATGAAGGACGGTCGGATCATCCAGTACAGCAAGCCGGAAGACATCGTGCTCAACCCGGCGGACGAATACGTACGGACCTTCGTCGCCCACACCAATCCGCTCAACGTGCTCTGCGGGCGCAGCCTGATGCGCACCCTGGACAACTGCAAGCGGATCAACGGTTCGGTGTGCATCGACCCGGGCGGCGACTCCTGGATCGACCTGGCCGAAGGCAACACCATCAAGGGAGCCCGCCAGAACGGTTCCAGCCTGAACCTGCAAAGCTGGGTGCAGGGCCAGTCGGTGGAAGGCCTGGGGCGTACGCCAACGCTGGTGGACTCGAACATCGGCATGCGCGATGCGCTGCAGATCCGCTACCAGACCGGCAACAAGCTGGTGCTGCACGACAACAACAAGGTGGTGGGGATCCTTGGCGACAGCGAGCTGTACCACGCGCTGCTGGGCAAGAACCTGGGTTGAGACACAGACAAGAACGCCGCGAGAGTATCGCGGCGTTTTTGTTTGTGGCACAGCAGATGCAGCGCGTCGCTCAACCCTCAGCTATAGACCCGGCCCAGGAGTTGTCGATGTCTTTCGAACGGGTAGTCACGTGCCTGTACTCAGTGCTCAACCACCGCGCGGGTCCGTTGCCGATCCACCGTGCCCAGGCGCTCGCCGGTACCGCGACGACCAAGGGCCGCCAGCTCCGCCTGTTCCTCTTCGGCCCGCACGTCCTGGCCCATGGCCTTGTACAAACCGAACATGAAGAACACCAGCACCACCGAGAACGGCAGGCCCGCCAGCACCACCATGGTCTGCATGGCTTCGAAGTTGCCGGCGAACAACAAGCCGATGGTCACCAGGGTGATCACCGCCGACCAGAAGATCCGCAACCAGTGCGGCGCGTCCTCGTCCACCTCGCCGCCCTTGCACGACAAGTTGGCCATCATCACCGCGCCGGAGTCGGCCGGGGTCAGGAACAGCACGAAGCCGACAAAGATCGACACGCCGATAACGACTTTCGACGCCGGGTAATGCTCCAGCAGTTGATAGATCGACATGGACGGCTGTTCCAGCGCCGTCTTGCCCAGCGCCACCGCCTCATGGTTCATCACCAGGTCCAGGGCCGAGTTGCCGAAGATCGACAGCCACGCCAGGGTGAAGCCCAACGGGATCAGCAATACGCCGGCCACCAGCTCGCGCACGGTACGCCCACGGGAAATACGCGCGATGAACATGCCCACGAATGGCGCCCAGGAAATCCACCAGGCCCAGTAGAACAGGGTCCACAAGCCCAGCCAGCGGTCGGACTTCTCGGCGTCGTTTTCGTAGACGTAGAGGTCGAAGGTCTTGAGCACCACGCCGTTGAGGTAGTCGCCGATGTTCTGCACGAAGCCGTTGAGCAGGTGCAGGGTCGGACCGAACAGCAGCACGAAGATCAGCAGGCCACTGAACAGCAGGATGTTCAGGTTGGACAGGCGGCGAATGCCGTTCTCCACGCCCGACACGGCGGCGATGGTCGCCACGGTGCTCATCACGATGATCACGATCAGCAGGTTGGTGTTGCTGTGGGTCATGCCGAACAGGCTTTCCAGGCCCGAGGACACCTGCATCGAACCGATGCCCAGGTTGGTCACCAGGCCCAGCAGGGTCACGAACATGCCGAAACCGTCCACCGCGTGACCGGCCGCGCCCTTGACCCAACGCTCCCCCACCAGCGGGTACAGCGCCGAGCGCAACGCCAGCGGCTGGTTGTGCCGATAGGCGAAGTAGGCCACGGCCAGGCCGACCAGCGCATAGATCGCCCAACCGTGCAGGCCCCAGTGCAGGAAGGTCAGCTGCAATGCCTGGCGCGCGGCCGCATGGCTGCCGGCCACGCCTTCAGGCGGGTTGAAATAGTGGTCCAGCGGCTCGGAAGCGCCGAAGTACAGCAGCGAAATGCCGATCCCCGAGGAAAACAGCATCCCGGCCCAGGCGCCGTAGCTGAAGTCCGGGGTGTCCTGCCTGGAGCCCAGCTTCAACTTGCCGTAGGAGGAGAACGCCAGCCCGATGACAAACACCAGGTAGGCGGCGATCACCACCATGTAGTACCAGCCAAAGCTGCGCGACAGCCAGGCCTGGGCCACGCCGAGCAGTTTGCCGGCCTCTTGCGGGGCGATGATCAGGATGGCGGTGAGCAACAGAATCAACGCGGTCGAGGTGTAGAACACCCAACCGTTGACCCGCACCTTTTCGGCGGGGGTCTTTATAAGCGAGGCAGAACTCATTGCACGGAGGCTCCAGGCAGTGCGGGAGAAAGACACAAGGCAACACGGCACCCGGCCGATCGGTTAGTGGGCAGTCGACCGCCGGGTGATATAAAGACACCCCGAAAAAACCCCGGCCCTGCGGGGGATTGCGCCAAAACCGGCGCGCAAGGACCGTCTTCGCCTGCGCGGCGTGTCTGCCCCGCAGGTTCGGTGTTTTTTCGGAGGTCGTTTTTCCGCCAACTGCATGTAGGAAAAACCCTAGGCAGCGACGATTTGTCGCGGATCTTATTCTTTGTTGATTGAACGTTCAATCAAAACAAAATAGACTGGCCCACATACCGGTAGTCGTTCCACGTCTGCCGGCGGGCCTGAGGAGAGATGCACGATGCCCAAGGTCGGTATGCAACCCATACGCCGCCAGCAATTGATCGAAGCCACCTTGACGGCGGTCGATCAGGTCGGAATGGGGGACGCCAGCATTGCGCTGATAGCCCGTTTGGCCGGTGTCTCGAATGGCATCATCAGTCACTATTTTCAGGACAAGAACGGCCTGATCGCCGCCACGATGCGGTACCTGATGAATGTCCTCACCGAGAACGTCGCCGCGCGCCGCCTGGCGCTGACAGATGCAAGCCCCAGGGCCCATCTGCAGGTGATCATCGAAGGCAACTTCGACGCCAGCCAGGTCAATGGCCCGGCAATGAAAACCTGGTTGGCCTTCTGGGCCACCAGCATGCACCACCCGTCTTTGCACAGGTTGCAGCGGATCAACGATCACCGTCTGTATTCCAACCTGTGCTGCCAGTTCCGCCGTGCCCTGCCGCTGCCCGCGGCACGAAGCGCGGCACGGGGGCTGGCAGCGTTGATCGACGGTTTGTGGTTGCGCGGTGCGTTGTCGGGAGACGCGTTCGACACCGTACAGGCGCAACGGATCGCTTACGAATACATGGATTTCCAACTGGCTAAGCAGGAGTGCTAGAGCACCGAGAAACGCTCGGCCCCTGAACGACTGCCGATCGGTATCGCCAGCACCTGATGGCGCGGCCGGCGGTTAACGCCAACCACTGATGCACTTGCGAGGACACTATGGCCCGTTTCGAACTGCAAAAACTCTACATCGACGGCGGCTACACCGACGCCGGCGGCGATGCGACTTTCGATACCATCAACCCGGCTAACGGTGAAGTGCTCGCCAAAGTGCAACGTGCAACCAAGGACGACGTCGAGCGTGCCGTGGTCAGTGCCGAGAAAGGCCAGAAAATCTGGGCCGCGATGACCGCCATGGAGCGTTCGCGGATCCTGCGTCGCGCCGTGGAGATCCTCCGTGAGCGCAACGACGAACTGGCGGTCCTGGAAACCCTGGACACCGGCAAGGCCTATTCCGAAACCCGTTACGTCGACATCGTCACCGGCGCCGACGTGCTGGAATACTACGCCGGCCTGGTGCCCGCCATCGAAGGCGAGCAGATCCCGCTGCGCACCACTTCGTTCGTCTACACCCGTCGCGAACCGCTGGGCGTGGTGGCCGGTATCGGCGCCTGGAACTACCCGATCCAGATCGCCCTGTGGAAATCCGCACCGGCCCTGGCCGCCGGCAACGCGATGATCTTCAAGCCAAGCGAAGTCACCTCGCTGACCACCCTGAAGCTGGCCGAGATCTACACTGAAGCCGGTGTGCCGGACGGCGTGTTCAACGTCCTGACCGGCAGCGGCCGTGAAGTCGGCACCTGGCTGACCGAACACCCGCGCATCGAGAAAGTCTCCTTCACTGGCGGTACCGACACCGGCAAGAAGGTCATGGCCAGCGCTTCCAGCTCGTCGCTCAAGGACGTGACCATGGAACTGGGCGGCAAGTCGCCGCTGATCATTTGCGACGACGCCGACCTCGATCGCGCCGCCGACACCGCGATGATGGCCAACTTCTACAGCTCCGGCCAGGTCTGCACCAACGGCACCCGCGTGTTCGTGCCGAGCCACCTGAAAGCCGCCTTCGAAGCCAAGATCGTCGAGCGCGTGGCGCGTATCCGCGTCGGTAACCCGGAAGACGAGAACACCAACTTCGGCCCGCTGGTCAGCTTCGCCCATATGGAAAGCGTGCTCGGCTACATCGCCAAGGGCAAGGAAGAAGGCGCACGCCTGCTGTGCGGCGGCGAACGCCTGACCAGCGGCGAATTCGCCAAGGGCGCCTTTGTGGCCCCGACCGTGTTCACCGACTGCCGCGACGACATGACCATCGTCCGTGAAGAGATCTTCGGCCCGGTGATGAGCATCCTCAGCTACGAAACCGAAGAAGAAGTGATCCGCCGCGCCAACGACACCGACTTCGGCCTGGCCGCCGGTGTGGTGACCCGCGACCTGAACCGCGCCCACCGCGTGATTCATCAGCTCGAAGCCGGTATCTGCTGGATCAACGCCTGGGGCGAGTCCGACGCCAAGATGCCGGTCGGCGGCTACAAGCAGTCGGGTGTCGGCCGCGAGAACGGCATCAGCTCGTTGAACAACTTCACGCGGATCAAATCGGTGCAAGTGGAACTGGGTGAATACAACTCGGTGTTCTAAGACCCGAGCCCTGGATTGCCCGTGAAGTCATCTTCACGGGCGCCCACCCCCGACCCACTTCCACGAGGGCTGCATTTCATGTCCCAAGAATACGACTACATCATCATCGGTGCCGGCTCCGCCGGTAACACCCTGGCCACCCGCCTAACCGAAGACGCCGGTGTCACCGTCCTGCTGCTCGAAGCCGGCGGCCCCGACTACCGCCTCGACTTCCGCACCCAGATGCCCGCCGCCCTGGCCTTTCCGCTGCAAGGCAAGCGCTACAACTGGGCCTACGAAACCGACCCGGAACCGCATATGGACGGACGGCGCATGGAGTGCGGTCGCGGCAAGGGCCTGGGCGGCTCCTCGCTGATCAACGGCATGTGCTACATCCGCGGCAACGCCATGGACTACGACGGCTGGGCCAAGCTGCCGGGCCTGGAAGACTGGACCTACCTCGACTGCCTGCCGTATTTCCGCAAGGCGGAAACCCGTGACATCGGCCCCAACGACTACCACGGCGGCGAAGGCCCGGTCAGCGTGACCACGCCCAAGGCCGGCAACAACCCACTGTTCCACGCCATGGTCGAAGCCGGCGTGCAGGCCGGTTACCCGCGCACAGTGGACCTCAACGGCTACCAACAGGAAGGTTTCGGTCCGATGGACCGCACCGTGACGCCCAAGGGCCGTCGCTCCAGCACCGCGCGCGGTTACCTGGACACTGCCAAGCAGCGCTCGACCCTGACCATCGTCACCCACGCCCTGACCGACAGGATCCTCTTCGAAGGCAAGCGGGCGGTCGGCGTGCGTTACCTGCTGGGCTCGGCCGAAGAACCGGTCGAAGTCCGCGCGCGCAAGGAAGTCATCGTCAGCAGCGGCGCGATTGCCTCGCCACAGTTGCTGCAACGCTCCGGCGTCGGTCCGGCCAAGCTCCTGCAAAGCCTGGACATCCCGGTAGTCCACGATCTGCCGGGCGTCGGCGAGAACCTGCAGGACCACCTGGAACTGTACCTGCAATACGCCTGCACCCAGCCGGTTTCGCTGTATCCGTCGCTGCTGTGGTGGAACCAGCCGGCGATCGGTGCCGAATGGCTGTTCAACGGCACCGGCATCGGCGCCAGCAACCAGTTCGAGGCCGGCGGTTTCATTCGTACCCGTCCGGAATTCGAATGGCCGAATATCCAGTACCACTTCCTGCCGGTGGCGATCAACTACAACGGCAGCAACGGTGTGAAGGAACATGGCTTCCAGGCGCACATGGGTTCCATGCGTTCGCCGAGCCGCGGTCGTATCCAGCTCAAGTCCAAGGACCCGCGCCAGCACCCGAGCATCCTGTTCAACTACATGGCCACCGAGCAGGACTGGCAGGAATTCCGCGACGGCATCCGCCTGACCCGGGAAATCATGCAGCAGCCGGCCCTGGATGCTTACCGTGGGCGTGAGATCAGCCCGGGTATCGAGGTGCAGACCGACGAGCAACTGGACCAGTTTGTCCGCGAGCACGCCGAGACCGCGTTCCACCCGTCCTGCTCGTGCAAGATGGGCACCGACGAGATGGCGGTGGTCGACGGCCAGGGTCGCGTGCATGGCATGCAAGGCCTGCGGGTGGTCGATGCCTCGATCATGCCGATCATCACCACCGGTAACCTGAACGCGCCGACGATCATGATGGCCGAGAAAATCGCCGACAAGATCCGTGGCCGCCAGCCGCTGCCGCGCAGCAAGGCCGACTACTACGTGGCGGGCGAAGCCCCGGTGCGTGGCACGCCGTTGCGTCAGGTGAGCCGTACCGCGCAGTAACCTCTATCGGGAGAGCGATACAGCCCCCTGTGGGAGCCGGCTTGCCGGCTCCCACAGGTTTTGAGCCCTGCACAAAGCGTAAACAATCCCTACACCGCCCTACCCTTGCTCCTACCCCCCGCGCAGGCCTAATCTAGTGGCGCGCAAACGTTTCACCCCCGCCCCAATCCGACACGCCGCCACATTGCTGGCCACGAGGCTTTCCCATGTTTGATGTCGTCTCTTCGAGCAAATGGCCCACCGGCTACCTGATCAATCCCAACCCCGAACCGCTGGACCCCAAGTGGCTCAAGGAATTCAGCAAGATCCCGGCCGCCGCGGTCAGCGACTGCCTGGGGCGTAACGTCGGCGGCCTCGGCCTCAAGCCGTTCCACGGCAACACGCCGATGCTCGGCAATGCCCTGACCGTGCGCGTGCGCCCGGGTGACAACCTGATGATCCTCAAGGCCATGCAGATGGCCCGTCCGGGCGATGTGCTGGTGATCGACGGCAGCGCCGACCTGACCCGCGCCGTGTTCGGCGGCATCATGCGCGCCATGGCCCTCAAGGCCGGCATCGTCGGCGTGGTGATCAACGGCGCCCTGCGCGACCTCGACGAATGGCAGACCGGCGAACTGCCGGCCTATGCGATTGGCGGCGTGCACCGTGGCCCGAGCACCGACGGCGGTGGCGAGATCAACGTGCCGATTTCCTGCGCTGGCATGCTGGTGAACCCGGGCGACCTGATGATCGGCGACGGTGACGGCGTCGTGGCCGCGGCCCGTTCCGAACTGCCGGAACTGCTGGTGCGCTGCCACGACCTGCTGGCACGGGAAAAGGCCACGCTGGCGGCGATCGAAGCCGGCACCCTGGACCCGGACCGCTTCGATGCGATCCTGCGGGCCAAGGGCTGCCCGCTGTAACGCCCTTCCGCTTTCTGTGGGAGCCGGCTTGCTGGCTCCTACAAGATTCGTATCGTTCGCAAAATTGCCTTTTCCTGACAGACTGGTCATTGGGGCCGCCTACACAGCGCCCCTTACGGCCACCGCCATTTCCAGGGAGGTTCCCCCATGTTCGACTTCCACCCCCAGCTCAAGCAGCGTTTCGCCGGCTTGCGCACGGGCGCTGAATTCTTCTCGCTGCGTTACGTCCGCGAATCCGGCCAATACCTGTCGGTGCGCAAGAACGTGGCGGAACCCCCGAGCCTGCGCGTCGACGAAGGCGCGATGCTGGCCGTGCGGGTCAACGGCGTCGAAGCCTACGCCGCCACCAACGATCTGTCCCAGGCCGGCCTGCAAAGCGCCCTCGAACGTGCCGAAGGCTACGCCCGGCTGATGGCCCCCCACGCCCTGCTCGACCTGCGCCAGCAGGCGGTGTCCAGCGACCGCGCCGACTATCGCTCGCCCCAGCTCGACCAGGCCTTCCCGTCCCTAAGCGACTGCTACGCCCTGCTCGGCGCCGAATCGGCCGCCGTGCCCAAGGACGAGCGGCTGGTCAACTGGGAAGTCAGCCTCGGCCTGACCGAGGTCGAGCAGATCTACCTCAACAACGCCGGCGCCGAACTGCGCCAGGCCCTGCGCTTCGTCTACCCTGGCCTGACGGTCACCGCCTACGACGGCGCGGACAGCCAGACCCGCACCCTGGGCCGGGAAAACTTCGGCCAGCAAGGCAGCGCCGATGTCATCGGGCGCTCCGGCCTGATCGGCGCAGGCGCGCGGATCGCCGACCAGGCCCTGCAATTGCTGCTGGCGCCCAACACCCCGCAAGGCCCGCGCGACCTGCTGCTGACCCCGGACCAGATGATCCTGCAGATCCACGAATCCATCGGCCACCCGCTGGAGCTGGACCGCATTCTCGGCGACGAGCGCAATTACGCCGGCACCAGCTTCGTCAAGGCCAGCGACTTCGGCAGCCTGCAATATGGCTCGCCGCTGCTCAACGTCACCTTCGATCCCTCCATCCCACAGCAGTTGGCCAGCTACGGCCATGACGACGACGGCACGCCGGCCCACAAGGAGTTCCTGATTCGTGAAGGCCGCTTGCTGCGCCCACTGGGCGGCGCGCTGTCGCAGTTCCGCGCCGGGCTGGACGGGGTCGCCAACAGCCGCGCCTGCAGCTGGAACCGTCCGCCCATCGACCGCATGGCCAACCTCAATATCGAACCGGGCGACCAGTCCTTCGAGCAACTGGTGGGCGGTATCGAGAAAGGCATCCTGATGTCCACCAACCGCTCCTGGTCCATCGACGACGCCCGCAACAAATTCCAGTTCGGCTGCGAGTGGGGCCAGTTGATCGAGAACGGCGAGCTCAAGGGCGTGGTGAAAAACCCCAACTACCGGGCGATTTCCGCGCAGTTCTGGCGCAACCTCAGCGCCGTCGGCAACGCCGAGACCTTCCAGGTGCTGGGCACGCCGAACTGCGGCAAGGGCGAGCCGAACCAGGTGATCCGGGTCGGGCATGCTTCGCCCGCCTGTGTTTTCAGCAACGTCGATGTGTTTGGAGGAGATGCCTGATGAGTACTTCACTGAGTCAGGTCGAACACTTCCGCGCCCTGGTCGAGGGGTTGCAGGAGCAGCTCCGCGCCACGGAACGCTTTACCCTGGGTTATGCCGCCGAGTCGTCGGACTTTATCCGCTTCAATCACGCCCGGGTGCGCCAGGCCGGACAGGTGCAGCAAGCCACGTTGAGCTTCAAGCTGATCGACGACGGGCGCCACGCCGACTTACAGATCACCCTCTCCGGCGAACGGGCAGCGGACCGTCAGCGCCTGGCGGACGGCCTGCAACAACTGCGCGAGATCCTCCCGCTGTTGCCGGCGGACCCCTATCTGCTGCTCAACCACAACGCTTGGCAAAGCCAGAACGTGCAGAGCCACGCGCTGCCGGACACGGCCCAGGTACTGGAGGAGATCAGCCGGGCCTCGGTCGGCCTGGACATGGTCGGTTTCTACGCCGCCGGTCCCATCAGCCGGGGCTTTGCCAGCGCCGACGGGGCCTTCGGCTGGCACCAGGCCAACAGTTTCAACTTCGACTGGAGCCTGTTCCACGAAAACGGCCAGGCGGTGAAAGCCAGCTTCGCCGGCCATGACTGGAACAGCGACAGCTTTGCCCGGCGCTTCCAGCAGGCCCGTGAGCAGCTCGAATTTCTCGGACGGCCGTTGCGTACCCTGGCGCCGGGGGAATATCGCGCCTACCTGGCACCGGCGGCGCTCGAGGAAGTCATGGGCATGCTCAGTTGGGGCGGTTTCTCGGCCCAGGCCATCGGCAGCAAGCACAGCCCGCTGCAGAAGCTTTACGCCGGCGAGGCCCGCTTCAGCCCGCTGGTCTGGCTTGACGAGCAGATCAGCGGATCGTTGAGCCCGGCGTTTTCCAACGAGGGTTATCCACGCGCCGATGTGTCGCTGGTGGCCGCGGGTGTCGCCGACCAGCAACTGATCAACTCCCGCAGTGCCGCCGAATACGGGCTCACGACCAACGGCGCCAGCGGCGGCGAGTACCCCGGTGCCTTGCAGATGCGCGCCGGGCAACTGGCCCAGGCCGATATCCTCAAGCAACTGGGCACCGGCTTGTACATCAGCAACCTGTGGTACCTGAACTACTCGGACCAACCGGCGGCACGGATGACCGGCATGACCCGCTTCGCCACCTTCTGGGTGGAGAACGGCGAGATCCAGGCGCCGGTCAGCACCATGCGCTTCGACGACAGTGCCTACAGCCTGCTGGGCAGCCAGTTGGAGGCCCTGACCCAGGAGCGCGAGCTGCTGTTGTCGGCCAGCACCTACGACCAGCGGCAGACCGCGTCGAACCTGCTGCCGGGGGCGCTGATCAGCAAGCTGACCTTGACCCTGTAACCCCTTGCGGGCACAGCAACACCTGTAGGAGCAGCCGGTCGACGCTCGATTGCTGGCGATGGTCGTCAACGATAACGCGGGGTACCTGAAACCACGCGGCGATCTTGAGTTCATCGCCAGCAAGCTGGCTCCTACAAGGTCCACAGCGACCCAAAAATCGCCCTGGCCACCCTGGCCGAAATACCCGCACGCCTATCCGTTCAGCCAGTTGCCCCAACGCAACCCGGCGCGCTATACATTCCCCTATCCTTTATCGAACTATCAAAACGCCACCCTCGCGCAGCACCCCCTAGAAAAAAACAGGCTTTACCCGCGACGTTCTGACTCAGTACCGCACCTCTTTCATCCCCCCGAAAGTGTTTTGCTGGAGCTTGATATGAATCATGGAAGCTTTGTCATCAACAACCTGTACCGGCACTTCAACATCCACCTCGAACGCCTCGGCGACGATCCACGGCGCAAGACAGTCCTGCTGGTCAACGGCGCCCTGGCCACCACCAGTTCCTTCACCCGCACCGGCAAGTGCCTGGCCGAACATTTCAACGTGGTGCTGTTCGACCTGCCCTTCGCCGGGCGCTCGCAACCCTACAACCCCGATCCGGGCCTGGTGACCAAGGACGACGAGGTGGAGATCCTCCTGGCCCTGGTGCAGCGCTTCGAGGTCAACCACCTGGTGTCCGCCTCCTGGGGCGGCATTTCCACCCTGCTGGCCCTGACCCGTCACCCGCCGACCATCGAGAGCTCGGTGGTGATGGCCCTGGCCCCCGACCTGAACCCGCCGATGCTGGCTTACGTGCAGCGGGTCCATGAGTTGATCGCGGCAGACGACAAATCCGCCATCGGCCACCTGCTCAACGACACCGTCGGCCACTACCTGCCGTCGCGCCTCAAGGCCACCAACCACCAGCACCTGTCCTCGATGCCCAGCACCGAATACCGCCAGGCGCGCTTTCATATCGACCAGGTGCTGCAACTGGGCGACGGCAATTACCTGCGGGCACTGTCCGGAATCCGCAGCCCGGTGCATTTCATCAACGGCGCCAAGGACATCTACACCCCCGCCGAGGCGGCGCGAGTGTTTCAGCAGTACATCCCGCGCTGCAGTTTTTCCGTCGCCGAGGACACCGGTCACCTGCTGGACCTGGAGTCGCGCCCCGCCGCCAATGCGGTCCATCAGGCCCTGCTCGGTTTTCTGCGGCCCGCCAGCGCCGGATAGCCCTTGTAGGAGCCAGCTTGCTGGCTCCTACAGGCCCTTACGCGATTCCTGACCGATCAGGCATACTGCAACTTACGTAGCCAGCTAACAAATAGAGCCGCCCATGCCCGATCGCGCCCCTCTCGACGTCACCACCGCTCGCTGGCTACCGTGGGTGGTGGCCATTGCCTTCTTCATGCAATCCCTCGACGGGACCATCCTCAACACCGCACTGCCCGCCATGGCCCTGGACCTGGCGGAAAACCCCCTGCGCATGCAGGGCGTGGTGATCGCCTACATGCTCACCGTGGCCTTGCTGATCCCGGCCTCGGGCTGGATTTCCGACCGCTTCGGCACCAAGCGCATCTTCTTCAGCGCGATCCTGCTGTTCAGCATCGGCTCCCTGCTCTGCGCCCTGTCGAGTTCACTGAACATGCTGGTGGGTGCCCGGGTGATCCAGGGCCTGGGCGGCTCGCTGATGCTGCCGGTCGGCAGGCTGGTGGTGCTGCGGGCCTACCCGCGCTCGGAACTGGTGCGGATCATGGGCTTCATCACCATCCCCGGCCTGCTCGGCCCCTTGATCGGCCCGACCATGGGCGGCTGGATGGTGCAGTACCTGACCTGGCACTGGATTTTCCTGATCAACCTGCCGGTGGGCCTGCTCGGCTGCTACGCGGTGTGGAAGTTCATCCCGGACCTGCGCGGCAGCGAGCGCACGCGCTTCGACGGTGTGGGTTTCCTGCTGTTCGGCGCGGCGATGCTGCTGATCACCATCGCCATGGAAGGCCTGGGCGAACTGCAACTGCCGCACCTGCGGGTGATGTTGCTGCTGATCGCCGGTCTCGCCTGCCTGGCGGCGTACTGGCTGCGGGCCGGGCATATCGACAGCCCGCTGTTCGCGCCGTCGCTGTTCGAGACCCGGACGTTCGCGGTGGGCATCCTCGGCAACCTGTTCGCCCGCCTGGGCAGCGGCGCCCTGCCATTCCTGGTGCCCTTGCTGCTGCAAGTGGCCCTGGGTTACTCGCCGTCCCAGGCCGGGATGAGCATGCTGCCCCTGGCGGCGGCGGCGATGTTCGCCAAATCCATTGCCCGGCCGCTGATCGAGCGCCTGGGTTATCGCATCGTGCTCACCGGCAACACCCTGGCGCTGGGCATCATGCTCGCGGTCATGGGCCTGGTCACCGAGCACACGCCCTACCCCTTGTTGCTGGGCCTGCTGGCGATTGCCGGGGCGATCAACTCGCTGCAATTCACGGCGATGAACACCGTGACCCTGATCGACCTCGACGACAAGTCCGCCAGCAGCGGCAACAGCCTGCTGTCGGTGGTCGCGCAGCTGTCCCTGAGCCTTGGCGTGGCCTGCGCCGGCGCCCTGCTCGGCGGCTTCACTGCCGCCGTCGGCAATGACGGGGTGGAGACGGTGCTCGGCGCGTTCCAGCTGACGTTCCTCACCGTGGGCATCATGGCGATGCTGGCGGCGACGATTTTCCTGCAGCTCTCGCCCCAGGACGGACGTCGGGTCAAGGTGGTTCAGGAACAGCACATCGAACACTGAGCGCCCGGCAAAACGCGATTCCGGCACTATTTGGCTACTTTTCGTCCAGAATTTGCGGCGCCGCCGGTCGGGACTGATACACTGCGCGACATTTTGTTTTGCAGGCCCGTCCCGTGACCACCATCGCCACCGCGTTTAACTCTTTGCCACTGTCCGCCGCCATGCTGGCTAACCTCGACTCCCTCGGTTATGCCCAGATGACGCCGATCCAGGCGCAAAGCTTGCCGGTGATCCTCAAGGGCATGGACCTGATCGCCCAGGCCAAGACCGGCAGCGGCAAGACCGCCGCCTTCGGCATCGGCCTGCTGAACCCGATCAACCCGCGCTTCTACGGCTGCCAGGCACTGGTGATCTGCCCGACCCGCGAGCTGGCCGACCAGGTCGCCAAGGAAATCCGTCGCCTGGCCCGCGCCGAAGACAACATCAAGGTGCTGACCCTCTGCGGTGGCGTAGCCCTGGGGCCGCAGATCGCCTCCCTGGAACACGGCACGCACATCATCGTCGGCACCCCGGGGCGCATCCAGCAGCACCTGCGCAAGGGCTCGCTGGTCCTGCACGGCCTCAACACCCTGGTGCTCGATGAAGCCGACCGCATGCTCGACATGGGCTTCTACGACGCCATCGAGGAAATCATCGCCCAGCTCCCCGAGCGCCGGCAGACCCTGCTGTTCTCCGCCACCTACCCGGTGAGCATCAAGCAGCTGGCCGCCAAGTTCATGCGCAACCCGCAGCAGGTCAAGGCCGAGGCACTGCACGCCGACAGCGAGATCGAACAGCGTTTCTACGAGATCTCCCCGGAAGAGCGCATGGAGGCCGTGGCCAAGGTACTCAACCATTTCCGCCCGGCGTCTTGCGTGGCGTTCTGCTTCACCAAGCAGCAGGTCCAGGAAACTGTCGACCACCTGACCGCCAAGGGCGTGTCCGCCGTCGCCCTGCACGGCGACCTGGAGCAGCGTGACCGCGACCAGGTCCTGGCGATGTTCGCCAACCGCAGTATCTCGGTGCTGGTAGCCACCGACGTGGCGGCGCGCGGCCTGGATATCGATGCCCTCGACATGGTGATCAACGTCGAGCTGGCACGGGATTCGGAGATGCATATCCACCGCGTCGGCCGTACCGGACGGGCCGGTGAGAAAGGCCTTGCCATCAGCCTGGTGGCGCCGTCGGAAAGCCTGCGCGCGCGGTCCATCGAGGAAGTGCAGAAGTCCGCGTTGAACTGGGACCAGCTCGACAACCTCAAGTCCCAGGGCGGCGGCCCGCTGCTGCCGGCCATGAGCACCCTGTGCATCGCGGCCGGGCGCAAGGACAAGGTTCGCCCGGGCGACATCCTCGGCGCGCTGACCGGCGATGCCGGGATTCCCGGTGCCCAGGTCGGCAAGATCGCGATTTTCGACTTCCAGGCCTATGTGGCGGTGGAGCGCGGTATCGCCAAGCAGGCCTTGCAGCGCCTGAACAGTGGCAAGATCAAGGGCCGCTCGCTGCGCGTGCGAATCCTCTGACCGACACCACTCCTGTAGGAGCCGGCTTGCTGGCTCCCACAAACCAATTGCCTTCCGAGGACATCGTTGTGCCCGTTACTGAAGTTGTGATCATCGGCGCTGGCGCCGCCGGCTTGATGTGCGCCTTTACCGCCGCCGCCCGCGGGCGCCAGGTGATGCTGATCGACCACGCCAACAAGGCCGGCAAGAAAATCCTGATGTCCGGCGGTGGCCGCTGCAACTTCACCAACATGTACGCCGAGCCCGGTAACTTCCTCTCGCAGAACCCGCATTTCTGCAAGTCGGCCCTGGCCCGCTACACCCAATGGGACTTCATCGCGATGGTGGCCAAGCATGGCGTGCCCTATCACGAGAAAAAACTCGGCCAGCTGTTCTGCGACAACAAGTCCAGCGACATCCTCGGCATGCTCCTGGACGAGTGCGACCAGGCCGGCGTCAGCCTGCACCTGGACACCTCCATCCAGCAAATCGAAAAGCTGGAAAACGGCTACCTGCTGGAAACCACCCTAGGCCAGATCACCTGCCAGTCGCTGGTGATCGCCACCGGCGGCCTGTCGATCCCGACCCTGGGCGCGACCGGTTTCGGTTATCAGGTCGCCAAGCAGTTCGGCCACCAGGTGTTACCGACCCGGGCGGGCCTGGTGCCGTTCACCATTACCGATCAACTCAAGGCCCTGTGCACGGAACTGTCCGGGACCTCGGTCGATTGCCTGGTGAGCTGCAACGACCAGAGCTTCCGGGAAAATATCCTGTTCACCCACCGCGGCCTCAGCGGCCCGGCGATCCTGCAGATCTCCTCATTCTGGAACCCCGGCGAGACGCTGCACATCAACCTGCTGCCGGACCACGACGCCCTCGACTGGCTGCAACAGCAACAGGCCGAACGCCCCAACAGCGAACTGAAAACCCTGCTGGGCGAGCTGTTCACCAAGAAAATGGCCAACCTGCTGGCCGAGCACTGGTTCGTCTCCAAGCCGATGAAGCAGTACACCCCGGCGGAGCTGGCCGAGGTCGCGCGCAAACTCGGCGACTGGCAGCTCGTGCCCGCCGGCACGGAAGGCTATCGCACCGCCGAAGTGACCCTGGGGGGCGTCGACACCCGGGAAGTGTCGTCGAAAACCATGGAATCGCTGAAAAGCCCCGGGCTCTACTTCATCGGTGAAGTGCTGGATGTCAGCGGCCACCTGGGCGGCTTCAATTTCCAGTGGGCCTGGGCCTCGGGGTACGCGGCGGCGCAATTCGCCTGAGCCTGGTGGGAGCCGGCTCCCACAATTGATGACAACGCTCGACGATCACGGAACAAATTTTGCTGTAGGCCGATGTGGCGCCATTGCAATGCCGCCCGTCTACACATCATTCAGATCAACCGCTTGGCAGGCTCTCACTCCTACATGGCATCGACCTCGTTCAACCAATCCCTGCGCCGCCTCTGGGCCCTGGACAAATTCAGCTATAGCGTTCGGGTGTTCATCGCCCTGACCGGCATCATGACCCTGTGCTGGTTCCAGAACGAGATGAAGCTCCTGATCCCGCTGTTCCTCGGGGTCATCGCCAGCGCCCTGGCCGAGACCGATGACAGTTGGCAGGGCCGCCTCAACGCCCTGGCGGTGACGCTGGTGTGCTTCAGCGTCGCGGCGTTCTCGGTCGAGCTGCTGTTCCCCTATCCGTGGATATTCGTCTGCGCCATGGCCCTGGCCGCCTTTGCCCTGACCATGCTCGGCGCCTTGGGCGAGCGCTACGGCGCCATTGCCTCGGCGACCCTGATCCTGTCGGTCTACACCATGATCGGCGTCGACCAGCGCGGCGGCGAAGTCGCCAACCTCTGGCACGAGCCGGTGCTGCTGGTGACCGGCGCGGCCTGGTACGGCGTGCTCTCGGTCCTCTGGCAGGCGATGTTCTCCAACCAGCCGGTGCAACAGAGCCTGGCCAAGCTGTTCCGCGAACTGGGCTACTACCTCAAGCTAAAGTCCTCGCTGTTCGAACCCATCCGCCAACTGGACGTGGAAGCCCGGCGCCTGGAGCTGGCGCAGCAGAACGGCAAGGTGGTGGCGGCGCTGAACAGCGCCAAGGAGATCATCCTGCATCGGGTCGGCGACAGTCGGCCGGGGTCGAAGGTCAGCCGCTACCTGAAGCTGTACTTCCTCGCCCAGGACATCCATGAGCGCGCCAGCTCCTCGCACTATCCGTACAACGCGCTGGCCGAGGCGTTCTTTCACAGCGACGTGCTGTTCCGCTGCCAGCGCCTGCTGCGTGAGCAAGGCAAGGCCTGCCAGGCCCTGGCGGCGTCGATCCGGCTGCGCCAGCCGTTCGTCTACAACGCCAGCTTCGCCGAAGCCCTGGGCGACCTGCACGCCTCCCTGGAGCACCTGCGCATCCAGAGCAACCCGGCCTGGCGCGGCCTGCTGCGTTCGCTGCGGGCACTGGCCGCCAACCTCGGCACCCTCGACCGCCTGCTGAGCGACGCGAGCAACCCCGACAGCCTCGCCGACGCCACCGACAGCAGCCTGCTGGACCGTTCGCCGCGCAATCTCAAGGACGTCTGGACGCGCCTGCGCACCCAACTGACGCCGACTTCGCTGCTGTTTCGCCATGCGCTGCGCCTGCCGCTGGCGCTGAGCATCGGCTATGGCATGGTGCACCTGGTGCACCCGTCCCAGGGCTACTGGATCATCCTCACCACCCTGTTCGTCTGCCAGCCGAGCTACGGCGCCACCCGGCGCAAACTGGGCCAGCGGATCCTCGGCACGGCCTTCGGCCTGACCGCCGCCTGGGCCCTGTTCGACCTGTTCCCGAGTCCCTTGATCCAGGCCCTGTTCACCATCGCCGCCGGGGTGGTGTTCTTTATCAACCGCACCACCCGCTACACCCTGGCAACCGCCGCCATGACCCTGACGGTGCTGTTCTGCTTCAACCAGGTGGGCGACGGCTACGGCCTGTTCCTGCCGCGTCTGCTCGACACCCTGCTGGGTGCGCTGATCGCCGGCCTGGCGGTGTTCCTGTTCCTGCCGGACTGGCAAGGCCGCCGCCTGAACAAGGTGCTGGCCAACACCCTGAGCTGCAACAGCCTGTACCTGCGCCAGATCATGCGCCAGTACGCCCAGGGCAAGAGCGACGACCTCGCCTACCGCCTGGCCCGGCGCAACGCCCACAACGCCGACGCGGCGCTGTCGACCACCCTGGCGAACATGCTGATGGAGCCGGGACATTTCCGTAAGGAAGCCGACGTGGGCTTTCGCTTCCTGGTGCTCTCGCACACCCTGCTCAGCTACCTCTCGGGGCTCGGCGCACACCGCGAAAACCAGCTGCCGGAGGCCGTACGCGGGCATTTGCTCGAGGGCGCGGGCACCACGCTGGCGGCGAGTATCGAAGAGATTGCCGCGGGCCTGGCGAACAAGACGCCCATCGCCATTCAAAGCGATGCCGAGGAAACCCTGGCCAGCGAGCTGGAACAGATGCCGGACGAGATCGACGAAATCCAGCGGCTGGTGCAGACCCAGTTGGCGTTAATCTGCCGGCAGTTGGGCCCCTTGCGCACCCTGGCGGCGCACCTGATCAAGGATCCGGAAGAAAGCTGAGGCCCGCCCCTGGTCGGCTCAGGGGCGCGTCACATCCCGTGCAGCTTGAGCAAGCGCTCATAGCTGCCATCGGCCTTCATCGCCGCGATCTCGCGGTCGAACCCGGCGACAATCTGCTCATGCTGCGGATTCTTCAGGCTGACCAGGATATGCAGGCTGTTCTCGCTCAACGGCTTGGGCATGAACTCCACGGCGTTGCGCACCCGTGGCGCCTCGCTCTTGAGGTAGTAGCGCGCCACATACTCGTCTTCCAGGGTCAGCTTCACCCGGTCCGCCGCCAGCATGCGCACGGCCATGGCGAAGTTGTGCACCGGGATCTTCTGCAACTGCGCGTCGCCGTCGAACTCGGCGCTATAGGCATAGTCACGCACCACCGCGATCGGCAGGTCGTGCAACTGCTGCAAGTTGTCGTACTCGATGGTCGACTCCTTGCGCTTGAGAAACAGCACGCGGTTGACCAGGTACTCCGCCGAGAACTGCCCCAACAAGGTGCGCTCGTCGCTGTACCAGGCATTGATCAGCACGTCATAGCGCCCTTCGCCGACGCCCTTGAGCGCCCGGGCCCAGGGCACCTGTTCGAAGTCGCTGGTATAGCCGGCCCGTGACAGCGCCGTGCTGACGATATCGGTGGCCAGGCCACCGTTGACCAACGTCGCATCGGTAAAAGGTGGCCAACCGTCGGCCACCAACCGCAACCTGTCCGCGGCAGCGCCTTGTGAAAGCAGCAGCAATCCAAGCAAAGCAAACGCTCGATGCAATCGCGGCATGCTAAAGATCCTTAGCGGGCACATAGCCCAGCACAGTTAGCCGAAGCCCGAGGAGCCCGTCGGAAAACAACCGGCTACATCCCTGGTCCTAACATTAGCTCATCCGAGCCAGAGCAAAAGCGCGGTCCAGCAGATTACACAAAGATGATGATGCCGGGCAAAACCAATGATAGCGGGTAGCCTCTACCCAACTGGAACGCGCGTGCGAATCTCCTGCAAGGAGCCTTCCAGCTTCTGTCCTGACGGGTAAAAAAAATCCCGGGTTGGCGACCTGGGACAACCCGCCTAGTATCGACATCACGTTATTGAATCCAGAGGCGAGCATGACCACCGACTGGCTCTGCAAACATCATGGCGACCTGAGCAAGGAACAGTTGTACAGCATCCTGCAACTGCGTACCGAAGTCTTCGTGGTCGAACAGAAATGCCCTTACCAGGAAGTCGACGGGCGCGATCTGGAGGGCGACACCTGTCATCTGATGGCCTGGCGGGAGGATCGGCTGGTGGCCTACCTGCGTCTGCTCGACCCGGTTTCCCAGGGCGGCGACGTGGTGATCGGGCGGGTGGTCATCGCCCCCGAGGCCCGCGGCCAGGGACTGGGGCACGACCTGATGACCCAGGCACTGAAGCAGGCCGGGAAGCTCTGGCCGGAACTGCCGATCTACCTGTCTGCCCAGACGCATTTGCAGGCTTATTACGGGCGCTACGGGTTCGAGGTGGTGGGCGAGGAGTATCTGGAGGATGACATCCCGCACATCGGGATGCGCAGGACACCCTTCACTCAAGGGTAACCCAGCACCTGCTTGATCGAAGCCAGGTTGCGTTCGATCCAGGCCTTGTCGATCGCCCCCCAACCATGGATCCGGTAGTGCCCGGCATGGTTGCGGGCGCCCTCCTGTTGCTCGAACTCGCAGAGAATATCCAGGTCGGCCAATGCCAGGATGGTGTCCTGGGCCGTGCGCCGCGGCATGCCGGTCACTTCGGTCAGCGCCGGGACACTGCTGGCCACCCCGCTGTCGATCAGCCAGGCCACGTACAGGCGGCGGTAGAAACTGCTCTTGGTCTTGCTGATGTCCATCCGGTAGTCCTTGTCGTTGGCCTTCTGCCCATGCCTCTACTCAAGGCCGCACCCGGCGCCTACGGGTTGGCGGACTTGCCCTGAAGATCGCGCCAGGTCAGGTAGACCCGCAGGTCGAACTCCAGCTGGTGATAACCGGGCTGCATGTATTCGCACAGCTGGTAGAACGCCTTGTTGTGGTCGGCTTCCTTGAGGTGGGCCAGTTCGTGCACCACGATCATCTTCAGAAACTCCGGCGCCGCCTCCTTGAACAGCGAGGCGATGCGGATTTCCTTCTTGGCCTTGAGCTTGCCGCCCTGGACCCGCGAGATCGCGGTGTGCAGGCCGAGGGCGCGGTGGGTCAGGTCCAGGCGGTTATCGAAGAGCACTTTGTCGATGGCCGGCGCATTGCGCAAATGCTCCTGCTTCAGGGCCAGGGCGTAGCTGTACAACGCCTTGTCGCTCTGCACCGCGTGCCGCTCCGGATAACGCTGGCGCAGGTAGTCGCCCAGCGAATCCCGGGCAATCATCTGGCGGACCTGTTCCTGCAAGGAGGGGGGATAAGCCTGAAGGTATTTCAGCACAGTCATGACAGGCCTTGCGGACACCGAAAAAAGGCCAGTGTAGCGAATTCACGCGGACAGCGCGCTCCAGTCGAACGCCGCGCCGAAAGCGGTGGCATCCTTGGCCGTCAGCGGTCGGGCCACCAGGAACCCCTGGATCAGCGGACAGCCACTGGCCTTGAGCCACTGCCATTGCTCCACGGTTTCCACGCCCTCGGCGATCACCAGCAAACCAAACTCCTTGCACAGGTCGATCACCGTACGTGCCAGTGCCGCATCCCGGGGTGAAACGAGGATCTTGGCGATCAGTTGCCGGTCGAGCTTGAGGGTGTCCAGTTCAAGGTCGCGAAGGTGGTTCAGCGAACAGTGCCCCGAGCCGAAGTCGTCCAGGGCCACGCGCACGCCCTGGGCGCGGATCCGCCGCAGTTGCTTGCGCGAAGCCTCGAAGTCCTGCATCAGCGCCGCCTCCGTCACCTCGACTTCCAGCTGATGCGCGCGCAGGTCATGGCGCTCCAGCACCTCCTGCAGCTCGTCCGCCAGGTTCGGCATGCTGAATTGCGTGGCGCTCAGGCTGACGCTCAGCACCAGGTCCTCGGCGAACACACCGTTCCAGGCGTGTCGCTGGGTCGCCGCCTGGCGATAGATCCAACTGCCCAGCCGGCTGATCAACCGCACCTCCTCCAGCAAGGGCAGGAACAGCCCCGGCGGGACGTCGCCGACACTGGGATGGTGCCAGCGCAGCAACGCCTCGAACCCCCGCAGGCGGCCGTCTTCCAGAGACACCTGCGGCTGATAGACCATCTTGAATTCCTGGCTCTCGATCGCCGAGCGGACGCTTTCCTCCAGCATCAACCGTGAGCGGGCGCGCCCGTTCATCTCGGTATCGTAATAGCGATACTGCTGGCGCCCGGCGCGCTTGGCCTCGTACATGGCGATGTCCGACGCGCGCAGCAAGCCATCGAGGTTGGCACCGCAATCCGGGTAGGTGGCAATGCCGATGCTGACGCCGAGGGTCATTTCCATGCCATCGATCTGCTGGCGAATCGACACCCGCTCGATCAGCCGCTCGGCGATTTTCGCCGCCTGCTCGGGGCGCTCGAGGTTGAGCAGGGCGGTGAACTCGTCACCGCCCATGCGCGCCAGGATGTCGAAGGGGTTGAGGCAGGACTTCAACTGTTCCGATACCCAGCGCAGCACCCGGTCGCCAGCTTCGTGGCCGAGGGAATCGTTGACCCGCTTGAAACCGTCGAGGTCCAGGTACATCAGCACCAGGGACTGGTCCGCGCGGTCGCTGCGGCGCAAGGTATTTTCCGCGGTCTGGTAGAAGCCCCGGCGATTGAGCAGGCCGGTCAGCGGATCGGTCACCGCCTGGAACTCCAGTTGCTTGTGCAGATGCTGCACCACCGACATGTCCAGCACCGTCACCACCATGGCCTTCTGGTCGGAGGGCAACGGCGCGCAGGACAAGGCCACGGGCAGCATCTGCTCCTGGCTGGTGCGCAAGTAGGCATCATGCACGCGATAGGTTTCCCCCTTGCGGTATTCCTCGTACAAGGGTGAGGACAACCACTCGGGAAAATGCGGGTTTTGCAGAAAATCCAGGAACGGCTGGCCGGCTATGGCCTCCAGCGACACATTGAGCAAACGTGAAATCGCCGGGTTGGCGAAACGGACCGTGCCGTCGTCGTTGACCACCAGGATGCCTTCGGCGGCATTCTCCAGCACCGAGGCATTGAACGCCCGGGCGGCTTCCAGGTCGCGACTCAGGCATTGCAAGGCCCGGCGGTTGCGCTGCTGTTCCAGCAACGCCTGGACCTTGGGCCTGAGGATATCGGGGTTGAACGGTTTGAACATGTAATCCACGGCACCGCTGGCATAGCCCTTGATCACGGCATCCTGGGTCTGCTCGTTGGCGGTGAGGAAAATAATCGGGGTCAGACGCGTGCGCTGGCTGCCGCGCATCAGGCGGGCCACTTCGAAACCGTCCATCCCAGGCATCTGTACATCCAGCAACACCAGGTCAATCTCATGCTCGAGCAGCAACGTCAGCGCCTCAATGCCTGAGGCGGCAGTAACCACCTGCCAATCCTGACGTTCCAGCAAGGCACGCATGCTGATCAGATTTTCAGGGTAATCATCAACGACCAGAAGGACGGAACTACCATCACCGGGTATCTGTTGCACGCAATCCATGCTGCTTCTCTTGTTCGGGGGACTCCACCGGAAATCGCATGAAAACCGGACTAAACCTATCGACTACTCTAGACCGGGATTGTGCAAAGCGTAGTGAGCAATAGGCCATCATCCAGCCATGTCCACGATCTCCCGACTAACGGTCGGTGACCAGCCCTCGGACGCGGCTCGGAAAACGCCTCAGGCCTGCGAGCCCGCGCCGTACCACGGCGACGACCGTTGACACGGTCAGCCACGCCTACGAGGTTCGATACTCCGCAATGGGTTCAATCTCGTAGATCTCATCGAAGCGCACCGTATTATATAAACCGAATTCGCCATGATAGGTCAGCGTTCGGCGCGTCCAGTCGATGCAGCACAGCTCGCCCCGCTCGGATTCCACTTCGCGGCCATGCAGCCTCCCGAGCAGGTTGATCTTTTGTTTGCGCTTGAAGTACTTCAGATATTCAGGCTCGTTCCTCGCTTCCTCTTCGTCCATAGTGCAACCCTTTTTGTCAGCTATTGGACCTTTATCCTGTGAATTTGACCGATGAAAAACAACTGTCATAAATAACAGGTATTTATATCGGTTTTTAATAGAAGCCCAACAGGTTCATTCTATGGATAGCGGTGGGCGGTATATTCGTCGACAGATTGACGTCAGCGCTCGCCGGATCGGCGGTCGGCTGTGCAACGGGTTGTACCGCGAGGCCAACAACTATCTGAAGGTACGGCCATACGGCCGGCGTAAAGCGTCGAGACAGAAGCGGAAGGGGCGAATAATGAATGATTCCGTCCCTTTTTAGTCCTGCCAAAAAACGTCTACTTATTAAGCTTGGCGGATGCCGAACCTTTGAACTCTGGCGTCACACCCTCTTCCGGTTTGAGCGTGGCCTGCGCCGCGCCCTTGAAATCCGGAGCTGCCGCCTCCGGCTTGAGCGTAGCCCCAGCCGCGCCTTTAAAACCCACACCCGCCTTTTTCACCTTTTTGCCCTTTGAACTCATGACGTACACTCCCTTACAGTAAGTGAGCCTTGAAGGTGCAGGACGCGAACACACTTGGCTACTGTCAGAACTGACAGTTTTTATATTGTTTTCGACTTTTTATATTCTGTAATCTTCCATAAAGGCTACCCGCCTCTTACAGAATCAATTATTCAGTGATTGCCAAACAACAGGCTGCCCGCCCTCTTTAAAACGCCGCTTTATTCTTTAAGACACTACTCACCATTCGGAAACCGTCTATAAACCTGTCATTTCTGACAGTAGACCGGCCTGCGAACCGTGATCAACATCCTCTGTAACTGACCATCAATGGCATGCAGAGGCAGATATGAAATGGGCCTTGGTCATCGAGTCCAGCCTTCACGGCTATTACGTGAGTGAAATCAGGGAGGCGGAGCAACAACCGCCCTACCATCCCTCGCACCTCCGCCTCTGGCACTGGATCATGGTCCCGTCAGGGAAAGATGTCCGTGTAGGCGATATCTGGACTGGCGAGTCTTTCCATCCGCCGCAGGTAAGCCCGCGTTGAGCCTGTTGCGTGGCAATGTGGGTGCGTTGCTTGAAAGCGCGACCCTACCGCCAGCCGGTGCGGCGTTCCGACAAGCCCGCTCGCCACAGGATTGTGTTCGGCTTCAAACCTCCTTGACGCTCGCCCACAAAAAACCCGCATCGCTGCGGGTTTTTTATGACGCTGCCGGTCTTAGTTGACCTTGGCGTTCAACTCACCTTTCAGGTAACGCTGGAACATCGCTTCGAGGGAGATCGGCTTGATCTTCGAAGCCTGGCCGGCCGTACCGAAGGCTTCGTAACGGGCGATACATACGTCACGCATGGCGGTCACGGTGGCGCCGAAGAACTTGCGCGGGTCGAACTCGCTCGGGTTGGTGGCCATCAGGCGACGCATCGCACCGGTGGACGCCAAGCGCAGATCGGTGTCGATGTTGACCTTGCGCACGCCGTGCTTGATGCCTTCGACGATTTCTTCAACCGGCACGCCGTAGGTTTCCTTGATGTCGCCACCGTACTGGTTGATGATCGCCAGCCACTCTTGCGGCACCGAGGACGAACCGTGCATCACCAGGTGAGTGTTGGGGATGCGCTTGTGGATTTCTTTGATGCGGTCGATCGCCAGCACGTCGCCGGTAGGCGGCTTGGTGAACTTGTAGGCGCCGTGGCTGGTGCCGATGGCGATGGCCAGGGCGTCGACCTGGGTCTTCTTGACGAAGTCCGCGGCTTCTTCCGGGTCGGTCAGCATCTGGCTGTGATCCAGCACGCCTTCGGCGCCGATGCCGTCTTCTTCACCGGCCATGCCGGTTTCCAGCGAACCCAGGCAACCCAGCTCGCCCTCAACCGAAACGCCGCAGGCGTGAGCCATGGCCACGGTCTGCTGGGTCACACGGACGTTGTATTCGTAGTCGGTCGGGGTCTTGCCGTCTTCGCCCAGGGAACCGTCCATCATCACCGAGCTGAAGCCCAGCTGGATGGAACGCTGGCAGACGTCCGGGCTGGTGCCGTGGTCCTGGTGCATGCACACCGGGATATGCGGGAATTCTTCGATGGCGGCCAGGATCAGGTGTCGCAGGAACGGCGCGCCGGCGTATTTGCGGGCACCGGCCGAAGCCTGGACGATCACCGGGGAGTCAGTCTTGTCAGCGGCTTCCATGATGGCGCGCATCTGCTCAAGGTTGTTGACGTTGAAGGCTGGAACGCCGTAGCCGAATTCGGCTGCGTGGTCCAACATCTGGCGCATGCTGATAAGTGCCATTGTGTGTGTCTCTCCCGGTCGAGGGTCGTTAATCGTGCAAGCCTGCCGGAGCGGCGGCTGCTATTCAAGTCATTGCAGATCGGGGGTTAGTGCGCCTTGCAGGCCCGGCCGATCAAATCGTTGGTGGCGACCCAGTAAACCAGGCCTTCCTCACCTTTTTTGTGAAACGCCAATACGTTGTCGCTGTACAACACACCACTCTCGACGGCGCCGGCCTCGGGCTTGAGGCGATACACCTGGTCACCGCTGCCCAGGCGCACGTCGACCGCCTGCTGCGCACTGTCGGCATAACGCCAGAGCACTTCGGCCTGGCTGTCACAGGTCCAGTGCGTCCAGTTGTCCGCCGGGGCCGACGCCTGGTTGAAGACGGCGCAACCACCCAGGGCTGCCAGTGAAACAAGAGCGATAAAGCCTTTCATGCCGCTTCCTCGACTGACGACCCCTGGCCGTCAGCACTGCCTGTAGTGAATCTGACCCGTCAAGGACAACCCTGTTCCCGGGTCCCGGACGAGGTGTCGTACTTTTCCAGCCCGTCCGGCCCCAGGCGCTTGTTGATCACCGGGGCGGTTTCCGCCTGCCAGTCGGCCTGGTAGCAACCTTTGCCGGCAGGCGGGGCGACCTCTGCCGCCGTCCCGGCCCCGGGTTTGCCGGCACAACCGGCCAGCACACCCGCCAGGATCAGCAGCGTTGACGGCTTGACCATATGAGACTCCCTGTCAAAGGCCAGTGCCGGCTCAGGCCTTGGCGCGGCTTTCCAGCACTTCCACGGCCGGCAGGACCTTGCCCTCGACGAACTCGAGGAAGGCACCGCCGCCGGTGGAAATGTAGGAGATATTCGCGGCAACACCGTACTTGTCGATGGCCGCCAGGGTGTCGCCACCACCGGCGATGGAGAACGCCGAGCTGTCGGCGATGGCCTGGGCCAGGACCTTGGTGCCGTTGCCGAACTGGTCGAATTCGAACACCCCGACCGGACCGTTCCACAGGATGGTCTTCGACGACTTCAGCAGATCGGCGAAGTGCGCGGCGGTTTGCGGGCCGATGTCGAGGATCATGTCGTCAGCGGCCACGTCAGCGATCAGTTTCACGGTAGCCGCGGCGCTCTCGGCGAACTCCTTGGCCACCACCACATCCACCGGCAGCGGCACGCTGACCTTGGCCGCGATGGCGCGGGCGGTGTCCAGCAGGTCCGGCTCGTAGAGCGACTTGCCCACCGGGTGACCGGCAGCGGCCAGGAAGGTGTTGGCGATGCCGCCGCCGACGATCAGTTGGTCGCAGATCTGGCTCAGGCTGTTGAGCACGTCGAGCTTGGTCGACACCTTGGAACCGGCGACGATGGCCGCCATCGGCTTGGCCGGCGCGCCCAGGGCCTTGCCCAATGCTTCCAGCTCAGCGGCCAGCAGCGGGCCGGCGGCGGCGACCTTGGCGAACTTGGCCACGCCGTGGGTCGAACCCTCGGCGCGGTGCGCGGTGCCGAAAGCGTCCATCACGAACACGTCGCACAGGGCGGCGTATTGTTGGGCCAGATCGTCGGCGTTCTTTTTCTCGCCCTTGTTGAAGCGCACGTTTTCGAACAGCACGACGTCGCCGGCCTTGACCTCGACGCCGCCCAGGTAGTCAGCCACCAGCGGCACTTCACGGCCCAGGGCCTTGCTCAGGTAGTCGGCGACCGGCTTGAGGCTGTTCTCGGCCGAGAACTCGCCTTCGGTCGGACGGCCCAGGTGCGAGCAGATCATGACTGCCGCGCCTTTTTCCAGGGCCAGCTTGATGGTCGGCAGCGAAGCCAGGATACGCGCATCGCTGGTGACAACACCGTCCTTGACGGGGACGTTGAGGTCTTCGCGGATCAGTACGCGCTTACCTTGCAGATCGAGGTCGGTCATCTTCAACACGGTCATGGGTCGCAATCTCTGGTTTACGGTTTGTGATGAATGGTGTGCAGATAATGTCCTGCAACATCCAGCATTCGGTTGGCAAAACCCCATTCGTTGTCGAACCAGGCCAGCACGTTCACCAGCCGAGGGCCGGAGACGCGGGTCTGACTCGCATCGACAATCGCCGAATGAGGGTCATGGTTGAAATCGCAGCTGGCGTGGGGCAGCTCGGTATAGGCCAGCAGGCCCTTGAGCGGGCCATGGGTGGCGGCCTCGCGCAGGATCCGGTTGACCTCCACGGCATCGGTGTCGCTGACGGTCTGCATCGTGATGTCGAGGCAGGACACGTTGACCGTCGGCACCCGCACGGCCTTGGCCTGGATTCGCCCGGCGAGTTCCGGCAGCAGGCGTTCGATGCCCCGCGCGAGGCCCGTGGACACCGGGATCACCGACTGGAAGGCCGAGCGCGTACGGCGCAGGTCTTCGGCATGGTAGGCGTCGATCACCGGCTGGTCGTTCATCGCCGAGTGGATGGTGGTGATCGACACGTATTCCAGACCGATGGCCTGGTCCAGCAGGCGCAACAGCGGCACGCCGCAGTTGGTGGTGCAGGAGGCGTTGGACACCAGGCGCTCGTCGCCGGTCAGGCACTCCTGGTTGATGCCGTAGACGATGGTGGCGTCGACATCGGTCTCGCTGGCCATCGGCTGGGAGAACAACACCCGCGGCGCGCCGGCGGCAAGGAAGCGTTCGCCGTCCGCGCGGGTGTGATAGGCGCCGGAGCACTCCAGCACCAGGTCCACGTCCAGCGCGGCCCAGTCGATCTCTTCGGGGTTGGCACGGCGGAAGACTTTCACGCAGTGACCATTGATATGCAGACAATCGTCCTCGACCCGCACTTCGCCGGGAAAGCGGCCGTGGGTGGAGTCGAAACGTGTCAGGTATTCGAGACTGGCCATGTCGGCCAGATCGTTGAGGGCAACGATTTCAAAACCGGCCCGATCCCCTCGCTCGAACAGCGCACGCAGGACACAACGACCGATACGGCCGTAGCCGTTGAGTGCAACTCTGTAAGGACGCGGTTGGGGCATGGGGATCTCGATAGGCGCAGACAGACGCCAGTGTCATGAGCAGCACAGCTCCTACAGGGTTCGCGGTGGTCGAAACCACCGGGAACCACTGTAGTGCTCGCAATCCGAACGCAAGGCGTTCGGCGCTTAGTCTTCCAGCAGCTCTTCAGCCTGGCCCAGGATGTTCTCCAGGGTAAAGCCGAAGTGTTCGAACAAGGCCGACGCAGGTGCCGACTCGCCGTAGGTGGTCATGCCGATGACGCGACCTTCCAGGCCCACGTACTTGTACCAGTAGTCGGCATGCGCGGCCTCGATGGCGATACGCGCGCCCACCTGCAGCGGCAACACCGACTGCTTGTAGCTCGCGTCCTGGGCATCGAAAAGGCTGGTGCACGGCATCGACACCACACGAACCTTGCGGCCCTGCTCGGTCAGCTTGTCGAACGCCTGCACCGCCAGGCCGACTTCGGAACCGGTGGCGATCAGGATCAGCTCGGGCTCGCCCGCGCAATCCTTCAACACGTAACCACCACGGCTGATGTTGTCGATCTGCGCGGCATCGCGGACCTGGTGCTGCAGGTTCTGCCGGGAGAAGATCAGCGCCGAAGGACCGTCCTTGCGCTCGATGGCGTTTTTCCAGGCCACGGCGGATTCCACCGCGTCGGCCGGACGCCAGGTGTCGAGGTTCGGCGTGCAGCGCAGGCTCGCCAGTTGCTCGATCGGCTGGTGGGTCGGGCCGTCTTCGCCCAGACCGATGGAGTCGTGGGTGTAGACATGGATCACGCGCTGCTTCATCAGCGCCGACATGCGCACCGCGTTGCGAGCGTATTCCATGAACATCAGGAAGGTCGCGCCGTAAGGCACCAGGCCACCGTGCAGGGCGACACCGTTCATGATCGCGGTCATGCCGAACTCGCGCACGCCGTAGTACATATAGTTGCCGCTGGCATCTTCGGCGCTGACACCCTTGCAACCTTTCCACAGGGTCAGGTTGGAACCGGCCAGGTCGGCCGAACCGCCGAGGAACTCAGGCAGCAGCGGACCGAAGGCATTCAGGGCGTTCTGGCTGGCCTTGCGGCTGGCGATGGTTTCGCCCTTGGCCGCGACTTCGGCGATGTAGGCCGAGGCTTTTTCGGCGAAGTCGGCCGGCAGCTCGCCGTTCAGGCGACGGACCAGCTCTTTGGCTTCGGCCGGGAAGGCCGCGGAGTAGGCAGCGAAACGCTGGTCCCACTCGGCTTCGACCGCGCGACCGGCTTCCTTGGCATCCCACTCGGCATAGATGTCGGCAGGGATTTCGAACGGACCGTGGTTCCACTTCAGCGCTTCGCGGGTCAGGGCGATTTCCGCGTCACCCAGCGGGGCGCCGTGGCAATCTTCCTTGCCTTGCTTGTTCGGCGAACCGAAGCCGATGGTGGTCTTGCAGCAGATCAGGGTCGGCTGCTGGCTCTTGCGGGCGGTCTCGATCGCGGTCTTGATCTCTTCCGGATCATGGCCGTCGACGTTGCGGATCACCTGCCAGTTGTAGGATTCGAAACGCTTCGGCGTATCGTCGGTGAACCAGCCTTCGACTTCGCCGTCGATGGAGATGCCGTTGTCATCGTAGAAGGCGATCAGCTTGCCCAGGCCCAGGGTGCCGGCCAGGGAAGCGACTTCGTGGGAAATGCCTTCCATCATGCAGCCATCACCGAGGAACACATAGGTGTGGTGGTCGACGATGTTGTGGCCGGGACGGTTGAACTGTGCGCCCAGGACTTTTTCCGCCAGGGCGAAGCCCACGGCGTTGGCCAGGCCTTGGCCCAGCGGACCGGTGGTGGTCTCTACACCCGCGGTGTAGCCGTATTCCGGGTGACCCGGGGTGCGGCTGTGCAGCTGGCGGAAGCTCTTCAGGTCGTCGATCGACAGGTCGTAGCCGGTCAGGTGCAGCAACGAATAGATCAGCATCGAACCATGGCCGTTGGACAGGATGAAACGGTCACGGTCGGCGAACGACGGATTGCTCGGGTTGTGCTTCAGGTAGTCACGCCACAGTACTTCGGCAATATCCGCCATACCCATGGGGGCACCGGGATGGCCGCTGTTGGCTTTTTGCACGGCATCCATGCTGAGGGCACGAATGGCGTTGGCACGCTCACGACGGCTGGGCATCGCTGATCTCCTGGGGATGTTGATTCGAAAGTAAATAAAACGAAACGGAAAAAAGGCGAGCATTTTCCCTCAGGGACCGCCAAGGGGCAATGACAGATAGTCACTGCGAGGCGTTTTTCCTGCGGATAGTTGCGCATTGCGCGGATGAATCCTTTCCGCCATCGACCTATAGAGCACCACGAAGACCGGAAAGTGCCGCCCATCCATCAATATCAAAACTTTTTGATATTGATCTTGCTAGCCGACCGAGGGGTCACTAGACTGCTGGCCTTATGAATTTAACCGCGCCCGAGATCCGTCACGACGACAGCGACGACCTGCCCGCCCTGTGCAAGGCCGGCGGCGATCCGCTGCGCCTGAACGTCTTGCGGGCCCTGGCCAACGATTCGTTCGGCGTGCTGGAGCTGGCGCAGATCTTCGGCATCGGCCAGTCCGGCATGAGTCACCATCTGAAAGTGCTGGCCCAGGCCGGCCTGGTGGCCACCCGTCGTGAAGGCAATGCGATCTTCTACCGGCGCGCCCTGCCCCACACCGGGCGCCTGGGCGGCAAGCTGCACGCGGCGCTGCTTGAGGAGGTCGACGCGCTCGACCTGCCGGGCGACGTCCAGGCCCGCATCGGCCTGGTGCACAGCCAGCGCGCCGCCGCCAGCCAGGACTTTTTCGCCCGGGTGGCGGAAAAATTCCGCGCCCAGCAAGACCTGATCGCCGGCCTGCCGCAGTACCGCGACAGCGTCCTGGCGCTGCTCGACAAGCTGAGCTTCGCCCCCCAGGCCACGGCCCTGGAAGTCGGCCCCGGCGACGGCGCCTTCCTGCCGGAACTGGCGCGGCGCTTCCAGCGGGTCACCGCGCTGGACAACAGCCCGGCCATGCTCGAACTGGCTCGCCAGCTGTGTGAGCGCGAAGCCCTGGCTAATGTCAGCCTGCAACTGGCCGATGCCTTGCAGGAGGCCAGGCTGCAAGCCGACTGCGTGGTACTGAACATGGTGCTGCACCATTTCGCCGCGCCGGCCGAGGCCCTCAAGCAGATGGCCGGCCTGCTGCAACCTGGCGGTAGTTTGTTAGTGACAGAATTGTGTAGCCACAACCAGAGCTGGGCCAGGGAGGCCTGCGGTGATCTCTGGCTGGGGTTCGAACAGGACGACCTGGCCCGTTGGGCCATCGCTGCGGGGCTCGTGCCCGAGGACAGCCTCTATGTAGGCTTACGTAATGGTTTCCAGATCCAGGTTCGCCACTTTCAGCGACCCGCTGGCGCCACACACATCGGTAACTCAGGAAAACCATCGATATGAGCGAATATTCCGTTTTCACCTCCGAGTCCGTGTCCGAAGGGCATCCGGACAAAATCGCCGACCAGATTTCCGATGCGGTGCTGGACGCCATCATTGCTGAAGACAAGTTCGCCCGCGTCGCGTGCGAAACCCTGGTGAAAACCGGTGTGGCGATCATCGCTGGCGAAGTGACCACTTCGGCCTGGGTCGACCTCGAAGACATCGTCCGTAACGTGATCCTCGACATCGGCTACAACAGCTCCGACGTCGGCTTCGACGGCGCCACCTGCGGGGTGATGAACATCATCGGCAAGCAGTCCGTGGACATCGCCCAGGGCGTTGACCGCAGCAAGCCGGAAGACCAGGGCGCCGGTGACCAGGGCCTGATGTTCGGCTACGCCAGCAACGAAACCGACGTGCTGATGCCTGCGCCGATCACCTTCTCCCACCAGCTGGTACAGCGTCAGGCCGAAGCCCGCAAATCGGGCCTGCTGCCATGGCTGCGCCCGGACGCCAAGTCCCAGGTCACCTGCCGCTATGAAAACGGCAAGGTCGTCGGCGTCGACGCCATTGTCCTGTCGACCCAGCACAACCCGGAAGTGTCCTACAAGGATCTGCGCGAAGGCGTGATGGAGCTGATCGTCAAGCACGTCATCCCGGCCGAACTGCTGACCAAGGACACCCAGTTCCACATCAACCCGACCGGCAACTTCATCATCGGCGGCCCGGTGGGCGACTGCGGCCTGACCGGTCGCAAGATCATCGTCGACAGCTACGGCGGCATGGCCCGTCACGGCGGTGGCGCGTTCTCCGGCAAGGATCCATCCAAGGTTGACCGTTCCGCCGCCTACGCCGGTCGCTACGTGGCCAAGAACATCGTCGCCGCCGGCCTGGCCGACCGTTGCGAAATCCAGGTGTCCTACGCCATCGGCGTCGCCCAGCCGACCTCGATCTCGTTGAACACCTTCGGCACCGGCAAGATCAGCGATGACAAGATCATCAAGCTGGTTCGCGAAGTCTTCGACCTGCGTCCTTACGCGATCACCACCATGCTCGACCTGCTGCACCCGATGTACCAGGACACCGCTGCCTACGGCCACTTCGGTCGCGCGCCGCAAACCAAGACCGTGGGCGACGACACCTTCACCACGTTCACCTGGGAAAAAACCGACCGCGCCGCCGCACTGCGCGACGCCGCCAACCTGTAATTTCCCCTGCTGGTCGGTCGGCTCAAGCAAGCCGACACACCCAGTAAAACAGCCCCGCCTCGCGCGGGGCTTTTTTATGCGCGTCGTGATCTAGGCTTGGATTTTAGGTCGAGCAAGGATGCTCAGGATGCGCCTCTCCAGTGGTTTTCTGCTGTTCGCTGTTTGCCTTGCTGCCCACGCCCACACCTGCCCGGACTGGCAGGCGGAGCGCGCCCGGCGAGAAATCGACGCCCTGCAAGCACAGCTGGCCCAATGGGACCAAAGCTACCATCGCCAAGGCCTCTCGCCCGTAGCCGACGAACTCTACGACCAGTCCCGCCAACGGCTCGAACAGTGGCGCGGCTGTTTCCGCCTGCCGCCCGGCAAGCTGGACACACCACCGGGCGCGGCAGGCCCCGCCGTCCACCCGACCGCCCATACCGGCCTCGACAAGCTGCCGGACGCCGAAGCCGTCCGGGCCTGGATGAAAGACCGCGAAGGCCTGTGGGTTCAGCCCAAGGTCGATGGCGTGGCGGTGACCCTGGTTTATCGCCAGGGCCGGCTGCACCAGGCCATCAGTCGTGGCAACGGGCTGAGCGGGCAGGACTGGACCGCCTCGGCCCGCAAGATCCCGGCGATCCCCGGCACCCTGCCCGTCGCCCGCGACCTGGTGTTGCAAGGCGAGTTGTACTGGCGCCTGCCGAATCACGTGCAGGCCCGCCAAGGCAGCCTGAACGCCCGTGGCACGGTGGCCGGATTGATGGCCCGGCACCAACTGGGCAGCACGGAAGCCGAGGGTATCGGCCTGTTTGTCTGGGACTGGCCGCAAGGGCCGGCGACGCAGTCGGAACGGCTGGACGGATTAGAGGCACTGGGCTTCCCGGACAGCAAAACCTACAGCCAGCCCGTCGATGATTTCAGCCAGGCCGAACACTGGCGCAACCACTGGTATCGCCATCCCTTGCCGTTTGCCAGCGACGGCATCGTTCTGCGCCAGAGCCGGCGCCCCGCCGCGCAAGGCTGGCAAGCCCAGCCGCCCTACTGGAGCGCGGCCTGGAAATACCCCCACGCCCAGGCGCTGGCCCACGTGCGCAAGGTCAGTTTCAAGGTCGGGCGGACCGGGCGGATCACCCCGATGCTGGAGCTGACGCCGGTGCGACTCGATGATCGGCAGATCAAGCGGGTCAGTCTCGGCTCGCTGCAACGCTGGCAGGCCCTGGATATCCGCCCCGGCGACCAGGTCGCGATCAGCCTCGCCGGCCTGACCATCCCCCGCCTGGACAGCGTGGTCTGGCGCAGCACCGAACGTGAGCCGCTGCCCGTCCCCGACCCTCGGCGCTTCCACGGCCTGAGTTGCTGGCAGTACGGCCCGGGTTGCGAAAGCCAGTTTCTCGCCCGCCTGCGCTGGCTGAGCGGCAAGCAGGGACTGGATCTGCCTCACCTGGGCGGGGGGACCTGGGAAAAGCTGGTGGCCAGCGGGCGCGTCGAGCGACTGCTCGATTGGTTGACCCTGGAGGGGGAAGAGCTTGTTACCATGGCCGGCTTCGGCCCGCGCAGCCGTGCGCGATGGATTGAGACGGTCCAGTTGGCCCGCCAGCGACCTTTCGAGCACTGGCTCAAGGCGCTGGGGCTGCCGCCCGCCGCCACGACCACCCTGGACGAACCCTGGTCGGTATTGGCAGGCCGTACGCTCGAGACATGGAAGGCCATGCCCGGCGTCGGAGCAGAGCGGGCGGTCCAACTGAGCGCATTTTTCCGCGACCAGGAAGTACAGAAACTGGCTGAAACATTACGTAACGCCGGTATCGAGGGATTTTAGAGACATAATCCCTGATTAATTCAGACTATTCATACAGACAGTACTGCCATCTATTTTCAGAGTGACTGTTTTTCAATCATTGTTTCAGTCCGGAGTGTCTATGAGATTTTTTCCACCGCTGGCGGTCCTAACCTTGTGCAGCATCCTGGCCGCCCCCTTGCTGGCCGCCGAAGAGCCCACTGCACTGACCGGTTGCGCCGCCAAGCGCCAGGCCATCGGCAGCCAGCTCGACATCGCCAAGGCCCAGGGCAACAGCGAGCAGCAGGCCGGCCTGGAAAAGGCGCTGGACGAAGTGACCACCCATTGCACCGATGCTTCGCTGAAAAGAGAACGGGAAAACAAGGTGCTCGACGCCAAGCACGAAGTCAGCCGACGTCAGGCTGACCTCGACAAGGCGATGAAAAAAGGCGATCCGGACAAGATCAACAAGCGCAAGGAAAAGCTGGCCGAGTCACGCAAGGAATTGCAGGGCGCGCTGGATGAGCTGGACAAATAAGCAACGGGGACAGGGTGCCGAACAGAAGCCGAGCGCGCCATCCCCCGTGCTTCAATGATCGCGAAATTCCTTATGACAGGCATCGCAGGCGTCCTCTACCTTCTCGACCGCCGGCTTCAGGATACTGGCCTTGTACGGCTGGACCTGACTGGCCACCCGCAACTCCCCGGTCGCGGACTCCAGCGAGCGCGCCAACGCCTGGAAATGCGCCTGCTTCTGCCAGACCGCATCCCGGGCACTGGTATGATCCGCTTCCTTGACTTGCGGGAAGTGCTTCCACGGCTCATGGGACAGGCTGTCGAGCTGGTTCGATCCCTCGACGAAACGCGGCCCGTCAAAGGGAATGCGGCCGCGCAGCATGCCACCCAGGTCTTCACTGGTCTTGAGCATCTGCTTGAAAATGGTCTTGCGTTGCCCCAAGGGAGAATTCGGGTCGACGCCGCCGCAAGCACTGAGGGCCAGGCAGGCCAGCAATACAACAGAAAGGCTTTTAAGAGTCATGGTGGCTTCAGGTCACGGGAAACGGCGGCCAGTATCCTCGCCTCATCGCCAAACACCAATAGTTCGCCCCCTTTTTAACCACACTAAATCAGTGGTTTTGCTGAACAGAGTCTGAACAGGCAATCACCCAAGGAATTCACCGCTGTATGAACACCACTTTCAAACGACTGGCTGCAAGCCTCTGCGCATTCGCCCTGCTCGCTGGCTGCAACCACAAGGAAACCCCGGCTCCCGCCCCGCTGACCACCTACCTCAAGGCGGACTGGCAGGCGTTGCCGGCGGTGTCCGATGCGGACCTGCAAGCGGGTTTCCGTTCGTGGCGCGGCGCCTGCGCCCGGCTCAAGGCCGACGCCAACTGGGGGCCGACCTGCCTGGCAGCCGCGAATGTCGCCGACACCCCGGCGGCCATTCGCGACTTTCTTAGGCAGAACCTGGAGGTCTACGGCCTGCGCTCGGCGCAGAACAGTGCCGACGGCCTGATCACCGGCTACTACGAACCCGTCTACCGCGGCAGCCTGACCCAGACCGCCGAGGCCACGGTGCCGGTCTATGGCGTACCGGACGACCTGATCGTCGTGCAGCTCGACAGCCTCTACCCCGAACTCAAGGGAAAGCGCCTGCGGGGGCGGCTCGAAGGCCGCGTGGTGAAACCCTATGACGACGCGGCGCTGATCGCCACCCAGGGCGTCAAGGCCCCGGTGCTGGCCTGGCTGACCGACCCGATGGACCTGCAATTCCTGCAGATCCAGGGTTCCGGCAGGATTCGCCTGGACGACGGCCAGCAGGTGCGGATCGGTTACGCCGACCAGAACGGTTACCCCTATCGCGCCATCGGCCGTTGGCTGGTGGAACAAGGCGAGCTGAAGAAGGAAGACGTCACCATGGGTGCCATCAGTGCCTGGGCCAAGGCGCATCCGACGCGTATCCCGCAATTGCTCGGCAGCAACCCCAGCTATGTGTTCTTCGCCCGCAACCCGGACAGCAACGAAGGCCCGCGCGGCTCGCTGAACGTACCGCTGACGGCCGGCTACAGCGTGGCGGTGGATCGCAAGGTGATTCCACTGGGCAGCCTGCTGTGGCTGTCGACGACCAAGCCGGATGGCAGTGCCCTGGTCCGTCCGGTGGCGGCCCAGGACACCGGCGGCGCAATTGCCGGCGAGGTCCGCGCCGACCTGTTCTGGGGCACCGGCGATGCGGCGGGGCAACTGGCCGGGGACATGAAGCAGAAAGGCAATCTCTGGATGCTGTGGCCCAAGGGCATGGCGTTGCCCAAGGCCGCCGATTCAGGCACCCCATGACCCGATGACGGCAACGGGTCTTAGAGCCTGTACGAAAACTCGCCGAGCGGCGAGTTCTCGTACAGCGCCTAGACAGACACGATGAAAAAGGTCGCGATCAAGGCCAGGCCGACGAACCACACCAGCGAGCGCAGCACCGCCCAGTCCGCCAGGTAGCAGATGATGTAGAGCAGGCGACTGGTGATGAACAGCACCGCCAGCACATTGATGGTCACCAGCGACGCAGTGCCGGCGATATGGGCAATGACCACCGCCGCGGCAAAGGCCGGGGTGACCTCAAAGCCGTTCAACTGCGCCGAGTGGGCCCGCTTGGCGAAGCCTTCAAGCCCCTCGAGAAAGGCCCGCGGATCATGGTTCTGCCGCAGGCCGAAGCCACTGAAGCGGGTGATGACGGTACACACGTAAGGCAGGAGAATCGCAATCAATACACACCAGAAAGCAACGGTCATGGCAGAGTCCCTGAAGAGTGCCCAGCGGCATTGTCCACAACACTAGCGCATAACCGGACACTCCACAGAAACCGACACGCCAACTCTCCATGGCTGGTCAGGGATGAGGCTCTTCATCCTTGAATTGATCCTTCACGTACTTGATCTCGGTCCGCCCGTGAGGCGCCGGCAGGCCATCCTCGCCGAGGTTGACGAAGACCATTTTCTCCACGGTCAGGATGCTTTTGCGGGTGATCTTGTTGCGCACTTCACAGGTCAGGGTGATGGACGTACGACCGAATTCGGTGGCGGTGATACCCAGTTCGATGATGTCGCCCTGGCGCGAGGCGCTGACAAAATTGATCTCGGAAATGTACTTGGTCACCACACGCTGGTTGCCCAGCTGGACAATGGCGTAGATCGCCGCTTCCTCGTCGATCCAGCGCAGCAGGCTGCCGCCGAACAGCGTGCCATTGGGATTGAGGTCTTCGGGTTTGACCCATTTGCGGGTGTGGAAATTCATGCGTTCTCCTGACCGGCTTGCCGCCGGATGACACTATCCGGCAGGCCTGAACCCTCATGTTAGAACGCTTGCCCGGCGACTCCAACCGCTTGCGAACATCCGTCGAAAAATGACCAGTGGTCCGCGAGGCTGTTTGACAGCCCTCCACCCTTGGCTATTCTGCGTCCGTGACCTGCTGGAACGGACCCAGCATTCAGCCAACCGGAACTTGGCAACACAGCGCCATCAAAGCGAATGCGCAGGACGCGCAAGCTCCGCAAGGCCATGGGGGGACCAGCATCTCACCATTGACCCACCACCAAGTAAGGACACTTAACATGTCTCGAGTTACCGATGTACTCGTCAGCTTCGACACCGAAACCATCCTGAAAAAATACCCCAACCCCAGCCGCAACCCTGACGCCCCGACGCTGATCGACTGGCAGCACGTCTACATGATCACCAATCAGGACAACGTGGTCAGTGGCCAGGCCGGTGGTGAACTGGATCTCAAGGCGCAGGTCGGCGACCTGATCCGCTGGCGCGAAACCAGCCTGTCGCTGGGCTTCGAGAAATCGGTGATTTTCTATCGGTTCATCGGCAACGTCGGCGCCAACCTGATCTCGACCCCGACGCCACGCAAGGCGACCGCCTCGTACGCTCAACCCAATACCAGCAACCCGGTCATCCCGACCTGCCAGAAAGTCGATAACTACTACTGGTCGTCGGAAACCCTGGAGACCGGTCGCGTGACCTACCACTTCAACTTCATGATCGTGGACCGCGATTGCAAGCCATGCGGCTACTTCTCCTGGGATCCGTTCATCAGCATCCATAACTGAGGCGGGATCCTCCACCGACGCTTCGTGGCCAACGCGAAGCGTCACCCCCTGGCGACTCTCGTCACGGCTGACCGGGGCAACACGGCCAGGGCGTAGCATTGGCAGACTCAGGGAAGGAAACCTCCATGCCCCAAGACTCGTTCGACAGACACCTGCTGTTCATCCTGGACAGCGAAACCCTGCTCGCAAACCATCCGGTGCCCAGTGTTTCGGCGGATTCGCCGACCGCGGCCCAGGCACACCACCTGTTTATCCAGGGCGGTCGCCCGGAACACTGGCAGGGCCCGGACCGGCAGCCCTTCAGCTTTTCGGCGCAACCCGGCGACAACCTGCATATCCGCTGCGCACCGATTGCACTGCGCGGAGAAAACCTGTTTTTCGTGCATGACCTCCAGGTCCTCGATAACGCCATCCTCGCCCCCGCGACAGCTTCCACGCGGTCCGGCGTCCTCCTGCCACGACCGCGCTTCGACAATCCGCTGGAGCTGGAAACCGAAACGGCGGATGACTATTTCTGGGAAAGCCGGCTGAACGCCCATGGCCGTACCGGAGTCGACCTGCGCTTTGCCCTGCTCAAGAACGACGGCTCGATCCTCGGCTATTTCTCGATGGCCCTGGAGCTCGACTTTCATCCCTGACCCCCTGCAGGAAACCTTCAGCGCCGACCCTGCGCGGGTCGGCGCGACAAACTGCGTGCTAATCACTTGGGAAAGCCGCAAAAGCCGCGTTATACTGCTGGCCGTTTCAAAACGGTCATCTTCCCTTGATACCGTTTTCCCGCCACCTGTCCGAGGGGCGCTGCAGCAGGTTCGACCTGTCAGGCTCGGATGGGGCGTTGTTCGATCAGGGTTCCCTGCACGGACACTAAACGCACAACGGCGCCCATTCGCATACTTACGAATGGAGGCTCTTCATGAGCGCTGTCAACACGCCTGCAGATTTCAACGACTACAAGGTCGCCGACATGTCCCTGGCTGCCTGGGGCCGTCGCGAAACCATCATCGCCGAATCGGAAATGCCGGCCCTGATGGGTCTGCGCCGCAAGTACGCCGGTGAGCAACCGCTCAAAGGCGCCAAGATCATCGGCTGCATCCACATGACCATCCAGACCGCCGTGCTGATCGAGACCCTGGTTGCCCTGGGTGCCGAAGTGCGCTGGTCGTCCTGCAACATCTTCTCGACCCAGGACCAGGCCGCTGCCGCCATCGCCGCCGCCGGTATCCCGGTATTCGCCTGGAAGGGCGAGACCGAGCAAGAGTACGAGTGGTGCATCGAGCAGACCATCCTCAAGGACGGTCAGCCTTGGGACGCCAACATGATCCTCGACGACGGCGGCGACCTGACCGAGATCATCCACAAGAAATACCCGGCCATGCTGGACAAGATCCACGGCGTGACCGAAGAAACCACCACCGGCGTGCATCGCCTGCTGGACATGCTGGCCAAGGGCGAGCTGAAAATCCCGGCCATCAACGTCAACGACTCGGTGACCAAGAGCAAGAACGACAACAAGTACGGCTGCCGTCACAGCTTGAACGATGCCATCAAGCGCGGCACCGACCACCTGCTGTCCGGCAAGCAGGCGCTGGTGATCGGCTACGGTGACGTGGGCAAGGGTTCGGCCCAGTCGCTGCGTCAGGAAGGCATGATCGTCAAGGTGTCCGAAGTCGACCCGATCTGCGCCATGCAAGCCTGCATGGACGGTTTCGAAGTGGTTTCGCCGTTCATCAACGGCCAGAACGACGGCACCGCCGCGAGCATCGACACCGCCCTGCTGGGCAAGATCGACCTGATCGTCACCACCACCGGTAACGTCAACGTCTGCGATGCGAACATGCTCAAGGCCCTGAAGAAGCGTGCCGTGGTCTGCAACATCGGTCACTTCGACAACGAAATCGACACCGCTTTCATGCGCAAGAACTGGGCATGGGAAGAAGTGAAGCCACAGGTGCACAAGATCCACCGCACCGGCCATGGCGATTTCGATCCGCAGAACGACGACTACCTGATCCTGCTGGCCGAAGGCCGCCTGGTGAACCTGGGCAACGCCACCGGTCACCCAAGCCGTATCATGGACGGCTCGTTCGCCAACCAGGTACTGGCGCAGATCTTCCTGTTCGGCCAGAAGTACGCCGACCTGTCCGCCGCTCAGAAAGCCGAGCGCCTGACCGTGGAAGTGCTGCCGAAGAAACTCGACGAAGAAGTGGCCCTGGAAATGGTTCGCGGCTTCGGCGGCGTGGTCACTCAACTGACCAAGCAACAGGCTGACTACATCGGCGTCACCGTCGAAGGTCCGTTCAAGCCGCACGCTTATCGCTACTGATACGCCCGGTTCCCTGTAGGAGTGAGCTTGCTCGCTCCTACAGGGGCTCGCGTCCGGCTTTCGAGTTTCCAAGGATACGACCATGTCCCAAGATCGTCGCTACAGCTTCGAGTTCTTCCCGACCAAGACCGATGCTGGGCAGGAAAAACTGCTCGCCACTGCGCGTCAGCTGGCCGACTACAACCCCGACTTCTTCTCCTGCACCTACGGTGCCGGTGGCTCGACTCGCGACCGCACGATGAACACCGTGCTGCAGCTCGAGAGCGAAGTAAAGATTCCCGCCGCGCCGCACCTGTCCTGCGTCGGCGACAGCAAGGCCGACCTGCGCGGCCTGCTGGAGCTGTACAAGAACGCCGGCATCCAGCGCATCGTCGCCCTGCGTGGCGACCTGCCTTCCGGCATGGGCATGGCCAGCGGCGAGCTGCGTCACGCCAACGACCTGGTGAGCTTCATCCGTGAAGAAACCGGCAGCCACTTCCACATCGAAGTCGCCGCCTACCCGGAAATGCACCCCCAGGCGCGCAACTTCGAAGACGACCTGCGCAATTTCGTGCGCAAGGCCAACGCCGGCGCCGACAGTGCGATCACCCAGTATTTCTTCAACGCCGACAGCTACTTCTATTTCGTCGAACGCGTGCGTCAGTTGGGTGTGAATATCCCGATCGTGCCGGGCATCATGCCGATCACCAACTACAGCAAGCTGGCGCGTTTCTCCGACGCATGCGGCGCGGAAATCCCACGCTGGATCCGCAAGCAACTGGAAGCCTACGGTGACGACACCCAGAGCATCCAGGCCTTCGGCGAGCAGGTGATCAGCCAGATGTGCGAACGCCTGCTGCAAGGTGGCGCACCCGGGCTGCACTTCTACACCCTGAACCAGGCGGAACCGAGCCTGGCCATCTGGAACAACCTGAAGCTGCCCCGCTGAGCCCTGCAAGCCCCTGGAAATCCGGGGGCTGCAACCTCACCACCCGTGCATGGCGGCCCTATGATCGCCAAAGCGCAAACCGTTGAGCAGCAGGAAAGCAGCGCACGGCGTTTGCTCTGTTATACTCCGGCGTTCCCGCCAGGCTTACGCCCGGACGCTCGACCTTGCTTCAGGTATTCCGACACTGCGACCAGCGCCGCCCCACGGCCCGCGCGAGCAGTGCGTAGAGCCTCAAGGCCCAGCAGGACCGGACGGGATGCGCCCCCGGGGTCCGTAAGAAAACTCGCCAGCCCCGCTCGACATGCGGGCCGCTTTCCTCTTACAGAACCTGAAACGCCATTCGCGCCAGGCAAGATTCCCATCGGGCCAAGCCCTAACTGAACAGGATTACTCATGTCCTTTGCTTCCCTCGGTCTCTCCGAGGCTTTGGTCGGTGCCATCGAGGCAGCCGGCTATACCGAGCCTACTCCGGTGCAACAGCGGGCCATTCCCGCCGTGTTGCAAGGTCGCGACCTGATGGTTGCGGCACAGACAGGTACGGGTAAAACCGGCGGCTTCGCCCTTCCGATCCTGGAACGGTTGTTTCCCAATGGCCACCCGGACAAATCCCAGCGCCATGGCCCGCGCCAGCCGCGGGTACTGGTCCTGACCCCGACCCGCGAACTGGCTGCCCAGGTGCACGACAGCTTCAAGGTCTACGCTCGCGACCTGAAATTCGTCAGCGCCTGCATCTTCGGCGGTGTCGGCATGAACCCACAGGTTCAGGCCATGTCCCGGGGTGTCGACGTACTGGTGGCCTGCCCGGGTCGTTTGCTCGACCTCTGCGGCCAAGGCAGCGTCGATCTGTCCCACGTGGAAATCCTCGTACTGGACGAAGCCGACCGCATGCTCGACATGGGCTTCGTCCATGACGTGAAGAAGGTCCTTGCCCGCCTGCCGGCCAAGCGCCAGAACCTGCTGTTCTCGGCGACCTTCTCCAAGGACATCACCGATCTTGCCGGCAAGCTGCTGCACAACCCGGAACGCATCGAAGTCACGCCGCCGAACACCACGGTCGAGCGTATCGAACAGCGCGTCTTCCGCCTGGCCGCCAGCCACAAGCGCTCGCTGCTGGCCCACCTGATCACCGCCGGCGCCTGGGAACAGGTCCTGGTGTTCACCCGTACCAAACACGGCGCCAACCGTCTGGCCGAGTACCTGGACAAGCACGGCCTGAGCGCCGTCGCCATCCACGGCAACAAGAGCCAGAACGCCCGCACCAAGGCCCTGGCCGACTTCAAGGCCGGTGAAGTACGCATCCTGGTGGCCACCGATATCGCCGCCCGCGGCCTGGATATCGACCAACTGCCGCACGTGGTGAACTTCGAACTGCCGAACGTCGACGAAGACTACGTGCACCGCATCGGCCGTACCGGTCGGGCCGGTCGTTCAGGCGAGGCCATCTCCCTGGTGGCGCCGGACGAAGAGAAGCTGCTGAAAAGCATCGAGCGCATGACCAAGCAGAAAATCGCCGACGGCGACCTGATGGGCTTCGATGCCAGCGCCGTGGAAGCCGAGAAGCCGGAAGTGCGCGAGCGTCCGGATGTGCGTAATCCACGTACCCCACGCGGGCCGAAGGGCGATGGCCCGAACGGCAGCGGTGGCGGTCGTCGCGACAAAGGCAAGGACAAGGGCGGCAAGGACAAGACCGCTCGTGGCGAGCGTCCGGCCCGTGAGCAGAAGCCGCGTGAAGGCACCCCGGCCCGCGAACAGCGCCAGCCAAGCCAGCCACCGCGCGCAGCGGCCGACCGTGCCCCGGACGAGTTCCTTGACGACGATATCGATAACTTCGGTAACCGCGTCGACTACGTGCCCCAGGCCAAGCCGGCACAGGGCCGTGGCCGCCGTCCGGGTGCTCCGGCACAAGGTGGCGGTGCAGGCGCTCCACGCAGCGGCCAGTCGCAAGGTCGTCAGAACGGTCCGCGCAACAGCAGCGGCGCCAGCACCGGTACTCCACCGGCCAAGCGCAGCGGTCCGCGTAGTGGCGCTCCGCGTGACGGTCAGGCACGTCGTGAAGAGTCGCGCAACCGCCGTCCGGCCCGCGATGATTATCAGCGTGAAGAACCGGCCGTGCAGAACCCGCGCAGCCCGGCGCCGAAGATCATTCACAAAGAGTCGAAGAGCGATCGCTTCCCGACGCCTGAGCAGTTGGATCAGTTGCCAGGACGTCCTCGGGGTGAGAAACCGGCGTTGCTGACCCGCAATCGCTGAGTTCTTGGTGCAATGAAAACGCCCCCGGTTCGTGAGAGCCGGGGGCGTTTTTTTGTCTGGCGTATATAAAGCCAAAACCTGGCACTGTGGGAGCAGAGCTTGCTCGCGAAGGGGCCCTTGAAGCCGCAAAAAGCTTCGTCGGAACGCCGCCCGGACCAAGCACCGCTCCTACAGACTCAGCATTACTTCGCTTTCACACCTTCAAAGGTGATGTACAGCGCCAGCGCGTCGGACGCCGGGCCCAGATCCTTCATCGGACCAAAGTCCGAACGCTTGATATGCGCAGTACCTTCGAAAGCTGCACGGTAGCCGCCCCATGGGTCCTTGCCCTCACCCAGGAAGGTGGCCTTGACCACGACCGGCTTGGTCACGCCGTGCAGGGTCAGGTCACCCGTTACATCGGCAGTGTCCTTGCCATCGGCATTCTTGCCAGTGGACTTGACGCTGGTGGAGACGAACTTGGCTTCGGCAAACTTGGCAGCGTCCAGGAAGTCCTTGCTAGCGATGTGCTTGTCACGCTCGGCATGGTTGGTGAACACGCTGGCAGTACGCACGTTGACTTCGATCTTGCTGTCTTCAGGCTTGGCCGGGTCGAAGCTGAACTTGCCATCCAGGTCCTTGAAGGTACCCATGATGTAGCTGAAACCCAGGTGGCTGATCTTGAAATCAACGAAGGCGTGCTGGCCTTCCTTGTCGATCACGTAGTCCGCAGCCATCGCCTGACCGGCAGTCAACAGTGCAGAACCGATTGCCAGAGCGGCGAGTGTCTTTTTCAACATATTGCGTATTCCTTTTGAGTCGAGGTTGAAGATCAGGCTTTGCGCCCCAGCATGCGGGTCAGCGTCGCATCACGATCGATGAAATGGTGTTTCAGGGCTGCCAGGGCATGGAGAACGGCAAAGATCACCACCGTCCAGGCAAGGTACAGATGCACCGCACCGGCCACATCCGCCTGGTCGGGGATGCTGGAAATCCAGGCCGGCACGTCGAACAGGTCGAACACCGGGATCCCGACACCTTCGGCGGTGGAAATCAGGTACCCGGAAAACATCAGGGCGAACAAACCCAGATAGAGGAACCCATGGCCGAACTTGGCACCCAGCCGGGTCAGCCGGCCATGATTGGCAGGCGCCGGCGGCGGCGGGCTGATGAAACGCCAGAGCAGTCGCAGCACCATCACGGCGAACAGGGTCAGGCCAATGCTTTTATGCAGGTCCGGAGCCGCCTTGCGCCACTCGCTGTAGTAGTCGAGCCCGACCATCCACAAGCCCAGCGCAAAAAGACCGAAGACCACCAGGGCAACGCCCCAATGCAGGAATATGCTGACCGCACCGTAGCGAGAAGATGAGTTGCGTAGCTGCATTGCCGAAATCCTGTAAGTGATGCGCCCAAGACTAATGATTTACCTATCGAATTAAAGCGGAAAATTTCGCTTTGAAATATCGAGAAATACGATCATCAGTCTGAAATGAGCGGGTTAAGAAAATATTAAGGTCACTCTCCAGGGTAAACACCCGGGCGCGAGGATTTATTCACCGCCCAGCCGTGAGGTGCCGGCGACGCCATGGGTTGTCCTGCGGCCGCGCATTGCATAGGCTTGCGCGATTGTGTGTCCGCCGGCGTCGCGGACAACCGCCCGGAGAATGGAAATGAGCCTGAACAACCAGTGGATGCAACGCGATCTCGCGGTGGTGTGGCATCCCTGCACCCAGATGAAAGATCACGAGCAACTGCCGATGATTCCCATCAAGCGCGGCGAAGGCGTCTGGCTGGAGGATTTCGACGGCAAGCGCTACCTCGACGCGGTCAGTTCCTGGTGGGTCAACGTGTTCGGTCACTGCAACCCGCGCATCAGCCAGCGCATCAAGGATCAGGTCGACCAGCTCGAACACGTGATCCTCGCCGGTTTCAGCCATCAGCCGGTCATCGAGCTGTCCGAACGCCTGGTGAAGCTGACGCCCGACGGCCTGACCCGCTGCTTCTATGCCGACAACGGCTCGTCCTGCATCGAAGTCGCACTGAAGATGAGCTTTCATTATTGGCTCAATCGCGGCCTGCCGGACAAGAAGCGCTATGTCACCCTGAGCAACAGCTATCACGGCGAGACCGTGGCGGCGATGTCGGTGGGCGATGTGCCGCTGTTCACCGAGACCTACAAGGCCCTGCTGCTGGACACCATCAAGGTGCCCAGCCCGGACTGCTACCTGCGCCCGGAAGGCATGAGCTGGGAAGAGCATTCGCGCAACATGTTCGCGGCCATGGAACAGACCCTGGCGGAAAATCACCACAGCGTTGCCGCGGTGATCGTCGAACCGCTGATCCAGGGTGCCGGCGGCATGCGCATGTACCATCCGGTCTACCTCAAGCTGCTGCGCGAGGCCTGCGACCGTTATGGCGTGCACCTGATCCACGATGAAATCGCCGTCGGTTTCGGGCGTACCGGGACGATGTTCGCCTGCGAACAGGCGGGTATCCGCCCGGACTTCCTGTGCCTGTCCAAGGCGCTGACCGGCGGCTACCTGCCGCTGGCGGCGTGCCTGACCACCGAAGACGTCTACAGCGCGTTCTACGACGACTATCCGACCCTGCGGGCCTTCCTGCACTCCCACAGCTACACCGGCAACCCACTGGCTTGCGCGGCGGCCCTGGCGACCCTGGATATCTTCGAGCAGGACAAGGTCATCGAGAACAACCAGGCCCTGGCCCGGCGGATGGGCAGTTCCACCGCGCACCTGGCGGACCATCCGCACGTCGCCGAAGTCCGCCAGACCGGCATGGCCCTGGCGATTGAAATGGTCCAGGACAAGGCGAGCAAGACCGCCTATCCCTGGCAGGAACGCCGTGGCCTGAAGGTCTTCCAACACGCCCTGGAACGCGGCGCCTTGCTGCGTCCGCTGGGCAGCGTGGTGTATTTCCTGCCGCCGTATGTCATCACCCCGGAGCAGATCGACTTCCTGGCTGAAGTCGCGAGCGAAGGCATCGATATCGCTACCCGCAGCGATATCAGCGTGGCGGTACCGGCCAATTTCCATCCGGATTTCCGTGATCCGGGCTAGAGGGCAATGAAGACCTGTGTGGCGAGCCCGCTCGCCACAAGGCCACCGTTAACCGCCTCAAATACGATTTTCAACAGAGACTGCAAATGCGACTGTCCCGCTTCTTTATCGACGCCCCCCTGAGCCTCGGCGAACACGAGCTGCCCGAGGCCCAGGCCCACTACATCGGACGCGTGCTGCGCATGGCCGAGGGCGATGCGCTGCAAGTGTTCGACGGTTCGGGCACGGAGTTTCTCGGCACCTTGCTGGAAGTCGGCAAGAAGCGCGTGCGCGTGCAACTGACGGAAAGCTTCGCCGGGCAAACCGAGTCACCGCTGCGCATCCACCTCGGCCAGGGCCTGTCCCGGGGCGAGCGGATGGACTGGGCGATCCAGAAAGCCACCGAACTGGGCGTGAGCGAAATCACCCCCATCGTCAGCGAACGCTGCGAAGTCCGTCTCAAGGACGAACGCGCCGACAAGCGCCTGGCCCATTGGCGGCAGATCGCGATCAGCGCTTGCGAACAGTGCGGCCGCTCGACGCTACCGCTGATACATCCGCCGCTGTTGCTGGCCGAGTGGCTGAAACAGGCCGAAGCCGAGCTCAAGCTGGTGCTGCACCCGGTGGCCGAACCGCTGACCAGCCATCCCAAGCCGGGGACACTGGCATTCCTGATCGGACCGGAGGGAGGGTTGTCGGACAGCGAAGTGGCCCAGGCCGCGCAAGCCGGTTATCTGCCGGCGCGCCTCGGCCCACGGGTACTGCGTACCGAAACCGCGCCGGTGGTGGCCCTGGCGGTGGCCCAGCAGCTGTGGGGCGATTTCTGACAGCCTGCGCTCGTTCGAGCAGAGCTTGCTCTGCTCCTCCGTTGCCTCAGATCACGTACCAGAAAATCGCCACGAAATGCAGCACGCTGCCGGCGATCACGAACAGATGCCAGATCCCATGGGCATGCCGCAGCCGGTAATCCAGCGCAAAAAAGATAATCCCCAGGGTGTACAGCGCCCCGCCGGTCGCCAGCCAGACGAACCCCGCCGTGCCCAGCGCGGCGAGCAGCGGCTTGACCGCCACCAGCACGATCCAGCCCATCAACGCATAGATCACGATGGACAGGATCCGTGCTTCCGAGCGCGGCTTGAGTTCCTGCAACATGCCGATCACCGCCAGGCCCCAGACGATCCCGAACAGCGTCCAGCCCCAGGGCCCGCGCAACGTCACCAGGCAGAACGGCGTGTAGCTGCCGGCGATCAGCAGGTAGATCGACAGGTGATCGAGCTTCTGCATGATCACCTTGGCCCGCCCGCGAACGCTGTGGTACACCGTCGACACGCTGTACAGCAACAACAGGGTCACGCCGTAGATCGCCGCGCTGACGATCTTCCACGCACTGCCGTCCAGGCTCGCCACCACCAACAACCAGATCGCCCCGATACACGCCAGCATCGCCCCCACCAGATGGGTCCAGGCGTTGAATCGTTCCCCGTGATACATCTGCCACCTACCCCGCTTGGTCGATACAACTGCGCCCACTAATATGGCGCCCAATAGATTAAGAAAAAAAGACCGACCCTTACAGAAAATAGAATGACGCGCCGTCCCCTGTGGCGAGCGGGCTCGACTTCAGATGGCGTTGACTGCGCAGCATGGTAACCCAATGCCACGCTGAAAAAGCCCCAGCCAAAACCCCAGGACTTGGGCACAATCGGGGGCATTCGAAAAAGAGCCCGCGCCATGCTGATCGACGAAGAGCTGACCCTGAAAAAACTGGAGGTGTTCCTGGCCTTCATGCGCACCGGCAACCTGGCGCGGGCGGCGGCCGAGTTGCAGACCAGCAACGTCAGCGTGCACCGGGCCATCCACTCCCTGGAAAACGCCCTGCGTTGCCCGTTGTTCAAGCACGAAGGACGCAACCTGACGCCGCTGGAAAGTGCCTATGTGCTGGAAGAGCGCGCGCAGAAACTGATCCAGGACGTCCTCGAGAGCATCCGCGTGACCCGCGAGGCCGCCGGCTTCTCCGCCGAACGCTTCAAGCTCGGATCGCTCTATTCGCTGACGGTGAAAACCGTGCCGCAACTGATCATGGGCCTGAAGATCCGCCGCAGCGAGCTCAATATCGACCTGATCCTGGGCTCGAACTTCGACCTGCTCTACAAGCTCAAGAACATGGAAGTGGACGCGATCCTGGTGTCGCTGGACGACACCACCAACGACCCGGACTGCGAACACCTGCCACTGTTTTCCGATGATATTTTCCTGGCGGCCCCCGTCGACTCGCCGCTGGCCCAACAGGACGAAGTCGACCTGGCGGACCTGCGGGACATGACCTTCATCACCCTGACCCAGGGCTTCGCCACCCACCGGGACGGCAACCGGGTGTTCGAGCAGGCCGGGTTCGAGCCGAAGGTGGCGATGCAGGTCAACGATATCTTCACGCTGTTGAGCATGGTCAGCTCCGGCGTCGGCTATGCCTTGCTACCGGGGCGGATTGCGGCGGTGTACGAGAACCGGGTGAAGCTGATCCCCCTACAGGCGCGCTACCGCCTGCAACAGCATATCGGCGTGGTGTTCCTCAAGGCCAAGGAGCGTGACCCCAACCTGTTGGCGCTCCTGGCGGAATGCCGGATGTATGCCAACAGGTTGACTTGAAGCGGGTCCATTATGGCGAGCGGGCTGCCATTCAGCCCACCAGGCCGCGCACCACGAAGAACAGCAGCGAAGGCCCAAGCAGGCAGCCCAGCCCGGTGTGGAAGGTCGCCGTCAACGCGCCATAGGGCACCAGCCGCCGATCCGTCGCCGCCAACCCGGCGGTCACACCGCTGACCGTACCCGCCAGGCCGCCGAACACCATCGCCGAACGCGGGTTGTCCAGTCCCATCCAGCGCGCCGCTACTGGCGTGCCGACCATCACCAGGATCGCCTTGATCAACCCGGTCGCGATCGACAGCGCCACCACTTCGGAACTCGCGCCAATCGCCGCACCGGTCACCGGCCCGACGATGTAGGTCACCGCCCCGGCGCCAATGGTGGTGATGCTCACCGCATCGCGATAACCGAAGGCCCAGGCCATGCTCGCCCCCACAATGAACGGCAGCAGCGTGCCCAGCAGCAACGCCAGCGCGCCGATCAGCCCGGCTTTTTTCGCCTCGGTGGCCTGCACTTCGAACGCTGTGGCAACGATGGCGAAGTCACGCAACATCGCACCGCCCATCAGCCCGACGCCGGAAAACAGCGCCACATCCGCCAGGCCCTTCTGCCCGCCGGTCAGCGTGCCGCCAATCCACGCCAGCACCAGGCCGATCGCGATGGCGATCGCCGAACCGTGGATCCGGCCATAGGTCAGGCGCTTGGACAGCACCACCGACACCCACATCACCACGCCGACACCGGCAAATGCCGTTATCAGCGAATTCTGTCCCAGGTCCTTTGCGATGAGATCCCACATATCAGCGACCTCCCGCAACAGTGGAGGTCGGTGCGAGCGCTACCGGCTCATCCGGCAAAGGCTCGCCTTTATGGGTCCTGCTGATCAGGGCAATGGTGCAGCCGCAGACCACCACCGAACCCACCGCCGCCAGCACCGCCAGCGGGCCGCCGTGCAGCGCCGCGACCACGTTCTGGTTCGCCGCCATGGCCACCACCACCGGGATGTACATGGCGCCCCAGAAACCGACGCCCATCTCGCAATCCCTGGTCAGGCCGCCGCGCTTGTGCATCCACAAACGGACGCAGATCAACAGGATCATCGCGATCCCGACCCCGCCGACATTGGATTTGACACCCAGCAGCATGCCCAGCATGTCACCCAGAATCACCCCTGCCAGCGTACAGATCGCCAACAGCGCCACACCGTAGATAATCATTCTTGTTGTCCTCATATCGCATTGTCGAAGTTGTTGTTTTTGTCCTTCGAAGCAGCAGCCGGTGTTTATCGGTGACGGCGTCCCTCCTCATCCAGCAACGCCTTGAGGCTGTCCAGCCGGGCACCGTCGAACGCAATGACGGTGCCTTGCTCGAACACCCGGCGCGCCAGCCCGGTCAGGACCGAACCCGGAGGCAGTTCGATCTGCAGGCGGGCACCGCGCTCATAGGCGCTTTGCACGGTGCCGCGCCAATCGACGAGCCGGTGCATGTTGAACGCCAGGTCATCGCGGATCTGTTCAGCGCTACGCAGGAGCCGCGCGCTGCTGCCGCTGAGGTAGCCCAGCCGTGGTGCCTGCAGCGACACCTTGGCGAAAGCGGCGGCCAGTACCCGGGCCGGTTCGTCCAGCAGCGGACAATGGGACGGCACGCTGACCGCCAGGCGCCGGGCCACGCCCTCCTTTTTCATCAGGGCGACCAGCGCGTTCATACCCTCGTCGCTCCCGGCGATCACGCATTGGTTATCGGCGTTGATATTCGCCAGATAGACCGGTGTCCGTTCGCTGTGCGCCTGGGCCAATAACTTATCCACAGCCGCCAGCTCCAATCCGATCAGGGCGGTCATGCCATAGCCCTGTGGATAAGCCTGTTGCATCAACTCGCCGCGCAGGCTGACCAGCCGCAGGGCATCGCTGAACGCCAGGGTCTCGGCCAGTACCGCTGCCGGGTAGGCACCGATGGACAAGCCGGCGACGTAAGCCGGCTGCGCCGTGTCTTCCAGCAACAGCCGCGCACAGGCCACACCGGCCACCAGCAGGCAAAGCTGGACCGCCCGGGTCGAGGCCAGGGCTTGCGGCGTATCCAGCAACGCCATGTCCTCGCCCAGCACATCGCTCGCCTCGCGCAGGCAATCACGCACGATCGCGGCATCGGGCAAGCGCTGCAACATACCGGGCTGCTGCGCCCCTTGGCCGGGAAACACCAGCAGGCTGCTCATGCCACTCGCTCCTGGGCATTCCAGGGGTCGAGCACCAACTGAACGCCGCTGGCCTGCTTGAGCAAGACTCGCTGCGCCGTGCCCGCCCACTCCGACAGCGCCACCGCGCCCAGCGGGGTTTGCAGTTGCAGGTCGACACGACAGAACGGGTTGTCGAGTTGCAGCAGCAAACCATTGGCCTGACGGCGCGACAACGCTTGCGGCACGCGCAGAATCAAATCCAGGTCGCTCTGTTGATGCAGGGTCGGCAAGCCGCTGGCCAACTCGAAACCGGCACTGCCGCTGACGCCCCAGACCAGCCCCGACGCATTCAACAACGGCCGCAGGTAATGCAGCGCCTGCAAGGCCGGCCAGTCTTGCGTACAGATTTCAATGTCGATGAGGGCCTCGGGCCGCACGCAACGCTCGACCAACGCCCGTGGCATCAGCGTGGCGAAACGCTGCTCACGCAAAACCCCGCGCACGCCCACCGGCACCTGATCCGAGGCCGTCAGCGCACGGCGCACCACCACCGGCTGGCCGAGGCTCAACGCCTCGGCCACCCAATCCGGCGCCTCCTTCGGCAACTGCGCCGGGGTCAGCCCCCAGAGCAGGTCGTGCGGCAGGAATTCGTCGTCAGCGCGCATCACGGCTCACCACTGCTCGCGCAACAGTTGCCGGACCCGGCTCGACGCCGCCCGATGGCTCGCGCCCAGGCGTCCACTCAAGTCCGTGCCCTTGCCCGCCACATCGTGAATGGCCTCGACCAGACAATCCTCCACCCGCGCCAGATCGTCCGCCGTAGGTTGTTCGATCTGCTCCACGCCCAGGGTTTTCCAGAGCAACCCGAGACTGGCGTAGCTGTCGATGTCATAGGCCATCGGCGGCACGCTGGCGGCCAGGGCCTCCAGCTCTTCGACGCTGCGCAAGGTCACCCGCGCCGCCGAGGCCTTGCCCATGGCATGGACCATCACCCCGGGATCGCGCAAGGCGATCAGCCGATTGGCCTGGTAACCGTGGGCCAGAAATGCCCCGGACATGGCCTTGCCCACCAGCAGCGCGATCACCGCATGCCCCGCCAGGCGGGCGCGGGCATAACTGTCCGCCGCGCCGGCCAGGGCCTGGTGAATCCCCAGGGCTTCCTCGCGACGGCCGTAAGCCTGGCTCGGCACATCGACAATGGCGACCAGGGCGCGCTTGTCCGTGCGTCCGCTGTCGGCCTCGATCACCTCGTCCACGGCCTTGGCCAGGCCCCAGCCTTCCAGCAGCCCGACCTCACCGTTGCGGGCGCGGACAAACCGATTGGCCGGATCGGCCACCACCGCCAGAAAGCGCACCGGCTGCCCCCCTAGTTGCCCGTCCGCGACCTTCAATGAAGGCGGCAGGCCGGACACTTCGTCAGCGCCTGAGGCCAGCGCCTGGAACCAGTGCAAACCGCGCAGGGAATAAGCGCTCATGGGCGATCTCCTTGGAAAAGACGGCGTACCGTGGCCGGATCGATTTGGGGTTCGGCATCCAGTTCGGCCAGCCGTTGCAGGTACCAGTCCGACTGCCGACTGCGCTGCACGGCGGGTAAACCGGCCTCCAGCAAGGCGGCGACCTGTTGCTGGACCGACGCCACGTCGTCGGCCACATAACGATCCACCAGGCCGCTGGCGAAACGCTGCTCGCCACCGGTCAGGCTCCAGATAAACGGCCGGTCACGGGAGTCGTACTCGTCCAGCCCGGCCTCCTGCTCGATCACCTGCGGGCCGTTGAGACCCAGGCGGGCCTCCTGGGTCACCACCAGATAACTGCACAGCGCCGCCGCGATGGACATGCCGCCAAAACAGCCGACGCTGCCCGCCACCACGCCGATCACCGGCTGATAACGGCGCAGATCGACAATCGCCGCATGGATATCGGCGATGGCCGCCAGCCCCAGGTTGGCCTCCTGCAAACGCACGCCGCCGGTTTCCAGCAGCAACACGGCGCGGGTCGGAATGCCGTTGCGGTTGTCTTGCGCGGCCAGTTCCAGAGCGCCGGCGATTTTCGCGCCGCCCACTTCACCGAGACTGCCGCCCTGGAATGCACCTTCGATGGCGGCAATCACCACCGGCAAGCCGTCGATGCTGCCCTTGGCGATCACCACGCCGTCGTCCGCCTGGGGTACCACGCCCTGGCGTTCGAGCCAAGGCGACATGACCCGGGCGAACGGATCGAGCAATTCGCGAAAACTGCCGCGATCGAGCAAGGCCCGGGCGCGCTGCCGGGCACCGAGTTCGACGAAGCTGTGCTTGTGCAACAAACGCTCGCTGTCAATCATGGCCGATCTCCTCGAAACCTTGCTCCAGGCGCAAGCGGACCACACCGGGGGTGGCGCCGAAATCATGGATGGCGATGCTCAGCGCAGGCGGCAACTGGCCGTCGAACAGCCGCTCGAACAGATGTTGCCAGCGGGCGGAGCTGCCGTTCACCGAGGTCGTCACCTGGATCGACAACGTGCCGGGATGGCCGGGTTCCAGCAACACTTCCAGGTCACCCGAACCGACGCAGCCCACCAGCGCGCGCCCCTTGGGCGGTTGCCCGGCGGGGAATTCAAAGGACAATTTTTCCATCACAAGGCTTCCTGTTCGAGGCGGTCGATCAGCAGGCAGGCGGCGAGCAGATCCGCCGCGCCCCCCGGTGAAGCGTTCATCGCCAAAAGCTGTTGATCCAATTCATGCAGGCAGCGCCGTCCGGCCAGGCTGGCGCTACCGCCCGCCTCCAGCACGGCGCGGGCGCCCTGTTGCATGGCCTGCAGACCGGGCACGCCGGCGCGGTAGAGCACACAGGTGTCGGCCAGCGTAGTCATGATCGCGAGCAAGGCATCCAGTCGAGCGTTCTGTTCGCCGTGACCGGCGAGCCGGCTGCGCTGGAGTTGCGGCAGGCCGAGGCGGGTCACTGCCGGAAAACCCAGTTGCGCCTCTTCACGGGCACCGCGAGCACCATAGCGTTGCGCGACCTGGCTGCCGTGGCTGGTGCTGTTGGGCGCGTAGCGGTCTTCCAGCAAGGCCAGGCGCGCGGCGCGCAGGGTCAGGGCATTGGCGCTGACGGCGCTTGGGTCCAGCGCCGCCGCCACCACCAATAGCCCCAAGGCCCAGATAGCCCCGCGATGGGTATTCACGCCGCCGGTGGTCTGCAGCATCACCTGCTCGCCCTCGCGACCAATGCGGCCCAGGGTTTCACGTAGTGACAGGTCAATGCTGCGGGTGCTGCTGGCCGCTTCCGCCATCTCCTTGAACATCGGCCACAGCGACAACGCCGAAGCATGCATCAGGCCCAGATGCAGATCCGTATGCGCGCCGTTGCCACGACGATCCACCAAGGCCGGCTTGGGCGACAGGTCGGCTTCGTCGATCAGCGCTTCCACCGCGAAGTCCGCCAGGCGTTCGGCCAGGGACAGGGGTTGGGCTTGCAGATTGAAGGCGTGCATTTACCAACTCCTGAATTTGGCGGGCGGGTTGTAGAGTCCACCCGACCATTCCATCAGGTCGGCCACGCTCTTGGCCGCCAGCAGTTCGCGGCTGGCGTCGGTCCGCCGGATACCCAGGTCTTCAGGCAAGGCGACCAAGCCTTCGCGACGCATCCGCAGCGTGTCCCTGGGGTTATGCCGCAAACCGATGGCCGTGACACCCGCCACCGCAGCGATCATGGCCTGGCGTTCTTCCAGGGATCGCGCCTTGTACAGGTAGGCGATGCCTTCTTCAGTCAGCAAATGGGTCACGTCGTCGCCGTAGATCATGATCGGCGCCAGCGGCATCCCGCTTTTCTTCGCCACCTCCACGGCATCGAGGGTCTCGACGAAGGTCGGTTTGCCGCCCTCCTGGAAGGTCTCGACCATCTGCACCACCAGTTTCTTGCCGCGTTCGAGCAAGGCTTCGGGCGCATCACCGGTGTCGAGGCGCATATCGAGCCAGGCCGGGGTGCCATGCCGACGACCGCGCGGATCATGCCCCATGTTCGGCGCCCCGCCGAAACCGGCCAGGCGGCCACGGGTCACGGTGGATGAATGACCGTCGCCGTCGACCTGCAAGGTCGCGCCGATAAACAGGTCCACCGCATACTGCCCAGCCAACTGGCAGAACATCCGGTTCGAACGCAATGAGCCGTCACGCCCGGTGAAGAACACATCCGGGCGGGCCGCGATGTAGTGTTCCATCCCCAGTTCGGTACCGAAGCAATGCACGCTTTCGACCCAGCCGCTTTCGATGGCGGGAATCAGGGTCGGGTGCGGGTTGAGCGTCCAGTTGCGGCAGATCTTGCCCTTCAGGCCGAGGGATTCACCGTAGGTCGGCAGGATCAGCTCGATGGCGGCGGTGTTGAAGCCGATCCCGTGGTTGAGGGACTGCACCTTGTGTTTTTCGTAGATCCCGCGAATCGCCATCATCGCCATCAGCACATGCACCGGCTTGATATGGCGCGGGTCACGGGTGAACAGCGGCTCGATATAGAAGGGTTTGTCGGCCACCACCACGAAGTCGACCCAGGACGCGGGAATATCCACCCGGGGCAGTTCGCTGACGTCGTCGACCAACTGGTTGACCTGGACGATCACGATACCGTCGCTGAACGCCGCCGGCTCGATCAGTGCCGGGGTGTCTTCGGTGCTGGGACCGGTGTAGATATTGCCGGCGCGGTCAGCCATGAAACCGGCGCTGAGCACCACGTTGGGGATCAGGTCCACCACCAGGCGGGCATAGAGTTCGATGTAGGTGTGAATGGCGCCGATTTCCAGCAGGCCGTCTTCCAGCAACTGGCTGATGCGCAGGCTCTGGGTGCCGGCGAAGGAGAAGTCCAGCTTGCGGGCGATGCCGCGTTCGAACAGGTCCAGGTGCTCGGCGCGACCGACGCTGGGCATGATCATGTGCAAGTCGTGGAGCTTGGCCGGGTCGGCTTTCACCAGGGAGCGCGAGAGGAAATCCGCCTGCTTCTGGTTATTGCCCTCCAGCACCACCCGGTCGCCGGGCATGATCAGGGCTTCGAGGGCGGCGACGATCTTGTCGGTCGGCAGCACCACACCATCGGCGAGGGCGCGCACCTGATCGAGACGCCGCTGCTTTTCGCTGCGCCGTCGCGTCCAGCGCGAATCGGGGGATATTGTTGTTGTCATGACCACTCCACGGGTTCGCTTTCGTGGAGTAGACAGTAGGTGTGAATCGGCAAGGCATCAATCAAGCCCAACGGCAGATCGTTACGCTCAGGGTAATGACTCTACTCACTCAGCCGGAATAGAGCCCAGCCATTGTTTGCTCGACGACGGCCTTCAATACCGTGGTGTTGTCGATCAACTCCGCCAGCAATCCCTCGTCTTCATCCATGTAGCCTTCATATTCCGCCAGGTTCCGGCGCTCGTGACACAACGCGAACAAACGAACCTGCAACTTGTTGATCCCGGCGGTATGAACCAGACACTGGAACACCAGATAACGGCGGTCGGAACGAAAGCCCGATAAGCGCAGTGCCGTAAGGGCAATGCCGTGGGCGGCGTTATAGGCCAGGTCGAAGCGACTGGCAAAGGAGAGTTGGGCGCTACGTGCATCCTGCAAACGATCACTCGCCGAGCGCATCAGACCTTCGCATTCCTTGCGGTCCACTGGCTCGGCCTTCAGGCCGCCGCTACGTTGCAGGTTCTCCAGGCTTTGGTTTTTGTCCATCCTTAGACTCCAACGGGTTTTCACCCATGATATTGAGCTTTTCCTGCTCCACCACCCGCTGAACGAAGCTGTTGCTCGCAGCGAGTTTTGCGTTCCAATCCTGCAAGCTATACAGCGTGGGGTTGATAGTGCGGCCCAGTTGTTCTTCCATGGGCAACAGCCGCTCCATCACTTCGCTGTAGTGCAGGCCGTCGCCAATCAGCATCAGGTCGATATCGCTGCCGGCATGGGCTTGATCCTTGGCGATGGAGCCGTAGACAAACGCCCAAACCACCTGATCCGCAAATGGGCCGAGCGCCACACGCAACTGCTCGACGATACCAAACGTCTTGCGCACGATGCCCAGCAACTCCTGATAGATAGGGCATGCCGGGTTGGCTTGATAATGCGTTTGATTGCCCTGCCGACTGAGGGTCAGGATGCCAGCCCGTTGCAAGCGCTCCAGCTCACGCATCAGGCTGCCTTTACCGACCTTCGCCCAACGGGCTATCTCATTGGCATAAAAACTATGGTCTGGCTTGCCAAAGAGCAAGCCCAGGATTCGCTGTTGTGTTGCAGTAAATAACGCGTCGCTGAGGGAGAGGGTTTGCATGAGCGCGCCAAAGAGTCCCAAAAAGGGAACGATAGGTCCCTTTTTGGGACTTATCAAGTACCTTTCAGGCCAGCCTCCCCCAATGCAAACCGTTTGTCGGTTAATCGCTTCACCCTGTCAGTTCTGACAGTACCCAAACAACCGTCTCCAGCGCCTACTAAAAACCGCGCTGTGATCTCCAATGTCCGGCTCCACGGGCAGGGTCAAAGGCGCCAGTGACCGGAGAAACAAAGATGAAGAATCTGCATGACCTTACCGATTTCGAAGATGGAGAAAGGAACGGGTGGGAAAATGATATTGGATCTCTCGATGGGATACTCAAAACGGAAGGCCCGAATACTTTCTGGTCCGGCAAGCTGGAATGGAGACCCACACACACGTTTATGCCCTCTCTCGCCAAGGTGTTTACCCTTCCTGGCGGAGAGCAGCAGAAAGGGAATCTTGAAACATCCTTCAAATATCGCGTTCACCCGCCGGAGCCGGGGGAAGCAACAAGGCTCGCGATCACGGTTACAGCGGACGTATCGCTGGGCTCTGGCACTGTTTGGATAGAACCGAACACTCCAACCGGTAAGTGGCTCCAAAGTAATACAATCGGAGTTCGCTACTCCGGTAGCAGGGCCCATGTCTTGATCGGTACGCGTGGCGTGGATGGGACCGCTGTGTCCCGTAAGATAGACATCGATGACATCAAGGTTGTGCAAGTTCCCGATAAATAGAAAGTTACGCCGAGTCCGGGTTGTCAGGCCAACCCGGACTCCAGTACCAACTGCTCCAAGCCCAGCAGGTCCGGCACCTTCGCCACCTGGTCGCCGACCTGTACCGCCGCCTTCTCCAGCCGGCACAGCGGCACATCGACAAAACTCAACTGGCTGTCGAGCTTGTACGAACGTGGGATGCCCTGGATCACCAGCGCAATGAACTTCAACTCCGACCGCCCACCCAGGGCATTGAGCACCACGATCCGCGCCCGATCCCCCACCGCCAGGGGACAGCCGCACGCCGCTTCGAAGCTGATCAGCGGCAATTGCCGATCGCGCCAGGTCACCTGCCGCAGGTACCACGGCGGCGCATCGCTCGCCGGCTCGCCGCGCTGGTAGTCGATCAACTCCGCCACCGCGACATTCGGCAACAGCAGGTAACGGTCCGCCAACGGCAACATCAGCCCCGTCAGGCTGCTGGTGCTGTGCTCATGCATGAGGCTGACTCCAATGGGCGATGCTTTCCAGCAGCGCCGACTCCTGGTACGGCTTGCCCAGGTACTCGTTGACGCCGATGGCCATGGCCCGGTCGCGGTGTTTCTGACCGGTACGGGAGGTGATCATGATGATCGGCAAGTCCTTGAGACGCTCATCGTTGCGGATCCGGGTCGCCACTTCGAAACCGTCCATGCGCGGCATTTCGATATCCAGCAGCATCAGGTCCGGGGTGTGTTCCTCCAGCAACGTCATGGCATCCACCCCATCCTTGGCCGTCAGCACGTTCATGCCGTTGCGCTCCAACAGGCGGCTGGTGACCTTGCGCACCGTGACCGAGTCGTCCACCACCATGACCAGGGTCGGGCGCAACGGCGTGGCGTCCGCGCCGACAGCACTGGACACCGACTGCACCGGTGCCCGCGCCAAGGCACCGCGCAAATGGGCCAGCAAGTCGAGAATCAGTACCACGCGACCGTCGCCGAGGATGGTCGCCCCCGACAGCCCCGGTACCGAGGCGAACTGCGGCCCCAGGCTCTTGACCACGATTTCCCGCGAGCCCGCCAGGGCATCCACTTGCAGCGCTACCCGCTGGTCATTGCAGTGCACCAGCAAGACCGGCAGCGGCAGGCTCTGGCCGAGCAGTTTCGGCTTGCCCACGGTTTGCAGCAGCTCACCGAGATAGCGCAGTTCGTAGGTCTGCCCGGCGTACTCGTAGCGTGGCGGATCGAGTTGGTAATAACTTTCCAGTTCGCCCGGCAACACCCGCACCAGCCCTTCGACGGTGTTCAGCGGTACCGCATATTGTTCGTCGGCACATTGCACCATCAGCGCGCGGTTCACCGAGACGCTGAACGGCAGGCGGATCTGGAAATGCACGCCTTGCCCGGGGATGGAGTCGATACGCATGGTGCCGCCCAGTTGCCGCACCTCTTCGTGAACCACGTCCATGCCGACGCCGCGCCCGGAAATCTGGGTGATCTTTTCCGCGGTGGAAAAGCCCGGTTGCAGGATGAACTGCAGCACGTCGCGATCACTGATCGGCATGTCCGGTTCCAGCAGCCCGCGCTTGATCGCCTTGCGCCGCACCGCTTCGAGCGGTACCCCGGCGCCGTCGTCACGAATGTCGAAGACGATGTCGCCACCTTCGTGGGACAGGTCCAGGGTGATCAGCCCCTGCTCCGGCTTGCCGGCGGCGCGACGGCCTTCGGCATTTTCCAGGCCGTGGTCGACGGCGTTGCGCAACATGTGCTCCAGGGGCGCGACCATGCGCTCCAGCACATTGCGATCCATCTCGCCCTCGGCATTGCCGACCACGAAATCGACCTCCTTGCCCAACTCCCCCGCCACCTGCCGCACGACGCGCTTGAGGCGCGGCACCAGGCGCTCGAACGGCACCATGCGCGTGCGCATCAGGCCTTCCTGCAACTGGGTGTTGACCCGCGCCTGCTGCACCAGCAGGTTTTCCGCATCCTGGTTGCGCCCGGCCAGGGTCTCCTTGAGGTCCAGCAGGTCGGAGGCGGACTCGAACAAGGCCCGCGACAATTGCTGCAACTGGGAATGCCGGTCCATTTCCAGCGGGTCGAATTCTTCATAACCCAGGCGCTCGGCTTCCACCTGCTGCCGGCTGAGGATACGGCCCTGGGTCTCGGTGTCGAGGCGGCGCAACTGGTCGCGCATACGCTCGATGGTGGTCTCCATTTCGTTGAGCGCGACCCTAGCGTCATTGACCTGCTGCTCGATACGGCCGCGGAAGATCGAGGTTTCGCCCGCCAGGTTGACCAGCTCTTCGAGCACGTCCGCCGAGACCTTGATCATGTCCTGGGCCGCCCGATCGGCTTCCGCGACCGCCGGCACCTCGGGTCTGGGCGCGACCGCCGGGGTCGTATCCGGCAGCTTGACCGGCGACTGTCGGCCAAATGCCTGGATATCCTGGATCAGTGCATCGGCGGGCAGCACCGGCTGTTCGGCACGCACCGCATCGAGCATCTGCGCCAGGCGATCGTGGCCGGCCTGCAACAATTCGAACAGTTCAGGCCCCGGTTGCAGCCGGCCCGCCGACAGCCCTTCGTAGAGAAACTCCAGCTCATGGGCCAGGTCACCGATCGGCACGATTTCCACCATGCGCGCGCTGCCCTTGAGGGTGTGCAGGTCGCGCAGCAGGGTTTCCACCTCCTGGCGATTCGCAGGCTCGGCCTGCCAGCGCAGCAAGGCCGCGCCGGAGCTTTCGAGGATGTCGAAACCTTCCTCAAGGAAGATTTCCAGCAGTTCCGGGTCGCTGCCGGCGACGGCCGCTTCGACCGCTTCGCTCGCTTCCGGCGACGCGCTGCTGCCCTGGCGGAACAGGCGCAGGCTCTCGATCAGCGCACTCGGGTCGCCCAGGGGTTGATGCTCCTGGAGCTGGTCGAGCAGGACGGCCAGGCGGTCATGGCTCTTCTGCAGCAGCAGCGCCAGTTCGGGAGAATGGCTGAAGCGCCGATCCACCAGACCTTCATAAAGATTTTCCAGCTCGTGGGCCAGATCGCCCACCGGGCCGATCTCGGCCATCCGCGCGCCCCCCTTGAGGGTGTGCAGGTCCCGTTGCAGCGACAACAGCGGCGCGGCGTTGTCCGGTTCGTCGAGCCAGCGCTGCAAGGCCAGCCCGGCACTGTCGAGGATGTCCGCCGCCTCTTCGAGGAAGATCACGACGATTTCATCGTCCAGCTCCACCTCCTCCAGCAACTGACTGGCTTCGGCGGTGGCGGCGCCCAATTCGGCGATGCTCAGGGCATGGCTGCCGTCGGTCTTGATCAGGCCGGTGGCGGACGGGTCGAGGGCCTCGTCCAGCAGTTCGCGCAGCGCCTGGACCCGCGCCGGCTGCGCCTTGATCTCCTGGCCGGCGGCCAGCTCGTCGAACATGTTGAGCAAGGCTTCATGGGCGTTCTGCGCCTCATGGAAAAACCGCTCGCTGACCGCCAGGCTGCTTTCTTCGACCGCGCCGTACAGGTCGAGCAAGGCTTCGCAGAGTTCGTCCACCGGGTGCAGGTCGGCACTGTGGGCGCCCTGGCCGAGGGTGGTCAGTTCGTCCAGCAGGTCGTTGAGTTCCTGGCGCTCGCCGGGGTGCTGCTGCCAACGGCGCAGCAGGTTCTCCGCGTCCAGCAGGATATCCATGCCCTGGGCCAGGAAGTCGTTGATCAGTTGCGGGTCACGCCGGGGGCTGCTGGCCACGCTGAGCAGGGACTCGAGCCGTGCCGCGAGCAGCGCTTCGGCACGCGAGATCAGTTCCGCGGCGCCCTCGATGGGCGCCAGCGGGTCGTCCGCCAGTTGCTTCAAGCCCTGGTGCAACAGGACCTCGGCCTCCAGCAGCAACTCCACTTCGTCCAGGTCCAGCGGCAACAGGTGGGCCTTGAATTCCCGCACCAGGTGGTAAAACGGCGCCACCAGTTCGGCGATCGGCAGCACGCCCGCCACGTAGGCGCTGCCCTTGAGGGTGTGCAAGGCCCTTTGCAGTTCGTCGCTGGCGGCCAGCGGCAGGTGTTCGGTGGCCGCTTCGAGGAAGTGATCGAGACTGCCCAGGTGCGTCTCGGCCTCGTTGCGGAAAATCTCCAGCAACTGCCGGTCGATGGACTCATCCTCGGTTTCACCCTGCGCCCCGCTCCCGGCCTCGCCCGCGCTCGCCAGCTCATGGGCGCGGGCGGCCAACAGGTCGACATCGTCGCGCTGGCGCTGGGCATGTTCGGCGAACTCGCTGACCAGCTCCGGCAACACCTGCAGCACATCGTCAAGCAAGCGCTGGACCGGCTCGCCGGCCTCGACACTGTGTTCGAGCACGCGGTTGAGCAGGTTCTCCACGGCCCAGGCCAGTTCGCCCAACACCAGGGCCCGCACCATCCGCCCGCTGCCCTTGAGCGTGTGGAAAGCGCGACGCAACTCGGTCAGGGCCGATTTGCTCCCGGCATCCGCCACCCAGCGCGGCAGGTACTCGCCCAGCACATCGAGCACTTCCGCGCATTCTTCGAGGAAGACTTCGCGCAACTCTTCGTCCACCGGAGCCTCGTCGCCCGGCGGCGGCAGCAGGCTGCCCGGGACCTGGCGGGCCGGCGGATTGAGGACGGACACCGGATTGGCCAGGACATCGGCCAGGGACTGCGCCACCTGCGGGTTGTCCAGTGCCTGCAAGCCCTGCATCACCAGGGCTTCGTTGGGGCTCAGGACTTCGTCGAGTACCGGCACATCCTGTTCGGCGGGCGTGTAGCCAAGGGCATCGAGGCTTTCCTCGGCCATGTCCAGCACCCGTTCCCCCGGGGCCTCGTGGTCTTCGCCGAGGCGTTCGAGGTAGTACTCGATACTGGTCAGGGCATCGGCCAGACGGTCGAGCTGCTGCCAGGAAGGCGGTTGCGGGTCTTGCAGCAGATGGTCGTGAATATAGCGATTGCAGGTTTCCAGCAGGCCCGCGGCCCGGCCGAGGGGAATCATCGACAAGGCGCCACGGACCTGGGTCAGCAACTCGGGCAAGGGCTGCAGGCGCTCGCGGTCCCAGTCGGCATCGATGTACTCGATGATCAGGTCCTTGGCCTGTTGCAGGCAGATCCGCGATTCCTTGACCACCAACTGGTGGATCTGGGTCAGGTCGGTGGTGGGCAGGCGGCTTTCTTCGCGGCTTTCCGGTTCCACGGTGCCGATCATCCCGGCCAGGGTCGCCTCGACATAGAGCAAGGCCCCGGCCACGTCCATCAGCACCGCGTCATTCGGTTCGCGCTGGCCCTGGACCAGGCCCAGGACCACCGCCGTCTGGTCGATGATGACCTTGCGCGGCTGGCCAAAGCCGAGCACCGCCAGGGTATCGGCGATCTGCCGCAAGGGCGCCAGCAGGCTGGACAACTCGTCGGTGTGCTGGCGGTCGCCGCGCACGAACAGGTCCAGCCGCTCCTTGACCCGCACCAGTTCCTCGCACAGCGCCGCGACCACCGAACGCATGGCATCGCGGCCCGGGCCGGCCAGGCGCGCCCGTTCCTCGTCGACCACGGCGGTGTCGGGCAGGGCCTCATCCAGGCCATAGCGTTCTTTCAGGACGAGCATCTGCGCCGTCGGCTGCCGCGCCTTGGCGATATAGAACAGCAGGCTCTTGAGCAATTCTTCCGGCGCCGGTTGGTTGATCCCGACGATGCCCTGCTCCAGCAGGCGCTTGAGTTCCTTGTCGGACTCCTTGAGCAGGCTGCGCAGGGCCGGGCTGTTGGCGATGGCCCCGGCCAGCATGCCCTCGACCAGCGCCGAAGCGACTTGCCAGAGCGCCCCCAACGGGGCCTCCAGGCACAGGCTTTCCAGGCGGGCAAAGACCTTGGCCATGTAGCCGAGGTTGGTCTCGTCGTCCTGTTCGCGCAACAGACCGACCAACGCGGTCTGCAACATTTGCCGTAGCTTGCGCAACAGGGCCGGCAGTTCCGCCGGGGTCAATCGGGCAAGGCTCGCCTCGTCCAGTAGCGGTACCGGCGGCAGGGTCGGGCTGAACAGGCTGGTTTCCGACAGCAGGCTTTCGCCCCGGGCGCTACGCAGGTCATTGAGCAGCGGCAGCACCACCAGCGGCAGGTCCCGCCGCGCACTGTGGACCCGGTCCAGGTACAGCGGCATCTGCCCGAGGGCCTGGCGCAGCAGTTGCAGCGCTTCCGGCAGATCGACCACCCGCCCCTCCTGCACGGCCAGGGCCAGGGCTTCGGTTTCTTCGGCGAGCAGGGCCGCGCCGTAGAACTCGACCATCTGCAAGCTGCCGTGAACCTGGTGAATGCATTCCAGGCATTCGGCGATGTCCTGGGCCGAATGCGTCGATTCATCGAAGGCATCCAGGGCCTGGCGCGCCTGTTTCAGGGTGTCGGCGATTTCGCCCTTGACCCATTCGAGGGCCACATAGTCGTGCTGATCGCTCATGACGACTCCACTAACGGGTTTCACGCGCATCGGGTGCCGCGGGCAAGGTAAAGCCGGAGACCGAACGCCGCAGCTGGCTGGCCATTTTCGCCAGGTTGCCAATGCTTTCGGCGGTGGCGGTCGAGCCGGACGAGGTCTGGGTGGTGATCTGCTGGATCACGTTCATGGTCAGCGAAATCTGTCCCGCCGACGAGGTCTGTTGCTGGGCCGCGTTGGAAATGCTCTGGATCAGCGCCGCCAGGGTCTTGGACACCCCTTCGATCTCTTCCAGGGCCACCCCGGCGTCCTGGGCCAGGCGGGCGCCGCGCACCACTTCGGTGGTGGTCTGCTCCATGGAGATCACCGCCTCGTTGGTGTCGGTCTGGATCGCCCGCACCAGGGTTTCGATCTGCCGGGTCGCCGCCGACGAACGCTCCGCCAGGCGCTGGACCTCGTCGGCCACCACCGCGAAACCGCGTCCGGCATCGCCGGCCATGGACGCCTGGATCGCCGCGTTGAGGGCCAGGATGTTGGTCTGGTCGGCAATATCGTCGATCAGGCTGACGATGTCGCCGATTTCCTGGGAAGACTCGCCGAGACGCTTGATCCGCTTGGCGGTGTCCTGGATCTGTTCGCGAATGTTGTCCATGCCGTGGATGGTGTTGTGCACCACCTCGTTGCCCTTGTTGGCGATCTCCACCGAGCGCTCGGCCACCGCCGAAGACTCGGCGGCGTTGGCCGACACCTGGTCGATGGACTCGGCCATGTCGCTGATGGCGGTGGACGCCTCGGAAATCTGCTGGGCCTGGTGCTCGGAGGCCTCGGCCAGTTGCATGGCGGTGGCCTGGGTTTCCTGCACGGCGGCGGCGACCTGGCCGGCGGTGAGGTTGATGGTGGCCACCAGATCACGCAACTGGTCGACGGAATAGTTGATGGAGTCGGCAATGGTCCCGGTGAAATCCTCGGTGACAGACGCGGTCACGGTCAGGTCGCCGTCGGCCAGGTCCTCGATTTCATCCAGCAGACGCATGATCGCGTGCTGGTTGCGTTCGTTCTTCTCGGCGGTCTCGTGCAGCTGCCGATTGGTCTCGCGGACCATGACCAGGCCAATCAGGATGATCGAGGCCAGGGCCAGCAGGCCCAGGACATAACCGCCAATGGTGTCCAGGGAGCGCTCGCCGGCGAGGTTTTCAAACCCGTTGGCCAGGTGCGAGGCCTCGTCCAGCAGGGTTTGCGAGAGGCTGAAGATATTTCCGGCGGATTCGCGGACCTGGAACAGCTGCGGCGAGGTTTCGAGGATTTCATCCACCGAACCCGAGACAAATTCGAAGAGTTCGGCGATATCCTCCAGGCGGGCACGGGCGTCCTTGTCTTCGACCTGGGTGATTTTCAGCGCCGCATTGCCCTGGAGCATGCCGTTGAGGACCTGGCCGAAACGGGCGGCGTCGCGGCCGAAGGCATCGGCGGCCTGGGACGAGGTTTCGTCGCCGGCCAGCACCGTGTTCACCGCACCGAGGATGCGCTCGGCGAGCAGCGACTGGCGCTGGGCCATGGCCACCTGTGCCGCCGGGGCGCCGCGCTGGAGGAGAATCTCCACGACCTTTTCGTATTCGACCTGCAACTGCGGCACGGTTTCGGCCAGGGTCGCGGCCACCTGGTGCAACGACAGCACGGTCTGTTCGCTGGCGAGGATGGCGTCGGTGTTCCTCAGCAGGTTTTCCCAGTCCTGCTGCACCGCATGCATTTCCGTGCGCACGGTGGCCGGCGCGGCGGGCAGGCCGGTGGCCGGGTCGCCTTTCTTCAGGTAACCCCAGCGCTGGGCGAAATCGTTGCGCGCATCGCTCAACAACTTGAAGGCCGCGGCCTTGCCGGAAGCCGCTTCCGTGGCGTTCTTGGCGATGCGCTGGGACAGCACCCGCAACTCGCCGGCATGGCTGATGTATTGCTTGTCGTAGGTGGCCTGGGTGTTCAGGTAGGCGAAGTTGGCGAACAGCAGCATGATGAACACGATCAGGGCGATAAACAGCACGATGATCTGCGAACGACTGCGCGAAGCCTCCAACGGTTTGCCGGTTTTAGCGTTTGTCATCGATCAGGCCCCTGCCTGTAAGGCCACATCCAGAAACCCCGGCGCCTGCGCCAGGGCAAACGGGCTGAACATCCACCAACTGCGTTCACGCTCGAAACGGCCCTGGACGAAGGGTGCCACGGCTACATCCGGCGGCGGCAGCGCAAGCCCCTGCTGCCCGCCCAGGGGAAAGTGCTGCAGGCCGGCCACTTCGTCCACCATCAGGCCGGCGAACACGTCCTTGTACTCCACCACCAGCACCCGCCGCTGCTTGCGCAAGGCCGAGAGCTCCTGCCCGAAAAAACCGCACAGGTCCATGATCGGCAGCAAGCGTCCGCGCAGGTTGGCAACCCCCTTGACCCAGGGCTTGACCCCCGGCAACAGGGTGTAGCGCGGCTCGTGCAGGACTTCGCCGACTTCACCCATGGGCGCCACGTACCAGTGCTCGCCGAGGCGAAAGCCGATACCGCTCCAGGTGTCCTGGCGCGCCTGTTGGGACGGCAGGTCGGCCGCCAGCAGGCGACAGCGCTGGTCGATTTCCAGCAGCAGCTGGAAGGCGGTCTGCGACGGGCTCATGGGCGCGGGCCGTCAGCCGGCGAGGACGCTGTTCAGGATCTTGATCAGGGTGTCTTCCTCCACCGGCTTGGTCAGGTAGTCGCGGGCGCCCTGGCGCGTGCCCCAGACCTTGTCGGTCTCCTGGTCCTTGGTGGTGATGATGATCACTGGGATGTGGCTGGTTTCACTGTCCTTGGTCAATTGCCGGGTGGCCTGGAAGCCATTGAGGCCCGGCATGACGATGTCCATCAACACCGCGTCGGGCTTTTCCTGGCGGGCCAGGGCCACGCCATCGGCACCGTTCTCGGCCTTGAGCACCTCGTGACCGTGCTTTTCCAGCATGCCGGTCAGTTTGTACATTTCAGTCGGCGAATCATCGACGATCAGGATACGTGCCATGGTGTTCCCCACTGCTTATAAGGCGGGCGGCCAACCGGCCCCCCGTCAATGTGCTTGTTCTACCGCCGCGAACCCCGGCACATGGGCCTTGATCGCGGCCAGCAGTTCTTCCTTGCTGAACGGCTTGGTCAAAAACTGATCGGAACCGACGATACGGCCCTTGGCCTTGTCGAACAGGCCGTCCTTGGAGGACAGCATGATCACCGGCGTGGACTTGAACGCACGATGGTTCTTGATCAGGGCGCAGGTCTGGTAGCCATCCAGGCGCGGCATCATGATATCGACGAAGATGATACCCGGATGATGATCGGCGATCTTGGCCAGCGCATCGAAGCCGTCGATGGCCGTGATCACCTCGCAACCCACGTGTTTCAGCAGCGTCTCGGCGGTTCGACGAATCGTCTTGGAGTCGTCGATGACCATCACTTTCAAGGCTGTGGAATGCTGTTCCATATCTGCTCTACCATCGCCACAGCGACTCGATTGACCGCACCTGAGCGGTTTTCGGGCGCGAAGCCCTTGATGTGTAAGCGCTTCAAGCGGCATGCGAGCCTTTTTAGCACAGTCTCGGGATGCAATCTATCAAGCGCCCCCAGCCCCCTCCGGACAGTCGGTTTTTCCTTGACCGCGAATCGGTGTAGCGCCACTCTGACGCCACTTTTTCAAGCCATTGCGGCCATCAAGGCCCATAGAGGATATAGCCCATGAGCGTTCGTCTCGGGATTGTCATGGACCCCATCGCCAACATTTCCTATAAGAAGGACAGCTCCCTGGCGATGCTGCTGGCCGCCCAGGCACGCGGCTGGACCCTGTTCTACATGGAACAGCAGGACCTGTACCAGGATGCCGGCGTGGCGCGGGCGCGCATGCGCCCACTGAAAGTGTTCGCCAACCCCGAGCACTGGTTCGAACTGGAAGCCGAGACCGACACGGTCCTGAGTGACCTGGACGTGATCCTGATGCGCAAGGATCCGCCCTTCGACATGGAATTCGTCTATTCCACCTACCTGCTGGAACAGGCCGAGCGCGTCGGGGTGCTGGTGGTCAACAAGCCGCAGAGCCTGCGCGACTGCAACGAAAAGCTGTTCGCCACCCAGTTCCCGCAGTGCACCCCGGCCACCCTGGTCAGCCGTCGCGCCGATGTGTTGCGCGAATTTGCCGCCAAGCACGGTGACGTGATCCTCAAGCCGCTGGACGGCATGGGCGGTACCTCGATCTTCCGTCACCGGGTCGGCGATCCGAACCTGTCGGTGATCCTCGAGACCCTGACCGCCCTGGGCAGCCAGCAGATCATGGCCCAGGCCTACCTGCCGGGCATCAAGGACGGCGACAAGCGCATCCTGATGGTCGACGGCGAGCCGGTGCCGTATTGCCTGGCGCGGATCCCGGCCGTCGGTGAAACCCGCGGCAACCTGGCGGCCGGCGGTCGCGGCGAAGCCCGTCCGCTGACCGAACGCGACCGCTGGATCGCCGCCCAGGTCGGCCCGACCTTGCGCGAGAAAGGCCTGCTGTTCGTCGGCCTGGACGTGATCGGCGAGCACCTGACGGAAATCAACGTCACCAGCCCGACCTGCATCCGCGAGATCGACAACGCCTTTGGCACCAACATCGCAGGCCTGCTGATGGATGCCATTGAGCGCAAGCTGCAAGCCCGTTGATGTAGAACAGCCGAGAAAAAACCAACATTGCGTTATCATGCCGGGCTCACGATACATGCGATGTTGGTTTTCCGGTCATGACGCTTCCCGTCGATCTGCCTCCCGAACTCTCCCGCGCCGGCGTACGCCCGGCGGATCGGCTCGGCTTCACGCTTTTCCTGGCGGCGCTGATCCACCTGGCGCTACTCCTCGGCGTCGGGTTCGCCGTCGTCGAGCCCAAGCAGATCAGCAAGACCCTGGAAATCACCCTGTCCACCTTCAAGAGCCCGAAGCCGCCCGAGAAGGCCGACTTCCTCGCCCAGGACAACCAGCAAGGCAGCGGCACCCTGGATAAAAAGGCGATTCCCAAGACCACCGAGGTCGCGCCGTTCCAGGACAACACCATCAACCAGGTCACCCCGCCGCCGCCGGCGAAGCAGGAAGTAAAGGAAACGGCACCGAAGGCGGTGGTCACCACGGTGGCGCCGAAACCGAAGAAAGCTGTGATCAAGCACGAACAGGTCAAGACCGAGACGCCGCCCCAGGAGCCGGCGCCGACGTTCGACAGCTCACAGCTGTCCAGCGACATCGCCAGCCTGGAAGCGGAACTGGCCAAGGAACAGCAGCTGTACGCCAAGCGGCCGCGTATTCATCGCTTGAACGCCGCCTCGACCATGCGCGACAAGGGCGCCTGGTACAAAGATGAATGGCGCAAGAAGGTCGAGCGCATCGGCAACCTCAATTATCCCGAGGAAGCCCGTCGCCAGCAGATCTACGGCAATTTGCGCCTGATGGTCTCGATCAACCGCGACGGCTCGCTGTATGAGGTGCTGGTGCTGGAGTCCTCCGGACAACCGCTGCTGGACCAGGCGGCACAGCGTATCGTTCGGCTGGCGGCACCGTTCGCGCCCTTTACCGGAGACCTGTCGGACATCGACCGCCTGGAGATCATCCGCACCTGGCGCTTTGCCCGGGGCGACAAGCTTTCCAGCAATTGAATAGCGCCTACAGAGCTTGTCAGCTCGCCCGCCCACGGCCACACTAGGGCTCATGAAAAACCTCACACCGACGTACCTCAAGCATCACTTCCTGATCGCCATGCCACACATGGCCGACCCGAATTTCGCGCAGACCGTCACTTATATAGTCGAACACAGCGCGAACGGTGCCATGGGGCTGGTGATCAACCGCCCGCAATCGCTGAACCTGGCCGATATCCTCGAGCAACTGCGCCCGGACATCGAGTCGCCGGCCCTCTGCCAACATGTACCGATCTATGCCGGCGGCCCGGTGCAGACCGACCGCGGCTTTGTCCTGCACCCCATCGGCAAGACCTACCAGGCCACCGTCGAACTGGAAGGCGTGGCGCTGTCCACCTCCCAGGACGTGCTGTTCGCCATTGCCGACGGCGACGGTCCGTCCCGCAGCCTGATCGCCCTGGGCTACGCCGGCTGGGAAGCCGGCCAACTGGAAGCGGAACTGGCCGACAACGCCTGGCTGACCTGCCCGTTCTCCGCGGACATCCTCTTCGAAACCGACAGCGACGCACGCCTGGCCGCCGCCGCCGCGCACCTGGGTATCAACCTCAGCCTGCTCACCAGCCAGGCGGGGCACGCCTGATGGCCGCCATCCGCCTGCTGCTGGGTTTCGACTACGGCACCAAACAGATCGGCGTCGCCGTCGGCCAGATGATCACCGGCCAGGCCCGTGAGCTGTGCACCCTCAAGGCGCAGAACGGCATTCCCGACTGGAACCAGGTCGAAGCCCTGATCAAGGAGTGGAAACCCGACGCCGTGGTGGTCGGCCTGCCGTTGAACATGGACGGCACCCCCAGCGACATGTGCGCCCGGGCGGAGAAGTTCGCCCGCCGGCTCAACGGCCGCTACAACCTGCCGTTCTTCACCCAGGACGAACGCCTGACCACCTTCGAAGCCAAGGGCGAACGCATGGCCCGCGGCGGGCAGAAAGGCACCTATCGCGACAACCCGGTGGACGCCATCGCCGCCAAGCTGCTGCTGCAAAGCTGGATCGAAGAACACCCGATGCCCGCCGAAGCCTGAAAACCGGCGGTGCCCGAACGTTTCGCCCTCGCCTTGATTCCCCGCAAGGGCCCTTGAAGGAGCAACCATGAGCCTGCCCAATCCCGCCGACCTGATCAGCCAGATGGCCGTCGATCTCAACGCCCACCTGAGCAAGCGCGCCATTGCCGAGCCACGCTTCATCGGCATCCGTACCGGCGGTGTGTGGGTGGCCCAGGCGCTGCTCAAGGCCCTGGGCAGCGCCGCGCCCCTGGGCACCCTGGATGTCTCCTTCTACCGCGACGACTTCAGCCAGAACGGCCTGCACCCACAGGTGCGCCCGTCCGAGCTGCCGTTCGAGATCGAAGGCCAGCACCTGGTCCTGATCGACGACGTGCTGATGAGCGGCCGGACCGTCCGCGCCGCCCTCAACGAACTCTTCGACTACGGCCGCCCGGCCAGCGTGACGCTGGTCAGCCTGCTGGACCTCGATGCCGCCGAATTGCCGATCCGTCCCGATGTGGTCGGCGCAACACTGTCGCTGGCTCCCTCGGAACGGGTAAAATTGTCCGGCCCCGCGCCGCTCCAACTCGAACTTCAAGACCTCGCCCTTTAAGAGTCCCTTGCGATGACGCCTCTAGACGCCAAGCGCCCGCTGCAGCTCAATGATCAGGGCCAGCTACGCCACTTCCTGTCCCTCGACGGCCTGCGCCGCGAGCTGTTGACCGAAATCCTCGACACCGCCGACTCGTTCCTCGAAGTCGGCGCCCGGGCCGTGAAGAAAGTCCCGTTGCTGCGCGGCAAGACCGTGTGCAACGTGTTCTTCGAGAACTCCACCCGTACCCGCACCACCTTCGAGATGGCCGCCCAACGGCTGTCGGCGGACGTGATCACGTTGAACGTGTCCACCTCCTCGGCGAGCAAGGGTGAAACCCTGCTCGACACCCTGCGCAACCTCGAGGCCATGGCCGCCGACATGTTCGTCGTGCGTCACGGCGACTCCGGCGCCGCGCACTTCATCGCCGAACACGTCTGTCCGCAGGTGGCGATCATCAACGGCGGCGACGGCCGCCACGCGCACCCGACCCAGGGCATGCTCGACATGCTGACCATCCGCCGGCACAAGGGCGGTTTCGAGAACCTCTCGGTGGCCATCGTCGGCGACATCCTGCATTCGCGGGTGGCGCGCTCGAACATGCTGGCGCTCAAGACGCTCGGTTGCCCGGACATCCGCGTGATCGCGCCGAAGACCTTGCTGCCGATCGGCATCGAGCAATACGGGGTGAAGGTCTACACCGACCTGGCCGAAGGCCTGAAGGACGTCGACGTGGTGATCATGCTGCGCCTGCAGCGTGAGCGCATGACCGGCGGCCTGCTGCCCAGCGAAGGCGAGTTCTACCGCCTGTTCGGCCTGACCACCGCCCGCCTGGCCGGCGCCAAGCCGGATGCCATCGTCATGCACCCGGGCCCGATCAACCGTGGCGTGGAGATCGAATCGGCGGTGGCCGACGGTCCCCGCTCGGTCATCCTCAACCAAGTAACCTACGGCATCGCCGTACGCATGGCCGTGCTGTCCATGGCCATGAGCGGGCAAACCGCCCAGCGCCAATTCGAGCAGGAGAACGCCCAGTGAAACTCAGCATACTTGGCGCCCGCGTCATCGATCCGAGCAGCGGCCTGGATCAAGTGACCGATCTGCACCTCGAAGCCGGCAAGCTCATTGCCATCGGCGCCGCCCCGACGGGTTTCGCCGCCGTTGACGTCATCGACGCCAAGGGCCTGGTGGCCGCGCCCGGCCTGGTGGACCTGAACGTCTCCCTGCGCGAGCCGGGCTACAGCCGCAAGGGCAGTATCGCCAGCGAAACCCGCGCGGCGGCGGCCGGCGGCGTCACCAGCCTGTGCTGCCCACCACGGACCAAGCCGGTGCTGGACACCTCGGCGGTGGCCGAACTGATCCTCGACCGCGCCCGCGAGGCCGGCAACACCAAGGTGTTCCCCATCGGCGCCCTGAGCAAGGCCCTGGAAGGCGAGCAACTGGCCGAGCTGGTGGCCTTGCGCGATGCCGGTTGCGTGGCGTTCGGCAACGGCCTGGAGAGTTTCCGCAACACCCGCACCCTGTGCCGGGCGCTGGAATATGCCGCGACGTTCGACCTGACGGTGATTTTCCACTCCCAGGACCATGACCTGGCCCAGGGCGGCCTGGCCCATGAAGGGGCGACCGCCAGTTTCCTCGGCTTGCCGGGAATTCCGGAAACCGCCGAGACCGTGGCCCTGGCCCGGGACCTGCTGCTGGTGGAGCAGAGCGGCGTGCGTGCGCACTTCAGCCAGTTGACCAGCGCCCGCGGTGTCGCCCTGATCGCCCAGGCCCAGGCCCGTGGCTTGCCGGTGACCGCCGATGTCGCGCTGTACCAGTTGATCCTGACCGACGAAGCGCTGATCGACTTCTCCAGCCTCTATCACGTGCAACCGCCGCTGCGCACCCGCGCCGACCGCGACGGTCTGCGCGCGGCGGTGAAATCCGGGGTGGTGAGTGCCATCTCCAGCCATCATCAACCCCATGAGCGGGACGCCAAGCTGGCGCCGTTCGGCGAGACCGAGCCGGGCATCAGCAGCGTCGAACTGCTGCTGCCGCTGGCCTTGAGCCTGGTGGAAGATGGCCTGCTGGACCTGCCGACCCTGTTGGCGCGCCTGAGCGCAGGCCCCGCCGAGGCCCTGCGCCTGCCGGCAGGCAAGCTGGCGGTCGGTGCAGCGGCGGATCTGGTGCTGTTCGATCCGGGCACCTCGACCGTGGCCGGCGAACGCTGGTTGTCCAAGGGCGAGAACTGCCCGTTCATCGGCCATGCGTTGCCGGGGACGGTGCGCTATACGCTGATGGACGGACGGATCACCCACCAGGCCTGATCCCCCCTTGTAGGAGCGAGCTTGCTCGCTCCTACAGGAACCGGGCTCAGCCCCGCCCGCTGTTCTTCAGCGACACCTGGTCATTCAGCGTCCAGAAGTCATACAGCACCCCCAGCCCCAACAACCCGCCCGTCACCAGGTAGAGCAAGCCGGTCAGCCATTTGCCCATGTACATCCGGTGCACGCCCAGCAAGCCCAGGAACGTCAGCAGCAACCAGGCGACGTTGTAGTCCACCGGCCCCGCCGTGAATCGAAGGTCGGCTTCCCGATCCATGCCCGGAATCAGGAACACGTCGATCAACCAGCCGATCCCGAACACTCCGAAGGTAAAAAACCAGATCGTCCCGGTGATCGGCTTGCCGTAATAGAAACGGTGCGAACCGGTAAAACCAAAAATCCACAGCAAATACCCGAGTAAAACGTTGTGGGTATTAACCGGGGTGCCGTCTTGCCGATAGGTGTTCATCAACGCCTTCTCCGAGCCCGATAGATAAATTTTTCGTAATTTCGTGTGACTTTTTTACTGTCTCAAAACATGTAACAAACCCTTGCCAAAAATCGCTGAAAGCCTTGTGGGGCCTGACTTTCACGTGACCCATGGGTCGGATTTCGCAGCCGTTTGCCACTTTAACCCCCTGTATTGAATCGACAAACGGGCCCGAAAGTGACCAAAAAGCTGTTATAAAGTTGCGCGATTACCTACAGAGCCCTGCCTGATGCGACCATTTTTAAAGACATGGCTAACCATTTGCCTATTACTGCCACTGGCCGCCCACGCCACCAACCGTGAGCAACGTCTTCCTTCCGTCAACGGTCACACTGCCAAATCACCGGTTTCCGTTGCCCATGCTACCGATCTGGACGCCCCTGTCGTCAAACGCCCTGGCAAGCACGGCAGCCACGGTAAAGCTCATCATAGCGTCGTTGCCGTCAATCCGGCGGCGCCGAACGCCAAGCAGAGCAGCACCGTGCTCAGCCGCGCCGTGAACGTGCTGGGTACACCGTATCGCTGGGGCGGCAGCAGCCCGAGCAAGGGCTTCGATTGCAGCGGTCTGGTCAAGTATGCCTTCAACGGCGTAGCGCCAGGTGATCTACCGCGCACCTCCAATGCCATGGCCGCCGGCCACGGGCAGAAAGTCGCGCGCAAGGATCTCAAGCCCGGCGACCTGTTGTTCTTCACGATCAAGAGCCGCAAGGTCAACCACGTGGCCATCTACCTGGGCAACGACCGCTTCATCCATGCGCCGCGCCGCGGCAAGTCGGTGACCATCGATACGCTGCAAAAGCCGTACTGGGACAGCCACTACGTGATTGCCAAGCGCGTGATTCCGAAAGAGCAGATGCGGGTCGTTCAGCGCTGATCCCCTATGGTGAGCGGGCTTGCCCGCTCACCATAAAACCCTCCTGTCCGCTCACGCCGGCCCCAGGCTCAAATTATCCGCCCCCTTGCCTCTCGCGCCCTTTTCCAGCTTGATCATCAACCGCAAGTCATTGGCCGAGTCTGCGTACGCCAGGGCGTCGTCGTAGCTGATCGCCCCTTCCTGATGCAACGCATACAGCGCCTGATCCAACGTCTGCATCCCCTGTTCGGTCGAGCGCTTCATCAGCGCCTTGAGCTCCTTGATCTCGCCCTTGCGAATCAGGTCGGCCATCAGTGGCGTATTCAGCAACACTTCCACCACCGCTCGCCGCCCCTGGCCATCCTGGGTCGGAATCAGTTGCTGGGCGACAATCGCCCGCAGGTTGAGTGACAGCTCCATCCAGATCTGCGGATGCCGGTCCACGGGAAAGAAGCTGATGATCCGTTCCAGCGCCTGGTCGGCATTCGGCGCATGCAGGGTCGCCAGGCACAGGTGCCCGGTTTCCGCGAAGGCCAGGGCGTGCTCCATGGTTTCGCGGGTACGCACTTCACCGATCATGATCAGGTCCGGGGCCTGGCGCAGGGTGTTTTTCAGCGCAATCTCGTAGGAGTCGGTGTCGATCCCCACTTCCCGCTGGGTCACGATGCAGTTCTGGTGTTCGTGGACGAACTCGATGGGGTCCTCGACCGTGACGATATGGCCGCTGCCCTGCTGGTTGCGGTGACCGATCATCGCCGCCATGGAGGTCGACTTGCCGGCTCCGGTCGCCCCGACGAGCATCACCAGCCCGCGCTTGAGCAGCGCCAGTTGCTCGAGGATCGGCGGCAGTTTCAGTTCGGCCAGCCCGGGAATCCGTGTCTCGATGCGCCGCAACACCATGCCCGGTTGGCTGCGCTGGTAGAAGGCGCTGACCCGGAAGCGGCCAATGCCCTTGGGATGGATGGCGAAATTGCATTCGTGCAGATGGGCGAAGTCCAGCTTCTGACGCTCGTTCATCAGCCCGAACACCGCGTCCTGGGTCTGCTCGTGGGTCAGCGGCGTACGGGTCACCGGCAGGATCTGGCCGTTGACCTTCAGCGACGGCGGCAGGCCCGGGGTGATGAACAGGTCGGAACCGCCCTTCTCCACCATCAGGCGCAGCAGTTTCTCGAATTCCATGAGTTTCTCCGCGTCACATCAATCAAACACCTCTGTGACAGCGTAGAAGCTCATGGGGTTCGCGTTAGAAGTTGTCCGGGATCTTCGCCTTCTCCCGGGCGTTGTCACGGGTAATCAGGCCCTTGGTCAGCAGGTCCTTGAGGCACATGTCCAGGGTCTGCATGCCCAGCGAGCCACCGGTCTGGATCGAGGAATACATCTGCGCCACCTTGTCCTCGCGGATCAGGTTACGGATCGCCGGCGTGCCGAGCATGATCTCATGGGCCGCGATGCGCCCGCCGCCGACCTTCTTCAGCAGGCTCTGGGAAATCACCGCCTGCAGGGATTCGGAAAGCATCGAGCGGACCATGGACTTCTCTTGCGCCGGAAACACGTCCACCACCCGGTCGATGGTCTTGGCCGCCGAGGTGGTGTGCAGCGTGCCGAACACCAGGTGACCGGTTTCGGCGGCGGTGAGGGCCAGGCGGATGGTTTCCAGGTCGCGCATCTCACCCACCAGGATCACGTCCGGGTCCTCACGCAGGGCCGAACGCAGGGCGGCGGCGAAACTCTGGGTGTCGCGGTGCACTTCACGCTGGTTGACCAGGCACTTCTTCGATTCGTGGACGAATTCGATCGGGTCCTCGATGGTCAGGATATGGTGATGCTTGTTGTTGTTCAGGTGGTCGATCATCGCTGCCAGGGTGGTGGACTTGCCCGAACCGGTCGGCCCGGTCACCAGCACCAGCCCGCGCGGCACCTCGGTGATCTTGCGGAACACCTCACCCATGCCCAGGTCGCTCATGGTCAGGACTTTTGAGGGAATGGTGCGGAACACCGCGCCCGAACCGCGGTTGTGGTTGAAGGCGTTGACCCGGAAGCGCGCCACGCCCGGCACCTCGAAGGAGAAGTCGGTCTCCAGGAACTCCTCGTAGTCCTTGCGCTGGCGGTCGTTCATGATGTCGTAGATCAGGTCGTGGACTTGCTTGTGGTCCAGCGCCGGCAGGTTGATCCGCCGCACATCGCCGTCAACCCGGATCATCGGCGGCAGGCCCGCCGAGAGGTGCAAGTCCGACGCGCCCTGTTTGGCGCTAAAGGCCAGCAGCTCGGTGATATCCATGAGGCTCCCCAATACAGGTAGAATGCCGCAGACTTTTGACCTGCTGGCGAATTTGAATGACCACGATAGCAGACAACATCACCGCCGTTGCAGCCCGCATCGCGGCGGCGGCACAGGCCGCCGGACGCGACAGCGCCGCCATCGGCTTGCTCGCCGTGAGCAAGACCAAGCCCGCCGCCGCCGTGCGCGAAGCCTATGCCGCCGGCCTGCGCGACTTCGGCGAAAACTACCTGCAGGAAGCCCTGGGCAAACAGGCGGAATTGACCGACCTGCCCTTGTGCTGGCACTTCATCGGCCCCATTCAATCGAACAAGACTCGCGCCATCGCCGAGCATTTCGACTGGGTGCACTCCGTGGATCGCCTGAAAATTGCCCAACGCCTGTCCGAACAACGCCCGGCCGACCTGCCGCCGCTGAATATCTGCATCCAGGTCAATGTCAGTGGCGAGGCCAGCAAATCCGGCTGCACCGCGGCCGACCTGCCGGCCCTGGCCGCCGCCATCGCCGACCTGCCAAACCTTCGATTGCGCGGGCTGATGGCCATTCCCGAACCCACCGAAGAGCGTGCCGAACAAGACGCCGCGTTCGCCACCGTGCGGACTTTGCAAGACAGCCTCAACCTGCCGCTCGACACACTTTCCATGGGCATGAGCCACGACCTGGAGTCGGCCATTGCCCAGGGCGCCACCTGGGTGCGGATCGGTACCGCGCTGTTCGGGGCCCGCGACTATGGCCAGGCCTGAAATGGCCTCACACACTGGTTTCAAGGATCCGTCATGAGCAAGAGCAAGAATCGAATCACCTTTATCGGCGCCGGCAACATGGCGGCCAGCCTGATCGGCGGCCTGCGCGCCGAGGGCCTGGACGCCGCGCTGATTCGCGCCAGCGATCCAGGCGCCGAGACCCGTGCGCGGGTCCAGGCCGAACACGGCATCGAAGTGTTCGCCGACAACGCCGAGGCCGTCCAAGGGGCTGACGTGGTGGTGCTGGCGGTCAAGCCGCAAGCCATGAAAGCCGTGTGCGAAGCCTTGCGCCCAAGCCTGAAACCCAATCAGCTGGTGGTGTCGATTGCCGCCGGCATCACCTGCGCCAGCCTGAACAACTGGCTGGGCGAGCAGCCGATCGTGCGCTGCATGCCGAATACCCCGGCGTTGCTGCGCCAGGGCGTGAGCGGCTTGTTCGCCACCCCGCAGGTGTCCGCCGAACAGCGCCAACAGGCGCAAACCTTGCTGTCGGCCGTAGGCAAAGCGCTGTGGCTGGACGAAGAACAGCAACTGGACGCGGTCACCGCGGTGTCCGGCAGCGGCCCGGCGTATTTCTTCCTGCTGATCGAAGCCATGACCGCCGCCGGCGAGAAACTCGGCCTGCCACGTGACATCGCCAGCCAGCTGACGTTGCAGACCGCCCTGGGCGCCGCCCATATGGCCGTCTCCAGCGACGTCGAGGCCGCCGAGCTGCGCCGTCGCGTCACGTCGCCCGCCGGCACCACCGAAGCGGCGATCAAGACCTTCCAGGCCGGTGGCTTCGAAGCCCTGGTAGAAAAGGCGCTCGGCGCCGCCGCCCATCGTTCGGCCGAAATGGCCGAGCAACTCGGTCAGTAATCCTCGAGGGAACACTTAATGCTTGCACTCAATGGCGCTGCCATCTTTGTCATTCAAACCCTGGGCAGCCTGTACCTGCTGGTGGTTCTGTTGCGCTTCATCCTGCAACTGGTCCGGGCCAACTTCTACAATCCGCTCTGCCAGTTCACCGTCAAGGCCACCCAGCCACTGCTCAAGCCGCTGCGCCGGATCATTCCGAGCCTGTTCGGGCTGGACATGTCCTCGCTGGTACTGGCGATTACCGTGCAGATGCTGTTGATGGCGGTGGTCCTGCTGCTCAGCTACGGCGTGACCGGCAACATCGCCTTCCTGCTGATCTGGTCGGTCATCGGCGTCACCTCGCTGTTCCTCAAGGTGTTCTTCTTCGCCATGATCATCAGCGTGATCCTCTCGTGGGTCGCACCCGGCAGCCATAGCCCGGCGGCCGAGCTGGTGTACCAGATCAGCGAGCCGGCCCTGGCGCCGTTCCGCAAGATCGTGCCGAACCTGGGTGGCCTGGATATCTCGCCGATCTTCGCGTTCCTGGTCATCCAGTTGCTCCAGAGCTATGTGATTCCGCCGCTGGCCGCCATGAGCGGCATGCCGCAGGTGCTGTTCCGCCTGATCTGATCCGGGCGCTATCATCGCCAGCAAGCCGGCTCCCACAGTGCCCGTGTCGAACCCTGATGTTGTATACGACCGGAAACCGTGGGAGCCGGCTTGCTGGCGATGCAGGCGCCGCGGTCTCCCTGCTTGCCGCTGGTCCCCCCGCTCATTAGACTTACGCCTCATTCAAGCGTGAGCAGGGTCGATGTCCACAGTCTTTCCCCACGATTCCGTCGGGCTGGTCGTGCCGCAAACGGCACACTTCAGCGAGCCCCTGGCCCTGGCCTGTGGCCGTTCCCTGCCGGCCTACGACCTGATCTACGAAACCTACGGCACCCTCAACGCCACGGCGAGCAATGCCGTGCTGATCTGCCATGCCCTCTCCGGCCACCACCACGCCGCCGGCTTTCACAGCGTCGACGAGCGCAAGCCCGGCTGGTGGGACAGCTGCATCGGCCCCGGCAAGCCCATCGACACCAACAAATTCTTCGTTGTCAGCCTGAACAACCTCGGCGGCTGTAACGGTTCCACCGGCCCGAGCAGCATCAACCCCGAGACCGGCAAGCCCTTCGGCGCCGACTTCCCGGTGCTGACCGTGGAAGACTGGGTCCACAGCCAGGCCCGCCTCGCCGACCGCCTGGGCATCACGCAATGGGCCGCGGTCATCGGCGGCAGCCTGGGCGGCATGCAGGCCATGCAGTGGACCATCACCTACCCCGATCGCGTGCGCCATTGCGTCGCCATCGCCTCGGCCCCCAAGTTGTCGGCGCAGAACATCGCCTTCAACGAAGTGGCGCGCCAGGCGATCCTCACCGATCCGGAGTTCCACGGCGGCTTCTTCCAGGAACAGGGCGTGATCCCCAAGCGCGGCTTGATGCTGGCACGCATGGTCGGGCACATCACCTACCTGTCCGATGACTCCATGGGCGAGAAATTCGGCCGTGGCCTCAAGAGCGAAAAGCTCAACTACGACTTCCACAGCGTGGAATTCCAGGTCGAAAGCTACCTGCGCTACCAGGGCGAGGAGTTTTCCGGACGTTTCGACGCCAACACCTACCTGTTGATGACCAAGGCCCTGGACTACTTCGACCCGGCGGCCAACTTCGACGACGACCTGGCGAAAACCTTCGCCGGCGCCAAGGCCAGCTTCTGCGTGATGTCCTTCACCACCGACTGGCGCTTCTCCCCGGCCCGCTCGCGGGAAGTGGTGGATGCGCTGATGGCGGCCCGCAAGGACGTCTGCTACCTGGAAATCGACGCACCGCAAGGCCACGATGCCTTCCTGATTCCGATCCCGCGTTACTTGCAGGCGTTCGGCAACTACATGAACCGAATAGCCCTGTGAGGACGCCATGAGAGCCGACCTGGAAATCATCCAAGACTGGATCCCCGCCGGCAGCCGCGTGCTCGACCTCGGCTGCGGCGACGGCGAACTGCTGAGCTGGCTGCGCGACCACAAGCAGGTCACCGGCTACGGCCTGGAAAACGACCCGGACAACATCGCCACCTGCGTGGCCAAGGGCATCAACGTCATCGAGCAGGACCTGGACAAGGGCCTGGGCAACTTCGCCAGCAACAGCTTCGATATCGTGGTCATGACCCAGGCCCTGCAGGCCGTGCACTACCCGGACAAGATCCTCGACGAAATGCTCCGGGTCGGTCGCCAGTGCATCATCACCTTCCCCAACTTCGGTCACTGGCGTTGCCGCTGGTACCTGGCGAGCAAGGGGCGGATGCCGGTGTCCGATTTCCTCCCGTACACCTGGTACAACACGCCGAACATCCACTTCTGCACCTTCGAAGACTTCGAGGCCCTGTGCAGCGAACGCTCTGCCAAGGTGATCAACCGGCTTGCCGTGGATCAACAGCACCGTCACGGGTGGGCCAGCAAGCTATGGCCTAATCTATTAGGGGAGATCGGCATCTATCGTGTCAGCAGTCCGGGCCTCGCCGATCATCAGCTCGCGGTGTAAAACCGCACTGTGTCGAGGAGAATGATCATGCTTCGTTCAGCTGTTTTCCTGGTGGCGGCCTGCCTCGGCGTCACGGCCATGGCCGCCGATCCCATCAAGAGCGAGCGCCAGGAAGTGTTCGGTGATCTCACCGTGCACTACAACACCTTCAACTCCACCTACCTTCAACCGGACATTGCCCGGGCCGTGGAGTTGGTGCGCAGCAAGACCGAGGGCGTGATCAACGTCTCGGTGCTCAAGGCCGGCAAACCGCTGGTCGCCCAGGTCAGCGGCAACGTGAAGGACCTGACCGGCATGAACGTCCCACTGCACTTCAAGCAGATCACCGAACAGGGCGCCGTCTACTACCTTGCGCAGTACCCGGTACCGCAGGTGGAAAGCCGCACCTTCGACATTACCGTCACTATCGGCGGCGATGCCCACAATTTCAGCTTCAACCAGGAACTTTTCCCAGCCGAATGATGAATTTCAGCCAACTGGTACTGGCCAGCCACAACGCCGGCAAACTCAAGGAACTCCAGGCCATGCTGGGCGGGTCGGTGCACCTGCGCTCGATCGGCGAGTTCAGCAGCGTCGAACCGGAAGAAACCGGCTTGTCGTTCGTCGAAAACGCCATCCTGAAGGCCCGCAATGCCTCACGTATTTCCGGCTTGCCGGCGCTGGCCGACGACTCGGGGCTGGCGGTGGACTTTCTCGGCGGCGCGCCGGGCATCTATTCGGCCCGCTATGCCGATGGCCAGGGCGATGCGGCGAACAACGCCAAGCTGCTCGACGCCCTGAAGGACGTCCCGAGCGCCGAGCGCGGCGCGCAGTTCGTCTGCGTGCTGGCCCTGGTACGGCATGCCGACGACCCGCTGCCGATCCTCTGCGAAGGCCTGTGGCACGGTCGCATCCTGACCGCCGCCAGCGGCGAGCACGGTTTCGGCTACGATCCGCTGTTCTGGGTGCCGGAACGTGACTGCTCCAGTGCCGAACTGGGCCCCGTGGAGAAGAACCAGCTCAGCCACCGCGCCCGCGCCATGGCCCTGTTGCGCCAGCGCCTGGGCCTGAAATGACACGGACCGACTCCGCGCCGCCGCTGATCCACGGCAGCGTACCGACACCTCGGGCGGCCCTGTCACCACTGCCGCCCCTGGCGCTGTACATCCATATCCCCTGGTGCGTGCGCAAATGCCCGTATTGCGACTTCAACTCCCATGCCGCGAGCCCCGTGCTGCCGGAAGAGGAGTACGTCGACGCGCTGCTGGCCGACCTCGACCAGGACCTGCACGCGGTGTATGGCCGTGAATTGAGCTCGATCTTCTTCGGTGGCGGCACTCCCAGCCTGTTCAGCGCCCAGGCGCTGGGGCGTTTGCTCAAGGGCGTCGAAGCGCGTATCCCGTTCGCCGGCGATATCGAAATCACCCTGGAAGCCAACCCCGGGACGTTCGAGCAGGAAAAATTCATCGCCTATCGCCAACTGGGCATCAATCGGCTGTCCATCGGTATCCAGAGCTTCCAGGAAGACAAGCTCAAGGCCCTGGGCCGCATCCATACCGGCGGCGAAGCCGTGCGGGCGGCGGACATGGCGCGACGGGCCGGGTTCGACAACTTCAACATGGACCTGATGCACGGCCTGCCGGACCAGTCCCTGGAAGATGCCCTGGCCGACCTGCGCCAGGCCATTGCCCTGAAGCCCACGCATCTGTCCTGGTACCAGCTCACCCTCGAGCCGAACACCGTGTTCTGGAACCAGCCGCCGCTGCTGCCGGAAGACGACACCCTGTGGGATATCCAGGAGGCCGGCCAGGCCCTGCTGGCCGAGCACGGTTACGCCCAGTACGAAGTCTCGGCCTATGCCCAGCCCGGGCGGACGGCGCGACACAACCTCAATTACTGGAGCTTCGGCGATTTCATCGGTATCGGCGCCGGTGCCCATGGCAAGCTCAGTCATCCGGACGGGCGTATCGTGCGCACCTGGAAAACCCGCCTGCCCAAGGACTACCTGAACCCGGCCAAGGCCTTCCAGGCCGGGGAAAAAGCCCTGCCCAACGAAGAGCTGCCGTTCGAGTTCCTGATGAACGCCCTGCGCCTGACCGAGGGCGTCGACGCGGTCTTGTTTGCACAGCGTACCGGGCTTAGTCTCGACAGCTTGAACGAAGCACGCGTCGAGGCCGAACAAAGTGGCCTGTTACAGGTCGAACCGTCACGCCTCGCGGCCACCGCCCGCGGACAGCTGTTTCTCAACGACCTGCTGCACTACTTTTTGACCTAAGGAAACCCCATGGACCTGGTACTCGACCTGCTCGCCACGGTGTCACGCTGGAGCCGCAGCAATCTGTCGGAAATCGCCCTGGCGCTGGTGGGCTGCCTACTGGTGCTGTTTGGCGCGGATATCAAGGGTTGGATCGATCAACGCCTGGGCAGCATCGCCGGCGCCTTGCGCGTACCGCTGCTGGCCCTGCTGTGCATGATCGGCAGCGGCGCGGCGTTGATCTATGCGACACCCTGGGTGGTGCGGGGCTTGAGCCAGTTCAACAACTACAGCCTGGCGCCCGTGCTGTTGGTGGTGCTGGTGTTGATTGGGGTTGTTGCGGATCGGCGCTGACTCAGAAGGTTAACGCGGTCAATGTAGGAGCCGGCTTGCCGGCGATGAGGCCAGCAAGTCTTGCATCGATCTTGCGGACGTCATCGCCGGCAAGCCGGCTCCTACAGGGGTTGCGGTGTGAGTGGGTTCACCTCACCGCCACAGGCCTCAGGCCAGCTTCTCGAACTTCAAGTCCCAGACCCCATGCCCCAGCCGCTCGCCGCGGCGTTCGAACTTGGTGATCGGGCGTTCGGCCGGACGCGGCACGCACTTGCCGTCTTCCGCCAGGTTGCGGTAACCCGGCGCGACGTTCATCACCTCCAGCATGTATTCGGCATACGGCTCCCAGTCGGTGGCCATGTGCAGGATCCCGCCGACCTTCAGCTTGCTGCGCACCAGCTCGGCAAAGGACGCCTGGACGATACGCCGCTTGTGATGGCGGCTCTTGTGCCAAGGATCCGGGAAAAACAGCATCAACCGATCCAGGCTGTTGTCCGCCACGCAGCGGTTGAGCACTTCAATGGCGTCGCAGTCGTAGACCCGCAGGTTTTTCAGACCCTGGGTCAGCACGCCATTGAGCAGAGCACCGACACCCGGGCGGTGCACTTCGACACCGATAAAGTCCTGCTCCGGCGCGGCCGCCGCCATCTCCAGCAGGGAATGACCCATGCCGAAGCCGATTTCCAACGAGCGCGGCGCGGAACGGCCAAACACCTGGTCAAAGTCCACCGGCGCATCGGCCAACGGCAGGACGAACAGCGGCGTGCCCTGCTCCAGGCCCTTCTGCTGGCCTTCGGTCATGCGCCCGGCGCGCATCACGAAACTCTTGATACGGCGGTGTTGGCGCTCTTCGCCTTCTTCCGTCTGGATTGGCGTGTCGTTCGATTCAGTCATCAAAGGCTCTTACTTGATCAGACCATCCAGCGGCGAGGAAGCGCTGGCATAGAGTTTTTTCGGCATGCGCCCGGCGAGGTAGGCCAGGCGACCGGCAACGATGGCGTGTTTCATGGCTTCGGCCATCAGGATCGGTTGCTGGGCGTGGGCGATGGCCGAGTTCATCAGCACCGCTTCGCAACCCAGTTCCATGGCGATGGTGGCATCGGACGCGGTACCGACACCGGCGTCCACCAGCACGGGGATCTTCGCTTCTTCGAGGATGATCTGCAGGTTGTACGGGTTGCAGATCCCCAGGCCGGTGCCGATCAGGCCGGCCAGCGGCATGACCGCGATGCAGCCGATTTCCGCCAGTTGCCGGGCGATGATCGGGTCATCGCTGGTGTAGACCATCACGTCGAAGCCTTCCTTGACCAGCACTTCGGCGGCCTTGAGGGTTTCGATCACGTTGGGGAACAGGGTTTTCTGGTCGGCCAGGACTTCCAGCTTCACCAGGTTGTGGCCGTCCAGCAGCTCACGGGCCAGGCGGCAGGTGCGCACGGCCTCGATGGCGTCGTAGCAACCGGCGGTGTTCGGCAGGATGGTGTAGCGATCCGGCGGCAGGATATCCAGCAGGTTCGGTTCACCCGGGTTCTGGCCGAGATTGGTCCGACGCACGGCCACGGTGACGATCTCGGCACCCGAGGCTTCGATGGCCAGGCGGGTTTCTTCCATGTCACGGTATTTGCCGGTGCCCACCAACAGGCGGGACTGATAGGTACGGCCGGCCAGCACGAAGGGCTTGTCGCTGCGAACAGTGCTCATTCGGAAATCCTCTTGAAAGGTTGAGGGCTTGCAGGGGGAATCAGGGCGTGGGACCGCGGGCGGGATCAACCACCACCGATAGCGTGTACCACTTCGACCTGATCGCCTTCACGCAGGGCGGTTTCGCCATGTTGGCTGCGCGGAACGATATCCAGGTTCAGCTCCACCGCCACCCGCCGCCCGACCAGGTCGAGCCGGGCCAGCAACGCCGCGACGGTCTCGCCATCGGGCAGTTCAAAGGATTCGCCGTTCAATTGAATGCGCATGCGCCGGGCTGCCATCATTTTTAGGGGCCAGCATTCTAGCCCGATCAGTCCGGGCGACCCAAGCCATTCGTCGACCTGAGGGTCAGCTCACGCCGCCGCTTGCAGGCGCCAGGCGGCCAGACCGAGGCAGAACCAGCCGACCAGGAAGCCCAGGCCGCCAAACGGGGTGATGATGCCCAGCTTGCCGATGCCGGTGAGGGTCAACAGATACAGGCTGCCGGAGAACAGCATAATCCCGACGGCGAAGGACACGCCGGCCCAGGTGACCAGGCGCCCCGGAATATGCGCCGCCAGCAGCGCGACACCGAACAGCGCCAAGGCATGCACCAGTTGATAGGTCACGCCGGTGTGGAAGATTGCCAGGTACTCCGCGCTCAGGCGGTCTTTCAGGCCATGGGCGGCAAAGGCGCCCAGGGCCACGCCGGTAAAACCGAAAAAGGCGGCCAGCAGCAAAAAACCACGCAACATGACGAACTCCATCCAGGGGGCACAGGGTCTGTATAATGGCCCGCTCCCACGCCCCGGCCAAGCCATCTCTATGTTGCAATTCCTGTTTCGCCGCCTCATCACCGTCCTGAAATGGTTCGCCATCGGCAGTGTGCTGCTGGTGCTGCTGTTTCGTTGGGTACCGCCGCCCGGGACCGCGCTGATGGTCGAACGCAAGATCGAGTCGTGGACCGATGGCCAGCCCATCGACCTGCAACGCAGCTGGCGCCCGTGGAACGAGATCTCCGACGAGCTGAAAGTCGCGGTGATGGCCGGCGAGGACCAGAAATTCCCTGAACACTGGGGCTTCGACTTCGATGCGATCCAGGCCGCCTTCGAGCACAACGAGCGCGGCGGTTCGATTCGCGGCGCCAGCACCTTGAGCCAGCAGGTGTCGAAGAACCTGTTTCTGTGGTCGGGCCGCAGTTATTTCCGCAAGGGGCTGGAGGCCTGGTTTACCGCGCTGATCGAACTGACCTGGCCCAAGCAGCGGATTCTCGAGGTGTACCTGAACAGTGTCGAGTGGGACGACGGCGTGTTCGGCGCGGAAGCGGCGGCGCGACACCACTTCGGCGTAAGCGCGGCGGCCCTGTCGCGCCAGCAGGCCAGTTTGCTGGCGGCCGTACTGCCCAATCCGCGGGAGTGGAGCGCCAGCCATCCGAACACCTATGTGGCGCGCCGGGCGGGCTGGATTCGCCAGCAGATGAACCAGCTGGGCGGGGATGAATACCTGGTGGGGCTGAACAGCTCGCGCAGGGCGCCTTGGGCGCTGTGATCTGAAACAAAAACGCCCCGATCAGATCGGGGCGTTTTTCATTGCGTCAGCACTTAAGCGGCAATCGACAGCTTCAGCTTGTTCATCGCACTCTTTTCCAGCTGGCGAATACGCTCGGCCGAAACATTGTACTTCTGCGCCAGGTCGTGCAGCGTGGCCTTCTCCTCCGCCAGCCAGCGCTGGTAGAGAATGTCACGGCTGCGCTCGTCCAGCACTTCCAGGGCTTCATGCAGATTGCTGTTGGAGTTTTCGCTCCAATCGGCATCTTCCAGCTGACGCGCCGGGTCATACCGGTGGTCTTCCAGGTAGTTGGCCGGAGACTGGAACGCGCTGTCGTCGTCGGCTTCCGCCGCCGGGTCGAAGGCCATGTCCTGGCCGGTCAGCCGGCTTTCCATCTCGCGCACTTCACGCGGCTCCACACCCAGGCTTTCCGCCACGCGGTGGACTTCCTCGTTGTTCAGCCAGGCCAGACGCTTCTTCTGGCTGCGCAGGTTGAAGAACAGCTTGCGCTGGGCCTTGGTGGTCGCCACCTTCACAATGCGCCAGTTGCGCAGGATGAATTCGTGGATTTCCGCCTTGATCCAGTGCACGGCGAACGACACCAGGCGCACGCCCATTTCCGGGTTGAAGCGCTTCACGGCCTTCATCAGGCCGACGTTGCCTTCCTGGATCAGGTCAGCCTGGGCCAGACCGTAGCCGGAATAGCTACGGGCGATATGGACGACAAACCGCAGGTGGGCAAGCACCATCTGCCGAGCCGCCTCCAGATCCTGCTCATAGTAGAGACTCTCGGCCAGTTCACGCTCCTGCTCCGGCGTCAGCAAGGGAATGCTGTTCACCGTGTTCACGTAGGCCTCCAGGTTCGCACCCGGGACCAACGCGTAAGCAGGTTGCAAAGAAGTGGTCATACGAAAAAACCTCCGACTCACATAACTCGTGCAGTGATGCACTGCGAAAATTGACCGGGAACCGCAGGACAAGTTCCCTAAACCACTGACACGGCCAATACAAGCGAAACCACATTAATCTGACATTAACTACTTCGGCGCCAGCTCGCGTAAATGCCGTGCGACCGCAATCCAAGCACCGATATACCCCAAGAGCACCGCCCCAAGCAACAGGGACAGACCATCGGCCACCGGTACGCCGGCCAGGGCAAAATCGCTGCCGTAGAGACCGGCCAGCCCAACCACCGCGTCATTCAGCCAGTTAAGGCCATAAGCCAGCACGCCCCAGGACAAAAACCCGGCACCAAAACCATAAAGCGCGCCCATGTAGAGAAAAGGCCTACGCACATAGCTATCAGTGCCGCCGACCAGTTTAATCACTTCGATCTCGGTGCGGCGGTTTTCAATATGAAGACGAATGGTATTGCCTATCACCAAAAGTAATGCAGACACCAGCAACACCGTCAGGCCGAAGACGAACCGGTCGCCCAGCTTAAGAATCGCCGCCAGGCGCTCGACCCACACCAGGTCCAGTTGCGCCTGTTGCACCTTGGGCAACTCGGCCAGGCGCTGGCGCAATGCCTCCAGGGTCGGCTTGTCGACTTCGTTCGGCGTCACCAGCACCACCCCCGGCAAGGGGTTCTGCGGCAACTCCTTGAGCGCTTCGCCCAGGCCCGACTGTTGCTGGAACTCGTCCAGGGCCTTTTCCTTGCTGATGAACTCGGCATCCGCCACGCCGGGCATGGCCTTGATCTGCTCGCTGAGGTGCTCGCCTTCGGTCGGGCTGGCATCCAGTTGCAGGTACAGGGAAATCTGCGCCGCGCGCTGCCAGGAGCCGCCCAACCGCTCGACGTTGCTCAGCAGCAGCGACAAGCCCATGGGCAGGCTCAGGGCCACCGCCATCACCAGGCAGGTAAAGAAGCTGCCGATCGGCTGCTTGCCCAGGCGGCGCAGGCTGTCCACCAGGCTGGCGCGGTGGCTCTCGATCCAGGCATGCAGCAGGGTGCCGAAGTCCGGACCGTCGTCTTCGTTGCGTTTCTTCTTCGGCGGTTGCGGGTCGGAGGCTTTCGGGGCCACGCGCTCGGCCACTTTCGGGCTGCGGGTCGCACTCATACGCCGGCCTCCCCGTCGCCGATCAATCGGCCGCGTTGCAGGGTCAGCATGCGGTGGCGCATGCGGGCGATCAGGGCCAGGTCGTGGCTGGCGATCAGCACGCTGGTGCCCAGGCGGTTGATGTCTTCGAACACGCCCATGATTTCCGCCGCCAGGCGCGGGTCGAGGTTACCGGTGGGCTCGTCCGCCAGCAGCAGGGCCGGACGGTGGACGATGGCGCGGGCAATGCCCACCCGCTGTTGCTGGCCGGTGGAGAGGTCGCCGGGATAGAGGTCGGTCTTGTCCGACAGCGCCACGCGCTCCAGGGCCGAATCCACGCGCTTGACGATCTCGGCCTTGGACAGGCCGAGGATCTGCAGCGGCAGGGCGACGTTGTTGAACACCGTGCGATCGAACAGCAACTGGTGGTTCTGGAACACCACGCCGATCTGCCGGCGCAGGAACGGGATCTGCGCGTTGCTGATCTGGCCCAGGTCCTGCCCGGCCAGCAGCAGTTTGCCGGTGGTCGGACGTTCCATCGCCAGCAGCAGCCGCAACAGGGTACTTTTGCCCGCGCCGGAATGCCCGGTCACGAACAGGAATTCACCACGACGCACCCGAAAGCTCAGCTCATGCAAGCCGACGTGACCGTTCGGATAGCGTTTACCGACCTGTTCGAAACGAATCATGAACGCTCCCGCTCGGCGAAAAGGGCCTGGACAAAGGGCTCGGCTTCGAAGGTGCGCAGATCGTCGATCCCTTCGCCGACGCCGATGTAGCGAATCGGCAGGCCAAACTGCTTGGCCAGGGCAAAGATCACCCCGCCCTTGGCGGTTCCATCGAGCTTGGTCAAGGCCAGGCCGCTCAGTTGGACCGTCTGGTTGAATTGCTTGGCCTGGTTGATGGCGTTCTGCCCAGTACCAGCGTCGAGCACCAGCAGCACTTCGTGGGGTGCCTCGGTATCGAGCTTGCCGATGACCCGACGGACCTTCTTCAGCTCTTCCATCAGGTTGTCCTTGGTGTGCAGGCGCCCGGCGGTGTCGGCGATCAGCACGTCGATACCGCGAGCCTTGGCCGCCTGGACCGCGTCGAAGATCACCGAGGCCGAATCGGCACCGGTGTGCTGGGCGATCACCGGGATCTGGTTGCGCTCGCCCCACACCTGCAGTTGCTCCACGGCCGCCGCGCGGAAGGTATCGCCCGCCGCCAGCATGACTTTCTTGCCTTCGAGCTGGAGCTTCTTCGCCAGCTTGCCGATGGTGGTGGTCTTGCCGGCGCCATTGACGCCCACCACCAGGATCACGAAAGGTTTCTGCTGCGAAGCGATGGTCAGCGGTTGTTCCACCGGTTTGAGCATCGCCGCCAGTTCGGCCTGCAGCGAGGCGTAGAGCGCGTCGCTGTCGGTCAGTTGCTTGCGGGCGACCTTCTGGGTCAGGCTCTGGATGATCACCGCAGTCGCTTCGACGCCCACGTCGGCGGTCAGCAAGCGGGTTTCAAGCTCTTCCAGCAGGTCGTCGTCGATGGCCTTCTTGCCCAGGAACAGGCTGGCCATGCCTTCGCCGATGCTGGCGCTGGTCTTGGACAGGCCCTGCTTGAGGCGGGCGAAGAAGCCGACCTTGTTTTCCTCAGGGGCTGGCTTGGCCGGTTCGACGGCCACGGGTTCGGCCACGACGACCGGGGCCGGCACAACCACAGATACCACGACCGGTGCGGGAGCTGGAGCTGGAGCTGGAGCTGGAGCTGGAGTCTCGACAATCGGCGCAATGACCGGCGGTTGTACCGGCTCGGCGACGAACGGCGCGGGCGCCGCCACTTCAGCGACAGGCGCAACGACGGGCGCCGGGATCGGTGGGGTGATATGAGGCGCCTGGACATCCTCGACCAGGGCAACCGGCTCTTCGGCCACCGGCAAGCTCGGCCAGGGCTCATGCACCGGGGACACCGGCGCGGTCGCTGGCGTTTCAAGCACCGGCGCGCTGACCGGCAACGGCTCGGCGGCGACCGGCAAAGCCTCGCTCACCGGCGCAGGCGCAGGCGCGGCCTCAGGGGTCGGCTGTGGCTGTTCGACGACGGCTTCCTGCGGTTTCTTGCGCAGCCAGCCGAACAGGCTTTTTTTCTCGCCAGCCGGGGCTGGGGTCTTCTTGTCGTCGTTGGAACCAAACATGGAGGACGGCTATCTCACGGTAGCGACGCGCCAAGGTGGCGCTTCGGCAAATAATATTCTGATGCGTAACAGACTGCCTTTTGACCAGATTGTTCGCGCGCAACGCAGTATCCTAGCACCTCCTCGCCTGCCGACGCTAAGATCACGCGGGCCGTACTACAGGTTTGAAAACGAATGAATGCTCTAGCCCGCCGTGCCGCTGGCCTGTTGCTCAGCACGCTGTGTCTGCCCCTGGCCGCCTGGGCCGCCGACCCGCAACCGACCCACGAATTCACCCTCGACAACGGCCTGAAGGTCGTGGTCCGCGAGGATCACCGCGCTCCCGTGGTGGTCTCGCAGATCTGGTACAAGGTCGGTTCGAGCTACGAGACTCCGGGCCAGACCGGCTTGTCCCACGCCCTGGAACACATGATGTTCAAGGGCAGCTCCAAGGTCGGCCCGGGCGAGGCCTCGCTGATCCTGCGCGACCTGGGCGCCGAGGAAAACGCCTTCACCAGCGACGACTACACGGCGTATTACCAGGTCCTGGCCCGCGACCGCCTGGGCGTGGCCCTGGAACTGGAGGCCGACCGCATGGCCAGCCTGCGCCTGCCGGCCGACGAGTTCAGCCGTGAAATCGAAGTGATCAAGGAAGAGCGCCGCCTGCGCACCGACGACAAGCCCATGGGCAAGGCCTTCGAGCGCTTCAAGGCGATGGCCTACCCGGCCAGTGGCTACCACACGCCGACGATCGGCTGGATGGCGGACCTGGATCGAATGAAGGTCGAGGAACTGCGCCACTGGTACCAGTCCTGGTATGTGCCGAACAACGCCACCCTGGTGGTGGTGGGCGACGTCACCCCGGACGAAGTCAAAACCCTGGCCCAGCGCTATTTCGGCGCCATCCCCCGGCGTGACACGCCGCCGGCGAAGATCCCCCGGGAACTCGACGAACCGGGCGAACGCCAGATCACCCTGCAGGTGAAGACCCAGTTGCCGAGCCTGATGCTCGCCTTCAACGTGCCGAGCTTCGCCACCGCCGAAGACAAGCGCTCGGTCAACGCCCTGCGGCTGATCGCCGCCCTGCTCGACGGCGGCTACAGCGCCCGCCTGCCGTCGCAACTGGAGCGCGGCGAAGAGCTGATCTCCGGCGGCTCGTCGAGCTACGACGCCTACACCCGTGGCGACACCCTGTTCCAGCTCTCGGCCACCCCCAACAGCCAGAAGAAAAAGACCCTGGCCGACACCGAGGCCGGCCTCTGGCGCCTGCTGGACCAGTTGAAGACCCAGGCCCCGAGCGCCGAAGAGCTCGAGCGCGTACGCGCCCAGGTGATTGCCGGCCTGGTCTACGAACGCGACTCCATCACCAGCCAGGCCAGCGCCATCGGCATGCTGGAAACCGTCGGCCTGTCCTGGAAAATGATGGACACCGAGCTGTCCGACCTGCAAAGCGTCACGCCGCAGGATATCCAGAAAGCCGCCCGTACCTATTTCACTCGCGAGCGTCTCAGCGTCGCCCATGTATTGCCCGAGGAGAACGCCCAATGAGTCAGTCCAAGGGGTCACGTTTCGCCTTGCTCGCCCTGACCCTCGCCGTGGCGGCAGGCGGTATCGGCTTTTATCTGTTCGATTCGCGCAACTCCCAGGCCAGCCAGGCCCTGGACGCGGCCAAGGCCGGCAACAAGCTGCAATCGCTGGCAGAGCTGGACAGCAAGGCCCCGGCACACCGCACCTTGAACGTGCAGACCTGGAAAACCGCTGAAGGCGCCAAGGTGCTGTTCGTCGAAGCCCATGAACTGCCGATGTTCAACCTGAACCTGACCTTCGCCGCCGGCAGCAGCCAGGACGGCAAGGCGGCCGGCCTGGCCGCGCTGACCAACGCCATGCTCAACGAAGGCGTGGCCGGCAAGGACGTCGGCGCCATCGCCCAGGGCTTCGAAGGACTGGGGGCCGACTTCGGCAACGGTTCCTACAAGGACATGGCCATTGCGTCGCTGCGCAGCCTCAGCGCCCCGGACAAGCGCACGCCTGCGCTGAAGCTGTTCGCCGAAGTGGTGGGCAAGCCGACCTTCCCCGCCGACTCCCTGGCGCGGATCAAGAACCAGTTGCTGGCCGGCTTCGAATACCAGAAGCAGAACCCCGGCAAGCTGGCGAGCCTGGAATTGTCCAGGCGCCTGTATGGCGATCACCCTTATGCCCACTCCAGCGAAGGCACCGCCCAGAGCATCCCGCCGATCACCCTCGAACAGCTGCGCGCCTTCCATGCCAAGGCCTACGCCGCCGGCAACGTGGTGATCGCGCTGGTCGGCGACCTGTCGCGCAATGAAGCCGAAGGCATCGCCGCCCAGGTCTCCGCCGCCCTGCCCAAGGGCCCGGCCTTGCCGAAGATCGCCCAGCCGGAGGAACCGAAAGCCAGCCTCGGGCATATCGAGTTCCCGTCCAAGCAGACCACCATCCTGATGGCCCAGCAAGGCATCGACCGCACCGACCCGGACTACGCGGCCCTCTCCCTGGGCAACCAGATCCTCGGCGGTGGCGGCTTCGGTACCCGCCTGATGAGCGAAGTACGCGAAAAACGCGGACTGACCTATGGTGTCTATTCGGGCTTCTCGCCGATGCAGGCCCGCGGCCCGTTCCAGATCAACCTGCAAACCCGCGCCGAAATGAGCGAAGGGACCCTCAAGCTGGTGGACGACGTGGTCGCCGACTACCTGAAAAACGGTCCGACCCAGAAGGAGCTCGACGACGCCAAGCGCGAAATGACCGGCAGCTTCCCGCTCTCCAATGCGAGCAACAGCAGCATCGTCGGCCAGTTGGGCGTCATGGGTTTCTACGACCTGCCGCTCGATTACCTGGAAAATTTCGTGCAACAGACCCAGGACTTGACCGTCGACCAGGTCAAGGCCGCCATGAACAAACACCTGAGTGTCGACAGGATGATCGTCGTCACCGCAGGTCCCACGGTGCCGCAAAAGCCCCTGCCGCCGCCGACTGACAAACCCACCGAGCAGCCGCTCGGGGTTCCGGAGCATTAATGGCCAGCCCATCGCGTCCCAGCAAGAAACCCGCTCACCCGCATAACGGCGTGAATCAACTGCGCATCATCGGTGGCGAATGGCGCAGCCGGCGCCTGAGCTTCCCCGATGTCCCGGGGCTGCGCCCGACCCCGGACCGCGTGCGCGAAACCCTGTTCAACTGGCTGGCGCCCTACGTCGCCGGGGCCAAGGTGCTCGATCCGTTCGCCGGCAGCGGCGCCCTGTTCCTCGAGGCCCTGTCCCGTGGCGCGGCCATGGGCCAGGCGCTGGATGCCAGCAACGTGGCCGTGTCCAGCCTGCGCGAGCACCTCGGCACCCTGCGCTGCAGCGTTGGCCAGGTGCAGACCGCCGACGCCATGCGCTACCTGGAGACCCAGGCGGCCACGGCCTTCGACCTGGTGTTCCTTGACCCACCGTTCAACCAGAACCTGCTGCCCGGGGTCTGCGCCCTGCTGGAAGAGCGCCGGTGGCTGGCCGACGACGCCTGGGTCTACACCGAAAGCGAAGCCGCGCCCTCGGGCCTCGGCATGCCGGGCAACTGGCGCCTGCATCGCGAGCAGAAGTCCGGGCGGGTCTACTATGCATTATGGCAACGCAGTGCCGGGGTCGATGGTTAAGCGACCTGTAAAAAGGTGCGTACCCGCCGTACGCACCTGAAGCGACGAGAACGACAGTGCTGACATTCCCCCCGCGTTTCACCCCCGCTCCGGGCTTGGGCAATCCACACCTGCAAACCTTGTGGGGACCGCTCTGGCGCAAGACCGTCCACCTCGAGCGCCAGCGTGAACGCCTGTGGCTCGACGACGGCGATTTCCTCGACCTCGACTGGCACGGCCCGCATGCCGCCGAGACGCCGCTGGTGTTGGTCCTGCACGGGCTGACCGGCTCATCGAACTCGCCTTATGTCGCCGGCCTGCAACAGGCGCTGGGTAACCAGGGCTGGGCCAGCGTGGCGCTGAACTGGCGGGGCTGTTCGGGGGAACCCAATCTGCTGGCGCGCAGTTATCACTCCGGTGCCAGCGAGGACCTGGCGGCGACTGTCGCCCACCTCAAGGCCCAGCGCCCGCTGGCGCCACTCTATGCCGTCGGCTACTCCCTGGGCGGCAACGTGCTGCTCAAGCATCTGGGGGAAAGTGGCCAGGACAGCGGCCTGCAAGGCGCCGTCGCGGTGTCGGTACCGTTTCGCCTGGACCAGTGCGCCGACCGCATCGGCCAGGGCTTTTCGCGGATCTACCAGGCGCACTTCATGCGCGAGATGCTCGCTTATATCAAGAACAAGCAGCGCCGGTTCCAGCACGACGGACTGCTCGAGGGCCTGGCGACCCTGAGCGACCTGGGGCCGCTGACGGGCCTGCGCACCTTCTGGGATTTCGATGGCCGGGTCACCGCGCCGTTGCACGGTTTTGCCGATGCGCAGGATTATTATCGCCGCGCCTCCAGCCGCTATTTCCTTGGCGCGATTCGTACTCCGACGCTGATTATCCAGGCCAAGGACGACCCGTTCGTGTTTCCCCACAGCCTGCCGGAGCCGGGCGAGCTGGCGGTGGACACCCAGTTCGAGTTGCAGGCAAAGGGCGGGCATGTGGGGTTCGTCGACGGCACCCTGGGCAAACCGGGTTACTACCTGGAGAGACGCATTCCGCAATGGCTGGCCGATATCTGAACCATTCCCTCTTGTCGGAGCTGGCTTGTCGGGGCGCCGCACCGCAGCGATGAGGCCCTGGAGTCTTGCGTCGCCCACACGACGCCATCGCCAGCAAGCCGGCTCCTACACAATTCAGGACCTCACCAGGCTTAATCTCCGGTGGCAATCCCGCGCTGCGGATCGGTAATCCACTCGCTCCACGAACCGGCATACAGCGTCCCCAGCGGATACCCCGCCAGGCACAGCGCAAACAGGTTGTGACACGCCGTTACCCCAGAACCGCAATACGCCACCAGTTCCTGCGCAGAACGATCCCCGAGCTTGGCGGCGAAACGCTGCTTGAGCTGATCCGCGGGTAGAAACCGTCCATCCGCGTCCAGGTTCTCGTTGAACGCCGCACATTGCGCGCCGGGAATATGTCCGGCCACCGGATCGATCGGCTCCACCTCACCGCGAAAACGTGGCAAGGCCCGGGCGTCCAGCAGGGTCATCGACGGCTGTCCGAGGCGCTGCTGCAACTCTTCGGCACTGATCTGCAACGAAGCGTCCGGCGTCCCGTCAAAGGTTCCACGACCCGTGTCCGGCGGATCCAGGCTCAGCGGCTGCCCGGCCGCATGCCAGGCTTTCAGCCCACCATCGAGCACGAACACCCCGTCACGCTTGCCCAACCAGGCCAGCAGCCACCAGGCGCGGGCGGCGTACATGCCGGGGCCGTCGTCATAGAGCACGACCTCGCTGTCGGCACTGATGCCCCAGGCCTGCAAGCGCTCGATCAAGTCCGCCGGCGCCGGCAGCGGATGACGACCGGTCACGCCCTTGGTCACCGGACCGCTCAGGTCACGCTCCAGATCGGCGTGGTGTGCGCCTTCGATATGCCCCAGGGCATAGCTGCGCTGTCCGTAATCCGGGTCTTCGAGGGCAAAACGACAATCCAGGATCACCAACCCGGGCCGGCCCAGGGATTGCGCCAGTTGTTGGGGGCTGATCAGTTGCGCAAGGGACATGGCGAACTCCTCCTAAGTAAAGTGGATAAAAAACAGTTGTAGGAGCCAGCTTGCTGGCGATGAGCTCAAGGGCACCGCATGGTTTCAGATACCCCGCGTTATCGTTGACGCCCATCGCGAGCAAGCTCGCTCCTACACCTCATCATCCAGGGCCTGTGCCAACGGCACGTAAAATTCATTGAGCAACTTGTCCACCGCCACCCGCGACTGCGCGGTGACGAAACCCGACTCCAGCACCAGCACCTGATAGACCCCACGCTTGATCGACTCTTCACTCAGGTGATGGGCATTCTCGCGGGTGGTGCTCAGGAAGCGCACCCAGGAGGTCAGGATGATCCAGGCATTGAGGGTCAGCGACTCGATCTGCACCGCATCCATGTCCAGGATGCCGGCCTCGACAAAACCGGCGTAGATCGCCTGGGCCTGGATCAGGCAGCGCTGGGAAAAACGTCGGTAACGGGCGGCCAGTTCGGCATCGCTCTCCAACAGGTGTTCGAGATCGCGGTGCAGGAAGCGATAACGCCACATCGCCGCCAGCAGCGCCTTGAGATAGAAACGCTTGTCGTCGATGGTCGCGGCGCGATCCTGGGGCGGGCGCAGGAAGCTGTCGACCAGGGCTTCGTACTCGGCGAACAACACGGCGATGATCGCCTGCTTGTTGGGGAAGTGGTAGTAGAGATTACCCGGCGAAATGTCCATGTGCGCCGCGATATGGTTGGTGCTGACACTGCGCTCGCCCTGCTGGTTGAACAGGTCCAGGCTGTTCTGGACGATGCGCTCGCTGGTTTTTATTCGAGAGGCCATGACTTCAGCTTTACTTCCAGAAGACGGTACCGGGCATCTTACGGCCTATCCGGCCGCGGATAAATCGCCCTGATTCTCAGCTGCTACAAGAAAGTGCAGGATCGGCTTGTTGACTTTTTGGAGTAAAAACTCTAAACACTTGTTTGAAAAATACAATCACACACCAGGAGCGCGCCATGTCCGCTGAAATCGCCTACCTGCAGGAATTGCAGCCGCAACTGGACCAGCTCCAGCGCCTGTTCCAAGCGCAACGCCAGGCCTACGCTGCTCACCCCATGCCTCCCGTCGAGCAACGCCGCCAATGGCTCGCCAGCCTGCAGCGGATGCTCAGTGACGAACGGCAGGCCCTGATCGACGCCATCAGCCAGGACTTCGGCAACCGCAGTGCCGATGAAACTCTGCTGGGGGAACTCATGCCCAGCCTGCAGGGCATCCACCACGCCCGCCAACACCTCAAGCGCTGGATGAAACCGTCACGTCGGCGCGTCGGCCTGGCCTTCCAGCCGGCCTCGGCCAAGGTCGTCTACCAGCCGCTGGGCGTGGTCGGGGTGATCGTGCCCTGGAACTACCCGCTGTTCCTGTGCATCGGCCCGCTGGTGGGGGCCTTGGCGGCGGGCAACCGGGTGATGCTCAAGCTCAGCGAGTCGACCCCGGCCACCGGCCTTCTGCTCAAGGAACTGCTGGGCCGGGTATTCCCGGAGGATCAGGTGTGCGTGGTGCTCGGCGAAGCCGAGATCGGCATGGCGTTCTCCAGGCTGCCGTTCGATCACCTGCTGTTCACCGGTGCCACCAGCATCGGCCGGCACGTGATGCGTGCAGCAGCGGAAAACCTGACCCCGGTGACCCTGGAACTGGGCGGCAAGTCGCCGGCCATCGTCTCCCAGGACGTCCCCCTCAAGGACGCCGCCGAACGCATCGCCTTCGGCAAGACCCTCAACGCTGGCCAGACCTGCGTGGCACCGGACTACGTGCTGGTACCGGAAGATCGGGTCGGCGCCTTCGTCGAAGCCTACCGCCAGGCCGTGCGCGGGTTCTATCCGACACTGATCGACAACCCGGACTACACCAGCATTATCAACGACCGCCAACTGGCCCGGCTCAACGGCTACCTCAGCGACGCCACCAGCAAGGGCGCGCTGCTGATTCCGCTGTTCGACCAGGGCCAGGAACGGCGCATGGGTCACAGCCTGCTGCTGAACGTCAGCGATGAGATGACGCTGATGCAGGACGAGATCTTCGGCCCGCTGCTGCCCATCGTGCCCTACAAGGGCCTGGATGAAGCCTTTGCCTACATCAACCGCCGGCCTCGTCCATTGGCGCTCTACTACTTCGGCTACAACAAGGCCGAACAGCAACGGGTGCTCGATGAAACCCATTCCGGCGGCGTCTGCCTGAACGACACCCTGCTCCATGTCCCCCAGGAAGACCTGCCCTTCGGCGGCATCGGTCCCTCGGGCATGGGGCATTACCACGGCCACGAAGGTTTCCTGACCTTCAGCAAGGCCAAGGGGGTGCTGACCAAGCAGCGCTTCAACGCGACACGGCTGATCTATCCGCCTTACGGCAAATCGATCCAGAAACTGATCCAGAAACTGTTCGTCCGTTGATCTTCCACTGCCCAGGTGAATAACAAGAATGCCAAGCCTGTCCGAATCCCCCGAACTGAGCCGCCGCAGCCTGCTGAAAATCGGCCTGTGCGCCGGCGCCTTCCTCAGCACCGCCGGGCTTGCCGCCAGCCTCAGCGGCTGTTCCGCAGGCCACCCGGCCCGCGGTTTTGCCGTGTTGCAGGACAATGACCTGCCGTTCTTGCGCGCCCTGATCCCGGTGATGCTCGAAGGCGCCGTCAGCGCCGAGAAAATGCCCGCCGCCAGCGAACAGACCCTGGCGAGCCTGGACCACGGCCTCAATCACCTGTCGCCGGAAATGCTCAAGCTGACCCGGCAACTGTTCGACGTACTCGCCATGGGCATCACCCGCGGGCCGCTGACCGGTATCTGGGGCCGTTGGGAAAATGCCACCGACACCCAGATCCGCGCCTTTCTCGAACGCTGGGAAAACAGCTACCTGAGCCTGCTGCGCATGGGCCATGCGTCCCTGCTGCAGTTGGTGATGATGGCCTGGTACAACCGCGCCGAAGCCTGGGCGCACTGCGGTTATCCCGGACCGCCGAAAATCTGACCCATCGGCTGGATGCCCCATTCAGCGCCCCGAACATCCCGAAAACAACAAGAAAAGAGGCTGTGCATGCCCGTACCCGATCTGTTTCGCGAAGGCCTGGCCCGAGGCTGGAAAACCTACAACGGCGCCCGCCTGGATCAGGACCTGACGCTGGAGGCCGATGTCGCCATCATCGGCAGCGGCGCGGGCGGCGGCACCACCGCCGAAATCCTCAGTGCCGCCGGCTACAAGGTCCTGCTGATCGAGGAAGGCCCGCTGAAAACCAGCAGCGACTTCAAGATGCTCGAAGACGAGGCCTACACCAGCCTCTACCAGGAAGGCATCGGGCGCATGAGCAAGGACGGCGCCATCACCATCCTCCAGGGCCGCGCGGTCGGCGGCGGCACGCTGATCAACTGGACTTCCAGCTTTCGCACCCCGGAACAGACCCTCGAACACTGGGCCAGGGAGCACAACGTCATAGGCCACAGCAGCGCCGAGATGGCGCCCTGGTTCGAGCAAATGGAACAACGCCTGGGCGTCGCCCCCTGGATCATGCCGCCCAATGCCAACAACGACGTGATCCGCAAGGGCTGCGAAGCCCTCGGCTACAGCTGGAAAGTCATCCCGCGCAATGTCCGCGGCTGCTGGAACCTGGGTTACTGCGGCATGGGCTGCCCGACCAATGCCAAGCAGTCGATGATGGTCACCAGCATTCCCGCGACCCTGGAGAAAGGTGGCGAACTCCTCTATCTGGCGCGGGCTGAGCGCCTGCTGATCGAAGGCGACCAGGTCACCGGCCTGCTCTGTGCAGGAATGGACGAACGCTGTGTGGCCCCCAATGGCCGGACCATCAAGGTCAAGGCCCGGCACTACGTGCTGGCGGGGGCGGGATCAACAGCCCGGGACTGCTGTTGCGCTCCAGGGCACCGGATCCCGGCGGCCGACTGGGCAAACGCACCTTCCTGCACCTGGTGAGTTTCTCCGCCAGCCAGTTTTCCGAGGTCATCAATCCGTTTTACGGCGCCCCCCAGTCGATCTATTGCGACCACTTCCAGTGGAAAACCGGTATCACCGGGCCCATGTCCTACAAACTCGAAGTCCCGCCCCTGCAACCGGCGCTGGCCAGCACCCTGCTGGGTGGCTTCGGCACGCAAAACGCTCTGCGCATGGAGCAACTGCCCCACACCCACATGATGCTGGCGCTGATGCGTGACGGCTTCCACCCGGACAGCCCCGGCGGCAGCGTGGAATTGCGCGGCGACGGCACGCCGGTGCTCGACTACCCGGTTTCCGCCTATGCCTGGGAGGGCCTGCGCCGGGCGTACCACAGCATGGCCGAGATCCAGTTCGCGGCGGGCGCCAAGTCGGTGCTGCCGCTGCACGCCGATGCCGACTACGCCAACACCCTGGCCAAGGCCCGGGAACAGATCGATGGGTTGAGTCTGGAGCTGTACCGCACGCGCCTCGGCAGCGCCCACGTCATGGGCGGTTGCGCCATGGGCGAAGACCCGAAAAGCGCCGTCGCTGACAGCCTGGGCCGTCATCATCAACTGCGCAACCTGTCGATCCACGACGGCTCGCTGTTCCCCACCAGCATAGGCGCCAACCCACAGCTTTCGATCTACGGACTGACGGCGCAGTTGGCGACTGCCCTCGCGCAGCGCTTGAAAAACCCGTGAAAAAGAGGACTATTCGCTGCGTCTATAGTGCTTTCTTCCCGGATTCCTGACTTGGCCGACCGGAAAGGCTGCGCTACCATCCGACTCCCGCAAACGGACACCCGCCAGGACGACGCGATGAACCGAGTGTTGTACCCAGGTACCTTCGACCCGATTACCAAGGGTCATGGCGACTTGGTCGAGCGCGCCGCGCGCCTGTTCGACCACGTGATCATCGCCGTGGCCGCCAGCCCGAAGAAAAACCCGCTGTTCCCGCTGGAGCAACGTGTGGAACTGGCCCGCGAGGTCACCAAGCACCTGCCCAACGTGGAAGTGGTGGGCTTTTCCACCCTGCTGGCGCATTTCGCCAAGGAACAGAACGCCAACGTCTTCCTGCGCGGCCTGCGCGCCGTGTCGGACTTCGAATACGAGTTCCAGCTGGCGAACATGAACCGCCAACTGGCCCCGGACGTCGAAAGCCTGTTCCTGACGCCGTCGGAGCGTTATTCGTTCATTTCGTCGACACTGGTCCGTGAAATCGCGGCCCTGGGTGGCGATATCACCAAGTTCGTCCACCCGGCGGTGGCCGACGCGCTGACCCTGCGCTTCAAGAAATAACGTCCCGCGCAAGCCTTGTCGACGGCGGCCATGACGGTCGCCCCGACGTGCGCGCGTGCACTGCGCGCGCCAATGCGGCACAATTGGTACATTAGTTTTCATGTCGCCCGGGCCTGTCGTCCGGGCCGGAGTGCCCATGTCCCTGATCATCACCGACGACTGCATCAACTGCGACGTCTGCGAACCCGAGTGCCCGAACGCGGCCATTTCCCAAGGCGAAGAGATCTACGTGATCGACCCGAACCTGTGCACCCAGTGCGTGGGCCACTACGACGAGCCGCAATGCCAGCAGGTCTGTCCGGTGGACTGCATCCCACTGGATGAAGCCCATCCGGAAACCGAAGCCGAGTTGATGGCCAAGTACCGCAGGATCACTGGCAAGGCCTGATCCACCATTGTAGGAGCGAGTTAGCGCCTACAAGCGCAGGTCAGTGGTCGCCGTCGAAGCCTTCGGCCGTGCAGCCCAGGCAACGGGCAAAGGCCGCCTTCCCGGGAGCGACCACCAGCGCCTTGCCCGCCTTGCCCACGCCATCGATGCCGCCGAATACGGTAAACGGCAACGACACCACGAACACCGCCGTGCCGATCAGGGTCGCGCCCACGAGCAAGGGGCGGGCCACCAGCAGGTCGCCGATCATCGCGTAGGCCGGCGGATTCTGGATCTTGTAAGTCGGATCGCCGCTGCTGCCATCGTCCGCCAGAACCGGCAACGCTTGCAGGCCAAAACTCAGGGCCACAACCAGGGCCAGGGTGCGAAACGGGTTCATGGCACTATCCTTCAACAAGGCAATGGATGGCAAAGTCTTAACTATAACAGCGTCCGCACGCTTGTCAGGTCAGCTCTGGCAGCGTGGGCAATACACGCTGGCCCGTTGCCCCAGGCGAATCTCGCGCAAGCCGCTGCCACAGACCTTGCAGTGCTCGCCGCCACGCCCATAGACGAACAGTTCCTGCTGGAAGTAGCCGGGCTGGCCGTCGCCGCCGATAAAGTCGCGCAACGTGGTGCCGCCACGCTCGATGGCCGCCGCCAGGATGCGCTTGATTTCGATCGCCAGCGCCAGGTAACGCCCCCGCGAGATGCTCCCGGCCTCGCGACGCGGGTCGATGCCGGCGGCGAACAGGGCCTCGGTCGCGTAGATATTGCCGACCCCCACCACCACCGCGTTATCCATGATGAACGGCTTCACCGCCATGGAACGCTTGCGCGACAGCTGGAACAGCCGCTCGCCGTCGAACAGATCGGTCAGCGGCTCCGGTCCCAGGTGCACCAGCAACTCGTGATGAAGTGGATCGAGACTCCAGAGCATCGCCCCGAAGCGCCGTGGATCGGTGTAGCGCAGTGCCAGCCCGGACTCCAGCTCGATATCCACATGCTCATGCTTGAGCGCCGGCAGTCCGGCTTCCACCAGCCGCAGATTGCCCGACATCCCCAGATGACTGATCAGCGTGCCGACCTCGGCATTGATCAGCAGGTACTTGGCCCGCCGCTCCACTTGCACGATGCGTTGCCCGGACAGGCGCGCATCGAGGTCTTCCGGGATCGGCCAGCGCAGCCGGCGGTCGCGCACGATCACCCGGCTGACCCGCTGGCCTTCCAGATGGGGCGCGATACCGCGCCGGGTGGTTTCGACTTCAGGTAATTCAGGCATGCTAGCCCCAGGTCAGGCGATAACGGGCTCGGCGACGGCGCTCGAACGCTTAGTGAGTGCCGAGCTCGCGGATGTTTTCCCTGAGGTTCTCGAAGTCGTAGTCGGACAGGCCGACATAATCGAGCACCAGAGGGCCGATGGCGTTCCATTCATGGTCTTCGGTCTGGTTGCCCAGCACCCGATGGGACGCGCAGATGTGTTCGGCCATTTTCAGGATTGCCAGCAGGTTCTTCAACTGGCTGTTGCGGGTCGACTCGTCGCTGAAGATCGCCAGGGCATTGTGGTGATTGGCGATGGCGTTGGTCACATGCTCCGGCAGGCGCCAGGACTTGGCGGTGTAGTAGCCGACCACCGCATGGTTGGTGTTCAACTCGGCGTTTTCCGTGTCCACCACGCGCTGCTCCGGGCCGGCATTGGCATAGGCCCGCTCCAGCACCGACATATAGTCGGGGAAGCGCTTGATCATCAGCGGAATGCCGCAATCGTGGAACAGCCCCAGGGCATAGGACTCATCGACCGCCTGGCCGCCGGTACGCTTGGCCAGGGTCAGGCTGGTCATGGCCACATCCTGGGCGGTGTCCCAGAAACGATTGAGGGTCACGATGGTTTCGTCGGCCATCTCGCCCTTGATCGACTGCGCGTTGATCAGGTTGATGATCGAACGGCTGCCCAGCAGATTCACCGCGCGCTGGATCGAAGCAATCTTGTTCGACAGGCCGTAATAGGGCGAGTTGACGATTTTCAGCAATGCGCCGGAGAGGCCGGGATCCTGACTGATCAACCGGGCGATCACCTCCAGGTCCGGGTCCGGCATGTACTGCTCCATCTGCAAATCCACCATGATTTGCGGTTGAGGCGGCACGCTGATGCCTTGCAGGGCCTGCTGGATCTGTTCGGGTGAAAGTTCTTGGGACATGAGTACACACTCCGGGCGAGTGGGCGATTCTAGCGGAAAACCTGTACGGCATGGGCCGAGTGTACAAACGCTTACATGAAACATCCCACGCCGGGAACACCGAACTCCCGCTATAATTCCGCTCTTTTTTCCCGGAGCGACGTCATGTCCCTGCCTAGCCTACGCCTTAAAGCCAACGCCGACCGCCGCCTGCGCGCCGGTCACCTGTGGGTCTACAGCAACGAAATCGACGTGGCGGCCACTCCGCTCCATGGCTTCAAGGCCGGCGACCAGGCCGTGCTGGAAGCCGCCGGCGGCAAGCCGCTGGGCATCGTCGCCATGAGCCCGAACAACCTGATCTGCGCCCGCCTGCTGTCGCGCGACAGCAAGTTGCCGCTGGACAAGTCCCTGCTGGTGCACCGCCTCAACGTGGCCCTGTCGCTGCGCGAGCGGCTGTTCGACAAGCCGTTCTATCGCCTGGTCTATGGCGACTCCGACCTGCTGCCGGGGCTGGTGGTGGATCGTTTCGGCGATATCCTGGTGGTCCAGCTCGCCTCGGCGGCCATGGAACAGCACAAGGACGAAGTGATCGCCGCGCTGGTCCAGGTCCTGAAACCGAGCGGCATCCTGTTCAAGAACGACTCCGCGGCCCGCGACGCCGAAGGTCTTGAGCGTTATGTCGAGACCGTATTCGGCCTGGTGCCGGAGTGGGTAGCCCTGGAAGAGAACGGCGTGAAGTTCGAAGCGCCGGTGATGGAAGGCCAGAAGACCGGCTGGTTCTATGACCACCGCATGAACCGTGCGCGCCTGGCGCCGTATGCCAAGGGCAAGCGGGTGCTGGACCTGTTCAGTTATATCGGCGGCTGGGGCGTGCAGGCGGCGGCTTTCGGTGCCAGCGAAGTGTTCTGCGTCGATGCCTCGTCCTTTGCCCTGGACGGTGTGGAACGTAACGCGGCGTTGAACGGTTTTGCCGAGAAGATGACCTGCATCGAAGGCGACGTGTTCGAAGCCTTGAAGGAGCTGAAGGCCTCCGAAGAGCGTTTCGACGTGATCGTGGCCGACCCGCCTGCTTTCATCAAGCGCAAGAAAGACCTGAAGAACGGCGAAGGCGCCTACCGCCGCCTGAACGAGCAGGCCATGCGCCTGTTGAGCAAGGACGGCATCCTGGTCAGCGCCTCGTGCTCGATGCATTTGCCTGAAGATGACCTGCAGAACATCCTGCTCACCAGCGCCCGTCACCTGGACCGCAATATCCAGTTGCTGGAACGCGGCGGCCAGGGCCCGGATCATCCGGTACACCCGGCGATCCCGGAAACGCGTTATATCAAGAGCATTATTTGCCGGTTGTTGCCTAACAGCTAAGGCCGTTGAGATAGCGGAAGCTTCATCACTTCCGCTATCTCGCTCGCTTCCGGAAGCACCTCACAACCACACAGGAATATCCCTACGCATCCACTGCTTGTCCGGGTTCTGACAAAAACTACTATTCAGAACTTACCCAGCGCAGGCCCGCTTCATGACAAGCCGTCAAGAGATCTCAGCTACCCATACGCATCGACCTCACAGAAAGTCCTTTGCGACGCTGCTGATGACCATTACTCTGCTCGGCGTATTTCCTCTCGACGTCGTGCTTCCGTCTTTTCCAGCCCTGTCCGCGCAGTTTCAAACCCCGATGTCGAACATCGCCCTTTCGGTCAGCCTGTTCGCCATAGGTGTTGCCTTTTCCCAGCTACTGATCGGCCCACTTTCCGATGTGATCGGACGCAAGGGATTGCTCCTGGCAGGCCTGGGCGTTGCGATGATCGGTGCCATCGGTTGCGTCCTTTCGACAAACTTTGCAGGCTTCCTGTTCTTTCGCATGATCCAGGCGCTCGGATGCGGCTGCTTCGTTCTATCTCAGGCCTTGATCCAGGATCTGTTCGAAGAAAAAGAGCGTGATCGGCTACGTATACTTCTGGTGACCACAGGCGGCGTCATGATCTCTGTCTCGCCTTTGCTGGGAACCGGCCTGCAACATCTGACGAACTGGCAAGGTAGTTTCCTGGTTTTCCTGGCTCTAACGATGCTGGTTTTTTTATGGGTCTGCTTTTTTCTTGAAAACGTCCGTCCAACGCCCTCGGCCCCGAGACACACAATGTATCGAGCCTATCGTTTGGTTTTCGGTGATGCCTCGTTTGTCTCCTACTGGCTGATTTCGTCCCTGGCATTCGCCTGCCACTTTTCCTTCATCGTGGTTTCTCCCATTCTTTTCATGGACCGCCTGGGACTCTCCGACTTCCGATTCTCACTGATACTGTTGCTCTACGGAGTCGCGTATGTGATTGGAGGAACCCTTGCCGGTTTCCTGTACAAACGCATCAACCCCAACACCCAGATCTTCCTGGGTTTTTGCCTGATCGCATTCGCCGGCCTGATCCTGCTGACAGTGTCCCGTCAGTTCGGGCTTGACGCTCGAAGCCTATTGCTCTCGATGATTCTCTGTACCACCGGAATTACCTTGGCGCGCCCTGCCGCAACCTCAAGAGCCATGGCCATGTTCCCAGAAAACGCAGGCACAGCATCCTCGGCCGGCAGCCTGCTGATTTTCATCACCGGCGGCCTGATCAGCACCCTGATCAACCTCGGCGACACGTATCAGGAGAACCTGCTGGCTTTTGCGTTCATGGCCATTGCCGGAATAGGGCTCGCTCTGAACACCAGGCTAAAACGCCAGACTCGGTCCAACCCTTCACCTTGAAGCCCCGCCAGTCGCCATCACACACACGTCATGAGCGCCTCAACATCTACGCCCATTCCTTCCCGACGCCAGCGGTGTAGAATCGCGTTATTCATCGCCAGTCATCCCCCGGCGGGTTTATGAGCTCAGGCCCAGGCGCGCGGCGATCCCGCGAGGCCAACGGCAGCTTTCGGGCACCCGGCTATTTTCGGTGTGCACCAGAGGCCCATAGAAGCTCACTTCCCTTTGTGTACCTGATTAGCCGCCCGGAGTGCTCCATGCCTGATTACCGCTCGAAAACATCCACCCACGGCCGCAACATGGCCGGTGCTCGCGCCCTGTGGCGCGCCACGGGGATGAAAGACGCCGACTTCAAGAAACCGATCATCGCCGTCGCCAACTCCTTCACCCAGTTCGTCCCCGGCCACGTCCACCTCAAGGACATGGGCCAGCTGGTCGCCCGCGAGATCGAACGCGCCGGCGGCGTGGCCAAGGAATTCAACACCATCGCCGTGGATGACGGCATCGCCATGGGCCACGACGGCATGCTCTATTCGCTGCCGAGCCGCGAGATCATCGCCGACTCCGTCGAATACATGGTCAACGCCCACTGCGCCGACGCCATCGTCTGCATCTCCAACTGCGACAAGATCACCCCCGGCATGCTGATGGCCGCCCTGCGCCTGAACATCCCGGTGATCTTCGTCTCCGGCGGCCCGATGGAAGCCGGCAAGACCAAACTGGCCGCCCACGGCCTCGACCTGGTGGACGCCATGGTCATCGCCGCCGACTCCAGCGCCTCTGACGAGAAGGTCGCCGAGTACGAGCGCAGCGCCTGCCCGACCTGCGGTTCGTGCTCCGGCATGTTCACCGCCAACTCGATGAACTGCCTCACCGAAGCCCTGGGCCTGGCCCTGCCGGGCAACGGCTCGGCCCTGGCGACCCACGCCGACCGCGAACAGCTGTTCCTCCAGGCCGGCCGCACCATCGTCGAACTGTGCCAGCGTTACTACGGCGACAACGATGACTCGGTCCTGCCGCGCAGCATCGCCAACATCAAGGCGTTCGAAAACGCCATGACCCTGGACATCGCGATGGGCGGTTCCACCAACACCATCCTGCACCTGCTGGCCGCCGCCCAGGAAGCCGAGATCGATTTCGACCTGCGCGACATCGACCGCCTGTCCCGTCACGTGCCGCAGCTGTGCAAGGTCGCGCCGAACATCCAGAAGTACCACATGGAAGACGTGCACCGCGCCGGCGGGATCTTCAGCATCCTCGGCGAACTGGCCCGTGGCGGCCTGCTGCACACCGACCTGCCGACCGTGCACAGCAGGACCCTGGCCGAGGGTATCGCCCAGTGGGACATCACCCAGACCGACGACGAAGCGGTGCACACCTTCTTCAAGGCCGGCCCGGCCGGTATCCCGACCCAGACCGCGTTCAGCCAGTCGACCCGTTGGGACACCCTCGACGACGACCGTGAAAACGGCTGCATCCGCAGCGTCGAGCACGCCTACTCGAAAGAAGGCGGCCTGGCCGTGCTGTACGGCAACATCGCCCTGGACGGCTGCGTGGTGAAAACCGCCGGTGTCGACGAGTCGATCCACGTGTTCGAAGGCAACGCGAAGATCTTCGAAAGCCAGGACAGCGCCGTGCGCGGCATCCTTGCCGACGAAGTGCAGGCCGGCGACATCGTGATCATCCGCTACGAAGGTCCAAAAGGCGGCCCGGGCATGCAGGAAATGCTCTACCCGACGTCCTACCTGAAGTCCAAGGGCCTGGGCAAAGCCTGCGCCCTGCTGACCGACGGACGTTTCTCCGGCGGCACCTCGGGCCTGTCCATCGGCCATGCTTCTCCGGAAGCGGCCGCGGGCGGCGCGATTGGCCTGGTCCGGGACGGCGACAAGGTGCTGATCGACATTCCGAATCGCTCGATCAACCTGTTGGTCAGCGATGAAGAACTGGCGGCACGCCGCGCCGAGCAGGACAAGAAAGGCTGGAAGCCGGTGGAAGTGCGTCCACGCAAAGTGACCACGGCCCTGAAGGCTTACGCGTTGCTCGCCACCAGTGCCGACAAGGGCGCGGTGCGCGACAAGGCGATGCTGGACAAGCTGGTGCCTTAAGTCAGTCCTCGCCATGAAAAGCCCGGCTATATAGCCGGGCTTTTTAATACAGTCGTTCTTTCAGAAAATCGTCGGCTTCACTGCAATCGAATGGCCACGATCGGGACCATGAAGTTGATGTCATAGCCTTGCTGAATCTTATGATCCTGAAAAAAAGCGCTGATAAACAAGGAAAGATTTTTAACCGAGGCAAAGGTCACCTGCCCAAAGTTAGGATCAAAAAAGCGCACTTTTTGATCCGACTCTTTGAATACCGCACAGACATGTTTTCCCGCGACCAGAATAAAAGCCCCGGGTGTATTTTTTATATAACCACCAAGTTGAAAATAGGGTGCGACGCAGGAATTATATCCCACCACTCGCCAACCGGTCTGCTGGACCGCAAATTCAACCCGTCGGGGAACTTGTGGAAAAACCCCAAGCGTATCGTCTGGGCTATTGATGATGGCCTGTAACTTGTCTGCATAAATCCACGTCGCCGCTTCCTCCTTGGCACTGCGAAACTCAACACCATTTCGACGCAGGGCCAGGTAAGTCAGGCACAGAGCGTAGCAAACACCATCTTTATTGCGCAGATCATAACGATTTATATAGTCTCCTTGTTTGAGCTTACCCCAAGTCCCTTCAAAATTTTTCGCATACCTTGCAAAAGCTCCCATCACCACTCCCAAATACAAAATTCAAAACGACGACCGCCCACCAATCACTCAATCGACTGCAAAATAGCCGCACAGCCTTGATTTTAGCGAGACGACAAAAACACCCGCCATAAATTAACGCCCACCTAGAAAAACTAAAGTTCCACATTCAACTCCGGCCCACCACACGTGGAGCCCCCAGCAGTTGCAGCTAGCTCTACCGCAAGTGCATCGCCAGAACCGTCGCCCCAAACGGTATATCGTATTTTTTCTGAATGCTGCAATCCTGAAGAAAAGCATTTATAAATGAAGAGAACTTATCCGCGGAATTGAACACCGCCTGTCCATAATTCGGATCAAAAAACCGTATCCGGCTTTGATTTTTCTCTTTGAAAACTGCGCACGCGTGATGACCCACGTGTAAAACAAATGCCTTTCCCGGGGCGTTCATGATGTGACTCGCCAGGCTTATATAAGGCGCGACACTGGAACTCCATCCCGCTATTTTCCAGCCCGTGTTCAAGGCAACCCATTCAACTCCGCTAGAAACCATCGGAAAGACGCCAGGCATATTACCGAGCACCAGCATGCCTTGCAGCGCGTCAGCGCGGTGCCACAGGGGCTCTTGCTCCTTGGCCACTTGAAACTTCTCACTGTTTCGGCGCATTTCAAGGTAGATAAAACACAGCGCGTGACAGACGCCCCGTTTATTCTGGAGATTGTAACGATTGACGTAATCGCGTTGCCTGAGCTTGCCACAAATCCCTTCGAAAAACTTCGCATACCTTGCAAAAATGCTCATCACAACTCCCTGTATAAACATCACCGGAATTATAACGAGTCGATAAAATGCGCCTCTATAAATTAACGCCCACGGCAAATCAAAGTTTCACATTCAATGCTGACACGCTCGCCCATGAAAGTGATTCAAGCTACAGGCATACAACAGTCCTCATCCGCCGCCCCCCCTTGTGTTCCGCTTCCATCACCCGCACGTGCGCAACCGTCACCGGCTTATTCCAAAAACGACTATCGCCATTCCATATCGATCTTAAATCCATATATATCAAGCTGTTAGGCTTACCGGTTCACAATTGCCGACCAAGGTAATTGGCACCTATCGTTTTCGGAGCTTCAATGAATCTGCCGCTGATTCTCAACCTGCTGGTGTTCCTCACCCTGCTGCTGGGTCTGGCCCAAACCCGCCACACTACCTTCAGCCTGGCGAAAAAAGTGCTGCTCGCCCTGGTCCTGGGGGTGATCTTCGGTGTCGCCCTGCACAGTATCTACGGTACCGGCAACCCGGTCCTCAAGACCTCCATCGGCTGGTTCGACCTGATCGGCAACGGCTACGTGCAATTGCTGCAGATGATCGTGATCCCGCTGGTGTTCGCCTCGATCCTCAGCGCCGTGGCCCGCCTGCACAACGCCACGTCCCTGGGCAAGATCAGCTTCCTGACCATCGGCACGCTGCTGTTCACCACGGCTATCGCCGCACTGATCGGTATCGGCCTGACCAACCTGTTCGGCCTGACCGCCGAAGGCCTGGTGGCCGGCACCCAGGAATTGGCGCGCCTGCAAGTGATCCAGAGCGACTACGCGGGCAAGGTCGCCGACCTGAATGTGCCGCAACTGCTGCTCTCGTTCATCCCGCAGAACCCCTTCGCCGACCTGGCCCGAGCCAAGCCGACCTCGATCATCAGCGTGGTGATCTTTGCCGCGTTCATGGGCGTGGCCGCGCTGCAACTGCTCAAGGATGATGCCGAGAAGGGTCAGAAGGTGGTCAATGCCATCGACACCCTGCAAGCCTGGGTCACGCGCCTGGTGCGTCTGGTGATGAAACTCACGCCCTACGGCGTGCTGGCGCTGATGACCAAGGTGGTCGCCGGTTCCAACCTGCAGGACATCATCAAGCTGGGCAGTTTCGTGGTGGTCTCGTATATCGGCCTGGGCTTGATGTTCGTGGTTCACGGGCTGCTGGTGTCGCTGGCCGGGATCAACCCGCTGCGCTTCTTCCGCAAGATCTGGCCGGTGCTGACCTTTGCCTTCACCAGCCGCTCCAGCGCCGCGAGCATTCCGCTGAGCATCGAAGCCCAGACCCGCCGGCTGGGGATTCCACAATCGATTGCCAGCTTTGCCGCGTCGTTCGGCGCGACCATCGGCCAGAACGGTTGTGCCGGGCTGTATCCGGCGATGCTGGCGGTGATGGTTGCACCGACGGTGGGGATCAACCCGCTGGACCCGCTGTGGATCGCGACGTTGGTGGCCATCGTGACCTTGAGTTCGGCCGGGGTGGCCGGGGTCGGTGGCGGCGCGACGTTCGCCGCGCTGATCGTGCTGCCGGCAATGGGTCTGCCGGTGTCACTGGTGGCGCTGCTGATTTCCGTGGAGCCGTTGATCGACATGGGCCGCACGGCGTTGAACGTGAGTGGTTCGATCACCGCCGGGGCGATTGCCAGCCAGGTGATGCAGCAGACCGACAAGGCGTTGCTGGAGGCTGAAGAGCATGGGGAGTTGGCGCAGGCCTGAGTTCGGCGGCGGCTGATAGACCGCTATCGCGAGCAAGCTCGCTCCTACATGGGGCGAGCTTGCCTACAAAGCTTTTAGCGTTTTTCCCAGATTTCGAAACTGAACGCCGGCTTGCCCTCTGCCGCCGGGTGCGGTTCATCCGACACCAACTTCCACTGACCTTCATCGACCTGCGGAAACCAGGCATCGCCTTCCGGGCTCAACGCCACGCGGGTCAGGTACAGCCGATCCGCCTGCTCCAGGCCCTGGGTATAAAGCTGCGCCCCACCGATCAGCATCAGTTCACTCGCGCCCTGCTCCAGCGCCCACTGTTCAGCGCGCACCAGCGCCGCCTCCAGCGACGGAAAAACCTCTGCGCCTTCCAGCTGCAACCCCACCTGGCGACTGACCACCAGATTCAACCGGCCCGGCAACGGCCGTCCCAGCGAATCCCAGGTCTTGCGCCCCATGATGATCGGCTTGCCGAGGGTCGTGGCCTTGAAGTACTTGAAGTCCGCCGGCAAATGCCAGGGCATGCTGTTGTCGACGCCGATCACGCGGTTTTCACCGAGGGCCGCGATCAGGCTTAAAGGGAGAGTTCTGTTCATGCCGCGAGGATACCAGAGCCCGTAAGCCAACTCGGACATACGCCGACAAAATTAACTCACCCTTGCGACGGCGGACGCCGGGATGCAGGTACCCGCCACAGCGGTTATGCTTCCAACTCACTTGAGCCCAGGACGCCGCGTGACTGAACCGACTCCCCTGCACCGCCTCTGGCTGACCGAGACGGTGCGCCTGCGCGAAGAACAGGCAGGCCCGCTGGAAGACCTCGAAGCCAATCGCCGTGCCCGCGCCGCCGGGGGCGACCTGCCGACCCGCATCCAGCACCGCGCCCTCTGGCTGGCCGAACGCGATGGTTTGCTCAACGCCTTGCGTCATTGGCTGCAAGGCGCGCGGTTGGCGCTGCTGGTCCTGGCGCTGGTGGTGATCGTCAGTGGCGCCGGCATGGCCTTCGCCGCCCTGGGCAACGGCCAGGCAGCGGTCAATGTGTTCTGGGCCCTGGGCAGCCTGCTCGGCCTGAACCTGCTGTTGCTGCTGAGCTGGGCCCTGGGCCTGGCCTTCGCCGGCGAACATGCGGCCAGCTTCGGGCGCCTCTGGCTGTGGCTCAGCGAAAAGCTCGCCCGCGATGCCCAGGCGGCGCAACTGGCGCCGGCCCTGTTGCTGATGCTGCAGCGTCGGCGCCTCAATCGCTGGGCTATCGGCACCGTGGTTCACGGCCTCTGGTTGCTGGCCATGCTCAGCGCCCTGGTCCTGTTGTTGATGCTGATGTCGACCCGGCGCTACGGCTTTGTCTGGGAAACCACCCTGCTGCACAGCGACACCTTTGTCGCGGTGACCCAGGCCCTGGGCGCCTTGCCCGCCCTGCTGGGCTTCGGCCTGCCCGACACAGAAATGATCCGGGCCAGCGGCGATACCGCGCTGAACCTGGAGAATGCCCGGCACGCCTGGGCCTCCTGGCTGGTGGGGGTGCTGGTGGTCTATGGCGTGTTGCCGCGCCTGCTGCTGGCGGGGTTTTGCCTGTGGCGCTGGCGGCACGGCAGCCGCGCCCTGAGTCTGGACCTCAACCTGCCCGGCTACGCGCAACTGCGCGAACGCCTGATGCCCAGCAGCGAACGCCTGGGGGTCAGCGACGTCGCGCCCGACGCGCTGCACAGCACCGAAGCCGGTGCCACCGCCCTGGAGAGCGAAGGCGCCTTGCTGGTGGCCATCGAGCTGGACAACCAGCGCCCCTGGCCGCCGACCTTGCCGAACACCGTGCGGGATGCCGGTATCCTTGACAGCCGCGAGTCCCGGCACAAGCTCCTCGAACAATTGACCCGCTTCCCGCCGGCGCGCCTGGCGATCGCCTGCGACCCGCGACGCTCGCCGGACCGTGGCAGCCTCGGGCTGATCGCCGAACTGGCCCGCAGCGCCGGCGCGACCCGCGTCTGGCTGCTGCAGGCGCCGCCCGGCCAGGCGCTGGATGCCGACCGCCTCGGCGACTGGCACAGCGCCCTGCAACAGCTGGAACTGCCCTTCGCCGACAGCGCCCCGCTGAGCTGGCTGGAGACGGGTCATGACTAAAGCGCTGAAACTGGCCGTGGTCGGCCACACCAACGTCGGCAAGACCTCATTGTTGCGCACCCTCACCCGGGACGTCGGCTTCGGCGAAGTCTCCCACCGCCCCAGCACCACCCGGCATGTGGAGGGCGCGCGGCTGTCGGTGGATGGCGAAGCCCTGCTCGAACTCTACGACACCCCGGGCCTGGAAGACGCCATCGCCCTGCTCGACTACCTCGAACGCCTGGACCGACCCGGCGAACGTCTCGACGGTCCGGCCCGCGTCGCGCGCTTTCTCGACGGCAGCGAAGCCCGCCAGCGTTTCGAACAGGAAGCCAAGGTGCTGCGCCAGTTGCTGGCCTCGGATGCCGGGCTCTATGTGATCGATGCCCGCGAACCGGTGTTGGCCAAATACCGCGACGAACTGAGCGTGCTCGCCAGTTGTGGCAAGCCGCTGTTGCCGGTGCTCAATTTTGTCAGCAGTGCCGAACAGCGCGAGCCGCAATGGCGTGAAGCCTTGGCTCGCCTGGGACTGCACGCGCTGGTGCGGTTCGACAGCGTGGCCCCGCCGGAGGACGGCGAGCGGCGCCTGTATGAGAGCCTGGCGCTGTTGCTGGAAGGCGCGCGCCCGCAGCTGGAACGCCTGGTCCTCGACCTGGAGGCCCAGCGACGGGCTCGACGGCAAAGCGCCAACCGATTGATCGCCGAACTGCTGATCGATTGTGCGGCCTGCCGACGCAGCGTGGTCAGCGACACCGACGCACAGACCCAGGCCATCGGCGAATTGCGCCAGGCCGTGCGTCAACGGGAGCAACGTTGCGTCGATGCCTTGCTCAAGCTCTATGCGTTCCGCCCCGGCGATGCAGCGGCCAGCGACCTGCCGCTGTTGGACGGGCGCTGGGGCGACGATCTGTTCAACCCGGAAACCCTCAAGCAACTGGGGGTGAAGGTCGGTGGCGGGATAGCCGCGGGTGCGGCGGCGGGTGCCGGTATCGACCTGCTGGTGGGTGGCCTGACCCTCGGCGCGGCCGCCCTGGCCGGCGCCATCGCCGGCGGTGCCCTGCAAACCGCCCGCAGCTATGGCAGCCGCTTGCTGGGCAAACTCAAGGGGCAACGGGAACTGACCGTCGACGACAGCGTGCTGCGTCTGCTGGCGCTGCGCCAACGGCAATTGCTGCAAGCCCTGGAGGCACGTGGACATGCGGCAATGGAGAGCATCAAGATGAGCCTGCCAGTGGACAGCACCTGGCGTGAAGGCAAACTGCCCGAGGCCTTGCACAAGGCCCGGGCACATCCGCAGTGGTCGTCGCTCAACGCTCCAGCCCGGTTGAACCAGCCAGAACGCCAGGAGCAAATCGATCTGTTGCTGCAGCGTCTGGCTGAAACCTGAAGCTGGCCTTTCAGCTATACCATTTGAACTTCAGAAAGGTCCGGCCCATATACTTGATCCATTCCTCTTCGGCCCGACTGAAAATGTCCTCGCCGTCGATGTCGAAGTAAACCACCGAATCCAAGGTCCCATTATTGTCGGTGTCATGGGCCGAGGCCTTATAGAGCAGGGTCTGGTTCCTGGGCGTCCCCGTCCCCTCATGAAGATGCAACCTCACCACATTCGGTGACTTGTCGTTGTGATAGTTCTCGGCAAACACCTTGATATAGCGCTGCCAACTTTTCCCCTGGTTGAACCAGCCGAACTTCAGGAACGCATTGGCAAACGCCCGGATCAGTTTTTCATCCTTGGCGTTGCCCTTGCCATCCCGGTTGACGTCACCACCGAACTGCAAGTCCGTCACACCATCGGCGGTCATGTCGACTGCCGCCGCCTTGAATACCAGTTTGTCGGGCTTGCCGGGCACTTCCTCATAAAAGCGCAGCAACACCGTATCAGCCCGGCCATTGCCGCTGCGGTCCTGGGCGGTCATTCTCAAATAACGCATAAAAGACTCCTTTCCATGTGAGCCCTCACCTTAATTCGCCGCGACGATCAGTCACCAGACCGGGATTCCTGACCTTGCGTACGAAACCTCACCCGGCTCTGAAAGCTGCGAACCCTTCAACCTCGGTGCCGATCAGCCACCGCCCAGGCTCTTGTACAGGGCGATACGGTTGCTCACCTGCAACAAGCGGGTCCTGATCAGCGCTTGTTGTGCCGTACTCAGGCCGCGTTGGGCATCGAGCACTTCGAGGTAGCTGTTCAAGCCATCCTGATAGAGCAGTTGCGCCAACTCGACGCGGCGCGACTCGTTCAGCACCAGCCGCTGCTGCGTATCGAGTTGTCGATTGAGCGGTTCGTTCGAGCCCAATGCGTCGGCCACTTCACGAAAGGCTTGCTGGATCGAACGCTGGTACTCGACCACGGCAATCTCACGTTGCACCTTCGACAGCTCAAGCTGCGTAAAGCGCCTGCCCATATCGAACAGCGGCAATGTCACGGCGGGGGTAAATGACCAACCCTTGGCCTCCCCGGAAAACAGCTCGCTCAATTGCGGGCTGCTGGCACCGAAGAACCCGGTCAGGGAAATGCTCGGCAGAAAGGCCGCCCGGGCGGCACCGATATTGGCGTTGAAGGCCTTGAGCCGAGCCTCGGCGGCCCGAATATCCGGGCGTCGCACCAGCAACTCGGAGGGCAGGCCCGGGGCGACCTCCGGCAGTTGCAGCCCGTCGCCCCAGGCGACGGAGGAAAACCGCGAAGGCTCCAGCGTCCTCCCCACCAACAGCTCCAGCCGGTTCAGGGCCAAGCGCTGCTGACGGTCCGCGTCGGCCACTTCGGCCTCCAGCGTCAAGGCCAGTGCATCGGCCTGGCGTAGCTCCAACTCGCTCGCCAACCCCAGCGCCTGACGACGTCCGATCAGGCGTTTCGATTCGCCGGCCCGCTCCAGCAACTGGCGGTTCTGCCGGTGCAGCTCGAGATAGGCACGATGCTCGTAGTAAGCCGTCGCGACCTCGCCGACCAAACCGATCTGCACACTCAGGGCATCTTCCTCACGGGCCACCAGGCGTTGCCCGGCTTCGGTTTTCAACGCCCGGACCCGCCCCCAGAGATCCAGCTCAAAGGCAGTGATCCCCAGCCTGAACTGCCCCTGCTCACGAATCACCGCCTTGCCGATGGGCGAGTCCGCGGCGGAAATCTTCTGCCGTTGCACCGAACCGTCGATCCCGCCGCCGGGCCATTGCTCGGCAGCGGAAATCCCATACAGCGCCCGCGCCTCGTCGATGCGCAGGACAGCCACCTGCAGATCATGGTTATGTATCCGCGCCAGTTCGATCAGTGCTTGCAGCTCGGGATCGAGAAAAACCTCGCTCCAGTCCGGTAACGGCGCGGCATCATCCTGCAAGCCCGGGTCACGCCAATGTTCGGCCACTGTCGGCGACGGCCGCTGGTAGTCGGGAATGAACGAACACCCCGTCAACAGCCAGGCAACCAGTCCCAGATAACGCCCCCTCATCCGACCCTCCGCCGTTGCAGCAGACCCGGCAGTCCCGAGGCTTTCTCGTCCGAAGTCTTTTGCCGCTGATAGAAGGCTTCCAGCCGTGACAGGTAGAACCAGTGCTCGGGCGCCTCGGCAATGAACGACTCCATCGCCAGGGCCCATTGCGCCTGCATCTCCGGCGCGGCGGCGCGGGTGATCCACCGGATCAGATGCAGTTCACCGCAGCCGCCGAGCCGGGCACGATGCCCCGCCAGCAACACGTCGCACTTCATTTTCGCCGCCAGGAACATCGGCCCTTTGACGAATTGCGCGGCGCGGCCAAACAGGCGGCCGTCCACCGGCTCGCCGGAACGCACCCCGCCGAAACTCACCGGCAGGTCGGCAAAGATGATCACCTGGTCGCCGCGCTTGAGCGCCCGGGCAATTGCCAATGCGGTTTTCGGATCGTTGCTGTCGAGAATATCCACGCGGTGCCCGAAAGCCTCCAGGCTCTTCAGCGAGCGTCGGGTCAGAGGATCGTTGAAGTTCCAGATCGGAATGATGAAACGCTTCGGGGCCGGACAACGCTCGATCATGCAAGCCACCGCCATCCAGTATTCCCCTGTGTGCGCCAGTACGATGATCGTCGAGCGCACCCGCGTACGCGGCCAGTGTCGCTCCGGATCGTACCAGGCGATCGCGCGAATCCAGGCGCGCAAGCGCTCGGGATGATGACGTGGGTAAAGCACCTGATAGATAGCGCATTGCAACTGGATGGCGCTGTAGCGGCAGGCCAGCAGTCGACAGGTGCGGGGTTCCAGTCCGAACAGTTCGAGGTTCTGTCGACAGGCGTTGTAGTCCGGACCGCGCCATGCGGACGGTAGTCGCAGCAGGAGGGCCGGCAACAGCGGCAAACCACGATGGGCGATTTTCAGCCGAAAGATCAGCGCCAGTCCTTTCACCAAACGAGCGCGCAACCCAGCCTTGAAGCGCATCCACAGCAACCAGCGGCGGATCGGCCAACCCGGGCGAAACGGCGTCATCGTGCCGCGCCAGCCAGGGGCCGCAGACGTCCCTTGTGCATCAGCAACACCGTGTCGCAGGCCTGGGCCACGGCCTTGTCGTGGGTCACGATCACACACAGCATGGGCAAGCGGCGCACGGTCTCGATGATCACATCGCGGGCACTGGGATCCAGATGGGAGGTCGGTTCATCGAGCAACAACAGCTCCGGGCGCCGATACAGCGCCCGGGCGATCAGCAAGCGCTGCTTCTGGCCCGAGGACAATTGCACGCCCATCGGACCGAGCAAGGTGTTGAAGCCGTTGCTCAGCTTCAGGATGCTTTCCAGCAGCCCGGCCTGTTCGACACAGGTCTGCAAACGCGTGCCGTCCAACGGGTCGCTGTCCATCAGGATGTTCTCGATCACCGTACCGGCGATGATCTCGTCGTGGGCCGTGACATAGGCCACGCTCTGGCGGTAGCGGCGCAAACCGAAATGCCGCATCGCCAGGCCGTTGATCCTGAAACGCCCCGTGTCCAGGGCATAAAACCCGGCGAGCACTTTCAGGAAGGTGCTCTTGCCGCAGCCCGAAGGGCCGAATATCGCGATGCGTCGGCAAGGACCCTCCAGGCTGAAACTCAAGTCCTCGAAGGTCGGCCGGTCGAACGAGCTGTAGCGAAAGCGCGCACCTTCGATCTGGATCGAGCGCAAGGGTTGCTGCTGGCCGAGGGGATCGGCGCTGTACACGCTCGACTCCACCGGCTCGACGGGCTCGTCGACGATTTCCTCGACCCGCTTGAGCTCGACCTTCACCAGCCGCAGGTTCATGTAGCTGTCGACCACCTTGAGCGCGCAACCCATGAACATGTCCTTGTAGAGGACGAAGGCGAACAGGTCGCCGACGCTGTTCTCGCCATGGAGCACGGCCAGCGCACCGAGGGCACTGACCAGCAGCGAATGGCCATGGGACAGCCCTTCGTGCACCACCTGGTTCATCGCCTGCAAACGCTGGACGCCGGCGCGGGCCATTTCGGTGTCGGTGTGCTGGTTGCTCCAGTTCGCCAGCTTGGCCGCTTCGTAGTTGTAGAGCTTCATCGACTCGACATGGCCCAGGGTGCCGAGCAGGGTCACGTTGCGCGCCGTTTCGGCTTCGATCGAGGTCTTGTGGTGTTTCTCCATGACCGGCAGGGTCACGCCGCGAAACAGAAAGAACAGCAGGCACAACAGCAACGACAGGGCCGCCAGCTTGGCGTTGATCAAGGCCATCAGCGCGAGAAACGCCACCCCGAAGGCCAGGTCGATGGCGATGTCCATCCAGCCGGCGGTGAACTGCACGAAGGCTTTGTCGGTGGCCTGGGTCCGCCGCAGGATATCGCCGGGGGCCCGGCGTTCGAAGTAACTCACCGGTAGCCGCAGCAGCCAGGCGATCACGCCAGTGGACAGGTCCTGGCTCAGGGCGATGCGCAGGCGCATATCGAGGGCCGCCCGTAGCCAGGCGGCGAGGCTCTTGAATAGAAAGATCCCGCCAAAAACATAGAGGATCAGAAAGAGGAAATCCTCGTCGTTCTTCGCCACCACTTCATCGATGGTCAGGGAGAACAGCTTGGGCGCGGCGATGGCGCCGAAGTAGCCGACCACCGACAGCAGGCCCATGGGCACCAGGTAACGCAACAGCCAGGTGTTCTTGCGCAGGACGCCGAGCGGGCCGAAGGTGCCGGGAACGCGCCGATGGACCTGGGTGGTGAAACCCAGCCCCGGGAGCATTTCCAGCGCCGCGCCGCTGAACATCGACAGCGCTTCTTCCCAGGTATGGAAGCGCCGTCCCACCGCCGGGTCGACGATATGCAGCCCCTGGCGGTTGGTGGATTGCAGCACGACGAAGTGCATGTTGTTCCAGAACAGGATCGACGGCGTGCGCAGTTGCCGCACGTCGTGCAGTTGCAAGCGCAGAGGGCGGCAGCTGAAGCCCAGTTCCTCGCTGACCTTGATCACCTGGAACAGCGACATGCCGTCCCGCGCCACCCGGTAGCGCTGGCGCATCTCGCGCAAGCTCAGGGCCTTGCCGTGATAGCCGGCGACCATGGCAATCGAGGCCATGCCGCATTCGGACATCTCGTCCTGGAGAATCACCGGGACCGTGCGCTGGAACAACTGCCGCGAACGGGCCAGGGCCTCGCGCAGCGATTGCTTGAGGCGGCTCATGCCGACTTGTCCACAGGCTGCACCGGGGTGCCCAGCGTCGGCAGGTAGTCCGGATTGCCCGCCAGCCCACGGAGCACCGGCAGGAACAGCCACTCCATCAGGTTCAGGCGTTCCAGGCGCAACGAACCGCTGAGGGTCATGCCGTCCTTGAGCCAGTCCTGGCGGATCTTGGTCCGCGAGTCGGAAAAGTCGAGCTTCACCTCGGCCCGATAGGTCGGCCCCGGTTCCTCGCCATCGGTCCTGGCACCGGGTGGGGCTTCAAGGTAGGTGCTGGCGGTGCTGCGGACGATCTGCCCCTTGATCACGCCGTAGCGTTCATAGGGAAACGCATCGACCCGCACGATGACTTCGGTACCGGCGCTGGCGAAACCGATGGCCGCCGGACTGACGTCGAGGACCACCACCGGTGCTTCGTGCAGGGCCCGGCTGATGCGCAACAACATCATCGGCTGGCCGCCCTGGGCCCGGGCCCCGGGAAACACCGAGACGGCATCGACCACCCCCTCGACGGGCGACAGCAGGACATATTCCTGGCTCTTGTTTAGGTTTTCGAGGCGCTCGCGCAGGTCATGCCGTTGCCGGGCGAGGTCGCTGAGGCGGCTGGTGAGGGTGTGATCGGCTTCGCTGCCGCGCTGTTCCAGTTCGAGAATCCGCTGTTGCGCGCTGGCCTGGGCGAGGTCGTTGTTCGCCAGGTCCTGGAGCACCGCCTCGTGCTTGACGATCGCTTCGTTCAGCGCCGCCACGGACACCGCGCCTTCGGCGGCCAGCCGCTCGTGACGCTGGCGGTTTTCCAGGGCAATAGCGGCCCGGCGCTGGATCGAACGCTTGATGGTGGCGGTGAGTTGCAGATCCTTGTGCAACTGCGCGATCTGCAATTGCAGGAGTTTCTTCTGGGTTTCGTGGGCCGAGCGGGCCTGGGTTTCATCCCCGGCGGCATCCTCCAGCAGGCTGCCCAGGCGCTCGGCGCTTTGGGCGGAAAGGGGTTTGTCGCTGCCTTCGTTGAAGCTTTCCGGTTCCAGGGTGCGGATACGCACCAAGGGCTGGTCCTTGCTCACCGATTCGCCGGCCTCGACCAGTACTTCGCGAATATGGGCCGGGCGCTCACTGGTGATGCGGACCACATCGCGGGTGAGGATCCGGCCCTGGACGTCTTCTTTCTTCGCGTAGTTGCCGATGAACAGCAAGACCAGGCCACCGGCGAAAAACAGGCAGACGAACCAGGCGAAGACCACGGGTGCCAACGCCGCTCGCGGCGCGACCTTGCCCAACTCAAGCATAGGTGAACTCGTGCATGACAACCGACGCGACAGGGCGCGCGCCGATGAAGGAATACAGTCTTGAGGACCCTGTGGGAGCCGGCTTGCCGGCGATGGCGGCCGGACAGTCGATGCAGGACGTGCGGGCCTCATCGCCGGCAAGCCGGCTCCTACAATGGGCGATGTCTATCGCCCTGGCAGCGGGATCAGCTGGCTTTCTTCAGGCCTTCGGAGATCCAGTCGACGGCTTTGTCGAGAATCGGACCGAAGTCGGTGAAGAACCCGGAACCACGAACGTCCTGGGTCTCTTCGAGGGTCATTTCCTGAAGGGTGTTTTCTTGTTGGGTTGCTTCCAGCATACGTGTAAACCTCGGCATTATTATTGGATGAAGACAGCATCGAATCGTCCGGCGAGATCACCGTCGAATCGAACTTTCAGGCAGTTTTGGAACGACGCGCCGTGCTTGAACTGCGAGTGCCATCTTCGGCCAAGGTCGTATTTATTTATATCCGAATAGTCTCTGGAGTCCTGTGTTAAAGCCGTACGGATGCGTGGTCACTCGTCCCTTGTTCACGTAGGAACTGCGCCGCCTTGGCGCGCAACAGCCGCAGGTCAAGCACAGGGACTTCCTCGCGCTTGGCCTGCTCGTCCCAATGACGCATCCGCAGACTCACCGCGCATAGCGGGTCCTGCTCGAACGCCCGGGCCTCTTCTTCGCTCATGACGCCGCCCTGGTACGCCAGGGTACGGCGACTCGCTTCGCTCAAACGTTCGTAGTACCCGGGTTCACGCAATGTCAGAAAACGCTTGGCCTGGACGTGATACTCCACCAGCCGCGCCAGCCGTTCGCCGAAGCCGGCCCGACGCAGATAGTCGGCACCGACGCGCTCATGACTGACCACGCCATAACCGCCCATGTCCCCCGCCGGCTGTTCTCCGGTCGGACAGATATGCCCGATGTCGTGGAAGAACGCCGCCAGCACCACTTCATCGTCGAAGCCCTCGGCCAGCGCCAACTGCGCGGCCTGGGACATATGCTCCAGCTGTGACACCGGCTCCCCGATGTAGTCGGCGTCACCGAACTGCAGGTACAGGCCGAAGACTTCGTCCAGTACCTGCTCGACGGACTTCATGCCGACTCCCCCAGCAAACGGGCGATATGACCTTCGCCCAGGGCCGGGCCAACGCTCATGCCCACCCCCGTGTGCATCAACGCGGCGCTCAGCCCCGGCGCGGCCTGGAGCAGCGAAAACGGTCCCGGTCCCTTGGCGCCGTAGACGCCCTGCCAACGCTCCACCACCTGCACCTTGCAGCCCAGGGTGTGCTCGGCCAGCTCCAGCATCCAGGTATCCACCTGTTCGGCATTGAACGGCGACGCATCGCTGCCGTAGTGGTGGGAGTCGCCGATGATCAGTTCGCCATAAGGGGTTGGGCTGATCAGCAGGTGGATGCCGTGTTCGTGCAGGTGCGGGCTTTCCCGCAGGATCTGCGCCTGGATCGCCGCCGCTTCCGGCAGGTCGGAAAAAGCGCCGTAGTGCACGCAGCTCAGGCCCGTGAGCAGCGCGTGTTGCAGGTTCAACTCGACCTGGGGCCGGGCGCGGAGCATTTGCAGGCGGCAGATGGACGGTTGCAGCTGGCTGATGGGGTCGGCCAGCAGGGTCTGATAGTCGTGACCGGAGCAGACGATGATCTGTTCAGCGTGGAAGGTGCCGGCGGTGCTGTGCAGTTGGCCGGGTTCGACCTCGCGCACCAGGGTCGAGAAGTGGAACGTTACGCCCAGTTCGCGACGCAGGTATTCGATCAGCGTTGGGATTGCCTCTCGGGAGTAAAGCTGCTGGTCGTCGAGACCGTGCAGGGCGGCGCGGTGATGGCTGAATTGACCGCCGTAGAGCTCGTTCAACGCGGCGCCGCGCAGCAGCTCGACGCGGTAGCCCTGTTCCCGGGCGCGTCCGGTACAGAATGCGTCCAGCAGTTGTTCTTCGGCTTCGGTACGGGCGAACAGGTACGAGCCGTTGCGCTTGAGCGCGAAACCGGCCTGCCGCGCCCATTGAGCCCAGATCTCACGGCTGGCGCGGGCCAGCTCGGACATGATTCCCGGCGGCTGACCGGTGACCAGGGCCTGGCCGAAATTGCGCACCGAGGCGCCCAGGGGTGTGGCGCTACGCTCGAAGACCGTGACCTTGAGGCCGCGGCGGGCGGCGGCATAAGCGTGGGACAGGCCAAGGATGCCGGCGCCGACAATGAGGATGTCGCTGTGATTTGTCATGGAGGGTCCTGAAGGGAGTGGCCGTTTGAAAACACCGCGAGCCTGTGGGAGCCGGCTTGCTGGCGATTGCGATGGGATATTCACCACCGCTATCGCCGGCAAGCCAGCTCCTACAAGGGATCGCGCTCAGCCTTGAGTGACTGCGCTCAAACAACGACCTTACTGAGCGACCTTCTCCGACTTGCCGTCATAGCGCTTGCGCCATTCGGTAAGAATCTCGTCGCGGCTCTTCGAAGCCCAGGCGAAGTCGTTCTTGATCAGGCGCTGCTCGTAGTCCGCCGGCAATTCGGTCTGCGGCTTGGCAATGCCCGGCTGTGCCAATACAGCGAAGTTTTCCTTGTACAGCTCCATGGCCGCGGGACTGGCCGAGAAGTCCGCCAATTTCTTCGCCGCCGCCTCATGGGGTGTCCCCTTGATCACCGCCGTGGCCTCGATCTCCCAGCCCAGGCCTTCCTTCGGCAGGATGATGTCCAGCGGCGCGCCCTGGCGCTTCAGCTGCACCGCCGGGTATTCGAACGAAATACCGATCGGGAACTCGCCCGAAGCCGCCAGCTTGCACGGCTTGGAGCCGGAGTGAACGTACTGGCCGATGTTCTGGTGCAGCTCATCCATGTACGTCCAGCCCTGCTGCTGGCCGAAGGTCTGCAACCAGGCGCTGACATCCAGGAAGCCGGTGCCGGACGAGGCCGGGTTCGGCATCACGATCTTGCCCTTGTACTCGGGCTTGGTCAGGTCCTGCCAGCTCACCGGCTTGCTCAGGTGCTGCTTCTCGGCCTCGACGGTGTTGAAGCAGATCGTCGCCGCCCAGACGTCCATGCCGACCCAGGCCGGCGGGTTCGCCGCATCGCGATAGTTGCCGCCGATCTTGCCCAGGTCCTTGGGGGCGTAGCTTTGCAGCATGCCCTGCTGGTCGAGGATCGCCAGGCTGGAAGCCGCCAGGCCCCAGACCGCATCGGCCTGCGGACGCGCCTTCTCGGCCAGCAGCTTGGCGGTGATGATGCCGGTGGAGTCCCGTACCCATTTGATTTCCACGTCCGGGTAGGTCGCCTCGAAGGCTTTCTTGTAGGCGGTCAACTGCTCGGACTCGAGGGCCGTGTACACGGTCAGCTCGGTTTTCGCGGCATAGGCATTCAGGCTGAAAGCAGTGAGGACAGCAGCGGCAAGAGCCAGGGGCTTGAACATGGTGCGGTTCCTTGTTGAGTGCGGTTGGGGTTGGGCAAAGCGTTGACGTGGGATCAATGGCCGGGCACGGTCTGCCGCCAGGCCTGGGAGCGGCGCAGTACCCCGCGCGAAGCCCAGGCCAGCAGCAGCGATACGGCGATCGAGGTAAACAGGATCAGGGTCGACATGGCCGCGGCACCGCCGACGTTGCCGGCGTCGTCCATGTTCAGCACCGCCACCGCCGCCAGGATCGTGTCGGGGCTGTAGAGAAAGATCGCCGCCGACACCGTGGTCATCGCCGAAACGAACAGGTAGCGCACGATGTCCAGCAACGCCGGCAGGCAGATCGGCAGCGTGACCCGCAGGTAATGCCGATAGAGCGGCGCCTTGAGCGACAGGGCGGCGGCCTCGAACTCGTTGTCGAGCTGGCGCAGCGCAGTGGTGGCGGTCATCTGCGCGGTGGTCAGGTAATGGGCGATGGTGCAGACCACCAGCAGGGTCATGGTCCCGTAGAACACATGCAGCGGGTTGCCGTTGAGGTTGAAGAAGAACACGTAGCCCAGGCCCAGGACCAACCCCGGGACCGCCATCGGCACGAAGCCGAGGATCCGCAAGGCCAGGTTCAGGCCACGCTGGCCACGGGTTTTCTCCATCAGGTAGGCACCGGTGAAAATCAGCCCGCTGCCGATCAGCGCCGTGCACAGCGCCAGGGTCAGGCTGTTGCGGTAGGCCAGCCAGCCGCTGCCCGTGGTCGCGTTGAAGGCGTAGTGGCTGAACGACAGCGACAGGTTGTAAGGCCAGAACTTCACCAGCGACGAATACACCGCCATGCCGAACACCAGCAGCAGGCCCGCGCAGACCAGCAGCACAAACGCCAGGTAGCAGGCGTCACGTCTCCAGGACGGTACCGGCTTGAACACCTGGGCGCGCCCGCTCATGGCCTCGCCGTGACGGCGGCGCAACCAGGCATCGACGGCAAAGCTGAACAGCGCCGGCAGCAGCAGGATCATGCCGATCAGGGCACCGCGGCCGAACTGCTGCTGGCCGACCACCGCCTTGTAGGCTTCGAGCGCCAGCACCTGATAGTCGCCGCCCACCACCACCGGCACACCGAAGTCGGTGATGGTCAGGGTGAACACCAGGCAGAAGGCGGCGAACAGCGCCTGGCGGCTGGCCGGCCAGGTGATACTGCGGAATGCCTTCCAGGGCCCGGCGCCCATGCTCGACGCGGCGTCGAACAAACGCGCGTCGGCCAGGGACAGGGCCGAAATCAGGATCATCAGGGCATGGGGAAAGGTGTAGATGACCTCGCCCAGGACCATGCCCCAGAAACCGTAGATATTCTCCGACAACAGGCCACGCAGCAGGCCCTGGTTGCCGAACAGGTAGACCAGCGCGATACCCGGCAGCATCGACGGCGCCATCAGCGGCAACAGGGACAGCGCCCGCCACAGTGGCTTGCCGGGGATCAGCGTGCGTTGCAGGGCGTAGGCAAACAGATAGGCCAGCGGTACGACGATGGCTGCAACGCTGAGGGAAACTTTCAGGCTATTGCCCAGCAACCAGTGAAAGTTGTCGCTGCTCACCAGTTCCTGGGCGGCCAGCCAGCCACCGCCCTGCCCGGCTTCACTGCTGAAGCCCCGCCAGAAGATCGCCAGCAGCGGCAGCAATACCGCCACGCCCAGCAGGCAAAGCCAGAGCAACTTGCCACCGACGACGAACAGGCGGTCGCCGAGGCCGACCCGCACGGGCTTCAGGGTCGACTGCCGGGACAAGGGCAGGCTGATTTCAACGGCCATCTCAGGCAAACACCTGGAGGCTGCGAGGCGGCAGCGCCACCCAGATATCCGGCGCGCCCAGGCGCGGCATGTCCTGCGGGCCGACTTCGGCCAACAGGGGGTGCCCGGGCAAATGATTGAGTTCGAAACTCATCCGGCAGCGATTGCCGAGGAAGGTGATTTCGCGCACCCGCGCCGGGAACAGGTTTTCCTCGTGGATCGGCGGGTTGACGCTGATCGCTTCGGGACGGCAGAACAACCGGCCGGAGGCGGCGCGGGCCGTGCCATCGGCCAGGCGTACATCCATGCCGCCGACCCGCGCATGGCTGTCGCTGCTGCGCTGGAATGGCAGCCAGTTGCCCTGGCCGACGAACTCGGCGACGAACGGCGTGGCCGGCTTGTCGTAGATTTCCTGGGGCGTGGCGTACTGCTCGACCTTGCCGTTGTTCATCACGGCGATGCGATCGGCCATCAGCATGGCCTCGTCCTGGTTGTGGGTGACCATCAGGGTGGTCACGCCCAGGTTGCGCTGCAACTGGCGCAGCTCGCCGCACAGATGCTCGCGGACCCGGGCGTCGAGGGCCGACATGGGTTCGTCGAGCAGCAACAGTGAAGGCGCCGGGGCCAGGGCACGGGCCAGGGCGACACGTTGCTGCTGGCCGCCGGAGAGTTGGCCGGGGTATTTTTTCTCGCTGCCAAGCAGGCCCACCAGTTCCAGCATCTGACCGACGCGCTTGCGGGTTTCGTCACGGCCACTGCCGGCGAGACCGTAGGCGATATTCGCCTCCACCGTCAGATTGGGGAACAGCGCGTAGGACTGGAACAGGATGCCGTAGTCACGGGCCTGCGGCGGCAGCTCGGAGACATTGCGCTCGCCGAGGAACAGTTCGCCGTCGTCCTGACGTTCCAGGCCGGCGATGCAGCGCAGCAAGGTGGTCTTGCCGCAGCCGGACGGGCCGAGCAGGCAGACCAATTCACCGGCGGCCACGTCCAGGGAGACGTTGTCCAGCGCGGTGAAGGCGCCGAAGCGCTTGCGCACGCCGCGCACCTTCATCGGTGCGCCGGGGTTGGCCAGGGCGTTGGCGATCGAGTTGTTCATGGACGGACCTCATCAAGCGGATGAGGGTCATGCTAGGGAGCGAATGCGTAGGCTATGTGGCAATAAGGCAAAAGCTGCCGATAGTGGTATTGGTGGATTTGGGTCAGGCCGGCGCCATCTCCTGGGCCAACCCGAGAAACGCCGCCGGCAGGCGCGCCGACTTGCGCTCCTTGAGGCAATACAGGTACTCGGGAATCTGCGGAGCATTTTCGATGGTCAACACCCGCAGTTGCGGGTCGTGGGGCACTTCCTGCCGGGCAATGATGCTGATGCCGATATTGCGCAGCACCGCCTCACGAATCGACTCTCGGCTGCCGATTTCCAGCAGCGGGCCATAACTGACCTGCGCATTGCGCAATAACGCTTCCGTCAGCTGCCGGGTGGTCGAACCCGCCTCGCGCATCAGCAGGCAATGTCCGGCCAGCGCCGACAGCGGCACATGCTCATGAATCGCCAGTGGATGATTGCGATGCACCGCCAGCACCAGCGGATCGCTGCCCAGCACCCGGCGGATCAAGCGCGGGTCCTCCAGCAGTTGCGACGAGGCCGCGACATCGACCCGATACTCCTCCAGCGCCTCCAGCACCTGCTGGGAGTTGCCGATTTCCACCGACACCTCCACCTGCGGCAAGCGCTCGCGAAACGCCTTCACCAGATCCAGGATGTAATACGGCGCCGTCGCGGCAATGCGCAAGGTGCCCTGCACCTGCCCGCTGTTGCGCAGGAAAAACTCGATATCGGCTTCCTGCTGCAACAGCGTCTTGACCATCGGCAGCAAGCGCGCGCCCTCCTCGCTGAGGCTCAGCCGCCGACCGCCGCGATAGAAGAGTTCGACCGAGTACTGGCTTTCCAGATGACGGATCTGGGTGGTCACCGTGGGCTGGCTGAGCCCGAGCCTTTTCGCCGCCTGGGTGATGCTGCCCAGGCGGGCGACCATGTAAAACGCCTTCAGCTCGGCACTCAGCACATCACCCTCTCATTCGTTTACTTGCGCAACAGGCGCAACCCATTGAACACCACCAGCAGGCTGACGCCCATGTCGGCGAACACCGCCATCCACATGGTCGCGAAACCCAGGAACGTCACCGCCAGGAAGATCGCCTTGATCACCAGCGCCAGGGCGATATTCTGCCTGAGGATACTCGCGGTCTGGCGCGAAAGGCGAATGAACGCGGGAATCTTGCGCAGATCGTCGTCCATCAGGGCGACATCGGCGGTCTCGATCGCGGTGTCGGTACCGGCGGCGGCCATGGCGAAGCCGATCTCGGCACGGGCCAGGGCCGGGGCGTCGTTGATGCCGTCGCCGACCATGCCGACCTGATGGCCTTGGGCATACAGCGTTTCGATGGCCTGCAGTTTGTCGGTGGGCAGCAGGTCGCCACGCGCCTCGTCGATCCCGACCTGGGCCGCAATGGCGGAGGCGGTGTGGACATTGTCACCGGTGAGCATCTGGGTCCGGATACCCAACGCGTGCAACTCGCGGATCGCCTCGCGGCTGGAGGCCTTGACCGTATCGGCCACGGCGAACAACGCCAGCGGGCCGGACGCATCGAGCAACAGCACCACGGTCTTGCCTTGTTTTTCCAGGGCGAAGAGTTTTTCTTCCAGGGCCGGCGAGCAGAGTCCGAGGTCTTCCACCAGGCGATGATTGCCCAGGTAATAGCCCTTGCCGTCGATCTCGCCGCGCACGCCGCGTCCGCTCAAGGCTTCGAATGCCTCGACGTCCTGCAGCGCCCACTGTTTGTCCCGCGCATCCTTGGCGATCGCCAGGGATACCGGGTGATCGGAACGGGACGCAAGGCTGGCGGCGATCAGCGGTGCGGTTTCCAGGGCCAGCGGCTCGAGGGACAGGTAGTCGGTCAGCACCGGCTTGCCATGGGTGATGGTGCCGGTCTTGTCCAGGGCCAGGTAATCGAGCTTGTGCCCGCTTTCCAGATACACCCCGCCCTTGATCAGGATGCCCTTGCGCGCGGCGGCGGCCAGGCCGCTGACGATGGTCACCGGTGTCGAGATCACCAGCGCGCACGGACAGGCGACCACCAGCAGGACCAGCGCCCGGTAGATCCAGTCGAACCACAGGCCGTTCATCAACAGCGGCGGCAACACCGCCACCACCAGGGCCAAGGCGAATACCGCCGGGGTGTAGATTTTCGAGAAGGTGTCGACGAAACGCTGGGTCGGTGCCCGCGCGCCCTGGGCCTGCTCGACGGCATGGATGATCCGCGCCAGGGTCGAGTGTCCCGCGGTAGCTGTCACCCGATAGTCCAGCGAGCCCGCCTGGTTGATGGTACCGGCGAAGAGCTTGTCGCCAGGGTTCTTCTCGATAGGCAGGCTTTCGCCGGTGATCGGTGCCTGATCGACGCTTGAACTGCCGTAGACCACTTCGCCATCAAGCGCAATGCGCTCACCGGGTCGTACCCGTACCAGCGCGTCCAGTTCGATGCTTTTGACCTCGCGTTCGACCCAATCGCCGTCATCCTGGCGCACCGTGGCCTTCTCCGGCGTCATCTGCATCAGGCCGCTGATGGCGTTGCGCGCCCGGTCCAGTGACTTGGCTTCGATCAGCTCGGCGATGGTGAAGAGGAACATCACCATCGCCGCTTCCGGCCACTGGCCGATCAGCACGGCACCGGTCACGGCGATGCTCATCAGCGCGTTGATGTTCAGGTTGCGGTTCTTCAGGGCGATCCAGCCCTTTTTATAGGTGGTCAGGCCGCCACTGAGGATGGAGACCAGTGCGACGATTGCCACCACCCAGGTCGGGGCCACGCCGGTGAAGTGAATCACTTCGGCGGCCAACGCGCCGACGCCGGACAGCGCCAGGGGCCACCAGGGCTTCTTCACTGGCGGCTGGCTCGGGGTGTCGGCGTTCGCGCCCTCTTCCAGCGGCTCGGCCTGCATGCCCAGGGACTTGATGGCGTCGACGATCGGCGCGGTCGACGACAGGTCGTGGGTCACGCCGAGGATCCGGTTGATCAGGTTGAACTCAAGCTGCTGCACACCCGAGAGCTTGCCGAGCTTGTTCTGGATCAGCGTCTGCTCGGTGGGGCAGTCCATGGCTTCGATGCGGAAACGGCTCAACCGCGCGTCGGCGCTGGTGGTGGCGCTGAGCTTGACCAACGCGGGGGCCTCAGCGCTCGAACAGCAACTGCTGTGCGCATGACCGGCCTTCCCATGGGAGTGGGAAGCCTTCACCGGCTGGAGGACACGAAAAGGCTGGGGAGCGTGTTTATCGGCATGGCTGTGGTCATGGCCGTGATCGTGATCGTGATCGTGATCGTGATCGTGATCGTGATCAGCGTGCGCATGATCGCTGCCGAGCTTGTGCGAAGTGTGGATGGAGTCGCTCATGGGTGCGTCCCTGAAAGTGCTTGTTGCCAAGTGAACACCCTGTAGCCACTATAGGGTCAAGCACCCTTTTGGGAGATCGAACGATGAAGATTGGCGAACTGGCGAAACTCACCGACTGCCAGGTGGAAACCATCCGCTATTACGAAAAGGAAAACCTGCTGCCGGAACCGGCGCGCAGCGAGGGCAACTATCGCCTGTACACCCAGGCGCACGTGGAGCGCCTGACCTTTATCCGCAACTGTCGCAGCCTGGACATGACACTGGAGGAGATTCGCAGTTTGCTGGGCCTGCGCGACAGCCCGCAGGATCAGTGCGAAAGCGTGAATGCGCTGATCGACGAGCACATCCACCACGTCAAGGCGCGGATCGACGGGCTGCTGGCGTTGCAGGTGCAGTTGCTGGACCTGCGCCAACGCTGCGGCGGCGGGCCGGACCTGGATCAGTGCGGGATCTTGCAGCGGCTGGAAGTCAGCGGCAGCGTGGTGCCGACGGAAGAGCATTCACATGTCGGGAGAAGTCACGGGCATTGAGGGCCTCTTCGCGGCGATGCGGCGACCCGACAAGCTCCGCTCCCACAGATTCCGAGTCGTACGCACCTTCTGTGTACGACACAAACCTACTGTGGAAGCGGAGCTTGCCCGCGAAGAACGATAACGCGGTCCGGAGTCGGACTCAGACCGCCATCGGCGCCGTCATCGGCGCATGGTGTTGATAACCTTCCAGCGAGAAATCGCCCGGCTCGACCAACTCCAGCCACTCCGGCTGGTACACCCCGGTCTTGGCAAACTCCGGCACCCGCTCGGAAATCACCAGTTTCGGCATCGGGAACGGCTCGCGCGTCAGTTGCTCATTGAGCATGTCCAGGTGGTTTTCATACACATGGGCATCGCCGATGAAATAGGTGAACCAGCGCGGCGTGTAGCCGGTCAGCCGCCCGATCAGGCTCAGCAGCGCCGCCCCCTCGGTCAGGTTGAACGGCGTGCCCAGGCCCAGGTCGTTCGAACGGATGTAGAGGGTCAGGGAAATCTCCTTCGTCTCCACATTCGGATGAAACTGGTAGAGCAAATGACAGGGCGGCAAGGCCATTTCATCCAGCTGCGCGCAGTTCCAGCCGTGGAACAGGATCCGCCGGCTGCCCGGGTCCTTGATGATGGTGTCGACGCACTGGCGCACCTGGTCGATGGCCTTGTACAGCACCACATAGGCCTGGCCGTTTTCCTCGCCCTCGGCAATCTGCCGGTAGCCCTGGCCCAGGGTCTGCTCGATGGCGGCCACGTTGCTCTTGGCAATCTGCTTGTACGCCGGCCATTTGCGCCATTGCACCCCGTAGATCTCGCCCAGGTCGTCATCGCCCTGGCGGAACGGATTGGCCAGCCATTGCGCGTTTTCGTTGGCGTTCTGGTCCCAGACCTTGCAGCCCAACGCCCGGAACTCGGCGGCGTTGTTCACCCCACGGAGAAAACCGCACATCTCGCCGATGGCGGACTTGAAGGCCATCTTGCGGGTGGTGATCGCCGGGAAGCCTTCCTGGAGGTCATAGCGCAGCATCGCCCCGGGAAAGCTGATGGTGTTCACGCCGGTACGGTTGGCCTGCTTGGTGCCGTTCTTGATGACGTGGGCGACCAGTTCGAGATATTGCTTCATGAGTTACCTGCATCCTTGAATACGGGGCCCGCGGGCCCCGATTCGAATTTAAAGCGCGGCGTCTTTCGCCGTCGGCGTGCGGTGATAGGCGAACCACAGCAAGCCCAGGCCGCCGATGATCATCGGCAGACTGAGAATCTGCCCCATGGTCACCCAGCCGAACGCCAGATAGCCGAGCTGCGCATCCGGCACCCGGACGAACTCGACGACAAAACGGAAGATCCCGTAGAACAACGCGAACATGCCCGAGACCGCCATGGTCGGCCGCGGCTTGCGCGAGAACAACCAGAGAATGACGAACAGCGCCACGCCCTCCAGGGCGAACTGGTACAGCTGCGACGGGTGACGCGGCAACTGCGCCGGGTCGCTGAACGGCGGGAAGACCATCGCCCACGGCAAATCGGTCGGTTTGCCCCACAGCTCAGCATTGATGAAATTGCCGATCCGCCCGGCACCCAGGCCGATCGGCACCATCGGCGCGACAAAGTCCATCAGTTCGAAGAACGACTTGCCGTTACGCCGACCGAACCACCAGGCCGCCAGCATCACCCCGATGAAACCGCCATGGAACGCCATGCCGCCCTTCCAGACCTCGAAGATCAGCGTCGGGTTGGCCAGGTAGGCGCTCAGGTCGTAGAACAGCACATAACCCAGGCGCCCGCCGACGATCACGCCCATGGCCAACCAGAAGATCAGGTCGGAGAGCTTTTCCTTGGTCCAGGTCGGGTCGAAACGGTTCAGGCGCCGGGAGGCCAGCAGCCACGCACCGCCAATGCCGACCAGGTACATCAGGCCGTACCAGTGGATTTTCAGCGGACCGATGGCCACGGCCACCGGGTCGATCTGCGGGTAAGGCAGCATTGCAACTCCTCGATAGAGTAAAAATTCAGGGCCCGGCGGGTCAGGGATCGCAAGGCCGGCGGGTCATGTTGCAGCCCCGCCATTAAGCCAATATTGCGTCAACGTGACTGAACCGAGCCTGTGGCTCAGAGCAGGAACTTCATGCCGACAATGAACAACAGGCCGGCAAACAGCCGCTTGAGCAGCAACGGCGACAACTTGTGTGCCAATTGCACGCCGAAACGGGCAAAAAACATACTGGTCAGGGCAATCCCGAGCAAGGCCGGCAAATAGATGAAACCCAGGCTGTAGGCCGGCAACAACGGATCGTGCCAACCCAGGATCATGAAACTCAAGGTACTGGCCAGGGCAATCGGCAAGCCACAGGCCGAGGACGTCCCCACCGCCTGCTGCATCGACACGCTGCGCCAGGTCAGGAACGGCACGGTCAAGGAGCCGCCGCCGATCCCGAAAATCGCCGAGGCCCAGCCGATCACCGCCCCCGCCAGACCCAGGCCGAATTTGCCGGGCACGGTGTGGCTGGCCTTGGGCTTGAGGTTCAGCGCCATCTGGGCCGCCACCACCAGGGCGAACACGCCGATGATCTTCTGCAGGTTCGGGCCGGCGATGGCCTTGGCGGTCAGCGCGCCGAGGCCCGAGCCCGCGAGGATGCCCAGGGCCATCCAGACAAAGATCGACCACTGCACCGCACCGCGCTTGTGGTGCCCGCGAATGGTGTTGAACGAGGTGAAGATGATCGTCGCCAGGGAGGTGCCCACCGCCAGGTGCGTGAGGATCAGCGGATCGAAACCTTGCAGGGTGAAACTGAACACCAGCACGGGGACGATAATGATCCCCCCGCCCACGCCGAACAGCCCGGCCAGTACGCCGGCACAGGCCCCCAATAGCAGATAGAGCAGAAATTCCATGTGCGCCCCCACGAAACAAGTCCGGCATGGTAACGGAAGGACGGACACGGCTCTACTGGATGACGATGGATACCCTGCGTAGAGTGGGCAAAAAACATCGAGGGACAACCTGATGTGTCTGATTGTCTTTGCCTGGCGCCCGGGCCACGCCCAGCCGCTGATCGTCGCGGCCAACCGCGACGAGTTCTACGCCCGGCCGAGCCTGCCGCTGGCGCAGTGGCCCGAAGCGCCGCGGGTCTATGCCGGACGGGATCTGGAGGCGGGCGGTACCTGGCTCGGGATCGGCGCCGGGGGGCGCTTTGCGGCCTTGACCAATATCCGCAACCCGAACCAGCCAGTGGGTCGCCGATCGCGCGGGGAGCTGGTGGCACGCTTTCTCACCGAGGATCAACCGGCTGAGGACTATTTAGCCGAAGTTCGCGCAAGATCGCAGGAATATGGTGGTTTCAACCTGCTAGTGGGCACCGCGGACACCTTGTGGCATTTCAACTCTCACGAGGGTGAGCCGCGCCAACTGACGGAAGGTGTGTACGGGCTGTCGAATGCCGGGCTCGATACGCCCTGGCCGAAACTGCTCAAGGCCCGGGCGGCGCTGTCCTGGGAATTGCGCGATCCCCGGCCGGAGGCCTTGCTGGCGTTGCTCGGCGACCCGACGAGCGCACCGCTTGCCGAGCTGCCGGACACCGGAGTGGGCGTTGCAACCGAGAGCCTGTTGTCCAGCATCTTTATCGCCAGCCCCAGCTATGGCACACGGGCGAGCACGGTGCTGATCGTCCACGCCGATGGTCGGCGCCATCTGCTCGAACGCAGTTTCGGCCCTTATGGCGGGCATCTGGGGGAGGTGGAGCTGAAGGTCTAGCTCCCCTCAATGCGTGACGGTCGGCGCCACCATCCGTGACAACCCGAGGTTCTTCAGCGCCAACTGCAAGGTACTGCGAATCACCTGCGGGTTATCGATGGTCATCACCTGGGCCAGCAGCTCCCGGGCCTTGCTCAGGCTGACCTGGCGCAACATCCATTTCACCTTCGGCAGGTTGGTGGCGTTCATCGACAGGCTGTCAAAACCCATCGCCATCAACAGCACCGCCGCCATCGGATCACCGGCCATCTCGCCGCAGATACTCACCGGCTTGCCTTCGGCATGGGCATCGCGCACCACGTTCTGCAAGGCTTGCAGCACCGCCGGGTGCAGGTAGTCGTAGAGGTCCGCCACCCGTGGGTTGTTGCGGTCCACCGCCAGCAGGTACTGGGTCAGGTCGTTGGAACCCACCGAGAGGAAGTCCACCTGCCGCGCCAGCTCGCGGGTCTGGTACACCGCCGCGGGAATCTCGATCATCACCCCCACCGGCGGCATCGGCACGTCGGTGCCTTCGTCGCGCACCTCGCCCCAGGCGCGGTGGATCAGGTGCAGCGCCTCTTCCATCTCGTGGATACCCGAGATCATCGGCAGCAGGATCCGCAGGTTGTTCAGGCTTTCGCTGGCCTTGAGCATGGCCCGCGCCTGCACCAGGAAGATTTCCGGGTGGTCGAGGGTCACGCGGATACCGCGCCAGCCGAGGAACGGGTTGTCTTCTTCGATCGGGAAATACGGCAGCGACTTGTCGCCGCCGATGTCCAGGCTGCGCATGGTCACCGGCTGCGGATGGAACGCCGACAACTGCTCGCGGTAGATCGCCAGCTGTTCCTTCTCGCTCGGGAAACGCTGGTTGATCATGAAGGGGACTTCGGTGCGGTACAGGCCCACCCCCTCGGCTCCGCGCTGCTGCGCCCGGGCCACGTCCGCCAGCAGGCCAGTGTTGACCCACAGCGGCATGCGGTGACCATCAGGGGTCACGCAGGGCAGTTCGCGCAAGGCATCCAGGCCTTCGGACAGCTGGCGTTCTTCTTCTACCACACTGACATATTGCCGGCGCAAGACTTCGCCAGGGTTGGTAAACACCTCGCCGCGCGCGCCGTCGACGATCATCTCGATGCCGTCGACCTTCGAATACGGCAGGTCCACCAGGCCCATGACCGTCGGAATACCCATGGCCCGCGCCAGGATCGCCACGTGGGAGTTACCCGAACCCAGTACCGACACCAGGCCCTTGAGCTTGCCTTCCGGCACCTCGCCCAGCATGGCCGCGGTCAATTCTTCACTGACCATGATGGTGTTGTCCGGGTAGACCATGGCCTGCTGCCGCTCGGATTGCAGGTAGGCCAGCAGCCGACGCCCGAGGTCCTTGACGTCCGACGCGCGCTCGCGCAGGTAGGCGTCGTCCATCAGTTCAAAACGGTTGACGTGATCGGTCACCACCTGGCGCAAGGCACCCTGGGCCCATTGGCCGGTCTTGATCACATTGGTGATTTCGCTGCCGAGGGAGGCATCGTCGAGCATCATCAGGTAGACGTCGAACAGCGCCCGCTCTTCCGGACGCAACTGGGTCGCGAGCTTGGCCGAGAGCGTGCGCATGTCGGCGCGTACGCCTTCGATAGCGGTCTTGAACAGGGCCAGTTCGGCATCGACATCGGCGATCGCCTTGTCCGGCACCACATCCAGGTCCGCCGGCGGCAGCATGACCACCGCCGTACCCACTGCCGCGCCCGGCGAGCCCGGCACACCGATGAACTTGGCTTCCTGGATGCCCTTGCCTTCACGCCCCAGCCCGCGGATCGAACCGGTGGCTTCGGCATGGGCGATAACGCCGGCGAGCTGGGCGCTCATGGTCACCAGGAAGGCTTCTTCGCCTTCGTCGAACTGGCGACGCTCTTTCTGCTGGATCACCAACACGCCGACCACCCGGCGGTGGTGAATGATCGGTGCACCGAGGAAGGAGGCATAACGCTCCTCGCCGGTTTCGGCAAAGTAGCGATAACGCGGGTGATCGGCGGCGTTTTCCAGGTTCAGCGGTTCTTCACGCGTACCCACCAGACCGACCAGGCCTTCGTTCGGCGCCATGCTGACCTTGCCGATCGAGCGCTTGTTCAAGCCCTCGGTGGCCATCAGGACAAAGCGGTTGGTCTCGGGGTCCAGCAAGTAGACCGAGCAGACCTGGCTGCCCATGGCCTCCTTGACGCGCAATACAATAATGCCCAACGCCGCCTTGAGATCCTTGGCGGCGTTAACTTCCTGGACGATCTTGCGCAGCGTATTGAGCATGGCTCGGGGTCGAACTCCGTGTCAGTCGCGCGCCAACAGGCGCGGGGCAAGCTCTTTGAGCGCGCGACGGTAGACCTCGCGCTTGAATGTCACCACCTGGCCCAACGGGTACCAATAGCTGACCCAGCGCCAGCCATCGAACTCCGGTTTACCGGTCAAATCCATCCGCACCCGCTGCTCGTTGGAGAGCAGGCGCAGGAGAAACCATTTCTGTTTCTGGCCGATGCACAGCGGTTGGCTGTGGGTACGCACCAGACGTTGCGGCAAACGATAGCGCAACCAGCCCCGGGTACAGGCCAGAATTTGCACATCTTCACGTTCCAGGCCGACTTCTTCGTTCAATTCGCGGTACAAAGCGTCTTCAGGCGTTTCGTCAGGATTGATCCCGCCTTGCGGAAACTGCCATGCATCTTGATTGATCCGGCGCGCCCATAGGACCTGACCGGCATCATTCGTCAGAATTATCCCGACATTAGGACGGAAACCATCGGGGTCGATCACGGCAACCACCTCGCAAACGCATGTCGCCGCATTGTTCCACAAAGGTTGTGAAAGCAGCAACGAGCCTGCCTACCTTATGTGCACTCTTGTGAAAAGACCGTATTCTGGTGGCCTTTTTACAGGCTTTTCAGCGAGTAACCGCAATGCGTCTGGCTATATTCGACTTGGACAACACACTTTTGGGCGGTGACAGCGATCACGCCTGGGGCGATTACCTCTGCGAGCGGGGCATTCTCGATCCGGTGGCCTACAAAAACCGTAACGACGAGTTCTACCAGGACTACCTGGCGGGCCGCCTGGACAACGCCGCGTACCTGAATTTCTGCCTGGAGATTCTCGGTCGCAGCGAAATGGCCCAGTTGGACGAGTGGCATCGCGACTACATGCGCGACTGCATCGAGCCCATCGTGCTGCCCAAGGGCCTGGAGCTGCTGGCCCGGCACCGGGACGCCGGCGACAAGCTGGTGATCATCACCGCCACCAACCGCTTCGTGACGGCACCGATTGCCGCGCGGCTGGGAGTCGAGACCCTGATCGCCACCGAGTGCGAGATGATCGACGGTCGCTACAGCGGGCGCAGCACCGATGTACCGTGCTTTCGCGAAGGCAAGGTGACGCGCCTGAACCGTTGGCTGGAAGAGACCGGCCTTGGCCTGGAAGACAGCTATTTCTACAGCGATTCGATGAACGACCTGCCGTTGCTGGAGCAGGTGGCCAATCCCGTGGCGGTGGACCCGGACCCGAACCTGCGGGCCGAAGCCGAGAAGCGTGGCTGGCCGGTGATCAGCCTGCGCGACTGACCACACCTTCGCGACCAAACCGGTACTCAGGCCGGTTTGGCGACCATCAGGTAGAAAATCGCCATGAAGGACAGAAACGCCGGCCAGCCCAGGGCAAACCACCAGCGCATATAGGTCTCAGCCTGGATCGGCATCGCCGTCCCCTCGCGCAGGGCCTGCCCGGCCATCTTGTGCACCCGGATCTGCAGCCATACCACCGGCAACCAGCAGATCCCCGCCAACAGGAACAACCCCAGACTCCACGTCAGCCAGTTTTGCTGGATCGGCCACCCCGCCAGATACATCAGCCCCAGCCCGCTCAACGGCTGGAACACCGCCGTGGTCGTGGTAAAGGCCCAATCGGCGAACACCAGGTGCTTGAAGGTCACCGCGATCACCTCGACCTGGCCCGTGCGCCAGGCGCGCAAGGCGTAGTACGCGGAACCGGCGCCCAGGCCGAAGAGAATGGTGGAAGACAGGATATGCAGGGTTTTGAGCAGTAGATAAGCACTCATCGACGCGGTTCAGTCCAAAGCAGCCAGAGGGTCGCCACCATCAGCACCAGGTTCTTGGCGACGGCGGCATAAGGGTCAAGCCAGTAGTGCGGCAGCACGAAGCTGATGATCAGGGTGTAGCCGCTCATCAACAGCAACTGGGCCTGGAACGCCCGCCTGCGCCAGCGCTTGAACAACATCCCCAGCCCCAGCAGCCCGTCGCACAGCGCCCCGGCGTAGACCGCGAACACCGCAGGCGTGCCGCTCACACCGGCCTCGGCCATGATCCGTAGGCTCCAGTCATAACCCGGCCCCAGGCACACCGCCGCCGTGCCCAGCCAGATCAACAGCATCACCGCCAGCAGCAACGGACGCAGCGCCCATTGGGCACTCTGGCCGGCGTTCGGCCAGTCCACCAGGCGGGTCGACAGCGGTGCGACCCGGTAACCGCAGACCGCGGCCAGCGCCTCGGGGTCCGCGACATTGTCGCGCCGGGCCATGCGCAGGCTCTGGTGATTCAAGGCCCGCCAGCCCAGGCGCTCGCCCAGCCAGGCAGCGGCCCGCGACAGGATTCCCGGTACGCTCACATAGCGCGCCGGCGCCCAGCCCTGGGCAGCGCGCAGCTGATCGAGCACCTGCGCCAAGGTCAGCGCCTGCGGCCCCACCAGCGGCAACACCTGGGACTGCGCCGGCCAATGACGCAGCAAGGCCAGCACCGCGGCGGACAGATCGTCGATATGCAGCGGCTGCAAGCGGGCATGCAGGTCCAGCAGCGGGATCAGCGGCCACGGCGACAGGCGCGCCAGCCAGGCACTGCTGGCCCCGCCCGCCCCCACCAGCAACGAGGGCCGCAGCACCACGGCCTGTACGCCGAGCGCCATCAGGTAGTCATCCGCCGCCGCCTTGCTCGCCAGGAACGGCACATCCGGCTGCTCGCCGGCGCCCAGCGCGGAAATGTGCAGCACCCGCACGCCCTGGCGCGCCGCCAGGTCGAACAGCGCCCGGGTGCCCAGGTCCTGGGTCAGGCGCAACGCCTGCTCGTCGACACTCAGCAACCCGGCGGCATTGATCAGCAGGTCGATACCGTGGGGCAGGATGAAATGCTTGGCGTCAGTGGCCAGCCGATCAAGATCGAGCACCTGCCATTCGACACCCGGCACCGAGCGGACGTGGTGGCCGCGGCTGGTGGCGATCACTTCATGACCCGCGGCGTTCAACGCAACCAGCAAATGGCGACCGACGAACCCCGTGGCCCCCACCAGAAGCACCTTCATGACAATTCCCCGGCCTGGCGGTTTAAACCGGCTTCGCGCCCATCAGGCCCGCAATGGCGACAAAACCGACAACCGTGAAAATGGCCAGGGCCAGCGTGAACCCCGGATGCCGCGCCGTCATGCCACGGCGCAGGCGATTGAGACGGACCACCAGCCACAGCCAGCTCAAGGTACAGAGGGTGTAGAGCACACTCGAACCCAGCAGCCAGGTCTGGCCCAATGGCCAGCCGGCCAGGTGCACCAGCCACCAGCCACTGACCGGCAGCACGGCCAGGCACAGCGCCATCAGTGCCCAGACGAAAAACCAGGGGCGCTGCAAGGTGTGATTCTGAACAGTCAGATCGCCGGCACGGCGGCCGCGCCAAAGCCTGATCGCCACCGCCAGCGCGCTGCCCAGCAAAAGTACCGGTGCCACGGCGTGTAGCAGTTTCAAGGCAGTGAAGGTTTCCATTTCATCGTTTCCCTGGTTTTACGATCAACTTTCGAGCAGCAGTGCCTTGCCCATCAGCTTAGCAGCCATCTGCCTCGCTTCAGCCGAGGAACAGCTGATACGCCGGGTTATCGCTTTCATCCCAATACGGGTAGCCGATTTCCGCGAGGGCGGCCGGTACCTGGTGACGCTCTTCCTCCGGCACCTGCAGGCCCGCGACCACCCGGCCATCCGCGGCGCCATGGTTGCGGTAATGGAACATCGAGATATTCCAGCGCCCGCCCAGCTTGTTGAGGAAGTTGAACAACGCCCCCGGACGCTCCGGAAACTCGAAGCGCAGCACCATCTCGTCGCTGACACGGGCCGCATGGCCACCGACCATATGGCGGATATGCAACTTGGCCAATTCGTTGTCGGTCAGGTCGAGCACCGGGAAACCCTGGCGGGTCAGGCTGTCGATCAGGACACTGCGCGGATCGCTGTCGGGATGGGTCTGAACGCCGACGAAAATATGCGCTTCATGACCGGTGTGATAGCGGTAGTTGAACTCGGTGATCTGACGCTTGCCGATGGCCTCGCAGAACGCCTTGAAACTGCCCGGCTGCTCCGGGATGGTCACGGCGATGATGGCTTCGCGCCCTTCGCCCAGTTCGGCGCGCTCGGCCACATGGCGCAGGCGGTCGAAGTTGACGTTGGCGCCGGAGTCGATGGCCACCAGGGTCTGCCCGCTGATCTTGCGCGATTCGACGTACTTCTTGATCCCCGCCACACCGAGGGCGCCGGCCGGTTCGGTGATCGAGCGGGTATCGTCGTAGATATCCTTGATGGCGGCGCAGATCTCGTCGGTGCTGACAGTGATCACCTCGTCGACATAGTCCTTGCAGATATCGAAGGTGTGCTGGCCGATCTGGGCCACGGCCACGCCGTCGGCGAACAGGCCCACGGAAGGCAATACCACCCGCTCACCGGCGGCCATGGCCTGCTGCAGGCAGTTGGAATCGTCCGGCTCGACACCGATCACCTTGATGTCCGGCCGCAGGTACTTCACATAGGCCGCAATACCGGCAATCAACCCGCCACCGCCGACCGGAACGAAGATCGCATCCAACGGGGCCGGATGCTGACGCAGAATCTCCATCGCCACGGTGCCCTGCCCGGCAATGGTGTGCGGATCATCGTAGGGGTGGATGTAGACGTAGCCTTTTTCCTCGACCAGCTTCAGCGAATACGCCAGGGCTTCGGGGAACGAGTCGCCGTGCAGCACCACTTTGCCGCCCCGGGAGCGTACGCCTTCGACCTTGATTTCAGGGGTGGTCTTGGGCATCACGATGGTGGCCTTGACCCCCAGCACCTTGGCCGCCAGGGCCAGGCCCTGGGCATGGTTGCCCGCCGACGCCGTGACCACGCCACGCGCGCGCTCGGCGTCGCTGAGCTGGTTCAGCTTGTTGTAGGCACCGCGAATCTTGAAGGAGAACACCGGCTGCAAGTCTTCACGCTTGAGCCAGACCTGGTTGCCCAGCCGCTCGGAGAGCTGGCGAGCGGTCTGCAACGGGGTTTCCACGGCAACGTCGTAGACGCGCGAGTTGAGGATCTTCTTGACGTACTGTTCAAGCATCGGAAGGCATCGCTGGCGGGTGTGGACAGGGACCGACGAGTCTAACCCAGCGCTTGCGGCAACGACCACAGGGTTCCTGAGGTTTTGTTGCCCACGCCAGCGGTTTGCCACGGGGCCCGCCTGCGGCCAAACGGGCAATGACCTTCCCGGCCCTGGCGCTTATAATGCCGGCCTTCCGTACATCCCCTGCCCGCTTCCGGAGCCCGCATGACCCAGGATCAACTCAAACAGGCCGTGGCCCAAGCCGCTGTCGACTTCATCCTTCCCAAGCTCGATGACAAAAGCATCATCGGCGTGGGCACCGGCTCCACCGCCAACTGCTTCATCGATGCGCTGGCCCAACACAAGGGCGCCTTCGACGGCGCGGTCGCCAGCTCCGAAGCCACCGCCGCGCGCCTCAAGGGCCACGGGATCCCGGTCTATGAGCTGAACACCGTCAGCGACCTGGAGTTCTACATCGACGGCGCCGACGAAAGCGACGCCCACCTGAACCTGATCAAGGGCGGCGGCGCGGCCCTGACCCGCGAGAAGATCGTCGCGGCCGTGGCCAAGACCTTTATCTGCATCGCCGACGGCAGCAAGCTGGTCCCGGTGCTCGGCGCCTTCCCGCTGCCGGTGGAAGTGATCCCGATGGCCCGCAGCCATGTGGCGCGGCAGTTGGTGAAACTGGGGGGCGATCCGGTGTACCGCGAAGGCGTGTTGACCGATAACGGCAACATCATTCTGGATGTGCACAACCTGCAGATCACCAACCCGGTGGAGCTGGAAAGCCAGATCAATGCGATTGTCGGCGTGGTCACCAACGGCCTGTTCGCGGCGCGTCCGGCGGACCTGCTGCTGCTGGGCACCAGCGAAGGCGTGAAAACCCTGAAGGCCTGATGCAAACGCCGCCTCCCCCTACCGGGGGAGGCGGTCGTGATTAACGGACGCTGCTGTCGAAGCGGCTGGCGCCCGGCAATTCCAGCACCAACTCATCCCCTGCATTCAACGGACCGACACCCACCGGCGTGCCGGTCAGGATCACATCGCCGGCCTGCAACGAGAAGCACGCCGCCATGTACTGGATCATCGGCACGATCGGGTTGAGCATGTCCCTGCTGATGCCATCCTGGCGGACCTGGCCGTTGATGGTCAGGCGAATACCGATCCGGGTCAGGTCCGGGAAGGTGCTGCCGACCACGAACGGCGCCAGCACGCAGGCACCGTCGAACGACTTGGCGACTTCCCAGGGCAAGCCCTTGCTCTTCAACTCCGACTGCTTGTCACGCAAGGTCAGGTCCAGGGCCGGGGCAAAACCGGAAATGGCATCCAGCACCTCTTCGACACTGGGCTTGGTGGACAACGGCTTGCCGATCAACACGGCAATCTCGGCCTCGTAATGCACCGAACCCCGGTCCGCCGGGATGCTGAAACCACCCTCGACCGGCACCACGCAACTGCCCGGCTTGATGAACAGCAACGGCTCGGTCGGCACCGGATTGTTCAGCTCATGGGCGTGCTCGGCGTAATTGCGCCCGATGCACACCACCTTGCCGATAGGAAAGTGAATGCGGGTACCGTCGACATACTGGTGCTGATAGCTCATTACCGACTCCTGGTCGTTGTCATCAGTGACTTCAGGTTCAAACCGCGAAGATCTTGCCCGGGTTCATGATCCCGTTCGGATCGAACACCGCCTTGATCGCCTTCATGTATTCAATTTCCGCCGGGGAACGGCTGTAGGTCAGGTAATCGCGCTTGGTCATGCCCACGCCGTGCTCCGCGGAGATCGAACCGTTGTACTTCTCGACGGTTTCGAACACCCGCTTGTTGACGGTGGCGCATTTGGCGAAGAACTCGTCCTTGCTCAGGCTTTCCGGCTTGAGGATGTTCAGGTGCAGGTTGCCGTCGCCGATGTGGCCGTACCAGACGACTTCGAAGTCCGGGTAGTATTCACCGACGATCGCGTCGATTTCCTTGAGGAAAGCCGGCACTTTCGACACAGTGACCGAGATGTCGTTCTTGTACGGCGTCCAGTGGGAAATGGTTTCGGAGATGTACTCGCGCAGCTTCCAGAGGTTCTGCAACTGGGTTTCGCTCTGGCTCATCACGCCGTCCAGCACCCAGCCCTGCTCGACACAGTGCTCGAAGGTTTCCAGGGCCTGGTTGGCCACATCGAGGGTGGTCGCCTCGAACTCCAGCAGCACGTAGAACGGGCAGTCGGTTTCGAACGGCGCCGGCACGTCGCCACGGCCGAGGACCTTGGCCAGGGCCTTGTCGGAGAAGAATTCGAAGGCGGTCAGGTCCAGCTTGCCCTGGAACGCATGCAGCACCGGCATGATCGAGTCGAAATCCGCGGTGCCGAGGACCATGCAGGTCAGGTTCTTCGGCGCCCGATCCAGGCGCATGGTGGCCTCGACCACAAAGCCCAGGGTGCCCTCGGCACCGATGAACAGCTGGCGCAGGTCGTAGCCGGTGGCGTTCTTGATCAGGTCCTTGTTCAGTTCCAGCAGATCGCCCTTGCCGGTCACCACCTTCATGCCGGCCACCCAGTTACGGGTCATGCCGTAGCGAATCACCTTGATCCCGCCGGCATTGGTGCCGATGTTGCCGCCAATCTGGCTGGAACCGGCCGACGCGAAGTCCACCGGGTAGTACAGGCCCTTTTCTTCGGCCAGGTTCTGCAACTGCTCGGTGACCACGCCCGGCTGGCAGACCGCGGTACGGTCGGTGAGGTTGATGTCCAGCACCTGGTTCATGTAGTCGAAGGAGACCACCACTTCGCCGTTGGCCGCGACAGCCGCGGCGGACAGCCCGGTACGACCGCCCGAGGGCACCAGTGCGACCTTGTGCTGGTTGGCCCAGCGCACGATGGCCTGGACCTGCCCGGTGGTTTTCGGGAACACGATGGCCGTCGGCGCGGGCGCGAAATGCTTGGTCCAATCCTTCCCGTAAGCGTTCAGGGAGTCGGCATCGGTCAGGACCTTGCCAGGCTCGACCAAGGTCTTCAGCTCATCAATCAGGGCAGACTGGGTCATCGGCAGAACTCTCAAACAATTCATGGTCATCCTGCGGACACTTCATGTCGCAGAATGAGTGTTTGCGGGTCGCATATGCTAGCATACGCCCCCCGCAGAAGCGTGCTATCAGGCCGATCTGCGGTGCCGGCGATCACGCCGCGCGGTCAGCTCAAGCTGTCCATTTCCCTGCCATTTTTCTCCGGGACACAGGTTTACGCAGATGAGCAAGACTTCTCTCGATAAGAGCAAGATCAAGTTCCTTCTTCTCGAAGGCGTCCACCAATCCGCAGTCGACGTCCTCAAGGCCGCCGGGTACGTCAACATCGAGTACCACACCAAATCCCTGCCGGACGCCGAACTGAAGGAAAAGATCGCCGATGCCCACTTCATCGGCATTCGCTCGCGCACCCAACTGACCGAGGAACTCTTCGATCACGCGAAGAAACTCGTCGCCGTGGGCTGTTTCTGTATCGGCACCAACCAGGTCGACCTCGACGCGGCTCGCCAGCGCGGCATCGCCGTGTTCAACGCCCCGTACTCCAACACCCGCTCCGTTGCCGAGCTGGTGCTGGCCGAGGCGATCCTGTTGCTGCGCGGTATTCCCGAGAAGAACGCTTCCTGCCATCGCGGTGGCTGGATCAAGAGCGCGGCCAACTCCTTTGAAATCCGCGGCAAGAAGCTGGGGATCATCGGTTACGGCTCGATCGGTACGCAGTTGTCGGTCCTGGCCGAAGGCCTGGGCATGCAGGTATTCTTCTACGACACCCTGACCAAGCTGCCGCTGGGCAACGCCACCCAGGTTGCGAACCTGACCGACCTGCTGGGCATGTCCGATATCGTCACCCTGCACGTTCCGGAAACCGCTGAGACCCAGTGGATGATCGGCGAGAAGGAAATCCGCGCGATCAAGCCAGGCGGCATCCTGATCAACGCCGCACGCGGCACCGTGGTCGAGTTGGACGCCCTGGCGAGCGCGATCAAGGACCAGCACCTGATCGGCGCGGCCATCGACGTCTTCCCGGTGGAGCCACGCTCCAACGACGACGTGTTCGAAAGCCCGCTGCGTGGCCTGGACAACGTGATCCTGACCCCGCACATCGGTGGTTCGACAGCCGAAGCCCAGGCCAACATCGGCCTGGAAGTGGCGGAAAAACTGGTCAAGTACAGCGACAACGGTACTTCGGTATCGTCGGTGAACTTCCCCGAAGTGGCCCTGCCGGCTCACCCTGGCAAGCATCGCCTGCTGCACATCCACGCCAACATCCCGGGTGTAATGAGCGAAATCAACAAGGTCTTCGCGGAAAACGGCATTAACATCTCCGGTCAGTTCCTGCAGACCAACGAGAAAGTCGGCTACGTGGTAATCGACGTCGACGCCGAGTACTCGGACCTGGCGCAAGAGAAGCTGCAACACATCAAGGGCACCATCCGGTCCCGCGTATTGTTCTAAGCTTCAAGCGCCGGACGAAAAAAGGGAGGCCTGCGAGGGCCTCCCTTTTTTATTTGTGCAAACTTACTTCACATTGACAGTGATGACTTTCGAAGCGACGGTCGGATCGAACTGCATGTGACCCTTGTCACCCGCCACCAGTTGCAAGGTGTGCTTGCCCGGGGTCAGGGTCAGTTGGGTTTCGGTCTGGGCCTTGCCGTAGTGGATCACGGTGTCGCTCGCCGGGATCGGCAGGGTCGGATCCGGCAGGGCTTTCTGGTCGACCAGCAGGTGATGGTGGCCGGAGTTCGGCGCAAGGTCGCCGGCGGGCTTGAGGTCCATGCCCTTCATGCCGAACTTGACCGTGAAGGTCTTGTCGACCGTGGCGCCGTTTTTCGGCGAAACGATAAAGACCTTGGCGTCTTTCGGCGCCGCAGGACGCGGGAGTCCATCCGCGGCAAGCGCCAGCATCGAAGAACCCAGCAAAACAGTAGCCAACGCGACACGAGATACTAAGGTTTTCATTAACTTCTCCAGTTTTCCGCAATTTCAGTACGGTGATGACAACTTCGTAGTGATTTGTTGTCCAAGGCACTCAACAACATAGCAAAGCGTGCCGAAACGGCGCGGTACATATTTGTATTTCATTTCGGGAGCGACCATGCGCGTTTTGCCTGGCCTATTACTTCTACTGCCTCTTGCCAGCCCTTTCGTCCAGGCTGAACTGATTGATGACGTCAACGACCGGGGCGAATTGCGTATTGCCCTGGAAGGGGACATGCGCCCCTTCGGCTTCACCGAGTCCGGTCGCCTGACCGGCTTCGAGGTCGAACTGGGCGAACAACTGGCCCGGGAACTGGACGTGCAAGCCTCGTTCGTCCCCACCGACGCCGCTGATCTGCTGCAAGGCGTCGAGAGTGGCAAATACGATGTCGCCCTCAACCACATGGCTATGACCGCGGAACTGCGCAAACGTTATGACTTCAGCGAACCTTATGGTTACGCCAATGCGCAATGGCTCGCGCACAAGGAAGCGCCGCCGACGCAGATCCCGTTCGCCATGCAGGAAAACTCGCTGGCGGTCACGCAAGACGCGTCCGGGGCGCCAACCGTGACCCTGGCGATTCCGTTCCAGAAAGGTAATCCGGCGTTCCAGGCCAGTCTCGACAAGGCGTTGCAGCGCTTGAAAGCGGACGGACGCCTCGCGGCGCTCTCGCAGAAATGGTTCGGGATGGATGCCACCCAGCCGCCGCAGCAGTGAGCCGACAGGGGTGCAGGTGTTCTAGGGTCTGTACGAAAACTCGCCGAGCGGCGATCAGGCAAGGCAAAAACAGGCGAGGAAGCGGAGTGTAGGGGCCTACATGAGCATTCCGAGCCTGTTTTTAACGCAGCATGATCGTCGCGCAGGCAGTTTTCGTACAGAGCCTAGGGTTTTGCGCGATGCTCCAGGTTCCGCAGGGCGACGACCGCTTCAGCCAGTTCCAACTCACTGAACACCTGCACCCCGGCCTGCTTCAACAACGCCGCCGTCACCCCTTCGCCGCGAACCTTCACCCCGCTGAAGCTCCCGTCGTAGGTCAGCAGGTTGCCACAGGACGGGCTGTTGGCCTTGAGCACCGCGAGACGAATGCCATGCTGCTGCACCAACGCCAGCGCCTGGCGCGCGCCAGAGAGAAAGGCCTCGCTGACGTCCTCGCCCTCGGTGGTAATGACCCGGGCCAGCCCCTCCAGCACCTGCGCGCCCTGCCCACCGGGAATTTCCGCTGCCGCACGGGGCGTCGGCAAGCCGCCGGCCACTTCCGGGCACAAAGGCACCACCCGTCCCTCAGCCTGCCAACGGGACAGTTGCTCATAAGGCCCGCTGGCCCCGCCGTCATAGCGCACGAGATGCCCCAGCAGGCAGCGACTGACCAGAATCTTCTGCTTCATGGAAACGGCCCATTGCCGCGCCGACGAAACCAGCCGGTCAAGGACAGGCGCTCGCGGGTCGCCGGCAACACTTCATGGGGCACATCGCCCGAGAGGAACACCACCAGGCAACCGCCGGTCGGAACCACGTCATGTTCCACGCCGTAGTCCAGATACATCCGTAGCTGACCGCCATGCTCCGGCAACCAGGCGTCGTTCAGATAGATCACCACCGAGACCATTCGTCGGTCATCGTCGTGAAAGCGATCCAGATGCGTTTTGTAGAAGGCCCCTGGCGGGTAGAGCGCGAAATGGCTTTCGAAATCCTCGAGCCCCAGGAACAACCCACGGTTGAGGGCCTCGCGCAGGCTGTCCATCAGCCCCAGGTATTCATCGCAGGCCTCGGCCTGGCCCGGTTCCAGCCACTGGATATGGTCGCCGCGAATCCCCTCGCGCACTTCCTGGGCCGGCCCGCGCCCCACCCCGGCCGGCGCCAGCTCGCCTTCGGCGGCGCGTCGGCGGCACTCGGCGGCCAGGGCCACGGTCAGCGCCTGCGGCAGGAAGATGTTCTGCTGCGACCAGCCGCGCTCGGCCAGGTCGTCGACGATACGTAACAGCAGCGGATGATCAGAGGGTATGTGCATGCCGCGCATAGTATCCAGATGCCCGAAAATCCGACAGAGCCGCCTGAACGACTTACAGGAATTCTCGACAAGTACGGCGCCCGCCGGGACAATAGCCGGCTGTAGACAGGAGTCCCTATGCGCCGTTTGCTTTTTTCGCTGTTGATGTTCTGCACCTTGCCCGCCTGGGCAGACAGCCACGACCAGTTGTACCGGGTCGCCGGTTGGCCGGAACAGCGCGCGCATTTCAACGATGCCCTGAGCGCTGCCCAGCAGAAGTATCGCAACAGCCTGCCGCCGGCGGTCTACGACGCGCTGGTGAGCAACAGCAACCAGCGTTTCGCGCCCCAGGCCATGGACCAGCGGGCCGAGGCCCAGTTGCGCCAGCACCTCGACAACCCGAAACCGGCACTGACGTTCTTCCAGTCGCCGCTGGGGCGCAAGATCGTCTCCGCCGAACTGCTCGCCACCCGCCGTGACCAATTGGCCAAGAACGCCCAGGGCCTGCCGCATATCGAAGCCAGTGCCACCCGGCGCCTGCTGATCAACCACCTGGGCCGGGCCCTGCCGGCGCGCGAGGCCGGGGCCGAAGTGACCCTGGCCATCGCCGGCGTGGCCGCCGACAGCCTGAGCTCGATGCTCCCCGGCCTGCTGGGCAGCGGCGCGACACAAGGCATGCTGAACGGCCAGCGCGAGCGCTTGATGCAACAGATCGGCAAAGACCTGGATAACACCTTGCTCTACGTCTACCGCGGCCTGTCGGACCCGGAGCTGGAGGAGTTCACCACCTTTGCCGAATCGCCGGAGGGCAAGGCCTACTATCAGGCCGCACTCGCCGCGATCCGCGCGGGGCTGGCGGTGGGCCAGAACCTGGCGCCGGCGCCGCAGCCCGGGGGCTGAGCAGCAAACGTCCTCGCCAGTACCTACGCGGTCTGTGCCTGCCCCTCAAGGGACCACGCCGCGACCCACTCCCGCACGTCGGCGTAGGGATACGCCTCCAACGCTGAAAACCCCGGTAGCGCCCTCGCCTTCAACTTCGTAAACAACGGCACACTGATACCGCAGAGGAAGCGCGTCAGGCACTCCGCGCTCGGTGAATGCCCGTTGTGCTCCTGGTGCCTGTGGATAAAGCCACTGCACAGCCCCGGGAAGTCCCGCTGCTCAAGCGCAGGCAAGGCCGGCGGCTCCGGCAGGAATGCCACCTGCCCGTGACACACCGAACAATGCCCGCAGCGCTCGGGCGCCTGCTCATCGCCGAAATAGCGGGCCAGCCGATAGCCCAGGCATTGCTCGCTCGCAAACAACGCCAGCATCGCGTGAATCCGCGCAATCTCGCTGACCTCATGCTGAGCGAAACAGGCATACAGCTCCAGGCTCAGGGCATGGGGATCGAAGTCGCTGACCAACAGGCTGTAGACCTCGGTCATCTGCTTGCTTTCCAGCTCGATCCAGCGCCGCTCCTGGAAAAAGTCCAGGGCCTTCACCACCCGGCCGCGCTCGGCCCGATGCTGCTGATACAGCGCGTCGAAATTCACCGTGGCCCAGGTCCGGGCGCGACTGGAGGTCTGGATGATCGCCGAGACAAAGTCGCGCCGCTCGCCCTCGAACTTCGCCAGCAACACCTCGGGCTCCACCAGGAACTTGAACCGGTATTCGGCAAAGTACGCATAACGCGGCGCGATCAAGCCACGCAACTCCAGCTGGACCAGGAGTGTCTTGAGCGGCAACTGGCGAATATTGCTCTGGTCCGCCAAGGGCCCGAGCAGGAACTCCCACTGTCCGTCCGGGAGCGCGCCCTTGAGCTCATCCAGCACGCGCCGAATCCCCTCCAGCTCCGGCGTATCGCCGTAGACGAAGTTCTCCAGCACGTTGAGGCTGTCGCGATTGGCCAGCACCAGGCAATCGGAAGGTTGGCCGTCGCGTCCGGCCCGACCGATTTCCTGGCTGTAGTTCTCGATGGACTTGGGCAGGTCGAAATGCACCACGTTGCGGATATCGGCCTTGTCGATACCCATGCCGAAGGCAATGGTGGCGACGATGCAGTTCAACTGCCCGGCCATGAACTGCTTCTGGATCGCCTCGCGCTGCTCATTGGGCAAGCCGGCGTGATAGGCCGTGGCCGGGATAGCATTCCGGCTCAGGTGCTGGGCGATCTGCTCGGCGGTCTTCTGCAGGGTGACGTAGACGATACTTGGCTGCCCGACGCGCCCGCCCAGCCACTCCACCAGCCGGCGCTGCTTGTCCTGGCTGCCGACGGGTTCCACCAACAGGTTCAGGTTCGGACGATAGAAACCGGTGGTGACCACATCGCCCGGCGCGATGGCGAACTTGGCCTGCATGTCGGCGATCACCTTCGGCGTGGCGGTGGCGGTCAACAGCAAGGCCTGGGGAATGCGGAACTGGCGCTGATACTCCGGCAGCTTCAGGTAGTCGGGCCGGAAATTGTGGCCCCATTCGGAGATACAGTGCGCCTCGTCCACCACCAGCAGGGAAATCCGCACCTGCTGGAGAAAGTTGCGGAAGCGCTCGTTCTTCAGGCGCTCCACGGAAATCATCAGGATCTTCAGCTCACCGGCGCGGGCACGGGCCATCACCGCATTGGCCTCGTCGCGGCTCTGGGCCGAATCGATGCTTGCCGCCGCAATGCCGTGGCGCTGCAGAAAGGCCAGCTGGTCCTGCATCAGCGCCAGCAGCGGCGACACCACCAGCGTCAGGTGCGGCAGCAGCAGCGCCGGCAGTTGATAACACAGGGACTTGCCGGACCCTGTGGGAAAGATCGCCGCCGCCGAACGCCCGGCCAATACCGCGCCGATCGCCGCTTCCTGGCCGTCGCGAAACTGTGGATAACCAAAAACCCGCTGGAGGGTGTCGTGCATAAGCTGTCACTCCGTTGACCGCTGTGGATAAACAAACCCTAGGCGGTCGGGCGAGAAAAGGTCCGAGGCAAGCATTACAAACTGCTACGGCGCGCCAGACTAGCGCAAAGCAGGCCGCGGTTGCGCGATGGCGACCAATACCCGGATACAAATCCCCAGGTGCGCCCCGGTGGAAATGTCGATTACATCGAAGCGACTTGGGTGACTGACATTCAGTACCCGATCACCCCGCCCTTGAAACGGACAGTTCAAGGGTTGTCGTTTGCACAGGAGCTTCACATGGACGCTGTACTTCATCGCCTCTTATCGCTGCCTCGCGGCCTGCTGCTGACCCCACTCCTGCTGGGGGGCTGCCTGTACGACCTGGACTTCAGCCAACTCGGCCAGACGGGCAAGACCGGGATCGAACCGCTCTCCAGCATCTTCGAAACCCCGGAATACAAGGCTCAACGCGCGCTGGCCGTGGTCAAGGCGTCGGCACTTTATGCACAGGGTGGCACCGGCAAAGGCATCAACGTGGCCGTCATCGACTCGGGCCTCAATACTGAGTTGCCCGAATTCAAGGATCGCCTCGCCACACCCGGCCACGACTATGTGCGTAATGTGCCGGAACTGATCGACCCTCACGGCCATGGCACCCAGATGGCCGGTATTATCGCCGCCAACCGCGACGGCGAAGGCATGCACGGCATCGCCTTTGACGCCAAGCTGATCGCCATGCGCATCGGCGACGACAACGAACCGTTCTTTTTCGACGACCAGATCGCCCGCGCCTGGCGAGACAGCTTCGCGGCCGGGGCCCGAATCCTGAGTAACTCCTGGGCCAATGACATTCCCGCCACCGAAATCACTGAAGCGCGCTACAAACAAGTGATGGGCGATTCCTTGCCAGTCGCTCGCCAGTTGGTGACCGACGGTGCCGTGTTTATTTTTCCCACCGGCAATGAGCTACGCCGCGAACCCCTGGCCGAACCTGGCCTGCCCATGGCATTGCCGGAGCTGGAAAAAGGCCGGATCGCAGTGGTCGCGCTGAAGAATGACGGTACGGCCATCAACCGGAAATCCAACTACTGCGGCGTGGCCGAACGCTGGTGCATTGCGGTCCCGGGCGGAGATGGCGGCCTCGGCAAAGGCCTGCTCACCACCAGTGCCAAGGGCGGCTACAAGGAAACCGCCGGTACCTCGCCCGCCGTGGCGCTGGTCAGTGGTGCGCTCGCCGCCCTGCACAGTCGCTTTCCCGAACTCACGCCCCAGCAACTGCGTGATGTATTGCTCGATAGCGCCAACAACAGCGGGCTTTTTGCCAAGGGCGAGGCTTACGGACGCGGCCTGATGGATCTGGAGGCAGCGGCGCGACTGGCCACCGAACGCGCGAGAAAACAGACCGCCGGCTGACTTCAAGTTCAAGTCCCGCACGCCGATACAAGCCCTACGGAGTCGACCGCAGGGCTTGCAGACTTTGACCGTACAACCCGGCTTTTCGGGAAAATGGCATTTCTGTGAACCCGTCGTTACTGGCGCACAGCCGTTTCACGGTTTGATCTCCGCCCCCAAAGCCCGTGAGAACGCGCCACTATTGGCAGCTCACCAAGGAAGGTAGCGGCGACATGCATCACCCCGAGCAAGAAGATGACGATGGCGTCATCCGTTTCAAGCGCCTGCACCCCGAACATTTTGACGTAGTGCTGGGATCGCATCCGACGAAACAGAAAGTGCCGCGCCCTGTACAACCGAGGTCCTACGGACTGTGGGTACTGGTACTGATACTGGTCGGCATGCTCGGTTACATGGTGGTCAACCGCAACAACCACCAGATCCCTGTCGCGCCACCGCCAACGGCTGAGCCGGTGCCGATAGAAGCACCCGTGCAGCCCGAAGCGCCGGTAGAGCACGTGGAGCCGGTGCAACCGCCTGCCGCACCCAGCGCCAAGATCGCGCCAGCTCCGCAGCAGGTGGTTGTCGTGGTGCAGACCCAGGCCCCGGCGGCTGTACCCGCTCCCACTCCGAAGGCCCAGGGCCTGGTGTCGGCCAGCTACCTGGCCGGCTACCACGCCGAATTGAATGCGCCTGAAGCCCGGCAGACGCGCCCGTTCGAAATCGCCACGGTCAGCATTCGCGAATGGGACGGGCGCGACCGTTATCAGGCGAAATGGCGGATCTTCAACAACGTCATCGACAACGCCAGCGTCTGCGGTAACTTCCTGGCCAGCAGCACCGAACACCGCGAATGCCGCAAATCGGCGGAGGTGTTTTTCAAGGAACAATGCGGCGAATGGGGCAAGCGCTGGGACCGTGACCAGGATGAGAAAAGCAAAGGAATGCGGGAGCGCTATTGCACGGCGATGAAGACGTATAGCGCGGCGGGGTAAATAGCATGCCGTCGCTGCCAATTCAGCGATAGGGTTTGGTCACCCTACAAACAATTTCATGCACTGCGGGCATCTCAGCCATTGCAGCGTATTGCTATGGCGGCTGTGTGCGGGACGCCCCACCAGAACACCAGCGACACGAACTCACTCCTGTAGCCGCTTTTTGGTTATCGACGGCATGACCGCCAGACAATAAAAAACCGCCCCTAAGGGCGGTTTTCTTGAAGCGGATAACCAGACCTGATTACAGCTTCGGCCCAGCTGCCTTGATCGCGTCGCTCACGTCGAACTTCTTGAAGTTCTCGATGAACAGACCCGCCAGCGCTTTCGCCGCTTCGTCGTAGGCAGCCTTGTCAGCCCAGGTGTTGCGTGGGTTCAACAGGCCAGTCTCGACGCCCGGTACGGCCAATGGCACGTCCAGGTTGATGGTGTCCAGGTGCTCGGTCTCGGCACCGATCAACGCGCCGCTCTGGATCGCTGCAATCACGCCACGGGTGGTCGGGATGTTGAAGCGCTTGCCGACGCCGTAGCCGCCGCCGGTCCAGCCGGTGTTGACCAGGTAGACCTTCGAGCCGAAACCACGGATACGCTTGATCAGCAGTTCAGCGTATTCACCAGCCGGACGCGGGAAGAACGGCGCGCCGAAGCAGGTGGAGAAAGTCGACTTGATGCCGGAACCCGAACCCATTTCGGTCGAGCCCACCAGTGCGGTGTAGCCGGACAGGAAGTGGTAAGCGGCCTGTTCTTCGCTGAGGATCGACACTGGTGGCAGTACGCCGGTCAGGTCGCAGGTCAGGAAGATCACGGCGTTTGGCTCGCCACCGAGGTTTTTCGGTGCGCGTTTTTCGATCAGTTCGCGCGGGTAGGCCGCACGGCTGTTCTGGGTCAGGCTGCTGTCGGCGTAGTCGGCCTTTTTGTTGGCGTCCAGCACGACGTTTTCCAGCACGGCGCCGTGCTGGATGGCTTTCCAGATCACCGGCTCGTTCTTCTCGGACAGGTCGATGCACTTGGCATAGCAACCGCCTTCGATGTTGAACACCACGCCTTCGCCCCAACCGTGCTCGTCGTCGCCGATCAGGTAGCGGCTTTCGTCGGCGGACAGGGTGGTCTTGCCAGTGCCCGACAGGCCGAAGAACAGGGTCACGTCACCGGCTTCGCCCATGTTGGCGGCACAGTGCATCGGCAGCACGTCAGCCGCCGGCAGCAGGAAGTTCTGTACCGAGAACATGGCCTTCTTCATTTCACCGGCGTAACGCATGCCGGCGATCAGGACTTTCTTGGCCGCGAAGTTGATGATCACGGTGCCGTCGGAGTTGGTGCCGTCACGCTCTGGCACGCACTCGAACTCCGGCACGTTGAGGATCTGCCACTCGTCCTTGCCACCGGCGTTGTACTGGCCGGCTTCCGGATTGATGAACAGGCAACGGCCGAACAGGTTGTGCCAGGCGGTACCGGTGGTCATCTTGACCGGCAGGTAGTGCGCCGGGTCGGAACCGACATGCACGTGGGAAACAAAACGCTCGCGCTCGCCGACGAAGGCTTCGACGCGGTTCCACAGGGCATCGAACTTGTCGGCCGGGAACTTGCGGTTGATCGGGCCCCAGGCAATGGCGGCCTGGGTGGAAGGCTCTTCGACGATGAAACGGTCGACCGGCGAACGACCGGTACGGTGACCGGTGCGAACGACCAGCGCGCCGGTGTCGGCGAGTTCGCCTTCACCACGAGCCAGGGCTTCTTTTACCAGATCGTCGACACTCAGATCGGTGTACACGGCATTGATTGCTTGCGTCATGAGATTCCCCGTCGGCCACTGGCCGAGTGCTCCAAACGTTTTGTAGTAGAAAGTCGTGCACTACTACCGCGAAAAAAGTGGGCCGGATTATGCCAGAAAAGCCCAAAAAGAGTAGGGTCCTCCTGTCAGAACGCCCGTTTTCTGTCATTTGACAGGAGATTTACCTGCGCTGAACCGTTTTAGTGACGAGTATCTGACGGGGTGTCGACGCCGGCACCGGCGAACAATTGCGCAATATCGGCGGCGTCGAACAGGTAACGCTGGTTGCAGAACTGGCAATCGACCTCGATGTTGCCACCGTGCTCGACCGCCAGTTGCTGGGCATCTTCCTGCCCCAGGCTGACCAAGGCATTGCCCGAACGCTCCCGCGAACAGCTGCAGTGGAAACGCAGCGGCTGGAGGTCGAACAGGCGCACGGCCTCTTCGTGGTAGAGGCGGTGCAGGACGGTTTCGTTGTCCAGGCCCAGCAGTTCGTCGGCGGTCAGGGTGCTGCCCAAGGCCGTCAGGTGCTGCCAGCTGGCGTCGCGCTCGTCCTGGTCGCGCAGGCGGTCGGCGGGCAGTTGCTGCAGCAGCATGCCACGGGCACGACGGCCGTCGGCATGGAGCCAGAAGCGTGTGCCGACCTGCTGGGACATGACGAAGTAGTTGGTGAAACAATCCGACAGGGTTTCGCCATCGAGATCGACGATGCCCTGGTAGCGCTGGCCCTGGGTCGGATCGACGGTCAGGGCGAGGACGCCGTTGGGCATCAGGTCGGCCAGGGTCGCGTCGGCGCCGATCTGCTCCGCGTCGTAACGGGCCAGGCCGCGGATTTCGCGCTCGCTGGAGCATTCGATCATCAACAGCGGCACCGGGCCTTCGGAACGCGCCTGGAGAATCAGCAGGCCGTCGAATTTCAGGGTACCGACCAGCAACGACGCGGCGGCCATCAGTTCGCCGAGCAGTTGCGCGACAGGCTCAGGGTAAGTGTGCTTGGCCAGCACTTCGGCGTAGCTGTGCTCCAGCGACACCAGTTCGCCGCGGGTGTCGCTGTCATCGAAGATGAAGCGCTGGGTGTAGTCGGTGTCCGGTAGATCTGACATAGGTATCGATTCTGAAAGTAGGAATAAGGGTGTTCGGCCCAGGAAAGCTGAGCATTTTATGAACAAACGGGATCTGTACCAAGCAACATGGGGGCGAATGTCGCTCAGTCAAGGACCGGAGGCTTCGGGTTATGCCCTACTCGGCGCCACTGTCACGGAACTTGAACAAATCTCGTCGCTGTTTCTTGCTCGGCTTGCCGTCGGTGGTCAGGCCCAGCGCACCGGCCTTGCGTTGCGCCGCGGCAGCCTCGCGCCTGGCCAGGCTTTCCTCGGTTTCAGCATAGAGCGTCTGCGCTTCGGGAGCGCCGCGGCGGACCAGTGACAGCGCCTGCACCACCACCGTCCGTTCGTCGAAACCGGTGCGAATCTGTATTTCGTCGCCCACCCGCGGCTCCTTGCCCGGCTTGCAGCGCTCGCCGCGACAATGCACCTTGCCGCTTTCAATCGCCGCCTTGGCCAGGGCACGGGTTTTATAGAAGCGCGCCGCCCACAACCATTTGTCCAGCCGAACCTTGTCGTCCTCTTCCGCCTTTTGCGCCACTGCCCTTCCTCAAACTGAAATATTGTCGAACTGTACTACCGTTGCCGTCGAAGCTGAACGGCCCTGGTCAGTCTAGAATGCCAGCTGATCCAGAGGGTAATTTCACGACCGGAAACAGGTCGCAGAGATAACTGTCGCCATTTACCCGATATTCTGCGTGAATACCGCGATTACGGCTGCCGGGCAGCCAGAGCGCCTTTCTCATCGGTTGAGCATTTTGAAGACATTTGACCATTTGACTGTAGTGGGTCTGCGCGAGTGGGTGGCGCTTCCGGATCTGGGAGTCGCCGGCCTGCGGGCGAAGATCGACACCGGCGCCAGCACCTCCAGCCTGCACGCCACCGATATCGAGCCGTTCGAGCGCGACGGGAAGCCGTGGGTACGTTTTACCGCCCATCTGGGCAGCGTGGTGCAACTGCGCCACCGGCGCTGCGAAGCGCCGCTGCTGACGATGAAGACCATCAAGAGCTCCAACGGCCAGGCCCAGGTGCGTTACGTGATCGCCACCACCCTGGCCCTGGGCGACCGGGTCTGGCCGGTGCAGTTCACCCTCGCCTGTCGCAAGGCCATGCGCTATCGCCTGTTGCTCGGTTCCAAAGCCCTGATCGATGGCCAACTGGTGGTCAATCCAGAGCACAAATACGTTCAAGACAAACCGGTTTTCCCGGTCACTACTACCTCTGCCACAGGTGTTGCATGAAGATCGCTGTGCTGTCGCGTAACCCGCGTCTGTATTCCACTCGTCGCCTGGTAGAGGCCGGCGTCGCCCGCGGCCATGAGATGGTGGTGGTCGACACCTTGCGTGCCTATATGAACATCGCCAGCCACAAGCCGCAGATCCACTATCGCGGCAAGCCCCTGGAGGGTTTCGATGCGGTGATCCCGCGGATCGGCGCGTCGGTGACCTTTTATGGCTGCGCGGTACTGCGCCAGTTCGAAATGATGGGGGTGTTCCCCCTCAACGAGTCGGTGGCCATTGCCCGTTCACGGGACAAGCTGCGCTCGCTGCAATTGCTGTCGCGACGCGGGATCGGCCTGCCGGTGACCGGCTTTGCTCACTCGCCGGACGATATCCCCGACCTGATCGCGATGGTCAACGGTGCGCCGCTGGTGATCAAGGTGCTCGAAGGCACTCAGGGCATCGGCGTGGTGCTGTGCGAAACGGCGACGGCGGCGGAGTCGGTGATCGAGGCGTTCATGGGCCTGAAGCAGGACATCATGGTCCAGGAATACATCAAGGAAGCCGGTGGCGCCGATATCCGCTGCTTCGTGGTGGGCGACAAGGTGATCGCGGCGATGAAGCGCCAGGCCAAGCCCGGGGAGTTCCGCTCCAACCTGCATCGCGGCGGCAGCGCCAGCCTGATCAAGATCACCCCGGAAGAACGCATGACCGCCATTCGCGCGGCCAAGGTGATGGGCCTGAGCGTGGCCGGGGTGGATATCCTGCGCTCCAATCACGGGCCGCTGGTGATGGAGGTGAACTCCTCGCCGGGCCTGGAAGGGATCGAGGTGACCACCGGCAAGGATGTGGCCGGGATCATCATCGAGCACATCGAGAAGAATGGCGGCCCGAACATGACCCGGACCAAAGGTAAAGGCTAGACCGCGTCGCGGGGCAGCATCAGCCCCAACGGCAGGCGAACCCGCGCTTCCAGACCACCACCGGTGCGGTTGCGCAGTTCGACATTGCCGCCATGCATCGCGGCGATCCGCTTGACGATTGCCAGCCCCAGGCCCGTGCCCTTGCCGCCACGGGCCTTGTCGCCCCGGGTGAAGGGGTTGAAGATGCCCTCCAGTTCCGCCGGATCGATCCCCGTGCCCCGGTCCATGACGCTCAGCACCACATAAGGTGCGCTGCTGTCGCCCGAGACATAGGCCGCCACTTCCACGCCTTCGCCTGCATGGTGCAAGGCGTTGCCGATCAGGTTGTTCAACAGCCGCTTCATCGACACCCGGCGCAACGGAAACGGCTGGATCGGTTGCAGCCGTGTGCGCACCCGCTCTTCGGTCTGGTTGTAGGGCACCACCACCTCGCGCACCAGTTCGCTCAGGTCGACCTCTTCCACCGATTCGTCACGACCGTCGCGGATAAAGGCGAGGAACTGGTCGAGAATGGCGTCCATGTCCTCGATATCCCGCACCATTTCATCGCTGAGATCATCGTGGCGGCCCATCAGCTCCAGCGACAGGCGCAACCGCGTCAACGGCGTGCGCAAGTCATGGGACACCCCCGCCAGCATCAGTTCCCGCTCTCGCCCCGCCTGTTCGACGTCCTCGGCCATCTGGTTGAAGGCCCGGTACACCTCGGTCATTTCGCTCGGGGTATCACTGATCGGCAGCCGTACGCTACGTCCCTGGCCCAGCTGCCGCGCCGCATCCACCAGGCGTTTCAACGGCTGGTTGAGCTGGCTGACGAAGATCCAGGCCGATGCGGTGGAAAGCAGCCCGATCGCCAGGAACCAGCCCAGCACGCTCCAGATCTTCTGCCCGCGCAACGGATGCGGGTACAGCGGCACTTTCAACCAACCGGCGCCCAGGCTCGGCGCCCGAACCCACAGGGCCGGTGGCGAATGCATGCGCAGCCGCACCTCGGTGTCGGCCCCCAGCTCGGCCTGCATCTGGCGCTGGTAGATTTCACTGTAGGGCCAGTGCTGTTCGCCTTCCGGCACCCCGCCACTGACCACCCGGATCAGGCCGGCCGCATCGGCGATCTTGTCGCGATCATCCTCGTCCGCCGCCCAATAGGCGCGCAAGGTCAGGGCCACGCCGTGACTGTACTGACGGTCCACCAGCACGTCCTCGTTCATCAGCAGGTACACCAGGGTCAGCGCCTTGGAGAACAGCACGACGATCAGCACCAGCCAGAGGGTGCGAGCGAAGAAACTTTGGGGGAACCAGAGAGGGGTTTTCATGGGCAGCCGCTGGACACTTTGCAGAAGCGAGCGGGCGGGCTCGCATATTGCGGATTGCGACTCGCCCGGGGGCTTGCGCACACCCGGGCGAATCGTTCCTACCAATCAACCGGTGCCAGCCAAGAGGCACCCGGTATCGTCACTTGGTCGCGGTGCCGTCCGGCACGAACACATAACCCACGCCCCAGACGGTCTGGATGTAGCGCGGCTTGGACGGGTCCGGTTCGATCATGCGACGCAGACGGGAAATCTGCACGTCGATGGAACGCTCCAGGGCATCCCATTCACGACCACGGGCCAGGTTCATCAGTTTGTCGCGGGTCAGCGGCTCACGGGCATGCATGACCAGCGCCTTGAGCACGGCGAACTCACCGGTGGTGAGCATGTGCACTTCCTCGCCACGCTTGAGTTCGCGGGTGGCGAGGGACAGTTCGTAGTCGCCGAAGGTCACGCTTTCGTCTTCGCTGCCCGGTGCGCCCGGCACCGGTGCCGACTGGCGGCGCAACACGGCCTTGACCCGGGCCATCAGTTCGTCGGGGTTGAAGGGTTTGGCCAGGTAGTCGTCGGCCCCCAGCTCAAGGCCCTTGATCCGGCTCAGCTCGTCGCCCTTGGCGGTGAGCATGATGATCGGCACCTGGTTGTTCGCCGCGCGCAGGCGGCGGCAGGCGGTCAGGCCGTCTTCGCCGGGCAGCATCAGGTCCAGGACCACCAGGTTGAACACTTCGCGTGACAGCAGGCGGTCCATCTGTTCTGTATTGGCCACTGCGCGGGCCCGATAGCCCTTGCTGGTGAAAAAACGTTCCAGCAGGCTGCTCAGCCCCGGATCGTCATCAACGATGAGAATTTTTTCGCCTTCAGCAGTGTTTGCAGTGCTGCTCATTGGATGCTCCTTTGATCTCGGCACGCATTATGGGGTCTGCGGCCCTTATCCGTATCCGGTGCATTGTTAGCAGATTTTTCCTCAACTACCAGTAAACGCTCTAAAGACCCGCGCGGGCGCACAATCCCCGCAAGCCCGGAACGCCGGTTATAATGCGCCGCCTCTTGTCTCAGGCAACGTCTGATCATTGCTGTGCGGTGCCGCTCTTTATTTTCCAAGGCACACAGCAATGTGCTGATTTCATGGGTCTCAAGGCTGCCTTTTGATCCCAAACCAGATTCGTCCCCATGGCTTGAGAGCCCCGACGCATCTGCTTTCACACTTTGTCAGGTGGTTTTATGGACAGCATCAACAGCCGCATCGCCGAAGAACTCGGCGTCCGCCCACAACAGGTCGAAGCGGCCGTCGCTCTACTCGATGAAGGCTCCACCGTGCCCTTCATCGCGCGCTACCGCAAGGAAGTCACCGGCAGCCTGGATGACACCCAGCTGCGTCATCTGGAAGAACGCCTGCGCTACCTGCGGGAACTCGACGAACGGCGTATCAGCATCCTCGCCAGCATCGAGGAGCAAGGCAAGCTGACCCCGGAACTGGCCCGTGAGATCAAGCTGGCCGACACCAAGACCCGTCTCGAAGACCTTTACCTGCCCTACAAGCAGAAGCGCCGCACCAAGGGCCAGATCGCCCTCGAAGCCGGCCTCGGCGAACTGGCCGACGGCCTGTTCAACGATCCATCGCTGACCCCGGAAAGCGAAGCGGCACGCTTCGTCGACGGCGAAAAAGGCGTGGCGGACGTGAAGGCGGCGCTGGAAGGCGCCAAGTACATCCTGATGGAGCGCTTCGCCGAAGATGCCGGCCTGCTGGACAAGCTGCGCAACTACCTCAAGCAGGAAGCCACCCTCAGTGCCCGGGTGATCGCCGGCAAGGAAGAAGAAGGCGCCAAGTTCCGCGACTACTTCGAACACGACGAACCCCTGAAAAGCATGCCGTCGCACCGCGCCCTGGCGATTTTCCGCGGCCGCAACGAGGGCATCCTGGGCTCCGCGCTGAAAGTCGGCGACGAGCTGCCGGGCACCCTGCACCCATGCGAAGGCATGATCGGCCAGCACGTCGGCATCCAGAACCAGAACCGCCCCGCCGATAAATGGCTCGGCGAAGTGGTGCGCTGGACCTGGAAGGTCAAGCTCTACACCCACCTGGAAACCGACCTGCTGGGCGAACTGCGCGACGGCGCGGAAACCGAGGCGATCAACGTCTTCGCCCACAACCTGCACGACCTGCTGCTGGCCGCTCCGGCCGGCCCGCGCGCCACCCTGGGCCTGGACCCGGGCCTGCGCACCGGCTGCAAGGTCGCGGTGGTCGACGCCACCGGCAAGCTGCTGGACCACGCCACCGTCTACCCGCATGTGCCGCACAACAAGTGGGACCAGACCCTGGCCGTGCTCGCCGCCCTGTGCGCCAAGCACTCGGTGGACCTGATCGCCATCGGCAACGGCACCGCCAGCCGCGAAACCGACAAGCTGGCCGCCGAGCTGATCAAGAAATACCCGGCCATGAAGATGACCAAGGTCATGGTCTCCGAAGCCGGTGCATCGGTGTATTCCGCCTCTGAACTGGCGGCCAAGGAATTCCCCGACCTGGATGTGTCGATCCGCGGTGCCGTGTCCATCGCCCGCCGCCTGCAGGACCCGCTGGCCGAACTGGTGAAGATCGACCCGAAATCCATCGGTGTCGGCCAGTACCAGCACGACGTGTCCCAGCTCAAGCTGGCCCGTGGCCTGGATGCGGTGGTGGAAGACTGCGTGAACGCCGTAGGCGTGGACGTGAACACCGCCTCGGTGGCGCTGCTGGCACGGATTTCCGGCCTCAACACCACCCTGGCGCAGAACATCGTCAACCACCGTGATGAAAACGGTGCGTTCAAGACCCGCGCCGCGCTGAAGAAAGTCGCCCGCCTGGGCGAGAAGACCTTCGAGCAGGCCGCCGGCTTCCTGCGGGTGATGAACGGCGACAACCCGCTGGACTCCTCCGCGGTGCACCCGGAGGCCTACCCGCTGGTACAGCGCATCGCCGCCGAAACCGACCGCGACATCCGCTCGCTGATCGGCGACGCCAGCTTCCTCAAGCGCCTGGACCCGAAGAAGTTCACCGATGAAACCTTCGGCCTGCCCACCGTCACCGACATTCTCCAGGAACTGGAGAAGCCGGGCCGCGACCCGCGTCCCGAGTTCAAGACCGCCGCGTTCCAGGACGGCGTCGAGGACCTCAAGGACCTCGAACCCGGGATGATCCTCGAAGGCGTGGTGACCAACGTCACCAACTTCGGTGCCTTCGTCGATATCGGCGTGCACCAGGACGGCCTGGTGCATATCTCGGCACTGTCCGAGAAGTTCATCAAGGACCCGCGTGAAGCAGTGAAAGCCGGTGATGTGGTGAAGGTCAAGGTCATGGAAGTCGACATCCCGCGCAAACGCGTCGGCCTGTCGATGCGCATGAGCGACACCCCGGGCGAGAAGGTCGACGGTGCCCGTGGCTCGCGTCCGGGCTCGGCGCCGCGGCCGTCGCAGAACAACGCGCCACGCAAGGAAAGCACGGCCGCCGCGCCGAGCAACAATGCCATGGCCTCGCTGTTCGCCAACGCCAAGCAGTTGAAGAAACGCTGATGGAGATTCCTGACGGCCTGACCCAGAGCGCCTTCAGCGAGATGCTCGGCTGCCGCCTGCAACGCCTGGAAACCGGTGTTGCCGAGGTGGCCCTGGCGCTGGAACCGCACCTGCGCAATCGCGGCAACGTGATGCACGGCGGGGCGATCTTCAGCCTGGTGGACATTACCATGGGGCTGGCCTGTTCCAGCGCCCATGGCTTCGACCAGCGCAGCGTGACCATCGAGTGCAAGATCAACTACATGCGCGCGGTGGCCGAGGGCGAAGTCCTGTGCACCGCCACGGTCATCCACCCGGGTCGCCGCACCCTGGTGGTCGAGGCCGAGGTGCGTCAAGGCGACAAACTTGTCGCGAAAGCACAAGGCACGTTCGCTGTTCTCTAGCCGCTCCCGCTCGATTTGGGTTAATTTCGACACTGTGAACGCAGTGTCGGGGTTTTCCCTGTCACCGCCTCCGACCCAGGGAAGAAGTGTCGGCGTTTTCTGATATTTACCAGGCGACCACGCCAGTTCTCAACTTCACCCTTGTAGACCGTCTTGCCCACCCCCATATTGGGGCGACCGACGCGTGAAGGAATCCAACTTGAGCGAACTTCTCAACCGCCGCCTGGCTCTGCTCGGCGAGCGCGACCACCTCTCTCTGCTCGAACAGTGCCTGCACGGCATCGAGCGTGAATGCCTGCGCGTCACGGGCGTTGCCCGCCTGGCACAGACACCGCACCCCGAAGAGCTGGGCGCCGCGCTGACCAACGAGCAAATCACCACCGATTATTCCGAGTCGCTGCTGGAGTTCATCACTCCGGCCCTCGCCGACCCGGCCGACACCCTGGCCAGCCTGGACAAGATCCATCGCTTCGCCTACAGCAAGCTCGGCAACGAGTACCTGTGGAGCCCGTCGATGCCTTGCCCGCTGCCGGAGGAAGAAGACATTCCGATCGCCTATTACGGCACCTCGAATATCGGCAAGCTCAAGTATGTGTACCGCCAGGGCCTGGCCCTGCGCTACGGCAAGACCATGCAGTGCATCGCCGGGATTCACTACAACTTTTCCCTGCCGGAGAAGCTCTGGCCGCTGCTCAAGGAAGCCGAAGGCTTCAGCGGCAGCGACCGGGAATACCAGTCGCTGGCCTACATCGCCCTGATCCGCAATTTCCGCCGCTACAGCTGGCTGCTGATGTACCTGTTCGGTGCTTCGCCGGCCCTGGACGCCGGTTTCCTGCGCGGGCGCGCCCATCAGTTGGAACAGTTCGACGCCGATACGCTGTACCTGCCCTATGCCACCAGCCTGCGCATGAGCGACCTGGGTTACCAGAGCAGTGCCCAGGCCGGCCTGACACCCTGCTACAACGACCTGAACAGCTACACCGACAGCCTGCGCAAGGCGGTGGCAACCCCTTACGCGCCGTATGTCGAGATCGGTACCCACAAGGATGGTGAGTGGGTGCAGCTCAACACCAACATCCTGCAGATCGAAAACGAGTACTACTCCACCATTCGTCCCAAGCGCGTGACCTACACCGGCGAGCGGCCGATCCAGGCGCTGATGGCCCGTGGCGTGCAGTATGTCGAGGCGCGCTGCCTGGACATCAACCCGTTCCTGCCGACCGGCATCGATTTGACCGAGGCACGCTTCCTCGATGCGTTCCTGCTGTATTGCGCGCTGAACGACAGCCCGCTGTTCGAAAGCTACGAGTGCGGCAATGCCACCTCGAACTTCCTGACCGTGGTCAAGGAAGGTCGGCGCCCGGGCCTGCAATTGCAGCGTCAAGGCCAGGCGGTGGACATGAAGGAATGGGCCTCTGAACTGCTGGAGAAGATCGCTCCGCTGGCGGCGTTGCTGGACAGCAGCCACGGTGGCGATAGCCACAGCAAGGCCTTGGACGAGCAGTTTGCCAAGGTCCAGGACCCGTCCCTGACGCCATCGGCCCAGGTGCTGGCGAGCATGACCCAGCACAAGGAAAGCTTCGCGCAGTTCTCGATGCGCCAGAGCCTGGCCCATGCCGAGTTCTTCCGCAGCCAGCCGTTGAGCCCGCAAGAGCAGGCCGGCTTCGAGGAAGCGGCCCGTCAGTCCCTGGCGCAACAGGCTGAGCTTGAGCAGAACGAGGTGGGGGATTTCGACGTGTTCGTCGGCTCGTACCAGGCGAGCATCCTGGCGATCAGTAACTGATCCGTGGCGAGCGGGCTGGCCCGCTCACCACAAATGCCCGCGTCAGAGGGCTTTTTCGAAGATCTTCGAATTACGCTGGTAGTTGTACAGCGAAGCCCGCGCGCTCGGCAACCGGTCCACGCTGCTCGGCTCGAAACCGCGCTCGCGGAACCAGTGCGCGGTGCGGGTCGTCAGCACGAACAAGGTTTTCAAACCCTGCGCCCGCGCCCGCGTCTCGATCCGCTCCAGCAGCTCATCGCCGCGACCGCCATGGCGATACTCCGGGTTCACCGCCAGGCACGCCAACTCCCCCGCCTGCGAATCGGCGATCTGGTACAGCGCCGCACAGGCGATGATCATGCCTTCGCGCTCCACCACGCTGAACTGCTCGATCTCGCGCTCCAGCACTTCCCGCGAACGCCGCACCAGGATGCCCTGCTCTTCCAGCGGACTGATCAGGTCGAGCAAACCGCCGACATCCTCGATGGCCGCCTCGCGTACCAGTTCGAATTGCTCCTGGGCCACCAGCGTACCGCCGCCGTCACGGGTAAACAGCTCGGTCAACAGCGCGCCATCCTCGGCATAGCTGACGATATGGCTGCGCGCCACGCCACCCCGGCAGGCCTGCGCCGCCGCGTCCAGCAACTCGCCCTGGTAATCGTTGCCCAGGCGCAGCAGATGCGCCGGTACCTGCTGCGGACGCAGCTCACGGACCAGCTTGCCATTTTCATCGATCAGGCCGTGATCGGCGCCGAACAGCAGGAGTTTTTCCGCCTCCAGGTCGATGGCGGCACGGGTCGCCACGTCTTCGCAGGCCAGGTTGAAGATTTCCCCGGTGGGCGAATAGCCCAGCGGCGACAGCAAGACGATGGAGCGCTCGTCCAGCAGGCGATTGATACCCTTGCGGTCGACCCGGCGCACTTCGCCGGTGTGGTGATAATCGACACCTTCCAGCACGCCGATCGGCCGCGCCGTCACCAGGTTGCCGCCGGCGACCCGCAACCGCGAGCCCTGCATCGGCGAGGCGGCCATGTCCATGGACAGGCGCGCCTCGATGGCGATCCGCAGTTGGCCCACGGCATCGATCACGCACTCCAGGGTGGCCGCATCGGTAATCCGCATGCCGCGGTGGTAATGCGGCGTCAGCCCGCGCGCCGCCAGGCGGCTTTCGATCTGCGGACGCGAGCCGTGCACCAGCACCAGCCGCACCCCCAGGCTGTGGAGCAGCACCAGGTCGTGGACGATATTGCCGAAGTTGGGGTGCTCGACGCCGTCGCCGGGCAGCATGACCACAAAGGTGCAGTCCCGGTGGGCATTGATATAGGGAGACGCATGGCGAAGCCAATTCACGTAGTCGGGCATAACACCTGAACCTGTATAAAAAACAGCCAATAGAAAATAGATGCAACGTCAAGACGCACAACGGGCTGTTGGTTATCGTCGGAACAGGCTTGGCGACACGCGCGCTCTCCTTGGTATCCAGGAAAAAGGTGGCTCGAAAACAGTCAGCAGCCGCGCATTTAACGCAAGGTTGCAGCCGGGCTCAAGCAGTAATGTTGAATCAATTCACGCAGTAGATGCACGGTAGGCTGTAAACGTGACATTTCGAGGTATTCCCCCGGCTGATGGGCACAGGCGATGTCGCCGGGCCCCAGGACCAGGGTTTCGCAGCCAAGGCGCTGAAGATAAGGCGCTTCGGTGCCAAATGCCACTGCCTCGGCGCGATGGCCGGTGAGCTTCTCGGCGATGCGCACCAGCTCAGCGTCCTCGGCCTGTTCGAACGGCGGTACTTCGGGAAACAGCGGCGCGTAGTCGATCTTGACCTGGTGCAGCTGCGCCAGGGGTTCGAGCTTGGCGCGGATCGCCGCCCGCAGCACGTTCGGGTCCATGCCCGGCAAGGGCCGCAGGTCGAACTCCAGGGAGCACTGGCCACAGATGCGGTTGGGGTTGTCGCCGCCGTGAATGCAGCCGAAGTTCAGGGTCGGCTGGGGCACGCTGAACTGCGGATTGTTGTATTCGCGCTGCCATTGCCAGCGCAGGCCCTTGAGCTCGCCGATGGCGTCGTGCATGGCCTCCAGGGCGCTATGGCCCAGGCTCGGGTCCGAGGAGTGGCCGCTGCGACCGAGAATCTCGATGCGCTCCATCATCACGCCCTTGTGCAGGCGGATCGGCCGCAGGCCCGTGGGCTCGCCGATCACCGCGGCGCGGCCCAGCGGGCGACCGGCGGCGGCCAGGGCTCGGGCGCCGGACATGGAGCTTTCTTCGTCACAGGTGGCCAGGATCAGCAGCGGCTGCTTGAACGGTTGGTCGAGCAATGGCTTCACGGCTTCGATGGCCAGGGCGAAAAACCCCTTCATGTCGCAACTGCCCAGGCCCACCCAGCGGCCATCGACTTCGGTCAGTTTCAGCGGGTCGGTCTGCCACAGCGCAGCATCGAACGGCACGGTGTCACTGTGCCCGGCCAGCACCAGCCCACCGGGGCCGCTGCCGAAGCTGGCGAGCAGGTTGAACTTGCCAGGGCTGACCAGTTGGATATCGCAGGTGAAGCCCAGGTCGGTCAGCCAGGTGGCCAGCAGGTCGATCACCGGACGGTTGGACTGATCCAGGCTCGGCTGGGTACAGCTGACCGACGGCGCGGCAATCAGCGCGGCGAATTGATCTTTCATCGACGGCAAAGGCATTGCGCTGACTCCCGAACTCCAAGGCGAAGCTCATCATAGAACCATCCGGCGACTGGAATAAACCGTCGCGACGCGTGCCGCCCGCTTGTCCTGTACACTGCACGGCCTTGGCAGCCCCCTTCTCCCCCGGCTGCGCTACCGATCCTGGATTTTCCGGCCATGCAGAAAGAAACCGAAATCAAACTCCGCGTCAGCCGCGAAACCCTCGCCGCCCTGCGCGAGCACCCGCTGCTGAAGAAACGCAACAAAAGTGGCTGGGAACGTCGCGAGCTGATGAATCAGTATTTCGACACCCCCGAGCGCGACCTGGCCAAGGCCAAGGTCGCCCTGCGCCTGCGCCGCGACGGCGAAGAAGTGATCCAGACCCTCAAGACCCGCGGCCAGAGCGTTGCCGGCCTGTCGGAACGCAACGAGTACGACTGGCACCTGCCCAAGGCCAAGCTGGATGTGAAGAAACTCGACGGCGAGTGCTGGCCCGAGGCGTTGGCCGAGCTCGACAAGAAAACCCTGAAGCCGATCTTCACCACCGATTTCGTCCGTGAACGCGCCGAAATCGCCTGGGGTCGCGGCAAGGCCAAGGTGGTGGTCGAGGCCGCGCTGGACCTGGGCTTTGTCATCGTCGGCAAACAGAAGGAAGAAATCTGCGAACTGGAGCTGGAATTGCGCGAAGGCGAGCCGGCGGCGCTGCTGGAACTGGCCGCCGAGCTGGCCGAGAAGCTGGCGCTGATGCCTTGCGATATCAGCAAGGCCGAGCGCGGGTATCGTCTGTTTGACGCCAACAGCTATTCGCTGAGCCTGCCGGCCCCGCAACTGACCGCTGAAATGCCGGTGGACGACGCGTTCGCCGCGCTGGCCTGGCACCTGCTCGGCAGCAGCCAGCGACTGGCCGAACAATACCGTTTCAACGGGCACTGGCGCCTGTTGCAGGACTGGGTCCAGCAGTTGATCGAACTGCGGGCTTTGGTCGGCAGCCTGGGCCAGGCGGCACCCCGGCAATCCACCAGTGAACTGCGCAGCGCCCTGGATGCGTTGCTGGAAGACTGGCGTCCGCTGGTCAACGCCGGCCTGGAAGACGAAGACGTGCGCAAGGCCGCGCCGGAGCAGTTCCTGGAGGAGCTGGAAGATGTGCGTTGGGGCCTGTTCTCGCTGAACACCTCGCGCTGGTTGCTGGCCCGTAGCTGGACGACCGAGCGCACCACTCGCGGCCAGCGCCAGGGCGCGGCGCAGTTGCAGAGCTGGCTGCCACGGCTGCTGGCCGAGGAAGCCACGTCGTTGCAACTGGGACGCTACCAGCAGCAACCGGAAGACCTGGCCGAACAATTGCCGCGGATCGAGCGGATCCAGGCCTGGCTGCACCTGGCCCGTGGCGTGCTGGAGCTGCCGGAACTGGATCGTCTGTTCGGCGAAATGAACAAGCTGGCGCAACTGGCCGAGACGGACATCAGCGACGAAGTGCTGGAGGCGCGGGTGCAACAGGCGCTGACGGTGTTCCAGAGCCGTGCCTGGAAGACCTTGTTGCGTCTGTAAACAACGCTGAAAATTTCTTGCATCGGTAAATCTGGTCTACATTTGAACCTGATAGAACGATAAAGCACTCAGGATTAACCCTAAGTGCTTTCAGTTCTATCGCAAGACATTCAGGCGACACCTTTAAGAACACCATCGTTTGTCTCACCGTCCGGTGGGCCTGCAGCACGACGGCATTGTGTGATTAGCCGTATCTGTCCCCTTTCAAGATTTTTCTTCGAATGGTACGGATGGACGCTGTCATGCAGCCTTCAGATGACGATGATGTTGAAAACCTGATGCGCAAGTTCGGGGCCAGGGCCGACCGCTATCGAGAAATCGAGGTGGCCCGGGTCTTCAGCGAAACGCCCGCGCCCGCCTCCGCGATTCCCCAACCTCCAGCGCCCACGTCTGTCGAACCGGCCTCGCCGCCCCTCGTCCCGGGTGATACCGGCACGCCTGGAAAAGCCGCCGCTCCGTCCTTGCGCACGTTGCTCCACGACCTCGCCCGGGAGCGCCAGGCGCAGGCGGCGCAGCACCTACAGCCGACTCCCGCGCCCCAGGTCACGGCGCAGATCATCGCGGTCGTCTCGACCCGTGGCGGCGTCGGCCGCAGCACACTGGCCAGCCTGCTGGCGATTCTGCTCAACAGCGCCGACACGCGGGCCATGGTCCTGGAACTCGACCCACAGAATGCGCAATACCAGCACCTGGGGACCCACCCGCAAGTAGCGGGCATCTGCCAGGCCAGCCTGGACAAGCGCAGCTGGCGCGATCTCGTGCAAACCGGCTACGCCAACACCCGGCTGCTGGCCTTCGGCGAGAGCGACCCAAGGCAGTTGCACGCCTTCGAACACCAACTCGAAGGCAACCCGCACTGGCTCGCCCAACACCTGGCCGAACTGGAGCTGGGCGAGCGCGACACCCTTATCGTCGATACACCCGCCGGCCACAATGTCTATCAGGAACAGGCGCTGCGCATGGCCAATCTGATTATCGCCGTGGTGCGACCCGACGCCGCCTCCCACGCGGCCCTGGAGCGCCTGATCGCCTCGCTCGAACCCTACCTGGGCGGGGAAAGGCCGGCGGCCTGCTGGTTCGTGATCAACGGTGTGGACACCGCCCATGCCCTGTCCGTGGACATCACGCAGATCCTTGAGCACCAACTGAAAACGCAACTGCTCGGCACCGTCATCTGGGACGACACGATCGCCGAGGCGCTGGCCTATGAATGCAATCCGTTCGAGCAGTCCGCCGATTCCCCTGGCTGCCAGGACATCCTGGCCATCGCCGACAACCTCTACGATCAGTTGGAGTCACCGCTGCCATGACCTTCGAACGCCTGCTCGGCACCGCCCTGAGACGTGCCCGCCAATGGTCCCGGCCACTGCGCCTGGGCCTTATCCTGTGTGCCGCGCTGCTCTGCGCGGTGGTGCTGGCGGGGGTCATCAGCGCTCCCGCGAGCCTGCTCCACCAGGCCCTGTTCGGCCTGGCCTGCGTGGTCGCGGTGCTGGTCTTGCGGCGCCTGGAAGGTCGCCTGCCGATCATCGCGATGATCAGCCTGTCGCTGATCGCCTCGCTGCGCTACATGTACTGGCGCCTGACCGAGACACTGGAACTGGAGAACCTGCACGACACCCTGTTCGGCTACACCCTGGTGCTGGCCGAACTCTATGCCCTGGTGGTGCTGGTGTTCGGTTACGTGCAGACCGCCTGGCCGCTCAAGCGGCGGCCGATCCTGCTCAGTGAAGATCCGGGACAATGGCCCAGCGTCGATGTGTTCATCACCACCGTCAACGAGTCGCTGGATATCGTCAAGATCACCGTGTTCGCCGCCCAGGGGATGGACTGGCCGCAAGACAAGCTCAAGGTCCATGTGCTGGATGACGGGCACCGGGAGGAGTTCCGGCTGTTCTGCGAGAGCGTCGGTGCCCACTACCTGACCCGCGACAACAACCTGCATGCCAAGGCCGGCAATTTCAACGCCGCGCTCAAGGTCACCCGCGGCGAATACATTGCCGCCTTCGACGCCGACCACGTGCCCTCGCGCTCCTTCCTGCAAATCAGCATGGGCTGGTTTCTCAAGGACCCTAAGCTTGCGATGCTGCAAACCCCGCACGTGTTCTTTTCCCCGGACCCCTTCGAGAAAAACCTCAAGACCTACCAGGCGGTTCCCAACGAAGGCGAACTGTTCTACGGGCTGGTGCAGGACGGCAATGACCTGTGGAACGCCGCCATGTTCTGCGGCTCCTGCGCCTTGATGCGCCGGGCCCCGCTGGAAGCCATCGGCGGGATGGACGAAACCACCCTCACCGAAGACGCCCACACCTCGCTGACACTCAACCGCGCCGGCTACAACACCGCCTACCTGGCTCTGCCGCAAGCCGCCGGCATGGCCACGGAAAACCTCTCGCGGCATATCAACCAGCGCGTGCGCTGGGCCCGCGGCATGACGCAGATTTTCCGCACCGACAACCCCATGCTCGGGCGCGGCCTGACCCTGGGCCAGCGCATCTGCTACAGCAACGCCATGCTGCACTTCTTCTATGGTTTCCCGCGCCTGGTGTTTCTCACCGCGCCCCTGGCCTACCTGGTGTTCGGCGCGCAGATCTTCCATGCCGCGCCCCTGATGGTGGCCGCCTATGCGGCGCCGCACCTGTTGCTGGCCAACCTGACCAACTCGCGCATCCAGGGACGCTTCCGCCATTCGTACTGGAACGAGGTCTACGAAACGGTACTGGCCTGGTACATCCTGACCCCGGTGCTGATGGGCCTGCTCAGGCCCAAGTCCGGGCACTTCAACGTCACGGACAAGGGCGGCGACCTGCACCAGGGGTTCTTCGACTGGAAGATGGCCCGTCCCTACATCGTGCTGCTGGTCTTGAACATCGCCGCGGTGGTGTATGGGGTCTACGACTATCTCGGGGCCGATGTCACCACCGATGAAACGGTGCTGCTCAACCAGGTCTGGGCCATCTACAACGCCATCATGTGCGCCGCCGCCCTCGCGGTCGCCAGCGAAAGCCGCCAGGTGCGGGCCGAACCCAGGGTAGACGCGCAGCTGCCGGTCGGCCTGCAGCTGGCCGATGGCACGCAGTATCGCAGCATCACCCAGGACTTCTCCCAGCGCGGCCTTGGCCTGAAGCTTGCGCAAGACCAATCGATTCCCCTCGGAACCCGCCTGCGGGTCTCGCTGTTCCGTCACCAACACCAGTATGACTTCGACGGCACCGTGGTCTTCAGTCGCGCCAACACGGTCGGCATCCGCTTCGACCCGCTGACCTTGAGCCAGCAAAGCGACCTGGTCCACCTGACCTTCTCGCGCGCCGACACCTGGGCCAGGAACTGGGGCAACGGCCCCCCCGACTCGCCCCTCATGGCCCTGCGCGAGATCAGCGTCATCGGCCTGCATGGCATTGCCGAGTTGCTCAAGGCAACCCTCAGATTACCCGGCCAGGCGCTCGAACGGCGGCGCACCGGCTCCTCTCCCTCAGCACCTGCCCTGGACACACCATGAGCCCGATATTTTCCGCTGGCAGCGATGGACGCTGCATTCGTTACGCCCTCCTGTTGCTGGTCTGCTGTGGCGTCTATCCGGGCACCGGCAACAGCGCGACTCAAGCAGACAACCGCACCAGCCCCGCCGGCGCCAGCCAACCCCAGGCGATTACCGGCGACAAGAACAGCTACAGCCTGACCTTCAAGCAGCTGGGACGCCGCGACCCCCTGTACCTGCGCGGCGTCGAGTCGACCGACAGCGTCGACTTCGGGATTCGCGCCGACCAGGTGGTGACCGGCGTCCAGGTGGTCCTGCACTACGGCTATTCGGCGCTGATGCTGCCCGAGCTGTCGCAGATCAACGTGCTGGTCAACGACAAGGTCGCCGCCAGCCTGCCGCTGCCCCGGGAACAGGCCGGCAAGGACCTGGAGAAAGTCGTCGAGATCCCCGCGCGGCTGATCACCGACTTCAACCGCCTGGACCTGCAACTGATCGGGCACTACACGATGCAATGCGAAGACCCGTTGCACTCGAGCCTGTGGGCCAGGGTCAGCAACGACAGCCAACTGAACATCCAGTACTCGCCCATCGCGCTGAAGAACGACCTGGCCCTGTTGCCGGTGCCGTTTTTCGACCGCCACGATGCGCGTCCACTGGTCCTGCCCTTCGTCTTCGACACGTCGCCCAGCGCCGCCAAGCTGGAAGCGGCCGCCGCCCTTTCATCCAAGTTCGGCGCCCTGGCCAGCTACCGCACCGCGACCTTTCCCGCCAGCGTCGGCCAGCTGCCGGCCAAGGGCAATGCGATTGTCCTGGTCACCCATCGCGAAAGCCTGCCGCTGGGCGAGCTGTCGAGCAACGCCGCCAGCGGTCCCAGCGTGACCATGATGACCAACCCCAACGACCCCTATGGCAAGTTGCTGGTGATCAGCGGGCGCAACGACGCCGAACTTAAGACCGCCGCCATGGCCGTCGCCCTGGGCAGCCAGTCGATGTCCGGCGCCACCGCGCTGATCGACCACTTCGACCCGCTGCCGGTGCGCGCGCCCTATGACGCGCCCAACTGGCTACCGACCGACCGGCCGGTGAAGCTCGGCGAACTGGTCGACGCCCGGCAATTGCATGTCTCCGGCTACAGCCCCGAGGACATCAAAATTGCCCTGCGCCTGCCGCCGGACCTGTTCGAATGGCGCGGACGCGGTGCGCCCCTGCTGCTCAAATACCGTTACACGCCGCAGCAGTTCTCGACCAACTCGGCCTTGCTGGTGCACCTCAACGATCACCTGGTGCGCTCGATGCAGTTGCCGTCGATCCCCAATCTCAACGGCGGACCGGACCTCCTGGAATGGCTCAAGAAGGACGACAGCCTGCCGCGCGAAGCCAGCATGTTCCTGCCCCTGGACATCGCCACCTTCGAGTCGCAGCTGCAAATGCGCTACCTGTATGACTATGTCAAACAAGGCGAATGCCGGGACGTTATCGTCGAAGACATGCGCGGCCAGATCGAAGGCGATTCGACCCTCGACCTGAGCGGCCTGGACCACTACACGGCGATGCCCGATCTGGGCAAGTTCCGCGACAGCGGCTTCCCCTTCACCCGCTTGGCCGACCTCTCGGAGACCGCCGTGGTGATGCCCGACACCCTGGAGCCCGCGACCCTCGGCGCCTTCCTCACCGTGCTCGGGCGTTTCGGCGAATCCACCGGTTATCCGGCCACCGGCCTGCAAGTGATCCAGGCCCGCGACGTCGAGGCGGTCAGCGACAAGAACCTGCTGGTGTTCGCCACCGGCAACGACCAGCCCCTGCTCAAGCAATGGGCCGACGCGTTGCCGGCCCGTAGCGAGGGCAGCCGGCACTTCTTCGACCTGAGCGACCTGGCCTTGCGCATTCACGACTGGTTCAGCCCCGACCCGAAGGCGGCGCTGCGCAAGACCCGCGCCAACCTGATCTGGTCGGGCAGCGGCCCACCTTACCTGGCGGGCTTCGAGTCACCGCTCAAAAGCGGACGCAGCGTGGTAGTGGTCGCCAGCAGCGAGCCGACGCGACTGTCCGAGGTGACCGCGGCGATGATCGGCGGCGATGACTACAAGGACCTGATCCAGGGCCGCCTGGCCGTGATCCAGGACAAGCAGATCACCACCCTGACCGCCGACCAACCCTACTACGTCGGTGAACTGAGCTGGTTCAGGCACCTGCAGTTGCTGCTGTCGCGGCATATCAGCTGGATGCTGTTCGGCGTCCTGCTCGGCTTCGTGCTGCTCTGCGCCCTGATCTTCCTGGGGCTGCGGGCTCAGGCCAAGCGGCGGTTGTCGTGAATCCGGTGCGCGGGAGAGCAGGCATGCGCCATACCCTGACCCTGACGTTGCTGTTGGCCCTGGCCGGCACCGCCCTTCAGGCCCGGGCCGACGATCCCCAGGCGCAACTGATCGAACAAGGGCGTTACTGGCAGTCGCAGAACAACCCCGACCGGGCCATCGAGGCCTGGAACAAGTTGCTGCTGATCGCCCCCGATCAACCGGAAGCGCTCTATGGCCTGGGCCTCGGCAACGTCCAGCTCAAGCGCCTGGATGAGGCGAAGAAATACCTCGTCCGTTTGCAGGCCCTGGTGCCCCAACCCCGCCAGGCCCAGCAGCTCGAACAGGACATTGCCCTGGGCGGCGATGACCAGGCCCGGCTGCTGGCCCAGGCCCGGCAACTGGTGGACACCGACAAATACGACGAAGCGGTGAAGGTTTACCGCCAACTGCTGAACGGCCGGCAACCCCAGGGGTCACTCGCCCGGGAGTATTACTACCTGCTGGGTTACACCAGGGGCGGTGAGCAGGAAGCCCGCGCCGGTCTCGAACGGCTGCTGCGCGAACACCCGGACGACCGCGCCGTGGCGCTGTTCCTGGCCAAGCACATGGTGCGCAACCTCGACACCCGTGCCGAAGGCATCCGCCGTCTGGCGGTCCTCGCCAAGGACAAGGATGTCGGCGGTGACGCCAACGAGACCTGGCGCTTCGCCCTGACCTGGATCGGCCCGCCGTCGCCGGCACAAGTCCCGTTGTTCGAGCAGTTCCTCGCCGCGCACCCGGACGACAAGGCAATCCGCGACCTGATGAACAAGGGCAAGACCCTGGCCCGCAGCCGGGTGACACCCGCCACAAAAGTGCCGACCTGGCACCGCGACCCGCAAGACGCCCAAGGGCTGCAAGCGCTCGAGGGCGGTGACCTGGCCGCCGCCGAGCGGGCGTTTCAAACCCGCCTCGAGGAAAAGCCCAACGACCCCGACGCCCTCGGCGGCCTGGGTGTCGTGCGGCAAAAGCAGGAGCGCCTGAAAGAAGCCGAGGACTTGCTGCTGCGGGCCACCCAACAGCCCGGTGGACACCCGTGGAAACAGGCGCTGGACAACGTGCGCTATTGGCGGCTGATGGCCGGCGCGAGCGAGGCCCAAAAAGCCGGGCGCCAGGACCAGGCGCGGAACATGATCGAACAGGCCGCCCACCAGAACCCCGGCCAGCCGGCCAGCCAGGTGGCGCTCGCCAACCTGCAGGCAGAGCGGGGCCAGTTGGCCCAGGCCGAGGCCAGCTACCGGCGCATCCTCGCCAATCATCGCGACGATCCCCAGGCCCTGGGCGGCCTGATCGCGGTGCTGTCGCAGCAGGGCAAGTCCGATGACGCGCTCAAGCTGATCGACTCGATCCCCCCGGCGGACCAGGCCCGCCTGGGCTCCAATGTGTCCACCCGCTCGTTGCGCGCCACCCAGGTGGCGCGGCTTGCCGAACAGCGCGGCGACCTGCGCGCCGCCGAGCAGGCCTACCGCCAGGCACTGGTGGACGACCCCGGCAACACCTGGACCCGTTTTGCCCTGGCGCGAATCTACCTGGGACAAGGCCGCACCCAGGCCGCCAAGGACCAGGTCAACGACCTGCTCAAACGCCACCCCGACCAGCCCGACGCGTTGTACACCCGCACCTTGCTCTCGGCGCAACTGGGTGAATGGCAGGACGCCCAGGCCAGCCTGGCGCGCATCCCGCAGGCTCGGCGCAGCCGCGAGATGGACGAACTGGGCAAGGAGATCGCCCTGCATGTGCAGACCGCAGCCGCCGTCGACAACCTCAGGCGCGGTCAGCGCCAGGAAGCCCAGGCGCTGCTGGCCCGCAGCCAGGCACTGACCGCCGGCAAGCCTGAGCGGGTGGCGATCCTGGCCTCGGCCTATATCGACGCCGGACAACCGCAACAGGGCGTGGCCCTGGTCCGCGACCTGGTGGAGCGCTCCCCCAGCCCCGACGCCAGACTGCAACTGCTGTATGCCGACATCCTGTTCAAGGCCGACCAGGACAACGATGCCGCGGATATCCTCCGGGCCTTGCAGGGCACGCGGTTCAACGAGGCCGATCGCCGGCACTATGCCGAGCTGGTGAAACTGTATCGCATCAAACAGGCCGACCAGTTGCGCGAGAAAGGCAATCTGGCCGGAGCCTACGACCTCCTCAAGCCGACCTTGAAGCAATACCCCCACGACACCCAGGCGATCTCGGCGCTGGCGCGCATGTATGCCGCCAACGGCAATAACGCCAAGGCCATGGCACTCTACAACCCCCTGCTGCAGAACGACCCGCGCAACGCCGACCTGCAACTGAGCGTGGCCAACCTGGCCGCCCAGGACCACGACTACGCCCAGGCCGACAAATCCCTCAAGACCGCCCTGGCGCTCAAGCCGGGCGTGCCGAAAGTGCTGATCAGCGCCGCCGGAACCTACCGTGCCATGGGCAAAAGTGCCGAAGCCGCCGAGCTGCTGCGCCAGGCCGTGGCCATCGAAGGCGGCCAACGCCGCGACGGTCAGTCCCAGGACAGCCTGGACGACGACGGCGACAACCCCTTCCGCAATCAGCCCGGACAATCGCGCCGGGTCGCGGCCCGTTCAGAAGATCCGCTGATGCCGGGCAGCGAGGCCGCCGATACGATGCCACCCGACCCGGCGATAGCCCCGTCGCTCTACGCCAGCTCGGATGCTTTGTCCGACGGCGGTCTGGACAACGACCCGGCCCCGAGCGGCAACCCCTTCGCCGCCAGGCGCCGTTCAGGCGACCCCGCGCGCCAGGACCTGAGTCCGGCCCAGCAGGCGCTGAATGAGATTCTCCAGGAGCGCAGCGGTTATGTGGCCCAGGGCCTGAGCCTGCGCAGCAACAACAATGAGTCGGGCCTGAGCAAACTGACCGACGTCGAAGCGCCCTTCGAAGCCAATCTGCCCGCGGGTGACAATCGCGTGGCGCTGCGGGTGACCCCGGTTTCGCTGCATGCCGGCAGTGTCCAGAACTATAGCCTCACACGCTTCGGCAGCGGCTTGCCCAGCGGTTCCCCCGGCTCGCAACAGGCCAACGGCGTGGGGCTGGCGGTGGCGGTGGAAAGCCCTGCGCACGGCATCAAGGCCGACATCGGCGTCAGCCCCGTGGGCTTCACCTACAACACCGTGATCGGCGGCGTGAGCCTGGACCAGCCGCTGGTGTCCAGTCCCAACCTGCACTACAGCATCGCCCTCTCGCGGCGCCCGGTCACCGACAGCCTGACCTCCTTCGCAGGAACCGAAGACCGGCGGACCGGCGTGAAATGGGGTAGCGTGACCGCCAACGGTGGCCGCGCCCAGCTCAGCTACGACGACCAGGAGGTCGGGGTCTACGGCTACGGCGCCTTGCACAGGCTGGTCGGCAACAACGTCGAGTCCAACAACCGCGCCGAACTGGGCGGCGGGATCTACTGGTACCTGGACAACCAACCCGACGACAAGCTGACCCTGGGTCTGAGCACCACGGTCCTGTCCTACGAGAATAACCAGGGCTTCTTCACCTACGGCCACGGCGGCTACTTCAGTCCGCAGACGTTCTTTTCCGTGGCGGTGCCGATCACCTGGTCCCAGCGCACCGAGCGCTTCACCTATCGGCTCAACGGCGCGGTGGGGGTCCAGCATATCGACCAGAAAGGCGCCGACTACTTTCCCGGCCACAGCGCCGAGCAGGCCGCCAACAACCTCAGGTATCCGGGCCAGAGCAGCACCGGCATCGGCTACAACCTGACGGCGGCGGGCGAGTACCGGCTCGGTTCGAACCTGTTGCTCGGCGGCTCGTTGGGGGTGGATAACGCCCAGGATTATCGGCAGGTGAACGCCGAGCTGTACCTGCGCTACCTGTTCGAGAAGATGACCGGCCCCATGGCGTTGCCGGTCAGCCCGTACCGTTCGCCTTACTCCAACTGACTCCCGGGAGCGTGCACCGTGGCAACTTCATCCGTACTGGCGGGCCTGACCATCCTGATCATCGGCGACAGCCACCTGGCCACCCCGGATTTTCTGCTCAACCCGCTGCATGAAGCGCTCAGCCGGCAAGGGGCCCAGGTCCATTCCCTGGGGATCTGCGGAGCCAATGCCGGCGATTGGCTCAAGGCCACGCCCAGCCCATGCGGCGGGGCCGAACGACGGGGCAGCGGCGAGGCCGTGGTGCTGACCGGTGCGTCGACCCGCTCGATCGGCGACCTGCTGGACAGCGACAAACCCGGTCTCACCCTCATCGTCATGGGCGACACCATGGCCAGCTACGACAAGCCGAGCTTCCCCAAGGCCTGGATCTGGAAACAGACCGACAGCCTGGTCAAGGCCCTTGCCGCCCACCATACCCCCTGCGTCTGGGTCGGACCGAACTGGGGCAGCGAGGGCGGCATGTACGGCAAGACCTACGAACGGGTAAAGACCATGTCGGACTTCCTGGCGAAAAACGTCGCGCCGTGCAGCTATATCGACTCGTTGCAGTTCTCCACCAAGGGCCAGTGGGCCACCATTGACGGCCAGCACCTGACCCGCACCGGCTACCAGACCTGGAGCGCGGACATCGTCAAGGCGCTGTTGCAGGCGTCGGCGCTCAAGGCGGCAGCGAAATGAACCGGGCACGCGGACTGATGCTGGGTCTGGCGGTGCTGATCAGCCCTGCTGCTGCCCACGCCGACACCGCGCTGTATCCCACCGGACCGGGTCGGGAATCGGGCTTCATTCGATTCGTCAATGCCCTGGGCACGCCCCTAGAAGTGCGCCCGGAGGGCAAGCAACCCCCTTCGACCCTGGCCCCCTCGGTCGTATCGGTATTCTCCGCGGTACCCGCCGACAAACCGGTCAGAGGCACCCTGAGCAGTGCAGGTATCAGCCTGCCAGTGACCTTGAACCTGGCGCCCGAAGAGTTCGTGAGCCTGGTGGCGGTGCCCGGCGACAAGGGTTTTGCACTGCTGACCGTGCGCGAGCAACCGCAGGACTTCAATCGCCTCCAGGCGTCGCTGGCGCTGATCAACGCCGATCCGGGCTGTACCGACGGCGGCTTGCGCCGCGAAGGTCGACAGGAGTCGCCGATTTTCCATGACCTGAATCCCGGTCTGCTGGAACGGCGCGACGTCAACCCGGTACAGCTGGCGGTGCAAGGTTTCTGCGACGGGACCCAGGTCACGGAGCCCTTGAACCTGGGCCTGCTGGAGGCGGGAGAGCGCTACACGGTGCTGCTCCTGTCCCGGGGCGGCAAACCGGTCCTGGTGTTCGTTAGGGACGCCTTCGCCCAATGAGCACTCAGGCCGGGCGCAACACCGGCAAGCTGGTCGTGGACTTGATCTCGGACAGGGCGACGATGGAGTTGACCTCCTGGATCCCCGGCACCATCGACAGCTTCTCGAAGAAGAAGCGCTCATAGGCCTCGATGTCCGCGGTGACGATCCGCAGCAGGAAATCCACCGAGCCCATCAGCACATAACACTCCAGCACCTCCGGGAAACCGCGCATCGCCTCGGTGAACTCGGTGAAGTTGGAGCGCCCATGGGCGTTGAGCTTGACCTCGGCGAAGATCTGCGTGTTGAGGCCGATTTTCTTGCGGTCCAGCAAGGTCACCTGGCCACGGATCACGCCCTCCTCCTTGAGCCGCTGAATCCGCCGCCAGCAGGGTGACTGGGACAGCCCCACCTGCTCGGCAATCTGGGCGCTGGAAAGCGAGGCGTCTTCTTGCAGCAACGCCAGGATCCGGCGGTCGTAGGTGTCCAGCTCGCCCTGCATAAAAAAACCCTTCAATAGGATACTGACGAATAAATCATGTCTTGTTCAGACGTTATCAACCCATCATAGATAAGAAATACCCGGCCCGGCGTGTAAAAATTTCTTCAGACCATTCAGCCGCCGAAGCAGGAAGATCCGCCATGCCCTCTCTCCAAGCCGTCCATGACGCGCCTGCCCGCGCCGATGTCTGGGCAACCGGCAACGCCCACTGCCAGGTGCGTTACCAGGTACTCGCCGAGGCGGAGCCGGATCTGCTGTGTCGCCTGCTGAACCTGTTCGCCCTGCAGTTCCTGACGCCGCGACAGGTCCAGGCGCAACAGGACGACGGGCTGCTGTCGATTGCTATCGAGCTGGACGGCCTGAGCTGGCACCGCGCCCAGGTCATCGGTGAAAAAATGCGCAACCTGATCAGCGTCTGCTCCGTGGCCCTGCAACCGACGCAAGGTGCACAGCTGCACAGCGCACAAATCGCGGGCTGAAGGCTTTTTGAAAAAAATCGCAATCTTTGTCTTGGTATCGACGCCAACGTCAGGCAGCCTCGCGTCTATTCTTGGCAATTGACGATCAGACAGGGATTACGTCTGAATCGCTGGTTGCAGGATCGACCGAACAGGAGCCCGCATGCCCGTCGCCCCCCTCTCCCAGGACCGTTGGCTGGATGTCAACGAGCTGTTGCACGAACTGGTCGCCCAGGGTTTTATCAGCCAGGATGCGGCTGAACAGGCCCTGGGCGCTCGTCGCAGCTCGCGCACGCCCCAGCAGCATCCGCTGGAGTTCATCGCCGGCCAGCAGCTGGATGACCTGAGCCGTCCCGGCAAATGCCTCGACCTGGAAAGCCTGACCGTCTGGCTGGCGCGCCACGCCGGCCAGCCTTACCTGCGCATCGATCCGCTGAAGATCAACGTGGCCGCGGTGACCGCGCTGATGTCCTACGCCTTCGCCCAACGCCACAAGATCCTCGCGGTGGCGGTCGACCGCGAAAGCGTGACCATCGCCAGCGCCCAGCCCCATGTCAGGGCCTGGGAGGCGGACCTCGGTCATGTGCTGAAGCTGCCGATCCGCCGGGTGGTGGCCAACCCGGTGGATATCCAGCGTTTCACCGTGGAGTTTTTCCGCCTGGCCAAGTCGGTCAGCGGGGCCAGCCTGGTCGACCAGAAAAGCCATAACCCGGGCAACTTCGAGCAGTTGCTCAACCTCGGCGCCAGCGACCAGGAGCCGGACGCCAACGACGCGCATATCGTCAACATCGTCGACTGGCTGTTCCAGTACGCCTTCCAGCAGCGGGCCAGCGATATCCACATCGAGCCGCGCCGCGAACAGGGCACGGTGCGCTTTCGCATCGACGGCGTGCTGCACAACGTCTACCAGTTCCCGCCCCAGGTGACCATGGCGATTGTCAGCCGCCTGAAAAGCCTGGGCCGGATGAACGTCGCGGAAAAGCGCAAGCCCCAGGACGGCCGGGTCAAGACCAAGACCCCGGACGGCGGCGAAGTCGAATTGCGCCTCTCGACCCTGCCCACCGCGTTCGGCGAGAAGATGGTGATGCGGATCTTCGACCCGGAGGTGCTGCTGAAGAATTTCGACCAGTTGGGCTTCGGCGCCGACGACCTGCGCCGCTGGCAGGAGATGACGCGCCAGCCCAACGGCATCATCCTGGTCACCGGCCCCACCGGCTCGGGCAAGACCACCACGCTGTACACCACCCTGAAGAAGCTGGCGACCTCGGAGGTCAACCTCTGCACCATCGAGGACCCGATCGAGATGATCGAACCGGCCTTCAACCAGATGCAGGTCCAGCACAACATCGACCTGACCTTTGCCAGCGGCGTGCGCGCGCTGATGCGCCAGGACCCGGACATCATCATGATCGGCGAGATCCGTGATCTGGAAACTGCCGAAATGGCTATCCAGGCCGCGCTCACCGGCCACCTGGTGCTCTCGACCCTGCACACCAACGACGCGCCGAGCGCCATCAGTCGCCTGCTGGAACTGGGCGTGCCGCATTACCTGATCAAGGCCACGGTGCTCGGGGTCATGGCCCAGCGCCTGGTCCGCACCCTGTGCCCGCACTGCAAGGCGCCGGTCCAGCTGGAAGAAGAAGACTGGCAAAGCCTGACCCGGCCCTGGCAGGCGCCGATGCCGAGCGGCGCCCAGCGCGCGGTCGGCTGCCTGGAATGCCGCGACACCGGCTATCGCGGGCGCGCCGGGGTCTACGAGATCCTGGTCCTGAACGACGGCCTCAAGGCGCATATCCACGCCGACACCGACCTCCTGGCCCTGCGCCGCCAGGCCTTCATGGACGGCATGCGCAGCCTGCGCCTGTCCGGCGCGCAGAAGGTTGCGGCGGGACTGACCACCCTTGAGGAGGTGTTGCGGGTCACGCCGCAGAGCGAGCAGCGCTGACGAAAGTGTCACCACATGCGTCCAGCGCCGAGTAAACACTTTTTATCCGCGCAAGCCCCGTTACACTCAAGGTAACCGCCTTCTCGATAAACACTTGCACAGGGAATCGTCATGCAAATCGGTAGCGTGCTCCTGCTCTTCGTCGGCCTGGCCATTGCCCTCGTGTTCATGGGCTTCAAGGTCGTACCCCAGGGTTATCAATGGACGGTGGAGCGCTTCGGGCGCTACACCAACACCCTCAAGCCTGGCCTCAACATCATCATCCCGGTCATGGACCGTATCGGGCGCAAGATCAACGTGATGGAGAGCGTGCTCGACATTCCGCCCCAGGAAGTCATCACCTCCGACAACGCCACGGTACAGATCGACGCCGTGTGCTTCTTCCAGGTGGTCAACGCCGCCCAGGCCGCCTACGAGGTGAACAACCTCGAACACGCCATCCGCAACCTGTTGCAGACCAATATCCGCACCGTGCTCGGCTCCATGGAGCTGGACGCCATGCTCGGCCAGCGCGACGCCATCAACGAACGCCTGCTGCGCACCGTCGACGAAGCGACCGCGCCCTGGGGCATCAAGGTGACCCGCATCGAAATCAAGGACATCAGCCCGCCCGCCGACCTGATGGCGGCGATGTCCGGACAGATGAAGGCCGAGCGGGTCAAGCGCGCGCAAATCCTCGAAGCCGAAGGCCTGCGCGCCTCGGCGATCCTCACCGCCGAAGGCAAGAAGCAGGCGCAGATCCTCGAGGCCGAGGGCGCCCGGCAGTCGGCCTTCCTCGAATCCGAGGCCCGCGAACGCCAGGCCGAAGCCGAAGCCAGGGCGACCCAGGTGGTTTCCGAGGCCATCGCCAAGGGTAACGTGCAGGCGGTGAACTACTTCGTCGCGCAGAAATACATCGACGCCCTGGGCAAGCTGGCCTCGGCCAACAACAGCAAGGTGATTCTGATGCCGCTGGAGGCCAGCCAGGTGATCGGCGCGGTGGGCGGCATCGGCGAGATCGTCAAGGCCACGTTCGACGGCAAGAAACCCTGAGGCAGCGCCCATGTGGGAACTCCTGCAACACCTGTCGTTCTGGGACTGGCTGGCCCTCGGCACGCTGCTGTTGATTTTCGAAATATTCGGTGCCGGCGGTTACCTGCTCTGGGTGGGGATTGCCGCCGCGACCGTGGGCGTCCTGACCTTCATGCTCCCCGGCCTGCACTGGACCTTGCAGTTCGTGCTGTTCGGCGTGCTGTCGATCCTGACGGCGTGGCTCTGGTGGAAGCGCCAGCGCAGCGCCGCCAGTCCTAGCGACCAGCCGGGGCTCAACGAGCGGGGTCATGATCTGCTCGGCCGGACCTTCGTGGTGCATGTCGCCATTGTCGCCGGACGCGGCAAGATCAAGGTCGGCGACAGTGTCTGGATGGCCACCGGACCGGATACCGAGGTGGGCGCGCAAGTCCGGGTGATCGGCCAGGACGGCAGCACCCTGCAGGTGGAAAGGATTGAGTAGGACCGATGGAACTCCGGTGTGACAACGGTAATCAAATCGTCCAGATACCCCACACCGGAGTCACCCTTGATGCGTTTCAAAACTGCAGTTGTCGTCAGTGCCTTGCTTTCCCTTCCCGTCAGTGCAGCAATGGCCGACGAGTTCTGGCGCAATGTCCTCTCCTCCGGAGCCACCACCGCTTCCACCTACCTGACCTTCAAGGACCACAAGCTGGTGGTCGCGGCCCAGGATGATGCCGGCAGCTTCGTCGCCAGCAACGGCGGCATCCGCGGCCCTTACCTGGAGGCCGCCATGCAGAAACTGCGGGCCGACAACCCGGGCCTGAAAGCCACCGACATGGAATTGGCCAACGCCATCCTGGCGAAGAACGCCGTCGCCGAAGACTGATCCAAAGATTCCCCCCTTTTTGGACAAAACGCCGCTCACTCAGCGGCGTTTTGCGTTTACCCGCAGGACTTGCCGGTCGCAGCCCGACGTATCCGTTCAGCGTGCGGACAGCAAAAAAAGCACCGAAATTTCAGCTTAAAACAGTATCATCGGCACCATTGCAGCCTTGCTGTCTACTCCTTACCGCCGGTAGAGCCCACTCCCCGGCCTTCACATCGGACGTCACGACCCCATGAGCGAACTTCCTTTCCTGCCTTTTGCCAAACCGACCATCGACGAAGCCACCATTGCCGCCGTAGGCGACGTGCTGCGTTCCGGCTGGATCACCAGCGGCCCGAAAGTCGCGGCCTTTGAAGCCCAGTTGTCGGAGTACTTCGGCGGGCGCCCGGTGCGCACCTTCAACTCCGGCACCTGCACCATGGAAATCGCCCTGCGGATCGCCGGCATCGGCGCGGGCGACGAAGTCATCACCACACCGATTTCCTGGGTGGCCACCGCCAACGTGATCATCGAAGTCGGCGCGACCCCGGTGTTCGCCGATATCGACCCGGTGACCCGCAATATCGACCTGGACAAGGTCGAGGCCGCCATCACCCCGCGCACCAAGGCCATCATCCCCGTTTACCTGTCCGGCCTGCCGGTGGACATGGATCGCCTGTACGCCATCGCCAAGAAACACAACCTGCGCATCGTCGAAGACGCGGCCCAGGCCCTGGGTTCGGAATGGAACGGCCAGAAAATCGGCGCCTTGGGTGACCTGGTGTCGTTCAGCTTCCAGGCGAACAAGAACATCACCTCGTCCGAAGGCGGTTGCCTGGTGTTGAACAACGCCGAAGAAGCCCGTCTGGCCGAGAAGTATCGCCTGCAGGGCGTGACCCGTACCGGCCATGACGGCCTGGACGTGGACGTGCTGGGCGGCAAGTTCAACATGACCGACGTCGCCGCCGCCATCGGCCTGAGCCAGTTCGCCCATGTCGATGCGATCACCGCGCACCGCCGTGAGCTGGCCGAGTACTATTTCGAGTGCTTCGGCAGTGATTTCGAAGAGAAATACGGCGCGCAGCTACCGGTGAAGGACTTCACCAACAGCAACTGGCACATGTTCCAGCTGGTACTGCCGGAGCGTAAGGACGGTCAGCCGGCACGGGCGACCTTCATGGAAGAGATGAAGCAGCGCAACATCGGCATCGGCTATCACTACCCGGCGATCCACCTGCTGAGCCTGTACCGCGAGCGCGGTTTCAAGGACGGCATGTTCCCGATCGCAGAGCGCGTCGGGCGCCTGATCGTGTCGTTGCCGATGTTCAACGTCATGACCAAGGCCGATGTCGAGCGTTCGGTGGCGGCGGTCAAGGCGGTACTGCAACCGTAACAACGTGATCGCGAGCAAGCGCGCTCCTGTAGGAGCACGCTTGTTCCGGGCGGCGTTCCGACGATGAACGATAACGCGGTGAAACTGACGAATTACTCGCCGATCGCCGCCTGGTAACCGGCCGCATCCAGCAAACTCTCAAGCTCCGCGACATTGCTCGGCTTGAGCTTGAAGATCCAGGCCCCGTACGGGTCGGAGTTCAGCAGCTCAGGGCTGGCGGACAGCTCCTCGTTGACCGCAATCACCTCGCCCGACACCGGCGAATAGATATCCGAAGCGGCCTTCACCGACTCGACCACACCGGCGGCCTCGCCAGCGGCGAACACCTGCCCGGCTTCAGTCAGTTCCACGAACACCACATCCCCCAAGGCTTCCTGAGCATGGTCGCTGATGCCGACGGTCACAGTGCCGTCAGCTTCCAGGCGGGCCCACTCGTGGCTTTCGGCAAAACGCAGATCAGCAGGGATATCGCTCATATTCAGTGTCCTCAAATTAAGTATCGGTGACGGGACGACCGAGGGCCCGCCGGAAAAATCAGATCAAGGTTCTGCCATGCCGCACGAACGTCGGCTTTACCACGCGAACCGGGTACCATTTGCCACGAATTTCAACTTCGGCGCGATCGGCCGTGGCCGAGGGAACACGCGCCAGCGCAATCGACTTGCTAAGCGTAGGAGAGAAACTACCACTGGTGATCTCTCCTTCGCCAACCTCGGCGATACGCACCACCTGATGAGCGCGCAGAACGCCGCGCTCTTCCAGCACCAATCCGACCAGCTTGAGCTTGGCCCCGGCGGCTTTTTCCGCCTCCAGGGCGCTACGCCCGATAAAATCGCGAGTGGCCGGCTCCCAGGCAATGGTCCAGGCCATGTTGGCCGCCAGCGGCGAAACGTCCTGGTGAATATCCTGGCCATACAGGTTCATGCCGGCCTCCAGGCGCAAGGTATCCCGGGCGCCCAGACCGATGGGCGAAATACCTGCGCCCACCAGGTCGTTGAAGAAGCCGGGGGCCTGGTCGGCCGGTAGGACGATCTCCAGGCCGTCTTCCCCGGTATAGCCGGTGCGGGCAATGAACCAGTCACCGTCACTGCGGCCTTCGAAGGGTTTGAGGTGCTGGATCAACTGGCCCCGGGACTGGCTCACCAGTTCGGCGATCTTGTGCCGGGCGTGAGGGCCCTGGATCGCCAGCATCGCCAACTCCGGACGCTCGTGCAGTTGCACGTCGTAACCGTCGAGCCGGGCCTGCATCCAGGCCATGTCCTGATCACGGGTCGCGGCATTGACCACCAGGCGGTAACCGGACTCGGTGCGATAGACGATCATGTCGTCGACCACCCCGCCGCGCTCATTGAGCATCGCGCTGTACAAGGCGCGACCGGGGCTGTGCAGGCGCTCGACATCATTGGCCAGCAGATGGCGCAACCAGGCCTTGGCCTGACTGCCGGCGATATCGATCACGGTCATGTGCGAGACATCGAAAACCCCGCAGTCACGGCGCACCTGATGGTGCTCCTCGACCTGCGAGCCGTAATGCAGGGGCATATCCCAACCGCCAAAATCGACCATCTTCGCGCCAAGGGCGAGATGCAGGTCATAGAGAGGCGTACGCTGTCCCATGGGTTTCTCCTTCCGGGCTTGGCGAAGGCGCGGACAGGCGGGAAACCGGCTTGAGCCCTTTATAGTGGGGGGCCTTGAGTCCTGTTTCGCACCCGGTCTGTCAGACGGACCGCACCGAATGCCGCGCATTGTAGCCGCAAGGTGAAGCCCTGACACCTAGCCGATTCGTGCGCCGAACGCCGAATCGACCCGATCACCGGCAAGAGCCCCACCCGATAGGCCGTCAGGCCCTGGCCAGCTCCGGCAGATCGCCCGTCAACCCCAGCGCCTGGCGCACGAACAGCGCCTTGGCCTCGGGCATCTGGTCGACGCTCTTCAACCCGGTGTTACGCAACCAGCGCAGCGCCAGCGAGTCGGCCTGGAACAGCCGCTCGAATCCTTCCATCGCCGCCATCAACCCCAGGTTGTGTGGCATGCGCCGCCGCTCGAAACGGCTCAGCACCCGCACATCCGCCAGTCGCTCGCCACGCTCGCGCGCATGCAGCAGCACTTCGGCCAGCACCGCCGCATCGAGGAAACCCAGGTTCACGCCCTGGCCGGCCAGCGGGTGAATCGTGTGCGCCGCATCGCCGATCAGCGCCAAGCCTTCGGCCACATAGCGCTTGGCGTGGCGCTGGCGCAACGGCACACAGAGCCGCGAGTCCGCTGAAACCACGGTCCCCAGCCGACCTTCGAAGGCCCGCTCCAGTTCGCGACAGAAATCCTCTTCCTCCAGCAGCATCAGGCGCTGCGCCTGCTCCGGCGTGGTCGACCAGACGATCGAGCACCAATCCTGCTGCCCATCGCGCTCCAGCGGCAGGAACGCCAGCGGACCGTCATCGGTAAAGCGTTGCCAGGCGGTCATCTGGTGCGGCAACGAGCTGCGCACGCTGGTCACGATGGCATGGTGCAGGTAGTCCCACTCGCGGGTGGCACAGCCGGTCAAGCGGCGCACCGCCGAATTGGCGCCATCCGCCGCGATCACCAGGGGCGAGCGCAACGTGCGGCCATCGGCCAGGGTCAGCAGCCAGTCATCGCCGGAGCGACGCATCTGCTCCAGGCGCGCGTTGGCCAGCAACCCCATGTCGCAGTCATGCAGGCGGTCGAGCAAGGCATCCTGGACCACCCGGTTCTCGACGATATGCCCCAGCACCTCGGCATGCACGCTGGTCGCCGAGAAATGAATCTGCCCGGTGCCGCTACCGTCCCAGACCTGCATGTCGCGGTACGGGCTGGCACGCCGGGCGCTGATCCCGTCCCACACGCCCAGGCGTTCGAGAATCCGCTGGCTGGCGGCGGACAAGGCACTGACCCTCGGCTCGAAAGCCGACTGCGGGTCGAACGGCTTGACGCTCAGGGGGCTGCCGTCGAGCAGGAGAATCTCCAGCCCACTGTTTTTCAACGCCAGGGCAAGGGCGCTTCCGACCATTCCGGCCCCGACAATCAGCACATCTGCGCGCATTTCCATGCTTTAAGCCTTAAGTGAAGGTGAATGCCCTAGGCATCGGAACGGGTGCCCAGGCCCATCGCTTGCCGGGCGAACCAGCGTTTGGCCGGCGGCAGCAGGTCCAGGCCCAGCAGGCCGATATTGCGCCCCAGGGCGACCAGCGGCTGGGTGTTGCCGAACAGGCGGGTGACCTGGTCGGAGAACCCCACCGTGAGCTGCTGGTCCAGGCGTTGGCGCGCCTGATAGGCCTGCAAGGTGGCCAGGTCCCCCAGCGGCGCGGTGCTCGCCAACAAGGCCTCGGCCAGGGCCTGGGCATCGCGCAGGGACAGATTGAAGCCCTGCCCGGCAATCGGATGCAGGCTGTGGGCGGCGTTGCCCAGCACCACCAGATGCCCGCGCACCTGCTCCTCGGCTTCCACCAGGCTCAACGGGTACAGGTGCCGCACACCGACCTGGCGCAAGGTGCCCAGGCGATAGCCGAACACGCCCTGCAACTCATTGAGGAAACTGCGCTCGTCCAGCTCGGCCAGGCGCTGGGCATCCATCCCGAGCCGGGTCCAGACCAACGCACAGCGATTATCCGGCAGCGGCAGCAGGGCCATCGGCCCTTCGTCGGTAAACCGCTCGAAGGCCATGCCATTGTGGGCTTCGCTGGTGGTGATATTGGCGATCAGCGCACTCTGGTGATAAGGACGCTTGCGCACGCCGATGCCCAACTGCTCGCGCAACCCGGAACGGCCGCCGTCGGCCAGGATCGCCAGGTCGCAGTCCAGCTGGGTTTCATCGCCCAGGGTCAGTCGATAGCCGTCTTCCAGCGGCTGCAGGTGAGTGACTTCCGCCGGGCAGCGCCAGCTGATCACCTCCTTGTCCAGCGCCCGCCAGAGGCATTGCCCCAGCCAGGCGTTCTCCACCACGTAGCCCAGGGCTGGCACGCCCTCCTCCATGGCGGACAGCCGTGCGGTGGAGAAACGCCCGCGGTCGGACACATGAATCTGCTTGATCGGCTCGGCCCGCTGGCCGATCGCCTGCCACAGGCCCAGGCGCTGATAGATCTGCCGGGCACCGAAGGACAGCGCCGAAGAACGCGCGTCGTAGCTGGGCTGGTAGCTGTCGCCGGGGGCGAACGGCTCGATCAGGACGATCTTCCAGCCCCGGGCCTTGGCCCCCGCCTGCAAGGCCAGCGCCAGGCTGGCACCGACCAGGCCACCGCCGATGATCGCCAGGTTGAACCGACTCATGCCGCTTCGGTCCGGGCAGCCGCCATCAGCGCCTCGATCTCGGCCACGGTCTTGGGTACGCCGCCGGTCAGGATTTCACAGCCTTGCCTGGTCACCACCACATCGTCCTCAATGCGCACTCCGATGCCCCGCCATTTCTTCGCCACGTTCTGGTTGTCCGGGGAAATGTAGATCCCCGGTTCCACGGTCAGCGCCATGCCGATTTCCAGCACGCGCCATTGATCACCCACCTTGTAGTCGCCGACATCATGCACATCCATCCCCAGCCAATGGCCGGCACGGTGCATGTAGAAGGCCTTGTAGGCTTCGTCGGCGATCAGTTCGTCGACATTGCCCTGCAACAGTCCCAGCTCCACCAACCCTGCGGTAATGACCCGGACCGTGGCCTCATGGGCCTGGTTCCAGTGCTTGTTCGGCGCGATCTCGGCAAACGCCGCTTCCTGGGCCGCCAGTACCAGTTCGTAGATCGCCTTCTGCTCCGGCGAAAACCGTCCACTGACCGGCCAGGTGCGGGTGATATCGCTGGCGTAGCAGTCGATCTCGCAACCGGCGTCGATCAGCACCAGGTCGCCCTCCCTGAGCACCGCGTCATTCTGCTGGTAGTGCAGGATGCAGCTGTTGCGCCCGGTCGCGACGATGGAACCGTAGGCCGGCATCTTCGCACCGCCCTTGCGGAACTCGTAGTCCAGCTCCGCTTCCAGGCTGAACTCATGCAGGCCGGCGCGGCAGGCCTGCATCGCCCGCACATGGGCACGGGCGGAAATCGCCGCGGCCTCGCGCATCACCTTCACTTCCGCCGCCGATTTATACAGGCGCATGTCGTGCAGCAGGTGATCCAGGGCAACGAATTCGTTCGGCGGTTGGGCACCGAGGTGGGCCTTGGAGCGGATCACGTTGATCCATTCCATCAGGTGACGGTCGAACTCAGGGTTGCTGCCCATGGCCGAATAGACCCGGTCGCGCCCTTCGATCAGGCCCGGGAGAATGTCGTCGATATCGTTGATAGGGAAAGCGTCGTCGGCCCCGTAATCACGCATCGCGCCTTCCTGGCCGGCCCGCAGGCCGTCCCAGAGTTCGCGCTCGACGTTGCGTTCGCGGCAGAACAGCAGGTATTCGCCGTGGGCCCGGCCGGGCATCAGCACGATCACCGCCTGGGGCTCGGGAAAGCCGCTCAGGTACTGGAAATCGCTGTCCTGGCGATAGACATGCTCGACATCACGATTGCGGATCGCCACGGCGGCGGCCGGCAGGATCGCGATGCTGTTGGGCTCCATCTGCGCCATCAGGGCCTTGCGGCGCCGGGCGTATTCCGCTTTCGGGATATGAATCATGGGCAGACGGCGCTCCCTGTCCAGAGACTTAATGCAGAGAAGGCTTGGCAGCCGGTTCAGCCGGTTTGTTGACTTCGGTGAACAACAGCAGCGGCGCGACCCGCAGGTATTCCATGACTTCCATATAGTCGCTTTCCGCGTCGTCGGACTCTTCCAGGGCATCCTGCACCTGGGCGATGGCCGCCAGGTCCTGGAGCACTTCGGTGGCCTCGACGCTCAGGGCGTTGGCGCGGTAGGTCAGGCCGAAACCGGCGAGGAAGCCCTGGCACCACTGGCCCAGTGCGGCGGCACGCTCGGTGAGGGGCGCGTCGTCGCTGGGCAACAACAGGACAACGGTCATGTCATCGCTGGTAAGCTCACCCTTGACCATCTCCTGCAGACCGATCAGCGCGTTGCGCACGTTGTCTTGCGGTTCGCCTTCGAGCAGCTCGGCGGCATCCACCAGCCAGCTGTCGGGTTCGAAGCCGGCACCGGCGCAACTGCGCCCGAGCAACAGGCCGTGCAGTTCGGCCGGCGAGACCGGGTGACCGCTGGTGCTCAGCAGGGTGGCAAAGGCGTTATACGGGGAATTCTGAATAGGCATGGGCGGCTAGGCGCCAAGCGGCGCAATGTCTAGAATGAAGGCCTTGTATCCTAGCATTCGCGCACGAGCCAGACCATCGGCCGTCCAAACGTTTGCTCCGCGCCGCGCTTACTACCGCTCATCAGTCATATTCAGTGGATACACGATGGAAGACACCGACCTGCAAGCGCTGATGGCCAGACTCGAACTGCTGATTGCCCGGGTCGAGCAACTAAAAAGCCAAAATGGACTCTTAGTAGCTCAGGAAAAGACCTGGCGCGAGGAGCGCGCAACCCTCATTGAAAAAAACGAAATCGCCCGGCGTAAGGTCGAATCGATGATTTCGCGCCTCAAAGCCCTGGAGCAAGACTCATGAGTTCAAGCAATAGCGTGACCGTGCAGATCCTCGATAAAGAATATTCGATCATCTGCCCACAGGAAGAACGCAGCAACCTGGTCAGCGCCGCCCGCTACCTGGACGGCAAGATGCGCGAGATCCGCAGCAGCGGCAAGGTCATCGGCGCCGACCGCATCGCCGTGATGGCCGCCCTGAACATCACCCACGACCTGCTGCACCGCCAGGAACGGCCTGACGTGCAGGCCGGCGGCCCGACCCGCGAGCAGGTGCGTGATTTGCTGGATCGTGTCGACCTGGCGTTGTCCTCTGATCCGGACAACAGCAAAGGCTGATTCCTACGGCCAGTTTCGGGTATACTGATGTCACTCCCTGGAGTGCTTGCCAGTTGGTGATGTCCCTGAGCCGATTCGCAAAACCACGGGGGTTGCACGTTGGGGCCGGTGTGCATGTCCGCTAGACGGAAAGCCTTAACGCCCCCTGCAACTTCCACCTTGAACTCTCGGGTTCAAGGGCCAAGCCGACAGCGGTACGTCGGGGAGCCTGATTCCAGCCCAATGCCGGCCATTACCGCCGGCATTGGCGTTAACGGGTGGCCGTCCTGGTCGCTCGATTGCCCAAGCCAGACACCATGACCGAACCTGCGCCGCCTTCCCGCCCGCAACTTCGACGACTGCTGCGCAAGGCCCGCCGGGCACTCAGCGCCAGCGAACAACGCCAGGCCGCGCGCGGCCTGTACCGGCAACTGGCGCAACACCCGCTGTTTCGCCGCGCCCGACACATTTCCCTGTACTTGCCGACCGACGGTGAGATCGATCCGCGCCTGCTGCTGCGTGAAGCGCAACGGCGCGGCAAGCACACCTATCTGCCGGTGCTGAGCGCCTGGCCCCGCACCCGGATGGTGTTCCAGCGCATTCGGCCGGGGGAAAAGCTGCAACCCAATCGCTTTCGCATCCTTGAGCCACGGGTCAACCTGGCGGCGCAACGCAAGGTCTGGGCGTTGGACCTGGTGCTGCTGCCACTGGTGGGTTTCGATACGGAGGGCGGGCGATTGGGCATGGGCGGCGGCTTCTATGACCGCAGCCTGGCCTACCTGGCCCGTCGCCAGAGCTGGCGCAAGCCGACACTGCTGGGGCTGGCCCATGAGTGTCAAAAAGTTGGAAAGTTGAATCAGGCCAGCTGGGATGTGCCGCTACAGGGCACCGTCACGGACCGTGCCTGGTATTTCGCGCCCTGACAAAAAAACATCGGGTCGATCACAACCCCTGCAGGAACCGCCGGGATCAGCGCTTGAACAGGGTCGACTGCTGCGGTTGCTGCTGGACGATTTCCACCGGCAGGTCTTTCTTGCCGGACCAGAGGCCTTGGGCATAGCCTGTAGTGACCACGCCCAAACCGAACAAAATCACCAGAATCCATAGTAAATCCGGTTTGCGTTTCATCGATTGCCCCCCTAGGCAAATGATCCACGATGACAGCAGCGGTTGTCGTTATCAGGCCGCGCAGCAGCGTCAAGCTTAAAATCCCGGCATTTTGCGATAACGTGAAGCACTACGCAAACATTGACGTCAACCGACTGTCGGGTAGTACGGAAAATTGCCTGACAAATTGCCCAAGGAGCAAAACCATGGCCTATTGGCTGATGAAATCCGAGCCCGACGAGCTGTCCATTGCAGACCTGGCCAAGCTCGGCGAGGCGCGCTGGGATGGCGTGCGCAATTACCAGGCGCGCAATTTCCTGCGGGCAATGGCAGTCGGCGACGAGTTCTTCTTCTATCACTCCAGTTGCCCGGAGCCGGGGATTGCCGGGATCGGTCGGATCGTGGCGGCGGCGTACCCGGACCCGACGGCACTGGACCCCGAGAGCCCGTATCACGACCCCAAGGCCAGCGCCGAGAAGAATCCCTGGAGCGCATTGCAGGTCGCGCATGTCGAGACCTTCGGCAAGGTGCTCGGGCTTGGCTACCTGAAGCAGCAGGCCGAGCTGGCGCAAATGCCGTTGGTGCAGAAGGGCAGCCGGTTGTCGGTGATGCCCGTCACGCCCGAGCAGTGGGCAACGGTTCTGGCGTTGCGCTGAGCCTGCCGGGCGTAGCGCCAGGCTTACTGAACGATCAGGTTATTGAACAGCAGGTCCTCGACCACCGGCTTGCCGGTTTCGTCGTTCATCACCTGCTGAACCTGCTTCAGCGCTTCCTGACGCATCTTTTCCTTGGCGTCGACATTGCTCATCGAATCCACGGTCTGTTGGGCGAACAACGCCACCAACTGGTTACGGATCAGCGGCTCATTGGCCTTGACCGCCTTGGCCGCCTCGTCGCCGGTCACCCGCAGGGCCACATCGGCCTTGTACACCTTGAGTTTCGGGCCGCCATCCAGGCCATAGTTACCGACAAACGGTGGCGTCAGGCTGATATAGCTGACTTTCGAACCCGCCCCTTCCCCTTCCTTGGCCTCTTCCGCCGCCACTGCCGCCATCGGCAGGGACAAGGCCAACATCAACATGATCAACGCTTTCACAATTCGCTCCTTATCCGGTTTGCGGCCTAGCATAGCGACCCGCACCGCAGCGCCCAAGCAAAAAGCTTATGGCGGACTATCAGGGCGGGGCATGCTCGTTGACCCTCTGACTCACACACCTACACTTATCGGCCATCACTCCCAAAGGAATAGCCCGATGAAAGCCGTGCTCTGCAAAGCCTTCGGCCCCGCCGAAACGCTGGTGCTGGAAGAGGTCGCCAGTCCCCAACCGGCCAAGAACGAGATCCTGCTGCAGGTGCACGCCGCCGGGGTGAACTTCCCGGACACGCTGATCATCGAGGGCAAGTACCAGTTCAAGCCGCCCTTCCCGTTTTCCCCGGGTGGCGAGGCGGCCGGCGTGGTCGCCGCCGTGGGCGAGAAGGTCAGTCACCTCAAGGTCGGCGACCGGGTGATGGCCCTGACCGGCTGGGGCAGTTTTGCCGAAGAGGTGAAAGTCCCCGGCTATAACGTGATGCCGATCCCCGCCGCCATGGACTTCACCACCGCCGCGGCCTTCAGCATGACCTACGGCACCTCGATGCACGCGCTCAAGCAGCGCGCGCAGTTGCAGCCGGGGGAAACCCTGGTGGTGCTCGGCGCTTCCGGAGGCGTGGGCCTGGCTGCCGTGGAAATCGGCAAGGCCATGGGTGCCCGGGTGATCGCCGCCGCCAGCAGCGCCGAGAAACTCGCGGTGGCCAAGGCCCTCGGCGCCGACGAATTGATCAACTATGGCCAGGACAACCTCAAGGATGAAATCAAGCGCCTGACCGACGGCAACGGTGCCGACGTGATCTACGACCCGGTGGGCGGCGACCTGTTCGACCAGGCCATCCGCTCCATCGCCTGGAACGGCCGCCTGCTGGTGGTGGGTTTTGCCAGCGGGCGCATCCCGGAGCTGCCGGTGAACCTGGCGCTGCTCAAGGGCGCCGCGGTGCTCGGGGTGTTCTGGGGCTCGTTCGCCCAACGCCAGCCCCAGGACAACGCCGCCAACTTCCAGCAACTGTTCAGCTGGTTCGCCGAGGGCAAATTGAAGCCGCTGGTGTCGCAGACCTATCCACTGGCGAACACCGCCCAGGCCATCAATGACCTCGCCCAGCGCAAGGCGGTCGGCAAGGTGGTGGTGCAGGTGCGTTGAGCACCTGAGGCGCTGACCGCGGTTTCATCCGGCAAGCCGGCCAAACACCGCTATATTTTGCCCATGGTCGAGGCGCGCTCATGAGGAGCGCGCCCCTGTATCCCATCGAGGCAAATCCATGATCAAGCTGCTACAGACACTGCTCCCCGGCATGCTCGCCTTCTCGGCACTGACACTCGCCATGCCGGCCATGGCCCAAAAGGACAACGGCTTGCGCGACGTCACAGTGCTGATCGTCCGCCATGCGGAGAAACCCGCCGAGGGTAGCGGACTCAGTCCCGAGGGTGAACATCGGGCCGAAGCCTACGCCAGCTACTTCGATCCCTTGCAACTGGACGGTGGACAACTGACGCCACGACGCCTGATCGCCACCAGCGACAGCAAGGAAAGCGAACGGCCACGCCTGACCCTCACACCCTTGTCCCAACGCCTGAATCTGCCCATCGAACAACCCTACGCCGACGACGAGGTCGACAAACTGGTCAAGTCCCTGGGCAAGGACAACGCCGCACCGGTGGTGTTGATCGCCTGGCACCACGGGCATATCGACAACCTGATCGAAGCCTTCGGCGGCGATGCGACCAAGCTCACCGGGTACAAGCACTGGCCGGAAGATGTGTATGACTGGCTGATCGTGCTGCGCTTCGATCACCAGGGGCAGTTGATCGAGTCCCGCAGCGAGAAGGTCCAGGAGCCGCCGTTTCCCGGCACCGGCGCTCGCTCCTGAGGCTGCGCCAGGGCCTGTACGAAAAATCGTCGCGCAGGCAGTTTTCGTACAGAGCCTAGACTTCGTAATGGCCTTGCCGAGTCATGGTGAGGCCTAGCTGACGATGCCAGCCAGGATTCAATCCGAGTACGTAGTCAAACCCCAACACGCAGAGCAACTGCTTCAGCTCATGCACATTCCGGGCGCAATGAGCCTCTTCCCCCGGAATGAAGAACAGCGAGGGGAAATCAATGTCCGTCACCAGAGGGCGGCCCGCTTCGTCGCTGTGATGCACCACATTTCCCCCACGATAGCCTGCCGCGCAAACGGCCGTGTTCAGGGCGTTTCGAATCCCCCTGATGCGCGGGGTCATATTGCCCAGGTCGGGATGTTCATGTCGGGTATAAACGTCCATGCTCCGGGGAAAGCGATCGGTATCAGGCACCATGCGTCGATCTGCGCCTGAACGGGAATAGGCATGACGCCGGGGGAATACCGCCCACAGGTCATAATCACAAGTCGTTGCGGCCCGATAAGTATCGCGTACTTGCGGCGAGCAGTGGCTATCCACGATGGCCATGACCGGTAGGAGGCTTGCACGATCCGGCGCTTGATTCATCTCTTTCAAGTCATTGGACAGGCGGCGCTCCTGCGGCCCGTAAAATACCCCCAAAGCGCTTCTCCGTTGGCGCCCGCAACGGACGTTGTCTGTTTCAATACAAACTTGATGGGAGCACCCGACGGATCGGCGGCGGTATAGTGCATTTCAAGATTATTTCCGCCTGTGAACGTCATGCACTTCAGTGGGTTCTCCAGCGCTTTACGCCGTTTATCGGTGATATAAAGCGGTGTTTGGCCGGACCCTGAATGCACGGTCTCTTGCAATGCTTTGCGCTGACTTTGAAAGTCCGGGTTCTTGGTGAACCTGGGGTCCGCCAGGACAAAACCGGCCATCGGCCCCCAAGTACAACTTTTAGCCTTATTGTGAAACCCTTTCGTTGCATAGCCTTCAAGCAGCAAGCCGGTGGCAAGGGCCCCCACCGCCCGTACGGAGATCACACATTTTTGAGCATCGGCCACCTGTTGAAATGCCCTGCCATGCTCTATCGGCATGCCCGTACCGGTAATCGCCGATAAACCACGCAACAAATTAAGTTTCATAGAGCAGCGCCACTCACCTTCAAAAGATGATCAGTTATAGCACCGCCCCGCTTCATTCCTGAATGCGGATAATGAAACAATTCTTGAGCACAAATACAACCTAATAAACTTTCGACACCTCCATTGATACTTCTTCTTTAGCCGATATCAAATATCGCTTTCGAAGCTTATAAAGATAGAGTGTTGTATTTCACGGTATTGCCTGAAACATCGTCGGGGGGGGGATTAATGCGAGGCCGAACGGCAGCGCTTGAGCCGCGCCTCCAGGTTGCGATCCGGCATGGCGTGGCTGCGCAAGGCGCTGGCCGTCTGTTCGACGTAGTCGCGGGTGGTGCCATAGCGCCCGCAAGCGCTTTCGAGTACCTGGTTCAACACATGATCCGGCAGGTTGCCGGCATAGCTGGGCAAATGCCGCTCCAGCACGAACCCCAGGGCCTGGACCGTCTGCCCCGTTTCCAACCGGCAACTGAGCCAGTGCGGACGGTAGGAAGGCACCGGCATCTCCCGCTGCCACAAGGCATAGAGCGAAGCCTCCAACTGATCGTCCGGCAACCGGTAGGCAAAGCCGCTGCAGGAACCGCCGCGATCCAGGCCGAACACCAACCCCGGAAACTCCGGCGTGCCCCGATGCTCATGGGACCACAGGTACAGGCCCCGGTGATAACCGTGGACCCGCCCACGCACCCGCTCCACGGCGGAGCACTCGGGACGCCAGATCAGCGAGCCGTAGGCGAACAGCCAGACCGGTCCGCCCTTGTGCCGGGCCATGGTGGCCTGCATGGAGCAGAGCAGTTGCTCGTGGGTCAGTTGCGCCCCCAGTTCCAGGCGCGGCGGATAGGCCAAACTCGGCAACGCAGGATCGATAGCGGTCATGGCGAATTGCGCGGGGTTCCTGATCATTACCAGTTGTCAGTCACTTTACCGTAATAAAACGCGCCACTGTAACCGTGTGGCGAAAAAGTGCTGTAGGCCAGCTTGCCTTCGTCGTTGGCCCGATGGATATATAGCCTAATGTTCTGCAATAAATAAATTAACTATAAAAATCGCATAACGATAAGCCAAACACTGCGTCAAGGATAATTCCTACATACATTTCAGAGTCCGCGGTCTGACAACCCGATCTCGACGTACGTATAACGGCCGCCTACTTAACCGCTACGTATTCACCAGGGGTCAATGACCATGGGTAAATCATTCCTTATCCCGGCGCTGTGCCTGTTCATGCTGGCATCAACCGCCCAGGCCCAATCGCCGGACGGCTCGAACGCCAGTGACAAGGGCTTCTGGCAGCTGCAAACCAGCGTCTTTACCCAACACTTCTCACCGGACCCGGACCACAACAGCCATCAGGAGCTGATCGGGCTAGAACGCAATGAAGCTTCGGGCTTTCTCTATGGGGCGGCGACGTTTCGCAACTCGTTCAGCCAGCGCTCGTATTACGCCTATGCCGGCAAGCGTTTCGACAGCGCCAATTATCCGGTGTACCTGAAGGTCAGCGGCGGCTTGCTGCAGGGGTACACGGGGCAGTACCGCGACAAGATCCCGTTGAACCACCTGGGCGTTGCGCCGGTGATCATTCCTTCCGTCGGCGCGCATTACGGGCCGGTGGCAACGGAACTGGTGTTGCTGGGGTTCAATGCGGCGATGCTCACTGCGGGCGTGCGCTTCTGAGGGGTTTGCGGCAGGCTTGAAGACCCTGTGGCGAGCCCCCCTCGCCACAAAGTGTCACCAACCCGGGAGCTTAAGGCCGCGGCGCGTAGGCAAACACGTCGGCGCGCATCTGGTGCGCATCCATACCGGCGCTCACCAGGGCGTCGAGCGTCGCATAGATCATGGCCGGCGAGCCGCTGGCATAGACGTGCACCGTCGACAGGTCGGCAATGTCTTCGCAGACCGCCTCGTGCAGCAGGCCGCAACGCCCTTCCCAGCCACACAGGTCGCTGACCACCTTGTGCAGGAACAGGTTCGGCAATTGCGCCCACTCGTCCCAGTGGTCCAGCGTGTAGAAATCCTCGGGCCGGCGCACGCCCCAATACAAGTGCACCGGATGCTGGAAACCCGTGGAACGACAATGTTCGATCAGACTGTGCATCTGCGCCATGCCGGTTCCCGCCGCGATCAACACCAGCGGTCCATCCGGCAATTGCGCCAGGTGGGTGTCGCCAAACGGCAGCTCGACCCGCGCCATGCGGTTGCGCTGCAACTGCTCGATCAGACTCTGGGCGCTGGCTTCGCGCACCAGCACATGCAGTTCCAGGTCGCGGCCGGCATGCGGCGCGGACGCCAGGGAAAACGCCGATTTCTCGCCATTGTCGCGCTCGAGCATCAGGTACTGGCCGGCGTGATAACGCGGCGGCCTGCCCGCCGGCGCGCGCAGGCGCACCCGCCAGACATCCCCGCCGATCTCGGCACATTCGATCAACTGACAGGCCAACTTGCGCACCGGTAGTTCTCCTTGCGCGAGCACGCCATCCCAGAGCACCACACAGTCTTCCAGGGGTTCTGCGATACAAGTGTAGAACTCGCCATGGTCGCGCACGTCGCCGGCCTGCGCGACCCGCCCTTCCACCAGCAACGCGGCGCACACATGGCAGTTGCCGTTGCGACAGCTTTGCGGGCAGTCATAGCCCAGGCGCCGGGCACCGTCGAGAATCCGCTCGCCAGGCCGTATCTCAAGCACGGCACCGGACGGCTGCAAGGTCACACGCATCAATCTATTCCTAACTGATTCCAAATGGCATCGACCCGTCGGGTCACGGCCTCATCCTTGACGATCACCCGGCCCCACTCACGTGTGGTCTCGCCGGGCCATTTGTGCGTGGCATCCAACCCCATCTTCGAACCCAGGCCGGACACCGGCGAGGCGAAGTCGAGGTAGTCGATCGGCGTGTTATCGATCATCACCGTGTCGCGCTTGGGGTCCATGCGCGTGGTGATGGCCCAGATCACGTCGTTCCAGTCACGGGCGTTGATATCGTCGTCGGTGACGATAACGAACTTGGTATACATGAACTGTCGCAAAAACGACCAGACGCCCAACATGACGCGCTTGGCGTGGCCCGGATACGACTTCTTCATGGTCACGACGGCCATGCGGTACGAGCAGCCTTCCGGCGGCAGGTAGAAGTCGGTGATTTCCGGGAACTGCTTCTGCAGGATCGGCACGAACACCTCGTTCAGCGCCACGCCGAGAATCGCCGGCTCATCCGGTGGTCGACCGGTGTAGGTGCTGTGGTAGATCGGCTTGATCCGGTGGGTGATGCGCTGCACGGTAAACACCGGGAAGCTGTCGACTTCGTTGTAGTAACCGGTGTGGTCGCCGTAGGGGCCTTCCGGGGCCATTTCGCCCGGGTGGATCACACCCTCCAGGACGATTTCCGCCGAAGCCGGCACCTGCAGGTCGTTGCCACGGCATTTGACCAGCTCGGTGCGGTTGCCCCGCAGCAGGCCGGCAAAGGCGTATTCGGAGAGACTGTCCGGTACCGGGGTCACGGCGCCGAGAATGGTCGCCGGGTCCGCGCCCAGGGCCACGGACACCGGGAACGGCTGGCCCGGATGCTTTTCGCACCACTCGCGGTAATCCAGCGCGCCGCCACGGTGGCTGAGCCAACGCATGATGACCTTGTTGCGGGCGATCACCTGCTGACGGTAGATGCCGAGGTTCTGGCGGTCCTTGTTCGGCCCCTTGGTGACCGTCAGGCCCCAGGTGATCAGCGGTGCGACGTCGCCCGGCCAGCAATGCTGGACCGGCAACTTGCCGAGGTCGACATCATCGCCTTCGATGACGATCTCCTGGCAGGGCGCGTCCTTGACCACCTTCGGCGCCATGGCAATGATCTTGCGAAAGATCGGCAGCTTGGACCAGGCATCCTTGAGCCCCTTGGGCGGCTCCGGCTCCTTGAGGAAGGCCAGCAGCTTGCCGATTTCCCGCAGTTCGCTGACCGCGTCGGCGCCCATCCCCAGGGCCACGCGCTCGGGCGTGCCGAACAGGTTGCCGAGCACCGGGATATCGAAACCGGTGGGCTTCTCGAACAGCAGCGCCGGGCCCTTGGCCCGCAGGGTGCGGTCGCAGACCTCGGTCATTTCCAGGATGGGGGACACCGGAACCTGGATGCGCTTGAGTTCGCCGCGCTGTTCCAGGCCGCTGATAAAGTCGCGCAAGTCGCGATACTGCATGCGTGAGCCTCGTAGAGTCCGTGGCGTTCGGGGTGGGCAGTTTACCCGGTTCGCCCCAATACCGTGCAATCGAACAAACACCCGGCAGCAAAAAGCCGGGTTTCCCCGGCTTTTGCGGCCCTGCTCGACTTACTTGCGTTTCATCGACAGGAAGAACTCATCGTTGGTCTTGGTCTGTTTCAGCTTGTCGACCAGGAACTCGATGGCGGCGACTTCATCCATCGGATGCAGCAGCTTGCGCAGGATCCACATGCGCTGCAGCTCGTCGTCGGCGGTCAGCAACTCTTCGCGGCGGGTGCCGGAACGGTTGATGTTGATGGCCGGGAAGACGCGCTTTTCGGCGATCTTGCGGTCCAGGGGCAGTTCCATGTTGCCGGTACCCTTGAACTCTTCGTAGATCACTTCGTCCATCTTCGAACCGGTTTCAACCAGCGCGGTGGCGATGATGGTCAGCGAACCGCCTTCCTCGATGTTCCGCGCGGCGCCGAAGAAACGCTTCGGTTTCTCCAGGGCATGGGCGTCGACACCACCGGTCAGGACCTTGCCGGAGCTCGGGATCACGGTGTTGTAGGCACGCGCCAGACGGGTGATGGAGTCCAGCAGGATGACCACGTCCTTCTTGTGCTCGACCAGGCGCTTGGCCTTCTCGATGACCATCTCGGCCACTTGCACGTGACGGGTCGGCGGCTCGTCGAACGTCGAGGCGACCACTTCGCCGCGCACGGTGCGCTGCATTTCGGTCACTTCTTCCGGACGCTCGTCGATCAGCAGGACGATCAGGTGCACTTCCGGGTTGTTGCGGGTGATGTTCGAGGCAATGTTCTGCAACATGATCGTCTTGCCGGCTTTCGGCGGCGCCACGATCAGGCCACGCTGGCCTTTGCCGATCGGGGCGCAGAGGTCGATCACGCGACCGGTCAAGTCTTCGGTGGAACCGTTACCGGCTTCCATCTTCATGCGCACGGTCGGGAACAGCGGGGTCAGGTTCTCGAAGAGAATCTTGTTCTTGGCGTTTTCCGGACGATCGAAGTTGATCGTGTCGACCTTGAGCAGGGCGAAATAACGCTCGCCTTCCTTCGGTGGGCGGATCTTGCCAACGATGGTGTCACCGGTGCGCAAGTTGAAGCGACGGATCTGGCTTGGCGAGACGTAGATGTCGTCCGGGCCGGCCAGGTAGGAGGCGTCCGAAGAGCGAAGGAAGCCGAAGCCGTCCTGGAGGATCTCCAGCACGCCATCACCGGAGATTTCCTCGCCGCTTTTCGCGTGCTTTTTCAGCAGGGAGAAAATCACATCCTGCTTGCGCGAACGGGCCATATTTTCTATGCCCATCTGTTCGGCCAATTCGAGCAGTTCGGTAATCGGCTTTTGCTTGAGTTCAGTCAGATTCATATAGGAATGACGTAATCATTTATGGAGGGGGGAGAAATTAAGCTTTTGGCTTAATGAGGCCGCGCCGCAGAGAAGGCGACAGGATCGCGTACTTGTTCGAAAAGGAGTGCGTCGGCGACGGCTTGCAGGGGGCAGTGGAGAAACCAGTGCAGGGCCGAATGTAACACCTGGATTTCTAGGCGTCTAGCCCCTGACAACGAAAAAAGCCCCGCTATTTGCGGGGCTTTTTTGACGACGCCGACTTACAGGTGGGCGTCGAGGAAAGCGGTCAATTGGGACTTGGACAGTGCACCGACCTTGGTCGCCTCGACGTTGCCGTTCTTGAACAGCATCAGGGTCGGGATGCCCCGCACGCCGTGCTTGGCCGGGGTTTCCTGGTTTTCGTCGATGTTCAGTTTGGCGACGATCAGCTTGCCGTGGTAGGTGGTGGCGATCTCGTCCAGCACCGGGGCGATCATCTTGCAGGGACCGCACCATTCAGCCCAGTAATCGACCAGTACTGGCTGCTGGGCCTTGAGAACTTCCGCCTCGAAGGAAGCATCGGTGACGTGCTTGATGTGTTCGCTCATGGAAGTCTCCGTGATTGTAAGCAGAAAAAAACGTGGTCCATCATAGCTGGCCTTCCTACGTTCAGGAAGCTGCAGTTGATTGAGTCTAACTATGACAAATCATCAATTTGGGTATAGCAGGAGTTTTTATAGGCGAGCCCGGCCTGAGAGCGGGTATTGAACCTCAAGAGGGCGTGACAAAGGCAATCCCGGTGCGCAAGGCCGCATTGCGCACGTGCTCCTGCATCGCTTTCTGCGCGGGACCCGAGGCGCGACGCGCCAGGGCACGGAGGATCTTGCGGTGTTCCTGCCAGGTTTCCATGGCCCGCTCCGCCCGGATGAACGGCAGCTTCTGGCTTTCCAGGAACAACTCGGCACTGGCACTGAGGATAGCGACCATGGCCTGGTTGCCGCTGGCCAGCAGGATGCGCCGGTGAAAGTCGAAATCCAGCCGGGCGGCCGCCTCGAAATCCCCGGCCTTGAGCTCCACCCGCAAGGCCTCGACGTTGTCCTGCAACGCATCCAGCTCATTCGCCGTCAAGGTCACCGCCGCCAGGCCCGCGGCAAAACCCTCCAGGGCATAACGCAGCTGGAAGATGTCCTCTGGCGAAGCCTGGGCCGCGAACGGCCACGCCAGGCCGTTCGATGGCGTCAGTTCCATCGGTGCCTGCACGAACACGCCCTTGCCCGGCTGCACGCTGATCACCCCCAGGGCACTCAGGGACGACAGGGCCTCGCGCAGCGATGCCCGGCTCACCCCCAGGCGTAACGCCAGGTCGCGCTGCGAGGGCAGCACGTCACCCGGGCCGAAGCCCTCTTCGGCGATCAGTTTGCGGATGGCTTGCAGCGCCACTTCCGGGACGGCGCGGGAGATCGAATTCATCGTTTTTCTAACTGTCAGGTCCGGGAAAGCGCTAGTTGTAAAGCTATTGGCCGGATCCGGCAAGTCGCGCCCAGCACTGGTTCAGCACGGCCGGCAGATGCCCGATAAGAGTGCGAAAAACCGGCAACTGTTCAGACCAGTAAGACCATAAAAGGCCCCGCAATCCCCATGGGAACAGGCTTCGAGCGAGTGTGGCATGGGCTGTGCACTGCCCCGGCCAGAGATCGCCCTTCTGGATTCGGAGAGTTGCCATGACCAAACGCCGCAGCGCCCTGCTCACCGCCTTGCTGGCCAGCCTGATGCTGAGCCAGGCTCCCGCCCACGCCAATGGCCTGGACGACATCCTCGCCCGTGGCACCCTCAAGGTCGCCGTGCCCCAGGACTTCCCGCCGTTCGGCTCGGTGGGTCCGGACATGAAACCCCGCGGCCTGGACATCGACACCGCGAAGCTGTTGGCCGATCAACTCAAGGTCAAGCTGCAGCTGACCCCGGTCAACAGCACCAACCGCATCCCGTTCCTCACCACCGGCAAGGTCGACCTGGTGATCTCCAGCCTCGGCAAGAACCCCGAGCGGGAGAAGGTCATCGACTTTTCCCGAGCCTACGCGCCCTTCTACCTCGCGGTCTTCGGCCCGCCGGACACCGCGATCAACGGCCTGGCCGACCTCAAGGGCAAGACCATCAGCGTCACCCGTGGCGCCATCGAGGACATCGAACTGACCGCCGTGGCGCCCGAGGGCACGACCATCAAGCGTTTCGAGGACAACAACACCACCATCGCGGCCTATCTGGCCAAGCAGGTCGACCTGATCGCCAGCGGCAACGTGGTGATGGTGGCCATCGCCGAGCGCAACCCCAAGCGCATCCCGGCACTGAAGGTCAAGCTCAAGGACTCGCCGGTCTACGTCGGCGTGAACAAGAACGAACCGGCCCTGCTGGAAAAGGTGAACCAGATCCTCGCCACGGCCAAGGCCGACGGCAGCCTGGAGAAGAACGCCCAACTGTGGCTCAAGCAACCGCTTCCGGCCGATCTCTGATCGCGCTCGCCTGAGGTCCGCGCCATGGCTTATCAGTTCGACTTCCTGCCGGTGCTGCACAACGCCGACCTGCTGCTGCGCGGCGCCCTGTTCACCCTGGAGCTGACCGCCATCGGCACCGTGCTCGGGTCAGCCTGGGCATTCTCGGGGCCGTGGTCAGGGCTTGGCAGATCCGCCCCTTCGCGGCGATCTTCGGCGTCTACGTCGAGTTGATCCGCAACACGCCGTTCCTGGTGCAGCTGTTTTTCATTTTCTTCGGCCTGCCGTCCCTCGGCCTGCAGATTTCCGAGTGGCAGGCGGCCGTGCTGGCGATGGTGATCAACCTCGGCGCCTATTCCACGGAGATCATCCGCGCCGGTATCCAGGCAATCCCGCGCGGGCAACTGGAAGCCGCGGCGGCGCTGGCCATGACCCGCTTCGAAGCCTTTCGCCATGTGGTGCTGCTGCCGGCGCTGGGCAAGGTCTGGCCGGCCCTGAGCAGCCAGATCATCATCGTCATGCTCGGCTCGGCGGTCTGTTCGCAGATCGCCACCGAGGAACTGAGCTTCGCCGCCAACTTCATCCAGTCGCGCAACTTCCGCGCCTTCGAAACCTACGCCCTGACCACCTTGATCTACCTGGTCATGGCGCTGCTGATCCGCCAGTTGCTGAACTGGCTGGGCCGCCGCTACATCGCGAGGAACCGCTAATGGATTTCACCTTGTGGGACATCCTGGGCAATCTGTGGGCAGGCCTGCAATGGACCGTCGTCCTGTCGCTGGCGGCGTTTGTCGGCGGCGGGCTGATCGGCCTGCTGGTGATGGTGCTGCGCATCAGTGACAACCGTTTTGCCGGCGGCTGCGCCCGGGCCTACATCGAGTTGTTCCAGGGCACGCCGCTGCTGATGCAGCTGTTCATGGTGTTTTTCGGCGTGGCCCTGCTCGGGGTGGATATCTCGCCCTGGCTGGCGGCGGCCATCGCCCTGACGCTGTTCACCAGCGCCTACCTGGCGGAGATCTGGCGCGGTTGCGTCGAGTCGATTCCGGGCGGCCAGTGGGAAGCCTCGGCGAGCCTGGCCCTGAGCCCCTACGAACAACTGCGCCATGTGATCCTGCCGCAAGCCCTGCGCATCGCCGTGGCGCCGACCGTGGGCTTTTCGGTGCAGGTGATCAAGGGCACCGCCGTGACCTCGATCATCGGCTTCACCGAGCTGACCAAGACCGGCGGCATGCTCGCCAACGCCACCTTCGAACCCTTCATGGTCTACGGCTTGGTAGCCCTCGGCTACTTCCTGCTGTGCTACCCCCTGTCCCTCAGTGCGCGCTACCTGGAAAGGAGACTGCATGCCGCTTCTTAGAGTTTCAGCCCTGCATAAGTATTACGGCGATCACCACGTGCTCAAGGGCATCGACCTGAGTGTCGAGGAAGGCCAGGTGGTGGCGATCATCGGGCGCAGCGGTTCGGGCAAGAGCACCCTGCTGCGCACCCTCAACGGCCTGGAATCGATCAACGACGGGGTGATCGAGGTCGACGGCCACTACCTGGACGCCGCCCGCGCCGATTTGCGCAGCCTGCGGCAGAAGGTCGGCATGGTGTTCCAGCAGTTCAACCTGTTCCCGCACCTGAGCGTCGGCGAAAACGTCATGCTCGCGCCTCAAGTGGTGCAGAAAGTGCCCAGGGCCAAGGCCGCCGAGCTGGCACGACGGATGCTGGAGCGGGTGGGCCTGGGGGAAAAGTTCGACGCCTTCCCCGAGCGCCTCTCCGGCGGCCAGCAGCAACGCGTGGCGATCGCCCGGGCCCTGGCGATGTCGCCCAAGGTGCTGCTGTGCGACGAGATCACCTCGGCGCTGGACCCGGAACTGGTCAACGAAGTGCTCAGCGTGGTCCGCCAGCTGGCGAAGGAAGGCATGACCCTGATCATGGTCACCCACGAAATGCGCTTCGCCCGGGAAGTCGGCGACAAACTGGTGTTCATGCACCAGGGCAAGGTGCATGAAACGGGCGACCCCAAGGTCTTGTTCGCCCGCCCGCAAACAGCGGAGCTGGCGAACTTCATCGGCAGCGTGGAACAGCCGGCCTGAGCCGCTATTCCCCCGACAGCAACTCGAAACGGCCGCGGCCTTCGACCGGCGTCTCGTCGCGCACCCGGGTCGCACTGACCGGCAGGTGAGTGTCGATCTCGACCTGCGCCGAGAAAAATCGCCCCTTGGCCGGCAGGTCCCGGGCCAGCACCACCAGGCTCTGGCCCGGCGCCATCAAGCGACTGGCCGCGGCCTCGGCCGGGCGTTGCGCGGCCGCCAGGGTCACCGCCTGGCCGTCGAGCACGGCGTTACTCAGGCCGACCGTGAAACGCCCCTGCCGATCGAAACGAAAGGCCTGCGAGCCCGCCGCCGGCCCCTCGAAACGCAGCACCATCGAGGTCGGCCAGGGGCAGGCAATATTCAGGCTCAGCCGGCGGGTGCCGAGGAACAGGTCAGGCTGCCCTGCTACCTGCGCCAGGCCACCCGGGCGCAGCGCACCGAGCTCGATCTGCGACTGGCTCAGCGACAGCGTGCAGTCATTGGCGCCGGCCGGGGCTGAAAACAGGACAAGCACGACGCAACTACGCCGTAGAACCGCGCGGACGCGAGCGTTCATAGAGGTCTTCCATTGGATTGACTCGCCCGGCAAACCGCCGTGGCCGTTTCATAAAGCCGATCACTGTCCGCGGACTCGGACAACTCGACCGGCAGCGTGCAGGCCGTGTGATCCGCCAGCCTGATCGTGAGCCGTTGACCGGCCTCGACGTTGTCCAGGAAAACCATGCCGCCACCGACCACCGTGGTCAGGAAAGCCCCGTCCTGGCTGAACACCGAGACGCCCTGGGGCAACGGCTCGGCGCTTTCGTCGGTGACCTTGAGCAGCAGCCGGCGAACCTTCACCACGGTGAAATCCACCCGATGGAATGAGCCGCGCCCGGCTTCGAGGTTTTTCGTCCCATTGCGCAGGTCGATCCGCCGTGGCAGCGAGCGGGTGTCGACTTCCAGTTGACTATTGCGGTAGGCCGGCAGCCCGGCGACCACCGCCTGACCGCTGAAGTCGGTCCAGACCGGGCCCTGGGGCGTGGCGATCCGCGCCCCGGGCAGATCGCCCACCGAGACCACGCCGAAGGTCTCCTGGATCGCGTAGGGCGAGAACGTCAGGCCGCCCTCGTGCAGCGCAAGGCCTCCGGACAACTGCCCGCTGTAGCTGGTGCTGGCGGGGCTATGGGTCACCCCCAGGCCGACCTGGGTGTAACGCGGCATCAGGTTCAGGTTACCACGGGTGATCTGCCGGTCGCCCTTGAGGTCCTGCTCCAGCCCCAGGTCATAGCTGAGCGTGTCGTTGACCCGCTCGCGGTAGTCGCCGCCAATATCGAGGCGCTCGCCACGACGATTGAGGTAGCTGCTGATCCGCCGGTCACCGCCCAGCGGCACACTGACCCCCAGCCGCACCCCCAGGCCCGAGTCGATGGCGTGGCGGTCGCCGCCCGAACCGAGGTCGGAATCCACGCTGAGGCTCAGGCTGGCATGGCGGTAGCTCTTGTTCCATGAGCCGTGCAGACGCCGGGACAGGCGCCCGTCGAACATCAGATTGCGCGAGTAACCGAGGCTGAAACCGCCGAGTTGACTATCCGACCAGCCAAGCGCGGCCGTGTACTGGTGCCTGAAGCGTGAACCGGGATCGTCCTTCAGGCCCACTTCGCCGACCTGCAGCAGATCGCGATAACCGGCACTGCGCAGCGTGGCGCTGAGGTCCAGATCGACACCCGCCCCCAGCGGACTGTTCAACGACAGGCTGTTCTGGCTCCCCGCCAGCGAGCGCCGGGTGTCATGGGACAAGCTGTTGCGCAGGCCGACGCCGACCTGCTGCCCAAGGCGGCTGTCGAGCGCCCAACCGCTGGAACGGTAGTCATCGCTGCCTAGCAGCCCGGCGCTGAATGACGTGGCCTGGCCCAGTCCCCAGGTACCGCTGCCGGTGGCGAGCAACGGCGGTTCTTCGCCGCGGCCCTGACCGCTGCGCAGCCGACCCAGGGCCAGGTAGTAGCCGGGCTGGAGCGCCGCGGCGCCCGGAAAGGACGCGGCGGGCACGACAAAACGACGCTCGCTGCCGGATGGGCCGATCACCCTCACCTCCAGGTCGCTGGTGCCGTTGAGCAGCGGCAAGCCGCCCAGGCTGAAGGGCCCCTGCGGCACCAGGCTGGTATGGATCAACGCCCCGGACTGGCGGACCTCGACCCGCGACGCATCGAAAGCCATCCCCTCGACCCACACACCGCGCCCGGCCTGGCCCCGCTGCGCGCCATCGGGCATGAATTGCATGCCGGAAAGCTGGACCCCGGCAAACACCGGCCCGGCACTGTTGATCTGGCCGGCCTGGAAGGTCGTCTGCCACGGCAGGAAGTCTCGCTGCGCATAGGCATACAGATGCTCGGTCTGCTCTTTCCCGTCGTTGGAAACACGCAACTGGCGGCTGCGGACAATCCAGTCGCCGGCATTGAACCCGGCCTCGGTGGTCGCCGAAAAGAAACGTCCACCACCCTGGCGCGAGCGCGTATCGAAACCCAGCACATCGTAATTGAGCAGCCCGGCCGTACCGCCACGGGCGTAGACACCGCTGTCGAGCGCCGGTCCGCGCAGGGCCCGGGTCGGCACCAGCAGGGCAACCTCCTCGCGGTTGGGGCGCAGGATGACCTGGGTTTGCGGGTACTCGCGCAGAAAGGCGTGACAAACCTCCTCGACGACTTGCGCGTCTGCGTCGGGCATCTTCAAGCCGGCCTTGTCCAGCAGCCCGGAGGTGAAACACAACTGGCCGTCCCGGTCGAAACGCAGTTCCGCCAGCCCCAGGCGATTGCCGTTGAGTTCCAGTGCCACCCGCTGCATTCCCTCGCGAAAGCGTGGCGCCGTGCGGAAGTAATCGGCCACCTGCGGATCGAGGCCGCGCTCAGAAAGCACGGACAGGTCAAACTCCGCTTCAGCCGCATCCTCCCGTTTCTCGGCCGCGACCGGCTCGCCCAGTCCCAGCAGAGCCGCCACACCGAGCGCCTTCGCCACCCCTGATGCAGGGGCGAACCTACCTGGCTGTCCTGGGTTTCTCATGAGGGCGTCACAACGCCTCGAGCAGAATGGGCGCTTCGTGACGGGCGACGGCAAAACCATAGACCGTCGCGGGCTGCAGCGTGACCGAGGTGGCCACGGGTTGTGTCGCGTCCGTTTCAACCGCCAGCGTCTCCCCTGGCAGGACGTAACCGCGACTCAGCATCACGCTGACCTTGTGCGGATTGAGTTCCAGTTCCGGTGACAGGCGCACCACATAGGGGCTGTCATTGCGCACCACCAGTCGGGCCCCGTCCAAATGCCAGGTCAGCTCCTTCCAGGGCGCCGGATGCCGCGCCAGCCCCTTGGGATGCAGGATCAGCGGCAGGTTCTGGCGCAGGCTGATGCCGACGGTGGCGCCGGACCCGCTCTTGCGCTGGGGAATGCCTTCGAAGGTGACGCGCTTCAAACGCTGGGTCTTGAGTGGCTGGCTGTTGGCGGTGAGAAACCGGACCAACTGCGTCTCACCGGCATCGACCCGAGTGACAGGCGGCGTGATCACCACCAAGGATTCAAGATCCTCGGGAATGGATTCGACAGCCGAATGCAGCAAGGCCGGACCGCTGTCGGTGTTCTTGACATGGATACTCGCCTCCCCCTCCTCCTCATAGAGAATCACCACCGTGGTTTCCGGTTGCATGCCATCGGCACGGGCGACACTCCAGAACACGCCCAGGAGAAAGAACAGCACACTGGCAGACAATGACCCGGACCTGGGTATAAGGGGTACAACATTCAAGCGATACGCTCCTTGCGAATACGTTTTTATTGTTCAACACATATAAAAAGAGCGTGCCGGCACATAGTCTCGTGCCGGCCACTCCATTACTTACATCAGCGTAATTCAGAGATAACGCAGTTCCAGCGTTGCCAAGCCATCCAGATACAGTTCCTGGGTAATATCCAACTCGGAGGTCTTATTGATAACCGGCTGAACTTCCAACCGACCGCTGACCCGTTGTACCGACGCCGGATGAGTGGCGAAGAAGCCGCTCCAGGACATGATGTTCTGATACTGGCCCAAGGCACCGTTGCCACGACTCCAGTTCAATCCGTTATTGGTCGAGACGATGGTGTTGACCAGCGGGAAATCGGCCACGGAATCCGTCACGCGCAGGGCGTAGCCACCGATCCGCTGGCCGACCGCCGTGGTCCCCAGGCCGTAGTTGTAGGCATCGTTATAGCCTGGGCCGAGGGCCGCCTGCAGGATCCCCGGGACCTTGCTGCTGGAGCGATTGTCGAGCGTCTTCACCCCCACCCGGGTGCCACCATCGCAATTGACCGTAAACGGCACTCCCCTGGGCTGCAGACGCGTGTAGGCATTGGGGCTCAGTTCAGCGGCACGGATTTTCCCAAAATCGGCCACGCCGCCATTGTGCAGGCTCAATGTGCAACTGGCCGGAACGATCGTCCCTTTCACCAACAAGTCCGCGGCGTTGGCATTGCCTCCCAGCGCAACCAACAGGGCACCGAGTGCCCATCCGGATACCGACTTCATTTTCCTACTCCCTATTATCAAGTTTTAGCAGATGCCTGTTATTCAGGACTGCGGGATTCAATCCGGGATCACACCCGAAACCGGGCAAGCACTTAGGCCTCCCGAATGCAGTCCGATAAATAATTAACACCCAGGCATGATTGCCGGACGTTAGTTTCCACGCTGGCGCCTGACAAAAAAACCGGAAGTTGCCGCGCGCCGGGTGCGACGGGTAGGCAAACAGTGCCAACTTTAATAAGTATCGGTGTCGTCACAATTCATGACCTGGGTCATCAATGTGAAATATTTATGTAGGAAAATTGAAGTAATAATTTTCCAACCACCCCGCAGCAAGCCCTCCCGGCCGGAAGCTCCTCGGCGTCCTACGTTGGCGTCGGAGCCCGATCGTGGCAGGATGGCGAGGTTACCGACCGAGATCCTTCAACCATGCCGCATTCCCAAGTCACGAATCTGTCCCTGATCGCCGCCATCGATCTGGGCTCCAACAGCTTCCACATGGTCGTGGCCAAGGCCCAGAACGGTGAGATCCGCATTCTGGAGCGCCTCGGCGAGAAGGTTCAGCTGGCGGCGGGTATCGACGAGGAGCGTCAGCTCAGCGAAGAGTCCATTCAGCGTGGGCTCGATTGCCTGAAGCGCTTTGCCCAGCTGATCATCGGCATGCCCCTGGGCGCCGTACGCATCGTCGGCACCAACGCCCTGCGCGAAGCCCGCAACCGTGCTGAATTCATCCGCCGGGCCGAGGAAATCCTCGGCCACCCGGTGGAAGTCATCTCCGGTCGTGAAGAAGCCCGACTGATCTACCTCGGCGTGTCCCACACCCTCGCCGACACCCCGGGCAAGCGCCTGGTGGCCGACATCGGCGGCGGCAGTACCGAATTCATCATCGGCCAGCGCTTCGAGCCGCTGCTGCGCGAAAGCCTGCAAATGGGTTGCGTCAGCTACACCCAGCGCTATTTCCGCGACGGCAAGATCACCCCGGCCCGCTACGCCCAGGCCTATACGGCGGCGCGCCTGGAAATCATGAGCATCGAGTACGCGCTGCACCGCCTGACCTGGGATGAAGCCATCGGCTCGTCCGGCACCATCCGTGCCATCGGCCTGGCCCTCAAGGCCGGCGGCCAGGGCAGCGGCGAGGTGAATGCCGAGGGGCTGGCCTGGCTCAAGCGCAAGCTGTTCAAGCTCGGCGATGTCGAGAAAATCGATTTCGAAGGGATCAAGCCCGACCGCCGCGCCATTTTCCCGGCGGGCATGGCGATTCTCGAAGCGATCTTCGATGCCCTCGACCTGCAACGCATGGACCACTGCGAGGGCGCCCTGCGTGAAGGCGTGCTCTATGACCTGCTGGGCCGTCATCACCACGAAGACGTGCGCGAACGCACCCTCAGCTCGCTGATGGAGCGCTACCACGTCGACCTCGAACAGGCCGCACGGGTCGAACGCAAGGCACTGCATGCCTTCGACCAGGTGGCCGATGCCTGGGAGCTGGACGACGGGGTCTGGCGCGAGCTGCTGGGCTGGGCCGCCAAGGTCCATGAAGTGGGCCTGGACATTGCCCACTACCAGTACCACAAGCACGGCGCCTACCTGATCGAGCACTCGGACCTGGCCGGCTTCTCACGGGAAGACCAGCTCATGCTCGCCCTGCTGGTCCGCGGGCATCGGCGCAATATTCCCAAGGACAAGTTCGCCGAGCTCGGCGATGCAGATGAAGGCACCAAGCTGCTTCGCCTGTGCGTGCTACTGCGCTTCGCGATCCTGTTCCATCACATCCGTGGCACCCAGGAAATGCCGCAGGTCACCTTGCGTGCCGACGGCGATAGCCTGGATGTGGTGTTTCCCAAGGACTGGCTGGAGCAGAACCAGCTGACTCAGGCCGACTTCGCCCAGGAGGCGGAGTGGCTGACCCGAGTCAGCATTACCCTCAACGTACGCTGAGGACCGGGTTGCTCAGACGATCGAGCAAGGTCGCCTGGGCACTGCGCGGGTTCTGGTTGCCGGTCGGGGTGTTGCGGACATAGCGTCCGTCCGACTGCAGGCTCCAGCTGTGGGTGTTATCGGTGAGATAACTTTCCAGCTCTTTCTTGACCCGCAGGATCAACTTCTTGCCCTCCACCGGGAAGCAGGTCTCGACGCGCTTGTCGAGGTTGCGCTCCATCCAGTCGGCGCTGGAGAGGAACATCTGCTCCTCGCCGCCGTTGAGGAAGTAGAACACCCGGGTGTGCTCCAGGAAGCGGCCGATGATCGAGCGCACCTGGATATTGTGCGAAACCCCGGCGATGCCCGGACGCAGGCAGCACATGCCGCGCACCACCAGGTCGATCCGCACGCCGCACTGGCTGGCCTTGTACAAGGCGCGGATGATCTTCGGGTCGGTCAGCGAGTTGAACTTGGCAATGATGTGCGCCGGCTTGCCGTCGATGGCGAACTGGGTTTCCCGGGCAATCATGTCGAGCATGCCCTTCTTCAGGGTGAACGGCGCGTGCAGCAACTTCTTCATGCGCAACGTCTTGCCCATGCCGATCAACTGGCTGAACAGCTTGCCGACGTCTTCGCACAGGGCGTCGTCGGACGTCAGCAGGCTGTAGTCGGTGTACAGGCGGGCGTTGCCGGCGTGGTAGTTACCGGTCCCCAGGTGCGCGTAACGGACGATCTCGCCGGCCTCGCGGCGCAGGATCAACATCATCTTGGCGTGGGTCTTGAAACCGACCACGCCGTAGATCACCACCGCACCGGCCGCTTGCAGGCGGCTGGCCAGTTGCAGGTTGGACTCTTCGTCGAAGCGCGCACGCAATTCGATCACCGCGGTGACTTCCTTGCCGTTGCGCGCGGCGTCCACCAGGGCGTCGACGATTTCCGAGTTGGCCCCGCTGCGGTACAGGGTCTGGCGCACGGCCAGGACGTGCGGGTCCTTGGCCGCCTGGCGCAGCAGGTCGACCACCGGGGTGAAGGATTCGAACGGGTGCAGCAAGAGGATGTCCTGCTTGCTGATCACGCTGAAAATGTTCTCGCTGTTCTGCAGCAGTTTCGGGATCTGCGGGGTGAACGGCGTGTATTGCAGCTCCGGATGGCTATCCAGGCCGGTGATGCTGAACAGCCGCGTCAGGTTCACCGGACCGTTGACCTGGTACAGCTCGGTCTCGTTCAGGTTGAACTGCTTGAGCAGGTAGTCCGACAGGTGTTTCGGGCAGGTGTCGGCCACTTCCAGGCGCACCGCGTCACCGTAGCGCCGGGAGAACAGCTCGCCGCGCAGGGCGCGGGCCAGGTCTTCGACATCCTCGGAGTCCAGCGCCAGGTCGGCGTTACGGGTCAGGCGGAACTGGTAGCAGCCCTTGACCTTCATGCCCTGGAACAGGTCGTCGGCGTGTGCGTGGATCATCGACGACAGGAATACATAGTTATCGCCAGGCCCACCCACGTCTTCGGGTACCTTGATGATCCTCGGCAGCAGGCGCGGCGCCGGGATGATCGCCAGGCCCGAGTCGCGACCAAAGGCGTCGATGCCCTCGAGCTCGACGATGAAGTTCAGGCTCTTGTTCACCAGCAACGGGAACGGGTGCGTCGGGTCTAGACCGATGGGGGTGATGATCGGCGCGATCTCGTCGCGGAAATAGCGACGGACCCAGGTCTTGAGCTTGGTGGTCCAGTAGCGGCGACGGATAAAGCGCACCTGATGCTTTTCCAGCTCCGGCAACAGGATGTCGTTGAGGATCGCGTATTGGCGGTCGACCTGATCGTGTACCAGTTCGCTGATGCGCGCCAGCGCCTGGTGCGGCTGCAAGCCGTCGGCGCCGGCCTGCTCACGGGCAAAGGTGATCTGTTTCTTGAGACCGGCGACACGGATTTCGAAGAACTCGTCCAGGTTGCTGGAGAAGATCAGCAGGAACTTCAGTCGCTCCAGCAGCGGATAGGACTCATCCAGCGCCTGCTCCAGCACGCGGATGTTGAACTTCAGCTGCGACAGCTCACGGTGGATATACAGGCTGCTGTCATCCAGGCTGGGAATCACCACCGCCGAGGGCACCGCCACATGGGGCGCTTCGGCGACCACGGCTACGGATTCCAGCTCCGGCGGGGCTTCGACGATCTGCTCGACCACCGGTTGAGCGTCTTTTACTTCAACTTCGCTGAGTCCTTCGGTATTCATCGAGTGTTCCTGTGAGGGCTATTTCTGCTCTCGTAGCAGTTGGGCGGCGCGGGCGGCAAAGTAGGTCAGGATGCCATCAGCCCCGGCCCTTTTGAAAGCGGTCAAGGATTCAAGGATGACACCTTCGCCCAACCAGCCGTTCTGGATGGCCGCCATGTGCATGGCGTACTCACCGCTCACCTGATAGACAAAAGTCGGCACCTTGAATTCATTCTTGACCCGATAAAGGATATCCAGATACGGCATGCCCGGCTTGACCATGACCATGTCGGCGCCTTCGGCCAGGTCGGCGGCCACTTCATGCAGGGCTTCGTCGCCGTTGGCCGGGTCCATCTGGTAGGACGCCTTGTTCGCCTTGCCCAGGTTCAGGGCGGAGCCGACGGCGTCGCGGAAAGGCCCATAGTAGGCGCTGGCATACTTGGCCGAATAGGCCATGATCCGCACATTGACGTGATCGGCCAGCTCCAGGGCTTCGCGGATCGCCTGGATGCGTCCGTCCATCATATCGGACGGCGCGACCACCTGTGCACCCGCCTCGGCATGGGACAGCGCCTGCTTGACCAGGGCATCGACGGTGATGTCGTTCTGGACGTAGCCGTGCTCGTCGAGGATGCCGTCCTGCCCATGGGTGGTGAACGGGTCCAGGGCGACGTCGGTAATCACCCCCAGTTCCGGGAAACGTGCGCGCAGGGCGCGGGTGGCACGTTGGGCAATACCTTCCGGGTTCCAGGCCTCGCTGGCGTCCAGCGACTTGAGTTCGGCCGGCGTCACCGGGAACAGCGCCAGCGCCGGAATTCCCAGCTCGACCCACTTCGCCGCTTCTTCGAGCAACAGGTCGATGGTCAGGCGCTCGACACCCGGCATCGACGCCACGGCCTCGCGGCGATTTTCCCCATCCAGCACAAACACCGGCAGGATCAGATCATCGACTGTCAGAACGTTCTCACGCACCAGACGGCGAGAAAAATCATCACGGCGATTGCGACGCAGGCGGGTGGCAGGAAACAGGCGGTTGGCGGGGGTAAAGCTCACGGCAGACTCCTGAGCCCGCACAAGCGGGCGAGCATGGCAGTTATAGGCGGCCATTATGACGAAGGAATTACAGTTGTGCTTACTCCTGCGACCTGTCGCCGCAGTCGTGGTTCTTGTAGGAAATGTTAACGTCAAGACACATTTGGACACTTTCCTCTCCGTCCCCGAAGCGTTAGGCTGCGCGTTCATTTCGCCAGCATCCAGACAATGCTCCAACAATTTCTACAGGATTTCGGCTACTTCGCCCTGTTTCTCGGCACGTTTTTCGAAGGCGAGACCATTCTGGTCCTGGCCGGCTTCCTCGCGTTCCGCGGATACATGGACATCAACCTGGTGGTTATCGTGGCGTTCTTCGGCAGCTATGCCGGCGACCAGCTGTGGTATTTCCTGGGGCGCAGGCATGGCCGCAAACTGTTGGCCCGCAAGCCGCGCTGGCAATTGATGGGTGACCGGGCACTGGAGCATATCCGCCGCCATCCGGATATCTGGGTACTGTCGTTCCGCTTCGTCTACGGCTTGCGCACGGTGATGCCGGTGGCGATCGGCCTGTCGGGCTATCCGCCGGGACGCTATCTGCTGCTCAACGGCATTGGCGCGGCGATCTGGGCGGCGGCCTTGGCCGCGGCCGCCTATCACTTCGGGGCGATCCTCGAAGGCATGCTCGGCAGCGTGAAGAAATACGAGCTGTGGGTGCTCGGCGGCCTGCTGGTGGCCGGCCTGCTGCTCTGGAGCTGGCGCCGCATCAAGAGCGCACGGCTGGCCCGGGCCGAAGCCCGGCAGGCCGAGCCTACGAACCGGCCAGGCGAATGACCCGCGGCTTGCAGCAGTAGTAGAGACCGATCACGCTCAACAGGCTGTAGCTGAACACACCGACCCAGCCCAGCGGGCTGGCCGGCCACAATCCGACCCACGGCGCCCACCAGACCAGCGGCAGGTTGCACGCCAGGCGGACGATCTCCAGGCGCAACGCCCAAGGGCGATTCTCCAGCGCCGCGCCGAGCACGAACAGGCCCAGCACCAGGGTCCCGCCCCCTAGCAGCAGCGCCGCCAAAGGCAAATGCTCGCCGAAGTTCATCAGATAACTGCCCAAGCCGACATAGACCGCGAATTGCAGCGCCACGTAGATCTGCTGGCGCACCTCCAGGGGCACCTCGAACTTGCGGAACTGGCCCAGGTCCGGCTTGTTCAGCGGGTATCTGGCCGCCACATCGGCCGGACGCCAGCCAGTGCGCATGAACCAGATCCGCAGCTTGTCCCAATAGCTTTCAGTGCGTCGGGCATCGGCCCATAACTGCGCATAGAACTGCAGGTTGGCCCACAGCGGGTTCCAGCTGGCCAGCGGCGTGGTCACGCCGAAGATCACCGGCTCACGCTCGTCTTCCTCCTGGAAGGTGCCGAACAGCCGGTCCCAGAAGATGAACACCCCGCCGTAGTTGCGATCCATGTAGAGCGCGTTCTGCGCGTGATGGGCCCGATGGTTGGACGGCGTGACGAAGAACCACTCGTACCAGCCCAGTTTCGGCACATGCCGGGTGTGGACCCAGAACTGGTACAGCAGGTTCAGCGACGCCACGCTGATGAACACCACCAGCGGCACGCCCAGTACGGCCAGCGGCAAATAGAAGATCCAGCTCAACAGAAAGCCGGTGCTGGTCTGGCGCAGGGCCGTGCTGAGGTTGTAGTCCTCGCTCTGGTGATGCACCGAGTGGGCGGCCCAGAGGATGTTGCGTTCGTGCCCCATGCGGTGCAGCCAGTAGTAGCAGAAGTCATAGGCGACAAAGGCAAACACCCAGACCCAGGGCTTTTGCGCGGACAGCTCGAACAACGCCAGGTGCTGCAGCGCAAACGCGTAGGTGAGCAACCCGACGCCCTTGGTGAGCAGCCCGGTGGTGGTCGACAGCACGCCGGTGCTCAAGCTGTTGATGGCGTCTGCCACCCGATAGTTGCTCACGCCACGCCAGCGATCGGCCAGCAGCTCGATGACGATCAGTGCAAAGAAAAACGGTACCGCGTAAGGCACGAAGTCCATGGGGCCAACCTTTCAGAGTCGATCCGCAGAGATTAGGGGCTGTCGCGGAAAAATCCGCTGACAATGAACGCCAAACCCGTAGACATTTAACGCCAGAAATCAACGCAGGTCGAACACGCTTCCTGTAGGAGCGAGCTTGCTCGCTCCTACAGTTCCGTGCGTTTGTTCGTCAGGCCGCCTGGACCCGACGCTTTTCCGCCAACCGACTGCGACCGTAAAGCACCCCGATCGCCAGCAACGCCAGCGCCTGGGCACCCAGCGAATAGGCGTCGGCATGAATCCCCAGCCAGTCGAACTCAAAGAACGCCACCGGCCGCGTGCCGAAGATGCCGGCTTCCTGCAACGCCTTGACCCCGTGTCCGGCAAACACCACGGACAATGCGCACAGCAACCCGGCATTGATCCCGAAGAACAGCGCCAGCGGCAGCTTCGCCGAACCGCGCAGAATCACCCAGGCCAGCCCGAGCAGCAGCACCAGCGCAGTGCCGGCACCGGCCAGCACGGCGTTGTGCCCCGCGGGCCCGGCCTGCAGCCAGAGGGTTTCATAGAACAGGACCACTTCGAACAATTCGCGGTACACCGAGAAGAACGCCAGCACCGCGAAACCGAAGCGCCCGCCGCCACTGACCAGGCTGCTCTTGATGTAGTCCTGCCAGGCCGCCGCGTGCCGCCGGTCATGCATCCAGACCCCGAGCCAGAGCACCATGACGCTGGCGAACAGCGCCGTGAAGCCCTCCAGCAATTCGCGCTGGGCACCGCTGACGTCGATCAGGTAAGCCGCGGCCGCCCAGGTCAGCAGCCCGGCGAACAGCGCCAGGCCCCAGCCGAGATGCACGCTGCGCACCGCCGACTGCTGGCCGGTGTTGCGCAGGAAAGCCAGCACCGCCGCCAGGACCAGAATGGCTTCCAGACCTTCGCGGAGCAGGATCAACAAGCCGGAGATAAAGCTCAGCGACTGGCTCAGGCCATCATTGCCGAGCAAATCGGCCGATTCCTTGAGCTTGCCCTTGGCAACCCCCAGGCGCTGCTCGACCTGCTCCATCGGCAAGCCGTCCTGCAACGCTTGTCGATAGGCCATCAGCGACTTTTCGGTGTCCTTGCGCACCGTGGCATTGACGTTGTCCAGGGAGCTTTCCACCAGCTCGAAGCCTTCCAGGTAGGCGGCGACGGAAAGGTCGTAGGCTTGCTCACGATCGCCGGCACGGTAGGCCGCCAGGCTCTTGTCCAGGGTTGTCGCGGTGTAGTCGAGCAATTGCCCCGGACCGCGCTTGACCTGCGGCGGCTGGGCCCGCTGGGCACGGAAGGTGGCGGCGGCAGCCGACCCCTCGGCGGCCTGCACTTCCGCCGGCGTCGAGCGGGCCAGGTCGGCCAGGTTGTAGGTCTTGCCGCCGTCACCCGCGACCGGGGCGGCACTGAAACCGCTGATGTAGGTCGCCAGGTCCCAGCGTTGACGCTCATCCAACTGGTCGGCAAAGGCCGGCATGTCGGTGCCTTCGACCCCCAGGCCGAGGGTCGTGTAGATCGCGTAGAGGCTCAGCCGATCCAGCCGCGCGGCATCGCGCAGGTTGGCCGGCGGCGGTGTCAGGCCGACACTGGCCGGACCGTCGCCGGCCCCCGCCGCGCCGTGGCACACCGAACAGTGTTGGGCGTAGAGCGGCGCGCCACGTGTCGGATCCGGAGTAATGATCGGCGCCTGGCTGACCTCATAGGCCAGCGCCAGCTTCGCCCCCAGTTGCCGGGCCTGACGGGCCACCTCTTCGCCGTCTTCCCGGGCGCTCACCGCCGCCTGCAAACGCTCGACGCCCTGCACCAGCTCAGCCTGCTCCGGCTTGGCCGGCAATGCGCTAACCAGCCCTTGCAGGACCTTGATGAATTCCAGTTGCTCGCGGTACTCGGAATCGTCGACCACCTGTCCCGCTTGCACCGTAGGCGGGTAATCCGCGCCGATGTAGTCCAGCAGGTGCAGGGCCTTGGGCGCGCCCTCCACCGTTTCGGCCAGCAGGTTGAGACTGCAGAGAGCGAACAGCGGCAGCATCAGCCACGCCAGGAAACGAGAGGGAACCGTCATGAAAAAACCTGAATGTAAATGCGAAGTAATACATTGTTCCCTCTCAATGCGTTTCACTCAACCCTGATCGCCCCGAATCCTCAATGTTTTGCTCTGGATCATGTCGCGTGATGGCCATAAGAACGCCACCATGACCACGGTTTTGTGCATAATCCCCGCGCTCGAGTCCCACTGCCGTCAGCCAAGGAAAGGAACGACACGCCATGCCCTCCCGCCGCTTACTCATGCTGCTCTCCTGTGCACTGCTGTTGAGTGCTTGCGGGCTGCTTCACAACTACGACCGGGAACTCCAGGCCACCAACGAGCAGTTGATCTCGGGCAACGTCGATGGCGCGCTGCAGTTGCTGGAGCAACACAACCCCTGGGAGGACAAAGACCTGCTCTATTACCTGGAAAAAGGTGAGCTGCTGCGGGTCAAGGGCGATCTCTCCCGCAGCCAGGACACCTGGCGCGCGGCGGACCAACAGGTGTCCCAGTACGAAGAAGGGACGCAGGTCGTCGCCACCCTGAAGGACCTGGGGCTCGACCAGATCCTCGGCATCGGACTTATCGGCGACAAGTTGCATCGCTACGAGGGCTATGACTACGAAAAGGTCATGCTGACCACGCAAATGGCCCTCAACCAGTTGGCCCGGAACGACTTCGATGGCGCCCGCGTCGATATCAAGAAAAGCCATGAACGCGAAGCGCTCATCGCCACCCGGCGCGACAAGCAATACCTCGCGGTCGAAGACGCAGCCAAGGCCAAAGGCATCAAGCTGCACTACAAGGACTTGCAGGGTTACCCGGTGACGACCCTCGACTCGCCGCAGGTCATTGCCCTGAAAAACGGCTACCAGATTGCGTTCAGCCACTACCTGGCCGGCTTCGTCTATGAAGCCCTGGGCGAACGCGACCTCGCCGCGCCGGGTTACCGCCAGGCCATCGAGCTGCGGCCCAATACGCCGCTGCTGGAAAAAGCCCTGTCCAACCTGGGCAAGCCCGCCGACACCTCCCCTGACAGCGATGTGCTGATCATCGTCCAGACCGGGCTGGCCCCGGCACTCATTTCGCTGCGCGTGCCCATCCAGGTGAAAACAGAGGACGGGCAGGTGATCACCGTGAACCAGCCTTTTCCGGTGCTGGTAGCCGACAAGTCGACAACGCCCCTCAAGCAGGTCAGCGTGGATGGCAAACAACAGTCGCTGACCCTGCTCAACAGTACGACCGACATGTCATTGCGCACCCTGCACGACGACATGCCCGCGATCATCAACTTCGCCCTTTCGAGCGTGCGCTTCAATGCCGAACTGCAGGCCCAGGAGAACAAACGCAAACCGGCCAAGGCTTCGTCGGTTTACCAGGGCTTCATCGGCGACTCCGACACCCGCACCTGGCGCACCCTGCCGGACAACACCCTGGTCGCCCGCCTGCGCCTCAAGCCCGGCGCACACAAATTGCTGCTGTCGAATCTGCGAGGCGCGGTACCGGTGAGCGTCAACGTCGAGCATCCCTTCCAGGTGATCAGCCTGCGGGTCATCGGCAATCGGATGTTCCTCCTGCCCGGATGACGCTAAAAAGCCATTACATAGCCAATGGCCATGGTTATAATGCCTTGCCTTCGTTATCGCGATACGGCATTAAAGCTCCTCGTTTCATAAGGAATTGGCAGGGTAGCCGCTTTCCCTCTCAATGGGTCCATCTCAGCCTGACTCGCATCCTCGGCTGATTTTTCATCAGGGAAGATCCCATGGCATCCCGTGCCCTCCTCTCGTTTGCCCTTGGCGCCACGACCTTGCTGTCCGGCTGCTCGATGATGCGCAGCTACGACACCGAACTGGCGCAGACCAACCAGCAACTGGCCTCGGGCAACGTCGATGCGGCGCTGACCCTGCTGGAAAAGAACAACACCGATCCCGACAAGGACCTGCTGTATTTCTTCGAAAAAGGCGAATTGCTGCGCGCCAAGGGCGACCTGGCCGGCAGCCAGAAAGCCTGGGGCAGCGCCGACCAGATGGTTGGCCAATGGGAAGACGCGGTCAAACTGGACAGCGCCAAGTACCTCGCCCAGTTCGGCAGTTTCCTGGTCAACGACAAGGTCCGTCGCTACGAAGGCTATGACTACGAAAAGGTCATGCTGACCACCCAGATGGCGTTGAACCAGCTGGCCCTGAATGACTTCGACGGCGCGCGCATCGCCATCAAGAAGACCCATGAGCGCGAAGCGGTGATCGCCGACCTGCGCGACAAGCAATACCTCAAGAGTGAAACCGAGGCCGGCCAGCAGGGCATCAAGACCCAGTACAAGGACCTCAAGGGCTATCCGGTCGCCAGCCTCGACGCCCCGGAAGTGGTCGGCCTGAAGAACAGCTACCAGAGTGCGTTCAGCCACTACCTGGCCGGGTTCATCTACGAAGCCCTCGGCGAAAAGGACCTCGCGGCGCCCGGCTATCGCCAGGCCGTCGAACTGCGCCCGAACACCCCGCTGCTGGAGCAGGCGCTGGTCAATCTCGACAAGCCCGCCGGCAAGGATGACGACAGCGATATCCTGATCGTCGTGCAGAGCGGCCTGGCGCCGTCCCGGACCTCCATCAGCATTCCGCTGCCGCTGCCGATCGACCACAATCTCGTCATCACCCCGCTGTCGTTCCCGGTCATCCAGGCCGACACCTCGACGGCCACCTTCGCCCAGATCGGCGTGGACGGCCAGCCGCAGAACCTCACCGCGCTCAACAGCACCACCGCCATGTCCCGCCGCGCCCTGCGCGACGACATGCCCGGGATCATCCTGCGCACCAGCGTGCGGGCCATCAGCCGCGGCGCGGCACAGGCGAAGCTGAACAAGACCAATCCCCTGGCCGGCCTGGCCGTGGGCATCACCTCTGCCGTCCTCGAAGGCGCCGACACCCGTACCTGGCGGACCCTGCCGGACACCACCCAGGTGGTGCGGCTGCGGCTGAAAAAGGGTGAACACCAGGTCACCCTGCCCAGCGCCCTCGGCGGTTCGCGCGTCGCCTTCACGGTCGACCGGCGCTACCAGGTCATCAGCCTGCGCGCCGTCGGCAACCAGGTGTTCACCAGCGGCGTAGCCACTCACCGGATGGCGGATGCCGGACCGACCGCCGTCGCCAGCCTCAAACAACCTTGAAGAACGGAGTCTCGTGCATGCGTTTCAAACTGACTGCTGCCGTCGCCCTGACCCTGCTGGCCGGTTGCGCCACCCCGCCGCCACCACCGGCCCCCGGTAGCGCGGCGAGCAAGATCGTCGCCATGGGCGAAATGGAGAACATCGAAGTGGGCGCCATTCGTGTCGCCCGGGAAAACGGCTTCCTGACCGTCAAGGTGCAACTGAGCAACACCCGCACCAAGAACAAGATGATGTATTACCGCTTTGCCTGGCTGGGCAACGACGGGTTCCCGGTGGCCGACGATGAAACCTGGAAGACCCTGAACCTGTATGGCGCCCAGAGCACCTTCCTGCCGGCTATTGCGCCGACGCCCAAGGCCACCGATTTCCGTCTCGAAGTCAAAACCCCCTGAGTCGACGCCGCCCCCTCGCGTCCTTTTGAAGAGAACACTGCCATGTTTACACGCCTGTCCCTCCTTGCCGTCGTCGCCCTGCTGGCCAGCGGCTGCGCCAACAACACCTCGCCCGTGCTGGGCGGGAAGAACATCAGCTATGGCGATACCAAGGCCGTGGAACTGGTGACCAACGAGTTCGGTTCCACCGACCTGCAGATGATCGCCGAGTCCATGACCCGCTCCCTGGCCCAGTCCGGCGTCCTGCAAGGCCGTCCGGTGGTGCAGGTCTACGACGTGAAGAACAAGACCAGCGAGTACATCGATACCCGCGAGATCACCACCTCGATCAAGACCCAACTGATGAAGAGCGGCACCGCCCGTTTCGCCAGCGACAACACCGAGATGCAAAGCCAGGTCGATCAGTTGAAGCTGCAGAACCAGAGCGGCCTGTACAAGAAAAGCACCGTCAGCAAGACCGGCAACATGATCGCCGCCAAGTACCGCCTGGAAGGTTCGATCAGCTCGATCGTCAAGCGCAGCAGCGACTACAAGGACGTGTTCTACAAGTTCAGCCTGCAGCTGATCGACGTCGAAAGCGGCGTGGCCGATTGGATGGACGAAAAAGAGATCCGCAAAACCACGGAGCGTTGAACAATGCGTGCATGGATTGGCATGATCGGCCTGGTCTGCGCCTTCGGCGTCCAGGCCGCGCCCAAGGTGGCGGTGGCGGACCTGGCGTACCAGGCGAAGGTGGAGCAGTACATCCACAGCATCTCCGCGCGGGACAACCACCAGGAGAGTTACTACGGCGCCAGCGGCTCGTCGAGCTATGACGAGTACGAAAGCCGCAGCAGCTACATCGAGCAGGGCGAACTGCGCAAGTTCACCGGCGATATCAAGGGTGAGATCCTGCGTACCGGGATGTTCCAACTGGTCCAGGGCACGCCCTACACCGCCAGCTCCAAGGGTGATGTCTACGACGTCATCAAGCGAATCAAGGGTGGCAGCTTCAAGGGCGCCGACTACGTGCTGTTCGGCACCGTGTCGGACATCGACTTCACCCAGGACATCAACGAGCTGGCCAACACCAACAGCTACTCGGCGGTACTGGGGCTGACCCTGGTGGGCGATTTCAGCCTGATCAACACCCGCACCTACGAGATCACCTCGGCGTTCACCGCCATGGGCGAAGGCCAGGACACCAAGCTGGTCAACAGCCGGGATGTCCATGTCTCGCTGAACCGTCCGCGGGTGGTGCGCGATGTGTCCAAGGCGCTGGGCGAGGATGTGGCGCGGCAGTTGAGCCTGCAGTTGGGTGGGCCGGACATGGGGCCGGGCGCACCGGCACCGCTACGCAACAACCTGCCGCCGGATGAGGCACCACGGGTTCTGCACTGATCCGCGACCGCGTTATCGTTCATCGCCGGCAAGCCCGCTCCTACAAGTCCGCGTCGATCACACTTTTTGTGTACGACACAGCATCTGTGGGAGCCGGCTTGCTGGCGATAGCGTCCGCTCAGGCAACGATGAACTTCAGGTGGTCGCCTTGTGCAAGGTCGCCAGGAACCCCGCCGCGCCGACGAACAAGCCGGCAAAGGTGCGGTTCATCCGGCGTTGCTGCTTGGGCGTGCGCAATAGGCGCAGGACCTTGGCCGCCAGGCCCGTGTAACCGGCCATGACGATCATGTCGACGGCGATCATGGTCACGCCGAGGATCAGGTACTGATGCACCAGGGGTGCGTGGGGATCGATGAACTGCGGCAGCACGGCCAGCATGAACACCAGCGCCTTGGGGTTGCTGACGTTCACCAGGAAACCGCGGAACATCAGGGTCAGCGGCTTGCCGACCGGTCGAATCGTCGCCTCATCGGCCATGTTACTGGGCAAGGCGCGCCATTGCTTGACCGCGAGGTACACCAGGTAGACCACGCCGAACCACTTGATGGCATAGAAGGCCGAGGAAGACGCCGCCAGGATCGCGCCGACGCCTGCGGCAATCACCGCGATCTGCGCCGCCAGACCCAGTTGCAGGCCCAGAGCGTTCCAGTAGCCGCGCAGGAAGCCGTATTGCAGGCCGCTGGACATCGAGGCGATGGCACCGGCGCCCGGAGACAGGCTGATGACCCAGCACGCCGCAAAAAAAGCCAGCCATGTCTCAAGCAGCATCACGCACCTCGGATAAGAGTTGTAACAAACCTCTAAACTAATCCGTGGGCGTGAAATTGACTACCGTTTTTTCTCGGTCAGGACAGCGCTTCCAGCTCGGCCTGCATATTTTCCAGCAACTCCAGCGCCTCCATCCAGGCTTCTTCCAGCTCGGACTCGCGCACCTTCAACTTGGCCTGCTCGGCCAACAGGTCGCGCAACTCGTCCTTGCGCGCCACCTCGTAGATCGCGCTGTCGCCGAGGCTCGCCTCGATCTTCGCCAGCCGCTCGTGCAGCTTGCCCAACTCGGCTTCGAGCTTGTCGGCCTCACGCTTGTGCGGAGCCAGTTGCTGGCGCAACGCGGCGGCCTGCTGACGCTGGACCTTCTTGTCGGTCTTGTCCGGATTGACCGGCGTGTTGCTCACCGGGGCGTTGCGCTGGCGGTACTCGACCAGCCAGCGGGCGTAGTCTTCCAGGTCACCGTCGAATTCTTCGACCTTGCCGTCAGCCACCAGGTAGAAATTGTCGGTGGTGCTCTTGAGCAGATGGCGATCGTGAGAAACCACCAGCACCGCACCGCTGAACTCCTGCAAGGCCATGGTCAGCGCCAGGCGCATCTCCAGGTCCAGGTGGTTGGTCGGTTCGTCGAGCAGCAACAGGTTCGGCCGCTCCCAGGCGATCAAGGCCAGCGCCAGGCGGGCTTTTTCGCCGCCCGAGAAGTTCAGTACCGGCTCGTCGATGCGCGCGCCACGGAAGTCGAAACCGCCGAGGAAGTCGCGCAGGGTCTGTTCGCGCTCGGTCGGTGCCAGGCGTTGCAGGTGCAGCAGCGGGCTGGCCTTGGCGTCCAGCGAGTCGAGCTGGTGCTGGGCAAAGTAGCCGACCACGGTGTTTTCACCGCGGGTCATCCGTCCCGCCAGCGGCGACAGCTCGCCCGCGAGGTTCTTGATCAACGTCGACTTGCCCGCGCCGTTGGGCCCGAGCAGGCCGATCCGCGCACCCGGGGTCAGTTGCAGCTTGACCTTCTCCAGGATGGTCTTTTCACCATAGCCCAGGCGCGCATCGGACAGATCGAGCAAGGGGCTGGAAATCTTCTGCGACTCACGGAAGGTGAAGTCGAACGGCGAATCGACGTGGGCGGCGGACAGCTCTTCCATCCGCTCCAGGGCCTTGATCCGGCTCTGGGCCTGGCGGGCCTTGGTGGCCTGGGCCTTGAAGCGGGCGATGTAGCTTTCCATGTGCGCACGCTGCGCCTGCTGCTTCTCGTAGGCCTGTTGCTGCTGGGCCAGACGCTCGGCACGGGCGCGCTCGAACGCGGTGTAGCCACCGCGATAGAGGGTGATCTTGCGCTGGTCGACATGGGCCACGTGATCGACCACTTCATCGAGGAAGTCACGGTCGTGGGAGATCAACAGCAGGGTGCCGGGGTAGCTCTTGAGCCAGTCTTCCAGCCAGATGATCGCGTCGAGGTCCAGGTGGTTGGTCGGTTCGTCGAGCAGCAACAGGTCCGACGGGCACATCAGCGCCTGCGCCAGGTTCAGGCGCATCCGCCAGCCACCGGAGAAATCCCCGACCTGACGATCCATCTGTTCGTTGGTGAAGCCCAGGCCAGCCAGCAACTTGCGCGCACGGGCATCGGCGGTGTAGCCGTCGGCACTGTCGAGCTCCGCGTGCAGACGGGCCAGGGCGGCGCCATCGTGGGCTGCCTCGGCGGCCGCCAGGTCGTGTTGCACCTGGCGCAGGCGCACGTCGCCATCGAGCACGTAGTCGACCGCCAGGCGTTCGAGGGTATCGACCTCCTGGCGCATGTGGGCGATACGCCAATCGGCCGGCAGGAAGCAGTCACCCGAGTCCGGGTGCAGCTCGCCCCGCAGCAGGGCGAACAGGCTGGATTTGCCGGCGCCGTTGGCACCGATCAGGCCGGCCTTGTGGCCGGCGTGCAGGGTCAGCTCGGCGTCTTCTAGCAGACGTTGCGGGCCACGCTGTAAAGTCAGGTTCTGAAGTCGAATCATAATGGCGGCGGAGTCTACCAGCTTCCCTCGCAACTGGCGCGGATCTCACCATGCATGCTGACCTGTGGACGTTTTCCTTGAACACCTACGCCAAACCCGGCGTCGAAGACGCCTGCCTGGCGCTACAGGCGCAGGGGGCGAATGTCTGCCTGTTGCTCTGCGCGGCCTGGCTGGGCCTGCGCGGGGTGCGCTGCGAGGCCGAACGCTCGCGGCAATTGCAGGCACTCGCCGAGCCCTGGCACGAACAGGTGGTGCAGCCGCTACGGCAGTTGCGCCTGCAATGGCGCACGGCGGCGTCACAGGACGTCGGGTTGAAAGTTCTGCGGGATCAGGTCAAGGCGCTGGAACTGGCCGCAGAGCAACAGCTGTTGCAGCGACTGGAAGCGCTGGGGCGGGATTGGCCGGAGGTGGGCGCAGAAGATCTGGACCCGTGGCTGGAGGCTGTCGCCGCCCAGGTCGCGGGCCTGAATCGCGACGCGCTGCGGCAGCTGCGCGTCGCGGTGAGCCAGGCTTAGGAAGCGCTGGTAGGTGTCGCGGCAGGCGCCGCTGGAGTTGGAGCAGTCGGAGCGGTTGGCGCGACGCTGGCTGGCGCGACTGCTGCAGGCGCTGCCGGCTTCACGGCTACCGCCGGTTTGGCTGCGGTCACCGCGGGCTTTGCGGCTGGCTTGGTGGCTGCCGGCTTTGCAACGGCAGGCTTTGCAGCCGGCTTGGCAGCAACAGCTTTTGCAGCGGGTTTGGCGGCGGCAGGTTTGGCAGCAGCTCTTGCGGCTGGCTTGGCCGCAGCCGGTTTGGCAGCAACAGCTTTTGCAGCCGGCTTGGCGGCGGCAGGTTTGGCAGCAGCCGCTCTTGCAGCTGGCTTGGCCGCAGCCGGTTTAGCAGCAACAGCTTTTGCAGCCGGCTTGGCGGCGGCAGGTTTGGCAGCAGCAGCTCTTGCAGCTGGCTTGGTGGCAGCCGGTTTAGCAGCAGCTTTTGCGGCTGGCTTCGCGGCAGCAGGTTTGGCAGCAGCCGCTTTTGCAGCGGGCTTGGCGGCAGCCGGAGTAGCCGCAGCAGGCTTGGCGGCGCGGGTCGACAGAGCCTTGGTGACCGCCTCTTTCACACGACCCACACCCTGGGCCAGTTTCAGGCTTTCCTGGGCATCGCGCTTGAGTTGCAGGATGTAGCCACGGGTTTCGGACTGGCTGGATTTCAGCTTGTCCAGCAACTCTTCGAGCTCACCGACCGCGCTCTTGGCCTTGGCTTGTGCCTTGGCTTTTCCGGCAGTCGCCGAGTCCTGCAATTTGGTGCGCGCCTTGTGCAGTTTCTCCTGGGCTTTACCGCGTTGCTTCTCCAGTTTGGCGAGCAGTTTTTCAGCATCAGCCAAGGCTTGGGTGCAAGCGGTTTCCAGATGTTCGAGCAGGCTGCCCGACAACTGTTGGAGCAAGTGCAATGGAGTATTTACAGGCTTCTTGGTGGCCGACATGGTGTACCTCCTGGCTGACGTGAATGCGGCCATACTAGCCCTCTGGGAGTACCGCCGCTAGGGCATGTTGACAGTATCGAATGGCCCGGGTTGCATGCGCTGAAAAATGCTTCTTCAACAACCCACCCGGAGCACTGGCATAATCCCCTGCACCTGAGGTCGGAGAGTACTTATGCCGCGTTATTTTCTGCTGTCACTGTGTGTATTCTGGTCGCTTGCGCAGGCCGCGCCAGAGGTCAAGAACGACGACGCCCATGACCTCGCCTACAGCCTCGGCGCCAGCCTCGGCGAGCGTCTGCGCCAGGACGTTCCGGACCTGCAGATCAAGGCCCTGCTCGACGGTTTGCAACAGGCCTACCAAGGCAAGCCACTGGCCTTGAAGGAGGAACGCATTCAGCAGATTCTCGCCGCTCATGATGCCCAGGTCGCTCAGGACGCTTCCAAACCACAGAGCGAAATTGCGCTGGAAGCCGAACGAAAGTTCCTCGATGAAGAAAAGGCCAAGCCCGGCGTCCACGAATTGGCCGACGGCATCCTGATGACGGAACTGACCCCCGGCAACGGAGAGAAAGTCGCGGCCAACGGCAAGGTCCAGGTGCGTTACGTCGGACGCCTGCCCAACGGCACGGTGTTCGACCAGAACAGGCAGCCGCAGTGGTTCCGCCTGGACAGTGTGATCAATGGTTGGCGCAGTGCCTTGCCACAGATGCCCGTCGGTGCGAAATGGCGACTGGTGCTGCCCTCGGCACAGGCTTATGGCGCAGACGGTGCCGGCGACCTGATCGCGCCCTACACACCACTGGTGTTCGAGATCGAGCTGCTCGGCGTTGCCGGCTGAGCGCCGACGCCGTAACGAAAAACGGTGCGCCCGTGCGCACCGTTTTCATGACTGACCAACCGGCATCAGGCCTGGGCTTCAGCCTTCTCCTTGTGGGCCGTATGCAGCACTTCGATCAGGCAGTCTTCCAGCTCGAAGCGCTCGTGAAGCAGGCCGCCCAGCTCCTGGAATTTATGCGCCACGCACTCGCCTTCGTCGCACAGGTCGTTGAAGGCCAGCAGCTTCTCGGTAATGACATCGATACGCGGGTAGATCGTCTCGGCCAGTTCCAGCCCGCGCTGGTCGCCGAAGGCCTTGGCCTCGCCGGTCAACTGTTCGTAGATCTCGAAGTGGCCGGCCGACACATAGTCAACCAGCAGACCGCAGAACTCCTGCAAGGGCTTGGGATTCTGCGCCAGGGCACCCGGCTCGGCACCGAGGCCGTCGTAGGCCTTCACGAGCTCGTGACGCTCCTTCAGCCAGCGATCGATCAGCAGATGAACTCCACCCCAGCGTTCCTGAGCATTTCGACAACTTTCGAGCATGGTGATCTCTTCCCTTCTGGGTCATGCCGACCGACACCCCGAGCACCTCGGGGCTCCTGACTTGGCCAAACAGAACACGCTAATTGCGATAAGGCGATGCGGGCCAGATTATGCCCGCTCGACAGCCGCTTCAAGGTACGCAGGAGAGAAAGTTCATACAAGTGTTTAATCCAGGGCACGACCGCCGGTTACTTCTGCCCGCCCGCCGTCGAATCCGGCCCCACCAGTTGATAGATCATCAGCAGGCTCATGCCGACAAACGCCAGCAGGCTCCACTCGGGAATACTCAGGTCGAAGAGGGTCCACTGGATCTGCGCGCATTCGGCGGTAGCCCGAAACATCAGCTTGAACGCCTCGAGGGGGGGCACCTGCCGGATCAGGCACTGCAGGTCGGGCTGGCAGATCATCAACTGCTCGGCCGGCACCCGCTGCAGCAACACCTGCCGCGCCGCCGTGGCGGCACCGGCCAGGGCCAGCAGCAGGCCAAAGCCGCCATAGACCCAGCGCCCGATGCGCCCCGGACCGTGCAGCATCGCCACCAGGCTGACCAGGCAGAACCCCGCGAGAAAAAAGCGCTGCGCGATGCACAGCGAGCAAGGCTCCAGCCCGGTCACCCGCTCCAGGTACAGCGACGCCCCCATGACCAGGGCACCTGTCAACAAGGCCAGGGAGAACAGCGAACGTGAGCGGGCCAAGAACATGGCTTATCCGTAACAGGAGAGACAGGCAGTTACGGTAGAGGAAAGCCCTTGACCCTTTCAAGACGAGTCAGAGCAGACAATTCCTTAAGCCTGTAAGGAATTACCGACGGACATCCTATGAAACCATTAAGTAAACAGTAGGAATCCGACTTCATTGCGGAAAGGGAAGCATCCCGCCACACAAAAACGGGATGCCGGAAGTGGCACCCCGTCCCCGGGAACTTTCACGCCGGCAGCGGCGATGCCAGCAAACGCTTGTCCAGCAGGCCCAGGCCTTCCTGGAACAACTGGTTACTGCGCTCGGTATCACCCAGCTGGGCCAGCAAGCGCGCCAGCTCCGCGCAGGCTTCGGGATGGCGTTGCACCCGCAGACTGCTTTCCAGGTAGTCGCGGGCCTTGCCCCACAGACTGTTTTGCAGACTCAGGCGCCCCAGCGTCAGCAGCAGGCCGGCATCCTCCGGATGCTCCTTCAGCCAGCCCTCCGCGGTCTGCAACTGACGGGCCGGGTCACGTCCACGCAACAATCCGTACAAACGCGCCAGATGGCTGTCGTACTGGCGCTTGAGCGCCTCGCGCAGCGCTTCTTCGGCCTGGGCATCGGCGCCGAGCTGACGCAGTTGCTCGGCATAGGCCAACACCAATTGCGGCTCCTGGCGCTGGGCCGAGCTCAATTGTTGCCAGGCACGATCCAGCGCTTGCAGGCCCGCTTCGCCCTCCTCACGCCGGGCCGCCAGGCTCAGGTTCTCACCCCAGGCCCGACGCTCCAGTTCGGCCAACTCGCCCTTCCCCAGCACCTTGTCCTTGCGCAGCTCCGGCAACAGGCGGATCAGCGCCGACCAGTCGCCGCGCTGCTGATACAGGCGCTGCAACTGGCGCAGGACCTGAATGCTGTGGGGATGACGATCATGCATGGCTTGCAGGGTATTCAACGCCCCGTCGCTGTCGCCACGGTCCACTTGCAACTGCGCGTGACTGAGGGCAATCGCCAACTCGGCCTGGGGCTGGCGATCCAGGGCACGCTCCAGCAGGTTGTCGCACTCCTCGTGCTTGCCTTGTTCGTTCGCCGCCCGAGCCGCGCCGAGGTAGTACAGCAGCGGCTGGCGCTCGGCCTCGGCGGCGCGCAGCAAATGGCGCTGGGCGCTAGCCCAGCGGCCCTCGGCCAGGTCCATCTGGCCCTGTTCGATGGCCAGCTGGGTGCGGCGACTGCGATTGCGCCGGGACCAGGGATTAGCCACGGAACTCGAGGTGGTCACCAATCCCACCAGGAACTTCACCGACCACAGCACCAGCCACGCCACCACCAGCACGGCCAGGAAGGCCCACAGGCTGGATTCGTAACGGAAGCTGTCATAGGCGATCAGGACGTAGCCCGCGTGCCGCGAGATCGCATAGCCGAGGCCGGCCGCAATGGCGATGACCAGCACCAGGATCAGCAGGAAACGTTTCATGGGCTGGTCTCCTCGGCCGGGGTCGCATTGCTGCTGACCGGGGTCTCGATCTCGACATGCCGCCGCTCGAGATAGGCCTGCACCGCCGCCAGGGCCCCGGCCAGGTCCGGTGTGACCACGGTCACCGGCTGCTTGCTCAGCTCGGCCAGGCGCTCGAGCATGATCTTGCTCTGGGGATTGTCCGGATTGAAGCTGCCGGTCAGCACGTCCCGGGCTTCGGTCAACGCCTGGGTGTAGACCCCGGCCTGGCCGTTCAAGGCGGCCCACTGGGCCTGCTCCAGGGCCAGGCTCAGGGCCAGGCGGACCTGCGTCAGGCCCTGCCCGGCGAGCAACGGCCGGATGTTCTTGTTGGCACTGAAGTCGATGCGGATATAGCGCGAGATCTCATCCCACCACACGGCCCAGCGGCTGGCGCCATCGCCGTCGGCGGTCAGGCCGAGCAAGGAGTCGCCGCGATCCTTGTACTCCGGCGCCAGCTCGTTGAGCTGAGTCACCTGGTTGCGCAAGGCCCCCAGTTGCAGGAACAGGCCGGTGCGGTCCGGCTGCTCGGTGCTGCGCAGCGCGGCGAGGCTCTTGGCCACCTGCTCGCGGGCGGCAAAGGAACCCGGATCGTTCTGTTCACGCAGGATATCGTCGGCACCCTGCACCAGGGCCAAGGCACTGGTGATGTCCTGCAAGGCCGACAAGCGCAGGCTGGCCAGGCGCAGCAGGTGCTCGGCCTCGGCCAGGCGCCAGTCCTTGCGGCTGGCACCCAGCACGCTTTCCAGCCGCTGGCTCAGGCGCTGTTGATCGCCCTGCAACTGCGTGACCAGGCGACGGCGCTCTTCCAGCTCGCCGGCAGCCGGCAACTGATCCAGGCGCGCGGCCAGGCGCTGTTCGCTCAGCTTGAGGGACTGCGCCTGACTGTCCAGGTCTTGCAGTTGCCCGGTCTGCTGCTGGTGGTTGGCTTGCAGGTTGCGCACCTGCCAGACGCCCCAGCCACCCGCCGCCACGCCGGCAGCGCCGAGCAACAGGGCGAGGATCGCCAGGCCATTGCCACGGCGCGCCACGGGCGCCGCCGGCGGTTGAACCGGGGCATCGACCACCGGCTGGGCTTCTTCTTTGGGCAAGGCTGTTTCGCTCACGTGTCCATCCTTTGCATTCTAGAGAGCGGGTACGGGATGCTCCCGCAACGCCGCTAGCAAAGCCGTGGCACTGGCACCACGGCAATCCACCACATATCGAGCCCCCGCGGCGCGTGCCATCTCGGCCACCCGCGGGCTTGGAACAAACAACGGCAGGCGCGCCAGTTCCGGCCAGGCCGTCGCCGCCAGCTGGTACAGGTGTTCAAAGCCCTGCCCACTGCTGACCACCAGGGCGTTCAGGCGTTCCATCGAGACACGCTGTGCCAGGACGCCTTCTGCATAGTCGGGCAAACACCGACGGTACAATTCAAGGTAGTCGACACTAACACCCTGGCTGCGCAAACGCTCGGCCAGCAGCTCGCGCCCGCCCTCGCCACGCAGGATCAAGACACGCGGCTCGGGGTGCGCCAGCGCCTGCTGCAGCGCCGGCAAGGCCAGCAGGGCCTCACTGTCGTCGCCCTCGGCCGGATAAGCAACCTCAAGGCCGTAATCGGCGAGTATCCCTGCGGTCGCGGCGCCGACCGTGAACCATTTCAGAAAGGGCGGCTGCGGCCAGTACTGGTCCACCAGTTCGACTGCCAGGCGCGCCGCCGGCTTGCTGACCACGATCACCGCCTGGTAGTGGGCCAGGTCGTAGATCATCGCCCGCCCGGCCCCGTCGACCGGCAAGGGCTCGATCTCCAGCAACGGCAGGCTGCTGCTGAAAACCCCGGCCTCGGCCAGGGCGCTCGCCAGCTCCGCCGACTCTGACGCCGGCCGGGTCAACAACAGGCGCCAGCCGCTCACTCTTCGCCGGCCTCGCCGTAGACCGCCTGGAGAATCGCATCCGCGCCCTGCGCCAGCAGCGCCTGCGCAACCTGGACGCCAAGGGCCTCGGCCTCGCCTCGCGGAGCACGGGCATCGGCGCTGAGCAACAGGCCGCCATTGGGATCGCCGACCAGGCCACGCAGCCAGACCTGATCACCTTCGAGCACGGCGTAACAGGCAATCGGCACCTGGCAGCCGCCATTCAGATGCTTGTTCAAGGCACGCTCGGCGGTGACCCGCACGGCGGTGTCGGGATGGTGCAGCGGCGCCAGCAGGGCATGGATTTCCGTGTCGGCGCTGCGGCACTCGATGCCCACCGCGCCCTGGCCACCGGCCGGCAGGCTGTCTTCGACACTGATGGCCGAGGTGATGCGGTCTTCGAAGCCGAGCCGGATCAGGCCGGCCGCCGCGAGGATGATGGCGTCGTATTCGCCGGCGTCCAGCTTGGCCAGGCGGGTATTGACGTTGCCCCGCAGGAAGCGGATCTGCAGGTCGGGCCGACGGCTCAGCAATTGTGCCTGGCGCCGCAGGCTCGAGGTGCCGACCACGCTGCCGGCGGGCAGCGCGTCAAGACTGGCGAAGGTGTTGGAAACGAAGGCATCGCGCGGGTCTTCGCGCTCACAGATGCAGAACAGGCCGAGACCTTCGGGGAAATCCATCGGCACGTCTTTCATCGAATGCACGGCGATATCGGCCTCGTGCTCGAGCAGCGCGGTTTCCAGCTCCTTGACGAACAGTCCCTTGCCGCCGATTTTCGACAGCGGCGAGTCCAGCAGCTTGTCGCCGCGACTGACCATGGGCACCAGGATGACCGACAGGCCGGGATGGGCCTGCTCCAGGCGGGCCTTGACGTATTCGGCCTGCCACAGGGCCAGCGCGCTCTTACGGGTAGCGATGCGGATTTCGCGAGAAGACATGGATCGATCCGTACTGAATAGATACGGCAGATAATAACAGCTCGGCCCGCCCCGCTTTGACTTGTATCAGCCAATACGCGGCCTTCCTGGCCTGGAAATACCCGGTGGACAGTACCTTGCGCCTTGCGCAAGGCACGGATTAAAGCTGTTGCATCATCTTGCGCACGCCCGCGACATGACGCCGGCTGACGATCAGCGCATCGCCGTTGAGGCCCTTGAGAAACAGCTGGAAATGTCCCAGCGGCGTCCGTTGCAGCCGCTCGATACGTTCGCGGGCTACCAGGGCGTTGCGGTGAATACGCACGAAGCGGTCGCCGAACTCGTCTTCCAGGGCCTTCAGCGGCTCGTCCAGCAGCACCTCGCCGCCTTCGTGGCGCAGGGTCACGTACTTGTGATCGGCGATGAAGTAGATCACCTGGTCCAGCGGAATCAGCTCGATGCCCTTGCGGGTGCGGGCGCTGATGTGCGTGCGCGGGCCGGTACCGGATTCGGCGGCGGGACGCGTCAAGGCCGCCAGTTGCACACGGTTGGGACGCTCGGCCTTCTTCAGCGCTTCGAGCAGGTGCTCGGCACGCACGGGCTTGACCAGGTAACCCACGGCGCTGACCTGGAACGCTTCCAGGGCAAATTCATCATGGGCGGTGCAGAACACCACGGCGGGGGGGGCTTCGCGCTCGCACAACCGGGCGGCCACCTGCAGGCCGTCGAGGCCGGGCATGCGGATGTCGAGCAAGACGACATCGGGCCTGAGGCTGTCGATCAGGGTCAATGCCTCTTCGCCATTGGTGGCGCTGGGCTCCAGGACACTGTAACCCTCGAGCTCGCCGACCAAACGGTTCAGGCGCTCGCGGGCCAGGGGTTCGTCATCAACGATCAGGACATTCATATTGCACTGGATTCCTGCGTGAGTCTCGCACAAGGATAGCGTAGACAGGTGAAGTGACGACCGTCACGGCGATCCACGCTAAGACTAGCGCGAGGTCCGAAAAGTGCCGTAAGTCGGGCACCGATATTCGTCAGCGCCAATTGAGTACCGCTCGACACCTGCCGCAGAGCGACATCGTCGCAGGGATTGCTGATACACAATATGAACTCTCCCTCTTCATAGTCGGCTTCGACCCTGACCACGCCGCCTTCGATGCGCGGTGCGATGCCGTAGATCAGAGCGTTTTCCAACAGTGGTTGCAAGGTTAAATGCGGGATCGGCAAATCCTCTGGAATTGTGCCCACCCTCCAGTCCAACTGTAGACGGTTGCCAAGACGATATTGCTCAATTGACAAATATCGTTGCGCTAATTCCAGCTCGTCCCCCAGGACACCAGGTTGCCGGGTTTGGCGAGACTGGCGCGGAACAGGTCGGACAGATCCAGCACGGCCTGCTCGGCCTGTTGCGGATCGGTCGCCACCAGGCTCGCAATGCTGTTCAGGCTGTTGAATAGAAAGTGCGGACGGATCCTCGCCTGCAAGGCCTCGATGCGGGCCTGCGACTCCACCTGCTGCTGGCGACGCCACTGACTCAGCAAGTAAAAGTAACGCAACATCAGTACCGACATGATGAGGCTGATCAAACCATGGCGCAGATAGCGCCAGGCCCTGCCTTCGCCCGAGGGCGGGCCCGCCAGGGAAAAATAGTCGGTCAGGCCGGTGCCCGCCAGGCTCAAGCCGACCACCAGGGCACAGCACAGCCCGCCGGCCAGCCCCGGACACAAACGTGCCAGCCAGGCCCGCGCGCCACACAACAAGGCCGCCGACAACAGCACGATCCATTGCACATACAAGGATGTCAGCGCCAGGCGCATCCAGTCGAAGCCGACGGGCATCGGTTCGGCCAGCACCAGCACCATCACCAGCAATTCGGCCAGGACCACCAGCACCAGCAGCGCTTCGGGCAGGCAGAGTTCCGGGAGGAAGCATTCCTGGGTCGCGGACGCCTCACGCCCGTCGTTCGATCGTGAAATAGGCATGGAGCCCAGTCTCTGCGCAGGCACCCACGGCGACAAGCCGTCCGACAGATTCGGTCGAAATATAATTCGCCAATGCCGGATACCCACCCTGCGCAAGCCGGCTGGCGACAATAACGGCTGCCGGGGCGCTTCACCGTCCGGGACAAACCGACGCCCCAGGGGGCGCCGGTGTTTTCGATATCGCGCCGGCCTGGCTGACGGGCATTGGCGCAACCCTGCTATGATCGGCGACAACTTTTCCGGCAACCCACTTTCAGCAGATCACGAGCGAATCCATGAGCACCGACAAGACCAATCAGTCCTGGGGCGGCCGCTTCAGTGAACCCGTCGACGCCTTCGTCGCACGCTTCACCGCCTCCGTCACGTTCGACCAGCGCCTCTATCGTCACGACATCATGGGCTCCATCGCCCACGCCACGATGCTGGCCAAGGTCGGCGTGCTGACCGACGCCGAGCGCGACAGCATCGTCGACGGCCTGACCACGATCCAGGGCGAAATCGAGGCCGGCCAGTTCGACTGGCGCGTGGACCTGGAAGACGTGCACATGAATATCGAAGCGCGCCTGACCGACCGTATCGGCATCACCGGCAAGAAGCTGCACACCGGCCGCAGCCGTAACGACCAGGTCGCCACCGATATCCGCCTGTGGCTGCGCGACGAGATCGACCTGATCCTGGCTGAAATCACCCGCCTGCAGAAAGGCCTGCTGGAACAGGCCGAGCGCGAAGCCGACAGCATCATGCCGGGCTTCACTCACCTGCAGACCGCCCAACCGGTGACCTTCGGGCACCACATGCTGGCCTGGTTCGAAATGCTCAGCCGCGACTACGAGCGCCTGGTCGACTGCCGCAAGCGCACCAACCGCATGCCACTGGGCAGCGCAGCGCTGGCCGGCACCACCTACCCGATCGACCGTGAATACACCGCCCAGTTGCTGGGTTTCGACGCGGTCGGCGGCAATTCCCTGGACAACGTCTCGGATCGTGACTTCGCCATCGAGTTCTGCTCGGCGGCCAGCATCGCGATGATGCACCTGTCGCGTTTCTCCGAAGAGCTGGTGCTGTGGACCAGCGCGCAGTTCCAGTTCATCGACCTGCCGGACCGCTTCTGCACCGGCAGCTCGATCATGCCCCAGAAGAAGAACCCCGACGTACCGGAGCTGGTTCGCGGCAAGACCGGCCGGGTGTTCGGTGCCCTGATGGGCCTGCTGACCCTGATGAAAGGCCAGCCGCTGGCCTACAACAAGGACAACCAGGAAGACAAGGAACCGCTGTTCGACGCCGCCGACACCCTGCGCGATTCGCTGCGGGCGTTTGCCGACATGATTCCGGCGATCAAGCCCAAGCACGCGATGATGCGCGAGGCGGCCCTGCGCGGTTTCTCCACCGCCACCGACCTGGCGGATTACCTGGTGCGGCGTGGCCTGCCGTTCCGTGACTGCCACGAAATCGTTGGCCATGCAGTGAAGTACGGCGTGGACACCGGCAAGGACCTGGCAGAAATGAGCCTGGAAGAACTGCGCCAGTTCAGCGACCAGATCGACCAGGACGTGTTTGCGGTCTTGACCCTGGAAGGCTCGGTCAATGCCCGTAATCACATCGGCGGGACGGCACCGGCGCAGGTGAAGGCCGCGGTCGTTCGCGGCCAGGCGTTGCTCACCAACCGCTGACCCTGACTTGTAGGAGCCGAGCTTGCTCGCGAAGGGGCCCTTAAGGCCGCCAAAAGCTTCGCGAGCAAGCTCGGCTCCTACAGAACGGTGTTTTTTCTTATTGCTTGGCAGCAATCATCGCCAGGAACGCCGGCATCGCCGCGTCCTTGTCCGCCGCGATTCGCTGCACATTCGGCCACTGATGCAAGCGTTCCAGCAACGCCTTGGCTTCGGGCATATCCGCCAACAGATCGATCCCGAACAGTATCTGGCCGACCTCGCAGGCCACGTCGACGCTGTAGAGAAAGTAGATATCCGCCATGCTGAACTCGCTGCCCGCCACATAAGGCGCGAACGCGCCATGGCGCTTGAGCGCGGCGAAGCCCAGGAGCAATTCGGCCCGGGTCTTCTCCTTGATCGCCTCCGGCAACACCATCCCGAAGAATGCCTCGCCGAACGATGCCCGCGCCGGCAACTCGATGTACAACTCGATTTCCTTGGCCAGCGCCAACACCCGGGCACGCTGGAAAGGATCGGCCGGCAACAGTTTCACCCCCGGCTGGGTGTCATCGATATAGGGCAGGATCACCGCGGTTTCGTTGACGAACCCCTGCGGGGTGCCCAGCACCGGGACCTTCCCCCGCGGGCTGATCGCCAGGGCCTCCGGGCTCTGCCCGGCATAGAACGGCACTTCCTCGAAGGGCAGGTCCTTTTCCAGCAGCGCCAGCTTGACCATGTTGTAGTAGTTGCTGACCGCAAATCCATAAAGCTTGAGCATCACAAAGCCTCCAGGCCGTGCAGGGGGTTGGCCCGAGCAGTTATAGAACCTCGAACGCTCTCTTGCCAGCGGCATCACCCCCTGAATGCAGTTAAACTGGCGGCCTTTCCTTGAGGAGTCCGCCATGAGCGAGCCAACCGATATCGACAACGACGACGAAGCGTTCGCCGAGAGTACCCTGACCCAGGCCATCGAAAACCAGATCGAGACCGACAACCCGCCGGCGGCCAAGGCGACCTTCAACAAGCTGACCCTGGTGGGCTACGAGCGCGAAGAGATCCTCAACCTCATGGCCCATGTGCTGGCGGTGGAGATCGATGCGATGCTCGATGAGGATCGCCCGTTCAATACCCAATGGTACGAGAGCGCATTGCGTGCCTTGCCCGAGCTGCCGCCCGAGAACTCGTGAATCCACTGGATTTGCAGCGCTCCCTGTCTACACTGAAAACGCCCCGCCACAACCCGGGCCCGGGGCGTTGTACCCACCGTCCGGCCGCCTACGCATCGAATACTGGACAGAGCGCCCAACTGCGATCACCTTAGGGACGCTGTCGTCCAATAATTCCTAGAAAGTCTGGAGTCCTTATGTCGTATACCCCTGAGTTGGTTGCCGAACTGGAAATCCTTGCACTGTTCAATCTGGACAATTCCCAGGAAGGCCTGAAGATTCATCAGACCGCCGCGCCAAAAGCCATCGCCGCCGCCCAACGTCTGTTCGAGAAAGAACTCATCACCCAACCCGACGGCGGTTACCTGACCAGCCTGGGCCGTGACGCAGCCGAGCATGCCCAGGGCCTGCTGACCATCCTGGCTGTCAAAGAAGCCGCCTGACCCCTCGCCGCGCCCACGGGATCTCCTCCTGCCGGATCTCGCGGGCGCCGACGAAAAATGCTGGAAAACCGGCGTCAAGAAAAATCTATTTAAACGTCCTGCCTCTTCGGCGCTAAACTGCGACCCTTGCGAACCCCTTCCTTTCGAAACCCGCAAGCCGGTTTGAGTGAGACATGACGCGTACCCACGAAATTCGCCCGAACCTGGACGAGGGAATCGATCGCAAAGTCCTCAGCCAGTTGCGCGCGCGTTTCCTGAAACTCAACCAGGGGCGCCTGGACCGTGCCCTCGAAGGCCTGTCGCCGCGCCAACAGGTGGTGCTGAACCTGCTGCCGCTGTTTTTCCACGTCAATCACCCCCTGCTGCCCGGCTATGTCTCGGGCAGCACCCCGGCCGGGCTGTCGGGCTATGAGCCCGACGAACTGGCCCTGGCCGAAGCCCAGCGCCTGACTCGCTCGTTTTCCTACAAGACCCGCCACGGCAATCCACCACGACCGATCCACGGCCTGTTCCTGATGGGCAGCCTCGGCACCCTGGCCCAGGCCGAGCAGAGCGACATGGATGTGTGGGTCTGCCACGCCAGCGAACTGAGCCCGGGCGAGCTCGCCGAACTGCGCAAGAAGTGCCAGTTGCTGGAGGACTGGGCCGCCAGCCAGGGCGCCGAGGCGCATTTCTTCCTGATCGATCCGAGCCGTTTCGTGCGCGGCGAGCGCGACGCGCAACTGAGTTCGGAAGACTGCGGCACCACCCAGCATTACCTGTTGCTGGACGAGTTCTACCGCACCGCGATCTGGCTCGCCGGGCGCACGCCGCTGTGGTGGCTGGTGCCGGTGTACGAAGAGCGGCGCTACGACCAGTACACCCACACCTTGTTGTCCAAGCGCTTCATCGGCGCCAACGAGACCCTCGATCTCGGCCACCTGGCCCGGATCCCGCCGGGAGAATTCATCGGTGCCGGGCTCTGGCAACTGTTCAAGGGCATCGAGTCGCCCTACAAATCGGTACTCAAGCTGCTGCTGATCGAGGTCTACGCCAGCGAGCATCCGCAAGTCGAGTGCCTGAGCCTGCGCTTCAAGCAGGCGGTGTTCGCCAATCACCTGGACCTCGACGAGCTGGACCCCTACATTGTGGTCTACCGGCGTATCGAGGAATACCTCAAGGTCCGCAACGAACCGGAACGCCTGGAACTGGTACGGCGCAGCCTGTACCTGAAGGTCAACCGCAAGCTCACGGGCCAGAGCGCGCGCAACCAGAGCTGGCAGCGCGAGCTGCTGACGCGGCTGGCCAGCGAATGGGGCTGGGACCGCCGGCAACTGGCGCTGCTCGACAGCCGCAGCCAGTGGAAAGTCCGCCAGGTCAGCGCCGAGCGCCGGGCGCTGGTCAACGAACTCAACTACAGCTACCGCTTCCTGACCCAGTTCGTCCGCACCGAACAGGCGGTCAGCCTGATCAACAAGCGCGACCTCAATGTCCTCGGCCGCCGCCTGTACGCCGCGTTCGAGCGCAAGGCCGGGAAGATCGAGTTCATCAACCCCGGCATCGCCCCGGACCTGGCCGAAGACACCCTTACCCTGGTCCAGTCGCCCAACCGCAAGGAGCCGGGGCACACCTACTGGAGCCTGTACAACGGCAGCCTGAACGCCCTGGAATGGGAGAATTTCGCCCCGATCAAGCGCAGCCGCGAGCTGCTGGAACTGCTGACCTGGTGCCACCGCAATGGCGTCATCGACAGCAGCACGCGCCTGTCCCTGCACCCCGGCAGCAGCGACCTGACCGAGTTCGAACTGTTCAACCTGCTGGGCAGCCTGCAACAGACCCTCGCCCTGCCGCTGGGCAGCGTCGGCGAGGAACAGTTGCTGCGCCCCAGCATCCCGGCCGAAGTGCTGATCCTGGTGAACATCGGGGTGGACCCGCTCAAGCACCACCGCGACCTGAATATCCTGATGACCACCGAGCGCACGGACTCCCTGAGTTACGCCGGCGTCCGGGAAAACCTGGTGCTGACCCTCGACCAGGTCACGCTCAACAGCTGGAACGAAGTGCTGATCAAGCGTTACCACGGCCCTCACGCACTGCTCGAATGCGTGCGCGATTACCTCAATCATCTGCCGATCGGGCGCGAACTGCCGCGATTGCGGGTGCGCTGCTTCTGCCACAACCGCGCGCAGTTCATCGCCCAGCGGGTGGAGGAAGTGCTCGACACCGCCCAGGACCTGCTGCTCGGCAATCTCAACCATCGTTACCTGGTCCAGATCCAGCAGCGCTATCACGTACTGGAACTGCTGCAGGGCCATGTCAAGCACATCGCCCTGGACAGTCTGCCGGCACTGCTCAACTACCTGAGCCAGGAGCTGTCCGCCTACAGCCCGCTGTACCTGGACATCCGGGCGCTGGAGGAGCACGACCTGGCCCTGGTGCTGCCCATGGGCCAGCCTGGCTGCGTGCAGGTGTTCTACCGGATCAACGAGACGTACGCCGAGCTGTACGTACTGGACGAGTTCAACGCCCTGTGGCAACAGCGCCTGCCCTTCCACGACGAGCAAAGCCTGCTGGTGCCGCTGCAACGCTTCCTGCAGTCGATCCTCTACCGCCGCGAGGCGCTGATGCCCATGGACACCACCCAGCCTTCGGCGGCGCTGGAAACCCTGTACTACCAGTTGCTGCCCTCGGCCCCGGGGCGGGCGCGCCGGATCGAAACCCGGCCGGCGCCGCAGACGCCGGTCAACAAGCCGTTCTATGACGTCCAGGCGATTGTCGGCAAGGCCGGGACGAACGAAGTCCAGGTCAGCCTGTACTGCAATCAGCGGGAGTTTTCCGAACTGGAATACGGCGACCAGCTGTTTATCACGGTCGCCAGGGAAATCGTCGGGCAGCGCCAGGAAGTCGAACGCTACCGCTGCTACATCACCGACCTGGACCTGAGCGCGCTGATCGGTGACGGACAGGGTTCGAGCAATCTCTACCTGCGCTACAAGGCCGAGCTGGAAAGCGCGCTGAACCTGGCGCTGGAGCAGATCTGAGGGCATCCCTGACGAAAGCCCGCGGTCGGGCTACTCGCGGCGGCACCCGGCCGAGGACGCCGCAGCGGGCTCAGAGGTGGAAATCACCGGCGGCTTCCGGCTGATACTCCACTTCCAGCAGGTTCAGCTTCAGGGTCTTGCCGCCCGGGGCCGGCCAGTCGATGTGCTGCCCGACCTGCAAACCGAGCAAGGCGCTGCCCACCGGCGCGAGAATGGAAATCCGCCCTTCATCGGCATTGGCATCCTGTGGATACACCAGGGTCAGGTGATAGTCCTTGCCGCTGCCTTCTTCCCGGCAATGCACCCGGGAGTTCATGGTCACCACCCCGGCCGGCACTTCTTCGTGACCGACCACGCTGTCGGCGCGGTCCAGTTCGGCTTGCAAGGCGATGACGCCGGGCAGCGTGTCATCCAGGCTGTCGATCAGGCGTTCCAGACGCTGCACGTCAAGGCGGGTGAGGATGATGGAAGGTGCGGTGCTCATGATCCAGGCAGACTCCTTTTTTCTGCACGATAAAAGCAAAACCCCGCCACGAAAGGCGGGGTTTTCACAGGCCTCGTCAATGTGAGGCGTAGTCGGACACTACCACAGCGGCGTAAATACACAACCCGGAGAAAGCGCCCGGTCCCTGTGGAGAGATGGGGCCTGCATGGGAGAGGAATGACCTGTGGCAAGCCCCCTGGCTACAGTGCCCCGCAGCCCGTCAGGCCTGCGCCTGACGCTGCCGGGCCTGCTCGCAGATCACCCGGCGGCGCGCATCGTCCGCCGAGCGCCACTCGCGAATATCCTCGACGTGTCGAAAACAGCCGATACAAATTTTCTGCTCATCCAGCCGGCACAGACTCACGCAAGGCGACGGCACGGCCGCGCTGACGTTGCTGTACAACGGCTTGGCGGGGCGTACCGGGGCGGCTTCCTGCGTCACGCTCAGATCTCTTCGAAATCCAGGTTGATGTCGTCCTGCCCCTCGCTGAAGGGCTGGGTAAAGCGCGCCAGGATCTCGTTGAGCTTCTCTTCGCTCTTCACACAGAACCAATAGCTGCCGTCCTCATCCTCGTTGCTGCTTTCCTTGTACTCGAAGTGATAGCCGCCGGTGGGCTTGGCCGTCGCCAGCCAAAGCTGGCGCAGTGGTTCCTGGCGGCTGAAGATCAGCTGGCTGCCGCCTTCGAACTTCACGGTGAGCACACCGCCGGAGTTCTCCACGTCCACATCCAGACCGCTCTCGTCGAACACCTCTTCCAGGTTTTCCAGGGTGTTATCGACCAGATCGTGAAAACGGGCTTCAGTCAAACTCATTGCGCGAACCTCGAAAAATACCTGTCCCTTCAAGCGCCGCAAGATACGAGCACTCCCAGACGATTGCAAAGCATAACCACGTGGGGCCAAGAGTGACATCAATAATCGGCGCAACGGTGCCCTGACACCGCCGGACGGCCAGCGGCCCGCATAGGCAAGCCGCCGGGTGGCCGGTATACTCCGGCGCAATCAATGCTTTTTCAAAGGATTTCGCCATGAAGCGCCTGATCTCTTCCCTTGCTGCGCTCCTTGCGATCGCTTGCCTCGTCTCTGCCTGCGGCCAGAAAGGTCCGCTGTACCTGCCGGATGACAACCAGAATCCGAACGACCAGGCCAAGTCCTCGCAGACCAAAGCGCACCAGCACGACACCTCCTACTAAGGGATCACCATGGAAGCTTTTGACTACCGTGGCGGTGAGCTGTTCGCGGAAGGTGTAGCTTTGTCCTCCATTGCCGAGCGCTTCGGCACGCCGACCTACGTCTACTCCCGCGCCCACATCGAGGCGCAGTACAACGCCTATGCCAATGCCCTCGCAGGCACGCCACACCTGGTGTGCTTCGCGGTGAAGGCCAACTCCAACCTGGGCGTGCTGAACGTCCTGGCGCGGCTCGGCGCCGGTTTCGACATCGTTTCCCGTGGCGAACTGGAACGTGTCCTGGCCGCCGGCGGCAGCGCGGACAAGATCGTCTTTTCCGGCGTCGGCAAGACCCGCGACGACATGCGCCGCGCCCTGGAAGTCGGCGTGCACTGCTTCAACATCGAGTCCACCGACGAGCTGGAGCGCCTGCAAGTGGTGGCGGCCGAGCTGGGCGTGCGGGCACCGATCTCGCTGCGGGTCAACCCGGACGTCGACGCCGGCACCCATCCGTACATCTCCACCGGGCTCAAGGAAAACAAGTTCGGCATCGCCATTGCCGATGCCGAGGATGTCTACATCCGCGCCGCCCAGCTGCCGAACCTGGAAGTACTGGGCGTCGATTGCCATATCGGTTCGCAACTGACCACCCTTGAGCCGTTCCTCGATGCCCTCGACCGCCTGCTGGCGCTGGTCGACCGGCTCGGCGAATGCGGCATCTACCTGCAGCACATCGACCTCGGTGGCGGCGTGGGCGTACGCTATCGCGACGAAGAGCCGCCGCTGGTGGCCGACTACATCAAGGCCGTGCGCGAGCGCACCGCCGGTCGCGACCTGGCGCTGATGTTCGAGCCGGGCCGCTACATCGTCGCCAATGCCGGCGTGCTGCTGACCCAGGTCGAGTACCTCAAGCACACCGAACACAAGGATTTCGCCATCGTCGACGCGGCGATGAACGACCTGATCCGCCCGGCCCTGTACGAGGCCTGGATGGACGTCAGCGCCGTGCGTCCGCGCGAAGGTGCCGGCCGTGTCTACGACATCGTCGGGCCGATCTGCGAGACCGGCGACTTCCTGGCCAAGGAACGTCAGCTGGCCCTCGAGGAAGGCGATCTGCTGGCCGTGCACTCGGCCGGCGCCTATGGTTTCGTCATGAGCTCCAACTACAACACTCGCGGCCGCGTGGCCGAAGTGCTGGTGGATGGCCAACAGATGTTCGAAGTGCGTCGTCGCGAGACGGTTGCCGAGCTGTATGCCGGCGAAAGCCTGCTGCCGGAGTAAGACCATGCTGCTGCGTTTCACCAAGATGCACGGCCTGGGTAACGACTTCATGGTCCTCGACCTGGTCAGCCAGCACGCGCACATCCAACCCAAGCACGCCAAGCTTTGGGGCGACCGCCACACCGGTATCGGCTTCGACCAGTTGCTGATCGTCGAGGCGCCGAGCAACCCGGAAGTGGATTTCCGCTATCGGATCTTCAACTCCGACGGTTCGGAAGTGGAACAGTGCGGCAACGGTGCCCGCTGTTTCGCCCGTTTCGTGCTCGACAAGCGCCTGACCGCCAAGCGCCAGATCCGTGTCGAAACCAAGAGCGGGGTCATCGAGCTGGATGTCCGCCAGGACGGCCAGATCAGCGTGAACATGGGCCCGCCGCGCCTGGTGCCGGCCGAGATCCCCTTCCAGGCCGAGAGCCAGGCCACCAGCTACACCGTGGACGTCGACGGCCAGAACATCGAGTTGGCCGCCGTGTCCATGGGCAATCCCCATGCGGTACTGCGGGTCAGCGACATCAACAGCGCGCCTGTGCATGAACTGGGGCCGAAGCTCGAACATCACCCGCGCTTCCCGGCCCGGGTCAACGTCGGCTTCCTGCAAGTGATTGACCGCCACCGGGCACAACTGCGAGTCTGGGAGCGTGGCGCCGGGGAAACCCAGGCCTGCGGGACCGGTGCCTGCGCCGCCGCGGTAGCCGCCATCAGCCAGGGCTGGATGGATTCGCCGGTCACCGTCGACCTGCCCGGCGGACGCCTGTCCATCGAATGGGCGGGTATCGGCCAGCCGGTGATGATGACTGGCCCTGCCGTTCGGGTGTATGAAGGACAAGTGCGTCTATAAGCGAGCCAATACCATGACCGACCAGCCTCAGGTTCCAGCCGAACAGCCCCACGAGCCGCCTGCACAGAGCCTTGAGGCGGCGCAGGTCGCCGCCTACCTGGAGGCGCATGCGGATTTCTTCGTCGAGCACGAGGAACTGCTGCCGGCGCTGCGCATTCCTCATCGACGCGGCGATACGGTGTCTCTGGTCGAGCGCCAGATGAAGATCCTCCGTGAGCGCAACATCGAAATGCGCCATCGCCTGTCGCAACTGATGGATGTCGCCCGCGACAACGATCGCCTGTTCGAGAAGACCCGCCGCCTGATCCTCGCCCTGATGGACGCCGCCAGCCTGGACGACCTGGTCATGGCCGTGGAAGACAGCCTGCGCCAGGATTTCCAGGTGCCCTTCGTCAGCCTGATCCTGTTCGGTGACAATGCCATGCCGGTAGGCCGCTGGGTCAGCCACGCCGAAGCCCAGCAGGCCATCGGCGGCCTGCTCTCGGAAGGCAAGAGCATCAGCGGCAGCCTGCGCGAGCACGAGCTGGACTTCCTGTTCGGCGAGGAACAACGCAAGCAGATCGGCTCCACCGCCGTGGTCGCCATCAGTCACCAGGGCGTACATGGCGTCCTCGCCGTGGCCAGCCGTGACCCGCAACACTACAAAAGTTCGGTAGGCACCCTGTTCCTCAGCTACATCGCCGAAGTCATGGGCCGCGTCATTCCGCGCTTCACCCCTGCCCTGCGCTCGGTGCGCTAGCCATGGAGCGACAGCTGGACGCCTACTGCGAACACCTGCGCAGTGAGCGCCAGGTGTCGCCCCACACGCTGCAAGCCTATCGCCGCGACCTGGACAAGGTCCTGGCCTATTGCACAAAGGAAAGTATCAGCAGCTGGAGCGCCCTGGATATCCAGCGCCTGCGCCGCCTGATCGCCCGCCTGCACCAGCAGGGCCAGTCCTCCCGCAGTCTGGCGCGCCTGCTTTCAGCGGTGCGCGGGCTGTACCAGTACCTCAACCGCGAGGGCCTGTGCGATCACGACCCGGCCACCGGCCTGGCACCACCCAAGGCTGAACGGCGCCTGCCCAAGACCCTGGACACCGACCGGGCCCTGCAACTGCTGGACGGGGCGATGGAGGACGACTTCATCGCCCGTCGCGACCAGGCCATTCTCGAGCTGTTCTACTCCTCGGGCCTGCGCCTGTCGGAGCTGACCGGGCTTGATCTGGAACAGTTGGACCTGGCCGACGGCCTGGTGCAGGTCCACGGCAAGGGCAGCAAGACCCGCGTCCTGCCGGTCGGCCGCAAAGCCCGGGAAGCCTTGCAGAGCTGGCTGCCGCTACGCGCCCTGAGCAACCCGGCGGACGATGCCGTGTTCGTCAGCCAGCAAGGCCGCCGTCTCGGCCCCCGGGCCATTCAACTGCGGGTCAAGGCCGCCGGCGAGCGCGAACTGGGGCAGAACCTGCATCCGCACATGCTCCGGCACTCCTTCGCCAGTCACCTGCTGGAGTCGTCCCAGGACCTGCGCGCCGTGCAGGAGCTGCTCGGCCACTCGGACATCAAGACCACGCAGATCTACACCCACCTGGACTTCCAGCACCTGGCAACCGTCTATGACAGCGCCCATCCCCGGGCCAAACGCAGCAAGGACAGTGAGTAATGACGATTCAGCTGATCACCTTCGACCTCGACGATACCCTGTGGGATACCGCGCCGGTGATCCACAGCGCGGAGAATGTCTTGCGCGAATGGCTGGCCGAACACGCACCGAACCTGGGTGGTGTGCCGGTGGAACACCTGTGGGCGATTCGCGAACGGGTGCTGCTCAAGGAGCCGGCGCTCAAGCACCGCATCAGCGCCTTGCGCCGCCGGGTGCTGTTCCATGCCCTGGAAGAGGCCGGTTACCCGCACGCACAGGCTTCGGAGCTGGCGGATCAGAGCTTCGAGGTGTTTATCCACGCCCGACACCAGATCGAGGTGTTTCCGGAGGTCGAGCCGACCCTGGAGGCCCTGGGCCGCTCCTTTGCCCTGGGGGTGATCACCAATGGCAACGCCGACGTACGCCGCCTCGGCCTTGCCGACTACTTCCGCTTTGCGCTGTGCGCCGAAGACATCGGCATTGCCAAGCCGGACTCACGCCTGTTCCATGAGGCCCTGGTGCGCGGCGGGAATATCCCGGCCAGCGCCGCGGTGCATATCGGCGACCACCCCGGGGATGACATTGCCGGGGCCCAGCAGGCGGGTCTGCGGGCGGTCTGGTACAACCCGACGGGCAAGGCCTGGGAAGCGGACCGGCAACCGGATGCGCAGGTTCGCAGCCTGACCGAGTTGCCTGCCCTGCTGGCCGGCTGGAACGCCCACACCTGATCAGCAGCCATGAAAAAGCCCGCGGCGACGGCGGGCTTTTTCAACGAAGCAGAAAGCAGACGCCGCGGCTCAGATAGGCCGGCTGCCGTACTTGTTGTCCGGCTTCTTGGGCGGATCGGCGACCACATTGGCCTCGACCTCCTGCACCTTGCCGCCACGAGCGAGGAACTCTTCCATGGCCTTGGCCAGGGCATCGCGCTCCTTGTTCTTGGCTTCGACACTCGGCAGCTCGTCAACCGACACCGCTGCCTTGGCCTTGCCCTTGGCGGTCGGTACCGGCGCGTCACCAGCATCGTCATCGGCAACGTCTACGTCGTCAGCTGCCGCTTCCAGACCTTCTTCGGTTTCGTCGTCTTCACCGACCTCGAGGTCGTCGTTTTCCAGATCATCGTCGCTCATGTTCTACCTCATGACTTGCGAAAAGCAGATTAGTTATAGCCCAGCTGCGCCGACTGTCGAAGGCCGCCAGAAAAAATTCAACATCCGCTGAACCACAGCGGCTTATGCCCCGTCACCGTAAAGGGTGGCAAGGACTTTGCGGGCACCGCCATGATCCCGGTGCTCGCCCAGATAGACACCTTGCCAGGTGCCCAGGGCCAACCGTCCCGCCGTCACCGGCAACGTCAGTTGACAGCCTAGCAAACTGGCCTTGAAGTGCGCCGGCAGATCGTCCGCGCCTTCGTCGTTGTGTTCATAATCGGCCTCGACCTGGGGTACCAGCCGGTTGAAAAAACGCTCGAAGTCACGACGGACCGCCGGATCGGCGTTCTCGTTGATGGTCAACGAAGCCGAGGTATGCTGCAGCCACAAATGCAACAGGCCGACCTGGCAGGCCTTGAGTTCAGGCAAGCCGTCGAGTAACTCCTGGGTCACCAAATGAAAACCCCGGGGCCTGGCCCGCAAGGTAATCAGTGTCTGTTGCCACATACAGTTCTCCGCCCTTCGGCGCGCATTCTAGCGCGCTCTGGAAAAAAGCAAAGCGCCTAATACTCTTGCTTTGCTGTAAGCAATCGGCCCTTACAAAAACACTCCGGGGGTTTGGCCGTAATGCCTTTGGATAAATCCTTTCAGTCCTTTTTTCAAGGATAAATTCCAGACAAAAAAAAGCCCGGCAAGCCGGGCATTTTTTTTGCTGCATTTACACGTTGTAGCCGCGCTCGTTGTGAAGCGCCAGGTCCAGGCCCACCGACTCGTCTTCGTCGGTTACACGCAGCCCCATCACGGCGTCCAGCACCTTGAGGATGATGAGCGTCGCGATTGCGGTGTAGATGACGGTGAAGCCGACACCTTTGCACTGGATCCAGACTTGTGCCGCGACGTCGGTGGTGGCTGCGTTGAAGCCGCCCATGGACGGTGCCGCGAACACACCGGTGAGGATCGCGCCGAGGATACCGCCGATACCGTGCACGCCGAAGGCGTCCAGGGAGTCGTCGTAGCCCAGTTTGCGTTTCAGGGTAGTGGCGCAGAAGAAGCACACCACACCGGCCGCCAGGCCGATGATCAGCGAGCCCATCGGGCCAACGGTACCGGCAGCCGGAGTAATGGCAACCAGGCCGGCAACCACGCCCGAAGCGATGCCCAGGGCACTTGGCTTACCGTGGGTCAGCCACTCGGCGAACATCCAGCCCAGGGCGGCGGCGGCGGTAGCGATCTGGGTGACCAGCATCGCCATACCGGCGGTGCCGTTGGCCGCCGATGCGGAACCGGCGTTGAAGCCGAACCAGCCGACCCACAGCATGGCCGCGCCCATCAGGGTGTAACCGAGGTTGTGTGGCGCCATCGGAGTGGTCGGGAAGCCTTTACGCTTGCCCAGCACCAGGCAGGCTACCAAACCGGCGACACCGGCGTTGATGTGCACCACGGTGCCGCCGGCGAAGTCGAGCACGCCCCAGTCGCCCAACAGGGAACCCGGACCGCTCCAGACCATGTGCGCAATCGGCGCATAGACCAGGGTGAACCACACGCCCATGAACACCAGCATCGCGGAGAACTTCATGCGTTCGGCGAAGGCACCGACGACCAGCGCCGGGGTGATGATGGCGAAGGTCATCTGGTAGGTGACGAACACCGCTTCGGGGAACAGCGCCGTCGGCCCGGTGATGCTGGCTGGCGTGATACCCGCGAGGAAGGCTTTGGCCAGGCTACCGACGAAGGAGTTGTAGTTGACGACGTTGGCTTCCATCCCGGTGGTATCGAACGCCATGCTGTAGCCATAAATGAACCACAGGATGGTGATCAGGCCGGTAATGGCGAAGCACTGCATCATCACGGAAAGAATGTTTTTCGAACGCACCATGCCGCCGTAGAACAGCGCGAGGCCTGGAATGGTCATGAACAGCACGAGGGCTGTGGAAGTCAGCATCCAGCTGGTATCGCCGGAATTGAGGACTGGAGCAGGTACCGGGTCCGCCGCCATGGCCAAGGCTGGCATTACGAGGGACAACAGGGCTCCTAGCCCTGCGAATTTACGCAGAGTCATATTGTTTTCTCCTGGGGCGTTGGGTTTGGCGGCTTAGATTGCGTCGGTATCGGTTTCGCCGGTACGGATGCGAATAGCCTGTTCCAGATTGACCACAAAGATCTTGCCGTCACCGATCTTGCCGGTGTTGGCAGCCTTGGTTATCGCTTCGATAACCCGGTCAAGATCCTTGTCGTCAATGGCGACGTCGATCTTCACCTTGGGCAGGAAATCGACCACATATTCCGCGCCGCGATACAGCTCGGTGTGACCTTTCTGCCGGCCAAATCCCTTGACCTCGGTAACGGTAATGCCCTGCACGCCGATCTCGGACAACGACTCGCGCACGTCGTCCAACTTGAACGGCTTGATGATGGCAGTGACTAGCTTCATGAAACTCTCTCCCGAATTGGTGGACTTGCCCCAGGAAAACAAACCCGACTCAAGTCTAAGCGCAGTGCCTGGCTTTGTAACGCATCGTCGGCCTTCATCGACCGCTCGACGCCAGCTAACCGCTGCCGGCGAAACTTCCCAGCTTCGTCTGCCGCACTGCATCCGTCACAGCGACTGCATCAGTGCATGGGTCACAGGCAACTAAGCAGAAAGCTTGCCAGCTCTGTAAAAACCAATGATTTCAATCCCTTGATCGCTGAGAGGGGCAAAAAGCCGCCTTGTGCCCGGGGTATACGCACAACAACGGTGCGCACTGCTCCGGCGCGATGCGCAAAAAGCGTGCACCCACACCCATGAAAATCACTATAGACACTGCGTGGTACACTGGTCGGTAATCAGTTTCCGGAACCTTAGCCATGCTTGCGCCCAAAGCCTTCCTCGATGCCCTGAGCGGCCACGCCTCCCGTCTGTTCAGCGGCGAAACACCCCTGCCCCGCCAGGAATTCGAAAGCCAGTTCAAGGTGCTGTTGCAGAGCGCCTTCAGCAAGCTGGACCTGGTCAGCCGGGAGGAGTTCGACAGCCAGATGGTGGTGTTGGCCCGTACCCGTGCGCGACTGGAGAGCCTGGAGGCGAAGGTGGCGGAGTTGGAAGCACGGCTGGCTCCAACCCAGCAACAATAAGCAGCATCAGGCGCAGCCCGGTGCGTCATGGCGCTATGCTCAAGCGCCTCTCGCCCCTGCTGAGCCAGGGTGGCTATAACCCGATCCTCGAACCCAACAGCCGCCCTCTCCCCCCGCCCCTATGATTCAGTGGTCGACCGTGACAAGCCAACCAGGCTTGTCACCCTCCCCCGAACATCGACCTAATTGTCCCCTTATTAGAATCAATCAATCTCGTTTTTGCCGGATTGTTTCGAGAGATGCCCAATAATAAAGTACACCCATGCCGCAGCCACTGACCGAAACGACAAGCTGCCGCGAACTCGATCGCTCAACACTCTCGACTCATAAGGAAATCAATCATGTCCAACCGCGAACTGCTCAACCCAACCAACTCCACCCTGATCCTGATCGACCACCAGCCGCAGATGTCCTTCGGCGTGCAATCGATCGATCGCCAGACCTTGAAGAACAACACCGTGGGCCTGGCCAAGGCGGCGAAGATCTTCAACGTGCCGACGATCTACACCTCGGTGGAAACCAAGAGCTTCAGCGGCTACATCTGGCCTGAGTTGCTGGCAGTGAACCCGGGCGCACAACCGATCGAGCGCACCTCGATGAACTCCTGGGAAGACAAGAAGTTCGTCGAGGCGGTGAAAGCCACCGGTCGCAAGAAGCTGATCATGGCCGCACTGTGGACCGAGGTGTGCCTGAACTTCCCGGCCCTGGAAGCCCTGGCCGAAGGTTTCGAGGTGTACATCGTCACCGACGCTTCCGGCGGTACCACCCAGGAAGCCCACGACATGTCCGTGCAGCGGATGATTCAAGCCGGCGCGGTACCGGTGACCTGGCAGCAAGTGTTGCTGGAATTCCAACGTGACTGGGCGCACAAGGAAACCTACGACGCGGTGATGGACCTGGTCCGCGAGCACAGCGGCGCCTACGGCATGGGCGTGGACTACGCCTACACCATGGTGCACAAGGCCCCGCAGCGCACTCTGAGCTGATCCTCCCGACGATTTGCCCGCCAGGCTGCACTGCTGGCGGGCTTGCATTGTATTCTCCAGAAGAAATGGAGTTCTCCCATGCCCCATGAAGGCAGCCTGCTGCAGGCCTCGGTCATTCTCCTGATGGCCGCTGTCATCATCGTTCCCCTGGCCAAGCGCCTTCAGCTCGGCGCCGTGCTCGGGTACTTGCTCGCTGGCGTGCTCATCGGCCCACAGGCACTGAAATTGCTGGGCAACGCGGAAAACGTCGCGCACTTTTCCGAGATGGGGGTGGTATTCCTGCTGTTCATTATCGGCCTGGAGCTATCGCCCAGGCGCCTCTGGCTGATGCGCAAGGCGGTATTCGGCGTTGGACTGGCCCAGGTGCTGCTCACCGGGCTGGTGATCGGCACGCTGGCCATCGTCGCCTTCGGCCAGACCCTCCAGGCGGCAGTCATCCTCGGATTGGGCCTGGCACTGTCATCGACGGCACTGGGATTGCAGAGCCTCGCCGAGAGCCGCCAATTGAACAGCCCCCACGGCCGGCTCGCCTTCGCCATCCTGCTGTTCCAGGACATCGCCGCTATTCCCCTTATCGCCCTGGTACCCCTGTTGGCGGTCACCGACGCGCAGGTCACCGGCGAAAGCGGCCTGGTCCACGGGTTGAAGGTACTCGGCAGCATTGCCGTCGTGGTGGTGGGTGGTCGCTACCTGCTGCGCCCGTTGTTCCGCACCGTGGCTCGCACCGGCCTGCCGGAAGTCGCCACCGCCACCGCGCTGCTGGTGGTGATGGGTACCGCCTGGCTGATGGAACTGGCGGGCGTGTCGATGGCGCTGGGGGCGTTCCTCGCTGGCCTGCTGCTGGCCGACTCGGAATATCGCCATGAGCTGGAGTCACAGATCGAGCCATTCAAGGGCCTGCTGCTGGGCTTGTTCTTCATGAGCGTGGGCATGGGCGCGAACCTGTCGCTGCTGTTCGAGAACCCCGGCCTGATTGTCGGCCTGACCCTCCTGCTGATCGCCCTCAAGCTACCCTTGCTGATGTTCGTCGCACGCATGGCCGGCGGGTTGTCGCGCATCGCGGCACTGCGCCTGGGCGTGGTACTGGCCGCCGGCGGAGAGTTCGCCTTTGTGGTCTTCAAGCTTGGCCAGAACCTGGGCCTGTTCGATGCGCGCACCTACGATACCCTGATCATGACCATCACCCTGTCGATGGCCGTCACCCCACTGCTGCTGATGGCCTGCGCGCGTGGGCTGAAGGCGCGTCCACAGCCGCCCAGGGAGGTGCCGGAGAATCTGAAGGCGATCCAGAGCGAAGGGCCCCGGGTGGTCATCGCCGGCATGGGTCGCGTTGGCCAGATCATTGCGCGGATCCTGCGTGCACAGGACATTCCCTTCGTCGCCCTGGACACCTCGATCGATACCATCGAGATGACCCGCAGCTTCGAGCACGTGCCAGTGTTCTATGGCGACCCCCTGCGCCCGGAAATCCTCAGTGCCGCCAAGGTCGGCGAGGCCGAATACTTCATCGTCGCCCTGGACGACCCGGAGAAAGCCGTGAAGACCGCGCAAACGGTGCAGCGCCTGTACCCTCAGGTCAAAGTCCTGGCCCGGGCCCGCAATCGACAGCACGTACACCAACTGTTCGATGCCGGTGCCGAGCCCGTGCGAGAGACCTTTTATTCGAGCCTGGAGATGACCCGTCGCACCCTGGAAGGACTCGGTATTTCCCCAACCCAGGCCGAGTACCGGATCCAGCAGTTCATGGCACATGATGAACAGGTGCTGGCAGCCCAGCGGCTGGTACGCGACGACACCTCGAAGATCAGGCAGACCGCGCAGGAAGCCCGACTGGAGCTGGCCCGGCTGTTCGAAAGTGATACGGGAGAACCGGAACAGGCGGTGCCACTCGATGCCCGGTAGATCGGCGCAAATAATCAGCCATGGATCGGGCTGCGAGATACCCTCATCACCCACTTTAAGATCCATCGCCAAAATCGTTAGCCTATAGGCATACAAATTCGGCTAGGGGGCGCTCAATAACAGACTTTTCGTGAGGTTGGACGTATGCATCAGGCGCAGTGAGGAAGACGTGTCACCTGATCCCTGATCGCTGCACCACGCTCGATTTCAGCTTTACGCAAATCGTAGGTCGATTGCAGGTTGAGCCAGAACTCGGGCGTGGTCTCCAGACAGATGGACAGCCTGAGCGCCATGTCCGCGCTGACACCGCGACGCTGAAGCACAATGTCGTTAACCGTTGGAGCAGAGACGTTCAACGCCCTTGCCAAGGCTGCAGCCGTCAGCCCCAACGGCTCCAGGTATTCTTCCTTGAGGATTTCTCCGGGGTGTACCGGACGCATACCGTTCTTGATCATTGCTCACCTCAGTGATAATCGACGATCTCGACATTTTCGGCCCCGTTAGGCCCCCAGATGAAGCAGACTCGCCATTGGTTGTTGATGCGAATACTGTGCTGCCCCTTGCGATTCCCTTCCAACGCCTCCAGGCGATTACCCGGAGGTGAACGAAGGTCCATCAAGGTAGATGCAGCATCGAGCATCGCCAGCTTCCGTTCCGCGACATTGATAATGGCTGACCACAAACGGGTCTTACCCTTACGGAAAAGCAATTCGGTCTCGGAACAGTTGAAGCTTACAATCATGATTAACTCTTAACGTTATTCATTAATCAAGTGTATCGCCTGGATACATAAAAGCAACCCGGCAAGACCCCCTCCCCAGCTACGCTTACAAAATCGCAGGAAGCGACCCACTTCGCATTCAAGGAACGCGCATGTCCCTGGCCATCGTCCACAGTCGCGCCCAGGTGGGCGTGGAAGCCCCCGCCGTCACCGTCGAAACCCATCTGGCCAACGGCCTGCCGACCCTGACGCTGGTCGGGCTGCCCGAAACCGCCGTGAAGGAAAGCAAGGACCGGGTCCGCAGCGCGATCCTCAACTCGGCCCTCGATTTCCCGGCCCGACGCATCACCCTCAATCTCGCCCCAGCCGACCTGCCTAAGGACGGCGGACGCTTCGATCTGGCGATTGCCCTCGGCATCCTCGCCGCCAGCGTGCAGGTGCCGGCCCTGACGCTGGACAATATGGAGTGCCTGGGCGAACTGGCCTTGTCCGGTGCCATCCGCCCGGTGCAAGGCGTATTGCCGGCGGCACTGGCCGCTCGCGCCGCCGGGCGCACCCTGGTGGTGCCGCAAGCCAATGCCGAAGAGGCCTCGCTGGCCTCCGGACTGACCGTGATTGCCGTCGACCATCTGCTGCAACTGGTGGCCCATCTCAACGGGCATGCGCCGATCAAACCCTTCGAATCCAGCGGCCTGTTGCACCTGAGCAAGCCCTATCCGGACCTGAGCGAGGTACAAGGCCAACTCGCCGCCAAACGCGCCCTGCTGATCGCCGCCGCCGGGGCTCACAACCTGCTGTTCAGCGGCCCTCCCGGTACCGGGAAAACCCTGCTCGCCAGCCGTCTGCCCGGTTTACTGCCGCCGCTGGACGAACAGGAAGCGCTGGAAGTTGCGGCCATCCAGTCGGTCGCCAGCCATGTGCCATTGAGCAGTTGGCCGCAGCGGCCGTTTCGCCAACCCCATCACTCGGCCTCGGGCCCGGCACTGGTAGGTGGCGGCCCTCGGCCGCGACCCGGTGAAATCACGCTGGCCCATCATGGCGTGCTCTTCCTGGATGAATTGCCGGAATTTGACCGCAAGGTACTGGAGGTTTTGCGCGAGCCGCTGGAGTCCGGCCATATCGTGATTGCCCGTGCCCGCGACCGGGTGCGCTTCCCGGCGCGCTTCCAACTGGTGGCGGCAATGAATCCCTGCCCCTGTGGATATCTTGGCGACCCCAGCGGACGCTGCCGCTGCACCCCGGAACAGATCCAGCGCTACAGCAACAAACTCTCCGGCCCGCTGCTGGACCGCATCGACCTGCACCTGACTGTGGCCCGCGAAGCCACGGCGCTCAGCCCCATCCGCCAGGACGGCGACAGCACCGCCCAGGCCGCCGCCCACGTCGCCGAAGCCCGACAACGCCAGCAACAACGCCAAGGCTGCGCCAATGCATTTTTGGATTTACCGGGGTTACGTGCGCACTGCAAGTTATCCACAGGCGATGAAAAGTGGCTGGAAACGGCATGTGAACGACTGACGCTTTCGCTACGGGCAGCCCATCGGCTGCTCAAGGTGGCACGTACGTTGGCGGACCTGGAACAGGTGGACAACATAGGCCGGGATCATCTGGCCGAAGCGTTGCAATATCGGCCAGTGTCCCAATAGACATGACATCGCGTGAACAAGGCTAGGCCGAAACATCACGTCATCGGCCCGCCTATCCCCAGAGGGTTATTCCTTGCTCAAATCCACCAACGGCGTGCCCCGCACCTCCGTCTTGCGCCCGTCCTGAATCTGCGTCACCCGCTGCACCGCCTTATCCACAGCCGCCTTGTCCGCCAGCAGGCTGTAACTGATCTGGAACTGGCGTTTCTGCCCGGCCTCGATAGTCGGCACCAGCCCCAAGGGACGCTGATAATGGCGGTTATAGGAAAAGCTGGTACCCGGCTCCAGCCCGGTGACATAGCCCTGGCCCTGGGTATCGGTGTTTTTCCACAGGGAGAACACCGGCAACTGCTGGGTATTGAAGCCGAGCGAAACCCCGAGACTACCGGCCTTGTTATGCAACACCGCCAGGGTATCGCCCTTGGCATCGCCATACGGCACGACGTTGTAGACGGTCTCGTCATAGTCCTTGGTCGGCGCGCGATAGGTCTGCCAATCCGGCAGGTCACCCTTGGCCTTGTCGTTGAATGGCGATACCTGCTTCACCGGCGCCACGAAACGCGCGCCCTGCTCCAGGAACGGGGTGCTGAAGTTGCTGTGATACAGCGCCTGGTATTCCTTCGGATAGTCGCCGTTGTTGGTCAAGGTGTCGTTGAGCGCAAAACTCACGCTGCCGGGCAGCGTCGACAGTTCGGTGACCACGGAGAAGTCGACCTTCTTGAACGCCTGCTCCTTCAACTCGCCTTGCAACCGAATGGCGTAAGGCGGTTGTTCATCGATATGCAGGGTGACCTTGCTGGCCGGAATGTTCGCCGCCCGCCCATGCAAGGTGAGCAGTTCGCCGTTATCGAGCCCCGGATGCCCGACCCACTCATAGCCGCAACGCACCACCAACTCATTGAAGCCCTCCAACCAACCCAGGCCGCCGCGACCGTTGAGCTCGATAAAGGACGGATTGACCACTTCCTTGACCGGCGAATCCCAGCCCATGCGTACATTGCCCACGGAGGCATGCAGGACGTTCATGCCCCGCGTCGGCACCACCGACAGTTTCATCGTGCCATTGTCGATATCGACGATGCTGACCCCTTCCTGGCGACCGCCGTGCAAGGTGCGCATCGTTACGGAGAAGGGTTTGGCGGTCTTGATCCCCAGTTGCTGGCTGGTGATCTGGCGGTTCTGCGCGGGTGTGTCGCTGTCGAGCAGCACGTAATCCCAGGCCATGGCGTGGGAAGCGGCGGTCAAGGCGGTGACGCCGAAGAGCAATCGGAGGGAGGTCATGGGCGGTCCTTATTGGAGTTGTTCGACTTTTATAGCGCTGATGAAACGTTTCAGCAAGCTAGCCGAACAAATACCGCCGAGAAAACCGTATCAGCCCAACCGCTGGACTTCAGGCAGGACCATGGCGGCGACCTCGCCCTGGAGGAAATCGCTGAGACGTCGCAGGCGCTCTCCGCCCGGTCGGGTTTTCGGCCAGACCAGGTAATATTTCTCACCGCTGTCGACGGCGGTCGGCCACGGCAGGCTCAGACGCCCTTGCGCCACGTCCTCGGCCACCATCAGCAGGTCGCCCATGGACACCCCGTACCCCCGAGCGGCGGCAATCATGCCCAGCTCCAGGGTATCGAACACCTGGCCGCCCTTGAGGGAGATCCGTTCGGACAGGCCCATGCGCTCCAGCCAACTGCGCCAATCTCGACGATCGGGTGTCGGATGCAGCAACTCGACGCCGGCCAGGCGCTCGGCATCCCAAGGCTGCTCGTTGAGCAGCGTCGGTGCCCCCACCGGAATCAACCACTCGGAAAACAGGTAGCTGGCCTCCCAATCGGGCGGGAAATGACCGTTGCTGAGCAATACCGCGCAATCAAACGGCTCCTGGTTGAAGTCCACGCTGTCGACATCCATCCAGGCACTGGTGAGCTGGACCTCATTGCCCTTCTGCAAATGCCGGAAGCGGCTGAGCCGGGCCAGCAGCCAACGCATGGTCAGGGTCGAGGGTGCCTTCATGCGCAGCACGTCGTCTTCGGCGCGCAAGGTATTGCAGGCCCGTTCCAGGGCACTGAACCCCTCGCGAATCCCCGGCAGCAGCAAACGCGCCGATTCGGTCAGTTGCAGGTTGCGCCCGTTACGCTGGAACAGCCGACAGGCGAAGTGCTCTTCCAGCGTGCGAATGTGCCGACTGACCGCACTCTGGGTAATGGACAGCTCCTCCGCCGCCCGGGTGAACGAACTGTGGCGCGCCGCCGCTTCAAAGGCGCGCAAGGCATAGAGAGGAGGCAGACGACGGGACATGGGGGGCGCTCCGATAACGCAATGAGCCAACCCTAGCAGAAACTGCCTTGCATGAGTTTTTATCATGCGAGCAATCGGTTTTATCCCTTTGTGCAAATCACCCCGAACGCTGAAAATCAACGGTTCTCACTGCCTTCCACCTGTCGAGCCTGATGATCATGAAGCATTCAGCACGCACCGAACTCTGGGCCATCCTGCGGCTGTCCGGGCCGCTGATCGCCTCGCAGTTGGCGCACATGCTGATGGTGCTGACCGATACGCTGATGATGGCCCGACTCAGCCCCGAGGCCTTGGCAGGCGGTGGCCTGGGCGCGGCGAGCTATTCGTTCGTGTCGATTTTCTGCATTGGCGTGATCGCGGCAGTGGGCACCCTGGTCTCCATTCGCCAGGGCGCCGGCGATGTCGAAGGCGCGACCCGCCTGACCCAGGCCGGGCTGTGGCTGGCCTGGGCGATGGCCCTGGCGGCCGGCCTGCTGCTGTGGAACCTCAAGCCGGTGCTGCTGATGTTCGGCCAGACGCCCAGCAACGTGCATGCCGCCGGACAGTTCCTCACGGTGCTGCCGTTCGCCCTGCCCGGCTACCTGAGCTTCATGGCCCTGCGCGGTTTCACCAGCGCCCTGGGCCGCGCCACGCCGGTGATGGTGATCAGCCTGTGCGGGACCGTGGCCAACTTTGTCCTCAACTACGCCCTGATCACCGGGATGTTCGGCTTGCCCAAGCTGGGCCTGGTGGGTATCGGCCTGGTCACCGCCCTTGTCGCAAGCTGCATGGCCCTGGCGTTGGCCTGGCATATCAGGCGGCATCCGGCGTACCACCACTACCCCTTGCTGCGGGGTCTGTCGCAGCCGAATTGGCAGTATCTGCGCGAGCTCTGGCGCCTGGGCCTGCCGATTGGCGGCACCTATGCCGTGGAAGTCGGGCTGTTCGCCTTTGCCGCGCTGTGCATGGGCACCATGGGCAGTACGCAACTGGCCGCGCACCAGATCGCCCTGCAGATCGTCTCGGCGGCCTTCATGGTGCCGGCGGGGATCTCCTACGCCATCACCCTGCGCATAGGCCAGCACTATGGCGCCGGGCAACTGCTGGACGCGCGCCTGACCGGTCGGGTCGGCATCGCCTTCGGCGCGGCCGCCATGCTGGCCTTTGCCGCACTGTTCTGGCTGGCGCCGAATCAGTTGGTGGGGCTGTTCCTGGACCGCAACGACCCGGCGTTCCAGCCGGTCATCGAACTGGCTGTCAGCCTGCTGGCGGTGGCCGCCTGGTTCGAGTTGTTCGATGGCACCCAGACCATCGCCATGGGCGCGATTCGCGGCCTGAAAGACGCCAAGACCACCTTCCTCGTCGGTCTTGGCTGCTACTGGCTGATCGGAGCCCCGGCGGCGTGGCTGCTGGCGTTCGACTTCAACGGCGGGCCGACCGGTGTCTGGTGGGGCCTGGCGCTGGGCCTGGCCTGCGCGGCCGTGAGCCTGACGCTGGCGTTCGAATGGCGGATGAAGCGGATGCTGGGACGCCATCCGGCTTCAAGCCCACAACCCAGCGTCATGGATGCGGCCTGAGCCAACGGGCTGCATCGGGCGGCGTCAGGCCCCTTCCTGCACCGCCGGCAGGCTGGCGCCAAAGGTCAGGTACTCCAGCAGATCCGCCAGCGGCAACGGCTTGCTGATCAGGTAACCCTGGACCTGGTCGCAGCCGAAGTCACGCAGCAGCGCCAGTTGCTCCGGCGTTTCCACCCCTTCGGCAACCACGTCCAGATGAAGGTTGTGGGCCAGGTTGATCATGGCATGCACCAGCTTGCGGTTTTCCTCACGCAGCTCCATGCCGCCGACAAAACTCTTGTCCACCTTGAGCAAGGCGATCGGCAGGCTGTTGAGGTGCACGAAGGAGGAAAACCCGGTGCCGAAATCGTCCAGGGAAAAGCGCACCCCCAGCCGCCCCAGGGCATCCATGGTCTGCTTGACCAGGTCGCTGCGGCGCATCACCGCGGTTTCGGTCAGCTCGAACTCCAACCACTGCGCCTCGACGCCGCGCTCGGCAATCAGCCGACTCAAGGTCGGGAGCAGCTGGCTGTCCTGGAACTGCCGGAACGACAGGTTGACCGCCATGTGCAACGGCGCCAGCCCGCGCTCGCGCAGGGTCTGCATATCCCGCAACGCCCGGGAGATCACCCAGTAGCCCAATGGCACGATCAGCCCGCTCTGCTCGGCCAGGGGCACGAACTCGCTGGGTGGCAACAACCCGCGTTCGCCATGACGCCAGCGCACCAGGGCTTCGAGGCCGACGATCTGGCCGCTGCCCAGGTCCAGGCGCGGCTGGTAATGCAATTCCAGTTCGTCACGGCGCAGGGCCCGGCGCAACTCGCTTTCCAGATCGGCGAGGCTGCGGGCGTTGCGATTGATGCGCTCATTGAAGGTGTGGAAGGTGCAGCCCTGGGTGCTCTTGGCCTGCTGCATGGCGATATGGGCGTGCCACATCAGCGGGTCGGCACCGGCGTTGGCACGGCTATGGGCGATGCCCAGGCTGCAACCGATCAGCAGGCTCTCGCCGTCGACCCAGTAGGGTTCGGCCATGGCCTCGACAATCCGTTCGGCCACGCGCTCGGCCCGCTGGGGGGCGCGGCGGGTGTCGATCAGCAGGGCGAATTCGTCGCTGCCCAGGCGCGCCAGTTGATCACCGGCCTCGAGCTGGCCCTTGAGCCGCGCAACCACCTGCAGGATCAGCCGGTCGCCGGCCTGATGACCCAGGGCGTCGTTGGCATGCCGGAAATTGTCCAGGTCCAGGTGCCCGAGAGCCAGGCCGCGCCCTGCGTTCTCGGCCAGCCGCGCCGCCAGCAGGGTCTGGAAACCCTGGCGATTGGCGATGCCGGTCAGCGGGTCCTGCTCGGCCAGGCGCTGCAAGGTGTTTTCCAGCACGCCGCGTTCACGCACATGACGCAGGCAACGGCGCAAGGTCGGCGCATCGAGCCCCTGGCGAACCAGCCAGTCACTGGCCCCCAAGGGCGCGATCAAGGGCTCTTCTTCCAGCAGCAGCACGGTGGGCAGGCGGCAGCGCCCCGGCGCCGGTTGCAAGCCCGGCACCGTCAACAACAGCGCCGCGCGGTCGGCGTCGAACAACCGGCTGACCGCCTCCCAGGACGGCGCATGGATCAGCACGGTCGAGTCTCCCATCGGAGCCAGACACTCGCGCAACAAGGCCGCCCACTCCGGCTCATCGGCCAGTAGCAGCAAACGCAAGGGTTCAACAGGCGTAGTCAAGCTGACTCCCTAGACTCTGCAAAAAACGTTGGCGATCAACATTGCGACACGCTCTGGAGGCAATCTTAAATACGATTGATTATCAAGTGCTTTGCTCTGTAGCACAAATGTGAACAATAGCTCGAAATTTGTCGCGCATCCTGCGGGAAAGTAACAAAACCGGCAAATTTAGATAGCGGGGCGCGTCACAGTGTCGGAGAGTCGCGGCAGAATCCGTCCAGCCTGTTAAAATGCCCGCCCTTTTTTCGCAGCAGACTTCTGACTCCGTCATGTCCCGACTCAACCCCCGGCAGCAAGAAGCCGTGAACTACGTCGGCGGCCCTCTTTTGGTGCTCGCCGGTGCCGGCTCCGGCAAAACCAGCGTGATCACCCGCAAGATCGCCCATCTGATCCAGAACTGCGGCATCCGTGCCCAGTACATCGTCGCCATGACCTTTACCAACAAGGCCGCGCGGGAAATGAAGGAGCGGGTCGGTACCCTGCTCAGGGGCGGAGAAGGCCGCGGCCTGACGGTGTCCACCTTCCACAACCTGGGGTTGAACATCATCCGCAAGGAGCATGTGCGGCTGGGCTACAAGCCGGGCTTCTCGATCTTCGACGAGACCGACGTCAAGGCCCTGATGACCGACATCATGCAGAAGGAGTACGCGGGCGACGACGGCGTCGACGAGATCAAGAACATGATCGGCTCGTGGAAAAACGACCTGATCCTGCCGCCCGAAGCCCTGGAGAACGCGCGCAATCCCAAGGAGCAGACCGCGGCCATCGTCTACACCCACTACCAGCGTACGCTCAAGGCGTTCAACGCGGTGGACTTCGACGACCTGATTCTGCTGCCGGTGAAACTGTTCCAGGAACATGACGACATCCTGGAAAAGTGGCAGAACAAGGTCCGCTACCTGCTGGTGGACGAATACCAGGACACCAACGCCAGCCAGTACCTGCTGGTGAAACTGCTGATCGGCAAGCGCCACCAGTTCACCGTGGTGGGTGACGACGACCAGTCGATCTACGCCTGGCGCGGCGCGCGGCCGGAGAACCTGATGCTGCTCAAGGACGACTATCCGTCCTTGAAAGTGGTGATGCTGGAGCAGAACTACCGCTCCACCAGCCGTATCCTGCGCTGCGCCAACGTGCTGATCTCCAACAACCCGCACGAATTCGAAAAGCAGCTGTGGAGCGAAATGGGCCACGGCGACGAAATCCGCGTGATCCGTTGCCGCAACGAGGACGCCGAGGCCGAGCGCGTGGCCATGGAGATCCTCAGCCTGCACCTGCGCACCGACCGGCCCTACAGTGATTTCGCCATCCTCTACCGGGGCAACTACCAGGCCAAGCTGATCGAACTGAAGCTGCAGCACCACCAGATCCCCTATCGTCTGTCGGGCGGCAACAGCTTTTTCGGACGTCAGGAAGTCAAGGACCTGATGGCCTACTTCCGCCTGATCGTGAACCCGGACGACGACAACGCCTTCCTGCGGGTGATCAACGTGCCGCGCCGGGAGATCGGCTCGACCACCCTGGAAAAGCTCGGCAACTACGCCACCGAACGCAAGATCTCGATGTACGCCGCCACCGACGAAATCGGCCTGGGCGAACACCTGGACAGCCGCTTCACCGATCGCCTGTCGCGCTTCAAGCGCTTCATGGACCGGGTGCGTGAGCAGTGCGCCGGCGAAGACCCGATCTCGGCCCTGCGCAGCATGGTCATGGACATCGACTACGAGAACTGGCTGCGCACCAACAGCTCCAGCGACAAGGCCGCGGACTACCGGATGAGCAACGTCTGGTTCCTCATCGAAGCGCTGAAGAACACCCTGGAAAAGGACGAAGACGGCGACATGACCGTCGAAGACGCCATCGGCAAGCTGGTGCTGCGCGACATGCTCGAGCGCCAGCAGGAAGAAGAGGACGGTGCCGAAGGCGTGCAGATGATGACCCTGCACGCGTCCAAGGGGCTGGAGTTCCCCTACGTGTTCATCATGGGCATGGAGGAGGAAATCCTCCCGCACCGCTCCAGCATCGAGGCCGATACCATCGAGGAGGAACGGCGCCTGGCCTACGTTGGCATTACCCGTGCCCGTCAGACCCTGGCCTTCACCTTTGCCGCCAAGCGCAAGCAATACGGCGAGGTCATCGACTGCGCGCCGAGCCGTTTCCTCGATGAGCTGCCACCGGACGACCTGGCCTGGGAAGGCAACGACGACACGCCGACCGAAGTGAAGGCCGTGCGCGGCAATTCGGCGCTGGCGGATATACGCGCGATGTTAAAGCGCTAGAATTGAGCACTTTTTAATCTATCTTCAGCGCACAAGGCGCTATTCGAGGACGTTCCGTGGAAGCACTGCACAAGAAAATTCGCGAAGAAGGCATCGTGCTTTCCGATCAGGTCCTGAAGGTCGACGCCTTCCTGAATCACCAGATCGACCCGCAGTTGATGAAACTGATCGGTGACGAATTCGCCACACTGTTCGCCGACTCGGGCATCACCAAGATCGTCACCATCGAGGCCTCGGGGATTGCCCCGGCGATCATGACCGGGTTGAACCTCGGCGTGCCGGTGATTTTCGCCCGCAAGCACCAGTCGTTGACCCTGACTGAAAACCTGCTGTCGGCGACGGTGTATTCCTTCACCAAGCAGGTGGAAAACACCGTGGCGATTTCCCCGCGCCACCTGACCAGCAGCGATCGCGTGCTGATCATCGATGACTTCCTGGCCAACGGCAAAGCGTCCCAGGCGCTGATCTCGATCATCAAGCAGGCCGGCGCCACCGTGGCGGGCCTGGGCATCGTGATCGAAAAATCCTTCCAGGGCGGCCGCGCAGAGCTGGATGCCCAGGGGTATCGCGTGGAATCGCTGGCCCGGGTCAAATCCCTGGCCGGAGGGGTCGTGAGCTTTCTCTGACAAGCGCCCGGGGATCAGAGGCCTATCGCGCTCGAGCCCCGCAGCGAACCGGATAACTTGAACAGCTCGCTGTCGGTCTTGATCCCCAGCTTGCGGTAGGCCGACTGTTTCTGCGTGCTGATGGTATTGGCGCTGCGCGAGAACTTGGCGGCAATCCCGTTCACCGACATGCCATCCAGGAAACAGCGCAACACTTCCCGCTCCCTCGGCGAAAGAATCTCCTCGTGGGCAAAGGCGCACGTCTGCTCAGCGGCGACCGACGCCTTGCACAGCGCCGCCTCCGACACCCCCACCTCCCGGGCCATGGCCGGGTGCAGGTAGATCTTGCCGCAGGCCACCGTACGGATGGCGGCCGCCAGCTCGTCCAGCCGCTGGGACTTGCCAAAGAACCCCCAGCTTCCCGCCTGCAGGGCCAGTGACACGGTCGCGGGCGTGTAATGCGCCGACAGCACCAGGGTCCTGCATTCGGGATAACGCACCCTGAGTGCCCGGATCAGGTTGATGCCGTCGATCTCCATCGGACCGAGCATGAAATCGACGACGACGATATCGGGCCGCTGCTTGGCCAGCGCGGCGAACAATTCCCCACTCGTGGAAAAGGAACCGACGACCTCGAGATCGGACTCCTTGGATAACCACAAGGCCGTGCCGACCCTTATCACCTCATGGTCGTCCAGCAGCATAACGGTGCGGGGACCAGGAAATACGTAACTCATCTTGGATCAGACCTCCTGAACGATAAAGCCAGGCCGGCAACGGGGGGGCCCGGCTAAGACCTACAGAACTTTCAGACTTATAGCAGCCGACACCGAGAGCACAAACGACAAACCGTTCGAGAAATCACGAAACTGTCACGCTTCGAGGTATCTCGATAGGCCAGAGGGCCGGCTTGCACGAGAGTGGTAACCCTCATCCAACAGGCTAGTGCCTTCCCTACAAGCCTGTCGGATGGGACATCAACTGAAACCATTCAAGGTAATCCGATGAAAATCTCTCAAGTCTCTGCTGCCGTGTCTCTCGCTCTGGCCGCCCTTATCGCCCTGCCGGCTTCCGCAGCCAACGACGGCATCATCAACTTCAGCGGCCTGGTGACCGACGTGACCTGCACCATCGAAGGCGAAACGCCGGGCGGTGGCACCGTGGTCAAGGACGTCGACCTGGGTGGTGTGTCCGCCTCACGCCTGACCAACACCGGCGACCGCGCCAACCTCACCGGTTTCACGATTCGCGTCGGCGCGCCAGGCGAAACGGCCTGCACCAACGGTCGCACCGCCATGGTCGCGTTCGACCCGACCAGCCCGGCGATCGACGTCGCTACCGGCCGCCTGAACATCGACGGCGGTGCGGATGCCGCCAGCAACGTCCAGGTCGAGGTGACCAAGCGCGACGGCACGCCGATCCACGTCTACACCGAAAAATCCGAAGGCGTGGTCATCGCCGACAACCAGGCGCTCATCCCCCTGGCCGCCCAGTACTACGCCACCGCCGCCGCGGGCGAAGGCGAGGTCAACACCCGGGTCGGTTTCATGGTCGAGTACGCCGACTAAGCGTCCTCCAATGGACCTGCGCCCTGGCGCGGGTCCAGCCTTCAATACGAGAGCTTCGCCAATGAACAACCTGGCTCGTTCGGGCATGGTCGTCTGTGCCCTTCTGACGGCATCGCTGCACGCTACGTCCTCGTTTGCCGCCGTGGTCATCCATGGCGCGCGCGTGATCTATCCCGCCGAACAACAGGAAGTCGTGGTCCGGCTGGAGAACAAGGGCGAACGCCCTGCCCTGGTTCAGCTCTGGCTCGACGACGGCGACAAGACCGCGACGCCCGCGACCGCGCAGGCGCCCTTCACCGCGATGCCGCCGATCCTGCGCATCGAACCGAAAAAGCAGCAGGCCCCGCGCCTGCGTTATACCGGCGAGCCGTTGCCCACGGACCGCGAAAGCCTGTTCTGGCTGAATGTGCTGGAAGTCCAACCGACCTCGGCCAACGCCACGGAAAGGAACCTGCTGGAGCTGTCGTTTCGCTCCCGCCTGCGCGTGTTCTTTCGACCGCAGGGGTTGCCCTATCCGAAGGGTGCCGCGGCCCCCAAGCTGAGCTGGAAGCTAGTGCCCCACGAAGGCGGTCACGCACTGGAAGTCGTCAACCCCACGCCGTATCACGTCTCGCTGGGCTCGGTCGAACTGGTGGGCAAAGGCCGTGGCGAACGTTATCCAAAGGCCCCGAACAAGGAGGTCAACGACAGCCTGTTGCTGCCGTCCGGCGATATCAAGCGCTTCCCGCTGCCGGCCCTGCGAGCCCTGCCCAGCGGCGCCCTGAAGGTCGAGTTCAGCGCGATCAGCGACCTTGGCGCGCGCGTCAGCCACAGCGCCGACCTCCCCTCTTGAACCGAACCGACGATTGCCCATGAACACCCTCAGATCCCAGCACACCACCCGCTTCACTCGCCTCGTCGCCCAGCTCGTCCTCGCGACCCTGACGCTGATAGCCGGCTTCACGGTGCAGGCCAGCGTCATCATCACCGGCACCCGCGTGGTGTATCCGGCGAACCAGAAGGAAGTGACCATCAGGTTCGAGAACAAGAACCAGAAACCGGCGCTGGTGCAGGTCTGGCTGGACAGCGGCGACGAGGAAGTGACACCGGAACAGGCCAAGGTCCCGTTTGTCGCCTCGCCGCCGATCTTTCGGATGGAGCCGGACAAGCAACAGGTCGTGCGCCTGACCTACACCGGTGAACCGCTGCCCAAGGATCGCGAGAACCTGTTCTGGCTGAACATGCTGGAAGTCCCACCCAAGGCCCCGGATTCGGAGCAGAGCAACCAGTTGCAACTGGCGTTCAAGACCCGCATCAAGGTGTTCTTCCGACCGCAGGGCCTGCCGTACGAGGCGGTACAGGCCACCGAAAAACTGCTCTGGAAGCTGGTGAACACCGAACAGGGGCCAGCCCTGGAAGTGCATAACCCCACGCCCTACCACCTGAACTTCGATTCGGTGGATCTGCTGGCGGCGGGTCAACGCCATGCCAAGCCGGTCGGCGAGACGGCAGCCGAGAACATGGTCAATCCCCATGCCAACAACCGTTTCCCCCTGCCCAGCCTGAAGTCGGCGCCAAGTGCCGGCGCCCAGGTCGAATTCCAGGTCATCGACGACTACGGTGCCCGGCACACGCACAAGGCCCAGGTCACGCCATGACGGGCTGAACGAACACCCGGCGTCACTAGAACGCCCACCCATGACGACACCTCCAGCCCCGTCGCGATCCTGAACGCGCGACGGCAGGGAACGGCTTGCCCGAATCCGGCAATACACAAGGTTTGGAACGTTAGCGATGAGATCGAAGACACAACCTGTAGCCGGCGGATCGCGCCCTGTGCGCAGCCGCCTGGCCCACGTCATTCACAGCCTTCTGCTGCTGGGCGCCGGTAGCGCCCTGGCTGCCGAAGAGGCCGAGCGGGTGGAGTTCAACCCGGCCTTCTTTCCGGGAGGTGGAGGGCAGATCGACATCTCGCGCTTCAACGAAGGCAATGTGGTCCTGCCGGGACATTATCGTGCCGATATCGCCGTCAACGGCGGCTGGATCGGCCGGGAAGAACTGACCTTCGCCGGTGCCGAGGGCCAGAAAAACGCGCAGCTTTGCCTGGACCGCCCTCTGCTGATCAGGCTCGGGGTCGACCTCGACGGGGTGGTACAAAAGGCCGCCGAAGCCGGCCAAACCGTTCCGCCACCGCTACCGAGCACGCCGGTCTGCGGCGATATCAGCACCTATCTGCCCGGTGCCAGCGCCCGCTTCGATGCCGGCGAGAGCCGGCTGGACCTGCAAGTCCCGCAGATCTACCTGGCACGCAAGGCACGCGGTTATGTCAGCCCGGAGCACTGGGACACGGGCGTGAACGCGGCGTTCGTCCGCTACGACGCCAACGGCTTCAGGAACACCAACCAGGGCCGTTCATCGTTCTCCAACTCCCTGAGGCTGAACACCGGTCTCAACCTGAACGGTTGGCACCTGCGGCACAACGGTGCCTACAGCAGCGACAATGCCGGCAGCAGCTACCAGAGCAGCGCCACCTACGTGCAACGGGAACTGCCCGGGCTGCAATCGCAACTCATGACCGGCGAGATCTACACCACCGGCGAGTTGTTCGACAGCCTTCGCCTGCGCGGCGCGACCCTCTCCACCGACGATCGCATGCTGCCCGACTCGCAGACCGGCTATGCGCCCATCGTCCGTGGCGTGGCCGAGAGCAACGCCCGGGTCAGCATACGCCAGCGCGGCATACTGCTGGACGAAGTCAGCGTGGCCCCGGGGCCGTTCGTGCTCGACGACCTGTTCCCCACCGGCTACGGCGGCGACCTGGAGGTCACCGTCACCGAGGCCGACGGGCGGCAGCGGCAATTCATCGTACCTTTCGCTTCCGATGTGAAGCTGCTCCGGCCGGGCTATAGCCGCTATTCGCTGAGCCTGGGCGAGATGGCCGAGCTCGGCGTCAACAGCAACCCCTGGCTGAGCCAGGGCACTTTCCAGTACGGCCTCAACAACCTGCTCACCGGCTATACCGGGGCCTTGGCCTCGTCAGGCTATCACTCGCAAATCCTCGGCGCGGCCCTCAATACCCCGCTGGGCGCGATTTCGCTGGATGTGACCACCTCCCATGCCGATCTGCCGGGGAACGGAAATCGCCGGGGCCAGAGCCTGCAGGCACGCTACAACAAGAACTTCGCCGACACCGGGACCAACTTCGCCCTCGGCGCCTTCCGTTACTCCACCGACGGTTTCCTCACCGCGCGGGATACCGCGCAACTGCGTGAACTGGCCCAGGACGGACGCAGCCTGGACAATATCAGCCGGGTACGCGATCGCCTGGATATCAGCATCAACCAAAGCCTTGAGCGGGGTTCGCTGTTCCTCAGCGGCTCGTCGCAGAACTACTGGAACCGCAAGGGCGGCAGCCTGAGCTTCAGCGCCGGCTACAGCAGCAACTGGCAACGCATGAACTACACCGTCAGTGCCCAACGTACCCGCGACCTGCTGACCGAGCGCAGCAGCAACCAGATCGACCTCACCATCAGCCTGCCGCTGGGTTACTCAAACCGTGCGCCCAACCTGTCGAGCACTCTGATCCACGGCGACAACCAAAACAGCGTCCGGACCGGCCTCAGCGGCTCCTGGGGTGAACGCAACGAGATCAACTACGGGGCCTCGGCCAGTCACGCCGATAATGGCGGCGGCAACAGTTTCAACGCCGACCTGCAATACCGCAGCCGCTACGCCCTGGCCTCCACCGGCTACAGCCAGGGCAACGGTTACCACTCGCAATCCCTGGGCCTGTCCGGCGGCCTGGTGGCCCATGCCGACGGCCTGACCCTGACCCCGGAACTGGGCGACACCATCGGCCTGGTCAACGCGCCCGGGCCAAGGGCGCCTGGGTCGGCAGCAACAACTCGCAGGTGGACGACAACGGTTACGCCGTGGTGCCGCACCTCACACCGTACCGCCAGAACGTGGTCGAACTGGACCCCAAGGACATGTCCCATGACGTGGAGCTCAAGTCCGCTTCGCACAACGTCGCGCCCCGGGCCGGCTCCGTGGTGCTGATGAAGTACGAGACCAGCAGCGGGCGGGCCGTGATCATCAATGCCCTGCGCGAGGATGGCAGCCCATTGCCCTTCGGTGCCGATGTGTTCGATGAAAGCGGCGCCAGCGTGGGCACGGTCGGACAAAGCAGCAAGGCGTTTGTCCGGGTACCGCAGGATCGCGGCCAACTGACGGTCAAGTGGGGCCCGGCCAGTACGGACATCTGCCGGATCGCCTATGACCTGGGCACGCTGGCCGAGTCCGAAGGCTTGCGGCAGATGGATGGGAAATGTCGGGCCGATATGACCGATGCGCCTCGGTCGGCCCCGTCTGATACAGCTGCGGATGAGGCTTGATCATGGTCACGAATAACTGCTCCGGAAACGACCCTGTCGACAGACTCCAGACCTTATTTCACGCTAGACAGAAAATAAAATGCTCCATCCAATCAGTTTTCGCATTGCTGACACTGTTACTGCCTGTCGCGGCTCAAGCTGCTTGCAACTATTACCCGAACAACCCCCGCAACGGCGCGACTTTTCCAGCCACCATCAGCGTGCCGTCAAGTCTGGCAGTGGGAGCCCTGATCGCAAAAACAGCCTTCAGTGGCCCATACCCCAGCGGTATCAGCACCTGCACCCCGCCTATCATGCAGCAAACCACCGGGCGATATACAACCGCTGATTCGGTGACGCTTCCCGGTGTGGGGCATGTCTATCGAACCAATGTTCCAGGGATTGGCATACGGGTCTATGCGACTCTCAGGTGGGGGTCCCCATACTTAATGCCCCTCCACAGCAGCTCGACTGCACTGACCTACACAAGCTATGAACACACTATCGTTACGATGGAGGCTCAGTTCTACAAAATAGGGAACGTATCAAGCGGTACAGTCCCCAGCGGCAACCTCATGGTGAACAACTGGGATGGGCGCCCTATCCACACGGTTGTACTGAACAACTCAGTCAGCTTCGTCGCCCCAACCGCCACTTGCGACCTCGCCGCTAGCGACGTCGACCGCACCATCAGACTGGACCCCGTGCGGATCTCGAACTTCACCGGCATCTCGACCGGCCTTAAATACTTCGACCTGACCGCCACCTGCAGCAATGCCTCGAGCGTCACCTTCAGGTTCACCGGCACGCCGGCCTCCGGGAACTCCGCGCTCTTTGCCAACACCGACACGGCTGGCGGCGTTGCGCTATGGCTGCATACACCGGGCCAGACGGTCAGCCACAACAGCACCCGCACCGTGCCGGTGTCCGCTAACCGCGCCGTGCTGCGATTGGGGGCGGAGTATCACAAGACCACCGGCCCCCTGACCAAAGGCAAGCTGGCCAGTACCGTCACCGTCAACATCACCTACAACTGAGCCAACAGACCGCTCGTGACAGCGCTCATCGAATGCAATGCGTCAATCAACCCCTTATCTGACAAGGATACCTGCAATGAAAACACCTCTTTTCGTATTGTCCCTACTGGTTACCGCTGCCACGACCACCGGCACGGCTCAAGCTGTCCAGACCACCACACTGCGGTTCATAGGGGATATCCAGGGTGGCACCTGCCACCTGGACGCAAGCGATCTCGGCCGCACGATCGAATTGCCCCCGGTCAAGGTCAGCGACTTCGATTCAACCACTTGGACCGGGGTCAAGACATTCGACCTGACCGCCAACTGCGACTCGGATATCAGGAATGTCACCTTCACCTTTGACGGCACACCGGACTCCGTCGCGCCTGCACGCTTCGCCAATGTCGGCGGCACCGTCCGCGGCATCGCTACCGTGATTCAATCGCGCATCGGGGGAACGACCTACAGCTTCCCAGCCAACGGCGACGCTCCCGCTCGCTCGCGAACCATTCCAACAACCGCCGGCCGTGCGGTAATCCCCATGGCCGCGCACTACATAAAAGTCGGCACCGTCACCAAAGGCAACCTGATCACCCCGGCGCGCGTGACCATTACCTACAACTGACGCCCCAAGCCCTAATAGGCCGCCACCTTCCGCCGGCCCGCCAGAACGGACAACACCCGATGAAAACCTACCTGATACCCCTGGGGCTGGCGCTCGCGGCCATCGCCCAAGCTTCAGCCACGGAGACCCTGAACCCGAGCAGTCTGCAGATCGAAGGCACTATCGAGGGCGGCACCTGCAACCTGATTGCCGATGACATCGAGCGCCCCATAGCCCTGCCACCGGTCAAGGTCGGTGACTTCGCGGGCGCCGACTCGGCGGGTCACAAGCCCTTCGAGCTGAGCGCCCGCTGCGACTCGGACATCAAGAGCGTGACCTTCACGTTCCAAGGCACGCCGGCCCCCTCGGACGGCGCGCGCTTCGCCAACACCGGCGACGCCCACGGCCTGGCGCTGTGGCTGTACTCGCGCCTGGGGGGCGTGCAACAGACCATCCGTGCCGACGGCAACGACAATGCCCGCACCCTGACGCCAAGCGGCGGCCTGGCCGTGCTGCCACTGGGGCGGCCTACTGGAAGTCCGGTGCGGTCAGCGAAGGCAAGCTGGAAAGCCTGGCGACGGTGGACGTCACTTACAACTGAGACATGGCTGGATAAGCAACGGGTTCAGGTAAACGGCGCGTGCCGATCCCAGGGAACCCAAGCGTTGAAAAACAGGGGGAGGAAAATGAATAGGCCTTACAAGGCAATATCCGCAACGGCGCTGTTCTTGTCCATATCCGGACAGGCGTTCGCCGCGTGCACGTCTTCCGTCTACCATCCAGGTGGGTATTCCGGTGATATTGGCTCTGTCACCGTGACGGACATTAATGCTTCTGTCGGTAGCCCGCTCACCGGATGGAGAGATTTTCCGAGTGTCAGCCAGGGCACCAAGCGAGTCAGTTGGTATTGCGAGAGCATCACCAACGTGAAATTCAGTGCACAGGGGGCTGCCGGTGCGGTATCGACCTACAACGATGGATCTCGATCTTATAGCGTCTATCCAACAGGCATGCCCGGCATCGGGATTGTATTCAGGACCCACGGCGACACTGGGGCCGGTTCGCACAATATCGTCACCGGGATCCTGAGTAACACCACACAGCGAACCTACAGCCAGACCAATCCCGCCACGAGCAACAGGACCTACGCCTATGAAATCAACTACCGGCTGATAAAAACCGGTGCAATCTCTTCTGGCGGCATTGTTCCTCGCGTTATTGCCAGGACATGGTGGGAACCAACGCCCTCGCATTTCAACCCGCGTGAATACAATATCCTGTTAGGTAGAGGAAATATCATTGCTCCAGTGCCTACCTGCGATCTGGCTACGAGCGACCTCGACCGCACCATCAGGCTGGACCCCGTGCGGATCTCGAACTTCACCGGCATCTCGACCGGCCTTAAGTACTTCGACCTGACCGCCAACTGCAGCAATGCCTCGAGTGTCACCTTCAGGTTCACCGGCACGCCGGCCCCCGGGAACGCCGCGCTTTTTGCCAACACCGACACGGCTCGCGGCGTTGCGCTATGGCTGCATACACCGGGCCAGACGGTCAGCCACAACAGCACCCGCACCGTGGCGGTGTCAGCCAACCGCGCCGTGCTGCGATTGGGGGCGGAGTATCACAAGACCACCGGCCCCCTGACCCAGGGCAAGCTGGCCAGTGCCGTCACCGTCAACATCACCTACAACTGAGGCGTACACCCTGCGCCAAGACCCTGTCCGCTAGCCGGCAGTGGCCTGCAGCCCCGCCAGCAGCAACCGCTGGAGCAGCTCCTCTTTCAGGCCCTCCGGGTGGCTCAATCCCATGCGCTCCAGATGCGCCGCAAAGGCCGCCGGCTCGGGGGCGTCCAGCGCGGCCTTGCCCAGGTCGAGCATCTCCGTGAGCTTGAATTTGCTCTTGAGCCAATTCAGCGCCCGCAGCAGATCCCGCTCCTGCGCCGTGAAATCACAGCCCAGCGGATACTCCGGGAACAAATGCGGGTGCCGTGTCCGAATCGCCTGCAAACGTTGTGGGCTGTTATCGGCAAAACGTGGATCGAGCCGGAAACTGCCCGGCAGTTTGCCGACTTTTTGCGCTTGCTCGATCAGCTCTGCCTGAAAGCGCGAATCGGTGATATTCAGCAACGCCTCGATCACCTGGGCATCGGTCTTGCCGCGCAGGTCGGCAATCCCGTACTCGGTCACCACGATATCGCGCAGATGTCGGGGGATGGTGCAATGACCGTACTCCCAGACGATGTTCGAACTGACCTCGCCGCCCGACTCGCGCCAGCTGCGCAGGATCAGGATCGACCGCGCGCCCTCCAGCGCATGTCCCTGGGCCACGAAGTTGTACTGCCCGCCGACACCGCTGAGCACCCGCCCATCTTCGAGCTGGTCCGCGACGCCCGCGCCGAGCAACGTCATGGTGAAGGCGCTGTTGATAAAACGCGCGTCGCGGCGCTGCAGGCGCTTGAGTTCTTCCTGGCCAAACAGCTCGTTGATGTAGCTGATGGCGGTCATGTTGAACTCGCCCAGCTTGTCCCGGGACAGCTCGTGCAGACGCTGATAAAAACTGCGCGGCCCGAGAAAGAAGCCGCCATGCACCATGACGCCACCGCTTTGCACGGCGGCGCCCAGGGTTCCGGCATTGGCCTGGCGCTGCTGCTCAAGGTCGGCATAAACCTTGCGCCGCACGATGCCCGCGTCCACCAGCACCAGCAGGCCGTTGACGAACATCTCGCTGCAACCGTAAACCCCCTCGGCAAACGCCTCGACACCACCCTCCTTGTCGAGCAGCGCTTTCCAGGGCGACAGATCGATATCCGCCAACAAGGCCTGGTAACTCTGGTTGTCCGCCTGGCGGGCCAGCAAGGCGCCAGTCAGCGCATCGCCCATGGAGCCGATGCCGATCTGCAGGGTGCCGCCATCGCGCACCAGGGTGCTGGCGTGCAGACCGATGAAGTGATCCTGGGTATCCACCGGCATGTTCGGGGTGGAGAACAGGGTGCTGCGCTCCACTTCGTCGATCAGCAGGTCGAAAGCGTCACGGCTGAGTTCCGAATCCCCCGGCATGTAGGGCAGGTCGCTGTGGACCTGCGCCAGCATCAGGATGGTTTCGCCGGCGGCCCGGCGTCGGGCGATCATCGGCAGCAGGTCGAGGGTGATGTCCGGGTTGCAGCTCAGGCTCAGGCGCTCGGGGTGCTCCGGGTCCTCGGCCACCAGTTGCGAGACCAGGTTCAGGCCGGCGGCGTTGATGTCGCGGGCGGCATGGCTGTAGTTGCTGCTGACGTATTCCTGCTGGGCCTGCGTGCTGTGCAACAGGCTGCCGGGCTGCATGAAGAACTGCTGGACCTGGATATTCGGCGGCAAACCGTCCCGACGCAGGGCGGCGAGGAAATCCAGTTCGGGGTAATCACCGAACACCCGTTCGACAAAGGGTTCGAGGAAGCGCCGCTGCAAGCCGTCGCCCAGGGACGGGCGGCCGAGGGTCAAGGCCGTGTAGATGGTCAGCCGGCGCTCCGGCAACTGCCTGATGCGCTGGTAGAGCGCGTTGATAAAACGATTGGGTTTGCCCAGGCCCAAGGGGCTGGCCATGTGAATATGCGCCGGCAGCCGCGCCAGCACCTCGTCGACTGCACGTTCGATAGAACAGGACTGCACCATCCGACCCTCCTCGCCTTTCCCTGAATTGAGGTTGGACCGAGCTTGCCGGGAATTGGCTGAAAAAGACATCCTGATGCTGCGGCAGAAACAAAAAAAGCCGCTTTTGAGCGGCTTTTTCGTGAAGATCGGTGTTATTTCAAGCCAGACATCTTCTCGATGGCACCCTGAAGCTCTTCAGGCGTACAGTCGGCGCAAGTCCCCTTCGGTGGCATGGCGTTGAAGCCATGAGTCGCCACTGCCGCCAGGCCCGCAACGCCTTTCTTGCCTTTCTCCTCGTCCGAGGCTCCGGCAATACTCGCAATCACGGTGCTCACATGATCGGCCCGCTCTTTCCAGGCCGCGGTATCACCGATTTTCGGCGAATTCAAAAGACCGGTGCCATGGCAAGCATTGCAATGCTTGGCAATCACTTCATCCGGCGTCTTGGCCCCGCCACCGCCACCCGCGGTAGCCGCCACTGCCATCCCCTTGCACTCTTGGCCCTGCACACACACCTGGCCCACCGGCTCGAGGCGCTTGGCGATATCTTCATTGATTGTCGAAGCCTGGGCGCTGACGGCCCACAGGGCGACTACGGTTGCTGGTACGGCCAGCATTTTCATAATTGGATTCACGCGTACACCCTCAATGGTGGCTAATCACGCCCCGAACCACGGTTTCGCAGGCGGGCGTGAGTATAGCGGTTCGATTGCCCCTGCGAAACAACCACAAGAGTTGCAAGGGTATTGGCCGAGTGGCGAATCGGCACCGCCGGACGCCTTGAAATCCCTGACCTGACGCCTCTCGCTCTTAAAAATTCGCCGGTGTCGCTGCGCTGATTAGTCGCGCTGGCGTATCGAACGGGTTGCGGAAACGGTGCGGCTTGGTGCTTTCAAAATAGTAGCTGTCGCCCGCTTCGAGGACGAAAGTTTCTACGCCAACCACCAACTCCAGTCGCCCCTCCAGCAAAATGCCCGTCTCCTCACCCTCGTGGGTGAGCATTTCCTCGCCGGTGTCGGCACCTGGAGGATAGATCTCGTTGAGGAAGGCGATGGCACGGCTGGGATGGGCGCGACCGACCAGCTTCATGGTCACCGCACCATCGGAAATATCGATCAGCTCGTTGGCCTTGTAGACGATCTGGGTCGGTTTTTCCTGGAGGATTTCCTCGGAAAAGAACTCGACCATGGACATGGGAATGCCGCCAAGAACCTTTCTCAGCGAACTGATCGAGGGGCTGACGCTGTTTTTCTCGATCATTGAAATGGTGCTATTGGTGACGCCCGCGCGCTTGGCGAGTTCACGCTGAGACAGACCTTTCAGTTTACGGATGGATTGCAGTCGTTCACCGACGTCCAATACGGCAGTCTCCCAGGGATTCAGGCGATGTTGTAATTGAGCGATATCATGGCATAGCGTTCAGTATTTACAACACTCAGGGCCCAATCCCGTTCGCAGAGACGACCTGTGGCGCGGCGTGCTTTCCTGCTAGCTCCCGCTGTAGAGCAGTGGTACCCGACGCAGGTTGCAGAAAATCTGATACGGAATGGTCCCGGCCTGGGCCGCCACCTCGCTGGCCAGCACGTTCTTGCCCCACAACTCCACCGTCGAACCCAGACCGGCCTGGGGCACATCGGTCAGGTCAACACAGAGCATGTCCATGGACACCCGGCCCAGCAACCGACTGCGTTGACCGGCCACCAGCACCGGCGTGCCGGTCGGCGCATGGCGCGGATAGCCGTCGGCATAACCCATGGCAACCACACCAATCCGCATCGACTTGGGCGTCACGAACTGGCCGCCGTAGCCCACCGGCTCACCCGCCGGTAGTTCGCGCACGCTAATGATTTTCGACTCCAGGGTCATGACCGGCTGCAAGCGCGCGGCCACGGGGTTTTCTTCCTCGAAGGGGGTGGCACCGAACAGCAGGATGCCCGGGCGTACCCAATCGCTGGGAATCTGCGGCCAGCCGAGCACCGCCGGGGAATTGCACAGGCTGACCTCGGCCGCCAACCCCTGGCGCGCCGCTTCGAAGACCGCCACCTGTTCGGAGCTGCGCTGGCAGCCCAATTCGTCGGCACGGGCGAAGTGGCTCATCAGCACGATCTTCGCCACCTTGCCGCTGGCCTGCAGACGCTGGTAAGCCGCCTGGTACTGCGCCGGCTCCAGCCCCACCCGGTGCATGCCCGAGTCCAGCTTGAGCCAGACGTTGATCGGCTTGGCCAGCACCGCCCGCTCGATGGCCTCCAACTGCCAGAGCGCATGCACCACGCACCAGAAATCGTGCTCGACGATCAAGGCCAACTCGTCGGCCTCGAAAAAACCCTCCAGCAACAGGATCGGTGCACGGATACCGGCGGCCCGCAGCTCCAGGGCCTCCTCGATGCAGGCCACGGCAAAACCGTCGGCGTCGGCCTCCAGGGCCTGGGCACAGCGCACCGCGCCATGGCCGTAGGCGTCGGCCTTGATCACCGCGAGCGCTCGGGCACCCGACACTTCACGGGCCAATTGGTAGTTGTGACGCAGGGCTTGGAGGTCGATCAGGGCACGGGCAGGACGCATGGCGGCAAACTTCTGGACGGTCAACGGGAATAAAAACCGGTGCGAAAGACAATGCATCCGCCATCGCACCGGGAGAGGGATCGTACTTAAGGCAGAGCGGCCACGACCGACAGCTCGACCAGGATTTCCGGCTCGCACAGCTTGGCTTCGACTGTGGCACGGGCCGGCGCGACGCCTTTGGGCAGCCACTTGTCCCATACCGCATTCATGCCGGCGAAGTCGGCATCGATGTCTTTCAGGTAAATCGTCACCGACAGCAGCCGGCTCTTGTCGGTGCCCGCCAGGTCCAGCAAACGCTCGATATTGGCGAGGGTTTCCCGGGTCTGGGTTTCAATCCCGGCGCTCAGGTCGTCACCGACCTGCCCTGCCAGATACACGGTGCCGTTATGCACGACGATCTGGCTCATGCGCTCATTGGTGAGCTGGCGCTGGATTGACATGTTTTGCAGTCTCCTGGGGCGTTTTGCCGTAGCGGGAAATATCGAGACCTTCGGCACTGATCTGCGGCTTTTTCTTCGCCATCAGGTCAGCCAGCAGGCGACCTGAACCACACGCCATGGTCCAGCCAAGCGTACCGTGGCCGGTGTTCAGGAACAGATTGCGGAAAGAAGTAGCCCCCACGATCGGCGTGCCGTCAGGTGTGGTCGGACGCAAACCGGTCCAGAAGCTGGCTTGTTCGAGGTCTCCGCCCTGAGGATAAAGATCGCCGACGATCATCTCCAGCGTTTCGCGTCTTTTCGGATTCAGCGACAGGTCAAAACCGGCGATTTCCGCCATGCCGCCGACGCGGATACGGTTGTCGAAACGGGTGATCGCGACCTTGAAGGTTTCATCGAGAATCGTCGAAGTCGGGGCCATGGCCGGGTTGGTGATCGGCACGGTCAGCGAGTAGCCCTTGAGCGGGTAGACCGGTGCCTTGATCCCCAGCGGCTTGAGCAACTGCGGCGAATAGCTGCCCAGCGCCAGCACGTAGCGGTCGGCGGTTTCCAGCTTGCCGTCGATCCACACGCCGTTGATGCGGTCGCCCGCATGGTCGATCCGTTGAATGTCCTGGCCGAAGCGGAACTCCACACCCAGCTTGACGGCCATTTCGGCCAGGCGGGTGGTGAACATCTGGCAGTCGCCGGTCTGGTCGTTCGGCAGGCGCAGGGCACCGGCGAGGATATCGGTGACACTGGCCAGGGCCGGCTCGACCCGGGCGATGCCGGCGCGGTCGAGCAATTCGTAAGGCACGCCGGACTCCTCGAGCACGGCGATGTCCTTCGCGGCGCCATCGAGTTGCGCCTGGGTGCGGAACAGCTGGGTGGTGCCCAGGCTGCGGCCTTCGTAGGCAATCCCGGTTTCGGCGCGCAGCTCGTCGAGGCAGTCACGGCTGTACTCGGACAGGCGGACCATGCGCTCCTTGTTCACGGCATAGCGGCTGGCGGTGCAGTTGCGCAGCATCTGCGCCATCCACAGGTACTGGTCGACATCGGCGGTGGCCTTGATCGCCAGCGGTGCGTGGCGTTGCAGCAACCACTTGATCGCCTTGAGCGGCACACCTGGCGCGGCCCAGGGCGAGGCATAGCCGGGCGAGACCTGGCCGGCGTTGGCAAAGCTGGTCTCCATGGCGGCGGCCGGCTGACGGTCGACCACCACCACTTCGAAACCGGCCCGGGCCAGATAATAAGCACTGGTGGTACCAATGACGCCGCTACCCAATACCAGAACTCGCATGTGTCTACCTCTCGATCCGCGCCAGACGCCGGTGTTTAGTGTTCAAACCAGGATGCGCGCAGTGTAAAAAACAATAGCCAGTGCTTTTCACTATATAAGTGCCTATATTTGGCGAGAATTCTCGGCACTATCGCTTTTGACGGAGGGGCATTCCCTAATGAGAACCAACCATCAGACCAAGCGCGAGCTGGACAAGATCGACCGCAACATCCTGCGCATCCTGCAGGCCGACGGGCGCATCTCGTTCACCGAGCTTGGGGAAAAGGTCGGCCTGTCCACCACACCCTGTACCGAACGGGTCCGCCGGCTGGAGCGCGAAGGCATCATCATGGGCTACAACGCCCGGTTGAACCCGCAACACCTCAAGGGCAGCCTGCTGGTGTTCGTCGAGATCAGCCTCGACTACAAGTCGGGTGATACCTTCGAAGAGTTCCGCCGCGCGGTGCTGAAGCTGCCCCATGTGCTGGAATGCCACCTGGTGTCGGGGGATTTCGACTACCTGGTCAAGGCGCGGATTTCCGAGATGGCCTCCTACCGCAAACTGCTCGGCGACATCCTGCTCAAGCTGCCCCATGTGCGGGAGTCCAAGAGCTACATCGTGATGGAGGAAGTGAAAGAGAGCCTGAACCTGCCGATTCCGGATTGAATCTAGACGAGCACTTGCCGGGTGCTCGCGATGTATTCGTGCACCTGCCGTTCGATCCGTGGATGAATCAGTTCCACCGGGCGTCGGCCATTGGGACAAGGCAGCGTCGGCGTCGTGCCGAACAAGCGGCAGATCAGCGGACGCTCGTCGTACACCGTGCAACCGTTCGGCCCCAGGTGTACGCAATTGAGCTCGTTCAGCGCTGCTTCCTGCTCGGCGGCGGTCTTGCGCGGCAGGCGGGCCATCTCCTCGGAGGAGGTGGTCACCGGCCCGCAGCAGTCGTGACAGCCCGGCACGCATTCGAAAGACGGAATTTGCTGACGCAGAAAGCGGATTTTCTGACTGTTGCAACTCATCGAACGACGACCGGAAAGAAGAATGAGCATGGATTCTGCCTGAAAAGACCGAACCTTGAACACACCGCAGCCCCACTGTAGGAGCCAGCTTGCTGGCGATGGTCGTCAACGCTAACGCGGGGCATCAGTATGATCGCGGTGTGGCGACATTCATCGCCAGCAAGCTAGCTCCTACAGATGCGCGGCTAGGACCGCCAGAACGGTTTCAAACCTTCTTCCCGCGCCTGCTCCGGGCTCATGCCGATATCTCGCAGCTCCTCGGACGTGAGTTCAAGCAAGGCCTTGCGGGTGCGCAGGCGGTGCCAGAACAGACCCATGAGACCGAAGGCCGGCGTGCAGCGACGGGCGGAAAACGCCGTGATTGCCCGTTCCTGTTCGATCACCAGTTCCTGACTGCGCAAAACCAGACGCACATCGCTTAAACCGTTCATTACCTGTGCTCCTTTGTTACTCGATTGCCATAGGTACACAGGATGGGCGAACGGCCAAAACCATTACAGATTCAATCAATTTTTATTAATTCCATACAGAACTCGCCAAAGCACGACTGAATCCTGTATTTTCACCCTATCTGTACCGGCCAACGCTTTCCACCCTGCCCGAGAACTGCGCCATGACCCTCTACGTCAACCTAGCCGAACTGCTTGGAACCCGTATAGAACAAGGCTTCTATCGCCCTGGCGATCGCCTGCCCTCTGTACGGGCGTTGAGTGTGGAACATGGTGTCAGCCTGAGCACGGTGCAGCAGGCCTACCGGGTCCTGGAGGACAGTGGGCTGGCCCAACCGAAACCCAAGTCGGGCTATTTCGTGCCTGTCGGCCGCGAACTGCCGGCGTTGCCGGTGGTCGGGCGTCCCGCGCAACGCCCCGTGGACATTTCGCAGTGGGAGCAGGTACTGGAGCTGATCCGGTCCGTCCCCCGTGAAGACACCGTACAGTTGGGCCGCGGCATGCCGGACCTCGACAGCCCGACCCTGAAACCGCTGCTGCGCAGCCTGGCGCAGATCAGCCGCCGCCAGGACATGCGCGGCCTGTCCTACGACAATATCCACGGCAACTTCGGGCTGCGCGAGCAAGTGGCGCGACTGCTGCTCGACTCCGGCTGCCAACTCGGCCCCAACGACCTGGTCATCACCACCGGCTGCCACGAGGCCCTGTCCACCAGCATCCGCTCCATCTGCGAGCCGGGGGACATCGTCGCGGTGGACTCCCCCAGCTTCCACGGCGCCATGCAGACCCTCAAGGGACTGGGCATGAAGGCCCTGGAAATCCCCACCGACCCGATCACCGGCATCAGCCTCGACGCCCTGGAACTGGCCCTGGAACAGTGGCCGATCAAGGCCATACAGTTGACGCCCAATTGCAACAACCCGCTGGGCTATATCATGCCGGAGTCGCGCAAGCGTGCCCTGCTGACCCTGGCACAGCGCTTCGACGTGGCCATTATCGAGGACGATGTGTATGGCGAGCTGGCCTACACCTACCCCCGTCCGCGCACCATCAAGTCCTTCGATGAAGATGGCCGGGTCCTGCTCTGCAGTTCCTTCTCCAAGACCCTCGCCCCCGGCCTGCGCATCGGCTGGGTCGCCCCCGGGCGCTACCTCGAGCGGGTGCTGCACATGAAGTACATCAGCACCGGCTCCACGGCGCCGCAGCCGCAGTTGGCCATCGCCGACTTCCTGAAAAACGGCCACTTCGAGCCGCATCTGCGGCGCATGCGCAGCCAGTACCAGCGCAATCGCGACTTGATGATCGACTGGATCAGCCGTTATTTTCCCGCCGGCACCCGGGCCAGTCGCCCCCAGGGCAGCTTCATGCTCTGGGTCGAACTGCCCGAAGGTTTCGATGCCCTGCGCCTGAACCGGGCGCTGCGGGACCAGGGCGTACAGATAGCGGTGGGCAGTATCTTTTCGGCCTCGGGCAAATACCGCAATTGCCTGCGGATGAACTACGCTGCCAAGCCAACGCCGCTGATCGAAGAGGCCGTACGCAAAGTCGGCGCGGCCGCGATCACATTACTGGCACAAAACGAGAGCAGTATCGATTGACCTTTACCCGCCGGACAGCGTCCGGATGCCGACACCTGCCTTGACCCGGGACGCTGACCGTTGAAAGCCTGCTTGCTGCTCATTGCCCTGCTGTTAAGCGGATGCGCATCCCTGGATGCTCCACGTTTCCCCAGCCAGGCCATGGCGGCGAGCGAGTCGACCTTCGGCCGTTCGATCCAGGCCCAGGCCGCGCCCTGGCAGGGACGCTCGGGCTTTCGCCTGCTGCCCAACGGCAGCGAGGCGTTCAGGGCCAGGGCCGAGCTGATCCGCAATGCCCAGGTCAGCCTGGACCTGCAGTACTACATCGTCCATGACGGCCTGAGCACCCGCATGCTGGTGGATGAACTGCTCCAGGCCGCCGATCGCGGCGTGCGCGTGCGCATCCTGCTGGACGATACCGCCAGCGACGGGCTCGACTCGGTCATCGCCACGCTGGCCGCGCATCCGAATATCCAGATCCGCCTGTTCAACCCGCTGAACCTGGGCCGCAGCACCGGCGCCACCCGCGCCCTGGGGCGCTTGTTCAACCTGTCGCAGCAACATCGACGGATGCACAACAAATTGTGGCTGGCCGACAACAGCGCGGCCATCGTCGGCGGCCGCAACCTGGGGGACGAATATTTCGGCGCCCAGCCGGACCTGAACTTCACCGACATCGACCTGCTCGGCTTCGGCCCCGTGGCCGAACAGCTCGGGCACAGCTTCGACCAGTACTGGAACAGCGCCCTGAGCGTGCCCATCGGTGATTTCCTCACCGACACGCCTTCAGCGGCGGAACTGGCCGATGCCCGGCAGCGGCTCAAGGACTCGCTGGGCAGCTATCGCCAGCACAATACCGCCCTGTACCTGAAACTGCGGGCCTACAAGAGCGAGCCACACATGGACACCTGGCGCCGCGAGCTGATCTGGGCCTGGAACCAGGCGCTGTGGGACGCGCCGAGCAAGGTCCTGGCCAGGGAAGAGCCGGATCCACGCCTGCTGCTGACCACTCAACTGGCGCCGGAACTGACCAACGTTCATACCGAACTGATGATGATTTCCGCCTACTTCGTGCCTGGTCAGCCGGGGCTGGTCTACCTGACTGGGCGCGCCGACGCGGGGGTCTCCATCAGCCTGTTGACCAACTCGCTGGAAGCCACCGACGTACCGGCCGTGCACGGCGGTTATGCGCCCTACCGCAAGGCCTTGCTGGAGCACGGCGTGAAACTCTTCGAACTGCGGCGCCAGCCTGGGGACCGTGGAGGCAGCGGGCCGCACCTGTTTCACAGCGCGACCTACAAGGGCTCGGACTCCAGCCTGCACAGCAAGGCGATGATTTTCGACCGGCAGAAATCCTTTATCGGCTCGTTCAACTTTGACCCACGCTCGGTCTTGTGGAACACCGAAGTCGGTGTCCTGGTGGACAGCCCGGAGCTGGCGGAGCACGCTCGGGCCCTGGCCTTGCGCGGCATGACCCCGGCCCTGAGCTACCAACCGCGCCTGGAGCAGGGAGAGATTGCCTGGGTCACCGAGGACCACGGGCAGCTCCACGAACTGAACCAGGAGCCGGGCAACTGGTGGCGCCGGTTCAACGCCTGGTTCGCCAACCACATCGGGCTGGAGCGCATGCTCTGAAGGTTCGCGATCAGCCGGTCGGCTGTGCCGCGCCGAAGGCCCCCTGGTGTAACAGCAACACCAGCAGGCCCAATGCTCCAGCCGCCATGAACAACGGCAAGGCCTGCCCGCTGATCCACTGGCTGCCGGCCCCCGCCACCAACGGCCCGATCAGGCAGCCAACGCCCCACAACTGCGCCACATGGGCATTGGCCCGCACCAGCGCATCGTCGCGATAACGCTCGCCGATCAGGATCAACGACAAGGTGAACAACCCGCCCGCGCTGGCGCCGAACAGCACCCACAACGGCCAGATCAGCAAGGTATCGATCAACAGGGGCACCGCCAGGCTCGACAGCATCAGGGCCAGGGCACAACCGATGAACAGCGCGCGCCGGGAAACGCGGTCGGCCAGGGCACCAATCGGCAACTGCAACAAGGCGTCACCCACCACCACGGTGCTGACCATCGCCAAGGCAATATCCGCCGTAAAGCCCTGGCGCAGGCAGTAAACCGGCAACAACGTCAGAATCATCGCCTCGAAGGCGGCAAACAGCGAAATAGCCCAGGCAATAGCCGGCAAACTCCGACAGAAACCTAGCAGGTCCATCAGGGTGACACGACTGGACTCCGAAGTGGGCGCACCACTACGCCCCAGCAACAGGAATGGCGCGGCCACCAACAACCCCACGCCGATCCAGAAACCGTAATCGCCCTCGGTACCCACGGCGGCCAACAGCAACGGACCGGACAGTTGGCTCAACGCATAAGTACTGCCATACAGGGCCACCAGGCGTCCGCGCCACTGCTCGACCACCAGCTGGTTGATCCAGCTTTCGCCGAGAATGAAGACAATCGTCAGGATCACGCCAATCATCAGGCGCAGCACCAGCCACACCGGATAGCTGGGCAGCAGCGCCAGCAACCCGATGGACAAGGCTCCGGCCCACAAGCAGAGGGCCATGAGCCTGGCGGTGCCAAAACGCGCCGCCAGGTGACTGGAGATACTGGCTCCCAGCAAGACACCGATGGCCGGCATCGCCGCCATCACGCCAATGGCGAAGGCGCCATAGCCCCAGCTTTCCAACCGCAGGGACACCAATGGCATGCTCACGCCCAGTGCCAGCCCGACACTGAGTACCGAAGCCAGCACGGCGAAATAAGTCGCCCAACGCATGTTCCACGCTCCTGTGGATAATTTCAGTTCAAGACAACACAGCCGGACTTCCTGGCGGAGAGTCCGGCTGTGTGATCTGAATGACCCGATAGCAATTGTGGCGAGCGGGCTTGCCCGCTCACCACACCCTAAATCCCACCTTACAGCTTGATCCAGGTCGCCTTCAGCTCGGTGTACTTGTCGAACGCATGCAGCGACTTGTCACGGCCGTTACCCGACTGCTTGAAGCCACCGAACGGCGCGGTCATGTCGCCGCCATCGTACTGGTTCACCCACACGCTGCCGGCGCGCAGGGCCTTGGCGGTCAGGTGCGCCTTGGAGATGTTCGCGGTCCAGACCGCCGCCGCCAGGCCGTACGGCGTGTCGTTGGCAATGTTGATCGCCTCTTCCACGCTGTCGAAGGCAATCACCGACAACACCGGCCCGAAGATTTCTTCCCGGGCAATCTTCATCGCATTGCTCACCCCGTCGAAAATGGTCGGCTCGACGTAGGTCCCACCGGTTTCCTCAAGGGTACGCTTGCCACCGACCACCAGCTTGGCGCCATCGGCATGACCCGACTCGATGTACGACAGCACGGTGTTCATCTGCTGGGTATCCACCAGGGCACCGACATTGGTGTCCGGGTCCAGCGGGTTGCCCGGCTTCCAGGCTTTCAGCGCTTCGATCACCAACGGCAGGAAACGGTCCTTGATCGAACGCTCCACCAGCAGGCGCGAACCGGCGGTGCAGACTTCGCCCTGGTTGAAGGCAATGGCGCTGGCCGCGGATTCGGCGGCGGCCTGCAGGTCCGGAGCGTCGGCAAAGACGATGTTCGGGCTCTTGCCGCCGGCTTCGAGCCAGACGCGCTTCATGTTGGACTCGCCGGAATAGACCATCAGTTGCTTGGCGATCCGGGTCGAGCCGGTGAACACCAGGGTGTCGACATCCATGTGCAGGGCCAGGGCCTTGCCGACGGTATGACCGTAACCGGGCAGCACGTTCAGCACACCGGCCGGAATGCCGGCTTCAACGGCCAGGGCGGCGATGCGGATAGCGGTCAGCGGGGATTTCTCCGAGGGCTTGAGAATCACCGAGTTACCCGTGGACAGCGCCGGGCCCAGCTTCCAGCAGGCCATCAACAAGGGGAAGTTCCACGGCACGATGGCCGCCACCACGCCCACCGGCTCACGGGTCACCAGGCCCAACTGATCGTGCGGGGTGGCGGCCACTTCGTCATAGATCTTGTCGATGGCCTCGCCGCTCCAGCTCAGGGCCTGGGCCGCGCCGGGAACGTCGATGTGCAGGGAGTCGCTGATCGGCTTGCCCATGTCGAGGGTTTCCAGCAGGGCCAGCTCCTCGGCATTGACCTTCAGCAACGCGGCAAAACGAATCATCGCGGCCTTGCGCTTGGCCGGGGCCAGGCGCGACCAGACACCGGAATTGAACGTCGCGCGAGCACTTTCCACGGCACGCTGGGCGTCAGCCACATCACAGCTGGCCACGCGGGTCAGCAGGCGGCCATCGACCGGGCTGATGCACTCGAACGTCTCGCTCGACACCGCGGCAGTGTATTCACCATTGATGTAGGCACGGCCTTCAATCTTCAGCTCACGGGCGCGTTGTTCCCAGTCAGCACGAGTCAGGGTGGTCATTCGAGTGTCCTCCTCTTATGAAATACGGGAGCCGCGCGCGCTTGCGCCAGCACCCTCCGAAATTCTGCCCGATGGGCCCCGATCTGAACCCATGGCACCCACCACCCTAAACCAGCGGCACCTGAAGTTTCAATATATTTGACAATAAGGTGGTAAAACGCCGTTGCCATGTTCATTTTAATAAACATAGACTCGATGCTCCCGATCACTGGTCCGTCACCGCAGAGGAAGAGCAGCATGAACATCCAGGACATCGTCGATTTCAGCGACGCCGGCACCGCGCCGGAACGCTTTCGTCCGGCACCGGAGAAAGTGCTCAAGGGCGACCCCGAGCAGACGATCCACAACCACTACGCCAGCCCCTGCGGGCAGATGAATGCCGGCGTCTGGGAAGGCGCGCCAGGCCAGTGGACGGTGAACTACACCGAACATGAATACTGCGAAATCGTCCAGGGCGTCTCGGTGCTGCGCGACGGCGAGGGCAATGCCAAGACCTTGCGCGCCGGCGATCGTTTCGTGATTCCGGCGGGCTTCAAGGGCACCTGGGAAGTGCTGGAACACTGCCGCAAGATCTACGTGGTATTCGAACAGAAGGCCTGATCAGGTCCGGGCGCACCAGGACCGTTCGCTATCGACGGCCCTTGTCGGATAAGGAATATCCACATCGAGGCCGTCACGCCTGACCCGAAGACGGCCTTGGTCATGCCCCCGGAAATCAGCCTCGGTCAGGGCGAGCACCCAATACAGCGCCTCCCGGCCGCAGGCATCCTTGAGCTGCGTCGCCACCGTCGCCTCCCGGAGGTCGATTCGCCCATCCTTGAGCGCAAACAGCGCATCAACCCCGGTTTCGATGATCTCCGGTATTCCGGCAAGACGGAAGGAATGCTCGCTGCCGAAACTGCCTTTCATCGCCGTGCCCGGCACCAGCAGATGTCGGCTTGCCGGATCCTTGAAGCGCTGCAGGAATGGCTCGACCGCCTCTGCCGCCCGACGGTTGGTTCCCGCCAGGGACTCGCGAAGCCGCTGGCCCAGCGCCTCATCGGGCGTATCACTGATCGGCGCGATCGGCCCCAGTAGCAGGCCCACGGGGGTTTCCCCTTGTGCAACGCGGGGCAACCAGTCCAACCGTCGACGATCGAGCAGGTACCCGGCAAGAAGGCCCAACGCATAGCTCTCATGATCGACCGCCAGGTAGTCGGCACGCCCCAGCGGGATCAGTTGCCTCAACAGCCGCGCCTCCCACTCGGGACTCCGGGGCTCCAGCCCCATCGCCAACAACTGCGCGACCGACTCCACATAGCGCGCACTCCCCTCGGAGCGGTCGGTATCGCGGATGCGCTCGGCCTCATCGGCGAACTCGCTCGACCAACGCCGGTACCAGTAACTGGCGCGCCCCAACGCATCGGCCTCACCCCGGATAGCGGCGAGCAAATGGCGAATGATCCGGTTGCGGTACAGGCGCGGTTCGACAAGCGCCGGGTAAAGGGTGCTGCGCTCCGACAGCGAGCCGCGGGCCCGGTCGTCTTCAGCGTAGAAATGGAAGGCTTCGTGAGTGGCCAGGTCGAACAGCTCGGGGACCGCTTGCGGATGCTTGAGCCGCTGGACCTCGCCAACAGGCAAGTGCTGCCCCAGGCCCATGAAGAGCGCCGGACGCCCCTGCCACTCGATCTTTTCGAAGCGCCGGTATTCGAAGGGCAGCCCCAGGGCGCCGACGGCCTGCATGTCGACCTCATGCCCACCCCGGGCATTCATCAGCCACGCCCGCTGTCCGTCGCTGACCAGCAACTGGACATCGGCAAACACCCGGGTCGTCTCGAACAGGTTCGCCAGCGCCGGCCAGGCCATCACGGTCGCCTCGGCCATGCGCCGCACATAGGCGTCGGTATTTTCGGTGCTTTCGGTGATTTCAGTGCTGCCCCGGTCCGCGGCCTGAACCGCAATACTGCCCGCCGCGAGGACCACCAACAGCAGGACTCCACACATTTTCGCAATCATCATGAGCGCTCTCCACATCCGCATCCTTTCGGTGTTCACCCCAGTCTAGGAAAGGCGCAATGGGAAAAATGTAGGAATCAGGCACGCAACAGGCAGGAGCCGGCCGAAAAAAGGCGAAAAAAAACCCCGAACCAGTCGGGGTTTTTCTCGAAAGAAAAAATCAATTACTTGATTTTGCCTTCCTTGTAGATCACGTGCTTACGAACAACCGGATCATATTTCTTGATCTCGATTTTGTCCGGAGTAGTGCGCTTGTTCTTGTCAGTCGTGTAGAAATGACCAGTACCGGCGCTCGAGATCAAACGAATCAATTCACGCATGATTTAGCTCCCTTATACCTTGCCATCGCGACGGAGTTCGGCCAGCACGACATCAATGCCGCGCTTGTCGATGATACGCATGCCCTTGGCGGATACGCGCAGACGCACGAAACGCTTCTCGGACTCGACCCAGAAGCGGTGATGCTGCAGGTTCGGCAGGAAACGACGACGGGTTTTGTTGTTTGCGTGGGAAATGTTATTCCCAGTCACCGGACCCTTACCGGTAACTTGACAGACTCTAGACATGCCTCAGCCCTCTAAAACCACATGCCCAACCCGGCATGGGTTGGCCGCTTAATCTCTCAGTCATTTGGCGCCAGGCGCCGCGTTTCTTTAAGGGTCTTACCGGCTACACCTACAAGCGAAGGAACCGGGCCCCTAGAAAAGAGCGCTGCTTTATACCAGAAAGACTCAGGTGCAACAACATCCCGTGCAATTAAAACCGCAACGCCGCACCGGGAATGGCCGTGCAGGACGCCAGCAACGCGGGCTTGCGCCATAAAAGGCCGCTCGTCGCACAAATGCCTGTCGTCGGCCCAAAAGGCCCGCCAAACCGTGCGGTGAAAACATCGGGGGAAGCAGGCAAACTGAGGAACCCGGTAAAAACGGGATAGTCAATTACCGTCCATACCACTAGGGTAGGACTTTTCCAGACTGCACTCGCAGATGGGACAACGACCTGCAAAGGATACTGAATATGCGTCTCGCTGCCCTACCGCTATTGCTCGTCCCTTTCCTGGGGCTGCCGGCCCACGCCGCCGATTCCCTGAACGTTTGCACCGAAGCCAGCCCCGATGGGTTCGACGTGGTGCAGTACAACTCGCTGACGACGACCAACGCTTCGGCCGACGTGCTGATGAACCGCCTGGTGGACTTCGACGCCGCCAGCGGCAAGCTGGTCCCCAGCCTCGCCGACAGCTGGACGGTGTCCGACGACGGACTGGTCTACGACTTCAAGCTGCATCCGGGGGTGAAATTCCATCACACCGACTACTTCAAGCCAACCCGCGACCTGACCGCCGCCGACGTGCGGTTCAGCTTCGAACGCATGCTCGACCCAGCCAACCCGTGGCACCAGATTGCCCAGAGCGGCTTTCCCCACGCCCAGTCGCTGCAACTGCCGAGCCTGATCAAGCGGATCGAGGCCACCGATCCGCTGACCGTGCGCTTTACCCTCGATCACCCCGACTCGACCTTCCTCGCCGCCCTGAGCATGGGTTTCGCCTCGATCTATTCGGCGGAATACGCCGACAAGCTGATGACCGCGGGCACGCCGGAAAAACTCAACAGCCAGCCCATCGGCACCGGCCCGTTCGTGTTCGGTCGTTTCCAGAAAGACGCCTCGATCCGCTACAGCGCCAACCCGGACTACTTCGCCGGCAAGCCGGCGGTCGACAGCCTGGTCTTCTCCATCACCCCGGATGCCAACGTCCGCCTGCAAAAGTTGCGACGCAACGAGTGCCAGATCGCCCTCTCGCCCAAACCTCTGGATGTCGTTGCCGCCAGTAAGGAGCCGACACTCAAGGTGGAAAGGACCGACGCCTTCATGACCGCGTTCGTTGCCATCAACAGCCAGCATCCACCGCTGGACAAGCCGGAAGTGCGCCAGGCGATCAACCTGGCCGTCGACAAGACCAGCTACCTCAAGGCGGTGTTCGAAGAGACCGCCGAGGCCGCCAACGGCCCGTACCCGCCCAACACCTGGAGTTATGCCAAGGACTTGCCCGGCTATGCCCACGACCCGGAAAAGGCCAGGGCCCTGCTGGTCAAGGCCGGACTCAAGGACGGCTTCCAGACCACGATCTGGACGCGCCCGTCGGGCAGTCTGCTCAACCCCAACCCCAGTCTCGGCGCCCAATTGCTGCAAGCCGACCTCGCCGAAGTCGGCATCCAGGCACAGATCCGCGTGATCGAATGGGGCGAGCTGATTCGGCGGGCCAAGGCCGGCGAACATGACCTGCTGTTCATGGGCTGGGCCGGTGACAACGGCGACCCGGACAACTTCCTGACCCCGCAATTCTCCTGCGCGGCGCTGAAATCGGGCACCAACTTCGCCCGTTACTGCGATGCGGGCCTGGACAAACTGATCAGCGCCGGCAAGACCACCAGCGAGCAAGGGGTACGCAGCAAGCTCTACGAACAGGCCCAGGCGCAGATCCAGCAGCAGGCGTTGTGGGTGCCGCTGGCTCATCCGACCGCCTTCGCCTTGCTGCGCAAGAACGTCCAGGGCTATGAGGTGAGTCCGTTCGGGCGACAGGATTTCTCCAGGGTCAGCATCAAGCGTTGATGAGGCATTGATCGACACCGCTTCTGTAGGAGCCGGCTTGCCGGCGATGGCGTCCTCAATGTCGACGCAAGTCTTGAGGGCCTCATCGCCGGCAAGCCGGCTCCTGGTGTTGGGCCGATCCCGCTACAACCAGCCACGCTCCATCATCGACAACGGCTCCCCCTCGCCGACGATAAAGTGATCGAGCACCCGCACATCGACGAACTCCAGCGCCGCCTTGAGGCGCTTGGTCAGCACATGATCCGCCTGACTGGGCTCGGCGACCCCCGAAGGGTGGTTGTGGCAGAGGATCAACGCCGCCGCATTGTGCGCCAGCGCCCGCTTGACCACCTGCCGCGGATAGACGCTGGTGTTGTCGATACTGCCGTGAAACAGCGGCTCGAACGCCAACACCCGGTGCTTGCTGTCGAGAAACAGGCAGGCGAACACCTCATGGGGCTCGTGTCGCAGCATCGCCTTGAGGTAATCGCGCACGGCCCGCGGGCTTTCCAGCACCGAGTCGCGCCGCAGACGCTCGGCCAGATGACGGCGGGCCATCTCCAGCACCGCCTGCAATTGCGCGAACTTGGCCGGCCCCAGGCCCAACTGGCGACCGAAGGTCTGCTGGTCGGACTCCAGCAGCTTGCGCAGGCTGCCGAACCGGCTCAACAAATGCCGGGCCAGGTCCACCGCGCTCTTGCCGCAGACGCCGGTGCGCAGAAAGATCGCCAGCAACTCGGCGTCGGAAAGACTCGCCGCCCCCTGCTCCAGCAGCTTCTCCCGCGGCCGTTCCGCCGCCGGCCAGTCACGAATACTCATTGCACCTCCCTGTCCCTTTGGCGCCGCTGTTCCCTGGCGGTCGCTGTGTTATCTTAGCCCATCATTTTCACCCCTGATCCGGCCTGGGGAGGCGTCGTCGGGGGTAGCCATCACCGGACTAAAAGGCAGGCCTATGCAGCGGCTGTATCGGAAACGCATCGTTCTCGGCGTCGGCGGCGGCATTGCCGCCTACAAGAGCGCCGAGCTGGTTCGCCGACTCCTCGACCAGGGCGCCGAAGTGCGCGTGGTCATGACCCGTGGCGGCAGCGAGTTCATCACTCCGCTGACCATGCAGGCGCTGTCCGGGCACCCGGTGCACCTGGACCTGCTCGACCCGGCCGCCGAAGCCGCCATGGGCCATATCGAGCTGGCGAAATGGGCCGACCTGGTGCTGATCGCCCCGGCCACCGCCGACCTCATCGCCCGCCTGGCCCAGGGTATCGCCGACGACCTGCTGACCACCCTGGTGCTCGCCACCGACGCCACCGTGGCCATCGCCCCGGCCATGAACCAGGCCATGTGGCGCGACCCGGCCACCCAGGCCAACACCCAATTGCTGCAAAGCCGCGGCCTGAAAGTCTTCGGCCCGGCCTCCGGCAGCCAGGCCTGCGGCGACGTCGGCCTGGGCCGCATGCTCGAAGCCACGGACCTGGCGCACTGCGCCGCCGATTGCTTCCAGCACCTGGCCCTGACCGGCAAGCACGTGCTGATCACCGCCGGCCCGACCCAGGAAAACATCGACCCGGTGCGCTACATCACCAACCACAGCTCCGGAAAAATGGGCTTCGCCCTGGCCGAAGCCGCCGTCGAAGCCGGCGCCCGCGTCACCCTGATCACCGGTCCGGTGCACCTGCCGACCCCGGACCGGGTGACCCGCATCGACGTGGTCAGCGCCCGCGACATGCTCGCCGCCTGCGAAGCCGCCATGCCCTGCGACCTGTTTATCGCCTCGGCCGCGGTCGCGGACTACCGCCCGGAAGTCGTTGCCCCGCAAAAACTCAAGAAAGACCCTACGAACGGCGACGGCCTGCTGCTACAGATGGTGCGTAACCCGGACATCCTGGCCACCATTGCCGGCCGCCCCGACCGTCCGTTCAGTGTCGGCTTCGCCGCCGAAACCGAACATCTGCTCGACTACGCCGCACGCAAGCTCAAGGACAAGAACCTCGACCTGATCGTCGCCAATGACGTGGCCAACCCCAGCATTGGCTTCAACAGCGAGGAAAACGCCTGCAGCGTGATCGACCGCGAGCTCCACGCGACGCTCTTCGCCCAGACCAGCAAGGGCAAGATTGCCCGCCAGCTGGTTTCCTTTATCGCCGAACGACTGAACCAGGTTTAATTTTCATGCACGCTTTGCAAGCCAAGATCCTCGACCCACGCATCGGCGGCGAATTCCCGCTGCCCCAGTACGCCACGCCCGGCTCCGCCGGCCTCGACCTGCGCGCCATGCTCAAGCAGGACACCGTACTGGAGCCGGGCCAGACCTTGCTGATCCCCACCGGCCTGTCGGTGTACATCGGCGATCCGGGCCTCGCCGCGCTGATCCTGCCGCGCTCCGGCCTGGGCCACAAACACGGTATCGTGCTGGGTAACCTGGTGGGCCTGATCGACTCCGACTACCAGGGCGAACTGATGGTTTCCTGCTGGAACCGTGGCCAGACCGCCTTCAACATCGCCGTCGGCGAGCGCATCGCCCAGCTGGTGCTGGTGCCGGTGGTCCAGGCGCACTTCGAGGTGGTCGAGGCCTTCGACGAAAGCCAGCGCGGTGCCGGCGGTTTCGGGCACTCGGGCAGCCATTGACCTAAGCTGGTCCAGGCCCGGCCTGAACGGTGCGCGTTGAATTTCAGGATGAATCTCGCGGAGGCAGTATTTGAAAGGCTTCAAGCGCAGTGCAACGACCGTGGACGCTCATGAAAGCAACGGCCACGCACCTCCAGGCAGCGCTGCCAAACCCTTGTTACCGGGATTGCGGATTGCCTTGGGTGGATTGGCCCTGGCCGCCGCGCTCCTGTGGTTTGGCGTGGTCGGCCCCTGGAACCAGACACTGCGCACGAACCTGACGCAAATGCCCGGCGCCGTGGCGGCCGCGGGCCTGAGCCAGGCAACCACCGACCTTATCGCACAGACCGAGGCCGCAGCCCTCGATCCCTCGTTGCTCAAGGTCCTGCAAAGCCAGAACGCTGAGCAGGTAAAGGCCGCGGAAGCCGGCCTGCGCTTCGTCAACGGTCTGGTGGACGCCCAACTGTACCTGCCTGGCCAGGCCCAACCGAGCAACGACCGCGCGGCTCCGCTGAACTTCTCGGCGCTGGACCTGATCACCCGGGCCGAGAGAGGCACCAAGCCGCCCCCGGAAGCCTACAAGATCGGTCAACGCTGGCTGGTCTATAGCGTGGCCTCGCTCAAGCCCCCCTCGGGCACACAAAGTGGCGGCACATTGCTGCTGGTCTTCGACCTGCAACGACTGCTCCAGCCCCTGGGCTCATGGCACCCGGAGACTGGCCAACTGCGTCTGATGCAGAGCGTCCTCGGCAGCCCGGAACAAGTGCTGGACCAGCGCGGAACGGCGACAGCGGACGAGAGCTATACCTTCGGCACCAGCAACCCCAACTGGGTATTGAAGTTCAACCCCGGCCCCCTGCTCGAGCTTTCCTATCCCCTGAAGGCCTACGTGTTGACGGTACTGGCCGCCTTGCTCGCACTGGGCAGCGTCCTGCTGGGCATCTGCCTGACCCACAAACGCCTGCAGAACCGTCTCGATAGCGATGCCCGACAACTGGAGCAACTGTTTCACGAACTCTCCGGCGGGAAAGCCGTCAAAGCCTTCAGCTTGAGCCTGCCGGCGCTCAATGGACTGGCTCAGGAACTGGCGCGCTTTTCCCTGCGCAACGGTCACCCCGAGCCCTCTCCTGCCCCCGCCGGCATTGATCCGGGCCTTGCCACCCGCAACGCCCCAGCGCCGATCCAGCCCGTCACCCCAGGTGCCGTCTGGACTGATCCGCTGTTCCAGGACACAGATATTCTCGATATCGACATTCTCGACGAACACCAGGATTTCCTGGGAACGGAGCCCCACCACGCCATGAACAGCAGTGCCCCGGTCATCCCGACATTCCCTGACAGCATCTTCCGCGCCTACGATATCCGTGGCACGGTCCCGGAGACCCTGAACGGCGAAACCGCCTACTGGGTCGGTCGCGCCGTCGGCGCGCAGAGCCTGGCCCAGGGCGAACCGAATGTTTCGGTCGGCCGTGACGGTCGCCTGTCCGGACCGGAGCTGGTCCAGCGGTTGATCCAGGGCCTGCACGACAGCGGCTGCCATGTCAGCGATGTCGGCCTGGTGCCGACCCCGGCGCTGTACTACGCCACCCACGTGCTGGCCGGCAAGTCCGGGGTCATGCTCACAGGCAGTCACAACCCGCCGAACTACAACGGCTTCAAGATCGTCATCGCCGGCGACACCCTGGCCAACGAGCAGATCCAGGCCCTGCACACCCGCCTCAAGACCCACGACCTGAGCAGCGGCAAGGGCAGCATCGAGAAGGTCGACATCCTCGGCCGCTACTTCGAGCAGATCCGCAACGACATCGTGCTGGCGAGGAAACTCAAGGTCGTGGTCGACTGCGGCAACGGCGCCGCCGGGGTCATCGCACCCAAGCTGATCGAAGCCCTGGGCTGCGAAGTCATCTCGCTGTTCGAAGAAGTCGACGGCCACTTCCCCAACCACCACCCGGACCCGGGCAAGCCCGAGAACCTGGCGGACCTGATCGCCAAGGTCAAGGAAAGCCATGCCGACCTGGGCCTGGCTTTCGATGGCGACGGCGACCGCGTGGGCGTGGTGACCAACACCGGCAGCATCGTCTACCCCGACCGCCTGCTGATGCTGTTCACCAAGGATGTAGTGGCACGCAACCCGGGCGCGGATATCATTTTCGACGTCAAGTGCACCCGTCGCCTGACGCCCCTGATCCGCGAATACGGCGGTCGTCCGGTGATGTGGAAAACCGGCCACTCGCTGATCAAGAAAAAGATGAAGGAAAGCGGTGCCCTGCTCGCCGGCGAAATGAGCGGTCACATCTTCTTCAAGGAGCGCTGGTTCGGTTTCGACGATGGCCTCTACAGCGCCGCGCGCCTGCTGGAGATCCTCAGCCAGGAGAAATCCAGCGCCGAAGAGCTGTTCGCGACCTTCCCGAACGATATTTCCACGCCGGAAATCAATATCAATGTGACCGATGAGAGCAAATTCAGCATCATTGATGCACTGCAAAGCGATGCCGACTGGGGCGACGCCAACCTGACCACCATCGACGGTGTGCGGGTCGACTACCCCCACGGCTGGGGCCTGGTACGCGCCTCCAACACCACACCGGTGCTGGTCCTGCGCTTCGAAGCCGACACAGACGCCGAATTGCAGCGCATCAAGGACGTGTTCCACAGCCAATTGAAACGTGTTGCCCCTGATCTCCCACTACCGTTCTGACCTTTGGACGGTGTAAAAGCGTAGTCTTTGCACCATCCGACCACTTGTTCCACCGGAGCCCTGAATGACCCTCGAACGCGATGCCGCTGCCAATACCGCCAAGGTTCTTTCCGAAGCGTTGCCTTACATCCGCCGCTACGTCGGCAAGACGCTGGTAATCAAGTACGGCGGCAACGCCATGGAAAGCGAAGAGCTGAAAACCGGTTTTGCCCGCGACATCGTGTTGATGAAAGCGGTGGGGATCAACCCGGTGGTGGTCCACGGTGGTGGTCCGCAGATCGGTGACCTGCTCAAGCGTCTTTCCATCGAGAGCCACTTCATCGACGGCATGCGCGTGACCGACGCCCAGACCATGGACGTGGTGGAAATGGTCCTTGGCGGGCAGGTGAACAAGAGCATCGTCAACCTGATCAACCGTCACGGCGGCAGCGCCATCGGCCTGACCGGCAAGGATGCCGAGCTGATCCGGGCGAAAAAGCTCACCGTGACCCGCCAGACCCCGGAAATGACCCAGCCGGAAATCATCGACATCGGCCAGGTGGGCGAAGTGGTCGGCATCAACACCGACCTGCTGAACCTGCTGGTCAAGGGTGATTTCATCCCGGTGATCGCGCCGATTGGCGTCGGTGCCAACGGCGAGTCCTACAACATCAACGCCGACCTGGTAGCGGGCAAGATCGCCGAGGCCCTGAAGGCCGAGAAGCTGATGCTGCTGACCAACATTGCCGGCCTGATGGACAAGGAAGGCAAGGTCCTGACCGGCCTGAGCACGGCCCAGGTGGACGACCTGATCGCCGACGGCACCATCTACGGCGGCATGCTGCCGAAGATTCGCTGCGCACTGGAAGCGGTACAGGGTGGCGTCGGCAGCTCGTTGATCATCGACGGTCGCGTGCCGAACGCGGTGCTGCTGGAGATCTTCACCGATACCGGCATGGGCACCCTGATCAGCAACCGCAAGCGTCACTGATCAAGTAGAAGCCTGTGGGAGCCGGCTTGCTGGCGATGAACGATAACGCGGTGTACCTGATACACCAGGTCGCCTGAATCGCCAGCAAGCCGGCTCCCACAGGGACTGCGCCGACCTTGGATCGGGATCAGCGCGTCAACTGCTCCACCCGCGCCCGATCCGCCGCAAAATCCTGCTGCGCCTGGACCCGTGCCGCCTGGTACTTGGCAATATCCACCCTCATCCGCGCCTGCTCGTCACGCAGCCCCGCGAGCTGCCCCAACAGCTGCGGCGACACCTCGTGCCCCGCCCGCTCCTGCTCCGCCGCCTGGCCTTGCAGGCTGACCTGCTGCGCCAGCAAGGCTTGAAGATTGGTCTGGATGCTCGCGATCATCACGTCCAGTTCGGCGAGCTTGCGCGCCTGGGCCTTGTCGACCTCATGGACGCTGGAATAGCGCTGCAACAGCTGCGCATTGGCATCATCCTGGACTTTCTGCGCCTGCAGACGGGCAAGCTCCTCGGCCGTCGGAGCCGGGGCGACCGTCTGCAGCACCCGACCACGCGCGTTCAGGACCTGATAGCCCTTGCCCGCGTACTCCGGGGGCACCTGGCGGTCGAGCACCGTGACGCCCTTGCTGTCGACATAGCGATACAGCAGCGCGCCGGACGTGTCCTCGGCCTGCACGGCAAAGGACACGCAGAGCATCAGGGGCAACCACCGATACCCGCGGCGCAAGGGGAATCAGATCCCGTATTGCGCGCGATAAGCCTCGACCGCAGGCAGATGCTGCTTGAGCTGCTCATCATCGGCCAGGAACTGCAGGACCTGGGTCAGGGACACGATGCTGACCACCGGAATCGCGAAGTCACGCTCGACTTCCTGGATCGCCGACAGCTCGCCATTGCCGCGCTCCTGGCGGTTGAGCGCGATAAGCACGCCGGCAGGCTTGGCGCCCTGGGCCTGGATGATCTGCATCACCTCGCGGATCGCGGTCCCGGCGGTGATCACGTCGTCGATGATCAGCACATCACCGGCCAACGGCGCGCCGACCAGGCTGCCGCCTTCGCCGTGGGCCTTGGCTTCCTTGCGGTTGAAGCACCAGGGCAGATCGAGCCCGTGATGTTCGGCCAGGGCCACGGCGGTGGCCGCCGCCAGGGGGATGCCCTTGTAGGCCGGGCCGAACAGCACGTCGAACGGAATGCCGCTCTCGACGATCGCCGCCGCATAGAAACGACCCAGTTGGGCCAGGGCCGAACCGCTGTTGAACAGGCCGGCATTGAAGAAGTAAGGGCTGGTACGCCCGGACTTCAGGGTGAACTCACCGAAGCGCAAAACCCCGCGATCGATGGCGAAACGAATGAAATCGCGTTGATACGCCTGCATGAAAAAAGCCCCAAATACCACGGATTTAGCTAATTAGGTAGACCTTGGGGTATCATACACGCACGTGATTTTTGGGGCCATTTATGCGGATCATCAGTGTGAACGTCAATGGTATTCAGGCCGCAGTCGAGCGTGGTTTGCTCAGTTGGCTGCAAGCACAGAATGCCGACGTCATCTGCCTGCAGGACACCCGCGCCTCCGCCTTTGAACTGGACGACCCAGCCTTCCAACTGGATGGCTACTTCCTTTATGCCTGCGATGCCGAAGTCCCCGCCCAAGGTGGCGTGGCTCTGTACTCGCGGTTGCAACCGAAGGCTGTCATCAGCGGTCTCGGTTTCGAGACGGCAGACCGCTACGGGCGCTACCTGCAAGCCGATTTCGACAAGGTCAGCATCGCGACCTTGCTGCTTCCCTCGGGGCAGAACGGCGATGAAGACTTGAACCAGAAGTTCAAGCTTATGGACGACTTCGCCCGCTATCTGGACAAACAGCGGCGCAAACGTCGCGAGTACATTTATTGTGGCTCGCTGTACGTGGCGCAACAGAAGCTGGATATCAAGAACTGGCGCGACAGCCAGCAATCCCCGGGGTTCCTGGCGCCGGAACGGGCCTGGATGGACGAGATTGTCGGCAACATGGGCTATGTCGACGCCCTGCGCGAAGTCAGCCGCGAAGGCGACCAGTACAGCTGGTGGCCGGATAACGAACAGGCCGAGATGCTCAACCTCGGCTGGCGTTTCGACTATCAGCTGCTGACCCCGGGCCTGCGGCGCTTCGTGCGCAGCGCACGCCTGCCGCGCCAGCCGCGCTTCTCGCAGCACGCGCCGCTGATCGTCGACTACGACTGGACGCTGACCATCTAAGCGTCTTGGCGCAGCCACAAAAAAGCCGACATCACGTCGGCTTTTTTGCGCGTCATTGCCTGATCCAACGGCAGCCGCGGCTACTTGAGCGGCCGCCAGGTGAAGGGGTAGCGGTAAGCCACACCCTCGTTGGCCTTGATGCCGGCAATGATGGTCAGCACCACCGCCGCGATCACCAGCAGGCCGAACAGCGGGATGCCGATCAGGACGAACATCAGCGGAATACAGATCATCGCCGCCACCGCCACGGTGATCTGGAAGTTCAGCGCCTCCTTGCCCTGGGCGTCGATGAACGGGTCCTGCTCGCGCTTCATCTGCCACAGGATCAGCGGCCCGATCAGGCTGCCGAACGGAAACCAGTAGCCGAGAAACGCCGACAAATGACAGAACATCGCCCATTGCCTGACTTCCTGGCTCGGGGCGGGTACGGGTAGTTGCTCGTCATTCATGGCGCTCTCCTTCTCCTGGAAAAAGCTCGAACACTCAGTCGGCCAGAACGGCCTTCTGCAGTTCGAAGATTTCGTTCATGCCTTTTTGCGCCAGTGCCAGCATCGCGTTCAGCTCTTGCGGCTGGAACGGCGCGCCTTCGGCAGTGCCCTGCACCTCGATGAAACCACCGGTGCTGGTCATGACCACGTTCAGATCGGTCTCGGCCGCCGAGTCCTCCAGGTAGTCCAGATCGAGCACCGGCTCGCCCTGGTACATGCCCACCGATACCGCGGCGATCATCTGCTTGAGCGGGCTGCCGCCCTTCAGGCCGCCACGCTTCTTGATCACGCCCAGCGCATCGACCAGCGCGACCATGGCACCGGTGATGGAGGCGGTGCGGGTGCCGCCATCGGCCTGGATCACATCGCAGTCGACATACAGGGTCACGTCGCCCAACTTGGACATGTCCAGCGCGGCCCGCAGCGAACGACCGATCAGGCGCTGGATCTCCAGGGTGCGACCGCCTTGCTTGCCGCGACTCGCCTCACGCTGGTTACGCTCGCCGGTGGCGCGCGGCAGCATGCCGTATTCGGCGGTCAGCCAACCCTGGCCCTGGCCCTTGAGGAAACGCGGCACGCCGTTCTCGACGCTGACCGTGCAGATCACTTTGGTATCACCGAACTCGACCAGTACAGATCCCTCGGCGTGTTTGGTGTAGTTGCGGGTGATGCGGATCGAGCGGAGCTGATCGGCGGCGCGACCACTTGGACGTTTCATCTGGGAATACCTGTACGGGGACGGAAATCTACTGGGCATTATAGAGGCCAGGGACTGCGCTGGGCACCTCTAAATACCTCAGGGCCCGCTCCGCGACATCGCAGCGGTTTGGGGGCAGCGGCCGCACTGCGCTACAATCCTGCGCCTTTGCTGCCCGTCGGCTTTAATTCATTCATCGGTCCTGCCCGCCCAAGCGGCGGCGAACCTGAATCGCGAGGTACTTCCATGGTCCACAGCATGACCGCCTTCGCCCGCGTCGAAAGCGCCGTCAGCCAGGGCACCCTGAGCTGGGAACTGCGCTCGGTCAACAGCCGCTACCTGGAACCCCACCTGCGCCTGCCGGAGTCGTTCCGCGACCTCGAGGGCGCGGTTCGCGAAGCCCTGCGCCAGGGCCTGTCGCGGGGCAAGCTGGAATGCACCCTGCGCTTCACCGAGGAAACCACCGGCAAGGCCCTGCAGATCGACCGCGAGCGCGCCACCCAGCTGATCGCCGCCGCCGAAACCGTCGCCGGCCTGATCAAGCAACCCGCCGCGCTGAATCCGCTGGAAGTCCTCGCCTGGCCCGGCGTGCTGGTGGCCGACGCCAGCGACCCGCAGGCTCTGAACAACGAGGCCCTGGCCCTGTTCAACCAAGGGCTCAAGGAACTCAAGAACGGCCGCCAGCGCGAAGGCGCGGAGCTGGCCCGCTTGATCGTGGAGCGCCTGGACGCCATCGAGGGCGATGTCGCGACCCTGCGCGAACAGGTCCCGCAGATGCTCGCCAGCCAGCGCCAGAAAGTCCTCGACCGCTTCGCCGACATGCAGGCCGAGCTGGACCCGGCCCGCCTGGAACAGGAAATGGTCCTGCTGGCGCAGAAAAGCGACGTGGCCGAAGAACTCGACCGCCTCGCCACCCATATCATCGAAGTCCGCCGGGTCCTCAAGTCCGGCGGCGCGGCCGGCCGACGCCTGGACTTCCTGATGCAGGAACTCAACCGCGAAGCCAACACCCTTGGCTCCAAGGCCTTCGACCCGCGCAGCACTCAGGCGGCGGTCAACCTCAAGGTGTTGATCGAGCAAATGCGCGAACAAGTACAGAACATCGAGTAAGGCTAACCCGACATGACCCACAGCACTGGCACCCTCTACATCATTTCCGCACCGTCGGGCGCAGGCAAGACCAGCCTGGTCAAGGCCCTGATCGATGCCGAGCCGCAGATCCGCGTCTCGGTCTCGCACACCACCCGCGCCATGCGTCCGGGCGAAGAAAACGGCGTGAACTACCACTTCGTCGACCGCGCCGAGTTCGTCAGCATGGTCGAGCACGGTGACTTCCTCGAACAGGCCGAAGTTTTCGGCAACCTCTACGGCACCTCCCAGAGCCACCTGCAGCAGACCCTGGACGCAGGCCACGACCTGATCCTGGAAATCGACTGGCAGGGCGCCGAACAAGTGCGCCGGCAAATGCCCGGGGCCCGTTCCATCTTCATCCTGCCGCCCAGCCAGCAGGCCCTGCGCCAGCGCCTGACCAACCGTGGCCAGGACAGCGACGCGATCATCGAAGGGCGGATGCGTGAAGCGGTCAGCGAAATGAGCCACTACGTCGAATACGATTTCCTGATCATCAACGACGATTTTGCCCACGCATTGGACGACCTGAAGGCGATTTTCCGCGCCAATCGCCTGCAACAACTGCCCCAGCAGCAACGTTTCACTCAACTATTGAGCGAATTGTTGGCATAAGCAACACTTCCCAAAAGCGTCGCGAGGGCTTTACATTGGTACTCGTGGCGCGTTGGCGAACCTGGTGGAGAAATCAGCGCTTCCCTAATCGCTGGTGATTTTTTAAACTGTTTAGTCCGCCCGCCCATCCGGGCACCGCGACTACCGTATTTGCTACGAGGAACACCATGGCCCGCGTAACCGTTGAAGACTGCCTAGAACATGTGGCTAACCGTTTTGAGCTGGTCATGCTCTCCACCAAGCGTGCTCGTCAACTGGCGACCGGCGGCAAAGAGCCGAAGCTGGCGTGGGAAAATGACAAGCCGACCGTAATGGCCCTGCGGGAAATCGCCGAAGGTTATGTGACGAACGAGTTCATCGCCGAACAGGATATCGTCCATGAAGACCCAGTCTTCGCCGCCTTCGAGGACGAGTCCAACGAGGCCGTCTAAGCCTATGCCTGGTCGACGTAGCACGGCGCAGGGTACAAGGCTTCGGTCGGGGGAAACCTCATGCCGAGCATAGACGCCCTCGCCGATCGCTTATCGACCTACCTCGGCGCCGACCAGGTCAACCTGGTCCGCCGGGCGTACTTCTACGCCGAACAAGCCCACGACGGTCAACGCCGTCGTAGCGGCGAAGCCTACGTCACGCACCCGCTGGCGGTGGCCAATATCCTTGCCGACATGCACATGGACCATCAGAGCCTGATGGCCGCCATGCTCCATGACGTGATCGAAGACACCGGGATCGCCAAGGAAGCGCTGCAGGCGCAGTTCGGCGAAACCGTGGCCGAACTGGTCGACGGGGTCAGCAAACTGACCCAGATGAACTTCGAGACCAAGGCCGAAGCCCAGGCGGAAAACTTCCAGAAAATGGCCATGGCCATGGCCCGCGACATTCGCGTGATCCTGGTCAAGCTGGCCGACCGCCTGCACAACATGCGCACCCTGGAAGTACTCTCCGGCGAAAAGCGCCGGCGCATCGCCAAGGAAACCCTCGAGATCTATGCGCCCATCGCCAACCGGCTGGGCATGCATGCGATCCGCGTCGAATTCGAAGACCTCGGCTTCAAGGCCATGCACCCGATGCGTTCCGCGCGGATCTACCAGGCGGTCAAGCGCGCCCGTGGCAACCGCAAGGAAATCGTCAACAAGATCGAAGAGTCCCTGAGCCACTGCCTGGCCGTCGACGAAATCCAGGGCGAAGTCAGCGGACGCCAGAAACACCTGTACGGCATCTACACCAAGATGCGCGGCAAGCGCCGGGCCTTCAACGAGATCATGGACGTCTACGCGTTCCGGATCATCGTCGACAAGGTCGACACCTGCTATCGGGTTCTCGGTGCTGTACATAATTTGTACAAACCCCTGCCCGGCCGCTTCAAGGACTACATCGCGATTCCCAAGGCCAACGGCTACCAGTCGCTGCACACCACGCTGTTCGGCATGCACGGCGTACCGATCGAGATCCAGATCCGTACCCGCGAAATGGAAGAGATGGCCAACAACGGCATCGCCGCCCACTGGCTGTACAAGTCCAGCGGCGACGAGCAGCCCAAGGGCACCCATGCCCGGGCCCGCCAGTGGGTCAAGGGCGTGCTGGAAATGCAGCAACGGGCCGGCAACTCCCTGGAATTCATCGAAAGCGTGAAGATCGACCTGTTCCCGGACGAGGTCTACGTGTTCACGCCCAAGGGCCGGATCATGGAGCTGCCGAAAGGCTCCACGGCGGTGGACTTTGCCTACGCGGTGCACACCGATGTCGGCAACAGCTGCATTGCCTGCCGGATCAATCGCCGCCTCGCGCCGCTGTCCGAACCGCTGCAAAGCGGCTCCACGGTCGAGATCGTCAGCGCCCCCGGCGCGCGCCCCAACCCGGCCTGGCTCAACTTCGTGGTCACCGGCAAGGCGCGCACCCATATCCGCCATGCTCTGAAACTGCAACGCCGCTCCGAATCCATCAGCCTGGGCGAACGCCTGCTGAACAAGGTGCTCAACGGTTTCGACAGTGCCCTGGACAAGATTCCGGGCGAACGCGTGCAGGCCATGCTCCACGAATACCGCCTGGAACTGATCGAAGACCTGCTGGAAGACATCGGCCTGGGCAACCGCATGGCCTATGTGGTCGCCCGCCGCCTGCTGGGCGAAGGCGAACAACTGCCCAGCCCCGAAGGCCCGCTGGCGATCCGCGGTACCGAAGGCCTGGTGCTCAGCTACGCCAAGTGCTGCACGCCGATCCCGGGCGACCCGATTGTCGGTCACCTGTCCGCGGGCAAAGGCATGGTGGTGCACCTGGACAACTGCCGCAACATCAGCGAGATCCGCCACAATCCGGAAAAATGCATCCAGCTCTCCTGGGCCAAGGATGTCACCGGCGAATTCAACGTCGAGCTGCGCGTCGAACTGGAACACCAGCGCGGCCTGATTGCCCTGCTGGCCAGCAGCGTCAATGCCGCCGACGGCAACATCGAGAAAATCAGCATGGACGAACGCGATGGTCGCATCAGCGTGGTCCAACTGGTGGTCAGTGTGCACGACCGCGTGCACCTGGCCCGCGTGATCAAGAAACTGCGCGCCCTGACCGGCGTGATCCGCATCACCCGCATGCGCGCATAGCTCCCCAACGTAGCCGCCCATTACAAGGAACCCGTTCATGAGCAAGACCGTTATCAGCAGCGACAAGGCCCCGGCCGCCATCGGCACCTACTCCCAGGCGATCAAGGCCGGCAACACCGTCTACATGTCCGGCCAGATCCCCCTGGACCCGAAAACCATGGAACTGGTGGAAGGCTTCGAAGCCCAGACCGTGCAGGTCTTCGAAAACCTGAAGGCCGTGGCCGAAGCGGCCGGCGGTTCGTTCAAGGACATCGTCAAGCTGAACATCTTCCTCACCGACCTGAGCCACTTCGCCAAGGTCAACGAGATCATGGGCAAGTACTTCCAGCAGCCTTACCCGGCCCGCGCCGCCATCGGCGTTGCCGCCCTGCCACGCGGCTCGCAGGTCGAGATGGACGCGATCCTGGTCCTCGAATAAGCGCCCGCCACGCCGTCCACGAACAACCCCGCACTGCCTGGCGCAGCCCTCCCGCTGCGCCAGCTTCGTTTGCAAAGGATTCCACCATGCGCAAAGCGCTTGCCTTCTCGGTGTTTGCCCTCCTGCTCGGCGGCTGCGCCAGCGACCCTGCCAAATACGACATCAGCGGCACCTGGATCAACCAGGCCGCCATCGATGCCGCCGTCAAGAAGGGCAGCCTGCGTGCCGCCCTGGAGACCTACGGGCCGAACCTGGAATGGAACATCGACACCCGTAACGGCCAGGCCAAGTACAGCAACGGTTTCGAGCGCCCCGAGGGTCATGTGCGCGCGGACGGCAAGCAGTGGCATGTCGACTTCTATGGCAGCGCCGGGACTTCGCTGGCGCGCGACGGCAAGGAACTGATCCAGGGTGCCAGCGATTCGGAACCGGAACAGCCGTTCGTGCGGGCCGAGACCGAACTGCCGGCCAATGCGCCGGTGGGCGCCAGCTTCGAGCAGGCCCTGTACTCAGCCTACATGGGGGGCGACTGGAAGATCACCAGCGGCCCGGGCGAAGGTGGCCAGGTGAAGTTCCTGCCGGACGGACGCCTGCAAGGCTTGCCCGGCAGCGACCGCTACGCGCTGTGCCTGGCCGGCGACTGCGCCTCCATGAGCGGCCAGAACGACAGTATCTGGCTGCAGCAAGGCGGCAAGGGCAGCGCCTGGATCTTCGTGCGCAAGGGCAAGCAGCTGGAAATCTTCCAGGCACTGAACTCGGCCCAGGCCGACGAACAGCCGCAGCTCAACCCAGGCACCCGTCAGTGGTTGCTGGAGAAATAACCTCAGCAACGACCCTCGAGAATCGCCGCATAACCCTCGCGAAAACTCGGATAGCGCGGCGCCCAGCCCAGGGCCCGCGCCCGGGCATTGCTGCAGCGCTTGCTGCCGGTGCGGCGGACACTGGCGTCCTCCGCCCACTCGGTCACCCCCAGGTACTCGCGCAACCAGCCCACCACCTCGGCCAACGGCGCCGGCGCATCATCGACACCGATATAGCAATCCTCCAGCACCTGCCCGGCACGATCGGCCCGCAGCAGGAACGCCAGCAGCCCGGCCGCGTCGTCGACATGAATCCGGTTGGCATATAAAGGCGGCTCCACCACCACCCGATAGCCGCGCCGGACCTGGGTCAACAACCACTCGCGACCCGGACCGTAGATCCCGGTCAGACGCACCCGGGTCGCCGGAATACCACTGTCCAGCGCCATCTGCTCGGCCTCCAGCATCAACCGTCCGGAATAACCTTCGGCTTCGGTCGGCGAAGTCTCGTCGACCCACTCCCCCGCCTGCTGGACATACACACTGCTGCTGGACACGAACAGCAGGCGCCGCGGCCGCTGGCCCGATTGCCTGAGCCAGCTCAACACATGCCGTACCCCTTCGACGTAGGCTGCGCGATAACCCGCCTCGTCGTGATCGGTCGCGGCGGCGCAATACACCAGGTAATCCAGCGGACCGCTCGGCCAGGTGTCGGGCCGTTGCTCGGCGAACAGGTCACCCGCCACCCCCACGACGCCTTCCGGCAAACGCGCGATCGAGCGGCGCAGGCCATGGACTCGCCAACCCTGACCGAGCAACTGCGTCGCCAGGCGACTACCGACATCGCCGCAACCGGCAATCAGAACAGAAGGAGCAGACATCACGGATCTCCACGAAAAAAGCCACAAGCTGGCGCTGAAAATTGATCAGCAATTAGCAATGGAAGAAAAAAAGAGAAGCTATTACTTCTGTTAACAAGAATTACTTGCAATAATGCACGACCAAATGTTCTCGGCCCACGAGGCCTGGAAGGACAAGACCCTCTTCTATCTTCTCTCAGGTCCGGCCAGCATGACACGCACTAAACGCCCCGCTTCGTCACCCCAGCCCCACAGCCCATCGCGCGCCTGGCGCTCGGCAGCGGCGTTGCTGCTCAGCCTGTTGCTGGCGCCGACACTGACGTTCGCCGACGAAGCCGCGCCGCACAGTGCACCCGCCACTGTCGTAGCGACCCCGGTCGAGCAACCTGTCGCGGCACCGATCGCCGGCGCTCCGGTCCAGGCCGAGCATGCCACATCGGGCGACACCACGGATGCCGACGCGTTGCCCGCCGAGGATAACAGCCTGGGCATGGCCCACGACCTGTCCCCCTGGGGCATGTACAAGAACGCCGACATCATCGTCAAGATCGTGATGATCGGGCTGGCCATCGCCTCGATCATCACCTGGACCATCTGGATCGCCAAGGGCTTCGAGCTGCTGGGCGCCAAGCGTCGCCTGCGGCGTGAGATGCTCGCCCTGAAAAAGGCCCGCACCCTCAGGGAAGCCAGCGAAACCGCCCGCCAGGAAGGCACCCTCGCCCACCTGCTGGTGCATGACGCCCTGGAAGAAATGCACTTGTCGACCAACAGCCGTGAGAAAGAAGGCATCAAGGAACGCGTGAGCTTCCGTCTCGAGCGCCTGGTCGCCGCCTGCGGTCGCAACATGAGCCACGGCACCGGCGTGCTCGCCACCATCGGTTCCACCGCGCCCTTCGTCGGCCTATTCGGTACCGTGTGGGGCATCATGAACAGCTTCATCGGCATCGCCAAGACCCAGACCACCAACCTCGCCGTGGTCGCACCGGGTATCGCCGAAGCCCTGCTGGCCACAGCCCTGGGCCTGGTCGCGGCCATTCCGGCCGTGGTGATCTACAACGTCTTCGCCCGCTCCATCGCCGGCTACAAGGCCCAGGTAGCCGACGCTTCGGCCCAGGTGTTGCTGCTGGTCAGCCGTGACCTCGACCACCTGCCGCCCGAGCGTTCCACGCAAACGCCGCACATGGTGAAAGTGGGGTAATCAGCCATGGGCCTGCATTTGAACGAAGGTGGCGACGACCTCGCCGAAAACCACGAAATCAACGTCACGCCGTTTATCGACGTGATGCTGGTCCTGCTGATCATCTTCATGGTGGCTGCCCCCCTGGCCACCGTGGACATCAAGGTCGACCTGCCCGCGTCCACCGCAAAGCCGGCACCACGGCCGGAAAAACCGGTGTTCCTCAGCGTCAAGTCGGACCAGCGGCTGTTCCTCGGTGAAGACGAAGTCAAGGCCGATGCCCTGGGCGCCACCCTCGACGCCCGGACCCACGGCAAAAAGGACACGACCATTTTCTTCCAGGCCGATAAAGGCGTGGATTATGGCGACCTGATGCGCGTGATGGACGCCCTGCGCGCCGCCGGCTACCTGAAGGTCGGCCTGGTGGGACTCGAGACGGCAGCCAAGAAATGATCAATACGCGCCAAAAGCTGACGCGTTACGGCGCCAGCCTGGGCCTGGTGCTGGGCATTCACGCGGTGGCGATCCTCGCCGTGCTGAACGGGTCGGTGTCCAAGCCCATCGAGCTGCCGCCACAGGCCATGATGGTCGAACTGGCGCCATTACCCCCGGCCCCACCGCCCCCGGCACCGCCCAAGGTGATCACCCCGCCACAGCCACCCGCGCCCGTGGAAGAATTGCCGCTGCCCAAGCTGGTCGAAGCGCCGAAGCCGACGATCTCGGTGCCCAAGCCGGTCAAGCCGAAACCCAAGCCGCAACCGCCCAAGCCACAGGTGAAGCCGGAACCGGTGAAGGAGAAGCCCGCGGAGGAGAAACCTGCCGACACGCCGCCAACCCACACGCCAACGGAAAAACCCACGGCACCGGCGCCAGGGCCTTCGCCCCAGCAGCTCGCGGCGAAAGCCAACTGGCAAGGCACCTTGCTGGCGCACCTGGGCAAGTACAAGAAGTACCCGCCGGCCGCGCAATCCCGTGGCAAGGAAGGCCTGAACCGCCTGCGTTTCGTGGTGGACGGCGAAGGCAAGGTGCTCTCGTATGAACTGGTGGGCCGCTCGGGCAACGCCGATCTGGACCGGGCCACCCTGGAAATGATCCGTCGTGCCGAGCCACTGCCCAAGCCGCCGGCCGAGATGCTGACCAACGGCAGCATCGAAATCGTCGCGCCGTTCGTGTACTCCATCGACAGGCGCAATCGCTGATGGAGAGAGATAACGACGGTCTGTGTTCAGACTGCGTCTGATAACGTGCGTCTATCGATGGTAGCCGTTATGCTTGCCCGGCAACCTTATGGACGCTCGCTATGACTCTCACAGAACTACGCTATATCGTCACCCTCGCCCAGGAACAACACTTCGGTCACGCGGCCGAGCGTTGTCATGTCAGCCAGCCGACCCTGTCGGTAGGCGTGAAAAAGCTGGAGGACGAACTCGGTGTGCTGATTTTCGAGCGCAGCAAGAGCGCCGTGCGCCTGACCCCCGTCGGCGAAAGCATCGTCGCCCAGGCGCAGAAGGTCCTCGAACAGGCCCAGGGCATCCGCGAACTGGCCCAGGCCGGGAAAAACCAGCTGACCGCCCCGCTGAAAGTCGGCGCGATCTACACCGTCGGCCCCTACCTGTTCCCGCACCTGATCCCGCAACTGCACCGGGTCGCCCCGCAGATGCCGTTGTACATCGAGGAAAACTTCACCCACGTGCTGCGCGACAAGCTGCGCAACGGTGAGCTGGACGCGGTGATCATCGCCCTGCCGTTCAACGAAGCCGACGTGCTGACCCTGCCGCTCTACGACGAACCGTTCTACGTGCTGATGCCGGCCTCGCACGCCTGGACCCAAAAGGAAAGCATCGACAGCGCCCTGCTCAACGACAAGAGCCTGCTGCTGCTGGGCGAAGGCCACTGCTTCCGCGACCAGGTCCTCGAAGCCTGCCCGACCCTGGCCAAGGGCGGCGACACGGCCAAGCACACCACGGTGGAGTCCAGCTCGCTGGAAACCATCCGCCACATGGTCGCCTCCGGCCTGGGCATTTCGGTGCTGCCGCTGTCGGCCGTGGACAGCCATCACTACGCCCCCGGCGTGATCGAAGTGCGCCCGCTGGCGCCGCCCGTGCCGTTTCGCACCGTGGCCATCGCCTGGCGCGCCAGCTTCCCGCGGCCCAAGGCGATTGAAATCCTCGCCGACTCGATCCGCCTGTGCTCGGTGGCCAAGCCTCCCGTAGCGAGCTGATCGACGTGGCTGAACTGTCGCAAGTCTCGGTCACGGCGCTCAAGGGCGTCGGCGCGGCCATGGCCGAGAAGCTGGCCAAGGTTGGCCTGGAGACGATCCAGGACGTGCTGTTCCACCTGCCCTTGCGCTACCAGGACCGCACTCGCGTGGTGCCCATCGGTGCCTTGCGCCCGGGTCAGGACGCGGTGGTCGAAGGCGTGGTCAGCGGCGCCGATGTGGTCATGGGCAAGCGCCGCAGCCTGTTGGTGCGCCTCAACGACGGCACCGGCAGCCTGAGCCTGCGCTTCTACCATTTCAGCACCGCGCAAAAGGACGGCCTCAAGCGCGGCACTCATGTGCGTTGCTACGGCGAAGCCCGGCCCGGGGCCTCTGGCCTGGAAATCTACCACCCGGAATACCGCGCCATCAGTGGCAACGAACCGCCGCCGATAGACACCACCCTGACCCCGATCTACCCCCTGACCGAAGGCCTGACCCAACAACGCCTGCGCCTGCTCTGCCAGCAAAGCCTGGCGATGCTCGGCCCGCGCAGCCTGCCGGATTGGCTGCCCCAGGAACTGGCCCGCGACTACCAGCTGGCGCCGCTGGACGAAGCCATCCGCTACCTGCACCAGCCGCCCGCCGATGCCGATGTCGACGAGCTCGCCCTGGGTCATCACTGGGCCCAGCACCGCCTCGCCTTCGAAGAACTGCTCACCCACCAGCTGTCCCAGCAACGCCTGCGCGAAAGCCTGCGGGCCCTGCGCGCGCCAACCCTGCCGAAAGCGCAAAGGCTGCCCGGGCAGTTTCTCGCCAACCTGGGCTTCCCACCGACCGGTGCCCAGCAGCGGGTCGGCAACGAGGTAGCCTACGATCTCAGCCAACCGGAGCCGATGCTGCGGCTGATCCAGGGTGACGTCGGCGCCGGCAAGACCGTGGTCGCCGCCCTGGCCGCCTTGCAGGCCCTGGAAGCCGGTCACCAGGTGGCCCTGATGGCACCGACCGAGATTCTCGCCGAACAGCACTTCCTCAATTTCCGCCGCTGGCTGGAACCGCTGGGCATCGAAACCGCCTGGCTGGCCGGCAAGCTCAAGGGCAAGGCCCGCGTCGCCGCCCTGGAGCAGATCGCCGGTGGCACCCCGATGGTGGTCGGCACCCACGCGCTGTTCCAGGACGAAGTGCAATTCCGCAACCTGGCGCTGGTGATCATCGACGAGCAACACCGCTTCGGCGTCCAGCAGCGCCTGGCCCTGCGCCAGAAAGGCGTCGGCGGGCGGATGTGCCCGCACCAGTTGATCATGACCGCCACACCGATCCCGCGCACCCTGGCCATGAGCGCCTATGCCGACCTCGACACCTCGATCCTCGACGAGCTGCCGCCGGGCCGCACGCCGGTGAACACCGTGCTGGTGGCCGACAGCCGGCGCTTCGAAGTGGTGGAACGGGTGCGCGCCGCCTGCGCCGAAGGCCGCCAGGCCTATTGGGTCTGCACGCTGATCGAAGAATCCGAAGAACTCACCTGCCAGGCTGCCGAAACCACCTTCGAAGAACTCGGCGCCGCCCTCGGCGAATTGCGCGTCGGGCTGATCCACGGCCGCATGAAACCGGCGGAAAAGGCCGCCGTCATGGCCGAATTCAAGGCCGGCGCCCTGCAACTGCTGGTGGCGACCACGGTGATCGAAGTCGGCGTCGACGTGCCCAATGCCAGCCTGATGATCATCGAAAACCCCGAACGCCTGGGGCTGGCGCAACTGCATCAGTTGCGTGGCCGAGTCGGCCGGGGCAGCGCCGTCAGTCACTGCGTGCTGCTCTACCATCCGCCGCTGTCACAGATCGGCCGCCAACGCCTGGGGATCATGCGCGAGACCAACGACGGCTTCATCATCGCCGAGAAAGACCTGGAGCTGCGCGGCCCCGGGGAAATGCTCGGCACCCGCCAGACCGGGCTCCTGCAATTCAAGGTCGCCGACCTGATGCGCGACGCCGACCTGCTGCCGGCCGTGCGCGATGCCGCGCAAGCCCTTCTGGCACGCTGGCCGCAGCACGTCAGCCCGCTGCTGGAGCGCTGGCTGCGCCACGGCCAACAATACGGCCAAGTGTGATAGACCTCACAGTTTATAGACCATTAGGACGATCAAGCTGGTTATACTGGGGGGATTGTAGGAACCCGGATACAGACCATGACAGAAGTTGCCCTCATCGATGCAACCCCGCACACCCCGTCTGTGGTCCGGCTGCTGCTCGACAAGCTCGCCATCCGCTATAGCGAGGTGCTGGACCATCCTGGTCTCCCGGCCGCGCGCAAGGTCCAGGCCGTGCTGCTCGACGATGCGGTCGGCGCACTCATGGTCCTGTTCCCCCAGGATCAACTGCTGGATCTCAATCGCCTGACCGAACTGACCGGTCGGCGCCTGACGGCCGTGCCCACCGAACGCATGGAACGCATGCTCGGCAAACACAGCCTGCACCTGCTGCCGGGTCTGCCTGGGCTGACCAGTTCGCCATGCCTGTACGAAGAGCAACTGCTGCGTGAACCGAGCCTGCTGATCAACTCCGGCGAAGCCGGCCTGCTGCTGGAAATTGCCAGCGACGACTTCAAGAGCATGCTGAGCAAGGCCAGCGCCGCGAGTTTCGGCGAGCCCGTGGGCGGCATCCGCCCCAACCTCGACCGCCCGCATGATGACCGCGAGGAAATCACCCAGGCGGTACAAGCCTTCACCGCGCGGCGTATCCAGCAGCGCCTGGAAGAGACCATCGAGATTCCGCCGTTGGCGGAAACTGCGCAAAAGATCATCAAGTTGCGGGTCGATCCCAACGCGACCATCGACGACATCACCGGCGTGGTCGAAACCGATCCGGCGCTGGCGGCCCAGGTGGTGAGTTGGGCGGCCTCGCCCTACTACGCCTCGCCGGGCAAGATTCGCTCGGTGGAGGACGCCATTGTCCGCGTGCTGGGTTTCGACCTGGTGATCAACCTGGCGCTGGGCCTGGCCCTGGGCAAGACCTTGAGCCTGCCCAAGGACCATCCGCAACACAGCACGCCCTACTGGCAGCAATCGATCTACACCGCCGCGGTGATCGAAGGCCTGACCCGTGCCATGCCGCGCGCCCAGCGCCCGGAAGCCGGCCTGACCTACCTCGCCGGGTTGCTGCACAACTTCGGCTACCTGCTGCTGGCCCACGTCTTCCCGCCGCATTTCTCACTGATCTGCCGGCACCTGGAGGTCAACCCGCACCTGTGCCACAGCTACATCGAGCAGCACCTGCTGGGCATCAGCCGCGAGCAGATCGGCGGCTGGCTGATGCGTTACTGGGACATGCCGGAGGAACTCTCCACCGCGCTGCGCTTCCAGCATGACCCGGGCTACGACGGCGACTATGCCGCCTATCCGAACCTGGTGTGCCTGGCGGTGCGCCTGCTGCGCAGTCGCAATATCGGCTCGGGCCCGGATGAAGAGATTCCGGATGCCTTGCTGGAACGCCTGGGGCTGACCCGCGACAAGGCCGATGATGTGGTCAACAAGGTGCTGGAAGCCGAAGTGTTGCTGCGCGAACTGGCTTCACAGTTCAGCCAGGGCTAAGGCGCCTAAGGGGCTTCATTGTAGGAGCGAGCTTGCTCGCGATGGACGTCAACGATAACGCGGGGCATCTGATACCCCACGGTGCCTTGACTACCATCGCGAGCAAGCTCGCTCCTACAGGTTTACCCGTTCGCCCAGCAAACCTGGGCTTCAGGCCTTCTTTTTCTTCGGCTTGAGGTACTTCATCAAACCCTGGAACCACATCACCAGGGCCGGATTGCCCTTGATCTGGACCGACTTGTCCTGAATCCCCGTCATGAACGCCAGTTGCTTGTTCTTCGCCTGCAACGTGGCGAAGCCATAGGCGGCATCCTTGAAGGCAATGGCAAACGCCGGCTCCGGATAAGTCCCGGACTGGCTGCTGATGCGCTGATCCTTGACGATGAAGTGACGGGCGACCTTGCCGTCCAGGGTCTGCAGCTGGAACACCAGGGCCTTGTCGGCCAGTTGCTGCTGGAAGGCGGGGTTATTGCGGCTGGCCCGGGCCATCAACAGACCCATTGCCCAGAGAAGAAAGCGAAATTTCATGCACACAGCCTCGGCAGAAGAGATAAACAGCCGGCGCAGTGTAGCGCTTTACCTGAAGAACGCCACCGATCTCCTAGTTTACCCAGGAGATCGGCTGGCGTTTAACGCTTATACCGACAAATTGTCAGACGATCCGCCACTCACGCGTTCGGGCAAGGAACCGGTGCCCAGTCGCCCAGGTCCGGGTTCTTGCACATGCTGTTGACCTGCGACTGGCCACTGGTGGCCACATCCTGGCTCGCGGCTTTCTTGGCGTTGGCGTCCTGGAGCGTCTTCTCGGTGGCCACCGCCTCTTTAGGCACAGTCGGCAGCACCGGCTTCTTCGCCACTTTCGCCTTCTTGCCCTTGGTGGTGGTCGGCGCGACAACCGGGGTGGTGTCGGCGGTCGCCACGGTGACCACGTCGGTACGCTGCACGCCGACCTGCTGCAGGTCCTTCTCATAGGCCTGGGTGTAGTTGTTCAGGTCTTCGGCGGCACGCCCGTTCACCGCGACGATCAGGTCGTTGGACTCTTTCAGGCCGGAGACGATTTCCGCCAGGCGCTTGCGGCCTTCGGCATCACCGATGGTCTTGGCCTTGCGCGCCGAGACCAGGCTGGCGAACTCACGCTGGTAGCAGCTCTGCGACGCCTTGGCATAAGCCGTATTGCGATCCATGTCGGCGGCGCTTTTGTTGATGTCCTGGGCATAGGAGCCGATGCGCTGGTTGTCGTCGGCGATCTGCTTCTGCTTCTCGGTGTAGTAACCCGCCGCGCCACCCGCCAGGGCACCGCCGGCCGCACCGATGGCGGCATTGCGTGCGCGCTTGGAGGAGTCGTCACCGGTCAGCGCGCCAAGGGCGGCACCGCCCAGTGCACCGATCACCGCGCCGGTGGCGATCGACTTGGTCATGTCCGAATCAGTGGCACGCAGGTGCTGCACCGGCTCGTAGCAGGTCGGGTAGTACTCGACCTTGGTGGTCGCACCGACTTTCGAGGTCGGCGAAGTGGCGCATCCACCCATCAGCACGGTGCTGAATCCGGCGGCTACCCACAGCGCGGCACGGCACTTGGAGGTCGATACAAGGGGTTTGCTGGTGAAGATCATGTTCGTATTCCCTTTTTTGGTTTGACTTGCCCGGTACGGCACCCTGCCGTCCGAGTCCCCTCTACGCTCGCCGGATACCGGCCGCTCATGACTGCTGGGCGGTCGATGCGAGCAACGCTTTCAAGATCGTCGCCGGGTCGGCCCGCTGTTGCTTGCGGTAATCCCCGACATGACGAACGAACAAGGTCGCCCGTGCCACCAGGCTATGGCCGAGCACGGGTTTGCGATTGAGTTCTTCCTTGACCCGCTGGAACTGCGCCTGGATCACCGCATCGGTGTAGCGCGTGGCCGTTGCCAGGTTGTCGATATAGATCGCCACCGCGCCGTCCAGCGCGCTGGTGCCGTTCTCGATGGCGACGGCGAACAGCTTGGCGCCGGCCTCATCCTTGGCATCCAGGGCCTGCTGGCGGCTCTTCTTCAGGTTGGTCAGGCGAATGTTGTAGTTGTTGACGGTCTCGGCCACCAGGGCCGCCGACTGGATCAGGTTGCCGGCAGCCTCTTCACGCTGGCGGGCGATCAGCGAGACGTTGCGCTTGAGCTCTTCGTTGACCAGCCCCAGCTCGGCCTGCAGCTTCGGGTCGGTGCTGGCGGAAATGATCCCGTCCAGGCGCTTGGTCGGGTCCTGGGCGTCGTCGATGGCGTCGGTCAGGGACGCCAGCCGGCCCTCCTGCTGCCACTGGCTGAACAGCTCCTTGTAGCGTGAACGCGGCGCCGAGAGCGCCCCCACGGCCACCCGGAAACCGGTGGTCTCGTTGCTCTGCTCGGTGCCATCGGCGGCGAACAGCGGGTACTCGCGGCGCATACCGGTAAACAGTGTGCCTTCGCCCTCCAGGTAGTTGCCGCCCTTGACCACGAAACCGCCGTAGGTGCCCTGGCGCCGCCCGGCATGCACCAGCTGGAACGACTCCTGGACCATCTGCGCGGCGTTGCCGATCACGTCGAACAGACCGATGGGGTTGGGCAGCTTGGTGCCGATCGGCATCAGCCGCGCCGCCTGGCCGGTACCGCCGGCCACCTGGTTGAACACCGCGTAGTCGGACAGCGGCCCATCGCTGTCGCTACCCGGCGCCCGCCGTGGAAACAAGCGCCCTTCCAGGTCCTGGCGACTGACCGCCTGGGCACCCCGGGCGGCGAACTCCCACTCGACTTCGGTGGGCAGGCGGACGAAGCCCAGGCCGCCGTCCTCGGCCGCCGAGCCACGGCCGCTGACCGGCAGCAGGTCGCGGTGATATTTCATCAGCCAGGTGCTGTAGACCGCCGAGAACCGCTCGGCGTCGAACCGCGACACCTTGACCTTGGGCAGACGCCCGGCGACACCACTCGGCGCCTCGCAGGCCGGCGCCGGCTCGCCGCTGGCCAGGGCTTGGGCCTGGGCCATCACCAGGGCGTACTGGCGGGCCGTCACCGGGTACTTGCCGATGAAATAGAACATCGGCTTGAGCGGCGAGTCGGCGTCGGTCTTCGGCAAGGTCGGGGCAATGGATTTCTGCCAGGGGTCGGGCAGGTCCTTGAGGGTGAACTGACCGTTGATGAAGTCCCGGCGATAACCGGAAATGAACGACTGCTTGTACCCCGGCTCGTCCTCGCTGAAGGGGTAGCCCAGGCTGATCTCACGGTCGTCGAGGGTGCCGCGCGCCAGCACATAGACCGCGCGAAAGACCATCTCGCCCTCGCAGGGCAGCGGCAGGCTGATGTCATCGGCCAAGGGCTTGGGGTTGTCCAGCTTTTCACTGTCCTCATCGGCCCGCGCCCAGGCGCCCAGGCACAGGGAAACGACGAGAACCGCCAGGGCCGCGCTGCGCAACTTATACATCTCTGATTCCTTCCGAAGCTTCTATCCGCGCCACGCGCCAGCCCCCCAGGGCGGCAGCCAGGGCACAGACCACCAACACGGTAAAAAGTGCCAGCAGGTAATGCGGCAACAGCAGGTGACTGGCGTACTCGCCGGCCGCCTGCACGAACAAACGATTCAGGCCCCACTCCGCCAAGCTGTAGAGCACGCCGCTCAACAGCGCCGCCAACAGGCCGCTGTAGAGCGCTTGCAGGACCACGAACAGCAGCAGCGCGGCGGTGCCGAGACCCAGCAGGCGCAGCACCGACAACTCGCGGCGCTTGCGCTCCACCGCCGCCAGGGCGCCGGCGAAGATCGCCGCGAAGGCACCGCCCAACGCCAGGGTAGCGATGACCCAGAACACGATGGCCAGGTTGCGGCTCAAGGACTGCACCTGGGCGATGGCCTGGGCCTGGGTCGCGACCAGCAGGTTGCGCTCGACGAAATAACGCCGCAGCGGTTCGACATCGGTCAGCCCCCGGGCATACAGGCGAAACCCCGGATAGACCCGCTGCGCGGCGGTGCCCGCCGGTTCGCCGACCCAGCCGAGCACCGGCACGCCACGGCCGTCGCGATAGTCCTCGGCGGCTTCCAGCAAGCCCAGCGGGGCGAACAGCGCGTCGCGCTCGAAGGCTTCCAGCGGCAACACCGCCTGCACCTGGATCTGCGTATGGCGACTTTCCAGGCGACCGGCCACCTGCCGGCCGAAAGACACCTGCAACCAGTCGCCGGCCTTCACCCCGAGTTTCTCCGCCGCCGTCTGGCTGAGCAGCATCGCCGCCAGGCCCACCGGCGCGGGCAAGTTCCCGAGCAGGGGGTCGCCGTCGGCGGTGGGCAGCATCTCCACATTGACCACCTGCCCCTGGGCGCTGGCCGACAGGTCGGCGGTCGCCGCGATCTGCCGGGTACGCGGCAGGGCAAAGGCGACGTCCTCACGCTGCCCCAGCGCGGCGATAAACGCCGCACTGAAACGCCCGCCGCCCAGGGGAATGATCTCGCGCACCGTCGGGTCGCGCTCCAGGCGTTCGGTGAGGCTGCTGACCAGGCCGAACTTGAGGCCGAACAGCACCAGCAACGGCGCGATCACCGCCACCAGCGCCAGCACCGCACAGGCCGACAGCCGCCAGTCGGCGCGATAATCCTGCCAGGCCAGGCCGGCAACCAGGGCCGTGCGGGTCATGGCGTCACCTCCAGGGTCGCGGTGACGCCGCCGTCGCCATCGCGCTGGCAGGCAATCCGCAGCACCGGCACACCCAACTCGTGCACCAGGGCTTCGTCATGGGTCGCGATGACGCAACAGGCACCCTGCTCCCGGGCCTGGTTCAGAAGCAACTGCATGACCCGTCCGGCATTCAGCGGATCGAGGGCCGCGGTGGGTTCGTCGGCCAGCAGCAGCCGTGGCCCATGGGCCAGGGCCCGGGCGCAACTGACCCGCTGGCGCTGGCCCACCGACAGGGCCTGGGGCTTCTTGTCCAGTTGATCGGCGATTTCCAGTTGCTCGGCGAGCCGCCGGACGCTGCCGTCGTCCTTCAGGCCCAGCAGTTGGCGCGACAAGGCGATATTCCCGCGCACATCGAGAAAGCCCAGCAGGCCACCGGTCTGCAGCACATAGCCGAGCTGTCGGCTGCGCAGGGCCGCCAGGCGATCGTGCCGGCCCTGCCGCCAGAGCGCGGCGATATCCAGCGCACCGGCCGGCGCGTCGTAGACAAACAGCCCCGCCCGGTCCGGCGCCAGGACCAGCGCCAGCAGATCGAGCAAGGTGCTCTTGCCGCAACCGCTGGGCCCCACCACCGCCCATTGCTCGCCGGGCGCCAGGCTCAGGCGCGGCACCTCCAGGCTGTAGCGCTGGGCCCCCTCGCCCCGCGTCTTGCGCACTTCTCGCAGACTGATCATCACGGCAGCGTCGACAAAGGCACGCGGTACAGCGCATCGCCCGGCTCGGCATCGCCGAACCGGACCCAGTTGGCCACGTCGTTGTGGAAGGTTTCGTAGAGGCGGATCTTCGAGTCCAGTTCGTCGATGAAGTCCTCCTGTTCGGCCACGCTCAGCGACAGCCAGAGGTCCTGGGTCATGTTCAACGACTTGCTGCGGTACGGCAGGCCTTCCAGGTACTCGCCGAGGATGCCGCCGTCGGCCAGGTTGCCGCCCTTGCGCAAGGCCTGCGGATCGCGGCTCATGTAGGCACTGGCGCTGGCGATTTCCTGGAAGAAGTCCTTGGGCGAGGTCTGGGTCTTGCGCGCCGCGTCGACGATCAGTTTCAGCGACTGTTGCAGCTCGTTGAGTTGCAGCTTGGTCAGCATCACGCAGACCTGGAACGCCGGCAGCGCCGGGTTGGTCAGGTCGCGGTCGGCGGTCCAGGCGCTGACCAGCTGCGGCGCCTGGCTGGCCGCCTTGTGGCCGAGGAAATCCATCTGCATGGCATAACCGATGGCTGCCGACTTGTCCGCCAGGCTCGGCGAGGCGGCCAGCAGCGGCACGGCCTGGGTCTGGTTGCTGCGCACCTGGTGCACCAGGTTGGCGAACACCGAGCCGATCTCGCCGACCCGTTCACCGAGCTTGTGCACGTCGCCGCCCTGGACCGGGATATACAAATCGCCGATCTGCGGGTTGGCGTCGGCGGTCAGGGTCCGGTACTGCTGCTCGGCGAAGGCATGGTTCTTCTTCCCGGCATCGGTGCGCAGGTGCAACGCGTAGATCTTGATCTGCTTGCCCAGCGCGGCCTGGCGGATCTCCGCTTCGTTCATCCGGGTGCTGCTGTAGGGGTCGTTCTTGCGCAACGAACCGGCATCGGTGACCAGCAGGATCAGCCGGCCGCCGTAGCCCGACCAGTCCATGCCGTCGACCGCCTGCATGACCCCGGCGAAGGAGTCCTCGTTGAACGAATGACTCGAGATCGTCGACGCCTTCACCTGCCGTGCCAGCTCCAGGAAGCGCTCGGGGTCGCGCCCCTGATCGAGGGTCACCATGGTCTTGGTCAGGTACTCCAGACCCGGGGTTTTCTGGACATTGTTGCGGAAACCCACCAGGCCGAAACTCACGCTGTCCAGCTCGCCACGCTGGGCGATCTGGCTCTGCAGCTCGTGGACCACGTCGCGGACCTGATCGATGTACGGCTGCATCGATTCCGTGGTGTCCACCACCAGCACGATGGCCGTGCGGAACGTGTCGGCGCTGACCGCCGGCGCGGCGCCGTTGCCGAGGGCTTTCGGCGTGCTGCCGGGGTCGATGGAGGCGACATTCAGCAACTGCACCGGCTGGCCGTTCTCATCCAGGCTTTCGCGCGAATCGAAGATCGGCAGCAGGTAGAACTGGTTCTGCGGCACCGCGCTGGCGGCCGGCTCCAGGGCCAGCACGCGCTGATCGTCCTGCGGGTTTTTCTGTGCATTGAGCAGCAGGTTCTTCGCCGCCGACGGGTTGGCCAGCAGCTTGTCGATATCGCTGGCGTCACGCAGGAACATCACCGGCGCCCGCCCGGAGCGCTCGGTGAACTTCAGCACCAGGCTCTGCTTCCAGTCGCTGACCGCATCCTGCGGCAGCCAGCCTTCGCTGCGCCCATCACTGGCCGCGCCGACCCGTAGCCAGATACTGCCGTCGACGGTCTTGCGCTGGTAGACGTACAGCACCGAGAACGCCGGCAGCGGCTTGTCCGGCTTGGCCCCCGGCTCGCTGGAAAAGCTAGCGCCGGGTTTGCTCAGGACCCGCTGGAACAGGGTCTTCTTGCCGGCCATCAACAAGGGCCGCTGGCCACCGTCGCTGTCCACCGCCACGGGCTGGGCGACAGTGGGCGATTGCACCGGCAGCGGGTTCGAGGTCGGAGGTGGGTTCGATGGCACTGTTTTTTTCGCCGGCGACTGCGCAACCGTGCTGGGCGTGGCGGGATGGCTCGCGCCACCCAGCCACCAGTAACCGGCGCCTGCCAGGCCGAGGGCCGCAGCCACCGCCACGGCAACCAGCGTCAGTACCGGGCCGCGCCGTTGTCCGGATTCGGCAGAGCGGTCGAGAACCGGCGCCGGAGCGGGTCGCGATGGCGGCACGGGTGGCGGGGTTGGCGAAGGTGCCGGCACAGCCGTGGGAATCTCGATCGACATCGGCGTCAGTCCGCCCAGGTCGCTGGCCGGCGGCGTCACCGCAGCTATCGCCAAGGGCTGGAGCAAGGTCGCGTCGAGGTTTTCCGCCGGCAGGTTGTCCAGCGCCCGCAGCAAGGCCGCCGCATCCGGGAAACGCTCCGCCGGGTCCTTGGCCAGCAGCCGGCGCAGGATTTCCTGGTAGCGGCCATGCTGGATCGGCAACTCCGGCAGCGGTTCGGTCAGGTGCGCCAGGGCCGTGGACAGCGCATCGGTGCCGCTGTAGGGCAACTTGCCGACGAGGATTTCATAGAGCACCACCCCCAGCGCATACAAGTCGGCGCGTCCGTCGAGGTCCTGGCCGCGGGCCTGCTCCGGGCTCATGTAGCTCGGCGTGCCCACGGCAAACCCGGCCTGGGTGAACTGGGTGCGATCATCCAGCGACTTGGCGATGCCAAAGTCCGAGAGCACCGCCGTGCCGTCGGCGCGGAACAGGATGTTGGCCGGTTTCACATCGCGGTGCACCAACCCCTGGGCATGGGCATAGCCCAGGGCCGAGGCGATCTGGCGGATATAACCCGAGCCCTGCTCCGGGCTCAGTCCCGCCGCGATCCGCTCCTTGAGCGTGCCGTTGGGCAGGAATTCCATGGCCATGTAATACAACTCGCCGACATTGCCGATGTCGTGGATGGTCACGGTGTTCGGATGCGACAGCCGCGCCAGGGTCCGGCCTTCGCGCAGGAAACGCTCGCAGAAGGTCGGGTCGGCGGCCAGCGCGGCCGCCATCACTTTCAGCGCCACCTTGCGCTCCAGCGACCGTTGGGTCGCCAGATAGACGGTAGCCATGGCGCCTTCGCCAATGACTGCGCCTATATCGAATCCGGGAATCAGAATGTCCATGTGTTCGGGGTCTTCAGGTGGCTTTGACGACGATGGCCGTGATGTTGTCCGGAGCGCCCCGGGTCAGGCCCAGGTGCACCAGGCTGCGAACCACGTCGTAGGGGTCGTCATGGACGAGCACGTCGCGGATCTCGGCGTCTTCGGCGGTCTTGTTCAGACCGTCGCTGCACAACAGGTAGGTGTCGCCGGGCAACACCTGGAACGGGACCATCGACAACTCCAGGTGCGCCTCCACGCCGATGGCCCGGGTGACGATGTTCGCCCGTGGGTGCACCCGCGCCTCGGCCTCGCTGAGCAGGCCGCTGTCCTGCAGGTCCTGGACGTAGCTGTGATCGCGCGAGATGCCCTCCAACTGACCGTCGCGCAGGCGGTAGAGGCGACTGTCGCCGGCCCACAGGCAGACGCCCTCGGCCCCGCGCACGGCCAACAACACCACGGTGCTGCCCATCATCGCCACGCCGCGGTTGGCGGTTTCCTCGCGCACGGCGGCATTGACCTCGAGCAGACGCGACCGCAGGGCCGTGGTGTAGATCGCCAGGGAGTCCGCAGGCGGAATGCGCCGCAGGCTATCGACGATCAGGCTGCTGACGTAGTCTCCCGCCGCATGCCCGCCCATGCCGTCGGCCACCACCCAGAGCCCGGCGCCGGGCAGCTCCAGGAGGGCGTCCTCGTTGATCTGCCGGACCATGCCGACATGGCTGTAGCTGGCCGACTGGTAAGTGATTGCAGGTGCGTGAACCATCTAGATCGATACCCCCTTGCCCAAGAGGAAACTGCCGAAATCGGCGGTCGCCGGCAGACCCGCGCAGCGCATCAGGCCCGCCTCGATCCGTTGCGAGCCACGCCCCCACCAGAGGCTGCTGCCGACACAGGCCTGTTCGGCCAGGGCGCTGGCGCGGCTCGACGCGTCGAGCGCGGCCAGGCGCTGCAACCCGGCGAACTCGCTGCAGGGCGCCTTGTTGGCGAACGGGAGGCCACCCAGGTCCTGAATGCCTTGGTCGAAAGCCTCGAAATCGGCGCCCTCTTCAAGCGTCGCCAGCAACAGGGCCTCCGCCTGCTCGAACCAGGCATCCGCACCGCCGACCACCGCCGCCAGGGCATGCCCGGGATCGAGGGGCTGGGCCACGGTCAGCGGAAAGTAGCGGCCGACCCGGTCGATGCTCGGCATCAACACCCCGGCCATCGCGTCCGGCCCGCAGACACCCGGCGCCAGCACGAAGCGCCAGAGCGGGCTGACCAGGTACACGTTCAGCCAGTCAGCCCCCAGTTGCTGCTGGCTGACGAGCAACCCCGAGGCCAGCCAGGCATCCCAGGGCTGGACAAAACTCTGCGGCAGGCCGCGGCTGACAAAATCGCCGCGACTGGCCAGCTTGCCGTAGAACCCCACCATCGTCATAACCGCTCCGGCAGGCTGAAGCCACTGAGCACGCGGCTCTTGAAAGGGTTGAAGGCACTGCTGGCGCGCAGTTCGTAGGAGATGCTCGCACCGTCCACCCGCAGCCGCAGGTTGAAACGATCCGGCGAGTTGCCGGCCACCAGGTCCGATTGCTCCAGCAGGCGGAACCAGGCCCAGGGGCCGTCCAGGGTGATCCCCGAGCGCCCGCTGCTCGACGGTGGCGTGATCGACAAGCGCACCACACCGACACTGCCGGGGTTCGGCCATTGCATCGCCACCGGCCGGCTCGGGCCGTGGTCATAGCCGACCTGCTGACCGTCGAGCTCAAGCTGGAACTGGGTGATGGACGCGTCCATCGCCACCGGTTTGAGTTCGAAACGCACGGTCGGCTGGGTGCCGCCGGAGCGGAAGAACGCATCGCGAATCGCCGCGGCACGCTGGAAGGTCTGCAACACGCCGGGGGCAATGCCGAGTTTCTGCGCCGCCCCCGGCTGCCAGCGCCAGGGGGTTGCCGAGGTGTCGACGTAGGGCTGCAGGTACTTGCGGAAGTAGCTGTCCATCACCCCGCCGACCCCGAAGAACAGGCCGAAGTCCTCCAGCGTCGCATCCCGGGCACTGCCGGGCGCCAGCGGATAACGGCCGCTGAGGGATTGCCGGTAGACGTTGACCACTTCACTGGTCCAGGCCGCGTTCAGTTGGTTACGCACCCCGCCCATCATGCTGTTGGTGGTGGAGCTGACCACCGACTTGACCAATCCCTGCACCAGCGGTGGCTGGCGTTCGGCGTTCAGGCTGACCCGCGTGGCGGCGGCCGAGGCCTGGTTCTTCGCCTCGCCGAGCAGCGCATCGCCACTGGCGCCGGACATGGCGCTGACCTGCACATAGAGCGCATTGAGGTCCGCCAGCAAGGCATCGATGGCCGCCGGCTCGCCTTCGCCCTTGTTGACCAGGGCGTTGAGCTCGGCGAAGTGCGCGCTCACCGGGTCCTGCGTCTCCACCGGCGCGCTGCTGTTGCCCGCCGCCTGTTCCTGGCCAAGTAGGGAGCCCAGGCGTTGCTTGAGTTGGTCGACATTACCCGCGACCGGCTTGCCCTGGGCCGCCAGCAGGCGTTCTTCCTGTTGCAGGTCGGTCTCCTTGGCCACCGCCACCAGCAGCTTCTTCAGCGGCGAGGTCGGCCCGGAAATCACCCGCAGCACGTCGGAGGCCTGGGCCACGCTGGTGATGGGCACGAAGTCGATATCGGCGAGCAAGGCATCCCACTGACGCAGGTAATCCTGGAAATACAGACGCCGCACATCCGCCGCCAGGCTGGCGACATTCTGCTGTTCGGCCGGGTCGCGGCCCAGCACCCACTGTTCCTCGGCCACGGTATTGGCCTGGTTCAGGCTGGCCAGCAGGAAAGCCTGGCGATAGCCCTTGACGGTGAAGAAGCCGCTCAGCGGATCGCCCAGGGGCTTGCCGCTCTTGCGGCTGAACACCAGCGCCGCATCACGTCCGGCGGCCTCGTTCAGGCGGAAATCCGCCACGCCTTCCGGCAGTTTCTGGCGCTTGACCCGGTCATAGACCCGCTGCGCCACCGGCAGTTGTTGCAGCTGGCGGCGCAGGTCGTCGATCAGTCGCTCGTCCAGCCGGGCATTCGGCGGACGGCGCTCGAACAGGGCTTGCAGATGTTCACCGAGGGCCACGCGCTGCTCCGGTGGCAAATCCCGTGGCAGGCTGTGGTCCCAGTCGAGGGCGATCCAGGCCTTGATGAACTGCGGGTCGTAATGTTCGTTGTCGGCCAGCATCAGGTAGGCCTTCAAGCCTTCGTAGAGGAAGTCCGAATTACCGCCGCTGTGCAGTTGCTCTTCGACCCGGGTCAGCAGGCGCGGCGCGAACACCGCGATCAGCAACTTGCGATAAACGCTGGCGGACTCGGCTTCGAGCATGCCGCCCTGGTACAGGCCCAGGCCTTCGGCCCAGCCCGGCGCATCGCCGGCCAGGTGCTTGACCGCATTGAGCAACGGCAGCACCGCCAGCACGTCGCGTTGCGCCGGGCTGAGGTTCTGCACGCTCTGACCCAGGGGCGCGACCTTCTGATCGACCTGGGCAATATAGGCCTCGTTGGCGCGGAAGCTCACCCACCAGAGCGTACCGACCACCAGCACCACCGCGACCGTGGCCGCCAGCACCCCGCGCGCCAGCCATTTGCGCCGTTGTTCGACCTTGCGGTTGACCCCCACCAGCCCGCGCTCGGCGAAGGCCACGGCGGTGAACAGCTTCTCGATGAAGTAGCTGCGCCCGTTGCCGCTCTGGCGCGCCAGCTGCTGGCGGTCCAGGTTCATGCTCTGGGCCATGGCGCCGATCAGGCGGTCGATGGGACTGCCTTCCTGGGTGCCGCTGGTGAAGTACACGCCGCGCAGCAAGGCGCGATCTTCATAGGCATTGGGCTTGAACACGCCGTCGAGGAAATCCTGCAGGCACGCCTTCAACGCCCCGAACTGCTGCGGGAAACCGTAGATCAGGTCGCGCCGCGCCGGATCGCGCTCCTGTTGCAGGCGCTCCACCAGCCGCGCATTGAGGCGCTGCTCGAGCCCGGCGAACTCGTCGCTGAACCGCACCAGCGGACCTTCGGCGTTCTTGCCGTCGTCCAGGTCGAAGGTCATGCCCCAGACCTGGGCCCGCTCTTCCTTGCTCAGGGCGTCGAAGAACTCCATGAACCCCGGCACCAGGTCGAGCTTGGTCAGCATCAGGTAGATCGGGAAACGCACGCCCAGTTGGGTATACAGCTCCTGGATACGGGCGCGGATCGCCGTGGCATGGGCTGCCCGTTCGGCGTCGGTGCTGAGCAGCAGGTCCGACAGGCTGATGGCGATGAAGGCGCCGTCGATGGGCCGCCGCGAACGCTGGGTTTTCAGCAGGTCGAGGAAACCCAGCCAGGCAGCCTTGTCCACCTGGGCATGGCTGTCCTGGGTGGTGTAGCGGCCGGCGGTGTCCAGCAGCACGGCTTGGTCGGTGAACCACCAGTCACAGTTGCGCGTACCGCCGACACCGCGAATCGCCCCGGCGCCGAACTGCGCGGCCAGGGGGAAATGCAGTCCGGAATTCACCAGAGCGGTGGTCTTGCCCGAACCCGGCGGGCCGATGATCACGTACCACGGCAGCTCGTACAGGTTGCGGCGCTCGTCACCGCCGAGCTTGGCTTTCTTGAGCAATGCCAGGGCCTCGGCCATGCGCTGGCGCAGGGTCGCCAGTTCTTCGGCGGTGGCGACACTGGCGGGGTCCGGCGGCGTTTCCGCGGCCAGGCTCTGCAGGACCCTGGCCGCCTGGCGCCGGGCCTGGATCAGGCGGAACACGCGGTAGGCGATCCACACCGCGAAAATCAACACGATCAGCGCCCAGCGCCGACCTTCCGGCACCAGCACTTCCAGCAACGGGCCGACAAACCAGATGATCAGGCTGAGGGCGATCAACCCCAACAGCGGGATGACCCAGCGAATGACAAAACCGAAAAACGCCTTCACTCGACTCCCTCCGCCAAGACTGTGATTTCCACCCGACGATTCTTCGCCCGGCCCTCGGCCGTGGCGTTCGAGGCCAGCGGCTCGGTGTCGCTGCGCCCTTCGGCGCTGAAGCGTTCCGGCTGGCCGGTCTTCGCCGCCAGGATCTGCAACACCTGCTCGGCCCGGGCCTGGGACAGCGCCCAGTTGGACGGGAAGCGCAGGGTCGCGATAGGTCGGTTGTCGCTGTGGCCGGTGATCCGCACCTGGCCCTTCACTTTGCGAATGGCGTCGGCGATGCGCAGCATCAGCGGCTGGTAGTCGTCGACGATGCTGGAGCTGGCCGAAGCGAAGAGTTCGTCGCCGCGAATGGTCACCACCGAGCGGTCGACCTTGTCTTCCACGGCGACCTTGCCGGCCTTGATGTCCTCGGCGAGGAAACCGGCCAGGCGCGGCCGCTCCACCACCTTGGGCTGGACCACCGGACGGTCGATGGTCTGCACCGGGATTTCACCCAGGGCATGGATATTGCGAAACACCGGCTCGGCGTCGGCGGCCAGCTTCAGGCGCAGGCCGAACAGCAGGACCAGCAACAGCGCCAGGCCGATGGCGATGCCGACCCAGGGCGGCATGAACTGGCTCAGGCGATCACGCACCACCGCCAGCCCGCGCCAGTGCGGCGACAGCTCGCGCTCATACTCGCCACGGGCACTGCGGATCGCCGCGCTGGTGCGCTCGCGCAGGGCATCGAGCTGGCTGCGCCCGTCGATCATCACCCGATAGCGGCCTTCGAAGCCCAGGCAGATGCACAGGTACAACAGCTCCAGCAGGTACAGGCGCTCGCGCGGACTTTGCAGGCAATGGTCGAGCAACTGGAAGACCTTCTCGCCGCCCCAGGCCTCGTTGTGCACGGTGATCAGCAGGCTCTGCTTGCCCCAGTCGCCGGCACTGCCCCAAGGCGTGCTCAATACCGCCTCGTCGAGGGCGGTACAGAGCGCATAGCGCGCCAGCAACACATCATTGCGGACCATACCGGCGCTTTCGGCGCGCTCCTCGAACTGCCGCAGATAGGCCAGCAACTGCGCCCGCAGGCTGGCCGGTGCCGGATGGGCAATGGTGTTGCGCAGGCGCGTGAGTAGCGCCAGCAAAGGCCCGGCGGCGCTCTCCAGCGGGTTCAGGCCCTGTGACTGGCCGACCGGCAGCGGCGCGGCCGGCACCGACAGCGGCGCCACCGGTTCGGCCCGGGCAGCCTCCGGCGCCCGGCCACCGGGGCGCGGCATGAACTGGGTACGGTCATTGGCGGGCAGCGACTGGCCCGATGCATCATCGTTGGCATTCATCGCGGCTTATCCTCGGATGGCCCAGAAGGCCAGGTTCAAGCCGGGAAACTCGCCGGCAACATGGAAGGCGAAACCGCCGGAGTTCACCAGCTGCTTCCAGTGCTCACTGCCCCGGTCGAGTTCGTAGTAGGTGGACCCGGCATGGAACGGAATCTGCCGCGGCGCCACCGGCAGCGGCAACAGGCCGATACCCGGCAATTGCAGGTTGACCAGGTCGCGGATGTGCTCCACCGAACCGATCTTGCTCTGCTGGGCGAAGCGACCGCGCAGGGTTTCGCTGGGGATATCGGCGCGCACCACCAGGATGAAGCTGGCGTTGTCGATCAGGCTGCGGTCCGCGAGCATCGCCACATGGATGCCATAGGCTTTCTCGACAATCGGAATCGGCGTCGCCTTGCTGTCGATCAACATCGACAGGGCTTCGCGCAGGGCCTGCATGACCGGGGCGAAGCTCAACGCCAGGTCATCGTGTTGATACGCGGGGAACGCCGCCGGGCGCCGACCGCTGCTGGAAAAGGTGGAAAATTCGCCGGCCAGGCTCACCAGCTCGCTGTACAGGCGCTCCGGGTGCAAGGGGCTGATCTGGTTCAGGTGGCCGATCAGCGGCTGGGCGCGGTTGACCAGTTGCAGCAGCATGAAATCGGCGATTTCCGAGGCACCGCCGGCGCCCGAGGCCACCACGCGCCCGGCCAGGGCTTCGCCACGCTGGTGCAGCAGGCCCAGCAGTTCGCTGCGAAACGCCGTCAGCGGCTTGCTCGCCGCCACATCGAGCACCGGCGGCACATAGCTGTCATCGAGGACCAGGGCCCGATCGGCGCGCTTTTCCTTGACCCGCACCAGGCCGATGGCGGCGTAATCGCCCATGCCATCCGCGGCGGTCAACAGACGCAGGGCCCGCGAACCCAAGGCCACCGGCGCGCGGTTCTCGAACGGCGCGTTGTCGTCGCGCACTTCGCGGACCTGGCTCAGGTAGCGCGCCCCGCCCAGTTCCTCGCCTTCGTCGACGGTGTCCCGTGAGCCGGCGCGCTTGAGCGGCAAGGCCAGGTAGACCAGGCCGTCGCGCAGGTGCTCGTCGATGGTCAGCGGGCTCGGCGCGAGGTCATCGTGGGGGATGTTGAAGGGTGTGCCGTCCGGCAGCAGGCCCCGGGCCGAGACGATGGCCAGCTTGCCCTGGGCCAGCAGGCCCTGGTCGATCAGCAGCTCGGAAAAACCCCAGGCGCCGACGGCCAATGGCCGGCTGCGGGCGTCGATCAGGTTTTCCAGATAACGGTCATGCTGCTGGAAGTGCTGCGTTCCGATGAACATGCCTTCCGACCAGACCACTCGATTGTTCCAGGACATGGCTTCTCCGTTTGCCTAGGGGGCGGTGCGGGTTGGGGTCACGACGACGGCGCTGCGCACGGCGCGCACATCGAGGCTGATCTGATAGTCGTTGAGCTGCTTGGGCGCGATGGTCAGCAGCGTGCGCCAGAGCGCCTGGTCGACTTCGCGGTAGCCCACCACCAGGCCGACCTGGCGGGTCGCCGGGTTGAGTGCACGCTCGATGTCCAGCTGCTCGCCGGGCTTGACCAGTACTTCGTCTTGGTCGATCAGGTCGGCGCCGAGGGTGGCCTGGGCGCGCTCGGCCAGGGCGAAGTAGTCGGCGCGGTTGAAGTTGGCGCCGTTCTTCAGCTCGTAAATCCGTACGCGCACGGGTGCGGGCGTGCCGTCGGCGCCGGGATTGAGGCCGGCAATGGCGTGGAAATGCAGGGAAGCCGTGGCGCTATCGGCAGCAACGGGCGCGTCGACGGGCGCTGGAGCGGCCGCGTCCTTGGCACATGCGCCGAGCAGCAGCGTGAGGGCTGCGGCCAGTAAAACTCGGTGAATCATCCTGCGTCCTCAATGACTTGCTGACTGTCCGTTTATCCATATAACAACTGCAAACCAGCGCCTTGCCCGAAACCCTGTGGGAGCCGGCTTGCCGACGATGGCGTCCGGCTAGGCAGCACAAGACTCAAGGGCCTCATCGCTGGCAATCGAGCGTCGACCGGCGCTCCTACAGGGGTCCGTGGTGGCCTTATCCCCTGCGCAGCCGCGCGCTGTGTTCCTCGTAGGCGCGACTGAACTCCCGACCGAACAGGTCCTGGAAATCCTCTTCGGCCTCACGGGAAATATTCGTGTACAGCTCGGTGAACTGCTGCCAGTACTGGGCCTGGCGCGAACCGCTGAACAGGTTCGACAAACCGCCGGGCTTGCTCAGGCGGGTCTCCAGCGCCGAAGGTTCGAAACGCTTGAGCAGGTGCTTGATCGCCGCTTCCACCCCGGCCATCACCGCCATCTGGTGCGCCCGCAGGTCGTCGAAACTGTCCCTGACCGCCTGGTCCGGTGCCATGAAGGCCTGGTTGCCGTGACGCAGCAGCAAGAGCAGCGCTTCATCGGCATTCGGGGCGAATTTCAACGGGTTGTTTTCCACCGGGCGAATCAGCGTCTGCTGCATGCGGAACTCGCCCTTGAGGCTGCTGCGGGCCCGCAGCACATCGATCAGCCCCTCGACCATCAGCCGGTAGCTGCGGCCGATGGCTTCCATCTGCGCCTCCGCCTGGGCGGTATCGATACGCAGCTGGTCGAGACCGGCACCACGCAGGAAGGCTTGCAGCAAATCGGCCTGAGCCGCACCGCTCGACATTGCCACGGGAGCTGGCTGGGTAACTGGGGCCACCATCGGCGTGGGGATCGGAGCCGGGGTCGGAGTCGGAGTCGGAGTCGGAGTCGGAGTCGGAGTCGGCTCGACGATAGCCTCGACAATCGCCACAGGTACGGAAACAGGAACAGTCACCGGCGTACTGGCTGGTGCCTTGGGCGTGTCGCCGAACAGATCCCAGTCCTCGGGAATCACCGCCACGCCTGGCGCTGGCGGCACCACCACGGGCGCCGGGCTGATCACCGGCGTCGGCGGACGAAAGTCATGCTGTTGTGCCGGCACATGATCCGACTGCGTCGCCGGAGGAATACTCGACGGCGTCAGGAAATCGAACAGGTCAGGTAACGTATCCATCGCCGAACCGCCCTGGAAATGCGCGGCCGGGGTGCTTGGCGGCGAGATGGCGGGCGCGGCTGCCGCCCGCCCCATCAGCGCTTCGAAACTGTTGGATGAATCGCCCCCCGACAGACTCTCGGGCGCCAGTTGCAGGTTGAAATCGATACGCGCACGGATCTCGTACTCACCGATACGGATGATTTCGCCGTCCTGCAACGGCTCGCTGTTGCCTCTGCGCAAACGAATACCGGCCTGAACTAACTCCACGCCATTGGTACTGGTATCTGTCAGATAGTAACGACCGTCTTTGTATTGAATAACGCAATGTTTCGAGGAAACCAGCCGCTCCGGATCGGGAAGAACCCAGTCATTCTCGGAACTACGGCCAATTGCCATCACTCCCTTGTCCATGGATTTCTCCGGACATTGGCCAGGGGTGATCTTGTGATAACTAGTGATAGTCAAACACAGCGACATTGCGCCTCCTTGCTGTACATCCACGCACAAGCCACCCGGCGCAAACACCTCGCGCCGGGTCTCGCCAGGGCTATGAAAATCCTGGAAAAAACCTATCTATTTCAGCCAGTTCGCCGAACCTGGTGAATTCTACCTACAAAATCCCTAAAAACGCACACGGCCTGACCCAATGGTCGACAGCCTTGACGAGTGTGTCACAACGGTAACAAAGGGCCGCTAGCTTACCTTGACAAGCTATAACTACTACACCAAAAATGCACAACTTCTTGTTTACGGATGATGTCACTATGATGTCACTTCGTATATACCACCAAGAAATATGAGAGTTTTCTGAGAGAACTTTCGCAGGAATTGCCCGACTATTCAGCGGGCCGATAAGGAGATCGATTTTGGTGGATGTGCCGTTGTTGCTCGCCGCTGTTTCAGCAAACTCGCCTTGTGGCGAGGACCTGGAATATGACGCGCAATTCTTGCAATTGGAGCGTGACGCCCAAGGCAAACCCGAGCGCATCATGGGCGACTCGGTGCAGGCGGCCGAGCCGCCGGCATGGCGCGCCATCGAGCAGTCGAGCACGGCGCTCCTGCAACGCAGCAAAGACCTGCGCATCAGCCATTTTCTCGTGCAAAGCGCCCTGGCCCTCGATGGCCTGCCGGGCCTCGCCAACGCCCTGACCCTGGTCAGCCAGCTGCTCCAGCAGTACTGGGGCGAACTCTATCCGCTGCTCGACGCCGATGACGACAACGACCCCACGGTGCGGATCAACGCGCTCTCGGGCCTGGCCTGCGACACCAATATCCGCCTGCTGCGCGAAAGCGTGCTGACCCGCTCTCGGGCCTTCGGCACCGTGACCTTGCGTGCCGCGCTGAATGCCAGCGGCCTGCAGGGTTTCTCCGACGAAAACCTGAACGCCGACGAACTGGCCGGCGCCCTGCGCGACAGCGACCCCGAGCAACTGGAGGCGGTGCGTGCCGCGCTCAACGAAGCCCGCGGCGCCATCGACACCATCGAGCGCTTCGTCAGCGACCAGGTCGGCTCGGCCCAGGGTGTCGACCTCGGCGCCTTGCGCCAACCGCTCAAGCTGGCCGTGCAGATACTCGCCGAATACGCGCCCGACAGCGACGCCGGCGAATCGACCGTGAACGAGTCCGAGCCGGCCCCCAGCGGGCTCGACAACGCCGCTGCGGCCCCGGTGGCCACGCGCGCCGCAGCGCCGGGCGAGATCGGCAACCGCGACGACGTCCTGCGCAGCCTCGACCGGTTGCTGAACTACTACGCCCGCCACGAGCCTTCGAGCCCGCTGCCGGTGCTGTTGACCCGGGCCAAGAACCTGGTGCACGCCGACTTCGCGACCATTGTCCGTAACCTGATTCCCGACGGCCTGTCCCAATTTGAAAACCTGCGGGGCCCGAGGGCGAATAAGCCCGCCGGGACCGCGCCGCTTAGTTAACGGCAACCACCGATAACGCCAACACCGTCGCTTGAGCGACCAGGAGCAACAACGTGGCGAACACCAGCTCTCAGAAATTCATTGCGCGCAACCGCGCGCCACGGGTCCAGATCGAGTACGACGTAGAGCTCTACGGCGCCGAGAAAAAGGTCCAGTTGCCCTTCGTCATGGGCGTAATGGCCGACCTCGCCGGCAAGCCCGCCGAGCCGCTGCCACCGGTCGCGGACCGCAAGTTCCTGGAGATCGACGTCGACAACTTCGACTCGCGCCTCAAGGCCATGCAGCCGCGCGTGGCGTTCAACGTGCCGAACGAGCTGACCGGCGAAGGCAACCTGAGCCTGGACATCACCTTCGAGAGCCTGGACGACTTCAGCCCGGCCAACGTCGCGCGCAAGGTCGATGCCCTGAACAAGCTGCTCGAAGCCCGTACCCAACTGGCCAACCTGCTGACCTACATGGACGGCAAGACCGGTGCCGAAGAAATCATCATGAAAGCCATCAAGGATCCGGCGTTGCTCCAGGCCCTGGCGAGTGCGCCAAAGCCCCAGGACTCCGAGCCCAGCGCTTAATCAGGACGAACGATCATGACCCAGTTGCAGCAAGACAATCAGGCGTTGCCAGGCACCACCACCGAGCCCAGCGAGTTCGCCAACCTGCTGATGCAGGAATTCAAGCCCAAGACCGAACGCGCCCGCGAAGCCGTCGAAGGTGCCGTGCGCACCCTGGCCGAACAGGCCCTGGCACAGACCGACCTGGTGTCCAACGACGCCATCAAGTCCATCGAGTCGATCATCGCCGCCATCGACGCCAAGCTCACCGCGCAGGTCAACCAGGTGATCCATCACCCTGAGTTCCAGCAGCTGGAAAGCGCCTGGCGTGGCCTGCACTACCTGGTCAACAACACCGAGAGCGATGAGCAGCTGAAGATCCGCGTGCTGAACATCGCCAAGCCGGAACTGCACAAGACCCTGAAGAAGTTCAAGGGCACGGCCTGGGACCAGAGCCCGATCTTCAAGAAGATGTACGAAGAGGAATACGGCCAGTTCGGTGGCGAGCCCTACGGCTGCCTGGTGGGCGACTACTACTTCGACCAGTCGCCGATGGATGTCGAGCTGCTGGGCGAGCTGTCCAAGGTCTGCGCAGCGATGCACGCGCCGTTCATTGCCGCCGCCTCGCCGACCGTGATGGGCATGGGCTCGTGGCAGGAACTGTCGAACCCGCGCGACCTGACCAAGATCTTCACCACCCCGGAATACGCCGGCTGGCGTTCGCTGCGTGAATCGGAAGACTCGCGCTACATCGGCCTGACCATGCCGCGCTTCCTGGCGCGCCTGCCCTATGGCGCCAAGACCGACCCGGTGGAAGCCTTCGCCTTCGAAGAAGACACCGACGGCACCGACAGCGACAAGTACACCTGGGCCAACGCGGCCTACGCCATGGCGGTGAACATCAACCGTTCGTTCAAGTACTACGGCTGGTGCTCGCGGATTCGCGGCGTCGAATCCGGCGGTGAAGTGCAGAACCTGCCGGCCCACACCTTCCCGACCGACGACGGCGGCGTGGACATGAAGTGCCCGACCGAAATCGCGATTTCCGACCGGCGCGAAGCCGAGCTGGCGAAAAACGGTTTCATGCCGCTGCTGCACAAGAAGAACACCGACTTCGCCGCGTTCATCGGCGCCCAGTCGCTGCAGAAACCGGCCGAGTACGACGACCCGGACGCCACCGCCAACGCCAACCTGGCCGCGCGCCTGCCGTACCTGTTCGCCACCTGCCGCTTTGCCCATTACCTCAAGTGCATCGTGCGCGACAAGATCGGCTCGTTCAAAGAGAAGGACGAGATGCAGCGCTGGTTGCAGGACTGGATCCTCAACTACGTGGACGGCGACCCGGCCCACTCCACCGAAACCACCAAGGCCCAGCACCCGCTGGCCGCGGCGGAAGTGGTGGTCGAGGATGTCGAGGGCAACCCGGGGTACTACACCTCCAAGTTCTTCCTGCGCCCGCACTACCAGCTCGAAGGCCTGACGGTTTCGTTGCGCCTGGTATCCAAGTTGCCGTCGGCGAAAGGGGCGTAGGCCCAAACCCGCAACCACAGCGAACCCGCCGCCCCACGCGGCGGATCCTGGCTAACAACATCGTGGTGAAGACCACACTGGAGAAAACATGGCTGTTGATATCTTCATCAAGATCGGCGACATCAAGGGCGAGTCCCAGGACAAGGCTCACAAAGAGGAAATCGATGTCCTCAACTGGAGCTGGGGCATGTCCCAATCCGGCAACATGCACATGGGCGGTGGCGGTGGCGCCGGCAAGGTCAATATCCAGGACCTGTCGCTGACCAAGTACGTCGACAAGGCGTCGCCGAACCTGATGATGCACTGCGCCAGCGGCAAGCACATCGACAAGGTCACCCTGGTGGTGCGCAAGGCCGGCGGCGAAAGCCAGGTCGAGTACATGAAGATCGACCTGGAAGAAGTGCTGATCACCTCCCTGAGCACCGGTGGCTCGGGCAGCGATGATCGCCTGACCGAAAACGTCACCCTGAACTTCGCCCAGGTCTCGGTCGAGTATCAGGAGCAGAAAGCCGACGGCTCGAAGCAAGGCGGCCCGGTCAAGTTCGGCTGGAACATCCGCTCGAACACCAAGCGTTGATCCCCACGCCCCCGCCGCTCGGCGTCGGGGGCGTCTGGTGTTACCCCGAATTCGATTCATTCCCGGTGCCCGAGCATGGCCAAGCCTGCGTTTCCCGCCCAGCGGAGCTGCCACCCCGCAGCGCCCAGCCCCTGTGACGTTGCGCGATGAGCAACGTGCTGAGCGACCTCACCCTGCGCGAGCGCCTGCAACCGTCGCTGCTCGACCGGCTGACCGACGACGAGCCCGGCAACCTCCAGGAAGGCGGCGACAAACGCGTACTGTCCCTGAGCCAGCTCAAGGCCTCGGTACTGCGTGACCTGACCTGGCTGCTCAACAGCACCAGCCTGCTCGACGCCGACGCCACGCTGCACACCCCGGCCGGGACCTCGGTGGTCAACTACGGCCTGCCGGCGCTGGCGGGCAACAGTGCCTCGAGCATCGATGTCGCCGCCCTCGAAGGCCTGATCCACACCGCCATCACCACCTTCGAGCCGCGCATCCTCAGCCATACCCTGCGGGTCCGCGCCCAGGTCGCCCACGGCGAGATGAACCACAACGCCCTGAGCTTCGAGATCGAAGGCGATCTCTGGGCCCTGCCGGTGTCGTTGCCGCTACTGTTGCGCACCGACCTCGACCTGGAATCCGGCCATGTGCGCGTGGTGCCCGCCGAGCAACGGAGACGTTCATGAACCCGCGCCTGCTCGACCTGTACAACCAGGAACTGCAACACGTGCGCGAAAGCGCCGCCGAGTTCGCCAAGGAATACCCGAAGATCGCCGGCCGGCTGACGCTGTCCGGGCTCGACTGCGCCGACCCCTACGTCGAGCGCCTGCTGGAAGGTTTCGCCTACCTCACCGCCCGGGTGCAGCTCAAGCTCAATGCCGAGTACCCGACCTTCACCCACAACCTGCTGGAAATCGCCTACCCGCATTACCTGGCGCCAACGCCTTCGATGACCGTGGTCCAGCTGCAGACCGACCCGGACGAAGGCTCCCTGGCCGGCGGTTTCACCCTGCCCCGCGACAGCGTATTGCGCGCCACCCTGGGCAAGGACACCCAGACCTCCTGCGAATACCGCAGCGCCCATGCCGTGACGCTGTGGCCGTTGCAGGTCAGCCATGCGGAATACTTCGGCAACCCGTCGGCCGTGCTCGGCCGCCTGGCCGCCAGCGAACCGAAAGCCAAGGCCGGGCTGCGCCTGACCCTGCGCACCGGCGCCGAGTTGCCGTTCAACCAGCTCGACCTGGACAGCCTGCCGCTCTACCTCAACGGTGCCGACGAGCAGCCGTTTCGCCTGTATGAGCAACTGCTGGGCAATGCCTGCGCGGTGTTCGCCCGTGCCCCGGGCGGCGACTGGGTCGAGCGCCTGCCCGGCGACGCCCTGCGCGCCTGCGGTTTCGACGACCGCGAAGCGGCGATGCCGGTAGTGGCCCAGGCGTTCCAGGGCTATCGGCTGTTGCAGGAATACTTCGCCCTGCCCCAGCGCTACCTGTTCGTCGAATTCGCCGAACTGGGCCGCGCGGTCAAGCGCTGCGCCGGCCAGGAGCTGGAACTGATCGTGCTTTTCGAGCGCTTCGACCCGAGCCTGGAAAACAGCGTCGGCGCCGCGCAGTTCGTGCCCTTCTGCACCCCGGCGATCAACCTGTTCCCGCGCCGCGTGGACCGTATCCACCTGTCCGAGCGGGTCAACGAACACCACGTGATCGCCGACCGTACCCGGCCCATGGACTTCGAGATCCACTCGCTGACCGGCGTCACCGGCCACGGCACCGGGCCCGACCAGCCGTTCCTGCCGTTCTATGCCGTGCGCGATCCGTCGCGCTATGGCCGCGACCAGGCCTACTACACCCTGCGCCGCGAACCCCGGGTGCTGTCCAGCGAACAACGGCGCAAAGGCACCCGCTCGACCTATGTCGGCAGCGAAACCTTCATCAGCCTGGTGGACAGCCGGCAGGCGCCCTACCGCCACGACCTGCGCCAACTGGGCGTCAGCGCCCTGTGCACCAACCGCGACCTGCCGCTGTTCATGAACGTCGGCACCGGCAAGAGCGACTTCACCCTGGCTGACAGTGCGCCGGTCTCGGCGATCCGCTGTCTGGCCGGGCCCAGCCGGCCGCGGGCCAGCCATGCCCACGACAACCAGGCCTGGCGCCTGATCAGCCAGTTGTCGCTGAACTACCTGTCGTTGAGCGAAGCCGGCCAAGGCGCCGCCGCCCTGCGCGAACTGCTGCGCCTGTACGGCGAGAGCAACGATGCCGCCCTGCAATTGCAGATCGAGGGCCTGCGCGAGGTCAGCAGCAAACCCTGCACCCGGCGCTTGCCGATGCCCGGGCCGATCGTCTTCGGCCGTGGCCTGGAGATCACCCTGGAATTCGACGAAAACGCGTTTCGCGGCACCGGGGTGTTCCTCCTCGGCGCCGTGTTCGAACGCTTCCTGGCACGCTACGTGTCGATCAACAGTTTTACCGAGACGGTGATCCGTACCACCGAACGCGGCGAGATCATGCGATGGAAAGCCAAGCCCGGACGCCGTCCGACCCTGTGAGCACGCTCACGGCGATGCAGGCCGAGCCCTGGGAATACGATTTCTTCCAGGCCTTGCGGCGTATCGAGTGCGAATCGCCGCACCTGCCGCGCTTCGGCCATTCCCAGCGCCTGGCCGACGACCCGTTGCGCCTCGGTCAACAGCTCGACTGCGCCTTCGCCCCGGCCACCCTGGCCTCCATGACACCGGCCAGCGAAACCACGCCGGCGCGGCTGGAGCAGTTCTTCTTTGGTCTCGGCGGCCCCAACGGCCCGTTGCCGCTGCACCTGACCGAATACATGCGCGAACGCCAGCGCAACAACACCGACAGCACCAGCAAGCGCTTCCTCGATATCTTCCACCACCGCCTGCTGAGCCTGTTCTACCGGGCCTGGGCCGAAGCACGGCCGACCGTCAGCCACGACCGCCCGGACGACGACTACTGGTCCGCGCGACTGGCTGCCCTCAGCGGCCGAGGCATGCCCAGCCTGCTGAAACAGGGGCTGATTCCAGACACCGCCAAACTGCACTTCAGCGGCCACCTCGCCGCCCAGACCCGCTACCCGGATGGCCTGCGCGCCATCCTGGAAGAGTATTTCGGGCTGCCGGTGCAGATCGAGGAATACGTCGGCCAATGGCTGCACCTGCCGGAACGCAGCCGCCTCGGCGTCGGCGCGCACCAGTTGGGCGTCGACTTCTGCCTGGGCCGCCACGTCTGGGACCGCCAGCACAAATTCCGCATCCGCGTCGGCCCGCTCAAGCTGGCCGACTACATGGGCCTGTTGCCCGACGGCGAACCCTTCCGCCACCTGGTGGCCTGGGTCGCCGAATACCTGGGGCACGAACTGGACTGGGACCTGAACCTGGTCCTGGAACAGCCGCAAGTGCCCAAGCTGCAACTCAACGGCCAATTCCGCCTGGGTTTCAACACCTGGATCGGCCAACCCCAAGAAGATGCCAAGGACCTGATCCTGGCCCGGCACTACGCCGACCAGGTCACCTCGGCCCACCATTCAAGGAGCCCGGACCATGGGTGAAATCAGCCGCGCCGCGTTATTCGGCAAACTCAACAGCCTCGCCTACAAGGCCATCGAAGCCGCCACGGTGTTCTGCAAACTGCGGGGCAACCCCTATGTGGAACTGAGCCACTGGCTGCACCAGTTGCTGCAACTGCAGGACTCGGACCTGCACCGGCTGATCCGTCAGTTCGACATCGAACCGGCCCGCCTGGCCCGCGACCTGACCGAGGCCCTGGACCGCCTGCCGCGCGGCTCGACCTCGATCACCGACCTGTCGTCCCACGTCGAAGAAGCCGTGGAACGCGGCTGGGTCTACGGCAGCCTGATGTTCGGCGAAAGCCAGGTGCGCACCGGCTACCTGGTGCTCGGCATCCTCAAGACCCCGAGCCTGCGCCATGCCCTGCTGGCGCTGTCGCCTGCGTTCGACAAGATCAAGGTCGAGGCCCTGAGCGAGCGCTTCGCCGAGTACGTCGGCGATTCGCCGGAAAACCACCTCGGCGCCAGCGACGGTTTCAACGCCGGTGCGGTGCCGGGCGAAGCCAGCGGCGCCATGGCCCCCAGCGCCATGGGCAAGCAGGAAGCGCTCAAGCGTTTCACCGTGGACCTGACCGAGCAGGCCCGTAGCGGCAAGCTCGACCCCATCGTCGGGCGCGATGAAGAGATCCGCCAGTTGGTGGATATCCTCATGCGCCGGCGCCAGAACAACCCGATCCTCACTGGCGAGGCCGGTGTCGGCAAGACCGCCGTGGTCGAAGGCTTCGCCCTGCGCATCGTCGCCGGCGACGTGCCGCCGGCCTTGAAGGACGTCGAACTGCGCAGCCTCGACGTCGGCCTGTTGCAAGCCGGCGCGAGCATGAAGGGCGAGTTCGAACAGCGCCTGCGCCAGGTCATCGAAGACGTCCAGGCCTCGCCCAAGCCGATCATCCTGTTCATCGACGAAGCCCACACCCTGGTCGGTGCCGGTGGCGCCGCCGGTACCGGTGACGCGGCCAACCTGCTGAAACCGGCCCTGGCCCGCGGCACTCTGCGCACCGTGGCCGCCACCACCTGGGCCGAGTACAAGAAGCACATCGAGAAAGACCCGGCGCTGACCCGTCGTTTCCAGGTGGTGCAGGTGGCCGAACCGTCGGAAGACAAGGCCCTGCTGATGATGCGCGGCGTCGCCTCGACCATGGAAAAACACCACCAGGTGCAGATCCTCGACGAAGCGCTGGAGGCCTCGGTCAAGCTGTCGCACCGCTATATTCCGGCGCGCCAGTTGCCGGACAAATCCGTCAGCCTGCTGGACACCGCCTGCGCCCGGGTCGCCATCAGCCTGCACGCGGTGCCCGCGGAAGTGGACGACAGCCGGCGGCGCATCGAAGCGCTGGAAATCGAGTTGCAGATCATTGCCCGCGAGCATGCCATCGGCGTCGATACCGCCGTGCGCCGCAGCCACAGCGAGAACCTGCTGAGCACCGAGCGCGAGCGCCTGGCCGAACTGGAAACGCGCTGGACCGACGAGAAAGTCCTGGTGGACGAACTGCTCGCCACCCGCGCCGAGCTGCGCGAAAGTGCCGGCGTGGTGGACAGCGAGACCGACAGCGAACAGGGCCACGCACTGCGGGAAAAACTGGTAGATCTGCAGCAGCGCCTCAGCGCCCTGCAAGGCGAAAACCCGTTGATCCTGCCGACCGTGGACTACCAGGCGGTGGCCTCGGTGGTGGCCGACTGGACCGGTATTCCGGTGGGCCGCATGGCCCGCAATGAACTGGAAACCGTGCTCAACCTCGACCAGCACCTGCAAAAGCGCATCATCGGCCAGGACCATGCGCTGCGGATGATCGCCAAGCGCATCCAGACTTCCCGCGCCGGCCTCGACAACCCGAGCAAGCCGATCGGGGTGTTCATGCTTGCCGGTACCTCCGGCGTGGGCAAGACCGAAACCGCCCTGGCCCTGGCCGAAGCCATGTACGGCGGCGAACAGAACGTCATCACCATCAACATGAGCGAGTTCCAGGAGGCCCACACCGTCTCCACCCTCAAGGGCGCCCCGCCCGGCTATATCGGCTACGGCGAAGGTGGCGTGCTGACCGAAGCGGTACGGCGCAAGCCCTACAGCGTGGTGCTGCTGGACGAGGTGGAAAAGGCCCACCCGGACGTGCACGAGATCTTCTTCCAGGTGTTCGACAAGGGCGTGATGGAGGACGGTGAAGGCCGGGTGATCGACTTCAAGAACACCCTGATCCTGCTCACCACCAACGCCGGTACCGAGCTGATCTCGCACCTGTGCAAGGACGCCGGCAACGTGCCGGACCCGGAAGAGATCGCCAAGGCCCTGCGCCAGCCGCTGCTGGAGATTTTCCCGCCGGCGCTGCTGGGGCGCCTGGTGACCATTCCGTATTACCCGCTGAGCGACACCATGCTCAAGGCGATCACCCGCTTGCAGCTGGGCCGGATCAAGAAGCGCGTGGAAAGCACCCACAAGGTGGCGTTCGATTTCGACGACGAGGTCGTCGACCTGATCGTTTCGCGTTGCACCGAGACCGAAAGCGGAGGGCGGATGATCGACACCATCCTGACCAACAGCCTGCTGCCGGACATGAGTCGCGAGTTCCTCACCCGCATGCTCGAAGGCAAGGCGCTGGCGGGGGTACGAATCAGCGAGCGGGATAACGAATTGCACTACCAGTTCAGCGACGCGAGCGCCTGAGCCGATGCTATTCACACAAGCCACCCGCCTGGCCCAGATCAACAGCCCCCTCGGGCCGGATGTCCTGTTGCTCAAGGACTTCGGTGGCGGCGAGGAGCTGGGGCGGCTGTTCGACTACGAATTGCACCTGACTTCCAACGACGGCGCCCTGGACCTCAACCAGTTGCTGGGCAAGCCCATGAGCCTGTCGCTGCAGGTCCAGGGCGGTCTGCGTTACTTCCACGGCATCGTCGCGCGCTGCAGCCAGAACGTCAGCCAGGGCCAGTTCGCCAGCTATTCGGTGACCCTGCGGCCCTGGCTGTGGCTGCTGACCCGCACCTCCGACTGCCGGATCTTCCAGCACCAGAGCATCCCGCAGATCATCAAGCAGGTGTTCCGCGACCTGGGCTTCTCCGACTTCGAAGACGCCCTCAGCCAACCCTACCGCGAGTGGGAATACTGCGTTCAGTACCGTGAAAGCAGCTTCGACTTCGTCAGCCGGCTGATGGAACAGGAAGGCATCTACTACTACTTCCGCCACGAAAAGGACCGCCACGTGCTGGTCCTGGCCGACGCCTACGGCGCCCACCAAAGCGCCCCGGGCTACGAGTCGTTGCCGTATTACCCGCCGGATGGCCAGCATCGCGAGCGCGATCACCTCAACGGCTGGCACCTGGCCCAGGAAGTCCAGCCCGGCTCCCTGGAACTCAACGACTACGACTTCCAGCGCCCCAGCGCGCGGATCGACGTGCGCTCGGCCATGCCGCGCCCGCACACCGCCGGCGACTATCCGCTGTACGACTACCCCGGCACCTACGTGCAGAGCCAGGACGGCGAGCACTACGCCCGCACCCGCATCGAAGCCATCCAGAGCCTGCATGAACGGGTCGAGCTCAACGGCAACGCCCGGGGCCTGGGCTCCGGGCATCTGTTCAGCCTCACCGGCTTCGGCCGCCAGGACCAGAACCGCGAATACCTGATTGTCGGCGCGCGTTACTACATCGCCCAGGAAAGCCTGGAAACCGGCGGCGCCTCGCCCGGTACGCAGTTCGAAAGCAGCCTCAGTTGCATCGACGCGCAACAGAGCTTCCGCCCGCTGGCGAATACCTCGCGCCCTACCGTCAAGGGCCCGCAGACCGCCGTGGTGGTGGGCCCGGCCGGCGAGGAAATCTGGACCGACCAGTTCGGCCGGGTCAAGGTGCACTTCCACTGGGACCGCCACGACCAGTCCAACGAAAACAGCTCCTGCTGGATTCGCGTGTCGCAGGCCTGGGCCGGCAAGAACTGGGGTTCGATGCAGATCCCGCGGATCGGCCAGGAAGTCATCGTCAGCTTCCTCGAAGGCGACCCCGACCGGCCGATCATCACCGGCCGGGTCTACAACGCCGAACAGACGGTGCCCTACGACCTGCCCGCCAATGCGACCCAGAGCGGCATGAAAAGCCGGTCGAGCAAGGGCGGTACGCCGGCCAACTTCAACGAAATCCGCATGGAAGACAAGAAAGGCGCCGAGCAGCTGTACATCCATGCCGAGCGCAACCAGGACATCGTGGTCGAGGTCGACGAAAGCCATTCGGTGGGCCACGACCGCAACAAGAGCATCGGGCACGACGAGACGGTGACCATCGGCTCGGTGCGCCTGCGCGCGGTCAAGGACGACGACATCCTGGTGGTGGGCCGCAAGAAGACCGACAGCATCAGCCAGAGCTACGTCATCGAGGTCGGTGAAAACCTGCGCCTGGTCTGTGGTGAAAGCGTGCTGGAGTTGAACGCCAGCGGGCAGATCAACCTGAGCGGCGTGCAGATCAGCTTCCATGCCTCGGGCGATGCCGAGTTCAACACCGGCGGCACCCTGCACCTGAACAACGGCGGCGGCCCCGGCGCATCGCCTGAAGGCCAAGGTGTCAAAGGCAGCATCGACGCCAGCGTCGAGGCGATGTTCCCCAAGCCCAAATAACGAGACCCGCGAGCCATGACTTACCGCCTCAATGAATTCCAGTTCGCCCTGCCCGAGAGCGAGCTGCTGGACGCCTCGATCAATATCCTCAAGTTCCCGGAGCTGGGGACCTCGCTGATCGTCAGCCGCAGCCAGTTGGCCGACGGCGAAACCCTGCAAAGCAACTTCGACGCCCAGCTCAAGCGCCTGGAACAGCAGGTCCAGGAACTGCGCTACCAGCCGGGCCAGGCCGTGCGCCTGGGGGCCGATCAATCGGTGGACGGCATCGAACTGCGCAGCCAGTTCAGCAAGGGCGCGGAGAAGGTCTTCCAGTACCAGCTCGCGCTGGTGTTGCCGGGCACCCGCAAGATGCTCGCCCTGAGCTACGTCAAGGCCGACAAGCTGGGGGATGCCGAGGCCGCGCATTGGGCGACGATCAAGCAGTCCCTGCAATTCGACCGGGTGTCGTGACGGGCGCGATGCATGTCTGACGCACTGTGGGCCGCCCGACTGGGCGATGGACTGTCCCATACCTCGATGATGGCCGATATTCTCGGCGGTGTGCTCGAGGTCGCGGCCAACGTGGCAATCACCGCACTGGCCACCGCCGCCGTGGTCGCCGCCACCGGGATCACGGTCGCCACTGGCGGGCTTGGCGCCTGTGTGCTGGGCGCGGTGGTCGGGGTGATCGTCGGTGTGGCGATGAGCAAGACCGGCGCCGACAAGGGCCTGAGCAAGATGTGCGAGGACATCGGCAACGCCCTTTTTCCGCCTACGGTGCAGGCCAATATCCTCAGCGGCTCCACCAACACCCTGATCAACTCGATTCCCGCCGCCCGCGCTGCCGGCGCGGTGCCGTCCCATGTCGCCCCGGCGGGTACACCTGAGAGCGAAGGCGAAAAAGCTGCGGAGCCGGGCTTCCTGGATATGGCCAAGGGCTTTTTCTCGCAGATGTGGCGGCCCACGGTGGCGACCCCGGCCCCTGGTGCGGTGCCCAAGCCGCTGGACCTGGTGACCTGCACGAAGCACCCACCAATGCCGCCGCAGTTTCTCGCCGAAGGTTCGAAAAAGGTCAGCATCAATGGCCAGCCCGCCGTGCGCAGTGGCGACCGCAGTACCTGTGACGCCAGCGTGGTTTCGGCCGGGCTGATCTCGCCCAATGTCACCATCGGCGGCGGTTCGGTGGTGGTGCGCGAGATTCGCAGCGGCAAGACACCCGGCGTCGGCCTGGCGATCACCGCGCTGCTGATGCTCAAGGGCAGCAAGGGCAAGTTCCTCAGCAACCTGCCGTGCATGTTGCTCGCCGGGGTCAACTCCTTCGTCACCAGCCAGGCCATCGGTGCGCTGACCAACGCCATCGCCGGCTCGCCGAACCCGGTGCATGCCGCGACGGGCGCCAAGGTGCTGGGCGGCGAGGAAGAGTTGGACTTTGTCCTGCCCGGCATCCTGCCCATCGACTGGCAACGCTTCTACAACAGCCGCGATGAGCGTCGCGACAGCCTGCTCGGCACGGGTTGGAGCCTGCCTTATGAAATCGGCGTGCGCATCGAAGTGCATCCCGAAGGCGGCGAACGGCTGATCTATACCGACGAACAGGCGCGGCGTATCGACATGGGCTCGATACCCTTGGGCGGCGCGGTGTTCAGTCCGGGAGAAGGTCTGGCGGTGCGGCGCAACGGCAACGGACAACTGCTGATCGAGAGCGATGACGGTTTGTATCGCCTGTTCGAACCGACCCTGGCCGATCCTTCGAACCTGCGTCTGAGCCAGTTGGGCGACCGCAACGACAACCGGATCTATCTCGACTACGACGAGTCGGGGCGACTGATCCAACTGCGCGACACCTTCGACCTGGTGCAGGTGGCGCTGATCTACAGCACCCAGTGGCCCAGGCGGGTCAGCCAGATCGAACGCCTGTACCCCGATCAACAGCGCGAGGTGCTGGTCAGCTACGACTACGACAACGGCGGCGACCTGACCGAAGTGCGCGACAGCCTGGGCCAGGTGCAACGGCGTTTCGCCTACGATAACGGGCGGCGGATGGTCGAGCACCATCTGCCCACCGGGTTGCGCTGTTTCTATCAATGGGCGCTGGTCGAGAACCTTGAATGGCGGGTGGTTCGGCACTGGACCGATGACGGCGACGAATATCTCTTCGACTATGACCTGAAGGCCGGCATCACCCGTGTCACCGACGGATTGAAGCGTGTGAGCAACCGTCGTTGGAACCCGCAGCAGCAGATCACCGAATACACCGACAACCTCGGCCACACCTGGCAATTCGAGTGGAACGACGAGCGCCAGTTGCTCGGCGCCACCGATCCCCAGGGTGGGCAGCATCAATTCAGCTACGACGATGCCGGCAACCTCAGTGCCACTGTCGATCCTCTGGGGCGTAGCGAGTCGACCCTCTGGCTGGAGCACTGGTCGTTGCCGCTGGTGGAAACCGACGCGGCGGGCAACAGCTGGCAATACCGCTACGACCCACGCGGCAACTGCACCCACGAAACCGATCCGCTGGGGCAGGTCACCCAATACCGCTTCGATCCCCAGGGCCAGGTGGTGGAGATCATCGACGCCACGGGCAAAAGCAAAACCTTGCAGTGGAACGACCTCGGGCAGTTGATTCGCCATGTCGACTGCTCGGGATCGCCGACCACCTTCAGCTACGACCGGCTCGGCCACCTGCAGGCCGTCACCGATGCCCTCGGCGAGCGCGTGACCTACCAGCACGATGCCCAGGGTCGCCTGTTGCAGAGCCAGTTGCCGGACGGTCGCGTCGAACAGTACCTGCGTGACAGCAGCGGCCAGCTGACCGGTTATGTCGATCCGGCCGGGCACAGCACCGCCTATCAGTACGACCGTCGCGGCCAGGTGCGCCAACGCATCGACGCCCATGGGCGGCAGGTGCAGTTCGGCTATGACGCCTACGGGCGTTTGCAGGCGCTGACCAATGAAAACGGCGAGAGTTACCGCTTTGCCTGGGATGCCAATGATCGGCTGACCCGGCAGCAGGATCTGGATGGCAGCGCCCGGCAGTACGCCTATGACATGCTGGATAACGCCACCCGCGTGGAATACGTTCCGGCACCGTTCGGCAGTGGCCTGGCGCTGGTTCCATCCGCACCGGTGGCACCCATCGTTCATCAGTTGGAGCGCGATGCGGTGGGACGCCTGATCGCCAAGGTCACCGACGATGGCTGTACCGAGTACCGCTACGACGCGCTGGATCAACTGACGGCGGTCACCTTTACCGATAACGACGGTAACGAACAGAAACTGGAGTTCGCCTATGACGCGCTGGGCCAACTGCTGGAAGAACAGAGCGCGGCGGGTAGCTTGCAGCATCACTACGATGAACTGGGCAATCTGCTCCAGACGCAGCTACCGGATGGGCGTTGGCTCAATCGGCTGTACTACGGCAGCGGCCATCTGCACCAGATCAATCTGGACGGCCGGGTCATCAGCGACTTCGAGCGCGACCGCCTGCACCGCGAGGTGTTGCGCACCCAGGGTCAGCTCAGCACTCGCAGCGAGTACGACCGGGTTGGACGCCTGCGCTCACGCTTGCGCCGCCCGTCCAACCAGCCGTCAGCACTGCCTGCACCGGCACAGAAGCATTTCGACTACGACCCCAGCGACAACCTGATCGGCTGCCTCGACCGCCAGCCACGCGGCGACCAGCGCCAATTGCTGCACTACGATGCCACGGGGCGAATCATCGCCAGCCAGGACAGCGTGCAGGGCCAAAGCGAAACCTTCACCTACGACGCCGCCGCCAACCTGCTGGACGGCCCGCAAGCCGGTGCCGGATTGGTGGTGCACAACAAGCTGCTGACCTATCAGGACAAGCGTTATCGCTACGATGGGTTTGGGCGGATGATCGAGAAGCGCAGTGGCACCCATCGGGTGCAACGCTTTGCCTATGACGCCGAACACCGCTTGATCGAGGTGCGCAACCAGGACGGTGCGCGGGAAACGGTTGTGTGCATGAGCTACGACCCGTTGGGGCGGCGTATCGGCAAGAGCGAACACGACAACCACGGCTATCCGTTGGGCGAAACACGCTTTACCTGGGATGGTTTGCGCCTGTTGCAGGAACACAAGAACACTCAGACCAGCCTCTACGTATACGAAGGCGACGGTTACGAACCGCTGGCGCGGGTCGATGGCATCGGCGCCTTGCAGAAAGTCCGCTACTACCACAACGACCTGAACGGCCTGCCCGAGCAACTGACGGAGGCGGATGGCGCCACGATATGGCAAGCCCGCTATCGAGTCTGGGGCAACACCCTGGAGGAAATACGCGAACCGTATTACATCGAGGAACAGAACCTGCGGTTCCAGGGTCAGTACCTCGACCGGGAGATTGGGCTGCACTACAACACGTTCCGGTTCTATGATCCGGATGTGGGGCGATTTACCACGCCGGATCCGATCGGGTTGGATGGGGAACTCAACCTCTACCAATACGCGCCGAACCCGATTGCGTGGATAGATCCATGGGGATGGAAAACCTGTGGGGCCGCAAACGGAAACTCCAGACAAAATAACAAAACGAATCACGTCTACGTCATCCGCAACAAAACGACGGGGCAGGTTTACAAGTACGGTATCAGCGGTGGGAAAATTTCTAGAACTGGGAAGTCCTACCGAGCTGAATCGCAGGTGCGCAAACTCAACAAGCGCCCCGGCTCTGATCAATACGAGTCCGCCATCATCCGAAAAAATGTAACAAGATCCAAGGCACTGAAAGTTGAGCAAGGTAGAGTCAATGGTTACTCGGTAGCCGCTCAGAGAGCCGGTCAAACGCCTTCGTTTCCAAAGGTTGGGATTAATCCAGTGGGCAACGCATTGCCAAACGCAACGAGATAGAATTCTGATGAGCAAATATCTATTGACACTCGAAATCGCCTCCCCTACGGAGCGCCTCCAAGCTCACAGCATTCGAGAGGCAGCCGTACTCTATGTTTATCTCCTTGCTACCAAGTGCAAGCTGCCTGCCGGCGGCATTGCCAAGATAATTCTTCAGCAAGCGCCAGTCGAAGCAGAGCAAACGCTCATGGATGTTTGCACCTACTCTCATCCATTCATCCACCTCGATAACCTACCTGAGGATGCTACGGATAGCGCCATTCGCCAGTCGTTAATCGAGGACATTAACGAAGCGCTTTTGTCGCTGGCTGCGCTCAAAGGCTGGGAAACGGACCCGATAGATAAGCTCTACGCTGAAATCATCAAGCGTGACTATCGGTTCTCAGGCACTGCGGGACGCTCACAAAAAAACCCATCCAAATCGCTCACCGCAACGGCTGCCTGGCGCACGGATCAATACATCAACATCGGCATTTTGGTGCAGGGCTCCAAAAACACGCCTGATGCATTTTTTACAGTCACGCGAATCGGCATCTCGCTGGGTCTTTTTGAGTCGCTGCTAGGTCCTGTTGAATGGGTGAACGATCAAACCGTTCGGCTATTCCAAGTAAACAAACGCGATTATTGGGAGATTGATACAGCCTCCCAAACGGTGGAATTTCACTTTCCCCGAGCCGAGTCCGGTGAAGCCCACGGTCAATATGACTTGGCGAAAATGTATATCGATGGATGGATAGTCGAGCAGGATTTTGAACAAGCCAGGCGGTGGCTGGAACGCTCAGCCGCTCAAGGATTTTCCCGCGCAGTGAAGCTCTTGCAGCGGATGAGTGAGGGCGATGAGAACCTTGCCGACCCGGTGATGAACAGCAAGAAATAAACCAGGGACCTAGCTTCAGGTGCCCTCTGCGCTTGACCTGAGATTAATGATGCTTGAAACATATTCTCAGTAATCCTCCATGCAACGCACAGATGGAAGGGTGCCGAATCTATTGAGATTTTCAGAAAATATATTCGCACCTATTTTGAAAGGGATTCAAAAAATTGAAAAATCATCTAATCCAGCGCCTGAATCTGAGCGACATTCTAGACATTCTCTCTCAAGGCGGCAGCCCCGTGGCGACGTACCTCGAGAAAATCCCTTCAAAATTCACCAAAAGCAGCAAATTGCGCCTGGAAGCTTTCTCCAAGCTGGCTTACGTTTTGTACATCACCAAAGAGAAAGAGTTGGCCAAATTCATCGTCAGCCGACTCGCCGAAGTTCCCTTTGAAAACAATTATGACTATTGGGAATGGGTTGAAAGTGCTTTAGTGCTCAAGGGGCTGCTGGCCAAGGAAAGCAACGAGACTTCAGCATACGACAGCGCGCAGGCGAGCATACTAGAAGCATTGAACAGCGGTAACGAACTGCAACTAAAAGTCAAACTCAGCGTGCATAAACGCTTTTTGGAAGGCGAAACGCTGGACGATGAGAAGATACGATTCTACGCGAATAAAGGTGATGCCATTGCAGAGTGCAATGAGCGGATCATATTGCTGATGACACTGCTCAAGTTAAAATTCTTTGGTACAGAGGTCTCCTACCCTGTTGAAAAAATAGAGCACGAAATTACAACACAATCAGACCTGATAAACAGCCTCATTTCGACAGTCGGACTGTTCAAAATCACACCATTCAAGTGATTTGTCGCCCTTATGCACCAGCTTTCCTAAAAAGGCTGGCCAATAAGATGTCTAAATCTAAATTTTGGTGCTGCCCATGAACGGAGATTAACGATGATCGAAAACACATTCTCGAATGACGAGGCAGCCATTAGCCCGGCGGATCTCGACCATCTGGAGTCCGTAATCAGGAAGAAGTTGCCCGCTCCCTTTCGAGACCACTACCTCAGGTACAACGGTGGCGTTCCGGAGCAGACCTATTGGCTTAGTGACGCTTTTGACGAGCCCTTGGAGGTTGCTGCCTTCAAGCCCCTTGCAAATGCGTCCTCCACCCTACTCTCTACTTATCAATCCATGGTGAAGAAGCAAGTTGTTCCTGCGTATCTGCTTCCTTTCGCTAACGACTGGGGTGGCAACTTCTTTTGCCTGAATCTTGACTCAGGAGCGATCAGCTATTTCACGACTGACAGCTTTGATAGCGATCTTAGCCCTGGCGAGAATCAGGTCAGGGCCGAAAAACCGGTCTGTTCGAACTTTACCCGCTTCGTTCAGGGGTTGATCGACGAAGAAAGTCTGGACGAAGAATAGGCCATTTCATCGCCCAACACTCATCACGCCAGCGTCTCTCCAAAAGACGAAATATCCTTCCAAGAAATCCAATATTTCCCACGTGCTTCAGACGTGGGAGAATATTGTGTGCGCCCGCAGCGAGGACTAGAGTTTGGCTGTCGCTGCAAATTCAGCGATACGGGTTTCGCAGCCCGATGGTGAATAGGCGCACAGCGCCGCGAAAGCGGTATTTTTGTGCTCGCGTTATGGCGAGCTGTGCGCAGGAGGCTTAGCCCTGCCGGTTCCTATTCACCGGTCTGCGAACCTGCGTGCAGTTCGCCACCCTTGTGTCGCAGCGAGAGTGGATGAATCCCTTATCTTGAATAGGAGAGTCTCCATGACTAGTAAGAAGATCACCCCCGATCCGCCGACCGCTCACAAAATTCCCAGCACCGCAGATAAAGAGACGTATCTGCGTAGAATCCCGAATGGTCCTTTAGACAAAGCAGAATCGCCCTCTCCAGACACACCTCGACTGCTCGACACCCTCGCCTTCACTTCCCCCAAACCCGTCATCCCCGAAGATCCCTGCAAACCCACGCTGTTTGCCATCCAGCCGGGCATCAATGCCCAGGATGCACTGACCTACGTGTCACGATTGCTCGAAACAGCGGAACTCAATGGCGACGAAATCAGCCTGCATACCAATCCCGTGGAACGCGCGCTGTTCTGGGGCATGCTGCATTCGGTGGAAGTCGCTCGGGCGGTGGTGGATGCGTTGCTGGAGGGGTCGTCTTCGTCTAATCCCGCGTCGCCTTCATAGGTCTCCCAAGCGGTAAGCCCCCCTACCCGCGTCCTATGAAAATCCCGGTAACGATCAGCTTGTCGTTTTCAGCGCGTTATCGGGATAACGCTTCGCTCAAACTAAACAACACCCTGCATAAAAAATTCAGCGGGAACCTTGAAAAACTCGGAAAACTTTTTTACCTGCGCAACGGTCATCTTTCTTTTGTCGTTCAAGATTTCGGACACAGCACTTTGAGTCGCAATAGCAGAAAGATCCTTTTGCTTCACCCCTCTTTCATCCATCAGGAATGCCAACGCTTGCGACTGGGTGGCGTAAGGAATCAAAACCGTTTCAGTCTCATAGTCATACACACGATCAGCCACTAATTCGGCAAAACGTGCAGCCGCGTGATCTTCGCTGTCCGCATGTGAGTAAAGCTCGTCAATCAACGCCATTCGATCTTTAAGATCGCTTTCATCCTTGATTTTCTCACGGCATGCGGACAACAACCGAGCCAGGGTCGCTACCTGGTCATTCAGGCTTTCAAGCATTGGGGAAATATTGGCTATGAAAATATCAAAGTCTGTTGGGCTGACCTTATTACGTTTCATTTCATCACCTGCTATCGCACTCTGCAAGACTGTAGAAGCCCGTTTCGAAACTCGTTTACTTGACTTCACTCTGCCACCACTTGTCATAGCTGGCATGTGGCAAAATATCCTTTATGAAAATGCTGCCATTTTTCGTATTGATCCAAGAAATAACTCGACACTCATTTTTCTTGATATCAAAGATATAGATATCCAATGGGCCCTTTTTACTGCTGCCCTTGAGCTTCGAGTGAGGAATTCGATCGACATTCCACCCTGATGCGCTTGCCCAGACCTCTCGAAATTGCTCAAAGGACTCGTAGCGCAGGCTTGGCCGATCAAACGTCGTGAGCCACAGACTCAAAGGGGCTCGCCACTGGCTGTATGTGTTCATCGCTTGTGTCACCGCTGCTTTTGCTATCACTCGCATGGTTGTTGACCTTCAGCATAGATGAAAAATATCTCAAATCCAGATATTTGTCAAAATCCAAGCCGTCATCCTAAGCGATCGACACCTCATGCGGACCCATCGGAAAAACAATGAAACGCTCTGGCCCAGAGTGCTACCACCAAGCCAGTCGTCGCTCACCATCCCCCATCAAAAGCACCATCCCCACCGTGGTCTATCCTTCAGGCGTCACTAGAGCCGGACCTCGACACAGGAGACAGCGAATGGATGCACGAGAAAGAGCGTTGATGCGGGCCAGCGTGGCCTTGGGGCTGCTGATCAGCACCCTGAAGAAGCACGATCTGGAAGCCCCCCTTTCCCTGGACGATCCACATTTCAAGGAGCTGATCACCCACCTGCGGGACAATTTGCTGGAGGCTCAGGCAGACGAGAGCGTGTCCACTGTCATGGCATCGATCAACAAGGCTTTCACCGATGGTGTGCGGCTCAATGCCCGCAGCGTGGGTAGCTTGCTGACGGCACTGAAGAAGGTCGATGGACTGCTCAAGGAGGCCGGCGAGCAGCACGCACCGTTGCAGCTGGCGCAGGTGAGCGTGGGCTGAAATACAGCCCCTGTAGGAGCCGGCTTGCTGGCGATGGCAGCCGGATAGGCGATGCAAGACTCTCGGGCCTCATCGCCAGCAAGCCGGCTCCTACAGGGTTCGATGCCTTGATTGAGGGCGTGCGCCCGCTATTTGCTCGACAACTGTGATCCACCCCCACAATCACAGTAGGAATAATTTCCTGCCAACATCAGATCATTCATACTCTGCCCCGCTCTTGACCTGATGATGGACCACCTGTCTTGATGACCTCCCATGTCTGACCCGCTCTGGGCTGCCCGCCTGGGCGACGCGTTGTCCCATACCTCGATGATGGCCGATATTCTCGGCGGTGTGCTCGAGGTCGCGGCCAACGTGGCAATCACCGCACTGGCCACCGCTGCCGTGGTCGCCGCCACCGGCATCACCGTCGCCACCGGCGGGCTCGGGGCCTGCGTACTGGGCGCAGTGATCGGGGTGGTCGTCGGCGTCGCCATGAGCAAGACCGGCGCCGACAAGGGCCTGAGCAAGATGTGCGAGGGCATCGGCAACGCCCTCTTTCCGCCCACAGTGCAGGCCAATATCCTCAGCGGCTCCACCAACACCCTGATCAACTCGATTCCCGCCGCCCGCGCTGCCGGTGCCGTACCGTCCCATGTCGAAGCCGCCGGCACGCCGGACAGCGAGCCGCCCCAGGAAGCCAGCTACCTGGATATCGCCAAGGGCTTCTTTGCCCAGATGTGGCGACCCACGGTGGCAACGCCCGCCCCCGGCGCCGTGCCCAAGCCGCTGGACCTGGTGACCTGCACCAAGCATCCGCCGATGCCGCAGCAGTTTCTCGCCGAAGGGTCGAAAAAGGTCAGCATCAACGGCCAACCCGCCGTGCGCAGTGGCGACCGCAGTACCTGCGATGCCACCGTCGTGTCCTCCGGACTGATCTCGCCCAACGTCACCATCGGCGGCGGCTCGGTGGTGGTGCGCGAGATCCGCAGCGGCAAGACACCCGGCGTCGGCCTGGCCGTCACCGCGCTGCTGATGCTCAAGGGCAGCAAGGGCAAGTTCTTCAGCAACCTACCGTGCATGCTGCTGGCCGGAGTCAACTCCTTCGTCACCAGCCAGGCCATCGGCGCCCTGACCAACGCCATCGCCGGCTCACCGAACCCGGTGCACGCCGCCACCGGCGCCAAGGTGCTCGGTGGCCTGGACGATCAGGACTTCGCCCTGCCGGGACTGCTGCGCCTGGATTGGCAACGCTTCTACAACAGCCGCGATGAGCGGCGCGACAGCTTGCTCGGCGCGGGCTGGAGCGTGCCCTATGAAGTCAGCGTGCGCATCGAAGCACACCCCGAGGGCGGCGAACGGCTGATCTACACCGACGAACAGGCCCGACGTATCGACATGGGCTCGATCCCCCTGGGCGGCGCGGTGTTCAGTGCCGGTGAAGGCTTGAGTGTCCGCCGGCATGGCAATGGTCAGTTATTGATCGAAAGCGACGACGGCCTCTATCGACTCTTCGAGGCCCTTTCCGGCGAGCTCAACCACTTGCGCCTGACGCAACTGGGCGACCGCAACGACAACCGGATCTACCTCGACTACGACGAGTCAGGACGGCTGGCGCGGCTGCGCGACACCTTCGATCTTGTACAGGCACAACTGATCTACAGCACCCAATGGCCCCGGCGGGTCAGCCGGATCGAGCGCCTGTACCCGGATCGCTCGAACGAGTTGCTGGTCAGCTACACCTACGACCTGCGCGGCGACCTGGCGCAAGTGCTGGATTCCACCGGCCATGTGCAACGGCGCTTCGCCTACGACGACGGGCAGCGTCTGGTGGAGCACCAGCTGTCCGTCGGCCTGCGCTGCTTCTACCAGTGGGCACAGGTCGACGGTCGCGAATGGCGGGTGGTGCGCCACTGGACCGACGAGGGCGATGAATATACCTTCGACTACGATCTCGACGCCGGGACCACCCGCATCACCGACAACCTCAAGCGCAGCAGTCTCCGACGTTGGAGCCCGCAACACCAGATCACCGAGTACACCGACAACCTCGGCCAGACCTGGCAGTTCCAGTGGAACGACGAACGCCAGTTGCTCGGTGCCACCGATCCCCAGGGCGGCCAGTACCAGTTCAGCTATGACGAAGCCGGTAACCTGTGTAGCACCCAGGACCCGCTGGGTCGTAGCGAATCGACCCTGTGGCTGGAACACTGGGCCTTGCCGCTGGTGGAAACCGACGCAGCGGGTAACAGCTGGCAGTTCCGCTATGACAGCCGTGGCAACTGCATCCAGGAAACCAACCCGCTGGGGCACGTCACCCGTTATCGAGTCGATGCCCAGGGCCAGACCGTCGAGATCATCGATACCAGCGGCAAAAGCAAGACGCTGCACTGGAGTCCCCTCGGCCAGTTGCTCGAACATGTCGACTGCTCCGGCTACCCGACGCGCCTGAACTACGACGAGCGCGGCCTGTTGCGGACGGTCATCGACGCCCTGGGCGAACGCACGCAGTACGACTACGACCCCCAGGGCCGCCTGCTGGGCAGCCACCTGCCGGACGGTCGCACGCATCAGTACCAGCGCAATGCCGACGGCCAGTTGATCGGTTACACCGACCCGGCCGGACAGACCGTCGCCTACCGCTACGATCGGCGCGGCCAGGTGCGCCAGCGTATCGACGCCGGCGGTCGGCAGGTGCAGTTCAGCTACGACGCCTATGGACGCCTGCAGGCGCTGACCAATGAAAACGGCGAAAGCTATCGCTTCGCCTGGGATGCCGGCGACCGCCTGGTCGAGCAGCAGGACCTGGACGGCAGCGGCCGCCGTTACACCTACAACGCCCGGAACGACGTCACCCGCGTCGACACCCTGCCCGCACCCCATGGCAGCGGCCTGGCGCTGGTCCCCACAGCGCCGGTCGAACCGATTGTCCACCACCTGGAACGCGATGCCGCCGGACGCCTGACAGCGAAAATCACCGACGACGGCCGCACCGAGTACCGCTACGACGCGCTGGATCAACTGACGGCGGTCACCTTTACTGACAACGACGGCAATGCACAGGGCTTGGGCTTCGCCTACGACGCCCTTGGCCAGTTGCTCGAGGAACAGAGCGCGGCGGGCAGCCTGCGGCATCACTACGACGAACTGGGCAACCTGATCCAGACCCAGTTGCCCGATGACCGTTGGCTCAATCGGCTGTACTACGGCAGCGGCCATCTGCATCAGATCAATCTCGACGGCCGGGTCATCAGCGACTTCGAGCGCGACCGCCTGCACCGCGAGGTGCTGCGTACCCAGGGCCAGATCGGCACCCGCAGCGAGTACGACCGCGCCGGACGCCTGCGCTCGCGCCTGCGCCGTCCCCTCAGCCAGCCTTCGGCGCTGCCCGCCTCGGTGCAACAGCATTTCGACTACGACCCCGCCGATCACCTGCTCGGCCGCCTCGACCAACAGCCGGGGGGCACCCATCGGCAGCTGATGCACCACGACGCCAGCGGTCGCATCGTCGCCAGCCAGGACAGCGTCCAGGGCCAGAACGAGACCTTCGCCTACGACGCCGCCGCCAACCTGCTGGACGGCCCCCAGGGCGGCCGCGTGCTGCACAACAAGCTGCTGACCTACCAGGACAAGCGCTACCGCTACGACGCCTTCGGCCGGATGATCGAGAAGCGCAGCGGTAGCCACCGGGTCCAGCGCTTCGCCTACGATGCCGAGCACCGCCTGATCGAGGTGCACAACCAGGACGGTGCACGGGAAACCGTCGTGCGCATGCGCTACGACCCGCTGGGCCGACGCATCGCCAAGACCGAGCACGACAGCCACGGTTACCCCTTGGGTGAAACCCACTTCACCTGGGACGGTTTGCGCCTGCTGCAGGAACATCGGCACAGCCTGAGCAGCCTCTACCTCTACGCCGACGACGGCCACGAACCGCTGGCCCGGGTCGACGGCAGCGGCGCCTTGCAGAAAGTCCGCTATTACCACAACGACCTGAGCGGCCTACCTGAACAACTGACGGAAAGCGACGGCCATGTGGTCTGGCAGGCCCGCTACCGGATCTGGGGCAATACCGTCAGCGAAACCCGCGAGCCGTATTACCTGGAAGAGCAGAACCTGCGCTTCCAGGGACAATACCTGGACCGGGAAACCGGCCTGCACTACAACACCTTCCGGTTTTACGACCCGGATATCGGGCGCTTCACCACCCCCGACCCGATCGGCCTGGCCGGTGGCATCAACCTGTATGCCTATGCACCGAGCCCGCTGACGTGGGTCGACCCCCTGGGGCTAAGCTGTGGTCCTTCGGGTAAAATGCCGATTACCCGTAACTCCGCACGCAAACTGTTGAGAAGCCGGGGACTGAACAAGAAAATCCAGCGTGAAACCGTCGACAGCTTCCAGGGGCAGATCTACGCCACCCGAGGCAAGAAAGGCGAGGTGTTCACCATCACCGAGCACAAACCCGGTACCGCTTCGCAAATCTATGTCACCCGTGGCTCGGCGGGCGCGACGGCCGCGGACAGACGCGCGAACCTGGCACTGCCCAACAGCAACAGCGCGACACACGAAGGCCAGGTCGCCCTCACCCGCGACCAGGTCCTGCTCGAAGGCCGAGTGGCGCCACAACCGCAATGGGGCGATGACAAGGTCGGTGGCGGATGGCAAGTGGTCACTGCCGGCGGGCGATATTCAGGAGCAACGGAACGGCTATGAACCTCAAAGAATGCAACGACACCCTCTGCGATCTGCTGAAACGCTCGGGTTATGAAGACGAGGCCGACGAGATCCAGGCCCTGGTAGACATCGTGCTGGACCCAGCTAGCAGTGACAGTCAGCGCAACGAAGCGATCAAGAACCTGACGATGCGCTGCCATCCCAAATGGCTGGGAGACTTTTTCATCGACGGCATGACCTATCCGCAATGGACCGATCTCATTACTCACTTCGAGAAACTGCTCAGTCGCCAGAGACGCCCATGACGGCGGCACCAGACTCACTCGAGCCCGCCCCGCGCGCGCCTTAGGAGTCCCCTGGTAATGTCGTTGAGCACTTTATTGACCGCATTGGACACGCTGATCGCGCAATTGCAGAAGAGCCGCAACGAGTCCGCCCAGTTTTTCATCGACAAGGCTGCTGAACTCAAGGCAGCCAGCGCCGGCAGCGGCGATGCTCGCGAGGCCCTGAAACGGCTTTCGACCTGCCGGGCCATGGCGCAATACGGCAACTTTTCCTACACCGAGGAGAATCTGCTGGAAGCGGTGGTCGACGCGGCAGCCGATTGCCTGGCAGCCCTGCCGAAACCTTGAATCGCCAGCATGAACTTCAAAGAATGTAACAACACCCTCTGCGACTTCGAGAAACCGCTTGTTCACCAGAAGTGCCTGACGATGCAAAAGTTAGAAGAAGATTACCCCGGCGATACCGGTTGGCAGGCGCTGGTGGCGCTCTACGAGGAGGACTATCTCGATGACCAGGCGCGGCAACTGGCCGCTGTCATGAACGAACATCTGGACATGGCCGTGATCCTCTATGGCAAGAGAGGTCTCGACGAAGGTTTGTGGTGGCTCGAACAACAGGTCCCGGCGCTGGATGATCTGAAACCCATGGAGTGTCTGCACGACCCTATCCTGATTCGGCGTCTGCGCACCGTGCTGATGCGCATGCCTTGAATCACCGACATGAAAAATGGGCACCCGATCCCATCGGCGTGCCCATTTTTCTACAGCCCTCCCCTTGCTCCGGGAGTCGTACCTGACGCTTACGGGTTGACGCTGTCTTTGAGCGACTTACCCGGTTTGAAGGCGACGGTATTGCTGGCCTTGATCTTCACCGGCTCGCCGGTTTGCGGGTTCTTGCCGGTACGGGCACCGCGATGACGCTGCAGGAAGGTGCCGAAACCCACCAGGGTGACGCTGTCTTTGCGGTGCAGCGCGCCGGTGATTTCTTCGAGGACGGCATTGAGCACGCGGCTGGCCTGTTCTTTCGTGAGGTCCGCTTTTTCAGCAATTGCAGCGGCGAGTTCTGGTTTACGCATAATGAAGCCTCTTTGACGGTTTTTTGTTGTTATGTCCGTGCTGTTCTTCCGGAACAGCGCCCAAAGCGCCGCAGGCTCTACTCTGCGGCAGACGGGAGTGAGGATGGCACGAGGCAAGGTCCCGCGCCAGTCTCGTGACGACCTTTGTAAGGGCAAGAACAGGGTGTTTACGACAGAAGGACCGCTATTTACGCCAGCAACGGCGGAAGCTCCTTGTTCAGGGCCAGTTTTTCCATCACCGCGGCCCCAGTCAGGGCATAGCCCAGCAGCCGACCGCTGGTATCGCGGCACAGGGCCTTGATGTCGGTGCCCTGGCCTTCGACCGTCCAGACCCCTTCGTGGCCACGGGGCGGCGGCGACACCACCAGCGGGCATACCGGTGTCTTCACCGTGATCGGCATGGCGCCATAGCTCACGGCGGTGGCGTTACCGGCCAGGGTCTGGGCCAAGGCCCGGGCGCAATTCATCAGCGGCATGACGTACAGCAGGTTCAAGCCATCGACCTCGGCGCAATCGCCCAGGGCGTAGATATTGGCGTGGGAGGTTTTCAGGTGGCGATCGACCACCACCCCCCGATTGACCTGCAAGCCGGCCGCCGCCGCCAGATCGACGCGCGGGCGCAGGCCGATGGCCGAGACCACCACGTCGCAGGCCAGGGTGGCGCCGTCCGACAGGTGCGCCTCCAGGTGCTCGCCGCTGCGTTGCAGGCGGGTCAGCACCGGGCCAAGGTGGAAACGCGCACCGAGGCTTTCCAGGCCCGCTTGCACCGCGGCCGCTGCCGCCGGGTGCAGCAGCGTCGGCATGACTTGCTCGCAGGGGGCCACGAGGTCCACCTGGTAGCCGCCGAGGATCAGGTCATTGGCGAATTCACAACCGATCAATCCGGCGCCCAGCAGCAGGACGCGCTGCTTGCCCGCCGCCGCCGCACGGAAGCGCGCGTAGTCTTCCAGGTCGTTGATCGGGAAAATCGCCTCGGGGGCATCGCCTTCCACCGGCACCCGCACGGTTTCCGCGCCCCAGGCCAGGACCAGGTCGCGGTAGTTCACCGCTTCCTCGCCAATCCACAGGCGCTTGTGGCCCGGGTCGATACCGCTGATGCGGGTGTGGGTGCGGATCTCGGCCTTGAGCTGCTCGGCCATGGCCCCGGGCTCGGCCATGCTCAGGCCGTCGGCGTCCTTGTTCTTGCCAAAGCCGGTGGACAGCATGGGCTTGGAGTAGGAACGCCCGTCATCGGCGGTAATCAGCAGCAGCGGGGTTTCGCTGTCGAGCTTGCGACACTCCCGGGCCAGGTTGTAACCGGCAAGCCCCGTACCGACGATCACGACAGGTGCACTCATTCCTTTCTCCAGATCCATTGATTCTGTTTAAAAATTGATCAATCAGCCGATTTCGATCATTTCGAAATCCATTTTGCCGACGCCACAGTCCGGGCACAGCCAGTCTGCGGGGACGTCTTCCCACTTGGTCCCGGCGGCGATGCCGTCATCCGGCCAACCGTCCTTCTCGTCATAGATCAGCCCGCAGACCACACATTGCCACTTCTTCATCTCGTTACTTCCTCGGTTCCCAGGCGTATGACGGCACGGACAGTCGATGGGTACGGCGTTGCCGTCCGGCTCAGGGCGTTTTGTACTGATCGAAGCCCGCCGATGCAAGCACGATCGACAGCGTTGATAAGCCGAGCGCTCTAAACGGCCGGACGGCCTGTGATAAGCTCGGCGCCTCACTGGCTGCCAATCAACTGCCCATCGTGCCGCACAAAGCCCCCGTTCCGGCGTCTCCCGCCTGGCTCACGCAGAGCCGGCTGAGCGCCCCGCAAGACGCGCAAACCCTAGACTGGTTATTCGACGAGGGGTCTCTCACCCGTCGTCTGACAGCACTTTCCGATAACTCTTTCAGTGTCACGCCGCTGTTCGAAGGCTGGCAACCGCTGCGCGACGACGAGTGCGCCGCGCTGGAGCTGCCGGCGGCCAGCCTGGGTTGGGTGCGCGAGGTGTATCTGCGCGGTCACGGTCAGCCCTGGGTGTTCGCCCGCAGCGTCGCGGCGCAGAGTGCCTTGCGCGAGGGCGGCCTTAATATGGATGAGCTGGGCAGTCGTTCACTGGGCGAACTGCTGTTCTGCGACCAGGCGTTCGAGCGCCAGGCCATCGAGGTCTGCCAGTACCCCGCGCCCTGGCTGCCGCCGGAGCACCGCGCCGACGACCTCTGGGGTCGCCGTTCACGCTTCAATCGCGGGCCGCTGAGCCTGCTGGTGGCGGAGATTTTCCTGCCGAGCCTGTGGCACGCCGTCAATGCCTGTGCGGAGAACCCTTGATGTACCTGAACCTGCTCAAATCCATGAACCGCCTGCACCCACGGGCCTGGGACTTTCTCCAGCTGACCCGCATGGACAAGCCCATCGGCATCTACCTGCTGTTGTGGCCGACCCTGAGCGCGCTGTGGATCGCGGCCAAGGGCGTACCGTCGCTGGGCAACCTGCTGATCTTCACCCTCGGCGTGATCCTGACCCGCGCCGGCGGCTGCGCGATCAACGACTTCGCCGACCGCAAGGTCGACGGCCACGTCAAGCGCACCGAGCAACGGCCCCTGGCGGCCGGGCGGATCAGCGGCAAGGAAGCCCTGGTGGTGTTCGCGCTGCTGATGGGAATCGCCTTCCTGCTGGTGCTGTGCACCAACGCGACCACCGTGTGGCTGTCCTTCGGCGCCCTGGCGGTGGCAGCCTGCTACCCGTTCATGAAGCGCTACACCTATTACCCGCAGGTGGTGCTGGGCGCGGCGTATTCCTGGGGCATCCTGATGGCCTTCACCGCCGAGACCGGCAGCCTGCCCGCCACGGCCTGGTTGCTGTATATCGCCAACCTGATGTGGACGGTGGCGTTCGACACCTACTACGCCATGACCGACCGCGAGGACGACCTGAAGATCGGCGTGAAATCCACCGCCATTCTGTTCGGCGAGGCGGATCGGGTGATTATCCTGACCTTGCAGGGCCTGATGCTCGGCTGCCTGCTGCTGGCCGGGGCGCGGTTCGAACTGGGGGGCTGGTTCCATGTCGGCCTTTTAGCGGCCGCAGCCTGTTTTGTCTGGGAGTTCTGGGTCACCCGGGGCAAGGACCCGCAGCTCTGCTTCAAGATGTTCCTGCACAACCACTGGGCGGGGTTGGCGATTTTCCTGGGGATCGTGCTGGATTACGCGGTGCGCTGACCAACCGCAGCCAACGACAACGCGCTACACCAGACAACCCCGAAACCTGTGGGAGCCGGCTTGCCGGCGATGAGGGCCTTGGGCCTTGCATCGCCCATCCGGACGCTATCGCCGCGGTGCGGCGTCCCGACAAGCCGGCTCCTACAGGGACAGCGCTGAATCAGTGCTTGGCCATGTGCCACATACCGCCGCCTTTACCGTCACCCATGGCGTCTCCGGGCTTGGCGTCCATCTTGAAGGTGTACATCGGCTTGCCATCATGCGCCCACTGCATCGTGCCGTCGTCGCGCTTGATCACCGTCCACTTGCCCTCGGCCTTGGCGCCCGCAGGAGCCATCATCGGCGGCCAGTTCTCGGTGCATTGGCCGTTGCACATGGATTTACCGTTGGCATCCTTATCAAAGGTGTACAGCGTCATGCCCTTGCTATCGACCATCTTGCCGTCTTTCATCATGGCCGGCTCGGCTGCGAAAACCAGGGTCGGCAGCGTCAATGCCGCCGTTACCATCAAGGCTTTCAACGAAAACGAAGAGTGAGTCATGAGAACCTTCCTTTTGTGGTTGTAGGATTCGAATCCTCAGCGTAGCCCATGAACATGACCATTGCGCCTGCCGAAAAAAGCTGTCACATGTCTGCAATAATTTCGTTATCTAATGCGGCGCAAGACAGTTCAATGACAAGAGGGTGATGGGATATGGTTGGCAGGAGCATTCTGATCGTCGACGACGAAGCGCCCATCCGCGAGATGATCGCCGTGGCGTTGGAAATGGCCGGCTATGACTGCCTGGAAGCGGAAAACTCCCAGCAGGCCCACGCGGTCATCATCGACCGCAAACCCGACCTGATCCTGCTCGACTGGATGCTGCCCGGCACCTCGGGCATCGAACTGGCTCGGCGCCTCAAGCGCGATGAACTGACCGGTGACATCCCGATCATCATGCTCACCGCCAAGGGCGAAGAGGACAACAAGATCCAGGGTCTTGAAGTCGGCGCCGACGACTACATCACCAAGCCGTTTTCCCCACGGGAACTGGTTGCACGCCTCAAGGCGGTGCTGCGCCGTGCCGGTCCGACCGATGGCGAAGCCCCCATCGAAGTCGGCGGCCTGCTGCTCGACCCCATCAGCCACCGGGTGACCATCGACGGCAAGCCCGCGGAAATGGGCCCCACCGAATACCGCCTGTTGCAGTTCTTCATGACCCACCAGGAGCGTGCCTACACCCGCGGCCAGTTGCTGGACCAGGTCTGGGGCGGCAATGTCTATGTCGAGGAGCGCACCGTCGACGTGCATATCCGTCGCCTGCGCAAGGCCCTGGGCGATGCCTACGAGAATCTGGTACAAACCGTGCGCGGCACCGGCTATCGTTTCTCGACCAAGGGCTGAGAACGGCGGCAAACGCCCCCCGACACGTCGCGAACCGAGCCGGCTTGAAGCTCGTCGCTCGAAACTGCTTCGCCTCCAAGGACGCATGTTGAAGTGAATCAAAACTGGCATGGCACCCTGATCCGCCATCTGTTGTTGCTGGTGACCGGTTGCCTGGTGGCAGGCCTGGTCAGCGGGTATTACGGCTGGAGCCTGGCCGTGGGCCTGGGGCTGTACCTGGGCTGGACCCTCAAGCAATTGCTGCGTCTGCACCAGTGGCTGCGCCAGCACAAACCCGAAGAAGCACCGCCGGACGGCTACGGCCTGTGGGGTGATGTGTTCGACAGCATCTATCACCTGCAACGTCGCGACCAGCGCGTGCGCGGTCGCCTGCAAGCGGTGATCGACCGGGTCCAGGAATCCACCGCCGCCCTGAAGGACGCGGTGATCATGCTCGACAGCGACGGCAACCTGGAATGGTGGAACCGCGCCGCAGAAACCCTGCTGGGTCTCAAGACGCCCCAGGACAGCGGCCAGCCGGTGACCAACCTGGTGCGGCATCCGCGCTTCAAGGAATACTTCGAGCAGGAAAGCTACGCCGAGCCGCTGGAAATCCCCTCGCCGACCAATGACCGGATGCGCATCCAGCTCTATATCACCCGCTACGGCAACAACGAGCACCTGATGCTGGTGCGCGACGTGACCCGCATCCATCAACTGGAACAGATGCGCAAGGACTTCGTCGCCAACGTCTCCCATGAGCTGCGCACGCCCCTGACGGTGATCTCCGGCTACCTGGAAACCCTGCTCGACAACGTCGAAGAGGTCAATCCTCGCTGGGTGCGCGCCCTGCAGCAGATGCAGCAGCAAGGCAGCCGCATGCAGACGCTGCTCAACGACCTGTTGCTGCTGGCCAAGCTGGAAGCCACCGACTACCCCTCGGACAACCAGCCGGTGCGCATCGATACCCTGTTGCAGTCGATCAAGAACGATGCCCAGGCCCTGTCCGGCCAGCGCAACCAGAACATCACCCTGGAAGCCGACGGCGCCATCCGCCTCAAGGGCAGCGAGGCGGAACTGCGCAGCGCCTTCTCCAACCTGGTGTTCAACGCCGTCAAGTACACCCCGGCCGAAGGCAATATCCGCATTCGCTGGTGGGGCGACGAGCACGGCGCGCACCTGAGCGTGCAGGACTCGGGCATCGGCATCGACAACAAACATCTGCCGCGCCTCACCGAACGCTTCTACCGGGTGGACTCCAGCCGCAACTCCAACACCGGCGGCACCGGCCTGGGCCTGGCCATCGTCAAGCATGTACTGCTGCGCCATCGCGCCCGCCTGGAAATCAGCAGCGTCCTGGGCCACGGCAGCACCTTTACCTGCCATTTCGCCCCGGCCCAGGTGACTCGCGCGCAGGTCAATAACCAGACCGCCTAGTGCCTTGCCGGGACACCCGTCGGGCCAGACCACTAGGCAACGGGCGCATCTGCCGCTACATTGGACCACTTGTGCCTGCCTTTCAGGCACCCGCCCACCTACTTCAAATTGAAATACGGAACCCGTAAAACCCCATCATGGACCCTTCCCCTAGTAGCTTGACCCTCGCTTCGCTCTTCGCCGATTTCGGCATGCTTCTTTTCGCTCTGATCCTGGTATTGCTCAACGGCTTCTTCGTTGCGGCCGAATTCGCCATGGTCAAGCTGCGCTCGACCCGGGTCGAGACCATCGCCCATCAGAACGGCTGGCGCGGACAGATCCTGCGCACCGTGCACAGCAAGCTGGACGCCTACCTGTCCGCCTGCCAACTGGGTATCACCCTCGCCTCCCTGGGCCTGGGCTGGGTCGGTGAACCGGCCTTCGCCCACCTGATGGAGCCGCTGCTCGACGCCGTCGGGATAAACTCGGCCGAAGTGGTCAAGGGCGTGTCGTTCTTTACCGCCTTCTTCATCATTTCCTACCTGCACATCGTGGTCGGCGAGCTGGCGCCCAAGTCCTGGGCCATCCGCAAGCCCGAGCTGCTGTCGTTGTGGACGGCGGTGCCGCTGTACCTGTTCTACTGGCTGATGTACCCGGCGATCTACCTGCTCAACGCCAGCGCCAACACCATTTTGCGGATCGCCGGCCAGGGCGAGCCCGGCCCGCACCACGAGCACCATTACAGCCGTGAAGAGCTCAAGCTGATCCTGCACTCCAGCCGGGGCCAGGACCCCAGCGACCAAGGCATGCGCGTATTGGCCTCGGCAGTGGAAATGGGCGAACTGGAAGTGGTCGACTGGGCCAATTCCCGCGAAGACCTGGTGACCCTGGACTGCAACGCCCCGCTCAAGGAAATCCTCGCGCTGTTCCGTCGCCACAAATTCAGTCGTTATCCGGTGTACGACGCCGAAAACAACGTGTTCGTTGGCCTGTTGCACATCAAGGACCTGCTGCTGGAACTGGCGGCACTGGACCATATTCCCGAGTCGTTCAACCTCGCGGAACTGACCCGCCCGCTGGAGCGGGTATCCCGGCACATGCCGCTGTCGCGCCTGCTGGAGCAATTCCGCCAGGGCGGCTCGCACTTCGCCTTGGTGGAGGAAGCCGACGGCAAGGTGATCGGCTACCTGACCATGGAAGACGTGCTGGAAGTGCTGGTAGGCGATATCCAGGACGAACACCGCAAGACCGAACGCGGCATCCTCGCCTATCAGCCTGGCAAGTTGCTGGTGCGTGGCGATACGCCGTTGTTCAAGGTCGAGCGCCTGCTGGGTATCGACCTGGACCATATCGAGGCTGAAACCCTCGCCGGCCTGGTCTATGACTCCTTGAAACGGGTGCCGGAAGAGGAAGAGGTCATGGAAGTCGAGGGCCTGCGCATCATCATCAAGAAGATGAAAGGGCCGAAGATCATCCTGGCCAAGGTCCTCAAGATCGATTGAGACGGGCTATTTCCCTCTTAGCGCAAAATTCGGCAACTCTTCCAGCGGCTGGCTGAACTGATAGGGAATCGACACCAGCCCCATCCCGGTATTGCGCTGCACCACGAAGTGCAGGTGCGGCCCGGTGCTGTTGCCGGTGTTGCCCGACAGCGCCAGCGGGCTGCCCACCGCCACCCGCTGGCCTTCCTGCACGCTCACCGAGCCTTGCTTGAGGTGCAGGTACACGCCCATGGTGCCGTCGTCGTGCAACACCCGCACGAAGTTGCCCGACGGGTTCTTGCCGCCTCCGCTCTGGTCATTCTCGGTCTTGATCACCACCCCACCCCGCGCCGCCACGATCGGCGTGCCCACCGGCATGGCGATGTCCATCGCGTAACGGCTCTTGGCGCCGAAGTGGCTGTACTGCCCGTTCGGCCCCTGGGTCAGTCGAAACGGCCCGCCGCGCCAGGGAAAGGGGTAACGATAGCCCTGGGCCTGCCCGGAAGGGTCGCCGAGGAAATACTGGAACTTGGGGGTGTAGCGCATGGGCTGGCCGGCCTGGGTCGCCGTGAGCAGCGCCAGGCGCTGGTTGCTGCGGGCCGGCAGAACCTTGCGGATCGACCGCGGGGCACCGCTGACATTCTTCAGTGCCCCGAATCCCAGCTCGATCTCCACCGGGGCATACAGGTCGTTACGCACGTAGACCTCATCACCGCCCTTCTGCTTGCGGATATCCAGGCGCACCTGACGCTCCAGGTGCTCGACCATCCGATCACGAAACACGAATACCTGGGCCCCCGGCGCCGGTCGGTCACTGTAGGAGACCACCCCATTGGCATCGGTGTACTTGTAGATGGTCATCGCCGCAGCCGAGGTGGCGGCCATCAACAGACCACAGGAAAGCAGCAGGCGCAGGAACATAAGCGAGAGTCGCCGAACAAAACATGGCGACCAGACTAGCAGGTGGCCAAGGTGTTTGTGTGAATCACACCGCTTGGTACGGAAAGGAGACTCAGGCAAACGGCGCGGTGCGCAAGGCCACCGCGCCGTCAGGTGGGCATCAAGCCCCGGGAACGAAGTGCTTCAGCGCAGTGCCGCGGGCGATCAGGCGGGAGATGTAGTCCAGCTTCTGGGCATCCTGGTCGACAAAGCGGAAGGTCAGTTGCAGCCATTCGCTGTCCGGCTTCGGCTCATGGGCAACGATCGCATGCAGGTAACCGTTCAGACGGGCCACCTCGGCGTTGTCGCCCTGCTCCAGGTCCAGCACCGCGTTTTCCAGTACCTGTGGCAGGGCCTCGGCACGGCGTACCACCAGCAAGGCTTCCTTGATGCTCAGCGCCTTGATGACGCACTGCTGGATGCCGCTGGACAGGCGCAACTGGCCCTGGCCACGACCGCCCGAGGCCGCCGCCGGCGCTGCAGCCGGACGTACAGGCGGGCTGTTGAGCAAACCTTTGGACGGTGCCGCCGCCGGGGCCTGTGCGGCTGCCGGGCTGACCACTTCAGCCTTGCCGCCGGTCAGGGCGCTCAGGGAGTCGTTGGCAAAGGCCGAGTTCGCCCGGGTCGGCGCGCTGTTCATCAAGGTGTCGAGCTTGCCGACCTTGTGCAACGCCTGCTTGACCTTGGTCAGCAACTGTTCGTTGGTAAACGGCTTGCTGACATAGCCGGAAACACCGGCCTGGATCGCCTGGACCACGTTTTCCTTGTCGCCACGGCTGGTGACCATGACGAACGGCATCGCCTTGAGGTTGTCCTGCTGGCGGCACCAGGTCAGCAACTCCAGACCGGACATTTCCGGCATTTCCCAGTCACACAGCACCAGGTCGAACGCTTCGCGGGCCAGCACCGCCTGGGCCTTGCGACCGTTGACGGCGTCCTCGATCCGGATGCCCGGGAAGTAGTTGCGCAGGCATTTCTTCACCAGATCACGGATGAACGACGCGTCATCCACCACCAACACACTGACTTTACTCATTGACCATTCCTCTGAAAATCCCGGCTAGCATACTGACTAATGGCTATTTGCCAACACCGATCGGTCACGCCAGGACTTTTCGTTCGCGGATGCGCGTAAATTCTGTACGCCACAAACAAAAACGCCCGACCTTAGGCCGGGCGTTTCTCTCGGGCAATCTTACTTATCGTCAGCTTCGCCGGGAACATTAGCGGTTTCGGACGAGGTACCCTCAACTTCCTGGCGCATGCGCTTGAGGCCCAGGTGACGGACATCGGTACCGCGCACCAGATAGATCACCAGTTCGGAAATATTCCGTGCGTGGTCGCCGATCCGCTCCAGGGAACGCAGCACCCAGATGATGCTCAACACCCGGGTGATCGAGCGCGGATCTTCCATCATGTAGGTCGCCAGCTCGCGCAGGGCGGTCTTGTACTCGCGGTCGATGGTCTTGTCGTACTGCGCCACCGACAAGGCCAGCTCGGCGTCGAAGCGGGCAAAGGCATCCAGCGCGTCGCGGACCATGTTGCGCACCTGGTCGCCGATATGACGCACCTCGACATAACCCCGCGGCGCCTCGCCCTCCTCGCACAGCTGGATGGCGCGACGGGCGATCTTGGTGGCTTCGTCACCGATGCGCTCCAGGTCGATCACCGACTTGGAGATGCTGATAATCAGGCGCAGGTCGGAGGCCGCGGGCTGGCGACGGGCCAGAATGCGCAGGCACTCCTCGTCGATGTTGCGCTCCATCTGGTTGATCTGGTCGTCGATTTCGCGCACTTGCTGGGCCAGGCCCGAGTCGGCCTCGACCAGCGCGGTCACCGCGTCGTTGACCTGTTTCTCGACCAGACCGCCCATGGCCAGGAGGTGGCTGCGTACTTCTTCCAGTTCCGCGTTGAACTGCGCGGAAATGTGGTGGGTAAGACCGTCTTTATCAATCATGTTTCACTCCGCGAAAGCTGCAGGCTTCAAGCGCTAAGCTTCAAGCCGAATTAGGGATATTCTCTGGCTGCCCGTGCTTGCCGATTGCGGCCCGCAGCTGCTTCACCTAGCCATAACGACCGGTGATGTAGTCTTCGGTCTGCTTCTTCGCCGGGTTGGTGAACAGGGTATCGGTGTCACCGAACTCCACCAGCTTGCCCATGTACATGAACGCGGTGTAGTCGGACACCCGCGCCGCCTGTTGCATGTTGTGGGTCACGATGACGATGGTGAACTTGGACTTCAGCTCGTAGATCAGTTCTTCGACCTTGAGGGTCGAGATCGGATCGAGTGCCGAGCACGGTTCGTCGAGCAACAACACTTCCGGTTCCACCGCGATGGTCCGGGCGATCACCAGACGCTGCTGCTGGCCGCCAGACAGGCCCAGGGCCGAATCGTGCAGGCGGTCCTTGACCTCATCCCACAGCGCGGCGCCCTTGAGGGCCCACTCCACGGCTTCGTCGAGGATACGCTTCTTGTTGATGCCCTGGATACGCAGGCCGTAGACCACGTTTTCGTAGATGGTCTTGGGGAACGGGTTGGGCTTCTGGAACACCATGCCGACCTTGCGGCGCAGCTCGGCCACATCCTCGCCCTTGCGGTAGATGTTGTTGCCGTAGAGGTTGATCTCACCGTCCACGCGGCAACCGTCCACCAGGTCGTTCATGCGGTTGAAGGTGCGCAGCAGCGTCGACTTGCCGCAACCGGACGGGCCGATGAAGGCCGTCACGCGCTGCTTGGGGATGTTCATGCTGACATCGTACAGCGCCTGCTTCTCGCCGTAGTACAGGCTCAGTTTCGGGACTTCGATGGCAACGGTTTCGCTCGCCAGGTCCAGGCTCTGCTTGCTACGACCCAGGGCGGACAGGTTGATGCCGTGGGATTGGGGTTCATGCTGCATGGGGTAACTCCCTGCGCTCACATATTCGTTGTAGGAGCGAGCTTGCTCGCGATGCGGTCACCCGGACTTGTCCGAACACTCTGGTGATGCGTCTTTCTTCGCGAGCAAGCTCGCTCCTACAGGGGTTTGGGTGAATGTTATTAGCTATCCAGCGCCTTGTACTTCTCGCGCAGGTGGTTACGGATCCACACGGCCGACAGGTTCAACGTGGCGATCACCAACACCAGCAGCAACGCGGTGGCGTATACCAGCGGACGGGCGGCCTCGACGTTCGGGCTCTGGAAGCCGACGTCGTAGATGTGGAAGCCCAGGTGCATGATCTTCTGGTCCAGGTGCAGGTACGGGTAGTTGCCGTCCAACGGCAGCGACGGTGCCAGTTTCACCACACCCACCAGCATCAGCGGTGCCACTTCGCCGGCGGCGCGGGCCACGGCGAGGATCATGCCGGTCATCATGGCCGGGCTGGCCATCGGCAAGACGATCTTCCACAGCGTCTCGGCCTTGGTCGCGCCCAGGGCCAGCGAGCCTTCGCGCACGGTGCGGGGAATCCGCGCCAGGCCTTCCTCGGTCGCCACGATCACCACCGGCACCGCCAGCAGCGCCAGGGTCACGGAGGCCCAGAGCAGGCCCGGGGTACCGAAGGTCGGTGCCGGCAAGGCTTCGGGGAAGAACAGCCGGTCGATGGAGCCGCCCAGTACATAGACGAAGAAGCCCAGGCCGAACACGCCGTAGACAATCGCCGGGACACCGGCCAGGTTGTTCACTGCGATACGGATGATCCGGGTCAACGCGTTCTGCTTGGCGTACTCACGCAGGTAGACCGCCGCCAGCACGCCGAACGGGGTCACGATCATCGCCATGATCAGGGTCATCATCACGGTACCGAAGATCGCCGGGAAGATCCCGCCTTCGGTGTTGGCTTCACGCGGATCGTCGCTGAGGAATTCCCAGGCCTTGCTGAAATAGAAACCCAGCTTGGTCAGCGTGCCCATGGCGTTCGGCTGGTAGGCATGCACCACTTTGCCGATGCCGATTTCCACTTCCTTGCCGTTGGCATCGCGGGCCGTCAGGCTGTCGCGGTTGAACTGGGTGTGCAGATCGCCCAGGCTGGCTTCGACTGCCTGGTAGCGGGCATTGAGCTCGGCGCGTTCGGCCGCCATGTCGGCTTGCGCGGTGGCGTCAAGACGGCCTTCCAGCTCCAGCTTGCGGCCGTGCAGGCGAATACGCTCGAGACCGGCGTTGATGGCGCCGATATCGCGCTTCTCAAGCGTCTTGATCTGCGCCGCCAGGCCGCTCACGCGCTGGATACGGGCCTGCAGCTCGGGCCAGGCGGTTTCGCCTTCGGCGACCACCTTGCCGCTTTCCTTGACGCTGACCAGGGTGCCGTAGAAGTTGCCCCACTCGCGACGCTCGATGGTCATCAGTTCGGTCGGATAGGTCTGGTCCTGCAGCCACTCGCCGACGGTCCAGGTGAAGTCGTTGCCGTTCAGGTCGCGGTTACCGACCTTGATCAGTTCCCGGGTCATGAACTCGGGCCCCGGCTCCGGTACCGGCAAGCCGGCCGTCTTCAGGCGCTCGCGCGGCACCTCCTCCTTCTGCACCACCTCGCCGACCACGACCTGGCTGGCCTGGCCCGGCACGTTGTACTGGGCATGCACCAGGTCGGCCGGCCAGAAGTGACCCAGGCCACGCACGGCAATCACGGCCAGCAGGCCGACGGTCATGATGACCGCGATGGATACCGCACCACCGCTGATCCAGACGCCGGGGGCGCCGCTCTTGAACCAGCCATTCAGGGAGTTCTGTTTCACAGACTTCTACCTTTCTTAAAGCGACGAGTATTTCTTGCGCAGACGCTGACGAATCAGTTCCGCGAGGGTGTTCATGATGAACGTGAACAGCAGCAGCACCAGCGCCGAAAGGAACAGCACGCGGTAGTGGCTACCGCCCACTTCCGACTCCGGCATCTCCACCGCCACGTTGGCCGCCAGGGTGCGCAGGCCTTCGAACAGGTTCAGCTCCATGACCGGGGTGTTACCGGTGGCCATCAGTACGATCATGGTCTCGCCGACGGCACGCCCCATGCCGATCATCAGCGCCGAGAAGATGCCCGGGCTGGCGGTGAGGATCACCACCCGCGTCATGGTCTGCCATGGCGTGGCGCCCAGGGCCAGCGAGCCCAGGGTCAGGCCGCGTGGCACGCTGAACACGGCGTCTTCGGCGATCGAGTAGATGTTCGGGATCACCGCGAAGCCCATGGCCAGGCCCACCACCAGGGCGTTGCGCTGGTCGTAGGTGATGCCCAGGTCGTGGGAGATCCACAGGCGCATGTCACCGCCGAAGAACCACGATTCCAGGTGCGGGCTCATGAACAGCGACAACCAGCCGACGAACAGGATCACCGGAATCAGGATCGCGCTTTCCCAGCCGTCCGGCACCCGCAGGCGCAGCGACTCGGGCAGGCGGCTCCAGGCGAAACCGGCCACCAGGATGCCGATCGGCACGAGCATCAGCAGGCTGAAGATCCCCGGCAGGTGTCCTTCGACATAGGGCGCCAGGAACAGACCGGCGAAGAAACCGAGGATCACCGTCGGCATCGCCTCCATCAACTCGATCACCGGCTTGACCTTACGGCGCATGCCCGGGGCCATGAAGTAGGCGGTGTAGATGGCGGCGGCGACGGCCAGCGGAGCGGCCAGCAGCATGGCGTAGAACGCGGCCTTCAGGGTACCGAAGGTCAGCGGCGAGAGGCTCAGCTTGGGTTCGAAGTCGGTGTTGGCGGCGGTCGATTGCCAGACGTACTTGGGTTCGTCGTAGTTCTCGTACCAGACCTTGCTCCACAGCGCGCTCCAGGACACTTCCGGGTGCGGGTTGTCGAGGGTCAACGGCTGGATCTTGCCACCCTGCTCGACGATCACCCGGTTGGCCCGTGGCGACAGGCCGAACAGGCCCTGGCCGTCGACCACCTGGTTCACCAGCAGGGTCCGGTGCGCGGTGCTGTGGAACACGCCGAGCTTGCCGGAAGCATCCATGGCGACAAAGCCCTTGCGACGCTCTTCGGCGGTGATTTCCACGATAGGCGCGCTGCCCATCTGGAACCCGCGGATGTTTTTCAGGCGCAGCTCGCCATCCGGATCGCGGGCCATGAACCACTGAGCCAGGCCACCGGTGGAGTCACCGATGATCAGCGAGATACCGCCCACCAGTTGGGTACTGGCGGTCACTTCGGCAGTGGCGCTTTCCAGCAGTTTGTAACGACCGTTCAGGCTCTTGTCCCGCAGGCTGAACACATCGGCCTGGGCCCGCCCGTTGATCACGTACAGCCATTGCTGGCGCGGATCGATATAGATCGCCTTCACCGGTTCGGTCATCTGCGGCAGCTCGATGCTTCTCTGCTCGCTGGTGACCTCGCCGGTCATCATGTTTTCTTCCTTGGTCAGCGCCAGCACATGCAGCTGGGCACCGGTGGAGCCCGCCACCACCAGGGTCGACTCGGCGGCGTTCAGGTTCACATGCTCAAGCGCACGGCCCTGCTCGTCGAGGCTGATCGGCGTGTCGCCGTAGGGATACTCGACCGCCGGGGAAATGGTTTTCTTGCCGTCCGGGTACGTCACTTTATAGGTGTGACGGAACACCAGCGCCTGGCCGTTGGACAGGCCGACAATCACCAGCGGGATACCCGGCTGGTCCTTGCTGATGGCAGTAACCGTGGTACCGGCCGGAATCGGCAGGCTCACCCGCGACAGCTCGGTGGCGTCCTGGGCATTGAAGAACAGCACCTGGCCCTGGTCGGAAACCCGCATGCCTACCTGGTTCTGTTCTTCCAGGGAAATCATCAGGGGTTTGCCGGCGTCCTGGATCCAGGCGGGCGTAATGCTTTTCTCGGCGGTCAGCGAGGCGCCCTGGAACAGGGGCAGGACCACATAACCGAGAAAGAAGAAGATCAGCGTGATCGCACCCAGAACGGCCAGGCCGCCAATGAACACATACCAACGGGTCAGGCGATCTTTCAGCGCGCGAATACGGCGCTTGCGTTGCAGCTCAGGCGTATTGAAATCAATGCGCTCGGGGGGAGAAGTCGTAGTCATGGTGGAATTGGCCAGATCGGTCATGCGCACACCCTAGCGATCCTGTATGACAGAAAGATGACAATGCAGTGACGCACTGAAGCCGCCGCCCAGCAAGGCTGGCAGCGGATTCGGAATGAGGGGCGCGGTCGATGGGGATCAAACCGCGCCTTGGTGTTACTGGCGGGACTGGCGTCCCGGCTGATGGCTTACTGCTTGGCGACGCCACCTTCGTTCAGACCCAGGTCAGCCAGTGCCTTGGCGGCAACCTTGGCTGGCAGTGGGATGTAGCCGTCCTTCACAACCACTTCCTGACCCTGCTTGGACAGGACCAGTTTCACGAACTCGGCTTCCAGCGGAGCCAGAGGCTTGCCCGGTGCCTTGTTGACATAGACGTAGAGGAAACGCGACAGTGGGTATTTGCCGTTCAGAGCGTTTTCTTCGCTGTCTTCGATGAAGTCGGTGCTGCCTTTCTTCGACAGGGCAACGGTTTTCACGCTGGCGGTCTTGTAGCCGATACCCGAGTAGCCGATACCGTTCAGCGAGGAGCTGATGGACTGCACGACGGAAGCCGAACCTGGCTGTTCGTTCACGTTAGGCTTGTAGTCGCCTTTGCACAGGGCTTCTTCCTTGAAGTAGCCGTAGGTGCCGGATACCGAGTTGCGGCCGAACAGCTGAACCGGCTTGTTGGCCAGGTCGCCGGTCACGCCCAGGTCAGCCCAGGTCTTGACTTCGGCCTTGGCGCCGCACAGACGAGTCGAGGAGAAGATCGCGTCGACTTGTTCCATGGTCAGGTGCTTGATCGGGTTGTCCTTGTGCACGAAGACGGCCAGGGCATCCACGGCGACCGGGATAGCGGTCGGCTTGTAGCCGTACTTCTGCTCGAAGGCAGCCAGTTCGGTGTCCTTCATCTTGCGGCTCATCGGGCCCAGGTTCGAAGTGCCTTCAGTCAGGGCGGGCGGCGCGGTAGCGGAACCGGCGGCCTGAATCTGAATGTTCACGTTCGGGTATTCTTTCTTGTAACCCTCGGCCCACAGGGTCATGAGGTTAGCCAGGGTGTCGGAACCAACGCTGGACAGGTTGCCCGATACACCCGTGACTTTTGAATAAGACGGAATGGCCGGGTCCACACCAGCGGCGACCGCGTGGGCAGTTGCAACGCCAGCAGCGACAAAAGTCATTGCCGCCATCAAACGCTTCAGTTTCATGCCTTGCTCCTAGCAGAGAGGGTTTATCAGATCGGGGCCAAGTATCAGCAGGCCGGATGAACACTCTATGACTGGTATATGACAGTTAGATGAATGGCCATCATCCTGAAAAAGGTCGGCCTTGAACGAAAAAACGGGCGAACGCCCGTCTCTACTGGACGGCGGCGCCCTCACAGGGGCGCCGCACATGTCGACTTTGAAATAATTAGAAACCTTCTTCCTACCGATAGACCCCGCTTCTATTGGCGAAGCTCAACGCCCCTTCGACCACAGATAACCGCCCACCAGCACACCCATGCTGCAAATGATCGCCACATAATAGGCCGGGCCCATCGGGCTTTCCTTGAGCAGCAGGGTAACGACCATCGGGGTCAGGCCACCGAAGATCGCATAGGCCAGGTTGTAGGAGAACGACAGGCCACTGAAACGCACCACCGCCGGGAACGCCTTGACCATCACATAGGGCACCGCGCCAATGGTGCCGACGAACAGGCCACTCAGTGCGTACAGCGGGAACAGCCACTCGGGATGAGTCGGCAGACTGCTGTAGAACACCCAGAAGGTCACCATCAACGCCAGGCTGCCGAGCACGAACACCCGCCCGGCGCCGAAGCGATCGGCTAGCGCCCCGGACAGGATGCAGCCCAAGGTCAGGCAGATGGTCGCCAGGCTGTTGGCTTCCAGCGACACGGTCGGGGCGAAGTGATAGGCCGTTTGCAGCACGGTCGGGGTCATCAGGATCACCACCACCACACCGGCGGACAGCAGCCAGGTCAGCAGCATCGAGACCAGGACCGCCCCCGGTGATCACGCAACACCGCCCCCAGGGGCATGCCATCGGACAGGGCCTTGCGCAGCTGCAACTCGGCGAACACCGGGGTTTCGTGCAGCCAGCGGCGCAGGTACACCGAGAACAGGCCGAACACGCCGCCCAGCAGGAACGGAATCCGCCAGGCGTAATCGGCCACTTCCAGCGGGCTATAAAGGCTGTTGATCAGGGTGGCCACCAGCGAACCCAGCAGGATGCCGGCGGTCAGGCCCGAGGTCAGGGTGCCGCAGGCAAAGCCGATCCGGCGCTCCGGTACGTGCTCGGCGACGAACACCCAGGCACCCGGCACCTCACCGCCGATGGCCGCGCCCTGGATCACCCGCATCAACAGCAGTAGGATCGGCGCCCAGATGCCGATCTGCGCATAGGTCGGCAACAGGCCCATGATCAGGGTCGGTACCGCCATCAGGAAAATACTCAGGGTGAACATCTTCTTGCGACCCAGCAGGTCACCGAAGTGCGCCATCACGATGCCACCCAGTGGCCGGGCCAGGTAGCCGGCGGCGAAAATCCCGAAGGTCTGCATCAGGCGCAGCCACTCGGGCATGTCCGCCGGGAAGAACAGCTTGCCGACCACAGCGGCAAAGAATACGAAAATGATAAAGTCGTAGAACTCAAGCGCACCGCCCAGGGCAGACAGCGATAAAGTCTTGTAGTCGTTGCGGGTCAGCGGGCGCGAAGGTTGCGCGATATGGGTGGTCGCGATGGTCATGGGCTTCTCTTATTGGGCACGTCTATGAGCCACGCAAGGCTCGGCTCAGGCTGGGGGCAGGTCTGGCACCATAGCAAATTGTTCATAAAAGCACATGGATCGACGCATTCGTCGGCAAAAATGCGAACCGGGTGGTCGTCTCGCGGTCTATCGACCGATATACTCGTGCCCTGCGCCGGGTAAAACCTGCAGGCTAGAGGGGTATTGTGCGAAAACGCCGTTGGGGCCGAACCAGCCGCTTTCGCAGAGTTTCCCTTAGTGCGGCTTACGAGAAACGTAACGAACGTAGTATGTTCGGGTTGAATCGTTTTTCTTGAAGACGGCTATTCACCTGCAATACCAACGTAGCGTTACGGGTCAGAGGCACCCCGGCATGATCGAACTCGAACAAGAAGATCCTATCCCGCAAGGCGATCTCGCCCTGCAAATCACCGCGCTCCCGCGCGAAGCCAACGGCTTCGGCGATATCTATGGCGGCTGGCTGGTCAGCCAGATGGACCTGGCCGGCACGGCCATGGCCAGCAAGGTCGCCGGCGGCCGCGTGGCCACGGTGTCCATCGACCGCATGGCGTTCCTGGTCCCGGTCGCCGTGGGCGCGCAATTGTCCTTCTATACCCATACCGAGGAAATCGGCCGCAGCTCGATGCGGATGATGGTCGAGGTGTGGAGCGACGATCCGCTGACCAGCGAATGGCGCAAGGTCACCGAGGCGGCGTTCGTGTTCGTGGCCATCGACGGCAGCGGGCGCACCCGCTCCGTGCCGCGGCGCTGACCCGGCCGCCGCCCCGCGGCCCGTTGCAACTCCCTGTCTTGCGAGAACACCATGACCACGCCTTATGTTGAAACGGTAAAACTGGACGAACTGAACGGCTGGCGCATCCGCCACGGCCAGGCCGAGTTGCTGGTGGCGCAACAAGGTGCGCAGATCCTCAGTTACCAGTTGGCCGGGCAACCGCCGCTGATCTGGCTCAACAACGAGGCCGTGTTCAAGCAGGGCAAGGGCATTCGGGCCGGCGTGCCGGTGTGCTGGCCGTGGTTCGGCAACTTCTCGCGCAACCCGGATAACGTGCAGGCCATGCGCCAGGGCAGCGACGCCCCCACGGCCCACGGCCTGGTGCGGACGATGGACTGGTCGTTGCAGGGCATCGAGGCCGAAGGCGACTCGGTGAACGTGGCGTTCACCCTGCCACTGCCCGAAGGCGGCCTGCCGGGCTGGCCGCACAAGGTCGGCCTGACGCTGCGTATCCGCCTCGGCGAGACCTTGCAGATCGAGCTCTGCAGCGAAAATCTGGACGATCATCCGGTCAGCCTCAGCCAGGCACTGCACACCTACTTCGCTGTCAGCGACGTGCGCAATGTGCGGGTGGAAGGCGTGGAAGGCCTGACCTATATCGAAACGCTGGATGACTGGAAACCGCTGACACAGGTTGGCAGCCTGGGGTTTGTCGGCGAAACCGATCGCATCTACCAGAATGCGCCGGCTCAGTTGAGCATCGTCGATCCGGACTGGCAGCGGCGTATCCAGCTGACCAGCAGCGGCTCACGCACGGCGGTGATCTGGAATCCGTGGATAGAGCGGGCCAGCCAGTTCGCCGATATGGCGGATGATGGCTGGCAGCGGATGCTCTGCATCGAGACCGCGAACGTGCTGGATGACGTGGTGACGCTAGCGCCGGGGGCAAGTCATACACTGGGTGTGACCATCGGCAGCCAGCGCCTGGCGTAAGGCCTGGCGCCTTACAGGTCCGACTCCTTCACCACCCTGACCTTGCCCGCATCCAGCGCATACGCTGCGTCGGCCAGGTCATTGCTGACCTTTTCGATCTTCAACGTGCCGGTAACCCACAGCGGCGTATAGATATCGTCCAGCTTCAGGCCCTTGGGATAACGCACCAGCACCAGTTGATTGGGCGGCGGTGGCGGCACGTGGATGCAGGCGCCCGGGTACGGCACCAGGAAAAACAGCGTGCTGCGCCCCTTGGCGTCGGTCTCCAGCGGCACCGGATAACCCCCGATGCGGATCTCCTTGCCGTCCATCGCCGGCACGGTCTTGGTGGAATACATCACCGCCGGCAGGCCCTTGCTCTGCTTCAAGCCACCCTTGGCGGTAAACGTACCGTTGGCCTCGGGCGAGTTGTGGGTGATTTCCGGCATTTGCTCAAGGGCTTTCTGGTCCGACTTGGGCATGAGTTCCAGCCAGTCGGTTTCCGGCAGTTCACCGGCATGAGCCAGGCCACTGCCCAGGAGAAGAAGTGTCAAAAGAAGGCGGCGCATGGGGGGAAACTCGAAAACACAAAGGAATGTTACGCATTCTAGCCCTCTCCACCCTTGCGGCGGAGAGGGTTTGGTCACCTGATCAGCTCTTCTTGATCAGGCCGTAGATCACCAGCAAGATAATTGCGCCAACAACCGCACCGATAAAACCGGCACTCTGGCCCGCGTGATAGATCCCCAGCGCCTGACCGCCGTAGGTCGCCGCCAACGAACCGCCGATGCCCAGCAGGATGGTCATGATCCAACCCATGCTGTCGTCGCCCGGCTTGAGAAAACGTGCCACCAGGCCGACGATGAGGCCGATAAAAATTGTCCAGATAATGTGCATGGCGTTTCCTCTCGGTGAGTTTGCACAGTCAAAGCCTAGTCAGCCCTTTGACATCCTGCCATCAGAGGCTGGCGACAACCGTAGGTTCCCGCCGGCACTGACTATCTTTACTCGGCGATCAACGCCTCGACCCGCAGGATCTGCTCTTGCAGGGTGGCCTTGTCCGCGCAGCGCAGGGTGGCGTGGCCGACCTTGCGCCCGACCTTGAACGCCTTGCCATAGTGATGCAGATGGCAATCGGCGATGGCGATCACCTGCTCCACCGGCGGGACCGAACCGATGAAGTTGAGCATCGCGCTTTCACCGACCTTGGCGGTCGAACCCAGCGGCAGTCCGGCAATGGCCCGCAGGTGGTTTTCGAACTGGCTGCACTCGGCGCCTTCGGTGGTCCAGTGCCCGGAGTTGTGGACCCGTGGCGCGATTTCGTTGGCCTTGAGGCCACCGTCGACTTCGAAGAACTCGAACGCCAGCACGCCGACATAATTCAGCTGCTTGAGCACCCGAGTGGCATAGTCTTCGGCCAGGGCTTGCAGCGGATGGTCGGTGCTGGCCACGGACAGGCGCAGGATGCCGTTGTCGTGGGTGTTGTGCACCAGCGGGTAGAAGCAGGTTTCGCCATCACGGCCGCGCACGGCGATCAGCGAGACTTCCCCGGTGAACGGCACGAAGCCTTCCAGCAGGCAGGCGACGCTGCCCAGCTCGGCGAAGGTGCCGACCACATCGGCCGGGGTGCGCAGGACTTTCTGGCCCTTGCCGTCATAGCCCAGGGTGCGGGTTTTCAGCACGGCCGGCAGGCCGATGCTGGCGACAGCCGCGTCCAGGTCCGCCTGAGACTGGATATCGGCGAAGGCCGGGGTGGGAATCCCCAGGTCCTTGAACATGCTCTTTTCGAACCAGCGGTCACGGGCGATGCGCAGGGCTTCGGCGCTCGGATAGACCGGCACGAACTGCGACAGGAAGGCCACGGTTTCCGCCGGGACACTTTCGAACTCGAACGTCACCAGGTCGACTTCGTCGGCCAACTGACGCAGGTGATCCTGATCGCCGTAATCGGCGCGCAGGTGCTCGCCCAGGGCGGCTGCACAGGCATCCGGCGCCGGGTCCAGGAAAGCGAAGTTCATCCCCAGCGGCGTGCCCGCCAGCGCCAACATGCGGCCCAACTGGCCGCCACCGATTACACCGATCTTCATCGTCATCAACCTCAGGCGACGCGCGGGTCTGGATTGTCCAGCACGCTGTCTGTCTGTTCAGTCCGGAACTTCTTCAGCACGGTATGGAAGTGCGGGTGCTTGGCGCCCAGGATGCTCGCCGAGAGCAGCGCGGCATTGATCGCGCCGGCCTTGCCGATGGCCAGGGTCGCGACCGGAATACCGGCCGGCATCTGCACGATCGACAGCAGCGAGTCGACGCCCGAGAGCATCGCCGACTGCACCGGCACGCCCAGCACCGGCAGGTGGGTCTTGGCCGCGCACATGCCCGGCAGGTGGGCCGCACCGCCGGCACCGGCGATGATCACCTCGATCCCGCGCGATTCGGCCTCTTCGGCGTACTGGAAGAGCAGGTCCGGGGTGCGGTGGGCCGAGACCACTTTCACCTCGTAGGGGATGCCGAGCTTTTCCAGCATATCGGCGGTGTGGCTAAGGGTGGACCAATCGGACTTGGAGCCCATGATCACGCCAACCAGTGCACTCATCGTCGTGCCTCTTCTCTTGGGCGCCCGCGGGCGCGTCAAAAAACAACAAGCCACGCGGGAGACCGGCGTGGCTTGTCATGCGAATCGGGGCCGGGCGAACCGGCCGAAGGCCGCGCAGTATACCGAAAAAAGTGGATTGAACGCACCTTTACCGACTATCTGTCGTTTAGCCGATTCCAGCCGCTAAAGGCCGGTTTACCTGACTTTCAGGTCAATCCCGAAACACGGCTCCTACAGGTTTCGCGGCGCTCAGGTAGAACCTGGCGCCTGCGCCGCCGCGCCTTCGAGCTTGCGCCACAACAAGCGCACGTTGGCCTTGCGCACCAGCGCGCAGCGATACAGGCGAATTTCCAGCGGCACGTGCCATTGCGGCCCGCCGCACACCACCAGTTCGCCCCGCGCCAGCTCCGCCCGAACACTGAGATGCGGCACCCAGGCAATCCCCAGCCCTTCGAGCGCCATGCTTTTCAAACTGTCGGCCATCGCCGTTTCGTACACCGTGGTAAAACGCAGATTGCGCTGGCGCAGCAACAGGTTCACCGAGCGCCCGAGAAACGCCCCGGCACTGTAGGCCAGCAGCGGCACGCTCGCCTCGCCCTCCAGGTCGAACAACGGCTGGCCGTCCGGCCCCGTCGCACACACCGGCAACATCTCGGTCTGTCCCAGGTGCAGGGACGGAAAGATCTCCGCGTCCATCTGCAGCGCCGCATCCGGGTCATAGAACGCCAGCATCAGGTCGCAACCGCCCTCGCGCAACGCATGCACGGCGTCACCGACGTTGGTCGCCACCAGTCGCGTGGCGATGTTCAACCCTTCATTGCGCAACTGCGCGATCCAGCGCGGAAAGAAGCCCAGCGCCAGGGAGTGCGCCGCCGCCACCTGCATGACTTCACCCTGCCCACCTTCCAGGTGATGAAGGTGACGCACCACCTCACCCAACTGCTCGACCACCGTACGCGCCGTCACCAGGAACAACTGCCCCGCCGCCGTCAGCTCGATCGGTGTGCGCGAGCGGTTGACCAGGGTCAGCCCCAGCGCCGACTCCAGGCTGCGAATCCGCCGGCTGAACGCCGGCTGCGTGACGAAGCGGCGCTCGGCCGCCTGGGAAAAGCTGCGGGTCGCCGCCAGGGCACTGAAATCTTCCAACCATTTGCTTTCGAGATTCATCGGTTACTCCCGCCAAGCGCACCATTTTGGTTCACACGTCTGCCATACACAACGCGTCACATCTGCATTATGCCGTTTATGCATAGGGCAGTGCTGAACAGCATTGGCCCAACAATTCGCCCAAGCCTAGCATTGCCAACGTTCCGGCACCGACCGGGTTCCTATCGAGATGATTTCTATCATGTCCTCCGCTGCATCTTTCCGCACAGAAAAAGACCTGCTTGGCGTACTCGACGTACCCGGCGACGCGTATTACGGCATCCAGACCCTGCGAGCGGTGAACAACTTCCGTCTCTCCGGCGTCCCGATCTCGCACTACCCGAAACTGGTCGTGGCCCTGGCCATGGTCAAACAGGCCGCCGCTGACGCCAACCGCGAGCTGGGTCACCTGACCGAAGCCAAGCACGCGGCCATCAGCGAAGCCTGTGCCCGACTGATCCGTGGCGATTTCCACGAACAGTTCGTGGTGGACATGATTCAAGGCGGCGCTGGCACTTCGACCAACATGAATGCCAACGAAGTCATCGCCAACATCGCGCTGGAGGCCATGGGCCACAGCAAGGGCGAATACCAGTACCTGCACCCCAACAACGACGTGAACATGGCGCAGTCGACCAACGACGCCTACCCGACGGCCATCCGCCTGGGTCTGCTGCTGGGCCACGACGCCCTGCTCGCCAGCCTCGACAGCCTGATCCAGGCCTTCGCCGCCAAGGGTCAAGAGTTCAGCCACGTCCTGAAAATGGGCCGTACCCAGCTGCAAGACGCCGTGCCGATGACCCTCGGCCAGGAATTCCACGCCTTCGCCACCACCCTGAGCGAAGACCTGGCCCGCCTGAAGACCCTGGCTCCGGAAGTCCTGACCGAAGTCAACCTGGGCGGTACCGCCATCGGCACCGGCATCAACGCCGACCCGCGCTACCAGCACCTGGCGGTCGACCGCCTGGCAACCATCAGCGGCCAGCCGCTGGTACCTGCCGCCGACCTGATCGAAGCCACCTCCGACATGGGTGCCTTCGTACTGTTCTCCGGCATGCTCAAGCGCACCGCGGTCAAGCTGTCGAAGATCTGCAACGACCTGCGCCTGCTGTCCAGCGGCCCGCGCACCGGCATCAACGAAATCAACCTGCCGGCTCGTCAGCCCGGCAGTTCGATCATGCCCGGCAAGGTCAACCCGGTGATCCCGGAAGCGGTCAACCAGGTGGCGTTCCAGATCATCGGCAACGACCTGGCCCTGACCATCGCGGCCGAAGGCGGCCAACTGCAGCTGAACGTGATGGAACCGCTGATCGCCTTCAAGATCTTCGACTCGATCCGCCTGCTGCAACGCGCCATGGACATGCTGCGCGAACACTGCATCGTCGGCATCACCGCCAACGAAGCGCGCTGCCGCGAGCTGGTGGAACACTCCATCGGCCTGGTCACCGCCCTGAACCCCTACATCGGCTATGAAAACGCCACCCGTATCGCCCGCATCGCCCTGGAAAGTGGCCGTGGCGTACTGGAACTGGTGCGCGAAGAAGGCTTGCTCGACGACGCCATGCTCGCCGACATCCTGCGCCCGGAAAACATGATTGCTCCGCGTCTGGTTCCACTGAAGGCCTGACCTTCAATGCCGGACTGCAACACGCTCACCAGGTCGAGGGACTAGACACCTCTCACCTTTTGAGGGCTTGAAGGTCACTCTTCAGGCCCTTTTTTTACAACTGGAAAGTGGGAAAAAGGCCCAACCTCGCCCCTGCATTCACAAGAAATACCAGCGCTTCGCCGTCCGTCCTACAAACCAGTACAGACGGCTGTCGTGCTCATCGGTATAGTGCCGCCCCTCTTCGCGTAAGCGATCCGCGGTACAGCGGCACTGAAACACGCGAAACAACACTAAAAACAACCCGCGAAAGCTCGGGACGACGTATCGCCAGCCCATACTGCCCTGCAAGACCGGGTGTAACGCGATATTTCAAACGAGCCGCCTTTGCATCAAAAACAGCGAGGAACCACTCCATGCTCGAAGTCATCAACGACTTCCTCTCAGGGAAAGTACTGATTGCGCTCATTGTCGGGCTCGGCAGCTACTTCACGATCCGCTCGCGGTTCGTCCAGTTCCGCCATTTCAGCCACATGTTCACGGTCTTCAAAGAATCCCTGCGCGGCCAGGCGGGCCAACTGAGTTCGTTCCAGGCCCTGATGCTGAGCCTCGCCGGCCGCGTCGGTGCCGGTAACATCGCCGGTGTCGGCATCGCCGTGACCCTCGGCGGCCCGGGCGCCGTGTTCTGGATGTGGGTCACCGCACTGGTGGGCATGTCCAGCAGCTTCTTCGAATGCACCCTGGCCCAGGTCTACAAGCGCGCCGATGGCGACGGCCTGTACCGCGGCGGCCCGGCCTACTACATCCAGCACGGCCTGAAGCTCAAAGGCATGGCGGTGGTCTTCTCGATCCTGCTGCTGGTCACCTACGGCTTCGCCTTCAACGGCCTGCAGTCGTACACCGTCACCCACTCCCTGCAGAACGCCTTCGGCTTCGCCCCGGAACACACCGGCATCGCCCTGGCCGTGCTGCTGGCGATCGTCTTCCTGGGCGGCATCAAGCGCATCGCCTCGGTCTCCGACCTGCTGGTCCCGGTCAAGACCCTGGCCTACATCGGCGTCACCCTGTACGTGATCGGCAGCCAGATCGAGCACGTTCCGGCCATGCTGGAAACCATCTTCAAGAGCGCCTTCGGCCTTGACCCTGCGTTCGGCGGCCTGCTCGGCAGCGCCATCATCATGGGCGTGAAGCGTGGCGTGTTCGCCAACGAAGCCGGTCTGGGCAGCGCACCGAACGTCGCCGCCGTGGCCGCCGTGAAGCACCCGGGCGCCCAGGGCGTGGTCCAGGCGTTCAGCGTGTTCCTCGACACCTTCGTCATCTGCACCTGCACCGCGCTGCTGATCCTGCTGTCGGGCTTCTACACACCGGGCTTCGAAGGTGACGGCATCGTCCTGACCCAGAACTCCCTGGCCGCGGTGGTCGGTGACTGGGGTCGTCTGTTCGTCAGCGTCGCCCTGTCGCTGTTCGTCTTCACCTGCATCCTCTACAACTACTACCTGGGCGAGAACAGCCTGCAGTTCCTCAGCCGCAACCGCGTCGTGCTGATGGTGTACCGCGGCCTGGTGCTGGCACTGATCGTATGGGGTTCGACGCAGAACCTGTCGACCGTGTTCGCCTTCGCCGACATCACCATGACCTGCCTGGCCTTCGTCAACCTGCTCGCCCTGGCCCTGCTGTTCAAGGTCGGCCTGCGCGTGATGCGCGACTACGACGCACAACGCAAAGCCGGCGTCGGCCAGCCCGTGTTCGACTCCAGCAAGTTCGCCGACCTGGACCTGGACCTGCAAGCCTGGCCGACCACCTCGAGCCAGCCTGCTCCACGCGAGCAAGGCGCTGCCCAGGGCGCGCCTGCCACGCAACGCTGATCGCTCCCGCGGGCGGCGCCCTGCCGCCCGACGCGACAGACCTTACCGGGTGGCGTCCTGCCACCCGACGTGACACACCTTGCGCATGCAGGCATGCTGCGGCGCAAGGTGCATTCGTCCAGGAGAACCCTCAATGACTTCCGTCTCTTATCCTGCCGCACAGCGCGTCATGGTGCTCTACACCGGCGGCACCATCGGCATGCAGGCCAGCGCCAGCGGCTTGGCCCCGGCTTCCGGTTTCGAAGCGCGGATGCGCGAACAGCTCACCGGCCAGCCCGGCCTGAGTGTGCCGGACTGGTGTTTTCGTGAAATGGCACCGCTGATCGACAGCGCCAACATGACCCCCGAGTACTGGCTGCGCCTGCGCGATGCGGTGGTCGAGGCGGTGGACGTGCAACAGTGCGACAGCGTGCTGGTTTTGCATGGCACCGATACCCTGGCCTACAGCGCGGCGGCGATGAGCTTCCAGTTGCTCGGGCTGCCGGCTCCGGTGGTGTTTACCGGCTCGATGCTGCCGGCGGGCGTACCGGACAGCGATGCCTGGGAGAACGTCTGTGGCGCGTTGGTCGCGTTGGGCCAGGGCCTGGCGCCGGGGGTGCATCTGCACTTCCACGGCGAGATGCTTTCGCCCACCCGTTGCGCGAAGATTCGCAGCTTTGGCCGGCATCCGTTTGCTGCCCTCAATCGCACGGGCGGCGTGGCAAAGGCGCCAGCCTTGCCGGCGCAGCTGGACTACTGCCAGGCTCGGCAACTGACGACGGTCGGCGTATTGCCGCTGGTCCCGGGCATCGCCGCCGCGCAGCTGGATGGCATGATCGACAGCGGTATCCAGGCGCTGGTGCTGGAGTGCTTCGGCAGCGGCACCGGGCCGAGCGATAACCCGGCGTTCCTCGCCAGCCTCAAGCGGGCAGAGAAGCTGGGGATCGTGGTGGTCGCGATCACCCAGTGCCATGAAGGCGGCGTCGAGCTGGATGTGTACGAAGCCGGTAGCCGTTTGCGCGGTGTCGGCGTGCTGTCCGGTGGCGGCATGACCCGTGAGGCGGTGTTCGGCAAGTTGCATGCGTTGCTGGGTGCCGGTCTGGAGCTGGCCGAAGTGCGGCGGCTGGTCGAGCTGGATCTGTGTGGCGAGTTGAGCTGAACAGCCTGACGGCAGGAGCCACATAAAGGCTGCGCCGAACGCAGTCCCTGTGGGAGCCGGCTTGCTGGCGATCGCGTCCGCAAGATCGATGCAAGGCTTACGGGCCTCATCACCGGCAAGCCAACTCCCACAGGGTTAGGCGGTGCAGCCAACCCGGTGAACGGCACACAACTTGCTCGATTCCCGCCACGCCAAAAGCCGGAACCGAGCATGCTCCACTCCCACCTCACCACCCTCAACGCCGTCTCCCTGGTGCTCAACACCTTCCGCGACAAGGGCGTTGCCAGCGAGGCACTGCTGGCCGGCAGCGGTATCAGCGCCGCCGACCTGAGCCGCGCCGACACCCGCATCACCACCAACCAGGAGATGCAGGTGTGCGCCAATGCCGTGGCCCTGCGCCGGGAAATCGGCCTGGAGCTGGGCCGACGCATGCATGTCTCGGCCTACGGCATACTCGGCTATGCCCTGCTCACCAGTGCCACCTTTGGTGACGCCTTGCGCCTGGCCCTGCACTATCCGGCGCTATTGGGAACACTCTTCGAACTGAGCCTGGAAACCGATGGCGAACGTATCTGGTTCAGCGCCGCGGATTATCGGGAAAACCCGCAGTTGGCGGTGTTCAACACCGAGCTGTGCCTGGCTTCGTTGAAAGTCATCTGCGACGACCTGCTCGGCCATCCGCTGCCGTTGCTGGAGGCACGCTTCGAATACGCGGCGCCGGACTACCAAGCCGACTACAACGACAGCTTCAACTGCCCGCTGCAATTCTCGGCCAGCAGCAACGCGTTCGCCTTCGACCGACGCTGGCTGGAGCACCCCCTGCCCCTGGCGGACGCCATTACCCACCAGGCCATGGCCGAGCGTTGCCGCAAGCACAACCTGGAGTTCACCGGCCGCCAGGTCTGGCTCGGGCGTATCCGCCACTTGCTCGCCGCACAACTGCACACCGCGCCGGGCCTGGAGGGCCTGGCCGAGCAGATGAAGTGTTCGGCGCGCACCCTGCGCCGACACCTCAACGACCTCGGCTGCAGCTATCAGGAACTGCTCGACGAGCTGCGCTTCGAGCGCGCCAAGCAATTGCTCGGGGAAGCCCGGCTACCGATTCACCGCATCGCCGATGAGCTGGGCTTCAGCGAAACCGCCAGCTTCCGTCATGCCTTCGTGCGCTGGAGCGGGGTCAGCCCGAGCCAGTTCCGTCCCTGAATCGAAAAACCCACGCCAACACAGCCCCCGCCCCCCTGTTGCGCCCCCAAAGAACGCCGTCATGTGCTGCCCAGGGGCGAAATCAGGACACATCTTTTGGCCATATCGATCCCCTTTTGGCCGCTCCCGTCATTCTCCCAAAGACGCCAGGCATTAAGAATGAAGCCACGTCCACGCTATCGGAGAACAATAAATGCTGACGGTCTACTCAGACGATCACCACCTGCACCACGGCCGCTGCGAGCTGATCGACGGGCAACTGATGCCCTGCTTCGAAATGCCTTCGCGCGCCGACCACGTGCTGGCCCGCGTGCAACAGCAGAGCCTGGGCCCGGTGCGCAAGCCCGAGGACTTCGGCCTGGAGCCGATCCGCCGCGTTCACGACGAGGCCTACCTGGACTTCTTCAAGGGCGCCTGGGACCGCTGGGCCGAACAAGGCCGTGACGGCGACCTGCTGCCCTTCACCTGGCCGGCCCGCACCCTGCGCCAAGTGATCCCGAAGAGCCTGCACGGTGAACTCGGCTACTACAGCTTCGACGGCGGCGCGCCGATCACCGCCGGCACCTGGCAGGCGGCCTACAGCGCGGCCCAGGTCGCCCTCACCGCCCAGGCTGAGATCCAGCGCGGCGCGCGCGGCGCCTTCGCCCTCTGCCGACCGCCGGGACACCACGCCGCCAGCGACCTGATGGGCGGTTACTGCTACCTGAACAACGCCGCCATCGCCGCCCAGGCGTTCCTCGACCAAGGCCATGAAAAGGTCGCGATCCTCGACGTCGATTACCACCACGGCAACGGTACCCAATCGATTTTCTACGGGCGCAGCGATGTGCTGTTCACCTCGATCCACGGCCACCCGGAAGCCGAGTTCCCGTTCTTCCTCGGTTATGCCGACGAGCTCGGCGAAGGCGCCGGCGAAGGCTTCAACTTCAACTATCCGCTGGCCGCCGGCAGTGCCTGGGAGCAATGGAGCGCGGCGCTGGAACAGGCCTGCGGCGAGATCGAACGCTACGCGCCCGACGTGCTGGTGATTTCCCTGGGCGTGGACACCTTCAAGGACGATCCGATTTCCCGGTTCAAGCTCGACAGCCCGGACTACCTGCGCATGGGCGAACGCATCGCCCGCCTGGGCAAGCCGACGCTGTTCGTGATGGAAGGCGGCTACGCGGTGGAAGAAATCGGCATCAATGCCGTGAACGTACTCGAAGGTTTCCAATACGCTCAATGAGGAACTAGAACAATGAACAAGCTCAAGCGTCTGATTGCCCCGGCCCTGTGCGCCGCCGTGCTCAGCGGCGGCGCCCACGCCGAGGAACGCACCCTGCGGGTCTACAACTGGTTCGACTACATCACCCCCAAGGCCCTCGATGACTTCAAGGCCCAGAACACCCAGGTCAAGCTGGTCTACGACATCTTCGACACCAACGAGGCCCTGGAAGCCAAGCTGCTCACCGGCAACTCCGGCTATGACACGGTGGTGCCGTCCAACGTGTTCCTCGCCAAGCAGATCGAAGCCGGCGTGTTCCAGCCGCTGGACCGCAGCAAGCTGCCGAACTGGAACCACCTCGATCCCAAGCTGATGAAACTGCTCGAGGCCAACGACCCGGGCAACCAGTTCGCGGTGCCCTACATGTACGGCACCATCCTGATCGGTTTCAACCCGGACAAGGTCAAGGCGGTGCTGGGTGACCAGGCGCCGGTGGACAGCTGGGACCTGATCTTCAAGGAAGAGAACATCAGCAAGCTCAAGCAGTGCGGCGTCGCCCTGCTCGATTCGCCGTCGGAGATCCTGCCGCTGGCCTTGCAGCACCTGGGCCTGAACCCCAACAGCAACAACCCGAAGGATTATGAAAAAGCCGAGGCGTTGTTGCTGAAGGTTCGTCCGTACATCACCTATTTCCACTCGTCCAAGTACATGGCGGACATCGCCAACGGTGACATCTGCGTGGCCGTCGGTTATTCCGGCAGCTTCTCCCAGGCCGCCAACCGCGCCAAGGAAGCCAAGAACGGTGTGGTGGTGGACATGCGCCTGCCCAAGGAAGGCGCGCCGATCTGGTTCGACATGCTGGCGATCCCCAAGGGGGCGAAGGACACCCAGGACGCCTACACCTTTATCAACTACCTGCTGCAACCCCAGGTGATCGCGCCGATCAGCGACTTCGTCGGCTATCCGAACCCGAACAAGGACGCCACCGAAAAGGTCGATCCGGCGATCCGCAACAACCCCAACCTGTACCCGACCGAGGCGGCGATGAAGACGCTCTACACCTTGCAGCCGCTGGACCAGAAAGCCGAACGGGCACGCACGCGGGCCTGGACCAAGATCAAGTCCGGGACCTGAGTGTTGCCCCTGCCTCCCTGTAGGAGCAGCCGGTCGACGCTCGATTGCTCGCGATGGACGTCAACGATAACGCGGGAAGCCTGATACCCCGCGGTGTCCCGGCTACCATCGCGAGCAAGCTCGCTCCTACAGGGGACAGGAACAGCCTTCAGCCACTCGACGACAGGAACAACGCCTGCGCCGCCCTGGCGTTGATCGGCCCGCGCCAGATGGGCGCGACTTTCCCGCCCGCAGTCGCCTGGGCGATCTGAAAGCTGAGCCCCAGATAACGTTGCGCGCGGGTCTTGAGGTGAGCTTTGGAATAGTTGGTTGCTGACGTGGTCGCCGTCGGGTAATGGAAGTGCGCGAACCACAACAGCTCGCCCTGCCTGTCGCGAATGCCGTACTCCTCAAGAAAGTCGGTGCCCTTGCCATGGGAGATATCCCGACGCTCACCCAGCTTGCGGATCGTGATCTGCTCTTGCTCCTTCAGGAACTCAACAGCGGCAACGCTCGGCAAGCCTTTCTTGGTCAAGCCGATTCGCAGACTCAGGCCCTTGTCAGCCAAGGTGTTTGCTGCCCGCTCCAGCTCGGAAATCAGATACCGGGGTTGCTGTGCGAGCCCTCGGGTCAAGTCCCGCAACTCCCTCATGGCCTCTTCAAAAGGCTGCGCCTTCATCACGAGTATGTCCTCGATGTCACGCGGGGCTTGTACACTGTTCGCACTTCGTTCGGCGTCCGCCAGCAGCCCAGGCAAGCTGGCCAACAGATCACGGGCCTTCTTCTCCAGCGACTTCAGCTTCTTCGCGGCGCGCACACTCAACTCCCCCGCACCGCCCAGCAGGCGCAGGCCACGATCCAACTGCCAGCGCCCCGCGCCGTCATTTTTCAACCAGGGGCCCTGTAACGCCGGGTGGCTGTTATCGATGATCACCACCCCATCGAGTTTGCGCGACACCCGAAACCAGGCGTCGTCGACCTGGGCATAGAGCAGGTCGCCACGCTGATACAGGCCTTGCCACTCCCCCGAAACCAGCAAGGTGCCGGGCGCCTCGGACAGCGACAGCTTGAACATCTCGAGTCGGACCAGTTCCGAGGCGGTGAAGTGACGTCCCGGACGGGTCCAGGCAAAGACCAACCGGCTCGCCGCACTGGCGACAGGCTCCTGGATCACGGCGTTGCTGATGATCGGCCTTGGGTCCACAACCCCGGCTTTCCCGAGCAGCGGCCGACGGTGATACACCAGCACGACCGCCAGGTTCAGCAAGACGTCGGCGAACGCCGCCCAGGGGTGGGACGCCTGTGGATCGGCAAAGGTCTTGAGGCTGGAGAGCAATTGCACGAGCCAGCCGAAATTCGCCAGAGGGCCGGGCAACAGGGGCTGCAACAGGCCGAACAACGCCCAGCCCAGATCGACGAAGCGGTTCCAGCGATCTTCGGCATTGGACACGGAGTCCGCCTCGGCCTGCGCGATCAGCGCCTCGACGCCGGCGGCGAACAGCGCCGCGCAAAACGACCCGGACAGCAGCGTGCTATCCAGCGCAGCCGACTCAGGGGTGTCCGGGATGTTCCAAGCGGAGTCGGTCACCCTGATCAGGTGCGGCTCCTTGAATCCGCCATGGTCATAGGTGGAACGCCTTGCGCTTTCCAGGCCATCGAGGACCGATTGCTGCAAGGGCCCCTCCTGCTGGATGGCCGTCAACAAGCCGGCCCATGATGGAAACTCAAGCAGGAGCTCCCTGGCGCCGGGGCGGCACAGCACCTGCGGGCCCTGGTCCGTCGCCTGCGGGCCGATCACAAACATGTTGCGCACCCGGTCCGCCGTGGCATTCGGGTGCGCCAGGAAGGCCAGCGGCCTGACCACGATAGACTGTCCCAGGACCGTTTGAACGCCGCCATCCTGCGTCACCACCGCATCGACATAACGCCGGGCGGGCTCGCTCAGTTGCCGGTCGAGCCGCAGCTCCAGCGCCAGCATCGGCAGCAGGACACGCAGGTAGTCGGTAAACAGCCCCTCTTGCCGGGCCCGCTCGACCCGGTCGTGCTGCAATTTCTGCCCGAGCAACTCAGGGTAGGTCCTGCCGATATCGGCGTCGCTCACCGCCGTGCGCAGCGCGTCATAGGTCATCCAGGAAGGCGGCGTCTGGCCTTTGTAATGAACCTGCGCCGATGCACCAAGAGGAAAGGCCTCAAGGTTCTTCAGCGCCATGGCGACATAATCCTGGGCCGCTGACTCATAGCGAGCGTCAAGAGCACTGTCGACCATTTCCGCTGGACTGTTCGCCACACGCATCAAGGTCACGCTGATGTCGCTAGCCGACACGCTCTCGGCCTGTGGATATTTCGCCTGCAGACTCGCCTGCAACGACTGCCCGGCAAAGGTACGGATATCCGGAATGCCATCGAGAAACGCCTTGCCGGTGTGCTGCCGATGCACCGCCGCGAGCGCCGCCACGTAACGACCATAGCGCGTGCGATCCGACGGCGACGCAGTGCGCAACCGCTCGGGAAGCAAGTCACGCAGGCGACCCAGTTTCGCCTCGTGGCCGGAACGAAAGGCACCGAACAAGACCTGCAAACCGGTCAGCTCATGCAGGTGCTGCTCGAGGGCCGCCGGGGTGCGATAGTCACTCGGGCTGATCGCGTCAATGGCCTCCAACTGTCGTACCAGCAGGGTCACGGTCAGGGCGTCGAAGATGTGATGATCCGGCGAATAGCACCTGAACTCCGAGTCCTGGCCGCTCAATGTCAGCCCCAGGGAATCTTCAAGCGCTCGCGTGGAATCGAACGCTTCGATCCCACCGAACAGTGTGTAAAGCAAGACGATCTGGCGCTCGCCGACCCAGCGGCTCATGACCAGTGCCTGGACGTGCAAGGGCTCGGGATCCTTGACGCGGGTATCGATGATGGGGATATAGGCCTGCGCGCAATCACTGCCGAACCTGGCCCGGCGCGCCCGCAGGTCGGGATAGTCGAGCACCGCCTCCACGGTGGCCAATTCGTCGCCCGACAACGCCGCGCACGCCAGGCGCAATTGCGCCGCGAAGAACTCGGAAAGTCGCTGCCAGGGCACGACATCCTGCGCCAACGGCGAGCTCCAGAAGTCGACCAGGCCCTGTTTGTACGCCTCCAGCAACAACGGCGCCCACTCGCTCAGGAGCGTATCGACCGCCGCAACACTCAGGGACAGCTTCTGCGGATGCTCCGCGCCCGGGTAGAGCGTCAGGTAGCTGCCGGCCGGATGAGTCAGTTTTTCTTCGCCCAGGAAGCGCTCGATCAACAGGTGCGCCAGGGTCAGGACCCGGTACTCCACCTCGTCCTTGCGCGGTTCCGGCTCGATGAGCGCGGCATGGGCAAGCTGCGCTCCCAGCGACGGGTATTGGTCTTCCAGCATGTCGCGGACAAGGCCAGGCGCCACGCTTTCGAGGGTCGGTCGTGCGGCGAAATAATCACTGAGGGTGTAGACCCTCTCAGCCTGTTCGCTTTCGCTCAAGGTCGCGCGAGCAAGGGGGGACGTCATGTCTATTCATCCTGGTTTCGGGTTCCGGGAATAAATAAACATCGACCGCGCGATGGCCTGCGGTAACCGGCTAATACCCTCCGCGACTACCGCTTCCAGACCGTACGCAAGCGCGTCAGCGCCGACTCGATATCCGCCTCCGGCACCGCGGCAAACCCCAGGACCAAGCCGGCGCGCTGGTCTTCCGGGGGCTCGGGTTGGGTGATCCAGTAGCTGCTCAAGGGACTGATTTCGACCCCGACGCGCTCTGCCAGGGCGATCAACTCCCGCTCCCGCGCCAGGTTCGCCACGGGCACCGTCAGGTGCAGGCCCGCGGCAACCACCGGCAGACTGCCGCAGCCCGGGATATCCGCCGGCCAATGGGCCAACAAGGCATTGCGCCGACTGAGGGCGGCTCGGCGCATGCGCCGGATATGCCGCTGGAAATGCCCGGCGGCCATGAACTCGGCCATCACCGCCTGGGTACTGACTTCCGAGTGGCGCATATCCAGGGCACGGCGCTGGGAAAAGGCCTCGACCAAGGTCGGCGGCAGCACCAGATAACCCAGGCGCAACGCCGGAAAGGCGATCTTGCCGAAGGTGCCGACATACAGCACCCGGCCCTGCCGATCCAACGCCGCCAAGGGGGCCAGTGGCGCACCGCTGTAACGGTACTCGCCGTCGTAGTCGTCCTCGACGATCCAGCCGCCGGTGCGCTCGGCCCAGGCTAGCAGTTCCAGGCGCCGCGCCAGGCTCATGATCACGCCGGTGGGGTATTGATGGGACGGGGTCACATAGGCCAACCGACAGTCCGGCAATTGCGCCAGTGCGGTGCAGTCCAGCCCTTCATTGTCCACCGCCACGCCATGCAGCCTGGCCCCCGCCACCGCGAAGGCCAGGCGGGCTGCCCGGTACCCGGGGTTCTCCACCGCCACGCCATCGCCCGGGTCCACCAGCAACTGTGCACAAAGGCTGATGCCCTGCTGTGCGCCACTGGTGATCACAATTTGTTCAGCCGTGCAGGACAGGCCCCGGGAGCTGCGCAAGTAAGCCGCGATCAGGCCGCGCAAGCGCTCGTCCCCCGCCGAATCGCCGTAACACAGTTGCTGCAAGTCCGGTTTGCGCCAGAAAGCCGCCTGCAGCTTGGCCCAAACGTCAAAGGGAAACAGATCGAACGCCGGCACCCCCACCCGAAAAGCCCGTGGCGGACCGCTCGGCGGCTTGTGCAGCGGGTTGTTCTCGATCCGCTCCAAGGCCAGATTGTGGATAACTTCACTGGATGTAACCCCAGCGGTTTCGCTCGATTTTGTGGATAACCCTGTGGGTAAGCCTGTTGAAAACCCTGTGGATACTTTTGTGGACAACTTTTTGATCGGCAGGGCTTTTTCCGGCAGTTGCGCAACATAGGTGCCGTCACCGATCCGGCCCTCGATAAAGCCCTCGGCGTACAGCTGGTCATAGGCCCGCACCACGCTGTTGCGGGAAATCGCCAGGGCGCAGGCCAGGTCGCGACTGGCCGGCAGGCGGCTGCCACTGGCCAGGCGTCCGTCCAGCACCCGCAGGCGCAGGGCCTGGTAAAGCTGGCGGCTGAGTCCCTTGGCCGGGTCCAGATGGATCCCGGCAGGATCGAACGGCAGGGGCAACGATGGATGGGGCATGGCATTGGACCTATGAAAATCGCTGGCAATGGCTCTTACAACCAACCAATAGCCTGCCTAGGATGGAGCCATTCGCCAAGGAAAATTTCCATGTACACACCCAGTGCCTTTTCCGAACAAGACCCGCTCACCCTGCAGCAACATATCCAGGACACCCGCCTGGCGACGCTGGTCACCCATGGCAAGCTCGGCCTGCAAGCCATCCACGTGCCCCTGTTGTTCAGCCCCGAGCAAGGTCCCAACGGTACGCTCTACGGCCATCTGGCCCGGGCCAATCCACAGTGGCAGGAACTGGCCGAGGGCGGCGAAGTCCTGGTGATCTTCCCGGGTGCCGATGCCTATGTCAGCCCGTCCTTCTATGCCAGCAAGGCCGAGCACGGCAAGGTCGTGCCGACCTGGAACTACGTGGCCGTGCATGCCTACGGCCAGGCCGAGGTGTTCGACGATCCCCATCGCCTGCGCCACCTGGTCAGCGCCCTGACCGACCGGCATGAGGCGGGCCGAGCCAAACCCTGGAAGGTCGACGACGCCCCCGCGCCCTACATCGACAGCATGCTCAAGGCCATCGTCGGCTTTGCCCTGCCGATCCAACGCCTGGAAGGCAAGCGCAAGCTCAGCCAGAACCGCAGCGCCGCCGACATCGCCGGCGTGCAACAAGGGCTGGCGGCCAGCGCCGACAGCCAGGATCAAGCCCTCGCCCAACTGATGCGCTAAGGAGTCCCCCATGAGTTCCATCGAAATCCGTCCGGTTACCGCTGCCGACCAGGCTGTTTGGCGACCGCTGTGGCAGGCCTACCTGAAGTTCTACGACACCGAGCTGCCGGACAGCATCTACCAGTCGACCTGGCAGCGCTTTCTCGACCCGGCCGAACCCACCAACGCCGCCCTCGCCTGGCAGGACGGCAAGGCGGTGGGCGTGGTGCATTTCATCTACCATCGGTCGAACTGGAGCATTCAGAACGCCTGCTACCTGCAGGACCTGTTCGTGACGCCCGGCCTGCGCGGGACAGGTGTTGGACGGCTGCTGATCGAGCACGTCTACGCCACGGCGGCCCAGGCCGGTTGCAATCGAGTCCACTGGCTGACCCACGAGACCAACGCCACGGCCATCCAACTGTACGAACGGATTGCCGAGCGCCCCGGTTTCATTCAATTTCGCCAAGCGTTGTAAGCGTTGAGGAAAGCGTCATGTCGACATCCCTAGCAAACTGGAAAGGCGCGCCGGCACCTTCGGCACAGCGTCTGGAGGGGCGTTTCATCGTCCTGGAAAAGCTCGATCCGGCCCGTCATGGCGACGATCTCTGGCAGGCCCTGACGGGCCCCGGCGCCGATCCCAAACTCTGGGACTACCTGCCTTACGGTCCGTTTCTGGAGCGCAGTGCCTTCAACGACTGGCTGAGCAACCACGCGGCCAATAGCGATCCGTATTTCTTCAGCGTGGTCGACAAGGCCAGCGGTGAAGTCCAGGGCATCCTCAGCCTGATGTCGATCGTCCCGGCCCAGGGCCGTATCGAGATCGGCCACGTCACCTTCGGCGCGCCGATGCAGCGCTCGCCCAAGAGCACCGAGGCGGTCTACCTGCTGGCAAAAGAAGCTTTCGCCATGGGTTACCGGCGCCTGGAATGGAAGTGCAACAACGACAACGCCCGCTCGCGTACGGCGGCCGAACGTTTGGGCTTCAGCTTCGAGGGGGTGTTCCGCCAGCACATGGTGGTCAAGGGCAGGAACCGCGACACGGCTTGGTACAGCATCCTCGACTCGGAATGGCCGGCGGTGAATGCCGGGTTCGAGCGCTGGTTGTCGGAAGAGAACCTGAGTGCGGCAGGGCAAATCAAGTCCCTGGTCGAGTGCCGGGGTTAACCCGGACAGCCTGAAAGCACAGCGCCCCTCGACCTGAAAATACGGTGGCTGACGCCTCGGCCACCGTAAGACCACGCAGTCACAAAGACGTCTCTAATCGTCGCTAAACCAGCGACATATCTCGCAAAAAACGGGTAAAAAGCCCGACATTTATCGATTACATGGATAGATACATTTCGGCCTCAATTTTCCAGGAGGTCGAAATTCCATGCCAACAACCCTTCATCGACTCGCCATATCAGTCGCACTGGCGTCCAGCGTTATTGCCGGTCAACAGGCACAAGCCTATCCACAAACGCCAATATACAGCCGGCCTATCGACCCGAATGCTACCTATGTCGGAACAACCCCAGAGGGCGGCACTGTATGGAATGTTCCCATTGCTCCCGGTCAACAGCCACCGCGCGCTCAGGTGACACCGGAGCCCCGGCCTACCGTCACGAGCACCGGTATTGTCGAAACCAATCGGAACAACATCGCCGCCAACACGGCCGCTCACCAAACCAACACCAGCAACATCGCTGACCACGAAATCAGGATCACTGCCAACACTAACGCGATCAAAACCAACGCCGGTGGCATCGCAACCAACACGGCTGCTACCCAAACCAACGCCAGCAACATCGCAACCAATACGGCCGCGACCAAAGCCAACGCCAGCGACATCGCAACCAACACGACTGCGACCAAAACCAACGCCAGCAGCATCGCAACCAACACGGCCGCGACCAAAACCAACGCCAGCAACATCGCAACCAATACGGCCGCGACCAAAGCCAACACCAGCGACATCGCAACCAACACGGCTGCTATCCAAACCAACGCCAGCAACATCGCAACCAATACGGCCGCGACCAAAACCAACGCCAGCGACATCGCAACCAACACGGCCGCGACCAAAGCCAACACCAGCGACATCGCAACCAACACGGCTGCTATCCAAACCAATGCCAGCAACATCGCAACCAACACGGCTGCGACCAAAACCAACGCCAGCGACATCGCAACCAACACGGCTGCGACCAAAACCAACGCCAGCGATATCCAAAGAATAGAGGCCGATAATCAAAGAAGAGAGGCCGAGAACCAAGCCTTCCGCCAAGAAATGAGGGAGAGCAATGCCCAACTGGAACAAAAGCTTGTTAACGCTCAAGCCATAAACCAGCCCCAGCAGGATGATCCAAAGGGCGGCCAGGGCGGTAATGTCGGCCAGCCAATCCCAAAACCCTCCCCGCTGCTCACGGCCCTGAAAAACCTGGGCCCGAGTGCAAAAAGAGACGCCCGAGCGCAGCTTTCCGGCGCGGGCAACGCCAACCTGGGTGCCGCCACCCTCAGCGGTGCCAGCCAAGTGGGCAACAGCGCCCTCGCGGCCATGCGCCAGCTCGGCAACGACCCCACGCAACGCCTGCTCGCCGGGCAAAACGGCGCGCCCGGCCAGGTGTCGCTGTCGGGGCGCTCGGAGATCAAGCCCAATGAAAGCCGCCTGTGGGTACAGGCCCTGAACAACGCCAGCGCCTTCGATCAACCGGCCGGACAGAAGGCCTTCGAACAGAACACCCGCGGCCTGGTGATGGGCGTCGACTGGGCCCTGGACAATGAATGGCGCATGGGCCTGCTGGGCGGCAAGTCGCAATCCAAGCACAAAGGCAACCGCTTCGAAGGCGGCCTGGACAGCTGGCATGTCGGCACCTACGCCCTGCACCAGAGCGGGCCGGTGGCCCTGCGCCTTGGCGCGATCCACAGCCAGCATTATGGCAAGACCGAACGCAACGTGGAGTTCAGCGGTTACAAGGACCGTCTCACCGGCAACCACAGCGCCAACAGCCAGCAGGCCTTCGCCGAACTCGGCTACAACCTGGGCAGCGGCAGCCTGAGCGCCGAGCCTTTTGCCAGCCTCGGCTACCAGCGCTACTCGCGCCAGGGTTATACGGAAAAAGGCGGTGAGGCCGCCCTGAAGGCCGACGCCCAGACCCAGAGCAACTTCAGCACCACCCTGGGCCTGCGCACCGCCAGCATCAAGCATATGGACAACAAGATGAGCCTGGCCCCGCGCCTGAGCGCGGGCTGGAAACACCTGTACGGTTCGGTCGACAGCACCAGCACCCAGTCCAACCAGGTCACCGGCGACATCTTCAACACCAAGGGGATCACCCAGGACCGCGACACCCTGGTGGTCGAAGCCGGGCTGGATCTGAACCTGTCGGCCCGGCATTCCATCGGCGTAGCCTACAACGGTGAAGTGGGCAATAGCAGCCGGACCCATGGCGTCATGGGGCAGTGGAAGATGAGTTTTTAATCCCTTGAACCTAAGGACTTATCCCGCCTATCGGAGGTAAAAAGGCCGACATTTATCGATTAAATACATAGATACATTTCCGGTCTCGAATCAATCCGAGGCCGGAAAACCCATGTCCCCTACCCCTCATCGTCTAGCACTCGCGGTCACGCTGGCACTCACGACTGTCGTCTTGCGCGACACACAAGCCAGCCCCACGTCCTCAGCCCCTCAACAACAAGGGAACGTTAGCAGCCTGCACGCCGAGAAAGGCCATACGGTCTTGCTGAGCGATCCGTCAATCGACTACACCAATCAACGTGACGGCGAAATTCATGCAACTACCGGAAGCGCCATCAAGGTCAGGGGGCACGTCACGGGACACATCACCAACGACGGGAAAATCAGCAGCGAACGTCATGACGGCATAGACCTGGGGCGCTCCGATATCACCCTGCTCAATGTTGGCACCCTCTCGGGCGGACGTCACGGCGTCAGCACCCGACACGAGGGAGAGCTGACGAACCGCGGCCAGGTGAACGGGCTCAACGGCGCGGGATTCCATTCCGAGGGCAACGGCAAGGTCACCAACTCAGCCAAACTCACGGGTGATGCAAGCACCCTGGATACCGACGGCGATGGCATACGGATCAGCGCACATGCGGAGATTTACAACGTCGGCGAGATTGTCGGCAAAGGCAGCCGGGGGGTTGATCAATACGGCGGCGCCTATACCAGCGAAGGTATCGCCCTAGGCGGCGGCACGATCTTCCAAGACGCCAAAGGCACCATCAGCGGCGCGGATCATGGTATCCAGGCGAGTGACGGCAACAATGATCCGTCGCAACGACCCACCTTCCTGGAAAACCACGGCACCATTCGCGGCCAGAAGGGCTTTGGCGTGCGCTTTATCGGCGAGCAGGCCGACCGGGTGACCGACAACGGGCTGATCCATGGCGGCAACGGTTATGCCCTCGACCTCGGCGGCGGTAACGACATCCTGATCGTGCAGAGGAACAGCCGCTTCGAGGGTATCGTCGACGGCAACACGGGTGATGACGTGATTCGCCTCGACAGCCCCGACGGCGGCCACTTTGACTTTGGCCAGAGCCGCAACTTCGAACGACTTGAGGTGCGGAAAGGGACCTGGTCCCTGACCGGGCAAGACAATTTCAGTGCGGGACTCGAAATTTTCCCCCTGGCGCAGGTGCTCGCACAGGACGGTACGGGGCTGCACATCGAAGGCACTCCGCTTCTGATCAACCGTGGCACCGTGATGGGCACCACGACCTCCGCGAACAGCGATGCCGACGGGCTGCAGGTCCGGGGTAGCATCCAGATCGACAACTACGGCCGAATCACGGGCAGCGGGGCCAATGGTTTCGAACAAGGCCATGCATCCGGCGGTGACAGCGCCAATCCGCGTCATAGCAGTGAAGGTGTGCGCCTGAACGGCGGACGCCTCACCAACCATGAGGGCGGGGTTATCGAGGGGCAGCACAATGGCCTTTTCGCCGACCAGCGGACAGACCCGCTACAGTTGGAAAATCGCGGTTCCATCCGTGGCGTCGAAGGTTTTGGCGTCAGTCTGTTCGGCCAGTTCGACGATACGCTGAGCAACAACGGCTTGATCGGCGGCGGCAATGGCCTGGCCCTGAACCTGGGCGGTGGAAGCGATACCCTGATCGTGAAAAACGGCAGCCGCTTTATCGGTCGGGTAGATGGCGGGACCACTGACGATTACCAGGAACAATTTCAACTGGGCTTCGACCCCGACACACCGCTCAAGGCCAACGACGATCAGGTGATCTTCGATGACACCCTGGGCGGCAGCTTCGGTAACAGCCGACACTTCGAACGGCTGCTGGTCAAACAGGGCACCTGGACACTCACCAGCCAGGACGACTTCAGCACGGGTGCCGAAGTGCTGGCCCGGGCCCATCTGATCAACCAGGGCAGCATTCTTGGGGCCGCACGGGTCAACGACGGGGCGACCTATGGCGGCGGCGGAAGCGTCGGGCATCTGCGGGTGGCGGGAACCCTCGAGGTCGATCCTCAGCAGGGCGCCGCCAAGATCAAGGAGCATCTGACCCTGGATCCCGGCGCGACCCTTGCCTATGGCATCGACGTCGATGACAACAGCGCCACTGTCGAGGTCGGCGGCACCGCCCATCTCGATGGCGCCCTGTTGCTGAAGGTACAGGGCGATGTCCCATCGAACCGCCAGCACACGGTCATTAAAGCCGGCAAGCTGGAAGGCCGCTTCGCCAGCATCCGCACCAACCTGGCGCTACTGACCGCCACCGCCCACTACAGCCCGACACAGGTGGGCCTCACCTACACACGCAATGACGTCAATCTGGGGGATCTGGGGAATACCAGCAACGGTCATAACGCTGGGGAAGCCTTGGATCCCTGGATAAGTCCGAGTTCGCCTGTCCCGGCACCCACACCGGTTAGACCGCCAGAGCCAATCGCCTCCGTGCCCGCTGTTACACCGCCAGAACCGGTCACTTCCGCGCCGGCCATTACCCTGGAGCTGATAGCCGAGGAAGACCAAGGCACCGAGCTGTCCGACGAGCCCATGCCGCAACCGTCCCCGAACTCACCGCTGCGCCATGCCGCGCTCTACATCAGCGCCGTCGAGGCGGGACAGGCGCTCGACCAGCTTTCAGGCGGCAGCACCGCCCAGTTACGCAACGCAACGCTCAGCGGTTCCCGACAGGTCGGCAGCAGCCTGCTCACGGTCATGCGACAAACAGAGGGCCAGCCCGACCAAGGCGACAAGGTTCAGGTCATGAACGGCGACCACAGCCGGCTCTGGGTTCAAGGCCTGGGCAACTCCGCCAGATTCGACAGCACTCATGGCAACCATGGGCTGCGACAAAGCACCCGGGGCCTGGTGCTGGGTGCCGACTGGGCGCTCGACAGCGAATGGCGCCTCGGCGTGCTCGGCGGCCAATCGCAATCGGACTTCAAGGGCCAACGTTTCACCGGCGACCTCGACAGCTGGCACGCCGGTGTCTACGCCCTGCGCCAAAGTGGCCCGCTGGCCCTGCGGCTCGGCGCGGTGTACAGCAGCCATTCAGGCAAGACCGGACGCAGTGTGGCGTTCAACGGCTACCGTGATCGTTTCAAAGGCGATTACGACGCCAACAGCCAACAAGCGTTCGCCGAAGTCGGCTACAGCTTCGGGGGTGCCGACCTGCGTGTCGAACCTTTCACCGGCCTCGGCTACGAACGTTATCACCGCGACACCTTCACCGAGCGCGGCGGCGAAGCGGCCCTGGCCGTCGGCAGCCAGACCCACGGCAACCTCAACAGCACCTTCGGCGTGCGCGCGAGCAGCGTCACCACCTTCGACAATAAAATGAGCCTGACCCCACACCTGAGTGCTGGCTGGAAGCACCTGTATGGCGACGTTGGCAGCACGACCCGGCAGAAATTCACGGTGAGCGATCGCACCTTCAAGGTCCAGGGCGCTGCCCTGGACCGCGACAGCCTGTTGCTGGAAGCCGGCCTTGACCTGAAGCTGTCGCCCAGCCAGAACCTCGGCGTCGGCTACAGCGGAGAAGTCAGCAGCAACCAGCGCAATCATGGGGTCATGGGTCACTGGAGGCTGACCTTTTAACCAGACTTCGGCTGTCCGGCCCGTCCGTCTTGCAAGAACGGGCCTTGCCACAAAAGGCGACGCGAGCCCATCAGCCTGCAGTCTTGCGAAGTCGCACCACGCCCATCTGCAGCCCGAAGGGTTTGAACACCGAGTTCAACGAATTGAGCGTCGGATTACCCTCCTCGTGCTCGATATAAACAAGGGTCCGTACCGAAATCCTGCACATCCGTGCAAATTGAGTCTGGTGTAAGCCGGTAACCTCGACACGCAAGCGCCTGACCGCAGCGCCAATACCGATCACACCTTGGGCAAGGTCGTCCTGAATGGCTTGAATCAGCAACGCACGGACTTCAAGGCTGAGAGTCATTTCAGCCCCCAGTCCTGCATACGCTGCTCAAGCCTTTTCAAGGCGATCAGCGGATGGTTCAAGGTGACTGTCGGCAAACCGCCATCGACCAGAATATCGGGCAACGCCAACAAATGACTGGCGTCTGCCCGAAGCCGTTCAAAAGCCATCTGCGGATCGACGATACCTGCCAGCGCATCGCAGGCCTTACGCCAATCCACCTCGCCTCCCCTTTCAATGTCTCTTGACCACTTGGTGCTGCGTGTCACGCCCTCGTCATCCATGACCATCGGCGCCAGGTCATAAATAGGTGCCAGACGAAATGCCGCCTTGTCGCGGATGATCGATGTGTTTCGCCCGTGATTGTCGGAGTTGCCCAGAATCTTGTTGAGCAGATCGCGCCGCAGATAATCCGCCACCAGATCCGCTACCTGATCCTGCTGGCCTGCCTGACGCCAAAGGCTCGCAAGAAGCGTGATCACTTCCAGATGGTCCATATAACTGCCGGGGATAGTGACTCCAGCCAGCGAATACATCGACTCCACAGCAAAGCGCTCAACCCCCTGTGCGGTGACGTTACGATCAAAACGGCGCATCCAGAGGCTCGGCCTGTTGGCTTCCTCCAACGCCAGGCCTTCCGCCGATACGGTTTCGATACCCAACGCCTGCAGGGCTTTGTAGTAGTGATACTCGCTTCTGAGAATGTCTTGGTCGGTCTGCGTAGACTTGTTCCGGGCAAACTTCACGAACCAATGACGTGCGACGTCGGCATCGTCAAGCACAGCATCCGGGTATAACAGTCCCGCGCGATCTTCGCTCATCAGCAACTTCGGCGCTTCTCCACCGGCTCCCGTAGCCCCGCCAATCGCCGCGCCTTGCTCATAGGCGTATTCGAGAAATCGACTGTCACGACTTACCACGTCCGCCCGGGAAAACCCCATGGGCTCACGGTCATCGTGTACTTCCACAGAATCCTTGATACGCAAGTGACCTATGGGTGCCGGAGTACTTCTTCCCAGCAAAAACAGATCGGCACTGACATCATCCGGCTTTTCCCGACCGACCCTGGCCATCAGGAATCGCTTGGCCGCCCCGGCAGGAGCAATGTCCTGCACAAAGGCAGGGGCCTTCTGATCATTCCTGCTGTCCCAGTCCAACGGAAGGGCTGCACTGACAGCACAGGCGAACGAACTGCCCATGTCCTCGAAGTGATCCAACAGATAGCTTTGCTTATAGGCAAACCTGCAACGTCCCTCGAAGCCCTTTTGCGGATCCTCGAAAACCAGAGTCATGGCGTCCTGCCAAGTCCTGTTCGCATAGATTTGGAGTGTCAGCGTGTACATGGGTCAACCTGCAATTTAATGCGTGCGATAAGCAAAGATCGTCGACAGAACTGCAATATAGTACATATCAGTTCACCTTCGCCGTCCAAAAGATGCAATAAAATGCATTGATAACCCGTTAAATGGGAAGTACACGCAACAAAATGCAGGTTGCTTCGTGGGAGACGAAGTTTGCTCAGGGCAAAACCCGATCAAAAAAAGGGGAGCACATGCTCCCCCGAGGAAAAACGCTTGTAGTCGAAGGCTATTGATCAGCCTTCGATCTCGATCAGGATTTCGCCCGGATTGACCCGGTCGCCCTTGGCCACATGGATGGCCGTGACCTTGCCCGACACCGCGGCCTGCACTTCGGTCTCCATTTTCATGGCCTCGGTGATCAGCACGGCCTGGCCGGCTTTCACGCTGTCGCCTTCCTTGACCAACACATCGACGATATTGCCCGGCATGGTGGTGCTGACATGGCCCGGCGCGCTGGCCTGCTTGCGCTTGCTGCTGCCACCGCTGACGAATTCGTTGAGCGGTTCGAACACCACTTCTTCCGGCATGCCGTCGATGGACAGGTAGAAGTGCCGCTTGCCTTCGGCCTTCACGCCGACACCGGTGATGTCGACGCGGTAGGTTTCACCGTGTACGTCGATAACGAACTCGGTCGGCACACCTTCACCGCCCGCCGAACGCACGCCACCGGCCTCAGGGATCGGCAACAGCACTTCAGGGACCAGGGTGCCGGCCTCACGCTCTTCGAGGAATTTGCGCCCGATATCCGGGAACATCGCGTAGGTCAGCACGTCTTCTTCCGACTTGGCCAAGGCACCGATCTCACCGCGCAACTTGACCATTTCCGGCTTGATCAGATCGGCCGGACGTACGTCGATCACTTCCTCGCTGCCGATGGCCTGGCGCCGCAGCTTCTCGTTGACCGTGCCCGGCGCCTTGCCGTAGCCGCCCTGCAGGTACAGCTTCACTTCGTTGGTGATGGTCTTGTAGCGCTCGCCGGCCAGAACGTTGAAGAACGCCTGGGTGCCGACGATCTGCGAGGTCGGGGTCACCAGCGGTGGGAAACCGAGGTCTTCACGCACCCGTGGAATTTCCGCCAGCACTTCGCCCATGCGGCTCAGGGCGCCCTGCTCTTTCAACTGGTTGGCGAGGTTGGAGATCATCCCGCCCGGCACCTGGTTGACCTGCACACGGGTGTCGACCGCAGTGAACTCGCTTTCGAACTGGTGGTACTTCTTGCGCACGGCGTAGAAGTACAGGCCGATTTCCTGCAACAGTTCCAGATCCAGACCGGTGTCGAATTCGCTGCCCTTAAGGGCCGCGACCATCGACTCGGTGCCCGGATGGCTGGTGCCCCAGGCGAAGCTGGAGATCGCGGTGTCGATATGGTCGGCGCCGTTTTCCACCGCCTTGAGCTGGCACATCGCGGCCAGTCCTGCGGTGTCGTGGGAGTGGATGAACACCGGCAGCGACTGCTCGGCCTTCAGCGCCTTGACCAGTTCGCCGGTGGCGTAAGGGGTCAGCAGGCCGGCCATGTCCTTGATCGCCACCGAGTCGCAACCCATGGCTTCCATCTGCTTGGCCTGGGCCACGAACGCCTCGATGGTATGCACCGGGCTGGTGGTGTAGGCGATGGTGCCCTGGGCATGCTTGCCCGCCGCCTTCACCGCTTCGATGGCGACCCGCAGGTTACGCACGTCGTTCATGGCGTCGAAGATGCGGAACACATCGATACCGTTGACCGCCGCCTTGGCGACGAAGGCCTTGACCACGTCGTCGCTGTAATGGCGGTAGCCCAGCAGGTTCTGGCCGCGCAGGAGCATTTGCAGGCGGGTGTTGGGCAAGGCCGCGCGCAGTTGGCGCAGGCGCTCCCACGGGTCTTCCTTGAGGAAGCGCACGCAGGCGTCGAAGGTCGCGCCGCCCCAGACTTCCAGGGACCAGTAGCCGACCTTGTCGAGCTTGTCGCAGATCGGCAGCATGTCTTCGGTGCGCATGCGGGTGGCGAGCAGCGATTGATGGGCGTCGCGCAGGATCGTGTCGGTAACGTGGATTTTTTTGGCAGAAGCGGTCTTGCTCATTGTAATAATCCTCACAGGCCTGCGTGGGCGGCGATGGCGGCGGCGATGGCCAGGGCCAGCTCTTCGGGTTTGCGCTTGATCGAGTAGTTGGTCAGTTCAGGGTGGCTTTCAACGAAGCTGGTATTGAACTGGCCGCTGCGGAATTCCGGATTGCGCAGGATTTCCTGGTAATAGGCGGCAGTGGTCTTCACGCCTTGCAGGCGCATGTCGTCCAGGGCGCGCAGGCCACGGTCCATCGCTTCTTCCCAGGTCAACGCCCAGACCACCAGCTTCAGGCACATGGAGTCGTAGAACGGCGGAATGGTGTAGCCGGTGTAGATCGCCGTGTCGGTGCGCACGCCGGGACCGCCGGGGGCGTAGTAACGGGTGATCTTGCCGAAGCTGGGCAGGAAGTTGTTCTTCGGGTCCTCGGCGTTGATCCGGAACTGCAGGGCAAAACCGCGATGGATGATGTCTTCCTGCTTGACCGACAACGGCAGGCCGGAGGCGATGCGGATCTGTTCACGGACAATGTCGATGCCGGTGATTTCTTCGGTGATGGTGTGTTCCACCTGCACCCGGGTGTTCATCTCCATGAAGTACACCTCGCCCTCGGCGAGCAGGAACTCCACGGTGCCGGCGTTCTCGTAGCCCACCGCCTTGGCCGCGCGCACCGACAGGTCGCCGATATAGGCGCGCTGTTCCGGGGTCAACTGGGGGCTGGGGGCGATTTCGATCAGCTTCTGGTTGCGGCGCTGGATCGAGCAGTCACGCTCGAACAGGTGCACCACGTTGCCGAAGCTGTCGCCGAGGATCTGTGCTTCGATGTGCTTGGGATTGACGATGCATTTTTCCAGGAAGACTTCCGCCGAACCGAAGGCCTTGGTCGCTTCGGAAATCACCCGTGGGAAGGCCTGTTCCAGTTCTTCGCGGCTGTTGCAGCGACGGATACCGCGACCGCCACCGCCGGAGGTGGCCTTGAGCATCACCGGGTAACCGATGCGGTCACCTTCGGTGAGGGCTTCGGCGATGTCCGCGACGTTGCCTTCGGTGCCCGGGGTGACCGGCACGCCGGCCTTGATCATGCTGCGCCGGGCTTCGGTCTTGTCGCCCATGCGCCGAATCACTTCCGCCGACGGGCCGATGAACTTGACTCCGCGTTCGGCGCAAATGTCCGCCAGCTCGGCGTTTTCCGAAAGAAAGCCGTAACCGGGGTGCAGTGCGTCGCAACCGGTTTCCACCGCCAGGTTCACCAGCTTGCGCGGGTTCAGGTAGCCGGCCAGCGGCTCGGCGCCAATGCTGTAGGCCTCATCCGCGCGCTTCACATGCAGGGCATGGCGGTCAGCGTCGGAAAAGATCGCGACCGAGCGAATGCCCATCTCGGCGCAGGCACGCACGATTCGTACGGCAATTTCACCACGGTTGGCGATCAGGATCTTTTTTATCACTTGGAAATTCCTAAGCCGCTGGAACAAACAACCCTTGGGGTGCAACCGGAAAAACGGGTCGGCGCGTGACTAAATGTTTCAAGCCAGTCGCGCAGTCCACACTAGCTCTACCCAGTGATAAACCAAAATCAATAATTATTGGGTCACTCATAAGCAAAGGCTTATAGTTTGACGGTTCGCCGCCCCCACGAGTATTCATAAAATGCGTAAGTCCTTGATGCGTATGACATTACGCCAGCTCAAGATCTTCAACGAAGTCTGCGATCTGCGTTCCTACAGTCGCGCGGCTGACGAAATGTCTCTCACACAACCGGCCGTCAGCCTACAAATTCGTCAGTTGGAGGAGCTGATCGGGCAGCCTTTGTTCGATTACGTCGGCAAAAAGCTCTACATGACCGAAGCGGCTGAAGCGTTACAGCGGGCCAGCCGGGACATCTTCGGCCGACTGGAAAACCTCGATATGCAGCTCTCGGACATGCAAGGCTCGCTACAAGGGCAACTGAAACTGGCGGTGGAATCCAGCGCCAAGTATTTCGTGCCGCACCTGTTTGCCGCGTTCAAGCGCCAGCATCCCGAGGTCAACCTGCACCTGACGGTGGTCAACCGCGCGCAGGCGATCCGGCGCCTGTCGGACAACCGTGACGACCTGCTGATCATGTCCATGGTGCCGCAGGACATGGGGCTCGAATTCCTGCCGTTCCTGAACAACCCGATTGTCGCGGTGGCGCCCCCCGATCATCCGCTGTGCCATGGCGGCCCGCTGCGCTTGCAGGACCTGGAGCCGTATACGCTGTTGATCCGTGAGGCGGGGTCGGGGACGCGGATGGCCTGCGAGGAGTATTTCAAGGAGAAACGCGTGCACTTCTCGCAGACACTGGAAGTGACTTCGGGCGAAGCCCAGCGCGAGAGCGTGGTGGCGGGGCTGGGCCTGGCCCTGTTGACGCGCCATGCCCTGAGCCTGGAACTGGCGACCGGCGTGCTCCGGGAACTGCCGGTGGAAGAACTGCCGCTCTATCGCAGTTGGTGCGTGGTTCAGGCCAAGGACAAACGCCTGTCACCGGTCGCCCATGCGTTCCTGGGGTTTATTCGCAGTGAACGGTTACAAATCAGCGGGCTGGCTGAGCGCTTCGACGGTCGTTTACCAGGTCTGCCTGCCAGTAATTGAGGGCGGCGATTTCCTGTTGCAGCTGGCGCAGTTCGTTGCGGTCTTCGATTGCACGACGGAACTCCATGCGGCGCTGATCTTCCTGCTGCCGACGGGTTTTGACGCTGCTTTGCTCTTCGTGGTGCCGGGCCATTTCGAGTCTCCCAGGGTGGATACGGGAGTTTCAAGATGGACGCCTGGCGTTACGATTTGGCGGCAGGTGAGTGACAGGCAGATGAAATTGCCTATCAGTCGTCCAGGGCTTTTACCGACTTGGGCGACAGCCGCAAACTGCGCAGGCTGCGCTTGACGCTCTTGAGGTGGTTGACCAGGCTCGGCCCACGGGCCATGGCCACGCCCATGGCCAGCACATCGATCACCACCAGGTGGGCGATACGCGAGGTCAGCGGCGTATAGATCTCCGTGTCTTCATGCACATCGATGGCCAGGTTCACCGTCGACAACTCGGCCAACGGCGTCTGGCTCGGGCACAGGGTGATCAGGGTCGCACCGCTCTCACGCACCAGGTTGGCGGTGATCAGCAGGTCCTTGGAGCGGCCCGACTGGGAAATGCAGATCGCCACGTCGGTGGGCTTGAGCGTCACCGCCGACATCGCCTGCATGTGCGGGTCGGAATACGCCGCCGCCGTCAGCAACAGCCGGAAGAACTTGTGCTGGGCGTCCGCCGCCACCGCACCGGAAGCACCGAAACCATAGAACTCCACCCGCTGCGCCGCCGACATGGCGGTCACGGCGCGTTGCAGCGCAGCCGGATCGAGCTTCTCGCGCACGTCCATCAGGGTGTGCAGGGTGGTGTCGAAGATCTTCAGGCTGTAGTCCGCCACCGAATCGTCTTCGTGAATCGCGAACTGCCCGAAGCTGGCGCCGGCCGCCAGGCTCTGGGCCAGCTTCAGCTTGAGATCCTGGAAGCCCGAGCACCCGATGGCCCGGCAGAAACGCACGATGGTCGGCTCGCTGATGCCCACGCTGTGGGCCAGGTCGGCCATGGAACTGTGCATCACCGCCGCTGGATCGAGCAGGACGTGATCGGCGACCTTGAGCTCCGACTTGCGCAGCAGGTTGCGAGACTGGGCGATGTGTTGCAACAGATTCAAAGGGCTGGACTCGTTGTTATGGGCGAACGCCTGGGATGTAGCAGTCTTGTAGTTATACTACAAGAATTCGCGGATTGCCCGCGCAAATCCATCATCCAGGCCCTGATTGGCAAACGACCAGCCCTGTAGCGGCTGAGAAAGACTGCCAAGCCCCTCCTGCCTCAGGTACGTAAAGGGTGCCCCCTGCTCAAGGCGATTAGTTTACAGATTCTTACAGGAAAATTGCTGACAAGACTCTTGTGTATCCCTCCACCCTAAAAACAAGCTTAAGTTAACTCCAGTCGCGCTCTGCACGACCCATATATACGGACGTTAAACATTAGCAAATATTTTAAAGCTTGAAAGACACACAAAAATCAAGCTACAACTAAATACAACCCACACAATCACGGATGATTGAAAATTTTATGAGCAAAAAATTTAAACTTACAATTTTTCTTTTCTACCTCTTTTCATCCTATGAACTCTCTGCACAAGAATACTATTGGAGATTGGTCCACTACTCGGACCTCAAATACACATCACCAGAATCAGCGTGCAGGTGGATGTATAATCGTTATTATGATTATGATGACATATACTACCTATCGGTCAGAGCTGATAATGAACGGCACTGGACCTGCGTCATTTCCCCCGTTCCCTACGAAGATGAAACGAGTGCACAGATTTCCATCGTTAGAGATGGAGACAGCTGTCCACTTGGAAAATTTTATAACAGCCTTAACGGACAATGTGAGCATCATCAGAACGAAGATACCTGCCCATCAAGCACAACAGGAAACCCTATAAATTTTTCATCAGGTTACAAAATACAGGTAGAAACAGACTTTTCCACGCCCAAGACTGTAGCACGGCCCGACTCGATTGAGTTTTCTAGATTTTACAACAGCGCGCACGGCCGCTGGACGCACTCGTATTCGTCACACCTTGTAATAGAAGAGTCGACCACAGCTGTGATTCATGCAGATGGCAGAATATCTACATTCGAAAATTCAGCTGGAGATTACACTCCAAAACCGCCCGAAGTAGGAAGATTAACCAAAGGAGGTGAGACGTTTACCTACAGCGCCCCCAACAATGAATTTCTGACCTTCGACAGCACTGGGAAGCTGCTGAGTATTCGGAAAAATGGCTTTTCTCAACATCTAAAATACACCGAAGATTTCATAGACGTCCAAGACGATTTTGGCTTCAGCCTAAAGTTTACCGAGGATACCAAAAGACAACCTTTGAGTCTGACAACAGACAACATCAACATTAATTACGAGTACAACACTTATATACAGCTAAAGTCGGTAGTGCGAAATTATTCTGATCGATCAGAAACGCGAAAATATTTTTATGAAGACCCCAATGACAGTCGGCTTCTCACAGCTATTGAGGACGAGCGTGGCGTCCGTTATGCCACCTGGACTTACGACAATCAAAGCCGGGCCATATCCAGCGAACATGCCAATGGCACCCAAAAAATCACCGTCGACTATAACAACGACGGCTCCTCTACCGTTACCAACGAGCTCGGCAAAAAAACACACTACCAATTCGAATTAGTCGGCGGTACAAAACGCATAAAATCTATAGATGGCGAGCCCTCTCCCAACTGCCCAGACAGCCAATCGATTTTTGCTTATGACGAGAAAGGCTTTCTCAAATCGAAAACGGACAATAAAGGCAATGTAACCGCTTATACCCGAAACACCCGAGGATTGGAAACGTCCCGAACAGAAGCCAGCGGCACACCTGACGCCAGAACAATTTCCACCGACTGGCATTCTACGCTGTTCTCTCCCATACGGGTCACTGAACCGGATCGAGTCACTCAATACACTTACGACCCTCAAGGACGACCGCTCAGCCAAACCATAACCCCACGCTGAATCAGAAGGATCTGATCATGAATCCACCATTATTCCGGACCTGGCTCCTGGCTTTCTATTTGTCAGGTCATCTCTCCACAACATGGGCACAGACCGAAGAGCGCAGTTGGTCTTACACCTACAACGCATTAGGCCTGATTGAAACCGCTGACGGCCCACGTACCGACGTCGAGGACATCACCCGCTACGAGTACGACGACCAAGGTCACCTTGTTCGAGTGATCAATGCCCTCGGACATTCCACCACCCTCTCTCACTTCGACAGTTTGGGCAAACCGCAAACGGTCACCGACCCTAACGGCGTGATCACTACGCTAAGCTACTCTGCGCAAGGATGGCTGGCCTCGGCGAGCACGGCCGGTAACACCACCAGCTTTGAATACAACGCCGTTGGCGACATCACCCGTCTAACCCATGGAGATGGCAGCTGGCTGGCCTACACATGGGACGACGCCAGACGCCTGACTCGTATCACCAACAATATGGATGAGCATATTGAATTCGATCTCGACCCGATGGGTAATCGCACGGCGCAGCGACTGAAAGACAGCACAGGAAAACTGACCAGGCAGCATCAATGGGTATATGACGAACTAGGTCGCCTTTTACGGTCGGTGGGCGCCGCTGGCCAAACGAACAGCATGCGGTACGATCTGAATGATAATCCTGCCCTCCACACAAACCCTCGTAATAACAGCAATAACCGAGCTTACGACCCTCTCGATCGGCTAGCTCAGAGCACCAACGCGCTGAATGGAATAACCAAATACGAATACGATGCTCAAGACAATCTTACCCAGGTCAAAGACCCAAGAGAGGTGACAACTCGCTACCAATACGACGCGTTAGGCAATCTGACAGCACTTATCAGCCCTGACAGCGGCACCAGCACCTACGTCTATGACACCGCCGGTAACGTCATAAAAAAGACGGACGCCAAGGGAATAGTGTCGGACTACGAGTATGACGCACTGAATCGCCTGATCGCTCGCCGCTATCCCAGCCAGCCCGAGCTCGACACTCAATACCGCTACGATATGACTGAAGACGGGAACAACGGGATTGGTCGCTTGACGGCTGCGAACAATGCAGACAGCGAACTATTGTTCAGCTACGACGAGCGAGGCAAGCTGACAGAGCTACGCCAGACACTGATGGTAAACGGAGTCGCTCAGCAAGAAACCCTCTACTATCGATACAACGATATGGGGCAACTGGCTCAGGTTAACTATCCAGCCCCTCTTAGCTTGCACTATCAGCGAGACGTCATCGGACGAGTCAATAATGTACAGATCCAACAAGTCAACACGCCTCCTGACGACTTTGCCAGCCATATTAGTTATCTACCCTTCGGCCCGCTGACAAGCGTGAACTGGAAAAATGGAACACTCCTTAATCGTGATTACGATCAAGACTATCGACTGGTGAAACAAACCGTATCGAACTGGGAAAGCACCTATCACTACGACGCTAATGGCAACATTACCCGCCTCCAAAGCGATATCTTTGGTGACTTGAATTATCAATATGACGCCTTGGACCGTTTGACCGAAGAAAAAGTCGACAACCATCAAAATAAATACGTCTATGACGCTGGGGACAATAGAATCGAGAAAGCTCACATCTCGCCAGCCAACGGACAAACTCAAGATAGCTCGGTCACTGAATATCAGTATGAAACCGCTAGCAACCGACTGACACATATCGCGGATCAGCCAGTCACGACAGACATCGTGGGTAACTTGACCGAAGATCGCGCAGACCGCCAAATGTTTTATGACGCACAAAATCGGCTAAGTCGCGTGAAAAACGGTGAGCTTGACCTCGCTGAATTCCGCTATAACGCCCTGGGTCAGCGAACACAAAAAATCACACCTCAAGGCGTTACCACTTTTCTCTATAGCCCAACAGGACAATTGCTAGGTGAAACGCAATTCGACAGCCAGGGTAAAAAAGCAAAAACCCAATTCTATATCTGGCTCGATAGTCTGCCGCTAGGTGGCGTAACAATGGATTACGACGCCCAAGGCGCCGTCATCGAAAGCACGCCGTTCTACCTGCACAGCGACCATCTTAATACACCGCGCCTCGCGACCAACACGAGCCAACAAAGGGTGTGGCAATGGAAGTCGGATGCTTTCGGAATAGGAGAAGCCAACGGTGCTCTCAGCTTGAATCTTCGCTTCCCCGGACAATATTTCGATACTGAAACACGCCTGCACTATAACTATTTCCGTGATTACGACCCGAAATCCGGACGGTATATGCAGAGTGACCCGATCGGTTTATGGGGAGGGATAAACACCTACAACTACGCCAACAGTAACCCGCTACACACGTATGACAAATATGGACTAGAAACCACAGTCATACATGTCGAAGGTAAAATTCCGCACTCTGCCCTTCATGTCTCCAACGCTAACGGAGGCCAGTTTCTATACGACCCAGCCGGAAGTTATGTACCTCCAAGCCAACTCCCTCGTGGATCTGGAGATTTCTTTGAAGGCCCTGACGCAAATTTGGACAGTTATAGAAATTACTGGGGAGAGGCCGGCAATAAAGTTAACATCTACCCATTAGGTACAACAGAAGAACAAGATAATATCATTATCGAACGTGCGATTGAGCAAGGTGGAGGAATGAATTTTTTCTGTGCAGCATCAGTCTCAGCGGTTTTGAACGGTGTATGCGGAGTCAATTTCTCATTCTGGCCAAATACGCTGGGCGAAAATGCCAGCAAATCCAATTGCAAAGCCTCCAACTGAAATCCTAAAGGCTCGATCATGACAAATAAACTCTGCTACTGGACATTTTGTGCATTATTATCCCTAACCTTGGTGCTGTTCCATTTATCAATCAAAGACACTCTAAAAAAAACCATACACTACCATTGGGGCCAGGAAATTTACGCGATCACTTTTCCACTGATGATTTTGTTTTTTTTAATATTTCGACAAAAATCCATATCTGAATCAAGCCCAATCCGAGCATTATTGTCCGGAATAGCTATCGGATATTTTTGCGGTGTGTTGAGTGGCTTCATAGAATACATAGCGACAACACCTTATGCTGTTGAAAGAATGGCCAACACTCTATCTAAGTTTGGTCTATTCCCCCCTATATTTTTAGCCTCTTTCTTGATCCCTCCCCTCTTTACCGGAGGCTGGCTAACAGGTGGCATTATGTTTTTCATAGCACATAAATACCTCACCCTATCCACCAAAAAATAAAACTCACCCCATTCACTAAGCGCTCATCAGACGCCCTCAACGGAGCTGGCCATTTAGAAATCTAGGGAAAACCTTCGCGCAGGCGCCGCATCAATTCCTGCGCCGCCACCGGCCGGCTGATCAGGTAGCCCTGCACCTCATCGCAGCCCTGCGCCTTGAGGAAGTCCAGTTGTTCCTGGTTTTCCACCCCCTCGGCCACCACCTTCAGTTCCAAGCTGTGGGCCATGGCGATGATCGCCCGGGTGATCGCCGCGTCTTCGCTGCCCTCGCCCAGGCCGCGGATAAAACTCTGGTCGATCTTCACGTAGTCCACCGGGAAGCGCTTGAGGTAACTCAGGGACGAATAGCCGGTACCGAAGTCATCGATGGCCAGCTTCACCCCCAAGTCGCGCAGTTGCTGGAAGGTGGCGATGATGTGCTCGACACTGTCGAGCAACTGGCTTTCCGTCAGTTCGAGCTCCAGCAACTCCGGAGCCAGGCCGGTTTCCTCCAACACCTGGCGCACCAGGCTGACCAGCTTGCCCTGACGCAGCTGATGCACCGACAGGTTCACCGACACCCGGATCGCCGCCAGCCCCTCGCGCTGCCACTCGCACGCCTGCCAGCAGGCCTGGCGCAACACGAACTCACCGATCGGTCCGATCAGCCCGGTTTCCTCGGCCAGGCCGATGAAGTCGCCCGGCGGCACCTGGCCCAGGACCGGATGCTCCCAGCGCACCAGCGCCTCGGCGGCGTTCATCCGCCCGCTGGCCAGGCACAGCTTGGGCTGGTAGAAGACACTCAGTTGCTGCTCTTCGATGGCCTTGCGCAGCTGGTTCTCAAGCTGCAAGCGCTCCAGGGTGCTGGCTTGCAGGCTCTCGGTGTAGAACTGGAAGTTGTTCCCGCCCAAGTGCTTGGCATGCTGCATGGCGATGTTCGACTGGCTGAGCAGCAGCGGTATTTCCCGCGCATTGTCCGGCAACAGGCTGATGCCCATGGACGCGCTGACCACCAGTTCGTGCTCCTCGATGGTCACCGGCACCCGCAGCTTGCCGAGCAGGCGGGTCGCCACCCGGGCCAGGCTCGAGAGATTGCCGTAGGCATCGAACAACACGGCGAACTCGTCCCCGGACAGGCGGGCGATGGTGTTGGCTTCCGGCAGGGCGTTGACCAGGCGCCGGGCCATCTGCTGCAACAACTGGTCGGCCACTTCATGGCCGAGGCTGTCGTTGAGCAGTTTGAAACGGTCCAGGTTGATGTGCAGCAACGCCAGGCTGCGGCCCCCCTGGCGAACGCGCTGATGGACCTCGTACAGGCGCTCGCGGAACAACGAACGGTTCGCCAACCCGGTCAGTTCGTCGTAGTGGGTCAGGTAGCGCATGCGCTCCTCGGATTCGCGCCTGGCCGACAGATCGGCGAAGAAGCCCACGATATGACTGACATTTCCCCGCGTATCGCGCACTACATTCAGTTGCAGCCATTGCGGGTACAGTTCGCCGTTCTTGCGCGCCTCGACCAGTTCACCCTGCCAACTGCCGTGCTGCTCCAGGGCCTGGTGGATGATCGAATAGTGGCGCCGGGCATCGCGACTGCACGGCAGGTCGACCACATTGCGCCCGAGCATGTCCTCGGGCAGGTAACCGGTCACCCGGCTGAAGGCCTGGTTGATCGCCAGCAGGACGTAATGCGGGTCGAAAATCACGATGCCTTCGCTGGCCGCCTCGAACACCGTGGCGGCCAGTTGGCGCTGGGCCTCCTGCTCCTTGTGCGCGCTGATATCGCGACGGGTGCCGACCATGCGCGACACACGACCGCTGGCGGTGCGTTCGACCGCCCTGCCCCGGTCCTCGATCCAGACCCAGTGACCATCGCCATGCCGCACCCGGTACTCGATCACGTAATCCTCGGTACGGCCCTTCAGATGCTCCACCAGCGCACGCTTGAGCGCCGGCACATCTTCGGGATGCAGGCGCGGCTTGAGGTGGCCGAGCACGGCGGTCACGTATTCCGGGTCCAGGCCGAACAGCTCCTTGAGCTGGGTGTGATGCACTTCGTCGGTCTGCAGGTTCCAGTCCCACAGCCCCAGCTCACTGGCTTGCAATGCCAGGGCCAGGCGCGTTTCGCTTTTGCTCAGGGCCTGGTTCGCCGCGTCCAGTTCCAGGCTACGCTGGGCGACCCGGCTTTCCAGGCCGACCTGGGCCTCGCGCAGTTCCTGTTCGGCCCGGCGACGCTGCTCGATTTCCCGCGCCAGCTCGTGGTTGAGCTGTTCGCTGCGGGTGTGCGCCTGTTGCAGGCTCTCGATCAGCGCCTGGTTCTGGAAGCGCCGCAACAGGCCGCGCTGGATCAGGCGATTGACCTGCAAGGCCACCACGCTCAGCGACACCAGCAGGATCAGCCCGAGCCAGCCCCAGCCTTGCTGTTGCTCGCCGCCGCCCCAGAACAAGTAGCCGATGGCCGGTAGCAGGCAGGGCAAGGTAAAGGTCAGGAACGCCGGAATGCTCACGGCATAGGCCACGCTGGCGGAGAGGGTCGCGGCGCCGATCAGGCCAAAAACCCAGGCCTGTTGGAGGAAACTGTCGGTGGGCACCAGGGCGATGCCGGCGCAGGCCAGGGTCAGGCCACTGACCGCCGAGCCCAGCAGGAACATCCGACGCCAGATCGGCTGGGCCTGCCGGCTGGGCATCGCCGAGTCGAACGCCGCCACCTGGATGACGCGCAAGGCCACCAGCGCCATCAACCACACCAGCCAGATGCTGACCAGCAGGTAGCGCTGCGGGCTCCAGAGCAACCAGGCGCAGACCAGACCGTTCAACAGCATGAATAAAGTCGGCAGCAACGAACCCTGGTACAGCAGGCGCGTGCGCTCGACCATCAGCTCTGTGGCGAATTGCTTGCGGATAACCCGCCCAGCCTCCATCGAGGGGCTCAGCGCGTCAAAGCTCTGGGTCATGGGCAGTATTCTTATAATGGTTGAGCCATAAACGTGGCTGGAGCATACACAAGCATCCGGCAGGACCAAACTGCCCTGGGTCATAAAATGTAATGAATTGGTTTGTACCCAGAACCCTTGGATAGAGCCGGAGCGAGACACGACGCCGCCTGTAGCCGATGACTGACCGGTCATCACAGGTCATCTTTTTATCGGAGGGCACACGTCGCCTTGGGCAGCATTAGGGTTTGCCCGGCCACGCCCCGCACCCTAGAATGCGTCGATGCGCGATGATCTCTCCCTTTTGCTGAATTCCCTCAACGACGCCCAACGCCAGGCCGTGGCCGCTCCCGTTGGCCGTCAGTTGGTCCTGGCCGGTGCCGGCTCGGGTAAGACCCGGGTGCTGGTGCACCGTATCGCCTGGTTGATCCAGGTCGAAAACGCCTCACCCCATTCGATCCTGTCGGTGACCTTCACCAACAAGGCCGCTGCCGAGATGCGCCATCGCATCGAGCAGTTGCTGGGCATCAGCCCGGCCGGCATGTGGGTCGGCACCTTCCACGGCCTGGCGCACCGTCTGCTGCGAGCGCACTGGCAGGAGGCCGGCCTGAGCCAGACCTTCCAGATCCTCGACAGCGACGACCAGCAACGGCTGGTCAAGCGAGTGATCCGCGACCTTGGCCTGGACGAACAGCGCTGGCCCGCCCGCCAGGCCCAGTGGTTCATCAACGGCCAGAAGGACGAGGGCCTGCGCCCGCAGCATATCCAGGCCAGCGGCGACCTGTTCCTGGCGACCATGCGCGGCATCTATGAAGCCTACGAGGCCGCCTGCGCCCGCGCCGGGGTCATCGACTTCTCCGAGCTGCTGCTGCGTGCCCTGGACCTGTGGCGCGACCATCCGGGCCTGCTGGCGCACTACCAGAAGCGCTTCCGGCACATCCTGGTGGACGAATTCCAGGACACCAACGCCGTGCAGTACGCCTGGCTGCGCCTGCTGGCCAAGGGCGGCGACAGCCTGATGGTGGTGGGCGACGACGACCAGTCGATCTACGGCTGGCGCGGCGCGAAAATCGAGAACATCCACCAGTATTCCGCCGACTTCCCGGACGCCGAGACCATCCGCCTGGAGCAGAACTACCGCTCCACGGCCGGCATCCTCAAGGCCGCCAACGCCCTGATCGCCCACAACACCGGGCGCCTGGGCAAGGAATTGTGGACCGACGGCGGCGACGGCGAGGCGATCAACCTCTACGCCGCCTTCAACGAACACGATGAAGCGCGCTACGTGGTGGAAACCATCGAAAGCGCCCTGAAAACCGGCCTGGCCCGCAGCGATATCGCCATCCTGTACCGCTCCAACGCCCAGTCCCGGGTGCTCGAAGAAGCCTTGCTGCGCGAACGTATCCCGTACCGCATCTACGGCGGCCAGCGCTTCTTCGAACGGGCTGAAATCAAGAACGCCATGGCCTACCTGCGCCTGCTGGAAGGCCGAGGCAACGATGCGGCGCTGGAGCGGGTGATCAACGTCCCGGCCCGAGGGATCGGCGAGAAAACCGTCGAGGCCATTCGCGAGCACGCCCGCCACAGCGAGCTGTCGATGTGGGAGGCCATGCGCCAGCTGGTCGCCAACAAGGGCCTGGCGGGTCGTGCCGCCGGGGCGCTGGGGGCGTTTATCGAGCTGATCGAGGACCTGGCGGCAAAAACCCGGGAAATGCCACTGCACCTGATGACCCAGGTGGTGATCGAGCAGTCCGGGTTGATTGCCTACCACGAAGCGGAAAAAGGCGAAAAAGGCCAGGCCCGGGTGGAAAACCTTGAGGAACTGGTCAGCGCCGCCCGCAACTTCGAGGCGGCCGAAGAGGACGCCGAGCTCTCGCCGCTGGCCGCCTTCCTCGGCCACGCCTCACTGGAGGCCGGCGACACCCAGGCCGACGAGCACGAAGACAGCATTCAACTGATGACCCTGCACAGCGCCAAGGGCCTGGAATTCCCCTACGTGTTCCTGGTGGGCATGGAAGAAGGCCTGTTCCCCCACAAGATGAGCCTGGAAGAACCCGGCCGCCTCGAGGAAGAACGCCGGCTGGCCTACGTAGGCATCACCCGGGCGATGCAGAACCTGGTGCTGACCTACGCCGAGACCCGACGCCTGTACGGCAGCGAGACCTACAACAAGGTGTCGCGCTTCGTCCGCGAAGTGCCGAAAGGGCTGATCCAGGAAGTGCGCCTGTCCAACAGCGTCAGCCGACCGTTCGGCGGCGCCCAGGCGCAGGTGAGCAGCAGTCTGTTCGGCGGCAGCGACATCCCGGACACCGGCTTCAGCCTCGGCCAGACCGTGCGCCACAGCATCTTTGGCGACGGCGTGATCCTCAACTTCGAAGGCGCCGGTGCCCAGGCACGGGTCCAGGTGAACTTCAGCGAAGGCAGCAAGTGGCTGATGCTCGGCTACGCCAAGCTGGAAGCGGTCTGAGTCACCCCGCCAGGCGTTGCCGCGCCTGGCGGGGCAACGTCGCCGGCGCTGCCCGGCGTCACGCCGGTTCCCCATCATTCAATCGAGGTCGCGACACACCATGGGCTCAAGCTTCTTTTCCACGTGGACATTCTGGGCCCTGCTCTCGGCGACGTTCGCCGCCCTGACGGCGATCTTCGCCAAGATCGGCATCGACAACGTCAACTCGGACTTCGCCACCCTGCTGCGCACCATCGTGGTATTGGTCAGCCTGGCCTTGATTTTGTACGCAACGGGCCAATATCAGTCATTGAGTTCGATTTCCGCCAAGAGCTATCTGTTCCTGCTGTTGTCGGGCCTGGCCACCGGTGCGTCGTGGTTGTGCTACTTCCGCGCACTGAAGGTCGGCCCCGCCTCGCTGGTGGCCCCGGTGGACAAGCTCAGCGTGGTGTTCGTCGCCATCATCGGCGTGCTGTTGCTGGGCGAGAAGCTCGACCTGCGCCAATGGGGCGGTATCGGCCTGATTACCGCCGGCGTGGTCATGCTGGCCCTCCGACGTTAATCGGGGACATTTCACACAGAGTTTATCGACTCGACTTACGAAACAAACGGCATCGGCGCATTGGCCTTTCATGAAACCTTCAGGTGGGGCATGGGAGGATCAGGCAAAAGCCGGAAACACTCTCGCGCTAGCCAGTAACATTTCACCTGTGCAGTATGGCGCGCGTGCACTCCACAAACGGGAATACCCTTATGCAACGTTTTCTCAGTATCGCCTTGGCACTCGTCATCGGTCTGACGATGAGCCTCGACGCGAACGCCAAACGCTTCGGCGGTGGCAAGAGCATGGGTTCGGCACCCAGCCATCAAACCAGCCAGATGGCGCCTTCCTCCGGTGCGGCCGGTGTCGGCGGTGCAGCCGCGACCGCCGGTGCGGCCGGTGCCGCGGGCGCTGCGGCCAAGGCCGGCGGGGCTTCGCGCTGGTTGGGCCCGCTGGCCGGCATCGCCGCCGGTGGCCTGCTCGCTTCCCTGTTCATGGGTGGCGGCTTCCACGGCATGCAGTTCTTCGACATCCTGATCATGGCGATCATCGCCTTCGTGATCTTCCGTTTCATTGCCGCCCGTCGACGCAAGCAGCAGGAGCACATGGCTCCGGCCGGCGCGCCGTACCAGCGTGAAGCGTTCGAGCAACCGGCGCAGCCGCAGAACGCGATCTTCGGTGGTTCCGCCCCCGTCGCCCCGCGCCGCGAGATCAACGCACCGGCCTGGTTCAACGAGGAGCGTTTCCTGGAGGCGGCCCGCAGCCACTTCATGGCCCTGCAACAGCACTGGGACGCCAACGAGATGGACAAGATCGCCGAGTTCGTGACCCCGCAGATGCTGCAATTCCTGAGACAGGAACGCGCGAGCGAGGGCGACGGCTTCCAGTCCACCTACATCGACAACCTGCACGTGCAACTGGACGGCCTGGACGATCGCGCCGACAAGACCATCGCCACCCTGACCTTCAGCGGCGTGGCGAAGAACTCGCGTTTCGACCAGGGCGAAGCCTTCAGCGAAAGCTGGAACATGGAGCGTCCACAAGGCGAGAACCAGCCTTGGCTGGTGGCCGGTATTCGCCAGAACGGCTGATCCACGGCGCCCGCTGAAAAAAGCTACAAAAACCCCGGACCTGTCCGGGGTTTTGCATTTCACAATTGTACTTTTTGCAAGCTACTGTATAAGACCCGGGATACGAACCGCGCCATGAAGCAAGAGGATTGAGGCCGTGGAAGAAGTCATTGAACAATTGCGTGAAGCCAACGAACCCGTACCGGTGCCCCTGGAGTTGCCCGACGAGGATCAGTTGGTAGAAATCGAAGAGGAGCTGTTCATCAACATCCCCTTCGTTTTCAAGGAATTCCTGCTGACCGTCAGTGACGTGGTCTATGGCAGCCTGGAACCGGTGACCGTCACCGATCCGCAGTCGCACACCTACCTGCCCGAGGTAGCGGCCAACGCCTGGGACTCCGGGGTGCCGCGGGACCTGATCCCGATCTGCCAGGACGGTAACGACTACTACTGCGTCGAGGAAGACGGCACCGTGGTGCTGTGGTCCGGCGAGGAAGAGCTGATCACCGAAGAGTCCTGGGAATCGGTGTGGCACTGGGCGCGGGATGTCTGGCTGGAAAGCTGATCCGCTCACGACCGCCATCGCCCCCCTGTAGGAGCATCGGCGCCTGGGCCTCAGTGCCCCGCCGAATCGCTCTTGTGCTCCAGCGTCTCCAGCAAGGCGACCTGCATCCGCGTATGCACGCGGACAAACCAGCGCCACAGCACGGCCGCCACCGCCGCCGCGACCACCGCGATCAACACCAGCAGCTCGCTGGTCGGCAAGATGCTCGCCGACAGCGCCGACAGCAGCAGGAAAATCACCAGCAGCGACACGATTGGAATGACCTCGGCGATCACCCTTCTGACTCGCTGGGTGTGCCGCCCCGCCACCTCGGCCTTGACCCCCATCTCCGCCAACAGCATCGACAAGGCCTTGAGCTTGCGGTACGCCGCGATCAGGAATGGCAATGACACCAGCAACGCCCCGCCCCAGATCAGGGCCTTATGCCAGCCCGGCTCATTGACCCAACTGCCCAGATAGTCGGCAATCGGCGCCGCGAAGAAAGCACCGCCCAGGAAAATCGCCACCACCAGCGCCAGGTTGACCCCCACCTGCAACAGAATCCGCCGGATCATCGACGCCAGCAACGCACCCTCGCCCCGGGGCTGGATACTGCGCAGCCACTCGCCGTAGAGGCCGAACACCCGCGCCAGACGCCGGGGCATAACCGCCGCCAGCTTGAGCGACAGCGGATCCGCCGCGCGGATCAGATAGGGTGTGAGCAGCGTGGTCATCACCGAGACCGCCACCGCGACCGGATACAGGAAGTCACTGGTGACCTTTAAGGTCATCCCCAGCGCCGCGATAATGAAAGAGAACTCGCCGATCTGCGACAGCCCCATTCCCACCCGCAACGAAGTACGCCCATCGTTGCCGGCAATAAACGCCCCCAACCCGCAGGACATCATCTTGCCCAGCACCACCGCCACGGTGATCACGGCAATCGGCCAGGCATAATCCAGCAGGATCGCCGGGTCGATCATCAAGCCAATGGCGACGAAGAAAATCGCGCTGAACAGATCGCGAACAGGCTCGATCAAGCGCTCGATTTTCAGTAATTGCCGGGACTCAGCCATGATCGCGCCAATCAGGAAAGCGCCCAGCACCGTGCTGTATTCCAGCTTGACCACCAGCAGGCAGAAGCCGAAGCACAGACCCAGCACGGTGATCAGCAGCATTTCGTTGCTCTCGAAGCGAGCGACGTAGGCCAACAGCCGTGGCACCAGCAGGATGCCGACCACCAGGGCGACGATCATGAACAGCGACAGCTTGCCCACGGTGGAGAACACCTCGCCCGAGCTCACGCTACCGCTGAGCGCGATGCTCGATAGCAAGGCGATGATGCCGATACCGAGGATGTCCTCGACGATCAGCACCCCGAAAATCAGCTGGGCGAAGCGCTGGTTCTTCATCTTCAGGTCGTTGAGCGCCTTGACGATGATGGTGGTCGAGGAAATGGCCAGGATCGCGCCGAGGAACAGCGAGTCCATGGTGTTCCAGTCAAACCAGCGGCCGATTTCGTAGCCGATCCAGATCATCAGCACGATTTCCAGGAACGCCGCGATAAACGCCGTGGCACCGACCTTGAACAGCTTGCCCAGGCTGAACTCCAAGCCCAGGCAGAACATCAGGAAAATCACCCCCAGCTCGGCCAGGGTCTTGATGGTGTCTTCGTCGTGGATCAGGCCGAAGGGCGGCGTGTGGGGCCCGATGATGAAGCCGGCGACGATGTAGCCGAGCACCACCGGTTGCTTGAAGCGATGGAAGAGAATGGTCACCACGCAGGCCACCAGCATGATCACGGCCAGGTCCTGGATAAAACTGATGGCATGCATGACGTGGCGCTCCTTGCTGTTCGGAAAGCGGCCCTGCAACAGCTTTTTGAGCTGTCGGTAATCACCGTTCCTGGTGTGAGAGTCTTCTATGGCATGGCTTTCTGAAGGTTAACACCGCGACTTCCGACAAAAAGCCGGTGCAATATGTAGAAACAGATCCCTTGAAGCGTGACGATGGCCCGATCGCCGGCGTCCCGTTATCGAGTGTCTGTGAAAATGAAGGAAGCGCCCGTAGAGGTGCTTGAGCCAATCCCTGCCTACCCTACCGTGAGCGTGCTATGGAACCCGGAAACGCCCAGCTGTCGATGACTGTTTTGATGACCCCGGACATGGCCAACTTTTCTGGCAATGTCCACGGCGGCACCCTGCTCAAGTACCTGGATGAAGTGGCCTATGCCTGTGCGGCCCGTTATGCCGGTCGTTATGTGGTGACCCTGTCGGTGGACCAGGTGATTTTCCGCGAGCCGATCCATGTCGGCGAGCTGGTGACCTTCCTGGCCTCGGTCAACTACACCGGCAACACCTCCATGGAGGTTGGCATCAAGGTGGTGACGGAGAATATTCGCGAGCGTTCGGTGCGCCACACCAATAGCTGTTTCTTCACCATGGTCGCGGTCGACGACCAGCGCAAGCCGGCCTCAGTGCCGCCGTTGCAGCCGCAGAACAGCGAAGACAAGCGTCGCTATGCGCAGGCGCAACAGCGTCGGCAGATTCGCCAGGAGCTGGAGAAGCGCTACCAGGAAATCAAGGCCGACGCGCCCTGAGGGTTTGTGTGGGAGCACCGCTCCCACACACGCTGATCAGAGGCTGATCGACTCCGCCTCGAAACGCACCCGCGGATGCGCAATGCGATCCTGGGCCCGCACCAGCTCCAGTTCGTAGCTGCCACAGGCCTGGGTTTCCAGCAGCACCTCATGCACCGCCGAGGCGGTGAACTCGAATGCCGCCACCAGGCTGTCGCCCAGCAGCACCCGCGCCAGGAACAACCCCGAGGTCAGGTCGCCCACGCCCACCGGCTGCTTCGGGAACGCCAGCAAGGGTCGGCGCAGGTGCCAACTGCCCTCGGCGGTGACCAGCAGCATCTCGAAGCTCTCGTCAGGCTTGCCCGGATAGGCCAGGTGCTTGACCAGCACCGCCTTCGGCCCCCGTGCCAGCAGGCTGCGGGCCATGGCCAGGCAATCGAACAGGGAATGCGGCGTGCGCCCGCAGAAGCTGTCGAGCTCGAGCTGGTTGGGGCAGAGAAAATCGGCCATGGTCGCCGCTTCTTCCAGCAGGAAATCACTGACCTCGGCCGGCACGCTGCAACCTTTCTCCGGATGCCCCATCACCGGGTCGCACAGGTACAGGACATTCGGATTGACCGCCTTGATCCGCGCCACCGCGCCGAGTATCGCCCGCCCCTGGGACGCGCTGCCGAGGTACCCGGACAGCACCGCATCGCAGTGGCCCAGTTCACCGATGGCGGCGATCCCCTCGACCAGTTCGGGAATCCGCTGCGGCGCCAGCACCTCGCCCGCCCACTGCCCGTATTGGGTATGGTTGGAGAACTGCACGGTGTTCAGCGGCCAGACATTGACCCCGAGCCGCTGCATGGGAAACACCGCGGCACTGTTGCCGGCATGACCGAAAACCACGTGGGATTGAATGGCGAGCAGATGGGGAGTGCGTTTCATTCCGTATTCCAGAAGGGCCAGTGGATTCAAGCCACTCAGTATGCGACTAAACGGAGCCTGTACGACAGGCCGGGGAGCCAGTTAAGCTGAGCTGACTTTGTTGGAGTGGCGTTCATGCTGACCCTGGGAAATATGTTCGTGCTGATGTTGCTGGCGACCGGTGCTGCCTGGCTCTGGCACAACCATGGCCTGCGCGAGCGGGCGCTGGAGCGGGTCAAGCAGCATTGCGCCAAGCTCGACATCGAGCTGCTCGATGGCAACGTCGCCCTCAAGCGCATCGGCTTTGTCCGTGACGCCCATGGCCGGCGGCGCCTGGCGCGGATCTACAATTTCGAGTTCACCGTCACCGGCGAGCAGCGTCACGCCGGGACCATTACCCAGTTCGGCCCCCACAGTGCCCATATCGAGCTGGCACCCTACCCGTTCGAGGCCAAGCCGGAGCTGCATAGCGCCGAAGTGATCGAGTTGAGTCAATGGCGCCAGGATCATGGCAAGGACCACAATAATTCGCGGCGCTGAACGGCGACGATAGAGCCTGTCGGTTCCTATAAACGACAATGCTCCATTCCGGCCTTTAGCAGCTCGATAGCCTGCTTTTCAGCGAAGATCAGCTCAACACGGGAATCCCGCCGCCATTCGCTGGGCTGCCACTGCGCCGTGGAGTTATCCACAGCGTTGGCGGAAACCCAGCCGTCCGGGCTGTGGATAACCAGTTTGGCGCGAAGCCAGTCCAGGTCGGACAGCCAGCGCTGGAGTTTTTCCGTATCGAACCGTTGGCTCGGGTGCCAGCGCCAGCCGATGCTCCAGTTGCCGTCTTGTGTCTGATCCAGGCAGATCGGTTGTGCCGGGTCGGTCCAGATGGCTGGCAAGGGTGCATTGACCGGCGCGCCGACAGGGGGCGTGATATCAACGTAGGTGTGAACCTGCTCGGGATGGCCGCTATCCAGGGCGAGCAGCTCGGCCAACCCCAACACCCCCTGCTCCGTCCAGTGCACCGGCCCTGCGGGTAGCCGCGCCAGCACCCGTTGCCGTTCAACCGGGTCCAACCCTTCAGACTTGTTCAACACCCGTAGCCCCGCCAATCCCAGCGCCTCCTGTTGCGAGTCCGGCAACGGCTTGCCCGCCGCCAGCGCCCGCGCGTCCAGCACCAGCACGCACGGCTGCAAGGCCAGCACGCCCAACCAGGGCGCCTCGGCCAGTTGCTTGAGAATCTGCACCGGATGCCCCAACCCGGAGGGCTCGATAAACAGCCGGTCCGGCCGCGCTTTGCGCAACAGCCGCGTCAGTCCCACCTGGAACGGCGCACCGTTGACGCAGCAGACACAACCGCCTGCCACTTCGCCCAGTGCGATACCCTGCTCGTCCCGGGTCAGCAGCGCGGCATCCAGGCCGATCTGGCCGAATTCGTTGATCAGCACCGCCCAGCGCTCGCCTTGCGGCTTTTGCGCCAGCAAGTGCCGAATCAGACTGGTCTTGCCCGCGCCCAGGGGGCCGGCGATGACATGGGTGGGAATGTTCTGCAACATAGAGGGCCGTGGGTCTTAAAGAGATGAAAGCATGATGCGCCTGATCTGCCTGGCGTTGCTGTTCGGTTCAAGCCAGGTGCTGGCGCAGGCCTGTGTGGTGCACAGCCATGCGCAGCGGCTGGACGTCAAAGTCTGCCAGGAAAACATCAATATCCCGGCCAAGCTGTTCAGCGACGGCTTCTGCCAACCGAACCTGCCGGGGCAGAAGGTCGAGGTCGAGTACCTCGAGCAATGCCCGGGCGGTTCGTTCGGCGTGTGCAGCAACGCGCAGGTGGCCAATATGCCTTACCGGCAGAATATCCACTATTACGGCGTGGCGGGCGATGCGGCCTACCTCAAGCCATTCTGTGAGACGCAAAGCCAGGGCCAGTGGCAAATCCCCTGATCAGGCCAACCAGTCCAGCGTCAGGATCAACCGCCGCTCACCCTCCGGCACCGGCGGCGAACGATGCACCAGGCCAAAGCCTTCATTCCCGTGCCAGCGCTCGCCCTTGAGCAGCGCCACCGCGCCACTGCCCACCTGGCGGATCAACGCGGGATCGCCGGGCTCCGCCGCCGGATTGCCCAGTTGCCGACGGTCGATCGCCCCTTCCGCCAGCCACTGGCTCCCCACCCCCGCGTAGGTGGTGATCAACCGCACCGGTACATGGTCGACGTGAAAGCGCGGGCACATCGCCTTGTCCAGCACCCGCAGGCGCAGGCCGATCCGCCGCGCGCCGAGCAGACAGGCATAGGCACTGACCAGCCAGGACACGTCACTCAAGAACCCCTCATACCCCTCCAGGTCACGAAACCCCGAGGCCAGGCCGTACAGGTTCGGCTGTGCTTCGTCGTCCGGCATCTCCAGGCTCAGGGATTCGGCCAGCGGCTCGCCCAACGACAACAGCAAGGTCGCGAAATCGGCAATATGCCCCGGCAACCGGCGCTGCCAGACCGCCAGGTTGACCCCCTCGTCGAGAATCTCGCCCAGCACCGTAGGGGCTTCGCCCTGTACCTGCCGAATCGTCGGCAAGGCCTTCCAGCGTGGCGCCAGCATCAGGCCGCCTCCTCGTCATGCCAGGCACCAAACGGATCGGGCATTGCGCCCCAACCCTCGACCCCCAGGGCCATTTCTTCATCGCTCAACAAGCAGCTGTCCAACCGCTCGGTAAGCTGCGCGAAGTCGATGTTCTGCCCGATAAACACCAGTTCCTGCCGGCAATCACCGGTCTCGGGAGTCCAGTGCTGCATGATCGCCGCGCTGCTCTCCTGATCCTGCGGCCAATGCTGTTTCGGCACGAAACGCCACCAGCGCCCGGCAAAGCCATGGCGCATCAAGCCGCCGGCTTGGGACCAGCTGCCGGCCTCCTGATACTTGCTGGCCAGCCAGAAGAAGCCCTTGGAGCGCAGCAGCTTGCCGTTCACCCAGGGCTGGTTGATAAAGTCGAAAAACCGCTCGGGATGAAACGGCCGCCTTGCCCGGTACGCCGTGGAGGCAATGCCGTACTCCTCGGTTTCCGGCACATGCTCGCCGCGCAGCTCCTGCAACCAACCCGGCGCCTGGGCCGCGCGCTCGAAGTCGAAACGGCCGGTGTCGAGGATCTTCGCCAGCGGGATCTCGCCCATCACCATAGGCAGGATTTCCGCCTGTGCGTTCAGACGCTGCAGAATCGCCATCAACTCCTCGCGTTCGCGGCTGCTGATCAGGTCGATCTTGCTGATCAGGATCACATCGGCAAACTCGACCTGCTCGATCAGCAGGTCGGTGATGGAGCGCTCATCCTCTTCGCCCAGGGTTTCGCCACGGGAGGCGAGGCTTTCGGCCGCCTGGTAGTCGAGCAGGAAGTTCATGCCGTCGACCACCGTGACCATGGTGTCGAGCCGGGCGATATCCGCCAGGCTCTGGCCGTCTTCATCACGGAAGGTAAAGGTCTCGGCCACCGGCAGCGGCTCGGAAATGCCGGTGGATTCGATCAGCAGGTAATCGAAACGACCGTCGCGGGCCAGCTTGCCGACCTCTTCCAGCAAGTCTTCACGCAAGGTGCAGCAGATGCAGCCGTTGCTCATCTCGACGAGCTTTTCCTCGGCGTGGTTGAGGCTGACGTCGCGCTGGACCTCACTGCCGTCGATATTGATCTCGCTCATGTCGTTGACGATCACCGCCACCCGCAGGTTTTCGCGATTGCGCAGCACGTAATTGAGCAGGGTGCTTTTACCGGCGCCGAGAAAGCCGGACAGCACGGTCACGGGTAGACGTTGGGTCATGGGGGTTTCCTCATCAGGTCGGCCGGGTCAAAGCGCCCGTTCATGGCAGGGTCGGGGCCTGGAATTTATTTAATGTTATATTATAACAATGCAAATAATCCAATCCTCCGCTTGCTCGCCACGACGAAGAACGTAATGCTGGCGTCGATCCCGTTGACGAGAATGCCGATGCGCCCTGTCCTGAACCATCTGCTGTCGGCCCTGTTGCTGCTGGCGGCGAACGCCCAGGCCCAGGTGCCTGCCGCCCCCCAGACCAACTGCACCCGCAGCGCCAACCTGCTGTCGTGCAAGGATGGGCTGGGCAACGCCTATGGCGTCGCCACCCAGGGCAATACGATTTACCTGCAAGGTTTTGAAGTGATCGGCAAGCGCTACTGGGCGCAGACCAGCAGCCGCTATGGGCAGTTGACGTTCTTCACCGGGATTGCCTCGGACGGTGAGGCCTGGGTCGGTTACAGCCGGCGGGTGGGCTGGACCACCCAGAACCGCTTTTCCAGTTCAGGCGGGTTGAGCAAGAAGTTCGTCTGCGACCGGATGGTGGGGTGCTAGACCAGCCCCTCCTGCATCTGCTGCTGCCAGGCGATATAGCTGTCCGCTGGCGGGTTCTTCTCGAAGTAGCGCTTCAAGCCCTCGAACAAACCATCGGCAATCGCCTGCTGATGCCGCGCCGTCACCAGCCGCTGGCTGTCGCGGGCATTGGAGATGAAACCGGTCTCGACCAGGATCGACGGCACGTCCGGCGACTTCAACACCGCGAAACCGGCCTGTTCTACGCGCTTCTGGTGCAAGGTGGTGATGCCTTCCAGGCTGCCCAGCACACTGTGTCCCAGTTGCAGGCTGGAGGCGATGGTGGCGTTCATCGACATGTCGAGAATCACCCCGGCCAGCATCGGGTCCTTGTCCTTGAGATTGAGCAGGCTCTGCGCGCCCAACAGGTCGGCACCGTTTTCGCGCTGGGCCATGAACCGCGCCGTGGTGGATGTCGCGCCGCCTTCGGACAGGGCGAACACCGAAGCTCCCGAGGCGGTGATACGTGGCGCGGCGTCGGCGTGCACCGAGATGAACATGTCGGCCTTGTTCTTGCGGGAGAACTCCACCCGTTTGCGCAGGGGTACGAAGAAGTCGTCGTTGCGCACCAGGCGCACATCGAAGCCTTTCTCGCGCTTGAGGCGCTTGGCCAACAGTCGGCCAATCGACAGCACCACGTCTTTCTCACGCTCGCCCTTCGAACCCACCGCCCCCGGGTCCTTGCCGCCATGGCCGGGATCGACCACCACCATGATGTCGCGCTTGGGGTGGGCCTTGCCGCTGGCCGCTTCATGCCGCACGGGCGGCGGCGCTGCAACCGCCGGAGCCGCCGCCAGGGTGGCCGGGGCCACGGCGGCGCCGCCATTGCTGGTCAGGTCGAGTACCAGGCGATGACCCTGCGCGCCCTCGGGCGGCAACAGGAAGCTGTTGAGCTGAACCGGGCTGGCCAGGTCGAGGACGATCCGCGTATCGCCCTGGCCGAAATGCCCGGAACGGATCGAGCGGATCACCGTGTTGCCCAGAGCCAATTGTCGGAAATCGCCCGTGAGCTTGGCGCCGCTCAGGTCGATGATCAGCCGCTCGGGCGCGGTCAGGGAAAAGGTCTTGTATTGAATCGGACCGCTGAGATCCAGCACCAGCCGCAGCTTGTTGCCATCGCGCCACAGCCGCGCATTCTGGATCTGCGCCGCCGACAAGCCGAACGGCAGAACCGCCGCACTGGCCAATAAAAAGTTGAGCAACTGACGTCTATGCATGACAGGTACCGCAAATAAGGGAGTGTTCGTACGCGTTGTCGCTGTGTAAACCCAGCAAAAAAAGCATCGTCGATTTAAAAGTTATAATATAACATGTCATTCTATTTCCGACGATGGACCTGCTCATGAATGCGTTGACGCTGCCGGATATCGCCGCGCAGTCATCCCGGCAAGCCTTGCCCCTCGAGTGGGTGGGCATGTGCGGCATTGCTCTCCCGGTCTCGATTGACAGCCAGCGTCTCAGCGCCAAGGCTGATGCAGGCGTGAGCCTCGACGATGGCGAAGCGCGAGGCATTCATATGTCACGTCTGTACCTGGCCCTGGAACGACTGGAGCAGGAAGATCTGACGCCCGATCTGATCCGAGAAACGTTACAACAGTTTCTCGGCAGCCACGACGGACTCTCCAGCAACGCTTACCTACGCATCCATACCGACCTGCTGCTCAAACGCCCGGCATTGGTCAGTCCGCTGGCCGGCTGGAAAACCTATCCAGTCAGTGTGTTAGCCGAACTGAAAAACGGAGTGTTCCACGTGGAACTAAAAATTGACGTGGCCTACTCCTCCACCTGCCCGTGCTCGGCAGCCCTCGCCCGGCAATTGATCCAACAGCAATTCATCGATGACTTCGCCGACAAGCCCCTGGAGCACAGTGACATCCTGGGCTGGCTTGGCGGTCAGGGCGTCGTCGCCACACCTCACAGCCAGCGCAGCATTGCACAATTGCAGATTCGTTTAGATGAAAAAATCGGTCGGTTTCCTCTCGAGGCGCTGATCAACGAAGCCGAGGCCGCCCTCGGTACCGCCGTGCAGACCGCCGTGAAACGCGCCGACGAACAAGCCTTCGCCCTCGCCAACGGCCAGAACCTGATGTTCTGCGAAGACGCGGCACGCCGCCTCAACCTGGCGCTCAAGCGTTCGGACGCAGTCAGCGCTTTCCACCTGCGGGTGGTCCACGCCGAAAGCCTGCACGCCCATGACGCCGTGGCCGAAAGCCGCTGGAACTGGAGGCAGGCATGATCCGCTGCCAGGGCCTGCGCTGGGGCGCCCCGGGCCAGCCCCTGACTCCCGCCGTGGATTTCGAACTGGCCGCCGGCAGCCTGACCGCCGTGATCGGCGCCAATGGCACCGGTAAAAGCAGCCTGTTGAAAGTCATCGCCGGGCTGCAAAAGCCCCTGGCCGGTAAAGTGACGCTGGATGTTCCACGGCGCGGCAGTCTGTCGTTCCTGCCACAACAACAGCACCTCGACCGCCAGTTTCCCATCAGCCTGCAAGAGCTGGTGGCCGCCGGGTTCTGGGGCATCAAGCAAACCCCACAGCAGCGTAGTGAACGCCTGCAAGCCGTGCTCGAAGACTGGCACCTCGGCGGACTGGAACAGCGCCCGCTGATGGCCCTGTCCGGCGGCGAGTTGCAACGTGCCCTGCTCGCACGACTGAGCCTGGCTTCGGCACCGATCCTGTTGCTCGACGAACCCCATGCCGCCCTCGATGAGGAGGGTCAGGCCCTGCTGTGGAAACACATCCATGCCTGGCACGCCGAAGGTCGCACCCTGGTGGTGGTCTGCCACGACCTCGCCGCCGTGCGCCAGCACATCCCCAACGCCCTGTTGATCAAAAACAGCGGCTGCACCCTGGCCCCCAGCACCCAGCTGATCCAGCAACAACCCAATACGCAGGTAGCCTGATGCTGATGTTCGCCAGCCACCTGTGGCAACCGTTCCAGGATTTCGTCTTCATGCGCCGGGCCTTGCTCGGCGGGCTGGTGCTGGCCTGCAGCACCGCGCCGCTGGGGGTGTTCCTGATCCTGCGGCGCATGAGCCTGATTGGCGATGCGGTGGCCCACGGCATTCTGCCGGGCGCCGCGGTGGGTTTCTGGATCGCCGGCCTGAGCCTGCCGGCCCTGACCCTCGGCGGCCTCGGCGCGGGCATGGGCATGGCCGGGCTCTCGGCCTGGATCACCCGCCGAACCGGACTACGGGAGGATGCCAGCCTCGCGGCGATCTACCCGATTTCCCTGGCCAGCGGCGTGCTGCTCCTCGGCATCGCCGGCAAGCGCCTGGACCTGCTGCACCTGCTATTCGGCTCGGCCCTGGCGGTTGACGGCCCGACCCTCACCGGCATGCTCTGGGTCTGCGGCATCAGCTTGGTGCTGATGGCGATCATCTACCGCCCGCTGCTGCTGGACACCCTCGACCCGCTGTTCCTGCAAACCGTCAGCCGCCTTGGCCCCCTGGCCCACGGCGTGTTCCTGACCCTGGTGGTGTTGAACCTGGTGATCGGCTTCCAGGCCATCGGCGCCCTGATGGTGGTCGGCCTGATGATGCTGCCGGCGATCGCCTCGCGCTTCTGGAGCCGCAACCTGCCGGTGTTGATGGCGATCGCCGCACTGATCGGCTGCGTCTCGGTCAGCCTCGGATTATTGCTGTCGTTCTACTACTCGCTGCCCAGCGGGCCCTCCATCGTGCTGGTCGCGGGCGGCTTTTACCTGCTGTCCGTGATCTTCGGCCCGGTGCACGGCCTGCTGCGCCGCCCGCCTTCGCTAACGTCCCAATGAGGTGTCATCCGATGCGCGCTCTACTCGTGCTGTTCAGCTCCGTGCTGGCCTTGTCCCTGAACCTGTCCACCGCCCAGGCGGCGGACAAGCTCCCGGTGGTCGCCAGCTTCAGCATTCTGCGAGACATCACCCAACAGATCGGCGGCGATCATATCGAGGTCATCGGCATGGTCGGCCCGGATGCCGACGCCCACACCTACGAGCCGACGCCGGATGACGCCAAGGCCCTGCTCAACGCCAAGCTGATCGTCAAGAACGGCCTGGGCTTCGAACCCTGGCTCGACCGCCTGGTGACCAGCACCGAGACCAAGGCACCGGTGGTCACCGCCAGCAAGGGCGTGATCTCCCACACCATGGAAGAAGACGGCGAAACCATTCCCGACCCCCACGCCTGGCACAACCTGGCCAACGCCGAGCTGTATGTGAACAACATCACCAAGGCGCTGATCAAAGTCGACCCGGCGAACAAGGACGACTACACCCGTAACAGCCAGACCTACCTGAAAGAGATCTACCGCCTGCTGGCCGAAGCCAAGGTCAAGCTCGGCAACCTGCCGGCCGGCAATCGTCGCATCGTCACCTCCCATGACGCCTTCGGCTACCTGGGCCAGGCCTACGGCATCCAGTTCATGGCGCCACAGGGCCTATCTACCGAACGTGAGCCGTCCGCCGCCGAAGTCGCCACGCTGATCACCCAGATCCGCAAGGACAAGGTCAAGGCCGTGTTCATGGAAAACATCAAGGACGCCCGTCTGCTCAAGCAGATCGCCGACGAAAGCGGCGCGCAGATCGGCGGCACCCTGTATTCCGACGCCCTGGCCGCCGAAGGCCCGGCCAGCACCTTTACCGGCCTGTTCGAATACAACATGAACACCCTGCATGCGGCGCTGAGCAAATAACCCTGCGGCCACCCTTGTCGATGCTCGATCTGGAGAGCGCCGCCCTGGGTAGCCGCCGGCCCCTTGCGGCAGTGCTCGATGCACTGCCGTGGCACTACGCCGGGCTGATCGCCGTCATCCCCCAGCAACACAACAGCGGCGAAGTGCATGTCATCAGCGCACCTGAGGAGAACGCTTCATGATCCGCAAGAATCCTTCCGGCGACCTGCCGCTGATCGCCGAGTCCGCCTACGTGGACAAGACCGCGATCATCTGCGGCAAGGTGGTCATCGGTGAAAACGTCTTCGTCGGCCCCTACGCGGTCATCCGCGCCGACGAGGTCAATGCCCAGGGCGAGATGGACCCCATCGTCATCGGTGCCAACTCCAATATCCAGGACGGCGTGGTGATCCACTCCAAATCCGGTGCGGCGGTGACCATCGGCGAGTTCACCTCCATCGCCCACCGTTCCATCGTCCATGGCCCCTGCACCGTGGGTGACCGAGTGTTCATCGGCTTCAACAGCGTGCTGTTCAACTGCGCGGTGGGTAACGGCAGCGTGGTGCGACACAACTCGGTGGTGGACGGTCGCGACCTGCCGGCGGACTTCTACGTGCCCTCCACCACCCGCATCGGCCCGGGCACCGACCTGGCGCAGTTCCCGCCAGTGAGTGTCAGCGCCTCGGAGTTTTCCGAAGACGTGGCGCGAACCAACGTTGACCTGGTACGCGGCTACAAGGCCCTGCAAAACGAGTTCTGAGCATGAGCAGCCTGCTGATCCGCAACGCCCGCGTGGTGAACGAGGGGCGTGAATTCGACGCCGATATCCGGGTCATCAATGGCCGTATCGACACCCTGGCCACACAGATCCACAGCGCCAGCGCCGACCTGGAAATCGATGCGGAAGGCCAATGGCTTTTGCCCGGCATGATCGACGACCAGGTGCATTTCCGCGATCCCGGCGCGCCGGCCAAGGGCAGTTTCTACCGCGAGTCCCGAGCGGCGGTGGCCGGTGGTATCACCAGCTACATGGACATGCCCAACACCCAGCCGGCGACCCTGACCCTCGACGCCCTGGTCGACAAGCAGCGCCGAGCGGCCCGGAGCTCGGTGGCCAACTACGGCTTCCACTTCGGTGTAAGCAACGACAACCTCGACACCATCGCCGCCCTCGATCCGACGAGCGTGGCCGGGGTCAAGGTGTTCATGGGCGCGTCCACCGGCAATATGCTGGTGGACGATCCACGGGTGCTGGAACGGCTGTTCGCCGAAGTGCCGACGATTCTCCTCGCGCACTGCGAGCACACGCCTACCATCAAGGCCCGGGAGGAGAACCTGCGGGAGTTGTTCGGCGGTGTCATCCCCCCCGCCGCCCACCCGTTGATCCGCAATGCCGAGGCCTGCTATCGCTCCTCGTCATTGGCCGTGGACCTGGCCAGGCGCCATGGCACGCGCCTGCACGTCCTGCACCTGACCACCGAACGGGAACTGGCGCTGTTCGAGAACAAGCCGCTCAGCGAGAAACACATCAGCGCCGAGGTCTGCCTGCATCATTTGTTGTTCGACGACCGCGACTACCCGCGCCTGGGCAACCTGATCAAATGCAACCCGGCCATCAAGCACCAGTCGGATCGCGATGCCCTGCGCGACGCCTTGCTGAGCAACCGCCTGGACGTGATCGGCAGCGATCACGCACCGCATACCTGGGAAGAAAAACAGCGCCCTTATGGCGAAGCCCCTTCCGGCCTGCCGCTGGTCCAGCATGCACTGCCGGCGCTGATGGAGCTGGTGGCCGGACGGGTCCTGCCGCTGACCACCCTGGTGGAAAAGACCAGCCACCGGGTCGCCGACCTGTTCGCAATTCCCGACCGCGGCTACCTGCGTGAAGGCTACTGGGCCGACCTGGTGCTGATGAATCGCGAACCGCTGTCGCGACCGGTGAGCGCCGAGCCGCTCCTCTCGCAATGCGGCTGGACGCCCTTCGTCGAGCGGCGCTTTCGCCATTGGGTCAGCACCACAGTGGTGTCCGGCCAGGTGGCCTGGCATGCCGGACGCATCCACGACAGCTGCCAGGGCCTGCCGCTGAAATTTCTCCGCTAATGCTCCACTCCCTGAACTGCGTTTCAGCGACCGACCTCATGACCCCCTGTCCTTTTTGATCAGGTCCGGGGCTTCACCGTCCCGCAATCCTGCCCCATCCACACCGCCCGGGTTTCCATGCTGCCGTTCTGCTGAATGCCGGTGGCATTGAAGGTCCCGCTGACCTTGGTGGTGAACTCACGGTCATTGACGAAATGCGCCACACCGGCACCCTGGGCCTTCGGACAACTGAAACGGAATTTCCAATCCGGCCCGTTGCGCTCGGTGATCTGCTGGTTGCAACCCGATTGCGGATCGGTCAGGGGAATCGACTCGGATGCCACCTGCTGCGGCGTCAGGCACACCCGTACGCCCTCACCCCCGAGGTTGATCCCCTGCTTCTCCAGCGCCGCGCGCTGCTCCGGGGTGGTGTTCTGTTTCAGCACGCCCATGAGCATGCCCACATCCAGCTGCTGGTTCTCGACCTGCACATTACTGGACGTCAGCTCCCACAAACCCGGTTGCAGCACCTGCGCCTGGGCAACGGGAATCATTGAGCCGAGGACAAGGGCCAGGCTCGGCAGACGAAGGTTCATCGAATAGCTCCTAGAGAATGGTTCGCCTTAGACGTCAGAATCATGCTGAGGTTGCGTCAATAATTAAATAGCGACAATAACGGCGGAACATGGTCTGTTAGACATTGAGAAACACTTGAGCAGGATCGCCCATGGATTATTTTGGCCCACATATTTTCGGCTACCTGATTGCCCTGATTCATTCCCTTGGCCTTATCGCCGCCCTCCACGCCGTGTTGACCGTACGCACCGCCCAAGGCGCCATCGCCTGGGCCCTGTCGCTGATGTTCATCCCTTACCTGACAATGATTCCCTACCTGGTCTTCGGCCGCAGTACCTTCGACGCCTATATCAAGGCCCGGCGCCAGGCCAACGTGGAAATGCGCAAGGCCATCGCCGACCTGAACTGGCGCCCCTGGGTCGAGGAAGCCCTGGCGGCGCGCAGTTCCCAGGCCTATACCTCGCTGCGGGCGATGCCGAAACTGGGACGCATGCCCTGCCTGGCCAATAACCAGGTGCAGTTGCTGGTCAATGGCGACACGACCTTCGACGCGATTTTCCAGGCCATCGAGCAGGCCAGGGAAGCGGTGCTCGTGCAGTTTTTCATTATCCATGACGACCAGCTCGGGCGACTGCTGCAGAAACGGCTGCTGGAAAAGGCCGCCGAAGGCGTGGCGGTCTACGTGTTGTACGACCGCATCGGCAGCCATGCCCTGCCCCACGAATACGTCGAGACCTTGCGCGAGGGCGGCGTGCAGATCCGCGCGTTCGCCACCCGCAGCGGCTGGCTGAACCGGTTCCAGGTGAATTTCCGCAATCATCGCAAGGTGGTGGTGGTCGACGGCCTGGTGGGATTCGTCGGCGGGCATAACGTCGGCGACGAGTACCTCGGGGCCATGCCGCCGCTGTCGCCCTGGCGCGACACCCATGTGCAGGTGAGCGGCCCGGTGGTTGCCTGCCTGCAGGAATCGTTCGCCGAAGACTGGTTCTGGGCCTCGCGCAAATTGCCGCCGCTGATCCTGCCGGAGTCCTACCCGGACGACGGCGTGCTCTGCCAATTGCTCGCCAGCGGCCCGGCCGACCCGGTGGAAACCTGTTCGCTGTTCTTCGTCGAAGCCATTCACTCGGCCCGGGAGCGGATCTGGATCACCAGCCCCTACTTCATCCCCGATGAAGCGGTGTTCGCCGCCCTGCGCCTGGCGGTGCTGCGCGGCGTGGATGTGCGCCTGCTCCTGCCGTCACGCCCCGACCACCGCATCGTCTACGCCGCCTCCAGCCTGTACGCCTTCGAAGCGGTGCGCGCCGGCGTCCGGGTGTTCCGCTACGGTCCCGGTTTCCTGCATCAGAAAGTGGTGTTGGTGGACAACGAAATCAGCGCCATCGGCAGTGCGAACCTGGACAACCGCTCGTTCCGGCTGAATTTCGAGCTGATGTTGCTGACCGTGGACGAGGCCTTTGCCCAGGAAGTGGAACGCATGCTGGAGCAGGACTTTGCCCTGGCCCATGAGGTGGCCAAGGAGGAAAGCCGGCAGACCCATCGCCTGCAACAGCTCGGCATGCGGGTCGCGCGGTTGATCTCGCCGATTTTGTAGCCGGCATGAAGGATAGATTCTCGAGGCTGGCAGGAATGGTCTGAAATCATCGTAATGCGCTACGAAGGGCGGGAAGTTCTTCTAAGCTGGACGTTTCTCAAACCAACGGAAGGTATAACGATGAAATCCACCTTAATGGGACTGCTCTTGAGCCTCGGCGTTGCCCAAGCGAGCGCGGCACCGTCGCTCAACGTCGAGTTCGGCAAGCCCAGCTACATTCACCACCTGACCTACGAGGTGCTGTACAAGGACAAGCCCTTCAAGGAGGCGACGCTGTATTACTACGACAACGGCCTCTACAAGATCGTCTCGCCGGGGGAAGAACACTACGGCGTCTACGTCGTCAAAGGCCAGTTCAGCGACAGCCAGTACGCCATCAGCTACATCTCGCTGCCATCCAGCGACTGGTATGGCAATGTCGCCCTTCATGATCTGGCCTTCGACAAGAATACCGGTGTGTTCCAGCAACAGGCACACCTGCCTTCGGACCAGAACATTGCTCCCCAGCACGGCAGCTTCCGCCTGGAGCGCAATGAACTGGCCGACCCGTTGCCCATCCGCTGGCAGACGCCTCAGCGATAAATATCGGCGCGGGTCCAGGGCAGGTTGTGACTGCCGTCGGCGAAGGGTTTCACCGCCAGGATCTGGTGCAGGTTGATCCAGCCTTTTTCGAAGGCGTAGGCGCAACCGGCCAGGTACAGCCGCCAGATCCGCAGGGCCCGTTCCGGCACCTCGTGGCTCGCCGCCTCGAGGTTGTTTTCCAGGCGCTGGCTCCACTGCCCCAGGGTGCGCGCGTAGTGCAGGCGCAGGCTCTCCACGTCGACCACTTCCAGATCAGCCTCGCTGATGTGCGCGGTAATCATCGACACATGCGGCAACTCGCCATTGGGGAACACATAACGATCGATGAAGTCGCCGGCACCGCGTCCCACCGGACGCCCGTCGGTATGCTTGGCGGTAATGCCATGGTTCATCACCAGGCCGCCTTCGCGCACGGCTCCGAACAGGATCTTGCAGTACTGCTTGAGGTTGGCATGGCCGACATGTTCGAACATGCCGACGCTGACCACCTTGTCGAAGCGACCGTCCTGGGGCAGGTCGCGATAATCCAGCAGTTGCAGGTCGACCTTGTCCTGCAGGCCCTCGGCGGCGACCCGCTCCTTCGCCAGCGCCAGCTGTTCCTTGCTCAGGGTGATACCGAACACCTTGACCCCGAACTCCCGCGCCGCATAGCGGGCCAGCCCGCCCCAACCGCAGCCGACATCCAGCAGGTACTCGCCCGGCTGCAGGCGCAGCTTGCGGCACAGGTGACGGAACTTGGCTTGCTGGGCTTCTTCGAGGGTGGCGTCATCGCGTTCGAAGTAGGCGCAGGAATAGACCATCTCGCGGTCCAGCCAGAGCTGGTAGAAGGCGTTGGAGAGGTCGTAATGGTAGGAAATGGAGGCGGCGTCGGTTTCCTTGTCGTGGGCCTGGCGCACCGGAAGATTGTCCCCTTCATCCTCCAGCAATGCCTGGCTCAACTCGTCGCAGACCCGCACGACTTCGCTGATCGACCCTTCGAGTTCCAACTTGCCTTCAACGAAGGCACTGCCCAGCAGGTCCAGCGTGGGGCGGGTGAATTGCGCGACCAGTTGCGGGTCCTTCACAACGATCGTGACACTGGGCGTCGGCCCAAGATTGAATTCGTGGCCGTCCCAGAGTCTCAGGCGAAGCGGTAGCTGAAGATTCTGTAAGGCCGGTGGAAGTTGCGCGAGCATCAGTAATCCCCCTTGTTTCAGACGTCTGAATTAAGGGTAGCGCATTCGCGGGAACTGTCAGCCTATGGAGAGAATAGACTCGAACTATGGGTTTGCCCGCCACCGCCCGGCGGGGAAATGATCGCGTCAAAGCGCGTGGCATTGGCAAACCAGGCCGTCATTCACCCATTGCTTGAGCCAACTGACCGCTTGCAAGGGTGCACCCTCCCCCAGACTGCCCGCCAGCTCGGCGCACAGTTCGGCGAAACTCCAACCCGCCTGCAGCATGCCGTTCAAGGCGTGGGCTTCGGCCGGCTCAAGGCTGCGATACTGGCACACCAGGCCGGCACGCCAGACCAGGCAAACCTGCGGCTGTTCCAGTTCGAGACTATCGGGAAATGCCGTTTCGGCCTTCACCGCCCGCCACATCGCCAGGCTGTTGAAGCGGCCATCGAGCCACTGGACACTGGGCACTTGCTCAAGCCGCAGCATCGGCCAGGCCTCGGCCGGCAGGCTGGCCATGGCCTCCAGGGTCAGGGGCTCGCCCGGCAAGGCATCGAAGGCCAGGGTAAAGGCCCATTCCAGGCGAATCAGTTCCGCCAGGGGCGCGCCCTGCTCCGGCACCAGGTGGCGCAGGACGAACGCTTCGAACCCGGCTCCCAGCCAGCGCAGGCTGTAATGGGACGATGGACATTCCCGCAGGTAGATCGCGGTCAGTGCATCGAACTCATCGTCACCCAGCCAGTGCCGGACCGTGGGAAAGTCGCTGCGCAGGGTTTCCTGCAAGCGGGCACGATAGGCGTTGTGGTAGATGGCAAGACCGGTCTCGACACCCAGGCTCGGCCCGCCGATCAGGCTGGCGCCCAATGCTGCGTCGGCCGTGGCGTCTTCTCCCAGCAGGTAGTCTTCGAACGCCAGTTGCCAGTCATTCAGGCGCATAACGACCTCCGCGCCAAGGCAATACCGCCCAACTCACGGGCCTTGTCCAGTTCGTCCACCAACTCGGCCAACGGCGGGAAGTGATCGTCACGCTCCAGCAAGGTCGCCACCGGCCCCAGGTGTTCGAGGGTCCGCTGATAGAGCGCCCAGACCGGATCACAGACCGGGTGATCATGGGTGTCGATCACGTAGTCGCCATAATCGGCATGCCCGGCCAGGTGCAATTGACGGATCTTGTGCGCCGGCAGGCTGTGGATAAAGCTCCAGGGATCGAAACCGTGATTGCGTGCGCTGACATAGACATTGTTCACATCCAGCAGCAGCTCGCAGTCGCTCAGGCGACTCAGGGCTTCAAGAAACTCCCACTCGGAAAACTCATCGGCCGCGGCACGCACGTAACTGGAGACATTCTCCAGCACCAGCGGCTGTTGCAGCACGTCCTGCACCTGGCGGACGCGGGCCGCGACGTAGTACAGGCTTTCTTCGGTGTAAGGCAGCGGCAGCAGGTCATGCAACTGATGAGCATTGCCGCGGCTCCAGCACAGGTGGTCGGAAATCCACGCGGGATTGACCCGCCCGGCCAACTGCTTGAGTTGTTTGAGGTACTCCCCATCGAGGGCATGGGGCCCGCCGATGGACAGCGACACGCCATGCATCACCAGCGGATAACGCTCGGCGATGGCATCCAGGTAATACAGCGCTTTGCCGCCCTGGACCAGGTAATTCTCGGAAACGATCTCGAACCAGTCCACCGCGGGCGACTGTTCGAGGATTTCCTGGTGATAGTGACTGCGCAAACCCAGGCCATAACCCAGGCAGGGACGGGAAACGGACATGCTGGACTCCTTGCGAAAGTGTCCGCAGCGGCATGGGGGGCCGACCGCTGCGGGAGCACTCGGTCGTCGCTTATTCGCCGACTTTGCCGCCGGCTTTGTCGCAAGCCGACTTGGTCATGACCTTGAAGCCCTGGCCTTTGCAGGAGCCCATGCCTTTACAGGCGTGATCCTTGGTCTTGCAGTCGTTCTGGCCTTTGCAGGCGTTGACGCCATAGCAGTGAACCTGGGCGTCGGCAGCCGATGCCTGGGTCACGACACCGGCAAACAGGGTGGCGGCGGCGAGAGCGAGTGCGGCACCGGCAGCGGCGGTTTTGATCGACATGGTTCTTATCCTCGAAGTGCGTTAGGGGATCGGTCCGAACGGAATGTTCAGTCTCGACATGCCACTAGAGAGCGGTCGATGCCGGCCGTTACAGGTCCTTGCAAATTTTTTCGAAAATAAGCCCTCGTCGGCGCCTCTCCCCCTCATCTGCTGGAGCGTCACCCGGCGGCCCGGCAAGGGAAGTGGCCTATTGAAGCATTACGTTACGACATAACAAAAATATCCAAACAGCGAATAATGAAAGCGCCGCCTGAACGGTTTAATTCCGTCTATAAATTAATCTGACAACACGGAAAACACTGACACTGTTTTATCTGTCGTCCCACTACTCGAAACAACCCGAAAAGTTATCACTCACTAACCGGGTACTCATGTAACAAAATTCAACATCTGCGTGACTTGATTGGCGTCCTGGCAATGACTAACATCCCACTGACTTTGAATAGTCCATGCCCATTCATTAAAAACCTTCGTAACTCCCAGTATTGAAAAGCGTCTGGCAACGGTTCCGCAGCGCGCCCAACCCGTTGAATAGACGGCTCAAAACCCTGAAATCTTATTTATCCTCGTGCGCCTTAAAACGTCACGAGGCCAGATAACTTATAACTATATGCCTCACCCTTAACACACTTGACCCCTGTGCTCGCTGCCGACTAATAACATACCCAACACTCAGCGCGCACACTTGAGCGACGGAGCCGCCATGAGCCATACCGTGAGTGAGTACCATTATTTTCAGCAGCCACTGGGGACTGCCGCTGCCGCAGATACTTCCAGTTGCCTGACCATCAATCAACCGGGCTCTCCCTTGGGCCTGAGCAATCTGCTGGACTTGATCAGTCATGAAATCAGCCGGGAAAACAATCAACAGATTCACCGACTCACCTTCAAAAGCGGTCAGACACTTTGCATAAAGGCCGACCCGCAATGGATCACCGTCCGAGGGCGGCGGATCAATTTCCACGCCGACTCGACGTATCCCTACACAACCTTTCTGGAAGATCCGGCTCGAACAGGCAGCAGCAAAAATCCCTCCAGGTGACGTGGTGCTTTCAGGATGCCATTGACGCCTGACGCCTTGACCAAGGTTGTGCGCAGGGACAATATTATTATCATAATATTTTATGACACCGACCTTTGTCCTTCTTCCTCAACCTGGTGTCTCGCAGGAGAACAGTCATGAGCAGCTACGACGTCGTCATCATCGGGGGCGGACCCGGGGGCTACAACGCCGCCATTCGCGCCGGCCAGTTGGGCTTGAAGGTCGCCTGCGTGGAGGGCCGCGCCACCCTCGGCGGGACCTGCCTGAACGTCGGCTGCATGCCGTCCAAGGCCCTGCTCCACGCTTCCGAGCTCTATGAGGCGGCCATGGGCAATGAATTCGCCAATCTCGGGATCGAGGTCAAGCCCGCTCTCAACCTCACGCAGATGATGAAACAGAAAGACGAGAGCGTGGCCGGGCTGACCAAGGGCATCGAATACCTGTTTCGCAAGAACAAGGTCGAGTGGATCAAGGGCTGGGGGCGGATCGCCGGCCCTGGCAAGGTGCTGGTACGCGCCGCCGACGGCAGCGAGATCGCCTTGCAGGCCAAGGACATCGTGATCGCCACCGGCTCCGAGCCGACACCGCTACCGGGCGTCGAGATCGACAACCGGCGCATCCTCGACTCCACCGGCGCGCTGTCGCTGCCTGAGGTGCCCAAGCATCTGGTGGTGATCGGGGCCGGGGTCATCGGCCTGGAATTGGGTTCGGTATGGCGCCGGCTGGGTAGCCAGGTCACCGTGGTGGAATACCTGGACCGTATCTGCCCTGGCGTGGACGTGGAAGCCGGCAAGATCCTGCAACGCTCCTTGAGCAAACAAGGCATCAGCTTCCTGTTGGGGTCCAAGGTCACCCGCGCCAGCAGCTCCGCGACCGCTGTCCAATTGCGTTTGGAACCGGCAGCCGGTGGCGAAGCGCAGTTGATCGACGCCGACTACGTGCTGGTGGCCATCGGTCGTCGCCCCTTCACCCACGGACTTGGACTGGAAACCGTGGGACTTTCCACCGACCAGCGCGGCCTGCTGGCGAACCAGGGCCATCGCACCGAAGCGGCGGGGATCTGGGTAATCGGCGATGTCACCAGCGGCCCGATGCTCGCCCACAAGGCCGAAGACGAGGCCATGGCCTGCATCGAGCAGATCGCCGGCAAGGCCGGTGAAGTCAACTACGCGCTGATCCCCAGCGTGATCTACACCCGACCGGAGCTGGCCAGTGTCGGCAGGACCGAAGAACAGCTCAAGGCCGAAGGCCGCGCCTACAAGGTGGGAAAATTCCCTTTCAGCGCCAACAGCCGGGCCAAGATCAATCACGAGACCGAGGGTTTCGCCAAGGTCCTGGCCGACGCGCAGACCGACGAAGTCCTTGGTGTCCATCTGGTGGGCCCGAGTGTCAGCGAGATGATCGGCGAGTACTGCGTGGCCATGGAGTTTTCCGCCTCGGCCGAAGACATCGCCCTCACCTGCCACCCGCACCCGACCCGCTCCGAAGCGTTGCGCCAGGCGGCGATGAACGTCGAAGGCCTGGCCACGCAGATCTGAGTCAGTCGGGCAGGTGATTCAACGGCAGCGGTCCGGGCGCCTTCACCGCCTGGATCGCGAAGTTGCTGCGGATGTCACGCACACCGGGCAGGCGCAGCAGTTCACCATTGAGGAAACGCTCATAAGCCCGCAGGTCGGGCACCACCACTTGCAGCAGAAAGTCCGACTCGCCGGACACCAGGAATGCCGAGATCACCTGCGGCAAGGCCAGGACCGCCAGGCGAAACGCTTCGGCCTCGGCCTCATGGTGCCGCTCGACCTTGACCCCGACGAACACCGTCAGCCCCAGTCCGACTTCATCGCGGTCCAGGTTCACCTGATAGCCGCGAATCACCCCCGCCTCCTCGAGCATGCGCACCCGACGCAGGCACGGCGACGCCGAGAGGCCGATCTGTGCGGCCAGTTCGACGTTGCTCAGGCGTCCGTCCTGTTGCAGGGCCGCGAGGATTTTACGGTCGTAGGCATCGAGTTTTATTTTTGGCATATCCGACTATTCACTTCGACGATATTGGCAGGAAGTGCCAAGTCTAAGCTTTTCACGAGTTGAATACGCAAGCACCTGCCCTAGCCTTCCGACATAGAATTTTCTCCGGTTATCCCCCTTGGAGAAACAGCACGATGCTCCTCTACCTGTTCGCACTGGCGATGGTCTATCTGCTTCCCGGCCCCGACATGATCCTGCTGCTGCAAACCGGCGCTCGCCACGGCCGCAGCCAGGCCCTGACCACCGCCCTGGGCCTGGGTATCGCCCGCGCCTGCCATGTGGGGCTTGCGGCCCTGGGCCTGGCGGCGCTGTTCAAGGCCGCGCCGTGGACCTTCGATGTGGTGCGCCTGGCAGGCGCCGCCTATCTGCTGTGGATCGGCGTGCGCATGCTGCGGCCCGGGTCGTTGGCCTCGTTGAGCGCCGGTGGCGAGGGAAGCGAACGCGCCTTGAACTGGCGCGCCGCCCTGCAACAAGGCCTGCTCACCAACCTGCTGAACCCCAAGGCGCTACTGTTCTGCTCCGTACTGCTACCGCAATTCATCGATGCCCACGCCGGCCCCGTGGCCGCGCAGTTCCTTGTCCTCGGTGCGACCCTGGTGGCGGTCGGGCTGCTGTTCGACAGTGGCTACGCCCTGGCCGGTGCGTGGATCGGCCAGTGGCTGGACAAGAGCCCGCGAGCGCAACGCCTGCAACAATGGCTGTTCGGCAGCCTGTTGATCGGCTTTGCCGTCAGATTGGCGTTTATCCAGCAAGCCTGAAGGCTGTCCTGTAAAAGAAACGCCGTTAGCAGGTGAGCCGACGGCGTTTTTCTTATACATTTTGCCTTCTATTCCACAGACAAGTTTTCCCACCATGACCAGCACGCTTGATCGTCTTATCGCCGGCACTCCGATTCTCTACGCGGGTAACCGGGTTTCCCCGGTACCGCCGGAGTTGGCCGAGCGTTTCCAGCCGGGCGATCATCTGCTGGTGGACCAGGCCAGCGGCGAACTGTTGCTGATCCCCCACGCCGTGCAACAGATCGCGACCCAGGCCATCGACACCGCACAGGAAGCGTTCAGCGCCCTGGCCCTGGTGTCGGACGAAGCCATCAGCCAGTTCTTCGACCTGTTCGCCCAGCACCTGGAAGCGCCGGCTTCCTGGGCCCTGATCGAGGCCGCGAACCAGGCCGATATCGCACAGGCCAAGGCCCGTGGCCGTTCCACCACCCGTCTGCTGGCGAGCGAGGCCATGCGCTGCGACATGATCGCCGGGCTGCGGGCCTGGCGCGACGCGCCGCTGATTCGCGGTCGGGTCCGCGAGTCGGTGGAACATCAGGGCTGGAAAGTCGAGCAGGTCGTTGCGCCCTTGGGCGTGGTGGCGTTCGTCTTTGAAGGTCGGCCGAATGTGTTTGCCGATGCCGCCGGCGTCCTGCGCACCGGCAACACCGCGGTGCTGCGGATCGGCAGCGATGCCCTCGGCACAGCCCAGGCGATTGTTCGCCACGCCCTCGATCCGGCGCTACGCGAAGCGGGCTTGCCGGCGGGCGCGGTGTCGCTGGTGGAAAGCAGCGACCGGGCGGCGGGCTGGGCCATGTTCGCCGACCGCCGCCTGTCCCTGGCGGTGGCCCGGGGCTCGGGCCATGCAGTGCAGCAGCTCGGCGGGATCGCCCAGCAGGCCGGCACCGTGGTCAGTCTGCACGGCACCGGCGGTGCCTGGCTGGTGGCCCATCAGGACGCCGACGCCGGACGCTTTGCCGAAGTGGTGCGCAACTCCCTGGATCGCAAGGTCTGCAACACCCTCAATGTCTGCGTGATTCATCGCCAACGGGCGGCCGAACTGGTGCCGTTGTTCCTCAATGCATTGAAGGCCGCCGGCGAAGCACGCGGCCAGAACTGCAAACTGCATATCGTCAGTGGTGACGAAAGCGTGCTGCCCGCTGAGTGGTTGCAGGCGCGGGTGCAGGTCCAGCGTGCCGAAGGCTATCAGGAAGAAGCGCAAACCGAGTCGTTGCCCGAGGACCAGCTTGGCTGTGAGTGGGAGTGGGAAGAGACACCGGAAGTCAGCCTGAAAATCGTCGATGACCTGGATCAGGCGATTACCCTGTTCAATCGTTACAGCCCGCAGTTCACTGTATCGCTGATCAGCGCCGACCGTGGCGCCCATGACTACTTCTACAACAGTATCAACGCGCCCTTTGTCGGCGATGGTTTCACCCGCTGGGTCGATGGACAGTACGCGCTGAACAAGCCGGAACTGGGGCTTTCGAACTGGGAGAACGGGCGGTTGTTTGCCCGTGGCGCGATCCTGGCCGGAGACGGGGTATTCACCCTGCGCAGCCGGATGAGCCAGATTGACCCAAGCCTGCGGCGCTGAACATCACGCGATCCATCGCTATAGATCCAGCACCAGCGGTTCCGTGCTTTTGGCCGGAATCGCACAGCAGATCAGCACCTGCCCCTCGCCCGGCAACTCCGCGGGCGGCAGTGGGTAATGCACCTGTCCACTGATCAGGCGGGTGCTGCAAGTTCCACAAGAGCCGCCCCGGCAACTGAACTCCGGCTGCAAACCCCGGCTCTCGGCCAATGCCAGCAGGCTTTCGCCCTCCGGCAGCCAGCGCGCTTCCTTGCCCGAACGATGGAACACCACCGGCACCGACTGCGTCGCCGCCGGCGGCTGCTCGATCCGAGGGACACCCGGATCCTGGCGGCGGCGTAACGTCGAGGGTCCGAAAGTCTCCGCATGAATACGCTCGTCGCGAATATCCATATCGCGCAATTGATCGTACAGACCCTGGGTAAAACCACCCGGGCCGCACAGGACAAAATCCACCGAATCATAGTCATCGACCGTCAGCACGGCCTTCAGTACTTCGACATCGAGTCGACCTTGCAGGTGGTAATCCTCGCCCGGAACCGCATCAGGCTCCGGTTGGCTCAGCAGTCGGACCACCTGGACCGTATCGTCGGCACGGGCCAACAATTCATCCAGCTCGGTCCTGAACGGCAACTCCGCCAACGACCGGGCACTCTGGAACAATACCGTGGGTCGCATCCGCCGGGTGCGTTTGCCCTGGTACACCACCTCCCGCAACATCGACAGCAAGGGCGTAATCCCCACACCCGCGGCCAGCAATACCAGCGGGCGCTGCTCATGGGCCGCCAGCGTGAAATGCCCCTGCGGCGCACGCGCCTCCAGCACATCACCGACCTTGAGCTGCTCATGTATATGGGACGACACTCGGCCGTCGCGCTTGACACTGATCCGGCAGAACTCATCCGACGGTGCCCCCGACAGGCTGTAGGTGCGAATCTGCGTCTGCCCGTCCAGATTGAAACGCAGCGGCAAATGCTGCCCGGCCTGAAACACCGGCAACCCCACCCCGTCTGTCGGTTCCAGGTACAGCGAGCGAATGCTGCGACTTTCCTCAATAATCCGACTGATCCGCAAAGGCCGCCAAACGTTGCCCAAAGCCTCGGCCTGCAGACGCGCGGCGGCCTTCTCCCAGCTGCCGGTCATCAGGCTGTTTGGTGAAAAACCCTCGAACTTCCAGCGCAAGGTCGAAGCCGCCGGGCGCCGCACACAATGTTCCACGTGGAACGTCCACAAACGCTCGGCGCCCTGAAAGGCCTTCACCAACGGCCCGTCCAGGATGATCTCGGTCCGCCCGCTGAGCTGCAGCAGGTCACCGCTATTGAAATCGATAAACAGCAGGCCGGCGCGGGGATTGACCAGCAGATTGCCCAGGGTATTGAAATGCAGGTTGCCGGCGAAATCCGGGATGGTCAGGCGATCACCTTCCACCCGGACAAAGCCGCTTTGCCCGCCACGATGGGAGACATCCACGGAACGGGTGCCGTCGATATCCACATAACTGGCGACGAAGAAGGTATCGGCGGCGCGGACCATGGCCGTCGCCGCGGCGTCCAGACCGTGCGAGCGGTGAACCACTTGTGTCGTCGGGTCCGGCGCGGGCACCCGTTCGAACTGGCGCAACTGAATGTACTGCGGACAGTTGCCGAACGCATGTTCCACGGCAACGCTCAAACCTTGCCCAGAGCGCGCCGTGACACGCCCATTGATGCGATTGCGCCGCCGGGTGTGCAGTTCGATCCCCAGCAGGCCGATGGCCGCGCCGGTTTGCAGGGCTGAATACATGGGATCCCCCACCTGTGGAAAACTCTCCACTTGCAGAAGCCTCGGCTCGGGAGAAAAGGCAAAGCCGGGCTCACCTTCAAACAGGCTCGCCCATGGGTTGCCTTCATCGTCCACACTGCCGAACAGCAGGAACGGCAACTGCCGATAAAAATCACGATGCTGGTCCGGCATATAGTCGCGAATCACCTTGGGACCGAACTCCGCCATCCGTTCGGCGACCCCGACGTGGGTCTGCATCCGCAGCTCGCCGGCATGCCAGGGTGAGGTTCTGGAGGGGCTGTGTGGGTTCATCACGACGTCTCCACGGAAAACGTTCCCGGCCAGAGACCGGGAGGCTTCATTGACTTCAGGCTGTCTGCAAACCGACCACGGTGCGCGGCATCGGTACAAAGCCTGGCAGCGCTTCGATGCGCGCCAGCCAGGCCCGGACATTAGGGTAGTCGGCCAGCGAGACATTGCCTTCCGGCGCATGGGCGATATAGCTGTAGCCGGCGACGTCGGCGATGGTCGGCGTATCACCCACCAGATAGGACGAGTGGCTCAGTTCCTGCTCGATGACCTTGAGCAAGGCATGGGAACGGCTGATCGCTTCCTCTGCGTCATAGGGTGCGCCGAAGGCCGTGATCAGGCGGGCCCGGGCCGGACCGAAGGCAATCGGGCCCGCCGCCACCGACAGCCAGCGTTGCACATGGGCGGCGCCAACCGGATCGGTGGGCAGCCAATGGCCTTGTCCGTACTTGAGCGCCAGGTACACCAGAATGGCCGTGGAGTCGGCGAGGATAACGCCTTGATCATCGATGACCGGCACCTGGCCGAAGGCATTCAGGGCCAGGTATTCCGGCTTTTTATGGGCACCGCTGGGCAGATCCACATGAATCAGTTCCACCGGCAGGCCGAGCAGGGACAACATCAGTTCGACACGGTGAGCGTGGCCGGAACGAGGAAAGTTGTAGAGCTTGATGGCGTTCTGAGGCATGACCGACTCCGAGGGCAGAAGCGCGACCCGGGATGGTTCGCGCTGATGGAGTGATCTTCCCCCTTCAGCGAAAACAACAGAATCACCAGAAACGGCAATCCATTCTTTCAGAAATTGAAAGGGTGATCAGCCCCTCAGATTCGGATCCTCGCGCAGCGCCGCGACCACGAAGTCGACAAAGCTGCGCACCCGCACGGACGTCGTGCGACCACCTTGATACACCACATGGATCGGCAGCGGCGGCAACTCGAAATCCTCCAGCACGATCTCCAGCTCACCGCTCGCCAACTTGTCCGCCACCTGATAGGACAGCAGCCGAGTCAGGCCAAAGCCCATGCAGGCAGCGCGGATGGCAGCCCGATTCGCAGTCAGTGCCAATCGCGGCTCCAGGCGGACGCTCAAGGGTTTGTCGCCGTCGAGAAACTGCCAGTTCCTGACCTGTGAAGCTGACGCGGCCATGACGATCTGCGCCTGGCGCAATTCGTCCGGATGCTTCGGTCGGCCCTGCTTGTCGAGATAAGTCGGCGAAGCGCAGACCACCCGGCGTACCTGCCCTACCCTGACGGCGCGATAACCGCTGTCGGGCAACTCACCGATCCGTACCGCGACGTCGATCCCGTCCTCGGCCATGGGCACCACGCGGTCCACCAGCAGCGCGTTGATGTCCACCGCCGGATACTGCGCCAGGTACTGCACCATCACGGGGGTGACATACAGCTCGCCGAACAGCACCGGCGCGGTCATGGTCAGTTGGCCGCTGGGGCGGGCGTGACTGTCGGCGGCCGAGGCCTCGGCTTCCTCCATCGCGGCGAGGATACGCCGGCAGTCGTCCAGGTAACGTTGCCCGGATTCGGTCAGGTGTACATTGCGCGTGGTACGAACCAGTAACTGGGCGCCGATACGTTGTTCCAGCGCCGCCACCGCCCGGGTCACGCTCGGCGCCGAGAGGGCGAGACGCCGTGCCGCCGCCGCAAAGCCCTGCTCCTGGGCCACGGCGACGAACACCTGCATTTCCTGGAATCTGTCCATGGATTGACCGACTCGCTCCTACCGAGGATTGCGGTGGTTAGACAGGCAGCTCTGACAGGAAGGTCAGCAGCGCATCGTTCACGAACGCCGGGTTTTCGATACTGGAAATATGCCCGGCATCCGGTATCCCGATATAATCGCAGCCGATCAACTCGGCCATCTCCCGGGCTTCGCTCGGCGGCCGGGGCTTGTCCTGCTCACCGCCCATCACCAGGGTGCTCCTGGCATCCAACGCCGCCAGCGCGGCCAGACGATCGTCACGCCCGAAGATCAGTCGTCCCAGCGGTACGACGCTGTCACGCAGGCGCTCGCTCGACCAGCTCGCCAGGGATGCGCGAAACGCCTGGTAGAACGGCAGCTGCGGATCGATACCCGGTTTGAAGAAAATCGGCACGATCGCGTCGAGCAGCGGCGGCGGAACGCTGCCGGCGTCCTCGATCATTTTCAGCATCGAGAAATAATACTGTCGGGTCGGCGCCGGCTCTTCACCGGCATAGGTATCCATCAGCACCAGGCCACGAACGCGCTCGGGTGCCGCCAGGGCCAGACGGGCGCCCCACATGCCACCAACCGACAGGCCGACCAGGCTGAAACGCTGAATCTCCAGGTGATCCAGCAAAGCCAGCACCTGGTTCGCAAGATCGTCGAGGCCATGGGTAGTGTCCGGCAACGGCCCTGACTGCCCGTGGCCCCAGAGCTCCGGCACGATCACCCGATAGTGCTGCGAAAGCGCCGCGATCTGCGGCGCCCACATGCCGCTGTCCCACAGGTAGCTGGAACCCAGTACCACCACCTCGCCCACGCCCTGGTCGAGAAAATGGAGCGGTTGCCCATCGATCGTCACAAACGGCATTGAATTCCCCCTTCACAAATGGATGAAACAGCGAGTGCCTTGCCCCTTGCACCCGGAATCAAGAGATCGGACAGCGTTGCCTGCGAGCGTTCAAATGTCCAGAGGCATCTCTCATGCCAGCGGTTTGGTCCGGTAGAGAAAGGTAAGTCGATAAATCACAGACGAAAAAAAGCCGCCTTGAACGGCGGCTTTTTTACCGAACAGATGAATCCGCAGCCTTACTCCACCGTCACCGACTTCGCCAGGTTACGCGGCTGGTCGACATCGGTGCCCTTGAGCACTGCCACGTAGTACGACAGCAGTTGCAGCGGGATCGTATAGAGGATCGGCGCCAGGGTGTCGTGGATATGCGGCATGGTGATGACGTGCGTCCCTTCGGCGTTGGCCATCCCTGCGTTTTCGTCGGCGAAAACGATCAGCTCACCACCGCGGGCCCGCACTTCCTGCAGGTTGGATTTGAGCTTCTCCAGCAATTCGTTGTTCGGCGCAACGGTGACGATCGGCATGTCGTTGTCCACCAGGGCCAACGGACCATGCTTGAGCTCGCCCGCCGGATAGGCTTCGGCGTGGATGTAGGAAATTTCCTTGAGCTTGAGCGAACCTTCCATCGCCACCGGGTACTGAGCGCCACGGCCGAGGAACAGAGTGTGATGCTTGTCGGCGAACAGCTCGGCGATTTTCTCGACCTTGGCGTCCATGGCCAGGGTCTCGCCCAGGCGGGTCGGCAGGCGACGCAGTTCTTCCACCAGCTCCGCTTCGACACTCGGTGCCAGGGTGCCACGGACCTGGCCCAGGGCCAGGGTCAGCAGCAACAGGCTCACCAGCTGGGTGGTGAAGGCCTTGGTCGAAGCCACGCCGATTTCGCGACCGGCCTGGGTCAACAGGGTCAGGTCCGACTCACGCACCAGCGAACTGATGCTGACGTTGCAGATCGCCAGGCTGCCGAGGAAGCCCAATTCCTTGGCATTGCGCAGGGCCGCCAGGGTGTCGGCGGTTTCGCCGGACTGGGAGATGGAGACGAACAGGGTGTCCGGCTGCACCACCACCTTGCGGTAGCGGAATTCACTGGCGACCTCGACCTGGCACGGAATACCCGCCAGGCCTTCGAGCCAGTACCGCGCAACCATGCCGGCGTGATAGCTGGTGCCGCAGGCGACGATCTGTACGTTGCGCACCTTGGCGAACAACTCGGCCGCCTGGGGACCGAACGCCTGAACCAGGACCTGGTTCGGGCCGAGGCGGTTTTCCAGGGTGCGCTGGACCACGGTCGGTTGTTCGTGGATTTCCTTGAGCATGAAGTGACGGAACGCACCCTTCTCGGCCGCCTCCGCGCCGTCGCGATACTGCACGGCTTCACGCTCGACCTGACGGCCCTCGATATCCCAGATCTGCACGCTGTCGCGGTGGATCTCGGCGATATCGCCCTCTTCCAGGTACATGAAGCGGTCAGTGACCTGACGCAACGCCAACTGGTCGGAGGCGAGGAAGTTCTCCCCCAGGCCCAGGCCGATCACCAGCGGGCTGCCGCTGCGGGCGGCCAGCAGGCGATCCGGTTGCTGCGCGTTGATCACCGCCAGGCCGTAGGCACCATGGAGCTCCTTGACGGTGGCCTTCAAGGCCTTGGTCAGGTCGCCCAGGTCCTTGAACTTGTGGTGCAGCAAGTGGGCGATGACTTCGGTGTCGGTGTCCGAAGTAAAGACGTAGCCCATTCCCTTGAGCTGTTCGCGCAACACTTCGTGGTTCTCGATGATGCCGTTGTGCACCACGGCAATATCGGAGCCGGAGAAATGCGGGTGGGCATTGCGTTCGCACGGGGCACCATGGGTTGCCCAACGGGTGTGGGCGATACCCAGTCGACCCGGCATCGGCTCACCCGCCAGCGCCTGCTCCAGCTCGCTGACCTTGCCCGTGCGACGGGTGCGCTCCAGCGTGCCGTTATGGCTGAAAACGGCGACACCGGCGCTGTCGTAGCCGCGGTATTCCAGACGCTTCAGGCCCTCGACCAGAATGGCCGTGATATTACGTTCAGCAACTGCACCGACAATTCCACACATGCTCTATTTCTCCTGGCTGGCAACCGCGCAAACGACAGTGATGCCGCGGGCCTGAATCTGTTCGCGTACCTCTTTGGGTAAACGATCATCGGTAATAAGGGTATGGATACTGCTCCAGGGCAGCTCCAGGTTGGGAATCTTGCGGCCGATCTTGTCGGACTCGACCATGACCACCACTTCGCGGGCGACCTCCGCCATCACTCGGCTCAGTCCCAGCAATTCGTGGAAGGTGGTAGTGCCACGTTCCAGATCGATGCCGTCGGCGCCGATGAACAACTGGTCGAAGTCGTAGGAACGCAGGACACGCTCGGCGACCTGCCCCTGGAAAGACTCGGAATGCGGGTCCCAGGTTCCGCCGGTCATCAGCAGCACCGGCTCGTGTTCCAGCTCGCTCAGGGCTCGGGCGACATGCAGGGAATTGGTCATCACCACCAGGCCGGGTTGCTGACCCAGCTGCGGGATCATCGCGGCGGTGGTACTGCCACTGTCGATAATGATACGCGCATGCTCGCGGATACGTCCTACAGCAGTTCGGGCAATTGCCTGCTTGTAGCGGGAAACCGTCTGGGCCGGGTCGCCGAACATCTCGTGGGGAATGGTGATCGCGCCGCCGTAGCGCCGCATCAGCAGACCGTGGCTTTCCAGGGCCGCAAGATCCTTGCGAATCGTCACCTCGGAGGTTTCGAAGCGCCTGGCCAGTTCATCCACACTGACTTCACCCTGATCATTGAGCATGGCCAGGATGTTGTGCCGACGTTGAGGGGTATTGCGTTTCGATATAGTCACTTAAGTTTCGATTCGAAAGATAATTGCGGCAATGAAACCTTCGAATCGAAACTTAGTCAAGTGAAATGAGTGGACTGTGGATAAATATCCTCCGCAGCGCCGCTGTGGATAACTCAGGGCTTGCTGATCTTCACCGGCCGTTTCCAGCCATCGATATTCCGCTGGCGGGCACGGGCCACCCCCAACTGCGCTTCACCGATGTTCTGATGGATGGTCGAGCCCGCCGCCGTGCTGGCTCCGGACGCGATATCCACAGGCGCCACCAGCGAGTTGTTGGAACCGATGAAGACGTCTTCACCCAGCACCGTCCTGTGCTTGTTCGCCCCGTCGTAGTTACAGGTGATGGTACCGGCACCGATATTGGTCCGCGCGCCGATTTCGGCATCGCCGAGGTAAGTCAGGTGCCCACACTTGGCGTCTTCACCCAGGTGCGCATTCTTCAGTTCGACAAAGTTACCCACATGGGCACGGGCGTCGAGCACGCTCCCCGGGCGCAGGCGAGCGAACGGACCGGCATCGCTGCCCTCGCCCATGACCGCACCATCGATATGGCTGTTGGCCTTGATGGTCACGCCCTTGCGCAGGGTGCTGTTGCGAATCACACAGTTCGGACCGATCACCACGTCGTCCTCGATCACCACCTGGCCTTCGAGAATCACGTTGATGTCGATCAGCACATCACGACCGACACTCACCTCACCGCGTACATCGAAGCGGGCCGGGTCACGTAGGGTCACGCCTTGTGCCATCAGCCGACGGGCCGCGCGCAACTGGTAATGACGCTCCAGCTCGGCCAACTGCCGGCGGTCGTTGGCCCCCTGCACTTCCATGGCGTCCTGAGGTTGCTCGGTGGCGACCACCAAGCCATCAGCCACCGCCATGGCAATGACGTCGGTCAGGTAGTACTCGCCCTGGGCATTGTTGTTCGACAGGCGACTCATCCACTCACCCAGGCGCTTGGCCGGCAGTGCGAGAATCCCGGTGTTGCCTTCGGTGATCGCACGTTCGGCGGCGTTGGCGTCCTTCTGCTCGACGATCGCGGTTACCTTGCCTGCGGCATCGCGCACGATCCGGCCATAACCGGTGGGGTCATCCAGCTCGACCGTCAACAGCCCCAGCTGCTCCGGACCTGCCTGCTCCAGCAGACGCCGCAAGGTCTCGACTTCGATCAAGGGCACGTCGCCGTAGAGGATCAGCACGGTGTCGGCGGTAATGAAAGGCACCGCCTGGGCCACGGCATGGCCGGTGCCAAGCTGCTGGTCCTGCAGGACAAAGTTCAGGTCATCGGCGGCCAGGCGCTCACGTACCTGATCGGCACCATGGCCGATCACCACATGGATACGCTGTGGATCAAGTTGTCGGGCGCTGTGGATAACATGTCCCAACATCGAATTGCCCGCGACCGGGTGCAACACTTTAGGCAGCGAAGAGCGCATACGGGTGCCCTGACCCGCCGCGAGGATAACGATTTCGAGAGACATGACTGGTTACCAATCCTGGGTGGTCAGTGGCTGTGACCACGTGATAAACGCGAAAAAGAAAAAAGGGTAGCCGAGGCTACCCTTTTTAATCAATCACACAACAAGTGTCGGCTTAGCCGCCGAACTTCTTGCGGATCTGCTGGACGGTGCGCAGCTGAGCTGACGCCTCGGCCAGACGTGCGGCAGCGGAACCGTAATCGAACTCCGCGCCACGTTCATGCAGGGCCTTCTCGGCAGCCTTGACGGCTTCCTGAGCGGAGGCTTCATCCAGGTCGGCAGCACGTTGCACGGTGTCGGCAAGAACCTTGACCATGTTCGGCTGAACCTCGAGGAAACCACCGGAGATGTAGAACACCTCGGCTTCCCCGCCCTGCTTGATCAGGCGGATCGGACCCGGTTTCAGATTAGTGATCAGCGGCGCGTGACCCAGGGCGATACCAAGATCACCCAGTGCACCGTGCGCAATCACCATCTCGACCAGGCCGGAGAAGATTTCCCCTTCCGCACTGACGATGTCGCAATGGACTGTCATAGCCATCTGATTGCCTCAACCTAAATTAGCGCCCGTTGCCGGGCGCCGGGATTACAGTTTCTTGGCTTTCTCGATCGCTTCTTCGATGCCGCCAACCATGTAGAACGCTTGTTCTGGCAGGTGGTCGTAGTCACCGTTGAGGATGCCTTTGAAGCCAGCAATGGTGTCTTTCAGGGAAACGTATTTACCCGAGGCACCGGTGAAGACTTCAGCCACGAAGAACGGCTGCGACAGGAAGCGCTGGATCTTACGAGCACGGGATACCAACTGCTTGTCGGCTTCCGACAGCTCGTCCATACCCAGGATCGCGATGATGTCCTTCAGCTCTTTGTAGCGCTGCAGCACGTACTGAACGCCGCGAGCGGTTTCGTAGTGCTCGTTGCCGATCACGTTCGGGTCCAGCTGGCGCGAAGTCGAGTCCAGTGGATCGACCGCTGGGTAGATACCCAGGGAGGCGATGTCACGGGACAGTACGACGGTGGCGTCCAAGTGGGCGAAGGTGGTCGCCGGCGACGGGTCGGTCAAGTCGTCCGCAGGTACGTAAACGGCCTGGATCGAAGTAATCGAACCTTGCTTGGTCGAAGTGATGCGCTCTTGCAGCACGCCCATCTCTTCAGCCAGGGTCGGCTGGTAACCTACTGCCGAAGGCATACGGCCCAGCAGTGCGGATACTTCGGTACCGGCCAGGGTGTAACGGTAGATGTTGTCGACGAACAGCAGAACGTCGTTACCTTCGTCACGGAACTTCTCGGCCATGGTCAGGCCGGTCAGGGCTACGCGCAGACGGTTTCCCGGCGGCTCGTTCATCTGACCGTAAACCAGTGCCACTTTGTCCAGAACGTTGGAGTCCTTCATCTCGTGGTAGAAGTCGTTACCCTCACGAGTACGCTCACCCACACCGGCGAACACGGAATAACCGCTGTGCTCGATGGCGATGTTACGGATCAGTTCCATCATGTTTACGGTCTTGCCGACACCGGCACCACCGAACAGACCGACTTTACCGCCCTTGGCGAACGGGCAGACCAGGTCGATAACCTTGATGCCGGTTTCCAGCAGGTCGTTGCCGCCTGCTTGCTCGGCGAACGACGGCGCCGGGCGGTGGATGCCCCAACGCTCGTCGGTGTCAATCGGACCGGCTTCGTCGATCGGGTTGCCGAGGACGTCCATGATCCGGCCCAGGGTCGCTTTACCGACCGGTACGGAGATCGCGGCGTTGGTGTCGACGACGTCCAGACCGCGCTTCAGGCCTTCGGTGGAACCCATCGCAATGGTACGAACCACGCCGTCGCCCAGCTGCTGCTGAACTTCCAGAGTGGTTTCCGCGCCTTGTACTTTCAGCGCGTTGTAGATGCTCGGTACGCTGTCGCGTGGAAATTCCACGTCGATAACGGCGCCGATGATTTGAACGATACGTCCGCTACTCATAGCTGGATCCTCTGAATATTTGAACCGTTAAACCGCGGCAGCGCCGCCGACGATTTCCGAGATCTCTTGGGTGATCGCAGCCTGACGCGCCTTGTTGTAGATCAGCTGCAAATCGCTGATCAAATCACCGGCGTTGTCGGTAGCGTTCTTCATCGCGATCATCCGCGCAGCTTGTTCAGCTGCGTTGTTCTCGACCACCGCCTGGTACACCTGCGACTCCACGTAACGCACCATCAGGCCGTCAAGCAGCTCTTTGGCGTCCGGTTCGTAGAGATAGTCCCAGTGGTGCTTGAGTTCTTGATCCGGGGTCGCCACCAGAGGAATCAACTGCTCCACTGTAGGCTGCTGGGTCATGGTGTTGATGAACTTGTTGGACACCACGGACAGGCGGTCAATACGGCCGTCCAAGTAGGCATCCAGCATCACCTTGACGCTGCCGATCAGATCGTTGATCGACGGCTCTTCACCCAGGTGGCTGATAGCGGCTACGACGTTACCGCCGAAGTTGCGGAAGAATGCCGCACCCTTGCTACCGACCACGCACAGATCAATCTCGACGCCGTTTTCGCGGTTTACCGCCATGTCCTTGACCAGGGCCTTGAACAGGTTGGTGTTCAAGCCACCGCACAGACCACGGTCACTGCTCACCACGACATAGCCGACGCGCTTGACGGCGCGGTCGATCATGAACGGGTGGCGGTATTCCGGGTTGGCGTTGGCCAGATGCCCAATTACCTGGCGGATACGCTCCGCATAAGGACGGCTAGCAGCCATGCGCATTTGTGCCTTGCGCATTTTGCTGACCGCCACTTTTTCCATGGCGCTGGTAATTTTTTGCGTGCTTTTGATGCTCGCAATCTTACTGCGAATCTCTTTTGCGCCTGCCATGTAACACCTATCAGGTTAGCAAGCGGGAGCCTTGCGGCTCCCGCTGCGGCTTACCAGGTTTGGGTGGCCTTGAACTTCTCGATACCGGCTTTCATGCCAGCGTCGATTTCGTCATTGAAGTCACCCTTCACGTTGATCTTGGCCAACAAGTCGGCATGATCGCGGTTGAAGTAAGCAATCAGCGCTTGTTCGAAGCTGCCGATCTTGGCGATTTCGACGTCAGTCAGGAACCCACGCTCAGCGGCATACAGCGACAGCGCCATGTCGGCGATCGACATCGGTGCGTATTGCTTCTGCTTCATCAGCTCGGTAACGCGCTGACCGTGCTCAAGTTGCTTACGGGTCGCTTCGTCCAGGTCAGAAGCGAACTGGGCGAATGCCGCCAGTTCACGGTACTGGGCCAGGGCGGTACGGATACCACCGGACAGCTTCTTGATGATCTTGGTCTGAGCGGCACCACCTACGCGGGATACCGAAACACCGGCGTTCACAGCAGGACGGATCCCGGAGTTGAACATGGCCGACTCCAGGAAGATCTGACCGTCGGTGATGGAAATCACGTTGGTCGGAACGAACGCGGAAACGTCGCCAGCCTGGGTTTCGATGATCGGCAGCGCGGTCAGGGAACCGGTCTTGCCAGTCACTGCGCCGTTGGTGAACTTCTCGACGTACTCTTCCGAAACGCGGGATGCGCGCTCCAGCAGACGGGAGTGGAGATAGAACACGTCACCTGGGTAGGCTTCACGGCCTGGCGGACGGCGCAGCAGCAGGGAGATCTGGCGGTAAGCCACTGCTTGCTTGGACAGATCGTCATAAACGATCAGCGCGTCTTCGCCGCGGTCGCGGAAGAACTCGCCCATGGTGCAACCGGAGTACGGTGCCAGGAACTGCAGCGCAGGAGATTCGGAAGCACTGGCAGCCACGATGATGGTGTTGGCCAGGGCGCCGTTTTCTTCCAGCTTGCGAACCACGTTGGCGATGGTCGATTGCTTCTGACCGATAGCCACGTAGACGCAGAAGATGCCGCTGTCTTTCTGGTTGATGATCGCGTCGATCGCCAGAGCGGTCTTACCGATCTGACGGTCACCGATGATCAGCTCACGCTGGCCACGGCCGACCGGGATCATGGCATCGACAGCCTTGTAGCCAGTCTGTACAGGCTGGTCTACCGACTTACGCCAGATCACGCCTGGAGCCACTTTCTCGACCGCGTCGGTCAAGGTGTTGTTCAGCGGACCTTTGCCGTCAACCGGGTTACCCAGTGCGTCGACAACGCGACCCAGCAGTTCCTTACCGACCGGAACTTCGAGGATGCGGCCGGTGCACTTGGCGCTCATGCCTTCAGCCAGAGTCGTGTAGGCGCCCAGTACCACGGCACCTACGGAGTCTTGCTCGAGGTTGAGGGCCATACCGTAGACGCCGCCCGGAAACTCGATCATCTCGCCGTACATGACGTCGGCCAGACCGTGAATCCGCACGATACCGTCAGACACGCTGACGACAGTGCCTTCGTTACGGGCTTGGGAGGTCACATCGAGCTTTTCGATGCGGCCCTTGATAATTTCACTTATTTCGGAAGGATTGAGTTGCTGCATTGCTCTGCTGCCCCTTCAAACTCAAGATTTCAATGCTTCGGCCAGGTTCGCGAGTTTGCCGCGAACCGAGCCATCGATAACCAGGTCGCCGGCGCGGATCACGACGCCACCAATCAGCGCGGCGTCCTCCGCAACTTGCAGGCGCACTTCCCGATTGAGTCGTGCACTGAGAACCTTGGCGAGTTTGTCTTGCTGTTCTTGGTTCAATGCAAAAGCACTGGTCACTTCCACGTCTACCGACTTCTCCCGCTCGGCCTTGTACAGGTCGAACAGAGCGGCAATCTCCGGCAACAGCAGGAGACGGTCGTTTTCAGCAACGACGTGGATGAAATTCTGTGCCTTGGCATCAAACTTGTCGCCACACACGTCAATGAACGTGGTGGCCTTTTCTGCGCTCGTCAGTCGCGGGGCCTTGAGCACGCGCTGCATGGTGTCGTCTTCCGACACCGCTGCTGCCAGGCCGAGCATGGCTGACCAATTGGCCAGTTGCTGGTGGGCCTGAGCGTGCTCGAAGGCCGCCTTAGCGTAAGGTCGGGCCAACGTGGTCAGTTCTGCCATGATCGCCCTCGCTTAGATTTCAGTAGCCAGTTTGTTAACCAGCTCTGCGTGCGCGTTTTGATCGATTGATTTGCCCAGGATCTTCCCGGCGCCGTCGACCACCAGGCTACCCAATTGGGCGCGCAGCGCGTCTTTGACACTGTTGAGTTCCTGTTCGATCTCGGCCTGAGCCTGAGCCTTCACACGGTCAGCTTCGACGCGAGCCTGTTCACGGGCTTCGTCGACGATCTGGTTACCGCGTTTCTTGGCTTGCTCGATGATTTCGGCTGCCTGAGCTTTAGCATCGCGCAGTTGATGACCCGCTTTCTCTTGGGCCAACTCCAGGTCGCGAGCTGCTCGGCTGGCAGCGTCCAGTCCATCCGCGATCTTCTTCTGACGTTCGTGCAGTGCCGCGATGACCGGAGGCCACACGAACTTCATGCAAAACAGTACAAAAATGAGGAACGCAACGGACTGGCCAATCAGGGTCGCATTAATGTTCACGCCAACACCTCGCTCGTTCGTTGTCCATCACACCCATCTACTCGAAATATCCGAGTGATTAGTGTGCGAGTTGACCGACGAAGGGGTTCGCGAAGGTGAAGAACAGAGCGATACCAACACCGATCATGGTTACGGCGTCGAGCAGACCGGCAACGATGAACATTTTGACTTGCAGCATTGGAACCATTTCTGGCTGACGCGCGGCGCCTTCCAGGAACTTGCCGCCCAGCAGGCCGAAACCAATTGCGGTACCCAGTGCGCCCAGGCCGATCAACAGTGCAACAGCGATAGCGGTTAGACCAACTACAGTTTCCATCTTTCCTCCCGACTTTTACGTCGTATGGTTTAGGTTTTTTTAATTTAAAGCGGTAAAACAAATCGTTTCGCGGCCCCTTGCAGGGCCACCCCGCACCGAGGCGCGAGGGACATCAGAACCGCCAAGGCGGCTCTTAATGGTTTTCTTCGTGTGCCATCGACAGGTAGACGATGGTCAGCATCATGAAGATGAACGCCTGCAGGGTGATGATCAGGATGTGGAACACAGCCCAAGCCCATTGCAGCACTACGCCCAGGCCGCTGAGCCAGAGCAGGCCGCTGCCGAACATCACGGCGATGAGGATGAACACCAGCTCGCCGGCATACATGTTGCCGAACAGTCGAAGAGCCAGCGAGATCGGCTTGGCGATCAGGGTGACGAATTCCAGCAGGAAGTTCACCGGGATCAGCAGGGCCTGAACGACGATGTTCTTGCTGCTGAACGGGTGCAGGGTCAGCTCGCCGACGAAACCGCCGAGGCCCTTGATCTTGATGCTGTAGAAAATGATCAGTGCGAAGACCGAGAAGGACATGCCCAGGGTCGCGTTCGGGTCGGTGGTCGACACGGCACGGAACGGGATGTGCTCATCACCAGTGAGCAGGATGGCCAGGTGAGGAATCCAGTCGACCGGGATCAGGTCGATGGCGTTCATCAGGAACACCCAGACGAAGATGGTCAGCGCCAACGGTGCAATCACCGGGCTACGACCGTGGAAGCTGTCCTTCACGCTGCCGTCGACGAACTCGACCAGGACTTCAACGAAGTTCTGCAGGGCACCGGGTTGGCCGGAGGTCGCTTTCTTCGCCGCCATGCGGAAAAGAAAGACGAAGATCAGGCCCAGTGCGACAGACCAACCCAGAGTATCCAGGTGGAATGCCCAGAAGCCCATGGCCTTGGCTTCTGCTGCGGAATGGGCAAAGCCCCAGCCGCCAGTAGGTAGCTGACCGAAGGTCAGGTTCTGCAGGTGGTGCTGGATATAGCCCGAAGCGGTTGTTTCTGCTGACATGGTTGCCTCAAACGCCCTAAGGTCTCGAAAGTCTTGTTCTCATTAGCACGGGTGCGAACCAGCTGACCAACTGGGTCAGCACGAAGACGCCGAAGACTGCTAGCGGCGCCAATGGCTTCACACCTGCGAACGTCAGTGCAAACAGCACTGCCGTCAAAATCAATTTCCCCGCCTCGCCGGCATAAAAAGACCGGACGATGGATTGGGCTGCCCGGGCGCCGGAAAACCGAAAGGCCCTGTGAGCAAAATACACATTGGGCAGCAAGGCTATCAGGCCTCCGCAGAGTCCTGAGTATCCGGCAACGACCCCATGCCATCGCCAAAGCGCCAAAGCTGCCACCAACAAAACGACAAACTGGGCCAATAAAATCGGAAATACCGCCAAGCGATGGAACGGCAACCTGTTTGGCGTGCGGGTTTCCATCACTAACGCTCCTCAAGGGTCGGCCGCCATGAATCAATAACTTGGCATAAATTGTGCCGACAAAATGCGCGCAGAGTATAGGGGCGGTTCAGCCCCTATTCAACTGTCGGGTAGTGATTTCCGACTGTTCGCTACATGAGGAAATGTTTCAGCGAATATGGGCGAGTACCCCTTGTAGTTCATCCAAGGAGTTATAGCGAATCACCAACTGACCTTTTCCCTTCTGGCCGTGGCGGATCTGCACCGCAGAGCCCAGCCGCTCTGCCAGGCGCTGCTCGAGGCGACTGATGTCCGGGTCGACCTTGGCAGGCTCGGCAGGCTCCTTTTTGCCGCTCAGCCACTGGCGGACCAGGGCCTCGGTCTGGCGTACGGTGAGGCCACGTGCGACAACGTGTCGCGCCCCTTCGACCTGTCGGTCATCCGGCAAACCGAGCAAGGCACGGGCATGACCCATTTCCAGGTCGCCATGGGACAACATGGTCTTGATGACTTCCGGCAATGCGATCAGGCGCAGCAGGTTGGCCACGGTCACGCGGGACTTGCCCACGGCTTCGGCGACCTGTTGCTGGGTCAGCTGGAACTCCTGCTGCAAGCGCTGCAGGGCCACGGCCTCCTCGATCGGATTGAGGTCTTCGCGCTGGATGTTCTCGATCAACGCCATGGCGATGGCGGTTTCGTCCGGCACATCGCGGACCATCGCCGGAATGCTGTCCTGCCCGGCCTGCTGGCTGGCGCGCCAGCGGCGTTCGCCGGCAATGATTTCAAAGCGACCGCTGCCGATGGGACGCACCACGATCGGCTGCATCACGCCCTGGGCCTTGATCGATTGCGCCAGTTCTTCCAGTGCCTGCGGGTCCATGTCCCGGCGCGGCTGGTACTTGCCGCGCTGGATCAGGTCCAGCGGCAGGTGTTGCAATTCCCGTTGATCGGCCTGGATGGCCTGCTCTTCCAACGCGCTGACAGTCGGACCACTCAGCAGTGCATCCAGTCCACGTCCGAGACCTCGTTTCTTGACGGCCATGGGGATTCCTTAAGTTGCCGGGGCTGCGGTGCGTGAAGTGCGGCGTTGACGGCGAACCATCTCGCCCGCCAGGGCCAGGTAGGCCACGGCGCCACGGGATTGTTTGTCGTAAGCCAGCGCGGGCATGCCGTAGCTCGGGGCTTCGGCCAGACGGATGTTGCGAGGGATCACGGTGTCGTACAGCTGCTCACCGAAATGTTCCTTGAGCTGTGCGGAAACGTCGTTCATCAAACTCAGACGCGGGTCGTACATGGTCCGCAACAGGCCTTCGACTTTCAGCTCCGGGTTGAGCAGTTCGGCGATGCGCTTGATGTTATCCACAAGGTCGCTGAGTCCTTCCAGGGCAAAGTACTCGCACTGCATGGGGATAATTACCCCATCGGCGGCCACCAGCGCATTGAGGGTCAGCATCGACAGCGACGGCGGGCAGTCGATGAGGATGTAGTCGTAATTCTCGCGAATCGGCGCCAGGGCGCTGCGCAGACGGCTTTCCTTCATCTGCATTTCCAGCAGCACCACCTCGGCCGCCGTCAGGTCACGGTTGGCCGGCAGCAGTTGATAACCGCCGTGCTCGGAGAAATGCATGGCCTGGGCCAGGTCGCATTCGCCGATCAGCACATCGTAGATGGAGTTTTCCAGGCCGTGTTTATCCACACCGCTACCCATGGTGGCGTTGCCCTGTGGATCGAGGTCGATCAGCAGCACCCGGCGCTTGGTCGCGACCAGGGATGCTGCGAGGTTGATGCAGGTGGTGGTTTTGCCCACGCCACCTTTCTGGTTCGCTATCGCGAATACCTTAGCCATTCTTGCTTGTGTTCCCAATCATGCCGTGCGGCGCAGTATCAGCAGATGGCGTTGGCCTTGGCAACCGGGTACGGCCAAGGCGTGTTCGCTATCGAGGTGGAAGTCTGCCGGCAATGCTACCAGCTCATCGGCGGGATGGACGCCCTTCATTGCCAACCAGCGTGTGTCGGCGTCGCCAAGGTGGCGAGTCCAGCCGGTGAAGTTCTCCATGCTGCTGAAGGCCCGGGAAATGATCCCGTTGAACGGCTGCGCGGGTTGGAAGGCTTCGACCCGGCTGTGGATAACTTGCAGGTTATCCAGTTTGAGTTCGAGTTTGACCTGGGTCAGGAAGCGGGTCTTCTTGCCGTTGCTGTCCAGGCAGGTCACCGCCGAATCGGGAAACAGGATCGCCAGGGGAATCCCCGGCATCCCGCCGCCGCTGCCGACATCGAGCCAGCGGCCGTTTTCGACGAAGGACATCACGCTCAGGCTGTCGAGCAGATGGCGCGAGACCATTTCGTCGGGATCGCGGACCGCGGTGAGGTTGTAGGCCTGGTTCCATTTGATCAACAGGGCCAGATACCCCAGCAGCAAGGCGTGCTGGGTTTCGCTCAGGTTGACGCCGAGCTGGCGGGCACCTGTGGATAACTCTTCTGCGTGTTGCGAAGTGACCAACGAACTCAAGCGCTTTGCTCCAACTGACGGCCGGCGCCGCGTTTTTTCAGGTGAATCATCAACAGGGAAATCGCCGCCGGCGTCACGCCCGGGATCCGCGAAGCCTGGCCCAACGTCTCGGGACGGGTGGCGCCGAGCTTGCTCTGGATCTCCTTGGACAGCCCGGAGATGCTGGTGTAGTCGATATCCACAGGCAGTTTGGTGTCTTCACTGGCCCGCAGGCGAGCGATCTCGTCCTGCTGGCGGTCGATATAACCGGCGTATTTGGTCTTGATCTCGACCTGTTCGGCGACTTGCGGATCCTCGGCGCCCTGCCCGGTCACTTCGACCAGACCAGCGTAGTCGATTTCCGGACGGCTCAGCAGATTCAGCAGGTTGTATTCGTGGGTCAGCGGTGTACCGAATTTTTCGGCAATGGCATCGCCCTGCTCGGTGCCCGGGCGGACCCAGGTGCTTTTCAGGCGCTGCTCTTCCAGCTCGATGCCTTCGCGTTTCTTGCAGAAAGCCGCCCAGCGCACGTCATCCACCAGCCCCAGTTCGCGGCCTTTCTCGGTCAAACGCAGGTCGGCGTTGTCTTCGCGCAGGATCAGCCGGTACTCGGCGCGGGATGTGAACATCCGGTACGGTTCCTGGGTTCCCAGGGTAATCAGGTCGTCGACCAGCACGCCGATGTACGCCTCGTCGCGACGCGGGCACCAGCTGTCCTTGCCTTGGGCACGCAACGCGGCATTGGCTCCGGCCAGCAGACCTTGCGCACCGGCTTCTTCGTAACCGGTGGTGCCGTTGATTTGCCCGGCGAAGAACAAACCGCCGATGACTTTGGTTTCCAGGCTGTATTTCAGGTCACGCGGATCGAAGTAGTCGTACTCGATGGCATAGCCCGGACGCACGATATGGGCGTTTTCCATGCCGCGGATCGATTGGACGATCTGCAACTGCACGTCGAACGGCAGGGATGTGGATATCCCGTTCGGATACAGCTCGTTGGTTGTCAGGCCTTCAGGTTCGATGAAGACCTGGTGGCTTTCCTTGTCGGCAAAGCGGTGGATCTTGTCTTCGATAGACGGGCAGTAGCGCGGGCCGATGCCTTCGATCACCCCGGAATACATCGGCGAACGATCGAGGTTCGCGGCAATGATTTCGTGGGTGCGGGCGTTGGTGTGGGTAATCCAGCAACTGACCTGCCGTGGATGCTGTTCTTTCGAGCCCATGAACGACATCACCGGAATCGGCGTATCGCCCGGTTGTTCGGACATCACCGAGAAATCCACGGAACGACCATCGATGCGTGGCGGCGTACCGGTTTTCAGGCGACCGACCCGCAGCGGCAGTTCCCGCAGGCGATGGGCCAGGGCAATCGACGGCGGATCACCGGCGCGACCGCCGGAATAGTTCTGCATCCCGATGTGGATAAGTCCACCGAGGAAGGTGCCGGTGGTCAGGACCACGGATTCGGCGAAGAAACGCAGGCCCATCTGGGTCACCACACCGCGAACCTGGTCCTGCTCGACGATCAGGTCGTCGGCGGCCTGCTGAAATATCCACAGGTTCGGCTGGTTTTCCAGGATCTCGCGCACCGCGGCCTTGTACAGCACACGGTCGGCCTGGGCACGGGTGGCGCGCACGGCAGGGCCTTTACGACTGTTCAGGACGCGGAACTGGATGCCGCCTTTATCGGTGGCGATGGCCATCGCGCCGCCAAGGGCATCGATTTCCTTGACCAGATGGCTTTTGCCGATCCCGCCGATCGCGGGGTTGCAACTCATGGCACCGAGGGTTTCCACGTTATGCGTCAACAGCAGGGTTTTTGCCCCCATGCGTGCGGACGCCAGTGCTGCCTCGGTACCGGCATGACCGCCGCCGATGACGATCACTTCAAAACGGGAAGGGAAATCCACCACGCACCTCGTGCCTGCTTCAGGTAGGTAATTAGGAATGGGTTCGGCCCAGGTTTTTGGGCCAGGTCGACAAGTATAGGGACTTCCCCCTTCCTAAAGAACCCTTTGCACAAAATTTAACCAGGCTGTGGATAGACCACGGACAAAAGAAATTAAAAAGAGAGAAATTTATTAAATCTTTGTTTTTATGTTTATTCTTAGGCAGCACCCTTTCTGTGGATAAGGTCATACAGGCCTTATTTATCAATGTGTACAGAGGTTCAAAAGTCTGTGGTCAGGTGCTCGGGAGGGCTTGGGATAACCGGTGTAAGCCTGTGGATTAAACCGATGCTTATCCACAAGGGGGTTCATCCTCAGTTTTCAGGCCTGGTTATCAACTGACCTGAGGCGCGGTTATTCACAGGGCTTAATCCACAGAAAAAGGCCCGACGAGGCAAATCGCGGGCAGCCGAAAGCAGTCGAAACGATTTGAAATCATTCGACTGCCAAGGAAATCAATGGGGGTTTGCGCTCACTGTGGGAGCAGAGCTTGCTCGCGAAGAGGCCTTCAAGGCCGACAAAAGTTTCGCGGGCAAGCCCGGAGGGGGGCCGGCAGGTAAGGTTATTTACCGATGCAGAAGCTGGAAAAGATCCGCCCCAGCAGGTCGTCGGAGCTGAACGCGCCGGTGATCTCGCCCAGGAACTGCTGGGCCTGGCGCAGATCCTCCGCCAGCAGCTCGCCAGCACCGGCCAGGGTCAACTGTGCATGACCGTGTTCCAGGGCTGCACTGGCGTGACGGAGCGCTTCCAGATGACGCCGACGGGCGCTGAAGCTGCTCTCGGAGGTCTGTTCATAACCCATGCAGGCCTTGAGGTGCTCGCGCAGCAGCTCCAACCCCGCGCCGCCAGCCTTGGCGCTCAAGCTGATGGTGACATGGCCATCCTCGCTGACTTCCAGTGCCATGGCCTCGCCGCTCAGATCGGCCTTGTTGCGGATCAAGGTGACCTTGGCCGGATCGGGTCGTTGCTCGAGGAATTCCGGCCACAAGGCAAAAGGATCCACAGCTTCCGGTGCGGTGGCATCCACCACCAGCAACACCCGATCCGCTTCGCCAATGGCCTTGAGCGCACGTTCGACACCGATCTTTTCCACATGGTCATCGGTGTCGCGCAAGCCGGCAGTGTCCACCACATGCAACGGCATGCCATCGATGTGGATATGTTCGCGCAGGACATCACGAGTGGTACCCGCGATCTCGGTCACGATCGCCGCTTCACGCCCGGCCAGGGCATTGAGCAGGCTGGACTTGCCGGCGTTCGGTCGACCGGCGATCACCACCGTCATGCCATCGCGCAACAAGGCCCCCTGCCCGGCTTCGCGCATCACTGTGGATAACTCGTTGCGCACCGCATCGAGCAAGGCCAGCACATGACCATCGGCGAGAAAGTCGATTTCCTCCTCGGGAAAGTCGATGGCCGCCTCCACATAGATCCGCAGGCCGATGAGCTGCTCGGTGAGGTTATGCACACGCTGGGAAAACGCGCCTTGCAACGAACGCAGCGCATTGCGCGCGGCCTGAGCGGAGCTGGCTTCGATCAGGTCGGCAATCGCCTCGGCCTGGGCCAGGTCGAGCTTGTCGTTGAGAAACGCCCGCTCGCTGAATTCCCCCGGCCGGGCCAGCCGACAGCCCAGTTGCAGGCAACGCTGCAGCAGCATGTCCAGGACCACCGGACCGCCATGGCCCTGCAGCTCGAGCACATCTTCCCCGGTGAAGGAGTGCGGCCCCGGGAAATACAGGGCGATGCCTTCGTCGAGCACATCACCACTGTCGTCCAGGAACGGACCGTAGTGGGCGTAGCGCGGTTTCAACTCGCGACCGCTGATGGCCAGCGCCGCGGCGTGCGCCAAAGGCCCGGAAAGTCGGACAATACCGACCCCGCCACGGCCTTGGGCGGTGGCAACGGCGGCGATGGTTTCCCGAGGAAGGTTCATGAAGCGGGTCTCGACACTAAATGACAGATAGCAAAACGCCCCACTAGGGGGCGTCTTGAGTGGTTATCCACAGAGTAGGTTACGCAGTGGCTTTCTTGGTAGCCGCTTCGATACTACGTGTGATGTACCACTGTTGGGCGATGGACAGGCAGTTGTTCACAACCCAGTACAGCACCAGGCCCGCAGGGAACCACAGGAAGAAGAAGGTGAAGACGATCGGCATCAGCTTCATCACCTTGGCTTGCATCGGATCCGGAGGCGTCGGGTTCAGACGCTGCTGGATGAACATGGTGGCGCCCATGATGATCGGCAGGATGAAGAACGGATCCTTGATCGACAGGTCGGTAATCCACAGGATGAACGGGGTCTGGCGCATTTCAACGCTTTCCAGCAACACCCAGTACAGGGAAAGGAAAACCGGCATCTGCACCAGGATCGGCAGGCAGCCGCCCAGTGGATTGATCTTCTCCTTCTTGTACAGCTCCATCATGGCTTGCGACATTTTCTGCCGGTCGTCGCCATGTTGCTCTTTCAGTGCCGCCAGTTTCGGCGCCACGGCACGCATGCGCGCCATCGATTTGTAGCTGGCCGCCGACAACGGGAAGAAGAGCCCCTTGATCAGCATGGTCAGGACGATGATCGAGAAGCCCCAGTTACCGAGCAGGCTGTGGATATGTTGCAGCAGCCAGAAGATCGGTTGGGCGATGAACCACAGCATGCCGTAGTCGACCGTCAGTTCCAGGCCTGGGGATAACTGTTTCAGTGCCGCCTGGATTTTCGGGCCGGCGTACAGAACGGCGCTGGTCTCGGTTTTCTGGCCCGGGGCCAGGGTCAGCGAAGGACCGGTGTAGCCAATGATGTAGTTGCCTTGGCTGTCCTTGCGGGTGGTCATGACATTGCTGTCACCCTTGGCCGGAACCCAGGCGGTCACGAAGTAGTGTTGCAACCAGGCAACCCAACCGCCTTGGGCGGTTTCCTTCAGCTGGGCCTTGTCGATATCTTTCATCGACACTTTCTTGTACGGCTCGGAACTTGTCCCCAGGGCGGCGCCCAGGTAAGTCGCGGTACCGGTGGCGGTGCTGGAGGATGGATCGGTGCTGGCGTCGCGTTTCAGCTGGGCGAACATCGCACCCGACCAGGACTGGGCGCTTTCGTTGTCGATCAGATAAGACACGGTCATGTCATACAGGCCGCGTTTCAGGGTGAAACGCTTGATGTAGTTGACGCCGTTTTCACTGAATTTCAGGTCGACGACCAGTTGGTCCTGACCGTCAGCCAGTTGATAACTTTTCTGCGCGGAAGCGTACAGCGGGCGACCGGCCGCACTCGAATCCGGGCCGTTGGTACCGATCAGGCCGCTCTGGGCCAGGTAGGTACGCTCGCCACCGTTGTCGAACAACTGGAAAGGAATTTCCGGATGGTCCTGACGACGTGGATAGAGTGGCAGCTTCAGCTGGGCAATATCCCCGCCTTTTGGATCGATAGCCAGGTCGAGCACATCCGTTTTCACGTGGATGAGGTCGTTGCTGGCAGCCACCGGTGCTTCTACAGGCGCACTGGTGTCATTGGCTGCACGTGGAATGTCATCACTGGCGCTGGCTTTGTTGCCAGGTACCGAATCCGGCAAACCGGGAACGGTGGTAGCGACATTCTGGGTCGGCAGGGCAGCTTGACCGTAGTCCTGGTTCCATTTGAGAACCCCGACATAGGTCACGATTGCCAGGGCGACGATCAGGATTGTGCGTTTGATATCCATGATTACTCGGCCATCGAAGAAGAACGGGAGGTAGGGATTGGTGGAACCGGGTCATAACCACCGGCATTCCACGGATGACAGCGACCTAAGCGACGAACGGTCAGCCAGCCACCGCGCAGGAATCCATGAGTTTCAATGGCTTCATACGCGTAGCAAGAACAACTGGGGTAGAAACGACAGTGATTGGCCATCAAGGGACTGATGGCATAGCGATAAAACTGGATCGGAACGAGGGCCAGTTTACGCATCTGGGCTGTCTACCCTCACAGTTTCGGTTTTGACTGCAGGTACCGCTGGCGCCGTACGGGCCAGGCGTTTCCAGAGTTTGCCGAAATGCTGGATCAATTCAGGGTTTTCTACATCGCCCAGACCTTTGCGCGCGACGATAACGATATCCCAGCCGACCAGTGAATCCTGGTGCAGGCGGAACGACTCGCGCATCAGACGTTTGAGGCGATTGCGCTCAACGGAGAGCTTGACGCTCTTTTTACCGATAACCAGCCCCAGACGGGGATGATCCAGATCGTTGTTGCGCGCAAGGAGCAGGAGATTTTTCCCCGGAACCTTGCCGGTAGGGGAGTCAAAGACTGCCTTGAAATGTCGAGGAGTAAGCAGACGCTTTTCCCGACTGAAGTCCTGACTCACCACCCGCGCCGGATTATCAAACTGCCAGACGAGCACGGCCTTTGGCGCGGCGACGCGACAGGACGGCACGACCGTTCTTGGTTGCCATGCGAGCACGGAAACCGTGGGTGCGGGCGCGTTTGATAGTGCTGGGTTGGAAAGTACGTTTCATGGCGTTGCTACCTGGTTCGTCACAACGGGCCGGAATGGCCCCCGTTTTAAGAGACCGGGGATTCTAGAGAAAGCAAGCCCGCAGGTCAATTTCCAACCAGCTTTTACTTCATATAGGTATTCGAGCCGATCACCCGGTCCCACTCGCGACCCAGATATAAAAATAAAGAAGGGAATTATTTAAAGCTTTTCTGTAAAGCTTATAGAAGCTTAGGTAGCGGTTATCTGTGGATAAGTCGCGTGAGGCCAGAAAACACGTACTGTACAGAGAATGACAACTGGGTGGGTAAGCGGTGCTCCGCCTGTGCCGTGCTATCGGATAAGCTGTGCGCGGAATGCCAGGTTATCCACAGGCGGGTTACCCACAGACTTTCGCCCCCACTTGTACAACGACCTCAAGCACGGTTATCCACAGAGCTTATGCACATGCCGTTGGTCGCCTTGTCCACTGATAAGCGGTTGATTCCTCAGGTTGTCCCTGCAACCTACATGTGGATAAGTGCTCTGGCTGCCGGTACAATGGCGGCTTGTTTTTGCCTCACCGGCTTTCAACTTAGGGGATATCCGTGTCAGTGGAACTTTGGCAGCAGTGCGTGGAGCTTCTGCGTGATGAGCTGCCTGCCCAGCAATTCAACACCTGGATCCGTCCACTACAGGTCGAAGCCGAAGGCGACGAGTTGCGTGTCTATGCACCGAACCGTTTTGTGCTCGACTGGGTGAATGAAAAGTACCTGGGACGTTTGCTCGAACTGTTGAACGAGCACGGCAACGGCCTGGCGCCGGCGCTCTCCTTATTAATAGGCAGCAAGCGCAGTTCCGCTCCGCGTGCCGCGCCGAATGCCCCGTTGGCCGCCGCCGCGTCCCAGGCCATGGCTGCAAGTGCTCCGGCACCGGCCGCCGTAACCCCGCCTGCACAGCTGGCCCCGACCCCGAAGACGGCGGTCGAGGTCAGCGAAGAACCGTCGCGCGACAGCTTCGACCCGATGGCCGGCGCCAGTTCGCAACAGGCCCCGGTGCGTGCCGAACAACGTACCGTCCAGGTGGAAGGCGCGCTCAAGCACACCAGCTACCTGAACCGCACCTTCACCTTTGAGAATTTCGTCGAAGGCAAGTCCAACCAGTTGGCCCGGGCCGCGGCCTGGCAGGTGGCGGACAATCCCAAGCACGGCTACAACCCGCTCTTCCTGTATGGCGGCGTCGGCCTGGGTAAGACCCACTTGATGCACGCTGTGGGTAACCATCTATTAAAGAAGAACCCGAATGCCAAGGTGGTCTACCTGCATTCGGAGCGTTTCGTCGCGGACATGGTCAAGGCCTTGCAGCTCAACGCCATCAACGAATTCAAGCGCTTCTACCGTTCGGTGGATGCCCTGCTGATCGACGACATTCAATTCTTCGCCCGCAAGGAACGCTCCCAGGAAGAGTTTTTCCACACCTTCAACGCCTTGCTTGAAGGCGGTCAGCAAGTGATCCTGACCAGTGACCGTTATCCGAAAGAGATCGAGGGACTGGAAGAGCGCCTGAAGTCGCGCTTCGGCTGGGGCCTGACCGTTGCGGTCGAACCGCCGGAACTGGAAACCCGGGTCGCGATCCTGATGAAGAAGGCCGACCAGGCAAAAGTCGAACTGCCCCATGACGCGGCGTTCTTCATTGCCCAACGTATTCGTTCCAACGTCCGTGAACTCGAGGGCGCGCTGAAACGGGTGATCGCTCACTCGCACTTCATGGGCCGCGATATCACCATCGAGCTGATCCGCGAATCGCTGAAAGACCTGCTGGCGCTGCAAGACAAGCTGGTGTCTGTGGATAACATTCAGCGCACGGTGGCCGAGTACTACAAGATCAAGATTTCCGACCTGCTGTCCAAGCGCCGTTCGCGCTCGGTGGCACGTCCACGTCAGGTCGCCATGGCCTTGTCCAAGGAACTCACCAACCACAGCTTGCCTGAAATTGGTGATGTCTTTGGCGGACGCGACCATACTACGGTCTTGCATGCATGCCGCAAGATCAACGAACTTAAGGAATCCGACGCGGACATCCGCGAGGACTACAAGAACCTGCTGCGCACACTGACCACTTGATGACACCAGCGCAGCTTACTAAGGCAAGGGACTAGACCATGCATTTCACTATTCAACGCGAAGCCCTGTTGAAACCCCTGCAACTGGTCGCAGGCGTCGTCGAGCGCCGCCAGACCTTGCCGGTGCTCTCCAATGTGCTGCTGGTGGTCGAAGGCCAGCAACTGTCGCTGACCGGTACCGACCTCGAAGTCGAACTGGTCGGTCGCGTCCAGCTCGAAGAGCCGGCGGAGCCGGGTGAAATCACCGTGCCGGCGCGCAAGCTGATGGACATCTGCAAGAGCCTGCCCAACGACGCCCTGATCGACATCAAGGTCGACGAGCAGAAGCTGGTGGTGAAGGCCGGTCGTAGCCGCTTCACCCTGTCCACCTTGCCGGCGAATGATTTCCCGACAGTGGAAGAAGGCCCGGGCTCGCTGACTTGCCAGCTTGACCAGAGCAAGCTGCGTCGCCTGATCGAACGTACCAGTTTCGCCATGGCCCAGCAGGACGTGCGTTACTACCTCAACGGCATGCTGCTGGAAGTGTCCGCCGGTGTGATCCGCGCCGTGGCCACCGACGGTCACCGTCTGGCCATGTGCTCGATGCAGGCTGATATCGGTCAGCCGGATCGTCACCAGGTCATCGTGCCACGCAAGGGCATCCTGGAAATGGCCCGCCTGCTGACCGAGCCGGAAGGCAACGTGAGCATCGTCCTCGGCCAGCACCATATTCGTGCGACCACCGGCGAGTTCACCTTCACCTCCAAGCTGGTGGACGGCAAGTTCCCGGACTACGAGCGTGTCCTGCCAAAAGGCGGTGACAAGCTGGTCCTGGGGGATCGCCAGGCACTGCGCGAGGCCTTCAGCCGTACCGCGATCCTGTCCAACGAGAAGTACCGCGGCATCCGTCTACAGCTGGCCAATGGTCAACTGAAGATCCAGGCCAACAACCCGGAGCAGGAAGAAGCGGAAGAAGAAGTGGGCGTCGAGTACAACGGCGGTCCCCTGGAAATCGGCTTCAACGTCAGCTATCTGCTGGACGTGCTGGGCGTGATGACCACCGAGCAGGTGCGTCTGATCCTGTCCGACTCCAACAGCAGCGCGCTGGTGCAGGAGTCCGACAACGACGACTCCGCCTACGTCGTCATGCCGATGCGCCTGTAACGGTGTCGCGCCTGCCCATGTCCAGCCAACGCTAGATGTCCCTCAGTCGTGTTTCGGTCACCGCGGTGCGTAACCTGCAGCCGGTGACCTTCTCCCCCTCCCCGCGTATCAATATTCTTTACGGCGCCAACGGCAGCGGAAAAACCAGCGTGCTCGAAGCGCTGCATCTGCTCGGGCTTGCACGCTCGTTCCGCAGTACCCGCCTGCTACCGGTGATCCAGTACGAGCAACTCGCCTGCACGGTCTTCGGTCAGGTGGAGTTGGCCGAGGGCGGGCACAGCGCGTTGGGGATATCGCGGGATCGACAGGGTGAATTCCAGATCCGCATCGATGGGCAGAACGCCAAGAGCGCCGCGCAACTGGCGGAAATCCTGCCGCTGCAACTGATCAACCCGGACAGCTTTCGCTTGCTGGAGGGTGCGCCGAAGATCCGTCGACAGTTCCTCGATTGGGGCGTGTTCCACGTGGAACCTCGTTTCATGTCGACCTGGCAGCGCTTGCAGAAGGCCCTGCGGCAGCGGAACTCATGGCTGCGGCATGGTACACTTGACGCCGCTTCGCAAGCGGCCTGGGACCGGGAACTGTGCCTGGCCAGCGCCGAAATCGATGAATACCGCCGCGCTTACATCAAAGCCTTGAAACCAGTCTTTGAGCAAACCTTGAGCGAGCTAGTCGAACTCGAGGGCTTAACGCTGAGCTATTACCGGGGTTGGGACAAAGAGAAGGAATTGAGCGCTGTGCTCGCCTCTTCCCTGCACCGGGACCAGCAAATGGGTCACACCCAAGCCGGACCACAGCGAGCTGATTTGCGTCTTCGATTGGGCGCACACAATGCCGCGGACATCTTGTCCCGGGGTCAGCAGAAACTGGTGGTCTGTGCCTTGCGCATTGCTCAGGGGCATCTGGTCAGTCAGGCCCGGCGCGGCCAGTGTATTTATCTGGTGGATGACCTGCCGTCCGAGTTGGACGAGCAACACCGTCGTGCACTCTGTCGCTTGCTGGAAGACTTACGCTGCCAGGTGTTTATCACCTGTGTAGACCACGAATTATTGAGGGAAGGCTGGCAGACGGAAACGCCAGTTGCTTTGTTCCACGTGGAACAGGGCTGTATCACCCAGACCCACGACCATCGGGAGTGAAGGCATGAGCGAAGAAAATACGTACGACTCGAACAGCATCAAGGTGCTGAAAGGTTTGGATGCCGTACGCAAACGTCCCGGTATGTACATTGGCGACACCGATGATGGCAGCGGTCTGCACCACATGGTGTTCGAGGTGGTCGACAACTCCATCGACGAAGCGCTCGCCGGCCATTGCGACGACATCAGCATCATCATCCACCCGGATGAGTCCATCACCGTACGCGACAACGGTCGCGGTATTCCGGTAGACGTGCACAAGGAAGAAGGCGTTTCCGCAGCCGAGGTCATCATGACCGTGCTGCACGCCGGCGGTAAGTTCGACGACAACTCCTATAAAGTCTCCGGCGGTCTGCACGGTGTAGGTGTGTCGGTGGTGAACGCCCTGTCCGAATTGCTGGTGCTGACCGTGCGTCGCAGCGGCAAGATCTGGGAACAGACCTACGTCCACGGTGTGCCTCAGGAACCGATGAAAATCGTCGGCGAGAGCGAAACCACCGGTACCGAGATTCACTTCAAGGCCTCCGCCGAAACCTTCAAGAACATCCACTTCAGCTGGGACATCCTGGCCAAGCGGATTCGTGAACTGTCCTTCCTCAACTCCGGTGTCGGCATCGTCCTCAAGGACGAGCGCAGCGGCAAGGAAGAACTGTTCAAGTACGAAGGCGGCCTGCGTGCGTTCGTTGAATACCTGAACACCAACAAGACTGCGGTCAACCAGGTGTTCCACTTCAATATCCAGCGCGAAGACGGCATCGGCGTGGAAATCGCCTTGCAGTGGAACGACAGCTTCAACGAGAACCTGTTGTGCTTCACCAACAACATTCCACAGCGCGATGGCGGTACTCACCTGGTGGGCTTCCGCTCCGCGCTGACCCGTAACCTGAACAACTACATCGAACAGGAAGGTCTGGCGAAGAAGCACAAGGTCGCCACCACCGGTGACGATGCCCGTGAAGGCCTGACCGCGATCATTTCGGTCAAGGTGCCGGATCCGAAGTTCAGCTCCCAGACCAAGGACAAGCTGGTCTCTTCCGAAGTGAAGACCGCTGTCGAACAGGAAATGGGCAAGTACTTCTCCGACTTCCTGTTGGAAAACCCGAACGAAGCCAAGCTGGTGGTCGGCAAGATGATCGACGCCGCCCGTGCCCGTGAAGCGGCGCGTAAAGCGCGTGAAATGACCCGTCGCAAAGGTGCGCTGGATATCGCCGGCCTGCCGGGCAAACTGGCGGACTGCCAGGAAAAGGACCCTGCCCTTTCCGAACTGTACCTGGTGGAAGGTGACTCTGCTGGCGGTTCCGCCAAGCAGGGTCGTAACCGTCGTACCCAGGCGATCCTGCCGTTGAAGGGCAAGATCCTCAACGTGGAAAAAGCCCGTTTCGACAAGATGATCTCGTCCCAGGAAGTGGGCACGCTGATCACCGCACTGGGCTGCGGTATCGGTCGCGAAGAGTACAACATCGAGAAGCTGCGTTATCACAACATCATCATCATGACCGATGCTGACGTCGACGGTTCGCACATCCGTACCCTGCTGCTGACGTTCTTCTTCCGTCAGCTGCCGGAGCTGATCGAACGCGGCTACATCTATATCGCCCAGCCGCCGTTGTACAAGGTGAAGAAAGGCAAGCAGGAGCAATACATCAAGGACGACGACGCCATGGAAGAGTACATGACGCAGTCGGCCCTGGAAGACGCGAGCCTGCACCTGAATGAAGATGCCCCGGGTATTTCCGGCGAAGCGCTGGAGCGTCTGGTGAATGACTTCCGCATGGTGATGAAGACCCTCAAGCGCCTGTCGCGCCTGTACCCGCAGGAGCTGACCGAGCACTTCATCTACCTGCCGGCGGTGAGCCTGGAGCAACTGGGCGATTACGCGGCGATGCAGGAATGGCTGGCCAAGTATGAAGTCCGTCTGCGTCTGAACGAGAAGTCCGGCCTGGTCTACAAAGCCAGCCTGCGTGAAGATCGTGAACGTAACATCTGGCTGCCGGAGGTCGAATTGATCTCCCATGGCCTGTCCAACTACGTCACCTTCAACCGCGACTTCTTCGGCAGCAACGACTACAAGACCGTCGTAACCCTGGGTGCGCAGTTGAGCTCCCTGCTCGACGAGGGGGCTTACATCCAGCGTGGCGAGCGCAAGAAAGAGGTGACCGAGTTCAAGGAAGCCCTGGACTGGCTGATGGCCGAAAGCACCAAGCGCCATACCATCCAGCGCTACAAAGGGCTGGGTGAGATGAACCCGGATCAGCTGTGGGAAACCACCATGGACCCGACGGTTCGCCGGATGCTGAAAGTGACGATCGAAGATGCCATCGGTGCGGACCAGATCTTCAACACGCTGATGGGTGATGCGGTAGAGCCACGTCGTGACTTTATCGAGAGCAATGCGTTGGCGGTGTCGAACCTGGATTTCTGATCAGGTGTAGGTTCACAGAATAGTTGCGCATTTTCACAAATAAATGGTTCGGCTAACCCCATGGGTTGGCCGGCCATGCCCAAAGGAGGCCCGCTATCAGCGGGCCTTTTTTTTGCGTGCGACGATACTATTGCCCGGTGTGTCATGACCCAAGCGCGTGTGGCGTGAACCTGTGCAAGCTGACACTGCATTACGCGCCGTAGTGTGAAACTCAGTTCTTGGCAGCCGCCAGGTAGGGTGCCAAACGCCGCCCCATTTCCTCGCCGAGTGCCTGCAGCGCGTTCATGGGGCGAACCATGACTTCGAACTCGACAATCTTGCCGGTCTCGTCGAAACGTATCATGTCGATGCCCTTGAGCTGCCGGCCCGCCACCTCGGCGCTGAACTCCAAGACCACACTGAGACCGTCAGCCGTGACCAGTTCACGATGATAAGTGAAGTGCTCGAAGACCTTGATGACCGTGCCGAGGATGGTCGAGACCACCAGCACACCGGGGTATGGGGTATGAGCCACGGGAGAACGGAACACCACATCCGCCGCCAACAGCTCGGGCAAGGCGGCCAGTTCGCCGTGCGCGACCATGTCATGCCAGCGTTGCAGCGAGGCAGCGGCTTGCGGGTGAAGCTTGAGTTCGGACATCTTGCGTTCCTCGGTATCGTTATTGTTCTGGAGTGCATTCAACGTTCAGCAGCCAACTGCGAGCCCCGAAGGTATTGGAGGTTTGCGGGGACCTCAGCCTTCATTGAACTGTGCAGTGCAGCCTTATACTCTAGCCGCTGAGAGCTTATGCCAAGGATAGTCATGCGCGTCATCGTAATAGGCGGTTTGGGCAACTTCGGAGCGCGTATCTGCCAGCGCCTCGCGCAGGAGCCAGGTTTGACGGTGATCGCTGCCAGTCGCAGCACTAGCGGGGGCGTCCATACGTTCAGCTCCGGACAGACCGTGACCACCCTCCCCCTTGATATCAACTCCACCGACTTCGAAGCGCGCCTCGCCGAAGCTTCGCCGGGTCTGGTCATCCACTGTGCCGGTCCCTTTCAGGGCCAGGACTATGCTGTCGCGAAGGCGGCTTGTGCCGCCGGCGCACACTACCTGGACCTCGCGGACGGTCGGGACTTTGTCGAGCACTTCTCAGCCAATGTAGACGCCCAGGCAAAAGCCGCGGGTGTGCTCGCCATTTCGGGAGCCAGTAGCGTGCCCGGTTTGTCTTGCGCGGTGGCCGATCACCTGGCCAAGTCCTTTATCCGTGTGGACAGCATCAGGACCGTCATCGCGCCCGGCCAGCAGGCCGCGCGAGGCATCGCCACCATCGAGGCGGTGTTTGGTTATGCCGGGTTGGCCTTTGCGCGCTGGAATGGCGGCGCATGGCGTAAACAGTTCGGTTGGCAGGACATCCGGCGTTTCAGCTTCGTTGGCCTGGGCCCACGCTGGGGAGCGGCGTGCGATGTGCCGGACCTCGCGCTGTTTCCTGCCCGATACGCGGGTGTCAGCGATGTCGAATTCCATGCGGCGCTGGAACTGCGGATTCAGCATGTCTGCCTCTGGCTGGCTGCCGCCTTGCGACGGCTTGGATTGCCATTGCCGATCCATCGATGGGCGGCTCGGCTGGACGCAATGTCCGCCCTGGTGCTGGATCCGCTGGGCAGCGACATGGGGGCCATGAAGGTTCAAGTGCGTGGGGCGCTTAAGGGTAACGAACAAGGTTGTTTGACTTGGCAGTTAACCGCACCGGGTGGGCACGGGCCGGAAATTCCGTGCATGGCGGCGGTGTTGCTCGCCCGTAAGTTGGCGAATAACGAGCTTCACCTGACGGGAGCCGTCCCATGCATGGGGTTACTGGAGTTGGAAGAGTTCGAGGTTGAGTTCCAACGCTGGAAATTCACGTCTGCCATTGTCGAGGAAACGCAATGAAGCAACGTCGAATCACCCTGATCATGCCTTCCTCCGCCTCCGATGCTTTTGAAGCTTTTCACAACCACAGTGTGCGTCGGCAGTGGGATACGCTGTTGTCCCATGCGGCGGTCGAGGGTGGGGGCAGTCACCCCTACATCGGTGCAATCACGATCAACCAGGGGCGCGGGTGGAAACGTCTGTTTGCGTTGCGTACTCGCTTCGTCAATTACCGGCCGGCTCAAGTGGCGGCAGCGGTAATAGTGGAGCCGGCCGGATGCTTCCAATGGTGGGCAGCTTCAATGCGCCATCGTGATCTTGATGGGGCGACCTCGGAGCTGATTTATACGTTTAGCGTCCGATTGCGGCCGAGGTGGTTGGGGTGGATTCTGGATCCGGTGGTGAACCGAGTGTTCGAATGGGAGACTCGGCAACGTTTTGCAGCGATGGCGACGTACCTACGTGCTGTTACCAAGGAACGTAGGGTGTGAAGGTCGGTTTTCGCCCCAAAGTCGGCGAGGGATTGTCGTCTTTTAAAGAAAAACCCCGGCCCCCAAAGGCCGGGGTTTTTTGCTATAGCCGCAGGCGGTCGAGATACCCCTATAGCCCCAGCTCATGAAAGCACGGCTTCTTCTGTTATTTTGATCGGGAGTTCAAGCGTAAAAGTCGCCCCTTTGCCCACCCCGTCGCTCTGCACCGTCAAGCTGCCGCCCATCTCGTGAGCGGCGATCACGCAGCTGTGCAGGCCAAAACCGTGGCCGTCCTTGCGAGTGGTGAAACCATGGGAAAAGATACGTGTCAGGTTTTCCGGCGCAATCCCCTCACCGTTGTCCGCGACCTGGATCTGAACGCTTTGTCCCTGATCCCAAAGCAGACGCAAGATGATCTGGTGTTGTCGGTCAGGCACACCGCCCATCGCATGCTTGGCATTACTGATGAGGTTGATCAGTATTTCCAGAACGCGACGCTTGTCGATCGACAACGAGGGCACGTCGGCCAATTCTTTCACCACCGTCACCTGATGGCGCGAGAGTGAAGAGGCACTCATCTTCATGGCCTCTTCAATCAGATCCTGTACCTGAACCGGTTCCAGCATACTGGAGGTACCGGCGTAGGCTTGCTGGGCAGCGACGATATCCTTGATATGGCCAATACCGTTGCTGAGCTGCTCCAGTTCTTCGATGATGCCCTGTCGCTCTACCGTCACCGCCTCCGCCAGCTTGAGCAGGTAGTCGGGCAGCATTTTTCCTTTCTGGTCCCGGGTGAGAAAATCGCTCAGGTCATGGGCGTGTTCGCTCATCAGATCAGCCACCTTGCCCAGCCCCTGGGCTTTCGAGCCACGCATCCGGCTGCTGACCAGCTCCGCCGATATGTTCACGCTGTTGAGTACATTGCCGACGTTATGCAACACGTTGGTGGCGATTTCCGCCATTCCCGCCTGACGGGCCGTAGAAACCAGTTTGGCCTGCGTGTCTCGCAATTCTTCATTCACTTTGGCCAGCTGTTGTGGGCTCGGGATGAGCAGTGCCGCAGGGATCAATTTAATCAGGAGAACAGCGGTGATGCAGGAGGCGATGGCGGTAATGACCTTGATGAAAGCGGATAGCCAGTAAGTGGGATGCCATATGGTCCATATTTCCAGCACATGGGTGCTGCCACAAGCGAGGATAAAGACCCCAAAGGCGCCAAACATCCAGTCAAAGGGGATGTCACGTCTTTTGCGGATAAAGTAGATAAGGGTGATTGGAATCGTCATATAGGCCAGCGCAATCAGCGTGTCCGAAATGACGTTCATCCACAGGAGTTCGGGGATCCACAAATAGCAGTGCCCATGGGGCATGAATCCATCAGAACTTAATAAGTTGTACAGGTATTCCATAGCGGCTCTCCCACCTCATCATGTATGGCGTCCGTGAGTCTGGAACGTTGCTCTGCGTATCGATTCACCTTCTGTGTGTTTGGCCTGCGGTGTGGTGCCCTGCCAGTGGGTACTGCACTGAGTTCATAGTAGTCGCCGCCCGCTTCGACGGAGGGGATGTGCCCCCGTCCCTTTTTTCGCGATTAAAAGAGAATTCCTCCTTTTGTATTCAGCAAGCCTGTCTACACTCAAGAGTCTATGCCCATAGATGGCATTGTGCCGCACCCGGAAATTGAACGGTTTTACCACTATCCGACGACTGACCCTGCGCCCTGCTCAAGCGGGCCGGGGGCCCGGCGGATAGCCTTGTTATGCAGTGGAGCTTTGTTCAACTGATTCAGGGAGGAACCTATGTCGTCATCCGGCAACTTTCAGGTATCGCAGCCCGCCCCCCAGGCCGGCGCTTTTTTCTGGATGCCCCTCGTCCCCGCTGCCTGCGGTGCTGGCGTGCTGCTGTTGAGCGACTGGCGCCCTGCCAACCTGGCCTGGTCGGCGGGTTTGCTGGTGGTAGGGGGCCTCGTCGGACTGCTGAATCAGCGTCGCTACCGGCACCTTTCAGCCCAGCTATCGATTGCAGTCCAAGACGCCCTGACCACCACCGATACGACGGCGACAGGCGGTCTGGAAGCGGTCTGCCTGGAGGCCATTCCCATCTGGTCCCGGCAAATCGAAAGCTCTCGCGCCGAGACCGAAACCGCCATCATCGAACTGACCCGCCGTTTCAGCGCCATCGCCGAACATTTGCAGCAGACCGTCGACACCTCCCAGGCCACCGCGGGCGATCTGGCCGACCACAACCAGGGCGGTGCACTGGAGGTATTGGCCCAGAGCGATGCCGAGTTGCTGCATGTGATCGAGTCGCTCAAGACCATTCAGCAGAGCCGTGACGAGATGCTGGTACAGGTCCGCCACCTCACGAGCTACACCGGTGAGCTGCGCACCATGGCCAGTGAGGTGGCGGCCATCGCCCAGCAGACCAACCTGCTGGCGCTCAACGCGGCCATTGAAGCGGCCCGAGCCGGGGAAACCGGGCGTGGCTTCGCCGTGGTGGCCGATGCGGTGCGTACCCTCTCCAGCCAGTCCAGCGAAACCGGGCAGAAGATGTCCGCCAAGGTCGACATCATCAATGCGGCCATCACTCATCTGGTGGCGGCCGCGGCCAGCAGTACCGATCACGACAAGGATTCGGTGGCCCACTCCGAAGCCTGCATCCAGGGGGTACTCGAGCGTTTCAAGAGCATCACCGGCCAACTTTCCGACTCCGCGGCCCTGCTGCAACGTGAAGGACTGGGGATTCGCGACGAGGTCACCGAGGTGCTGGTGAACCTGCAATTCCAGGATCGGGTCAGCCAGATCCTCGCGCAGGTGCGCAATAACATGGAAGCCCTGCTCGGCCATTTGCGCGAAGCCCAACAGACCTCGGGAGCCTTGGTCGTCGACGCTCCCGCCTGGCTCGCGGAAATGGAGCTGACCTACGCCACCGATGAGCAACGGCGCAATCACCGCACGGGCAAGGTCAACGTCAATCAACCCACGAATACCCAGGAAATCACCTTCTTTTAGGAGCCGGTCATGGCGAAGAACGTAATGGTGGTCGACGATTCGAGCAGTGTTCGTCAGGTAGTCAGCATCGCTCTGAAAAGCGCCGGATACGACGTGATCGAAGCCAGTGACGGCAAGGACGCACTGGGCAAGCTGACCGGGCAGAAAATCCACCTGATCATCAGCGACGTGAACATGCCGAACATGGATGGCATCACCTTCGTCAAGGAAGTGAAAAAGCTGCCCAGCTACAAATTCACCCCGATCATCATGCTCACCACCGAGTCCCAGGAAAGCAAGAAGCAGGAGGGACAGGCCGCCGGGGCGCGGGCCTGGGTGGTCAAGCCGTTCCAGCCGGCGCAAATGCTCGCGGCCGTATCCAAGCTGATCCTGCCCTGAATCCAGGCACGACCAGGACCGGGCGAACAGGGAGATTCGAGTATGCCGATCATTTGCCAAGCCGACACTTCGACACCGCAGCTGGGTATCGAAGGCGAGATGACCATCTACACCGCCGCGCAGCTGTATGCCGAACTGGCGCCGTTCCTGGAACGGGCCAGCGCGCTGGAGATCGATCTCTCGCAAGTCACGGAAATCGATGGCGCGGGCCTGCAACTGCTGATGCTCGCCAAGCGCGAGACCTTGCGCACGGGCGTGGCCCTGCAACTGCGCGGACACAGTCCGGCGGTGCTTGAGGTGTTCGAACTGTGCGACCTGGCCGGCACGTTGGGCCATCCATGATCCAGGACTGCAACCTTCCCAGGGGTCTCTGAACCCGGGGCGATAAAAAGGACTCTATCGTGAGCATCAACCTCGATCTGGACCAGGCACAGCAAACCTTCATCGTCGAAGCGCGCGAGTTGCTCCAGGACATGGAGGCTTCGCTGCTGCTCCTGGAGTCCGAACCCGCCGACAATGACGCCATCGGTGCGATCTTCCGTGCGGCACACACCATCAAGGGCTCCGCCGGACTGTTCGGGCTGAGTCCCATCGTCGGCTTTACCCACATAGTCGAGGACGTCCTGGACCGACTGCGCGATGGCGCCATCCAGGTCGATGGCGAGTTGATCGCCCTGCTGCTCAGAAGTGCCGATCACATGCTGGAGCTGGTGGAAGTGGTGGCCGGTGCCGGCGAGGCGTTGAGCGATATCGCCCAGGAGCGTGAAGCGATCCTGCGCCTGGGTTTGCAGAACTACCAGGCCATGCAGGCGGCGTCTGTCTTGCCCGCCCTGCTCGATATTCCCGTGGCCCTGCCGATGGCCAGCGAGGATTCGGTCAGTTCCGGCTATTGGCACATTTCCCTGCGTTTTGGCACCGACGTGTTTCGCAATGGCATGGATCCGCTGTCCTTCCTTCGTTACCTCAATACCTTGGGGGACATCGTCCATGTGGTGACGCTCGCCGATACCTTGCCCACCTTGCAACAGTTCGATGCCGAGAGTTGCCACCTGGGATTCGAGATCGATCTGGATTCAGATGCCAGCCGCGAAACCATTGGCGAAGCTTTCGATTTCGTTCGCGACGATTGCCAGATTCATATCCTGGCGCCCCACAGTCGAATGGAGGAATACCTGCGACTGATCGATGCGCTGCCCGAAGAGCCTGCCCGCCTGGGGGAAATCCTTACCCGATGTGGCGCACTGACGGCCAAGGAGCTGGAAGACGGCTTGCGGACCCAGCGCGAGCGCACCGAGTCGGCCGGAACACCGGCGATGCCACTGGGTGAGATCCTGATTGAACAGCGTGTGGTCGAACCGGCTGTGGTGCAGTCCGCGCTGGAAAAGCAGGGTCGCCACCGCGAACCGTCCCAGGGGACGGCTGCCGAGGCGCACTTTGTCCGGGTCAATGCCGACAAGCTGGATGAACTGATCAATCTGGTCGGTGAGCTGGTCATTGCCAGCGCCGGGGCCAACCTGCTGGCGCGCAGCAGCGCGAGCGGTCCGTTGCAGGAGTCCACCTCGGTGGTCTCGGGACTGGTGGAGGAAATCCTCGACGGCGCGCTGCACCTGCGCATGATCCCCATCGGCGAGACCTTCAACCGCTTCCGCCGTGTGGTACGGGATGTCAGCCAGGAACTGGGCAAGGACATCGAGCTGCTGATCAGCGGCGCCGACACCGAGCTGGACAAGACCGTGGTGGAGAAAATCGGCGATCCGTTGATGCACCTGTTACGCAATGCGATGGATCACGGCATCGAATCCCCGGCGGTGCGCCAGGCCGCCGGCAAGCCCGCCAAGGGTCGGCTGCAGCTCAACGCCTTTCACGACTCGGGGAGCATCGTCCTGGAGATCGCCGATGACGGTGCCGGCCTGAACCGCGACCGCATTCTGCAAAAAGCCGTCGAGCGTGGCCTGGTTACCGCGGCTTCGAACCTGACGGATCAGGAAATCCACAACCTGATCTTCGAACCGGGGTTTTCCACCGCCGAGGCGGTGACCAACCTGTCCGGACGGGGCGTGGGCATGGATGTGGTCAAGCGCAATATCACCCTCTTGCGGGGGACGGTGGACCTGGATAGCCAACCCGGCCAAGGCACGATCATCCGTATCCGCTTGCCGCTGACCCTGGCGATCATCAACGGATTCCTCGTGGGCGTCGGCCAGACTCACTACGTGGTGCCGCTGGAGATGGTCCAGGAGTGCATCGAATTGAACGCCCTGCAGCGTCAGGACAACTACCTGGACCTGCGCGGCGAAGTGCTGCCGCTGGTGCGTTTGCGCGACCACTTCGGCCATACGGGACACAGCGTTCGCCGCGAGAACGTGGTGGTGGTGCGCTGTGCCGAGCAAAAGGCCGGGCTGGTGGTCGATGACCTGCTGGGCGAACTCCAGACCGTCATCAAGCCCCTCGGCAAGCTGTTCAATGCCCTGCGCAGCATCAGCGGTTCGACCATCCTGGGCAGCGGTGAAGTGGCGCTGATCCTCGACGTTCCATCCTTGCTGGGGGAGCTGGTCCAGCGTGAAACCCGGCAAGCCACTGTTTATTCCTTGACCGATAGCAAACCTGGCAACTCAGCCAACCACACCGCACATGGAGGGGCCCTTCAATGAAATGGTTCTACGATTTGAGGATAGCGACCAAGCTCATCACTTCGTTTCTGGTGGTGTTGGTCCTGATGGCGGCGATGGGGGTGTTCGCCGTCATTCAACTGGGCAAGGTCAACCAGACGGCCAGCGACATGCGCGAGAACTGGCTGCCTTCCGTGCGCCTGGCCTCTGGCCTGCGTTTCTTTGTCGCCAACTATCGGATCAAGGAGATCCGCTATCTGCTGGCCGAAGACCCTGCGGAACAGGCTCAGTATGAACAGGAGGCCGCCGACGCGCGCAAGGATGTCGACACCCGCATTGTCCGCTATGAAAAGGAGGGGCTGATCTCCAGCCCTGAGGAACAAGCGCTGTTCGATACCTTCAAGAGCGACTGGGAGAGCTATCTCACCACCAGCAAGAAGCTGTTCAGCGAGTCCCGGCAGGGTGCCAGGGAACAAGCCATGGCCGTCCTCAAGGGAGACTCGAAGCGAGTCTTTGAGGTTATCGCCAACGATCTGCTGAAAGTGATCGAACTCAACGACAACGGTGCAACCGCCGCCAATCAACGGGGTAACGAGATCTACGCCAACGGCCGGATGTCGATCATGGCCGCGGTCATCGCCGCCCTGCTCGTGGGCATCGCCCTGGCGTTGTTCATTTCGCGGATCATTGCCAACCCGCTGAAAACGGCTGCCGGGGTGGCCACCCAGTTGGCCGAAGGCAACCTGGCGGTGACCATCGAGCCGGGCGCCAAGGACGAAACCGGTCGCGTGCTCACGGCGATGCAGACCATGGTCGGCAAGCTCTCGCAGATCATCGGCGAAGTGCGCACCGCCGCCGACAACCTGGCCAGCGCGTCCGAGGAAGTCAGTGCCACGGCCCAGTCCATGAGCCAGGCCACCAGCGAGCAAGCGGCCAGTGTCGAGGAGACCAGCGCGTCCATCGAGCAGATGAGCGCCAGCATCAACCAGAACACCGAAAACGCCAAGGTGACCGATGGCATGGCGAGCAAGGCGGCCAAGGAAGCCACCGACGGTGGTGACTCCGTGCAGCAGACCGTGCAGGCCATGAAGAAAATCGCCCAGCGCATCAGCATCATCGATGACATTGCCTACCAGACCAACCTGCTGGCCCTGAACGCGGCCATTGAAGCGGCGCGTGCCGGCGAGCATGGCAAGGGGTTCGCCGTGGTGGCGGCCGAAGTGCGCAAACTGGCCGAGCGCAGCCAGGTGGCGGCGCAGGAAATCGGCGAGCTTTCCACCAGCAGTGTCGAAATGGCCGAGCGGGCCGGGCACTTGCTGGATGAGATGGTGCCCTCGATCAACAAGACCTCGGACCTGGTCCAGGAGATCACGGCGGCCTCGGAGGAACAGGCCGCGGGCGTGGCGCAGATCAATACGGCCATGAACCAGCTCAATCAGGTCACCCAGCAAAACGCCTCGAGCAGCGAAGAGCTGGCGGCCACGGCCGAAGAGATGAGCAGCCAGGCCGAACAGCTGCAGCAGGCGATGAGCTTTTTCACCTTGGCGGTGAGCAGCGCGACCCTGCACGTGGCACAGGGCCCGTCGCGTTCGGTGGGCGGCGTGGCGCAGGCGTTCGCGCGGGCACCGCAACCGGCGTTGCACAAGAGCTTCGCCCAGGCGGTCGGCCCCGACGAAAGCGAGTTCACCCGGTTCTGATCGACGCCTGGACGCGGGCCTTTTTCATGCAGGAGAGCAACATGGGTGCATTAACGACTACCCGCCAGGCGACCGCGGTGCAAACCCAGGAGGCGCAGTACCTGACGTTCCTCCTGGCCGGCGAAATGTTCGCCATCGGTATCCTGGGGATCAAGGAAATCATCGAGTACGGCAACGTCACGCCGGTACCGATGATGCCCGCCTTCGTGCGTGGGGTGATCAATCTGCGCGGGGCCGTGGTGCCGGTGGTGGACCTGGGCGCGCGTTTCGGCCAGCAGCGTTCGACCGTGACCCGGCGCAGTTGCGTGGTGATCATCGAGGCCAACAGTGACGACGGCCAGGTGCAGGATATCGGCCTGCTGGTCGACACCGTGTCCGAAGTGCTGGAAATACCGGCGGCCGAGATCGAGCCCCCGCCCAGCTTCGGTGCCCGCATTCGCGCCGACTTCATCAGCGGCATGGCCAAGGTCGAAGGCAAGTTCGTCATCGTCCTGGCGGTTGATCGGGTGTTGTCCGTGGATGAGATGTCGCAACTGGCGGAGGTCGGCGACAGCCCCGCACACCTGCTGCAGTGAGGGATGGGGAAGGAGTGTCAGGTTGAACGGCATCAAGCTTGAGGATCGCGAGTTCACTCAGTTCCAGGCCTGGCTATACGGGGCGGCGGGCATCAGCCTGTCGCCCGCGAAAAAGGCCCTGGTCGCCGGGCGTCTGTTCAAGCGCCTCAAGCACCACGCGCTGGAGAGCTACGGCGCCTATTTCAAACTGATCATGGGCAAGGAGAACGCCGGCGAGTTGCAGGTGGCCCTCGACCTGCTGACCACCAACGAGACGTATTTCTTCCGTGAACCCAAGCACTTCGACTTCCTGCGTCAACAGGTGTTGCCCCTCGTCTCGCCGGGAAAGACCTTCCGGGTATGGAGCGCGGCCAGTTCGTCGGGCGAAGAGCCCTACAGCCTGGCCATGACCCTGGCCGAGAGCCTGGGCCGCACGCCCTGGGAGGTGATCGGCTCGGATATCAGCACCCAGGTGCTGGCCAAGGCCCGTGCCGGGCACTACCCGATGGAGCGTGCGAGCAACCTGCCGCAACCCCTGCTGGCCCGTTATTGCCTCAAGGGCATCGGCCAGCAGGCCGGCACCTTCCTGATCGACAGGAGCCTGCGCCAGCGGGTGAGTTTCATCCAGGTCAACCTGAACGACAGCCTGCCGCAACTGGGCGAGTTCGACGTCATTTTCCTGCGCAACGTGATGATCTACTTCGATCAGGAGACCAAGCGCAAAGTGGTCGGTCGCCTCGTTCCGTTTCTCCGGCGCGGCGGCTATTTCATGATCAGCCACTCGGAAAGCCTGCACGGCGTCAGCGACGCGTTCAAGCTGGTGGCCCCTTCCATCTATCAAAAGCCATGAAGGCCGCCATCGCCATGGACGTCGAGGAAATCTACCTGGCTCCCGGGAGCCTGTGCTTTCGCAGCAACCCCACCCGTATTCGTACCCTGCTGGGCTCTTGTGTCTCGATGATTGTCTGGCATCCGGTGCGCAAGCTGGGCGGGATATCCCATTGCCTGCTGCCGGGCCGCCGACAGCGGGGCATGCTCCTGGACGGCAGCTATGTCGACGAAGCCTTCGAATGGCTGATGCAGAATATCCAGGGGTATCGGAGCGAGGCCAGCGAGTATCAGCTGAAGTTGTTCGGCGGCGGCGAGATGTTTCCCGAACAACCGCGCGATCATGCCGTCGGCGATATCGCCAGCCTGAACTGCGCGGCCGTCACCGCCATCGCGGCGCGTCTGCAACTGTCGCCCTGCGCCATGGACCTGGGGGGAACCGGGCACCGCAGCCTGGTCTTCGACACCTGGAGCGGTGACGTCTGGGTCCGGCATCTCTCTTTGCAAACAGTAAAAGGCCGTCATGAAGAAAATAAGCGTCTTGCTGGTCGATGATTCCGCCGTGGTCCGGCAAGTGTTGATGGCGATTCTCGGCCAGGCACCGGATATCGAGGTGACGGTAGCTTCCGATCCGATCTTCGCCATGGACAAAATGGCCAAGGCCTGGCCGGACGTGATCGTGCTGGACGTGGAAATGCCGCGCATGGACGGCATCACCTTCCTGAGAAAGATCATGGCCGAGCGGCCCACGCCCGTGGTCATCTGCTCCTCGCTGACCGAGCGCGGCGCCGAGACCACCTTGCAGGCGCTGGCGGCAGGGGCTGTGGATATCATCACCAAACCCCAGGGCGGCGTTAAGCACTTCCTGCTCGAATCGGCCGCCCAGCTGCTCGCGGCCATTCGCGGCGCGGCCGGCGCCAACGTCAAGAACCTCGTCAAGCGTGCCGCCGCGCCGCGTCTTGAAGTCGGCAGCAAGCTGAGCGCCGACGCGATGCTGCCGGCGGCGGGTAGCCAGGCGATGGCCCAGACCACCGAACGTATCGTCGCCATCGGCACCTCCACGGGCGGCACCCAGGCGCTGGAGGCACTGCTCACCGTGTTGCCGAGGGTCTGCCCGGGGATCGTCATCGTCCAGCATATGCCGGAGAAATTCACCGCCTCCTTTGCCCAGCGTCTCAACGGCCTGTCGCAGATCGAGGTCCGTGAGGCGCAAAACAACGATCGGGTGCTGCCCGGCCTGGCCCTGATCGCTCCCGGCGGCAAGCACATGATGCTGGTGCGCAACGGCGCCTATTACCACGTCCAGGTGGCGGACGGCCCGTTGGTCAATCGTCATCGGCCATCGGTGGATGTGCTGTTTCGCTCGGTGGCCAGGTTCGCCGGGAAGAACGCCACCGGCATCATCATGACCGGCATGGGCGACGACGGTGCCCGTGGCCTCAAGGAAATGGTCGATGCCGGCGCCGTGACCGTGGCCCAGGACGAGGCCAGCTGCGTGGTGTTCGGCATGCCCAGGGAAGCCATCAAGTTGGGCGCCGCCAAACGTGTCCTGCCCTTGCAGGACCTGCATCTGGCGGTACTGGGCAAGTAGCGCGCCTGCCGCGGTTCCAGGCCAGCCCTGGGAATATTCCCGCTCGGCACATTTGCCCTCCAGGCGCTCAATCATTGCGCCATGTCAGGAGCGATTCAGTTCTCGGCTGTATGATGTCGAGAAATATGCGGTAATAGAAAACTTCGATCCGTCTCCCCGGCCAGACGCCTCCAGGATAAGACCATGTCCGACCCGCAGCCCTTGACTCCCCTGGAACCGGAAAAGCCTTCCGCCTCACTGGGCGAACAAGCCCGCTCGATGGGCCTCAGGGCCAATCGCTTCGTCGCCCTCACGGGACTGCAAGGCAAGGGGCTTGCGCTGGTGCTCGGGTTGCTGGCTTTTGTCTGGGTCGTCGGCGGCATCTACAAGGTCCAGCCCGACGAACAGGGCATCGTCCTGCGCTTCGGCAAATGGGTCGACACCACCGAAGCCGGCCTGCACTACCACCTGCCCTTCCCCATCGAAACGGTGCTGCTGCCCAAGGTCACCACGGTCAACCAGCTGCAACTGGGGCATGGCCCGGCGCTCGGCCTGAACGACAGCTCCCTGTCCCGCGACAAGCAGATGCTCACCGGCGACGAGAATATCGTCGAGGCCGATTGCGCGGTGTTCTGGCGGATCAAGGACGCCGGGCAGTTTCTGTTCAGCATGGACAAGCCCGAATTCGCCATCAAGCTGGCCGCCGAAAGTGCCCTGCGCGAAGTGATCGGCCGCACGCCGATCCAGGCGGCCCTGTCCGACAAGCGCCAGCAGATCGCCGATGAAACCAAGGCGTTGTTGCAAGGCCTGCTCGATGCGGAAAAAGCCGGCGTATTGATCACCCAGATCCAGCTGCAGCGCGTCGATCCGCCGCCGGCGGTGATCGATGCCTTCAACGATGTGCAGCGCGCCCGGGCCGACCAGGAACGCGCGCGCAACGAGGCGGAGGCCTACGCCAACGACATTCTTCCGCGGGCCCGGGGTGAAGCGTCGCATATCAACCAGGAAGCCGAAGCCTACAAGGCCCAGGCGGTGAACCTGGCTGAAGGTGATGCGAAAAGCTTCCTGGCGGTGTACGAAAGTTATGCACAGGCCAAGGACGTAACCAGCTGGCGCCTGTACATGGAAAGCACCGATGAAGTGCTGAAAAAAGCTTCCAAGGTGATCATCGATACCTCCGGCAAAGGCGTTTCCGGGGTGGTGCCCTACATGCCGCTGTCGGAGCAGGACAAACGCCCGGCCAAGGAGCAGACCCGATGAAACCGTCGATTCGTGGGGCCTTGGTGATCCTGGCGCTGGTTGTCCTGTGGGGGATCGGTTCTTCGTTGTACACCGTCGATGAATCCCAGCAGGCCCTGGTGGTCAGGTTGGGGGCGCCGACCGAGCCGGTGCGCACCCCGGGGCTGAAACTCAAGGTGCCGCTGATCGATACCGTCATCTACTACGACACCCGCATCCTGACCCTGGCTCCACCCTCCGAGCAGGTGATCCTCGGCGACCAGAAACGCCTGGAGGTGGAAACCTATGCGCGTTATCGCATCGTCGATCCGCTGCGTTTCTATCAGGCCTTGCGCACGGTCGACCAGGCTAATGCGCAGTTGGCCCAATTGGTCAGCTCGTCGCTGCGGCGTGAGTTGGGACAGGTCATGCTCAAGTCGCTGCTGTCCGCCGAGCGGCCGAAGATTGTCGAGCGTATCCAGAACGAGGTGGTGGAGAAGGCCAGGCCCCTGGGTATCGAAGTCACCGAAGTGCGTTTTCATCGGGCCGACCTGCCCTTCGAAACCAGTCAGGCCATCTATGACCGGATGAAGTCCGAGCGCCAGCGCGAGGCCAAGGAACTGCGGGCCCAGGGCTTCGAATGGGCGCAACAGATCCAGGCCAATGCGGAGCGCGAACGTGCGGTGCTGATCTCCGAAGCGCAACGGCAAAGCCGCATCACCCGTGGCGAAGCCGATGCCCTGGCGAACCGCATCTCGTCCCAGGCGTTCGACAAGGACCCCGAGTTCTACAAGCTGTACCGCAGCCTCCAGACCTATCGGCAATCGCTGTCCGAATCCGCGCCGACCCTGGTGCTTTCACCGGATACGGCGTTCCTCAAGGATCTCAAGAGCGGCCCGGCGGTGAATAGCCGACCCTGATGCCCACCCTGTACAGATGCTCTCGATGAGCCGGGAACAGACATGATGCCAAGCGTTTCAATCCGCTCGAGCCGGCTGCGCCTGATGGCCGCCGCCGTGGGCCCGGGGCTGGTGGTGATGCTGGCGGATACCGAGGCCGGCAGCGTGATCACCGCCGCGCAGAGTGGCGCGCAATGGGGCTATCGGCTGCTGTTGCTGCAGTTCCTCATCATTCCCCTGCTGTATACCACGCAGGAGCTTTCGATCCGCCTGGGGCTGGGAACGGGCAAGGGCTTTGGCGAGCTGGTGCGCCAGCGGTTTGGCCGGGGCATTGCGTTGCTCTCCCTGGCGACGCTGGTCCTCAGTTGTTTCGGTGCCCTGGTAACCGAACTGAGCGGGCTGGCCGGGGTCGGCCAACTCTTCGGCGTCCCCCTGTGGGAAACCATCGGCGTGCTGGTGGTGCTGATCTTCGCGATGGTCTGCACCGGCTCCTACCATGGCGTCGAGCGCGTTGCGATTTGCCTCGGTCTGTTCGGCGTGGCCTTTATCGCCGTGGCCTGGAACGCTCACCCCGATCCTCGGCAGATCGCGGCGCAGTGGTACCAGATGCCGCTCCACGACAGCTCCTATCTTTATCTGGTGGCCGCCAACCTGGGCACCAGCGTCATGCCGTGGACGGTGTTCTACCAGCAATCGGCGCTGATCGACAAAGGCCTGGGCGCCCGGCACCTGAAAGCGGCGCGCATCGAAACCCTGCTCGGCGCGACCCTCTGCCAGATCTTGACCGCCGCCGTGGTGATTGCTGCGGCGGCGTGTTTCAACCGATCCGATGCCTCCTTCACCCTGACCAACGTGCCGCAACTGGCCGATGCCTTTACTGCTTCCCTGGGCCAGACGGTCGGGCGCGTGGTCTTTGCGATGGGCTTGGCCGGGGGCGCGCTGGTTGCCACCATCGTGGTCTGCCTGACCGTGGCCTGGGGCGTTGGCGAGGCCACCGGCCGACGGCATTCGCTGGAACAGCATCCCACCGAGGCGCCCTGGTTCTACGCGGCATTCGCCGCCATGTTGCTGGGGGCCGGGGCGCTGGTGGGTTCCGGAGTCAATCTGGTCGAGCTGTCGATCTTCACCGGCGTGGTCAATGCGCTGCTGCTGCCGGCGGTGCTGGGGCTTCTCTATTGGCTGGCGCGCACGCAGTTGACCGGGGCTTTCAGGTTGCAGGGGTGGTATGCGCGGGGGGTGGGCCTGGTGTTCGGGTTGGCCTCCCTCACCGGCCTGTTCTGTGGTGTGGGAGGTTTGTGGAATTGATGAAGACGGTTGCGGGAGCGGCAAGATGATCGGGTTGGATGCCGGGATGCAGGGGATCAACCTGACACTGCAGGTGTTCCTGCTGGACCTGCTGCTGAGTGGCGACAACGCCGTGGTCATCGCGCTGGCCTGCCGTCACCTGCCGGCCCGGCAGATGCGCCAGGCGATATTCGCCGGGATGGGCGTGGCGGTCGCCCTGCGGGTCCTGTTCACGGCGGTGATCGGTCTGTTGCTCAAGGTGCCCTGCCTGAAACTGCTGGGCATGTGCGCGCTGGTGGTGATTGCCATCAAGCTGCTGGTGGCGGATGAAGATGCCGAACACCTGTCGCAGCGTTCGGGCAGCACGCTGTGGTCGGTGATCGGGCTTATCGTGTTCGCCGACCTGACCATGAGCCTGGACAACGTGGTGGCCCTGGCTGCCGTGGCCCAGGACAACGTGGGGATTCTGGTACTGGGGTTGCTGCTGAGCATCCCGATGCTGATGTATGGCAGTTTGTTCGTCAGCGGGCTGTTCAAGCGTTATCCGTGGTTGGTCCCGGCGGGTTGCGCCTTGCTGGGTTGGGTGGCCGGGGATATCGGCATGTCCGATCCGCTGATCGCCGATTGGGTGACGGCCCAGGCACCGGGGCTGGTGTTGGCGATGCCGCTGGCCTGTGCGATTTTCGTGCTGGTGGAAAGCCGGATCATCCGGCGCAACCTGCGTTTGCTGCCCAGGCCTGAACCGGTAGTGCGCCAGGCCCGTGTGGATGAGCCACTGCCGGCCAGTGTGGTTCGACTGGTCGCGGCGGCAGAGGATATTCCCGGGGTTCGTGAACCCCTGCCTGCCGAGTCGCGCTCTCCCGAGACGCCTTTGCCGCCTGTGGATAACCCGCCGGTCGAGCCTTTGCCGGACGAACCGAACCGCAAGCGTCGATGGTACTGGGCCGGGGCGCTGGTGGCGGTACCGGTGCTGGCCTATATCGGCTATTCGGTGATCTATGTTGGCATCATCAATCGCGGCTACATGCCGACGCCCAGGCTGTTGAGCAGCTACGAGTGCCCTGGCTTCAACGGGCCGTTCATCTTTTTCTACCAGCATGGCAAGGACACCGTGCGTATTCGTGGCAGTGCCGGTTCCCTCGATGGTGCGCTGATCAAGGGCCGGCTGGAGTGGATCAATGCCACCCGGGCCTCGTCGCTGCTCGGCTTTACACCGCCCGAGGAAATCACCAATGACGATGCCACCTCCATTCGCATCAATGGGGGGAGCTTTTCGCAAATGGACTGTTACAGGAAAGGCTAGAGGGGCGATATTTTCACTGTGCCAGCAACACGCCCTGCTCACTCGCACACAACGCCAGCAGAAAATCCCACACCACCCGTAACCGCACGGACTTGTGCAACTCCCGCCGGGTACTGATCCAGTAGCTGCGCTGGATGGTTTCCTCCGGCAGCACGCGCACCAGCTGCGGATCGTCCTTGGCCATGTAGTTGGGCAGCACCGCAATCCCCAGCCCGGCCCGCGCCGCCTGTTGCTGGGCGATCACGCTGGTGCTGCGAAAAATCACATTCGGCGTGCGGCAGAAGTTGTTGAGGAACAGCAGTTCCTCGCTGAACAGCAGGTCGTCGACGTAGCCGATCCAGTTGTGTTGCGACAGGTCGTCCCGCTGCTGCAAGGCCGGCGCACGGGCGAGATAGTCCCGGCTGGCATAGAGCGCCAGGCGATAGTCGGTGAGCTTGCGGGTGATCAACAGGTCGGCGTTGGGCCGGTCGAGGTGGATGCTGATTTCCGCCTCACGATTGAGGATGCTGACGAAACGCGGCACCGCCACCAGTTCCACTTCCAGCCCCGGATAACGTTCGAACAACCCGCCCATGCGGGTGCTGAGAAACATGATGCCGATCCCTTCGGTCACCCCCAGGCGAATCTTGCCCAGGGGCGCGATGGCCTGGGTGATTTCCTCCTGGGCCAGCAACGCGACGTTCTCCATGGCCTCGGCATGCTTGAGCAGGGCCTGGCCCGAGGGTGTCAGCTCGTAGCCCTGGGCGTGCTGGACAAACAGCGCCGTGCCCAGGCTCTGCTCGATGGTCTCGATATGCCGGGCCACGGTGCTATGGGTGGTGTTCAGGCGCTTGGCCGCGGTCAGCAGGCGTCCGCTGCGCTGCAGCTCGAGAAAAAAACGCAGGTCGTTCCAGTCGAACATGGGGCTTCCTTGTGAATCGCGGGGTTCACCGGCCTTGTTTGAAAACGCACAGCACTTGCGCAAAAACGAAGGTTTTCATCTCGAAACTAATCAATAACATGAGGGGAGACAAGAACAATAAAAAAGGCGAGGTTGCCTATGCCATCAACCCACTTGCCCTATGACTACGTGATAGTCGGCGCCGGGCCCGCCGGCTGTGTGCTGGCCAACCGGCTGTCCGCCGATCCACGCAATCATGTCCTGCTGCTGGAAGGCGGCGGCCAGGACAACTACCCGTGGATTCATGTGCCGGTGGGGTATCTGTACTGCATCGGTAATCCGCGTACCGACTGGTGCTTCAAGACCGAAGCGCAACCCGGCCTGCAAGGTCGCAGCCTCGGCTACCCGCGTGGCAAGGTGCTGGGCGGCAGTTCTTCCATCAACGGCATGATCTACATGCGTGGCCAGGCCGGCGACTATGATCGCTGGGCCGCGCAAGGCAATCCGGGCTGGGCCTGGAACGACGTCCTGCCGCTGTTCAAGCACAGCGAAAACCACTTTGGCGGGACCAGCGAATTCCACGGCGACCAGGGCGAGTGGCGGGTCGAGCAGCAGCGCTACTCCTGGCAGATCCTCGATGCATTCCGCGATGCCGCCGCTGAAAACGGTATTGCCAGCGTCAGTGATTTCAACGCTGGCGACAATCAGGGCTGTGGATACTTTCAGGTCAACCAGCGTTCCGGCGTGCGCTGGAACTCGTCGAAAGCCTTCCTGCGGCCGATACTCAAGCGTCCCAACCTGACGATCCTGACGGGTGTCCAGGTCGACCGGGTGAACCTGGAAAACGGTCGTGCCTCCGCCGTCGTCGCCCGCTGGCAAGGTGAGGAACATGTGTTCAATGTTCGCCGCGAGATCATCCTGTGCGCCGGCTCGGTCGGCTCCCCCGGCATTCTCCAACGTTCGGGCATCGGCCCACGGCCCTTGCTGGAAAACCTCGGGATCGCGGTTCGTCACGAACTGCCCGGCGTCGGCGGCAATCTGCAGGATCATCTGCAACTGCGGCTGATCTACAAAGTCAGCAATACCCGCACCCTCAACCAGGTCGCCAATAGCCTGTGGGGCAAAGTCGGCATGGGCCTGCGCTATCTCTACGACCGCAGTGGTCCGCTGGCCATGGCACCCAGCCAGTTGGGGGCGTTCGTGAAGTCCTCGCCCGAACAGGCCTCGGCCAATTTGCAGTACCACGTGCAGCCCTTGTCGCTGGAGCGCTTCGGCGAGCCGCTGCATCGGTTCCCGGCCTTTACCGCCTCGGTGTGCAACCTGCGGCCGCTGAGCCGGGGACGGATCGATATTCGTTCGGCCGATCCGGATGTGGCGCCGTTGATCGACCCGAATTACCTGAGCGATCCCGAGGATCTGAAAGTCGCGGCCCAGGCGATTCGGCTGACCCGGCATATCGTCGACTCCCCTGCCCTGCGGGTGTTCAAACCCGAGGAATACCTGCCCGGACCGGCGCTGCAAACCGAGGAGCAGCTGCATGAGGCGGCTGCGCGGATCGGTACGACGATCTTTCATCCGGTGGGCACCTGCCGGATGGGCAACGGTCCTCTGGATGTGGTGGATGCGCGGCTGCGGGTGCACGGCGTCCCGGGGTTGCGGGTCGCCGATGCGTCGATCATGCCGGACATCGTCTCCGGCAATACCTGTTCGCCGACGGTGATGATTGCCGAGAAGGCGGCGCAGATGATCCTGGAGGATGTTTCGGCTATTTCCGACATTCGAACGGCGGAGATTCCGGCTGGCACCTAGCATCAATACCGCAAGAGCGGATTCCGGTGACGGTCAGCCGGAGTCCACAGTGGAACAACAACAATAATCACTGTGGCCCCCAGGGCCGAGGACAGGGCAAATGTCGGACTACATCGAACAGCCGGTGAGTGCAACCGTGAGCACCGGCAAGGAAGAACGGAAGATCATCTTTGCGTCATCCCTCGGGACGGTTTTCGAGTGGTATGACTTTTTTCTCTATGGCGCCCTGGCGGCGGTGATCAGCAAGCAGTTCTTTGCAGGGGTCAACGACACCACGGCGTTTATCTTCGCCCTCATGGCCTTTGCCGCGGGCTTCCTGGTACGGCCTTTCGGCGCCCTGGTGTTCGGGCGCCTGGGGGACATGATCGGGCGCAAATACACCTTCCTCATGACCATCGTCCTGATGGGCCTTTCCACCTTTGCCGTCGGCCTGTTGCCGACCTACACCAGCATCGGCATCGCCGCGCCGATCATCCTGGTCCTGCTGCGCATGCTCCAGGGCCTGGCGCTGGGCGGTGAATACGGCGGTGCCGCGACCTATGTGGCGGAACACGCCCCGACGGGCAAGCGCGGCTCGCATACCGGCTGGATTCAATCCACCGCCACCCTGGGTCTGCTCCTGTCCCTGCTGGTGGTGCTCGCCAGCCGCGCGATCAGCGGCGACCAGTTCGAAGTCTGGGGCTGGCGCCTGCCGTTCCTGCTGTCGATCTTCCTGCTGGCGATTTCCACCTGGATCCGCCTGAGCATGCACGAGTCGCCGGCCTTCGTGAAAATGAAGGCCCAGGGCAAGGCCAGCCGCTCGCCGATCCGCGAATCCTTCGGTTCCTGGCAGAACCTGAAGATCGTCCTGACCGCCCTCTTCAGCATCAACGCCGGGCAGGCGGTGACCTTCTACACCGCACAGTTCTACGTGCTGTTCTTCATGACCCAGATGCTCAAGATGGACCCGACCCAGGCCAATACCCTGCTGATCATCAGCGTGGTGATCGGCGCGCCGTTCTTCGTGCTGTTCGGCTGGCTGTCGGACAGGGTCGGCCGCAAGCCGATCCTGATGCTCGGCCTGCTGTTGGCGACACTGTGCTATTTCCCGCTGTTCAAAGCCTTGAGCCATTACGCCAACCCGCAGATCGACGCGGCCAGCCGGCAGGCGCCGATCGTGGTGATGGCCGACCCGGCGACTTGCACCTTCCAGTTCGATCCGGTGGGCAAGGCGCGTTTCGACAGCCCGTGCGACAAGGTCAAGACTTTCCTGGTCAAACAGGGCCTGCCCTATAGCTCACAGGCCGCGGCGCCCGGGGCGAACGTGACGGTGTCGGTGGGTGAACAGAAGATCGGCGGCTTCGACGAAGCGGCGATGCGTTCGGCGATCACGGCGGCGGGCTACCCGGCCAAGGCCGATAGTGCGTCAGTGAACGAACCGATGGTGGTGCTGCTGATCGTGTTGATGATCCTGATTGCCACCATGACCTATGGCCCGCTGGCGGCGGTGATGGTCGAGCTGTTCCCGACGCGCATCCGCTACACCTCCATGTCGCTGCCCTACCATATCGGCAACGGCTGGTTCGGTGGGTTCCTGCCCACGGTTTCCTTTGCGCTGGTGGTCTACACCGGGGATATCTTCTATGGCCTGTGGTACCCGGTGCTGATTACCGGGGTCAGCCTGCTGGTGGGGCTGTTCTGCCTGAAGGAAACCAAGGGTGTGGATCTCGACAAGGTCTGAGGGGGTCGACAACCTTGTGAACGCCACACCTGTGTAGGAGCCAGCAAGCTGGCTCCTACAAGTACCCTGAAAGACCGGCATCAAAGCCGGTTTTTTTATCGCCAGAAAAAACTTATGCACGATTTACAGCAGAAAGTCATACAGAAAAATAAGTAACAAAATCATCTACTTACGTTATTTTTCTGAAGACAATCCAAATCTTGTGCACAAGTTATCCACAAGTACATCAAACCGCAACAGGTGTCTCTGCCGCAGGCGCCGGCGGCAAGGACCCCATGTCCCGCTGGGTCTGCTCGTTCCAGGCCTGGACCCGGTCGTTGAGCTCGGCAATCGCCCGTGGCCCGCTGCCTTCGGCCGTCATCGGCGCACCGATCACCACCGTGATGGTGCCGGCTTTCTTCGCCCAGCCGGTCTTCGGCCAGAACTTGCCGGCGTTGTGGGCAATCGGCAGTACCGGCAGTTCAGCGTTCACCGCCAGTGCCGTACCGCCCCGGGAAAACTTGCCGACCGTGCCGTACGGCACGCGGGTGCCTTCCGGGAAGATCAGCACCCAGACATGGTCCTTGAGCAGCTCATCGCCCTTCTTCGCCACGTGCTTGAGCGCCGCCTTCGGGTTGTCCCGGTCAATGGCGATCGGCCGCAGCATGGCCATGGCCCAGCCGAAGAACGGCACATACAGCAGCTCGCGCTTGAGCACCTGGCTCAAGGGCGAGAAGTAGGCCGACAGGAAGAAGGTTTCCCAGGTGCTCTGGTGATTCGACAGAATCACGCAAGGGCGCTCGGGTACGTTCTCCGCGCCCTTGATCTCGACCGTGATCCCCAGGAAGACCTTGGTCAGCCACAGGGCACAGCGGCACCAGAACACGTTGATGAAGCGATAACGTGCCTTGAACGGCAGGAACGGCGCGATAAAAAAGCTCAGGGAGCACCACAGCAGCGAACTGGTGCCCAGCAGCAGGTAAAAGAAAAAGGTTCTGATGGCCTGCAGGATCGACATAGCGGCATTTACCGTTGCGGGCATTGCCCGCCTATAAAAAGCGCTTCCCGAACAGTCCTTGGTCAGGAGGTCAGAAGAGCTTCAGTTGTGGATAAGTTCTGCGGCAACCGCCGCCAGATCGTCAAAAACCAGGGTGCCCACCGGCAGGGTTTTACCCAGTGTCTTTTCGCCTTTACCGGTTTTTACCAAAACGGGCTGACAGTCGACGGCGTGTGCGGCCTCCAAGTCACCGAGGCTGTCGCCGACAAACCATAGCCTAGCCAACGGCACGCCGTAATGCTCGGCGATGGTGTGCAGCATGCCCGGCTTGGGTTTGCGGCAAGCGCAGCCTTCGTCCGGCCCATGGGGGCAATACACTACCAGGCCGAGCTCGCCGCCCTGCTGCGCCACCAACGAACGCAGGCGCTCGTGCATGGCTTCCAGGGTGGCGATGTCGTAGTAGCCGCGAGCGATGCCGGACTGGTTGGTGGCCACCGCCACCGTCCAGCCGGCCTTGCTCAACTGCGCGATGGCTTCGATCGAGCCGGGGAGTGGAATCCATTCCTCCACCGACTTGATGTAGGCGTCGGAGTCCTGGTTGATCACCCCGTCCCGGTCGAGAATCAGCAGCTTCAAGACGCGTCCTCAGCCCAGCAGCGAAATATCGGCGACACCCAGGAACAGGCCCCGCAGACGCGCCAGCAGCGCATAACGGTTGGCGCGCACCTTGGCGTCTTCGGCATTGACCATCACCGCTTCGAAGAAGGCGTCGACCGGCTCGCGCAGGGCGGCCAGGCGCGCCAGCGACTCGTTGTACTGGCGTGCCGCGGCCATCGGCTGGACCGCCTGGTCCGCCTGCTGGATCGCCGAGTACAGCGAGAACTCGTTGGCGTTGTCGAAGTACTTGGCTTCCACGGTGGTCGGAACGCTGCCTTCGATCTTGCTCAGCAGGTTCGACACGCGCTTGTTCACCGCCGCCAGGGCAGCCGCTTCCGGCAACTGGCGGAACTTCTGCACGGCCTGTACGCGCTGGTCGAAGTCCAGGGCCGAACCCGGCTTGAGGGCACGCACCGACAGGTAGGTCGCCACATCCACGCCTTCGTCTTCGTAACGGGCACGCAGACGGTCGAAGATGAACTCCAGCACCTGGTCGGCCAGGCCTGCGGCCTTGACCCGGGCACCGAAGGCCTTGACCGCGAACTCCACGGTCTCGATCAGGTCGAGGTCCAGCTGCTTGTCGATCAGGATGCGCAGCACGCCCAGGGCGGCGCGACGCAGGGCGTAGGGGTCCTTGCTGCCGGTGGGCAGCATGCCGATGCCGAAGATGCCGACCAGGGTGTCGAGCTTGTCGGCAATCGCCACCGCCGCACCGGTCAGGGTGCTCGGCAGTTCGGCACCGGCACCGCGCGGCATGTACTGTTCGTTCAGGGCCAGGGCGACGTCTTCCGGCTCGCCGTCATTGAGGGCGTAGTAGTAACCGGCGATACCTTGCATCTCCGGGAACTCGCCGACCATCTCGGTGGCCAGGTCGCACTTGGACAGCAGGCCGGCGCGGGCCGCGCGCTGGGCGTCGCCGCCGATGCGCGGGGCAATGAAGGCGGCCAGTTTCGACACGCGCTCGGCCTTGTCGTAGACGCTGCCCAGTTTTTCCTGGAACACCACGTTCTGCAGGCGCAGGTTGAACTGTTCGAGCTTCTGCTTCTTGTCCTGCTTGAAGAAGAACTCGGCGTCGGTCAGGCGCGGGCGAACGACTTTCTCGTTACCGGCGATGATCTGTTGCGGGTCCTTGCTCTCGACGTTGGCGACGGTGATGAAGCGCGGCAGCAGCTTGCCGTCGACGTCCAGCAGGCAGAAGTACTTCTGGTTGTCCTGCATGGTGGTGATCAGGGCTTCCTGCGGCACGTCGAGGAAGCGCTCCTCGAAGGAGCACACCAGCGGCACCGGCCATTCGACCAGGGCGCTGACTTCGTCGAGCAGGTCCGCCGGCATGATGGCCGTGCCTTCCTGCAAGGTCGCCAGCTCGGTGGTGCGCTTGCTGATGATCTCGCGACGTTCGGCGGCGTCGGCCAGCACGTAGGCGGCGCGCAGGTCATTCAGGTAGTTGGCCGGCGAGGTGATGCGCACGCTGTCCGGGTGGTGGAAGCGGTGGCCACGGGAATCGCGACCGGCTTTCTGGGCGAGGATGGTGCAGTCGATGACCTGGTCACCGAGCAGCATCACCAGCCATTGGGTCGGACGCACGAACTCTTCCTTGCGCGCGGCCCAGCGCATGCGCTTGGGAATCGGCAGGTCGTTCAGCGAATCCTCGACGATGGTCGGCAACAGGCTGGCGGTCGGCTTGCCCTGGATGCTCTGGGTGTAGCGCAGTTTCGGCCCGCTCTGGTCGATCTCGCTCAGTTCCACGCCGCATTTCTTGGCGAAGCCCAGGGCCGCCTGGGTCGGGTTGCCTTCGGCGTCGAAGGCGGCCTGGCGTGGCGGCCCGTCGAGGTTGATGCTGCGGTCCGGCTGCTGGGTCTCCAGCTTGGTCAGCAGAACGGCCAGACGGCGTGGTGCGGCGTAGACCTGCTTGCTCTCGAAGCTCAGGCCGGCGCTTTGCAGGCCTTTTTCGATACCGGCGAGAAAGGCCTCGGCCAGGGTATTGAGGGCCTTGGGTGGCAGCTCTTCCGTGCCCAGTTCAACCAGAAAATCTTGAGCACTCATTGTGCAGCCTCCAACTTAGCCAACACTTCGTCACGCAAATCCGGGGTCGCCATCGGGAAGCCCAGCTTGGCCCGGGCCATCAGGTAGGCCTGTGCCACGGAACGGGCCAGGGTGCGGACCCGCAGGATGTACTGCTGGCGCGCGGTCACCGAGATCGCCCGGCGTGCATCCAGCAGGTTGAAGGTGTGCGAGGCCTTGAGGACCATTTCGTAGCTCGGCAACGGCAGCGGCTGGTCCAGTTCGATCAGGCGCTTGGCTTCGCTTTCATAGAAGTCGAACAGTTCGAACAGCTTCTCGACGTTGGCGTGTTCGAAGTTGTAGGTCGACTGCTCCACTTCGTTCTGGTGGAACACGTCGCCGTAGGTCACCTTGCCGAACGGGCCGTCGGCCCAGACCAGGTCGTAGACCGAATCGACGCCCTGCAGGTACATCGCCAGGCGTTCCAGGCCGTAGGTGATCTCGCCGGTCACCGGGTAGCACTCGATGCCGCCCGCCTGCTGGAAGTAGGTGAACTGGGTGACTTCCATGCCGTTGAGCCAGACTTCCCAGCCCAGGCCCCAGGCGCCGAGGGTCGGCGATTCCCAGTTGTCCTCGACGAAACGGATGTCGTGCACCAGCGGGTCGAGGCCGACGCGCTTGAGCGAGCCCAGGTACAGCTCCTGGAAGTTGTCCGGGTTGGGCTTGAGGACGACCTGGAACTGGTAGTAGTGCTGCAAGCGGTTCGGGTTTTCGCCGTAGCGGCCGTCAGTCGGGCGACGGCTGGGCTGTACGTAGGCGGCGTTCCAGGTTTCCGGGCCGATGGCGCGCAGGAACGTGGCGGTATGAAAGGTGCCGGCGCCTACTTCCATATCGTAGGGCTGAAGTACCACACAACCTTGCTCGGCCCAGTATTGTTGCAGGGCGAGGATCAAGTCTTGGAAGGTACGCACGGCTGGCGTAGGCTGGCTCACGAAATTCACCTGTTACTTGGGCTGCGATTCAAAAGGCGGGAGTATACCCGATTCGGCCACGCGCACGCCCCCTGGAGCCTTATGCCACGCTGCTTTTGGTGCAACGACGATCCTTTGTACATGGCCTATCACGATCAGGAGTGGGGCGTGCCGCTGCGCGATGGGCAGCGTCTGTTCGAGTTGCTTTTGCTCGAAGGGTTCCAGGCCGGGTTGTCCTGGATCACTATCCTGAAGAAACGTGAGCACTACCGGAAGGTCTTGTTCGGTTTCGATGTGCGAAAAGTCGCGGCCATGAGCGATGCCGACCTCGAGCAACTGATGCTCGACCCCGGGATCATCCGCAATCGCCTGAAACTCCAGGCCGCGCGGCGCAATGCCCAGGTCTGGCTGACCCTGGAAGATCCGGTGGCACTGCTCTGGTCCTTTGTCGACGATGTGCCCAGGGTCAATCATTTCAACGGGCGCGGCGAGGTCCCGGCCGTCACGCCCCAGGCCGAGGCCATGAGCAAGGCCCTGAAGAAACTCGGCTTCAAATTCGTCGGTCCGACCATCTGCTACGCCTTCATGCAGGCCTCGGGCATGGTCATGGACCACACCACCGATTGTGATCGCTACGCCACATTGGCTATACCACGGTTACAATAGTCGGCTGATGACAAGCTCGATCACGACAGGAGTGGCCTGTGGAAAAGTTTAAAGGCGCCATGCTGGTGGGGGCGTTGCGATTGTTTGCGCTGCTGCCCTGGTGTGCCGTGCAGCGGGTGGGCGCAGCCATCGGCTGGGTGATGTGGAAGCTGCCCAACCGTTCCCGCGACGTGGTGCGGATCAACCTGGCGAAATGTTTTCCGGAACTGGACCCGGTGGCCCGCGAGCAGCTGGTGGGCCGCAGCCTGATGGGGATCGGCAAGTCCTTTACCGAAAGTGCCTGCGCCTGGATCTGGCCGGCCCATCGCTCGATGGAGCGGGTGCGCGAAGTCGAAGGCCTCGACATCCTCAAGGAGGCCCTGGCCTCGGGCAAGGGTGTGGTGGGCATCACCAGCCACCTGGGCAACTGGGAAGTGCTCAATCACTTCTATTGCAGCCAGTGCAAACCGATCATTTTCTACCGTCCGCCCAAGCTCAAGGCGGTGGACGAACTGTTGCGCAAGCAGCGGGTGCAGTTGGGCAACCGGGTTGCCGCCTCCACCAAGGAAGGCATCCTCAGCGTCATCAAGGAAGTGCGCAAAGGTGGTGCGGTGGGCATTCCCGCCGACCCGGAACCGGCCGAATCCGCCGGGGTGTTCGTGCCGTTCCTCGGCACCACGGCGCTGACCAGCAAGTTCGTACCCAACATGCTGGCCGGCGGCAAGGCGGTGGGCGTGTTCCTGCACGCGCTGCGCCTGCCGGACGGTTCTGGCTTCAAGGTGATCCTGGAAGCCGCGCCCGAAGCCATGTACAGCACCGATACCGAGACCTCCGTGGCCGCCATGAGCCAGGTGGTGGCGCGTTATGTGCGGGCTTATCCGGACCAGTACATGTGGAGCATGAAGCGCTTCAGGCGGCGTCCGGCGGGTGAGAAACGCTGGTACTGAGAGCCTGTTGGCATGATCTGTGGATAAGTCGGTGCGACTGATTTATCCACAGCTGCACCTTTCAAGGACGCAACAGATGTCCGATCACAATCATTCGCTGCGTATCAAGATCCAGCACCCCAGCATCGGCGAGTGCCTGGGACAGACACGCAACCTGTCCAGCAAGGGCGTGTATGTGACGCACCCGAGCTTGTCGCGCCTGACCACCGGTGCGGTGGTCTATGGCCAGGTGCAGGATCTGCCGGCGGCGGCGCCGCGGATTCGGATGGAAGTGGTACGGGTCGACGCCGAGGGCATCGGCCTGCGCTTCATCGATCTTTGAGCGCGGCTTTTTCCAGCTTTTTCAGAAACACCGTCATCTCTTTTTCCGCCTGCTTGTCGCCATGGGCGCGAGCGGCTTCCAGTCCCTGTTCCCAAGCCTGTCTGGCGGCCGCGTTGTCGCCCGCGGCCTGATGCGCCTTGCCCAGCAGTTTCCAGGCGGCGGAGTATTTCGGGTCGAAGCCGACGCAGCGTTGCAGGTGTTCGACGGCCTTGGTGTTTTCCCCCAGATCCAGATAACCCTTGCCGAGGCCGAAGCGCAGCAGGGAGTTATCCACACCCTTGGCGAGCATTTTTTCCAGTGATTCGAGCATGGCGAGCCTCCGGTAGGGTCACAGGTCAGAAAAAGCTCAGACCGACATGAAACAACTTTTCCACATCGCGGATCTGCTTTTTATCCACAAGGAACAGAATGACATGGTCGCCGGCCTGGATCACCGTCGCATCGTGGGCGATCAGCACCTCTTCATCGCGAATGATTGCGCCGATGGTCGCCCCCGGCGGCAAGGCGATGTCGGCGATGGCCCGGCCAATCACCCTGCTCGACTTCGCGTCGCCATGGGCAATCGCCTCGATGGCCTCCGCCGCCCCGCGCCTGAGGGAGTGCACGCTGACGATATCGCCCCGGCGCACATGGGCCAGCAAGGTGCCGATGGTCGCCAGTTGCGGGCTGATGGCGATGTCGATCTCGCCACCCTGGACCAGGTCGACATAGGCCGGGTTGTTGATCAGGGTCATGACTTTCTTCGCCCCGAGGCGCTTGGCCAGCAGCGATGACATGATGTTGGCTTCATCGTCGTTGGTCAGGGCCAGGAACACATCGGTGTCGCCGATGTTCTCTTCCAGCAGCAGGTCGCGGTCCGACGCGCTGCCTTGCAGCACCACGGTGCTGTCCAGGGTGTCCGAGAGGTGGCGGCAGCGCGCCGGGCTCTTCTCGATGATCTTGACCTGGTAACGGCTTTCGATAGCTTCGGCCAGCCGCTCGCCGATCTGCCCGCCGCCGGCGATGACGATGCGCTTGTAGGTCTCGTCAAGGCGGCGCATTTCGCCCATCACCGCGCGGATATGCGCCTTGGCGGCGATGAAAAAGACTTCGTCGTCGGCTTCGATCACCGTGTCGCCGCGGGGCAGGATCGGCCGGTCGCGACGGAAGATCGCCGCCACGCGGGTGTCGACGTTGGGCATGCGCTCGCGCAACTGGCGCAGTTGCTGCCCCACCAGCGGCCCGCCGTAGTAGGCCTTGACCGCCACCAGCAAGGCCTTGCCCCCGGCGAAGTCGATCACCTGCAAGGCGCCCGGATGTTCGATCAGGCGCTTGATGTAGTGGGTGACCACCTGTTCCGGGCTGATCAGCACGTCCACCGGAATCGCGTCGTTGTCGAACAGCCCGGCGCGGGTCAGGTAGGCCGCTTCGCGGACCCGGGCGATCTTGGTCGGGGTGTGGAACAGGGTGTGGGCGACCTGGCAGGCGACCATGTTGGTCTCGTCGCTGTTGGTCACCGCCACCAGCAGGTCGGCATCATCCGCGCCGGCCTGGCGCAGGATCGTCGGGAACGAGGCGCGGCCCTGGACGGTGCGGATGTCCAGGCGGTCGCCGAGATCGCGCAGGCGCTCGCCATCGGTGTCGACCACGGTGATGTCGTTGGCTTCGCTGGCCAGGTGCTCGGCCAGCGTGCCGCCGACCTGCCCGGCACCGAGGATGATGATTTTCATCGGGTCGCTCCGTTACCCCGGCTCAGCCGCGCGCGGCGGCGATCTTGATCAGTTTGGCGTAGTAGAAGCCGTCGTGGCCGCCTTGCTGGGCCAGCAACTGGCGCCCGTGGGGCTGCTTGACACCGAAGGTCCCGGCGATGTCCAGCTCGCGGGCCCCGGAGGTGCGGGCGAGGAACGCTTCGATCACCTCGGTATTCTCGGTCGGCAGGGTCGAACAGGTGGCGTAGAGCAGGATGCCGCCGACTTCCAGGGTCGTCCACATCGCGTCCAATAGCTCGCCTTGCAAGGCGGCCAGGGCGGCGATGTCGTCGGGCTGGCGAGTCAGCTTGATGTCGGGATGGCGACGGATCACGCCGGTGGCCGAGCACGGGGCATCCAGCAGGATCCGCTGGAACGGCTTGCCGTCCCACCAGGTGGCCGTATCGCGGCCGTCTGCGGCGATCAGTTCGGCGTCCAGGCCGAGGCGTTCGAGGTTCTCGCGTACCCGTACCAGGCGCTTGGCCTCCAGGTCCACGGCGACCACGCCGGCCAGTTGCGGCTGGGCTTCGAGGATATGGCAGGTCTTGCCGCCGGGGGCGCAGCAGGCGTCGAGCACCCGTTGGCCCGGCGCCAGGTCCAGCAGGTCGGCGGCCAGTTGCGCGGCTTCGTCCTGGACGCTGATCCAGCCTTCATTGAAGCCGGGCAGGTTGCGCACATCGCAGGCCTCTTCCAGGACGATGCCGTCCTGGCTGTAGGCACAGGCCTGGGCGCCGACACCGGCCTCGCCCAGCAGCTTGAGGTAGGCATCGCGCGGGTGATGGCGGCGATTGACCCGCAGGATCATCGGCGGATGGGCGTTGTTCGCCGCGCAGATGGCTTCCCACTGTTCGGGCCAGAAGGCCTTGAGGGATTTCTGCAGCCAGCGCGGGTGGGCGGTGCGCACCACCGGGTCGTGTTCCAGCTCGGCCAGCAGCGCCTCGCTTTCCCGTTGCGCGCGGCGCAGCACGGCGTTGAGCAAGGCCTTGGCCCAGGGCTTTTTCAGCTTGTCGGCGCAACCGACGGTCTCGCCGATGGCGGCGTGGGCCGGTACACGGGTGTAGAGCAGCTGATACAGGCCGACCAGCAGCAAGGCTTCGACATCGGCATCGGCGGCCTTGAAGGGTTTCTGCAGCAGCTTGGTCGCCAGTGCCGACAGGCGGGGTTGCCAGCGCGCGGTGCCGAACGCCAGGTCTTGGGTCAGGCCGCGATCGCGCGCCTCGACCTTGTCCAGTTGCAGCGGCAGCGAGCTGTTGAGCGAGGCCTTGCCGCTGAGGACGGCGGCCAGTGCCTTGGCGGCGGCCAGACGTGGGTTCATTGGCCGAGCACCGTACCGAGGGCGAATTTCTCGCGACGGCTGTTGAACAGGTCACTGAAGTTCAGCGCCTTGCCGCCGGGCAGTTGCAGGCGGGTCAGGCACAGGGCGCCCACGGCGGTGGCGACGATCAGGCCGTCCTTGCTGGCGGCGAGGATTTCCCCCGGTTGGCCCTGGCCTTCGGCGACGCCGGCGGCGAGGACTTTCAGGGCTTCGCCATTGAGGGTGCTGTGGCAGACCGGCCAGGGGTTGAAGGCGCGAATCAGTCGCTCCAGCTCGACCGCCGGGCGATTCCAGTCGATGCGCGCCTCGTCCTTGTTCAGCTTGTGGGCGTAGGTGGCGAGGCTGTCGTCCTGGACCTCACCGTCCAGGGTCGCGGCGGCGAGACCGGCGATGGCCTGGAGCACGGCGGGCGGGCCGAGTTCGGCCAGGCGGTCATGCAAGGTGCCACCGGTGTCTTCGGCGCTGATCGGGGTGACGGTCTTGAGCAGCATCGGTCCGGTGTCGAGCCCGGCTTCCATGCGCATCACGGTCACGCCGCTTTCGCGATCGCCGGCTTCCACGGCGCGCTGGATCGGCGCCGCGCCGCGCCAGCGCGGCAGCAGCGAGGCATGGCTGTTGATGCAGCCCAGGCGCGGGATATCCAGCACGACCTGCGGCAGGATCAGGCCGTAGGCGACCACCACCATCAGGTCCGGCTTGAGCGCCGCCAGTTCGGCCTGGGCCTCGGCGTTGCGCAGGGTCGGCGGCTGCAGGACGGCGATGCCGTGTTCCAGGGCGAGCTGCTTGACCGGGCTCGGCATCAGCTTCTGCCCACGGCCCGCCGGACGATCCGGCTGGGTGTAGACCGCGACGATCTCGTAAGGGCTGTCGAGCAGGGCCTTGAGGTGTTCGGCGGCGAATTCGGGGGTGCCGGCAAAGACGATGCGCAGTGGCTCAGTCATAAAAAGCTCGCTTAAACAAAGAAAGGCTTGCCTTGCAGACCCTGTGAAAACTACTGCGCTCGGCAATCCTGCGTTAAAAACAGGCTCGGAATGCTCATTTACAACCAGTAAACTCCGCTTCCTCGCCTGTTTTTGCCTTGTCTTGCCTTCGCTCGTTACGTTTTCACAGGGTCTGCTTCGCAAGCCTTTGGTATGAGGGGGATCAGGCGTTCTGGCGATGCAGCTTTTCCAGCTTCTTCTTGATCCGGTCGCGCTTGAGCGTAGACAGGTAATCGACGAACAGCTTGCCGTTCAGGTGATCGCACTCGTGCTGGATGCACACCGCCAGCAAGCCATCGGCTTCCAGCTCGAACGGCTGGCCGTCGCGGTCGAGGGCCTTGACCCGCAGTTTCGTCGGGCGGTCGACGTTCTCGTAGAAGCCCGGCACCGACAGGCAGCCTTCCTGGTACTGGTCCATGTCTTCGGTCAGGGTTTCGAACTCGGGGTTGATGAACACCCGGGGTTCGCTACGGTCTTCGCTCAGGTCCATGACCACGATCCGCTGGTGCACATTGACCTGGGTCGCCGCCAGGCCGATGCCCGGGGCTTCATACATTGTTTCAAACATGTCATCGATCAACTGACGCACCTTGTCGTCCACCACGGCCACGGGTTTGGCGATGGTGCGCAGGCGCGGGTCTGGAAATTCGAGGATGTTTAAAATGGCCATAGGCGTATTTGCTGCACATGTGAGGTAAAGTCAGGGACGGTCGCCGAAATGTCCCGGTGGGATCGGCTACCGTTGTAAAACGTTCTCCCTGGGAGCGAGCCGCGGGGGCTCTGGCGTTTCACGCGAAGGCACATAATAAAGGGATTCACTGCATGAGGAAAACACTACTCGCCCTGTTGCTGGCCGTTAGCGGCGTCGTGCAGGCGCAAGTGCAGCTCAAGGAGGGTTATCCACAGCGCTATACCGTCGTGCGTGGTGACACACTTTGGGACATTTCCGGGAAATTCCTCCGCGAACCGTGGAAGTGGCCGGAGATCTGGCACGCGAACCCCCAGGTGGCCAACCCGGACCTGATCTACCCCGGCGATACCCTGACGCTGCAGTTCGTCGACGGCCAGCCACGGCTGGTGGTCGATCGCGGCGTCTCCCGGGGCACCGTCAAGTTGTCGCCGCAGGTGCGTCGCTCACCGGTGGCCGAGGCGATTCCGAGCATCCCGCTGGAAAAGATCAATGCCTTCCTGTTGAGCAACCGCATTGTCGATGATGCGGCGGACTTCCAGAAGGCCCCGTATATCCTGGCCGGCAACAACGAGCGGGTGCTCAGCGGCATGGGCGACCGGATCTATGCCCGTGGCGTGTTCGATCCGGCGCACTCGGTGTATGGCCTGTTCCGCCAGGGCAAGGTCTATACCGACCCACAGACCAAGGAATTCCTGGGGATCAACGCCGACGACATCGGCACCGGTGAACTGGTGGCGACCGAAGGCGATGTCGGTACGCTGAACCTGCGGCGCACCATCGAGGAGGTTCGCCTGGGGGATCGCCTGTTCGTCAGCGAGGAGCACCCGGTCAATTCGATGTTCATGCCCAGCGCGCCGCAAGCGCAGATCCACGGCACCATCATCGATGTGCCACGAGGTGTTACACAGATCGGGGTCATGGACGTGGTCACGATCAACAAGGGACGGCGCGATGGCCTGGCCGAAGGCAACGTCCTGGCGGTGATGAAGACCGGCGAGACGGTGCGCGACCGGGTGACCGGCGAGGCCGTGAAGGTCCCCGATGAGCGTTCGGGCCTGCTGATGGTGTTCCGCACCTACGAAAAGCTCAGCTATGGTTTAGTACTTACTGCCACGCGGTCCCTGGCGGTCCTGGACAAGGTGCGCAATCCGTAGCGCCGGACGATAACGTGGGCCGATTCCGTTAGCGGGTTAAACAGGTTACACACAGAGTTATCCACAGCTTGTTCCGCCGTTTGAGGACCGCCACCGATCAAGGATGATCCGATGTCGCTGTCCACCTGTACCTCCCTGTCCCCGGCGGAGCTGGAAGCCCGTCTGCGCCTGCATCGTCTACCGGAACTCGGTCCACGGCGCTTTCGAACCCTGATCGATGCCTTCGGCTCGGCCTCGGCGGCCCTCGGCGCACCGGCCGCTGCCTGGCGGGCGCTGGGGTTGCCGGCGGCCTGTGCCGGGGCTCGCCGCAGCCCTGACGTCCGTGACGGTGCCAGTGCTGCGTTGCGCTGGCTAGAGCGTCCGGCCCGGCATCTGCTGATGTGGGACGGGGCCGACTACCCCGCTCTGCTGGCCGAGCTATGCGACGCCCCGCCCTTGCTGTTCGTCGCCGGCGACCCTGCCCTTCTGGAAAAACCGCAGTTGGCGATAGTCGGCAGCCGACGGGCCTCCAAGCCGGGCACGGACACGGCGGCGGCCTTTTCCCGGAGCCTGGCCGGTGCCGGTTTCGTCATCACCAGCGGGCTGGCACTGGGGATCGACGGGGCGGCCCACCAGGCCGCCCTGGACATCGGTGGGCGGACCATCGGCGTTCTTGGCACCGGTCTGGAAAATTTTTATCCACAGCGCCATCGCCGACTGGCGGAGGCCATGATTGCCCAGGGCAGCGCCGTGGTTTCCGAGTTGCCCCTGGAGGCACCGCCGCATCCGGGCAACTTTCCCCGACGCAATCGGATCATCAGCGGCTTGTCGCTGGGCGTGCTGGTGGTGGAGGCGAGTGTCGCCAGTGGCTCGCTGATCACCGCCCGGCTGGCGGCGGAACAGGGGCGCGAGGTGTATGCGATTCCCGGTTCCATCCATCACCCCGGCGCCAAGGGCTGTCATCAGTTGATCCGCGACGGTGCGGTGCTGGTGGAAAGCGTCGAACATATCCTCGAGCCCCTGCGCGGTTGGCAGCGGGTGACGGCCAGCCCGATCCCCGCCGCGTCCGAGCATCCGCTGTTGGGTTTGCTACACGCGGCACCGCAGAGCAGCGAGGCCCTGGCCCGGGCGTGTGGCTGGACATTGCCGCGGGTGCTGGCGGCGCTGACCGAACTGGAGCTCGAAGGCCGGGTTGCCAACGAAAGCGGGCGCTGGTTAGCTCGCGCGAGGTAGGGTTACCTGAGTAAACTGCAAATAGCGTTAAATCCGGAGAGCAAGCAATGGTCAAGAGTTGGCGTGTGCAAGAAGCCGCACGAGAAATTCGCGCAGGGGCGGTGATTGCCTATCCAACCGAGGCGGTCTGGGGGCTGGGCTGCGATCCGTGGAACGAAGAGGCGGTGGATCGCCTGCTGGCGATCAAGAATCGCTCGGTGGACAAGGGACTGATCCTGATCGCCGACAATATCCGCCAGTTCGACTTTCTTTTCGAGGATTTCCCGGAAGACTGGATTGCCCGCATGGCCAGTACCTGGCCGGGCCCCAATACCTGGCTGGTGCCGCATCAGGACCTGTTGCCGGAGTGGATCACCGGCCGGCATGACACCGTGGCCTTGCGGGTCAGCGATCATCCGCTGGTGCGGGACCTGTGCTCGTTGGTGGGGCCGCTGATTTCCACCTCGGCCAATCCCCAGGGACGGCCGGCGGCGCGCACGCGGATTCGCGTGGAGCAGTATTTCCGCGGGCAGGTCGACCTGGTGCTGGGCGGTAACCTGGGCGGGCGCAAGAACCCGAGCCTGATTCGCGACCTGGTGACGGGGAATATCGTTCGTCCGGCGTGAGCTGAACCCTTGTGGCGAGCGGGCAAGCCCGCTCGCCACAAATCCAGGCCAGACTCGGTAGTTTTAAGGCAACAGCACCGTCGACCCGGTGGTGTGCCGCGCCGCCAGTTCGGTCTGGGCCTTGGCCGCGTCCGCCAGGCTGTAACGGGCGCCGATCTCGATCTTCAGCTTGCCGCTGGTGATCATCCCGAACAGATCGTTGGCCATGGCCTGCAGGTTTTCCGCGTTGTTGGCGTAGCTCGCCAGCGTCGGCCGGGTCACATACAGCGAGCCCTTGGCCGACAGAATCCCCAGGTTGACCCCGTCCACCGCGCCCGAGGCGTTGCCGAAGCTGACCATCAGCCCACGGGGAGCCAGACTGTCCAGCGAGGTCAGCCAGGTGTCCTTGCCGACGCCGTCATACACCACCGGCACCTTCTTGCCATCCGTCAGCTCCAGCACCCGCTTGGCCACATCCTCGTGGCTGTAGTCGATGGTTTCCCAGGCTCCGAGGGACTTGGCCAGGGCGGCTTTTGCCGGGGAACTGACCGTACCGATCAGTTTCACGCCCAGGGCCTTGGCCCACTGGCAGGCGAGCAGGCCGACGCCTCCGGCCGCCGCATGGAACAGCACGGTTTCGCCCCCTTTCAACTCATAGGTCTGGCGAAACAGGTATTGCACCGTCAGGCCCTTGAGCATCACCGCGGCGGCCTGTTCGAAGCTGATGCCCTCCGGCAGCTGCACCAGGTTCGCCGCCGGCAGCACATGCACTTCGCTGTAGGCGCCGAGCGGACCGCTGCCGTAGGCCACGCGGTCGCCGACCTTGAACCGGCTGACCTCGCTACCGACCGCCTCGACAATGCCCGCGCCTTCGGAGCCCAGGCCCGATGGCAAGGCCGGTGGCGCATACAGCCCACTGCGGAAATAGGTGTCGATGAAGTTCAGGCCGATGGCGTGGTTGCGTACCCGCACCTGCTGCGGGCCCGGCTCGGCGGGGGTGTAGTCGACATATTCAAGGACTTCCGGGCCGCCATGGGCGCGAAACAGGATACGTTTGGCCATCTTTCTCTCCTTGGACATTGCTCAAAGGGGCGCCGTGCGGCGCGATGCAAGGGCCCTATCGGACTCCTTCGCTTGACCTTCGTCAACAGCGACAGTCACAAACGCGGTGCTATGCTACGCGCCTCTTTGCTACCGGCCGTCCGATGTGCCGTGTAGCTTTGCCCGATTCAAGGTGATGCCATGACTACCCGCACCGAGGCCGTGAAAGCCTACCTGCTCGACCTGCAAGACCGCATCTGTGCTGCCCTGGAAGCCGAAGACGGGGGCGCGCGCTTCGTCGAAGATGCCTGGACCCGCCCCGCCGGCGGCGGCGGTCGGACCCGGGTGATCGCCAACGGTCAGGTGGTCGAGAAAGGTGGCGTCAACTTCTCCCATGTCTTCGGCAGCGGCCTGCCGCCTTCGGCCAGTGCCCATCGTCCTGAGCTGGCCGGGCGTGGCTTCGAGGCCCTGGGCGTGTCCCTGGTGATTCACCCGCACAACCCCCACGTGCCGACGTCCCACGCCAATGTGCGCTTTTTCATCGCCGAGAAGGCCGGTGAAGAGCCGGTCTGGTGGTTCGGTGGCGGTTTCGACCTGACGCCCTACTACGCCAACGAGGAAGACTGCGTGCACTGGCACCGGGTGGCCGAACGGGCCTGTGCGCCGTTCGGCGCGGATGTCTACCCGCGCTACAAGGCCTGGTGCGACAGCTACTTCTATATCAAGCACCGCAACGAGCCACGGGGCATCGGCGGTCTGTTCTTCGATGACCTGAACGAATGGGACTTCGATACCAGCTTTGCCTTCATGCGGGCGATCGGCGATGCCTATATCGAGGCGTACCTGCCGATCGTGCAGCGTCGCAAGGCCCAGGCCTGGACCGAACAGCAGCGCGAGTTCCAGGAGTTCCGTCGTGGTCGTTATGTGGAATTCAACCTGGTGTACGACCGTGGCACCCTGTTCGGCCTGCAATCGGGCGGTCGCACCGAATCGATCCTGATGTCGTTGCCGCCGCAAGTGCGCTGGGGCTACGACTGGAAGGCTGAGCCTGGCAGCGAAGAGGCGCGCTTGACCGAGTACTTCCTGCAGGATCGCGACTGGTTGGCGGAGGGCAATGCCTGATGGACCGTTACGTCGTCTTCGGCAACCCCATCGGCCACAGCAAGTCGCCGTTGATTCACCGCCTGTTCGCCGAGCAGACCGCCCAGAAGCTGGACTACAGCACCTTGCTCGCGCCTCTTGATGATTTTTCCGGCTGCGCCAGGGCTTTTTTCCAGGACGGACTCGGGGCCAATGTGACGGTGCCTTTCAAGGAAGAGGCCTATCGCCTGGCTGACAGCCTGACTGCCCGGGCGCAGCGGGCCGGGGCGGTGAACACCCTGAGCAAGCTGGCCGACGGCAGCCTGCTGGGCGACAACACCGACGGTGCCGGACTGGTACGCGACCTGACGGTCAATGCCGGGTTCGGCCTGGAGGGCAAGCGCATCCTGCTGCTGGGCGCCGGCGGGGCGGTACGTGGGGCGCTGGAGCCATTGCTGGCGGAACAGCCGGCTTCACTGATCATTGCCAACCGGACGGTGGAGAAAGCCGAGTTGCTGGCTGAGCTGTTCGCCGATCTGGGGCCGGTGTGCGCCAGCGGGTTCGACTGGTTGCAGGAGCCGGTGGACCTGATCATCAATGCCACCTCGGCCAGCCTGTCGGGCGATGTGCCGCCGATTGCGTCGAGCCTGATCGAATCGGGCAAGACCTTCTGCTACGACATGATGTACAGCAAGGAGCCGACCGCCTTCTGTCGCTGGGCCAGCGCGCACGGTGCGGCGGTCTCGATGGATGGCCTGGGCATGCTGGCCGAACAGGCGGCGGAGGCGTTCTTCCTGTGGCGCGGTGTGCGCCCGGATACCGCGCCGGTGCTGGCGGAGTTGCGGCGCTTGCTGGCCTTGTAGGGGCAATCAATCCTCAAAGCGGATCGGGCACTTATCCACACCCTCGAGCTTGATCAACTCCTCCACCACCGGCGCCCGCGCCCGCCTCAGGGTCAGGCTGCGGCCTTCTCGCGCCAGGCGCCGGGCTTCCTGGTGCAGCATTTCCACCCCCGAGTAATCGATGAAGTTGATCTGCTGCGCTTCGATCACCACCTTCTGTCCGTGCAATCGTTGTAGCCGGACTTGCAGGTAATGGCTGGCGCCGAAAAAGATCGATCCGCCGACCCGCAATACGTCCTCCTCGCCATCGCGCCAATGGTGTACCCGCGGCTGCGAGGTGCGCTTGAGGTAGAAAAACAGCGAGGCCAGTACCCCGGCATAAATCGCCGTCTGCAACTCCAGCAGCAAGGTCGCCACGCAGGTCAGCGCCATCACCGCGAACTCGGCGTGACTGACCCGCAATAACGCACGGATACCGCGCCGGTCCACCAGCCCCCAGCTGATCAGCAGGATACTGCCGGCCATCGCCGGGATCGGGATGTGCGCGATCAGTGCCGAACCGGTCACGGCGAACAGCGTCACCCAGAGGGCGGAAAACACCCCGGCCAGGGGCGAGTAGGCGCCGGCCTCATAACTCAGCGCGGCACGGGTGAACGAACCGGCCGACAGATAGCCGGAAAACAGGCTGCCAACCATGTTCGACAGGCCCTGGGCGCGGACTTCCTGGTTGGCGTCGAGCAACTGTTGGGAACGCGCGGAGATCGAACGGGCAATCGACAGGCTGGTCACCAGCCCGAGCATGCCCACCGCGACGGCGCTGGGCAGCAGGCGCAGGATGGTTTCCAGGTCCAGCGGCAAGGGGCTGAACGGCGGCAGCCGGCCGATGAAGCCCTTGACCAACTGCACATGCCCGAACAGGCCCGGGCACAGCCAGACCAGCGCACTGGCCAGTACCAGGGTGATCAGCAGGGTCGGCCAGCGCGGCAGCAGGGATTTGAGCGTGAAACCGAGGATCAGGGTGCCCAGCCCCAGCAGCAGCGAGGGTTTGTCCAGTTCGCCAAGGTGCTGGCTCAGTTGCAGCAGGCTGTTCAGGGCGGTCGCCTGGTTGGGGACGTCGAGCCCCAGCAGGTTGGGCAGTTGCCCGAGGGCGATGACCACGGCGGCGCCCAGGGTGAAACCCAGCACCACCGAATGCGAGACGAAATTCACCAGGGCGCCGAAGCGCAGCATGCCCAGCAGCCACTGGAAGATCCCGGCGATGCAGGTCAGCAGCAGGATCAGGGTGATGTAGTCCTGGCTGCCGGGCACCGCGAGCGGGCTGACACTGGCGAACAGGACAATCGAGATGGCGGCCGTGGGCCCGCAGATCAGGTGCCAGGACGAGCCCCAGAGACAGGCGATCAGCACCGGGACGATGGCGGCGTACAGGCCGTATTCGGGTGGCAGGCCGGCGATCAGCGCGTAGGCGACCGATTGCGGCAAGGCCAGGATCGCCCCGCTCAGGCCGACGATCAGATCACGGCTGATGCTGGCGCGGGTTTGCCGGGGCAGCCAGCTGAGAAATGGCAGGAGTTTGTGGCGGTTGGTCCAGCCCATGGGGCCCTCGGTTGGATGAGTCGGCTTCAGCGTGAGGAGTGTCTCTGGAGTTTACGCGGTGAAATACCGACCTGTAGGAGCCGGCTTGCCGGCGATGGCGGCCTGAAGGACGATGCAAGGCTCAAGGGCCTCATCGTCGGAACGCCGCCCGCAGCAAGCCAGCTCCTACAATGATTGCGTTCATCGCCGTTAGACGGTATCCACAGGTTTTGTGTTGGCCTTTAGAGCTTGGCCTTCACCACCGGCAACGCATCCTGGCCATCCACGGTCTTCACCCCGTCCAGCCATTTATCCAGCACCGCCGGATTGGCCTTGATCCAGGCACGGGCTGCATCGGCATTGCTCAGCTTCTTGTTCGCTACCTCGGCCATGATGCTGTTTTCCATGTCCTGGGTGAAGCTCAGGTTGCTCAGCAACTTGCCGACGTTCGGGCAGGCCTGTGCATAACCCTTGCGGGTCACGGTATAGACGCTGCCGGTATCGCCGAAGTACTGCTCGCCGCCCTTGAGATAATGCATCTTCATCTGCACGTTCATCGGGTGCGGGGTCCAGCCGAGGAAGACCACGAACTTCTGCTTCTTCACCGACCGGGCCACTTCGGCCAACATCGCCTGCTCGCTGGACTCCACCAGTTTCCACTGGCCCAGGTCGAACTGGTTCTTCTTGATGATCTCCGCCAGCGAGGCATTGGCCGGTGCGCCGGAACCGATGCCGTAGAGTTTCTTGTCGAACTTGTCCGCATACTTGTTCAGGTCGGCAAAGTTATGCACACCCGCGTCCCAGACATAATCCGGGACCGCCAGGGTGAATTCGGTGCCGTCGAGGTTCTTCGCCAGTTGCGTGACATCGCCGTTGGCCACGAACTTGTCGTAGAAACCCTGCTGCGCCGGCATCCAGTTGCCGAGGAACACATCCACCTGGCCGTCCTTGAGACCGCCATAGGTGATCGGCACCGCCAGGGTATCGACCTTGGCCGTGTAGCCCAGGCCACCCAGCAGCAGGCTGGTGATGGCGTTGGTCGCGGCGATATCGCTCCAGCCCGGATCGGCCATTTTCACGGTGTCGCAGCTCTGTTCGGCATAAGCACTCAGGCAGCTCGCGGCCAGCAGGCCGGCCGTCAGTGCTGTGGATAACTTTTTCATCGCCTTCCCCTCTCGTTCGTTATTGATGTTGGCAGGGTTGTGGATAACGCGCCTTGCGTTCCAGATCGTCGAGGTCGATATGGTTGCGCATGTATTGCTGACTGGCGTCCACCAGTGGCTGGTGATCCCAGCTCTTCAGCTTCCCTTGGGTCAGTGCGGCGGCGACGAAACGCCGTCGGCGCTGACTGGCGAGCACCTGTTGGTGGATCGCCGGGATGTTCCATTTCGCCCGGGCTTCGGCCAGGAAGTCGTTGAAAAGTGTCTGATGCGGCGCGGACTGGCTGAGTTCTTCTGCTTCGCGGGGGTCGTTGTGGACATCGAAGAGCAGGCAGGGGTCGTCTTCGCTGTAGATGAATTTGTAGGCCCCGCGACGAATCATCATCAGCGGGCCGATGGTCCCTTCGGCCATGTATTCGCCGAACACTTCGTCGTGGCCGCCCTCCCCGCTGAGGTGCGGGACCAGCGAGCGACCGTCCAGCGGCAGCTCGGCGTGCAGCGTGCCGCCGGCCAGTTCCACCAGGGTCGGCAGCAGGTCGGCGGTGGAGACGGCCGCGCTGACGCGCCCGGCGGCGAATTGCCCCGGGGCGCTGATCAGCAGCGGTACCCGGGCGGACATTTCGAACCAATGCATCTTGTACCAGAGGCCGCGCTCGCCGAGCATGTCGCCGTGGTCGCCGGAGAACACGATCAGCGTGTCCTCCGATAGGCCGGTTTCCTCCAGGGTTTGCAGGAGTTTGCCGACGTTGCTGTCGATATAGCTGCATGCGCCGAAGTAGGCACGGCGGGCGTCGCGGATCTTATCCACAGGCAGCGGCTTGTCCCACAGGTCATAGACCTTGAGCAAACGCCGGGAATGCGGATCGAGGCTGTCCTGGGCCGGTGTCTCCGGCAGCGGGATGTCCTCGTCGCGATACAGGTCCCAGAATGCCTTGGGAATGGTGTAGGGATCGTGGGGATGGGTCATGGACACGGTCAGGCAGAACGGCCGGTCGCCGTCTTCACGCACGTGATCGAACAGGTACTGCTGCGCCTTGAACACCACCTCTTCATCGAAGTCCAGCTGGTTGGTGCGCACACAGGGACCGGCCTGCAGCACCGAGGACATGTTGTGGTACCAGCTGGGCCGCACGTCGGGCTCGTCCCAGTTCACCGCCCAGCCGTAGTCCGCCGGATAGATATCGCTGGTCAGGCGTTCTTCATAACCATGCAACTGGTCCGGCCCGCAGAAGTGCATCTTGCCCGACAGCGCGGTGCGATAGCCCAGGCGCCGCAGATAGTGGGCGTAGGTCGGCACATCGGCGGGGAAATCGGCGGCGTTGTCGTAGGCGCCGATCTTGCTCGGGAGCTGGCCGCTCACCAGGGTGAAGCGCGACGGGGCGCAGAGCGGGCTGTTGCAATAGGCGGCATCGAAGACCACGCCCTGGGCGGCCAGGCGGCTCAGGTTCGGAAGCTTGATGGGCGATACCCCGTAGAGCGGCAACAGGGGCGCGGCCATCTGATCGGCCATGATGAAGAGAATGTTCTTGCGCTTCATGGTATCGCGGCGTTCCATAGTGAATTGTTATGCGATAGTGCTGAGATCCAGCATGTGTTCCATGGAATTTGTGGTAAAGCCCCTGCCAAACAATGACTAGGATAAGTACAGCTTATGTATGAATCGCTGGGTGACCTGTCCCTCGATCTGCTCCGGGCCTTCGAAGCGGCGGCGCGCCATCACAGTTTTACCGCCGCGGCGGTGGAGCTGGGCACCACCCAACCGGCCATCAGCCAGCAGATCAAGCGCCTGGAGGAGCAACTGACCACCCGCCTGTTCGACCGTATCTACCGGGGGATCGAGTTGACCGAAGCCGGCTCGATCCTGTTCGAGCAGGTCCAGGCCGGTCTGCAGAGCATCGACAGTGGCTTGAGCGCGGTGACCGCCCAGCGTCAGCACGAGGTGCTGCAGGTCGCCACCGACTTTGCCTTTGCCGCCTATTGGTTGATGCCGCGCCTGCATCGCTTTCATGCGGCCAATCCCCAGGTCGATGTCAGCCTGGTGACCAGTGAGCGCAGTCACAACATGCTGCGCACCGACATCGATGTGGCGGTGTTGTTCGGCAAGGGCCGCTTCAAGCAGGGCGAGAGCCATTGGCTGTTCAGCGAGGAAGTGTTTCCGGTGTGCAGCCCGCAATTGCTCAAGGGGCGCGAGCTGCCGTTGCCCACCGAGGCCCTGCTGGAGTTTCCCTTGCTGCATCTCAAGGGCGAAAACAGCAGTCACTGGTTCGATTGGACCGGTGTTTTTCGCGAGCTGGGGCTGACCGCGGCACCGGCGCCGGGGCAATTGCGCTTCGACAACTACACCCTGTTGATCCAGGCGGCGATTGGTGGCCAGGGCGTGGCCATCGGCTGGCGGCACCTGGTGGATAACCTGCTGGAGCAGGGGTTGTTATGCCGACCGATCAGCCAGACGGTGATGTCCACCTTTGGCTACTACGTGGTCTTGCCCCAGCGTAAACGGCGCGGGGCGCTGATCCAGCGCTTCTTCGACTGGCTGATGGCCGAGCAGGCCGATAGTGCGCAATCGCTGGTGGGGCTGGGCTTGCCCTCGATTGCGGTGTAGCATTTTCCAAGGCTGAACGAACGAGAGCGGCATGCAACGTATCAAGGGCTACCACGCCCATATCTATTTCGATGCCTCGACCCTTGAGCAGGCCCGTGAGCTGTGTGAAACGGCAGCGGCGACCTTTCCGCTGAAGATGGGACGCATGCACCAGCGCCCGGTGGGGCCGCATCCGGATTGGAGTTGCCAATTGGCGTTCGATGCGCAGTACATCGGCGTGGTCTTGCCGTGGCTGGCGCTGAACCGCAAGGGGCTGGTGGTGTTCATGCATCCCCTGACCGGCGATGACCTGGCCGACCACCGCGATCACGGGATCTGGATGGGGGCGGTCAGGCCATTGGATCTGTCGATTTTCTAGGCGGTCAGTTCAGCACACCCTCGAGAATCTCGTAGACGACCCCGGTGCCGATGGCGATCAGGACCACGTCATCGCCCATGCGCCGCCACTCGTAACCTTCATACCTCGGCAGGCGCTCCAGCTCCCAGCCACCCAGGCGCTCGCCTTCATAGCCACGTGGCAGCGGTCGGCCGCGCTCCACGCGGAAGCCCGGTGGCAACGGCTCGCCGCGGCGGAAATGCTCGTGGTCTTCATGAATCATCTGCCGGACCGGGCCGAAGTCCCGGGGTGGGCGGTGTTCATAGTGTTCGTCATGCTCGCGGTCCCGCCCCCTGTCGTCGCCCCTGTCCCGATGCTCATAGCCACCGCGATCATGATCTTCGCCGCGCCATTGGTCCTCGGCATGCAGCAGGGGGCTGGTGCTGAGCATCAACAGGCCAAGGCCGGCGATCAGGCGTTTGGGCATTTTCATCGGGGGCATTCCTCACCACACAGGCAATACATCGAAAGGGGTGAAGACGTGGCTTCAAACCCCCGGGTCTCGCAATATTAGTCAGTGGGGCGAGGCATAGATTCCTTTGTATCAGGAACTTTACCTTGGGTGAGTGCGGGTGTCCGAGGCCAGGTTCGTGGTGCTGGGCGTCAGGGGTTCGAACGCGAACAGGCTGGACAGGTTCTGTCGCGGCGGCGGTGTTTTTCGTGGGTTGGAAGCAACCGACCTGAGCAGTTTCAGGCGAGGGGTTTCTGGGGTGGGCAGTTGATCGAGGAAGGTGCGTGCGATAGCGAGCGTCATAGGGGCATCCATTTTCATAGGTAACGATCCGGCGCTCCTGCGCGGTCGTCTCTCGCCGGTATTGCCCGCTATTGCCGACAATCCCGGAAAGAGAATGAAATGATTGCCCCTTTGACAGTGGAGTTCTGTCAATAAACGCTCAGGGTGGCTCAGCGTGCTGTGCGCACCCCTTCGGCGAGAGCCGCGCACAGGCTCAGCACGCCATCGACGGCCTGCTCGTCGCTGGTGGCGGTGGCGATGTGATCGATCAGCGCCGAGCCGACCACCACGCCATCCGCCAGCCGGGCGATCGCCGCGGCCTGTTCCGGGGTGCGGATACCGAAACCGATGCTGATCGGCAGGTCGGTGTGGCGACGCAGGCGGGCCACCGCTTCTTCGACGTGTTCCAGGGTCGCCGAACCGGCACCGGTCACACCGGCCACCGAGACGTAGTAGACGAAGCCGGAACTGCCGTTGAGCACGCTGGGCAGGCGGGTGTCGTCGGTGGTCGGGGTGGTCAGGCGGATAAAGTCCAGGCCGGCGGCCTGGGCCGGGTCGCACAGCTCGCCGTTATGTTCCGGCGGCAGGTCGACCACGATCAGGCCGTCGACACCGGCGGCCTTGGCGTCGGCGATAAAGCGTGGCACGCCGTAGTGGTGGATCGGGTTGAAGTAACCCATCAGCACCAGCGGGGTGTCGTTGTTCCCGGCGCGGAACTCGCGAACCATCTGCAGGGTTTTCGCCAGGTTCTGCTTGGCGGCCAGGGCACGAATGTTCGCCAGCTGGATCGCCGGGCCATCGGCCATCGGATCGGTGAAGGGCATGCCCAGCTCGATCACGTCGGCACCGGCCTGGGGCAGGCCCTTGAGGATCGCCAGGGAGGTGTCATAGCCCGGGTCGCCGGCGGTGACAAAGGTCACCAGGGCGGCGCGGTTCTGTTGTTTCAGCTCGGCAAAGCGGGTTTGCAGGCGGCTCATCAGTGTTTCTCCTGCTGGGACTGTTGCATATGGTGCATGACGGTTTGCATGTCCTTGTCGCCGCGACCGGACAGGTTGACCACCATCAGGTGATCCTTGGGCAGGGTCGGCGCGCGCTTGAAGACTTCGGCCAGGGCGTGGGCGCTTTCCAGGGCCGGGATGATGCCTTCGAGGCGGCAGCACTGGTGGAACGCGGCCAGGGCTTCATGGTCGGTGATCGAGGTGTACTGGACCCGACCGATATCATGCAACCAGGCGTGTTCCGGGCCGATGCCGGGGTAGTCGAGGCCGGCGGAAATCGAGTGGGCGTCGATGATCTGGCCGTCGTCGTCCTGCAGCAGGAAGGTCCGGTTGCCGTGCAGCACGCCCGGTACGCCGCCGTTCAGGCTGGCCGCGTGCTTGCCGGTCTCGATACCGTGGCCGGCCGCTTCGACGCCGATGATTTCGACGCTGGTGTCATCGAGGAACGGGTGGAACAGGCCCATGGCGTTGGAGCCGCCACCGATGCACGCCACCAGGCTGTCGGGCAGGCGCCCTTCCTGGGCCTGCAACTGCTCGCGGGTTTCCTTGCCGATCACCGCCTGGAAGTCGCGGACCATGGCCGGATACGGGTGTGGACCGGCAACGGTGCCGATCAGGTAGAAGGTGCTGTCGACGTTGGTCACCCAGTCGCGCAACGCTTCGTTCATCGCGTCCTTCAGGGTGCCGGTACCGGCGACCACGGGGATCACTTCGGCGCCCAGCAGCTTCATGCGGAAGACGTTGGCCTGCTGGCGCTCGATGTCGGTGGTGCCCATGTAGATCACGCATTCCAGGCCGAAGCGCGCGGCCACGGTGGCGGTGGCCACGCCGTGCATGCCGGCGCCGGTCTCGGCGATGATGCGTTTCTTGCCCATGCGCCGCGCCAGCAGGATCTGGCCGATGCAGTTGTTGATCTTGTGGGCGCCGGTGTGGTTCAGCTCTTCGCGCTTGAGGTAGATCTTCGCGCCGCCGCAGTGTTCGGTCAGGCGTTCGGCGAAGTACAGCGGGCTCGGACGACCGACGTAGTCGCGTTGGAAGTAGGCCAGTTCCTTGATGAACGCAGGATCGGTCTTGGCGGCTTCGTATTCGCGGTTCAGGTCGAGGATCAGCGGCATCAGGGTTTCGGCCACGTAGCGGCCGCCGAATGCGCCGAACAGGCCGTTGGCATCGGGACCGTTGCGCAGGTTGGACTGGGTCATGGGAGGCTCCAGGTGGGCGATTGAATGAGCGATGGGTTCACTCTAACCATGACAGGCACGGATGAAAACCGATAAGATCGCTGCAACCTGTCAGGAAAACTCACAGATATCATGAGCCGCGACCTTCCCCCGCTCAATGCCCTGCGTGCCTTCGAGGCCACGGCCCGCTTGAACAGCGTCAGCCAGGCGGCCGAGCAGCTGCATGTGACCCACGGAGCCGTCAGCCGGCAATTGAAAGTGCTCGAGGAACACCTGGGCCTGAGCCTGTTCGTCAAGGAAGGTCGCGGCCTGAAACTCACAGATGCGGGGATACGCCTGCGCGATGCCAGTTTCGAGGCGTTCGAGCGGCTGCGGGGTGTCTGCGCCGAGCTGGCCCAGAGCACAGTGGATGCGCCGTTTGTGCTGGGCTGTTCCGGGAGCCTGCTGGCGCGCTGGTTTATTCCGCGGCTGGGGCGACTGAACGCCGACCTGCCCGACTTGCGCCTGCACCTGTCGGCGGGTGAAGGCGATCTCGATCCGCGCAAGCCGGGGCTCGACGCCCTGCTGCTGTTCGCCGAGCCACCGTGGCCGGCGGATATGCAGGTCATTGAGCTGGCGAGCGAGCGCATCGGGCCGGTCATGAGCCCGCATTTTGCCCGTTATGAGTCATTGCTGCGGGTGCCGGCCCGTGGGCTGGCGGGGGAAGCGTTGTTGCACACCACCTCGCGCCCGCAGGCCTGGCCCAGCTGGGCGCAGCAGAACGGCATCGAAGCGACGCAGCTGAAGTACGGGCAGGGTTTCGAGCATCTGTACTACCTGCTCGAAGCGGCGGTGGCCGGGTTGGGGGTGGCGATCGCGCCGCAGCCGCTGGTGGCGGACGATCTGCGCGCCGGTCGCCTGGTGGCTCCCTGGGGCTTCAACGAAACCCCGGGGCGGCTGGCGTTATGGTTGCCGCGCCGCGCCGCGGACGGACGCGCCCGGCAGTTGGCCGAATGGCTCAAGACCGAGTTGGAGCACGGCGTGCAGTCCCCGCTCTTGCACGGCAGATAGGTTGCCCGGGCTATGGGAAAAATCACTGCTAGGCTCTCTGAACAGCCCTTGGGACTTAGGAGAGCAGCATGAGCGACCATCACACCTACAAGAAAATCGAACTGGTGGGTTCTTCCCCCACCAGCATCGAGGAAGCCATCAACAACGCCCTGGCCGAAGCCGGCAAAAGCATCAAGCACCTGGAATGGTTCGAGGTGATCGACACCCGCGGACATATCAGGGACAACCAGGCCGCGCACTTCCAGGTCACCCTGAAGGTCGGGTTCAAGATCGCCAATAGCTGAACAAATGCTGGCCTTTTGAACTTATAGGCTGGCCGACTGCCATATTGATTGCTATACAGAGGGCGCTGAATAGCCCCAGGTGCGTCGCCCAAAAGCCGACGCACTTTTTTTGATCTGACCAGGGAATATGATCGATGAAAAAGCTTTTGCTGGCTGTAGGTTTGTTGAGTCTGGCGGGAACCGCCTTGGCGGCGGGCAAGCCATGTGATGTGGTGGAGAAGGACATCAAGGACAAGCTTGAAGCCAAGGGTGTTCACGGTTATTCGCTGCAGATCGTCGATAAGGCCGGCAACACCGGTGCCGATGGCAAGACCATTGGCAGCTGCGCTTCGGGCAAGAAGGAAATCGTCTACAAACGCAAATAAGCGTGGGTGGACATCGACGAGGCCGGCGCTATGCGCCGGCTTTTTTTGTCGCTGCCGTCAGCCCTGCATGACCTGCGCCAGCAGTTCGTAGGAATGCAGTCGATCGGCATGCTCATACAGGTCACAGGTGAAGATCAGTTCATCGGCCTGGGTCTGCTCGATCAACACCTCCAACCGAGCGCGGATCTTCTCCGGGCTGCCGACCATCGCCAAGCCGAGGAAACTCGCCACCGCTTCTTTCTCGTGGGGCAGCCACAGGCCATCCATGCTCTGCACCGGAGGCCGTTGTACCAGGCTCTGGCCGCGCATCAGGGCGAGGATGCGCTGGTAGACCGAGGTCGCCAGGTAGTCGGCCCGCTCATCGGTATCCGCGGCCACCAGCGGCACACCGAGCATCACATAGGGTTTGTCGAGCACCGCCGAAGGCTTGAAGTGATTGCGATAGACGCGAATCGCCTCGTGCATGTAGCGCGGTGCGAAATGTGAGGCGAAGGCGTAGGGCAAGCCCCGCTCGCCGGCCAGCTGTGCACTGAACAGGCTCGAACCGAGCAACCAGATCGGCACCTGGGTGCCGGTGCCCGGCATGGCGATCACCCGTTGTTCGGGGGTACGCGGGCCCAGGTAGCCCATCAGTTCGGCGACGTCCTCGGGGAAGTCGTCGGCGCTGCCCGAACGCTCGCGGCGCAAGGCCCGGGCGGTCATCTGGTCGGAACCCGGGGCGCGCCCCAGGCCCAGGTCGATACGGCCGGGGTAGAGACTTTCCAGGGTGCCGAACTGTTCGGCGATCACCAGGGGTGCATGGTTGGGCAGCATCACGCCGCCGGAACCGACGCGGATGGTCGAGGTGCCGCTTGCCAGGTAACCCAGCAGGACTGAAGTGGCCGAACTGGCGATGCCGTCCATGTTGTGGTGCTCGGCGACCCAGAAGCGATGGTAGCCGAACTTCTCCACATGACGGGCCAGATCCAGCGAGTTGCGCAGCGATTGCGCCGGACTGCCGTCCTGGCGCACGGGCACCAGGTCGAGGGTGGAAAACTTGATGTCGGACAGTCGCTTCATGAGCCTGTTACTCCTGTGAGGGTACGCAGGCTTCGTCTGCTGTCGAAAAACCTGCCGGTCTCCAGGGAATGTGGGCATATACCCGAGTTTCAAGGGTTGATCTGTTTTTAACCTGCATTTTTTTCAGATGAGTCTTACAGGATGAACCTTGAGGCAGCGACTATCCTCAGAACCTTGACCCCGGCGTGAACCCGTCGCGCCGGCTTTTGAGGAGGCAGCTATGAGTATCAAGAAGAAAGCATCGGCTCATTGGGCGGGCGACCTGAAAACCGGTATTGGTTCCATTTCCACGGAAACCGGGGTGTTGCGCGAAGCGCCTTATGGCTTCAAGGCGCGTTTCGAGGGCGGCAAGGGCACCAACCCGGAAGAACTGATCGGCGCCGCCCATGCGGGGTGTTTCTCCATGGCCTTTTCGATGATCCTCGGTGAGGCCGGACTCAAGGCCGACAGCATCGACACCCAGGCCGAAGTGACGCTGGATCAGGTGGACGGTGGTTTTGCGATCACCGCGGTGCACCTGGTGCTCAAGGCGAAAATCCCCGGCGCCAGCCAGCAGCAGTTCGACGAACTGAGCAAAAAGGCCAAGGAAGGTTGCCCGGTGTCCAAGGTGTTAAACGCGAAGATCAGCCTGGACGGGACCCTGGTCAACTGACCCGGCTGCCGCAAGCGCTAGGGATGTGAGGTGCATCAGAACTTGGCCTGTGCAATTGTGGTCGAATGAGCAGTGGCAGTTTGCGCGTACGCCCTTGCGACGTGCTGCCGTAGTCAAGGAGTTCGACCATGAAACGTATCGCCCTGGGGATTTTCTGTTGCATGCTGGCCACTACGGCGCTGGCTGCGACCAAGCCTTGTGAGGAACTCAAGGCGGAGATCGAAACCAAGATCCAGGCGGCTGGCGTCAGCTCCTACACCCTGGAAATCGTTGCCAACGATGAAGTCCACGACCAGAACATGGTCGTGGGCAGTTGCGACGGCGGCAGCAAGAAAATCATCTACCAGAAGAATGACCGCTGAAGCCGGCCATACGCGCTACTCGCTACGGGATGCAGAACACGTTGTTTTGTTCGGCCACCACTTCACCCTTGCTGTTGTATAACCGTGCGCTGGCGTTGAAGCCCAGGGCAATGCCCTCCAGGCGGTAACGCTGGCCGGCTTCGAAGTGGTCATAGTGTACGCTCAGGTAGCACAGGCGATTCGGCAGCTCGGTGTTCATCGCCATGCCGCCGATATAGACCTCGTAATCGAAACGCGCCAAGAGGTCATGGCTGCCCGGTGTTACCTGGAAAAAGCGCCCGTCGCGCAGACGGTGCTTGTCCAGGCTTTCGGCCATGACCAGCGTGCCGGTCTGGGTCTCCAGGTCGACCCAGGCCATTTGCGGATTGACCGGTGGTAAAGGACTGATACAGCCGCTCAGGCTGGTGAGGGCGAGCAGTAGGGGGAGAGTCTTGCGCATGATGGTTTCCACTCTGTCAGAGGCTCAGCATACCCGGGTTCAGGGGTATCGGGATGCCTTCGGCGTCAACCCTGTGGTGGGACCGCCTCATTACAGTGAACACCTCAACCTCGATAATCATTCATGGAAAAGTGTTCAGTGCGCACGATAGTCTTGCGTCAGCTCCTTGCAGGATGACCTCGATGAAGTTCAGGCCCGTGCTACGCGGTTCGATAGGCGCCGTGCTGCTGGTGTTGCTCGGTGGTTGCAGCAGCACCCATTATTATAGCCAGTTGGCCGGTGGGCAGTTGAGCCTGCTGCGTGCCCGGGAACCGGTGGCCGAGGTGATTGCCGATCCGGCCCGGGACCCCAAGCTGCGCGAGCACCTGGCCCAGTCCCAGCGGGCGCGGACTTTCGCCAGCGAACATCTGCACCTGCCCGACAACCGCAGTTACCGATTGTATGCGGACATCAAACGGCCCTATGTGGTCTGGAATGTCTTCGCCACGCCGGAGTTTTCCCTGACCCCGCAACAGCATTGTTTTCCCATTGCCGGGTGTGTGGCCTATCGCGGTTATTACAACCAGGGGGCGGCGCGGGGTGAAGCGGCGCTGCAAAAACAGCAGGGTATGGACGTGTACATCAGCGGGGTCGAGGCCTACTCGACGCTGGGCTGGTTCGACGATCCGATTATCAGTTCGATGATGACCTGGGGCGACGAACGCCTGGCGACGCTGATCTTTCACGAGCTGGCCCACCAGCGCTTCTATGTGAAGGATGACACCGAGTTCAACGAGTCCTATGCCAACTTCGTCGAGCAGGAAGGCACGCGCCAATGGCGAACGGCGCGGGGCTTGCCGCCGGCCAAGGTCGACGAGGTGAAGCAGAAGGATCAGTTCATCGAGTTGGTGCTGAACACGCGGACGCGGTTGCAGCAGTTGTATGCGCAGCCCTTGCCGGTGGAGCAGATGCGTGAGCGCAAGGCGCAGGAGTTCCAGCGCTTGCGCGACGAGTATCATCGGCTGCAGGCGAGCCAGTGGGCAGGCGACAAGCGTTATGACGCCTGGATCAACGCTCCGCTGAACAACGCCAAACTGCTGCCCTTCGGGCTGTATGACCAGTGGGTGCCGGCGTTTGCGGCGCTGTTCAGGCAAGTGAACGGGGATTGGCCGACGTTCTTCAAGTCTGTGGAAAAGCTCGGTGGCTTGCCGGTCGACGAGCGCACGGCGGCGTTGCGCCAATTGATGCCCGGCTGAAGGATGCCATTGCGAGCAAGCTTGCTCGCGATGGCGGCGACACGGTTCCACGCCTTACACAAACGCCCGATGCAACTCAGCCAACGTCTGGAAATGATAAGCCGGCTTCTGCGCACTCAATTCTTCGAAACTGCCGAACCCATAGCCCACCGCCGCCGCGTCCAGGCCATTGCGTTGCGCGCCGATCAGGTCGTGCTTGCGGTCGCCGATCATCAGCGTATCGCTCGGCTCCAGCCCTTCTTCGGCGATCAGGTGGGCAATCAACTCGACCTTATCGGTACGCGTCCCGTCCAGCTCACTGCCGTAGATCACCTTGAAGTGCCGGGCAAAATCGAAATGCCGGGCGATCTCACGGGCGAATACCCAGGGCTTGGACGTGGCGATATACAACGTGCGCCCCTGCCCGCCGAGGGTTTCCAGCAACGGTGTGACTCCTTCGAACACGCGGTTCTCATACAAACCGGTGACCTTGAAGCGCTCCCGGTAGAAGTTCATCGCCTCCCAGGCCTTGGCCTCGTCGAACCCGTAGAACTGCATGAAGGCCTGCAACAACGGCGGGCCGATGAAGTGTTCGAGCTTGCCGAGGTCCGGCTCGTCGATACCCAGTTTGCCCAGCGCAAACTGGATCGAACGGGTGATGCCCTCGCGTGGGTCGGTCAAGGTGCCGTCGAGGTCGAACAGAATCGTCTGGTAATGCATGGGGTGTCCTGGCTGTACAAATATTGATCAAACGGCCTGGTGGTAACCTTCGGCCATGTGCTGATCCTTGAGCTTCACGTAGTTCGCGGCACTGTAGGTGAAAAAGGCCCGTTCCTTGTCCGTCAGGGCCCGGGCCTGTTTGACCGGGCTGCCGACGTAGAGAAAACCGCTTTCCAGCGTCTTGCCCGGCGGCACCAGGCTGCCGGCACCGACTATCACCTCGTCCTCGATCACCGCGCCATCCATGACGATGCTGCCCATGCCGATCAGGACCCGGCTGCCCACCGTGCAGCCATGCAGCATGACCTTGTGGGCGATGGTTACATCGTCGCCGATCAGCAGCGGGAAACCCTCGGGGTTGAAGGGACCGGCGTGGGTGATATGCAGCACGCAGCCGTCCTGCACGCTGGTGCGTTGGCCGATGCGGATGCGGTGCATGTCGCCGCGGATCACGGTCAACGGCCAGATGGAGCTGTCGGCGCCGATTTCGACGTCGCCGATCACCACCGACGAACGGTCGACAAAGGCCCGTTCACCCAGTGCCGGCGTGAGGTTCTGGTAGGTGCGAAGGGTCACGATAGGCGCTCTCTCTCTGGTTGATAGCTGCGGTTGGCGTCGATTGTAATTAAGATGGGGGCATGTTTCTTCCAGCCAAGGTGTCAACCGTGAGCGTGAACAACCCTCTTCTGCAGCCCTACGACCTGCCGCCGTTCTCGGCGATCCGTGCCGAACACGTGCTGCCGGCCATCGAACAGATCCTGGCGGACAACCGCGCGGCCATCGCCGACATCCTGGCGACCCAGGGCAAACAGCCGACCTGGGCCGGGCTGGTACTGGCGATGGATGAGCTCAATGATCGCCTGGGCGCGGCCTGGAGCCCGGTCAGTCACCTCAATGCGGTGTGCAACAGCGCCGAACTGCGCGAAGCCTACGAGGCCTGCCTGCCGGCCTTGAGCGCCTACTCCACCGAACTGGGCCAGAACCGCGAACTGTTCCAGGCCTTCGAAGCCCTGGCGAACAGCCCGGAGGCAGCCAGCTTCGACGTGGGCCAGAAAACCATCCTCGAACACTCCCTGCGCGACTTCCGCCTGTCGGGTATCGACCTACCGCCCGAGCAGCAGAAACGCTACGCCGAGGTGCAGAGCAAGCTCTCCGAGCTGGGCAGCCGCTTCTCCAACCAGTTGCTCGACGCGACCCAGGCCTGGACCCGGCATATTACCGACGAGGCCGGCCTCGCCGGGCTGAGCGACTCGGCCAAGGAGCAAATGGCTGCCGCGGCCAAGGCCAAGGGGTTGGACGGCTGGTTGATCACCCTGGAGTTTCCAAGCTACTACGCGGTCATGACCTACGCCCAGGACCGCGCCCTGCGCGAAGAGGTGTACGCCGCCTACTGCACCCGCGCCTCGGAACAGGGCCCGAATGCCGGCCAGTTCGACAACGGTCCGGTGATGGAAGAGATTCTCGACCTGCGCCAGGAGCTTGCTCAATTGTTGGGCTTCGCCAGCTTTTCCGAATTGAGCCTGGCGACCAAGATGGCCGATTCCAGCGACCAGGTGTTGACCTTCCTGCGGGACCTGGCCAAGCGCAGCAAGCCGTTTGCCGCCCAGGACCTGCAGCAGCTCAAGGCCTACGCCGCCGAGCAAGGCTGCGCCGAATTGCAAAGCTGGGACAGCGGGTACTACGGCGAGAAGCTGCGTGAACAGCGCTACAGCGTTTCCCAGGAAGCCCTGCGTGCCTACTTCCCGATCGACAAGGTACTGGGCGGGCTGTTCGCCATCGTCCAGCGCCTGTACGGCATCGAAATTGCCGAACAGAGCGGTTTCGACAGCTGGCACCCGGATGTCCGTCTGTTCGAAATCAAGGAGAACGGCCAGCACGTCGGGCGCTTCTTCTTTGACCTCTACGCCCGCGCCAACAAGCGCGGCGGTGCCTGGATGGACGGTGCCCGCGACCGTCGGCGCAAGGACGACGGCGTGCTGCAAAACCCGGTGGCCAACCTGGTGTGCAACTTCACCCCGGCGGCCAGCGGCAAGCCCGCGCTGCTGACCCATGACGAAGTCACCACCCTGTTCCACGAATTCGGCCACGGCCTGCATCACCTGCTGACCCGTATCGAGCATGCCGGTGTGTCCGGTATCAACGGCGTGGCCTGGGATGCCGTGGAACTGCCGAGCCAGTTCATGGAAAACTGGTGCTGGGAGCCCGAAGGCCTGGCGCTGATCTCCGGTCACTACGAAACCGGCGAGCCGCTGCCCCAGGACCTGCTGGAAAAAATGCTGGCGGCGAAGAACTTCCAGTCCGGGCTGATGATGGTTCGCCAGCTGGAATTCTCGCTGTTCGACTTCGAACTGCATGCCACCCATGGCGACGGCCGCAGCGTGGCGCAGGTGCTCGAAGGCGTGCGCGACGAGGTCTCGGTGATGCGTCCGCCGGCCTACAACCGTTTCCCCAACAGCTTCGCGCACATTTTCGCCGGCGGTTACGCGGCGGGCTACTACAGCTACAAATGGGCCGAAGTGCTGTCGGCCGATGCCTTCTCCCGGTTCGAGGAAGAGGGTGTGCTGAACGCGCAGACCGGACGGGCCTTCCGTGAAGCCATCCTGGCGCGCGGCGGTTCCCAGGAACCGATGCTGCTGTTCGTCGACTTCCGTGGCCGCGAGCCGTCGATTGACGCACTCTTGCGTCACAGCGGCCTGAGTGAGGAAGCCGCGGCATGAGCGAGGTAGCCGTGATCAAGACCAAGAAACGCTTTATCGCCGGGGCGGTCTGCCCGGCGTGCAGCGAACAGGACAAGCTGATGATGTGGAGCGAAGACGACGTTCCGCACCGTGAGTGCGTGGCCTGCGGCTATGCCGATACCCTGAATGAGCAGGGCTTGTCGGTGCCCAAGGAGCTGGGCACGCGGGTCAATACCGTGGCGGCCAAGCCGGCGCAGGACAGCAAGGTCCAGACCGTGCAGTTCTTTCCCAATCCCAAGCTGAAGAAGCCGGAAGGCCAGTAGGCGCCGCAGTGCTCTGCGCCGAGCCGGGCCCTGCCCGGCTCATCCGGGGCAATCATTCGAAGCTGGCGGACTTGAGCCAGCTCCTCACCGCGCAGGTGGCGTAGGGGTTGGTGCTGCAGGCGCCGCTGGCCAGGGCTTCGCGCAGCTTGTCGACATGCGCCTGCATCATGTATCGGATGCTGTCCTTGAAGTGCGGGCTGTCGCCGAAGCCACCCATGATCATCTCGCTCAAGGCTTCCTCCTTGGTCCAGCCCTGAACCACCACGCGGTACATCGCCGCCATCAGGCCGGTACGTTCCGTGCCCTGCCTGTCGTGTATCAACACCGAACCCTTGTCCTCGGCCTCCCTGATCGCCCGCAAGACCGCCAGCACGTCGGCGTCGTCGACATGGCCGATCCGGTAAGGCAGTTGCACCTGCTTGATCTCGGGGGCCGACAGCCAGCTGGAGTCGGCCTCCGGCTGGAAGTTGATCACGGTGGCGATGTTCAGCTTGAGCAGCATCGGCACGGCGTTGCTGTCCGGCAAGGTGCTGCGATAGAGCGTCGGGGTCATCTGGTAGAGGTTGTACTGGTTGCCCACCGGGGTGGCCCATTGCGGCGGGCGTTGAGCGTTGCCGTCGTTTGCCTGGACCGCGGGCAATACCAGGCCTGCCAGGCAGATCAGGCCCAGGGCGCAAAGAAAACGAACGATCGACATGTGGACGGCGCCCGAAAAGAGATAACTCGACATTGCCCTATAGCATTGATTTTTCCGAATCAAAAGCCTGTGAGTCGAGTGTCAAAGATTTGTGAGAGGGGCGGAATGCGGGCAGGAAAGGTCGGGATTTTCAGCTGAATCGATTCATCCTGATGCTTAGGCTGCTATCATTTGTAACCAAAGGTTGCCAGTGTGTTCTCTATCCGAGCTGCCTCGATAGAAACCTCGGCCCGAAAAAGACAGGTTGCTCAATTGAAGTGACCGATTATTCCGTGCGTGCATGATGAGTGAGGTACCACCATGTCTGATCAAGATCGAGACAACCCGCGGCGTGAGTTCTTGCGCAAAACCCTGACCTTGATCCCGGTGGTGACCGTGGCGAGCAGCGGCCTCGGCAGCAGTGTCCTGCAGGCCGCGCCGCAAGCGACGCCCTCCACCGCCGACAAGGCGCCGGTCAATACCGGACACTATGAGCCGACCTTCTTCACCGCCGAGGAATGGACCTTTCTCAATGCCGCCGTGGCCCGCCTGATTCCAGCCGACGCCCAGGGACCGGGTGCCCTGGAAGCCGGTGTGCCGGAATACATCGACCGGCAAATGAACACGCCCTACGCCAGTGGCGCCTTGTGGTTCATGCAGGGCCCCTTCGCCGCCGACGCACCGCCCGAGATGGGCTGGCAAAGCAAACTGGTGCCCCGGGAGATCTATCGCCTGGGTATCGCCGCCACGGAGGCCTGGTGCAAGAAGCTGCATGGCTCCACATTTGCCGGGCAAGACAGCGCTACCCAGGATGAGTTGCTCAAGCAGCTGGAGGCTGGAGACCCTGACTTCGACAGTGTCCCGGCAAAGGTTTTCTTCAGCTTCCTGCTGCAAAACACCAAGGAAGGATTCTTCTGCGATCCGATCCATGGCGGCAACAAAGGCCTGGTGGGCTGGACCCTGATCGGTTTTCCCGGTGCCCGCGCCGATTTCATGGATTGGGTTGAACGCAACGAGCAATACCCCTTCCCGGCTGTATCCATTCGCGGCGAGAGGGCGTGAGCATGGCGATTCAAATGAAAAAGGTCGACGCGGTGATCGTCGGTTTTGGCTGGACCGGTGCGATCATGGCCAAGGAACTGACCGAAGCCGGGCTCAATGTCGTGGCCCTGGAACGGGGGCCGATGCAGGACACCTACCCTGATGGCAATTACCCGCAGGTGATCGATGAACTCACCTACAGCGTGCGCAAGAAACTCTTCCAGGATATTTCCAAGGAAACCGTCACCATTCGCCATAGCGTCAATGACGTCGCCCTGCCGAACCGCCAACTCGGCGCGTTCCTGCCGGGCAATGGCGTCGGCGGTGCCGGCCTGCACTGGTCGGGCGTGCACTTTCGGGTCGATCCCATCGAGCTGCGCATCCGCAGTCACTACGAAGAGCGTTACGGCAAACACTTCATTCCCAAGGACATGACCATCCAGGACTTCGGCGTCAGCTACGAAGATCTGGAGCCGTTCTTCGACTACGCCGAGAAGGTCTTCGGCACCTCCGGTCAGGCCTGGACCGTCAAGGGCCAGCTGGTCGGTCAAGGCAAGGGCGGCAACCCTTACGCGCCGGATCGTTCCAACCCCTTTCCGCTGGAATCGCAGAAGAACACCTATTCCGCGCAACTGTTCCAGAAAGCCGCGAACGAGGTCGGCTACAAACCCTACAACCTGCCGTCGGCGAATACTTCGGGGCCTTACACCAACCCTTACGGCGCGCAGATGGGGCCGTGCAACTTCTGCGGCTTCTGCAGCGGTTATGTCTGCTACATGTATTCCAAGGCTTCGCCGAACGTGAACATCCTGCCGGCGCTCCGGCAAGTGGCGAACTTCGAGCTGCGGCCCAATGCCCACGTGCTGCGGGTCAATCTCGACAGCAGCAAGCGCAAGGCCACCGGCGTGACCTACGTCGACGCCCAGGGCCGCGAGGTGGAGCAACAGGCGGACCTGGTGATTCTCGGTGCCTTCCAGCTGCATAACGTGCGGCTGATGCTGCTGTCGGGCATCGGCAAGCCCTATGACCCGATTACCGGCGAAGGCGTGGTGGGCAAGAACTTCGCCTACCAGAACATGGCCACCATCAAGGCCTTCTTCGACAAGGACGTGTACACCAACAACTTCATCGGCGCGGGCGGCAACGGCGTGGCGGTGGACGATTTCAACGCCGACAACTTCGACCACGGGCCCCATGGCTTTGTCGGCGGCTCGCCGATGTGGGTCAACCAGGCCGGCAGCCGGCCGATTGCCGGGACCTCGAACCCGCCGGGCACGCCGGCCTGGGGCAGTGCCTGGAAACGCGCCACGGCGGACTACTATACCCACCAGGTGTCGATGGACGCCCACGGTGCGCACCAGTCCTATCGGGGCAACTACCTGGATCTCGACCCGGTTTACCGCGATGCCTACGGCCTGCCCCTGCTACGGATGACCTTCGACTGGCAGGAAAACGACATCAAGATGAACCGCTTCATGGTCGAGAAAATGAGCAAGATCGCCGAAGCGATGAACCCCAAGTCCATTGCCCTGCTGGGCAAGCAGGTGGGCGAACACTTCAACACCGCGTCCTACCAGACCACCCACCTCAACGGCGGCGCGATCATGGGCACCGACCCGAAGACCAGCGCCCTGAACCGCTACCTGCAATCCTGGGATGTGCACAACGTCTTCGTCCCCGGCGCTTCGGCCTTCCCCCAGGGCCTGGGCTACAACCCCACCGGACTGGTGGCGGCGCTGACCTACTGGTCGGCCCGGGCGATCCGCGAGCAGTACCTGAAGAACCCCGGCCCACTGGTTCAGGCATAAGGAGCGATGAACATGAAAGTATTGCTTGTCGCCACCCTGGCGTTGTTGGGCAATGGCGCCGTCAGCGCCGCCGAGGTCGATCCGTCGACCCTGATCAAGCAGGGCGAATACCTGGCGCGGGCCGGCGATTGCGTGGCCTGTCACACCGCCAAGGGCGGTCAGCCGTTTGCCGGCGGGCTGCCGATGCAGACGCCCATCGGCACGATCTACTCCACCAACATCACGCCGGACAAAAGCGGGATCGGTGCCTACAGCTTCGAGGACTTCGACCAGGCGGTCCGTCATGGTGTCGCGAAGAATGGTAGTACCCTTTACCCGGCAATGCCCTATCCGTCCTATGCCCGCGTCAGTGACAGCGATATGCAGGCGCTGTACGCCTACTTCATGAAAGGGGTGGCGCCGGTGGCCCGGGACAACAAGGCCGTCGATATCCCCTGGCCGCTGAGCATGCGCTGGCCGTTGGCGGGTTGGCGCTGGATGTTCGCGCCCAAGGTGGCCGAATATCAGGCCGGCAGCGGCGCGGACCCGGTAGTGAGCCGTGGTGCTTACCTCGTGGAAGGCCTGGGCCATTGCGGCGCCTGCCATACGCCACGGGCCCTGACCATGCAGGAAAAGGCCTTGAGCACCAATGACGGCAACGCATTCCTGGCAGGCAGCGCGCCGCTGGAGGGCTGGATCGCGAAAAGCCTGCGCGGCGACCACAAGGATGGCCTCGGTAGCTGGAGCGAAGCGCAGCTGGTGCAGTTCCTCAAGACCGGTCGCAGTGAGCGCAGCGCGGTATTCGGCGGCATGAGCGATGTGGTAGTGCACAGCATGCAATACCTGAGCGATGACGACCTGAGCGCCATGGCCCGCTACCTCAAGAGCTTGCCGCCGGTCGATCCCCAGGACGCGCCTCACGCCTACGAGCCACAAGTCGCACAGGCCCTGTGGAAAGGCGATGACCGCAAGCCGGGGGCGTCGGTCTACATCGACAATTGCTCGGCCTGCCACCGCACCGACGGTCACGGCTACACCCGGGTGTTCCCGGCATTGGCCGGTAACCCGGTAGTGCAATCGGCGGACCCGACCTCGTTGATCCATATCGTGCTCAAGGGCGGCACCTTGCCGGCGACCCACACCGCACCTTCGACCTTCACCATGCCGGCGTTTGCCTGGCGGCTGTCGGACCAGGAAGTGGCCGATGTGGTCGGTTTCATTCGCGGCAGCTGGGGTAACCAGGGTGGCGAGGTGAAGGCCAGTGATGTGGCGGCGCTGCGCAAGGAGGATGCGCCTGCCAATCCTTAGGGTGGCTCCTGCCGGACGGCGCTAGGCAGATCCTTCGAACTCCATTACTGTATATAAATACAGTAATAGAGCCTTCTCCAATGTTCACCCCTCTCCCACCCCGTGGCCGTGGCACCGCGACCAACCCGCACAACCGCTTCGCGCCCAATCGCTCGGTGGCCGAGGACGACGGTTGGTACCAGGAGGTTCCGCTGACCCAGGGCACCGAGGTGCGCATCGAGACGGCGAAATCCATCATCACCCGCAACAGCTCGCCCGACCTGCCCTTCGATCGCTCCATCAATCCCTATCGCGGCTGTGAGCACGGCTGTATCTACTGCTACGCCCGGCCCAGCCATGCGTACTGGGATTTGTCACCGGGACTGGATTTCGAAACCAAACTGATCGCCAAGAGCAACGCGGCCGCCGTGCTGGAACAACAATTGTCCAGGCCGGGCTATCGCGTTGCCCCGATCAACCTGGGCTCCAACACTGATCCCTATCAACCGATCGAGCGCGAGCACCGGCTCACCCGGCGGATCCTCGAGGTGCTGCTGCGCTATCGGCATCCGGTCACGATCGTCACCAAGGGCTCGCTGATCCTGCGGGACCTGGACCTGCTGACGGAACTGGCCCGGCAGCGACTGGTGGCGGTGATGATCAGCCTGACCAGCCTCGACGACGAGCTCAAGCGCATCCTCGAGCCCCGGGCGGCGGCGCCCAAGGCCCGCTTGCGGGCCATCCGGGTCATGCATGAAGCGGGCATCCCGGTGGGCGTGCTGTGTTCGCCGATGATTCCGATGATCAACGACAGCGAGCTGGAAAGCCTGCTCACCGAGGCCCGCGACGCCGGCGCCCAGAGCGCCGCCTACATGATGCTGCGCCTGCCGCTGGAGGTCGCGCCGCTGTTCGAGGAGTGGCTGGCCGCCCATTACCCGCAACGGGCAGCCCATGTGCTGAGCCTGATTCGCCAGACCCGTGGGGGTGAGCTCTACGACAGCCGGTTCGGTGCACGCATGCGCGGCGAAGGGCCGTTTGCCGACCTGCTGGCGCAGCGGTTTGCCAAGGCCATCAAGCGCTTGGGGCTCAACCGGCGCGAAGGCTTCAACCTCGATTGCAGCGCGTTCTGCCCCCCCGGAGGGCAGATGTCGTTACTCTGAGCCATGATCCGGCCCCAGGTCGTTTGGTGGCGTTTAGCCTGCACCTATACTCTGGGGTAAGCAGCGTAAGAATCTTCTGGAACGCACGTCCTAGAGCCTTTGATTCAGCTTGAGTTAAGTTTTCACGGCTAGGGTGAAGCGGCCTGTTTCGTACAGGTGGCGTTCAAGGAATCGGGCGCATTGATCCGATGAGTGCTGGCCGAGAGCGAGCCAAATCGGGAAAATCCCCTTAAATCCGTCAGAAAAGAGGATGAATCATGAGTGACAAGGATAAACAGCCGTCAGCTGCGTCGGCTTCAGGGCTTCCCGGCTCCGAAAGTGCCGATGCGGCGCTGCAGCATATCGTCGATGGTTTCCTGCATTTTCACCGTGAAATCTTTCCGCAGCAGGAAGAGCTGTTCAAGAAACTCGCCACGGCCCAGAGTCCCCGGGCGATGTTCATCACCTGCGCCGACTCGCGGATCGTGCCCGAACTGATTACCCAAAGCGCCCCCGGCGACCTGTTCGTGACCCGCAATGTCGGCAACGTGGTGCCGCCCTATGGGCAAATGAACGGCGGGGTGTCGACCGCCATCGAGTACGCGGTGCTGGCCCTGGGCGTGCAGCACATCATCGTCTGCGGGCATTCGGATTGCGGTGCCATGCGCGCGGTGCTCAACCCCGACAGCCTGGAAAAGATGCCGACGGTCAAGGCCTGGCTGCGCCATGCGGAAGTGGCGAAGACCATGGTCCAGGAAAACTGCAACTGCGCCAACGAAAGCGAAAGCATGCACGTGCTGACAGAAGAAAACGTCATCGCCCAGTTGCAGCACTTGCGCACGCATCCCTCGGTGGCCTCGCGCATGGCCAACGGTCACCTGTTTATCCATGGCTGGGTCTACAACATCGAAACCAGCGAAATCAAAGCCTACGACGCTGATCGGAGCTGCTTCCTGCCACTCGATGGCACTCATCCGATTCCCAGTGCGACACCCAAGGCCCGCTTCTAACACCTGAAGCCTCCCCAATCCATCAGGTTCAGCCACGACCGGCGTCAGAGCGGTCGGGCTTTGCCATGCCTGAAGAAATCCTCAGGAGATTCATCATGCGTGCTGCGCAATTGAAAGCGCTTTTGCCACGGGAGCTGTTGGCTTCGGTGGTGGTATTCCTGGTGGCCCTGCCGCTGTGCATGGGGATCGCCATTGCCTCCGGCATGCCGCCGGCCAAGGGGCTGATCACCGGCATCATCGGCGGGCTGGTGGTGGGCTGGCTGGCGGGGTCGCCGTTGCAGGTCAGCGGTCCGGCCGCGGGCCTGGCGGTGCTGGTGTTCGAACTGGTGCGCCAGCACGGCATGGCCATGCTCGGGCCGATCCTGTTGCTGGCCGGCCTGCTGCAGCTGCTGGCCGGTCGCTTGCGCCTGGGCTGCTGGTTCCGGGTGACCGCGCCGGCGGTGGTCTACGGGATGCTCGCCGGTATCGGTGTGTTGATCGTGCTGTCCCAGGTCCATGTGATGCTCGACGCCTCGCCCCGGCCCTCGGGGCTGGACAACCTGCTGGGCTTTCCCGCGGCCCTGGGCCGGGCCCTGTCGCTGTCCGGCGAAGGGGTCGGCTGGCAGGCCGGTGCGCTGGGCTTGGCGACGATGCTGGTGATGTGGCTATGGGACAAGCGCAAACCCCATGCCTTGCGCTTCGTACCGGGCGCGCTGCTCGGCGTGGGCCTGACGACCCTGGCGAGCCTGGCGCTGGCACTGTCGGTCAAGCGCGTGGAGGTTCCGGCCAACCTGGCCGAGGCCATCGACTGGCTGCGCCCCGCCGACCTGCTCAACCTGGCCGATCCCAATGTGCTGGTCGCGGCCTTTGCCGTGGCCTTTATCGCCAGCGCCGAAACCCTGCTGTCGGCCGCCGCCGTGGACCGCATGCACGATGGCCAGCGCTCGGACTTCGACCGCGAGCTGTCGGCTCAAGGCGTGGGCAATATGCTGTGCGGCTTGCTCGGGGCGCTGCCCATGACCGGTGTGATCGTGCGCAGTTCGGCCAACGTCCAGGCCGGTGCCCGCACTCGTCTGTCAGCCATGTTCCATGGTGTGTGGCTACTGGCCTTCGTGCTGCTGCTGTCCAGCGTGCTGCAAAGCATTCCGGTGGCGAGCCTGGCGGGCGTGCTGGTGTACACGGGTATCAAGCTGGTGGACCTCAAGGCCTTTCGCGGCCTCGGTCGCTACGGGCGCATGCCGATGCTGACCTATGTGGCCACGGCCTCGGCCATTGTCTTGACCAACCTGCTGACGGGGGTGTTGATCGGTTTCGGCCTGACCCTGGCGAAGCTGGCCTGGAAAGCCTCGCGCTTGAAAATCAGCCTGGTGGACCTGCCCGGTGAGGGCGAGATGGAGCTGCGGCTGGTGGGGGCGGCGACCTTCCTCAAGGTGCCGGCGCTGACCCGGGTGTTGTCGACGATTCCGGCGGGCACGGTGGTGCATGTGCCGCTGGGCAACCTGAGCTACATCGACCACGCGTGCCTGGAACTGCTGGAGGAATGGGGTCGCGCCAACGGAGCCAAGGGCTCGCGGTTGGTGATCGAGTCCCACGGGTTGAAGCGGCGCCTGGAGGGGCGGCTGCGGACCACTTCGGGTGTCGGTTCCGCCACGGCCTGATTGCGACCGTGAAAGCGCCGCAGAACTTGTAGGAGCCAGCTTGCTGGCTCCTACAGGTGGAAGGGTTCAAGCGCCGGGCTGTTCGAGCTCCAGGCCCACGCCCAGTTGGCGCGACAGGCACGGCCAGCGTTTCCACGCCGCCTCGGTGTCCGGGCTGTGCAGGCGGTCGCGATAGGCTTCCACCGACTCCAGGGCGAAGCTCTCTTCGTCGAGCATCTCATCGACCGCGTGATGCACCGCTTCATCCAGCTGGTTGGCGAACGTCTCGCCGATCAACTGGTGGGCGATCAGGTTGGCCACGGTGATGTCCGAGGGAATCAGCGGCTGACCGAAATGCTTGATGTACAGGTCGTTGACCTCCTCCACCAGGCGGTGGGCCAGATAGGCTTCATCCAGCAGGCCGTCGAGCCCGACATGCCCTTCCAGGATCGCCGGGGGTTGCAGGAAAAACTGCTCGGCGATCTTCAGCACCGGTTTGATCTGCGATTCGATACCGGCTTCGCGCGCCACCTCATTGGCCGCATCCAGCAAGTCGGGAACCAGGTCGATATAGGCTTTGACAAACCGCGTCAGCACACCGTTTGCGTCGACATCCGGCAGTTGTATGGCGGGGTGAAGGTGCGGCAATTGAGTCTCGAGTTGACGGGTCAGTTGGCCGCTGGCGGCCTCGTGTTGGTGGGCACGTTGAATCTGCTCGCGCAATGCGGCGGTGTTCATGAAAACTCCAGGGGGGTACGACAAAGGGAAAAAGGGAGAATACAAAGTAGCTGGGTTATAAAAGATGTTCAGACGCATTTGTAATAATTATTTCATGCTTATATGCATGGGTTATATCGATTTGCCATTGCCTCTGGCCTACCCCAGGTAATCCGAGGCCTGCAGCCCTTTTCAAGGCCGCTTCCAGTTCATTTCCCAGATCGCATGGCGCGCTCCCGGTCGCTGTCTATACTCGGTTTTGTATGGAGTCAGCTGATTTCGCCCGGCTGCCGTTGCAGGCCAGGCCGAATGGTCCGCTTACGCAGTACGACCATTCCCTTGGCCGCTGGTGAACGCCGGCGGGATAACAAGAACGATAAGGGGAACCCGCAATGATGCGACATCCACGAGTCTGGATGGGCCTCCTGTTGTGGTCGATATTCAGCCGGGCGCAGGCGGCCTGGGACGTGAATATGACGCCTGGAGCGACGGAAGTCAGTCACGAGATCTTCGATCTGCACATGACCATTTTCTGGATCTGTGTGGTGATCGGGGTCATCGTGTTCGGTGCGATGTTCTGGTCGATGATCCTGCACCGACGCTCCACGGGCCAGGTGGCGGCCAAGTTCCATGAGAGCACCACCGTCGAAATCCTCTGGACCATCGTCCCTTTCCTGATCTTGGTGGTCATGGCGGTTCCCGCGACCGCGACGCTGATCAAGATGTACGACACCAGCGAGTCGGATGTCGATATCCAGGTCACCGGCTATCAATGGAAATGGCACTACAAATACCTGGGCCAGGATGTCGAGTTCTTCAGCAACCTGTCCACCCCCGCCGACCAGATGCATAACCTGGCGCCCAAGGGCGAAAACTACCTGCTGGAAGTCGACCAGCCGCTGGTGTTGCCGGTGGGCGCCAAGGTGCGTTTCCTGGTGACCTCCGCCGACGTGATCCATTCCTGGTGGGTGCCGGCCTTCGCCGTCAAGCGCGATGCCATCCCGGGCTTCTTCAACGAAGCCTGGACCCGGGTCGACAAGCCCGGCATCTACCGTGGGCAATGCTCCGAACTGTGCGGCAAGGACCACGGTTTCATGCCTGTGGTGGTCGACGTCCGCGCCAAGGCCGACTACGACAGCTGGCTGGCCGATCGCAAGGCCGACGCCGCCAAGCTCAAGGAGCTGACCAGCAAGGAATGGACCCTCGACGAGCTCAAGGAGCGCGGCGACAAGATCTACCACACCACCTGCGTGGCCTGTCACCAGGCCGAGGGCCAGGGCCTGCCGCCGATGTTCCCGGCGCTCAAGGGCTCGAAGCTCGTCACCGGTCCCAAGGAGGACCACCTGCACCGGGTGTTCTTCGGCAAGCCGGGTACCGCCATGGCGGCCTTCGGCAAACAGTTGTCGGAAGTCGATATCGCCGCTGTCGTGACCTATGAACGCAATGCCTGGGGCAACGACAAGGGCGACATGGTCACACCCAAGGAAGTCCTGGCTCTGAAGCAGACGGAGGGCAAATGAACAGCTCCGAAATAGACAGCTCCATTGCAGGTTCGCCGAACCGGTCGGGGCCTGTGGCCCTGGACCCAGCTGTTCCCCCTGTCAGCAGGAGAGAGGACATGAGTGGAGTGATCGACGACCATGGCCATGTCGGCCACGATGAGCACGCCACCCATGGTCCCGCCAGGGGCCTGATGCGCTGGGTGCTGACCACCAACCACAAGGACATCGGCACGCTGTACCTGTGGTTCAGCTTCGCCATGTTCCTGCTTGGCGGCTCCTTCGCCATGGTGATCCGCGCCGAGCTGTTCCAGCCGGGGCTGCACATCGTCGAACCGGCGTTCTTCAACCAGATGACCACCATGCACGGCCTGGTGATGGTCTTCGGCGCGGTGATGCCGGCCTTCGTCGGCTTGGCCAACTGGATGATCCCGCTGATGATCGGCGCGCCGGACATGGCCTTGCCGCGGATGAACAACTTCAGCTTCTGGCTGTTGCCGGCGGCGTTCGCGCTGATGGTCTCGACCCTGTTCATGCCCGGCGGCGGGCCGAACTTCGGCTGGACCTTCTATGCGCCGCTGTCGACGACCTACGGTCCCGAGAGCGTGACCTTCTTCATCTTCGCCATCCACATGATGGGCATCAGTTCGATCATGGGCGCGATCAACGTGATCTCGACCATTCTCAACCTGCGTGCGCCGGGCATGACCCTGATGAAGATGCCGCTGTTCGTCTGGACCTGGCTGATCACCGCGTTTCTGCTGATCGCCGTGATGCCGGTGCTGGCGGGCTGCGTGACCATGATGCTGATGGACATCCATTTCGGCACCAGCTTCTTCAACGCCGCCGGTGGCGGTGATCCGGTGCTGTTCCAGCACGTGTTCTGGTTCTTCGGCCATCCCGAGGTGTACATCATGATCCTGCCGGCGTTCGGCGCGGTCAGTGCGATCATCCCGGCGTTTTCCCGCAAGCCGCTGTTCGGCTACACCTCGATGGTCTACGCCACGGCCAGTATCGCCTTCCTCTCGTTCATCGTCTGGGGGCACCACATGTTCGTGGTCGGCATTCCCCTGGTCGGCGAACTGTTCTACATGTACGCGACCATGCTGATCGCGGTGCCGACCGGGGTGAAGGTGTTCAACTGGGTCAGCACCATGTGGCAGGGCTCGCTGACCTTCGAGACGCCCATGCTGTTTGCGGTGGCCTTCGTCATCCTGTTCAGCATCGGCGGTTTCTCCGGGCTGATGCTGGCGATGGCGCCGGCGGACTTCCAGTACCACGGTACCTATTTCGTGGTGGCGCATTTCCACTACGTGCTGGTGCCGGGGGCGATCTTCGGGATCTTCGCGTCCACCTACTACTGGCTGCCGAAGTGGACCGGACACATGTACGACGAAACCCTCGGCAAGCTGCACTTCTGGCTGTCGTTCATCGGCATGAACCTGACCTTCTTCCCGATGCACTTCGTCGGCCTGGCCGGGATGCCGCGGCGGGTGCCGGACTACAACCTGCAGTTCGCCAACTTCAACATGGTGTCGTCGATCGGCGGCTTCATGTTCGGGGTGACGCAGTTGCTGTTCCTGTTCATCGTCATCAAGTGCATCCGCAGCGGCCCGCCGGCCCCGGCCAAGCCGTGGGATGGCGCGGAGGGCCTGGAGTGGAGCATTCCGTCACCGGCGCCGTATCACACCTTCACCACGCCGCCGGAAGTGAAATAGACCATGGCCGACTCGATCTCGCTCAAACGCCTGGTCACGCGCCTGTTGCTGGTGGTGGTAGCGATGTTCGCCTTCGGTTTTGCCCTGGTGCCGCTCTACGACGTGATGTGCAAGGCCTTCGGGATCAACGGCAAGACCGCCGGACAGTATGAGGGCGAACAGGTGGTCGACCTGTCGCGGCAGGTCGGCGTGCAGTTCCTGTCGAGCAATGCCGCCGACATGGTCTGGGAGTTCCATCCCAAGGCCGACCGGCTCGATGTTCACCCCGGTGCCGTCAACGAGATGCTCTTCGTGGCCTACAACCCCACCGACCAGGTGATGAAGGCCCAGGCGATCCCGAGCATTTCACCGGCGAACGTGGCGGTGTACTTCCACAAGACCGAATGCTTCTGCTTCACCCAGCAGACCCTGCAACCCGGGCAGCGGATCGAGATGCCGGTACGTTTCATCGTTGATCGCGACATGCCCAGGGATGTGAAGCACCTGACGCTGGCGTACACGCTGTTCGACATCACCGCCCGCAACCCGCCCGTGGCGCGTACGGGCGGGTAGGACCTTTTGCGGGCCCGATAAGGAGAACAATAAATGGCGACTCATGAGCACTATTACGTACCGGCCCAGAGCAAGTGGCCGATCATTGCCACGACGGGCATGCTGATCACGATGTTCGGCCTGGGCACCTGGTTCAACGACCTGAAGGCGGCACGCCCGGATTCCCACGGCCCGCTGATTTTCTTCGTCGGCGGACTGCTACTGGCCTATATGCTCTTCGGCTGGTTCGGCACGGTGATCAAGGAGAGTCGCTCCGGGCTCTACAGTGCGCAGATGGATCGTTCGTTCCGCTGGGGCATGAGCTGGTTCATCTTTTCCGAGGTGATGTTCTTCATCGCCTTCTTCGGCGCGCTGTTCTACGTGCGCAACCTGTCCGTGCCCTGGCTGGCCGGCGACGGTGGGGCGAAGGGGGTCATCACCCACCTGCTGTGGCCGGACTTCCAGAACGCCTGGCCATTGCTGCACAACCCCGATCCGAAAATCTTTCCGGGGCCGAAGGAAACCATCAGTCCCTGGGGGTTGCCGCTGCTCAATACCGTGCTGCTGGTCAGTTCCAGCGTCACCGTGACCATCGCCCACCATGCCCTGAAGAACGGTCATCGCGGCGCCCTCAAGCTCTGGCTGGCGTTCACCATACTGCTGGGGCTGGGGTTCCTCAGCTTCCAGGCCAAGGAATACATCCACGCCTATCACGAACTGGGGCTGACCCTGGGGTCAGGCATCTATGGGGCGACCTTCTTCATGCTCACCGGTTTCCACGGTGCCCACGTGACCATCGGCACCCTGATCCTGTTCGTGATGCTGATGCGGGTCATGCGCGGGCACTTCAATGCCGAGCATCAATTCGGCTTTGAAGCGGCCAGTTGGTATTGGCACTTCGTCGACGTGGTCTGGATCTGCCTGTTCGTTTTCGTCTACGTGCTCTGAGCCTTGCCGGGCCCTGGGTCCTACCAGGGCGCCGAGGACACCAGTTGGCCGCTGAAGAAGCCCCAACTGATCAAGGCCAGGGTGATCACGGCAAGCGTCACGCGGACGGTGAGGGCATTGACCAGGCGCTTGGAGTGGGCGTCGTCCTTCACCAGGAAGAACAGGCCGCTGAACAGGCTGGCCAGGGTGGCCAACAGCATCAGGACAATCGCCGCTTTCAGCATGGTGAGACTCCGGGGGAGATGCGCATGCAATTGAGTATAGCGAGTCGAATACCCGCCGCCGGGGCGCGGCCATGAGGCGCTTTCGCCCTGGCGTCGCACCGACGCTGGTGGTGCTCGTGCTGTTGCCGTTGCTGGTCTGCCTGGGCTTCTGGCAACTGAGTCGCAGCGAGCAGAAACGCGTGCTGCTGGAGAACCATGCACAGCGGCGCACGGCCGAACCGGTGGCCGCCGACCAGCTGCAAGCCCTGCCCGATCCGGCGTTCCGGCGGGTGCGCTTGAGTGGACAGTTCGACGCCGAACACAGCTACCTGCTGGATAACCGCATGCGTGGCGACCGGGTCGGCGTGGAGCTGTTGCAGCCGTTCCACGACGAGGCCAGCGACCTGTGGCTGCTGGTCAACCGGGGCTGGCTGCCCTGGCCGGATCGGCGCACGCCGCCGGTGTTCAGCACCCCCACGAAACAACTGGAGATCGGTGCCTGGGTGTATGTCTCGCCCGGCGCGACCTTCCAGTTGGGCGCCGACCCGGCCAATGCGAGCTGGCCGCGGCTGGTGACCGCGATCGAGCCGGACAAGCTCTGGGCGGAACTGGGGCGCACGGGGTTCAACTACGAACTGCGCCAGGAGTCCGGTCCCGCGGCCTACGAGGCCGGCTGGCCGGTGGTGTCCGAAGGCATGGGGCCGGAAAAGCATGTGGCCTATGCCGTGCAGTGGTTCGCCATGGCACTGGCGCTGTTCGGCCTTTATCTCTACCTCGGATGGCATAACGCAAGGGAGCAACACCATGGGAGCGGCCATGAATCCACTCGACACAGTTGAAGTCCCGAACCCGCCACGACGCGGGCGGGGCCGCTGGCAACTGATCCTGATCCTGCTGGTGGTGATCGGCCCGATGATCCTCGCCACCGGCATGTACAAGCTGCAGTTCTGGGTGCCGGAAAGCCGCAATTATCACGGCGAGTTGATCGGCAATGGGCAGAGCCGCGCCGACATCGGCGTGCAGGCCGACGAGCAGCGCTGGCAGATGCTGGTGACGGCGCCGCAGGACTGCGGGCCGGACTGCCAGCAACTGGTCTACCTGGCGCGGCAGATCCAGATCGCCCTGGGGCGCGATGCCTCCCGGGCCTGCCATGCCCTGGCGACCGCGCAACCCCTGGATACGGCCTACGACGCCAGGCTCAAGCGTGAGTACCCGCAGTTGCAACGCTACCCGCTGGATCTTGCGACCTATACTCGGGAGACCCAGGGCAATGGCGCGGCACAGCTGTGGATCATCGATCCCCACGGCAACCTGGTGCTGCGCTACGACGCCCGGGTCAAGGGCAAGGACCTGCTCAACGACCTGGTGCAACTGCTGAAACTGTCGAATATCGGATGAGGGCACCGTCATGGCCAAGCCTGGATTTCGCCTTGCGTTGTTCGCCACCTTGCTGGCGCTGATCGTCGTCCTGTTGGGGGCCTACACCCGCCTGACCCACGCCGGCCTGGGCTGTCCCGACTGGCCGGGCTGCTACGGCTTCATCAGCGTGCCCAAGAGCGAAGCCCAGCTGGCCCATGCCGAGCTGCATTTTCCCGATGCCCCGGTGCAAGCCCACAAGGGCTGGAACGAGATGGTCCATCGCTACTTTGCCGGGACCCTGGGACTGTTGGTCGTGCTGCTGGCCGCGCGTTCCTGGCATGAGCGTCGGCGTGACGGGCAACCGCTGAAGTTGCCGTTGTTCCTGCTGGGCGTGGTCTTCGCCCAGGCGGCCTTCGGCATGTGGACGGTGACGCTCAAGCTCTGGCCCCAGGTGGTGACGGCGCACCTGCTCGGCGGCTTGGCCACCTTGAGCCTGCTGTTCCTGCTGACATTGCGCCTGTCCGGCGTGCTGCCGGCGTTGGCGGTGCCCAGGCGCTTGCAGCGCTGGGCCACGGCCGGGCTGTTGCTGGTGATCCTGCAGATCGCCCTGGGTGGCTGGGTCAGCTCCAACTATGCGGCGGTGGCCTGCATCGACCTGCCGACCTGCCACGGGCAATGGTGGCCGAACGCGGATTTCGCCAACGGTTTTCACCTGACCCAGCAGATCGGCCCCAATTACCTGGGCGGCCAGCTCGACAGCGAGGCGCGCACGGCGATTCACCTGACCCACCGCGTCGGCGCCCTGCTGGTGACCCTGGTGCTGCTGGGCCTGGCCTGGCAACTGCGGGCGGTGGGCATGACCCGGCTCGCCGGTTTGCTGTTGCTGGTGCTGGCGGCGCAGATCAGCCTGGGCCTGAGCAACGTGTACTTCCACCTGCCGCTGCCGGTGGCCGTGGCGCACACCGGCGGCGGCGCGGCGCTGCTGCTGACGCTGGTGCTGATCAACTACCACGCGCGTACCGCGCTGGTCCGGGTGCGGGGGCAAGCGTCGGCCCGCTGGCGCCTGAGCCCGATCAAAGCGGTCCACGCGCCCATCACGATCAAGGGAGAACTGCCGTGGCGGCCATAATCGGTGAGCGTCAGGCCCAGGCCCTCTGGCGCGACTACCTGGAGCTGACCAAGCCCAAGGTGGTGGTGCTGATGCTCATCACCTCGCTGGTGGGCATGTTTCTCGCGACCCGGGCCGGCGTGCCCTGGACGGTGCTGGTGTTCGGCAACCTGGGCATCGGCCTGTGTGCCGGCGGCGCGGCGGTGGTCAACCATGTGGTGGATCGGCGCATCGATGCGCTGATGGCCCGCACCCACAAGCGACCGCTGGCGCAGGGACGGGTGTCGCCCATGGCGGCGTTGAGCTTCGCGCTGATCCTCGCTGTGTCGGGGCAGGCCTTGCTGCTGGGCTTCACCAACCCGCTGACGGCCTGGCTGACCCTGGCCTCGCTGCTCGGGTACGCGGTGATCTACACCGGCTTTCTCAAGCGAGCCACGCCGCAGAACATCGTGATCGGCGGCCTGGCCGGGGCGGCGCCGCCGTTGCTGGGCTGGGTCGCGGCCACCGGCCATGTCAGCGCCGAACCGCTGTTGCTGGTGCTGATCATCTTCGCCTGGACCCCACCGCACTTCTGGGCGCTGGCCATCCACCGCAAGGAAGAGTACGCCAAGGCGGATATCCCGATGCTGCCGGTGACCCATGGCGAGCACTACACCAAGGTGCATATCCTGCTCTACGCTTTTGTCCTGCTGGCCGTCAGCCTGCTGCCGTTCGTGATCCACATGAGCGGCCTGCTCTACCTGGCCTGCGCCACGGCCCTGGGGGCGCGCTTCCTGCACTGGGCGTGGGTGCTGTACCGTGGCAGTCAGCCGCATGCGGCGATCAACACCTTCAAGTACTCTATCTACTACTTGTTCCTGCTGTTTATCGCGCTGCTTGTCGATCACTATCTATTGTTGAGCCTATGACTCGAATTCAGAAAACCGTTTTTATGCTCGTCGCCGTGGTGGCCCTGATCGTGGGGTTGACGGTCAACAAGGTGATCCATAACCAGCGCCAGGGCGAGCCCACGGCGATGATCGATGCGGGGATTATCCTGCTGCCCCAGAGCCGTTCGCTGCCGGGGGTGAAGATGACCGACCAGAACGGCCAGGCTGTGCAGGTCGACGAGTTCAAGGGCAAGTGGAGCCTGCTGTTCTTCGGCTATACCTTCTGCCCGGACATCTGCCCGACCACCCTCGCCCAGTTGCGCCAGATCAAGAGCGAGTTGCCCAAGGACGCGCTGGGCCAGTTGCAGGTGATCCTGGTGAGCGTGGACCCGAACCGCGATACGCCGCAGCAGCTCAAGCAGTACCTGGGGTATTTCGACCCCGACTTCAGGGGGCTGACGGCAGGTTCGATCGACGACCTGCAGAAGGTCGCCAATGCGCTGAGCATTCCGTTCATTCCGGCGGACACCAGCAAGCCCAACTACACGGTCGACCATAGCGGCAACCTGGCGATAGTCGGGCCGGACGGCACCCAGCGCGGCTTTATCCGCGCGCCGTTGAACAACCAGAAACTGGTGGCGCAGTTGCCGGAATTGCTCAAGCGCCAGTAGCGGCTACTTGGCAAACATCTGCCCGATATCCTTGAAGGCCTTGAACTCCAGGGCATTGCCGCAGGGGTCGAACAGGAACATCGTCGCCTGTTCGCCCACCTGCCCCTTGAAGCGCACGTAGGGTTCGATCACGAACCGTGTGCCCCTCGCCTTCAGGCGCTCCGCCAGGGCTTCCCAGGCCGCCCACTCCAGCACCACGCCGAAATGCGGCACCGGCACGTCGTGGCCGTCCACCGGGTTGCTCAGCGCCTGCTCCTGGGCCGCCGTCCTGGCCTGATAGTGAATCACCAACTGGTGGCCGAAGAAGTCGAAGTCCACCCAGTGATCGCTGCTGCGTCCCTCCGGGCAGGCAAAAACCTCGCCATAGAAATGTCGGGCCGCGGCCAGGTCATGGACCGGGATTGCCAGGTGAAACGGTGAAAGCGCCATGTCGGGTACCAGGCTTGGGGAAGGAGCCTTCAGTGTAGAGACGATTATTTTGCTGAAAAGCGCATATTCTTGCTTCCGAGCCCGAATATTTTTGCTAGGTGAGCCCCATGCTCCGTGAACTCAAGACCTTTATCCGCGTTGCCCGCGAAGGCACCTTTGTCGCGGCCGGCCAGCAGGTGGGGCTGACCCAGTCGGCGGTCAGTGCGCAAATGCGGGTGCTGGAGCAGAACCTCGGCGTGCGCCTGTTCGACCGCAGTGGACGTGCCGCCGTGCTGAATGCGGCGGGTCGCCATGCGTTGCCCCTGGCCGAGCAGATCCTCGCCTTGTACGGGCAGATGGCCCTGTCGACGACGGCCGCCGAGTGGCAGGGTGAGTTGCGTATCGGCGCCATTGCCACCGTGCAGACCGGCTTGTTGCCGCAGGCCTTGCCGCGCTTTCGCCAGACGGCGCCACGGGTGGAGTTGAAGCTGGTGCCGGGTGTCTCGCTCAACCTGTTGAGCCAGGTGGATGCCGGTGAGCTGGACCTCGCGCTGCTGATCAAGCCGCCGTTCGAGCTGCCCAAGGAGTTGCTGGAAATTCCCCTGGCCAGCGAGGCCTTTGTGCTGATCGCGCCCCTGCACCTGCCGGGCGATGATCCGCTGCAATTGCTCGCCGAGCAGCCGTTCGTGCGCTATGACCGGGGATCGTTCGGTGGGCGCCTGGTCAGTCAGTTTCTGCGCGAGCAGCGGATACAGGTACACGATGCGCTGGAGCTGGATGAGCTCGAAGCCATTGCGCGGATGGTGGAATGCGGGCTGGGGGTGTCGTTGGTGCCCCGGGCGGGGTTGTGGTTGCAGCGGGCGGATCAGCTGCGGGTGATCGAGCTGGGTGAATTGACCTTTGAGCGGCAGTTGATCGCGGTGTTGCGTCGCGCCCAGCGCCAGCCGGCGCTGGATTGCCTGCTGGAGTGTCTGCGCCGGCCGGTGTAGGAGCCAGCAAGCTGGCTCCTACAGTCTTACAAGGCTTAGAACGCAGGAACGATCGCGCCCTTGTACTTCTCGACAATGAACGCTTTCACTTCAGGGCTGTGCAGCGCCGCTACCAGCTTCTTCACCGCGTCCGAATCCTTGTTGTCCTCGCGGGTCACCAGGATGTTCACGTACGGCGAGTCTTTACCCTCGATGATCAGCGCATCCTTGGACGGGTCCAGCTTGGCTTCCAGGGCATAGTTGGTGTTGATCAGGGCCAGGTCGACCTGGGTCAGCACGCGCGGCAGGGTGGCGGCTTCCAGTTCGCGGATCTTCAGGTCCTTGGTGTTCTCGACGATGTCCTTCGGCGTCGACAGGATGTTGTTGGCATCCTTGAGCTTGATCAGACCGGCTTTCTGCAGCAGCAACAGCGCGCGGCCGCCGTTGGTGGCGTCGTTCGGGATCACCACGTTGGCGCCGCCCGGCAGGTCTTCGAGTTTCTTGTACTTGCTGGAGTAGGCGCCCAGTGGCTCGACGTGCACGCCGGCAACGTTGACCAGGTGAGTGCCCTTGGCCTTGTTGAACTCATCCAGGTACGGCTGGTGCTGGAAGAAGTTGGCGTCCAGGTGCTTTTCGGACACTTGCACGTTCGGTTGCACGTAGTCGGTGAAGACCTTGACCTTCAGGTCCACGCCCTCTTTGGCCAGTACCGGTTTGACGAACTCGAGGATTTCCGCGTGGGGAACCGGCGTGGCCGCCACGGTCAGGGTTTCTGCGGCGTGGGCCGAGAAGGCCGCGACGGCGGCAAAGGCTGCGATCAGTTTTTTCATCGAATGACTCCATGTGAGGGCGCGGGTTCTGGCGCCTGCCGGCCTGGGGCCGGCTGATTCAGTTGCAAAAGCGAGGTCTACTTGCGGGAGAAATGCACCACCAGCCGGTCGCCGATGGTCTGCAGCACCTGGACCAGGACGATCAGCATGACCACCGTGACCACCATGACATCGGTCTGGAAGCGTTGGTAACCATAGCGGATGGCCAGGTCGCCGAGGCCGCCCGCACCGACCACACCGGCCATGGCGGTATAGCTCACCAGGGTAATCGCGGTCACGGTAATCGCTGCGAGAATACCCGGACGGGCTTCCGGCAACAGCGCGTTCAGAATGATCTGGCGGGTGGTCGCGCCCATCGCCTGGGTCGCTTCGATAATGCCCCGGTCGACCTCGCGCAGCGCGGTTTCCACCAACCGCGCGAAGAACGGCGCGGCGCCCACCACCAGCGGCGGAATGGCTCCGGCCACCCCCAGGGAGGTGCCGGTGAGGAGCACGGTGAACGGAATCATCACGATCAGCAGGATGATGAACGGCAGCGAGCGCACCACGTTCACCACGAAGGCCAGGATCGAGTAGGTGGCCTTCTGCTCCAGCAACTGGCGCGGGCTGCACAGGAACAGCAGGATCCCCAGCGGCAGGCCCAGCAGTATGGTGAACACCAGCGAGGTGCCGAGCATCAGCATGGTGTCGCCGGTGGCTTCCCAGATATCCGACCAGTCGATGTTGGCGAAGAAATTCAGAAACAGGTCCATCAGCGCAGTACCTCCATATGGACGTCGGCGGCGGTGAAGCGCGCGAAGGCGGCGTCCAGGTCGCCGCCGGTGATGGCGAGCGTCAGTTGCCCATAGGGGGTGTCCTTGATGCGGTCGATGCGCCCGGCCAGGATGCTGTAGTCCACCCCGGTTTCACGGGCGACGGTGCCCAGCAACGGCGCGTAGGTGGCGTCGCCCTGGAAGGTCAGGCGCACGATACGCCCCGGCACATGGGCGAAGTCGTCGCGCTGCTCGTTCTCGTCGATCTGCTCGTCCTCCTGGACGAAGCGGCGGGTGGTCGGGTGCTTGGGATGCAGGAACACCTCGGCCACCGGACCCTGCTCGACGATCACGCCGGCGTCCATCACCCCGACCACGTCGCAGACCCGGCGGATCACGTCCATTTCATGGGTGATCAGCACGATGGTCAGCTTCAGCTCGCGATTGATCTCGGCCAGCAGTTGCAGGACCGACGCGGTGGTTTGCGGGTCGAGGGCGCTGGTGGCTTCGTCGCACAGCAGGATCTTCGGCTTGGTCGCCAGGGCGCGGGCAATGCCGACGCGCTGCTTCTGGCCGCCGGACAGCTGGGCCGGGTATTTCTTTGCGTGGTCGCTCAGGCCGACCCGCTGCAGGAGCTCGGCGACGCGCTGGTCGATCTCGCGCCGCGACAGCTCGCCGGCCAGGGTCAGCGGCAGCGCGACGTTGTCGGCCACGGTCTTGGAGGCCAGCAGGTTGAAGTGCTGGAAGATCATCCCGACCTGTTGGCGGAAACGGCGCAGGCCATTGGCGTCCAGCGCCGTGACCTCTTCATCGTCGACGATGATCTTGCCGCCGCTGGGGGCTTCCAGGCGATTGATCAGGCGCAGCAGGGTACTTTTACCCGCGCCGGAATGACCGATCAGGCCGAACACCTGGCCACTTTCAACCCGCAGGCTGGTGGGGTGCAGGGCGGGAATATCCTTACCGGCGACCCGGTAGGTTTTATGGACGTTATGAAACTCGATCACGTAGCGAACCTTGTGGGGCGCAATGGAAAAAGGTCAGCGGTTAGCCGGGCGCGCATTTTAGCCTGTCTGCATAGAGGTATTTAGCATTTATTTTGCGCGCAACCTTTCAATCGGAAATAAGCCGATCAGCGGTCGGATACCCATCCGTGGGCGTCGACGTCACGGCTTGCGCGGACTCAATACCACCTGCGCCTTCACCTGCCGGTCGATCTGCTTGTCGATCTTCAGCTCGAAGTCCGCATCGAGTTTTTTTACGCGCTTTTCCAGCAAGGTCGCCAGCCACGGGTAATCCTGGGTCCGTGGCACCTGGAAGGTCACCGTGCACTGGTAATTCACCACGTCCGCCGCCAGCGCATCCATCTGTTTGCGCAGTTGCGCCATGTCTTGGATGTTCAGGGCAATCGTGGTGCTCTCGGCACTCGGATCGATCAGGCGCGCCTTCGGCTTTTCGGCGGCCTTGAGCGCGGCCTCGGCCTTTTCCAGCTCGGCCTTGCGCGCCTGGGCAATCGCACCGTTGACCCCACCGGTCAGGGCCGGCGCCTTGGGCATCAGTGCCCGGGCGCGGCTCAAGGCCGTGGCGGCGGCGTTGACGTCGCCTTTTTGCAGCACGACCTGGCTGCGTTGCAGATAGGCTTCGGCCAGTTGCCGCTGGTAGGTCACCCACTGGGGATCGTCCGGCGACTGCGCCTGCAAGGCACCCAACTGGTCTTCGGCAGTGTCCAGTTCGTTGTGGCTGATGCTCTGCTCCAGCGCGGCGATGGCCGCGACCCGGGCGTCGGGCTGCGCGGTGTCCACCGCCGGGGTGCTCTGGCAGGCGCCCAGCAGCAGGGAAAATGCAACAAGGAGCAGATAACGGGAGGCGAACGGCTTCATTCCTGCGACTCTCTAATTGCGCAAAAAACGAGCAAGTCTACACCCCTCTGCGTGGCAGAACAAAACTCAGCAGAAACAAGGCGGCGGCCGTGACCACGATGGACGGCCCCGCCGGTGTGTCCTTGAACCAGGATAGCGCCAGCCCGCCGCACACCGCGAGCATGCCGAGCAGGCTGGCGCCCAGCGCCATCTGCTCCGGCGAGCGGGCGTGGCGCTGGGCGGCGGCGGCCGGGATGATCAGCAAGGAGGTGATCAGCAGCACGCCGACGATCTTCATCGCCACGGCGATCACCACGGCAATCAGCAGCATCAGGGTCATGCGCAGCGCCGCCACCGGCAGGCCTTCGACGGTGGCCAGTTCTTCATGCACGGTGATTGCCAGCAGCGGGCGCCAGAGGCTGGCCAGCAGCACCAGCACCGCCGCGCTGCCGCCGAGGATCCAGTAAAGATCGCGGGTGCCGATCGCCAGCAGGTCGCCGAACAGGTAACCCATCAGGTCGATACGCACTTCACGCATGAAACTCAGCGCCACCAGCCCGAGGGACAAGGTGCTCGGCGCGAGAATCCCCAACAGGGTGTCGGAGGCCAGGGGCTGGCGCTGTTGCAAGGTGACCAGCAGCACCGCCAGCAGCAGGCAGCCAACGGTCACCGCCAGGGTCGGGCTGATGTCCAGCAGAAAGCCCAGGGCCACGCCGAGCAGGGCCGCGTGGGACAGGGTGTCGCCGAAATAGGCCATGCGTCGCCAGACCACGAACGAGCCCAGCGGGCCCGCCACCAGCGCCAGGGCCAGGCCTGCCAGCAAGGCGTAGAGCAGAAAATCAGCCATGCTTGCAGCTTTCTCCGTGAACGTGGGTGTGGGCCGCCGGGGCCGTCTCGCTGACCACCGCGCCGTGCAGGTCGTGGGCGTGGTCATGGTGGTGGTGATAGATCGCCAGGCTCTGGGCGTTCTGCCCGAACAGCTCGACGAAGGCCGGATCGCCGCTGACCTGCTCGGGGTGGCCGGAGCAGCAGACATGGCGATTGAGGCAGACCACCTGGTCGGTGGTGCTCATCACCAGGTGCAGGTCGTGGGAGACCATCAGCACGCCGCAGCCGTGACGGTCGCGCAGGCGGGTGATCAGGCTGTAGAGCTCGGCCTGGCCGGCGACATCGACGCCTTGCACCGGCTCGTCGAGCACCAGCAGTTGCGGTTCGCGCAACAGGGCGCGGGCCAGCAGCACGCGCTGCATTTCGCCGCCGGAGATGCTTTGCACCGGGCTGTCGATCACCTGTTCGGCGCCGACTTCCCCCAGGGCCGCCAGGGCCCGCTCGCGGTCGACGCCCGGCACCAGGCGCAGGAAGCGCAGCACCGACAGCGGCAGGGTCGGGTCGACGTGGAGTTTCTGCGGCATGTAGCCGACCCGCAGCTTCGGCTTGCGCCAGACGCTGCCGCGATCCGGCTTGAGCAGGCCGAGCACGGCGCGCACCAGGGTGGTCTTGCCGGCGCCGTTGGGGCCGATCAGGGTGACGATCTGCCGCGGCTCGACGCTCAGGTGGATGTTGTCGAGCACGTTCTGCCCGGCAAAGGTCACACCCACCTGTTCGAGGCGAATCAGCGCAGTGCTCATCAGGCCCCCTGGCAACCCGAACAGAGACCGATCACTTCGACGGTCTGGGCCTCGACGGCGAAGCCGACTTCCCGGGCGCTGCCGACGATCGCGTCGCTGATGGACTGCTGTTCCAGCTCGATGGCGGCGTGGCACTCGCGGCAGATCAGGAACTGGCCCTGGTGGGCGTGTTCCGGATGGTTGCAACCGACAAAGGCGTTGAGCGAGGCGATGCGATGGACCAGGCCGTTGTCCAGCAGGAAATCCAGGGCGCGGTAGACGGTCGGCGGCGCGGCGCGGCGGCCGTCCTGCTCGCTCAGTACGGCGAGGATGTCATAGGCGCCCAGCGGCTTGTGGCTCTGCCAGACCAGCTCCAGCACCCGCCGCCGCAGGGCGGTCAGGCGCAGGCCCTGGCGCGCGCACAGGGCGTCGGCGTCGGACAGCGCACTGTGCACGCAATGGGAGTGATCATGGGGGCGGCTGGCGAGAGGGGTTTTAGGCATGAGCGGCGACGGCGTTTGTGAGAGACGTTATTATGTTACCTGTTCCTGCCGCCTTGAGTGTTCATCGTGCCCCGTCTTTTTGCCTTTTTTGTCGCTGTCAGTGCCAGTTTGTTGATGATTTCCCCGGTTCAGGCGCAAGTCAGCGTGCTGACCAGCATCAAGCCCCTCCAGTTGATTGCCGCGGCCGTGCAGGATGGCGTGGACATGCCCGAGGTCCTGCTGCCGCCGGGGGCTTCGCCGCACAACTATGCGTTGCGGCCTTCCGATGTGCGCAAGGTGCAGTCGGTGGACCTGCTCTACTGGATCGGTCCGGACATGGAAAGCTTCCTGCCCCGCGTGCTCAAGGGCCGCAGCCTGCCGACCGTGGCGGTGCAGGACCTGGCGGGGATGAAGCTGCGTCGGTTCGCCGAAGATAGCCACTCCCATGCCGAAGAAGCCGACGAACATGACCACGATCACCGTCCGGGAACCCTGGATGCGCACCTGTGGCTGTCGACGGTCAATGCCCGGGTGATTGCCGCGCGCATGGCGGCGGACCTGAGTGCGGCCGATCCGGCCAACGCGGCGCGCTACCAGAGCAACGTCAAGGCCTTTGGTGAGCGGCTCGATGCCCTGGATGTGCGGTTGAAGGCGCGGTTGGCGGGTGTGGCGGGCAAGCCGTACTTTGTCTTCCATGAAGCTTTCGATTACTTCGAGGATGCCTATGGGCTCAAGCACGCCGGGGTGTTCAGCGTGGCCGCCGAAGTGCAGCCGGGCGCCCAGCACGTGGCGGCGATGCGTACGCGCCTGCAGGAGGTGGGCAAGACCTGTGTATTCAGCGAGCCGCCGCTGCGGCCGCGGCTGGCGGAAACCCTGGTGAGCGGGTTGCCGGTGAAGCTGGCCGAGCTCGATGCCCTGGGCGGCTATACGCCGGCAGGGGCCCATGGGTATGAGCAGGTGCTGGAAAAGCTCGGCAATGACCTGGCGGGGTGCCTGGAGTCGTTGTAAGCAACACATCCACCTTTGTAGGAGCCGGCTTGCTGCGGGCGGCGTTCCGACGATGAGGCGAGTGAGCCTTGCATCGCTTGATCGGTCGCTATCGCCAGCAAGCCGGCTCCTACAAGGTCGGGGTTCGCCGCGCAATGTCGTCGAACCCATCCGGCGGGTTTGCTCTCAGAGAGCGAACGGCAACGGCATGCTGACCTGCTGGCGCTGCGCCAGGCGCCGCTGGAACTCCATCGGATCGTGAATCAGCACGTCCTGCCCGGCAAAGGACTCGGCGGCAATCAGCCGCGACAGCCAGAAGCGCACGCAAGCCACCCGCAGCATCGTCGGCCACAACTCTGCCTCGGCGGCGGTGAACGGCCGCAGGCCGGCATACGCCCCCAGCAGCGCCCGGGCCCGTTGTCCGTCGAGCACCCCATCATCATCCGAACACCAGTCGTTCAAGGCAATCGCCACGTCGTACAGCATCGGCCCGGAACAGGCGTTGTAGAAGTCGATCAGCCCGGTCAGGTGGGTGCCTTCGAACATCGCGTTGTCGCGGAACAGGTCGGCGTGCAGGTTGGCCCGTGGCAGCGCGAGGATCTGCGCCTTGTACCGACCGATCTCTTCCAGTGCCGCCTGCAACAGCTCGCGCGCCTCGTCGCCCAGGTGCGACATCAGCTTTTCGCCCTCCTCGAGCATCCAGTCCAGGCCGCGATCGGTCTTGCGTTCGAGGATCTTGTCGCGGGTCGCCAGGTGCAGGTGACCGAGCAGCTCGCCCACTTGCGCGCAGTGCTGGGCATTGGCTTGCTTGATGTGCTTGCCGGCCAGCCGCGGTTGCAGCAGCGCCGGCTTGCCGGCCAGTTCGCGCAGGGCCTGGCCGTCGGTGGTGCGCAAGGCATAGGGCACCGGCAGGTCGGCGTCATGCAGGACGTCGAGCAGTTCGATGAAGAACGGCATTTCCTGCACCGGTCCGCGCTCGACCAGGGTCAGGACGTACTCGCCCCGTTCCAGGCTGATGAAGAAGTTGGTGTTTTCACTGCCGGCGGCAATTCCCTGGAAGTCGAGCAAACGACCGAGCCCATAAGGGGCGAGAAAGGTTTCCAGCTCAGGCCGAGCCAGGGGGGTGAACACAGACATGGTTAAAACTGCCAGTACGGGCGCCGCCAGTAAGGCGGCACCGATTAAAGTTAAGGGCTTACTTCCACTCGAAGATCTTCCAAGCGGGGATCAGCATATCCGGCTGGTCCGAGCGGATATAGTTTGCATCAGTTCCGTCGGCACGGACCAGAAAGTAGGGCTTGCCACCTTTGGGGGTGACCTTGATGGCGTACAGAAAGCCATTTACCCGGTATTCCTGGATCGTTTTGTCACCTTCCGTGTGAATCGTCACTTCTGGCTCGGCTGACGGCGCATCCGACGCCGCCATGACGGCCAGCGGCGAGAGTGCAAGCAGGCCGCCCAACAACAGGCGATTGAGTGTGCGCATGATAACCTTGTCCCTTTGTCGTCAACGGTCCGGCTATTCTACCGCCGCACCCGCCGAAAAGGTTGATCGTACTCATGAGCCAAGCCCCTCTCGTCCTGGTGGACGGTTCTTCCTACCTGTATCGCGCCTTCCACGCGATGCCGCCGCTCACCACGTCCAAGGGCATGCCCACGGGGGCGGTCAAGGGCGTGTTGAACATGCTCAGAAGCCTGCGCAAGCAGTATCCGGAGAGCCCGTTCGCGGTGGTCTTCGACGCCAAGGGCGGGACCTTTCGCGATGAAATGTACGCCGACTACAAGGCCAACCGCCCGAGCATGCCCGATGACATGCGCGTGCAGATCGAGCCGCTGCATGCCAGCGTGCGCGCCCTGGGTTTCCCCTTGCTGTGCGTGGAAGGCGTGGAAGCCGACGACGTGATCGGCACCCTGGCCCGCAGCAGCGCGGCCGCCGACCGCCCGGTGGTGATCTCCACCGGTGACAAGGACATGGCGCAGTTGGTCGACGGGCACATTACCCTGGTCAACACCATGTCCGAAACCTCGATGGACGTGGAGGGCGTGAAGGCGAAGTTTGGCGTCGCTCCCGAGCAGATCATCGATCTGCTGGCGTTGATGGGCGACTCTTCCGACAACATTCCCGGGGTCAAGGGCGTCGGCGAGAAAACCGCCGTGGCCTTGCTGGTGGGGGTCAACGGTGGCTTGAAAGAGTTGTACGAGCAGCTCGACCAGGTGCCGAACCTGCCGATTCGCGGGGCGAAGACCTTGCCGGCCAAGTTGCTGGAACACAAGGAAATGGCGTTCCTGTCCTATCGCCTGGCGACCATCAAGGTCGATGTGCCGCTGGAGATCGGCCTGGACGACCTGCACCTGGGCCAGCCGGATCGGGAAAAGCTGGCCGAGCTGTATGCCCACCTGGAGTTCAAGAGCTGGATCGACGAGCTGCAGCGTGAAGCCAAGCGCATCGAGCAGGCGCCGGTCACGACGCCCACGGCGGACAGCGCCATGCTCTTCGACACCGAGCCGGCGGCCGTGGAGGCTGCCCCGCCGGTGGCCGAGGTTGCCAGCCAGCCGCAGTACGAAACCATCCTCGATCAGGCCCGCTTCGATGTCTGGCTGAAGAAGCTCAAGGAGGCGAAACTCTTCGCCTTCGACACCGAAACCACCGGGATCGACGCACAACAGGCGCAACTGGTGGGGGTTTCCTTCGCCGTACAGGCCAATGAAGCCGCCTATGTGCCGTTGGCCCATTCCTATATCGGTGCACCGGAGCAACTGGACCGCGACAGCGTGCTGCGGGCGTTGAAGCCCCTGCTGGAAGACCCGGAAAAACTCAAGGTCGGCCAGCACGCCAAGTTCGACATGAATATCCTCGCCAACTGCGCCATCGGCGGCGACCCGGCGTGCGGCATCAGCGTGCGCGGCATCGCCTTCGACACCATGCTCGAGTCCTACGTGCTCAATGCCACGGCGACCCGGCACGACATGGACAGCCTGGCGAAAAAGTACCTCGACTACGACACCGTCGGTTTCCAGGACATCGCCGGCAAGGGCGCCAAGCAGCTGACCTTCGACCAGATCGCCCTGGAGCAGGCCGGACCTTATGCCGCCGAAGACGCCGACGTGACCTTGCGCCTGCACCAGGCCCTGCATGGGCAACTGGCGGCCGTGCCGAGCCTGCTCAGTGTGCTGACCGATATCGAAATGCCGCTGGTGCCGGTCCTGGCGCGGATCGAGCGCCAGGGCGCGTTGGTGGATGCCGAGTTGCTCGGGGTGCAGAGCCTCGAACTGGGCGAGAAGATGGTGGCGCTGGAGCGCGAAGCGTTCGAGATCGCCGGCGAGGAATTCAATCTCGGCTCGCCCAAGCAACTCGGGGCGATTCTCTACGAGAAGCTCGGCATGCCGGTGCTGAAGAAGACCGGCAAGGGCCAGGCGTCCACGGCGGAAGAGGTATTGGCCAAGCTGGCCGAGGACGATTACCCGTTGCCCAAGGTGCTGATGCAGTACCGCTCCATGAGCAAGTTGAAAAGTACCTACACCGATCGCCTGCCGGAGCAGATCAACCCGCGTACCGGGCGTATCCATACCTCCTACCATCAGGCGGTGGCGGCCACCGGGCGCCTGTCCTCCAGCGATCCGAACCTGCAGAACATCCCGGTGCGTACCGCCGAAGGGCGGCGGATTCGCCAGGCGTTCATCGCACCTGCCGGCTACAAGCTGCTGGCGGCGGACTATTCGCAGATCGAGCTGCGGATCATGGCCCACTTGTCCAAGGACGAAGGCTTGCTCAATGCCTTCCGCCACAACCTCGACGTGCACACGGCGACGGCGGCGGAAGTGTTCAAGGTGGAGCTGGGCGAGGTCACGTCCGACCAGCGCCGCAGCGCCAAGGCCATCAACTTCGGCCTGATCTATGGCATGGGCGCGCAGAAGCTGGGCAAGGACATCGGCGTCGACACCAAGACGGCCAAGGCCTATATCGACCTGTATTTCGCCCGCTATCCGGGGGTTCGCGAATACATGGAGCGTACCCGTGGCCAGGCTTCGGAGCAGGGTTATGTCGAAACCCTGTTCGGGCGTCGGCTGTACCTGCCGGACATCCACTCCAACAAGCCCCAGGAGCGTGCCGCCGCCGAGCGTACGGCGATCAACGCGCCGATGCAGGGGACGGCGGCGGACATCATCAAGAAAGCCATGGTGGCGGTGGATGACTGGCTCTGCGAATCCGGCCTGGATGCCCGGGTCATCCTCCAGGTACACGACGAACTGGTGCTGGAGGTGCGCGAGGACCTGGTGGAGGAAGTCAGCGAGAAGATCCGCCTGTACATGAGCGGTGCGGTGCAGCTGGACGTGCCGTTGCTAGTGGAAGTGGGCGTGGGCAACAACTGGGATGAGGCGCATTGAGCATAATTTGCCGCGACATGACGTCGCGGCAAAACACCACCGAAAGGCCATTAGTTCAGGAATGCGCGTCACTTATGCCAAATAGTTTTTGAAATTTTCCGGAACTAAATCGGCGACGCGGCACTCAGAGTTACTGAATGGCTGGTGAAGCCCTTCGATGCTCCTATGTTGTGTTAAGTGTTGGCAGATATTCCGGACCCCGCCCTAGCGGTTCGGAACTTAGACCCCGAACTTCTCCTCCCCATACGAAGTCCGGGGTTTTTTTTGCCCCCAAACTGGCTGTGGCGCGCTCATGCTGCGTTAAAAGCACGGCGCGAAAGACTCATTTACAGCCAGTAAACTCGCCTTTCACGCCGCGCTTTTGCCTTGCCTGAGCGCACCACAGACAGTTTGGTGTCCGTCTGCCGGGCCTCAGGGGCGAAAAGCCTTATTCCGCCGCTTCCTCGGCACCCTTGTCCGCCAGTTCCATCCAGTCCGCCAGCACCGTGTAGGCCTCTTCCAGGCCCATGCGCTTGGGCGCCGAGAACAACTGGATGCTGATGGTTTCACCCCAGCCCTTGCGGATTTCCGACTGCACCTTGAGCAGGGTGTTCTTCGCCGCGCCGTAGGTCAGCTTGTCGGCCTTGGTCAGCAGGATGTGCATCGGCATGCCGCTGGCCACCGCCCAATCGAGCATCAGCAGGTCGAAGTCGGTCATCGGATGGCGGATGTCCATCATCAGGATCAGGCCCTTCAGACTCTCGCGGCTGCCCAGGTAGGCTTCCAGGTGACGCTGCCAATGCTGCTTGAGCGGAATCGGGACTTTTGCATAACCGTAGCCCGGCAGGTCGACCAGACGCCGATCATCGTCTAGCTTGAAGAAATTCAATAGCTGTGTGCGCCCCGGGGTTTTCGAGGTGCGCGCCAGGCTCGCATGGGTCAGGGTGTTGAGGGCGCTGGATTTGCCGGCATTGGAGCGGCCGGCAAAGGCCACTTCAAAGCCTTCGTCGTCCGGGCACTGGTCGACCTTGGCGGCGCTGAGCATGAAGGTAGCCTGTTGGCACAGGCCGAGAATGGGGTTCTTGAGTTGCATGGGATTTCCGATGTGGGCGGTGCCGGGGATAGACGCGGCAGCAGTGTCGTTTCCGTTTCAGTAGCGCCAGTATATAATGCCGCAGATTTTGTGTGTGCTTTGTCCCGACAGGGGATGAAGCCCACGGTGGCGATACGCGCAGTAGAACGCGGTACGCTTCCAACCCTGAGAAGGTCATTCATGACCCAATGGCTGCTGGCCGCCGGACTCTTGATGCCGCTTTACAGCGCGCAGGCTACACAGGAACCGGAAGCCGTGTACAACCGTGTTTGTGGTGCCTGCCATGCCGGACAGCTGCCGATGGCCCCTCGAAAGGGTGATCAGGCGGCCTGGAAGCCAAGATTGGCACAAGGTATGGAGACGCTGGTGCAACACGTGACCCAGGGTTTCAAGGCGATGCCGCCGCGTGGTTTGTGCATGGACTGCAGTACCGAGGATTACCGAAGCATCATCCAGTGGATGAGCGAGTGAGCCCGGTCCATAACTCTTAACCCTTAGCCGTAGTTGGATTAGCTGATGAACAAACTGATCGTGAGTCTGCTGTTGACCCTGGGGATCACAGGCCTGGCGCAGGCCGCTGGCGACGCCAAGGCCGGTCAGGCCAAGGCCGCCGTCTGTGGCGCCTGCCACGGACCTGATGGTAACAGCATGGCGCCCAACTTTCCGAAACTGGCGGGCCAGGGCGAACGCTACCTGACCAAGCAGTTGCAGGACATCAAGGCGGGCAAGCGCACCGTGCTGGAAATGACCGGCCTGCTGACCAACCTGAGCGACCAGGACCTGTCCGATATCGCCGCCTACTTCTCCAGCCAGGCAGGCAGTGTCGGCGCCGCCGATCCCAAGGTGGTGGCCCACGGTGAAGAGTTGTTCCGCGGTGGCAAGCTGGACCAGGGCATGCCGTCCTGTATCGGTTGCCACTCGCCCAATGGCGCGGGCAACGCCGCCGCCGGCTTCCCGCACCTGGGCGGCCAGCATGCGCAGTACGTGGCCAAGCAGTTGACCGACTTCCGTGAAGGCAACCGCACCAACGACGGCGATACCAAGATCATGCAGAGCATCGCCGCCAAGATGAGCAACAAGGATATCGAAGCCGTCGCCAGCTACGTACAGGGCCTGCACTGAGGTTCTGACGGTCAGGCGCGCGGGGGATTGTCATCTTTCGCAACGTTAATGATCGATTAATCCGCTGCTGCAACGATAAAAGGGTGGCCTTGGCCGCCCTTTTTTGTGGCCGCTGCCGCTACACTATTCATCGAACTAGAGCCCATCCCGGTCTGTCTGAAGTTACAGGTCGCGTCTGAGGCGACATAACATGTCCAGGAGCAAAGCATGCGTAATCTGATTCTCAGCGCCGCACTCGTCACCGCCAGCCTGTTTGGCATGACGGCCCAGGCCGCCGATGTGCCCCTTGAGCCCGGCAAGACCTATGTCGAACTGGAAAAGCCAGGGCAGGTTGCCGTCCCGGGCAAGGTCGAAGTGATCGAGTTCTTCTGGTACGGCTGCCCGCATTGCTATGCCTTTGAACCGACCATCAATCCTTGGGTCGAGAAGCTGCCCAGCGATGTGAACTTCGTGCGTATCCCGGCCATTTTCGGTGGCCCCTGGAACGCCCACGGCCAGATGTTCCTGACCCTGGAAGCCATGGGTGTGGAAAGCCGTGTGCACAAGGCCGTGTTCGAAGAAGTGCAGAAAACCCACAAGCTGGTCCAGCCTGAGGAGATGGCCGATTTCCTCGCCACCCAAGGCGTCGACAAGCAGAAGTTCCTCGAAACCTTCAAATCGTTCGCGATCGTCGGCCAGATGAAGAAGGCCAAGGACCTGGCCGAGCAGTACGGCATCACTGGCGTACCGACCATGATCGTCAACGGCAAGTACCGCTTCGACCTCGGCACCGCCGGTGGTCCTGAAGCCGCGCTGAATGTCGCCGACCAGCTGATCGCCAAGGAACGAGCGGCCAAGACGGCGGCGAAGTAAGGCGCCGCCATGATGCGGCGCTGGGGTGAGGAGCGTATCGTTGGCCTGCATGAGCCCAAGGTCAACGAGCATCACCTGGAGAGCACCGGCCTGCCTGCGGACAATCGCCTGCGCCTGCTCAGCTTCAATATCCAGGTCGGTATCAGCACCCAGCGTTATCGGCATTACCTGACCCGTGGCTGGCAACACCTGTTGCCGCACACCGGGCGGGCGGACAACCTGCAGAAGATCGGCGGCCTGCTCGCCGACTTCGACCTGGTCGCCCTCCAGGAGGCCGATGGCGGCAGCCTGCGCTCGGGCTACGTCAATCAGGTCGAGCACCTGGCCCAGCTCGGGGCCTTTCCCTACTGGTACCAGCAACTCAATCGCAATCTCGGGCACCTGGCCCAGCACAGCAATGGTGTGCTGAGCCGTTTGCGGCCCTGGGCGATCGAGGATCATCCGTTGCCGGGGCCGGCCGGTCGCGGCGCCATCTTCCTGCGCTTTGGCGAGGGGCCGGAGGCCTTGGCGGTGGTGATGATGCACCTGGCCCTGGGGGCGCGTACCCGTACCCGGCAACTGGCCTATATCCGCGAACTGATCGGCGGTTTTCGGCACCAGGTGCTGATGGGCGACATGAACACCCATGCCAGCGACCTGTTGCTACACTCGCCGTTACGCGACCTCGGTTTGCTCGCACCGCAGGTGGAAGCCACCTTCCCCAGTTGGCGTCCGCAACGTTGCCTGGACCACATCCTGCTTAGCCCCAGCCTGACGCTGGAGCGGGTCGAGGTGCTGGCCCAACCTATTTCCGATCATTTGCCGGTAGCCGTCGAAATTCGCCTGCCAGGTTCCATCGGTTCTGATACGTTGCCGGCCTTGAGTAGCTAAATCTCGCGGACGCCGGGCATGAGCAGCGAAGAAGCCGAACGCTGGAAAGAGAAATACCTTAAAAGCATTGAACAACAGGAAAAGCTCGAGCGTCGTTGGGACGCCCGTCTCGACCTGCTTCGTCGTGGGCTGGTGCGCAGCACCCTGGCGGCGGAAGGAACCGACCGCGCGGTCGATCAGTGCATGAAGGAAATGCGCGATATCGTGCGCAGCGACGAGATGGACGGCGCCCTGGCGGCCCTGCTGCCCCGGCTGGAAAAGGCCGTGCTCGACTCCGAGCAGCGCCGCGAGACCCGCATCGAACAGACGAGCACCGCGTTGACCGCGCTGGTGACCCAGCTGCAATCCCTGCCGTTGCCCCGTGAGGTCAGGCGGCCGTTGAAGCACTTCGCCAAGCAGCTTGAGGGGCGTGTCGGTCAGGCTCGGGAAATCCCGTTGCTGCTCAGCGAGCTCAGTGGCCTGCAAAGCAAGGCGTTGATGCAGCTTGAGCCCTCGGTTGAGCCGGCTCGCCCCGGCCTGTTGCAGCGGCTGTTCGGTAACAAGGAAACCGCGCAGGAAACCCCGCTGGGCAACCCGCCGGCGGCGCCCGCCGGGACCGTAGAGCTTGCGGCGCAGGCGGGCGAATCCGCGGTGCCTGAGCCCGAGGCGCCTGCTCATGCGCCTGAGCCTGCGCCGGTGGCGACATCTGTCGTTGCGCCCGCCCCCGCCCCTGTGGCCCCGGCTGACGCAACGGCATCACCCGAACCCGAATCGCCTCGACCGCCGCAACCCGCGATCGAACCCGAAGTCGTGCCCCCGGCCAAGCCTGTCGACGTGGTGGCCTATGCGCCGCCGGTGCTGCAGCCGCAGGCGCCGACGGCGGTGCCGTCCGCGGCCCCGGCGAGCGAGGAGCAACGATCACCGTTGCCAGTAGCGTCCGCCGAGCCCGGCGTATTGCCCACGCCTGTCGCCGAGCTGCCGGACCCGCCTGAAGCGCTGGTTCCTGTGGCGCATCCCGCGCCCAAGGTGTTTATCGACAGCCTGCCGTTACCCCCGGTGATGGCTGAAGCGCTGGCGGCCGTCGATCCGGAATACCCGGAGCCGGACGTGCTGTTTGCCCTGCCCGAATCCCCGGAGCCGTCCTACAGTTCGGTGGCCGAACACATCGAGTCGACGCTGTTGGGCCTGCTGAATGACCTCACGCTTCCCGAGCGGCACCAGGCCCATGCCGAGGCCATGCGCCACCGGCTCGAACATGGACTGAATTGGTACGAACTGCTGCCGATGCTCGATGATCTGGCGGTGTTGATGCTGGCGATCAACGACAGCGGCCAGCGTGACTTCGAGCTCTACCTCAAGCAACTCAACGAACGCCTGGAGTCGTTCCAGAGCAACCTGCAGGCGGCCAGTGCCGGTCATGCCGAGGGGCGCACGGCGGCCAACGAACTGCACAGCCAACTGCGCGAACACGTCGATGGCCTGCAAAGCAGCGTGCAGGATGCCGCGGACTTGGAAAGCCTCAAGCACGTCCTGGAAAACCGCCTCGAAGGTTTGCTCGGCACCATGGACCAGCACCAGCAACAACGGGCCATCCGCGAGCAGGAAGTCGCCGCCCGCCTGCAAAGCCTGGCCGAGCGTGTCGCGCACATGGAGCAGGAGGCCCAGGGCTATCGTGATCACCTCGAGGAACAGCGCCAGAAAGCCCTGGTCGATCCGCTGACCGGCCTGCCCAATCGCGCGGCCTGGAGCGAGCGGCTGGAGCATGAGGTGGCGCAGTGGCAGCAGCACGGCAACACCCTGCTGATCGCCATGCTGGATCTCGACCACTTCAAGCGGATCAACGACAACTATGGGCACCTGGCCGGCGACAAGGTGCTGAAGATCATTGCCGTCGAGTTGCGCAAGCGCCTGCGTCCCGGTGACTTCATTGCCCGTTTCGGTGGCGAGGAGTTCGTCCTGTTGGTGCCCAATACCCCGATCGGCGCCGGGCTCAAGCTGGCCGAGACCTTGCGCGCGGCCATCGAGGCCTGTCCGTTCCACTTCAAGGGCGAGCGCGTGACGATCACGGTGTCGGTCGGTTTGTCGGCGTTCAGGGCCGGCGAGCGCAGCGATCATGCGCTCAAGCGGGCCGATGAGGCGCTTTACCGGGCCAAGAATGCCGGGCGCAATCGCGTGGAACAGGGCTGAGGCGGTTGCATCAAGTAACAGTGCCGTGGCCGCTGTTGTGCACGCCAGTACGTTATGCTGTCAGGATTCTGTCCTCGCTCGTTGCCGCTGCCATGAAACTGTTCCCTCTCCTGCTTTCGATCCTGCTGCTGGCGGGCTGCGCCAGCGGCCCACGAATGGACACCCGCCACCCTTCGGTCAATTACGACAACCGCGTGCAGTTCGTGATCCTTCACTACACCTCGGCGAACATGGAAAACTCGCTGAGATTGCTGACCCATGGCCAGGTCAGCAGCCATTACCTGATCGGCGACGACAAGCAGGCCACCATCTACAAGTTGGTGGACGAGAGCCAGCGCGCCTGGCACGCCGGGGAAAGCGAGTGGCTGGGGCGTACCTGGCTGAACTCCAGCTCCATCGGCATTGAAATCGTCAACCCGGGTTTCCGCGAGACGCCCACCGGGCGCGTCTGGTACCCCTACAGCGAAGCCCAGATCCAGGCGCTGATCGTCCTGCTCAAGGACATCGTCAAGCGCAATCGCATCGAGCCGCATAATGTGATCGGCCACAGCGATATCGCACCCTTGCGCAAGCAGGACCCGGGACCGCTGATGCCCTGGAAACGCCTGGCGGCGGAAGGGCTGGGGGTATGGCCTGACGAACAGGCGGTCGCCCGGCAGCAAGCCGCCTACGCCGAGCAACTGCCGAGCATCACCTGGTTCCAGCAGCAGCTCGCTCGCCTGGGCTATACCACGCCGCAGAACGGCGAACTGGATGTTGCCACGCGCCATGTGCTCGCGGCCTTCCAGATGCATTTCCGCCCTGCCCGCTTCGACGGACAGCCGGACGCGCAAAGTGCCGCGATCCTCCAGGTGCTCAACCAGTCAAGATAACGTCACCGCCGGACGGTTACGGCCAACTCGTCAATCCGTTGCTATAACTCATTGGTAAGCCTTCGGATATTGCCTGATGCCGGCTCGCGAGACGTTGCGCTCCTGGTTCCATCGTCCCTGGTCGCTGGCATTGCTGGCGGCCCTGCTCAGTGCTGCTCTTTTGTTGAGCGGCAGCCTGGGGGTGGCGATGCACCAGGCACGGCAAAACGAAAGCGAACAGATGAATGCCCAGGGAGAACGTTTCCTGGAGCGGTTGGAGCAGCTCTTCGGGCAACTGCGTGAAGGGCTCGACCGATTGGAAGCCCAGCCCTTGCGTGACTGCAGCCCGGCCATGACCGAGACCTTGCAGCAACTGAGCTTCAACTACCGCTTTATCTACCAGGCCTTCTATGTCGACGCCGTCCAGTCCTGTTCCAACCGGCCCAGGCAGGATGCCCAGGTGACCTCCCGGGCGCCGGATATCCGTGGACCGACCTACAGCTATTGGCTTAATACCTCGACCGAGCCCAATGACAACCTGGCAGCCCTGATGCTGGGACGCGGTCAGTTCCGGGTTTCCACCTCCCGCGGGCATTTGAGCGATGTGGTGGAACTGCCGCCGGGGGCCAGCCTGCTGGTCGTGGTCGACCGTGGTCGGCGTGCGATTCCGGTGCTGGGGCCGGCGCAGAGCTGGCCTCCCCTCGGTTGGTCGGAAAAAAAGCGCGACCCATTGGTGATCACGCCGAGTGAACTGATCTATCGCATGCCCAGCCAGACACCGGAATACCAACTGGTGATGGTGGCCCCCCGCGAGTCGGTGCCGCTGCCGCTGGATCCGCTGTGGTGGTGGTTGCTGGCGGTGAGCCTGCTGATTGCCTGTTGCATCGGCGGCCTGACCTTGCAACTGGCCCGACAGCGGCAGTCGCTCAACGGGGAGCTTCAAGGGGCGCTGCGGCGGGGTGAGTTCCAGGTGTTGTATCAACCGATCTTCGAGCTGGCCAGCCGTCATTGCGTGGGGGCCGAGGCCTTGATCCGTTGGCGCCGGCCAGATGGCACCTTGACCAGCCCCGACCTGTTCATTCCCCTGGCGGAAGACACCGGACAGATCCGCCAGATCACCGATTTCGTCCTGCAACGGTTGCTGGACCAGCTGGGACAGTTGTTGCGGGCCAATCCGCAGCTGTACATCTCGGTGAACCTGGCGGCCTGCGATGTCATGGTGCCGCGTATCGGCGTGGTCATTGCCGACTTGTTACGGGCGCACCGGGTCAGCGCCCGGCAGATCGCCTTCGAAGTCACCGAGCGCGGGCTGATCGACGTGCTGGTGGCGCGGGACAATTTGCAGGCCCTGCGCGACGCCGGTCATCAGGTATTGATCGACGACTTCGGTACCGGCTATTGCAGCCTGGCCTATCTGCAAACGCTGCCGGTGGACTGCCTGAAGATCGACAAGGCGTTTATCGATGCCCTGGGCCATGACGCGGCCAGCAGCGGCGTGGCACCGCATATCATCCGCATGGCCCATGCGCTGCACTTGCGAGTGATCGCCGAAGGCATCGAGTCTGAGCAGCAGGCCGTGTTGCTCAGCAGCGAAGGCGTCAATTACGGCCAGGGTTGGCTGTTCGCCCAGGCGCTGACGGCGGTGCAGTTCGTCGAGTTGATCACCCGCGGTCGACGCCTGGCTGCGCGACGCCTGGATGACGAAGCCTAGAGGTGTTTGCCGGTTCAATCCTATGTCGTTCTGACATTAAGTGGCATTTTCAGCGGATCCAATTTCCGGACGTGACCGTACGTCTAGAAATTACATTTTAATCTTCACCTTGTTTCCGATTGAATTTGTAGGACTTTTCTATTTGTTTGGCCTCGATTCCTGGCCAGGCCGCAGAAGAAAAAATGCTTTGAAATGGCCGGTTTACGGCACTTTTTTCGGCTGAAATGTCCTATTGAACAAGGGCTAAACGGTCGTATTGTTAAACAAAGTCCATGCCGATTCGGCATAGGGTAGGCGTTTACGGCATTAGACGTCCCCCCCCTGCATGGGAATAGTTGCGCCTTTTTTCGCCTACCAAAAAGCCATCAGGCTGGTGGGCGATGACCTCCCATGGGGGCAGTGGCCGCCACCTGGCCTGCGTCAACGCAGCGGTGAGGGGCTTCTACCCGACTCCACTTCAAGCAAGGGGAAATAACAATGAAGAAGGCAAAGCTCAGCCTCGCCTGGCAGATCCTCATCGGTCTGGTTCTAGGGATTGCAGTCGGCGCGCTGCTCAACCATTTCAGTGCCGAGAAGGCCTGGTGGATCAGCAACGTCTTGCAACCGGCAGGCGATATCTTTATCCGCCTGATCAAGATGATCGTGATCCCGATCGTCATTTCCTCGCTGGTGGTCGGCATTGCCGGGGTCGGCGACGCCAAGAAACTGGGGCGCATCGGCCTCAAGACCATCATCTACTTCGAGATTGTCACCACCATCGCCATCGTGGTCGGCCTGCTGCTGGCCAACGTGTTCCACCCGGGCTCGGGCATCGACATGAGCACCCTGGGCACCGTGGATATCTCCAAGTACAAGGCCACCGCCGCCGAAGTGCAGCATGAGCATGCGTTGATCGAGACCATCCTCAACCTGATTCCTTCCAACCTGTTTGCCGCCCTGGCCCGCGGTGAAATGCTGCCGATCATCTTCTTCTCGGTGCTCTTCGGCCTTGGTCTGTCGAGCCTGCAGGCCGAGTTGCGTGACCCGCTGGTGAAAATGTTCCAGGGCGTGTCGGAAAGCATGTTCAAGGTCACCCACATGATCATGAACTACGCCCCGATCGGCGTTTTCGCACTGATCTCCGTGACCGTCGCCAGCTTCGGCTTCGCTTCCCTGCTGCCGCTGGCCAAGCTGGTGCTGCTGGTCTACGTCGCCATCCTGTTCTTCGCCTTTGCCATCCTTGGCCTGGTTGCCCGTCTGTTCGGCTTCTCGGTGATCAAGCTGATGCGCATCTTCAAGGAAGAGCTGGTGCTGGCCTACTCCACCGCCAGTTCCGAAACCGTGCTGCCGCGGGTGATCGAGAAGATGGAAGCCTACGGCGCGCCGAAAGCCATTTGCAGCTTTGTGGTGCCGACCGGTTACTCCTTCAACCTCGACGGTTCGACGCTGTACCAGAGCATCGCGGCGATCTTCATTGCCCAGCTCTACGGCATCGACCTGTCCATCAGCCAGCAATTGCTGCTGGTGCTGACCTTGATGGTGACCTCCAAGGGGATCGCCGGGGTGCCGGGCGTGTCCTTCGTGGTCTTGCTGGCGACCCTCGGCAGCGTGGGTATCCCGCTGGAAGGCCTGGCCTTCATCGCCGGTGTCGACCGGGTGATGGACATGGCGCGCACCGCCCTGAACGTGGTCGGCAACGCCCTGGCGGTGCTGGTGATTTCCCGTTGGGAAGGCCTGTACGACGATGCTAAGGGCCAGCGCTACTGGAACTCCCTGCCGCACTGGCGCAGCAAAGAGGCGCTGCCGGCGGGCGAGTCCTCCAAGGGCTGATAGTTGCCAATAGACAAACCCCGGATCTTCCGGGGTTTGTTGTTTCTGGCCCGACCGCTATCATTCGCCGCATCTTCAAGGAGTTCTCTCGATGCTCAATGGCCTGTGGCTTGGCTTTTTCGTGGTGGCGACCGTCTCGGCGCTGGCGCAATGGCTGGTAGGTGGCAACCACGCGATCTTCGCCTCCATGGTGGAAAGCATCTTCGCCATGGCCAAGTTGTCGGTCGACGTCATGATCCTGCTGTTCGGCACCCTGACCCTCTGGCTCGGCTTTCTGCGGATTGCCGAAAAGGCCGGGATCGTCGACTGGCTGGCCAAGGCCCTGGGGCCGCTCTTCAGCCGCCTGATGCCAGAGGTGCCACGGGATCACCCGGCTATCGGCCTGATCACCCTCAACCTGGCCGCCAACGCCCTGGGCCTGGACAACGCGGCCACGCCCATCGGCCTCAAGGCCATGCGTTCCCTGCAGGAGCTCAACCCCAGCCAGACCGTGGCCAGCAACGCGCAGATCCTGTTCCTGGTGCTCAACGCCTCGGCCGTGACCCTGCTGCCGGTGACCATCTTCATGTACCGCGCCCAGCAGGGCGCGGCGGACCCGACCCTGGTGTTCCTGCCGATCCTGCTGGCCACCTGCGCCTCGACCCTGGTCGGCCTGCTGTCGGTGTCGGTGATGCAGCGCCTGCGCCTGTGGGACCCGGTGGTGCTGGCCTACCTGGTGCCCGGCGCGTTGGTCCTCGGCGGTTTCATGGCGGTGTTGGCCGGGCTGTCGGCCACGGCGCTGGCCAGCCTGTCGTCGATTCTCGGCAACCTGACGCTGTTCGGCCTGATCATGTTGTTCCTGGTCATCGGCGCGTTGCGCAAGGTGAAGGTCTACGAGGCGTTTGTCGAAGGGGCGAAAGAGGGCTTCGATGTCGCGAAGAACCTGTTGCCGTACCTGGTGGCGATGCTCTGTGCGATCGGCGTGTTGCGGGCGTCCGGGGCGCTGGATTTCGGCCTCGACGGCATTCGCCACCTGGTGCAGTGGCTCGGTTGGGACAGCCGTTTCGTCGATGCGCTGCCCACGGCGATGGTCAAGCCGTTTTCCGGCAGCGCTGCCCGGGCCGTGTTGATCGAAACCATGAAGACCCAGGGCGTGGACAGCTTTCCGGCACTGGCGGCGGCGACGATCCAGGGCAGCACCGAAACCACCTTCTACGTGCTGGCGGTGTATTTCGGCGCGGTGAATATCCAGCGGGCGCGGCACGCGGTGGGCTGCGCCTTGCTGGCGGAACTGGCCGGGGTACTGGCGGCGATCGGGGTCTGCTACTGGTTCTTCGGCTGATCAGCGCTGGGGCGAATTCTCGCCCTGCTGCACCGCCCAGCCGATCAGCTGCGTCATCAACTGGTCGCCGGCCTGGCCGAAGCCCGCCACCACCCCGGGCACCTGCTTGTCACTCACCGGCTGGCGCACTTCAAAGCGCCGGCTGGCGAGAATCCGCTGGTCACTGCCACGTACCAGTCGCCCGTCGAAACGGATCACCACCTCGGCCGCCTGCCCCCGGTACTCGGTCTGGAACGCCTGCAACTCGCCCCCCAGCTCGAAATCAGACTGCAGGTTGCTGTCGTCGGTGCTCAGCAGCCGGACCCGGCCATCGCGCTGGAAAGCGTCGAGGATCCGGTTGCGCAGCAGCACCGGCGCCGGATCGCTCCAGCGCGAGGCCTTGTAGTGGCTGATCAGGTCGCCCTGGGGCACCACGGCGATATTCGGGCTGTTCAAGGCATCGCTGGAGATCGGCTTGGCAATGCGCAACGACCAGCGGACCGGCAGGCTGTTGGGCGCCGGGATACTGTTCTGCGCCGTGGGCAGCCGATAGACATCCGCCGGGTCCGTCTGGGGCAGGATCGAGCAGGCGCCGCTCAAGGCCAGGCCGACAACCAGGCTAAGCTGGCGCAATACACGAGGGGCACGCCTCATGGGGTGAATTCCTTATTCGTGTCACGGCCCAGCAAGTAGCCGCTGGGGTTGGCTTCCAGGCGCTTGGAGATCGTGCGCATGGAATTGAGGGTGTCACGCAGTTCGCGGATCGCCGGGGCCAGTTCATTCAGGCCCTGCAAGCCGCTGTTGACCGATTCCTGGTTGTTGCTCAGCAGTGTGTTGATCGTCGCGCTGCTTTGCTCCAGCGATTGCATGGCCCGCTCGGCGCTGCCCAGGGCCTGCTTGCCCTGGTTGTCGAGCAGGCCGTTGGCATTGCGCATCAGCGCAGTGCTCTGCTCCAGGGTCGCGCTCACCTGCTTGCTGACCTGGGTCAGCTGTTTCAGGGTCTGGCGGATGTCGTCGCGTTGGCCGGCAATGGCCCCGGTGGCCTGCTGGAGGTTGTCCAGGGTCTGGCTGACCTGGTCGACGTTTTTCTGCGAGAGCATTTCGTTGGCGTTGTGCAGCAGCAGGTTGATCCCGCTCATCAGGTCGCTGCTGTCGTTGAGCAGGCGTGAGATGGGTGACGGGGTGGCGATGATCTGCGGCAGGTTGCCGTCCTTGCCCTTGAGCTCGGGACTCTGCGGCGTGCCTTCGCTGAGCTGGATCAGCGAGGTGCCGGTGATACCGGTCAGGGCCAGCTTGGCCTGGGTGTCTTCCTTGACCGGCGTGTCGCCGGCCAGGCGGATGCGGGCCAGCACCCGACGCGGGTCTTTCGGGTCGAGGCTCAGTTGCAGCACATCGCCGACCTTGATCCCGCTGTATTGCACCGGGCTGCCCTTGGACAGGCCGCTGACGGCCTCGTTGAAGACCACCTCATAGTCCTTGAACGCCGTATCGACGCTGGACTTGGCCAGCCACAGGCCGAACAGCAACGCCCCCAGTACCACCAGGACGCTGAACAGGCCGATCATCACATGATGGGCACGGGTTTCCATTTTATCCCTCCTTGTGCGGGGTTACCGCGTCTAATGCGGCGCGGCCACGCGGGCCATGGAAGTATTCGTGAATCCACGGATCCTCGGTTTCGGCGACCCGGTCGATGGCATCGGCCACCAGCACGCGCTTGTGCGCCAGCACCGCCACCCGGTCGGTGATGGTGTACAGCGTGTCCAGGTCGTGGGTGACCAGGAATACGCTCAGGCCCAGGGCGTCGCGCAGGGTCAGGATCAACTGGTCGAAGGCCGCCGCGCCGATGGGGTCGAGGCCGGCGGTGGGCTCGTCGAGAAACAGGATGTCCGGGTCCAGCGCCAGGGCGCGGGCCAGGGCGGCGCGCTTGATCATGCCGCCGGACAGCGAGGCCGGGTACTTGTTCGCCGCCGACAGCGGCAGGCCGGCCAGGGCCAGCTTGACCGCCGCCAGGTGCTCGGCATCGCGTCGACTGAGGCCGGCGTGTTCGATCAATGGCAGGGCGACGTTCTCGGTGACCGTGAGCGAGGAAAACAGCGCGCCCATCTGGAACAGCACGCCGAAGCGTCGTTCGACCTGGGAGCGCGCCTGTTCCGGGAGACTGCGCAGGTCCTGGCCGAACACCCGCACGCTGCCCTCGTTGGGTTTGCGCAGGCCGATGATGCTGCGCAGCAGCACCGACTTGCCACTGCCGGAACCGCCGACCACGGCGAGGATTTCGCCCCGGTACAGGTCCAGGTCGAGGTTCTCGTGGATGCTCTGGCTGCCGAAACGATTGCACAGCCCGCGCACTTCGATCACCGCCTCGCTCGGCGCCCGTGGCGGCCGGCTCACCAGCCCATCTCCATGAAGAACAAGGCGGCGACGGCATCCAGCATGATCACGATAAAGATCGACTGCACCACGCTGGAGGTGGTGTGGGCCCCGACCGACTCGGCGCTGCCGCTGACCTTGAAGCCTTCCAGGCAGCCGACGGCGGCGATCAGGAAGGCGAAGAGCGGCGCTTTGACCAGGCCCACGAAAAAATGCTGGATGCCGATATCGGCCTGCAACAAGGACAGGAACATTGCCGGCGAGATCCCCAGCGCCAAGGCGCAGACCACGCCGCCGCCGACAATGCCGCAGAGCATCGCCAGGAACGTCAGCATCGGCAGGGCGATCAGCAGGGCCAGGACCCGTGGCAGCACCAGCAGCTCCATGGGGTCCAGGCCCAGGGTACGAATGGCGTCGATCTCCTCGTTGGCCTTCATCGAGCCGATCTGCGCGGTGAAGGCGCTGGCGGTACGACCGGCCATGAGGATGGCGGTGAGCAGCACACCGAATTCGCGCAGGAAGGAGAACGCCACCAGGTCCACGGTGAAGACGCTGGCACCGAAGCTTTTCAGCACCGTGGCCCCGAGAAACGCCACCACGGCGCCCACCAGGAAGGTCAACAGCGCGACGATGGGCGCGGCGTCCAGGCCGGTCTGTTCGATATGGGCGACGGTCGGGGTGATCCGCCAGCGCCGCGGATGAAAGAGGCCGCGTACCAGGGTTTCCAGGATCAGGCCGATAAAGCCCAGCAGTTGCAGGGTGTCTTGCCAGACGAGATCGACGGCCCGGCCGATGCGCACGAGCAATTGGATGCCTGCCGCCACTTCGGGCTCGCGGACCGGTTCGCAGAAATCCGCCAGCGAGCAATACACGGTTTGCAGCAGGGCCCGCTCGGGGGCTCCGAGGCGACAGTTCGGGTGCTCGGCCGAGCGGCCGAGACGTTCGGCACCCAGCAGCTCCACCAGCAGCGAAGCGCCGGCGGTGTCGAGGGCGCCGAGGTCATTGAGGTCGATGTCGGTGCTGGCGTCGTACTGCCCGAGCAGATGAGCGGCGCGCTGTTTCAGGTCGGCGTAATGGGCCAGCGTCCAGTCACCGCTGATCCGCAGGCGCGCAGGACTGCTCGAGGTATCCAGTTGGGCGGTGCCGGCTGTTGCGCTAATGATCGACGACTCCGTGCTTAACAGGCATAGGTACTGGCGTCTGTAATAGCACGATCCGACTCCTGATCTCTAGTGAGAGTGTGCTGTGTCCGTTACCTTGATGCGCAGCACGCCGAGCATCTGGCCGTCCTCGGTGAGCACCCGCACCTGCCAGTTGCCGGTGGGGTCGGCCGGGAAGTTCTGTTTGTGCGACCACGCACGATAGCCCTCCTTGCGGCCGCCATGGATATCCAGGGCGATGCGGTCGACCTCCTGGCCGTTGAACTGCCAGACATGGTAGATCCGCTCGTCCAGTCCGCGCGGTGCGTTGATCGCGGTATAGGCGTAGAGCCCGTCCTTGCGCACCTGACTGGTGCTGACTTCGTCCAGGCCTTCGCCCGGGGTGCGGTCCTGCAACTCGGTGGTCACCGCGACCTGGGTCATCCACAGGGTCGCCGGCGGCACCCAGGAGCGCAGGAACCAGCCCGCGCTGCCAATCGCCAGGGTCACACCAACCAGCATCAAGCCGCCGCGCCAACTGCGCAGCGGCAGGCTCACCGCCAGGCTGGGGATCGACAGCAGCAGCGCGGTGCCCAGGGCCAGCTGGTAACTCTGGGCGGTGGTCAGGTGCAGGATGATCGGCAGCGCGGTGAGCAGCGCGGCGAACAGGGTCAGGGTGTGCAGCCCGAGCAGCAGCCAGCGTTTGGGCGAGAGCCAGTCGTAGTACAGCGGGTCGATGATCGAGACCAGCGCCGCCGCGCCGAGCAGGCCGGTGAACACCAGTTGGCCGCTGTTCCAGGTGGTGGTGATGAAAAAGAACGGCAGGACGAAGGACAGGCTTTCCTGGTGGATCATCTGCGTGGCATAGCGCAGCAGCGGTTCGGGGATGTCGCGCTTGAACACCCGGCTGAAAAACTGCGTGAAGACGTTTTCCAGCATCAGCCAGAGCCAGCTCACCAGCAGGATCACCGCGATCCAGCTGGCCATGCTCTGCTGGCGATCGACCAGGATGAAGCTGCCGATACCGGAGCAGAAACCGAAGGCGGCGATGACCCCGGGATAGCGCTTCATCAGTGCAAGGGGGCGCTGGATAGCCAGGGTCCAGTTCGGCATTCGGTGGTTCACAGTCCGGGCGGTTGAAAGATCGCGACACAATACCGTTTCAGGCGCGATTAGTCGTGCCGCTGATGGCCTTTTCATGGCCTAGCGGCGTCGATACGCTCGCCAGCGCAGCAGCCCGATCAGCATCAAGCCCGCCAGGGCGGCACCCAGGCCGACGAGTTGCTCATCGCTGAGCAACGGCTTTTCAATCCGCAGGTAGCCCGGCTGCTTGAACAACTGGCGCAGCGCCTGGTTGGCCTGCTCGAGCGTCACCGCCCGCAGGGCCTGGGCCGGGTCGGAAAAATGGCCGTCCTCATAATCCCCCAGGGCGCCCCAGTAATAGTCGGCCAGGGCGCTGTTGCCCTGCACGGCCCAGGCCTGGCGGGCGATGGCGGCCTGTTGCAGGCGCTCGAAGGTCTCCGGGTCGAGGCCGTCCTTCAGCAACTGCGCCTTGAGCTGCTCCAGTACCTGTCGGGCCTCGTCCAGGTCGTCGCGCTCGACATCGGCATTGACGCTGAAGAAGCCGACGCCGCCGAGCACTTCGCGTTCACTCCAGGGGCCGTAGGACAGGCTGTGATCCAGGCGCAAGCGCCGGTACAGCGCCCAGTCCAGATAGTCCTTGAGCAGGTCCAGGGTTTCGTCGGGCTGGCCTTCCAGTACCGGCTCCGGGAACAGCCAGTGCAGTTTCGCCCCATTGCCGACCCAGCCGCGCGGCAGATCGCGTTGCGCGGCGGCGGCCCGGCCATGGATTTCCGGTAGCGGCGGGTGGTCGTTGGGTTCGATCGGTTCCAGCGCGCCGAAGGCCCGGTCCAGGTAAGCCGGGAGCAGGCGGTCCAGTTCGCCGACCATGATCAGGGTCATGTTGTTCGGTGCGTACCAGTTCTTGCGCACGGCCTCCAGCTGTTCGCGGGTCAGGTGCCGGACATCCGCGCGTTCGGCGCATTTGAGCCCCAGCTCCACCGCCAGCTGGTTGCTGGCGGTATGACCGAGGTCCTGGATGTCGAGCCAGCGCTGCAAATGCGAGTAATGGCCGCCCTCCTCGCGTTCCACCACCTGCTTGGCGGCCGCGATGGCGCTATCGCTGAACTCGGTGCGCGTCAGTATCTCCAGCAGCAGGTCGAGAATCTTGCGCTGGTTTTGCGCCGGGGCCTCGATCACGAAGGTGGTGTCGGCGTTGCTGGTGTAGGCGTTCCATTCACCGCCCAGGGCCTGCATGCGTTCTTCCAGCCCGCCTTCGCCGCTGGCGTCGACGCCACTGAACAGCAAGTGTTCGAGCAGGTGCGGCAGCTCCTTGTCGGCGCAGGAGAAATCGTCAAAACCGACGCCCACCACCAGGCGGATCGCCACATGACCGCGTTCGCTGCCGGGTTTGAGCAGCAGTTGCAGGCCATTGGGTAATTGATAGCCCTCGATCTGGAAGCGATCGAGGGCGCCGGCATAAAGGGTATTGAGCAACAGGCAAACGAACAGCAGGCAACGCATAAGCATTTTCCGAAGGCAGGCTCCCGGGCACAGACAATGATCAAGCCCCGGACGTTCAGGACGACTGGCTGATGTCGTCGAGGTCTTCCGAGGCCAATGCACCGGTCTCGGCGGCTTCCAGCACCGCATAGGCGCTGCCGCAGAATAGCGAATTCAGGCGTTTCATGTCGGCAATCAGCTCCAGGTGCAGCGAGCTGGTTTCCAGGCTCTGCACGATTCCGCGCTGCAGGCGACTGACGTGGGCGTGGGCCAGGCGCCGTTCCTGGGCGCGGAAGCGGCGTTTTTCCCGCAGCAGTTGCCGGGCGCTGTGGGGATCGGCGCCGAGGAACACCGTGAGGCCCAGGCGCAGGTTTTCGATCAGTTGCCGGTGCAGCCCGGCCAGTTCCTCCAGGCCATCCTCGGAAAACGAGCGACGTTGCGAGGTCTTCTGCCGTTGCACCTTGCGCAGCATCTGCTCGATCAGGTCCGCCGCTAGCTTCAGGTTGACCGCCAGTTCGATGATTTCCGCCCAGCGCCGGCTGTCGTGGTCACCGAGGTCCTCGCGGGGCATCTGCGCCAGATAGAGTTTGACCGCGCTGCAGAGCACCTCGACGTCGTCGCTCAGGCGGCGCATCTCGATGGCGATGGCGGTCTGCTTGCCGTTGAGCACATTGAGCATGGCCTCGAGCATGCTGTCGATCAGGTCGCCGATGCGCAGGGTTTCCCGCACCGCGTTGGACAGCGCCAGGCTGGGGGTGTCGAGGGCGGTGGGGTCGAGATGACGGGGCTTGGCCTTGGTACTGGCCTCGGGCCGTTCCGGCAGCAGCCAGGCACAGAGCCGGGCCATCGGACCGGTACTGGGCAGCAGCACCAGGCAGCGCACGCTGTTGTAGAGCAGGTGGAAGCCGATGACGAGCTCCTGGCGGCTGAAGTCGAGGCCGTCGAGCCAGTGCGCCAGGGGCTTGAGCGCCGGGATGATCAACAGCAGGCCGATCAGCTTGTACAGCAGGCTGCCGAGGGCCACCTGGCGACCGGCGGCGTTCTGCATGCTGGTGCCGAGGAAGGCCAGCACCCCGCTGCCGATGTTCGCGCCGATCACCAGGCCGATGGCCACCGGCAGGCCGATCACCTTGGCGCCGGCCAGGGTGGCGGTCAGCAGCACGGCGGCCAGGCTGGAGTAGGAAATCATCGCGAACAGCGCGCCCACCAGCGCATCGAGGAGGATATCGCCGGTCAGGGAGGCGAACAGCACTTTCACCCCTTGGGCATGGGTGATGGGCGCGGCGGCTTCGACGATCAGTTGCAGGGCGAGGATGATCAGCCCCAGGCCGATGCCGACGCGACCGAGCTGGCCGGCACGGGTCTGCTTGCGCGAGAGGAAAAAGATCACCCCGAGGAAAATCAGCAGCGGCGACAGCCAGGACAGGTCGAAGGTCAGCACCCGGGCCATCAGCGCGGTCCCGACGTCGGCACCGAGCATGATTGCCAGGGCCGGCGTCAGCGTCATCAGGCCCTGGCCGACGAAGGAGGTCACCAGCATGGCGGTGGCGTTGCTGCTCTGCACCATGGCGGTGACCAGGATCCCGGCGAGGAAGGCCAGCGGGCGCCTGGACATGTTGCGGCCGATGAGATGGCGCAGGTTCGAACCGTACACCCGCAGGATGCCGGTGCGGACGATGTGCGTGCCCCAGACCAGCAGGGTCACGGCGGAAAGCAGATCGAGCAGGGTCAGCATGGAGGGCCCCCTGGGATGATCGGTGCCCCATGGGGGCCAGTTCGGATTGGCCGTACGCCTTTTCTACGTCTTGTCCTTAAGCTGTAGTTGGTGATTTGGCCGAGCGCCAGCATCGCATGGCGGGCGTCGACCCCGAAACAAAAATGTCACACTGTGCTCAGGGTTATTGACCCGCCACATCCTCGTGCCGTTGCTTCTTTTTCTGCATGGCCGTGCGCATCTTGATGTTGATCGCTTCCACCGCCAGGGAGAACGCCATGGCGAAGTAGACGTAGCCTTTGGGCACGTGCACGTCGAAGGCTTCGGCGATCAGCACGGTCCCGACCACGATCAGGAACGACAGCGCGAGCATCTTCAGCGACGGGTGCCTGTCGATGAAGTCGCCGATGGTCTTCGAGGCCAGCATCATCACCAGCACCGCCACCACGATCGCGGCGATCATCACCGGCACATGGGAAACCATGCCCACGGCGGTAATCACCGAATCGAGGGAGAACACGATGTCGATAATGGCGATCTGGATAATGGTGTAGAGGAAATTACCGCCCTTGCCTTTCGGCCCCTCGCCCGATTCTTCCTCGCCTTCCATGCCGTGGTAGATCTCCTGGGAGCTTTTCCACAGCAGGAACAGGCCACCGAAGAACAGGATCAGGTCACGTCCGGAAATGCCCTGGCCGAAGACCACGAACAGGTCGTCGGTCAGGCGCATGACCCAGGTGATGGACAGCAGCAGCAGGATCCGGGTGAGCATCGCCAGGGCGAGGCCGAAGATCCGCGTGCGCTGCTGCATGTGCTTGGGCATGCGGCCCACCAGGATCGAGATCATGATGATGTTGTCGATACCCAGGACGATCTCCAGGGCGGTCAGGGTGAAAAAGGCAACCCAGAGTTCCGGGTTGGTCAGCCATTCCATGTGTATTCCTTTGTACGAGTGTTGGGGCCGTCTCGGCGCCAGGCTTCAGGTTCTGAAGTCCGGGCGCGGCTACGGCGGTGGATCATTGCCCTATAGACGGCCTAGCAGCGGAAAAGTCCCGAGCAACAAGGCGGCCAGCAGTATGCACAGGCACACCAGCACTGCCCACTTGAGGGTGAAGCGCTGGTGATCGCCGAACTCGATACCGGCCAGGGCCACCAGCAGGTAGGTCGAGGGTACCAGCGGAATCACCGCCCGCAGGCTCTTGGACATGGCGTCGTCGAGGGCGGTGCTGTCAAGGCAGCTCCAGCCCGCCCGCCGCCTTGTGCAGCGCCCGCAGGTGTTCGCCGACGAGCTTCAGGTTGGCTTCGCTGGCCTCGATCTGCGCTTCCCGGGCCGGCTCGAGCAACTTGCGGATTTCCTTGTCCAGATCGCCGCTCAGGCGCTGCAATTGCTGCTGGCGCTGCTTGCTTTCGGCTTCCAGGCGCTGCCACTCGGACGGTTGCGGCAAGCCGTAGCCGCTGCTGCCGAGCAATTCCGCCGGGCGACTGAGGTAGCCGCTGTTGGCGAGGATCTCCTGCAAGGTGCGGTTGGCCTTGTCCATGGCGTTGTCCTTGAGATCGCGGGCACCGAGGTACTTCTGCTTCACCTCGTCCTGGGCCAGCAGCAACTGCCGGCGAAAGCTCGCCTGCTCCAGCAGCAGCATGGCGGCGCTGGCGCGCAGGTTGGCCTGGGCAAACCAGGGACGGCGGGCCTCGGCGGGTTGCGACAACCAGTCCTCGACGGTTTCCTGCTTGATCGGCAACTGTTTTCTCAGGACATCGAACATGGCCTGGTAGCGATCACGGTAGGAGTCGAAGCGGTAGCCCAGGCGCAAGGCCTCACGGGGATCGTCGAGCACGCTGGTGTCGGCCAGGCCACGGCCCTTGAGCACCTGCAGCAAACCATTGGGGACAATGCTGTCCAGGCCCTGGAGCTGGGCGTTGTCGCTGCCGCTGCGTAACAGCTTCAAGGTCTCCACGGCGCAGTTGTTGCTGATGAAGTAGTAGTTGCCGTCATAGCTCCAGTGCATTTCGGCGGCGTGCTCGACCACTTCCTCGATTTCCTTGCGCGACAGCTTCAGCGGCACCGAGGCCAGGCTGCGCAGTTCGGTCTTGGTGTATTCGTCGATGACCTGGGACAGCGGCAACACGAACAGCCGCGACGGGTAGGCGCCGGTCAGGCCGCCCCAGGTCGAGAGCTGGACGTCGTTGACGAAGGCGCGATAGGACAGCACCAGATGCTGGTCCAGGTCCAGCCGGCAATCCGGCCCGCGTGGTCGACCGGGGGCGCAGATCACCAGGCGCAGCATGCTGTGACCCCAGCGACTGACCCAGTTCTGGTTGGCTTCGGCCAGCAGGTAGTCGACTTCGTAGACCCGTTCCGGGTCGATCTTGCCCAGGGGCGTCTTGCCGAAGTCGTTGCCGGCGTTGAGGAACGGGAAGGCCTTGTCGCAGGCATCCTTGGCCGGCGGCGCCCAGCCGAAGCGTTCCTGGTAGTAGCGATACAGCGCCGGGCGGCGACAGGCGTAGGCCGGGTCGAGGAGGAAGTACTCCATGTTGACCGCGACGAACTCCTTGGGATTGGTGGTCTCGTAGATATCCGGGCTGCGGACGACCTGGCCGTTGTGCTGTTCCCGCTGGCCACGGCTGCCGACCGCTTGTTGCCAGCCGGCGAGGTCCAGCAGGCGCGGGTCGTCGCTGAGGGTGAAACGCCGGCCGGTCTGGCCCCGGCAACGATCAGGCAGGCCGACCAGTCCGGTATTGCTGTCCTGCTGGGTGCAGCGCCGGATCAGCGTCCGTTCGGCGTCGGGCCACAAGCGGGCGCGGTCATAGATGTGGGTCAGCTCGTGGAGGACGGTGGCGAGCATTTCCTCGCGTACCGTGCCGTGGGGGCGGTGGGTCTTTTTCGTCGCGGCCGAACCGTCCACCAGGCCGGGCAGCAGGGCGCGATTGAGGTCCACTTCCGAGACCAGCGAAGCCTCGCCGTAAGCGTTGTCCGCCATCTGGGTCGACCAGGCGACATCGATACGGCGGTCCAGTTGCTCGATAAAACGTGGCGGCAGATGGGCCATGGCCTCATCGATCAGTGTCTGGCTGGCCTGTTGTTCGGCAGGGCTCAGACCTTCGGTCTTGAGGTGCAATTGCAGGCTGGCCTGGGCCGCGTTGCCGAACAGCAACAGGGCGCAGGTCAGCAACCCGCCGGCGAGTCGTCTCACAGGGCGAGAATGGCTTCGGCGAGGTCCTGGTCGCTGGCGTCGCGGGCTTCCGGCACCTGGGTGCGCAGGGCGGCAAAGGCGGCTTCCAGGTGGGCGCCACGGATATCGCCGCGGCTGGCGACGAAACTGGCGGCGTCGTCGTGGGCTTCGCGGACCACTTTCGCGTCGCGGATCGAGGTGGTGGTGTCCGAGGTGAAGTCGAGGGTGCGGCCCGTAGCCCGTACGAGCATATTGCTGGTAGCCACCAGGGTGTGCGCCGAAGCCACGTCGGTCAGCAACAGCAGGCCGAGGGCGGTGGCGATCAGGGGGGTACGCATGGAAGGTCTCCGGAAATGCAAAGTGACTATTGGACGGGAGCTGCCTGGTCCAGTTCAAGGTCGCGGGCATGAAATTTTGGCTGGGTTTGGCGTACGCCAGGGCTGATTCCAGGCTGGCGTACTGTATGGCCTGTGCGCCGGGGTGTCAGATCGCCAGGATCGCCTGGGCCAACTCGGCATCGCTGGCCTGCAACTGCGGTGCCTGGCGGCGGATGGTGTCGAAGGCGCTTTCCAGCTTCACGCTGCGGATCTGGCCATTGCTGGCGACGAAGCTGGCGGCATCATCCTGGGCCGCGCGCACGATCTTGTTGTCACGCAACGACGCGGTGGCATCGGACGTGGCGTCGGAGGTGGCCTTGAGGGCGCCGACCACTGCATCGGTGGTGGCGATGAAGCTGCTGGCGTTGGCGGCGCTGGCCAGGGTCAACAGGGCGGCGGCGCTGAGCAGGCGAAGGCGGGACATGGTGAATCTCCTGAGGATGAAGAGGAACAGTGGCACCGAACAAAAACAGCCACTCAAACCCTAATGGATGATGAACCTCAGACGCTTATTCCGCGCTGCGGGCTACTTATGACCACGATATTAGGCCGAGTTCCCGCCAAGCCGAAAGCGGGTTTCGTCGGCTGATGCGCGGTTTAGAGGCTTTCGTTCGGGGTCTGTAAAATTGTACTGGTTTATTTTTATTAATTAAAAACTGTACCTGTCAGGTGTTTTCGCGGGCTCATCCCGAAATCAAACCGCCGAAACGACAAAGCCCGTCGCGGTTTCCCGCGACGGGCTTTGTTTTTTCAATTCGGGTGCTGGCGGTGGACCCGGTGGGTCAGGGCCAGCGAGCGCTGCTTAGCGCCAGAACGGCTTGCTCAACTCTTCGTAGCGCTGTGCTTCGCTGATACCGGCATCGGCCAGCAGACGCGAATCCAGGCGAGCCAGTTGATGGCGGCTGGCAATACGGCGCTGCCACAGCATCAGGTTGGCGAGAACGCGCAGAGGCAGGGAAGCTTGAGCGTTGGTAGCGGTGTTGTCGTAGAACATGTCGGAACTGAGTGTACGTTCCATGGTTAGCATCCTTCCGCTTGTGGCGGGATTAGGTAGTGGTTTAACTGGAGCCAATGATCCTCCTCTTTGCCTAGTCTCTCTAGATACAGTTCACCTGTATTGTGAGAGCTCAGTTAACTGTTTATAGGTGCTGTACTGCTCGAAAGTGAGGCAACTGTACCTGTCTGCCTCTAAATGGTGCATTTTTGTGCGATGGAGTGAGATTCGAGGTGATTCAAGGCGGGAAATGACCGGTACAGCAGTACAGTTTTTTTCAGATTACCGAAAAGCTCAGGACCGCTGACGAAACTGTGTTTGCGTCAGCGGCCAACTGTATCAATCAGCCCGGCAGCATTTTCCCGGTTTCTTCCAGGTTGATGTGCCAGCTCAGTGCTTCACGGAGGATGTGCGGGGTGTGACCGCCCAGGGCACAGGCCCGGTCGAAGTAACTGTTCAGGGCATCGCGGTAGTCCGGGTGCACACAGTTGTCGATCACCGCCCTCGCCCGTTCCCGTGGCGCCAGGCCCCGCAGGTCGGCCAGGCCGATTTCGGTGACGAGGATATCCACGTCATGCTCGGTGTGGTCGACGTGGCTGACCATGGGCACCACGCTGGAAATCGCCCCGCCCTTGGCGATGGACTTGGTGACGAAGATCGCCAGGTGCGCGTTGCGGGCGAAGTCGCCGGAACCGCCGATGCCGTTCATCATCCGCGTGCCGCAGACGTGGGTGGAGTTGACGTTGCCGTACAGATCGAACTCCAGGGCGGTGTTGATGCCGATGATGCCCAGGCGCCGCACCACTTCCGGGTGGTTGGAGATTTCCTGCGGGCGCAGCACCAGCTTCTCTTTATAGCGCTCCAGATTGCCGAACACATCGCTGTTGCGCCGGCTCGACAAGGTGATCGAGCTACCGGAGGCGAAGGACAGCTTGCCGGCGTCGATCAGGTCGAAGGTCGAGTCCTGCAGGACCTCGGAGTACATGGTCAGGTCTTCGAACGGCGAGTCGATCAGGCCGCACATCACCGCGTTGGCAATGTTGCCGATGCCGGCCTGCAGCGGGCCGAGCTTGTTGGTCATGCGGCCGTCGGCCACTTCTTCTTTAAGGAAGGCGATCAGGTGGTCGGCGATGGCCTGGGTGTCGCTGTCCGGCGGTGTCACGGTGGAAGGCGAGTCAGGCTGGTTGGTCACCACGATGGCGACGATCTTGGCCGGGTCGATCGGGATCGCGGTGCTGCCGATGCGATCGTCGACCTTCACCAGCGGGATCGGCGTGCGGGTCGGGCGATAGCTGGGGATATAGATGTCGTGCAGGCCTTCCAGGTTCGGATTGTGCGCCAGGTTGATCTCGACGATCACTTGCTTGGCGAAGATCGCGAAACTGGCCGAGTTGCCCACCGAGGTGGTCGGCACGATATGCCCCGCTTCGGTGATCGCCACGGCTTCGATCACCGCCAGGTCCGGCAGCTTGAGCTGCTTGTTGCGCAGTTGCTCGACGGTTTCCGACAGGTGCTGGTCGATGAACATCACTTCGCCGGCGTTGATCGCCTTGCGCAGGGTGTTGTCCACCTGGAACGGCATGCGTCGCGACAGCACGCCGGCTTCGGTGAGCTGTTTGTCGAGGTCGTTGCCCAGGCTGGCGCCGGTCATCAGGGTGATTTTCAGGGGCGACGTCTTGGCGCGTTCGGCCAGTGCATGGGGCACGGCCTTGGCTTCACCGGCGCGGGTGAAGCCGCTCATGCCGACGGTCATGCCGTCCTGAATCAGGGCGGCAGCATCGGCTGCGCCCATGACCTTGTCCAACAACGAAGGCAAGCGAATACGATCACGGTACATGGCGTGTTATCTCAGGCAGCGGAAGCAAGATGCGCAGTCTAGAGGTTTCAAAAAGTTTCGCCGCGCGACCAAGGTCGAATGCCGGCCGGCGATTCAGCGCCTTTGGTCGGTTTTTTGCGGGCAAAGAAAAACCCCAGCCTAATAAAGGCTGGGGTTTCCGGTATTGCGCTGAAGCAGGGTTTTATTCGACGGCCTTGACCATGTCCTCGATGACCTTCTTCGCGTCGCCGAAGACCATCATGGTCTTGTCGAGGTAGAACAGCTCGTTGTCCAGGCCGGCGTAGCCGCTGGCCATGGAGCGCTTGTTGACGATGACGGTCTTGGCCTTGAAGGCCTCGAGAATCGGCATGCCGGCAATCGGCGATTTCGGATCGTTCTTGGCCGCCGGGTTGACCACGTCGTTGGCGCCGAGCACCAGCACCACGTCGGCCTGGCCGAACTCGGAGTTGATGTCTTCCATCTCGAACACCTGGTCGTAAGGCACTTCGGCCTCGGCCAGCAGCACGTTCATGTGCCCGGGCATGCGCCCGGCCACCGGGTGGATCGCGTACTTCACGGTCACGCCAAGGTGGGTCAGCTTCTCGGTCAGTTCCTTGAGCGCGTGCTGCGCGCGGGCCACCGCCAGGCCGTAGCCGGGGACGATGATCACGCTGTCGGCGTTGGTCAGCAGGAAGGTGGCGTCATCCGCCGAGCCGGATTTCACCGGCCGGGCTTCCTTCGCACCGGCCGGGCCCGCCGCGTCGGCGCTGTTGCCGAAGCCACCGAGCAGCACGTTGAAGAACGAGCGGTTCATGGCCTTGCACATGATGTACGAGAGGATCGCACCGGACGAACCCACCAGGGAGCCGGCAATGATCAGCATCGAGTTGTTCAGCGAGAAGCCGATCCCCGCCGCGGCCCAGCCGGAGTAGCTGTTGAGCATCGAGACCACCACCGGCATGTCGGCACCGCCGATGGGGATGATGATCAGCACACCCATGACGAAGGCCAGGGCCAGCATCAGGGCGAAGGCGCTGAGGTCACCGGTCAACATGAAGGTCACGCCCAGGCCCAGGGTGGCCAGGCCCAGCAACAGGTTCAGCTTGTGCTGGCCGCTGAACTGTACCGGTGCGCCCTGGAACAGGCGGAACTTGTACTTGCCCGAGAGCTTGCCGAACGCGATCACCGAGCCGGAGAAGGTAATGGCACCGATGGCGGCGCCGAGGAACAGCTCCAGGCGGTTGCCGGCCGGGATCGAATCGCCCAGCTGTTTGACGATACCCAGCGACTGTGGCTCGACCACGGCGGCAATGGCGATGAAGACCGCGGCCAGGCCGATCATGCTGTGCATGAAGGCGACCAGTTCCGGCATCTTGGTCATTTCGACGCGCTTGGCCATGATCGAACCGGCGGTACCGCCGATCAGCAGGCCGACGATCACGTAACCGATACCGGTGGTGGCCAGCTCCGAGCCGAGTTTGAAGACCAGGCCCACGGTGGTGACGATGGCCAGGGCCATGCCGAGCATGCCGAACAGGTTGCCGCGACGGGACGAAGTCGGGTGCGACAGGCCTTTCAGGGCCTGGATGAAGCAGATCGACGCGATCAGGTAGAGCGTCGTGACGAGGTTCATGCTCATGACTTGGGCGCCTCTTCTTTTACGGCTTTCGGGGCTTTTTTCTTGAACATCTCAAGCATCCGGCGGGTCACCAGGAAGCCACCGAACACGTTCACGGCCGCCAGCGCCACGGCCAGGGTGCCCATGGTCTTGCCCAGCGGCGTCACGGTCAAAGTCGCCGCCAGCATGGCGCCGACGATCACGATCGCCGAGATGGCATTGGTCACCGCCATCAGCGGCGTGTGCAGTGCGGGTGTCACGTTCCAGACCACGTGATAACCGACATAAATCGCCAGTACGAAGATGATCAGGTTGTAGATGCCGTGGGAGATCAGCATGTCTTCCATTATTGTTATCCTCAGCCGTTCTTGCGCACGATCTGACCGTCGCGGCACATCAGGCACGCGGCGACGATGTCGTCTTCCAGGTTGATCTCGAACTGGCCTTCCTTGGTGAAGACAAGCTTCAGGAAGTCCAGCAGGTTACGGGCGTACAGCGCCGAGGCGTCGGCGCCGACCTGGGCGGCCAGGTTGGTCGGACCGACAATGGTCACGCCATGCTCGACCACGACCTGATCGGCGACGGTCAGCGGGCAGTTGCCGCCCTGGGCGGCGGCCAGGTCGATGACCACCGAGCCCGGCTTCATCTGCGCGACGGTCTCGGCGCTCAGCAGCACCGGTGCCTTGCGACCGGGAATCAGTGCGGTGGTAATGACGATATCGGCCTGCTTGGCGCGCTCGTGCACCGCCAGGGCCTGGCGCTGCATCCAGCTGGCGGGCATCGGCCGGGCATAACCGCCGACCCCGACCGCGCACTCGCGCTCTTCGTCGGTCTCGTAGGGGACGTCGACGAACTTGGCGCCCAGCGACTCGATCTGCTCCTTCACCGCCGGCCGCACGTCCGAGGCTTCGATCACCGCCCCCAGGCGCTTGGCGGTGGCAATGGCCTGCAAGCCGGCCACGCCGGCGCCGAGGATCAGCACGCGGGCGGCCTTCACGGTGCCCGCAGCTGTCATCAGCATCGGCATGAAGCGCGGGTAGTGATGGGCCGCCAGCAGCACCGCCTTGTAGCCGGCGATGTTGGCCTGGGACGACAGCACGTCAAGGCTCTGGGCACGGGAGGTGCGTGGCGCGGCCTCCAGGGCAAAGGCGGTAATGCCGCACTCGGCCAGCTTGGCGATGGTTTCATTACTGAACGGATTGAGCATGCCCACCAGGATGGTGCCGCGTTTGATCAGCGTCAGTTCGCTGTCGCTGGGCGCCACGACCTTGAGGATCAGCTCGGCGCCAAAGGCATCGTTGGCGCTGCCGATGGTCGCGCCTGCCGCTTCATAGGCACTGTCGACAACGCTGGCGCCAATACCGGCGCCGCTTTGTACCGTCACCCTATGACCCTGGCCGATCAGCTTCTTGATGGTTTCCGGGGTTGCAGCAACCCGCGTTTCACCCGTCTGGGTCTCGAGAGGAACACCAATGTGCACGTCAAATCTCCTGCGTGATCTTTTTTATAAGAAGGCCAGCGCACTGCGGATGGTGCGTCTGGAGCGGCCGATCAGCACGATCCCGCCTGATTTGTTGGCGGGGCGCGGCATTTTGCAGGCGAAAACCACACCCTTCAAGACATTCTGAAAGGTGACGCAATATTAACTACAAGTCACGCAGTGACCAAATGTCGCAGCGGGACGCCGCGAGCCCATAATACAAGGGGCTCACAGGGATTTTGGCTGGAATTGAGGAAAATTCGAATCGGTGACGTGAATGAGCCGGTATGGGGCGTAAATAGGCGGTACAGGCCTTGCTATCAGGCACTTTCGTGCAAAATTTGCCAGCATCGGTACAGTCCGTTTAAAAGCGACATATTGTTATATCTGTAGGCTTTAAAAATAATTGACTACAAAGTCAATTAACGGCCTGGGGCCTTGAAGCAAGCAGGCTGTAGCTTTGTGCCTGGTTCACCAGCCAGTCACGAAAAGCACGCAAGGACGCCGATTCGACCTTTCGCTCGGGAATCATCAGGTAATACGCCTTGATGCTGGAGAGCGCATTGGGGTTGGCGATCACCAGGCGCCGCTCTTCCAGTTCCCGCTGGATCAGGAAGGGTGGAATCAGCGCGACGCCCATTTCGTGCATGGCGGCCTGGGCCAACATGGAGAATAGCTCGTAGCGCGGGCCTGTCATGTCGCGGGGCACATTCAGCGCCTGGGCGTCGAACCATTGGCGCCAGGCGTAGGGGCGTGTGGTCTGTTGCAGCAGCGGCAGCTCGGCGATCCGGGCCGCGCTCAGGCTCTGTTGGTCGCCCAGCAGGCTCGGGCTGCACACCGGCATGGGGTTCTCGCCCATCAGGCGATGGGACTCGGTACCCGGCCAGTCGGCATCGCCGAAGTAGATCGCGGCGTCGAAGTCGGTGTCGGCGAAGAGAAACGGACGGGTCCGGTTGGTCAGGTTGACGGTGACTTCCGGATGCCGTTGCTGGAAGTCCTTGAGTCTGGGCAGCAGCCATTGGGTACCAAAGGTCGGGACCACGGCCAGCTCGATGACGTTGGCGCCCTGCTGCCCCATGACCGACAGCGTGTCGCGCTCCACCGCGTCCAGTTGCGTGGCGACCCGTCGGCTGTAGGAAAGTCCCGCTTCGGTCAGCTTCACGCCCCGTCGAGAGCGTCGGAACAGTTCGACGCCGAGAAACTCCTCCAGGCTGGCGATCTGCCGGCAAATGGCGCCTTGAGTGAGGGAAAGTTCCAGGGCGGCCTTGGTGAAGCTTTCGTGGCGGGCCGCGGCTTCGAAGCTGATCAGCGCGGTGGTGCTGGGGATTTTGCGGCGCATGTACGGCAACCTCACTAAAGGCAGTGCTAAATAGCGGCTACAAGCTTTTCGGAGTGAGAAATTAGCACAAGAGTATGCGAAATCCTCGTTTGCCGGATAACCGTGCGAGGCCTAGGATCAGTCCAGGCCATTTCATTGACTTCACGAGGACTCACTCATGGGCGCCAAAGCAAGCTTCAACTGGATCGATCCCCTGCTGCTGGATCAACAGCTCACCGAAGAAGAGCGCATGATTCGCGACACGGCGCAGCTGTTCGCCCAGGACAAGCTGGCACCACGGGTTCTCGAAGCTTTCCGTCATGAACAGACCGACCCGGCGATCTTCCGCGAAATGGGCGAAGTCGGCCTGTTGGGCGCGACCATTCCCGTGGAGTACGGTGGCAGCGGGCTGAACTATGTCAGCTACGGCCTGATTGCCCGGGAAGTCGAGCGCGTCGACTCCGGCTATCGCTCGATGATGAGCGTGCAGTCTTCCCTGGTGATGGTGCCGATCAACGAGTTCGGTACCGAGGCACAAAAGCAGAAATACCTGCCGAAGCTGGCCTCCGGCGAATGGATCGGCTGCTTCGGCCTGACCGAGCCGAACCATGGTTCCGACCCGGGTGCGATGATCTCCCGTGCACGCAAGGTCGACGGCGGCTACAGCCTGACCGGTAGCAAGATGTGGATCACCAACAGCCCGATCGCCGATGTATTCGTGGTCTGGGCCAAGGACGATGCCGGCGACATCCGCGGCTTCGTCCTCGAGAAAGGCTGGAAGGGCCTCAGCGCTCCGGCGATTCACGGCAAGGTCGGCCTGCGGGCATCGATCACCGGTGAGATCGTCATGGACAACGTCTTTGTTCCTGAAGAGAACATCTTCCCTGAGGTGCGTGGCTTGAAAGGCCCGTTCACCTGCCTCAACTCCGCGCGTTACGGCATTTCCTGGGGCGCATTGGGCGCTGCCGAGTTCTGCTGGCACACCGCTCGCCAGTACACCCTGGATCGCCAGCAGTTCGGCCGGCCATTGGCCGCGACGCAACTGATCCAGAAGAAGCTGGCCGACATGCAGACTGAAATCACCCTCGCCCTGCAAGGCTGCCTGCGTCTGGGCCGTATGAAGGATGAAGGGACGGCGGCGGTGGAAATCACCTCGATCATGAAGCGCAACTCCTGTGGCAAGTCCCTGGATATCGCGCGCATGGCCCGCGACATGCTGGGCGGTAACGGTATCTCCGACGAGTTCGGGGTTGCCCGTCACCTGGTGAACCTGGAAGTGGTGAATACCTATGAAGGGACCCACGACGTCCATGCGCTGATCCTTGGGCGTGCCCAGACCGGCCTCCAGGCGTTCTATTAAGAGAAGGAGCTTGGCCCATGGGCGCGCTATCGCATCTGCGAGTGCTGGATTTGTCGCGAGTGTTGGCCGGGCCCTGGTCCGGCCAGATCCTGGCGGACCTCGGGGCGGAGGTCATCAAGGTCGAGCGACCGGGTAATGGCGACGATACCCGCGCCTGGGGGCCGCCCTTCCTGAAGGACGCCTATGGCGAGAACACGACGGAAGCGGCTTATTACCTGTCGGCCAACCGCAACAAGCAGTCGGTGACCATCGATTTCACCCGGCCCGAGGGGCAGCGTCTGGTTCGTGAGCTGGCGGCCAAGTCCGACATCCTGATCGAGAACTTCAAGGTCGGCGGTCTGGCGGCCTATGGATTGGACTATGCGTCGCTCAAGGCGCTCAACCCGAATCTGATCTATTGCTCGATCACCGGCTTCGGTCAGACCGGGCCTTACGCCAAGCGTGCCGGCTATGACTTCATGATCCAGGGGCTTGGTGGGCTGATGAGCCTCACCGGTCGGCCCGAGGGTGATGAGGGGGCCGGGCCGGTGAAGGTCGGTGTGGCGCTGACCGATATCCTTACGGGGCTGTATTCGACGGTGGCCGTTCTGGCGGCCTTGGCCCATCGCGATCAGGGCGGTGGTGGCCAGCATGTCGACATGGCGTTGCTGGATGTGCAGGTGGCGTGCCTGGCGAACCAGGCCATGAACTACCTGACCACCGGGGTGGCACCCAAGCGTTTGGGTAATGCCCATCCGAACATCGTGCCGTACCAGGACTTTCCTACGGCCGATGGCGATTTCATCCTGACGGTGGGCAATGACGGGCAATTCCGCAAGTTCGCCGAGGTGGCCGGTCAGCCGCAGTGGGCGGACGATCCGCGGTTTGCTACCAACACGTTGCGGGTGGCCAACCGGGCGGTGCTGATTCCATTGATTCGCCAGGCGACGGTGTTCAAGACCACGGCCGAATGGGTGACGCAGTTGGAGCAGGCCGGTGTGCCGTGTGGGCCGATCAATGATCTGTCGCAGGTGTTCGCCGATCCCCAGGTGTGCGCCCGTGGCCTGGCGGTTGAGCTGCCGCATCCGCTGGCGGGGCTGGTGCCCCAGGTAGCGAGTCCGATCCGGCTGTCTGCGACACCGGTGGAGTATCGTCGTGCCCCTCCTCTCTTGGGTGAGCACACGCTGGAGGTACTGCAGCGGGTGCTGGGCTTGGCGCCGGAGGCGGTCGAGGCATTGCGCGAAGCGGGCGTCCTTTAGCCGCCCTGCTCTCTTCCTATATAATAGAAGCACCCTGTAGGAGCCAGCTTGCTGGCGATGAGGTCCTTGAGCCATGCGTCGTTTGTACGGACGCCATCGCCGGCAATCGAGCGTCGACCGGCCGTTCCTACAGTTGGATTTGCGGTGTTTTTGACCTTTATGACAGAAAAGTGAAATTAACGGTTGACGGCAAATCCTACAGGTCTATAATTCGCCCCACTTCCGGCGCGGTCGAAACGGAAAAGCCTTTGAGATTCAATGAGTTACGAAGGTTTTTAGGTTTGGGTCAAGCGGTTCGCTTCAGTGTATCGAAGCCCAGAAGGAGCTGAAACGGCAGCGTGTTTTCGCCGGTTCAGCGGTTCGATCCTCTCGATCGAAAGCGGTGTAAAAGAGGTGTTGACAGCAGCGTGTAACGCTGTAGAATTCGCCTCCCGCTAACGAGAGATCGGAAGCGCAAGTGGTTGAAGTTACACGGGAAACCTTGAAAACTTCTGAAAATAATCACTTGACAGTAAATGAGGCTGCTGTAGAATGCGCGCCTCGGTTGAGCGAACAGCTTAACCAACCGCTCTTTAACAACTGAATCAAGCAATTCGTGTGGGTGCTTGTGGAGTCAGACTGAATAGTCACTAGATTATCAGCATCACAAGTTACTCCGCGAGAAATCAAAGATGTAACCAACGATTGCTGAGCCAAGTTTAGGGTTTTCTCAAAACCCAAAGATGTTTGAACTGAAGAGTTTGATCATGGCTCAGATTGAACGCTGGCGGCAGGCCTAACACATGCAAGTCGAGCGGATGAGAGGAGCTTGCTCTTCGATTCAGCGGCGGACGGGTGAGTAATGCCTAGGAATCTGCCTGGTAGTGGGGGACAACGTTTCGAAAGGAACGCTAATACCGCATACGTCCTACGGGAGAAAGCAGGGGACCTTCGGGCCTTGCGCTATCAGATGAGCCTAGGTCGGATTAGCTAGTTGGTGAGGTAATGGCTCACCAAGGCGACGATCCGTAACTGGTCTGAGAGGATGATCAGTCACACTGGAACTGAGACACGGTCCAGACTCCTACGGGAGGCAGCAGTGGGGAATATTGGACAATGGGCGAAAGCCTGATCCAGCCATGCCGCGTGTGTGAAGAAGGTCTTCGGATTGTAAAGCACTTTAAGTTGGGAGGAAGGGCATTAACCTAATACGTTAGTGTTTTGACGTTACCGACAGAATAAGCACCGGCTAACTCTGTGCCAGCAGCCGCGGTAATACAGAGGGTGCAAGCGTTAATCGGAATTACTGGGCGTAAAGCGCGCGTAGGTGGTTCGTTAAGTTGAATGTGAAATCCCCGGGCTCAACCTGGGAACTGCATCCAAAACTGGCGAGCTAGAGTATGGTAGAGGGTGGTGGAATTTCCTGTGTAGCGGTGAAATGCGTAGATATAGGAAGGAACACCAGTGGCGAAGGCGACCACCTGGACTGATACTGACACTGAGGTGCGAAAGCGTGGGGAGCAAACAGGATTAGATACCCTGGTAGTCCACGCCGTAAACGATGTCAACTAGCCGTTGGGGACCTTGAGTCTTTAGTGGCGCAGCTAACGCATTAAGTTGACCGCCTGGGGAGTACGGCCGCAAGGTTAAAACTCAAATGAATTGACGGGGGCCCGCACAAGCGGTGGAGCATGTGGTTTAATTCGAAGCAACGCGAAGAACCTTACCAGGCCTTGACATCCAATGAACTTTCCAGAGATGGATTGGTGCCTTCGGGAACATTGAGACAGGTGCTGCATGGCTGTCGTCAGCTCGTGTCGTGAGATGTTGGGTTAAGTCCCGTAACGAGCGCAACCCTTGTCCTTAGTTACCAGCACGTAATGGTGGGCACTCTAAGGAGACTGCCGGTGACAAACCGGAGGAAGGTGGGGATGACGTCAAGTCATCATGGCCCTTACGGCCTGGGCTACACACGTGCTACAATGGTCGGTACAAAGGGTTGCCAAGCCGCGAGGTGGAGCTAATCCCATAAAACCGATCGTAGTCCGGATCGCAGTCTGCAACTCGACTGCGTGAAGTCGGAATCGCTAGTAATCGCGAATCAGAATGTCGCGGTGAATACGTTCCCGGGCCTTGTACACACCGCCCGTCACACCATGGGAGTGGGTTGCACCAGAAGTAGCTAGTCTAACCTTCGGGGGGACGGTTACCACGGTGTGATTCATGACTGGGGTGAAGTCGTAACAAGGTAGCCGTAGGGGAACCTGCGGCTGGATCACCTCCTTAATCGACGACATCAGCTGCTCCATAAGTTCCCACACGAATTGCTTGATTCATTGAAGAAGACGATAGAAGCAGCTTTAAGCTCTAGGCTGATAGCTCAACGCTAACGGTTACAAGCTCGAAATTGGGTCTGTAGCTCAGTTGGTTAGAGCGCACCCCTGATAAGGGTGAGGTCGGCAGTTCGAATCTGCCCAGACCCACCAATTTTGTGTGGGAAGCCTGTAGAAATACGGGGCCATAGCTCAGCTGGGAGAGCGCCTGCCTTGCACGCAGGAGGTCAACGGTTCGATCCCGTTTGGCTCCACCATTTACGGCTGTTTCTTGTGTCAAAGCTTAGAAATGAGCATTCCGCTAAAACGGCGCTGAATGTTGATTTCTGATCTTTTTCAGAATCGTTCTTTAAAAATTTGGGTATGTGATAGAAAGATAGACTGAACGTTACTTTCACTGGTAACGGATCAGGCTAAGGTAAAATTTGTGAGGCTCTTAATTGAGCAGCATGCAAATTTTCGGCGAATGTCGTCTTCATAGTATAACCAGATTGCTTGGGGTTATATGGTCAAGTGAAGAAGCGCATACGGTGGATGCCTTGGCAGTCAGAGGCGATGAAAGACGTGGTAGCCTGCGATAAGCTTCGGGGAGTCGGCAAACAGACTTTGATCCGGAGATCTCTGAATGGGGGAACCCAGCCAGCATAAGCTGGTTATCTTGCACTGAATACATAGGTGCAAGAGGCGAACCAGGGGAACTGAAACATCTAAGTACCCTGAGGAAAAGAAATCAACCGAGATTCCCTTAGTAGTGGCGAGCGAACGGGGACTAGCCCTTAAGTGGCTTTGAGATTAGCGGAACGCTCTGGAAAGTGCGGCCATAGTGGGTGATAGCCCTGTACGCGAAAATCTCTTAGTCATGAAATCGAGTAGGACGGGGCACGAGAAACCTTGTCTGAATATGGGGGGACCATCCTCCAAGGCTAAATACTACTGACTGACCGATAGTGAACTAGTACCGTGAGGGAAAGGCGAAAAGAACCCCGGAGAGGGGAGTGAAATAGATCCTGAAACCGTATGCGTACAAGCAGTGGGAGCAGACTTTGTTCTGTGACTGCGTACCTTTTGTATAATGGGTCAGCGACTTATATTCAGTGGCGAGCTTAACCGAATAGGGGAGGCGTAGCGAAAGCGAGTCTTAATAGGGCGTTTAGTCGCTGGGTATAGACCCGAAACCGGGCGATCTATCCATGGGCAGGTTGAAGGTTAGGTAACACTGACTGGAGGACCGAACCGACTACCGTTGAAAAGTTAGCGGATGACCTGTGGATCGGAGTGAAAGGCTAATCAAGCTCGGAGATAGCTGGTTCTCCTCGAAAGCTATTTAGGTAGCGCCTCATGTATCACTGTAGGGGGTAGAGCACTGTTTCGGCTAGGGGGTCATCCCGACTTACCAAACCGATGCAAACTCCGAATACCTACAAGTGCCGAGCATGGGAGACACACGGCGGGTGCTAACGTCCGTCGTGAAAAGGGAAACAACCCAGACCGTCAGCTAAGGTCCCAAAGTCATGGTTAAGTGGGAAACGATGTGGGAAGGCTTAGACAGCTAGGAGGTTGGCTTAGAAGCAGCCACCCTTTAAAGAAAGCGTAATAGCTCACTAGTCGAGTCGGCCTGCGCGGAAGATGTAACGGGGCTCAAACCATGCACCGAAGCTACGGGTATCACGTAAGTGATGCGGTAGAGGAGCGTTCTGTAAGCCTGTGAAGGTGAGTTGAGAAGCTTGCTGGAGGTATCAGAAGTGCGAATGCTGACATGAGTAACGACAATGGGTGTGAAAAACACCCACGCCGAAAGACCAAGGTTTCCTGCGCAACGTTAATCGACGCAGGGTTAGTCGGTCCCTAAGGCGAGGCTGAAAAGCGTAGTCGATGGAAAACAGGTTAATATTCCTGTACTTCTGGTTATTGCGATGGAGGGACGGAGAAGGCTAGGCCAGCTTGGCGTTGGTTGTCCAAGTTTAAGGTGGTAGGCTGGACTCTTAGGTAAATCCGGGAGTCTAAGGCCGAGAGCTGATGACGAGTGTCCTTTAGGACGCGAAGTGGTTGATGCCATGCTTCCAAGAAAAGCTTCTAAGCTTCAGGTAACCAGGAACCGTACCCCAAACCGACACAGGTGGTTGGGTAGAGAATACCAAGGCGCTTGAGAGAACTCGGGTGAAGGAACTAGGCAAAATGGCACCGTAACTTCGGGAGAAGGTGCGCCGGTGAGGGTGAAGGACTTGCTCCGTAAGCCCATGCCGGTCGAAGATACCAGGCCGCTGCGACTGTTTATTAAAAACACAGCACTCTGCAAACACGAAAGTGGACGTATAGGGTGTGACGCCTGCCCGGTGCCGGAAGGTTAATTGATGGGGTTAGCTAACGCGAAGCTCTTGATCGAAGCCCCGGTAAACGGCGGCCGTAACTATAACGGTCCTAAGGTAGCGAAATTCCTTGTCGGGTAAGTTCCGACCTGCACGAATGGCGTAACGATGGCGGCGCTGTCTCCACCCGAGACTCAGTGAAATTGAAATCGCTGTGAAGATGCAGTGTATCCGCGGCTAGACGGAAAGACCCCGTGAACCTTTACTATAGCTTTGCACTGGACTTTGAATTTGCTTGTGTAGGATAGGTGGGAGGCTTTGAAGCGTGGACGCCAGTCTGCGTGGAGCCATCCTTGAAATACCACCCTGGCAACTTTGAGGTTCTAACTCAGGTCCGTTATCCGGATCGAGGACAGTGTATGGTGGGTAGTTTGACTGGGGCGGTCTCCTCCTAAAGAGTAACGGAGGAGTACGAAGGTGCGCTCAGACCGGTCGGAAATCGGTCGTAGAGTATAAAGGCAAAAGCGCGCTTGACTGCGAGACAGACACGTCGAGCAGGTACGAAAGTAGGTCTTAGTGATCCGGTGGTTCTGTATGGAAGGGCCATCGCTCAACGGATAAAAGGTACTCCGGGGATAACAGGCTGATACCGCCCAAGAGTTCATATCGACGGCGGTGTTTGGCACCTCGATGTCGGCTCATCACATCCTGGGGCTGAAGCCGGTCCCAAGGGTATGGCTGTTCGCCATTTAAAGTGGTACGCGAGCTGGGTTTAGAACGTCGTGAGACAGTTCGGTCCCTATCTGCCGTGGACGTTTGAGATTTGAGAGGGGCTGCTCCTAGTACGAGAGGACCGGAGTGGACGAACCTCTGGTGTTCCGGTTGTCACGCCAGTGGCATTGCCGGGTAGCTATGTTCGGAAAAGATAACCGCTGAAAGCATCTAAGCGGGAAACTTGCCTCAAGATGAGATCTCACTGGAACCTTGAGTTCCCTGAAGGGCCGTCGAAGACTACGACGTTGATAGGTTGGGTGTGTAAGCGCTGTGAGGCGTTGAGCTAACCAATACTAATTGCCCGTGAGGCTTGACCATATAACACCCAAGCAATTTGCTGACTCGAAAGAGCACCAGATTGCGGTGTGTGAAGACGAAACGAACCGAAAGTTTGCGACTCACAAAACACCACGCTGTCACATACCCATTCGCTGGAGCGTGAACCCGCAAGGGCCAACGACCTGGCTACCGAATTTCTTGACGACCATAGAGCATTGGAACCACCTGATCCCATCCCGAACTCAGCAGTGAAACGATGCATCGCCGATGGTAGTGTGGGGTTTCCCCATGTGAGAGTAGGTCATCGTCAAGATTAAATTCCAAAACCCCTATCTGCGACCGCAGGTAGGGGTTTTGTTTATGTAGAAGTCCTTGATTTTGCTGACACGCCATCCACTGGCGGGTCTGGCTACAGAATTTCTTGACGACCATAGAGCATTGGAACCACCTGATCCCATCCCGAACTCAGCAGTGAAACGATGCATCGCCGATGGTAGTGTGGGGTTTCCCCATGTGAGAGTAGGTCATCGTCAAGATTGAATTCCGAAACCCCCGTCTGCTCGCGCAGACGGGGGTTTTGTTTTTGGGGTGCAAAAAGCCACCAGACATTTCCTGAAATGAGTTAAGTTTTCGCCCCATGGTGCCGACAGCATGGTGAGCAATGCGTGCACCAAAGTAGAGCGGCCGCAGAATGCTGCCTACGCGCACAACGAGTGTTGTACCCGCACGCATCCCCACTTTCGGCATAAGAAGTCTATGACAATGAATCTCAAATTCAGCCATAAAATCCTTTTGGCCGCCTCCGGTGTCGTGGTTCTCGCCTTCGCGCTGTTCACGCTGTACAACGACTATCTGCAGCGCAGCACCATCCGGCAGAACCTCGACTCGTCCATCCAGCAAGCCGGTGAGCAGACTGCCGGCAGCGTAGAGAACTGGCTGGGCGGGCGGATCCTGATACTGGAGAACCTGGCGCAGAACGTTGCCCATCAGGGCAGCAAGGCCGACTACCCGGGGCTGGTCGATCAGCCCGCGTTGACCGCCAACTTCCAGTTCACCTATGTCGGCCAGACCGACGGCACCTTCACCCAGCGTCCCGACGCGAAGATGCCGGACGGCTACGACCCGCGTCAGCGTCCCTGGTACAAGTCCGCCGTGATGGCGGACAAGACCATGCTCACACCGCCCTACATGGCCTCGGTCGGTGGGTTGGTGGTGACCATCGCCCTGCCGGTGAAAAGCAATGGGCAACTGCTCGGTGTGGTGGGCGGTGACCTGAGCCTGGAAACCCTGGTGAAGATCATCAACTCGGTGGACTTCGGTGGCATTGGCCAGGCCTTCCTGGTCAGTGGCGACGGGCAGGTGATCGTCAGCCCGGACAAGAACCAGGTGATGAAGAACCTCAAGGATATCTACCCTGGCTCCGGTCTGCGGATTGCCAAGGGCAGCCAGGAAGTCACCCTGAACAACCAGGAGCGGATTATCTCGTTCACGCCGGTGGTCGGGCTGCCTTCGGCGGACTGGTACATCGGTCTGTCCATCGACAAGGACAAGGCCTACGCGCCGCTGAGCAAGTTCCGTACTTCGGCCTTGATCGCGATGTTCATTGCCGTGGTGGCGATCGCGGTGCTGCTGACCCTGTTGATCCAGTTCCTGATGCGTCCGTTGACCACCATGGGGCGCGCGATGCAGGACATTGCCCAGGGCGAGGGCGACCTGACCCGGCGCCTGACCATCGAGAACAAGGATGAATTCGGGGAACTCGCTGGCTCGTTCAACCAGTTCGTCGAGCGTATCCACGCCTCCATCAGCGAGGTGTCCTCGGCCACGCGCCAGGTGCACGACCTGTCCCAGCGGGTGATGAACTCGTCCAACGCCTCGATCATCGGTTCCGATGAACAAAGCGCGCGGACCAACAGCGTGGCGGCGGCGATCAACCAATTGGGCGCGGCCACCCAGGAAATCGCCCGCAATGCCGCCGATGCCTCGCAGCACGCCAGCGGTGCCAGCGAACAGGCGGACGACGGGCGTCAGGTGGTGGAAAAAACCATCCAGGCGATGACCGAGCTGTCGCAGAAGATCAGCCTGTCCTGCACCCAGATCGAGACGCTGAACGCCAGCACCGATAACATCGGGCACATTCTTGATGTGATCAAGGGCATCTCCCAGCAGACCAACCTGCTGGCCCTCAACGCGGCCATTGAAGCGGCGCGGGCGGGCGAAGCCGGGCGTGGCTTTGCGGTGGTGGCCGATGAGGTGCGCAACCTGGCCCACCGGACCCAGGAATCGGCAGAGGAGATCCACAAGATGATCACCTCGTTGCAGGTCGGTTCGCGGGAAGCGGTGACCACCATGAACGCCAGCCAGATTTCCAGCGAAGAGAGCGTGGAAGTCGCCAACCAGGCCGGTGCTCGTCTGATCAGCGTGACCCAGCGGATTACCGAGATCGACGGCATGAACCAGTCGGTGGCCGCCGCGACCGAGGAGCAGACCGCTGTGGTGGAAACCCTCAACGGCGATATCAACCAGATCAACCTGCTGAACCAGCAAGGCGTGGCCAACCTGAATGAAACCCTGAAGGATTGCGATGCATTGGCCCAGCAGGCCGGTCGCTTGAAGCAGTTGGTGGATAGTTTCAGGATCTGATCCGCGGGCTAGCCGGCTCCTACAAGTCATTTGTCGTCCCCAGCTTCGTGAACGACAGATACCCCCTGTGGGAGCCGGCTTGCCGGCGATGAACGATAACGCGGTCTATCAGGCCAACAACGTCCGCACGTTGCTCATCGCATCATCGGCAAAGCCCTGGACGAAGCTGTAGAACCCCGGCAACGCCTCCTCGCCACCCGTGGCCGGTTCGGCGATGATGCTCCAGGTCGCCCGACTGCGATTCGCATCCAATGCCTCGACATTCATCGCCGCCCACAGCTGGCCGACCCCCAGGGTGTTGTAGATCGTCGTCCAGGTCATCCGCCGGGCCTGCTCGTCCCGCGAGTTGAGCTGCTCGACCACCAGGTTGCCGTCCTTGAAGAATTTCTTGCGCAGCGAGCCGACCCCCTCGCCGGTCATTTCGATGCGTTCCAGCGCCGTGATGAAAGCCGCGAATCCACCGAAATCGCCGACCACGGCCCAGACAGTGGCCGCGTCGCGGGCAATCTCCACCGATGAAATCACCGGGCTGCCTTGTGGGGTGCGGATCAGGCTATCGGGTTGCAGGTTATTCATGATGTAACTCCTTGTGGGTGGGGGTGAATCAGATGAACTGGATCTGCTTGAGGTAGTCGCAGCCCTTGCGCAGCAGCGCCGGGGTCTTGGCCGGATACTGCTCGCCCATGTCGCGCACGCCGGCGGCGGCATGGGCATGGCCGATGGCCGAGATATCGCCGATGTCCTCCTCGAAACCGTTGAGGTAGAAACCCAGGACTTCGAACAGCGCATTGCCGCTGTCGACCCGGTGCAACTGGCGTTGCCAGTCGGTGACGCTGACCAGCTGGAAGTCGTGACCGGCCTCGCGGAACGAGGCGAGGTAATCGGCCCAGCTCAGGGGTTGCGGGTTATGCAGGTTGAACACCCCGTGGGCGTTGTGACGACGGCCATGCACGGCAATGAAGCGGGCGAGGAAGTCCACCGGCATCAGGTCGAAATTGAGTTCCAGGGCGGGCACCTGGCCCAGTTGCAACGAGCCCTTGAGCATCAGCATCAGTCGATTCTTGTGGGGTTGGCTGACCCCGGTGCGGCTGTTGAAACTGATGTTGCCGGGCCGGTAGAGATTGACCCAGGCCCCTTGCTCGCGAGCCCGCTGCAGAATCCGCTCGCCGACCCACTTGCTCAGGTTGTAGCCGTTCCTGATGTAGATCGGCGGGGTCTGCGCCGCCGGCTGTTCGAGCACCCGGCCATCGGTATCGACACTGCTGGAGGCCGACAGCGTCGAGACGAAGTTGAAGATCTTCTTGCTGCGTCCTTCGCACAGGCGCAGGCATTCGAACAGCGGATCGACGTTGTCCGGTGCCAGCGACTCGTAGTCGAGTACGTGGTTGACGTTGGCCGCGTTGTGCACCAGGGCGCCGAACTCACGATCGATGCGTTCGTAGACCGCCGGGGCGAGCCCCAGCTGCGGGCGGGTCATGTCGGCGGCGTAGACCCGCACCCGGCTCAGGTCCAGGTGTTCCAGGCGGTTTTCCCGCAGGGCCCGGGCAAAGCGCTCGCCCGCAGGCTCCGCCGCGCTGTCGCGGACCAGGCAGGCCACCTCGACGGCACCGCCGGCCAGCAGCGCTTCGACCAGGTGCACGCCGACAAAACTGTTGGCACCGGTCACCACCACCTTGTTCACATCGCCGGCGCGGTCCGCGGGCAATATATTCAGGCCCAGCTCACGGGAGGCATCGACGAAGACCTGTTCGCTCAGGGCCTGGGCGGTGTCCCCGCCGGCGACCAGCATCGCTAGCCGGCACAGGGTCGGTTCCTCGATAAAACGGTTGATGGAAATGCCCCGGCCATACTGCTCGCGAATGCCCAGCAGCATCTTCGACAGCAGGATCGAGTGGCCGCCGAGGTTGAAGAAGCTCTCGTCGGTGGAGATATCCTCGGGCGGCAGTTCCAGCAGCTCGGCCCAGAGCGTCAGCAGGCGACTTTCATCGGCTGTGGCCGGTAACCGGCGCCGACTGTTTTCGGGTGTCTCGACCGGCAGCTTCAGCAAGGCTGCCCGGTCGATCTTGCCGTTGCTGGCCGAGGGCATGCTGGAAAGCTCGGTGTAGACCAGCGGCTGCATGTAGTCCGGCAGATAGCGTTCGGCATGCTGTCGGAGGGCTTCCTGGCCGCCGGCGGACTGCGGCTGGGCCATGAACGCCAGCACCCGCCGCCGGGGATCGATGACCACCGCGATCTGGCGGTACAGCCGGCTGTCGCGCAGGCACTGCTCGATCTCCTCCGGCTCGACCCGGAAGCCGCGAATCTTCACCTGGTTGTCCCGCCGCCCACACAGCTCGACGCCGTCGGCGGTCCATTTGGCCATGTCCCCGGTGCGGTAGGCGCGCAGGCTTTCACCCTGGCCCAGCGACAGTTGCAGGTAACTGTCGGCGGTCTTGTCGGGATTGTTCAGGTAGCCGAGGCCGACACCGGGCCCGGCGATGTACAGCTCCCCGACGGTCTGCTCGGCGACCGGCTGGCGCTGCTCGTCGAGAATCAGCACCTGGCTGTTGGCGATGGGCCGGCCCAGGCCGCGATTGCTGGAGCCGCTCCGGAACCGCCTGGCGGTGACCAGCACGGTGGCCTCGGTGGGCCCGTAGAGATTGTAGAAATGGCACTGCGCCGCGAGCTGCTCGATCACATCCGGTTCGCACACGTCGCCGCCGGTCATCACATGGCTCAGGCCCAGGGGCGTATCCAGCGGCAGGATACTCAACAGCGCCGGCGGCAGGAAGGCATGGCTGAGCTGCTGCCCGCGAATCAGCGCCAGGAGCTGCAAGGGGTCGCGGCGCTGATCCTCGCTGGGCACCACCAGCTCCGCGCCCTGGGCCAGGGTCGGGAAGATGTCGATCAGCGATGAGTCGAAACTCAAGGTTGAGAATTGCAGGACCCGGCTGGTTTCACTGACCTGCACATAATCGGCATACCAGGCGGTGAAATGGCTGAGGTTGTGCTGGCTGAGCAGCACGCCCTTGGGTTGCCCGGTGGTGCCCGAGGTGTAGAGCGCGAGGCAGGGCGCCTGCGGGGCCAGTGCCTGGCGTACGAGGGGCTGCTCCGTGGCTTTCTGCAGCAGGCCGCGGACATCCAGCGCCGGTAGATGTTCGGCCAGCGGAGATTGCCCGTCGTGCAGCAGCAGGGTGGCGCCGGCATCCTTCAGCACGAACAGCTGGCGTTGCAGCGGATGGCCCGGATCCAGCGGCAGATACACCGCCCCGGCACCGAGAATCGCCAGGATACTGGCGTAGAGCGCGGCGCTCTTGTGCTGGCAGAGCCCGATCACCGGCGGTTCGGAGAACGGCCCGAAGGCCTCGAGCTGGGCCAGCAGGCCCTGTTGGATCGTCCGGCTCAGGTCATGCAGTTCCCGGTACGTCAGCGACACCCCGTCCAGGGTCAGCGCGGGGCGGGCGGCGAAGCGCAGCAGGCTGGCTTCGATATGCTCGATCACCGACCTCTGTGCCAGGGCCAGCAACTCGGGGCGGGCGGTGTGGTTGAAGCGGTGCTCGAAGGCCAGGGCCTCGAGCCTGCGCAGGTCCTGCTCCGGGTACTGTGAGGCTGACGGGAGCGTCGCGGCCTCGGCGAAGTGTTCGGCGTCACGGGAGTAGCGGCTGACCAGCACGGCCACCCGCTCCACCAGGGCCTGGACCGCGGCGAGGCGCAGCGCCTGGCCGTTTCCGGAATCGTCCTGGTCAACGCCCAGGCGCTGGATCAGACGGCTGCCGCTGTCCTCGACCAACCTGCAGAGCAGACTGAGTTCGGGCAGGCCCTGGGGCGTGATGGGCCCCAGCTCCAGGCGCAGGGCCAGGTGCGCATCGGCGCCGACGTCGCGCCGCCAATGGCGGGGCAGTTCCAGGCTGCCGTCTTCGATCAACAGATCCGCCGCGCCCGGCGGTTGTGCTTCGATGGCCTGGGCATCACTCAGGCGTTGAATCGAATGACCGTGCTGTTCCAGCTCGCGCAGCAAATCCTCCAGCGCCTGGCTGCAGCCGACGAGCAAAAGAGTGAGACGTCTCATGATGATCTCCTTGGCTAGATCAGGTAGTCGCTCAAGGCGTCCTGGACACAGGGCGAATCGAGCAGCGAGCTGTTGCGCAGGAAGCGCATGATGTTGATCACCAGCGGATGGTGGCGATTGATCGGATACGCCAGCCCCAGTGCCTCGCGCCGGAGGGCCTGGCGGATCTCCTCGGCCACCGGCAGGTGCTCGATCACGCGGAAGTCGAAGCTCTTCTGGATGTCGTTGGTCAGGTAATGAACGATGAACACCGGCAGGATCTGCGCGATCAGGTCGCGGTCTTCCTCGCTCGCGGTCTGCCAGTAGAGACGCACCAGGCGGGTCCAGAACCCGGCATGCCGCCCCTCGTCGAGCAGGTGGTCGGCCATCAGCCCCTTGATCGAGGGCTTGACCGTCTCGTCCTTGGCAAAGGCCGCGACGTCGTTGGTCACGGTGTTCTCTGAGATCGCCACACAGATCAGTTCCATGGCCGCCCGCAAATGCTCGGGGGCCATGTCGATGGCCGCCGGTATCGCCCGGCTCAACTCGATTTCCTCGGGCAACTCGAGGGGTTCGATACCGGTCATGGCCACGGTCTGCTGCATGAAGTCCATGGCCACCAGGGCGTGGTAGTCCTCGTCCACCACCACGGTCATGGCGGCGTAGCGACAGGCGAACGGAAAGTGGATCGGGAAGCGGCCCTTGGCAATGCTGCGCGCGGTCCGGTCGACGATATCGGTCTCGAAAATCACCACGTCGTTGATGAACTTGTAGAGACTCTGCAGCAGCACGAAATCCCTTTGCTCGGGGCACAGGGTCAGGAAGCTCTCGCTGCTGACCAGCGGCTGGCGGCTCAGCGGATAGATCAGGCGATCATCGTCTTCGAGCAGGCGCCGTGGTCGGGTGCGGATGCTGGCGCGGCTCTCCCAGGCGTCGGCGAAGGTGCTGTAGTCGATGGCGTTCATGAGGCCGTCACCTCGACTGCGATCTCGCACAGGCTCTGCTGCAAACCGTCCCAGAGCGCCATGCGGCTGTCCACGGCGGCGAGGGCGGTGCTGTAGATCTCCGCCTCGCGGTGCGCCTGACCCTCCACCAGGCGCTCGAGCAGTTGTTCGGCCGCCGGCCCATGGTCCTCGGAGTCGACATCGATATGCCGTTGCAGGTAGTAGCGCAACATGGGGGCTTGGGCCTGATCGATGCCCCATTCATCGAGAATCCGCTGGAACATGTGCGGGATGACACTTTCCCGGCCGTGCAGGAAGGCGGCGGCCACTCGATGGGCCGAGGCGTTCAGGGCGATGTCGAGGGTGTTCCTGACAAAAGCGATGACCATCGGCGCGGCGTTCACCGAACGTAGCGCGGTTTCCACCGACACGCCTTCACGCAGCAACTCGATGAAGCGTTCGATGGCGACCGTGCTGGCGCCGACTTCGCGCATTGCCTCCAGATACAACTCGAAATGGCTGCAATGGCCGGGGCCTTCGCGCTCGTCCGATTCCTCTCCCAGGACAATTTCATTGATCAGGCGCGCGGCCTGGGGATCCTTGGGCGGCAGCCAGGGCAAGGTGGTACAGGTCAGTTCCTGTTGCAAGCGCTTGGTCAGCGACATGAAGTCCCAGACCGCAAAGACATGGACTTCCATGAACCGTCGAAGGAGTGAAAGTGAATGGATCTCACTGAATACAGGGTGTCGGGTCAACTGTTCTTTTCTGGCGTGCAGAAGGGGCTTTAGTGCGCTCATTAATAATCACCACGTGTCCGCTAAGTTGAAAGGGTTATGAAGTGCTGCAAGTTGTTTTGTGTCGGTCTAGCTATTAGGCCGTGTTGCATTTGCTAACGGGCGGGCGAGCAGATTCCTCAATAAGAAATTGAAAGCAGCGAGAGGAATCATTACGTATATAACCTGCGCCCAGGTGTCATCGTGCAAGCGTTTTGAGCGTTTTTTGTTTGGTGTTGCAGGGCACCTATGTCTAGGCTGGCAAAGGCCTTGGTGACAGGGGCTGCCCGACTGCCATTAAAAATTAATACAAATAATCAGCACGGATCAAGTTATTTTTAGAACAATTATAAGTTGGGTTTTTTAATGGGTGAGTGTCGCCGATAACACTGGCAATGCCGTGTTTTTAGGGGTGAGAGTGCCCCTTCCGAATAATAACGATCAGAATTTAAATGAATGATTGAATGCCTCATCCATATGGCTCTCAATGGGGTGAACTAATAGTTTGATAGGCGTGGCCGAGACACGGCTAATCCGTACTTCCGGCGCGTGGAAGTTCTCCTTTGTTGGGTGATGGTTCCGAAAGTTGCATGCGCGGAGCCGTATGTCGCTCGTCAATTCATTATCGGTGAGCAAGCCTGTGCCCAAACGGGCCGTTCTGCTATCGCCGGAAGAGGCGAAACCTGTCCGAAGCGGTGAATAGACAGGGTCATCCCGCGTGGCGGGGCGTGCGCCCAGGCTCTATTTCACGAATCATGCAAAACAGGTGATGACAGGTTGTCGGCGTGCCGTTGTCGTTCAAAGGCATCTATGCAGGCCTGCAGACCGACGTGCACATCGGTCACGCAGCAGGCCATGGGACCGAAGCGGTTTCACCCCGATCAGGGGGCCGGCTCTGCGGGTGTCTCGGTCCCGTGGCTCAAGACCGGCTCTGGGCCAGATAGCGCAGAATCACTTCGATACCGCGTTGCAGGTGGTGCCGCAGGTTCTCCACGCACACCTCGATATTGCCGGCCCGGGCGGAGGCGAGGAGGGCGCGATGGTCATCCTGGGAGAGTTTGCCCAGTCCCATGGCCGACAGGTTGAAACGCAGGAAGCGTTCTTCTTCCACCAGGCCCTGCTCGATCAATTTCAACAGTTTGTGATTGGGTGCCTTGCTGTAGAGACCCATGTGGAACAGACGGTTGAGCCGCCCGACCTGGGTATAGTCCTGTTCGGTTTCCAGCAGATCGATATACGCCTCGATTTCCTTGAAGTCGCGCTCATCGAGCAGGGGTACCGACAGGCGCAGGGCCTCGGTTTCCAGCAGGATCCGCAGGTCATAGGCTTCGATGGAGTTGTCGACGATCAGGGGCGCAACCACGGCGCCCTTGTGGTGCACCACATGCAGCAGTTCCTGGGCTTCGAGCTGGCGCAGGGCTTCGCGCACGGGCATGCGGCTGACGCCGAACAGCGTCGCCAGTTCCTGTTGGCGCAAGGCCAGGCCACAGGGGAGACGCCCGTCCAGGATCGCGTTGCGCAATGTCTCCTCTATCACAGCCCGGGCCAGGTGGGCGGGTATGGGTCCATTGACGTGAACGCTGTTCAAGGGATTCGGTTTTTCCGCCACGCGACTACTCTGTTTTGGACAAGGTTGAAGGGTGATCCGATGGCACACTAGAAGCTGCCTGGGTGCTTGTCAAACCGACCATTTTCCTGCGCCTGACGCGCGCCGTGACGGATGATTGCATGGTGCCATTCTCTTTCACCAGCCCCCCTGAAACTATCAATCGATTCCCAAGTGGCTGTAGGGACTCGCCCTCTTGGCGATGCGTATTGCTTCCCTCTCCGGGAGTGTTTTGCACAAGGTTCCAGAACCCACGTATTCAAGCGATCCGAATGTGTCGGACAGGTCTTGGGCCGACGCGGAAAAGTGCCCGCCTTGCGCTGCTCCCACAAGTTTGTATTTCAGCTTAATGACAGCGCAGGCCGTAGGCGCAAGGCGAAAGGGTTTTCCAGGAAACTTCAGGCAGCGGAAAGGAGTTGTCCGGTGATCAGGGGTTCTGGAGAAACACCACATACCCCGAAACCACTCATTTCCCTTCAGATATCCTGGCTCCTGCCACTCACCGCCCTGGATCAAGCCGATCTTGAACGGCAACCCCAATCGGTTCATCCGTGGCAGGTACGCGGCGTAGTCGGGAATGCTATGCCGCCCCTGATACGTCTGCACCACCACCTCGTCCACCACGCCCTTGAGCTGGGCGATGGCGGTCGGGTCGGCGTTGCTGCTCCAGTCCATCAGCCCGGTGATGCTCATGCGCAAGTCCGCCGGCAGTCGCTGGCGCAGGTCGCGCAGGAAGGCGGCGTATTCGTCGAGGTAGCGGGTGCGGGCGTCGAAGTCGATCTGGATGCCCACCACCGGGTTGCCCGCCTGTTGCCAGCGTTTCACCTGGCCGAGCAACTGGCGATAAACCGACTCCGGCCAACGCAGCGTGTGGGCGCGATAGACCACCCAGACCTCGCCCTGGGTCAGGCGCGGAATCGCAATGCCCTGGGCGATAAAGTTGACCGTCCGCTGCGGCGAGCGCCGGGACTCGCTGACCTGGCCTTGCAGGATGTACAGGCTCCTGGCCTGGCTCAGTACCGGCTGCGGGGCGACACCGCTCCACAGCCAGAAACTGTCGTAGTCCCGCGCATCGACCGCCGCCCGGGCATCGCCAAGCGCCAACAGCCCGGCCAGCAGCAGCCAGCGCCAGCGACCCACAGGCATTTACCAGTAGTACTGCAGCGACTTGCCCCACTGGGTGCTGGCATAGCTGGTTTTCAGCTGCTTGAACCAGGCCTTGCGTTGCGCCGGTGTCGCTTCCTTGCCGCCGCAACTGTTGTAGCCCGACGGCGCGTAGCAGTTGATCGCCCGGAACAGCGCATAGGCCTTGTCGGCGGACGGCGCCTTGGCATCGGCGATCACGCTCTGGTAACCGTCGAGCCGTGAGTAGGTGCTGCCCTTGAACAGGGAAGGCGTCCCACCCAGTTCATCCGAGCCGCGCTGGCTGTCCAGGGGCATGCCGTCCAGGCTGTTGCGCAGGATGAACTCGCCGAGGCAGTTCAACGCTTGCGGCTGCTTCGCGTCGGCTTGCAGGCTGGCCGCCGTTTCACCGATGGTCGGGCAGGTATAACCGGATTCGGCCTTGGCGCCGCTCCAGCGGAACAGCGTGAGCGGCTGGCCGCCGCTGTAGGTGTAGCCCAGGGACGCGCCCAACTTGCTGTCGGACGGCTCGGCGGGTAGCCGCTTGAGGTCCGCGGTGAAATCCGCGTAATGGCCCAGGCGCAGGTCCTTGTAGAGCAGCACGAACAACGCCGTATCACGCTCGGTGGACGGCGCACCCTGGGCGACCTGGCGCAGCAGGCCGGCATCGGCGATGTGCCGCAGCAGGATGTCGCGCACCTGCTCGGTCTTGATCGGCGAGTCGCCGGCAAAAACCTTGGCGACCTGCTGGCTGCGTTCGTAGTGATTGGCCAGGGCCAGCTCGATCTGCTCGCGTTGCAGCGGCTGGCGGACTTGCGGCAGCAATTTCAGCCAGAGGGTTTCGGCGCCGCTCCAGTCCTGTTTCGCTTCCAGGGCCAGGCCGCGCAGGACCTGCTGGCTGAAGGCGAGGTAGTCGAGTTTCGCCGGGATCTCGGTCGGCAGGCTCTTGAGCGCCAGCTCCGGGTTTTTCGCCACATACAGCTGGTACGCCGCCAGCAGGTAGTCGTACAGCGCCGGTTGCGCGGCAAAGACCGGTTTCTGCGCCTGCAGGATCTCGAGGGTCAGCTTGGGCGCAGCGTTTTCGCCATAACCGGGGCGCATGCCCATCAGGTCGTCAAGGGCCTGGAACAGCGGTTGCTCGACCTTGCCACTGCCAAGCAGCAACTTGTTGTCGATCTCCTGCACCAGCTCGTCTGGAGTTACGTTGCGCTGCTCGGCCTTGGCCTGGCCCAGCTGCCAGAGGTATTCGGCCGCCTGCTTCTCGGAATCGCCCGCCAACCAGTAGACCCGACGCAACAGGCCGCGGGCGGAGGTCGCGTAGAGGCCCTCGGGCCAGGTCTTGAGGTAACGTTCGAAACCCTCTTCGGCCAGTTTCAACTGGGCCGCGTCGGCCTCTGCCTTGGTTGGCATGCCGTCGCTGTCGAAGGTGTTCTGTTGCGCCAGGTTGAGGGCGGTGCGCGCCTGCATGTACTGCGCGGTCTCCTTCAGCCAGGGTTGCGAGCTGTCGCCCAGGCTGGCGAAGACCTTGGCCGCCTCGGCGAAGCGTCCGCTGTAGAAGTCGGTGGCGCCGCGCAGGTAGCTGGCAAACGCCTGGCCCTGGGCGGATTGCACGGCGGGGACCAGGCTGTCTTGCTGGGCCGGCTCCCAGGCGCAGGTGCCGAGCATCTGCACGCGACTGCGGGCCAGGGCCTGGCGCTCGGGGTCGGACAGCTCGGGGCTGCTCAGCAGTTGCTTGATAAAGGCCGTGGCGCTGTCGGTGTCGTTGCTGCGGCAGCGTCCACCCTCGCCAGACAGCAGCGAGCTGACGGCCGTGTCGCTGTTTTCGCGGGTGATGCCGAGCTTGGCCAGGGCCTCATCGAGGGGGACGGGCGCGCCCGGTTCGGCAGCGGCGCCCAGCGTCGAGGGGCTGTCGAGGCGGTTATTGGCGAACGGCACCGGGCCGAAGCCTGCGCCCAGGTCATCGCGGCTCACCGGATTGGGCGCCAGGGGCAAGGCACCCTGGTCGGACAGCAGCAGACGCAGATTGACCCGGCTGTCGTTGCCCGGGCTCAGGAAGGCCAGGTTGCTGCAGCTGTCGAGGCCATACTTGATCATCGACCAGCGCGGGTAGCAGCTGTCGTCGGAGCTGGCCAAGGCCTGTGTGCAAAAGCCGGCGCTCACCGCCAGCGCCAGAGAGGTCAGAAGTCCGATACGCATGAATTGTCCCTAATTCCGTGAACGAGCGGCGCCGAGGCCGGGAGTGGCGCAAATAATACCGAAGGTGGGTCGTAACACCTATGCTTGTAGCCTGCGTGGCGTTGCAGCCTGTGATCTGCCGCACATCGGCTGTCGCCCGGTTCTTCGCCGAGGATAGTGGCAATTGGCTTGACGGTTGGCATGGCTACCGTAGACTCGCGATTGTCCGACAAGGAGTCCCTTCTTATGTGGTGTTTGCGGGTGGTTTTATTTGGGTTGTCCTGCATGGCGTGCCTGGCTCAGGCGCAGACGCCGGCTGAGGCTGATCCGTTGCTGGACAACAATGCGGCCGGGGCGCATGCCGTCGCGGCCAGCGAGGCTCGTGGCGTGCTGCGCGCCCGTGACCAGGCGATGCTGGCCAGCGAGCTGTCGGGGCGTATCGTCGAGTTGCCGTACAGTGAAGGGGAAACCTTCAAGCAGGGCGACACCCTGGCCCGTTTCGACTGTTCGGCCTATCAGGCCCAGCTCAATGCCGCCCAGGCCGCCAGCCGGGGTGCCAGTGAGGAGTTGGCCCACAATAAACAGTTGGCGTCATTGAATTCCGTCGGCCGTTTCGAGGTGGCCCGCGCCGAGGCCAAGCTCGCCGAGACCCAGGCCCAGTCCCAGGTCTACCAGGTGCAGGTCAAGCGTTGCAGCGTGGTCGCGCCCTATGACGGGCAGGTCGTGCAGCGCAAGGTCCAGCGCTACGAAAGCGTCTCGGCCGGAGCGCCGATGCTGGAGATCGTCGACAACCGGACCCTGGAAATCCACCTGCTGGTGCCGTCGCGCTGGATGGGCAAGCTCAAAGCCGGCCAGACCTTCAGCTTCGTGCCGGATGAAACCGGCCAGCCCTTGACCGCCACGATCAAGCGCCTGGGCGCGCGGATCGATGAAGGCAGCCAGACCCTGTTGCTGGTGGCCAGCCTGCCCAAGGCCGAGGGGCTGCTGGCGGGCATGAGCGGCACGGCGCGTTTCGAGGCGCTGAAGTGAACGCGCCCGCGGCGGGTGCCGTAGAGCGGGTGTTCGCTCAGTTCCTCGACCTCGAACGCCAGACCCGCGCCGCCCGCACCACCGAGCAGCTTGCTTATAGCTTGGTCAACGACGGCCAGGCGCTGTTCGGCTTTCGCCACGCCGCCCTGCTGATCGCCGGCAAGGTGCGGGCGGTGACCGGGATCAGCTCGGTGGAGCCGAATGCACCGTTTGTCGCGTTCGTCGAACACGCCGTGGCGCAGATCTTCAAGCTGGAAAGGGCCAAGCCCGCGACCGTGGTGCCGATGGAGGCCTTCAGTACCTCGGTGCGCGAGGACTGGCAGAGCCTGTCGGCGCCCCAGGTCTTCTGGTTGCCGTTGCTCGATCCCAAGGGCGAGGTCTTCGGTGGCCTGTGGCTGGCCCGCGACAATCCCTGGAGTCCTTCCGAACAGGTGCTGCTGGCGCAATTGGGCGACACCTACAGCCATGCCTGGCTCGCCTTGCAGCCGCGCCGACCGTGGCGTTTGCGCTTCACCCGCAAGCGCCAGGCGTTGCTGGTGGTTGCGGCGCTGTTGAGCCTGTTGATTCCGGTGCGTCAGTCGGTGCTGGCGCCGGCGGAAGTGGTGCCGCTGGCCGGTCGGGTGGTGGCGGCGCCGCTGGACGGGGTGATTGCCGAATTCCTGGTCAAGCCCAACCAGACGGTGAGGACCGGCGACCTGCTGGTGCGCTTCGAAAGCACCACCCTCAAGGCCCAGGCCGATGTGGCCCAGCGCGCCCTTGGCGTGGCCGAAGCCGAATTGAAGGCCAATTCCCAGCGGGCCTTCGCCGATGCCGAGTCGAGCTCGAAGATCGACTTGCTGGCGGCGCGGGTCGAGCAGAAACGCGCCGAACGCGATTATGCCGCCGAGTTGCTCAAACGTAGCGAAGTGCGCGCCGAACGTGACGGTATCGCCGTGTTCGCCGATGCAGAACGCTGGACCGGCAAGCCGGTGCAGACCGGTGAACGGCTGATGGAAATCGCCGACCCGACCCAGGCCGAACTGCGCATCGAGCTGGCGGTCGGCGATGCCATCGCCCTGGCGTCCGACGCCGAAGTCGCGCTATTCCTCGACAGCGATCCCTTGCAACGTTACTCGGCCAAGCTCGAGCGGGTGGCCTACGAGGCGCAATCGACCCCGGCCGGGCAGTTGGCGTATCGGCTGGATGCTGGCTTCATCGATACGCCCGTACCGCGCATCGGCTTGCGCGGCACGGCGAAACTCTTCGGCCAGCGCGCGCCGCTGGCCCTGTACTTGCTGCGCCGGCCATTGGCCGGGCTGCGCCAGAGTGTGGGGTTGTAATGAACCTGCCCAGCCTGCGCGCGGATCTGCAGCTCACCGCCGCCTCCCCGGCACTCGACGGTTCGCCGCGCTGGACCCTGGCCGACCCGGTACGCGGGCGTTATTTCAAGCTTGGCGCCCAGGCCATCCGCCTGCTGCGGCATTGGTCGCTGGGCGATCCGGCGCAGGTGCTGCAAGCGGCGAACCGCGAGCCGGGCCTGCCGTTGGGCGATCCGGAGCTGGAACAATTGCTGGGCTTTCTGCGCAGCCATGACCTGATCGCCTCGCTGGACCCGCAACAGCGCGCCAGCTATGCCTGGAAAGCCGCCGCGTCGCGCCAGAGCCTGTGGCAGATGGCGCTGCATCAATACCTGTTTTTCCGCATTCCCTTGTGGCGCCCGGATGCCTTTCTCAATCGCGTCTGGCCCTGGCTGCAACGCTTCGGCCCGCGCCTGTTGCGCTACGGTTTGCCGACGACCTTGGGGCTGGGGGTGTTCCTGGTCTCGCGGGATTGGGAGCGCTTCCTCTCGACCTTTCCGCACCTGTTCAGCCTCGGCGGGGCCATGGCCTTCGGCGTGGCGCTGTTCTTCGCCAAGCTCTGCCACGAGTTCGGCCATGCCTTCATGGCCAAGCGCGCCGGTTGTCGGGTGCAAAGCATGGGCGTGGCCTTCATGGTCCTGCTGCCGTTGTTCTACACCGATGTCAGCGATGCCTGGCGGGTCAACGACCGCAAGGCGCGCTTGCTGATCGGTGCCGGCGGGGTCCTCGCCGAGATGGTGCTGGCCTGTATCGCCCTGCTGGCCTGGTCGCTGTTGCCGGACGGGCCGGCGCGCACGGCGGCGTTCATGCTCGCCAGCGCCACCTGGCTGACCACCCTGGCGGTCAACCTCAATCCGTTCATGCGCTTCGACGGTTATTTTCTGCTCAGCGATTTCTGGGAAGTCGACAACCTTCAGGGCCGGGCCTTTGCCTTGTGCCGCTGGCGTTTGCGCGAGGCCTTGTTCGGCTACGCCGAGCCCGCGCCCGAGCCCTGGTCGGCGGCGATGCGCCGGCGGCTGCTGGCTTGGGGTTTTCTGTCCTGGCTATGGCGCGCGGCGTTGTTTTTCGGGATCGCCCTGGCGGTCTATCACCTGTTCTTCAAGTTGCTGGGCATTTTCCTGATGCTGGTGGAGCTGGGCTGGTTCATCTTCCTGCCGATTTTCAAGGAGACCCGCGAATGGTGGTCGCGGCGTGAACAGGCGCATACCCCGCGGGTGCTGCTCAGCGGCCTGGGCCTGTTGGCGCTGCTGTTGCTGGTGGCCGTGCCCTGGCGCAGCAGCGTGGAGCTGCCGGTGATGCTCGAGGCCGGGCGGGTCACGGCCCTGCATGCGCCGGTCGCCGCGCGGGTCAAGCAGGTGAATGTGCATGACGGCGAGCGGGTCGAGCAGGGCGCGGTGCTGGTGGAGCTGGAGTCGCCGGATGTCGACTCGCGGCTGATCATCGTGCGGCGCGAGATCGATATCCTGCAATTGCAGATGCGCCGCCAGGCCGGGCGCAGCGAAACCGCGGCGGATGTCGGCATCCTCGAACAGCGGTTGGCGGAGTCGGTGGCCGAATACCGTGGCTTGCAGGCCCGCCGCGAGCGCCTGTTGTTGCGCGCGCCGCAGGCCGGCCAGGTGCGCGACCTGATGCCGCAATTGGCGGTCGGGCGCTGGGTGTCGACCAAGGAACCCCTGGCGCGGATCGTCGAGGACGGTACTCGCTTGCGCGGTTACCTGGCCGAAGAGGACTTGTGGCGGGTTGCACCGGGGGCGCAGGGACGCTTTGTCGCCGACGACCCGATGCGTCCGGCCTGGCCGGTGGAGCTGCTGGATGTCGACGCTAATGGCGTGGCGGCCATCGACCAGGAAGCCCTGACTTCCGATCACCACGGCCCGATTGCCGTGCGCCGGGACGAAAACCGCCGTCCGGAACCGGTGCAGGCGCAATACGGCGCCCGCCTTCGGTCGCTCGAGGAGGTGCCGACGCCGAGCCATCCGCTGCGCGGCGTGGCGGTGCTGCAAGGGCGCAGCGAGTCGCTGCTGGGCACGGCCTGGCGGCGCATGGCGGCGCTGGGCGTGCGGGAGAGCGGTTTCTAGTCGTTACAACGGTTCAGGGAGTCCAACCGATGTTGAACAATTCGTCGGCCGCCGGTTTGTCCATGCGGCCCTCACGGCCTACCGATGCCCCCTTTCTGCAGAGCCTTTACCAGTCGGCCCGCCCCGAGTTGCAGTGGATCGATGCCGAGCCCGAGCTGATCGAGCAGGTGGTTGCCCAGCAGTTCCAGGTGCAGGATCAGGGGATCGGCGAGCACTTCCCCGATGCGATGCACTACGTGGTGGAAAAGCTCGATACCCCCATCGGGGTGCTCAGTGCCGACTTCGGCCCCAACGAAATCCGCGTGCTGTACCTGGCTTTTATCCCGGCGGCCCGTGGCAAGGGTTTTGGTCGCAGTGTGCTGCAAGGGGTGCAAAAGGCCGCCGAACAGGTGCGCTGCCCGGTGGCGACGGTGGTCTGGGCGAGCAATCCACAGGCGCGCCAGCATTACCTGGCGCTGGGGTTCCGGGTCGAGGAGAGTACGCCGGCGGCCGAGCGGCTGGTGTGGTATCCGGGTTTCAGTTGAAGATGATGCTGAAGTAACCCAAGGCCGGGTCGCGCCCCAGGGCCGGCTCACGGGAGACGAAGACGGCGTCCACGCGCCCCAGTTGCGGTAGCTCCAGGGTGCACAGGCCATCGACGAAATCCGTCGGTCCCAGGCTGCGCAACAGCACGTTGAAGGGCGTCCGGGTGTTTTCCGGCAAGCGCGATTGCGGGCGCAGCTCGATCGCTTCGATCTGGATCGGCAACTGGCTGCCGTCGGGTAGATGCAGCGGGCAGGGCTGGTTCACCAGTGGCTGGAAGTGTTCACTTGAAACCTGTTGCAGCATCGATATTCTCCGTCATGCACGGTAAACGGGGCGCCCGTGTAGGCGCCGGGCACGATGATATTTCTGTGGTGGAACACCGACCTGTGGGAGCCGGCTTGCTGGCGATGGCGTCCGGATGGGCGCCTTAAGGCTCAAGGGCCTCATCGCTGCGATGCGACGACCCGACAAGCCAGCTCCCACAAGGTTCTGCGGCGCTTTCCTGATCAGTTGCGGGTAGGGAAGATCCCTTGCAGGGCGATGCAGAAGTTCACCGCCAGGAAAGGGTTCATCGTCCCCAGTGGTATGTTGCTGCCGGGTAGGGCCAGGGTGCCGGTGAAGGTGCTGGTCACGCCTTGCAGGGCGACCGGTGACGTGCCCTGCGCGTCGGAGTAGATCGCAGCTTCGGACGGCCCGGCGGTCGGGGATGCACCGATGAAGGAGTGGCTGGCGCTCGGTGTCGGGGATGCGTTGCTGGGGGTAGCCGCCAGGTTGACAGTGGTTTTGAGGGTCAGGCCGGTGGTCGGGATCGCTACGTTTGGCAGGTTGGAGCCCAGGATAGACACACTTTCGTTGCCGCCGTCTTCGCCCATGACCCGTGGCGTCAGGCCTGGTCCAGCCCCCTGGCCGATGGGAAGCCGGCCTTGCAGGTTAGGCAGACCGAAGTTGCTCTGGCCGTTGCCGCCATAGGTCGTTCCCAGCAGTGCGAACAACGTCTGATATTGCGAAAGAGACAGCAGTTGTCCGCCGCATTGTGCCCAGTAGCGGGGCGCGAAGTTGAAGCCGAACATCTGGATAGAGCCGATAAATACTTCCATAGATCCTTATCCTTCAGCTGCGTTGAGTGAGGTGCCGCGCCCGGTGGAGCCTGTTCCGGTCTTCGTAAGCACCGTCTGATAGGGTAGCGGGTGCCATGGACCATGCCCGTTTTTTTGCGTGGTCGAGGTCGTGATTGGAACAGTCAGGCAAGGCGATGTCGTTCTAGCCTACAATCAGCGCGTCATACCCCCTGGGTGGGTGCAGTTGTCGATTTTTTTGAGGATGGTGATGGGCGTTCCGAGTATTGATGAAGCAGCAAAGCAACTTTATTGTCAGCCTGTCATGTATCCGCAATCTTTTGCCCAACTGCTTCGCGAACCCTGGCTGATAGGCCTTGTGCTATTGGCGGTGGGGTTGCGCCTTTATGAACTGACCGCCTCGGCGATCTGGGGCGACGAAGGCTCCAGCCTGCTGCTGGCCCAGTATTCGCTGGCCGGCATCTGGTTCCATGCGTCCCACGATGTCCATCCGCCGCTGTATTTCATGCTGCTGCATGTCTGGGTCGGCCTGTTCGGCGATTCCATCCTGTCGATCCGGATGATGAGCGCGGTGCCCGGGGTGGCTGTGGTGCTTCTCGGCACCTGGCTGGCGCACCTGATCGCCAGCCGGCGGGCGACGATGCTCGCCTGTTTGCTGCTGACCCTGCTGCCCACGGCCGTACGCTATAGCCAGGAAATACGGATGTATTCGCTGATGGGCGTGTGGCTGCTGGGGGCGACCATCGCGCTGGTGTATTGGGTCCGCGAGCCTGCGCGCAAGCGTTACTTGGTGATCTACACGCTGCTGATGGCCGCCGCGTTCTATACCCACTACTTCTCGGCGTTGTGCGTGCTGTCGCACTGGCTCTATCTGCTGGTGATTCGCCGCCAGCCCGGCAGCGCGCACCGCTACATGGCCCGCCGCGAGTGGTGGCTGGCCAACGTGGCGATCGTGCTGCTGTTCCTGCCCTGGTTGCCGGGGCTGATCGACCTGGTGCGGCACATGGAGGACCTGAAGGTCGGCGGTGATGTCGGCTGGGAGCCGGCGGTCACCTTGAGCTCGCTGCCGTCGATGATCTGGCAACTGATGGCGCAGGACGACGGGGAAAGCATGCCGCTGTGGCTGTTCGCCACCCTGCCGAGCGTCATGGCGGCCGTGGCGGTGTTCCTCGTCTGGACCGATCGCAGCCGCTATCATTTCGACACCATGGTGGTGATCTACAGCGCGCTGCCGCTGGTGCTGGTGTTCGCCATCTCGTTCGTCTCGCCGGTGTTCATCGAGCGTTACCTGACCGTCCCGGCCCTCGGCCTGCCGATCATCCTGGCCGTGGCCATCGACCGTCTGGCGCAGCGTTTCAAGGGCCTGGCCATGCTCCTGCTGGTGGCGGTCCTGGCGGTGGAGGGCGTGGGCTTGAGGAACAACTACATCGTCGACGTCAACGACCAGTTCAACAATATGGTCGAGTACATGAACCGCCACACGGTCGCCGGCGACCAGGTCGTGCTGGGCGACATGTTCTGGTACCTCACCTGGGGCTACTACGACAAGAGTGCCACCGCGCCACGCCTGTATACCCCGCCGACCGCCAAGGGTGTGTCGACCCGGCCCAACAGCTATGGTTTTGGCACCTTGATCGATGAAAACGCCGGCGTCTACCTCGATCATCTGGAAGACCTGCCCCAGGGTAATGGGCGGGTCTGGCTGGTGATGAGTCGGGAGGCTCCGGATGAATTCCCGTCCATTCCGGCCAATTGGCGAAAAATTGACCAGCATGCAGGCGGCGATACCCAGGCGGTTTTATATGAGGTCTGCCATCCTGCGTGTAGCGGTCACTAACCGCCAAAGGCTTGATATAGAACCATCATTCGTATCAAAGGCCCATAAGCTGCGCTGTTTATGGGCCTTTCCGGATTAAAGACCCTACGATTGATGTCAAAATACTACTAGTGCGAAATAGTCTCTTACGCTACGCTTTGTCCTACAAATGGACTTACGTCTAGGGTGAAGGGATGCGCAGCTTCCATTTTATTTCCGGCTTACCGCGCTCAGGGTCGACCCTGCTGTCCGCCATCCTCCTGCAGAACCCACGTTTTCATGCCGGGATGAGCAGTCCGGTCGGCAGCCTGTTCAACAGCGTGCTGGACCAGTGCAGCGCCGGCAGCGAGTTCGGCTCGGTGATCGACACCGACATGCGCCGCCGCCTGTTGCGCGGACTGTTCGAGTCCTATTACGCCGACAAGACCGGGCAATCGGTGGTTTTCGATACCAATCGCCAGTGGTCGTCACGCCTGCCTGCGCTGATGGACCTGTTTCCCCAGTCCAAGGTCATTGCCTGCGTGCGCAATGTCGCCTGGGTCATGGACAGCCTCGAGCGGCTGTACCGCGCCAATCCCTTCGAGAACACCAAGCTGTTCAACGACGAGATCGAGCGCAACACCGTCTACAGCCGTTGCGAAACCCTGGCCCAGCGCAATCGCCTGGTGGGGTTCGCCTGGACGGCGCTCAAGGAAGCCTATTACGGCGAACACGCCGACTCCCTGCTGCTGGTCGATTACGACCTGCTGTCCCAGGCCCCGGAGCGGGTGTTGCGGCTGGTCTACGACTTTATCGGCGAACCCTGGTTCGAGCACGACTTCGAGCACCTGGTGTATGACGCGCCGGAATTCGACCAGGCCCTCGGGGTCGCCGGCCTGCACAAGGTCAAGCCCAAGGTGGCGATGGAGCCACGGCGCACGATCCTGCCGCCGGACCTGTTCGAAAAATATGCGGAGTTGTCTTTCTGGAACGATGGTTCAGCCAGCGCCGCCAATGTCATTCGCATGAAAACCAACACCGCGACCAGTTGATCGCGGTTTTTTATTCCGACAAAAAAAACGTTGAGCGCACGAGCGCTCGAGTGCAGGTGAAACATGTGGTGGAGCAAACAGAAATCGCGGTCTGAAGGCGTGAGAACCCTGGTTTCACCCATGATCATCCCTCTCGAGCCGCGCATGCTGTTCGACGGTGCCGTGGCGGCCACCGTGGCCGAGGCCGCGCAGCCGGCCAGCCACGCGACGACCGATGCGGCGAAGGCGCCGGCCACCGATCATGCGGCCGCGACCACCGATACTCACCCGCAATCCGATGCCACGCATACGGCCACGACCACGACCGCGGCGACCCCGACTCCGACAGCCGTACCTGGCCAGTCGGTGGTCTTCGTCGACTCGCGGGTCCAGGATTTCGACAGCCTGCTCAAGGGCGTCGCCCCCGGCACCCAGGTGGTGGTCTTGCAGGCCGGCAAGGACGGCCTGCAGCAAATGGCTGATTACCTGGACGGCCACAAGAACGTCAGCACCGTGGAAATCATCGCCCACGGCAACTCGGGCGACCTGTGGCTGGGCGGCACTTATCTCTCGTCCAGTAACGTCGCGGCGCGGGCCGACGTGCTGGCGCGCATCGGCAATGACATGAATGTCGGCGGCGATATCCTGATCTACGCCTGTAACACCGCCGAAGGCGCCACCGGCCTCGCCTTTGTCGACTCCCTGGCGCAATACACCGGGCGCGATATCGCCGCCTCGACCAACCGGACGGGCCTCGGCGGCGACTGGACCCTGGAAGTGTCCACCGGCACCATCGAAAGCCACAACGTGCTCTCGGCCCAAGCCATGGCGGCGTACCAGTACGGCCTGTCGACCCTCACGGTGACCAACAACGGCGACAGTGGCGTCGGCTCGCTGCGCCAGGCCCTGAGCGACGCGGTGTCGGGCGATATCGTCACCTTCAGCACCACCATGACGGTCAACCTGAATTCGCAACTGATCATCACCAAGAACCTCACCGTCGAAGGCGACCTGAACCACGACGGCGTTGCCGATGTCACCCTCAACGGGCAGTACAAGACCCAGGTGATCAGGGTCAACTCCGGGGTTACCGCGACCCTGGACGGCCTGGTCATTACCCAGGGCCTGGCGGTTGGCCAGGGCGCGCCGGCCGGGGTCGACGGCACTGCGGCGATGGGCGGCGGTATTTTCAACGCCGGTAACCTGACCCTGAACAATGTCACGGTGACCAGCAACGCGGCCTCGGGTGGTGGCGGCGGCGGCGGGGTCACGACGCCCTACGTCGGCGGCGCGGTCGGTGGCGGTGGCGGTGGCGGCGGTGCTCTTGGCGGACAAAATGGTGGTCATGGTGGTACCTCGGGCTTCGGTACGGGGGTCTATGCCGGTACCGCCGGCACCGCCAACCACGGCGGTAACGGCGGCGGCTACAACCCCAACTACATGGGCGGCAGGGGTGGTAGCAGCAGCGGCGGCGCGGGTGGTATAGGCGCCGCCAACTACAGTAGCGGCGGGGCCGGCGGCACGGCGAACAACGGCACCATCTCCATTGGCGGCGGTGGTGGCGGCGCCGGTTGGGACAAGCCTGGCCGGGCCGGCTCATCGGCCAGCGGCGGTATCTACAACGCCAGCACCGGCACCCTGACCGTCGTCGGTACCTCGGTGATTTCCAACAACATCGCTGCCGGCGGCGGTGGCGGTGGCGGCGGTGGCCTGGGCGGCTCCGCCGACCCGGGTGGTGCGGCCGGTAAAGGCGTCGGCGCGATCTGGAACAAAGGCACGCTGTTGATGACCGCCGCCAACTTCGCGGCCATGAGCGGTAACGTCGGCGGCAGCGGCTCCGGCGGCTTGGCGTTGGGCGGTGGCGCCACTGGCGCCAGCGTGGCAGCGGTGAACAATATCTTCAACGACGGCGGTACGCTGAACACCGCCTATGCGCCGGCGCCGACCGCGACCATCGTGGTCACCAACACCGCCCAGCACATCGGCAGCACCTCGCTGGTGACCATTACCTTCAACCAGGCGGTGACGGGCTTCACCAACGCCGACCTGACGGTTGCCAACGGGACCCTGAGCGCGGTCGCCTCCAGTGACGGCGGCACCACCTGGACCGCGACCTTCACCCCGAACTCGAGCGTCACCAGCGCCACCAACCATATCGTCCTGGACAATACCGGGGTCAACAGTGCATCGACGGGCACGCCGGGGAGCGGCACCACCTCGTCGAACAACTACGCCATCGACACCGTGCGGCCGACCGCGACTGTCGCGGTGAGCGGCTCTACGCTGAGCACCACGGCACCCGGCACGGTGACCATCACCTTCAGCGAAGCGGTGAGCAGTTTCAGTCTGGCCGACATGACGGCCTCCAACGGCACCCTGAGCAACCTGACCACCAGCGACAATATCACCTGGACCGCAACCCTGACGCCGACCGCGAGCAACATCAGCAGCGGCAACGTCATTACCCTGGACAACACCCTCTATACCGATACCGCGACCAACGCCGGTACCGGCACGACCCTCTCCAACACCTATGTGATCGACACCGTGCGGCCGACCGCGAGCATCGTGGTGGCCAACAACGCGCTGAACATCGGTGGCACCTCCCTGGTGACCATTACCTTCAGCGAAGCGGTCACCGGCTTCACCAACGCCGACCTGACCGTCGCCGACGGCACCTTGAGCGCGGTGAGCAGCAGCGACGGCGGTGTCACCTGGACCGCGACCCTGACGCCGACCGCCGGGGTTGCCCATACCGGCGATGTCATCACCCTGAACAACGCCGGAGTCAGCGACGTGGCGGGCAATGCCGGCAGCGGCACCACCAACTCGAACACCTACGCCGTCGACACCCAGCGGCCGACCGCGACCATCGTCTTCGGCAATACCAACCTGGGCATCGGCCAGACCTCGCCGGTGACCATCACCTTCAGCGAAGCCGTGACCGGTTTCAGCAACGCCGACCTGACGGTCTCCAATGGCACCCTGAGCGCCGTGAGCAGCAGCGACGGCGGCGTGACCTGGACCGCGACGTTCACGCCGACGGCGAGCATCGTCAGCGCGAGCAACCACGTCACCCTGGACAACACCACGGTCCAGGATGCAGCGGGCAACGCCGGCAGCGGCACCACCACGTCCAACAACTATGCCATCGACGGTGTGCGCCCGACCGCGACCGTGGTGGTTGCGCACAGCTCCCTGAAAATCGGCGACACCTCGCTGGTGACCATCACCTTCAGCGAAGCGGTGACCGGTTTCACCAACGCCGACCTGACGATCGCCGACGGCACCCTGAGCGCGGTGAGCAGCAGCGACGGCGGTGTCACCTGGACCGCGACCTTTACCCCGACGTCGAATATCACCAATACCACCAACGTCATCACCCTGGACAACACCGGTGTACAGGACGGGGCGGGCAACGCCGGGACCGGCACCACCACGTCCAACAACTACTCCATCGACACCCAGCGGCCGACCGCGACCATTGTCGTCGCCGATCCAACGCTGACAGCCGGTGAAACCTCGCTGGTGACCATCACCTTCAGCGAAGCGGTCACTGGTTTAACCCTGGCCGACCTGAGCACCGGCCACGGTAGTCTGAGCGGTTTGAGCAGCAGCGATGGCGGCGTCACCTGGACCGCGACGCTCACCCCGAACACCGAAACCAACAGCGCGACCAACGCCATCACCCTGGCCAATACCGGTGTCCAGGATGCGGCGGGCAACGCTGGCGCGGGCACCACCAGTTCGGCGAACTTCACCATCGACACCGTGCTCCCCACGGCGACCATCATTGTGGGGAACCCGTCGATGAAAATCGGCGACACCGCGCTGGTGACCATCACCTTCGACGAGGCGGTGACCGGTTTCACCAATGCCGACCTGACCGTTTCCAACGGCACCCTGAGCGCTGTCAGCTCCAGCGACGGCGGCATCACCTGGACCGCGACCTTCACCCCGACCAGCAACATCATCAGCGCCGCCAGCCACATCACCCTGGACAACACCGGGGTCCACGGGGCCAGCTCGGGCAATGCCGGCAGCGGCACCACCGACTCGAACACCTACGCCATCGACACCCAGCGCCCGACCGCCACCGTCGTGGTCGCGAACAACGCCCTGGGCATCGGCGGCACGTCCCTGGTGACCATCACCTTCAGCGAAGCGGTGACCGGTCTCACCCTGGCCGACCTGACCGCCGACAACGGCAGCCTGAGCGGCCTGAGCACCAGCGACAACATCACCTGGACCGCGACCCTGACGCCGGCGGCGGGGATTACCCAGGCCAACAATCACATCGTCCTGGACAACAGTACGGTGGCCGACACCGCCGGCAACAGCGGTTCCGGTACCACCGCCTCGAACGCCTATGCTGTCGATAGCGTGCGCCCGACCGCGAGCATCGTGATGGCCAATCCGACCCTGGCGGCCGGACAGACCTCGTTGGTGACGTTCACCTTCAGCGAGGCGGTGACCGGCTTCAGCAACGCCGACCTGACGGTATCCAATGGCACCCTGAGCGCGGTGAGCAGCAGCGACGGCGGTGTCACCTGGACCGCGACCTTCACCCCGACCAACAACGTTCACGCCACCACCAACGTCATCGGCCTGAACAACACGACCTATACCGACCTTGCGGGCAACGCTGGCACCGGCGTGACCAACTCGGCCAACTTCACCATCGATACGGTGCGGCCGACGGCGACCATCGTGGTGGCGAATCCGGCGTTGAACATCGGCTCGACCTCGCTGGTGACCATTACCTTCAGCGAGGCGGTGACCGGTTTCAGCAACGCCGACCTGACGGTCGCCAACGGCACCTTGAGCGCGGTGAGCAGCAGCGACGGCGGTATCACCTGGACGGCGACCTTCACCCCGACCAGCAATATCAGCGATACCAGCAATGTCATCGTCCTGGACAACACCACGGTGCACAACGCATCGGGCAACGCCGGCAGCGGCGTCACCGATTCCAACAACTACAGCATCGACACCCAGCGGCCGACCGCGAACATCGTGGTGGCGAACAACGCCCTGAATATCGGCGGCACGTCCCTGGTGACCATTACCTTCAGTGAGGCGGTGACCGGCTTCAGCAACGCCGACCTGACGGTCGCCGACGGCACCCTGAGCGCGGTGAGCAGCAGCGACGGCGGCATCACCTGGACGGCGACCTTCACGCCGACCAACAACATCGCCCACACCGGCAACGTGATCAGCCTGAACAACACGGCCTACACGGACCTGGCCGGCAACACCGGGACGGGCACCACCGATTCCAACACCTACGCCATTGATACCCAGCGTCCGACGGCGAGCATCGTGATGGCGAATCCGACGTTGAACGCCGGCTCGAGCTCTCTGGTGACCATCACCTTCAGCGAGGCGGTGAGCGGCTTCAGCAACGCCGACCTGACGGTATCCAATGGCACCCTGAGCGCGGTGAGCAGCAGCGACGGCGGCGTGACCTGGACGGCGACCTTCACCCCAACCAACAACGTTCACGCCACCAGCAACGTCATCAGCCTGAACAACACGACCTATACCGACCTTGCGGGCAACGCCGGCACCGGCGTGACCAGCTCGGCCAACTACACCATCGATACGGTGCGGCCGACGGCGACCATCGTGGTGGCGAATCCGGCGTTGAACATTGGCTCTAGCTCCCTGGTGACCATTACCTTCAGCGAGGCGGTGACCGGTTTCAGCAATGCCGACCTGACGGTCGCCAACGGCACCTTGAGCGCGGTGAGCAGCAGCGACGGCGGTATCACCTGGACGGCGACCTTCACCCCGACCAGCAATATCACCGATACCAGCAATGTCATCGCCCTGGACAACACCACGGTGCACAACGCATCGGGCAACGCCGGCAGCGGTGTCACCGATTCCAACAACTACAGCATCGACACCCAGCGGCCGACCGCGAACATCGTGGTGGCGAACAACGCCCTGAATATCGGCGGCACGTCCCTGGTGACCATTACCTTCAGTGAGGCGGTGACCGGCTTCAGCAACGCCGACCTCACCGTCGCCGACGGCACCTTGAGCGCGGTGAGCAGCAGTGATGGCGGCATCACCTGGACGGCGACCTTCACCCCGACCAACAACATCACCCACACCGGCGACGTGATCAGCCTGAACAACACGGCCTACACGGACCTGGCCGGCAACACCGGGACGGGCACCACCAACTCCAACACCTACGCCATCGACACCCAGCGGCCGACCGCGACTATCGTGATGGCGAATCCGGCGTTGAACGTCGGCTCGAGCTCCCTGGTGACCATTACCTTCAGCGAGGCGGTGACCGGCTTCAGCAACGCCGACCTGACGGTCGCCAACGGCACCCTGAGCGCGGTGAGCAGCAGCGATGGCGGCGTCACCTGGACGGGGACCTTCACCCCGACCAACAACGTTCACGCCACCAGCAACGTCATCAGCCTGAACAACACGACCTATACCGACCTTGCGGGCAACGCCGGCACTGGCGTGACCAACTCGGCCAACTACACCATCGATACGGTGCGGCCGACGGCGACCATCGTGATGGCGAATCCGGCGTTGAACATCGGCTCGAGCTCTCTGGTGACCATTACCTTCAGCGAGGCGGTGACCGGCTTCAGCAATGCCGACCTGACGGTCGCTAATGGCACCTTGAGCGCGGTGAGCAGCAGCGACGGCGGTATCACCTGGACGGCGACCTTTACCCCGACCAACAACATCAGCCACAGCGGCAACGTGATCAGCCTGAACAACGCGGCCTACACGGACTTGGACGGCAACGCCGGGACGGGCACCACCAACTCCAACACCTACGCCATCGACACCCAGCGGCCGACCGCGACCATCTCCGTGGCGAACAACAACCTGGGCATCGGCCAGACCACCACGGTGACCATCGCCTTCAGCGAAGCGGTGACCGGTTTCAACCTGTCCGAGCTCAGCGTGCCCAACGGCACCCTGTCCAACTTGGCCAGCGCCGACGGCGGCAAGACCTGGACCGCGACCTTGACGCCGACGGCGAATATCACCGATGCCACCAACCTGATCGTGCTGGACACCAGCCTGGTCAGCGATACCGCCGGCAATGCCGGGAACAGCATCGCGATTTCCAACAACTACGCGGTCGATGGCGATCGGCCAACGGCGACCATCAGCGTCGCCAACCCGAACCTGACCGCCGGCCAGACCACCGTCGTGACCTTCACCTTCAGCGAGAAAGTCAGCAACTTCGACCTGTCGGAGCTGAGCGTGGCCAACGGCGTCCTGTCCAACCTGGTCACCCGCGATGGTGGCAAGACCTGGACCGCGACCCTGACGCCGACGGCGAACATCAACGACCCGAGCAACTTCATCACCCTGGACAACAGCCAGGTCACGGACCTCGCCGGCAACGCCGGCACCGGCTTCGCCAACTCCAACAACTACACGATCAACACGATCTCGTTGGGCGGCGATCCGCAGTTCCGGGTGGATGGATCGGCGGCGCAATCGGTCGCGCCGAACCAACCATTGCTGCCGTCGATCAGCATCGTGCCGACCGGCAACCTGGGTGCGCCGTTGGGCTTCCCGCCGTTGTTCGAACAGCGCACCTCGGGCGATGGCCTGCCGCCAGTGGGCAATATCTTCATCAACCACAACGCGCTGGCGCCGAGCTTTATCGCCCAGGTGTTCAGCACCGACGGTGCCGGCAATGGCAACGCCAGTGGCTTCCTCGGTTTTGGCGGCGGCGATGGCGGGGTGTTCGGCAACAGTACCTTGTCGACTGTCTTTCACCACGAATCGACCAGCAACGATATCTCCAACGGCCAGGTCTTCGACCGCAACGGCAAGGGCCTGGGTGATCCGGGCCAGGGCGGGCGCGGCGCTTTCGGTGCGCCAACCCTGGGGCAGCAATTGCAGAAGATCAAAGATAACGAGCAGAAACAGCTGCATGAACTAGCCTGGGCGTTGGAACAAGTCGGCATCAGCGAAATGTCGGCCTGAACAATTTTGGGGATCTGCGCCGACGGTTGTCGGCGCCTATAAAAAAGAATGCGGTAGTCAGGGGGCGGTGCAAGGAATGAGAAGAAGTCATAAGTTGTTCAGCGTCAGCATGCTGGCGCTGGTGGTCAGTGGTTGTGCCGTCACCAGCCAGCCGATCGATCGTAGCGTCAGTGAACAACGCGCCAAGAGCGATATGCAGGCCATGTTCAAGGATCAGGAGCCGTTGAACGGCCCGCTGACCCTGCACGAGGCCATGGCCCGCGCGGTGAAGTACAACCTCGAAGGCCGGCTCAAGGTCATGGAAGAGGCCCTGGCCAAGCGCCAGCTCGACCTCGCCAGCTTCGACATGCTGCCGCGCATGGCGCTGGACGCCGGTTATGCCGGGCGTAACAACGTCAGTGCCTCCAGCAGCCAGAGCGTCAGGACCGGGACCCAGTCCCTGGAACCGTCGACCTCCCAGGACCGTGACCGTCGCGTCGCCGACCTGACCATGGTCTGGAACGTGCTCGACTTCGGCGTGAGCTACATCAACGCCAAGCAGCAGGGCGACCAACGGCTGATCGTCCAGGAACGCCGGCGCAAGGTCGTCAACACCATCGTCCAGGACGTGCGCTCGGCCTACTGGCGCGCCGTGGCCGCCGAACGCCTGCTCAAGCAGATCGACAGCCTGATGGCGCGGGTCGAGCAGGCCCAGGGCAACAGCGAGAAAATGAGCGAACAGCGTATCGGCGATCCGGTCCAGGCCCTGGGTTACCAGCGCGCGCTGATCGTCGCCACGCGCGAGCTGGAAGAACAGCGCAAGGCGCTGACCCTGGCCAAGACCGAACTGGCGACCCTGATCAACCTGCCCATGGGCACCGAGCTGACCCTGGCGACCCCGGACAACTACGAGATCCCGGAACTCAAGGTCGACATGGCCAAGCTGGAACAGGAAGCCCTGGCCAGCCGTCCGGAACTGCGTGAACAGGACTACCAGACCCGCATCAGCGCCAACGAAACCCGCAAGGCCATGCTGCGCCTGCTGCCAGGCCTGGAGTTCTCCGCCGGCGGCCATTACGACAGCAACTCCTTCCTGGTCAACGACAAGTGGGCCGACTACGGCGTCAAGGTCACCTGGAACCTGTTCAACGTGATCTCCGCCCCGGCGGCCATCGACGTCGCCAAGGCCGGCGAAGAAGTGGCCACGGCGCGTCGCCAGGCCATGTCCATCGCGGTACTGGCCCAGCTTTACGTGGCCAATGCCAACTACCGTGAAGCGCTGCGTCAGTTCAAGACCAGCGAGCAACTGTCGAGCATCGACGGGCAGATCGCCGGCCAACTGCGCAACCGCTACAAGGCGGCGGGGTTGGGCGAACTGGATTTGATCCAGGGCGAGCTCAACACCTTGCAGGCCGACCTGCGCCGCGACCTGGCCTATGCCGACCTGCGCAACGCCTATGGGCAGATCTTTGCCAGCGCCGGGCTCGACCCGTTGCCGCCGGAGGTGTCCTCGACCAAGATCCAGGCGATTGCCGGGGCCTTGGCCGCGCGTGAGTCCGATTGGGCAGCGGGCAAGATCGATGAGCCTGTGAGCCATGCCCAGGGGCAATGACCGGCAGGCCCCCGAGGCCCGCCTGCGCCTTGGCTCGCGTGAAGTCCGTGGTGGGCGCCGGCTCGACGACGCCTGCGCGGATGGAGCCGGCCTTTGAGCCAGCCGGCGTTTTCCCGCCTGCCTGTCGTCGTGGACCTGCCACTGTTGCTGCAGGCCTTGGCGCAGGTGAGCGACAGCGCCTGGGTGGCGCATTTCAATCGCGACTACTACACGGACGACTGGAGCGGGGTGGCGCTGATTTCCGCCCGCGATGCCCTCGGCGAACTGGCGCCGGGCAAGGGCGAGGCCATTGCGCGCAAGCCCTGGCTGGAAGACCCGAAGTGGTCCTATGGCTTGCAGGGCCTGCCCCTGGAAATCCGCTCGGCGCGCCTGCTGCGGCTGGGACCGGGCGGGCGGATCCATGAGCACTGCGATTATGATCTCGGTGCCCCGGACGCCGATCGGCGCCTGCATATTCCCCTGCTAAGCCCGCCCGACGTGGAGTTCATGCTCGATGGGCAACGCATTCCCCTGAAGGCCGGCGAATGCTGGTTTCTCGATCTGTCGCGGCCCCACAGCGTCGACAACTGGGGGGATCGGGCGCGGGTCCACCTGGTGCTCGACTGCCGTCCGAATGCCTGGCTGGAACAGCAGATCGCCGCGGGCCTGCCGAGTACCCCGGCCCCTGGCCTGGGCCGGGCCGCCGTGGCGCTCGAGCAGTTTCGCCAGTGGCTGGAGCGTGACCCGCAACTGTGTCGGGAACTCCAGGCGCAAACGGACAGCGAAGCCTTTATTGACCGCACCCTGGAGCGGGCCGCCGCCCATGGCCTGCATTTCGCCCGTTCGGACCTGTGCGCGGCCATGGCCCGGGGCCGTCGCAATTGGAATCAACCATGGACGGCCTGAAGGACTGGTTGCCGATTCGCGTCTGGCGCGAAGACGCGTATTGGCGTGTCGACTGGTGCTGGTTCGGTGAGCGCCGGCTGGACCAGCCGTTCTTTGGCGATTCGGTGGACGACGCCCTGCAGCTGCCGTTCAACCAGGCCTTCCGGCGTGAGACGCCGCTGGCGGTGCTCAGCGAATGGCAGGTGCCGGCCGTGGCGCCGAGCGCATTCATCTACCACGCCTCGCGGTGCGGTTCGACGCTGATCGGCCAGATGTTGGCGCAGTTGGACAGCCATATCGTGATCAGCGAGCCGCCGCCCCTGGACCGCCTGTTGCGTGACCACCTCGATCCGCAGGAGCGGCGTGCGGCGTTGCAGGGCCTGCTGGCGGCCTACGGCCAGCGGCGGCGTGGCGGCGAGGAGGCACTGGTGATCAAGCTGGATGCCTGGAATATCGGCGAGTTGCCCTTGTTGCGCGAGTGCTTTCCCGAGACGCCCTGGCTGTTCCTGTACCGCGATCCGCTGGAAATCGCCGTGTCCCACGTGCGCCGCGCCGGCATGCACATGGTCCCGGGAATGCTCGGCAGCAGCTCGCTGGACACCCCGGGGCAGGACGATTCGCGGGAAGACTATATCGCCGCGCGCCTCGGGCGGATCCTCCAGCAGGGCTGGGAGCACTGTGTGGCCTTTGGCGGTTTGCCGGTCAACTACAGCGAGTTGCCGGGGGCATTTGACGGGTACCTGGGAGAGTTCTTCGGGCTCGATGCCGGGCAACGCGACCAGGTGTTTTCCGTGGTACGGCAGCATGCCAAGCAGCCGGACCAGGTGTTTGTGCCGGATGGCCAGGACAAGCACCGGGAAGCGTCCGAGCGGCTCAAGGAACGGGTGGCGCACTGGGCCGAGGGGCCTTATCAGGCACTGGAAACCTTGCGAGCGGAACGCAACCCTCCAGGTGCAGCCAGCCGACGCCCTCTTGTGCGCAATGGCCGTCAACGCTGACGCGATCTCGCCTTGTAGGCGCCGGCGTCAGGCCTGACCTTTCGCCGACAAATCCGCCATTCCTTTGAGCAACTCGATCGGCAGCGGAAACACGATGGTCGAACTCTTGTCCCCGGCAATCGACGACAAGGTCTGCATATAACGCAACTGCATGGCCCCCGGCTGGCGCCCGAGCATCTCGGCGGCCTGCATCAGTTTCTCCGAAGCCTGCAATTCACCTTCGGCGTGGATCACCTTGGCCCGCCGCTCCCGTTCGGCCTCGGCCTGCTTGGCGATGGCGCGGATCATCGATTCGTTGAGGTCGACGTGCTTGATCTCGACGTTGGCCACCTTGATCCCCCAGGCATCGGTCTGGGCGTCCAGCACCTGCTGGATATCGGCGTTGAGCTTTTCCCGTTCGGCCAGCAGTTCATCCAGTTCGTGCTTGCCCAGCACCGCGCGCAACGTGGTCTGGGCCAGTTGGCTGGTGGCAGCGAGAAAATTTTCCACCTGGATGATCGCCTTCTGGGGATCGAGCACGCGGAAATACAGCACCGCATTGACCTTCACCGAGACGTTGTCGCGGGTGATCACGTCCTGCGGCGGGACATCGTGGACCACGGTGCGCAGGTCGACCCGGACCATTTGCTGCACCAGCGGAATCAGGATGATCAGCCCCGGGCCCTTGACCTGCCAGAAGCGTCCGAGCTGGAACACCACGCCGCGCTCGTATTCGCGCAGGATGCGAAAGGTCGACGCCGCGAGCATCAGCAGCAGGAACGCGAGTAGCGCGCCTGAACCCAATTGCAGGACCATGATCAATCTCCTCACCCGGGCGGGTCGTCAACGGCTTTCACTTCCAGCAGCAGGCCCTTGCGCGCGATCACCTGGACTTGTTGGCCGGGATGCAGCGGGGTCGGGCTCAGGATCTGCCAGTTTTCGCCTTGCAAGCGCACCCAGCCGGCACAGGCATTGTCGGTTTTCAGGGCGGTCACCAGGGTCCGGCTGCCTTCCAGCCCGGCGTCGCCGCTGACCACCTGGCGCTGGCGGGCCTTGTAGACCGCGCCGATCAAGCCGACCAGCAAGAGCACCGCGATCAGCAGCAGGGTGAGTTTCAACGGGCGCGAGGTGTTGTCGCCGAATACCTGCGGGTCGAGCAGGATCAGCATGCCCATCACGACCGCGACGAGACCGCCGAAGCCGATCGCGCCGAAGCTTGGCATCAGGGCTTCGGCCACGATAAGGGCGATGCCCAGCAGGATCAGCCCGGCACCGGAGTCGTCGATGGGCAGCACGAGCAGGGTCACGACGGAGTCGGCACCTTCGGCAAGCTGGGGTCCGACCGGCCAGACGATCAGCCACCCGAACAACAGCCAGGCCCACCAGTAGTAACGATGGCTCACTTGAGTTCTCCGCGAGTTTCGTCACCCCCATTAGTCAAAGTCTAGTCGAGCCGTGGTGCTGCGCCGGATAAACGCCGGCCCACGGCCTCCCACCGGGCTTTTAGACCTGACCCGACTATCGAGCGGCGGTGATAGCGAGAACGGTTACTGAGGTTAAGCCGACGCCTGGCGATGAACTGCCTAGACTCTTATCCAAGGAACGCAGCAAACCCATCGCCCTGGGGCATTCGGCAGGGCTCGGAGGTGCATCATGCGCATGGCAAAAACTGTACAACGCAGCCTGGAACAGGCGCGTTGCGAATTCGACATCGTCACTCACCCTCATTCGTCCAGCAGCCTGGAAACCGCCCGCCTGGCGGGTATTCCGGCCGAACGCATGGCCAAGTCGGTGGTACTCGACGACCAGCACGGCCACTACCTGATGGCGGTACTGCCCGCCAGCCAGCACCTGGACCTGAGCAAGGTCCGCGGCGCCAGCACCTGGCAGATCAGCCGGGAAAGCACCCTGGCCTATCTGTTCCAGGATTGCGAACGCGGGGCGGTGCCGGCGCTGGGTGAGTCCTATGGCTTGAAGATGGTGGTCGACCCGATGCTGACCCGTCAGCAGGACATCTACCTGGAGGCCGGCAATCACCACAACCTGGTGCATATGCAAATGGACCAGTTCCTGAAACTGGTGCCCCATGCCGAGGTGTGCGAGCTCTCTCAATGAGCCTCGTACGCTGTCGGCTTTCCACTCACGCGGTGCTGCACGGCGGGGACGCGCTTGTTCGCGAAACCGCCTGACCGGCATCGCCCTTTCCTTGAGTCCCGGAGCCCCCCGATGGAATCACCTGAGCACAGCCTGCCGTCCCTGTTCAAACAACTGGGCCTGCCCGATGACCCCGTCAGCATCGACCGTTTCATTGCCACCCATTCTCCGCTCAAGCCGGAGCTGCATCTGGCGGATGCCTTTTTCTGGACCCAGTGCCAGGCGGACTTCCTGCGTGATGAGATCCTGGACGATGCCGACTGGGCGGAAGTGGTGGACCAGTTGGATGTGTTGTTGAGGAAGGGGCGAGGTGTTTGACGCGCAGAATGAAGTAATTGTTTCAAAACTTGACGCCCCCCCGGCTGATGCGAGATATTGATAGTTAGCAAACTAACAATGCGAATCTCCCGTGTCCAAGCCCCTCGAACAGCTGCACAAGCACATCAGTGCCGGCCTCGTCGTCGCCTCGCGCCATTGGCGCCGGGTGTGCCAGGCCACGCTGGTCAACTATGGGATCTCCGAAGCCTGTGCCATGCCCTTGCTGCTGGTCGGTCGCATGGGGCCGGGCGTGCGCCAGGTGACTGTGGCTCAGGAAGCGGGGATGGAAAGCCCGTCGCTGGTGCGCCTGCTCGACCAGTTGTGCAATGCCGGCTATGTGCTGCGCAGTGAAGACCCCAGCGACCGCCGGGCCAAATGCCTGAGCCTGACCGAGGCCGGCGAGCGCCTGATGCAGGACATCGAAATCGAATTGATACGCCTGCGCTCTGAAGTGCTCGACGGTATCGAACCGGGCGACCTGGAAGCGGCGCTGCGGGTGATCCGCGCCTTCGAGGCGGCCGGGCAGAACCTGGGAGTGGCGAACCCGTGAACGGTTTCTGGACCGGCATGCCCCCTGCCCGCGACTGGTTCTACGGCGTGCGCACCTTCGCCGCCTCGATGATCGCGCTGTATATCGCCTTGCTGATGGAGTTGCCACGTCCGTACTGGGCCATGGCCACCGTCTATATCGTTTCCAGCCCCTTTGTCGGCCCCACCAGCTCCAAGGCCCTGTACCGTGCGGTCGGGACCTTTCTCGGCGCCTCGGCGGCGGTGTTTTTCGTCCCACTGTTCGTGCAGACCCAGTTCCTGCTGGCGGTGGTGATCGCGCTCTGGACCGGCATCCTGCTGTTTCTCTCGTTGCACCTGCGCACCGCCAACAGCTACGCGCTGATGCTCGCCGGCTACACCATGCCGATGATCGCCCTGCCGGTGGTGGACAACCCCCTGGGGGTGTTCGATGTGGCGGTGTCGCGGACCGAGGAAATCTTCCTCGGCATCGTCGTGGCGGCGGTGGTCGGCAGTATGTTCTGGCCCCGGCGCCTGGCGCCGGTGTTCATCGATGCGGCCGGTAAATGGTTCGGCGACGCCTCGACCTACAGCCTGCGCTTTCTCTCGCGCAACGTGCAGACCGATGAAGTCAGCGCCCTGCGCGCATCGATGGTCGCCACCTTCAACAGCCTGGAGCCGATGATCGGCCAACTGTCCCACGAAGGCGCCCGGCCGCAGACCGTGCGCAACAGCAAGGAACTGCGCGGGCGGATGATCCACCTGCTGCCGGTGGTCGATGCCCTCGACGACGCCCTGTACGCCCTGGAACGCCGCACGCCGGAACTGGTGGTGCGTTTCACACCCTTGCTCGAAGCCGCTGGCGAGTGGCTGGCGGGCACCGTGCAGGACGCCTCGGTCGAGCGTTGGCAAGCCTTGCGCAGCCAGCTGGAAAGCCTGCAGCCCAACGCGGTCGAACTGGACGACCGGCGCCAGTTGCTGTTCTCCAATGCGCTTTACCGCCTCGGCGAGTGGATCGACCTGTGGCAGGACTGCCGCAGCCTGCAACACGCCATCCAGTGCGAAAGCCAGGACAACTGGCGCGCGGTCTACCGGCACTGGCGCCTGAGCCGGCTGACCCCCTTCCTCGACCGTGGGCTGATGCTCTATTCGGTGGCCTCGACCGTCGCCGCGATCATCCTCGCCTCGGTGCTGTGGATCCTGCTGGGCTGGACCGACGGTGCCAGCGCAGTGATCCTGGCGTCGGTGGCGTGCAGTTTCTTCGCGGCGATGGACGACCCGGCGCCGCAGATCTACCGGTTCTTTTTCTGGACCGCGCTGTCGGTGATCTTCGCCAGCCTCTACTTGTTCGTGGTGCTGCCCAACCTGCACGATTTCCCGATGCTGGTGCTGGCCTTCGCCGTGCCCTTCATCTGCGTCGGCACCCTCACCGTGCAGCCGCGTTTCTACCTGGGCACTCTGCTGACCATCGTCAACACCTCGTCCTTCATCAGCATTTCGGGTGCCTACGACGCCGACTTCCTCAACTTTACCAACTCCAACCTGGCCGGTCCCGTGGGGTTGCTGTTCGCCTTTGTCTGGACCCTGGTGGCGCGGCCCTTCGGCGCCGAGTTCGCGGCCAAGCGCCTGACCCGCTTCAGTTGGCGTGACATCGTCGGGCTGACCGAGCCCGCGACCCTGGCCGAGCACCGGCACATGGGCGTGCAGATGCTCGACCGCCTGATGCAGCACCTGCCGCGCCTGGCCATGACCGGCCAGGACACCGGCGCGGCGCTGCGTGAGCTACGGGTGGCGCTCAACCTGCTCGATCTGCTGGCCTACACGCCGCGCGTGCTGGGGGTGGCCAATGGGCTGCTCAAGCAGGTGGTGGAGGAGGTCGGCGAGTATTTCCGTGCCTGCCTCAAGGCCCGCGAACGCCTGCCGGCGCCCGCCGCGCTGCTGATGACCATGGACCGCACCCGCCGGGCCCTGAGTTCCCAGGGGCTGGACGACGGCGAAACCCGCCGGCACCTGCTGCACGCCTTGAGCGGGTTGCGCCTGGCGTTGTTGCCGGGGGTCGAGTTCGTGGCGAGCGCCGAGCAACAGGAAACCCTTCCCCATGGGATCGATGGAGCACCTTTATGATCGGTGACCTGGATATCAGCGGGGTGTTCCTGCCCACGCTGCTAGTGCTGATGGGCATTACGTATGCGCTGTACCTGGTGGTGCACGGGCTGTTGACGCACTTCCACTTCTACCGCCTGGTCTGGCACCGGGCCTTGTTCAACGTCGGTCTCTACGCTTTGTTGCTGGGCGTTGTGGATTCGTTCAGTCGATACCTGATGACATGAAAAAACCTCTTTTGACCATTGGCCGTGTAGTCCTGACTTCGCTGGTGGTGATCTTCGCCTGCCTGGTGGTCTGGCGCATGGTGATGTACTACATGTTCGCGCCCTGGACCCGGGACGGGCATATCCGCGCCGATATCGTGCAGATCGCCCCGGACGTGTCCGGCCTGATCCAGCAGGTGCAGGTGCGCGACAACCAGCCGGTGAGCCGCGGCCAGGTGCTGTTCAGCATCGACCAGGACCGCTTCAAGCTGGCGTTGCGCCAGGCCAAGGCCGCCGTGGCCGATCGTCAGGAAACCCTGGCCCAGGCCCAGCGCGAGAACAAGCGCAACCGTGGCCTGGGCAACCTGGTGGCCGGCGAGCAGCTGGAAGAAAGCCAGTCGCGGGTCGCCCGCGCCGAACTGGCCCTGGCCGAGGCCCAGGTGGCGGTGGACGCCGCGCAGTTGAACCTCGACCGCTCGGTGATCCGCAGCCCGGTGGACGGCTACGTCAACGATCGCGCGCCTCGTGAACAGGAGTTCGTCACGGCCGGGCGGCCGGTGCTGTCGGTGGTGGACAGCAGCTCCTTCCATATCGATGGCTATTTCGAGGAAACCAAGCTCGATGGCATCCAGGTCGGCCAGGCCGTGGACATTCGGGTGATCGGCGACAATGCGCGGTTGCGCGGGCATGTCGAAAGCATCGTCGCCGGTATCGAGGACCGTGACCGCACCAGTGGCTCGAACCTGCTGCCCAACGTCAACCCGGCGTTCAGCTGGGTGCGCCTGGCCCAGCGGATTCCGGTACGGATTGCCTTCGACGACGTGCCGGCGGACTTTCGCATGATCGCCGGGCGTACGGCCACGGTGTCGATCATCGATGACGCCAAGGTCGCGCCGAAGAAAGAGGCCGCGCAATGAAACCGTTGGCGCAAGTCGCGACCCTCGGCCTGGGCCTGATGTTGTCGGCGTGCTCGATCGTCGGCCCGGATTATCACCTGCCCGCCGATTCGGCGATGCAACGCAAGGACCTGCAAGGGAGCATTGCCGGCGAAGGCGACAATGTGGTGTCGGCGCCGGTGCCGAGCGATTGGTGGCGCCTGTACCAGGACCCGCGCCTGGATGAACTGGTGCGCCAGGCGTTGGCGTCCAACACCGATCTGCGGGTGGCGGCGGCGAGCCTGTCGCGGGCCCGGGCCCAGGTGGAAGAGGCCGAGGCGGCCGGCGGTTTCAGTGCCGGGGTGAAGGCCGGTGCCGAGCGTTTGCAGGAGTCCGGCCAGGCCTTCCTGCTGCCGGAAAAGGTCCCGGTGGCCAACGTCGGCGATATTGCGCTATCCGTGTCCTATCAGTTCGATCTGTGGGGGACTTTGCAACGGGGTATCGAGGGGGCGAAGGCCAATGCCGACGCCACCCAGGCGGCGGGCGACGTGGCCCGGATCACCCTGGTGGCGGATGTGGTGCGCTCCTATACCCAGATCTGCGCGGCCAACGAAGAGCGCGAGATCGCCGAGAAGTCCGTCGAACTGCAAGCCCAGAGTACCGAGCTGACCAAGCGTCTGCGTGATGCCGGGCGTGGCGACGAAACCCAGGTCACCCGGTCCCAGACCCAGTTCAAATCCCTGCGCGCCGAACTGCCACGCTACCAGGCCGCGCGCCAGGCCGGCTTGTTCCGCCTGTCGATGTTGCTGGCCAAACCCCTGGACCAGTTGCCGGCCGGTGTCGGCGATTGCGCCGCGCTGCCGCATATCGCCCAGTTGCTGCCGGTGGGCGACGGCGCCGAGCTGCTCAAGCGCCGTCCCGATATCCGCCAGGCCGAACGCCGGCTGGCGGCGGCGACGGCCGGTATAGGCGTGGCCACGGGCGAGCTGTACCCGAACATCAGCATCGGCGTCACGGTGGGCTCGGTCGGTATGCTGAAGGATCTGGGCGAGCCGTCGACCAATCGCTGGGGCTTCGGACCGGCGATCAGCTGGACGGTGCCGACCAACGGCGCGCGGGCGCGGATCCGCGAAGCCGAGGCCACCACCCAGGGCGCCCTGGCGCATTTCGACGGGGTGGTGCTCAATGCGGTCCGCGAAACCCAGACCAGCCTGGCCCAGTACACCGCGCAGCTCGACCGTCGCGACGCCCTGGCCGATGCCGAGCAGTCGGCCAAGCAGGCGGCGGACCAGACGCACCGCTTCTACACCGCCGGTCGCGCGTCATTCCTGGCGGACCTGCAGGCAACCCGCACCTACACCGATGTGCGGGCGCAACTGGCGGCGGCCAACACCCAGGTGGCGATGAGTCAGATCGAACTGTTCCTGGCCCTCGGCGGCGGTTGGGAAAGCGGACGAACGCCACCTGCCGAGCACGCGAAACCCTGAGTCCGTTGCTATGCTCCTAACTATCGGCTGGTCGCCGTTGGTTGGGAGTGTTGGGTGAATCCTAACCATCGTGGTCAGCATGGCTCGATGGGGATTCTCATAATGAAAAACCCTTATGCTCCTGGTTTCTGGTGTGCCGTGGTGGCACTGGTCCTGCTTTCGGCGACGTATTTTTATGGCGTCATGCTGGCGCACCAGATCGATAAGGCGTTGATCTTTCTCGACAGCGCCACGGCGTTGATCGCGGTGATGTCCATCAGCATGGTGGCCTGGGCCAGCTACCAGGCGCAGCAGGTGAAGAAACGCCAGTTGTCCCAGAGCAAGACCCTGGTGCTGGTCTGGGACACCAAGGTCGCCCTGCGCCGTGTTGAAACCGTCTTCGACCGGTATTTCTGGGGCAGCTATTGGCAACCGGGCCGGACCTTCCAGGAGGTCATGGGCGAACTCACCGGGACCCCGCTGGAAAAAAGCCTTGAAGCGCTGAAAAGCCAATGCCTGAAACTCGACCGCGAAGTGGCCCATGACGAGCGCCACTGGCTGAGCAACGCCCGCGAATTGTCCGATGTCGCCACGGCCATGGCCCGCGAACGCTATCAACTGGACGTCTGCGACCCGCGTAACGACTCGCCGAACGGAGTGGTGATCAACCGCGACTTCGAGGTGCTGGTGTACACCTGGACCGCACGGTTGAAGACCTTCGATCATCAGTTGGATGAGATGGAAGTCCAGTATTCCTGAGCAACCCGGTCTCGGCAAATGCTACCCTAGGTTCCTTCGGGCATTGTCGAGCCGGCTCCGATCAGGGGTCAGGAAGACCAGCATTTCTCCAAGCAACGGATATCGATCGGGTCAATTCATGAATAAATCAGCTGGATTGCTTTTAGGTTTTGTCGTGGTGGTCGGCGCGGTGAGCAGCGTCGGCGCGTGGTACACCGGCAATCAGTTGGAAGGGGTACTGAACACCTCGATCCAGGATGCCAACCAACAGTTGAAGACCGCCCTGGCCAGCACCGGCGGCAGCGCGAATGTCGAGCTGGTGTCGCTGGATCGCCACCTGTTCAGCAGCACCGCGCACTACCGCGTCAAGCTGCAGAACCTGCAGGCCGGTGAACAGAAGAAGGACATCGAGCTGCTGTTCGTCGACCATATCGAGCACGGGCCGTTGCCGTGGTCGCGCCTCAAGGCCCTGAAGCTGGCGCCGGTGATGGTCTACAGCAACTACGAGCTGGAAAAGAGCGACACCACCGCCCCGTGGTTCGACGCCGCCAAGGGCGCCGCGCCGCTCAAGGGCCAGCTTGCCCTGGGCTACAACCGCTCGGTGGAGGGCAATATCGAACTGGTGCCGCTGGACTTCGCGCCGGACGCCACCACCCACCTGAAATTTTCCGGGCTGAGCCTGGCGGTGAGCGCCAGCGACCAAGCGGCCAAGATCAAGCTCAACGGCTATATGGATAACCTCAAGGTGTCCGCGGTGTCTCCAGAGCAGGGACCGGTACAGGTCGAACTGAACGGCCTGACCCTGGCCAGCGACCTGGCCAAGAGCGGTTTGGGTTTCTACCTGGGGCAGAACATCCTGGAGCTGAGCGAGACCAAGGTGACCTACGGGGTCAAGCCGGCGGTGGTCACGATCAAGGGTTTCGAGCAGAAGGACTCGACGGAGGCGCAAGGCAATGTGCTCTCCGGACGAGTGGCCTATAACGTGGCGTCCATCGACTACAACGACAAGCCGGTGGGCAGCGCCCAGATGAGCTGGACGGCGAAGAACCTGGATTTTCCGGCGATGCAATCGTTGATCAAGCTGTACCAGGTCCAGTTGGAGGCGCTGCAAAAGGCCCAGGCGGCAGGGGCTCCAGACCCCGAGGCGGCGGTACCGGAGCTGACCCCGGCCCAGCAGACCCAGGCCGAAGCCGACATCAAGCAATTGTTGGCCGGCAAGCCGCAGATCGCCCTGGAAAACTTCTCGTTCAAGACCGCCAACGGCGAGAGCCGCGCCAGCCTGTTGGTGGACCTGACCAACCCGTCTTCCACCGAGCTGCCGCCGATGGAGTTGGGCAAGCAACTGGTCTCGCAGCTGGATGCCAAGGTGTTGTTGTCCAAGCCGATGATCTCCGACCTGGCCGGCCTGCAGGCGCAGATCCAGGGCCAGAACGACCCCAAGGCCGTCGCCCAGCAAGCGTCGACGGCCAGTGAAATGGCCGGCACCATGGCGTTGTCCACGGAGATGGCGACCGTGCAAGGCAACGACATCGTCTCCGCGCTGCACTACGCGGGCGGCCAGGTGGACTTCAACGGGCAGAAGATGCCGGTGGAAGACTTCATCACCCTGCTGCTGACCAAGTTCGGCGGCCAGGGCGGCGAACAGCCTTGAGCCTGGTGTCCAACTGGGGGTGACGCTGTCCAGCCGATACCCATAGGGCACCCTTGGCGCAACTCAAGGGCATCGAGTTGCGCCATCGGCTCGACGAGGCCGATGAAAGCCTGGTCCGGGCCGATGGCCCACTGCTGACCCTCTTCGATCCCTACAGACGCTTTGCCTGCCACTGTGGCAGGACTGACGCAGAGGCGCTCCAGGTCTTTTTGGCAACGATGTCCGAATAACGCTTGGCACTGATTTTTTCGTCTAACCTTCGTGATAGGCAGTGGGGGGGCTGCATGGCCGCTGTCGCTGAGCTCCATGCTGAGTTTCTGGATCAGGCAGGAGCATTGGACTCCGGCTATCACTGGGGAAATGGACGATATGCCGCGTAACGCTCTTTTCTGCCTGGGGGGCAGATTGCACCCGTTGCTGGGGGTGGCGCTGTGTAGCCAGTTGCTGTGGCCTCTCAATGCCTTGGCCGACACGGCCTACGACCAACTGATCCGGCAAGCCCGTGACGGCAGTTACACGCCGGCGCTGGTGCACTTGCGGCAACTTCCCGCCGCGCAACAATCCACCGGTCAGATCAGCGATCACCTGCTGATCGCCAGTTGGGCCGGGCTGGATGCCGAAGTGGTCAGCGTCTATGAAACCCAGGGCGCCCAGCGGCCCCTGCCGACCCAGGCCCTGAGCGCCGTCGCCCATGCCTATCGCAACCTGAAACGCTGGAATGATGCCGAGCGCCTTTATCGCCTGGCCCTGCAGCGCGAACCGCAGAATGCCGACCTGCAACTGGGCCTGGCGGTTACCGAGGCCGATGGCGGTGATCCCCAGGATGCGGTGCGCCGGGCGCGCGAGCAGGTCGCCAGGCAGCCCAATGATCCGGCCCGGCGCATGGCCCTGGGGTATGCGCTGACCCGTTCGGGTGCCAACAATGAAGCCTTGTTCGAGTACGACCAGGCCTTTGTCCGCGCCTCGGACAAACCCGAGGTCATTCGTGAATACCTGTTCGCCCTGGAGCGCGTGCGCATGCCGGAACCGGCCTTGCGCCTGGCCCAGCGGCATCCCGGGCTGATCGATGCGGCCACGACCCGACGCCTTGAAGGCGAACTGGCCGCCGAGCGCGTGCGCCTGGCCGAATTGCCGACCCGCAGTGAGACAGAACGGTTTGTCATTGCCGATCGGGCATTGGCCGACTATGACCGTTTGCTCGCCAGCGCGGCCGCGGACCCGCAAGCCCATGACGATGGGGTGCGCTGGCGGATTGACCGCTTGGGCGCGCTCAAGGCCCGGGCACGCAACGCCCAGGTAGTGGCCGAGTACCAGGCTTTGCTCGACGAAGGCGTGAAGATCCCGGTCTACGCCCTGCGCTGGGTGGCGGCGGCCTATCTCGGGGTCCGCCAGCCGGAGCAGGCCGTGGCGCTGTATCGCCAGGTCCTCGCGTCGTCGGAGGCGGATCCCGCAAACCGGGTGGAGGACACCTCGGCGCTGGCCTATGCATTGGTTGAAACCGACCAGCCGGATGCAGCGCGTACGGTGGCGGACGATCTGGCCAAAGAGGTGCCGCCGCGCCATTTCCTCAAGGGTGGACCGGATGGCGTGGCCAACGACGAGTGGGTGGATGCCCGGCAGCTGGCGGCCCAGATGGGGCTCCATGACGGAGCCCTGCCAACCAGCGAGAAAAACCTGGAGGAACTGGCCGTGCGGGCGCCAGGGGCGGTCGGCATGCGTGCGGCGGAGGCCGACATGTACCTGGCGCGTGACTGGCCGCGTCGTGCCGAGGCGCTGAACAAGGAAACCGAAAGTGCGGTACCGCGCGACCTGTCGCTGGAAATCTCCCAAGGCAATACCGCACTGGCGTTGCAGGAGTGGCGTCAGCTCGACGTGCTCACCGACGACGTCTCCCAGCGCTTTCCAGAGAGTCCGCGGGTCCAGCGCCTGGAGCGTCTGCGTGACGTTCATGATATGGCCGAACTGCGGGTGGAGGCCTACACCGGCAGGAGCTTCGGCGGTGGCAACGGCACTGATGCCGGGGTGGTTACCGGCAGCCGTGACTACGGCATTGAAAGCGTGCTCTACAGCCCGCCGATCAACGAAAACTGGCGACTGTTCGCCGGGGCCGGCTACGCCTTCGCCCGTTTCACCGAAGGCGACGCCCGGCGTCGCTGGCAACGCTTCGGGACGGAGTATCGAGCCCGCGACATGACCCTCGAAGCCGAGGTCTCCAACCAGTCCTACGGCTATGGCGACAAACTCGGGGTGCGCCTGGCGGCGGCCTTCGATATCGACGATCACTGGCAATACGGCGGCAGCCTCGAACGCCTGTCGGCGGCGACGCCGTTGCGCGCCTTGAAGAACGACATCAGCGCCAATTCGGCGAGCGCTTTCCTGCGCTGGCGCGCCAACGAAAGCCGCGAATGGAAGCTGGCCGTGACGCCCTCGCATTTCAGCGACGGCAACAATCGCACCGAAGCCCTGCTCACCGGGCGCGAGGGCATCTACAGCACGGCCCATGTACAAGTGGACCTGGGCCTGGAGGTCAGCGCCAGCCACAACAGCAAGAGCACAGACGTGCCGTACTTCAATCCCAAGTCCGACTTCAGCCTGCTGCCGACGGTGAACGTCGACCACGTTCTTTATCGCCGTTACGAAACCCAGTGGAGCCAGCAATTCCAGGTGGGCGCCGGGAGCTACAGCCAGCGTGATCACTCGACGGGTGCGATCGCACTGCTGGGCTATGGCCAGAAGGTGAGCTGGAACGATGTGCTTGAGGTCGGGGCGAACCTTAGCTGGATCAGCCGCCCCTATGACGGCAACCGCGAACGCGACGTGCGGTTGCTCGTCGACTTGACCTACCGTTTCTAGGAGGGGTTGATGATGCCCACGTTGATGCGTTGCATCCTGCTACTGGGAGCCTTGCTGGTCAGCGCCTGCGCCCAGAAGCCGATGGTGTTCGTCGAACCCGCGCAGCGGCCGGTGCCGGTCAATCAAGCCCCCTGGCCGAAGAACCAGGTGCTGGCTCTCACCTACCATGACATCGCGGACAGTGATCCCGATCAGGCGGTGGTGGGCGTGCGGACCGAACGGCTGATCCAGCAGCTTGCGTGGTTGCGGGAGAACAACTACCGGCCGGTGAGCGTGGATCAGATCCTCGCGGCCCGCAAGGGCGGCCCGGAGTTACCGCCCAAGGCGGTGCTGTTGACCTTCGATGACGGTTATTCGAGCTTCTATACCCGGGTGATGCCGGTGCTCAGGAGTTATCAATGGCCTGCCGTGCTGGCGCCGGTGGGCGTGTGGATCGATACCCCGGCGGACAAACCGGTGGATTTCGCCGGTCAGTTGCGTCCGCGTTCCGAGTTCCTGACCTGGGCGCAGATCAAGGAAGTCGCGGCTTCCGGGCTGGTGGAAATTGCCGCTCACACCAACGCCGGTCACCATGGCATGGTTGCCAACCCCCAGGGCAGCATGCAACCGGCCGCGACGACGCGTGGTTATGACATGGCAACCGGTCGTTATGAAAGCGAGGCCGACTTCCGGAACCGTCTGCGGGAGGACGTTACGGCCATCTCGACGAAGATCCGTGCGGCCACCGGTTACTCGCCGCGTGTCTGGATCTGGCCCTACGGCGCCGCCGACGGCACCGCGTTGAGCGTGATCGCCGACCAGGGCTACACGATGGCGCTGACCCTGGAAGACGGCCTCGTCCGTCCCGATCAACTGATGAACAGCCCGCGTTTTCTCGTGGCCGCGGACCCCGATGGCGCCAGCTTCGCCAGCAATATCGTGGCGGTGCAGACCGTGACGCCGCTGCGCGTGATGCATGTCGACCTGGATGATGTCTACGACCCGGACCCGGCCCGGCAGGAGATCAATCTGGGCAAGATGATCCAGCGCGTCGTGGACATGGGTGCCAATAGCGTTTTCCTGCAAGCGTTCGCCGATCCCGAAGGCGACGGACTGGCGCGCTCGCTGTACTTCCCCAACCGTCATCTGCCGGTGCGCGCCGACCTGTTCGACCGCGCCGCCTGGCAATTGCGCACCCGCGCCCACGTCAAGGTCTTCGCCTGGATGCCGGTGCTTGCTTTTGCCCTGGATGAAAAACTCCCCCGCGTGACGCGCTGGGACCCGGCTACCGGGCAGACCTCGATTGACCCGAAACAGTACAAGCGCCTGTCGCCGTTCGACCCGAACGTGCGGCGGATCATTGGCGAAATCTACGAAGATGTCGCCCGCCTGTCCTCGGTCGACGGCATTCTCTACCATGACGATGCGCTGCTGTCGGATTTCGAGGATGCCAGCCCTCAAGCGCTGCGCACCTATGCGGCCAACGGCCTGCCAGGCTCGATGAGCGCCTTGCGCGCCGACCCGGCGACCCTTCAGCGCTGGGGCCGTTTCAAGAGCCGCTACCTGGTCGACTTCACCGACGAACTGACGGCCAAGGTCCGCGCGATTCGCGGGCCCCAGGTCCAGACCGCACGTAATCTGTTCGCCGAACCGGTGATCGATCCGCAAAGCGAAGCCTGGTTTGCCCAGAACCTCGATGACTTCCTGGCCAGCTACGACTGGACCGCGACCATGGCCATGCCGTTGATGGAAGGGCAGAGCGAGAAGCACTCGGGTGACTGGCTGGAGGCATTGGTCGGTAAGGTCAAGCAACGCCCTGGCGCCCTTGATCGCACCGTGTTCGAACTGCAGGCCCGGGACTGGCGCCACAAGCCCGCGGCGGACCTTGACGGCGAACAGCTGGCGGAGTGGATGGGCCAGCTCAAGCGCCAGGGCGCCACCAGTTTCGGTTATTACCCGGACAACTTTCTGGACGGCCGCCCGGCTGTCGATGTTGTGCGCCCCGCGCTTTCCAACTACTGGAATCCTTAGATCATGATGGATCGAATCCTGGCACTGATCGTCCTGGCGCTCGTCCTGGGGGTTCCCCTGGGCGTGGTTTTCCTGGTCACCGGACAATTCCTGATGGACTTCGTGTTCTTCTACCCGTTGTTCATGTCGGGGTTGTGGATCGCCGGCGGCTTGTACTTCTGGCTGCACTGGGAGCGCCATTGGCCCTGGGAGGCCGATACCTTGCCACCGCCGCTGCCGGGTGAACCGCTGATCTCGATCCTGATCCCTTGCTTCAACGAAGAGGACAACGTCGCCGAGACCATCGAGGCCGCACTGGCCCAGCATTACCCGAACATCGAAGTGATCGCCATCAATGACGGTTCCAAGGACAACACCGGCCAACTGCTGGATGAACTGGCGTTGCTGGACCCGCGCTTGCGGGTCATCCACCTGGCGCAGAACCAGGGCAAGGCGGTGGCCTTGCGGATGGGCACCGTGGCGGCGCGCAGCGAGTATTTGCTGTGCATCGACGGCGACGCCTTGCTGGCGCCGAACACGGCGGCCTACATGGTGGCGCCGTTGCTGCAGAACTCGCGCCTGGGGGCCGTCACCGGCAACCCGCGGATCCGTACCCGCTCGACCCTGGTCGGGCGGGTCCAGGTCGGCGAATTTTCCTCGATCATCGGCTTGATCAAGCGCACACAGCGGGTCTTGGGGCGGATCTTCACCATCTCCGGGGTGATCTGCGCCTTCCGCCGCACCGCGCTGGACCGGGTGGGCTACTGGAGCCCGAACATGATCACCGAAGACATCGATGTCAGTTGGAAGCTGCAACTGGACCACTGGAGCATTTTCTACGAGCCGCGGGCCCTGTGCTGGATCCTCATGCCGGAAACCGTGCGCGGGCTGTGGAAACAGCGGTTGCGCTGGGCCCAGGGTGGGGCAGAAGTGTTGTTCAAGAACATCCGGGGTATCTGGCAGTGGCGCCATCGTTACCTGTGGCCGCTGTTGTTCGAATACTGCCTGTCGACGGGCTGGTCGTTCATCCTGCTGTTGTCGATCGTTTTCTATTGCCTGGGGCATTTTATCGAGATACCGGCCGCGATTGCCGTGCATCGCATTGTGCCACCGGCCTTTACCGGGCTGCTGCTGGCGACGGTCTGCCTGGGACAGTTTGCGGTCAGCGTGTTGATCGACCGCCGCTACGAAAGAGATCTCTGGAAAATCATGTTCTGGGTGGTCTGGTATCCGCTGGTGTTCTGGTTCATCAGCTTTTTCACCACCCTGGTCAGCTTTCCCCGGGTGTTGTTCGGTCAGACCAACAAGCGAGCCCGCTGGGTCAGCCCGGATCGGGGGATCAAGCCTGTCGATGATGACAAGCAGAAGGTGCGCTCATGAAAATCATCAGAACCCGCCAGCGGCCTTTCCTGGTGGTAGTCGACACGATCCTGACCCTGCTGGCCTGGACCGGCCTGTTGTATCTGCTGATCCAGGGGTTGTGGCCGTTGTTCGACGGGCATACGGGGCCGCGAATCGATGTCTCGTTCTTCGATGCCCTCAATACCCTGGAGGTTTATCTGTGGATCGGCCTGTTGAATGCGGTGGTGTTGGTCAGCTGGGCGCGGTATCAACAGCGCAAGAGCCGTAGTTTCTCCCAACGCCGTTTGCCGGCGCCGGTGGTCGGGGATGAGGGGTTGAGTCGCAGCTTCAAGCTCAGTGAGGACAAGTTCGCCCGGATGCGCCAGTCCGCGAGGATGGTCGTGCACAACGATGAGCAGGGCGGGGTGCGTGAAGTGTTTACACACCTGTATCGTGTTGAGCCGCAGGAGCAACCGCGGCCGCTGGCGCCGCCGGCTCATCCTCACGTCATCCGGCTGTCGTCGGAGGATGAAGGCGACCGCGCCTGAGATTGTTCCAGGCTTGACCCGAATGCCATGGGCACCGCGCAGTGAACTCGAACGCGGTCCTTAACTATCTAATGCACGGGCACGCCAGGTGGCGCTCTACGCTTTTCCCTTTTTCCATGGAACAAGGGAAACCGTATGAACACCCGCGTAGAGGATCCTCGCAGGGAGGCCGCCGAGTCGGCCAACGAGGACGCAACGGCGGTTTTACCCGCCCCTGACGCCGCGCTGAAGCGCTTGGCCGAGAAACTCTCGGAGCGTCTCGCAACCTCGGAACGCCCCAGTCTGTTGCTCAATCGGCTCCAGGCGGCGCTGGTGCGTGGGCTCGATAGCCAGCACCGGCTCAAGAGGCTCTTCGAGCGGGCGCCGCAGATCGGCGCCGTGCTCAAACACTTATTGACCGAGACCTTCGGCCACGATCCGCACCGGCTCCTGTTCACCCCGCCGTTGCGCAGCGGTGACGGGCAAACGGCGCGGACCCTGGCGCAGGTGGCCATGTCGCTGTTGCGTAATCCGTTTCTGTCCCTGGAGCCGGGCCATGCGGTTCGATTGAGTCTTGCCGACGAACCGGACAGCGTCCTGCGGCTGGACCCGGAGCAGGTCCTGGGGCGTCTGAAGGCCCTGGGGCTGTCTTCCAGGATCGACAGCGCCCTGCGCAGCTATTGGCATCAGCCGGCCGACGATAGCAACGTCTCGCGGCGCGACCGGCTGATCGAACTGCACAAGCTGCTGTTTCACGACAAGGCCCTGCTGGCCTATGGCGTCGACGAGTTGTCCGTTGCCGGGTTCAACATGCTGATGGGCTTGCTGGATGCACCGACCCCTGAAGCGCGGACGTTGGCCGGTGGCCGGTGGGGGCGTCTTACGGTTTCGGAGCTGGTCTGGCCGGGAAAGGCGCAGACGACGGTGGCGTTGAGCGGAGCCTTGCACTTGCAGGACTCCAGCAGGGCCGAGCGGGGCAGGCAGGTGGTTTTCGTACCCGGTATGTCGGAGGAGTTCTTCGAGTTTGCCAGCCATGCCGAGCTGCAACGCGGGCTTGCGCAGCTGTTCAACGCACCGGGCAACTATCGGCTCTGGCAGTTGCTGGCGTTGCCAGAGCGTCATCAGCTGTTTCCCCAACCGGATGGCCCGGCCCTGGCCTACCACTTCCAGGCTTGCGCGGCGCTCGCCGGTGATGCCCTGGCCCATAGCGCCCTGAGCCGGCTGGATACGCAATTGGCTAACGAGTGGGCCGCCGCGCTGTTGCTCAACACGGTGTGCATGCTGCCCGGGGGATTGGCCGATGCCGGGCGTCTGACACCGTTGCAGGCGGTGGAGGCCATGCAGGAGTCGCGCACGGCATTGACACGCTTGCCGTCCCTCGGGACGACGCTCGCGCAACTGCTTCGGCGTGACGAGCTGAGCAGAATGTTCGAGATCACTTTCGGCAGCCTGGTGGCGGATCTTCCCGTGCGTCTGCGCCAGGGCAAGGTCCGGCAGCAGGAGCGCGGCCTTCTCAAGCTGCTCGATGAGCAAGACCCGGCGCGCGACACCCCGGCCTATAGCGAGCTGCTGGCGCGCCATAAGCTTTGGCGACAGCAGGCGGCTGATGTCCAGGGCTTGCTCCAGAACCGGGAAGGGCACTTCCAGTCGGCATTCTGGAGCACCCGGGACCAGAAGGGCCGCGATCTTCCCGACAAGTTGTTCAAAGGACGCAGCCAGGGGCTTTTGCACGAGGCGCAGATGCAGCATCAGCTCGGGTTGATCGATCAGAAGGAGTTGGAAGGTGTGCTCGATGTGCTGCCTCCGCCTTTGGTGGGGGTGCGGGTTGCCAGTGATACACGGATCGCCGCCATCACCCTGGGGCCGACGAACTCGCCCTGGTCGCTGACGGGGGCCTGCGTCATCAGCACCCGCCAAGCGTTGGCCGATCCGCGCTCGGGCACGTCGGCGCTGCTGTTTGTGCCGGGCCGGCTGGGCGGGCTGCAACGCTTCATGAGCCTCGACAGTCTCTCGCAACGGCTGGAGATCACCTTGCGCAGTCCGGAGTGCGACACCCTCTGGCCACTGATCCCCCGGGACCAGCGTGGCGAAGCGCGCAGCTGGGTGCGGAGTCGGCCTGTCGGTGAACCGATACCCATCCACTATCAGTCCATTGAAACGGACGCCCTGCGGCAGGGACTCCAGCAACAGGTCCAGGACCACCTTCGGGTTTGTCGGCTGATCGAGGGTGGCTTGCGGCCCTTCTCGGAAATCGGCGACGCCCGCAGCTCCCTGCAAATGCTGGCCCATGAGTTGGAGGAGAACCTCGGCGTCCCGGGTCACGATGCCCGGGAGCGCGCGCTGGACAAGGTGGCCGTCCTGCAATTCGGTGCCGTGCAGGCGCAGGGTCTTCCCGGCTGGTTGTCCGAGGCATCACGCGCGGACCGCCGGCAGTACGCGCGACTGCTGGCCCGTTACCAGAAACATGTGCAGGCCCTGGAGCTCAAGCTGGAGCGTCAGTTGCCGGATCTGGATGACTTTGCTCGTGGGAAAATCATCGAGCGGCTCAAGCAGGACGGCTTTTATCCGGGACTGGATATCGACAAGCCGCTGTTCGATCTGCCCGACAGCGTCGAGCGGGTGTGGGTCGGGCATCCTGAACGCACGGTGGCTGAGGCGGGTCCGAAGACGGTGGTCAGCGAGGGGCGCACTACCTACAGCCTCTTGCGCCTGGCCCTGGAAAACCTCGACCCGCAAGCGCCCTGGAGCAAGCGTCGGTTGCAGCACGGACGGGTACTGGATCGTGCCTGGCAGCAGCGACTGACGCCGGGTTATCTGATGGGCACGATTTCGGCACTCGACCTTGGCGGCCACTACGACACCCTGATCCAGCGGGCTTTTTACGGTGTCGATGATCCCCGGCTCGAACCGCTACGGGCGTTCGATCAGGCGCTGCTGTACCGGCTGGTCAGGCAACGCGCCCGAATGGAGTTGTTCAGTGCCCGGCAACAGGGATTGAGCGACTGGGCCGCCGAGGTGTTCGAGATGGCCCTGAGTGCGGAGTGCGCCACGGACCTGCGCAACGAGCGCCTTGAACTCGAATTGCACTTTGTCACCTTCGCCGGCCGGGCGTTTGCCCGGGCCCGGCATGTGGGCAATGCCGTGGCCATCCACGACAAGGTCTGCGCAAGAACGCTCATCTATTTGCCGGGCGCTGCGCATGAGCAGGTGCTGACCGAGCACACTGACCTGGTGGCGGCGCAACGGGCACTGGTCGATATCGGGCGAGCGCCGCAGCGGGTGGCGGACGTTGTGCAAAGGCTGGCGGTCGGCTGGGAGGCGGAAGTCATCGAGGGTTATCCTGCCGAGCAAGACCCGGAGGCGGTGCGTTCAAGGCTCCTGAATCCTGCGCGCGATGATGGGCTTGCAATCGGCCCGGCGCCTTTGGGGGCCGATCCGATTGCCACGGTCAATTCCACGTTCAAGGTGGCCAAGAGCTGGTGGACGAGCGAGCCGGAGCAACCGGTGCCGGATTCCGCGGCGCTGGAAAAGGAGGTCAGGCGCGAGATCGCGGAAAATCCCGAACACTGGTTGCGGCTCAGGAAAACCCAACGCTGTGACCTGTCGCTGGTGCTGGCGCATGCCTTTGTCCTGCGGGCGCAGCAACGGGCCCGGACGCTATCGAACTCGGCTCGGCAATTGGCGCAGCTACGCGAGTTGCGTGAACGCGAACAGCGCTCGGCCTACTGGCTCAGGGTGTTGTCGGTGGTGCCCGTCGTCAGTATTGCGGTCAATGTGCATGAGACGGCCGTGGCTTTGCGCCGGCTTTACCGCAGCGGTGATCTGCGCGATGCCTTCGAACTCTTCAAGGCGGCGCATATGACGCTGGTCGACGCCGTGCTGACGTTCTACCCGATGGGCAAGGTGGGCGGTGCGGTCTCCCGGCCGCTACGGGTCGGTCATGGGGGCTGGTCGCGCGCGGCCTTGCGGACCCTCGATCGTCGGCAGGGCCTGTCTCACAAAGGCGCGATGGCCCTGAAAACGAAGGTTGCCGCAAAGCCCAGACCCCTGCTGCCCGGGTACGAAGCGACGATTACCCCGGACGATGCGGTGGCCCTGCACGGTCCGACCAATGCCGGCAGCTATGTGAAAAACGGTGTGCAGTTCATTACCGATGGCAGCAACCGCTACGAGGTCTACCGGCCGAAGGGCGAGAATGCCTTGCGCTTGAAGAAAACCGCTGCCCAGGACAATGAGCTGGTTCTGTATATCCGCGAGCCGGGCGAATACCTGTTGCGTGCCGATGCGCCCGAGCCCCAGCCGGGCCCCAGTCGCGCGATGTGGCAACCCTGGACGCCACCTGCGTTGCCCGAGGTGGCGGGGGCGCCTGTGTTGCAACTGGAGTGGATGACCCGCCGGCCGGCCCTGTTGTCCACGGACTGGAAGGCGTGGGGATTGGCACTGGAGAACGAGCAGGTCCTGGAGTTGTCGGCGAGCCGAGGGATGTATGTGAGGCGGGGGGCTGAACACGTTCGGCTGCTCAAGCTCGATGATCGTTATTTCGAACTGCTTCCCGAGGGTTCCGGGATCCATCCCGATATCGTTTTTCTGAGGCGTTCCGTTCCGTTGTCCACCTATGCCGAGGCCGACTTCAAGCTTTGGTGGAGGCACCTGGACGAGCAGCCGATACCGGCCACTTTTGATCAGCGCCGCCAGGCCTGGACAGTGCGTGCCCCCTTGTTCAGCGAGCCTCTGGAACGGACCCTGGCGCAACCCCTGGAGGGCATGACGCCGGCCAGCCTGCAGAGGACGGTCAGCCGGCTGATCGAGCGAACCGATGTGGAGCATACGTCGGTCACGGCAACCCGGATGGTAGCGCTCAAGCGCACGCAGGAAGCCTGGAGTTCACGGGGAGTGCACCTGGATGTGCTGTTGCGCGAACTCGATGCCCAGTCCCTTGGGCGGACTCACTTTCCCATCGGTCGTGCGACCGGTACAACGAGCTTTTACCGGTTGGACTTTGATCCGCCCCAGGCCGTGGACCCTCGGCTTTTCGACACCAGGGGGGCGGCGCGCATTGCCGAGTTGGCCTCGAACAGCGAGAACGCCGTGATCGGCGTCTTGCGTCGTCATGGCTTTGTCGTGACCGAGATCCCGAAATCCCAATCCTTCAATACGGTCAACCTGTTCTGTACCCACCCTGGCTCGGAGCATCTCTACTACATCATGCTCAAATGGACCGACAAGCTCTCGGTGCCCATGACCCGCTACCAAGGAGGCCCGCGGCAGTTGACGGATGGCTGGTTCAACCGGCATTTCGACCTGAGGCCCCTGGGTCAGCGCGCGCTGCTCAAACCGGTCAAGGAGGCCCTGAACCAGGGGCGTCTGGTGAAGATCATCGCGGGGTTGCAGCGGTCGGGGGACACCGGACTGGTGACGGTGTTTTTTGCCAGGGCGCAATAGGGGGGGCAGCGTGCCGCGACTAGGGCAGTCACCCGACTCGGCCCAGGCCCGAAAACAAAAATGCCCCGGATCAACGATCCAGGGCATTTTTATCTGCAGATGGTGCACCAGGCGGGATTCGAACCCACGACCCCTGCCTTCGGAGGGCAGTACTCTATCCAGCTGAGCTACTGGTGCTTATGCGGGCGACATCATACCCATGTCGGCCCGGGGCGTCCATTCAGGTTTTGTCAGGAAATTCTCTGCGTGAGCTTTCACCTGCCGACCGCCCCGGCCCGCCATCCCGGCTTGGGCGATTTCCAAGGGCGTCGCGAAGGCCCGGGCGTTCACGTTGATCAGAAAAACTCCGCAAAAGCGTCTTTTTCGTTCTTTTTTTCGAACAGACTATTGTCCTTTACCCTAGGCGGCCCTAGGATTCGTTTGAGATTTCAAACGCTCTTGTCTGGGTGCTGAACCGCACATCCATCTCATGTGCGCTATTTATGTGCTTCGGCCCGGTGAATGAATTTCCTGACGGCAGCCCCCAAGGCGCCTTTCTACAATCAATAATTCGCTGCGCGCAAGCGCGGTGCTGTTAAGGAAAGCCTACATGCAGCTCAAAGACACCCAGTTGTTCCGCCAGCAAGCCTTCATCGATGGGGCTTGGGTCGACGCGGACAATGGTCAGACGATCAAGGTCAACAACCCGGCCACCGGCGAAATCCTCGGGACCGTGCCGAAAATGGGCACCGCCGAAACCCGCCGTGCCATCGAAGCCGCCGACAAGGCCCTGCCGGCCTGGCGTGCACTGACCGCCAAAGAGCGTGCGAACAAACTGCGTCGCTGGTTCGAACTGATCATCGAGAACCAGGACGACCTGGCCCGCCTGATGACCCTCGAACAAGGCAAGCCATTGGCCGAAGCCAAGGGCGAAATCGTCTACGCGGCCTCCTTCATCGAATGGTTCGCCGAAGAAGCCAAGCGGATCTACGGTGACGTGATTCCAGGCCACCAGCCGGACAAGCGCCTGATCGTGATCAAGCAGCCGATCGGTGTCACCGCCGCCATCACCCCGTGGAACTTCCCGGCCGCGATGATCACCCGTAAAGCCGGCCCGGCCCTGGCCGCCGGTTGCACCATGGTGCTCAAGCCCGCTTCGCAAACCCCGTTCTCGGCCTTCGCCCTGGCGGAACTGGCCCAGCGTGCCGGTATCCCGAAAGGCGTGTTCAGCGTGGTCACCGGCAGCGCCGGCGACATCGGCAGCGAACTGACCAGCAACCCGACCGTGCGCAAGCTGTCCTTCACCGGCTCGACCGAGATCGGTCGCCAGCTGATGGCCGAATGCGCCAAGGACATCAAGAAGGTTTCCCTGGAACTGGGCGGCAACGCGCCCTTCATCGTGTTCGACGACGCGGACCTGGACAAGGCCGTCGAAGGCGCGATCATCTCCAAGTACCGCAACAACGGGCAGACCTGCGTCTGCGCCAACCGCCTGTACATCCAGGATGGGGTCTACGACGCCTTCGCCGAGAAACTGAAGGCGGCGGTGGCCAAGCTCAAGATCGGCAACGGCCTGGAAGAGGGCACCACCACCGGCCCGCTGATCGACGAGAAAGCCGTGGCCAAGGTCCAGGAACACATCGCCGACGCCCTGGGCAAGGGCGCGACCCTGCTGGCCGGCGGCAAGTCCATCGAAGGCAACTTCTTCGAGCCGACCATCCTGGTCAACGTCTCCAAGGACGCGGCCGTGGCCAAGGAAGAAACCTTCGGTCCATTGGCCCCGCTGTTCCGCTTCAAAGACGAAGCCGAAGTGATCGCGATGTCCAACGACACCGAGTTCGGCCTGGCCTCGTACTTCTACGCCCGTGACCTGGGCCGTGTGTTCCGTGTGGCCGAGGCCCTGGAATACGGCATGGTCGGTGTCAACACCGGGCTGATCTCCAACGAAGTCGCGCCGTTCGGCGGCATCAAGGCTTCGGGCCTGGGCCGTGAAGGCTCCAAGTACGGCATCGAAGACTACCTGGAAATCAAATATCTCTGCCTGGGCGTGTAATCCAGTCAGGTGGTTCAGCGAGAGGGGCACGAGAGCGCTGCCCCTGTCGCGTTTCAAACGATACTCCAGTGTGGCCGGAACGCTGTGCCAGTCGATCATCGTATGCTGGTGCAGTGCCTCCCTGCCGCGTCATCCTTGAATCACGCCGCCCGATGAGCGGTGAATGAGGACACCATGAGCAAGACCAACGCATCCCTGATGAAACGCCGCGAAGCCGCTGTACCCCGCGGTGTCGGCCAGATCCACCCGATCTTCGCCGAGTCGGCGAAGAACGCCACCGTGACCGACGTCGAAGGTCGCGAGTTCATCGACTTCGCCGGCGGTATCGCCGTGCTGAACACCGGCCACGTGCACCCGAAAATCATCGCCGCCGTGACCGAACAGCTGAACAAACTGACCCACACCTGCTTCCAGGTCCTGGCCTACGAACCCTACGTAGAGCTGTGCGAGAAAGTGAACGCCAAGGTGCCGGGTGATTTCGCCAAGAAAACCCTGCTGGTCACCACCGGTTCGGAAGCTGTGGAAAACGCCGTGAAAATCGCCCGTGCCGCGACTGGCCGTGCCGGCGTGATCGCCTTCACCGGTGCCTACCACGGTCGCACCATGATGACCCTGGGCCTGACCGGTAAAGTCGTGCCTTACTCGGCCGGCATGGGCCTGATGCCTGGCGGCATCTTCCGCGCGCTGTACCCGAACGAACTGCACGGCGTGAGCATCGACGACTCCATCGCCAGCATCGAGCGCATCTTCAAGAACGACGCCGAGCCACGTGATATCGCCGCGATCATCATCGAGCCGGTCCAGGGCGAAGGCGGTTTCTACGTCGCGCCAAAAGAGTTCATGAAGCGCCTGCGTGCCCTGTGCGACCAGCACGGCATCCTGCTGATCGCCGACGAAGTGCAGACCGGTGCCGGTCGTACCGGTACCTTCTTCGCCATGGAACAGATGGGCGTTGCCGCCGACCTGACCACCTTCGCCAAATCCATCGCCGGCGGCTTCCCGCTGGCCGGTGTCTGCGGCAAGGCCGAATACATGGACGCCATCGCTCCAGGCGGCCTGGGCGGCACCTATGCCGGTAGCCCGATCGCTTGCGCCGCGGCCCTGGCCGTGATGGAAGTGTTCGAGGAAGAGCACCTGCTGGATCGCTGCAAAGCGGTCGGCGAGCGTCTGGTGACCGGTCTGAAGCGGATTCAGGCCAAGCACCCGGCAGTGATCGGTGAAGTGCGTGCCCTGGGCGCGATGATCGCCGTGGAACTGTTCGAAGGCGGCGACAGCCACAAGCCGAACGCGGCCGCCGTGGCCCAGGTCGTGGCCAAGGCCCGTGACAAGGGGCTGATCCTGCTGTCCTGCGGCACCTACGGCAACGTGTTGCGCGTACTGGTCCCGCTGACCTCGCCGGACGAGCAACTGGACAAGGGCCTGGCAATCATCGAAGAGTGCTTCGCCGAACTCGCCTGAGTTGTGACCTGATCGACAGAAAGACCCGCTTCGGCGGGTTTTTTTGTTGTATGACGTCCCAATAGTGGCTTTTGGCTGTATCTGCCTGCGCGCATTGACTAAGGTATCAGGACTGCCCTCGGAGAGTGCTTGATGACTGCTGTGGATTTACCTGCTGCACCCCGTGTATTGATTGCCGAGGCGGACCCTTGGCCACGGGATCTGCTGAAGCAGGTGCTGTTGAACGTGCGCTGCGATGCACAACTGGAAATCTGTGCCGATGGCCACGAGGCGTTGGAGTTGCTCAACGAGCAAGCGTTCGACCTGGTGATCGCGGACTGGGAGCTGCCGGGTGTCGACGGCCTGAGCCTGCTGCGCGGCTTGCGCCAGAAGAAACGCAATCCGCCGCTGCCGTTCATCCTGGTGGGGGCGCGCAACGACGTGGCCAGCGTGCGGGAAATCCTGCCGCTGCACCCGACCGCCTACCTGACCAAGCCCCTGAGCCTGGAAAGCCTGACCCAGCGCCTCCAGGATCTGCTGCTGGATGCCGGGCAGGCGGTCTCGTGCGAAGTTCCGGCGCTGGGGCCGGGCATGAGCCTGGAGAAGTTTCTGGAACACCGCCGCGGGGAATCGGACGGTGCGCCGTTGATGGCGGACGTGCAGATGGCGGTCAATCGCAGCCTCAATCCCGGCGACCTCGACCTGAAGGCGCTGGAGCAGGACGTACGCACCGACCCGCAAATCACCGCGGTGTTGATCGCCGCCGCCAACAGTGCGGCGCAGCATCACGGCAGTGGGGTTCAGACCCTGGCCCAGGCGTTGCAACGGCTCGGTGTGGCGCAGAGCATGAACCTGATCCTCGGCCTGACCCTCAAGCGCAGCGCCCGGCTCAGTGACGCGGCCCTGGGCGACTACGCCGAACGCTACTGGGACTTGTCGCTGCACACGGCCGAATACGGCTACTCGCTGGCCCGCTTGCTGGATCTGGATCCGGAGCGTTGTTACTGCGCCGGGCTGTTGCATCGTCTGGGCGACCTGGCCCTGCTGCGTTGTCTGCAAGAGTGGCTGAGCGCGGGAGGTGAGCTGGATGACGAACTGATCGGCGAATCGCTCCATGCCCTGGGCGCGAGTTTCGGTTCGGCGCTGCGCACGCGCTGGCGCCTGCCGCTGGAGCTGCGGGAGCTGATTGCGGCGGTCTACCAGCTCGGTGGCGGGGTTTACTCACGCGAGGCCCTGGTGATGAACCTGGCGGCGCAACTGGCGCGGCTGACGCCCCATGAGGGCGTTGAGGAGATCGCCAAGGGGCGCACGGCCCGCTTGCTGAAGGTCGGGTTGCCGGAGCTGGTGCGTTTGCGCAAGAACTGACGATCGCGCCGCCGCCGCGCTACGCCAGCACGATCTGGTTCTTGCCCTGGCGCTTGGCCTGGTACATGGCGCTGTCCGCCCGGGCGAACAGCGGGTCGAGGGTTTCATCCTCCGGCGTCAGCCCGGCCAGGCCCTGGCTGACGGTGACGCCAAAGCCCTTGCCATCATGGCTGAAGCTCAGGCGCTGGATTTCCCGTTGCAGACGTTCGGCGATCTGCCGGGCCATTTCCGGTGTGCAACCGGGCAGCAGCGCGGCGAACTCTTCACCGCCAATGCGCCCGAACAAATCCCCAACCCGTAACGCTCCGCGCCCGGTTTCAGCGATCCGTTGCAACACCAGGTCGCCTTCGGGGTGACCGTAGGTGTCATTGATCAGCTTGAAGTCATCGATGTCCAGCAGCAGGAATGTCAGGGGCGAACCTTCCAGCCGTGCCTCTTCGAAGGCCCGCTGGGCGCTGTCGAAGAAGTGCCGGCGGTTGCTGCTGCCGGTCAGCACATCGGTGCTGGCCAGGCGCTGCAACTCGTCCTCCAGCGCTTTCTTCTCGGTGATGTCCTCGGCCATGCCGACCACGATCAGCCGCTGTCCCGGTTCGGAATGGCGACTGATGAAGCATTTGTCGCTGAGCCAGCGCAGCTGCCCGTCGGCACTGATGATGCGGTACTCGCGGTCCTCCACCGCCCCTGTTTCCAGCACCTGGGCCAGGCTGCGTTCGGCGTAGTCGAGGTCGTCGGGGTAGATGCTGTTGCGCCATTCGTTGGCGTCGGCCAGCAGCAGGCCGGCCGAGCGGCCGAAGATCCGCTCGTAGGCGGGGCTGACGTAGAGCATCTGCCGGGTGTTCCAATCGAGGGCCCAGAGCACCGCATTGACGCTGACCAGCAGGGAACTGAAGAGCTGTTCGCGTTCGCTCAGGCGCGCAACTTCACCTTGTGCGTGCATCAAGGCCAACAGGGTTTCAGCGGCTTCGGGCCACTGGTGAAGGGAGGGCGGTTTCGGGTTCTTGGTGATCATCGGCACTGATCTCACAGGGCGTGCCGTACTTTATGGAGCAACGGCCACGCTACAGCCCGCCGGGACGGCGACGTGCAGTTTGAGATAGGGGCGGGGCCGCTAAGTTCCCGATCGGCGCGCTCTGGAGGGGGCGCGCCGATCAACGGCATCAAGCCATGGTGGGACGCAGCGAGTAGGTTTTCAGCTGGTTGGCGAAGTCGCGCAACGACTGGATGCCGCTGGCTTCGGCCTCGTGGACCCACTCCTTGATCGCGGCGAGCATGTCGTGGCCATTTGAGCTGGTCTTGACCCAGATCTGTTGCAGGGCCAGGCGTTTCTCGTAAATTACCTTGAGTGCCTGGCTGTGGGCCAACATGGTTTCGATGCGGTCCTGGTGTTTCTCGCTGAGCAGGCTGGTTTCCCGCGACAGCAGGCGCTTGGCGCGATGGAACTGATGGCGGACCGAATGATCGACCTTGGCCAGCTCCTGTTTCACCAGCGGCGCGATCACCAGCTTGCGGTACTGGGCCATGATCTGGAAACGGTTGTTGAGGATCGCCATGGCCGTGTCCATGTCCAGGTGGCCCTTGCCTTCGACCCGGTGGGCGATGGGCGCCACGCGTTGCACCTTGGCCAGGCGCAGGAAGCTGAAGACCTGGATCCAGGCCCAACCCAGGTCGAACTCCCACTTCTTGACCGACAGCTTGGCCGAATTGGGGTAGGTATGGTGGTTGTTGTGCAGCTCTTCGCCGCCGATCAGGATGCCCCAGGGCAGCAGGTTGGTGGCGGCGTCACGGCATTCGAAGTTGCGATAGCCGACCGCGTGGCCCAGGCCGTTGATCACTCCGGCGGCCCAGAACGGAATCCACATCATCTGGACGGCCCAGACGGTGATGCCGATGGCGCCGAACAGCAGCAGGTCGATCACCGCCATGAGGGCGACGCCGAGCAGTTTGTAACGCGAGTAGAGGTTGCGCTCGAGCCAGTCGTCCGGGCAGTTCTTGCCGTAGATGCGCAGGGTCTCGGGGTTGCCGGCCTCGGCCCGGTACAGCTCGGCGCCGGTGCGCAGGACGGTGGACAGGCCGAGGATCACCGGGCTGTGGGGATCGTCGACGGTCTCACATTTTGCGTGATGTTTACGGTGGATAGCCGTCCACTCGCGCGTATTCTGTGCCGTGGTCAGCCACAGCCAGAAGCGGAAAAAATGTTTCAGGCCGCCGTTGAGCTCCAGGGAGCGATGGGCCGAATAGCGGTGCAGATAGACCGTGACGCCGACAATGGTCACGTGGGTCATCAACAGGGTGACCGCCACCACTTGCCAGGCTGACAGGTCAAGAAAACCGTTGTACCACATAGGCTGTATGGCCCTCGATAAAGTAAAGAACAGCGAGTGCATTATCACCGAGCCCACAGAGAAAACCAGTCGCTGTTTCAGATAAGAGTGGCGGGATGTTTCTTACTCTATAATTCCGGCCAGTTTGTAGGGCAATTTGGCGTTTCTAGAGGGAATTAGTACCGTTTATGTCGATTTCAAATCGTAATGCTCTGAAGGTGGGCCTGTTGTACCTGCTGTTGTCGATCCTCTGGATCCAGGTCAGCCAGCAGCTGTTGAGCAGCTTTTTCGATGACCCCGAGCAGTTGGAGCACTGGCAGATCGTTCGCGGCTACCTGTGGGTGAGCGTCAGTGCCGTGCTGATTTTCCTGATCCATGCGCGTTACCAGGGTTTCATCCATGCCGCCCAGGCGTTGAAGCCCAGGTCCGAGGATCGCGAGCGTTTGCGCCAGGCCGCCGCGGTGTTCGATTGCACCCGCGAGGGGGTACTGGTCACGGACAAGGAGGGCTTGATCGTCCACGTCAACCGCGCCTTCGTCGCCATTACCGGTTATCAGGAAGCCGAGGTGCTGGGGGAGCGGCCGAACCTGTTCAAGTCCGGTCGGCATTCGGCGGAGTTCTACCAGAAGGTCTATCAGGCGCTGGAGGCCACGGGCGAGTGGAGCGGCGAGATCTGGAACCGGCGCAAGAGCGGCGAAATCTACCCGCAATGGCAGACGATCCGGGCGATCCGCGACGACCATGGGCAACTCAGCCAGTATGTCGCGGTGTTTTCCGATATCAGCGCGATCAAGGACTCGCAGCACGAGTTGGCGCAGCTGGCGAACTACGACCCCCTGACCGGCCTGCCCAATCGCCTGCTGTTCACCGACCGCGCCACCCAGGCGTTGGCCTCGGCGCAGGTGCACAAGCGCGGTTGCGCCTTGCTGCTGATCGACCTGGATCACTTCAAGATCATCAACGACAGCCTCGGTCACAACATTGGCGACCAATTGCTCAAGGCGGTGGGCGAGCGCCTGCAACACCTCTTCGGCAGCGGTATCAGCCTGGCCCGCCTGGGCGGTGACGAGTTCGCCGTGCTGGCGGAGAACTGCCCGCAGGTGGTGCAGGCGGCGGCCCTGGCGCAGCGGGTGATCGAGGGCTTGAAGGAACCGTTCCTGCTCGACGGGCATCAATTGTTCATCAGCGCCAGTATCGGCATCAGCCTGTTCCCCAGCGACTCGCTGAATGCCGAGCAACTGCTGCGCAATGCCGACTCCGCCTTGTTCAAGGCCAAGAGCGCGGGTCGCGAAGGCTATGCCTTGTACACCGAGGAACTGACCGCCCACGCCCAGCACCGGGTGGAAATGGCCGGCGAGTTGCGTCGGGCGCTGGAGCAGGACGAGCTGCGGGTGTATTACCAGCCGGTGCATGAATTGGGCAGCAGCCGGCTGGTCGGGGTCGAGGCCCTGGTGCGCTGGGAGCATCCGCAGCGCGGGCTGGTGTCGCCTGGCGAGTTCATTCCGATTGCCGAGCGTACCGGGCTGATCGCCGAGATCGATGCCTGGGTCATGGAACAGTCCTGCCGGCAGATGTGCCAGTGGCTGCGGGAGGGGGTGGTGTTGTCCTTTATCGCGGTGAATGTCTCCAGCCGCCTGTTTGCCCGGCGCGAGCTGTACCAGCAGGTGGCGAAGGTGCTGGACGACACCGGCCTGGACCCGGCGCTGCTTGAGCTGGAGGTGACCGAAAGCGCGGTGATGGACGATCCGGAGGTGGCGTTGGAGCAGTTGCATCGCCTGCGCGAGTTGGGCGTGAGCCTGGCGATCGACGATTTTGGCACCGGTTATTCCTCACTGTTGCGGCTCAAGCGGCTGCCGGTGCAGAAACTCAAGATCGACCAGGGCTTCGTCGCCGGCTTGCCGTGGGACGAAGACGATGCGGCGATTGTCCGGGTGGTCATCGCCCTGGCGCAAAGCATGGGCATGCAGGTGCAGGCCGAGGGCATCGAACAGGCCGAGCAGGCGCGCTTCCTGCTCGATCAGTCCTGTGATCTGGGGCAGGGCTACTGGTTCGGGCGGCCGATGCCGGCGCAGAAGCTCGACTGGCAGTGTGCGCCGGTGATTGCGTGACTATCTGAGCCTTGCGGCGCCTGTCCGGACGCTATCGCGAGCAATCGAGCGTCGACCGGCTGCTCCTACAGGATTTGTGTCGTACGCAAATCCTGTGTTCGACACAGCCCCTTTGTAGGAGCCGGCTTGCCGGCGATCCGACGCGCAGCGGCGGCCATCCCCCGCACTCTCCATAATGAAAGTTTGGTTATATTAAAATTCTTAAATAGTATTTTTAAGAATAACCTCGCCTGTCTAAGATTGCCTCACGCCACAAGCAGTGCCCCACTGCCGGGGCCACTCTCATTTCAGGAGCACGACCATGAGCGCATCTCTGCGTAGCGTTGACGGCCAGGACGAAGCAACCATTCTGCGTGAGATCCAGAGCGCCTTGCGCGATCTGCGTTTCGGCGCCGTCGAGATCACGGTCCACAACGCTCAAGTGGTCCAGATCGAACGCAAGGAAAAATTCCGCCTGCAAAACCCGGGCAGCAAACCCAGCTGACCCCCGCGTCTTCCTCTGTGCAAGCAGAGGCCCGATGGGTCACCTGCGGGCGTCATCCATGACCCCCAGCCAGAACCAGAGCGTTCGTGTCCGAATGCGGGCCTGAAGCGCCATAAGAAAAAAGCCGATACACCAGAATTTTCGGGAGCTTCACCATGTCGTCGATTCGCCGTTACGCCCTGGCCGCGCTCGCCAGTGCCGTGTTTGCCGGTTCCGCGGTTGCCAAGGATTACGAACTGCTCAACGTGTCCTACGACCCGACCCGTGAGCTGTACCAGGACTACAACGCCGAATTCACCAGCTTCTGGAAGCAGGCCCACCCCGGCGACAACGTGAAGATCCAGCAATCCCATGGCGGTTCGGGCAAGCAAGGCCGCGCCGTGATCGACGGCCTGCGCGCCGACGTGGTGACCCTGGCCCTGGCCGGCGACATCGACGAAATCGCCAAGCTGGGCAAGACCCTGCCCGAGGACTGGCAAAAACGCCTGCCGGACGCCAGCACGCCCTACACGTCGACCATCGTGTTCCTGGTGCGCAAGGGCAACCCCAAGGGCATCAAGGACTGGGGCGACCTGATCAAGAAAGACGTCTCGGTGATCACCCCGAACCCGAAAACCAGCGGCGGCGCGCGCTGGAACTTCCTCGCCGCCTGGGCCTACGGCCTGAAGGCCGGCGGCAGCGAAGCCAAGGCCCAGGAATACGTCAAAGAGCTGTTCAAGCACGTGCCGGTCCTCGACACCGGTGCTCGCGGCTCGACCATCACCTTCGTCAACAACGGCCAGGGCGACGTGCTGCTGGCCTGGGAAAACGAAGCGTTCCTGGCCTTGAAGGAAGACGGCGGCGCCAACAAGTTCGATATTGTCGTGCCGTCCCTGTCGATCCTCGCCGAGCCGCCAGTGGCCGTGGTCGACAAGAATGCCGAGAAAAAGGGCAACAGCGAAATCGCCGAGGCTTACCTCAAGCACCTGTACAGCCCGGCCGGCCAGGAAATCGCGGCGAAGAACTTCTACCGTCCGCGTGACGAGAAGGTCGCCGCCCAGTACGCCCAGCAGTTCCCGAAACTGGACCTGGTGACCATTGACAAGAACTTCGGCGGCTGGAAATCGGCGCAACCGAAATTCTTCAAGGACGGTGGCGTGTTCGACCAGATCTACCAGGCCCAGTAGGAGCGAGCTTGCTCGCGAAGAACGTCAACGATAACGCGTATATTCTGGATGAACGCGGTGCCCTTGAGATCTTCGCGAGCAAGCTCGCTCCTACAGTGGTCACGAGAGCCCGCATTCATTTGCGGGTTTTGCATGTCCGTTCCGCTAACCAAGGACTTCTATGTCGCGTCGTATCTCCCCCGTCATACCCGGCTTCGGGCTGACGCTGGGCTACACCTTGGTGTACCTCAGCCTGATTGTGCTCATCCCCCTGGCGGCGATGTTCGTGCATGCCGCCCAACTCACCTGGGAGCAGTTCTGGGCGATCATCTCGGCCCCGCGTGTGCTCTCGGCGCTGCAGCTGAGCTTCGGTACCGCGCTGTATGCGGCGATCATCAACGGCATCATCGGCACGCTGCTGGCCTGGGTGCTGGTGCGCTACAGCTTTCCGGGGCGCAAGATCATCGATGCGATGATCGACCTGCCGTTCGCCCTGCCCACGGCCGTGGCCGGTATCGCCCTGACCGCGTTGTACACGCCCACCGGGCTGGTCGGGCAGTTCGCCGCCGAGCTGGGCTTCAAGATCGCCTACACCCCGCTGGGGATCACCCTGGCGCTGACCTTCGTGACCTTGCCGTTCGTGGTGCGGACCGTGCAGCCGGTGCTGGCCGACATCCCCCGGGAAGTCGAGGAAGCCGCCGCCTGCCTGGGCGCCAAGCCGCTGCAGGTGTTCCGTCATATCCTGGTGCCGGCCTTGCTGCCCGCCTGGCTGACCGGTTTCGCCCTGGCCTTTGCCCGGGGCGTCGGCGAGTACGGTTCGGTGATCTTCATCGCCGGCAACATGCCGATGAAGACCGAGATCCTGCCGCTGCTGATCATGGTCAAGCTCGACCAGTACGACTACACCGGCGCGACCTCCATCGGCGTGCTGATGCTGGTGGTTTCCTTTGTCCTGTTGCTGCTGATCAACTTGTTGCAGCGGCGTATCGAAACCCCATAAGGAGGCGCGAACATGTCCCAATCGTCCATTAGCGCCGTTTCCTCGGCCAACGCTGCCCGCCGTGGCAGCGCCACCTCGCGGCGGGTCCTGATCGGCCTCGGCTGGCTGATCTTTGCGCTGTTTTTACTCCTGCCGCTGTTGATCGTGGTGTCCCAGGGCCTGAAGCTCGGCCTCGGCGCGTTCTTCACCGCGATCTTCGAACCGGATGCCCTGTCGGCGCTGAAACTGACGGTGATCGCCGTGCTGATTTCGGTGCCGCTGAACCTGGTGTTCGGCGTCAGTGCCGCCTGGTGCGTGAGCAAGTACAGCTTTCGCGGCAAGAGCATGCTGGTGACCCTGATCGACCTGCCGTTCTCGGTGTCGCCGGTGATCGCCGGTCTCGTCTATGTGCTGATGTTCGGCGCCCAGGGGATCTTCGGGCCCTGGTTGGCGGACCACGATATCCAGATCGTCTTCGCCCTGCCGGGCATCGTCCTGGCGACCATCTTCGTCACCGTACCGTTCGTCGCCCGTGAACTGATCCCGCTGATGCAGGAGCAGGGCACCCAGGAAGAAGAGGCCGCGCGCCTGCTGGGCGCCAACGGCTGGCAGATGTTCTGGCATGTCACCGTGCCGAACATCAAGTGGGGCCTGATCTACGGCGTGGTGCTCTGTACCGCGCGGGCCATGGGCGAGTTCGGCGCGGTGTCGGTGGTTTCGGGGCACATTCGCGGGGTGACCAACACCCTGCCGTTGCACGTCGAGATCCTCTACAACGAATACAACCACGTGGCCGCGTTCGCCGTGGCGAGCCTGTTGCTGATCCTGGCGCTCTTCATCCTGCTGCTCAAGCAGTGGAGCGAAAACCGTATCAACCGCCTGCGCGCCAGCGCCGCGGAGGAATAAGTCATGTCGATCGAAGTCCGTAATGTCAGCAAGAACTTCAACGCCTTCAAGGCCCTGGACCGCATCAACCTGGATATCCAGAGCGGCGAGCTGGTGGCCTTGCTCGGCCCGTCCGGTTGCGGCAAGACTACTTTGCTGCGGATCATCGCCGGGTTGGAAACCCCGGATGACGGCCGCATCGTGTTCCACGGCGAAGACGTTTCCGGCCACGACGTGCGCGACCGTAACGTCGGTTTCGTGTTCCAGCACTACGCGCTGTTCCGCCACATGACGGTGTTCGACAACGTCGCCTTCGGCCTGCGCATGAAGCCGAAGAATCAGCGCCCGAGCGAAAGCCAGATCGCCACGAAGGTCCATGAGCTGCTGAACATGGTGCAGCTCGACTGGTTGTCCGACCGCTACCCGGAGCAGCTGTCCGGCGGCCAGCGCCAGCGGATCGCCCTGGCCCGGGCCCTGGCGGTGGAACCCAAGGTGCTGCTGCTGGACGAGCCCTTCGGCGCGCTGGACGCCAAGGTTCGCAAGGAGCTGCGGCGCTGGCTGGCGCGACTGCACGAAGACATCAACCTGACCTCGGTGTTCGTCACCCACGACCAGGAGGAGGCCATGGAAGTCGCCGACCGCATCGTGGTGATGAACAAGGGCGTGATCGAGCAGATCGGCTCACCGGGCGAGGTGTATGAAAACCCGGCCAGCGATTTCGTCTACCACTTCCTCGGTGACTCCAACCGCCTGTACCTGGGGGAAGATCATCACGTGCTGTTCCGGCCCCATGAAGTGTCGCTGTCGCGCCATGAGCTGGAAGACCACCACGCCGCCGAGGTGCGCGATATCCGCCCGCTGGGTGCGACGACCCGGGTGACCTTGAAAGTCGAAGGCCAGAACGAACTGATCGAAGCCGAAGTGGTGAAGGACCACGACAGCCTGATCGGCCTGACGCGGGGCGAGACCTTGTTCTTCAAGCCCAAGGTCTGGCAGAAGCTGGTCAATGCCTGACAGGGTTGTGAATAACTTATGGCGAGCGGGAAAGCCCGCTCGCCACAATGATCATGTTCAGGCCCTGACGTTTTTCTCCCGCAGCCACACCACCCCCGCCCGCGCCTCGATCTCATGCTTGAGGCCCTGACGCAGCCCCAGCAGGAACAACAGCTCCGTCACCACGAACAGCGGCCCGACGATCAGCCCGCTGAGATCATCGACAAACGCCGGTTTGCGCCCTTCGTAGTAATGCCCGACGAACTGGATCGCCCAGCCGATCACGAACAGGCCGATTCCGCTCGCCAACCACACCAGCGTGCTCTGCGCCGCGAGCAGTTGGCCCGCCCAAACGGATAGGCCGAGCAGCACCGTCATCAGTAGCCCGAGGGCCCGTTCCAGGCGCAGATAAAACACCGCCGAGGCCACCGCCAAAAGCACCGCGGGACTGATCCCGAGCCCGGCCACCGGCCATTGCGGGCGTGACAGCAACACTGACACGGCGACCACGATCAATGGAATCCCGATGAAGTGGCTGGCGATATTGCGCGGGTCACGGTGATAGGCCGCGTATTGACTGAGGTGCTCGACGAGGTTTTTCATTGTTATTCCTCCTGTAGGGTGATGGGATCATGCCCTGCGTGAAATATTTACTCTGTCAGCTACACGACAATCGGAGTTTTCATGGACGTATCTGCCTGGCGCTCGCGCCTGCTGACCGGACACTGGTTCAACCATCTGCCCGCTCACTTGCAGGATAGCCTGCTCGCCGCCGCCAAGGGCCGTCGCCTGACACCTGGCCAGCGCCTGTTCCAGCGTGGTGATCCGCCTTGCGGGCTGTACGCGGTGCTGGAAGGTTCGGTCAGGGTCGGAGCCGTCAGCGAGAAGGGCAAGGAGGCGTTGCTGGGGGTGATGGAGTTGCCTTACTGGTTCGGCGAGATTTCCCTGTTCGATGGCCTGCCGCGTACCCACGATGCCTATGCCGTGGGGCACACCATCCTGTTGCAGGTGCCCCAGGAGGTGTTGCTCAAGCTGCTCGACGAGCACCCCGAGTACTGGCGGCATTTCGCCTTGCTGATGAGCCAGAAACTGCGCCTGACCTTTATCGGTCTGGAACAGTTGAGCCTGATGCCGGCCCCGGCGCGCCTGGCTCACCGGCTGTTATTGATTGCCGAAGGCTACGGCGAGCTGCACCGTTCGCGGCAATTGCTCGAGGTGTCCCAGGAGCAGTTGGCGGCGATGTTGTCGCTGTCGCGCCAGAGCATCAACCAGATCCTCCAGGACTTCCAGCAGCAGGGCATCCTGAGCACCCACTATGGCGGGATCGAGATCCTCGATCTGGAACGTCTGCGGGGTATGGCCAGCGCCTGAGTCGCCCCGTTAGCCCAGGCTGAGCGAGATTTCTGTGGCGAGTGGGTTCAGCGCAGCCCGTCGCGGAACTGCCCCGGGGTGATTCCGGTCCAGCGCTTGAAGGCCCGGCTGAAGCTGCTGGTGTCGGCAAAGCCCAGCAGATAGCTGACTTCACTCAGCGAGCATTGCGGGTCGCGCAGGTGCAGCAGTGCCAGGTTTTCCCGGCATTCATTGAGCAGGGTGTCGTAGCGCGCCCCTTCGTCGGCCAGGTGCCGCTGCAGGCTGCGCAGGCTCAGGTGCAGCGCCTGGGCGATGCGCTCCGCCGACGGCTCGCCTTCCGGCAGCTGGGCTTCGATGGCTTCGCGGACCCGGCGTTCCCAGGTCAGGGGTTTCAATTGCGCGAGCGTGCGGTTGAGCACCGCCTCGTTGTGCTCGGCCAGTTCCGGGTTGGCGTCGTCCAGGTGGCTGTCGAAATCCGCACAGGCGAACTCCAGCCGATCCTCCTCGGCGGCGAAGAACACCGGCGCGCGGAACACCGTGTGCCAGGGCGTCGGATCGGCTGGCGCCGGGCGTCGCAGATGCACCGCCAGCGGCGCATAGTCGCGGCCCAGGCGGTTGCGGCAGGTACGCACATAGATCGAGGCGAAGGCGTCGATGGCCTCGGGGGCTGGTGATGGGCTGTCCTTGGGCACCCGCAGGCGAAAACGATAGCGTTCGCCCTCGCGGCTGAGCTCCAGCTCCAGCGCATCGCTGACTACCTGGTGATAGCGCACGATCCGTTCGAACACTTCCCGCAGGCTGCCGCTGGCCACCAGCGCATAGCCGAGGGCGTGAAAGGTGGTCGGACTGACAAATCGCGAGACCCGCAAACCGATGGCCGGATCGCCACTGTGGGTGACGGCCAGTTGCCACAGGCGCGTGGTGGCCGACAGCGGGTAGCGGGCGTTGGGGTCGTCCATCAGTTGCGGATCGAGCCCGGCTTCCCTGCACAGGGCGGCGCTGTCGAGACCCAGGGCGTCGAGCTGCTTGCGCAGGGCGCGGGTCCAGCTGGAGAGAGAGGTCGGTTCGGGCATGTTGGCGTATCCGGTCAACGGGTTGGCGTTCGCGGCTACGACCTTTGATGCTGCAACGGCGCAGGATACGAACATCAATAACAAGAGGATGGGATCATGGAAGGTGTTTGCGCAAGTCCCGAGCGCTTGAATGCGCAGCAACGTTCGGCGCTCATTCGTGAAAGGGTCATGGCCCGGGGCGTCGAGTTGCGGCGGCGTTATCCGCTGCTGAACCATCAGGACGCCCTGGGGGCGGGCATCCTGGCCGTTGCCCTGGCCGGTATGATCGGATCGGCGGCGCTCTATATGGGCGGCTATCTGGTCGGGTGGGCGTGTTTGTTACTGAATGCTTTTTTTGCCTCGCTGACCCACGAGCTGGAACACGACCTGATCCACAGTATGTACTTCCGTAAACAACGGGTGCCGCACAACCTGATGCTGGCGCTGGTCTGGCTGGCGCGGCCGAGCACCATCAACCCGTGGATTCGTCGCCATCTGCACCTCAATCATCACAAGGTCTCCGGCACCGAGGCAGATGTGGAAGAGCGCGCCATTACCAATGGCGAGCCCTGGGGGATGGCCCGCCTGCTGATGGTCGGCGACAACCTGATGTCCTCGCTGATCCGCATGCTGCGGGCCAGGACCTGGGCGCACAGGTTCAACATCCTCAAGCGCACGCTCAAGGTCTATGCACCGCTGGCGTTGCTGCACTGGGGCGCGTGGTACCTGTTCCTCGGGTTTCATGCGGCCAACGGCGTTGCCGGTCTGCTGGGCACCTCCATCGACTGGTCGGCCCACACCCTGGCGGTGATGCAGGTGATCGACATCGCGGTGGTGGTGATCATCGGGCCGAATGTGCTGCGCACGTTCTGCCTGCACTTCATCAGTTCGAACATGCACTACTACGGGGATATCGAGCCGGGCAACGTGATCCAGCAGACCCAGGTGCTCAATCCCTGGTGGCTGTGGCCGTTGCAGGCGTTCTGCTGCAACTTCGGCAGCACCCACGGGATCCATCATTTCGTGGTCAAGGAACCGTTCTACATTCGCCAGCTGAGCGCGCCGGTGGCGCATCGGGTGATGGCCGAGATGGGTGTGCGCTTCAATGATTTCGGAACGTTCGGGCGGGCGAACCGGTTTGCCCGACAGGAGCGGCCGAGCCCACAGACGATAAGCACTGCTCGAAGCTAAGGAGCTGACCCTGTGGCGAGCGGGCTTGCCCCAAGGCCTTTCAGTCAAGGAAGTTTGAAGCCGGGCAAGTTATTCACAATGACTTGGTTCATATAGCCAATCAATTGAGAAATAACCGTTGATCCAGTTGGACAGAACTTTGAAGTCCTACCATTCTGGAAGTCGTGAGTTTCAGGAGAACCTCACTTTCATTGGAAGAGTGTATTAACGGCATAAGGAGAACGCATCATGTCGAGCATCAATGGAACTTATGTAAACTACAACTCGGACGCCAAGCTGGTCGTGACCGACGGCAACGACTCGAACGGCTCCTTCGGTGGGCAGCTCACCCAGGCCGGTGTGAACTACAACGTGACCGGGCACTACCACTTCCAGAACAGCACCGGCCAGCCTACGATCATCGCCTTCACCGGCTACAATGATGGTCACGGCTATGTCACCTTCGCCGCCTTCTCCCCCGACCACAACTACGGGAAACTGAGGGCCAGCGGCTCACGTACCACCTTCGACGGCCAAGTCGTCGGTCTGGGTGGCGAGTTCGTCAAACAGTAACAAAGGCACCACAACCATACTGCCAGGCCAACAATCGAATGAGTGGACGCTTCCGCTCATTCGCTTGAAGTTCTGGTGGTATGTTTTGTTGTTCTTGCTAGTCATGAAAGTGCATTATTCCTGTTTAATTTTTTCATCTTCCTGTCATCCGGATCGCCTTCCTTGTTTCTTGATTATCCGCACTGTTATCGATGTGGCGACAGCCTCTGCTTTACAGAGGGAACACATCATCAGGTGACTGGCATCTCCATCCCAATCTCGACAAGGACGAGATCAAGACCCAGGGCACCAGGTGGTGATCGACTTATATTTCTTTTTGGTCTTAATAAATAGCTTCTTATTCCTTAACGAATATAATTCTCCTCCCTATACTCGATCGGGAACGCAAACGCTGGAGGAGGTGTACCCCATGCGCAACGAGTCGATTCGCTATCTGATCGTGCCGGGCTGGCAAGGATCGCCAGAAGATCATTGGCAAACCCACTGGCAGAACAGCCTGCCCAACAGCGCGCGGGTGGAACAGGCCGACTGGCTGACGCCGCGCCGCGAAGACTGGGTGGCGGCCCTGGCCGAAGCCATTGCCGCGGACGACACGCCGGTGATCCTGATCGCCCACAGCCTGGGTTGCATCACCGTGGCCCACTGGGCGCAAACCGCACCGCTGCACCTGCTGCGCCAGGTCCAGGGTGCGTTGCTGGTGGCCCCGGCCGATGTCGAGCGCCCCGCCTGCGTCCCCGCCTTGCGTAATTTTGCACCGATTCCGACTGACCTGTTGCCGTTCCCCAGCCAGATCGTCGCCTCCGACAACGACGCCGCCATCAGTGCCCCGCGAACCCTGGAACTGGCCCGCGACTGGGGTGCGCAAGCCAGCATTCTCAGCGGTGCCGGGCATATCAATGTGAAGTCCGGTCACCAGCGTTGGGAACAGGGCTTTGCCTACCTGTACCGCCTGCAAACCCGGATGGAACAGCATTCCCTGCGGCGCGCCTGAATTTTTTCCTTTGCTTGAACGTCCCTCGCCGGTTGGCGGTCTGGGGCGGGAGTCTGTCATGAGCCTGCATGAAACCTTCGGTCAGCCATTGCTGACCTTTCCCGATTCGGAAAAGAGCCCGCTGAGCATTCGCGCCAAGGCGCTGGTGTTCGTCGATCCGCGTTCGCGGCAACTGCGTGAAGAACTCGAAGCGCTGGCACCCAAGGCGCTGCCGGTATTGATCCGTGGCGAGACCGGGACCGGTAAGGAATTGCTCGCCCGGCATATCCACCGCGCCAGTGACCGTACCGGGCTGTTCGTTTCGGTCAACTGCGGCGCCATCAGCCCGACCTACGCCGACGCCGAGTTGTTCGGTTATGCCGCGGGGGCCTATAGCGGCTCGGCCAGCAGTCGCGCCGGCTGGTTCGGCTCGGCCAACGGCGGCACCTTGTACCTGGACGAGATTGGCGACCTGCCGCTGCCGATCCAGGTGAAATTGCTCGCCGCGCTGGAGAATCACGAAGTCACCCGGGTCGGCGCCCTGCAACCCAGCCCGGTGGATGTGCGCCTGGTGGCGGCCACCAGCATCGACCTGGCCCAGGCGGTGGCGGTGGGGAAATTCCATGAGCGCCTGTATCACTACCTCAGCGAAGGCCGGCTGGAGTTGCCGGCGTTGCGCGAGCGGGTCGGCGACATCCTGTCCCTGGCCGAGTATTTCCTCGGCATCTACAGCCAGCGCCTGAGCCTGCCGGTGCCGCTGATCAGCGACAGCGTGCAGCGTGCCCTGGAGCGGCATACCTGGCCGGGCAACACCCGGGAGCTGGAGAACGTCATTCACTTCGCACTGCTGGTCAGCAGCGGCGAGGAGATTCTGCCGGAGCATCTGAACCTGCCGGCGCCGCTGGCCCTGATCGAGCAATTTATCGGCGGCAGCTCCGCCGAGGAGCTGGCGCAGCTTAAACGCCTTCTGGATCACGTTGCATAAATCCTGCTGTAGATCCTGTGGGAACGCTGTATGAACAAAATGGAATATGAAGATGAATAAAAGATATTGTTCTGGAATAAAAAATGTCGGTATCTTCTGCTCCATGCCGGCGATATCACTTTACTGGCACCTCCCTCTCAAGGCTGTCGTCGATGACGACCGTGATTTTCGATAAGGACACTGCATGAAAAAGGTTCTGTTGTTTACCGCATTGGCGGCCGTGCTGACCGCAAGCCTGGCCCAGGCCGGCGAGAAACTGGTGGTGGCCGCGACGCCGATCCCGCACGCCGAGATCCTCGAGCTGATCAAGCCGACCCTGGCCAAGGAAGGCGTGGACCTGGAGATCAAGGTCTTCACCGACTACGTGCAACCGAACACCCAGGTGGCCGAGAAACATCTGGACGCCAACTATTTCCAGACCAAGCCGTACCTGGATGGTTTCAATAAAGGCAAGGGCACCAACCTGGTCACCGTGATCGGTGTGCACGTCGAACCTTTCGGTGGTTACTCGAAGAAAGTCAAAAGCCTGGCTGAGCTGAAAGACGGCGCCACCGTGGCCATTCCGAACGAAGGCAGCAACAGCGGCCGTGCGCTGCTGCTCCTGCAGAAAGCCGGTCTGATCACCCTGAAAGACCCGACCAACGCGCTGTCGACGCCGAAAGACATCGTCAAGAACGACAAGCACCTGAAGTTCAAGGAGCTGGAATCGGCCCTGCTGCCACGGGTTCTGGACCAGGTCGACCTGGACCTGATCAACACCAACTACGCGCTGGAAGCGGGTTTGAACCCGGCCAAGGACGCGCTGTTGATCGAAGGGGCCGACTCGCCTTACGTGAACTTCCTGGTGGCCCGTCCGGACAACAAGGACAACGCCGCGGTGCAGAAACTGGCCAAGGCCCTGACCAGTCCGGAAGTGAAAGCGTTCATCGCCGAGAAGTACAAAGGCGCGGTATTGCCGGCGTTCTGATGCGCGATTAAGCCCTTCAAGGTTTGAACGCCGACGCGCGACCCGTGTCGGCGTTTTTCATTGCCCGGCGCAACGCCACCAGCAGTTTCACAATGTCCTGGGGATCGAGCTTTTCCGGCGGATTTGCCTGGGCCATAGGGGCTTTCCTTGTAATGGGGTGGCCATCGAATCCGGCCATGGGCGTCCGTACCTGGAGCCCCCCTCGGGTCAAAAAGATCCATGCTGCAACCCGATCAAAGTAGCCGCCCATCCCCCATCCGGCAATTCCCGGTGGTCAGGTTCCTGGCTGAGTCGTGCTGGACGGGCATTGGGCGGCGGCGGTCAATCCGGCCAGTTCCAGGCCGGCTCGTCGAGCATCCCCTGGCCGACGATGCCGGTCTGTCCCAGGACCTTTTCCAGCACGATGGAATTGCACGCCGGGTCCTGCTGCAACGCCGCGATCAGGCGGCTGGCATGGGACACCACCCACACCTGGCATTGCGCCGAGGCCTGCACGATCAACCGCGCCAAGGCCGGCAGCAGGTCCGGGTGCAGGCTGGTTTCCGGTTCGTTCAGCACCATCAGGGGCGGTGGTCGGGGTGTCAGCAGGGCCGCCACCAGCAACAGATAGCGCAGGGTCCCGTCCGACAGCTCGGCGGCGGACAGCGGTCGCAACAAACCTTCCTGGTGAAACTCGATGGCAAAGCGCGAGCCTTGCAACGGTGCGATCTCCAGTCGCGAGCCGGGAAAGGCATCGCTGATGGCCGCGTGCAGGGCTTCGGGGTCGCCGATTTCGAGAATGGTCCGCAATGCCGCCGCGAGGTCGCGACCATCGTGATGCAGCACTGGCGTGCGTGTTCCCAGCTGGGGCTGGCGCACAGGCGCTTCGGCATCGCTGCGAAAGTGATCATAAAAACGCCAGCCGCGAATGCTTTCGCGCAGCAACAGCACCTCCGGTGAGCCGCGCAGATTGCCCACCTGATCGAACAGGCTGTCGAAGCTCGGCGTGTGTTGTGCCAGTACTTCCCAACCACGCCCTTCGCGCGCCTTGATCAGGGGCCCCGAGCGTCCCACCAGCAGGCTTGCCGGACGATACAGGGGCCCGGCCCAGATGCATTCGCGCTTGATCTCCGGGTCCAGGGAAAAATACGAGGCGCTGGGCTCCGGCAAACCGAGGGAGATCGCGTAACTGAAGCCTTCACCGGCAAACCCCAGGCGCAGGCGCTTGGCCTTTGGGCGCGGCCCGCCCTCGATGGCGACTTCGCCGTTGCGCATGCGCCGGCTGAGGGTGTGCGGCCCGGCCCAGAAGGTCGAATCCAGCCCGCCTTCACGCGCCAGTGCGTTGACCACCCCGCCCTGGGCGGTTTCCGCCAGCAGGCGCAGGGCCCGATACAGGTTGGATTTGCCGCTGCCATTGGGCCCGGTGATCAGGTTCAGCCGGCCCAGCGGCACCACCAGTTTGTTGATCGAGCGGTAGTTTGCGACCGCCAGGGTCTTGAGCATGGAAAGCGTCCTGCTGGGTGAATCGAGTCGTTGGCGGGCACGGAGGGATCACTCCGCTGTCGAGGGCTTCTCCCACAGATTGATCCCGCCTTCCTGGGCGAAGCGGTCGATTTGCGCCAGTTCTTCCTGGGTGAAACTCAGGTTCTTCAGCGCCCCGACGTTCTCGATGATCTGCTCCGGTCGGCTCGCACCGATCAGCGCCGAGGTCACCCGTGGGTCGCGCAAGGTCCAGGCCAGCGCCAGTTGCGCTAGGCTCTGGCCACGACGCTGGGCGATCTCATTCAACGCCCGCACATGGGCGATGTTGGTTTCGGACAGGTGCGACGCCTGCAACGAATCGCCGCCCGGACGATTGACCCGCGCATCCTTGGGGATGCCATTGAGGTATTTGTCGGTCAGCAGGCCCTGGGCCAACGGCGTAAAGGCAATCACCCCGGTACCCAGCTCCTCGACGGTGTCCAGCAGGTCCTTTTCCACCCAGCGATTGAGCAGGTTGTAGGCCGGCTGGTGAATCAGCAGCGGGACTTTCCATTCTTGCAACAACGTCGCCATCTCGCGGGTTTTCACCCCGGAATACGACGAGATGCCGATATACAGCGCCTTGCCCTGCTGCACGGCGCTGGCCAGGGCGCCGGCGGTTTCTTCCAGCGGGGTATCCGGGTCGAAGCGGTGCGAATAGAAGATATCCACATAGTCCAGGCCCAGGCGTTGCAGGCTCTGGTCGAGGCTGGCAAGCACGTATTTGCGCGAACCGCCGCCCTGGCCGTAAGGGCCGGGCCACATGTCCCAGCCGGCCTTGCTGGAGATGATCAGCTCATCGCGATACGACTTGAAGTCTTCGCGCAGTAGACGACCGAAGTTGATCTCGGCGCTGCCGTAGGGCGGGCCATAGTTGTTCGCCAGGTCGAAGTGGTTGATGCCCAGGTCGAAGGCGGTGCGCAGCAGGGCGCGCTGGGTGTCGATCGGCGTGCTGTCGCCGAAGTTGTGCCACAGTCCCAGGGACAGCGCCGGCAGCACCAGCCCGCTGCGTCCGACGCGGCGGTAGGGAATGGAGTCGTAGCGGTTTTCGGCAGCTTGGTAAGTCATCGAACCCTCTCTCGGTGGGCAGTTTCAGCGAAGTGGTCCAGCATACGCCGAACTCGGACTCGCGCCGACAGCGCTTCTATTCGTGGCTGAAACCTTTCACGTTCTACATCGCCTTGGCAAAAATCTCGCTGATCCAGTCCACGAACACCCGCACCCGCGGCGACATATGGCGGTTCTGCGGATAGAGCACCGACACCGGCATCGGTGGCGGCGGGTGGTTCGGCAGGACTTCCTTGAGCAAGCCCTGCGCGATCTGCTCCGCCACCCGGTAATGCGGCACCTGGATCAGCCCCAGTCCGGAGACGGCCGAGGCGACATAGATCTCGGCGCCGAATACCGACACCCGGCCCGCCAGGGGCACTTCGCGCAGCTCGCTCGCCTCGCTGAACTCGAACGGAAACACTTTGCCGGTGGCCCTTGAAACGTAGTTGACGCCCTGATGCCGGCTCAGGTCCGCGAGGCACTGCGGCTCGCCATATCGGCGCAGGTACGCCGGGCTGGCGCAGGTCGTCTGGCGCAGATTGGCGACCCGGCGGCCGACCAGCGAGGAGTCACCGAGATTGCCCGAACGCAACACGCAATCCACGCCCTCGGCGATCAGGTCGATAAACTGGCTGGCCTCGCTCATCGACACGTCGATATCCGGGTAGCGTTCGAGAAACTGCGGCAGCGCCGGGATCACGAAATACCTGGCCAGCGCGCCCTGCAAGTCCACCCGCAAACGGCCCTTGGGCGCCACCGAGCGAAACGCCAGCTCGGCCTCTTCCAGCTCCGCCAGCAATTGCACGCAACGCGGGTAATAGGCCTCGCCGTCGAGGGTCGGCCGGACGCGGCGGGTGCTGCGTTCCAGCAGCCGGGTGCCGAGCCAGGCCTCGAACTGATTCAGGGTGTGGGTCAGGGTCGCGCGGGGCAGGTTCAGGTCTTCGGCGGCCAGGGTGAAGCTGCTGCGCTCGTAGATCCGGACGAATACCTTCATGGCCTTGACCTGGTCCATGGGCGCTCCGTTGCGGTTGATTGTTGGCGATTATTGAACAGTCAAGCCAACTATCGTGCATTTATCCCCCTGGGTAAACCTGTGAGATTGGCGCCACACCCAACCCACACCCCAGGAGATTCGACATGACCCACCAGAACCGCAAAGTGGCCATCGTCACCGGAGCTTCACGCGGCATCGGCGCGGTTATCGCCCGCCAGCTGGCTGCGCAAGGTTTTGCCGTCGCCATCAACTACGCCAGCAGCGCCACCGAGGCTTCGGCGCTGGTGGTGGAGCTGCGCCAGGCCGGCCACCCGGCCATAGCGATCAAGGCCGATGTCGCCCGTTCCGCCGATGTCGCCCGGCTGTTCGAGGAAACCGAGCAGCAACTGGGCAAGGTCGACGTGCTGGTCAACAACGCCGGCATCCTCAAGGTCCTGCCCCTGGCCCAGCACAGCGACGAACTGTTCGAGCAGACCTTCGCCATCAACACCCGCGGCACCTTCAACACCCTGCGCGAAGCCGCTGCCCGGATGAATGACGGCGGCCGTATCGTCAACTTCTCCAGCAGCACCGTGGCCCTGAACCTGCCCGGCTACGCGGTGTACATCGCCAGCAAGGCGGCGGTGGAATCGCTCACCCAGGTGTTCGCCAAGGAACTGCGCGGTCGGCGGATCAGCGTCAATGCCGTGGCTCCCGGCCCGGTGGCGACGGAATTGTTCCTGCACGGCAAGAGCGAAGAGCAGATCCAGACCTTCGCCAGGATGCCGCCGCTGGAGCGTCTCGGCCAGCCGCAAGACATCGCCGACGTGGTGTCCTTCCTGGTGAGCCCGGCTGCCGCCTGGGTCAACGGCCAGATCCTGCGCGCCAACGGTGGCCTGGCCTGACGCCTGGATGTTCCGGTGAGTCGGGCTGGTGGATCTGTTACAGATCGGCGCCGTTGAGGGGCCGGGTTTCGATCTACAGTGTTAGTGAGGGATGAGAGGACGTCCGTCAGTCAAGCCTGGAATACCCACCTGTGGGAGCCGGCTTGCTGGCGATAGCGGTCCATCGGGTGATGCAAGGCTCCCTGGCCTCATCGCCAGCAAGCCGGCGCCTACAAATCGGTATTGGGGCTAACAGACAGCACAGCCCTGGAGGACACACCATGCACACCGCCATCATCCTCGCCATCGGCCTGATCCTGCTCGGCGGCACGCTGTTCTTCGGCCAGCGCCTGGGTATCGGCCGGCAGATCCTCGGCGTTGGCTTTCTCGGCATGTGGTTGCTGGCGACGATCGTCAACGGCGCCATCGGGGTGATCACCGCCCACCAGAGCGTCCTTTCGGAGTTGATGACCGGGCTGGCGGTGTTCGGTCTGCCGGCCATCGCCATGGCCTTGTTCATGGTGCTGGACAAGGCCTGACGCGGCGTCTCAACGCACCAGGTGCAGGAACTGCATGTGCCGTTCGTACTGGTCGAGGATGTCGTTGATGATCTGCTCCTTGCTGTAGCCCATCAGGTCATAGTCCTGGCTGCCTTCGCGCAGGTGCACCTCGGCGCGGTGGTAGCGGCGGTTTCTCAGCGCCCTGGGGCCCATGCCGCCACGGGCGAAGGACGGCGTGAAGTAGCCGCGCATCCGCACCTGGTAGATGAACGGGTGCTGGTCGCCATGGCCGATTTCCAGGCTGACGTTGTCATTGGCCGGGTCCGGCTGCGTCACCACGTTCAGGCCCTTCTCGACGAACCCCGCGCTGACGTCCTCGATGGCCGGACGCACCGTCTGGTCGAGGAACCGGTAGACCTCGTCCCGCGACGGGAAGTGCACCGCCTGGCCCAGGCGCTGGCGCCAGCCGCTGCGCCGCGAGTGGGACACCGGCGCCAGTGAGTGCAGCCGGGCGATCTGCTTCTGCGACTCCAGGTAGAACGCCTTGTGCAGTCCCCACATCATCAGCAGCAGGATCAGCGAGAACGGCAGCGAGGTCAGCACCACCGCCGACTTCAGCGCATCGATGCTGCCGGAGAACAGCAGGGCGCTGGTGATCAGCGCGGTCAGCGCGCCCCAGAATACCCGCAGCCACTTCGGCCCGTCTTCGTCGGCACTGCCGCCACGGGCGGACAAGGTCGACAGCACCACGGTGCCGGAGTCGGCCGAGGTGACGAAGAACACGAAGCTGATGAACACCGTGACGGCGATCACCGTCTTGCTCCAGGGGTAGGTTTCCAGCAGCAGGTACAGCGTCCGTGACGGATCCTCGAGGGCCGACTGGCCGAGGGCGGTCATGCCGTGGTTGAGCACCTGGTCGATGGCGCTGTTGCCGAAGATCGACATCCACGCCAGGGTGAAGCCCAGCGGGATCAGCAGCACGCCGAAGACGAACTCGCGAAGGGTCCGGCCGCGGGAGATCCGCGCGATGAACAGGCCGACGAACGGCGCCCAGGCGATCCACCAGGCCCAGTAGAACACTGTCCAGCCGCCCAGCCAGTCGCTGGGCTTGTCATAGGCGTAGAGGTCGAAGCTCTTGGTCGGCAGCGCGCCGAGGTAGTCGCCCAGATTCTGGATCAGGGTATTGAGCAGGTGCTGGGTCGGCCCGGCGAACAGCACGAACAGCAGCAGCGCGCAGGCCAGCAGCATGTTGATATCGGACATCACCCGCACGCCCTTGTCGACGCCGGCGACCGCGACGGCGATGGCCGCGCCCATCATCAGGCTGATCAGCCCGACCTGGACCCATTGGGTGTGGGGCACGTTGAACAGGTAGTCCAGGCCCGAGTTGAGGTGCAGGACGCCAAAGCCCATGTCGGCGCCGAGGCCGAACACCGTGGCGATGATGCCGAAGCCGTCCACGGCATAGCCGATGGGCCCGTTGATGCGCTTGCCGATCAGCGGATAGAGCGCCGAGCGCAGGGCCAGCGGCAGGTTGTGCCGGTAGGCGAAGTAGGCCAGGGCCATGCCGACGAAGGCGAACACCCCCCAACCGTGCAGGCCCCAGTGCAGAAACAGAATCTGCATGGCCTGGCGCGCGGCGGCCTGGGTCCCGGCCTCGCCCTGGGGCGGTTGCAGCAGGTGGGTCAGGGGTTCGGAGACGCAGAAAAAGAACAGGGTGATGCTGATCCCGGCGGCGAACAGCATGCCGGCCCAGGACAGGTAGCTGAACTCGGGTTCGTCGTGGTCGGCACCGAGCTTGATCTTGCCGTAGCCGGACAAGGCGGTGACCACCACGAAGACCAGGTACAGGGTCATCGCCAGCAGGTAATACCAGCCGACCGTATTGGCCGCCCAGTTCTGTGCCGCCAGCAGCCATTGGCCGGCGGCTTCGGGCAGGGCCATGACCAGCAGGCCGAACAGCAGGATGAAGGTCGCGGCGAAGTAGAACACCGGCGGGTTCATGCGGACCAGGCCGCTGGTGGGGAGGGCTGAAGTGCTCATGAAACGGGCACCTCAAGGGTATGAAACGTGGCTGGGTATCTCGGACTCAGCAAAGGCAAGCCTCCTGTTGTGAGCGGGCGGCGGGCCGCCGGTTTAACTTGATCGAACGGTCAAGTTAAACACGGATGTGGTCTGTAGGACTAATCGCAGGGCTCGGCGGTGCGACTTTGTGGCGAGCTAGCGCTGCGTTCCGTCCTCATGCTGCTGCAGGTTGGCCTGGGTCAGGTTGCAGCCGGCCGGCACGCTGCGGGTCAGCCAGACGTTGCCGCCGATGGTGGCGCCGCGGCCGATGGTGATGCGGCCGAGGATGGTCGCCCCGGCGTAGATCACCACGTCGTCCTCGACGATAGGGTGGCGCGGATGGCCCTTCTGCAACTGGCCGTCCTCATCCGCCGGGAAGCGCTTGGCGCCCAGGGTCACCGCCTGGTAGATCCGCACCCGCTCGCCGATGATGGCGGTTTCGCCGATCACCACGCCGGTGCCATGGTCGATAAAGAAACTGCGGCCGATCTGCGCCCCGGGGTGAATGTCGATCCCGGTGGCCGAGTGGGCGATTTCCGAACTGATCCGCGCCAGCAACGGCAACCCGGCCCGGTACAGGTGATGGGCCAGGCGATGATGGATCACCGCGAGAATCCCCGGGTAGCACAGCAGCACTTCATCGACGCTGCGCGCCGCCGGGTCGCCGTGGTAGGCCGCCAGCACGTCGGTGTCGAGCATCCGGCGCAACTCCGGCAGGGCCATGGCGAAGTCCTGGATCAGTTGCACGGCCTTGGCCTGGACCTCGCTGTCCGACTCGCCGCCGTGCCGCGCCACGTAACGCAGTTCCAGGCGGGCCTGGGCCAGCAGGGCATTGAGGGCCGCGTCCAGGGTGTGGCCGACGTAGAAGTCTTCGCTTTCCTCACGCAGGTCCACCGGTCCCAGGCGCATGGGAAACAGCGCGCCGCAGAGCGACTCGAGGATCTCGGCCATGGCCTGGCGCGACGGCAGTTCACGGCCGCCCTGTTCGTCGCTGACCCGGCCGTTACGGCTGCGCCACTCATCCCGGGCGCTGCGCAACTGGCTGACGATGGTCTGTAGTTGCCAATGGCTGGAACGCTCGCTCACGATCAAATCTCCGGCTCGACGACCGGCCTATCAGGTCGCCTGAATGACTTCCACTTTACGGCACCGGCACAAACGGCAATTAAGAACGAATGGTGCTTTGCTCAGAATTTTTCGGCATAAGCGAATGACAGTTGCCTGGCGAAAAGCCGCTGCCTATAGTCCAGGCACCTCCCACAGTCAGCTCGGCCCCATGATCAAACAACAGCTTGCCCGTTTTACCCGTCTGGAACTCCTGGCCCAGGCCACCCCCCTGGAAAAGCTCGAACGCCTGTCGGCGTGGGTCGGCCGCGATATCTACATCAAGCGCGATGACCTGACCCCCCTGGCCCTGGGCGGCAACAAGCTGCGCAAGCTGGAATACCTGGGGGCCGATGCCCTGGCGGTCGGCGCCGATACGCTGATCACCGCCGGCGCCATCCAGTCCAACCATGTGCGCCAGACGGCGGCCCTGGCGGCCCGTCTCGGACTGGGCTGCGTGGCCCTGCTGGAGAATCCCATCGGTACCAAGGACGCCAACTACCTGGGCAACGGCAACCGCTTGTTGCTGGACCTGTTCGGCGCCCGGGTCGAGTTGGTGGACAACCTGGACAATGCCGACGAGCAGTTGCAGGCCCTGGCCGAGCGCCTGCGTGGCAACGGCAAGAAGCCGTACCTGGTGCCGATCGGCGGTTCCAACGCCCTGGGCGCGCTGGGTTATGTGCGGGCCGGATTTGAACTGGCGGCGCAGATCGAGGACAGCGGGCTGGAGTTTGCCGCGGTGGTGCTGGCCTCCGGCAGCGCCGGGACCCACAGCGGCCTGGGCCTGGCCTTGAGCGAAGCGCTGCCGCGGTTGCCGGTGGTCGGGGTGACGGTGTCCCGTAGCGACGAGGCGCAGCGTCCGAAGGTGCAGGGCCTGGCCGAGCGCACGGCCGAGTTGCTGGGGGTGTCGGTACCGGCCAGCTTCAAGGTCGAATTGTGGGATGAGTATTTCGCCCCGCGTTATGGCGAGCCGAACGCCGGGACACTGGCGGCGGTCAAGCTGCTGGCCAGCCAGGAAGGCATCCTGCTCGACCCGGTCTACACCGGCAAGGCCATGGCCGGGCTGCTCGATGGCATCGCTCTCCAGCGTTTCGAGGACGGCCCGATCATCTTCCTCCACACTGGTGGCGCTCCGGCATTGTTTGCCTACGAAGCTATGCTGTAACCCGACCTTGATCGCAAGGCGAGCGCGGACCCTGTAGGAGCCCGGCTTGCCGGCGATGCTGTGTAAAAATAGAATATATAAATAGTTTTTTATTATTTTATAGAATATAAAACGCCCGCTATAGTCGCGGCGCGGGCGAATTGGCGCGAGACGCCAACGCCGCTTTAAGGCAGGATTGACGCTGCTCTTCAGAGCGTCAGATTTGCGTTCCTTCCCATAAGAATACACACGGGGCTCGTCATGAATATTTCCGCATTTCGCAAGCGTCTGCTGGTCGGCAGCCTGGGCTTGGTGCTCGGTGCAGGCCTGCTGGGCCAGGCCTTTGCCGGTGAGCAGCTGGACAGCATCAAGAAGGCCGGCACCATCAACGTCGGCCTGGAAGGCACCTACCCGCCGTTCAGCTTCGTCGGTGCAGACGGCAAGCTGGCCGGTTTCGAAGTCGAATTCTCCGAAGCCCTGGCGAAAAAGCTCGGTGTGAAGGTCAAGCTGCAACCGACCAAATGGGACGGCATTCTCGCGGCCCTGGAGTCCAAGCGCCTGGACGCGGTGATCAACCAGGTGACCATCTCCGAAGAGCGCAAGAAGAAGTATGACTTCTCCGAGCCCTACACCGTTTCCGGCATCCAGGCCCTGGTGCAGAAGAAGGACGCCGACAAGTTCAAGACCGCCCAGGATCTGGCGGGCCACAAGGTCGGTGTCGGCCTGGGTACCAACTATGAACAATGGCTCAAGGACAACGTGCCGAAAGCCATCATCAAGACCTACGACGATGATCCGACCAAGTACCAGGACCTGCGCGTAGGCCGTATCGACGCGATTCTGGTGGACCGCCTGGCGGCCTTCGAACTGATCAAGAAGACCAACGACACGCTGGCCGTCTCCGGCGAACCGTTCTCCCGCCAGGAAGCCGGCATCGCCCTGCGCAAAGGCGAACCCGAGTTGCTGGCCGCGGTGAACAAGGCCATCGACGAGCTGCGCGCCGACGGCACCTTGAAAAAGCTGTCGGAAAAGTACTTCAACGCTGACGTCACCCAATAATGGAAGCAGCTTTCCAGCTAGCGTTGGACTCCGCGCCCTTCCTGCTCCAGGGCGCGTACTTCACGGTCATCCTCAGCCTGGGCGGCATGTTCTTCGGTTTGTTGCTGGGCTTCGGCCTGGCCTTGATGCGGCTGTCGCGCTTCGCGCTGGTGAGCTGGATCGCCAGGGTCTATGTGTCGTTCTTTCGCGGCACACCCCTGCTGGTCCAGTTGTTCGTGATCTATTACGGACTGCCGCAGATGGGCATCGAGCTGGAGCCGCTGCCCGCCGCGTTGATCGGCTTTTCGCTGAACATGGCGGCCTACGCCTGTGAGATCCTCCGGGCTGCCATCAGCTCCATCGAGCGCGGCCAGTGGGAAGCGGCGGCGAGCATCGGCATGTCGCGGGCGCAGACCCTGCGTCGGGCGATCCTGCCGCAAGCCGCCCGCACGGCCCTGCCACCGTTGGGCAACAGTTTCATTTCCCTGGTCAAGGACACGGCGCTGGCCGCGACCATCCAGGTTCCGGAACTGTTCCGCCAGGCCCAGCTGATCACCGCCCGGACCTTTGAAATCTTCACCATGTATCTTGCCGCCGCCCTGATCTACTGGGTCCTCGCCAGCGTGCTCGCGCACTTGCAGCACCGTCTGGAAGCGCGGGTCAATCGGCATGACCAGGAGTCTTGAAGCATGATCGTGGTTGAAAAACTGACCAAGCAATTCAAGGGGCAGACCGTGCTCAACGGCATCGACCTGACGGTCGAGGTCGGCGAGGTGATTGCCATCATCGGTCCCAGCGGTTCCGGCAAGACCACTTTCCTGCGTTGCCTGAATTTCCTCGAGGAACCCTCCAGCGGCCGGATCAAGGTCGGCGACATCGAGATCGATGGCAGCCGTCCGCTGAACCAGCAGTTGGGCCTGGTGCGCAAGCTGCGCCAGCAGGTGGGTTTCGTGTTCCAGAACTTCAACCTGTTTCCTCACCGCACGGCGCTGGAGAACGTCATCGAAGGCCCGCTGGTGGTCAAGAAGACCCCGCGTGACCAGGCCCTTGCCCTGGGACGCAAGCTGCTGGCCAAGGTCGGCCTGGCGGGCAAGGAAGACGCCTACCCGCGCCGGCTTTCCGGTGGCCAGCAACAACGGGTGGCGATTGCCCGGGCGCTGGCCATGGAGCCGGAGGTGATCCTGTTCGACGAGCCGACCTCGGCCCTCGACCCGGAGCTGGTGGGTGAGGTGCTGGCAACCATTCGTGGCCTGGCCGAAGAAAAGCGCACCATGGTGATTGTCACCCACGAAATGGGCTTTGCCCGGGATGTGGCCAATCGGGTGATCTTTTTCGACAAGGGCGTGATCGTCGAGCAAGGTGAGGCCAAGGCGCTGTTTGCCCATCCCAAGGAAGAGCGCACCCGGCAGTTTCTCAGTAAGTTTCTGGAGAACAAGTAGGAAACTTCTTAATTAATAAGGCGTACTCAGGGAGTGAGTACGACGGTTTCGAATCATTGTTTTATCGAGTGTCAGGTATTAAGTGTTTACTACCGACTTCCTGTGACTTTGCTTTCACTGTAAAGGCCGTCAAAGTAGGAATTATCTGAATTCCCTGGCGATCTTCGTCATGACCGTTTAATGGCTTGACACCCTCTGCGCAAAACTCTTAGCTGCACTTCTCAACCTGCACGACGTTATCAGGACCGCATGCACGTTTCGGCCAATTGTTCGCCGGACTGCGCGTGCGCGCCCCAGCATTTGCGACGGTAAGGACGCCTGTTGAGGTTCAAGGACAACGGTGGTTCATGCGGCCTAGGCCTGCGCCTGCACGTTGGACTTTTCGTCACCCTACAAAAAGGATTTTTTCATGACGCATTTTCAGGACACCCTGCGGCTGGCTCCGCCTGTCGTTCCCCAGGCCCATGGACGTGGTATCGGCCTGCTGGCCGCCGCGCAGTTGTCGATTGTCATCAGGCCCTATGTCGGCATGGATGAGGGCGACCTGGTCGAGTTGTTCTGGGACGATTGTTATGTGACGGCCCGACAGGTGTCGGCGCATGACGTCGGCCAGTCCCTCAGTCTGCGGGTGCCGGAGAGTTTCGTGCAGGAAGGGGTGGCGCGGGTTCACTATCGGGTCCTGCACGTGGGCAGTGGCGGCGCCTGTTCGCGTCGGCTCAAGGTGCCGGTCAAGCTCGCCTGCCCGGGCGGTCAGCCCTTCGGTGAGGAAAACCAGGGGCTGGCCCCGCTGATCATTCCCGCGCCGATCCAGCGCTACGGGGTCAATCCCAGCCAGATGCGCCGGGGGGTGCCGCTGACCCTGGCGCCTTATCTGAACATGGCGGCCGAGGACGAAATCACCCTGCTCTGGGGCGATGTACGCCTGGACCTGCCCAAGCTCGCCGGTGAGGACATCGGCAAGCCGGTCAGGCTCTTCGTGCCCCCGGCGGTGATCCAGGAAGCCGGCGAGGACAGCGGCCTGGAACTCACTTACTGCGTGATCGACCGGGTCGGCAACAACTCCCGCTGGGCCCCGGCGAGACGACTCAGGGTCGGCAGCGCCCGGCACTACATCAGGGCCCCGCGCCCGGATTTCGCCAAGCTCGCCCAGCCCTGCCGGGGGTGAGAGGCTGACCTTCTATGCATATTCCCAAAGGTTAGTTTATTTAATTTTTATACGCGCTTAGGGTATATGAACCGGACCACCGGACTTGTTTGATTTCGATGGCGTCGCGCTGTTGCGACGCCTCCCAAAAGAGATGAGGTCGGTATGGTCAGGAACACAATCACCCTCGTGCGGATCGCCAGGGCATTGCGCGCGCCACGGAGTGGCGTTGATGTCTAACTTGCACGAAGCACAGGTCCGCAGCGACCTGGATATGGCCCCCCTGTTGTTGCCGGCCCGGGTGCTGCGCAACGACGCCGAAGCCCTGCAGGCCGCCCGTGAGCTGGCCGAGGTCGCCCGCTCGCAGGCCGCGCGCCGCGATCGCCAGCGCAAGCTGCCCTGGGCCGAGATCGAGCAGTTCACCCGCAGCGGTCTGGGCAGCATCACCATTCCCCGGGAGTACGGTGGCCCGCAGGTTTCATTCGTCACCGTGGCCGAGGTCTTCGCGATCATTTCCGCCGCCGATCCGGCGCTCGGGCAGATCCCGCAGAACCAGTTCGGCATTCTCCAGTTGCTCCAGGGCACGGCTACCGAGCGCCAGAAAAAGCAGCTGTTCCAGAGCGTGCTGGAAGGCTGGCGCATCGGCAATGCCGGGCCTGAGCGTGGCACGAAAAACACCCTGGAGCTCAAGACCCGGATCCATGCCGACGGTGACGGCTTTGTCGTCAGCGGCCAGAAGTTCTATTCCACCGGCGCCCTGTTTGCCCACTGGGTGGCGGTCAAGGCGATCAACGACGAAGGCCGGCAGGTCATGGCCTTCGTCCGGCGCGGCACGCCGGGCTTGCGCATCGTCGACGACTGGTCGGGTTTCGGCCAGCGCACTACCGCCAGTGGCACCGTGTTGCTGAACCAGGTGCGGGTGGAAGCGGACGATGTCGTGGACAACTGGCGCCAGGGCGAGGTGCCGAATATCCAGGGCGCGTTCTCGCAACTGATCCAGGCGGCCATCGACGCCGGCATCGCCCGTGGGGCCATCGACGACAGCATCGCCTTTGTCCGCGAGCGTTCGCGGCCGTGGATCGACGCCAAGGTCGAGCGCGCCAGCGACGACCTCTACGTGATCGCCGATATCGGCAAGTTGAAAATCGAACTGCACGCCGCCGAGGCGCTGTTGCGCAAGGCCGGGCAGGTCCTTGACCAGGTCAGCGCCGGGCCGGTGGATGCGGCGGGTGCGGCGCGGGCCTCGATTGCCGTGGCCGAGGCCAAGGTCCTCACCACCGAAATCGCCCTGCTCGCCAGCGAGAAGCTGTTCGAGCTGGCCGGCAGCCGCGCCACCCTGGCGGAATTCAACCTCGACCGGCACTGGCGCAACGCCCGGGTGCACACCCTGCATGACCCGGTGCGCTGGAAATACCACGCCATTGGCGCCTATCGCCTGAACGGCAGCTTGCCGGCCCGGCATTCCTGGATTTGACGACCCGACCTCTGGAGAAGCACATGACTCTTTCTCAACACGTCGCGGTCATCGACAGCGACGAGCAAGCCCTGATCGTGGCCGGCGACCTGGCCGAAGACTTCAAGCGCGACAGCGTCCTGCGCGATCGTGAACGGCGTCTGCCGTTGGCCGAACTGGAGGTGTTTTCCCGTTCGGGCCTCTGGGGCATCAGCGTGCCGAAAGCCTACGGCGGTGCCGGTGTGTCCAATGTCACCCTGGCCAAGGTCACGCAACTGATCGCCGAGGCCGATGCGTCCCTCGGGCAGATTCCGCAGAACCATTTCTATGCCCTGGAAGTGTTGCGGGTGAACGGTAGCGAGGCGCAGAAACAGCGTCTGTATGCCGAGGTGCTCGCCGGTCGACGCTTTGGCAATGCCTTGGCCGAACTGGGGACCAAGACGGCCCATGACCGTATCACCAGCTTGCGCCGGGACGGCGACGGCTATCGCATCAACGGACGCAAGTTCTACGCCACGGGGGCCTTGTATGCCCAGCGCATTCCGACCTCGGTGGTGGATGAGCAGGGTGTCCAGCAGTTGGCCTTCGTGCCTCGCGACAGCAGCGGCCTGAACGTGATCGACGACTGGAGCGGTTTTGGCCAGCGCACCACCGGCAGCGGTTCGGTGGTGTTCGAGGACGTTTTTGTCGCTGCCGAGGATGTGATTCCCTTTCAAAGTGCCTTCGAGCGTCCGACCCCGGTCGGCCCGCTGGCGCAGATTCTCCATGCGGCCATCGACACCGGCATTGCCCGCGCCGCCTATGAGGACACCTTGCACTTTGTCCGCACCCGCACGCGGCCGTGGATCGATGCCGGCAGTGACAAGGCCACCGACGATCCGTTGACCCTCAAGAGCCTCGGCCACCTGAGCGTTCGCCTGCACGCCGCCGAGGCCTTGCTGGAGCGGGCCGGCGAGTATCTCGACCGAGCCCAGGCCGAGACCAACGCCGAAACCATCGCGGCGGCTTCGATTGCGGTGGCCGAGGCGCGGGCCATCAGCACCGAGATCTCCCTGGCCGCCGGCAGCAGTCTGTTCGAGCTGGCCGGCAGCCAGGCGACCCTGGCCGAACACGGGCTGGACCGCCACTGGCGCAATGCGCGGGTGCACACCCTGCACGACCCGGTGCGCTGGAAGTACCACGCGGTGGGCAACTACTACCTCAATGCGGAAAATCCGCCGCTGCGGGGAACGATCTGATGGCGAAGAAAAAGATCCTGCTCAACGCCTTCAACATGAACTGCATCGGGCATATCAACCACGGCCTGTGGACCCATCCGCGGGACAACTCGACCGAGTACAAGACGCTGGAATACTGGACCGGGCTGGCGCAGCTGCTGGAGCGTGGTTTGTTCGACGGGCTGTTCATCGCCGATATCGTCGGGGTCTACGACGTGTACCAGGGTTCGGTGGAGGTGCCGCTGCGGGAGTCGATCCAGTTGCCGGTCAACGATCCGCTGCTGCTGGTTTCGGCCATGGCGGCGGTGACCAAACACCTCGGTTTCGGCCTGACCGCCAACCTCACCTACGAGGCGCCGTACCTGTTCGCCCGGCGGATGTCGACGCTCGATCACCTGAGCCGTGGGCGGGTCGGCTGGAACATCGTCACCGGTTACCTGGACAGCGCCGCCCGGGCCATGGGCCTCGAGGAACAGATCGAGCATGACCGTCGCTACGATCAGGCCGACGAGTACCTGGAGGTGCTCTACAAACTCTGGGAAGGCAGTTGGGAAAACGATGCGGTGCTCAACGATCCGGCCCGGCGGATCTACGCCCAGCCGGAGAAAGTGCACAAGGTGCGTCACGCCGGCGAGTTCTATCAGGTGGAGGGCTATCACCTCTGCGAGCCTTCGCCGCAGCGCACGCCGGTGCTGTTCCAGGCCGGCAGTTCGGAGCGCGGCCTCGAGTTCGCCGGGCGGCATGCCGAGTGCGTGTTCATCAGCGGGCAGAACAAGGCCGCGACCAAGGTCCAGGTGGACAAGGTACGCGCGAGTGCGGTGGCGGCGGGACGCGATCCCGAAGGCATCAAGGTGTTCATGGGCTTGAACGTGATTGTCGGCGAGACCGAGGCGGCGGCCTGGGCCAAGCACGCCGAGTACCTGGGCTATGCCAGTGCGGAGGCCGGGGTGGCGCATTTTTCCGCGTCCACCGCGATCGATTTTTCCGAGTATGAGCTGGATGAGCCGATCCAGTATGTGAAGAGCAATGCGATCCAGTCGGCGACCCGAAACCTGCAGAACAATGACTGGACCCGGCGCAAATTGCTTGAGCAGCATGCCTTGGGCGGGCGCTATTTCACCGTGGTCGGCTCGCCCGGGCAGGTGGCCGATGAGTTGGAGTCATGGATCGCAGAAACCGGGCTGGACGGCTTCAACCTGACGCGCATCGTCACCCCGGAAAGCTACGTGGACTTCATCGACCTGGTGATTCCGGAGTTGCAGCGGCGCGGGTCGTACAAGACCGCCTATGACGGCGGGACCTTGCGCGAAAAGCTGTTCCATGGCGCGGCCCATCTGCCCGAACAGCATGCAGGTGCGGGCTATCGCCAGCCATCTGACCCGCAAACACCACGGACCCTGTAGGAGCTGGCTTGCCAGCGATGAGGCCCGCCCAGACACCAAACAATCCATGTCCTGACTGGAAACCCATCATGAAAACAACACGCCTCATCCAACCGGTCAAAGCACTGGCCCTGGCCCTCGGCCTCTTCAGCGCCGTGGCCCACGCCGCCGACGCCCCACTCAAGGTCGGCACCACCGCCGCCTTCGCCATTCCACTGGAAGCCGCCGTCGAAGAGGCCGGCAAACAGGGCCTGAAAGTCGAGCTGGTGGAGTTCACCGACTGGATCGCGCCCAACGTCAGCCTGGCCGCCGGCGATATCGACGTGAACTACTTCCAGCACATTCCCTTCCTGGAAAACGCCAAGGCCGCCGCTGGTTTCGACCTGGTGCCCTTTGCCCCCGGGATCATCAACAACGTCGGTCTCTACTCGAAAAAGTACAAAAGCTTCGACGAACTGCCGCAAGGCGCCACCGTGGCCATCGCCAACGACCCGATCAACAGCGGTCGTGGCCTGCAACTGCTGGCCAAGGCCGGCTTGATCACCTTGAAGCCCGGCGTCGGCTACAAGGCCACCGAAGACGACATCGTCGGCAGCCCGAAGCAGATCAAGATCCTCCAGGTCGAAGCCGTGCAACTGGTGCGTGCCTACGACGACGCCGACCTGGTGCAGGGCTACCCGGCCTATATCCGCCTGGCGAAGACCTTCGATCCCGGCTCCGCGCTGCTGTTCGATGGTCTCGATCACAAGGAATACGTGATCCAGTTCGTGATCCAGCCGAAGGAGAAAAACGATCCGCGCCTGATCAAGTTCGTCGATATCTACCAGCACTCGCCGGCGGTGCGCGCGGCCCTGGATAAGGCCCATGGCAAGCTGTACCAGGCCGGTTGGGAAGGCTGACATGAGTGTCGTCAGCCTCCAGCGCCCGCGTGAGGAAACGCCGCGTAGCGCCGAACAGACCGAGCTGCACCCCGAACTCAATCGTGCCCATGTGCGCTTTATCGGCGTGGGCAAGACCTACGAGGGCCGCCAGGGCCCGGTGCACGCCTTGCAAGGCATCGACCTGGCGATCCAGCGCGGCGAGGTGTTCGGCATCATCGGCCGCAGCGGCGCCGGCAAGTCGTCGCTGATCCGCACCATCAATCGCCTGGAACAACCGAGTGCGGGGCGGGTGCTGATCGATCAGGTCGACATCGGCGAGTTCGATGAAAACCGCCTGGTGGAACTGCGTCGGCGCATCGGCATGATTTTCCAGCACTTCAACCTGATGTCGGCGAAGACGGTCTGGCAGAACGTCGAACTGCCGTTGAAGGTGGCCGGGGTGCCCAGGCTGCAACGGGAACAGAAGGTGCGCGAGCTGCTGGAACTGGTGGGCCTGCGGGACAAGCACGGGGCCTACCCGGCGCAGTTGTCCGGCGGGCAGAAACAGCGGGTGGGGATTGCCCGGGCGCTGGTCCATGACCCGGCGATCCTGCTGTGCGACGAGGCCACCTCGGCGCTGGATCCGGAAACCACCCAGTCGATCCTCGGCTTGCTGCGGGAGATCAATCAGCGCCTGGGCCTGACCATCGTTCTGATCACCCATGAGATGGCGGTGATCCGCGAGATCTGCGACCGGGTGGTGGTGCTGGAGCATGGCCGGGTGGTGGAGCAGGGGCCGGTCTGGCAGGTGTTCGGCGACCCGCAGCATCAGGTCAGTCGAACCTTGCTGGCGCCCTTGCAACACGCTTTGCCGGCGGAGCTGCAAGAGCGTTTGCAGGCACGGCCGCAGTCCTCGGAGTCGGCGGTGGTGTTGCGCCTGCAGTTGACCGGTAGCGCGGCTGACGAGCCGGACCTGGCGGCGCTGTTCAGTGCCCTCGGCGGGCGCGTGCGCTTGCTGCAGGGCGGTGTCGAACGGATCCAGGGGCATGCGCTGGGGCAATTGCTGTTGTCGGTGAGCGGTTCGTCGCTGGCGGCCGAGGAGCTGCGCCAGCGGGCCGGGCGTTGGGCGCAACAGGTGGAGGTGCTGGGTTATGTGGCTTGATCGCTTGTGGCAGGGGGTGATCGACACCTTCCTGATGGTCGGCGTGTCGTCGCTGATCGCCTTGCTGTTGGGCATTCCGCTGGCGGTGATCCTGGTCACCTGCGGCAAGGGCGGGATCTATGAAGCGCCAGCGGTGAACCGGGTGCTGGGGGCGTTCGTGAATCTGTTTCGCTCAATCCCGTTCCTGATCCTGATGGTGGCGCTGATTCCCTTTACCCGGTTGATCGTCGGGACCACCTATGGCGTGTGGGCGGCCGTGGTGCCGTTGACCATCGCCGCCACACCGTTCTTTGCGCGGATCGCCGAGGTGAGCCTGCGGGAGGTCGATCCTGGCCTGATCGAAGCGGCCCAGGCCATGGGTTGCAGGCGCTGGCATATCGTCTGGCACGTGCTGTTGCCCGAGGCGTTGCCGGGGATAGTCGGCGGTTTCACCATCACCTTGGTGACCATGATCAACTCCTCGGCCATGGCCGGTGCCATTGGCGCGGGTGGTTTGGGGGATATCGCTTACCGATACGGTTACCAGCGTTTCGACAGCCAGGTGATGCTGACGGTGATCGTGTTGCTGGTGATCCTGGTGGCGATGATCCAGTTGGGTGGGGATCGGTTGGCGCGGGTACTGAACAAGCGCTGAAGGTCACGGCAACGGGTTGGGTGGTATATTCAGGACATCCGCCCCAGCCCGTGCAGACCTCGATGAAAACCCTCGGCCCCAACGACCTCGAACAGATTGCTTCCACCACCCTCGCTCACTACAACCGCAGTGCCGAGGGTTTCCGCGAAGGCACTCGCGACCACGATGTGAGCCAGAACATCGACGCGCTGTTGCGGCATATCCAGGGTGCGGCGCCGTTTACCGTGCTGGATTTCGGTTGTGGGCCTGGACGGGATTTGCAGACCTTCACCCGCATGGGCCATATCGCGGTCGGCCTCGATGGCTCCGAGCGCTTTGCGCAGATGGCTCGCGAGGACAGTGGCTGCGAGGTTTTGCAGCAGAACTTCCTCGAGCTCGACCTGCCGTCCGAGCGCTTCGATGGGATCTTCGCCAATGCCGTGTTGTTCCATATTCCGCGCCAGGAGTTGCCACGGGTGCTGGGGCAGTTGCGGGCCACGCTCAAGCCGGGCGGCGTGCTGTTCAGTTCCAACCCGCGTGGGGAAAACCAGGAAGGCTGGAACGGTGAGCGTTATGGCTCGTACCACGACCTGGAGGCCTGGCGGGAGCTGCTGACGGCGGCGGGCTTCGTCGAGTTGGAGCACTACTATCGCCCCACCGGACTGCCGCGTGAGCAGCAGCCGTGGTTGGCGAGTGTGTGGCGCAAGGCCTGAGTACGCCATGGATATGGATGTGTGAACCCTTTTTTGTGGCGAGCGGTTGCGGTGAGTTGACATCAATCTCATCTGTGGCACCCTTGGCGGACCACTCAACCCCGTACGCAGCGATTCAGTTCGTTGGCCGTTGGGGTAAAAAACCGGCCCAGCGCCGGTTTTTTCGTTTCAGGGGGCTGTGTCTGCCACCGGCTTCGCGGACGGGGGCCGAAATTCGGTCTGCCCCTCTCTCAAAAAAGAAAATCCCGAAGGGCCAAGCCCTCCGGGGTCATGTGTTTCCATCGCTTACAGCTTGGCGATAGACACCTCGGTGGATTTCACAAAGGCGATCACTTCACTGCCGACCTGCAGTTCCAGCTCTTTCACCGAGCGGGTGGTGATCACCGAGGTGACGATCCCCGAAGCGGTCTGCACGTCGATTTCCGAGAGCACGTCGCCGGTGACGATTTCCTTGATGGTGCCCTTGAACTGGTTGCGAACGTTGATGGCTTTGATGGTCATGGCGTTTATTCCTGTCGTTGATTGAGTAGGCAAGGCATGGGTTACAGCGCCCAACGCAACTGCGTGGGCAAGGGTGATACGGGTTCCGGCTCGGGCGGCACGCCAGGCAGCGACAGCACCCGGTTCAACACTTCGCTCTCCAGCGCCGCCAGGCGATGGGAGCCACGCGCCCGCGGGCGCGGCAGTTCGACGTGCAGGTCAAGGCCGACCTGGCCGTCTTCGATCAGGATCACCCGATCGGCGATGGCCACGGCTTCGCTGACGTCGTGGGTCACCAGCAACACGGTGAAACCATGCTGTTGCCAGAGCCGTTCGATCAGTTGCTGCATTTCGATCCGGGTCAGGGCATCCAGGGCCCCAGCGGTTCGTCCAGCAGCAACAGGCGCGGTTGGTGAATCAGGGCGCGGGCCAGGGCCACGCGCTGCTTCTGGCCGCCGGACAGGGCCGCCGGCCATTCATGGGCGCGGTCCGCCAGGCCGACCGCTTCCAGCGCTTGCAGGGCCTGCGGGCGCCAGTCGCCCTTGAGACCGAGGCCGACGTTGTCGATGACCTTTTTCCACGGCAGCAAACGTGCTTCCTGGAACATCAGCCGGGTGTCTTCGCGGGCCTCGCTCAGCGCCGCGGAACCCGCCAGCAGTTCACCGCCGGTGGGTTGGTCGAGACCAGCCAGCAGGCGCAGCAGGGTGCTTTTGCCGCAACCGCTGCGTCCGACCACGGCGACGAATTGTCCGGCCGGGATATGCAGGTCGATCTCATGCAGCACCTGGCGTTCACCAAAGGTCTTGTGCAGCTTGCGCACCGCCAGGGGAATACCCCGCAGCAGGCGTGGAGGTTGTTGAGCCGTCATTGCGCACCGCCCTTGCTCACTTGATAGGCCGGGTGCCAGCGCAACCAGACCCGCTCCAGGCCACGGGCCGCGAGGTCCGCCAGTTTGCCGAGGACGGCGTAGAGGACGATGGCCAATACCACCACGTCGGTTTGCAGGAATTCCCGGGCATTCATCGCCAGGTAGCCGATGCCCGAGCTGGCCGAAATGGTTTCCGCGACGATCAGCGTCAGCCACATGAAGCCCAGGGCAAAGCGCACGCCCACCAGGATCGAGGGCAGGGCACCCGGCAGGATCACCTGGCGAAACAGGCTGAAGCTGGACAGGCCGTAGCTGCGAGCCATCTCCACCAGCGCCGGGTCGACGTTGCGGATGCCGTGGTAGGTGTTGAGGTAGATCGGGAACAGGGTGCCCAGGGCCACCAGGAAAATCTTCGCCGACTCGTCGATCCCGAACCACAGGATCACCAGCGGAATCAGCGCCAGGTGCGGCACGTTGCGGATCATCTGCACCGAGCTGTCGAGCAGGCGTTCACCCCAGTTCGACAGGCCGGTGATAAAGCCCAGGGCCAGGCCGATAGCGCCGCCAATGGCGAAGCCGATCGCGGCGCGCCAGCCGCTGATGGCCAGGTGTTTCCAGATATCGCCGCTCTGCACCAGGGCGACCCCTGCCTCCACCACGGCACTCGGCGCGGGCAGGATCCGGGTCGACAGCCAACCGGCCGATACCGACAGTTGCCACACCGCCAGCAACAGCAGCGGCAGGGCCCAGGGCGCGAGCCTGTGGCTGATTCTCGTCAAGCTCGTCATGGCCGGCCTCAGCTCTGGGACACGGCTTTGGGCAGGATGTCGTTGGCGACCATCTCACCAAAGGGGCTGACGTAACCGGCGCTTTTCGGCAGCTCCGGACGCTCGATATCCAGGTGCGGGAACAGCAGTTCGGCGACCCGGTACGACTCTTCCAGGTGTGGATAACCGGAGAAGATAAAGGTGTCGATGCCCAGGTCCGCGTACTCCTTGGCCCGTGCGGCCACGGTCGGGCCGTCGCCCACCAGCGCTGTGCCGGCACCCCCACGGACCAGGCCGACGCCGGCCCAGAGGTTGGGGCTGACTTCCAGGTTGTCGCGGCTGCCGCCATGCAGGGCGGCCATGCGCTGCTGGCCGACGGAGTCGAAGCGCGCCAGGGATTTCTGCGCGCGGGCGATGGTCTCGTCGTCCAGATGGGAGATCAGTTTGTCGGCGGCCTTCCAGGCCTCGGCGTTGGTTTCACGGACAATCACATGCAGGCGAATGCCGAAGCGCACGGTGCGCCCGAGCTTGGCGGCCTTGGCCCGGACCTGTTCGATCTTCTCGGCGACGGCGGCGGGCGGTTCGCCCCAGGTCAGGACCATCTCCACCTGTTCGGCGGCGAGGTCCTGGGCGGCTTCCGAAGAGCCGCCGAAGTACAACGGCGGACGCGGTTGCTGGATCGGCGGATAGAGCAGCTTGGCGCCTTTGACGCTGATGTGTCGGCCGTCGTAGTCGACGGTTTCGCCTTCCAGCACGCGACGCCAGATGCGGGTGAATTCCACCGAGGCCTGGTAGCGCTCTTCGTGGCTGAGGAACAGGCCGTCGCCAGCCAGTTCGTCCGGGTCGCCGCCGGTCACCAGGTTGAACAGCGCGCGGCCGCCGGACAGCCGGTCGAGGGTCGCGGCCTGCCGCGCCGCCACGGTCGGGGAGATGATCCCGGGGCGCAGGGCGACGAGGAATTTCAGGCGCTGGGTCACCGGGATCAACGAGGCGGCCACCAGCCAGGAGTCCTCGCAGGAACGTCCGGTGGGGATCAGCACGCCACCGAAACCGAGGCGGTCGGCGGCCTGGGCGACTTGTTGCAGGTAGCCGTGGTCGACGGCGCGGGCGCCTTCGGCGGTGCCAAGGTAATGGCCGTCACCGTGGGTAGGCAGGAACCAGAAGATATTGAGGCTCATGGAGTGGTCTCCTAAGGAATACGGTTCAAGGTGCTTTGGCAACGGTGGCCGGCGGGGTCCAGATCACGTCCTTGATGCTCAGCGGCTTGGGAATCAGCTTGAGCTGGTAGAAGCTGTCGGCGATCTTCTGCTGGGCCGCGACCACTGCGGGCGTGAGGAACTGCGCGCCATAGCCCTGGCGTTTCACCGCGGTCAGGGTGATGTCGGCGGGCAGACCGAGCAGCGGTGCCACCTGGGTGGTGACTTCCTGGGGATTGGCCTTGGACCAGTCGCCCACGGCGCGGACTTCTTCCACCAGGGTCTTGATCACGTCGGGATGTTTTTCGGCGTAAGGCCGGGTAGCGAGGTAGAACTGGTTGTTGTCCACCAGGCCCGTACCGTCACGCAGGGTACGGGCTTGCAGTTGTTGTTCGGCGGCGGCCTGGTACGGGTCCCAGATGACCCAGGCATCGACGCTGCCCCGTTCGAAGGCGGCGCGGGCATCGGCCGGGGGCAGGTAGACGGTCTGGATATCGCTGTATTTCAGGCCGGCGTCTTCCAGGGCGCGGACCAGCAGGTAATGGACGTTGGAGCCTTTGTTGAGGACGACCTTCTTGCCCTTGAGCGCCTGCACCGATTGGATCGGCGAGTCCTTGGGTACCAGGATCGCTTCGCTGGTGGGCGCCGGCGGTTCCGAGGCGACGTAGAGCAGGTCGGCACCGGCGGCCTGGGCGAAGACCGGCGGCGTTTCGCCGGTCACGCCGAAGTCGATGGAACCGACGTTGAGTCCTTCGAGCAGTTGCGGGCCGCCGGGGAACTCGGTCCATTGCACTTGCACGCCTTGGTCGGCGAGGCGTTTTTCCAGGGTGCCCTTGGCCTTGAGCAGCACCAGGGTGCCGTATTTCTGATAGCCGATCCGCAGTGTTTCAGCTTGAGCCTGGGTGATGGCGCCGAAGGTGACAGCCGCAGCAAACAGAGCGACCAGACCACGACGCAAAATGACAGTGCGCATGGCGCTCTCCTTTTGCTGTGAGGGTTTTGGCTGCACCTGCTTGCCCGTTGGCGGGCGAGTAAGGCCAGTTACATCGATGTCGGGTGAAGCGGCTCAGATGCTCCAGCGAGCACTGAGCAGGCGATCTTTGAGCAGTGTCGGGTCCAGCGGTTTGGAACGCCGCGCCAAGGCGCTGTGGAACTGTTCCAGGGCCTCGTTCAGGCGTTGTGCCAGGACCGGTGCCAGCTGCGCCTGGGCGCTGCCTTCGCCGTAGGCGATCTGGCTGTCCTCGGCGAAAATGCCGTGGAGCATCTCCTGGGCCTTGAGCGCCGCCAGCACCGGCTTGAGGGCGTAATCCACCGCGAGCATGTGGGCGATGCTGCCGCCGGTGGCCATGGGCAGGACCACCTTGTGGCTCAGGGCGCGTTCGGGCAGCAGGTCGAGCACGGTTTTCAGGGCGCCGGAGAACGAGGCCTTGTACACCGGCGTGGCGATGACCAGGCCGTCGGCGTTTTCGATCTGTTGCAGCAGGTCGACGATCTGTGGGCTGCCGAAGCGCGCGTGCAGCAGGTCTTCGGCCGGGAAGTCGCGGACCTGGTAGCTCACCACCTCCACGCCTTGTTCGATCAGCCAGCGCCTGGCCTGTTCCAGCAACACCCCTGAGCGTGATCGCTGGCTGGGGCTTCCTCCAAGTGTGACGACCAGCATGCCGCTAATTCCTTAAACGGTTGTCGGCGATTCGCGGGCTGCGATCTCACCAGATGGGCCAACCATATCAGCTGATTTATATATCTATAAATCTTATTTATTCATTTGTTTATTCTTTAAATGAATATGCAGGTGGCGTTCTTCCAGGCAAAAAAACAGGCCGTCGAAACGGCCTGAAACCCCTGCGTTGTGAGTCGGTAAAAAGTCGTGTTCAGCGATTGGGCTGTGGTGTCAGGCGTAGGTACGGCTTCACCGCGCGGTAACCTTTCGGGAAGCGCTGCTTGATCTCGTCTTCGTCCTTGAGCGACGGCACGATGACCACCTCGTCACCGTCCTGCCAGTTGGCTGGGGTCGCCACCTTGTAGTGGTCGGTGAGCTGCAAGGAGTCGATCACCCGCAGGATCTCGTGGAAATTGCGCCCGGTGCTGGCTGGGTAGGTGATGGTCAAGCGGATCTTCTTGTTCGGATCGATCACGAACAGCGAGCGCACGGTGAGGGTGTCGTTGGCATTCGGGTGGATCAGGTCGTAGAGGTCGGAGACCTTGCGGTCGGCATCGGCCAGGATCGGGAAGTTGACCTGGGTGTGCTGGGTTTCGTTGATGTCCTCGATCCACTTGTGGTGCGAGTCCACCGGGTCCACCGACAGGGCGATGGCCTTGACGCCGCGCTGGGCGAATTCGTCCTTGAGCCTGGCGGTAAAGCCCAGCTCCGTGGTGCACACCGGGGTGAAGTCCGCCGGGTGGGAGAACAGTACGCCCCAACTGTCACCGAGCCACTCGTGAAAGCGAATCTTGCCGGCGCTGGAATCCTGTTCGAAGTCGGGGGCGATGTCGCCGAGTCTTAGGCTCATGGTGCTGCTCCTGGTGAGTGCGTGATGAGCCTACTGTGCCTGCTGCGAGATGCATTTAAAAAGAATAAATATTGATTTGTTTAGATCGTAACTGAATATTAAAAAGTTCTTCATTGGACGCCGGACGCGCGCAAGAGCAACCTTGTCCACAGCTTGTGAGAGGGCTAAGGGGATGTAACTCAGTGGGGTACTTGACGCCGTGATGTAGGAAGTTGGCGTTCGGGTCGAAGCTGAAAAGGTAGTATCAAGCAGTACCTGAAGCACTCAGCCCGGCATTGCGCCGGGCTGAGTGTGGATCTCTTTTTACACGGTCACGCTTACAGCAGCGGGATCGAGTAGCTGACGATCAGGCGGTTTTCGTCCTGGTCGCCGCTAGAAGAAACGAGGGTGCTGGTACGCCACATGGCGTTTTTCCAGGTAAAGCCGAGATTCTTGAGGGGGCCTTCAGGAATCACGTAGGCCAGGCTGATATCGCGTTCCCACTCGCTCTGGTTACCAGCGGTGTTCTGGATATTGTCGCCGTGCAGGTAGATGATGCCTGCGGTCAGGCCAGGTACGCCAACCTTGGCGAAGTCATAGGCGTAGCGAGCTTGCCAGGTACGCTCGCCGGCACGGGCGAACTTCTGGATCTGCATGTCGGTGATAGTGCTGTTGGACGAGCCGTCACCCTGGTTCAGCCAAGGGAAGTCGCTGTCGCCTTTGGTGTACTGATAACCCGCGCCGAAGGTATGGCCGGCAACCGAGTACAGGCCCAAGTAGCTGTACAGGTCGTTGTCGACCTTGCCCTTGGTGACGCCACCGCCGTAATAGCCCGTGGTGAAGAAGTTTTTGTCGCTACCGTTAGCACCGTCATCGCGGCTACGGTAGTAGCGCAGGTCGCTTTTCAGTACGCCAGGACCGATGGACCAGTTGTGCACCAGACCCAGGAAGTTCTGCGAGTAGAAGTCCTTCAGTTCGCCGTAGTAGTACGAGGCAACCAGATCCTTGGTGATAGCGTAGTCGGCACCAGCGTATTGGAACTTGTTGCTGAACCGGCCCGTGGTGCCTTGGGAGAAGTTGGAGCTGGCGTTGGCACCGGCGATCGACAGGTCGTCGTCGTTGCTCGAGTTACGGCCTTTGGCTCTCTCGAGCTGGCCGAGAGTCAGGGTCAGGTCCTTGATCTCGTTCGATTTCAGCTCGCCACCGGTGAAGGTTTGTGGCAGCAGGCGACCGTCGTTGTACTTGACCACCGGGTTGTTCGGCAGCAGGGTACCGATCTTCAGTTCGGTCTGCGAAACGCGGACCTTGCCGGTCAGACCCAGGCTACCGAAGTCATTGACAGCCTTGGCGTTTTTACCGCCAGTGGCTTCGGCTGGGAACATTGTGGTGCCAGCAGAGGTTTTGGTCGCACCGTTGGAACCACGACCGGTGTCCAGTCGGATACCTTCCAGGGCGATCACATCAAGGCCGAAACCCACGGTGCCTTGGGTGTAACCGGAGTTGAAGCGCAGATCGAAGCCTTGACCCCATTCCGATGCCAGGCTTTGAGCGGGTTTCCCGCTACGGTTATCGGTATTGATGTAGTAGTTACGCAGACCCAGGGTCGACGTCGCGCCTTCGATAAAACCTTTGGCTTCAGCTTGCGTTTCTGCGTAAGCGTGTTGCGCCAAAACCCCCACGGCCACAGCCAGGGCCAAGGTAGACTTCTTCATGGTACAGCTCCTCTCATTTCTAATTTTTGTGTGTCCTGGCTTGGGATCTAGCGCCCCCTTGTAGCCTCAGATGCGCGATTAGCGCCAGGTCGTGACTGGTAAGTCAATCGTAACAAATCATGCCTAGACTTTGGTCTAATCGCCGTCAATTTGGTCCGTGCAGGGTAATGAAACTTTTCATAAACCCAAAAAGAACTATTTCGTCCTTTTTAAGACGATTCAGGAATAATCGCTCGAGCAATAACTCAAGCCTGAGGGATGTATCGGCCTTCAAGCGTATTTCTGAATAGTATTTTTAGCTGCTTTTGAGATCGATCTGTATTTGAGATTAATTCTCATGGACAAGATATTTCAAAAAAGCGACGCAATCATGGCGAAACGCAGCCACCTCCGTCAATTTATTACAGCATTTGTCTGAATCAGCCGGACCATGGATCCATGGCGTGCCAAGAACCTTAGAAGAAAAAACGCGGCTTGCACCTTCATTCGTCGGTTTGAGTCCTGTGGGTTGATGGGCTCATCCGTTTTCTTCCGGCTTGCTGCCACACAGCCCGCGCAGGCGCTGGCAGATGTCATGCTTTGACTCATAAGCTAATGCATATAAGTTATTTATTTTAAAATTCTTAGATCATTTAGTCTCTCGACATGCCGATTCCCGGTCGCCTGTCGAGGAACTTGTCCCATGAAACTGCATGCTCCACTCCGCCTCCTGGCGGCCTTGTCCCTGGCTGGGGCCAGCGTGTTTGCCCAGGCTGCCGACGTGACCGTGGCCTACCAGACCACCGTCGATCCGGCGAAAGTCGCCCAGGCTGACGGCGCCTATGAAAAAGCCACGCAAGCGAAGATCGACTGGCGCAAATTCGATAACGGCGCCGACGTTATCGCCGCCATCGCTTCGGGCGATGTGCAGATCGGCTACCTCGGTTCCAGTCCGCTGACCGCGGCCATCACCCGCAAGGTGCCGGTGCAGACCTTCCTGATCGCCACCCAGATCGGCGCCGCCGAAGCCCTGGTGGCTCGCGACGGCTCCGGGATCAACTCGCCCCAGGACCTGGTCGGCAAGAAGGTTGCCGTGCCCTTCGTCTCCACCGGGCACTACAGCCTGCTGGCCGCTTTGAAACACTGGAATATCGACCCGTCGAAAGTACAGATTCTCAACCTTGCGCCGCCGGCCATCATTGCCGCCTGGAAACGCGGCGACATCGACGCCACTTACGTCTGGGATCCGGCCCTGGGCGTGGCCAAGGAAAACGGCAAGGTGTTGATCACTTCCGGCGAACTGGCCAAGTTCGGGGCGCCGACCTTCGATGCCTGGATCGTGCGCAAGGACTTCGCCGAGAAGCACCCGGAGATCGTCAAGGCCTTCGCCAAGGTCACCCTGGATGCCTACGCGCAATACCGCAAGGACCCGCAAGCCTGGCTGGCGGACAAGGGCAATGTTGACAAGCTGGTGAAGCTCTCCGGCGCCAAGGCGTCTGACATTCCCCTGCTGCTGCAAGGCAATGTCTACCCGCTGGCGGCTGACCAGGTCAGCGTGCTTGGCAAGCCGACCGCCCAGGCCATCACCGACACCGCGGTCTTCCTGAAAGAGCAGGGCAAGGTCGAAGCCGTGCTGCCGGACTACGCCCCCTATGTGAGCGCCCGGTTCATCACCAACTGACTCACCCGAGGAGCCGTCGTCATGGCCTTGTTACAGCTGGAGCGCATCAGCGCACAGTACCCCGGCGCGGCCGAGCCGGTGCTGGCGGACATCTCCCTCAGCCTCGGCCCCCAGCAATTGCTGGTGGCCCTGGGACCTTCGGGGAGTGGCAAGACCTCGCTGTTGAACCTGATCGCCGGCTTCGTCGAACCGAGCTCCGGCCGTATCACCCTCGACGGCGTGCCCGTCAAGGGCCCGAGTGCGGAGCGTGGGGTGGTGTTCCAGGATGACGCCTTGCTGCCCTGGCAGGATGTGCTGGCCAACGTCGGCTTCGGCCTGGAACTGGCGGGCGTGCCTCGGGAGCAGCGTGAACGCCGCGCCCGGGAAATGCTTGCCCTGGTGGACCTGGCCGGCTTCGACACACGGCGGATCTGGCAGCTCTCCGGCGGTCAGAAACAGCGTGTCGGCCTGGCCCGTGCCCTGGCGGCGGACCCTCGGGTGCTGCTGATGGACGAGCCGTTCGGCGCCCTCGACGCCTTTACCCGCGAACAGATGCAGGAGCTGTTGCTGCAAGTCTGGCGACGCACCGCCAAGCCGGTGTTCCTGATTACCCACGATATAGAAGAAGCGGTTTTTCTCGCCACCGACCTGATCCTGCTGGCGCCCAACCCGGGGCAGATCGTCGAGCGCCTGAGCCTGGATTTCGGCCAGCGCTACAGCGCCGGCGAATCGGCCCGGGCGATCAAGTCCGACCCGCGTTTCATCGAAACCCGCGAGCATGTGCTGGCCCGTGTGTTCTCCCAACGCAGCGCCGCCCGGCGGCAGGAGTTCGTATGAGCAGCTATGAATGGCCGGTAACGGTGGAGAGCAAGCCGAAAGCAGTGCCTGTGCGCCGTAGCCTGAGCACGCGTTGGATCAGCGGGTTGACCTTGCTGGGGCTGATCCTGCTCTGGTGGGCGGTTACCTCCGTAGGCCTTATCGAGCCGTTGTTCCTGCCGCCGCCTGGCGCGGTGCTGGAAAAAGCCTGGTTGCTGGCGACCACGGGCTACATGGACTCGACCCTGTGGCAGCACCTGGGCGCGAGCCTGGGGCGTATCGGCCTGGCCCTGGGCGCCGCAGTCCTGAGCGCGATCCCCGTGGGCATCGCCATCGGCCACAACCGGATCGCCCGGGGCATTCTCGATCCGTTGATCGAGTTCTATCGGCCGATTCCGCCGTTGGCCTATCTGCCCTTGATCGTGATCTGGTGCGGTATCGGCGAGTTGTCGAAAGTGCTGCTGATCTACCTGGCGATTTTCGCCCCGATCGCCATCGCCACGGCCACCGGTGTGCGCACGGTCGACCCGGCCAAGCTGCGGGCCGCGCAATCCCTGGGCGCCACCCGTGCCCAACTGATTCGCCATGTGATCCTGCCCAGCGCCTTGCCGGACATTCTCACCGGTGTGCGCATCGGCCTGGGCGTCGGTTGGTCGACCCTGGTGGCCGCCGAACTGATCGCCGCCACCAGCGGCCTGGGTTTCATGGTGCAGTCGGCGGCGCAGTTCCTGGTGACCGATGTGGTGGTGCTGGGGATCCTGGTGATCGCGCTGATCGCCTTTGCCATGGAGATGGGCTTGCGCGCCCTGCAACACAAGCTGGTGCCGTGGCACGGCCAGGCCCACTGACAGAGCACAACGTACTGACTACGCCGATAGCCCGGCGCGTATTGGAAGAGACCGATCATGAGCCTGACCCTTACTCCCCTGAGCGCCGCCCTGGGCGCGCAGATCGACGGCGTTGCGTTGAACCGGCCGTTGAGCGTCGAACACCGCGATACCATCCAGCAGGCATTGCTCAAGTATCAGGTGCTGTTCTTCCGTAACCAGCCGCTGGACCCGGCGCAGCAGACCAGGTTCGCGGCTCATTTCGGCGACCTGCACATTCATCCGATCTACCCGAACGTGCCGGAACAACCCGAGGTGCTGATCCTCGACACGGCGGTGACCGATGTGCGCGACAACGCGGTCTGGCACACCGATGTGACCTTCCTGCCGACCCCGGCGCTGGGCGCGGTGCTCAGTGCCAAGCAGTTGCCGGCGTTTGGCGGCGACACCTTGTGGGCCAGCGGCATCGCGGCATTCGAGGCCTTGTCGGCGCCATTGCGCCAGTTGCTGGACGGGCTGACGGCCACCCACAACTTCATCAAGTCGTTTCCCGTCGAGCGTTTCGGCAATACCCCCGAGGAGCTGGCGCGCTGGGAGGAGACCCGCAGGAACAATCCGCCGCTGTCGCACCCGGTGGTCCGCACGCACCCGGTGAGCGGGCGCAAGGCGCTGTTCGTCAATGAGGGTTTCACCACCCGCATCAACGAGCTGGAGGAGGCCGAGAGCGAGGCGATTCTCAAGTTGCTGTTCGCCCACGCGACGCGGCCGGAGTTCACCATTCGCTGGCGCTGGCAGGAGAATGACGTGGCGTTCTGGGACAACCGCGTGACCCAGCATTACGCGGTGGACGACTACCGGCCGAGCCGGCGGGTGATGCACCGGGCGACCATTCTCGGCGACGCGCCGTTCTGACCTTCTGTAGATAGCCCGTCAGAGCGGCTGTTCGCGCTTGGGCAGATAGGGCGGCAGGTACAGCCCCAGGTAGGCATCGAACACCCGCATCCCTTCTTCCGCCATGCGTGGCGTGATCTGGTCGTGCAACTGGACCGACCGCGCATAGACCCGATCCCCCAGCTCCATCGCCAAGGCGAACACATCGACCTCCGTCGGCAACGCCGGCAATTCGAAATGCCGGATGAACAGCTTGTGCATCAGGTCGCCGAGCTCGATGTCGTGCTGGCGGTCGGCCTGGGTGACCTCGGTCAGGCCGTGCTGCGCGAGGATCAGCTGACGCGCCGCGGCATCCTCCTCGTAGATGGTCAGCATCCGTTGCTCCACCAACCGTGACAGGTCGCGCCAGCCGGTGAGGGCCTGATGGTCGATGGGCGCCTGCAGGGTGGCGCGAAAGGCCGCGTGCACGTCGTTGGTCAGGGCCTCGAGCAGGGCCGGGACGCTGGCGAAGAAGTGATAGACCGAGGAGGGTGGAATCCCGGCCCGTTCCGCCACGCTGTAGATCGACAGACTGGCCACGCCTTCGGCGGCAAGCAAGGTGCGGGCGGCGTCGAGGATCGTGTCGATCCGGGCCTGGCTGCGTGCACGGGGTTTGCGAGCGATGGCGGGGCGGTTCATGGGGTTCTCCGGCAAGGGCAGCGGGCATTGTACGCGAGGATGGTTGCAGGGTGTCTTGTGGCGAGCGGGCTTGCCCGGACCAAACCCACAGAACCATAAAAAACGCCGCGGGCCCAAGGCCGGCGGCGTTCTTCTGTATCACCGCAACCGCTTACACGGTATGCAGGTACCAGTTGTACTCGAGGTCGGAGATGGAGTGTTCGAACTCCTCCAGCTCGCTCTCTTTACAGGCCACGAAGATATCGATGTATTTCGGATCGATGTACTTGGCCATGACTTCGCTGTCGTCCAGCTCGCGCAGGGCATCGCGCAGGTTGTTCGGCAGGCTTTGCTCGTTCTGCTCGTAGCTGTTGCCTTCGGTCGGGGCCGGCGGCTCGATCCTGTTGGTCAGGCCGTGGTGCACACCGGCCAATACCGAGGCCATCAACAGGTACGGGTTGGCATCGGCGCCGGCGACCCGGTGTTCCAGGCGCACCGCATCGGCGGATCCGGTCGGTACACGCAGGGCCACGGTGCGGTTGTCCAGCCCCCAGCTCGGCGAGTTCGGCACGTAGAACTGTGCGCCGAAACGACGGTAGGAGTTGACGTTCGGGCAGAGGAAGGCCATCTGCGCCGGTAGGGTCTCGAGCACACCGCCGATCGCGTGACGCAGCGCGGCGTTCTGCTCGGGATCCTCACTGGCAAAGATGTTCTTGCCTTCCTTGTCGAGAATCGAGATATGGACGTGCAGCCCGTTGCCCGCCTGGCCCGGGTAAGGCTTGGCCATGAAGGTGGTGTCCATCTCATGGTCGTAGGCGATGTTCTTGATCAGGCGCTTGAGCAGCACCGCGTAGTCGCAGGCCTTGATCGGGTCGGCGACGTGGTGCAGGTTCACTTCGAACTGCGCCGGGGCACTTTCCTTGACGATGGCGTCGGCCGGGATGCCTTGTTCTTTCGCACCTTCGAGGATGTCCTGGAGGCAGTCGACGTATTCGTCGAGGTCGTCGATCAGGTAGACCTGGGTCGAGTGCGGGCGTTTGCCGGAGATCGGCGAGCGGGGCGGTTGTGGGCGACCGTTCACGTTCTCCTGGTCGATCAGGTAGAACTCAAGCTCGAACGCGGCGCAGATGGTCAGGCCGAGGTCGTCGAATTTGCTGACGACCTGGCGCAGGACTTCGCGAGGGTCGGCGAAGAAAGGTTCGCCTTCGAGTTCGTGCATGGTCATCAGCAGTTGCGCGGTCGGGCGCTTTTGCCAAGGTTCATTGCACAGGGTGTCGGGGATCGGATAACAGATTCGGTCGGCATCACCGATGTCCAGGCCCAGGCCGGTGCTTTCCACCGTCGAGCCATTGATATCCAGGGCAAACAGTGAGGCCGGCAGGTTGATGCCTTTCTCGTAAACCTTGTGGAGGCTGGTGCGTTCGATGCGCTTGCCACGCACCACACCATTCATATCCGCAATCAGAAGGTCAACGTACAGAACCTCAGGATGTTCCTTAAGGAACGCGTTCGCTTCGTTAAGCTGAACGGCACGCGGGGGTACCGACATGATGCAACACCTTTGTTGTTAAAAATATCAATCATTGATCTTTTCTGGTTTCAGTCAACCCGAACGGCATGCCGAAGTCAAGCGAGGCCTTTTCTGCCCTGAAAAAGCGCTCGAGGGGCTTTTTTGCGGCCTTTTGGGGCGGTTTTTTCCGCTGGGCGGTCTCCGGCACCGCGGGCTTGAGCGGGCCGTGTTGTATTTTTTACGGGGGTGTTGTGTAAAAAAATGAACAAGGCTAAGCTCGATTGAAACCCATAACAGTAATAATACCGGGGTGTTTCATGTCTCGCCTGCCGTTGATCGGCGTCACCGCATGCTCCAGACCGATCGGTTTGCATGCCTGTCACATCAGTGGCGACCCCTATGTCCGTGCCGTTGCCGACGCAGCCAAAGAGCTGCCGTTGATCCTTGCCTCCCTGGCCGAGCGGCTTGAACCGTCCGATATTCTGGACGGTCTGGATGGCATCCCGTTGACCGGTTCTCCCTCCCATCGAAAGCGGGTCCTGCAACGCGACACTGATGCGTCAAGCAACGCCTGACTGGTAATAATAGACGTCAGGACACCCAACCCAGAGGCACTTATGAGTAACCACCTCGACCGGCTCACCGATTGGTTGAAAGACCACAAGATCACAGAAGTCGAATGCATGATTGCCGACCTCACCGGCATCACCCGGGGCAAGATTTCTCCGACCAACAAGTTCATTGCCGAGAAAGGCATGCGTCTGCCCGAGAGTGTGCTGCTGCAGACCGTGACCGGCGACTATGTTGAAGACGACATCTATTACGAACTGCTGGACCCGGCCGACATCGACATGGTCTGCCGCCCGGACAGCAACGCCGTGTACCTGGTGCCCTGGGCCATCGAGCCCACCGCCCAGGTGATCCACGACACCTACGACAAGCAGGGCAACCCCATCGAGCTGTCGCCGCGCAACGTGCTCAAGAAGGTCCTGGCGCTCTATGCCGCCAAGGGCTGGCAGCCGATCGTGGCGCCGGAAATGGAGTTCTACCTGACCAAGCGCAGCGACGACCCCGACTACCCGCTGCAACCGCCGATCGGCCGTTCCGGTCGCCCGGAAACCGGTCGCCAGTCCTTCTCCATTGAAGCGGCCAACGAATTCGACCCGCTGTTCGAAGACGTCTACGACTGGTGCGAACTGCAGGAGCTAGACCTCGACACCCTGATCCACGAGGACGGCACGGCGCAGATGGAGATCAACTTCCGGCATGGTGACGCGCTGTCCCTGGCCGACCAGATCCTGGTGTTCAAGCGCACCATGCGCGAAGCGGCGCTCAAGCACGACGTGGCGGCCACCTTCATGGCCAAGCCGATGACCGGCGAGCCGGGCAGTGCCATGCACCTGCACCAGAGCATCATCGACATCGCGACCGGCAAGAACGTCTTCTCCAATGAAGACGGGACCATGAGCCAGCTGTTCCTGCATCACATCGGTGGCCTGCAGAAACTGATTCCCGAGCTGTTGCCGCTGTTCGCGCCGAACGTCAACTCGTTCCGCCGCTTCCTGCCGGACACGTCGGCACCGGTGAACGTGGAATGGGGCGAGGAGAATCGCACCGTTGGCCTGCGGGTACCGGATGCAGGTCCGCAGAACCGCCGTGTGGAAAACCGCCTGCCGGGGGCTGACGCCAACCCTTACCTGGCGATTGCTGCAAGTCTGTTGTGCGGCTACATCGGTATGGTCGAGGGCCTGGATCCGAGCGCCCCGGTGGTCGGTCGTGGCTATGAGCGCCGTAACCTGCGCCTGCCGCTGACCATCGAGGACGCCCTGGAGCGGATGGAAAACAGCAAGACCATCGAGAAATACCTGGGCAGGAAATTCATCACTGGCTACGTCGCGGTCAAGCGGGCCGAGCATGAAAACTTCAAGCGCGTCATCAGTTCGTGGGAGCGGGAATTCCTGCTCTTCGCCGTCTGATGGGCCGGGCGCGGTGCATGAAGACCGCGTCCCTACTGGAATCTAGGAGAAGCGTATGACCAGCAACAACCCGCAAACCCGTGAATGGCAGGCCCTCAGCAGCGAGCACCACCTGGCCCCGTTCAGCGACTTCAAGCAGTTGAAAGAGAAAGGCCCGCGCATCATCACCCACGCCAAGGGCGTCTATCTTTGGGACAGCGAAGGCCATCAGATCCTCGACGGCATGGCCGGCCTCTGGTGCGTGGCCATCGGCTACGGCCGCGACGAGCTGGCCGACGCCGCCAGCCGGCAAATGCGCGAGCTGCCGTATTACAACCTGTTCTTCCAGACCGCCCACCCGCCGGTGCTGGAGCTGGCCAAGGCGATTTCCGATGTTGCCCCTGAAGGCATGAACCACGTGTTCTTCACCGGTTCCGGTTCCGAAGGCAACGACACCATGCTGCGCATGGTCCGCCACTACTGGGCGATCAAGGGCCAGCCGAACAAGAAGGTCATCATCAGCCGCAAGAACGGTTATCACGGCTCCACCGTGGCCGGGGCGAGCCTGGGCGGCATGACCTATATGCACGAGCAGGGCGACTTGCCGATCCCCGGCATCGTCCACATCCCGCAGCCGTACTGGTTTGCCGAGGGCGGTGACATGAGCCCGGAAGAGTTCGGGGTCTGGGCGGCCAACCAACTGGAAGAAAAGATCCTGGAACTCGGCGTGGACAACGTCGGTGCCTTTATCGCCGAGCCGATCCAGGGCGCGGGCGGGGTGATCGTGCCGCCGGACAGCTACTGGCCGCAGATCAAGGAAATCCTCGCCAAGTACGACATTCTCTTTGTCGCCGACGAAGTGATCTGTGGTTTCGGCCGCACCGGCGAGTGGTTCGGCAGCGATTTCTACGGCCTCAAGCCGCACATGATGACCATCGCCAAGGGCCTGACCTCCGGCTACATCCCCATGGGTGGCCTGATCGTGCGCGACGAAGTGGTCGCGGTGCTCAACGAGGGCGGCGACTTCAACCACGGCTTCACCTATTCCGGGCATCCGGTGGCCGCCGCCGTGGCCCTGGAAAACCTCCGCATCCTGCGCGAAGAAAAAATTATCGAGCGCGTCCGGGGCGAAACGGCACCCTATTTGCAGAAACGTCTGCGGGAACTGAACGATCACCCGCTGGTGGGTGAGGTTCGCGGTGTGGGCCTGCTGGGGGCCATCGAACTGGTCAAGGACAAGGCCACCCGTGCGCGGTATGAAGGTCGGGGCGTCGGCATGATCTGCCGGCAGTTCTGTTTCGATAATGGACTGATCATGCGTGCCGTTGGCGACACCATGATCATCGCGCCACCACTGGTGATCAGCAAAACCGAGATCGACGAGTTGGTGGCCAAGGCACGCAAGTGCCTGGATCTGACCCTGAGTGCGTTGCAGGGCTAAGTGCTAGGCTCTGAACCGGAAGCACGGTGTAGGTGTTTTCGCTCAGAGCAATCAGAAAGGGTGGTCTTTTCTTGAAAGGCTGCCTTGGATCTTGCCAGACTACCCCCACTGTTTCGAGTTGCCCTGGAATAGGCCGCCGAACAGCGGGTTAAAAAGAACAATTGGAGCATGACGCATGAAGGCATTAGGTAAGAACGTAGCCGGCAAGACTTTCCTCGCCCTGTCGTTGGCGGGTGCAATGGCCGGTGCTGCTCACGCGGACGACAAGGTGCTGCACGTTTACAACTGGTCCGACTACATTGCACCGGACACCGTTGCCAACTTTGAGAAAGAAACCGGCATCAAGGTGGTCTACGACGTATTCGACAGCAACGAAACCCTGGAAGCCAAGTTGCTGGCCGGCAAGTCCGGTTACGATATCGTTGTGCCGTCCAACAACTTCCTGGCCAAGCAGATCAAGGCCGGTGTCTACCAGGAGCTGGACAAGTCCAAGCTGACCAACTACGACAACCTGAACAAGTCGCTGCTCAAGGCCGTTTCGGTCAGCGACCCGGGCAACAAGCACGCCTTCCCCTACATGTGGGGCTCGATCGGCATCGGCTACAACCCGGAGAAGGTCAAGGCCGCGCTGGGCGTGGACAAGATCGATTCCTGGGACGCGGTGCTCAAGCCGGAGAACCTCGCCAAGCTCAAGAGCTGCGGCGTGAGCTTCCTCGATTCGCCGACCGAAATGCTGCCGGTCGCCCTGCACTACCAGGGCCTGCCGACCGACACCCAGAAAAAGGAAGATCTGAAGAAAGCCGAAGATCTGTTCCTCAAACTGCGTCCGTCGATCTCCTACTTCCATTCGTCCAAGTACATCTCTGACCTGGCCAACGGCAACATCTGCGTCGCCGTCGGTTATTCGGGCGATGTCCAGCAGGCCAAGGCCCGTGCCGCCGAAGCCGGTGACAAGGTCAAAGTGGCCTACAGCATCCCGAAAGAAGGTGCTGGCAGCTTCTACGACATGGTGTCGATCCCTAAAGATGCGGAAAACCCCGAAGCGGCCTACAAGTTCATGAACTACCTGCTCAAGCCGGAAGTCATGGCTGCGATCACCGACAGCGTGCGTTTCCCTAACGGTAACGAGAAGGCCACCGCGCTGGTCGACAAGAGCATCACCAGCGACCCGGGCATCTATCCGCCAGCCGAGGTGCAGGCCAAGCTGTATGCCATCGCCGATCTGCCGGCGGCGACCCAGCGTGACATGACGCGCATCTGGACCAAGATCAAATCGGGTAAATAAGTCGATTTGAGACAACCCACGGGAGCTGCGCAGCCTTTGGCAGCTCCCGCGGATCAGAGGACCTCCACGTGTTTGTTTGTTTATTTCGCAAAGCCATGCTGGCGGGCGCGGGCCTGACCTTGGCGGTCAGTGTGCAAGCGGCCCCGACCGTGCATATTTATAACTGGTCGGATTATATCGGGCAGACCACCCTGGCCGATTTCCAGAAGGCGACCGGGATCAAACCGGTCTATGACGTCTTCGATTCCAACGAAACCCTGGAAGGCAAGTTGCTGGCCGGCCATACCGGCTACGACGCGGTCGTGCCGTCCAACCACTTCCTCGGCAAGCAGATCAAGGCGGGTGCGTTCCAGAAACTCGACAAGTCGCTGCTGCCCAATTATTCGAACCTTGACCCGACGTTGATGAAACGCCTGGAAAAGAACGACCCGGGCAACCAGTACGCCGTGCCCTATCTGTGGGGGACCAACGGCATCGGCTACAACGTCGAGAAGGTCAAGGCGGCGCTGGGCGTCGACAAGATCGACTCCTGGGCGGTGCTGTTCGAGCCGGAGAACCTCAAGAAACTCTCCAGCTGCGGCGTGGCGTTCCTCGATTCCGCCGATGAAATGCTGCCGGCGGTGCTCAACTACATGGGCCTGAGCCCCAACAGCACCAATGAACAGGACTACAAGCTGGCGGAGGAGAAGCTGCTGAAGGTCCGTCCTTACGTCACCTACTTCAACTCGTCCAAGTACATTTCGGACCTGGCCAACGGCGAAATCTGCGTGGCGGCCGGGTTCTCCGGCGACGTCTTCCAGGCCAGGAAGCGTGCCGAAGAAGCCGGGAAAGGCGTGCACATCGCCTACGCGATTCCCAAGGAAGGCGGCAACCTCTGGTTCGACATGCTGGCGATTCCCAAGGACGCCGGCAACGTCAAGGAGGCTCACGCCTTTATCAATTATCTGCTGCAACCTGACGCGATTGCCCAGGTCAGCGATTATGTCGGTTATGCCAACCCGAACCCAAAGGCTGGCGCTCTGATGGATCAGGCCGTACGTACCGACGAAGCGGTCTACCCGCCGCAAGCCGTCGTGGACAAGCTGTACGTCAATGCTGAGCTACCCCCGAAGATCCAACGTCTGATGACCCGCAGCTGGACCAAGGTCAAGTCGGGCAAGTGACGCCCGAGGGTCGAACCATCCAAAGCCGGGTCACCCAGGCCCGGCGGCTAAATCTTGTTGGGAGTTTTACAAATGGCAGTTGCCTCCGGCGCCTATAAGAAAGCCCTCGAGGGCGACCAGACACCTAAACAGGTGCTGGTCAAGATCGACAGGGTCACGAAGAAGTTCGACGAGACGGTTGCCGTGGACGATGTGTCCCTGGAAATCAAGAAGGGCGAAATCTTTGCCCTGCTGGGCGGATCGGGTTCGGGTAAGTCCACCTTGCTGCGCATGCTGGCCGGCTTCGAGCGGCCGACCGAAGGGCGGATTTACCTCGACGGTGTCGACATCACCGACCTGCCGCCCTACGAACGGCCGATCAACATGATGTTCCAGTCCTACGCGCTGTTCCCGCACATGACCGTGGCGCAGAACATCGCCTTCGGCCTGCAACAGGACAAGATTCCCAAGGCCGAGATCGACGCCCGCGTGGCTGAAATGCTCAAGCTGGTGCAGATGAGCCAGTACGCCAAGCGCAAGCCACACCAGCTGTCCGGTGGCCAGCGTCAGCGCGTGGCCCTGGCCCGCTCCCTGGCCAAGCGGCCGAAGCTGTTGTTGCTCGACGAACCGATGGGCGCACTGGACAAGAAGCTGCGCTCGCAGATGCAGCTTGAGCTGGTCGAGATCATCGAGCGGGTCGGCGTGACCTGCGTGATGGTGACCCACGACCAGGAAGAAGCCATGACCATGGCCGAACGCATCGCCATCATGCACCTGGGCTGGATCGCCCAGATCGGCAGCCCGATCGACATCTACGAAACCCCCACCAGCCGCCTGGTCTGCGAGTTCATCGGCAACGTCAACATCTTCGAAGGTGAAGTGCTGGACGATGCCGAGGGCCATGCGCTGATCGGTTGCAAGGACCTGGACCGCAATATCTACGTCGGCCATGGCGTCAGCACCTCGGTGCAGGACAAGTCGATCACCTACGCGATTCGTCCGGAGAAACTGCTGGTCACCACGCAGAAGCCCGAGTGCGAGCATAATTGGTCCAGCGGCAAGGTCCATGACATCGCCTACCTGGGCGGCCACTCGGTGTTCTACGTCGAGTTGCCGAGCGGCAAGCTGGTGCAGTCCTTCGTCGCCAACGCCGAGCGCCGTGGCGCGCGGCCGACCTGGGGTGACCAGGTCTACGTCTGGTGGGAAGACGACAGCGGCGTGGTACTGCGCTCATGAACCTCAAGTCCCTGGTGCAACGAATGACCCCCAGTGGCCGCCAGGCGGTCATCGGGATTCCCTTTCTCTGGTTGTTCCTGTTCTTCATGCTGCCGTTCTTCATCGTCCTGAAGATCAGCTTCGCCGAAGCGGACGTGGCGATTCCGCCGTACACCCAGATCTACAGCTTCGTCGAACAGAAGCTGCAGATCATCCTCAACCTCGGCAACTACACGATGCTGGGGGACGACGAGCTGTACCTGGCGGCCTACTTCGGTTCGCTGCGGATGGCCTTCTTCAGCACGCTGCTGTGCCTGGTGATCGGCTACCCGATGGCCTACGCCATTGCCCGGGCGCGCAAGGAAGTGCAGACCGTGCTGGTGCTGCTGATCATGATGCCGACCTGGACGGCGATCCTGATCCGCGTCTACGCCTGGATGGGGATTCTCAGCAACAACGGGCTGTTGAACGCCTTCCTGATGGGGATCGGGCTGATCCACGAGCCGTTGCAGATCCTCAATACCAACCTCGCGGTCTACATCGGGGTGGTCTATTCCTACCTGCCGTTCATGATCCTGCCGCTCTACGCGAACCTGGTGAAACATGACCAGAGCCTGCTGGAAGCCGCCTCGGACCTGGGTTCGAGCACCTTCAACAGCTTCTGGAAGATCACCGTGCCGCTGTCCAGGAACGGCATCATCGCCGGCTGCATGCTGGTGTTCATCCCGGTGGTGGGCGAGTTCGTGATCCCCGAGCTGCTCGGCGGTCCGGAAACGCTGATGATCGGTAAAGTGCTGTGGCAAGAGTTCTTCAACAACCGTGACTGGCCGGTGGCGTCCGCGCTGGCCGTGGTGATGCTGGCGATCCTGATCGTGCCGATCATTCTGTTCAACCGTAGTCAGGCCAAGGAAATGGAGGGCAAGGAATGAAGCGCTTCAGTTTTTCGAACCTGATGCTGGTGCTGGGTCTGCTGTTCATCTACCTGCCGATGCTGATCCTGGTGATCTACTCGTTCAACGCCTCCAAGCTGGTGACGGTGTGGGGCGGCTGGTCGGTGAAGTGGTACGTCGGCCTGCTGGACAACACCCAACTGATGGGCTCGGTGGCCCGCTCGCTGGAAATCGCCTGCTACACCGCGGTGGCCGCGGTGGCGCTGGGGACTCTGGCGGCGTTCGTCCTGACCCGGGTCACCCGCTTCAAGGGCCGCACGCTGTTCGGCGGCCTGGTCACGGCGCCGCTGGTGATGCCGGAGGTGATCACCGGTCTGTCGCTGTTGCTGCTGTTCGTGGCCATGGCGCAGTTGATCGGCTGGCCCCAGGAACGTGGCCTCGTGACCATCTGGATCGCCCACACGACGTTCTGCTCGGCCTACGTGGCGGTGGTGGTGTCGGCGCGCCTGCGTGAGCTGGACCTGTCCATCGAGGAGGCGGCCATGGACCTGGGCGCCAAGCCGTGGAAGGTGTTCTGCCTGATCACCATCCCGATGATCGCGCCATCGCTGGCGGCGGGGGGCATGATGTCCTTCGCGTTGTCCCTCGACGACCTGGTATTGGCCAGCTTCGTTTCGGGGCCGGGCTCGACCACCTTGCCGATGGAAGTGTTCTCGGCGGTGCGCCTGGGCGTGAAGCCGGAGATCAACGCGGTGGCCAGCCTGATTCTGCTGGCGGTGTCGTTGGTGACCTTCCTGGTCTGGTACTTCAGCCGTCAGGCCGAAGAGCGCCGCAAGAAAGCCATCCAGCTGGCCATCGAGGAAGCCGCGGCAGACTCCTGGAAGCAGCCGGACGTGCGTCGGGCCCAGGTGGCGGAGACCGTGTAGGTCGCAAAAAGCTTCGCGGCGGTGCGGCGTCCCGACAAGCTCCGCTCCCACAGGGGTCTCCAGTCGTACACAAGAATCAGGTACGGCTCGAGCCTCCTGTGGGAGCGGAGCTTGCCCGCGAACGGCTCTCAAGGGCTCAATCAGCCCACGGCGAACGCCGAATCACCTCGACGAAATTCATCGGCTTGAAGCTCGCATCCTTGTCCTTCAACACGTCGGTCTTGACGTTGCCGAATGTGGTCAGCGGACGATGGCGCAGCCCATCGGCGAACGCGCAGATGATGCACTCCTTGAACCCTTCCCCCCGTGGATGCGCATGCACCACTGCTTCGCGCTGGGCGCTGGGAAACGCCGCGTAATCCATCCCCAGCACATCCATTTCCACCCCGGCCGTGACCAGCGCCACCGTCGGCCGCAGATGCTGCGGCACCCCGGGCGTGGTGTGCAGGGCAATCGACAGCCAGACCTGCTCGATATCGTCATCCGACAGCCCGTAGGGTTTCATGAACGCCTTGGCCGCGTTGGCGCCGTCCACTTCGAAACGTTCGTCATCGCTGCGATGGCCCTCCACCAGGCCGAGGTCGTGGAACATCGCGCCCACGTACAACAGCTCCGGGTCGTAGGCCAGCTGCTTGCGCTCGCCGCTCAGGGCACCGAATAGGAACACCCGGCGCGAGTGGTGGTAGAGCAGATCGCTTTCCACGTCGCGGATGTAGTCGGTGGTGGCCTTGGCCAGGGCGCTGTCGGGGATCTTGATGCCGGCGATGCTGTTGCTCATGTCGAGACTTCCTCTGGGTAGCGCCCGGATGGCGCCGATGGGTTCAGTCTGGCGTCGGGGGAGGGTGGCAACAATCGATACAAGGTGACGAATCCAGCCATTCGCGGCAGGTTTCGCGCCAACCCGTGCGCGCGATAGAGGTGGCTGTCGCATCGCCTGGAGGCTTGCGCTACCGTGGCGTCAACGTTGACCCCCTGTAGGGGCGCGCGTTCAACCGTATCTGATTGGCATTGAGGCCAGCCCCATGACCCGAACCCTTGCCGTTGTGGTGTTCCCCGGCGTCCAGGCCCTGGATGTCAGCGGGCCCCTGGACGTCTTCGCCGAGGCCAACGGTTTCCTGCCCCCTGACGCCGGATACCGGCTGGAAGTGATCGGTGTCGAGCGCGGTTGGTTGGCGTGTTCCAACGGCCTGGCGATCCAGGCGCATCGGCATTTCAGCGAGGCTCTGGAACATTATGACCTGCTGTTGTGCGCCGGCGGGCCGGGCTTGCCGGCGCTGGATTTCGGTGACGCCTTCCATGCCTGGCTGCGCGCGGCCTGCACCCGCGCCGGACAGTTCGGTTCGATCTGCAACGGCGCCTTCATGCTGGCCCGGGCCGGCTTGCTGGACGGGCGCACGGTGACCACCCACTGGAGTGATGCGCCGGCGCTGGCGGCGTTGTGCCCGGCGGCGCGGGTCGAGGCCGATCGCCTGTATGTGCAGGACGACCGGCTGTTCACCTCGGCGGGGGTGACGGCGGGGATCGACTTGTCGTTGTACCTGCTGTCGCGGGACCACGGTGCGCAGGTGGCGCTGAAGGTGGCCAAGCGGCTGGTGGTGTTCACCCAGCGTTCGGGCGGGCAGTCGCAGTTCAGTCCTTACCTGGCGCCCTATGCCGAGGCCTCGTCGCCGGTGGCCCAGGTGCAGCAGTATGTGCTGGCACACCTGACCGGGGATTTGAGCATTGCCGAATTGGCCAGGGCGGTGAACATGAGTGCGCGCAACTTTTCCCGGGTATTTGTCCGCGAGACGCAGGTGACCCCGGCGGAGTTCGTCGAGCGGGCGAGGGTGGATGCGGCGCGGGTGATGCTGGAAAGCGCTGGCGCGCCGCTGAAGACCGTGGCCTACGCCTGCGGTTTTCGCGATGCGCACCATATGCGCAGTGTGTTTCAGCGGCGGCTGGGGGTCACGCCGCAGCAGTTTCGGCGGCATTTTGCGGGTCTGCTCTGAGGCAGGCCACGGGGCCGCGCTTGGCTTGAAAAATGGATGGCCTCAGGATTTCAAGCTGTCGTACGCCTCCAGCGCATGCAGCGAGTAGATGTAGGCGGCGCCGGCATTCAGCGAAATCGCCGTGGCCAGGGCGGCGGCGACTTCTTCGCGGCTGGCGCCGGCCTTGATCGCGGCGTCGGTATGGGCGCCGATGCAACCGTCGCAACGGGTGGTAATCGCCACGGCGAGGGAAATCAGCTCGCGGGTCTTGGCATCCAGCACGTTGTTTTCCGCGGCGGCTTCGCCCAGCTTCATGTAGGCCTGGACCATCTTCGGATTGGATTTACCCAAGCCGGCAAAGGCGTTCTTGATGGTTGGCAGCAGTTCGGGCCAGTTGAGAAACATAGTGGTAACTCCTGAAAGGGTAAGCGTAGAGTGGCTTGGCAACGGCTTCAGTCTCCCCTTTCAGGTGTAGTCACTTTTGTTCAATGCACTCAACGTTTTGTCCGAAATGCGCAAATGAATTCGATCGATAAACTCATCAGCCTTGCCGGGGTGCGCGGCTGCCTCGACCTGCGTTGCCAGTTGCAGGGCGACTGGGCGCTGGATCACCCACAGGAAAACGTCGGGGTGGCGCCTTATCACCTGGTGCTGTCCGGCGATTGCCTGGCCGAGTTGCCCGACGGCCGCTCCTTGCGCCTGCAGGCCGGCGATATCCTCGTGCTGCCCGGTGGCGGGACTCACCTGTTGCGCAGCCAGGGGCAACGGGTGGCGCCGACGGCGACGCGCATCAGCCGTGGCGGTTTGCTGCCGGTGCATCGGCTCGGTGGCGAACAGGCGGACCTGGATATTCTCTGTGGCCGCTTTCACTACCAGCGCGAGTCGATGTTGTTCGCCGCGTTACCGGAACACCTGCTGATTTCCAGCCGGGAGCTGCACGCCAACGGCCAGTTGGCGGCGCTGGTGAGTCTGCTGCGGGTAGAGGCCGATGGCGATCAGGCCGGGGCGCGGTTTCTGGTGGATGCGCTGTCGTCGGCGCTGTTCACGCTGATCCTGCGGGCCTATCTGCAGCAGCAGGCGCCAGCCAGCGGAACACTGGCATTGCTGGCCGACAAGCGCCTGAGCCGGGCCTGGCAGGCAATGCTCGACGAGCCGGCCCATGAGTGGACCATCGACGCCCTCGCGGCGCTGGCGAACATGTCACGGGCGACCTTCATGCGCGCGTTCGCCGCGGTGGCGGGGGCATCACCCTGGGTGCTGCTGACGCGGGTGCGAATGGAGCTGGCGTATGGCTTGCTGAGCCATTCGCACCTGGGCCTGAGCGATATCGCCGTCCAGGTCGGTTATCAATCCCAGGCGGCGTTCAGCAAGAAGTTCAAGGAGATCTATGGCCAAGCCCCAGGGCGGCTTCGCCGGGCTGCCGTTTAACGGGGTCAGGGCTAGCCCGCTCGCCACAATGTGTCATTTGCCAGGCAGCAGCTTCAGGACGCCGCGGGTATTGGCCGACACCTCCACCTCATCCAGGCGCACCTGCTCATACCCGCCTTCGATATAGGTCTCGGCCTGGTCGTCGTAATACTTGTCGAACAACACCCCGCTTTGCCCCACCGGGTTGACCGTCAGGCTGTGCTCCGGGTCGGCGAAATCGATGAGTCGGCGGGTCGAAGGCCCATTGCTCACCGCCCAGGGAGCCGGTCCGATCTTCGCCGACAGGTTGTTCGGCACTTCGTGGCTGCCCGGCGCATCGAACGGTCCGACGTTGAACAACCAGTCCAGCGGCTTCTGCCGGCCCAGCGGATGCTCATGGGTCAGGGTATGGGCCTGGCCCCACACCCAACCGGCCGGATCCTCGCCGTAGAGACCCTTGAGGTGGGCGATGCTGGCTTGCCAGGCGGTCTTGACCGTCTCGGCGCGGCCCTTGCCCCACCACGGCGAGCGCTCATCGGCGGCCAGGCGTGGCAGGGCCGCATCCACCACGCGGGTGCTCAGCAGTGCTTTGAAATAGTCATCGCCCAGCTTGTCGTGCATCGCGGTATAGGCCAGGTCATAGATAAACTGGCTGAACAGCGTGGCGCTGGTGGAGCTCATCGGGTAATCGCCTTTCCACTGTGCCAACTGTTCCACCAGCTTCAGCTCCGCCGGGTCTTTCACCACCTCGCGCAGCACCGGCAGCAGCGGCTTGAGCAGGCGCGGGCCGTAGTCGGTGGTGGTGCCCAGTTGCAGCTTCTGGCTGTTTTCCAGGTTCCAGCGCACGCTGTTGTCGCTCAGTTGCCGGTTCAGTTGCTGGCCGCGATCGGCCAGGTTGTAGTAGCCGGGAATCTCCATGCCGGTGGGCGACGTCGGCTGGGCGTTGGCCGAGACGATATAGCCGCGCGCCGGGTTCTCCTCCTGGGGGTTGGCGCTGAACGGGTAGTAGCCGTCCTTGTCGGCATCGCCGGTGCTGCCGTCGAGGAGGAAGCCCGGGTTGACCCCGGCCGGGCGCTTGGGCAGCAGCGCCGCCGCCCACCAGCCGATATCGCCCTTGGCGTTGGCCCACACCACGTTGAGCCCCGGGGCCTGGATCTTCGAGGCGGCGCCGCGGGCCTTTTCCAGGGTGTCGGCGCGGTTGAGCTCGTAGAAGGCGTCGAGGATCGGGTCCGGTGTCTCGAGAAAGGCCCACCACATCGCCACCGGCTGGGTTCCGCCATTGGCGCCCAGGGCGTCATTGACGATCGGACCGTGGGGCGAGCGGCGCAGGGTGAGGGTGACCGGCGCCTGACCCTTGACGGCGATCTGCTGCTGGCTGCTGGTCATCTCGACCCACTGGCCGTGGTACCAGACCTGATTGGGGTTGGTCGGGTTGGTCTTCTCGACGATCAGGTCCAGGTCGTCGTTCTGGAACATGGTCAGGCTCCAGCCGAACGCCTGGTTGTTGCCCAGGAAGGCGAAGGGCACCAGCGCCTGGTGATAGCCGTACAGCTCGTAGTTCGGGGCCGAGAGATGCGCCTCGTACCAGACCGAGGGCGTCGAGAAGTGGATATGCGGATCGCCCGCCAGCAGCGGCTTGCCGCTCTTGGTCCGGCTGCCGGAAACCGCCCAGGCGTTGCTGCCTTCGAACTGCGGCAGGCCGGCATGCTCCAGGGCCTGGTCGCTCAATCGGGCCAGGGCGCCGAGGTTCTTCCAGTCGGCATCGGCCAGGGGCGCCGGGGTGACGAGCGCGCCCTGGGGACGCCATTGCAGGTCGAATACCTTCAGGTAGTCGGGGCCGAGTTTATCGCGCACATAGGTCAGCAGCGGATCGGTGCGAAAGGCGGCGGCGAAGCTGTAGGCCAGGTAGCCGGCGATGCTGATGGTGTCTTCGGCGGTGAACGGGCGCTTGTCGATGCCGAGGAGATCGAACTCCACGGGCCTGGCGTGGGTGGCCTGGTACTGGTTGATACCGTCCAGGTAGGCTTGCAGGGCCTTCCAACTGGGGGACTGCTTGTTCAACTGGGCAACGTACTGGTCGGCGCGTTCGCGGATGCGCAGGCCACGGAACAGCTTGTCGGTGTCCACCAGCTTGGGACCGAGCACCTCGGCCAGTTCACCACGGGCCAGGCGGCGCATGATTTCCATCTGGAACAGTCGGTCCTGGGCCTGCACGTAACCCAGGGCGCGGTAGAGATCGGCTTCGTTTTCGGCGCGGATATGCGGCACGCCACGGTCGTCGTAGCGCACCGTGACCGGTCCTTGCAGGTTTTGCAGCGTGACCTGGCCCTGACGCATCGGCTGTTTGCTCTGGACGTACCACAGGCCACCGCCGGCAACGGCGGCGATCAGGACGGCGAGAACGGTCAGGCTGCGTTTCATGCATGAATCCTTGTGGCTGCCGGGACTGGGCCGGGAAGGTTTAGCACAGGAGGGTATAGGGATGCATCGACCGAGCGGGTGATTTCTGTAAAAAGTCCGGTTCGCCCTGCGGGGGCCGGCATTTCTACAGGGGATCGCGTTCGGGCGGCTGCCACGGGCAGTAGCAGCCCACCGCCATGTTGTGGGTGGCGTTCACCGGGCGCCCTTCGCTCAGCGCCTGCAGGATCGGCTCGATAAAGCTGTTGCTGGAGTTGCAGGTGGCGCCCTGGCTGTAGGGGCCGAAGTAGGCCAGCTTGCCGGCGCGATCCCAGATCGCCACTGCCGGGCTGACCGTCAGGTGCTCGGCTCCCGGCAGGCCGGGCAGCGCCTGGATCGCCCTCAAGGTGGCCGGCAGCTGGCCGTGGCTGCCGGGTTTCTGCACCGAATAGAACTCGACGCCCAGCGGGGCGAAACGCTCGATCAATTCCCCCAGGTGCTGCTGGTTGCCGACATTGCAGGGGCAACTCGGGTCCCAGAAGTGCACCAGGCGGATCCTGCCCGGTCCGGCCAATTGTGCCGGCAGGCTGAGGCTGTCGCCGGCGAACAGCGCGGTCTGCTCGCTGAAGGCGCGGATATAGCGGCCCTGGAACCACTCATAGGCGAACCACAGCCCTGTCGCGCAAAGCACGGCGAGCAGGCCGGCGAGTAATGTCGGGTGACGCATCTGGGGCATGGCGATTCGGTCCTTGGCGGTCGCGTAGCTTGCCATGCCTGCCCTGACAGATGAATATCACAGGTCTGTAAAACGCCTTTGGCGTTGCCGTGCCCTTGCCTGGAAAGCCCATGTCCGCCACCTTTACCGCCGATTCCCTGCGTTCCAGCCTGCGACCCTTGGCCGCGGCGCAGCCCTTGTCGGCAGAGGCCCGGGCCTACCAGCATTTCTATGGCCTCGACCTGCCCCGGCGCAACCCGCCGGCCACCAGCCGCCTGGGGCGCTTCAACAGCGGCGATTTCGAGCTGGTGAGCCAGCTCTGGCTGCCGGTCGAGCCGGTGGCGACGCTGTTCCTGTTCCACGGTTTCTACGATCACATGGGCCTGTACCGGCATGTCGTGGACTGGGCGCTGGACCAGGGCTTCGCGGTGATCGCCTGCGACCTGCCGGGCCATGGCCTGTCCAGCGGCGAGCGGGCCAGCATCGACGACTTCGTCCAGTACCAGCAGGCCTTGCAGGACCTGTTCAACGAGGCCCGGTCCCTCGACCTGCCGCAACCCTGGCACCTGTTCGGCCAGAGCACCGGTGGCGCGATTGTCATCGACCACCTGCTCAGGCACGGCAGCGACAGCCCGGCCCAGGGCCAGGTGATCCTGCTGTCGCCGCTGGTGCGGCCACGGGACTGGGGCTGGTCGAAGTTCAGTTATTACCTGCTCAAACCCTTCGTCAAAGGCATCGCCCGGCGTTTCAGCGAGAACACCAACGACCCGGCGTTCATGCCGTTCCTGCAGGCCGATCCCTTGCAACCCCAGCGCCTGCCGACGGCCTGGGTCGGTGCGCTGGCCCGCTGGATCCCCGCTATCGAGTCGGCGCTGAAAAGCCCGCGTCGACCGCTGATCGTGCAGGGGCAGGCCGACATGACCGTCGACTGGAACCATAACCTCACCGTGCTGCAGAGCAAGTTCGATCGCCCCGAGGTGCTGATGCTGGCCGAGGCCCGGCACCACCTGGCCAATGAAATCCCGGCCTTTCGCGAGCGCTATTTCAGCTTTCTCAGCGAACACCTGCAGCCATGACCGAAGAGCCCGCCATGACCGACCGCTTGCCCCGACGCGCCGACTACCGCCACTTCCAGCCGATCATCACGCGCTGGCACGACAACGATGTCTACGGCCACGTGAACAACGTCACCTACTACAGCTTTTTCGACACGGCGGTGAACACCTACCTGATCGAACAGGGTGGGCTGGATATCCATGGCGGTGACGTCGTCGGCTTCGTGGTGAGTTCGGCCTGCGACTATTTCGCCTCGATCGCGTTCCCCGAGCGCATCGAGATCGGCCTGCGGGTCGGCAAGCTGGGCAACAGCTCGGTGCAATACGAACTGGCGGTGTTCAAGGCCGGTGAGGACGACGCCTGCGCGGCCGGGCGCTTTGTCCACGTGTTCGTCGATCGTGCCTCGAACCAGCCGGTGACGATGCCCGCCACCTTGCGCGAAGCGCTTCAGTCGTTGAGCTGAATGATCCCTTCACGCACCGCGAACAGCACCAGGCCGGCAATATCGTGAATCCGCAGCCGGTGCATGATCTGCGAGCGGTGCGCCTCGACGGTCTTGACGCTCAGGCCGAGCCCGACCGCGATCGAGCGGGTGGTCTCGCCCCGGGCGATCAGCCGGAGGATTTCCAGTTGTCGTGCCGTCAGCGCCACCTGGCTGGCCCGTGTCGGCTGGCTGTGGGTCTGGCGTACCGCCTGGTCGACCACCAGCGGCACCACCGCCGAGGACAGGTACTGGCCGCCATGGCGCAAGGCCTTGAGCGCCAGCTCCAGCTCCAGCACCGTGGCGCTTTTCAGCAGGTAGCCGTGGGCCCCCAGTTGCAGGCACTTCATCACGAAGTGGCTGTCGGTGTGCATCGACAGCATCAGCACCTTGCTGCGTGGCGCGCGTAGCGACAGCTCCTTGAGCGCCGCCACGCTGTTCATGCGCTCCATGGACATGTCCAACAACACGATGTCCGGCTTGAGCTGCGAGGCCAGCTCGATCGCCGCCTGGCCATCGCCCGCTTCGCCGACGATCTCGTATTCCTGTTGTTTTTCCAGCAGCGCCTTCATGCCCGCGCGAAACAGCGGGTAATCGTCGGCAAGCAGTATTCGACAAAGCATAAGCTCAAGCCCAATGACGCAAAGGAAAGGGCGCAGCCGCCTCGGCGTGCTGCGGTGGTTTATGTCGGGTTCGAGGGCCGGATGCCGAGTGCTGGTCAGCCGTGGCGGGCGCTGTCACCGAACTGCTGGATCATTTTCGCTAGATTGACCAGGGGGCCGTCGAGTACTTCCGTTGGCTGGCCGGTCGTGCGAGACGGTCTTGGCGCCGATCGGAGCCGGGACGCAGAAACGGCAGCGGATTCATAGGCGTTTGTAGACCGAGGGATTGAGCAGTCGCAGCGGTACGTCGAAGCCGTGGATGCTTTCCGCATGACCGATGAACAGCAGCCCGCCGGGACGCAGTTGGTCGACCAGGCGTTGCACGGTGCGCTGTTTTTCGTCGTGGGTGAAATACATCAGGACGTTGCGCAGGAAAATCACGTCGAACAGCCCCAGGTCATCGGGCAATGGTTGGACGATGTTGATCTCCCGCAGGCTGACCCGTTCGCGCAGGGCGGCCTGGACCCGGAAGCGCCCGCTCGGCTCGCCGCTGTCGCCGAGGCAGTGGCGGTGCAGCCAGTCCTGGGGAAAGTACTTGGCCTGGGCCATGTCGTAGAGACCGTCGCGGGCTTTCTCCAGCATGCTCGGGCTCAGGTCGCTGGCGAGGACCGACCAGTCGCCGTCGCGCGCATGTTCCTGAGCGACCATGGCCAGGCTGTAGGGTTCTTCGCCGGAAGAGCAGGCCGCGCTCCAGAGTTTCAGCGGACCTTTCTGGGCGCTCAGCCACTCGCCGAGATAGTCGAAGTGCGGATGCTCGCGAAAGAAATAGGTTTCGTGGGTGGTCAGCAGATCCACCACCAGCCGCTGTTCCTTGAGGTTCATCTGCTGGTCGAGCAGGTGCAGGTAGTCGGCATAGCTGTCGAGCCGGTAATGGCGCAGCCGCGTCAGCAGGCGCCCGGCCGCCAGCAGTCTTTTGTTCGGCGCCAGGATCATGCCCGAGGCGTCGGTCATGAGCTGTTGCAGGCGGCGGAATTCGCTGTCGTTGAGGGTAAGCGGCCTGAGTTCACTGGACATCGGCCAGGCCTGCTCCATTGAGAAGAGACTGGTCGAAGAGCAACCCGACAGTACTTGGCCAGACTCCAAGATAGATCCGCATCTCCTGCTTCCATTGCATCGCTCAAGGTCGGCGGATCATATAGCTAGCATATTGATATCAGTATCGGGATAACCCTTAATCCAAGGGGACGCAAGGCCCGGTTTTGGGGGACTGAAAGGGGTTTTGAAACGGACTGCCCCGCCAAGTCTTTGACCCCTTGTTCAGGCATTACGCTGCCTGCTGAGAGAAGGGTGCAAGGGCGCTGATCGGAGGCTTCTAGGAATTAGGCTTAAGGCCAGGTAACAAAAAAGATGTAATGGAGTGTAACTACTTCTGAGCGACGGCTTGGGTGGGCTCCTTACAACGCCGTCGCTCCTGCGGCGGACAGTCAGTCGTCCCAATGCCGGTGATGCTTGCGATGGCCCCAACCGTGGCCGTGATGCTCGCGATGGTATTCGCGGCGTTCGCCACGGTAATGGCGACCTTCGTAATCGCTGGAGTTGCCCATGTAGTTGCCCAGCGCGCCGCCCGCGCCGCCGCCGGCCGCCGCGCCCAGCAGGGCGCCGTTGGTGCCGCCCATGCTGCGGCCCACCACGTTGCCGCCGGCCGCGCCCAGGGCGCCACCGATGGCGGCTTCGCCACGGCTGTGTCTGTTCGCGCCGACCGCACTGCCGCCTGCGCCACCCAAGGCCGCGCCGATGGTCGAGCCGGTGTTGCCGCCCAGGGACTGGCCGACGGCCGAACCGAGCACGCCGCCCAATGCGCCACCGATACCGGCTTCGGCGGTGCCGCCGGCGCAAGCGAAGCCACTGGCCAGGCTCAGGGACAACAAGAGAATCGACGAGAACTTCATAGCTGAGGAGCCTCAAAGGGATGACGGCGCGATCCTGAGGCTTGTGTAGGAATAGTTACAATGGAAATCCGACGAATAGCACGGGTTGTATACAAAATCATAACTTACTGTTTTTACTGGGGAACTTAGTCGATAAAAGACGGTCTCAGCCCGATTGAATCTCCCCGTTTCGTGCGTTCAGCGCGGCTGAGAAGGCGTTTCCCGGACCTGACGTCGGTTCCAGAAAGTCGATTCGCCCCAGCGTTTTTCCATCCCGTAGAACTGCTGCCGGTTGTCCAGGTAGGCGGTGTAGATCCGTGTCAGCAGATCGGCATAGCCTGCCAGTGCCTCGGGGTTGCCTTGCAGCGCGTCGTGCACGGCCCGCGCGCAGTGCTGGCCGCAGTAAAGTGCGGTGGCGATGCCTTGCGAGGACAGCGGATCGAAGGACAGGGCCGCATCCCCGACGGCCGCCCAACGCGAGCCGTGGAACACGGAAAGCCGCCCGCTGCTGGCGTCCATGCCGTGGACCGAGGTGCCGGGGCGGTAGCCGTGGGTTTGGCACAACGGCGACAACAGGCGCGTCTGCGCCAACTTCTGCCACAGACCTTCGCTGTTCAGCAGCCGCTGGCGATCCAGCAGGTCGAGATCGCTTAGGTAGGTCACCAGCCGTTCTCCCGAAGGCAGCAGCACGCTGTACCACCAGCCGCTCTCGACCGCCTCGACCAGGGTCCGCCCGTCCTGGTCCGTGCCTTGTGAACTGTGCAGCAACAGATAGAACGCCACCAGTCGATCATTCTCCCGGCGCTGCGCGCCCTGCTGGCGTGCGAACACGGCCGGGCGGCCGCCGGCATCGATCAGCCAGCGGCTGTGGGCCAGGTGTTCGTAGCCGTCGTGGGCCAGCCGCAGGTGAAAGCCATCCTCGTCGGCGGTCTGGCTCAGTCGGGTCGATTCGCGAACCGACACCCCGACCTGTCGCGCCGCCGCGCGCAGTTGGCTGTCGAAAGCGGCACGGTCCAGTTGGTAGCCCTGGCCGTGGGTGTGAAAGATGAAGTCGTCCATGTGGGGCTCGTCCGAACCCCACAGGGAGACATTGCCATGGCTGGTGCGATGCCCGGCGGCGAGAAACCCGTCGAGCAGCTCCAGGTCATTGAGCAGCGAGCGGGCCGCCGGCGGAAAACCTTCGCCCACCCGAAAGCGCCCGGCGGGTGCGGAATCGGCCAGCAGCACTCGCCAGCCCAGGCGACCCAGGGTAATGGCGGTCGCCGAGCCCGCCGGGCCGCCACCGATGATGGCGACGTCGTAGCGCTCCATCTAGATCGGACGGTTTCCGGGTTTGACCGCTCGAGGGGCCTGCAACGCTTCTTCCTGGCTGCTGAAGTTGGCGCCCTTGGGTGGTCGTGGGCCCGCACTCGGTGGGCTGCCCGCCGCGGCAAAGTCGGCGGCCAGCTGCGGACTGGCAAAGGTCTGCGCCTGGGGAATGGCCGGGCCATAGCTGGCAACCATCATGGTGTCGGGGTACAGCGGGCTGCCGTGAACCCCGTGGCGCACTTCCAGCAGGCCCATGGAGCCGAAGATATCGACCATGGTCTGCATCTGTACGGCGGTCGGGGTCTTTTTCGGATAGTTGATGTCCAGCGGCGCGTTCCAGTTGCTGCGATCGGCAAAGGCGTCGCGACGTTGCTCCGGCGCCACCGAGGGGTCGATGACCAGGGCGTAGTCGGTATCGCTGAGCACCTGGTTGGGGACGCGGGCTGGCCAGAACGTCGAGGTGAACGGGTTGTAGGACGGGTCGTAGCCGCCCCGGCAATAAGCGGTGTCGGCTTGCCAGGGCAGGCCCATCCAGCGGTTGAGATCGCCGGGACCTTGTCCGTACAACGGGCCGCCGACGGCCAGCGCCTGGGTCTGGTCCAGGGTCGGCCCGTAGTCGGGTTGCGGGCTGTTCGCCGGGCGTTGGCGAATGCGCCAGGGCTTGGCGTACAGCGGCAAGTGGCGCATCGGCCAGGTCAGTTCGCAGCCGGGGTGGAAGGCATCGGCCAGGCAGAAATCCAGGGCCGCGCGGTCGAGCATCGCCGGCTGTTCGGCCAAGGGCACCGAATCGAGGTGACCCGGCGGCGGCTCGCTCGACCAGTCAGCTTCGAAGGCGCCGGCAGCCCAGCTGCTGAGGACCAGGTACTGGGTCTGGGTAATCGCCGAATTCTGCCGTGGGCTCGGGTTGGGCACTGCGCTCATGAAGTCGCCATAGATCCATGGCCAGGGCAATACGTTGCCGTCGGCCGGATCGGGCAGGCGGAAGCTGTTGAGAATCTGCCGACGGGTTTCGGCGTAGAGGTCGTAGTTCTTCGATGGGGGTTTGCTGGCCAGCTTGGCGATGAACGACGGGTCTTCGAAGTTGTAGGGGCCGCCGTGGCCGAACTGGGTGGCGAAGCCCTGGTTGACCCATTGCAGGCCCGACAGGCGTTGCAGGATCGGGTAGACGTCGTGGCGGAACGAGACCGTGGTATTCGGGGTCAGCCAGCCGGCCTGGATGAACAGGTCGTAGGTCAGGTCGTACAGAGTGCGCACGGCCTTGACTTGCGGCGCGTAGTTCGGCGGCGCGGTGACCACCCAGGCCGACTCCACCGGGATCGAGCGACCGCCAATACTGACCTGGGCGCTGACCGGGCCATCGGAGGTGTCGTCGAACCAGCCGTCGGCGTTGATGAAGCTGTTGTCGTCGGTCGGGTTGAAGATCGGCGTGCCCTTGGGCGAAGCCGAGACACCGCGTCCGCCGAGGAACAGCAGCCGGCCATGGGCGTCGGTGCGCAGCTCGCCAAGGTAGACCGGGGTGTCTTCGTATTGCCCGTTGAATTCGACGCCGCTGCGGTTCGGCCCGCTGATGCTTTGCAGGCCGCCGTCTATGGTCAAGGTCGCACGGGCCTTGGGATCGGTGATCTTGGCGTTGCGCAGGGGCAGCACCACGGTGGCGGCTTCGGGGATGTCCATCGCCAGTTGCCACTGGTACCACTGTGCCTTGCTGTTGGCGACATGGGCCGACCAGATGATGTCGGCGTTCTCGGCGGTCAGTTCCGCCACCACTTCGCCGGCCACGTTGTAACCGTAGATCCGGAACTCGGCGGCCTGGCGCTTCAGCGCGCCCTGGGCATCGCGGTAGAAGCCCAGGGGCTCGGGCCGTGGTGAGGTGACCTGGGGACCGACAAAGTACTCCGACTCGCTGTTGCCGACCCGCGCCACGCCGATGGCGGGGTGGATCGCGGCGCTGACGATGCGATGGTCTTTGTGGGAGGAGGACGGGGTGTCGCCGTGGTGGTGCGTGGTATGACCGGGCGTGATCGACATGAATGCTCTCCGCAATCCGTGCTAAAGAGGACGTTGCCCGACCTGCGGGCAGGTTCCCTGGGCGGGTGCCGGGAATCGCACTCGGGTGAGTGAATGGCAGGCACTGCTCGCAGACTCTAGTAAAGGGATGCGGGTTTGTCGAATGGCCTTTTGCTATTGTCCGGCGCGTTATTCAACGCACCGGTTATAGCGTCGGGAGTGTCGTCCGCGATCAGCCGGCTTTCGCCATGATCAGCCCGGTTTCGCTGGCCTGCTCGAGGACAATGGCGACGAACTTGGAGGTCGGGGTGTAGCTGTCGTCGCCGAAGCTTTCCAGCGGTATCAGCGGGTTCACTTCCGGGTAATAGGCGGCCGCCTGTCCCGCGGGGATATCGAACGCCAGCAGGGTGAAACCCTTGACCCGACGTTCGCGGCCATCTTCCCAGAGCGAGACGATGTCGGCCTTCTGGCCCGGCTTGAAGCCCAGGCGGATGATGTCCGCTTCATTGACGAACAACACGTCGCGCTGGCCCTTGACCCCACGGTAGCGATCATCGAGGCCGTAGATGGTGGTGTTGTACTGGTCGTGGGAACGCATCGATTGCAGGATCAGGTCCGGTTTCTTGCCGGTGGCGTGGATGCGTTCGTGGATCAGATCGGCCGGCAGGCTGTTCGAACGGAAGTTCGCCCGGCCCGACGGGGTGTTCCAGCGGCGCGAGCCCGCGGCGTTGCCCAGGTGGAAACCACCCGGGTGTTCGAGACGCTGGTTGAAGTCCTTGAAGCCGGGAATGGTGTCGGCGATCAGGTCGCGGATGCGCCTGTAGTCGGCTACCAGCCAGTTCCAGTCCACCGGGTGCGCCCCCAGGGTCGCGGCGGCGATGCCGGCGAGGATGGCCGGCTCCGAGCGCATCTGTTGCGACTGCGGCTGCAACTGGCCGTTGGAGGCGTGGACCATGCTGAACGAGTCTTCGACGGTGACGGCCTGCGGACCTTCGCGCTGTATGTCGATGTCGGTGCGGCCCAGGCACGGCAGGATCAGCGCTTCCTTGCCGTGGGTCAGGTGGCTGCGGTTGAGCTTGGTGCTGATCTGCACGGTCAGCTCGCAGTTGCGCAGGGCTTGGAAGGTGCGCGGGCTGTCCGGGGTCGCCTGGGCGAAGTTGCCGCCCAGGCCGATAAACACCTTGGCCCGACCGTCGAGCATGGCGTGAATGGCTTCGACCACGTTATGGCCGTTGCTGCGTGGCACCTTGAACTGGAAACGTCGCTCAAGGGCGTCGAGGAAGGCCGCCGGTGGCCGCTCGTTGATGCCCATGGTGCGGTCGCCCTGCACGTTGCTGTGGCCACGCACCGGGCACAGGCCCGCGCCGGGGCGGCCGACATTGCCGCGCAGCAGCATCAGGTTGGCGATTTCCTGGATGGTCGCCACCGAGTGACGGTGCTGGGTGATGCCCATGGCCCAGCACATGATGACGTTCTTGCCTTTGACGTACATCCGCGCGGCCTGTTCGATCTCCACCAGGGTCAGCCCGGATTGCGCGACGATCTGCTCCCAGGGGGTGTCGTCGATGGCGGCCAGGTAGTCGAGGACATTGGCGGTGTGTTCGTTGAGGAACTCATGGTCGAACAGCGACGGCTCGTTCGCCGCCTGGGCCTCGCGTTCCCATTGCAGCAGGAACTTGGCCATGCCCCGCAGCACGGCCATGTCGCCGCCCAGGGCCGGGCGGAAAAAGGCGGTGTTGGTCGGCTTGTCGCCGTTGGTGAGCATTTCCAGCGGGTGCTGCGGGTGCTGGAAGCGTTCCAGGCCGCGCTCCTTGAGCGGGTTGATGCAGACCACCTGGCCCCCGCGTTTCACGGCTTCACGCAGCGGTTCGAGCATCCGCGGGTGGTTGGTGCCGGGGTTCTGGCCCCAGACGAAAATCGCGTCGGCGTGTTCGAAGTCGTCAAAGGTCACGGTGCCCTTGCCGACCCCGACACTCTGGGCCAGGGCCACGCCGCTGGCCTCGTGGCACATGTTCGAGCAGTCGGGAAAGTTGTTGGTGCCGAACGCCCGCACGAACAGTTGATACAGGTACGCCGCCTCGTTGCTGGCCCGGCCCGAGGTATAGAACTCGGCCTGATCGGGGCTGGTCAGGTTGAGCAGGTGCTTGGCCACCAGGGCATAGGCGGCGTCCCAGCTGATGGGCTTGTAGCGGTCGGTGAGCGGGTCGTAGCGCATCGGCTCAGTTAGGCGGCCCTGGTATTCCAGCCAGTAGTCGCTCTGCTCGAATAGCGAGGTGACGCTGTGCTTGGCAAAGAAAGCCGCATCCACCCGCCGTTTGGTGGCTTCCCAGTTGACCGCCTTGGCGCCGTTCTCGCAGAACTTGACCATGCCGCTTTCCGGCGAGTCGCCCCAGGCGCAACCCGGGCAGTCGAAGCCGCCGTTCTGGTTGGTCTTGAGCATCATGCGCAGGTTCTTCAGCGCGTTGTCGCTGGTCAACCAGGCCTGGGCCACGCTGATCAGCGCGCCCCAACCCCCTGCCGCGCCCTTGTAGGGCTTGTAGCGTGGGGTCGGGATCTGGTCGGCTTGTTGATGCTTGCTCACGCGGGTTTCTCCATCGCAGGGCTGTAGACCCGCGGCGCATTCTTTTGCGGCAGGTGAATGAGATTGAGGTTGTGTCGGCGCGCCCACTGCAGGGCCAGGCCGGTGGGCGACGACAGGCTGACCAGGGTCTGGATGCCGGCGCGCAGGACTTTCTGGATCAATTCGAGGCTGCAACGGCTTGTAACAATTACCAGGCCGCCGGCGGTCGGGATGTTCTGTCGGATCAGGGCGCCGATCAGCTTGTCCAGGGCGTTGTGTCGGCCGATGTCTTCGCGGCCCAGCAGCAGTTCGCCCTGGTCGTTCATGAACAGGGCGGCGTGCACTGCCCCGGAGTATTGCCCCAGGGGCTGGAAGGCGCCGATGCGTTGGCGCAGGCCGTCGAGCCAGGCGGCGGGTGGCAAGGGCGCGCCGGGCAGTACGGTGAGTTCGGGCAGGGCCTGCTCCAGCGCTTCCACACCGCACAGGCCGCAGCCGCTGGTACCGGCCAGCTGGCGGCGCTGCTGCTTGAGGTTCCAGAAGGCGCGACTGGCGATTTCCACCTGGGCGTACTGCGCAGAGCCGCTGCCGCTGAGCTTCAGGTCGTAGATTTCAGTGGCGTCGGCAATGATGCCGCTGCCGATGCTGAAACCGACGATGAAGTCTTCGAGGTCGGTGGGGGTGACCAGCATGACCGCCTGGCTGATGCCGTTGTAGGCGATCGCCAGGGCCACTTCTTCGGCCAGTGCCGTCTCGGCGGTTTCGCTGCGCTCGAGGTCGCTGTACTGGTAGCTCTGGCTGGCGGCGGGCGCGGCTGTCGAGACGGCAGGGAGCGCGCAGGTCGGGTCCTTGACGTTCATAGGGGCATTACCGGCGGGATATTCAGTGTCAAGACTAGGCGCGGCAAAGGGTCGCGTCTAATCGTTAGTAATGATCCGATGATAGATGGTGTCGATCAAGACTTGTTTGGCCATTGTTGGTAGAGGGCGAAACAGGCTTCCGCCAGTGCCGAGCGTGGCGCGCCCCGGCGCATGATCAGGCCGAGGCGTGCCAGGGTCCTGGCTTCGGCTATGGGTTGCAGGCGCAGGTGGTCGCTCAGGGCTTCAAGACCGTCGTGCAGCGGCATGATGGCGCAACACAGGCCGCCGTGGACGGCTTGCAGCAGTTGATGAACGGCATCGGTTTGCAGCAGCGGTTGCGGGGTCAGGCCACGGCTGTGGAAGTTGTGATCGATGGACTGGCGAAAGTGCATGCCGCTGGTGAGCATGCCCAGGGGCAGCTCGATCAGCGCTTCCCAGCTCAGGGGCTGGTCGCTGAAACTGAAGAAGCGCCGGTCGTAGAGCAGGCCCATGGGGGTTTCCTCCAGGGCCAGGGCCTCGAAGCGCTCGGTGTCCAGGCGTTCCAGATAGGACACGCCGAGGTCCAGGCGGTTGCTCGCCAGCTGTTCGAGGATCTGCTCGGAGCTCAGGGATGAGAGTTCGAAGCGCAGGTTCGGGTGTTCGCGATGCAGGCGTTGCATCAGCTGCACCGGATCGAAGCTGGACAACGGCACCACGCCCAGACGCAGGGTGCCGACCAGGTTGCCGCGACAGGCGGCGGCTTCGGCCTGCAGGCCGTCGTAGGCCGCCAGTACGGTACGGGCCCAGGCCAGCACGCGTTCGCCGGGGGCGGTGAAGCCTTCGAAACGCTGGCCGCGGTTGACCAGTTGCAGGTCGAGTTCCTCTTCCAGGCTGCGCAGGCGCATGGACAGCGTCGGCTGGGTGATGTGGCAGCGCGCCGCCGCCTGGCCGAAGTGCCGGGTTTCGTCCAGGGCAATCAGGAATTTCAGCTGCTTGATGTCCATCGTCGCTCCGCGGGCTGTGCAGCGGTGGATTCTAGCGCGCCCGGCTTCAAGCTTCCTTATTCCAGGCCTTCGATCAATGTCCGGTAGTCGCCCGTGGCCTCGAACTCCTCGGTGTCCTTGGGCCCCTTGCGGCTGTCCGGTTCGCTGACCGCCAGCAGGTGCACCACGCCGAAACGCCGGGCGCTGCGCAGGATCGGCAAGGTGTCGTCGATAAACAGGCTGCGGGCCGGGTCGAAGCCGATATCGGCCTGCAAGGCGTCCCAGAACTGCGGGTCTTCCTTGGCGAAGCCGTAGTCATGGGAGCTGATCAAGCGTTCGAAATACGGCGCCAGTTCGATCCGCTCCAGCTTCAATGACAGGGAATCGCGGTGGGCGTTGGTGATCAGGATGACCCGCTTGCCGGCCTTTCGGATGGCCGCCAGAAAGGTATCGGCGTTCGGGCGCAGGGCAATCAGGTGGGCCGTCTCCTGTTTCAGCTCACGCACCGGCAGCTTCAACTCGGCGCTCCAGAAGTCCAGGCAGTACCATTTCAACTGGCCCGCATGGTTCTTGAACAAGGGCATGAGTTCCTGCTCGGCCAGTTCCCGGCTGACACCATGCAGTTCGGCATACCGCTTGGGCAGGTGCTCCATCCAGAAATGGTTGTCGTAGTGCAGGTCCAGCAGGGTGCCGTCCATATCCAGCAGAACGGTGTCGATGTCGCGCCAGGGCAATGAGGGCATGGGAAACTTCTCGAGCGGTAAAAAGATAGGAGGCAACAGACAATCGGAAAGCCACGGTATAGTAACCCGTTCACGCCCAGGAGCCGCCCCATGCGCCAGAAACCCACCGTCCTCGCCCGCGAGATCGTCGCCAGCAGCCGTTTGTTCCGTGTCGAAGAAGTGCAACTGCGCTTTTCCAACGGCGTCGAGCGAACCTACGAGCGTCTGGTTGGCCGGGGCGCCGGTTATGGGGCGGTGATGATCGTGGCGATGATCGATGCCGAACATGCCCTGCTGGTGGAGGAGTATTGCGGCGGCACCGACGAATACGAGCTGTCCCTGCCCAAGGGCCTGATCGAGCCGGGCGAGGACGTGCTGGCGGCGGCCGAACGCGAGCTCAAGGAAGAGGCAGGTTATGGCGCCCGGCAACTGGAGCACCTGACCGAGCTGTCCTTGTCCCCCGGCTACATGAGCCAGAAGATCCAGGTGGTCCTGGCCAGTGACCTGTACGAGGAGCGCCTGGAAGGCGACGAACCGGAGCCGATGCGGGTCGATCGTGTCAACCTGCGTGAATTGTCTGGCCTGGTGCAGAACCCGCAGTTCAGCGAGGGGCGTGCGCTGGCGGCGTTGTATCTGGCGCGAGACCTGTTGACCCAGCGTGGAGTCTTTCAATCGTGAGTGAGTTTTTTTCGAATCTGCCGCACCCCTACCTGGCCCCGGTGATCGACCTGGCGCGCCGGGCCGGCGAAGTCATCCTGCCGTTCTGGCGGGCGAATGTGCAGGTCACGGACAAGGCCGATGCCTCGCCGGTGACCGCCGCCGATATCGCCGCCCATCACCTGATCCTCGACGGCTTGACGGCGCTGGACCCGAGTATCCCGGTGTTGTCCGAAGAGGACGCCGATATTGCCCTGGCGGTGCGTGCCGGCTGGCAGCGTTGGTGGCTGGTGGACCCGCTGGACGGCACCAAGGAGTTCATCGCCGGCAGCGAAGAGTTCACGGTGAACATTGCGCTGATCGAGCAGGGGCGGGTGGTCTTCGGCGTGGTGTCGATGCCGACCAATGGTCGCTGCTATTTTGGCGGCGCCGGCCTGGGTGCATGGCGTGCGGACGTCGACGCGGCGCCGCAGCCGATCCGGGTACGTGAGGTGCCGGCGGCGGGAGAGGCGTTTACCGTTGTCGCCAGTCGTCGGCATTCGAGCCCGGAGCAGGAGAAACTGCTGGCGGGGCTGAGCGACAGTCTCGGCGAGCTGGCGTTGGCGAATATCGGCAGTTCGCTGAAGTTCTGCCTGTTGGCTGAAGGCGCGGCGGACTTCTATCCGCGTCTGGCGCCAACCTCGCAGTGGGACACAGCGGCGGCCCAGGGCGTGCTGGAAGGCGCGGGGGGCGAGGTGCTGGAGCTGAGCGGCGAGCGCTTCAGCTATCCGGCGCGGGAGTCGTTGCTCAATCCGTTTTTCCTGGCGCTACCGGCCAATGCGCAATGGCGTGGGCAATTGCCGGACCTGCTGCGCGGCTGAGAACAGCGCTTCAGCGGTGCAACACATATTGCCCGCTGAAGCGCACCGCTGCTTCTTCACTGCCCGCATTCACCACCCGCGTCTCGAGGGTCAGCCGCGCCCGGCCATAGCGCTGGTAAGTCGCCAGGAATTTTTTCCAGACCTTCTCCTCCGGCGCATCGCAGATCGCCTGGGCATCTCCGGTCACCGGAAACGGATAATCGATCCGGCCTTCCTGGATCACGATATGCCCATCCACGATGCCGGCCTCGCGCTGGCTCAGGTGCAACCAGCCCCAGCCGGCCAGTACCGCGCCGCAATAGAGACTGCCGCCGAACATGGTGCTCTTGTGGTTGACGTTGGGCTCCAGCGGCAGGTGCAGGCGCAACTGCCCGGCCTGCCAGTCGAGGACCTTGAGGCCCATGTCGCGGGTAAGCGGAATGTCCTGATGGAGGACGGATTCCAGGTAACGACTGTCGCGGTTCATGCACTGACCTCTTGGGTGTGATTCATTCGAGTTCGTCGCTGGCGGCGCTGCCGACGCTGTCGAAACTCAAGCCGTGTTTGCGTAGCTTGTCGTGCAGGGTCTTGCGCGGAATGCCCAGGGCTTCGGCGAGGCTGCGCAACGAGCCGTGGGAGCGGGCCAGCTCGGCGGCGATCAGGGATTTCTCGAAGTGCTCCACCTGCTCGCTCAAGCTCGTACCCGGGTGCCCGGCAATGCTCGCATCGAGATGCTCGGGGTGTTGTTGTCCAGGGCCAGTTCCAGGCCGAGGGCAAAACGCTCCGCGGCATTTTGCAGTTCGCGGACATTGCCCGGCCAGGTATGCCGCAACAGCAGGCCACGCTGCGCCGGTTGCAGGGTATGGGGCGGCAGGCCGTGGCGGGCGCTGGCTTCGTCGGCGAAGTGCTGGAACAGCATCAGGGCGTCTTCGCCGCGTTCGCGCAGCGGCGGAATCCGCAGCGGCGCGACATTCAGGCGGTAATACAGGTCGGCGCGGAAGCGCCCCTGGTCGGCGGCCTGGCGCAGGTCTTCCTTGGCGGCGGCGATGACCCGGATATCCAGGGGGATCTGCTGGTTGCCGCCGAGGCGTTCGACCACCCGCTCCTGCAACAGCCGCAGCAGCTTGACCTGCACGTCCAGGCTCATGCTTTCGATTTCGTCGAGGAACAGGGTGCCGCCGTTGGCGAATTCGAACTTGCCGATCCGGCGTTTCTGCGCCCCGGTAAAGGCCCCCGGTTCATGGCCGAACAGTTCGCTTTCCACCACCGACTCGGCCAATGCCCCGGCGTTGATCGCCACGAAGGGGCCGTTGCGGCGGCTCGACAGGTCGTGCAGCGCCCGGGCCACGACTTCCTTGCCGGCGCCGGTTTCACCGAGGATCAAGACATCGGCCCGGGTCGCCGCCAGGGCACCGATCTGTTCGCGCAGGCGCAGCATCTGCGGCGAGTGCCCGACCAGTCGCGCACTGAGCTCTTGGCGGTCGCTCAGGGCCAGGCGCAGGCTGCGGTTGTCCAGCACCAGGCGGCGCCAGGCCAGGGCCCTGCGCACGCTGTCGAGCAGGGCATCGCTGGCGAAGGGTTTCTCCAGGAAGTCATAGGCACCGGCGCGCATGGCCTGCACGGCCAGGGGCACATCGCCGTGACCGGTGATCAGCAGCACCGGCAGTTCCGGGTCCTGGTCATGCAGCGCCTTGAGCAGCTCCAGGCCATCCATGCCGGGCATGCGGATGTCGCTGACGACGACCCCTGGCCAGTCGCGCTCGATCTGCGCGGCCAGGCCCTGGGCTTCGGCCAGCGGCAGGATCTTCAGGCCGGCCAGGTCCAGGGTCTGGCTCAAGGCCTGGCGCAAGTGGGGATCGTCGTCGATCAGCACCACCTGGATCTGGTGGTCGATTTTCATACACTCGAGTCCTCGGGAGGTTGCAAGCTGACCCCGGGTGCGCCGGCGCGCATCCGCAGGGTGATCAAGGCGCCGCCTTCGCGGTCGTTGGCGAACAACAGCTCGCCGCCGAAGGCGCGCATCAGCGAATCGCAGATCGCCAGGCCCAGGCCCAGGCCTTGAGTCCGTGTCTTGGTGGTGTAGAACGGTTCGCCGGCGCGGTCCAGGGCTTCCAGGCAGAAGCCCGGGCCGTTGTCGCGAATCGTCAGACTGACGCCCTGTTCGGAAGATTGGGCACTCAACCAGAGTTTACGCGGCGGACCCTTTTCGGTCAGGGCGTCGAGGGCGTTCGCCAGCAGGTTGCCGAGCACCTGGCGCAGGCGGGTTTCGCCGGCCTGGACCCACAAGGTGGCCGCCGGCAGGTCGCGGATCAGTTCGACTTCCATGGCCCGCCGGCGCTTGGCCAGCAAGGCCAGGGCATCGTCCAGGGCCGGTTGCAGGGCCACGCTTTCCGGGGCATGCCGGTCGCGTCGGGCGAAGGCGCGCAGGTGGGCGATGATCGAGGCCATGCGCCCGGTCAGTTCGCTGATCAGCTTGAGGTTGCCGCGGGCGTCGTCGGTGCGCTGGTGGTCGAGCAGCACTTCGGCGTTTTCCGCGTAGCTGCGGATGGCCGCCAGCGGCTGGTTGAGTTCGTGGCTGATGCTCGCCGACATGGTGCCCAGGGCCGAGAGCTTGCCGGCCTGGACCAGGTCATCCTGGGCGCGCACCAGTTCCTGCTGGGCCTGTTCGCGCTCCAGTACTTCCTGCTTGAGACGGCGGTTGAGGCCTTCCAGGTCGCTGGTGCGTTCGGCCACGCGCATTTCCAGTTCGCGCCGGGTCTTGGCCTCGAAGGCGATCCGATCCAGGTAATGGCGGCGCCGTTGCATCATCAGGCCGAGCAGCAGCATCAGCACCAGCAGGGTGGCGCCGCCGACCGCGACGACGGTCCGTACCGGGCGGTCGACCAGGCTCCGTGGCGCCAGGATACTCACGTTCCAGCCGGTTTCCTCGATCTGTTGGGTCTGGGTCAGCCAGGCATCGGGATTGAGGAGCAAGGGCTGGGGATTGCGGGTCGGGTAGGGTTGCACGGCGGTGATTGCGTTGCGCTCCTGTTCGCTCAGGACGCGGGTCGAGCGGAAGCGCCATTCCGGGTGCGAGGTGAGAATGACCACGCCGTTGTGGTCGGTCATCATCAACTGTTCCGGCGTCTTGCCCCAGAGGCTTTCGGTGCGGTCCAGATCGACCTTGACCACCAGCACCCCGATGATCTTTTGCCCTTCGCGCACGGCCGCGGCAAAGAAGTAGCCGCGCTTGCCCGAGGTGGTGCCGAGGCCGAAGAAGCGCCCCAGGCGCCCGGCCATGGCTTCGGTGAAATAGGGGCGGAAGGCGAAGTTGCGATTGACGAAGCTGTCGTGCTTGTCCCAGTTGGAGGCCGCCAGGGTCTTGCCGCTGGTGTCCATCAGGTACATCACTTCGGCGCCGGTCTGGGCGCAGATGCCTTGCAGCAGGTTGTTGGCATTGCTCAGGCGCAGGCTTTGCCCCGGTTCTGCCAAGGCGTCACGCAGGGCCGGCAGTTCGCCGAGGATCTGCGGCAGGACTTCATAGCGGTGCAGGGTGCCCAGCAGGTTGGCGACATAGAGGTCAAGGGTCTGGCGGTTCTGGCTGACCAGTTCGTTGCGGTAGTAACGCTCGGCCAGGTGCTCCAGCGGCCACAGCAGCGGGGCCAGGCACAGGAACAGCAGGGCGAGGCTGCGCCAGCGGGGTCTGCGGGGAAGGGTGGGGCTCGTGATCATGAAGAGAATGCGCCGGTGAAGTCCGACGCATTATGTCTCAGCCCTGCTCCGCAAGACACTCGCGTAATGCGGTGCGCCAGTCGGGCTGGGCAACCTGCCATTCGTGCAACAGGCGGCTGCAATCCAGGCGCGAGTTCAACGGCCGGGTGGCGGGCGTCGGATAGGCGCTGGACGGGATGGCTTCGAGCAGGGCGCAGGGTTTGTCCAGGGCCAGCAATTGCTCGCCGATGGCCTGGGCGAAGCCGAACCAGGAGGTTTCCCCGCGGGCGGTCAGGTGGTAGGTGCCCCAGGCCCCGGCATGGCCGGCCTGCCAGCGCTCGATCAGGGCGCGGGTGCTGGCGGCGATGGTGCCGGCCCAGGTGGGCGCGCCGATCTGGTCGGCGACGATGCGCAGCTCCGGCTTTTCCTGCAGCAGCCGTTGCATGGTCAGCAGGAAATTACGCCCGTGATTGGAGTAGACCCAACTGGTACGCAGGATCAGGTGCTGGCCGTTGGCTGCGGCGATGGCCCGCTCGCCGGCCAGCTTGCTGTTGCCGTAGACGTTCAGGGGCTGGGGCAGGTCGTCTTCGGTGTAGGGCGTGTCCTTGCTGCCGTCGAACACGTAGTCGGTGGAGTAGTGGATCAGCGGGATGCCCAGGCTGGCGGCTTCCTGGGCGAAGATGCCCGGTGCCGTGGCGTTGATGGCAAACGCCAGTTCCGTTTCGCTTTCGGCCTGGTCGACGGCGGTGTAGGCCGCCGCGTTGATGATCAGGCCGGGGCGCAGGGCCTGGACTTGTCGACGAATCTGTTCCGGGTGCGCCAGGTCGAGCTGGTCGCGCCCCAGGACGATCAGCTCGCCCAGGTCCGCCAGCCGTTGTTGCAGCGCCCGGGAGACTTGGCCGTGCTGGCCGCTGATGAGGATTTTCAGGGCGCGGGTACTCATTCGAACAGGTCGGCCTCGTGCAGGGATTTACCGTTCAGATCCTTGGCCGACAGCTGGGGCGTGCCGTCGAATTCCCAGTCGATGGCCAGGGTCGGATCGTCCCAGCGGATGCAGCGCTCGGCGCTGGGGGTGTAGTAGTCGGTGGTCTTGTAGAGGAACTCGGCGTACTCGCTGAGGACCACGAAGCCATGGGCGAAGCCTTCGGGTATCCACAGTTGGCGATTGTTTTCGGCGGACAGGTGAACGCTGGCCCATTTGCCGAATGTCGGGGAGCTGCGACGAATATCCACCGCGACGTCCAGGACCTCGCCTGCCGTCACGCGCACCAGCTTGGCCTGAGTGTGCTCAAGTTGATAATGCAGGCCACGCAGTACGCCTTTTTGCGAGAGCGAGTGATTGTCCTGTACGAAATTCGGAGACAGGCCGGTTTTCTCTGCGAAATCACGGGCATTGAAGCTCTCGTAGAAAGAGCCTCGACTGTCACCGAAAACCTTGGGTTCGAGTATCAGCACATCAGGCAGTTGGCTGATGATCACATTCATTGATCTTCCCTCGCGACCGTGAGCAGGTACTGCCCGTAGCCCGTTTTGCCGAAGTAGCGGGCGCGCTCCAGTAGATAGTCACGATCGATCCAGCCGTTCTGGTAGGCGATCTCCTCCAGGCAGGCGACCTTGAGGCCCTGGCGATGTTCGATGGTTTGTACGTACTGCGAGGCTTCCAGCAGGCTGTCGTGGGTGCCGGTGTCGAGCCAGGCAAACCCGCGCCCGAAGCGTTCGACCTGAAGGTCACCGCGCTTGAGGTAGGCGTTGTTGACGTCGGTGATCTCCAGCTCGCCCCGGGGCGAGGGCTTGACCGCCTTGGCAATCTCGATCACATCGTTGTCGTAGAAGTACAGGCCGGTCACCGCATAGCTGGATTTCGGCTTGGCCGGTTTTTCTTCGATCGAGAGGGCTCGGCCTTCGCTGTCGAAGTCGATCACGCCGAAGCGTTCCGGGTCCTTGACCCAATAGCCGAAAACTGTCGCGCCTTTAGAGTTTTTCGCGGCGTTTTTAAGCTGATCGCCGAAATACTGACCATGGAAGATGTTATCGCCCAGGATCAGGCACACAGGGTCGTCGCCGATGAACTCTTCGCCGATCAGGAAGGCCTGGGCCAGGCCATCCGGAGACGGTTGCTCAGCGTAGCTGAAGCTGACCCCGAACTGGCTGCCGTCGCCCAGCAGGTTGCGGTACTGCGGCAGGTCATGAGGGGTGGAGATCACCAGGATTTCACGGATACCGGCCAGCATCAGCACCGAGATCGGGTAGTAGATCATCGGTTTGTCGTAGATTGGCAGCAGCTGCTTGGAAACACCCAGGGTAATAGGGTGCAGCCGGGTACCCGAGCCGCCCGCGAGAACAATACCTTTCATCATGCCAACAGCTCCTTGTGGTCCAATGCGCCCAGACGTTCCCCTTGATAACTGCCGTCCTGGACGCGGTGACACCACTCCAGGTTCTCCAGATACCATTGCACGGTCTTGCGCAGGCCGCTTTCGAAGGTCTCCTCCGGGGTCCAGCCCAGCTCGCGCTCGATCTTGCCGGCGTCGATGGCGTAGCGCAGGTCGTGGCCCGGGCGATCCTTGACGAAGGTGATCAGGTCGGTGAATTTTTCCACGCCGGCCGGGCGCGCCGGTGCCAGCTCTTCCAGCAGGGCGCAGATGCCGCGGACGACATCGATGTTCTTCTGCTCGTTATGGCCGCCGATGTTGTAGGTCTCGCCGACCACGCCGTCGGTCACCACCTTGAACAGGGCGCGGGCGTGGTCCTCGACGAACAGCCAGTCGCGCACCTGCAGGCCGTCGCCGTACACCGGCAGCGGCTTGCCGGCCAAGGCGTTGAGGATCACCAGCGGGATCAGCTTTTCCGGGAAGTGGAACGGGCCGTAGTTGTTCGAACAGTTGGTCAGCAGCACCGGCAGGCCATAGGTGCGTTGCCAGGCGCGGACCAGGTGGTCGGACGCCGCCTTGCTCGCGGAATACGGCGAGCTGGGGGCGTACGGGGTGGTTTCGGTGAACAGGTCATCGACACCGTGCAGGTCGCCATACACTTCGTCGGTGGAAATGTGGTGGAAGCGGAACGCGCTTTTCTCGGGCTCGGCCAGTTTCGACCAGTAGCCACGGGCGGCTTCCAGCAGGCTGTAGGTGCCGACGATATTGGTCTGGATAAAATCCGACGGGCCGTCGATGGAGCGGTCCACATGGGACTCCGCTGCCAGGTGCATGATCGCATGGGGCTGGAAGCGGGCCAGCACCGCACTGACGGTGGCCTGGTCGACGATATCGGCCTGGACGAATTCATAACGGCTGTCGGTGGCGACGCTGGTCAGCGACTCCAGGTTGCCTGCATAGGTGAGCTTATCGAGGTTTAGCACCTCGTGCTCGGTATTGAGGATCAGGTGCCGAATCAGGGCGGAGCCAATAAAACCGGCACCGCCGGTGACTAGAATACGCATATCGGTGTGCCTTTATCCTTAGACGACGTTTGAGCAATGGAGCATAGCTTGTGGGCAGGCGCGGATCGGTGCAAGTGTGATCGCCTTTTGTGTGAATGCGCACAGCCTGCCTATTATCCGTGCACTTGCGTATCGACGTCACCAATGGCGATATAGGCACCCTATAAAAATTTCAGGGAGTCGTCGCATGTTGCTCGCCACGTTGATTCACCGCGCCAGTTTGCCCAGCCCGAATGTCTCGGTGCAGCAGGCGCTGAACCTGCTTGAAGAGCATTATGGCCTCTCTGGAACGCTGCAGGCACTGGGCAGCCAGCAGGACCTCAATTACCGCGTCGACAGCGATAAAGGCCGCTTTGTCCTGAAAATCTGTCATGGCGATTACGCCACGCTGGAGTTGCAGGCCCAGCATGCGGGCCTGGCTCACCTGGAGGGGCGTGCCGGCCTGCGGGTGCCGCGGGTGATTGCCGCGCGCAACGGCCAGGACCTGCTGTCCCTGGTGCTGGATGGCACGCCTGTGCACGTGCGTTTGCTGGAATACATCGAAGGCCAGTCGCTGACCGCTCTCAAGCACCTGGGCCGCGAGGTGGTGGCGGGCCTGGGGCGACTCTGCGGGGAAATGGACCTGGCCCTGGCCGACTTCCAGCACCCGGGCCTGGCGCGCACCCTGCAGTGGGATCCCCGGCATGCCGACGCGCTGATCGCGCATCTGCTGCCGGTGCTCGGGGATGCGAGCCGGCAAGCGCAGGTTCGCGAGGCCGGCGCGCAGGCCCGGCGACACCTGCAACCCCTGGTCGAGGCCTTGCCGGTGCAGGCCATTCACCTGGATATCACCGACGATAACGTGGTCTGGCGGCGTGACGCCCAGCGTCACTGGCAGCTGCAGGGCGTGATCGACTTCGGCGATCTGGTCCGGACCTGGCGCATCGCCGACCTGTCGGTGACCTGCGCGGCGCTGCTGCACCATGCCGAAGGCGATCCGTTGGTGATTCTGCCGGCGGTCCAGGCCTACCACGCGGTCAACCCGTTGCAGCGTGAAGAACTGCTGGCGCTCTGGCCGTTGATCGTGGCGCGGGCGGCGGTGCTGGTACTCAGCGGCGAACAGCAGGTCGGCATCGACCCGGGCAATACCTACAGCCGCGACAACCTGGCCCACGAATGGGAAATTTTCCAGGTGGCCACCTCGGTGCCGTTCGAACTGATGGAGGCGGCGATACTCACGGCCGTCGGCGAGCGCCTGGCGCCGATTGCCGACGAAGGCTTCGCCCCCTTGCTGCCGGGGCTGGTGGGTCGCCAGTTCGCGCTGATCGACCTGGGCGTGCTCAGTCCGCATTTCGAGGCGGGGAACTGGGAGCAGAGCGGCATCGACGAACGCCTGCTGGCCGAGGCGGCTGCGGCCCATGGCCTGGCGGCCAGCCGCTACGGACAATATCGCTTGTCCCGCACCCGGCCCGACAGCGCCGACGAGCCGGATACCTTTCCCTTGCACGTGGCCTTGCAGGTGCCGGCGGGTACCATCGTGGAGTCGCCGTTCGCCGGAACCCTGCGGGTCATGGCCGACGGCGCCCTGTTATTGGCCAGCGGGCAACTGAGTGTACGGCTCTGGGGCGTGAAAGCGTCCCTCAAGCCTGGCGCTGCCGTGGTCAAGGGGCAGGTGCTGGGCGAGGCCGAAGGCGCCCTGCGGGTGCAACTGTGCCGGTACGCCGAGCTCATCCCGCCGCTGTTCTGCACACCGTCGCGGGCCGCCGCCTGGCAGGCGTTGTGCCCGTCGCCGGCGACCTTGCTGGGACTGGCCTGCGATGCCGAGCCCGAACTGGACTCGGCGGACCTGCTGGCCCGCCGTGACGCCAGCTTCGCCCGCACGCAAAAGCACTACTACGTCGACCCGCCGCGCATCGAGCGCGGCTGGCGCAACCACCTGATCGACATGCAGGGCCGTTCCTACCTGGACATGCTCAACAACGTTGCGGTGCTGGGCCATGGCCATCCGCGCATGGCGGCCGAGGCGGCGCGGCAGTGGTCGCTGCTCAACACCAACTCGCGTTTTCACTATGCCGCCGTGGCCGAGTTTTCCGAGCGGCTGCTGGCCCTGGCGCCGGACTCCATGGACCGGGTGTTCCTGGTCAACAGCGGCACCGAGGCCAACGACCTGGCGATCCGCCTGGCCTGGGCCTACAGCGGCGGACGCGACATGCTCAGCGTGCTGGAGGCCTATCACGGCTGGTCGGTGGCGGCCGATGCGGTGTCGACCTCGATTGCCGACAACCCCAAGGCCCTGAGCAGCCGCCCGGACTGGGTGCACCCGGTGACCGCGCCGAATACCTATCGCGGGGCGTTCCGGGGCAGCGCCAGTGCGCCGGACTACGTGCGCAGCGTGGAGCACAACCTGGCCCGGCTGGCGGAAGAGAACCGCCAGCTGGCGGGCTTTATCTGCGAACCGGTGTATGGCAACGCCGGCGGCATCTCGCTGCCGCCGGGCTACTTGCAGCAGGTGTATGCGCTGGTCCGGGCCCGAGGCGGCGTGTGCATCGCCGATGAAGTCCAGGTCGGCTATGGACGCATGGGCAAGTTCTTCTGGGGCTTCGAGGAGCAAGGCGTGGTGCCGGACATCATCACCATGGCCAAGGGCATGGGCAACGGCCAGCCGCTGGGCGCGGTGATCACCCGCCGGGAGATCGCCGAGGCGCTGGAGGCCGAGGGCTATTTCTTCTCGTCCTCCGGCGGCAGTCCGGTCAGTTGCCGTATCGGTATCGCCGTGCTCGACGTGATGGCCGAGGAGAAGCTCTGGGAAAACGCCCAGGTGGTCGGCGGCTATTTCAAGGCGCGCCTGGAAGCGCTGATCGACCGGTATCCGCTGGTGGGGGCGGTGCACGGCTCCGGTTTCTACCTCGGCGCGGAACTGATCCGCGACCGCGAAACCCTGGAGCCGGCGACCGAGGAGACCGCGCTGCTGTGCGATCGTCTGCGCGAGCTGGGAATCTTCATGCAACCGACCGGCGACTACCTCAACATCCTCAAGATCAAGCCGCCGATGTGCACCACCCGCCGCAGCGTGGATTTCTTTGTCGATATGCTGTCCAAGGTGCTGGACGAAGGACTGTAAAACTCGATTCTTATCGGCAAAATAAACATAATAAATATCTATTTTTTACGTTTAACCTTTAAAAGCCGATTTTTATCGGCTATAAGGTCGCCATCGCCCCGGCCGGAGCCACTTCGCCCGGCCATTCTCAAGCTGTCATCGGGCGACGCCTAGAATCGACCTACAGCATTCGCCCAGGAGATGATCCATGAGTCGTATCGTTACCGTCGCCGCCACCCAGATGGCCTGTTCCTGGGACCTTGAAGCCAACCTCGAGACCGCCGAGAAGCTGGTGCGCGAAGCGGCTGCCAAGGGCGCGCAGATCATCCTGATCCAGGAACTGTTCGAAACCCCGTACTTCTGCCAGAAGCCGAACCCGGACTACCTGCAACTGGCCACCCCGGTGGAAGACAACGTCGCCATCAAGCACTTCCAGAAAGTCGCCAGGGAACTGCAAGTGGTGCTGCCGATCAGCTTCTTCGAACTGGCCGGCCGTGCGCGTTTCAACAGCATCGCGATCATCGACGCCGATGGCAGCAACCTCGGGATTTATCGTAAAAGCCACATCCCGGACGGCCCCGGCTACCACGAAAAGTACTACTTCAACCCGGGCGACACCGGTTTCAAGGTGTGGAACACCCGCTACGCGAAGATCGGCGTGGGCATCTGCTGGGACCAGTGGTTCCCCGAGTGCGCCCGCAGCATGGCCCTGCAGGGGGCGGAAATCCTGTTCTACCCGACCGCCATCGGCAGCGAACCGCATGACCGGACCATCTCGTCCCGCGACCACTGGCAGCGCGTGCAACAAGGCCACGCCGGCGCCAACCTGATGCCGCTGATCGCCAGCAACCGCATCGGCAACGAAGAGCAGGACGGCTACGACATCACCTTCTACGGCTCGTCCTTCATCGCCAACCAGTTCGGCGAGAAAGTCCAGGAACTCAACGAAACCGAGGAAGGGATCCTGGTCCATCGCTTCGACCTCGACGAACTGGAACACACCCGCAGTGCCTGGGGTTCGTTCCGCGACCGCCGGCCGAACCTGTACGGCGCACTGAAAACCCTCGACGGTTCCCTGGAGTCCTGATCGCCATGACCATTTTGAACAGCACGCCGCGCGCAGACGGCTTCCATATGCCCGCCGAGTGGGCGCCACAGACCCAGGCCTGGATGATCTGGCCCGAGCGCCCGGACAACTGGCGCCTGGGCGGCAAGCCGGCGCAAGCGGCCCATGCCGCCGTGGCCCGGGCCATTGCCCGTTTCGAACCGGTGACGGTGGCGGTGTCCGCCGCGCAGTACGAAAACGCCCGGGCCCGCCTGGACGTGCCGAATATCCGCCTGGTGGAAATGTCCAACGACGATGCCTGGGTGCGTGACACCGGTCCGACCTTTGTCATCAACGACCAGGGCGAAGTGCGCGGTGTCGATTGGGGCTTCAATGCCTGGGGCGGTTTCGACGGTGGCCTCTATGCACCGTGGAACCGTGACGAGCAAGTGGCCGGCAAGATCCTCGAAATCGAGCGCTGCCCGCGTTACCAGACCGAAGGCTTCGTGCTCGAAGGCGGCTCGATCCATGTCGATGGCGAAGGCACGGTGATCACCACCGAGGAGTGCCTGCTCAATCGCAACCGCAACCCGCACCTGACCCGCGAAGCCATCGAGCAGGTACTCGCCGAGCACCTGGCGGTGGACAAGGTGATCTGGCTGCCGGATGGCCTGTTCAACGACGAAACCGACGGCCATGTGGATAACTTCTGTTGCTACGTGCGCCCGGGCGAAGTCCTGCTGGCCTGGACCGACGATCCGGAGAACCCGAACTACCCACGTTGCCAGGCGGCCATGAAGGTGCTGGAAAGCAGCCGTGACGCCAAGGGGCGCCCTTTTGTGGTGCACAAAATGCCGATTCCGGGGCCGTTGTATGCCACCGAAGAGGAGTGCGCAGGGGTGGACGCTGTGGCGGGCAGCCAGGAACGCAACCCATCGGTGCGGCTGGCCGGCTCCTATGTGAACTTCCTGATCGTCAACGGTGGCATCATCGCGCCGAGCTTCGATGACCCGCTGGACAGTGTGGCCAAGGAGATCCTGCAGAGCGTTTTCCCACAGCATGAAGTGGTCATGGTGCCAGGGCGCGAGTTGTTACTGGGCGGCGGTAATATCCATTGCCTTACACAACAACAACCTGCGCCCCACAAAGGTTGAGTGAAGTTGTAACAAAAGATGTGTCGCTACAAATGATGGCACTTTTGCATCGGTGTTGAGCGATCCCTTATCAAACCCGCAGCCCTTATGGACTGCGGGTTTTTTTTGGTTTTTCGGGCGGTGAACTGGCACTTTGGCATAGCTCTTGTATCGGGTTCATCTATATGACGAAGCGTCTTTGTACAGTGCGACGTTCTGTCATAAACCTTGAGTAAGTTAGCCGCTCATGAACCAGGAGAGCGCCAGATGAACGTAGCCAGTGAGCGGGTTTCGCACCCTCTGTCGGTGACGAGCGAGTCGCTTCAAATCCTGGCCCAATGGTTGAAAAGCAATGGAACGCGTACGACCCGTGGTCAGGATCCTCGTCGGATGATTACCGACCGTTACCCCGCGGGCCTGTTCAGCGAAGCTGAACTGGAGGCCTTGCTCGGGGTTCTGCAGGGGTAAAAGGACTTTGGACAAAAACGCCGTTGACCGAAGAGATTCGGGCAACGGCGTTTTTTTTGGGGGCGATTTCTGCGGGGCAGGGGGCGGCAGGCCCCGGGTTCGCTGATTCGACCGATTTATGCAACAAACCAGGAGCCATTCTGGCGTTTTTCGAGGGAGCACGGGCGACTAGTCTGAAGGCATCGATTCATGATCCCTTCCGGAGACTTCCATGGCTGCCTCAACCGTCCTTCACTATATCTACGATCCGCTGTGCGGCTGGTGTTATGGCGCCAAACCGCTGATCCAGGCCGCCCGCCAGGTGCTGCCCGTGGTCCTGCATGGCGGGGGAATGATGGCGGGTAACAACCGCCAGTTCGTGTCCTCGAACCTGCGCGACTACGTCATGCCCCACGACCGACGAATTGCCGAGTACACCGGCCAGCCGTTTGGCCAGGCCTATTTCGAGGGGTTGTTGCGTGATTCGTCGGCGATCTTCGATTCCACGCCACCCACCCGCGCGGTCCTTGCCGCCGAACAGTTGCAAGGGCGCGGGCTGGAGCTGCTCGGGCGACTGCAGACGGCGCACTACGTCGAGGGACGGCGCCTGGCCGATGTGGAGGTCCTGCTGGCGCTGGCCGTTGAGCTGGGCTTCGAACCTGAAGCGTTCAAGGCCGCCTTTGAACTGAACAGCGATGCGCTGGCGGCGGACCACTTCAAGCAAAGCCGCGCCTTGTTGTCCCGGGTCGGCGGCCAGGGCTTCCCGACCCTGGCGCTGGAGCAGGATGGCCGTTTCAGTCTGATCGATATCGGTCCCTACCTGGGCAAGCCCGAAGTCTTCGTCGCCTGGCTCAGCCAATCGGTGTCCCCCGCTAGCCACGACGCCGTGGGACCGTCCTGTGGTCTGGATGGCTGTTCGCCCTGAAAAAGGCCGAACCATGGGGCGCTTCGATATCGCCTGGCGACAAAGGGCGGTCGCTGGTGGATATGCCTTTTTTCGAGATTGACCCGCTAATTGCTTCTATTCTCTGATGTTTCACGAAATTGACATAATAGTCGTGTCGCGGATAGGATTCGCCCCACGCCTGTGGCTACACGCCATACACCTAAAATAATAAAAGGCCCGCTGCGATCCTTGCAGGCGGGCCTTTTTGCTTTTGCGTAAAGCACCCATACACAACGTTTCAGCTCGAAGCCGCAGGGCGTTTCATCCAGCGATTTAAGGAAAAAAACATGTTGAATAAACGGATCGGTCTGCTCGCATTGGGCATTCTCGGCGCTACCCAGGCCATGGCCAGTGATCAATCGGACTCCAAGGGTTTCGTTGATGACAGCCACCTGAACGTCCTGCTGCGTAACGCCTACATCAATCGTGATTACAAAAACGGCAACCCGGACAAGATCGAATGGGGCCAGGCGGCCATCGGTACTTTCCAGTCCGGCTTCACCCAAGGCACCGTAGGTGTGGGCGTTGATGCTTTCGGCCTGTACGCCCTGCGTCTGGACGGTGGCCGCGGCGAAACCGGCGCGCAAGGCATCGACTTCTTCAAGAAGGACAACAACGGCAACCCTGCCAAGGACCTGGCCAAGGGCGGCGCCGCGGTGAAATTCCGCCTGTCCAACACCGTGCTGACCTACGGTGACCAGATGCCGGCCCTGCCGCTGCTGAACTACGACAACTCCCGCCTGCTGCCGGAAAGCTACACCGGTACCTTGATCACCTCCAAGGAGATCGAAGGCCTGGAGCTGAACGCCGGTCACTTCACCGCCGAGTCGCGCAAGAGCGCCGAAGGTCGTGACAGCGGTGGCCTGAAAGGCATCGACATCCTGGGTGGTAGCTACCAGTTCACCAAGCAGTTCAAGGCGGCGCTGTATGCCTCCGACGTCGACGAGGTGCTGAAGAAACAGTACCTGAACCTGAACTATGTGTTCCCGATCGCGTCCGACCAGTCCCTGACCCTGGACTTCAACGGCTACCGTACCCAGCTGGACCGGGGCTACGCGCTGGAGCAGAACGCCCAAGGTCGTGACAACCGGATCTGGAGCCTGGCCGCTACCTATGCACTGGGCGCTCACTCCTTCACCGTTGCGCACCAGAGCAGCACCGGTTCCAGCTTGCTGGGCTATCCGTACGGCGGCTACCAGAAGGGTCAGGATCGCGTCGGTGACGGCGGCAACACCATCAACCTGGCGAACTCCTACTGGTCGGACTTCAACGCTGCCGACGAGCGTTCCTGGCAGCTGGGCTACGGCCTGGACTTCGGCGCCTTCGGCGTTCCGGGCCTGACCTACAACGTGGCCTACGTGCGTGGCGACAACATCACCACTTCGACCAGCACCGGCGGTACCGAGCGCGAGTTCTTCAACCAGGTCAAGTACGTGGTCCAGAGCGGCCCGGCGAAAGACCTGAGCGTGAAGCTGCGTAGCTCGATCCTGCGTGTCTCGAATAAATCCAGCGAGTACAACGTGAGCGGCAACGAAGTGCGTGTGTACGTCGACTACCCGATCAACGTGTTCTGATCGAGCGACACCGCTGTAGCCACCTGATCCCAGGTGAAAAAACGCCCCGACTGGTTCGGGGCGTTTTTGTTTTCCGGGATTGTTGACGACCCACCACCCCGGAAACATTGCGTTTCGTGCATAAGGTACTAGCTTTATGCCTGCACGGATTGCAGCTGTTGGATACCCATGCCCTTGTGCCTGTTTCCCGCCTCTTTCCTGCGCCCAACCCACGACGTTCACGGTTGATCCACAGGAGCAACACCATGACAGGCATGCACAAGGGCAGGTCCCGTTATCCGTATTCACTGGGGCTGCTGGCCCTGGCGGTGATGGGGTCTGCCACCGCGGCACAGGCAGTGGAAGCCTCCAGGCTGTTCAGCAACCCGCCCTCCCTGGAACAACAGGCACCGACCGCCAAGGTCGTGGAAGGCACGCTGTTGCTCAAATCCAACGCCGCCGTCGAAGCCCCCCAGGCCCATGTCGGGCGTGAACGGCAGTTGGACCTGACCATCAAATACACCCAGAACCAGATTCTCGACCCGGCCACCGGCAAGGGCTTTCCGGTATCGCTGCGCAGTTACGTCGGTACCGACGTCAACCCCAAGACGCCTTTCATCGCACCGACCATCGACGTCACCCCGGGCGACACCGTGCGCATCACCCTCAACAACCAGTTGCCCGCCGACCCCAGTTGCACCGCCCACGACAGCAAGCCGGACGTACCGCACTGCTTCAACGGCACCAACCTGCATTCCCACGGGTTGTGGGTCAGCCCCACGGGTAACAGCGACAATGTGCTGCTGTCGATCAACCCCGGCGTCAGCTTCCAGTACGAATACAACATCCCGGCCGACCACCCGGCGGGCACCTTCTGGTACCACCCGCATCGCCATGGTTCCACCGCGATCCAGGTCGCCAGCGGCATGGCCGGCGCGCTGATCATTCATGGCGACCGCAAGCCGACCCGCGACGCCAATGGCGATATCGACACCCTGCTCAAGGGCGCCGACGGCAAGCCCTTCAAGGAGCGCTTGTTGGTGTTCCAGCAGATTCCCTACGCGTGCAAGGACGCCGCCGGCAACTTCCGCTACAAGATCGTCGAGGGCAAGAAAGTCATCGACTGGACCTGCAACAAGGGTGAAGTGGGGGTCGTCGAGTCGTTCGATCAACTGCAGCCTTCCAGCTGGTCCCAGTCAGGGCGCTACACCAGCGTCAACGGCCTGGTGCAGCCGATCTTCGATGGCGCGCAGCCCGGCCAGGTCGAGCGCTGGCGCCTGGTCCACGCGGGGATCCGCGACACCATCCGGCCACTGTTCCGCAAACTCAAGGACAGCGCGAAGTCGGACAGCGACAAGGGCATCACGGCCCTGGCCTCGGCCAACTTCATTGAACAGCAATGCACGGGTGAGCCGGTCAACTATCAGGTGATCGCCTCCGACGGCCTGACCATGGAGCAGGCCCAGAGTCGTCAGGTCATCACCATGCAGCCGGGTTATCGCAACGACCTGCTGATCGTCTTTCCCGAGCCCGGTCGCTACTGCGTAACCGATGAGCCCTCCACGGCTTCGGGCGGTGTCAGCCAGCAGGCCAGCGGTCGTCAACTGCTCGGTTTTGTCGATGTGGGGCCCGGGGCGAAAGTGGCGGACACCAAGGCGCGCCTGACCCAGGAACTGGTGGCTGCCGCCGAACGCAACATGCCGGCGGACATCAAGGCCACCGTGATAGCCGACCTGAAGAAGGACCTGCGGCTGGACAAGTTCATCCCCCACCCGAGTATTGCCGCCAGCGAAATCAAGGGTGAACAGAAACTGGTGTTCCTGATCGATACCAAGGACCCGAACAACGTCAAGTTCGCCGTGGGCACCACCAAGGAAAATGCCGTGCCCTATCAGCCGGGGGTGATCGACCGCCATCTGAAGCTGGGCGACGCCGAAACCTGGATCCTGCAATCGGCCTTTGCCAGTCACCCGTTCCATATTCACGTCAACCCGTTCCAGATCGAGAAAATCATCGGCCCGGATGGCGTCGATCTCAGCGAGCCCGGCGCGGTGGACAAGACCGACAATAACGACGCGCAATACGCCGGCATGAAAGGCGTGTGGAAAGACACGCTGTTCGTCAAAGGCAAAGTCGATGGCAGCGGCGTCTACACCCTGTATGTGCGTACCCGCTACCAGCGCTACATCGGCGAGTTCGTGCTGCACTGCCACATCCTCGACCACGAGGACCAGGGCATGATGCAGAACGTGAGCATCGAACTGCCGGATGGGGTGGGGGGGACGACGATGGGGGCACATCACTGAGGCTATCCTGACGGCTATAGGCCCGCAAATCCCGGCGGGCCTGTAGCCGTGCGCTCACCCGAGGCGGCCCTAAGGCTGCAAGCGCCGCACCACCCAGCCATCGGGCGTGCGGTCGTATCGCAGCCGTTCGTGCAGCCGGTCCTGGCCGTTGCCCCAGAATTCCACTGACTCCAGCCGCAACTCGAATACGCAGTAACCTTCGGGGCGCGGCAAGGGGCCTTGGCGGCCCGACAACGCCTTGGCCCTGGCGCGCAGCGCTTCGACATCGCTCAGGTCTTCGCTCTGGCGGGACACCGCCGACATCGGGTGGGTCACATGGGGACGTCCTCGCCACGCGGCATCGGCGCGGGCATCGCTGAGTCGTTCGGCACGACCATTGAGCACGATCTGCTGGCTGGTCTCGCGCCAGTACAGCACACCAGATGCCCAGGGGTTCTCGGCCAGTTCGCGACCTTTCTGGCTGCCGGCATGGGTGCTGAACACCAGCCCGGTGTCCGACACTTCGCCGATCACCACGACCCGGGTCGAAGGCCGTCCGCGGGCATCCGCCGTTGCCAGTGCCAGGGCCTTGGACTCGCGCACGCCATAGCGGCGGGCGCGTTCCAGCCAGTTGTTCAGCACGACAAAGGGATTGGCGGGCGGCGTGGCGAACTCCGGAAACGGGGCCTCGATGGTGCCTGTAAGGGATTCCGACAGCAGGTGTGCGCTCATTGGGAGCCTCCGATGGCCTGGGTATTCATATGAAAGTGGTGCCTTGGGCGAAGGCCACGCCATTGCCCGACACCTGCACCGTGGTGACCGTCTCGCCATAGCCCTCGGCCCTGGCGAACATCCGCGACGGGCGACCGATTTCCACACCCTGGAGGATTTCGATCTGTTGGCCGTAGTCGACCTGGGCATGGCGGATCAGGTGAATCGCCAAGGGCCCCGCGGCCGAGCCGGTGGCCGCGTCCTCGACCACCCCATAGGCCGGCGAGAACATCCTGCTGCGCCAGTGCCGGCCGGAACCGGCGAAGCAGTTGATGGCCATGTCATGAAAATTCCCCAACGCGCGATGATCGGGGCGCAACGCCGACAGCGCCGCGACACTTTCCAGGCCGACGAACACATGTCGCGGACCGTTGCGGTAGATCTCCACCGGAAAGGTCGAGCCGCCGATCCCCAGGGCCCGGAGCAGTTGCGGCGTGCGCTCGAACGTCTCCCAGGTCGGAATCGGCTGCTGCATGCTGCAGGCCACTACCCGGCCATTCTGGCGTTCCAGCTCGAAGGGGATGGTGCCCATCGCGGTTTCCAGCTCCAGCCGGTCCTTGTCGGTTTCGGCGCCCAGGGCAATGGCGGTGCCCAGCAGCGGATGGCCGGCGAACGGCAGTTCGTTGACCGGGGTGAAGATCCGGATATGCGCGTCACCGCCGTGGCGCGGGGTCAGGACGAAGGTCACTTCGGACAGGTTCATCTCCCGGGCGATCTGTTGCATGCGCTGGGCGGGAAGGTCATCGCTGTCAAAGAACACCGCGACCGGGTTGCCTTCCATCGGGACGCTGGCGAAAGCGTCGATCACTACATACCTGTGCATGGTTTGCTCCATTGTGTTCAAGGGGGTCGCGGTGGGTCACGCCGACAGGGCGTGGCGCATCAGGTCGGCGATGATGCGCGGCCCTTCCTGGGTCAGCACCGACTCGGGGTGAAACTGCATGGAGGCGAAATGCGGCCCGCGCAGCGCATGGACCTCGCCGGTTTCCAGGTCGCGGCTGACCTGCACCAGCCCGAGGCCGTCGACCTCGATGCGGTCCTCGCGGCTCTGGGCGGCGAAGGTGTTGTAGAACCCCACCCGCTCGCGGGCGCCGAACAGGTCGATCTGCTTCTGCACGCCCTGGTTGGGGATGGCCCGGCGCTGTAGGTCCAGGCCCAGGCAGCGGCTGAGCACCTGGTGACTCAGGCACACGGCGAGGAACGGCCGTTGCTCGTCCAGCAGCGAACGGATGGCCACGTGCAGGTGGTCGATCTTCGGTTGCTCGATCGCAGTCGGATTGCCTGGCCCCGGACCCATGATGACGATGTCGTAGCCGTCGAAGGCATAGGCGTCGTTGTAGTTGTGCACACTCACCGCGAGCCCGAGGGCGCGCAGTTGCATGGCGATCATCGAGGTGAAGGTGTCCTCGGCATCGACGATCAGTACGCGACGTCCCGACAGATCCGCCTGCGACTGCTGGCGTTCCAGGGCATCGCTCAGCCAGAAGTCGGCGATCAGCGTATTGCGACTGGCCAGGGCGGCGCGCACCTGGATATTCGAACCGAAACGGGCGGGCGCCTGGTTCTTCAACGCCGCGATCAACCCGGCAGCCTTGGCCCGGGTTTCGGCGGCCTCGGCCTGGGGATCGGAATGACGGACGATGGTCGAGCCGACGCTGATCTTCAACCGGCCTTCGCGGTCGATATCGGCGGTGCGGATCAGAATCGCCGAATCCAGCGTGCGCTCGCCTTTTGCGTCGCTGCCGATCAAGGCGGCGATGCCGCTGTAATAGGCGCGGCCCTTGGGCTCGTGACGGCGGATCACCCGGCAGGCACTTTCCAGCGGGCTGCCGGTGACGGTGGGGGCGAACAGGGTTTCGCGCAGGATGTCGCGCACATCGCGGCGGGTGTGGCCTTCGATGAAGTACTCGGTGTGGGCCAGATGGGCCATTTCCTTGAGATAGGGGCCGAGTACATGGCCGCCGTCCTCGCAGATCCGCGCCATCATCTTCAGCTCTTCATCCACCACCATGTACAGCTCGTCGGCCTCCTTGCGGTCGGCGAGAAACTGCATCACTTCGGTGAGGTTGGGACCTGTCGGCGGATAGCGGTAGGTGCCGCTGATGGGGTTCATCACCGCCAGGCCGTCCTTGAGGCTGATATGCCGCTCGGGCGACGCGCCGACGAAAGTGCGTTCGCCGGTGTGGATGATGAAGGTCCAGTAGACGCCCTTTTCCCGTTCCAGCAGATGGCGGAAAAAGGCCAGGGCACGGGCGATTCCGTACTCGCCGATATCGGCCATGAAGGTGCGCTTGATCACGAAGTTGGCGCCTTCGCCGGCACCGATCTCGTCGGCGATCACCTGGCTGACAATCTCCGAATAGGCCGTGTCACTGAGGTCGAAGCGCTCGTTGAGCAAGGCAATGGGCACCTCGGGCAGCTTTTCCAGCAGGGTCTCGAGGCGCATCCGTGCCTGTTCGGCCACCTGGAGGGCGATCAGGGGGGCCTGGTCGTCGACCGCCTCGAAGCCGCGCTCGGCGATCTGCCGATAGGGCACGATCACCAGCGTTTCCAGCCGGGCTTCACCGGCCACGGGCTCGCGCAATTCGATCTGGGTCAGCGACGGCGGCAGCGAGACCTCGCCGAGCAGTACGTCAACCTGGCCCGGACCATTGGATTCCGGGCGGTACAACAGGGCGAAGGGGGGCGGGTCCGCACGCAGGACCTGGGTGACAAGACGCTCGGCGGCCAGGTTCATGGCAGCACCTCCTCGGTGGTGACGACCATCGCGCAACGGCTGGCGGCGTACTCCAGCGCCATCCAGTGATGCTCCTTGCTGAAATCGGCGATGGCGTCGGCCACCAGGAACGGCTGGATATCGTTCGAGTAGGCATCCACCGTGGAGATCAACACCCCGACATGGGCGTACACCCCGCAGAGGATCAACTGGTCGCGCTCATGGGCGCGCATGCGCTCCAACAGGTCCGAGTTGAAAAACGCACTGTAGCGCCACTTGGTCAGCAGCCAGTCGCCGGGCGCCGGCTTGAGCGCGTCGACCACCTCGCGGTCGGCGGGGCTGGCCTGCATGCCGGCGCCCCAGAAGTCCTTGAGCAGGCCGCGTTGGGCTTCGGTCATGCTCCCGGGCTGGGCGGTGTAGGCCACGGGAATGCCCTGGCCGGCGCACCATTGGCGGATGCGCGCGGCATTGCCGACCACCTCTTCACGCAGGGGCGCGGGCAGGGGACGGAGAAAGTAGCGCTGCATATCGTGGATCAGCAGCACGGCGCGCTGCGGATCGATCCGCCAGCGGGCCAGATTGGCCGGCAGATCGTTCGCGGTGGGCAGTGCATAGGGGGAAATCGCGGGAATACCGGTCATTGCAACAGACTCCTGTCAAAAGGTTGCATGGGAAGCGGCGGGTGGGTTCTTCCAGGCCAGCACGGTGGTGATCGCCTGCCAGGGTGTCAGCCGCGGGTCGCACAGGCTGGTGTAATGCAGGCTGACCTGGTCGAGCGCGGCGGCGTCGGAGGCGCACTCGGTGACATCGTCCGGAGTGGTCTCCAGGTGCAGGCCGCCGGCAACCCCGCCGGCTGAAAGCACCGCATGCTTGAAGGCGCTGACCTCCCGGGCGATGGTCTCGACCATGCGGGTCTTGTTGCCGCAGGGCGCGAGGATGGTGTTGCCGTGCATCGGGTCGCTCAGCCAGATGACCTTGTGCCCCGTGGCGCGGACCGCCTCCACCAGCGGCGGCAGGCGCTCGGCGACCTTCTCGGCGCCCATCCGGGCAATCAGTGTCAGGCGGCCGGGTTCGCGGGCCGGGTCCAGGCGTTCGCACAGGCTCAGCAATTGCGCGGGCGTCATGTCGGGACCGACCTTGCAGGCCACCGGGTTCAGCACCTCGGCCAGCAGGGCGACATGGGCACCGTCCACCTGGCGGGTGCGTTCGCCGATCCACGGCCAGTGGGTCGAACCGAGAAAGGTCCGGCCCTGTGCGTCGTGGCGCAGCATCGGCAGTTCATAGTCGAGCAGCAGCATCTCGTGGCTGGTCCAGACCGGCGAGCCGCCGGGCGCACCTTCGGCGAGCCGGTCCTGCCAGCCCAGGTGTTCCATGATCTCGCGGGCGGCCTGGTAGCCTTTGAGCAGACGCTGCGGGTCGGGCCGACGGCTGTCCGAATGGGGGGCGTGGCCGTTGACCATGTCGCCGCGATACGCCGGCAATTCGAGCTCGCCAATCCGCTCGCTGGGTTTGGAGCGGGGCTTGGCGTACTGGCCGGCGATCCGTCCGACCCGGATCACCGGTTGCTGGGTGACCAGGCCGAAGGTCCCGGCGAGGATCTCCAGCACCGCGGCCTTGCGGGCCACGGCGGCGGGCTGGTTGTCGTTGATGTCCTCGGCGCAGTCACCGGACTGGATAACCTTGCCGTCACCTTCGGCGACCCGCGCCAGGAGCGCTCGCAGGGCCAGGATGTCCTGTGCCCTGATCAAGGACTGGCTGTCTCTCAGGTGTTGCTGTACGTCCCTCAGGCGTGAGAGATCGCTCCACTGGGGTTGTTGCAGTGCTTCACAACCCAGAACCCGTCGCACAATCGTTTCCATGATGAGACCCCTGGCGCCTTGCCGTTTTAAGTGGGTATGCCTTCGCGTTTGATTTCGGGCACCGGGATATTCAGGGCCCGGAGCTGTTGGAACACGTTCATGAACTCGCGGTTTTGCTTGATCTTGCCGTTCTCGAGGGAGAAGGAATGGAGGAAGTGGTTCTCGTAGTAGCCGTCCGGGTAGCCGGGAAACAGGATCTGCCCGTGGCCTTCGCACTCGACCCAGAAGTGGTTCGGGTCATCGGTTTCGAAGATGCGGATGTCATACCATTCCCAGTCCGGGAAGCACTTCAGCGACCAGACCGCGTGCTCGGCCAGCTTGTCCTTGCCGCGAATGACAATCGGCGCGCCGGTGTCGGTGGTCCACAGGCCGCCGCTGCCATCTTCGGTAAACAGCTCGTGGCGGCGCAGGCGGGCCTGGCCCTTGGTGTGCATGTACTGCTCGACCACCTGGCGGTTCTTGCGGCGAAGCTCGGTGCTGTTTGCGAACCCATCGTGTTGGTCTGGATTGGACATGGTCTTGCCTCTCTTGTGGATTAAGCGGGTAGGCCGGCGCGGCGAATGGTCGGCACGGGAATGCCGAGGGCGCGCAGTTGCTGGAAGGGGTTCATGAACTCGCGGTTGCGTTTGATCCGGCCGTTCTCGAGTTCGAAGGAATGGATGTAGTGGTTCTCGCAATAGCCCTTGGGGTAGCCGGGCAGGTTGACGGTGCCGCGCCCGTCGCTTTCGACCCAGAAGTGATTCGGGTCGGCGGTTTCGAAGATCCGGATGTTGTGCCACTGCCAGTCCGGGAAGCACTGGTCCAGCCAGACGCCCAGGGCCGCCAGCATGGCGTGGCCGTGGAAGACCAGCGGGGTGGCGTTGGCGGTGTTCCAGGAGCCGCCGCTGCCGTCCTCGGTGAACAGTTCGTGTCGGCGAAGGCGCGCGGCGCCGTGGCTGTGCATGTACTGCTCGACGGTGGCGCGGTTCTTGCGCCGCAGTTCCGGGGCGTCGGCAAATCCTGTCTGGATCGCGGTAGTGGGCATGCTCATGTTCCTTTGGGCACGTTCAAGTAGCCGGGTGGTTCGGTACTGAAAGACACTTTCATGACGGCGAACTATCAAGGCGTTTTTATATAACTGACCTGTTCCTGGAGAACTGGGGTTAAGGGGTAAACGCTATGTAATAAATAATACCGTTCGGTCACAGGGTGACTGTGCGTTGCTGTTGAAGCGAACTTGTCGGAGGGGATTTATACAGGGGGGCGATTGGAAAAGTTAAGCTACCAGATTTCGTAGGTGTGAAGCCTTTACGCCCGGCTTAACCTTCGCGCGCCCTTGGGATAGGGCTCTAGACGTACGGTTTCAGCGGCAAGTGAACGGTGTCACAGTTGCAGATAGCCACTAACTAAATTTAAAAGAGGTTGCTCTATAGTTAGTTCGAATGGTTATGGTTTTTTTACGGATGCCCCCATTGACAGGATGATCAGCTGGACTAGGATGACAAGCCGATTCTCATCTTGGATAGCTAAAATGGACTTAGCACAGCTTTGGGTCTGGGATATTTATTTCTATTCGCTTTTTGCGAAAGCCATGAACATGGAGGATTTTACTGGCATCGCATTGAACGCCATCACTGATCTGAAATTCGATTTCTATGCCTATGGCATGTGTAGCCTCACGCCGTTCATGCGGCCGAAAACCCACCTCTACAGCAACTACCCGGTGGAGTGGGTGGAGCGTTACCAAACCATGAACTACGCGGTGATCGACCCCACGGTGAAGCACAGCCGGCTGTCCTCGACGCCGATCTTGTGGAGCGACGACATCTTCAAGGGCAGCCCTGGCCTGTGGTCGGAGGCCAACGACTCGCACTTGCGCCATGGGCTGGCCCAGCCGTCGTTCAACGCACGCGGTCGCGTGGGGTTGCTGAGCCTGGCGCGTAAGGACAAGAAGATCAGCGCCGAGGAGTTTACGGAACTGGCACCCATCACCAAGGCTTTTGCCGATGCGGCCTATGCCAAGTTGTCGGAACTGGAGGGCGCGTTGGTGCAGGACAATGAAGTCGCGTTTACCGAGCGGGAAAGCGAAGTCTTGCGCTGGACGGCGGATGGCAAGACGTCAGAAGAGATCGGCGTGATCATGGGCGTATGCACTGATACGGTTAATTACCATCACAAGAATATCCAGCGCAAGATCGGCGCCAGTAACCGGGTGCAGGCGGTGACCTATGCTGTTGCCCTGGGTTATATATGAGCCAGGCTCGATCTTTGTTGTGGAACAGGTTTGTCAGGCCTGTTCTGCAACAGGGTGTCTGGACTATCAGGCGATTTGTTTTAGCGCCTCGGGCACGAAGAACGCTGGCGCAAGACTGCTGAAGTGACGTTTACGCTCCGTCGGCAGTTGTATCGCGACAATCTGTTCATCCTGGTGCCGGATCATCTCGCCGAGGCGTTCATAATGGACGCCGTTTTTCCGGTAGTAGCGCTCCATGATCTTGCTGACAATCCCCACGATATATTCGGCGCCTGCGTGATGCGCGGTTTCCAGGCACTTCCAGAACAAGGGCATGGCCAACTCCGGGGTTGAGGTGGTGAAGCGCGTCATTTCCCAGATCAAGGCACTGGCCGGCACGCCTTCGGCGCAGGTGTGGCTGAACACCCCGTCGAGCAGGTTGGGCGCGGTGGTGGGAATCAGCCGGGCACAGCCGATCAGCTCGCGGGTCGGGTTGAGCGCCAGCAGGTAGCGGGCCTGGGCGTGGTCATAGGCGTCCCATTCACAACCCGGCGCATCCGGGGAAGGGGCAATTGCCAACCCAGCTTCTCGACGAACTGCTGATAGCGGTATTGGCCGAATGACAACCGCAGGCTGTCGCTCATTGAGGACAGGGTGTGCTCTTCCATGTGCATAGGGGGCTTCTCTATCGATAAAGGACGGCGGGCGTCGATTTATATAGAGCAAGCGCTGGGGGTTTGGCACCTACCAGATCTGGTAGGGGGCTACATAGCCCCCAAGGCAAAATCCGAGGGATCGAACCGATCGCTCGTGTCCATCCGAATATTTCGCAGGCTCACTGTTTCCAGGTGTGACGCGTATAGAGGTTCCGAAAAATAGCTGATCAGGACGGAGCGACGGCGCGCGCCGAGTGGGTTCAGACTGCCGGCATGCACCAGATCGGCATCAAATACCAGGATGTCGCCCGCAAAGCCTGAAAGCTGCACGGAACGGGACTCGTCATTGACGTCGAATGGCGGCTCTCCCTGCCCAGGGCGATGGCTGCCGGGAACGATACGTGTTGCGCCGTTCTCGGGGCCATAATCGTCGAAATAGGCCAGGGCGTTCACTGTGTCGCCAGGCCGTTGGGCCGACAAGTCGCGGTGCAGCTGCTGATGCCCGCCACCGGCAAGGGGCTCGCGGCCCTCCACCTGCGAGAGGAAGAACCGTTCTCCGATCAACTCACCCACCACCGCCAGCACCTCCGGCAGACGACACACAGCCTGAACCTTCGAATCAGAGTCCAACAGCGAATGACGCCAGTCCATGCCACGCGGCACCGGCCATTGGCTCGACGGCTTCACGCCCGCATCGAACGCGGCGCGAAGGTCACCCAGCCACTCGGCCGGGATTGCGCGACGGAGCACCACATAGCCGTCTCGATGGAGTTGTTCGCGGTCAGTCATAGCTTCCTCGACCAGAAAAAGGACCGGTTGATTTTCTGCTTTTGTGGGAGCTAAGCCTAGGCTGGCATCTCAGCAAAAAAATCTGCACGCCTGATAACCCCTGGTACCTAGCGGTACGTCATTGCGCCGAAAAAATCTAACTCCATCTTATTGTTTCTACGATATTTAGGGATTTATCGCCGGAGTCTTCCTGCTGCCGGCCCTGGCTTGGCCGTCGGCGAACTAAACTGGTTCTACCTCTGAGGCAGATGTCTCCAGAGAGGTCAGGAGGTGTCAGATGGCCATTAATGATACTTATCGAGAAATTGAACAGACCCTTGGTGTGGTACCGGAGTGGATCAAGCAGATGCCGGCAGGCGGAGCGAGCGGATTCTGGGGGGTGGCCCGGGACTTTTGGCTGGCAGATACCAAAATCCCTAATAAGTACAAGGAGCTGATTGGTCTGGCGGTGTCCGGGGCGACCCGCTGCAAGTATTGCGCCCTGTTCCATACCGAAGCCGCGCGCTTGTTTGGCGCGAGCGACGAGGAAATTTCCGAAGCCAGCTTGATGGGGGCGGTGACCATGATGGGCAGCACCTTTATCAACGCCCAGCAGATCGACTACGAGCAATTCCGGCAGGAAACACTGAGTATCGTCCGGTATGTCAAAGATCACTCGCAACCCAAGGCCGCATAAGCCGTTGCGCGAACCCGCCCTTCGCCAGCTGACGAAGGATCAGTTGATTGCAATCACCAGCGATGGTCCTAGGACCACCGCTCGGTGGCAAGCGGCCGTGATGCGCGCCATCGGCGAACTCATGCAGTACGGCGATACCGCCCGCGAAGAGAACCAGGACCTGCGCATTCCTTTCGCCAAGGCGCTTCATGACCTCTATGCGGGCCGCAAGTCCGACGCCGAGCTGACGGAAATGGTGTTGCTGATGCTGGAGGTGGAAACCGCCCCTTTGCTCGGCAACGAGCCCCGGGCGGGAGCGGTATCCGGGAACGATGCCCCCTGATCTACGCTGGGATGACAGGTTTTCCGTCTGTCCAAGCCCCCTGGCCCACCCTCTCTGTGAATCGGTGCCGCAGGTCTCCTGACGCGCACTATACTTTTATGAAATTTGCCCTGGGGATAGAGGCAATTTTCCAACAGGCTTGGGAGGTGGATGAGTCAGTGACGTAACGCTGCGGTTTGGCGCCGTTGCGTTCGCATGACTACAGGGCAACAGGCGCAGGATGAAGAGAAAATGGCGATAGCAATCATCTTAGTTCTAGTCGTCGTTGCCTCAGTCCTGTTCCACCTGTTCGCTCCCTGGCATCTGACTCCGGCCGCCTCCAACTGGGGATCGATAGACACCACACTGCTGATCACCCTGATCATTACCGGAATCTTTTTCATCGCCATCACGGTATTCATGGCGATCGCGGTGTTTCGATTCCGTCACCGGGCAGGTTCCCGGGCGGTCTACCAGCCGGAAAACAAGAAGCTGGAAGGGTGGCTGATCATCGTCACCTCGCTGGGCATCATCGGCATGCTGGCGCCCGGCCTGATCGTCTACAACGATTTCATCCAGGTCCCGAAAGATGCTATCGAGCTCGAAGTGGTCTCCCAGCAGTGGCAATGGTCCTTTCGCTTTCCCGGCCACGACGGGAAGTTCGGCAAGTCGGATGTCAAATGGGTCGACGCTACCAATCCCTTCGGTATTGACCGCAATGATCCCGCGGGACAGGACGATATACTCGTCCTGAACAATGAAGTCCGGCTGCCCATCAATCGGCCGGTAAAAGTCCTGCTGCGTTCCAAAGATGTCATACACAACTTCTATGTTCCGCAGATGCGCGCCAACATGGACATGGTGCCGGGCATGGTGCCTTACTTCTGGTTTACCCCGACCAAACTCGGCAAGTTCGAAGTCCTTTGCCTGGAGTACTGTGGCCTGGGTCATTACAACATGCGGGGTCATCTGATCGTCGAGGAACAGGAGGCTTTCGATCGATGGCTCGCCAGCCAACCGACGTTTGCCCAGACCCTGGCGAGCGCCGCCACGCCCAGCCGGGACAGCCTGCTGGAAAAAGGCCGGCAGCTGGTCGAAAGCCATGGCTGCCGCGCCTGCCATAGCCAGGATGGCAGCGCCAGCCTGGGCCCGAGCTGGAAGGACTTGTATGGCCGCACGGAACAGCTGGCCGATGGCAGCCGTGTTCAGGTCGACGAGACCTACCTCAAGTCGGCGATCCTCGAGCCCACGGCCAGACGGGTCCAAGGCTACCCGCCGGTGATGGTGGCCTATACTTTCACCCAAGATGAGCTGGGCGCCGTGGTGGCCTTCATCAAATCGCTGAGTGCGGCGGGGCAGAAGGAGCAAGTCCCGGCGAGCGAAGCGGCAGGCACCGGTGATGATCGGGTGGCACAGGGACAGCGGCTGGCCGGGTCGATGGGTTGCCTTGCCTGCCACAGTCTGGATGGCAGCCAGGCTGTCGGCCCAAGCTGGCAGGGCTTGTACGGCAAGATGGAAACCCTGGTGGATGGCGCTCAGGTCAAGGTCGACGAGGCCTATCTGAGGGAGTGCGTTCTCACGCCTGCTGCCAGGAGAGTCAAGGGTTATCCCCCGGTCATGCCGGTCTTTACCCCCAGTGACAAGGAACTGGATGCTCTGGTCGCCTTCATCAAGTCGAAAAGCAATGTCGACGCTGATACCGGCAAGGTGGAACCAGGCAAGTCGCCGCAATAAATAGCCGGAAACACTCCCACGCTCGTTCGGAGGATGTTTTGATGGCTTATGTGGAGCACGCGGAAACAGCGGTCCTGCACGAACCGAAGAGCTTTATCACGCGCTATATCTGGAGCCAGGACCACAAGGTCATCGCCCTCCAGTATTCCCTGACGGCCATGTTCGTGGGCGTCATCGCCCTGGTGCTGTCCGACCTGATGCGCATGCAGATCGGGTTTCCCGGCAGCCTCTCATTCATGGATGCCGGCACCTACTATCAGGCCGTGACCATGCACGGCATGATCATGGTGATCTACCTGTTGACGGCCCTGTTCCTGGGCGGCTTCGGCAACTATCTGATTCCGCTGATGGTGGGCGCCCGTGACATGGTCTTCCCCTATGTCAACATGCTCAGCTACTGGTTCTACCTGGTCTCGGTGCTGGTACTGCTCTCCAGCTTCTTCGTCACGGGCGGGCCCACCGGGGCGGGCTGGACACTCTATCCGCCGCAATCCATGACCCAGGGCACCCCGGGTTCCACAGCGGGCATCGTGTTGATGATGGTGTCGCTGGCGATCTTCATCGTGGCCGCCACCATGGGCGGGCTGAACTACGTGACCACCGTGCTGCAGGCACGCACCCACGGCATGACCTTGTTCCGCATGCCGCTCGCCGTCTGGGGCATCTTCATGGCCTCGGTCATGGCGCTGCTGGCCTTCCCCGCCTTGTTCGTCAGCGCGGTGATGGTGCTGTTCGACAAGTTGCTGGGGACGAGCTTCTTCATGCCGGGAATCATCTCGATGGGGCAGCAGCTCGCGCATCAGGGCGGTAGCCCGATACTGTTCCAGCACCTGTTCTGGTTCTTCGGCCATCCGGAGGTCTACATCGTCGCCCTCCCGGCGTTCGGCCTGGTCTCCGACCTGATCAGCACCCATGCGCGCAAGAACATTTTCGGCTACCGCATGATGGTGTGGGCCATTATCGCCATCGGCGTGTTGAGCTTCGTGGTCTGGGCGCACCACATGTACGTCAGTGGGATGAACCCGTACTTCGGCTTTTTTTTCGCGGTGACCACCTTGGTCATCGCGGTGCCGACCGCGCTGAAAGTCTACAACTGGGTGCTGACCCTATGGCATGGCGACATTCACCTGACGGTGCCGATGCTGTTTGCCCTGGCCTTTATCCTCACCTTCCTGGTCGGTGGCCTGACCGGGTTGTTTCTCGGCAACGTGATCGTGGATATCCCGCTGTCGGACACCTACTTCGTCGTGGCCCACTTCCATATGGTCATGGGCGTCGCGCCGATACTGGTGGTCTTCGGCTCGATCTATCATTGGTTTCCGAAGATCACCGGGCGCCTGCTGAACGACACCCTGGGCAAGCTGCATTTCTGGGTCACCTTCCTGGGGACCTACTGCATCTACTTCCCCATGCATTACCTGGGTTTGCTGGGTATGCCGCGCCGCTACTACAGCTATCCGAACTACGAGTTCATCCCGCAGTCGGCGCAGCAGTTGAATGCGTTCATCACCATTACCGCACTGATTGTCGGCGTGTTCCAGTTGCTGTTCCTCTTCAACCTGTTCTGGAGTGCCTTCAAGGGCAAACCGGCAGGTGGAAACCCCTGGGGCGCGGCCAGCCTGGAATGGCAGACACCGAACACCCCGCCGGTACACGGCAACTGGGGCGAGAAATTGCCGGTCGTGCATCGTTGGGCCTATGACTACAGCGTGCCCGGGATAGAGCAGGACTTCGTTCCACAGACGGTCTCCGCCGAAGCGCTGGAACAGATGAGGCAGCGCACCGCGCAGGCCAGGACGGCGGGCGAAGGACCATGAACAGGCCACTATTGAAAGACACCGCAGGCGGCGACAGCGGAGGTCGCTGGCACCAGCCCCCCGACGACACCCGGGCGCCGGATGGCATCGACCGGGCGAAAACCGCCAAAGTGGGCCTGCGGGTGTTTTTGGGTGTGGTGACCTCGCTGTTCTTTCTCTTGCTGCTGGCCTTCATTACGCGCTCACAAGTGGCGGACTGGCAGCCTCTGACCGAGCCGCTGGCGCCGCTGGCCAGTGCCAGGCCGCTCTGGCTGAACACGATCCTGCTGACGCTGGGCAGTGTCAGCCTGCAGTGGGCGCGGGTGGCCGCCCGGCGCGGTGCCTTGAATGGGGCCACCCTCGGCTTCGCCTTGGGCGGCGTTTTTGCGATCGCCTTTCTGGGGGGACAACTCTGGGTCTGGAAGCAGTTCGTCGACTGGGGCTATTTCGTCTCCGGCAATCCGGCTAACAGCTTCTTCTACCTGTTGACCGGCGTACACGGGCTGCACCTGTTGGGAGGCCTGGTGGCCTGGGGTCGAGTCGGCGCCCGGTTCCTGCGACGTGTTCCGCTGCCGCAACTGGCGCCCGTCGTGGAGCTCTGCGCCATCTACTGGCACTACCTGCTGGGCGTCTGGATCGTCCTCTTCGCCCTGCTGACCAGCACGCCGGAAACCTATGAAAACATCGCCGCATTCTGCGGTCTGAGGTGAAGCCATGGCATCGCCCCCAGCAGGTCCGGAAGACCCCGGCCTGTCCTTACCGCTGACCCCACCCGATACGCTGGTACCGGGATGGCAGGGCATCGCCAACGACTGGTCCTCGGATCGGGACGCGTTCAAGCACGTCCCCTGGGGCAAGGCGATGATGTGGATCTTCCTGCTCAGCGACACCTTCATCTTCAGCTGTTTCCTGACCGGCTACATGTCGGTACGCATCAGCACCACCGTCCCCTGGCCGAACCCCAGCCACGTGTTTGCCTTGACCATCGGCGGGGCTGAAATCCCGCTGATCCTGATCGCGATCATGACCTTCGTGCTGATCAGCAGCAGCGGCACCATGGCCATGGCGGTGAATTTCGCCTATCGCCGTGTACGCACTAAATGCGCTGCCCTGATGCTGGCGACCGCGGCCTTCGGTGTGACCTTCGTCAGCATGCAGGCGTTCGAGTGGAGCAAGCTGATTGCCGAAGGCGTTCGCCCATGGGCGAACCCCATGGGGGCCGCGCAATTTGGCGCGAGTTTTTTCATGATCACCGGTTTCCACGGGCTGCACGTGTCAGCCGGCGTCATTTACCTCTCCATCGTGGCATTCAAGGTCTTGCGCGGAGACTACGAGCGCTCCGGAAACTATCAGATCGTCGAGATAGCCGGGCTGTACTGGCACTTCGTGGACCTGGTGTGGGTGTTCATCTTCGCGTTGTTCTATTTATGGTGAGTCGGTAGAGGAGTGCTGGCGATGGCGCATGCACAAGGTCAACAACATCCACTCAGCCTGTACCTGAAGATCTGGGGATTGTTGTTCGTACTCAGTACCCTGTCCTATCTGGTCGATTATTTTCACTTCCAGGGCTACTTCAGGTGGTCGCTGATTCTGGTGCTGATGTTGTTGAAGGCCGGCCTGATCGTCTCCGTCTTCATGCACATGGCCTGGGAACGTCTGGCGATGGTCTACGCCATACTGGTGCCGCCCTTGTGCCTGCTGGTGCTGGTAGGCCTGATGGTGGCAGAGGCGGACTACGTGTTTTTCACCCGGGGAGTGTTCCTCGGGCCATGACAGGTTTCCGCCTCCGGCGTACTCGAACGGCGTCCTATATCGTTCGCTTGAACTGATGCCATCGATACAGCCAGGCCACTATCCAATGGGGGGCCGCTGGGCCGCTACCGGCCGCTTGCAGCTGTGGGTGATGTTGGATGACCCGATCCAGGGTCGACTCCTGATTGGGTTCAACATCGACGAAGAAAATATACTCGCCTTCTTTTATCCGCTCTTTCAGCTTGCGGAAGTGGGCATTGGGCACCTGGATACCAAAAAAGCCGCCTTCCCAGATAGAGAACCCCAGTATCACGATGGTCAGAAAGACGAACGGCATCCAGCCTGCCGCGGTTTCGGTCCAGCCTGCCAGATAGGCTCCCCCCAGCACCAGGGCGGCTAGCGGTACGCCAATGACTGCGCCGATCTCGCCAGAACGGACAACATCCTGCTTCATGAATGAGTTCACATCATGCAGGTGATGCTGTTCCACAGCGGCATCCCGATCGCTGAGCACATGAATCTGTTCGGTACTGATACCACTGGTTTCCAGTTCGCTTTCAACGGTTTCCAGGTCGTCGAGATTATCGCTGATGTAAAAGTGTCGGTTCATGAGTCACCTCCTACCGGCTATCCGCAGGGGTCCCCTTTTTCTGCAGTCGTTATCTGAAATTCCAGATCGTTATCCTGTCTCTCTGGATAACCTTGCACGCTCACTGTCACGCAAAAAGTATAGCACCCGCCTTTGCAAGGCCTTGGCCGCCCGGAGGCTGTAGCGGTTCCTTGTCGGTTGTCTAGAATCTAATAAGAGGTCGGGTCGTCCCCAAAGCGACTACCCCAGGAGGTTTCTCGCCATGAACACCTTAACCATCAAAAGCTGGTGCAAAGCCAGCAGCGATCAACGGTCCATCCCGATGGGGGAGATCCATTTCCACGTCAATGACGACGACCATTTGCGTATGGAGGAGGCCGAAGAACATCTGCAGCAGACCCACGAGCCTGAAGTGATGATCGATGTGGATATGACCACCATGGAGTTGATCACGCCTGAGGAATGCGGCCCGCTGTCTGATTGCCAATTGCGCGTCTATTTGAGCGCAGGCGACCAACGCGGTCAGTTCCACCTGGTCGGGCATCGGGCGAGCGACGGCAGTCTGATCTATACCAATGCGGTGATGATCGATCAGTTGGGTTGATTCCCCGGGGAAGGGGAAATGTGCTTTCGCAGGGGCAGCGGATCGAGCGCTGCTCCTTTGGTATAGGCGGCCAGCACTTCTTCGCGGGCCGCGATGCGCTGCAGATAATCGGCGACGCGGGGCAATCCGCGGATATCCACGTTCAACTGGGCGTGGATGCGCAGCCAGGGATAGATGGCCATGTCGGCAATCGAGTAGGCCGGACAGATGAAATCGCGTCCCGCCAATGCTTTTTCCACCGTGTTGAACAGGCGTTCGGTCTGTGCCTGGTAGCGGGATCTTGCGTACTGATGGTCTTCGCCATTCTGGTGAATGAAGTGATAGTTCTGCCCCGCCATCGGCCCCAGGCTGCTGATCTGCCAGGCCAGCCAGTGGAGCACCGCATAGCGTTCGGGCCCCGCCGACGGCAGGAACCGCGCGTGTGTTTCAGCCAGGTATTGAAGAATGGCACCGGACTCGGGCAGGGTCAGTGCCTGCTCGTGGTCTACCAGCAGCGGAATTTTTCCATGGGGGGTCAATCGGGCGAAATCCGGCTGGTGTTGCTCGCCCTTCGACAGGTTTATCCGTCGGATTTGATAAGGAACGCCAAGTGCCTCCAGCATGATCAGTATCTTGTGACCATTGGCCGTAGGCGCGAAATAGAGTGTGTACATGGCAGCGGCTCGCACAAGCCAGGAATGGCAGGCTGGAAGTCGGCGCGGTCGAGCCGCGCCTGCGCTCAGGCAATCGGGTAACGTTTGAACAGATCGGTCTGTTCCAGGCGCGCCGCATGGGCCTTGAGGGCCGGGAAGTCGTCGGCCTTGACGACGTCGGGAATCATCAATTGCATGAACGACCAGGCCACGGCGCTGGTGAGGGCGGCCTGATCGGGCCGCTCGCCTTGTGCCGGTTGCGTCGCCAGTTGCTTGTCCAGTTCAGCGCAGGCCGCCAGCAGTTGTCGGGTGACACGTTCAACCCAGGGCTGGTGCAGCTTCTCCGCCGGACGCAGGTTATGTTCATAGACGATCTGGACGGTTTTCTCGCACGCCGCCAGCGCCAATCCCACCGTGCACAAGGCGTTGGCCAATGCCTGCGGTTGCTGCGGCAACAGCTTGGCAGCGGGTGCGCCGAGGGTTTCGAAGTAGTCGATGATCAGCGTCGAGTCCATCAGCACGGAACCGTCGTCGAGCAACAGGCTCGGGGCCTTGACGACCGGATTGATCCTGGAGAACGCCTCGAAGGTGCTGAACACCGACAGCGGATCATGTTCGAATTTCACCCCCAAAAGATCCAGGGAAATGGCCACCCGGCGAACGTAGGGTGAATCCAGCATACCGATAAGCTTCATCCATCACTCTCCTTGGTTGATATTGATCTGCAGTGCCAATGTCCGGCGCATCAGTCCTTCTGCGGGTCAAAAACTTCACTCTCTCTTACAATAGAGAGAAGCGTCAGGCTGTAGTATCAGTATTTTTTATCGTAAACAGTAAGAATAGGTTACATGTCGAATATTCCTCCGATCACCTGTCTGCGCAGTTTCGAAGCGGTTGCAAGGCTGGGCAGCGTCACTGCTGCCGCCAAGGAACTGCATGTCACCCATTCGGCCATCAGCCAGCAGATCAAAGTGCTGGAAGAGATGATCGCGGTCACCTTGTTCGTCCGTGAGGGACGGGGCTTGCGGGTCAGCGAAGACGGGCGTTTGTACGCCTTGCAGATCCGTGAGGCGCTGGGCGGGATCGCCGAAGCCACGCGGCTGATCAAGACCCAGCCCAAATCCACGGAGCTGGTGGTCGCTGTCCTGCCATCGTTCGGGTTCAGTTGGCTGGTGCCACGCCTGCCCCGGTTCCAGCGCTTGCAACCGCACATCAGCATTCGCCTGCAGGCGAGTCTGGCGGTATCGAACCTGACTCGAGAATCTGTCGACGTCGGTATCCGCATGGGCAAGGGCGAGTGGGACGGGGTGGAGCAGCGTCTGCTGTTCCACGATGAGACGGTCGTGGTGGCTGCTCCGCATTTCAATGGCGGGGTGCTGCCGCGGACCCCCGAAGAGATCGTCGAGAGCAACATCATCTTCAACATGGAATCGTGGCGGCCATGGTGCCAGGCGGCGGGGCTGGATATCGACGTTCCACGCATAGGCCTTTGCAGCAACGACTCCAACCTGGTGCTGCAGGCTGTACGCCTTGGCCAAGGCATTGCGCTGGAGCGCCGCAGCCTTGTGCACGATGCGATCCAGCGGGGAGAACTCGTGCAACTTTCCGAATTCACGGCCCCTTACCCATATCCTTACTGGCTGGTGCTGCCCAACCGGGAACGTTCGGAAGCCAAGCAGCGGGAATTTTCCAGTTGGCTGGTCGGTGAAGTCGATGACTACCTGAATGAACTGAACTCTGGAAAAAACGAAACGGAGTGAAGCATGCCCCATGACAGGGACCGCTCCACCGGGGTGGTATGCAAGCTGACTTCGTCACCGTTCAGTTCGGCTACTTCGAGCAATTTCGACACGTAGGTCAGCGCGTTCTGAGCGTTGACGCCTGGCTGGATGGCAAAAATCATGGGCCTGAGAGGGGCATTTCAACGTTTGCTGAAAGAGCCGATTTTCAAGATGCAGGTGGGCATACAACGCTGCCAGATTTTTATACACGTTCGGCTGAGGTAGGCGGGCATGATAATGCGCCGTGTCGGTGTGTGCCCTGCGGGCCGTTAGTGATCGGCTCGCTCAGGGTTATCTGATGCAGATAGCTACTTGTGCCCTGCGCGGAGATCAGCGCTGCTCAACCAGGACGAGAATTGGCCTGCCGAAAAAACTCATATTTCCCACGCACTTCAGGCATGGGAGAATATTGCGTGCGCCAAACGCCAGGGCTACTGTTCAAGTGTCGCTGCAAATTCAGCGATACGGGCTTGGACACCCGGGGAAATACAGGGCGCACAGCGCCGCGAAAGCGGCTTTTTTGTATTCGCTTTTTATGGCGAGCTGTGTGCGGGACACTTTCGAGTGTGCCGGGTTACCTGTTTTCCCGGTTGTCCAACCTGCGCACAGTTCGCCACCCATTCGCTTGGACACGAACGTGGTGAACTCCTTTCACAAACAGGAGATTCAACATGGACAAGAAGCTCATTCCCGATCCGCCAGTCGTTCGTAAAGCTCCCAGTGCCGCGGAGAAGGGTATATACCTGCGCAAAGTCGCTGATGACCTCGGCAGCAAGGTGGAGCCGGAGCCATCTAGCGCGCCCCGTTTACTCGATACCCTCGCTTTTACTTCCCCCAAGCCCGTCATCCCCGAAGATCCGTGCAAGCCCACGCTGTTTGCCATCCAACCGGGCGTGACTGCCCTAGATGCGCTGGCCTACGTGTCGCGATTGCTCGAAACGGCAGAGCTCAATGGCGACGAAATTAGCTTGCATACCAATCCGGTTGAGCGGGCGCTGTTCTGGGGAATGCTGCATTCGGTCGAAGTAGCTCGTGCGGTGGTGGATGCCCTACTTGAGGGGGCGTCCCCGTCGTATCAGACATCGTCAGTTTTGGATGGTCATCCGATTGATTGAGGTGGTATTGGCTGTGGCTGAGGTTGTAGTCAGCAGGTTGGACAGCTTGCCATACGCATGAAGCGAAATTCGATACGCCGAAAACGCCAAAGCCCTGCATTGCGGGACTTTGGCGGCACCTGACGTACGGTAGCGCTCGGCGGGGCTAGATCTTCCGCGGGTATGGAATTCGGTGGAAATTTCGTCATACCTCAAACGGTAAATAAATCAGCTAGTTATGGTTGGTTCTCTGTGGAATCAAATCCGGAGGCGCGACAATGGCATAAAATTGCGCACTCCGGTTTCTCTAGGATTCTGCTATATCCGTTCGGTAAGGGCGCAAGTCGTGATTTGGCTGATCTTTCATGTCGCTCAAGGTAAGCGTCTTGGCTGGGAACCATTTGGAGTCTAGAGTGGATGTGCTGGCGACTTGCCGGTCTCAACGGGTGAGAAACATGGAGCGCTATAAAAATCTTAGTGGTCAGTCAAACGTAGTGGCATATGAACTGGGCCAAGGGGCGATTACCGTACAGTTCGCCTCGGGAACCAATAGGACCTACGTATATGACTCCAATCGCCCCGGACCAGTGGTGGTCGCGGAATTACAGCGACTTGCGGTGGCAGGGCGCGGACTCAATAGCTATATCTCAAGTGTGGTTAAGTCTAATTTTTCTCGTAAATATTGAATCGGGTAAAAGGGGGTGAATTTATTTTCCGATTAAATAAATTCGCCCCCTTTTGCAAGGACTTGGATGATTGGATGGCATCATGGCAAATTTTCCAAGGTCCAACTCCACAAATTCGATCCGATCTCCAGGCCGAAGGCTGGGATTGGCGCGTATCTGAGCCGGGATAATGCCTTGACCTCTGGAATTAACGTTACTGTCATCATGGTGCCTGCCTAGCGTGAGTTGGCTCCACACCTACAGTAAAGATGACTATCTCAGACTTCGTATCCAGCTAGAAAGCTAACAGATGGGTCGCATCCATGTTCATTGCAAGGGGCGACAGGCTAAGACCATACACCGGCCTTCAGTCAGGCTCAGGATATAGGAGTTGGCACTCAGATTTATCATAAAAACTATGAAGGAAGACTCATGCCGAAATTGGGGCGTAATACATCCTTACACCGATGAGCCTCAGCATTTTTCGGCTCCGCCTGTAACCAGAAATTCACTTTTCCGAAAATCGAATCGAGATAGAACGGATCAGTGATCTTCTGTTGTGAGACATGTGACAGAAAGCCGTATTTCTCAATATAGAAAACGTCTTGCTTAATAGCCCTTTTAAGATCTCTGGTGACTTTCAAACTCACGCCGGCTACCGACAAACCGGTGACAATTTTCTTATTTTTATCAATCATCAATCTGGTTTTCGAGTCATTCACCGTCAAACCGTACTGTGTTACGATTGAGGTAATTAATTGAGGCAGGTTTTTTGATATGTAACCACCAGAAAAGGTCATATCATCTGCGTACCGCGTGTAGTTCAGATTGTTTTTTTTGGCGAGTCTAGAAAGTCTTTCGTCGAGCCGGTATAGCAGAATGTTTGTGAGGTATGGACTTGTTGAAGATCCTTGTACTAACTTTCCTCTATTGCAGCACAATGCAGCTAGCAAATGAGATACGCCTTTCGAGTATCCTAAATCAGAAAAGAGATTAATGACCCAGCTAATCCCGATGGAAGGAAAGAAGTCTTTCAAGTCCATTTTTAGCAGTGTTGTGCAGTTGAGGTGAGGGCTTGCGTTGGTGAAAATTGAACGCCCTGGTACGTAACCGTGCGCATTTTCATGGACAGTGCAGTTCAGCAGTATGTTCTTGTATATCCAATCCTGGCATTGGAGAAGGCTTGGATAAGGCGCATTAATTATACGCTCTCCACCGGATCGTTTCTTTATTGTGAACGCTCTGTAGAAACTTGAGCTTCCGTGAATCATGGCTGACATGGTTTTAGAATCTATCCCCATCAGCAAGGATAGATGTTCAAGTTCAAAAATCACTGGAGCGCCAGAACTTGCAAGTGCCTTTACTTGATCAAGATAACGTTCAATCAACTCAGGCGAGATACCACGACTTAAGAAAAATTGCTTCCATTCACTGATTTTCTTCATGAAAAACCCACAGATGACTACCTTCTAGACTCGCGCTCGAAACCGCGAGGCGTGCGAAAGTGGGCGAAGCCCGCTTTTGTGCGCCTTGCGGTTTGCGGAAACGCGAAGCGTTGTAGCATTGCATCCGCCGGTATGCTTCACCGCCGGTGGATGCAATATCGGTTATCGACCACCTTAACCTAGGGAGCGACTTCACTCCATCGTACTAGCCTCTGTGGGCAGGAGCGAGAATACTACAAGGCCAAAAAAAAGCAACTCGCGCTCTGCTGCCCATCAGGCGTCCAGTAAAAAAACATTGGGCACGTAAAATTCGTTGATCCCAATTTTACGTCCTCGCATTTTTTGAGGGACTTGGCGCCAAGTTTTAGAACCGCCGAGTACTCGACCTGACCCCGCCAGGAATATAGTTCGCCCCGTCTGAGTTAGATGAATCAAAGAGTCATGTTCGGCTACCAGTTTTCTCGCGGCTAAAGAGCTAAAGACCTTGAAAAAAACTGCCCCAGACAGTTTGCTCCGCTGGAGTATTGTATACGGCTGCAAGCCAGATCGCGACTCGTGCAATATCCGCATTATTACAAAGTCGGCGCGGAGAAAATTGGGGCTGGTATATTTAATCATGCATCCCTCATCGCTCTATGAAGCATAGTTGGCCGTATCTCTTGTCTACTATTAAACGGCCACCAGAAAACTGGAAGCACGCTATTTGGCGTGTTGGACGCTTCGCGACAATATGCTGCTTGGGCTCCGTTATATCCTAGACTAGGCATTACTATCCCTTCGTGTTCTTGAGATAGTCCGACCTCTAGGTTTGTCATCAGAGAGCGGTACTCGGCTGCGATTTCATCAGGGAAAAAGCCATCAATCGCTTTTTTTATTATTGTCTGGGCTGAAATATCAATACCAGCATTTCTCACTGCATCTAGCCCATGCTCAGTAGAAACTAAAACTTTAAAGGAAATAGAAAATCCGTCCACTTTGCCATGAGTAAAAACTCTGCAAAGTTCATTGTATCTGCTAATTACCGTCTGGCCCGAACCTACAAAATCATCAACAACATAAAGCCTTTTTCTGCCAGTTTTTTTGTAATTTTTATAAGCTGAACCAAATGCGTTAACTCCGCTAAAACTCAGCCATCCCTTTTGAGTAAATACATATTTGAGATTATACGTTATCTCCTGAGAGCTATCAGGTCCAGAGTCTGCCGCCATGGCCACTATCTGTGCATCATCCCCATAGCCATCCTCACTCATTATCTCCTCGGCAAGCGCGCCAAGCTTTTCACTATATTCTTGCCTAGACATATAGTAAAAGTTGTCGATTATCTTTAGTAGCATCTCTCGAGAGTTTGTACATTTGCACTCTTCGTAGAGCATGTGACTAAGCTCTGCTACTTTTGCGCCAACCCACGGCTGACGAGCAATTAGATTTATTACAGTGTTGAAATTTTCTTTGTTATCCATATGTCAGATTCTGTAAATCTTAGAGCTCGCTAGCCATGCTTCCGCTTGGCACCACCCTTGCCTCATGAATGTAACTGCACTCTAGGTATTTAATCAATACCCAATCTTGGCATGACGGCACTAGCGACAGGAGCGTTGACAGCCGCGATCCTTCAGAAATTTTTAAGCAGTGGAGGAAGGATTCATCCTCTGACGCTATCCAGTATCTCGTGGAGCGATGTCGATGGAAAATCTGAACCAGCATGAGGGCATCGGCAGTCCTCGGAATGACGAAATTTCTGCTCCGCATCAGCCAACCCTTTCCGCTCCAGGCAAGACCTACAAACCGAGCTGCCGCTCAAAACTTCGAACGTCGCGCTCCACTGGAGAATTTCTGCTCTGCTTTCATGGCGCTAGCTCTCCGACTTCGAGAAAAGGTGACCGATTTATTTTCTGACTTTGTCGAATCCACCGCTCTCACCGATAGCCCACGCCACCCCTATCTGTCAGCTCATACCCGAAAGCTGGCTACAGGCCTTGCCTCACTCTGCACTTGGGAAACATCGAACAGCCCCAGAACTGCTGCCCTGCCTTCGGACCAGCGTTCACGGTGCGGATCACCAGGGTGCTGCCGCATTTCGGGCATTGCCGCTCGGCTGTTGGGTCGCTACGGCGTTTCAGGTTTTGCACGTGTTCGCGGTGGGTAGCGAGGGATGGAGTGCGCCGGCTGGTTTGTAGGGCATGCATGAGGACGTCGACCTCGGTCTCCGTGAATACCCTCTGCTGGAATGACTTGATGTAGCGGATAAAGCCAATGCCCTGGGTGACGTTGGCCGGCATCTGAGTCTTGAAGGTGCTGCCACCGACGAAGGTGATGACCGAATGCAGGTGCTTGGAGTCAGCGCCAAGGGTGGCTTCCAGGGCTTTGAGGTGTTTGTAGTTTTGCCGCAGCGGGTTCTGGAACTTGAACGTGCGTTTGTAGAGCTTCTGCGTCCACTGTGGCTGCTGCTCGCTGCCAAAGATCCAGCCGCTCATGTTCTTCGTTTCCAGCACGAAGATGCCGTAAGGCGAGAGGAAGACGTGGTCGATCTGCGTTGTGCCGTCAGATGTGTTCAGGGTGACGTTGTGCAGGCGGCGGTAGGTCTGCTTATCCAGTTGCCAATGGGCGAACAGACGCACCCGGAGTTCGCCGATCTGACCCTTGGCCCAAGGCGACTTGAGTAGGCCGAACAGCAGTATCAGCGGGATCAACCAGCCAAACGTGCTCCAGACCTGCGCGATGATGGGGGTGAGGTTCATAGCCATCACTCTGTTTGAGCCATCGAGGCAGGCGGGAAAATCACTTCTTTGGTGTCGAGGTTTTTGATGCTCGATTGCACCTTGATCTCAATAGAAAAGGGGACGTATTTATTTACTGCCTTGGGGACTCTCTCTTGTCTGGTATTCAAGCTTTGATTTGCCGAACGGCCATGAGCGCAGCTTCGCGAGTGGGAAGCTTGTGATCGTCATTTGGGGAGGTCGTAAAACCCTCGAGGCGCAAGCTGGCCGCGAAGTTGGATTTACGGTGTTTAGCGAAATAGGCTTTTTTTGCTTGAAAGCTCAGCTTTTCCACGTCTGCTCTCCACGGATGTGTGCCTGAGAACATGGCTTATTCAATCGCCTGCTTGGGGCTTCTTAAGCCATGCTCGCCCTGATAGGGCCAACGGGTTGTGTCCAATGCATCGTCGCGATCATTAACCCTGTAGAGCACCCGTGGTGTTGACACCAAGACTCGAAACCGGGACAGGGTTGATCACCCAGGTCTACAAACCGTTGGTCAGCACCATCAGGTCCTGAACGAGAACGCCTTGCGCTTCAAGCTGCCGAGAAACGCTTGTGCTTATCCGAGGAGCAAGTGCTACATATTCCACGGTCCAGGATGCAAAACGCGGTTGGGCATTCAAGAACCTTGCCGTAGCTGTCTTCAATGGAGTGATGGATGCCAGTAGCTTGCTCTCATTGCGCTTGCAGGTGCCGAAGCGAATGCGCCGTTCATCACCGCAAATGGCGACCAGATCAATTTCGACGTCGCTGCGATCCCAATAGCCCTGGATTCGCTCGGTAAGAGGAAAATCACCGAGCCCTCTGCGGCTGCGCTCTTCATAAAGTTGCCCGACCAGGTCCTCCAGGGCAGAGCCCTCTACTTGCATCAGGCGTTCGTCGGCCTGTTGCAGCAGTTTTTCAATTGGGCGGAAAGCGACAGCCGATACCGGTTGCTGCAATGCCGACAGCCAAGCCTGAAGAAAATTGTCGTGGATGTAATAGCGGCCAGAACGCGCGCGCGGGGCAGCGAAGATCGGCAGGCGACGCTCGATCATCTGATAGCGTTCCGACAGGATTTTCAGATAACCGCCCACCTGCTTGACCTCGCCGGGTCCTGAAATCTCAGCCATGGCCGCTTCGATATCGGCGTTGGTGCAACCTGGGTGCTGCGCCAAGTATTGCAGCAGCATGTCGTAACGACCGCGAAGCTCACGTAAAAACCAGCTGTCGGCTTCGTTGCGCAAGGGGGACGAACTGGAGAAAAACAGTTTGCGCAACACCTCTTGGCGATCGGCGGCCAGTACGCCTTGCTCATAGGCGTCGCGATAGAACTTGGGAACCCCTTCAAACAAGCTCCAGAGGAACAATAGTCGCTCAGGCTGGGTGTCCGCATGGGCTTGGAGGACCTCAAGGATTGAGCTGATATCCAGATGTCCGAGTTCTAGTGAGTCAGTTGTCCGATTGAACAGCGGCGCTGCACGATCTTCGAGCAGCGCGGTCATCTCGGCGTGCAGTGACCCCAGCACAATCAACCCGCCAGAAACGCTCTCAGACTTGGCGGCGAGCCGGTCGACAACAGCCTGCAGCAGGGAACAGAAGTCGAACAGGCGCTTTCGATTGAAATACTGAAACTCGTCCAGTGCTATCACGTATCCGTCTTCAGCAAGGCGCCCGATCAGTTCGGCCAGGTCACCCAGGCTGTGCACTCGTTCATTGATGCCGAAGGTACTGAGGTAACCATTACAAGCTGCCACCACGCCCGTTGGGTCGGAGTCAGGGATCTGGATATATAGCGTCTTGTTAATACCCGCTGCTTGCAGCGCTTGCTGGATCAGCGCGGTTTTACCAATTCGCCGTCGTCCGGAAATTTGTAAAAAGAACCAGCGCTTGCGCTCAAGCACCTGCTGCATCTGCTGCAGTTCGAGGTGCCGTCCGTAGAACGACCAGGGTTTTGACTGAGCCATCGGATCACAACCTTGAATAAGGTAAAAAGTTTTAGGTTAGATTCAGATCAGCCAGAAAGCCTGGAAATGACGCAGCTGAACAGTCATCGAAACTCTAATATAAAAACTTTTACCTTAACTTGAAAGGTTTAGAAAAGCCTTGTCACACAAGGTCTTCAGCCAGGAATAAATGTTTCTTTTCAGACAAAAATACACACGATTAGAGCTTGCTTACCGTGGGCAAGTCAGACTTGGCGGGACTGTTGGGGGCATGCTGCATTCGGTGGAGGTGACTGGTGCGGAGAGTGCCATTCGGCGCCACGCTTTGATTTTTTTCAAAATGTGGTTCGTACCAAGGGCAATGCTGTGGTCTTCGTTGGTCCGGATGACGCACGTCTACACCCCAGAAACAACAAAGCCCCCGCATTTCTGCGAGGGCTTCGTTTTGTATGGTGCCGGCACCAGGAATCGAACCCGGGACCTACTGATTACAAGTCAGTTGCTCTACCATCTGAGCTATACCGGCGTGCTAGGGCGACGATTATAGCGATTGAGGGGGTTCTGTAAACCCCTGATATCTGACTATTTTTGCAGAGCCTGCCGCAGAGGGATCCGCCTGTGACGACAATCCCGGGCATTGTCCTGGCCGGTCGATCGCGCTTGCAGGATAACCGCCTGCCGTGTCACCGGATTCAAGCGGATACCCTGTTCCCCTTACAGGCCGCGATACAGCCCCAGCTCCTGTCAAACCCCGCTTTTTATCGCTTTGATCAACGCCTCACTCAACACCTGCGCCGGCCCCACTTGCACGCTCTGGGTGTAGAACGGCGGCAGGTTTTGCGCCAACTCCGACAGCGCCTGCGCCGTGGTGTCTCCTGGCAGCAGCACATATTGCAGGTTCGACGGGTAGCTCTGTGGCACCGGCCCTTCCATGGTCGAGCCGTAGGCGCCCAAGGTCATCACGGCTTGTGCCGTGGTCGGGTCCGGCGCATAGAGGAACACGAAGGTGCCGTATTTCGGATGGGTGAGGTATTGCTCGGCCTCGGCACGCACGGCGGGGTCCTTGTCGTTCATCAAGGTCCAGCGCATCACCGCGTAACCACGGGTGGTCTCCATGAAGGCGGTGCGGATCGGCGATTGGCTTTCGTTGCCGCCCAGGCACACCAGCAGGTTGCCGAACGGATCGAGCAACGCTACCGAGTTGAACACACCCGCCTGTTGCGCGGTCTTGAGCAGCGGCGGGGCCAGTTCAGGGCCAGGGTCGCGTGGATTGGGCGCGGTGACGCTCAGCGCGTACGGGCTCAGGGCCAGCAGCGCCTTGCGCACCGGGCTGTTGGGCGGCAGGGTGGCGGGGTTCTTCAAGTGCGCGGGGTCGACGCCGCTGTTGTTGCTGGCTGCACGTACGGTATTGACGCTCGCGTCGAAGATCGAGGCGGTCAGGTAATACGCCGCGGAATCGATGCTTTGGCCGCCAAATACCGGTGTCTTGGAGCCCTGGTAAGCGCGGTCGACCGGAGGTTTGACGGCGTAATAGGCCCAGGTTTTTTCCGCCTGCTGACGAAGCTTCGGCGGCAGGGAAGGGAAGTTGAACTCGCTGTTGTAGTTGATCCCGGCATAGCTGTCGATGGCGCTGACCGCGACGTTGAAGCCGGCGGTGAGCAAGGAGCCGGCGCACATCGCGCAAGGGTCCAGGGTCGTCACGACGGTCAGTTGCGCGGGCGGCGGCAGTTTGAGTTCGGCGGCGTTGGCGTAGTACCAGTCCACCAGTTGCCGCTCACCGTGGGCCGTCGGGTCGTGGGGTAGGAAATAGGGCTTGGCACTACCCGGAAATGGCATCAGCACGTTGTTGTGCATGGCGGCGATCACTGTGCCGGTGGCGTTGTCGATGATGGCGCCACCGACGGCGAAGGTCTGTTGCAGTGCGGCAAGTATGGATTGGTTGGCGACGAGATCTACGGCTTCCTGTGCGCTCTTCACTGTGCTCATTTTGCTCCGCTCCTTGCTGTCCTTTTCACCGGAAGATTCCGGCGTTTTCAGACGATAGTTCAGGGCGTTTCAAACACAAGGGCGGAGGAACGCCTTGGCGTTGATGGCCGGCGGTTATGTGCTTTCGCTAGAACGCTTATGCACAACGAATTGGTCGATGAAACAAATAATCAGCTAATTTGTGGAGCGGTTCTCATTTGTTCGCAACTCGCTGTTTTTCAGGTGTTTTTATTGGATGAGTGAAAAGTGACCAGTCGCGCTTTTGCTCGGCAGAGGCCGTTTTCAGCGGTTGTCGGCTAAAAGCATCAACAGAGTTATCCACAGGCTGTGGGATGTCATGTGACCGTTAGTCGCGCTCTGCCAGCAGCATCAGGTTGCGTGGGGTCACTGGGCTTTCGCAGAACTGGCCGAGGCGAACGCCGTAACCCTGTTCTTCGAGAAACAGCGCGCGGTCGAGCACCAGCCAGAGTTCCAGCGGGCGGCGGAACAGCCCACGGACCAGTTCCAGGTTGCGCACCTGTGCCAGGCGTTGCCAGCCCGCGGCCTCCAGTTCTGCCCAATTCTGCTCGCCCACTGTGGATAACGCCTTGAGCGCGGCCAGGTCGCGGCAGTAGTCGGCGAAGGGCTTGTCGAGCCAGGCGCTGGGCAGCGAGGGCGTGGGCAGGTAGTCGTCGGTTTGCCGCAGACGGCGTTGCAGCAGGTCGAACGCCAGGCGGCGGGCCATGGAGCTGTTGCGCTGGCGACGCACCCGGGCGCCGGCGGTGACGGTTTCGCTCAGGGGCAGGGCGAGGTCGTCCAGTGATAGAGGCAGGGCCGAGGCTTTGGCGGCGGTGGACAGAGGCTGGTAGTCGGCAGTGCTGATGCGGTTGTAGCAGCAGGGGGCAATCGCCAGTTGCCGGCAGCCGGCGCCGCTGGCGAGTTGTATCAGGCGCACGTGCAGGTCGCCGCAGGCGTGGAGGGCCACCGGGGTGTGGTCGGCGCTCAGGCGGGCGGCGGCATCAACGGCCAGGACATCTTGTTGGAGGTGGGTGACCGGTAGGCGATGGTGCTGGCTGAGCTGCTGGCCGCTGGCGATCAGGGCCGGGTCGTATTCCAGGCAGGTCAGGTGTTGGCCGGGTTGCAGCAGGCGGCGGCCGAGATGGCCTTTGCCGGAGCACCAGTCGAGCCAGTGGGTGGGCGATTGGGCGAAGTCGAGGCGGGCGGCGAAGGCTTCGATCTGTTGCCATTTTCGCCCGGGGACGTCGACGTTCAGACGCTGATGGGCAGGGGGCAGGGCGCCGTCGGGGAGTGTTCCGATTGCGGCCAGCGCCGCGGACTCGGCAGCCAGCGCGGGAAAGGGCGCGGGGGCGGCGAGGTGCTCCGGGTGGTTGTGGCTGGCTTCGGCGTCGTCGAGGCTGCGTTGGCGTAGCCAGGTGGCGAGTTCCGGATGTTGGGTTTCCCATGGCAGGCGCAGGTGGGTGAAGGGGCGCGGGCGCCAGAGGTGCTGGTGCGCCGACAGGAATGCGTCCAGGGCCTTGAAGCGGGTTTGGAGGGCGGGGCCTTGGAGGATTGCAGGCATTTGGGGTTCCGAGTTGGCGTCTTCGCGGATGAACGCCAATGTAAAGCAGCCATGGAACCTGTGGGAGCCGGCTTGCTGGCGATGACGGTGGTGAATGTTACACCGCAATCGCCAGCAAGCCGGCTCCTACAAGGGACCGCGTTCAGTCTGTTGGTCCGCAGGGGATTTTAAGTCCTCTGCGCAAACACGTTTAGCGCCCCTGACAGGCATCCACCCGCATCCAGCGCTCCAACTGCTTGAACGCCTGCACCAGCAGGAACGAGATCACCAGGTAGAACACCCCGGCGGTGAAGAACATATCCACCGTCAGGTAGTTGCGCGCAATGATGGTCCGGGTCATGCCGGTCAGTTCCAGCAGGGTCACGGTACTCGCCAGCGAGCTGGCCTTGAGCATCAGGATCACTTCGTTGCTGTAGGCCGGCAGGCCGATCCGCGCCGCGCGGGGCAGGACGATGTAGAACAGCGCCTTGGCCCGCGACATGCCCAGGGCCCGGGCCGCTTCGATCTCGCCCGGCGGGATGGCCTGGATCGCGCCTCGCAGGATTTCGGCGATGTACGCGGTGGTGTGCAAGGTCATGGTGGCCGTCGCACACCAGAACGGATCGCGCAGGTAAGGCCACATGAAGCTGTCGCGAATCACGTCGAATTGCGCCAGGCCGTAATACACCAGGAACAACTGGACCAGCAGCGGCGTACCCCGGAAAAAGAAGATATAGCCATAGGGCAGCGCCCGCACATACCAGAGCTTCGAAGCCCGGGCGATGCCCAGCGGCACGGCCAGGAGCAAGCCCAGCACCACGGCAATGCCCACCAGTTCCAGGGTCAGGACCGCGCCCTGGTAGAACTTCGGCAGCCATTTGAAGATGACTTCCCATTCCATTATGTGGTCCTCACAAAACCGCGAGCGGCGCGTTTTTCCAGGAAATGCATGCCGGTCATGGCCAGGATGGTCAGGCCCAGGTACATGAAGGCCGCCACCAGGTAGAAGGTGAACGGCAGCTTGCTGAACAGCACGGCGTTCTGCGCCTGGCGCATGATTTCTTCCAGGCTGATGACCGAGACCAGAGCGGTGTCCTTCATCAGGATCATGAACAGGTTGCCCAGCCCCGGCAGGGCGATGCGCCACATCTGCGGCATGATCAGCCGGCTGAAGATCCGCACCTTGGACATGCCCAGTGCGACCCCCGCTTCCCGGTGACCCTTGGGAATCGCCAGGATCGCGCCGCGAAACACTTCCGTGGCGTAGGCGCCAAAGCACAGGCCCAGGGCAATCACCCCGGCGGCGAATGGGTTCAAGGCCAGCTCGGGATTACCGAAAGCCTCGCCCAGGGCGCTCATCAGGTTGACGGTGCCGTAGTACATCAGCAGCACCCAGAGCAGTTCCGGTACGCCACGGACCAGGGTCGAATAGGTGCTCCCCAGCCATTGCAGCGGTTTGTACGGTGAAGTCTTGGTCAAGGCGCCGAGCAGCCCGAGCACCAGTCCCAGACACAGGGCGCAGAGCGCAAGCTTGACGGTCATCAGCGCGCCGGCGGCGAGCGCCGGGCCGAATCCATAGAGGTCGATATTCATGGGCAGAGGCAGGCTTTACCAGGGACAGCCGGCACCTGGCGTCGAGGTGCCGGCCATCGGGGCAGGTCAGAGGATGCTGAACGGGAAGTACTTGTCGTTGATCTTCTTGTAAGTACCGTCGGCGATGATTTCCTTCAGCGCGGCGTTCAGCTTCTCACGCAGTTCGTTGTCTTTCTTGCGCACGGCGATCCCGATCTTGTCGCTTTCTTCCACCGGGTCGCCCTTGAACTCGTAAGGCTTGCCGGCGTCGCTCTTCAGCCATTCGTAGTTGACGTACTTGTCCGCCAGGATGGCATCCAGGCGCCCAGCCTGCAGGTCGAGGTAGGCGTTTTCCTGGGTGTCGTAGAGCTTGATGGTGACGTCGTCGCCCAGGTGGTCTTCCAGCCAGCTGCCGGCCAAGGTCGAGCGCTGCGCGCCGATGATCTTGCCCTTGAGCGAGGCCTTGTCGGTCTTGAACTCGGTGTCTTTCTTCGCCGCGATGAATTGCAGCTTGTTGGAGTAGTACGGGTCGGTGAAGTCGACGGCCTGCTTGCGTTCCTCGGTGATCGACATCGAGGAGATCAGGAAGTCGAACTTCTTGGTCTGCAGGGCCGGAATGATCCCGTCCCAGTCGGACGTCACGACGGTGCATTCGACCTTCATCTTGGCGCACAGGGCGTCGCCGATGTCCTTGTCGAAGCCCACGACCTGGCCGCTGGCATCCTTGTTGTTGAACGGAGGGTAGGCGGCCTCGATGCCCATTTTCAGGGTTTCGGCGAAGGCACTGGCGCTGAAGGCCATGGAGACGGCAGCGGCCAGGAGGAATTTCTTGCAGGTCTGCATACGTGTAGCTCCGTTAGCGGTTGCTGGACATGAATTGTTTGCAGCGCGCCGACAGCGGGTTCTCGAACACCTGCTGCGGGGTCCCTTGTTCTTCCACCAGGCCCTGGTGCAGGAACACCACTTCACTGGACACCTGGCGGGCAAAGCCCATTTCATGGGTGACCAGCAGCATGGTGCGGCCCTCTTCGGCCAGGGCGCGGATCACGTTGAGGACTTCCTGGACCATTTCCGGGTCGAGGGCCGAGGTCGGCTCGTCGAACAGGATGACCTTGGGCTGCATGGCCAGGGTGCGGGCGATGGCCGCGCGCTGTTGCTGGCCGCCGGACAACTGGGACGGGTAGGCGTGGCGCTTGTCGGCGATACCGACCTTGGCCAGCAGGGCCTCGGCCACTTCGATGGCCTCGGCCTTGCTCTGGCCGAGCACCCGGCGCGGGGCCTCGATGATGTTGTCGAGGATGCTCATGTGCGGCCAGAGGTTGAAGTTCTGGAATACGAAGCCGATTTCGCTGCGCAGGCGGTTGATCTGCTTGCCGTCTGCGGCCACCAGCTCGCCGTTCTTCGCGGCCTTGAGCTTGAGTTCTTCGCCGTTGACCAGGATCTGGCCCTGGTTCGGGTTCTCCAGCAGGTTGATGCAGCGCAGGAAGGTGGACTTGCCGGAACCGGAGGAACCCAGGATCGAGATCACATCACCGTCGCGGGCGGTCAGCGAGATGCCTTTCAGGACCTCGAGCTCGCCGTAACGTTTGTGCAGGTTGCGGATTTCCAGCGCGGGCGTGGCCTCAGCCATGTGCGGTCCTCATGGTGTTCTGTCGTGCTCCTGCTAGCGGCGGCCTTCCTGGCGAGCGCCAAGCTAGCATAGGGAAAAGCCGGTACAGGGCGGATGGGTGACAGGTTGTCGCATCGGCACAGCAGTCTGTCGCCCCGCCAACAACCGAACACCCGTTTGATCCGTATGCCTGACCAGGCAGTCGCTTGAAAAAAGGCGCGATGGTGCCAGCTTTGGCCAGGGGTGGGAAGGGTAAACCCGCTAAGTGGGCATAGGCTCGCCCTGAAATGGGGCGTTACGTTATTTTTTGAGTGTTTCTGGTGCGACAAGTGGGTCGAAATCTGGGTGTCTCGGTAACGACTTGGCAAATAGCCATTAATCTCAAAGGGTTACGATTTCGCGCTGCGCAGGCTTCCAGGCCGCGGAAACCGGGGTTGTGTAACATTTTGGCGCAATTATTGCGTAAAAAATAAAATACGCCCCCGTTGGATTCCTTCGACAAGGTTTCCGATGTGTAGGGCGCGCTCTTCACTGCAAAGGTAGTCTCAATGAGCAGTACGCATACTTCCAACAATCTGGAGCAAGGGCTCAAGCCGCGGCATGTGACCATGCTGTCCATTGCCGGGGTGATCGGGGCCGGGCTGTTCGTCGGTTCCGGACACGCGATCGCCGAAGCCGGCCCCGCCGTACTGATGGCCTACGCCGCAGCCGGGACCCTGGTGGTACTGGTGATGCGCATGCTGGCCGAAATGGCCGTGGCCTCGCCGGACACCGGTTCGTTCTCGACCTACGCCGACCGTGCCATCGGGCACTGGGCCGGTTTCACCATCGGCTGGCTGTACTGGTGGTTCTGGGTGCTGGTGGTCCCGCTGGAGGCCAACGCCGCCGCGACCATCCTGCATGCCTGGTTCCCCAATGTGGCGATCTGGGCCTTTACCCTGATCATTACCTTGTTGCTGACCGCGACCAACCTGTTCAGCGTGAAGAACTACGGCGAGTTCGAGTTCTGGTTCGCGCTGATCAAGGTGATCGCGATCATCGGCTTTATCGTGCTGGGTGTGCTGGCGATCTTCGGCCTGCTGCCGACCAGCCAGGTCAGCGGTGTGTCGCATCTGGTGGACACCGTGGGCTTCATGCCTCACGGCCTGGGCGCGGTGCTGGCGGCCATGCTGACAACCATGTTCTCGTTCATGGGCACGGAAATCGTCACCATCGCCGCCGCCGAATCGAAAGATCCGGGCAAGCAGATCTCCAAGGCCACCAACTCGGTGATCTGGCGGATCGGCTTGTTCTACCTGGTGTCGATCTTTATCGTGGTGGCGCTGGTGCCGTGGAATGATCCGAGCCTGGCGGCAGTCGGTTCCTACCAGACCGTGCTCGATCGCATGGGCATTCCCAATGCCAAGCTGATCGTTGACCTGGTGGTGCTGGTGGCGGTGACCAGTTGCCTGAACTCGGCGCTGTATACCGCCTCGCGGATGCTCTTCTCCCTCGGCAAGCGCGGCGATGCGCCGGCGGTGGCCAAGCGCACCAATGCCAGCGGCACGCCTTACTGGGCGGTGATGATGTCGACGGCGGCGGCCTTCCTGGCGGTGTTCGCCAACTACTTCGCGCCGGCAGCGGTGTTCGAGTTCCTGTTGGCCAGCTCCGGTGCCATTGCGCTGCTGGTGTACCTGGTGATTGCAGTGTCGCAACTGCGCATGCGTCGTCAGCGCATGGCCAAGGGCGAGAAGATCGACTTCAAGATGTGGCTGTTCCCGGGGCTGACCTGGGCGGTGATCGTGTTCATCGTCGCGGTGTTGACCGTGATGCTGTGCCAGGAAGCCCATCGCGTCGAGATCCTCGCCACGGGCCTGCTCAGTGTGCTGGTGGTGGCCGCCGGTTTGCTGGTGGCGCGCCGTCGGCGGCTCGAGAAGGCTGGGCGGGTGGTGTTGAACTGACCCGCCGTGGCGGCTAGCCGGCGGCTTTCTGCAGCGCCTGCGACGCCGCCACATAGTCGGCCTGAAAGGACGGGCTTTCGATCCAGGCCAGGGCCGCCTCCTCGGTGGCCTCGGTGGACCACTGACGGTACTCGATCAGTGCCGAGAGGATGAAGTCCGTCGCCCCTTCCTCGCCTTCCTGTTCCAGTACCAGCTCCAGCAGCGGGTCCTCCAGGAACACGCCGCACATGGCCTGCTGGCTGCTGTGCTCGGCGTCGCGCATTCTCTTGAACAGGTCGGTCAGGTCGACCGCGGTGAAGTCGATGCGGTCGTCGTCCACCGGCAGCGACTCGGCCGGCTCGCTGGCGCGCCGGGTCCGGTTCTGCTTGGCCTTGGCTTTCGCCCGTTGCGCGCGTTTGTCTTGCTTGTTCTGGGATGCCATGGACTCGGGTGCTTTCACAAAGAGGTAAGCGAGGAATTATCCCCGTGAACCGCCACAATGCCAATCTTCCCCGGTGTTCCGGCCATCAGCTCGCCCTTCTGCAGCCAGTTCAGCGCAATCGGCCAGAGCTTTTCCTGGTACTGGCTACGGAAGAAGGCGAAATGCCCTACCTCTGACTCATCGATATCTTCAGGTGCAAGGCGCAGGTGAGTACGAGCGCTGGCGCTGAAGTACGCCAGCAGCCGTTCGATGGCGGCGACCGTGCCGAACGGATCGTCGGTCAGGCTGACGGCGAGGATCTGCGCCTTGACCCGGGAAAACGGCAGCGCCGCCAGCTTGCGTCCGCTGGGGCGTTTTTCGTAGCGCGCGGTCGGCGTGCTCCAGTCGCGCACCACGCCAGCAGGGGTGTCCTCCAGCCAGCCGAGGCGCTTGCCGGGGAAATAGCCGTAGAGGCTGGTCAGCAGCGGCATGATCAGGTGCCACTTGCCGAACATCTTCCAGCGGGTGGCGGGCGCATAGTCGCGCCAGTAGGCGAATTGCGCGCCGACGGTGACCACGCGGCGGATCAACTGGCCCGAAGCCGCCAGCCCGACCGCGCAGCCACCGAAGCTGTGGGCGACGACATCGATGGGCTGGCCGGGATAGTCGCGTGCGGCCCGTTGCAGCATGGCTTCGAAATCCAGCGCGCCCCAGTCGGTCCAGGAGGCGTTGAGCCCGCGCAGCGTGGCCGGACGCGATTCGCCGATGCCGCGATAGTCGTAGGTGATGACGTCCAGGCCATGGTCGAAGAGGTAGTCGGCAAAGCGCGAGTAATGGCGGCAGCGCACCGAGGTGGCGGCGTTGATGATCACTACGGCGCGCGTGCGGCCTGTGTCAGCGTGGCGCCAGGCGAACCCGCCCAGCGCGAATCCGTCGGCGGCTCGCTCAATGAAGGGCTCGGCGCGGGTGGCCGTGGGCGAGAGGCATGGCTGGCTGCTGATCGAACTCATTGGACGGCTCTCCTGGCATTGAATATGTCTGGTCCTTGAACGTTATGGGTGCCCCGATACAGCGCTTGCAGCTGGGCAAATTGATCGCAGATACTGCCGCTGCCATCGGTGCACGAGACACTCACCTTCGGGTAGCAGCTGTTTCAACAAGGGAATGCCATGTTCCAGATAGACCGCAACAGCAAGACGCTGCTGGTCGACCAGATCAGAAACGCGATCATTGCCCGCATTGAATCCTTTCAGTGGGTCCAGGGAGGGCGGCTCCCTTCTGTCCGTGCGTTGGCCAGGCAACTGGGTGTCAGTATCTTCACGGTGAGCAGCGCCTATGAAGACCTGGTGGCGCAACACATCATCGAGTCGCGACCGGGTGCGGGCTATTTCATCCTGGCCTGCAGCTCGGTCGGTCCGCTCAAGGACACCGACACCCTGGCGCCGCCTTCCGGCGAACACTCGGGGTTTCTCTTCCGCGCGCTGGACCCGGCGCAATTCGATATTCCAGTCAGTTCAGGCTACCTGCCACCGGCCTGGCTGGCCGACGCGGTCCCGGCTTCCGTAACCGGGCGGCTGATTCGTAACACACTTTCCTGCGGCACTCCAGCGCCCGCCGCCGGTAGCCAGGATTTGCGCGCGGTGATTGCGCGCAAGTTGCGAGAAGTCCATATCGACGCTTCCAGCAGCCAGATCGTGGTCACCATGGGCGCGACCCATGGGTTTGCGCTGTTGCGCAATATTCTCTTGAGCCCCGGGGACTACCTGCTGGTCGAGGACCCCAGCTACCTTTTGCTGCAACTGAAGCTGATCAAGGATCGCGACTTCAAGATCATCACTGTCCCACGGCTGGATGACGGTCCGGACCTGGCGGCGATGGAAGCGATGCTGATCAAGTATCGACCGAAACTGTTCCTGACCCAGACCCTGGTCCATAACCCCATCGGCGGTAGTACGTCGCCGGCGAAGGGCTTCAAGCTGCTGTCGCTGTCCCGCCAATATGATTTTCATATCATCGAGGATGATACGTTCGGCGCGCTGGCGTCCCGGCAGACGCTGCGGCTCGCCAGTCTGGATGGCCTCGACCGGACGTTCTATATCAGCAGTTTCAGCAAGGTGCTGAGCCCGGCGCTGCGCCTGGGTTATGTGGCGGCCCCGCCGGCCTTTGTCGAGCGGCTGGTCGAACAGAAAATGTACAACTTGCTGTGCGGTTCGGCGATAGACGAAACCATCGTCACCTACACGCTGGAGTCCGGTCGTTACCAGCGTCACCTGGACGCGCTGGGCCAGCGGGTCATGCAGGAGCGCTCAAGGGCGCGGGAATGGCTGGGGGCTGCCGGCGTGGTGTTTGACGAGCACGGCGCGGATGGCCTGTTTCTCTGGGGACGCCTACCCGAGCATGTGAATATCCCGAACCTGGTGGAGCAGGCCCATCAGGCGGGCATATTGCTGGCGCCAGGTTCCCTGTTCAGCAATACCGGCGAGTATGACCAGTACATCCGCTTCAATGTCGGCCACTGCAATCATCCCGGGTTCAAGCGCTTTCTCCGGGCGCATCTCGGGCTTGCCCACTTCCGAGTCGTTGAGGGTCAGTCTGATGTTATCGACCCAGTTGAGCGACCTGCGGTCACGGTGTGAGCCATACAGCGGGCTCGGCATAAAGGGGTTTCAGTGCAGATCCCATGGTTTTCGTCGGCATGGATAACGCCCACTCACTTTTTTTCGGCCTTGAACCGCAGGCAGGTGCAGTCCAGCGTCCATTGGCCGTCACTGCCCAGAAAATCGGCAGCCAGCTCGTCGGTCACTTCATTTAAAAAACCATCCTGCAATTCGGCGGGCAGCAGGGCCAGGTAGCGGCCACCGAACCGCTGTAGCCATTGGGCAATCGAGCAATCAAGGGGCATCGGGCGTTCGAACCAATGAATGGCACTCACGTGGAAGCCTACGTTTTCCAGTACCCGCTGATAGGCCCCGGCCGTAGGCAGATAAAGCTGATCGGCGACTTCAAAGTCGAGGGATCTGCGCGCCAGTGAATCGCGCAGCGTGCGCCGGAGGATTTTCTGGTGCCCGGCCCCGGCGAGTTCGCCGACAAACCGTCCCCCCGGTTTCAGGGCTTCGTAGATCCCGATGGCTACCTGGTCCGAGCGCCGCATCCAGTGCAAGGCGTCATAGCTCAGTATCGCGTCGAACTCCTGGTAGAAGTACAGCTGCTCGGCGTTGCCGAGGTGTACCTCCAGCCCTCTGGCCCGGGCTGCCGAAACCAGGCTGGGGTCGCTGTCGAACCCCACCACCTTGCATCCGCAGCGCTGGAGTTGCTCGCTCAGGTAGCCATTGCCACTGCCGATATCCAGGAGCAGCTCCCCGGCCTTGGGGGCCAGCAGTTCGAAGACGGCCCTGGCGGGGTGGTTGCTCAAACAGATGTCACCGCCATCCTGCAACGCCCCCCTTTGCTGTGACTCACCGCTCGGACAAAAAGATGTCGAAGAAGTCATGTTTGAGATTCCATTCAGGGAGGCGGTGGCACGGCCGCCGGACAGGGGCTCAGGTGCGTTTGGATAACCAGACCAAGACAATGACGATAGCGCAGACCAATGGGGTCAGCCAGTTCCAGGATTCGCCCATCAACCAGATCGAGAAGCCGAAGGTAAAGAACGGTTGCAGCAACTGCAGCTGGCTGATCCGCTGGATGCCACCCAGCGCGAGCGCACGGTTCCAGGAGAAGAAGCCCAGCAGCGAGTTGATCAGCGCCAGGAACAGCAGGGCGGCGACGCCGGTGCCCGGCAGCTGGGCGAGGGTGCGGCTGTCGTAGAGCCACAGGCTGGCCGGCAGCAGCACCGGCAGGCTGATGACCAGTGTCCAGCACATCACTTGCCAGCCCGGCAGTTCCTTGGACAGCGCGCCGCCCTGGGCATAGCCGAAGCCGGCCAGCGCGACGGCACCGAGCAGGGCCAGGTCGCCCAGGTAGATGTCCGAGACATTCGACTTGAACACCGTGTAGGACATGACCACCAGGAAGCCCAGGCAGGAGATCGCCCAGAACGCCTTGGACGGGCGCGTGCCGGTGATCAGGGTGCCGAAGATCGCCGTGGCGAGCGGCAAGGCGGCCAGGACCACGCCGCCGTGGCTGACGGGCACATATTGCATGCCCAGCGCGGTGAGGATCGGGAAGCCGTAGACGATCCCGGTGGAGGTCAGCAGCATGCGCTTGATCTGCGAACGGGTGGGCCGCTTGGCGCGGCCAATCAGCAAGAAGGGAATCGCGGCAAAGGCTGCGATCACCGAGCGGAAGATCCCGACCTGGACGGCGCTCAGGTCGCCTGCGAGCATTTTGGCCGCGGGCAGGGTCATGGCAAAGGCCGCTACCGAGATCAGGCCCAGGAAGTAGGCTTGCAGGTCTTGACTCTTGGTCTCTGGAAAACTGGCTGTGTTGGTTTGCGTCATGCTGACGATTCCTTCTGGTGACGGGAGGCATCCGGGGGGTGGCCAGATACCCGTGAAAATGTGCTTCAGGGGGTGGCGGTGTCATTGGCGCTGGCCTTCAACCACAGGCGCAGTTCCGTCTTGAGGAGATCGCCGTAGCTGTTCCTGAACAGCCTGCTGTGCAGCTCCGTCGGGTACACGGGAGCGTCCCCATAGATGATGGTCTTGATACCTTCACCGTCATGGCCCTGCTGGCGGGCCTGCTCGACCATGCCGGTGAACATGGCGGGGGCGACGAACAGCGTGATAGTGCCGAAACCGCTGGCCAGCCCGAACAGCTCGTCGGGGTTGAAGTCGCGCGATTCGGGGACGACATGGCGCGCGGCCCGGCGCACATGGATCAGGTTGTAGAGCCCGGCACAGTGAGACATCGGCGCCGCGTACACCGCCGCATCATCGACGCCGATCGGATCGATGTCGTGCGACATGGCCGTCAGGTTGCCGTGGCTCAGCATCACCCCTTGGGAGCGACCCGTGCTATCGGAGGTGTAGAACAGCCAGGCCAGGTCGTCGGCAAGGCGCGGGCAAGGCGTGTCCGGCGGCGAAGTGATCGACGCGAGTGCTCCCATGTCCTCTCGGTCCAGTTCTCGACAGGCCTGGGGCAGGGCCCCTGGCGCGAACACCTGGCCGCCATCGGTGAAAATCAGCCGGGCTTGCGCGTTGTCGACGATCCAGGCGGCCTCGACGGCGTGCAGCTTGCAGTTGATCGGAACCGCCACGGCGCCGGCCCACCAGATGGCGTAGAGCAGCTCGAGGTATTCACAACAGTTCTTCATGAACAGCGCGACCCGATCGCCGGGGGCAATGCCGTGCTCGTCGATCAGGTAGGCGGCCCGGTGCCGGACCAAGGCGACAAAGGCCCCATAGTTGGCAACTTGCCGCTGCCCCTCGAACAGGGCCGGACGCTCCGGGTAGCGAAGGCCGGCTTCGTCCAGCCAGTTGGCGATATTCATGCTCTGCTCCTGCGTGCCGGAAGGGCAGGTGCAGACTAATCAGCCGGATGGGGTAGGTACCGGTACGGTTGGGAGCGAGCGCAACGAACTGTATGGTTTGCCGACCATGACAGTTGTCGGGCTGGCTTTCAGGAGGCGATTGCGCAAAGCAAGGGAGACCAGATGAGCGGGCCGGGGCGGGGGCGGGTGAGGAGATCTGCCGCAGCGAAGATGACGAAAGAAGGGGGATAAAAATTCGGGCAACAAAAAACCCGCACTAGGCGGGTTTTTTGGGCGTTCAGATGATTTTGACACCACCTGAAACTGAAGAGTGGTGCCCAGAGACGGAATCGAACCGCCGACACGGGGATTTTCAATCCCCTGCTCTACCGACTGAGCTATCTGGGCAACGGGGCGCATTAAACGGGTTTTTCGAGGGGTCGTCAAGCACGATTTCAAAAAAAATTTAATTATTACCGTCGCTTACGACCCAAAGCTGTTCCAGCCGTGATTATTCGGCCGGTGGAACGTAGCCTTCGGCCTTGGCGTATTCCTCGCCGGAAAAGAACTTGTCCATCTCGCCCTGGATGTATTTGCGGTCTTCGCTGTTCATCATGTTCAGGCGTTTTTCGTTGATCAGCAGGGTCTGGTGCTTCAACCAGTCGCCCCAGGCTTTCTGCGAAACATGTTCGAAAATGTCCTGGCCCTTGGCACCCGGGTACGGAGGGCGATCGAGGCCTGGCAGTTCTTCGTGGTACTTGCGGCACATTACGGTGCGGGTCATGACGACTCTCCTGCATTCAAAACGTCGGCTGCCCGTTTGAGCAGCTTTTTCACCGGGGCGGCAAGGCCCAGGCGCGGCGGGGTGGCGAGGTTATACCAGAGCCAGTCGGCCTCGGCCACGTGATGGGCATTCGCCTCGACCTGCACCAGCCACGGTTCGATGGCCAGCTGGAAGTGGCTGAAGGTGTGGGTCAGGTTCGGCAGCGCCTGCTGCCGGCCCAGTTCCAGCGAATGCTGAAACGCCAGGTGCGGCAGGTCGTCGAGGTCATCCAGTTCCGGCAGGCTCCACAAGCCGCCCCAGAGGCCGCTGGAGGGGCGACGGTAAAGCAGGATGGCGCCGTCGCGGTTGGCGAGCAGCGGCATCAGGGTGCGCTTTTGCGGCACGCTCTTGCGTGGCTTGGGAATCGGGTAGCGGGTTTCCAGGCCGAGCACGTGCGCTTCGCAGCCGGTTTTCAGCGGGCAGAGCAGGCAACTGGGCTTGCTGCGGGTGCACAAGGTGGCGCCCAGGTCCATCATCGCCTGGGTGTAGTGGTTCACCCGGGCATGGGGGGTGAAGCGCTCGGCGTTGGCCCAGAGCTGCTTGGCCACTTTCGGTTCGCCCGGGTAGCCCTCCTGGGCCGTGTAGCGCGCCAGCACGCGCTTGACGTTGCCGTCGAGGATCGCCGCGCGCAGGCCCATGCTGATACTGGCGATGGCGCCGGCGGTGGACAGGCCGATGCCCGGCAGCTCGGTGAGCTTCTCGACATCGCGGGGGAATTCGCCGCCATGCTCGGCGACGATGATCTTCGCGGTCTTCTGCAGGTTGCGCGCCCGGGTGTAGTAGCCCAGGCCGGTCCACAGGTGCAGCACTTCGTCTTCCGGCGCGGCGGCCAGGGCCTCGACCGTCGGCAGCGAGGCCATGAAGCGGTCGAAGTAGTTCAGCACGGTGCTGACCTGGGTCTGCTGCAACATGATCTCCGATACCCACACCCGATACGGCGTGATGCCCTGTTGCCAGGGCAGGTCGTGGCGGCCATGGCGGTCGTACCAATCCAGCACGGCGCTGGAAAACTGCTCGGCTCTCATCGTTTGAACAGCCCCTTGAGTGCGTCTTTGAGTTCGGGACTGACCTTGTCGCCGAGCTTCTCTTCAAGTTTGTCGCTCAGCTTGTTGCCGGCCAGGTGCGAGGCCACCTGGCCGAGGCGGTCCTTGTCGATACGACAGGCCTTGGCGCCCAGTTCCAGCGGGCCACGGCAGCGCAGCGGCCATTCGATCCCGGCGAAGCGTTCGTTGACCTGGCAGGCCGGGTCCGGCATGTCGCTCTTGTCGCCTTCGACGACGATGCCGATGCGATAGTCCATGCCCAGCACGCGCAGGTCGATATCGCCGTTGCCATTGACGCTCAGGCCCGGGATACGGACTTTCAGGTCCGGGTTGCTGGCCACGCCGTTGTGCAGGCTCAGGCTGCCCTTGAGCTCCTGGAACGGGGTGTCCTTGCCGCGCGGTTCGCTGCTCAGGGTCTTGCGGTTGAGGGTGGCGATGCCGGTGCACAGTTGCTGTTCGAGGTTGGCATTGAGCAGCACGCCGTCGTTGAGGGCGAAGCTGGCGCTGCCGTTGAGGCTGTCGACCAGGGCCTTCTGGCTGTTGCCGGTGCTGGTGACGTCGCTGCCGAGGGTCAGCGCGCCCTTGACCGGCGGCTTCTGTCCCTGGGCTTGCAGGATGCGTTCGACCGGCACCCGGTTCAGCCGCGTTTGCAGGCTCAGGTGCGGTACGTCAGGGCGCACGTCGAGGCTGCCCTTGGCGCTGAAGCTGCCGCTGTAGAGCTCGCCGCGCAGCTCGCCCAGGGTCAGCACGCCACCCTGGCCGGTGACCTTGAGGGCGGCGTTGTCGATCGGCAGCTTCTTCAGGGTCAGCTGGTTGAAGCCGAGCTCGGCGTCCACGTCCAGGCTGCGCAGGCGTTCGATGGGCAGCAGCTTGTCGTTGCTCCAGGCGCCGCGGGTCGGCGATTCCGGCAGTGGCGAGTTACTGGCGATGGCGTTGGCTTCGCTGCTCAGCACTTCGGCCTGGCGGACTTTCGAGGCGCTGTCGGCGTCGGCCGATTTCGCCGGCAGGTAGCGATCGGCGTCGAAGGTGTCGCCCTTGAGTTGAACGCGCAGGGATTGCTTGGCGAAGTCCTCGACGGCGACGCGGCCGCTGAAGTTGCTGTCGTCGAGTTTCAGGTTGAGGTCGTCCAGCGCCAGGCTGGTGGGCGTGCCGGTGAGGCGGGTCACCAGCTCGACCTTGCTCAGGCTGCCGTCGGCCACGGACGGCAGGGGCTGGCCGATGCTGTCGAGGAACTTCATCAGGTCCAGTTGGGCAATCGACAGCATGCCGTTGAGTTGCGGGGTCTTGTTCAGGTCGTTGACCTTCAGTTCGCCGAGGGCGCGCAACTGGTTGGCCGACAATTTCAGGCCGGTCCACTCGGCGACGTTCGCCGCCATGTCCACCAGCAACTGGCCCTGGGCGGAGAAGGTCAGCGACTTGCCTTGCAGCGGATCGCCCGACAGTTCGCCCGAGAAGCGCATGTCTTCGAACTGGTAGCGCTTGAGCGCGCGGTCGAAGCGCAGGTTGCCGTTGAGTTCGGTGCGGGCGCGCAGGACCGGCTGGTTGGTGCCGAAGAAGGCGGTGAATTTGACCGGGATTTCCTTGCCGTCATGCACCGCGCCGGTGCTCAGCTGGATGCTTTCCGAAGTGATCTGGCGACCGGTCTTTTCATCGTTGAATTCGATCCGGGCGTTGTTGACGGTCAGGCTGTCGATGTCCAGGCGGATCGGCTGCGATGGCTTTTCCTCCTCGGCGGCACTGGTCGGCTCGGCGCGCTTGTCGGTCTGCGCGGTCACGCTGGCGGGCACCGCGCTAGGGGCTGGGTGGCCGATGTCCTGCCAGTTGCCGTGGCCGTCCTTGTCGCGGTTGAGCCGCAGGTTCAGGCCTTCGACGCGGACATCGCTCATCTGCACTTCGCGACGCAGCAGCGGCAGTACGCGCACGGACAGGCCGAGCATCTGCAGGTCGGCAAACGGCTGGGTCGGGGTGGTCAGGGTCGCCACGCTGGCATCGTGCAGTTCCAGGCCCAGCCAGGGGAAAAGGCTCCAGCCGATGTCGCCATTGAGGGTCAGCTCAATGTGGGCCTTGTCGCGGGCTATCTGGCGAATCTCGTCCTTGTAGTCGTTGGGATTGAACAGGTGGGTCAGGGCGAAGCCTGCTGCCACGATGATCAGCAACAACCCGAGAAGCCCCAGACCCAGGATTTTGCCGAATGCTTTCATGGGCGAGTCCTTGCAGTCAGTGGAATTTGAATTTAGCCCGCGAGTATAGCGTCACGGGGCTGGCGGCAGGGCGCAGATACTCCCTAGAGCGGGTCCAGGGCAATCCGCAGCTTGGCCGCCAGCGCCTGGGCCTCGAGATGCCCGGCGGGCGCCTGGAGGCGCAGTTCCGCTCCTGACAGTCTGGCCATTCGTGAGGCTTCTGCCACCAGTCGTTCGGCTACCCCACGGCGTCTGGTGACTTTTCTGACGCAAAGTTGGGATAAAAGCCAGAAGTCCGTGCGCCGTTCCAGGCGCGCCGCGCCCAGCAGGCGGTCATTGAAGCGTCCGGCGATCAGGCTGCCGTCGGCCAGGGCGGTTTCGATCAACTGCTGGCCGTCGGCTTGCGGCGCGAAGAGCCAGGGCGGGGCGTCCTGGTAGATCTTCTGCAGGTCCTGCTGGTCCTGGTAGGTGGCTTCGGTGAGGGACTCGACAACGATGGGCATAAATTCCTCAAATGTCCGGTGTAGGAGCGAGCTTGCTCGCGATGATGTTACAGGCACCGCGGGGCATCAGGTGCCCTGCGTTATCGTTGACGTCCATCTCGAGCAATCGAGCATCGACCTGCTGCTCCTGCAGGAGGGGTGGTTGTACTGACAGGTATAGCCCCGACACCCCCGGATTCAGCCCGTCCGGGAGTTCACCTTGTGTGTTTCTGTTTGCCGTCCGCGCCCCTATAATGATTGCCTTTTTCGCCCAATGATTTTGCGGAGCTGGTGATGGCCGAACGTAAGGCGTCCGTCGAGCGCGACACTCTGGAAACCCAGATCAAAGCCTCGATCAACCTGGATGGCACCGGAAAGGCCCGATTCGATATCGGTGTGCCTTTTCTTGAACACATGCTCGACCAGATCGCCCGTCACGGGTTGATCGACCTGGATATCGAGTGCAAGGGCGACCTGCATATCGACGATCACCACACCGTGGAAGACGTCGGTATCACCGTCGGCCAGGCCTTCGCCAAGGCCATCGGCGACAAGAAAGGCATCCGTCGCTACGGCCACGCCTATGTGCCGCTGGACGAAGCGCTGTCGCGGGTGGTCATCGACTTCTCCGGCCGTCCCGGCCTGCAGATGCACGTGCCCTACACCCGTGCCACCGTGGGCGGCTTCGACGTCGACCTGTTCCAGGAGTTCTTCCAGGGCTTCGTCAACCACGCGCTCGTCAGCCTGCACATCGACAACCTGCGTGGCAGCAACACCCACCACCAGATCGAAACCGTGTTCAAGGCCTTCGGTCGCGCCCTGCGCATGGCCGTCGAGCTCGATGAGCGCATGGCCGGGCAAATGCCATCGACCAAGGGCGTGCTCTGATGCAGACGGTTGCGGTTATCGACTACGGCATGGGCAACCTGCACTCGGTGGCCAAGGCCCTCGAACACGTGGGTGCCGGCAAGGTGCTGATCACCAGCGATGCCACCGTGATTCGCGAAGCCGACCGGGTGGTGTTCCCCGGCGTCGGCGCGATTCGCGACTGCATGGCCGAGATTCGGCGGCTGGGCTTCGATGCGCTGGCGCGTGAAGTGAGCCAGGATCGCCCCTTCCTCGGCATCTGCGTCGGTATGCAAGCCTTGCTCGACCGTAGCGAAGAGAATGGCGGCGTCGACTGCATCGGTCTGTTTCCCGGCCAGGTGAAGCTGTTCGCCAAGGACCAGCACGAGGACGGCGAGCACCTGAAAGTCCCGCACATGGGCTGGAACGAAGTGAAGCAGGCGGTGGATCACCCCCTGTGGCACAACATTCCGGACCTGGCGCGTTTCTACTTCGTGCACAGCTACTACATCGCCGCCGGCAACCCGCGGCAGGTGGTGGGCAGCGGCCACTACGGCGTCGACTTCGCCGCGGCGCTGGCCGAGGGCTCGCGTTTCGCCGTGCAGTTCCACCCGGAGAAAAGCCATACCCACGGCCTGCAATTGCTGCAGAACTTCGCCGCCTGGGACGGGCGCTGGTAAATGGCCGTCAAACAGAAGCCGCCGATCCTGACCCTCACTCCCGAACAGGAGAGCGAGGCCAATCACAAGATCAAGCGCTTCATGGAGGATCGCTTCGAACTGAACCTGGGTTCGTTCGAAGCGGCTGAAATCCTCGACCTGTTTACCCGTGAAATTGCTCCACACTATTACAACAGGGCGATTTTCGATGTGCAGACGCACCTTAAAGAAAGGTTCGAGAGCATCGAAAGCGACTTGTGGGCGCTCGAGAAAAACTGATTTCCGAGTGAAGCTGAAAAAACGACTCTAAGGTTTGCCAGATGCTGATTATCCCCGCTATCGATCTCAAGGACGGTGCCTGCGTCCGTCTGCGTCAGGGCCGCATGGAAGATTCCACGGTGTTCTCCGATGATCCGGTGAGCATGGCTGCCAAGTGGGTGGAGGGCGGCTGCCGTCGTCTGCATCTGGTCGACCTGAACGGCGCCTTCGAAGGCCAGCCGGTCAACGGTGAGGTGGTCACCGCCATCGCCAAGCGTTATCCGAACCTGCCGATCCAGATCGGCGGCGGCATCCGTTCGCTGGAGACCATCGAGCACTACGTGAAAGCCGGCGTGAGCTACGTGATCATCGGTACCAAGGCGGTCAAGGAACCCGAGTTCGTCGCCGAGGCCTGCCGTGCGTTCCCCGGCAAGGTGATTGTCGGCCTGGACGCCAAGGACGGTTTCGTCGCCACCGACGGCTGGGCCGAAGTCAGCTCGGTGCAGGTGATCGACCTGGCCAAGCGCTTCGAAGCCGACGGCGTGTCCGCCATCGTCTACACCGATATCGCCAAGGACGGGATGATGCAGGGCTGCAACGTGCCCTTCACCGCCGCCCTGGCCGCGGCGACGAAGATCCCGGTGATCGCTTCCGGCGGCATCCACAACCTGGGCGACATCAAGGCCCTGCTGGACGCCAAGGCGCCGGGGATCATCGGTGCCATCACCGGTCGCGCGATCTACGAAGGCACCCTCGATGTCGCCGAGGCGCAAGCCTTCTGCGATTCGTACAAAGGCTGAGGACTCACCATGGCGCTGGCCAAACGCATCATCCCTTGCCTGGACGTCGACAACGGTCGCGTGGTCAAGGGCGTCAAGTTCGAGAACATCCGCGATGCCGGTGATCCGGTGGAAATCGCCCGGCGCTACGACGAGCAGGGCGCGGACGAGATCACCTTTCTCGACATTACCGCCAGCGTCGACGGCCGTGACACCACGCTGCACACCGTCGAGCGCATGGCCAGCCAGGTGTTCATCCCGCTGACGGTCGGCGGCGGCGTGCGCACCGTGCAGGACATCCGCAACCTGCTCAATGCCGGCGCCGACAAGGTCTCGATCAATACGGCAGCGGTGTTCAACCCCGAGTTCGTCGGCGAAGCGGCCGAGCATTTCGGTTCGCAGTGCATAGTCGTCGCCATCGATGCGAAGAAGGTCTCGCTGCCGGGTGAAACCCCGCGCTGGGAGATTTTCACCCACGGCGGCCGCAAGCCTACCGGGCTCGACGCGGTGGAGTGGGCGAAGAAGATGGAAGGCCTGGGCGCCGGTGAGATCCTGCTCACCAGCATGGACCAGGACGGCATGAAAAACGGCTTCGACCTCGGCGTGACCCGCGCCATCAGCGATGCCCTGGGCATCCCGGTGATCGCCTCGGGTGGCGTCGGCAATCTCCAGCACCTGGCCGACGGGATTCTTGAAGGCCACGCCAGCGCGGTGCTGGCGGCGAGCATCTTCCACTTCGGCGAATACACGGTGCCGGAAGCCAAGGCCTACATGGCTCAACGCGGCATCGTGGTCCGCTAGGCAGTACAGTCCACTGGACAGCATGGCGAGCCCGGGTCACGCTTGGGCACGCCATGGATTTCGGTAGTACAGCATGTTCAAACCTCTTCTACTCGCTTTCGCTGGCGGCTTGCTGCTGTTGGCGGAGGCTGCCCGTGCGGCGGACACTGCCGACACTTCTCTGGTCCTGCTGACGGAAAACTTCCCGCCGTACAACATGGCGAAGAACGGCAAGAACTTCGCCCAGGACGAGAATATCGAAGGCATTGCCGTCGATATCGTGCGGGAAACTTTCAAGCGTGCCGGTATTTCCTACAGTCTGACCCTGCGATTCCCCTGGGAGCGTATCTACAAGCTCGCCCTGGAGAAGCCCGGTTACGGGGTGTTCGTCATGGCGCGCCTGCCGGATCGCGAGACGCTGTTCAAATGGGTGGGGCCGATCGGGCCGGACGATTGGGTCATGCTCGCCAGGGCTGATAGCCAGCTTGTCCTGAAGGCTTTGCAGCAGGCTCGCAAGTACAAGATCGGGGCCTATAAGGGCGATGCCATTGCTGAAACCCTGGCCAAGCAGGGGCTGGCCCCGGTGCTGGTGCTGCGCGACCAGGACAATGCGAAGAAGCTGGTGGCGGGGCAGATCGACCTGTGGGCCACCGGCGACCCGGCGGGACGCTTCCTAGCGCGTCAGGAAGGGGTGACCGGGCTCAAGACCGTGCTGCGTTTCAACAGCACCGAGTTGTATCTGGCGCTGAACAAGGAGGTGCCGGACGAGGTGGTGGCCCGATTGCAGGCGGCGCTGGACCAGTTGCGCAAGGAAGGCAAGGTCGACGAGATCATGGCGCGCTACCTGTAGGAGCCTGACGGTAAACACCGTCCTTGCCATGCCCGGCCGCGGCCTGGTTGCCGCGCAGGGCGATCATCGACTTGATATCGATCCAGTCGATGCCCTGTTCCTTGAGCTTGGGCAGTTCGCGTTCCAGCACGGCCAGCGTCTGCGGGTAGGGATGGCCGATGACCACCGCGCTGCCTTGCTTGCGCGCCAGCTTGATCGCGGCGTCCAGCTGGGCCGCAATGGCCGGCTCGGTGCGTTCATTGTCCAGGAACACATCCCGCGACACGCTCGCCAGGCCGATCTTCTGCGCTTCGGACGCGGCGACGGTCCTGGCACTGGTACGACTGTCGACGAAAAACTTGTTGCGCCGCTGCAACTCGCCCATCAACCAGGCCATGGCCAGCGGTTCGGCGGTCATGCGGCTGCCTTCATGATTGTTGATGCCGCTGGTATAGGGCACGACCTTGAAGGCGGCCGCCAGGCGCTTTTCCAATTCGTCCAGGGGCAGTTCGGGATGCCAGGCGAAGGGGCCCGTGGCCGGGTCCATGGGCATGTGCAGCATGATGATCTTGCCGGCGGCATGGGCCTCGCGGGCGAGTTCGGCGGCGTGCGGGGTGTCCGGCATGATCGACGGGGTGATCGGTCCGGGCAGGGCCAGCACGCGACGATCCCGGGGCAGGTTCTGCCCCAGGTCATCGATGATCAGTGTGAGGTAGGCCTTGGGCGGCGTCGGCGTGTCGACCGGCGTTGCCTGGGCAACGCCGATCAGGCAGGCGAACAGGGCGCACAACGGCCAGCGCAACATCTCAATTGCCGCGCGTGACGCTCAAGCCCTTGAGCAGGCTCAGCGCCTGGCCCAGCTGGTAGTCGTCGTCCTGCAGGCGTGGCTTGCCCTTGGTCGGCTTGACGCTCGGCTTGTCCGCGCCGCCGTTGCCATTACCCAGGTGACCTTGCAGGTCGGCTTCCTTGAAGGTCTCGTCGTCCTGGGCCCCGCTGACCTTGGCCTGGCGCACCTCGACATCCGGAACGATGCCCTGGGCCTGGATCGAGCGACCGTTGGGCGTGTAGTACAGCGCGGTGGTGATCTTCAGCGCGCGGTCATTGCTCAGCGGCAGCACGGTCTGCACCGAGCCCTTGCCGAAGCTGTTGGTGCCCATCAGGACCGCGCGTTTCTGGTCTTGCAGGGCGCCGGCGACGATTTCCGAAGCCGAGGCGCTGCCGCCGTTGATCAGCACCACCATCGGGACCGCTTCGCTTTCGTCGTGGCCGGTGGCCGAGAAGCGCAGTTCGGAGTTGGCGATGCGACCCTTGGTGTAGACGATCAGGCCCTTTTTGATGAAGTGGTCGACCACTTCCACCGCCGCCTGCAGCACGCCACCGGGGTTGTTGCGCAGGTCGAGGACAATGCCGTTGAGCTTCTTGTTGCCATTTTCCTTGCGCAGGGCCGTTAGGGCCTTGGAGACCTCGTCGCCGGTCTTGACCTGGAACTGGGTGATGCGGATATAGCCGTAGCCGTTATCCAGCATCTGGCTGCGCACGCTCTTGGTGCGGATGATCGCCCGGGTCAGGGTCACGTCAAAGGGCGCGCCGCCATTGCGTACCAGGGTCAGGGTGATTTTCTGGCCGACCTTGCCGCGCATCTTGTCGACCGCTTCGGTCATGGTCTGGCCGCGGGTCGGCTGGCCGTTGATCTTGACGATCAGGTCACCGGCCTGCACGCCGGCCTTGGACGCCGGGGTGTCGTCGATGGGCGAGATCACCTTGACGAAATTGTCTTCCATGCCGACTTCGATGCCCAGGCCGCCGAATTCGCCGCTGGTGTCTTCCTGCAACTGGGCGAAGTCGTCCGGCCCGAGGTAGGCGGAATGCGGGTCGAGGTTGCTGAGCATGCCCTTGATGGCATTCTCCAGCAGGGTCTTGTCGTCCACCGGCTCGACATAGGCGGCCTTGATCCGGTCCATGACCTCGGCAAAGGTGCGCAGCTCGTCGAGCGGCAGCGGGGCCTTGGCGGTGACGGCCGGGGCGGCGGCCGGAGCGGGCTGGGCAGGCTGCGCAGCGAACGCATGGGGCGCGCCGATCACCAGGGCGATCGTCAGGGCCAGCGAGGTGAGGCGGGACAGATGCAACATGTCGAACGAACTCCTGATTAAGATGCGGGCCTATCCTTGGGCGCGGCACCATTGAGCCGGATCACTCGGGTGACCCTGCTGACGTATAGCGAAATACAGTGCTGGTGCCTCCTGACCGCCACTGTTACCTACAGTAGAGATCGATTCACCGGCTTTTACCACATCGCCTGCTGACTTGAGCAGCGTCTGGTTGTGTCCGTAGAGGCTCAGGTAACCGTTGCCGTGGTCCAGAATGACCAGCAGGCCGGCGCCCCGCAACCAGTCGGCGAACACCACGCGGCCACCGTGCACGGCATGCACCTGGCTGCCGGCGGCGGCGCTGATCATCACCCCGTCCCACTTGGTCCGGGCGTCATCGCCACGGGTTTCACCAAAGCGCGCGAGCAAGCGGCCATCAACTGGCCAGGGCAGTTTGCCGCGCGCTGAGGCAAAAGGGCCGCCGAAGGATTCTCCCGCACTCGAGACCAGGGCGCCGGGCGTGGTTTTACGCGGGGGGCGAGGGCTGTCGTCGTTGGCGAGCTCGGCCGCCTCACGCTGGCGCTTTTTTTCCGCTTCCTGCTGGGCGAGCAGCGCTTTCTGGCGCGCTTCTTCCGCCTCGCGGGCCTGGCGGGCCAGGGTTTCTTCGATGGTCTTGAGGACTTTCGACAGGTCGGCCTGGTCCTGTTCGCGGGCGGCGAGCTTCTGGTCGCGGGCCTTCACGTCGTCATTGAGCTTGGCCAGCGCCGCCTGGCGTTCCTTGCGGACCTTGTCCAGCTCGTCGCGCTGGCTGTCCAGGCTGCTTTTCTGCACCAGCAACTGGGCCTGCTGCAGATTGATGTCTTTTTCGACATTGGCCAGTTGGCGCAGGGTCTCGTTGAAGTTCTTCAACTGCTCCAGGCGGGCCTGGCTCAGGTAGTCGTAATAGGTCAGGGTGCGGGCGAATTTTTCCGGGTTCTGCTGGTTGAGCAGCAGCTTGAGGTACTCCTGGCGGCCCCCTGGTAGGCGGCGCGGGCCTGGATGGCGATCAGTCGCTGCTGTTCAGTGCGCGCGCTCTGGAGTTTTTTTTTCTCCCCATCGAGCCGCTGCAGTTCGCTTTCGCTCTTTTTCAGCTCTTTCTGCAGGGCGTCGACTTCCTTCTCCAGCTTGCCCATCTCGGTTTCGGTGCCGCGCAGTTCTTTCTGCACGCCGGATTTTTCTTCCTGCAGCTTGCCCAGGAGCTTTTTCAGCTCAGCGATATCCTGACGCGTGGCGTCCAACTGCTGCTGGGTTTGCGTGCGCTCGTCGGCAAAGGCCGGTTGGAGCAGGCAGATCAAGGCTAGGGCGATAAGGGCGCGGAGCATGGGGCGGGCGACACCTGGGAACGGGACGTCCTAGTATGCCCGCCGCGCGCTGCAAAAAAAACGCCCAAAAGCGGTTGCTTTCAGGCGTTTCCGATAAAGCGGTAGGCCGCAGGCCTGCGGCCGGCCAGATTTACGGCATTTAGATGTCAGTCAGGATCGAAGTACCAGTCATTTCTTGCGGCTGTTTCAGGCCCAGAAGCTTGAGCATGGTCGGTGCGACATCCGCCAGAACGCCGCCTTCGCGGACCTTCAGCGGCCGTTTGCCGAAGTAGATGAACGGTACTGGCTCGGTGGTGTGAGCGGTGTGGGCCTGGCCGGTGGTTTCGTCTTCCATTTGTTCGACGTTGCCGTGGTCGGCGGTGATCAGGGCTTCGCCACCGACCTTCTCCAGGGCGTCGACGATACGTCCTACGCACAAATCCAGACATTCCACGGCTTTAACGGCCGCCTCGAACACGCCGCTGTGGCCGACCATGTCTCCGTTGGCGTAGTTGACCACGATCACGTCATAGCGCAGGTGCTCGATGGCGTCGACGATCCGGTCGGTGACCTCGGGCGCGCTCATTTCCGGCTGCAGGTCGTAGGTGGCGACTTTCGGCGACGGGATCAGGATGCGTTCTTCGCCCGGGAAGGGCTCTTCGCGACCGCCGGAGAAGAAGAAGGTCACGTGGGCGTATTTCTCGGTTTCGGCGATCCGCAGCTGGGTCTTGCCGTTTTTCGCCAGGTAGTCGCCCAGCACGTTTTCCAGGCTGCCCGGGGCGAAGGCCGACGGCGCGGGGATGCTGGCGGCGTATTGGGTGAGCATGACGAAACCGGCCAGCTTTGGTTGGCGGGCGCGTTCGAAGTCCTTGAAGTCGTCTTCGACGAACACCCGGGTCAGTTCACGGGCGCGGTCGGCGCGGAAGTTCATGAACACCACGGCGTCGCCGTCTTCGACCGTGACTTTCTCGCCAATGCTCGTGGCCTTGACGAATTCGTCGCTCTCGCCGCGCTCATAGGCGGCCTGCAGGCCTTCCTGGGCGGTGGCGGCCTGGAACTCGGCCTGGCCGTCGACGATCAGGTTGTAGGCCTGGGCCACACGGTCCCAGCGGTTGTCGCGGTCCATGGCGAAATAACGGCCCACCAGGCTGGCGATGCGGCCCTTGCCCAGGGTGCGGAAGGTTTCGTCCAGCAGTTCGATGGACGACTCGGCGCTTTTCGGCGGGGTGTCGCGGCCGTCGAGGAAGGCGTGCAGGTAGATCTTCTCGGCACCGCGCTTGAACGCCAGCTCGGCCATGGCCACCAGGTGGTCCTGGTGGCTGTGCACGCCACCCTCGGACAACAGGCCGAGAATGTGCACCGCCTTGCCCGCGCCCACCGCCTTGTCCACCGCCGCGCAGATCGTCGGATTCTCGAAGAACTCGCCGTCGCGGATCGCCTTGGTCACGCGGGTGAAATCCTGGTACACCACACGACCGGCACCGAGGTTCATGTGGCCGACCTCGGAGTTGCCCATCTGCCCGTCCGGCAGGCCGACATCCATGCCCGAGCCCGAGATCAGACCATTGGGCACGCTGGCGACGAGACGGTCGAGCACCGGTTTTTTCGCCGCATAGACAGCGTTGTAGTCCTGGCTCTCACTGTGACCGAAGCCATCCAGGATGATCAGGACCAAAGGTTTAGGCGTGGTAGTCATGGATGGCTCTCGCGGCTGGATTGAAAGGACATGGAAAAAAGAGTCGCAGTTTAAAGCCAAGTTCAAATGCCGTCACCGCCGGGCGGGGTTTGGCCGACCTTGACGGCTGTGTATACTGGCCCACATTTTAACGCCCTGGAAACTCCTGATGGTCGATCACCTGATTGCATTTGCCACTAACCACTACCTGTTGGCCGGCGCCTTCGTGCTCCTGCTGGCCTTGCTGATTGCCCATGAAATGAGCCGCGGCGGCGCCAGCCTGAGCACCGGCCAGCTGACGGCGCTGGTCAACCAGGACCAGGGCGTGGTCATCGACCTGCGTCCGAGCAAGGAATTCGCTGCCGGTCATATCGTCGGCGCGCTGAACATTCCCCAGGACAAGCTGATGGCGCGTATCGGCGAACTGGAAAAGCACAAGGCCAAGACCCTGATTCTGGTCGACGCCCAGGGCCAGCATTCCGGGACTCATGCCCGCGAACTGCTCAAGTCCGGCTTCATTGCCGCCAAGCTGTCCGGCGGTATTTCCAGCTGGAAAGCCGACAATCTGCCGCTGGTGAAGTGATATGGGCCAGGTCGTCGTTTACTCCAGTGATTACTGCCCTTACTGCATGCGGGCCAAGTCGTTGCTCGGCAGCAAGAACGTTGCCTTCGACGAGATCAAGGTCGACGGCAAGCCGCAGTTGCGTGCCGAAATGGCCCGGAAGGCGGGGCGCACGTCCGTGCCGCAGATCTGGATCGGCGACCGGCATGTCGGTGGTTGCGATGACCTGTTCGCCCTCGAGCGCGCCGGGAAGCTGGATGCGTTGCTAGAAGCTTGATTCCCCAACCCTTTAAAGACCTGAAGATCAAGAAGGATCTGCTGCGATGACTGACCAACAGAACACTGCTGCGAACGAAGAAGAAAACCAACCGCAATTCTCCCTGCAGCGTATCTACGTGCGTGACCTGTCCTTCGAAGCCCCGAAAAGCCCGGCGATCTTCCGTCAGCAGTGGGAGCCGAGCGTCGGTCTGGACCTCAACACCCGTCAGAAAGCCCTGGAAAGCGACTTCCACGAGGTGGTGCTGACCCTGTCGGTGACCGTGAAGAACGGTGACGAAGTGGCGTTCATCGCTGAAGTGCAGCAGGCCGGTATCTTCCTGATCAAGAACCTGGACGCGGCTTCCATGAGCCACACCCTGGGTGCGTTCTGCCCGAACATCCTGTTCCCGTACGCGCGCGAAACCCTGGACAGCCTGGTGACCCGTGGTTCGTTCCCGGCGCTGATGCTGGCCCCGGTCAACTTCGACGCCCTGTACGCGCAAGAGCTGCAGCGTCTGCAGGAAGAAGGTTCGCAAACCGTTCAATAAGCGGATTGCTGGCCCCTACAGAAAAAAGCGCCTTTTCGGCGCTTTTTTTGTTCAGGCAAAGCCCAGCTGGCGCCAGCCTTCGTAAACCGCCACCGCCACGGTGTTGGACAGGTTCAGGCTGCGGCAGCCTTCGCGCATGGGCAGGCGCAGGCGCTGTTCGCCGGGCAGGGCGTCGAGCACCTCGGCCGGCAGGCCACGGCTTTCCGGACCGAAGAGAAACGCATCGCCCTCGGCGAAGCGCGCATCGTGGAACAGCCGCGAACCCTTGGTGGTGAAGGCGAACAGGCGCGGGTGGCCGAGGCTTTCCAGGCAACTGGCAAGGTCGGCGTGGGTCTTGAGCGTGGCGTACTCGTGATAGTCGAGGCCGGCACGGCGCAGGCGCTTGTCGTCCATTTCGAAACCGATGGGCTCGATCAAATGCAGGTGGCAGCCGCTGTTGGCGCATAGCCTTATAATGTTGCCGGTATTCGGCGGAATTTCTGGTTGAAAAAGGATGACGTGAAACATGCACGGCTCCGAAGATGAAGATAAGCAGCATTCTACTCCCGAAGAGGACCCGCGACCGAAGCTAATGCCGCGGGTGATGGGATCGCTGGCGATTGTCGGCCTGATGATCGGTCTGATGATCGGTCGCCTGACGGCGCCCGAGCCCCTGGTGCTGCAACAGGTCGACGCGGTGCCCGACGGGGTGGTGCTGTGGTTCAGTGCCGAGCCCAAGGTGCATGGCGAGGAGGTCGACGGTGCGGTGGCGTTGTTGTTCGATGCCGAGGGCAAGGCGCAGAGCGGGCACTTGCAGGTGGCCGGCAAGGACGCCAACTGGCATGTGCGCTCGAGTGACAAGGGGTTGCTGCTGACGCTGCTGGCGGCGCGTCCGCTGCACGGCGAGTGGGCCGGTGCGACGGTGGACGGCCGCTGGAGATTGGCGGTCAATCTCAGGGAGGAATAAAAGAGGGAAGTCCTGGCCTGCCTGTACCAGGGTTCCCGAAAGCGTCTGGACTCGTCGCTGTGAGCGGTATGAGTCCCGGTTGTAAAGAAGGGGAGTCCCGGCCTGCCTGTACCAGGGTCCCGAAAGCGTTTGGACTCGTCGCGCGGGCGGTGTGAGTCCGGGTGTTAAAGAGGGAAGTCCCGGCCTGCCTGTACCGGGGTTCCCGAAAGCGTTTTGGGGCTCGTCGCTATGAGCGGTGTGAGCCCCGGTTGTAAAGAAGGGGAGTCCTGGCCTGCCTGTACCAGGGTCCCCGAAACTGGGTTGTACTGGGGTTATTGCAGGGCGCGTGCCAGTTTTTGAAAAACGCTGACGATTGCTTCGGAAATTTCCTAGGGATGGCTGAGAGCCCCGGAATACGGGGCCTTTCCGGTGCGGCAGGAAAACGGCGGTGAGGCTTGCGTAGCTCGGTAGCCTGCTCGATAGCGGTTCAAAGTGCATTGCTGTGGTGCACGCCAAGCTATTTTCAGGGCAATAAAAAACCCTCTACAGCCGGGCTGTAGAGGGTTTGGCTTGAAGCTTCGCAGGTGCGATCAGGTTTAACCCTCGTCGCTGTCGTCCTCATCCCCGCCATCGACCTTCATGCCCAGCTCCTTGATCTTGCGGGTCAAGGTGTTGCGGCCCCAGCCCAGCAGCACGGCGGCGTCGCGGCGGCGGCCGGCGGTGTGCTTGAGGGCGGTCTCGATCATGATCCGCTCGAAGCTCGGCACGGCGCTGTCCAGCAGGCTGGATTGACCGCGTGCCAGCGCCTGGTCCGCCCACTGGCGCAGCGCCTGCTCCCAGTTGGTCACCGGCGCCGAATCCTGGGGCAGGTTGAGCAGTTCCGGTGGCAGGTCGCTGATATGCACTTCGCGACCGGAGGCCATCACGGTGATCCAGCGGCAGGTGTTCTCCAGCTGGCGCACGTTGCCCGGCCACGGCAGGTTCTTCAGGTATTCCTCGGTTTCCGGCTTCAGCAGCTTCGGCTCCACCGACAACTCCTGGGCGGCGCGGGCGAGGAAGTGCTTGGCCAGGGTCGGAATGTCTTCGCGACGGTCCGACATCCGTGGAATATGGATGCGGATCACGTTCAGGCGATGGAACAGGTCTTCACGGAACTTGCCCGCGTGGACCAGGGTTTCCAGGTTCTGGTGGGTCGCGGCGATGATGCGCACGTCGACCTTGACCGGCGTATGCCCGCCGACCCGGTAGAACTCGCCGTCCGCCAGCACCCGCAGCAGGCGGGTCTGGGTGTCGGCCGGCATGTCGCCGATCTCGTCGAGGAACAGGGTGCCGCCATCGGCCTGTTCGAAGCGCCCGCGACGCAGGTTGGCCGCGCCGGTAAACGCGCCTTTCTCATGGCCGAACAGTTCGGACTCCATCAGGTCCTTGGGAATCGCCGCCATGTTCAAGGCGATGAACGGTTGCGCCGCCCGCGGACTGTGACGGTGCAGGGCGTGGGCCACCAGCTCCTTGCCGGTGCCGGATTCGCCATTGATCAACACCGTGATGTTGGAGTGGCTGAGGCGACCGATGGCGCGAAACACTTCCTGCATCGCCGGCGCTTCACCGATGATTTCCGGGGTGCGGGTCAGGGTCGGCGCCACGTCCATGCCTTGCTGTTCCTGGGCATGCTGGTTGGCGCGCTTGACCAGCGACACCGCTTCATCGACGTCGAACGGCTTGGGCAGGTATTCGAACGCCCCGCCCTGGTAGGACGCCACCGCGCTGTCGAGGTCGGAATGGGCGGTCATGATGATCACCGGCAGGCGCGGGTGCTGCTCGCGAATCCGCGCCAGCAGGTCCAGGCCACTGGCGCCGGGCATGCGGATGTCGGAGATGATCACATCCGGCTGCTGACGGACCAGGCGGCTCATCACACCATCGGCACTGTCGAAGCTCTGGGTGGTCATGCCTTCCTGTTGCAGGGCTTTCTCCAGGACCCAGCGGATAGAACGGTCGTCATCGACGATCCACACGGTTTCACTACGGCTCATGTCGATGTGGCTCCTTGTTCCAGTGGCAGAAAGATCGAGAACGTGGTGTGGCCGGGGTGGCTCTCACACTCGATCAGGCCCTGGTGCTGGCTGATGATGTTCTGGGTAATGGCCAGGCCCAGCCCGGTACCGTCCGGGCGGCCGCTGACCATGGGGTAGAAGATGGTTTCCTGCAGCTCGGCGGGAATCCCCGGGCCGTTGTCGATGATCTCGATCTTGGTCACCAGGCGATGGCGGACATGGCCGATGGTGAACTGGCGGATCGCCCGGGTGCGCAGGCTGATGCGGCCCAGGCGCAGCTCGTTCTGGCTGCTGATGGCCTGCATGGCGTTGCGCACGATATTGAGCACGGCCTGGATCATCTGTTCTCGATCTATCAGGACGTCGGGAATGCTGGGGTCATAGTCCCGCACCAGGTTGATGCAGCCCTGGCTTTCGGCCTCCACCAGGCTGCTGACGTGTTCCAGCACTTCGTGGACGTTGGTCAGCGCCAGGGACGGCAGCTTGTTCGAGCCGAGCATGCGATCCACCAGGTTACGCAGACGATCGGCCTCTTCGATGATGACGTTGGTGTAGTCCTTCAGGCTTTCTTCCGGCAGCTCGCGGGCCAGCAACTGCGCGGCTCCGCGGATCCCGCCCAGGGGGTTCTTGATCTCGTGGGCCAGGCCGCGCACCAGCATCTTGGTGGTTTCCTGCTTGGACAGCTGGGCCTCTTCCTTGGTGATGCGCAGCAGGCGGTCACGGGGATGGACTTCCAGCAGCAGCAGGGTTTCGCCCTGGCTGAGAATCGGCGTCACGGCGTAGTCGACGGTCAGGGTCTGGCCGGTCAGCGCCGTGAGCATGGCTTCGCGCTTGGTGAACGGGTGCGCCTGCTCCACGGCCTGGCGCAGGGAGTTCAAGGCTTCGACCGACTCGGTGAACAGTTCGCTGATGAACTGGCCATGGCTGCGCTGGCCGCTGATGGCCAGGAGCATTTCCGCCGCCGGGTTCATGTACTCCAGGCGCAGTTCGGCGTTGAGCAGGATGGTGGCGGTGGTCAGGTTGTCGAGTAACAGTCTGTGCAGGGCGTCGCTGATGGTCATGGGGACCTCTTTTGGAGCATGGCAAACGGGGCCGGTCCCGATTTGCGCGCGCGAATAAGGCGCCGATACGAGGAAAATGCAAAAACCAAACCAAGGCTCCGAAAAGAAGCGCGAATCGTCTGAAATGGGCGTTTCAGGCTCGATTGAGTGGCGTTCTGCCAGTTGTCGCGGGTACTTTCGAACCAAAATGGGATTTGGCTCGGGCAAGTGTGCAGTTTAGTGCACCAATGTGGTGCCTGTGAGCGCTGATCAGAGAAACGGCAAAATGCTGCTGCTTTCTTCTACGGGCTTGTCCGCCAGGGGGCATTCGGGCCGTTGGCCGTAGTCGGCAAGCTGGCAGGGGTTGGCCTGGCGTTTCTGCGCCAGCGAGATGCGCACCATATGGAAGGGCTGGTTGGCCGTGCGTTCGACGATCCGCCCTTGTTCGTCGAGGATTTCCACCGCCAGCTGGTGGCTGCCGCGGTCGATATTGTTCAAGGCGAATACCGGGCTGGAGCCGGGTGCGGCGGTGGGTTTGCCGTCCAGCAGCAGGCGATAGGCGTGGCCGGGCATCAGGCCGGGTTCGCTGGTGACGCTGACGATCAGATTGCCTTCGGTGCTACGGATGGTTGCATCGGGGTCCGGCACCAGGATGCGCAGCATCTGGTAATGGACGATCGGCTGGACCTTGGGCTTTGTCGGGGTGGCTGGCGAAGGCTGGGGGGCCGCCGGTGTCAGCGACAGGCGATTGACCGGCGGCAGGGGCACCGCTTTGGCTCCGACGCGGTGCTGGTCGGTGAAGACCCGATTGCCCTGGCTGTCGATGTAGGTGTAGATCTCGGCCGGCGCGGAGCCTGCGCAGAGGGTCAGGAGCAGCGGCAGCAGGCGGACGAACACTCGAATCATGGATGGCTCACGGGCTTGTGCACCCGTTGGAGGGTAAAGGGCACGATGGGGCTTTGCTGCACGACCTGGTCGCCCGCCAGCACCTGGACGCCGAGGGTATGGTCGCCGCGGTCGATATTCACCAGTTGCAGGCGCGGCACATTGCTCGGTTGGCCGTAGGGCGCGCCGTCGAGCACCAGGCGCAGCAGGTGCTGGCGTTGCAGGCGCGGCTCCAGCTTCACGCCGACGGTAAAGGTGCCGTTGTTGGCGCGCAGGGCTTCCTGGGTCGGGATGTCCGTCAGCTCCAGGGTGCTGTAGAGCGCGCCGTCGTTCGCCGATGTCGCCTTCGAGGTCACGGGTGTGGCCGCTGCCGGTGCCGCCGGCGCGGCCGGTTGCTGCAGGCCGACGCTGTTGAGTGGCGGCAGTTCGACAGTCTGCGCGGCGGTGCCGTCGGGTGGCTGGTTGCTGTAGGCCGTGTTGCCGTTGGCGTCGGTGTACTTGTAGATCTGTGCGGCCGCCGGCAAGGCAACGGCCATTAGCAGCAAGAGAAGGCTTCGACCCATGGGCACTCCCGATAATGGTCCTGGCGGTGGCATCCCGCCCAGGTGCGTCAGGGTGTCAGCATAGAGCACAACCTTCAACGGCTTCAGCGCCCGCTGACGCACAGCTCGCCCGTGGCGCGAACCAGGGCCAGGTCATGGATCTCGTCGATGCTCAGGGCCTTGCGCCCCTGGGCCAGCCAGGTCGGGCATTGCGGGTCCCGTCGTGAGGCGGCGAAGGCGGCGTAGTGTTGCAGCAGGCGGGTCTGCAGTTGGTCCAGTGCCGGGCGGATCTGTTTCACCAGGTCGGGGCGGGCGATGGTCGGGGCCTTGCCGGCATCGCGCCACTTGGCCAGCAGCGCGTATTGCACCAGCTTGTTGGCTTCGATCTGGGCGGCGAGGAATTGGCTCACGTCTTCGGGGTTGAGCTGATAGGTGGCGGCCTGTTGCGCGGCGTTGGCGATGACTTGCTGCTCGCGCGGGCTGTCCTGGATCGGTTTGCCGCTGTCCCATTTGGTCAGCGCGACCTGGTCGGCGATGTCCAGGCGTTCGCTCATGGCCTGGAGCAGGGGCGCCAGGGACGTGGGGGCTGTCGTGGTGTTCGGGGTCTGGGCACAGGCGCCGGTGCTGAGGAGGATGAGCAGCAGTGGGCCGGCAAGGGATTTTTTCAGGTGCATGGAGCGAGCTTCGTCCTGGAAGAGTGGTATGGGGCTCTGAGTAAACGTCACAAGCGCGGCCAGGCGCCAGTCTCTTTTCATGAAGAAGGTGCGGGCTTGTCCCGGGATGTCTATTCACAGCGTGGGATCTTGAAAATGCCGCGAAACCTGTAGGAGCCGGCAAGCCGGCTCCTACAGGGGTCAGAGGTCCGACACGGAGAGCGGTTCTCCCTCGATGCCGGCATAGAACACCAGCAGCTCCACCGGAACCGCGCCGGTCTTGGCGCGGTGCTGGATGTTGACCAGCGCGGCTATTGTGTCGCCCTGTTTCAAGAGCGTGTTCCGGCCGCCTTCCCGGGTCTCGACCCGCACTTCACCCGACAGGATGTAGGCCGCGCTGGGAGTCGGGTGGATGTGCCAGCCCAGTTCGGTGTCGGGCGGAATATTGACCTGCAGCAAGGTCAGCTCGGGCGGGCCCGCCGGATAGCGTTCGTAGGGCGTGCCGTCCCAGGAGCGGGTACTGCGCAGCAATACCTGGGCGCGGGGCTGGGGCGGGGTTTGTGGCTCGGGTGTCGAGATCGAGGTCATGAGCGGGTTTCCAGGTTAACGTCCTTGTACCGCGCATCATGCGCGGTGCCTGTGGTTCCCGGCGCGAGGTCGGGAACCCTAGTTAACGCCCCGCGGCGTCGACCTGCCAGTCTTGAAACGTTTCAAGAAATCTCGTTTTTTACCCATGAAAAAGGCCACCCGAAGGTGGCCTTTCGTTACGCCGCTTGCGCGGGCGCGACTGGATCAGCAGCTGTAGTACAGCTCGTATTCCAGTGGGTGTACGAAGGTACGTACCTTGATTTCTTCTTCGCTTTTCAGCTCGATGTAGGCATCGATGAAGTCGTCGCTGAAAACGCCGCCTTTGGTCAGGAACGCACGACCTTTGTCCAGCTCTTCCAGGGCTTCTTTCAGGCTGCCGCAAACTTGTGGGATCTCTTTGGCCTCTTCAGGCGGCAGGTCATACAGGTTTTTGTCAGCGGCATCGCCAGGGTGGATCTTGTTCTGGATACCGTCCAGACCGGCCATCATCAGTGCGGCGAAGGCCAGGTAAGGGTTGGCAGCCGGATCCGGGAAGCGTGCTTCGATACGACGGGCCTTGGGGCTGTTGACGTAAGGAATACGGATCGAGGCGGAACGGTTGCGAGCCGAGTAGGCCAGCATCACCGGTGCTTCGAAACCTGGGACCAGACGCTTGTAGGAGTTGGTCGACGGGTTGGTGAAGCCGTTCAGGGCCTTACCGTGCTTGATGATGCCGCCGATGAAGTACAGGGCGGTGTCGGACAGACCGGCATAGCCTTCGCCAGCGAAGGTGTTCTTGCCTTCCTTGGAGATGGACATGTGCACGTGCATACCCGAGCCGTTATCGCCGTACAGCGGTTTTGGCATGAAGGTCGCGGTACGGCCGTAGGCATCCGCCACGTTGTGTACGCAGTACTTCAGGGTCTGGACTTCGTCAGCCTTGTTGACCAGGGTGTTGAACTTCACGCCGATTTCGTTCTGGCCGGCAGTCGCCACTTCGTGGTGGTGAACTTCGACGGTCTGGCCCATCTCTTCCAGCGCGTTGCACATGGAGGTACGGATTTCGTGGTCGTGGTCGAACGGTGGAACCGGGAAGTAACCGCCCTTGATACCTGGACGGTGGCCTTTGTTACCGCCTTCCACGTCCTGGTCGGACATCCACGAACCTTGTTCGGAGAAGATCTTGAACATGGAACCGGAGATGTCGGACTTGAACTTGACCGAGTCGAAGATGAAGAACTCAGGCTCCGGACCGAAGAAAGCGGTGTCGCCGATACCGGTGGACTTCAGGTATTCCTCGGCACGACGGGCGATTGCACGTGGGTCGCGGTCGTAGCCCTGCATGGTCGAAGGCTCGATCACGTCGCAGACCAGGATCAGGGTCGGCTCTTCGGTGAACGGGTCGAGTACGGCAGTGCTGTCGTCCGGCATCAGGATCATGTCGGAGGCTTCGATGCCTTTCCAGCCAGCGATGGAGGAGCCGTCGAACATCTTGCCGATTTCGAAGAAATCTTCATCCAGTGCATCACGGGCCGGCATGGTCACGTGGTGCTGAGTGCCTTTGGTGTCAGTGAAGCGCAGATCAATCCATTTAACGTCATGATCTTTGATGAGTTGAACCGACTTCGACATGGTGTCCTCCGGGTGGCTTCGGGCTGGGTAGTGGAGTTAGCCCTGAAAGAGTGGTGATGCCGGCGCGAATATCGGCCAAGGCAACCTGCCTCACAAGAGAGCAAATTGCATGCCAGTGCCCCGTGATGGGTTTTTTGCCCCAATCTCAAGCGTTGCAGCGAGCATAGGCGGATTTTCGGGTATTTGCCGCACCAATATGGTTCTCGAATAATTGTGAATGACCCGTTTTGGTGCGTTCAAAACCATCTGCACAATAACTGGTTAAACCTTGAGCAATTTCCGCTATAATCCGCGCCCCCCTTTTTCGGCCGGCCCTTCGCGCGCTGTTTTCATGAAACTTATCGTAAAAGTCTTCCCCGAAATCACCATTAAAAGCCGCCCTGTCCGGACGAAATTCATCCGCCAGCTGGCCAAGAACATCCGTACCGTGCTCCGCGACCTGGACCCGGACGTGGTGGTGAACGGCGTGTGGGACAACCTCGAGCTGGAAACCGCGCTGAGCGAGCCCAAGGCCTTGCAGGAGCTGACCGAGCGCCTGTGCTGCATGCCGGGCATCGCGCATTTCCTGCAGGTCGACGAATACCCGCTGGGCGACTTCGACGACATCACCGCCAAGTGCAAGCAGCACTTCGGCGCGGCCCTGCCCGGGAAGATCTTTTCGGTGCGCTGCAAGCGGGCCGGCAAGCACAGCTTCACCTCGATGGAAGTGGAGAAATATGTCGGCAGCCAGTTGCGCCGACAGTGCAATGCCGCCGGGATTTCCCTCAAGGCGCCGGAAATCGAAGTGCGGATGGAAATTCGCGACCAACGGTTGTTTGTCATCCACAGCCAGCACAATGGCCTGGGCGGTTACCCGCTGGGTTCCATCGAGCAGACGCTGGTGCTGATGTCCGGCGGTTTCGACTCTACCGTGGCCGCCTATCAGATGATGCGCCGTGGCCTGATGACCCACTTCTGCTTCTTCAACCTCGGTGGCCGCGCCCACGAGCTGGGGGTGATGGAAGTCGCCCACTACCTGTGGAAGAAGTACGGCAGCTCCCAGCGGGTGCTGTTCGTCAGCGTACCGTTCGAGGAAGTGCTGGGAGAAATTCTCGGCAAAGTCGATAACAGTCATATGGGCGTAGTATTGAAGCGTATGATGTTGCGCGCGGCCTCGATCATGGCCGATCGACTGCACATCGATGCGCTGGTCACCGGCGAGGCGATCTCCCAGGTGTCCAGCCAGACGCTGCCGAACCTGTCGGTGATCGACTGCGTGACCGAGAAGCTGGTGATCCGTCCGCTGATCGCCAGCCACAAGCAGGACATCATCAACCTGGCGAACGAGATCGGCACGGCCGACTTCGCCAAGCATATGCCGGAATATTGCGGGGTCATTTCGGTGAACCCCAAGACCCACGCCAAGCGCAACCGCGTGGAGTACGAAGAACAGCAGTTCGACATGGCGATTCTCGAGCGGGCGCTCGAGCGGGCCAAACTGGTGCCGATCGATCGGGTCATCGACGAACTGGGCCAGGATTTGCAGATCGAAGAAGTCAGCGAGGCGCTGGCCGGTCATATCGTGATCGACATCCGTCACCCGGATGCTCAGGAAGACGACCCGCTGGAGATCGCTGGCATCGAGGTACAAGCGATGCCGTTTTATGCACTGAACGCTCGTTTCAAGGAACTGGACCCTACTCGCCAGTACCTGTTGTATTGCGACAAAGGCGTGATGAGTCGCCTGCATGCTCACCATTTGCTCAGTGAGGGGCATGCCAATGTGCGCGTTTATCGACCGAGCTAAGTGCCCGGGGCTGTTTGCCTGTGGCTTGCGTCACCGGCCCCCCGACGCCGCCGTCAAGCTGTAACGGCAAAGCCTGACTCTACTGTAAATCGCTGCCAAGACTTGTCAGCACACCGAATCCTCTGATCGAGATACACAAGTGATCGAAAATCTACGCAACATCGCCATCATTGCCCACGTTGACCATGGTAAGACCACCCTGGTAGACAAACTCCTGCGTCAATCCGGCACCCTGGAGCGCAACGAGCTCAACGACGAGCGCGTGATGGACTCCAACGACCAGGAAAAAGAGCGCGGTATTACCATCCTGGCGAAAAACACCGCCATCAACTGGAACGGCTACCACATCAACATCGTGGACACCCCGGGCCACGCCGACTTCGGTGGTGAAGTAGAGCGCGTGATGTCGATGGTCGACTCCGTGCTGCTGCTGGTTGACGCTCAAGACGGCCCTATGCCGCAAACCCGTTTCGTGACCAAGAAGGCGTTCGAAGCCGGCCTGCGTCCAATCGTGTGCATCAACAAGGTTGACCGTCCAGGCGCGCGTCCGGACTGGGTTCTGGACCAGATCTTCGACCTGTTCGACAACCTGGGTGCCACCGAAGAACAGCTGGACTTCAAAGTCGTCTACGCCTCGGCCCTGAACGGTATTGCCGGTCTGGACCACAACGAAATGGCTGACGACATGACCCCGCTGTACCAGTCGATCGTCGACAACGTACCGGCGCCGGCTGTTGACCGTGACGGTCCGTTCCAGATGCAGATCTCCGCGCTGGACTACAACAGCTTCCTGGGTGTTATCGGCGTTGGCCGTATTGCCCGTGGTCGCGTCAAGCCGAACACCCCGGTTGTTGCTATCAGCGCCGACGGCAAGAAGCGCAACGGTCGTATCCTGAAGCTGATGGGTCACCACGGTCTGCACCGTGTGGACGTTGAAGAAGCTGCTGCAGGCGACATCGTGTGCATCAGCGGTATGGACGAGCTGTTCATTTCCGACACCCTGTGCCAACTGGACACCCCGGAGGCGATGAAGCCTCTGACCGTTGACGAGCCAACCGTTTCCATGACCTTCCAGGTAAACGACTCGCCTTTCTGCGGTAAAGAAGGCAAGTTCGTGACCTCCCGTAACATCAAGGAGCGTCTGGACAAAGAGCTGCTGTACAACGTTGCACTGCGCGTTGAAGAAGGCGACTCGGCTGACAAGTTCAAGGTTTCCGGCCGTGGTGAGCTGCACCTCTCGGTACTGATCGAGACCATGCGTCGCGAAGGCTTCGAAATGGCTGTAGGCCGTCCGGAAGTGATCATCCGTCTGGTTGACGGCGTGAAGCACGAACCGTACGAAAACGTCACTATCGACCTGCCGGAAGAATCCCAGGGCAAGGTGATGGAAGAGATGGGTCTGCGTAAAGGCGATCTGACCAACATGGTGCCGGATGGCAAGGGCCGTGTACGTCTGGAATACAACATCCCTGCTCGTGGTCTGATCGGTTTCCGTAACCAGTTCCTGACCCTGACCAACGGTGCTGGCATCCTGACTTCGATCTTCGACCGTTACGACGTGATGAAGTCCGGCGACATGTCCGGCCGTCAGAACGGCGTTCTGGTTTCGGTTGAAACCGGCAAGGCACTGACCTATTCCCTGGAAACCCTGCAGGCGCGCGGCAAGCTGTTCGTCGAGCACGGCCAGGAAATCTACAACGGTCAGATCGTTGGTCTGAACAGCCGTGACAACGACCTGGGCGTGAACCCTACCAAGGGCAAGAAGCTCGACAACATGCGGGCTTCGGGTAAAGACGAAACCATCGCCCTGGTTCCACCTGTTCGCTTCACCCTGGAACAGGCCCTGGAATTCATCCAGGACGACGAGCTGTGCGAAGTCACTCCTAAGTCCATCCGTCTTCGCAAGAAGATCCTGGACGAAAGCGAGCGTACCCGCGCTGCCAAGAAAGCCAAGGCTTGATCGTTTAGCCCCGGCTGAATAAAAAACGCCCCCGACCGCAAGGTCGGGGGCGTTTTTGTTTGTGCTGTTTATCTGTTGTCGCCGAGGTGGCGAGTGCTATTCAGTAAAGGCGGTTTGAAGCCAAGCCCACTCGCCACAGGTTCTGGTCAGAAGTTGTACAGTGTCTTGTCCGGTGCCTGGCGTTCCGGGGCCTTCGGCTTGTAGGCGCAATAGCCCGGGCGTGGCCCGATTTTTGGATGGTTTCGGCAGGTGTCCGGGCGTTTGTCGTAGATGGTGCACAACCGCGACTTGCGATCCAGGTACAGGCAATCGTTGTTGCTCATGCGCTGCAAGGTGAAGATCTCGGACTTCTGGTTGTAACGCTCGACGATCCCTTCCTTCTGCAGGCGCTTGGCGATGTTCTTCGGCGGGTCGCCACGCTCGAACTCGTCGACGATGCCGATGCGGATCAGGTCCTTGATCTTCACTTCCACCGGCAAGGTGCAGCAACTGGACATGCAGCCGCCGCACATATGACTGGAGTATTTCTGCCAGGTTTCGAGACGGTCGAGTTCCGCGGCGGCGATCAAGGTGGGTTTCATCGGGGCGTTGTCCAGGGTGTATCAGGGCGCGCGATGATACCGGGGCTGGTGGATTTGTGAACAACCTTTTGACGGTTTTTTATACAAGCGCGCCTTTGCAGGGAGATTTCCACATGACTGCATTCTTTTGGGGCAATACTGGCTCGGCGGTTTTTCCCGCGGCCATCTGCAAAAAACGCCGAACCCGCACGGCTGCCTTGGGTCGAACCGTCTAGGCTCAGAAGGCCCGTCTTTCCAATCCTCCATCTCGCTAGAGGTTGTATCGATGTCTCAGGAACCGCTAGTCCGTGAAGCCGAGGTCGCCGCCTTTCGCGAGGCTGTCCTCGCCAAACTTACATACGCGGTGGGCAAGGACCCGGACCACGCGTTTGATCATGACTGGTTCGAGGCTATCGCCTTGGCCGCCCGCGACCATATGGTCGAACACTGGATGGACCACACGCGACAGATTTATCGCAAGGGCCAGAAGCGGGTGTATTACCTGTCCCTGGAGTTCCTCATCGGCCGGCTGCTGTACGACAGCCTGAGCAACCTCGGCCTGCTGGAGGTGGCCCGGGAGGCGTTGGTGGAGCTGGGCGTGGACCTGGAACGCATCCGCCTGCTGGAGCCCGATGCGGCCCTGGGCAACGGTGGCCTGGGGCGCCTGGCGGCCTGCTTCATGGAAAGCATGTCGACCCTCGGGATCGCCGGTCACGGCTATGGCATTCGCTACGAGCACGGCTTGTTCCGCCAGGCCGTCGTCGATGGCTGGCAGCAGGAACAGACCGAGAACTGGCTGGACTTCGGCAACCCCTGGGAGTTCGAGCGCGCCGAAGTGATCTATCCCGTCGGTTTCGGCGGCCAGGTGCAGACCGTCACCGATGCCAACGGCGCGAGCCGCCAGGTCTGGACGCCGTCGGAAACCGTGCGGGCGGTGGCCTATGACACGCCAGTGGTGGGGTGGCGCGGGGCCAGTGTGAACACCCTGCGCCTGTGGCGGGCGCGGGCGATGGAGGATCTGCACCTGGAGCGCTTCAATGCCGGCGACCACCTCGGCGCGGTGGCCGAGGTGGCGCGGGCCGAGAGCATTTCCCGGGTCCTGTACCCGGCCGACAGTACCGAGGCCGGCCAGGAGCTGCGACTGCGCCAGGAATACTTCTTTGTCTCCGCCTCGTTGCAGGACCTGCTGCGCCGGCACAAGAACATGCACGACTCGGTGCTCAGCCTTGGCGAGCATGCGGCGATCCAGCTCAACGACACCCACCCCTCGATTGCCGTGGCCGAGTTGATGCGCCAACTGGTCGACCTGCACGATATCGCCTGGGATGCGGCCTGGCAGATCACCGTGGAAACCCTCTCCTACACCAACCACACGCTGCTGCCCGAAGCCCTGGAAACCTGGCCGGTGGGCCTGATGGAACGCATGCTGCCGCGGCATATGCAGATCATCTACCTGATCAACGCCCAGCACATCGATTCGCTGCGGGCCAAGGGCATTCACGATTTCGACGTGCTGCGCGCGGTGTCGCTGATCGAGGAGGACAACGGCCGGCGGGTGCGCATGGGCAACCTGGCGTTCCTCGGTTCCCACAGTGTCAACGGCGTTTCCGGCCTGCATACCCAGCTGATGCGCAGCACGGTGTTTTCCGAACTGCACAAGCTCTATCCGGAGCGGATCAATAACAAGACCAACGGCATCACCTTCCGCCGCTGGCTGTACCAGGCCAACCCGAAACTCACGGCGATGATGGTCGATGCGCTGGGGCCGGAGCTGCTCGATAACCCCGAGCAACTGTTGCAGGGCCTGGAGCCCTTTGCCGAGAAGGCCGGTTTTCGCAAGCAGTTCGCCGAACAGCGCCTGCACAGCAAGCGGGCCCTGGCGGCCTTGATCCATGAGCGGCTGGGGATCGCCATCAACCCGGCGGCGATGTTCGACGTGCAGGTCAAGCGGATCCACGAGTACAAGCGCCAGTTGCTCAACCTGCTGCATACCGTGGCCCTGTACCAGGCGATCCGTGCCGAGCCGGAAACCGACTGGGTGCCGCGGGTGAAGATCTTCGCCGGCAAGGCGGCGGCCAGCTATCACCAGGCCAAGCTGATCATCAAGCTGGCCAACGATATCGCCCGCACGGTGAACCACGACCCTACCGTACGCGGCCTGCTCAAGGTGGTGTTCCTGCCCAACTACAACGTCAGCCTGGCGGAAAGCATCATCCCGGCGGCGGACCTGTCGGAGCAGATTTCCACCGCGGGTTTCGAGGCCTCGGGCACCAGCAACATGAAGTTCGGTCTCAACGGCGCGCTGACCATCGGCACCCTGGACGGGGCCAACGTCGAGATGTGCGAGCGGGTGGGCGAGGAGCATATGTTCATCTTCGGCCTCGGCGCCCGGCAGGTGGAGTCGCGCAGGCGCAACGGCGAGTTCAGCGCGGCGGCGGATGTGGCCGCCTCCCATCGGCTCAACGATGTGCTGCAGGCCATTCGCGGCGGGGTGTTTTCACCGGACGATCCGGCGCGCTACGTCGGGCTGGTGGATTCGCTGATCGACTATGACCGCTTCCTGGTCTGCGCCGATTTCGATTCCTACTGGAGCGCCCAGGCCCGGGTCGAAGCCCATTGGAACGACTCCAAGGAATGGTGGCGTTCTGCCGTACTCAACAGTGCGCGGATGGGCTGGTTTTCCTCGGACCGGACGATTCGTGAGTACGCCACTGAAATCTGGAAGGCATTGGAGTAACTTTTTGCGGCAAGTTGTGCGTCCGGCCCCACTTTCCGGGGGCCGGATCGATATACTACGCGGCATCTTTCGGACGCCGCATAGGGATATCGCGCATGCAATGGATTCTGATGCTGGTGGGCCTGGCATTGGGCTGGCTGGTGGACTCGGTGTTCACCGATGCCTTGATCGGTGCCCTGCTGGGCCTGGGCATCGGCCAGACCTTTCGCCTGATGAGCCTGGGCCGGCAGACCGCCGAGCAGGTGGTTCAACTGGAGCAGGCGCGAAAAGCCCTGGCGAGCGTCGAGCAGCGGCTGCATCAGCTCGAAGTCGCCGTCACCCGAACACCTGAACAGCCTGTGGCCCCGACGCTCGCCGACGTGGCGCCCGAGGTTGCCGCGCCAGCGTCGCCAAGCGTCGCCGAACAGGCGCCTGCGGAACAAGCCCCCGAGCCGGTCCCGGAAGCCCTGGGCGTCGTTCCCGAACTGGTCTGGGAACTGCCGACCGAACTCCAGGCGCCCGCACGCGAAACGCCGCAGCCCGAAAGCGTCCACGCCGAGGTCGATGCCTGGGCGCCGGAACCGATCATCGCCCAATCCCGCGAGCCACAAGCGCCTCGCGTTCCTCGCGAACCCAACCTGATCGAACGTGCCCTGGCCGGTGCCCGCGACTGGCTGTTCGGCGGCAACACGGTGTTGCGCGTCGGCGTGCTCCTGTTGTTCCTCGGCCTGGCTTTCCTGCTGCGCTATGCCACCGAAGGCATGGTGGTGCCCATCGAGGCGCGCTACGCCGGGGTCGCCGCCTGCGCCCTGGGCCTGCTCGGGCTCGGTTGGTGGCTGCGCCTGCGCAACAGCAACTACGCCTTGATGCTGCAAGGCACCGGGATCGCGGTGCTGTACCTGACGGTCTTCGCCGCCATGCGCCTGCATCCGCTGCTCGACCCTTCGGCGGCCCTGGGCCTGCTGGTGGCGGTCACCGTGTTCTCGGCGATCCTCGCGGTCACCCAGGACGCCCTTGGCCTGGCCGCCGCCGCGGCGCTGGGCGGTTTCGCCGCGCCGATCCTGACCTCCACCGGCAGCGGCAACCACGTGGCGTTGTTCAGCTACTTCGCCATGCTGAACGCCGGCATCCTGGCCATTGCCTGGTTCAAGGCCTGGCGTCTGCTCAACCTGATCGGTTTTGTCGGCACCTTCGGCATCGGTTTCGCCTGGGGCCTGCGTTCGTATAAACCGGAGTTGCTGTGGAGCACCGAACCTTTCCTGGTGCTGTTCTTCCTGATGTACCTGGCGATCGGCCTGCTGTTCGCCCGGCGTAAATTGCGCGAGCTGGCCGCCGGTCCCGAGGACGACAGTCGTGATGCGCTGCTGCGCTGGTCGGCGCGCCAGGGCGACTATGTCGACGGCGTCATGCTGTTCGGGCCGCCGCTGGTGGGTTTCGGTCTGCAATTCGCCGTGGTCCGGCACCTGGAGTTCGCGGCGGCCTTCAGCGCCTTGGCCCTGGGTATCATCTACATGGGGCTGGCGCGGATCCTGGCCGGCGGTCGCGCCTTGCTGTTGGGGGAAACCTGTCTGGCCCTGGGGGTGATCTTCGCCAGCCTGGCAATCCCGCTGGGCCTGGATGCCCGCTGGACTTCGGCGGCCTGGGCGGTGGAAGGTGCAGGGATCTTCTGGCTCGGCGTACGCCAGCAACGGCCGTTCGCCCGGGCGTTTGCCCTGTTGTTGCAGATCGGCGCGGCGCTGGCGTTTCTCGGCAAACTGCAGGTCGGGGAAATCAGCCTGCTGGACGGCGCACCGCTGGGTGCCTTGCTGCTGGGCGGGTCCTTGTTGTTCAGCTTCCAGCAATTGCGCAAGGCCGTGCCTGAACAGCTCTCCGCCTGGGAGCGCCACCTGGCACCGCTGCTGGCCTGCGGCGGCCTGACCTTCCTCTACCTGCTGGCACCGCTGTTCTTCTCCACCCAGGGTACCTCCATCAGTTGGGCGCTGGCCGGGCTGGCGACCCTGTTTGTCGGCCTGCGCCTGCAATCGCGCAGTTTCCTGTTCAGTGCCTTTGCCGTGCAACTGCTCGGTGGCGCCCTGTTCCTGCTGCGGCTGCATGGCGCCGAGGGCGGCTCGACGGCGGTGTTCAATGCCGGCTGGAACGGCCTGATGAGTGCGTCGCTGATCGGCCTGTCACTGATCGCCGGGATGCTGCTGGCGGCCCGCGACGAGATGGTGCGCAACGATGTGCGCCTGCTGCGCAGCCTTTCGGTGGTGTTGCTGGCGGGGCTGGTGCTGATCAATCTCGCGGTGCTGTTCGTCCTGCCCTGGGAAACCGCCAGCGGGGTCTGGGCGGCCAGCGGCTTGTTGATCATCTGGCTGAGCCTGTACTTGCAGCAACGGGTGAGTTTCGTCTTCGGCCTGCTGTTGCAGGTGATCGGCGGCACGGCGTTCCTGCTGGCCGAGCCGGAGCTGTTCCGCGCGCTGTCCGCCGAGGGCTTGCGGCCATTGGCCCACAGCGGCTTCTGGACACCGATGGTGCTGAGCCTGGCGGCCATGATCGGCGCCTGGCGCTTGCAGCGCGGAACCCCGGCCGCGGCATTCGAGGCCCTGAGCCTGGCGGGGCTGTCCACTGTCCTGCTGATCTGGGGCGCATTGTGGTGGGCGTTGGCCTGGGTCAGCGAAGTGCTGCGCTTCGTCCCGGCGCATCTCCAGGCCCAGGCATTGCTGGGGCTGGCGGTGCTCAGCGTGGTGCTCTGGACGCCGTTGGCGGCGCGGCTGAACTGGCCGACGCTGGGCCGGCTCTGCACCTTGCTGACGCCGGTGGCGGTGGTGGTGCTCTATGGCGCCTGGTACCCGGCTTATCACCCGGCGGCCGATTACGGCTGGCTGGCCTGGGCGGCGGTGTTCGTCGTGCATCTGCTGTCCTTGCGCCGCCTGGCGCCGATCCTGCCCGCCCGGGCCATGAGCTATGCCCATGTGCTGGGTTGCTGGCTGATCCTCGGCGTGCTGGCGCTGGAGCTGCGTTTTGGCCTGATGAGCCTGTCCGAGCATTACAACGCCTGGCGCTGGCTGGGCTGGGCGATCCTACCGAGCCTCTATCTGGTGCTGATGGCCGCGCCGCGCCAATGGCCATGGCCGGTGGCGGCCTTCCCGCGCGAATATCGCCTGTACGCCGCCTTGCCCCTGGCCGTACTGATGCTGGCCTGGTTCTGGCTGGCGAACACTTTCAGCGACGGCCAGGCCGAGCCGCTGCCGTACGTGCCGCTGCTCAACCCGTTGGAGCTGGGCCTGATGTTCGCCCTGCTGGGGATCTACCTCTGGTCGCAGAGCGCCGTGGCGCAGTGGGCGCTTCGCCGTGACTACGCGCAGCTGGTCACCCAGGCCGTGGCCGGGCTTTCGTTGTTCGCCTTCGTGACCGCGCTGGTGATGCGCGCCGCGCACCATTGGGGCGGCGTGCCGTTCAACCTGGATGACTTGCTGGCGTCGATGCTGGTGCAGGCCGGCCTGTCGATTGCCTGGACCCTGATTGCCCTGGGCCTGATGATCGGCGGCCATCTGCGCCATCGTCGCGAGGTCTGGCTGGTGGGGGCGGCGCTGATCGCCGTGGTGGTCGCCAAGCTGTTCTTCGTCGAGTTGAGCAACCGTGGCGGACTGGCGCGGATCGTCTCGTTCATCGGCGTGGGCGTGCTGTTGCTGGTGGTCGGCTACTTTGCGCCGCTGCCGCCGAAACGTCCGGAGCCAAAGCCCGGGCAAGCGGAAACTGAAGGAGTGTCGTCTTGATTGGCAAATCACGCCCGTGCTGGTTGGGCATCATGGGGCTGTGCGTGGCGCTGTCGGCGCTGGCCCAGGAAAAACCGACGGACTACAGCACCCAGGTGCCCCTGAGCCTGAGTGGCGAGGGGCCCTGGTATCGCCTGGAGTTGCCGCTGAGCCTGCAGTTGAATGCGCGCCAGTCCGACCTGAGCGATGTACGGGTGTTCAATGCCGCCGGTGAGCCCCAGGCCTACGCCCTGGCGCGGGAACAGGCGCAGGCTACGCAGAGCCACAGCCTGACGGATGTGAAGTGGTTCCCGCTGTACAACTCGGCCGATGCGCCCCAGGCCACGCCGAGCGTGCGGGTCCAGTCGTCGGCCAATGGCACCCTGGTCGAGGTCAGCCCCACGGGTCAGCAGGCAGCCGGTGAAGAAGTGCTGCGCGGCTGGCTGCTGGATGCCAGCGCGATCAAGGCGCCGTTGCAGCAGCTTGTTTTGGATTGGAGTAGCGATCGCGACGGCTTCCAGCGTTTCAGCATCGAGGCCAGTGACGACTTGCAGCACTGGCAGGCCTGGGGCGACGGGCAGGTGGCGCGCCTGTCCTTTGCCGACGAACGGGTGGAGCAGCATGAAGTCGCCTTGCCGGGGCAGTCGGCGCGCTACCTGCGCCTGTTGTGGCAGTCGCCGCAGGCGGCGCCGGCGCTCAGTTCCGCACGGTTGGCCAGCTCCACCACCAGCAGCCTGCCCTTGCCGCTGGCATGGTCGCAGCCGCTGGCCGGCAGCAGTGCCAAGCCCGGCGAATACACCTGGCAGTTGCCGCTCGGCCTGCCCTTGAACAGGTGCGGGTCGAGCTGGCGCAGGCCAACAGCCTGGCGCCGGTGACCCTGTACGGGCGCCAGGACGGCAATGCGCCCTGGCAGACGCTGGGCAGCGGTTTGCTCTATCGCCTGACCCAGAACGGCCAGGACGTGGTCCAGGACCAGTTGCAGTTGCCCGGCCATGCCGTCGCGCAATTGAAGCTGGTGGTCGACCAGCGCGGCGGTGGCCTGGGGGCGCAGGCGCCGACCTTGCGTTTCGCGGTGCGCAGCACGCAGTTGGTGTTCCTGGCCCGTGGCGAACCGCCGTTTTCCCTGGCGCTGGGCAACCCGACGGTCAAGGCGGCGAACCTGTCGTTGTCGACCCTGATCCCCGATTACAGCCCGCAGCGCCTGGCGGGGTTGGGCAAGGCCACGGCCAGCGGCGGCGCGGTGGCGACGCTGCAGCCGCCGGTGGTGGCGGTGGCGCCGGGTCCCGACTGGAAGAAGATCGGCCTGTGGGCGGTCCTGCTGCTGGGGGTGGCGGCCTTGGCCGGGATGGCGTTCAGCTTGTTGCGCAAGCCGCAGGTGTAGGCGCCTGGCAAGGACCGGGGCAGGCCATTTCTGGCGTTTTTTTGAACTAGGCTTGATCCGGTCCCTGAACTCTCCGTGTCAGAACTCGGTCTGATAGGAGGCAATACCTGTCGACTCGCGTTAAACTGCGCGGGTTTTCAGCCCCCCCATTTCCGGAGCCATCCATGTCCCGCGTTACCCTGAGTCGCTATTTGATTGAGCAGACCCGCAGCAACAACACGCCTGCCGATCTGCGTTTCCTGATCGAAGTGGTCGCGCGTGCGTGCAAGGAAATCAGCCATGCCGTCTCCAAGGGCGCGCTGGGCGGGGTTCTGGGCAGCATGGGCACCGAGAACGTGCAGGGCGAAGTCCAGAAGAAACTCGACGTGCTGTCCAACGAGATCCTGCTCGAAGCCAACGAGTGGGGCGGTCACCTGGCCGGCATGGCGTCCGAAGAAATGGACAATGCCTACCAGATCCCCGGCAAATACCCGAAAGGCGCCTACCTGCTGGTCTTCGACCCGCTGGACGGTTCGTCGAACATCGATATCAACGCACCGGTCGGTACCATCTTCTCGGTGCTGCGTTGCCCGAACGAATACCTGAGCCAGAACGAAGCCTTGAACGAAAAGGCCTTCCTGCAGCCAGGTACCCAACAGGTAGCCGCCGGTTATGCCATCTACGGCCCGCAGACCATGCTGGTGCTGACCCTGGGCGATGGCGTGAAAGGCTTTACCCTTGACCGTGAAATGGGCAGTTTCGTGCTGACCCATGAAGACATCAAGATCCCGACCTCCACTCAGGAATTCGCGATCAACATGTCCAACCAGCGTCACTGGGAAGCTCCGGTACAACGCTACGTCAGCGAACTGCTGGCCGGCGAAGAAGGCCCGCTGAAAAAGAACTACAACATGCGCTGGGTCGCCGCGATGGTGGCGGACGTGCACCGTATCCTGACCCGTGGCGGCTTGTTCATGTACCCGCGTGACAGCCGCGAGCCGTCCAAGCCGGGCAAGCTGCGCCTGATGTACGAAGCCAACCCGATGTCGTTCCTGGTGGAACAGGCGGGCGGTGCGTCCACCGACGGCCACCAGCGCATCCTCGACATCCAGCCTGAAGGCCTGCACCAGCGTGTCGCGGTGTTCCTCGGCTCCAAGGAAGAAGTGGCGCGGGTCACCGACTACCACAAGGGCTGAACCCATGCCCGCGCCCTGGCAGCCCTTGCTTGAGTGGTGGTTCGGTTCAGCCGAGACGCTCGCCGCGATGGTGGCTGACAAGGGCCGCTTGTGGTTCGGCAAGCGCGACAGCCAGGACCTTGAAGCGCGCCAGCGTTTCGGGGTTCAGGTCGAGCAGGCACTGGCCGGCGGATTGGTCGAGTGGACGCAATGTCCCGAAGGCTGGCTGGCCGTGGTGATCCTGCTCGATCAACTGCCGCGGATGATCTTCCGTGAAACCCCCAAGGCTTTTTCCGGTGATGCCCGCGCCCAGGCGCTGGTGGCGCAGGGGATTGCCGCGGACTTCGATCGGCGGCTGTCGGCGATGCAGCGGGTGTTTGTCTACCTGGTGCTCGAGCACTGCGAGAACCTGGCGGTGCAGAACGAGGCGGTGTCGCGCTATGCGGCGTTGCAGCAGGAGCAGCCGGAGGCGGATCGGGCGGTATTTGCCGATCATCTGGACTATGCCGAACGGCATCACAGGATCATTGCCCGGTTCGGGCGCTTTCCCCATCGCAATGCGATTCTCGGGCGTGAATCCACGGCTGAGGAAGTGGCGTTCCTGCGCGAGCCCGGTTCGGGTTTCTAGATCTTCTGGCTGACACCACCCTTGTGGCGAGCGGGCAAGCCCGCTCGCCACAAAACGGTGTCTGTTAGATCCGGAAAGTGCCGACCAGATGCTTCAACCGCGCCGCCTGCTGCTCCAGGTCCGCACAGGCGCGCAAGGTCGATTGCAGGTTTTCCACGCCTTCCTGGTTCAGCATGTTGATCTCGGTAATGTCGACGTTGATCGACTCCACCACCGCCGTCTGCTCCTCGGTCGCGGTCGCCACCGACTGGTTCATGCCGTCGATCTCGCCGATCCGCTGGGTCACGCTGCCCAGTCGCTCGCCCGCCTGGTTGGCGATGCCCACGCTGTTTTCGCTCTGACGCTGGCTGTCGGTCATGATGCCCACCGCTTCCCGGGCGCCGACCTGCAACTCCTCGATCATCTTCTGCACCTGCTGCGCAGAATCCTGGGTGCGGTGCGCCAGGTTGCGCACCTCGTCGGCGACCACCGCAAACCCGCGTCCGGCTTCACCGGCGCGGGCGGCCTCGATGGCGGCGTTGAGCGCCAGCAGGTTGGTCTGCTGGGAAATGCCGGTGATCACTTCGAGAATCTGCCCGATGTTCACCGTGTTGCTGTTCAGGGTTTCGATATTGCCGCACGAATCGCTGATCTTGGCCGACAGTTGCTGCATCGCGTTGATGGTCTTGTCCACCACCTGCTGACCGTCTTCGGCCAGGCTGCGGGCTTCGCTCGAATGCTGCGAGGCGAGGGCGGCGTTCTGCGCGATCTCCTGGGCCGCGGCACCGAGCTGGTTGATCGCCGCGGCCACGCTGCTGGTACGGCTGGCCTGCTGGTCGGAGTTGAGCATCGACGAGTTGGAGGCACTGACCACCCGCAAGGCCACTTCGTTGACCTGGCCGGTGGCCGAGGCCACTTCACGGATCGAGGTGTGGATGCGCTCGACGAAACGGTTGAAGGACATGCCCAGGGTGCCGAACTCATCGTGGCCGTGGATGGTCAGGCGCTTGGTCAGGTCGCCTTCGCCCTCGGCGATGTCATGCATGGCGCGGCCCATCAGGTGCAGCGGCTGCATCAGCACACGAATCAGCATGCCCAGCAGGGCGATGATGATGATCACGGCGATCACCGTGGCGACGATCGCCGAGGTGCGGAACTCGCTGAGCATGGAGAACGCGGTGTCCTGGTCGAGCACCAGGGCGACGTACCAGTCCACCGAGGACACGCCGTTGACGTGGGTGAAGGAAATGAACTGGTGCTTGCCGTCCGCGTCGACTTCCTTGAGCCCGGCACTGATTTTCGGTGCGCCGGCCGGATAGGCGTCGGAGAGGTTTTTCAGGATCAGCTTGCTGTCCGGGTGGATCAGGATCTTGCCGTCGGCGCTGACGATGAACGCATGGCCGTGGCCGCCGAAGTTCAACGAGTTGATGATGGCGCTGATGCTGCCCAGGTCGATGTCGGCGCCGGTCACGCCGATAAACTGGCCCTGATGCTGCACCGGGGTGGCCAGGGTGATCACCAGCTTGCCGGAGGAGGCGGCGATGTAGGGTTCGGTGACGATGGTCTGTTGGGCGGTGGTGGCTGCCTTGTACCAGCCACGGGTGCGCGGATCGTAGTCGGCGGAGCGGTTGCCCGCCGGAATCGAGGTCATCACGCCTTCCGCGCTGCCGAAATAGCTGAGCTGGAAGTTGCCGGAGTAGGCGGGCAGGCCGATGGCGTGTTTCAGGCTGTCGGCGGAGCTGCCGTCCGCGGCGATCTGCTGGGACAGCGATTGCAGCAATTGAATGCGACTTTCCAACCAGGTCTGGATATTGCTGGTGGTCAGGCTGCCCAAGGCCTGCATCGAGTCATCGGTGCTGTGGCGCAGAGCCTCGCGTTGACGGTAGTCGTTGAACAGGATGAAGCAGGCGAACGCCACGGCGACCACCAGGGCCGCCGCCAACAGAATCTTATGGCTGAATTTGAAATTTTTGGTCATGAAATGGGCTGTCCGCAGGGGGGCTGGTCACCAGGGGGCGTCAATTTGCCACAGGTCTCGACCTATGGGGCAATTTCTCTTGGTCAACGTTGGTGTCGGAAGTCCTTGTCCTGCTTTTCCATTGCCCGCCATGGCGGGGTGTCGCGCCTTGAATGGCTACTGACAGGCCGTCCATGCAGGCAATGGGGTATTGCCCCTTTATGTCGGCACCTTTGCACCGAATATTAATTTTCGAGGGGCAAAGCCGACGAAATGCCGGTTTCGCGGAAAAAAATGCCTGAACAGCCCCGATGGAAAGGGCTGTAAGAAAAGGTCGTAGGCTCGGGAACCAGATGGGCATTTTCTCTTCTAAGCTTGCGGTAGGCAGCCGTGCCCACCTTCGAGCCCCAGGAGTTCCCCCATGTCGTTGCGCTCTCTCGCCCTTGTGTCGTTTTGCGTGCTGTTGGTCGCATGCAGCAAGGTCAATCAGGAAAACTACTCGAAACTGTCCACCGGCATGGCCAAGGCGGATGTCGAGAAACTGCTCGGCTCACCTTCGGACTGTTCCGGGGCACTCGGCATGTCCAGTTGCACCTGGGGTAACAAGAACAGCTTTATCAGCGTGCAGTACGCCGGTGACAAAGTCCTGATGTTTTCCGGGCAAGGCCTGAAGTAAACCGGGGCGATCGCCCTCGGGAGAAGAACAATGCTGCGTTTAGTGGTTACTCTTTTGGCTGGCTTGTTGCTGGCCGGTTGCGCTACGTCAGGCGACGATTTGGCGCCCAAGACCGCGGGTCATGTGGACCTGAAACGTTACCAGGGCACCTGGTACGAACTGGCACGGATGCCGATGTATTTCCAGCGCAATTGCGCGCAGTCGGAGGCCCGCTACAGCCTGATGGCGGGTGACAAGGTGGCGGTGTTCAACCGTTGCCTGACCGAGAAGTGGACCTGGGAAGAAGCCAAGGGCACGGCGACGCCGCAGGTGCCCGGGCAGACCGACAAGCTGTGGGTGAAGTTCGATAACTGGTTCACCTCGCTGTTGCCGGGCGTGGCCAAGGCCGATTACTGGATCCTGTACGTCAGCGACGACTACAAGACCGCGATTGTCGGCAATCCGAATCGTCGCTACCTGTGGTTGTTGTCGCGTACCCCCAGGGTCAGTGAAGACACGCGCGAGGACCTGCTGAGCAGGGCGCGCCAGCAGGGTTACGACACCTCCCGGCTGATCTGGCGCACACCGGATTCGAAGATGCCCAACTAGTAGGAGCGAGCTTGCTCGCGATGGTCGTCAACGATAACGCGGGGTATCTGATACCCCGCGGTGGCCAGGTTGCCATCGCGAGCAAGCTCGCTCCTACCAGGTTCAGCTCAGCAGATCGCGCAGCACCTGGGTAAACGCCCGGGCGCTCTCTTCTTCGCCCGTGTGGCGTCCACCGCGCACCGCCCACTGGCCGTTGACCATCACATCCCGTACCTGACGGTCGCCGCCGGCGAACAACCAGCGGTTGAGAATGCCGTCGTCCTGCGCCGTCGCCAGGTACGGGTCGCTGCCGTCGAGTACCAGCCAGTCGGCGCGCTTGCCCACTTCCAGGCGACCAATCGATTGCCCCAGGGCCTGGGCGCCACCGTCCAGCGCGGCGTCATACAGCGTGCGCCCGACCATCGGCTGATCGGCGCGGTACAGGCGATTGCGCCGCTGGTCCCGCAGGCGCTGGCCATATTCCAGCCAGCGCAGTTCTTCCACCACGCTCAGGGACACATGGCTGTCGGAGCCGATGCCCATCCGTCCGCCCTGGGCGAGGAAGTCCACCGCCGGGAAAATCCCGTCGCCGAGGTTGGCCTCGGTGGTCAGGCACAGGCCGGCAATCGCCCGGCTGCGCGCCATGCGCGTGACTTCCTCGGCGTCGGCGTGGGTCGCGTGCACCAGGCACCAGCGCTGATCCACCTCGACATTGTCATACAGCCATTGCAGCGGACGCTTGCCGCTCCAAGTCAGGCAGTCGTCGACTTCCTTCTGTTGCTCGGCGATATGGATATGCACCGGGCAGTGCTTGTCGCTGGCGGCCAGCACTTCGTCGATCTGTCGGGGCGTCACCGCCCGCAACGAGTGGAAGCACAACCCCAGGGCCTGTGCCGGCTGTTTGGCGAGCAACGGCTGCAAACGTGCCTGCAACTTCAGGTAATTCTCGGTGCTGTTGATGAAGCGGCGCTGCCCTTCGTTGGGCGCCTGGCCGCCGAAGCCGGAATGGCTGTAGAGCACCGGCAGCAGGGTCAGGCCGATGCCGGCGTCCGTGGCCGCCTGGCTGATGCGCAAGGCCAGTTCGGCCGGATCGGCGTAGGGCTGGCCGTTGCTGTCATGATGCACATAATGGAATTCGGCCACCGAGGTGTAGCCGGCCTTGAGCATCTCGATGTACAACTGGCGGGCGATGACGCCCATCTGCTCCGGGCTGATCTTGCCGACCAGCCGATACATCAGGTCGCGCCAGGTCCAGAAGCTGTCGTTGGGGTTGCCGGCGACTTCCGCCAGCCCACCCATGGCGCGCTGGAAGGCGTGGGAATGCAGGTTCGGCATGCCCGGCAGCAGCGGGCCGCCCAGCCGTTCGGCACCTTCTGCATGAGAATCGGCCTGGACCTGGGTCAGCACGCCCTCGGCGTTGACCTCCAGGCGTACGTTGTTGGCCCATCCACTAGGCAGCAGCGCGCGTTCGGCAAAGAAAGCGGACATGGTTAAGCACCCCATCGTGTGTTATTTGTATATACATATACAGACGTTTGCCTGCCCGGTAAACTCCGGCAAGCTAACCATCTTTAAATCGAACAAGGATTTCCCGTGCCGACTCCGCCTGCCAACCCACCGCTGGCTGCCCATATGGGCGACAGTCCGGCGCCGCTCTATGCCCGCGTCAAACAGATGATCAGCCAGCAGATCGACAGCGGAAACTGGCCGCCGCATTACCGCGTGCCGTCCGAGAGCGAACTGGTGGAACAACTGGGCTACAGCCGCATGACCATCAACCGGGCCCTGCGGGAAATGACCGCTGAAGGCCTGCTGGTGCGCATGCAGGGGGTCGGTACTTTCGTCGCCGAGCCGAAGAGCCAGTCGGCGCTGTTCGAAGTGCACAACATTGCCGACGAGATCGCCTCGCGCGGCCATCGCCACACCTGCCAGATCATCACCCTGGGCGAAGAGGCCGCCGGTTCCGAACGGGCCGTGGCCCTGGACATGCGCGAAGGGCAGAAGGTGTTCCACTCGCTGATCGTGCATTTCGAGAACGATATCCCGGTGCAGATCGAGGATCGTTTCGTCAACGCGCTGGTGGCACCGGACTACCTCAAGCAGGATTTCACCCTGCAGACGCCTTACGCCTATCTGTCCCAGGTCGCGCCGCTGACCGAGGGCGAGCACGTGGTCGAAGCCATCCTCGCCGACGCCGAGGAGTGCAAGTTGTTGCAGATCGAGCCGGGCGAGCCGTGCCTGCTGATTCGTCGCCGGACCTGGTCCGGTCGTCAGCCGGTGACCGCCGCTCGTCTGATTCACCCCGGTTCCCGTCATCGTCTGGAAGGACGCTTTACCAAATGAGTCAGTTGAAAGTCTTGCGCGCGGCGGATTACCCGCGCATGCCGTGGAAAAACGGCGGCGGCAGCACCGAGGAAATTACCCGGGACGCAGGCGAAGGCCTGGACGGTTTCGGCTGGCGCCTGTCGATTGCCGATATCGGCGAGTCGGGCGGGTTCTCCACCTTTGCCGGGTATGAGCGGATCATTACCGTGCTGCAAGGCGCGGGCATGACCTTGCAGGTCGATGGCCAGCGCACGCGGGCCTTGTTGCCGCTGGATCCGTTTGCCTTCAGCGGTGCCAGCCAGGTGAGCTGCACCTTGATCGACGGGCCGATCCGCGACTTCAACCTGATCTATGCGCCGGATCGCTACAGCGCGCGCTTGCAGTGGCTCGATGCCATGCAGCCCAAGCGTTTCTTCAGTTCGGCGGCGGTGTTGCTGGTTTTCAGTGTCAGCGAGCAATTGCATGTCGGCCTGGGTAACAGCGGTTATGAAGTGCTGGGGCGGCATGACTGCCTGCAACTGGACGGTAACAACGGGCTGCTGGAAGTGGCGGTGACCGGGCGTTGCTGTGTGATCGAGCTGGCCTCGATTCGCTGACGTTCACATTGGGTTGCAATCATCCGATTGCATCCCTTTTGTCCTCTGTATAGCTTTTCCCGTAACACACCCGCCATGCCTATGGTCGCCTCGGCAACCAAGCACAAATCGAGCGGGTTTTTTTATGCCTGGATATTTTTCGATGCGGCTTCCCAAGCTGCTCCCATCCCGCACCATTGTGTTACCGAACGCCCCAGCATGACGCAAATCTCTGTTTCGGTAACATCTTCCTACCTGCAGCCTGTCATCCTCCTACAGTTTCATTTTCCGGCAAAAGCCCCGTCCTACGGCCTCTGCAGGCTATTCTGAAAAATTCTTCAGCACGCGATTCTCAAGTTGGCCGCTTGATTGCATATGCTTGTATGTACAAGTAAATATGTGTGCGTATGAGTCATCAGGGAGAGCTGCGCACCACCCTAATTTTCGCTTGTGAGGGATTTTCCCGCACAGGCTCGCTCGCCCACTGCCTGGGCTGGTTTGGACGATCGCAGAGGAGTTGTTTCGTGACTGAGAATACCCAGAAACCTACCGCCACTTTTACCAAGCGCCGTGACGTCGAAATCCGCGCCGCCCGTGGCAACAAGCTGACCGCCAAGAGCTGGCTGACCGAAGCGCCGCTGCGGATGCTGATGAACAACCTCGACCCGCAAGTGGCCGAGAACCCCAAGGAGCTGGTGGTCTACGGCGGTATCGGCCGGGCCGCGCGCAACTGGGAATGCTACGACAAGATCGTCGAGAGCCTGACCAACCTGAATGACGACGAGACCCTGCTGGTGCAATCCGGCAAGCCGGTCGGCGTGTTCAAGACCCACAGCAACGCCCCGCGCGTACTGATCGCCAACTCCAACCTGGTGCCGCACTGGGCTACCTGGGAACACTTCAACGAACTGGACGCCAAGGGCCTGGCCATGTACGGCCAGATGACCGCCGGCAGCTGGATCTACATCGGCAGCCAGGGCATCGTCCAGGGCACCTACGAAACCTTCGTCGAAGCCGGTCGCCAGCACTACGACAACAACCTGAAAGGTCGTTGGGTCCTGACCGCGGGCCTCGGCGGCATGGGCGGCGCCCAACCGCTGGCCGCGACCCTGGCCGGCGCCTGCTCGCTGAACATTGAATGCCAGCAGACCAGCATCGATTTCCGCCTGAACAGCCGTTATGTCGATGAACAAGCCAAGGACCTCGACGACGCCCTGGCGCGTATCGCCAAATACACCAAGGAAGGCCTGGCCATTTCCGTCGCCCTGCTCGGCAACGCGGCTGAAATCCTGCCGGAACTGGTCCGTCGCGGCGTACGCCCGGACATGGTCACCGACCAGACCAGCGCCCACGATCCGCTCAACGGCTACCTGCCGGCCGGCTGGACCTGGGAAGAGTACCGCGCCCGCGCCATCACCGAACCTGCAGTGGTGGTGAAGGCCGCCAAGGCGTCGATGGCCGTGCACGTCAAGGCGATGCTCGACTTCCAGAAACAAGGCATCCCGACCTTCGACTACGGCAACAACATCCGCCAGATGGCCCAGGAAGAAGGCGTGGAAAACGCTTTCGACTTCCCAGGCTTCGTGCCGGCGTACATCCGTCCGCTGTTCTGCCGCGGCATCGGTCCGTTCCGCTGGGCCGCGCTGTCGGGTGACCCGCAGGACATCTACAAGACCGACGCCAAGGTCAAGGAACTGATCCCGGACGACGCCCACCTGCACAACTGGCTGGACATGGCCCGCGAGCGCATCAGCTTCCAGGGTCTGCCGGCGCGGATCTGCTGGGTTGGCCTGGGCCTGCGCGCCAAGCTCGGCCTGGCGTTCAACGAAATGGTCCGCAGCGGCGAGCTGTCGGCGCCGATCGTGATCGGTCGTGACCACCTGGACTCCGGTTCGGTGTCCAGCCCGAACCGCGAAACCGAGTCGATGCAGGACGGTTCCGATGCCGTGTCCGACTGGCCACTGCTCAACGCCTTGCTCAACACCGCCAGCGGCGCGACCTGGGTCTCGCTGCACCACGGCGGCGGCGTCGGCATGGGCTTCTCCCAGCACTCGGGCATGGTGATCGTCTGTGACGGTACCGACGAAGCGGCCGAGCGGATCGCCCGCGTGCTGCACAACGACCCGGCCACCGGGGTCATGCGTCACGCCGATGCCGGTTACCAGATCGCCATCGACTGCGCGAAGGAGCAGGGCCTGAACCTGCCGATGATCACCGGTAAATAAGCTGTTGCAGGAAACCCGTCCCTTGTAGGCGTCGGCAAGCCGGCTCCTACAAGGGGGGAGCATGTTCCACAAACGCTGTGCACCTAACTAAAACAATCCACAGAGGTTGAACAATGTCTGCGTCAAATGATCGTGCAAGCAGCAAACCGTTGATCGAAAGGCGTTCGATCGACTACATCCCGGAAGCGGAAAGACACGGTCGTCTACTCAGTCAGTTCACCCTGTGGTTGGGGGCCAACCTGCAAATCACCGCGATTGTCACCGGTGCGTTGGCAGTGGTGCTCGGCGGCGATGTGTACTGGTCGCTGATCGGCCTGCTGATCGGGCAACTGATCGGCGGCGGGGTCATGGCACTGCACGCCGCGCAAGGTCCGCAACTGGGCCTGCCGCAGATGATTTCCAGTCGGGTGCAGTTCGGCGTCTATGGTGCGGTGATCCCGCTGGTGCTGGTGTGCCTGATGTACGTCGGCTTTTCCGCCAGCGGTTCGCTGCTGGCCGGCCAGGCGGTGGCGCAGCTGCTGCACGTGGAAGACTGGGTCGGCATCGTGCTGTTTGCCGCCAGCATCATGGTCTGCACCATCTTCGGCTACCGGGTGATCCACGGCATCGGCCGGATCGCCAGCGTGCTGGGGGTGATCGCCTTCTTCTATCTGTTCTACAAACTGTTGGCCGGCAACGATATCTCGGCCTTGCTGGACAACAAGCATTTCTCCCTGGCGAGTTTCCTGTTGGCGGTGTCGCTCTCGGCATCCTGGCAGATCGCGTTCGGGCCTTATGTGGCGGATTACTCGCGTTATCTGCCGCGCAGCACTTCGGCGGTGAAAACCTTCTGGGCCGTGGGCCTGGGTTCGGTGATCGGCGCGCAGGCGTCCATGGTCTTCGGCGTGTTCGCCGCGGCCCTGGCCGGCTCGCAGTTCTCCCACCACGAAGTCTCGTTCATCGTCAGCCTCGGCGGCACCGGGGCCGTCGCGGCGGCGCTGTATTTCGCCGTGGCCTTCGGCAAGGTGACGGTCACCACCCTGAACGCCTACGGCAGCTTCATGTCGATCGCCACCATCATCAGCGGTTTCCGTGGCAGCCGGCATATCTCCAGCGGCGTGCGCCTGCTGTACATCTTCATCATGGTCAGCGTGTCCGCGGCACTGGCGCTGCTGGGCAAGGATTCGTTCCTCAAGGAGTTCTCGGCCTTCATCCTGTTCCTGCTGGCGTTCTTCACGCCCTGGAGCGCGATCAACCTGGTGGATTTCTACTGCATCACCAAGGAACGCTACGACATCCCCGCGTTGTCCGATCCCAAGGCCCGCTATGGTGGCTGGAACCTGCTGGGCATCAGCATCTATGTGTTCGGCGTACTGATCCAGATGCCGTTCATTTCCACCCACTTCTATACCGGTTCCCTGGTGGCGAGCCTGGGCGATACCGATATCTCCTGGATCATCGGCCTGGTGGTGCCGGCGGCGCTGTACTACGTCGCGGCGAAGAAGTGGCATGGGGCGGTTCCCGATCGTTTGATCCTGCCGGTGGAGCCGGGCGAGACCGTGGCAGCCAAGGCCAATGGTCGTGTGCAACCGGCGGCGAACTAGCCGGATGTCGCTTGCGGCGTTAACCCTTTGATGATTTGGAGCGGCACAGAATGAACATGACCAAGACCCTGCTGACCACGGCGCTGTCCCTCGGCCTGTTGGTAGCGGCCGGCGCAAGCCAGGCCGCCGGCTGGTGCGAATCCGGCAAGCCGGTGAAGTTCGCGGGTCTGAACTGGGAAAGCGGCATGCTCCTGACCGACGTGCTGCAATTCGTTCTGGAAAAGGGTTACGACTGCAAGACCGACAGCCTGCCGGGTAACTCCATCACCATGGAAAACGCCCTGAGCAGCAACGATATCCAGGTGTTCGCCGAGGAGTGGGTAGGCCGCAGCGAAGTCTGGAACAAGGCGGAAAAGGCCGGCAAGGTCGTCGGTGTCGGCGCACCGGTGGTGGGGGCCGTCGAAGGTTGGTACGTGCCGCGCTACGTGATCGAAGGCGATGCCAAGCGCAACCTCAAGGCCTTGGCGCCGAACCTGAAGCACATCGCCGACCTGGGCCAGTACGCCGCCCTGTTCAAGGATCCCGAAGAACCGAGCAAGGGCCGCTTCTACAACTGCCCGGCCGGCTGGACCTGCGAGCTGGACAACAGCGAAATGCTGAAAAGCTACGGCCTGGAAAAGTCCTATACCAACTTTCGCCCTGGAACCGGCCCGGCACTGGACGCCGCCGTGCTGTCGAGCTACAAGCGTGGCGAGCCTATTCTTTTCTACTACTGGTCGCCGACGCCTCTGATGGGCCAGGTCGACCTGGTGAAACTGGAAGAGAAGCCAGGTGTCGACAAGCACGTGAGCATCAAGGTCGGTCTGTCCAAGGCCTTCCATGAGCAAGCGCCCGAGCTGGTCGCCGTACTGGAAAAGGCCAACCTGCCCATCGATCTGTTGAACCAGAACCTGGGTCGCATGGCCAAGGAACGGATCGAATCGCCGAAGCTGGCGAAAATCTTCCTCAAGGAACACCCTGAGGTCTGGCAGGCTTGGGTCAGCGCTGACGCTGCCAGGAAAATCAACGCGGCTCTGTAGGTCGACTACCTCCCGGCTAACCGAGAGGCGGGCCGGGAAGTTCGCCACATCCACTTGATTGAGAGTTTCCAATGTTTCCCGAACGTTTCACATTTTCCATCGCCGACTGGGTCAACGCCTGGGTCGATGCACTGGTGACCCGCTACGGCGATGTGTTCCGGCAGATCTCCGACACCCTGCTGTGGGCCATCGTCAATCTGGAAGGCCTGCTGCGCATGGCGCCCTGGTGGCTGATGCTGGCCATCGTCGGCGGTATTGCCTGGCACGCCACCCGCAAGTGGCTGACTACGCTGGTGATCGTCGGCCTGCTGTTCCTGGTGGGCGCGGTCGGTCTCTGGGACAAGCTGATGCAGACCCTGGCGCTGATGCTGGTGGCCACGCTGATTTCGGTGCTGATCGGCATTCCGCTGGGCATTCTTTCGGCACGCAGCAACCGCCTGCGTTCGGTGCTGATGCCGCTGCTGGACATCATGCAGACCATGCCCAGCTTCGTGTACCTGATTCCGGTGCTGATGCTGTTCGGCCTGGGCAAGGTCCCGGCGATCTTCGCCACGGTGATCTACGCGGCGCCGCCGCTGATCCGCCTGACCGACCTGGGCATCCGCCAGGTGGACGGCGAGGTGATGGAGGCGATCAACGCCTTTGGCGCCAACCGTTGGCAGCAACTGTTCGGCGTGCAACTGCCGCTGGCCCTGCCGAGCATCATGGCCGGGATCAACCAGACCACCATGATGGCGCTGTCGATGGTGGTGATCGCCTCGATGATCGGTGCCCGTGGCCTGGGCGAAGACGTGCTGGTGGGCATCCAGACCCTGAACGTCGGTCGCGGCCTGGAAGCGGGCCTGGCGATCGTGATTCTCGCGGTGGTGATCGACCGTATTACGCAAGCCTATGGGCGTCCGCGCCATGAGGTGAGCAAATGAGCGAGCCTATCGTCAGCAAGATCGAAGTCAGGAACGTCTTCAAGATCTTCGGTTCACGCGCCAATGACGCGATGAACCTGATTCGCCAGGGCAAGACCAAGGACCAGGTACTGGCCGAGACCGGTTGCGTGATCGGGGTCAACGACCTGTCGCTGACCGTCGGTACCGGCGAGATCTTCGTGATCATGGGCCTGTCCGGTTCCGGCAAGTCGACCCTGGTGCGGCACTTCAACCGCCTGATCGACCCGACCAGCGGCGCGATCCTGGTCGACGGCGTGGACATCCTCCAGCACGACATGGAGGCGTTGCGCGAGTTTCGCCGGCACAAGATCAGCATGGTGTTCCAGAGCTTCGGCCTGTTGCCCCACAAGACCGTGCAGGAAAACGTCGCCTACGGCCTCAAGGTGCGTGGCGAGAGCAAGGCGGTGTGCGCCGAGCGCGCCTTGCACTGGATCAATACCGTGGGTTTGAAGGGCTACGAGAACAAGTACCCGCATCAGCTGTCGGGCGGTATGCGCCAGCGTGTGGGCCTGGCCCGGGCCTTGGCGGCGGACACCGACATCCTGCTGATGGACGAGGCGTTCAGTGCCCTGGACCCGTTGATCCGGGCCGAGATGCAGGATCAGTTGCTGGAGCTGCAGAAGACGTTGCACAAGACCATCGTGTTCATCACCCATGACCTGGATGAGGCGGTGCGGATCGGCAACCGCATCGCGATTCTCAAGGATGGCAAGTTGATCCAGGTCGGGACGCCGCAGGAGATCCTGCATTCGCCGGCGGATGAGTATGTGGATCGGTTTGTTCAGCGGCGTGCCGCGATCGTTTAAGCAGATGAGGTTGAAGATGTCCCAGTCTGAAAAAATCGTTATCGCCGATGCGCCATTGCGCTGGCAGGATGTGGTTGCGGTTGCCCGTCATGGTGCGCCGCTCGAATTGTCGCCCCAGGCCTGGGCCCGGATCGACAACGCCCAGGCCATCGTCCAGCGTATCGTCGTCAGCGGCGAGCGCGCCTATGGCGTGAACACCGGCCTTGGCGCCCTGTGCAATGTGTCGCTGTCCGGCGAGCAACTCAGCCAGTTGTCGCGCAATACCCTGCTCAGCCATGCCTGTGGGGTCGGCGCGCCGCTGCCCGATGAGCAGACCCGGGCGATTATCTGCGCCGCCATCGTCAACTACAGCCACGGCAAGTCCGGCCTGCACCGCCAGGTGATCGAAGCCCTGCTGGCTTTGCTCAATCGCGGTATCACCCCGCAAGTGCCGGCCCAGGGTTCGGTGGGCTACCTGACCCATATGGCCCATGTCGGCATCGCCTTGCTGGGTGTCGGCCAGGTGAGCTATCGCGGGCAGATCGTCCCGGCGCAACAGGCGCTGGCCGAGGAAGGCCTGCAACCGGTGCAACTGGGGGCCAAGGACGGTCTCTGCCTGGTCAACGGCACGCCGTGCATGACCGGCCTGGGCTGCCTGGCCCTGGCCGACGCGACGCGCCTGGTGCAATGGGCCGACGTGGTCGGGGCCATGAGCTTCGAGGCCCAGCGCGGGCAGATCGCCGCGTTCGACGCGGAAATCATCGCGCTCAAGCCGCATCCCGGCATGCAGCAGGTCGGCGTCAATCTGCGCAGCCTGCTCGACGGCAGCGAAGTGATTGCCGCCAGCAAGGGCATTCGCACCCAGGACGCCCTGAGCATCCGTTCGATCCCGCAGGTGCACGGTGCCGCCCGTGATCAACTGGCCCATGCCGCCCGGCAGATCGAAACCGAACTCAACGGCTGCACCGACAACCCGCTGTTGCTGGGCACGCCGGACAACTACCGGGTGATGTCCCAGGCCAACCCCCATGGCCAGTCGGTCGCCCTGGCGGCGGACCTGCTGGCGATCGCCATGGCGGAAGTCGGCTCGATTGCCGAACGTCGCCTCGACCGCCTGATCAACCCGCATGTCAGCGGCCTGCCGGCCTTCCTGGTGAGCAACCCCGGGGTCAACTCCGGGATGATGATCGTGCAGTACGTCGCCGCTTCCCTCTGCGCGGAAAACCGCCAGTTGGCGCAGCCGGCGGTGCTCGACAACTACGTCACCTCGGGCCTGCAGGAAGACCACCTGAGCCTGGGCACCAACGCCGCGCTGAAATTGCACCGGGCCCTGGAAAACTGCACGCAGATCCTCGCCATCGAGTACCTGCTGGCGGCCCAGGCCTTCGAATTCCTCAAGGAGCAACGCTTCGGTGCCGGCACCGACGTCGCCTGGAAACTGCTGCGCGAGCGCGTTCCGGCCTATGACCAGGACCGCTGGCTGGCCCCGGACATCGCCCGCGCGGCGGCTTTGCTCAAGGACCCGACATTGATCCAGGGCAGGTTTCCCGACCTGCGCTGATACCAAGAATAACCAGCGTGCCAAGGCGTCGCCTGCTCAAGAAAGCCGGCGACGACGGATAACGGAAACCTCCGGAGCGTCTGGTAGTTGATAAAAACTCTCAAAAGGAGAATGAATGTGACTGCTTTGAACCTGATTCCCGGCCAACTGAGCCTGGCCCAACTGCGTGCCGTCTATCAGCAGCCGGTGAAACTGACCCTGGACAACAGTGCTTCGGCACAGATCGAAGCCAGCGTTGCCTGCGTTGAACAGATCCTCGCTGAAAACCGCACCGCCTATGGCATCAACACCGGTTTCGGCCTGCTGGCCTCGACCCGCATCGCCAGCGAAGACCTGGAAAACCTCCAGCGCTCGCTGGTGCTGTCCCATGCCGCCGGTGTCGGCGAGCCGATCAGCGATGCGCTGGTGCGCCTGATCATGGTGCTCAAGGTCAACAGCCTGAGCCGCGGCTTCTCCGGGATTCGCCGCCAGGTGATCGACGCGCTGATCGCCTTGATCAATGCCGAGGTCTACCCGCACATTCCGCTGAAAGGTTCGGTCGGTGCGTCCGGCGACCTCGCGCCGCTGGCCCATATGTCCCTGGTGCTGCTGGGCGAAGGCAAGGCACGCTACAAGGGCGAATGGCTGGATGCGCACGCCGCGCTGAAACAGGCTGGCCTGCAACCCCTGACCCTGGCCGCGAAGGAAGGCCTGGCGCTGCTCAACGGCACCCAGGTGTCCACCGCTTTCGCCCTGCGCGGTCTGTTCGAAGGTGAAGACCTGTTCGCCGGCGCCCTGGTCAGCGGTGCGCTGACAGTCGAAGCGGTGCTGGGCTCGCGCTCGCCGTTCGACCCGCGCATCCACGCGGCCCGTGGTCAACGCGGCCAGATCGACGCCGCTGCCGGCTATCGCCACCTGTTGGGCGAGCGCAGCGAAGTGTCCGACTCCCACGAGAACTGCGAGAAGGTCCAGGACCCGTACTCCCTGCGCTGCCAGCCACAGGTCATGGGCGCTTGCCTGACCCAGTTCCGCCAGGCCGCCGAAGTGCTGGTGATCGAAGCCAACGCCGTGTCCGACAACCCGCTGGTGTTCGCCGCCGAAGGCGACGTGATCTCGGGCGGCAACTTCCACGCCGAGCCGGTGGCCATGGCCGCTGACAACCTGGCCCTGGCGATTGCCGAAATCGGCTCCCTGAGCGAGCGCCGCATCTCCCTGATGATGGACAAGCACATGTCGCAGTTGCCGCCGTTCCTGGTGGCCAATGGCGGCGTCAACTCCGGCTTCATGATCGCCCAGGTCACCGCGGCGGCCCTCGCCAGCGAGAACAAGGCGCTGGCGCACCCGCATAGCGTCGACAGCCTGCCGACCTCCGCCAACCAGGAAGACCATGTGTCGATGGCACCGGCGGCTGGCAAGCGTCTGTGGGAAATGGCCGAGAACACCCGTGGGATCCTCGCCGTGGAATGGCTGGGGGCGTGTCAGGGCCTGGACCTGCGCAATGGCCTGAAAACCTCGCCGGCCCTGGAAATCGCCCGGGCGACCTTGCGCGAGCAGGTGGCGTATTACGAGAAGGATCGTTTCTTCGCACCGGATATCGAGGCGGCCACCGGGTTGCTGGCATCGCGTTGCCTGAACGAGCTGGTACCGGCGAAGTTGCTGCCAAGCCTGTAAGCATTGCTCGAGAGCAGACTGGGGTTGAGCCGACTCTTTATCGGGCGGTGCGATCCATTGTGGCGAGTGGGCTTGCCCACGCTGGGGCGCGAAGCGGCCCTGAAACCGGACACCGCGTTGTATCAGGTATAACGCGGGTTCTGGTTTTACGGCTGCTGCGCAGCCGAGCGCGGGCAAGCCCGCTCGCCACAGGGTGATTTTTCGGCTTTCCGACAAAGGGCCCCACCCGGCAGATGCGTTTTGCCTGCGCGTGCTGGGTTGGGTACTCTGCGCCCCCTTTTGCGGCCGGCCGGTCGCAAGACACTCGCCTCCAGTCTGATTCTCATCGAGGTTCACCGATAAGAACAATCAAGGACTAGCAATGCAACAGCAAGTCAAAGGTTTGAAACGCGGGCTTTCGGCCCGACATATTCGCTTCATGGCCCTGGGTTCCGCCATCGGTACCGGGCTGTTCTATGGTTCCGCCTCGGCCATCCAGATGGCCGGCCCCGCCGTGCTGCTGGCCTACCTGATCGGCGGCGCCGCAGTGTTCATGGTCATGCGCGCCCTCGGTGAAATGGCCGTGCACGAGCCGGTGGCCGGCTCCTTCGGCCACTACGCCAGCACCTACATCGGTCCCCGTTCCGGTTTCATCCTCGGCTGGACCTACGCGTTCGAGATGGTCATCGTCGGCCTGGCCGACGTCACCGCCTTCGGCATCTATATGGGCTTCTGGTTCCCCGAGGTCGACCGCTGGATCTGGGTGCTCGGTGTCGTCTTCGTCATCGGCGGCCTGAACCTGTGTACGGTGAAAGTCTTCGGCGAAATGGAGTTCTGGCTGTCGCTGCTCAAGGTCGGCGCCATCGTGGCGATGATCCTCGGCGGCTTCGGCATCCTGTTCTTCGGCATCAGCACCGCCACGCCTTCGGCGAGCGTCGGCATCAGCAACCTCTGGAGCCAGGGCGGTTTCATGCCCAATGGCGCGGCGGGGATGATCGCTTCGTTCGCGGTGGTCATGTTCGCCTTCGGCGGTATCGAGATCATCGGCGTCACCGCCGGTGAAGCCCAGGACCCGCAGCGGGTGATCCCCAGGGCGATCAACGCGGTGCCGCTGCGCATCCTGCTGTTCTACGTGCTGACCCTGTTCGTGCTGATGTCCCTCTACCCGTGGCAGCAGATCGGCAACCAGGGCAGCCCCTTCGTGCAGATCTTCCAGAACCTGGGAATTGGTTCGGCGGCCACTATCCTGAATATCGTGGTGATTTCGGCGGCGATCTCCGCCATCAACAGCGATATCTTCGGTGCCGGCCGGATGATGTACGGCCTGGCCCAGCAAGGCCATGCGCCCCAGGCCTTCGCCAAGCTGTCCCGCGCCGGTGTGCCGTGGATGACCGTGCTGGTGATGGCCGTCGCCCTGTTGCTGGGGGTGTTGCTCAACTACCTGATCCCGGAAGACGTGTTCCTGCTGATCGCGTCCATCGCCACCTTCGCCACCGTGTGGGTGTGGATCATGATCCTGGTCACCCAGGTGGCCATGCGCCGTTCCATGAGCCGTGAAGAGGCCGCGCAACTGAAGTTCCCGGTGCCGTTCTGGCCCTATGCGCCGATGGCGGCGATTGCCTTCATGGTGTTCATCTTCGGTGTGCTGGGCTACTTCCCCGACACCCGGCCGGCACTGATCGTCGGCGCGGTATGGATCGGCCTGCTGATACTGGCCTACCAGATCTGGGTCAAGCCGGCGGCGGTCCGGGATGCCCGTGTTCAGCAAGCCCCTGCTTTGTCTAGTCGATAACCTAACGGAGACCCCGGATGAAAACGCTTTGGCAGAACTGTCATGTTGCAAGCATGGCGCAAGGCAGCTACTCGATCATCGAGGACGCCGCCATCGTGACCGTGGCGTCGAAGATCGAGTGGATCGGCCCGCGCGCCGAACTGCCGGCTGCGGATTATCCACAGGTCAATGACCTGGAAGGCGCCTGGGTTACCCCGGGGCTGATCGACTGCCATACCCACACGGTGTTCGGCGGCAACCGCAGCGGCGAATTCGAGCAGCGCCTGCAAGGCGTGAGCTATGCCGAGATCGCCGCCGCCGGTGGCGGTATTGCCAGCACGGTGCGGGCGACCCGTGCCGCGAGCGAGGACGAACTGTTCGCCAGCGCCCGGCAACGCCTGACCTGCCTGCTGCGCGACGGTGTGACCAGTGTCGAGATCAAGTCCGGCTACGGCCTGGACCTGGACAGCGAGCGCAAGATCCTCAAGGTGATTCGCCGCCTGGGCGCCGAGCTGCCGGTCAGCGTGCGCAGCACCTGCCTGGCGGCCCATGCCTTGCCACCGGAATATGCCGGGCGGGCCGACGACTACATCGAGCATATCTGCGCCGAGATGCTCCCGGCCCTGGCCGCCGAAGGCCTGGTGGATGCGGTGGATGCCTTCTGCGAATACCTGGCGTTTTCCCCGGCCCAGGTCGAGCGGGTGTTCAAGGTCGCGCAACAACTGGGCTTGCCGGTGAAGCTGCATGCCGAGCAGCTGTCGTCGTTGCACGGTTCCAGCCTGGCGGCGCGTTACCAGGCGCTGTCGGCGGACCATCTGGAATTCATGACCGAGGAGGATGCCATCGCCATGGCCGCCTCCGGTACCGTCGCGGTGCTGCTGCCGGGGGCGTTCTACTTCCTGCGCGAAACCCAGTTGCCGCCGATGGAGGCCTTGCGCAAGCACGGCGTGAAGATCGCCATTGCCAGCGACCTCAACCCCGGCACCTCGCCGGCGCTGTCGCTGCGCCTGATGTTGAACATGGCCTGTACCCTGTTCCGCATGACCCCGGAAGAAGCCCTGGCCGGGGTCACCCAGCATGCCGCCACGGCGCTGGGCATGGGCGCCACCCACGGTTCGCTGGAAGTCGGCAAGTTCGCGGATTTCGTCGCCTGGCGGATCGAACGTCCGGCGGACCTGGCCTATTGGCTGGGTGGTGATCTGGGCAAGCGCGTGGTGCGCCATGGTGTCGAAGTATTGATCTAGGAGACTGTCCTGTGGATAACGTTCTGAGCTTCAAACAAGGTCGCGTGCCGCTGTTGATCAGCATGCCCCATGCCGGGGTGCAACTGACCCCGGCGGTCAAGGCCGGGTTGATCCCCGAGGCGCAAAGCCTGCCGGACACCGACTGGCACATCCCGCGGCTCTATGATTTTGCCGCCGAGCTGGGTGCCAGCACCCTGGCTGCCGGTTACTCGCGGTTTGTCATCGACCTGAACCGGCCGTCCGATGACAAGCCGATGTATGTCGGGGCCACCACCGGTCTGTACCCGGCGACCCTGTTCGACGGCGTGCCGCTGTTCGTCGAGGGGCAGGAGCCGTCGGCCGCGGAGCGGGCCAACTACCTGGAGCAGGTCTGGACCCCGTATCACCAGACCCTGCAGCAGGAACTGGCGCGGCTAAAGGCCGAGTTCGGCTATGCCTTGCTGTTCGATGCCCACTCGATCCGCTCGGTGATCCCGCACCTGTTCGACGGCAAGCTGCCGGATTTCAACCTGGGCACCTTCAACGGCGCCAGCTGCGATCCGCAACTGGCGGCGCGACTGGAGGCCATCTGTGCCGGGCATCCGGCCTACAGCCATGTGTTGAACGGACGTTTCAAGGGCGGGCATATCACCCGTCATTACGGCGATCCGGCGCAGGACATCCACGCGGTGCAGCTCGAGTTGGGGCAGTGCACCTATATGGAAGAGTTCGAGCCGTTCAACTACCGCAGCGACCTGGCCGAGCCGACGCGGGTGGTGCTCAAGGAGCTGCTGCAAGGCCTGCTGGCCTGGGGCCGCGAGCACTACGGTCGCTGAATTCATCCCGGTAACACATCGACTCCTGGGCTCAGGAAGTCGATGTGATAGCCGCTGGCACCGTCCCCCAGGCCCACATGCACGCCGCCGATGCCCTCGTTCATCGGCGAGTTGTGGCTGTAGTTGATGTTCGGCCCGATGGTGTCGTTCACGCCGATGGCGAATTCACTCAGATTCAGCCCCCTGTCGCCCGCGGCCCGAGCCAGCAGGCCGACATATTCCTGCCCGGCGACCTTGAACGAGCGCACCTGGTTGTGTTCGATGTGCAGCCAGGCCTGGTGCCTGGCAACACCTTGGGCCAGCTCCATCAGTTGTTCATCGACGCCCAGGGCGAGTGGCGCCCTGCTGCTGCCCTGGGACGTCAACAGGCCACTGATGCGCAAAATGCCGTTCAATTGAAAGAGGTCGGGGCTGTCCGGGCGCATATGGGCGTAGTGCACTTCGAACAACTCCGAGACGCACAGCACGAAATGCTCGCTGATTTCATCACGGGTCGTGACGTAAGGGGCCGAGCGGCTTTTCAACCAGACGTCGGCCCGCGATCCCTCGCCGGCCAGGTGCAGTCGTTGGTGCCGGTTCAGCAGCCTGAGGTGGTCGCGCTGGCGCCTCAGGCAGTTGGCGAAGTCGCTGCGCAGCAACAGCATCAGGCTGTAAAGCGCGTTCTCCAGGCCCGGGTCGAAGGCGTGCAGCGGGCAGAGAATGCTTTGTTTGTGCCGCGTCCTGGCCGCTCGCTCATAGAACTGCCGGGCGCCCTGGCTGGTGAAGGAAAACACCAGGCTTTGCGCCGGCAGTGGTTGCGGTGAGTCCACGGCGGCGGCGTCCAGACCCAGCTCGGAGAGGGCGCGGATAAACATTTCGTTGTCGGCGAGGATGATGGCCTTCTCCGGGTAGGAAAGCAGGCCCGGCAAACAGTCTTGCTGCATTGGAAACTCCCTTTCACTTTTGCGCGGATACCCCGGCAGAACGGCTCCTGCCTTTCTCTGTGACCTCGCTATTGAAGCGTTTATCGGGCGGACTTGAACACTGGCCGAATGGCTAGGCAGCGTCCGACGGGAGGGAGACCGCGATGAATGCGCCCACATGCCCGCGCTTTTGACAAGGGCATGCCGATTCCGTGATTCGGGTTTATGATGCCGGACGACAGAATAATATGAAGTCCCCAGCAGGGATGACCTCGACCCCTACGGAGCGCGTGATGCAGACTTTGTACCCGCAGATCAAACCCTACGCCCGGCACGATCTGGCCGTGGATGAAACACATGTGCTGTATGTCGACGAGAGCGGTTCGCCGGAAGGATTGCCGGTGGTATTCATCCACGGAGGCCCGGGAGCCGGCTGCGATGCCCAGAGCCGGTGCTATTTCGACCCCAACCTGTATCGCATCATCACCTTCGACCAGCGCGGTTGCGGACGCTCGACCCCGCACGCGAGCCTGGAGAACAATACCACCTGGGACCTGGTGGAGGACCTCGAGCGCATTCGCCAGTACCTGGAGATCGACAAGTGGGTGCTGTTCGGCGGCTCCTGGGGCTCGACGCTGTCCCTGGCCTACGCCCAGACCCACCCGGAGCGGGTTCACGGCCTGATCCTGCGCGGTATCTTCCTGGCCCGCCCACAGGAAATCGAGTGGTTCTACCAGGCCGGTGCCAGCCGTCTGTTTCCGGACTACTGGCAGGACTACGTGGCGCCGATCCCGCTGGATGAGCGTGACGACCTGCTCGGCGCGTTCCACCGGCGCCTGATCGGCAACGACCAGATCGCCCAGATGCACGCCGCCAAGGCCTGGTCCCTGTGGGAGGGCCGTACCGCGACCCTGCGCCCGAACCCGCTGGTGGTCGACCGCTTCTCCGAGCCGCAGCGCGCGCTGTCGATTGCCCGGATCGAATGTCACTACTTCACCAACAACGCGTTCTTCGAACCCGATCAACTGATCCGCAACATGGACAGGATCGCCCACCTGCCGGGTGTGATCGTGCACGGTCGCTACGATGTGATCTGCCCGCTGGACAACGCCTGGGAACTGCACCAGGCCTGGCCCAACAGCGAGTTGCAGGTGATTCGCGACGCCGGTCACGCGGCTTCCGAGCCGGGCATCACCGATGCGCTGGTGCGGGCGGCCGACCGGATGGCCCGGCGCCTGCTCGACCTGCCACTCGAAGAAGCATGAAGGGCTTGTTGCAACGCGTCAGCGGCGCGCGGGTGGAGGTGGCGGGAGAAGTGGTCGGGTCCATCGACCAGGGCCTGCTCGTGCTGCTGGCGGTGGAGCCGGGCGACACCCGGGCGCACGCTGACAAACTGCTGAAGAAGCTGCTTAACTATCGGGTATTCAGCGATCCGCAGGGCAAGATGAACCTGTCCCTGGCGGACACCGGTGGCGGTTTGCTGCTGGTGTCGCAGTTCACCCTGGCGGCCGATACCCAGAGCGGATTGCGTCCGAGTTTCTCCACGGCCGCGCCCCCGGCGCTGGCCGAGGCGCTGTTCGACTATGTGGTGGCGCAGGCGCAAGGTTTGCATGGGCAAGTGGCGACCGGGCGTTTCGGGGCGGACATGCAGGTGCATCTGGTCAATGATGGCCCGGTAACCTTCCTGTTACAGACCTGAAAGCACCAAAAACGACGTATTTGACTGAAAACAGGGGGTTTTCGCGATAAATACTTTGTTTCACCTGATGCGTTGTAACGCGGCCTACTAGATAATCGCGCGCTACGGGGATCGGCGTTCGTTGGTCCATTTTGACTTAGGTAGAGACTTGTCCGCGACCGTTTGGGGAATCATTTGGCCCCAGCGGAGTCGGAACAATGCTCGCCAACCTGGCATATAGATAGCTGGCCGTTGGTTTTTGATCTGTTTTCGGCGAGGGTTGCTCGTGATTGTTAGTCCCTGTAATGCTCCAACACTGACTGCCAAAGGGTTACGAAAAGCGCTGGTGGCGGGCTCGGCACTGCTCTGCCTGCTCAGCGCGGGACAACTCTTTGCGTTCAACCTGGATGATGTGGCGGCCAAGGCCAAGACGCTGGCCGGGCAGAAGTACGAAGCTCCGCGCAGCAATCTGCCGAACGAGTTCCGTGACATGAAGTTCGCGGACTACCAGAAAATCCGCTTCCTGACCGACAAGGCCGAATGGGCGGGCGAGAAAACCCCGTTCAAGCTGTCGTTCTACCATCAGGGCATGCATTTCGATACGCCGGTGAAGATCAACGAAATCACCGCGGACGACGTGAAAGAGATCAAGTACGACCCGACCCGCTTCGATTTCGGCGATGTGAAGTTCGATCCCAAGGCCACCGAGCAGCTGGGCTATGCCGGCTTCCGTGTGCTTTATCCGATCAACAAGGCCGACAAGCAGGACGAGATCATGACCATGCTCGGCGCGAGTTACTTCCGCGTCGTGGGCAAGGGCCAGACCTATGGCCTGTCGGCCCGTGGCATGGCCATCGACACCGCCTTGCCGTCCGGTGAAGAGTTCCCGCGTTTCACCGAGTTCTGGATCCAGCAACCCAAGCCGGCCGACAAGCACCTGGTGATTTTCGCCCTGTTGGACTCGCCGCGTGCCACCGGCGCCTACCGCTTGACCCTGCGTCCCGGCACCGACACCATCGTCGACGTGGACGCGCAGATGTTCCTGCGCGACAAGGTCGGCAAGCTGGGCGTTGCCCCGCTGACCAGCATGTTCCTGTTCGGCGCCAACCAGCCGTCCAAGGTCCTCAACTACCGTCGCGAGCTGCATGACTCCAGCGGCCTGTCGATCCACGCCGGCAATGGCGAGTGGATCTGGCGCCCGCTGAACAATCCGAAACACCTGGCCGTGAGCAATTTCTCCGTGGAAAACCCGCGGGGCTTCGGCTTGCTGCAGCGTGGCCGTGATTTCAGCCACTACGAAGACCTCGACGACCGCTACGACAAGCGTCCAAGCGCCTGGATCGAGCCCAAGGGCGACTGGGGCAAGGGCACGGTCGACCTGGTGGAAATTCCGACCGCCGACGAAACCAACGACAACATCGTCGCTTTCTGGAACCCGGCCGAGCGCGCCGACGTCGGCCAGCCGATGAATTTCGCCTACCGCCTGCACTGGACCACCGACGAAGCGGCCCTGCATTCGCCGGAGAGCGCCTGGGTCAAGCAGACCCTCAAGTCCACTGGCGACGTCAAGCAGTCGAACCTGATCCGTCAACCGGACGGCAGCGTGGCCTACCTGATCGACTTCGAAGGTCCGTCCCTCAAGGCCTTGCCTGAAGACGCGCCGGTTCGCAGTCAGGTCAGCGTCGGCGACAACGCGGAACTGGTGGAAAACAGCCTGCGCTACAACCCGGAAACCCAGGGCTGGCGCCTGACCCTGCGCCTGAAGGTCAAGGAACCGGGCAAGGCCACCGAACTGCGCGCGGCCCTGGTCAAGGACCTCCCCACGGCGGATTCGGCCAAGATCTCGGTCTCGTCCCAGGTGGTCAAGGCCGACAAGGTCGCGGCCAAGCAGCAAGAGAAAGAGAAGGCCCAGGAGAAGAAAGAGCAAGCCCAGGACAAGAAAGAGCAAGCCGCCGCGGCGCCTGCTCCCGAGGCTACCCCACCCACCCCGGAACCGGTGCCGACTGAACAAGTCCTGACCGAGACCTGGAGCTACCAGTTGCCTGCCGATGAGTAACCCGATCGTACAGCCAGAGGCTCTTTCCGAGTACCTGGCGCATTTGCCGATGAGCAATGAGCAGCGTGCGGAGCTGTCGAGCTGCACCTCGTTCGCCGAGCTGCATGAGCGCCTGAGCGCGCAGCCGGCCGTTGACTCCGCCGAGGCCGCGCAGGCTTCGGTGGGGCAGCGCCTGATCCTCGACTCGGCGGCCGAGCTGGAAGACGCCGAGATGCTCGCGGTGGATGCCGCCGGGCGCGTGTGTCTCAAGGCCACGCCGCCGATCCGCCGGACCCGGGTCGTCCCGGAGCCCTGGCGCACCAATATCCTGGTGCGCGGCTGGAGGCGCCTGACCGGGCGCAGCAACCCGCCCGCGCCCAAGGACGATAAACGCGAGCTGCCCCACGCGCGCTGGCGCACCGTGGGCTCCATTCGCCGCTATATCCTGCTGGTGCTGATGCTCGGCCAGACCGTTGTCGCCGGCTGGTACATGAAAGGCATCATGCCCTACCAGGGCTGGTCGTTCGTCGATCTCAACGAAGTGGTGCATCAACCGCTGTTGCAGACCGCCCAGCAAGTGCTGCCCTATCTGCTGCAAACCAGCATCCTGGTGCTGTTCGGGATCCTGTTCTGCTGGGTCTCGGCGGGTTTCTGGACCGCCCTGATGGGCTTCCTCGAATTGCTCACCGGGCATGACAAGTACCGTATCTCCGGCGCCAGCGCCGGCAGCGAGCCGATCGCCAAGGATGCGCGTACCGCCATCGTCATGCCGATCTGCAACGAGGACGTGCCACGGGTGTTTGCCGGCCTGCGCGCGACTTTCGAGTCGGTCGCCGCCACCGGCGACCTGGATCGCTTCGACTTCTTCGTCCTGAGCGACAGTAACGACACCGATATCTGCGTCGCCGAGCAACAGGCCTGGCTGGACGTCTGCCGCGAAGCCTCGGGCTTCGGCAAGATCTTCTACCGCCGTCGCCGTCGTCGCGTGAAGCGCAAGAGCGGCAACCTCGACGACTTCTGCCGTCGCTGGGGCGGTGACTACAAGTACATGGTGGTGCTCGACGCCGACAGCGTCATGAGCGGCGAATGCCTGACCAGCCTGGTGCGCCTGATGGAAGCCACGCCGGACGCCGGGATCATCCAGACCGCGCCACGGGCGTCGGGCATGGACACCCTCTACGCCCGCATGCAGCAGTTCGCGACCCGCGTCTATGGTCCGTTGTTCACCGCCGGCCTGCACTTCTGGCAGTTGGGCGAGTCCCACTACTGGGGGCACAACGCGATCATCCGCATGAAGCCGTTCATCGAGCACTGCGCCCTGGCGCCGTTGCCCGGCAAAGGCGCCTTCGCCGGGGCGATCCTGTCCCACGACTTCGTCGAGGCCGCGCTGATGCGCCGTGCCGGCTGGGGCGTGTGGATCGCCTACGACCTGCCGGGCAGCTACGAAGAGCTGCCGCCGAACCTGCTCGACGAGCTCAAGCGCGACCGGCGCTGGTGCCACGGCAACCTGATGAACTTCCGCCTGTTCCTGGTCAAGGGCATGCACCCGGTGCACCGCGCGGTGTTCCTCACCGGGGTGATGTCCTACCTGTCGGCGCCGTTGTGGTTCTTCTTCCTGGTGCTGTCGACGGCCCTGCTGGCGGTCAACACGCTGATGGAGCCGCAATACTTCATGGAGCCGCGCCAGCTCTATCCGCTGTGGCCGCAATGGCATCCAGACAAGGCGGTGGCGCTGTTCTCCACCACCATCGTGCTGCTGTTCCTGCCCAAGCTGCTGAGCATCATCCTGATCTGGGCCAAGGGCGCGAAAGAGTTCGGCGGCAAGTTCAAGGTGACCGTGTCGATGCTGCTGGAGATGCTGTTCTCCATGCTGCTGGCGCCGGTACGGATGATTTTCCACACCCGTTTCGTACTGGCCGCGTTCCTCGGCTGGGCGGCGACCTGGAACTCTCCGCAGCGTGACGACGACTCCACGCCGTGGAGCGAGGCGGTGCGCCGCCATGGTCCGCAAACCCTGCTGGGTGCGCTCTGGGCGCTGCTGGTGATCTGGCTCAACCCGAGCTTCCTCTGGTGGCTGGTGCCGATCGTCGGTTCGCTGATGCTGTCGATCCCGGTCTCGGTGATCTCCAGCCGGGTCAACCTGGGGTTGCGTTCCAAGGATGAGAGCCTGTTCCTCATCCCCGAGGAATACAATCCGCCCCAGGCGCTGCTGGCGACGGATGAGTACACCCACGAAAACCGTTGGCATGCGCTCAATGACGGCTTTGTCCGGGCCGTGGTCGATCCGCGGCAGAATGCCCTGGCCTGCGCCCTGGCGACGGCCCGTCATGGTCACGCCGAGCCTATCGAATGGCTGCGTGTCGAGCGTGTGCGGCATGCGCTGAAGGTCGGCCCGGCCGGCCTGGACAATCAGTCGCGCCTGCACTTGCTGAGCGACCCGGTGGCCCTGACCCGCCTGCATGCGCAGGTCTGGAGCGAAGACCACGCCGAGTGGCTGGGGGCCTGGCGCGCTTCGATCAAGGCCGATCCCCATGCGCCGCTGCTGCCTCTGCAGCCGGCCACATCGGCGGCCCAGCCCGCCTGACGCCAAAGGGGCCGCGGTGTGACGAACACCGCGGCCCCTTTGTCATTTGGTAACAAAAGACCCGTCTCCCCTCGGTGTTGCCCCGCACCCGAGTACGTTAGGATCGCCCCCCAAAATTGTGCCCGCCAGACCCAGGCGACTGTGCTTTCACGCAGGCGTCGCGGGGCTCGCCGGCACGACCGGAAAAGCGGCCCAGGGGAGTTTCAGGATGAAAAGGTTTCTGTCGATGTTGCTGCTGGGGGTCGTGGTGCTCGCTCATGCGTGTGCGCTGCAGGCGGGGGCCATTGACGATGCGGTCAAGCGCGGCACGCTGAAAGTGGGTACCAATCCCACCTATATCCCCTTTGAGATGACGAACAAGCGCGGCGAAATCATCGGTTTCGAGATCGATCTGTTGCGTGAGATGAGTCGGGCGCTGGGGGTGAAGCTGGAGTTGGTGTCCAGCTCCTACGCCGAGTTGCTCCCCGGTTTGCTGGCGAACAAGTTCGACCTGATCGCCAGCGGCATGACCCTGACCCAGCAACGTAACCTGCGGCTCAATTTCAGCGATGCCTTTATCGTGGTCGGGCAGACGCTGCTGATTCCCCTGGCACTGGGTGGCAAGGTGCAGGGTTTCGAAGACCTGAACGAGGCGGGTTATCGCATCGCCGCCAAGGCCGGGACCACGGGTGAAATCGTCGCCAGGAAAATGATGGGCGAGGCCCAGCTGAGCACTTATGCCAATGAGGAGGAGGGGGTGCGGGCGGTGCTCGAGGGCAAGGCCGATGCCTTTGTCCACGATGCGCCCTACAACCTGGTGGCGGTGAACAAGCTGGGCGACGGCAAGCTGTTGTGCCTGGACCAGCCGTTCACCTATGAACCGCTGGCCTTCGGGCTGAAGAAGGGTGACCACGACAGCCTCAACTGGATCAACCACTTCCTGCACCAGATCGCCGAGGATGGCACCTACGATCGTATCCACGACCAGTGGTTCAAGGCGAGCGACTGGCTGGCTGAGATCGATTGACCGCTCCTACACCTTGAAACGCTCTACCAGGCGCTGCAACTGAGCGCCCAACTGGCTCAGTTGCAGGCTGGCGGCGGCGGTGTCGTCGCAAGCGCTGGCGGTCTGCTGTGACATGTCGCGCACATGCAGCACGCTGCGGCTGATCTGCTCGGCGACGACGCTCTGTTCTTCGCCCGCCGCCGCGATCTGCTCATTCATCCCGAGGATCTGCGACACGCTACGGCTGATGGCCTCCAGCTTGCCGCCGCTGTGGCGGCTCGATTCGACGCTGTTGCGAGTCAGCTTGCGGCTGCTGTCGAGCATGCCCGCGACCTGCTGGGTGCCGCCTTGCAAGGCCGCGATCAGCTCCTTGATCTCCTGGGCCGAGTCCTGGGTGCGTTGCGCCAGGCTGCGCACCTCATCGGCGACCACGGCAAAACCGCTCCCGGCCTCGCCGGCCCTGGCCGCCTCGATGGCGGCATTGAGGGCCAGCAGGTTGGTCTGTTGGGACACCGACTTGATCACGTCCAGTACGCTGCCGATCCGTTCGCTTTCCCGCTGGAGCCCGTCCATGGCCTGGGAGCAGAGCTGCATCTGTTGCTCGAGCTGTTCGATCTGCTCGATGGCATAGGCGACCGCACCGTCACCGTCGCGGGCCTGCTGGTCGGCCTGGGTGGCCGCCAGGGAGGCGGCATCGGCGTGACGGGCCACCTCCCGCACGCTGGCGGTCATCTGTTTCATGGCGGCGGCCACTTGCTCGGTAGCGGCATTCTGGCTGCTGACGCTGGCATCGGTCTGTTCGGTGCTGGTCGACAGGTGCTCGGCGGCGCTCGCCACCCGGGAAGCGCTGGTGCCAATGCCACGAATCAGTTCCCGTAATCCGAGGGTCATGCCTTGCATGGCCTGCTGCAACTGGCCGAGCTCGTCGCGGCGATCGACCGCCACATCGCGGCTCAGGTCACCCGCGGCGATGTGGCGCGCCAGTTTCAGGCTGCGCGACAGCGGGATCAGCAACTGGCGGCTGAGGATCCAGGCGGCGAGGCTGGCGATCAACCAGGCCAGCAGGGCTATTTTCGCCAGCATCCATTTGGCCGCCTGGGCCTGACGGTCGCGGGTCTGGGTCTGGCTGCGGCTCAGTTCCTCGTTGCCGGCCAGCAGCCTGTCGCCCAATCCTTCCATGACGTTGTGAGCGGCTTCGGCGAGTAGTTGTGCGTCCTTGAACTGCTGGAGCGCCTCGCGATAGTGGCGCAGCTCCACCAGCATGCGCTTGTGGTCGTCGGCCAGGGCCGGGGTCAGTGGCATCACTTGTGTCTCAAGTTGTCCCAGGCGGTCGATCGCCCTCAGCGCCTGCTCCGAATAAGCCTGCAGCGAATCGGACAGATAGGCCGGTGCCTGGATGCTGGCGTGGGTGTCGTTGATCAGTTGACGCAGCGCTTCGACCCGTTTGAGCGGCGCCTGCCACTGCAGGTCATGGGTGTTTTTGCTCGCCTCGCGCAGTTGATGGGCTTCGAAGCGGGCCACCGCCTGCGTGGCCTGGATCACGCCGGCATTCATCCGCTGGCGAGCGCGTTCGCGGTCGCGAAGGCTTTCATCGAGATCGTCGAGGGTGGTCTGGAAACCCTGGATTGCCTGTTGTTGGTCGTTCAGGACCTGGCGGTCGCCCGGGTCCGGCAGGCGTGGCAGAAGCCCGCTCAAGAGCTTCTCGATGCCCGCCAGTTGGCGGGTGATCCGGGTGCGGCTCTGTGGGTCGTTCAGCACCCGGAAGGCGATGCGGTCGGCGCGCATGTCGCTGGTGAGGCGGCTGAGCCGGGCAATGCTCGAGAGCGTCTGCGAGCGTTCTATGGTGGTGCCCAGGGCGTGCCAGCCGGTCAGGGTGACCCCCAGGGTCAAGAGCAGTACGAGGCCGAAGCCCAGGGCCAGTTTGAAGCGGATACTGCGGTCGCGCAGTGCGCGGATCAGCCAACGGAACATGGTGAATCTCCTGCCAAACGGATGAGTCCATGGCCCTCACGTGCAAATGCGTGGGGCATGTCCTCTCATCGGCTTGGCGGCGGGAGACGCGACCTGAATGGGCTGTAGGGTAATTCTTTGAAAGATGAAGGTTTTTTCTGTCGGCCAGTCAGCCAAGGCTGAGCACGCTTCCTGTAGGAGCAGCCGGTCGACGCTCCTACAGAGTGCGGGGAGGATCAGAACAGGCGGGCGAGCAGGGCGGTCACGGCGGTCTCGACCCGCAGGATGCGTTCGCCGAGCTGTACCGGTTGCAGCCCGGCCTTGCCCAGCAGGTCGATCTCGTAGGGAATCCAGCCGCCTTCCGGGCCGATGGCCAGGGTCACCGGCTCATCCAGGCCACGTGGGCAGGGCGGGTAGTTGCCGGGATGGCCGACCAGGCCGAGGGTGCCGGCACTGATGGCCGGCAGACGGTCTTCGACGAAGGGCTTGAAGCGCTTCTCGATGATGACCTCCGGCAGCACGGTGTCGCGGGTCTGCTCCAGCCCGAGGATCAGTTGCTCGCGAATCGCCCCGGGCTCCAGGAACGGCGTCTGCCAGAAGCTCTTTTCCACGCGGTAGCTGTTCACCAGTACCACCTTGGGCACACCCAGGGTGGCGACGGTCTGGAACACCCGGCGGAGCATTTTCGGGCGCGGCAGGGCCAGCACCAGGGTCAGCGGCAGTTTCGCCGGTGGCGCTCGATCCAGGCTGACCCGCAGCTCGGCCTCGTTGGCGTCCAGGCGCAGCACCTCGGCGCTGCCCATCAGGCCGCCGATACGCCCCACCCGCAGGCTGTCGCCCACCGCCACCCGGTGGACTTCCTGCATGTGGGTCAGGCGCCGGTCGCGCAGCACGACGAGGTCGGCCGCGATGAAGTCGGCCTCCTCCAATAGCAGCAGGTTCACGTCAGCGGGGCTGGCGGTTGGGCGTCGTTGTCGGCGGACTCTTCATCGCGGTGTTTGCGCACCAGGCCGCCGAACAGCACGCCGATCTCGAACAGCAGCCACATCGGCACGGCCAGCAGGGTCTGGGAGAACACATCCGGCGGGGTCAGGATCATGCCGACCACGAAGCAGCCGATGACCACGTAGGGGCGGATCTTCTTCAGGTATTTGACGTCGACCACGCCGATCCACACCAGCAGTACCACCGCCACCGGGATTTCGAAGGCCACGCCGAAGGCGAAGAACAGCGTCATGACGAAGTCGAGGTAGCTGGTGATGTCGGTCATCATTTCCACGCCGGCCGGGGTCGCGGCGGCGAAGAACTTGAAGATCAGCGGGAACACCAGGAAATAGGCGAAGGCCATGCCGGTGTAGAACAGCACGATGCTCGACACCAGCAGCGGCACGGCGATGCGTTTTTCATGCTTGTACAGGCCCGGCGCGATAAAGCCCCAGATCTGGTGCAGGATCACCGGGATGGCCAGGAACAGCGAGACCATCATGGTCAGCTTGAGCGGCGTCAGGAACGGCGACGAGACGTCGGTGGCGATCATCGTCGCCCCCGCCGGCAGGTACTGGCGCAGCGGAATGGAAACGAAGGTGTAGATCTGCTGGGTGAAGGCGAACAGCCCGGCGAAGATCAGGAAGATCGCCGCGACACAGCGCAGCAGGCGGGTGCGCAACTCGGTGAGGTGCGAAACCAGCGGCATGTGCTGGTCGTTTTCCGGAATATCGCTCATGGGGCTCGCGGCGGCAAAGTAGGGTCATGAGGCGCAGGCGTGCCGCTTGGCGTCGCGCTTGCGGGTTCTGTCGGGTGCGCCGCGGGCTCCACGGCGCCGGCTACCGCTACCGGCTCGGCGGCGCTCACTGGCGTCAACGGGACTTCCGGCGACACCGGCGGCACGGCGTGGATCGTCTGTTCCACCACCGGCTCGGCCGGGGTGCTCGCGGGCGTCGGCGAGAGCATCTTGCGGGCTTCCTGCTCCAGGGACAGGATGTGCTCGTTGTGCAGTTGCCGGCGGATCTCGTCGGCACCGATCTCGCGTTCCACTTCCTGCTTGATCGCGTTGAAGCTGCGCTTCAACCGGCCGACCCACAAGCCTGCCGTGCGCGCGGCATGGGGCAGGCGCTCGGGGCCGAGCACCAGCAGGGCCACCAGGCCCACGAGCAACAGTTCACTGAAGCTGATACCGAACATTAGTCAGTGCTCACGAGTGGTTGCGGGGTTCTTCAACCTTCTGCGCCTGCACGTCGATGGTATGCGGCGTGTTCTGCTGGGTGGTGGCCTGCGGCTGCACCGGCGGCGCCGGTTGCACTACAGGAGGGGCTGTCGGCTCGGCAGGCTTTTCGTCGTCGCTCATGGCCTTGCGAAAGCCCTTGATCGCATCGCCGACATCGGAGCCGAGGTTTTTCACTTTCTTGGTGCCGAACACCAGCACGACGACAATCAGGATAACGATCCAGTGTTTCCAGTCAAAAATGCCCATGGTGCTGCTCCTCTCGAAAGTTGTTAGGCGGACGGACGCGAGGCTTTCTCGACGTGTCCGGAAAGGCCGAAGCGACGATCCAGTTCGTCCAGCACGGCCTGCGGATGCTGCCCCAGTTGGGCGAGCATGACCAGACTGTGGAACCACAAATCGGCGGTTTCGTAGATCAGGTCGCTGCAGTCGCCGCTGATCGCGGCATCCTTGGCGGCCAGGATAGTCTCGACCGATTCTTCGCCGACTTTTTCCAGGATCTTGTTCAGACCCTTGTGATAGAGGCTGGCGACGTAGGAGCTGTCGGCGGCGGCGCCTTTGCGCTCTTCCAGCACCTGGGCCAGACGGTTCAGGGTGTCAGTCATGTTCAGTGTCCTGCGGCGTAGATGCTGTGCGGGTCCTTGAGGACCGGATCGACGATCTTCCAGCCGCCGTTTTCATACACGCGGTAGAAGCAACTGTGGCGGCCGGTGTGGCAGGCGATGTCGCCGACCTGCTCGACCATCAGGATGATCACGTCGGCGTCGCAGTCCAGGCGCATTTCGTGCAGGTGCTGCACGTGGCCCGACTCTTCGCCCTTGCGCCACAGCTTGCCACGGGAACGTGACCAGTAAATGGCGCGATTCTCGGCGGCGGTCAGCTGCAGCGATTCGCGGTTCATCCAGGCCATCATCAGGATGCGCCCGGTCTTGTGATCCTGGGCAATGGCCGGCACCAGGCCGTCGCTGTCCCATTTGATCTCGTCCAGCCAGTCTTTCATCTTCGACTCCGACAACCGGGCACCACCCGCGTGGTTGTGCCTCGGTGAATGAACAGTGTGCCAGCCCACGGCCTGACTGGCTATCGGCGCACGATCAGATACAAGCCCACGGCGACCATGATCGCCGCCGGCCAGTGACCCAGCTCGTGCAAAGGCCCGCTGGAGGCCAGTACCGCGCCGCTGCCCAGGTGCAGGCTGCCGAGCAAGCGCAGGAACCAGTCGTCCGAGCGCCGGTTTTCTTTCGGCTCGGGAGGGGCGACCGGGGGCTGGGCCATGCGTTCCAGCAGGTCGCGGGTCATGTGGGCCAGGTGCGGTAGCTGCTCGATCTGGCCGTGCAGGTTGCCCAGCAGGGTTTTTGGGCTGACGCGCTCGCGCATCCAGCGTTCGAGGAACGGCTGGGCGGTGCTCCACAGGTCCAGTTCCGGGTACAGCTGGCGGCCCAGCCCTTCGATGTTGAGCAGGGTCTTCTGCAAAAGAACAAGCTGCGGCTGGACTTCCATGTTGAAGCGCCGCGCGGTCTGGAACAGGCGCATCAGCACCTGGCCGAAAGAGATGTCCTTGAGCGGTTTTTCGAAGATCGGCTCGCACACGGTGCGGATCGCCGCCTCGAACTCGTTGAGCTTGGTGTGCGCCGGCACCCAGCCCGAATCGATGTGCAACTGGGCGACGCGGCGGTAGTCGCGCTTGAAGAAGGCGAACAGGTTGCGGGCCAGGTAGTCCTGGTCTTCCGGGGTCAGGCTGCCGACGATGCCGCAGTCGATGGCGATGTACTTCGGGCTCCATGGGTTGACGGTGCTGACGAAGATGTTGCCGGGGTGCATGTCGGCGTGGAAGAAGCTGTCGCGGAACACCTGGGTGAAGAAGATCTCGACGCCGCGCTCGGCGAGCAGTTTCATGTCGGTGCGCTGGTCGGCCAGGGTCGCCAGGTCAGTGACCTGGATGCCGTAGATACGCTCCATCACCAGCACTTTCGGCCGGCACCAGTCCCAATGGACCTGGGGCACGTACATCATGTCCGAGCCTTCGAAGTTGCGCCGCAGCTGGCTGGCGTTGGCCGCTTCGCGGAGCAGGTCGAGTTCGTCGTAGATGGTTTTTTCGTAGTCGCTGACCACGTCCACCGGGTGCAGCAGGCGGGCGTCGGCCGAGACCCGCTCAGCAGCCCGGGCGAGCAGGAACAGCCAGGCCAGGTCCTGGGCGATGACCGGCTTGAGGCCAGGACGGATGACCTTCACCACCACTTCTTCGCCGTTCTTCAACTGTGCCGCATGGACCTGCGCCACCGAGGCCGAGGCCAGCGGTTCGATATCGAAGCGGTTGAAGACCTCTCCGACCTTCTTGCCCAGTTGCGCCTCGATCAGCGCGACGGCGGTCTGCGAGTCGAACGGCGGCACGCGGTCCTGCAGCAGCATCAACTCGTCGGCGATGTCCTCGGGCAGCAGGTCGCGGCGGGTGGAGAGGATCTGGCCGAACTTGATGAAGATCGGTCCCAGGTCCTGCAAGGCCAGGCGCAAGCGTTCCCCCCGGCTCAGCGCCAGGGTCTTGCGCGGGAGCCAGCGCCAGGGCAGGGCAAAGCGCAGTGCCAGGAGGAACCAGGGCAGGGGCAGCTCGAACAGCAGGTCATCGAGACGGTAACGGATCACGACGCGCTGGATGCGCAACAGACGGCGGACGGCAAGCAGCTTCATGCGTTATCGCTGGAGTTGAGGGATCGGGAAAGGCGCTCGACGCGCGCCTCGAGACGTTCCAGGTCGAGCTTGACCCGGTCCAGTTCGGCGAAGCGCGCTTCGGCCTCGTGGGTGCCCACCAGGGCACGGGATTCTTCGCTGAGGTATTCAGCCAGGTTCTGCTTCAGGCTGACCAGGCCCTGCCGGTACAAGCCGGCCCGGCTGCGCAAGTGGCCGCTGAGCAGGGGCGTGGCGATCGGGCCGAGCCAGCGCGAGAGTTCATACTCCCAGTCCAGATCCAGGTCCTGGAGGACCCCGGCCAGGTCCAGCAGCACCGCGCTGTCGCCTTCCAGGCTGACCTCGGGGCTGTGCAGGACGGCGGTCTTGTCGCGGCTCAGGGCCAGGCTCAGCAGGCTCGAGGCCGGGGCGCGGAGGATGCAGTCGGCCTCGGTGGCCCAGTGCGCGGCCAGCAGCAGGCCTTGGTCGCTGGGCAGGATGAACAGCTTCAGGGCCGGGCTGGCGCAGTCGACTTCGATGAGCTTGCCCGTCAGGTGGCCCAGGCGGCTCAAGGCCGTGCCGTCGAGGCGCAGCACCCGGTTGAGACCGTGCTCGACGCCGGCGAGAAGGCCGCTGAGCAGCATCAGGGCTTGATGCCGCGATGCAGGGCGACGATGCCCGCGGTCATGTTGTGGTAGGTCACGCGGTCGAAACCGGCCTCCACCATCATCGATTTCAGGGTTTCCTGGTTCGGGTGCATGCGGATCGATTCGGCCAGGTAGCGATAGCTTTCCGAGTCGTTGGTGATCAGCTTGCCGGCCAGTGGCATGAAGGCAAACGAGTAGGCGTCGTAGACCTTGGACATCAGCGCGCTGGTCGGCTTGGAGAACTCCAGCACCAGCAGGCGGCCGCCGGGCTTGAGCACCCGCAGCATGGAGCGCAGGGCGTCTTCCTTGTGGGTGACGTTGCGCAGGCCGAAGGCGATGGTCACGCAGTCGAAATGGTTGTCCGGGAAGGGCAGTTTCTCCGCATCGGCCTGGACGAACTCGACGTTGCCGGCCACACCCAGGTCCAGCAGGCGGTCACGGCCGACCTTGAGCATGGAGGCGTTGATGTCGGCCAGCACCACCTGGCCGGTGGGGCCTACCAGGTGCGAGAACTTGCGGGTCAGGTCGCCGGTGCCGCCGGCGATATCCAGCACCCGGTTACCCGGGCGCACGCCGGACAGCTCGATGGTGAAGCGCTTCCAGAGGCGGTGCAGGCCACCGGACAACACGTCGTTCATCAAGTCGTACTTGGCGGCCACGGAGTGGAACACCTCGGCGACCTTTTCCGCCTTTTGGCTTTCCGGTACGTTCTTGAAGCCGAAGTGCGTGGTGGGTTCGGCATCGCTGCCTTTGCGCTGATCAGTCATGTCGCTGTCACCAGAAGAGAGTGCGGGCATTCTAATCCCGGTGGCCGGCTTTGTCTTGGCAAGGGTGCATGTAAGATAGGCAACCGCCGGGACGTTTTGACGCATTCAGGGTCAGGATTCGCCGGGCAAGACCCGATAGAGCAGGAGTCATTCGATGGCCCGTATTAGTGTTGAGCGCGTCCACCGCCTGGGCAAGGCCGGTGCGCGCGAGAAGGCCGATCAGTTGGCGCAGAAGTTGGCCGGGCAGTATGGCCTGGAGCCGCAGTGGTCCGGCGACACCCTGAACCTCAGGCGTTCCGGGGTCAAGGGCGCGGTGCATGTGGGCGACGAGACGATCCGCATCGATGTCGAACTGGGCCTGCTGATGTCGGCCATGAGCGGCACCATCAAGGCCGAGATCGAAAGGGCCCTGGACAAGGCGCTGGCCTGATACGCCGTTCCTGCTCCCGCGAAGAGGGGAGCAGGGTGGCTTCGGGTTAGGGTGCCCATTCTAATTTTTCTCATTACTTTGTGCATGAGCCCCCATTCCGGTGGGCAGATCCTCCAACCGTTCACCCGTGAGGTGCACCATGGCCAAAGTAAGTCTGAAGAAAAAAACCGACGGTCAGCCAACCGCCCTGGCTGAAGTGAAAGTGTATGCGCGCAAGATCTGGCTGGCGGGTCTGGGTGCTTATACCAAGGTCGGCCGGGAAGGCAGCGAGTACTTCAAGGAGCTCGTGAAAGCCGGTCAAGACGTTGAAAAGGAAGGTAAAAAACTGATTGGCGTGCAGCGTGAAGCGGCCAACAGTCAGATCGACAGCGTGAAGGGCGAAGTCACCAGTCTCAAGGGCAAGGTGGAAGTGCAACTGGACAAGGTCGAGAAAGCCTTCGACCATCGGGTCGCCAGTGCCTTGAATCGCATCGGGATTCCGTCTAAACATGATGTGGAAACACTTTCTGCCAAGCTCGATGAGCTGACGGCATTGCTCGAACGTGTTGCGCGTAAACATTAAGGAGAACGGGATGGCTGGCAAGAAGAATACCGAGAAAGAAGGCAGCTCGTGGATCGGGAAGGTTGAGGAGTATTCCCGCAAAATCTGGCTGGCTGGTTTAGGCGTGTACTCGAAGATCGATACCGACGGCAGCAAACTCTTCGAGTCGCTGGTCAAGGACGGCGAGAAGGCCGAGAAACTCACCAAGACCGCGGTCGACAAGAAAGTCGATGCGGCCAAGGACTCCGCCAGTTCCGCCAAGTCGCGCATCGCCGGGGTCAAGGATCGTGCGCTGGGTAAGTGGGACGAGTTGGAAGGGGCTTTCGACAAGCGCCTGAACAGCGCTATTTCGCGCCTGGGCGTACCGAGCCGCAATGAAGTGAAAGCGCTGCACAGCAAGGTCGATACCCTGACCAAGCAGATCGAGAAACTCACCGGTCAGGCGGTGACTCCGGCCTCGACGAAAACCGCAGCTGCCAAGCCGGCGGCAAAAGCGGCAGCCAAGCCCTTGGTGAAGGCCGCGGCCAAACCCGCTGCCAAGCCTGCGGCGAAAACCGCGGCGGCCAAGCCGGCCGCGAAAGCCGCTGCCAAGCCTGCGGCGAAACCTGCAGCGGCCAAACCGGCTGTGAAGCCAGCCGCCAAACCGGCAGCGGCGAAAAAGCCTGCTGCCGCGAAGCCGGCTCCTGCCGCTGCGGCCAAGCCTGCCGTGGCTCCGGTATCGGCAGCCAACTCCGCTGCGGCTCCGACATCGGCGCCCGCTCCGGCGGCGACACCCAGCGCACCGACTCCAGCCTCTCAAGCCTGAGTCGTTACCCGCTGAATGAAAACGCCCGGCCTGTGAAGGTCGGGCGTTTTTGTTTGGGCAGCGATGAGACCCTTGAGTCTTGCGGTGTCCATCCGGGCGCTATCGCCAGCAAGCCGGCTCCTACATCTCAGTCGTGATCCTCCAGGTAGTGCAGGGCCATCTGCTCCGTCGCCAGCCGCGCCGGGGTCAGCAGGTGTGGGGCCACGAGCATCATGATCTGGTACACCACCAGTCGCACCTCGCCTTCGCGCCCGAGAATCCGCTGGTAATCCAGGGAAAACAGCAGCGTCAGGGTGATCTGTTCCACCAGTTGCCCGAGGGCCTGGGTTTCACTCATCAGCAAGCCTTGCGCCTTCAGCCGCGCCAGCAGCGACGCCAGTGTCCGCTTGAGGGCATTGAGCAGGTTGCGGATGCCCTTGGCCAGCTTGGGCAGGCGCCCGGACAGATTGGACAGGTCCTGGAACAGGAAGCGGTAATGGGCCAGCCGCTCGACGATCAGGTGCAGGAACAACCAGTAGTCCTCGGGTGCCAGCCGGGCGTCGGCCGGTGGGTCGAGCAAAGGGGCCAGTTCGCCCTGGAAGCGCTCGAACAAGCCCAGGACCAGGGGCTCCTTGCCGTGGAAATGGTAGTAGAGGTTGCCTGGGCTGATCCCCATTTCATTGGCCACTTCCATGGTCGAAACGTTGGGTTCGCCTTTCTGGTTGAACAGTTGCAGCGCACATTCAAGGATCCGGTCGCGGGTTTTCATCCAGCCTTCTTAGGTCGTTCCGGCAGTTCGCCACGGCTGCCCGGCAGCCGTGATCGGTCATCGTCAGCGCACCCGGACATAAGTGCCGGGTGCCGCCTCCATAGGGGGGTAATTGGCATTGCCCAGGGCCATCTGGGTTTCACGCTGAGCCCCCGAGCGTTCCTGGACCCACAGCAGCCACTGGCTCCACCAGCTGCCATCGACCTGCTTGCCGTCGTAGTACCAGGCCCGCGGATCGCTGCTCAACTTCGGGTTGTCGACGTAGTTGGCCTTGGGATTGCTCGGCGGGTTGAGGATGCTCTGGACATGGCCGCTGTTGGACAGCACGAAGCGGCGATTGCCCCCCAGCAGCAAGGTCGAGCGGTAGACCGCATCCCAGGGCGTGATGTGGTCGTTGATGCCGCCGACGCTGAAGCTGTCGACCGTGACTTTCTGCAGGTCGATGGGGGTGCCGCAGACTTCCAGGCCGCCCGGATGGCTCAGCGGGTTGTGCTTGAAGAAGTCCAGCAGGTCGCCGTGAAACGCCGCGGGCAGGCGGGTGTTGTCGTTGTTCCAGTAGAGAATGTCGAACGCCGGCGGCTCCCTGCCCAGCAGGTAGTTGTTGACCCAGTAGTTCCAGATCAGGTCGTTGGGCCGCATCCAGGCGAAGACCTTGGCCATGTCGCGGCCATCGAGCACGCCTTGCTGGTAGGAGCGACGCTTGGCCGCTTCCAGGGTCTGCTCGTCGGCGAACAGGGCGGCCGGGCTGTCCAGCTGGCTGTCGAGCAGGCTGACCAGGTAGGTGGCGCTGGACACCCGGCGCAGCTGTCGCTTGGCCAACAGGTGGCCTTGCAGGGCGGCAATGGTCAGGCCGCCGGCGCAGGCGCCCATCAGGTTGACCTCGCGGCTGGCGGTGATTGCCCGGCAGACGTTCATGGCCTCTTCCACGGCCTCGACATAGCTGGACAGGCCCCATTCGCGGTGACGCACATCCGGGTTGCGCCAACTGATGATAAACACCTGGAGGTTGTTCTTGAGGGCGAACTGCACGAAGCTGTTCGACGGACTCAGGTCGAAAATGTAGTACTTGTTGATCTGCGGCGGCACGATCAGCAACGGCCTGGCGAACTGCTTTTCGCTCATGGGCCGGTACTGGATCAGTTCCAGCAGTTCATTGCGAAACACCACTGAACCGGGGGTGGTCGCCACGGACTTGCCGACTTCGAACGAGTGCTTGGTGACCTGGCTGGGCAAGCCATTGTTGTGCAGCAGGTCGTCCATCAGGTGGCTGATGCCGCGCACGATGCTGTTGCCGCCGGTGTTGAACAGCTCCTTGATCGCCAACGGATTGAGCAGGGTGTTGGAGGGGGCCAGGGCATCGTTGAGCAGGGTGAAGATAAAGTGCGCCCGGGCGCGATCGTCGGCGCTCATCCGGCTGTCGTCGATCCAGAGCCTGATTTCTTTCTGCCAGGCCAGATAGGCTTGCAGGCCGCGGCGGTAGAAGGGGTTGAGGCTCCAGGCCGGGTCGGCGAAGCGCGCGTCCTGCGGGTTGGGCTTGTGCAGCGTGTCGCCGAGCAGCACCTTGCCCAGTTGTCCGCCCAGGGCCAGGACATGCCGGGCGGTGTGGAACGGATTGCGCAGGCTATGGGCGGCCACGCTACGCAGGCTGGAAAACAGATCCCGGCCGCGCAGGCCGGTAATCGCACTCTGTGCGTTGATGAACGTGGCGGGTGTGGGCATCGAGCCCGTCGCTGGTTTGTCTCGCATGAGTCAACACTCCTTCGCCATCAAGCTATCAACCAACACCGGGGGGCCGCGCGGACAGGCTCGTCGGTCCCGGACCTCGTTGCGCGACACGGACTTCCTGCCCGTGCACGCCTACTGCCAGGAAAAAGACTGCTAGGTACTCTTGAAAGGCGTCGGGTGCGGGTGCATCACCGCCCGCAGACGTTCTTCCTCGAGGAACTTCATGATGATCGGTGCGACGGCCTCGGCCCGGGTGATCAGGAATAAATGGCCATCGTCGATTATGTGTAGCTGGGCATTGGGAATTCGCCAAGCCAGCAGGCGCATATTGACCAGCGGAATCAGCGGATCGTCGTCGCCTGCCAGCACCAGGGTCGGCTGGTGGATCCGGTGCAGCCAGTGGATGCTGGTCCAGCCCAGGCCCGCGAACAGTTGCCAGTAGTAGCCCAGCTTGCCGGCGGAGCGGACCTTGGCGGCATGTTCGGCGGCCAGGTGCGGATCGCGGCGAAAGGCGCCGCCGTAGATGGTCGGCGCAATGCGGATGACGTGGGACGGCTGGAGGTAGCGCCGCGGACTGGCCATGTTCCACAGCACCTTGGGTTTACCGGGGACCATCACCATGCCGGCGGCGGTGGCGGCGAGGATCAGCTTCTTGCAGCGCTCCGGGTAGTCATGGGCGAACTGCTGCGCCAGGGCGCCGCCCCAGGACACCCCCACCACATTGACCTGGCCGTAATCCAGGTAATCGAGCATGCGCGCGGTGAGTTTGGCCAGGCCCGCGAAGCGATACGGCCGGTTGGGGGTCGACGAGCCGCCGACGCCGGGAACGTCGAAGGCGATGACTTCCAGGTCCGGGTCCAGGGCCTGGACGAACGGAAACACCAGCTCCAGGTTGGCGCCGATGCCGTTGAAGATCAGCAAGGGCGTCAGATGAGGCTTGCCGGGGCGAACCGCGGTGCGGATGGTCTGGCCATCCAGATCGATGGTTCGGAAGATGAACGGTTGCGGCATGCTCGAAGCCCTGTGGTTAAAACCGGTTTTGCTGCCCGGCCCCTGTAGGAGCAGCCGGTCGACGCTCGATTGCTCGCGATGGTAGCCGGGGCACCGCGGGGCATCAGGTTTCCCGCGTCATCGTTGGCCTCCATCGCGGGCAATCGAGCGTCGACCGGCTGCTCCTACAGGGTGAGGGCTGTTGTTCTACCGCTCGTGCACGTAGGTGCCTGGCGCCGCCTCGCCCGCCGGGTAGGCCTTGCTGCCCAGGCTGGTCGGTGATTTCTTCAGTTTGCCCGAGCGCTCGGCCTGCCACGCCTGCCAATGCAGCCACCACGAATCGGTGTGCTTGGTGGAGTTCTCCTGCCAGTCGTCGGCCTTGGCCGGCATCTCGGTGCTGGTCATGTAGCGCGATTTCGGGTTGCCCGGCGGGTTCAGGATGCTCTGGATATGGCCGCTGCTGGAGAGCACGAACTCGACCTTGCCGCCGAACAATTGCGCCGACTTGTAGCAGGACTTCCAGGGCGTGATGTGATCGTTGGTGCCGGCCAGGGAGAAGATGTCGGCATCGACCTTCTTCAGGTCGATGGGCGTGCCGCACACTTCCAGGGCATCGGCGCGTACCAGTGGGTTGTTCTTGAACATCTCGATCAGGTCGCCGTGGAAGGCGGCCGGCAGGCGCGTGGTGTCGTTGTTCCAGAACAGGATGTCGAACACCGGCGGCTCGTTGCCCAGCAGGTAGTTGTTGACCCAGTAGTTCCAGATCAGGTCGTTGGGTCGCATCCAGGCGAAGACCTTGGCCATGTCGCTGCCTTCCAGCACGCCGGCCTGGTAGGAGTGGCGCTTGGCAGCTTCGAGGGTCTCTTCGTCGACGAACAGCGCCACCTGGGTGTCGAGGGTGGTGTCGAGCACGCTGACCAGCAGGGTCAGGGCGTTGACCTTCTTCTCGCCGAGGGCGGCGTAGTGGCCGAGCAGGGCGGTGCAGGTGATGCCGCCGGAGCAGGCACCGAGCATGTTCACGTCCTTGCTGCCGGTGATGGCAGTGACCACGTCGACGGCTTCCTTCAGGGCGTCGATATAGGTCGACAGGCCCCACTCGCGCTGCGCCTTGGTCGGGTTTCGCCAGCTGACGATGAAGGTCTGCACGTGGCTGCGCAGGCAGAAGCGCGCCAGGCTCTTGTCCGGACTCAGGTCGAACACGTAGAACTTGTTGATCTGCGGCGGCACCACCAGCAACGGACGCTCATGCACCTGCTCGGTGATGGGGCTGTACTGGATCAGCTCCAGCACGTCGTTGCGAAACACCACCGCGCCTTCGCTGGTGCCGAGGTTCTTGCCGACCTCGAAGGCGCTCATGTTCACCTGGCTGGGCATGCCGCCGTTGTGCACCAGGTCCTTGGCCAGGTTCGAGAGGCCGTCGAGCAGGCTCTTGCCGCCGGTTTCGAAGAAGCGCTTGACCGCCGCCGGGTTGGCGGCCGTGTTGGTCGGGGCCATGGCCTCGGTCATCAGGTTGATGACGAAATGACCACGGCTGATGTCCTGGGGCGACAGCGCGCTCTCGTCGATCCAGGCGTGCAGTTCCTTGCGCCAGGCCAGGTAGATTTGCAGGTAGCGCCGGTACAGCGGGTTCTGGCTCCAGGCCGGGTCGCAGAAGCGACGGTCGTCGCTTTCCGGTTGCAGGCCGGACTTGCCCAGCAGCACGTTCTTGAGCTCGACGCCGAAATGGGCGACGTGCTTGACGCTGTGGATGGGTTGTTTGATGGCTTGGGTCAGTACCATTCGTGCAGAAGTAAGAAGATCCTTTCTACGCAAGCCGACGACGGGGTTCAGGCCCAGGGTGTTTTCCGAGGCTTGTCTTTGCAGGTCATCGTTGTTCTTGTTACTCATCTACGACGCTCCATTGTCCTGAGACGAGTACCGGGTACAGCTGTGCAAATGGCACGGCGAATGCCACTTGCTTCTGATACCAGGCACTACTGCTCGGGTGACCGTTGATTGCGCATCGTTAAATGCACGGAACTTGCCAGCCCCATTGGTTACCCGAGTTTTATTTATTTCGCAAGCGCGCCAGTCGTTAGCCACGCCGTGGGGGATTGAATCAGATGTGATTAGAAAATGCCCCCCAAAACGACCAGAGGTCCGGGCTAGAGCATCAGCCTGACGACGGACTCGGACGGGTCGCGGGATTTTCCGGCCGCCTGGAGTGCGACAAGATAGTCGGCCCACAGCTCATCCTGGCGACGCGCCAACTCGTAGAGGTAGTCCCAGGTGAACAATCCGCTGTCATGACCGTCGTCGAAGGTCAATTTCAGTGCGTACTGGCCGGCGGGTTCGAGCTTGCTCAGGCCAACATTCAGCTTGCCGAACTGGAGGATAGGTTTGCCGTGGCCCTGGACCTCGGCGGAGGGTGAGTGCACCCGCAGGAATTCGGCGGGCAGGTGGTATTCCTCGTCCGGGCCGTACTTGAGGGTCAGGGTTTTCGAGGCTTTGTGCAGGTTGATGGCGGTGGGGAGTCTGGTGGTCATGGGGCTGCCCGGCAATCGATCAGCGTAGGAGCGAGCAAGCCCGCTCCTACAGGAGGAGTCTCCTTACAGGATATACCGGGACAGGTCTTCGTTCTGCGCCAATTCGCCCAGGTGGCTGTTGACGTAGTCGGCGTCGATGCGGATCGGCTCTTCGCTGTGGGTGCTGGCCAGGTCGCCGGCGCTGAACGAGACTTCTTCCAGCAGGCGCTCGAGCAGCGTGTGCAGGCGGCGGGCACCGATGTTCTCGGTCTTCTCGTTGACCTGCCAGGCGATTTCCGCCAGGCGCTTGATGCCGTCCGGCTGGAACTCGATGGTCAGGCCTTCGGTTTTCAGCAGTTCGCGGTACTGCTCGGTCAGCGAGGCGTGCGGTTCGCTGAGGATGCGCTCGAAGTCTTCCGGGCTCAGGGCCTTGAGTTCGACACGGATCGGCAGGCGGCCTTGCAGTTCGGGCACCAGGTCGCTCGGCTTGCTCATGTGGAACGCGCCGGAGGCAATGAACAGGATATGGTCGGTCTTGACCATGCCCAGCTTGGTGTTCACCGTGCAGCCTTCGATCAGCGGCAGCAGGTCGCGCTGCACGCCTTCACGGGACACATCGGCGCCGCCGACGTTACCGCGCTTGGCGACCTTGTCGATTTCGTCGATGAACACGATGCCGTTCTGCTCGACGGCTTCCAGGGCCTTGGCCTTCAACTCGTCGTCGTTGACCAGGCGTCCGGCTTCCTCATCGCGCACCAGCTTGAGCGCGTCCTTGACCTTGAGCTTGCGGCTCTTGCGCTTGCCCTTGCCCATGTTGGCGAACAGGTTCTGCAGCTGGTTGGTCATTTCCTCCATGCCCGGCGGCGTGGCGATCTCGACGCCGAACGACTCGGCTACCTCGATTTCGATCTCCTTGTCGTCCAACTGGCCTTCGCGCAGGCGCTTGCGGAACAGTTGGCGGGTGTTGGAGTCCTGGGCCGGGGCGGAGTCCTCGTTGAAGCCCATGCGTGCCGGCGGCAGCAGGGCGTCGAGGATGCGGTCCTCGGCGGCGTCTTCGGCGCGATGGCGGACCCTGGTCATCTCCTGCTCGCGCAGCAGCTTGATGGCGGCGTCCGCCAGGTCGCGAATGATCGACTCGACGTCGCGGCCGACATAGCCGACTTCGGTGAACTTGGTCGCTTCGACCTTGATGAACGGCGCGTTGGCCAGCTTGGCCAGGCGCCGGGCGATTTCGGTCTTGCCGACGCCGGTCGGGCCGATCATCAGGATGTTCTTGGGGGTCACTTCGACGCGCAGTTCCTCGGGGAGCTGCATCCGCCGCCAGCGGTTGCGCAGGGCAATGGCGACGGCGCGCTTGGCATCGTCCTGGCCAATGATATGGCGATTGAGTTCGTGGACGATTTCGCGGGGGGTCATGGGCATAATATGTGGGTCCTCAAGCGGGAACGGCAGCCGGACGGGCTGGTTATTCCGCGAGGTCCTGCTCCTCGATGGTGGCGTTGTGATTGGTGAAGACGCAGATGTCGGCGGCGATACCCAGGGCGGTTTCGACGATTTCCCGGGCCGACAGGTCGGTTTTCTTCAGCAGCGCGCTGGCCGCGGCCTGGGCGTAGCCGCCACCGGAGCCCATGGCGATCAGGCCGTCTTCCGGCTCGACGACGTCGCCGTTGCCGGTAATGATCAGCGAAGCGTCCTTGTTGGCGACCGCCAGCATGGCTTCCAGGCGACTCAGGGAGCGGTCGGTCCGCCATTCCTTGGCCAGTTCGACGGCGGCGCGGACCAGATGACCCTGGTGTTTTTCCAGCTGGCCTTCGAAGCGCTCGAACAGGGTGAAGGCGTCAGCGGTGGCACCTGCGAAACCGGCGATGACTTCACCGTGATAGAGGCGCCGGACTTTTTTCGCGTTGCCCTTCATGACGGTGTTGCCGAGGGAAACCTGGCCGTCGCCACCCATGACGACTTTGCCGTGGCGACGAACTGAAACGATGGTGGTCAAGGGAGAATCTCCACGCAGCGGGGCGAAAATGCCTGATGGAAACTCATATGGGGGTGGTGGTGGGTTTTTCAACCGTGGGCGGGAGTAGAGGATGAGCGGCGTAGGAAATGGTGAGCGGGCAAGTCCGCTCACCACCCTTTTCAGCGGCTCTGGCGCTGTTGCAGCAACAGGTTGTTGAAGCCGCTGGCGGCCAGTTGTTTCTGCGCCTTGGTCAGCTGTTCGCGGTTGCTGAACGGTCCGACCAATACCCGATACCAGGTTTCGTCCTTCACGGTCCCGGATTCCACCGACACCGACTGCCCGAGCAGGATGACTTGCGCCCGGACCTTGTCCGCATCGGCTTCCTTGCGGAACGAGCCGGCTTGCAGGAAGAACTGCGTCACCGCCGCCGGCTTGGCCACTGGCGGCGGTGGCGGCGGGGTGATGCCGGCCAGGGCGGCCTGGGCCCGGGCGGTGTCGATCTTCGCCGCTTCGGCCGGGGTCACCGGCGTGGTCGGCGTCGGCACGGTCTGCGGCGTCGGCAGGGTTTTCTCCGGCACGGCTTCCGGCGGCACGATGACTTCCGATTCCGGCAGCAAGGTATAGAAGTCGTACTTGGGTTTCACCGGCTGGGTCGGACTCGGCGGCGTCTTGTTGGCTTCGGCGATCTTGCTCGCCTTCACCTGTTCCTGCTTGACCCGTTTGACGTCATCGCCCTTGCCCGGCTCCAGCTTCATCAGGAAGACGATGAACGCGCCCACGCCGAGGCCGATCGCCAGCCACAACCAACCCGGGATCGGCTTTTTTGCAGGAGCTTGGTAACGGCTGGCGCCACGTTTGGGTGCGGGGGTTTTCTTGGCAGCCAACTTACATACGCTCCAGGGTTTCCAGACCCAGCAGTTCCAGGCCTTGCTTGAGGGTGCGGCCGGTCAGCGCGGCGAGGCGCAGGCGGCTCTGTTTCTGTTCCGCCGTGTCGGCAGCCAGGATCGGGCAGTTCTCGTAGAAGCTGGAGAACAGGCCGGCGACATCGTACAGGTAGGTGCACAGCACATGCGGGGTGCCTTTCTCGGCAACGCTGCCCAGCACTTCGCCGAACTGCGCCAGCTTGGCGGCCAGTTCCTGCTCGTGGGTGGCCTCCAGGCTGATCTGCCCGTCGACCTGGGTGAAATCCGTGCCCAGTTTGCGGAACACGCCGGCCACGCGGGTGTAGGCGTACAGCAGGTAGGGCGCGGTGTTGCCTTCGAAGTTGAGCATCAGCTCGAAGTTGAAGCTGTAGTCGCTGGTGCGGTGCTTGGACAGGTCGGCGTACTTGACCGCGCCGATGCCCACCACGCGGGCGATGTTGCGCAGCTCTTCCTCGGCGAGCGCCGGGTTCTTTTCCTTGACCAGGGCATAGGCGCGCTCCTGGGCTTCGGTCAGCAGGTCGATCAGCTTCACGGTGCCGCCGTCGCGGGTCTTGAACGGACGGCCGTCGGCGCCGTTCATGGTGCCGAAGCCCATGTGCTCCATTTCCATCGGATGGGTCACGAAGCCGGCCTTGCGCGCCACCGCGAACACCTGCTGGAAGTGCAGGGCCTGGCGCTGGTCGACGAAGTACAGGGCGCGATCGGCCTTGAGCTGGCCACTGCGGTAGCGCACGGCGGCGAGGTCGGTGGTGGCGTACAGGTAGCCGCCGTCGGCCTTGACGATGATCACCGGCAGCGGTTCGCCTTCGGCGTTCTTGAACTCGTCGAGGAACACGCACTGGGCGCCGTTGCTCTCCACCAGCATGCCCTTGGCCCGCAGGTCATTGACCACGTTGATCAGGTCGTCGTTGTAGGCGCTTTCGCCCATGACGTCGGCCATGCTCAGCTTGACGTTCAGCAGCTCGTAGATTTTCTGGCAGTGGGACAGCGAGATGTCCTTGAAGCGGGTCCACAGCGCCAGGCAGTCCGGGTCGCCGGCTTGCAGCTTGACCACCAGGCCGCGGGCGCGGTCGGCGAACTCCGGCGATTCGTCGAAGTGTTTCTTCGCCGCGCGGTAGAAGTTTTCCAGGTCCGAGAGCTCGTCGCTGGCAATCGGGTTTTCCTGCAGGTAGGCCATCAGCATGCCGAACTGGGTGCCCCAGTCGCCGACGTGGTTCTGGCGGATCACGGTATCACCGAGGAACTCCAGGACACGCGCCACGCCGTCGCCGATGATGGTCGAGCGCAGGTGGCCGACGTGCATTTCCTTGGCCAGGTTGGGGGCCGACAGGTCGACCACCACGCGCTCCGCAACGCCTGCCTTGCGCACACCGACCCGGGCGTCGGCCAGGGCGGCGTCGAGGCGCGCGGCCAGGGCCTGGGTGTTCTGGAAGAAGTTGATGAAGCCGGGGCCGGCGATCTCGGCCTTGCTGACGCTATCGACGACGGGCAGCGCGGCGATGATCTTTTCCGCCAGGTCGCGGGGTTTGAGGCCGGCCGGCTTGGCCAGCATCATCGCGATGTTGCTGGCGAAGTCGCCGTGGGTCTTGTCCCGGGTGTTTTCCACCTGGATCGCCGGCGACAGCCCTTCAGGCAACACACCTTCGGTGACGAGTTGGGTGATGGCTTGTTGGATCAGCTGGCGAATGGTGTCTTTCATGGTCTTCTCTTTCGACCGCAAGCGCGGCGGCGCTTCGAGGCGCAGGTGGAAAAACTGGGCATTATCCGTTGCCGGGGCGAGCTTGCCAACCTCAGTCGACAGGCCGTTGTGCCATAAGGGTCAATACAAATCCACCGGATCGACATCCAGCGACCAGCGCACCTGGCGCCCGCTGGGCATCTGTTCCAATACCAGCAGCCAGCTGCTCAACAGCCGGTGCAGCGAGGCCCGGCCATTGGCCTGCAACAACAACTGCGCCCGGTAACGTCCGGCCCGGCGCTCCATGGGCGCCGGTACCGGCCCGAGCAGCTCGATGCCGCCCAGGCTCATCTCGGCGAGCAAACGCTCGGCCTCGCTGCAGGCTTCGTCGAGAAAACCCTCGGCCTGCCCTGGCTTGTGGGCTTCGGCCCGCAGCAGTGCCAGGTGCGCGAAGGGCGGCAGGCCGGCCCCCCGGCGCTCGCTCAAGGCCTGTTCGGCAAAGGCGAAATAGCCCTGCTCGGTCAGCTGGATCAACAGCGGATGGTCCGCCAGGTGCGTCTGGATAATCACCTTGCCCGGTTCTTCCGCCCGTCCGGCCCGGCCCGCCACCTGGACGATCAACTGGGCCATGCGCTCGCTGGCGCGGAAGTCGCCGGAGAACAGGCCGCCGTCGGCGTCGAGGATAGACACCAGGGTGACCCGGGGAAAGTGATGGCCTTTGGCAAGCATCTGCGTGCCCACCAGGATGCACGGCTGGCCTTTCTGGATCGTGGCGAACAACTGGTTCATCGCGTCCTTGCGCGAGGTGCTGTCACGGTCGACCCGCAGTACCGGGTAGTCGGGAAACAGGATGCCCAGGCGTTCTTCGGCGCGCTCGGTCCCGGCGCCCACCGGTCGCAGGTCGACCTTGCCGCACTGCGGGCAATTGCGCGGCACCCGTTCGACATAGCCGCAGTGATGGCAGCGCAGTTCGCCGTAGCGCTGGTGCACGGTCATGCGCGCATCGCAGCGTGAACATTCGGACATCCAGCCGCAGTCGTGGCACAGCAGCGTCGGCGCAAAGCCGCGACGGTTGAGGAACACCAGCACCTGTTGGCCGGCGGCGAGGGTCTGGCCGATGGCCTGCTGCATCGGTCCGGAAATTCCGCTGTCCAGCGGGCGGCTTTTCACGTCCAGGCGCAGGAAGCGCGGCTGCTTGGCACCGCCGGCGCGCTCGTTCAGGCGCAACAGGCCATAGCGCCCGGTGTAGGCGTTGTGCAGGCTTTCCAGGGACGGCGTGGCCGAGCCCAGCACGATCGGGATGTTTTCCTGGCGGGCCCGCACCAGCGCCAGGTCGCGGGCGTGATAGCGCAAGCCTTCCTGCTGCTTATAGGAGCCGTCGTGTTCTTCGTCGATGATGATCAGCCCGGGATTTTTCATCGGAGTGAACAGCGCCGAACGTGTGCCGATAATGATGTCGGCCTCACCGTCGCGCGCGGCGAGCCAGGCGTCCAGGCGCTCGCGGTCGTTCACCGCCGAGTGCAGCAGGGCGATGCGCGCATTGAAGCGCTGTTCGAAGCGCGCCAGGGTCTGCGGCCCCAGGTTGATTTCGGGGATCAGCACCAGCGCCTGCTTGCCGGCTTCCAGGGTCTCGCGGATCAGTTGCAGATAGACTTCGGTCTTGCCGCTGCCGGTGACGCCGGCCAGCAGGAACGCGTGAAAGCTGTCGAACCCGGCGCGGATGGCGGCGCAGGCGGCGCGTTGTTCGCTGTTGAGCGGCAGCTCCGGTTGCGCCAGCCAGTGTTCGTGGCGCTCGCCGGGGGCGTGGCGGCGAACTTCCACCTGCACCAGGTCCTTGGCCAGCAACAGGTCGAGGCTGTCCTTGCTCAGCATCAGTTTGCTCAGCAGTTGATGGGCCACGCCGTGGGGATGCTGCGCCAGGGTCGCCAGGGCTTCGCGCTGGCGCGGGGCGCGGGCGATGCGCGGATCGTCGAGGCGGGCGCCGGGGACGATCGACCAGAAGCGTTCCTGGCGCGCCTCGGCCGGCTCTCCCTGGCGCAGCAGCACCGGCAGCGCCCAGTTCAGGGTGTCGCCGAGGCTGTGCTGATAATACTGGGCCGTCCACAGGCACAGCTTGAACAGCGCCGGCGGCAGCGGCGTGGTGGCGTCGAGCAAGGCCGTAGCGTGCCTGAGCTTGTCCGCCGGGACTTCGCTGTGCGCGGCGATCTCCACCAGGATGCCGATCATCTCCCGACGGCCGAACGGCACCCGCAGGCGCATGCCGGGCTGCAGCGCGCTACGCGGCACGCCCTCCGGCGCCCGATAATCGAACAGGCGACGCAGTGGCGAGGGCAGGGCAAGGCGCAGGATGGCGTCGGGCACGCGGTTTTCTCAGGGAGGGCTTCATGGAGGGCGCGAGCCTAGCAGACCGCCCGGGCAGTGTCTTCCCGACGGAGGGGCTCATGGCCGCTTGCGTCATGGCAAAGGTCTGGTATGATCGCCGGCTAAATTACGTGCGGTGTTCAACAATCGTGTTGAGCGGCGGCACGCCAGCCTGAGGAAGTCCCCATGAAAGCCGATATCCATCCAGTATACGTAGACATCGACGTTACCTGCAGCTGCGGTAACAAGTTCGTGACCCGTTCGACCCACGCCAAGGCTCTGCCGATCGACGTGTGCAACGAATGCCACCCGTTCTACACCGGTAAGCAGAAGACCCTGGACACCGGCGGCCGCGTTCAGAAGTTCGCCGACCGTTTCGGCATGTTCGGCGCTGTCAAAAAGGCCTGAGGCTGATCGCTCCGGGAAAAGCCGCTGGTTTTTCCCGGTCGATGAAAAAGGCGTCCCACGTGGACGCCTTTTTTGTGGGCGGCGTTTGTGTCGGCGGCCTTTGTATAAAAAATTGTAGACATTTTTCTGAATGATTGTGCACAGTCTTGACCCTTGTATTTCCTGGCTCTTGGGCCAAAGTAGTAGGGACAGGTGCTTGACACCTGTGACTGGTCAGTCTTGTGAGGACTTGGCGACACGAGTATCCTCGGCGGTCCGTCTGTCCCACAGTAAAAAGCGGAATGCCCACATGTCAGATTTGAAAACTGCCGCTCTCGAGTATCATGCCAATCCTCGTCCGGGGAAGCTGAGCGTCGAGCTCACCAAAGCCACCGCTACCGCCCGTGACCTGTCGCTGGCCTACAGCCCTGGCGTAGCCGAACCAGTACGCGAAATCGCCCGCGATCCTGAGCTGGCCTACAAGTACACTGGCAAGGGCAACCTGGTTGCAGTCATTTCCGATGGCACCGCGATTCTCGGCCTGGGTAACCTCGGCCCATTGGCGTCCAAGCCGGTCATGGAAGGCAAGGGCGTGCTGTTCAAGCGCTTCGCCGGTATCGACGTGTTCGACATCGAAGTCGACTCGGAAAGCCCGCAAGCCTTCATCGACACCGTCAAGCGTATCTCCATCACCTTCGGTGGCATCAACCTGGAAGACATCAAGGCGCCTGAGTGCTTTGAAATCGAACGTGCTCTGATCGAGCAGTGCGATATCCCGGTGTTCCACGATGACCAGCACGGCACCGCGATCGTTACCGCGGCCGGCATGATCAATGCTCTGGAAATCGCCGGCAAGACCCTGCCGGAAGCCAAGATCGTCTGCCTGGGCGCCGGCGCTGCCGCGATCTCCTGCATGAAATTGCTGGTGAGCATGGGCGCCAAGATCGAAAACATCTTCATGGTTGACCGTACTGGCGTGATCCACGCCGGCCGTGACGACCTGAACCAGTACAAGGCGGTGTTCGCCCACGCGACCGACAAGCGCACCCTGGCTGACGCGCTGAAGGGCGCTGACGTGTTCGTCGGCCTGTCCGGCCCGAACCTGCTGGACGCTGAAGGCCTGCTGTCGATGGCGGCCAACCCGATCGTGTTCGCCTGCTCGAACCCGGATCCGGAAATCTCGCCAGAGCTGGCTCACGCCACTCGCAGCGACGTGATCATGGCCACCGGTCGTTCGGACTACCCGAACCAGGTCAACAACGTCCTTGGCTTCCCGTTCATCTTCCGTGGCGCCCTGGACGTTCGTGCCAAGCGCATCAACGAAGAGATGAAAGTGGCCGCGGCCAATGCCCTGCGCGAACTGGCCAAGCTGCCGGTGCCTCAGGAAGTGAGCGACGCCTACGGTGGTATCAAGCTGGAATTCGGTCGTGAGTACATCATTCCGAAGCCAATGGATGCCCGTCTGATCACCGTGATCTCCGATGCCGTGGCCAAGGCCGCAATCGAGACCGGCGTGGCGACCCTGCCGTATCCGAAGCACTACCCGCTGAAAAGCGTGGATGACGTGTTCAACGGCTAAGCCGTTGTAGCGTCAAACAAAAAGCCCCGGCTCGAATGAGTCGGGGCTTTTTTGTGGCTGCCGTTTGAGGGGCAAATCAGTGAGGCTGGACGCGATCTCCTGTAGGAGCCGGCTTGCTGGCGATGGCGTCCGCATGAGCGGTGCATGGCTCGGAGGCCTCATCGCTGGCAAGCCAGCTCCTACAGAGAGGGCGTGATGACCCTCTCGGATCAGAACAGGTCGATCGGTGCCGCCTCGTCTGCCGGCAGCGGGCTGCCCGGGGCGTTGCCGCCATTGCCGATTTCGTTGACCGACGGCGGCGTGTCTTCGCTCTTGAACAGTTCGAAGTAGGCGTTCGGCGTGCCCGGTGTCGCCGCACGGCCGCTCACCGGATCCACCCGCAGGCTGAGGATGCCTTCCGGCTCCGCCTGGGTGTGGAGCGGTCGGCCCTTGAGCGCGGCGCCCATGTAGTCCATCCAGATCGGCAGCGCCACCGTGCCGCCGAACTCGCGGCGACCCAGGCTTTCGGGTTGGTCGAAGCCGGTCCAGACGGTGGTGATGTAGTCGGAGTTGTAGCCGGTGAACCAGGCATCCTTGGATTCGTTGGTGGTACCGGTCTTGCCCGCCAGGTCGCCACGACCCAGTGCCAGTGCGCGACGCCCGGTGCCGAGCTTGATCACGTCTTCGAGCATGCTGTTGAGGATGAAGGTGGTCCGTCCGTCGATGATCCGTTCGGCCACCGCCGGTGCCTGGGCTGCCGGCGCAGGTGCTTCGCTGGTGTTGTTGACGGTGAAGGCTGGCTGGCTCGGTACCGCGATGCCGCTGCTGGCCGCCGCGCCCGTCGGCACGCTCGGTGGGTTGGCGACGAACAGGGTGTCGCCATTACGGCTTTCGATCTTGTCGATCAGGTACGGCGCGATCTTGTAGCCGCCGTTGGCGAAGGTGCTCCAGCCAGTGGCAATCTCCATCGGCGTGAGGGTCGCGGTGCCCAGGGCCAGGGACAGGTTGCGCGGCAGGTCCTGCTTGTTGAAGCCGAACTTGGCGATGTAGTCGATGGTCTTGTCGACGCCCAGGCTTTGCAGCAGGCGAATCGAAACCAGGTTGCGCGACTTGTACAGCGCCTCGCGCATGCGGATCGGGCCGAGGAAGGTGTTGGTGTCGTTTTTCGGCCGCCAGACCTTGTCCAGGTATTCGTCGACGAACACGATCGGTGCGTCGTTCACCAGGCTGGCCGGGGTATAGCCGTTATCCAGGGCGGCGCTGTAGATGAACGGCTTGAAGCTCGAACCCGGCTGGCGCTTGGCCTGCGTGGCACGGTTGTAGTTGCTCTGCTCGAAGGCGAAACCACCGACCAGGGCGCGAATCGCACCGTTTTGCGGGTCGAGCGAGACCAGCGCACTCTGGGCCGCCGGTATCTGGCTGAACTTCAGGCTGTTGTCGGCCTGGCGCTGTACGCGGATCAGGTCGCCGACCTGGGCCACGTCGGCCGGTTGCTTGGGCGCGGCACCGAGGCTGTTGGTGTTGAGGTACGGACGCGCCCATTTCATGCTGTCCCAGCCGACGATTTCCGGACCGTTGCGGGTCAGCACGTGCAGGCTGGTCTTGTCCACCTGGGTGACGATGGCCGGGTCCAGGCCGCTGATGGTGCGCTGCTTGCCCAGCTCCGCGATCCAGGCGTCGCGGGTCTTGCCCGGCAGGCGCGATTCCGGCCCACGGTAGCCGTGGCGCTGGTCATAGGTGATCAGGCCTTCCTCGACCGCGTGGTTGGCCAGTTCCTGAAGGTTGCTCGGCACGGTGGTGGTGACGCGGAAGCCTTCGGTGTAGGCGTCGCTGCCATAGCGACCGACCATTTCCGCGCGAGCCATTTCGGCGATGTACGGCGCGTTCACTTCCGGCGTCGGCACGTGGTAGCTGGCGTTGATCGGCTCGACGATGGCGGCCTGGTAGGCGGCTTCATCGATCTTGCCCAATTTGTACATGCGGCCCAGGATCCAGTCGCGGCGCTCCTTGGCGCGCACCGGGTTGGCCAGCGGGTTGAAGCGCGACGGGGCCTTCGGCAGGCCGGCGATCATGGCCATCTGGGCCAGGGTGATGTCGCGGATCGACTTGCCGTAATAAACCTGTGACGCCGCTTCGATACCATAGGCACGGTTGCCCAGGTAGATCTTGTTCACGTACAGCTCGAGGATCTCGTCCTTGGTCAGCTGGCGCTCGATCTGCAGGGCGAGAAGGATTTCGTTGGTCTTGCGCGAGAAGCTGCGCTCGCTGGACAGGAAGAAGTTCTTCGCCACCTGCATGGTGATGGTACTGCCGCCGGACTGGATGTGCCCGCTCTTGACCAGCTGGGTCGCGGCGCGCATCAGGCTGCTGGGGTCGACGCCATAGTGGTTGGCGAAGTTGTCATCCTCGGCGCTCAGCAAGGCGTTGATGAAGTTCGGCGGAATGTCGACGAAACGCAGGGGCGAACGGCGCATTTCGCCGAACTCGGCGATCAGCTTGCCATCGCTGGTGTAGACCCTGAGCGGAATCTGCAACTGTATGCTGCGCAAAGTCTCGACGGACGGCAGGCCCGGACTAAGATAAAGAAATGCGCCGCTCAAGACGAGCAGCAGCCCGCAGAACACAGCGACGAAAGACCACCCGAAAAACTTCAGCAGACGAATCAAGGCTTGTGGATTTCCAGATAAAAGAATGAGTTAGGCGTCAGGCTAAATTCGCAGCAAGCGCAGGTTCCGCGATTCGGACAAAAACGCTGGGCATTATAAGCATTTTTGGGCGTGAGCGTCATTTGCGCTTATGTCAAGACTGCTATTAAATGCCCTTGATCATAAAGGGTCCGTAAGTCGCGGATAGTAAAAGGGAATCGGTAGTGCTTGGACTCTTTGGCAAAAAAGCGCATTCGCTCCTGGGGATAGACATCAGTTCCACCTCGGTAAAACTCCTCGAATTGAGCCGTTCCGGCCATCGCTATCGAGTCGAGTCCTATGCCGTGGAACCGCTGCCGGCCAATGCCGTGGTCGAAAAGAACATCGCCGAGCTCGAAGGCGTCGGGCAGGCCCTTGCGCGGGTGCTGCTAAAGGCCAAGACCAGTGTGCGCGGCGTGGCGGTGGCGGTGGCCGGTTCCGCGGTGATCACCAAGACCATCGAGATGGATGCCGGGCTTTCCGATGACGAAATGGAAAACCAGCTGAAGATCGAGGCCGACCAGTATATTCCCTATCCCCTGGAAGAAGTGGCCATCGATTTCGAGATCCAGGGTTATTCGGCGCGCAATCCCGAGCGTGTCGAAGTGCTGCTTGCCGCCTGTCGGAAAGAAAACGTCGAGGTCCGCGAAGCGGCCCTGGCCCTGGCCGGCCTCGAAGCCCAGGTGGTCGATGTCGAGGCCTACGCCCTGGAGCGCTCCTTCGGCCTGCTCGCCGCGCAGTTGGCCAGCGACTACGAGAAATTGACGGTGGCGGTGGTGGACATTGGCGCCACCATGACCACCCTCAGCGTCCTGCATAACGGCCGGATCATCTACACCCGCGAACAATTGTTCGGCGGTCGCCAGCTCACCGAGGAAATCCAGCGGCGCTACGGCCTGTCCAACGAAGAGGCGGGGCTGGCGAAGAAGCAGGGCGGCCTGCCGGACGACTATATCGCCGAGGTCCTGCAACCGTTCAAGGACGCCGTGGTCCAGCAGGTGTCCCGTTCCCTGCAGTTCTTCTTTGCCTCCGGACAGTACAACGATGTCGACTACATCCTGCTCGCCGGCGGCACGGCGTCCATTGCCGGGCTCGATCACCTGATCCAGCAGCGGCTCGGCACGCCCACCCTGGTGGCCAACCCCTTCGCCGACATGGCCTTGAGCAGCAAGGTCAACGCTGGAGCCCTGGCCAGCGATGCGCCGGCCCTGATGATCGCCTGCGGTCTGGCCTTGAGGAGTTTCGACTGATATGGCGCGCATCAACCTTCTGCCCTGGCGCGAACAGCTGCGCGAAGAGCGTCGCAAGCGTTTCCTGACGGCCCTGGTCGGCGTGCTGGTGGTGGCGGTCGGCGTGGTCCTGCTGACGGACCGCTACTTCAGCGGCGCCGTCGACCGGCAGGTCGCCCGCAATGCCTACCTGAACAAGGAAATCGCCCAGCTCGACAGTCGGATCAAGCAGATCAGCGAACTCAAGGCGCGTCGCCAGCAACTGATCGAGCGCATGAAGATCATCCAGGACCTGCAGGGCAACCGCTCCATCAGTGGGCGGATCTTCGATCAACTGGTCCGGACCCTGCCGGACGGCGTGTATTTCACCGATGTGAAGATGACTGACAAGACCATCGCGATCAGCGGTGCGGCCGAGTCCAACAACCGGGTTTCGGATCTGATGCGCAATCTCGAAGCCTCCGATTGGCTTACCGGCCCCACGTTGACCGAGGTCAAGGCGACCACCGCCGGCGCGGTGGACCAGGCCAATACGTTCCAGTTGAGCGTGCGCCAGACCCAGCCGAAGTCTGAGGGGGCGGCCAAATGAATGTTTCCACCTGGATGGAAAGCCTGCGCAAGATCGACCTTGCCGACCTCGACATGCAGAACATCGGCTCCTGGCCGGTGGTGGTCAAGGTGGCGAGCGGCGTACTGACCGCGATCCTGGTCCTGGCCCTGGGGTACAACTTCTATATCAAGGACCTGACCGATCAACTGGATCAGCAGCGCGGGGTGGAAGTGACCCTCAAGGAGCAGTTCGCCACCAAGGCGCACCTGGCCGCCAACCTCGAAGCCTATACCCGGCAGATGCAGGAGATGGAGGACTCGTTCGGCGCCTTGCTCAAGCAGTTGCCGAGCGACACTGAAGTGCCGGGACTGCTGGAAGACATCACGCGCACAGGCTTGGGCAGCGGGCTGGAGTTCGAGGAGATCAAGCTCTTGCCCGAAGTCACGCAGCAGTTCTATATCGAGTTGCCGATCCAGATCACCGTGACCGGTGCCTATCACGACCTGGCCACCTTCGTCAGTGGCGTGGCCGCCCTGCCACGGATCGTGACCCTGCATGATTTCGAGATCAAGCCGATTACCCCGTCCCCGTCCGGCGGCAACAAGTTGCGCATGAGCATTCTGGCCAAGACCTATCGCTACAACGACAAGGGGCTGCAGAAATGAGCCGCTTGCAAGCGATCTGTGTGGCCCTGCTGGCGCTGATGCTGGGTGGTTGCGGCAACGGCAACGACTTCAACGACCTGGATGCGTATATGAAAGAGGTGCGGGCGCGTCCGGCGGGCAGTATCGAGCCGACGCCGAAGTTTCGCGCCTACGAGACGTTCACCTACAGTGCCGCCGCGCTGCGCAGCCCGTTCCAGCCGCCGATGAAGATCGACCTGGTCAATCGCCAGAAAGGCTCCCACGAGGTCAAGCCTGATCCGAATCGGACCAAGCAGTTCCTCGAGGGCTTCAACATCGAGCAGTTCGAGATGGTCGGCACGCTATCCAATGCCAGCGGCACCTTTGCCTTGTTGCGTGGGGCCGGTGGTGTTCATCGATTGAAAGTGGGCGACTACCTGGGACGCAATGATGGCCGTATCGTGGCCATCACCGACTCCCAGGTCGAGGTGATCGAGATCGTTCCGGATGGCGAAGGCGCCTGGCTGGAACGACCGCGCACCATCCCTTTGAAAGAGCACTCATAGTGGAATTCGATATGAACAGGATCATCTCATCCCTCGGCATTTCGCTATGGATAGCGCTGGTATCGCCGATGGTGTTGGCGGCCAACCTGAAAACCCTGGATGTGGCGGCGTTGCCCGGGGATCGGGTGGAGCTGAAGCTGGGCTTCGACAGCCCGCCCAGCGCGCCCCACGGCTACACCACCGACCAGCCAGCGCGTATCGCCCTGGACCTGGCCGGTGTCTCCAGCCAGTTGGCCAACAAGACCCGCGACCTGGGGGTGGGCAATGCGCGCAGCGTCACCGTGGTCGAGGCCAAGGACCGCACGCGGCTGATCATCAACCTGACCAAGCCTGCGCCCTATAGCACGCGTATCGAAGGCAGCAACCTGTTCGTGGTGGTGGGGCAGGGTACGGGTGCCCCGGCAGCAGCCAGCGTGCCAAGGCCCGCGGCGGCGGTGGCGCTGCCGGCGCGGACGGCGCCCAGACCCTATGCGGCGGTGGGCCGGGCGATCCGTAATGTCGACTTCCAGCGTGGCGAGCAGGGTGAGGGCAATGTGATCATCGAGCTGTCCGATCCGTCCATCAGCCCGGATATCCAGGAACGTGGCGGCAAGATCAGCGTGGACTTCGCCAAGACCCAACTGCCCGATCCGCTGCGGGTTCGCCTGGACGTGAAGGACTTCGCCACGCCGGTGCAGTTCGTCAACGCCAGTGCCGCCGCCGACAAGGCGAGCATTTCCATCGAACCCAGCGGTGCCTTCGATTACTCGACGTACCAGACCGACAACAAGCTGACCATCAGCGTGCGCCCGCTCACCGCCGACGATGTGCAGCGGCGTAACACCGAGCGTTTCGTCTACAGCGGCGAAAAGCTCTCGCTGAACTTCCAGGACATCGACGTGCGTTCGGTGCTGCAACTGATCGCCGACTTCACCAACCTCAACCTGGTGGCCAGTGACACGGTGCAGGGCGGCATCACCCTGCGCCTGCAGAATGTGCCCTGGGACCAGGCGCTGGACCTGGTGCTGAAAACCAAGGGCCTGGACAAGCGCAAGATCGGCAACGTGCTGCTGGTGGCCCCGGCGGACGAGATCGCCGCCCGCGAGCGCCAGGAACTGGAGTCTCAGAAGCAGATCGCCGAGCTCGCCCCGTTGCGCCGTGAGCTGTTGCAGGTCAACTACGCGAAAGCGGCGGATATCGCCAAGTTGTTCCAGTCGGTGACCAGCGCCGAATCCAAGGCCGACGAGCGTGGCTCGATCACCGTGGATGAGCGCACCAACAACATCATCGCCTACCAGACCCAGGATCGTCTCGACGAGCTGCGGCGCATCGTTGCCCAGCTGGACATTCCGGTACGCCAGGTGATGATCGAGGCGCGTATCGTCGAAGCCAACGTCGGCTATGACAAGCAGCTCGGCGCCCGCTGGGGCGGCAAGATCAGCGGCGGCAACTGGAATACCTCGGGTGGCTCGCCGACCCTCTCCAAGCTGACCGGCCAGAGCAGCAGCACGCCGTTCGTCGACCTCGGGGCGACCACCGCTACCTCCGGGATCGGCATCGGCTTCGTGACCAACAACACGACCCTGGACCTGGAGCTCAGTGCCATGGAAAAAACCGGTAACGGCGAAGTGGTTTCCCAGCCCAAGGTGGTCACTTCCGATAAGGAAACCGCCAAGATCCTCAAGGGCACCGAGATTCCGTACCAGGAATCCAGTTCCAGCGGCGCGACCTCGGTGGCCTTCAAGGAAGCCTCGTTGTCCCTGGAAGTGACCCCGCAGATCACCCCGGACAACCGGATCATCATGGAAGTGAAGGTGACCAAGGATGAGCCGGACTACCAGAACGTGCTGAACAACGTGCCGCCGATCAAGAAGAACCAGGTCAACGCCAAGGTCCTGGTCAACGACGGCGAAACCGTGGTGATTGGCGGCGTGTTCTCCAATACCCAGAGCAAAACCGAAGAGAAGGTGCCATTTCTCGGCGATGTGCCGTATGTTGGCCGTCTTTTCCGTCGAGACATTGTCTCGGAAGCAAAATCCGAGCTGCTGGTATTCCTGACTCCGCGTATCATGAATAACCAGGCGATTGCTGTGAGTCGTTGATTCTGTGCGAAATTTGATTCTTGTAGGGCCTATGGGGGCTGGAAAGAGCACCATAGGCCGTTTGCTGGCCAAAGAGCTGCGCCTGCCTTTCAAAGATTCCGACAAGGAAATTGAACTGCGTACCGGCGCGAATATCCCGTGGATCTTCGACAAGGAAGGCGAACCGGGGTTTCGCGACCGCGAACAGGCGATGATTGCCGAGCTGTGCGCGTCTGACGGCGTGGTGCTGGCCACCGGCGGCGGCGCGGTCATGCGCGACGAAAACCGCCAGGCCCTGCACGCCGGTGGCCGGGTGGTCTACCTGCATGCTTCGGTGGAGCAGCAGGTGGGGCGCACGGCGCGTGATCGCAACCGACCGTTGCTGCGTACTGCCGACCCGGCCAAGACCCTTCGTGACCTGCTGGCGATCCGTGATCCGCTGTATCGGGAAATCGCCGATCTGGTGATAGAAACCGATGAGCGACCGCCGCGCATGGTGGTGCTGGACATCCTTGAACGCTTGCAGCAGCTGCCTCCCCGTTAAAGCGTGGGAGGAAATGCGCTATTCTCGACCACCGCCATGCTCGGGGTCGTTCATGGCTCAAAGCCATCGGGCCGCGTCCACACCAGGCGCCGCCGACAATCGTTAATCCTGAGACTGGACGGGCGCGTCCATCTTCACTGTGGGGACACATGCAGACACTTAAGGTCGATCTTGGCGAGCGTAGCTACCCGATTCACATTGGCGAAGGACTGCTGGACCAGCCCGGGCTGCTGACGCCGCACATTGCCGGTCGGCAGGTTGCCATTATCTCCAATGCAACCGTCGCTCCGCTCTACCTCGAGCGCCTGACCCGCAGTCTGTCGGCCTATTCCGTGATCTCGGTGGTGTTGCCCGACGGCGAGGCCTTCAAGACCTGGGAGACCCTGCAACAGATTTTCGACGGCCTGCTGACGGCCCGCCATGACCGCCGCACCACCGTGATCGCCCTGGGCGGCGGGGTGATCGGCGACATGGCCGGCTTTGCGGCGGCCTGCTACCAGCGCGGCGTGGACTTCATCCAGGTGCCGACCACCCTGTTGTCCCAGGTCGACTCGTCGGTGGGCGGCAAGACCGGGATCAACCATCCGCTGGGCAAGAACATGATCGGCGCCTTCTACCAGCCCAATGTGGTGCTGATCGATACCACGACCCTGAACACGCTGCCGGCCCGCGAGCTGTCGGCGGGTCTGGCGGAAGTGATCAAGTACGGCCTGATCTGCGACGAACCCTTCCTGACCTGGCTCGAAGCCCATGTCGACCAGTTGCGCGCCCTGGACCAGGGCGCCCTGACCGTCGCCATCGAGCGCTCCTGCGCGGCCAAGGCCGCCGTTGTCGGTGCCGATGAGCGCGAGTCCGGCGTGCGGGCCACGCTCAACCTCGGGCACACCTTTGGCCACGCCATCGAAACCCACATGGGCTATGGTGTCTGGCTGCACGGCGAAGCCGTGGCGGCGGGAACCGTGATGGCGCTGGAAATGTCCACGCGCCTGGGCTGGATCAGTGCCCAGGAGCGTGATCGCGGTATTCGTCTGTTCCAGCGTGCCGGCTTGCCGGTCATTCCGCCGGAGGAAATGACCGAAGCCGATTTTCTCGAACACATGGCAATTGACAAGAAAGTGATCGACGGTCGCCTGCGCCTGGTGCTGTTGCGCCGAATGGGCGAAGCCGTGGTGACCGACGATTATCCGAAAGAAGTTCTACAGGCCACGCTGGGGGCGGACTACCGCGCTCTGGCTCAGCTTAAAGGTTGATAGGATTCCGATGACCAGTTTGCATGCCGACGAGGCTTTCCTCGGCCATTACCAGTTAAGTCACGACCCTTTCGCTCCCCGGGTGCCTGGCTTCAAGTTCTTCCCCGCCCAGCGCAAGCCGGTGCTCGGGCAATTGCACCACCTGGCCCGTTACAGCCAGTTGCTGCTGGTGGTCACCGGTCCGCAGGGCAGTGGCAAGACGCTGCTGCGCCAGGCGCTGGTGGCGAGCACCAACAAGCAGTCGGTGCAAAGCGTGGTGGTCTCCGCGCGCGGCGCCGGCGACGCGGCGGGTGTGCTACGGCAGATCGCCCAGGCGCTGAATGTCGCCCAGGCCGATATCCGCGAGATCCTCAACCAGGTGGTGCAACTGGCGCTGACCGGCCAGGAGGTCTACCTGCTGGTGGACGATGCCGAGTCGCTCGACGACTCCGCCATCGAGGCCCTGCTGGCCCTGGCGGCCGGCGCTCCGGAAGGTCGTCCCCATGTGTTCCTGTTCGGCGAATCGTCGCTGATCGCGGCGCTGGAGCAGCATGGCGCGGAGGAAGAACGCTTCCATGTGATCGAACTGCAGCCCTACACCGAAGAAGAAACACGTGAATACCTGGCGCAGCGTCTTGATGGCGCAGGTCAGGGAATCGAACTTTTTTCCGCTGAGCAGATCACTGAGATTCACGAAGGCGCCGAGGGTTGGCCTGGCAACATCAACCAGGTCGCCCGTGACGCCATGATCGAAGCCATGATCGCCAGCCGCTCCGCGGTGAAGCGTCCAAGTATGGGGTTCAAGATGCCTAAGAAGCAGGTATTGGCGTTGTCCGCCGTGGTAGTGGTCGCCGTCGCCGCGGCCTGGGTGATTCCGGGGCGCAACAAGGCGCCGTCGACTGCCGGCACAACCGCCAGCGAGCAGGCCCAATTGCCATTGGGGCAGGCACCGAAGCCGAACGCCTCGGGTAACCCGACGGTGGAATTCGCCGGTAATTCGCAACCGATGCCGCTACCGTTGGTCGGTCAGTCGCAGCCGGTGATGCGCGGTCCGCTGGCCGAAGCGGCTGGCGGCAGTGGCGGCCTCGAAGGCGATGATGGCGTTGCGCCGCCGGTTGATGGTGGTCCGGCCAAGCCACCGACCGTCACCACCATTGCGCCGCCTGTCGGCGTGCCAGCGGGCCCTACACCGACCCCGACGCCGACTCCGGTGCCCAAGCCGGCACCCGCCCCGGTGGCCGCTGCCAAACCGGCCCAGACCCCGGTTCCGGTGCCCAAGCCGGTCGCCAAGGCGCCGGAGAAGGTCGTCGAGAAGGCCGTTGAGAAACCGGCGGCGCCGGCCAAGGCCGTCGCGACCGCGACCGGTCACAGCTGGTACAGCGGCCAGGCGCCGGGCAACTACGTGGTGCAGATCCTCGGCACCAGCTCCGAGACCACCGCGCAGAATTTCGTCAAGGAGCAGGGCGGCGAGTACCGTTACTTCAAGAAAGTGCTCAACGGCAAGCCGCTTTACGTGATCACCTACGGCAGCTTCTCCAACCGCGATGCCGCCATCAACGCCATCAAGGCCTTGCCAGCGAAGGTTCAGGCTGGTAAACCTTGGCCTCGTACTGTCGCCAGCGTCCAACAGGACCTCGCTACAACTCGCTGAAGAATCGGCGGCCTTATCCAGGCCGCCCTCCCGGCACCTCAAAATTTCCGCAACGGCATGCTGCTTCCAAAGCCGCGTGCCTTGTGGTGTCTGCGTTAGAGTGGTTTTGAGTCGTCACGGTCAACATTCAAAAATATTTTGACTAGCACGAGATATCGCTTTAAACCTTTCATAAATGCGACATGAATTTTCGACATTTCGTCGTTAAATTTGTGGGGCGTCTATGTCGGTGTGTACAATGACCTCCCTTTTGCCCCTGCAAAGCCGGCGTACGTTCGGCGTGGATGGTAAGTGGTTGAATTGAAAAGAAATTTGCCTCGAAAAAGAGGCAGCCTGGTGAGAAAGTGTCTATGAAAGCAGGTCTGTACCAACCAGATGAATTCAAGGATAACTGTGGTTTCGGCCTGATTGCCCATATGCAGGGCGAACCCAGTCATCACCTGTTGCAGACGGCCATTGAGGCCCTGACCTGCATGACCCACCGCGGTGGGATCAACGCCGACGGCAAGACCGGCGACGGTTGCGGTCTTCTGATCCAGAAGCCGGACCAGTTCCTGCGTACTGTCGCCAAAGCGACATTCGGTAGCGATCTGCCCAAGCAATATGCGGTGGGCATGGTGTTCTTCAACCAGGACCCGGTCAAAGCCGAAGCCGCCCGCGAACACATGAATCGCGAAATCCTCGCCGCCGGCCTGCAACTGGTGGGCTGGCGCAAGGTGCCGATCGATACCAGCGTCCTCGGCCGCCTGGCCCTGGAGCGCCTGCCGCAGATCGAGCAGGTGTTCATCGGCGGCGAAGGCCTGAGTGACCAGGCCTTCGCCATCAAGCTGTTCAGTGCCCGTCGTCGCTCGTCGGTGGCCAATGCCGCCGACACCGATCACTACATCTGCAGCTTTTCCCACAAGACCATCATCTACAAAGGCCTGATGATGCCGGCGGACCTGACCGCCTTCTATCCGGACCTCAGCGACCCGAGCCTGAAAACCGCGATCTGCGTGTTCCACCAGCGCTTCTCCACCAACACCCTGCCGAAATGGCCGTTGGCGCAGCCGTTCCGCTTCCTGGCGCACAACGGCGAGATCAACACCATCACCGGCAACCGCAACTGGGCCCAGGCCCGGCGCACCAAGTTCGCCAACGACCTGATCCCCGATCTCGACGAGTTGGGCCCGCTGGTCAACCGTGTCGGTTCCGACTCCTCGAGCATGGACAACATGCTCGAACTGATGGTGACCGGCGGCATCGACCTGTTCCGTGGCGTGCGCATGCTGATTCCGCCGGCATGGCAGAACGTCGACACCATGGACGCCGACCTGCGTGCGTTCTACGAATACAACTCCATGCACATGGAGCCGTGGGACGGCCCGGCGGGCGTGGTGATGACCGAAGGTCGCCACGCGGTCTGCCTGCTCGACCGCAACGGCCTGCGTCCGGCCCGTTGGGTGACCACCAAGAACGGCTATATCACCCTGGCGTCGGAAATCGGCGTGTGGAACTACCAGCCGGAAGATGTCATCGCCAAGGGCCGGGTCGGTCCTGGGCAGATCTTTGCCGTGGACACCGAAACCGGCCAGATCCTCGACACCGATGCCATCGACAACCGCCTGAAGTCGCGTCACCCGTACAAGCAGTGGCTGCGCAAGAACGCCTTGCGCATCCAGGCGACCATGGAAGACAACGACCACGGTTCGTCGTTCTACAACGTCGAGCAACTCAAGCAGTACATGAAGATGTACCAGGTCACGTTCGAGGAGCGCGACCAGGTGCTGCGCCCATTGGGCGAGCAGGGCTACGAGGCGGTCGGCTCCATGGGCGACGACACGCCGATGGCGGTCCTGTCCCAGCGCGTGCGCACCCCGTACGACTATTTCCGCCAGCAGTTCGCCCAGGTGACCAACCCACCGATCGACCCGCTGCGTGAAGCCATCGTCATGTCGCTGGAGATCTGCCTCGGTGCCGAGCGCAACATCTTCGAAGAGTCGCCGGAGCACGCCTCGCGGGTGATCCTCAGCTCGCCGGTGATTTCCCCGGCCAAGTGGCGCTCGCTGATGAACCTCGAGCGTCCGGGCTTCGCCCGCCAGGTCATCGACCTGAACTATGACGAGAGCGTCGGGCTGGAAGCCGCGGTGCGCAACATCGCCGACCAGGCCGAGGAAGCCGCGCGCGCCGGACGGACCCAGATCGTCCTCAGCGACCGCCATATCGCCCCGGGCAAGCTGCCGGTGCACGCGTCCCTGGCGACCGGTGCGGTGCACCACCGCCTGACCGAGAAAGGCCTGCGCTGCGACAGCAACATCCTGGTGGAAACCGCGACCGCTCGCGACCCGCACCACTTTGCCGTACTGATCGGTTTCGGTGCGTCGGCGGTCTATCCGTTCCTGGCCTATGAAGTGCTGGGCGATCTGATCCGTACCGGCGAAGTGCTGGGCGATCTGTACGAAGTCTTCAAGAACTACCGCAAGGGCATCACCAAGGGCCTGCTGAAGATCCTCTCGAAAATGGGGATTTCCACCATCGCTTCCTATCGCGGTGCGCAACTGTTCGAAGCCATCGGCCTGTCCGAGGAAGTGGTCAACCTGAGCTTCCGCGGTGTGCCGAGCCGGATCAAGGGTGCGCGTTTCGTCGACCTCGAAGCCGAACAGAAACTGCTGGCCACCGAAGCCTGGAGCGCGCGCAAGCCGATCCAGCAGGGCGGCCTGCTGAAGTTCGTCTACGGCGGCGAATACCACGCCTACAACCCGGACGTGGTCAACACCCTGCAAGCCGCCGTGCAGCAGGGCGACTACGCCAAGTTCAAGGAATACACCGCGCTGGTGGACAACCGTCCGGTGTCGATGATCCGCGACCTGTTCCAGGTGAAAACCCTGGACACGCCGCTGGCGATCAGCGAAATCGAACCGCTGGAGTCGATCCTCAAGCGCTTCGACTCGGCGGGTATTTCCCTCGGCGCCTTGTCGCCGGAAGCCCACGAAGCCCTGGCCGAAGCCATGAACCGCCTGGGCGCGCGTTCCAACTCCGGCGAAGGCGGTGAAGATCCGGCCCGCTACGGCACCATCAAGAGCTCGAAAATCAAGCAGGTGGCCACCGGCCGTTTCGGCGTGACGCCGGAATACCTGGTCAACGCCGAAGTGCTGCAGATCAAGGTGGCCCAGGGCGCCAAGCCCGGCGAAGGCGGCCAGCTGCCCGGCGGCAAGGTCAACGGCCTGATCGCCAAGCTGCGCTATGCGGTACCGGGCGTGACCCTGATCTCGCCACCGCCGCACCACGACATCTACTCTATTGAGGACTTGTCGCAGCTGATCTTCGACCTGAAACAGGTCAACCCACAGGCGCTGGTTTCGGTGAAGCTGGTGGCGGAAGCCGGGGTCGGCACCATCGCCGCCGGCGTGGCGAAAGCCTACGCCGACCTGATCACCATTTCCGGCTATGACGGCGGCACTGGTGCATCACCGCTGACCTCGATCAAGTACGCCGGTGCTCCGTGGGAGCTCGGCCTGGCCGAAACCCACCAGACCCTGCGCGGCAACGACCTACGCGGCAAGGTCCGGGTGCAGACCGACGGCGGCCTGAAAACCGGCCTCGACGTGATCAAGGCGGCCATCCTCGGCGCCGAGAGCTTCGGCTTCGGCACCGCGCCGATGATCGCCCTGGGCTGCAAGTACCTGCGCATCTGCCACCTGAACAACTGCGCCACCGGCGTCGCGACCCAGAACGAGAAGCTGCGCAAGGATCACTACATCGGGACCGTCGACATGGTGGTGAACTTCTTCACCTACGTCGCCGAGGAAACCCGTGAGTGGCTGGCCAAGCTCGGCGTGCGCAGCCTCGAGGAACTGATCGGGCGTACCGACCTGCTGCAAGTCCTCGAAGGCGAAACCGCCAAGCAGAATCACCTGGACCTGACGCCGCTGTTGGGCAGCGATCACATCCCGGCGGACAAGCCGCAGTTCTGCCAGGTCGACCGCAACCCGCCATTCGACCAGGGCCTGCTGGCCGAGAAGATGGTCGAGATGGCCCGGCCGGCGATCAACGACCTCAGTGGCGCGGAGTTCGCCCTGGATATCTGCAACTGCGACCGCTCCATCGGCGCGCGGATCTCCGGTGAAATCGCCCGTGTCCACGGCAACCAGGGCATGGCGAAAGCGCCGATCACCTTCCGCTTCAAGGGCACCGCCGGCCAGAGCTTCGGCGTCTGGAACGCCGGTGGCCTGAACCTGTACCTGGAAGGCGATGCCAACGACTACGTGGGCAAGGGCATGACCGGCGGCAAGCTGGTCATCGTTCCGCCCAAGGGCAGCGCCTACAAGACCCAGGACAGTGCCATTATCGGCAACACCTGCCTGTACGGCGCCACCGGCGGCAAGCTGTTCGCCGCCGGCACCGCGGGCGAGCGTTTCGCCGTGCGTAACTCCGGCGCCCACACCGTGGTGGAGGGCACCGGCGATCACTGCTGCGAGTACATGACCGGCGGTTTCGTCTGTGTACTGGGCAAGACCGGGTACAACTTCGGTTCGGGCATGACCGGCGGTTTCGCCTACGTGCTGGACCAGGACAATACCTTTGTCGACAAGGTGAACCACGAGTTGGTGGAGATCCAGCGGATCAGCGGCGAAGCGATGGAAGCCTATCGCAGCCACCTGCAACGCGTGCTGGACGAGTACGTCGAGGAGACCGACAGCGAGTGGGGTCGTAACCTCGCCGAGAACCTGGACGACTATCTGCGTCGGTTCTGGTTGGTCAAGCCCAAGGCGGCCAGCTTGAAATCGTTGCTTTCCAGCACCCGTGCCAACCCGCAGTGATGCGCCTGAAGAGTTTGATGAGGTTTTTGTAATGGCTGAACGTCTGAGTAACGACTTCCAGTTCATCGATGTCGGGCGCAAGGATCCGAAGAAGAAACTGTTGCGTCAGCGCAAGAAAGAGTTCGTGGAGATCTACGAACCCTTCAAACCCCAGCAGTCGGCCGACCAGGCCCATCGCTGCCTGGGTTGCGGTAACCCGTACTGCGAATGGAAATGCCCAGTCCACAACTTCATCCCCAACTGGCTGAAGCTGGTGGCCGAGGGCAATATCCTTGCCGCCGCCGAGCTGTCCCACCAGACCAACACCCTGCCGGAAGTCTGCGGCCGGGTGTGCCCGCAGGACCGCCTGTGCGAGGGTGCCTGCACCCTCAACGACGGTTTCGGCGCGGTGACCATCGGTTCGGTGGAGAAGTACATCACCGACACCGCGTTCGCCATGGGCTGGCGTCCGGACATGTCCAAGGTCAAGCCGACCGGCAAGCGTGTCGCGATCATCGGCGCGGGTCCGGCGGGCCTGGGCTGTGCCGACGTGCTGGTGCGCGGCGGGGTGACCCCGGTGGTGTTCGACAAGAACCCGGAAATCGGCGGCCTGCTGACCTTCGGTATCCCCGAGTTCAAGCTGGAAAAGACCGTGCTGAGCAATCGGCGTGAAGTCTTCGGCGGCATGGGCATCGAGTTCCGCCTCAACACCGAGGTGGGCAAGGACGTGAGCATGGAGCAGCTGCTCGCCGAATACGATGCCGTGTTCATGGGCATGGGCACCTACACCTACATGAAGGGCGGCTTTGCCGGCGAGGACCTGCCGGGGGTGTATGACGCCCTGGATTTCCTGATCGCCAACGTCAACCGCAACCTGGGCTTTGAAAAGTCGCCGGAAGATTTCGTCGACATGAAGGGCAAGAAGGTCGTGGTACTCGGTGGTGGCGACACGGCGATGGACTGCAACCGCACTTCGATCCGCCAGGGCGCCAAGTCGGTGACCTGTGCCTATCGGCGTGACGAGGCGAACATGCCCGGCTCGCGCAAAGAGGTGAAGAACGCCAAGGAAGAGGGCGTGAAATTCCTCTACAACCGCCAGCCGATCGCGATTGTCGGTGAAGACAAGGTCGAAGGTGTGAAGGTGGTCGAGACCCGTCTCGGCGAGCCGGATGCCCGCGGCCGTCGCAGCCCCGAGCCGATCCCGGGCTCCGAGGAGATCATCCCGGCCGACGCCGTGGTCATCGCCTTCGGTTTCCGTCCGAGCCCGGCGCCGTGGTTCGAGCAGTTCAGCATCCAGACCGACAGCCAGGGCCGTGTGGTGGCTCCGGAGCAGGGCCAGTTCAAGCACCAGACCAGCAATCCGAAGATTTTTGCCGGTGGCGACATGGTGCGCGGTTCCGACCTGGTGGTGACGGCGATCTTCGAGGGGCGTAATGCCGCCGAGGGGATCCTCGACTACCTCGGCGTCTGACTCGCCTCGACATTACCGCGACAAATTGACCCGATAGACAAAAGGCACGGCTCTCGCCGTGCCTTTTGCGTCGCGCTCTGAGAAAATGCCCGCACTTTTTTTCCGGATGCCGACATGACTGCCCTGAAGAACGACCGTTTCCTTCGCGCCCTGCTCAAGCAACCCGTAGACGTCACTCCCGTGTGGATGATGCGTCAGGCCGGCCGCTACCTGCCGGAATACCGCGCCAGTCGCGCCAAGGCCGGCGACTTCATGAGCCTGTGCATGAACCCGTCGTTCGCCTGCGAAGTCACCCTGCAGCCGCTGGACCGCTACCCGGGCCTCGACGCCGCGATCCTGTTCTCCGACATCCTGACCATCCCCGATGCCATGGGCCAGGGCCTGTATTTCGAAACGGGTGAAGGTCCGCGCTTCAAGAAAGTCATCAGCACCCTGGCCGATATCGAGGCCCTGCCGATCCCTGATCCGCAGAAGGACCTGGGCTATGTCATGGACGCGGTCAGCACCATTCGCCGCGAACTCAATGGCCGCGTGCCCTTGATCGGCTTCTCCGGCAGCCCCTGGACCCTGGCCACCTACATGGTCGAGGGCGGCTCGTCGAAAGATTTCCGCAAGACCAAGGCCATGCTCTACGACAATCCCCAGGCGCTGCACCTGTTGCTGGACAAGCTGGCGCAGTCGGTCACGTCCTACCTCAACGGTCAGATCCGCGCCGGTGCCCAGGCCGTGCAGATCTTCGACACCTGGGGCGGCAACCTGTCGGCGGCGGCCTACCAGGAGTTCTCCCTGGCCTATATGCGCAAGATCGTCAGCGGCCTGATCCGCGAGCACGAAGGGCGCAAGGTCCCGGTGATCCTGTTCACCAAGAACGGTGGCCTGTGGCTGGAAAGCATCGCCGAGGCCGGGGCCGACGCCCTGGGCCTGGACTGGACCTGCGACCTGGGCGAGGCCCGTCGTCGTGTCGGCCACCAGGTCGCCTTGCAGGGCAACATGGACCCCACCGTGCTCTATGCCAAGCCCGAGGCAATCCGGGCTGAAGTGGCGCGGATTCTCGCCAGTTACGGCGAAGGTTCCGGCCATGTGTTCAACCTGGGCCACGGCATCACGCCGGAAGTCGACCCGGAACATGCCGGTGCGTTTATCAACGCCGTGCACGAGTTTTCCGCGCAGTACCATCGCTGATTCCTCTCCCGCGTCCTCAATGACCCCGCCTCGGCGGGGTTTTTGCGTTTAGCCCTGCGCGTTTTTCCTTTTCTTGATGCTACTGGCTCATGGGTCGCGACATATTCGGTTCGCCGTCCGGATAACTGCCGGGTTATAGACGCGTCCGTAAAGCCTTCCTTTATGGACTGTCGGAGTATTCTTTTTCTGAACGTTAATACGGAGACATTTGTTCGAGGTCTTTAGAGATTGTTGTGTTTAGTTACAAAATTATAGGAAAAATTCGGGTGCTTGCCTGAATGAATGAAGTGCAGAGCAGTCGCGCGTCTTCACAAGATTTTTCCTACATATAAAAAAATGCAAGTTCGTACAATGCGTGCTCTGAAGTTGAAAGTCGTGGGAGTGAGCACTCGGCCCCTCCATTTCTGATTGTCGAGATTCCTTGGAAATAACCCTGGGTAGGTGCGGGCCTTTGTTCGAAGGGGAGGGTGCCCTTTTGAAAAAAATTGATAGGGCGCGGAACTTTCACGGTTGATCTCTGTGGTCAGGATGGCTGCGTGGATCGATTGAACACCGATGGAAGCAGTAAAAGGGGCAGTTCATCTTGGAGGGATGGCTTGCAACCCAATAAATAGGATAAGTCTGGAGTTGAATCGAATGAAAAGAAAGATGTCGGCACTCGGCAAGGCGTCGGGGTGTGTCTCTTCCCTGGCGGTGATCGCGACCTTGGTCGCCTCGCAGCAGGTTGCCGCGCACGGTTACCTGAACGATCCGCCGTCCCGGGCTTTTGCTTGCCAGAAGGGCTTGAACAAGGATTGCGGTGGTGCGCAGTACGAGCCGCACAGCGTCGGTGAAACCGCCAAGGGCTTCCCGGCTACCGGGGTGGCTGATGGCAAGATTGCCAGTGGTGGAATAACCCTGTTTGCCGCCATGGATGTGCAGTCGGCCAGCCGCTGGTACAAGACCGAAATCACTGATCGTACGATCAACTTTGACTGGTACTACAAGGCCAGTCACCCGGCAACCAAGTATGAGTATTTCATTACCCAAAACGGCTGGAACGCCAACCAGCCGCTGACACGTGCTTCGTTCGACCTGACGCCGTTCTGCTTTGTGGATGCGGGCGGTCGACAGCCCATCGACAAACCTCAGGGTAGTGAAGGGCCGGCTCGTGAGAAACATGAGTGCCAGATTCCCGCCGACAAGAGCGGGAATCACGTGATCCTTGGCGTTTGGACCGTGCATGACACCGGCAGTGCGTTCCACAACGTGGTCGATGTCAACATCGTGGCCGAGGAACAGGCACCGGATGGCTGGAAAACCGTCGGTAACATCACCCCGACCCAGACCCTGCTGGCCGGTGACAAGGTCAAGGCCCGCGCCATGACCGGCGAGGGTGAAAGTGCCGAGTACAGTACTGAAATCACCATCGCCGACAACGAGGACGGCAAGCCGGAGAACTGGTCGTTCAAGCTGGCTGAGCAAATCAACCGGAGCCAGACGCTGGTCCGTGCCGGTGTCCGTGGCGAAGACGGTGCCATCGAACCGATCAAGGGCGTGAACAAGCTGTTCGCCAAGGCTGAAAGCGGTGTGAATCGCTATGAGCTCGATGTGCTGATGCAGGAAGACGTCGATGCGAGCATGCGGATTTCCGCCATCGCTACCAATCTCGAACTCAAGGAAGGACGCTTGGCGATGCCTTTCCCGGTGCTCACGAACCGGAAAATGAAGGTCGAGGCCACGGTCTTCGATGCGGCCAACAATCCGGTAGGCGTTATGACGCAGTTGGTGGAGGCTGGTAGCACCTGGCTGAACGTGGACGTGAGCAGCGAGCCGGGTACCCATGAACTCAAGCTGGTCGGCGTGACTGAAGACGGTCGCACCACCCGTCAGGACCTTGCATCCGTGGAGCTTGGCGGTGAGGGTGGCAGCCAGGATTACGACTTCCTCTATCCGCAGGGCATCGAAAGCTATCAGTCCGGGACCAAGGTCTTGTCCGAGGACGGTAACGTCTACGAATGCAAGCCGTTCCCCGCAGAAGGCTGGTGCAAGATCAACAGCCACCACTATGTGCCCGGTGTCGGCCCGAACTGGTCGGATGCCTGGATCGCTAAGTAACAACCCGTGACAAGCGCCGGACTGCTGGGCAGTCCGGCGTATTCTGTTTATCGGCTATTTTTTTGTGGTTGTTATTGCCGGATTTTAGGTGAGCGCCAATTGTTTTACTCTAAAGCACAAATTTTTCTTCACTGGTTATCCGCCGCCATTATTTTATGGGCGTTGATCAGTGGCTTTTATGTTGCTTTATTTGACACTTCCTTGGTGCTCAAGGAAACCGTCGATTTTTTTAATGTTTCAATCACGGCAGCGTTTATTCCATTTTTTGTGGTCAGGGTTTTTCTTTCTTTTTTTCGGGGAAAGCAGACTGACCGAACGCTTGCGCAGTGGACGGCTTTTTGGGTGCATAAGGTTATTTATCTGGTGACCGGCATCGTATTGGCAACCGGCGTCATGATGATGGATCGAGCCATCAATCTATTTGGCCTTTTCTTGATACCCGCACCCGCTGAAAGTGCCGGAATCGTCGCTGTTTTCAAAAAAATCCACGATGTTTCCTGCGTTGTTCTGGCGGTCCTGGTGGTTTTGCATATTGGCGCAGTTATCCGTCATGAAGTTTCCGGTCATCGAATACTCAGGCGGATGCTGTGGTGAGTGCGCGAGTCCTCAAGGACCGAATGGGTGTCCTGGGCCTGGCGTTATGTGCATTGCCGCTGGGTTATGCCGCGCTGTCGTTGTGGGGCGAGCGGGGCTTCCGTCAGGCATTGCCGACGTTACCCACGCAGCAGGCCAGTAGCCGATCCGCGCCTGCCGAACGTGCGCCGCTCAATCACGCCGCTGTTGCCACGGTGATGGGGCTGGCGGCCCAGGGGACTTTGGCCCGCAGTGCCGAACCCTTGAAGCTACAGGCCAGCTTTGTTTCCAGCGCGGGCGACTCCCGTGCCTTGCTGGCGGGGGCCGAGGGCCAGCGGATCTACCGGGTGGGGGAAAGCCTGCCGGGTGGCAGTGTCCTGCGGCGGATCGAGATCGGCCGAGTGCTGCTCTGGCGCAATGGCCGCGAGGAGCTGTTGTCGCTGGAGTCGCCGGGCCGTACCACCTTGCAGGCGATCAAGAGCAGCGCCCCTGGCGCCTCAGCCCCAGCTTCTTCCCTTTATCTTCGACCGACCGCCACGAAGCGTCAGAGTGAGTAAATGAACAGATCCTTCGAACCCGGTCGGCGCTGCCTGAGGCTCTTGAGCCTGATCGTCATCCTCATGCTGCCCTCGGGTGTACTGGCCGATGAGCCGCAATGGCAACTGGCGATGAACGATGCCGAGTTGCGCGATGTGGTGCGGGAAATGTCCTCGATTCTTGGCACCACGGTGGTGCTCGACCCCAGGGTGCAAGGGCGGATTACCGTCCTCTCCGAACAGGCCCTGGACCGCGAGGGGGTACGCCGGCTGTTCTATTCGGTGCTCGACGCCCACAACTTCACGGTGATCGACGAAGGCGACCGCATTCTCATCGCGCCCGTGGCCGATGCCCGCACCCGCGCCAGTAGCGCCGACAGTAGCAGTGCCCAGACCGGCCAATTCGTCACGGAGGTGGTGGCGCTCGGCAGCAGCGTCGCGGCCGATATAGCCGGGTTGGTGCGGCCGCTGGTCTCGGTCAACGGTTATGTCGGCCCGTCTGCCTCGGCCAACGCCCTGGTCATCACCGATAGCGCGGCGAATGTCCGACGGATCGCGAAGATCGTCCGGCAACTGGACCTGGGGCAGAAGAATGCCCATGACGTCATCCAGTTGCGTCACGGGCTGGCGAACGAGTTGGCGCGGATGATGGAGCAATCCCTGGGCCGGCAAGGCGCCGAATCGGGGAGCCAGGTCATCGCCGATTCGCGCAACAACCGCCTGGTGATCATCGGTACCCAGGACGTGCGCAAGCGCCTGGGCGACCTGGCCCGCTCCCTCGACACGCCGGCGGCGGCAGTGACCGACAATGCCCGGGTGATCCGCCTGCGTCACAGCGATGCCAAGCAGCTGGCCGAGGTGCTCGACGCCATGGGCCAGGGGCTCGGCCAGGAAGCCGGCGCTGCCGCCAGCCGCGACGCCGCTTCCGCCAAGGCCGTGGTCAAGGCCGACGAAAGCCAGAACGCGCTGGTGCTGATCGCCGAGCCGAGCCAGGTCCGCACCCTGGAAAACATCGTTCGGCAACTCGACCAGCCGCGTTCGCAGGTGTTGATCCATGCGGCGATCGTCGAGATCTCCGGGGATATCAACGAGGCCCTGGGTGTGCAGTGGGGTAGCACGTCCGGCAGTGTCCAGGGTGGCATCATCTTCGACGGGGCCGGTATTACCCTGCCGAAGTTCAACGGAACCGATGCCAAGCTGCCCGATGGTGCCGTATTGCGCGTCGGTAGTGATCGTTTCGGCATGCTGGTGTCCGCCTTGGCGAGCAACACCCACAACAACGTGCTGTCCACGCCCAGCCTGCTGACCCTGGACAACCAGGAGGCGGAGATCCTGGTGGGGCAGAACGTGCCGTTCCAGAGCGGTTCCTACCAGACGTCCGGCACGGGTAACGACAAGCCCTTCACCACGGTCACGCGCCATGATATCGGGATCAAGCTGAAGATCCGTCCGCATATCAACGAGGGGTCGACCCTGCGCCTGCAGGTCGAGCAGGAAAACTCCGAGCTGACCAAGAGTGCGGAGATTACCAATGACCTGATCACCAACAAGCGCGCCCTGAAGAGCACGATCCTGGCCGACGACGGCGAGATCATCGTGATCGGCGGGCTGATCAAGGACAGCGTCCGTACCCAGGAAAGCGGTGTACCACTGCTGCGCGACATCCCGTACCTGGGGGCCTTGTTCCGCTGGAACAGCGAGAAACACGAAAAAACCAACCTGATGGTGTTCCTGCGTCCGACCATCGTCCGGTCCAAGGAGGATATCTCCGCGGTCAGCGAGAACCGCTACAACGCCCTGCGCCAGCTCAGCCAGCCCGCCGCCGGGAAGAGCAACTCACTGCTGTTGCCGCGCGAGGCCCGGGAGTTGTTCGATGGTCATGACAGCGAGCCGGCGATAGACCTGCGACGGCAGAAGGCCGGGGCGCCATGAAGCCGCGCCTGCCATTCGGGTTTGCCCGCCGCCATGGGGTCTTGCTGGAGCAGCAAGGCGAGGGGGCGTGCCTGTCGATCCGCGCCGACACTCCGTTGAGCGCCGTGTCCGAGGCCCGCCGTCTGATCGCTGGCGAACTGCCGTTGCAACTGCTCGACGAGCCGCTGTTCGCCGCTCGCCTCGCCGCCACCTACAGCGACGGCCATAGCGCGGCGCAGCAGGTGGCCCAGGGCCTGGACGACGAACTCGACCTGATGAGCCTGGCCGATCAACTGCCGCAGACCGCCGACCTGCTGGAGCAGGAGGGGGACGCGCCGATCATCCGCCTGATCAACGCGCTGCTTGGCGAGGCCGTGCGCGAGAAAGCCTCGGATGTGCACCTGGAAACCTTCGAGCACAGCCTGTCGGTACGCATGCGCATCGACGGCCAATTGCGTGAAGTACTCAAGCCGCGGCGCGAGCTGGCGAACCTGCTGGTGTCGCGGATCAAGGTCATGGCCCGGCTGGACATCGCCGAGAAGCGTGTGCCCCAGGATGGACGGATTGCCCTGCGGCTGGCCGGGCACGAAGTCGACGTGCGGGTTTCCACCTTGCCCTCGGCCCACGGCGAACGGGTGGTCCTGCGCCTGCTCGACAAGCAGGCCGGCCGCCTGGACCTGCAGCGCCTGGGCATGCCGGCAGATACCCTGGAGCGTTTCCAGCGCATTCTCGGTAAACCCCACGGGATCTTCCTGGTCACCGGTCCCACCGGATCGGGCAAGACCACCAGCCTGTATGCGGCACTGAGCAGCCTCAACGACCAGACCCGCAATATCCTCACCGTCGAAGATCCCATCGAGTACCACCTGCCGGGCATCGGCCAGACCCCGGTCAATCCCAAGGTCGAGATGACCTTCGCCCGGGGCTTGCGGGCGATCCTGCGGCAGGACCCGGACGTGGTCATGGTCGGTGAGATCCGCGACCGCGAAACTGCCGAGATCGCCGTGCAGGCTTCGCTGACCGGACACCTGGTGCTGTCGACCCTGCACACCAACAGCGCGGTGGGCGCGGTCACGCGGCTGCTGGACATGGGCGTGGATGCCTATCTGCTGGCGTCATCCCTGGTCGGGGTGCTGGCCCAGCGCCTGGTGCGCACCCTGTGCGGCGAGTGCAAGAGTGCCTATGTGGCGGACGCGGCCGCCTGCCAGCGCCTGGGCGTCGAGCCGAGCAAACCGCCGAGGCTGTTCCGGGCCACGGGCTGCGAACACTGCCAGCAAGGCTATCGCGGTCGCATCGGGCTCTACGAACTGATCGGCATCACCCCGGCCCTGGCGAAACTTATCCACAACGGCGCCAGTGAGCCCGAACTGGTTCGTGAAGCCCGCATGGCATCGCGCAGCCTGTTCCAGGACGGTCAGCGGCTGGTTCTCGAAGGCCGTACCAGCCTCGACGAACTGTTGCGCGTCACCCAGGAGGACTGAGGATGCCGGCTTTCGACTATCAGGCCCAGGATGCCAACGGTCGCCGCTGTCGCGGTCAGCAGGAGGCCGATAGTCCGCGTCATGCCCGGCAGTTGTTGCGTGAGCGCGGTCTGTTGCCCATGCAACTGAAAAGCGTCCGTGGCCAGTCGGGCACAGGCACCGGTTCCCATCGCTCCACCCACTTGAAGGCCAGTGAACTGGCGTTGCTGACGCTGCAACTCTCGACCCTGATCCAGGCCGGCTTGCCGTTGGAAGAGGCCTTGCGGGCGGTGGCGGCGCAGAGCGAAAAGCGTCGGGTCAGCAACCTCTTGGCGGCGGTGCGCAGCCGGGTCATGGAAGGGTATGACCTGGCGTCGGCGCTCGCGGGGTTTCCCAAGGCGTTCCCGGACATGTTCCGCGCGAGCATCGCCGCCGGCGAACGCTCCGGGCACCTGGGCCCGGTGCTCGAGCAGCTTGCCGAGTACACCGAGGCCCGCCAGCAGGCCCGGCAGAAGATCCAGCTGGCGCTGGTCTATCCGTTGATCCTGCTGTTCGCCTCGCTGGCTATCGTCGCGGGTCTGCTTGGTTATGTGGTGCCGGATGTGGTGAAGGTCTTTATCAACAACGGCCAGGCCTTGCCCCTGCTGACCCAGGGCCTGATCGCCGTGAGCGAGGCCCTGCAGCGTTACGGCTGGTTGCTGTTGCTCGGGCTGGCGGGGCTGGCCTTGCTCGTGCGTTGGGCGCTGGCCCGCCCCGCCGTGCGCTGGCGCTGGCATGCCTGGCTGCTGCGGGCGCCGCTGATCGGTGGGGTCCTCAAGGCGATGGAAGCCTCGCGTTTCGCCAGCACCCTGGCGCTGCTCGGCAAGAGCGCGGTGCCCCTGGTGGATGCCCTGGAAATCGCCGCGGCGGTGATCGGCAACCTGCCGATTCGCGCCCGCATGGGCGAGGTCGCGCGCTCGGTGCGCGAGGGCGGCACCCTGACCCGTGGCCTGGAGCGCAGCGGCGATATCCCGCCGCTGATGCTGCACATGATCGCCAGCGGCGAACGCGCAGGCGAACTCGACAGCATGCTTGCCCGCGCCGCCGAGCAGCAGGAGAAAACCCTCGCGGCGCGTATCGCGCTGGTGGTGAGCCTGTTCGAGCCGGCGATGCTGGTGATCATGGGGGCCATCGTGCTGTTGATTGTCATGGCGATTCTGTTGCCGATTCTTAGCCTCAACCAACTGGTGAACTGATCTTATGAGAACCTTCGGAACACAACGACAGGGTGGTTTCACCCTGATCGAAATCATGGTCGTGGTGGTGATCATCGGCGTGCTCGGCGCGATGGTGCTGCCGCAGTTCATGAGCCGTCCGGACCAGGCCAAGGTCACCGCGGCCCGCGCCGATATCAAGGCCATCGGCACCGCGCTGGAGATGTACCGGCTCGACAACTTCCAGTATCCCTCGACCCAGCAGGGGCTGGAGGCGCTGGTCAAGCGGCCGCTGGGCGTGCCGGAGCCGAGGAACTGGAACCCCCAGGGCTACTTGAAAAGCCTGCCGGTCGATCCCTGGGGGACGGCTTACCAGTACCTGAGCCCGGGCACCCGCAGCAAGGGCTACGACCTGTACTCCTTCGGCGCCGACGGCGTGTCCGGCGGCGAAGACTTTGCCGCCGATATCGGCAACTGGAGCGATTGATCCATGCCCGGACGTTCGCGTGGTTTCACCCTGCTGGAGTTGCTGGTGTCCATGGTGGTGATCGGCGTGCTGGCCGGCATGATCGCCATCGGCATGAGCCCCAGCCCGGCGCGCCAGGCCCGTCAGGAGGCCGGTGCCCTGGTGCATCTGTTGCAGCAGCTGCGCGAATACGCCGTGGTCAACAGCCAGGAATATGGTTTGCGGATCGGTGCCGAGGGCTATCAGGTGATGGTTTTCGAACGGCCCGACTGGCGGCCGGCGGGGGCGGCCTATCGGCTGCCCGACGGCCTGTATTTTCGCCTGGAGCTTGAAGGTCGCCCGCTGAAACTGGGCGACCGGGTGAACCAGCCGCAGTTGCTGGTACTGAGCAGCGATGAAATGAGCGCCTTCACTCTGCATTACGAATCCGCGCAGCAGCGCTGGGTGAGCGTGTCCGGTGACGGCTTGGGCGATCCGGCCATCGATGAAAGCTGAGTCGGGGTTTACCTTGCTGGAGGTGATGATCGCCCTGGCGATCTTTGCCTTGCTGGCGGCCTCCGTGCTGTCCGCCAGCCAGTTCGTGTTGCAGCAGAGCGGCACGTTGCAGGAGCGCCTGTTCGCCACCTGGCTGGCGGACAATCAGTTGCATGAGCTGCGCCTGAAGGGGTCCCCGAGCCAGGGGCGACAAGCGTTTCGCCAACGCTTCGACCAGCGCGAATGGCGCCTGGAGCAGGTGCTCATGCCGACCTCCGACCCCCGTCTGCTCAAGGTCGAGATCGCGGTGCGACTGGATAACGGTGGGCCGGTGCTGCACCGCACCAGTGCCTGGGTACAGGCCCGGGATGAATAGACAAAGCGGTTTTACCCTGGTCGAACTGGTCATTGCCTTGGCGATTTTCAGCCTGATCGGCCTGGCCAGTTATCGCCTGTACGAAGGGGTGCTGACGACCCAGGCCCGGGTCAGCGCGCATGAGCAGGTACTGCGCAGTCTGCAACGGGCGCTGGCGGTGCTGGAGCGCGATGTCATGCAGGCCACGATCCCGAAGGAGGGGCAGGCCGTGACCCTGGGGGCCGGGCAGTTGAACCTGCAACGTGGCAATGGGCGCAATCCGCTGGATGAGCCCCGCAGCGAGCGCCAGGAGATTGCCTATCGCCTGGAGGAAGGCACTTTGTGGCGCTATCGTCGCAGCCTTGATCTGCCCGAGATTCACAAGCTGCCGGTGCTCAAGGACGTGCGCGCCTTGCGCTGGCGGCTGTATGCGCAAAAGGACGGTTGGCGCAGTGACTGGCCATCGACGCCGGGCCGTTCCGCCGGGCATCCACGGGCGCTGGAAATCACCCTGTCCGCCGGCCGTTTCGAGCAGATCCGCCGCGTGATCCTGCTGCCGGAGGGCGCATGAGCGGTACCGACCAGCGTGGTGTGGCGTTGATCAGCGTACTGATGATCATGACCCTGGCCCTGTTCGTGGTCGGCGGCCTGTTGCGCAGTCACACGCAGGCGTTGCAGAGCAGCGCGCAGCATATGCATCAGGTGCAGCTGCGGCAGTGGGCGATCGCCGCGGAGAGTTGGGCGCGGGAGTTGTTGCAGCCACCTGACCTGCTCGAGGCGAAGACGATCAATCTGGCCCAGCCCTGGGCGCGTCCGGCGCTGCCGTTCGACCTGCCGGGTGTCGAGGTACGGCTCGAGATCGAAGACCTGGCCGCGCGGTTCAACCTGACCCGCCTGCTGCTGCCCGGCAAGGCCGACGAGATCAGCCTTGAACGCTGGGCCCGGCTACTGGAGGCGCTGGAAATCCCCGCGCTCGATCTGGCGCCGCTGCGTGGCACCGAGGTCAGCGACACCAGCCAGTTGCGCCTGTTGCCCGGTGTCGACCAGGACCTTTTGCAACGCCTGCAACCCTTCGTCGCCTTGCTGCCGGCCGAGGCAACGCTGAACGTCAATACCGCCCCGGCAACCCTGCTGGCGATGCTGGAAGGCATGACGGCTGCCGATGCCCGCGCCTTTGTCGCCCAGCGTCCGCTGGAAGGTTATGCCGATGCTCAGGCCTTTACCCGCGCGCCGGGGCTGGATGGGTTGGGCATCGCCAGCCATGGCCTGGGTGTCGACAGCCGCTGGTTCCGGGTCACGGTCGAGGTCAGTGCGGGGGCGGCGCGGCTGCGCTTGGTCAGCGACCTGGAGCGGCCTCGTGACAGCCTCCGTCTGCGCGTCCTGCAACGCCGCTTCCTGGCTCCGACTCAAGGTGAATTCCCGTTATGAGCAACTGGCTTTATCTCACTCCCGAAGGCCTGGCGACGTGCGACGCGACCTGGCCGGTGGGTTGCTGGCAGGCGGGCGGGGAGTTGCGCAGCGTCTCCCTGGCCGAGGCGGCGACGCTCCTGAAGGGGCAAGCCGTAGGGGTGATCCTGCCCATGGAAATCTGCAGCGGGTTGCGCAGCGAGCCCTGGCCCGGTCGACGCAAGCCTACGGTCCAGGCGCTGGCCTATGCCGTCGAAGAGCGGCTGGCCGAGGAGCTGGATGTATTGCATATCGCGGTCGGCGTGGCGGCCAAGGATTCGCGCTATCCGCTGCTGGCGATTCACAAGGAGCGCTTCAAGGCGATCCTGGCGTTGTTGCAGGCCTCGGGGCTGCAGGTGGTCAGCGTCAAGGTGGATGCCGACTTGTTGCCGGATGATCAGGCGTATGGCGTCTGGTGGGCTGGACGATGGTTGTTGGGTGGCGCTATCGAGACCCGGCTGGCGCTGTCGCCCGAGGATCTGGAGATGTTGCGCCCGCGCTTGCCGGAGGCACTGTGCTGGATGGGTGCCGATCGACAGCCCGATATCGCGGCGTTGCTGATGGCGGGGCGCTCGCGGGCCCTGGACTTGCTGCAAGGCGAGTTTCGCCAGGTGCGGGCGCGTTGGCCTTGGGGGGCGCTGGTGGTGTCGGCGCTGGCGCTCTTCGCGGTGTCCTGGGGTTTTACCCTGGCGCGTGCTCACTACCTGGAAAGCGCTGCCGCGCAGTTGTACGAGCAAAGCGTGCAGCGCTTCCAGAGCCTGTATCCCGAGCAGACCCGCATCGTCGACCTGGCGGCCCAGCTCAAGGCCTTGCAGGGCCGGACCGACGAGCCGAGTCGGCAGATGGGCCGCCTGGTGCAGCTGGTCGAACAGGTGGTCGGTGGCAGCAGCGTTGAAGTCCAGCGTATCGAATACCGGGCCGGCACGGGCTGGACGCTGTTGCTGACGGCGGGCAGCTTCGGCGAACTTGAGCGTTTGCGCGAGCGCGGCCAGGGCAGCGGCTTGCCGATCAGGCTGGGCAGTGCCAGCAAGGATCGCGAGCGGGTTCAGGCGGTGCTGATGTTGGAGGAGAAGAACGGATGATCGGGTCACTGGCTTTACCGGCGGCGCTGACGCAGGGGTGGCAGAACCTGGGACCTCGGGATCGACGGATGCTGGTCGGCCTGGGGATTTTCCTGCTGGTGGTGACCTTGTTCAGCGGCCTGTGGCAACCGGCGCAACAGCGTCTGGAACGGGGCGAGCGCGTGTACCAGCAACGTCTGTTGCTGGCGGCTGAGGTTCAGCGCGCCCAGCCCGCGACTCAGCGCTCAACCCCCTCCCGACCGCTGTCGACCCGACTGAGTGAAACGGTGGCGGCGGCGGGGCTGGAATTGCAGCAACTGGACCAGGACGGCCAGTCGCTACGGGTTACCCTCAGCGGTAATGCACTGGCCTTGCTGCAGTGGCTGGACCAGACCGAACAGGCGGGGGCGGTATTGCAGTCGTTGAGCCTGGAGAAGCGCGACTCGTCGTTGCTGGCACAGGTTGCGTGGCGTGCTGATTAAGTGTATCGGCTCGCAAACGAAATGCTTCGGCTCGTGTTTATTCTGCCCGGCTCGCACTCTATTGCACGGGTTCACAATGCTAACAAAGGTTTTATCATGAGTCGTTATAGCTTTATTACAATGAGAAAAGACATTGAGTGTCTCGGAGTCAGAAGTCATCAAAATCCTTTTTTATGGGAAGAAGATAGCAATCTCCATAAACAACTGATGGGTCGTTACCCTTATGGGGCACCCAAGAAAAACCATATCAACTGCCTGACGGAGTATTGCTGGCAGGCGTATCAAAAATCTGTCACTTCCGTTGGGGCTATGCGCATCGGGCGTCAGGCTGATGTATGGAAAGAGGAAATATTTAAACAGTATTTAATGGATAAGGGGAGAACTTATGGGCGCGGCAAGCAAAGGGTAATATTCTTGTTATCGATAAATGGTCTGGGGCGCTAAATGATGCTTGGTTGTTAGGTGGGATACACCGGTATGCAGATTTTCATCTGATGTCTTACTTGGCCCCTATAAATCTATGGAATTATGAAGCGGGTTATCATGTTGTCACCGCAAGAGAGATTTTGGGTCTTTTGCATTTCGGCTATGAAATGAGAAGAAACACGACAGGGATAATGTTCAAATGCCGGTCTTATCAACATGCAGACAATGCAAGTCTGCTTTCTTATGAAAGGTTAATGAAAGAAGCGCACAAGCGTGGTCCATCCTCTATTACTAAATTGCTCGCAGAACCTACTATCGGGTTATACCAGCAGATTCATGCCAGAAGTGTTTAAGGGGTAAGCAATTTCTCCGCGTAGCGGGCGAGGACATGGCCGAAGGGGCTTTGCGGGACTGAACACCTAACCACTAGCCGGTTAATCGTGACTAGGCTTGCGCATTGCTCGGCAACACCGCCAACCGCGCCAGCTTCAACGCCACCAGCAAGGCCACCACCAGCAGCGTGCCGATAAACAGGCCGATACCGTTCCAGCCGCCGTAGTGCCAGAACACCCCGCCGAGGGTCCCGGCGACGCTGGAGCCGACGTAGTAGCTGAACAGATAGAGCGACGAGGCCTGGCCCTTGGCTTTCAACGCGCGCCGGCCGATCCAGCTGCTGGCCACCGAGTGGGCGGCGAAGAAGCCGAAGGTGAACAGCAGGATACCGAGTACCACCACCGGCAGCGGGGTCACCAGGGTCAGGGCGATGCCCACCAGCATCGTCAGGATCATGCCCCAGAGCACCTTACGCCGGCCCAGCTTGTCGGCCAGGGCGCCGATCTGCGCCGAGCTGTAGATGCCCGACAGGTAGACGATGGACAGCAGGCCGACGAATGCCTGGCTCATGCCGTAGGGCTCGGCCAGCAGGCGGTAGCCGATGTAGTTGAACAGGGTGACGAAGCTGCCCATCAGCAGGAAGCCTTCCAGGAACAGCCACGGCAGGCCGGCGTCGCGAAAGTGCACGGTGAAGCCGTCGATCAGGTTGCGGCCATTGAATTGGCTGGCGCGGAAGTTGCGCGACGGCGGCAGGATCTTCCAGAACACCGTCGCCGCAATCAGCGCCAGAACACCGATCACCAGCATCGCCGTGTGCCAGCTGACGAAGTCGATCAGTACGCCGGTGATCAGGCGTCCGCTCATCCCGCCGATGGCGTTGCCGCCGATGTACAGACCCATCGCCAGACCGATGTGCTTGGGGTGAATTTCCTCGCTCAGGTAGGTCATGCCGACTGCCGCCAGGCCACTGAGGGAGAGCCCCACCAGCGCCCGCATCATCAGCACGCCCTGCCAGTTGGGCATCAACGCGCCAAGGATGGTGAACAGCGCCGCGCCGAACAACGCCACCACCATCACCGGCTTGCGCCCGAGGCTGTCGGAGATCGGTCCGGTGATCAGCAGGCCGATGGCGAGCAGGGCGGTGGACACCGAGAGGATCAGGCTGCTTTGGGCGGCGTTGATCCCGTACTCCTTCGACAGCACCGGCATCATCGGCTGTACGCAGTACAACAGGGCAAAGGTCGCAAAGCCGCCCGAGAACAGCGCCAGCACCGTGCGCATGAACGCCGGGGTGCCTTTTTCGATGTAGGTTTCGTTGAGTGGGGCGACAGCCGCGTCCGGTGCAGCAGGGGGCATTTCGTGGGCGAGGGGAGCGACAGCAGTTTTCACGGGGACCTCGGGAAGAGCAGCCGGTCAGGCAATGGAAAAAGCATATAGCTGGCTAACTATTACTTCCAATATATTGTTCGACCTGTTTGATAGGTTTTACGACTTGATGAGGTGTTGATGGAATTGCGGCATTTGCGCTACTTCATCGCGGTGGCCGAAGAACTGCATTTTGGCCGCGCGGCAGAGCTGTTGGGGATTTCCCAGCCGCCGTTGAGCCAGCAGATCCAGGCGCTGGAGCAGGAGCTGGGGGCACGCTTGTTCGAGCGGACCAATCGTCGGGTCGAGTTGAGCGAGGCGGGTCGCCTGTTCCTGGAAGAGGCGCGGCTGGTGTTGGCGCAGGTGGACAAGGCGGCGGACGTGGCGCGGCGGGCGCAGTTGGGGGAGCTGGGGGAACTGAAGATCGGTTTTACCTCGTCGGCGCCCTTCAATTCGACCATTCCCCAGGCGATCTTTGCCTTTCGCCAGGCGTTCCCGGCGGTGCACCTGAATCTGCGGGAAATGAGCAGCAAGAGTGTCGCCGATGGCTTGATGGATGAGTCCATCGAAGTGGGGTTGATGCGGCCTTTGTCGTTGCCGGAGGCCTTGAGTGTCGTGGAGTTGATGCGTGAGCCGCTGGTGGCGGTGCTCAGTGCCAAGCACCCGTTGGCGGCTGGCAGTGAGGCCGGGATACATCTGTCCGAGTTGGCGCTGGAGCCCTTTGTGTTTTTCCCGCGCAGTTACGGCAGCGGTTTGTATGCGCAGTTGCTGAGCTTGGCGCGGCAGGCCGGGTTCAGTCCGCACTTCGCCCAGGAAGCGGGGGAGGCGATGACCATCATCGGCTTGGTGGCGGCGGGGCTGGGGGTGTCGGTGTTGCCGGCGTCTTATCAGCGGATTCGGATCGAGGGGGTGGTCTATCGACCGTTGCTTGATCCGGATGCGGTATCGGCGGTGTGGTTGGTGCAACGCAAGGACCAGAAATCACCGATGGCCAAGGCGTTTATCGAGTTGCTGACGCGTAGGGCGGTGCCGCAGGTCTGACTCTTGAATCGGGCTCCAGCAAAGAATCTTTGCTTACAGTTTTGCGCTATCGGCATGTTGTTCGTGGATTGCATAGTTCGGTCGTTTTTCCAACACCGCTACGCGGGCGATGATCGTACGAGGGAGCAAAACGCATGGCTGGGCAATTCTCTGAATGGGACTCTGCGGACTATCTCAAGACCCCGCAGGACAGGGCGGATTATTTGAATGCCTGTCTGGAGGAGGCGGGTGAGAATTCTGCGTTCATGGCCAATGCGCTGGTCGTTCTGGCACGGGCGTGTGGCATGCCGGAGGTCGTGCAGGACGCGGGGTTGTTGCTATCGGAAGAGGGCGAGCTTGAGTTCTGGACCTTCTTGAAGGTCATACGGGCTTTGGGGTTCAAGCTTCAGGTTTCCACTTTCAAGGCAGTTTGAAGTCGGACACGGACTTGTGGCGAGCGGGCTTGCCCGCGCTGGGGCGCGAAGCGGCCCTAAAACCAGCGGACTCGGTACATCAGGCAGTCCGAGATAACCGGTTTTGCGACTGCTACGCAGCCGAGCGCGGGCAAGCCCGCTCGCCACATGGAGTGCAACCGTCTAGTGCAGCGGCAGCTTATCCAACGATTGATCCAGCTCGGCTTTCGCCATCTCCACCAGATGCATGGCCGAGAACGCGAGCGCCCGTTTGGAACCGCTGAGACCATCGCCCGACTCGTAGGCAGTCGCCGCCGCGCAGGTCAGCAGCTCGGAGACGTGAACCAGAGATTCTTCCAGGCTTCGACTGGGTTTGGCGTTGGGCTGCCGAAGAGTGTTCGGTGATGAAGGTGTTGGGCCGAGCAGATAGTGATCAAGGGCGCGCTGGATGGCGGCCTGGTCCTTGAACCGGTCGGCAGAAGGGAAGGCGTTGGGATCCTGGACGGGTGGGGCGGGGGTGGTTTTGCTCATGGTCAAGCTCCTGAACGAAAAATGGAGCTACCTAACATCACTTGCAGATGATGGGTGGCAGCTGTACACGGGCCTGCAAGACCGGAACGTCAGGCACACCGGCTGACCCGAAGGTCACCCGCGCACAGCCACCATAAATCGCAGCTACTAAAAAAGCGCCGTGCGGGGGTGAGGCGCTTTCGCGCCTAACATTCATCGAGCTTGCAGACTCGGTCGCTGTGTTTGGCAGCGACAAATCTCAGGCTAGCGGCGTGATGAGCAACCCGCAAGGCGTTTGGATTTTCTAGGAAATGTCCCGCAAGGGAAAGAGAAAGGTCTGCCAATGGCCGATAAAAAAGCGGGAGAGTTTTGCACTGATCCCGAGTTCGTTCTTACGGTAAGGGAGGTGGTGGCGGCTGTACGCAGGTGTGCAAGACCGAGGATATAGGACTCGGCAGACCCGAAGGTCTCCCACGCACAGCAACCATAGCAATCCAGCGTCGAACACGAGTCTACTGAGCGACGCGAAAATTGTGGGAGCCGGCTTGCTGGCGATGGCACCCTCAAGAGCGCCACAGAATGCAACCGAACACGCAGACCCGTGGATCGCCAACGATAGCGATGGTGAATGTCACATCGCAATCGCCGGCAAGCCAGCTCCCACAGGGATCGCGTTCAGATCAACTGGCGGATTTCAGCTTGCTGAAGCTTCGCCAGATCACCCTTCAACACGGTTACTGGGAAATCGGTTGCGATTCTCCAACCCCAATGGCACGCGCCGTAGGTTGCTCATGATGGGCGCGTAGCTCGGCCAGGATGTCCTGGTCCAGAAAGGTTACCCAGCGGATGTAGTTCCTGTGGATCTTGCCGTCCCGGTAATCCATGCCCCTGCTGTCGCGGTAGGCGATGGTGTAGCCATTGGCGCTGTAGTTGATGTCGATCTCGACGTGGAGTTTCTCACGCACGGTGATCTCGGCCTGGACCTGGGTCGGATTCACGCGCTGCACGCTCCATTCGCGCTTGGCCAGGGCGGTGATAATCGCCTGTTTCACCTCCTCCTGGCTGGCCTGGACTTGCGGCGCGAGGGTGCGGGTCGGGGTGACGATGGGTTTGCTGGTACAGCCCGCCGCCATCAACAGGGTCAGGGCGACAAGTGCAGCACGAAGCAGGGAAGACATTCCGTTTTCTCCAGAGGGTTTCAAGAAGTCAGCGCCAGCGCCGGAACACCAGCGAGGTGTTCACGCCGCCAAAGGCAAAGTTGTTGTTCATCACATACTCGTGGCTCATCTGCCGGAACTCGCCGCGCAGGTAGTCCAGCTCGCCGCAGTGCGGGTCGATCTGGTCGAGGTTCAGGGTATGGACGTAGCTGTCACGGTTCATCATCTCGATGCTGAACCAGGATTCCAGCGCACCGCAGGCACCCAGGGTGTGACCGAAGAAGCTCTTCTGCGAACTGATGGGCATGCGGCTGCCGAACAGGCTGTTGGTGGCCAGGGTCTCGGCAATATCACCCTGTTCGGTGGCGGTGCCATGACCGTTCACGTAGCCGATGGCGTCTGGCGTCAGGCCGGCATCTTCCAGGGCCAGCTCCATGGCTCGACGCATGGTGCCCTGCTCCGGCCGGGTGACGTGCTGACCGTCGGCGTTGCTGCCGAAACCGACGATTTCCGCGTGGATATGCGCACCGCGGGCCAGGGCATGCTCCAGCTCTTCGAGCACCAGCATGCCTGCGCCTTCACCGATCACCAGGCCGTCACGGCCGCTGTCGTAGGGCCGCGGGCTGCTCTGCGGCGCATCGTTTTTCAGGCTGGTGGCGTAGAGCGCGTCGAACACCATGGCTTCGGTGGGACACAGCTCCTCGGCACCGCCGGCCAGCATCAGCGGCAGGCGCCCGAACTTGATCGCCTCGTAGGCATAGCCGATGCCCTGGCTGCCGCTGGTGCAGGCGCTGGAGGTGGGGATCAGGCGCCCGGTCAGGCCGAAGAAGATGCTGATATTCGCCGCCGTGGTGTGCGGCATCATGCGCACGTAGGAGTTGGCGTTGAGCCCCTCGGCCACGGAGTGGATCAGCATCATGCCGAAGGCCCTGATCTCGTCGGTGCTGCCGGTGGACGAGCCGCAGGCCACGCCCATGCGCCCGTCGCGGATGATGGGGTTGCCCAGCAGGCCGGCGTCGGCCAGGGCCATTTCCGCCGCGCCGACGGCGAAGCGCGAGACCCGCCCCATGCTGCGCAGTTGCTTGCGGGTCCAGTGCGACGGCACCGTATAATCATCGATAGGCCCGGCCAGGCGGGTGTTCAGCTCGCTGAAGCGCTCCCACTCGGGCATGTAGCGGATGCCGCTGCGGTTGGCCCGGAAGTTGGCCTCGATGCGGGTCCAGTCGCTGCCCAGGGCGGTGATGCCGGCCATGCCGGTGACGACGACACGCTTCATCAGCACAAGCCTCCATTGACCGCCAGCACCTGCCGGGTGATGTAGGCCGCTTCCGCGGACATCAGGAAGTTCACCGCGCCGGCGACTTCTTCCGGGGTGCCCATGCGTTGCGCCGGGATCATTTTCAGCAGTTCTTCCACCGGCACGTTCTCATCGAGCATGGCGGTGTCGATCAGGCCCGGGGCGACGCAGTTGACGGTGATCTTGCGTTTGCCCAGCTCGATGGCCAGGGCCTTGGCGGCGCCGATCAGGCCGGCCTTCGAGGCGCTGTAGTTGACCTGCCCGCGGTTGCCGATCAGCCCGGATACCGAGGTGATGCAGACGATGCGCCCGGGAGCGCGGCGGCGGATCATCGGCATCATCACCGGGTGCAGGACGTTGTAGAAGCCGTCGAGGTTGGTGCGCAGGACCTGGTCCCAGTCGTCTTCGGAGAGGGCCGGAAACGCGCCGTCACGGGTCAGGCCGGCATTCAGCACCACGCCGTAGTAGGCCCCATGGGCTTCGACGTCGGCCTCAAGGCTGGTGCGACAGGCTTCACGGTCGGACACATCGAATTGCAGCACCCGGGCCTGGCGGCCCAGTGCCTGGACTTCGGCCTGCACGGCCTCGGCTTCGGCGCGGCCGCTGCGGCAATGCAGCACCAGGTCAAAACCGGCCCGGGCCAGGCGCAGGGCGATTGCACGGCCGATACCTCGGCTGGAGCCGGTGACCAGGATGGATTCAGTCATGAGGACTCCTGTGATTCGGATAGATAAGCGGCGGCCTGGGGCGGACGGAACACGTTCAGGCGCGCGGTGGCATGGATGTCGGGACCGGTCAGGTGGCATTCGAACACGCCCATGCCGTTGTCGTCTTCCAGCGTGCGCAGGGCATGGATGGTCAGTTCGCTGCCGGCGGGAAAGTGTTCCACGTTGCAGTCGAACTTGCGCGTGCCGAGCAGGAAACCCAGCTCCACCGGCCGGCCTTCGTCACGGGCGTGGCAACCGGCATAGGCGGCAACGCTCTGGGCCATCAGTTCGATACCGACCCAGGCCGGCAGGCTGCCGTCCTCGCGGTTGAACAGGCCGTCCGGGCGCACGGTGAGGCGAGTGTGGATCTGTTCTTCATCGAAGGACAGGACCTGGTCGATCAGGATCATGTCCCCGGCATGGGGCAGCAGTTCGGCGAGCGGCCAATCGATCATGGGGCGTCTCCGATAATCAGGCTGACGTTGTTGCCGCCGAAGGCAAAGGAGTTGCTCATCAGGCGGCGCAGTGGTTGGGTGGCGAGGCGGTCGCCCGGCTTGACCCAGTTCAGGGGCGCCAGCGCGGGATCGGCCTGGCCGTCCCAGATGTGCGGCGGCAGGAGGCCGGACGGGTTGTCGGCACTCAGGCTCAACCAGCAGAACGCCGCTTCCAGGGCGCCGGCGGCACCCAGGGTGTGGCCGGTCATGGGCTTGGTCGAGGAGCACGGCAGGCCCGCCGGGAACAGGCTGGACACGGCCAGGCTCTCCATGGCGTCGTTGTGCTGGGTCGCGGTGCCGTGCAGGTTCAGGTAGCCGATGTGCTCCGGTTGCAGGCCAGCCTGCTTCAGGGCCTTGTCCATGGCTTGCACGGCGCCCCGGCCCGTCGGGTCTGGGGCGGAAATATGGTGGGCGTCGCTACTGGCGCCGGCGCCGAGCAGCGCAATGGCAGGGCCGTCGTCGGCCCGCCGGGTCATCAGGAACAGTACCGCCGCTTCGCCGATATTGATGCCGTTGCGGTTCACCGAAAACGGGTTGCAGCGCTGCGCCGACACCGCTTCCAGCGCGCTGAAGCCCCTGAGCGTCAGTGCGCAAAGGCTGTCGACGCCGCCGCACAGCACCGCGTCGCACAGGCCCTGGTCGAGCAGGCGCCGGGCACTCATCAGGGCCCGGGCACTGGAGGTGCAGGCGGTGGAGATCGCGTAGGCCGGGCCGCGCAGCTGCAACCAGTCGGCAAGGAAGTTCGCCGGGTCGCTCAGCTCCTGCTGCTGGTAGTCATAGCCCTCGGGGAAGTGCTGGTCGCGCAGGTAGCTGGCGATACCACGACTGGCTTCGTCGATGCCCGAGGTGCTGGTGCCCAGGACGATGCCGATGCGTTCGCGGCCATAGGTGTCGATGGCACGCTGGATCGGCTCGGCGATTTGCCGCGTGGCCTGCATCAGCAGTTGATTGTTGCGGCTGGCATGGGCGCCCAGTTCGGCGGGAATCGCCGGCAGTTTGCCGCGCACGGCGGCCACCGGCAGGCTGCGTTCCAGTACCCAGCCGCTTTCCGGGCGCATGCCCGAGCAGTCGCCGGCAAACAGCTTGCGCGCCACGTTCTGCTTGTCGCGGCCCAGGGCGCAGATCACGCCGAGGGCGTTCAGGTAGGCGGTCATGGGGCGGTCTCGCTCAACGGACTGATCCGGTACTGCAGGCTGTCCGGCAGGCTCAGGGTGAACTCCAGCGCCCGGCGATAGCTGACTTGCCAGCGGTCGCCGAGGACACGCTGCTGCGGCTGCTGGCGGGCGGTCGGGTAGCTGGCGGGCAACTCGCCCGGCGGCGTCAGGGCAAAGAGTAACGCAGCGAACAGCTCGCGTGCTTGCGGATTGGGCGGCAACAGGCCGTCGGCCTGCCAGTCGCCGTCCAGCAGGCGCTGGCGGGCCAGGGGAATGCCCAACGGGTCCATCAGCGACCAGCGCAGGCCGTTCGCCTCGCGCTGGATCACCAGCAGCCAGTCCTGGCGCTGCCCGGCCTGTTCGCGCTCGATGTGCAATTGCAGCGGCAGGGCCAGGGTCGGCGCCTGTACGGGCAGTGGTGCCCGGCTGGCGCAGGCGCTCAGCAGCAGGACGCAACCCAGTAACAGGGCACGGATCATTGGGCGGGCCCGCCGAGCGGTTTGCGGGCGACCAGGTTGACCAGGGTTTCCTCACGCTGGCCCACCGGCGGCGGGTTCTTCAGGCGCAGGCGTTCCAGCAGCCCGAAGTCCTTGGCCCGGCTCCACCACAGGTAAGGGTAGGAGACGTTCCGCGGGGTGAATTCGAAACCCTGGTCGCGGATCATCTCCAGGTACTGCGCCGCGCTTTTCTGCACATGCATCGGGTGGCGGAACAGCCAGCGAATCACCCAGGTGTCGATATAGGCTTCGGTGGACTCGGCGAACAGCAGGTAGCCGCCCGGCTTGAGCACCCGATAGAACTCGGCCAGGGCGCGGTCCTGCTGCACCAGGTGGTGGAAGGTCTGGTGGCAGAACAGGATATCGACGCTTTGCGAGGGCACCTCGAGGGTCGCGCAGTCACTGCCGATCAGTTCGACTTCCAGGCCGCGGCGTTGCGCCTCTTCGCCGCTGAGTTGCAGGCTGTGGGGATCGGCGTCGAGGCCGATCAATCGTGCCGGAGCGAAGACCTGTTGCAGATACTGGAAGGACTTGCCCTGGCCGCAGCCGACGTCGAGCAGCACCGGGTTGGCCGGCGGGGCTTCGCTGAACAGGCCGCGCAGATCGTTGATCGCCACCCGCAGCACGTGGTACTGCCAGGTGTGGCTGCGCAGGAACCAGAAACCGAAACGGGTTTCCTCGACGTAGGTGTCGCTCAGGTAGGTATTGCTCATCTCGGGGTGCTCGCGCAGATTTCAGACAGCATCCGCAGACGGCGCCGGGGTTCACTGACAAAGGGGTTACGCTCGTCCCAGGCATAGCCGGCGAGTATCGCACTGATCATGGCGCGGATTGCCGGCGAGCTGCCGGGATGGAAGATTACATCCTGGAAGGTCCCGGCGTACCAGCCTTCGACGTAGCAACGGAAGGTATCGACACCGCGCTTGAGCGGTTCGGCGAACTGGCGCTGCCAGTCGACGCTTTCGCCTTGCAGTTGGCGGTGCAACAGGCCGGCGGCCATGCTCGCCGAACGCATGGCGATGGTCACGCCGGAGGAGAACACCGGGTCGAGGAACTCCGCGGCGTTGCCCAGCAGGGCGAAGCTCGGTCCGTGCAGGGTCTTCACGTTGGCCGAGTAGCCGCCGATGCTCCGCGCCGGGGTGTCCCACACGGCGTTTTCCATCACGGCCTGCAGGCTCGGGGTCTCGGCGACGAAGCCCTTGAGGCAGGCATCCAGGTCCTCGGTGCGGCCGGCGAAGTGTTCGGCGGCGGCCACCACGCCGATGGAGCAACGCCCGTTGCTGAACGGGATGGTCCAGAACCAGATATCGCGCTTTTGCGGGTGGGTGGTGATCAGGATCTTTTCCCGATCGAAACCGGGATGTTCGATCCGGTCTTCGACGTGGGTGAACACTGCCTGGCGCAGCGGGAAATTCGACGGTGCTTCCAGGTCGAGCAGGCGCGGCAGTACCCGGCCGTATCCGCTGGCATCGAGGACGAAGCGTGCTTCGATCACATACTCGCTGCCGTCTTCGCGACGGGCCTGGAGCTGCGGTTGCGGGCGCTCGAAATCAACGCTGACGATCTCTTCGCCATAGCGGATTTCCACGCCCTGCAGGGCCGCCTGGTCCGCCAGCAGCTTGTCGAAATCGGCACGCTGGACCTGGAAAGTGGTCGGCTTGCCGTTGCTGAAGGTCTTGCCGAAATCGAAGGCGCTGTAGTGTTCGCCCCAGGCGAAGGCCGCCCCGTTCTTCAGCTGGAAACCGGCGGCGTTGACGGCCTCGAGCATGCCGGCCTCTTCGACGAAGTCCAGGCAGTGCGACAGCAGGCTTTCACCGATGGAAAAGCGCGGGAAGTGCTGGCGCTCGACGATCAGCACGTCGTGGCCATTGCGCTTGAGCAAGGCGGCGGCGATGGCGCCGGAAGGGCCCGCACCGATCACCACGACTTCGCGACGTTCCATTTCAATCATTGGCACACGGGCTCCTTGCGGGGTCGACGGTCTTCAATGGGATGGGCTGGGGATCACCCTGGCCGGCAGTCGTGACCGGGTGATCCTCCCGCGACGGCTGCCCCGGCGTCGTGGTGTTGTCGGCCCGGCGTGCGGCCCAGGGCGCGAGCAGGAAGCTGAAGGCCAGCCCCAGGCTGACCGCCAGGCCGAAGTTGCTCACCGCCGGCGTGCTGGAAATCGCCAGCAGGCCGAACGACAGCCAGGTGGTCAGGGCCGCCAGCAAGGTGCCCAGCAGGCTGACGGCGGCCCCGCCGACCTGCTCGCGCATCAGGATCGCATAGTCGACGCTGATGGCGGTCACCAGCAGCAGGCCGAACAGGCTGAACAACGTCAACGGTTGGCCGAGCCAGCCGAGGCTGGCCAGGCTGCACAGGGCCGCCAGCAGCGGCAGGGCGACGATCCGCAGGGCGCCGCCGAAGCCGAACGGCAGGATCAGCAACAACACGATCAGCACGCAGGAGGCCAGTTTCAGTTCGGCGGCGCTGACCTGGGTGGCGGCGAAGACCCGGTTCAGTTCGCCCAGTCGATCCACCAGGCGTACGCCCGGCAGACCCTCGGCTTGCGCCCGCAGCAAGTCGGGGTTGTTCAGCCCGCGCAGGCTGACCATGCCCGCCACGCCGTCGGCCTGCGGCCCCAGCCAGAGCAGGCGCCAGGGTTCGGACAGCGGGCCTTTGAGGGCGCTGTCGATATCCTGGATCGGCAAGGCTTGCAGCTGGGTCAGTTCGTTTTGCAAGGCATTGGCTGGGACGCCGAGGTCAAGCAAGGGTTGCCAGAACTCCGGCAGTTGCTTGAGCGAGTCCCGTAGCTGTTGCTGTTCCCGGGGCAGGCTGACCACCTGGTCCAGCGACTGATAGCCCTGGAGTTTGCCCTGGCTCACCAGTTGATCGAGCCGTTCGCCGAGGGCTGTCTGGCGCTCCAGCAACTGCTGTTGGTCGGCAGCCTGTACCAGGAAGAACTGGCTGGTGGGCTGGTAGCCGGTGATCCGCGCGACCGCCTGGGCCTCGGCCTGCAGTTGCGGCGGTGCGGCGACCCATTGGCGGATATCGTTCTTGCTGGTCAGTTGCCACAGGCCACCGGCACAGAACAGCGCCAGCAGCGCCAGCAGCAGGCGGTTGCCGACCTTGCGCAGCAGGGTTTCACGGACCCTCAGCAAGACTTCGCAGACCCGCAGCGGCCACTGCGCCGGACGCAGGTCGCTACCCTTGAGCAATGCCGGCAGCAGGCACACGGCGGTCAGGTAGGCACCGAGCAGGCCTGCGGCGGAGAACACGGCGATCTGGGTCAGGGCCGGAAACGGGGTCCAGGCCAGGGCCAGGTAGCCGATGCAACTGGTGGCCAGGCTCAGGCTCAGCCCGGGCAGGGTGATGCGCAGGGCCGGCCAGCTGTGCCAGGGTTTCAGGCTCCAGCTCTTGGACAGGTAGTGCAGCGGATAGTCCACGGCCACGCCGATCAGGCTGGCCCCCAGCACCAGGGTCATCACGTGCAGATGACCGAACAGCGCCACGCAGGCCACCGTGCCAAACAGCATGCCCACCAGCACCGGGACGAAGGCCAGCAACACCCGCCAACGGCGGAAGGCCAGCAACAGCAGCAGGAGGATGCCGAAGGTGGCGCCGCCGCCGACCCAGGTGATTTCCCGGGTTGCCTGTTGCTGGCCGCTGGCGGCATACAGCAGGCCGCTGGCGGCGAGCAGTTGCGCGTCGTCTTGCCCGGCCTCTTCGCGGCTGTGCTTGAGCAGTTCGGCGACCTGCACCGGCAGCTTCATGTCGAAGGCGTTGCCCCGGGTCCGGGCGCGCAACAGCACCCAGCTTTTACCGTCGGCCTCGGCGATCAATGCGCCGCTGCCGATGTCGAATTGCACCGCGCCGGGTTTCGGTCGGCTGTCCTGGATGCGCCCGGTCAGGCCGAGCCAGTCGTCCTGGCTCGGCACCAGGCTGATCCCGGCGAAGGGATCGAACAGGGCGTGGACCCGCTGCTGGATAAACGCCGCGGGGTGTTCGATCAACTGTTGCCGGTCGGCGCGGGCGAGCATCGCCAGCCGGCTGGCCAGCAGTTGTTCACGCAAGGCCGGCAGGTCGGTCTGCAAGCTCCACTGCACCGTTTCGAACAGTCCGCTGGCCTGCCAGCGCTCACCCAGGCGTTGGGCCAGGGCAATGGCTTTCTGCCGGTCGGCCTGGCCCACCAGCACCAGCATTTCCCGGTTCAACGGTTCCTGCATGCGCTGTTCGGCCTTGAGCTCCAGGGCGTTGGGCGTCGAGCCCGGCACCAGTTCCATGAGGTCCGCCGATAGCGGCGCGCCGTGGCGCCATTGCCAACCGGCGAGCGCCAGCACTGCCAGCAGCAGGATCAGGAACAGGCGCGGCAGCAGGCGTTCACTCGGCAAAGTCATGCTGCTCCGCGTCGCTCAGGGGCCGGTTAGCGTTGCTGTCCTGCATGCGCAGGACCGTACTGTCGCCCTGGGTTTCCAGCAGTTCGATGCGCTGCACCAATTCGCCACCGTCGATATTGATCCGGGTGAAGATCTGCTTGAGTAGCGCCGAGCGTGGTATCAGGGTCAGTTGCCATTGTTTGGCGTCGCCTTGCAGTTGCAGCTCGAAATCCCGCTGCAGGCCACTGCTGTCGCCTTGCAGCACGGCGATGAACAGGCGGTTCTGCTCGGCGCCGGCACTTTTGTTCGGGACCATTTGCCAGCCGCTCGGGTCGCGCCGGGCGATGCCCTTGGCGTTGATGCGGTAGTCCTGCTGCAACGGTGTCTTGAGCAGCCAGAGCAGGCCGTGGTCCTTGGCGAGGACGAAGGTGCCCTTGCTGGTCAGCGGCTGCGGCAGGGCGCGCAGGTGCTTTTCCTGGATGAAGCCGCCGTGGATCACCGAAGGCTTGGCCAGCTGCTCGCTCAGCTGTTGCAGGTCGAAGGTAGACGCGTGGGCGGGCAGGCCCAGGCAGAGCAGTAGAACGATCTGGATCAGGCGGCTCATGCCAGCACCTTCTCGACGGTGGCGACGAAGATCTTGGGCGAGGCCAGTTGCATTTCCCCGCTCTGGATATCCACCGCCACCTGCACGGTGCTGGCGCGGGTCAGGCGTTCGCCGCTGGCCAGGTCGGTGATCAGGTAGTTGACCTTCAGGCGGTTCTCCCACTCCACCAGGTTGGCCCGCACATTGATCTTCTGGCCGAACACCGCCCCGCGCACATAACGCAGTTGCAGGTCGATCACCGGCCACGCGTAACCGGATTCGCGCATCTGCGTGTAGTTGTGGCCGATATGGTCCAGCAGCGCGCAACGGGCGACTTCCAGGTACTTCACGTAATGGCCGTGCCAGACCACATGCATGGTGTCGACGTCGAAGAACGGCACCAGGATCTCGGTATCGACATGCAGCACGCCACGGCTACGCATGCAGCCTCCAGTGTTGCTCGGCGATACGTTGCAGGCACAGGCGCAGTTCGCCTTCGAGGGCGCGGTCTTCGATCACCGGGGCAAAGTCCATGGCCAGGGCTTCATGCATGGCCGCCAGGGCCGGTGGCAAGGGGCGCGCATCGCTGGCCTGGCCGCGCAGCCAGACACCCTGCTGGGCGGCCAGCAAGGTGGCGGCGGCGACCTGCTCGGTCAGCTCCAGCACCCGGATCGCATCGCGGGCGGCAATGGTGCCCATGCTCACCTTGTCCTGATTGTGGCATTCGGTGGAGCGCGAGAACACGCTGGCCGGCATGGTGTTTTTCAGGGCTTCGGCGGTCCAGGCGCTGGCGCCGATCTGCACGGCCTTGAAGCCATGATTGAGCATCGCGCGCTCGGCGCTGGCGCCGGAGAGGTTGCTCGGCAGGCCGTGGTTGTAGCGCACGTCCACCAGCAGGGCGAGCTGGCGATCAAGCAGGTCGGCGACGTTGGCCACCAGGGTCTTGAGGCTGTCCATGGCGAAGGCGATATGCCCGCCGTAGAAGTGCCCGCCGTGGAGCACGCGCTCGGCTTCGGCATCGATGATCGGGTTGTCGTTGGCGCTGTTGAGTTCGGTCTCGATGAACGAGCGCAACCAGCCCAGGCTATCGGCCAGCACGCCGAGGACATGCGGCGCACAGCGCAGCGAGTAGCGATCCTGCAAGCGGTGCAGCGGCGCGGTCGGCGCGTCGATGGCCAGGTCCTGGCGCAACCAGGCGGCGACTTGCATCTGCCCCGGGTGCGGCTTGGCGGCGAACAGGCGTTCGTCGAAATGCTCCGGGTTGCCTTGCAGCGCCACCACGTTGAGGGCGGTGATACGGGTCGCCAGTTGCAGCAGGTAGTCGGCGCGGGCAAAGGCCAGACAGGCCAGGCCGGTCATCACCGCGGTGCCGTTCATCAGCGCCAGGGCTTCCTTGGGCCGCAGCACCAGCGGCTCCCAGCCGAGCTCACGGTGCACGTCGCAGGACTGGCGGCGTTCGCCGCGAAACAGCACTTCGCGCTCGCCGGACAGGGTCGCGGCCACGTAGGACAGCGGCGTCAGGTCGCCGCTGGCGCCGACCGAGCCCTCTTCGGGGATCAGCGGCAGGATGTCCTCGTCGAGGAACGCCTGCAGGCGCTCCAGCAGTTCCACGCGCACGCCGGACACGCCCTGGCACAGCGACTGCAAGCGCGCCGCCAGCACGGCGCGGGTGGCCTGCGGGTCGAGCAACTGGCCCAGGCCGCAGCCGTGGAAGGTGTAGAGGTGACGGGGCAGGGCCTCGACATGGTGCAGCGGCACCGCCACCACGCAGGAGTCGCCGTAGCCGGTGGTGACGCCGTAGATCACGCCTTCCTTGTCCAGCAACGAGTCAAGGAACTGCGCGCCCTTGGCAATGCGCTGGCGGAACGCCGGGTCGCCTTGCAGTTGCGTGGGCACCTGACGGTTGGCCAGGGCCAGCACGTCTTCGATGCGCAGCGGGAGTTCGCCGAAGGTGACCGGCTCAAGCGGATGCGTTGTCATCGGATTTCCAGAAAGGGTAGAAATTGAACCATTGGAGCGGTGCCTGCAGGCAGTAGTGGCCCAGGCGCTCGGCGTAGCGGGCGGCCCAATGGGCGACGACCTGTTCGCGGTCGCTGCGTTTCCACTGTACCGCCTCGGTGAAGGGTTCGAGGGTGATGCGGTAGCGGCCCTGGAGTTTCACGCAGAACAACAGGTTGACCGGGCATTTCAGCAAGCCGGCCAGCAGCCATGGGCCTTGTGGGAACGCGGCGGGATGGCCGAGGAAATCCACCCGTACGTGGCGTCCGCCATGCAGCGGCACGCGGTCGCCGGCAATCGCCAGCCACTCGCCGCGATCCAGGCGCTGGCTCAGTTGCAGCATGGTCGCCGGGTCCAGCTCGCTGACCTGGATCAGCCGCAGGTTGGTCGCCCCGGCCTCGCCCAACAGGCGGTTGAAGCGTTCGGCGTGCTTGGTGTGCACCAGCACGTTCATGGTGACCTTCTCGCCCAGTTCGGCGAGGGCGCGGCAGACTTCCAGGTTGCCCAGGTGCGCGCCCACCAGCATCTGTCCGCGTGCGCCACGCAACTGATCGCGCAGCAGGGCCGGATCGATGATCTCGAGCTGTTCGAGGCGCAGCTTGCCGTTCCACACGTCGAGCTTGTCCAGCAGCGAGTCGGCAAAGGCCATGAACTGCCTGAAGACCTTCATCCAGGTCGGTCGCAGGCCGCTTTGACCACTCCAGTCGGCCAGCCGCTGCTGGTATTGCCAGGCACTGTGCCGGGCGCCGCGGCCGAACAGGAAAAAGTACAGGACGATGCCGTGCAGCAGCGGGCTGAGCAGTTTGCGGCCGAGGACCTTGACGCCGAAGGCGGTCAGTTTCATCAGCCAGAAGCTGCCGCGTTCCTGGTGGTCGGCCCAGTGTTTTGGCTGGTCGCTCATGTCCGCCACCGTCGCCAGAGGATGCTCGGCAGGCGCACCAGCATGCCGAAGAACATCCGCGCGTGCATGTTGGTAATCAGTGCGTTGTCGTGGAACAGGCGAAAGTGCGAGAGGCCGTCCTGGGGATAATGAACCTTGATCGGCAGCCAGCGCATGGGCTGGTTGCGCCAGGCCAGGCGCACGAGGATCTCCGAGTCGAAGTCCATGCGCTTGCCCAGCTTCGCCGAGTCGATCAGCGCCAGCACCGGGGGCAGCGGGTAGACCCGGAAGCCGCACATGGAATCGCGGATCTGCAACGACAGGCTGTTGATCCAGACCCAGATGTGGGTCAGGTAGCGGGCGTAGAACCGGCTCTTGGGCACGCTCTCGTCGTATTGCGGGTAGCCGCAGATCAGCGCCTCGGGGTGGCTGCGCGAGGCGTCGAGGAAACTGGCGACGTCGCTCAGGTCGTGCTGGCCGTCGGCGTCCACCTGCAGGGCGTGGCTGAAGCCCAGGCGCGCGGCTTCCCGCAACCCGACCATGACCGCACCGCCCTTGCCCTGGTTGGTCGGTAGTTTCACCAGGAAGGTCCGTTCATGCTCGGCGAGTTGTTCCAGCACCGCCGCGCAGGCCGGGCTGCTGCCATCGTCCACCAGCACACAGGGCAGGCCGGCGCGCAGCAGGGCTTCGACCACCGCCGGTACGGCGGTTTCATGGTTGTACACCGGGATCAGAGCGCAAGGCTTATGCATGGGCCGCCTCCAGCACGATGCGTCCGCTGGAGCAGGCGGACGTCGCATTGCGAAAGGCGAAGTGGAGTTTGCTGCGTTCTCGGTCGAAGCGCAGGCTCAGTTCGAGCCGGTCGCCCGGGCGTACCAGTTGCTGGAACTTCAGCACCTCCATACCGGCGAATTTCGCCGGCAGATCGAGCAATTGCCGGCCCAGGTCCAGCGCCCAATCCACCTGCACCACCCCGGGCAATACCGGTGTCACCGGGAAATGCCCGCTGAAATAGGCCAGGTCCGGCGGCACTGCCAGTTGCAACAGCCATTCATCGTCGTCTGCCTGCCGGGCCAGCACCTCGGGTCCTTTGGGGCGCGGGGCGCGGAGCAAGGCTTCGACTTCCGCCTGGGGCAGTTTCCCCTGGGCATTGAGCGGCAACTGGCGCAGCAGGCGCCAGCGGCGTGGCAGGGCCAGGACTTCGCAGTGTCGCAGCAGGTGCTGGCGCAGGCCGTCGGTCAACGCGCGTCGGCCCTGGTTGCGCAAGGCATGCAGGCCATCCTCGCTGAGCACCAGCAAGGCCCCCAGGTAAGCGCGGTTTTCCTGGACCACGGCCAGGCGCGCCTCGGCGACCCAGGCATGTTCCACCAGGGCCTTTTCCAGCATCGGCAGCGAAATGCGTTTTTCTTCCAGCTTGACGATGCGGTCCAGCCGCCCCAGCAGTTCGAAACGGCCGTCGGCTTCGAAGCGCGCCGCGTCGGCGGTGTGCTCGACATGGCCCGCGGGCAGGTAGGGCGAGGCCACGCGCAGGGCGCCGTCGCTGTCCTGGCTCAACTGCACATCGGCGAACGGCTGCCACAGCGAATCGCCCTGGCGCCAGGCAATGCCGCCGGTTTCCGAGCTGCCGAAGATTTCCGTCGGCCATTGCCGCAAGCGTTGCTGCAGGCTGGACGCGGCCTCGGGCGGGAGTGCGCCGCCGGAGGAAAACACCCGGCGCACCTGGCTCAAGGCCGGCCAGTCGAGGTTGTCACCCATGCGCTTGAGCAGGGCCGGGCTGGCGACCCAGGCGAACTGCGGATGTTCACGACTGGCGCATTGCAGGTCTTCGGGGAAGGCCAGTTGCTTGCGCACAAAGGTGCGGCCGGCACACAGCGGCCAGAGCACGCGGAACAGCAAACCGTAGATATGCTGGGTGGCGACGCTGCCGATGAGGCAGGCCTGGTCGAGGTCGGCGCCCCAGAGCTGCTCCAGGGCCAGGACTTCATTGGCCAGCTGGCGCAGGCTTTTGTCGATGCGCTTGGGTTCGCCACTGGAGCCGGAAGTGCACAGGCTCAGGCGGCAGGTGTCCAGGTCGAGTTCGGCGCGGTCCAGAGGCTCGGTGTAGAGCGCTTCGAGACCGGCGCTGTCGGTCAGCCACAGGTCGACGTCCGCCGCCCAGCGTTGGCGGGTCTGCTCTTGCAGGTCCGCGGGCAACAGCACCCGAACGCCGGCCCGCCAGGCACCGAGCAGGGCAATCGCCAGTTCCCCGGCATCTTCCAGGTACACGGCGATATGTTTCACGCCGCGCGCCCGCAAGCCGGCCGCCAGGCTCAAGGCCTGTTGCGACAGCTCGCTGTGATCCAGCGGCGGATCGAAGGTGACCGCACGTGGGCCGTGCGACTTGAGCAACAATTGCTCAAGGTTTATCCAGTTCATGCGTGGCCCCTTACCCGTTGTCGTACCAGCCACTCAATGGCAAACAGCAAGCCCATCAGTCCGTAGGAGATCAGGCCGGTGTACAACATCCACCAACTCAGCGGCGCCCAGACGGTCAGGGCGGCGGCGATCAGGCCGTTACAGAGAAAGAACAGGCTCCAGACCCGGGTCACCTGTCTCGTATAGTTGATCGCCGCGTCCGGCAATTGCGGTTCCCTGAGGCGGGCCAACCGCTCGACCACCGGCGGGCCGAATTTCAGGCTCAGGCCGAACAGGCCGAGCATGAAGGCGCTGATCAGCACCGGGTACCAGCGCAGCAGCAACGGGCTGTTCAGCAACGCCAGCAAGCCGCAGAACGCGATGGCGCACAGCGCCATCCACAGGCTGCCGGGCCGCCGTTCGCCGGTCAGGATCCGGGCCAGCCACAGGCCGCCGAGCAACAGCCCGAACTGCCAGGGGGCGAAGTGCTCCATGCCGAAATACACCGCAAAGGGGTACAGCAGGCCCGCCAGCAGCAGGCCCAGGCCGATCAGGCGTTTCATGCGGCCGGTTGCACCAGGCGAAAGACCGCCTCGACCACATCGTTGACGGTACGCACCGACTTGAATTCCTCGGCGGCGATTTTCTTGCCGGTCTGACGCTTGATGTGGTCGATCAGGTCCACGGCATCGATGCTGTCGATTTCCAGGTCCTGGTACAGGTTGCTGTCCAGGTTGACGCGCGCGGGTTCCAGTTCGAAGAGTTCGACCAGGGCATCGCGCAGGGTGCTGAAGATGTCGTCACGGGTTTGCATGGTACGGTCTCACTGTGCCTGTTTTGCCGTGACGAAAGCCGCAAGGCTGGCCACGTTGGAGAAATGGTCGCGGGTGTCCTTGGCGTCCGCGTCGATCTTGATACCGTAGCGTTTCTGGATCGCCAGGCCGAGTTCGAGGGCGTCCACCGAGTCCAGGCCCAGGCCTTCGCCGAAGAACAGGGGTTGCTCGTTGCCGATGTCTTGCGCGCTGATGTCTTCCAGGCCCAGGGCCTCGATGATCAGTTCCTTGATCTCAAGCAGCAGGGCGGGGGTTGGATCGCTCATCTGAGGCGAGCTCCTTAATGAAGTAATGGTGCAGATAATCGTTCAGTTTGCGCGAGGCCCGGGGCGTGGGGCCCAGCGCGGCAAAGCTTTGTGGGTCTATATCGGCGCCGACACGGAAACTGAAGTGCACGCGGCGTCGGGGTATGCGATACCAGGGTTCGGCCTTGGTCAGGGTGGTAGGACTGACCTTGATCACCACCGGTGTGATGATTCTCGCACCGCGCAGGGCAATCGCGGCGGCGCCGCGATGAAAGGCCGGTGCCGCGCCCGGCGTGGTCCGGGTGCCTTCGGGGAAGACGATCAGGGTCTGGCCGTCTTGCAGGGCGCCGGCGGCGGCGTCGAGCATGTCGATGCTGCCGTTGTTGCTGATGTATTCGGCGGCGCGCACGGGCCCGCGGGTGAAGGGGTTTTGCCAGAGGCTCTGCTTGACCACGCAGTTGGTATGGCGCACCAGGCCGATCAGGAACACCACGTCGATCAACGACGGGTGGTTGGCGATGATCATCTGGCCAGGACGCCCGAGTTTCTCCGCACCGATGACTTCATAGGTCAGTACGCCGGTGCGGGCCATGAAGCGGATGAACAGCCAGGATAGCCGGCTGATCGTTTGTCGTGCGCGCAGGCGCTGACGTTCGGCATCGCCCGGCAGGCAACTGAGCAAGGGCAGGATCACCAGGCGCAGGCACAGGCCGCTCAACCCGAAGAGGGCGAAGCTCAGGGCGGTGGCCAGCAAGCGCCAGTAATAGGCGTCGCGGCGCTTGGTCATGGTCGGCGTTGCCAGTTCCATACCCGGTTTTTCCATACGTGTCGGCACGTGGGGTGTTGGCCCAACAGGGTACGCAATAGATCGAGGGCATGGGGCCACTGGGGCGGGTTGGGCTCGTCCTGGCCGCTTTCGAGGGACAGTTGCCACTCGTCGCCTGGCGTCAGCAGCAGGCCGAGGGCGTAGGGGAACGGCACGTCGTCGATCCAGCGGTGGTAGGCCTCGGGCGGTTGCTCTTCGGCGATCACCAGCAAGACCGCGGGCGCCCCTTCATCGAGCAGCGCGGCGGCCTCGAGGATGCCATGCTCCAGGCCGTCGCCGTTGGCGGCCAAGGCGGTCATTTCGCAGGTCGAGCCGCGCAGGATCGACCACAGGCCAATCACTGCGTTGTGCACCGAGAGGCTGAACTGGGTGGGCGACAACGGCTGGTCGGCGGCCAGGTCGCAGAGGATTTCGAAGGTGCGTGGGGTTTCGCCGTGCCGGGAGATGAACACCAGCGGCAGTTGTGCGTGACCCTCGGCCAGTGGCCAGCCGACGCTGAACGCCATGCGCGCCAGGCGGCTGAGACGGCGGCGCTGCATGGCCGGCAGGAAGGACACGTCCGGTGCCGCATCGCTGGGCGCGGGGATGCCGGGCTGGCGGCTCCAGGCCTGCCAGTCGTCCACACTTTCCAGGCCCGGAGCCCAGGCGCGCCATTGGGCGATGTTGAAGTTGATCACTGAATGTCTTCCCGCCCCTGCGGGCTTCCTTGAACGCCATGGTTGATCCCTGAACCCCTACCAACCCTGGTGTGGCGCTACGGCCGAGTGGCGCGCATTATCCCGGTGCGCAAGGCCTGTAGCAAATTTTTGGTTACATTTTGCTCGATTAAATTGACGAAATGCGAGCGGATTGATGTCAGCTGGCTATTATTCGTATTTTTTTTGATACGTCTGTCAGCGATTTCGTAATTTGCTGGGAAAGTTCCCGGTCTGAGTGAGGTTATTGCGATGGGCGGCGTAGTACTCGTCCCGGCAAGCTGGCGCGGCAGCGGTCAAGCCCTCTACACTCGGTCATTCATTGATACACGGAGGTCTTGTCATGCGGCGTGTGGTGTTCAATCAGAAAGGCGGGGTCGGCAAGTCGAGCATTGCCTGCAACTTGGCGGCGGTCAGCGCCAGCGAGGGCTATCGGACCCTGCTGGTGGATCTCGATGCCCAGGCCAACTCCACGCAATACCTCACCGGGCTGACCGGCGAGGAAATTCCCATGGGTATCGCCGACTTCTTCAAGCAGATCCTGTCGTCCGGGCCGTTCTCGAAGAAAAACCAGGTGGATATCTACGAGACGCCCTTCGACAACCTGCACGTGATCACCGCCACGGCCGAACTGGCGGACCTGCAGCCCAAGCTTGAGGCCAAGCACAAGATCAACAAGCTGCGCAAATTGCTGGACGATTTGTCGGAGGATTACGACCGGATTTACCTGGATACGCCGCCGGCGCTGAACTTCTATGCGGTTTCTGCGTTGATTGCGGCCAATCGTGTGTTGATTCCCTTCGATTGCGACAGTTTCTCCCGGCAGGCGTTGTATGGCCTGCTGGCCGAGATCGAAGAGTTGAAGGAAGACCACAACGAAGACCTGCAAGTGGAAGGGATCGTGGTCAACCAGTTCCAGGCGCGGGCGAGTCTGCCGCAGCAGATGCTCGACGGCCTGATTGCCGAGGGCTTGCCGGTGTTGCCGGTGTACCTCACCAGTTCGGTGAAGATGCGCGAGTCCCATGAGGCGAACCAGCCGCTGATCCACTTCGATCCGCGGCACAAGCTGACCCAGCAGTTCGTCGAGCTGCACGCGCTGCTGGAGCACAACGCCTGACCCGCCTTTGCGCGGGCCTCAGAGACCTTGGCTGCGCAGCCAGGCCAGCAACTGCGGTAGCGGGAAGGCGCCGCTCTGGCGCGCCACTTCCTGGCCGTTTCTGAACAGGATCAGGCTGGGGATCGAACGAATCCCCAGCTGTGCCGACAACTGCGGATTGGCCTCGCTGTCGAGCTTGGCCAGGCGGCATTTGCCGGCCAACTGCGCCGCCGCCTGTTCGAACACCGGCGCGAAGGATTTGCACGGTCCGCACCAGTCCGCCCACACATCCACCAGCAACGGCAGGTCGCCCTTGATCTGGCTGGCGTAGTCGCCCTGTTTCAATTCGAACGGTTTATCCAGCAGGACCGCGGCCTTGCAGCGCCCGCATTTCGGCTGGTCGCCCAGGCGTTCGGCGGGGATGCGGTTGAGGCCGTTGCAATGGGGGCAGGGGATCAGTAGTGGTTCGGACATCAGCGGGCTCCAGGGAAGTGGCCAATACCCCCTTATCTGGAGCCGGGTGCGGGTTTTATCAAGCCTTGTTGCATACCCTCACATTTTCAACTGTCGGCGTTCGACCCGGAAATCTAGTCTGGGAGAACGCACCGTCAGTCGGATTGGCGCTATAGCAAATTGCGATACATCTGAACCGGCTCACGAAGAACAACTGATCTCCAGATGCTTGCCCCACTCCGGTGGTCGTTCGGCGTAGCGCTCCATATCTGGTTGCTCTTCGAACGGCTTGCTCAATACGGCATGGAGTCGCCGCACTTCCTCGTAGTCGCCATTTTCCGCCGCATCGATGGCCTGCTGCGCCAGGTAGTTGCGCAGGATGTACAGCGGGTTGACCGCGTGCATCCGCGCCTTGCGCCGGGCCTGGTCCTGATCCGGTTCGCGGGCGACCCTGGCCTGATAGCGCTCGGCCCAGGCGTCGAACCCCTTGATATCGATGAAGTCATCGCGCAGGCGCGCCGTGGCCTGGGCGGCTGATTCATCCCCCAGGCGTCGAAAGAACAAGGTGTAGTCGACGCCACCGACCTGCATCAGTTGCAGCAGGCTTTCCACCAGTTTCTGGTCGTCGTCTTCGGCGCAGGTCAGGCCGAGACGGCGGCGCATCAGGTCCAGGTAGTGGGCCTGGAACAGCGGCAGGAACAGGCCCAGCGCTTCACGCAGGGCCTCGACGCTGATGAATGGCGTCAGGGCCTGGGCCAGCGCGCTGAGGTTCCACTGGCCGATGGGCACCTGGTTGCTGAACGAGTAGCGGCCCTGGTCGTCGGAATGGTTGCAGATGAAGTTCGCGTCGAAATCATCGAGAAAGGCGAACGGGCCGAAGTCGAAGGTGATGCCCAGGATCGACATGTTGTCGGTGTTCATCACGCCGTGGCAGAAGCCGTAGGCCTGCCACTTGGCGATCAGTTCGGCATTGCGCTCGACGATCTCGCGGAACATCGCCAGGTAAGGCTCCGGCTGTTCCAGGCACTCGGGGAAATGCATCGCCAGCACGTGCTCGCCGAGCTGCTTCTGCTGCTCCGGTTGCCGGGTGTAGTAGAAATACTCGAAATGACCGAAACGCACATGGCTGGGCGCCATGCGCAGGAGCATGGCGCCGCGCTCCTGTTTTTCGCGCCAGACCGGCGTGTCGGAGCCGATCACGCACAGCGCGCGACTGCTGGGAATGCCCAGCGCATGCAGGGCTTCGGAGGCGAGGAACTCGCGGATCGACGAGCGTAGCACCGCCCGTCCGTCGCCCATGCGCGAATAAGGCGTTTGCCCGGCGCCCTTGAGGTGCAGGTCCCAATGCTCGCCCGCGTCGTTATACACCTCGCCTAGCAACAGCCCGCGACCGTCGCCCAGGCGCGGGTTGTAGAAACCGAACTGATGCCCCGAATAGACCATCGCCCGGGGTTCGGCCTCGGCCCAGAGCTTGTGGCCGCCGAACAGCTCGGCGAACACCGGCTCCTCGGCAATGGCCGGGTCCAGGTCGAGCAGGGCCATGGCCGCCGGACTCACCGCCACCAGCCGCGGATTATCGAGGGGTTCGGGCAGGATATGGGTGGAAAACCCGTCGCCCAGGCGGGCGAAGCGGTTATCGAAGGTCAGTTCGTCGAGGGCTTTCAACGGCCGGCTCCAGGGGAATGTCCAAGTATTCTGCTGGGATTAGCCGGCGGGCGCCAGCGGCCTCATGCAAACAACATGAGCGCCGCGTTTGTCAGGTCTCAGTCGAGCTTGTCCGGCGGCGGCAGTCGCTCCGGCCTGGCCGCTGCCGCCGGCCCTGGCGCGGGCATTTCGCCTTCTGCCGGCACCAGCTTGTATTCCTGGCCGTTCAGGTTCTTGAGGTAGACCTCCATCTGCCGGAACGAGATGTGGATGTGCTCTTTCTTGAATTCGCGGTTGATGAAGCGGTTGACCTCGTCGATCACCGGGTTGCGGTCGCCCAGGTCGCGCACGTGCATGCGCAGTTCGTGGTCCAGGCTGCTTTCGCCGAAGTTCAGGAAGAACACGTGGGGCTCGGGGTCCTTGAGCACCCGCGGGTTGTCCTGGGCGGCCTTGAGCAGCAGCTCCTTGACCCGGTCCAGGTCCGAGCCGTAGTCCACGCCGAGCTTGAGGGTCACGCGGGTGACGGTGTCGGTCAGCGACCAGTTGATCAACTGTCCGGTGATGAAGGTCTTGTTCGGGACGATGATGTCCTTGCGATCGAAGTCGGTGATGGTGGTGGCGCGGATGCGGATCTTGCTGACCGTGCCCGACAGGGTGCCGATGGTGATGGTGTCGCCGATCCGCACCGGACGCTCGAACAGGATCATGATGCCGGAGATGAAGTTGGCGAAGATTTCCTGCATACCGAAACCGAGGCCCACCGACAGCGCCGCCACCAGCCATTGCAACTTGTCCCAGCTCACGCCCAGGGTCGAGAGGGTGGAGACGAAACCGATGCCGGAGATGATGTAGGACAGCAAGGTGGTGGTGGCGTAGGCGCTGCCCTGGGCCAGCTCGAGCTTGGACAGCACCAGTACTTCCAGCAGGCCCGGCAGGTTGCGCGCCAGGGCGAAGGTGATACCGATGATCGCCAGGGCACCGATGACGTTGCCGATGCTGATCGGCACCATGCTCATGGTCGCGCCGGTGCCGCTGGTGTATTCGTAGAGGGTGATGTTGTCCAGGTAGGAGAACACGCTGATCAGGTCCGACCAGACCCAGTACAGCGCCGCGACGAAGCCGCCGAGCAGGGCCAGGCGGATCAGGCGCATGGATTGTTCGTTGACCTGTTCGATGTCCAGGGTCGGCTCTTCGATCACCGGCTCGCCGTCGCCGGCCTCCTTGGCCGCCTGGCGTTTGCTCAGGGCGCGCTGGTAGGCCAGGCGCCGGGCCGCCACCGCCAGGCCGCGCGCGAAGGTCGCCTCGATCACCAGCCACAGCATCAGCAGGTACAAGGTCTCGATCAGCCGGTCGCTGAGTTTCAGCGCGGTGTAGTAGTAGCCGAAGCACACGGCTATAAACAGCGCGATGGGCATGGCGGTGAAGAGCACGCCGATCAGTTTGCGGAACAGCGAGGCGCTGCCGTGGTTCGGGGTGCCCAGCAGCAGGCGACTGAGCAGCCAGGCCATCAGGCTGTAGCAGGCGAGGACCACGGCGATACCCAGCACGTCGTCGGCCAGCGAGGCCGGTTGCAGCTCGGCCACGGAGACGATGGCCACCAGCGCCAGGACCACGATGCCGAGTCGGCGAATCCAGCCCCGGAGAAATTCGACCTGGGGTTTTTCCCAGCGGAAATGCAGTTCGGCCACACCGCCCGGCGCGAGAATCCGGTAGGCGGTGTAGAACACCAGCCAGGCCAGGGATATCTGCAGCAGCGCGGCGCCGAGGCTGGCGTTCTGGCCGCGGGCGTCGATCTGCAGGGCATAGCCGCACAGGGCCAGTGCCAGGGCGATCGGCATCGCCAGCGCGATGTTGACCAGGAGCGCCAGCGGTGTGTGCCACTGGCTGTCGCGTTTGAAGTGGCCGATGTCCTTGTGCACCTTGCTCAGGCGCGCATACAGCGACTTGCGCCGCCACAGCAGGGCGCCGATCAACAGCAGCAAGGGCAGGAACAGCAGCGGGCGTTGTACCAGGCCGTCGGTCAGCTCACTGAAGCTGGAGGCCCAGGGCAGGGTGGTCACCTGTTTTTGCAGGCGTGCCGGGACGCTGGAGATCCATTCCGGGTCCAGCGGCTTGTTGCTCGGGATCCAGAACATCTGCTCGTCCAGCGTCGCGCGCAGGCTCTGGGCGGTGCTGAGCAGTTGCTTCTGGTTCAGTTGCAGGGTGATGGATTCGTTGAGCAGGGCACTCAGTTCGCGGTTCAGGCGCTCCAGCAGGTCGCTGCGGGTCACGACCAGGTCCAGCAGGGTCTTGCGCAGTTGCGCATTGACCTGATCCGGCGGCTGGTTCGCCAGCAGGCTGTCCACGTAGGTGGCCGGGCTGCTGATCAGCTCCCGCTGCTGGTTGACCTCGAACTGGTAGAGGCGGATATCGGCGATCTCGTCGGCCAGGTCCTTGTCCACCTGCAGGCGCGGCAGCGCCTGTTTCTGCTTGTAGAGGATCTTCGACAGCAGCAGGCTGCCCTTGAGCACGCTGATCTGTTCGTCCAGGGCCTGGTCGCTCTGGGTCACGCTGTCGAGCTGCTGTTTGGTCTGCAGGTTCTGCTGGGTCAGCTCGTTGAGGCGGTCGGTGCTCTTGAGCAGGTAGTCGGAGAGCTTGAGGTTGGTGGCGCTTTCGGTGGCCAGCACGCTGCTGTCACCGGCCTTCTGTGCTTCGATGGATTGCTGGGTGACGGTCTGCTGGGACTGGGCCAGGCGCTTCTGGTTGATCAGCGACTGCATGTCCTGGATTTCCTGCTCCAGGCGCGCGGTCTTTTCCATCAGCAGGTCGTGCTGGCTGTTGCCCAGGTCCTGCAACTGGCTGTTGCCGGCCAGTTCCTGGCGGCGCAGCAGGATCAGCGCGTTGATCGAGGCCTGCTCGGCATTCAACTGGTTGCGCTGGTCGGCGTTGAGGGTCTTGCCGTTGTCCTTGCCCAGCTTGAGGATGCCGTTGATCTGCTGGATGCGGGTCTGGCTGTTGCTGATTTCCGACTGCGCGCGCTCGGGGCGGGTCTGGGCGGTGATGATCAGGGTGTTGGCATCGGCCAGGGCTTTTTGCAGGTCTCCCTGTTGGGCGGTGCGCTCGGTGAGCGATTGTTCGAGCTGCGGGACCGACTGGTTGGCATAGCGCTGGGCCACCGGTACCACCTTGGTGACCTTCAGGCGCGCCAGCTCGCGCTGGTTTTCGACGGTCTGGCGCGGCGCGTCGGCGACTTGCTGCTTGGTCGCGGTCAGGCGCTTTTCGTAGTCGTCCTGGCTCGACAGCCAGGTCAGCGTCTGCTGCAACACGAGTTGCAGGGCTTTCTGATCGGCGTCGGGCAGCTTGCGCTCGGCGATCTTGTCCAGGCTTTGCTGGACCGATTCACGGGTAGGCGGTTCGGCCGCTTGCAGGGCGCCGACGGAAAGGCTCAGGCCCAACAAGGCCGTGACAAGAAAAGTGCGCAAGAAAGACATAGGTACCGGTCAAGCAGCGTAAAGAAAGTGGGCAGTTTAGAGGAAGAGACCCGGACCCGGGCGACTTCCTTCGGGGAATCTGACGCCGACTTTGGCGATCTTGTTCCCGTCCATGACGGCGACGGTCCAAAGTGTGTTGTTCCATTCCACCTGGTCGCCGACGATCGGCGCGCCCCCGACCTTGTGGGCGATGAAGCTGCCCAGGGGGGTATTCGGGTCCACGCCTTCGAGTTTCAGGCCATAGAGTGCCGAGACCGCGCCCAGCTGGGCGTCGCCTTCGAGCACGAAGTCGCCGAAGAAGCGCAGATCCAGCCCGCGCTGCGGCGCCTGGCTGAAGAGCTTGCCGAGGGCCGGCAGGTTGTGTTCGTGACCGATCACACAGAGCAGGTCATCGACTTCCAGAGTGGTACTACCCGACGGATGGAGCAGTTGCTGGCCGCGGAACAGCGCGGCGATGCGGGTGCCTTCGGGCATTTTCAGCTCGCGCAGGGCGGCGCCGATGCACCATTTTTCAGCCCCCAGGCGATAGATGAACAGCTCCCATTCGCTGGTGACATGCACTTCCAGGGCGGAGCGGGAGATGGGCGCGGGTTCCGGCGGGACCGTGACTTTCAGCAGCTTGGCCACCCACGGCAGGCTGGTCCCCTGCACCAGCAGCGAGACCAGCACGATAAAGAACGCCAGGTTGAAGTACAGCTGCGCATGGGGCAGGCCGGCCATCAGCGGGAACACCGCGAGAATGATCGGGACCGCGCCGCGCAGGCCAACCCAGGAAATGAAGGCCTTCTCCCGGCCATGGAAGGCCCTGAACGGCAGCAGGCCGAGCAGCACCGACAGCGGGCGGGCGAACAGGATCATCCACAGGGCCAGGCCCAGGGCCGGCAGGGCGATGGGCAGCAGGTCATGGGGCGTGACCAGCAGGCCCAGCACCAGGAACATGCCGATCTGCGCCAGCCAGGCCATGCCGTCGAGCATGTGCAGGATGCCGTGGCGGCTGCGCACCGGGCGGTTGCCGATCACCAGGCCGCACAGGTACACGGCGAGGAAGCCGCTGCTGTGCAGGGCGTTGGCCAGGGCGAAGACCACCAGGCCGCCGCTGATCACCAGGATCGGATACAGGCCGTTGGCCAGATTGATGCGGTTGACCAGTTGCAGCATCAGCCCGCCGCCGGCCAGGCCGATGATGGCGCCGATGCCGAATTCGCGAATCAGGTGGCCGAGCAGGCTCCAGTGCAGGCCGGTCTCGCCGCTAGCGAGCATGTCGATCAGGGTCACGGTGAGGAATACCGCCATCGGATCGTTACTGCCGGACTCGATTTCCAGGCTGGCGGTTACCCGTTCGTTCAGGCCCTTGCCGCCCAGCAATGAGAACACCGCCGCGGCGTCTGTCGAGCCGACGATGGCGCCGATCAGCAGGCCCTGGATGAGGTTCAGGTTGAACAGCCAGGCGGCGGCCATGCCGGTCAGGCCGGTGGTGATCAGCACCCCGACGGTGGCCAGCGACAGCGCCGGCCAGAGCGCCACGCGGAAACTCGCGACCCGCGTGCGCAGGCCGCCGTCGAGCAGGATCACGGCGAGGGCGAGGTTGCCCACCAGGTAGGCGGCGGGGTAGTTGTCGAAGATGATGCCGCCGCCGTCGACGCCGGCGGTCATGCCTACGGCCAGGATGATCACCAGGATCGGGATGCCGAGGCGCGAAGACAGCGAGCTCACCAGAATGCTTGCGCCTACCAGCAACGCGCCGATCAAGAACAGGCTGTTGATGGTCGTCGCATTCAAAGGCAGTACTCCAGGAAAGCAGGAAAGGCTGGGCGCGGACTGATCCATGCAGTCTGCGTGCCAGCGATTCTAACCTGTTGAAATGTGCCGCTGTCAAAAGCTTTGGGATTGAGTCGATCGATGAGCGTTATCGGGTTGTGGCGAGCGGGCTTGCCCGCTCGCCACAGGTCGTGCAGTCAGGGGTCAGAACCACTCGTCCTGCATGGCCAGGCAGGTGTCGTCACGGCTTTCCAGAATCGCCAGTTCATGATGGCAACCCGGTACTTCCCAGGTGAGGAAGTAGCGCGCGGCCTGCAGCTTGCCCTTGTAGAAGGGCAGGTCCGCCGGATTGTCCCTGGCCAGCCCTTCTTCGGCCCGGACCGCCTGTTCCAGCCAGCGCCAGCCGATGACCGTATGCCCGAAGGCCTTGAGGTACAGCGCCGAGTTGGCGAGGCTGCTGTTGACCTTGCCCTGGGCCAGGTCGGTCAGCAGGCCCAGGGTCACGCTCTGCAGGCGCGCCACCAGCGCCTCCAGCGGCTGGCGCAAGGCATCCAGCGAGGTGTGCGCGGCGGCCCGTTGCGCCGTGTCGGCGATCAATCGAATCAACTGCTTCAGCCCGGCCCCGCCGTTCTGCGCCAGTTTGCGCCCCAGCAGGTCGAGGGACTGGATGCCGTAGGTGCCTTCGTGAATCGGGTTCAGCCGGTTGTCGCGGTAGTACTGCTCCACCGGGTATTCGCGGGTGTAGCCGTGGCCGCCGAGGATCTGGATCGCCAGCTCGTTGGCCTTCAGGCAGAACTCCGACGGCCAGGATTTGACGATGGGGGTCAGCAGGTCGAGCAGCTCGTGGGCCTGCCGGCGTTCCTCCTCGGACGCCAATGTGCTGGTGTCATCGAACAGGCGCGCGGCGTACAGGCCGAGGTCGAAGGCGCCTTCGACGTAGGCTTTCTGGGTCAGCAGCATGCGCTTGACGTCGGCGTGCTGGACAATCGAAACCGGCGCGGTGGTCGGGTCCTTGCTGTCGGGCAGGCGGCCCTGCGGGCGTTCCCGGGCATACTCCAGGGAATACAGGTAGCCGGCATAGCCGAGCATGACCGCGCCCATGCCGACGCCGATCCGTGCTTCGTTCATCATCTGGAACATGTAGCTCAGGCCATGGTGCGGCTTGCCCACCAGATAGCCGACACAGTTGCCGTTATCGCCGAAGTTCAGCGCGGTGGAGGTGGTGCCGCGCCAGCCCATCTTGTGGAACAGCCCGGCCAGCAGCACATCGTTGCGCGGGCCGAGGCTGCCGTCGTCGTTGACCAGGAACTTGGGCACGATAAACAGCGAAATGCCCTTCACCCCGGGCGGGGCGTCCGGCAGCTTGGCCAGGACCATGTGCACGATGTTTTCCGACAGCGGATGGTCGCCGCCGGAGATGAAGATCTTGTTGCCCTTGAGTCGGTAGCTGCCGTCGGCGGCGGGTTCCGCGCGGGTACGGATATCGGACAGCGAAGAGCCGGCGTGGGGCTCGGTCAGGGCCATGGTGCCGAAGAAGCGCCCGTCGATCATCGGTTGCAGGAAACGGCGCTTTTGCTCGTCGCTGCCGAAACTCTCGATCAGGTTCGCCGCGCCCATGGTCAGGAACGGGTAGGACGTGGAGGCGGCGTTGGCCGACTGGAAGTGGGCGAAGCAGGCCTGGGACAGCAGGGTCGGCAACTGCATGCCGCCCGCCTCGAAGCTGCGCGCGGCATTGAGAAAGCCGGCCTCCAGGAAGGCGTCGACGGCCGGCTTGACTTCCGGGATCAGGATGGCCTCGCCGTTTTCGTAGCGCGGTTCGTTTTCATCGTTCTTGCGGTTGTGCGGGGCGAAGAACTTTTCGGCGAGGGTGCGGGCGGTACCGATAGCTGCATCGAAGGTTTCCCGGGAATGCTCGGCGAATCGCTCGCGCTGGGTCAGGCCCTCGGCATCGAGGACTTCGTACAGCTCGAAAGCCAGATTGCGGGAACTGAGCAGCATCTCGGACATGGCGGCCTACCTGTTGGGGAGTGGGCCGAGTCTAGGCGGCTGAATAAGTGGTGCCTAGCAAGATTGATGTGGGTGATGGAGGGGCAGAACGCAAGGAAGGTGTGCCCGGGGTTGGCCGGGCACCTGGTGGGTGCCCGGCCGGTATGGCCTTAACCGATCGTCATCAGGCTGGCGTTACCGCCCGCCGCCGCGGTGTTGACGCTCAACGCCCGCTCGATCACCAGGCGTTCCAGCGCAATGCCGGTTTCACCCTGGGACAGGCCATGCACGCCGACAATGGCGCCGTTACGCTGGGCGACCTGCTGGCAAACGCCACGCAACTGGTCGGAATGACCGTGGTGCAGCACCGCATCGAACGCCACCTCGTCCTTGCTCCAGTCGGCCACGCGGCGGATGCGCGCCTGCACCTCTTTCGGCAAGCGTGCGTAGAGCGCCTTGGCCGCTTCGCCTTCCGGCCAGACCGCCGAGCCGCCCACGGCCAATACCGCTGCCAGTTGCGTCAACAGGTCGCCTTCGATCTCCGCCAGGCACAGCACATGCTCGCGCGGCAGGATGGCGTAGCTGTTGCGCTCGCCCGTCGGACCGTTGAGTACGCGGGTAATACCGCTTTGCGACTGCGCGGCGAAGGTCACGCACAGCGCACCGAGGTCTGCCAGCTTCTGGCTGTCGGCCCAGGCCTGCAGGGCGTTGAGCGGCTTGAGCAGCGTTTCGCGCAGGCGGGCATCCGGTGCGACCAGGAGGTCGCCGCGGGCGAAGGCCTGTTCGATGGCATCCGTCGGTCGAGTCGACAGCAGGCGATACAGGTACAGCGGCCCGCCGGCTTTCGGCCCGGTGCCGGACAGCCCTTCGCCACCGAACGGTTGCACGCCGACCACGGCGCCGACGATGTTGCGGTTCACATAGACGTTACCGGCGTGGACATTGTCGATCACCTTGGCAATGGTCTCGTCGATGCGGGTGTGCACGCCGAGGGTCAGGCCGTAGCCGGACGCATTGATCTGCGCGATCAGCTGGTCGATGTCCTTGCGCTTGTAGCGCACCACGTGCAGCACCGGGCCGAAGATCTCCCGCTGCAGTTCGTCGAGGCTTTCCAGTTCGATCAGGGTCGGCATGACGAAGGTGCCGCGCTTGCATTCCTCGCCATCGGCGATGGCCATCTGATAGACCGTGCGGCCTTTGTCGCGCATCGCCTGGATATGTTTCTCGATGCCGGCCTTGGCCTCGGCATCGATCACCGGGCCGATATCCACCGACAGGCGTTCCGGGTTGCCCAGGCGGCTTTCGGCCATGGCGCCCTTGAGCATTTCGATCACGCGGTCGGCGGAGTCCTCCTGCAGGCACAGGACGCGCAGGGCCGAGCAGCGTTGGCCGGCGCTGTCGAAGGCCGAGGACACGACATCGATCACCACCTGTTCGGTCAGCGCCGAGGAGTCGACGATCATCGCGTTCTGCCCGCCGGTTTCGGCGATCAGCGGAATCGGTCGGCCCTGGGTGTCCAGGCGACCGGCGACATTGCGTTGCAGCAGGCGCGCCACTTCGGTGGAGCCGGTGAACATCACACCCTTGACCCGTTCGTCACCCACCAGGCGCGCGCCGACGGTTTCACCACGGCCTGGCAGCAGTTGCACCACGCCTTCGGGGATTCCGGCCTCGAGCAGCAGGCGCACGGCCTGGGCGGCGATCAGCGGGGTCTGTTCGGCGGGCTTGGCGAGTACCGGATTGCCGGCGGCCAGTGCTGCGGCCACCTGGCCGCTGAAGATCGCCAGCGGGAAGTTCCACGGGCTGATGCACACCACCGGGCCCAGCGGGCGGTGGGCGTCGTTGCTGAAATCGTTGCGCGCCTGCACCGCGTAGTAACGCAGGAAGTCCACGGCTTCACGCACTTCGGCGATGGCGTTGGCGAAGGTCTTGCCGGCCTCGCGGACCAGCAGGCCCATCAGCGGCTGGATCTCGCCTTCCATCAGGTCGGCGGCGCGCTCCAGGATCGCCGCACGTTCGCTCGGCGGAGTGGCCTGCCAGATCGGCGCGGCGTTCAGTGCGCACTGCACTGCGTTGTCGGCGTCCTCGGTCGTGGCTTCCTGGACATAGCCCACCAGGTCGCGATGGTCCGAGGGGTTGAGCACCGGCGCCGGCGTTTCGTTGCTGGCAACGCAGCCCAGCAGCGGCACGGCTTTCCAGTCGTTGTGGGCGCTGGCCAGCAGCGCGCAGGAGAGCGACGCCAGGCGATGTTCGTTGGCCATGTCGATGCCGGCGGAGTTGGCCCGGTCGCGACCATAAAGGTCGCGCGGCAGGGGAATGCGCGGGTGCGGCAGGCCGAAGCCGCCTTCCAGGGTCGCCATCTGCTCGATGCTGGCCACCGGATCGGCCACCAGTTCCTGAATCGAGATCGACTGGTCGGCAATGCGGTTGACGAACGAGGTGTTGGCGCCGTTTTCCAGCAGGCGGCGGACCAGGTACGCCAGCAGGGTTTCGTGGGTGCCGACCGGGGCGTACACGCGGCACGGACGGTTCAGCTTGCCTTCGGAAACCTTGCCGACCACCTGTTCGTAGAGGGGTTCACCCATGCCGTGGAGGCACTGGAATTCGTACTGGCCCGGGTAATAGTTCTGCCCGGCGATATGGTAGATGGCCGACAGGGTGTGGGCGTTGTGGGTGGCGAACTGCGGGTAGATGACTTCCGGCACCGACAGCAGTTTGCGCGCGCAGGCGATATAGGACACGTCGGTGTACACCTTGCGGGTATAGACCGGATAACCCTCCAGGCCTTCGACCTGGGCGCGCTTGATTTCGCTGTCCCAGTACGCGCCCTTGACCAGGCGGATCATCAGGCGATGACGGCTGCGGCGAGCCAGGTCGATCACGTAGTCGATCACATACGGGCAGCGTTTCTGGTAGGCCTGGATCACGAAGCCGATGCCGTTCCAGCCGCTCAGCTGCGGTTCGAAGCACAGGCGTTCCAGCAGGTCCAGGGACAGTTCGAGGCGGTCGGCCTCTTCGGCGTCGATGTTCAGGCCGATGTCATATTGCTTGGCCAGCAGGGTCAGCGCCAGCAGGCGCGGGTACAGCTCGTCCATCACGCGCTCGTACTGGGCGCGGCTGTAGCGCGGGTGCAGCGCCGACAGCTTGATGGAAATGCCCGGGCCTTCGTAGATGCCACGACCGTGGGAAGCCTTGCCGATCGAATGGATGGCCTGCTCGTAGGAGCTCAGGTATTTCTGCGCGTCGTGCTCGGTCAGTGCCGCTTCGCCGAGCATGTCGTAGGAGTAGCGGAAGCCCTTGGCTTCGAACTTGCTGGCGTTGGCCAGGGCTTCGGCGATGGTTTCGCCGGTGACGAACTGCTCGCCCATCAGGCGCATGGCCATGTCCACGCCCTTGCGGATCATCGGCTCGCCGCTCTTGCCGATGATGCGGCTCAGGGAGGAGGTCAGGCCGGCCTCGTTGTGGGTGGCGACCAGCTTGCCGGTCAGCAGCAGGCCCCAGGTGGCGGCGTTGACGAACAGCGACGGGCTGTTGCCCAGGTGCGGTTGCCAGTTGCCGGTGCTGATCTTGTCGCGGATCAGGGCGTCACGGGTGCCTTTGTCGGGGATGCGCAACAGGGCTTCGGCCAGGCACATCAATGCCACGCCTTCCTGGGACGACAGGGAGAACTCCTGAAGCAGTCCCTGGACGATGCCGGCACGGCCGCCGGCGCTCTTCTGGTTGCGCAGCTTCTCGGCGATCGACGCGGCCAGCTTGTGGCTGGCTTCGGCCATCGGCGCCGGCAGGCGGGCCTGCTCCAGCAGCATCGGCACCACTTCCGGTTCCGGGCGGCGGTAGGCGGCGGTGATGGCGGCCCGCAGGACCGATTGCGGCAGGATGCTTTCGGCGAATTCCAGGAAGCACTGATGGGCGTGGTCGCTCGGGACGTCGCCGCCGTCTTCGGCGTCGCTACGGGGCGCGCCGTTGATTTCACCCAGGGTTGCACCGCTCTCGAGCTTTTCCAGGTAGTTGAAAATGGCTTGCTTGATCAGCCAGTGGGGCGTGCGGTCAATCGAGTGGGCCGCGGCCTTCAGGCGCTCGCGGGTCGGGTCGTCGAGTTTGACCCCAAGGGTGGTCGTAGCCATTTTCTTATCCTCATGGTTACCACGATCGCGTGGCATCAGCTGGCGGAAAGAGTAGCGCTGGCTCGATTGAGGTGCAACCGGGTGCAACCCTTTTTTTTCAGGAAAAAACGGCGGCAGATCAGGAATTATTTTCCCGTTTGGGTTTATGGCCTTTGGCCCGAGGTTTTCCGGGTGCCAAGGGTATCTCCCGCACTGAAAAGGGGCGGTAAAGCGTCGGAAAATACGCAAAATTCAATAGGTGCAACTTATTCCGGTGAAATGGGTTGCACCTTATTCGGCTTGTTGAATAGCATCCCACGCCGGAGTGCAACCTCCTACATGTCGTAGGTAGCGGCTGACGTTTTTCCTGAGGAAATATCGGTCATAAATGCCCGTCACGCTTTAAGCGTCTGACAGACATCATTCTTTGCGGCGGTCGGACTGCCGCTCAATAAAAACAATGCCAGGGATTTTTCAATGAGTGTAAGTAACCCAACCCTGATCACGTTCGTGATCTATATCGCCGCCATGGTGCTGATCGGCCTGATGGCTTATCGCTCGACCAACAACCTTTCCGACTACATTCTCGGCGGCCGCAGCCTCGGCAGCGTGGTCACCGCCCTGTCGGCCGGTGCTTCCGACATGAGCGGCTGGTTGCTGATGGGCTTGCCCGGGGCGATCTACCTGTCCGGCCTGTCGGAAAGCTGGATTGCCATCGGCCTGATCGTCGGCGCCTACCTGAACTGGCTGTTCGTCGCCGGGCGCCTGCGGGTGCAGACCGAGCACAATGGCGATGCGCTGACCCTGCCGGACTATTTCTCCAGCCGCTTCGAGGACCACGGCGGCCTGCTGCGGATCATTGCGGCGCTGGTGATCCTGGTGTTCTTCACCATCTACTGCGCGTCGGGGATCGTCGCCGGGGCGCGTCTGTTTGAAAGCACCTTTGGCATGTCCTACGAAACGGCGCTGTGGGCCGGTGCGGCGGCGACCATCGCCTACACCTTCATCGGCGGTTTCCTGGCGGTCAGTTGGACCGACACCGTGCAGGCCACCCTGATGATCTTTGCGCTGATTCTCACGCCGATCATCGTGCTGCTGGCTACCGGTGGCGTCGACACCACTTTCCTGGCCATCGAAGCCAAGGATCCGGCCCACTTCGACATGCTCAAGGGCACCACCTTCGTCGGTATCCTTTCGCTGATGGGCTGGGGCCTGGGCTACTTCGGCCAGCCGCATATACTGGCGCGCTTCATGGCGGCGGATTCGGTCAAGTCGATCGCCAAGGCCCGGCGCATTTCCATGACCTGGATGATCCTGTGCCTGGGCGGCACCGTGGCGGTGGGCTTTTTCGGCATTGCCTACTTCTCGGCGCATCCCGATGTGGCCGGTCCCGTGGGCGAGAACCACGAGCGGGTGTTCATCGAGCTGGCGAAGATCCTCTTCAACCCGTGGATCGCCGGCGTGCTGCTGTCGGCGATCCTGGCGGCGGTGATGAGCACCCTGAGCTGCCAGTTGCTGGTGTGCTCCAGCGCCCTGACCGAAGACTTCTACAAGACCTTCCTGCGTAAATCGGCTTCCCAGCTGGAGCTGGTCTGGGTCGGTCGCGCCATGGTCCTGCTGGTGGCGCTGGTGGCCATTGCCCTGGCGGCCAATCCGGAAAACCGTGTCCTGGGCCTGGTGAGCTATGCCTGGGCCGGCTTCGGTGCGGCGTTTGGCCCGGTGGTGCTGATCTCGGTCATCTGGAAGGACATGACCCGCAATGGCGCCTTGGCCGGGATCCTGGTCGGTGCGATCACCGTGATCGTCTGGAAGCACTTCAATCTGCTGGGGTTGTACGAAATCATCCCGGGCTTCCTGTTTGCCAGTATCGCAATCTATGTCGTCAGCCGGATGGGCGCGCCTTCGGCGCTGATGCTGCAGCGTTTCGCCGCGGCGGAGCAGCAGTTCCGCCAGGAACACTGATCGGGAGGGGCTGAGGCCCTGACCCCCAGGTGATCAGAAAACGGCCCGTCTCCCTGGAGGCGGGCCGTTCCGGTTCAGGCGCGTAGCGCTTGTTGCAGGTCCTCGAGGATGTCCTCGATCGCCTCGATGCCGACGGACAGGCGAATCATTTCTGGTTTCACGCCGGCCTTGGCCTGTTCGGCTGCGTTCATTTGCCGGTGGGTGGTGGAGGCCGGGTGGCAGGCCAGGGACTTGGCGTCGCCGATATTCACCAGGCGCTTGAAGATCTGCAGCGCATCGTAGAAACGCACCCCGGCTTCATAGCCACCCTTGAGACCGAACGAGAGGATCGCCGAAGGCTTGCCCTTCATGTACTTGAGCGCCAGCTCATGGTGCGGGTGGTCCGGCAGGCCGGCGTAACTGACCCAGGCGACTTGCTCGTGAGCCTTGAGGAACTGCGCCACCTTGATCGCGTTGTCGGTATGCCGTTCCATGCGCAAGGCAAGAGTTTCCAGGCCTTGCAGCAGCAGGAAGGCGTTCATCGGCGCCAGTGCCGCGCCGGTATTGCGCAGCGGCACTGTCCGGGCGCGGGCGATAAAGGCCGCCGGGCCGAATTTTTCCGTATAGACCACACCGTGATAGGCGGCTTCCGGGGTGTTCAGGCCGGGAAACTTTTCCGGGTAGTCGGCCCAGGGGAAGGTCCCGGCATCGACAATTACCCCGCCCAGGGCGTTGCCGTGGCCACCGACGTACTTGGTCACCGAGTGCACGACGATGTCGGCGCCGAACTGGATCGGCTTGCACAGGATCGGCGTCGCCACGGTGTTGTCGACCATCAGCGGTACGCCGCGGGCGTGGGCCACCTCGGCAAAGCGCTGGAGATCGACGATATTGCCCGCCGGATTGCCGATGCTTTCGCAATAGACCAGCTTGGTGTTTTCGTCGATCAGCTCGGCGATGGCTTCGGCGGAGTCGTCGCGGGCGAAGCGCACCTCGACCCCGAAACTCGGCAGCAGGTGGGCGAAGAGGGTGTAGGTGCCGCCATAGAGCTGCGGCGTGGAGACGATATTGTCGCCGGCGCGGGTCAGGGCCTGGATCGCGTAGTGGATGGCCGCGCTGCCGGCGGACACCGCCAATCCGGCGATCCCGCCTTCCAGGGCCGCGAGGCGCTGTTCCAGCACGTCGTTGGTGGGGTTCATGATGCGGGTGTAGATATTGCCCGGTACGTCCAGGTTGAACAGGTCGGCGCCGTGCTGGGCGTTATCGAATTCGAAGGCGACGTTCTGGTAGATGGGCACGGCCACGGCCTTGGTGGTCGGGTCCGACTTGAAACCGTGATGGAGCGCAATCGTTGCGTCTTTCATAAAGTCTCGACTCAGTGAAATTCCATTAATGAGCACTGCCAGGCAGGTGCGGTCGCTTAATGGTCTCGTGTGTCTGAGTCGCCAATGACCTTGGGTTTCGTGCCCGTGGTCGGACCGCAAACCGGCGAGCCAGTGTCCGATACTGGCGCGCAATCGGCAAGTGACCTGGTTTAAGCCGGCTCGTTGTCCGCCTGATTGACGAAGATCAGTACGCCGAGGATCGCCATGTAGAACTTGAAGGCCGGCTCCTGGCCGTTCCAGGTCTGCGATTGCCACATCAGGAACCATTCGCCACCGACCACCATGAAGCCGAAGAACCAGACCAGGAAACCCACGGTTGCGCCGCTGACGACCCACCGCTTCGCCCGTTCGAAGGTGACGGCCTCGGCCTTGCGTGCTCGCCACAGTGACAGCGCACCATAGGCCAGCAGCGCGGCGGTCAGGCCTTCGCCGAAGATGATCAGCCAATAGGCGGCGTGCCAGAGGGCGGGGCTGGTGATCGCGCGGTACATCGCAGCGTTGTTCGGGAAGGTGGTGTCCATGCTCAGCACATGGCGGACAAAGGCAAAGTTGGAGCCGTAATCGGTGATGTTGTTGAAGGTGACCATGAAGGCGAAGGTCGCGAGGGCCAGGGTGAGGACAATCTTGGCGTGGCGGGTGGTCATTGCTCGGATCCTTCTTTCCGATAAGTGGGAAAACGACCTTATCACTGCACTGCCCTGGGAATATGTCAGACGCTTCCGACGCCTGCGGTGCGCTGCGACCTGACGTACGCCCGGGCACAAGGTAAACTTCGCCTCCTTCGCAGGAGTCGCCATGAACTACCGTCACGCCTTTCACGCCGGCAATCACGCCGACGTCTTGAAACACCTGGTCCTGACCCGCCTGATCGCCCTGATGGCGCGCAAGGAGCAGCCGTTCGCCTACCTCGACAGCCACGCCGGCATCGGCCTGTATGACCTCAAGGGCGACCAGGCCAGTCGCACCGGCGAATACCTGGAAGGCATTGCCCGGCTGTGGGGCGAGCAGGATCTGCCCGCCGTGGCCGCCGATTACATGCGGGTGCTGCACGAGATGAACCCGGATGGCGAATTGCGCTACTACCCGGGCTCGCCGGAACTGGCGCGGCGTTTGAGCCGTGCACAGGACCGTGTGTTGCTCAATGAAAAGCACCCGGAAGACGGCAAGTTGCTCAAGGACAACATGAAGGGCGACCGGCGCGTGGCGGTGCACCTGGGCGAGGGTTGGCACGTGGCGCGGGCGTTGCTGCCGGTGGTGGAGAAGCGGGCGGTGATGCTGATCGACCCGCCGTTCGAGCAGTTGGATGAAATGCAGCGTTGCGCCGCCTCGCTCAAGGAAGCCATCGGCCGCATGCGCCAGACGGTGGCGGCGGTCTGGTATCCGATCAAGGATCAGCGTGCCTTGAAGCGTTTCTATCAGGACCTGGCCGGCACCGGTGCGCCGAAGTTGCTGCGGGTGGAGTTGCTGGTGCATCCGCTGGACACGCCGGCGAGCCTGAACGGTTCGGGGTTGGCGATCGCCAATCCGCCGTGGGGGCTGGAGAAGGAGTTGCGCGAGCTGTTGCCGTGGCTGGCGCAGAAGCTGGGTCAGACCCAGGGTGACTGGCGGCTGGACTGGCTGATCGCCGAGTAGGTCGTGTCGGGACGCCAGGCTTTCCCGATGTTACGGACGCACCGGGATCTGTGGGAGCGGAGCTTGCCCGCGAAGCTTTTAGCGATCTCGCGGGCCTCTTCGCGGGCAAGCACCGCTCCCACAGTGGGGGTGGGGCGGTGAATCAGATCGGGCAGGTCACGCCCGTGCCGCGAATTCCGCAATAGCCTTCGGGATTCTTCGCCAGGTACTGCTGGTGGTAGGCCTCGGCGTAGAAGAAGGTCGGCGCTTCGTCGATTTCCGTGGTGATGGCGCCGTGGCCGGCCTTGCTCAGCTCGGCCTGGAACACCTGCTTGCTCTTCAATGCGGCTTCCAGCTGTTCCGGCTTGGTGGCGTAGATCACCGAGCGGTACTGGGTGCCGATGTCGTTGCCCTGGCGCATGCCCTGGGTCGGGTCGTGCAGTTCCCAGAACAGTGCCAGCAGCTCTTCGTAGCTGACGATCTCCGGCTCGTACACCACCAGCACCACTTCGCTGTGGCCGGTCAGGCCCGAGCAGACTTCCTCGTAGGTCGGGTTCGGCGTGAAGCCGCCGGCGTAACCCACCGACGTGCTGTACACGCCTGCGCGTTGCCAGAAGCGCCGTTCCGCACCCCAGAAACAGCCCAGGCCGAAGATGGCGAATTCCACGTTGCCGGGGAAGGGGCCCAGCAGCGGGTTGCCGTTGACGAAGTGTTTGTCCGGGACCGCCATCGGGGTTTCGCGGCCAGGTAGAGCTTGTTCTTTGGTTGGGAGCACGTTTTTGTTCACCAGTATTTCCGAGCGCAAGACCATGTCGCAGTCCTCTCAGTCAGGTTGGGATGAGCGATACAGAAAGATAGACCAACAGTGTGCCCGAGTGTTACAGAGCTGTCAGGCCAAAGGGCCGCGCGGGTAACGTTTGAGCTGCTCGATCAGTTCGAGGCCGGGGATGGGGCGGTCGAACAGGTAGCCCTGGCCGACGTCGCAGCGGTGGCGACGCAGGAAGGTCAGCTGTTCACAGGTCTCGATCCCTTCGGCCACCACCTTGATCTTCAGGTTGTGGGCCATGGCGATCACCGCGGAGGTGATTTCCATGTCGTCCTGGTTGTCCGGGATTTCGTGGATGAAGCTGCGATCGATCTTGATGATGTCGATCGGGAATTTCTTCAGGTAGCTCAGGGACGAGTAGCCGGTGCCGAAGTCGTCCATGGCCAGGGTCAGGCCGAGCTTTTTCAACTGGTCGAGTTGCTGGTGGGTGTCTTCGGTGGCCTCCAGCAGCAGGCCTTCGGTCAGTTCCAGCTCCAGCAGGCTCGGCGGTAGCTGCTCTTCCTTGAGGATGCTGGCGATGGAGGCCACCAGGTCCGGGTCGGAGAACTGCTTGGGCGAGAGGTTGATGGCCACCTGCAGGTTGCCCAGCCCACGCGCGGTCAGTTGCTTGCTCATGCGGCAGGCCTGGCGGGCGACCCACTTGCCGATCGGGATGATCAGGCCGGTTTCTTCCGCGACGCTGATGAACTGGTCCGGGCGGATCATGCCGCGTTCCGGGTGATTCCAGCGCAACAGCGCTTCCATGCCCAGCAGACGGCCGCTGCGCAGGCAGAGCTTGGGTTGATAGAACACGTCCAGTTCGTTCTGGGTCAGGGCGCGGCGCAGGTTGTTCTCGACGAACAGCTTGTAGCTGGCCTCGGCGTTCAGCGCCTCGGTGAAGACCTGGACCTGGTGCTTGCCGTTGGCCTTGGCCTTGTGCAGGGCCAGGCCGGCGTTGCGCATCAGGGTCTGCGGGTCGCGGCCGTGCAGCGGCGCGCTGGCCAGGCCCACGGAGCCGGTGACGCTGATCAGCTGGTTGTCGACGAACATCGGTTTGTCGAGGGTGATCAGCAGCTGGCTGGCGACCTGTTGCCCGGTTTCCAGGTCGGTGTCGTCCAGCAGTACCGCGAATTCGTTGCTGGCAAAGCGTGCCAGGCTGCCGCTGGGGCTCAGGCTGTTGCGCAGGCGCCGGGCCAGGCTGATCAGCAGTTTGTCGCCGGTCTGGTGGCCGAGGCTGTCGTTGATCCGCTTGAAGTTGTCGATGTCCACCAGCAGCAGGCTGATGGGCGAATCGCTGTCGCGGGCGAAGCGTTCGTCGAGGTTGCGGATGAAGGCCGGACGGTTGCCCAGGTTGGTCAGGTTGTCGGTGTAGGCCAGGCGCTCGATGCGCTGTTGCGCCAGCTTGGTCTGGGTGATGTCTTCGTAGATGCCGATGTAGTGGGTCAGTTCGCGGTTGTCGCCATAGACCTTGGAAATCGACAGCTGGCCCCAGTAGGGCTCCAGGTTCTTGCGCCGGCTCTTGAACTCGCCCTGCCAGCTGTTGCTCTTGGCCAGGCTCGAGGTGGCATCGAACAGCAGTTCGCTGAGATTCTCCAGGGCCGGCAGTTCGGAGAGCTTCTGGCCGTGGACTTCCTCGGTGCTGTACTGGGTGATGGCGGTAAAGCTGGGGTTGACGTATTCCACCACGCCTTCGCTGCTGACCAGCAGGAAGGCGTTGGCGCTCTGTTCCACGGCGCGTTGGAACAGGTGCAGGGCGCTGGTGGCGGCCCGTCGGTTGTGGTTGTTGATGACCTGGGCGAACTGGTCCGCCAGTTCGCCGGCAAAGGCGATTTCGTCGGACTGCCAGGCGCGGGTCTTGCCGCTCTGTTCCAGGCACAGCACGCCGACCACCTGGCCGTCGATGCGGATGCTGGCGTCGAGCATGGCGTTGGTGTCCCGGGGGCGCAGGCTTTCGGCCATCTCCCGGGTGCGCGGGTCGTGCATCGTGTTGTGGGCGTCAATGGCGCGGCTGGTGTGCAGGGCTTCCAGATAGTTGGGAAAACCGCTGACGTCGATGACATCCGGCAGCACGTATTGCTGGCGATCACGGTGATAGGCGCAGATCGGTACCAGGCGATCGCCTTCGAGGTTCCAGATGCTCGCACAGTCGATTTCGTAGATGTCGCAGGCGCAACGGGTGATCAGTTCGGCGGCTTCGAGCAGGGACTTGCCGGCGCTGTAGCGCTGGCGCGCCAGGCGCAGGATCAGGTCCTGCTGGGCGCGCACCCGGTCCAGGTGCAGCAACTGTTCCTGCTGGGCGCGCTGGTTCAGTTCCAGGGCGATCTGCAGGCGGCTGTTCTGGGTTTCCAGGTCGGCGGTCGGCAGGGTCGGCTCCTGGCCGACCAGGCCCTCGACCACCAGCAGGTAGCCGCGTAGCAGGTGGCGGTTGTGTTGTTTGTAGGCTTCACCGACTTCCAGCAGGCTCAGGGGGCCCTGGGTGGTGTGCAGGGTGTAGCGGATCAGGTAATGCGGGTTGTCGACCAATTGCTGCTGGATGGTGTCGTGCAGCCGGTAACGGGCTTCGGGCTCCATCAGGCTGGCATAGGGCGAACCGACCAGGGCACAGAGTTCGATGGCCGGGAGGCCGAACTGGCGCTCGCAATTGGGGTCGAGAAACAGCAGTGCCCAGCTTGCTTCATTCAGCCGTTCGAAACGCAGCATGCCGAGCCGCGAGGGCACCGGTAACTGCGTGACTACCTCGGCCGCCAATCTATTGGCGACATCGGGTTGGCTTTTCATTGATAGCTCGCTTCAAGAGTACGGGTCACGCTGGGTAAAGACCGTTTTTCTGGCGTGTTGGGCAAGGTTGCATTAAGCGGGTCAGGCTGACAAGCAGAACAGTGGCTCTGTGCCTTCAATGTATCGGCCGAGAGGAGAATTTCTTCAGTGAGTGGGCCTGGCCACCGGTCTATTTCGCGGTGTTCCCGGTGTTTGCAGGGCGTTTGCGGGGTTGCCCGGGGCGTGGGCAAAAAAAAGCCCCGCCAAGCGGCGGGGTTGAGGTACGAGCGTGGCGCTCGGAAATCGATGCACGGATCCGGTCTCCTCGAAGGAAGAGACCGGATTCGCGGTTACAGCAGGATGGTGCGGATATCCGCCAGCAGGTCGCTCAGGCGCTTGGTGAAGCGCGCGGCGGCGGCGCCGTTGATCACGCGGTGATCGTAGGACAGCGACAGCGGCAACATCAGCTTGGGCTGGAAGGCCTTGCCGTCCCAGACCGGCTGGATGGTGGCCTTGGAGACACCGAGGATCGCCACTTCCGGCGCGTTGACGATCGGCGTGAAGCCGGTGCCACCAATGTGCCCGAGGCTGGAGATGGTGAAGCAGGCGCCCTGCATCTCGTCGGCGGAGAGCTTCTTGGTCCGGGCCTTTTCAGCCAGGGAAGCCGCTTCGGCAGCGAGTTGCAGCAGGTTCTTCCGGTCGACGTCCTTGATGACCGGTACCAGCAGGCCATCCGGGGTGTCGACGGCGAAGCCGATGTTGACGTACTTCTTGCGAATGATCGCCTTGCCGCTCGGGGCCAGCGAACTGTTGAAGTCCGGCAGTTCCTTGAGCAGGTGGGCGCAGGTCTTGAGCAGCAGCGGCAGGATGGTCAGCTTGACGCCGGCCTTCTCGGCCGCGGCTTTCTGGGCCACGCGGAACGCTTCCAGCTCGGTGATATCCGCCGAGTCGAATTGGGTCACGTGCGGCACGTTCAGCCAGCTGCGGTGCAGGTTGGCGGCACCGGCTTGCATCAGGCGGGTCATCGGCACTTCTTCGATTTCACCGAAGCGGCTGAAATCCACCACCGGGATCGGCGGGATGCCGGCACCGCCGGTTGCGCCGGCGGCAGCAGCGGCCGGTGCTTCCTTGGCCTTCTGCATCATGGCCTTGACGTAGACCTGCACGTCTTCCTTGAGGATGCGACCGTGCGGACCGCTTGCGCTCACGGCGCTCAACTCGACGCCGAATTCACGGGCCAGTTGGCGTACCGCCGGACCTGCGTGAACCTTGGCGCCCGAATTGACCGGTGCGACCGCTGGAGCAGCAGCGGGTGCAGGCGCCGCGGCAGGTGCCGCCGCAGCCTTGGCCGGAGCAGCCGGTGCCGCCGCCTGGGCAGGCGCGGCTGGGGCGGCAGTGCCCTTGACCTTCAGTTTGAGGATCAGGTCACCGGTACCGACTTCGTCGTCCAGCTTGATGGAAACGCTTTCCACCACGCCGGCGGCCGGCGATGGGATTTCCATGCTGGCCTTGTCGGATTCGAGGGTGATCAGCGACTGATCGACCTCGACGGTGTCACCGGCCTTGACCGAGACTTCGATGATCTTGGCCTTGCCCGACGAACCGATGTCCGGCACGTGGATGTCCTGGACGCTGTCGGCGACCGCGGCAGCCGGTGCAGCGGCTGGCGCCGGAGCGGCAGCAGGCGCGGCGGCTTGGGCCGGTGCTGGAGCGGCGGCTGGCGCTGCGCCGGCCACTTTCAGGACCAGGATCAGGTCGCCGGTACCGACTTCGTCGTTGAGCTTGACGTTGATGCTTTCCACGACGCCGGCGGCCGGCGACGGGATTTCCATGCTGGCCTTGTCGGACTCGAGGGTGATCAGGGATTGATCCGCTTCGATGCTGTCGCCGACCTTGACCGAGATCTCGATGATCTGGGCCTTGCCCGACGAACCGATGTCCGGCACGTGCACTTGTTGCGCCGAGGCGGCGGCAGGCGCAGCGCTCGGCGCGGCAGCCGGTGCGGCGGCAACCGGAGCAGCAGCCTGGGCGGCAGGCGCCGGCGCAGCCGCAGGAGCCGCGGCAGCGGCACCCTCGACTTCCAGTTCCAGCAGTTCGTCGCCTTCTTTCAGGCGGTCGCCCAGCTTCACTTTCAGGCTCTTGATGATGCCGGCTTTCGGCGCGGGCACTTCCATGCTCGCCTTGTCCGATTCCAGCGTCAGGATGCTCTGGTCGGCTTCGATGCGATCGCCGACCTTCACAAACAGTTCGATTACTTCACCTTCACCGCTGCCGATGTCAGGTACGCGAATGAGTTCGCTCACAGGGTGTCTCCTCAGCAGTCCAGTGGGTTGCGTTTTTCCGGGTTGATGCCGAACTTGGCGATGGCTTCGGCCACCACTTTAGGTTCGATGTCACCACGGTCAGCCAAGGCTTCCAGGGCTGCCAACACCACGAAATGACGGTCGACTTCGAAGAAGTGACGCAGCTTCTTGCGGCTGTCACTGCGGCCGAAACCGTCGGTGCCCAGGACTTTGAATTCCTTGGACGGGACCCACTGGCGGATCTGTTCGGCAAACAACTTCATGTAGTCGGTAGAGGCGATCACCGGGCCTTGGCGGCCGGCGAGGCATTCTTCGACGTAGCTGCGCTTCGGCTTCTGGCCAGGATGCAGGCGGTTGCTGCGTTCCACGGCCAGGCCGTCGCGACGCAGTTCGTTGAAGCTGGTAACGCTCCACACGTCGGCGCCGACGTTGAACTGCTCGCGCAGGATCTTCGCCGCTTCACGCACTTCGCGCAGGATGGTGCCGGAGCCCATCAGTTGTACGTGGTGAGCCGCTTCCCGGGTGTCTTCCTCGAGCAGGTACATGCCCTTGATGATGCCTTCCTCGGCACCGGCCGGCATGGCAGGCTGCTGGTAGGACTCGTTCATCACGGTGATGTAGTAGAAGACGTCCTGTTGCTCTTCGGTCATCTTCTTCATGCCGTCCTGGATGATCACCGCCAGCTCGTAGCCGTAGGTCGGATCATAGGTGCGGCAGTTCGGGATGGTGGCGGCCAGGATGTGGCTGTGACCGTCTTCGTGCTGCAGGCCTTCGCCGTTCAGGGTGGTGCGGCCGGCGGTACCGCCGATCAGGAAACCACGGGTACGGCTGTCGCCGGCGGCCCAGGCCAGGTCACCGATGCGCTGGAAGCCGAACATCGAGTAGAAGATGTAGAACGGCAGCATCGGCTGGTTGTGGCTGGAGTACGAAGTACCGGCCGCGATGAAGGAGCTCATGGCGCCCGCTTCGTTGATGCCTTCCTCGAGGATCTGGCCCTTCTTGTCTTCCTTGTAGAACATCACCTGGTCTTTATCGACTGGCTCGTAGAGCTGGCCGACGGAGGAGTAGATGCCCAATTGACGGAACATGCCTTCCATACCGAAGGTACGGGCTTCGTCCGGGATGATCGGGACGATGCGCGGGCCGATTTCCTTGTCCTTGACCAGTTGCGCGAGGATCCGCACGAAAGCCATGGTGGTGGAGATTTCACGGTCGCCCGAGCCGTCCAGGATCGCCTTGAGGGTATCCAGTGGCGGGGTCGGGATGTTGAAGCTCTGGGAACGGCGCTGTGGCACGAAACCGCCCAGTGCGGTGCGACGCTCGCTGAGGTAGCGGGCTTCGGCGCTGTTGGGTTCCGGCTTGAAGAACGGCAGGTTTTCCAGTTGGTCATCCTTGACCGGGATGTCGAAGCGATCGCGGAACAGCTTCAGGCTTTCAACATCCACCTTCTTGGTGTTGTGCGCGGTGTTCTTCGCTTCGCCGGCACCGGTGCCATAACCCTTGATGGTCTTGGCCAGGATGACGGTCGGTTGTTCCTTGTGGTTGACCGCTTCGTGGTACGCCGCGTAGACCTTGTACGGGTCGTGGCCGCCACGGTTGAGTTTCCAGATCTCGTCGTCGGACAGATCGGCAACCATCGCCTTGAGTTCCGGCGAGTTGAAGAAGTGTTCACGTACGAACGCGCCGTCTTTGGCCTTGTAGTTCTGGTACTCGCCGTCGATGACTTCGTCCATCCGGCGTTGCAGGATGCCGTCGACGTCCTTGGCCAGCAGTGGGTCCCAGAAACGGCCCCAGATGACTTTGGTGACGTTCCACTGGGCGCCACGGAACACGCCTTCGAGTTCCTGGATGATCTTGCCGTTGCCACGCACTGGCCCGTCGAGACGTTGCAGGTTGCAGTTGATGACGAAGATCAGGTTGTCCAGCTTCTCGCGGCCGGCCAGGGAGATTGCGCCCAGGGATTCCGGTTCGTCGCACTCGCCGTCGCCCAGGAAGCACCAGACTTTCTGCTTGCCTGGCTGGATGAAGCCGCGGGCTTCCAGGTACTTCATGAAGCGTGCCTGGTAGATCGCCTGGATCGGACCCAGACCCATGGAGACGGTCGGGAACTGCCAGAAGTCAGGCATCAGCCAAGGGTGCGGGTAGGACGACAGGCCCTGGCCGTCGACTTCCTGGCGGAAGTTGTTCATTTGCTCTTCGGTGATGCGACCTTCCATGAACGCGCGGGCGTAGACGCCTGGCGAGGTGTGGCCCTGGAAGTAGATCAGGTCGCCGCCGTGTTCGTCGGTCGGAGCCTGGAAGAAGTAGTTGAAACCGATGTCATACAGGGTGGCGCTGGAGGCGAAGCTGGAGATGTGACCGCCCAGGTCAGAATCTTTCAAGTTCGTGCGCATTACCATGGCCATGGCGTTCCAGCGCACCAGCGAGCGAATGCGGCGTTCCATGAACAGGTCGCCAGGCATGCGTGCTTCGTGGGTGACGGGAATCGTGTTGCGGTACGGCGTGGTGATGGCGTAGGGCAGTTGCGAGCCGCTGCGGGTCGCGAGTTCGCCCATACGGGTCATCAGGTAATGAGCACGGTCTTCGCCTTCTTTGTCGAGAACCGATTCCAGGGCGTCCAGCCATTCCTGGGTTTCGACGGGATCGAGGTCTTGCATGGCTTGCTCCAGGGCGGAAAGGCTTCCAGAATCGGTTGCCTGAGTTTGCGACTGGCCTTGTGGGCAGACGACATAAATTCTTGGATGTCCGGAGGTTGTTCCGGAGTTCTGTAGTTTTACTACAAATCGTCGGCCATTTCAGCCTTTCGAATGTATAGACGAGTAGTAAAACTACAGGGCGACGAGTAAAAACTTCCTGCTATGTTGTGAGCGTAATCGATATTGTTGGTTGGAAATGAGTCAAGGCGGCCGCTTTTTTGAGGCTGGCTGCCAAAAAATTACCATTATCAGCTATTTCTAACTTTTGTTCGACAGTCCTTTTCAGAGCGTGTTTCTCGCGATCACAGACTGCCGCTGATTGTTCGATCACCAAGGATAGACCATGAGCCTTCCAACGTTGGCCGACTTGCCGGCCATTCTTCTGCCTGTCGCCGCTCGTGCCGAGCAGTCGTTTCGTGCGGCCGTCGCGGCCCTGGACGATGATCACGGGCTGGCCCAATGGACCGAGCAACGCTGGGCGCAGTTCGCCCGGGTCGGCGCGGCCAGCGACTTCTTTATTGAACAGTCGGTTCGTGACCCTTTGATGTTGCTGGAGCTGGCGCAGTTCGGCGACCTGGATCGCGGTTTTGCGCCGGGGGAGATGTGCGGGCAGATCGCCGCGGCGTTGCAGCAGGTCGACAACGAGGATGAGCTGGGCCGGGTCCTGCGGCGCCAGCGCACGCGCCAGCAGGTGCGGATCATCTGGCGCGACCTGACCCGCCAGGCGGACCTGGTGCAGACCTGTCGCGACCTGTCGGACCTGGCCGACGCCAGCATCGACCAGGCTTATCAATGGTTGTACCCGCGCCATTGCCAGCAGTTCGGCACACCCACCGGGCGGCGTAGCGGCCAGGCGCAGCAGATGGTCATCCTCGGCATGGGCAAGCTCGGTGCCGTGGAGTTGAACCTGTCCTCCGACATCGACCTGATCTTCGCCTACCCGGAAGGCGGCGAGACGGTCGGGGTCAAGCGCCCGCTGGACAACCAGGAGTTTTTCATCCGCCTGGGCCAGCGGCTGATCAAGGCCCTGGACCCGATCACCGTCGACGGCTTCGTGTTCCGCGTCGACATGCGCTTGCGCCCCTATGGCTCGGCCGGTGCGCTGGTGCTGAGCTTCAACGCGCTGGAACAGTATTACCAGGATCAGGGGCGCGACTGGGAACGCTACGCGATGATCAAGGCCCGGGTGGTGGCCGGCGACCAGGTGGCGGGCGCGCACCTGCTGGAGATGTTGCGGCCCTTCGTCTATCGGCGTTACCTGGATTTCTCGGCCATCGAAGCGCTGCGCACCATGAAGCAGTTGATCCAGCAGGAAGTCCGGCGCAAGGGCATGGCCGAGAATATCAAGCTGGGTTCCGGCGGCATTCGCGAAGTCGAGTTCATTGCCCAGGCCTTCCAGCTGATTCACGGCGGGCGTGACCTGAGTCTGCAGCAGCGTCCCCTGTTGAAAGTGCTGGGGACCCTGGAGGGACAGGGTTACCTGCCGCCGGCGGTGATCGGCGAGTTGCGTAGCGGCTATGAATTCCTGCGCTACACCGAGCATGCGATCCAGGCGATTGCCGACCGCCAGACCCAGATGCTGCCCGACGGCGAAAAGGACCGGGCGCGCATCGCCTTCATGATGGGCTTCGACAGTTGGGCGGCGTTTCATGAGCGGTTGATGCACTGGCGTGGACGGGTCGACTGGCATTTCCGCCAGGTCATTGCCGACCCGGATGAAGAGGACGGTGCGCAGAGCGAAGTGGTGGTCGGCGGCGAATGGTTGCCGCTGTGGGAAGAGTCCCAGGACGAGGAAGCGGCCTGCCGGCAGTTGCAGGAGGGCGGTTTCAAGGATGCCGCCAAGGCGCTGAAGCAACTGACGGTGCTGCGTACCAGCCCGCAGTTGCGTGCCATGCAGCGCCTCGGTCGGGAGCGCCTCGATGCCTTTATCCCGCGCCTGCTGGCCCAGGCGGTGGAACATGCCGATCCGGACCTGGTGCTGGAGCGCGTGCTGCCGCTGGTGGAAGCCGTGGCCCGGCGTTCGGCCTACCTGGTGCTGCTCACGGAAAACCCGGGGGCCTTGCGCCGCTTGCTGACCTTGTGTGCCGCCAGCCCCTGGATTGCCGAGCAGATCACCCGTTTCCCGATGCTGCTCGACGAGTTGCTCAACGAAGGCCGGCTGTTCAAGCCGCCCCTGGCGCCGGAGTTGGCTGCGGAGTTGCGCGAGCGGCTGACGCGGATCCCGGAAGACGACCTCGAACAGCAGATGGAAGCCTTGCGTCACTTCAAGCTGGCGCATCGGCTGCGGGTCGCGGCCTCGGAGATCTCCGGCAGCCTGCCGTTGATGAAGGTCAGCGACTACCTCACCTGGCTCGCCGAGGCGATCCTCGAACAGGTGCTGGCCCTGGCCTGGCGCCAGACCGTTGCCCGGCATGGTTCGCCACGGCGGGTCGACGGCAGCTTGTGCGACCCGGGCTTCATTATTGTCGGCTACGGCAAGGTCGGCGGGATCGAGCTGGGCCATGGTTCGGACCTGGACCTGGTGTTCATCCATGACGGCGACCCGAATGCCGAGACCGACGGCGCCAAGCCCATCGATACCGCGCAGTTCTTCACCCGCCTGGGGCAGCGGATCATTCACCTGCTGACCACCCAGACCAACTCCGGCCAACTCTATGAAGTGGACATGCGCCTGCGCCCGTCCGGTGCCTCGGGCCTGCTGGTCAGCTCCCTGGGCGCCTTCGAGCGTTACCAGCAGAACGAAGCCTGGACCTGGGAGCATCAGGCGCTGATCCGCGCCCGGGTGCTGGTGGGGTGCACGGACGTGGGCGCGGCGTTCGAGAAAGTGCGGGCGGCGGTGCTGGGGCGTGAACGGGATTTGCCGACCTTGCGCCAGGAAGTCAGCGAGATGCGCGCCAAGATGCGTGACAACCTGGGGAGCAAGGCCACCGCGGCGGGGACGGCGGCCAATGCCTTCGAGGCCACGGCGCCGTTCGATATCAAGCAGGATGCCGGTGGTATCGTCGATATTGAATTTATGGTGCAATACGCGACATTGGCCTGGTCGAAAGCGCACCCGGCGTTACTCCGCTATACCGATAATATTCGCATTCTCGAAGGGCTGGAGGAAGCCGGCCTGATTCCCGCCACGGATGCCAACCTGCTGCGCGAGGCCTACAAGGCCTATCGCTCCGCGGCCCACCGCCAGGCATTGCAGAAAGAGGCGGGGGTGATCGCCGGCGATCAGTTCGCGGTCGAGCGCCGCGATGTCATGCGGATCTGGACCGAACTGGGGCTAAGCTGATTGATATTTTGGAGGCGGGGAGGCTAATGCCTCCCCGCATCGTTTGTGGAAGCCTATGAATATTCTGATCGTTGGGCCCAGCTGGGTCGGTGACATGGTGATGGCTCAGACACTGTTCCAGTGCCTGAAGCAGCGTCATCCGCAGTGCGAGATCGATGTGCTGGCCCCGGAATGGAGCCGCCCGATCCTCGAGCGCATGCCTGAAGTCCGGGCCGCCTTGAGCTTTCCGCTCGGCCACGGCGCTCTGGAACTGGCCACGCGGCGGCGCATCGGCAAATCCCTGGCCGGTCGATACGACCAGGCGATCCTGCTGCCCAACTCGCTGAAGTCGGCCCTGGTGCCGTTTTTTGCCGGCGTGCCGAAGCGCACCGGCTGGCGCGGCGAGTTGCGCTTCGGCCTGCTCAACGATGTGCGCAAGCTGGACAAGGAACGTTATCCGCTGATGATCGAGCGCTTCATGGCCCTGGCCTACGCGCCGGGTGAGAACCTGCCGACGCCGTATCCGCGCCCCAGCCTGCGGATCGACCCCGCCAGCCGCGACGCGGCGCTGGCCAAGTTCGAACTGAGCCTGGATCGCCCGGTGCTGGCGCTGTGCCCGGGAGCCGAGTTCGGCGAGTCCAAGCGTTGGCCGTCGGAGCACTACGCGAAGGTCGCCGAGGCGCGGATTCGCGAGGGGTGGCAGGTCTGGCTGTTCGGTTCGAAGAACGATCATGCGGTCGGCGAGGACATTCGCCAGCGATTGATCCCGGGCCTGCGGGAGGAGGCGGTGAACCTCAGTGGCGACACCTCCCTGGCCGAGGCCATCGACCTGATGTCCTGCGCCGATGCGGTGGTGTCCAACGACTCGGGACTGATGCACGTCGCCGCGGCGTTGAACCGTCCGCTGGTGGCGGTCTACGGCTCGACTTCGCCGGCTTTCACCCCGCCGCTGGCGGACCAGGTGGAAATCGTCCGCCTGGGCCTGGAGTGCAGTCCCTGCTTCGATCGTACCTGCCGCTTCGGCCACTACAACTGCCTGCGCCAACTCGAGCCGACCCCGGTGAACGAAGCCTTGCAGCGTTTGCTCGGTACTGCTGTCGAGGTCCACTAATTGCGCGTACTGCTGGTCAAGACCTCTTCCCTGGGCGATGTGATTCACGCCTTGCCGGCGCTCACCGATGCGGCGCGGGCGATTCCCGGCATCCGTTTCGACTGGGTGGTCGAGGAGGGGTTCGCCGAGGTCCCGGGCTGGCACCCGGCGGTGGACAAGGTGATTCCGGTGGCGATCCGCCGCTGGCGCAAGAATATCTGGCAGACGATCAAGAGTGGCGAGTGGCGGCGTTTCAAGCAGAGCCTGCGCGCCAACCAGTACGATCTGGTGATCGATGCCCAGGGCCTGGTGAAGAGCGCTTTGCTGACCCGTTATGTCAAGGCACCGGTGGCCGGGCTGGACAAACAGTCGGCCGGCGAACCCCTGGCCAGCCGCTTTTATTCGCGGCGCCTGGCGGTGGCGCGCGGTCAGCATGCCGTCGAGCGCGTGCGCCAATTGTTTGCCGTTGCGCTGGGGTATGACCTGCCCAAGGGGTTGGGCGACTATGGCCTGAATGTCGACAAGCTGATCGAGTTGCCGCGCAAGGCCCCCTTCGTGGTGTTTCTGCACGGTACCACCTGGGACACCAAGCATTGGCCGGAAGCCTACTGGCGCGAGCTGGCCGTGCGCCTGGGGCCGTTGGGCGTGTCGGTGAAGCTGCCCTGGGGCAATGCCGAGGAAAAAGCCCGGGCCGAGCGTATCGCCCGCAATCTGAAACATGTCGCGGTCCTGCCCAGGCTGAACCTGGCCGGGATCGCGAAAGTACTGGCCAACGCCAGTGCCTGCGTGGCGGTCGATACCGGTCTTGGCCACCTGGCTGCCGCGCTGGATGTGCCGACGCTGTCGTTGTTCGGGCCGACCAATTCAGCCCTCACCGGCGCCTATGGCCGGTCGCAGATCCATCTGGCGAGCAACTTTCCCTGTGCACCTTGTCTTCAGAAAAAATGCACCTATGTACCGACAGCGCAGGACCAGCAGCGCTTCGATCTGAAGCGCGAGTGGCCGTTGTGCTTCACGCGGTTGAGTCCCGAGCGTGTGGCGAGCCGACTGAGCGCACTGTTAATGACCGAGGAATAGCACTGATGCATCTGGCTTTTGTACTGTACAAATACTTTTCCTTTGGCGGCTTGCAGCGCGACTTCATGCGCATCGCCTTGGAATGCCAGCAGCGCGGGCACCGGATCCGTGTCTATACCCTGCAGTGGGAAGGCGATATCCCGCCTGGCTTCGACGTGCGGGTGGTGCCGGTCAAGGCGTTGTTCAATCATCGGCGCTATGCAAAGTTCAGTGCCTGGATCAAAGCCGATCTGGCCAGGGATCCGGTGGACCGGCTGGTCGGTTTCAACAAGATGCCCGACCTGGATGTCTATTACGCCGCCGACAGCTGCTATGAGGACAAGGCGCAGAATCTGCACAATTCGTTGTATCGGCTCTCGGGTCGCTATCGTCATTTCGCCGAGTATGAGCGGGCGGTGTTCGGCAGGGGAGCGAAGGCTGAAATCCTGATGATCTCCGAAGCCGAGCAACGGCTGTTCATCAAGTATTACGACACGCCCCTGGAGCGCCTCCACATGCTCCCGCCGGGGATTTCCCTGGATCGCCGGGCACCGGCCAACGCCGCCGAGATCCGCGCCGGGTTTCGTCGAGAGTTCAAGCTGGCGGACGATGAACTGCTGATGGTGCAGATCGGTTCCGGGTTCAAGAAGAAGGGCGTCGATCGCAGCCTCAAGGCCCTGGCCGCGTTGCCGCCGGCCTTGAAAAAACGCACCCGGTTCCTGGTCATCGGGCAGGACAACGCCAAGGCTTTCCAGGCGCAGAGTGTGGCGCTGGGATTGGGCGAGCAGGTGCAGTTCCTCAAGGGGCGCAGCGATATCCCGCGTTTCCTGTTGGGCGCTGATTTGCTGATTCACCCGGCCTACGACGAAAATGCCGGTATGGTTCTGCTTGAGGCCCTGGTGGCCGGGTTGCCGGCCCTGGTGAGCGGGGTCTGCGGTTATGCCCATTACATCGCTGAAGCCGACTGCGGCCTGGTGCTGGATGAGCCTTTCGAACAGGCCCAGCTCAATCGATACCTGGAGCGGATGTTGTCCGATCAGGCCGCGCGCCTGACGTGGAGCCGGCATGGCCTGGCCTTCGCCGAGACGACCGACCTCTACAGCCTGCCGCAGCGCGCGGCAGATAAGATCCTGGCGGAGTGATACCGATGAAGTTGATGCTGGCCGAACCGTTCAAGCACTTGTGGGGCGGACGCGATGCGTTCGCCGAGGTCGAGCGCCTGGAGGGGGAGGTTTACCGTGAGCTGGAAGCCCGCCGTACCTTGCGTACGGAAGTCGCCGGCCGGGGCTATTTCGTGAAGATCCACCGTGGCATTGGCTGGCGCGAGATCTTCAAGAACCTGTTGACCGCCAAGCTGCCGGTCCTCGGTGCGGGCCAGGAGTGGCAGGCGATCCAGCGCCTGCAGGAAGCCGGGGTGCCGACCATGACCGCCGTGGCCTATGGCGAACGTGGCAGCAATCCGGCGGACCAGCACTCGTTCATCGTCACTGAGGAATTGGCGCCGACCATCAGCCTCGAATTCTACTGCATGGATTGGCCCAAGCAGCCGCCGGAGCCGCGGCTCAAGCGTGCGCTGATCGCCGAGGTGGCGCGTATGACCGGCATGATGCACCGTGCCGGGGTCAATCATCGCGACTGCTATATCTGCCACTTCCTGCTGCATACCGACAAGACGGTGACTGCCGACGACTTCAAGCTCTCGGTCATCGACCTGCACCGTGCCCAGACCCGTGCGGCCATCCCGCTGCGCTGGCGCAACAAGGATCTGGCGGGACTCTATTTCTCGGCGCTGGATATCGGTTTGACCCGGCGCGACAAGCTGCGCTTCCTGAAGGGCTACTTCCGGCAGCCGCTGCGCCAGATCCTGCGTGATGAAGCGCCGCTGTTGGCCTGGCTGGAGCGCAGGGCGGAAAAACTCTACCGGCGCAAACAGCGCTACGGCGGCGCACTTTGATGTTGCTGCGCCTGCGTCGTTCGTGGAGGGAAATCGTTGATGCATTTGTCTGAATTGAAAGCGGCCGGACGCGCTCCTGTATTGCCCCTGGGCGTGGAGTTGGAGGATGCCGCCGGCAGCGCGCAACTGCAGTTGTTGAGTCTGTTGCGTGTGCTGCCTGGCCGGCGTTATGTCGGTGCCGGGGTCTGGCGTGGGCGTACGGTGCTCGCCAAATTGCTGGTGGGGCGCAAGGCGGCACGGCACTTCCAGCGTGAGCGACGAGGTGCTCGACTGTTGGCCGAGCAAGGCCTGAGCACGCCGCTGTTGTTGGTCGATGGCCTGAAGCAAGGCGAGGGCGGCTGGTTGCTGTTCGAGTTTCTCGACGGCGCCGAGAGCCTGGCTGATGCCTGGAGCAAGGTTGAATCGCTGCCGCTGCTGGCCGATGAGCAGCAACAGGTGTTGGCCAAGGCGCTGACGGCGATTGCGCAGATGCACGGCAAGGGCCTGTGGCAGGACGACCTGCACCTGGACAATCTGCTGCTCCAGGACGGCAAGCTGTATTTGATCGATGGTGCCGGAATCCGCGTCGAACAGGCGGGCAAGCCTTTGTCGCGGCAGAAGGTGCTGGAAAACCTCGGGGTGTTTTTCGCCCAGTTGCCCAAGGCGCTCGAACCCTTTATCGAAGAGCTGCTGGTGCATTACCTGTTGAGCAACGGCGAGCATGCGTTACCGCTGGAGGCCTTGCTCAAACAGGTGGACAAGGTGCGCGGCTGGCGCTTGAAGGACTTTTTGCGCAAGGTGGCGCGTGAGTGCACGCTGTTCAGTGTCCGCGATGGGGCGTTCGGCCTGCGGGCGATTCGTCGCGAAGAAGAGGCGCTGCTGGGCCCGGTGCTGGAACAGGCCGATGCGCTGCTCGCGCAAGGTCCGCTGTACAAGAATGGCGGCTCGGCAACGGTGGGGCGGGTCGATATCGACGGCCGTCCGCTGGTCCTTAAACGCTACAACATCAAGGGTTTCAGCCATTGGCTCAAGCGTTTCTGGCGGCCGACCCGGGCTTGGCATTCCTGGCGCGAGGGCAATCGCCTGGAGTTCCTCGGGATCGCCACGCCCAAGCCGCTCGCCGTGCTGGAGCGCCGGTTTTTCTGGCTGCGCAGCCGCGCCTATCTGCTCACCGAGCACCTGGCCGGGCCGGATGTGATCGAGCGCTTTGCGCCGTACGTGGAGTCGGGCGAAGTGCCGCCGACCGAACTCGAGGCGCTGGAGCAGTTGTTTGCCGAGTTGATTCGCGAACGTATCAGTCACGGTGATTTCAAGGGGCATAACCTGTTCTGGCAGGATGACCGCTGGGTGCTGATCGATCTGGATTCGATGCGCCAGCATGCCTCGCCGCACAGCTTTGCCAAGGCCTATGCCCGGGATCGCGCGCGTTTCATGCGCAACTGGCCGGCGAGCAGTGCGTTGTATCAGGTGATTGACCAGCGCTTGCCCCGGTCGAGTGCGCTCCCCCAGAACTGAGTTGGGAAAGAGGGGTAGGCGAAGCGAGATTGATCGTCTGCCCAGTGTCAGTTCCCTGGGTAATCCTTGCTATAATCCCGCCCTTTAGCTGTTTGCCGCCCTTGGCGGGAACACATTTTCTCAGGCGCATTGCCGCCTGCATGCAGACTTTCAAGAGGCTAGACCCCTGTGGCATTGACGATTCTTGGCCTGTCCGGCGCCCTTAGCCATGATCCTTCCGCCGCCCTGTACATTGACGGCAAGCTGGTCGCGGCCGCTGAAGAAGAACGCTTCGTGCGCGATAAGCATGCAAAGAACCGCATGCCCTACGAGTCGGCGAAGTTCTGCCTGGAGCAGGCCGGTATCAAACCGTCCGACGTCGATGTGGTGGCCATTCCGTTCGCCCCCATCAGCCTGTTCGGCAAGGCCCGCTGGCAGTACGCCAAGCGCTACTGGTACGCCCCGGATCGCGCCCTCGATGCGATCCTGATGGGCAACCGCCGCTACAAGCGCTATCGCAGCAAGATCGTCTGGTGCCTGGAGCAACTGGGCTTCGATCCGAAGAAAATCAAGATCGAACCGGTCGAGCACCACCTGGCCCACGCGTCCAGTGCCTACCACTGTTCCGGGTTCAAGGAAAAAACCGCGATCCTCGGTATCGACGGCAAGGGCGAGTACGCCACCACTTTCTTCGGCTACGGCGAAAACGGCAAGATCCACAAGATCAAGGAGTTCTACGATCCGGACTCCCTGGGCGGCCTGTACGGCGCGATCACCGAGTTCCTCGGCTTCGATATGCTCGACGGCGAGTTCAAGGTGATGGGCATGGCCCCTTACGGCGATGCCAGCAAGTATGACTTTTCGCGCCTGGCCTCGTTCGAAAACGGCGAACTGGTGATCAACACCGACTACGCCAACGTCGTCGGCCTGCGTCGCTACAAGGAGAAGGGCAAGGGCTTCTTCTTCACGCCGAAACTGATCGAATGGCTGGGCCCCAAGCGCCAGGGCGATGTGGCCGACGAGCCGTACATTCACTACGCCGCCAGCATCCAGGCGCTGTTCGAGAAGATCTCGCTGCAGATGATCGACCACTACCTGGGCGATGTTCTCAAGGAAACCGGCAAGCTGGCGTTTGCCGGCGGTTGTGCGCTGAACGTCAAGCTGAACCAGAAGATCATTGCCCGCGACGACATCAAGGAGTTGTTCGTGCAACCGGCTTCCGGCGACGCCGGTACGGCGGTGGGCGCGGCGGCCTACGTGTCCCACGCTCGTGGTGTGCCGGTGGAGAAGATGGAGCATGTCTATCTCGGCCCGTCCTACAGCAACGAGGACGTGATTGCCGCCTGCGCGCGTCACGAGAACGCGCCGAAGTGGCGCAAGCTCGACAACATGCCGGAGCAGATCGCCAAGATCATGGTCGATGGCAATCCGGTGGCCTGGTTCCAGGGTCGCATGGAGTTCGGTCCGCGGGCCCTGGGCGGCCGTTCGATCATCGGTTGCCCGAGCGTCGCCGGCGTGGCGGATCGGATCAACCACCAGATCAAGTTCCGCGAGCGCTGGAGGCCTTTCTGCCCGTCGATGCTCGACACCGTCGCGCCACAGATGATCAAGATCGATCACCCGGCGCCTTTCATGACCTTCACCTTCGAAGTGGCTGAAGAGTGGAAGACCCGTGTGCCGGAAGTCGTCCATGAGGACGGCACCTCCCGGGCCCAGGTGCTCAAGCGCGAATACAACCCGCGCTACTACGACATGATGAAGGCGCTGGAGGTGCTGACCGGCAATGGCGTGTCGCTGAACACCTCGTTGAACCGTCGCGGCGAACCGATGATCTGCTCGCCCACCGATGCCCTGAACATGTTCTTCGGCTCGGACCTGCAGTACCTGATCATGGAGGACATCCTGGTGGTCAAGGAGGGGGCGCAGGCCTATGACTCGCTTGGTTGATGGTGTCTGCCTGCATCACTGCTGCACGGAGAATGTATGAAGCCCCGCTTCAAGGTTTTGCAGTTACTGCCGGATTACCGGGTAAAGGAAAATGACTTTGCCGATCTGGGGGAGCAGATTGTCAAATCGCTTCCGGTAGAGCGCTTCGAGGTGACTTCGGCCTATCTCAGGGGACGCCGGGAGCCCGGGCAACCCTTGAGCGTGGCGGAGCACTCCAAGTACTTCGAGTTTCCCTATAAGGCCATCAAGGGAATCCGTCGCCTGGGGGCCATGTGGCAGATCTACAAGTACTGCCGCGAGCAAAAGTTCGACGTGGTGATTTGCAACCGCTACAAGTCAGTGAACATGATGCTGACGCTCAACCGCTGGCTGAAAATCCCGTTGTGCATGGCGGTCGTCCATGGGGTCGAAGAATACGAGCGTGTCTATCGTCGTGTTCATCATCAGCGTTGGGTCAGTCCGAGCTGGCGATTTGTGGGTGTTTCGCCGGCAGTCAGGGATTATCTCGTGGGGTTGAACTGCGGCTTCACGCTGCAGAACACCACCTATGTCACCAATGCCATCGATATCGAGCAGTCCGAGGCTTTGCAGTTGTCACGCGAGCAGGCCCGCGAGGCATTGGGCCTTGCGCTCGGGCCGAGGGTCATCGGGGCATTGGGTCGCCTGGTGCCGATCAAGGGGCATAACCATTTGCTGCAGGCTTTTGCCTTGCTCAAGGACAAGTACCCGAACGCCCAGGTGGCGATCATTGGTTCCGGGCGCGCCGAAGCGGACCTGCGGGCCGACATCGAGCGTCTGGGGCTGACCGGGCGCGCGCATCTGGCCGGTTTTCGAGAAGACGCCATGAAGTACGTGCGGGCGTTTGATATCTGGACCATGCCTTCGCTGACCGAAGGGTTGGGTCTGGCCTTGCTGGAGGGGATGAGCGGGCACTTGCCGGTCATTGCTTCCAACGTCCCGGCGATGTTGCCGCTGGTGCAAGGCGCCGGCGGCCTGTCCCACGATCCGGGCAATGTGGAGCAGCTGGCGGCGGCGCTGGATACCTATCTGGCGATGAGTGACGAGCAACTGCGCGCCAAGGGCGAGCAGGCCTTCCGTTACCTGGAGGAGAATCACACGCTCAAGGAGTTCAGGCAAAAGTACCTGGACGTGATCGAAACCGGTCTGCGCGAGGCGGGTCGGGCATGAGTTCTCAGCCGCTGGTTTCGGTTGTCATTGCTTCCTACAACCATGGACCCTACATCGAGCAGAGTATCCTGAGCGTGCTGGGCCAGACCTACCCGAATATTGAGCTGTTGGTGGTCGACGATGGTTCGAAGGACGATAGCGTCGAGCGCATCACGCGTTTGCAGGCCGAGCATGGTTTTGATTTCCGGACCCAGCAGAACCAGGGGCTGACGCGCACCCTCAATGGTGCCATTGCCCGGACCAAAGGGAGCCTGATCGTCTCTTTCGGCTCCGATGACATCATGTTTCCCGAGCGGATCGCCATCCAGGTTGCGCATATGGCGGATAAGCCCGAAGTGGGTATCTGTGCCGGCAATATGGAGCTCATTGATAGCCATGGCGAACTGAGGTCGGAAAAGCGCCAGCGCCGTGATCGGCCATTCCGGCGCTTGAGCTTCGACGACATGTTCATGGGGCTCAAGCCGTTCCCGCCGGCACCGACGCTGATGTTGCGGCGTGAGGCCCTGGACAAGGTCGGCGGCTTCGATCCGGATATTCCCCTGGAGGATCTGTGTATCGAACTCAAGATCACCCACGCCGGTTATTACATCGATGTCCTGAATGTGGTCATGGCCCAGTACCGCCAGCATCCGACCAACACGTCCAAGAATCATCGGTTCATGATCGAGAACGTGCTCAAGACCTATGCGTTGTTCAGTGACCATCCGGGCTACGATATCGCGCGTTACAAATTCCTGAATTCGATGTTTGTCAAAGTCGCCAATCGAGATCGGGCACTGGCCCGCGAGCTGCTCAAGCAACTCCCGTTCACATATTTCGATCGCAAGACCTTGCGCGGTCTGGGGCGTTTGTTCTTCTCGTCGCAGCATAGGGGTTGACGGCGTGGGCTGGCTTAAACGCTATCTGGAAAAGCGCTCCAGGCGCGCCATTCGCAAACTGCCGAAAATCGAGCAGGGAGGCGCCCGTTTCCGCCTCCGGTACCCCGACTACGATTATGGCTACGGCAGTTATGGCGTACCGCAGGTCCATGATTGGCATGAAGGTACGACGTTGCGTATCGGTGCCTATTGTTCGATCGCCACGGGCGTACAGATTTTCCTGGGTGGTCATCATCGCGCTGATTGGGTGAGTACTTTCCCGTTCCCTGCCATGTTGCCGCAGGCGTCGCCTATTGCCGGCTATGGCGGTTCCCATGGTGACGTCAGGGTCGGCAACGATGTATGGCTCTGTTCCAATTGCACCGTGCTGTCAGGCGTGACCATCGGCGATGGCGCTATTGTTGCCGCCGGTGCGCTGGTGACCCGGGATGTCGAGCCCTATGCCGTGGTCGGCGGCAATCCGGCGCGCTTTCTGAAGTGGCGCTTTCCAGAAGAGCAGCGCCTTGCGCTGTTGCAAAGTGCCTGGTGGAGTTGGCCGAAGGAAGAGGTGCAGGCGGTGGTCGGCAAGCTCTGCAGCGACGACATCAGCGGATTCCTGGACTACGCCAGGGAACGCACACCCTCTTGAGTTGTGAAGGGCGTACGCGTCCTGGGGCATTGCCGTCTAGCGACGGCGCGGAGATGAGCAGGCCACGACTCAAGCTTGGGTCTGTTTGCTCTTTGCCAGTTGATTGCGGCGGTTGGCGATGCTGAGCGCGGCGATCAGGGCCAGGGGGATCCACAGCAGGAACCAGTGCTCACGCGGCCGTGTGAGTATTGCGCCACCTTCGGCCAGACCCGCGCCAATGCCGTAGACCAGCAGGGTGGAGGCGAGGATGAACAGTGGTTGGAGACGCTGCTGGTAGCCGCAGAACAGTCCCCGCAGCAACACGAACGCCCAAGGGATCATCCCGATGATACCGATGTAGTAGAGAACCCCCAGGGCAAAATTGTGGGGTTCCAGCAGCGAATAGCCCAAGCCGACATCGATGCTCAGCTCGGCGTCGTACCCATGACCGATCCAGGGATGCTCGGCGATTCGCCCCAAGGCAATTTGCCAGATCTGTGGACGATAGGAGCTGCCGCGGTCGCCCAGTATCTCCGGGAACAACAGCAGAATGGCTGCGGACCCCAGCAGCATGCCCGCGATCAATACCAGGGACCTTCGATTGCGGCTGACGATACCGAGCCACACGATGGACAGGGCAAGGGCCACCAGAGGTGTGCGTGAGCCCGTTGCCAGGATCGCGATCAACATGACGGCCATGGCCGGCACACTGAGCCAGAGGACTGACAGGCGCTGGCTGGTAATGCAGATGAACAACCAGTAAATACAGAAAAAACCGAACAGGTGAGAGCTCAGCAGCGGGTTGGTGAAGGCTCCGCCTCCGACCATCCGGTGGCCTGGCGCATAGGTGCTTATAAACGGCACGAGGTAGCTGATGGTCGCGATCAGGGCAATGATCGCCGCGCAGAACATCAGGGGGCTCAAGGCCTCGCTACGGTACTGCAGCAGCATGGCGCAACCGGCGAAGAGCATGAGCGATTGCAGGGGGATTTTCATCAAGCCGAAATCCGTGCTCTCTGAAGGGCTCCAGAAAAGGCTCAGGCAGACCCAGATACACAGCGCCAGGAACCCGGCAAAAATCGGCTCACCCAGCAGTGTCTTGATTTCCCTTGGACGCAGGCAGAGCATCAGCAGTGAAGGAATGCCGAACAACCCGAGATAGAACGAAGCCAGCGTGCTACGGCTCTTGAGATAGAACATCCCTGAAAGCAGAATCAGCAATCCCAGCGGCAGAACCCATTGACACAGGAAGTCGAAAATACGGTTTGAAGCAGAGGTAAGACGATTGAATTGCATGCAGGTAGGTCATTCCGCCGATGGGATCGCCGCCCATCATAAGTGGGTAGCATTTCAATGTCATTGGTCAGGGCCCGGAATTGTCGGGTGCGTCCTGTGCAAATAGACCCGGGAAGCTGTGCTAAAGTCAGCGTCCTTTTTCATGACCGCCGCGTGATATGACCGAATCCAGTCTCAGCGCAAGCCCATCGAGCTTGAAAGTATATTTCCGCCTACTCGGCTACGTCCGGCCTTATATCGGCCTGTTCGCGCTGAGTATCGTGGGTTTCCTGATATTTGCTTCGACCCAGCCGATGCTCGGCTACATCCTGAAATATTTCGTCGACGGCCTTTCCGACCCACAAGCCGCCCTGTTTCCAACGGTGCCCTACCTGCGCGACCTGCGGCTGCTGCAGGCCGTGCCGCTGCTGCTCGTGCTGATCGCCGCCTGGCAAGGATTGGGTTCCTACCTGGGTAACTTCTTCCTGGCCAGGGTGTCCCTGGGCCTGGTCCACGATCTGCGGGTGGAACTGTTCAACAACTTGTTGACCTTGCCCAATCGTTATTTCGATACCCACAACTCCGGGCATCTGATCTCGCGCATTACCTTCAACGTGACCATGGTCACCGGGGCGGTGACCGACGCGATCAAGGTGGTGATTCGCGAAGGCATGACCGTGGTGTTCCTGTTTCTCTCGCTGCTGTGGATGAACTGGCGCCTGACGCTGGTGATGGTTGCCATCCTGCCGTTGATCGCGGTGATGGTCAGCTCGTCCAGCAGCAAGTTTCGCAAACAGAGCAAGAAGATCCAGGTCGCCATGGGCGACGTCACCCATGTCGCCTCGGAAACCATCCAGGGCTATCGCGTGGTTCGCAGCTTCGGCGGTGAAACCTACGAGCAGCGGCGCTTCCTCAAGGCCAGCCTGAGCAACACCGACCGGCAGTTGCGCATGACCCGCACCGGGGCGATCTATACGCCGTTGTTGCAGATGGTGATCTACACCGCCATGGCGGTGCTGTTGTTCCTGGTGCTCTACCTGCGTGGCGATGCTTCGGCGGGCGACATGATTGCCTACATCACCCTGGCGGGCTTGCTGCCCAAGCCGATCCGCCAGCTGTCCGAAGTCAGCTCCACGATCCAGAAGGGCGTGGCCGGTGCCGAAAGCATCTTCGAGCAACTCGATGTCACCCCGGAAGTTGACAGCGGTACCGTGGAACGCGAGTCGATCAGTGGCCATCTGGAAGTGCGCAACCTGAGCTTTACCTATCCGGGAACCGACCGCCAGGTCCTGGACAATGTCAGCTTCAGTGTCGAACCTGGCCAGATGGTGGCTCTGGTCGGACGCTCCGGCAGCGGCAAATCGACCCTGGCGGCCTTGATCCCGCGCTTCTATCACCATGACCACGGCGAGATTCTGCTTGATGGCGTGGAGATCGAGGACTATCGGCTGCTGAACCTGCGTCGGCACATCGCCCAGGTGACCCAGCATGTCACGCTGTTCAGCGACACCGTGGCGAACAATATCGCCTACGGCGATCTGGCCGGCGCGCCCCGGGCCGATATCGAGGCGGCGGCGGCGGATGCCTATGCCAAGGATTTCGTCGAACAGTTGCCCCAGGGCTTTGACACCGTCGTGGGTGAAAACGGTGTGCTGCTTTCCGGCGGTCAGCGCCAGCGTCTGGCAATCGCCCGGGCGCTGCTCAAGAACGCCCCGCTGTTGATCCTCGACGAAGCGACCTCGGCCCTCGACACCGAGTCGGAGCGGCATATCCAGGCAGCCCTGGATCATGCGATGAAAGGGCGCACCACCCTGGTGATCGCCCACCGCCTGTCGACGATCGAGAAGGCCGACCTGATTCTGGTCATGGACCAGGGCCGTATCGTCGAGCGCGGCACCCATGCCGAGCTGCTGGCCCAGAACGGTTACTACGCCCGGCTCAACGCGATGGGCCTGGACGAACCGGCGCACGTCGGGATCGTCTGATCCATTGGCAGGGCGCGCAATGTCGATTGTTGCGCCCTGTTTTTGTCTAGGCAAGCCTTCGGCAACCCTGTGTTAATATCGCGCCCTTGTTCATTTTTTATGTGGGTTGCTCCATGAAGTTGTCCATGCCGCGATTCGATCAAGCCCCTGTCTTGGTGGTCGGCGATGTCATGCTCGACCGTTACTGGCATGGTGGTACCTCACGGATTTCCCCTGAGGCACCGGTACCGGTGGTCAAGGTCGAGCACATCGAAGACCGCCCCGGCGGCGCCGCCAACGTTGCCCTGAACATCGCCGCCCTGGGTGCCCCGGCATCGCTGGTGGGGGTCACCGGGGACGACGAGGCCGCCGACAGCCTGGCCAACAGTCTCACGGGGGCCGGGGTCCGGGCCCTGTTCCAGCGCATTGCGCACCAGCCGACCATCGTCAAACTGCGGGTCATGAGCCGTCACCAGCAGTTGCTGCGGATCGACTTTGAAGAACCCTTCGCCACCGATGCCCTGGCCCTGGGGGCTGAAGTCGATGGTTTGCTCGAAGGCATCAAGGTGCTGGTGCTGTCCGACTACGGCAAAGGTGCGTTGAAGAATCATCAGGTCCTGATCCAGGCCGCCCGGGCGCGGGGCATTCCCGTGCTCGCCGACCCCAAGGGCAAGGACTTTTCGATCTACCGTGGTGCGAGCCTGATCACGCCGAACCTCAGCGAGTTCGAAACCATCGTCGGCGGCTGTGCCGATGAGCATGAACTGGTGACCAAGGGCGCCCGGTTGATGCAGGACCTGGACCTCGGCGCCTTGCTGGTGACCCGTGGCGAGCACGGCATGACCCTGCTGCGCCCCGATCATCCGGCGCTGCACCTGCCGGCCCGGGCCCGTGAAGTGTTCGACGTGACCGGTGCCGGCGATACGGTGATCTCGACCCTGGCGGCGGCGATCGCCGCGGGCGAAGAGTTGCCCCACGCGGTAGCCCTGGCCAACCTCGCCGCCGGTATCGTCGTCGGCAAGCTCGGCACAGCGGCCATCAGCGCACCTGAGCTGCGTCGGGCGATCCAGCGCGAGGAAGGTTCCGAGCGCGGTGTGCTGGGCCTGGAGCAGTTGCTGCTGGCGGTCGACGATGCGCGGGCGCACAACGAGAAGATCGTGTTCACCAATGGTTGCTTCGACATTCTCCATGCCGGTCACGTGACCTACCTGGAGCAGGCGCGGGCCCAGGGCGATCGGTTGATCGTCGCGGTCAATGACGATGCCTCGGTGAGCCGCCTCAAGGGGCCCGGGCGTCCGATCAACAGCGTCGACCGGCGCATGGCGGTGTTGGCCGGCCTGGGGGCCGTGGACTGGGTCATCAGCTTCCCCGAGGGCACGCCGGAAAACCTGCTGGCCCAGGTCAAGCCGGATGTGCTGGTCAAGGGCGGTGACTACGGCATCGACCAGGTGGTCGGCGCCTCCATCGTGACGGCCTATGGCGGTACGGTGAAAGTGCTGGGGCTGGTGGAAAACAGCTCGACCACGGCGATTGTCGAGAAGATCCGCAGCAACTGACAAGCGTCAGGCCCGTGCGATCGGCACGGGCATTCTCCCTTGTTTCGTCAGCGCCCGGTCTTCACCGGCACGATCTTTCGCAGGATCTGCCGCGCCTTGCCGGTCAGGCGCCTGATCTTCGAGTCCTTTTCGGGTTCCTCCAGCCCTTGCTGGCGGACCCAGTCCTTCCAGCGAATCCGCTCCTCGCGCACCACCCAGCCTTCCTGGCGGGCAAAGCTTTCCGCCAGGTACAGGCCACGGGTGCTGGCCGGCTGCAGTTGATCCTTTTTCAGGGTGTAGAGCTCGGCGCAGGGCTGCCCGTCCTTGAGCGGCATCAGGTACAGGTCGGGCCGGCCACGATCCAGGCGCGCCACCAGCTGGTCGTTTTCCAGGCGCTCGTCGACGTGGAACAGGCTCAGGGACTTGGCCTCGCGCGGGACTTCGAGACGCAGGTCATAGATCAGTTGCAATGAAGCGGTGGGCAGGTGCACGTAGGTCTGCGGTCGCTCCATGAGTTGCAGCGTGCCGCAGCGTACCGGCCGCGCCGCGCCGGACAAGGCGGTCAGGCGAAAGGGCAGGGCTTCGCGGTAATGCAGGGCCGCCGAGTAGGGGGTCGGCAACCAGGTGTCGTTGAAGCGGCCGCCGAGCCAGCCTTCCGGGGTTTCCAGCAGGCACTCCTCGGCGATTTCGGCGATGGCGGTGAGCAGGGGAATGGCCAGCTCATGGGCCGGGACATAGCCGGAGATCAGCTTGAGCACCACATCGCCGCGATCCTGGCGCCGCTGGCGTACCAGTACCCAGTAGTCGCGGTTGTGCCAGTGCAGGGTCAGCCGCACCGACACCCCGAGGTTGGCCAGCTCCAGGGCAAAGCGCTGCGGGTCGGCCACGGTGACCGGTTTGCGCTTGTGCAAGGTTTGCGCAAAGTTCAACGGCATCCCGACGCTCTGGTAACACAAGCCTTCGGGTGTCGCCTCGACGAATAACGGCAGGGTCTTGAAGTCGCTGGGGTTCTTGCGTATCAGCGTCCGCGGCATCTCGGCTCCTTCTCGCGTCGGGGTCGGCCGCCTGGGCGGCATCAGTTCTGGCGAATCACCCCGGCGACCGTCGCCACATTGTGGGCGAGATGCAGCGGGTTGATCGTGCCGACAATAGCACTGGCAACGCCGGGCTGTGCAAACAACAGTTCGAAGCTGGCGCGCACCGGGTCGATCCCGGGGGCCAGGCAGGCGTGACCGCTGGCCAGGGCCTTTTTCACCAGGATCGCCTTGCCGTGGCGGGCAGCATAGTCAATGACCGGCTTCTCGCCCTGTTCGTTCAGATTGTAGGTGATCATCGCGCAATCGCCTTGTTCCAGAGCCTTCAGGCCACCCTCGACGGTCTTGCCGGAAAAACCGAAAGCGCGGATCTTGCCTTCGCGCTTCAAGGCCTCGAGGGTCTGGTAGACATCGCTGTGTTCGAGGATGGCCAGATCGTTGCCGTCGGAGTGCACCAGCACCAAGTCGATAAAGTCGGTTTCCAGGCGTTGCAGGCTGCGCTCCACGGAAAACCGGGTGTGGGCGGCACTGAAGTCATGACGCGACTGGCCGGCTTCGAACTCTTCGCCGACCTTGCTGACGATCACCCACTCCTGGCGCTGCCCGCGCAGCAGCGGGCCCAGGCGTTCCTCGCTGCGGCCATAGGCCGGCGCGGTGTCGATCAGGTTGATGCCCAGGTCGCGGGTCAGCTGGAGCAGTTGACGGGCTTGCCGGTCGTCGGGGATCTGGAAACCGTTGGGGTATTTGACCCCCTGGTCGCGGCCGAGCTTCACGGTGCCCAGGCCCAGGGGCGATACCTGCAGGCCGGTGCTGCCCAGTGGCCGATGCAGGTCGTGCAAGGTCGGTTGGCTCATGGCAGCAGTTGCTCCCAGGGGGTTTGCGCCATGGCCGGCTTCGGCAGTTCCGGCAAGGCGATGGCCGGGCCGGGGCGGATACCGTCGCGCTCCAGGCTGTTGAGCACCCGATCGGCGAAGTCCGGCGCGAGGGCGAGCTTGGTCGGCCAGCCCACCAGCAAGCGCTCCTGCTCGGCGAGGAAAGCGTTGTCCGGGCGGGTCAGGCCCGATTGCAGCGGTTCGGCGCGCTCCACCCGCAAGGTGGCCCATTGCGCCTGGCTCAGGTCGACCCAGGGCAGCAGGTTGCCCAGTTCCTTCTGTGCGCTGGCGATCTGCTCGGCGGGTTCGCGGGCGACGCCTTCAGCTTCGGCGATATCGCCGCCGAGGTACCAGACCCACTGGCCGTCGGCCGCCGGATGGGTGGTCACGGTAATGCGCGGCTTGGGGCCGCCGCCGAGGCAGTGGGCATACAGCGGTTTCAGGCTCGGCCCCTTGACCAGCACCATGTGCAGGGGGCGTGTCTGCATGGCCGGCTGGCTCAGGCCCAGGGTGTCGAGCAGCGCGGCGTTGCCGGCCCCGGCGCTGAGTACGATGCGCTGGGCGTGGATGTCCCGGCCGTCGACCCGCAGGCCGACCAGTTGCCCGTTGTCCAGCAGCGGTTCGATGAGCTGGCCGGCCAGCAGGCCATCACCGGCCAGTTCGGCCAGGCGGGTGATCAGGCTGGGCACGTCGACCACCAGTTCGGCGAGGCGATAGACCTTGCCTTTGAAGCGCGGGTCCTGCAGGGCGGGCGGCAGTTGTTCGCCCTTGACCTGGTCGACCCGGCCACGCACGGCCTTGCTCGCGAAGAAACTGGTGAGGTTACCGGCCAAGGTGCCGGGGGACCAGAGATAGTGGGCTTCGGACAGCAGGCGCACGCCCGACAGGTCGAGCTCGCCGTTGCCGGCCAGGGCTTCGCGCCAGCGCCGGGGCATGTCGGCGATGGCTTCCGAGGCGCCGGTCAGGGCGCCATGCAGGGCGTACTTGGCGCCGCCGTGGATGATGCCCTGGGACTTGAGGCTCTGCCCGCCGCCGAGGCTGGCGCGCTCCACCAGTACCGTCGAAAAGCCCTGGCGGCGCAGCCGCGCATTGAGCCAGAGACCGGCGACGCCGGCGCCGACAATCAGGACATCGGTGGAAAGAGCGGATGGCATGCGGCGACCTCGGTGTTCAAGACAAGGTTCGCAGTATACAGACTCATTAGGGCGGCACGCCCTGTTGGTATGTGGGCAGTTGAAGCAGAGCTCGCCACAGGGTTGCACTCGGCTTCAGGTTTTTTGAGCGGCTGGCATTGGGGGCTAGTGCCCGGCGGTTTTCGAGAACAACTGGATCACCACGACGCCAAGCACGATCATGCCCATGCCCAGCATCGCCGGGATGTCCAGCTTCTGCCCGTAGAGAAACAGCGCCGCGACGCTGACCATCACGATCCCCATCCCGGCCCAGACGGCATAGGCCACGCCCACGGGCACCGAGCGCACCACCAGGGTCAGCATCCAGAACGCGGTGGAATAGCCGACGATGATCAGCAGCAGGGGGATCGGCGTGCTCAGGCCCTTGACCGCTTTCATGGAAACGGTGGCGATGACTTCGGCGCAGATGGCGATGGCCAGGTAGTAGTAAGCGTTCATGGGGGCGATCTCTCGTGTTTGGCCTGCTGATGAGGTTGGCATTCTAGAGACCGCACAGATGGGGTAAAGTCATTACCTATCTGAAATAAAGATGGGTTTGCCATGAGCATTCAGTGGAACCTGGAACAGATGCGCCTGTTTGTCCGCGTTGCCGAGCAGCGTTCGTTTTCCGCCGTGGCGCGCGAGCAGCGCAAGGCGCAGTCGGCGGTCAGCAACGCGATCGCCCTGTTGGAAACGGACCTGGGGGTGACGCTGTTCGAGCGCAGCAGCGGCCGCCAGCCGAAATTGACCGAGGCCGGGACCGCCTTGCTGGAGGAAGCGCGGGAAGTGCTGCGCCAGTGCGATCGTCTCAATGGGCGGGCGCTGGCCTTGATGCGTGGCCAGGAAGCCCGTTTGCGCCTGGCCCAGGACGAGGCCATGCCCTACCAGCCGGTGCTCGACAGCCTGGAAGCACTGTCGGAGCATTTCCCCAGCGTCGAGGTGCAACTGGCCAGCGGCGCGCAGGGCGACGTCGCGCGCAAGCTGGTGGAACGACGGGCGGACCTGGGCCTGCTGTTCCACCACGAGCAGATGCCGCAGACCCTGGAGCGGCGGGCGCTGGGCAGTGTCGAAATGGTCACGGTGTGCGCGGTCAACCATCCGCTGGCGGCTTCGCTGCGGGTCAACCGCCAGCAACTAGCTCGGCACCGGCAATTGCTGATCGCCCCGCAACTCAGCGGTTATCCCGGGGGCGAGCAGCTCAGCCCGCAGGTCTGGCGGGCGGACTCCTTCTACGTGATGGCCGAGCTGTTGATGCGCGGCCTGGGCTGGGCCTGGCTGCCGCGCCACGTGGTGCAATACCCGGCGTACCAGAACCAGATGGTCGAGCTGAGCAGCGAATGGACGCCGCCGGCGCTGGTGGTGGAGCTGGTCTGGCGTCGCGACGAGCCCCTGGGGCCGGCGGCGCGCTGGCTGGCCGAGCGGTTTGCCGAGCACTTGCAGGCGATCGGTTGAAAAAGCCGATAAACTCCGCCGCCATGAATAGAACTCTTTACTCCTTGCTGTTTCATCTGGGGCTGCCGCTGGTGGCGTTGCGTCTATGGCTGCGGGCGCGCAAGGCGCCGGCTTATGCCCGGCGCGTCGGCGAGCGGTTTGGCCGCGGCCTGTCGGCGCTGCGCCCGGACGGGATCTGGGTGCACGCGGTGTCGGTCGGCGAGAGCATTGCCGCCGCGCCGATGATCCGCGCGCTGCTGGCGAAATATCCGCAGCTGCCGATCACCATCACCTGCATGACGCCCACCGGTTCCGAGCGGATCAAGGCGCTGTTCGCCGACGAGCCGCGGATCCAGCATTGCTATCTGCCTTATGACTTGCCTTGGGCGGCGGCGCGTTTTCTCGATGCGGCCCGGCCGAAGTTGGCGGTGATCATGGAGACCGAGCTGTGGCCCAACCATATCCATCAGTGCGCCAGGCGCGGGATTCCGGTGGCGCTGGCCAATGCGCGGCTGTCGGCGCGTTCGGCCAGGGGCTATGGGCGCTTCGCCCGGTTGACCCGGCCGATGCTGGAGGAAATGAGCCTGATCGCCGTGCAGACCGAAGCCGAAGCCGAGCGTTTCCGGCAGTTGGGTGCGCGACCTGAATCCGTCGAGGTGACGGGCTCGATCAAGTTCGACTTGAGCATCGATCCGCAACTGCTCGTGCGGGCCGCCGAGCTGCGTGGACAATGGCAGGCCCAGGAACGGCCGGTGTGGATCGCCGCGAGCACCCACGAGGGCGAGGACGCGGTGGTGCTGGCGGCCCACCGGCAGTTGCTGGGCAACTATCCGAACGCCTTGCTGATCCTGGTGCCGCGTCATCCGGAGCGCTTCGACAGCGTGTTCGCCTTGTGCCAGGAGCAGGGCTTCTCGACGGTGCGGCGCTCCAGTGGCGCACCGGTCAGTGCGCAAACCGCGGTGCTGCTCGGTGACACCATGGGTGAGCTGCTGTTTCTCTATGCCTTGGCCGACAGCGCTTTCGTCGGCGGCAGCCTGGTGCCCAACGGCGGACATAACCTGCTGGAGCCGGCGGCGCTGTGCAAGCCGGTGCTGAGCGGGCCGCACCTGTTCAATTTCCTCGAGATCGCCGCGTTGATGCGTGAGGCCGGGGCGTTGCAGGAAGTGGAGGATGCCGAAGGCTTGGCGGTGGCGGTGCAGCGTTTGTTCGAACTGCCGCGCGATGCGCAGAAGATGGGCGAGGCGGGACTGAAGGTGATGCGGGCCAACCAGGGGGCATTGCAACGCTTGCTGGATGGGTTGGGGCGGCTGCTGTCGCTACCGCGTTAGCCCGCTCGAACGCGATTCCTGTAGGAGCCGGCTTGCCGGCGATTGCGTCGGTTTAGACAGCGCAGGGCTCAAGGTCCTCATCGTCGGAGCGCCGCCCGCAGCAAGCAGGCTCCTACAGGGGGTCGTGGCGCTCGCAAGGCCTCGATCAATACTTCGGACTGGCCTTGAGATTGGCCGCTGCCGCCTTCGCCAGGTCCGGTGGCAGGAAGTCCTTGTCCGGGTTGTAGTCGGCCTTCAGGTAGCGCGCCAGGTCGCTCAGGTCGCCCGGGTTCAAGGTGCCCGCCGCCTGCTTCAGGCGCAGGTTGTCGAGGATGTAGTCATAGCGGGTGTTGTTGTAGTCGCGCACCGAGGTGTACAGCTGGCGCTGGGCATCGAGCACATCGACGATACTGCGCGTACCCACCTGATAACCGATCTGGGTTGCTTCCAGCGCGCTCTGGTTGGAGATGATCGACTGCTTGCGCGCCTGCGCCTGTTCCACATCGGTGTTCACCGCGCGGTGCAGGTTGCGGGTGTTTTCCACCACCTGGCGACGCAGGGCTTCACGCTGCTGCTCGGTCTGGCTCAGGCGCGAATAGGATTCACGTACCTGGGAGCTGGTCAGGCCGCCGCTGTAGAGCGGGATATTCAATTGCAGGCCGACCGTGGTCTGTTTCACGGGGCCGGCATAGTTCTGGTTCAGCGCGTTGGGGTTGCTCAAGCCGAAAGCGTCGTTGTCGCCGGCCTCGTACTTCGCCACCGCATCGAGGGTCGGCGCGTGGCCGGCCTTGCGCTGCTTGAGGGTTTCCTCGGCGGCGTCGACGGCGTAGTTGCTCGCCAGCAGATTGAGGTTCTGTCGCGCCGCGGTGTCGACCCAGGCCTTGGCGTCGTTGGGGCTCGGCGCCAGCACCGGCAAGGTGTGGACGATGCCCTGGATCGAGTTGTACTGACGGTTGGTCAGGGTGATCAGGGCTTCGAAGGCGTCCTCCACCGAACGCTGGGCAGCGATCCGGTTGGCCCGCGCGGTGTCGTAGCTGGCCTGGGATTGCAGCACGTCGGTCTTGTCCGACAGGCCGACGTCGAAGCGCTCGTTGGACTGGTCGAGCTGGCGCTTGAACGCCGCTTCCTCGGCCTTGGTCGAGGCCAGGGTGTCCTGGGCGCGCAGCACCGCGAAGTAGCTTTCGGCGCTTTGCAGGATCAGGTTCTGCTCGGTCGCCGAGAGTTGCAGGGCGGCCTGTTCGTTGACGTCCTTGGCGGCCTGGTACTGGAACCAGCGGTCGGCCCGGAACAGCGGCTGGGCCAGGGTCGCCTGGTAGGTCGTGGCGCTGCGGTTCAGGCTCGTCGACGGCTGGTCGATGCTGGTGTGGACATTGTTCGAACTGGCCCCGGCCGACAGGTTCGGCAGCAGGCCGGCACGGGCCTGGGGCACGACTTCCTTGCGGGCGTCGTAGTCGGCGCGGGCGGCCGCCAGGTCGGCGTTGTTGCTCAGGGCTTCCTGGTAGACACTGACCAGGTCGGTTTTGGTCGTCAGGGGCGTTTCAGCTGCCCAGGCCCATCCGTTGGTCGCACAAGACACGGCCAGGGCCAGTGAAAATTTGCGCAGCATGAGGCAATTCCTAGAGTGGATATTACAGTGGTAATGCGATGGCCGAGGCTACTGACCGGCTTGCCCAGCGTCAAGAAATAGCGAGTGTAGTGCCGGGCGCGGGTCGGCAACAATCCTGCATATCTGCCATTTATCCAGACGAATAAAGGGGAGATGGCATTATGTCGCGGTCTTGTCTAAACTCGCCTCGTTCTTGTCGGGGTGCCTTGCTATGGGGCTGAGATCGGATAATTCCGGATCCCGTTGAACCTGATCAGGTTAGCGCCTGCGTAGGGAACAAGATTTCTCGTCCACCGGCGAGTCCTCTTGTGCTCCGTCCGGGATGTTGTTCGACAATCGAGCAGCATTCGCGAGGACTGGGCACAGCACCAGCCCTGGTGCGTCCGTGCCTTTCAGGTTCGTCCCGACAATCCCCCTGGATGCCGTCTGGAGAGCCCGTGATGAGTACAAAATTAAAAGACGCCGCGAACCTGAGCGATTCGGCCAAGGTCGACGAGCAGTCGGTTCAGCCCTTTACCCGCTCGCAAAAAATCTACGTGCAGGGCTCGCGCCCGGATATCCGCGTGCCGATGCGCGAAATCAGCCTGGATGTGACCCCGACCGACTTCGGCGGCGAGATCAACGCACCGGTGCTGGTCTATGACACCTCCGGCCCCTACACCGATCCGAACGTGACCATCGACGTGCGCAAGGGCCTGGCCGATGTGCGCTCGCCGTGGATCGACAGCCGTGGCGACACCGAGCGCCTGACCGGCCTGAGCTCCAACTTCGGCCAGCAGCGCCTGGCCGACCCGGAATTGACCAAGCTGCGTTTCGCCCACGTCAACAACCCGCGCCGGGCCAAGGCGGGCGCCAACGTCAGCCAGATGCACTACGCCCGCCAGGGCATCATCACCGCCGAGATGGAATACGTCGCCATCCGCGAAAACCTCAAGTTGCAGGAAGCCCGCGCCGCCGGTCTGCTCGAGCAGCAGCACCCGGGCCACAGCTTCGGCGCCAGCATCCCGAAAGAGATCACCGCCGAATTCGTCCGCGAGGAAATCGCCCGCGGTCGCGCGATCATTCCGGCCAACATCAACCACGTGGAGCTGGAGCCGATGATCATCGGCCGCAACTTCCTGGTGAAGATCAACGGCAATATCGGCAACAGCGCCCTGGGTTCTTCCATCGAGGAAGAAGTGGCCAAGTTGACCTGGGGCATCCGCTGGGGTTCGGACACGGTCATGGACCTGTCCACCGGCAAGCACATCCATGAAACCCGTGAGTGGATCATTCGCAACTCGCCGGTGCCGATCGGTACCGTGCCGATCTACCAGGCGCTGGAGAAGGTCAACGGCGTGGCCGAGGACCTGACCTGGGAGCTGTTCCGCGACACCCTGATCGAACAGGCCGAGCAGGGCGTCGACTACTTCACCATCCACGCCGGCGTGCTGCTGCGCTACGTGCCGATGACCGCCAAGCGCGTCACCGGGATCGTTTCGCGGGGCGGCTCGATCATGGCCAAGTGGTGCCTGGCGCATCACAAGGAAAACTTCCTCTACACCCATTTCGAAGAAATCTGCGAAATCATGAAGGCCTACGACGTCAGCTTCTCGCTGGGCGACGGCCTGCGTCCGGGCTCGATTGCCGATGCCAACGACGAAGCGCAGTTCGGTGAGCTGGAGACCCTCGGCGAGTTGACCAAGATCGCCTGGAAGCACGACGTGCAGTGCATGATCGAAGGTCCCGGGCATGTGCCGATGCAACTGATCAAGGAGAACATGGACAAGCAGCTGGAGTGCTGCGACGAGGCGCCGTTCTACACCCTCGGCCCGCTGACCACCGACATCGCGCCGGGCTACGACCACATCACCTCCGGTATCGGTGCGGCGATGATCGGCTGGTTCGGTTGCGCCATGCTCTGCTACGTCACGCCCAAGGAGCACCTGGGCCTGCCGAACAAGGATGACGTGAAGACCGGGATCATCACCTACAAGATCGCCGCGCATGCTGCCGACCTTGCCAAGGGCCACCCGGGCGCGCAGATCCGTGACAACGCCTTGAGCAAGGCGCGCTTCGAGTTCCGCTGGGAAGACCAGTTCAACCTCGGCCTGGACCCGGATACCGCGCGTTCGTACCACGACGAGACCCTGCCGAAGGACTCGGCCAAGGTTGCGCACTTCTGCTCCATGTGCGGGCCGAAGTTCTGCTCGATGAAGATCACCCAGGAAGTCCGTGAGTACGCGGCCAACCAGCGGATCGAAGCGGTCGATGCGGATGCTGCCCAGGGCATGGCGGAACAGGCGGAGCGCTTCAAGCGCGAAGGCAGCCAGTTGTACAAGAAAGTCTGAGTGAGTCGGCTCCCTGGTGGAGCCGAACCCCTGTGGCGAGCGGGCTTGCCCGCGCTGGGGCGCGAAGCGTCCCTAAAGCCGATGAACTCGGTGTGTCTGGTAGACCGAGATGATCGGTTTTACGACTGCTTCGCAGCCGAGCGCGGGCAAGCCCGCTCGCCACAGGTTTGTCTGCATCCGGTATTTTTGCCTTCCTTGAGATAACCCTTTGAACACTCCCGGCAGTACCTATTCCCCCGATCTCGCGGTCCCGGCCGACAAGCGTGTCTTCGGCGCGCGCGATCTGTTTTCCCTGTGGTTTTCCCTCGGTATCGGCCTGATGGTCCTGCAAACCGGTGCCCTGCTGGCGCCGGGCCTGGGCCTGTCCGGCTCGTTGCTGGCGATCTTCCTCGGCAGCGTGGTGGGTGTCCTGCTGCTGGCTGCCGTCGGCGTGATCGGCAGCGACACCGGCCTGTCCTCCATGGCTGCGCTGAAGCTCAGCCTCGGCCAGTACGGCGCCAGCCTGCCGGCGCTGCTCAACCTGCTGCAACTGGTGGGTTGGGGCGCGTTCGAAATCATCGTCATGCGCGATGCGGCCAGCCTGTTGGCTGTCCGGGCGTTCGGCGAAGGCAGCCCGCTGGCCAACCCGCTGCCCTGGACCCTGTTGTTCGGGGCGCTGGCGACCTGGCTGGCGGTCAGCGGTCCCTTGACCTTCGTGCGCAAGATCCTGCGCAAATGGGGCATCTGGCTGCTGCTGGCGGCCTGTCTCTGGCTGACCTGGAACCTGTTCGCCAAGGCCGACCTGGCGGCGTTGTGGGCGCGGGGCGGTGACGGTTCCATGCCGTTTGCCGTGGGCTTCGATATCGCCATTGCCATGCCGCTGTCCTGGTTGCCGCTGATCGCCGATTACTCACGCTTCGGCAAGCGCGCGAAAAGCGTGTTCGGCGGCACGGCGCTGGGCTTTCTGATCGGCAACTTCTGGCTGATGAGCCTGGGCGTGGCCTACACCCTGGCGTTCGCTCCCAGCGGTGAAACCAATGCCTTGCTGCTGGCCCTGGCCGGTGCCGGGCTGGGTATTCCCCTGCTGCTGATCCTGCTCGACGAGTCGGAAAACGCCTTTGCCGATATCCACTCGGCGGCGGTGTCCAGCGGCATCCTGCTGCGCTGGAAGGTCGAACAGCTGGCCCTGGCCATTGGCGTGCTCTGCACCCTGATCGCCTGCGTTGCGCCCTTGGCGCAGTACCAGAACTTCCTGCTGCTGATCGGTTCGGTGTTCGCGCCGCTGTTCGGCGTGGTGCTGGTGGATCATTTCATCCTGCGCGGGCGCGGCGCCGGGGGCGCCGCGTCGTTGTTGCGCTGGCCGGCGCTGCTGGCCTGGGCGGGCGGCGTGGCAACCTACCATCTGCTGGCCAACTTCCATCCGGAGTTGGGCGCGACCCTGCCGTCACTGGTACTGGCCGGGCTGCTGCAAGGGCTGCTCGGCCGGGTGTTCAGCTTCGGGCGGGGAACAGCTCGGGCCTGAGCACGCCGTTGAGGCGCTGGTAGGGAATGTTCATTTCGATCAGGCCCATGGCGTAGGGGGCGATGGTCGTCACGTTGTACTTGAGGATCACGCCGTCGCTGGCCAGGGTGACGTTCGGGGTTTTCCGGAAGGGCCAGGACGCAATGAAGTCCTGGTCCAGCCGGTTGCCGATCTGCCAGTTGTTATGGGCGACCTTGGCGAGTTTCCAGAACGTCTCTTCCTGGCCTGGCAGCAGCATGTCCTGCAGGCTCAGGGCCTTGTGATCCTGGCGCGACCAGGTGATGAACCCGCGTCCCGGCATGCCGTGGGCGTCGCCGTCGTCCAGGTAGCTGGCGAGCTCGACGATCACCAGGCCGTCATGCTGCTCGCGTACCTTGGCTTGCAAGTAGCTGCTGTGGCGGCTTTCGGCGCTGGCGAGGAACTGTTCGCGATAGACCTTGAGCGAGGCCGGCAGCGGCGCGTCGGGCGAGGTGCGGGCCATCTGCAGCAATGCCCGTTCCACCGCGGCGTCCAGTTGGGGCTCGTCGGGGAAATGCACGGTATCGATGTTCACCAGCGGGCAATCCGGGTCGTTGCAGCCGGGCTTGATCTGTTCGGAGGCATCGCCCTTGACGTTCAGCGGGGCCTTCAGGCTCGGCTGGAACAGGCTTTGACAGGCACCCAGGGTCAGGGCGATTGCCGTCAGCGCGGCGATTTTAAAAAACGACATGGGTGTCCTTCGTCAGCGAAAGAAAGGTCAGGTGAGCGTGCTTCGACTGTCAGCGGCGTACTCGGTTCGCCACTAAGCTAATTAGAGTAGGTTTCGGGGGCGCCCGTCTATCCCGACGCGGGGAAAGTGGCTGCATCATGGCGCTTCGGCGCGTTAGGATGGCGCGAAGTCGAGGCAGGGCCTCGCCGCTATCGCAATGAGGATCATGATGACGGACACCACCAAGGCCGGCCCGACCCAAGTCGAGGTCATCCAGCGGGAGAACTGCTTCAAGGGTTTCTACCGGCTCGATCGCCTGCACCTGCGCCATGAGCTGTTCGCCGGTGGCATGGGCAATCCGATCAACCGGGAAGTCTTTGTCCGGCATGATGCGGTGTGTGTCCTGCCCTACGATGCCAGGCGCGATGAAGTGCTGCTGCTGGAGCAGTTCCGGGTTGGCGCCATGGGCAAGAGTGAGAACCCGTGGATGATCGAACTGGTCGCCGGTCTGATCGACAAGGATGAACAACCGGAAGAGGTTGCCCGCCGCGAGGCACAGGAGGAAGCTGATCTGAATCTGACGGCCCTGTGGCCGATCTCCCGGTACTTTCCGTCGCCGGGTGGCAGTAACGAATTCGTGCATCTGTACCTGGGGCGTTGTGACACCGAGGGGGCTGGCGGCCTGTACGGGCTGGCGGAAGAAAATGAAGATATCCGTGCCACGGTCTGGGCTTTCGAAGATGCCTTGCAAGCCGTGCGCGATGGGCGAATTGCCAACGCGGCGTCGATCATTGCCTTGCAATGGCTGGCATTGAACCGTGCTGAAGTGAGGGGGTTATGGTCGTAAGTCTGCTGCGCGAACGTTACCGGGTTGACCTGATAGGGCTGCAAGCCGCCTGCGAGGCCAACTATGCGCGCCTGATGCGGTTGCTGCCGCAGATGCGCGAGCAACAGCGTGCGCGCCGGATTGCCATGACCCAGGGCGACCAGATGCTCGGCGTGCTGGCGCTGGAGGTGTTGCAGGACAACCCCTACACCACCACCCTGCTGGTACGCCAGGAGCACAGCCTGCCGTGGTTGCCGGTGCCGCAGTTGCAGGTGCAGGTCTACCACGACGCGCGCATGGCCGAGGTGATCAGTGCCGAGCACGCCCGGCGCTTTCGCAGTATCTATCCGTATCCGAACACGGCCATGCACCAGCCGGACGAAAAAGCCCAGCTCAATGTGTTCCTGGGGGAGTGGTTGAGCCACTGCCTGGCTTGTGGCCATGAGTTCGAGGCGGTTCGCTAGGGCGATAAGGGCGTTGTAGGCTCTCGCATTCAGTGGTAGAGGGCGTCCCTCATAACGGGTAAAGTAGGCGCCCTGAAACCTTGAGACATGATTATATGACGACCTGCGAAATCATTGATCTCGCTGCCATAAAGACGACCCCGGTGCAGCCATCCCCTTTCCCCTACAGTGTCGTGGGTGACGCGCTGTCAAGCGACTTCCTGTCAAGGGTTCAGCGGGATTTTCCAGCGATTGAAGATGCCGGCAGTTTTCCATTGGCGACCGTCCAGTATGGTGGGGATTTCGCCAAGTTAATCGATGAGTTGAAGGGCGATGCCTTTCGTCAGGTGATTGCCGAAAAGTTCGCGATGGACTTGACGGACAAGCCGGTGATGATCACCGTGCGTGGTCAGTCCGATCATAAGGATGGACGCATTCACACCGACAGCAAAAGCAAGTTGATTACCGTGCTTTTGTATATGAATGAAGACTGGCAGCCCGACGGTGGCCGCTTGCGCCTGTTGAACAATGAGCATGACCTGGACGATTACTTTGCCGAGATACCGCCGGCGGCAGGGACGATGTTGCTGTTCAAGGTCACTGAAAATGGCTGGCATGGCCATAAGACGTTTATTGGTACGCGCAAAGTGCTGCAGTTGAATTATGTCATTGATGAAGCAGCCTTGAACAAGCATGCGGTGCGTCATAAATTTTCTGCGAAATTCAAAGCATGGCGCCGGCGTTTGCTGGGTAAAAAAACTTCATGAATGTTCTGGTTGTCAAGCTCACCTCCATGGGCGATTTGATTCACGCGCTGCCTGCTATTACCGATGCGGTTAACGCTATTCCCGGCATCCAGTTCGACTGGGTGGTGGATGAATCGTTCGCCGAGATCGCTAAGTTGCACCCGGCGGTGAATACGGTTATTACAACCGCTCATCGTCGCTGGAAACGCAATATATGGCAGAGTATTAAAAGCGGTGAGTTTTCTGCGCTGTGGAAAAAAGTTCGCGCGAAAAAATATGATGTCGTCATTGATGCGCAGAATAATTTAAAAAGCGCGGTAGTCATGAGTTTTACCCGTGGCTTGCGTTGTGGGATGGACCGGCACAGTGTCAGGGAAAAATTTGCCCACCTGGTGTGTCACAAGACCTTCACCATCCCGCCTGAGCAGCACGCCGTGGCCAGGCAGCGCCAACTGTTTGCCAAGGCATTGGGTTATACCTTGCCCGACAGCTCTCCTGATTTTGCTATTCGGCAGCCCTTGCCGGCATTACCGATGAGCTTGCCTGGGCCTTACCTGGTGTTCGTTCATAGCACCACCTGGGACACCAAGCATTGGCCGGAACGCTATTGGCAGCAATTGATTCAGTTGGCGGTACAGGCCGGTTATCACGTGGTCTTGCCGTGGGGGAATGCCAATGAGCAAGCGCGTGCGCAGCGGCTTGCCGAGGCTTCGCCGCAGGCAACTGTATTGCCGCGTTTATCGATCACCCAGCAAGCCACGATGATTTCACAATCGGCGGGCGCTATTTGTGTCGATACCGGGCTTGGGCATTTGACGGCGGCTCTCGATAAGCCGGCCATTCATCTTTATGGGCCAACGGATCCTGCCTTGATTGGTGCGACCGGATTGCACCAGCGGCATTTGTTCGCTGAAAGCGAGTGCGTGCCTTGCTACCAGCAACAGTGCAAGTTCGGAGCGGAATCTGCCTGTTTCGTGAAAAGTTTGCGGCCCGAAACAGTATGGGCGCAATTTGTTGCGCAGCTTGAAGCGTCCTCGAGTAGAGCGATTCTGCACTCTTGAAGTTCTGCCGCCTTGTCGTCTCCGCAAAAGCGGAGGTGACGAGGTCGCGGGTTTCAATTCGCCCGGCAGCACGTTGGGCACATGATCGGTGGATCACTGGCGGCTCTGAGTGGGCGAGCACACCGATTGCACTGGCTCGCGCCGATTTCCAGGTTGTATCCGGCTAAATGTGAAGTGTGTCCGTTTCGGCTATTTCCTCTTTGTCGATTCCCTGACCATAATTGCCTCCTGTGCGACTTTTAACCGAACAGTCCAAAACGACTACTCAGTATTTTGCAGGAGAGCCTCTTGCCGAGCGTATCCACTCAGCCCACCCCTGCGGACGCGGTGCTGCTGGTGCAGCTGTCCGACAGCCACCTGTTTGCCGAGGCAGACGGCACGTTGCTGGGCATGAATACCCGGGACAGCCTGCAACGGGTCATCGATTGCGTGCTGGCGGAGCAACCCCGGGTCGACCTGCTGCTGGCCACGGGCGACCTGTCCCAGGACGGGACGGTGGCGTCTTATCGGCAGTTCCGCGAGATGAGCGCCGCGATCAGCGCTCCGACGCGCTGGCTCCCGGGCAATCATGACGAGTTGCGGGAAATGGCCGAGGCCGCTCGCCACAGCGACCTGCTCGACCCGGTGGTGGATATCGGCAACTGGCGCATCACAATGCTGGATTCCGCCGTGCCGGGCTCGGTACCGGGCTATCTGCAGGACGAGCAGCTGCAGTTGCTGGCGCAATCGCTGAGCGAAGCGCCGCAGCGGCATCACCTGGTGTGTTTCCATCATCATCCGATTTCCATCGATTGTCCCTGGATGGAGCCCATCGGCTTGCGCAATCCGGAGGCGCTGTTCGCCGTGCTGGACCGCTTCCCCCAGGTTCGGGCGCTGCTCTGGGGGCACATCCATCAGGAACTGGACCGCGAGCGCAACGGCGTGCGTCTGCTGGCATCGCCCTCTACCTGCGTGCAATTCGCGCCGGGCAGCGAGGACTTCAAGGTCGATGACAAGGCGCCGGGCTATCGCTGGCTGCGGCTGTATCCGGACGGACGGTTGGAGACCGCGGTTTCCCGGGTCCGCGGCTTCGATTTCGAGGTCGATTACGGCGGCACGGGCTACTGACCACTTCTGCTTAATCAGTAGGAAACGTCTCGGGGCGAGTCAGGGCATCGGAGTCAGGCTAAACTGCGCGTCTTTGTCTGCGCGGTGCCTGGCTTTTTGCGAGAGCCTGCCAATGGAGAGCGATCACATGTCCGCTTCGATCCTGTATATCCACGGTTTCAACAGCTCGCCGCTGTCGCACAAGGCCAGCCAGTTGATCGCCCTGATGGAGCGCCTGGGCCTGGCGGCGCAGTTGCGGGTGCCGGCCTTGCATCATCATCCGCGCCAGGCGATGGTCCAGCTGGAAGCCGCGATTGCCGAACTCGGTCGTCCGCTGCTGGTCGGCAGCTCGCTCGGCGGCTACTATGCGACGTGCCTGGCCGAGCGCCATGGCCTGAAGGCGTTGCTGGTCAACCCGGCGGTTGCGCCGCACCGGATGTTCGACGGCCACCTGGGGCCCCAGCAGAACTTCTACAGCGGTGAAACCTGGGAGCTGACCCACGATCACGTGACGGCCCTGGCCGAACTGGAAGTCCCGGCCCCCCAGGACCCGCAACGTTTCCAGGTCTGGCTGCAGACCGCCGACGAAACCCTGGACTATCGTGCCGCCCAGCAGTATTACCGGGCCTGTGCCTTGCGTATCCAGGCCGGCGGTGATCATAGTTTCCAGGGCTTTGCCGAACAATTGCCGGCCTTGCTCAGCTTTGCCGGCATCGGTGCCGATACATACCAGGCGATCGATTTCTCGCGGCTCTGATGCCTGGCGGCACGGTGCCTTGAGAATGACCCCTATTCATAGACGACTGACGACGAGACCCCATGGCCACTCCCAGCGCTAGCTCTTATAACGCAGACGCCATCGAAGTCCTCTCGGGCCTCGACCCGGTGCGCAAACGCCCGGGCATGTACACCGACACCAGTCGGCCGAACCACCTTGCCCAGGAAGTCATCGACAACAGCGTCGACGAAGCCTTGGCCGGGCATGCGAAATCGGTGCAGGTCATCCTGCACGCCGACCACTCCCTGGAAGTCTCCGACGACGGTCGCGGCATGCCGGTGGACATTCACCCGGAAGAGGGTGTGTCGGGCGTCGAGCTGATCCTCACCAAGCTGCATGCCGGCGGCAAGTTCTCCAACAAGAACTACCAGTTCTCCGGTGGTTTGCACGGCGTGGGGATTTCCGTGGTCAACGCCTTGTCGACCCAGGTGCGGGTCAAGGTCAAGCGCGACGGCAACGAATACCAGATGACCTTCGCCGATGGCTACAAGGCCACCGAGCTGGAAGTGGTCGGCACCGTCGGCAAGCGCAACACCGGCACCAGCGTGTACTTTGCGCCGGATCCCAAGTATTTCGATTCGCCGAAGTTCTCCGTCAGTCGCCTCAAGCATGTGCTCAAGGCCAAGGCGGTGCTGTGCCCGGGGCTGTTGGTCAGTTTCGAGGACAAGGCCACCGGCGAGAAGGTCGAGTGGCATTACGAAGACGGCCTGCGCTCCTACCTGGTGGATGCGGTCAGCGAGTTCGAGCGCCTGCCGGACGAGCCGTTCTGCGGCAGCCTCGCCGGTAACAAGGAAGCGGTGGACTGGGCCTTGCTGTGGCTGCCTGAAGGCGGCGACAGCGTCCAGGAAAGCTACGTCAACCTGATCCCCACGGCCCAGGGCGGTACCCACGTCAATGGCTTGCGCCAGGGGCTGCTCGATGCCATGCGCGAGTTCTGCGAATTCCGCAGCCTGCTGCCGCGTGGCGTGAAGCTGGCGCCGGAAGACGTCTGGGAACGGATTGCCTTTGTTCTGTCGATGAAGATGCAGGAGCCGCAGTTCTCCGGCCAGACCAAGGAGCGCCTGTCCTCCCGTGAAGCCGCCGCGTTCGTTTCCGGCGTGGTCAAGGACGCCTTCAGCCTCTGGCTCAACGCCAACCCCGAGCTGGGCATGCAACTGGCGGAGCTGGCGATCAGCAACGCCGGCCGGCGCCTGAAGGCCAGCAAGAAGGTCGAGCGCAAGCGCATTACCCAAGGGCCGGCGCTGCCGGGCAAGCTGGCCGACTGCGCCGGGCAGGACCCGATGCGTGCCGAACTGTTCCTGGTGGAGGGCGACTCCGCCGGCGGTTCGGCCAAGCAGGCGCGGGACAAGGAGTTCCAGGCGATCCTGCCGCTGCGCGGGAAGATCCTCAACACCTGGGAAGTCGACGGCGGCGAAGTGCTCGCCAGCCAGGAAGTGCACAACATCGCCGTGGCCATCGGTGTCGACCCGGGCGCGGCGGACATCAGCCAGTTGCGCTACGGCAAGATCTGCATCCTCGCCGACGCCGACTCCGACGGCCTGCACATCGCGACCCTGCTCTGCGCGCTGTTCGTCCAGCATTTCCGTCCGTTGGTGGATGCCGGTCACGTCTACGTGGCGATGCCGCCGCTGTATCGGATCGACCTGGGCAAGGAGATCTTCTACGCCCTGGACGAAGCCGAGCGCGATGGCATTCTCGACCGCCTGGTGGCCGAAAAGAAACGCGGCAAGCCGCAGGTCACCCGATTCAAGGGCCTGGGTGAAATGAACCCGCCGCAGCTGCGCGAAACCACCATGGATCCCAACACCCGGCGCCTGGTGCAGTTGACCCTGGACGATTTCGAAGCCACTGCGGAAATCATGGACATGCTGCTGGCGAAGAAACGTGCCGGCGATCGCAAGACCTGGCTGGAATCCAAGGGCGACCTGGCCGAGGTCCTGGCCTGATGCGCAACGGCCCCGGCGGCGAAGCTCCGCTGTCGGGCCCGTGCCTGTTGAACACCCCCGAATTCACCAGCGCGGCGCTACCAGCGCCGCGCCAGACTACGAACTGATGAGGCCCGCATGAGCGACTCCCTTGATCTCAGCCTGGATGGCGTAGAACGCCGGTCATTGGCTGACTTCACCGAACAGGCCTACCTCAACTACTCCATGTACGTGATCATGGACCGTGCGCTGCCGCATATCGGCGACGGCCTGAAGCCGGTACAGCGGCGTATCGTCTACGCCATGAGTGAGCTGGGGCTGGATGCCGACGCCAAGCACAAGAAGTCCGCGCGCACCGTCGGCGACGTGCTCGGCAAGTTCCACCCCCACGGCGACTCCGCCTGCTACGAAGCCATGGTGCTGATGGCCCAGCCGTTCAGCTACCGCTACACCCTGGTGGACGGCCAGGGCAACTGGGGTGCACCGGACGATCCCAAGTCTTTCGCGGCCATGCGCTACACCGAATCGCGGTTGTCGCGGTATTCCGAAGTGCTGCTCGCCGAGCTGGGCCAGGGCACGGCGGACTGGGTGCCGAACTTCGACGGCACCCTCGACGAGCCGGCGGTGTTGCCGGCGCGCCTGCCGAATATCCTGCTCAACGGCACCACCGGTATCGCCGTGGGCATGGCCACCGACGTGCCGCCGCACAACCTGCGGGAAGTCGCCAATGCCTGCGTGCATCTGCTCGATGAGCCCAAGGCCAGCGTCGAGGAGCTGTGCAAGTTCGTCCCGGGGCCGGACTACCCGACCGAAGCGGAAATCATCACGCCGCAAGCCGACCTGCTGAAAATCTACGAAACCGGCCGTGGCTCGGTGCGCATGCGCGCGGTCTATCGCATCGAGGACGGCGATATCGTCGTCCATGCGCTGCCGCACCAGGTCTCCGGCGCCAAGGTGCTGGAGCAGATCGCCGCGCAGATGCAGGCCAAGAAACTGCCGATGGTCGCCGACCTGCGGGATGAATCCGACCACGAGCACCCGTGCCGTATCGTGATCATCCCGCGCTCCAACCGGATCGACCTCGACGAACTGATGCAGCATCTGTTCGCCACCACCGACCTTGAGTCCAGCTACCGGGTCAACATCAACATCATCGGCCTGGACGGCAAGCCGCAGTTGAAAAATCTGCGGACCTTGCTGGTGGAGTGGCTGGAGTTCCGCGTCAACACCGTGCGCCGCCGCCTGAAATTCCGCCTGGACAAGGTCGAGAAGCGCCTGCACCTGTTGGACGGTTTGCTGATCGCCTACCTCAACCTGGATGAAGTGATCCATATCATCCGCACCGAGGAGCACCCGCGGGCCAAGCTGATCGAGCGTTTTGCCCTCAGCGAGATCCAGGCCGACTACATCCTCGACACCCGTCTGCGGCAGTTGGCGCGTCTGGAAGAGATGAAGTTGCGCGCCGAGCAGGATGAGCTGCTCAAGGAACAGGCCAAGCTGCAAGCGCTGCTGGCCAGCGAAGCCAAGCTGAAGAAGCTGGTGCGCACGGAGCTGCTCGCCGATGCACAGACCTATGGCGACGACCGTCGTTCGCCGATCGTTTCCCGCGCCGAAGCCAAGGCCTTGTCGGAAAACGAGCTGATGCCGACCGAACCGGTAACGGTCGTTCTGTCGGAAAAAGGTTGGGTTCGCTGTGCCAAGGGCCATGATATTGATGCCACTGGGCTGTCCTACAAGGCCGGTGATGGCTTCAAGACCTCGGCCGCGGGGCGCTCCAATCAGTTCGCGGTGTTTATCGACTCCACCGGGCGCAGCTATTCGGTGGCGGCGCACACCTTGCCTTCGGCCCGTGGCCAGGGCGAGCCGCTGACCGGTCGCCTGACCCCGCCGCCGGGGGCGAACTTCGAATGCGTGCTGCTGCCGGAAGACGAGGCCTTGTATGTCATCGCGTCCGACGCCGGTTATGGTTTCGTGGTCAAGGGTGAAGACCTGCAGGCCAAGAACAAGGCCGGCAAGACGCTGCTGAGCCTGCCTAACGGCTCCCGGGTGATGGCACCCCGGCCGGTGACCGACCGTGAGCTGAACTGGCTGGCTGCGGTGACCACCGAAGGCCGGCTGCTGATCTTCAAGGTCAGCGACCTGCCGCAACTGGGCAAGGGCAAGGGCAACAAGATCATCGGGATTCCCGGTGAGCGGGTGGCCAGCCGTGAGGAGTACGTCACCGACCTGGCGGTGATTCCGGAAGGCGCGACCCTGGTGCTGCAAGCGGGCAAGCGCACCTTGTCGCTCAAGGCCGACGACCTGGAGCACTACAAGGGTGAGCGCGGCCGGCGTGGCAACAAGCTGCCGCGGGGCTTCCAGCGGGTTGATGCCTTGTTGGTAGAAGGTCTCAGTTAAGGCGGTTTAGCGTGTTCGTTCAGCGTTTTAGCAGGAAGATCGCTAGCGCGCACTGGAGTCACGGCGCATATTCACGGATGATATGCGCCTCTTGCGGCAGCCGCCCGGCGGCGTGCCCAAACGAATTTTTGGATCAGACTGTGGCAGGGCCTTCATGGCGGCCACTTGGATGGGATGATGACTGTTCTGCGCCTTCCTTTTATTGCGCTGCTGACCGGCCTGCTGGGCCTGGCGGGATGCAGCGTGCACCAGCCGGTTTCCCTGTACCAGTTGGACAGCGGCACCCCCGGCCAACCTCAGCAAAGCGCGGGGATGTCGGTGGTGCTCGGGCCGATCACCCTGGCCGATTACCTGCAACGCGAAACCCTGCTGCAGCGTCAGCCCGATGGCAGCCTGACGGCAGCGCCCGACGGTCGCTGGGCGGGCAGCCTGTCTTCCGACATCAATCAGCTGCTGGTGCGCCAGCTGGCCTGGCGCCTGGACAGCCAGCGCGTGGTGCTGGCGCCGGCGATTGCCGGGAGCACCCCGGATGTACAGGTATTGTTGTCGATTACCCGACTGGATTCCGGCGCCCGGCAACCGGCGATTCTCGACGCGCAGTGGCGTCTGCTCGACCGTCGTGGACAGGTGCGCGATAACCGCATCGTCCACCTGGAGCAGCAGCACACCGGGACGTCGGCGGCGCAGGTCCAGGCCCAGGGTGAACTGTTGCAGCGCCTGGCCGAGCAACTGAGCGTGGCGGTCAAGCCGCTGGCCAATCAGGCGCCGCTGGTTGAAAACCGCAAGGCGCCGGCCCCGGCTCCGGTCAAGCAGGCCGAGCCCGGGAAACCGAAGATCCCGATGGCTGCGCCGATTCGCACGGATATGGAAGTGTTTCGCTTCTGAGGCCAGTGCCCAGCCAATAAAAAGCCCGCATCGAATGCGGGCTTTTTATTGGGGGTTATGTGCTCACGCCGGACTGTCGTCATGCTTGGCCCCCTGTGGGAGCCGGCTTGTCGGGACGCCGCACCGTAGCGATGGCGTCCGCTGGATCACCGCAAGGCTCACGGTCCTCATCGCTGGCAAGCCAACTCCTACAGGGGGATCACCATTGGGGCTGAAAGACCATGATCAGCTCTTGGCCCGGGTCTCGTGCATCCGCGCCAACTGTCGCTCCAACATCGACGGATAGGGCTCCATCAAGCGTTCCACGCAGCAGGCGCCCTCGGGGCTGGCAATCGGCCGAATGCGCGCGCGCTGGCGAATGAGCGGGTCATCGCTGATCCGTCGCTCCACCAGCAGCAGGTTGCGGCTGTGTTGCGACAGCGCCAGGGCATCCTGGGCGGTTTCGGTCAACAGCAGGTCGATCTGGCTCATGCCGAACATCTCGTCGCCCAACGTCAGACCGAGCTGCAGTTGCAAGGTGATGCCGCTGTCGGCCACCTCGATCTGCAACTGGTGACCCAGTGCCCGGAGCAGCTCGCCACAGCAGATGGCGTTGGTCAGGTAGTCATCACCGCTGTCTTCGGTATGGAAGAGCATCAGGGTGCTGCCGTCGTTCAGGGTATGCAGCTCGCTCTCATACAGCGAGGCGGCCTGGTCCAGGCAGTCGCGGTAACGGTCCAGCAGTTCCGTCAGGCGTGCGCGTGGCAGGCGCCGCAACTGGTCCTGGGCACCCAGCTGCACCGCCAGCACCGCGCTGTGCTGTGGCTGGCTCGGCGCTACCGGCTGCGGCTTCACTGCCGCGCCGCTCGCGGCCCGTGGGCTTTCCCGCAGGTCGGCGAACGGGTCTTCGTCATCCGACTCGTCTTCTTCACTGCTGACGATATGCCGGGGCGCCGGCTTGGGCGTCGGCACCGCCGCCGTCTCGTCGAAGCTCGGATCGCGCAGGTTGCGGACCTGGAAGGCCGGCTCGGCGTCCGCTTCCTCGACGTAATCTTCGTCGTACTCGATTTCCGGCTCAGGTTCGGGCTCCGGCTTGACCGGGGCGAAGCGCGAATGCAGCTGGCGCGCCAGGTCGCCGATTTCATCCTGGCGCTGGGTCGCCGGGGTATGTTCGTCCATGTCCCGCAGCCAGACCCGCAGTTGCAGCAGCGGCGTGGAGATGTGCCGGCCCAGGCGCAGGCTCAGGGCCAGTGCCAAGGCCAGCAGGATCGCGCTGAGGATGCCCATGCTTTGCAGGCTGATGGTCATCGGTTGCTGGAATTGCGCCATGTCCAGGCTGATGCGCAGGTGTCCGGCGGTCACGTCCTGGAAGGTGATCTTGGTCTGGTAGAGGCCTTCGGCCTCGCCCAGCAGGCCGTTTTTCGGGCGCTGGCCGGCTTCGGCGAGGATGCGGTTGTCCACGCTGTAGATCGCCGCGTGGGCCACCAGCGGGTTCTTGGTCAGGTTGTTCAGCAGCACGTTGAGGCTGAGGATGTCGTTGGACACCAGCAGTTCCGTGGCTGAAGTGGCCGTCTGGGTGGTCAGGCTCTGGCCGACGGCGTCGGCCTGCTGGTGCATGGCTTCCTTGAATTGCAATCCCATCACGCAGGCGTAGATCACCAGCGCCAGCGCGACGAGAATCACGTTGTGGCTGGCAATGCGCAATGCGAGCGGTACACGGCGGTGACGCAATGCCCGGAAGATCAGCAGGAAGAAGTTATCGGTTTTGACTGGCGTGGGCCGGTTCACTGAGCGCGGCTCTTTTGTCCGTGAAGTTGACGCGCAGTATAGCGAGAGGCCCTAGACCGGCAAAGCGCTGGCTGTGCCCGATGGTCAGTGAAAGTGGGTAGAATGCGTTTTTTTTAACGAGCGGGGGTGCGCTTTGCGCGAAATCGTCCTGATCAGCATCAGTGGAGAGGACCGTCCGGGTCTGACCGCAGCCATTACTGGCGTGCTGGCACAAGCTGCTGTGCACATTCTCGATATCCGCCAGGCGGTTATCCACGGCAGCCTGGCATTCGGCATTCTGGTCGAATTTGCCAATGCCGCGCAGTCTTCGTCGTCGCTCAAGGACATCGAGGCCAGCATCTCGGGACGGGAGCAGCAGGTGCGTTTCACCCAGCTTTCCGAGGCCGAGTGCCAGGACTGGATGGCGAGCCCGGGCCAGAAGCGTCATGTCGTGACCCTGATGAGTCGCCATGTCACTGCCGAGCAGTTGCAAAGGGTGACCTCGATCACCGCGCGGCACGGTCTGGAGGTGGTGCAGATCGACCGTCTGTCGGCGCACACGCCGGACACGCCGTCGGCCCGGAGCAAGAGCTGCTTCGAGCTCTCCGTGCGTGGCGAACTGGCCGATCCGCAGGCCTTGCGTCGGGAGTTCCTCAATGCGGCCGAAGAGCTGAATGCCGATATCGCGCTCCAGGAAGACTCGCTGTTTCGTCGCCACCGCCGCCTGGCGGTGTTCGACATGGACTCGACCCTGATCGAGGCCGAAGTCATCGACGAACTGGCCAAGGCCGCCGGCATCGGCGACCTGGTCTCGGCCATTACCGAGCGGGCCATGGCCGGCGAGCTGGATTTTCGCGCCAGCTTCAAGGAACGCCTGGCGTTGCTCAAGGGCCTGGACGTCAATGTGCTGGATGCCATCGGCGCTTCGCTGCGCCTGACCGAGGGCGCCGAAGTGTTGTTCGCCGAGCTGAAGCGCCTGGGCTACAAGACCGCGATCCTGTCGGGCGGCTTCACCTACTTCGCCAAGCAATTGCAGGCGAAATTGGGCATCGATTATGTCTTCGCCAACGAATTGGAAGTGGTGGACGGCAAGTGCACCGGCGTGGCCGTCGAGCCGATTGTCGACGCCCAACGCAAGGCCGACCTGCTGCGTGAGCTGGCCCACAAGGAAGGCCTGAGCCTGGAGCAGACCATCGCGGTGGGCGACGGCGCCAATGACCTGCCGATGCTGGCGATTGCCGGACTGGGCGTGGCGTTCCGGGCCAAGCCGTTGGTCAGGCACTCGGCCAAGCAGGCGATTTCGACCCTGGGGCTGGATGGGGTGTTGTATCTGCTGGGTGTGCGTGATGGGGACGGAAGACCCTAGAGGATCTTCCACAGCGAGCCGAAATCGTCTTCGGCAACGCCAAGGCCGCCGGCACTCGGATCGGTCTTTGGCGTCACCGGCTGTTCGAACAGGCGGTATTCGAACTGATTGAAGCTACCGGTGCTGGCCAGGCGCTTGCTCAGCCCGGCGCGGCGCTCTTCACCGTTGCTGTTGATGAGGACTTTGTGTCCTTCCTGGAACGGCAAGCGCGGCGCCAGCAGCGTGGCGGGTACGCCGATGGCACTGATCTCCGGCAACAGCAGTGCCCGCAGGTACTGGCTGTTGCCTTCGCCGCCGCGCACCAGCTGCAGGCCGCAAGGCTGGGCATGCGGGGCCACCAGTTCGATGCCCATCTGCGTGCCGCCGCTGCGCACCTGGCGTATCCAGCGCACCACGGCCACGCTCCAGCCCTGGCTTGAAGGATCCTGGACCCCGACCATTTCGCCGGCCTGCAACTGGGCGGGCACCTCCTTGGGCCAGGCCAGGCAGTAACCGCCGGGGCTGTGGTTGATGATCTGCAGGCCATGGGTCGGGAAGTCTTCGGCGCTATTGAAGGCCGCCTGGCTGCTGTCGGCATCACTGACGTGATACTGGATTTCCTCGTAGGGCAGCAAGGTGTCGGCGCTGCCGGCGCGCTGGGCGTCGAAGGCGTGGCTCCAGGCATCCTTTTCGGCGCTGTTGGACAACTGTACCGCGAATTGCGCGGCCTTGCTGGCCGTCGGGATCTTGAGGATATCGCTGAAGGAACGCTGGCCACCCAGGTAGAAGTGCAGTGCGCTCATGCCGACACACAAGGTCAGGGTGCCCTGGCCCGGAGTGCGCTGGAAGGTGCGCTCGGCGGCTTCACCCCAGGCGGCGCTCAGGTGCTGCAGCACGTCGAGGCTCAAGCCGTTGGGCACTTGCAGGCGCGACTGGCTGCGCAGGTCGGCGGGCAGCTCGAGGTATTCCTTGATAGCCTCGACCAGCGGCAGGGTGTCGATCCCGATCAGGGTCGTCAGTTGCTCTTCGGTGAACAAGGACGTGTAGCGTGGCGGGGTGTCGCTGCCGGGTGCGACGGCGAACAGGCTCGAAGCCTGCTCGGCGCCTTGCAACCTGACCAGCGTACTCCAGGGTTCGAGGACCTCGGCCAGCCGGGCAATGTGGTTCTGGCGCATCTGGTTGCTGCGTGCGCAACCCAGCAGCAGCGCGACGATGTAGGTTTGTTCGACGCTCAGCGGCCGCGCCTGGCTGGCCTGTTCGTCGAATACCGGGTGGTTGTGGATCTGATGGGCAAGGGCCAGTTGATAGAGCTGGTGCACCTCGAACCAGAGGCTTTCCGGCACCGGACAATAGAGTTGGCTGGCACGCACCAGGGGCCCGTTGAGGCAGTGCAGGGCCCGTTGTATGGCGGTGGTCAGTAGGGTTGTGCGGTCCTTCCCGCCCCGTGAGACCACGCGCATGGCGATCTGTTTGTAACCGATGGCCAGGTGGTTTTGCAGGGCCTGGCAGAGGTTGGCGACTTTTCTCGGGCGTTCGTCGAGGACGATCGACTGGTTGAGAAAATGCCGTTCCAGGTGCTTGCAGACGTAGTACACCTCGGGGCGCAGCAGTTCCAGCAGTTGCAGGCGGTTTTCGCTGGGGGTGCGCAACAGATTGAGTTCGCCCAGGCCCTGATACAGCAGGCGAGCGGTTTCCCCGAGGTTGGCTTTCGGCAGGCCGGCGATCCAGCGCTTGAGGTCGCGCGGTGTCGCATCGCAGAAAGACAAGCTCAACTGCGTAGGCGTCGGTGCGCGCAACAACAGATGGGGACTCGGATTGCTCATGTAGCGGTCCAGCTCCTGCAGCGAAACGACCTGGGCCGTCGACCGGCCAGGATGACTAAGATGATATCAATATAATGCCATCGCTTGGCGGGATTATGGGGCCTCTGCAGCCTGCCGGTCGAATCCGGCTACGCCCCGTTGTCCCTGTCCAGGCCCGCGAGAATGGCCCGCGAGCCTTTCAAGCCTAGTGCATATCAGGTCGGGGAGGCCAGGCCTTGGCCCATGCGCACGGGCGAGCCCGCCACCAGCCCTTCGGCCCATTGTACCTGCTGTGGCCCGAACAGCACGATGGCGGTGGAGCCTAGCTTGAAACGGCCCAGTTCCGCGCCTTTTTCCAGATGGATGGGCTGGCGGGCGGCTTCGTCGTAGCGCACGGTTTTCAGTTCGCGCTTGGGCGGTGTGACCAGTCCGGCCCAGACGGTCTCGATCGACGCCACGATCATCGCGCCCACCAGGACCACGGCCATCGGCCCGCGCTCGGTATCGAACAGGCAGACGACGCGCTCGTTACGGGCGAACAGCTCCGGCACGTTTTCGGCGGTGGTCTGGTTGACCGAGAAAATGCGCCCAGGCACGTAGACCATTTCCCGCAGGGTGCCGGCCAGGGGCATGTGGACCCGGTGGTAGTCCTTGGGTGACAGGTAGATGGTGGCGAAGTCGCCGCCCATGAACGGTGCGGCGACCGCCGCGTCGCCGCCGAGCAGTTCCAGCACGCTGAAGCTGTGGCCCTTGGCCTGGAAGACCCGGCCGTGTTCGATCGGGCCGAGCTGGCTGACCGCGCCGTCCGCCGGGCTGAGAATCGCCCCCGGGGTTTCATCCAGTGGCCGGGCACCTTCTTTCAAGGCGCGGGTGAAGAAGGCATTGAAATGTTCGTAGGCGGTCAGGTCCTCGACCAGTGCCTGGGACATGTCCACCTGGTAGCGCTTGGCGAACCAGGCGGTAAAGGCGTTCTTGAACCAGCGCACGCGGCATTCGGCAATACAGCCGGCCAGGCGCGACAGCAGGTGGTGGGGCAGCAGGTACTGGCTGAGGATGAACAAACGCTTTTTCATCAAGGATCCTTGGAAATCTCAAATCTCTACGGGGGTGTCGGGGTGGTTGCCCCATTCGCCCCAGGAGCCGGCATAACCTTTGACGCGCGGGTAACCGAGCGCCTTGGCAACCAGATAGGTAAAGCCAGAACGATGATGGGTCTGGCAGTGGGTGATCACTTCCTTGTCCGGGGTGATGCCCAGGTCGGCGAGGATCTGCGGCATGTCGCGGCGGATGCGCAGCTGGCGCGCCGGATCCATGCCGGCGGTCCATTCGAAATTCACCGCGCCGGGGATGTGCCCGGCCTTGGCGGCCAGGACTTTCTCGCCGCTGTACTCCAGCGGGCCGCGGGCGTCCCAGATGGCCAGGTCGGCGGCGCCGAGGCGGCTTTGCAGGTACTCGCGGGTCGCGGTGGGTTCGTCGTGCAGGGTCAGCGCCACGGGGCCACCGACAGCGGCGGGGGTGTCGCAGGAGACCGGCAGGCCTTCGCCCAGCCAGGCGTGCAGGCCGCCGTCCAGGTAGTGGTAGCGGCTGTGGCCGATGACGTCCAGCAGCCAGATGAAGCGTCCGGCCCAGCCGCCGCCTTCGTCGTCGTAGACCACGTAGACCGCGTTCGGGTTGTGGCCCAGTTCGCCGAACAGTGCCTCGAGCAGGTCCTTCGGCGGCATCAGCCCGGGTGCCGGCGGCAGGCCCAGTTGGGTGCGCTTGGGATCGACGAAACGGGCGCCGGGAATATGCCCGCTGGCGTAGCGGGCGCTGCTGGTCAGGTCCACCAGGATCAGTTCGGCGGCGTCGAGACGGGGCAGCAGGTCGCTGGGCTCGATCACCAACGGCAAGCCAGAGAAGTCAGGCATGTGAGGTCTCCAGGGCGCAAAAGGGGCGATTGTAGCGCAGCGTCATGCGCCGCGGTTGGTAAAGGCGTGCAGCGCCTTCTCGATGCACTGTGCGGTTTTGCCGAAGGCCTGCACGGTCATTTCCGAGAATGGGCCGCCGCCCTGGTCGGCCAGCACCAGCATGACCACTCGGCCATTGCAGCCCAGGGAGCGCAGCAGCAGGTGAGTGCCGCGGAACTGTGCCCGCAGGTTGGTGGGCAGCAGGGCCGAGAACTGGGCGTTGTTGGTCGGGGTCAGGCGAATCTGCGCCGGCTGGCTCAGCAGCCGTTGCAGGACCGGGCTCGGGCTGACCTTCAGTACCAGGCCGGCCGACTCTTTCTCCAGCCCGGCGATCTGGTGCACCCGCAAGGTGCTCTGGGTGCGATCGGCCATCAGGATCATGATCCGGCGCAGGCCGCAGGCGTTCAACGCGTCGCGGGCGACACCGGTCAGGTGCATGGCGTTGGTGAACCGGCTGGGTTCGGCCAGCAGTTCGGCGCAGTGTTTGCGCCAGATCGCCAGGGCAGCGGGCGAAGGGTCGGCCGCCGGTAGCAGGTCACTGTGGATGCGCCGCATGCTGCCGCGCCAGACCAGCGCTTCGGCCGGGTGCCAGAGGTCCGCCATGCTGTGCTGGTTGGCGCTCTGCGCCGCCTGCTGGTGCAGTTGCTGCTGCAACTCGTCCATCGATTGTTGCAGGTACAGGCTGGTCAGGTACTGCCAGCGCAGGTGGTGCGGACTGTCCCAGGCCTGTTGCGCCGAGAGGGCCAGGCCGTTGGCCAGCAGCACCGTATTGGCGGGTTGGTTGAACCAGCGGCGTAGTTCCGGATCGTCGTCGAGCTGCTGTTGCTGGTGCAGACGGTCCTCGCTGTCGCGGGCAATGTGCAGCACCCGGGCCAGCATGCGCAATTCGGTTTTCACCAGTTGATAGCCCTGGGTGACCCAGTTCGGCAGGCGCCAGATATCGGCCAGTGCCTGGCACAGGTCCAGCAGGCGCACGCCGAACAGTTCCCGCTCGACGGCCGACGCCGACTCATTCCGGTGAATCACCCGCAGCTCCCAGTCTTCGAGCAGTTTCGGGTGAGTCACGGCCAGCGGCCAGAGGGGCGAGAGAAACAACAGGCTGCCCCAATGGATGTCCTGCCAGAGCCGCGCCAGGCGCGCGGCGAACAGACCGTTGGCCTGCTGGCTGGCGTGCTGGCTGATCAACTGGAGCTGGCGCAGGACCACGGGGATTTCTTCCGGAGCCCGGGCCGGCAGGCGCGCCAGCAGTTCCTCGGTGCGCTTCAAGCCCAGGCGATTGATGGCCACCTCAAGGTTTTCCGCCGGCTCGGTCATGCTGCCATGGGTGTGCTGGTTGGCTTCGCGGATGACGCTCAGCGCCAGGGCTGGGCTGTCCTGCATGAACTCGGCGATATCGCGCAGTGAGCTGCGGCTGTCGCGGATAGCGCGGCAGACACGGTCGTGACTGTCCTGGGGGACGGGCAAACGCACGGCTTGCAGCAGCTTGATCCAACCCTGCAGCGTGTTCGGTTTTTGCGTGGAGACAGTCGTTTCGTTAGCCATATTCGGACGCGATCATCATCACAATTGACGGGCCCGTAAGGGCTGGGTAGGCGCTGCGCAATCGGCCCGGCAAGGCGGCGCGTGGCCGGTTTACTGGCTTTTCACCTGAACTGACTATAGTCTGGCGCAGTTTTGCCGATAAGTAGAAGAAGAGATTTATTAACTTCCGAATATGACCTTGAACCCGACTCAGTAAGTGCTCTCTACCTATGGCTAAAATTATCGGCATCATTGTCGTATTCGCGAGCGTGCTCGGCGGGTACGTGCTTTCCCATGGCAAGATTGCCGCCCTGATCCAGCCCTTCGAGGTGATGATCATCGGTGGTGCGGCCTTCGGTGCGTTCCTCCAGGCCAACCCGGGCCACATGACCATGCACGTGGTCAAGAAATCCCTGGGCATGTTCGGTTCGCGCTTCAGCCACACCTTTTACCTCGAGGTGCTGGGGCTGATCTACGAGATCCTCAACAAGAGCCGTCGTGAAGGCATGATGGCGATCGAAGGGGATATCGAAGACGCCGCCGCCAGCCCGATCTTCGCCAAGTACCCGGCCGTGCTCAAGGACGATCGCATGACCGCTTATATCTGCGATTACCTGCGCATCATGTCCTCCGGCAACATGGCACCCCATGAGCTGGAAGGGTTGTTCGACATGGAACTGTTCTCCATGAAGGAAGAACTGGAGCATCCGGCCCATGCCGTGACCGGCATCGCCGACGCCATGCCCGGCTTCGGTATCGTCGCGGCGGTACTGGGGATCGTGGTGACCATGGCCTCCCTGGGCGAAGGCGACCAGAAGTCCATCGGCCTGCACGTGGGTGCGGCGCTGGTGGGGACCTTCTTCGGTATTCTCGCCGCCTACGGCTTCTTCGGCCCATTGGCGACGTCCCTCAACCACGATGCCAAGGAAGAACTGAACACTTATGAAGCGATCAAGGCTTCCCTGGTAGCCTCGGCCTCCGGCATGCCGCCTTCGCTGGCGGTGGAGTTCGGGCGCAAGGTCCTGTATCCGAAGCACCGTCCCAGCTTCGCCGAGCTGGAACAAGCGGTTCGCGGTCGCTGAGTCATGGAAAACAATCAGCCGATCATTATCAAGCGCGTCAAGCGCTTTGCCGGCGGGCATCACGGTGGCGCCTGGAAAATCGCCTTCGCCGACTTCGCGACGGCGATGATGGCGTTCTTCCTGGTGCTGTGGCTGCTGTCCACCGCCACCCCGGAACAGAAGATCGCCATCGCTGGTTATTTCAAGGACCCGATCGGTTTCTCCGAGAGCGGTACGCCCTACATTATCGACCTGGGCGGCTCGCCGGTGCTGGCGCCGGACAAGACCCTCAACCCGGAGGTCAAGTCCCAGCCGCAGCCGGACAAGGTCACGGTCGACACCGATCAGGTCGAGAGCATGGCCGAGCAGGTGGAGAAAGAGCGCCTGGAACTGCTGCTGCAGGAATTGCAGAAAAAGGTCGACGAGAGCCCGGAACTGCAGAAATTCAAGGACCAGATCCAGTTCGAGATCACCCCGGATGGCCTGCGTATCCAGATCACGGACGCGGAAAACCGGCCGATGTTCGACTCCGGTAGTGCGCGTCTGAAGCCTTACTTCGAAGACATCCTGCTGGCCATGGCCGACACCATCAAGGCGGTGCCGAACAAGATCAGCATCAGCGGTCACACCGATGCCAAACCCTACGCCGGCACGGGCGACTTCGGTAACTGGGAGTTGTCGGCCAACCGCGCCAACGCCGCCCGTCGGGCCCTGGTGGCCGGCAGTTATCCGGACAAGCAAGTGGCGCGGGTGGTGGGTTATGCCTCGTCGTCGCTGTTCGACAAGGCCAATCCGTTCAATCCGGTCAACCGGCGCATCGATATCGTGGTGCTGACCAAGAAGGCCCAGAAGGCCATCGAGGGCGAGCAGGGCGCGGATGATGCCACGCCTGCGCCAAGCTCGGGGCAAGGTGCTCCGGGCGAGGTACCGGCGGACCCGAACGCGCTGCCGGCGGACCAGCAGCCGCTGCCGGCCCATGAACTGCGGCAACGCTTGAACATCTTCGAGGATGGCGTATTGAAGACGGATGAGCCGGGCAAGCCCAAGACGGGCTCGTAAGCCAGACAACAAGGCCGCGATGATCGCGGCCTTGTTGTTTCGTTCGCCTCAGTAGCTGTCTTGCGGCAGGCTGGCGATGATCGAGCGGTAGCTGTTCATCCGCTGCTGCTGTACGCGGCCGTCTTCCAGGGCCTTGAGCAGGGCGCAGCCGGGTTCGCGGTCGTGCTTGCAGTCGCGGAAGCGGCAGGTGCCGATCAGGTCGTTGAATTCGATGAAGCCGGCTTCGACATCGGCGCGGCTCACATGGCCCAGGCCGAATTCGCGAATCCCCGGGGAGTCGATCAGTTCACCACCGCCAGGGAAGTGGAACAGCCGCGCGGTGGTGGTGGTGTGGGTGCCCTGGCCGGACAGCTCGGAGAGCGGGCCGACGCGGGTGTCCACCTCGGGCAGCAGGCTGTTGACCAGCGAGGACTTGCCGACCCCGGACTGGCCGACAAACACGCTGATGCGCCCGTCCAGCTGTTGCTGCAACTGTTGCATGCCGTTGCCGTGATGGGCCGACACTTCCAGCAGCGGGTAGCCCAGCTGCCGATAGACCGCCAGCAGGGCATTCAGGGCCGGGGCGTTGTGCTCGTCGATCAGGTCGAATTTGTTCAGCAGCAGCAACGGCCGGATGCCGGCGTGCTCGGCGGCCACCAGGTAGCGGTCGATCAGGTTGGCATGGGGCTCGGGCAGCGGCGCGAAGACGATCACGATCATGTCGACGTTGGCGGCCACCGGCTTGAGCTGGCCGCGGCTGTCCGGGCGCTTCAGTTCGGTGGTGCGCGGCAGTTGCGCGACGATCACGCCGATACCCTGGTTGCCGGCACGCCAGACCACCTGGTCGCCGGTCACCAGTGCCGGCAGGTTGGCCCGCAGGTGGCAGCGGAACACCTGGCCCTTGAGCTCGCCCTCCAGCGCCTCGACTTCGACCTGCACCCCGAAGTGCGCGATCACCAGGCCCGTCTGCTCGGGTCCCAGGTCGCCGCCTTCCAGCGCTTCCACGGCCTGGGATTCGCGTTTGGCGGCGCGTGCGGCGCGTTCGCCCTGGATCTTTTCGATGCGCCAGTTCTGGCGGCGGTTGAGCTGGCGTTTGGCCATGGGTGTTCCGTGTCGTTGAATCGGCGGTAGGGGTCGAGCGGTCGCGAGTTTAGCACGCCCGGCAAGCGCGGCCTGCGCTAAACTGTGCGGCTATGCCGAGGAGCCAACCCATGCAAAACCCACAGAACCTGATCTGGATCGACCTGGAGATGACCGGGCTGAACCCGGACACCGACGTCATCATCGAAATGGCGACTATCGTCACCGACAGCAACCTCAACACCCTGGCTGAAGGTCCGGTGATCGCGATCCATCACAGCGATGAGATCCTGGCCGGCATGGATGAGTGGAACACTCGCCAGCATGGCGGTTCGGGGCTGACCCAGCGCGTGCGCGAGAGCCGCATCGACATGGCCGAGGCCGAGGCACGCACCATCGCCTTCCTGGAGCAGTGGGTGCCCAAGGGCAAGTCGCCGATCTGCGGCAACAGCATCTGCCAGGACCGGCGCTTTCTCGCGCGCCATATGAAGGCACTGGAAAGCTATTTCCACTACCGCAACCTGGATGTGTCCACCTTGAAGGAGCTGGCGGCACGCTGGGCGCCGGAAGTGCGTGACAGCTTCCAGAAGGGCAGCACGCACCTGGCGCTGGACGATATTCGTGAGTCGATCGCCGAGTTGCGGCACTACCGCGAGCATTTCATCAAGTTCTGATCAGCACCGGTGATGGCTGCGCTGCGCTCTTTTGGGGCGCGGCGCAAATCAGTAGACTGCGCGCCTTCTCCTGCCCGGATCGCCATCATGTTGCTGATGCTCTACCTCGTCGCCATTACCGCTGAAGCCATGACCGGCGCCCTGTCGGCCGGACGGCGCGGCATGGATTGGTTCGGCGTGGTGCTGATCGCCTGTGTCACCGCACTCGGCGGTGGCTCGGTGCGTGACGTGCTGCTGGGGCATTACCCGCTGACCTGGGTCAAGCACCCGGAATACCTGGTGCTGACCTCGATCGCTGCAATGGTGACCGTGTTCATCGCCCCATTGATGCGCCATCTGCGCTCACTGTTCCTGGTGCTCGATGCCCTGGGCCTGGTGGCCTTTACCCTGATCGGCTGCATGACGGCCCTGGAAATGGGCCAGGGCCTGATGGTGGCCTCGGTCAGCGGGGTGATCACCGGGGTGTTTGGCGGGGTGCTGCGAGATATCTTCTGCAACGATATTCCGTTGGTCTTCCGTCGTGAGCTCTATGCCAGTGTCTCTTTTGCGGCGGCCTGGTGTTTCCTGGGTTGTACTTATTGGCAGCTGCCCAATGAACAGGCGATTTTGATCACGCTGTTCGGTGGTTTTCTGCTGCGTCTTCTGGCGATTCGTTTCCACTGGGAAATGCCGAAGTTTGTTTATAACGACGAAGCCTAGTGGGCGTATATATCTACTTCTTTTAACTTTATTGTTGATCCGTTCGGACAGGGTCTGATCAACAAATTCCGTTTTTCTTTTGAAAAGGACTGCGCGTAGCCTTGTGACTCATAAGGAGTAATAAGGATATTGCGATGTTAGAGTCTTTTCCCCCTGGCAGCCTCCCTTCGCGCCCTCTTGTGCAGGGCGGAAAACTACTGTTCGACTATGGCGTGAACCACTATGAGGTCTCGGGTGGTGGGTTAAACAAAGACAGCCTGATCTATCTGGAAACGGTTCGGCGCACGTTAAAGAAATATAATGTTTCTGTGCCGGGTCTTTATCTGAAGGGTAAGGAGATCTACGCCGCCCTGGGCGAAAAGGCCTATGTCCTGGGTCGGATTTATACGCAGGGAGCGAATGGACAACGCATTCTTTATCCTTGTTTTCGAGATGATTTTGTATTCGATTTTATAAGGGAAATACCGACTTTTTCGCTCTGGAAAGCGATGAGTGAAGAATCAAGGAGGGCTTATACAGTACTTAAATCTCAGTTGCTGAAGGCGCCCGGCGCCGAAGAACATCGGATCAACTTCGTGCTGACCCAGGACTTTACGATCCAGGCCAGTCTGGAGGGTGGGAATTTCAGGGGAAAAAAAGAAGAGCTTGAATTTTTGCATGGGCTGCTTTCTCTTTATCAGGTAGGTGTCACACAGGCAAGGATGAGGGTATTTCGAGGGGTGGTCCTGACGAATGCCGTGGTCTCCGCTACAAAAAACAATCGACGCAAACGAGCTGTCGAGCACCCGTTGAATCTGCTGGTGGGGGATGATGTTGCCGATATCAGGCTCTATCAGGTCATCGCGTTGCAAAATGTTGCCAATCGTAGGACCATGCAGTTGCTTTCCACGTACTATAAACGATGGAAAGGACGCATCAAGACACGACAGGACTTTATAAGTTTCCTGTCAGCCCTCAATCTTCGCTCAATGCCCATCGGTTACTTTACCGGCCTTCACCAGTTAATTGCATTGAGAGAGCATAACCTGGCCCAAACCCTTCTTTCTCTCCCTAACGTAGACTCTGTTGAGTGGCGGCGGATGCTGCTCAGTATCCACGAGGAGTTTGCTATTTTTAGAGAAAGAACCCTGGATAATTTAATCAGTCCTGGCGGCCGTGTTTATTTTGCTTTGGGCGCGGATTATAGGCTAAGCAATAACCGTCTGGTGATCGGGTACGCTTCTTCCGCCATGGCGGGCGTACCTTTTGATGGCACTGTCAATGTTATAGGGCATGGCATCGATATAGAGGGGCGTGTTCTCGGACACGCGGAAAAGGTAGCGGATTGGCTATACAGTAATTTACTCGCGACCTATACCGAGGCGGGGTTCAAGAAATTAAAGGTTGTCAATTTTCAGTCTTGTCATATTTCTCAAGTGCTGGCCACCCACATCACACTTCTTCTTCTGGAGAAAGCGCTGCCTCATTTTGAAACAGATAAGATCCCCAATGTGCTTGTCGTCAGTAGTCCCACGACATCTCTTGTCTTAACCGCCGACCCTACGCTCGGGCATCTGTCGAGCCGCTGGCAAGAGCATCATCTCGTTTTGCCGGGCCATGTTCTCAAGGCGTTCAGGTTTCTCATCAGTACCTACCCCAATATTCAGTTGGCGGTCAGGGAGCATTTTGAATGGCCGGGTCATGAGCTCGATTTGAGCAACCCTTCATTCGTGGAGTACTTGAGGAGTACCAATGTTCTCAAGGTGAGTCGGATATCTCCCGTCGCGGGTGCTGAGCTGGAAACCGTATCACTCAGGTATTTCAGGGGAGTTGTAACTGAGTTTTTTAATACTCGGCAGCGCGGTGTTGATGAGTATACCCGACTCATTCATGAGCATTTTCCCGAGTCCGTTGACGCGATTCGTTCATTGGTCGCGGTCGCCTCTATAGCGGAGGCATCACAGCTATTGCCCGTCGGTGAAATCAAAACAATCAGAAAAGTAGTAGAGTTTCTGGTGAGTTTGAAGGTGGCCAGGGAGCGACGTGATTTCGTGGGAGGCTATAACCTCTATACGACCACCAAATTAAAATTCCTGATTGATCCTTATGATCCTGTCGGTCCGTTGAAGATAAGGAGCTTCACGGATGTGATTTTCCGGCTGTGTGGTAGCCCGGTACCTAGCAGCGAGTCGAATTACCAGCTTGCTTACAAGAAGATGTTTCTCCTCGATAAGCGGGATTACTTCGAGATGACCAACATCAATATCGATGCGGCCGCCCGTCAGTTTTTCAAGAATATACCCCATGTAGAGTTCACTCCGGAGATATTCCATTCCATTCAAGAGGCGAGTCCGCAGTCGAACGCTATAGTGGTGGGCACGGCCCTGCGACAGGGCCTTGTGGGCAGCGAACAGTTTGGTGTGTCGACGCGGGACCTGAGAGCCGTGCTCGAATCGGGCGAGGAGCCGCGGATTCTTCCCGCCATCGATCAGTTGGAAAGCAACCTGAAACGCAAGAAGGCGCTGCTGCAGGACTCGGCGTCCTTGAGAAATCTGCAGGAGACCCAGGAAAACCTGGGCCGTGCCAGAACCGCCCTCGAGAAAAAGCAACTGTCCCCCGCCGTCCTGAAGACCACCGCGCGCGTGGCTGCCGGCTCCAGTCGCTTGCTCGGGGCATTCGGGGTCTTCGTGGATTTCCGGACCCAGCCCTTCCACCTCGACTTTTCTTCGGTCAAATCGGGCCTGTTCAGCACCAGCGATTCACTGGCGGTGGTCAAGGGGGTCTTTGATTTCACCAGCGATGTCGGGCCGGCGCTGGCCTTGCGCCTGGCCTCCAGCGCGTCGCGAGCACTCTGGCAGCCCCGGCTGGATCATCTGTTCTTCAAGATGAACAAGGTGCTGCTGCCCCTGGATGTGCTGTTCACGGCGGTCAGCCTGTATCGCAACGTCGAAGGCGCGCGGTTGGCGAAGACTCTCGAAGAGCAAGCGCTCTATATCACCATGACGGTGATCGATGGGGCCTCGTTTGGGGTGAGCCTGGCGGGATTCATCCTGATTGGGGTGCCTGGTGTCGGGGTGGCTCTGATCCTGGTGGGGATGGCCCTGGCCGTCGTGAATATCCTCTTGAATGCCATCGTCAGCCTCTCCCAACTGGAGAACTATCGCTGGGATGAGAAGGTGGGGCTGTTCTTCAGCAACCTGTTCGGCGCTTCGGCGCTGCCGGGAATCCTGACCCAGCAGCAGATGCGCCAGGCGGCGGATCGATTGTTCGAAGGGAATTCTGATCATACGCAAGGTGCCATCAGCAGTGGCTTGTCTGAAGAGGGCATCGATCTGTTGCTGACGCCGATGATCAATGACGCAGACGATCACGATCAGACCAACCCGCTCAAGGACATCGGGATGGTGAGTCAGGACACCAGCGTTCGTCAGCAACCCAGGGGGTATACGTTGTCGCCACTGGGTCTGATCCCGGATGACTTGAAGTCTTGGGCGGATGCCAAGGACAAGGAAAAGACCGAGCAGGTCCACAAGGGCTGGTACCTGCGCCGCCAGGAGTCTCGCCGGGGGCAGGAGCGCAAGCTGATGGTGACGATGCCCGCCACGCCGAACACGCGGCTGGAGGTGCTGGATTTTGGCCCGATACCGACGATTCTGCTGTTCGGCGCCACGCCGCATCTGCTGCTGGAGGCCAATCCGTTCGGTTGGGCGACGGGGGAGTCGCCGCAGGAACAGGCCCTCAACAAATACCAGGTCAGGCTGCATCCCGAGACGCCCTATACCCTGCAGTTCAAGAAAAGCGTACTGACGTCAAAGGACTTTGACTCGAACTTTGGCAGCCGGACGGAGCTGGTCGTTCCGCAAGGGGCCTTCGAGAGTTCGCCTCAAGTGAGCCTGGACCTCTCCGGCCAGGATCACGAGGCGATGTCGGAGCTGGACTTGTCCCAGTCCTCGCTGGAGGTCGTCAAGTTCAAGGACAAGAGTCGGTTCAGGCTCGACCTGGTGAACGCCAATGGTCACAGCGCTTGCGCACTGGAGCAGGTGGTCCGGACCGTTCAGCTGCCGGCGTATATCCAGTTCAAGAGCGGAGAAACCCACCCGGTGATGGCGGTGGTGGGGGAGGGCTCACGGGTAACCCTGAGAAATTCGACGGGACGTTCGCTGCTGCTGTTGAGGCGGGAGGTGCGCCGTTGCGAGATTGAGATACAGGCGTCGATCAGCGGTTTTGCAGTTTCCGTTTAGGCGTAAACCTGGCGTATTAAATAAAGTTGAAGCACTTTAATGGAATATAAGTGATGAGTGACAGGAAAGTAATAAAGATTACCGGGCATGGGGTCGCGGCGGATTCAAAACTGGACAAGGTCGAGTTGATTCTGACGGATACCTCGCTGAGGTATTATGATCTCACCACCCGACTGGACCCACGGGTAACACCCGTTAATAAGCAATCGTTCAAAGTGGAGGATCGTGATCGAGCCAAGCTAGAGGTGTCTTTGGAGGGCAATTTTTTTGTCAGCGAAGTCAAAAGCGATGAATTGATTTTAAGAAAAAATATAGAAAGCAATTTAAAGCTCATTCTGCAAAACCAAACCATTACCTTGAATCCCGATCTCTATTATGGGAATCGTTTATATAACGTCTTGGAAATGGATTTGCCGGAACTGCTTGTTCCAGGGAATAACCAGCCGGTGATGCTGGGGAGCGCGGCCAGCCGACCCTATGACTCGACTGCACTGGTATTCAATGCAGAAAAGGAGGCGGAGCTCGACCGGTATCCGGGCGATACCCTTGTCAATTACGAAATCAGGCTTACCCGGCATGACGGGCAGCCGACGAACCCAACAACAGGGTATCTGAGATTTGAGGAGATAAAGAAGGCAAAAGCAAGAGGCTTCGTTCTTCTGCCGAGTGTTCCAACGTCAGCATTTCATTTGAGTTCCCTGCAGTTTTCCTATCGTATTGCGACGCGCGGCGGCGCTCGGATAGGCACTTTGGAGGATGAAAAAAGAGATTTCTTGCAGGTCAGGGTCAGCGCCTCGAGCCACCAGCTCATCGATATGCGGGCGATCAATAAGGCACACACCCTCGATTTTTTGGAGATGAAATGTTTACTGAATGGTCCAGGCCTGTTCAAGTACTTGAATATCGACTTTCCTCGCTTCAGGGTCTTTTATGATTCAGGGAGTGAGGTCGCCTATAACAGTGTTCATCACCTTGATCTTTCGACGGCGGTTAAAAAAATAGAGCACGGACTGCTGGTTGACATGGCGTCGCTTGCGTCGGTTACTTATCTTGATCAAGAGTCTTTTTTGCGCCTGCAGGGATTGGCGTATTTTGAGCAGGCGCCACCGGAAGTGGTTAATTTTTCCTATGAGATGCTCGACACGGGCTATCAACCGTTGAGCGAGGCACCGTATGTGGGCCGCTGCCACTTTAGAAAAGTCGTCGAGGAGGCTGCCTCGATGCGATTGTTCAATCTGGACACGCGGGGCGATCCCTACTTTTTCGAGATGGATATCAAGGACCCCTTAAAAGAAAATACCTCGGTTTGTTGTTATCGGATCCATTTGACTTCCCCTTTTCCCCTGGTTGCAATGGACCAGGTGTTTTTCTCCGGAATTTATTTTTACTTCAATCGAAAATTGACATTTGCAGCGATTGCCCAAGGGGTGGATCTGCCCTATGAGGGGTTGGATATCGCTCCCGAGGTCCCGGAGTCCAAACTGGAAGCGTTTCTTGAACAACATACATTGGCCTATACGGCGATTCCTTTCTCTTTTGAAAGAATGGCGAAAGATGTTGTCATGAGCGCGGGCTTTCCCGAAGTGGTCGCGAAGAATATCTCTGTTCATGGCTATTCCAAAACGGGAAGAAAGCTATTCAGCACGCCCTGGTTGAAAAAGGCCAGCATCGAAGAAGCGCCCGCTTGGTGGCGGGGCGTGGAAATACTGGTGCTCTGTATCTGGATGAGAAAAGAGGCCCTTTCGGCAACCCCTTCACCCTACTCATACCGCGCGGAAAGGGAGTTTGACGGTGGAACCTATGACGCGCCGTATTTTCTACGCGTCGAAGGCAAATTCAATCCTTATAGCTACATCCCCTGCCTGAAAGGCAACCATGAATATGAACTGGATCCGCTCTTCTCCAACATCCTGTATGTGGGGCAGGGGCGTAGTAAAGTTCAAGGTCGAGGTTCACCTAATACGATTTATCTGATGTGGGACTCTCACACCACCTTTGATTTCGCCGCGGAGGAAGACTTCCAGAAGGGGCTGGCGCCTTCTCGTCTGAAACTCATGGGGGTCGAGCTGGAGAACATCGTGATACAGGTGCCGGGGCCGGAGGATGAGCGTTGGGGGAGTATCGTTCTGGAGTGGGCGCTGTTGGTTGATCCTGAAAAGGAACTGGCGGCGACCGAGGATTCGGCGGTCCTGGTCAGGTTGGCGGGCAGTCAGGCGTCGCTCAAGGACGGCTCGTTGACCCTGCTCAATTTCTTGAAAGAGCCGATCGGCGAGTTCCTGGAAATCGAGATAAGAGGGCGTCTGTACACCTTGGAAGTTTCGCCAAACGACGGAAAAATCTACTGGCGCAGGCAAGTCGACCTCAGTCGTGAAACCCTGGGTGAGAAAACAGTGCTTCGCCAGTGGAGCGGTAAGACAGAGTATGTGTTGCGAAACAGCATTCTGGGGAAACCCAATACGCCGCTTTATCCCAGCGAAGACGGTCGGGATATCCTGATCGCGCGTGGAGACGTGGCCTACCTGCATGGCGGTCGGCATGAAACTCAGCTGGTCGGAAACTTGCCTGAGAACTTCTTCTACCTCAACCAGGGTGGAACCGATAGTGTGATTGCCAATGGTTACAGAAATACCATTGAAATTTCCGGCGTGTTGGGCGGGGACAAGGTTCTCTTCCTGTCTACAAAGAAAGAGGCGACCAACTTTATTTCAGCACCCGCTGTCAGTTTCAGAGCGGCGCAAATAAAAGATGACGACCTGTTCTTTTTTCTGGAAACGGAAAATCACCTGCTGACGATTTGCTTGAAGGGTGTCGTGGCGTGGCAAGGTTCCGCACAAAACCGACTCAGTCTGCTGCTTGAGGAAGGGATCTTCAGCGCCGATCAGTTAATTGGGTTTTTGCGACGGTCGGAGCTGAGTCATCGAGAGGAGGCTTATTGGTTCCAATCTGCCTTGCCGGAACCGGCTGTTCAACAAGGGTTTACTCAATTGGCCGATAGAGTGGCTGAGGATGAGCACTCGAAGACCTATCTGAAAGATCAGATCAACCAGTATGACGTGGTCGAAAAGGAATAAGGAGAGTCCCTGATGTCTGCACAAGTCAAGCTGTTCGAGATGAGTGAAGATCGCTATAAGGTGGCGTGCCCTTTTTATGGAGAAAAGGACTATGTATTCACTTTCAAATTTACCGCTGTTAATGCCGTCTGGCAGACACATGATGCTGATTCTGCCAGTCTTGTTGCCAAACCGAATATCTGGATGGGCGAAGAGAAAGAAGATCATTATGTCGCTGAACCGCGGCCAGGGGCTGCCGATGAAAGGGTGTTTGCTTATCGGCTAGGCCGGAGTTTTACCTTGGTCTGCCTGAACGATCAATTGTATCTGATGCTCAGGGTCTGGGAAGAAAATAAAGAGGGAAAGGTTTCATCGGCGAGTCGGCGTAATGAAAGCACGATAAGAGTCGCCACCCGCGAGGTCTTGGGAAAAACCGAGCCGCTGATGTTCTCTCATCAGGATCCCTGTGTCATCAAGCTGGAAACAAAGGACGGTCTCTCGACAGTCAAGGTATGGAACACTCAAAAAACCGGAGAGGCACCCTATATTTTGAGTGGTTTCGGTGATGGGTTTAGAGATTTTTTCTCTGGCTTTAGTGAATTCCAGTTCAATACCATTCCCGTGGCCATCAAAAATGGTCGACATTCCTTGCGCCTGGAGAGAGTGGCGGCGTGGGTGGGCAATACCCAGCCAGAGGGCAAGGAAAATTTCAGGGATTACCTGGAAGAAAAAAAACAGGTATTGAAGTGCTTTGGATACCGGCAATTACCTCTGGAGCGCTTGTCCGCCTATTATCCGTTTCAAAAAAACAGATGGGCGGTCCTCGATAACGCGCTGTTTTATTCGGTCGAAAACGCCCATTTCGCGATCGAGGCGACTCGAGGGCTCTGCTTTGATGCATTCAAAAATAAAGTCTCTCTTTCTTTGACGCCCTCGGCAGGTCAAGGCTCCTCCGGCAGTTTTATGTTGGATGTGTTGGTGAAGGATTCGCAGTCATTTGAAATCCAGACAGTCGGTTCGTTGATTGACCGCTGGAGCCTGTCAGAGGCTGTCTTTTCAAGACGACAATACGGCTTGAGCTTTAAAAAAATTGTGGAGGATGTAGAGCGGTTCGATCCGGCAGGGTCTTTTGTTCCCGCTGCTCACCATAAAGATCGAACCCTCGTGGACGTCATCAAGACTGGCGCGCTGGCGAGCCGGCTTCCGCTCTTCATCGAGCAGCTGCGCGTGTCGAACTTTGAAGTGGCGGGGCAGCTGAAGGCCACCATGAGTCAGCTTCAGCTCAAACTGAACGAAGATAAAAAGACCCTTTACACCCGTCGAGCCGATATCGGTGTGCTCACCTGCAAGACCTCCGCACCTGAGAGCCGCATCGTCTTCACTGTGCAGGTTCTAAGGCGAATGAAGGTCGATTCAGCGAGTGGGGAGTTGAGTCATGAGGCGAAAGTGGTGTTCAACGACGACCAGGGCAACGACCGTGGGGCGATAGACTTGAAGGATTTCCCCTGTTTCTTGCTGCTTTCCCTGAGTGATGATCGAAAGGCCTTCAACCTGTTCGCCGCCCGTGCTGACAGCGATCTTTCCACCGCGTTGGACGCCTCTTTGACTTATGCGATCGATCAAGCAGAACCTCAAGGAAATCAAACCATCGATGAAGTCATTCTGACGCTTGGCCTGGGAAAGGACAGCGGTAATGGCCCGATGATCTCAATCAAGGATTTGGGTCTTTGGAGCACTGCGTTGTGGCGACGTGAGGGGTTGCTGACCGTCGGGGACAAGGTCGACAAGGACTATAACGTGAAAACATTGGCCCACTTGAGTTTTTCTGGTTCGCTCAATCCTCTGGTCGAGCAATACAAAAGATCCTTGGAGGTTTAGGTGGCGTATGCAAAAGTTATCGTTTGATTACGGCCTGAATCAATATGAAATATCAGGCGCCGGACTGGACAAGGAAAACCTGGCCTATCTTGAGTCCATCCTGACGCTCTTGAAGCGCCATGCGGTTGTTTTTCCAGGTCTTCATCTGGAAAACACAAAGATAAGAGCGACGCTGGCCGGCAGGACTTACACGCTGGGCGAGATATATACCCAGGGGGCTGGGGCACAGCGAGTGATCTATCCCTGTTTTCGACATCAGTGGGGCCTTGATTTCACCCGGGATATCCAGTCCTTGCTGCTTTGGAAGGAGATGGATGGGGCATTGCGGACGACTTATTCGGAGCTTGAGTCGGATCTGTTGAGCGCAAGAGGGGAGGCTGCGCGCACTCGGGTCCATTTGGCATTGCTTAAGGATTTCATCGCAATGGCCAAGGTCGAGGGCAATAATATTACTCAAAAACAGCAAGAGCTGAATTTTCTGAAGGGCTTGATTTCACTCTATTATCTGGGCATCGCCCAAAAAAAAGCGCGGGTGTTTCAGGGGGTCAACTTACCGATCAGCGCCTCCCGGCCGGGTGTACGTGTGAAGCGTGCTGCAGGCGCGTCTCTCAATCTGCTCATTGGTGAAGATGTCGCCACTGCCCTGCTGTATCAGACACTGATGTCCTATGAAGAGCTGTATCCCTTGACGTTTATCGAGCTTTATTTTTCTTACAAAAGTAGAGGCTCGCTGAAAGGTCCCGAAGATTTAATTAGGTTCGCTATTTCGTTTAGGCAGAAGTTTCGCCATACCTATGGTGGTACATGGGGGGTCAGTACAGTCGCCTTTCCCACCATTGCCGATATATTGAGCCCCAACACGGCCATGCCTGCCGATCCGGAGGCCGCTCATCGATATATCAGTAATCTGGATAAGGAGTTTGTACGTTTCAGAAAAAATAATCTGGATCGAATGATTGTCAATGATCATGAACTGGGCGTCTATAGCATCAGCAGCTACCATCAGGTGCGCTCACACGATATCGATACATTCCTGGGCCGCGGCCGACCCAAGCCCATTGATGTCCTCTCGATTGACTATATCAGTCCAGGAGGGGCTGGCGTTCCGTTTGACGGCATTATCAATATAGTCGGTCATGCGGATATTTTGGGTTTGGGAGGCGTCTCCAGCGCGGAGAGAATAGCCGGATGGATCTATAATAACTTTACCGCCGCGTTTGGAGAGCGGGCGGCTAGATTCAAGGAAATCAAGTACCTTAATTTTTCAGCGTGTAATTTTCCCAAGGCCATGGCGGAGTATGTCGCGGTTCTCTTTGTCGAACGCTGCCTGGAGGCGGGGCGCTTCAATGTCGTGGGGGGCGACGGTGTAACCAGGCGCTGGATCCCGAATATAACCGTTATTTGCAGCCCTCGCTCTTCTTTGGTGGCTGCCGGAAGCGATGTCCTTGTACCGTTCAATGTGCTGGAGGTGAAGGATAGGATGCCGCCACTTCCGGGAATCGTGCTAAATATCATGAAGGCAATGCCGTCGGAAGAGTTTATTAATTTTATATCGAAGGCGGGTACTTTGAATTTTGCTGATCCCGCGGTTCAGCGCTTCTTGCAAGAAACCCATGTGTTTTCTGTGGCCGGCCTGGTCAAAGAGGCTTTTCAGGGCGGTGTTGTATCAGAGACTGAGTTCGACCAGGCTAAACAGGAAAAAACGTCTAATTATGGTGTTTATAAGCGCGATCTTGAAGAGGAAACGAAGAGGAGGAGGGCCGAGACATTAGCGATTGGTGAAATGCCTGCGTCGCTGCTTGGGCCTTTGGCAGAGGAGCAGCACGTTGCCCGCATGGAGCGCTTGGCTTATGAGAGGGTTTCCATCAGGCCCAAGGGCGCAGGAGCGTTTTTACCGGTCAACACGTTTGAAACAATGCGTCTGTTGCACGGATATTACGCGGAAATAAAAAATCGTTATCGCTCTCGCACGCCCGATGGGGCAGTTGATGTCGATGCGAAGATCAATAGTCAACAGTACAAGCGGGCCCTGGAAGATCTGAGAAAAGAAAACAGAATCAAGATTTTGCTTGATCCGCAGGATCCCCGATATCATTACAAACGGCAGTTGATACTCAAGGGCTTTCGCGAACATTTGGGCATTGCCTACAGGGAGTTTCAGGATTTTCCGTTCTATAGTTCACATCACTCCCCGTTGTTTGGCGTGCAGCCTGATAATTACGCATCGACGTCCTACTATAATCAACAGTTGGCGCAGATTTTGTTTGTCGTCACCAAGCAAGAGTACCGAGAAATGACCGGGATTGAGGTGGACAAGATTCACCTGTTCCTTGAGCGTCGTGTGCCAGACTCTGTTTTTAGTAAGGCTCAACAACCCACTACTGATTGGAGCGGGAAACGAATATTGATTGACGCGCCCCTCTATCGCGGTCTCTTGGGCAGTGAACAATTCGGCGTGTCGACGCGGGACCTGAGCGCGGCGCTCGAATCGGGCGAGGAACCGCGGATTCTTCCCGCCATCGATCAGCTGGAAAACAGCCTGAAACGCAAGAAGGCGCTGCCGCAGGACTCGGCGTCCCTGAGAAACCTGCAAGAGACCCGGGAAAACCTGGGTCGTGCCAAAACCGCCCTCGAGAAGAAGCAGCTGTCCCCTGCCGTCCTGAAGACCACCGCACGCGTGGCCGCCGGCTCCAGTCGCTTGCTCGGGGCATTCGGGGTCTTCGCGGATTTCCGCACCCAGCCCTTCCACCTCGATTTTTCTTCGGTCAAGTCGGGCCTGTTCAGCACCAGCGATTCACTGGCGGTGGTCAAGGGGGTCTTCGATTTCACCAGCGATGTCGGGCCGGCGCTGGCTTTGCGCCTGGCCTCCAGCGCTTCGCGAGCGCTCTGGCAGCCCAGGCTTGATCATCTGTTCTTCAAGATGAACAAGGTGCTGCTGCCGCTGGATGTGCTGTTCACGGCGGTCAGCCTGTATCGCAATGTCGAGGGCGCTCGGTTGGCCAAGACCGTCGAAGAGCAGGCGCTCTATATCACCATGACGGTGATCGATGGGGCCTCGTTCGGGGTGAGCCTGGCGGGATTCGTCCTGATTGGTGTGCCCGGGGTGGGAGTGGCCCTGATCCTGGTGGGGATGGCCCTGGCCGTCGTGAATATCCTCTTGAATGCCATCGTCAGCCTCTCCCAGCTGGAGAACTATCGCTGGGACGAGAAGGTGGGGCTGTTCTTCAGCAACCTGTTCGGCGCTTCGGCGCTGCCGGGGATCCTGACCCAGCAGCAGATGCGCCAGGCGGCGGATCAGCTGCTCACGGGCTTACGGGAAGAGGGCATCGATCTGTTGCTGACGCCGATGATCAATGACGCGGACGATCATGATCAGACCAACCGGCTCAAGGATATTGGTGCGGTTAGCCAGAACACCAGCGTTCGCCAGCAGCCCAGGGGGTATACGTTGTCGCCACTGGGGCTGACCCCGGATGACTTGACGTCCTGGGCGGACGCGAAGGGCAAGGAAAAGACCGAGCAGGCCTACAAGGGCTGGTACCTACGGCGTCGGGAGTCTCGCCGTGGGCAGGAGCGCAAGCTGATGGTGACGATGCCCGCCACGCCGAGCACGCGGCTGGAGGTGCTGGATTTTGGTCCGATACCGACGATCCTGCTGTTCGGCGCCACGCCTCATCTGCTGCTGGAGGCCAATCCGTTCGGTTGGGCGACGGGGGAGTCCCCGCAGGAGCAGGTCCTCAACAAATACCAGGTCAGGTTGCATCCCGCGACACCCTACACCCTGCAATTCAAGAAAAGCGTACTGACGTCAAAGGACTTTGACTCGAACTTTGGCAGCCGCACGGAGTTGATCGTTCCGGACGGGGAGTTCCAGACGCTGCCTCAAGTGAGCCTGGACCTGTCCGGCCAGGGTGACGCCCGCGAGACGCTGGTGGAGTTGGACTTGTCCCGCTCCTCGCTGGAGGTCGTCAAGTTCAAGGACAAGAGTGCGTTTCGACTCGACCTGGTAAGCGCCGATGGCCACAGCGCCTGCGCGCTGGAGCAGGTGGTCCGGACCGTTCAACTGCCGGCCTATATCCAGTTCAAGAGCGGAGAAACCCACCCGGTGATGGCGGTGGTGGGGGAGGGCTCACGGGTAACCCTGAGAAATTCGACGGGACGTTCGCTGCTGCTGTTGAGGCGGGCGGTGCGCCGTTGCGAGATTGAGATACAGGCGTCGGTCAGTGGTTTTGCGCTTTCCGCTTGAGTCTCGGGATCAGCGCGGCGGCTCGACGCAAGCGGTCCGGGCGCTGCGCTCGGCATGTTGACGCAGCGCCCACTGCACATGCTCCCTGACCAGCTCTGACGGATGGTCCCGGCGGCTATTGAGTGCCTCAAGTACCGGAATCGTCGACGGTGCATTCCCCAGCCCGACCGCCAGGTTGCGTAGCCAACGCTCATAACCGGCCCGGCGCAGCGGCGAGCCCTCGGTGTTTTTCAGAAAGGTCTCTTCGTCCCACAGGAACAGCTCGGCCAGCCCGGCATTGTCCAGGCTGTGCCGGGGCGTGAAGTCGCCTTCGTCGGACGGGCGGGCGAAACGGTTCCACGGGCAGACGATCTGGCAATCGTCGCAGCCGAACACCCGGTTGCCGATCAGCGGGCGCAGTTCTTCCGGGATCGCGGTCTTCAGCTCGATGGTCAGGTACGAAATGCAGCGCCGCGCGTCCAGCACATATGGCCCGACGAAGGCCGCCGTCGGACAGATATCCATGCACGCCGTGCAGCGTCCGCAATGCTCCGTGGCGTGGGGGGCATCCACCGGCAGCGGCAGGTCGACGAACAGCTCGCCGAGAAAGAAGTAGCTGCCGGCCTTGCGATTGAGCACCAGGGTGTTCTTGCCGATCCAGCCGAGCCCGGCCTGTTCGGCGATGGCTTTCTCCAGCACCGGGGCGCTGTCGACGAAGGCACGGTAGCCAAAGGGGCCGATGACCTGCTGGATGCGCTCGGCGAGCTGTTGCAGGCGCTTGCGGATCAGTTTGTGATAGTCGCGGCCCAGGGCGTAGCGCGAGACATAGGCCTTTTCCGGCTGGCCCAGGCGTTGGGCCATCTGCGTGTCGCCCGGCAGGTAGTCCATGCGCAGCGACACCACCCGCAACGTACCGGGCACCAGCTCGTCGGGGTGCGAGCGTTTGCTGCCGTGGGCGCCCATGTAGTCCATGTCGCCGTGATAGCCGGCGTCGAGCCAGCGCTGCAGGTGCCGTTCATGCTCGCCCAGCTCGAGACCGGCGATGCCGACTTGCTGAAAGCCCAGTTCACGGCCCCATTCCTTGATGGACTGGGCGAGGGCGGGAAGGTCGACGCTATTTACAGGCATGAGACAGGAGAAACCTAGGCTTTGATGCGTATAATTCTGCCAGACATCAGAGCTCGACGACGCATGCCGCAGACCAAACCGCCTTTTTCCGATATTCAGTCATTGACCCTCGCCACGCTGCCGAGCCTTCCCGCACGAAAACCGGACGCCCACAAAGGGCAGTTCGGGCATGTGCTGTTGATCGGCGGCGACCGGGGTTTTGGCGGCGCGATCCTGCTCGGTGCCGAAGCGGCCTTGCGCAATGGCGCGGGGCTGGTATCCCTGGCAACCCGTCCGGAACATGTGGCGGCGGCCCTGGCTCGGCTGCCGGAGGTGATGGCGCTGGGTATCGAGTCGGCCAATCAACTGATGACGGTACTGGCCCAGGCCGGCGTGCTGGTGGTCGGCCCGGGGCTCGGTCAGTCCGCCTGGAGCCGCAGCCTGTTGTCGCTGGCGGCCAATGCCGCCGTGCCGCAGGTCTGGGATGCCGACGCCTTGAACCTGCTGGCCACCGGTGGCCTCGCGCTGCCGGTGGACAGCGTGATCACCCCGCATCCGGGCGAGGCGGCGCGCTTGCTGGGGATTTCCACGGCCGCTGTACAGGCCGATCGTCCCGCCGCCGCTCGCCGGTTGGCCGAGCAATACCGGGCGGTCTGCGTGCTCAAGGGCGCGGGCAGCCTGATTGCCGCGCCGGATGGGCGCCTGTCGCGCTGCGAGCGTGGCCATCCGGCCATGGCCACGGCGGGCCTCGGCGATGTCCTGGCCGGCTTGCTCGGCGCATTGCGTGCCCAGGGGCTGCCGGCGTACGAAGCCAGCTGCCTGGCGGTGTGGCTGCATGCCAGCGCCGGCGAGCAGTTGGGGAAAATCGGCCGTGGACTGGCGGCCAGCGATCTGATTCCGGTCATTCGACAGTTGCTGGAGGAGCAATCACCGTGTCTGAACTAACCCTTCAACTGGCCGATGAAGAGGCCATGGTCGCGTTCGGCAGGACAATCGCCGAGGTGACCCGCGGCGTCGGCGTGATTTTCCTCGAAGGCGATCTCGGTGCCGGCAAGACCACCCTGTCCCGGGGCATCATTCGCGGCCTCGGCCATGCCGGCGCGGTGAAAAGCCCGACGTTTACGCTGGTTGAGCCGTACGAAATCGGCGATATCCGTGCCTTCCATTTCGATCTGTATCGTCTGGTCGACCCGGAGGAGTTGGAATACATGGGCATTCGCGACTATTTCGATGGCGCGACCCTGTGCCTGGTGGAGTGGCCCCGGCGCGGCGAGGGCTTTTTGCCAAAGCCCGACCTGACCATTACCATTAGCCCGCATAATGGCGGCCGTTCGTTGTATCTGTTGTCCCAGGGGGCGCGAGGCGACTCCTGGTGTGCCGATCTGGCATTGGAAATCAAATAAATGATGGGGTTTGGTATGCGCATTCGCGCGTTGGTGGCTGTCGTGGGATTGTTGCTGGCGACACTGGCCGTAGACGCCTTGGCGGCGACACAGGTCAAGAGTGTTCGCCTGTGGCGGGCCCCGGACAACACGCGACTGGTGTTCGACTTGTCCGGCCCGGTGCAGCACAGTGTATTTACCCTGACTTCTCCCGATCGGCTGGTGATCGATATCAACGGCGCGACCCTCGGCGGGCCGATGAACGTGCCGACCGCCAATACCCCGATCACCAGCGTACGGGCCGCCCAGCGCACGCCGACCGACTTGCGGGTGGTGGTCGACCTGAAGAAGGCGGTCACCCCGAAAAGCTTCACCCTGGCGCCGAACGCGCAGTATGGCAACCGCCTGGTGGTCGATCTGTTCGACAACGCCGCCGATGCCGCGCCACCACCGGCACCGACACCCGCCGTGGCGACCGTGCCGGCGGTACCGGTCACGCCGGCTGAACCGGCGATCAAGCTGCCGCCGGCACCGGCGGGCAAGCGGGACATCATCGTGGTGATCGACGCCGGCCACGGTGGCGAAGATCCGGGCGCCTCCGGTTCCCGTGGCCAGCACGAGAAAGACGTGGTGCTGGCCATCGCCCGGGAACTGCAACGCCAGGTCGGTGGTATGAAGGGCTACCGCGCTGAGCTGACCCGTACCGGCGACTACTTCATCCCGTTGCGCGGCCGCACCGAGATCGCCCGCAAGAAAGGCGCCGACCTGTTCGTCTCGATTCACGCGGACGCCGCGCCTTCGGCCCAGGCTTTCGGTGCCTCGGTGTTCGCCTTGTCCGATCGTGGCGCGACGTCCGAGACCGCCCGTTGGCTGGCGGACAGCGAGAACCGTTCCGACCTGATCGGTGGTGCCGGCAACGTCAGTCTCGACGACAAGGACAAGATGCTCGCCGGGGTATTGTTGGACCTGTCCATGACGGCCTCGCTGACCTCCAGCCTCAACGTCGGGCAGAAGGTGCTGAGCAACATCGGCCGGGTCACGCCGCTGCACAAGCAGCGGGTGGAGCAGGCCGGGTTCATGGTGCTGAAGTCGCCGGATATCCCGTCGATCCTGGTGGAAACCGGTTTCATCTCCAACTCCAACGAGGCGTCCAAGCTGGCCTCCTCGAACCATCAGCAGGCCCTGGCGCGCTCCATCAGCGCCGGTATCCGCCAGTTCTTCCAGCAGAACCCACCGCCGGGCACCTATATCGCCTGGCTGCGGGACTCCGGCAAGATCGCCCAGGGGCCGCGTGACCATCGTGTGGCGCCGGGCGAGACCCTGGCCATGATCGCCGTGCGCTACCAGGTTTCGCCGGCGACCTTGCGCAGCGCCAACAACCTGAGCAGCGACGAACTGAAGGTGGGGCAGACCCTGACCATTCCCGGCGCTGAACTGGCGGCCAAACAATGAGCGAAGCCTTGAACAGCAGTGCCCGTATCGAGCTGCTCAGCCCGCGACTGGCGAACCAGATTGCCGCCGGCGAGGTGGTCGAGCGCCCGGCCTCGGTGATCAAGGAGCTGTTGGAAAACAGCCTGGACTCCGGGGCCAAGCGCATCGATGTGGATGTCGAGCAGGCCGGCGTCAAGCTGTTGCGGGTGCGCGACGACGGCAGCGGTATCTCCGCCGACGACCTGCCGTTGGCGCTGGCACGTCACGCCACCAGCAAGATTCGCGACCTGGAAGACCTGGAACGGGTCATGAGCCTTGGTTTTCGCGGCGAGGCCCTGGCCTCCATCAGCTCCGTCGCCCGCCTGACCCTGACCTCCCGCACCCGCGACGCCGACCAGGCCTGGCAGGTGGAAACCGAAGGCCGCGACATGGAGGCCCGGGTGCAGCCGGCGGCCCATCCGGTGGGCACCTCGGTGGAAGTGCGCGACCTGTTTTTCAATACGCCGGCGCGGCGCAAGTTCCTCAAGGCCGAGAAGACCGAATTCGATCACCTGCAGGAGGTGATCAAGCGCCTGGCGCTGGCGCGTTTCGATGTGGCCTTTCATCTGCGCCATAACGGCAAGAGCATTCTCAGTCTGCACGAGGCCCATGACGACACGGCCCGTGCCCGGCGCGTGGCAGCGGTGTGCGGCGCGGGTTTTCTCGAACAGGCCCTGCCTATCGAAGTGGAACGCAATGGCCTGCACCTGTGGGGCTGGGTGGGCCTGCCGACCTTCTCCCGCAGCCAGGCGGACTTGCAGTATTTCTATGTGAACGGCCGCGCGGTGCGCGACAAGCTGGTGGCCCATGCGGTGCGCCAGGCCTATCGCGACGTGCTGTTCAACGGCCGGCACCCGACCTTCGTGCTGTTTTTCGAGGTCGATCCGGCGGTGGTGGACGTCAACGTGCACCCGACCAAGCACGAAGTGCGTTTCCGTGACGGACGCATGGTCCACGATTTCCTCTATGGCACCCTGCATCGCGCCCTGGGCGACGTGCGACCGGAAGATCAGCTGGCCGCGCCCGCCACTGTCGCCGGCATGGTCCGGCCGACAGGGCTCGAGGCTGGCGAGTTCGGTCCCCAGGGCGAAATGCGCCTGGCCGCCAATCTGCTTGAACAGCCCCAATCGCCGCCTGCCTCAGGGTTTGCCCCGGCGGCCGGTTCGGGCTCCGGTGCCGGTTATCAGTATCAGTACCGCCCGCAATCCACCCAGATGCCGCCCGCCTCCGAGGCCCAGGGCGTCTATCGCGAGTTTTTCGCGCCGCTGCCGGACCCGGTGGCCTCGCCGACGCTGCCCGACAGCCAGGGCGACGTCCCGCCACTGGGCTATGCGCTGGCGCAGCTCAAGGGCATCTATATCCTCAGCGAAAACGCCCAGGGCCTGGTGCTGGTGGACATGCACGCCGCCCATGAGCGGATCATGTACGAACGCCTGAAGATCGCCATGGCCAGCGAAGGCCTGAGCGGCCAGCCGTTGCTGGTGCCTGAATCCCTGGCAGTCAGCCAGCGCGAAGCCGATTGCGCCGAAGAACATGCGAGCTGGTTCCAGCGCCTGGGCTTCGAATTGCAGCGCCTGGGCCCGGAAACCCTGGCGATCCGGCAGATTCCGGCCCTGCTCAAGCAGGCCGAGGCCAATCGCCTGGTCCAGGATGTGCTGGCGGACCTGATGGAATATGGCACCAGCGATCGTATCCAGGCGCACCTGAACGAGTTGCTCGGGACCATGGCCTGCCACGGTGCGGTTCGCGCCAATCGACGCCTGGCCCTGGCGGAAATGAACGGTTTGCTGCGGGATATGGAAAACACCGAGCGCAGTGGCCAGTGCAACCATGGCCGGCCCACCTGGACCCAGCTCGGGCTGGATGATCTGGACAAACTGTTCTTGCGCGGTCGCTGATGACAGGTTCCAAGGCATTACCACCGGCCATCTTCCTGATGGGCCCCACGGCGGCGGGCAAGACCGACCTGGCCATCGAACTGACCAAGGTGCTGCCGTGCGAGCTGATCAGCGTCGACTCGGCCCTGGTTTACCGGGACATGGACATCGGCACGGCCAAGCCCTCGAAAGCCCTGCTGGCGGAGTTCCCGCACCGCCTGATCGATATCCTCGACCCGGCACAAAGCTATTCGGCCGCCGAGTTTCGCCACGATGCGCTGGCGGCGATGGCCGACATCACCGCTCGCGGCAAGATTCCGCTGCTGGTGGGCGGTACCATGCTTTATTACAAGGCGTTGCTGGAGGGGCTGGCGGACATGCCGGCGGCCGATCCGCAGATCCGTGCCGAAATCGAAGAAGAGGCGGCACGCCTTGGCTGGCAGGCCCTGCACGACCAGCTCGCGGTCATCGATCCGGAATCGGCGGCGCGCATCCACCCCAATGACCCCCAGCGCCTGAGTCGGGCGCTGGAAGTCTATCGGGTCAGTGGATCGAGCATGACCGCCCACCGACAGCGACAATCTGCGCAAAGTACTGACGCAGCCGCTTCGGGACGGCCTCAATTGCCCTATACTGTCGCTAATCTGGCCATCGCTCCGGCAAATCGCCAGGTATTGCACGACCGAATTGCACAAAGATTCACACAAATGCTGGAACAGGGGTTTGTAGACGAGGTCGTAGCCTTACGTAGGAGAAGTGACCTGCATGTCGGGTTGCCGTCTATACGTGCGGTAGGCTACAGGCAAGTCTGGGAGTACCTCGAGGGCAAGCTGACGTCAGCCGAAATGCAGGAGCGCGGCATCATCGCCACGCGCCAATTGGCGAAGCGCCAGTTCACCTGGCTGCGTAGCTGGACGGATCTGCACTGGCTGGACAGCCTGGATTGCGACAATCTGCCACGCGCCTTGAAATACCTTGGGACGATCTCCATATTGGACTGAGTCCCTGCAATTGCCGTCTATCCTTGGGGGAAAGGCGGTATAAGCCATTTATTTACCCATTTTTTATTATTGATCCTTAAAGGAGTGCGGCACATGTCAAAAGGGCATTCGCTACAAGACCCTTACTTGAATACCTTGCGTAAAGAAAAGGTTGGGGTTTCCATCTATCTGGTCAACGGCATCAAGCTGCAGGGTACGATCGAATCTTTCGACCAGTTCGTGATCCTGCTGAAGAACACCGTCAGCCAGATGGTCTACAAGCACGCCATCTCGACAGTGGTACCGGTTCGTCCGATTCGCCTGCCTAGCGCAACCGAAACCGAACAGGGTGACGCTGAGCCGGGTAACGCCTGATAGGAGTCTCCTTTGTTCTTTGAGCGCCACGGTGGTGGTGAACGGACCATTCTCGTTCACTTGGAAGGTCAGGACCCTGAGGCGCGCGAAGATCCGCAGGAGTTTCAGGAGTTGGCAGCATCGGCAGGTGCCGAGACCGTCGCGTTTTTCAACGTGCCGGGTCATCGGCCAACCGCCAAGTATCTGATTGGCACTGGCAAGGTCGAGGAGCTTCGCGACCTGGTCAAGGCCGAACAGGTCGATATCGTGATTTTCAATCACACCCTCACGCCCAGCCAGGAACGTAACCTCGAACGCGTCTTCGAGTGTCGCGTGCTGGACCGCACGGGCCTGATTCTCGATATTTTCGCCCAGCGCGCCCGTACCCATGAAGGCAAGCTCCAGGTCGAACTGGCCCAGCTTGAGTACATGAGTACACGGTTGGTGCGCGGCTGGACTCACCTTGAGCGGCAAAAAGGCGGTATCGGCCTGCGCGGCCCGGGTGAAACCCAGTTGGAAACCGACCGGCGCCTGCTGCGGGTGCGCCTGCGGCAGATCAAGGGGCGCCTGGAAAAGGTCCGCAGCCAGCGCGAGCAGTCGCGGCGCGGGCGCCAGCGGGCGGATATCCCGACGGTGTCGCTGGTGGGCTACACCAACGCCGGCAAGTCGACGCTGTTCAACACCGTCACCGCGTCGGAGGTCTATGCGGCGGACCAGTTGTTCGCCACCCTTGACCCGACCCTGCGCCGCCACGAGCTCGATGACCTCGGGCCGATCGTGCTGGCCGACACCGTGGGTTTCATCCGGCACCTGCCGCACAAGCTGGTCGAGGCGTTCCGGGCTACGCTCGAAGAGTCGAGCAACTCCGACCTGCTGCTGCACGTGATCGACGCCGCGGAGCCGGACCGGATGCTGCAGATCGAGCAGGTCATGGTGGTGCTCGGCGAGATCGGTGCCCAGGACTTGCCGATCCTGGAGGTCTATAACAAACTCGATCTGCTCGAGGGCGTCGACCCGCAAATCCAGCGCGATGAAGACGGCAAGCCGCGGCGGGTCTGGCTCAGCGCCCGGGACGGGCAGGGCCTGGAGTTGCTGGAACAGGCGATCGCCGAGTTGCTGGGCAACGATTTGTTCGTCGGCACCTTGCGCTTGCCGCAGCGTTTTGCTCGACTGCGCGCACAGTTCTTCGAATTGGGTGCGGTGCAGAAAGAGGAGCACGACGAGGAAGGCGCCTGTCTGCTGTCCGTCCGTTTGCCCCGGGCCGAGCTCAATCGAGTGGTCACGCGCGAAGGGATGAAACCGCCGGAATTCATCGAACAACACACTTTGCAATAAAAGCCTGGGAAAGCGGCTGTGCCGCGTTGACAGGCATTCTGTAGCATTGGTCGGCGCGCCGCGGGCGCGTCTTTGCTTTATCAGATGGAGAGCGCTATGGCTTGGAATGAGCCGGGTGGCAACTCGAACAATCAGGATCCTTGGGGTGGCAAGCGCCGTAACAACGGCGACCGCAAGGGGCCGCCGGATCTCGACGAGGCCTTCCGCAAGCTGCAGGAAAGCCTGAACGGGTTGATTGGTGGCGGTAGGAAACGCGGTGACGATGGCGGCTCGGGCGGTGGCAAGGGCGGCGGTTTCGGCCTGCTCGGCATCGGCCTCGTCGTGCTCGCGGCCATTTGGTTGTACAGCGCGGTCTACGTCGTGGACGAGCAGGAGCAGGCCGTGGTGCTGCGCTTCGGCAAGTACTACGAAACCGTGGGGCCGGGCCTGAACATCTATTTCCCGCCGATCGACAAGAAGTTCCTGGAGAACGTCACGCGTGAGCGTGCCTACACCAAGCAGGGCCAGATGCTGACCGAAGACGAGAACATCGTCGAAGTGCCGCTGACCGTGCAGTACAAGATCAGCAACCTGCAGGACTTCGTGCTGAACGTCGACCAGCCGGAAATCAGTCTGCAACAGGCCACCGACAGTGCCCTGCGCCATGTGGTGGGTTCCACCGCGATGGACCAGGTGCTGACCGAAGGCCGCGTGCAGATGGCCGGCGAGATCAAGGAGCGCCTGCAACGCTTCCTCGACACCTATCGCACCGGTATCACCGTGACCCAGGTGAACGTCCAGAGCGCGGCCGCGCCGCGTGAAGTCCAGGAAGCCTTTGACGACGTGATCCGGGCCCGCGAGGACGAACAGCGTTCGCGCAACCAGGCCGAAGGCTATGCCAATGGCGTGGTGCCGGAAGCCCGTGGCCAGGCCCAGCGCATTCTCGAGGATGCCAACGGCTATCGCGACGAAGTGATCTCCCGCGCCAAGGGTGAGGCCGACCGCTTCACCAAGCTGGTGGCCGAGTATCGCAAGGCGCCGGAGGTGACCCGCCAGCGCCTGTACCTCGACACCATGCAGGAAGTCTTCAGCAGCACCAGCAAGGTGCTCGTGACCGGCAACAAGAACGGCCAGAGCAACCTGCTTTACCTGCCGCTGGACAAGATGATCCAGAGCGGTTCGGGTGGCAGTTCGCCGGCCAAGGGTGTGGGGCCGATGGCCAGTGGCAACACTGACATCACGCCGCACATCACCGAGCCACAACCCACACGCACCCGGGAGAGCCGCTGATGAGCAATAAATCACTGATCGCCCTGATCCTCGGGGTCATCGTGGCGGTGGCGGCCTGGAACTGCTTCTACATCGTGTTGCAGACCGAGCGCGCCGTCCTGCTGCAATTCGGCCGCGTGGTCGAGGCGGATGTCCAGCCGGGCCTGCATGTGAAAGTGCCCTACGTCAACCAGGTGCGCAAGTTCGACGCCCGCCTGATGACCCTGGACGCCCCGACGCAGCGCTTCCTGACCCTGGAAAAGAAAGCCGTGATGGTCGATGCCTACGCCAAGTGGCGGGTCAAGGACGCCGAGCGCTTCTATACCGCGACTTCCGGCATGAAGCAGATCGCCGACGAGCGTCTGTCCCGTCGCCTGGAATCGGGCCTGCGTGACCAGTTCGGCAAGCGCACCCTGCACGAGGTGGTGTCCGGTGAGCGTGATGCGCTGATGGCTGACATCACCGCGTCGCTGAACGCCATGGCCGCCAAGGAGCTGGGTATCGAGGTGGTCGATGTCCGGGTCAAGGCCATCGACCTGCCGAAGGAAGTCAACCGCAGCGTCTTCGAGCGCATGAGCACCGAGCGTGAGCGCGAGGCCCGTGAGCACCGCGCCAAGGGTAACGAACTGGCCGAAGGCATTCGTGCCGACGCCGATCGCCAGCGCCGTGTGTTGCTGGCCGAGGCTTATCGCCAGTCGGAAGAAGCCCGTGGTGACGGTGATGCCCAGGCCGCCGCGATCTACTCCAAGGCCTACGGCCAGGACCAGGAGTTCTACGCGTTCTACCGCAGCCTGCGCGCCTACCGTGAAAGCTTTGCGGACAAGAGCGACGTGTTGGTGCTGGATCCGAGCAGCGACTTCTTCCGTTACTTGGAAAAAGCCAAGCCCTGATTCAACGCGCATCGTGCCCCCTCCGCCCGGCAGCTAAAACGCCGGGCGGGGTGATCCTTTCGGAAAACGGGTGTATGATGCGGCAGCCGGGAAATTCCCGGCTTTTTTGCGTCTGTAGCTTCATTAGCAGAAAGCAGATCAGCAGAAAGCGGGTTGACCAACCCGACAGGTTTCTAGAGGAAAGTGGTAGGCGAAGCCGGTTTCAGGCTGTTCGTCGCGTCGTTCTTGCGCGCGCGTTAACCATTTTCTGCTTCACTCAAGGCTCGCCTGTGGGCTTGCCGCCCGGATCATTAGGGGAAAGGCGTAATGGCAACGGTAGATCGCTGGCTCCTGCCAGATGGCATCGAAGAAGTATTGCCGCCTGAAGCGGCGCGCATCGAAGTGGCGCGGCGCCAGGTGTTGGATCTGTTCCAGAGCTGGGGCTATGAGTTCGTTGTCACCCCGCATATCGAGTATCTGGAATCCTTGTTGACCGGCGCCGGCCAGGACCTGGACCTGCGCACCTTCAAGGTGATCGACCCGCAGTCGGGCCGGCAGATGGGTTTCCGTGCGGATATCACGCCCCAGGTGGCGCGCATCGACGCCCACACCCTGCGTCGCGAAGGCCCGAGCCGCCTGTGCTATGCCGGCAGCGTGCTGCATGCGCAGCCGCGGGCCCTGTCGTCCTCGCGCAGCCCGATCCAGCTGGGCGCCGAGTTGTACGGCGATGCCAGCCCGAGCAGCGACGTCGAGGTCATCAGCCTGATGCTGGCGATGCTGCAACTGGCCGATGTGCCGGATGTGCACATGGACCTGGGGCATGTCGGTATCTACCGTGGCCTGGCCCGCGCCGCCGGCTTGTCCGGTGAAGTGGAGCAACAATTGTTCGACGCCCTGCAACGCAAGGCGATTGATGAAGTGATCCAGCTGACCGAAGGCTTGCCAGCCGATCTGGCGGCCATGCTGCGGGCGCTGGTGGAGCTGTGTGGTGGTCGTGAAGTGCTGGCGGCGGCGCGTGTGCGCCTGGCCGGTGCGCCGGCGCAGGTCACGGCGGCGCTGGATGACCTGCTGGCGATTGCCGAGCGGCTGTCCGTGCGTTTCCCTGAGTTGCCGCTGTATTTCGACCTGGGCGAGTTGCGCGGTTACCACTACCACACCGGTGTGGTGTTCGCGGTGTTCGTGCCGGGTGTCGGCCAGGCCATCGCCCAGGGCGGTCGTTACGACGACATCGGCGCCGACTTCGGTCGTGCGCGTCCGGCCACCGGTTTTTCCACCGATTTGAAAACCCTGGTGACCCTGGGGCGTGCCGAGATCGAGCTACCGTCTGGCGGTATCTGGATGCCCGACAGCACGGATGCAGCACTCTGGCAGTTGGTTTGCCAGTTGCGCGGCGAGGGTCAGCGTGTCGTCCAGGCCTTGCCCGGACAACCATTGGCCGCCGCCCGCGAAGCGGACTGCGACCGGCAATTGATTCAGCAGAACGGGCTTTGGCAAGTATTGCCGCTGGCTTCTTGAGTTTTCCCGCCGGCGGCTGCCGGCACCAAGTTTGCGCGAATGAGGACAAGTGTTATGGGTAAGAATGTCGTAGTCCTGGGCACCCAGTGGGGTGATGAGGGCAAAGGCAAGATCGTTGATCTGCTGACCGAACATGCTGCCGCCGTGGTGCGCTACCAAGGTGGTCACAACGCTGGCCACACCCTGGTGATCGACGGCGAGAAAACCGTCCTGCACCTGATCCCGTCGGGTGTCTTGCGCGAAGGCGTGCAATGCCTGATCGGCAACGGCGTGGTGGTTGCTCCGGACGCCCTGCTGCGGGAAATCACCAAGCTGGAAGAGAAAGGCGTGCCGGTGCGTGAGCGCCTGCGTATCAGCCCGTCCTGCCCGCTGATCCTGTCCTATCACGTGGCCCTGGACCAGGCGCGCGAGAAAGCCCGTGGCGAGCTGAAGATCGGTACCACCGGTCGTGGCATCGGCCCGGCGTACGAAGACAAGGTCGCTCGTCGTGGCCTGCGTATCGGTGACCTGTTCCATCGCGAGCGTTTTGCCGCGAAGCTGGGCGAGTTGCTGGACTACCACAACTTCGTGCTGGTCAATTATTACAAAGAGCCGGCCATCGACTTCCAGAAGACCCTGGATGAGTGCATGGAGTACGCCGAGCTGCTCAAGCCGATGATGCTCGACGTCACTGCCGAGCTGCACAACCTGCGTCGTGCCGGCAAGGACATCATGTTCGAAGGTGCCCAGGGCTCGCTGCTGGACATCGACCACGGCACCTACCCGTACGTCACCAGCTCCAACACCACGGCTGGCGGTATCGCCACCGGTTCGGGCGTCGGTCCGATGTACCTGGATTACATCCTGGGTATCACCAAGGCCTACACCACTCGCGTGGGTTCGGGTCCGTTCCCGACCGAACTGTTCGATGACGTCGGTGCCTTCCTGGCCAAGCGTGGCCACGAGTTCGGTGCGACCACCGGCCGTGCCCGTCGTTGCGGCTGGTTCGATGCCGTGATCCTGCGTCGTGCCATCGACGTCAACAGCATCTCGGGCCTGTGCCTGACCAAGCTGGACGTGCTGGACGGTCTTGAAACCATCAACATCTGCGTGGGTTACAAGAACGAAAACGGTGCGGTCATCGACGCGCCGACCGATGCCGACAGCTACATCGGCCTGGAGCCGGTGTACGAGCAAATGCCGGGCTGGACCGAATCGACCCTGGGTGCCAAGACCCTGGAAGAGCTGCCGGCGGCTGCCCGTGCCTACATCAAGCGCATCGAAGAGTTGGTCGGCGCACCGATCGACATTATTTCGACGGGGCCGGATCGCAACGAAACCATCGTTCTGCGTCACCCGTTCGCCTGATAAGTCGTTGATGTAGATCACAAAGGGCCCCTTTTGGGGCCCTTTGTCGTTTCTGCCTGTTGTTCGGCACGACCCTTGCTGGGATTATCGTCTAAAAAGTGTGCTATCAGATTAATGGCGCCAAAGTCGAGGAATCTCCAGTGTCGGCCGTTCTCTCACTGTTACAAAGCCGTTTATTGCGGCCTGTGTTCGTTACCCTGGGTATCGCCCTTTTGGTGCAGGTGCTGGTGGCGGTCGCTCTGACCCGAAGCACGGTCACTGCGTTGGAGGCTGACCTGGGCAATCGCCTGGGCGTCGACAGCCAGAAGCTGTCTGGGGAGTTGGAGCAGGCCGGCAAGGAGGTGACGTCGAGTCTCGACAACCTTTCGGTCAGCACGCGCCAGCGCCTGACCGGTGGCTTGTCTTCGCGGCTGAAGGATGAGCAGGCCCAGTTGCGTACGGCGTTGGAGAAGGATCTGAAGGATTCGGCCAACGATATGGCGCAATTGCTGGCCTCCGTGGCGCCTCGGGCCATGTGGGACAACGATGTTCCGACCCTGTCCGAATTCGCCCGCCGGGCCCAGCGCAATCCGAACGTGCTGTTCGTGGTCTATGACGATGCGACCGGCGAGCACCTGACTCGCTACCTGAATCGGGACAACCCGATCAACCAGGCCCTTTTGGTGAAGGGCGAGGGGGAGCGAGCGCTGGACAAGGTGCTCAACGCGGCGAAGAACGATCCTTCGGTCTACTACCTCGAAGCCTCGATCAGCCCCAATGGCGTGGAAATCGGCAAGGTGCGGATGGGGGTTTCCACGGCGTCGGTCGAGACTGACCTGAAGGCCCTGGACCAGCGTTTTACCACCTTGATCGCCAGCAGCGACAAGCTGGTGGGCGACAGTCTGCAAGGGGCGTCGGCGGACAGTTCCAAGGCCATGCAGGCTCGCTTGCAATCGGCCCAGGCCACGGCTTCGCAAATGCAGGCCAACACCACGGCAACGGTGCAGGACGCGGCGCAGACCCTGCGCTGGCGGATCGGCATGGGGCTGGCCCTGGTCGGTCTCGGCGTCCTGCTGTTGCTGGCGGTGGTGCTGGGGCGGCGTGTGGTCAACAAGCTGCATCTGCTGATCGCGGCCCTCAATGACCTGGCGGCTGGGGAGGGGGACCTGACCAAGCGGGTCCAACTCAACAGCAATGACGAGATCGGCGACATGGCTTCGGCGGTGAATCGCTTTGTCGACAAGCTGCAGCCGATCGTGCGCGAGGCGGGCGATGTGGCCCAGCGTACCGGTGTGGAGATCGGCCAGATGACCTTGCGCAACGCCGGTGCCGATGCGGCCGCCGGATTGCAGCGCGACGAGGTGGCGCAGAGCTTGCGCGAGTTGTCGAAGATGGCTGACGACGCGCAGTCCGAAAGCCATGCGATGCAGGCCGCGTTGAAGCAGGTGGTGGATATTCGCCAGGCGACGGATGAAAACACCCGGACCTCGACCCAGGTCGGCAATCTGATCGAAGCCCTGGCTGGGCAGGTGGATACCGGGGCCAAGGTGATCGAGCGGCTGGCGCAGCAGAGTGAGCAGATTGAAGTGGTGCTGACGGTGATTCACGGGATTGCCGAGCAGACCAACCTGCTGGCGCTGAACGCGGCCATCGAGGCGGCGCGGGCGGGTGAAACCGGTCGCGGGTTTGCCGTGGTGGCGGACGAGGTGCGGGCGCTGGCGAGCAAGACGCAGAGTTCCACCGGCGATATCCAGGCGCATATCGGTGCCTTGCAGCAGGGCGCGCGGGAAGCCGTAGCGGCCATCGGCCAGGCGGGTCGTCAGGCCAATGAGGGCTTGGCGGTGTTGCGCAGCAGCGTGAAGTTGCAGCAGAGCGTGCAGGCTTCGGTGGAGCAGGTGCATGCGGCGATTGGCCTGGCGACCCAGGCGGCGGCCCATCAGGCCGAGGGTGCGCATGCGGTGCGTGGGCGGGTTGAGGTGATCCATGCCCAGGCCGAGCGCGCGGCGCAGGCGGTGGTGGAAACCACGGCCAGCGGCAAGGTGCTGGACAGCCTGGCGGGGCAGCTCAAGGCGAGCCTGGGGCAGTTCCGGGCTTGATTGGAGGGTGCGGCGCTTGTCCTGCAGGGCCGTGCATAATCCCTTGTAGGAGCGAGCTTGCTCGCGATGGTGGTTCAGGCGCCGCGGGGCATCAGGCTTCCCGTGTCGTCGTTGGCGTCCATCGCGAGCAAGCTCGCTCCTACAGAAAGCAGTCAACGCGGTCACTGTAGGAGCCGGCAAGCCGGCTCCCGCAGTGTGCGGGGTGTATCCAGGAAACTGTGGGTCTAGAAACGCAAAAACCCGCTTTCGCGGGTTTCTGTGAGATTCCAGAGTCAAACTCTGAAATTTGAATTGGTGCCCAGAAGAAGACTCGAACTTCCACGGCCTTGCGGCCACCAGCACCTGAAGCTGGCGTGTCTACCAATTTCACCATCTGGGCAGTATCAGCAGCGTTGTGTGCCGTTGATGGAGCGCACTATACGGAGAGCCATTTGATCTGTAAACCCCTGTTTTTGCTTTTAATTAAATCTCGGGGGCGAGAGCGGTCCCGTGGGAGGCGTGGTGCGCCGGATCGAGGAAATGTCAGGGGGATAAAACGCAAAAACCCGCTTTCGCGGGTTCTTGTGAGATTCCAGAGTCAAACTCTGAAATTTGAATTGGTGCCCAGAAGAAGACTCGAACTTCCACGGCCTTGCGGCCACCAGCACCTGAAGCTGGCGTGTCTACCAATTTCACCATCTGGGCAGTATCGTCAACGTCTCCGTCGTCGATGGCGCGCACTATACGGAGGCGCTGTTGAAGTGTAAACCCCTGTCATGAAAAAAACTTGGAAAAACGCTTCAATGTCCTTCCCGCGGCATTTTTCACGCCGACAAATGGGTTTCAAGGCGGCCTGTGTGCCTGAAATTTCCCGTTTCAATACGCGTATGCCAAACTAACCCGCATATAGACAAGGTGAAATTTATCTAATGGCCGATTGGCAATCCCTCGACCCCGAGGCCGCTCGTGAAGCGGAAAAATACGAAAACCCCATTCCTAGCCGCGAGCTGATCCTGGCGCACCTGTCCGAGCGTGGATCGCCGGCCAGTCGCGAGGAGCTGGTGGATGAGTTCGGCCTGAGCACCGAAGACCAGATCGAGGCCCTGCGTCGCCGTCTTCGTGCCATGGAGCGCGATGCGCAACTGATTTACACCCGCCGCGGCACCTATGCGCCGGTGGACAAACTCGACCTGATCCTTGGCCGCATCGCCGGTCATCGCGACGGTTTCGGTTTCCTGATCCCGGACGACGGCAGCGACGACCTGTTCATGAGCCCGGCGCAAATGCGCCTGGTGTTCGATGGCGACCGCGCCCTGGCGCGGGTGTCCGGCCTGGATCGGCGCGGGCGCCGTGAAGGCGTGATCGTCGAGGTGGTGTCCCGTGCCCACGAGAGCATCGTCGGGCGCTACTTCGAAGAGGGCGGCATCGGTTTCGTGGTGGCGGACAACCCGAAGATCCAGCAGGAAGTGCTGGTGACCCCGGGCCGCAACGCCGACGCCCGTGTCGGTCAGTTCGTCGAGGTGAAGATCACCCACTGGCCGACCCCGCGCTTCCAGCCGCAGGGCGATGTGATCGAAGTGGTGGGCAACTACATGGCGCCCGGCATGGAAATCGATGTCGCGCTGCGCACCTACGACATTCCCCACGTCTGGCCCGAGGCCGTACTCAAGGAAGCCGCGAAGCTCAAGCCGGAAGTCGAGGAGAAGGACAAGGAGAAGCGCATCGACCTGCGCCATCTGCCGTTCGTCACCATCGACGGCGAAGACGCCCGCGACTTCGACGATGCGGTCTATTGCGAAGCCAAGCCGGGCAAATTGCGCCTGTTCTCCGGTGGCTGGAAGTTGTACGTGGCGATTGCCGACGTTTCCAGCTACGTGAAGCTCGGTTCGGCGCTGGATGCCGAGGCCCAGGTGCGCGGCAACTCGGTGTACTTCCCCGAGCGCGTGGTGCCGATGCTGCCGGAGCAGCTGTCCAACGGCCTGTGCTCGCTGAACCCGCATGTCGACCGCTTGGCGATGGTCTGCGAGATGACCATCAACAAAAGCGGGCAGATGACCGACTACGTGTTCTACGAAGCGGTGATCCACTCCCATGCGCGCCTGACCTACAACAAGGTCAGCTCGATCCTGGAGCAGCCGAAGACCAGCGAAGCGAAGAAGCTGCGTGGCGAGTATTCGGAAGTGATTCCGGACCTCAAGCAGCTCTACGCCCTGTACAAGGTGCTGCTGGCGGCGCGGCATACCCGTGGCGCCATCGACTTCGAAACCCAGGAAACGCGGATCATCTTCGGTTCCGAGCGCAAGATCGCGGAAATCCGTCCGACCACCCGCAACGATGCGCACAAGCTGATCGAAGAGTGCATGCTGGCGGCCAACGTGGCCACCGCCGAGTTCCTCAAGAAGCACGAGATTCCGGCGTTGTACCGGGTGCATGACGGCCCGCCGCCGGAGCGCCTGGAAAAACTCCGCGCCTTCCTCGGCGAACTGGGCCTGTCCCTGCACAAGGGCAAGGAAGGTCCGTCGCCGAAGGATTACCAGGCGTTGCTGGCGAGCATCCAGAGTCGCCCGGATTTCCACCTGATCCAGACCGTGATGCTGCGCTCCCTGAGCCAGGCGGTGTACAGCGCCGACAACCAGGGCCACTTCGGCCTGAACTACGAGGCCTACACCCACTTCACCTCGCCGATCCGGCGTTACCCGGACCTGCTGACACACCGCGCCATCCGCAGCGTCATCCACTCCAAGCAGGACACGCCGCACGTTCGCCGTGCCGGCGCGATGACCATTCCGAAAGCGCGGATCTATCCGTACGACGAAGCGGCGCTGGAGCAGTTGGGCGAGCAGTGCTCGATGAGCGAGCGGCGTGCCGACGAAGCCACCCGCGACGTGGTGAACTGGCTCAAGTGCGAGTTCATGAAGGATCGCGTGGGCGAGTCGTTCCCGGGTGTGGTCACCGCCGTGACCGGTTTCGGCCTGTTCGTCGAGCTGACCGATATCTACGTCGAAGGCCTGGTGCATGTCACCGCCTTGCCGGGCGACTACTACCATTTCGACCCAGTCCATCACCGCCTGGCGGGCGAGCGCACCGGTCGCAGCTTCCGCCTGGGCGACACGGTGGAAGTGAAGGTCATGCGCGTTGACCTCGACGAGCGCAAGATCGACTTCGAAATGGCCGAGAAAACACTCAGTGCACCGATCGGTCGGAAGAAGCGCGGGGCCGATGCCGCCGCTCCCGCACCCATCGAGAAGGCACCGGAGCCGGCCAAGGCTGGGCGTCGCGGTGCGGTCGCGAAGAAGTCGGAGGAGGCCTATCGCTCCAGCGACGCCGCCGCGAAAAACGCCGAAGTGCGCAAAAGTCGCGAAATGAAGCAGGCCTTGTTGGCCGAGGCCAAAAGCGGCGGTAAGGGCAAGACCGAGGGCAAGACCGGTCGTGGCGCTCCGTCGGAAAAGCCGAGCAAGCATCGCAAAGGTCCGCCGAAGGCGGGCGCTGGTCCCGCGAAAAGCGGCGGGGCGCGTAAACCCAAGGGCAAGTCATGAGTCAGTTGGAAAAAATCTACGGCGTGCATGCCGTGGAAGCGTTGTTGCGTCACCACCCTAAACGGGTCAAGCAGATCTGGCTGGCCGAAGGCCGCAGCGACCCGCGGGTCCAGGTGTTGCTGGAGCTGGCCGGGGAAAACCGGGTGTCCGTCGGTCAGGCCGAGCGCCGCGAGATGGATGCCTGGGTCGAAGGCGTGCACCAGGGCGTGGTGGCGGAGGTCAGTCCGAGCCAGGTCTGGGGCGAGGCGATGCTCGACGAGCTGCTCGACCGCACCGAGGGCGCACCGTTGATCCTGGTGCTCGACGGCGTGACCGACCCGCACAACCTCGGCGCCTGCCTGCGCACCGCCGATGCCGCCGGTGCGTTGGCGGTGGTGGTGCCCAAGGACAAGTCGGCGACCCTGACGCCGGCGGTGCGCAAGGTGGCCTGCGGCGCGGCGGAAGTGATTCCGCTGGTGGCGGTGACCAACCTCGCACGGACCCTGGAAAAGCTCCAGCAGCGCGGCCTGTGGGTCGTCGGCACGGCGGGGGAGGCGGAGCAGGAGTTGTACCAGCAGGACCTGACCGGGCCGACCATCCTGATCATGGGGGCCGAAGGCAAGGGCATGCGTCGCCTGACCCGCGAGCACTGCGACTACCTGGTGAAGCTGCCGATGGCCGGTAGCGTCAGCAGTCTCAACGTCTCCGTGGCGACGGGCGTGTGCCTGTTCGAAGCCATGCGCCAGCGCAGCGTCAAGGCTGCCGCCAAGAAAGCCTGATCTGGAGGGGGTGCATAAACTCGATTGGCTGCTCAAATAATCGCCAATTATCTTGCACCCCTCTCGCCCCTTCTCTACAATTGCGCCCCTTGCCGTGATGGCTGGCGCATCCGTGCCTACTCCAGGCAAGACACACAAGTGTCATTCACTCCTTGTCTGACCGTTTTTGAGCGGCAGGCTACAACCCGTAAGGAGCATTCATGCGTCATTACGAAATCATCTTTTTGGTCCACCCGGATCAAAGCGAACAAGTCGGCGGCATGGTTGAGCGTTACACCAAGCTGATCGAAGAAGACGGCGGCAAAATCCACCGTCTGGAAGACTGGGGCCGTCGTCAACTGGCCTATGCAATCAACAATGTTCACAAGGCTCACTACGTGATGCTGAACGTTGAGTGCACCGGCAAGGCCCTGGCCGAGCTGGAAGACAACTTCCGTTACAACGATGCTGTGATCCGTAACCTGGTCATCCGTCGCGACGAAGCCGTTACCGGCCAGTCCGAGATGCTCAAGGCTGAAGAAAACCGCAGTGAGCGCCGTGAGCGTCGCGACCGTCCTGAGCACTCCGACGCCGATGGCGTTGAGGGTGATGACAGCGACGCCAGCGATAACGCTGACGAGTAATCCACGGACCTTTTGAGGAGCCAATCACATGGCACGTTTCTTCCGTCGTCGTAAATTCTGCCGCTTCACCGCTGAAGACGTGAAAGAGATCGATTACAAAGATCTCAACACCCTGAAAGCCTACGTATCCGAAACCGGCAAAATCGTTCCAAGCCGTATCACCGGTACCAAAGCTCGTTATCAGCGTCAGCTGGCCACCGCTATCAAGCGCGCCCGCTTCCTGGCCCTGCTGGCCTACACCGACAGCCACGGCCGCTGAGACCGGGCAGTCGACACGCAGTAAAGGATTGAATGCATGCGCGCCTTAGCTGGATTCATCATGCGCGGACGTATGCAGGCCATGCTCGTCGTGGCCGGATCTGCGGCATTGCCGCTGTTGTTCTGGTTGAGTGCCGCCGCCGGGTGCCTTGTGCTCCTGCGGCGCGGTTCGGACGCCCTTGGCGTCATCGGTCTGGGTGTGTTGTCGGTGCTGCTGTTCTGGCACTTCAACATCCAGAAAGACCCCACGGCCCTGTTGGTGCTGCTCGGGTCTTGCAGCCTGGCGCTGGTTTTACGCGCCGGCTACTCGTGGAACCGCGTGCTGCTGGTCAGCATGGCAGTAGGGTTGGTATGTGCGGTGAGTCTGGGGACGATTTTCAGTCCCTTCATCGAAGGGTTGGCGCAGACGTTCGAACAAGTCGTGCCGCTGGCTCTCGGTGAGGTCTACCACAAGTTGTCGGTAGATCAGCGAGCGTTCCTCGCGTCACTGGCCGTGCCCCTGTTGATCACCTCGACGGCGATCTCGCTGCAGGTCTTTAGTGTGATGTGCCTGATTCTTGGGCGCTATTGGCAAGCGTTGTTGTACAACCCCGGTGGTTTCGGGCGCGAGTTCCGCGCTGTCCGGATCCCCAAGCAGGTGGCGCTGGTGCTGCTGGCCGTCATGTTTGTCGCGCCGTTTCTCGGTGTGCAGGCGTTGATTCTGTTGCCGCTGTGCAGTGTTCCGCTGTTCTTCGCCGGCCTGGCCCTGATTCACGGGCTGGTGGCGCAGAAGAGACTGGCCAGTTTCTGGCTGGTGGGGATGTACGTCACGCTGGTGCCTTTCATGCACTTGCTCGGTCCGTTGCTCATGGTATTGGCCATTGTCGACAGCCTGATTGATTTTCGCGGACGCCTGGCGTCGAAGGATGCCGATAACGGTTCCGCGAACGGTGAAGGTTAAAAGTTAAGAGGATTTCCACATGCAACTGATCCTTCTGGAAAAAATCGCCAACCTGGGCAACCTGGGCGATAAGGTAAACGTTAAGGCCGGTTACGGTCGTAACTACCTGCTGCCATTCGGCAAAGCCACCGCTGCGACCGCTGCCAACCTGGCTGCGTTCGAAGAGCGTCGCGCTGAGCTGGAAAAAGCTGCAGCAGACAAGAAAGCTTCGGCTGAATCGCGCGCCGCCCAACTGGCTGAGCTGGAAGTGACCATCACTGCCACCGCCGGTGACGAAGGCAAGCTGTTCGGTTCGATCGGCACCCACGACATCGCTGATGCCCTGACCGCCTCCGGCGTTGAAGTGGCAAAAAGCGAAGTGCGTCTGCCGAACGGCACCATCCGCAACGTGGGTGAATTCGACGTGGCCGTGCACCTGCACGCCGAAGTCGAAGCAACCGTACGCGTTGTCGTGGTGGCTGCTTAAGCAGTACCCAATCGTCTGGCGACTTGCTCGCCAGGCGGTTAACATCGGGCACGACTCTGTTCATTCAGGTCGTGCCTTTTGTTTTTTTGCACCCACCCCCCTGATTTCAAGTGGCCATGAACGATATCTCCGCTCCCGAGCAATACGATCTGCAAACCGCCGCGCTGAAGGTGCCGCCGCATTCCATCGAGGCCGAACAGGCCGTGCTCGGTGGTCTGATGCTGGACAACAACGCCTGGGAGCGCGTGCTCGATCAAGTCTCGGACGGCGACTTCTATCGCCATGACCACCGTCTGATCTTCCGCGCCATCGCCAGGCTGGCTGATCAGAACATGCCCATCGACGTGGTGACCCTGGCCGAGCAATTGGACAAGGAAGGGCAGGCCTCGCAGGTCGGTGGCCTGGGTTATCTGACGGAGCTGGCGAAGAACACCCCCTCGGTGGCCAACATCAAGGCCTACGCCGCGATCGTTCGCGAGCGGGCGACCTTGCGCCAGTTGATCGGCATCAGCACCGAAATCGCCGACACCGCGTTCAACCCGGAAGGCCGTAGCGCCGCCGAGATTCTCGACGAGGCCGAGCGGCAGATCTTCCAGATCGCCGAGGCTCGGCCCAAGACCGGCGGCCCGGTGGGGGTCAACGAACTGTTGACCAAGGCCATCGACCGGATCGATACGCTGTTCAACACCGACAACGCCATCACCGGCCTGTCCACCGGTTACACCGACCTCGACGAGAAGACCAGCGGCCTGCAACCGGCCGACCTGATCATCGTCGCCGGCCGTCCGTCGATGGGCAAGACCACCTTCGCCATGAACCTGGTGGAGAACGCGGTGTTGCGCAGCGACAAGGCGGTGCTGGTGTACTCCCTCGAGATGCCAGGCGAATCGCTGATCATGCGTATGCTCTCCTCGCTTGGGCGGATCGACCAGACCAAGGTCCGTTCCGGCCAGCTGGAAGACGACGATTGGCCACGGCTGACCTCGGCGGTCAACTTGCTCAACGACCGCAAGCTGTTCATCGACGATACGGCGGGTATCAGCCCGTCGGAAATGCGCGCGCGGACCCGGCGCCTGGTGCGTGAGCACGGCGATATCGCCCTGATCATGATCGACTACCTGCAGCTGATGCAGATCCCCGGTTCCAGCGGCGACAACCGGACCAACGAGATTTCCGAGATTTCCCGTTCCCTCAAGGCCCTGGCGAAAGAGTTCAACTGCCCGGTAGTGGCCTTGTCCCAGCTCAACCGCTCCCTGGAGCAACGGCCGAACAAGCGTCCGGTGAACTCCGACTTGCGGGAATCCGGAGCGATCGAGCAGGACGCCGACGTGATCATGTTCGTGTACCGCGATGAGGTCTATCACCCGGAAACCGAGCACAAGGGCATCGCCGAAATCATCATCGGCAAGCAGCGTAACGGCCCGATCGGCTTTATCCGCCTGGCCTTTATCGGCAAGTACACGCGCTTCGAGAACCTGGCGCCGGGCAGTTACAACTTCGACGACGACGAGTAACACGCCACCGATTTCCGACTATGGTCGTCGGATTTGGTCATTTTTTGTGCTATATTCCGCGCCCGCGAAATTTCATCTCGACACCGGTCATCGCCATGCAAGCAGCCAAGCCGTTATTTGACTATCCCAAGTACTGGGCCGAATGTTTCGGGCCAGCGCCCTTCCTGCCCATGAGCCGGGAAGAGATGGATCAGCTTGGCTGGGATTCCTGCGACATCATCATCGTCACCGGCGATGCCTACGTCGACCATCCGTCCTTCGGCATGGCGATCATCGGCCGGCTGCTGGAGTCCCAGGGCTTTCGCGTCGGGATCATTGCCCAGCCGAACTGGCAGTCCAAGGACGACTTCATGAAGCTCGGCGAGCCGAACCTGTTCTTCGGTGTCGCGGCCGGCAACATGGACTCGATGATCAACCGCTACACCGCCGACAAGAAAATCCGCTCCGACGACGCCTACACGCCGGGCGGCCTGGCCGGCAAGCGTCCGGATCGCGCCAGCCTGGTCTACAGCCAGCGCTGCAAGGAAGCCTATAAGCATGTGCCGATCGTCCTCGGCGGCATCGAGGCTTCGCTGCGCCGGATCGCCCACTACGACTACTGGCAGGACCGCGTGCGCAACTCGATCCTGATCGACGCCAGCGCCGACATCCTGCTCTACGGCAACGCCGAGCGGGCGATCGTCGAGGTTGCCCAGCGCCTGTCCTACGGCCACAAGATCGAAGACATCACCGATGTGCGCGGCACCGCGTTCATTCGCCGCGACACGCCTGAAGGCTGGTACGAAGTCGACTCCACGCGCATCGACCGGCCGGGCAAGATCGACAAGATCATCAACCCGTATGTGAACACCCAGGACACTGCTGCTTGTGCCATCGAGCAGGAAAAGGGGCCGGTGGAAGATCCGCAGGAAGCCAAGGTCGTGCAGATCCTGGCCAGCCCGCGGATGACCCGCGACAAGACCGTGATCCGTTTGCCGTCGGTGGAAAAAGTCCGTAATGACGCGGTGCTCTATGCCCACGCCAACCGTGTGCTGCACCTGGAAACCAACCCGGGCAACGCCCGTGCGCTGGTGCAGAAGCATGGGGAAGTCGACGTCTGGTTCAATCCGCCACCCATTCCGATGACTACCGAGGAAATGGACTACGTGTTCGGCATGCCTTATCAGCGCATCCCGCACCCGGCGTACGGCAAGGAGAAGATCCCGGCCTACGAGATGATCCGTTTCTCGGTGAACATCATGCGCGGCTGCTTCGGCGGTTGCACCTTCTGCTCCATTACCGAGCACGAAGGGCGGATCATCCAGAACCGTTCCGAAGAGTCGATCATTCGCGAGATCGAAGAGATCCGCGACAAGGTGCCGGGCTTTACCGGGGTGATTTCCGACCTCGGCGGTCCGACCGCGAACATGTACCGCATCGCCTGCAAGAGCCCGGAAATCGAATCCGCGTGCCGCAAGCCGTCGTGCGTGTTCCCTGGCATCTGCCCGAACCTGAACACCGACCACTCGTCGTTGATCCAGCTCTATCGCAGTGCCCGCGCCTTGCCCGGGGTGAAGAAGATCCTGATCGCCTCCGGCCTGCGCTACGACCTGGCGGTCGAGTCGCCGGAGTACGTCAAGGAGCTGGTGACCCACCACGTCGGCGGTTACCTGAAGATCGCCCCGGAGCATACCGAGGAAGGTCCGCTCAACCAGATGATGAAACCGGGCATCGGCACCTACGACCGGTTCAAGCGGATGTTCGAGAAGTACTCCAAGGAAGCCGGGAAAGAGCAGTACCTGATTCCGTACTTCATTGCCGCGCACCCGGGCACCACCGACGAAGACATGATGAACCTGGCGCTGTGGCTCAAGGGCAACGGCTTCCGTGCCGACCAGGTGCAGGCGTTCTACCCGTCGCCGATGGCCAGTGCCACGGCCATGTACCACTCGGGCAAGAACCCGCTGCGCAAGGTCACCTACAAGAGTGACGGGGTGACCATCGTCAAGAGCGAGGAGCAGCGCCGGTTGCACAAGGCGTTCCTGCGCTACCACGATCCGAAGGGCTGGCCGATGCTGCGCGAAGCCTTGCTGCGCATGGGCCGTGGCGATCTGATCGGGCCGGGCAAGCACCAGTTGATCCCGCTGCACCAGCCGGCGACCGACAGCTACCAGAGCGCCCGTCGGAAGAACTCGACACCGGCCGGCAGCCACAAGGTGGCGAAGGACACCACCACCAAGATCCTCACCCAGCACACCGGTCTGCCGCCGCGTGGCAGCGACGGCGGCAATGCCTGGGACAAGCGCGAACAGGCCAAGGCCGCCGCGTTCGCCCGCAACAAGCAGGCCGCCAAGGAGCGTGCCGATGCGGCCAAGGGCAAAGGCAAGAAGCCAACCCGCAAGCCGGTGGTGCCGCGCTGAGGCAGCGTTGAGCCGGGAGCTTCAAGCGGTCAATTGAATGCAGAACGCCAGCCTTGTGCTGGCGTTTTGCTTTCTATCGGGGACCTTATTCATTTGCTAAGGTGGCGGCGAATTTCCCAGTGTTCGACTCAAGGATGAACATCGCGTGAGCACTCCGTTACCCGGTATCGGCATGGATTCCAGCCCCTCGCAATTCCTCGCCCGCCAACGCATCGAAAGCCAGATCAACCTGCCGCAGCTTTTTGCAGCGATTGACGCCGACCCTGGCATCGTCGGGGCCGGCGTGGTCTATATCGACGCCGACTTCAACGTCGTCACCCTGCGTGAGTTCCAACCGATCTGCAGCATCCAGCCCAAGCGCATCATCCTGCGCGAGGCGCAGAAGTACATCGCGCCGGCGCAGTTCGCCCAGCAGGTGCAGGACAATCCCCGTGAGTCACGGCTGGTTGGAGAAGCGATCAATACCACCTTGTCCTGCACCGGAGCGGTGTTGGGCTGGATTGTCGTGCTCAGTGGCTCGGTGGCGGTTCCCTTCAGTGCCGGGGCCAGCTCGGTGGTAGTGGCCCTGGGTTATGCCGCTGCGACCGCCAGTTCGGTGCAGTGTTTCGCCGGAGGTATCCGAACGGTGGCGGAAGTGGTCAACCCCTCGTTCAACGATAAGCTGGACAGTGAAGAGTGGTACCAATACGCCTCGATCGGCTTGGACGCGGCGTCTCTGCTGGGCGTAGGGGCTTCCACCTTGACCACGATAAAACTGGTGAAGGTGGCCAAGGCCACGACCGGTAAAAGCCTGCGTGAAATTCTGCGCGGACTGACGCGCCAGGAAAGGTCGAAGTTGACCAAAGAGTTGCTCAGCATCAACGATCCGCGGCTGACACCGAAGATGCTCAAACTCAAGCAACTGGCTGGAGATCTGCCCAAGCGCTTCACTCCGACCCAGCTGAAACACGCCACCGTTACCCAGATCAAGGATTCCCTGGGGGCGGCGATTGGCCTGACCGGCAGCGCTTTGTCGGGCAATGTCAAAACCATTGCTGTCGGTTTGTATGAGGAGGTGGAGGAATGATGGACGACCTGAGTCTGCCGCGTTTTCTGGCGCGTTATTTCCCGACCTTTATCGGCGGTATTTTCGCGGCGCTGTTCTCATTGGCCTGTGCGATTCCCTTGGTGGCGGCGTTCTATTTCTCCGGGGCTTCACTCGGCGAGCAAGCGACCTGGTCGGTGCTGGGGGGCGCGGCGGTCACACTGGTCGTGGTGCACTGCAATTTCATGGTGGTGCGCGGCAGGCCGCAGTGGGTGTGGGGAGTGGTCGGGGTGCTGGTCGTGTGCCTGTTGGGCGTATTGCCGACCATCGAGGATCGTCCGCATAAAGTCATCTACACCTTGGCGGTGCTCTTTCCGCTATTGGGCCTGCTGCTGCTCAACAGCAAGCGCCACCGCGAAATGCGCAGTAAGCTCGTCGACATTCGTCACCAGCGCGAAGCCCTGAAAAGTGCGCTGAAGGCCCGGCGCAAACCGCGCTGAGGGCGGTCTCGGACATTCGCCCCCTTTCTGTGCGCCACCTGCACTACGCCCTCAAGCTGGCGCCATTCTGGTGCTGTGCTTAGCTGAGCGAGCACGACTCACGCCGAAAGTGCAGGGCTTGGCCAAGTGGCATAAGTCTTGCGCGCGTCGGTTCAAGCCCAGGCTCGCAGGAGGCACGCCGTGTCGATCCATGTCGCATTGCACCATGTCACGCATTACCGCTATGAACGCGCCGTCGAGCTCGGTCCGCAGATCGTTCGCCTGCGTCCGGCGGCCCACAGTCGCACGCGGATTCTGTCCTATGCGCTGAAGGTCCAGCCCGAGCAGCATTTCATCAACTGGCAACAGGATCCCCAGGGTAACTACCTGGCGCGCCTGGTGTTCCCGGAGAAGACCGCGGAACTGCGCATCGAGGTCGACCTGGTCGCCGAGATGGCGGTGTTCAATCCGTTCGACTTTTTCCTCGAGCCCTACGCCGAGAAGATCCCGTTCACCTACGCCGCCGATGAAAAGCACGAGCTGTCGCCTTACCTGGAAAAGCTGCCGCTGACGCCCAAGTTCAAGGCCTACCTGGACGGCATCGATCGTACGCCGCTGCCCAGCGTGGATTTCCTGGTGGCCCTCAACCAGCGCCTGAGCGAAGACATCGGCTACCTGATCCGCATGGAGCCCGGCGTACAGACGCCCGAGCAGACCCTCGACAACGCCTCCGGCTCCTGCCGCGACTCGGCCTGGCTGTTGGTGCAACTGCTGCGTCACCTCGGGCTGGCGGCGCGCTTCGTCTCCGGCTACCTGATCCAGCTCACCGCCGACGTGAAAGCCCTCGACGGTCCTTCCGGCACCGAGGTCGACTTCACCGACCTGCACGCCTGGTGCGAAGTCTATCTGCCGGGTGCCGGCTGGATCGGCCTGGACGCCACCTCCGGGCTGTTCGCCGGCGAAGGGCATATTCCGTTGGCCTGCAGTCCCGATCCCTCGTCAGCGGCGCCGATCAGTGGCCTGGTGGAACCCTGCGAGTGTGAATTCAGCCACGAGATGTCGGTGGAGCGGATCTGGGAGGCGCCGCGCGTCACCAAGCCCTACACCGAGGAGCAATGGCTGGCGATCCAGGCCCTGGGTCGGCAGATCGATGCCGACCTGCTCGCCGGCGATGTCCGACTGACCATGGGCGGCGAGCCGACCTTCGTCTCCATCGACGACCCGGACGGCGCCGAGTGGAACACCGCCGCTCTTGGCCCGAACAAGCGTCGACTGTCCGCCGAACTGTTCCAGCGCCTGCGCAAGCGTTATGCCCCCCAAGGCCTGGTGCATTTCGGCCAGGGCAAGTGGTACCCGGGCGAGCAGTTGCCGCGCTGGTCGCTCAATAGCTACTGGCGCCGCGACGGCGTGCCGATCTGGCACAACAGTGCGCTGATCGCCGATGAGCAGGAAGACTACGGCGCCGACGGCGAAATGGCCGGGCGTTTTCTGGCGAGTGTCGCCGAGCGTCTGAAGCTGCCGACACGCTTTGTCTTCCCGGCCTACGAGGACAACCTCTACTACCTCTGGCGCGAGGGGCAACTGCCGATCAACGTCAGCGCCGAAGACCCGCGCCTGGGCGACGAACTGGAGCGCGCCCGACTGCGCAAGGTGTTCTCCCAGGGCCTGGACAAGGTCATCGGCCAGGTATTGCCGCTGGCCCGCACCGCCGCCAATGATCGCTGGCAGAGCGGGCGCTGGTACCTGCGTGACAACCACTGCCGGCTGGTGCCGGGGGATTCGCCGCTGGGTTATCGCCTGCCGCTGGCCTCCCAGCCGTGGGTGACGGCGGCGGAGTATCCGTTCGTGCACCCGACGGATCCGAACCAGGAGTTGCCCGAACTGCCGGACACCGACGCACTCAAGGTTCACGGCGAGCCTGCGGTGAGTGAAGAGCGGGTGCCGCAGATCGACGAGTCCGCCACCTGGCTGACCCGCACTGCCTTGTGCGCCGAGGCACGGGGCGGGCGCCTGTACCTGTTCATGCCACCGCTGGAGCGGACCGAAGACTATCTGGAACTGGTCAGCGCCATCGAGGCCACCGCCGAGGAGTTGCATTGCCCGGTGTTGCTGGAAGGCTACGAGCCACCCAGCGACGGCCGCCTGGCGAATTTCCGGATCACCCCGGACCCGGGCGTGATCGAGGTCAATGTGCAGCCGTCCGCCAGTTGGGACGAACTGGTGGAGCGCACCGAGTTCCTCTACGAGGAAGCGCGCCAGACCCGCCTGACCACCGAGAAATTCATGATCGACGGGCGCCATACCGGCACCGGCGGCGGCAACCACTTTGTCCTCGGTGGCGCGACGCCGGCGGACTCGCCGTTCCTGCGCCGTCCGGACCTGCTGCGCAGCCTGATCAGCTACTGGCATAACCACCCGTCGCTGTCCTACCTGTTCTCCGGGCTGTTCATCGGCCCGACGTCCCAGGCCCCAAGGGTCGACGAGGCGCGCAACGACTCGCTGTACGAGCTGGAAATCGCCTTTGCGCAGATGCCGCAACCGGGTGAGGAATGTCCGCCCTGGCTGGTGGATCGCCTGTTGCGCAACCTGCTGATCGACGTGACCGGCAACACCCACCGCGCCGAGTTCTGCATCGACAAGCTCTATTCGCCGGACGGCGCCACGGGTCGCCTGGGCCTGCTGGAGCTGCGTGCCTTTGAGATGCCGCCCCACGCGCGCATGAGCCTGACCCAGCAACTGCTGTTGCGGGCGCTGGTGGCGCGGTTCTGGCGCGAGCCCTATGCGCCGCCCAAGCTGGCGCGCTGGGGCACCGAATTGCACGACCGCTTCCTGTTGCCGCACTTTATCGAGCAGGATTTCGCCGACGTGATCGTCGACCTCAACGCCGCCGGCTATGCCTTGCGCGCCGAATGGTTCGCCGCGCACCTGGAGTTCCGCTTCCCGAAAGTCGGCGACTACGCGGTCAACGGCATCGAGCTGGAAGTGCGCCAGGCGCTGGAGCCCTGGCATGTGCTGGGCGAGGAGGGCGCGGTCGGCGGCACGGTACGCTATGTGGATTCGTCCCTGGAGCGCCTGCAGGTCAAGTTGACGGGCCTGGCCCCCAGCGTTACCTGCTGACCTGCAACGGCGTGGCGGTACCGCTGCAACCTACCGGGCGGGTCGGCGAATTCGTCGCCGGCGTGCGTTATCGCGCCTGGCAACCGGCCAACTGCCTGCAACCGACCATCCCGGTGCACGCGCCGCTGGTGTTCGACCTGCTCGACACCTGGATGCAGCGCTCCCTCGGTGGTTGCCAGTACCACGTGGCTCATCCGGGCGGGCGTAACTACGAGACCTTGCCGGTGAACGCCAACGAGGCGGAGAGCCGGCGCATGGCGCGGTTCTTCCGCCTCGGCCACAGCCCCGGCGCGCTACCGATCCCGCCGTTGAGGATCAATGACGAACTGCCGATGACGTTGGACCTGCGACATACATAAATCGGACAGGGCGCACGGAGTTTTCGCGTATCCGTGCGTCATCTGTCTGCGTTAACCTGATTGCCCTTGCCGTCTGCCGAGCTTTCCATGCCCGACCTGCTTGACCGCTACCCGCTGACAGCGGGGACCTATCACGAACTGCTGGACGACAGCGGCGCTGTGCGTGTCCATTGGCAGCCGCTGTTCGAGCAGTTGCAGCGCAGCACGCCGGGGCAACTGGCCCAGCGCCAGGCCCTGCTGGCCCGGCAGATCCAGGAAAACGGCGTGACCTACAACGTCTACGCCGATCCCAAGGGCGCCGACCGGCCCTGGGAGCTCGACCTGCTGCCGCATATCATCCCCGCCGACGAATGGCAGCGGGTGGCGGCGGGCATTGCCCAACGGGCACGGCTGCTGAATGCGGTGCTGGCCGATCTCTATGGCCCGCAGACCCTGGTTCGCGACGGCCTGTTGCCCGCCGAGCTGGTCTTCGGTCACAACAACTTCCTCTGGCCTTGCCAAGGCATCCAGCCGCCGGCCGAGACCTTCCTGCACCTGTTCGCCGTGGACCTGGCGCGCACGCCAGACGGCCGCTGGTGGGTCACGGCGGATCGGACCCAGGCACCGTCCGGGGCCGGTTACGCCCTGGAAAACCGCACCATCGTGTCGCGGGCCTTTCCCGACCTGTACCGCGACCTGCGGGTGCATCACCTGGCCGGGTTCTTCCGTACCCTGCAGGAAACCCTGGTGCGCCAGGCCCCGAGCGATGCCGAGGCGCCGCTGGTGGTGTTGCTGACCCCGGGCCGCTTCAACGAAAGTTATTTCGAACACCTCTACCTGGCGCGCCAGCTGGGTTATCCGCTGGTGGAAGGCGGCGACCTGACGGTGCGTGACGCCACGGTCTACCTCAAGACCCTGAGTGGCTTGCAGCGGGTGCACGCGATCATGCGCCGGCTCGACGACGACTTCTGCGATCCGCTGGAGCTGCGCACCGACTCGGCCCTCGGCGTGCCCGGCCTGCTGGAGGCGGTGCGCCAGGGCCGGGTGCTGGTGGCCAATGCCTTGGGCAGCGGCGTGCTGGAGTCTCCCGGCCTGCTGGGCTTCCTGCCGAAGATCAACCAGCACCTGTTCGGCGAAGAGCTGATCCTGCCGTCCATCGCCACCTGGTGGTGCGGCGAGCCGCCGGTGCTGGCCCAGGCCCTGGAGAAACTGCCGGAGCTGCTGATCAAGCCGGCGTTCCCGTCGCAAAGCTTTGTCCCGGTGTTCGGCCGCGACCTCGATGTCGAACAACGCCAGGCCCTGGCCGAGCGCATGCGCGCCCGGCCCTACGCCTATGTCGCCCAGGAGCTGGCGCAGTTGTCCCAGGCGCCGGTCTGGCAAGCCGAGGAAGGCACCCTGCAACCCCGGGCCATCGGCATGCGCGTGTATGCCGTGGCCAGCGCCGACGGTTACCGGGTGTTGCCGGGTGGCCTGACGCGGGTGGCGGCCGAGGCCGACGCCGAAGTGGTGTCGATGCAGCGTGGCGGTGCCAGCAAGGACACCTGGGTACTCAGCGAGCGCATGCCCAGCGGCGAGCAATGGCGCACCCAGCGTTCCCTCGGGGTGCGCGACCTGGTGCGGCGCGATCCCTACCTGCCGTCGCGGGTGGTGGAAAACCTGTTCTGGTTCGGCCGCTACTGCGAGCGTTGCGACGACAGCGCGCGCTTGTTGCGGATCATGCTGGCCCGTTATGTCGACGGCGACGACCCCCAGGCCTTGCAGGCGGCGGTGGAGCTCGGTGAAAGCCTGATGCTGCTGCCGGAGGAGGGCGAACTGCCGGAGCGCCTGCTGGCGGCGCTGCTCGGCGACGACTGGCCGTTCAGCCTGCGGGCCAACCTGCAGCGCTTGCAGTGGGCGGCGTCCCAGGTGCGCGGCAAGCTGTCGCGGGAAAACTGGCAGGCGCTGGTGGAGCTGCAACGCGAAGCCCTGAGCCTGGAAAGCGAAGACCCGAACTTCGGCGAACTGCTGGATTTCCTCAACCGCCTGGTCATGTCCCTGGCGGCCTTGTCCGGCTTCGCCCTGGACGACATGACCCGCGACGAGGGCTGGCGCTTCCTGATGATCGGTCGGCGCATCGAGCGCCTGCAGTTTCTCAGCAGCAGCCTGGCGGCCTTCCTGCGCGGCATCGCGGTGTTCGACCAGGCCGGGCTGGCGTGGCTGCTGGAGCTGGGCAACAGCAGCATCACCTACCGTTCGCGTTACCTGGCGGTGCCGCAATTGATCCCGGTGCTCGACCTGTTGCTGCTGGATGAGCAGAACCCCCATGCCGTGCTGTTCCAGCTGAAGCTGGTGAGCCGCACCTTGCGCCGTTTGAACGATGACTTCGGTGTCCCGCGTGAATCGGGCCTGAACCAGCTGGTCGAGCGCCTGGGGCGTTTCGATCTGGGCAACCTGGAAAGCGCCTTGTTCGGCGACACCGGCGTGCGCGACGTGCTCGACGGTCTGGCGGACCTGTTGCAGGAAGTCGCCGATGCCAGCGGCCAGGTGTCCGACCGCCTGGCCTTGCGGCATTTCGCCCATGTCGACGATATCAGCCAGCAGACGGTGTCCGTGTGATGAGTGCCCTCTACCAGATTTTCCACGATACCCATTACCACTACGACAGTCCGGTGTCCCTGGCCCAGCAGCTTGCGCACCTGTGGCCGCGCCCCTGCGCCTGGCAAGTGTGCAGCGAGCAGTCGTTGCAGATCAGCCCCGAGCCGACCAGCCGCCGCGATGAGCAGGATGTATTCGGCAACCCGTTGACCCGGCTGGCGTTCGAGCGTCCCCATGACGAGCTGCTGGTCAATGCCTGGCTGAATGTGGAAGTGCTGGCGCGCCCCGTGGTGGATTTCAACCTGTCCACGGCCTGGGATGACACCCGCAATGCCTTGACCTACAGCGGCCAGGCGTTGAATCCGGCGCTTCTCGAAGCGTGCCGTTATCGCTTCGAATCACCCTATGTGCATTTGAAGAAAAGCTTCGTCGAGTTTTCCGAGAGCTGTTTCCCCGTCGGACGCCCTGTGTTGGCGGGGGCCCAGGCGCTGATGGAGAAGATTTTCAGCGAGTTCACCTTCGATGCCGAAGCGACCCAGGTCGCCACGCCTCTTGTGGAGGTGCTGGAGCGACGGCGCGGCGTCTGCCAGGACTTCGCCCACCTGATGCTCGCCTGCCTGCGCTCGCGGGGTCTGGCGGCGCGCTATGTCAGCGGTTACCTGCTGACCCAGCCGCCGCCCGGCCAGCCGCGGATGATTGGCGCCGATGCTTCCCATGCCTGGGTCTCGGTATTCTGCCCGGTGTCGGGCTGGGTGGATTTCGATCCGACCAACAACGTGCAGCCGGCTCTGGAGCACATCACCCTGGCCTGGGGCCGGGATTTCTCCGATGTGTCGCCGCTGCGAGGGGTGATCCTGGGCGGCGGCAGCCATGACCCGGAAGTGCGGGTCACGGTGATGCCGATGGGCGATGTGGGGCGCCCGGTCAATTAAGCCGGTTCCCCACAGGTACCGCTGGCACCGCAAGCGTAAGCGGCGAACAGGCTTTGCAACAGGTTGTTGAGAGACATGGCGGACGCTCCGTTGAGTGAGAACGTCCTCATGTTAGAGGGCAGCGGTTCGTCTGGCTGGTTGATTGTATCCATCGAGGCGATAGCTTAGGATTGTATACAATCTGTTGATGCAGATCAGGAGAACTGAGCTAGATTTCAGGCAGTCTCCCCGTTTGATCCCTTGATTTTCATACCCTGCCTTGGAGATTCACCATGTTCGCCAAAGTTGTTGCGGTATCCCTGTTGGCCCTCGCCAGTGGCCAGTTGCTTGCCGCCGAATGCAAGGTCGATGTCGACTCCACCGATCAGATGTCCTTCACCACCAAGGAAATCAGCATCGACAAGAGCTGCAAGACCTTCACCGTGAACCTGACGCATGCCGGCAGCCTGCCGAAGAACGTCATGGGGCATAACTGGGTGCTGAGCAAGGCCGACGACATGGCCGGGATCGCGGCTGACGGCATGGCCGCCGGTATCGACAAGAACTACCTGAAGGACGGCGACACCCGCATCATCGCCCATACCAAGATCATCGGTGCCGGTGAAAAGGATTCGGTCACCTTCGACGTGTCGAAACTGTCGGCCAGCGAGAGCTACATGTTCTTCTGCTCGTTCCCGGGCCACAACTCGCTGATGAAGGGCGCGGTCGTTCTCAAGTAACCCGCCGTCGACCCTGACCCCAACGACCGGGGTCAGGGTTGCTCGTTCATTTTCAGGTTCAGGCGAATACGTTTGCCTTGCAGGTCCTCCAGGCTCAGGGTGCCGCCCAGTTTGGAGGGCTTGCGATTACCACCGATCACGCGCCCCTGGTCGTCCAGCGCATGGCAGGTGAGTACCTGTCCCGGTCCGACGAGGGCATCGGGGTCGATGATCTCCCAATCGCACAAACCCTCATACTGTTTTTCCCCCGAGCTCGGAAAGCCCGACACGCCCGGCCGCAGGTTGTCGCGCACGGCAATCGAACCGCTGTGGGAGATGCTGCGATTGAGGTTGTCAGCCCCGTAAAGCGCTTCGGTCTCGAAGCTCACTTCACTCAGATACAGTTTGCAGTCAGGCAATTCGTAGCCCAGGGGCACCTTGAAGTTGGAACTGTGGGGTGTTTCTACGAGGGGCGTGTTGAAGTGCAGCACCGTGGGCTGATAGGGGCAGCCGATCTGGTTGGCTTTCGGGATGTAGTGGGCGCTGGCCTGCAACGCCGTGCGCGCCGGCATCTGGGTGACCAGTGAAAAATGCGCCGCGCTGGGATGGCCGGCGACGGGGTTGTCGGGGGTGCTGGCGGCGGTGGCGACCCAGCAGACCACCCCGAGCGCTCCGAGCAGCGGAAACGACCAGGGGCGCCGAAGCAAGGGTTGCGCTTGCAGCCTGGGGTATTTGCGATTGAGCAGCATCGGATGGGGTCCCTGCCAACTAGATTCGGCGAAGACTGCCCAGTGACCGATGCTGCCTCAAGCGTTGCACGGAAAAATAGACGTTTCCTACGGCATTCCCGCCGCACGAGTCATGGCGCGAATGGCATCTCGCGCTTGTGATGGGTCTTTTCGTAGGTCCGGCAGATGATATCGAAGGCTTCCTGGCGTACCGGCTCGCCGTGCAGGAAGGCATCGATCTCGGCATAGGTCACGCCGTGGGAGGCTTCGTCCGGCTTGCCGGGTGCCAGGTCCTCGAGGTCGGCGGTCGGTATCTTTTCCACCAGGAACTCCGGGGCGCCGAAGTGGCGGGCGATGGCCCGGACCTGGTTTTTCACCAGTCCGCTCAGGGGCGCCAGGTCGCAGGCGCCGTCACCGAACTTGGTGAAGAAGCCCATCACCGCTTCCGCCGCGTGATCGGTGCCGATCACCAGGCCATGGGCGGCGCCGGCGATGGTGTACTGCGCGACCATGCGGATGCGCGCCTTGGTATTGCCGAGGACGAAATCCTTCGCCACCGCGGCCTTGCCTTCGAACGCCGCGACCTCGGCGGCCAGCGACTTGACCGCCGGGCCGATGTTCACCGTATGGCGCTCGTCGGGGGCGATGAAGTCCACCGAGGCCTGGGCTTCGTGTTCGTCGAACTGGGTCTCGTACGGCAGGCGCACTGCAATGAAGCGGTAGTCCATATTGCCGGTGCGCTCGCGCAGCTCACGCATGGCGCGTTGCGCCAGCAGGCCGGCGGTCAGCGAGTCGACGCCGCCGCTGATGCCCAGTACCAGGGTCTTGAGCCCGGAGCTCAGCAGGCAATCCTGGATAAAGGCGATCCGGCGCGCCACTTCGGCTTCCAGGACGGCCTGGTCGGCGAACGGTGGCTGGACCTTGAGCTGTTCAGCAATCTGGCGCTGTACGGCTTGCATGATTCACTCCTTGCGGGATGGGTCTGGAACAGGTTGATCGGAGCCGGGGACGCGTCAGTCCGTGACCTGGAAGACATGGCGCAGGTAGGCCACGAAATTCGGGTCCTTGCACTGGGCCTTGCCCGGCTCGTCGGAGATCTTCGCCACGGGCTGGCCGTTGCAGGCGGTCATTTTAAGCACGATGCTCATCGGTTCCACCCCCGCGATGTCACAGGTGAGGTTGGTACCGATGCCGAAGCTGACATTGATCCGACCGCGCAGCGCCCGGAATATCTCCAGGGCCTTGGGCAGATTGAGGCTGTCGGAGAACACCAGGGTCTTGCTCATCGGGTCGATGCCCAACTGGTGATAACGATTGATGCATTTTTCGGCCCAGGTGACCGGGTCGCCGGAGTCGTGGCGCAAGCCGTCGAAGAGTTTGGCGAAGTACAGGTCGAAATCCTTGAGGAAGGCATCGGTGGTGATGCAGTCGGTCAGGGCGATGCCGAGCAGGCCGCGGTATTCGCGGACCCAGCAGTCGAGCGCGGCGATCTGGCTGTCGATCAGGCGCGGGCCGAGTTGCTGGTGGGCCATGATCCACTCGTGGGCCATGGTGCCCAGGGGCTTCATGTCGAACTCACGTGCCAGGTGCACATTGCTGGTGCCGACGAAGCGCCCGGGGAAATCGTGCTTGAGCACGCCGACCACTTCTTCCTGGACCCGGTAGGAGAAGCGTCGGCGGGTGCCGAAATCGGCGACCTGCAGCTCGGCCAGTTCATCGCTGGAGGCGTTGGCGGTCAGCCAGTCGAACTTGCGGTACAGCTGTTCGCGGGCCTGGCTCAGCTGGGTTTCCTGGTAGCGATAGCGGTTGCGCACTTCACTGACGATGGCCAGCAGCGGCACTTCGAACAGGATCACATGCAGCCACGGACCGCGCAGGCGGATGAACAGCTCGCCGTTCTCGATCCCGGTGTGCACGTAGCGCAGGTTGAAGCGGAACAGGCCGAGGAAACGCAGGAAGTCCGGCTTGAGGAAGCTGATGCGCTCCAGGAAGCTCAGTTGGTCTGCGCTCAGGCTCAGTTCGGCGAGGCGCTCGATCTGGTAGCGGATTTCCGCCAGGTACGGACGCAGGTCTTCGCTGTTGCGGCAGCGGAAATCCCATTCGACTTCGACGTTGGGGTAGTTGTGCAGCACCGCCTGCATCATGGTCAGCTTGTAGAAGTCGGTGTCCAGCAGGTTCTGCACAATGCGATCGCCGAAGGCCTTATCGCTCATAACGGGTCTCTCCATGCCGGGCGCGCATTGCATCGGCATCCTGGCAGTTCTTGAATGAATGCCGCTAGTGGCGCATATCCGCGGGCCGTTTTACCAGCGATTTTTAGCAAGCAGCCCTGCCAGATCCACAGGGGATATCAGGTGATCAGGGGAGGGGAGCGAGCTGCTCCAGCATCCAGCCCACGAAATCCCGCACTTTTGGCACTTCCGCCGAATGCTCCGGGTACGCCAGGTAATAGGCATCCTGGCTGGGCATCGCATGGGGCCAGGCGATCACCAGCTTGCCCTCGACCAGTTCTTCCTCCACCAGGAACCTGGGCAGCAAGGCCACGCCACAGCCGACCTGCGCCGCCCGGATGCACATGTAGAACGTCTCGAAGCGCGGCCCGTGGTAACTGTGCTCGGTGTGATAGCCCTGGCTGTCGAACCAGTCGTGCCAGGCCTGGGGCCGCGAGGCGTTCTGCAGCAGGACCAGCTCGCTCAATTGTGTCGGATCGCTGAACGGGGTCTGCGGCAGGCAGCCCGGCGCGCACACCGCCACCAGCTCTTCACCGAACAGTTTCACGCACTCGGTGCCCGGTCGCGAACCCTGGCCGAAATAGAACGCCAGGTCGCTGCGGCCCTGCAACAGGTCGTCGGCCTCCCGTTCGCTGCACAGGTCCAGGTGGATGTGCGGGTGACGCAGGCGCCAACCCTTCAGTCGCGGCACCAGCCAGCGAGCGCCGAAAGTCGACGGTGTGGACACCCGCAGGACTTCGGTTTCACCGCCGTAGGAGCGCAGGTAATGGGTCGACATCTCCACCTGGGTCAGGATTTTTCGGACTTCCACCAGGTACAGATCCCCGGCCGGTGTCAGTTGCAGGCGCCGCCGTACCCGCCGAAACAGCAGGTGCTGCAACAGCTCCTCCAACTGCGCGACCTGTTTGCTCACGGCGCTCTGGGTCAGGTTCAGCTCTTCTGCCGCGCGGGTGAAGCTCAGGTGGCGGGTGACGGCCTCGAAACATTGCAGGGCCGTGATCGAGGGCAGGTGTCGTTTATTCAGCATGGACGGGCCTTTTTCCTGTGTCTTGCGCAGCATGAATAAATGGAATGATATCTCGCCTAATCGTCGTTTGTTGGCAAAGCTGAAGGCCGCTACAACTGGAGGTCTGAATCGTCGTGTTGTTTCGACTGAAGATTTCCGTTTTTCGCCTACAGGAGTGACCCCCATGGTTGCCGCATTGCTTGATCGTCTTGGTGTGAACCCGGCGCTGTATCAACAGGGCAAACAGCCCGTGCATTCGCCTATCGACGGCAGCCGCATTGCCGGCGTGAACTGGGAAGGCCCGGCCGAGGTCGAGCAGCAGGTCAGCCGTGCCGAGCATGCCTTCGAGGCCTGGCGCAAGGTGCCGGCCCCACGTCGTGGCGAACTGGTGCGCCAGTTCGGCGAAGTGCTGCGCGAATACAAGGCCGACCTCGGTGAGCTGGTCTCCTGGGAAGCCGGCAAGATCACCCAGGAAGGCCTGGGTGAAGTGCAGGAAATGATCGATATCTGCGACTTCGCCGTGGGCCTGTCGCGCCAGCTGTACGGCTTGACCATCGCCTCCGAGCGTCCGGGCCACCACATGCGTGAGTCCTGGCATCCGCTGGGCGTGGTCGGGGTGATCAGCGCGTTCAACTTCCCGGTCGCGGTCTGGGCCTGGAACACCGCCCTGGCGCTGGTCTGCGGCAACGCGGTGATCTGGAAACCGTCGGAAAAGACCCCGCTGACCGCGCTGGCCTGCCAGGCGCTGTTCGAGCGCGTGGTGAAGAACTTCAGCGATGCCCCCGAGTACCTGAGCCAGGTGATCATCGGCGGCCGTGATGCCGGTGCCGCGCTGGTGGATGACCCGCGCGTGGCGCTGATCAGCGCCACCGGCAGTACGCGCATGGGCCGTGAAGTGGCGCCGAAAGTCGCCGCGCGCTTTGCCCGCAGCATCCTCGAACTGGGCGGTAACAACGCGATGATCCTCGGCCCAAGCGCCGACCTGGACATGGCGGTACGGGCGATTCTGTTCAGCGCGGTGGGGACCGCCGGCCAGCGTTGCACCACTTTGCGGCGCCTGATTGCCCATGAATCGGTCAAGGCGGAGATCGTCACCCGCTTGAAAGCGGCCTATTCCAAGGTGCGTATCGGCCATCCGCTGGAAGGCAACCTGGTCGGTCCGCTGATCGACAAGCAGAGCTTCGAGAACATGCAGGATGCCCTGGAGCAGGCCCTGAGCGAAGGCGGCCGGGTGTTCGGCGGCGAGCGTCAGTTGCAGGACAAATTCCCGAATGCCTATTACGTGTCGCCGGCCATCGTCGAGATGCCGGAGCAGAGCGACGTGGTCTGCAACGAAACCTTTGCCCCGATCCTCTACGTGATCGGCTACAGCGAGTTCGCCGAAGCCCTGCGTTTGAACAATGCGGTACCGCAAGGCCTGTCCTCGTGCATCTTCACCACCGATGTGCGCGAGGCCGAGCAGTTCATGTCGGCGGTGGGCAGCGACTGTGGTATCGCCAATGTCAACATCGGCCCGAGCGGTGCGGAGATCGGCGGCGCCTTTGGCGGCGAGAAGGAAACCGGTGGCGGTCGCGAGTCGGGTTCGGACGCCTGGCGCGGCTACATGCGGCGCCAGACCAATACCGTGAACTACTCGCTGGAATTGCCGCTGGCCCAGGGCATCACCTTCGACTGAACAGGTTTCATTTTCGGAGTCTGGCAATGCCGTTACGCGAAGAATGTCTATGGGAAAAGCTGACGCCGCAGCGGCCTGAGGCACCGCCTTTCAAGGGCGAGCTGAAGGTCGATGTCTGCGTCATCGGCGCTGGTATCACCGGGCTCTCGGCCGCGATTCACCTGCGTGAGCAAGGCAAGAGCGTCTGTGTGCTGGAGGCCCATCGCACCGGCCACGGCGGTTCGGGGCGCAATGTGGGGCTGGTCAATGCCGGGATGTGGATTCCCCCGGACGAGATCGAGGCCGGTTTCGGCGAAGCGGTGGGCAGCCAGCTCAACCGCATGCTGGGGGCGGCGCCGGCCCTGGTGTTCAGCCTGGTGGACAAGCATGGCATCGATTGCCAGTTGCGCCGCGAAGGCACCTTGCACATGGCCCACAACGCCAAGGGCGAGGCCGATCTGCGCAGCCGTGAAGCCCAGTGGAAACGTCGCGGCGCACCGGTGGAGCTGCTGACCGGCAAGGATTGTGAGCTCGCCACCGGCACTCAAAAAATCGCCGCCGCCTTGCTCGACCGGCGTGCCGGCACCCTCAATCCCATGGCCTATACCTCGGGCCTGGCCAGGACCGCGTCGAGGCTCGGCGCACAATTGTTCGATCATTCACCGGTCACCCACCTGGAGCGCCAGGGCCAGCGCTGGTCGGTGCAGACCGCCGAAGGCGCGGTCAGTGCCGAACAGGTGGTGATGGCCTCCAATGCCTACACCGAAGGCGAATGGACCGAACTGCGGCGCAACTTCTTTCCGGGTTACTACTACCAGGTCGCCTCCACGCCGCTGACCGAAGAGGCTGCCCGACAGATCCTGCCGGGCGGGCAGGGCTCCTGGGACACCCGCCAGGTGCTCAGCAGCATTCGTCGCGACGCCGACGGCCGCCTGCTGCTGGGCAGCCTGGGCAATGGCAACCAGAAACCGGCGTGGTTCCTGCGGGCCTGGGCCGATCGGGTGCAACAGCACTATTTCCCTTACCTGAAAAAGGTCGATTGGGAGTGCACCTGGACCGGCTGTATCGCCTTTACCCCCGACCATCTGATGCGCCTGTTCGAACCGGCGCCCGGTTTGGTGGCAGTGACCGGGTACAACGGGCGGGGTGTGACCACGGGAACTGTGGTCGGCAAGGCGTTCGCCGACTACCTGTGTAACGGAAATCCTCAGGCCCTGCCGATCCCCTTCGCGCCCATGCGGCCGATCCCGGCGGTGGGCTTGCGCAGCGGTCTCTACGAGGCCGGGTTTTCGCTGTATCACGCGGGCCAGTGCCTGCGCATTATCATTTGATACAACAAAAATGCCGATTCGGACGGCGCTTTTGTCCGAGGCAGCTAGCCTGTTATGGTGCGCGATGTAGCAGTTGCGCACCGCGAGTGTGCACTTCGGTGACGCACGTTGTTACAGGGCGGTTGCACGCCCTTCGGCGCCATGGTTGCAATAGTGGCACCGACGGGTTGCGCCTTTTTTATAAAAAGGTTTCACCTTCCGCGGTTTAGACGGTTGCACGCCCAGTTAAAAAGGGCCCGAAACAGTCCATAAAACAATAAGACAGCGACTTTTTGCAGAACAAAAAACCTATGGCACGCCACTTGCTCTGAGCATTCAGTGAAGTCGCAGTGCCAACTAAAAAAACCTTGGAGCACCACCTCATGTCCCAGACGTTTTACAAGAAAGGCTTTGTAGCTCTCGCAGTGGCGGCTGCGTTGGGTGTTTCTGCGTTTGCCCAGGCTGATGTCAAGATCGGTGTCGCGGGTCCCATGACCGGTGCCAACGCGTCTTTCGGCGAGCAGTACATGAAAGGTGCACAAGCGGCGGCGGACGCGATCAACGCGGCCGGTGGCGTCAACGGCGAGAAGATCATCCTGGTCAAGGGCGATGACGCCTGCGAGCCGAAACAGGCCGTGTCGGTCGCCAAGAGCCTGACCCAGGATAAGGTTGCCGGCGTTGTCGGGCACTTCTGCTCCTCTTCCACCATCCCGGCTTCGGAGGTCTACGACGAAGCGGGCATCATCGCGATCACTCCGGGCTCCACCAACCCACAGGTGACCGAGCGTGGCCTGGGCGCGATGTTCCGTATGTGCGGTCGCGACGACCAGCAAGGCATCGTTGCCGGCAACTACATCGTCGATGTGCTCAAGGGCAAGAAGGTCGCGGTCATCCATGACAAGGACACCTACGGCCAAGGCCTGGCGGATGCCACCAAGGCCCAGTTGATCAAGCGCGGCGTGACCCCGGTGATCTACGAAGGCCTGACCCGTGGCGAGAAGGACTTCAGCGCCCTGGTCACCAAGATCCGTGCGGCCGGTGCCGACGTGGTCTACTTCGGCGGCCTGCATCCGGAAGCCGGTCCACTGGTCAAGCAGCTGCGTACCGAAGGCCTGAAAGACGTCAAGTTCATGTCCGATGACGGCATCGTCACCGACGAGCTTGTGACTACAGCGGGCGGCCCGCAATACGTCGACGGCGTGCTGATGACCTTCGGCGCCGACCCACGCCTGTTGCCGGACAGCAAGGCGGTCGTCGACCAGTTCCGCAAAGCGGGTTACGAGCCTGAAGGCTACACCCTCTACGCCTACGCCTCGGTACAAACCCTGGCCGCCGCTTTCAACGGTGCCAAGTCCAACAAGGGCGAAGACGCGGCCAAATGGCTGAAGGCACACCCGGTCAAGACCGTGATGGGCGAGAAGAACTGGGACGCCAAGGGCGACCTGAAGATCTCCGACTACGTGGTCTACCAGTGGGACAAGGACGGCAAATACCATCAGCTGGAAAAACAGAAGTGACATGAACGCCTGACCCGGTCGACGCCCCCGTGCGTCGGTCGGGCAGCGCCCGTTCGTGCAAGACCTGTCTTTTCTCGTAGAGCCGCACAGGGCTGTGCTGCGGCAGCGGCTGAACCCCGGTCTGTCGTGGTGCGTCCGCGTGCGGTCTCTCAAGTGCGTGAGATCGCGTTATGGATGGTATTTTCCTGCAGCAAATGGTCAATGGCCTGACCCTCGGGTCGGTCTATGGCCTGATCGCCATCGGCTACACAATGGTCTACGGCATCATCGGCATGATCAACTTCGCCCACGGCGAGGTTTACATGATTTCCGCTTACCTCGCGGCAATCAGTCTGGCTCTGCTGGCTTACTTCGGTATTGAATCCTTCCCGCTGCTGATGCTCGGTACGCTGGTTTTCACCATCATCGTCACCGGGGTGTATGGCTGGGTCATCGAACGCATCGCCTACAAACCCCTGCGCAACTCCACCCGGCTGGCGCCGCTGATCAGCGCCATCGGCATTTCGCTGATCCTGCAGAACTACGCGCAGATCGCCCAGGGTGCCAAGCAACAGGGCGTGCCGACGCTGCTCACCGGTGCCTGGCGCATCGATGTCGGCAGCGGTTTTGTCCAGCTCACCTACACCAAGGTCTTCATCCTGGTGGCCGCGTTTCTCGGCATGGGCATCCTGACCTACGTCATCAAGTACACCAAGTTGGGCCGCATGTGCCGCGCGACCCAGCAGGACCGCAAGATGGCCTCGATCCTCGGGATCAACACCGACCGGATCATTTCCTATGTGTTCATCATCGGCGCGGCCATGGCGGCCCTGGCCGGTGTCCTGATCACCATGAACTACGGCACCTTCGACTTCTACGCCGGCTTCGTCATCGGTATCAAGGCGTTCACCGCCGCGGTGCTCGGTGGTATCGGCTCGCTGCCGGGCGCCATGCTCGGCGGGATCATCCTGGGGATCTCCGAATCGCTGTTCTCCGGCCTGGTCAACTCGGATTACAAGGACGTGTTCAGCTTCTCGCTGTTGGTCCTGGTGCTGGTCTTTCGGCCGCAAGGCCTGTTGGGCCGTCCTCTTGTGTCGAAGGTGTAAGCAATGTCCTCAACCACTGAAAAATCGCTCGATATCAAAAAAAGCCTGGTTGACGCCATTCTTGCCGGCCTGGTCGCACTGATTGTCTTCGGCCCCATCGTCGGGGTCGTCCTGGAGGGCTACAGCTTCAACCTGCAACCCAGTCGCGTCGCCTGGCTGGTGGCTATCGTGATGCTCGGCCGCTTTGCCCTGAGCCTGTTCCTGCAGACGTCCAAGGGCCTGAGGATTCTCGAAGGCTTCGAGGTCACCGGTTCCGGCGTGCATGTGCTGGCGCCGGACTACAAGTCGCGCCTGCGCTGGATCATCCCGCTGATGATCGTGATTGCGCTGGTCTTTCCGGTGTTCGCCAACTCCTACCTGCTCGGGGTGGTGATCCTCGGCCTGATCTACGTTCTGCTCGGCCTGGGCCTGAACATCGTGGTGGGCCTCGCCGGCCTGCTGGACCTTGGCTACGTGGCGTTCTACGCCATCGGTGCCTATGGCCTGGCTCTGGGCTATCAATACCTGGGGCTGGGGTTCTGGACCGTACTGCCGCTGGCGGCCATCACCGCCGGGCTGGCGGGTTGCATCCTCGGCTTTCCGGTACTGCGCCTGCACGGCGACTACCTGGCCATCGTGACCCTGGGTTTCGGCGAGATCATTCGCCTGATCCTCAACAACTGGCTGTCGCTGACCGGCGGTCCGAACGGCATGCCGGCGCCGCTGCCGACTTTCTTCGGCCTGGAGTTCGGCAAGCGGGCGAAGGACGGCGGGATTCCCTTCCATGAGTTCTTCGGCATCGCCTACAACCCGGACGTGAAGTTCTATTTCATCTACGGCGTGCTGTTGGTGGTGGTACTGGCCGTGCTCTACATCAAGCATCGCCTGACCCGCATGCCGGTGGGGCGCGCCTGGGAGGCCTTGCGTGAAGATGAGATCGCCTGCCGCGCCATGGGCCTGAACCATGTGCTGGTGAAACTCTCGGCGTTCACCCTGGGGGCTTCGACCGCCGGTCTGGCCGGGGTGTTTTTCGCCACCTACCAAGGCTTCGTCAACCCGACGTCCTTCACCTTCTTCGAGTCGGCGCTGATCCTCGCCATCGTGGTCCTGGGCGGCATGGGGTCGACCATCGGCGTGGTGATGGCGGCCTTTGTCCTGACCGTGGCGCCGGAGTTGCTGCGCAGCTTCGCCGAGTACCGCGTGCTGCTGTTCGGCGTGTTGATGGTGTTGATGATGATCTGGCGGCCGCGTGGCCTGATCCGCATCAGCCGTACCGGGGTGACCCCGCGCAAGGGTGCCTTGGCTGGAGGGGCTCACCATGAGTAATGACATCGTTCTGAAAGTCGAAAAGCTGATGATGCACTTCGGGGGGATCAAGGCCCTCAGCGACGTCAGCCTGCAGGTCAAGCGCAACTCCATCTTTGCCCTGATCGGCCCCAACGGCGCGGGCAAGACCACGGTGTTCAACTGCCTGACCGGGTTCTACAAGGCCACCGGCGGCAAGATCGAACTCAATGTGCGCGACAAGCGCACCAACGTGATCCAGCTGCTGGGCGAGACCTTTCGCCTGAGCGATTTCCTTTCGCCGAAAACCTTTGCCGGCCGGCTCTACTACAAGATGTTCGGCGGCACCCATCTGGTGAACCGCGAGGGCCTGGCCCGGACCTTCCAGAACATTCGCCTGTTCAAGGAAATGTCGGTGGTGGAGAACCTGCTGGTGGCCCAGCACATGTGGGTCAACCGCAACATGCTCGCCGGTATCCTCAACACCAAGGGCTACCGCAAGGCGGAAAGCGACGCCCTGGACACCGCGTTCTACTGGCTGGAAGTGGTGGACCTGGCGGACTGCGCCAACCGCCTGGCCGGCGAACTGTCCTACGGCCAGCAACGCCGCCTGGAGATCGCCCGGGCCATGTGCACGCGGCCGCGGATCATCTGCCTCGACGAACCGGCGGCGGGCCTCAACCCGCAGGAAACCGAAGCGCTGAGCGCGATGATCCGGTTGCTGCGCGACGAGCACGACCTGACCGTGGTGCTGATCGAGCACGACATGGGCATGGTCATGAGCATTTCCGACCACATCGTGGTGCTGGACCATGGCAACGTGATTGCCGAGGGGGACCCGGAAGCCATCCGCAACGACCCGAAAGTGATTGCCGCCTACCTGGGTGCCGAAGAAGAGGAGCTGGTATGAAGAGTCAACCTATCCTCGAACTGAAGAACCTGGAAGTGTTCTACGGACCGATCCAGGCCCTGAAAAAGGTCTCGTTGCACATCAACGAAGGCGAAACCGTCAGCCTGATCGGCTCCAACGGCGCGGGCAAGTCGACGCTGCTGATGTCGATCTTCGGCCAGCCGCGGGCCGCCGCCGGGGAGATCATCTACCAGGGGGTCGACATTACCCACAAGTCGTCCCACTACATCGCCTCCAACGGTATCGCCCAGTCGCCGGAAGGTCGTCGGGTGTTCCCGGACATGACCGTGGAAGAGAACCTGCAGATGGGCACCATCCCCATTGGCGACCGGTTCGTCGACGAGGACATGCAGCGCATGTTCGAGTTGTTTCCGCGGCTCAAGGAGCGACGCAACCAGCGGGCCATGACCATGTCCGGCGGCGAGCAGCAGATGCTGGCCATTGCCCGGGCGCTGATGAGCCGGCCCAGGTTGCTGTTGCTGGATGAGCCGAGCCTGGGGCTGGCGCCGATCGTGGTGAAGCAGATCTTCGCCACCCTGCGCGAGCTGGCGGCCTCGGGCATGACCATCTTCCTGGTGGAGCAGAACGCCAACCATGCGCTGCGCCTGTCGGACCGGGCCTACGTGATGGTCAACGGCGAGATTCGCCTGAGCGGTAGTGGCAAGGAGCTGCTGGTCAACGAGGAGGTGCGTAACGCCTACCTGGGCGGGCATTGAGTGCCGTGACCTGATGCAGTCCCCTGAAACGCCCCGTGATCCTCGGATCCGGGGCGTTTTTTGATTGTCCACAGTGTCGACCCGAAATTGTGGAAAACCATCCACACAACCTGCCAAAGTGCGACATGAAACCGCTGCAAACGGTTGTTTTGTCATCGTTTTGACTTGTCCCCGTTTGCTGTGGAGGCGGCTGTGGGTAACGTGGGAGTAGCTGGCTGGAAGCCTTTTAAACCGTGGCTTGCAGAGCGTTGGTTGTTTTTTGATCGGTGCTGTTTTGCAACGCGCCGAGCGGTTTTGTCAACAGGTATATTGTCACGCCTTGCGCCTGGAAACCCCTCTGTACAGCCTGTGGATAACTCTGTGGGCAAACTCTGGAAACAACTCCCTGGGCAGCGTAATTACTGGCCTGGAGCCACTGAGCTGGAATCATCCACAGTGGCCTTTTCATCCCTGGCTGCACACCGCCTGTTCCGAGGTCAAGGGAAAACTTTTGAAATCGCGCTGAAAGCCTTGTCTACAGCGGAGTGGAGGGTTTTCGAGTTGCCCCCGGATACTGTGGACGGGGCTGTGGATAAGGTGCGTACATCAGGCTCCAGGCCACGTCTTGCCTGGCTTTGCTGCTGATGATCATTTTTTGTACAGGCGGCTGCCTGCAAGATTCCATTTCTTCGCTGGCCGGTGTTGAGGCATGCTTGCGCAACGACCGTATTCATTTCTGGTGGCCAGCGGGCCGAGCAAGGAGAACTCAATGACATCGACGTTGTTTATCACGGGCGCGACTTCCGGTTTTGGCGAGGCCTGTGCCCGTCGTTTTGCCGAGGCCGGCTGGAAGCTGGTGCTCACGGGCCGTCGCGAGGAGCGCCTGAAGGCCTTGTGCGCGGAGCTGTCGCAGCAGACCGAGGTGCATGGCCTGGTGTTGGATGTGCGCGACCGCAAGGCCATGGAAGCGGCCATCGCCAACCTGCCGCCGAGCTTCGCCACGCTGCGCGGGCTGATCAACAACGCGGGCCTGGCCCTGGGGGTCGATCCGGCGCCCAAGTGCGACCTGGACGATTGGGACACCATGGTCGACACCAACATCAAGGGCCTGATGTACAGCACCCGTCTGCTGTTGCCGCGCCTGATCGCCCATGGCCGTGGGGCGGGGATCGTCAACCTGGGTTCGATTGCCGGTAACTATCCGTATCCGGGCAGCCATGTCTATGGTGCGAGCAAGGCGTTCGTCAAGCAGTTCTCCCTGAACCTGCGCTGCGATTTGCAGGGCACGGGGGTACGGGTGACGAATATCGAGCCGGGCCTGTGTGAAAGCGAGTTCTCGCTGGTGCGCTTTGCCGGTGACCAGGCGCGTTACGATGCGACCTATGCCGGTGCCGAGCCGATCCAGCCGCAGGACATCGCCGAGACGATCTTCTGGGTGCTCAACACCCCGGCCCACGTCAACATCAACAGCCTCGAGCTGATGCCGGTGAGCCAGACCTGGAGCGGATTTGCCATCGAGCGTGACAAGGGCTGAGCCCCGGTTGAGGCTGAGCCCATTTTGTGGCTCAGCCGAAATAGGCGGCCAGGCCACTCAGGCAGGTTGCCAGGTGATAGGGCGTGGTCGACGGCATGTCCTCGCGGCTGACCGCCCCCGTCGCGTCCAGGCATTCGTACCAGCCGCCCTTGTGCATGAAGTGCTGTTGCAAGGCCTGTAGCTGACGCTGCAAGCGCGCCGAGTTATCCACACGCAAGGTCAGCGCCCGCAGGTATTCGGCCTGGGCCCAGATGCGTCGGGTGCCATCGCGCAGGGTGCCGTCGCTGTCGAGCATGGCGCTGACCGCGCCGCTTTGCGGGTCGACCCCCGACTGCTCGGCGAAGTCGAACGCGCGATCCAGCGATCCGTGCAGCGCGGTACCGCGCAGCAGGGGCGATGATTCCAGCAGGAACAGCCATTCGAACTGATGGCCCGGTTCGAACCAGTTATCCACAGCCCCCAGCGGTTTCTCCAGCATCACGCCGTGGCGGCGGTCGATAAAGCGTTGCTGCATGCCGGCGGCCAGGGCGAGCAGTGCGCCCTGGGTGACGGCATCTTCACGTACCGACAAGGTCGCCAGGAAGGCTTCGGCCAGGTGCATCAGCGGGTTCTGCAACGGCCCGCTGCCCAGCGGCGACCAGTCGCGATCCAGGCTGGCCTCATACAGACCGTCGCCGTTGGCGAAGCGCACCGCGATCACTTCCAGGGCGGCGTTGAGCACCGACTCCACCAGTGGCTCGCGCACCTTGGCCCAGTAATGGGCACAGGCGAAGAGAATGAACGCGTGGGTGTAGAGATCCTTGCGCGTGTCCAGCGGCGCGCCTTGCGGGTCGATGCTGTAGAACCAGCCGCCGTGCTCGGCATCGTGGAAATGCCGTTGCAGCGAGCGGAACAGCGCGCTGGCACGTTCGCCCGCGGCCGGGAAGGCGGCATCGCCCATCAGGCTGGAGAACAGATACAACTGCCGGGCGCAGGCCATGGCGCGATAGCGTTGTGGGGGCAGCGGCCGATGCTCGGCGTCCAGCGCCTCAACGGGCAGCGCCATGTCGGCGTTCCAGCCGGGGCCTTGCCACAGCGGTACGATGACCTGGCGGAAGTGGTCTTGCACGGTATTGAACAGCGCGTTCAATTCAGGCGTGGAGGCGGAGCTGGAAACATCGGGCATCGGCTGGCGTCGTCAGGGCAAGGGCGGTTGCGCGACATGTTAGCAGGCGGTAACGGACGATGCTGTTCCTTGTGGCGAGCCCGCTCGCCACAAAGTCCGGTTACCACTGGGGAAAATGCTCTAGCCCGCCAGCAACCACGCGCCGGTCGCCGCCGACGCTACACCGGCCAGTCGCACCAAGGGCGCGGCAGCGTGCGGCAACACCCGCACCACTCCATAACCCAGCGCATGCAGGGTTGCGGTCGCGACCACGAAACCGGTCGCGTAGGTCCATGGGCTCGACATGTCCGGCAGCTCAAGACCATGGGCCACACCGTGGAACAGGGCAAACAGCGCGGTCGCTGCCATCGCCACGGCCAAAGGTGGCCGTACCGCCAACGCCACGGCCAGGCCCAGGGCCAGGACCGAAGCGGCGATCCCGCTTTCCAGCGCCGGCAGCGCCAACCCCTCGAAACCCAACACCCCACCGATCAGCATGGTGGCGACAAAGGTACAGGGCAGCGCCCAGCGCGCAGTGCCTTGTTGCTGGGCCGCCCACAGGCCGACCGCAACCATTGCCAGCAAATGATCGATGCCACTGACCGGATGGCTGACGCCGGCGATCCAACCGCTGTCGCCATGGCCAGGGTGGGCGAAGGCGGCAGCGGGGGCGAGCAGCAAGGCGAGGGTGCCGAGGATTTTCTTCAAGGTCATGGAGAGGATTCCTGGTGGTTGAAAGAGGTGTGCCCGGTATCAGGCCGCCGTCAGCAGGCCCTGGCGCTCGATAAAGGCGATGATCGCCTCCAGGCCAAGCCCGGTCTTCTGGTTGCTGAAGACAAAGGGTTTGTCGCCGCGCATGCGTCGGGTGTCGCTGTCCATCATCTCCAGGGACGCGCCCACCAGCGGCGCCAGGTCGATCTTGTTGATCACCAGCAGGTCGGACTTGCAGATCCCCGGTCCGCCCTTGCGGGGCAGCTTGTCGCCGGCCGAGACATCGATCACGTAGATGGTCAGGTCGGAGAGTTCCGGGCTGAAGGTCGCCGAGAGGTTATCGCCGCCGGACTCCACCAGGATCAGGTCGAGCCCCGGGAAGCGGCGGTTCAACTGGTCCACCGCTTCGAGGTTGATCGAGGCGTCTTCGCGAATCGCGGTGTGCGGGCAGCCGCCGGTTTCCACGCCGATGATCCGCTCCGGGGCCAGGGCCTCGTTGCGGACCAGGAAGTCGGCGTCTTCGCGGGTGTAGATATCGTTGGTCACCACCGCCAGGTTGTAGCGGTCGCGCAGGGCCAGGCACAGGGCCAGGGTCAGGGCGGTCTTGCCGGAGCCCACCGGGCCGCCGATACCGACGCGCAGGGGTTGTGCGTTCATCATGCTCTCCTAGGAACGAAACAGGCGGCTGTACTGGCGCTCATGGGCCATGCACGCCAGGGACAGGCCGAAGGTGGCGCTGCCGATGGATTGAAGATCCTGGGCCGTGGCGGCTTGCTGGGCCTGTTGCAGCAGGGGCAGCAATTCGCTGGTCAGGCGCTGGGCGGCTTGCTGGCCCAGCGGCAGGGTTTTCATCAGCACGGCCAGTTGGTTTTCCAGCCAGCTCCAGAGCCAGGCGGCCAGGGCATCCTGGGGGGCGATCCGCCAGGCGCGGGCGGCCAGGGCCCAGCCCAGGGCCAGGTGGGGTTCGGCTTGCTGTGCAAGGAAGCTGCGGGCGGCGTCATCCAGCTCCGGCAGGCCGCCGAGCAATTGCTGTAGGGAATAGCCCATCTGCCGGCTTTCCTGATACAGCTCGCGGGTTTCGCGGCTGGCGCGGTGTTCCTCGCAGAGTTGTTTCAACCCGGCCCAGTCCTCGTCCTTTGCGGCGTGGCAATGGGCGAGCAGCAGCGGCGCTTCGAAGCGAGCCAGGTTGAGCAGTAGTTGATCGGCGATCCAGCGTCGGGCGCTGTCGGCGTCCTTGACCCGGGCCTGTTCCACGGCCATTTCCAGGCCCTGGGAGTAGCTGTAGCCGCCGATGGGCAGTTGTGGGCTGGCCAGGCGCAACAGCGCCCAGGCCGGGTTCATGGGCGCACACCGAACTGGTGCAGGCGCGGCGGGTAGTTGAAGTCTTCGTCGCCGTGGCGGGAGTGGTGGTGGCCGCCGCCGTAGGCACCGTGTTCCGGCTGGAAGGGGGCCTCGAGGGTTTCGGCGTGGGCACCGAGCTGTTCGAGCATGGCCTTGAGCACGTAGTCGTCGAGCAGTCGCAGCCAACCGTCGCCGACTTGCAGGGCGACATGGCGGTTGCCCAGATGGTAGGCGGCGCGGGTCAGTTCGAAGGCGTTGCGGCAGGTGACGTGCAGCAGCTGTTCGGGGCGTGCGCACACCCGCACGATGCGCCCGTCCTCGGCCTCCAGGCATTCACCGTCGTACAGCGGGGGCTGGCCGCGTTCGAGGAACAGTCCTACATCCTCGCCGTCGGCACTGAAACAGCGCAGGCGACTTTTGCTCCGGGCTTCGAAGTTCAGGTGCAGTTCGGCGGCCCAGGTGGATTGAGGTTCGATTCTGCGATGAATCACCAACATCAGGAGGCTTCCGGCAATGAGCGATGCTTGAGCTAGAGCAAGGGGCTTGCCAATCGCTCGCTACGTAGGAAAGCCCCGTCAGAAAACGCTTGGCGCCTGAAAAGGGAGCCTAGTCATGTTTCGAGATGTTTCAAGATGGTGCGCAAGTGGTATCGATGCGCTTTTGTGGTGCCTGGCTGGCGATCCGGCGGGTAAGGCATCCGGCCCGGCTACTCGGTGCTGCCCAGCCCTTGCCAATGCTTCAGCCCGATAAAGATGAAGCGCAGTTGCTGGGTGATCTTGGCCTGGGGTGTCAGGTGTTCCGGCAGGGGCGCACAGGGCGGGTCGATGATGTCCGGCAGGGTGGCGAACACGCTCTTGACGATCAGGTCGGCGATGACCGTCAGCCCGGCTGGGTCCAGGTGGTCGAGCTTGGGCATCAGGCCCAGGTCGGTCGCCAGGTCCGCGCTGATGTTTTCCCGCAGCGCGCCGATGGCCTGGCGCACCGGCAGCGAGCCGCCGTATTGCTCGCGGGCGAGGAACAGGAACTGCGAGCGATTGGCCGCCACCACATCGAGAAAGATGCGCACCGACGCATCGATGATGCCGCCCATGACGAACTCGTTGTGGCGCACCAGGCGGATGGTTTCCCGGAAGGTCTGGCCCACTTCGCGCACCAGGGCCAGGCCGAGCTGGTCCATGTCGTCGAAATGCCGATAGAAGCCGGTGGGCACGATCCCGGCGGTCTTTGCCACTTCCCGCAGGCTCAGGCTGCCGAAGCCTCGGCCGGATTCCATCAGGTGCCGGGCAGCGTCCATGAGCGCATGTCGAGTCTGTTGTTTCTGTTCGGCGCGGGGCAGCATCGCAAGGGTATTTTCTGGATGAAGAGAGCGGCGCACTCTAGCAAATCAGCTTTGCCGGCGTCGAACCAGGAGAGGGGGAAATTGCGGGGGACTGCGAATGTTCAGGGCCCTGAAATATCAAAGCCCGATCCAGGGGACCGGGCTTTGTTCCAGGCAGCCAAGGGCTTAGCTCACGGTTTTGTTGCGGTCGATCACTCGGTCGCCGCCGTCTGAGGCCAGGCCTTTTTCTTCCAGGCGAGCACGACCGCCTTCGGCGACTGCGCCACTTTTTCCGATGAAGGTGTGGTCGGAGCCGTCAGCAGCCAGGGTTTCGCCCAGTGGCGTACGGTCAGAACCATCGGAAGCCAGGGTTTGACCCTGAGGGGTGCGGTCAGAACCATCGGAGGCCAGGGTTTGACCCTGAGGGGTGCGGTCCGAACCATCGGAGGCCAGGGTTTGACCCTGAGGGGTGCGGTCCGAACCATCGGAGGCTAGGGTTTGACCCTGAGGGGTGCGGTCAGAACCATCGGAAGCCAAGGTTTCACCCAGTGGGGTACGGTCAGAACCATCAGCGGCCAAGGTTTCACCCAGTGGAGTGCGGTCAGAACCATCAGCGGCCAGGGTTTCACCCAGTGGTGTACGGTCGGAGCCATCGGAAGCCAGGGTATTCAGCACTTGGCTGGCCACTGCATGGCTGGCTTGAGCTTGCGGCGCGGCTTGTTCACGGGCTGGCAAGGCATAGGCATTGGCAGTCAGGACGGCAAGGGTGAGGCTGAGAAGTAATGGGCGTTTCATGATCGGTTGCTCCGTAGGAGGGCGACAAAGTGGGTACGAAGCCAATGCTACGCCTGCAAAATCGATATAAAAGTTCATAAGCACAATGGTAATAATCAACGGAATTGATGGTTCTACCCAAAGCCCTCTAGACCGGGGCTTGCAGAGCGTTACCTTTGCCCTGTGATGGGTATTTTCGACCCACTGCTGCGCCACGCGAGTGCGTGCCGGGAACAAAAAACTGGCTGATTGGTCAGGTCCAGCCGTCGGGTGACGGTCATGATTCGGGGGGAATGGCATTAAACCTTGTCGAGCGTTTACCGGTCGTAAAGGCATAATGCGTCGAGTTTTGAACGCCAGCCGTTATCAGGAGCCCTGTGCAATGACGCGCACTCGAAAGATTCTTGCCTGGACCGGTGCCTGCCTCGTCCTCCTGCTGGTGGCGCTGGTCGCCAGCATTGCCCTGTTCGATTGGAACCGGGTCAAGCCGCCGATCAATGCCAAGGTGTCGGCCATCCTCCATCGCCCCTTCGCCATCAATGGCAACCTGGCCCTGCGCTGGCAACGCGAAGCGGACGAGGGCGGTTGGCGGGCCTGGGTGCCCTGGCCCCATCTGATCGCCGAGGACCTGACCCTGGGCAATCCGGACTGGGCGAAGAACCCGCAGATGGTCACGCTCAAGCGTGTCGAGCTGCGTCTTTCACCGCTGCCGCTGCTGGCGCGGCAGGTGGTCATCCCGCGCATCGACCTGACCGAGCCTGATGCCAACCTCGAACGCATGGCCGATGGCCGGGCCAGCTGGACCTTCCAGCTCGATCCCAAGGACCCGAATGCCGAACCCTCCAGCTGGGTGGTGGATATCGGCGCCATCGGTTTTGACAAGGGGCATGTCAGCCTTGACGACCAGAGCCAGAAAGCCCGCCTCGAGGTGGTGATCGATCCGTTGGGCAAGTCCATTCCGTTCGGCGATATCGTCGGTGACAAAGCGGCGAAAAAGGCCCTGGAGAAGGGTTCGGCCCCCCAGGACTATGCCTTTGCGCTGAAGGTCAAAGGCCAGTACCACGGCCAGAACCTTGCCGGCAGCGGCAAGATCGGCGGCCTGCTGGCCTTGCAGGACGCCGCCAAACCCTTTCCGGTGCAGGCGGACGTGAAGGTCGCCGACACCCGGATCGCCGTCGCCGGGACCCTGACCGACCCGCGTAACCTCGGCGCCCTCGACCTGCGCCTGACCCTGTCCGGCAGCAGCCTGGGCAACCTGTACCCGCTGACCGGCGTCACCCTGCCGGCTTCGCCTGCGTATGAGACCGACGGTCATCTGATCGCCAAGCTGCGCGATCCCGCCGGTGCCGCGTTCACCTATGAGAACTTCAACGGCAAGATCGGCACCAGTGATATTCACGGCGACCTCGTTTATGTGGCGAGTCAGCCGCGACCCAAGCTCAGCGGTACCCTGGTGTCCAACCAACTGCTGATGACCGACCTGGCCCCACTGATCGGCGCCGACTCCAACGCCAAGCAGAAGGCCCGTGGCGGCGAAAGCAAACAGCCGGCGGACAAGCTGCTACCGGTGGAAGAGTTCCGTACCGAGCGTTGGCGCGACATGGACGCCGATGTGGAGTTCACCGGCAAGCGCATCGTCCACAGTAGCGAATTGCCATTTACCGACCTGTATACCCACCTGGTGCTCACCGACGGCGAACTCAGCCTTGAGCCCCTGCGTTTCGGCGTGGCGGGTGGCAAGCTCGATGCGCAGATCCGCCTCAATGGCCGCAGCACGCCGATGCAGGGCCGGGCCAAGCTGACGGCGCGCAACTTCAAGCTCAAGCAGTTGTTCCCCAGCTTCGAGCCGATGCAGACCAGCTTTGGCGAACTCAATGGCGACGCGGATATCGCCGGTACCGGCAACTCGGTGGCGAAATTGCTCGGCACCTCCAATGGCGACCTGAAGATGCTGGTCAACGATGGCGCCATCAGTCGCGGGCTGATGGAGATCGCCGGGCTCAATGTGGGCAACTACGTGGTCGGGAAAATCTTTGGCGACAAGGAAGTGAAGATCAACTGCGCGGCGGCGGACCTGGGGATCAAGAACGGCCTGGCGACCACCCGGCTGTTTGTTTTCGATACCGAGAACGCGATCATCTACATCGATGGCACGGCCAACTTTGCCAGCGAACAGCTGGACCTGAAGATCACCCCGGAATCCAAGGGTTTTCGGCTATTGTCCTTGCGCTCGCCCTTGTACGTGCGGGGCAAGTTCATCAAGCCCGATGCCGGTGTGCAGGCGGTGCCGTTGATGTTGCGCGGCGCGGGCATGGTGGCCCTGGGCGTGATTGCCGGGCCGGCGGCGGGGCTGCTGGCGTTGGTGGCGCCCAGTGGCGATGTACCGAACCAGTGCGCGCCGTTGTTGCAACAGATGAAGGCGGGCAAGACGCCGAAGACGGTGAAGGGCTGACGCGCGGCCCGGCACCGGCGGGCCTGCTCGCCACACTGCATTTGTCATCTTCAATGCCGATGCTTTGACCTTCGCAGTGCAGCCAGGCTTTGGCTTTTGACCTTCATGGATGCTCACGGGATGTCGCAGGAACTTGCTACACGTTATCCGCTGGTGCTGGTGCCGGGTATGTTGGGTTTTGTCCGCCTGGTGTTTTTCCCCTATTGGTACGGGATTGTCCCTGCGTTGCGGCGCGGTGGAGCACAGGTGTTTCCGGTGGCGGTCTCGCCGCTGCATTCCAACGAGGTTCGCGGTGAACAGTTGCTGGCGCGGATCGAGCAGATTCGCCGCGATACCGGGGCTGACAAGGTCAACCTGATCGGCCACAGCCAGGGCGCGCTGACCGCCCGTTATGCGGCGGCGAAGCGGCCGGAGTGGGTGGCCTCGGTGACCTCGGTCGCCGGTCCCAATCATGGTTCGGAGCTGGCGGACTATTTCGACAAGCACTATCCACGTGAGGAGCTGCGTGCCCGTTTGCTCAGCCTGTTGCTGTGTGTCGTGGCGCGGGTGATGGGCTGGCTGGACACCGGCCATCACGGGCTGCGCCTGCCCATGGACCTGCCGGCTTCACACCAGTCGCTGACCAGCGAAGGCGTCGCGCTGTTCAATCGGCAATACCCGCAAGGATTGCCGCAGAGCTGGGGGGGGCAGGGCGATGAGCTGGTGAATGGAGTGCGTTACTACTCCTGGTCCGGCACCTTGCAGCCCGGGATCACGGATCGTGGCCGCAATCTGTTCGATGCGACCAACCGCAGTTGCCGGCTGTTCGCCAAAACCTTCGTGCGCGAGGCCGGGCAGTGCGATGGCATGGTCGGCCGCTACAGCTCGCATCTGGGCACGGTGATCGGCGATGACTATCCGCTGGACCACTTCGATATCGTCAACCAGTCGCTGGGGCTGGTGGGAAAGGGCGCGGAGCCGATCCGGTTGTTTGTGGAGCATGCTCGGCGGTTGAAGTTGGCGGGTGTCTGAAGGGCAGTAGTGCCTTATAGGGTGGTCAGCCATTCCGCCATTGATGAGTCCTCCAGCGCGTACTCGCCCCGGTTCGCCTTCCAGACCAGTTCTTTCTCACGCAGAACGTCGAGCGCTTTCTGGACGTTCGGGGTGGTTGCGTTTGGCTCGGCCTGGACCTGCTCCAGTTTCCGATTCACGTCCAGAAACGTTTGCTCCGCGAAAGGGGTGAATGGTTGCTTACTGATCGTTCGCTCGGCCATCACCACCAGGACTGCCTGTTGAAGTGGCGACAGATCGTTGTAGGCGCTCTCGTAGTCGCTCCAAACCCCAGCTTGGTGATTGAGGGCGCCTGTACGCAGCAGGTCCCCAAGGTTGCAGGCTTCGCCTAGCCCGACGCTGACTTCGGTGAGCAGTTTGTTCAACATCTCAGGGCGGCGTCCGACCAGTTGGAATGCATATTCCATATCCTCGATGTTGAACTGGTTGGTCGCGGCGAGGCGGCGATTCCACACATCAGTGACGAACCCGACAAAGTCGTGTGCCAGCAGTGGGAATGGCGTGATGTTCGCACCGTAGAAGGGCTGCTTGCTCTTGAGGACCAGGTTTGCCAGCTTGTCCCGGCTCGACCCCGTGAAAACCAGCCGCAGGCCGTCCGGGCGGTTGCCACGGTTGAGGTGATCCCGTGCGGCCTTGAGGGCGAACATTGTGTTGACCCCACTCTCGCTGTTGAGTGCATGCTGGGCCTCGTCGATGATCAGGACTATCATCTTTCCAGAGACTTCGTGAAGCACTTCCAGTGCCTTGGCGAGCGTTGTGCCACTGGGTAGCTGGGGTTTGGTGAAATCCCAACTCAGGGTGCGAAGAAGGTTGATCTTCTCGATGCCGGCTTTTTTTGCTGCTTTGCTCACGGCGCTATCGAACTCGCTTAGCGCGCTCCCGATGGCACCTGAGATTAGGTCGGCAGGGTCGGTTTCACGGTTCGCCCAGAGGTCAACGTAGACGGCCAACCATTCTCGCTTCTCGCATTCCGGGATGAAGTCGTTGTTCAGGAAGGTGCTCTTGCCGGTGCGGCGTGGTGCGGCCAAGAACAATCCCGAGCTGTAATCGACAAACGACTCACCCGCCAAGTCGCGGGCAAGCGACTCTGCCAGTGCTCCGCGCTTGAAGATTGGGCGTGATGGACTCATCGTAACTATCCTCATATATCAAGCAGGCTATAATTTATACCTGATTTGATAATGCTGGTATACAACATGTCGAATTTTATGTGCATCAGGCAAAGCTTGGTCGTCCGCTATAGCTTGCATCTGGGGCGGTGATCGGCGATGACTATCCGCTGGACCACTTCGATATCGTCAACCAGTCGTTGGGGTTAGTGGGCAAGGGCGAGGAGCCGATCCGGCTATTTGTCGAGCATGCTCGGCGGTTGAAGCAGGCGGGTGCTTGAAGGGCGCGTCAAGCCGGAATGTCAGGTCAACGGGTGTGCAAATGCCATCGCTGGCTACGGTACTGGCACGTATTTCAGGGTGTAAAAGCGGCAGCTATTCGGCGAGTCACTGGACTATAGTTCGGTGGTCATCGACGAATCGGTGACCGGTCTTAGCCGATCGAAAACTATTACGACACACAGACGCGTCCTATCGATATCGGCTAAGGAGTTACGCCATGACCAATTTCCGCCCGCTGCAAAGCAACCTCACCCAAGTCCCCGTGCTCTACCTCAAGCTCGATGTCCCGGTGCGTGATCTCTATGAGTTCGCCATACAGCGCCTCAAGGCGGCTCGCGACCTGAGCCACAGTCTGACTTGCATGAGCATCGGCAACACCTGCGACCGCGATCTCCAGCACTTCACCGCAGCGGCCTATCTGTTGTTGCAGGATGGTTGCGATGCGCTGGATGCGATGCAGGGGCGGTTCGCGGATCGACTTAGGGAGGTCTGACGCCGGGCGCGATCTTGTGGCGAGCGGGCTTGCCCGCGCTGGGGGGCGAAGCCCCCTAAAACCAGGGAACTCGATCTGTCAGGTGGACCGAGATAGCCGGTTTTGCGACTGCTTCGCAGCCGAACGCGGGCAAGCCCGCTCGCCACAAACCTCGGTCAGACTTGAGATCAGTTCTTAACTGAACGGGGCGACGCGATCCGTATCATCTCTGCCCAAAAAGCTACCAAACAGGAGGCCAAACACTATGTCGAAAGCATCGAAAACTGACAGGGAGCGCCTGGCTAAGCTGAACGACCAGGACATCGACACCAGCGATATCCCTGAGCTGGGCGAAGATTTCTTCCTCCTCGCCGAATTGCGTGTGCCGGCGATGGGCTCTAGGAAGGCTTGCATCGCCCATAATGACGCTATCGCTGGCAAGCCAGCTCCTACAAAGGACCGCGTTCGGCCTAGCTGAGCACCCGGCCTCAGTCGTGGAAAACCATCTCCCGGGTCTTCCCCATCAGCAGCGCCTTATTGCGCTCCGTCACATCCCGGATGTAATCCCACAACAAGGTAATGCGCTTCAACTTGCGCAAATCCTCCCGACAGTACATCCAGAACTGCCGGGTGATATTTACCTCATCCGTCAGCACCGGCAGCAACTTCGGGTCCTGGGCCGCCAGGAAGCACGGCAGGATCGCCAGCGCCCGGCCCTGCTGCGCCGCGACGAACTGGGCAATCACGCTGGTGCTGCGCAAATTCGCCGTGGCATTCGGCAGGGCATTGGCCAGGTACAGCAGCTCATTGCTGAACGCCAGGTCATCGACATAACTGACAAAACGATGCCGCCCCAAATCACTGGCACGGCGGATCGGCGGGTGCTGGTCCAGATACTCCTGGGTCGCATAGAGCTGCAGGCGGTAGTCGCACAGCTTGCAACACACATACGGCCCATGCTCCGGCCGCTCCAGGGCAATGACGATATCCGCCTCGCGCTTGGACAAACTGATGAAGTGCGGCAACGGCAGGATATCGACGGAAATCGCCGGGTACGCGTCGACGAAATGACTCAACTGCGGGGTGATGAAAAAGCTGCCGAAACCTTCCGTGCAACCCATGCGCACATGCCCCGACAGCGCCACGCCAGACCCTGAGACCTGCTCGCAGGCCATGTGCAAGGTGCTCTCGATGGACTCCGCATACCCCATCAAGCGCTGGCCTTCGGCCGTCAGCACAAAGCCGTTGGTACGCGACTTTTCGAACAGCAGGGTGCCCAGTGCACCCTCCAGCGAGCTGATGCGCCGCGACACCGTGGTGTAGTCCACCGCCAGGCGTTTGGCCGCGCTGCTAGCTTTACGGGTACGGGCGACCTCGAGGAAAAACTTCAGGTCGTCCCAGTTCAATGAACCCAAAGACGTGATGTTTTTTTGCATGTTGGTCCGGTTTTTATGTGCATTCTTATTAGAAGAACGCACATCTATACTCCAAAAACAGTCCAGTCACCATGCCCGGGCGCTGCCTCGCCCGCTTCGGATTCGGCCCCACAATAATTCAGGAGACTTCCATGAACGTTTCTCTCAAGCCCGACGCCACCCTCAAGACCGCCAAGCTGCTGATCGATGGCGAGTGGGTCGAATCCAAAACCGATGAGTGGCATGACATCGTCAACCCGGCGACCCAGGAAGTCCTGGCGAAAGTCCCGTTCGCCACCGCCGATGAAGTGGACGCCGCCATCGCGGCCGCCCAGCGCGCCTTCCAGACCTGGAAGCTGACCCCCATCGGCGCCCGCATGCGCATCATGCTCAAGTTGCAAACACTGATCCGCGAACACTCCAAGCGCATCGCCGTGGTCCTCAGCGCCGAGCAGGGCAAGACCATTGCCGACGCCGAAGGCGACATCTTCCGTGGCCTGGAAGTGGTGGAGCACGCCTGCTCCATCGGCACCCTGCAAATGGGCGAGTTCGCCGAGAACGTCGCCGGTGGTGTCGACACCTACACCCTGCGCCAGCCCATCGGTGTCTGCGCCGGGATCACCCCGTTCAACTTCCCGGCGATGATTCCGCTGTGGATGTTCCCGATGGCGATCGCCTGCGGCAACACCTTCGTCCTCAAGCCGTCCGAGCAGGACCCGCTGTCGACGCTGCTGCTGGTGGAACTGGCGCTGGAAGCCGGTGTGCCGCCCGGTGTACTGAACGTGGTGCACGGCGGCAAGGATGTGGTGGATGCGCTCTGCACCCACAAGGACATCAAGGCGGTGTCCTTCGTCGGCTCGACCGCGGTCGGCACCCATGTCTATGACCTCGCCGGCCGTCACGGCAAGCGTGTGCAGTCGATGATGGGCGCGAAGAACCACGCGGTGGTGTTGCCCGATGCCAACCGCGAACAGGCCCTCAATGCCCTGGTCGGTGCCGGCTTCGGCGCGGCCGGCCAGCGCTGCATGGCCACCTCGGTGGTGGTGCTGGTGGGCGCGGCGAAACAGTGGCTGCCGGACCTCAAGGCCCTGGCGCAGAAACTCAAGGTCAACGCCGGCAGCGAGCCGGGCACCGATGTCGGTCCGCTGATTTCCAAGCGGGCGAAAGAGCGCGTGCTGGGGCTGATCGAAAGCGGTATCAAGGAAGGCGCCAAGCTGGAGCTGGACGGTCGCGGCGTCCAGGTGCCGGGCTTCGAACACGGCAACTTCGTCGGCCCGACGCTGTTCTCCGGGGTGACCACCGACATGCAGATCTACACCCAGGAAATCTTCGGCCCGGTGCTGGTGGTGCTGGAAGTCGACACCCTCGACGAGGCGATTGCCCTGGTCAACGCCAACCCGTTCGGCAACGGCACCGGCCTGTTCACCCAGAGCGGTGCCGCGGCGCGCAAGTTCCAGAACGAAATCGATATCGGCCAGGTCGGTATCAATATCCCGATTCCGGTGCCGGTACCGTTCTTCAGCTTCACCGGTTCGCGCGGTTCGAAGCTGGGCGATCTCGGTCCGTACGGCAAGCAGGTGGTGCAGTTCTACACTCAGACCAAGACGGTCACCGCGCGCTGGTTCGATGACGACAGCGAGAACCACGGCGTGAACACCACCATCCATCTGCGCTGAACGAGGAAGCTGCCATGAAGATTGCATTTATCGGCCTGGGCAACATGGGCGCGCCGATGGCGCGCAACCTGATCAAGGCCGGGCACAGCCTGAACCTGTTCGACCTGAACAAGACCGTGTTGCAGGAGCTGGCGACCCTCGGTGGGTCGATCAGCGAATCGCCGAAAGCCGCCGCCCAGGGCAGCGAACTGGTGATCACCATGCTGCCGGCGGCTGCCCACGTGCGCAGCGTCTGGCTGGGCGAGGACGGGGTGCTGGCCGGTATCGGCCGGGGCGTACCGGCGGTGGATTGCAGCACCATCGATCCGCAGACCGCCAAGGATGTCGCGGCGGCGGCGGCCAAGCAGGGCGTGGCGATGGCCGACGCGCCGGTTTCCGGCGGTACCGGCGGTGCCGCGGCCGGGACCCTGACCTTCATGGTCGGTTCTTCCCAGGAACTGTTCGACACCCTGCAACCGGTGCTGGCGCAGATGGGCCGCAATATCGTCCATTGCGGCGAAGTGGGCACCGGGCAGATCGCCAAGATCTGCAACAACCTGCTGCTGGGCATTTCCATGGTAGGGGTCAGCGAAGCCATGGCCCTCGGCGCGGCGCTGGGGATCGACACCCAGGTGCTGGCCGGGGTCATCAACAGTTCCACCGGGCGTTGCTGGAGTTCGGAGACCTATAACCCCTGGCCGGGGATCGTCGATACGGCACCGGCGTCGCGCGGGTATACCGGCGGTTTCGGCGCCGAGTTGATGTTGAAGGACCTGGGGCTGGCGACGGAAGCGGCTCGTCAGGCGCATCAGCCGGTGGTGCTGGGTGCGGTGGCGCAGCAGCTTTACCAGGCGATGAGTCTGCGTGGGGAAGGCGGCAAGGATTTCTCGGCGATCGTTAACTCCTATCGCAAACCGTAGGCCTGTGGGAGCCGGCTTGCTGGCGATGGTGTCCGGATGGGCAATGCAAGGCTCAAGGGCCTCATCGCTGGCAAGCCAGCTCCTACAGGGTTTTGTGGTGTTCTCCAGACCTGTGAGACACCTGAACGGCCAGGACGCGTAGAATCATCCCCCTGAAAAAGCTTTCGAGGTACGGGTGGTGGATCTACAGCAGGGTTTTGTCCTGACCCGGCATTGGCGCGACACCCCCACGGGTACGCAGGTCGAGTTCTGGCTGGCGACCGACCACGGTCCCCGGCATGTCCGGCTGCCGCCGCAACCCTCCGTCGCCTTCATTCCCGTTGCCCATCGCCAACGCGCCGAAGCCTTGTTGCAGGGCGAGCGCGGGGTCGAATTGCGTCCCCTGGAACTGCAGGACTTCCACCATCGCCCGGTGCTGGGCCTGTATTGCCAGCAACACCGGCAACTGATGAATATCGAGAAGCTGCTGCGCAAGGGCGGCGTCGATGTCTACGAAGCCGATATCCGTCCGCCCGAGCGCTACCTGATGGAGCGCTTCATCACCGCGCCGGTCCTGTTCAGCGGCACGGCCAACGCCGACGGCCCGTTGCTCGACACTCAGATGAAACCGACGCCGGGCTATCGCCCGCGCCTGAAGCTGGTATCCCTCGACATCGAGACCACCATGCAGGGCGAGTTGTACTCCATCGCCCTGGAGGGCTGCGGCGAGCGTCAGGTGTACATGCTGGGACCGCCGAACGGCGACGCCACGCAGGTCGACTTCAAGTTCGACTACCGCGACACCCGCGCCGGCTTGCTCGAAGCCCTGAACGACTGGCTGGCCCTGCATGACCCCGACGCGATCATCGGCTGGAACCTGGTGCAGTTCGACCTGCGGGTGCTGCACGAACACGCCGAGCGCCTGAAGGTGCCGCTGCGCCTGGGACGTGGCGGCGACGTCATGGGCTGGCGCGACAACGGCGCGCGCAACACCCATTATTTCGCGGCGGCCGCCGGCCGGCTGATCATCGACGGCATCGAGGCCCTGCGTTCGGCCACCTGGAGCTTTCCCTCCTTCAGCCTCGAATACGTGGCGCAACAGCTGCTGGGCGAGGGCAAGTCCATCGACAACCCGTACCAGCGCATGGACGAGATCGACCGCATGTTCGCCGAGGACAAGCCCGCCCTGGCGCGCTACAACCTCAAGGACTGCGAGCTGGTGACGCGGATCTTCGACAAGACCCAGTTGCTGACCTTCCTGCTGGAACGCGCCACGGTCACCGGCCTGCCCGCCGACCGCAGCGGCGGTTCGGTGGCGGCCTTCACCCATCTGTACCTGCCGCTGATGCATCGCCAGGGCTTCGTCGCGCCGAACCTGGGCGAGCGCACCCCCGAAGCCAGCCCCGGCGGTTTCGTGATGGATTCACGGCCCGGCTTGTACGAGTCGGTGCTGGTGCTCGATTACAAAAGCCTGTATCCGTCGATCATCCGCACCTTCCTGATCGACCCGGTGGGGCTGGTGGAGGGCCTGCGCCATCCCGACGACAGCGACTCGGTGGCCGGTTTTCGCGGCGGGCGTTTCTCCCGCACGCGGCATTGCCTGCCGGCCATCGTCGAGAGCGTCTGGCAGGGCCGCGAGACGGCCAAGCGCGAGCACAATGCGCCGCTGTCCCAAGCCCTGAAGATCATCATGAACGCCTTCTATGGCGTGCTCGGTTCCAGCGGCTGCCGCTTCTTCGATACACGCCTGGCGTCCTCCATCACCCTGCGTGGCCACGAGATTATGCGGCGGACCCGACAACTGATCGAAGCCCAGGGGTATGCGGTGATCTATGGCGACACCGACTCCACCTTCGTCTGGCTCAAACAGGCCCACAACGAGGAAGACGCCGCGCGGATCGGCCGCAACCTGGTGGCCCAGGTCAACCAGTGGTGGCGCGATCACCTGCAACAGGAACTCGGGCTGAGCAGCGCCCTGGAGCTGCAGTTCGAAACCTATTTCAGCCGCTTCCTGATGCCGACCATCCGCGGTGCCGAGGAGGGCAGCAAGAAGCGTTATGCCGGCCTGGTGAGCCGTGCCGACGGTTCCCGGGAGATGGTCTACAAGGGCCTGGAAACCGTGCGCAGCGACTGGTCGCCGCTGGCCCAGGACTTCCAGCAGGAGCTGTACCGGCGCATCTTCGACCGGGTGCCGTATCAGGATTATGTGCGCGACTATGTGCGTCGGACCCTGGCGGGTGAACTGGATGAGCGGCTGGTCTATCGCAAGCGCCTGCGCCGCCAGTTGGGCGACTACCAGCGCAATGTGCCGCCCCATGTGCGGGCGGCGCGCCTGGCCGACGAGTACAACGACGCGCAAGGTCGACCCCGGCAGTACCAGAGCGGTGGCTGGATCAGCTACGTGATCACCCTGGCCGGCCCCGAGCCGCTGGAGATCCGGCGCGCGCCGATCGACTACGACCACTACATCACCCGGCAGCTGCAACCGGTGGCGGACGCGATCCTGCCGTTTGTGCAGGATGACTTCAGCACCCTGATCGGCGGGCAGCTGGGGTTGTTCTGAAGCGCGTCGGTGGGGCGGCTTCCAGAGGCTGAAGCGCGCCACCCACCGATGCGTGTCTGCCGCCGGTCGCGGCAGTTCGCTCCAGGCTGTGCGGGATCAGGCGAAGACGAAGTACTTGCGCACAGTTTCCACGACTTCCCAGGTGCCTTTCATCCCGGGCTCGATCACGAAGATATCGCCGGCGCGCAGGTGGATCGGCGCCAGGCCGTCCGGGGTGATGATGCAGTAGCCTTCCTGGAAGTGGCAGTACTCCCACTTCACGTATTCGACCTGCCATTTGCCCGGGGTGCAGATCCAGGTGCCCATGATCTTGCTGCCGTCTTCGCTGGTGTAGGCGTTGAGGTTGACGGTGTGCGGGTCGCCCGCCAGTTTTTCCCATTTGCAGGCATCGAGGACCGGCAACGGGTGGGTGTCGCGCAGAACGGTGATCGGTGGATTGGACATGCTGGGCTCCGGACGCAGGTTCTTGAGGAAGCCTGCACCCTAGCGGTCGTCGGGACCGGGCAGTTGTCCAGGTTCGACATCGACCTGCCCATGAGCGCATAAGGCGTCGAGCAAGGCCCGGGCATAGCCCGGCAGGTGTTCGAACGAACGGGCGCACAGCAGCAGCTTGCGCCGGGCCCAGGGTTCGGGCAGTGCACGGCTGACCAGGGATGCCGCGTCCGGCCAGCGGTCCAGGGTCGCCTGGGGCACGATGCCGGGACCGGCACCGCGGGCGACCATGCGCAACACACCGTCAAATCCGTCTGCCCGCACGCGCAGTTGCAGGCGCATCCCCAGGTGCAGGGCCTGTTCTTCCAGATACACCGCCAGGGCGCTGCCGGCGGGCAGGCCGACCTGTTCGTGGCGCAAGGTATCGCTGAAGCGCAACTGCGGCTGCCGTGACAAGGGGTGGTTCCGGGGGATCGCCAGCACCAGCGGATCGTCGCAGAAGGAGCGGGTCTGCAAGTCCAGGGTATCCACCGCGTCGGAGACGATGCCGATCTCCGCCGCGCCTTGGCTGATGGCGTGGACAATGCGCAGGCTGGGCAACTCCTGCAGGTCGATGTTGATATGCGGGTGGCTGCACAGGAAGTCCGCGAGCCGTTCCGGCAGGTATTCGCTGATCGCGGCACTGTTGCCCAACAGGCGGACCTGGCCTTTTACGCCACGGGCGTACTCGGCCAGGTCCTGGCGCAGGTGTTCGGCCTGTTGCAGCATCAGCCGAGCATGCTGGGCCAGGGCTTTGCCAGCGGGCGTGGGGGTGACGCCCCGGCGGCCGCGCTGGAAGAGCGGCGTGCCGAGGGACGCTTCCAGGGCCCGTATCCGCGCACTGGCGGCAGGCAGCGACAAGTGACTGCGCGCCGCCCCGGCGGTGATATTGCCGGCGTCGAGAATATTCAGGTACAGCCGGAGGTCGATCAGGTCGAAGTGCATGTTCAGCCTCTCTCTTTACAAGAGGCTAGCTCAAGGCATGACAGATTTTCAAACCCGTCGCGCGGGTCCAGTCTATGGCCATGAAGACCGTTATCGAGTTTTACCAATCCCTGGGCCTTGCCCTTTCGCTGCTGGTGCTGGGCACCTTTTTGCTGGCAGGCATGATCAAGGGCGTGATCGGCCTTGGACTGCCGACGGTTGCCATGGGCCTGCTCGGCCTGGCTATGGCACCGACGCAGGCTGCGGCCCTGTTGATCATCCCGGCGACCCTGACCAATGTCTGGCAACTGGCGGCGGGCGGGCACCTGCCGGCCCTGCTCGGGCGATTGTGGCCGATGCTGCTGGCGATCTTCCTCGGCACCGCCGCCGGCACGCTGTGGCTGGGCGGGATGGACGGCGCTCATGGGATGGTGCGGGCGTTGGGGGCCGCCTTGCTGTTGTACGCCTTGAGCGGTCTGTTGCTGCCGGCGCTGCGGGTCGGAGTTCGGACGCAGCGCTGGTTGGGCCCGGTCTGTGGTCTGGTCACGGGCATCATCACCTCGGCCACCGGCGTCTTCGTGATTCCCGCCGTGCCTTATCTGCAGGCGCTGGGATTGAACAAGGATGAGCTGGTGCAGGCGCTGGGCCTGTCGTTCAGCGTCTCGACCCTGGCGCTGGCACTCGGGCTGTTCTGGCGTGGGGCGCTGGGAGACGGCGCCCTTGGCGCCTCATTGCTGGTCCTGGCCCCCGCGCTCCTCGGCATGCTGTTCGGGCAGTGGTTGCGCCAGCGGGTCAGCGCCGTGCTGTTCAAGCGGGTGTTCTTTATCGGCCTGGGTTTACTGGGAACCCACCTGCTGATCGGCGGCTAGCCGGCGAGGGGAGGCGCCGTTCCGAAAGCTGGAGAAGGCAACAATCAGCACTCTATTCCTGCGTTTACAGCAAAAGCGATTTGCTTCGAGGCTGCGGGCGGCTACTCTCAAGGCTGTTTTTCCAGCGAGGGACACAGGTGAAAGCCAGATCCGATGAGTTGCAGATCTTCGTGTGCGTGATCGAGTGCGGTTCGATTTCCGCCGCGGCCGAGCAGGTCGGCCAGACGCCCTCGGCGGTCAGTCGTAGCCTGTCGCGGCTCGAGGCCAAGCTGGAAACCACCTTGATCAACCGCACCACGCGACGCATGGACCTGACCGAGGAGGGCAAGTTCTTCTTCGAGCGGGCCAAGCAGATCCTGGAGCAGATGGATGAACTGGAAGAGCGCCTCTCCCTGCGCCAGCAGACGCCGGCCGGACGCCTGCGGATCAATGCCGCTTCGCCTTTCATGCTGCATGCGGTGGTGCCTTACATCGCGGAGTTTCGCCGCCTGTACCCGGATATCCAACTGGAGCTCAACAGCAACGACCTGATCATCGACCTGCTGGAGCAAAGCACCGATATCGCCATCCGTATCGGCAACCTGGCGGACTCGACCCTGCACGCGCGTTCCCTGGGCAGCAGCCCGCTGAATATCCTCGCCAGTCCCGCGTATCTGGAGAAACATGGGGTGCCGGCCAGCGTCAGTGAGTTGTCCGCGCATACGCTGCTCGGTTTCACCCAGACCGAAAGCCTGAACCACTGGCCGTTGCGGCATGCCCAGGGCGATCGTTGGCAGATCCAACCGGGTATCAGCGCATCCAGCGGCGAGACCTTGCGCCAGTTGGCGCTGGAAGGGCAGGGCATTGTCTGCCTGTCGCATTTCATGACCCACCAGGATATCCAGTCCGGGCGTTTGCAGGTGATTCTGCCCGAGGCCAATAGCGGCTATCGCCAGCCGATTCACGTGGTGTACTACCGCAACTCGCAACTGGCGTTGCGGATCCAGTGCTTCCTCGATTTTATCCAGGACAAGCTGGCGGGTTATGCCGTGTAGGCGCTGGTTTGCTCCCGGCGGTGCTCCGACGATGACGTCGATTTTTTCAGGTAATTCGTGATTCCCGCGCAAGAGTGAATTGGGTAATACGGGCTTATTCGGCACGGATAAGTTTTCGATACTGGCCCTATCACTTATCCCTGCACGGAGTTTCTCCATGAACGTCTTCATTACCGGCGCCGCCGGCTTTATCGGCGGTTCCATCGCCACTGGCCTGGTCAAGGCCGGTCATCAGGTCACGGGCCTTGTACGCAGCGCCGAACAGGCTGAGGAAATGCGTCATCTGGGCATCACCCCGGTGATCGGCACCCTGGATGACAGCACGCTGCTCGCCGAGCAGGCACGGCAGGCCGACGCGGTGATCAACGCCGCCAGCAGTGATCATCGCGGTGCGGTCGAAGCCTTGCTCGGCGCCCTGTGCGGTTCCGACAAGGTGTTCCTGCACACCAGCGGTTCGAGCATCGTCGGCGACGCCTCCGGCGGCCTGGCCAGCGATAGCATCTACCACGAAGACCAACTGCCCGAACCGACCGTCGACAAGGCCGCACGCGTGGCCATCGACAACCTGGTCCTGGGCGCGGCAGCGTCCGGCGTACGCTCGGCGGTGCTCTGCAATACGCTGATCTACGGCCACAGCCAGGGCGTGAACCGCGACAGCGTGCAGTTGCCACGTCTGCTCAAGCAGGCACGCAAGAGTGGTGTGGTGCGCCATGTCGGCACCGGCCGGAACATCTGGTCCAACGTGCATATCGATGATGTGGTGGCGTTGTACCTGCTGGCACTGACGAAGACCCCGGCGGGCGCCTTCTACTTCGTGGAAAGCGGCGAGGCCGCGTTCATCGAGATGACCACCGCCATGGCCCGTGCCTTGAACCTGGGCGAGCCTCAGGGCTGGCCGCTGGCCGACGCTGAAGCCGAGTGGGGTTATGAAATGGCCAACTACGGCCTGGGCTCCAACAGCCGGGTGCGCGGCAAGAAGGCCCGCGAACAGCTGGGCTGGTCGCCCAAGCGCACCTCGGTGACCGAGTGGATTCTCAACGAGATGGCGTGACGCGGGACCGACGCTTTGCGACGCGGATTTTGCGACTGACTTCGCTCTTTTGGCGGTAGTGGCACCTGGCTATTAAAGAATCTGCTTTCCAGGCCGAAGCGCTTTGATCAGGTAGCCAGGAAGACCCGTCATGAGCTTCGGTAAAACCACTCCCATCTTGCGGATCCACGATGAGGGCAAGGCGTTGGCGTTCTACGTTGACTTCCTCGGGTTCCGTGTCGATTGGCAGCACCGTTTCGAGCCCGGGTTTCCGTTGTACCTGCAAGTGTCCCGGGGCGATTGCGTGCTGCATTTGAGCGAGCACAATGGCGATGCCATGCCGGGGGCGGCGCTGCGGATCGAGACCGACGAACTGGAGGTCTTCAGGGCGCAGTTGCTGGACAGGGCAAGCGGCGACACGCCGCTCGAGATCCAGGCCATGCCTTGGGGCAGCATGGACATGACGATCAACGATCCGTTCGACAACCGGCTGGTGTTCACCAACGCGATTTGCGTCTGACCCCATCACCTTCACGCTCGCCTGCTCCACGGATTCCGTTCCGTGGAGCAGGCGAGGCCGTGATGTCACACGCGGAAGTGACTGACCATCATCTGCAACTGATTGCCCAGGCGGGCCAGCTCGACGCTGGACGCCGCGGTTTCGTCGCTGGCCGAAGCGGTCTGTTCGGACACGTCGCGCACGTTGATGATGCTGCGGCTGATTTCCTCGGCCACCGCGCTTTGCTGTTCGGCCGCCGCGGCGATCTGCTGGTTCATCGACTGGATGTTCGACACCGTGCGGGTGATGTTTTCCAGTGAGCTACCGGCCTTGCGGGTCAGGGCGACGCTGCTGTCGGTCAGGCTGCGGCTGTTGTTCATCACGTTCGCCACTTGCTGGGTACCGTTCTGCAAGGCGGCCACCAGGCCTTCGATCTCCTCGGTGGACTTCTGGGTACGCTGGGCCAGGCCGCGCACTTCGTCGGCCACCACGGCAAACCCGCGTCCGGCTTCACCGGCCCGGGCCGCTTCGATGGCGGCGTTGAGCGCCAGCAGGTTGGTCTGTTCGGCCACGGCCTTGATCACGTCCATGACGGCGCCGATCTTGTCGCTTTCCTGCTGCAACACGGTCATGGCTTCGGTGGAGCGCACCACTTCGGTGGCCAGGCGTTCGATCTGGGCAATGGCCTCGCCGACCACCTTGTCGCCTTCGCGAGCCTCACCGTCCGCCGCGGCGGCAGCCTGGGACGCCTCTTCGGCATTGCGCGCGACCTCCTGAACGGTGGCGGTCATCTCGTGCATGGCCGTGGCGACCTGATCGGTTTCGACTTTCTGGCTGTTGACCCCGGCGCTGGTCTGCTCGGTGACCGCGGACAGTTCCTCGGCGGCGCTGGCGATCTGGGTGACGCCGTCGCGGATACCGCTGATCAGGTCGCGCAGGGTCGTGCCCATGCGCTGGATGCCTTGTTGCAACACACCCAGTTCGTCACGGCGGGTCACTACCAGGTTGTGGGTCAGGTCGCCGGCGGCAATGCGTTCGACCACGGCCAGGGTGTCGCGGATCGGGCGGGTGATCTGCCGGGTGATGATCACGGCGGCGAGAATCCCGACCAGCAACGCCAGCAGCGTGCTGCCCAGCTGCAAGGTGCGGGCCTGGGCGCTTTCGCTGTCACGACGGTCCAGTTGGATCTGGTACAGCGTTTCGCTGAGCGAGACGATGTCAGTACCCTGGTCGGTCATTTCCTTGCGTGACAGCACGATGGCGGCGTTGGCCGCCTTGTACGCCTGCAAGGCGTTACGGTAGTTGCCCAGGGCGGTTTCGAGCTGGCTCACGGAGCCTTGTTCGGCGCTGCTGAACGCTTGTGCCAGTGCCTTGAGGCCGTCGATCGCTTCGTTCAGTTGGTTGAACGCTTTCTGCTCGGTTTCCGGGGTGCTGTTGGCGGCATAGCCGCGTACTTCATAACGTGTCAGCTGGAACTGTTCCTTGGCCCGGTTGATGGCCTGGAAGCGTTCGAAGCGGCCCTCCTCACCGGGCGGCATTTGCAGCACCTGGTCGTGGATGGTGGTGATCAGCTTGCCGACGACCTCGGCGTTGTCGCCCATGGTCTGGCGTGCGCCGTTGCCGGTGCGATAGGCATCGCGCATCTTCTTCAGCGATTGCTGGTATTGGCTGATGACGTCGGCCTGTTGCTTGAGCAGCTTGAGGTTTTCCGGGCTCTTGAAGCTGGCGATCAGCTTCTGCTGTTGCGCGACGAACGCGTCCAGGTTGACCTGGACGTTCTGTGCGGCGGTTTCGTCGCCGTTGGCCAGCATGTATTGCAGGCGTGCCACGCGCAGTTTGGTCAGCGAGGCATTGAGCTGGGTGATGTCGCTCATCCAGTTGCTGCGGTCGATCAGACCGCCCAGGCTGCTCCAGCCGGTCAGGGCCAGGATAGTGGTCAGAAGCAGAACCAGGCCGAATCCCAGGCCCAGTTTCAGGTTGACGCTGATATTGCCAAACCAGCTATTCATTCAATTCCTCCAGGAACTTGGTGTCGCGTGCTATCGGGTGGCTGGAAGGTGTTGTTGTTGGAGCCAGCTGAATTTGTCGGTAGAGCTTGTATCGGCGGTAGCACAAATAGCTGAAAGGCATTTTGTCATACAGCATGTTTCTGAACGGCCGGGGGAGGAGGATAGCGTTGTTTATCGGTGGGTGAAGCCGGTTTTTCCCAGGCGAAAAAAACCGGCGCTTCGAGGCGCCGGTTTTTTACCCGTGGAGCGTGTGGGGCAGCTTACTGCCCATAGAAGTTATAGATCCGCTTGCCCCCGATGGTGACCGTGGTCAGGACCTTGGTCGGTGCCGGCGGTGTCGACACTTTCAGGCCCTGGTCGACGATGACCACGTTTTCCGGCGAAGCGGCCAGGAAGGTCGTCAACTCGGCGTCGGTCATCAGCACCTGCTGCTGGCGCTGGGTATAGAACACGGTGGAGGCCAGGCGCTCTTCCGGTTGGAACAAGGCAACCTGCTTGCCGTGGGCCTGCAGTTCGATGACCTGGTCGGTCAGCGGTTTGAAGGAGTTCTTGAGGTCGGAGCGCGACTCCAGCACCGCCGCTGTCAGGTAGCCGCAGACCACCAGCGCCAGCAGCCCCATGGCCAGGGGACGGTGATGTTTCACCAGTTTGGCGCTGAAGGTCGAGGTGGCCGAGCGCCGGCGCAGCCATTCGAGAATCACCGCCGCGTATTCGGCGGCGATGATGGCGGCGGCGGGTGCCATGGACATCATGTAGACCATGCGCTTGCTCGAGGCCAGGGTCAGCAGGGTGAACTGGGCCAGGATCCAGACGGTGGCGAACAGCAGGTGGCGATTGTCCGCCAGGCGCTTGCGCAGGTTCCACAGGCCCAGGTACACCAGCAGGTTCCAGGGCAGGAAGGTTTCCGGCAGCTTGGCCAGATAGTAGTAGAACGGCTCGTAGTGCCCGGCGGTGGTGAAGGAGCCGCTGAAGCGGCCGACGCTGTTGGCCCACAGCACTTGAGTGACGGCCTGCATGCCGCCGCGCTGGTGGAGCAGGACCAGCCAGATCAGCAGGGGGATCAGCCCGATCGCGGTGAACAGCGCCGGACGCAGCCAGTTGCCGAAGGTGAAGCGTTTGTCGATCAGGCTCTGGCTCACCAGGTAGACGAAAATCACGATCCCGGGCAGGGCGAGGCCCAGCACCCCCTTGCTCAGGGTCGAGATCACGATGCCGAGGGCGAACACACACCAGGCGCCCATTGTCTGGTTGCCTTGTGCCCGTTGTTCGGTGGCGCGGAAGAAGGCCAGCAGGGCCAGGGTCACCCCGAGGCTGAGCAGCGCGTCTTCGCCAACCTGGCGGGCATTGCCGAGGTAGCTGGCCATGGTCGCGAGCATCGCGGCGGCGGTCCAGGCCAGCAGGGTGGGACGACCGATCTTGCGCAGGAAAGCAAACAGCGCGAGCACCGTGAACAGGCCGGCGAAGGCCGAGGCGAGGCGCACGGCCAGGGGCGTGCCGCCGAACAGCTGGATGGCACTGGCGTCGAGCCAGAGGCTCAGCGGTGGTTTTTCCAGGAAGGGCTCGCCCAGCAGGTGCGGGGTGACCCAATCCTGGGTCAGGTGCATTTCCATCGCGATCCCGGCCACCCGGGATTCAGTGGAGCCTTGCAGCTCGCGGTTGCCCAGTCCGAAAAAGAACAATAGGCAACTCATCAGGAGCAAAAGCAGGAAGGGGCGTGTCATTCGCATAGTGATACCGAAAGGGAGGAGTCGGGTCGCAAGACAATCTGTTGATCGAAAAAGTATACGGGGCGGTTTCTCAACATATTGTGAAGAGCTGTCCTGTCAGGGTGTGTCGAGATGTTTCAGTCGCCCAAGGCCGCGCCTTCACGTCGCGGATCGGCGCCGCCGGCCCATGATGACTGACCATTGCCGTCACGTATCCGCATGATTGCCTGGGTGCCGCTGGTCATGTCCAGTTCGCTGACGGTGTGCCCCTTGTCCTGCAGGGCCTTCACCAGCTGCGCCGAGAACAGGCCTTGCTCCAGTTCGGTGGGGCCATTGCGGCTGCCGAAGTTGGGCAGGTTGATGGCCGATTGCGGATCGAGCTTCCAGTCCAGCAGGCCAACCAGGGTCTTGGCGACGTACTCGATGATCTGCGAGCCGCCTGGAGAGCCGACGGTGCCGAGGAAGTCGCCGCTCGCACGGTCGAACACCAGGGTCGGTGCCATGGACGAGCGTGGACGCTTGCCCGGCTCGACGCGATTGGCCACCGGCTTGCCGTCTTCGCTCGGGACGAAAGAGAAGTCGGTCAACTGGTTGTTGAGGATAAAACCCTCGACCATCAGGTGCGAACCGAACGAGCTTTCCACTGTGGTGGTCATCGACACGGCACCGCCCTGGTCGTCCACGGCGACGATCTGCGAGGTGGAAATGCGCATCGGCGAGCGGTCCGGGGCCAGGGCCACCTGGATCCCGGCCGGCACCCCGGGCTCGGCCTGGCCCAGGCTGCGTTCGCCGATCAGGCGGGCGCGGCTGGCGAGGTAAGCGGGGTCGACCAGCCCGGCGACCGGCACCGGGATGAAATCGCTGTCGGCGACATACAAGCCACGATCGGCATAGGCCAGGCGATCGGCTTCGGCGATCAGGTGCACGGCTTGCGGGCGTGGTTCGAGACCGGCGGGGCTGGTGCTTTTCACCGGGTCGAGCGGGGGCAGCGCCAGGCGTTTGTCCTGCGCTTCCAGGGCCTGCAAGGTGCCGAAGATCTGGGCGATGGCGATGCCGCCGGAGGACGGCGGTGGCATGCCGCAGAGCTTCCATTGCTTGTAGTCGGAGCACAGCGGCGTGCGCTCCTTGGCCTGATAGCCCTGTAGGTCGGCCAGCGAAAGCGTTCCGGGATTGGCGCTGCCATTGACCGCCGCGACGATCTCTTCGGCGATGGCGCCTTTGTAGAGCGCGTCCGTGCCTTCGTTGGCGATGCGCTTGAGCACGACGGCCAGCTTCGGGTTCTTCAGCGTTGTACCGACGGCTTTCGGGCTGCCGTCGGCATTGAGGAAGTACGCGGCCATGGCCGGCGAGTGGGGCAGGAACGGGCTGGCGACGATCTGCTTGTGCAGCCGCGGTGAAATGGGGAAGCCTTGTTCGGCCAAGTGGATGGCGGGCTCGAAGAGCTTCGTCCAGGGCAGGCGGCCTTGGGTGCGATGGGCCAGTTCCAGGGCGCGCATCACTCCAGGAATGCCGACCGAGCGTCCACCGATCTGCGCCTGGGGGAAGTCCATCGGTGTGCCGTCAGGCTTGAGGAACAATTTCTCGGTGGCGCCTGCCGGTGCGGTTTCACGCCCGTCGTAGGCATGCACTTGCTTGCCGTCCCAGACCATGATGAAGGCGCCTCCGCCGATCCCGGTGGCTTGCGGTTCCACCAGGGTCAGGACGGCTTGCATGGCAATCGCGGCGTCCACGGCGGAGCCGCCCTGGCGCAGGATCTCCCTCCCGGCTTCGGCCGCCAGCGGGTTGGCCGCCGCGGCCATGTGCCGGGCAGCGTGTTGCGTGAGCATGCCGGTGCGATAGCCCGTGCCGATTTCCGGGGCGGCGGGCAGGGCAGTGTCGGTAGAGGGAGGTGGAGCGTTACAGGCTGTGAGCGCCAGGCTGATGACCAGGGCACAAAGGGAAAAACGACGCGATGGGAAATGTGAGTGCACTGTGTAGGCTCCTGCCTTGGACGTGCACGGCACTATAGTCCGGGTGCGGTGGCTGGAACAATCGTCGATCGGGATGATGCAAAAGTGTCAGCACTGCTGACACAAAGACAAGGGACGGGTGAAGGCGGCGCTGAATCAATACGCCCGGATCCAGCGCACCTTCGTCGAGGCCTGGGTCGCTGAGCCGCCACCTCCCGTGCTGGGCGGGGTGGTGGTGATGGTCTGGTCGGCGGTCACGCTCGACACGTCGATGGCGATGCCGCCTTGGGAAATGGTGGTCGTGCTGGTGCCGTTGCCGCCGGTGGAGAGCGCGCCCTTGATATTGGTGGTGCTCCCCGTGGTGGTGACGAGGCCGCCGAGGATGACGTTGCCATAGAGGGTCCAGCCGCTGCTGGCGAGCCCGCCGTTGGCCTCGATGGCGATGTTGCCGATGGGCAGGCCGCTGTGGACCACATTGGACGAGTCGGTCCAGGTGGCCAGGGTCCCTGCCGTTTTGTTGCACAGGTTGGTCGGGTAGAACGAACCGGTACACAGGTTGGTGTAGCCGGCAAAGTTCGGCGAGTACAAGGGCACATGGCCGCTGCTGGTCAGGGTGACATTGCCGTTGCTGAGCACGGTATTGTTCAACTGGCTCAGGCTCTGTACGCCATCGAGGGTGATATTGCCATTGAACCAGAGTACGCCCGGCGGCAGGGCCTTGATACCGGTGAAAGTCCATCCGTTGCTGGGGGACGCGCTGCTGCCGCACGTGGTGTTGCCATAGTTGCAGGTCAGGAAGTTGAACCCCAGCAGGGTGCGCATATCGGTGGTTGCAAGGTTGTAGGGGCCGGCTGACACCGTCGTACCGGCGGAGGTCTTGACGTTCTGGATCGTCAACGTCGGCACGCCGCTGACAAAGTCGAACACGTAGTTGGCCTGGCTTTTCAGGGGGGTGACGTCCACCGCGGAGACGGTGATGTTGCAGTACGGCACACCGGGCAGGCCGGGCGAGGCACCTGCGACATTCTGCGTCAGGTTCGCCAGTGCGGTGCCGGTGTAGGTCGTGCCGTCCTGGTTGAGCACCTTGCCGGCGATCTGGCTGGCAGTGGTGAACGATGGCGTGTTGGATGACTTCACGCTCAAATTGCCGCCGCCCTGGAACTGACCCACAGTCGCGGTGAGGATCGATACATCGCTGTTCGCCTTGAGCGTGGTGTAGGTACCGCTGTAGCCGCCGAACGTCAGAGTGTCGCCCCAGACGGTGCCGACGGTACCGGTGAGGAAGTTGACGCCGCCGCCGTATACCGAGTTGTAGGTCAGCGAGATGCTGGCGGGCAGGGTGCCGGTCCCGGAAATCAGCGTCGCGCCGGCCGTCGTGGTGATAACCCCGCCGGACTGGGTGACCTTGCTCAGGTTCAGGGTATAGACCGTACCGTCGGTGAGGGTGATCAGGGCGGTGCCGGTGCTGGCGGCGGTGATCGAGTTGTCGGTGTTTTTCGTGCCTCCGACCAGGGCGGTGCCGATCGTCGAGCCGCCCGACAGCACATTGGCCTTGAAGGCGCCCGCGGTGATCGCCACATAGCTGCCGCCGGACTGGGTGATATTGACGGTCTTGGCCCCCACGGTCAGGCCAGACGGCTGGCTGCTGGAACTCATGGAGAAGGTGCCCTCGGTGTTGAGGGTCGCGTTGGCCACGATACCGCCGCCACTGAGGTTGATACCACCCTTGGCGCAGCCGGAGACAGTAGCCTGCGAACCGTTGGAAATGGTCAGCACGCCCATCACGGCGATATTCGCCAGGGTTGTGCCGTTGGTGATCGACAGGTTGCCGCCGCTGTAGTTGAAGTCACCGTTGAACTGCAGTGCCGGCGGCAGGTTGCCGCTGGCGGGCGCGCTCGCGGCACTGGCCGGCGTCAGCAGGTAGACCACCTGCAGGGTGTTGGTCGCCAGGTTGTTGGTGGCGGTGATGGTGGCGGTGACCAGCGTGCTGCTGCCGCTGGCGACCTTGGAGATGATCTGCGCGCTGAGCCCGGTGGCGCTGATGGGCAGGCTGCCCACGGTGACATTGGCCAGGGTGCTGTCCTGCAGCAGCTGTGCCTGCAAATACAGGCGCACCCATTCCACACCGCTCCAGACCCGCGACTCCGCCGGCGAGGTGGCGTGTGCCGCCACTTGCTGCTGCTGGGCGCCGCGTATGCCGTACATCATCCCCAGGGCGGTCACGGTCAGTGCCATGCCGACGAACAGGATCATCAGCGTGGCGGCCATGCCGCGTTGAGCGGCGCGTGTCGATGTGGAAAACGAGGGAACTGGCATCGAGCGCTCGGCTAGGAAGTGGGCTTTTCGAAATTGATCAGACAGGCCGTCGCCTTGCTTTTGACGTAGGCGGGCTGGGGATCGGTGCTGTTGGGGTCCAGCGTGCTGTTATTGGCGCTCAGGGTCACTTGCAGGCGATAGGCGGTATTGGTGGTGTCGGTGGTGCGACCGTAGGGCCAGCAGGTGGCGAAGCCTACCGAAAACATCGTGGCGCCCTGGCCGGCTTCGATCAGCGTGGTACTGGTCCAGGTGGTGCTGTTCCATTGCGTCGAGGCCTGGGTACAGCCAGCCGCGCCCTTGAGGCTGACCAGGGCGCCGTTGATGACCGCCAGCCCTGCGCAACTGGCTACCGCCGTGGAACTGGTCTGATAGGACCAGACAATGGCGTTGCCGGTGATGCCATTCGGTGCGGCGCTGGTCAGGGTCGGGAAGTTGGCCTGGGCGGTGGCGGTGCCGGCCAGGGTGCCGTTGGTCAGGGTGGCGCCGGACAGCAGCACGAAATAATTGTCGATATCGGAGCTGGCGCGCGCGGTGGCGCTGCCGCTCCAGAAACCGCCGTTCATCAGTTCGCGCTGGGCCGTCAACAGCGCCGAGGACACCTGGCCATCCTGCCTGGCGCTCTGGATCGAGGTCGCCGAGGTGTAGACCAGGTTTTTATACAACGAGAGCATGGCCAGGATGCCGAGCAGGGAAATGACCGTGCCGACCATCAGGCTGACCAGCGTGAAGCCACGCTGCCTGCGGTTCATGACTCGTCTCCCACGCGGATGATGCCGCCGAAGATGCTGCTGTCCGAGCTGCGGGTGGTGAGTACGACCGAACTCTGTTGCGGCCCGCCGGTAAGGGGGGTGGTGCTGGTGCCAACCGTCACGGCTGGGGCGCTGGTGCAGGTCGCTATGATCGGCACGGTGGCGGTCTGGGTGGGGATGGAGACGACGAGCAAGGCGGCGTTGGTGGTGCACAACAGCGCACCGTTCTGTTCCAGCAGGCTGCGCATCTGGCTGACCACGATATTCTGCAGTTTCATGTCGCGTTGGCTCACCGCTGCCCGTGACGCGGCATAAGTGATGCCCAGGCCGATAAGCGCCATCAGCAGGATGCCGACCAGGGACTCGAGCAGCACATCGCCCCGTTGCCGCCTTGAGGCCGGCTTATATGAGCGGGACATTGACTGAGCTCTCGCTGCCTGCGGTCACCTGGATGGTGCCGGTGGTGCACGAGGTGGTGCTGACCGCGAAGCCGCGGTTGCTGAAGGCGACGCAGGCCAGATCGGCGTTTGCGACCTGGATAACCGCGGCGCTCGGAAGTGGGGTGCTCCAGAGGATCTGCGTGGTCGAGGTACAGTCGATGGTCTGTCCGGGGGTGAGGCTGAACAGTTTCAGGTTCTGGCCGGAGCGACACAGGACGGCGGCGGGCGCGGTGTCCTGCACGGCGCCCTGGTTGCGCAGGGCGATGGCCTTGGCGCGGCTGATTCCTTGCTTCAAGAGACCGGCGGCATCGCGCTGATAACCGCTGTTGGTCCACGACTGGGTCAAGGGCACCCCCACGAGCAGCAAGAGACCGAATATGGTGATGGTAATCATCAACTCGATCAGGGTGAAGCCGCGGTTGTACATCACAACCAACTGCCGTTATACGGACTGCAGGAGGCGATGCTGCGGTTGTTGCCTTGATCCAGTGTGATGACGCAGCCATTGACGTTGCCGCTGGTGCCCGTTGCGGTCACGGTATAAGTCGTGGCGGTGGAGTTGATGGAGTAGCCGAAGGTGCTGGACTGGCTGGGTTGCCAACCTGACGACGGGCTGGTGCAGGGCGACGGGTTGCCGATCAGCGCGCACTGGATCGAGGTCGTGCCGCTGGCCGTCGAGACCGGGTAGGCCAACTGTTTCTGGTAGTAGTTTTCCAGGTTGAGGCTCAGCGCGACCAGGTCGGCCTGGGCGGCCTTGATGTTGCTCTTGGTGACGTAGCTGTTGTAGGCCGGAAGGGCGATGGCGGCAAGGATGGCGACGATCGCGACGGTGATCATCAACTCGATCAGGGTGAATCCCGGTTGTGTTCTGGTGTTGTTCATAGGCATTTGATTGAGATCTCCCCCTGACTCAATGGTCACGCATCATTATATGACATCATTGAATGACCGATTGGGAATCAGGCAAGGCAGAACGCCCCGTCCTGAATAATCTTTCAGTATGCTGCTTATTCCAGATCCTTCTGGTGATCTCCATCAATTCGCCGGTCGAGGTATTGACCGAACGCAGCCCCGCTCATGGCAGGGCTGCGTTCGGTCAGGCTGGCCGGCCTGTGCGTTCAGATCGAGGCGTTTACGCCATCGCCAGTTGGACCACCTTGAAAATCACCATGCCCATGGCGACGACCAGGTAGCCGCGCAGTACACCCATCCAGATCCGGTTGCGCTGCGACAGGACCAGGGGCTTGAGCTGGTTCAGTGGCGGCATGCGCCAGGAATTCATCATCTCCTGGGTGAAGGTCTTCGTCTTATCGGTCAGGCCAACCTCGTCCACGGCTTTGCGAGCGTGCAACACGTTCACCGCGATAGCGATGACCAGGCCCACGATACCGCCGCCGATCAGGATATCGGTGATGGTTTCACCGGACATGTCCGGGAAGGCCACGGCCGAGGTCAGGATCACCGACAGCAGCACCAGGATGGCGACGATGACCGCCGTCACCACATTGGTGAAGCGCTTGTTCACCCAGGGGCCGAGCACTTCCTTGTCATTGCACAGCAGCAGCAGGAACACCGTGGCGCTTGGCAGCAGCACGCCGGCCAGAGTCTGTACCGCGTTGGTCAGCAGGCCCAGCGGTACGCCGGGGATCAGCACCAGAGCCGCCGCGAGGGCGATCAGGCCGCAGTACATCAGGTAGAAACCCTTGGCATCGCCGGGTTTGCGGTGCAGCGAGTGCTTGAGGCTCAGCACATCGCCCAGGGCGTAGGCGGTCGACAGCGACACCGCCATGGCACCGATGATGCTGGCGTCGATCAGCGCGACCGCGAACAGCACGCCCGGCAGGCGACCATGGTACTTGGCGATGCCCGCGGCGATGGCGCCGGCGTCGGTGAATTGACCGAACTCCGGGGTACCGACGAAGACCTGCGCGGTGAAAGCAATCATCGCCACCGCACCGATCACCACCAGGGCGATGCCCAGCCACAGGTCGGCGCGTTCGTACTTGATGAAGCGCGGGGTGATGCGCTTGTCGATCACATAGCTTTGCTGGAAGAACAGCTGCCAGGGCGCCACAGTGGTACCGACGATCCCGATGATCAGCAGCAACACATCCGACAGCTTGCCGTCAGCCGGCAGTTGCGGGGTGAAGAAGTCGTGGGCGACCTGGGTCATGGGCGGATGGATCATCACGAAGATCGGCACCAGCAGCAGGCTGCCGAACACCAGGAACAGAGAGAAACGCTCGAAACGGCGGAAGTCGCCCGTGGAGGCCGCCAGCATGATGAACACCGCTGCCAGGCACACGCCGATCACCTTGGGTACTCCGAGGAATTCCATCCCCAGGCTGATGCCGATGAACTCGGTGACGATGGTCAGGGCGTTGAGAATAAACAGGTCGATGGCACTGAACGCCCCCCAGAACTTGCCGAAGCGGTCGAGGATCAGGCGGGCATGGCCGACACCGGTCACAACGCCCAGGCGCAGGACCATCTCCTGGTTGACGTAGAGCACCGGGACCAGCAGTGCCAGGGTCCACAGCAGCAGCGTGCCGTAGTTCTGGCCGGCCTGGCCGTAGGTGCTGAAGGCGCCGGCGTCGTTGTCGCCGACCATGACGATCAGGCCTGGGCCGAGAATCGCCATCAGGGTTTTGAGGCGATGCCACCAGGTGTTGCGTGGGGCGATATCGTCATGGCGGATGGTGCCGAAGGCTCCGCGGATATCGCCGACGTGGGCGCTGTCGAGGACAGCGGATTCTGTATTCAGGTTGGACATAGTGAGTTCCTCCAAAGCGTGGCATTGGCAGCCGCTTTCGGTTCCCATCGGACAGACGTGCAAAGGTCTTCCTTCTCCTGGCCACGATCCGTGGGCGTTAATAGGAGACGAAATGACAGGCATTCCTGGCGTTACGGGAAGCGCAAAAATTTGGGTATTCAACCGCTGACCGAGATCGGTCCGGGTTGCTGGGAGGTCACACTGAAGGGAATTGCGTAAAGCGAGGGGCGTTCGAGCGGGGGGAGATCAACTAGGGTCAGTCCTACCTGCCAGGCGGCACCATTCCAGTCAGTGTGACCGGCCTACTAGAGCTGGGGTCCATAGGAGTTCTCCGTGGGTATTTCTCTAAATGTAACAGAATGTGAGAAAAATGCTGAGTGAAACTTTATGAAACTTTTATGAGGGGGGCTGCCAGGGCGTGAGGTGGTGGCTGTGGCAAGACGAGTGCGTTGTGGCGTTCCTCAACGGTGCGACCCTTGTTCCATTCGTTGTCTTGGTGACATCGCCTTTCGGCCCTGACCTTTTCTCTTTGAGTCTTGCCAAGCGCGTGCTCGCCGTGGATGCACTAACATAGGCGACGACGGCCATTTCTGTGCTGGTACGGACGTGACGGTCCATCAGTGAGCAAAGCATTTTCGTCCTCGCCGGTTCGGCAATAGCGCCAGCGGCCCGAGAAAGGGCGGTTCATTGCCTTGGGAGTCCATATTTCGTTCCTGAGCGAATCGTCGGCATGAAGAGTGTTCGATAGTAGCCGTTCTTTGTGAACAGGACTCCCCAAATGACGCCGTTTGAAGCAGCCACCCATGCCGATCCCTACGCTTATTACTCACGCCTCAGGCGCCAAGGGGAGCTGTTATTCGATGCAGATCTTCGTTTATGGATTGCCAGTGGCGCCACAGTTGTCGAGACCATTCTGGAGCATCCCGACTGTCGGGTACGTCCGCTACACGAGCCGATTCCTCTTGCCATTGCGCAAGGCGCCGCAGGACATATTTTCGGTCGTTTGATGCGCATGAACGAGGGGCCGCAGCACCGGTGTCCCAGGATGGCTATCGAACCTGCCTTGGCCTCCATGGGGACGGAAAACATCGCAGACATCGTGGCGCGCGTTGTCGAGACACTCGATGGCCCGGTCGATAACCTGGATGAGTTGATGTTCACGTTACCGGTTTCGGTCGTTGCAACCTTGATAGGTTTCACACCCAGCCAGCTACAAGAGGTCGCGGAGCTGACACGGGATTTTGTTGCCTGCCTGTCGCCGTTAAGCAACGAAGTTCAACTCAGTAACGCCAATTCTGGGGCGGCTCGGCTAAGCCAGATGTTCAACGTGCTGCTGAGTAACGATGATAAGGGTAGCCGCTTCTTGAGTCATATCTGTAGCGAATACGAAGCCTCAGCCTGGGGAGATCATGACGCTTTGATCGCTAACCTGATCGGCCTGCTGTCACAGACCTGCGAAGCCACCGCAGGCCTGATCGGCAACACCCTCATAGCGCTCCATCGTCGCCCTGATCTCTTTGAAGACATGCAACCTACACCGAGGCTCGTCGCAGAGCTGGTGGCAGAGGTAGCGCGCTACGACTCGCCAGTACAAAACACACGGCGATTCGTTGCGAAGCGATGCACTATCGGCGACAACGTTCTAGAGGCGGGCGATACCGTTCTATTGTTGCTCGCTTCTGCCAACAGGGATCCCTCCGCGAACCCAGACCCTGACAGCTTCTTGCTCAAACGAAGTCAACGACGAACCTTCAGCTTCGGCTCAGGAAGACATGAATGTCCAGGCCAGCAAGTAGCGTTGACTATCGCCTCGGAGGCGATTTTGGCATTGTTGCATCGACAGCCTACCTTTTCTGCTCGTCCTTATCGGTGGAGTTATTTGCCTTCCCTTAATGGCCGCATCCCTCGGTTCTACCGTGATTGGGAGACACAGCCGGCTTGAAGGTATGAACACCCATCAGTATTTGTATTCTTGGAGGCTCCTAACATGTCACTGGTGCTCTACGGTCATCCCTTCTCGTCGTACACACAAAAAGTGCTCATCGCGCTCTACGAAAACGGGACCCTCTTCGAGTTCCGCTGCCTCGGGCCTGACACTCCGCAGCATGCCGCCGAATGGCTGCGACGCTGGCCGCTGGGCAAGTTTCCGTTGCTGGTGGACGGCGAGCGCAACGTAGTCGAAACCAGCATCATCATCGAGTACCTGCAACTCGTGCATCCCGGGCCGCTGCGCTTGCTGCCCGGAGACCCGATGGCCGCGCTGGATGTGCGCTTCCTCGACCGCTTCTTCGATTTGCATGTAATGAGCCCGGTGCAGCACGCGGTGGGCGGTGCGCTGACGGGGGACCCGGTAAAGCGCCAGGAAGGACTGGCGTTTGCTGAGCAAAAGCTGGAACTCGCCTATGTGTGGCTCGAAGGGCAGCTTGCAGGCAGGATCTGGGCCGCAGGGGCGGACTTCACACTGGCGGACTGCGCGGCCGCACCGGCGCTGTTCTACGCGGACTGGACGCACCGGATTTCCGAGGCGTTTCCCGTGCTCCGCGCGTACCGTGCGCGGTTGCTGGCCCGCCCGTCCTTCGCCCGGGCGGTGGAGGAGGCAAGGTCGTTCCGTCCGCTGTTCCCGCTCGGGGCGCCCGATCGAGACTGAAAGACATAGATGTTCTGGCAGCAGGAAGATTGAGATTGTTGCGGCTGGCCTCATCGCCAGCAAGCTGGCTCCTACAAGGGGGGGGGTGAGTCGGCTCCGAAAAAGCCAAAGCCCAGATGCAACAAAGCCCGCACAAGGCGGGCTTCGTTTTGCTTCGTTTGGTGGAGCCGGGGGATTTGAACCCCCGTCCGCCAGTACTCCGCTGTCGGTACTACATGCGTAGCCGTGTCTATTGAGTTAACCCGCAGCGACCCGACGGGCAGGGTGCTTTGGGCGAGTTGTGTAAGTTTTAGCCGCTTCGTCCACAACGTACTGCACGGCGATTCTGTTCTATATGACAATCATTTTGGGTTTACAGACATCCCCTGATGATTGCTGGCACCGAAGTAGCCAGGAGGAAGGCTAGCGCCGCTTACGCAGCGAGAGCTTGTTCCCCGTAGTGGTCGTCATTGGCAACTATAAGTAGTTGCAACAGTGGATTTACGAGTTCTGTTACCAACTCGGCATGCACCTAGAGTTTCGCAACCGGCGTCGAATCCTAAACGGCCCCGAACCTGCTGTGCATAAATAGCAGGTATGCATAGTGTACGCCAATCCGCCTCGCAAGGCCATCCCGGCGCGCTCCCGCTTTACTGGGCGCTTTTGGGGTGGTTCTGGATTTCCTGGAGCGCCCGGCTGGTGATGGCGACGCATTCCCTGGCGCTGTCGTTGGTGTTCCTATCCGCGGCGGCCTTGGCTTGCTGGATGCTGGTCTCGAGGTTGGCCTGCTGGTTGGCATCCAACTGGGGCTTGGCACTGTTGAGGCTCTGCAGGTTGACCGCGCAAAGGTCCTTCTCGGCCGAGGCGAACGCAGGGGCGGCGAGGACGCAAGCGCTGACGAACAGACCCAGCAGCACAGAACGGTTCATGCATTTCTCCTTGAACGGAATGGCTCGAAGTAATCAGCATCAGGGCGACTGTCGAGTAGAGGAAGAAGTCCCGCGCTCGCGGGACTTGATCTATGGACTGCCGCCGGTTGCCAAGGTTCTATTTTTTATCCGCGCGCCGACTTGGCCCGGGTGACCCGATCCACCAGGTACACCAGCCCGTGGTAGTCGATCCCGCCATGCTGGCTCAAGCCGATCTCGCAGGTGCGGCTGGTGGAGATACCCTCTTCGCAATACTGCACGGCGTCCTTCAAGGTCCGCAGCGAGTGGGCATTGAGCTCTGGGGTGGTGAAGCCCTTGTCGCCGGCAAAACCGCAGCAGTGAATGCCTTCCGGAATCACCACGTTGCGGCTGCAAAGCCGCGCCAGGTCAATCAGGGCCTGGCTCTCGCCCAGATGCTGGGTGCTGCAGGTCACGTGCACCGCAATCGGTGCTTCCTGCGGTGTGAACTCCAGCCGTTCCAGCAGGTGTGTGCGAATGAAGCGCACCGGGTCGTAGAGGTCGAGGCGGGTATCGCCCAGGTCCTGCACCAGGCGCAAGGTGCAGGGGCTGGTGTCGCAATAGATCGGGTCGAGACCGCCGCGGCTGGCATGCAGCAATGCGCCGATCAACTCCTGGCGCTTGTGCTCGGCCTGCTCGGCGTAGCCCTTGGAGGCGAACGGCTGGCCGCAGCAGAGCTGGTCGGTGTTGTCCGGGAACACCACCTGGTAACCGGCCTTCTCCAGCAGGCCACGGGTCTTGTCCAGCAGTGACATCTGCTCCTTGTCGCCCGCCGCCGGCCCCATCACCCTTGAAACGCAGGCGGCCAGATAGACCACCCGTGGGCGTTCGTCGTTGACCACCGGACTGAAGCGCACCGCGTGCTCCGGCTGCGGCATGGCGTTGGTCCATTGCGGCACGCGGCCCTTGGACAAGCGCGTCAGGGTCGACGACAGCTTCGCCAGGCGCGGCGCCCCGAGCAGCCGGCGCGCACCATTGGCGACATGCAGGGTGAAGCGTGCGCCCTGCAATACCGTATCGAAATGCGTCCCGAGCCAGTCGGCGGCTTTCCCGTGGCTGGCGTGCTCGCCCCGCAGCTTTTTCACCAACTCGCCGGTGTTGATCCCCACCGGGCAACGCTGCGCACACAGCCCGGTCGCGGCACAGGTATCGATGCCCTGGTACTGATAGGCCGCCTCCAGTTCCGTGGTGTCCAGGCCTGCGCGTTTTTTCGCCTGGATATCACGCCAGATCACGATCCGCTGGCGCGGGCTCAAGGTCAGCCCCTTCGACGGACAGACCGGTTCGCAGAAACCGCACTCGATGCATTTGTCGACGATCTCGTCGGCGGCGGGCAACGGCTTGAGGTGCTTGAGGTGAATCTGCGGATCGTTGCTGAGCACCACGTCCGGATTGAGAATGCCCTGGGGGTCGAGCAGGCGCTTGATGGCCCACATCAACTGATAGGCATCCCGGCCCCATTCCAGTTCGACAAACGGCGCCATGTTGCGACCGGTGCCGTGCTCGGCCTTGAGCGAACCGCCGAACTCGACGGCCACCAGGTGCGCGACGTCATCCATGAACGCCTGGTAGCGGGCCACTTCGGCAGGGCTGTTGAAGCCTTGGGTGAAGACGAAGTGCAGGTTGCCTTCCAGGGCGTGGCCGAACAGGATCGCTTCGTCGTAGTGGTGTTTGTCGAACAGGGAGATCAGGCGATTGACGCCGATGGCCAGTTGTTCGACCGGGAAGGTCACGTCCTCGATGATCACCGTGGTGCCGGTCTTGCGCACGGCACCGACGGCGGGAAAGGTGTCCTTGCGGATGGCCCAGAGTCGGGCGTTCTCGGTCGGGTCTTCAGTGAAGTCGACCTGCTTTTCCACCGGGAACGACGCCAGCGACGCCATGATCTGCAGCAATTGCTCCTGCAACAAGGACGAGGAAGCGGCGCGGGATTCGATCAGCAGCGCGCAGGCATTGGCGGACAGTTCACGCACGAAGGCCGGCATGCCCGGTTTGTCCTGTACGGAGCGCAGACTGCGGCGGTCCAGCAGTTCCACGGCGGACACCGGTTGGCTTTTCAGTACGGTGACGGCGTTGCAGCAGGTCTCCACATCGGGGAAGACGATCAGCGCCGAAGCCTTGTTCGGGTGGTCGATCACGGTGTCGTAGGTCACCGCGCTGATAAACCCGAGGGTCCCTTCGGAACCCACCAGCAGATGGCTGAGGATCTCCAGTGGTTCATCGAAATCCACCAGGGCATTGAGGGACAGGCCGGTGGTGTTTTTCAGCCGGTACTTGTGCCGGATCTTCGCCGCCAGCTCGGTGTTGGCGCGGGTTTCCCGGGCCAGTACGGCAAGCTGATGGAGCAGCGGACCATGGCTCTGGCGAAAGGCTGCGACGCTGGCGGCATCCTCGGTGTCCAGGCGGCTGCCGTCGGCCAGTACCAGGCGGATTCCGGCCAGGGTGTGATAGGTGTTCTGCGCGGTGCCGCAGCACATGCCACTGGCGTTGTTGGCGACGATGCCGCCGATCTTGCAGGCGTTGATCGAAGCCGGGTCCGGACCGATCTTGCGGCCGAACGGTGCCAGCCAGGCATTGGCCTGGGCGCCGATCACGCCGGGTTGCAGGCGGATTTGCGCACCTTGATCGCGAATCTCGCGACCGTTCCAGTGGTCGCCGAGTACGATCAGCACCGAGTCGCTGATGGCCTGGCCCGACAGGCTGGTACCGGCGGCGCGGAAGGTCACCGGAACTTGGTCGCGGCTCGCCAGCTTGAGCAGGGCCACCACTTCGTCTTCGGATTCGACACGGATCACCAGCTTGGGGATCAGCCGGTAGAAGCTGGCGTCGGTGCCGAAGGCCAGGGTCGAGAGCGGGTCGTCAAAGCGGCGCTCGCTGGGGATCAGGCGTTCGACCGCGTGGAGGAACGGGTGGGGTAGGCTCATGCAAACTCCTCACGGGGTCGCGGCGTCTGGTGCGCTACGTGCCCCGTTCAATCAGGCGGTGATTCGTGCGGGCGCGATGTTCAGGCGCCCAGTTCACGAACCAGCGAATCACGGTTGATCTCGCTGATGGACTTGGCGCCGGTGAGCACCATGGCAACGCGCATTTCCTTCTCGAACAGGTCCAGCAGGTTCTTCACGCCCGCTTCGCCCGCGACGGCGAGTGCGTAGAGGAACGCGCGGCCGATCAGCACGGTGTCCGCGCCCAGGGCGATCATGCGCACCACGTCCAGGCCGCTGCGAATGCCGGAGTCGGCGAGGATCTTCAGGTCGCCTTTCACGGCGTCGGCGATGGCCGGCAGGGCGCGGGCGCTAGACAGTACGCCGTCGAGCTGGCGACCGCCATGATTGGAGACCACGATGCCGTCGGCACCGAACTTCACTGCGTCCCTGGCATCCTGCGGATCGAGAATGCCCTTGATGACCATCGGACCCTCCCAGAATTCGCGGATCCACTCCAGGTCCTTCCAGGAAATCGACGGGTCGAAGTTGGCGCCCAGCCAGCCGATGTAGTCGCCCAGGCCGGTCGGGTTGCCGCGGTACTTCGAGATATTGCCCAGGTCGTGGGGCTTGCCCAGCAGGCCCACGTCCCAGGCCCACCGTGGGTGGGTCATGGCTTGCCAGACACGGCGCAACGGCGCATTCGGGCCGCTCATCCCGGAGTGCGCATCACGGTAGCGGGCGCCGGGAACCGGCATGTCCACGGTAAAGACCAGGGTGGTGACGCCCGCTGCCTTGGCACGCTCCAGGGCATTGCGCATGAAGCCGCGGTCCTTGAGGACGTAAAGCTGGAACCACATGGGGCGGTCGATGGCCGGGGTTACTTCCTCGATCGGACAGACCGACACGGTCGACAGGGTAAAGGGAATGCCCTTGGCCGCCGCCGCGCGTGCCGCCTGAACCTCGCCGCGACGGGCATACATGCCGGTCAGGCCGACGGGCGCCAGTGCCACCGGCATGCTCAAGGTCTCGTTGAACAGCCGGGTTTCCAGGCTCAGCTCGGACATGTTCTTCAGTACGCGCTGACGCAGGGCAATGTTGGCCAGGTCCTCGACGTTATGGCGCAGGGTGTGCTCGGCGTAGGCACCGCCGTCGGCATAGTGGAACAGGAACGGCGGCAGCTTGCGTTGGGCGGCTGCGCGGTAGTCGGTAGAGGCGGAAATGATCATGGGGGCTCGCAGCGTTGGTTGAAAGGGCGCGGTTGCCGGGGACTTGGACTGGCCCCCGGCCCTTGTCACTTTAGGATCGTACAGAGCCTAGTGCACCAGCATGCCGGTGAAGATGTAGCCCTGGAGCAGGGTGATCAGGCCGACAATCGTGGCGAAGAACAGGCTGTGCTTGAGGGTGAAGCGGAACAGATCCGACTCCTTGCCCACCAGGCCGGTGGCGGCGCAGGCCACGGCGATCGATTGCGGCGAGATCATCTTGCCGGTCACGCCGCCGGTGGTGTTGGCCGCCACCAGCAGGACGTCGTTGACCCCGATCTGGTGCGCCGTGGTGGCTTGCAGCGAGCTGAACAGGGCGTTGGACGAGGTGTCGGAACCGGTGAGGAACACGCCCAGCCAGCCGAGGAACGGCGAGAAGAACGGGAACGCCGCGCCGGTCGCGGCCAGGACCAGGGCCATGGTCGAGGACATGCCCGAGTAGTTGGTGACGAAGGCGAAGGCCAACACCATGCCGATGGACAGGATCGGCCAGCGCAGCTCGTAGAAGGTCTCTTTCAAAGTGGTCAGACCAGTTTTGATGCTGATCTTCAGGATCAGCATCGACACCAGCGCCGAGAAGAAAATCGCCGTGCCGGTGGCCGCGATCGGGTCGAGCTTGAAGACGGCCGGAATCGCGGTAGGGGTCGCGACAATTGGTGCGGTCTTGATCACCAACTGGTCCAGGTGCGGGATGGCGAAGTTGAACACGCTGCTGTACATCGCGCCGCCGGTGGCGAACATCGCCTTGAACGACTTCAGGGTCCAGATCGTCACCAGCACGGTGAGGATCAGGAACGGCGACCAGGCCTTGAGGATCTGTCCCAGGCTGTAGGGCGAGACGAGGCTGCTGCGTGGCTGGCCGAAACCACCGACGCTGGCGGTGACCGTCACGCCCGAGGCGGCGCCGGCGAGCTGTGCGCCCGCGGTGCGCTTGGGTTGCCAGACTTTCAGGAACAGGGTCAGCGACACCAGGCTGACCAGCGCCGAGGTGATGTCCGGCAGTTCCGGGCCGATGAAGTTCGAGGTGAAGTACTGGGTCACGGCAAAGCTCAGGCCCGCCACCAGGGCGGCCGGCCAGGTTTCCCGCACGCCGCGCAGGCCGTCCATCATGAACACCAGCCAGAACGGCACGAACAGCGACAGCAGCGGCAGTTGGCGACCGGCCATGGCGCCGATCTTGAACGCGTCGAGGCTGGTGACCTGGCCCGCGACGATGATCGGGATGCCCAGGGCGCCGAAGGCCACCGGTGCGGTGTTGGCGATCAGGCACAGGCCGGCGGCGTAGAGCGGGTTGAACCCCAGGCCCACGAGCAGGGCGGCGGTGATTGCCACGGGAGCACCGAAGCCGGCGGCACCTTCCAGGAAGGCACCGAAGCAGAAGCCGATCAGCAGCACCTGCAGGCGTTGGTCATCGGTAATCGACAGCACCGAACTGCGGATGATTTCGAACTGGCCGCTCTTGACCGTCAGTTTGTAGAGGAACACCGCCGCGACGATGATCCAGGCGATGGGCCACAGGCCATAGGCGAAACCATAACCGGCAGCGGCGAGCGCCATGTCGGCCGGCATCTTGAAGGCGAAGATCGCCACCAGGATCGCCAGGACGAGGGTGATGCTGCCCGCCACATGCCCCTTGAGGCGAAACACCGCCAGGGCCAGGAAGAAGAACACGATGGGAATCACAGCCGCGAGCGCGGACAGGCCGAGGCTGCCGAGAGGGCTGTAGAGCTGTTGCCAGGTTTGCATAGTGGGGTGGCCCCTAATTGTTGTTGGTCAGGCACTGGTCGATGATTTGGATAATTGGTAATACCAATTTACAATCGCCGGACGCTAGGTTAAAAGCCTTGTTGGTGATGTGTCAATTTGCCGCTCTGAAACTTTCGTCTGAGAGGTGTTCGGTGCCAGGGCTGAGCAGGTGATTTATGTCGTGCCTGGCAGGTGCTGGCGGCGTCTCTAATAGGCCAGAATAGGCGGTCCCGGCGAGGGTTCGGGATCGTGAGGAGTGAGTGATGGGGTTTGATCAGATTCGTCAGCGCCGTTTGTCTGACGATATTGTCCAGCAGCTCGAGGAGATGATCCTCGAGGGCACGCTCAAGGCCGGTGAGCGGCTGCCGGCCGAGCGTGCGCTGGCCGAGCAGTTCGGTGTCTCACGCCCGTCGCTGCGCGAGGCGATCCAGAAGCTGGTGGCCAAGGGGCTGCTGGTCAGCCGTCAGGGCGGTGGCAATTATGTGGTGGAGTCGCTGGGTTCGACTTTCAGCGATCCGTTGTTGCATCTGCTGGAAAGCAATCCGGACGCCCAGCGCGATCTGCTGGAGTTTCGCCATACGCTGGAAGCCTCCTGCGCTTATTACGCGGCTTTGCGGGCGACCGAGGTGGATCGGGAGCGCTTGCGCCTGGCCTTCGAGCGGTTGCAGAGCTGCTACGGGCGGGCGGACGAAGTGAGTCGGGCGGAGGAGGGCGCGGCGGACGCGAGTTTTCACCTGGCGATTGCCGAGGCGAGTCATAACGCGGTGTTGCTGCATACCATCCGTGGCTTGTTCGATCTGCTCAAGCGCAATGTGGTGACCAATATCGGCGGCATGTACAAGCAGCGCAGCGAAACCCGGGACATGCTGATCAGTCAGCACCGTGAGCTGTACCTGGCGATTATCGAGGGGCGTGCGCAGGATGCGCGGGAAGTGTCCAGCCGGCACATCCTGTATGTGCAGGAGGTGCTGGAAGAGGTGCGCCAGGAAGTGCAGCGGGTGGCGCGGGCGGAGCGGCGCAAGGGGATCTGAAGGCGAGAGACGCATAAACTGTGGGAGCGGAGCTTGCCCGCGAAGCTTTTGGCGGCCTTGAGGGCCCCTTCGCGAGCAAGCTCTGCTCCCACAGTCGAGATCAGGCTCAGTCTTCCTTGCCCTTGTTGCGCACGGCGCGCTGCAAGTCCCGGTTGGCATCGCGCTCGCGCTCGGTATCGCGCTTGTCGTATTCCTTCTTGCCCTTGCCCAGGGCAATCTCGCACTTGACCAGGTGCTTGCTCCAGTACAGCGACAGGCAGACGCAGGCATGGCCTTTCTGCTGCACGGCCGCGAATATCTTTTCCAGCTCGCGCTGGTTGAGCAGCAGCTTGCGCGTGCGCGTCGGGTCGGCAATGACGTGGGTGCTGGCGGTGGTCAGCGGTGTGAAATGGCTGCCGAACAACCAGGCCTCACCGTCCTTGAGCAGCACATAACTGTCGACCAGCTGTGCCTTGCCTGCACGTAGACTCTTTACTTCCCAGCCGGCCAGGACCAGACCAGCCTCGAACCGTTGTTCGACGAAGTAATCGTGGCGCGCCTTTTTGTTTTGCGCGATGGTCCCTGTGGGGTGTTTCTTCTGTTTAGCCATAGGGGCGGCATTATAGGGAGTTGCGCGTCACTCGGCTACGGTGAAGCTGTGTGCTTGAGCGCGTAGGATGAATCCCGGACAATGCGCCCACTTTTTGTTTGCCGCCCAGCCGTGGAATCAACGCTGACATGACGACCCATATTCAACGTTCGGCCTTGCTGCCTTATCCGGCGCAGGCGCTTTATGACCTGGTGAACGACGTGGCGCGTTACCCGGAATTTCTCCCGTGGTGCTCGGCGGCCCAGGTGCTGGAAAGCTCGGATGTGCTCATGCGCGCCACGCTGACGGTGGCCAAGGGCGGTTTGAGCCAGCATTTCGTTACCCGCAATACGCTGGTGCCGGGGCAGTCGATCGAGATGAACCTGGATGAAGGGCCGTTCAATCAACTGCACGGCATCTGGGTGTTCAAGCCCCTGGGGGCGAAAGCCTGCAAGATCAGCCTGGACATGACCTTCGATTACGCCGGCCCCATCGTGCGGGCAACCCTGGGGCCTCTGTTCAATCAGGCGGCCAATACCCTGGTGGATGCCTTCTGTCAGCGGGCCAAGCAGCTCCATGGTTGAGTCATTGATCGCGATAGAGGTGGTCTACGCCGATGTCGGGCGTCAGTGTCTGCAGAGGGTTTCGGTGCCAGCGGGGACGACGTTGCGGGCGGCGGTGCGCCTGTCGGGGATAGGCGAGCAGTTTCCCGAGCTGGATGTGCTGGGTTGTCCGCTGGGGATTTTCGGCAAGCTGATTGCCAATGCGGAGACCCGCGCGGTTGAGGCGGGTGACCGCATCGAAATCTATCGCCCCTTGCTGGCCGATCCCAAGGAGGTCCGACGCCTGCGAGCGGAAAAAGCGGCCAGGGCCAAGGCACAAAACCTGTAGGCAGCAAAAAGCCCGGACATGCCGGGCTTTTTTTGTGTCGCTTGTTTTACTGCGGTGAAGTCTCGAGCGGTGCCGGGGTCGGGACCGGTACGGTTTTCACGCTGTCGACATCTTTCTGGATCTGGTCCAGCAGCGAACCCGGCTTGACCGGCTTCTCGGGTTTCGGCTGCTCGGCGTTCTGTGCCGGCGCCGTCACCGTCGTGCCGCTGTCCTTGCCGAGAATGGCCTCGTCGCGGCTCACGCCCGGCTTGAAGTCGCCGGACAGGCTGACCAGTTGGTCGTTGCCATTGAACAGCAGGCTGATACGTTCCTGTTGGCGTTCACCGCCACCGGGTTGCAGGCTATACAGATAATCCCAGCGATTGGCGTGGAAGGTGTCGATCAGCAGCGGGTTGCCCATGATAAACCTTACTTGTTTGCGGGTCATTCCGGGGCGCAACTGGTCTATCATGTCTTGCGTGACGACATTGCCCTGTTGGATGTCGATTTTGTAAACCCCGGGGAATGAACAACCGGCGAGTGCGAGCAGTCCCACTAAGGTAAAACTGGTTAGCAACAGCTTGGTGTTTTGCATCGGTGGGCGACTTCCACTATCTTGGCTGGGACAACGTAAACCCCGATCATACCCGTATTAAGAGAAGCTGCGAAGCAGCATCGCGAGAAAGCTGACCATGGTTGAAAATAGCGAACTACGTAAAGCCGGCTTAAAAGTGACTCTGCCACGGGTCAAGATTCTGCAAATGCTCGATTCCACCGAGCAGCGTCACATGAGCGCCGAGGATGTCTACAAGGCGCTGATGGAAGCTGGTGAGGATGTAGGCCTGGCAACGGTCTACCGCGTACTGACCCAGTTCGAAGCGGCCGGGTTGGTGGTTCGCCACAATTTCGACGGCGGCCATGCGGTCTTCGAGCTGGCGGACGGCGGGCATCACGATCATATGGTCAACGTGGAGACCAGCGAGGTGATCGAATTCACCAGCCCGGAAATCGAGAAGCTGCAGAAGGCGATCGCCGAAGCGCACGATTTCGAACTGGTGGATCACAACCTGGTGCTGTACGTGCGCAAGAAGAAAAAGTAAGGCTGTCGCGAATACAGCTTCGCAAAGCGATCAAAGGCGACCCAAGGGTCGCCTTTGTATTTTTGTTGCCTGATTTTTCCTGGCGCAGATGTCCGGGCTCAGGCTTTGGCCGTGACCACCATCTTTTTCGCGTGAGCCAGGGACTCCTTGGTCAGGTCTATGCCCCCGAGCATGCGCGCGACTTCTTCGATCCGTTCGTTTTTGCCCAGTTTCGAGACGGCCGTACGGGTGGCATCGCTGCCGCGCATTTTATGCACGAATAGATGGTGGTGCCCTTGCGCCGCCACTTGGGGCAGGTGCGTGACCGTCAGTACCTGCCCGCGTTCGCCGAGACGGCGCAGCAGTTGGCCAACGATCTCGGCGGTCGGGCCGCCGATGCCCACGTCCACTTCATCGAACACCAGTGTCGGGATGCGCGAGGTTTGCGCGGTGATGACCTGGATCGCCAGGCTGATCCGTGACAGTTCACCACCGGAGGCGACCTTGGCCAATGCCTTGAGCGGCTGGCCAGGGTTGGCGCTGACCAGCAGTTCGACCTGTTCGAGGCCATAAGGCAGTAGCTCGCCGCCGGCGTTGGCATGCAGTTCGATACTGAAGCGTCCACCGGGCATGCCCAGGCGCTGGATTTCCTGTTCCACGGCTCCGGCGAGGCCGGTCGCCGCCTGATGGCGCAGGTCGCTGAGTTCCCGTGCCCGCTCCTGATAATGCCGGGCATAAGCCGCCAGCTCTTCAGTGAGTCGTTCGATGGCTTCATCGTTGGCGTTGAGGGTTTCGATTTCATCCAGCAGCTTTTGCTGGAGGGTTGCCACTTCTGTCGGCTGGATACGGTGCTTGCGCGCCAGGGTGTAGATCGAGTCCAGGCGTTCCTCGAGCTGTTGCAAGCGAGCGGGGTCGGCGTCGAAGTGATCGAGGAAGCGGTTCAGTTCGCCGACGGCCTCCTCGACCTGGATCTGGGCGCTGGCCAGCAGGTTGGTGGCTTCGCCCAGGGCACCGGAGCCGTTGCTGACGCTGGACAGGCGGTTGAGGCTCGCGGTCAGCGCATTGAGCACATTGCCCGAATCGCTCTCGCTGCACTGCTCCACCACCTGGCGGCAAATGCCGAGCAAGGCTTCGGCGTTGGTCAGGTTCTTGTGTTCCTGCTCCAGGTCCTCCAGCTCGTTTTCCCCGAGGTTCAGGTTCTCCAGCTCTTCAAGCTGGTAGCTGAGCAACTGGTGGCGCGCACGCTGTTCGTCGCCGGAGTTGGAGAGGCGCTCCAGTTCCTGGCGGGTCTGGCGCCAGCGCTGGGCCGCGAGCTGCACCTGGCGGGCGAGATCGGTGGCGCCGGCGTATTCGTCGAGCAGCCGGCGATGGGTGTCGGTCTTCAGCAGGGACTGGTGTTCGTGCTGGCTGTGGATATCGATCAGCAGCTCGCCGAGGGCCTTGAGGTCGCCCTGGGGGCAGGGCGAGCCGTTGATATAGCCGCGTGAGCGGCCTTCGGCGGTAATGACCCGGCGCAGGATGCACGGGCCGTCGTTGTCCAGGTCGCGTTCGGCCAGCCAGGCCCGGGCTTCGGGGATGTCTTCCAGATCGAAGGTGGCAAGGATGTCGGCCTTGTCCGCGCCGGGACGGACCACGCCGCTGTCGGCGCGATCGCCCAGGGTCAGCCCGAGTGCGTCGAGCATGATCGACTTGCCGGCGCCGGTTTCGCCAGTGATTACGCTCATCCCGCGATCCAGCTCCAGATCGAGGTGTTCGACGATTGCGTAGTTGTGTACGGACAGGTGCACCAGCATGAAGGCCGCTCCCAGGCTTTAGGTATGGTTATTTATACAGTGCTTTGATTTGCGCTGACAATGCTTGCCCTTAGTTCGATTGGCTTGAATGTCGAGTTTTTTTAGCGCGATCGGTAATCTCGCCGGGCATGCCGGGAGGCGATTGCCGTGCTCCCGGCCCTTGAACCTGAAAATTGCGGCCCCATATACCGGGGCAGAAGCGCGAGTCGAGCTCGCGGACGATATTGAAAGGAGGTTTTTTATGGCTGACGAACAGACTCTGGATTCGCAAAATCAGGAAGCCGGCCCGGCCGCACAGGCCCAGGGCGACGATCTGGCCGCCCGCGTCCAGGTGCTCGAGGAGCAACTGGCGGCGGCGCAGGATCAAGGGTTGCGTGTCGCAGCCGACCTGCAGAACATCCGCCGGCGTGCCGAGCAGGATGTGGAAAAGGCGCACAAGTTCGCCCTGGAGAAGTTTTCCGGCGACCTGCTGCCGATCATCGACAGCCTGGAGCGTGGGCTGGAGTTGTCCAATCCGGACGATGAAAACATCCGGCCGATGCGCGAAGGCATCGAGCTGACCCTGAAGATGTTCCAGGACACCCTCAAGCGTTATCAGCTGGAAGCCATCGATCCGCACGGCGAACCCTTCAACGCCACCCTGCACCAGGCCATGGCCATGCAGGAAAGCGCCGATGTCGAGCCCAACAGCGTGCTGAAAGTGTTCCAGAAAGGCTACCAGCTCAACGGTCGCCTGCTGCGCCCGGCGATGGTCGTGGTCAGCAAGGCGGTCGCTCCGGTTTCGCCGACGATCGACGAGCAGGCTTGAAATCGGTCGTAAGGCCCCCATCTACAAGTCAAGCGTTTAAGTGCTACCGCAGTTGGCCATAACCGCTGCGGCAAAAAATCAAAGTTTCGGGAGAGTGAAATGGGCAAAATTATCGGTATCGACCTGGGGACCACCAACTCCTGCGTCTCCATTCTTGAAAACGGCAAGGCCAAAGTGATCGAGAACGCCGAGGGTGCGCGTACCACCCCGTCGATCATTGCTTACGCCAACGATGGCGAAATCCTGGTTGGCCAGTCGGCCAAGCGCCAGGCCGTGACCAATCCGCATCACACCCTGTACGCGGTGAAGCGTCTGATCGGTCGCAAGTTCGACGAAGAAGTCGTTCAGAAAGACATCAAGATGGTCCCTTACAAAATCGCCAAGGCTGACAATGGCGACGCCTGGGTTGAAGTGAACGGCCAGAAAATGGCACCGCCACAGATCTCGGCTGAAATCCTCAAGAAGATGAAGAAGACCGCCGAAGACTACCTCGGCGAGGCCGTGACCGAAGCGGTGATCACCGTTCCGGCCTACTTCAACGACAGCCAGCGCCAGGCGACCAAGGACGCCGGCCGTATCGCCGGTCTGGACGTCAAGCGCATCATCAACGAACCGACCGCAGCCGCTCTGGCCTATGGTATGGACAAGGCCAAGGGCGACCACACCGTCATCGTTTATGACCTGGGTGGCGGTACCTTCGACGTGTCCGTGATCGAAATCGCCGAAGTCGATGGCGAGCACCAGTTCGAAGTGTTGGCCACCAATGGCGACACCTTCCTCGGCGGTGAAGACTTCGACATTCGTCTGATCGACTACCTCGTCGACGAATTCAAGAAAGAAAGCGGCATGAACCTCAAGGGTGACCCGCTGGCCATGCAGCGCCTGAAAGAAGCTGCTGAAAAGGCCAAGATCGAGCTGTCGTCCGCTCAGTCGACCGACGTCAACCTGCCGTACATCACTGCTGATGCAACCGGTCCGAAGCACCTGAACGTGAAGATCTCCCGCGCCAAGCTGGAAGCGCTGGTTGAAGACCTGGTTCAGCGCACCATCGAGCCTTGCCGCATCGCAATGAAAGACGCCGGTATCGACGTCGGTTCGATCAACGACGTGATCCTGGTCGGCGGTCAGACCCGCATGCCGCTGGTGCAGAAGCTGGTGACCGACTTCTTCGGCAAGGAAGCTCGCAAGGACGTCAACCCGGACGAAGCCGTTGCCATGGGTGCTGCTATCCAGGGCGCCGTTCTGGCCGGTGACGTGAAGGACGTTCTGCTGCTCGACGTCAGCCCGCTGACCCTGGGTATCGAAACCATGGGTGGCGTGATGACCGCGCTGATCGAGAAAAACACCACGATTCCGACCAAGAAGTCGCAAGTGTTCTCGACTGCCGACGACAACCAGGGCGCCGTGACCATTCATGTCCTGCAGGGTGAGCGCAAGCAAGCCGCGCAGAACAAGTCCCTGGGCAAGTTCGACCTGTCCGAGATTCCGCCGGCTCCACGTGGCGTGCCACAGATCGAAGTGACCTTCGACATCGACGCCAACGGCATCCTGCACGTGGGTGCGAAGGACAAGGCCACCGGCAAAGAGCAGAAGATCACCATCAAGGCCAACTCGGGCCTGTCGGATGAAGAAATCCAGCAGATGGTTCGCGATGCCGAGCTCAATGCCGAGGAAGACCGCAAGTTCGAAGAGCTGGCCAGCGCCCGCAACCAGGGCGATGCCCTGGTGCACTCGACCCGCAAGATGATTGCCGATGCCGGCGACAAGGTGACCGCGGAAGAGAAGACCGCGATCGAGGCCGCCGTGGTTGCCCTGGAAGCCGCTGTCAAGGGCGACGACAAGGCGACTATCGAAGCCAAGGTCGAGGAGCTGTCCAAGGTCTCCGCGCCTGTGGCCCAGAAGATGTATGCCGAACAGGGCGCCAAGCCTGAGGCCGGTGCACAGCCTGCCCAGGAAGAAGCGCACCACAAGGATGACGTCGTCGACGCCGAGTTCGAAGAAGTCAAAGACCACAAGTAATCCACTTGTTGGTCGGCCGGTTGACTGCGCTTGAGCGGTGACTGGTAGGATGTCGCCGCGCGGGGGCTTGCTCCCGCGTTGGCGTGTCTGGAATAAGCAAATTTTTACAGCATGCGACAGCGTTCGGATGCTGATAGTAGGGGCGGGACTGTTCCAGTCGGGAGTCCCGAACATCCTCAAGAGTGCAAAGAACCATGGCAAAGCGTGATTATTACGAGGTATTGGGGGTCGAGCGCGGCTCCAGCGAGGCGGAGCTGAAAAAAGCCTATCGCCGTCTCGCGATGAAACATCACCCGGACCGCAATCCGGATGACAAGTCATCGGAAGAGCTGTTCAAGGAGGCTAACGAGGCCTACGAAGTGCTGTCCGACTCCAGCAAGCGTGCGGCCTACGACCAGTACGGCCATGCGGGTGTCGACCCGAGCATGGGCGGCGGCGGTGCCGGCTTCGGCGGGCAGAACTTCTCCGATATCTTCGGCGACGTATTCAGCGATTTCTTCGGTGGCGGTCGCGGCGGTTCCCGTGGCGGTGCACAGCGTGGCAGCGATCTGCGCTACACCCTGGAGCTGAACCTGGAAGAGGCGGTGCGGGGTACGACCGTCAATATCCGCGTTCCGACGCTGGTCAACTGCAAGCCGTGCGACGGCTCCGGGGCCAAGAAAGGTTCTTCGCCGGTCACCTGCCCGACCTGTGGCGGTATCGGCCAGGTGCGCATGCAGCAAGGCTTCTTCTCGGTGCAGCAGACCTGCCCGCGTTGCCATGGCCAGGGCAAGATCATTTCCGATCCGTGCGACTCCTGCCATGGTCAGGGCCGTGTGGAAGAGTACAAGACCCTGTCGGTGAAGGTGCCGTCGGGCGTCGATACCGGCGATCGTATTCGCCTGTCCGGCGAAGGCGAGGCGGGGGCGCAGGGTGGTCCGACCGGCGACCTGTATGTCGTGATCAATGTGCGCGAGCACGATATTTTCCAGCGTGACGGCAAGCATCTGTTCTGCGAAGTGCCGATCAGCTTTGTCGACGCGGCGTTGGGTGGCGAGCTGGAAGTGCCGACCCTGGACGGTCGCGTCAAGTTGAAGATTCCGGAAGGTACCCAGACCGGCAAGCAGTTCCGCCTGCGCGGCAAGGGCGTTGCGCCGGTGCGTGGTGGTGGCGCGGGCGACCTGATGTGCCGCGTGGCCGTCGAGACTCCGGTGAACCTGAGCCGCCGCCAGCGTGAGCTGCTGGAAGAGTTCCGTGCCTCCCTGGCTGGCGACAGCTCCCATTCGCCCAAGGCCAGCGGCTGGTTCGAAGGTATGAAGCGCTTCTTCGGCGACCTGTAAGGAGCTTGGCATGCGACGTATAGCTGTAATGGGCGCCGCCGGGCGCATGGGCAAGATCCTGGTCGAGGCGGTGCAGCAGCGTGCGCCGCTGACCGGCCTGACGGCGGCGGTCGTGCGTCCCGGCAGCTCGCTGGTCGGTGCGGATGCCGGCGAGCTGGCCTCGTTGGGGCGTATCGGCGTGCCGTTGTCCGATGACCTGGAGGCGGTGGCGGATGAGTTCGATGTGTTGATCGACTTCACGCTGCCCGAGGTGATGCTGAAAAACCTGGCGTTCTGTCGCAAGGCGGGCAAGGCCATGGTGATCGGTACCACAGGCCTGGACGCGGCGCAGAAAGCGTTGCTGGCCGAGGCGGGCAAGGACATCGCGATTGTCTTCGCGGCCAATTTCAGCGTCGGCGTGAACCTGTCGTTGAAGCTGCTGGATATGGCGGCGCGGGTGCTGGGCGATGAGGCGGATATCGAGATCATCGAGGCGCATCACCGGCACAAGATCGACGCGCCTTCGGGTACGGCGCTGCGCATGGGCGAAGTGATCGCCAAGGCGCTGGATCGCGACCTGCAGAAGGTGGCGGTGTATGGCCGTGAAGGGCACACCGGTGCGCGTGAGCGGGAAACCATCGGTTTTGCCACGGTGCGCGGCGGTGATGTGGTCGGTGATCACACCGTGCTGTTTGCCGCTGAAGGCGAGCGCCTGGAGATCACCCACAAGGCCTCGAGTCGCATGACCTTCGCCAAGGGGGCGGTGCGTGCGGCGTTGTGGCTGGAAGGGCAGGCGCCGGGCCTGTACGATATGCAGGACGTGCTCGAACTGCACTGAATGATGTCTCTGGAACAGGGTTGGCCTTGCAGGCTGGCCCTGTCTCACGCCGCAAAGCGACGTCCTGTCGCATTCCCTAGCCTTTTCGGCTCATTAGCGGTGGATTAAAAAAGCCTTTTTCTGTAAGCTACAGCTTTAGTGTGTCCACTAAAAGCGCGCAGAATAATTCAGTGAACGAGCGGGGTGACGTGTCCATACGTCACTCCGCTTTTTTACAACCTGCGATCGCCCTTTCAGGCTTTATTTACGGGAGGTCTTCTTGACTAAGCCAGCCATACTCGCCCTTGCTGATGGCAGCATTTTTCGCGGCGAAGCCATTGGAGCCGACGGTCAGACCGTTGGTGAGGTGGTGTTCAACACCGCAATGACCGGCTATCAGGAAATCCTTACCGATCCTTCCTACGCCCAGCAAATCGTTACCCTGACCTACCCGCACATTGGCAACACCGGCACCACGCCGGAAGATGCCGAGTCCAACCGTGTCTGGTCGGCCGGCCTGGTCATTCGCGACCTGCCGCTGGTGGCGAGCAACTGGCGCAACACGCTGTCCCTGTCGGACTACCTGAAGGCCAACAACGTGGTGGCCATCGCCGGTATCGACACCCGTCGCCTGACCCGTATCCTGCGGGAGAAAGGCGCGCAGAACGGCTGCATCCTGGCCGGCGACAATATTTCCGACGAGGCGGCCATCGCCGCCGCGCGCGGTTTCCCGGGCCTGAAGGGCATGGACCTGGCCAAGGTCGTCAGCGCCAAGGAAGCCTACGAGTGGCGTTCGACGGTCTGGGACTTGAAGACCGACAGTCACGCGACCATCGATGCCGCCGACCTGCCTTACCACGTGGTGGCCTACGACTACGGCGTCAAGGTCAACATCCTGCGCATGCTGGTCGAGCGCGGTTGCCGCCTGACCGTGGTGCCGGCCCAGACCCCGGCCAGCGAAGTCCTGGCCCTCAAGCCGGACGGCGTATTCCTGTCCAACGGCCCGGGCGATCCCGAGCCATGCGACTACGCTATCCAGGCGATCAAGGACATCCTGGAGACCGAGATTCCGGTCTTCGGCATCTGCCTGGGTCACCAATTGCTGGCCCTGGCCTCCGGCGCCAAGACCCTGAAAATGGGTCACGGCCACCATGGTGCCAACCACCCGGTGCAGGACCTGGACACCGGTGTCGTCATGATCACCAGCCAGAACCACGGTTTCGCGGTGGACGAAGCGACCCTGCCGGGCAACGTCCGGGCGATCCACAAGTCGCTGTTCGACGGCACCCTGCAAGGCATCGAGCGCACTGACAAGAGCGCGTTCAGCTTCCAGGGTCACCCTGAAGCCAGCCCGGGCCCGAACGACGTTGCGCCGCTGTTCGATCGCTTCATCAATGAGATGGCCAAGCGTCGCTGATCGCCTGGACGCCCAGGGCGGCCCCGGACAACGGCGGCCCCCTCGGTGTCTTCAAGGATTGTTCAACGGCTTGCCGACTGACCCGCGGATTTGAGTGACAAACCCATGCCAAAACGTACAGACATCAAAAGCATCCTGATTCTCGGTGCCGGCCCGATCGTGATCGGCCAGGCCTGCGAATTCGACTACTCTGGCGCCCAGGCCTGCAAGGCCCTGCGCGAAGAGGGTTACCGCGTCATTCTGGTGAACTCCAACCCGGCCACCATCATGACCGACCCGGCCATGGCCGACGCCACCTACATCGAACCGATCAAATGGCAGACCGTGGCCAAGATCATCGAGAAAGAGCGTCCGGACGCCCTGCTGCCGACCATGGGTGGCCAGACCGCCCTGAACTGCGCCCTGGACCTGGAGCGCGAAGGCGTCCTCGAGAAGTTCGGCGTGGAAATGATCGGCGCCAACGCCGACACCATCGACAAGGCCGAAGACCGTTCGCGTTTCGACCAGGCGATGAAGTCCATCGGCCTGGCCTGCCCGCGTTCCGGTATCGCCCACAGCATGGAAGAGGCCAATGCGGTCCTCGACAAGCTCGGCTTCCCGTGCATCATCCGTCCGTCCTTCACCATGGGCGGCACCGGTGGCGGTATCGCCTACAACCGTGAAGAGTTCGAAGAAATCTGCGCCCGTGGCCTGGACCTGTCGCCGACCAAGGAACTGCTGATCGACGAATCGCTGATCGGCTGGAAAGAGTACGAGATGGAGGTGGTCCGCGACAAAAAGGACAACTGCATCATCGTCTGCTCCATCGAGAACTTCGACCCGATGGGCGTGCACACCGGTGACTCGATCACCGTGGCGCCGGCCCAGACCCTGACCGACAAGGAATACCAGATCCTGCGTAACGCCTCCCTGGCGGTGCTGCGCGAGATCGGCGTGGAAACCGGCGGTTCCAACGTCCAGTTCGGTATCTGCCCGAACACCGGCCGCATGGTCGTGATCGAGATGAACCCGCGGGTATCGCGTTCCTCGGCCCTGGCTTCGAAAGCCACCGGCTTCCCGATCGCCAAGGTCGCCGCCAAGCTGGCCGTGGGCTACACCCTGGACGAGCTGTCCAACGACATCACCGGCGGCAAGACCCCGGCGTCCTTCGAGCCGTCCATCGACTACGTCGTGACCAAGCTGCCGCGCTTCGCCTTCGAGAAGTTCGCCAACGCCGACGCCCGCCTGACCACCCAGATGAAGTCGGTGGGTGAAGTCATGGCCATCGGCCGGACCTTCCAGGAATCCCTGCAGAAAGCCCTGCGCGGCCTCGAAGTGGGCGTCTGCGGTCTGGACGAGAAGCTCGACCTGAGCAACCCCGAGAGCATGAGCGTGCTCAAGCGCGAACTGACCGTGCCGGGTGCCGAGCGCATCTGGTATGTCGCGGACGCTTTCCGTGCCGGCATGAGCGTCGAAGACATCTTCGGCATGAACATGATCGATCCATGGTTCCTGGTGCAGATCGAGGACCTGATCAAGGACGAAGAGAAGGTCAAGACCCTCGGTCTGTCGGCCATCGATCGCGACCTGATGTTCCGCCTCAAGCGCAAGGGCTTCTCCGACCAGCGTCTGGCCAAGCTGCTGGGCGTGACCGAGAAGACCCTGCGTACTCATCGTCACAAGCTGGAAGTGTTCCCGGTCTACAAGCGCGTCGACACCTGCGCGGCCGAGTTCGCCACCGACACCGCCTACCTGTACTCGACCTATGAGGAAGAGTGCGAGGCCAGCCCGTCGACCCGCGACAAGATCATGATCCTCGGCGGCGGTCCCAACCGTATCGGCCAGGGCATCGAGTTCGACTACTGCTGCGTGCACGCGGCCCTGGCGCTGCGCGATGACGGGTACGAGACCATCATGGTCAACTGCAACCCGGAAACCGTTTCCACCGACTACGACACCTCGGACCGCCTGTACTTCGAACCGGTGACCCTGGAAGACGTGCTGGAAATCGTCCGCGTCGAGAAGCCGAAAGGCGTGATCGTCCAGTACGGCGGCCAGACCCCGCTGAAACTGGCCCGTGCCCTGGAAGCCGCCGGCGTGCCGATCATCGGTACCAGCCCTGACGCCATCGACCGTGCCGAAGACCGCGAGCGCTTCCAGCAGATGGTCGAGCGCCTGAACCTGCGTCAGCCGCCGAACGCCACCGTGCGCAGCGAAGACGAAGCTGTGCGGGCTGCCAGCAAGATCGGTTATCCGCTGGTGGTGCGTCCGTCCTATGTACTGGGCGGCCGGGCGATGGAAATCGTCTACAAAGAGGAAGAGCTCAAGCGCTACCTGCGCGACGCGGTGCAAGTGTCCAACGACAGCCCGGTGCTGCTGGACCACTTCCTCAACTGCGCCATCGAGATGGACGTGGATGCGGTCAGCGACGGCACCGACGTGGTGATCGGCGCGATCATGCAGCACATCGAGCAGGCGGGCGTACACTCCGGTGACTCCGCGTGCTCGCTGCCACCGTACTCGCTGCCGGCGCACATCCAGGACGAGATGCGCGAGCAGGTCAAGAAAATGGCCCTGGAACTGGGCGTGATCGGCCTGATGAACGTGCAGTTGGCGTTGCAGGGCGAAGACATCTACGTCATCGAAGTCAACCCGCGCGCCTCGCGTACCGTGCCGTTCGTCTCCAAGTGCATCGGTGTGTCCCTGGCGATGATCGCGGCCCGCGTCATGGCCGGCAAGACCCTGAAGGAGCTGGGCTTCACCAAGGAAATCATCCCGAACTTCTACAGCGTGAAAGAGGCGGTGTTCCCCTTCGCCAAATTCCCTGGCGTGGACCCGATCCTGGGCCCGGAGATGAAGTCCACCGGTGAAGTGATGGGTGTCGGTGACACCTTCGGCGAAGCCTTCGCCAAGGCCCAGATGGGTGCCAGCGAAGTGCTGCCGACCGGCGGTACCGCCTTCATCAGCGTGCGCGACGATGACAAGCCACTGGTTGCGGGCGTGGCCCGTGATCTGATCAACTTGGGCTTCGAAGTGGTGGCAACCGCCGGCACGGCCAAGATGATCGAAGCGGCCGGCCTGAAAGTGCGTCGGGTCAACAAAGTGACGGAAGGTCGTCCGCATGTCGTCGACATGATCAAGAATGACGAAGTCACCCTGATCATCAATACGACCGAGGGCCGCCAGTCGATCGCCGACTCGTACTCCATTCGTCGTAACGCGCTGCAGCACAAGATCTACTGCACGACTACCATTGCTGCTGGCGAAGCCATCTGCGAAGCGCTCAAGTTCGGTCCTGAGAAGACCGTGCGTCGCTTGCAGGATCTACACGCAGGATTGAAAGCATGAGTGTAAACAAGTACCCGATGACCGTTCAGGGCGCGCGCGCCCTGGAGGAAGAGCTGACCCATCTGACCAAGGTCGTGCGTCCCAAGCTGAGCCAGGATATCGGCACGGCGCGGGAGCTGGGCGACCTGAAGGAAAACGCGGAATACCATGCGGCCCGTGAGCAGCAGGGTATGGTCGAGGCGCGGATCCGTGATATCGAAGGCCGCATGCAGAATGCGGTGATCATCGATGTCACGACCATTGCGCACACCGGCAAGGTGATTTTCGGCACTACCGTCGAAATCGCCAACGTCGAGACCGATGAAAGCGTGACCTACCAGATCGTCGGCGAAGACGAGGCGGACATCAAGCAGGGCAAGATTTCGGTGGGTTCGCCCATCGCCCGCGCGCTGATCGCCAAGGAAGAAGGCGATGTGGTTGCCGTCAAAACGCCTAGCGGCGTTATCGAGTACGAGATTGTCGAAGTCCGTCATATCTGAACGCAGGCGCCCGCTACGTGCGGGTGCGATGCTCTGGCAACTGACCCAGATGCTCTGGGTCGGTGGCCTGTGGCTGCTGCACGTCGGATTGTTGCCGGTTTTGGCGAAAATAGGCCTGGCACCGCTGTTGATCGACGAGATCAATAGCCTGCTGGGCTCTTTATTGATAGGGTTTGCAGCGGTGTGTGTGATCGTGCAGACCCTGGTGTTGCTCCATGCCGAAGGCCGGGCAAGCCTGTGGCGCGATGTTCGCGGGCAACTGCTGTTGCTGGCGCTGTATGCGTGCGGGATGTATTTCGCGGTGCGAACCTGGATGCCGGGTGCGCCGCGCTGGCAGTTGTTCAGTTACCTGATATTGGCGCTTTGTGGCCTGGTGCTGGTGCTGCAGCCGGTGCCTGGCGAGAGTGGCAGGGTACGCACGGCGTACCCTTGACCCTTGTCCCTACGTCACTTGAAGCGATGGACGTTGGACAGCTGCTTGTTGACGCTGAAGTTCTTGCGATAGATCAGCGCCATCTTGCCGATGACTTGTACCAGGTCCGCCTTGCCGGTCTGGCACAGTTGCGCAATGGCCTCCAGGCGCGATTCGCGGTCGAGGATATTGAGCTTGATCTTGATCAGCTCATGATCGGACAGCGCGCGTTCAAGCTCGGCCAACACACCTTCGGTCAAGCCGTTGTCAGCCACAATCAATACTGGTTTCAGATGGTGGCCAATGGATTTGTACTGTTTCTTCTGCTCTTGAGTGAGCGGCATAATCTGACCCCTGCGTCTGATCTTGTAAAAAAGCGGCGGCCAGTTTACCCGAGCGCGTCCGGGACCGCCCAGTTAATCGCGATTCGACTATTTTTTTGAGGTGGCCCGTGGCCCGTTCCAAGACTAGCCATAACTGGCTGAAAGAACATTTCAACGATCCGTTTGTCAAAATGGCGCAAAAAGACGGATACCGCTCCCGCGCCAGCTACAAATTGCTGGAGATTCAGGAGAAGGATCGGATCATTCGCCCGGGCATGACCGTGATCGACCTCGGCGCGGCGCCGGGTGGCTGGTCCCAGGTGACCAGTCGTCTGATTGGTGGGCAGGGGCGTCTGATCGCTTCCGACATCCTGGACATGGACAGCATCCCCGATGTGACCTTCATCAAGGGCGACTTTACCGAGGACGCCGTGCTGGCCCAGATCCTCGAAGCGGTGGGAAATTCCGAGGTGGACCTTGTGATTTCCGATATGGCCCCCAATATGAGTGGTACACCCGCGGTGGACATGCCGCGTTCGATGTTCCTTTGCGAGCTGGCACTCGATCTCGCAGGACGCGTCCTACGTCCGGGTGGTGATTTTTTGATCAAGATTTTCCAGGGTGAAGGCTTCGACGAGTACCACAAGAACTTCCGCAAGCAGTTCGACAAGGTGCAGACGCGCAAGCCGACGTCCTCCCGCGATCGGTCCCGCGAGCAGTATCTGCTGGGCCGTGGTTTTCGCGGACGGAGTGAGTAAATCGAGGTTTTTGGCCGGGGTGATAGGTTTTTCGTATTTCGCCCCGTGAGAATAAGCGCATATTGTGTAGTGATTGTTTCACAAAGGGTTACAGACGGCGCCTGCAGGATCTGTAGGTAATGTAGTAAGTTATGCCGGTGAATATCATGCGAAGCGCGCGCCAGTAGCGGATCCCGCTTCATGAGGGTAGTTAATTGAACGATATGGCAAAGAATCTGATCCTGTGGTTGATCATCGCGGCTGTCCTGGTGACGGTGATGAACAACTTCTCCAGCCCTAGCGAGCCACAGACCCTCAACTATTCCGACTTCATCCAGCAGGTCAAGGATGGCAAGGTCGAGCGCGTGGCCGTGGACGGCTACATCATCACCGGCAAACGCAACGATGGCGACAGCTTCAAGACCATCCGCCCGGCGATCCAGGACAACGGCCTGATCGGCGACCTGGTGGACAATCACGTTGTGGTCGAAGGCAAGCAGCCTGAGCAGCAGAGCATCTGGACCCAGTTGCTGGTTGCCAGCTTCCCGATCCTGGTGATCATCGCGGTGTTCATGTTCTTCATGCGCCAGATGCAGGGTGGCGCGGGCGGCAAGGGCGGGCCGATGAGCTTTGGCAAGAGCAAGGCGCGCCTGCTTTCGGAAGACCAGGTGAAAACCACCCTGGCCGACGTGGCCGGTTGCGACGAAGCCAAGGAAGAAGTCGGCGAGCTGGTCGAGTTCCTCCGCGATCCGGGCAAGTTCCAGCGCCTGGGTGGCCGTATTCCCCGCGGCGTGCTGATGGTCGGTCCTCCGGGTACCGGTAAGACCTTGCTGGCCAAGGCCATTGCCGGCGAAGCCAAGGTGCCTTTCTTCACCATTTCCGGTTCCGATTTCGTCGAAATGTTCGTCGGTGTCGGTGCCAGCCGTGTTCGTGACATGTTCGAGCAGGCGAAAAAACACGCACCGTGCATCATCTTCATCGACGAGATCGATGCGGTCGGTCGTCACCGTGGCGCCGGCATGGGCGGCGGTCACGACGAGCGCGAACAGACCCTCAACCAGTTGCTGGTGGAGATGGACGGTTTCGAGATGAACGACGGCATCATCGTGATTGCCGCCACCAACCGTCCTGACGTACTCGACCCGGCGCTGCTGCGTCCAGGTCGCTTCGACCGCCAGGTAGTGGTCGGCCTGCCGGACATCCGCGGGCGCGAGCAGATCCTCAAGGTCCATATGCGCAAAGTGCCGATGGGCGAGGATGTCGCACCGGCGGTGATCGCACGGGGTACGCCGGGCTTCTCCGGTGCCGACCTGGCCAACCTGGTGAATGAGGCTTCGCTGTTCGCTGCGCGCGCCGGCAAGCGCCTCGTCGAGATGAAGGAATTCGAACTGGCCAAGGACAAGATCATGATGGGTGCCGAGCGCAAATCCATGGTCATGTCCGAGAAGGAAAAACAGAACACCGCGTATCACGAGGCCGGTCACGCGATTGTCGGTCGTGTGGTGCCCGAGCACGATCCGGTCTACAAGGTGTCGATCATCCCGCGCGGTCGCGCGCTGGGCGTGACCATGTTCCTGCCGGAAGAAGATCGCTACAGCCTGTCCAAGCGTGCGCTGATCAGCCAGATCTGCTCGCTGTACGGCGGCCGTATCGCCGAAGAGATGACCCTGGGCTTCGATGGCGTCACCACCGGTGCCTCCAACGACATCATGCGGGCCAGCCAGATTGCCCGGAACATGGTCACCAAGTGGGGCCTGTCCGAGAAGTTGGGTCCGCTGATGTATGCCGAGGAAGAGCAGGAAGTGTTCCTGGGTCGTGGCGGCGGCGGTCAGGGCGGTAGCTTCTCCGGCGAAACGGCCAAGCTGATCGACTCGGAAGTGCGCAGCATCATCGACCAGTGCTACGGCACGGCCAAGCAGATCCTGACCGAACACCGCGACAAGCTCGACGCCATGGCGGACGCGCTGATGAAGTACGAAACCATCGATGCCGAGCAGATCGACGACATCATGGCCGGTCGTCCGCCGCGCGAGCCGCGTGACTGGGAGGGCGGTTCGGGTACTTCGGGCACCCCGCCGGTTATCCAGAACGAACGACCTGAAACGCCGATCGGCGGCCCTGCGGCTGATCATTAAGGTTTGAAATGACTTCTGTTCAGTCCTCGACCCGGTTGCCTTGCGGCAACCGGGTTCTTGATTTGGCCCAGACCCATGTCATGGGCATTCTCAACGTCACCCCCGACTCCTTTTCCGACGGTGGTCGCTTCAATCACCTGGATGCCGCCCTGCGTCATGCGCAGGCCATGGTCGAGGCCGGCGCGACCCTGATCGATATCGGCGGCGAGTCGACACGTCCCGGTGCCCGGGCGGTCTCTCCCGGCGAGGAGCTGGAGCGTGTCGCGCCGGTGGTCGAGCGTATTCACCGGGAACTGGATGTGATCATCTCGGTCGATACGTCCACGCCGGAGGTCATGCGCGAGAGCGCGCGGCTGGGGGCGGGCCTGATCAATGACGTACGCTCGCTGCAGCGCGACGGTGCCCTGGAGGCCGCCGCGGCGACGGGGCTGCCGGTGTGCCTGATGCACATGCTCGGCGAGCCGGGCAACATGCAGGACGACCCGCACTACGAGGATGTGACGCGCGAGGTGGTGGATTTCCTCGCCGAGCGCATGGCCCGGTGCGCGGCGGCAGGTATCGCGGCCGAGCGGATCGTGCTCGATCCGGGGTTCGGCTTTGCGAAAACCCTGGCGCACAACCTGAGTCTGTTCAAACACATGGAGGCGCTGCACGCCCTGGGTCGGCCCTTGTTGGTCGGCGTTTCGCGAAAGAGCATGATAGGGCAGGCCCTGGGTCGCCCGGTCGGTGAGCGCCTCTATGGTGGCCTGGCCCTGGCTGCATTGGCGATGAGCAAAGGGGCGCGGATTCTTCGTGTGCACGATGTCGCCGAAACGGTTGACGTGGTGCGCATGATCGCCGCCGTTGACGCTGCGCAATAGGAATGATGGAGCACTGATGAAGAAAAAATATTTCGGCACCGACGGTATCCGCGGGCGCGTAGGGCAATACCCGATCACTCCGGACTTCATGCTCAAGCTCGGCTGGGCCGCCGGCATGGCGTTCCGCAAGCTGGGTGCGTGCCGGGTGTTGGTGGGCAAGGACACGCGGATCTCCGGCTACATGTTCGAATCGGCCCTGGAGGCCGGTCTTTCCGCGGCCGGTGCCGATGTGATGCTGCTGGGGCCGATGCCGACACCCGCCATCGCCTACCTGACCCGGACCTTCCATGCCGAGGCCGGGATCGTGATCAGCGCTTCGCACAATCCCCATGACGACAATGGCATCAAGTTCTTCTCCGGTGCGGGCACCAAGCTGCCGGACGAGGTCGAGCTGATGATCGAGGAGTTGCTCGATGCGCCGATGACCGTGGTTGAGTCGGAAAAGCTCGGCAAGGTCTCGCGGATCAACGACGCGGCCGGTCGCTACATCGAATTTTGCAAGAGCAGCGTGCCGACCGGGACCAATCTCTCGGGCCTGAAGATTGTCATCGACTGCGCCCACGGTGCCACCTACAAGGTCGCGCCTAGCGTGTTCCGCGAGTTGGGTGCGCAAGTGACGGCCCTGTCGGCGGCGCCCAACGGCCTGAACATCAACGACAACTGCGGCTCGACGCACATGAAGCCGATCCAGGCGGCCGTGCTGGCCGAGCAGGCGGACCTGGGGATCGCGTTCGACGGCGACGGTGACCGGGTGCAGATGGTCGACCACACCGGTGCCGTGGTCGACGGTGACGAACTGGTGTTCATCATTGCCCGGGATATGGCTGAGCGCGGCAAGCTGAACGGCGGCGTGGTCGGCACCTTGATGAGCAACCTGGGCCTTGAGCTGGCGTTCAAGGAGCTGAACATTCCTTTTGTGCGCGCCAATGTCGGCGACCGTTATGTCATTGCCGAACTGCTGGAGCGCGAATGGCTGGTGGGCGGCGAAAACTCCGGACACATTCTTTGCCTGAATCACACCACCACGGGGGATGCGATCATCGCGGCCCTGCAAACCTTGATGGCGCTGCAACGCCGCGGTGAAAGCCTGGCGCAGGCGCGCCAGGCGATACGCAAGTGCCCGCAGGTGCTGGTCAATGTGCGTTTCGCCGGTGGCGTCGATCCGGTCAAGCACCCGAAGGTGGTCGAGGCCTGCGAGCAGGTCACCCAGGCCATGAACGGTCGCGGCCGCGTGCTGTTGCGCAAGTCCGGCACCGAGCCGCTGGTGCGTGTGATGGTCGAAGGCGAGGACGAGGCAACGGTTCGTGGCCACGCCGATGCGCTGGCAAAACTGGTGACTGAAGTTTGCGCCTGATTTCGGCTTGCCAGTAAGGATGCGGTTGGGTAACATCTGCGCCCACTTTGACCTGCGAGGTACAGCATGCGTCGCCCAATGGTAGCTGGTAACTGGAAAATGCACGGTACCCGCGCCAGTGTCGTCGAGCTGATCAAAGGCCTGCGAGACCTGGCCTTGCCGAGCGGTGTTGACGTGGCGGTGTTCCCGCCTTGTCTGCATATCAGCCAAGTGGTTGAAGGTTTGGAAGGCCAGTCGATTTCGGTCGGCGCGCAGAACTCGGCAGTGGAATCCATGCAGGGTGCGCTGACCGGTGAAATTGCGCCGAGTCAGTTGGTCGATGCAGGGTGTTCCCTGGTGCTGGTAGGGCATTCCGAGCGTCGCCTGATTCTGGGCGAGTCGGATCAGACCCTTAATCGCAAGTTTGCGGCAGCGCAGGCTTGTGGCTTGATCCCGGTGCTCTGTGTAGGGGAAACCTTGGAGCAGCGTGAAGCCGGCAAGACGCTGGAAGTGGTTTCGCGTCAGCTGGGCAGCATTATCGAGGAGCTGGGTGTCGGCGCTTTTGCCAAGGCTGTCATCGCTTACGAACCGGTCTGGGCCATTGGCACCGGGCTGACAGCTTCGCCGCAGCAGGCGCAGGATGTGCACGCAGCCATTCGTGCGCAGTTGGCGGCAGAGAATTCTGAGGTCGCGCAAGGTGTGCGGCTTCTATACGGCGGCAGCGTGAAGGCGGCCAATGCGGTCGAACTGTTCGGCATGCCGGATATCGATGGGGGGCTCATTGGTGGAGCGTCCCTGAATGCAGATGAGTTCGGTGCGATCTGTCGCGCCGCGGGAAACTGAAAAATGCTGGAAACAGTCGTAGTCGTTCTTCATCTGTTGGGTGCGCTGGGCGTTGTTGGTCTGGTATTGCTGCAACAGGGTAAAGGTGCGGACGCTGGCGCGTCTTTCGGAGCAGGTGCATCAAATACTGTGTTCGGAAGCCAAGGTTCCTCTACCTTTCTTAGTAAGTTTACTGCTATACTTGCCGCAGGTTTCTTCATAACCAGCTTGGGGTTAGGTTACTTTGCTAAAGAGAAGGCTCATGAGCTGACTCAAGTAGGTTTGCCAAACCCAGCGGTGTTGGAAGTACCAAAGCAGAAACCGGCATCTGATGATGTACCGGTGCTCCAGGAGCAGAAGTCGGCCTCACCGACTGATGTACCCAAGGCTCCAGAGCAGAAGTAAAATGGGTTTCATGTTGTAAACGTTGTATTGCCGAGGTGGTGGAATTGGTAGACACGCAACCTTGAGGTGGTTGTGCCCATAGGGTGTAGGGGTTCGAGTCCCCTTCTCGGTACCAATTATCAGGAGAGCCCGCTGTTGCGGGCTTTCTTGTAGGTGGAAGGTTACATTGACCCTGCAAGGGATCGGTCGTATACTTTCGCCCCAGCTTTGTCGCGGGGTGGAGCAGTCTGGTAGCTCGTCGGGCTCATAACCCGAAGGTCGTCGGTTCAAATCCGGCCCCCGCAACCAGTTTTCGCGGAGCCCCTTTTCAGGGGCTTTTTGTTGGCTGGGCACTTCATGACGCCGCTGTTCGACGGCGTTTCAGGGATGGGCGATTCGCCCATTTTTTGTTTATTTCAATAGCATGCACAGAGATGCACGAGGGGGTTCAGGTGTCGAGCAAGCTAGAACAGTTGCAGGCCTTGTTGGCCCCGGTGGTCGTGGCCCTTGGCTATGAATGCTGGGGTATTGAGTATTCGGCTCAAGGTCGCCATTCCGTGTTGCGCGTTTATATCGATAAAGAAGGCGGCGTGCTGGTGGACGATTGTGCCATCGTCAGCCGCCAGATCAGTGGTGTGCTGGATGTCGAAGATCCGATCTCCACTGAGTACACCCTTGAGGTTTCCTCTCCTGGCATGGAACGCCCGCTGTTCACCCTTGAACAGTTTGCCTCGCATGCCGGCGAACAAGTGAAGATCAAGTTGCGCTCGCCTTTCGAAGGTCGACGTAATTTTCAGGGCCTTCTGCGCGGAGTGGAAGAGCAGGACGTCGTGGTGCAGGTGGAAGACCACGAGTTTCTGTTGCCGATCGATTTGATCGACAAGGCCAACATTATTCCCAGTTTTGACTGAGACGCGGATCCCGCGGATCCAATGGCTTGCGAAAGGCGAGGCGTACGATGAGCAAAGAAGTATTGCTGGTTGTTGAGTCGGTATCCAACGAAAAGGGTGTACCGGCAAGCGTGATTTTTGAGGCGCTGGAGATTGCTCTGGCGACCGCTACCAAGAAGCGCTTTGAAGATGAAGTTGACCTGCGTGTGGAAATCAACCGCCACACCGGTGCCTATGAGACTTTCCGTCGCTGGACAGTCGTCGAGGAAGCCGATCTTGACGATCCGGCGATCGAGACCTGGCCGAGCAAAGTGGCGCAAACCCATCCGGGCGCCAAGGTGGGCGACGTCGTCGAAGAGAAGATCGAATCCATCGAATTCGGTCGCATCGCCGCTCAGACCGCCAAGCAAGTCATTGTGCAGAAGGTTCGCGAAGCCGAGCGTGCGCAGGTAGTCGACGCCTATCGCGAGCGCTTGGGGGAAATCATCTCCGGCACCGTGAAGAAAGTCACCCGTGACAACGTCATCGTTGACCTGGGCAACAACGCCGAAGCGCTGCTGGCCCGCGAAGACATCATTTCCCGCGAGACTTTCCGCGTGGGTGTCCGGGTTCGCGCCCTGCTCAAGGAAATCCGCACCGAGAACCGCGGCCCTCAGTTGATCCTGTCGCGTACCGCGCCGGAAATGCTGATCGAGCTGTTCCGTATCGAAGTGCCGGAAATCGCCGAAGGCCTGATCGAAGTGATGGCAGCGTCCCGTGACCCGGGTTCGCGGGCCAAGATCGCGGTCCGTTCCAAGGACAAGCGCATCGACCCGCAAGGTGCCTGCATCGGCATGCGCGGTTCGCGCGTCCAGGCCGTCTCCGGCGAGCTGGGCGGCGAGCGCGTGGACATCGTCCTGTGGGACGACAACCCGGCGCAGTTCGTGATCAACGCCATGTCGCCGGCGGAAGTCGCGGCAATTATCGTTGACGAGGATGCCCATGCCATGGACATCGCCGTCGGCGCAGACAATCTGGCTCAGGCCATCGGTCGCGGTGGTCAGAACGTGCGTCTGGCCAGCCAGTTGACCGGCTGGACCCTGAACGTGATGACCGAATCGGACATCCAGGCTAAGCAACAGGCAGAAACCGGTGACATCCTGCGCAACTTCATCGACGAGCTGGAAGTCGACGAAGAGCTGGCACAGGTGCTGGTCGATGAAGGTTTCACCAGCCTGGAAGAGATTGCCTACGTACCGTTGGAGGAAATGCTCAACATCGACGGCTTTGACGAAGACATCGTCAACGAGCTTCGCGCTCGGGCCAAGGATCGCTTGTTGACCAAAGCCATCGCTACTGAGGAAAAGCTGGCAGACGCCCATCCGGCCGAAGACCTGCTCTCGCTTGAGGGTATGGACAAGGATTTGGCGATGGAACTGGCGGTGCGCGGCGTAATTACCCGCGAAGACCTGGCCGAGCAGTCTATTGACGACCTGCTCGACATCGACGGCATCGACGACGATCGTGCCGGCAAGTTGATCATGGCCGCCCGAGCCCATTGGTTCGAGTAATAGGCGCGGCCTGAGGAGAGAAGTGCATGACGCAAGTCACGGTGAAACAACTGGCCGATGAGGTCAAAACACCGGTAGAGCGCCTGCTGCAGCAGATGCGTGAGGCAGGTCTGCCGCACACCGCCGCCGATGAAGGTGTGAGCGACAGTGAGAAGCAGTCTTTGCTGACTCACCTGAAGAGCAGCCACAAGGCGAAAGTGGAAGAACCGCGCAAGATTACCTTGCAGCGCAAGACCACCAGCACCCTGCGTGTTGCCGGTAGCAAGAGCATCAGCGTTGAAGTACGCAAGAAGAAAGTCTTCGTACAACGCAGCCCGGAAGAAATCGAAGCCGAGCGCAAGCGCGAGCTGGAAGAACGTCGTGCCGTAGAGAATGCGGCCCGTCAAAAGGCTGAAGAAGAAGCCAAGCGTCGCGCCGAAGAAGAAGCGCGCCGCCAGCCCGCTCCTGCTCCGTCGGTCGCTCCCGTGGTTGAAGCGGTTGCCCAGGCACCGGTCGCCGAGCCTGTACGCGAAGCCATGGTGGCTGCTCCCGCAGCACCGGCCGTCGAGCGCAAGCGCGAAGAGCCGCGTCGTCCGGACAAACCCCGTGCCGACGATAGCAATCGTCGTAGCGGCGGTGGCGATGGCGAGCGCAAGAACGCTCCACATCGTGCTTCGGTCAAGGAAAAGGCTCCGGCGCCACGTGTGGCACCGCGCACTACCGACGAAGAAAGCGATGGTTTCCGTCGTGGCGGTCGCGGCAAGGCCAAGCTGAAGAAACGCAACGCCCACGGTTTCCAGAGCCCTACCGGGCCAGTGGTGCGCGACGTGAAGATCGGCGAGACCATCACCGTCGGCGACCTGGCACAGCAGATGTCGGTCAAGGCGGCCGAGATCATCAAGTTCATGTTCAAGCTGGGCACCCCAGCCACCATCAACCAGGTGCTGGATCAGGAAACTGCCCAGCTGGTTGCCGAGGAACTGGGCCACAAGGTGACCCTGGTCAGCGACACCGCCCTGGAAGATTCCCTGGCCGAGTCCCTGAAGTTCGAAGGTGAAGCGTTCTCCCGTGCACCGGTCGTGACCGTCATGGGCCACGTTGACCACGGTAAGACCTCGCTGCTCGACTACATCCGTCGTGCCAAGGTTGCCGCCGGCGAAGCCGGTGGTATCACCCAGCACATCGGTGCGTACCACGTGGAAACCGATCGCGGCATGGTCACCTTCCTCGACACCCCGGGTCACGCCGCGTTTACCGCGATGCGTGCCCGTGGTGCCAAGGCGACCGACATCGTGATCCTGGTGGTTGCTGCCGACGACGGCGTGATGCCGCAGACCATCGAAGCCGTTCAGCATGCCCAGGCAGCTGGCGTGCCGCTGGTGGTGGCGGTGAACAAGATCGACAAGCCGGGCGCCGATCTCGATCGCATCCGCAGCGAACTGTCGGTTCACGGCGTGACCTCGGAAGACTGGGGTGGCGATACGCCGTTCGTTCCAGTTTCGGCGAAAGTCGGTACGGGCGTTGACGAGCTGCTCGAGGCCGTTCTGCTGCAAGCCGAGGTTCTGGAGCTCATGGCAACGCCTTCGGCACCTGGCCGTGGCGTTGTGGTCGAGTCGCGTCTCGACAAGGGCCGTGGTCCGGTGGCAACCGTGCTGGTACAGGACGGTACGCTGCGTCAGGGCGACATGGTGCTGGTCGGTTCGAACTATGGCCGCGTGCGCGCCATGCTCGACGAGAACGGCAAGCCGATCAAGGAAGCCGGTCCTTCCATCCCGGTCGAGATCCTCGGCCTGGACGGTACGCCGGATGCCGGCGACGAGATGAGCGTGGTTGCCGACGAGAAGAAAGCCCGTGAAGTGGCGTTGTTCCGTCAAGGCAAGTTCCGCGAAGTCAAACTGGCTCGCGCGCATGCCGGCAAGCTGGAAAACATCTTCGAGAGCATGGGCCAGGAAGAGAAGAAGACGCTCAACATCGTCCTCAAATCCGACGTCCGTGGTTCGTTGGAAGCACTGCAAGGTGCGCTCAACGGCTTGGGTAACGATGAAGTGCAAGTGCGCGTCGTCGGTGGCGGTGTCGGTGGTATCACCGAGTCCGACGCCAACCTGGCACTGGCCTCCAACGCTGTACTGTTCGGCTTCAACGTGCGTGCCGATGCTGGCGCACGCAAGATCGTCGAGCAGGAAGGCCTGGATATGCGTTACTACAACGTGATCTACGACATCATCGAAGACGTCAAGAAAGCCCTGACCGGTATGCTGGGCAGCGACGTCCGGGAGAACATCCTGGGTATCGCCGAAGTCCGCGACGTGTTCCGTTCGCCGAAGTTCGGTGCGATCGCCGGTTGCATGGTGATCGAGGGTACTGTCCACCGTAACCGTCCGATCCGTGTACTGCGTGAAGACATCGTGATCTTCGAAGGCGAGCTGGAATCCCTGCGCCGCTTCAAGGATGACGCTTCCGAAGTCCGTGCCGGCATGGAATGCGGTATCGGCGTGAAGAGCTACAACGACGTCAAGGTCGGTGACAAGATCGAAGTCTTCGAGAAGGTCCAGGTTGCTCGCAGCCTCTGACTCGTACACTTCAGGAGCCGTGATGGCCGGTCGCATGCAAATGCCCGGCACCTCGTCCGGACTCTAAACGCAACGCCCGGTCCGGCTTCTGCCAGGCCGGGCGTTTGCCGCTTTCAGACCTTGCGGGTTTCACCGCAGGGCAGCTACAGGTAACAAGACATGGCAAAAGAATACAGCCGTACCCAACGCATCGGCGACCAGATGCAGCGCGAGCTCGCGCAACTGATCCGTCGTGAAGTCAAGGACCCGCGCGTCGGCCTGGTCACCATTACCGCCGTCGATGTCAGCCGTGACGTCGGCCACGCGAAGATCTTCATCACCGTGATGGGCCAGGACAATCCGGACGACATCGCCCAGAGCATCAAGGTGCTCAACGCGGCGGCGGGCTTCCTGCGCATGCAACTGGCCCGTGAGATGAAGCTGCGCAGCGTGCCGCAGTTGCACTTCCACTATGACGAAAGCGTCGTGCGTGGCGCGCACCTGTCGGCGTTGATCGAGCGTGCCGTGGCCGAAGACAGCCAGCACGTCGACGGCGCGGCGGCACAAGACAATCTTCCAGAAGACGCCCGGGAGTAATCGGTGGCTCAGGTCAAGCGTATCCGTCGTAATGTCAGCGGCATCATTCTGCTGGACAAGCCGTTGGGGTTCACCTCCAACGCCGCCTTGCAGAAAGTCCGCTGGTTGCTCAACGCCGAGAAGGCCGGCCACACCGGCAGCCTCGATCCGTTGGCCACCGGCGTGCTGCCGCTGTGCTTCGGCGAGGCCACCAAGTTCTCGCAATACCTGCTCGATTCCGACAAGGGTTACGAAACCCTGATGCAATTGGGCAAGACCACCACCACCGGGGATGCCGAAGGCGAAGTTTTGCAGACGCGTGCGGTAACCGTTGGTCGCGCCGATATCGACGCGGTGTTGCCGGAATTTCGCGGTGAAATCAGTCAGATACCGCCTATGTACTCGGCGCTCAAGCGTGACGGACAGCCGCTTTACAAGCTGGCGCGTGCCGGTGAGGTAGTGGAGCGCGAACCGCGTTCTGTTACTATTGCGCGCTTGGAATTGCTCGCCTGCGAAGGCGATACTGCTCGACTGGCGGTGGACTGCAGCAAGGGCACCTATATTCGTACCCTGGTGGAGGATATCGGTGAGAAGCTCGGTTGTGGCGCGTACGTTGCCGAACTGCGACGGACCCAGGCCGGACCCTTCACCCTGGCCCAGACGGTCACGCTCGAAGAGCTGGAAGCGGTACATGCCGAAGGCGGCAACGAGGCGGTCGACCGCTTCCTGATGCCGTCGGACAGCGGCCTGCTGGACTGGCCGCTGCTGCAGTTCTCGGAGCACAGTGCGTTCTATTGGCTCAACGGCCAACCGGTACGTGCCCCGGACGCGCCGAAGTTCGGCATGGTGCGGGTACAGGATCATAACGGTCGCTTCATCGGTATCGGTGAAGTGAGCGAAGACGGGCGCATCGCGCCGCGTCGACTGATTCGGTCAGAATGACCGGAACCAGCCTGTGTCACAGCAGGCTGGCGAGGGTGGCTGTCAACAGGCACGGTCACTGCTCATTTATAGATACAGGGATTTGTCCCTGGCCTGTTGAAACCGTTTCTCTGAAACAGTTTCCTGATAAAAGGATTGCCTCATGGCTCTCAGCGTTGAAGAAAAAGCTCAAATCGTTACCGACTACCAGCAAGCCGTTGGTGATACTGGTTCGCCAGAAGTGCAAGTTGCACTGCTGACCGCCAACATCAACAAACTGCAAGGTCACTTCAAGGCCAACGGTAAAGATCACCACTCCCGTCGTGGTCTGATCCGCATGGTTAACCAGCGTCGCAAGCTGCTGGACTACCTGAAAGGCAAGGACGTGAGCCGTTACAGCGCTCTGATCGGTCGCCTGGGTCTGCGTCGCTAATCAGCGATTGCGCTATGAGGTTGGTTGTTTGCCAGGCGTCAGCGGGTTTCCCGCAGGCGCCTGGCAAGCTCCCAGCCTCTAGTTTTATCTGGACACCTGTTTTGCCTGAGTGACAGCAGCACCTGGACAATCACAGTCGGGCCGATTCCCGGCGTTGCCCAAGAATTTCGCAAGAAGACAAGTTCCCCAAGAGCCACAAAAGAAGGTAGGACACCGTGAACCCGGTTATCAAAAAATTCCAGTTCGGTCAGTCGACCGTTACCCTCGAGACGGGCCGTATCGCCCGCCAGGCCTCCGGCGCCGTATTGGTCACCGTTGACGACGACGTCAGCGTATTGGTGACCGTAGTGGGTGCCAAGCAAGCCGATCCAGGCAAGGGCTTCTTCCCTCTGTCGGTTCACTACCAGGAAAAAACTTACGCTGCCGGTAAGATCCCTGGCGGTTTCTTCAAGCGCGAAGGCCGTCCTTCCGAGAAAGAAACCCTGACTTCCCGACTGATCGACCGTCCGATCCGTCCGCTGTTCCCGGAAGGCTTCATGAACGAAGTGCAGGTTGTCTGCACCGTCGTCTCCACCAGCAAGAAGACCGATCCGGACATCGCTGCGATGATCGGTACCTCGGCGGCCCTGGCCATCTCCGGTATTCCTTTCGACGGCCCGATCGGCGCCGCTCGCGTAGCCTTCCACGAAAGCACCGGCTACCTGCTGAACCCGACTTACGAGCAACTGAAAGCCTCGAGCCTGGACATGGTCGTTGCCGGTACCTCGGAAGCGGTACTGATGGTTGAATCGGAAGCCAAGGAGCTGACCGAAGACCAGATGCTGGGTGCCGTACTGTTCGCCCACGACGAATTCCAGGCCGTGATCCAGGCCGTCAAGGAACTGGCTGCCGAAGCCGCCAAGCCAACCTGGACCTGGGCTCCACAAGCCGAAGCCACCGAACTGCTGGGTGCTATCCGTGCCGAGTTCGGCGAGGCGATCTCCCAGGCCTACACCATCACCGTCAAGGCCGACCGTTACGCTCGCCTGGGCGAGCTGAAAGACCAGGTGGTCGCCAAGCTGTCGGGCGAAGAAGGCCAGCCTTCCGCCGCTGACGTGAAAGCTGCGTTCGGCGAAATCGAATACCGCACCGTTCGCGAAAACATCGTCAACGGCAAGCCGCGTATCGATGGTCGTGACACCCGCACCGTACGTCCTTTGAACATCGAAGTCGGTGTTCTGCCAAAGACCCACGGTTCGGCCCTGTTCACCCGTGGCGAAACCCAGGCCCTGGTCGTCGCCACACTGGGTACTGCCCGTGACGCACAGCTGCTGGACACCCTGGAAGGCGAGAAAAAAGACCCCTTCATGCTGCACTACAACTTCCCTCCGTTCTCGGTGGGCGAGTGTGGTCGCATGGGCGGCGCGGGTCGTCGTGAAATCGGTCACGGTCGTCTGGCCCGTCGTTCGGTCCAGGCCATGCTGCCAAGCGACAGCGATTTCCCATACACCATCCGTGTGGTCTCGGAAATCACCGAATCCAACGGTTCCAGCTCCATGGCTTCGGTCTGCGGTGCTTCCCTGGCCCTGATGGACGCCGGTGTGCCGATGAAGGCGCCGGTGGCCGGTATCGCCATGGGTCTGGTGAAAGAGGGCGAGAAGTTCGCCGTCCTGACCGACATCCTGGGTGACGAAGACCACCTCGGCGACATGGACTTCAAGGTAGCCGGTACCGCCAAGGGCGTCACCGCGCTGCAGATGGACATCAAGATCAAGGGCATCACCGAAGAGATCATGGAAATCGCCCTGGGCCAGGCCCTGGAAGCGCGCCTGAACATCCTCGGTCAGATGAACCAGATCATCGGTCAGTCCCGCAGCGAGCTGTCCGCCAACGCTCCGACCATGATCTCGATGAAGATCGACACCGACAAGATCCGTGACGTCATCGGTAAAGGCGGCGCGACCATCCGTGCGATCTGCGAGGAAACCAAGGCTTCGATCGATATCGAAGACGACGGTTCGATCAAGATCTTCGGCGAAACCAAGGAAGCGGCTGAGGCGGCTCGCCAGCGCGTCCTGAGCATCACCGCGGAAGCCGAGATCGGCAAGATCTACGTCGGCAAGGTCGAGCGCATCGTCGACTTCGGTGCGTTCGTCAACATCCTGCCGGGTAAGGACGGTCTGGTGCACATCTCCATGCTGAGCGACGCTCGCGTTGAGAAAGTGACCGACATCCTGAAAGAAGGCCAGGAAGTGGAAGTGCTGGTACTGGACGTGGACAACCGCGGCCGTATCAAGCTGTCCATCAAGGACGTTGCAGCAGCCAAGGCGTCGGGCGTTTAATCGCGCTTCGACTTCAAGCTGAAAAAAAGCACCCTCCGGGGTGCTTTTTTTATGGGCGTTGTTCTGCGGCTCAGTGGCCGCGCTTGCTGTCGATGCGCTCCAGGCGTCCGCCGACGAAGCGCAGGTACTGGACCATGCCGCCGCTCTGGGGATAGACCCACTCTTCGATCGGCACCTCGACCCGCCGGTCGAAGCTGCGTTGATAGCCCACCACGTCCTGGGAGCGAGGTGTCCCGCACTTGTCGAGCACCTCCGACTTCCTGTCCCCGACACTGATCAACTGGCTGCCGCAACGCAAGCTGTCGGCCTGGACCTGGCCGGCGCTCAACGCCAGCGCCAGGCCGAACATCACCGGCTTGAACATGTTCACTCGCTATCCAGGTGCAACGGCGTCACGACGCTGCCATCTTTCTGCGCCTCGCCGAGGTTGGCGTCGATAAAGTACACGCGGTCGTCGGCCAACTGGCCCTTGTCCACCAGGAAGTCCTTGATGCTGCTGGCGCGGTCCTGGCCGAGCTTGCGCAGCAGCAGCTCATTGCCGCTCCAGGCGGTGATCACCCCTGCCTGCAGCTTGGCGGTACGCTCGTCGCGGCCCAGCTTGGCCCATTCGGCAGGCGGCTGCTGCTTGAGCAGGGTGCGATAGATGCCTTCGAGCATCGGTGCTTTTTCACCGTCCGGCACCTGGATCATCGAGGCCTGGGCCGGGACCTTGTCGCCACGGCGCTGGAGCATCTTGTAGTAGGTGTCCTGATACTCGCGATCCAGGCGCTGCTGGGCGATCAACGCGCCGTCGCTGCCCTGGGCCGCGGTGCCTTCGATCTCCAGGCGCAGGTTGGGGCGCTCCTTCAGGGCGGCCGCGAGCTTGGTCAGGGACGCTTGGGCACCACCGCTCAGTTCGCTGGAGCCGGGGGCAAAGGACACGTTGCTGAGGTCCTGGGCGTCGCCGCCGGAGATCAGCCCGCCAATGAACTTGAAGGGCGCGGTGGCGGCCCGCACGATCAGGTTGCGCAGGGTCTGCCAGACAATCGGCATCACGCTGAACTGCGGGTTGTTGAGGTCGCCGCTGACCGGCAGTTCGATGGAGATGTTGCCGTCGGAGTCCTTGAGCAGGGCAACCGCCAGCTTGATCGGCAGGTCCACGGCATCCGGGCTGTCGACCTTCTCACCCAGTTGCAGCTGTTCGACCAGCACTTTGTTTTCGGCTTTCAGCTGGCCCTTGGTGATCAGGTAGTGCAGGTCGAGATTGAGCCGGCCCTTGCGGATGCGGAAGCCGGCGAACTTGCCGGAATAGGGGGTCAGGGTGGTCAGCTCGACCCGCTTGAAGCTGGTGGCGATATCCAGGCTGGTCATCGGGTCGAAGGGCGTCAGGGCGCCCTTGATGGTCACCGGCGCATAGCGGTCGACCTTACCCTTGATATCGACGCCGGCAGGTTTTGGCTGGCGGTTGTCGATAGTGCCGATCTGGCCGTTGAGCTGTTGGATCGCCGTGGCGAAGTGGGGCGTCAGGCTGAAGTCGGCAAAGTTGGCCGAGCCGTCATTGATGGCAATGCCGCCGACGTGGATACCCAGTGGCTTGCTGTTCGAGGCCGCGGGTTGCGCCGTGGCTTTTTCATCGGACTTGCTCGCGGGCGGTTGCGGGATCAGCAGGTCATCGATGTTGGTGGTGCGGTCATCGTTGATCATGAAGCGCGCATAGGGTTGCAGCAGGTTGACCTTGTCGATCGACAGGCTGTCGCCGTGCTGATAATTCAGCCCGTCGACCGTCAGTTTCTGCCACTTCACGAAGTCGCGGCTCTTGAGGGTGTCGAGGGTGTGCAGCTGCTCGACCTGGGCCTTGCCGGTCACGCTGAAGGCCAGCGGGTCGGTGCTTTTCAGATTGACCGCGAGGTCGCTGCCGAGCATGCCGCTGCGTACTTCCAGGCGCATGAACGGCTCGACATAGGCCTGGGCCACCCGCAGGTCGATGTCCTGGGTATTGACCTTGAGCCTGGCGCTGATCGGGCTCAGGTTGACGTCGCCGCTGGCCAGGATCTTGCCCTGCTTGCCCAGCCCGGTGTCGAGCTTGAGGGAGAAGGGCGACTGGTTGAGGCTGTCGAAATTCTCCAGGTCCAGGTTCAGCGGGCCGAGCTCCAGGGCCACCGCGGTTTTCGGTACGCGGTCGGCCAGGTGCACGCGGTAGTCGCGCAGTTGCACGTCCTTGAGCAGGACCTGCCAGGGCTTGCTCGGCGCCGCCGGTTCGGCCTTGGCGGTGTCGGAGGCGGCCGGGGCTTCCTTGGCCGCTGGTTTGGCCGGTTGCGAGGCGAAGAGTTTCTGCCAGTCGAGTTGCCCGTCCTGCTCGCGGGCGGCCCAGGTTTCCAGTTTGTTGCTGCGGATTTTGCCGACGACCACCTGCTGCTTGGCCAGGTCGAGGCTGGTTTCGCTGACGTCCAGGCGTTCCAGACGCACCAGCGGGCGACCGTCCGGGGCCTTCATGGCGAAGGGGGCGACGCTGACGGCGGCGTTGCTCAGCTGCAACTCGGTGCCTTTGGCGAGACTGAACGTGTAGTCGCTGCTGAGGTTGACGACGCCGTCTTCCAGTTCCAGCGGCAGGGCATCGCGCACATAGGGCCACCAGGCTTTCATCCGGTTGTCGGTGACCTTGAGCGAACCTGCGGAGGTGACGGGCACCAGGCTGAGATGACCTTTCCAGTCGATCCGTCCACCGTCGGCGCCGATGGCCGCCAGGGTCATGTCGGCGTTGTCGTCAGGCAGGGTGCTGAGGTTCTTCAGCGCCAGGTCCATCGGGGTGTAGGTGAACTCGATCGGTTCGCTGGGGCGCAGGTCCTGGAAATGCAGGCGCCCGCCCGCCAGTGTGATCTGGTCGATGCGTACTGGAAACGGCTTGCTGTCGGGGGCGGCCGGGGTCGGCTGGCTGGGCGGCAGCTTGAACAGCTGGGTGAGGTTCAGGGTGCCGTCCTTGCTGAACGTCACCTCGGTGTTGGGTTTGTCCAGCTGGATGTCGGCCAGGTGCAGGGCGTGGGTCCAGAGGCTGTCGATCTGCAGGTTGACATAGAGGCGTTCGAAGGCGACCTGTTCCTTGCCCGGCTGGCCGATATTCAGGCCCCACAGCGTCAGTTCGAGACTGAACGGGTTGAACTCCAGGCGCTGGAGGCTGGCGGGCACCGTGGCGTAGTTCGCCAGTTGCTGGTTGGCGATACGCAGGCCGACGCCGGGGAGGATCAGGAACCCCAGCACGGCGTACAGCGCGAGGACGGTCAGCAAGGCGCCGAGGGCGCGTTTCAATCCTTTGGACATGTGAATCGTCGTCTTTCTCAGTCGGAGGTGCCTTGGAGTATGGCATGCGTTTGCGGTTCCAAAGCAAGGCTCTTGTTGCGCCGCAATAATGGCTGTTTGCGAGGCATTCCTAGAGTTGCAGAACCAGGGTCTTAAGTGGTGGTTGCAGGTCGCGGGAAGGGAAGTCGGCGGCGGGACTCAGCACCTGCCATTCGCGTACCGGACGCCCGGCTTTTTCCGCACAGCGCAGGACCTGTTCGCGCCAGTCCTCCATGCTGACTTTCGCCAGGTTGTTGCAGCAGATCAGCACGCCGTTGTCGGCGGTCGTCAGCAGGGCCGGCTTGAGCAGGCTCTGGTAGTCACGCAGCAGGTCGACGGTACCGAAGGCGCTCTTGGCCCAGGCGGGCGGGTCGAGCAGCACCAGGTCGTACTGGCGTTGGTCCAGGCGCGGGTAGCTGGGCAGCTTCTGTCCGCGCCGCTGGCTGATGGGCAGGCCGGCGAGCTGGCGAATGGCGGGGAAGTAGTCGGACTGGATGAACTCCATCTCCGGCAGTTGCGGGTTGAGCCGGCCGTTTTCCCGGCCTACCGCCAGGTTGCCTTCGGCGAAGTCCAGGTTGCAGACCTCCCGGGCCCCCCGGCCGCGGCACTGAGGCCGACGCCGCAGGTGTAGGCGAAGAGGTTCAGCACGCTCTTGCCGGCGCTGTGCTGCCGGACCCAGCCGCGAGCGTTGCGCAGGTCGAGAAACAGCAGCGGGTCCTGGCCGGGGTGACGGCCACGGACGCGATAGTTCAGGCCCCATTCGTGGCCCACCAGGTCGGCGAGGGCGGCGGCGTCGGCGCGATAGACCGGGTCTTCGCGATCGATGCGCGAGTTGCCCCGGGAGCGGTCGTTGTAGACCAGCAGGGTGTCCAGGTCCAGGTGTCGGTTGATCGTCGCGTGCAGCGCCAGCAGTTCTTCACGTTCCAGGGTCTGGTGGAAGGTCTGCACCATCAGTTGTGGACCGTAGCGGTCGACGGTCAGGCCGCCGGCGCCTTCCTGGCTGCCATGGAACAGGCGATAGCAGTCGGTGCCCTGGCTGTGCAGCTCGGCGAGCAGGTCCTGGCGATGATCGAGGGCGGCGCGCAGCGCCTGGTTCAAGGAAGACATGCACGGCGCCTTGGAATCGGATTTGGCGCGGGAGTTTACCAGCCTTCAGGGGGTCAGGCCCATGCGGCGTTTGGCGCGTTGGGCGGCGCCGTTGCGCATGGCCCAGCGCAACAACGGTGCGCTGCGTTTGACGCCGGCCCGGATGGCCTGGCGTTGCAGCGGGCTTTGCGACTGCCCGAGCATCTCGGCGGCCCAGTCCGGCAGCAGGTCGATACCGGCCTGCATGATCAGGCTGCCGAATGGCTGGGCCAGGCGGCTCGGCGCGGGGGCGGCCAGCAGCAGGCGCACGACTTCGAGGCTGCGGTCGTCGCAGAGCAACTGTGGGCGCATCCGTTGCAGGTAGTCGGCGATGGCCTGGCGCGAGCGCGGCACGTCCCGCGCGCCCAGGCGTTCGGCGATCAGGGCGATCTCATCGTAGTAGCGGTCCTGGTCCGCCGCCGACAGGTCTGGATTACGGTAGCGCAGATGGGCTTTGAGAAAGCTGCTGACTTCGGCCACATGTACCCAGGTCAACAGTTCCGGGTCGCTGGCGGCGTAGGGCCGGCCATCCGGTGCGGTGCCGACCACCTTCAAGTGGATGGTGCGTACCCTGTCGATCAGCCACTCGGCGTCCTTGCGTGAGCCGAAGGTGGTCCCGGCAATGAACTGGCTGGTGCGGCGCAAGCGTCCGAGCATGTCCTGGCGGAAGTTGGAATGGTCCCAGACCCCGGCCAGGGCCAGCGGGTGCAGGGCTTGCAGCATCAGGGCGCTGGTGCCGCCGATGAGCATGCTGCTGAAGTCGCCATGCACCCGCCAGCACACCGAGTCCGGGCCGAAGAGGCCGGGGTCGCCCTTGGGTTTTTCCAGGTCGAGCATGCCCAGGGACAGGCCGGTCAGACTCATGATCTGGGTTTCGATGCGGCGACGAAGGAATTCCATGCTGGCTCGGTGGTTGGGGCGGCGAATGTTGTTCGCCACCCGGGGTTCAGGGATTCAGGCGTTGTTCGATCAGGCCGTCGACCACCCCCGGGTCGGCCAGGGTCGAGGTATCGCCCAGGTTGTCCAGCTCGTTGCTGGCAATCTTGCGCAGGATACGCCGCATGATCTTGCCCGAACGGGTTTTCGGCAAGGCCGGGGCCCATTGGATCAGGTCCGGCTTGGCAAAACTGCCGATCTCCTTGCCCACCAGGGCCAGCAGGGCCTTCTTGAGGGTGTCGTCCGGCTCGACGCCTTTCATCGGGGTGACGAAGGCATACAGGCCCTGGCCCTTGAGGTCGTGGGGATAGCCGACCACGGCGGCTTCGGCCACGCTTTCATGCAGCACCAGGGCGCTTTCCACCTCGGCGGTGCCGATGCGGTGGCCGGAGACGTTGATCACGTCGTCGATACGGCCGGTGATCCAGTAGTCGCCATCCTCGTCGCGGCGGGCGCCGTCGCCGGTGAAGTAGTAGCCCGGATAGGGCTTGAAATAGGTCTCGAGCATGCGCTGCGGGTCGCCATAGACGCTGCGGATCTGCCCCGGCCAGCTGCTTTTCAGGGCGAACACGCCGCTGCCGGCACCGCTGATTTCCCGTCCCTGCTCATCCAGCAGGACCGGCAGCACGCCGAACATCGGCTGGGTGGCGCAACCGGGCTTGATGCGGCTGTTGGCGACCAGCGGGGTGAGCATGATGCCGCCGGTCTCGGTCTGCCACCAGGTGTCGACGATGGGGCAGCGCTGCTCGCCGACGGCATTGAAATACCATTCCCAGGCTTCCGGGTTGATCGGCTCGCCGACGCTGCCGAGCAGGCGCAGGCTGGCCCGCGAGGTGTTTTCCAGGGGCGCGTGGCCTTCGCGCATCAGGGCCCGCAGGGCGGTGGGCGCGGTGTAGAAGATATTCACCTGGTGTTTGTCGATGACCTGCCAGAAACGCGAGGCGTCCGGATAGCTCGGTACGCCTTCATAGATCAGGCTGGTCGCGCCGTTGGCCAGGGGACCGTAGACGATATAGCTGTGGCCGGTGACCCAGCCGACATCGGCGGTGCACCAGAAGACTTCGCCGGGGCGGTAGTCGAACACGTACTGGAAGGTCATGGCGACCTGCAGCAGGTAACCGCCGGTGCTGTGCAGCACGCCCTTGGGTTTGCCGGTGCTGCCGGAGGTGTAGAGGATGAACAGCGGGTCTTCGGCGTCCATCGGTTCCGGCGGGCAGTGGTCGCTGATGCCGTGCAGGGCTTCGTGGTACCAGAGGTCGCGTCCCGCGACCCAGTTCACCTCGGCCTGGGCGCGTTCCACCACGAGCACTGTGCTGACATTCGGGCAACTGAGCAGCGCCTGGTCGACATTCTGCTTGAGGGGGATGTATTTGCCGCCGCGTACGCCCTCATCGGCGGTGATCACTGTGCGGCAGTCGGCATCGAGGATGCGGTCGCGCAGGGCGTCGGGGGAGAAGCCGCCGAAGACCACCGAGTGAATGGCGCCGAGGCGGGCACAGGCGAGCATGGCGTAGGCGGCTTCGGGAATCATCGGCATGTAGATGCAGACCCGGTCGCCTTTCTTCACGCCGCGGCCCTTGAGCACGTTGGCCAGTCGGCAGACGTTGTGGTGCAGTTTGCGGTAGGTGATCTGCGCCGATTCGTGGGGATTGTCGCCTTCCCAGATCAGGGCGATCTGGTCGCCCCGGGTGGCGAGATGACGGTCGATGCAGTTGTAGCTGACATTCAGTTGTGCGCCGGCGAACCAGCGGGCCTCGCCGCTGTGCAGGTCCCATTGCTGGACCTTGTCCCAGGGGCTGGACCAGTCGAGAAAGCGTTTGGCCTGTTCGGCCCAGAAAGTGTCGGGTTGATCGATGGACTGGCGGTAGAGGCGCCGATAGTCGTCCTGGCTCAACTGCGCGGCCTGGCGCACGGCGTCGGCCTTGGGATAGGTGCGAAGATCGAACATGGCGGTTCCTTGTTCTTGTCTGCGACAAGTCTCAAGGTTGCACCCTGTTGAGGCGGGGTTCAAGAGGGTAAAAGGGCGAACATGGCTCCTACAGGTGTCGGTGATATCCCGGGCGGATGCGCCCGCCCGGGATACTGTGATCAGCCGCGATGGCGACCACGGAAGTAGTTGATCAACCCTTGGGTCGAAGCGTCTTCCGCCGCGCTTTCCTCGCTGCCGGTCAGGCGGTTGTAGACGCCCTTGCCCAGTTCCTTGCCCAGCTCCACGCCCCATTGGTCGAAGGCGTTGATGCCCCAGATCACGCTCTGCACGAAGACCTTGTGTTCGTACATCGCTACCAGGGCACCGAGACGGCGAGGGCTGATGCGCTCGACCACCAGGGTGTTGCTCGGACGGTTGCCCGGGATCACCTTGTGCGCTGCCAGTTTCTGCACCTCGGCTTCGCTCATGCCCTTTTCACGCAGCTCGGCTTCCGCTTCGGCGCGGGTCTTGCCGAGCATCAGTGCCTGGCTTTGCGACAGGCAGTTGGCGTACAGCCACTGGTGGTGGTCGGCCACCGGGTTGAAGCTGACGATCGGCACGATGAAGTCGGCCGGGATCAACTGGGTGCCCTGGTGCAGCAACTGGTGGTACGCGTGCTGGCCGTTGCAACCGACGCCGCCCCAGATCACCGGACCGGTATCGGTGGACACTGGCGTGCCGTCCTGGCGCACGCTCTTGCCGTTGGATTCCATGTCCAGCTGTTGCAGGTGCTTGGTGATGTTGCGCAGGTAGTGGTCGTACGGCAGGATCGCATGGCTCTGCGCGCCCCAGAAGTTACCGTACCAGACCCCCAGCAGGGCCAGCAGCACCGGCATGTTCTGTTCGAACGGCGCGGTCTGGAAATGCTGGTCCATGGTGTAGGCACCGGACAGCAGTTCCTTGAAGTTCGACATGCCGATGGCCAGGGCGATCGGCAGGCCGATGGCCGACCACAGCGAGTAGCGCCCGCCGACCCAGTCCCACATCGGGAAGATGTTCTCTTCACGGATGCCGAAGGCCACGGCGGCGGCGTTGTTGCTCGATACCGCGATGAAGTGCTTGTACAACTCCGCTTCGGAACCGCCCTGGGCCAGGTACCAGTCACGTGCGGCACGGGCATTCTTCAGGGTTTCAAGGGTGGTGAAGGTTTTCGACGAGACGATGAACAGGGTGGTCTCGGCGCGGATCTTGGCCGACAGCTCGTGGAACTCACTGCCATCGATATTCGCCAGGTAATGGCAGCGCACGCCTTTCTGGGCGTAGGACAGCAACGCCTCGGAAACCAGTTCCGGACCCAGGAACGAACCACCGATACCGATGTTCACCACGTCGGTGATCGGCTTCTCGCTGTAGCCGCGCCACAGGCCGTCGTGGATTTTTCCGACCAGCTCGGTCATCTGGTTCAGCACTTTGTGCACGTCGGGCATCACGTTGACGCCTTTGACCGACAGCTTGTCGCCTACCGGGCGGCGCAGGGCGGTGTGCAGCGCCGGACGACCTTCGGAGGCGTTGACCAGCTCACCGGCGAACAGCGCCTTGATCGCGCCTTGCAGGTCGACTTCGTTGGCCAGGCCCACCAGCAGGTTGCGGGTTTCCTGGGTGATCAGGTTCTTGGAGTAGTCGAGGAACAACCCGCAGCTGCTGAGGGTGAACTGATTGAAGCGCTGCGGATCGGCATTGAAAGCTTCGCGCATGCTGAAATTGTGCATGTTGTCGCGGTGTTGGTTCAGCGCCTGCCAGGCGGGCAGAGCGGTCACGTCGTGAGGAGTGCGGTAGTACGCCATCGCTGCGGGTTTCCTTTTACGAGAGCTGCCTTTTGGACATTTGGCTTGTTGGACACCAGAAACGCCGGAACGTCCCTTTAATCGGTGGCAGTGTCCGGCAACCTGCGTCAGCACGGTTGAATGATGCAGGGGCGATTACAGTAACGCTCGCGCCTGCATCTGTCTTGGCTTTGTCTGACCTTTACTCGGTACTTTTTCGCACTCTCAGGGCTGAAAGGCGTTTTTGCGTACGCGGCCGGGCGGCGATCAGGCGACCTGCACCGGAATCGAGTGGCTGGTGTGGCTCAACTCGTTGCCCGGGGCCATGTAGAGCATGCGGGGTTTGAAGTCGACCAGCTCGGCCTCGCTGTAATGGGCGTAGGCGCAGATGATCACCCGGTCGCCGACGCCGGCCTTGTGGGCCGCGGCACCGTTCACGGAGATGATCCGCGAACCTTCCTCGCCGCGAATGGCGTAGGTGGTGAAGCGCTCGCCATTGTCGACGTTGTAGATCTGGATCTGTTCGTATTCACGGATGCCGGCCAGGTCCAGCCACTCGCCGTCGATGGCGCAGGAACCTTCGTAATCGAGCACCGCGTGGGTGACTTCGGCGCGATGCAATTTGGCTTTGAGCATGATGGCGTGCATGGGCTGTTTCCTTGGTCGGATCCTCGTGCGGCGCCACGCATTTGCGGTGCGTGGCGCCGGGCGGCGGCAGTTTGCCCGAACCCGTGGGGCCGGGCAATCGGGCGATCAGGCCGGGCTGTCGAGGTTCAGGTGCAGGTTGTCGATCAGGCGCGTGGTGCCGAGGAACGCGGCGACCAGGATCACCAGGTCACGGTCCTCCGGCGTGGCCGGGCGCAGGGTCAGGGCGTGGCGGATTTCCAGGTAGTCGCCCCGGAAGCCGGCGCTTTCGATCTGGCGGCTCTGCTCGGCCAACAGCTTGGGATAGTCGCGCTCGCCCTGTTCGATGGCGTCGGCGATCTGTTTCAGGCTGCGGTACAGCGTCGGCGCCTTGGCCCGCTGTTCTTCGCTGAGGAAACCGTTGCGCGAAGACAGCGCCAGGCCGTCGTTGGCGCGTACGGTCGGCTCGCCGATGATCTGGATCGGCATGTTCAGGTCATGCACCAACTGCCGGATCACCGCCAGTTGCTGGAAATCCTTCTGGCCGAACACCGCCAGGTCCGGTTGGACCATGTTGAACAGTTTGCTGACCACCGTCGCCACCCCTTCGAAATGCCCGGGACGGCTGGCACCGCACAGGCCTTCGGACAGTTGCGGGACACTGACGCGGGTCTGTCCGCTCATGCCGCCGGGGTACATTTCCTCGACGCTGGGGGCGAACAGCAGGTGGCAACCGGCCTCGAGCAGCTTTTCCTGGTCGGCGGCGAGGGTGCGCGGGTATTTGTCCAGGTCTTCGTTGGCGCCGAATTGCAGCGGGTTGACGAAAATGCTCGCCACCACGAAGTCCGCGCGCTGGGCGGCCTTGGTCACCAGGGCCGCGTGGCCGCTGTGCAGGTTGCCCATGGTCGGCACGAAACCGATGCGTTTGCCCTCGCTGCGGGCGCGGGCCACGGCGGCGCGCAGTTCGCGAACGGTCTTGACTGTGTTCATGCGCTGAATCCGTGTTCGATGCCGGGGAAAGTGGCGGCCTTGACCTCGCTGACGTAGGCGCTGAGCGCCCCGTGGAGGCTGTCCTGGCCGGCCATGAAGTTCTTCACGAACTTGGGCACGCGACCGCTGATGGACAGGCCGAGCATGTCGTGCAGGACCAGGACCTGGCCATCGGTGGCGCTGCCGGCGCCGATGCCGATCACCGGGACCTTCACCGCCTGGGTGATTTCCGCGGCCAGTTCGCTCGGTACGCATTCGAGGAGGATCATCGCCGCGCCGGCCTGCTCCAGGGCGATGGCGTCGGCACGCATCTGCCGGGCCTGGGCTTCGCCGCGGCCCTGGACCTTGTAGCCGCCGAAGAGGTTCACCGACTGCGGGGTCAGGCCCATGTGCACGCACACCGGTACGCCGCGTTCGGCCAGCAGGCGGATGGAGTCGGCCAGCCAGGCGGCCCCTTCGACCTTGACCATGTGCGCGCCGGCCTGCATCAGCAGGCCGCTGTTGTGCAGGGTCTGCTCGACGGTGGCGTAGGCCATGAACGGCAGGTCGGCAATAATGAAGGCCCCCTGGTTGCCGCGCTTGACGCTGGCGGTGTGGTAGCACATGTCGGCCACTGTGACCGGCAGTGTGCTGTCATGCCCTTGGGTAACCATGCCCAACGAATCGCCGATCAGCAGCACTTCGACACCGGCGGTGCAGCAGGCATGGGCGAAGGTCGCGTCGTAGCAGGTCAGCATGGTGATTTTTTCACCCTTTTGCTTGAGGCCTTGCAGGGTGGTCAGGGTAATGTCTGGCATGAAAAAAGTCCTCATTCAGGCGCCGTGCAAATGACTGCGAGTAACGCGCGTGATTCGTCGTGTATACAGGCGCACGTTCTGATGTCGTGCTTGCAAAGCCTGGATTGCGCCCTTCAAACGCCGCAGGGGCGGCAACGGGACGCCTATAGTCGTGAGGAGAACTGGGGAAGTCAATCGTGTGTGTTACCGCCATGTTACGCCGTGAGTGTTACCGGCGTAACTGATGCGATTCAGCAAGGTGGCAGTACCTATCGGTCACTTTGGGAGCGGCCGGTCGACGCGTCTAGTGGGGAAGACGTTCCAGGCCGACGAACGGGCAGTCCGCCAGCAGTGCCTTGAGGGTGCGGCCATCGGCCAGTTGCAGATCGACCGGTGCCAGTTCCGCCAGCGGATACAGCACGAACGGCCGGGCCTGCATATGGTAGTGCGGGACCTTCAGGCGCGGCTCGTCGATCAGGCGGTCGCCGAACAACAGGATATCCAGGTCGAGGGTGCGTGGCCCCCAGCGCTCGTGGCGCTCGCGGCCCTGGTCGATTTCGATGGCCTGCAGCGCATCCAGCAGCGCCAGGGGCGCCAGGTCGCTGTCGAGGGCGACGACGGCGTTGGTGTAGCGCGGCTGGCCGGGCAGCAACGAATCGCTCTGGTAGAACGCGGAAACTCCCACCAGCACGCTGTCGGGTAGTTGCCCCAGGGCCTGGACGGCGTTGCGCAACTGCTCCGCCGGGTCCGCCAGGTTGCTGCCCAGTCCGATATACACGTGTTCCATCGACTTACTCGTCCGTACCGGCGGCACGCTTGCGCTTGCCGGCACTGCTGCGACGGCGTTTGCGCGGACCGGTGCCTTCTTCCTTGCTGCCCAGGTCGCGGATCATGTCGCGACGACCGGCGTCGTTGGCATCCTGGTAATCGGTCCACCAGTCACCCAGGCCATCGGTCTCCTCGCCGGCGGTTTCGCGCAGCAGCAGGAAGTCGTAGCCGGCGCGGAAGCGCGGGTTGTCCAGCAGCACGTCGGCACGCTTGCCGCTGCGCCGTGGCAGGCGTTCCTGCATGTCCCAGATCTCGCGGATCGGCAGGGTGAAGCGCTTCGGAATCGCAATGCGCTGGCACTGTTCGCTGATCAATTCGTGGGCGGCTTCCTGCATCGCCGGAATCGGCGGCATGCCACGGGCCTGCAAGCGCAGGACGCGGGCGGGCAGGGCCGGCCAGAGCAGCGCGGCGAACAGGAACGCCGGGGTCACCGGCTTGTTCTGCTGGATGCGCAGGTCGGTGTTGATCAAGGCTTCGCTGATCAGCGTGTGGGTGTAGGTCGGGTTGTGCTCCAGGGCCTCGAAGCTGGCCGGGAACAACGGTTCGAACAGCTTGAGGTCCACCAGCATTTCGAAGGTGTCGGCGGCATAGCCCGAGAGGAACAGCTTGAGCACTTCTTCGAACAGGCGGGCCGACGGGATCTCGCGCAGCATCGGCGCCAGGTTGCGAATCGGCGTGACGGTGTGCTTCTCGATACCGAAATCCAGCTTGGCGGCGAAACGCACGGCCCGCAGCATGCGAACCGGGTCTTCCTGGTAGCGCTGGGTCGGGTCGCCGATCAGGCGGATCAGGCGGTTGCGGATATCGTGCACGCCATTGGCGTAGTCGAGGATGCGCTCGCTGACCGGATCGTAATACAGGGCGTTGATGGTGAAATCGCGGCGTTGCGCATCGTCTTCGAGGGTGCCGTAGACGTTGTCGCGCAGGATCCGCCCGCTTTCGTTGCGCGAGGACTGGTTGCTGTCCTCGTCTTCGTCTTGCGGGTGGTTGGCGCGAAAGGTCGCGACTTCGATGATTTCCCGACCGAAGTGGATGTGCACCAGCTTGAAGCGACGACCGATGATCCGGGCGTTGCGGAATTCGGCGCGGATCTGCTCGGGCGTGGCGCTGGTGGCGACGTCGAAATCCTTGGGGGTGATGTTGAGCAGCAGGTCGCGCACGCAGCCGCCGACCAGGTAGGCCTGGTAGCCGGCGTTCTGCAGGCGCTCGACGATATTCACCGCATACCGGCTGAACTGGGCCTTTTGCAGCGAGTGTTGGCTGCTGTTGAGCACTTCAGGGGTGCTGCGTTTATGTTGCGTTCGACGCGAGGGAGAACGGAATGACTGGAACAGCTTCTTCAGCATGGGAGGCACTGTTTGAAGGAATATTCGGCCACCACGAAGAATGACCGCACGATGGGCGAGGATTCTAGCATTTAGTCGAGGGATGGTGTAGGAAGCCGCCGCAGTATCGGGCAGAGACCGGGGCAGACCGCTATCCACAGGCGTTGGAGGCCCGCGAATCGATCGATCCGGCGTCAGGGTGGGGGCTTGCAGGGGGCTGTATCGCGGAAACTACAAGGGGAGCCGAAGCTCCCCCAGAAGTAGTTGCGTGCTCTATTTTTATTATGGTTGCGGGCTTCTTGTTTTTGTTGATCGCCCTGTGCCACTAGGCTTCAAGCCTGTGGGCGCTCCCAACCGGGAGCCAAGAGCAAACGGATTGCTTTGATCGCTGTAGTGTGATGATCCGGGGGATCCAACCAGTTCAGGCGCTGCCTTGAGGGCAGTTTTTGTTGTTCTCGGCCTGGTCGTGGGGCAAGCCCCAATTACAGTACTTCTCCAAAAGAATCAGTTAGCTACGCCTCTCGCCGTGTTGTTTTTATTGTGCGTGAGTCGATACGTCTTGTTTTTATTGTCTGGTGCATTGCTTGTTATTGTTCTTGTACCAAAGCTATAGCAGGTGCCGTGCCAACTTTTGCGAAACCCCGTAAACATTGGGTTTTCCCGGGCGGATGGTTTTTTCAGGGCAGAAAAAAGCCGGATCCTCGTTACCGATAGACCCGGCTTTTGTTACGTGAAAATCCTGGGGTAACAGTTTTTTCAGCGCACGGAGTGTTACCCGTGCGCGCGCCTGGCTCAGCTCTCGCTGGCCACGCCGGTCTTGCGCCGTGGAATGCCCAGGCGCTGGCGCCGTTCCCACAGGCACTTGCGGCTGACGCCGAGCTTGCGAGCCAGCTCGGTCTCGGTCATGTGGTCCTGGTGCTCGAGGACGAAATGCTGGAAGTAGTCTTCCAGCGACAGGTCTTCGGTCGGCTCATGGCTGGCGTTGCTGGCGCTGACCGGTTGCGGCGCCAGGCTGATGAATTCTTCCTCTTCCAGGTCGCCGAGCTCGATGTCGATGCCCAGCAGGTCGGCGGAGATTTCCGGGCTTTCGCACAGGATCACCGCGCGCTCGACCGCGTTCTCCAGTTCGCGGACATTACCCGGCCAAGCGTAATGGCGAATGGCCTGTTCGGCGTCGGGGGCGAATCGCAGGTCGCTGCGGCCCACCCGCGCGCTCTGGCGGGCGAGGAAGGCATTGGCGATCTCGTTGACGTCGGCCCCACGCTCGCGCAACGCCGGCAGCTTCAGGGCGATGACGTGCAGGCGGTAGTAAAGGTCTTCGCGGAACTGGCCGATCTTGGCCAGGCTCTTGAGGTCGCGGTGGGTCGCGGCGATCAGGCGCACGTCGACTTTCTGCGACTGCACCGAGCCGACCCGACGGATCTCGCCTTCCTGCAGCACCCGCAGCAGACGCGCCTGGGCTTCGAGGGGCAGTTCGCCGATTTCGTCGAGGAACAGGGTGCCACCGTCGGCGGCTTCCACCAGACCGGCGCGACCGGCGCTGGCACCGGTGAAGGCGCCTTTTTCGTGGCCGAACAGTTCGGACTCGATCAGGCTTTCCGGGATCGCCGCGCAGTTGACCGAGATCATCGGCGCCTTGGCTCGCTTGGACAGGTTGTGCAGGGCGCGGGCTACCAGTTCCTTGCCGGTGCCCGACTCGCCCTGGACCAGGACGTTGGAGTCGGTGGGCGCCACTTTGCGGATCTTGCCGTAGAGGTCCTGCATCGGCGCACAGGAGCCGATGATGCCGATTTCGCCGTTGCCGGCACCGGCTTTTTCCGCCGCGCCATTGCCCTTGCCGGCGACTTTCTCGGCCGGGGCGCCTTGTCCGCCCTGCCGATCGCGCAGGATGCGGGCCACGGCCTGGAGCATCTCATCGTGGTCGAACGGCTTGGCGATGTAGTCCACCGCGCCCATTTTCATCGAGTCCACGGCCGAGCGCAGGCTGGCGTAGCTGGTCATGATCAGCACCGGCGTGCCTTGGCCGAGCTTGATCAGTTCGGTGCCGGGGGCGCCGGGTAGACGCAGGTCGCTGACGATCAGGTCGAACGAGGGGATACTGAAACGTTCCTGGGCTTCCTGCACCGAACCGGCTTCGCTGACCTGGTACTGATTACGTTCCAGCAGGCGACGCAGGGCGGAGCGGATAATGGTTTCGTCTTCGACGATCAGAATGTGAGGCATTGATTCGGTTCTCTCGACGGTCTCAGTTCACAGCGGACGTCGCTTCGACATGACGCGGCAGGGTGACCCGGATACGGGTGCCGCGTTGGCTTTGGATGTCAGCCGGGCTGTCGATGGTGATTTGTCCATAATGCTCTTCAACGATGGAATAGACCAGAGCGAGGCCCAGTCCAGTGCCCTCGCCAGGATCCTTGGTGGTGAAGAAGGGTTCGAACAAACGGTCCATGATGTTCTTCGGGATGCCAGTGCCTTCGTCTTCGACGATCAGGTCGACCGTGTGTTCGAAAGCTTCGCTCTTGACCCGCACCGCAGCGCCGGCAGGGGAGGCGTCGCGGGCGTTGGAAAGCAGGTTGATCAGCACCTGGGCCAGGCGCTGGGAATCGCCGTCGACCCAGTGCTCGGGATCGCACAGGTTGAAGAACTGTACTTCGAAGTTGCGCCGATTCAAGGCCAGCAGACCAATGGCATCCTGGGCGACCTCGGCCAGGCAGACGGCTTCGTCGTTGTGCTGGTGACTGCCGGCGTGGGCAAAGCTCATCAGTGACTGGACGATGCGCGACACACGCTTGGTCTGTTCGAGGATCTGCCCGCTGATTTCGGTCAGTTCACCGTCGTCCTCGCGCTCTTCGCGCAGGTTCTGCGCCAGGCAGGCGATGCCGGTGATCGGGTTGCCGATCTCGTGGGCGACGCCGGCCGCCAGCCGGCCGATGCTCGCCAAACGTTCGGAGTGCACCAGCTTGTCTTCGAGCATCTGGGTTTCGGTCAGGTCTTCGACCAGCAGCACCAGGCCGCTGTTGCCCGGTGCCAGCGGCTCGTCGATGGCCGCCTTGTGCAGGTTCAGCCAGCGGGTCTGGCCGTCGAGGGCCAGGTGCTGCTTGTGCAGGTGTTCGTCCGGCAGGTTGATGAAGCCTTGCAGCAAATCCTTCCAGGGCTCGCCCAGGGTGCCCAGGCGCGAACCGACCACACGCTGTGCAGTCACGCCGGTGAGCTCTTCCATGGCCTTGTTCCACATCAGGATTTCCTGGTCCTTGGCCAGGGAGCAGACGCCCATGGGCAATTCCTGCAGGGTCTGGCGGTGGTAGCGACGCAGGGCATCGAGTTCGGCGGCCAGGCCGGTGAGACGCGAGTGGTAGTCTTCCAGGCGGCTTTCGATGAAGTGGATGTCTTCGGTGACGTAGCTTTCGCCGCCGGCCTTGTAGGGCAGGAAGGTTTCCACCATGTCCTGGGCCACGCTGGGGCCCATCAACCCGGACAGGTTGGCTTCGATGCGGTCGCGCAGGCGGCGCAAGGCGTAGGGTCGGCGCTCGTCGAAGGGCAGGTAGAGATCGCGCAGGGCCTGTTCGACCTCTTTCTGCGCGGCCTTGGCACCCAGGGGCTTGGCCAGTTGGGTGGCGAATTCCTGTGGCGAGGCGGCGTGCAGTTCGCGGCGTTGCGGGCGCCGCACGTTGTCGACCGCGCAGGCTTCGGCGGCGCTGGCCTCTTCGGGGCTGGCGGCGGTGAACAGCGAGATCAGGGTAAACATCAGCACGTTGGCCGCCAGGGAAGCAATGGCCGCCATATGCCAACTGGTGTCGTCGAGCACGTAGATCATGTTCAACAACGGAATATAGAAACCCTGCAGGTTGCCGACCAGCGGCAGCAGCATGGTCACCAGCCAGACCGTGATCCCCGCCAGCAGGCCGGCGATGAAGCCACGCCGGTTGGCGGTCGGCCAGTAGAGCACCGAGAGCACGCCGGGAAGGAATTGCAGGGTCGCGACAAAGGCGACGATGCCGAGGTGGGCGAGGTCCTGCTCGGCGCCCAGCAGCAGGTAGAAACCGTAGCCGGCCATGATGATGGCGACGATCAGGGCGCGGCGCGTCCATTTCAGCCAGCGATAGATATTGCCTTCGGCCGGGGGCTGGTAGAGCGGCAGCACCAGGTGGTTCAGGGCCATGCCGGACAGCGCCAGGGTGGTGACGATGATCAACCCGCTCGCCGCCGAGAGTCCGCCGACGTAGGCCAGCAGGGCCAGCGCCTCGTTGTTGGCGGCAATGCCGATGCCGAGGGTGAAGTATTCCGGGTTGGTGGTGGCGCCGAGCTTGAGCCCGGCCCAGAGAATCAGCGGCACCGCCAGGCTCATCAGCAGCAGGAACAGCGGCAGGCCCCAGCTGGCGCTGACCAGCGAGCGCGGGTTGAGGTTCTCGGTGAAGGTCATGTGATACATGTGCGGCATCACGATGGCCGAGGCGAAGAACACCAGCAGCAGGGTGCGCCACGGACCTTCCTGCAACGGTGTGTGCAGCGCGGCCAGGGCGGTCTGGTTCTGCAGCAACCAAAGCTCGAGCTGCTGCGGGCCGTCGAACACCCCGTACAAGGCGTACAGGCCGACCCCGCCGATGGCGATCAGCTTGATCACCGACTCGAAGGCGATGGCGAACACCAGTCCTTCGTGCTTTTCCCGGGTGGCGATGTGGCGCGAACCGAAGAAGATGGTGAACAGGGTGATCAGCGCGCAGAAGCTCAGGGCCACCCGATGCTGCACCGGTTCGCGGGTGAGGATGCCGATGGAGTCGGCCACCGCCTGGATCTGCAGGGCCAGCAGCGGCAGCACGCCGATCAGCATGAACACCGTGGTCAGGGCGCCGGCCCAGGTGCTGCGAAAACGGAAGGCGAACAGGTCGGCCAGCGACGAGAGCTGGTAGGTGCGGGTGATTTTCAGGATCGGGTAGAGCAGCACCGGCGCCAGCAGGAACGCCCCGGACACCCCCAGGTAGCTGGAGAGGAAACCGTAGCCGTACTGGTAGGCCAGGCCCACCGTGCCATAGAAGGCCCAGGCACTGGCGTACACGCCCAGGGACAGGGTGTAGGTCAGCGGGTGGCGAATGATCGAGCGCGGGATCACTCCCCGCTCACTGATCCAGGCCACGCCGAACAGCGCCAGCAGGTACGCGGCGCTGATCAGCAGCATCTGGGTCAGGCTAAAGCTCATCGGCATCTTTTTGGCTCTGCAGGATGAAGGTCACGACGATCAGGATCAGCCAGAGCAGATAAGGGCGATACCAGGCGCCTGTGGCGTCGATCCACCAGTCCATGATCGCTGGCGAGAACAGGTAGATCCCGACCACCAGCAGCAGGACCAAGCGATAGATGTACATCCCGGCCTCTCTTTATTGTGTGCGTGCCCGAAAACGTGCGGCGATGGTAACGGATGGGCGCCAACCTGCAAGGGGCGTCAGTGCAATTGCGCTTCGGCCAGCGTCGCTGTCCTGGGAATCAGTGTGGCATCCCAATGGCTGATTCCCCAGTCGAGGACCTCCCGCGGCGTGCCCTGTTCCAGTGCCGCCGGCGGGCGTTGCCCCAGCGTACGCAGGGCGCGCATCAGCAGGGGCGTGGCCTGGTCGGCCGCCAGCGGTGGCGAACGGTAGGACTTGCCGAGCTTGTGACCGTCGGGCTGGATGATCAGCGGGACGTGCAGGTAACGCGGCTGCGGCAGCCCGAGCAGCTCCTGCAGGTAGAGTTGTCGCGGGGTGGAGTCCAGCAGGTCGGCGCCCCGCACGATATCGGTCACGCCTTGCCAGGCGTCGTCCAGCACCACCGCCAGTTGGTAGGCGTAGAGCCCGTCGCGGCGGCGGATCACGAAATCGCCGGCTTCACGGCCCAGGTGCTGCTGGAACGGGCCTTGTACCCGGTCCTGGAAGCGGTAGGTCAACTCCGGTACGCGCAGGCGGATGGCGGCATTGTCGATGCCGTGGCCGAGGTTGCGGCACAGTCCCGGGTAGATGCCGTGGTAGGCCTCCAGGTCCTTGCGCGAGCAGGTGCAGGCGTACGCCAGGCCTTGGCTGAAGAGGCGCTCGAGCACCTGGGCATAGGCCTCGTGGCGTTCGCTCTGGCGGACCAGTTCGCCGTCCCATTCGAAACCGTAACGCTGCAGAGTGTCGAGGATCGAGGCCTGGGCGCCGGGGACTTCGCGCGGCGGATCGAGGTCTTCCATGCGCAGCAGCCAGCGCCCGCCGACCGAGCGTGCGTCCAGGTACGAGGCCAGTGCGGCGACCAGCGAGCCGAAGTGCAGGTGGCCGCTGGGGGTAGGGGCGAAGCGGCCGATATAGGCGGAAGTGGCAGTCATGGTTCGCAGATTACTGGACAATCCGTAGGCGGTGGACGGCGCCGGCGGCGCAAACGAAAACGGAGCGTTCGCACGCTCCGTTTGCTCAGGCATCGGCGGGGATTACTTGCCGACCTGTTTTTCCTTGATTTCCGCCAGGGTCTTGCAGTCGACGCACATGTCGGCGGTCGGTCGGGCTTCCAGTCGGCGGATGCCGATCTCGACGCCACAGGACTCGCACCAGCCGTACTCTTCGTCTTCGATGAGCTGCAGGGTCTTGTCGATTTTCTTGATCAGCTTGCGCTCGCGGTCGCGGGCACGCAGTTCGAGGCTGAATTCCTCTTCCTGACTGGCTCGGTCAGCCGGGTCGGGGAAGTTGGCCGCTTCGTCCTTCATATGATCAACGGTGCGGTCGACTTCATGCATCAACTCCTGCTTCCATTTCTGCAGGATCTTGGTGAAGTGTTTGCGCATGGGCTCGCCCATGTACTCCTCGCCCTGGCTTTCAACATAGGGTTCGAAGCCGCCGATCTTTGGCTCAATGCTTTGCTGCTTTGCTTGGGTGGGCATGAATGGACCGCCTCTACTCTTCTAATCCATTGCGCAGGATTTCAACATCACCGACACCTGCCGGCCCTGCGGCTGCAAGCGGGCGAACTTACCAGATCGAATCGGGGTGCGCTACTCCCGGTTGTCGAGGCTGGGTTTGTCGGGTCGAACGCGTGACTGAACTCTCCCTGTTGGTAGGAGCGAGCCAATGTATGCCGGATGGAAGACGTCAGCTTCGTGAAATAATGGTTAATTGTTTATTTTAGTCAATCTTCCGGGAAGCGTAGGATGCGTTAAATATTCCGGGTTGCCCGAGGTTGGGTAGAATCGGTGTTCGCCCATTTCCCCGTCGAATCAAGGTAGGCCAATGGCTCAGCACTACAGCGCGCGCAGTCGCGCAATCGAACCGTTTCATGTGATGGCCCTGCTGGCGCGCGCCAACGAGCTGCAGGCGGCCGGGCATGATGTGATCCACCTCGAGATCGGCGAGCCGGACTTCACCACCGCCGAGCCGATCATCCGCGCCGGCCAGGCCGCCCTGGAGGCGGGCAAGACTCGTTACACGGCGGCGCGCGGGCTGCCGCAACTGCGCGAGGCGATCTCGGGTTTCTATCAGCAGCGCTACGGGCTGGCGATCGACCCGCAGCGCATCCTGATCACGCCGGGCGGTTCCGGTGCCTTGCTGTTGACCAGCGCCCTGCTGGTGGACCCCGGCAAACACTGGCTGCTGGCCGATCCGGGCTACCCGTGCAACCGGCACTTCCTGCGGCTGGTGGAGGGTGCGGCGCAACTGGTGCCGGTCGGGCCGGAGGTGCGCTATCAGCTGACGGCAGACCTGGTGGAGCGTCATTGGGACCAGGACAGTGTCGGGGCCCTGGTGGCATCGCCGGCCAACCCTACCGGTACCCTGTTGACCCGCGACGAGCTGGCATCGCTGTCGGTGGCGGTCAAGGAGCGCCATGGCCACCTGGTGGTGGACGAAATCTATCACGGCCTGACTTACGGCTGCGACGCGGCCAGTGTGCTGGAAGTCGATGACAGCGCCTTCGTGCTCAACAGCTTTTCCAAGTATTTCGGCATGACCGGCTGGCGGCTGGGCTGGCTGGTGGCGCCTCCGGAGGCGGTGGCAGACCTGGAAAAACTCGCGCAGAACCTCTACATCAGTGCGTCGAGCATGGCCCAGCATGCGGCGTTGGCCTGTTTCGAACCCAATACCCTGAGCATTCTCGAAGAGCGCCGGGCCGAGTTCGCCCGGCGTCGGGACTTCCTGTTGCCGGCGTTGCGCGAATTGGGTTTCGGGATCGCCGTGGAGCCGCAGGGCGCCTTCTACCTGTACGCCGACATCAGCGCGTTCGGCGGCGATGCCTTCGCGTTCTGTCGTCATTTCCTTGAAACCGAGCACGTGGCCTTTACCCCGGGACTGGACTTCGGGCGCCACCTGGCCAGTCATCATGTGCGGTTTGCCTACACCCAGAGCCTGGAACGACTGGAACAGGCGGTGGCGCGGATTGCCCGGGGCCTGCGGACCTGGCAAGGCTGATGCGTTTTCCTCCTGACCTCGAAGAAGGCCGTCTGATCCAGCGCTACAAACGTTTCCTGGCGGACATCGAAACCGCCTCCGGCGAGTTGCTGACGATTCACTGTCCCAATACCGGCTCGATGCTCAACTGTATGGTTCCGGGCGGGCAGGTCTGGTTCAGTCGTTCCAACGACCCCAAGCGCAAGTTGCCCGGCACCTGGGAAATCGGCGAGACCCCGCAGGGGCGGCTGGCCTGCGTGAATACCGGACGGGCCAATCCCTTGGTCGAAGAGGCGCTGCGGGCTGGGGTCATCCGCGAGCTGGACGGCTTTACCGGCCTGAAGCGCGAGGTGGCCTACGGTCAGGAGAACAGTCGGATCGATTTTCACCTCGACTACCCGACAGGTCCGGCGTTTGTCGAAGTCAAAAGCGTCACCCTAGGTTTCGACGGCACGGCGGTTGCGGCCTTTCCGGATGCGGTCACCCAGCGCGGTGCCAAGCACCTGCGCGAGTTGGCGGTCCTGGCGCGCGAAGGTGTGCGGGCGGTGCAGCTGTATTGCGTGAACCTGACCGGCATCGAGGCGGTGCGTCCGGCCGAGGAGATCGATCCGGGCTATGCCGCCGCCCTGCGTGAAGCGGTGGCGGCCGGGGTCGAGGTGCTGGCCTATGGGGTGAGCCTGACGCCGCAGGAGATCCGCGTCGATCGCCGTTTGCCGGTGCTCCTCTAGAGAGAGCAGTTCAGGACGCCAGCCAGATGCCCCGGGCGTCTTCCGTGCAGGGTATCGCCAGCAGTGATTGTCCGGCGCAAGGCCCGGCCACGCACTCGCCGCTTTCAATCAGGAACAGGGCGCCGTGGGTCGCGCATTGGATCAGGCTGGCGCTGGGGTCGAGAAACTGGTCGGGTTGCCACTCCAGGGCGATACCCCGGTGCGGGCAGCGATTCTGGTAGACGTAGACCCGGCCCTCACGGCGTACGGCCAACAGCGGTTGACCTTCCACGACAAAGCCACGACTGCCGTTGTCGACCAGGGTGTTCGAGTCGCAGAGAAATTTCATGCTGATCCTTGGGGATGGTGGGCGTAGGGTATTTCTTGTTCTGATGTGGGCTAAGTCCTTGTCATGGGCTGGCACCTGCGTTGGCCAAGGCGAGTCCTTTATTGTGGCCCCCATAGCGTATTTCGCGCCATCCGGCTGCCCAAGGCTGCCGAGGAGGCGTCTCGGACGCTCGTCACGTTTATGCAACGATCCGGGTTGGGGTGAATGATGAAGCAGATGAATGAAGCAGATCAGCAACTGGCACGTCAGGCCATCGGCCTGCTCGACTTGACCTCGCTGAGCGGTGATGACGATGCCGAGCGCATTATCGCGCTATGCCGGCGGGCGCAGACACCTTTCGGCCCGGTGGCGGCGGTCTGCGTTTTTCCCCGTTTCGTCGCCCTGGCGCGGCGGACCCTCGATAGCCTGGGCGGGCAGGCGATCCGGGTCGCCACGGTGGTCAATTTCCCCCACGGTGGGGCCAATGTCGCCTCGGTTGTCGCTGAAACCCTGGAGGCGATCGATGCCGGTGCGAATGAAGTGGATCTGGTCTATCCCTACCGTTCATTGTTGATGGGCGACGCGCAGACCGGCTTGAGCATGGTTGCCGCCTGCCGTGATACCTGCGCGGGACGCGCCCGGCTCAAGGTGATCCTGGAGACCGGCGAACTGCGCGATCCGCAGATGATCCGCCAGGCCAGTCAGGACGCGATTGCCGCCGGCGCCGATTTTCTCAAGACCAGTACCGGCAAGGTGCTGGTCAACGCCACCGAGCAGGCCGTGCGCATCATGCTCGAAGCCATCGCCGAGCGTGGCGGGCTGGTGGGGTTGAAAGCGGCCGGCGGCATACGCACGTTCGACGACGCGCGCACCTATATCGAACTGGCGCGTTCGCGCTTCGGCACGGCCTGGATCAACGCCGACCATGTGCGGCTGGGGGCCTCGGGATTGCTGGATGAACTGCTGGCGCAACTGGAGTGCCCGGTGGGCGGGGAGGCGTGACGCGCCTTGATGGCCGGCGTTTCGAGCGGGCAAAAAAAGACCCGGCAAAAAGCCGGGTCAATAACCGTGATTAGCCTGATGAGGAGATAATCGGAGAGTCCGAACCAGGGCCCTCCAGAAAATCCAACCGATCTCGCGATCAGTTGTGATAATCATAGTGATTCTCATTTGTAAGTCAACGTCTTTTTATCGACCGCTCGTCCAGGCTGTGACGCTGGGCGAACGGTCGGCGCGGGGGAGGTTCAGCGAGCGGCGTTGGCGGCATTCAAGCGCGTCACTTCCTTGTTCAGCAGGTCGATGCGCCGCGCCATGCTTTCGATCAGGCTGTGAGCGATGCGCGGGTTGCTCTGGGTCAGGCTGAGGAACTGGTCCTTGGGGATCAGCATGACGGTGCAGGGCTGGCTGGCAATCACGGTGGCGCTGCGCTTCTCGCCGGTGAACACCGCCATGGCGCCGAAAATCTCGTCCTTGGGCACATCGCCGACCTTGTGGCCGTCGACAAAGGCCTCGGCGTGCCCGTCGGTGATGATGAACACATGATCGGCATCGTCGCCCTGGCGGATCATCACCTCGCCGCTCGCCACCTGCTGGAAACCGTTGCTGCTGCGAAACTCCGGCTGTTTCAAGCGCGAGACGGCATCTGAGAGCAGCGCCGTCTGGCCGATCAGGTAACGCAACAGCGCTTCGGCGCGGGCTTCATCGGCGTAGATATGGGCGAAGACCTCGGCGCGCCGATAGGGGATCAGGCGCAGTGGGTTGTCACTGCTCAGGACGCAGCGCGGCCAATCGATGCCCTGGCGCAGCCCGACCAGATCGCCTTCGTGCAGATAGAACAGCGCACGCTCATCGACCCGGGCATGCAGCAGGCCACTGTCGATCAGGAAAAGTTGATCGTCCTGCAGCAAGGCGCCCAGGTTGTCGGTTTCTTCAAGCTCCAGGGGTTGTGCACAGGGGCTCAAGCCTTTGAGCAGTTGTGCCGGGATCGCCTGCAGACGATTGATCAATTCATCGGCGTAGGCCGGTTGCTCCCCGAGTAAATACATGCCAAACCTGCGAAATCAGTTTTTATGACGCGACGATATCGCGTCCAACTGTTTATTCAAGGCTTCTTTGCGTTCTTGAGGGATATCGTTCCAGTGAATGTCCATCAAGGCCCCTTCGATGGCGTACAACAGTACTTTCGATGCGCGAAATCCGCGGGTCCTGACCGCGCGGTAGGCATCAACCGCTCCCAGTCGACGCAAATCCGATGCGCTGTGGATACCCACCGCGTGCAGCCATTGCGCCGAAGTCTTGCCAAGGTTTTTCAGGTGTTGCAGTTCATCGTTCATCAAGCCTCCTTGCGACGGCCGAATGCTGCGTGGACGAAAGTAGGCAAGCCTGAAAAGAGTGTAGCGGTCAGCAGGAAAAGCGTGGTTCTTTGCTCGGCGTTGGTGCAAATGCTTCTAAGCCACGGGGCAGGGGGAGGCGCGTAGAGGCGAAAGGGCGCACGACAGGTACTTTGTCCGGGCGTGAGTGAGCCTAGGGACAGACAGTGCAGTCCCCTTGGGAGCCGCGAGGATTAGACGCTGTAACGCAGTCGGGTACCGAACTGCATCGACATGAGGATCTCGGCGGGGCTCAGTTCCACCGGGAAGTAGGCACCGGAAATCTGTGCATGGGCCACGCTGGCACCGATCAGGATGGATTTCTGGAAGTCCACGCCGCGCAGGTCGGCGGAGCGGAAATAGGCATCGGTGAAGTCGATCCCGTCGGCGTTCAGTTCACGCAGGTCCAGGCCGCGGAAGTCACCGCCGCGCATATCGATCGGGCCGTCCTTGGGACGTGCCTTGTTGAAGCCTGCAATGTCATCCTTGTGCAGCAGGGCATACAAGGGCGAATCGAGCAGCTTGGGATGGCTCATGGGGCGTCTCCTGTTGGATTTATGGCGCCAGTATAATGCCACTATGTTTCAGCCGTGAAGCACTTGCGGCCCCACGGCTGAAATACTTTCCTACAGGCCTGGCAGGCGCTGGCGAATCTGCTCGATCAGGGCGTCGAGGCTCCCGCTTTCATGGGTTTCGACGCGCTTGGTGCGCAGGATTTCATCGGCGCCGAGGGCTTCGCGGCTGGCCTGTTGGGCGGCGATCACTTCCAGTGTGGCGTCGGAGGGGTCGACGGCATCGGCCTGACGCTGTGCCAACCAGTTTTCGATCACGGCTTGTGGGGCGTTGCAGTCGAGGATCAGGCAAGGCGCGCCCGTGGCTTCGGCGACCTTGGCGGCGGCATCGCGTTGTTCGCGCTTGAGGTAGGTGGCATCGATCACCACCGGGAAGCCGGCACGCAGGACGCTGTCGGCGATTTCATGCAGGCGCTGATAGGTGCTGACGCTGGCGTCGCGGCTATAGATGCCGTCGCCAACCCCGTTCTCGACCTGCTGGTCGCCGAACAGGCGCTTGCGCTCCACGTCCGAGCGCAGTCGCACCGCACCCAGTGCTTCCACCAGGCGCAGGGCGACATGGCTCTTGCCGACGGCGGAGACGCCGCTGGTGATCGCCAGGAAGCGCGAAGGAATGGTGCTGTAGCTTTCCGCCAGGTTGGCGTAGTTGCGGTACTGGCGCATGCTGCTGGCGCGTTGTACCGGGTCCTCGGCCGACATGCTGAACAGCGCGACCTTGGCGCGCACCAGGGCGCGGTAGGCCTTGTAGAAGTTCAGCAGGGCCAGGCCCTGGTAGTCGCCGGTCAGTTCCAGGTACTGGCTGATGAAACGTCGGGCCAGGCTCTTGAGGCCGCGGTCTTCCAGGTCCATCGCCAGGAAGCCGGTATCGGCGTAGACGTCGGTGAAGCGGAAGGGTTCGTTGAACTCGATGCAGTCGAAGATCACCACCTTACCGTCGATGACGGTGGCGTTGCCCAGGTGGATGTCACCGTGGCATTCACGGATGAAACCCTCGGCCTTGCGCTGGGCCAGCAGCGGCTTGAGGCGCTCGAAGCTGGTCTCGGCCCAGGCTTGCAGGGCGTCGAGTTGCTGCAGGTCGGCCTTTTCGCTGAGGAACGGGCGGATCTGTTCGAAGTTCTGGCGGACCGGGTCCATGACCGCTTCCGGGGTGCCCTGGTAGTGCGCCTTCGGCACTTCGGGGGCGTTCTGGTGGAAAGCCGCAATCTGTTGGGCCATGGCATCGATGTGCGCGGTGGTCAGTTCGCCGTTGGCCTGCAGGGTGCTCAGCAACTGGCTCTGCGGGAACTGGCGCATTTTCAGCGCGTATTCGATGGCCGGGCCGGTGCCGCCGAGTACGGGGGCCTCGGCGCTGCCGGTGATCGGCAGGACTTCCAGGTACAGATCGTCGGTCAGGCGCTGGTTCAGGCGCAGTTCTTCAGCGCAGAAGTGCGCGCGCGCGGACAGCTCGGTGAAGTCGAGGAAACCGAAATTGACCGGCTTCTTGATCTTGTAGGCATAGGAACCGGTGAGCAGGACCCAGGAAATATGGGTTTCGATAACCTGGAACCCGTCCACCGGATGGGGGTAGAGGGCCGGGTTTTGCAGGGCGGTAATCAGGGACTGGCTCACTGGCGATCCTTCAGAAGGCGGTAAATTCAAGTCGGTCATTATGGCTGTTGAAGGCGTTGGTGCAAACCGCCGGACGTGCATGTTGATCATCAATAAAGTGCGTATAATCCGCCGCCATGACTCGTACCCGATCCCCCCGTTCCCGTCCCAAATCCAAACCTTCCGCTGGTCGCCTGCGTCCCTGGCTTGGCTGGGTGATCAAGCTCAGCTTGGTCGGCCTCGTCGTGCTCGCCGGTTTTGCCGTCTACCTCGATGCGGTGGTGCAGGAGAAGTTCTCCGGCAAGCGCTGGACCATTCCGGCCAAGGTCTATGCCCGGCCGCTGGAGTTGTTCACCGGTCAGAAGCTGAGCAAGGAAGATTTTCTCACCGAACTCAATGCCCTCGGTTATCGCCGCGAAGCCGTGACCAACGGTCCGGGGTCGGCGCAGGTCAACGGCAATACCGTGGACCTGAACACCCGTGGCTTCCAGTTCTATGAAGGCATGGAGTCGGCCCAGCCGGTGCGCGTGCGCTTCTCCGGCGACTATGTGGCCGAGCTGTCCTCGCTCAATGGTGCGAAGCTGTCGGTGGTGCGCCTCGAACCGCTGCTGATTGGCGGCCTGTACCCGAAGAACCTCGAAGATCGGATCCTGATCAAGATCGACCAGGTGCCGCCATACTTGCTCGACACCCTGGTCGCGGTCGAGGACCGGGATTTCTATCATCACTTCGGCGTCTCGCCCAAGTCGATTGCCCGGGCCCTCTGGGTCAATACCTCGGCCGGCCAGATGCGCCAGGGCGGCAGTACCCTGACCCAGCAGTTGGTCAAGAATTTCTTCCTGACCAACGAACGCAGCCTGAGCCGCAAGCTCACCGAGGCCATGATGGCCTTGTTGCTGGAGCTGCATTACGACAAGAAAGAGATTCTCGAGGCCTACCTCAACGAGGTCTTTATCGGCCAGGACGGCCAGCGCGCGGTGCACGGCTTCGGCCTGGCCAGCCAGTTCTTCTTCAGCCAGCCGCTGGCGGAGCTGAAGTTGCATCAGGTGGCCTTGCTGGTGGGCATGGTCAAGGGCCCGTCCTACTACAACCCGCGGCGCTCCCCGGAGCGGGCGCTGGAACGGCGTAACCTGGTGCTCGACCTGCTGGAACAGCAGGGCGTGGCGACCGCCGAGCAAGTGGCGGCGGCGAAGAAAATGCCGTTGGGGGTGACCACCCGCGGCAGCCTGGCGGACAGCTCGTTCCCCGGTTTCCTCGACCTGGTCAAGCGGCAACTGCGTGAAGACTACCGCGACGAAGACTTGACCGAGGAAGGCTTGCGCATCTTCACCAGCTTCGACCCGATCCTGCAGATGAAGGCCGAGGCGTCGGTTGACGACACCTTCAAGCGTCTGGCTGGTCGCAAGGGTGGTGACGATGTCGAGGCGGCGATGGTAGTGACCAACCCGGAAACCGGTGAGGTCCAGGCCATGATCGGCAGTCGCCAGGCCAGCTTCGCCGGTTTCAACCGGGCGCTGGATGCGGTGCGCCCGGTGGGCTCGCTGATCAAGCCGGCGGTCTATCTGACGGCGCTGGAGAAACCCAGCCAATACACGCTGACCAGTTGGCTATCGGACGAATCCTTCTCGGTGAAGGGGGCCGACGGCCAGATCTGGAAACCGCAGAACTACGACCGGCGTTCCCACGGCACGATTTTCCTCTATCAGGGCCTGGCGCACTCCTACAACCTGTCGACCGCCCGACTGGGCCTGGAAGTCGGCGTGCCGAATGTCCTCAAGACCCTCGGGCGCCTGGGGATCACCCGCGAGTTCCCGGCCTTCCCTTCGATGTTGCTGGGGGCCGCGAGCATGACGCCGATGGAAATCGCGACCATGTACCAGACCTTGGCCAATGGCGGATTCAATACGCCGATGCGTGGTATTCGCAGCGTCCTGACGGCCGAGGGCCAGCCGCTCAAGCGTTATCCGTTCCAGGTCCAGCAGCGCTTCGATCCGGGGTCGATCTACCTGATCCAGGCGGCGATGCAGCGGGTGATGCGTGAGGGTACGGGGAGCGGGGTTTACAATGTACTGCCCAAGACCCTGACCCTGGCCGGCAAGACCGGTACCAGTAACGACTCGCGTGACAGCTGGTTCGCCGGTTTCGGCCAGGACCTGCTGGCGGTGGTCTGGCTCGGTCGCGACGACAACGGCAAGACGCCGTTCACCGGCGCCACCGGTGCCTTGCAGGTCTGGACCAGCTTCATGCGCAAGGCCGATCCGCTGCCATTGGATATGCCGCAGCCGGATAACGTGGTCCAGGCCTGGGTCGATCCGCGCACCGGGCAAGGCTCCGATGGCAATTGCCCGGGGGCGGTGCAGATGCCGTATATTCGCGGCAGTGAACCGGTGCCCGGTGCGGCATGCGGTGGCGCTGCGCCTACGCCGGCCACGGAAGTAATGGATTGGGTCAAGGGCTGGTTGAATTGAGCGAAGAGGATTTGACGTGAACAAGTGGTGGATTCCAGCTTTTGCAGCGCTGACCGTGCTGGGCGGTTGTTCCAGCGTGCCGCGGGGTTCGATCCCGGTGGTCGATTCGGGGACGGCGGTCTCCAATAACGAACGGATCTCGTCCACGGGCGGTTTCCGCAAGACCATTGTCAAAGGGCAGGTGCCAAGCCAGACCCAGGCGGTTCCCCAGGATTCCGGCGTGGTGGTGATGGTTCCGGGCGGTGGCGCGGCAACGTCGGCACCGATCAGCACCGAACCGTTCACACCGGGGCCGATTACCCCGGGCCCGGCGAACAACGCGCCGATCCAGACTGCGCCGATCGACTCTGGTGCCTATAACCAGGGCGCTTACAATCAGAGCACTTACAATCAGGGTGCCTACAACCCGGGCGCCAATCAGGGCACCTACAATACGCCGAGCCCTGTGGCGCCGAGCGGTATTCCGTCCAACAACAACAGCGGCGGCCTGTCCGCTGACGAGCAACTGGACGGACCGGTGCTGGCGCTGTTGACCACGGCCCAGCAGCAGCAATCCAGCGGCGACCTCAATGGTGCCTCGTCCAGTCTCGAGCGTGCCCAGCGCGTGGCACCGCGTGAGCCGCAAGTGCTCTATCGACTGGCCCAGGTGCGCATGGCCCAGGGCGATGCGCCGCAGGCCGAGCAACTGGCCCGGCGTGGCCTGAGCTTCGCCAACGGACGTCCGGACTTGCAGGCCAACCTCTGGGGCATCATCGCCCAGGCGCGGGACAAGCAGGGTGACGCCGCGGGTGCTGCGCAGGCCCGGCAGAAGGCCCAGGGCGGTTACTGATGGATGCGCGTTTTCCGTTGATTGCCGAGCAACTGCTGCTGATCGAGCGGGAGTTGCGCGTCCAGGGTTGTTGGGATGAGGTGTCGCCCAGTGCCGAGGCCCTGGCCAGTGTCGAGCCGTTCAGCGTTGATACGCTGGAATTCGAACAGTGGCTGCAATGGATTTTCCTGCCGAGGATGAAGGTCATCCTCGAGCGGGATCTGCCGCTGCCCAATGCCTCCGGGATTCTGGCCATGGCGGAAATGGTCTATGCCCAGCGGCCGGGGCAGGGGCGGGGACTGCAGCGGTTGCTGGCGCAGTTTGACCGGTTGATTGCAGAGACGCGCTGATAGATGTGGGAACCGGCAAGCCGGCTCCCACAGTGTGCTTACGAGCAGTTTTCCTCGATGTTCTTGCGCGTCTCCTTCAGTCGCGCCTGGCGCTCCTCTTCGCTCAGGCGACGCTGTTCGCCATTGACCTCTTCGCGCACCCGCGCATTGTTTTCCAGTTGGGCCAGGTTGGTCCGCACCTTCTCGCAATACGCCTTGCGGGCGACTTCCTGATCGGCAATCTGTTTCTTGACCTTGGCATCCACGGCCTGCTGGTCACCCACCGGCGTGCTCGCTGGCACGGCCGGACGCGGTGGTGGCGCGGGCGCATTGCCGATCGCCGGCGTCACCACCGTGGCCGCTTGCCCGGTTGGCGGTTGTGCGTCGAAATGCGTCACGCCCTGGGCGTCGACCCATTTGTAGATCGGACCGGCCTGGCATAGGGGGACCAAGGCGAATAACAGGCCCGTCATCAGAATGCTTCTACGCATCAGGTTTCCTTGTCAGACAATGCGATAAGCAACGTAGCACATTCCCCTGGGAAAGGTTTTCTTCTGCGTTGTCATGCGCTTAGTTCGAAGAAAGCTCACAAGATGACTTGACTTAGGCGGGGCGAATCAGAACAATCCAAAGTCCGCTGTAGAGGGGCTGCCAGAAGCAGGCCCACTCGGCAGATCATGAGGCGCACATCCGCGCCGACCTGTTACACCCGCAACGCGTTACCTCGCGCTGGGTGGGAAACCCCCGCAACATTTGGGGCACTCCCAATACTTGCTCAGTCAGTGCTGACGTAGTCGGCGACCACCGTCGCTCATGCTCTGCCGAGAAGTAAACCTATTAAGACCCGTCTCCAGTGTCTGTGGACGGTATTCTGGCGTTTTAGAGGTGAACAACGTGGAGCTTTTATCTGGCGGTGAGATGCTCGTCCGCTTCTTGCGTGACGAAGGCGTCAAATATATCTACGGGTACCCGGGTGGTGCTCTTCTTCATGTCTACGATGCCCTGTTCAAAGAACCGGAAGTGACCCACATCCTGGTTCGTCACGAGCAGGCCGCGACCCATATGGCCGACGGCTACGCCCGTGCCACCGGTAAAGCCGGCGTGGTCCTGGTGACCTCGGGCCCAGGCGCCACCAACGCGATTACCGGTATCGCCACGGCCTACATGGACTCCATTCCGATGGTGATCATCTCCGGTCAGGTGCCGAGCACCCTGGTCGGTACCGATGCGTTCCAGGAAACCGACATGATCGGTATCTCCCGGCCGATCGTGAAGCACAGCTTCATGATCAAGCACGCCTCGGAAATCCCGGAAGTCATGAAGAAGGCGTTCTACCTGGCGCAATCCGGTCGTCCTGGTCCTGTCGTTGTCGATATCCCGAAAGACATGACCAACCCGGCCGAGAAGTTCGAATACATCTTCCCGAAAAAAGCCAAGCTGCGTTCCTACAGCCCGGCGGTACGGGGGCACTCCGGGCAGATTCGCAAGGCGGCCGAAATGCTCCTGGCGGCCAAGCGTCCGGTGCTCTACTCGGGCGGCGGGGTGATCCTCGGCGGCGGTTCCGCGCCGCTGACGGAACTGGCGAAAATGCTCAACCTGCCGGTGACCAACACCCTGATGGGCCTCGGTGCCTTCCCGGGCACCGACCGGCAGTTCGTCGGCATGCTCGGCATGCACGGCAGCTACACCGCCAACCTGACCATGCACCACGCCGATGTGATCCTGGCCGTGGGCGCGCGCTTCGATGACCGGGTGATCAACGGCGCCTCGAAGTTCTGCCCGAACGCCAAGATCATCCACATCGACATCGACCCGGCGTCGATCTCCAAGACCATCAAGGCAGACGTGCCGATCGTTGGTCCGGTGGAGAGCGTGCTGACCGAGATGGTCGCGGCCCTGAAGGAAATCGGCGAGACGCCGAACAAGGAGTCGGTGGCCAGCTGGTGGAAGCAGATCGACGAATGGCGCGGTGATCGCGGCCTGTTCCCTTATGACAAGGGCGACGGCAGCATCATCAAGCCGCAGACCGTGATCGAGACCCTGTGCGAAGTGACCAAGGGCGATGCCTACATCACCTCCGACGTGGGCCAGCACCAGATGTTCGCGGCGCAGTACTACAAGTTCAACAAGCCCAACCGTTGGATCAACTCCGGCGGCCTGGGCACCATGGGCTTCGGTTTCCCCGCGGCCATGGGTGTGAAACTGAGCTTCCCGGATGCCGACGTCGCTTGCGTCACCGGCGAGGGCAGCATCCAGATGAACATCCAGGAGTTGTCGACGTGCCTGCAGTACGGCCTGCCGGTGAAGATCGTCAGCCTGAACAACGGCGTGCTCGGCATGGTGCGCCAGTGGCAGGACATGAGCTACGGCAGTCGTCACTCGCACTCGTACATGGAATCGCTGCCTGACTTCGTCAAGCTGGTCGAGGCCTATGGTCACGTCGGCATCCGTATCACGGATCTGAAAGACCTGAAGCCGAAGATGGAAGAAGCGTTCGCCATGAAGGATCGCCTGGTGTTCCTCGATATCCAGGTCGACACCAGCGAGCACGTCTACCCGATGCAGATCAAAGACGGCTCCATGCGCGATATGTGGCTGAGCAAGACGGAGCGTACCTAACATGCGGCACATCATTTCCCTGCTTCTGGAAAACGAACCTGGCGCTCTGTCCCGTGTGGTTGGCCTGTTTTCGCAGCGCAACTACAACATCGAAAGCCTGACCGTGGCCCCGACCGAGGACCCGACCCTGTCGCGTCTGACGCTGACCACCGTGGGGCATGACGAGATCATCGAGCAGATCACCAAGAACCTGAACAAGCTGGTCGAAGTGGTCAAGCTGGTGGACCTGTCGGAAAGCGCTCACATCGAGCGCGAGCTGATGCTGGTCAAGGTCAAGGCCACCGGCGCCCAGCGTGCCGAGATCAAACGCACCACCGATATCTATCGTGGGCAGATCGTCGATGTCAGCGCCAGCGTTTATACCGTGCAATTGACCGGTACGAGCGACAAACTGGACAGCTTCATCCAGTCGATCGGGACGGCCTCGATTCTGGAAACCGTACGCAGCGGCGTCACCGGGATTGCCCGTGGCGACAAAGTACTGAGCATCTAATCTTAATTTAGCGAATGGCCTGAACGGCCTGGATATAAAGGGGAATTTCATGAAAGTTTTCTACGATAAAGACTGTGACCTGTCGATCATCCAGGGCAAGAAAGTCGCCATCATCGGCTACGGCTCCCAGGGCCACGCGCAAGCTTGCAACCTGAAGGACTCCGGCGTTGACGTGACTGTCGGCCTGCGTAAAGGTTCGTCCACTGTCGCCAAGGCTGAAGCCCATGGCCTGAAAGTGACCGACGTGGCCAGCGCCGTTGCCGCTGCCGACCTGGTCATGATCCTGACCCCGGACGAATTCCAGTCCCAGCTGTACAAGAACGAAATCGAGCCGAACATCAAGAAAGGCGCCACCCTGGCCTTCTCCCACGGCTTCGCGATCCACTACAACCAGGTTGTGCCACGTGCCGACCTCGACGTGATCATGATCGCGCCGAAGGCTCCAGGCCACACCGTACGTTCCGAGTTCGTCAAGGGCGGCGGTATCCCTGACCTGATCGCGATCTACCAGGACGCCTCGGGCAACGCCAAGAACGTTGCACTGTCCTACGCCGCCGGCGTGGGTGGCGGTCGTACCGGCATCATCGAAACCACCTTCAAGGACGAGACCGAAACCGACCTGTTCGGCGAACAGGCCGTTCTGTGCGGCGGTACCGTCGAGCTGGTCAAGGCCGGTTTCGAAACCCTGGTTGAAGCCGGCTACGCGCCGGAAATGGCCTACTTCGAGTGCCTGCACGAACTGAAGCTGATTGTTGACCTCATGTACGAAGGCGGTATCGCCAACATGAACTACTCGATCTCCAACAACGCCGAATACGGCGAGTACGTGACCGGCCCTGAAGTCATCAACGCCGAATCCCGCCAGGCCATGCGCAACGCTCTGAAGCGCATCCAGGACGGCGAATACGCGAAGATGTTCATCAGCGAAGGCGCTACCGGCTACCCATCGATGACCGCCAAGCGTCGTAACAACGCCGCTCACGGCATCGAGATCATCGGCGAGCAACTGCGCTCGATGATGCCGTGGATCGGTGCGAACAAGATCGTCGACAAAGCCAAGAACTGAGTTGACGTTCAACCCGTGCCCAACCCCTGGGGTTGAGCGCGGGAAGAGCTTGCACACACAAACGCCCCGACTTGTCGGGGCGTTTTGTTTTGTAACATAAAGCCTTTGTGTCGGACGTTGAACAATTCAGGCAAAGGACGTAATTTGCTTACATGTAAGATTTTTCGGAAGATCGATGCCCCGTAGAAAAGCACCGGATGACCAGGCCTTACCGGGCGACAAGCCGGCTGACACATCGTCATTGCCTTCCAAGGCCAAGACGACGGCTGACTATGTTCGCGACATGCGCACGCGCTTGCGCGAAGCGGGTCTGGTGAAACGGGAGTTCTGGATTCTCCCCGAGAATGCGGCGGCCCTGCGGGGTATCGAAAAGGCGTTACGCCAACCCTTCCTGGGTGAACGGATCAAACTGGAGGCATTCATGACTGAGAACATCAACTGGACGATCAACTCGCTGCACAAGGCGCTGGCGGAGCTGGAGGTCGTGACCCATGGCGAAATTGCCCTGACCCTCGCCGAGAATGCAGAGCAGAGCCTCAAGCTGACCATGACCGAGTTCGGCGACCTGCCGCTCTACCTCGCGGTGTCCGGCGACCAGATCCTGGTGGACGCGACCCTGGTGGAGGTCAGCCGGGTCAAGGATCCGACCGTCTTCAACAGCCTGGTGCTGCGCAGTCGCGACCTGTTCCCGCTGTCCTCCGTGGGCATCGAGCGGGTCGGCGATGGCACCGAGGTCTACTGCATGTTCGGCGCGCTGAGCGCGGCTTCCACGATCACCGTGATCGTCCAGGAGATCTACACCCTGGCGGAGAACGTGATCCGTGCGGTGGAAGCCTTTGAAGACCACATCCACGTTTAATGAAGTCCCCAAGGAGTTTTCGATGAGTATCTGGAAGAAAGTCATGACCGCCATTCGCGGCGGTGTTTCCGAGGTGGGCGAGAGCATCGTCGACGCCAACGCCATTCGCATCCTCGAGCAGGAACAGCGCGACGCCGAGAATGCCGTGGCCAAGGCCAAGAACGGCCTGGTGGACATCAAGGCCCGGCACAAACTGTCGCAACAGCGCCTCGACGGCCTGAACAACGACATCGCCAACTGGGAAGGCAAGGCCATGGCCGCGCTGGACAAGGGCCAGGAAGGCCTGGCTGGCGAGTGCGCCAACAAGGTGGCCGAGATCGAGGCCCAGCGCGACCAGGAGAAAATCCTGGCCGATCAGTTCGGTGCCCAGGTGCAGATGCTGCAAGCCCAGTTGAGCAAGGCGGAAAGCCAGATCAAGGGGTTGAAGCAGCAGGTCGAGATGGCCAAGGCCCGCGAGACGGTGCAGCAGGCACGCGTTGCCACTGCGGCAGCCACCGGCGGGGCGAACGGCAAGCTGGAAACGGCGGTCGGTTCGCTGGCGCGGATCAAGCAGCGCCAGGACGAGCGGGACGCCAAGCTGGATGCCGCCCAGGAAGTGGCCGACGGGGCTAATGGTGGCGATCTGGAGCGCCGTCTGCAGGAGGCCGGCATCGGGGCCAAGTCGGGCAGTGGCAGTGATGTGCTGGCGCGCTTGAAGGCCCGGCAGAATCCTGGCTCGGGCCAGTAAGCAACGGTCACAGGGCAAGCGCGTGAGCGCCTTGCCCTTTTTGCCGTCTGGAAAACCGGCGGGATAGCCGGTTGTCGCGACAGGAAGGAGAGGCACGATGAGTTGGATCAAGCGCGTCATGGGGTTCGAGGCACCGAAGCCTGCCGCGGACGCGAACCCGGTAGCACAGGGCAACCCCTTGGGGTTGGCCTCGGGGCGGATGCTCTGCCTGGACCGTTCCTTGAAACTGTTGCTCGAGGGGCAGTCCCATGTGGTGGTGCCTGATGACGAGAAGGTCTGGGCGGTAGGTGACATCGATCTCGGGCAGTCGATGCGCCTGCAACGGTTTTACCTCGACAACGAAGATTACTTCCTGCAAATGGTCATGAACGGGCCTGCAGCCGAGGACATTCAGGACATCATCCTGTTCGGCTATCACGACGTCACCACGATCAACAGCAAGGAACAATTGCTGAGCCTGACCGGCCCCAACGCGAAGATCGGCATGCCGGTCTACGAGCTCGAGGGCGAGGAATATGGGCGGCAATGGGGGAGCGAAGACGGGCAGACCGAACTCACGCCCCTGCAGGAGTTCGTCAGGAGTCCGGACGGCGCCTACTCGATCAAGCACCTGAGCATGCTTTATGCGCGGGAGATCGGCCTGCTCAACCGCCGGGAGTTCCTGCTGTTTTCGGTCGAGGAAGACGAGGAGGGGGTGATCACCCTGTCCACCGCCGTTGGCGTGACGCTGCAAATCACAGATATCGAAGTTCTCTGACAAGGAAATCATCATGCTCGATGCGCTGCGCATCTCGCTCAACGCCACCGCGGTATTCGGCTTCATCATCTATATGGCGGTGGCGGCTGTTCTGTTCGTGCTCTTTCAGTTCATCTACACCTGCCTGACGCCCCACAAGGAATTCACCCTGATCCGCGAGGGCAATAGCGCCGCCGCGGTCGCGCTGGGCGGTTCGTTGGTGGGGTTTGCCCTGCCGGCCAGCAATATCATCGCCAACAGTATCAGCGTCGTGGACGTCGTCGTCTGGGTACTGATCGCGGCCGTGGTGCAGTTGCTGGCGTTTGCCGTGACCAGCCTGGTGCTCAAGGGGCTGTCCGCGCGTATCGTGCGTGGCGAGATGGCGGCGGCGATCTATTCGGCGGCGGTGGCCATCAGCGTCGGCTTGCTGAATTCGGCCTGCATGACACCGTCGGCCTGAGCCCAGGGCAAGGATAAGGATCATTCGATGAGAACCCGTAGCTGCGTAACACTGGTACTGGCCGGCACCTTGCCGTTGGCGCTTTCCGCCTGCGGTGCATCCCAGGACAACGTTGAGGTGACTTCGAAGAGCAACTTCAAGTCGGTCGAGGAATGTGTGGGGGCGAAAGTGCCGGTGGAGGTCTGCTCCGACGCCTTCATGCAGGCGCTGGCCGATCACCGGCGTATCGCGCCGACCTATGACGACCAGGCTTCCTGTGACAGCGATTTCGTCCCCGGCTATTGCCAGGTCACCCCGGACGGCAAGTACATGCCGAAGATGGGCGGCTTCGAACTGGCGATGTCCGGTGAGGTTCCACGCAAGGAGCTCGAACAGGCCCAGCAACAAGCGTCCGCACAGTCGGGCGGCAACTCCGGTGGTGGTGGCAATGGCGGGCTGCTGACCGGGCTGTTGCTCGGCAATCTGCTCAGCAACAGCGGTGGGGGCGGGCGCTACTATTCACAGCCGATCTATGACAGCCGCGATGACCGCGGTTCCTATACCAGTTCGACGTTGTCGCGGCAGATCGAGCAGGGCAAGTCGTTCAGTCGTTCGACCCAGGCCCGCAACAGTTCCACCAACACCTACACCCCGACCACCCTCGGCAAGAGCCTGGGCAGCGGTTCCGGCTCGGTTTCCTCGACGGTCTCGCGTGGCGGATTCGGCAGCCAGGCCACCGCGCGCAGTGGCTGGGGCGGCAAGAGCAGCAGCAGCTTCTTCAGTTCCGGCGGTTGAGGAGAACAGCCAGGGTGAAAAAGATCGGTATCGAAGAACGCCCGCACTGGCGCGAAAGCGTCGAACGCGAAGGCTTCGGTTTCCACACCATCGGTGGCGAGCGCTATTGGGATGAACGAGGTTATTACCTGTTCACCGAGGAGCAGATCACCCGGGACCTTGAAGCACCGACCAAGGCGCTTCACGACCTGTGCCTGGATGTGGTCGGGCGCGTGGTGGACAGCGAAGAACTGCTGACGAGCCTGGCCATACCGCCGGCGTTTTTCGATCTGGTCCGCGACTCCTGGAAACAAGGGCATCCGCATTTGTATGGCCGTTTCGACCTTGCCTATGACGGCAGCGGTCCGGCCAAGTGCCTGGAGGCCAACTACGACACCCCAACCAGTTTGCTCGAAGCCGGTTCCGTGCAATTGCTCTGGCTTGAGGAGCAGATCGCCCGGGGGGTGCTGCCGGCGCATGCCAACCAGTTCAACACCCTGGCCGAAGATCTGGTCAGGGCCTTCGCGGCGTTTCCACCGGGCGGGGCGTTCTACTTCTCGGCCATGTCAGGTTCGGAGGAGGATCGTGGGACCACGGACTTCCTGCGCAAGATGGCGGCGCATGCGGGTATCGAGGCGCGCCATATCGATATCGAAGACATCGGCCTCACGGCGCAGGGTCGCTTTGTCGATCTGGATGGGCAGTGGATCGAGCGGCTGTTCAAGCTGCATGCCTGGGAACATATCTTCCACGAGGCGTTCGGCCAGGCGGTGCCGGGCTGCGACACCCAGTTTATTGAACCGGCCTGGAAATCCATTGTCAGCAACAAGGGCATATTGCCGTTGCTGTGGAAATTCCATGAAGGGCACCCCAACCTGCTACCCGCCTATGTCGACCAGAACCCGCAGTACCCCGTGCCCAAGGGCTGGGTGCGCAAACCGTTCTTTTCCCGTGAGGGCGCGAACATCGAGATCCGTACCGGCGACGACCGGGTGGTGGCCGAGGACGGGCCTTACACCGATGCACCCTATATCCTGCAGGCGTTTTCCCCGCTGCCGAAGTTCGGCGACAGCTACACCGTGATCGGCTCCTGGGTGGTGGGGGATGTGGCGTCGGGGATCGGCATTCGTGAAGACGATAGCCTGATCACCAAGGACAGCAGTCGATTCCTGCCGCATGTGGTCCTGGATTGATTGACCTGGCTCCTGGGTTTTTCCGCAGGCAGGGACGCTTCTGGTATAAAGCGGGATCGTTTTGCGCTCCCATAGCGGTCGCCGAGTGCTGTTGAAACCATTCATTTAGCTGCAAGGTAATGTCATGACTGAACGTCCCGAAGAGCCCGGTCAGGTCTCCGACGCCGAAAGCCTGCTGCCCATCGACGAACATGTCGAAGAAGGGCATGACGCCAACGGCCAGAAAGTCCGCCATCGCGGTATCTATCTGTTGCCGAACCTTTTCACCACCGCCAACCTGTTCGCCGGTTTCTACGCCATCATCAGTGCCATGAGCGCGCAGAACGCCGCCAGTGCGGGTGACCCTGCGGGGGCGAGCAAATATTTCGCGTTTTCCGCCATCGCGATCTTCGTCGCCATGGTGCTCGACGGCCTCGACGGTCGCGTGGCGCGCATGACCAATACCCAGAGTGCCTTCGGTGCCGAGTATGACTCGCTGTCCGACATGGTGGCCTTCGGTGTTGCGCCGGCACTGCTGGCATTTGGCTGGGCGCTGGGTGACATGGGCAAGGTCGGCTGGATGGTGGCCTTCATCTATGTGGCTGGCGCGGCATTGCGTCTGGCGCGCTTCAATACCCAGGTCGGCACCGCCGACAAACGCTACTTCATCGGCCTGGCCAGTCCAGCGGCGGCCGGCGTGGTGGCGGGTACTGTCTGGGCATTCAGCGACTACGGGATCCAGGGGTCGAAGATGTCGTTCCTGGTGGCGCTGCTGGTAGCGGCGGCCGGGATGCTGATGGTCAGTAACATCAAGTACAACAGCTTCAAGGAGCTGGATCTCAAGGGGCGCGTGCCGTTCGTGGCGATTCTCGCCGTGGTGCTGGTGTTCGCCGTGGTGTTCAGCGATCCGCCGCGCATCCTGCTGCTGATTTTCCTCGCCTATGCGGCCTCCGGCCCCATCCAGTACCTGTTGCGTCTGCGTCGGCACAAAGCCGGCGAGTGATGTAATTTCCCGCAGACTCCGTAGTCTATTGGTGCATCAGTCCTCCAATGCTACGGAGTTGCCATGTTCATCAAGCTTCCCAAACGATCCGATTGCAAAGAGTCGGACGTCACGCCTGAATCCCTCTATCTCTCCCGTCGTACCTTGCTCGGTGCCTCCGTCGCCGGGTTGGCGCTCGGCAGCTTGCCGCGTTGGGCCAGTGCCGCCGAGGCGGCGCGGTATGCCGATGTAGAGGCGGGGAATGCGCCCTCGTGGTTTGCCGGGAAACTGCCCGGGACCCAATGGGGTGCGGTGACGGTCAAGGGGGAGGCGATTACGCCGTACAAGGATGCGACCCACTACAACAACTTCTATGAGTTCGGCACCGACAAGGGGGATCCGGCGCAGAACGCCGGTTCGCTGAAGACCGAACCCTGGTCGGTGGTGGTGGACGGCGAGGTCGGCAAACCGGGGCGGTATGCCCTGGAGGACTTCATGAAGCCTTATCAGTTGGAGGAGCGGATCTATCGCCTGCGCTGTGTCGAGGCCTGGTCCATGGTGATTCCCTGGATCGGCTTTCCCGTCTCGGCGTTGCTCAAGCAGGTCGAGCCGACGTCGAAGGCCAAGTACATTCGTTTCGAAACCCTGCAGGACCCCAAGAGCATGCCGGGCCAGCGTTCCGGTTTCGCCCTGATCGACTGGCCTTATGTGGAAGGGCTGCGTCTGGACGAAGCAATGAATCCCTTGGCGATTCTGGCGGTGGGCATGTATGGGCGAGAGCTGCCCAATCAGAACGGTGCGCCGTTGCGTCTGGTGGTGCCCTGGAAGTACGGGTTCAAGAGCGTGAAGTCGATTGTGCGTATCAGCCTGGTGGAGGAGCAGCCCAGGACCACCTGGCAAAGCATTGCCGCGGATGAGTATGGCTTCTATGCCAATGTGAATCCTACCGTCGACCATCCGCGCTGGACCCAGGCACGGGAGCGGCGCTTGCCCAGTGGTCTGTTCAGTCCCAATGTGCGCGAGACGCAGATGTTCAACGGCTACTCGGATGAGGTCGCTTCTTTATATGCCGGTCTCGATCTGCGGAAGAACTACTGATGCGATATCCGTTCTGGCGCGTGGGTGTCTTTATTGCCGCGGCGATCTGGCCGCTGCTCTGGTTGTATCAGGCCTGGAGCTTTGCCCTGGGACCGGATCCGGGAAAGGTCCTGGTTGATCGGCTGGGTTTGGGGACGCTGGTCCTGTTGTTGGTGACCTTGAGCATGACGCCGCTGCAGAAGCTCACTGGCTGGCCGGGCTGGATCGCGGTGCGGCGTCAATTGGGCTTGTGGTGTTTTGCCTATGTGCTGCTGCACCTGGCCGCTTACCTGGTGTTTGTGCTCGAGTTGGACTGGTCGCAATTGGCGGTCGAGTTGCGCAAGCGGCCCTACATCATTGTCGGTGCGCTGGGGTTCCTCTGTTTGTTGGCGCTTTCCGTGACGTCGAACCGTTACAGTCAGCGTCGCCTGGGTACGCGCTGGAAGAAGTTGCACCGCCTGGTCTATGTGATCCTGGGGTTGGGGCTGCTGCATATGTTGTGGATCGTGCGGGCCGATCTGAAGGAGTGGACGGTATATGCCTCTATAGGTGCGCTGCTTATTGCGTTGCGTATCCCTGTAGTGACACGTCGAATTCCCCGTCTTGTGGCGCGAAAACCGCTCGCATGACAGAAAAGTGAAATTAACGGTTGACGGCAAATCCTACAGGTCTATAATTCGCCCCACTTCCGGCGCGGTCGAAACGGAAAAGCCTTTGAGATTCAATGAGTTACGAAGGTTTTTAGGTTTGGGTCAAGCGGTTCGCTTCAGTGTATCGAAGCCCAGAAGGAGCTGAAACGGCAGCGTGTTTTCGCCGGTTCAGCGGTTCGATCCTCTCGATCGAAAGCGGTGTAAAAGAGGTGTTGACAGCAGCGTGTAACGCTGTAGAATTCGCCTCCCGCTAACGAGAGATCGGAAGCGCAAGTGGTTGAAGTTACACGGGAAACCTTGAAAACTTCTGAAAATAATCACTTGACAGCAAATGAGGCTGCTGTAGAATGCGCGCCTCGGTTGAGCGAACAGCTCACCAACCGCTCTTTAACAACTGAATCAAGCAATTCGTGTGGGTGCTTGTGGAGTCAGACTGAATAGTCACTAGATTATCAGCATCACAAGTTACTCCGCGAGAAATCAAAGATGTAACCAACGATTGCTGAGCCAAGTTTAGGGTTTTCTCAAAACCCAAAGATGTTTGAACTGAAGAGTTTGATCATGGCTCAGATTGAACGCTGGCGGCAGGCCTAACACATGCAAGTCGAGCGGATGAGAGGAGCTTGCTCTTCGATTCAGCGGCGGACGGGTGAGTAATGCCTAGGAATCTGCCTGGTAGTGGGGGACAACGTTTCGAAAGGAACGCTAATACCGCATACGTCCTACGGGAGAAAGCAGGGGACCTTCGGGCCTTGCGCTATCAGATGAGCCTAGGTCGGATTAGCTAGTTGGTGAGGTAATGGCTCACCAAGGCGACGATCCGTAACTGGTCTGAGAGGATGATCAGTCACACTGGAACTGAGACACGGTCCAGACTCCTACGGGAGGCAGCAGTGGGGAATATTGGACAATGGGCGAAAGCCTGATCCAGCCATGCCGCGTGTGTGAAGAAGGTCTTCGGATTGTAAAGCACTTTAAGTTGGGAGGAAGGGCATTAACCTAATACGTTAGTGTTTTGACGTTACCGACAGAATAAGCACCGGCTAACTCTGTGCCAGCAGCCGCGGTAATACAGAGGGTGCAAGCGTTAATCGGAATTACTGGGCGTAAAGCGCGCGTAGGTGGTTCGTTAAGTTGAATGTGAAATCCCCGGGCTCAACCTGGGAACTGCATCCAAAACTGGCGAGCTAGAGTATGGTAGAGGGTGGTGGAATTTCCTGTGTAGCGGTGAAATGCGTAGATATAGGAA
>NZ_CP144470.1:2960000-3072500 GCF_036585405.1 Pseudomonas batumici | reverse complement strand
GAAGATGTAACGGGGCTCAAACCATGCACCGAAGCTACGGGTATCACGCAAGTGATGCGGTAGAGGAGCGTTCTGTAAGCCTGTGAAGGTGAGTTGAGAAGCTTGCTGGAGGTATCAGAAGTGCGAATGCTGACATGAGTAACGACAATGGGTGTGAAAAACACCCACGCCGAAAGACCAAGGTTTCCTGCGCAACGTTAATCGACGCAGGGTTAGTCGGTCCCTAAGGCGAGGCTGAAAAGCGTAGTCGATGGAAAACAGGTTAATATTCCTGTACTTCTGGTTATTGCGATGGAGGGACGGAGAAGGCTAGGCCAGCTTGGCGTTGGTTGTCCAAGTTTAAGGTGGTAGGCTGGACTCTTAGGTAAATCCGGGAGTCTAAGGCCGAGAGCTGATGACGAGTGTCCTTTAGGACGCGAAGTGGTTGATGCCATGCTTCCAAGAAAAGCTTCTAAGCTTCAGGTAACCAGGAACCGTACCCCAAACCGACACAGGTGGTTGGGTAGAGAATACCAAGGCGCTTGAGAGAACTCGGGTGAAGGAACTAGGCAAAATGGCACCGTAACTTCGGGAGAAGGTGCGCCGGTGAGGGTTAAGGACTTGCTCCGTAAGCCCATGCCGGTCGAAGATACCAGGCCGCTGCGACTGTTTATTAAAAACACAGCACTCTGCAAACACGAAAGTGGACGTATAGGGTGTGACGCCTGCCCGGTGCCGGAAGGTTAATTGATGGGGTTAGCTAACGCGAAGCTCTTGATCGAAGCCCCGGTAAACGGCGGCCGTAACTATAACGGTCCTAAGGTAGCGAAATTCCTTGTCGGGTAAGTTCCGACCTGCACGAATGGCGTAACGATGGCGGCGCTGTCTCCACCCGAGACTCAGTGAAATTGAAATCGCTGTGAAGATGCAGTGTATCCGCGGCTAGACGGAAAGACCCCGTGAACCTTTACTATAGCTTTGCACTGGACTTTGAATTTGCTTGTGTAGGATAGGTGGGAGGCTTTGAAGCGTGGACGCCAGTCTGCGTGGAGCCATCCTTGAAATACCACCCTGGCAACTTTGAGGTTCTAACTCAGGTCCGTTATCCGGATCGAGGACAGTGTATGGTGGGTAGTTTGACTGGGGCGGTCTCCTCCTAAAGAGTAACGGAGGAGTACGAAGGTGCGCTCAGACCGGTCGGAAATCGGTCGTAGAGTATAAAGGCAAAAGCGCGCTTGACTGCGAGACAGACACGTCGAGCAGGTACGAAAGTAGGTCTTAGTGATCCGGTGGTTCTGTATGGAAGGGCCATCGCTCAACGGATAAAAGGTACTCCGGGGATAACAGGCTGATACCGCCCAAGAGTTCATATCGACGGCGGTGTTTGGCACCTCGATGTCGGCTCATCACATCCTGGGGCTGAAGCCGGTCCCAAGGGTATGGCTGTTCGCCATTTAAAGTGGTACGCGAGCTGGGTTTAGAACGTCGTGAGACAGTTCGGTCCCTATCTGCCGTGGACGTTTGAGATTTGAGAGGGGCTGCTCCTAGTACGAGAGGACCGGAGTGGACGAACCTCTGGTGTTCCGGTTGTCACGCCAGTGGCATTGCCGGGTAGCTATGTTCGGAAAAGATAACCGCTGAAAGCATCTAAGCGGGAAACTTGCCTCAAGATGAGATCTCACTGGAACCTTGAGTTCCCTGAAGGGCCGTCGAAGACTACGACGTTGATAGGTTGGGTGTGTAAGCGCTGTGAGGCGTTGAGCTAACCAATACTAATTGCCCGTGAGGCTTGACCATATAACACCCAAGCAATTTGCTGACTCGAAAGAGCACCAGATTGCGGTGTGTGAAGACGAAACGAACCGAAAGTTTGTAGCTCACAAAACACCAAGCTGTCACATACCCATTCGCTGGAGCGTGATCTCGTAAGAGAAAACGACCTGGCTACCGAATTTCTTGACGACCATAGAGCATTGGAACCACCTGATCCCATCCCGAACTCAGCAGTGAAACGATGCATCGCCGATGGTAGTGTGGGGTTTCCCCATGTGAGAGTAGGTCATCGTCAAGATTAAATTCCAAAACCCCTATCTGCGACCGCAGGTAGGGGTTTTGTTTTTGCGCCACCGAAATACCTGACCCTCCACCGCCTTCCGGCAGGGGCGATTGGGCGCGCCGGAGGTGTTAAAGTCCAGCCTTCGTTTTGAATTCTCCAAGGAAGTCGGCATGTCGGATGCGACGTCACTCAACCCAGCCTTCATGGTGGTTCAGAGCAACAGCCCTGAAGAGCTTCGCAGCCTGGTGATCAACGTGATGCGACGTTATCCCCTGGCCCCCCTGGAGAATGAAATCGCCCTGGTGCAGAGCAACGGCATCGCCCAGTGGCTGAAACTCGCCCTGGCCGAAGATCCCGCAGACGATGACCAGGGCGGCTGCGGCATCGCCGCCGCTATCGATGTGCAACTGCCCGGCAGCTTCATGTGGCAGCTCTATCGGATGGTGCTGGGCCGTGACGAGATCCCGGCCAGGTCCCTGCTCGACAAGGGGCCGCTGACCTGGCGCCTGATGCGCCTGCTGCCGGAGCTCATCGACCAGCCCCACTTCGAGCCGCTGCAACGCTTCCTCACCCACGACAGCGACCTGCGCAAGCGCTACCAACTGGCCGAGCGCCTCGCCGACCTGTTCGACCAATACCAGGTCTATCGCGCCGACTGGCTGGAAGACTGGGCTGCCGGTCGCCATCAGCTGCGCGGTGGCCGTGGCGAGATCAAGCCGCTGCCGCCGGCCAATTGCTGGCAGGCCGAGTTATGGCGCGCACTGCTGTTGGATGTCGGCGAGTCGGGCATGGCCCAGAGCCGGGCCGGCGTTCACCAGCGCTTTATCGAACGTATCAACCAGCTGGAAAACCCACCGCCAGGTCTGCCGCCGCGAGTGATCGTGTTCGGCATCTCCTCGCTGCCCGCCCAGGCCCTCGAAGCCCTCGCCGGATTGGCCCGTTTCAGCCAGGTGTTGCTTTGCGTGCATAACCCCTGTCGCCATCATTGGTCCGATATCGTCGCCGACAAGGACCTGCTGCGTAACCAGTACAAACGCCAGGTCCGCAAAGCCGGAATGCCGCTGGCCCTCGATCCGCAAACCCTGCACCAGCACGCGCACCCGCTGTTGGCCGCGTGGGGCAAGCAGGGCCGTGACTACATCAACCTGCTGGACAGCTACGACGATCCCGCCAGTTATCGCGCGGCTTTCCGCGACGGCCGTATCGACCTGTTCAGCGACAGCACGCCACTGACCCTGCTCAACCAACTGCAGGACGATATCCTCGAACTGCGCCCGCTCAATGAAACCCGCGAGCACTGGCCGGCCGTCGACCTGGCGCGGGACCAATCGATCCGCTTCCACGTTGCCCACAGCGCCCAGCGGGAAGTGGAAATCCTCCACGACCAACTGCTCGAGCGCTTCAGTGCCGAGCCGGAACTGCGGCCGCGCGACATCATCGTCATGGTCCCGGATATCGACAGCTACGCGCCGCATATCCGCGCGGTCTTCGGCCAGCTCGAGCGCGGTGATCCGCGCTTCATCCCCTTCACCCTGGCCGACCAGGGCCAGCGTGGTCGCGACCCGTTGCTGATTGCCGTCGAACACCTGCTCAAGCTGCCCGACAGTCGTTTCCCGGTCAGCGAGATCCTCGACCTGCTCGATGTCCCCGCCTTGCGCGCCCGTTTCAATGTGCAAGAGCGTGACCTGCCGACCTTGCATCGTTGGATCGAAGGTGCCGGCGTGCGCTGGGGCATGAACGCCGAACAACGTGCCGGCCTCGGCCTGCCCGATACACTGGAACAGAACAGCTGGCAGTTCGGCCTGCGGCGCATGCTGCTGGGCTACGCGGTCGGTCGCGGCGATGCCTGTGAAGGCATCGAACCCTACGATGAGATCGGTGGCCTCGACGCCGCCTTGATCGGCCCGCTGGTGGCGCTGCTCGACGCGCTGGAAATCGCCCACCAGGAACTTTCCGAGCCGGCACTTCCCGAGCAATGGGGTGAACGCCTGCACGCACTGATCCAGTTGTTTTTCCTCGCCGACACCGAGCACGACGACTACCTGCTGATGCAGCTTGAGCAACTGCGCGCCGACTGGCTGGAAACCTGCCAGGCGGTGAACCTGCAAGAAACCCTGCCGCTGACCGTGGTACGCGAAGCCTGGTTGGCCGGCCTCGACCAGGGCCGCCTGTCCCAGCGCTTCCTGGCCGGTGCGGTGAACTTCTGCACCCTGATGCCGATGCGGGCCATCCCGTTCAAGCTGGTCTGCCTGCTGGGCATGAACGACGGCGACTACCCCCGTGCGCAGCCGCCGCTGGATTTCGACCTGATGGGCAGCGACTACCGCCCCGGCGATCGCTCACGGCGCGAAGATGACCGCTACCTGTTGCTCGAAGCCTTGCTGTCGGCCAGGCATCAGCTCTACATCAGTTGGGTCGGTCATAGCATCCGCGACAACAGCGAGCGTCCGGCCTCGGTCCTGATCGGCCAGTTGCGCGACCATCTCGCTGCCGGCTGGCGACTGCCGGACGCCGACGGTGAACAACTGCTGAAGGGCCTGACCCAGGCGCATCCGTTGCAGCCCTTCAGCGCCCGCTATTTCCATGACAGCCATGCCGATCTGTTCAGCTATGCGCGCGAGTGGCAACAACTGCACGAGAGCCAGGATCCGAGCGCGACGAGCACCGAACTCGACGCCTACCGGCAGGAAGAGCCACTGACCCTGGCCCAGCTCCAGGACTTCCTACGCAACCCCGTACGGCACTTTTTCAGCCAGCGCCTGAAGGTCTTCTTCGAAGCGGCCCAGGCACCGCTGGCCGACGAGGAGCCGTTCGTGCTCGACGCCCTGCAACGCTACAGCCTCAGCGACAGCCTGTTGCAAGCGGCGCTGCTCCAGGCCGACAACCCGGACGATGCGCTGCGCCACCAGGCCCGGCGGCTGCAGGCGAGCGGCCTGCTGCCCATGGCCGGATTCGGCGAATTGCTGCAACACGAACTGATCGAACCGTTGCCGGATCTGCTGCAACGTTACCGGCAACTGCTCAGCCTCTGGCCGACCCCGCTGACCAGCGCCGTGCCCGTCGCCTTCGATGCCGGCGGCACCCGGGTGGAGGGCTGGCTGAGCGGCCTGCACCAGCGCAGTGACGGCGGCCTGCTCGCGGTGACGACCATTCCCAACAGCATCGGCTCGCTCAAGACCCGCAAATGGCATCGCCTCACCCGGCCGTGGGTCGAGCACCTGGTGGCCTGTGCCTGCGAACTGTCGATGACCACTGCATTGGTGGCCAGCGACGACACCTTGCTGCTGCCGCCTTTCGAAGCGCCGTGTGCCGCCGAAATCCTCGGCAACCTGCTGCTGGCCTGGCAGTCCGGCATGCGGCGTCCGCTTCCGGTCGCGGTCAAGACTGCCTTTGCCTGGCTCGCCCAATCGGACCCGCTCAAGGCACAGGACGCGGCCCGCAAGGCCTACGACGGCGACGGTGTGAACAGCGAGGGCGAGCGGCGGGAAAACGCGGCCCTGGCCCGACAGTTCGCCGACTACAACGCGCTGATCGCCAGCGAGGAATTCGAAGGCTGGTGCGATGCGCTCTATCGCCCGTTGCTCGAAGCGCCCTGGCGTTCACTCGCCGCCGAGGAGGCGCGTTCATGACCGACAGCAAGACTCCCCTGGCCCTGGCCTTCCCGCTACGCGGCAGCCAACTGATCGAAGCCAGTGCCGGTACCGGCAAGACCTTCACCATCTCCGCGCTCTACCTGCGCCTGGTTCTCGGCCATGGCGGCGAGGCCTCGGGTTTCGGCCGCGAGTTGCTGCCGCCGCAGATCCTCGTGGTGACCTTCACCGACGCCGCCACCCAGGAGCTGCGTGACCGTATCCGCACCCGTCTGGCGGAAGCCGCGCGGTTCTTTCGCGACGAGATGGAAGCCCCCGATGCGCTGATTGCCCAACTGCGTGACGAATACCTGCCCGAACACTGGCCGGCGTGCGCCAACCATCTGGATATCGCCGCCCAATGGATGGACGAAGCGGCGGTGTCGACGATCCACGGCTGGTGCCAGCGCATGCTGCGCGAACATGCCTTCGACAGCGGCAGCCTGTTTACCCAGACCCTGGAGACCGACCACAGCGAACTGCTCGGCGAAGTGCTGCGCGATTACTGGCGGCTGTTCTGCTACAAGATGCACGGCGATGCGCTGAACTGGGTCCGGGCGAACTGGGGCGGCCCGGCGGCGTTGTTGCCCCGGGTGCGGGCCTTGTTCGGTAGCGAACGGCGCAACGACAATCCGCAAGAGCCGGCCGAACTGATCGAGGCCTGTCTGCAGGAGCGTCGCCAGGTCCTGGTGCAGTTCAAGGCGCCCTGGCGGCAATGGGCCGTCGAGCTGCGGGATATCTGCCTGCAAGGCGTGGCGAACAAGACCGTCGACGGCCGCAAGATGCAGGCGCGCTACTTCGAACCCTGGTTCGAAAAACTGACGGCCTGGGCCGAGGACGAGAGCCAGGAGCAACTGGATATCGGCACCGGCTTCAGCCGCCTGACCGCCACGGGCCTGGCCGAAGCCTGGAAGGGCGAGCCGCCGAGCCACCCGGCCCTAGATGCCATGGCCGGCTTGAAAGCCAGCCTCGACGGCTTGCCCACCCCGGACGCCGCCGTGCTCGAACACGCCGCCCGCTGGGTCGGCATGCGCTTCGAGGAAGAGAAACGCCGGCGTGCCGAGATGGGTTTCGACGACATGCTGCTGCGCCTCGACGCGGCGCTCCAGGCCGACGCCGGCGAGCGTCTGGCGAGCCTGATCCGCGAGCAGTTCCCGGTGGCCCTGATCGACGAATTCCAGGACACCGACCCGGTGCAATACCGGATCTTCGAAAGTATCTACCGCATCGAGGACAACAGCCCCGAGTGCGGCCTGTTCCTGATCGGCGACCCGAAGCAGGCGATCTACGCCTTCCGTGGTGCCGACATCTACACCTACCTGCGGGCGCGCCAGGCTACCCTCGGTCGGCTGCATACCCTGGGCACCAACTTCCGTTCCAGCCAGGCAATGGTCACGGCGGTCAACCACGTCTTCGAACGGGCCGAGCAGCGCGAGCAGGGGCGCGGTGCGTTCCTGTTTCGCGAGGGCGACGACAACCCGGTACCTTTTCTGCCGGTGGCCGCCCAGGGGCGCAAGGAAGTGTTGCAGATCGACGGCCAGCCCGTGGCGGCGCTCAACCTCTGGCAACTGCCATCGGAGCAACCGGTGTCCGGCGCGGTATATCGCCAACAGTTGGCGGCGGCCTGCGCCAGTCGCATCGTCGAACTGCTCAACGGTGGGCAACGGCAGCTCAGTGGTTTTGTCCGCGACGGCGTGCTCAAGGGCGTGCTGCCCTCCGATATCGCGATCCTGGTGCGTGACGGCAAGGAGGCCCAGGCGGTGCGTGGCGAGCTGGCGAGTCGCGGCGTGCGCAGCGTCTACCTCTCGGACAAGGATTCGGTGTTCGCCGCCCAGGAGGCCCATGACCTGCTGGCCTGGCTCAAGGCCTGCGCCGAGCCGGATGTCGAACGCCCGCTGCGGGCGGCCCTGGCCTGCATCACCCTGAACCTGCCGTTGGCCGAACTGGAGCGGCTGAACCAGGACGAGCTGGCCTGGGAAGAACGGGTCATGCAGTTCCGCCGCTATCGCGAGATCTGGCGCAAACAGGGCGTACTGCCGATGCTGCGTCGACTGATCCATGACTTCCACTTGCCCCGGGCGCTGATGGCCCGCAGCGATGGCGAGCGGGTGCTGACCAACGTGCTGCACCTGTCCGAGCTGCTGCAACAGGCGGCCTCCGAGCTTGACGGCGAACAGGCGCTGATCCGTCATCTCGGCGAGCACCTGGCATCCTCCGGCCAGGCGGGCGAAGAACAGATCCTGCGTCTGGAAAGCGACGAGCAACTGGTCAAGGTGGTGACCATCCACAAGTCCAAGGGCCTGGAATACCCCCTGGTGTTCCTGCCGTTCATCTGCTCGGTCAAACCGGTGGACGGCAGTCGCCTGCCGCTGCATTACCACGATGCCGAGGGCAAGGCCCAGGTCAGCCTGAAACCCACCGCCGAACTGATCGTCCAGGCCGACGACGAGCGCCTGGCCGAAGACCTGCGCCTGCTCTACGTGGCCCTGACCCGAGCCCGGCATGCCTGCTGGCTGGGAGTAGCCGACCTCAAGCGCGGCAATCACAACAGCTCGGTGCTGCACCTGTCGGCCCTCGGTTATCTGCTCGGTGGCGGTGCTGTGCTGGGCGAATCCACCGGCCTTGAACGCTGGCTGCTGGACCTGCAGCAGGATTGCCCGGCGCTGGCCTGCGAACCTCTGCCGGCAGCCACCGCCGAAGCCTTCCAGGCGCCGCGCAACGACGCCAGTTTGCTCGCTCCGCGCTTGCCCAAGCGCAGTGCCAGCGAGTACTGGTGGATCGCTTCCTACAGCGCCTTGCGCATCGGCGAGGTGCAGAGTCCCGACAGTGACGAAGCGCCGGAAAGCCCCCAGGCGCAGAAGCTCTTCGACGACGAGCGCCTCGATCCGGCCGCGCCTCGCGACCTGGCACAGAGCGGTAGCGACATCCATCGTTTCCCTCGTGGCCCGAACCCCGGAACCTTCCTCCACGGGCTGCTCGAATGGGCCGGTGACGAGGGCTTCGATGCCGACCGCGCGCTCATCGAAAAAGCCGTCGCCCCCCGCTGCAACCTGCGCGGTTGGAAAGGCTGGATCGCGACCCTGAGCGACTGGCTCGCCGACCTGCTGCAAACGCCTTTGCGGCTGGGCAACGATCAGCCGCCGGTGGTGCTCAAGGACCTGAAGGCCTACCGGGTGGAAATGGAGTTCTGGTTCGCCAGCCACAGCGTCGATGTGCTCAAGGTCGACGAACTGGTGCGTCGCCATACCCACGCCGGCGTCGCCCGGGCCAAGGCCGAGCCGGTATCGCTCAATGGCATGTTCAAGGGCTTTATCGACCTGACCTTCGAACACCAGGGGCGCTACTACGTGGCGGATTACAAGTCCAACTGGCTGGGCGCCGATGACGCGGCCTACACCGAGCAGGCGATGAACCTGTCGATCCTCGACAACCGCTACGACCTGCAATACGTGCTCTACCTGCTGGCCCTGCATCGCCAGCTCAAGGCGCGGCTGCCGGATTATGACTACGACCGGCATATGGGCGGAGCCTTGTACCTGTTCCTGCGGGGCACCCGTGCGCCGAGCCAGGGGGTGTTTTTCACCCGGCCGCCGCGCGAACTGATCGAGCACCTGGACCTGCTGTTCCAGGGCAAACCGGTGCCCCGTGGCGAGCCCGCCTGGGAGCAGGGGAGTCTGTTATGAAACGCTCTTTTTCCGAAATCCTGCCGACGGCGCTGAGCGACGACAGCCTGGCCGAACTGACGCCCCTGAGCCGCGCGGCGGACTTGTTGTTGCTGTTGGAACGCTGGGTCGAACGGGGTTGGCTGCGGGCGCTGGACAAGGCCTTCGTGGCCTTTCTCCACGAGCTCGATGCCGAGGCCGATCCGCTGGTGCTGCTGGCGGCGGCGCTGACCAGCCACCAGTTGGGACACGGGCATGTCTGCCTCGATCTGTTCGCCACCTTGCAGGAACCGGATTTCGCCCTGTCGCTGCCGCCGGAGGGCGATGTGCAGGGCGGTGCGTTGCTGCTGCCGTCGCAGTTGCTGGTGGCCCTGGACGGCGAGCACTGGTGCCGGTCGCTGCAGGCCAGTTCGCTGGTGGCGCTGGCGGACGACGAGGGTATCGAGGCGGCACAGCGCCCGCTGGTGCTCAGCGGGCGGCGCCTGTACCTGCGGCGCTACTGGGCTTACGAGCGGCGTATCGACGAGGCCTTGCGCCGGCGCCTGGCGGAACAGGAAGAGACCCCGGACGACTTGGCGCAACGCCTGACCGCGCTGTTTGGCGCAGCGGCTCCCGGCGCCCGCATCGACTGGCAGAAACTCGCCTGTGCCCTGGCCACGCGAGGGGCGTTCAGCATCGTCACCGGTGGTCCCGGTACGGGCAAGACCACCACCGTGGTGCGCTTGCTGGCGTTGCTCCAGGCCCCGGCGGTGGCGGCGGGCAAACCCTTGCGCATTCGCCTGGCGGCGCCCACCGGCAAGGCCGCTGCGCGGCTGACCGAGTCCATCAGTGCGCAGGTGCGCTCGCTGGAGATCGACGACGGCGTGCGCGGCAAGATCCCCAGCGAGGTCACCACCGTCCACCGCCTGCTGGGTAGCCGGCCGGGCACCCGGCACTTCCGGCATCACGCGGGCAATCGCCTGCCGCTGGACGTGCTGGTGGTGGACGAAGCGTCGATGATCGACCTGGAAATGATGGCCAGCCTGCTCGATGCCTTGCCTGACCACGCCCGGTTGGTGCTGCTGGGCGACAAGGACCAGCTGGCGTCGGTGGAGGCCGGCGCGGTCTTGGGCGACCTGTGTCGTGATGCCGAGGAGGGCTGGTACAGCGCGGCGACCCGTGACTGGCTGCAGGCGGTCAGTGGCGAGGCGATGGACGCCAGCGGTTTACGCGAGGACCTGGACGACAGCCATCCGCTGGCCCAGCAAGTAGTGATGTTGCGTCATTCCCGGCGCTTTGGCGAAGGCAGCGGTATCGGTCAGTTGGCCCGCCTGGTCAATCGCCAGTCGGCGGACGAGGCGCGGGCGCTGCTGGCGGCCGGCAGTCACGCGGATCTGTTTGCGCTGTCGCTCAAGGGCGAGCAGGACAAGAAGTTCGAGCGCCTGGTATTGGACGGCCAGGGCTCCGGCCCGAAAGGCTACCGGCACTACCTGGGGGTGCTGCGCAGCCAGCGTCCGGATGTTGGTACCGACCTGGCGGATGCACGCTGGACCGACTGGGCGCGCACGGTGCTCCAGGCTTTCGACGAGTTCCAGTTGCTCTGTGCCGTGCGCAAGGGCCCCTGGGGTGTCGAGGGTTTGAACCAACGGATTACCACGGCGTTGTTCGCCCAGCGCCTGATCGACAGCGACCAGCATTGGTACGAGGGGCGTCCGGTGCTGATGACCCGCAACGACTACGGCCTGGGCCTGATGAACGGCGATATCGGCATTGCCCTGAAACTGCCGGAGCGCGACGGACCCGAGGCCGGCCAGCCGGTGCTGCGGGTGGCCTTCCCGCGTAATGACGGGCAGGGCGGGGTGCGCTTTGTCCTGCCCAGTCGCTTGAACGATGTGGAGACGGTGTATGCCATGACGGTGCACAAGTCCCAGGGCTCGGAGTTCGCCCACACCGCGCTGATCCTGCCGCAGGTGTTGAACCCGGTGCTGACCAAGGAATTGATCTACACCGGGATCACCCGGGCCAAGGACTGGTTCAGCCTGATCGAACCACGTGCCGGGGTATTCGAGGAGGCGGTGGCGCGCAAGGTCAAGCGGCTCAGCGGACTGATGCTTGAGCTGGGCGCGGAGCACTGACCGCGCCGACTTCAATCCCCATGAACCGGCGCACCCGCTCGCCCTTCGCCTCCTCGCGAATCGCTTGCGGGCTGGCATCCAGCTGCACCAAGCCGTTCTCCATGAACACCACCCGATCGGAAATCGACATGGCGAAATCCATCTCATGGGTGACGATCAGCATCGTCATCCCCTCATCCGCCAACTCGCGAATCACCTTCAGCACTTCCCCTACCAGCTCCGGGTCCAGCGCCGAGGTCGGCTCGTCGAACAGCATGATCTGCGGTTCCATCGCCAGCGCCCGGGCAATCGCCACCCGCTGCTGCTGACCGCCCGAGAGCTGATGCGGGTACTTGCGCGCATGGGCCAGCAACCCGACCTTGTCCAGCAAGGCCAGTGCGCGTTGTTCGCTCACTTCCCGGCTCGCACCGTGGTAGAGCGACGCCAGGGTGATGTTGTCGAGGATGCAGCGATGGGGGAACAGGTTGAAGTTCTGGAACACCATGCCGATGCGCCGCACACCTCGGCGGATCTGCGGGCTGTTGGGGTGATTGGCGGCGCTGATGAAGCCCTCGCCGAATAGCACGATCTTGCCCTGGTCGATGCTTTCCAGGCCGTTGATGGTGCGGATCAGCGACGTCTTGCCCGAGCCGGACGGGCCGATGATGGAAATCACCTGGCCACTGCCGACCGCCAGGTCAATGCCCTTGAGCACGGCGTGGTTGCCATAGCGCTTGTGGATATTCTGCAGATCCAGCGCCAACGGGGCCCCGCTGACCGATTGCGCGCGAGGCGACTGGGTCAGGGTTGGTTGCGCGGCCCTGAGTCCGGCGATGGCGCTCTCATCGAGGGTTTGCGGCGTGCGCTGGCCCAGGTCCAGGTAGCGCTCCAGGCGCTGCAGGAGCCAGCCGAACAGGCTGACGATCAGCACGTAGTACACCGCCACCGCGCCGAGGGTTTCCATCACCAGGAAGTTCTGCGCGTAGAGGCGCTGGCCGACGGTGAGCAGCTCGGTGAGGGAAATCACCGAGACCAGCGAGGTCAGTTTCACCACCGTGATGTATTCGTTGATCAGGGTCGGCAACGAGATGCGAAAGGCCTGGGGAATCACGATCAGTCGTTGCAGCCCCAGCACGCCGATGCCCAGGGCGCGGCCGGCTTCCTTCTGGCCCCTGGCGACCGAGATCAGTCCGCCGCGATGGATCTCGGCCATGTAGGCGGCCTCGGTGACCACCAGCGCGAACAACCCGGAATAGAACGGATTGGACAGCACGCTGCCGGTCAGCGGGAACAGCTGCGGCAGGTTGTAGACGAACACCACCAGCACCAGCAGCGGGATGCTGCGAAAGAACCAGATGTAGGCGGCGGCCGGCAGGCGCAACCAGGCCGAGGCGGACAGCTTGGCCGAGGCCAGGAAGAAGCCCAGCAACATGCCGATGAACCAGGCCAGGGCGCTGAGTTCGACCACCGTGACACAGGCTTGCCAGAAGGCCGGCATCGAGAACAGCGAAAAGAAATAGGGCCAATCGAATTGCATAGAAACCTCGGTGTTGCGTTGACGCGACGACACGCTTTTGTGGGAGCGGAGCTTGCCCGCGAAGAAGTCGCTGCGGTTTTTCAGACATGCCGCGTTATCGTTCTTCGCGGGCAAGCACCGCTCCCACATTAGTCACGCAGGATTCAGGCCCGGTGGTGGGCCTTATTGCGCCGCTTCCAGGCTGTACTTGCTCAGGATCGCCGCGTACTCGCCGCTCGTCTTGGTTTCCTCGAACGCCTTGAGCAACGCCTGGTACAGCGCCTCATTGCCCTTCTTCACAAAGATCCCGAGGGTCTGCGGATAGACCAGGTGTTCGCTGCTCACCACCACCCGGCCCTTGGTCTTCTCGGCGATCAGCTTCGCCGCGCCGGCAATTTCCACCTGGGCCTGGACGTTGTTCGACAGCAGCGCCTGGGTGACTTCCGGAGCAGACGGATACTCATTCACCGTGATCGCGCCCTTGCCCTTGGGCACGCAGTAGTCGGTCGACAGCTTCTGGAGCTGCGCCACCCAGGTGGTGCCCTGCTCAAGGCCGACCTTCAGCCCGCAGAGGTCTTCCGGCGTGCCCGGTTTCAGCGTGCTGGTGCCGGGCACGAGGATCGCTGCGCCGGTCATGGCGTAGGGAATGGTCATGGCCTGGGTCTGGCGCTCGGGGGTGATGTACATGCCGGAAATGATCGCGTCATAGTGACCGGCATTGAGGCCGAGGATCAGGCTCGGGAACTTGGTGTCGACGAACTGCGCCTTGGCCTCCAGATGCTTGGCCAGGGCCTGGGACAACTCCGGGTCGGAACCGACCACGTTCTTGTCGGCGTCGTAGGACTCGAACGGCGGATAGGTGATTTCCATCCCGACTTTCAATTGGCCGGGAGTGGCCGTGGAGGCGAGGGCGGCGCTGCTGCACAGCAGGGCGGCGGCGATCAGGGTCAGGCGCGAATTGTTCTTGTGCATGTTCGGTGGCTCCGATGTGAAGGCTGGGGTGTGAGGACTGGGCTCAGGACGGCTGCGACTGGTTTTTCAAATGGCCGAAACTCGACGGCTTGCGGGCTTTCTCGGGCAAGGCGATCTCGCCGTTCTCCACGCGCTTGCGCAGGTACTGGTAGGTTTGCAGGGCCTGGCCGTACATGTGCTCGCCAATGGCGATCTGTTCATAGTCCTGGCCGGGCTGGACGAAACCCGGCAGCGGCTGGATCAAGGTGTGGAAGTCGCAGGCATAGAACAACGGGAAGGAATAACGCTCCTCGCTCACCGTGCGCACCCGGTGGGCCGTGGCAACGAAGGCCCCGGCGGTCATCACTTCGAGCATGTCGCCGATGTTCACCACGAAGGCGCCGGGCAGGGGCGGCGTGTCGATCCACTGGCCCAGGTCGTTCATCACTTCCAGGCCCGGCTTGTCCGCCAGCAGGATGGTGAAGCACTCGTAGTCGGTGTGGGCGCCGATGCCCGGGGCGTCCTGGGCGGCATCGTCGAAGGGGTAGTGGATCAGCCGCAGCTTCGACGGCGGCCGGGTGACCAGGGCATCGAAGGTGTTCTCTTCCAGCCCCAAGGCCAGGGCGAAACCACCGAACAGCTTGCGACCCAGGGCGAACACCGCGGCGTAATAGGCCTGCACCGCCTCCTTGAACCCCGGCAGCGTCGGCCAGTCGTTCGGTCCCAGCAGTGGCGTGCCGGCCAGCACCAGCGGATCGTCCTCCGGCACTTCGAAGCCGATATCGAAGGCTTCCTTGTGATCCGGTTTACCCTTGGCGTAGACCTCTTCGCCTTCCGGCACGAAACCCTTGTGGGATTTCGAGGTGCCGATGTAGTGCTGCATCTTGGTGTCGAACGGCTGGGCGAAATAGTCCTTGGCCGCTTGGCGCAGGTTGTCGATCAACTGCGGGTCGATGCCGTGCCCGGTGATGTACAGGAAGCCCACTTCGCTGGCGGCGGTCCCCAATTGTTCGGCCACCGCCAGGCGGTGTTCGAGCTCGACGCTGAACAGCCCGGCGATGTTCACCACCGGAATGCTCTTGAAGTTGGCCTCGGCCGGGCTTTTGTGATTGTTCTCAGGCATGACGCAAACACCTCACGGATGGGTTGATTGGCTGAAACGCTGGAAATGTTCGCGCTCGGTCCGGGCCATCCAGACGTTCAGCGACCACAGGTCGGCGACCGGCACGTTGGTGAAGGGCAGGTGATGCAGGTAGCCGTCGGCACCGAACTCCGGGGTCAGCGTGGTGACGGTGTAGCCCCGCGCCTGTTGGGACCGCCAGATGCTTTCCCAGTGGGCCTGGTGGAAGGCCAGTTCCCGGGCATATTCCGGGGCGCCGGGGTGCGGTACCTGCGGACCCTGGTCATAGCCGACCCGCGCCTGGATATGGTGAACGCGCTCGACGAAGGCGCCGAGGTCGTCGGCGGGATCGTCCAGCAGGCGTTCGCAGGTGACGATCCAGTGGCTGATGTCGCTGGTGAACCGCAGGTCGGGCAGTTGCCGGATCAGTTCCAGGGTCAGCCAGGGATTGAACAGCGAGCGCGAGCGATGGGTTTCGAACGTGCAGAACTGCCCGTGGCGTTTCGCCAGGGCCATGGCCTGGCCGAAGAACTCCACCTGCTGCGCCAGGGGCCAGCGGTCGTTGCCGGCCAGCACATTGACGAAGCGCGGCTCCAGTTCGGCGGCCCAGGCCAGTTTGCAGTCCAGGTCCCGCAGGTGTTCGGCGGGCGCGGCGGCCTGTTCGGGGAGTACGTCGTAGGCGGTGAAGAGCGTGCTGATATAGCCCAGGCGGTTGGCGCGCAGAAAGGCGGCGAACTCGGCGCGTTCGACGGCTTGCAGGGGCAGGCGCGCCTCCATGCCGTCGAAACCTTCGGCCAGCAGCTCGTCGAGTGCCTGGGCCTTGCTCGCGGTGTAGCCCCAAAGGGTACGGAAAATCTCCAGTTTCATCGGTGCGCCTCAACGAAGCCTTGAACGGTTCGATGCACGTCACGGTGTTGGGCCGGGACGAGCGGTTACGGCAGTAACAGAGGGCGTCCGTCTAGCCAGTTCTCTGCGGAGCCGGTCTGACATCAGATCAGGGGAGAGTATTCCCCCCTGCTGGAGCATGGCGTCGATCTTAGACAGCCCATGGCACGCGGAAGAATAGGAAAGCTCAAATCCATACTTCAGAGATTTATAAACCAATAGTGGGCTATCTACTGCTGGACATCCGCCCTTGCGATCCAGGGGGTGTGCTATCGTTGCGGAATATCCTACGTAGTTTTAAGAGAATTCCTTCATGAGCGTGGCTGTCTCGACGACAGGGCGATTTTGGGGTTGGAGACAGTTCTGCCTGTCTGTCCTGCTCTGTTTGTCGACGTACATAAGCGTTGCCCAGGACGCCGCACCCACCGACGCGGCCGATCAACGTGCCCAGGCGGTCACCCAGGTGGTGCTGGGGATTCTCAGTTATGCGCGCTGGCCGGTGGAGCCGGAACAACTGCGCTTGTGTATCGTCGGTCCCACCGAGTACACCGACGATCTGGTCAAGGGCACCACCCAGGCCACCGGGCGACCGGTGCTGGTCCAGCGCCTGCTGGCGAGCAGTCCGGCCCTCGGCAGCGCCTGTGACGCCGTCTATATCGGCAAGCTGAGCAGCGACGAACGCAGCCGTCTCTTTACCGCCCTGAGCGGCCACGCGGTGCTGAGCATCAGCGAAGGCGGCGATCAGTGCACGGTCGGCAGCCTCTTCTGTCTGCGGGTGACGGATAACCAGGTGTCGTTCGAGGTCAACCTCGACTCGGTCGCCCGCAGTGGTGTGCGCATTCACCCCAGCGTATTGCAACTCTCGCGCCGCCGGAGCGCCCAGCCATGATCGGCAGGTTCAAGTCCGACGCGCCCCCCAGCCTGCGCTCGGTGCTGGGGCGTGGGCATCTGCTGGCGGCCATGGCCGCGGTGGGCCTGGTGAGTGTCTCGCTGACCTTTCTCGGCGTGCTGGCCCTGCGGGTCTACGCCGACCACAACCTTCACCTGATCGCCCGCTCCATCAGCTACACCGTGGAAGCGGCGGTGGTGTTCAACGACAGCAGTGCGGCCACCGAGGCCCTGGCCCTGATCGCCGAGACCGAGGAAGTGGCCGATGCCGAGGTCTTCGACGCTCACGGTCAACGGTTGGCGCGCTGGCAGCGGCCGGAAACCGGTTTGCTGTCCAAGGTGGAGATGCAACTGGCGCGCACCCTGCTCGAACAACCTATCGATCTGCCGATCGTCCATCAGGATCGCGAGGTCGGCAGCATCCGCCTGACCGGACATGGCGGCAGCCTGCTGCGTTTCCTGCTCAGCGGTCTGCTCGGGATCCTGGTGTGCAGCGCCCTGGCGGCGTGGCTCGGGCTGTATCTGGCGCGGCGCCTGCTGCGGGGCATTATCGGCCCGTTGCGCAGCCTGGCCGAGGTGGCCCATGCCGCTCGCATCGATCGGGCGTTTGACCGGCGCGTGCCGCCCGCGTCAATTGCCGAGCTGGACAACCTGGGCAGCGACTTCAACGCCTTGCTCGACGAGTTGGAGGCCTGGCAGAGCCATCTGCGCAGCGAAAACGAATCCCTGGCCCACCAGGCCAATCACGATAGCCTGACCGGCCTGCCGAACCGTGCCTTCTTCGAAGGTCGCCTGATACGCTCCCTGCGTAACGCCGCCAAGCAGGGCGAGCGAGTCGGCGTGCTGTTTCTCGACAGCGACCGCTTCAAGCAGATCAACGACAACTTCGGTCATGCGGCGGGCGATGCGGTGCTGGTCGCGGTGGCGACGCGCGTGCGTGCGCAACTGCGCGAAGAGGACCTGGTGGCGCGCCTGGGCGGCGACGAGTTCGCCGTCTTGCTGACGCCGCTGCACAAGATCGAAGACGCCCAGCGCATCGCCGACAAGATCATCGCCAGCATGGACGCCCCCATTGCGGTGCCCGGGCAGGCCCAGGTGCTCACCTCGCTGAGCATCGGTATCGCGGTTTACCCCGAGCATGGTATTACCCCGAACGCCCTGCTCAACGCCGCCGATGCGGCGATGTACCAAGCCAAGCGCCTCGCCCGAGGCGGGCAACACACGGCGGGGTCGGAGCACTCCGCCGCCATTGTTCAAACCAGGAGTTGAACCCTTGTACACACTGACCCGACAGACCTTGCGTTTTTTCACCTTGGCCCTGTTCACGGTGCTGCTGGCATTGGCCGGCTGCCAGACCGCGCCACCCAAGGGCCTGAGCGCGGCGCAGATCGCCGTGCTCAAGCAAGAGGGCTTCCGGCTGACGGACGATGGCTGGGCTTTCGGTCTGTCGGGTAAGGTGCTGTTCGGCAGCGACCTGGAAGTGTTGAACAAAGAGAGCCATGACATCGTCGATCGCATAGCCAAGGCCCTGTTGGGCGTGGGTATCGAGCGAGTGCGGGTGGACGGGCATACCGATGCCTCGGGCAAGGACGCCTACAACGAGCAGCTCTCCGTGCGTCGGGCCAACAGTGTGGCGACGGTGCTGGAGCAGGCCGGCATGAAGCGCCAGAATATCCAGTTGCGAGGCTTCGGCAGCCGCGTGCCGGTGGCCAGCAACGACACGGTAGAGGGGCGTACCGAGAATCGCCGGGTGTCGATTGTGGTGATTGCGGACTGAGCCTCGCAGCAGGACTGCGCGGACGCTGTTTGTATCGATGTTGCTAGCAGCGTGATACCTGTCGAAATAAATGCCGATTCTCTTTCTCGATGCCCCTGCATGCGGGTATAAGTATGGACCCTCTCAGGAGGGCGCCGCCTGAGAGGAAGTTTGAATGTTTAACGTTCGATGGGTCAGCCGCGCTGCGTCTATCCCCGCAACGCTGTGGGAAAGCTGTTTTACCGGTGTCGAAGGCCGCTGGTGGTATGAAGCCCTGGAAGACGGTGGGCTTGAGGACCAGTTCGAATTTGCCTACGCCATTCTGGAGAAAGAGGGGCAGCCGATCGGGCTGGCTCCCACGTTTGTCATGAACGTTCCCATGGAATTGGTCGTCCCGCCCATGATTGCCAAGGTGCTGAGAGTCATCCCGGCGCTCCGTTACCAGCGCACCCTGTTCGTCGGCTCACCCTGCTCCGACGAGGGCTCCATCGGCTTGCTGCCCGGTCATTCGCTGGCGGATATCGTTGTGCCGCTGCAAGACGCGCTGACCCGAAGGGCGAAAGCCAAGAACGTCGCGATGACCGTCTGGAAGGACTTTGGCGAATTGCAGAAGCCGGCGCTTGAAGGGCTGTGCGAGGCGCGGGGGCTGTTTCCCATGGTGAGCTTTCCAGGCACGGCGGTCGAGCTGGCCTCGGGTGGTTTCGAGGGCTATCTCAAGACGCTCAAGAGCCGCCATCGTTATCTGCTGAAAAAGAAACTCAAGCACGGCCTCGTGCCGGGGGCCTTGGCGGTAACGGTCGTGCAGCAGCCGGATGAAGAAACGCTGCAGGAGTTGTACAGCCTTTTTCTGCAAACCTACGAGAAGGGCAAGACCAAATTCGAAAAGCTCACGTTCGAGTTCTTTCGACAGATTGCCCTCAAGCCCGAATCGCATTTCATCCTGCTGAGCGATGGACAGACCGGCAAGATGGCGGCGTTCATGCTGTGCTTTCTGCTCGGTGACAAGGCCATCAACAAGTTCATCGGCATCGATTACCACGTGGGCAAGCAGTCGCACCTGTATTTCCAGCTATGGGAGCAGGCGGTGAAGTGGTCCTACAGTGTCGGGGCCACACGCCTGGACAGTGGCCAGACAGGCTATCGAGTCAAGCGCGAACTCGGTCATCAGCTGGTTTCGCTGGACTGCTATTGCCGTCATCGCAACCCGTTGCTGCATCGCCTCTTCGGCGCGGTGGCCAAGGGCATTACCTGGCAGAGCCTGGACCCGGACCTGCAGACGATGGCCGAGGAATATTAGGGCTCTTAATCAAGAGCCGCTGCGGCGCAACGGCGTGGTCCAGCGCTCCGACAGAATCACCCCACCGAGGGTCAGCGTCCCGCCCAGCAGGTGATACAGCGCCAATTCTTCATGCAGGACCACGGCGGCGATCAACGCGGTGATCAGTGGCAACAGGTTGAAAAACAGGGTGGTCCGGCTCGGTCCGAGTGCCGCCACCGATCGCATCCACGCCAGCGGGGCCAGCATCGAGGCCAGCAGGCAGGCATACAGCACCAGCCCGACATTGTGCAGGTTCGGTCCGACCTTCGGCGACAGCCAGAACAGCGGGAACAGCACCACCACCGCCACCAGCACCTGCAGGTACAGCAAGACCAGCGGTGGCAGGCGCAGTTGCCACTTTTTCAGCAAGGTACTGTAGATCGCATAGGCCAGGGTGGCGATCAGCATCATCGCGTCGCCCAGGTTCACACCATGGGTCAGCAGCGCCGCGAGGCTGCCGGACGACACGACCACCAGCACCCCGGCAAACGACAGCAGCGCCCCGACCAGCGCACCGGCCGTCAGGCGTTGGCCGAGGCTGAGGATGGCCAGGGCCAACGACATCAATGGCATCAACGACAGGATGATGCCCATGTTGGTGGCCGAGGTCAGGGTCGCGGCGAAGTACGCCAGGCTCTGGTAGACCGCCATGCCGAGCACCCCGAGCACGAAGATCCGGCCCAGGTTCGGGCGGATCTGGCTCCAGTGGGCCATTACCGGCTTGAGCATGAACGGGGTGAACAGCAGGCCGGCCAGCAACCAGCGGTAGAAGCCGATTTCCGCCGGGAAGATCGCGCCGACCGCCATCTTGTTGATCACGGTATTGCCGGCCCAGATAAAGATCGCCAGCAGGGGGAAAGCGTATTGCATGGGGGGTGTAGCCCGAATCGTCAATGAGCGGGGATTATCCTTGTGCCGGGATGAAACCTCTACCTCGATCCTGTCAATCGTGCAGGAGCAGTACCGGTGGCCGGCGCGTATGGCCAGGCTGGGCACTGCTGGATGTGTAACTGCGTTTGTCTACACTGAAGGCATGCCGTGCCCTTCGGTGCGGTAACAAGGAGAAAACTCCATGAAGATGCTCCGTATCCCATTGTTGTTGATCGGCTTGTTACTTTGCTCACAGGGTTTTGCCGCGACGGCTCAGCAAAACAAGATGGCCACCTGTAACGCGGATGCCAAGACCCAGAACCTCACTGGCGACAAGCGCCAGGCCTTTATGAGCAATTGCCTGAAAGCCGCGCCTGCGGCCACATCGGCCATGCCCGCCGCCACGCCTGCGGCTACACCGGCCACCACGCCAGCCGCCATGCCGGCCACACCGGCGACCAAGCCGGCGACCGCAGCCGTGCCGGCCAAGGTGCTGACGCCGCAGCAGCAGAAGATGAAGGACTGCAATGCCGCCGCCAAGACCCAGGCGCCCAAGGGTGATGCGCACAAGGCCTTCATGAGCAATTGCCTGAAGAAGAAGTAGCGTCGAACCGCCGTCCTTCTGACGCTTGCCGCTGGTCCTCCCTGGAGAAGGCTGGCAGACTGCCTGTCTTTTAGTGCCGTTCTTTTTGAGGCTGTATGTCAGCGTTTCCCCAGCGTTATGTCGTCCTGGCCAGTTTGATCCTTGTTTTCGGTGGGTTGCTGCTGGCATTGCCGTTGCGCCTGCTCCCCAGCCTGTTGGCCGGCTTACTGGTGTTCGAGCTGGTCAACATGCTCACGCCCAAGCTTGAGCACCTGATTTCCGGGCGGCGTGCGCGCTGGTTGGCGGTGGCGTTGCTGGGCACCTTGATCGTCAGTGTGCTGAGTCTGATCTTTGCCGGGGCCATCAGCTTTCTGCTGCACGAAGCGGAAAACCCCGGCGCGTCCCTCGACAAGTTCATGGTGGTGGTGGACAAGGCGCGTGGCCAGTTGCCGCCGTTCATCGACGCTTATCTGCCGGCCAGTGCAGCCGAGTTCCAGGTCGCTATCGGCGAGTGGTTGAGCAAGCACCTGAGTGAACTGCAACTGGTGGGCAAGGACGCGGCGCATATGTTCGTGACCCTGCTGATCGGCATGGTGCTGGGGGCGATCGTGGCCTTGCAGCACGTGTCGGACATCAGCCAGCGCAAACCCCTGGCGGCGGCGCTGTTCGAGCGTTTGCGGCTGCTGGTGCAGGCGTTTCGCAATATCGTCTTCGCGCAGATCAAGATCTCGGCGCTCAACACCGCGTTCACCGCGATTTTCCTGGCGGTGATCCTGCCGCTGTGTGGGATCAAGCTGCCGCTGACCAAGACCCTGATCGTGCTGACCTTCCTGCTCGGGCTGTTGCCAGTGATCGGCAACCTGATGTCCAACACCCTGATCACCATCGTCGGTCTGTCGCTGTCGGTCTGGGTCGCGGCGGCGGCGTTGGGCTACCTGATGTTTATCCACAAGCTGGAATACTTTCTCAACGCGCGGATCGTCGGCGGCCAGATCAGTGCCAAGTCCTGGGAGCTGCTCATGGCCATGCTGGTGTGCGAGGCCGCGTTCGGTCTGCCGGGGGTGGTGGCGGGGCCGATCTACTATGCGTACATCAAGAGCGAGTTGAAGCTGGCGCAGTTGGTCTGAGCGACTGGCCTCACTGCGCAAGAGACGGCCAGTTGGCTCTTGCGCAGTGAGGGTGACGTCAATCGGCGCGGCGTGAACCTTCCAGCAGACCGTACGCAGGTTGAACGACCGGGAATAGGAACCGGCAGGCTGAAGCCTCCTGCGCACAGCCCGCCATAACGCGAGCACAAAAATACCGCTTTCGCGGCGCTGTGCGCCTATTCATTTTCGGGCGTTCAAACCCGTGTCGCTGAATTTGCAACGACGGTCAAACTTTAGCCCTCGCTGCTGGCGCGCACAATATTCTCCCATGCCTGACGCACGAGGGAAACGTAGGATTGTTTGGTGGGATTTTTCGTGCCTTGGTAAAGTGCTGGCGAATAGCATATTCGACGGGCGTAGCCGTCTATACATTTTTCTGAAATGTTGAGTCCAAACCAGCCCAATAGACATCGGAAGACTGAAAGGTCTTAATAAGGCACTTGTTATCTATGAAAAAGATTTTGTTAATAACACCTCAAGGGATTCATATAAAATCTCCACCTCATGTTCATCATGCAAATAGATCAATATCTGACCGTTTGAATTCATTAGGATCGGATTTCCGGCTCCGTCATCCGAGATAACATATGCATTTTTGAGGGGGGCGGGCACACAATTTTCATTTGCATTTCTGAATTTTAGAGTTAGATCAATAACTGTCGCTTTTCCGAGCAATGAACCGTTGTTGAAAGCGTGTATATCAATACCTCCAAACGCCCCGCCAAACAGCTTGATAAACTCAACATACTGCTCATTGAAAGTGACTTTTAGCAAATTTTCCGCTTGCTGAATTTCAGCGTCTGTAGCGGGTTTGCCACGAAGACAGTCTTGAGACCTGAAGACATTTTCAATTTTTTCAATCAGATCGCTCTTCATTTACTGCCGCACCTGCTGGCTGAGGCTTTTTGAGCCTGGTTGATCCAGAATTCTTTTTTCCAGAAATTAAAGGCTTCACGATTTTTCATGCCCAATCCTTTTTTATTCCCACGTGGATGCTGCGCCGTATTATGCTCTGGACTTCCATGGTGTTTGTCTGGCATGGCACGTAACGGCCCTTCTGTCTGTTGTTTCTCATGGTGCAACACGATAGTGTTGCCATGCTTGTCTACAGGAGACTTACCAAAGGGGTGGGGCGCATTATGACCGTTCATGAAGATGACGCTTTTGAGCTGTGCATCGCTTAAATGACTCAAATCTGTATACCCTTTCACAGTTAATGTTAAACCTCGGCTATCCGTGAAAGTAACAGGTGTTAGCCCAAAGGGATCAACCCAGCCCATTGGATTCGGTGCATAGGCGTAGGAATTGACTCCTCCCGCCAAGCCAATCGGATCCGGAGTGGTAAACCGCCCCACATCCGGATCATAGAACCGAAAGGTGTTGTAGTGCAGCCCCGTCTCCCGGTCCAGGTATTGCCCCTGGAACCGCAGGTTCTGCTCCTCGATGTAATACGGTTCGCGCACCTCTTCGAGTGTGTTGCCCCAGACCCGATACTGGGCTTGCCACAGCGTGGCGCCATCGGCTTCGGTCAGTTGCTCGGGCAGGCCGTTGAGGTCGTTGTGGTAATAGCGGACCTTCTGCAATTCCCCGCTGCCATCGACCCGCGCCAGCGGTTCATAGCCGTCGCCTTCGTAGAGGTAGAGGCTGGTCTGGGTGTTCTTGTGCTCTTGCAACAGGCGCAAGCCATCCCAGGTAAAGCGCGTTTCGCCCAACGGATAGCCGTGGTTGTCGTGCTCGCTCTTGGCGATACGCCGCCCCAACGGGTCGTAGCTCATGCGCACAATCGTTTCCCGCGCGCCGTCCTGGTTGCGCACCTCGATCAAGCGGTGTTCGGCGTCATAGGCAAAACGCTGCGACCCACGAGCGGCGCTACGCTTTTCGATCATTCGCCCGAAGCCGTCGTAGCTATAACGCTTGTCCTGATAGGTCAGCAGCTTGTTGTGCGCCACCAACCCGGCACCGGCTTGTGGGCCGTCCAGCAGGTTGGCGGCGGCGTCGTAGGCGAAGGTCTCGTTCTGCCCCTGCACGCCGTCCTGGCTGGCGATGATTCGCCCCGTCGCGTCGTAGTGCAGCAACTGGCGCTGGTCGCCCCGTGGTTGCCGGTCGAGGCGACCGATCAGGTTGTCGCTGGGGTCGTAGTCGAAGTGCTTCTGTGCCGGGGCCGGCAGTGCTGACGGCTGGTTGGACGGGCGGCGCAAGCGTGAACGCAGACGTCCGACCCGGTCGTACTCACTGCGGGTGCTGAGCTGACCCTGGGTACGCAACACCTCGCGGTGCAGGCGATCGCGCTCGAAGTCGCTGATGACCCGGCCGTCCAGATTGATCTGGTGCAGATGGCCGCTGCCGTAATACAGCCGATTGAGCCAACGGCCATCCGGCAACTGCGTCTGGAGCAGATTGCCCAGTTCATCGTAGTGATGCTGCAGGCTGCCCGCCGCGCTCTGTTCTTCCAGCAACTGGCCCAGAGCGTCATAGGCGAAGCCGAGCTTCTGTGCCTGGCCGTCGTGGTCGGTAAAGGTGATGGCGGTGAGTTGGTCCAGCGGATTGTAGGCGTACTCGGTGCGGCCATCGTCGGTGACCTTGGCGATCAGGCGTCCCACCGCATCACGTTCCAACTGATGAACGATGGGCGTTACCGGTGCTGATGGAACCAGCGCCAGGCCACTGCCGAACGGTGCCGGAACGTATTCCACACGGGTCGCGTTATCCAGCATGTCATAGGCATAACACCGCGCACTGCCGTCGAGATCGCGTTGTTCGGTGAGGCGGTCGCCGGCATCCCAGGCAAAGTGATAGCTCTCGCCGTTTTCATTGGTCAGCGCCTGCAAACGACCATAGGCGTCATAGCCGAACTGCACCTGCCGCCCATGGGCGTCGATGCGTTGGCGCACCTGGCCGCGACGGTCGTATTGATAGCTGGTGCTGTGCCCGGCCGGATCGACATAACCGGTGAGTTGGCCGCTGCCGTCGCGCAGGTACTGTTCGACGCGACCATCCGGCAACTGGCTCTGCAACAGGCGGCCTTGGGCATCGTGCTGGTAGGTCACGCGTTCGCCGAGGGCATCGGTGACGGCCTGCAGGTGACCACGCCGGTCGTAGCTGAAGGTGGTCGGCTGCCCGGAGCAGTCCACATGGCGAATCAACTGCCCGAGGTCGTTCCACTGCAAGATTTTGCTTTTACCCGTGGCATCGATGATCGCCACCACCTGGCCCTGGGCGTCGAAGCGGTATTGGGTGACCTGCCCCAGCGGATCGGTTTCGTGGGTGCAGTTGCCACGCGGGTCGTAGCGGTATTGCCAGCTGTTGCCCGCCGCGTCGGTCTCCACCAGTGGCAACGACCAGTGCTCCAACCATAAGGTCGACTCACTGCGCCCCAGCGGATCGACGCTGGCGCTGAGATTACCGGCTTCGTCGTAGCTGAACTGGTGCTGCCCGCCCTGGGGGCGGTGGCGCCGAGCAACTGGCGCTCGTCGTTCCACTCGAATTGCCAGGTGTGGCCGAGGTTGTTGGTGTATTCGGTGATCTGCTGCTGCGGGTTCCAACGGCGGCGACTCACACGCTTCAACCCATCGGTGACACGGGTGATGCCGGCCTTCAGGTCATAGTCGAAGGCATATTCGTCGCCGTCATCGGTCCAGTGCCGAACCACCCGCCATTCAAGGTTCTCGACCAGCGCCCACTGATAGAAACAGCGCAACCCGGTGGGCAGCTGATGCTCGACCATCCGCCGCCCGTTATCGTAGGCGAAACGCCGTTGCACCTGGCCGAGGCTGTCGCGCACTGCGGCCAGGTCGCCACTGCTGTCGTAGTCGTAGCTGACCAGCACCTCTCGCTGTTGATTGGGGTACAGGCGTTCGATCTGGTTGACCCGCCCGGGCCATTGGGCGCTGTAGGTCAGCGCCACTTGCACAAGATCGAAGGTGTCGCGCAGCCGCACCAGTCGACCCGATTCGTCGTAGTCGAGATAGATCCGGTTGTCATTGCGGTCGCCCAACTGGCTCAGGCGCAAGGTCGAAGGATCGGCCAGGGTCGGTTCGAACAGGCGATACAAACCGTCATCGCTCTCGATCAACAGTTGCCCGTTGCCGTTGCGCCGCACGGCCAGGCCTTCGCCCGGACTGAACACCGCGCCGCCCAACGGGATCGAGCCCATGTCGATACGCCGGGCCTGTTCGTCGGTATAGACCAGTCGTTCGCCGCCTTCGGGATGGACCTCGATACGCACGCCGACTTCATAGGGCAGGCTCCAGCCCGTACCGAGCAAACTGTCGCGCCGCTCATCGCGACTGTTGTAGAAGCGTTGCCAGTCGATGGGCAGGATACCGGGCAGGACAAAGTCCAGCTCATCTTCACCGCCCAGCACCTTGGCACCCGTCGCGGCATGCACCGGGTTCGGCGACGCAGCGGCGGCACGGGTCAGCGCACCGATGGCCTGGCTGGTGCCCAGGGACACCGCTCCGCCCACCGCCATGCAGGGCAACTGGCTGAAAAACCGACTGCGTGAACCACGTAGTAGCAAGAGCGTGGTTACCGCTAATCCCACACCGGGTGTCTTGCCGCTACGGATCTCGCGCACCGCCACCGGCTCGCCACCGATGACGACATTAGGCGAAATCAGGCCCTTGACCGCACCGACTCTGGCCTCGCAGGTACTGCGGTCTCCCGTGCGCGCAGCCGGCTGGCCGTTGATGAAAACCTTGCTCGATCCCTCGGCGATATAGGCCTCGGGCATTGGCGGGTGTTTGTCGCAGGCCACACCATCCTGGGAACAGGGCACCGCACCGGGCACGGGTGTGGCGACGGTGGGCCGCCACAATTGAGCGAAGAAGCCCTCGGCGATGTTCAGGTAGCTGCGCTCGGTCGACTCGCCAGCTGGCATCTGACCGATCTTGCCGGCCGCCCGCGCCGCCGGCAGGCCGTTGATAAAGGTGTCGGGCGAACCGCTGCTGATATGGGCCTGGACCGTCGGTGGGAACAGTTGGTTGGACAGGTTTTCGCATAGGTTTGCGAGCTTCTGGTCGATGCCGGTTTCGCTCATGCCAACCCCGACGACGCTGCCGACCATGGCGCCCAGCACCACGCAACCCAGGCCACCGGTGGCGACCGTGACGCCGGCCGCGCCGACCACCGCCGCCGTGACCAGGGCCCCCACGGCGACATTCGCCGCCACCTCCAATACCCCGCCGAGAACGTCGGCCATCATCGACGTGTGCAGCAAGGCATCGCCCTCGCGGGCGGCCCAGGGGGTGTCGGTCATGAAGGTATGTTCCGTGCGGGTCAGGGACGCCCATCGGAACATGGGGTCAGGCCAGGCTTTAAGAGGAAAGCCCGACCTGGAAGGTAGGAATGGTCTCTATAAGTGATTGAGATTGCTGACCTGAAAGCACGGTAATCTCTGAGAGTGACCTGCCCGCGAAGATTTTGGCGATCTCACGGGGCTCTTCGCCAGCAATCGAGCGTCGACCAACCGTCCCTACCAGGAGTCGTGTTTAACCGGTTTCAGCCGTAGCGCTTCTTCGCCTCGATCGCCAGGCCGCTGCCGATGCTGCCGAAGATGTTGCCTTCCACATGCCGGGCGTTGGGCAACATCGCCGCCACGCTCTGGCGCAGTGCCGGAATGGCGCTGGAACCGCCGGTGAAGAACACCGTGTCGACCTGCCCGACACCCACGCCGGCATCGCCGAGCAACTGGGTGACGCTGTTGCGGATACGCTCCAGCAGGTTGTCGATGGCCGATTCGAACAATCCCCGGCTCAACGCCACGCTCAAGCCCTGTTCGATGCGGTCCATCGGCACGTGGCGCTGTTCGGCATGGGTCAGCTGGATCTTGGTTTCCTCGACTTCCATCGCCAGCCAGTGCCCGGCGCGCTGTTCGATCAGCTTGAACAGGCGATCGATGCCCCCTGTGTCCTCGATGTCGTAGCGCATGCTGCCCAGGGCCAGCTGGGATTTCTGCGAGTACACCGAGTTGATGGTGTGCCAGGTCGCCAGGTTCATGTGATGGCTGGTGGGCATATAGGCACCGCTCTTCATCCGGCTGCCGTAGCCGAACAGTGGCATCACGCCTTGCAGGCTCAGTTGCTTGTCGAAGTCGGTTCCGCCGATGTGGACACCACCGGTGGCGAGGATATCCTCGTGGCGGTTGTCCAGGCCCCGGCGCTCGGGCGACAGGCGCACCAGGGAGAAGTCCGAGGTACCGCCGCCGATGTCGACGATCAGCACCAGCTCTTCACGGCCCAGGGTCGACTCGTAGTCGAAGGCCGCCGCGATGGGTTCGTACTGGAAGGACACGTCCTTGAAACCGAGCTTCTTCGCGACTTCCGCCAGGGTGTCTTCGGCTTCCTGGTCGGCGGCCGGGTCTTCGTCGACGAAGAACACCGGACGGCCCAGCACCACCTGCTCGAACTCGCGGCCGGCCGTGGTTTCGGCGCGCTGCTTCAACTGGCCGATAAACAGCCCCAGCAGGTCCTTGAACGGCATGGCCGTGCCCAGCACGCTGGTGTCGTGCTTGATCAGCTTGGAGCCCAGCAGGCTCTTGAGCGAGCGCATCAGCCGGCCTTCGTAGCCTTCCAGGTACTCGTGCAGGGCCAGTCGGCCGTAGACCGGGCGGCGTTCCTCGATATTGAAGAAGACCACCGAGGGCAGGGTGATCTTGTCGTCTTCCAGCGCGATCAGCGTTTCCATGCCGGGGCGCAGCCAGCCGACGGTGGAGTTGGACGTGCCGAAGTCAATACCGCAGGCACGGGCCGGAGAGGCGTTGTTCATGGTGTTCGGGTTCCGGTTGAAAAAACGGCCGCGCAGTGTATGCCAGTCGCGCCCGGATTCGAAGGCCGGTGATCCGTTAAATGGCGGTTCTTGCGCGGTCTTGCCCTTGAAAGGCCAGCATTCGCCCCCAACCTTGCAGTTAATGGTTCGGCCCGCGCCTGTCGATGACAAGAAATCGCCGCGATGGCCGATATATTCCGCTACGCCCCTGAGTCACAGCCTTGAGCTCGGTCAATCCTTGTCGCGCCGATGCGCGCAGGCTGTGTCTTGCCGAGCGGCGCGATATCGATAACGGATGGTGATCCTTAGATGGACTTCAAAGATTATTACAAGATCCTGGGCGTGGAGCCGACGGCGGACGACAAGGCCATCAAGGCCGCGTACCGCAAGCTGGCGCGCAAGTACCACCCGGATGTCAGCAAGGAAAAGGACGCTGAGGCGAAATTCAAGGATGCCTCCGAAGCCTATGAGGCGCTGAGAAGCGCCGACAAGCGCGCCGAATACGACGACCTGCGCCGATACGGCCAGCATGGCCAGCCGTTCCAGGGCCCGCCGGGTTGGCAGGGGCGTGGCGGTTTTGGCGGTGGCGCGGACACGGGCGACTTCTCGGACTTCTTCAGTTCGATCTTCGGCTCGCGCGGTGCCGGTTTCGGGGGTGGCCAAGCGGGTCGCAGCGCCGGTCGGCGAGGGCAGGACGTGGAACTGGAACTGCCGATCTTCCTGGAAGAAAGCCTCTCGAACGAGTCGAAGAAGGTCAGCTTCCACATCCCGCAGCACAATGCGGCCGGCAAGCATGTCAGCAACACCAGCAAGAGCCTGAACGTGAAGATTCCGGCCGGTGTCACCGACGGCGAGCGTATCCGTCTCAAGGGCCAGGGCGCGCCGGGCATCGGCGGCGGGGCCAATGGCGACCTGTACCTGACGATTCGCTTCGCGCCTCACCCCAAATTCGAGGTCGAAGGCGAGAACCTGATCATCACCCTGCCGCTGGCCCCCTGGGAGCTGGCGCTGGGAGCCGAGGTCGCGGTGCCGACCCTGACGGGCAAGATCAACCTCAAGGTCCCGGCGGGCAGCCAGAACGGCCAGCGCATGCGGGCCAAGGGCCACGGCCTGTTGAACAAGGCCGGGCAGCGCGGTTATCTGTTCGTGCAACTCAAGGCGGTGATGCCGCGGCAGAACGACGATGCCGTCAAGGCGTTGTGGCAGGAACTGGCGAAAAAGGCCGCCTTCGACCCGAGAGAGCACTGGGGTAGCTGATACCTGTTGGAGGAGGTGCAGCATTTGCGGGCGGAGAGCCAGATGCTGCGCCAGCGCCTGGGGTGCTTTGTCCTCGACTGAATGGCCGCCTGCGGCGGATCGCCAGCAAGCCGGCTCCCACAAATCCGGGACGCGCTGAAGTCTATCGTCAAGCTCAATCCCTTGTAGGAGCCAGCTTGCTGGCGATGGTCGTCAACGATAACGCGGGGCATCAGGCTGATCGCGGTGTGTCGACGTTCATCGCCAGCAAGCTGGCTCCTACAAGGGGCGCCCGGGCTCAGAACAGAAAGTAGCGTTGAGCCATCGGTAGCACGTCCGCCGGCTCACACCACAACAGCACGCCATCGGCCTTGACCTGGTAGGTCTGCGGATCGACGTCGATGTGCGGCAGGTAGTCGTTGTGGATCAGGTCGGTTTTCTGCACGTCGCGGCAGCCCTTCACCACGGCGATCCTTTTCTTCAGCCCCAGGCTCTGGGGGACCCCGGCGTCCTGCGCGGCCTGGCTGATAAAGGTCAGGCTGGTGGCGTGCAATGAGCCGCCGTAGCTGGCGAACATCGGTCGGTAATGCACCGGCTGCGGGGTCGGGATCGAGGCGTTGGCATCGCCCATCAGGCTTGCGGCAATCGCCCCGCCCTTGAGGATCAGCGTCGGTTTCACGCCGAAGAACGCCGGGCGCCAGAGCACCAGGTCGGCCCATTTGCCCACTTCGATCGAGCCCACTTCATGGCTGATGCCGTGGGTGATCGCCGGATTGATGGTGTATTTGGCGATGTAGCGCTTGACCCGGAAGTTGCTGTTGCCGTCACCGTCGCCCGGCAGCGGGCCGCGTTGTTGCTTCATCTTGTCGGCGGTCTGCCAGGTGCGCGTGATGACCTCGCCGACCCGGCCCATGGCCTGGCTGTCGGAACTGATCATCGAGAACGCACCGAGGTCGTGGAGGATGTCCTCGGCGGCGATGGTTTCCCGGCGGATGCGGCTTTCGGCGAAGGCCACGTCCTCGGCGATGCTCGGATCGAGGTGATGGCAGACCATCAGCATGTCCAGGTGTTCGTCGATGGTGTTGCGGGTGAACGGCCGGGTCGGGTTGGTGGAACTGGGCAGCACGTTGGCGAAGCCGCAGGCCTTGATGATGTCCGGCGCATGGCCGCCACCCGCGCCTTCGGTGTGATAGGTATGGATGGTGCGGCCCTTGAACGCGCCGAGGGTGGTCTCGACGAAGCCGGATTCGTTGAGGGTGTCGGTGTGGATCGCCACCTGCACGCCGTACTGGTCGGCCACGCTCAGGCAGTTGTCGATGGCGGCGGGGGTGGTGCCCCAGTCTTCATGCAGCTTGAGGCCTATGGCGCCGGCCTCGACCTGCTCGATCAGCGGCTGCGGCAGGCTGGCGTTGCCCTTGCCGGTGAAGCCGATGTTCATCGGGAAGGCGTCAGCGGCCTGGAGCATGCGCGCCAGGTGCCAGGGCCCGGAGGTGCAGGTGGTGGCGTTGGTGCCGGTGGCCGGCCCCGTGCCGCCACCGATCATGGTGGTGACTCCGCTCATCAGCGCTTCTTCGATCTGCTGCGGGCAGATGAAGTGGATATGGGTGTCGATGCCGCCGGCGGTGAGGATCATGCCCTCGCCGGCGATGACTTCGGTGCTGGCGCCGATGGCGATGCTCACGTCGGGCTGGATGTCCGGGTTGCCGGCCTTGCCGATGGCGGCGATGCGGCCATCCTTGAGGCCGACGTCGGCCTTGACGATGCCCCAGTGGTCGATGATCAGGGCGTTGGTGATCAGGGTGTCGACGACTTCGGCGGCCAGCAGTTGGCCCTGGCCCATGCCATCGCGGATCACCTTGCCACCGCCGAATTTCACTTCTTCGCCGTAGGTGGTGAAGTCCTTTTCCACTTCGATCCACAGTTCGGTATCGGCCAGGCGCACCTTGTCGCCGACGGTGGGGCCGAACATGTCGGCGTAGGCTTGTCTGGAAATCTTCATTGGGTTTCCCTGAACGCAAAATGGAGGCAGGTGCAGTCTGTTGTGGAGGGGGCAGACCCCTCACCATCGCTCAATCAAGGTCGCCCATGACCCGCCCGGCAAAGCCGAACACCCGCCGCAATCCCGCCAGCTCCACCAACTCGACGTCCCGGCTCTGCCCCGGCTCGAAGCGCACGGCGGTGCCGGCGGGGATATTCAGGCGCATGCCGCGGCTGGCGGCGCGATCGAAGGTGAGCGCGTCGTTGGTCTCGAAAAAGTGATAGTGCGAACCGACCTGGATCGGTCGGTCGCCGCTGTTTGCCACATTCAGGCTAAGGGTGCGGCGACCGGCATTGAGTTCGATGTCGCCGGGCTGGATCTGATATTCGCCAGGAATCATTCGGGTTGTCCCAGGGTCTTGTAGTAGATGGCGGTGGCCTTGTAGCGACCCTCCGGTGTGGCGCAGTAGTTCGGCAGTTCTCCGACCCGGGTGTAGCCCAGCGCGCTGTAGAAGGCTTCGGCTTCGGAGCCGGCCTCGGTGTCGAGGTGCAGCAGGCCGCGCTTGTGCTGGCGCGCCGTCTGTTCCAGGGCCTCGATCAGTTGCTGGCCGAGACCGCGATGGCGGGCCTCGCTGTACACCAGCAGCTTTTGCACTTCGGCGCGGTTCAGGCCGTTGGGCTTCTGGCACAGGTTCAGTTGCACGCTGGCCAGCACCTGTTCGTCGCGGACCACCACCCACAGCAGCAGGCTGCCATCCTGCAGCGCTGCCTGCACCGTGTCGAAGTAGTCCCGGGCCTGGGCGGCGTCGAGGTCGGCCAGGAAACCCACGCTGGCGCCGTGCCGAACGGCGTCAAGCAGCAAATCGATCAAACCCTGGCGGTAGTGCGCAAAGCTTTCGGTATTCACACGACGCAATTGGGCGGCGTTCATGGCGGGTTACTCCTGGTTGTTGGCGGGCGGCAGGGCGCCCGGATTCAGGGTCAGTTGCATGAAGGTCAGGTCCAGCCAGCGGCCGAACTTCACGCCCACCTGGGGCATCTGTCCGGTGACGATGAAGCCCTGGCGTTCATGCAGGCGAATGGACGCGCTGTTGCCACTTTCGATGGCGGCGACCATCACATGTTTGTCACAGCCCCGGGCGCGCTCGATCAGGGCCGCCATCAGGCGTGGGCCCAGGCCGTTGCCGCGCTGGTCGCTGCGTACGTACACCGAGTGTTCGACGGTGTGGCGGAAACCCTCGAAGGGCCGCCAGTCGCCGAAGGAGGCATAGCCGAGCACGCTGTCGCTGCCGTCGACGATCACCAGGATCGGGTAGCCCTGGCCTTGCCGGGCGCTGAACCAGGCCTGGCGGTTGCCCAGGTCCACCGGTTGTTCGTTCCAGATGGCGGTGGTGTTGAGTACCGCGTCGTTGTAGATGTCACGGATCGCCGGCAGGTCGGCGTGGGCGGCATCACGGATAACGTAGGACATGCTCGGCCTCAGGCGATGGGTTGGTGGACGGTGACCAGCTTGGTGCCGTCGGGGAAGGTGGCTTCAACCTGGATCTCCGGGATCATTTCCGGGATGCCTTCCATCACCTGTTCGCGGCTGAGCAGCGTGGTGCCGTAGTGCATCAGCTCGGCCACGCTCTGGCCGTCGCGGGCGCCTTCCAGCAGGGCCGCCGAGATGTAGGCCATGGCTTCCGGATAGTTGAGTTTCACCCCGCGGGCCAGGCGCCGTTCGGCAACCAGACCAGCGGTGAAAATCAGCAGTTTGTCTTTTTCGCGGGGTGTCAGGTCCATGGTTCGGAGTCCATTGGCAGGCAGTCAAAGAGGTGCGGTGTGTTCATGTGTTCCAGATCCTCGGTGGCACCGCGTCGCGCCCCAGCAGGGCGGGGCGCAACAGCCGCCACAGCTCGATCAGCCAGGCGCGGGCGTGCAAGGCCTCGCCGGCCAGGCAGCGCGCCACCAGCAGGTTGGGCAGTTGGGTCAGGTCGCCGCGCACCCGCGCCTGCACTGAGCGGCAGCGTTCCAGCAGTGCGCTGTCGATCTCGCCGGTGACCAGCAGGGTGGCGAAGACCGGTTGGCCGTCGAGGCCGATGGGCGAATCCAGCAGGCCGTCGCCGCCCCGGATGCGTTGGCGTTCGTGCCAGAGCAGCTGGCCGTCGCGGCGGATGTCCAGTTGCGAGTGGAAATGCCCGCGATCGAAACGCTCGCCACTGGCGGGGCGACCGAGGGCGACCATGTCCCAGTAGAACAGCCGGGCGTCGCCCTCCAGGTCGATGGTGGTGCGCAGTTCGGCCTGGGCCGCGCTGAACACGATGGTTTCCTGGGGCAGCCATTCCAGGGTCGCTCCGGCGGCAACCTTCAGGTCCAGGGTCTGGTAGGCCGGGCCGGTGGCGCGATACCACTTGGCGGCCCCGGGGCTGGTCAGTTGCGCCCAGGCAGCGGGTTCGACCCGGGCGCTGATGGCCAGCCGGTCACCCCCGGCAATGCCGCCCGGTGGGTGGACGATGATGTGCTGGCAGACTTCGGGGCCTTCGGCGTACAGGTGTTTCTGCACCCGCAACGGCCCCAGGTGTCGCCGCGTGACCGGGCGCGTGCAATCGCCGAAGCGGGCGTAGCCGAGTTCCAGCTCGGCATGCCAACTGGGGGTGAACAGGGCGTTGGTGGCAGGTAAATTCATGGTTTCTAATTATCGTCCGGACGTTACAGGTTAGATCGTAACCAGTCCGCGTACACCTTCGGCTTCCATATTTTCTCCACGGCCTTGCTGGACGATCTCGCCCCGGGACATCACCAGGTACTGATCGGCCAGCTCGGCGGCGAAATCGTAGAACTGCTCCACCAGCAGGATCGCCATGTCGCCCCGGGCGGCGAGTTTCTTGATCACCGCGCCGATCTCCTTGATCACCGACGGCTGGATGCCTTCGGTGGGTTCATCGAGGATCAGCAGGCGTGGGCGACTGGCCAGGGCCCGGCCGATGGCGAGCTGTTGCTGCTGGCCGCCGGAGAGGTCGCCGCCGCGGCGTTGTTTCATCTGCAGCAGGACCGGGAACAGTTCGTAGATGAAGGCCGGGACTTCCCGGGCTTCGGCGGCGGGGAAGCGCGACAGGCCCATCAGCAGGTTTTCCTCCACGCTGAGGCGGCCGAAGATTTCCCGGCCCTGGGGGACGTAGGCAATGCCGGCGTGGACCCGTTGGTGCGGCTTGAAGTTCGTGATGGCCTTGCCTTCCCATTGCACGGCCCCTTCCCTGGCGGGCAGCAGGCCCATCAGGCACTTGAGCAGGGTGGTCTTGCCCACGCCGTTGCGCCCCAGCAGGCAGGTGACTTCGCCGATGTTCACGTCAAAGGACAGCCCCCGCAGGATGTGGCTGCCGCCGTAGTATTGGTGCAGTTTGTCGACTTGCAGCATGGTTGTGTTCCTGAATATGGGGTGCCTTCAGCGACCGAGGTAGACCTCGATCACCCGCTCGTTTTCCTGCACCTGCTCAAGCGACCCTTCGGCCAGCACGCTGCCCTGGTGCAGCACGGTGACATGGTCGGCAATCGCGCCGACAAAGCCCATGTCGTGCTCCACCACCATCAGCGAATGCTTGCCGGCCAGGCTCTTGAACAGCTCGGCGGTGAACTCGGTCTCGGCATCGGTCATGCCTGCCACCGGTTCGTCGAGCAGCAACAGTTGCGGGTCCTGCACCAGCAGCATGCCGATCTCCAGGAACTGCTTCTGGCCGTGGGACAGCAAGCCGGCCGGGCGATTGACCGAGCCGGTCAGGCGAATGGTTTCCAGGACCCGGGCAATCCCGTCTTTCTGCTCACCGCTCAAGCGTGCCCGCAGGCTGGCCCATACCGACTTGTCGGTCTTCTGCGCCAGTTCCAGGTTCTCGAACACCGTCAGCGCCTCGAACACCGTCGGCTTCTGGAACTTGCGGCCGATCCCGGCCTGGGCGATCTGCACTTCGCTCATCGACGACAGGTCCAGGGTTTCGCCGAACCAGGCCTTGCCGTGGCTGGGCCGGGTCTTGCCGGTGATCACGTCCATCAGGGTGGTCTTGCCCGCGCCGTTGGGGCCGATGATGCAGCGCAGTTCGCCGACGCCGATGTACAGGTTCAGGTTGTTCAGGGCCTTGAAGCCGTCGAAGCTGACGCTGATGTCTTCCAGGGTCAGGATGGTGCCGTGGCGGGTATCCAGGCCGTCGCCCTTGGCCTGGCCGAGACCGATGGCGTCGCGGCTGCTGCCGGCGTCCCTGTTGGGCTCGAGGATCGGCTCGAGCATGAATTCGGCGGTTGCAGTGACTCTCATTGTTCGTCCCTTTTCTTCAGCAACCCGATCACGCCCTTGGGCAGGTACAGGGTCACGACGATAAACAGTGCGCCGAGGAAGAACAGCCAGTATTCGGGGAAGGCCACGGTGAACCAGCTCTTCATGCCGTTGACCATGCCCGCGCCCAGCAACGGGCCGATCAGGCTGCCGCGTCCGCCCAGGGCCACCCACACGGCGGCCTCGATGGAGTTGGTCGGCGACATTTCGCTGGGGTTGATGATGCCCACCTGCGGCACGTACAAGGCACCGGCCAACCCGCAGAGAATCGCGCTCAGCACCCAGACGAACAGTTTGAAACCACGCGGGTCGTAGCCGCAGAACATCAGGCGGTTTTCCGCATCGCGTAGCGCCGTCAGTACCCGGCCGAACTTGCTCCGGGCCAGGCGCCAGCCGCTGTAGAGGCTGGCGACCAGCAAGGCTACTGTGGCGAAGAACAGCACCGCGCGGGTGCCCGGCTCGGTGATGCCGAACCCCAGGATGCTGCGGAAGTTGGTGAAGCCGTTGTTGCCGCCGAAGCCGGTCTCGTTACGGAAGAACAGCAGCATCCCGGCGAAGGTCAGGGCCTGGGTCATGATCGAGAAGTACACGCCCTTGATCCGCGAACGGAAGGCGAAGAAACCGAACACCAGCGCCAGCAGCCCCGGCGCCAGCACCACCAGGCACAGGGCCCAGAGGAAGTGGTTGGTGCCGGTCCAGTACCAGGGTAGTTCGGTCCAGGACAGGAAGGTCATGAACGCCGGCAGTTGGTCGCCGGACGCCTCGCGCATCAGGTACATGCCCATGGCGTAGCCGCCGAGGGCGAAGAACAGGCCATGGCCCAGGGACAGCAGGCCGGCGTAGCCCCACACCAGGTCCAGCGCCAGGGCGACGATGGCGTAGCAGAGGATCTTGCCCACCAGCGTCAGGATATAGGCCGAGACGTGGAGCAGGTTCCCGGGCGGCAGCAGCGACAGCAGCGGCAAGGCCAGCAGCAGCGCCAGGACGGTCGCGCCGACGGCAAGCGTCAGCCTGGGCCCGGCTTTTTGGGTCGCGGTGAGCATCAGGGGCTGGTTCATCAGTCGATCACCCGTCCTTTCAGTGCGAAGAGTCCTTGCGGGCGTTTCTGGATGAACAGAATGATCAGCGCGAGGATCAGGATCTTGCCCAGGACCGCGCCGATCTGCGGTTCGAGGAGCTTGTTGGCGATGCCCAGGCCGGAGGCCGCCATGACGCTGCCGGCCAACTGGCCGACCCCGCCGAGCACCACCACCAGGAAGGAGTCGATGATGTAGCTCTGGCCCAGGTCCGGGCCGACGTTGCCGATCTGGCTCAGGGCGACGCCGCCAAGGCCGGCGATGCCGGAGCCGAGGCCGAAAGCGAGCATGTCCACGCGCCCGGTGGGCACGCCGCAGCAGGCGGCCATGTTGCGGTTCTGGGTGACGGCGCGCACGTTCAGGCCCAGGCGGGTCTTGTTCAGCAGCAGCCAGGTCAGGATCACTACGAACAGGGCGAAGGCGATGATCACCAGGCGGTTGTAGGGCAGGACCAGGTTGGGCAGCACCTGGATGCCGCCGGAGAGCCAAGTCGGGTTGGCCACCTCGACGTTCTGCGCGCCGAACAGCAGGCGCACCAGCTGGATCAGCATCAGGCTGATGCCCCAGGTGGCGAGCAGGGTTTCCAGCGGGCGGCCGTAGAGATGGCGAATGATCGTGCGCTCCAGGGCCATGCCGATCCCGGCGGTGACGAAGAACGCCACCGGCAGGGCCACCAGCGGGTAGAACTCGATGGCCTGCGGCAGGAAACGCTGGAACAGCAACTGCACGACGTAGGTGGCGTAGGCGCCGAGCATGAGCATTTCGCCGTGGGCCATGTTGATCACCCCGAGCAGGCCGAAGGTGATCGCCAGGCCGAGGGCGGCGAGCAGCAGGATCGACCCCAGGGACAGGCCGCTGAAGGCCTGGCCGAGCCATTCGCCGAGCATCAGCCTGCGTTTGACTTGCGCCAGGCTGGTTTCGGCGGCGGTATGCACGCCGGCATCGGCTTCGACACCGGGTTGCAGCAGGCCTTCGAGGCGGGTGCGGGCCAGTGGGTCGCCGCTGTCACCGAGCAGGCGTACGGCGGCCAGGCGCACGGCCGGGTCGCTGTCGACCAGTTGCAGATTGGCCAGGGCCAGGCTGAGCGCGGCGTGGACATCGGCGTTGATTTCGCCGGCCAGTTGCTGGTCGAGGAATTTCAGTTGCGCCGGCTTGGCGCTTTTTTGCAGTTGTTGCGCGGCGGCCAGGCGCACCTTGGCGTCGGCGGCGAGCAGTTGCTGGGCGGCGACGGCGGTGTCGATCAGGCCGCGCAGGCGGTTGTTCAGGCGCAGGGTCCTGGTTTCGCCGTTGAGCGTCAGTTGGCCGCTGTGCAGGGCATCGATCAGCTCGATGCGCGCCGGCTCCGGGTGCGCGGCCCAGGCTTCCAGCAGGGCGGCCTGTTGGTTGGGGTTGGCGGCGACGAAGTCTTCGGCATCGCCGGCTTGGGCGGCTATCGGCAATAGCAGCGCGAGGGCCAGGAAAAGACGGTAGAGGGCAGTGGGCATATCGATGTCCTTGAAAGTGTCCGGTTACCCAAGAGGCAACTCGGACACCGTGTAGGAGCGAGCTTGCTCGCGATGGACGTCAACGATGACGCTGGAAGCCTGATGCTCCGCGGTGGCTGGACTACCATCGCGAGCAAGCTCGCTCCTACAGGGGGATTGCGTCAGGCGCGGGCCTGGATCAGTTGCCCTTCACCGCATAATCCGGCTTCTTGTCGTTACCCGGGATGAACGGGCTCCACGGCTGGGCCCGGATCGGTCCCTCGGTTTGCCAGACCACGTTGAACTGACCGTCCGGCTGGATCTCGCCGATCATCACCGGCTTGTGCAGGTGGTGGTTGGTCTTGTCCATGGTCAGGGTGTAGCCCGACGGCGCGGCGAAGGTCTGGCCGGCCAGGGCTTCACGGACCTTGTCGACATCGGTGGACTTGGCCTTCTCCGCCGCCTGGGCCCACATGTGGATGCCGACGTAGGTGGCCTCCATCGGGTCGTTGGTGACCGCCTTGTCGGCGCCCGGCAGGTTTTTCTTCTTGGCGTAGGCTTTCCAGTCGGCGACGAACTTCTGGTTCACCGGGTTGGTCACCGACTCGAAGTAGTTCCACGCCGCCAGGTTGCCCACCAGCGGCTTGGTGTCGATGCCGCGCAGTTCCTCCTCGCCCACCGAGAAGGCCACCACCGGTACGTCGGTGGCTTTCAGGCCCTGGTTCGCCAGTTCCTTGTAGAAGGGCACGTTGGAGTCGCCGTTGACGGTGGAAATGACCGCGGTCTTGCCGCCGGCGGAGAATTTCTTGATGTTGGCGACGATGGTCTGGTAATCGGCGTGGCCGAACGGGGTGTAGACCTCTTCGATATCCTTGTCCGCCACGCCCTTGGAATGCAGGAACGAACGCAGGATCTTGTTGGTGGTGCGCGGGTAGACGTAGTCGGTGCCCAGCAGGAAGAAACGCTTGGCAGCGCCGCCGTCTTCGCTCATCAGGTATTCCACCGCCGGGATCGCCTGCTGGTTCGGCGCGGCGCCGGTGTAGAACACGTTCGGCGACATCTCTTCGCCTTCATACTGCACCGGGTAGAACAGCAGGCCGTTGAGTTCCTCGAACACCGGCAGCACCGACTTGCGCGACACCGAGGTCCAGCAACCGAACACCACCGCGACCTTGTCCTGGGTCAGCAACTGCCGGCTCTTTTCGGCGAACAGCGGCCAGTTGGACGCCGGGTCGACCACCACCGGTTCGAGCATCTTGCCGTTGACCCCGCCCTTGGCGTTGATCTCGTCGATGGTCATCAGCGCCATGTCCTTGAGCGAGGTCTCGGAGATTGCCATGGTGCCGGACAGCGAGTGCAGGATGCCGACCTTGATGGTCTCGGCCGCCTGGACAGTCCAGGTCATGCCCATGGCGGCGATCGATGCCGAGAGTGTGAAAGCCTTGAGCAAGCTGCGACGCTTCATTGTGCAATCTCCATGAACTCAACGTTGTTATGGGGCAGGTCGAGAGGGTGATTGCAAGCGGTGTGCCTAGTCGGCGGGAGGCAGCAAAACGTCGCTTTTTAGCGGAGGGCGGGGAGGCAGGCGCCCCAAGAGGAGGCTTTGCCGCGCCGGTGGGCACGGCTATGCGTCATTCTGGTGCTGCAGGGAGGGTTGGCTCGCTCCCCCCGTGTCTCTGGCCGGGTTTGGGTTAGTTCACGCCCGGGAAAGAGTCCACATACTTGATGGTGAAGTCGGGAAAGGAGTCGACGATCTGGATTTTGTAATCAGGGAAACTGTCGACGATTTTCCACTTGCCAGGGGCGTCGGCGAAGGAATCGACTTTCTTCACGTTGAGGTCTTCAAAGGAGTTCACGACCTTGACCTTGTAGTCGGGGAAACTGTCGACGAACTTGATATTGCCGTAGATCTTCGAGACATCGACGCTGGTATCGGCCGAGGCGTTGAAGGAGCAGCAGAGCAGCAGTGCCAAGGCGGTGGTTTTCAACATGGGACTCATCCTGAGAGGGGGGACAAAGCGCCATCATACAGGCCGTGCGCTGCGATTGCAGGCGCCGGCGTCAGCCACGCTTGCGCATCAGGCCGATGAAAAACAACCCGCCGATCGCCGCCGTGGCCACCCCGATGGGCAGGTCTTCCGGGGCGATCAGGGTACGCGCCGCAACATCGACCCAGACCAGGAACAGGCTGCCCAGCAGTGCCGACACCGGCAGCAGGCGACGGTGCTCCGCGCCCACCAGGTAGCGGGCGATATGCGGCACCATCAAGCCGACGAAGCCGATGGAACCGCTGATGGACACCAGTACGCCGGTCAGCAGCGAGGCGATCAGGAACACCTTCAGGCGTACATTACGCGCACTCAGGCCGAGGGTCACGGCGGTCTGCTCGCCCGCCATCAGGGCGTTCAACGGCCGCGCCATGCTCACCAGCAACACCAGTCCCAGCAGCACGCTCGCTGCCGGAATCGGCAGCAGTTCCCAGCGCGCCAGGCCGAGGCCGCCGAGCATCCAGAACAACACCGCGGAGCTGGCCCGGTGGTCGCCGAGAAACAGCAGCAGGTTGGCCAGCGCCATCATCACGAAGGACACCGCGACCCCGCACAGCAGCAGCCGGTCACTGTCCAGCCGACCCTTGCGGCTGGCGATGGCCAGCACCACCAGCATGCTACCCAGGGCGCCGAGAAAAGCGGCGATGGGCAAGGTCAGCAGACCGACGATTTCGCCCACATGCAGGACCACGATCACCGCGCCGAGGGTCGCCCCGGAGGTGACGCCGAGCAGGTGCGGGTCGGCCAGGGGATTGCGGGTGACCGCCTGCAGCACCGCGCCGATCAGGGCCAGTCCGGCCCCCACCAACGCGCCGAGGAGCATGCGCGGCACCCGGATCAACCAGACGATAGGCTCCTGGCCTGCGCTCCAGTTCACCTCGCCCAGGCCCAGCACCTTGTACGAGAGAATCCGCCACACCACATCCACCGGCACCCGTGCCGGACCGAAGCCCAGGGACAGCACGCAGGAGAGCAGCAACAAGGTGCCGAGGGCGACCAGCAACAAGGCGTAGCGGCGGTTCATCATTGCGGGTGGAACGCCTTGGCAAGGGTTTCGATGGCCTGGACGTTATCGATGCCCGGCGTCGCCTCGACATAGGGAATGACCACGAAACGCTTGTTGCGGATGGCGTCCACCGATTGCAGCGCCGGGTTGGTTTCGAGGAAGTGCTGCTTCTGTTCCGCGGTGATTTCGCTGTAGTCGACGATGACGATCACCTGGGGATTCTTCTCCACCACGCTTTCCCAGTTCACCCGGGTCCAACTGGCGTCGACATCATCCAGTACGTTGCGACCGCCCGCGGCTTCGATCAGCGCCTGGGGCATGGCCAGGCGGCCGGCGGTCATGGCGCGGTCCTCGCCGCTGTCGTAGAGAAACACCCGTGGGCGCTCGGCTGGCAGGCTTTTCTGCACGGCGCTGACCCGTGCCTGCATCGCGCCGACCAGGGCATCGGCACGCGCCTGCACGTCGAAGATCCGGCCCAGGTTGCGCAGGTCGTTGTAGGTGTCGTCGAGGCTGGCACCCGGGCGTTTCATCACGAAGGCGCAGGACTCGGTCAACTCGTAGACGTTGATGCCCAGGGGCGTCAGCGTCGCCGGGGTGACGGCACCGCCGACGCTCATGCCGTAGTCCCAGCCGGCGAAGAAGAAGTCGACATTGGCATTGAGCAGGGTTTCCACCGACGGGTACTTGGCCGCCAGTTCCGGCAGGCCGTCGAGGATCTTCGCCATCTGCGGGGTGACCGCTTTCCAGCCACTGATCCCGCTGTAGCCGACCATGCGCGGCTTGAGGCCGAGGGCGAGCATCATCTGGGTCATGTTGATGTCATGACTGACCGCGTGCCTGGGCGCCTCCTTGAAGGTCACCTCGCGGTTGCAGCTCTGGATCGTCAGTGGGTAGTGCGTCGACTCGGCCAGGGCGGACATGGACGTGAACAGTGAACCGAGGCAAAGCGCCAGGTGCCGTAGCTTCATGGTTGGGTTATCCAGGTGATTCGCGGGTAGCCGGAAAGTGGGTGGGTATCGATCAATGCTTCGACGCCGAAGACCTCGCGCAGCAGCTCGGCGGTCAGGACTTCGGCGGGTGTGCCGCTGGCGACGATGCGACCGTGGTGGAGCACATACAAGCGGTCGCAGAACGCCGCGGCCAGGTTGAGGTCATGGATGCTGGCCAGGGTGCCGATCTTCAGTTGCCTGACCCGGCGCAACAGCTCCAGCTGGAAGCGTGGGTCAAGGTGGTTGGTCGGTTCGTCGAGGATCAGCAGTTGCGGTTGCTGGGCCAGGGCGCGGGCGAGGATCACACGCTGTTTTTCACCGCCGGAGAGGGTGGCGAAGGCGTGCTCTTCGAAGCCCAGCATGCCCACCGATTCGAGGGACTGGTGGATCAGTCGGCGGTCGGCCTCGGTGTCGCCGTCGAAGAGTTTCTTGTGCGGGGTACGGCCCATCGCGACCACTTCCTCGACGGTCAGGCCAAAGGCATCGGGGAATTCCTGGAGCACCACGGCGATGCGCTGGGCGCACCAGCGTGGCGATTGTTTCCAGACGTTCTGGTGGTCGAGCAGGACCTCGCCGTGTTCCGGGTGGCTGAAGCGGTAGGCGCAGCGCAACAGGCTGGTCTTGCCGCTGCCATTGGGGCCGATCAGGCCGACGAACTCGCCGGCGGCCACCCGCAGGTTGGCGTCACGCAGCTGGAACTGGTGATGGCAGTGGCCACGGCCCAGGGGAGTCCAGGCGAGATGGGCGAGGGTCAGCGAGGTCATTCGTTACTCATTGTTCGGGGCCTGCACGCAAAACCTTTGTAGGAGCCGGCTTGCTGGCGATGAGGCCGGCAAGTCTTGCATCGACCTTCCTGCCGCCATCGCCGGCAAGCCGGCTCCTACAGGTGTGTGTCGCACATTGTTATATTGTAACAATGTTCATTTGCAATAGTTTCGCATTAAAAGCCTACAGAATCCCCTGTGTCGTGCCTCTCAATGTCTTCAGCTTGAAGATGAAGCCGATTCAGGTTCGCCCTTGAGGCGCGACAGCAGCGCCCAGTCCAGCAACCAGACGACAACCAGCGAGACCCCGACCAGCGGGAACAGGATCGCCAGGGCGAACATGATCACCAGCGCGGTTTTCCAGCGGGGCAGATCATGGCGCAGCGGCGGTACTCCGAGGCCACCTTGCGGGCGGCGCTTCCACCACATCACCACGCCGCTGACCGCGCTGAGCAGGATCATCAGGCACACCAGCAGCATGACCAACTGGTTGATCGTTCCGAACAGCTTGCCTTCATGCAGCATCACGCCCATCTCCGTGGCCCGGGCGACATTGCCGTAGTGTTGCCAGCGCACATCGGCCAGGACCGTGCCGGTGTACTGGTCGACGTGCAGGGTGGCGTCGTTGCGCGGGTCGTCGGCGAACACGGCGATGGTGAACACGCCTTCGGCGGTGCTCGGCAGGGTGATGCTGTAGCCGGGTTCGACCAGCCGCGCCGTGGCGATGTCCACTATCTGTTGCAGGGTGATGCCCGGTGCTGCCGGGCCGGTCGCGCCGCCGCCGTGGTTCATGTGTTCGGCATGCTCGCCGGACACGGGCATTGGCGTATTTTCCAGGGCCCAGGGCACGGTCTGGCGGGCCGAATCGTTGAGGCTGCGGGCCTCGATGTCGGACTTGGGCATGTTGTTCCACATGGCGTCGGGAAACCTGTTCCAGACCTCGGCGTATTGCTTGCCCCAGACACCGGTCCAGGTCATGCCGCTGAGCAGCATGAACAACAGCAGTCCCGCACCCCAGAAGCCGGTGACGGCATGCAGGTCGCGCCAGACGATCCGTCCGCGCTTGCCCAGGCGCGGCCAGAGCACGCCGGCGCCGGAGCGGCCCCGCGGCCACCAGAGGTAGAGGCCGGACACCACCAGCATCACCCCCCAGCCGGCGGCCAGTTCCACCAGGCGGTCGCCGACCGTGCCGATCATCAGTTTGCCGTGCAGGGAGCGGGCGACGGCTTGCAGGTTGAGCTTGGCATCCTGCTCGCCGAGGATAGTGCCGCGATAGGGGTCGAGGAACACGTTGAGCTCGTGACCGTCGCGGATGACCACGAACTGCGCGCTGCGTTCGGCGTTGACGGGTGGCAGGTACTGTTTGATCCGCGCCTGTGGATAAGCCATCTCGATGCGCCGCAGTTGCTCGTCGGCATTGAGGCTGTGATGACCGGCCTGGACCGTCATCAGGTCGCGGTACAGCAGCGGGTCGAGTTGCGGCTTGAACAGGTAGATGATCCCGGTCAGGGCCAGCAGGACCATGAACGGGGCAACGAACAGCCCGGCATAGAAATGCCAGCGCCAGGCCAGGTTGTAGAAAGAGATTTTAGGTTGGCTCATCAGGAGCGCTCCGCAAGGTATCAGTCATTGGATATACGGTGACAATGTGGCGAGCGGGCAAACCCGCTCGCCACTATTACGGTTAGAAACTCATGTCCACCTTGGTCCAGAACGTGCGCCCCGGTTCGTTGATGGCTGTTGGGTCATTGGCCGGGTAGCCGAACCCGGCGTTGCCCGCCAGGTTCAGGTGTTCGGCGTAGGCCTTGTCGAACAGGTTGTCGACGCCGCTGCTGACTTTCACGTGGGCGTTGATCCGGTACGCGCCGTTGAGGGAGAACACCCCGAAACCGGCGCTTCTGGAAAAGTCCTTGCCGACCACGTTGCCTTCGTTCAGGTCGACGCGGTTCTGTTGCGCCACCACCCGCCACAGGCCCCCGGCACTCCAGTTGTCGCGGCTGTAGGTCAGGCCCAGGCGGGTTTCCAGTGGCGGCATCTGCGGCAGCGCCTTGCCGTCGCTGGTGTTCTTGCCCCAGGCATAGGCCAGGGTGGCATCGGCTTTCCAGTTGGCGGTCAGCCGGTACGCCCCGCCGAGTTCACCGCCCATGATCCGCGCGTCGACATTGCGCGCCTGGGAGGTCGTGCCCATCATTCCCGGCTGGTAGTTGAACAGGATGAAGTCGCGCACCTGGCCGACATAACCCGAGGCCCAGGCCTCCAGGTCCTCGGTCTTGTATTGCAGGCCGACATCCAGCTGCGTGGTCTTCTCCGGCTTGATGGCATCGAAGGCGTTGAGCGAGCCGCTTGGGCCCTGGTTGGGGGAGAACAGTTCCCAGTAGTCCGGGAAGCGCTCGGCGTGACCCAGGCCGGCGTACAGCGTGGTCGGGCTGGCAGCCAGGTCGTGCTCGTAGCGGACGAAACCGCTGGGCAGGCTGTCGGAGCGGGTCTGGTTGGCGGTCGGATTGGGTCGGGCGCTCATCCCGGAACCGACGCGCTGGCGAAAGTCCTTGGCCGCAGCCCGGTCCAGGCGGACGCCGCTGATCAGGCGGTCGCGCTCGGCGGCGTACCAGGTCAGTTCGCCGAAGAGGCCATAGTTGTGGAACTCGGCGTCCCTGTTGCGCGGCAGGTCCTTGTAGGTGTCGATGCCCATGCTGCTGCGCTGGCGGTGTTCGTCGGTCTGGGCGTCGAGGCCGCCGATCAGTTGCCAGTCGGCCCAGCGCCAGGTGGCCTTGAGCCGGGCGCCGAGGGTGCGGCGGTCGACGTTGGAGGCCATGGGCCCGGCCATCATCCCGGTGCCCGAGGGCGTGCGCAGGCTGTAGTTGTCCATCACGTGGTCGGCGTAGTTGTAGTAGACCTGGGCCTCGAGCTTGTCGAGGACCTCGCCGAGGTTGGACTTTTCAAAACGCAGGCCGAGGCTCTCGCGCTTGAACTGTGCGCCATCCATGCTGCGTCCGGCATAGCGGGCTTCTCCGTCGCCCTTGCCGGCGGTCAGTTCCAGCAGGGTGTCGGCGTCCGGGGTCCAGCCCAGCGCGACGTCGCCGTTCCACTTGTCATAGCGCGAGGGCACGCTGTCGCCGTTGCCGTCCTTGTAGTCGCCGGCACGGGCCTGGTTGCCGATCGCCCGGACATACCCCGACGGCCCGCCGGCGGCGGCATCGACCAGCTTGTCGAAACGCCCATTGGAGCCGGCCAGCACACTGGCATTGAGCCGTGTGCCGAGTTCGCCGAAGTGCTCCGGCTCGCGGTCGAAGAGGATGGTCCCGGCTGAGGCGCCCGGACCCCAGAGCACGGTTTGCGGGCCTTTGATTACCGTCAGCTTGTCGTAGGTTTCCGGGGCGATATAGGAGGTCGGTGCATCCATGCGGCCCGGGCAGGCGCCGAGCATCTGGCCGCCATTGGTGAGGATGTTCAGCCGCGAGCCGAACATGCCACGCAGTACCGGGTCGCCGTTGGTACCGCCGTTGCGCACCAGGGCAAAGCCGGGGATGGTCTTGAGGTAGTCGCCGCCGTCACTGGCGGGTACCGGCTGGCGCGGATCCTTGGGGTCGGTGATCACCGTCAGCGGCGAGCTGGGGGCGAGGGCGGTAATCACCGTCGGGGCGATTTCCCGGGCGGGATCGTCCGGCGAGTCGGCGGCGAAGACGCCGGGTGCGAGCAAGGCGCCGCACATCAGCACGGTGGTCTGGCGCAGACGTGCGCGGGCCTCGTTCAGGGCGAACGGCGAGGACGCCCGCGCAGCGCGCAGGCGAGTGTTGGCAGTGGACATAAGCGTTCCATCATTCAAGCGAATACAACACGGCCGCCGCCCTGGAGCTGCGCTTTACAGTCCAGGCGGGCCGGGTGAGAAAGTTGTGTCGTTGCTTAATGGAACGCGGGCGGAGCGCGGGTGCGGGCACCAGGGAAGGTGGTTTGCCGGGCGTGGCCCAGGCGGGTCAGGGTGACGACGGCGGTGGATGGCCGAGGGCCGTCAAGGGCGGCGAAGCTGAGGGTCTGTGGCAGTGCCGGGCAACTGAACAGCAGGGTGCAATAGCCGCATTTTTCCCACAGCGCATGGTGTTCGGCGCTGGGGGCGTGGTGCTCGGCGGCGCTCTGTTCCATGCCCGCCTGCCCGGGCATCTCCATCGACATGTCCATGCCCATCGACATGGGCATGTGGTGATCCATCGGCATCGCCTGGGAAATCAGCGGACCGATAAAAATCATCAACATGGCGAACAGGCTCAGCCAGCTGCCCTGTACCTGTGCACGGGAGCGGGGCGACCTGGGGCGTGAGGCGCGCATGGCGTTCAAAGTCGTCGTCGGTTACTGCGCGTGGTCCATGTGACCCATGGCATCCGTACCGGCAGGCGCTTGTTTCTGCACCGACACCTCGACCGTCACGTCGCCGGCCTTTTCAAAGTGCAGGGTCAGCGGGAAGTGCTTGCCATCCTGCAGCTGGCTGCGGTCCTTGAGGTCCAGCAACATCACATGAAAGGCCATGGGCGCGAATCGAACTTCGCCCCCGGCGGGGACGTCGACGCTGGCGACGGGCTGCATTTTCATCAGGTCCTGCTGCATCACGTGTTCATGCAGTTCGGCCTTGCCGGCAATGGGACTGTCAACGCGGGTCAGGCGGTCGGCCGTGGTGCCCGGGTTGTGGATCACGAAATAGGCCGCCACCGTCGGGGCGTTGGGCGGCAGTTCCTGGGACCAGGGGTGGCTGATCTGCAAGTCACCGACCTTGAATTCGTGGGCATGGGCAAAGCAGGCGGGCAGCAGCAGGGCGGCCAGCAACAGGGCATTCTTGAGCATGGTGGTTCTCCATAACGATTCATGACGCACAAGGACTGCGAGCGTGAATCAGGTTAGCGGAGAAGCCCTGGGGTTGAGCGAGGGCCATTGCTGGCGAGGGGTGGGGGCATCGATTTCGGTAGCGGGGCGCGTGGGGTTGGTTGCGACCTGCAGCACCGGAAGTTGCGTCACGTGGCCGGGCAACGCCAGCAGCGGCGCGAAGGCCGCACAGCACCAGCAGTGCTGCATGGTGGAATGGTCGTCGTTCTGCGGGGCTTTCTGTTCCAGCTTGCCGAGGTCGATGGCCACCAGTCTGGTGCCACTGGCCGAGCAGAAACTGCCCCACAGCAGTTGCTCCGGGACTGAATTCTCCGACGCTTGCGCCATGGCTCCGGACATCGGCATGGCGAGCAGATTGAACAGCACTGCGAAGCAGGCGATCCAGGCAAATGCTAGCCGTTGTCGGGACATGGGAAGACTTTCCGTCAGTGTTTTCAAACAGATGGGTTATTTAGCCTGAACGTCCTTCATAAGTAAAAGCGCGGGCTGCGGTGAAAGGTCGCAAGCTTGTGTAGGGTTTGTCGGTGATCCTTGTGCACAAGCGTAGCAGCATGCCGTCACATGGCCGGAACGGCATGGACCTCGATCTTCACACCCAGGGTGGCGCGAATCACGCTGAAGATAGCGGCCAGGTTGTCCATGCTCGGATTGCCCTTGGCCGAGAGCATGCGGTGCAGGCTTTTGCTCGGCTTGTCGGTTTCCTTGGCCAGGCCCTCGAAGCCGACGGTGGCGTTGACCAGGTCACGCAGGATCACCCGTGCAATTTCGGGTTCGCCATTGAGAAACAGGGTGGCGGCTTCATTCAGCAGTGCCTGGGCGAACGCCGGGTCGCGCTGCGCCCGCTCGGCGATGGTCTGTTTGAAGCTGCGAGTAAGGGCCATGATATTTCCACGTTGATCATTGCGCTCAAAAGGTAACTTTAAGGTTACTTTTATTGCAAGCGCTTGATCGTGATCTATTGGCCGATGCTTGCCAACGCGGCAAGTGTTTCAGTGAGCGTCTGGAACTCCCGGTCCACCGGCGGCAATGCCGGGCGCTGGAGAATCAGCACCGGTACCCCGAGCTCTCGGGCCACCTGCAATTTGGGTTCGGTCGCGCTGCTGCCGCTGTTCTTGCTGATCAGCACGTCGATGGCGCGGCGCTGGAACAAGGCGCGCTCGTCTTCCAGCAGGAAGGGCCCGCGTGCACCGATCACTTCGCAACGGGCATTGCCTGGATAAGTCTCGAGGGCGCGCAGGGTCCAGAATTGCCCGGCGGGAATTTCTTCCAGATGTTGCAGCGGCTCGCGGCCCAGGGTGAACAGCGGGCGCTGGAAGGGCCTGAGGGACTCGACCAGTTCGGCCCAGTCGGCGACTTCGCGCCAGTCGTCGCCGGGTTCCGCGACCCAGGCCGGGCGCCGCAGCGCCCAACAGGGGATGCCGCTCAAGCGCGCGGCAGTGGCGGCGTTGTGGCTGATTTGCGCGGCGTAGGGATGGGTGGCGTCCAGCAACAGGTCGATGCCTTCATCCCGGATGAATTGTGCCAGTCCTTCGGCCCCGCCATAACCGCCGACCCGAACCTGGCACTGCAAGTCCGTCGGCACCCGCCCGACACCCGCCAGGCTGTAGATATGCTCCGGGCCCAAGGTCCGGGCAATCGCCAAGGCCTCGGTGACGCCGCCGAGCAGCAACAGGCGTTTCATGGCTGTACTCCCGCGTGACCAACGATGCCGCCCTGGCGGTCTATGGCAAAGACTTCCACCTGCACTTGCGCGGGGACCACGCTGCGGGCGAAGTCGCGGGCCCGCCGGCAGACTGCATCGCCGAGGGCGATACCGGCCGCTCTGGCCATGGCCAGCGCCTGCTGGCTGGTGTTGGCCTGGACAATCGCCGTCTGCAAGGCCTGATCGGCGCCGACTTCGCCGGCCCATTCGGCCAGTTGCGGCAGGTCGATGCTCGAGTGCCGGCTGTGCAGGTCCATGTGCCCGGCCGCCAGCTTGCTGATCTTGCCGAAGCCGCCGCACAGGCTCAGCTTGTCCACCGGGACCTTGCGCAGGTGCTTGAGCACAGCGCCGACGAAGTCGCCCATTTCGATCAGGGCGATTTCCGGCAGGTTGTAGACCCGGCGCATGGTGTCTTCGCTGGCGTTGCCGGTGCAGGCGGCGATATGCAGATAGCCGTTGGTCTTGGCGACGTCGATGCCCTGGTGGATCGAGGCGATATAGGCCGCGCAGGAAAACGGTCGGACGATGCCGCTGGTGCCGAGGATCGACAGCCCGCCGAGAATGCCCAGGCGCGGGTTCATGGTTTTCAGGGCCAGGGCCTCGCCGTCGCGGACATTGACGGTGACCGAGAATCCGCCAGCGTAATCCAGCTCAGCTGCCAATTGCTGCAGGTGTTGGCTGATCATCTGGCGCGGCACCGGGTTGATCGCCGGTTCGCCGACAGCCAGGACCAGGCCGGGACGGGTGACGGTCCCGACGCCTTTTCCAGCATGAAACTGCACGCCGGGTTCGGCGATCAGGCGGACTTGCGAGTACAGCAGGGCTCCGTGGGTGACATCCGGGTCGTCGCCGGCATCCTTGAGGGTGCCGGCCTCCGCGCCGTCGTCATGGCGACGACAGAACTCCAGGCGCAGGTCCACGCGCTTGCCCTTGGGCAGGGTGATCTGCACCGCGTCACAGCTGACGCCACTGAGCAACAGGCGCGCCGCCGCCAGGGCGGTGGCGGTGGCGCAACTGCCGGTGGTCAGGCCGCTGCGCAGGGGCGCGGGCTGTTCGGCGGTTTCCTCACGCATGACGGTTGCTCCCTGTAGGAGCGAGCTTGCTCGCGATGGGCGTCAACGATAACGCGGGGCATCTGAAAGACCGTGGAGCCTGTGCGTTCATCGCGAGCAAGCTCGCTCCTACAGTGTCCGAGATGTTCAAGGCTTGACCACATCGAGCAAGGTGATCGGCAAGGCTTGGCGCCAGGTGTCGAAGTCCCCCAGCGGTTGGGCCTGGGCGATATGAATGCGGGTCAGTTCGCCGCCATGGGCCTGGCGCCAGTTCATCAACAACAGTTCGCTTTGCAGGGTCACCGCATTCGCCACCAACCGGCCTCCCGGCTTGAGCTGCGCCCAGCAAAGGTCCAGTACCCCGGGACGGGTGACGCCGCCGCCGATAAAGATTGCATCCGGCGGCTCCAGTCCCTCCAGCGCATCGGGCGCACGGCCACGAATCAATTGCAGGCCCGGCACGCCGAGGGTGTCACGGTTGCGCTCGATCAACTGTTGGCGACCGGCGTCAGCTTCGATGGCAATGGCCCGGCAACCGGGGTGGGCGCGCATCCATTCGATGCCGATGGAGCCGCTGCCCGCGCCGACATCCCACAACAGTTCACCGGGCAGCGGGGCGAGGCGGGCGAGGGTGATGGCGCGGACATCGCGCTTGGTCAGTTGCCCGTCATGCTCGAAGGCGCTGTCCGGCAACCCGCCAATACGCGACAGACGCGGCGTGCCGGGGGCGGCCAGGCACTCGATGGCGACCAGGTTCAGGTCGGCAATCGGCGGGTCGCTCCAATCCTCGGCCAGCCCGTCGATCCGCCGTTCCGTCGGGCCGCCCAGGTGCTCCAGCACGCTGATCCGGCTCGGGCCGAAACCTCGTTCGCGCAGCAGAGCGGCAATGGCCGCGGGACTCAGGCCGTCATTGCTCAGCACCAGCAGGCGCACACCGCTGTGCAGGTGCGCAGCGAGGGCGGCCAGCGGGCGGGCGACGACCGAGAGTATCAGCACATCCTGCAAGGCCCAGCCCAGGCGGGCGGCGGCCAGCGAGCAGGAGGAGGGCGCGGGCAACACCTGCATCTCCTCGGCGGCGACCCGGCGTGACAGGCTGGCGCCCACGCCGAACAGCATCGGATCGCCGCTGGCCAGCACGCAGGTCGGCGTGCCGCGCAGGGCCAACAGCGGCTCCAGGGAAAACGGACTTGGCCAGCCCAGGCGCTCGGCGCGGATGTCCGCCGGCAGCAGGTCGAGCTGACGTTGGCCGCCGAATACCCGTGAAGCCGCCGCCAGGGCCTCGCGGGCCTGCCGGCCGAGCCCACTGAAGCCGTCTTCACCGATTCCCACGATTGTCAGCCAAGGCGCCATCTAAAATCCTCAAAACACAGCGGTTCCGACGGGCAGGCTTTTCATGCCGTCGGACAAAGCAGGCATAATACCGCGCCTTCGACGGCGAAACGCTCTTCGATAGCAGCCAATACTTTTCCTTCACTGCCGGTCGCCCCTTGAACGAACGCCTGCCTGTCACCGCCATTCGCCCCTCGGCCTGTCCGGGGTTGCTGCGTATCGTCCCGGCGCTGGACGGTGGTATCTGCCGGATCAAGCTGGCCGGCGGGGTGATCAGCGCCGACCAGGCCCGGGCGGTGGCCCGCGCCGCCGCACGTTATGCCGGCGGCGTGATCGAGGCGACCAACCGGGCCAACCTGCAGATTCGCGGTATCGGCGAGCAACACGCGGCGCTGATCGGCGAGTTGCTCGACGCAGGCCTCGGGCCCACCACGGCGGCGGGCGACGATGTGCGCAACCTGATGCTCAGCCCGAGCGCGGGCATCGACCGCCAGTTGTTGATCGACACCCGGCCTCTGGCCGAACAGATCCTGGCGACCCTGCAGACTCATGCACGCTTCCATGAGCTGTCGGCCAAGTTCGCGGTGCAACTGGACGGCGGTGAAGCCCTGGCGATGCTGGAGCATCCGCATGACCTGTGGTTGTCGGCGCTGCTGCTGGGCGACCAGGCGTACCTGGCCTTCGGCCTGGCCGGCTGTCCGGCCAATGATTTGCCGCTGGCCGCCGTGCCCCTGGCCAAGGGGCATGCGCTGGTGGTGGCGGTGCTGGAGCTGTTCCTCGATCTGGCCCGTCCCGAGCAGACGCGCATGCGCCACTTGCTGGCCGAAGTCTCGACTGCGGAGTTCCTCCGGCAATTGGCCCAACGGCTCGGTTTCGAACCCGTTGCGGTCCCGTCCTGGCAGCGATCCGCGGCGCCCGGTCTGTTGCATATCGGCACTTATCCACAGCGCCAGCCGGGGCGTGTGTACATCGGTGCAGTGGCGCCTCTCGGACGGCTCGACGCGTCGATGCTCGACGGCGTGGCCCGGCTGGCGAGCGAGTTCGGCGATGCCCGCCTGCGCCTGACGCCCTGGCAGAGCCTGTTGCTGCCGGATATCCGGGTCGAGGACGCGGCAACCGTTACCGCCCACCTGCAAGACCTTGGATTGTTGTGCGACGCCGCTTACGGCCTGGCCCAACTGATCGCCTGCACCGGCTCGGCCGGCTGTGGCAAGGGCCTGGCCGACACCAAGGCCGACGCCCGCACGCTGGCGCTGCACCTGCAAGGCCGGCCCCAGGGCGTGCACTTGTCCGGCTGCGCGCGTTCCTGCGCGGCCGCCCATGTGGCGCCGGCTACCTTGCTGGCGGTTTCTCCTGGCCACTATGACCTCTATTTTCGCGATGCGACCCACCCGGGCTTCGGCCGGCCGCACGCACGCAACCTTACTATTGAAGCGGCGGGCGTCCTGCTGGCAGCCCGCTCACGGAGCAACACCGATGATTGATTACATCCGCGACGGTCAGGAGATCTATCGCAACTCCTTCGCGATCATTCGCGCGGAAGCCAACCTGGCGCGCATTCCCGCGGACCTGGAGAAGCTCGCCGTGCGGGTGATCCACGCCTGCGGCATGGTCGATGCCATCGACGGCCTGCAATTCTCCCCCGGTGCCGGCAAGGCCGGGCGCGATGCCCTGGCGGCCGGCGCGGCGATTCTCTGCGATGCGCGGATGGTCAGCGAAGGCGTGACCCGTGCACGGCTGCCCGCCAACAACCCGGTGATTTGCACCCTGCGCGACGAGCGCGTGCCCGAGTTGGCCGAGGAACTGGGCAATACCCGTTCGGCGGCGGCGCTGGAGCTGTGGCGGCCCCACCTGGAAGGCAGCGTGGTGGTGATCGGCAATGCGCCGACGGCCTTGTTCTACTTGTTGGAAATGCTCGATGCCGGCGCGCCGAAACCGGCGTTGATCCTCGGTTTCCCGGTGGGCTTCGTCGGCGCCGCCGAATCCAAGGCGATGCTCGCGGCCGACAGCCGTGGCGTGCCGTTCGTGATCATGCAGGGCCGGCTGGGCGGTAGCGCCATGGCCGCCGCTGCGGTGAATGCCCTCGCTACGGAGATTGAATGATGCAGCAGCCTGGACGTCTGATCGGCCTCGGCGTGGGCCCCGGTGACCCGGAACTGATCACGCTCAAGGCCTTGCGCCTGCTGCGCGAGTCGCCCGTGGTGGCGTACTTCGTCGCCAAGGGCAAGAAAGGCAACGCGTTCGGCATCATCGAGGGCCACTTGCAGGAGGCCCAGACCTTGCTGCCGCTGGTCTACCCGGTGACCACCGAGGCACTGCCCGCGCCCTTGTCCTATGAGCAGGTGATCAGCGACTTCTACGACGAGGCCAGCCTGGCCGTGGCCGCGCACCTCGATGCCGGCCGCGACGTGGCGGTGATCTGCGAAGGCGATCCGTTCTTCTATGGCTCCTACATGTACCTGCACGACCGTCTTGCCGAGCGTTACGACGCCCAGGTGATTCCCGGCGTGTGCTCGATGCTTGGTGGCGCCTCGGTGCTCGGGGCGCCGCTGGTATATCGCAACCAGAGCCTGTCGGTGTTGTCCGGCGTGCTGCCCCATGACGAGCTCAAGCGCCGCCTGGCCGACGCCGACGCGGCGGTGATCATGAAACTGGGGCGCAACTTCCACAAGGTTCGCCAGGTGCTGGAAGAACTGGGCCTGGCCGGTCGCGCCCTGTATGTGGAGCGCGCGACCATGGCCAACCAGAAGATCGTCCCGCTCGATGAGGTCGAGCCGATGTCCTCGCCGTACTTCTCGCTGATCATCGTGCCCGGCGAACGGTGGCAGGGATGAGCCGCGCGCAACCGGCCATTGTCATCCTCGGCAATGGCAGCCTCGCGACGGCCCGCAAGCTGCAACGGATTTACCCGGATGCGCTGGTCTATGGACTGGCGGAGCGGGTCGACGGCGCGGACCGGCTCTATCACGAGTTTGGCGCGACCCTGCGCCAGCTCTATCAGCAGGACACGCCGATCATTGCCCTGTGCGCCGCCGGTATCGTGATTCGCACGCTGGCCCCGGTGCTGCTGGAGAAGGGCGCCGAGCCGCCGGTGCTGGCGGTGGCCGAGGACGGCAGCGCCGTGGTGCCGCTGTTGGGTGGGCTGGGCGGGGTGAATGTCATGGCGCGGGAAATGGCCGCCGGCCTCGGTGTGGCGGCCGCCATCACCACCAGCGGCGAGCTGCGTTTCGGCACCTGCCTGCTGAATCCGCCGAGCGGTTATGCCCTGGGCGACCTGGAGCTGGGCAAGCGCTTCGTCTCGGACCTGCTGGCCGGCGAAAGCGTGCGTATCGAAGGAGCGGCACCTTGGCTCGCGCAGGCGCACTTGCCGGAGGATCGGCAGGCACGCCTGTCGATTCATGTCGGCAGTGCCGAGCGTGCGCCGGCCGCCAATGAATTGCTGATTTATCCGCGCAGCGTGCTGGTGGCGGTCACGGCTGGCGTGCCGGAGCTGACCGGTGCCGTGCGTGAAGCCTTGCACGGGGCGAATATCGCCCGCCAGTCGCTGGCCTGCCTGGTGGCGGCGGACAGCGAGATGGCCCATCCTGCGCTGCGCGAAGCGGCTGTCGAGTTGGGTGTACCGCTGCGCTTTGTCGCCTCGGGCAGTTCTGTCGCCGAAATGGCACAACAGGCGATACCGCAGTTGTTGCCGCCGATCTGTGTCGGCGAAGGCCTGGCGATCGCGGTCGCCAGCCAGCCATTGGAGCCGGAACGCATCGGTCGTCCACGGGGGCGCCTGGCGGTGATCGGCCTTGGCCCGGGTGCCGCCGAGCTGATGGTGCCGGCGGTGAAGGCCGAACTGGCGAAGGCCAACGACGTGCTGGGTTATGAAACCTACGTGCGCATGGCCGGCCCGTTCCGCGCCGATCAGGTGCTGCATTGCACCGATAACCGCGAAGAGATGCAGCGTGCCCGGCATGCCTTCGAACTGGCGGCCCAGGGGCGCTCGGTGGTGGTGGTGTCATCGGGTGACCCGGGTGTGTTCGCCATGGCGGCGGCGGTGCTCGAAGCCCTGCACGAATCCAGTGACCCGAGCTGGCACAGCGTCGACCTGGAGATCCTTCCGGGGGTGTCCGCCTCGCTGGCGACGGCGGCCCAGGCGGGGGCGCCATTGGGGCATGATTTCTGTGTGATGTCCCTCTCGGACAACCTCAAGCCCTGGAGCATCATCGAGAAACGCCTCGACCTGGCGGCCCAGGCCGACCTGGCCCTGGCGTTCTACAACCCGATCTCCCGTTCCCGCCCCTGGCAGTTGGGCCGGGCCCTGGAGATCGTCGCCGGGCACCGCACACCGCAGACGCCAGTGGTCCTGGGACGGGATATCGGTCGGCCGGGACAGACCTTGCGGGTGACCACCCTGGGCGAGTTGACGCCGGACCAGGTGGACATGCGGACGATGGTCATCATCGGTTCGTCCACCACCTGCGTCTTCCCTCGCGCCGAGGGTGGCGAGTGGGTGTACACACCGCGCTGGTACGGTGAAAAACCCCGCTCTTGAGGGGATGTGAGCTCACAAAAGGACGACGTCCATAGTCGTCCGTGATTGGCTATAAAGGCGCTACCAGATACCCCCGCACCCCGGTAAAGATGATCTGCGCCGCCAGGGCGCAGACGAACAGCCCCATCAGGCGGCTGACGATCTGCAGGCCCTGGTCACCGAGCATACGTTCGATACGATTGGACAGGTACAGCACCACGCCCACGGTCAGGCTCGCCAGGGCGATACTGACGATGGCCGAGAGCTTGTCGTCCCAGTGCGGCTGGCTGACCCCCATGACCAGCAGGGCACCGATGGTGCCGGGGCCGACGGTCAGGGGAATGGTCAGCGGGACTATGGTCACGTCCTGCTGCACGTTGTCGGTCTGCACCGCCGATTTACCCTGGGCCATGCCCAGCGCCGAAATGAACAGCACGCTGCCGGCGCCGATGCGGAAGGCATCCACGGTGATGCCGAACACGCTGAAGATCACCCGCCCGAACAGATACAGCAGCACGCTGGAGACCAGTGTCGCCAACGCGACCTTCCAGGCCAGGCGTCGCCGCTCCTTGCTGGAATAACCACGGGTCAGGCCGATGAAGCAGGACAGGACGAAGAACGGGCTGTAGAGCACCAGCATCTTCAGGTAAACGCTGAATAACACGTGGAGCATGGTGTGGGCTCGCGGCGGAGGAGGGCGACGGCAGTCTATCAGGCGTTGCGCGGGCTGTCGGCGGTGTGTGGGAAAGGGCCGCACGAATTGTCACGGATGAGCTGTTACCCGGCCGTCAGGAGGTCGGCACCTGGGCCTGCTGGTTCGCGCGCTCGGCCACCCAGTGCTCCACCAGTTCACGCAACTGCGACAGCTCCACCGGCTTGGCCATGTGTCCGTCCATCCCGGCCTGGCGTGCGCGTTCCTTGTGCTCGGTGAGAATGTGCGCGGTCAGCGCCACCACCGGGGTGCGCACGCGCTGGTTGCCGACTTCCCAGGCGCGCAGTTGCTGGGTCGCGGAAAAGCCGTCGAGGATCGGCATCTCGCAGTCCATCAGCACCAGGTCGTAGCGCTGGGCTTTCATCGCCCGCAGGGCCTCTTCGCCGTTGCTGGCGGTGTCGGGCTTGAGGTTGAGCTTGCCGAGCATGCCGCGGATCACTTTGGTGGAGATGCTGTTGTCTTCGGCCACCAGGATGCGGAAGTCGCTGGGTACCGAAATCGGTTCCACCAGCTCGGGACTCGCCACCGGCGCCGGCACGGGGCCCTTGTCGCGCTGGGCCAGTTCGTCCGCCAGGGTGGTCTTGAGGGTATAGCCGGCCACCGGCTTGGCGAGGATGCGCTTGACCCCGGCATTGCGCGCGATGATCTTGCTCGGCGCGTTGCTGATGCCGGTGAGCATGATCAGCAGGATGTCGTGATTCAGGCTCGGATCTTCCTTGATCTTCGCCGCCAGTTGCATGCCGGTCATGCCGGGCATGTTCTGGTCCAGCAACACCGCGTCGAAGTAGTCGCGCAGGTGGGCCTTGGTCCGCAGCAGCGCCAGGGCTTCCTTGCCCGACGGCACGGCGCTGACGTTCAGGCCCCAGGCGCTGCATTGCTGCACCAGCACCTTGCGGCAGGTGTCGTTGTCGTCGACCACCAGGACCCGCGCGCCCTTGAGCGGGCCGTCGAGGTCGGAGGTCGGGTTCTCCAGGTGCAGCGGATCAAGCGGCAAGGTCAGCCACAGGGTGCTGCCCTGGTTGATGCCGCTCTTGATGCCGAACTCGCCTTGCATCAGTTGCACCAGCTGGCGGGCGATCACCAGGCCCAGGTTGCCCCCCAGGCGAGTTGCCGCCAGGAAGTTCTTGCTCTGCAGCTCGGCGTGGAGCAGGGCATCGCGTTCTTCGTCGCCCATCGGCACGCCGCTGTCCTGGACCGCGATGCGCAGACGCGGTTGGCCGCTGCGCTCGTCGAGGGCGACGACAATGAGGATCTCGCCCTCGTCGGTTTTCTTCAGGGCGTGTTCCAGCAGGCTGAGCAGGGTCTGGCGCAAGCGCGTCGGGTCGCCGCTGATCACGCGGGGCACCTGGGGCTGGATGAAACTGATCAGCTCGACATTCTGCTGCTCGGCCCTGGCACGGAAAATACTCAGGCAGTCGTCGATCAGGGCATTGAGGTCGAACTGCACGTCATCCAGTTCGATCTGCCCGGACTCCAGCTTGGAGATGTCGAGGATCTCGTTGATCAGGGTCAGCAGCTCGTTGCCGGCGCTGTGGATGGTCTGCACATAGTCGCGCTGCTTGACCGACAACGGCGTGCCCAGGAGCAGTTCGGTCATGCCCAGCACGCCGTTCATCGGCGTGCGGATCTCGTGGCTGATCTTCGCCAGGAACTCGGCCTTGGCGGCGATTTCGGCATTGCTCGCCGCCAGGTCACGGCTGAGGCTGAACTGGTCCTGGGTGATGCTGCGTCGGCGCTCGCCCAGGGCTACGCTCATCAGCAGGCCGCTGATGCAGATGAACGCCAGCAGCGCGATGATCAGGCCTTGTGGTGCCACCTGGGTCAGCCCCAGCAGCGCGGGCAGGATGACCAGCGTACCGATGTTGAAGATCACCATGGCCACCACGAACAGGCGCGCCGGGCGGTAGCCCTTCTGCCAGTGATAGGCGGCCACCAGCAGGATGCTCAAGCTTGCCAGGCACACCAGGCCGTAGGTCATGATGTTCAGTGGCAGGGTGTCGACGAACAGCAGCAGCAGGCCGCCGAGGCTGATCACCAGGATATCGCCCAGCAACAGCTTGTTCAGCGGATGCGGGCCCAACTGCGAAAAGAACGAGTAGGTGAACATCAGCCCGCAGGGCGCGGTCAGCAACAGCGCGATATAGGCGGCGGGGGTTTGCGCGCCATGCCAGTCGGGCAGCCAGGGGCCGATCAGGTTCAGCAGGAACAGCGCGCTGAGCAGCAGGAAACCCTCGCAGGAGGCCAGCCACAGGCTGCTGCGCGAGCGGGTGTAGGCGAAGCGGATCAGGTTGTGCAGGATCAGCATCATCAGGCTGCCGAAAAGCAGGCCGTACAACACCGACTGGCTCTGGTCGGCGGCGACCTCGATGGCCGGTTCGAGGGTGACATGGGGGCGCAGCTCGTGCTTGGACACCAGCCGCAGGTAGACATCCAGTGGGTGGCCGCTTTGTACCAGCGGCAGCATGAAGTCACTGCTGGGCAACGGTCGCTCGGCCTGGGGCAGGTCGTTGCCGGTACGTACCTGGGCGATCAGGTTGTCGCCGTCGAGGGTGTAGAGATCGAGGCGGGCAAGGTCCGGGGCGAAGACCCGCAGCACTTGTTCGTGGCTGCCCGGTTGCAGGCGAAAGCGTAGCCACAGGGCGCCTTCGGGCCTGGCGGCGGTCAGGCGTTCGAGCTCGACCGGACTGAATTGGTTGGTGTAGCGCGAAGAGCGGATATCGCTCAATTGCAGATCGGCCTGGTCGTCGAGCAAGGACGCCCAGCCAATGCCTTGCGAGGCCTGGGCCGGAGCAAGGCAGAGCAGGGTCAGCAAGCTGACAGTGAAACCTATGGCGATCCTGAGCCAGCGCACGGCGAAATCCCTTCGTAGGTTGATGCCTGATGATAACTATGCGCAGGGCGGGAATAGTTCGGCAAGGGCTGAGCGCCCTTGCCTATCCTTTCGGATAGTTTATTCCTTCGAGTCTGCGCGTTCGCGTGCAATTGCACGATAGCCTATGTCGCTACGGTAGAAGCAGCCTTCCCAATTAATCTTAGCCGCGAGCTTGTAAGCCTGCTGCTGTGCGGCGTCGACGCTGTTGCCCAGGGCGGTGGCGCAGAGTACGCGGCCGCCGGAGGTGACGACCTGGCCGTCCTTCAGTGCGGTACCGGCGTGGAAGACTTTGCCTTCCAGGCCCGCGGCAGCGTCCAGGCCATTGATCACGGCGCCCTTGGCGTAGTCGCCGGGGTAACCGCCGGCAGCCAGGACCACGCCCAGGCTCGGACGCGGGTCCCATTGGGCTTCGATCTTGTCCAGGGCCTGGGCCAGCGCGGCCTCGATCAGCAGGATCAGGCTCGATTGCAGGCGCAGCATCACCGGTTGGGTTTCCGGGTCGCCGAAGCGGCAGTTGAACTCGATGACTTTCGGGTTGCCGGCCTTGTCGATCATCAGCCCGGCGTACAGGAAGCCGGTGTAGACGTTGCCTTCCTCGGCCATGCCGCGCACGGTGGGCCAGATCACCTGGTCCATGACCCGCTGGTGCACCTCGGCGGTGACCACCGGGGCCGGCGAGTAGGCGCCCATGCCGCCGGTGTTCGGGCCGCTGTCGCCGTCGCCGACGCGCTTGTGGTCCTGGCTGGTGGCCATTGGCAGGACGTTCTTGCCGTCGACCATGACGATGAAGCTGGCTTCTTCGCCGTCGAGGAATTCCTCGATGACCACGCGCGAGCCGGCGTCGCCGAAGGCATTGCCGGCGAGCATGTCGCGCACGGCGTCTTCGGCTTCGGCCAGGGTCATGGCGACGATCACGCCTTTGCCGGCGGCCAGGCCGTCGGCCTTGATCACGATCGGCGCGCCTTTTTCACGCAGATAAGCCAGGGCCGGCTCGATCTCGGTGAAGTTCTGGTAGTCGGCGGTGGGGATCTTGTGGCGGGCCAGGAAATCCTTGGTGAAGGCCTTGGAGCCTTCGAGCTGGGCGGCGCCGGCGGTCGGGCCGAAGCAGTCCAGGCCACGGGCGCGGAACAGGTCGACGACACCGGCCACCAGCGGCACTTCCGGGCCGACGATGGTCAGGGAAACGTTTTTCTCGGCAAAGTCCGCAAGCTGCTCAAGGGCCAGGACGTCGATGGCGACGTTCTCGCACTTGGCCTCGATGGCGGTACCGGCGTTGCCCGGGGCAACGAAGACTTTCTCGACACGCGGATCCTGCGCCACTTTCCAGGCCAGGGCGTGTTCACGGCCACCGCTGCCGATGATCAAAACATTCATTTCAAAAACCTCGATGACGCTGAATTCTGTTTGAACCTAAAGCGCTTCACGCCGTAGGAGGTCGCAATGAAGCCGGTAGATGCAAGGCGGAGTCGGCCTCGATGAGCGGAGTTGCCTTCTGGCAATGAGCATCATCGAGGTCGGCTCCAACGCAGCAGATGCCGGTTTCAGTGCGGCCGTCGTCGTATTAGTGGCGGAAGTGGCGCATGCCGGTGAAGACCATCGCGATGCCGGCTTCGTCGGCGGCAGCAATCACTTCATTGTCACGCATCGAGCCGCCCGGCTGGATCACCGCGGTGATGCCGACCTTGGCCGCATTATCGATACCATCGCGGAACGGGAAGAACGCGTCCGAGGCCATGACCGCGCCCTGCACTTGCAGGCCAGCATGTTCGGCTTTGATTGCAGCAATACGGGCAGAGTTCACTCGGCTCATCTGCCCAGCGCCGACACCGATGGTCTGGCGGTTCTTGGCGTAGACGATGGCGTTGGACTTGACGTACTTGGCGACTTTCCAGGCGAAGATCAGGTCGTGGATCTCTTGCTCGGTCGGCGCGCGTTTAGTCACCACCTTCAGGTCGTCGCTGCCGATCATGCCGATATCGCGGCTCTGTACCAGCAGGCCGCCGTTGACGCGCTTGTAGTCCCAGGCCGGAGCGCGGTTGGCGTCCCACTGGCCACAGGCCAGCAGGCGCACATTGGCCTTGGCGGCGACGATGGCGCGGGCTTCTTCGCTCACGGACGGTGCGATGATCACTTCGACGAACTGACGCTCGACGATGGCCTTGGCGGTTTCGGCATCCAGCTCGCGGTTGAAGGCGATGATGCCGCCGAAGGCCGACTCGCTGTCGGTGGCGTAGGCCAGTTCGTAGGCCTGGCGGATGCCGCCTTCGGCGTCCGGGCTCACTGCCACGCCGCACGGGTTGGCGTGCTTGACGATGACGCAGGCCGGCTTGACGAAGCTCTTCACGCATTCCAGCGCGGCGTCGGTATCGGCCACGTTGTTATAGGAGAGCTCCTTGCCTTGCAGCTGGGTGGCGGTGGCGATGCCGACTTCGGCGGGCTTGGCTTCCACGTAGAACGCCGCGCTCTGGTGCGGGTTCTCGCCGTAGCGCATTTCCTGGGCCTTGATGAACTGGCTGTTGAAGGTGCGCGGGAATTCGTTGCGGCCTTCGGTCGACAGGGTCTCGGCCGCCTGGTTCACGGTGCCCATGTAGTTGGCGATCATGCCGTCGTAGGCGGCGGTGTGTTCGAAGGCCTTGAGCATCAGGTCGAAGCGCTGGGCGTAGGTCAGGCCGCCGGCCTTGAGGCTTTCCAGCACCTGGCCGTAGTCGCTGGCGTTGACCACGATGGCCACGTCCTTGTGGTTCTTGGCCGCCGAGCGGACCATGGTCGGGCCGCCGATGTCGATGTTCTCGATGGCGGTCGGCAGGTCGCAGCCCGGTTTGGAGATGGTGGCTTCGAACGGGTAGAGGTTGACCGCCACCAGGTCGATCGGCTTGATGCCGTGCTCGTTCATGATGGCGTCGTCGATGCCGCGACGACCGAGGATGCCACCGTGGATTTTCGGGTGCAGGGTCTTGACCCGGCCGTCCATCATTTCCGCGAAGCCGGTGTAGTCCGCGACTTCCACTGCGGCCACGCCATTGTCCCGCAGCAGTTTGAAGGTCCCGCCGGTGGAGAGGATCTCCACGCCCAGGGCTTCCAGCTCCTTGGCGAATTCGAGGATCCCGGTCTTGTCGGAAACACTGATCAAGGCGCGGCGGATCGGCAGGCGGGTAGTCTGGTCGGTCATCTCAATTTCCATCAAAAGCAAAGGAGTCAGCAAAAAAGGCGACCGGTTCTACGCGGGCGCCTTTCTGGTTTGATTGAATGCTTACAGCAAATCGTACTGCTTGAGTTTCTTGCGCAGGGTGCCGCGGTTCAGCCCGAGCAGCTCGCTGGCCTTGGTCTGGTTGCCCTTGACGTAGTTCATCACGCTTTCCAGCAAGGGGGCCTCGACTTCGGAGAGCACCAGGTTGTACACGTCCGTGACGGCCGCGCCCTCAAGGTGGGCGAAATAATTGTGCAGCGCCTTCTCGACACTCCCGCGAAGGGTCTGGCCTTCTTCGCTCGGGGTGTTGAGGTGCTGTTTCAAATTGACGTTGTCGCTCACGGGCGTTGTTCCACTCACTAAAGTCTCGGTCATCATCGTCATGCGGCCACCCCTCTTCCTTCCCCTGTCACCAGGCTCTTGTAACGCTCGGCGAAGAACTCACGAACGTTGGCGCACTGTGCTTCCGTCTCTTCCACACGATTGAAGTGGGCGCGAAACTCCTTGGCGCCCGGCAAGGTTGCGAGATACCAGCCGACATGCTTGCGGGCGATACGTACACCCATCACTTCCCCATAGAAGGCATGCAACGCGGCCAGATGCTCTAGCAGAATACGTTCCACCTCGAACAGTTCCGGTGCCGGGAGGGTTTCGCCGGTCCGCAGAAAATGCTCGATTTCACGAAAAATCCATGGCCGCCCCTGGGCAGCCCGGCCGATCAACAGGCCGTCGGCACCGGTCGCGTGCAGCACGTGCCGGGCTTTCTCGGCCGAATCGATGTCGCCGTTGGCGAAGACCGGGATCGACACCGCCTGCTTGATCGCGGCAATGGTGTCGTACTCGGCTTCACCGGTATACAGGTCGGCGCGGGTTCGCCCGTGAACCGCCAGCGCCGTGATTCCCGCCTGTTCGGCGATTTTCGCCACCGTCAGGCCGTTCTTGTTCGCCCGGTCCCAGCCGGTACGGATCTTCAGGGTGACCGGGACGTCCACCGCCGCCACGACGGCGTGCAGGATCTCGCTCACCAGTGCTTCGTCTTTCAGCAACGCGGAGCCGGCGGCCTTGTTGCAGACCTTCTTGGCCGGGCAGCCCATGTTGATATCGATAATCTGTGCACCCAGCTCGACATTGGCCCGGGCCGCGTCCGCCAGCATCTGCGCGTCGCCACCGGCGATCTGCACCGAGCGGGGCTCGGGATCGCCTTCGTGGATCATGCGCAGACGCGATTTGCGGCTGTTCCACAAACTCATGTCGCTGGTGACCATTTCCGAGACTACAAGACCTGCGCCCAGGCGTCGGCACAACTGACGAAAGGGTTGGTCCGTGACCCCCGCCATCGGGGCGAGAATCAAGCCGTTCTGCAATGTATATGGACCGATGCGTACCGCCGACATAGGACTTCCCTGTTGTGGGGCCGGATCATGAGAGTTCGAAAAAGGGTTGGCATGATACCCGCTCTCGATGACTGGATAAAGGCAAAACTGGATAAAATCTGAACAGTTATTCCGTTATCGCTGGCGGTTTGGTCGTTGTCGGAAAACTGTCATCCAACCGGGCGCCGGGGGCCGGGTTACTCGGGCGAGTGGAAGCTGAGACTGTAGTTCACGGCCTTGGAGCCCGGGTCGAGGATGTCCAGGGCAATATGGATCGGCGTCTGGGGTGGCATTTCGCCCTGGCCGGCCAGGTCGCCGCTCAGGTATTCGGCGGGCTTGAAGCGCCGGCTGGCGATCAGATGGCCGTTGAGGTCGGCGAAGCGCAGTTCCAGCAGCGGGAAGGGCTGGGAGAACGGCGCGCGGTTGTAGATGATCGCATCCACCACCAGGGCGCCGGCGAAGTCCGGGTGACTGCGGACCACCAGGTTGCTGCTCTTGATTCGGGCAATATCGACTTTCGAGGGGACCTTGCAGCCGATTTCCGGGCACAGCTGCTGGAACCAGGGGCGGTACTGGTCCTGGCGAGCCAGCTCGTCGAAGTGATAGGCGACGTATTGTCCGGCCAGGGCGACGGCGGCCAGCAGCACCAGCAGCAGCCAGAGCAGGCGGCGCCCCCAGGGCGAGCGGCGGCGTTGCCAGTCGAGCTGGATCGGGTCGTCGACCAGGTCCAGCAGCACGTCGTCGTGCAGGCCGGGCTCGTTGCGCTCGCGCTCGCGCTTGGGTTTCTTGCGCTCGCCTTCGGGGGCGACATCCTCATCGTGCTCGGCGGCCGGGGCCGCATGGAACGCTTCGTCTTCCAGTTCGTCGTGTTCGATCTGCAAGCGGGGGGCGGGCGGCTCGTCGTCCAGGTCCGCGAGGTCGAAGGACATCGAAGGCTCGGTCCGCGTGGGCTTGGGCGCTTCGCTCTTTCTTTCCGGCGTCTTGCTCGGGGCCGCTGGGTTATCGTCGGCAAGGAGCGCTTCGTCGTGGCTGCTTGGCGATTCGCTGAACAGGCTGTCGGGCCATTGCTCTTCTTCCGTGTCCGGGTCGTCGCGGCGGGCGCTGAGTGATTCGCCCTTGCCGGCGGGTTCCTGGCCGAACGCCTTGATCGGCTGGATTTCCCGTTGTTCCAGGCGTGCCAGCTCTTCGTCCAGGTCCAGGTTGTCCAGGTCCAGTTCCTCGGCCGTCCATTGCTTCTGGCTGATGGCCCGTGGCGGTTCCGGCGGCTCTGGGGGCGGCGGTGGCGGTGGAGCGGGTTTCGGCGTGGGCGCCACTGCCGGCGCGGCAACAGCGGCGGCGCTTGCCGCTTCCCTGGCGGCGCGTTGTTCGAGCAGTTGTCGCGCAGCGTTGAACACCTGCAGGCAGGAGCCGCAACGAACCACCCCACGGGCCACGCTCAACTGAGCGTGGCTGACGCGGAAACTGGTCTGGCAATGCGGGCACTGGGTGACGAAGCTGTCGGTCATGCGGCGATCCGGTTCATGCAGGCGCCCATTCTAGCGCCGACGGCCACTGATGCGCACCCAGCCATCACGATCGGCAATCGGGTCCAGGTCGAAATCCCGGGCATAAGCGGCGGCGACTTCCGCGCCTTGTTCGGCGAGAATCCCCGAGAGCGCCAGGCGCCCACCGGGTTTGACCAGGGTGGACAGCTGCGGGGCCAGGGACACCAGGGGGCCGGCGAGGATGTTGGCCACCAGCACGTCGGCCTGGACCTGGGGCAGGTCTTGCGGCAGGTACAGGGGGAACAGTTCTTCGGCGATATGGTTGCGTCCGGCGTTGTCGCGGGAGGCTTCCAGGGCCTGGACGTCGATGTCGGTGCCGACCGCTTCCCTGGCGCCCAGCAGCAGGGCGGCAATCGCCAGGATCCCCGAGCCGCAGCCGAAGTCCAGCACGCTGCAGTCCTTGAGGTCCTGGCCGTCGAGCCACTCCAGGCACAGCGCGGTGGTCGGGTGGGTGCCGGTGCCGAAGGCCAGGCCCGGGTCGAGCAGCAGGTTGACCGCGTCCGGTTCCGGTGCGGCGTGCCAGCTCGGGACGATCCACAGGCGGCGGCCGAAGCGCATCGGCTCGAAATTGTCCATCCAGCTGCGTTCCCAGTCCTGGTCCTCGATCACTTCGCTGTGGTGCTCGGGCAGGGGGGCTCCGGTCAGCAGTTCCAGGTGCGCGAGCACGCTGGTCGCGTCGGTGCCGCCTTCGAACAGGGCCAGCAGGTGGGTGTGGGACCACAGCGGGGTGGTGTTGAGTTCCGGTTCGAAGATCGGTTGATCTTCGGCATCCATGAAGGTGACCGAAACGGCGCCGACTTCGAGGAAGGCGTCTTCGTAGGTTTCGGCTTGTTCCGGGCTGATGGCCAGGCGTACTTGCAGCCAAGGCATGGCGGGCACCTTTGCAAAAATGGAGTGCGCAACCGCTGGGGGCTGCGAGAAACGCGCAAGTCTACTTGAGCGGCGCCCCGGGCGGTATTCAAAAACGACAAGGCCGCAATCAAGCGGCCTTGTCGAGCGGGTCACGCACTCACTGGTGGGCGAGCTTGTGTTCCAGATAGTGGATGTTCACGCCACCCTTGCAGAAGCCTTCGTCGCGAACCAGGTCGCGGTGCAGCGGGATGTTGGTCTTGATCCCGTCGACCACGATTTCGTCCAGGGCGTTGCGCATGCGCGCCATGGCTTCGTCACGGTCCTTGCCGTAGGTGATCAGCTTGCCGATCAACGAGTCATAGTTCGGCGGTACCGCATAACCACTGTACAGGTGCGAGTCGACGCGAACGCCGTTGCCGCCCGGTGCGTGGAAATGCTTGACGGTGCCTGGGCTCGGAATGAACTTCTTCGGGTCCTCGGCGTTGATCCGGCACTCCAGGGCATGACCGCGGATGACCACGTCGTCCTGGGTGTACGACAACGGGTTGCCGGCGGCGATGCTGAGCATCTCCTTGAGGATGTCGATGCCGGTGACCATTTCCGATACCGGGTGTTCCACCTGCACGCGAGTGTTCATCTCGATGAAGTAGAAGCGGCCGTCCTCGTAGAGGAACTCGAAGGTGCCGGCGCCACGGTAGTTGATGTCGATGCACGCCTTGACGCAGCGGGCGAAGACTTCCTGGCGGGCCTTTTCGTCGATGCCCGGGGCCGGTGCTTCTTCCAGGACCTTCTGGTGGCGGCGCTGCAGCGAGCAGTCGCGGTCACCCAGGTGAATGGCGTGGCCCTGGCCGTCGGACAGCACCTGGACTTCCACGTGACGCGGGTTGGTGAGGAATTTTTCCAGGTACACCATCGGGTTGCCGAACGCCGCGCCGGCTTCGGTGCGGGTCAGCTTGGCCGAGGCGATCAGGTCTTCTTCCTTGTGCACCACGCGCATGCCGCGACCACCACCGCCGCCGGCGGCCTTGATGATCACCGGGTAGCCGACTTCACGGCCGATGCGCAGGGCTTCTTCCTCGTCTTCCGGCAGCGGGCCGTCGGAACCGGGAACGGTCGGTACGCCGGCCTTGATCATGGCGTCCTTGGCCGAAACCTTGTCGCCCATCAGGCGAATGGTGTCGGCTTGCGGGCCGATGAAGGCGAAACCGGATTTCTCGACCTGTTCGGCGAAGTCGGCGTTTTCCGCGAGGAAGCCGTAGCCCGGGTGGATCGCCGTGGCGCCGGTCACTTCCGCCGCCGCGATGATGGCCGGGATGTGCAGGTAGGACTGGGCGGCAGACGCCGGGCCGATGCACACGGACTCATCCGCCAGGCCCAGGTGCATCAGCTCCTTGTCGGCCTTGGAGTAGACAGCGACGGTCTTGATGCCCTGTTCCTTGCACGCGCGCAGGATCCGTAGCGCAATCTCACCGCGGTTGGCGATCAGGACTTTTTCCAACTTCGCAGGTTTCGACATCGTTGGCTCTCCGCGCTTCAAACGATGGTGAACAGCGGTTGGTCGTACTCAACCGGCTGGCCGTCTTCGACGAGGATGGATTCGATCACACCGCTGTTTTCGGCTTCGATGTGGTTCATCATCTTCATGGCTTCGACGATGCACAGGATGTCGCCTTTCTTCACGCTCTGGCCGACTTCGACGAAAGAGGCGGAGGTTGGCGAGGCCTTGCGATAGAAGGTGCCGACCATCGGCGAACGGGCTACTGCGCCGTTCAGTGCCGGGGCGGCCGCAGCGGCTGGAGCTGCTGCCGCTGCCGCAGGCGCGGCAACCGGAGCGGCGGCGACAGGCGCGGCCATCGGTGCCGGTGCGTAGTACTGCTGCGCCGGGGTCTTGCTGTGGCGGCTGATGCGTACGGACTCTTCGCCTTCCTTGATCTCAAGCTCGTCGATACCGGACTCTTCCAGCAACTCGATCAGTTTCTTAACTTTACGGATATCCATTAATCGTCAACTCCCAAGGGTCGGTCAGGGGTGTTTAGCCTGTGATTCAAGCTGTTCCAGGGCGGCCTCCAGGGCCAGTCGATAACCGCTGGCGCCAAGGCCGCAGATCACTCCCACAGCGACATCTGAAAAGTAGGAGTGATGGCGGAAAGGTTCGCGTTTGTGCACGTTCGACAAATGCACTTCGATGAATGGGATGCTCACCGCCAGCAGCGCGTCACGTAATGCGACACTTGTATGCGTAAAAGCCGCCGGATTGATCAGAATGAAGTCCACGCCTTCGCCGCGGGCGGCGTGGATCCGCTCGATCAGTTCGTACTCGGCGTTGCTTTGCAGGTACAGAAGATGGTGCCCGGCCTCGCGGGCCCGGCGCTCCAGGTCCTGGTTGATCTCGGGCAGCGTCACTGCGCCATAGACACCCGGCTCGCGGGTGCCGAGCAGGTTCAGGTTGGGGCCGTGCAGAACCAGAAGCGTCGCCATCTGCTGTTCCTTGTTATCTGTGGGCAGGTGTCAAAACCCGGCGACTATGCCCCAAAGACTTTGTGACTGTCCAGTTCTCTGCAATAGCCAGCACGATAACCGATATTCGCGCGAAATTTGTGACCGCGGTGTTGGATCCGGTCATTCGCTCCCGAGTGGCGGGTATGTCAGACGCGAAACGCCTGCACGGCGGTACGCAACTGTCCGCCCAGCACCAGCAGGTGTTCGCCCTGGTTGCGGCCTTCGCCGATGCGTAGCAGGTTGTCGCCGCCCAACTGGTGAATACGCTCGCTGTGATCGCGAATTTCGCTGACCGCGCCGCTTTGCTGGGCGGTGACATCGGCGATGCGCACCGCGGTGTCGGCAATGGTCTGGATCGCCCCGACAATCTTGTCCAGGGCCCCATCCGCGGCCTGCGCCTGGCTGGCCGTGGCCTCGGCATGCTCGACCTGGGCGCGCATGCCTTCCACCGACTGCCGCGCCGCGCTCTGCAGGCCGGCGATCAGCGTCTGGATCTCGCCGGTGGCCCCGGCCGTGCGTTGCGCCAGGCTGCGTACCTCTTCGGCCACCACGGCGAAACCACGGCCCATTTCCCCGGCGCGGGCGGCTTCGATGGCGGCGTTGAGGGCCAACAGGTTGGTCTGGTCGGCAATCGAGCGAATCACCGTCAGCACGCCGCCGATGGTGGCCGATTCCTCGGCCAGTTGCTCGATCATCTGGGCGTTACCCTGGACTTCACCCACCAGCGCATGCAGGCCGGTCAGGCTCAGGCCGATGACCTTCTGGCCGTGTTCCACCGCACTGCCGGCGCTGCGGCTGGCATCGGCGGCCTGGCTGGCATCGCCGGCCACTTGCTGGATGGTCGCTTCCAGCTCGCCGAGGGCGTCGCGAATCTGCGCGGTGTCGCCGGCCTGGCGCTCGGCGCCGGTATGCAGGCCGCCGCTCAGGTCCGCCAGGGCGCGGCTGCTGCCGGCGACTTCCTCGGCGTTCTGGCGGATGGTGCCCACCAGGTCCACCAGATACGCCCGCAGGCGGTTCAGCGAGGCTTCGATGTCATGCAGTTCGCGGTTGGTCTTGCCCAGCTGGATATCCCGGCTGAAGTCGCCTTCGGCCCAGGTCGACAGCGCCGGCGCGAGGTTGCTCAGGACCCGGGCCAGCTTGCGCTGCAGGGTGTCGATCAGCAGGGCGATCAGCAGGATCAAGCCGATCATCACACCCTGCATCAGCCTGACCTCGCCCTGGATCTTGCCATGCTGGGCACGGACCACCGGCTCCAGCGCGGCAATCCCTTGCTGCACGGCGTTGATCTTGAGATGGGTCGCGCTCGCCAGGTCCGCGCGCTTCTGGATCTGCTCGCGGGTACGGGCCAGTTCCGCCGGGTAGCGGGTCAGCAGGCTGTGCAGTTCGCGCTTGAGGTCGACGCCGGTGTCCTGGGCTGCGGCCTTTTCGCTATTGCCCAGGCCCATCATGGCGCTGAAATCATCGGTGTTGGATTCGCTGCTGGCGGTCACGCCGAGCAAGGGCAGGGCTTCGAGTTGTTCGGCCTGGCCGCGGATACTCGCCAGCTCGCGCTCGACGTCGGCGGCCAGTTCGCTGCGCCCGCTGCTGACCAGTTTGTCCCGCGCCAGGCTCAGCTTGGCCAGGTGCGACGAGGCCGCCAGCAAGGGCGGCAGGTAGGCGGCCGCTTCCGGCGTCTTGGCCCCGGTGGCGTATTGGCTCAGTTGGTCCAGGTTGCCGCCCAGCTCGCGTTCGGCCTGGAGCAGCAGGGCCTGGGGATCGCCGGCCAGCTTGCCGGCGGCCAGCAGGTCGGTCTTGCTGAAGTCGTTGAGGGCGGCGAGGCTGGGGCGCAGGGTGGCGGTCATGTCCGCCGGCAGGGCCCCCAGTTCCTTTTCCAGTTGTTCGATGGCCTGGCTCGCACTGCTCAGGCGCAAGGCGTCACCGCTGCCCAGGTAGTCTTCGATATTGCGCGCGGCCTGGTTCTGGAACTGTTGCGAAAGGCTGAGGTAACGCTCCATCAGCTGGTAGGGGCGCTCCAGCGCCTGCTGCGACCACCAGAGCGTGGCGCCGAGCGCCAGGCAGACGGCGACGAGCAGCAGGGTGTTGAGATTGGTCAGCAGCTTCAGGCGCATTCAGGATTCTATCCACGACAAAGAGTGGTAAGTGCCTGAAGTTATTGCTGTTTTGTTACAGGGTCATGACGGAGTCGGTGGAATCCGATGAAAAGCTGGCACTTTGCCTTGCCGCTTGCACCCGGTTGCGCCCGGCATGTTTGGCGCGGTAGAGCGCTTCGTCGGCCTGGGTGGCCATCATCAGGCTGTCGGAATCGGCCTGCAGTTCGACCACGCCGGCGCTGAAGGTGCACCACAGGTCCTGCGGTTGTGCCGGGTAGTGGATTTCCGCGAAGCGCTGGCGAATTTCATCCAGCACCTTGTAGGCCGACTCGATGTCGGTGTCGGGCATGACGATGGCGAATTCTTCGCCGCCATAACGGCCGATGAAGTCGGTCTTGCGCAGGCGTTGCTTGAGAAACAGCGCCAGGCTCTTGATCACCCGGTCGCCCATGGGGTGGCCGTGGCTGTCGTTGACCCGCTTGAAGTGGTCGATGTCGAGCATCGCGAAGCTCAGCGGCTTGCATTCGCGGCGGGCGCGGAAGCTGCAATCTTCGAGCAGTTGCAGGATATGGGTGTGGTTGTACAGGCCGGTGAGGCTGTCGCGGACCATCCGCGCCTTGAGGTTGCGCGCCCGGGCGGCCCGGTTGCGCACTGTGGTGATCAGGTGGCGTGGCTTGATCGGCTTGGTCAGGAAGTCGTCGCCACCCTCGCTCATGGCGTCGAGCTGTTTGTCCAGGTCGTCCTCGGCCGACAGGTAGATGATCGGCACGCTGACATAACGGTCGTTGTGGCGGATCACCTTGGCCAGCTCGGTGCCGGTGCAGGCCGGCATGTACATGTCGAGGATGATCAGGTCGGGCTGGAAATCCGCCAGCTCGGCCATGGCCTGGATCGGATCGATCAGGGTCCGGGTGACGATCCCGGCGCTGTTGAGCAGGCGTTCGGTGTGCAGCGCCTGGGCCCGCGAGTCGTCGATGATCAGTACCTTGTACGGATCGTATTGGGCGACGCAGGTGAGGATCTCGATCTTCTCCAGCAGGCTGGAGGCTTCCAGGGTGCCGGTGAGGAACTCCTGGCCGCCGGCGCGCACGGCGGCGAGGCGGGTCGGGGTGTCGGTTTCGTGGAGACTGAAGAACAGCAGCGGCAGCTTGTGTTCCAGACCGAGCTGCGCTTCGGCGGCCAGGTGCAGGCCCATGCCGGCGCCGCTGAAGTCGACATCCATGACAATGGCCGAAGGCAGGCGCTCGGCCATTGACGAACGGAACGCCGCGACACTGTCCAGCGATTGGGCGCTGAGCCCGAAGAACTCCAGTTGCTTGGCCAGGCGCTCGGCGCGGTCGTGGTCTTGCAGCATCACATAGACGGGTTTGCGCAGCGGCGGCAGGAAGGTCTGTTCGAGCTGGTCGCCGTGGCGCAGGCCGGTGCGCGACAGGCGCTGCATCAGGCGGTTGAGTTCGGTGATCAGGCCGCTGCTCAGGCGCCCGCGGTTGGCCCCTACCGCTTCCAGGGAGTGGCCGATGTGGCGGGCCAGCTGGGTGTGCTCGGGTTGTTCGAAGCGTTCGGCGAAGCGCAGCAGGCGCAGGTTGGCCTCGCTCAGCTCGGACATGTCGGCGCTCGACCATTCGCTGCGCTGCAGGCGTTGCCAGATCTCGAGGATCTGCCGGGCCTGGTGAATGACCCGCTGGGCAAAGTGCTGCTTGAGGCGCTCGCGGCTGGGGTCTTCTGGCTCGGTCATATCCTGACTACTAGTAAGGGGAGGAACGGCTGGGGTCGACTGATGGCTCTATGCTAGCAGCTCTTTGGGTCAATGGCGGTGTCGTACGTCAATTAACCTCATTCATTTGGTGACCCGCCGGTCAATGGCGAGTGTTATCCCACAACAAGAGCGGATAGATCGTATCGAGGAGGCGTCCTGTCGGGGCTTGATTTATAGTGCTCGCACGGATGGCAACGCTGCCGTGTCCCTGGCCTGCTGTAAAGACAGGAAAGGCACGATGGAGCAGGGTTGTGGTCGAACCGATGAATTCAGGAAAAGGATAGAGCCATGCTGGACTGGAAAAAACGCGAAGACAGCGCGCCGGAGCGTGCCGCCGCCCCCAAGTCGGCGACCCACGGTTACTTTCGCGGGATGCTGTTCAGTCGTGCGCTGGCGACGCTGCTGGGCCTGTACCTGCTGGTCACGATCCTGATCGGCTGGTACTGGAGCCAGGAGCCGGCGTTGTTTCCGGTGCAGCAGAATGCGCAACTGGCCGCGGAGAAGGACGGTCGCAAGATGGTGGTGGGCTACACCACGGTCGAAACCCTCAAGACCGTGGCCGGCACCTTGCTGAACAAGCCCGGTGGCTACCTGTCCAACGACCGCTTTCCGCCGGGCGTCTGGCTGGACGATATTCCCCACTGGGAATACGGCGTGCTGGTTCAGGTCCGCGACCTGACCCGCGCCCTGCGCAAGGACTTCGCCCGCTCCCAGTCGCAATCGGCTGAAGATGCCGACCTGGCCAAGGCCGAGCCGCGCTTCAACTTCGACAACAAGAGCTGGATGCTGCCGTCCAGCGAGTCGGAGTACCAGGAAGGGATCAACTCCCTGAGCCGCTACCAGGCCCGTTTGTCCGACCCGAACCAGAGCACCGCGCAGTTCTATGCCCGTGCCGACAACCTGAACAACTGGCTCGGCGATGTGGCAACCCGCCTGGGCTCGCTGTCCCAGCGCCTGTCGGCCAGCGTCGGGCGGGTCAAGCTCAACACCGCGCTGAAAACCGAAAGCGTGATCCCGGGGCAGGTGCCGCAGGTCGACGAGGAAATCGTCGAAACCCCGTGGTTGCAGATCGACGACGTGTTCTATGAGGCGCGCGGCCAGGCCTGGGCGCTGTCCCACCTGCTGCGGGCCATCGAAGTCGACTTCGCCGATGTATTGGCGAAGAAGAACGCCACGGTCAGCGTGCGGCAGATCATTCGTGAACTGGAGGCGTCGCAGCAACGGGTGTGGAGCCCGATGATCCTCAATGGCAGTGGCTTCGGCGTCCTGGCGAATCACTCGCTGGTGATGGCCAACTACATTTCCCGCGCCAACGCCGCAGTGATCGATTTGCGTCAACTGCTGAACCAGGGCTGAGCCATGGACAATGCTTCGAAGGAGGCCCGGCACCGCGCCGCCTCCGACGCCGAACAGATCGCCTGGGTCGACGCCGATGACCATCTGCTCGGCGCCCTGGCCCGGTCCGAGTTGCGCGAGCGCGGCCTGATCGGGCGCGGCACCTTTATCCTGCTGTTCAACTCCGCCGGTGAGCTGTGCGTGCACCGGCGCACCTTGAGCAAGGCCATCTACCCCGGTTACTGGGACGTGGCCGCCGGCGGCATGGTCCAGGCGGACGAAAGTTACGCCGAGTCCGCCGCCCGCGAGCTGGAAGAGGAGCTGGGCGTCAGTGGCGTGCCGCTGACCGAGCACGAGCACTTTTTCTTCGACCAGCCGGACAACCGTCTCTGGTGCGCGGTGTTCAGCGCGGTCTGGGACGGGCCGCTGCGGTTGCAGCCGGAAGAGGTCCTCGAAGCGCGTTTTATCCCGGTTGACCAGGCGCTGCGCGAAACCCTTGAAAAGCCCTATTGCCCGGACTCCCTGGCGGCGTTGAAACGTTATCTGCAATAACGCGGCGGCGACGTCGCAAAAGCTTCATCAATTGGCGCCGATTGGCTATTGGGCCGAGGGCTTTTTGCCGTTACACTGCGCGCCTTTCAAAAGCTGTGGCGGCATTGCCCGCTGCAGTTGCGCTGCCCCTGCCTGAGTGGGGCTTCGCGGTCGCAGGCCCCTCCCGGGGTGCGACCAGTCTTTAGTCCTCCCAAGAGGATTACCGGTGGCCAAAAAAGCCGCATCCTTCGCCGCCCTCGGTGGCCTGGTGTTCTCCACCGACGCAGGTCGACATTGCCCGGACTGTAGCCAGCCGGTGGCCGCCTGCATCTGCAAACAAACCGTTCTCCCGGCCGGCGACGGCATTGCCCGCGTGCGTCGCGAAAGCAAGGGTCGTGGCGGCAAGACGGTGACCACCATCACCGGCGTGCCACTGGCCGAAGAGGCCCTCAAGGAGCTGGCGACGACGTTGAAGAAACGTTGTGGGACCGGTGGTGCCTTGAAGGACGGCGTCATCGAGATCCAGGGCGATCACGTCGAGTTGCTGCTGGCCGAACTGGTTAAACACGGTTTCAAGGCGAAGAAGTCCGGCGGCTAGCAGCCTCTGTGAAAACCACTGTGAAGTGACCTGCCGGGCTGAACGAGGCCGGGCTGTCGTCCCCAGGGTTTTCACAGAGCCTGTTTCCGAACAGCTTCTAGGGGTCAGTACGAGAACTCGCCGAGCGGCGATCAGGCAAGGCAAAAACAGGCGAGGAAGCGGAGTTGACTGTTGTCAATGAGCATTCCGAGCCTGTTTTTAACGCAGCATGATCGTCGCGCAGGCAGTTATCGTACAGAGCCTAAACTCGGCGCTGGATTCAGGGTCATAACGCCCTGTATGCAGGCGAATCGTCATTTTCATTCTTTAGACTGCGCGCAGCCTGGACCCAGGCGGCGCTATTTGACTTCTTTATAGGGGACTTCGATGTCCGTACGACGCACACGCAAAGACGATGGCAGCCAATGGACAGTTGCGGACAGCCGCAGTGTTTATGGGATTCGCCATTGGGGGCCGGGTATTTCGCGATCAATGACGCCGGTCGCGTCGAGGTTCGTCCGAACGGTCCGAACAGTTCGCCCATCGACCTCTTCGAGCAGGTCGACGAACTGCGCAAGAGCGGTTTGTCCTTGCCGTTGCTGGTGCGCTTCCCGGATATCCTGCAGGACCGCGTTCGCCAACTGACCGGGGCGTTTGACGCCAACATCGAACGTCTGGAGTACCAGAGCAAGTACACCGCCCTGTACCCGATCAAGGTCAACCAGCAGGAAGCGGTGATCGAGAACATCATCGCCACCCAGAACGTCTCCATCGGCCTGGAAGCCGGTTCCAAGCCGGAGCTGCTGGCGGTGCTGGCCCTGGCGCCGAAGGGCGGCACCATCGTCTGCAACGGCTACAAGGACCGCGAGTTCATTCGCCTGGCGCTGATGGGCCAGAAGCTCGGCCACACGGTGTTCATCGTGATCGAGAAAGAGTCCGAGGTCGAACTGGTGATCGAGGAGGCCGCCAGCCTCAAGGTCAAGCCACGGATCGGCCTGCGGGTGCGCCTGTCGTCCCTGGCCTCGAGCAAGTGGGCCGACACCGGTGGCGAAAAGTCCAAGTTCGGCCTCTCGGCGGCGCAGTTGCTGTCGGTGGTCGAGCGTTTCCGCGACGCCGGCCTGGACCAGGGCATTCGCCTGCTGCACTTCCACATGGGCTCGCAGATCGCCAACCTGGCGGACTACCAGTACGGTTTCAAGGAAGCGATCCGCTACTACGGCGAACTGCGCAACCTCGGCCTGCCGGTGGACCACATCGACGTCGGCGGCGGCCTGGGGGTGGACTACGACGGTACCCACTCGCGCAATGCCAGCTCGATCAACTACGACATGGATGACTACGCCGGTGTCGTGGTTGGCATGCTCAAGGAATTCTGCGATGCGCAGAACCTGCCGCATCCGAACATCTTCTCCGAAAGCGGCCGTTCGCTGACCGCCCACCACGCCATGCTGGTGGTGCAGGTGACCGACGTCGAGAAACACAACGACGACGTGCCGCACATCGAGAACCCGGAGAACCTGCCGGAAACCGTGCAGTGGCTGGTGGAGCTGCTGGGGCCGACCGATATCGAGATGGTCACCGAAACCTACTGGCGCGCCACGCACTACATGAGCGACGTGGCCACCCAGTACGCCGACGGCAAGCTGACCCTGGCCGAGAAAGCCCTGGCCGAGCAATGCTATTTCGCCGTGTGCCGGCGCCTGCACAACTCGTTGAAGGCCCGCCAGCGTTCGCACCGCCAGGTGCTCGACGAGCTCAACGACAAGCTGGCCGACAAGTACATCTGCAACTTCTCGGTGTTCCAGAGCCTGCCGGATACCTGGGCCATCGGCCAGGTCCTGCCGATCCTGCCGCTGCACCGTCTCGACGAAGAGCCGCTGCGCCGCGCCGTGCTGCAGGACCTGACCTGTGACTCCGACGGCAAGATCAAGCAATACGTCGACGAGCAGAGCATCGAGACCAGCCTGCCGGTACACGCCCTGAACGACGGTGAGGACTACCTGCTGGGGATCTTCCTGGTGGGCGCCTACCAGGAAATTCTCGGTGACATGCACAACCTGTTCGGCGATACCGACTCGGTGAACATCTACCAGAACGCGGATGGCAGCGTTTACCACGCCGGTATCGAAACCCACGACACCATCGAAGACATGCTGCGTTATGTGCACCTGTCGCCGGAGGAACTGATGACGCACTACCGCGACAAAGTCGCCAGCGCGAACATCAGTGTCAAGGAGCGTACCCAGTACCTGGATGCCCTGCGCCTGGGGCTGACCCGCTCTTCGTACCTGTCTTCATGAGGCTGCGCCAATAGTTCCTAGGAAATGGCCTTGTTTGAATTTGGTTGTTTCCTGCGAGCTTGTAGGCAATGTCTGTTTGTTAAAAACCCACCCTCCGCGGTGGGTTTTTTATGCCTTGGAGTCAAGATGATGGCTTCCCGTATTCCGTGTTTTGCGTAGGTTTTTTCTCTAACTCTACTTCGGCCCTCTACTCGGCCTTGTCTCTCGGCGAGAATCCCGGTTGGGCCCACGTATGAGGAAAGCCAATGTTCGATCCAGTCAACGAGCCGTTTTTTCGGCTGGATGTCGCGGGCTTGTCCCATTCCCTGATTGTCACCGCATTTACCGGCACGGAGGCGATCGACGAACTCTTTGCCTTTGAGCTGGATGTCCTGGACGAAGAGGGCGAACTGGACCTGGCCGGGTTGATGTACCGCAGTTGCTACCTGGCGCTGGGGGCTGAAAACACCGGTTTTCACGGCCAGATACAGGGCGTCAACCTGACACTCCAGGGCTTGGCGCGGGGCCATTGCCGGCTGTCCCTGGGACCTCGCCTGGGTTGCCTGGCACAGCGCTTCGGCCGGCGACTTTTCCAGCAGTGCTCGGTCCCGGACATTATTGCCCGGGTGCTTGAGGAGCATGGCCTGGGCGACGACGCCGTGCGCTTCTCGCTCAGGGGCCACTATGCCCGGCGGGACTATTGCGTGCAGTACGAGGAATCGGACCTGGCGTTCGTGCAGCGGCTCTGTGCGGAAGAGGGCATCCATTTCCATTTCCAGCACAGCAGGGAGGTCCACCTGCTGGTCTTTGCCGATCATCAGGGGGCGTTCCGGCGGACTCATCGGGCGTGCTTCGCTGACGAGATCGGCCCTGGCGTGCTGGACCTGTGCGTCACGCTGGCGGACAGCGCCCGTCGGCGCTCCGGTCGCGGGCGCCCGCTGGCGCGGGGGGAAAGCGATCTGTACAGCTTGGCCTGCGGGGCCTATCTGCCGGTTTCGGGCCACCCTTGCGCGGCATGGAACCGCCTGTGGCTGGTCACCCGGCTTCGGCATCGTGGCGACGGCCTGCCCGGCGAGCCTGCGGCCCCCGGGCCACGGCTGCGCTACAGTAATGCCTTTGCAGCGACTTCCTGGGAGGTGGCGTTTCGTGGCCGAAGGCGCCGGCCCGGTTCGCTGTTGCCGGGCCTGTTCCGGGCGCAGGTGATCGGCACCGACGAGCAAGGGACCTGTCTCGATGCACAGGGGCGGGTGGCGGTGCGGATCGAAGCCTTTGCCCTGGGGATGGGCTCGCCGGAGGTGCCTTGCTGGCTGCCGCTGGCCCCGTCGTTGCAGCGTGAGTGCGAGGAAAGCGGCTCGGCACTGGCGGTCGGCACGCCGGTATGGGTGCGCTTCGAGGGCGGTGATCCGCAGTCCCCGCGGATTGTCATGGGGGGCGATGCGCGGTGGCCGACGCGGCGGCCTGGTGCCGTGCAGCGTCCGCGTCGGGAGCCGATTCTCGAGTCACTGCACGCCGGTTATCCCCTGGTGCTGCTGTGTGGCCGGCCCATGGGGGGCAGTGATCATCACTGTGTCGTGCCGGATTGTGCCTGTCGGGGCGCGCCTTCGCGAAAGGGCGCGCCATGAGCCGGGCGGATGAATCCAGCCAGTGGCTGTTGCTGGATGTGCCCGGTGCTCCGGGAGTGGTCGAGGCCCTGCAGGAGCGTTACGCGCACTACCTGGCCTACAACCTGTTCGATGGCACGCCGTTTCGTGGATTGGGTGAGGTCGCTCCGCGGCTGTTGCAACTGGCCGAGGATTGTCCGTTGAGCCGTCTCTGCCAGGCCAACCCCGGTCTCTGGCCTGGGCTGTTCCTGCGCAGCCGGGCGCCGCTGTCGGCGTTGCTGGCCCATCTGCGGCAGATACTGCTGGTGCGCTTCGATGAGCAGGAACAAGGTTTGCTCAGCTATTACAACCCGCAGACCGCCAGCTATTTCTTCGATTCGGCGGATCCTGGCGAACTGAGCGGCTGGCTCGGCCCCATCAGTTGTCTGTACTGGCATGGCGGGACCTGGGCTGACAAGGCGATTGGCAGTGTCGGTTGGCAGCAACTGATCAATCCCGGGCTCGAGGTCCCGGTCCTCGGCGCGCTGCCAGCCCTGAGCTGCCGCCAGCAGCGCCGGTTGCAGACCTGCCTGCTGGAACGCCATGCCTACCAGTGGAGCCGTTGCAGCGGTCATGAATACGACAGGACCTGGTGCCATGTGCAGGAGGGTATCGCCCAGGGGTTTCGGGAGTACGGCGTTCTCGATGGCTGGCTGCATTTACGTGCGGAGTATCCCGTTGCGCCTATTCCGACGAGTCTGTTGGGGGACTCTCCTGTCGAGCGTCTGGAAAACCTGCGGCGTACCTGGAGTGCAGGTGCAGGCCAGGGTTGATCGCCAGCCCGCCGTCCGGGTCATTTCTTAGGTTTGTACTTGAAAATTCGATACCAGATGCAAGCCAATATGAGGATTGCTATTGGTGGCCCTAGTGAAATCATGACCTCCTGCAGCGGACTGATCTGTATCCCCGGATAGAAGTCCTGATGGTGCCGAACTGCTGTGAACCATATTATCGACAAAATCAGCAAAGCTTTTCGAGCCTTGGCGGTAGCTTGCAAAATATTGGTTTTATCTTCTTCCATGCTGCTATCCCTGGTGTTTGATCAACGAGGTTAGTGACATGCCTTCGATATGAGGTGTGCAAAAATGATTGCACACCCTTGTCCATCAGCCGCGGGACCGGAAAAAGGAAACAGATTTATTCTCGAAACATATTTTTCCAAGAAATAAATCTGCTCCCTTTCGGTCCGTCTACTCAAAAAGCGTAGCCAATCCCAATCTTTAAAGTTGTATCATCGGTCCGGCTCTCTGGCATCCATCTCAGACTTCCGTTCGAAGCTCTGTGCGTAGCACTGCTGCCATATTTAAAGGACGTGTAATCGACGCCCACATTTCCATGAAAATTTTTCGTGAATGCATAATCTGTAGATAAGCCGGCTTTATACAGATTGGAATCTCCGAGCGAACCAGAAAAGCCAGTAGGTCCATTCCCATCATAGTCTGCCGCGAACGTGCGCCCAACCAAGGCATTGGCGGTAAACACCAAACGGGAAAAGGGCGAGTATTGGACAAGCGTGCCGGCGCCATACCAGCTGTGGGTGAAGGTTGAGTCGGAGCTAGCTTTGATCTGCTGTTCATGACGGCCAAGTTCGCCGTAAGGGGTGATCATGAACGCCCCGTCAAGCGCAAAACCTTTCCCCAGCGCAGACTGTAGTCAGAAATGGTTGAGCCAACTTTTCCAACCGAAGAGCCAAAATTTCCCGTATATCCGACACGTCCGTCGCTTTTACTGTATTGAAATTGAAGATAGTCGTTATCAAACAATACATCATTCATCATGGAAAGAGATAATGCAAAGCCGGGGACATGACCGCTTTCTGTGTAGTATTTTCCGGCGCGAGTGCCTCCTCTCCCATCGGCGGTTTCCTTATAGTTGACTTTCGTGGAGATGGCCTGGATTTCAAACTGATTATTCGATGCTTTTATATCGTCTGTTCCGGCGAATGCCGTCGAGCACAAAGCTGCGGTGGCCACAAAAACTGCCATCTCATTGATTTTCAATCTATTCCCCTAAAATTAAAAATTACAATAGTCAACGGGTTGAAAGCGGCTATGAAGGCCGCGACGGGGCAGAATCTTTCATATGCTCTGTTGCTAGCTTGTAATGCTGACAGATTACAGGCTGTTCAGATTCGGCCAGGCTGATTTTGAAGGTGCGCCGTTGTACTTCGTCGCACAGCAAGACATTATCGTTCGCACACTTAGTCACCACCAGGAAGCGGTAATCACGAAGTTCGGAGACAGCGGGGAGCGGTGTCTGTGCAAGGCGGTTGATCTGGCTCGCGGTGGAGCGGACCTTGAGCCCGGACAGGTTCCTGAGTCGCTCGGCGCTGACCGCGACACCCGAGAGTTGGGCGATGACGACGAGTGCGGCAATGCCACTGTCTTCACTTCCTGTGGGTTGTGGCGTTTCGGGCGAAACGCTGCTCCTTGCGTTACGGTCAGACATGTCAACTCAATGGCATTTACGAAAGATGAAAGTACATCGTGCTTATCACTGGCACGACGAACCAACCTTGAGCAGACGAATACATGCAAAAGGTGTTGTAGCTAAAATTTGGAATTACCAAAAACTTGAACTTAATATCCACTTACAGCAGATATCAAAGAGCCATCAAAGGCTAGCACCTATTACTCTCCAGAAAAAGCATGGTTTTCGCCCAGCAACGCTCATTGATGGGCAGGCGCGGGCAACCCTTTCAGTTGAGATAATTTGTATCGGGAAATAAACATTAAGGTACAAGCTTACATCGCGGGTGGGCTCTATTGATTCAGAAAGCCACGAATCTCAATGGCTACGGCCATTTTCCCAACTGAACCGCCAGGTAACGTCTATCTTACAATTGACTCGTGCTCTTCTATCCCGCACACCCGCAAAGCCGCCTCTAAAGCTAGGAATAAGTCCCATTCCCTTCAATACTGAATTGATAACTTCAACCCCGTTCAGCATTGGTTCAGCTTAATCGACAACATTGCCATTGCCCGTTCCTGACGGTGTTTGTTGCGACGATGCTGACTCAAAGCCGCTAAACCAGCCGTCATTGCGCTGCAGCTTCAAGGCGCAGAGACCCAGGGTCAGGCTGCGCAACGCCATGAACAGCAGGAAACTTATCCACAGGCCGTGGTTGCCAAAGGCGCTCAGCAGCCAGGCGCAGGGCAGGCTGAGCAGTACGCTGAGCAACATGCTGTCGCGCATTTCCCGGGCGCGGGTGGCACCGATGAACAAGCCGTCGAGCAGGTAGCTCCAGACCGCGATCAGCGGCAACAGCGCCAGGTAGGGCAGGTAGCCGAAGGCGGTGTCGCGGACACTGGGGATGTCGGTCTGCAGGCTGACGAACAGATGGCCGCCGAACAGGAATGCCAACCCGAAGCCCAGGCTCGTCAGCAGCGACCAACCTGCCGCGACCACCAGGGAACGGCGCAGGGTGTCGCGATCGCGGGCGCCGATGGCGTGGCCGCAGAGCGCTTCCACGGCATGGGCCAGTCCGTCCAGGGCGTGGGCGGTGAGCAACAGGCCGTTGAGCAGCAGGGCGTTGGCCGCGACAGTAGCGTCGCCCAGGCGGGCGCCCTGGACGGTGATCAGGAAGAACACCGATTGCAGTGCCATGCTGCGAATGAAGATATCGCGGTTCACCGTCAGCAGCGGGCGCCAGCTCTGCCAACGCTGCAGCGCCGCCCAGGCGATCTGCCCGGGGTAGGCGCGCAGGGCCTTGCCGGTCAGGCTCAGGCCGAGCAGGGCGCCGGTCCATTCGGCGATCACCGAGGCCCGAGCCGAACCGACCACGCCCCAGTCCAGCCCGAGGACGAACCACAGGTTCAGGGCGATATTCACCAGGTTGGTGCCCAGCAGGATGGCCAGCGGTGCGCGGGCGTTCTGGGTCCCGAGGAACCAGCCGACCAGGGCATAACTGGCAAGCGCTGCCGGCAGGCCGAAGAGTCGGGTGTGGAAGAAGGCCAGGGTCAGTTCGTGCAACTCGCTCGAGGGTTGCATGAGCACCAGCGCCAGTTCGCCGAACGGCACGGCGATCGCCCCCAGGAACAGCGCCAGCACCAGGCTCAGCAACAACCCTTGGGCCAACACCTGGCGCAACGCCGCGCCGTCCCCGCGTCCGGCGGCCTGTGCGGCGAAACCGGTGGAGCCCATGCGCAGGAAGCCCATGGCCCAGGCGAGAAAGATATACAGGCTGGCCCCCACTGCCACGGCGCCCAACTGATGGGCATGGGGCAGATGGCCGATCACGCTGCTGTCGACCAACGTCACCAGCGGAACGGAGATATTCGACAGGATCATGGGCGCGGCAAGCGCCCAGACACGGCGGTGGGTCGGGCGGTCTCGCCAGTCAGCGATCAAGGACGGCATGCGGGCGACTCGTCAATGAATGATCCAGCTCAACAACCAGAGCCCGAGCAACAGCCAGAGGATGCCGAGGAAGACGGAAGCCCGCATGAAGGCGCGGATGGCCGAGTAGATCAGCATCAGGCCGAAGACCAGGATCAGCAGGCTGAAGATCGAGGGGCTTATGCCCAGGGCGCGGGCGAACCCGTCGATAAAGTTTTCGCCGGCATGGGTCAGCATATGGAAGAAGCCGTTGAGGCCATCGATGATAAAGCGGATCACCGAGCCCAGTGCCTGGCCCAACCATTCGAAAAAGCTTTCTACCTGCATAGATACCCCTGATGAATAAGTCCATTGACGCGCCGCACTGGCAGGGAGCAGGTTTTACAGGCGCGCCCGAGGGTTGTCCAGACACTGCATCAGGAGGGATTGAGCAGATGCAGCCTGGGCTGCGGAAACAGGTTGTTGAGGGTTTCCAGCAGGTGCACGTGGTAGATGGGTTTACGGAACAGCTCCAGGACCTGGAGCCGCAGCATGTCATTGACATCGTCCATGTCGGCGTGGCCGGACGTCACGATCACCGGCAGGTGTTGGCGCGAGGTGTGTTCACGCAGGCGCTTGATCAGCGACATGCCGCTTTCTTCCGGCATGCGCAGGTCGGTGATCACCAGGGCGATGTCCGGGTGATGCGTCAGGTGCGAAAGGGCCCGCTCGACGGAGGTGGCGGTGAAGCAGCAAAAGCCTTCGCTCTCCAGCAGCTCGGCAAGTTCCAGCAGCACGTCCTCTTCGTCATCCATGAGAAGGAGCTGTTGGCGTGGGGGGGAAGAGACGTCCATGAGCAATTCCTGTTGCTGAGTTCGCTTCTGAGTGTAGCGCCTCTTTGCCTGGGCAAGGTCGGGGGATGGGCGAATGGCACCGCGCGCGAATACCGGGGCTCGGGAGCGAGTCATCGCCCGAGCCCCTGCCCAACCCGGCCAGGGCGCCGGCTAGCTCGGTGGATAGGCCATCATCAGCTTGGCCACCGCCTGGTTGATCGCCGTGCTGCGCTCGGCCGGTGTCGACCTGTCCTTGACCGTCTGCTCGGCACTGCCGCGCCAGACCAGCTTGCCGTCCTTGCCATCGAACAGGTCCACCTGGATCGTCGCGACCTGGTAGTCGTAACTGCGGATTTCCGTGTAGCCCGGGCCGCCCCAGAAGCCGCCGTGCCAAGGGCCACCCCAGGCGCCGCCGTAATTGGTGCTGACCTGTTGCTGGCGGTTGTCGACGATCAGGTACGCCTGCACCTTCACATCGGCCTTGCCGCCGGCCACGACCGGGCGCAGGCCATGCTGGTCCAGCTGTTCGCCGACCGCCTGGCGGATACGCTGCTCGGTCAGGTCGCTCTTGATCCGTGGATCGTCCGGCCGGTATTGCAACGCGGGTTCTTTCCAGCCCCAGCTCCGGTATCCAGCGAAATCGCGACTGGCGTCGAAGTCGTGGCTGACCTGGGTGGTTTCGCAAGCGCTGAGCAGCACGGCGAAAGCCACTAAAGCGAGACGGCGGAACATGATTTTTCTCCGGGGGTAGTCTAGCTGGGTGGATAACTGGCCAGGGCCTTGCCCACCGCGTCGCGCAAGGCATCCGCGCGCTCGAGCTGATTGCCCTGGGTACCGGTCTCGGCGCTGGCGCTCCAGACCGGTTGGCCGGTGCTGGCGTCGAACAGACTGATGCGCACCACGAGCACCTGAACCTCATAGGTGCGCACGATCGGGGCGCTGGGGTACATGCCATAGCGGTAGCCGTAGGGGCCACCGGCATAACCGTAGTCTTCCTGGACCTGGCGCAGGCGTTTCTCCACGTGCAGGTCGGCGCTGACCCGCAGGTCCGGCGGCGCGGTGTCGCGGCGTGGGCGCAAGCCCTGCTGTTCGAGGGCGTTGCCCACCACTTCGGCCAACTGCGCCGGGTCGGCCCAGGTGGTGCCGGCGGGCAGCCGGTCATTGGTCCAGGCCCAGGTGCGGTAGCGCGCATAGTCCCGTGGCGCCGCCGGGTAGGCGCTCAGGTCCGGGGCACGGGAAACCTGCGCCGGAGCGGGTGGCAGGGGCAGGGAGCTGGCGGTGTAGGGGTTGTTGCTCTGGCAGGCCGTCACACCCAGGCACAACGCTAGCAGACAAAAACGGCGACTCATTGCAGCCTCCACATTCAGACCGGACGGCAGATCCAGTGCAGGTAACGTCCCAGCCCGGCAAAACCGGGGTGGCGACGGTGGGCCAGTTCCATTTCCAACAGGTCCGCCAGCGCGGCGCGGGCCTGGAATTCAACCGGCATGTAGTCGTGGAAAACCCGCACCCCGCTCTGTGTTTCGACCCGCCACAGACCTTCAAGTTGCGCCGCCAGCTCACGCGGATCAAGCGGTCGTTGCGGGGTCAGGCTCTGTTTTTCGCCGGCCATGTCGTTCTTGCGCAGCTTGCGGAAATGGCCCTTGAGCAAGTTGCGGTAGACCAGTGCATCGCGGTTGTAGAAGGCCAGGGACAGCCAGCCATCCGCCTTGCACAGCTGATGCAGCACCGGCAGGATCGCATGGGGTTCGGCCAGCCATTCCAGCACGGCGTGGCAGAGCACCAGGTCATAAGGCTCGGTGAGCTGGCCAAGCAGCTCCTGCCACGGAGCCTGGATGAACGTCGCGCTTTGTCCGGCCTCGGCAAAGCGCTGGCGGGCGCCCTCGAGCATCGGCTCGGCGGGTTCGGCCAGGGTCACCTGGTGACCGCGTTCGGCCAGCCACAACGACATATGGCCCAGGCCGGCACCGATATCCAGCACCCGCAACGGGCGCTGCGGCAGGCTCTCGGTCAGGTCCGCCTGGAGCACCGCCAGGCGGATCGCACCCTTGGCCCCGCCGTAGATTTTCTCGGCGAAGCGGGTCGCCAACTGATCGAAATGACGGTCGCTCATTGGACGAAGCGCCGTTCACTGTCGGCCAGCTTGGCGCGAACCACCTCGTTCATGTCCAAGCCCAGTTCGCTGCACAGCAGGAGCAGGTACAGGACGATATCGCCGACTTCCTGCCCGGCATGGGCCAGCTTTTCCGGCGGTAGCTGGCGGGACTGATCCTCGCTGAGCCACTGGAAAATCTCCACCAGTTCGGCCATCTCCACGCTGGCGGCCATGGCCAGGTTCTTCGGGCTGTGGAAGGCTTTCCAGTCGTTGCGGTCACGGATGCCGTGCAGGCGTTGGGTCAGTTCGTCGAGGTTCATGCGGGTGTTCTCCTTCAAGGCGTCTAGCTTCCGGTGGATGAGAACGGGAAGCAAGGGCCTTGCTCTAGGGATAACACCTGGCGAAGATGAAATATTCGTCAGGGCGGGTAGGTGCGGTGTCAGGCGATGGGGCGCCACAGGCCGCTCAGATGCTCCAGCCCCCGGGTACCGGATAAGCGGAATGCGCCGTTCGATCCTGGTGCACTGGCCCACAGGACGACCTCGCCGGGCAGGCGCACCGGTCTCTTGAATGCCACCTCGATCTCGATATTTGCGCTCGGCAGGTGTGCTTGCAGGGCCGCCAGGATCCGGGCCTTGTTCCACAGGCCATGGGCGATGGCTCGGGGGAACCCGAACCAGCGGGCGCTCAGGGCCGTCAGATGGGTCGGGTTGTAGTCGCCTGAAACCCTGGCGTACTGCCGACCGATATCGGCGGGAACCTGCCAGCGGCACAGCTCCGTCAAGGGCAAGGGCGCTGCCTCGCTGGGCGTCGCTGGCTTTGCATCGAGCGTGACGCGCCGGCAGAGTAGCCGGCTTTCGGCTTCCCAAAGCGGTCCGAGGGCATCATCGACCTGGGTGAGCAGATCGAAGGTCGCACCCTGGAGATGGGGCTGCAGGTTGCGCACCCACACGCCGATGCGCAGATTGCCCGGGCCACCCAAGGGCCGCAGCAGGCGGATGCGATTGTTCAGGTGCAGCAGGCCCGCCAGGGGGAAGGGGAAATCCCTGGCCGTCAGCAACTGCAATTGCAGGGGCAAGGCCAGCACATGGGGATAGGTGGCCGGCATTGGGCCGTTATCGGGAAAACCGCAGACCCGGCGATACGCGGCCAGGCGCTGGGCATCGACGGTCACCCAGCTGCGTAACCCTTGATCAGGCAAGTCCCGACCGGTGATTTTGCGCCGCGTGGCCGCGCGCAGGTAAAGCGCGGGCAGGCTGGGCGCGGCGGTCAGGTATTGCCAGTTCACGGCCATGCGCGGGCTCCCAGTGGGTAGTCGCTTTTCTTGTAGGAAGGATCCTTCATTTTTATGGGAAATGTTCTTTAGATAATAGGGTGTATTCATTGCATCGTATTGCCGCGTCGGCTGGGGCAGCGCGGCATTGTCAGAATGGCTGGCTTGGCCTAAGGTCGCAGCTGCAAGCCGTCCTGCGACATAAGGTCTATTCATGCCGACTAACGGACAACGTGGTCCCCAACGCCAGATCCCGACGCTGTCGTCCCTGCCGCGCCCGCTGTATGCCCGGGCCGAGAGCCTGAATGCCGGGTCGTGGACGCCTCGTCATCGCCATGACTGGGTGCAGTTTTCCTATGCCATCAGCGGAGTGCTGGGCGTGCACACCGCCGAGGGCAGCTTCTTCGCGCCACCGCAATGGGGTGTCTGGATTCCCGCGGGGCTGGAACATGAGGTGGTCACCTCGATGCGCGCGGAAATGCGCAGCCTGTATGTGCGTCGCGAGGATTGCCAGTGGGCGCCGTCGCGCTGCCGGGTGCTGGAAGTCACGCCGCTGGCGCGGGAGCTGATCAAGAGTTTCTGCCTGCTGCCGGCCGATTATCCCGAGGACGGCGGCAGCGAAGGGCGCCTGGTGCAGGTGTTGCTGGATCAGTTGGCGGGACTGCCGGAGGTGGGGTTCTCGCTGCCGTTGCCGCGTCATTCGCGTTTGTTGGGCTTGTGCAACGAATTGATTGAAAACCCCGAACTGGGCGTGACCCTGGGGCAGTGGGCCGAGCGCCTGGGGATGTCGGAAAAAACCCTGATGCGGCTGTTTCAGCGTGAGACGGGCCTGAGTTTTCGTGGCTGGCGCCAGCGGGCGCGATTGCTGTCGTCGCTCAGTGTGCTGGAGGAGGGCGACAGCGTGACCCGCGCCGCGCTGTCCTGTGGCTATGACTCGACGTCGGCCTTTATCGCCGCGTTCAAGGGCTTGTTCGGCTATACGCCTGGGGAGCTGTTCCGCCACTGAGTGGCGAAACAGGCCCTGTGGAGGTGGGTTGTCAGGTCCGGAAACGCTTGACCAAGGCATCCAGCTCGCTGGACAGCCCCGCCAGGCCCTGGGAATCGAGCCGCGCCGAGTTCGCCAGTTCCGCCACCAATTGCGCATCGCCATGGATCTGGCTGATATGCCGGTTGATGTCTTCGGCCACGTGGTGTTGCTCTTCGGCCGCCGTGGCGATCTGGGTGTTCATGTCGCGGATCACATCCACCGATTCGCGGATCTGCCCGAAACTGGTGCGCGCCAGGCCGATGCGGTTCACCGATTCCTGCGACACCTCGAGGCTGGCATGCATCTGCTGGGCGACCTGACTGGTGCGCTTGGCCAGGTTACCCAGCAGGCCGTCGATCTCCGCCGTGGAGTCGGCGGTGCGCTTGGCCAGGGCCCGCACCTCGTCGGCCACCACCGCGAAGCCGCGACCCTGTTCACCGGCTCGGGCCGCTTCGATGGCGGCGTTGAGCGCCAGCAGGTTGGTCTGTTCGGCGATCGAACGAATGGTGCCGAGAATCGACTGGATATTGTTGCTGTCGCTCTCCAGTTGCTGCATCGACTGGGCCGACTGTTCGATCTCGTGGCTCAACTGGTCGACGCTGCTGACCGCCGCATCGATCTGTTGCTGGCCTTCACGGGCCTGGCGCTGGCCGCTGTCGGCCGATTCGGCGGCCTGGCTGCAGGAGCGCGCGACTTCGTTGGCGGTGGCGACCATCTCGTGGAAGGCCGTGGAGACCATGTCCACCGCCTCGCGCTGGCGCCCGGCGGCGTCGGCCATGTCCCCGGAAACCCGGGTGGAATTCCGTGACGAATCGAGAATCTTGTTCGCCGACAGGCCGATATGCTGGATCAGGCTGCGGATTGCGCCGAGGAACTGGTTGAACCAGTTCGCCAGCTGCGCCGTTTCGTCGCTGCCACGGATCTGCAGGTTCTGGGTCAGGTCGCCTTCGCCCTGGGCGATGCCTTCCAGGCCGCTGGCCACGCTACGGATCGGCCGGACGATAAGGCTGGCGAAGCTGGCGCCGACGATGGCGAAGATCACCGCGAGCACGGCGGCGATGATCGCCACCAGCCAGGTCAACTGGTTGGCCGAGCTCATCACTTCGCTCTGCTTGATCAGGCCGATGAAGGTCCAGCCCAACTGCTCCGACGGCCAGACATTGGCCATGTAGTGCTCGCCGTTGAGGTCGACTTCCACCAGGCCCTTGCCGGCCTTGGCCAGGTCGGCATAGCCGCTGCCGAGGCTGCCCAGCGCCTTGAAGTTGTGCTCGGGCTGCTTGGGGTCCACCAGCAGGTTGCCGCTGTTCTCCATCAACATCAGGTAGCCGCTGTCACCGAGCTTGATCTGTTTGACGATCTCGGTGAGTTGCTTGAGGGTCACGTCGACACCGATTACACCACCCTGGGGGCCCAGCTTGTTGTCCACGGTGCGCACGGTACCGATCATCACGGCGTCGTCGGGGGCCCAGTAGTAGGCGGAGGTCCGCAGGGTCTTGCCGGGATTGGCTATCGCGGTCTTGTACCAGGGACGGACACGTGGGTCGTAGCTGGCCAGTTTCGGGTCGGCTGGCGTGGAGGCGTAGCCACCGTTGCCAACGCCGTAGGACACGTAGGAATAAGCCGGATGGGCCTGTCTCATGCCCTCGAGCAGGTCGTAGATCTGTTTGTCCTGTTCGTTAAGGGCAATTTGCGCGGCATCGGCGCTCATGTAGCTCTTGATCGCACCATCGGAGTTTTTGATCAGCGGCTGGTTCGTCAGGTACTCGACGTTCTGGCTGACACCGTCGAAGAACAGCTGCATGGCGTTGCTGACCTGGCGGATCTCCCGGCCGCTGCCATCGACAAAATTGCTGCGCGCTTCGCTGCGCAGGTTCAGGACCACCAGGGTGGCGACGAGTACCACCGGCAAACAGGCGATGATTGCAAACGCCCAGGTCAGTTTCTGCTTGATGTTCATCCGCGCTCCAGATTTTTCTTGTAGACCCCGGGCGTGCCGGGCACGTGCGGTCTGTGATAGGGCAGCTGTGAAAGTGTGATGTGCGCTGAAAATCCGTTTCGCTGGTGGTGGATCGATTGTCCGACAAAAATGCCTCTGTCTCAGAGCGCTTCGGCTGGTGCGGGAAAAAGTTGAGGTACGGGGCGCATATTCTGATTTTTTCCTGGCCTGTTCGTCGGAATAATCTGGCACATTGAGTGCATTGGAGAGTATTCGAGGTCGGCATCCTCTCCCCGCTGTGAGAGGATTGCCGTATAACGAGTGACATTCGCGTGTTTGGCAATAAAGGACCCCCAATAAAAGCTGATGAAGACTCCAAAACGCATTGAACCCCTGATCGAGGACGGTCTGGTCGACGAGGTGCTGCGCCCACTCATGAGTGGTAAAGAGGCAGCGGTTTATGTGGTGCGCTGTGGCAACCAGCTACGTTGCGCCAAGGTCTACAAGGAGGCGAATAAACGAAGTTTTCGTCAGGCGGCCGAATACCAGGAAGGCCGTAAGGTGCGCAACAGCCGGCAGGCCCGCGCGATGGCCAAGGGGTCCAAGTTCGGGCGCAAGGAAACCGAGGACGCCTGGCAGAACGCGGAAGTGGCGGCGTTGTTCCGTCTGGCCAATGCCGGTGTGCGGGTGCCCAAGCCGTTCGACTTCCTGGAAGGCGTGCTGCTGATGGAGTTGGTGGCGGACGAGTACGGCGATGCCGCGCCACGCCTCAACGATGTGGTACTGGAGCCGGAACAGGCACGCGAGTATCACGCGTTCCTGATTTCCCAGATCGTGCTGATGTTGTGTACCGGTCTGGTGCACGGTGACCTGTCGGAGTTCAACGTGCTGTTGACGCCGCAGGGCCCGGTGATCATCGACCTGCCCCAGGCGGTGGATGCGGCGGGCAACAACCATGCGTTCAGCATGCTGGAGCGTGATGTCGGCAACATGGCGTCCTACTTCGGGCGTTTTGCCCCGGAGCTCAAGCGCACCCGCTATGCCAAGGAAATGTGGGCATTGTACGAAGCCGGCACCTTGCATCCGGCCAGCGTCCTGACGGGCGAGTTCGACGATCCGGAAGAACTGGCGGATGTCGGCAGTGTCATGCGCGAGATCGAAGCCGCGCGTTTGGACGAAGAGCGCCGACAGGCGATCCGCGCAGCGGATGACCGGCCGCCGAGCAAGACCGAGGAGCCGCCTCCGCCGTGGATGCAGCAGTAAGGGTGTGAAGGAGAAATCCGGCTTCGGCCGGATTTTTTACTGACAGCAGCCCCCCGACGCCAGATCCTTGAGGATCGGGCAATCGGGCCGATGGTCACCCTGGCAGTGTTCCACCAGGTCCTGCAGGGTGTCGCGCAAGCTGGCCAACTCCTCGATCTTGCGGGTCAATTCATCGATATGCTGGCGCGCCAGGGCCTTGACGTCGGCGCTGGCGCGCTGGCGGTCCTGCCAGAGGGTCAGCAGCTTGCCGACCTCCTCCAGGGAGAAGCCCAGGTCGCGGGAACGCTTGATAAACGCCAGGTTGTGCAAATCCTGCGCACTGTACAAACGGTAGCCGCTGTCCGTACGGCTGGCGGTCTTGAGCAGGCCGATGGACTCGTAGTAACGAATCATCTTCGCGCTCAGGCCACTCTGGCGGGCTGCTTGGCCGATGTTCATGACAACTCCTTCAGTCGAGGTCTTCGGGTTTCCAGGTCTTGAGCAGCAACGCATTGCTCACCACGCTGACACTGGACAAGGCCATGGCCGCTCCGGCCAGTACCGGGTTGAGCAGGCCGAGGGCGGCGAGGGGAATGCCGATCAGGTTATAGACGAACGCCCAGAACAGATTCTGCCGGATCTTCGCATAGGTCTTGCGACTGATCTCCAGGGCCGCCGGCACCAGTCGCGGATCGCCGCGCATCAGGGTGATGCCGGCCGCGTGCATGGCGACATCGGTGCCGCCGCCCATGGCAATGCCGATATCGGCGGCGGCCAGCGCCGGGGCGTCGTTGATGCCGTCGCCCACCATGGCCACCACACCTTTGAGCTTAAGCTCGGCGACTATGGCAGCCTTGTCCGCCGGCAGTACTTGCGCGTGAACATCGTGAATGCCCAGGGCGTCGGCGACCACCCGGGCGCTGCCGCGGTTGTCGCCGGTCAGCAGGTGGCTGCCGATCTGCCGTGCCTTGAGCTGTGCGATGGCTTGCAGGGCGCCGTGCTTGAGGGTGTCGCCGAAGGCGAACAGCCCGAGCACGCGCGGTTGCGGGCTTTGTTCGATCAGCCAGGACAAGGTCCGGCCCTCGGCTTCCCAGGCGCTCGCCGCCTGCGCCAAGGCGCCGGCATCCAGCCCGCTTTCCTCCAGCAGACGCTGATTGCCCAGGGCCAGGGCGCGCTCGCCGAGACGACCGGCGATGCCGCGCCCGCTCAGCGCGCGGCTGTCACTGACATCCACGGGCGTCAGGCCGCGCTCCGCGCAGGCGTCCAGTACCGCCTTGGCCAAGGGGTGTTCGCTGCCGCGCTGGAGGGCTCCGGCCAGTTGCAGCACCGTATCGTCATCAGCATCCGCGCTGACCAGGTGAGCGATGCGCGGCGCGCCGGAGGTGAGGGTACCGGTCTTGTCGAAGACCACGGTGCGGACTTCATGGGCGCGTTCCAGGGCTTCGGCGTCCTTGATCAGGATGCCATGGCGGGCGGCCACGCCGGTGCCGGCCATGATCGCCGTCGGCGTCGCCAGGCCCAGGGCGCAGGGGCAGGCGATCACCAGCACCGCCACTGCATTGATCAGCGCGGTCTCCAGCGGCGCGCCGAGCAGCCACCAGCCGATCAGCGTTGCCAGGGCCAGCAGCAGGACGGTGGGGACGAACACCTGGCTGACCTTGTCCACCAGTTTCTGGATCGGTGCCTTGCCGGCCTGGGCGTCTTCCACCAGGCGGATGATCCGCGCCAGTACGGTCTCGGCGCCCAGCGCCCGGGTTCTCACCAGCAACCGGCCTTCGCCGTTGATGGCGCCGCCGGTGACCTTGTCGCCCGGTTGCTTGGGTACCGGCAGGCTTTCACCGCTGATCAGCGCTTCATCGGCGTGACTGCGACCTTCGACCACCTCGCCGTCCACCGGGAAGCGTTCGCCGGGCAAGACCCGCACCAGGTCATCGAGGTGCAGGGCACTGATGGCAACGTCCTGCTCGCAGCCGTCGACCACCTGGATCGCCCGCTCCGGCCGCAGGGCTTCCAGGGCGCGGATGGCACTGGCGGTCTGGCGCTTGGCGCGGCTTTCCAGGTACTTGCCCAACAGCACCAGGGCGATCACCACCGCCGAGGCTTCGAAGTACAGATGGGGCATGCCGTCCGGGCCGGCATTGGCCCATTGATACAGGCTCAGGCCATAGCCGGCGCTGGTGCCGAGGGCGACCAGCAGGTCCATGTTGCCCGTCCCGGCCTTGACGGCTTTCCAGGCCGCCACATAAAAACGCGCGCCGAAGATGAACTGCACCGGTGTTGCCAGGGCCCATTGCAGCCAGGCCGGCAACATCCAGTGGTAGCCCAGCGGCTGGGCCAGCATCGGCACCACCAGCGGCAGGGCCAGGGCAATCGCCAGCAGCAGGGCGATGCGCTCACGGCCCAGGCGCCGAGCCTGGTCCCGGGCGACGGCAACCTCGCCTTGGAGCAGGCTGGCGCTGTAACCGGCGTTGCTGACCGCGGTGATCAGCACGTCGGGGTCGACCTGGCCGAGCAGATCCAGATGGGCCCGCTCACTGGCCAGGTTGACGCTGACCCGCTGCACGCCCGGTACCTTGGTCAAGGCACGTTCGACCCGGCCCGCGCAGGAAGCGCAGGTCATGCCGGCGATATCCAGTTCCAGGGTGCGCGTGGGCACGCGGTAGCCGGCCTGCTCGACGGCACTGAGCAGCGCCGGCAGGCTATCGGCCGGGGCCTGGACGCGGGCCTGTTCAGTGGCGAGGTTGACGCTGACGGCACTGGCACCCGCCACCTTGCTCAGGGCGCGCTCGACGCGACCGGCGCAACTGGCGCAGGTCATGCCGGCGATCGGCAGGTCGAAGAGGGTGGATTCGAGCATGGGCAATACTCCTGGAGAAGTTGCCCACAGCATCAACCTTGCCCCCTTGGCAAGGTCAAGCCGTTATTGATAACCCAACGACACTTGGCGCAAGCGCAGGCCTTCCGGGCCGCCGACGATGGCGAACTTGCGCACCTCCCCACCGTTGAGCCGGATCACCTGTTCGGGAGTGGCCAGCATGCCGGCGTCGCAGCCGGGGGCCTGCCCCGGCAAGGATTTCAGGCGGACGGAGACATTGCCCGGCGGCAGGTTGAACGAGGTGGACTGTTCCTGGAACAGCCGCCCGGACAACTGATCCTGGAGATAGATGCCGATTTCGCAGGAGGTGGACACTTCCAGGCGCTCGCGAGAAATGATCAGCACGGCATAGTTCTCTCCGGCCGCGCTGGCGAAGGGGCTCGCACCGAAAAGGCTGAGAAGGCCGAACAGGCTGAAAACTGACCAGCGCATGGCTGAATCTCCTACGGTTTGATCGTCGATGCGGAAGCTTGGCGCAGGCCCGCGCTAAATGCCAGCCCGGCAGTGTCGCCAGTAACTTGACCTTGCCATGGTGGCAAGCTTGAAACTCCGGGCATTCCCCAATGAAAGGAGCCGTGTCATGCAAGTCTTCAATGTCCAGGGTATGTCGTGTGGCCACTGTGTACGGGCCATTACCCAGGCGGTTCAGGCCCGGGATCCGGCGGCCGATGTGCGGGTCGACCTGGCGGCGCAGGAGGTGGGGGTCAGCAGCAGTCGGCTGTCGGCGGAGGACGTGCTCAGCGCGATCAGCGAAGAAGGTTATGAGGCGAAGCTGGCCAACTGACAATGCAGGTTTTTTAATAGTTAGCGACCTATCAGAATGTTCAAGGCTGCTTCGCGCCGCTAGACTAGCCGCCCGCGCCGATCTTCCCTGGACACCTGATGAACCTGCGAACCATCCTGATTCTCGGAGCCCTGAGCGCCTTCGCGCCCTTGGCCATCGACTTCTACCTGCCGGGTTTTCCGGCCATGGCCACCGCCTTCGGGACCGATGAAAAACATGTCCAGCTGACCCTGGCCGTGTATTTCCTCGGTCTTTCCATCGGCCAGCTGGCCTACGGCCCGGTGGCCGATCGCTTCGGTCGGCGGGTGCCGTTGCTGGCGGGCGTGGGGTTGTTCACCGTCGCGTCCCTGGCCTGCTCCTTCGCGCCGAGCCTGGAGTGGCTGATTGCCGCGCGTTTCGTCCAGGCCCTGGGCGGTTGCGCCGGGATGGTGATTTCCCGGGCGGTGGTCAGCGACAAATGCGATGCAGTGGGGTCGGCCAAGGTCTTCTCGCAACTGATGCTGGTGGTGGGGCTGGCACCGATCCTGGCGCCGATGCTTGGCGGCGTGCTGGTCAACCTCTATGGCTGGCATTCGATCTTTATCGCCCTGACCTTGTTCAGTGCCATGGCGGGCATCGCCGTGACCTTCGGCCTGCCCGAGAGCTTGCCGGCCCATCAACCGCGTCCGCCGCTGTCGGGCGCGCTGCGCCAGTACGGTCGCCTGTTATCGGACCGCCTGTTCCTCGGCCACGCCTTGACCGGCGGCATTGCGATTGCCGGGATGTTTGCCTACATCGCCGGCTCACCGTTCGTTTTCATCAAGCTCTATGGGGTGCCGGCCGAGCACTACGGCTGGCTGTTCGGCAGTAATGCGGCGGGCTTCATCCTGACGGCACAGGTCAATGCCCGCTTGCTGGCCAAGCGCGGCCCGGCCTTCCTGCTGGCGCGCGCGGTGTGGGTTTACCTGTTGGCCGGCCTGACGCTGCTGGGGATCAGCAGCCTGCACACGGAACAACTGTGGCCCTTGCTGGTGCCGTTGTTCATCTGTATTTCCAGCCTGGGCTGCATCCTGCCCAACGCCTCGGCCTGTGCCATGAACGGCCAGGGCGCGCGCGCCGGCAGTGCCTCGGCGACGCTGGGTTGCCTGCAGTTCGGCGTGGCGGCGGCCGCGGCGTCATTGGTCGGCGTGCTGCACGATGGCAGCGCCGTGCCGATGGCCCTGGTCATCAGCCTGTGCGGCGTACTGGTGGTTACGCTGGCCGTGTCGACCCGCCGTGTACAGAACGCGCGAGTCATCCAGGGCTAGGTCCCCGACGTGGGATCAGCCTGTAGCGCGTTGCTGGCGGTCGGGAAAGACGTGGGGGGCCTGCAGCCTGGCTTGCAGGGTGCTGACAAAGGCGCGGGCCTCGGATTCGCTACGGAAGGTCACCACGTGCTGGTCCAGGCGGACCTGCCATTGATTGCCGTGGGGCCTGGTCAGTTCTTTAACCAGTATCTTCATTGCGCACTTCCTCCTGTTGGTAACGGCTCATTCTCGTTTTCTTGAAAATGACTGCATAAAACCAAAACAGCAGTGGAGGACTCGAGTGTAGCGCGGATTTCTTACCGGCAAATGACACGGCTCAAGCATCTGACTGGTGGTTGCTCTATTTTTTGCGGGAGCAAACCGTTCTCATAAAACCACGATCCCGGACACGCCGCGACCTCCTGTAGGAGCCGGCTTGCCGGCGATGGCGACCGCTCAGACGATGCAAGGCTTGCGGGCCTCATCGCCAGCAAGCTGGCTCCTACAGGGGGAGGGTGTTGTCAGGTCGACAGGCGTGCGGAATTCGACTCAGAACCCTTCCAGCACGATCTTGCCCTTGGCCTTGCCACTTTCCAGCAATTGATGGGCGCGGCGCAGGTTGGCGGCATTGATCTGGCCGAAATGCTCGCCCAGCGTGGTTTTCAACACCCCGGCGTCGATCAGCTCGGCGACGCGGTTGAGCAGGTTGTGCTGTTCGATCATGTCGTCGGTCTCGAACATCGAGCGGGTGTACATGAACTCCCAGTGCAACGACAGGCTCTTGCGCTTGAGCTTGCTGATATCGAGGCCCTTCGGGTCGTCGATCAGGGCCAGCTTGCCCTGGGGCTTGAGGGCTTCGACCAGTTGGTCGAGGTGGCTGTCGGTCTGGGTCAGGCTGGCGACATGGGTCACCTGCGCCTGCCCGTGGGCCTTGAGTTCTTCGCTCAAGGGCCGGCGGTGATCGATGACTAGGTCCGCACCCAAAGCTTTCACCCAGTCCTGGGTTTCGGGACGCGATGCGCTGCCGATGACTTTCAGGCCGGTCAACTGGCTGGCGAGCTGGGTCAGGATCGAACCCACGCCACCGGCGGCGCCGACGATCAGCAGGCTCTGGCCCTGATCCGCCTTGTCCTCGGTGATCTGCAGGCGCTCGAACAGCAGCTCCCAGGCGGTGATGGCGGTCAGGGGCAAGGCGGCGGCCTCGGCGAAACCCAGGCTGTTCGGCATGTGCCCGACGATGCGCTCATCCACCACGTGCAGTTCGCTGTTGGCGCCGGGACGCGTCAGGGAGCCGGCGTAGAAGACCCGGTCGCCGACCTTGAACAGGCTGACATCACTGCCCACCGCCTTGACCACGCCGGCCACGTCCCAGCCCAGCACCTTGGCCTCGCCGTTTTCCGGCGGCATGAACTGGCGGACCTTGGTATCCACCGGATTGACGGAGATGGCCTTGACCTCCACCAACAGGTCGCGGGGACCGGCGACCGGGGCGGGCAGCTCGATGTCCTGCAGGGACTGCGGATCATGGGCGGGCAGGGACGCGTAGAAGGCGATGGCTTTCATGGGGGCACTCCAGGGGGCAGTGATTTCGATGGCGCCATGATTGGTTATTTTCCTTGGAGATAAAACCGGCTAAAACAGCAGTCTCTTTCAATATTTTTTTGATAATGCCGGAGCCTGTCATGCTGCGTTTCGACGACTTGCAGTTGTTTGTCCGTGCCGCCGACCTCGGCAGCCTGTCGGCGGCGGCGCGGGTCATGGACATGTCGGCGGCGGTGGCCAGCGCCGCGCTGAAGCGCATCGAACAGCAACTGGGCGCGCGCCTGCTGGCGCGCTCGACCCGCAGCCTGAGACTGACGGCCGAAGGCGAGGGCTTCCTTGAATATGCCCGGGCGGCGTTGAGCCAACTCGATGAGGGGCGCCGCCTGCTGGCCCGCGGTCAGGACCAGGTCAGCGGCGTCCTGCAGTTGTCGGCGCCCTCGGACTTCGGACGCAACCTGCTGCTGCCCTGGCTGGATGAGTTCCAGCGCGAACACCCGCAACTGACGGTGCGTCTGCTGCTGGGGGATCGCATCGCCGACCTGTTCCGCCAGCCGGTGGACATTGCCTTGCGTTATGGCGAGCCGGAGGACTCCAGCCTGGTGGCGCTGCCCGTGGCGCCGGACAATCGCCGCGTGCTGTGCGCGGCACCGAGCTATCTGGCGCGGCACGGCGAGCCCCGCACGCTGGCGCAACTGGCGCAGCACAACTGCCTGCTCTATATGCTGAACAGCCGGGTCCATGACCACTGGAGTTTTCACGACGGCAAGCGCGACGTCGGCCTGACCGTCAGCGGTGATCGGTTCAGCGACGATGCCGATGTGGTGCGGCGCTGGGCGGTGGCCGGTGCCGGGATCGCCTACAAATCCTGGCTGGATGTGTCGGCCGATGTCCTCGCGGGACGTCTGCGGGTGCTGCTGCCGGAACTGCGCTGTGAGCGCGCGCCGCTGAATTTGTTGTGCGCCCATCGCGCCCAATTGAGTAAGCCGGTGAACCTGTTGCGCGAGATGTTGAGCCGGCGATGCGCGCAACTGGGGCGCCTGGCGCCGGTTTCCCGTGCATGAGACACGCCGATCTCGAAGAGGTTCTGTTACAACCCGTTCAGGAATAAAGGTCGGCTCCAGGGACATTGTGGTTTAGGCTGCTTGCATTGGATCCAATATCCTTTCGGCGGATCACGCATTTTGTTTCATTCGCCGCCGTTGATTGCCAAACGACGAAGAATCGCCCGCTTTTTGGCATTTTCGCGCCTTGGCTTGGGCGGGATTACTCCTCAGTATGCCCCGTGTGCGTTAGATCAATGTTTCAACAGGGAGTGAAGACATGGAATATGCACCTTGCGTCAGTCAGATTGCCACGTTGCTTGCCGACCCCAAGCGCAGTGCGATGATGTGGGCGTTGTTGGATGGCAGCGCGCGGGCTGCCGATGAGTTGGCCCTGTGCACGGGCCTGTCGCTGTCCTCGGCCAGTGCGCACCTGGCGCGCCTGAGTTCGGGCGGCCTGGTCCGTATCGAGGAGCGGGGTCGCAAGCGCTTCTTCCGGCTTGCCGCCCCGGAGATCGCCACGGCGGTGCAAGCTCTGGCCAGCGCTTCATTGGCCAGTGCGCCGCTGGCCATGGCGCATGCGGTCAAGGCCCTGGCACCGGATGCCGAGGCCCTGCGCCATGCCCGGATTTGCCACGACCACCTGGGAGGAGAACTGGCCTGCGAGCTCTACCAGCGTCTGCTCGGGGCGGGCTGGATCGAACAGCAGGAGTTGCGGCTGCGGGTGACCAGCAAGGGCGCTGCCCGTCTGGCTGAGCGCGGCCTGTACATCCAGGCGCTGGCCCATGGGCAGCGCGAAATCGCCTGTGTCTGCCACGACGTGCAACGCCGTCCCCACCTGGGTGGCGCGCTGGGCGCCGGGTTGCTGCAACTGTTCCTGCAATCGGGTTGGCTCGCCTTGCGGGAAGACTCCCGGGCCTTGCAGGTTTCCGCCCTCGGGCAGCGACAGATCGACAAACTGGCCAGTGAAATCGAGCTCGAAATGGCCGGCTGAGTCCCGGTGGCCTGCCGCACGGATGCGGTGGGCGTCGCTCAAGACTGCGAACAGGTCGTATCCAGAAACAGCTCCCCCCGACGATACCGCACACTCGATCGAAGATTCGAATCGAGGGATATCCCATGGAAGCTCAACGCTATAGTGCGGCGGAACGACTGGAACGATTGCCCATCAGTGGTTATCACCGATGGATTTTCATCATCATTGCCCTGGCGTTTTTCTTCGACTCCATGGACCTGGCGATGATGACCTTCCTGCTCGGTTCGATCAAAACCGAGTTCGCCCTCGGTAGCGCCCAGGCCGGCTTGCTGGCCAGTTCGAGCTTCTTCGGCATGGTGGTGGGGGCTTCGCTGTCGGGCCTGCTCGCCGACCGTTTCGGGCGCAAGCCGGTGTTCCAGTGGAGCATCGTGCTCTGGGGCGTGGCCAGTTACCTGTGTTCCACCGCGCAGACCGTCGAGACGCTGACGCTGTTCCGCATCCTGCTGGGGTTCGGCATGGGCATGGAGTTTCCCATTGCCCAGTCGATGCTCTCGGAGTTGATTCCGGCCAAGCGGCGCGGGCGCTATATCGCGTTGATGGACGGCTTCTGGCCCCTTGGCTTTGTCGCGGCGGGGGTGCTGTCCTATTTCCTGCTGCCGCTGGTGGGCTGGCGGGACATCTTCCTGGTGTTGGCGATACCGGCGGTGTTCGTCCTGGCGATTCGTTTTTTCATCCCCGAGTCGCCGCGCTGGCTGGAACAGGCCGGGCGACATGCAGCGGCGGACACGGTGCTGCGTGGTATCGAGGAGCGGGTGCGCACGTCGCTCCGGCACGCGACGCTGCCGGTCCCGGTGCGCCTGCCCCGTGGCGTGGAGCGTGTGCCGAGTTTCCTTTCGGCCTTTCGACAGTTGTGGTCGCCGTTGTACCGCCAGCGCACGATGATGATCTGGAGCGTCTGGTTCTTTGCCTTGCTCGGTTTCTACGGCCTGACCTCCTGGCTCAGTGCCTTGCTGCAGCAGTCGGGTTTCGCGGTGACGCAGTCGGTGTATTACACGGTGCTGATTTCCCTGGGTGGGATTCCGGGCTTCCTGATGGCGGCCTGGCTGGTGGAGCGTTGGGGGCGCAAGCCGGTGTGCGTGGTGACCTTGCTCGGTGGCGGGGTCATGGCGTTTTTCTACGGGCAGAGCGCGGTGTTCGGCGGCAATGTCGGCTTGCTGGTGGGCTCGGGGTTGTTGATGCAGTTCTTTCTGTTCGGCATGTGGGCGGTGTTGTACACCTACACGCCGGAGTTGTACCCGACCTCGGCGCGGGCCACGGGCTCCGGCTTTGCCTCGGCGGTGGGAAGGATCGGTTCGTTGCTCGGGCCGCTGGTGACCGGGCTGGTGTTCCCGGTGACGGGGCAGGGCGGGGTGTTTGCCCTGGGGGCGTTGTGCTTCGCGGTTGCGGCGGCGCTGGTCTGGCGCTTTGGCATGGAGACCCGGGGCAAGGCGCTGGAGGAGTTGAGCGAGGTGGCAGCTTGATCCTGTGGGAGCGGAGCTTGTGTGGGAGCGGAGCTTGCCCGCTAAGAACGATAACGCGGTGTATCTGAAAAAACGCGGCGCGGCCTTCGCGGGCAAGCTCCGCTCCCACAAAAGCGGCACTCCCACACAAGCACCGCCGCTCCCACAGTTTCCGGTGTTTACCTCAGATCAAGGTTTGACCAACCGCGCATCCAGGCTGTTCTGCGCCAGGCGTTGGGCCTGTTCCTTGGTCATGCCCAGGTGGGTGTGCAGGGCGTGGAAGTTCTCGGTCACATAACCGCCGAAGTAGGCCGGGTCATCGGAGTTCACCGTGACTTTCACGCCGCGCTCGAGCATGTCGAGGATGTTGTGCTGCGACATATGGTCGAACACGCAGAGCTTGGTGTTCGACAACGGGCAGACGGTCAGCGGGATCTGTTCGTCGATGATCCGCTGCATCAGTCGTTCGTCCTCGATGGCCCGTACGCCGTGGTCGATGCGCTGGATCTTCAGCAGGTCGAGGGCTTCCCAGATGTACTCCGGCGGACCTTCCTCGCCGGCGTGGGCGACGGTCAGGAAGCCTTCGGCGCGGGCGCGATCGAAGACCCGCTGGAACTTGCTCGGCGGGTGACCCATTTCCGAACTGTCGAGCCCGACCGCGACAAAGGCGTCGCGGAACGGCAGCGCCTGGTCCAGGGTCTTTTGCGCCTGCTCTTCACTGAGGTGACGCAGGAAGCTGAGGATCAGGCCGCTGCTGATGCCCAGTTGCTGTTCGCCATCCTTGAGGGCCGCGGTAATGCCGTTGAGCACCACTTCGAAGGGAATGCCCCGGTCGGTGTGGGTCTGGGGATCGAAGAAGGGTTCGGTGTGGATCACGTTCTGCGCCTTGCAACGCAGCAGGTAGGCCCAGGTCAGGTCGTAGAAGTCCTGGGAGGTGCGCAGCACGTCGGCGCCCTGGTAGTAGAGGTCGAGGAATTCCTGCAGGTTGTTGAAGGCATAGGCCTTGCGCAGGGTGTCCACGTCGCTCCACGGCAGGGCGATCTTGTTGCGTTCGGCCAGGGCGAACAGCAGCTCCGGCTCCAGCGAGCCTTCCAGGTGCAGGTGCAGTTCTGCCTTGGGCAGGGCATTGAGCCAGTCGTACATGGTTTTTTTCTCATCAGGTGCAGATGGCGCACATTCTACAGATGTCGTCGGGACACAGGCCAAATCCAGACCGAATTCGTGGGCCCCTGTAGGAGCAGCCGGTCGACGCTCGATTGCTCGCGATGGTGGCCCAGGCACCGCGGGGTATCAGGTTCCCCGCGTCATCGTTAACGTCCATCGCGAGCAAGCTCGCTCCTACTACCAGGGAATCGTCTCGCCCTTGTAGTTGATGAAGTGATGCCCGCCCCTGCCGGCATAGGCATTGACCTGGTCGATCAGGCCACGGACGCTGGTCGCCACGTCGATGTCCGCGCCTTCGCCGCCCATGTCGGTTTTCACCCAACCCGGGTGCATCGACAATACCGTGAAGGTCGGAGCCTCGATTTCGCTCAGGAAGGTGCTGGCCATGGAGTTCATCGCCGCCTTGCTCGCCTTGTAGAAGGCCAGCTCCGGCGCATCGGGCGTGGTCACGCTGCCCAGCCCCGAACTCATGAAGGCGACGACCCCATTGCCCCGGCGAATCTGGCCGACGAAGCGCTGGGCCAGGGCTACCGGGGCGATGGCATTGGTCATGAACAGCTGTCCTATCTCCGCCAGCGAGGCGTTGCCCGGTCTCTGGTCCTCGGGACCCTTGACGCCGGCATTGACGAACAGCAAGTCGAAGACCTGGCCTTCCAGGCGTTGCGCCAGCGCGCTGACCGCCACCTGATCGTCCATCTCCAGGGCTTCGATCCGTACCGGGCCGAGGGCCTTGAGGGCATCGGCCTTGTGCACGTCGCGCACGGTGGCGGTCACGTTCCAGCCGTCGGCCAGCAGTTGTTTGGCCAGCCCGAGTCCGAGGCCTCGGGAAGCACCGATGATCAATGCGTTTTTAGGGTTCATGAGCAAACTCCTTGTCAGATGAAAGTCCGGTTCTCAATGGACAACTTTGTTGCAGGCGATGCTGCAATTCCAGTCGCAATTCGCCCAGTTCGGCGATGCGCGATTCGATCAGCACCAGCTTGTCTTGCAGCAGTTGCGTCACGGCACTGTCGGCATCCGGCGCGTTCCACAGCCCGGCGACGCTGCTGCCGATTTCACCCAGGCTGAAGCCCAGGCGCTGGGCGGTCTTGATGTACTGCACCAGTTGCACCATCTCGGGAGGATAGTCCCGATAGCCGTTGGCGCTACGTCGGGCTTTGATCAAGCCGCGCTGTTCGTAGAAACGCAGGGTGTCGCAACTGACGGCACAGGTCCGCGCCAACTCACCGATACGCATGCCCGTCGCTCTCCGGAAGGACTTGACCTTGGAGCATACTCCAGGCTTTAGCCTCTGTGCTCCTCGAATGTTTATGGAGAGAGCGCATGTGGACCGCAGAACAGTACCGTCGACTGGTTCGGGCCAGCGCCTGGTATGACTTGATCGTCACGGCGGGCTTTGTCACGCCCTGGAGTTTTCTCGCCCTGCACGCCGCCCTGCTGGCGCTGGCCGCGGCGCTGAACCTGCCCGGAACGTTTCCGCCGTTCGCACCCGTGCACCTGTTGATGGCGAACCTGCTGGGCTCGATCGTCTGTGTCTGGGCCATATTGCGCATCCGCGACCCGCAACGGACATTCGGCCGTTATGACGCGGCGGGCCGGATGCTGTTCGCGACCTGGCAGGCTTATGCCCTGAGCCAGGGGGCGAGCATGATCATCGGTGTGTTCCTGTTCTTTGAACTGGCCTGGGGGATCGCGCAGTTATTGCCGGTGCGCGGGACATCCGATCGGGCCATATTGGCCGATATGGGGTGATCAAAAAACGATCAATTCTCCGCAGGCTTGGCCGGATCGGCTACCCGGCCACCCTTGCACGGCTTATCCACAGGTTGCTCCACAGTATCTGTGTGCAAGCTCGAGGCGCGGCTATAAAGGTCATTCGGCTATTTTCCAAACGCGATAAACCCCGGTAACTCGCTGTTTACTGGATGATTTTGCGCGGCTGGAGGGTGATTGGACAAAAACTGATCAGTGGCCGCAAAGCCACGTTGCAGAAGGGGTACAGCCGGATGTGCTCAGGTTATCCACAGTCGGGTGCACAGTGACTGTGGGCAACCGGGCGCTGTGTCCCGGGTGAGGGGCGGAGGGCGGTTACGCCTGGCGCTGCAAGAGAATGCGTCCGCGACTGAGATCGGCCAGTTGCCGTTGCAGCGTATCGATCTGGGCTTCGCCCACGGCCAGCTCCAGTTCCACGCCATTGGCGGTGAACTGTTCTTCCACGATCAGGCCGCCCAGCTCGGCCACGCGCAGTTTGACCAGCGCCAGTTCGCTGAAGCCGCAGGCACAGCTCAGCGCAACCCGACTGATCAGCGGCAACCGCTCGGCATTCTGCAGGCACTTGTTGGCACCGCCGCCATAGGCGCGGGCCAACCCGCCGGTGCCCAGCTGGATGCCACCGTACCAGCGGATGACCAGTACCACGACCTGGTCGCAGTCCTGGGCCTCGATGGCGGCCAGGATCGGCCGGCCCGCGGTACCGCCGGGTTCGCCGTCGTCACTGCTGCGGTACTGGTCGGCCAGCTTCCAGGCCCAGCAGTTGTGGGTAGCATCCAGATCGCTGTGTTGCTCGATGAAGGCCTGGGCCTCGGCGACGCTGGTGATGGGGGCGGCGAGGGTGATAAAGCGGCTTTTGCGAATTTCCTCTCGGTATTCGCAAACGCCGGCAAGGGTAAAAGGCATACGGGGATTCGGCTTCGTGGATCAGAGGGGCGGCGTCAGGCCGCAGCCCTTGAGGATGATACGGATCAGGTTGTCGCTGGCGTCTTCCATGTCCTGCTTGGTCAACCGCTGGCGACCGGTGACCCGGCAGATCTGGGTGGCGAAGTCGGCGTAATGCTGGGTGCTGCCCCAGAGCAGGAAGATCAGGTGCACCGGATCGACCGGGTCCATCTTGCCCGCATCGATCCAGGCCTGGAACACATTCGCCCGGCCCTGGAACCAGGCGCGGTAGTCCTGGTTGAAATGCTCGGTCAGGCATTCGCCGCCGCTGATGATTTCCATGGCGAAGATCCGCGAGGCCTGTGGCTGGCGACGGGAGAATTCCATCTTGGCGCGGATGTAGCGGGTCAACGCCTGGGCCGGGTCGTCATCGGCGCTGAGGTGATTGAAGGTGTTGTCCCACTGTTCGAGGATATTGCTCAGTACCGCGATATACAGGCCCAGCTTGTGGGTGAAGTAATAATGCAGGTTGGCCTTGGGCAGCCCGGCGTTCAGGGCGATGGTGTTCATGCTGGTGCCTTTGAAACCATGGCGGGCGAATTCGTCTTCGGCGGCCTTGATGATCGCTTCCTGGTTTTTCTGGCGAATTCGGCTGGCGGGCTTTCCGGCAAGGGCAAGGGCTTCAACGGTCATAGGCAGTTCCGAGCGGGTCTGTGGGTGTAACCCGTGCACAGATAGCGTACCCAAGGGGGTTCAGACAAGTCCTGTCATCATATAAAGCCTTGATACGGGGCGATTCGGTCGCTTTCGGGGCCATTATTTGCGGCTGGGGTTGAACGCGATCTTTCAACGGGTCGCCGCCAGGCTCTCGAGGAAACTTTCCAGCACCAGGTGCGGACGCCGGCCCTTGCGCGTCACCGAGGCCAGGCTCAGGTCGTAGAAGCGGCTGCCGGCCTTGAGCGCGCGCAGCCGACCTTGCTGGACCCAGAGGCTGGCATAGTGGTCGGGCAGGTAGCCGATATAGCGTCCGGTCAGGATCAGGAAGGCCATGCCTTCGCGGTCCGAGGCACTGGCGGTGCAATTGAGCGCCTGATAATGCGCCTGGATCTCGGCCGGCAGGCGGAAGGTCGGGGCGATGGCATCCTGGGCGTTGAGACGCTCATCGTCCAATTGCTTGTCATCCACATAGAACAGCGGATGCCCCACCGCGCAGTAGAGCAGCGAACGCTCGCTGTACAGCGGCTGATATTCCAGACCCGAGAGGGCGCTGGCCTGGGGGACCACGCCGACATGCAGGCGGCCGTCGAGCACGCCTTGTTCCACCTCGTTGGGCGCGATCATGCGGATCTGGATCTGCACATCCGGCCCACGCTCCTTCAGCTGGGCCAGCGCATGGGTGATGCGCATATGGGGCAGGGTCACCAGGTTGTCGGTCAGGCCGATGGTCAGCTCGCCGCGCAGATGCTGGTGCAGGCCGTTGACCTCGGTGCGAAAACTTTCCAGGGCGCCCAGCAGTTGCAACGCCGAGTGATATACCTCGCGACCTTCCTCGGTCAGCGAGAACCCGGCCCGTCCGCGCTGGCACAGGCGCAGCCCGAGACGCTGTTCCAGATCGCTCATCTGCTGGCTGATGGCCGAGCGGCCGATACCGAGCACGGTTTCCGCCGCGGAAAAGCCGCCGCATTCCACCACGCTGCGAAAGATGCGCAGCAAGCGGATATCAAAGTCGCTGACTTGTGCCAGGGGATCGGGACGGCGGCTGCTCATAGCGGGGTCATATAGTTTAGTGATTGGCTGACTGAACATTAGAAAAGTTGCATTTCACCGACTTTATCGCCATGGCAACTTAGCTGCAAGAACGCTTTCAACTCCTGCACTGCTTATTGCCCTGCGAGGTTTCGCCCATGAACATGTCTGAAAACGCCCCGTCTTCCCTGGCCAGCCAGCTCAAGCTGGATGCCCACTGGATGCCCTACACCGCCAACCGCAACTTCCAGCGCGACCCGCGGCTGATCGTCGGCGCCGAAGGAAGTTGGCTGATCGATGACAAGGGCCGCAAGGTGTACGACTCGCTGTCCGGTCTGTGGACCTGCGGTGCCGGGCACACCCGCAAGGAAATCCAGGAAGCGGTCGCCAAGCAACTGGGCACCCTCGACTACTCGCCAGGTTTTCAATACGGCCACCCGCTGTCGTTCCAACTGGCGGAGAAAATCACCGCGCTGACGCCGGGCAATCTGAACCATGTGTTCTTCACCGACTCCGGTTCCGAATGCGCCGATACCGCGGTGAAGATGGTGCGCGCCTACTGGCGCCTGAAAGGCCAGTCCACCAAGACCAAGATGATCGGTCGCGCCCGTGGTTATCACGGGGTGAATATCGCCGGCACCAGCCTGGGCGGCGTCAACGGCAACCGCAAGCTGTTCGGCCAGGCGATGATGGATGTCGATCATCTGCCCCACACCCTGTTGGCGAGCAATGCCTTCTCCCGCGGCATGCCGGAGCAGGGCGGGATCGCCTTGGCCGATGAGCTGCTCAAGTTGATCGAGCTGCACGATGCGTCCAACATCGCGGCAGTATTTGTCGAGCCCCTGGCCGGTTCCGCCGGTGTGCTGGTGCCGCCACAGGGCTACCTCAAGCGCCTGCGGGAAATCTGCGACCAGCACAACATCCTGCTGGTGTTCGACGAAGTGATCACCGGTTTCGGTCGGACCGGCGCGATGTTCGGTGCCGACAGCTTCGGCGTGACCCCGGACCTGATGTGCATCGCCAAGCAAGTCACCAACGGCGCCATCCCGATGGGCGCGGTGATTGCCAGCAGCGAGATCTACCAGACCTTCATGAACCAGCCGACACCCGAGTACGCCGTGGAGTTCCCCCACGGCTACACGTACTCGGCGCACCCGGTGGCGTGCGCGGCGGGCCTGGCGGCACTCGACCTGCTGCAAAAGGAAAACCTGGTGCAGAGCGTGGCCGAAGTCGCGCCGCACTTTGAAAATGCCTTGCACGGTTTGAAGGGCAGCAAGAACGTCATCGACATTCGCAACTTCGGCCTGGCCGGTGCTATCCAGATCGCTGCCCGTGACGGCGACGCCATCGTGCGTCCTTTCGAAGCCGGCATGGCCTTGTGGAAAGCCGGTTTCTACGTGCGCTTCGGCGGCGACACCCTGCAGTTCGGCCCAACCTTCAACAGCCGGCCGCAGGACCTCGATCGCCTGTTCGATGCGGTCGGTGAAGTGCTGAACAAGCTCGACTGATCCTTCCTATATAGAAGGCCAACCTCAATTCCTTGCAGGAGCGAGGCGACTCGTTCCTGTCTGCCCCTGTTCTGGAGCCCCGCAATGAGCGCAATTCAACATTTGATCGATGGCCAACTGGTCAGCGATTCCGGTCGTACGGCCGCTGTGTACAACCCATCCACCGGCCAGGTCATCCATCAGGTCCCGCTGGCGGATCGCGAGACCATCCAGCAGGCCATCGATTCGGCCAAGGCGGCCTTTCCGGCCTGGCGCAATACGCCACCGGCCAAGCGTGCCCAGGTGATGTTCCGCTTCAAGCAACTGCTGGAGCAGAACGAGGCGCGCATCGCCCAACTGATCAGCGAAGAGCACGGCAAGACCCTGGAAGACGCCGCCGGTGAGTTGAAGCGCGGTATCGAGAACGTCGAGTACGCCTGCGCCGCGCCGGAGTTGTTGAAAGGTGAATACAGCCGTAACGTCGGTCCGAACATCGACGCCTGGTCCGACTTCCAGCCACTGGGCGTGGTGGCCGGTATCACGCCGTTCAACTTCCCGGCCATGGTGCCGCTGTGGATGTACCCGTTGGCGATCGTTTGTGGCAACTGCTTCATCCTCAAGCCGTCCGAGCGCGACCCGAGCTCGACCCTGCTGATCGCCCAGCTGCTGCTGGAAGCCGGTTTGCCCAAGGGCGTGCTGAACGTGGTGCACGGTGACAAGACCGCGGTGGATGCGCTGATCGAGGCGCCGGAAGTCAAGGCCCTGAGCTTTGTCGGTTCGACCCCGATTGCCGAGTACATCTACGCCGAAGGCACCAAGCGCGGCAAACGCGTCCAGGCCCTGGGCGGGGCTAAGAACCATGCGGTGCTGATGCCGGATGCGGACCTGGACAATGCGGTCAGTGCCTTGATGGGCGCGGCCTATGGTTCCTGTGGCGAGCGTTGCATGGCGATCTCGGTGGCCGTTTGCGTGGGCGACCAGGTGGCGGACGCGCTGGTGGCCAAGCTGGTGCCACAGATCAAGGCGCTGAAGATCGGTGCCGGTACTTCGTGCGGGCTGGACATGGGGCCGTTGGTCACCGGTCAGCATCGCGACAAGGTCAGCGGCTATATCGAAGAGGGCGTGGTGTCGGGTGCGCAGTTGGTGGTCGACGGCCGTGGCTTGAGCGTCAAGGATCATGAAGAGGGCTTCTTCCTCGGCGGCTGTCTGTTTGATCGCGTGACACCTGAGATGCGCATCTACAAGGAAGAGATCTTCGGGCCGGTGCTGTGCATCGTCCGGGTCGACAGCCTGGAAGCGGCCATGCAACTGATCAACGATCACGAATACGGTAATGGCACCTGCATCTTTACCCGTGACGGTGAAGCGGCGCGTTTGTTCTGCGACGAGATCGAAGTGGGTATGGTCGGGGTCAACGTACCGTTGCCGGTACCAGTGGCGTATCACAGCTTTGGCGGTTGGAAGCGTTCGCTGTTTGGCGACCTGCATGCCTACGGTCCGGACGGTGTGCGTTTCTATACCCGACGCAAGGCGATCACCCAGCGCTGGCCGCAACGTGCCAGCCATGAGGCGTCGCAGTTCGCTTTCCCGAGCCTGTAAGTCAGGGTTGAACACCACAACAGCGGGAGCCGGCTTGCCGGCTCCCGCTGTTGTTTTTAAGGTGTTTTTGACCTTTATGACAGAAAAGTGAAATTAACGGTTGACGGCAAATCCTACAGGTCTATAATTCGCCCCACTTCCGGCGCGGTCGAAACGGAAAAGCCTTTGAGATTCAATGAGTTACGAAGGTTTTTAGGTTTGGGTCAAGCGGTTCGCTTCAGTGTATCGAAGCCCAGAAGGAGCTGAAACGGCAGCGTGTTTTCGCCGGTTCAGCGGTTCGATCCTCTCGATCGAAAGCGGTGTAAAAGAGGTGTTGACAGCAGCGTGTAACGCTGTAGAATTCGCCTCCCGC
>NZ_CP144470.1:0-2957500 GCF_036585405.1 Pseudomonas batumici | reverse complement strand
AATGGGGGAACCCAGCCAGCATAAGCTGGTTATCTTGCACTGAATACATAGGTGCAAGAGGCGAACCAGGGGAACTGAAACATCTAAGTACCCTGAGGAAAAGAAATCAACCGAGATTCCCTTAGTAGTGGCGAGCGAACGGGGACTAGCCCTTAAGTGGCTTTGAGATTAGCGGAACGCTCTGGAAAGTGCGGCCATAGTGGGTGATAGCCCTGTACGCGAAAATCTCTTAGTCATGAAATCGAGTAGGACGGGGCACGAGAAACCTTGTCTGAATATGGGGGGACCATCCTCCAAGGCTAAATACTACTGACTGACCGATAGTGAACTAGTACCGTGAGGGAAAGGCGAAAAGAACCCCGGAGAGGGGAGTGAAATAGATCCTGAAACCGTATGCGTACAAGCAGTGGGAGCAGACTTTGTTCTGTGACTGCGTACCTTTTGTATAATGGGTCAGCGACTTATATTCAGTGGCGAGCTTAACCGAATAGGGGAGGCGTAGCGAAAGCGAGTCTTAATAGGGCGTTTAGTCGCTGGGTATAGACCCGAAACCGGGCGATCTATCCATGGGCAGGTTGAAGGTTAGGTAACACTGACTGGAGGACCGAACCGACTACCGTTGAAAAGTTAGCGGATGACCTGTGGATCGGAGTGAAAGGCTAATCAAGCTCGGAGATAGCTGGTTCTCCTCGAAAGCTATTTAGGTAGCGCCTCATGTATCACTGTAGGGGGTAGAGCACTGTTTCGGCTAGGGGGTCATCCCGACTTACCAAACCGATGCAAACTCCGAATACCTACAAGTGCCGAGCATGGGAGACACACGGCGGGTGCTAACGTCCGTCGTGAAAAGGGAAACAACCCAGACCGTCAGCTAAGGTCCCAAAGTCATGGTTAAGTGGGAAACGATGTGGGAAGGCTTAGACAGCTAGGAGGTTGGCTTAGAAGCAGCCACCCTTTAAAGAAAGCGTAATAGCTCACTAGTCGAGTCGGCCTGCGCGGAAGATGTAACGGGGCTCAAACCATGCACCGAAGCTACGGGTATCACGCAAGTGATGCGGTAGAGGAGCGTTCTGTAAGCCTGTGAAGGTGAGTTGAGAAGCTTGCTGGAGGTATCAGAAGTGCGAATGCTGACATGAGTAACGACAATGGGTGTGAAAAACACCCACGCCGAAAGACCAAGGTTTCCTGCGCAACGTTAATCGACGCAGGGTTAGTCGGTCCCTAAGGCGAGGCTGAAAAGCGTAGTCGATGGAAAACAGGTTAATATTCCTGTACTTCTGGTTATTGCGATGGAGGGACGGAGAAGGCTAGGCCAGCTTGGCGTTGGTTGTCCAAGTTTAAGGTGGTAGGCTGGACTCTTAGGTAAATCCGGGAGTCTAAGGCCGAGAGCTGATGACGAGTGTCCTTTAGGACGCGAAGTGGTTGATGCCATGCTTCCAAGAAAAGCTTCTAAGCTTCAGGTAACCAGGAACCGTACCCCAAACCGACACAGGTGGTTGGGTAGAGAATACCAAGGCGCTTGAGAGAACTCGGGTGAAGGAACTAGGCAAAATGGCACCGTAACTTCGGGAGAAGGTGCGCCGGTGAGGGTTAAGGACTTGCTCCGTAAGCCCATGCCGGTCGAAGATACCAGGCCGCTGCGACTGTTTATTAAAAACACAGCACTCTGCAAACACGAAAGTGGACGTATAGGGTGTGACGCCTGCCCGGTGCCGGAAGGTTAATTGATGGGGTTAGCTAACGCGAAGCTCTTGATCGAAGCCCCGGTAAACGGCGGCCGTAACTATAACGGTCCTAAGGTAGCGAAATTCCTTGTCGGGTAAGTTCCGACCTGCACGAATGGCGTAACGATGGCGGCGCTGTCTCCACCCGAGACTCAGTGAAATTGAAATCGCTGTGAAGATGCAGTGTATCCGCGGCTAGACGGAAAGACCCCGTGAACCTTTACTATAGCTTTGCACTGGACTTTGAATTTGCTTGTGTAGGATAGGTGGGAGGCTTTGAAGCGTGGACGCCAGTCTGCGTGGAGCCATCCTTGAAATACCACCCTGGCAACTTTGAGGTTCTAACTCAGGTCCGTTATCCGGATCGAGGACAGTGTATGGTGGGTAGTTTGACTGGGGCGGTCTCCTCCTAAAGAGTAACGGAGGAGTACGAAGGTGCGCTCAGACCGGTCGGAAATCGGTCGTAGAGTATAAAGGCAAAAGCGCGCTTGACTGCGAGACAGACACGTCGAGCAGGTACGAAAGTAGGTCTTAGTGATCCGGTGGTTCTGTATGGAAGGGCCATCGCTCAACGGATAAAAGGTACTCCGGGGATAACAGGCTGATACCGCCCAAGAGTTCATATCGACGGCGGTGTTTGGCACCTCGATGTCGGCTCATCACATCCTGGGGCTGAAGCCGGTCCCAAGGGTATGGCTGTTCGCCATTTAAAGTGGTACGCGAGCTGGGTTTAGAACGTCGTGAGACAGTTCGGTCCCTATCTGCCGTGGACGTTTGAGATTTGAGAGGGGCTGCTCCTAGTACGAGAGGACCGGAGTGGACGAACCTCTGGTGTTCCGGTTGTCACGCCAGTGGCATTGCCGGGTAGCTATGTTCGGAAAAGATAACCGCTGAAAGCATCTAAGCGGGAAACTTGCCTCAAGATGAGATCTCACTGGAACCTTGAGTTCCCTGAAGGGCCGTCGAAGACTACGACGTTGATAGGTTGGGTGTGTAAGCGCTGTGAGGCGTTGAGCTAACCAATACTAATTGCCCGTGAGGCTTGACCATATAACACCCAAGCAATTTGCTGACTCGAAAGAGCACCAGATTGCGGTGTGTGAAGACGAAACGAACCGAAAGTTTGTAGCTCACAAAACACCAAGCTGTCACATACCCATTCGCTGGAGCGTGATCTCGTAAGAGAAAACGACCTGGCTACCGAATTTCTTGACGACCATAGAGCATTGGAACCACCTGATCCCATCCCGAACTCAGCAGTGAAACGATGCATCGCCGATGGTAGTGTGGGGTTTCCCCATGTGAGAGTAGGTCATCGTCAAGATTAAATTCCAAAACCCCTATCTGCGACCGCAGGTAGGGGTTTTGTTTTTGCGCCGCTAAAAGTCCAGGCCCCATCGGTCCTGCTGGCTATCCGGCCGCCACTGCCGGCAGGCCAGCTACCATACCTAGACCATTTCCTGACAAATTGGCACAGTTATTTTCGAGCTGGAACACTAGAATAGGCACCGTCCTTTACAGAGCCTGAGCCCATTTATGCCGGATCCGGTTGATACCTCAAAGGTGTCTGAATTACCGCTGGACGCGTTGGTGGCCTGTCACGAATGCGACCTGCTGATGCGCAAGCCCCAGCTCGGCCTCGGCGAGAAAGCCCAATGCCCACGCTGCGGCTATGAGCTCTACGCCCATCGGCACAATGTCGTCGAACGCAGCCTGGCCCTGGTGATCGCGGCGCTCCTGCTGTACGTCCCGGCGAACTTCCTACCCATCATGAAGCTCAATCTCCTGGGCCGCTCTTCCGAAGACACGGTCTGGAGCGGTGTGCTGGGCCTGTACCATACCGGCATGTCCGGCATCGCCGTGGTGGTGTTCCTGTGCAGCATGGGCATCCCCCTGCTCAAGCTGGCCTGCCAGTTGGCCGTGTTGTTGAGCATTCGCTGGGATATTGGGCGCAGCTACGGCCTGTTGCTGTACCGCATTTACCACCATCTGCGCGATTGGGGCATGCTCGAGGTCTATCTCATGGGCGTGCTGGTGGCGATTGTCAAACTCGCCGACCTGGCGGAGCTGAGCCTGGGACTGGGCCTGGCCTGCTTTGTCGGTTTGCTGCTGACCCAGGTGCTGCTGGAGGTGATCATGTCGCCCCACCAGGTCTGGCAGGCGTTATCGGGGGAGGACGAACATGCGGGCCATTGATGCAGGCATCCTGATCTGCACGGAATGCCACGAGCTGAACCGGCAGGAAGAAGGCAGCGACGAGCAGGTCTGCACCCGCTGCGGTGCCCTGGTACACCCACGGCGCCCCAACAGCCTGATGCGCACCTGGGCCCTGCTGCTGACCTCGGCGATTCTCTATATCCCGGCCAACCTGCTGCCGATCATGACCATCAGTTCCCTGGGCAAGGGTGACCCCAGTACCATCATGTCCGGTGTCATCGTCCTGGTGCAGCACGGCATGTTTCCCATCGCCGCCGTGGTTTTTGTCGCCAGTATCCTGGTACCGACGTTCAAACTGGTGGGCATCGCCCTGCTATTGTTCTCGGTGCAGCGCCACCAGCCGCTGTCGGCCCGGCAGCGGATCATCATGTACCGTTTCATCGAGTTCATTGGCCGCTGGTCAATGTTGGATATCTTCGTGATCGCCATTCTGGTGGCGATCGTGAACTTTGGAAGAATTGCCAGCGTCGAAGCCAATCTCGGCGCGGTAGCCTTTGCCAGTGTGGTGATCTTGACGATGCTTGCCGCAGTAACTTTCGATCCCCGACTCATCTGGGACAACACGGAGTCGGACGACGACCATGAGTGATTTGCCAAAAGCCAAAATCCGCCCGGCTTCGAACTGGTCGGCCATCTGGGTCCTGCCGCTGATTGCTCTGGTCATCGGCGGTTGGCTCGGCTGGCGGGCCTATAACCAGACCGGCATCGAAATCCAGGTGCGCTTCGAAAGCGGCGAGGGCATCCAGGCCAACAAGACCGAGATCGTCTACAAGGGCATGCCCATCGGCAAGGTCAAGGGGCTGAACCTGGATGTCGAAGGCAGCTCCAAGGGGGTCATCGCCACCATCGAGATGAACAAGGACGTCGAGTCGTCCCTGCGCACCAATACCCGCTTCTGGCTGGTCAAGCCCAGCGTGACCCTGGCGGGGATTACCGGCCTGGACACCCTGGTGTCCGGCAACTACATCGCGGTCAGCCCCGGCGATGGCGAACCGGAGCGCAAGTTCAAGGCACTGACCCAGGAGCCGCCGCTGTCGGACCTCAAGCCGGGCCTGCATATCACCATCAAGGCCGATCGCCTGGGCTCCCTGAACCGTGGCAGCCCGGTGTTCTACAAGCAGATACAGGTCGGCCAGATCAAAAGCTATGCGCTGTCCCCGGATCAGAACATGGTCGAGCTCAAGGTCTTTATCGAGCCGACCTACGCCAACCTGGTGCGCAAGCACACGCGTTTCTGGAACGCCAGCGGCATCAGCATCGATGCCAACCTGTCCGGGGTGAAGGTGCGCAGCGAGTCCCTGGCCAGCATCGTCGCCGGCGGCATCGCCTTCGCCACGCCGGAGAATCGCAAGGACAGCCCGCCCACCGACCCGAGCCTGCCGTTCCGCCTCTATGAGGATTTCGACGCCGCCCAGGCAGGGATCCGCGTCAAGGTGAAACTCACCGACTTCGAAGGCCTGCAGGCCGGTCGTACGCCGGTGATGTACAAGGGGATCCAGGTCGGTAGCCTGAAAGCCTTGAAGATCGATCCCGACCTGTCCAGCGCCAACGCCGAGCTGACCCTCGATCCGCTGGCCGAGGAATACCTGGTGAGCGGCACCCAGTTCTGGGTGGTCAAGCCGTCGATCTCCCTGGCCGGCATCACCGGGCTCGAGGCGTTGGTCAAGGGCAACTATATTGCCGTTCGCCCCGGCGACAAAGGCGGCCAGCCGCAGCGCGAGTTCGAGGCCCGGGCCAAGGCGCCGCCCCTGGACCTGCGTTCTCCGGGACTGCACATGGTGCTGTTCACCGACAACCTCGGTTCCCTGGACGTCGGCAGCCCGGTGCTCTACCGCCAGGTGAAAGTCGGTACGGTACAGAGCTACCAGTTCTCCCGCACGCGCAAGCAAGTGGTGATCGGCGTGCATATCGAGAAGGAATATGAAAACCTGGTCAACGCCTCGAGTCGCTTCTGGAACGCCAGCGGTATCACCCTGAGCGGTGGCCTGACCGGTGGCATCCAGGTGAAAAGCGAATCGCTGCAAAGCCTGATGGCCGGTGGTATCGCCTTCGAGACCCCGCAGGACAAAGCGCCGCTGCAGAAACGCATTCCGCGTTTCCGTCTGTTCTCCAGCCATGACGAGGCGCAGCAGCAAGGCACCCTGATCACCATTCGGGTCGATCGCGCCGACGGATTGCGCAGCGGTACGCCGATCCGTTTCAAGGGCCTGGATGTGGGCAAGATCGAAAGCGTCGACCTGAGCGATGACCTGCAGTCGGTGCTGCTCTCGGCGCGGATTACCGAAGTGCCGGAGCGCATCGCCCGGGTCGGCAGCCAGTTCTGGGTGGTGAAGCCGGAGCTGGGACTGATCAAGACCTCCAACCTGGAAACCCTGGTCACCGGCCAGTATCTGGAGGTGCTGCCGGCGACGAAGAAGCTCGGGGTGCAGAAGGATTTTGTCGCGCTCAAGGAGCCGCCGGCCGCGGCGGTGCCGCAAGCCGGCTTGAGCCTGACCCTGAGCGCCGCTCGGCGTGGTTCGCTGAAGGAGGGCGTACCGGTGACCTACCGCGAGGTGACGGTGGGCAAGGTGACGGGCTATGAGCTGGGGGCCACCGCCGACCGGGTGCTGATCCATATCCTGATCGAGCCGCGTTATGCACCGTTGGTGCGCAGCGGCAGCCGCTTCTGGAATACCAGTGGGTTCGGTGCCGACTTCGGCTTGTTCAAGGGTGTGACGGTGCGTACCGAGTCGCTGGAGACGCTGATTCAGGGTGGCATCGCCTTCGCCACGCCGGATGACGAGCGCATGGGCGCGGCGGCGCGGCCGTTGCAGACCTTCGCGCTGTTCGACAAGTTCGAGGATGAATGGCTGACCTGGGCACCAAAGATCAGCCTCGGCAAATAACCGATACCCGAAATGAAAAGGCCGCGATCGATGATCGCGGCCTTTTGCTTTCCAGCTTCTGGCGTCAGACCTCGTCCAACTCCGGTTCCGCCGCTTCGCTCTGCACCATCGCCCGCACCTGATCGTGCCGGCGAATGTACTTCCAGTCCGCTTCGTCGATATAGATCCCGTTCGGTCCGCTACCGCCTTCCAGGTCGATGGCCACGTGCGCGGACACCTGCGGTTTCACGCTCGCCAGGATCGGCACGAAGCCCAGTTGCAGGCTGGTCTCCAGCAGCGCCGCCTGGTTGCGTTCGTCGATGTCCGCCGCCTCGTCGAGGTAGTACGGCAGGCGCACGCGCCCGGCCAGGTCGCGGTCCATCAGGTGCAGCAACAGGTACATGTTGGTCAGCGCCTTGATGGTCATGGTGGTGCCGTTGGACGCCGCCCCGTCGATATCGGTGTGGATCACCGGCTGGCCGTTGACCTTGGTGATCTCGAACGCCAGCTCGAAGAGGTCCTTCAAGCCCAACTGGTTGTGGTTCGCCGCCACCAGCCGCGCCAGGTATTCCTTGGCCTCTTCGTTCTTGTTGTCCTGCTCGGCACTCTGGCTCAGGTCGAACACCGACAGCGTCTCGCCTTCCTCGTACTGGCCGGCACTGTGGATGATCTGGTCGATGTGCTTGAGCGCTTCCTTGTTCGGCGCCAGCACGATGCGGAAGCTTTGCAGGTTGGACACCTGGCGCTTGTTGATCTCGCGGTTGAACAGCGCCAGCTGGTGTTCCAGGCTGTCGTAGTCGCTGCGGATGTTGCGCAGGGTCCGGGCGATATCGGTCACCGCCGCACGGCGAGCCTTGCCCAGGGTCAGGGCTTCGTCGGTGCGGTGGTCATAGGCGTTGATCAGCAGCTGCAGGCGACGCTCGACGTCGTCTTCGCTGTCGAACTTGGCCACGCCCTTGAGGCGTACCTGGGCGTAGAGCGCTTCGATCTGCCCGTCGACCCGCTGCAACCCCTGCCAGCTGTCCTGGTAGTCGTTGAGCAGCGGCAGCAGGTTGTCCATGGAGTCGTCCACCGGCTCCATGAACGGCGTGCCGAACGGCAGGTCGGCCGGCAGCAACTGGCGACGGCGCAGGGCGTCGTCGAGGGTACGCTGCTTGGCCTCCATGTCGCCGATCTGCCGGCCCACCAGTTGCAGCTTGGCCGACAGTTGCTGGACGCGCTCGGTGAAGGCGTCGCTGGAGCGCTTGAGCTCATCCTGCGCGGCTTCCAGTTGGGCCAGTTGTTCCAGCTTGTCGGCCTCTTCGGCGGATAGCGTCTGGGCGCGGCGGAAGTCTTCCAACGCCTTCTGTGCGTCCAGTACCTGCTGGTACAGAGCCTCGGTCTGGGTCTTGCTCGCCGCCCGGTCGGCCGCGACGGCCTGTTGGGTTTTCAACTGCTTGAGCTCTTTGTCCAGGCGCTCCTTCTGGTCGCGCAAGGCGGCGCGATCGGCCAGGGCCTGCAGCGCCGGCGGCTCGATGTGGGACAGGTCGATGGACAGGCCCGGCACTTCGAAGCGCTCGCCCTTGAAGCCGTCGAGGATCAGTTCCATCGACTTGACCCACTCGCCTTCCTCGTCCAGGGCAATGCCGTGCTCGCCCAGCGGCAGGCTGAACAGGGCACTGTTGAACAGGCGCATCAGGCGTTCGACATCCTGTTGCGAGAACTCTTCGCGCAGGCGCGCATAGCTGTTGTTGTCGGCATGATCGAGTTGCTGCTTCACCGACTTCAGGCGTTTTTCCAGGTCGCGCAGGCGCTCTTCCAGGTCCTCGGCGCTGAACTGCCGGGACTGGGCCAGGGCGCCGGCCAGTTCGTCGTGGGCATCCTTGGCCGCCAGCAGTTGCTGTTCCAGCACCTTCACATCGTCGACCAGGGCGAAGCGATGCTTGAGCACCGCCAGCTCACCGAGCCAGCGTTGCAGGTCGCTGATTTCCCGCTCCAGGCGCATCAGTTCCTGGGTGCTGCTGCGCTGGTCGTTCTGCAGGGCGTCCTGCTCATTGCGGTAATGCTCGGACTGGATCAGCAGCTCTTCCTTGCGCGCACTGGCGTAGTCCGACCAGGTGCCGAGCAGGGAGTCCAGCAGCGGCGAGATGCGGTGCAGCTTGCCGCGCAGCACGTCACGCTGGCGCACCCCCGAGGCCAGCGCCTCGACCAGGGGACCGGCGGCGACCAGGGCGTTGTAGTCCTGCTCCATGCGCCGCACGTCGCGGAAGGCTTCCTCGCAGGCGGCGATATAGTCGACGCTGCCCGAGCGCAGGCTGTGCTCGAAGGCATCGAGGAACAGCTGCTTGAGCTTGGCGGCGGTGATCTCGCGCATGTGCAGCAGGTTGATGAACAGGGCGCGGAAGGTCTTGAGGCTCTGTTCGCTGGTTGAGCGCAGCGGGATCAGCGTCAGGTCCAGCGGAATCGAGGTGTGGCCGCCAACCAGCAGGCGCCGCAGTTCATCGGGCTTGAGCTCGTAGGCTTTCAGGCCGTTGCGCTCCAGGTTGTTGAACAGCTCCTTCTGGCGCAGGCAGGTGTCGTCTTTCTGGTAGTGGGCCAGGTCCAGGCGTCCGGCATAGGCGAAGAACTGGTGGCCGAAACCGCCGCCCGGGCCGCGTCCGACCACGCCGATCACGTGCGGGCCGTGGGGCAGGGCGACTTCGACGAGGATGTAGCTGGTGTCGCTGGCGAAGTAGAACCGGCGCGACTGTTCCAGGCTGTACTTGCCGAAGCTCATGTCCGACATGCGCGCCAGGATCGGGAACTGCAAGGCGTTGATCGAGGCCGATTTACCCAGGTTGTTCGCGCCGTACACCGACAGCGGGTGTTCCAGGGGAAACAGGCCGAGGCTGTAGCCGGCGGTGTTCAGCAGGGCGAAGCGGCGGATACCGTAGCGTTCCTGGCTCATGCGTCCATCTCCTGTTGCTCGTCGGCAATGGCCCGGGCCAGCGCGTCTTCTTCACTTTCTTCAAGGGGCTCGGCGAATTCGCTGAGGTCCAGCGGGTCATCGGTTTCCAGCAGTTTCTCGTCGCTGTCGTCATCCACCAGCACCGGCGTCGGCAGGGGCAGCACGCTGTGCAGGCTGGCGGCCATGTCGCGGTCCTGCTGGACCGACAGGCAGACGTCGAGGAAACGGTGCATCGGCGGCAGGAAGCGGAACAGGCCGGGCTCCTCGAGGGCGAAGCCGAGCTGGGTCATGCGGCGCATGATCTTCTCTTCCAGTTCGTCCTGGGTGGTAACTTCGGCCTGGACGAACAGGTCGCGGTACTTCTCCAGCAGCGAGGGCAGTTCATCGCGGCCGAGGCTGCCGCCGTCGAGCACGGCAATCGGGTCGCGGCCCTGGTCGGCCAGGTGTTCCACCAGGATGAAGGTGAACAGCGCCAGGCGTTGGGCGGTCTTGTTCACCTGGGCGGCGGCGTTGTCCGGGACGAAGTAGTAGAAGCCGCGGGTGTCGCAGACCAGTTCGAAGCCCAGGGCCCTGAACAGGGTGCGGTACTGGTCCTGGCAGTTGGACAATTGGGCGTACAGCTCCGGGTCGCGGCGGCTGACGTGGTAACCCTTGAACAGCTCGCGAAAGATCGGCGCCAGCTGGGACAGTTCGGAAAGATCAAGATGCATGGGAAGTACTCGCGCTATTTTCGCCGGCTTCTTCGGTACGCGAGAGCAGGGCGAAGGAGCGCAGGCTGACCTGGTGCTCCTGTGTGTAGTAGTCGCGGCGTTCGAGGCGCTCGCGCTGGAAACGTTTTTCCCGCGACAGGCGCGAGAACCAGTACAGCAATTCGTCGGTGGCGCCTTCCGGCTCCTGCTCCAGCAGCCAGCTCATCAGGTCCGGCATCGGCAGGGCGTCGGTGCAGCGCTCGAGCATTTCCTTGACCGTGCGCGGGGCCCGCGGCGGCTCGCCGCCCTTGGACGACTTGTGCGCCTTGGGGAAACGCGACGGCTTGGCTTCGAAACGGGCCAGGGCGTAGACATACGCCTCGACCTGGCCGGAGCTGCCAAGAAAGGTACTCTGCGGGCGGGTAAACATCGGCATGGCCGCCTGCGGCACGGCGTCCAGGCCCTTGCGGCGGATCACCGACAGGGCCAGGGCGGCACCACGGGTCACGGCGTTGTGCCGGCGGGCTTCTTCACGCAGCGGCAGCAGCAGTTCGCGGGCATGGCGCAGGGTCAACTGGGCGCTGGTCTGCATCTCCAGGATCCGCGCGTGGGTGCGCAGCAGCATGTCGTCGTCCACCAGGTGGCCGAGGCGCTGCTGTTCGCTGAGCATGCGCAACAGCACGTTCTCGACCTTGCGCACGCCCTGTTCGAAGGCGCCGTCGGCGTTCACCAACTGGATCATCGGCTCGACGTATTCGTCCCAGGTCGCCAGGACCTCGGCGTAACGCTGGCGCAGCGGAATCTGCCGGTCGCTGGTCTTGGCCCGTTCGGCGACGGCCACCAGGGCCTGTTCGTCGTTGGCGAGCTTTTTCAGCACGTCGCGCACGCGCATGTCGAGCAGGCGTAGCTGGCGGGCCAGGTCGTTGCCGTCGCGGATGTCGAAGGCGTCCTGGATGTAGCCGGCCAGGCGCTCGAGGTGGCGCAGGTAGGCTTCGATCTCCAGGCACAGGCCCAGGCGGTGCTCGCGGCGCAGGTAGGCGAGGAAGTCGTGGATCTGGGCATTGAGCTCGAAACGGTTCGGACTTTTCGCCACGGGCACCAGGATGTCGAGGCGAATCCATACGTCCAGCAGGCTGGTAATGTCCTGGGGCGTGCTGTCCAGTTGCTGGGTAGCCAGTTGCTGGCGCAGTTCACCGAGGCTCAGGGTGCCTTGGTCGAAGTGTTCGCACAGAGGCTCCAGAAGGGCCCAGTGCTCGGCGAGGGCGCGCAAGACGCGCTTGGGTTCGATCATGGGAGAGGCCGGCTGGTTGGCAAATTAAAGGGAGCGATTGTACTGCATCAGGCACCGGATTGACCCGCAGCTGATCGCTGGCTTGGCGTTCTTGCGATCAACTGCGGGCGATCTTCGCCGAAGGACGGTAGAATCCCTGTTTTCAACTTATCCACAGATGGCCGACCCTTGCTTATCGAGTCCCGCCGCCGCGCTTATCTGACCGCCATGCAGGTGGTCCACTGGCTGCCCCGCACCGAACTGCCGTTCGCCGCGCCGTCGCGGCCGGAGTTGTTCGTCGAGCCGGAACCGTTGGTCGAGGCGCCGCTGCCCGAGGTGCATAAAGCCGCGGAGCCGGTGGCCAAGCCCGTCGAGCGGCCGAAGATCGAAGTGCCACGCCCGGCGTCGGTCAATCGCGCCGAAAGCAAACCGGCGGTGGCCGCCGAAGACGCGCCGGCCCCGGTCAAGGTGGCTCAGGTCCCGCCGCCGCGCTTCTCGCTGCAATTGTTGCGGGCCGGGCGTTGCCTGGTGCTGGTGGAGTTACCCACAGGCGAGGCGTTCCAGAGCCGCGATCCGGCCTACCTGCTGCTCAAGGACATGCTGCGCGCCGCCGGGCTGCCGGACAGCCCGCAGCTCATCGGCGAGCCGGTGCGCTGGCCGCTGCTGGTGCGCGGCAACCTCGACCAGGGCCCGGAGGCCGCGCGGGAGTTTGTCCAGGGCTTCGTCCAGGCACGTCGGGAAGAGGGCGAGTGCGCCTGCCTGTGGCTGATCGGACTGCCGGCGGTGCGTTTTGCCGGTGTTGCCGACGCCGAGTCGTATAATCGTGAATTGCAGGTCGAAGGCCTGGGATCGGCCTGGGCGCTGCCTGGCCTGGAATTATTGATGGATGAGCCGCAGCGCAAGGCTGATGTCTGGCAAGCCATGCGCCGGCTGATGGCGCGATGGAAACCTAACGATGAGTGATGCGGTAAGTTTTCGCCCGATGACCGAGGCGGACCTGGATGCGGTGCTGAAGATCGAATACGCGGCGTTCAGCCATCCCTGGACCCGCGGGATTTTCCTCGATGGCCTGGGCAAGTACCAGATCTGGCTGATGTTCGAAGGCAGCCAGCAGGTTGGCCATGGCGTGGTGCAGATCATTCTCGATGAGGCGCACCTGCTCAATATCACGGTCAAGCCGGAGAGCCAGGGTCGCGGCCTGGGCTTGCGCCTGCTGGAGCACCTGATGTCGCGGGCCCATGCGGCCCAGGCGCGGGAGTGTTTCCTGGAGGTGCGCGACAGCAATCGCGCAGCCTTCCGCCTGTATGAACGCTATGGGTTCAATGAAGTCGGGCGCCGTCGCGATTACTACCCGGCCGTGGGTGGGCGCGAGGATGCGGTGGTGATGGTGTGCACGCTGGTTGACTGACGATTCCCCACGTGACCCCAAGCCAGGCACGTGTGTCAAAGCTTCGGACCCTCTTGAGGCAGTAGAGCATGAACGAACTACAGGATCTGATCGATAACAACGAGCGCTGGGCCGCTGCGATCAAGGAAGAAGACCCGGAGTTCTTCGCCAAGCTCGCCCGCCAGCAGACTCCGGAATTCCTCTGGATCGGCTGCTCCGACGCCCGGGTACCGGCCAACGAGATCGTCGGCATGTTGCCGGGCGATCTGTTCGTGCACCGCAACGTGGCCAACGTGGTGCTGCACACCGACCTCAATTGCCTGTCGGTGATCCAGTACGCGGTGGATGTACTCAAGGTCAAGCATATCCTGGTTACCGGCCACTACGGCTGTGGCGGGGTACGGGCCGCGATGCAGGATCGCCAGTTTGGCCTGATCGATGGCTGGCTGCGTTCGATTCGCGACCTGTACTACGAACACCGCGAAGCGCTCGCGCAACTGCCCACTGAAGAAGAACGGGTCGACCGCTTGTGCGAGTTGAACGTGATCCAGCAGGTGGCCAACGTCGGCCATACCAGCATCGTGCAGAACGCCTGGCATCGTGGGCAGAGCCTGTCGGTCCATGGCTGCATCTACGGGATCAAGGATGGGCGCTGGAAGAGTCTGGACGTCACCATCAGCGGCTTCGAGCAATTGCCGCCGCAGTACCGGTTGCGGCCGGTGGGTGCGCCCTGAGGCCTGACTGACACCGCACGAATCCTGTAGGAGCCGGCTTGCTGGCGATGGCGTCCGTATGGACGGCGCAAGGCTCAAGGGCCTCATCGCCAGCAAGCCGGCTCCCACAGTTACGGTGCCAGGATCTACCGTGAGTGTTGCAGCGTTCGTCAGACGGTTGGCAGCGCCGTCATGGGTGCCGGCACCGGTTTCTTCAACTGATCGAGTTGCGTCTTGATCTCCGTTGTCGTGCATTTTTTCTCGGCATCGGCTTCAGACAGGTTGCGCACCGACTCATAGAACAGCACGCAGGTTTTCTGCTTGTTGGCCACCTGCCAGTTGTCGGTGCAGCTTTTCAGTTGCGCCGCCGGATCGCTGCCCGGTTTCTGGCCCATGCCAGCCTGCCAGCAGGCGGCACTCAAGTCCTGCCCCATCACTTTCAAGCCCGCCGCATCGGCTTTCGCCTGGTCGCCGCCATAGCTGGCCGGGTCCGCCGCGTACCAGATATAGCTCGGGTGGTTGGAGCCCAGCACCGGCACCTTCACGTTAGCCACCGGGCTGATTTCACCCAGCTGCAGGACGTCGACGGTTGCGCCATATTGCTGCTTGACCCAGTTACGCACCGGCGCGCCGAAGGCCACCATCGGCAACGCCGCGCCCTTGGGCGTGACGCTGACTTGTTTGATCATGGTGGTCTGGTAGTCGGTGAAGTAGCTGTAGACGCCTGCAAGGGTGCCGCCTGCGCTGGCCGGAGCGGCAATCGGGGCGATGTCGATGATGGTCTGGTAGCCCGGCGTCTGGTCCTTGGGAATGCCGTTGTTGCTCAGCAGCGCGGCCCAGCGGTCGGTGGTCTTGGACTCCAGGTAATCCTGGGCCTGGGTCAGCGAGTAATCCGGTGGGAAGTGCAGCAGCTCGACGCTCTTGCGGTTGTCCAGAGCCATGCCCAGCGGCAGGAACAGGTACCAACTGTAGTCCCACTTGCCGTCGGCATTGAGCTTGGAGGCGCCTTTGTAGGCCAGCTCGCCAGTATCGAGCAGTTGCGCCAGCGGTTTGCCATAGCCGTTCGGCACGCCGCTGAAGTTCGCATAGAGTTGATCGCCATCGGCTTTCACCGTCACCTTGGCGTTGGTATAGCCGTCGCGCTGCACGCTCTGGTTCAGGTAGTGCGCGGCGGTCTGTTCCAGGGTCCAGTTGCGATAGCAGATGACGCTGCAGTTGTTGGGCGCGGCGAAGAGCTGGGTGACACGCTCCCGGCTGCCCAGTTTCATTTCGACATCGGCGTGGGCGAGGGTACTCAGGGTGAGTGCGGCTAAGGTACTCGTCAATACGGCGATTTTTGACATGCTCAGATCCTTTTCAGCGTTGGCCCCACCAATGCGGGGGCAGAGCAATACTGGATCAGGTTTGGCGAGTAGAAAAGCCGGTCGTCGATGTTTTTTGTGTTGTTTGACGCAAGTGAGAAAGCCTGTCGCCATTGGCCGATCGGCCCGTCTGAAGAAGGGTTGAAGATTAGGTAGGACAGGGGCTGCGGACGGCGTAAGACAAGTTTGCTGCCCGTCCGCAGATGTTCAACTCGAGCGGTAACGGCCGTTTTGCAGGAGCGCTGGCTCCCCGAGGGAGCCAGCGCTACACGGTGTCAGTCAGGCCGTAAAGCGCAGTGCATTGGTCAGATCGCCCATCGGCTTCTGGCCACGGGCGACCATGGCGTCATCCCGCTGCTTGATACCGTCGAGTTTCTCCAGCTGGAACACCCGGGTGATCAGGCGCAGGATCGAGGCGGTGTCATACACCGTGTGATCCACCGTGCCCTTGCGGGCGAAGGGCGAGACCACCAGGGCCGGAATCCGCGTGCCCGGGCCCCAGCGATCACCTTGCGGCGGCGCCACGTGGTCCCACCAACCGCCGTTTTCGTCGACGGTGACCACCACCACCATGTTTTTCCATTGCGGACTTTCGCGCAGCACTTTCAGGATACGGTCGATATGCCGGTCACCGGACGCCACGTCGGCGTAACCGGCGTGCATGTTCAGGTTGCCCTGGGGCTTGTAGAAGGTCACTGGCGGCAACCTGCCAGCCTGGGCATCGGCGAGGAACTTGTTGCTGCTCGGGTCCTCACCCAGCCCGCCATCGCGCAGGCGCTTGGCGCGCTCGCCGGGGTTTTCCGGCCCTTGCTGCTTGAAGTAGTTGAACGGCTGATGGTGGTACTGGAAGTTCGGGATCTTCGGAATGCCGCCCGAGTCCTTGTACTGGTCGAGGGTGGCCTGCCAGGCACCGGCGTACCAGGCCCAGTCGATGTTCTTCTTCGACAGCTTGTCGCCGATGTGTTCGTGGACCTGGGGGACCAGCACGTTGGGCAAACCCGGCTTGGAGTAGTCCGGATGCTCGGTGTCGCGGATCCAGGTCGGCCAGTAGGGCGGGGCCATGGTGTTCACCGCGTAGCCATCCGGGGTCAGGGCGCTGGGGCCGAATTGCGGCGCGCCGCTCATGGCGCTGGCCGGGGATTTCTCCAGTGGCTTGAGACGCGTGTCGAGCGGGTTGTCGCTTTGCAGCGTGGCGATTTGCGGCTTGGCCACCGAGTTGGCGGCGTCCGGATAGAACGGCACCGTCGCGCTGATGAGGTATTGGTGGTTGAGGAACGAACCGCCGAAGGCGCCCTGGAAGAAGTTGTCGCAGAGTACGAACTCCTTCGCCACGTCCCACAGTCGCAACGAGTAGCGGTTCTGGGCGTAGTGGCCCATGGTCAGGCCGCCGGAGTCGGCCCAGGCGACGAACTGGTCGTTCTTGCCGCCGTTGATCTGCATCTGGTTCTGGTAGAACACGTGCCACAGGTCGCGGGTGACCAGGCTCAGGGGCAGGTCCTCGCCATTCGGGCCCTTGAGGGCGTAGGGGGCATTGGGCAGGTTCTGCTGGAATTGGGTTTCAGCCGGATAGGTCACGCCGTCGACGCTTTGCGGGCCGATCTGCAGGACACCGCCCCAGGCCGGTGGCAGGGTCTGCAGCAGGCTGCCATCGCGATCGCGTTGCTGGTAGTCCGCGGGGCTGAGGGCCGACAAGGGTTTCTCGAGCCCCGGGAAGTCGGCGAACAGGTTGTTGAAGCTGCGGTTTTCTGCGTAGATCACCACCACGGTTTTCACCTGGTCGTGCAGGGCCTTGTCCAACTCGGCGCCCGACAGCTCGCGCACCTCCGGCTTGCCGGGCTCGCTCGGGGAACCGCAGGCGGTCAGCGTCGCGCCAACACCCAGCACCGCCACGCCACCGAGGAAGCGGCGGCGACTGGTGTCGGTGGGGGAATCGGTTTCGCGCGCTTGCGACGGGTCGAGGTCTTTCTCGTCACTCATCCTGGGTTCCTGCTGGGTGGGTTTGACGGATCAAAATATTCGCATCGCAACTTAGCAATGCAAGATGACGGAACAGCGACAGATCCTTTCTGCCGCGGGCAGTATGCCAATTGTCTCGGGTGTGGGGCAGGGGTTACGTTACGGAGTTTTTCAGGCGGGGGGTGGGAACGTGAGTTTTCCTGCTGACCTTACAGGGCTCCGCACTGAATCGCCGCCGCCACCGCCGCGACCTTGTTGGTGGTGCCGGTCTTGCTGATCGCGTTGGCGATATGGAAGTTCACGGTGCGCACGTTGAGTTCAAGCAAGAGGGCGATTTCCGTTGCGGTTTTACCTTCGGCCGACCACTTCAATACCTCGACTTCCCGAGGTGAAAGCAGGTGCGAGGGCGTTGTCGGCAGGTTACGGGTGGCCGCCGCATGCAGGACATTGCACAACCACAGCACATATCCGGCATTGTGGTAGAGCTCGTCGCGACCGATTTCTCCCTCCGGGCGGGCGACGCACAGGATGCTCTGGTGACCCTGAATATGCTGTACCGCCTGCGACCAGCCATGGCGCATGCCAAACGATTGCTTTTTTGCCCAGAACGCGGGGGCCTTGGCAAAGGTCTCCGGCGACCAGAACATGGGCAGGTGCGAATGTCGGACACGCGTCACTATCGGGTCGATCTCGTGGAGGTTGTGTTCCTGATAGTGCTGGTTCCACGCCTCGGGATAATTGTTCTTTATCCAGGGCTCGGCGCCGTGGCTCAGTCTGACATAGCGGTAATAGGGGTAGCCTAGTTGCCTGACCAGGCCGGGCAAGAGTTCGAACAATTCCTGCTCGTCTTGCGTTGAACCCAGAAGCCGTAGTTGCTCTTCTTTCCATTGGTCCATGATTCATCCACCTTGCAGCACGACGGGTGGGGCGGGGCACGTTATGAGAAAAACGCAATGGTACGATCGTGCCTGATTTCTGAACAGCCTAATACAGGATGCGAATCATTGACCACTGGATTTTGTTTCCAGTGCGCTTGTTCAGCATTTATTCAGGATTGTGACGATTAACGTCGTCGTTTTTGAGATGGAAACTGCCTTGATGGTTTTCAGGTGCGAGGCGCACTCACAAAAGAGCGCTGACAGCAGCGCTCTTGAATGGGGTTGCAGGCCTTGCGCGCGAAAACGCGCCGCAGGTTACGGCATCACCGGCCCGGTGTACGCCAGGGTAGTTCCCAGCGCCCAGAGCAGGAACAGCACCAGCGGCGCATGCACCAGCAGTTGCACGAAGGAGAAGCCGATCAGGTCCCGCGCCTTCAGCCCCAGCACGCCCAGCAGCGGCAGCATGTAGAAAGGGTTGATCAGGTTCGGCAGCGCCTCGGCGGCGTTGTAGATCTGCACTGCCCAGCCCAGGTGGTATTTCAGGTCATTGGCCACCTGCATCACATAGGGCGCCTCGATGACCCACTTGCCGCCACCGGAGGGAATGAAGAAGCCCAGCACCGCCGAGTACAGCCCCATCAGCACCGCGTAGGTGTCATGGGAAGCGATCTGGGTGAAAAAGGTCGAGATGTGATGGGCCAGGGTCAGGGCATCGCCGCCCTTGACCGTGGTCATCAGCGCCGCGATGGAGCCGTACAACGGGAACTGGATCAGCACGCCGGTGGTGGTCGGTACCGCACGGGCCACCGCGTCGAGAAAACTGCGCGGGCGCCAGTGCAGCAGGGCGCCGACCATCAGGAACAGGAAGTTGTAGGTGTTCAAGCCGGAAATGGCGCTGATCGCCGGTTTGGTCGAGAACTCATGGAACAGCCAGCCGGCGGCCAGCAGGGCCAGCAGAATCGTCAGCAGCGGGCTGTATTCCAGCCATTCGCCGGGACGCGAGCGGTTGCTCAGGGGCGGCAGGTTGAAGCTCGGATCGACGCCGCAGGCCTTGGCATCCCGAGCCGAGTCGGGCCCCGGAGCGGTGGCGTAGGCAATCACCAGCGAGACCACGATCAGCGCCAGCAACAGGGCGCCGGACTGCCAGAGAAAGATGGTCTGGGTAAAGGGAATCATCCCGGTGATCGACAGGATCGACGGCGGCAGGCTGGCCGGGTTGGCCTGCAATTGCGCGGCGGACGAGGACAGCCCCAGTGCCCAGACGGCGCCCAGGCCCAGGTAGGCCGCGGCACCGGCGGCGCGGTAGTCCATGTGCAGGTCGGTGCGGCGCGCCAGGGCGCGGACCAGCAAACCGCCGAAGACCAGCGACAGGCCCCAGTTCAGCAGTGAGGCGACCATGGAGATCAGCGCGACCCAGGCCACCGCCGAGCGACCGTTCTTCGGCAGGTGCGCCAGACGGTCGATCAGTTTCACCGCCGGGGGGGAACTGGCGACCACATAGCCGCCGATCACCACGAAGGCCATCTGCATGGTGAAGGGGATCAGGCTCCAGAAGCCGTCGCCGAAGGCCATCGCGGCTTCGCTCGGCTTGGCGCCGATGGCCAGGGTTGCCAGGGCAACGGCGATCACCGCCAGCGCGGCGAACACCCAGGAGTCGGGAAACCAGCGCTCGGCCCAGTTCGAGCAGTACAGGGCAAAGCGGGCGGAGCGGCTGGTTTCTATAGCAGCGGCCATTGGAACGTCCTCTTGTTCTTGATCTTATTGGGGAGCCACGGGCAAAGCGTTGGGGACGCAGCGTGTGGGCAGGTGTTCACGATAAATCAATCTGATGGCATTTTCCGATTCTCTTTTATCCGAGCGCGGTCTTGCATACTCTGGTGTCCCTGACAGGGACGCGCGAGAATGAACGCCAGTGAACATCGGTACCAACAAGGATTCCTCCTTCTCCTACCAGGCGGTTTATCGCTACCTCGTCGAGTTGATCGAGACCGGCGATTCCACGAGTGAGCAGAAACTCCCCTCCTTGCGACAGTTGGCCCTGCGCCTGAATGTATCGGTGTCGACGACCAAATACGCCTATTCGTTGCTGGAGGACGAGGGCAGGATCTATGCCCGGCCGAAGTTCGGCTATTTCACCAAGGCCATGCCGCTACCGCTGCTGAACGAGGGATCGCCCAATCTGCTCGACAATGTGTTCGCCAATGCCCGCCAGCCGGGAATGCTGGCCCTGAGTAGTGATGCTCCGGCGATGTTGCTGTCCCTGGAGAGCCCGCTGCTGATGATCGAGCGCGAACTGACGCGGCAATATCCGCGCACCCATGCGCCGCTGTATCAGCCCTTCGGGGAGCCGGAGTTACGCAGTGCGATTGCCGATCGCTATACCCGTTCCGCCCATTGCTATTGGCAAGCCGAGCATGTGTATGTCGGTTCGGATCTGCGCAGCGTGCTGGAGTTGTCGCTCGAAGCCCTGGACTTGAAAGGGAGTGTCGCGCTGGTGGAGTCACCTTGCTCCTGGGCGATCCTGCGTCAGTTGCAAGCCGCCAGGATCCGCGTCATCGAGTTGCCCCTGGGCGAAGATGGACGATTCAACCTCGCCGACTTGCAGGATCTGCTCAGGCGCGAACCGGTGGGGCTGGCGGTGCTGTCATCGACGGTGAATATCCCCCAGGGCACGCTGATGCCGGCACAGGACAAGCAACAGATCTGCCGCTGGTTGGCGGAGCGGGATATCTGGTTGTTCGAAAACGACAGTTACGGCGAGTTCTGCTTTTCCCCACAACCGCCTCGTTACCGCGATTTCGCCGATCCGGAGAAACTGTTGGTCTTCTCCACGTTCGACAAGATCATCGGCTCGGAAGCCCCCTATGGCTACCTGTTGTGCCGTCGGCACGGGCTGTCGCTGCACCGGCTGTTTCTGGAGCGGGCGTTTCGCTTGTCGCCGATTCGTCAGAAGGCGATAGCCAAACTTTTCAGTTCGCGGCGTATCGACCAGCACCTCGTGGTCTTGCGCGCCATGTTGCTGGACCGGATGCAACGTATGCGGGGGCTGTTGCACGAATACGCTGAGGGCCAGTTGCGGGTGACGGCGCCGGACGGCGGAGCGACCTTCTGGCTCGAGGCCGCACGGCCGGTGGACATGCGGCGGGTTTTCGAGCGTCTGCTGGCCAGGCGTATCGTGATTGCCCCAGGTGAAATCTTCAGCCTGCATGGGGCCTGGCGGCACTACCTGCGGCTGAGCTACACCGTCGATTGGAGCAAGGATATTGCCCAGGCCTTGAAGATCCTGGTCCAGGCGATTGCCGATGAGGATCAGAGGCCGTAGCAATGCCGTGCTTCAGGGAAATGGCCGTTGCGTACTTCGTCGGCAAAGCGTTCGCAGGCGTCACGAATCACCGCGCCGACATCGGCATATTGCTTGACGAAGCGAGGTACGTGTTCGCTACCCAGCCCCAATACGTCTTCGGTCACCAAGACCTGACCGTCGCAGGCCGGTGAAGCCCCTATACCGATGGTGGGCATCTTCGACTCCAGGGTGATCTGGCGAGCGACACCTTCGGCCACGCCTTCGAGCAGCAGGCTGAAGGCGCCGGCCTCCAGGTTGGCCCGGGCGTCCAGGGCAATCGCCGCTGCAGTTTCAGGGCTCAGGCCCTGGGCCTTGAAGCCGCCCATGATATTCACGAACTGTGGCATCAGGCCGACGTGGGCCATCACCGGGATACCTCGGGCCACCAGGAACTCGACGGTACCGGCCAGGGCTTTATTCGCTTCCAGCTTGACCGCATCGCAGCCGGTGCGCGCCAGGACCTGGGCGCAGTTGCGAAAGGCTTGCTCGTTGGATTCCTGATAGCTGCCGAACGGCATGTCGGCGATGACGCAGGACAACCGCGTACTGTCGACCACTGCCCGGGTGTGACCGATGATTTCCTCAAGCTGCATGCTGAGCGTCGAGGCGCGACCGTAGCCCACCATCGCGGTGGAATCACCGACCAGAATGAAATCGACGATAGGGTCGATCAGTCTGGCTATCGGGCTGGAGTACGCTGTCAGCGAGACGATTTTCTGTCGACCTTTCATGGCGACCAGTTGGGGGACTGTCAATCGCTGGGTGCGGGTATGGATGCTCATCAGTGTCTTCCTCTGGTGATTGATGGTCCCGTTTCCGGGGGGGCCTGGGGTTACAGCCAGTCTTTCTCCCATTCGCGCCAGGTCTGATGGTCCTGGCAGATTCTGTCGACGCTTGGGTGAATCAGGAACACGGCTCCGGGTGAGCTGTTGAGGTCGATGGTTGGCGTGACCTCGCGACCATCCGCGAGGCGCAGGCGCGCACTATGAAAACTGGGTAGGGCCGCGAGGCGCCGACGTACCTCGGTTTGCGCGAAGGTTCCGCGGTGACGGGCTATCAAGTTCATGCCCCGGGCGTGTTGCAACAGACGGTAGCGTTTAGGCTGCAATGCCAACCTGTGCGGTTCCAGATAGCTGGCACAGGTCAGGGCGACCTGATCGTTGCCGGTCGCCGCCTGGAGCGCGGGCGGGTTTGCCAGGCCCGATAGACGTGCTCCGGTTTCCAGCAGTCGCGGTCCCTGGGCGGTGAGAATCACTTCGGTATGGGCCGGGCCGTGGCTGATCGATAGCGCATCGAGCACGCCTTCGACATAACGGATCAGGGTGTCCAGTTCCGGAGCATCTGCGGGCAGCAGGTCTTCGCGGTCGTAGATTTTGCGGCCCTCGGGGGTCAGCGCCTTGGTGCACTTCCAGGCATCGGTGATCCAGTGCTCGCCGTTGTGACTCACACTGTTGATGACGTATTCGTCGCCCTCCAGATATTCCTGCAACAGCATGGCCAGGTTGTTGCGCATCATCAGGTTGGTAGACCCGAGAATGCAGTCGATAGCCGCGTGCAGTTGCGCCTCGTCGGTGCAGATGAACACGTTGTCCGAGCCCGCGCTGTCCAGCGGTTTGGCCACCACGGGTAGTGCGCCCCTGGCCCGGAACCAGGCCAGGGCCTCTGCGCTGGATGCCGTGCGCAGCTGTGCCGCCACGGGCAGTCCGGCGCTGGCAACCTGCTCGGCCATCAGTGATTTGTCGCGGCGGGCGGCAGAGTATTCAGGATCGTTGCCGGACAAGCCGAGGCGGGCGGCCAGCAGATCGGCCAGTTCGACTCCGAACTCGCTGCCTGTCAGCACGGCTGCGGGTTGCTGGGCCGCGAGTTTCTCCAGCAAGACCTCAAGACCCTCCTCGTGCAGGCTGTAGTGTTCGCGAAACAGCGCCAGGGGGCAGCTCGCTGCGAAGGCCGGCGGCATATCACTGCGCGAGCTCACATGCAGCAGTGGCCGTCGTTCGGCCAATGCCTGGGCCAGCAAGGCACCGGTGGAATAGGCATCGACCAGAATCAGCGGCGCCAGGGTGGGGTCAGTGCAAGGGTTGGTCATAACGGTTCACCGTGTAGTACAGCATCTGGAACAATTCGGACGAACTGATGCCCGGTCCAATGACGGAGGTTGCGCAACTGCGCGGCAGCGCCAAGCTGCCGACATTGCCCCAGCGCAGGGCACCCTGGTCATCGATACGGGTGGTCGCGCGCCCGGGGTTGTCGGGATGCAGGCAGTAGGGGATATCCAGCAGTCCTCGCGCGAAGGCCTGGAGCAGCGCGACGCCGATGTCGGCATGCAGATCGAGTACGCTTTCAATGAGTTGTCGGGCTTCGAACAACACTTCCTGGCGATAGCTTTCGCTGTGGGGATCGAGGATCAGTGGTGGCCCCGCCGCGGCTTTGGACGCCATCTCCAGGGCTTCGAGGTTGTCGGTGACCGAAGGGATTTGCCGGGACTCGGCAACCGTCTTGACGATCAGGCGCTCGCAGCCGGCGGCCTGGGCCAGGCGCGCACTGTCTCTGATCAGACGGCGCGCACCCTGGCCGGTGGTGGGGAACACACCCATGTAGGAGTAGACCACCACGTGCCAGTGGGCACCGTCCAGATACTCGGCCGCGAGCTCGCGTAGCGCCTGCAAGGCGCCGAAATCCTGAGCCATGGAGGTGCCCTGGGCATAGCTCAGGGACACGCTATGGATGCCGTGCTGACGAAAAAACAAGGCTTCGAGCAGTGTCATGGCGATCAACATCGACGGTGGACACAATTGCCCCAACAGGCAACCACCAAAGCTTTCGATGTGCCCGAAGGGGGTCGAGTCCGCCAACAGTCGGCAACTTTGTGCCCAGGCATCGACGGCTTGGCCCAGCGGCAGGCGGCTGTAGGGCATGCAATAGGAAACCGGCCCACCTTCGGTGGCATCCAGCCCGAGGGCTGCCAGCCGCCTGAAGACATTCTGCGGCTCGGCGGTACCGTGGCGGACCTGGATCGGAAAGGAGTCCCTGTAAATCCCGTTGAGCATGCCGCGCACCGCCTCCAGTGGATGGCTGATGATCGGAAAACCGTTGAGCGGGCTATCGCTGTTGAGGCATTGCAGTGCGCTCTGGTAGTCGCCTACCCGGGTGTAGCTGTCCAGGGTGATGGTTCCGATCGTGGCGCAGGGTAGCCCGGCCACGGCGGCCAGCCCGGCGCGCATCGCCGCCAGGCCGCCGAATCCCATGCGCGGCTGCACGACCAACTCCTGTCGGTGCCGAGCCTGTTCGATGAAGTGCTGGAAATGACCGGCTGTCATGTTCGACATGGTTTAGCGGCCCGAGACCAGTTCGGTCACGGTTTCACCCGTGGCCGGATCGAAGCGGGTAATGCGGCCTTTGTGCGGGTCGCCGGCACGGACCCGGGCGATCAGGCTGTTCTCGCTGTCGAAGTCGATCGACGAGTGGACGTAGAGGCTGCGCAGCGCCGCCAGCGGCAGGCCGCTCACCTGGGTCAGCCACACGCTCAGGTGGTTGTGCTCGAGCTGGGCGGCCAGGACCTGATGAAGTGTCTCCAGGTCCACGAGACGTTGTGGGTGACAGCTACCGAGGAAACTGGAGAGCTCACGGCCGGCGTTGACAAATGGCGCAAACTGCATGCAGGTCAACTGGGCTTCGGCGAGGCCGAAAGCGTCGTTGGCAAAGCGATTGGCCAAGGTTCGGCGGGCCTCCTTGCCCTCGGTCCCGGCATAGGCCGATAGAGCGAGATCGATCAGGCGCTGGGGCATTTCTTTCTTGCGCATCAACGCCTGGGCCAGCTCCAGGTACTCCTCGATACCGTCATGGTAGTGGCGCCCCTGGACGTACTGTGCCTTGAGGCCGCGAAAGTGGGCCATCAGCATCGGGTTGGCACAGTCCGACTCGGTAAAGCTGAAGGCCAGTTCTTCGAACCGAAAGTCGAGAAATTCGGTGATCAGTTCCCAGTGATCCTCCACCCGGTAGCTCACCAGGTCGTAGATGCTGATAAAGTCCGGGTCGGCACTGTGACTGCCGCTGGCCACGCGACGTTCGGCACGTTCCTGGTCGAAACCCTCGCCGAACAGCTCGATGAAGTACGCCTGGGCCACTCCGTCCAATGCCTGGAGCAATCCGCGAAAACCCTGGCGGCGGCATTCCTCTACATCCAGGCCCAGGCGCTGCGCCAGGCGCATGATCCAGGTGAAGTAATGTTTTTGCTCCTTGCGCGAGTCACCGGTGACCACCGCGTTGACCCCGCCCTGCCACCAGGCTGCCCGTCCGTAGAAGTCCGCGACGGCCAGGTTGCAGCTGTTGCAAAAGGTCGGGCGACCGTCGCCGGCGGTGCGATGGCCATTCATCAGTACGTCGAAGCGGTTCATCTGACGGACCTGTTCGGGGAACGGCAGGTGGCGTTCGAAGGGGCGAATCTGCTGGTGATCGACCACCAGCATCTCGACCCGCTCATCGTCGTATAGGTGCAAGGCCCGGTAGACACGATCGATGTTCGCCATGACCGCGTCCGGAACCCCGGCGTGGCGCATGTTGGCGATGCGCAGGAAGAAGGTATGCCCGTACAGCACGCTCAGGTGCAGTTGTACGGCGCGAATCAGAGAGACCGTATAGGAGCTGTCCTTGCCACCGCCGTAGGCGACCATCAGTTTGTAGTCGTCCAGCCGTTCCAGGCCGCCAGCGGCCTCGACCAGGCGTTCACCCAGGGTGGCGACGGCACGTCGGTCAACCGCACTGAGGTAGCAGTTGAGCTCACCGAGCAGCGGCGCGTCGGAGATCGGGAGAGGGAGGGCCGTGTTCATACCGGTTCAGCCTGGAAGTGGAAGGTATTGATGGCGTGGTGGATATCGCGTTCGATATCCGCTTCGCTTGCCTGGATGAAAATGAAGCGACCGCTGTGCAGGGCGTCGTAGCTGCCGCCGGCTTCGAGGATCTGTCCGGGCTGCGGTAACAGCTCTCGCCACAGCGAGTCGAGTTGTGCACGCAGGGAGCGCGCCTCGATCACGCGGCAGGGCAGTCGTGCCGGTTTTGGAATCACCAGCCAGCCGCCGCTGGGGTCGCGCTCGGTACGTGGCACTGCCAGCGTGTCGCCGGCCAGGCGCTTGAGCCAATGTTCGTAGAGGTTCACGCCGAAGACCTTGTTGATCAGGTGCGGCACTTCACTGCCGCCGACCCTGGCGCCTACTTCGAGGAATACCAGGGAACCATCCGGTTCGACGAAGATTTCCAGGTGGAAGGCGCTGGTACTCAGGCCCAGCGCCTTCAGGCAGCTCTGGCTGAAGGCCTCGATGCGTGTGCGCAACTCCGACGCCTGGAGGATCACCGAGCCCAACGGTTGGGCGCTGGCGAAGTCCAGGCAACTGTTGATGTAGCGCGATACCACCTGGAATGACACGCTGCCGTCGGCTTCGGTAAATCCGTCGATGTGGTAGGTCTGGCCCTGGATAAAGGCTTCGACTTCATAACGATGCAGATCCACGTCACTCAACAGTGCCCGCAGGGCCTGGGCATTGTCGGCTCGGGCGACACCGATGCTGGCGGCACCGTCCACGGGTTTGACGATCACCGGATAACCCACTTCATCGGCGAAGTGCAGTGCCTGTTCGAGAGAGGCACAACGGGTAAACGGCGGTACGGCCAGCCCGTGCTCCTGGAGTATCTCCTTCATCCGGGCCTTGTCCCGGTAGACGGCCACCTGTTCAGGGCCATGGCCGGGGATCGACAGGGCCTGGCGGACCCGGGCGGCGATTTCCAGGGTGAACTCCGACAGCGCGATCAACTGATCCACGGGACCGACCTGTTCGATGATCTCCTGGACAGCTGCCAGCAGCTGAGGGTACTGATTGACGTCGTCGACCTGCACCTGATGGGCGATCTGTTCCCGTGGGGCAAGGACACCTTCGGCACCCGGGCCATCCACGACGTAGCTGATCCGGTGGCGTTGATGGTCGAAGAATTCTTCGTAGCGGGTCAGTTCATTGTCCCAGCGAGCCGGGTCCTGAAAGCGCGGCCAGCGATTGACGATCACGATGTGCATGGATTCGATCCTTTGAATGGGGGGGCCGGACTCAGGTCCAGCATGGCGCTGTGCCGGTACCTAGAACGAGCGCCGGACTCCTGCGCTCGAAGGTGTTCAGGTAGCGCTCGAAAGCGTTGATGGCATCGTCACCGATGAACACCTGGTTGTAGCCGGCGGCCAACAGCTCCTGGCAGACCTCCCGGGTCTGGTCCTCCGAGGTGGTCAGCTTGCCGCCAATGACACAAGGCAGGTCCGGATGGCGTTGGCGTACCTGGCGAATCAATTCCAGGCCCTGGAAATGGCCGTGACCGTTGACGCTGCTGACCACCAGCAACTGCGTTCGGTGCTGTTCCAGGGTGGTGAGGATCAGGTCCGTTGGGGTGCAGCTTCCCAGGTTCTTGACGCTGAAATCGTGCTCGGTCAACCACAGTTGCAGGTAGACCAGGTTCCACATGTGCGAGTCGGATTCGACGGTTGCTAACAGGCAGTGCGGCGAACCTTTCATTGCGTAGCCTCCATGGCGGGTGATGGGAAATCCAGGACCGCGCGAAAGCGCCGGGTCGTCAGGGCGAATAACAAGGCCCCCGGAACAGTGAGCAGCAGGGCAAGGCCCAGGATCAGCGGCTGGATGCCGTATTCATGGCCGACACTGGCGGTGAGCAGGCCACCCAGGGGGTAGGACAACAGATTGACCAGATAGAATGGCCCCATGACCTTGCCCAGGTGGTCGGCGGAAATCGCCTTGATTCGTTGGGTACGATTGAATACGTTGAACAGCGCGCAACCGGCCATCGCCAGGAGAAAGCTGGCGGCGTAGAACATCACGCCATTGGCGGCGCCCATGCAGACCAGGCCCAGGCACAGCAACGCGAACCCCAAGGCCCCCAGGCGGTAGATCGACATCCGCGCCAACAACCGCGGGACGAGGATGAAGTTGAGCAGTCCCAGGGCGCCGGCGCCTGCGTTCATCAGGCCGAAGGCACCATCGGTGGCGCTGAATACGCCGCTGATGACAAAAGCGTTGGCGCTCAGGACACAGGCGAAGGCCAGGTTGATGGTGAAGTTGAGCAGCGCGAGGGACAACACGGGCGGGTTGTTCAGCAACAGATGCCATCCCAGGGACAGGTCCTTGAGAATGCTTTTGGGCGCTTTGTCCGACTGTCGGGTGGGGAGTCCTTTCCAGCAGACACCGGCTACGGCGAAGGCCAGGGCCGCGAGCGCCAGCAGGACACGCTTGTCGGTGTACATCGCCAGTAGTGCCGCCAAGGCGGGGCCCAGTGCCATGGCCAGCAACTCCATGTTCTGCACCAGCGATTGGCAGTTTGCCAAGCGCTCCGGGCCGGCGACCAACGGGACGCTTTTCTCTACGGCCATACGCACGGGAGCCATTAGCAAGGAGAGTACCGTGCCGTTGCCGATCAGTGCCCAGACAGTGAGTGCGGGGGCGTACCAGCAGATGCCCACGGTCACTCCCAGGCTCAGTGCCCGGGCTGTGTTGGCGTAGCGAAACAGCACACGTCCGCCGAAGCGATCCGCCAGCAGCCCGGCGAATGGATAGGCCAGCAGCGCCGGCAGCCATTCGAGGGCGAACGCGACCCCCGAGTAACTCACGTTGCCGGTGATCTGGAAGATCATCAGCGGGACGGCGAACAGCACCGTCTGTTCCGCCAGCAGGGCGAACAGCAGGCCGGCACCGAAGCGACGTAGACGCGGGGCATCACGCATGCTGATTTTCCAGCGCGGCTTCAAGCTTGCGTAGCCGTGGCAGTACATGGCGACAGAACCCGCGCATCTCGTCACGGGTCGGCCAACCGGAGAAGATGAACTCGCTGACACCGACTTTCTTGTACTCCAGCAAGTATTCGGCGACTTCCTGGTAGCTGCCCACCACGCACAACGCCGGGCCACCACGGTAGGCTACGGCTCCGGACCAGAGCATGGGTGAAAGCCAGTCGTGTTCGGCCTTGTCGGCCAGGCGGAATGAGGTCTTGACGGCTTCGGAGTCACACCGGCCGACGAACTGGCGCACCCATTCGCGGTGCTGTTCGTCAGGATTCTCCATCATGTTTTCGACGGCTTGCAGGGCTTCGGCTCGGGTTTCACGCGCCAGTACATGCATGCGGATCCCCACCGAGCAACCCGCCTGTAATACCGCCCGGCTGGCCTCGGCAATACCTTGCGGCGTGTCTCCGTAACGCAGCCAGCAGTCGCTATGCTTGACCGCAATCTGCTGGGCAATCTCCGAGGCTCCGCTCAGATAGATGTGCGGGCGTTCGCCATCCTTGTAGGGCAGCCCCAATTGCGCCTGCTCGATGCGGTAATGGGCACCGTGATGGGTCAGGGGTGTTTCGCCTTTCCAGAACCGATGCAGGATCTCCAGGAATTCGCTGGTGCGCTCATAGCGGCCGTCATGCGCCACGAAGTCGCCATAGAAGGCTTGCTCGTCAGGGGAAATGCCGGCCACCAGGTTCAGGGCGATGCGCTTGTCGGACATCCAGGAAACGGTATTGACGATCTGGGTAAACAGCGTCGGCGGCAGCAGGCCGGGACGGTAGGCGAGGATGAACTTGACCCGGCTGGTTTCGCGAACCAGGGCGCCGATCATCGGCAGCGGATCGGGCATGTGATAACTGATGCCCATCAGCAAGGAATCGATACCCAGTTCATCCGCTTCCTGGGCGAAGTCGACGATGCCGGCAAAGTCCAGCGCGCCGGTGTTGTACTTCTCGGAAGCTTTTTGCTGGCCGCTGTCGAGCGGCGAGCACCAATGGATACGCAACGCAGGCATGGCGTTTCTCCAGAACGGCACTTGCCCGCGCCAGTGGGGCGAGCAAGTACCCAGGGTGAGGGAGGGTCAGAACAGGAAGCTGGTGCCGACGGTTCGGTCGAACAGCGCGACGTCACGAATTCGACGCTTGCCGCAGATGAACTTGAGCAGTCGTTCTATCCCCAGGCCACCACCCGCACTTGGGTGAAGCAGACCGCGCCTGGTGACTTCCAGGTAGTTGGCGAAAGGGGTGAGGTCCATGGACAACTCGTTCATGCGGTAGAGGATCTGCTCGTACTCGAACTCACGTTCGGCACCGGACAGGGCCTCGCCGTAGCCGTCCGGATAGATCAGGTCATAGTTGTTGTACTGGCCGCGCTTGCCGGGTGTTTCCCGGTCATAGAACTCGCGGCGATAGTTGGTCACGAAGAACGGAGTATGGGCCTTGGCCGACATGATCTTCTCGAAGTCGTCGCCGTATTCGGACCGCAATTCGTCCGAGCTGTAGATCGGAAAGCTGACGTCGTAGTGCGGCAATTGACGATTGAGTTGGGCGAGTTGGGCCGAGCAATGCTGTTTCACCTCGGCGAAGGTGTGCTTGATCAAGCCTTCGATCAGCGCCATCACCTGATGCATATTGCCGTCGCGTACTTCGAAGTCGAATTGGGAAAACTCCAGCAGGTGGTTTTCCGAGTCCTTGATTTCGGCTTTTTCCAGGCGAATGTTCGGCGCCACGATGAAGATCTTGTCGTGTCCCTTGGCGGTCAGGGCCAGCTGTTTATGGAAGATCATGCTCGCCGTCAGTTTCAGGCGCCGTTCCTCGTATTGAACCTCGGCCGGGTACACCGCATGGTTCAACGGATCGGTAATGGGCGACATGAGAATCGGCATCAGCTGCTTGAAGTCACGCTCCAGCAAGTACTGTTGCAGTGCCTGCAGCACACGGCCGCGGATGATTGCGATTGCCTCAACGTCCGGATGAGAAAAATCGTCGAAATTACGCTTAATTTCTTCCATGTTGCGCTCAATGTCAGGGGAGAGGGAGCCCCGATTATTGGTTAAACCCGCTAAAACTCAATGTACAGATTTGCGCTAAAAACCAACCCAGATGCATTGTCAGGTTGTCCCTTTCGGTAATTCGATGGACCATTACTGGCTATATGTAATCGCGCGATTGGAATCGAGAGGCGCCTTCAAGGGCTCCATCAGGCCGTCTGGTTTCAGTCGCGGGTTTTCCGAAAAGTCTGCTCAGGGTCCCTTGATGAAGGCCAATAACTATCCTCACTCTCGGCGCTTTTCCCGGGCTGACTACAAGACCCTTGGCCTGGCGGCGCTGGGCGGCTCGCTGGAAATCTACGACTTCATCATCTTCGTGTTTTTCGCGCTGACACTCAGCGAGCTGTTCTTTCCGCCGCAGATGCCGGAGTGGTTACGGCTGCTGCAAAGTTTCGGGATCTTTGTCACCGGCTATCTGGCCCGCCCGCTGGGCGGCATTCTCATGGCGCACTTTGCCGATCGTGTGGGGCGCAAACGGGTGTTCAGCCTGAGCATCCTGATGATGGCCCTGCCGTGCCTGCTGATCGGCGTCATGCCGACGTATGAGCAAATAGGTTACTGGGCGCCTCTGATCCTGTTGCTCCTGAGAGTCCTGCAGGGGGCCGCGGTGGGGGGCGAGGTGCCCAGTGCCTGGGTCTTCGTCGCCGAACATGCGCCCCTTGGCCACCGGGGATATGCGTTGGGGGTGTTGCAGGCCGGGCTGACGTTCGGCTACCTGCTGGGGGCATTGACGGCCACCCTCCTGGCGCGGATCTACAGTCCGGCCGAAATCCTCGATTTTGCCTGGCGTTATCCGTTCCTGTTGGGTGGCGTGTTCGGGGTAATCGGTGTCTGGCTGCGGCGTTGGCTCAGTGAGACGCCGGTGTTCATGGCCTTGCAGGCCCGACGGGAAATGGATGCGGAGCTGCCGTTGCGGGAGGTTTTGCGCAACCACCGTCGGGCTATCCTGCCGGCGATGCTCCTGACCTGCGTGTTGACCTCGGCCGTCGTGGTGCTGGTGGTGATCACCCCGACCGTGATGCAGAAAAGCTTCGGCATGAGCGCCAGTCATACCTTTGCATTGAGCAGCCTGGGGATCGTCTTCCTGAACATCGGCTGTGTCCTGGCCGGCTTGCTGGTGGATCGGATCGGCGCCTGGCGTGCGGTGCTGCTTTACAGTCTGTTGCTGCCGTTGGGCGCGTTCGTACTCTACGGTTGCCTGATCAGTGGAGCCGAGTGGATCAGTGTCGCCTATGCCCTCGCGGGGTTGGCGTGTGGTGTTGTGGGGGCGGTGCCTTCGGTGATGGTGGGATTGTTTCCGACCCGGATCCGGGTCTCCGGCATCTCCTTTACCTACAATATCGCCTATGCCATTTGGGCCAGTACCACGCCGCTGTTACTGATCGGCCTGATGCCGTGGAGCCCTTGGGTTTGCGTCGGTTATGGCGTGCTGATGGGCAGTGTCGGTGCCCTGACCGCGTTGTGTTTTGGCCTGCGCTCGTCAGCGGCGGTGGATGTTTCAAGCGTTCCCGGCTCCTGAGCCGTGCACGTCAGCGCCGCCCGTCGCGGCATTCGCCCTTTCATGAGCGCCAGGGACGATTAATTGGCATGAGTTGTGTTGACGATTTACATGATTTACCCGCGGTGCAACTGCTGGCGTTGTTCGCCAGCCGGGAACTTTCACCGCTGGAGTATTACGAGCACCTGCTGGCCCATATCGAACGCTGGGAACCGCATCTTCACGCGCTTTACGCCTACGACCCGCAGCGCGTCCGGGATCAGGCGATGGTCGCCAGCGAGCGCTGGAGTCGTGGACAGCCGCGGGGCTTGCTGGACGGCTTGCCGGTCACGCTCAAGGAACTGATCGCCAGTGAAGGCGATTGCATACCCCTCGGTTGTGCGGCCACTGAATTGACGCCGGCTATTGCCGACGCCCCACCGACGGCCAGAATGCGCGAAGCCGGAGCGATCGTCCTGGGCAAGACCACCGTTCCGGACTACGGGATGTTGTCTTCGGGGCTGTCGAGTTTTCATGGCATCACGCGAAATCCCTGGAACCTGGACAACAATCCGGGAGGTTCCAGCGCCGGGGCGGCGGCCGCAGCAGCGGCGGGTTACGGTCCTTTGCATGTGGGGACCGATATCGGCGGCTCGGTCCGCCTGCCCGCCGCCTGGTGCGGGTTGGTGGGGTTCAAGCCGACACTCGGGCGAATCCCGATCGATCCTTATTACACCGGACGTTGTGCCGGGCCCATGACCCGGACCCTGGACGATTGTGCCTTGCTGATGCGTTATCTGGCTCGCCCTGATGCCCGGGACGCGACCAGCCTGCCGCCTGAGTCCGGCGATTGGGGGCTGGGCCGTCCAGAGGTACAGGGGCTGAGAGTTGGTCTGATGCTTGAGCCGGGCTGTGGTCTGCAACCGGATGAGCAGACACTCGCGGCAGTCAGGGAGGCCGCGCGTCTTTTCGAGCAGAACGGTGCTCGCGTGCGGGCAATCAAACCTCTGATGGATCGTGCATTGCTCCAAGGGCTGGATAATTTCTGGCGGGCACGCCAGTGGAGCCAGCTACGCGGGCTTACGCCCGAGAAGTTCGAGCAGGTCCTCCCGTATATTCGCGACTGGGCCGCCCCCGCCGAGGGTATGAGCGCGGTGCAGGCCATAGAGGGCTTCAACCGGACCTTCGAGATCCGACAACGGGCCGCAGACATCTGGCGCGAGTTCGACCTGGTGTTGTCACCGACCAACCAGGTCAGCGCCTTTCCGGCAAGCTGGGCCTCACCCTCCAATGATCCTGCCCGGCCATTTGAACATATCGTCTTTACCGTGCCCTGGAACTTCGGGGAGCAACCGGCGTTGTCGATCAATTGCGGTTTCACCGACCAGGGCATGCCCATCGGCTTGCAGATGATAGGCCCGCGTTTTTCCGATCAATGGCTGCTTCAAGTGGGCAAGGCCTACGAGTCCTGGCGCGGGGCGATCCCCTGCTGGCCCGTCCCCCCATCGCGTTGAGACAACCTGTCACGCCAGACCGGCATGCCTGGAAGGCTTCGTCCGTCTGGCGCTTTCTTTCTAGAGACTTATCGAAATGGATATTCGTATTTTTCTGATAGCCAGCAGCATCGCCGGCAGTTCCCTGCTGGCCGTGGCCGCTGAGCCGGTCCCGGGACAAGCCGACGCGAGCGGCTTTATCGACGGCAGTCAGTTGGGGCTTAACCTGCGTCACTACTATTCGAATCAGCATACCCAGCGCTCGACATTCCTGGCCATCAAGAAGCCCGAGGGGGTGGAACCCACGCGTCAGCGCGAAACCTGGGTGCAGGCGGCCATGCTCAACTACAGCTCCGGCTATACCCGGGGAACGGTGGGGTTCGGGGTCGATGCCGCATTTTTCGGTGTGGTCAATCTGGAGCGCGGACATGGGCGCGTTGCCAACGGTGGCGACCGCGTACTCGTGGATAGCCAGGGCGATGCGGTACCTACCTGGAGCCGGCTGGGTGTCGGCGATTTGCGGTTGCGTTTCTCCAGCAGTGAAATCAAGGTCGGGCGCTTGCAGACGGACAATCCGATCCTGCGCTACAAGGACAACCGTGCATTGCCGTCGAGCTTTCAGGGCGTCGGCCTGTTCAGTAGCGAACTGGACTGGCTGTCCTGGCAGGCCGGTAGTTTCGACCGCGCCATTGGGCGGACGGAGACCGGTAGCGAAAGGCTCACCACCACGTTTGGCAACCGTGCGTACTCCGGCTCACGCATTAGCTACATCGGCGGGGTGGCCAGGGCGCCTTACGGGCTGGACGTCAGCCTGTACGCCTCGCGGTTCGAAGACATGTGGGAACAGACCTATCTGGGGTTGACGCACCGGGTCGGTGACTCTGCCCAGCTGGCATTCAAGAGTGCGTTGAATTACTACCACACCCGGGATCAGGGCGATCAGAACCTGGGCTACATAGATAACGATGCCTTCAGCCTGGCATTGACTGGATCCCATGCCGGTCACAGCCTGACGGTGGCCTGGCAGCAGGTATTTGGTGACGAGTACTTTGACTACGTGTGGGAGTCCACTGGAAACTACATGGCGAACTCGTTGTACTCGGACTATAACGGTCCGAACGAGAAGTCCTGGCAACTGCGTTACGACTTGGACTTGGCACCTTACGGCGTACCAGGCCTGACCGCTGGCCTCTGGCACGCCAAAGGCTGGAATATTGACGGTACAGGCTACCAGGGCGATCGAAATGGCCGTCATACCGGCTATAACGTGCGTGGCCTGGATGGCGCCAAGCACGATGAAAATGGCTTGGTGGTGGCGTACGTTGTGCAATCCGGTTCGCTCAGGAACGCGGTGTTTCGCACCATCGTCTACAACCACCGGGCGGTCGGCGGTCAGATCGACGGCAGCTATGACGAAGTCCGCCTGGTGGCCAATGTGCCCGTGTCGATTTTCTGAGGTCAGCGTGTTTCAGAAACCATCTTGAAGCGTTGTTGCGCTGATAAATCCGAGAATCCTCCCGGCGATTCTTTTCCATTGTTCTAGAGTGATCCCTGGACGCGGGAAAAACTCGGTCGGATTGTCAGCTGGCTTCTCGTTGGAAATAGCGCGGAATTTTCCTTTAGAAAAAACCGCCAGGGCCGATGCCAATGACAGATTACCCGCACTTTCATTCGCCCATCGGTGCCGCCCATGTTTAACAAACGCTTGAAGCAGGAGCTGACGGCTCTTCGTGAAGAACTCTCCAGCCTCCAGCAGGTCAAGGACAGCCTGGAAATGGAAATGCTCGCGCTGACCCTGGACCCCGATGGCCGTATCGAATCGGTCAATCAGAACTTCACCCAGGAAATGTGCTACCCGAGCAGTTCGCTGGTCGGACGGCACCTTGAAGAGTTCGTACCGGATTACCTCAAGCATTCGGATTTTCACCAGCGTTTCAAGAATGCCCTGACCCGCGGCGAGCATTTCAGCGGCGCGGTGCGCCTGTTGCGCGGTAACGGGAAGGAAGCCTGGCTGCGCTCGATCCTGCAGCCGATTCGTAATTCCCAGGGGCGCATCCTGCAGTTTTCGATGTACTCCAACGACCTGACCCGCACCATCGAAGCCTCCCGCGAGCACGAAAACCTGATCGGCGCGTTGTTGCGTTCCACCGCCGTGATCGAGTTCAACCTGGCCGGTGAAGTGCTCACGGCCAACGACCGCTTCCTCAACGCCATGGGTTACAGCCTGACGCAGATCCAGGGCAAGCATCACCGCCTCTTCTGCGAACCGGCGGAATACAACAGCGCCGAGTACCAGGCGTTCTGGAAGCGCCTGAATGCCGGCGAGTTCGTCGCCGGCCGTTTCAAGCGTGTCGACAGCCATGGTCGCGAGGTCTGGCTGGAGGCGTCCTATAACCCGGTACTCGATGCCAACGAAAAGCTCTACAAAGTGGTCAAGTTCGCCACCGTGATCACCGACCAGGTGAACCAGGAGCGGGCGGTGGCCGAGGCCGCGAACATTGCCTACAGCACCTCGTTGCAGACCGACGGCACCGCCCAGCGCGGGACCACCGTGGTGACCCAGGCGGTGGAAGTGATGCGCGATCTGGCCGCGCACATGCAAACCGCCAGTGACGGGATCGAAGCCTTGAATGCGCAGTCCCAGGTGATCGGCAGCATCGTCAAGACCATCAGCGGCATTGCCGAACAGACCAACCTGCTGGCGCTCAACGCGGCCATCGAAGCCGCGCGCGCGGGTGAGCAGGGTCGTGGTTTTGCGGTGGTGGCGGACGAAGTGCGACAGCTGGCCTCGCGCACCAGCCAGGCCACGGACGAGATCGTCGGGGTGGTGCGGCAGAACCAGGACATGGCGCGGGACGCGGTTTCACTGATGAACAGCGGCAAGACCCAGGCCGAGGAAGGTCTTGCGCTGGCGGCGGAGGCGGGCACGGTGATCGTCGAGATCCAGGACGGTGCGCAGAAAGTGGTCAATGCGGTCGGGCAGTTCGCTAACCAGCTGACGACTTGAGCGCCACCACCATATCCACCTCGACCGAGGCGTTTTTCGGCAATTGGAACACCCCGACCGAGGTACGCGTATGCACCCCGGCTTCGCCGAACACCGAATAAAGCACCTCGGACGCCCCGTCGGCGACTTCACTCTGCTGGGTGAAGTCCGCCGCGCTCTGCACATACACGTTGATGCGCAGCACCTTCCGGATACGTCCCAGGTCGCCGTCGAGCAGCTGTCGCAAAATCGCCAGGGCGCGCATGGTGCTGATCTGTGCCCCATGCCGTGCCCGCTCCAGGGTGGTTTCGGCACCGACCCGCCCGGTCACCATCACGGTATTGTCCACCCGCGGAATCTGCCCGCTGACATAGACTTCCAGGTCGTTCTGTACCGCCGGTACATAGTTGCCGCCGATTTTCATCTCACCGTCGAAGCTGTAGCCGAGTTCCTGGGCGATGGTTTCGAATGACGCGTTTCGGGTGTGTGGCATGGTCCAGCTCCTGGTCAGAAATGTTCGGTTCGTACGGGCCTCGCGCGATCCGGCCTGCGCACGGCTTTGCCACGGTGTTCACGCAGCGTTGGGGAATATAGCGAAAAGTGCAATGTCGTCGGTTACACTTCGATAATGTCAAAAAAACATCATGCACGTTTGACCTTCGCCCGAATCTACAACAGCGTGTTGACCCGACTGCTGGTGGTGGCGCTGTGCATTGTCATTTCCGGCGCTGTCCTGCGCTATTACGTGTTGACCGACTTCTTGCGCGAGGACCTGAGCGCCGTCGTGGAAGGCCAGCAACTGGCGTTGGCGACTTATGTCGCCCACGATGTCGATATCAAGATCATTCGGCGTCGGCTCTTGATCGAGCGTCTCGCCGCCAGCGTGCCCCTCGATTTACTGGCACGGCCTGAGCAACTGCAAGCCTGGCTGAAGGAGCGTTCTCCCTACCAGGCCGTGTTCTCGAGCGAAATTCTCATCGTCGATGCCAGTGGCAAGCGGCTGGCGGGCGACCCGGCCCAGGAGGGGCGGGGCGATACGGATTATGCGGGGCGTGATTATATTCAAGCCGGGTTGGCCGGTAAGCCATTTATCGGTCGGCCGATCGACCAGGGGCAGAACGCGGAGCCCATGCTGCCGATATCCGCGCCCATCAGGAATGGGGCCGGTGAGGTACAGGCGGTGCTGGTTGGCATGATGCCACTCGCCGCTCCCGGGTTCCTCGATTCATTGCTTCAGAGCCGCGGGGGAACGGCACCGGGCAAGTTTCAGCTGGTTTTTCCGGACAGTCGCTTGCAGATCGAGTCCTCCCGGCTTGGGCTGGGTTTCACGCCGATATCGCTTGCGGGCCTCGACAGGCTGGAGGACCGGGCCATGGAGGGCGCGCGCGGTACCGGGATAGCGCTTGACGCCGAGGGCAACGAGGAGGTTCGCGCCATGGTCTCCGTACCCAGTACGGGCTGGATCATTGTCGCCAGTCTGCCGAGCCGCGAGGCGTTTGCAACCGTTGAGCGAACCCAGAGTTTCTTGATCAGGGGGGCCATCTCCTCGATTTTCCTGTTCGGTATCATCTCCTCCATCGGGCTGTACTTTGTCTTTCGCCCGTTGTTCCATGCCGCCGCGCAGGCGGACTGCATGACCCGTGACGAACTGCCCCATGCGTCCTTGCCGGTGGTGCGCAACGATGAGGTCGGTCACTTGATCTCGGCGTTCAATCGCTTGTTGTTCAAGCTCAAGGAGAAACAGGCCGAACTCGAACGGATCGCCCATCACGACACGCTGACGGGCTTGCCCAACCGGCATCAGCTCTCTGGCCGCCTGCGCCAGGTGCTGGCCCAGGCACAGCGAAAAGGGACTCAGGTCGGCTTGTTGTTCATGGACCTCGATGGCTTCAAGCGCATCAATGACACCCTCGGGCACGAGGCGGGTGACGAGGTGCTGCGTCAGGTGGCGGAGCGGTTTGGCGCCGTGGTGCGGGGGAGCGATACCCTGGCGCGCATCGGCGGTGATGAGTTCGTTGTCCTGCTGAGCGACTTGGGCGCCGATGCCGAAGAAACCGTGAGCACCGTGGCCAGCAAGTGCATCGAGGCGCTGAGCGTGCCGTTTCTCATTGCCGGTACGGTGTGCCAGGTGGGGGTCTCGATCGGTATCGCCCTGGGGAACGGCGAGAGTTCCGCCGATGCGCTCCTGCTGACGGCGGATCGAGTCATGTATCAGGCCAAGAAAACCGGACGCGGTCGTTACGTGACCCACAAGCTCTGAGGGTGATGCGCCTGTGTCGCAAGCGTAGCGGGCGCAACAAAGGTAAACTCCGGGCTTTGCCAGAGGAGTTCCCATGAGTCACTACCAGCCCGGCATCCTTGCCAAGCCTGTGCCCTCGCAGGCACGCCACCTGTTCTTCGCCCTTGAATCCGCCGAAGCATTGCCGGCGGCACTCGACAAGCTTGTCCGGCTGGTGGATGCAAAGCACGCCGTGGTCGGTTTTGGCGAGTCGCTGGTGCAGGCGCTTGGCCGTCAAGTCCAAGGGCTGCGGGCGTTTCCCGGCATCACCGGTGTGGGCGTGGATAATCCGTCGACCCAGCATGCCCTGTGGTGCTGGTTGCATGGCGAAGACCGTGGCGAATTGCTGCACCGCAGCCGTGCGCTGGAGCAGGTGCTGGCGCCGGCCCTGAAGTTGGTGCAGATGACCGAGGCGTTCCGCCACAAGTCCGGCTACGACCTGACCGGTTATGAAGACGGCACCGAGAACCCGGTGGACGAGGCTGCGGTGGCGGCCGGGATCGCCGCGGACGGTGGCAGCTTTGCCGCGATCCAGCAGTGGCAGCATGACCTGGACGGTTTCGCTGCGCTGCCGGGCCATGAACAGGACAACATCATCGGACGGCGCAAGAGCGACAACGAGGAGCTGGACGACGCACCGGAATCCGCCCACGTCAAACGCACCGCGCAGGAGAGCTTTGCCCCGGAGGCCTTCGTGGTGCGCCGCTCCATGCCCTGGTCGAACGAGCAGGGCGCCGGCCTGATGTTCCTGGCGTTCGGCCATTCCTTCGAGGCGTTCGAGGCGCAACTGCGGCGCATGAGCGGCTTGGACGACGGTATCGTCGACGGTTTGTATCGCTTCAGTCGGCCGATTACCGGTGGTTATTACTGGTGCCCGCCGTTGAGCGCGGGCCGCCTGGACCTGAGTGCGCTGATCGCCGTTTGAGTCTTTGTCCCGCCTGACCAACGCCCGATGCCGCCCATCGGGCGTTTTCATGCGGGCGTCTGGAAACGGGCAGACCTATCCAGCCTCGGCCTGACTTGAAATTGATCTAAGCCTACGCGGGTCAGTACTACACTTATAATTGCAGTCGTTGCGATATGAAGTGAAGTCAACCCTCTCTCATCCGCGCAGCTCGCTCGTCATCCACTAAACCGTATCCGCATTCGACTGCCTGATGAAATCGGGCGATAGCCCCGCGTGAAAGATGAGACTCGGGCTCCAACGGAGCCAGGGAGTGTTCATCATGACCCCTATCCGTTCTCTCCTGTTCTGTGCCCTTTCCGGGCTTGTGCTGTTGGGCGTGTCCCCGAATGTCCGGGCGGCGACCAACAGTGAACCGATCAACCAGGAGGCGGTGCAGTTATCGCCTCAAACCCAGAACGGCGTGTCTTACCTGACCGGCGGTATTGGCCTGGATGAAAGTCAGGCATTGCTGCAGACCCGCGGTTACAACCTGCATATTGTTTCGTCTGTAGGCCCCAAAGGGGAGTACCTGCCCGATGTGGACATCACCATCCAGAAGGCTGGCGGAGAGTCGGTATTGTCGCTGACTCAGGTCGGGCCGATAGTCTATGTCAAGTTGCCCGACGGCAAATACGAGGTTATCAGCCGTCGTAATGGTCACGAGAACCGGCAGAGTGTTGTCCTGAGTGGCAACGCGGGCCAGACGGTGAATGTGAACTGGCGCGTCGAATAATAGGAACCCTGTAGGAGCCTGGCTTGCCGGCGATAGCGACCTGACATTCACCTTCGCAATCGCCAGTAGGCCAGTTCACCGTTCAAAAAAGCGCAAGCCAGGGGATGCCAAACCAGCGCCTTGCGAATAGTCTGCGCAGAAAGGGAATCCCCTTGGAACACAGATTTGGACACGAGGTCGGAAGATGGGCAAGTTGCGAGTCGGGATTATTTTCGGTGGAATGGGGGCGGAGCACGAGGTGTCGCTGCAATCGGCGCGCAATGTGGTCGATGCGCTGGACCGCGAGCGTTTCGAGCCGATCCTGATCGGCATCGACAAGCAGGGCCGTTGGCACCTCAACGACAGTTCCAACTACCTGATCAACGCCGAAAACCCGGCGCTCATTGCCTTGAACCAATCCAATCGCGAACTGGCCGTGGTCCCGGGCAAGACCCGCCAGCAATTGGTGGACACCAGCAGCCAGGCGTTGCTGGAGCAGGTCGATGTGATCTTCCCCATCGTGCATGGCACCCTCGGCGAAGACGGTTGCCTGCAAGGGCTGCTGCGCATGACCGACCTGCCTTTTGTCGGCTCCGATGTGCTCGGCTCGGCCGTGTGTATGGACAAGGACGTGAGCAAGCGCCTGTTGCGTGATGCCGGGCTTGCGGTGACCCCCTTTATCACCGTGAACCGGGCCACTGCCGCGCGCCTCGATTTTGAGGCCGCGCAGGCGAAGCTGGGCCTGCCGATGTTCGTCAAACCGGCGAACCAGGGGTCGTCCGTTGGTGTGAGCAAGGTGCAGACGGCCGAGGAGTACCAGGCCGCCTTGGCCCTGGCCCTGGGTTTCGACGAAAAGGTCCTGATCGAGTCGGCGGTCAGCGGGCGGGAGATCGAATGCGCGATCCTGGGCAACGAACATCCGATAGCCAGCGGTTGCGGCGAGATTGTCGTGCGCAGCGGCTTCTATTCCTACGACAGCAAGTACATCGACGAGCAGGCGGCCGAAGTCGTGGTGCCGGCGGCGATCAGCGAAGAGGACAGCGAGCGCATTCGCGCGCAAGCCGTCGAGGCGTTCCAGGTGCTGGGCTGCGCCGGGTTGGCGCGGGTCGATGTGTTTCTCACCGCTGACGGCGAGGTGTTGATCAACGAGGTCAACTCGCTGCCCGGCTTTACCCGCATCAGCATGTACCCCAAGCTCTGGCAAGCGGTGGGGATGAGCTACAGCGAACTGGTGAGCCGCCTGATCGAACTGGCGCAGGAACGGCATGAGGCGCGCAAGCGCCTGAAGAACAGCCGCTGACAGGCCTGAAGTCGGCTAGCGCGCTTTAGGGTCTGTACGAAAACTCGCCGAGCGGCGATCAGGCAAGGCAAAAACAGGCGAGGAAGCGGAGTTTAGCCCGCTAAATGAGCATTCCGAGCCTGTTTTTAACGCAGCATGATCGTCGCGCAGGCAGTTTTCGTACAGAGCCTAGGCCTGGTTTCAGGCTCCGGATCTGGACGGCTCGAGATGATCCAGGTCCGGCCGATGCCAGGGATCGATGTGCGTCATCAGGTTCAGGACTCGATGGCGCAGCATGACATTTTCCCGCGCGGCCACGGCAATGGCATGTCCTTCTTCAACGGAAATCGAAGCCTCCACTTCGATATGCGCGTCGACCGCGAGCATATCGCCCATCTTGCGTGTGCGCAGATCATGCACCCCCTTGATGCCCGGGGTCTCCAGGAGCGTGGTGCGAATCGAGGCCACCTCTTCTTCATCGGCGGCGCTGTCCATCAGGTCATTCAACGCGTTCCAGCCGAACGACCCGCCCATCCTGGCAATCATGCCCCCGACCACCAGCGCGGCAATCGGGTCGAGAATGGGATAGCCCGCCAGGTTGCCCACGATACCGACAGCGACCACCAGCGACGACGCCGCATCCGAGCGGGCATGCCAGGCGTTGGCAATCAACAGGCTCGATTTCACCTTCTTTGCCACGGCGAGCATGTAGCGAAACAGCAGCTCCTTGGTCACCAGTGCCGCGCCCGCCACCCACAGGGCGGTCATGTGCACCTTCTGGATGGACTCCGGGGTTTGCAGCTTGAGCACGGCCGAACCGATCATGCCGACGCCCACGGCCAGCAGCAGTAGCCCGAGGATCATCGAGGCGGCGTTTTCAAAGCGCAGATGCCCATAGGGATGACCTTCATCGGCGTCCTGCTTGCTTTTATGGCCGGCGAACAGCACCACGAAGTCGGCAATCAAGTCCGACAGGGAATGGATACCATCAGCGATCAGGCCTTGGGATTTCGACAGGATCCCGACGATGATCTGAATGCAGGACAGCGCCAGATTGACGCTCACGCTGACCCAGGTACAACGGGAAGCCGCTGCCGCTCGCTCGGCAGGACTGCAGCGTTCGTCCTCGGGTTCGCCGGAGAACTTTTCATCGTTCATCAGATACTTTCCATTCTATGCAAATGACTATCAGCACGCGGCATTCAAGGCTTGCCGGCTAATTAAGCGTGCGCACCGATGTAATCGGCAATCATTGCTGTTTGCTTTGAAAGAGGTGTGTCAGAGGAACAAAGCATACTGAAAAGTTGGGTGAATACCCATGACATTTAAATAATTAGGGCGATTGAAAATTTGTTTCGCATGGTTATTTAAGCTGTTCTCAAATGCGAATCTTAATGTTTTTTCGTTTACTGTTCGTAGGCACTCGCGCGGACTTCAATCGCCTTGTATCCCGCTGTCGGCCTATGACGTTCAGCAAGGGGGGTATTGATTGGCTGGCGGGCAGAAGAGAGAAGGGGAGCCGGGCTCCCCTCAAGGGGTACGGAATCAGTTGGTCGCCACCCGGTCGGTGTCACCGGATGTCACCAAGGCTTTCAGCGAGGCATCGAATTGTTTCAGGGCGTTGACCTGCAACTCGCGTTGCTGATTGATTTGCGCGGCAATTTCCGGTGCCGCCTTGCCATGGACCCAGATCGAAGGCAGTGCCTTGCCACCGAAGCCTTCGGCCTTGCCGATGTATTGCAGGTTCGAGTCGTAGAAGGTGGCGACGAAACGCGCTTCGAACTGGATGTTGCGCTTGGTCACCAGGCGACTGTAGGTGTCGAGCATCACCACCGCATCGGGACGGGCTTGTACCAGTGCATCGAGGTTGTCGTAGACGGTCACCGAGGCGAACTGCTTCTGCAGCGAGGCCATGAGCCAGTCGATGGCCAGTTTCGGATCGGAGCTGTTGACGAACGCGTCGCTGATGCGCGAATCCAGCGCAGCGTTCTTCGCGCCGTTCAGCGCGACGGCGTGGTAGCGCTCAAGGTACTGGAGCGTACTGACGGTATTTTCGCTGTAGAGCACCCCAACCGAGCGGGCATGTTTCAGGCTGGCGGCGCTGTCGGCCACCGGCAGGAAATGGCAGGATTGATCGTCGGCCGCGTAGGCAGGGGCTGTGGCGAAGAAACCACCGGTCAATACGGCGACAAGAGCCAGCAAGGTAGAGATTCTCATCGCGTGTTTTCCTTCTGAAGTCGGTTCGGCATGACGCTATCCTCCTCCTTTTCCAGAAAAACAGAACTTGCCTTCCTTGATGGTCACTATCGATTGTACGAATGGTTGGAGGCGCTGGGTTGTAGTGTAGCCGTCAAATAGGGCGCAGCATTGAGTGCTCCACCCCAATATTTAAAATGTCATCTTATTCCGTTGGCGCGTACTGCATCTCTCCGTTGCCAAACGACCAGTCCTCGCGTTTTACATCGATCAAACTGATCCAGACATCCTCTTTGCGCAGCCCGGTCCTGACGTGAATACCTTCGGCGATCGCCTTGTAGAACGCCTTCTTGACTTCGACCGTCCGCCCCCCGTTCCAGGTCACCTGGATAAAGACGATTTTCGGCGTGTAGGTCACACCGAGGTAGCCGGCTGCGGGGTAGATCAGCTCATCCTTGGCGTGGCGATTGATGATTTGAAATTTGTCGTGCTCAGGGACATTGGCCGTCTGGACCATGGCCTGGTAAACCACATCGCTGATTGCGGTGACGGTTTCGGGGCTTGTGTCGGCAGCCACATCGATTCTGACTAAAGGCATGGGGCAATCCTTTCAAGTGGGTGGGTGGTACGGTCAAGTGGTCAACAGCACGCATCATGAGGCTAGGCTGGAGTCTACAAGTTCACACTTGAACGAGCACTGATCGCCGCCAGCCGGGCCTCAACCACCGAAACCTGTTCCCGCAACGCCTCCTCGAACCGGCTGACCAGCCTGGAAGCCGGACGATGCAAGGGTTTGATCAGACTCACGGTAAAGGGGATCGAGACGCTGAACGGGCGGATCTCCAGGCCTTGCCCGACGAAGTCCAGGGCTGTCAGCGGGTTGACGATGGCCAGGCCAACGCGCTCGCGCACCATGGCACAGACCGACGCCGCACTGTGGGTTTCCAGCACCATCTGCCGCTCTACCTGGGCCTGTCGGAAGATCTCGTCTATCTGCTGCCTGTAACTGTCGAGGCTGGACAGGCTGATGAAGGGTTTCGAGGCGAAGTCCTCAGGTACCAGAAGCTTTTTTTCCAGAAGCGGATGGCCGCTCGGCAAGACGCAGACTTCATCCACAACCATCAAGGGCGACACCTCCGTCCCCGGCGGCGCACTCGCCACTTCGGTCAGTCCCAGGTCGTAGCGCTGGGCCGACAACCACTCCTCCAGCAAAGGAGATTCTTGCGGCGTGATGGTCATGCCCGCTTTTGGAAACTGCGTAAAGAAACGCTGGCACGCCCTGGGCAGCAAGGATTGCGAGAACACCGGCAGGCAGGCGATGGACAACTGACCCTGATCGAACTCCCGCAATGACGCCGCGGTATTGAGAATCCGCCCCAGGCCGAAGTAGGCCCGTTGGACCTCCTCGAACAGAGACAGCGCCTGTGCCGTCGGTCGCAGGCGGCCGCGCACGCGATCAAACAGCTTGAGCTGGGTGAGTTGTTCAAAGCGCGCCAGTTCGCGACTGACCGTCGGCTGGGAGGTATGCAGCATCGCCGCGGCCTCCGTCACGCTGCCGGTGGTCATGACGGCCCTGAACACTTCTATATGGCGCAACGTGGCTGACATGGACCGGGCTCATCTTCCTTCGAAAGCCATATCGTAAATGAATAGCCTTGATGAATATTGATATTTTATGACTACCCTTTCTTTCCCCATCATGCTGCTGATTGCGCGATAGCCCTTTGCTGCATGCGCGTTACCTGCCTGAGACCTGCCGATATGAAATCCCTCGCTGATAACCTGCTACTGCAACTGGTTGAGCGTCATGGCACCCCTTTGTGGGTGTATGACGGCCGGTTGATTCAAGAACGTGTCCGGCAGCTCGCTGCATTCGATACGGTGCGCTTTGCCCAGAAAGCCTGTTCCAACCTGCATATCCTGCGTTTGATGCGCGAGGCCGGGGTGAAGGTGGATGCGGTTTCTCTCGGCGAGCTCGAGCGGGCGCTGCAGGCCGGATTCAGCACCGACACTGTGCAGGGAGCGGCAGGTGTCGTGTTCACCGCCGATGTGTTCGATCGAGCCACCTTGCAGCGCGTGGTAGAGACGCGGGTCGAGGTCAATGTCGGTTCGATCGACATGCTGCGCCAGTTGGGGCCGCTTTCACCCGGCCACCGTGTATGGCTGCGGATCAATCCGGGCTTTGGTCACGGACACAGCCGCAAGACCAACACCGGCGGCGAAAACAGCAAGCATGGGATATGGCACACCCAGTTGGAGGAAGCCCTGACGCTGGTACGCGACCACGGCCTGCACCTGGTGGGGCTGCACATGCACATTGGTTCCGGGGTGGATTACCAGCATTTGCAGCAGGTCTGCAGCACCATGGCCGAGCTGGTGGTGGGCCTGGGCCAGGATATCGAGGCCATTTCAGCGGGTGGGGGCTTATCGGTGCCCTACCGGGCGGGCGAACAACCTGTCGATACCGAGCATTATTTTGCCCAGTGGGACCACGCCCGGAAGCAGGTTGAGCGCCATCTGGGCCATCCGGTGCGCCTGGAAATCGAGCCGGGGCGTTTTCTGGTGGCGGAGTCCGGTGTGCTGGTGTCGGAGGTTCGGGCCACCAAGTACATGGGCGGCAACCATTTCACCCTGGTCGATGCCGGTTTCAGTGACCTGATGCGCCCCTCGATGTACGGCAGTTATCACGAAATCTCGTTGCTGACCCAGCGCGATGAGCCATTGCCCATGCAGGCCACTGTTGTGGCCGGGCCTCTTTGCGAGTCGGGCGACGTCTTCACCCAGTCCGAAGGCGGGATCGTCGAGTCTCGTCTGTTGCCCGCTGCCGAGGTCGGCGATTACCTGGTTTTCCATACGGCCGGGGCTTACGGCGCCTCCATGTCTTCCAACTACAACAGTCGTACCCATGCGGCAGAGGTGTTGGTGAATGACGGCGAGCATCGCCTTATCAGGAAACGCCAGACACTGGATGCTCTGTTGCTCCTTGAAGAAGACTGCTGACGTTCAGCACCTTTCATTTCATCCCGAGCCATGATCGACTAATATACGATTCATATGCATTTCGTATCGGGTGGGCTGATGGGTATCGTAAAAATTTCAGAGAGCATGCATGAGCAACTGCGCGTCGCCAGCGATGCGTTGAGTCGTTCGATCAATGCCCAGGCCGAGCACTGGATGCGCATCGGGATGCTGGCGGAGCTGCATCCCAACCTGGATCACCGCGACATCAGCCGCTTGCTGGTTCGTGCCGAGCTGGCGGGCGGCCTGGATTTGAAACAGCTGTGCGCGCTCGCGGATCTTTCGCAAGGCTCCCAGGTTCATGCCGCACCAGGAGCCCAGCAATGAAGGCGAACATCAAGATCAATACCCCGGCGCAAATAGCCCAGTCCGGCACGGCGGGCAGGTTGGCCGCCGAGGTGCTCGCGATGATTGCTCCCCACGTCAAGGCGGGGGTCACCACCGACGAACTGGATCGGCTCTGTCACGACTACATCGTCAACGTGCAGAAGGCCATTCCCGGCAATGTCGGCTATCACGGCTTCCCGAAGACCGTGTGTGCCTCCGTCAACGAGGTGGTCTGCCATGGCATCCCTTCGGCCAGGGTCCTGAAGGATGGCGACATCGTGAATATCGATATCGCCGTGATCAAGGATGGCTGGTACGGCGACACCAGCCGCATGTACTTCGTCGGTGAGCCCAGCCCGCAAGCGCGACACCTGGTCAATACGACGTATGAAGCCATGTGCGCCGGTATTCGGATGGTCCGCCCCGGCGCTACGCTGGGTGACATCGGTCACGCGATTCAGAGCGTTGCCGAGCGGGACGGCTTCAGTGTCGTGCGCGAATACTGCGGCCATGGTATCGGCAAGGTCTACCACGATGAGCCACAGGTCCTTCACTACGGCTGGCCGGGCCAGGGCCTGAAGCTGAAAACCGGCATGATCTTCACCATCGAGCCCATGCTGAACGCCGGCAAACGCCATGTGAAGGCCCTGGCCGATGGCTGGACGGTGGTCACCAAGGATCACTCACTCTCGGCCCAGTGGGAGCATATGGTGGCCGTCACTGATGACGGTTTCGAGGTGTTGACCCCTTGGCCAGACAGGCATGATGAGTATCCGGCGATTGTTTAGGTATATGAATGTCGTTTTATAGACGCAGAAACTTGTCAAAGTTTGATGTTGGAATGGCTGGATAAAGTCATTCGTGGGGTTGTTTTCGTTTTCATGAAACCGCTGGGCATGGATATCCGACCCAGCGCCGCTTTGAGGTACCGGACGCGATACAAACTTTACGAAGTATTTACTTGATCGCGTCGCGGATTCTCCAAAAAAAACTGTCTGAGAGGTATACCCGGAGATATTATTAAGGCCGTAGGTTCGGTGCAAAAAGAGGACTTATCATGATTAGCCGACTCTCAAGAATGAAAGTAGCCGTCTTGCTCGTGGGCGTGCTCGCCGTTGTGGGGCAAGCCGAGGCCCGTGATGGGCGCGGTTACGGCTATCATCATGGCTACGGATGGGGTTGGGGTGGTCCCGCCCTGTTGGGTGCGGTTGTCGGCGCTGCCGTGGTGGGCTCGGTCGTCGCCAACCAGCCTCCGGTTTACGTCCAACAACCGGTTTACGTTCAGCCGCAGCCGGTGTATGTCCCGCCGCCACCGGTCTACTACCAGGCACCGCCGCCGCCACCACCGGGCTACTACTACCAACTGCAACCGGTTCCGTCGCGTTAGGCGCTTGTGGGTCATCGTCACGTTATATTTTGAGAAAGAAAAAGCCCCAGAGCATGGCGAGTGCCTGGGGCTTTTTGTATGGCTGATAGCTTGTGCAAGGCCCGCTCTTCTATCAGGTCATTGGCTTGCGCAGCAGGATATCGACCGCAAACACGCCGAGTACAGTTCCGGAAAGCCAGCGCTGGGTACGCATGGCCGAGGGGCGTTTGGTCAGGTAGTTGCTGACGCTGGAGGCGGCCAGGACGATCATGCCGTTCACGGTGACGGCAATGACGATTTGTACCAGTCCCAGTTGAATGAACTGCTGCAAGGTCGATCCCGCGGAAGGATCGATGAACTGAGGAATCAGCGCGGAGTACATGAGCGCAATCTTCGGATTCAGCAGGTTCGTCACCAACCCCATCGTGAACAGCCATTTCGGCGAGTGAGGCGGCAACTCGCGCGCCTCGAAGGGGGAGGAGCCCCTGGGCTTGAGCATGTTCCAAGCCAGGTAGCCCAGATAGAACGCGCCCGCGATCCGGACGACGTCGTAGGCCACCGGCACGGCCTTGAACAAGGCCGCCAGCCCTAGTCCCGAAGCCAGCAGGTAGCACACGAAGCCCAGGGCCACGCCCGCCAGGGAAATCATCCCCGCCAACCGCCCTTGGGAAAGCACCCGCGAGGTCAGGTAGATCATGTTCGGTCCAGGTGTCAGTACCATGCCCAGGGCGATGATGGCCACACCGGCCAGGTTTTCCGGCGCCACCATCAGCGTGCTCCTTCGTCTACAGAGGAGTGGGCGGTCGGCTGCTGTCCGCGCCCGTCGAGACTGGCCAAGGTACGGTCGCACACCTCGCCAATGCCAGGATTGGCATCTGTTGCAACTGCTGTTCTCACGATTGAATGCTCCATGATTCGGTTAACTGTTCGAAAACCTTCCCCACATCGTGTACCAGCGCGGGACCATCGAAGCTGCGCAGGCGCAGGCGGGTCCTGGCGCCCTCATAGACACCGCTGGCGGAGCGCTCCAGGTCCTGCGGTTGGGCCCAGTACAGGGTCCCCAGGCCATCGCCCGGCGAGCTGCCGCGCCGGGCGATCACCCAGGCACCTCGCTCGCGGTGCAAGGGCCTGCCCTTATTGCTGCGGCTGCGCGCAAGGTCCCTGTAGCGGGTGGATGCCCCTGTCTGGAGTTCCCAGGCGATCCCCAGCAGGTCGATATCCCGCACCTCCCGCCAGAGGAACGGAATTTCGGCACCGCCGACCCGGGCACCAATCTCAAGGAACAGCAACTCGTCACCCCGGTCGAACAGTTCGAGGTGAAAGACGATTTCCCGTTCCGGCGCGAAGGTCGCCAGCAAGTGCTCGACGTGCCGGGCAATCCGCTGCTCGTCCTCGCCTTCCTCCAGTTCGATGCTGCCCAGCGGGCTGTCCGGACCGAAATCGGCACAACTGTTCACATAGCGCGACGCCGTGACCACCACGATTCGCTGCCCATCCCACCAACCGTCTACGTGCAGGATGGGGGCGGCGCAGTAGACCTGGACCATCATGGGTTCCACGGCCTGCTGCAACTGATCAAGATCCCCGGGATCGCGAAGGATCTTCACGCCGCGACTCGCGGTGCCATAGCGAGGCTTGAGTACCAGCGGATAGCCATGCTCGGCCGCCAGTTGCTCCACGGCTTCGCGGGAATCGGCGGCCACCGCCGGCAGTACGCTGATCGACGTCTGCCGGCCGGCGATCTCGAGCATGGTGAGCTTGTCGCGAAACCGCTCGGTCCAGGCCACCACGTCGCCCGGCACCGCCCATCGTTCGCGAATCGACGCGGCATTGAGCAGGTCGCCTTCATTGAGGGCGACCACCAGCGCCGGAGCGCCGTGCCGCTCGACCAGGCGTTCGACCTCGGCCATGACCGCCCCGGCATCGTCCAGCGAGGCCAGCGTCGAACTCGACGCCAGGCGCTCGCTCGGCAGCGACGCGAGGGATTCGGGCGTGCAGATCGCCCGAATCATCATGCCCGCCGGCAACTCGTATCGGTCATAGAGGGCTTGGGAGCCGACCCAACGATGCAAGCAGAGCACGTAGCTCATGCCTTGGGCTCCACGATGAAGTGAACCGCCTCCACCAGTTCGTCGCCGATCCGCACGGCGTCCTCACGCGAGCGGCCCGTTGCCAGGACATACCCCGAGACGCAGTCGGCCACGGTGTCGAGCGGTGGAATCTGGTCGCCCTCGTGCTTCTGGATGACCACGGCCCGCTCGGCCTGGCCCAGCTCGAACAGGAACGGCAGGAACACCAGCGGCGTCTCGCCCTGCCGGGTGTGACGCACGTCGACGTCAGGCTTGAGGTCGAGCTCGACCTTCTTCACCTTGCCAGGTGTCGGGACGAAGAACTGGATCGCCGCACCGGCCTTCGGCTCGGGTGATACCTCGGGCAGGGTATCGATACCCAGGGGCACGGTCAGGAACATCCGGTTCAGGTCCAGGCCGAACGCGCGCCGCACCAGCTCCGGGGCACCCGAACCGGCCAAACGGGCGTGGGATTCGAGTACCCGGGGGCCTTTCGGCGTCAGCACGAACTCGCTGTGGGAAGGACCTTCCTCCAGCTCTACGGCGTCGAGCAGGCGGCAGGTCATTTCCTTCAGCTCTTTCAGCCATTTCTTGGCCTCGGTGCTTGGCGTGCTGACCTCCCACTCGACGTACTTGTCGTTCATGCGGTACTGCGAGTAGCCGATTGGCAGGTGGCGGCGCTTGAAGGAGAAGGAGTCCACGCTGACGACCGGCCCCTCCAGGTATTCCTCGATGATGATGTGCTTGACGTCGGCGTCCTGCAGCGCTTGCCAGGCCTGGGTGGCGGAGGCTTCGTCATCGCAGGGATGGATATGCAGGCTGGCGACGCCTTCGGCCGGCTTGAGTACCGACTTGCCATGCTGTTTGACGAAGGCGATGGCGTCCTGCGCACGGGTGACATGGCGATAGGCGACCGGGCTCAAGTCATGCTTGGCCAGCAGCTCGCGCATGGCCACCTTGTCCTTGAGCAGGCGCGCGGTCTTGTAGGAAACCCCGGTGAGGCCGAAATGGTCGACCACCTTGCCCGTCGACTCGCCCGCCACTTCGGTGGTGGTGATGATGCGATCGAACGGACGTTCGCGATGCAGGGGTTCGAGCACCTTGATGATCGCCTCGGCGTCGTCGATCCGGGCATGCACCACCCGTTCGCAATGGGCGACGATCTCCTGCTCGTAGTCACCCTCCTGGTGCACCAGCACTACGTCGATACCCAGTTCCTTGGCCCCGTGAATGGGGGCGGGGCGGCCACCGACTACTGCGATACGCTTGTTCATGTGTGAACTCCCTATTTATCGTGATGGGTCTTGAAGAAAAGGTTCAGCTGCCGTACACCCTGCGCAGCCAGCGTGCCTCGCTGTTGGGCATGGGTTGGAACGCCTTGCGTCGGTGCAGCACGCGGGCGTTCTTGAAAATGAAGAAGTCACCCGGCTGCAGCACCACCGCTATACCCTGCGCATCGCGCAGGCATTGGCACAGGAGCCCGAGGGCTTCTTTGCTGTCCGGGTCGAGCGCCGCCACGATGCCGTCGTCGAAGCGCAGGCGATAACCGCTATCGCCCTGCTCCAGGATCGGCAGCACCTTCTGCTGGCCATCGAAGCCCTCGTTGGAAGCGGGGGCACCGAAGGTGTAGGCCGGTCGCTGCAGCTGGACAATCGCCCAGGCGGGCAGCTGCGAGACGATGTGGTCCACACAGACGATGTCGGTGGAGGCGCGTTCGAGGTTGCGCACGGCGGTAAAGGCCAGGAAGTTCGGCACGGATGCCGTGACATCCTGGCTCTGGTCGTCGAAGGGCCAGTTGGGATTGTCGGTGTGCCAGAAAAACTCCACGTCCGCGCCCCAGGAGCTCGTGGTACCCGCAGCCTCCGGCACCGGCACCACGTTCCTGACCAGCTTGCCGTGGTTCTCGTACTCGACCGCATGCGGCTTGACCCCCAGCAGTCGCAGCATGCCGAACTGCAGCAGGTCGAAGTCCAGGACGCACTGGGCATTGGGCAGGAAGCCATTGCACGGCGTCGCGACCTCCGTGGAGAGCGCGATGCCCCGCAGCAGCAGTGCCTTGTACGGGCTGGCGGGGAACGCCCGGATCGCCTCGACGATGTCGTTGCCCAGCACGCTGCCCAGCCAATCCCCGCCGACTTCTCCCACGCTGTCGGCACAGTGCGGCGTGTCGGCCAGCCTCGCGCGACAACCTTCCAGGCCGGTCAGGTCGGGCTCGTGGATGACCATGACCTGGACCATCGAAGCCTGCTGAACATCCATGGCCATGACGCTCATGATTTGCGGTTCAGGTATGAGCTGACCTTGGGGTCCGGTCGGTGGGCGAACGCGGTGGTTCGGCGGATAAACATCCCCAGTGGCAAGATCAGGTAGAGCAGAACGTAATTCATGGTGCACCTTCCCTAGTGAATGAAATGATCAGTCCAGCGGCACGGTCTCGCGCCAGTCCACCGCCTCCTCGAACTGCGGTTGTTCCGACTTGTCCAGGTAGAAATCGCCGATCGCCAGCACATCGATGTTGGTGCGCATGAAGCAGCGATAGGCCTCGAACGGCGTGTTCACGATGGGTTCGCCACGCACGTTGAACGAGGTGTTGACCAGTACGGGACACCCCGAACGCTGGTGGAAGCGCTCAAGCAGCGCGCGGAACCGCGGGTTGCGCTCCCGGTCCACGGTTTGCACCCTGGCCGAGAAGTCCACGTGGGTAATCGCCGGCAGCGTGCTGCGCGCCACCTTGAGCAGGTCGATGCCGGTCAGTTGCGCCTGTTCCTTCGGGATCACCTTGCGAATGGCCTCGGCCACTGGCGAGACCACCAGCATGTAGGGGCTTTCCTCGACGATGTCGAAGTACTCCGCCGCTTCTTCCTCAAGCACCACGGGCGCGAAGGGGCGGAAGGATTCGCGAAACTTGATGCGCAGGTTCATGGTCGTCTGGGTATCCGCGCGGCGTGGATCGCCGAGGATCGAACGGGCGCCCAGCGAGCGTGGACCGAACTCCATCCGCCCCTGGAACCAGCCGATGACCCCGCCGTTCTCGATGCTGGTGATTACCCGCTGGTCGACCTCCTCCGGCGAGAGCCTGTGGAAAACCGCGCCGCAGGCTTCCAGCTCGTCCCTGATCTGCTCCTCACTGTATTGCGGGCCGAGCAAGGCGCCGCTCATACCGTCGAGGACGCCAGTGGGCAGCTCGCGGCGGGTTATCCGGCGGTGTTTGCGGTCGGTCAGCAGCGCGGCGCCTAGCGAGCCACCCGCATCGCCCGCCGCGGGTTGCACCCACAGCCTGTCGAAGGTTCGCTCGCGGGAGATCACGCCATTGGCCACGCAGTTGAGGGCAACGCCGCCGGCCATGCACAGCGATGTCTCGCCGGTGAGCTCACGAGCCGTCTTGGCCAGGCGCGACACGATGATTTCCGTGACCTTCTGTACCGATGCCGCCAGGTCGAACTCGCGTTCGGTCAGTGGCGCCTCGGGCAAGCGCCGGGGCCCACCGAACAGCTGCTCGAAGGCCTCGCCCGTCATCACTTCGCCGTTGATGAACTCGAATCGGGTCCAGTCGAGCCTGAAGCTGCCATCGGGCTTCACGTCGATCAGGTTCGACAGGATCTTGTCGACGTAGGTCGTCTTGCCATAGGGCGCGAGTCCCATGAGCTTGTATTCGCCGGAGTCCACCTTGAAGCCGCAGAAATAGGTGAACGCCGAGTAGAGCAGGCCCAGCGAATGAGGGAAGGACAGCTCCGCCACCAGCTTGATGCCGTCTGCCTTGCCGTGCCATAGGGTGGTCGTCGCCCATTCGCCGACGCTGTCGATGCACAGGATCGCGGCGCTCTCGAACGGACTGGGGAAGAACGCCGACGCGGCGTGGGACGCGTGGTGGCCATGCACTTCGATCCGGCGACCGTCCCGGTCTCCCATCGCTTTCAGGTGACGCACGACCTCACGGTCCATCCGTCGCTTGGTCGACAGCCAGTCGCCAAGCGCCGGCGCATAGGTACGCACGGCCGAAAGCCCGGCCACGACGGCGGTCGAAAGCACACGGCGGAACTTGAGCGCCGGGTCTTCGTAATAGGCGACATGGTCGACGTCGGCCAGCTTGAGGCCCGCGTGCGCCAGGACGTACTCGATGGCCAGGCGTGGAAAGCCCGGGTCATGGCGGATCCGGCTGAAGCGCTCTTCCTGGGCGGCGGCAACGATCTTTCCGTCCACCACCAAGGTGGCCGCACTGTCGTGATAGAAGGCAGAGATGCCCAGCGTGCACGTCATAGCAGCGCCCTCACTTTCTTGCGAAATTTATCCAGCATTGTTTGCTCCCTGGGTGGATTGAGCGCGACGAATCCGGTACGGACCCGCGCCCACATGGCGTCACGGTCACTTCGAGGAAATGCGCTGAGGTAGGCATCCAGGCTGGCGGCAGCCCATGCCGTATGGCCGGTGGAAATGTTGTCGATGGAGTTGTGCAGGTCCACGAACATCGTCGGATAGCCATAGGCGACCAAGGCCTTGTGGGTCCGCCGATAGCCGCCACCGACACCGGAGAGTTCCATCGCCAGGTTCAGCCCGAGGATCTCCGCGCAGTAGGTTTGCGAATACCGCCTGATCGATAACCAGAACACTGGAAGTTCGAAGTCGTCGTCGTTGAAACAGGCCGCATTGGCGTATCCAGGGTCGGCGGTGGCCGGTAACTCGCCCTGTATCGCCTTGAGCAGATGGCGGTAGATGATGGGATGGTTCTGAGCCTCGATGCCGTTGCCCAGCTCATCGAAAAGCGTTTCGAACAGTCGGCTGCCGTACGCCGTGGAGGCCACCGCCGGATGGGCGAACCCGGCCAGCCAGGCACCGTCGATCATCGTCAGTGGCGCCAGGGACAGGATATCGGCCACCACGTCCTCGCGGGACGGCAGCTCTTCGTCCTGTTCCAGTGCCTGGTTGGACGCCACGTGCTGGCCCTGCAACCACTGGCGCAGAACACCGGGCGCCCATTGCTCCGGCAATGGGCAACGTCCGTCGGCGACGCCACGTGCGGCCCTGGCAAGCCAGCGCGTCACGTAGTGTCCGCTGTAGTGTTCCTCGGCCGGCGTGAGTTCCACCCGCAGCAGGCGCGGGTAGGCCTGTCGCGGGCTGAGGCTGGCCGCCAGGACCGGCGCCTCGATGTCCTCCCGGATGGCCCCTACGAGCCGGCCGTCGTCCTTCCACATCTGGCAGGCCGCGGCTTGCAGGGGCGCATCGGCATAGGGCAAGCCGGCGATCCAGCGATGAAGAATGGCGATGTCGTCGCGACTGAAGATGCGGAACATCTTTCCCCGCGGCGAAATCAGGCTGGTGAGCAGCGGACTCGACTCCGGCTGGCCCGCCCTCACGTAGGTGCTGGCGGCGAGGTGGTCGAGGAACGCCAAGGCATCGTCGACCTCCAGCAAGGGCTTCATCGGCACCTTGTTCAGTCGCGTTTTCTCATGGTACTGGCAAGCATCCAGCCGGCGACGGCTGATCAGGTGACGCGCCGCCTCCCTCGGATCGAGCCAGCGCTCAAGCACATGGAGCAGCGCCTCGCTCATCGCCTCGGTCTGCCAGCGCGCCCACAGGTAACCCTGGCGTACACCCTCGTGGCCGGAGTACCCCGCGTGCACGAGGAATTCGCGCACGGCCGTTTCAGCGAGCGCGGCGAGGTCATCGCTGCCACCGGCGGGGTCGCGACGCAGATCGAGGAATTGGCCGGCGGACGGCTCATCGTGAGTGATGAACTCGAACGAAGGCAGCAACCCGCAATGACGCAGGTACAGGTTGGCACCCAGGACCTGAGCCATCAGCGACTCCGGGAAATACCCCAACAGGACCAGAGTCGAAGCAAAGTTGAAGGCCCCATCCGAGATCCTCGGGTCAGCCCCTGCCCGCAAGAGGTCTTCGCCGGCATCCGCCAGCCCATGCTGACGCAGCAACTCCTGATAGCGCTGGATGCGACTGGCCGCCGGCTGACCGACACCCACATCCGCCGCATGGATTCTCAGCGCTGCCATTGCGTAGCGCGCTTCGTTGTTCCAGCTGCCACACAGCCCATGAATCAGGTATTGGCTGCCGATCAGCAAGGGGGCCGACTCCAGCGCCGCTTTGGCACGCAGCGCCCGGGCATCCGCTTCGTCAGCCTTGAGCGCCTGCGTCAACCTGCCAAATCCTTCGCGCACGGGGCGCAGCCGTTCGAATGCAACGCCTGGCAGCCCGGCCAGGATCGTCTCGTTGGTGAAGTCGAGGTCTGCCTGGTCTGCTCCGGGCACCGCATCGAGGCAGGTGCGCAGGGAAGCCGACGTAAACAGACGCCTGGCTTCTTCCCCGGCCTGGGCCCCGAGGAAGCTGGAAAAGATCTGCCGATTAGTCTTCATCAGTACATTGGATAAATAGAGGAATTGTTTTTCTTCTTGGCTTTTTTCTTTCTCTTGAACAGCCCGCCAAGTGCCTTGCGAATTCGCTTTAACATAAAGCCTCCTCAATCCTTATTGCAGGTTTCGATGAATGGCGCGTGCTACGACATCACTGCCAAGGTCGGTATAGTGCGCGCGGTCGACAAATAACCATTCATCGCTCGGGCGTTGACGTAAATCATCGACCAGATTACAGAATCGAATACCCCGCGCATGACAACCGCTGGCCAGGTTATCGGCGTAATGGTCCGCGACGGCGGGATCCGATATATCGCCATACAAGTTTTGCCACGTGCCAAATCGGGAAATCTGGTCAAGTTCATCGAACAGCTTCTGCTCTTCGGTGCAGGGCTTTCTTACCCAGGTCGCGAGGGGCTGCATGAGAAATGACAGTTCCGCGCCGAGGGAGTCCGCAAGCCGTTTCCACGTGGTCAGACAATTAAGCGTGTCTTCGCCGGCGCGTGCCACCGTGTGTGCAATCGGTGGTACCGCGGTTGTTTCGGTCGGCCACTTTGGAAGTTTGACAGGTGGCAGTTCGCCGCCATTTTCCTCGGCAATTTCATCGAACTTTTCATAGTAATCGCCGCAGAAGTGGTACGGCGGCAGGTCACCGCGAATGAACTCGGGAAGACGGGCCATGACCAGTGTGTTGAAGCCGCCCAGGACCACGATCTTGCGCACTTTGGGCAAGCGGTGGAGATGAAGCACGAACAACATCAGTTCCTGGGTCGAATTGAAGCAGTGTCCGGCGAAATTCAGCCATGGCGTACCGTCGGGATCCTGCGCGGCAAGGCGGCTCGCCACCGAGGCGGCATCGCTGGAGGCCCCGTATCCCAAGGCTGACGAGGCCCCGACCAGCAGATTGACGGCCTTCGGTGCGTGCGTCCCCAGGCTAGCGGCACTGATCGGTTGGCCTTGCGCATCATGGGCGATCCGAAAGCCGAGCCGATCGGTATTGATCGATGGCGAACGGTAGTCGGCGGCATTGAAGCCCATGACATAGGGCAAGTACTGGGAACGACCACGACTGGCGAATCGATCGTAGTCGAGCATCTGCGGTGTCAACTTCACACGTTCCAGACTGGGATCATCAAGTGCGATGCGCTTGCGACTTTTGAACATGGCCAAGCCACTCCTTGAGTAAGAACAGGAATTCCATTTGATCAGAACTGCTTTTTTAGAGCGAACGCCGCCCTATAACTAACGAAGTTATAATTTCGAAAATTGCGAACAGGCTAACAACGGCCAGCGGCAGGCCGGATAGCATGAATGTCAGTTATTGCGAACTAGCACTTTCTAAGGTGTGAAAGTCGAAATTAATTCAGGTGAGATGGGGGCAATGGAAGTCGCACCGCGAGGCGGTGAGAAAGAAGTGTGATGAGCGGATATTGTTGTCAGGAGGAATAATTTTGGAATATTGCATATTACAATACGGTGCTGCCGAGAGTTTTCACGCATCGGTGTATTCCTTTACTTTATTCCCTCCAGATCCCTCCAGAGGCTCATTTGTAGCATCGATTCTAGGCGTTAAATTCTGGCTGTCAATGTGTAACAAGGTGTATTTCATCGGCGAATACGAAAATTTTCGTATTTTGCTAATTGTGGACGATCGTTTCACTAACAGCGTGACTGGTTTCTAAACTTTAACGCATCGGTCAGGATATTGTTTCTTCTTCGGTCTTTTACCCCGTAGCTGCTTGGCTTTCGTCAGGATTCGATGCGCGCTGTGCAACCGCCGATCAGGCGATCAAACAGCGCGTCGACACCTGCCGCTGTGCCAGCTCGATCAGATGCACGATGCCCATCGCCACCTTGCGGTTGGCGCCCGTGAGGTTGTCGGCATTTTCATAGGTGGTGGCGGCCGCGGAGTCGAGGATTGAGCTGGCGTTGACCAGGGCGTCTTCGCGGCTTTGGGAGGTTGGTGGGTGTTTGTGCGGTGTTGTGGGGCTGGGCGGTTTTGGCGCGTGGCCTTTTGGCTGCAAGTAGTGAGACAGGGCGCGGTCGACAGCTTGTGGATCGATGCTTTCGACAGCGGATGAAACGGGTGGACTAGGCGGTACCTTGAACATGAAGAATCTCCAACGTGCGCCAATCGACTCTGGGCTGCTAAACCCGATCACTGATTTGGCAGTGACGACTCAAGGCTAGCCAGCGAAATCGGCAGGTGCAACAGGGTGGAAGATTCTAGGAAATTTCGGACGAGGGAAAGGGAGATGTCTTGCTGGTCGAGGAAAAGCACCGGGAGATAAGGTACGCATTTGGTTGGGTGGGAGCCGTCTCTTGCTGGTGCTCGGGAGACATTCACTCAGGACGACCACACGAGGAAAAATTGATACTGGGCCTATGACAGACACTCGCGACGAATTGACTTCACCCTTATTCGCCATCGAAGAGCGGATGGATAAGCGCGTTGAACGTATGGAGAGGGAAACAGATCGACGCTCTGATGAATTTCGAAAAGAGATCGGTTTGCGCGACGAGATAATTCGACGTGAGCTTGACCTGCAACGCGAGTCGTTCCTTGCTGAGCAGGCGACTCGCGATAAGGCCTGGGATGAGAAGTTTTCTGGGTTTCTTGCCGCTCAGTCAGAGCGCGACCAAAGGCTCGATGAGTCTGTAGCGAATATCAGAGACGATATATCGCACCTTGGCAGCTTGAAGCTGAACATCTGGCGCGCAATGCTGACTGCGGTCGGCATAGGCATAGCGGTTGCCGCTCTGTGTGTCACCTTCTATTAGACAGGAAAGGTGGATAAGCCCACTCCACCGCCAGCCGCGATCACGACGCCTGCAAAATAGCGATATCGGTAGAGTGGTATTGGTAGCCCGGCCTCGCGCCGGGCTTTGCGTTCTTGTCCTTCCTTGATCGCTGAAAATCACGAGACAAAACGAAAGCGTCTGTTGCGGCCCGTCCCAACCACTTTTCTCTAGGCATAAAAAAACGGCCTACCTTGCGGTAAGCCGTTTTTAGTACTTGGTGGCTACACAGGGACTTGAACCCCGGACCCCAGCATTATGAATGCTATGCTCTAACCAACTGAGCTATGTAGCCAAGTGGCGCGCATTATTCGCTGGGAACGACGTTGTGTCAAGCAAATATCTGAAAATTTTCTCTACGCTATCAAAAGCTTAAGGCCCGACGGCGAAAACCGTGGGCCAACGCCGCTTCAACTCAGGCGGAAGCGCCCGGTATTGTCGCTCAGGGCCTTGCTGCCTTCGCTCAGGCTGTCCGCCGCACGGTTGACCGCGCGGGCCCCCTCCAGCAGCCGTACCGCCGCCTGATCGATCTGCTGGATATTGCCGCTGACCTCGTCCGCCGTGCTGGCCTGCTCATCCACCGCCGTGGCGATCTGCGCCAGGGTGTCGGTGACGGTCTGCACGGCGCCGGCGATTTCCACCAGCCGCTGGCCCAGCCCGGTCACCGATTGGGCATCGGTCTCGGCCTGGAGACAGGCGGCCTCCATCAAGGTCACCGCCTGGCTGACCGTGGCCCGCAGACTGTCGACAGTGCTGGCGATCTGGGCGGTCGAACTCTGGGTGCGCTGCGACAGGCTGCGCACCTCATCCGCCACCACCGCAAAGCCACGCCCTTGCTCGCCGGCCCGCGCCGCTTCGATGGCGGCGTTCAGGGCCAGCAGGTTGGTCTGCTCGGCCACGCCGCGAATGGTGTCGACCACCAACTGGATCTGCTGTCCCTGTTCGCTGACCCGACCCAGGGCCGCGGCCGTTTCGTTCAGGCGCTGGTTCAGCTGCTGGATGCTGGCGGTGGTGCGCTGGCTGTCGCGGCTGCTGTCCGAGGCGATGCGCTGGGTGTTCTGCGCGCTGCCGGACGCCTGTTCGCAACTCTGCGCCACGCCCTGGGAAGTGGCCGCCAGTTGCGTGGCCGCCGCAGCGATCTGGCTGATCTGCGCCTGTTGTGTCTCGACCTCGCTGAGGGCACCGCTGGAATGGCTGTTGAGGGTACGCACGGCCGCGCTCAGTTGCAGCGTCTCGTGGTCCACGCCCTGCAGGCTGCTGCGCAGTTGCACCACCGCGACGTTCAGCGCGGTACTGATGGCCGCGAGCTCGTCACGCCCCTCCACCGGCACTTGCAGGCAGAGGTTGCCGTCACGCAGGGATTCGGCCAGCAGGGTGATGCCGCTGGCGCTGCGGCGGATCGAGGCTTGCAGGCAGATGAACAGGTACAGCGCCGCCAGCAGCAGGCAACCGAAGATCCCCGCCAACAGGCTGAACTGGCGGATGGCCGCACCGTGGTAATAGTCCAGGCGGCTGTCGAGGGAGGTGAGGGAGTCCTGGCGCAAGCTGGCGAGTTCACCGAGCATCTTGTCCAGGGTCTGCTCGAAACCATCGGTCTTGAGGGTGATGCTGCCGCCGAACATGCCGTCGTCGAGCGCCTTGAGGCCGTCGTCCAGGTGTTGGAGGCTGGCATGGTAGCGCTCGGCCCAGTTTTGCAGCTCGGGTGGCAGGCGGCTTTCCAGCAGGTTGCCGGTCTTGGTCAACTGGTCACGGGCATCGCCGATACGACCGCGCAGATCCTTCAATTGCAGACGGCTTTGCAGGCTGAACTGGCCGGAGACCACGGACGCCTGGCCGACACTGGCCAGGCGGCCGACCCGCTCGATCAGGTCAGGCGCGTGCTGGGTGGCGATTTGCGTGAGCAGGTAGGTTTCCATCCAAGGCGCGAGGATCAGGCGGCTGTCCATGGCGACCTGTTCGCGCAGTGCTTGCAGCGCGCTCAGGGCGGCGGTGAAGCGATCGTAGCCGTCCGGCCACCAGCCGACCTTGCTCAGGCTGGCGGAGTCGAGGCCTTCGAGGGCGGCTTGCAGGATCTGGTAGCGTTTCAGGGTGTCGGCACCGGCTCCTTCGCTTTGCAGGGTTTGGCCCAGGGTGTCGAGTGTCTGGTTGATTTCCGGTTGGGCCTTGTCCAGCGCGGCCATGGCCGCGAGGGTGGCCGGGGTCGCCTGGCGATTGGTTTCCGTGGCGCGCCAGCGGGCGGCACGGTCACGCTGGGCGGTCAGCAGGTTGTCCAGTGAGTCGAGGACCAGCAGTTGATTGACGCCGGCATGCTCTTCGGCAATCAGTGCCAGCTTGCTGCGGTAATCCTGGCCGATCAGGTACAGGCTGCCCATCAGCGGCACGATGAACAGCAGGAACAGTACCTGAAACTTGCGGGCGAACCCGAAATGGCCCAGCAGTCGAATCCCCGGTGATAGAAAAGCGTGCATGGTCGACCACTCCTTTAGGGCGCTGCGCACGATTTTGGTGCAATCGTGGCGGTTGCCATCGTTAGAAACCCCGGGAAGTTCGCCGGTGAGGCGTTGTAGGTGAACCGTTGTAGCGAAACTTCCCATTCTCGGTCCCCTTTGTAAGGGGGCGTGCTGTAAGCGCTTTAAGTACGCAAGATTCAGACCAATGGCTTTGCGCTATCAGTCATTCCGTCGGCAAAAAACCGATTGTTAGCTCTATAAGTATCCGGTCGGAGTGCACCGAAAAAAGGCACATTGCTGCACCTGCAACTGTGCAGCCATCCGTATCACGGAATCACTTCATGGATTCGGCCTTGGGTTGGTGCTGATTATCGGAACAATATTTTAATTTTTTGTATGCAAAATCATGGCGAACATTTTGCTTGATCGGCCGAGGCAGGCTTGGTAGCAAATCGCTATTTGCCCGTGTAGTCTGGCCATTCGCACCTCATTTCCGCGGATGGTGATTGTCACAATGAAAATTAAAAACAAGCTTGTCCTTGCCTTTGTATTGGTCGCTTTCATCCCGGTAAGCCTGGTGGCAGTGATATCGGTGCTGAATATACGGACCCAGGCGGTCGATCAGTTTATCGATGGCAGCACCCGTGAAATTCGCCAGATCGACGGCAACATCCGGCAGTTTTTCGACGGCACGCAGCAGAACGTCGATCAAATGGCCACTGATCCTGTATACACATCGGTCGCCAGCCTAAAGCACTATGAGACCGCCGGTGCCGCCAGCCAGCCTCTGCCAGCGGCCGCCCGCCAGGTCATCGATCTGTTCGCGCGTTATGGCGCGACGCATCCGGCGGCCGCCATCCTTTCCATCGGCCTGGAAGACGGCAGCTACGCCAAATGGCCGGATGACCCGCAACTGGCGAACTACGACCCGCGTGTGCGCCCCTGGTACAAGGCCGCCATGGCCAGCCCCGGCAAAGCAGTGCGAACCCCCGCTTACTACTACGACAAGGACAACGTGGCGCTGGTTGGTAGCGCCCGGGCACTGCTCGACGACGCGGGCAAGGCCAAGGGTGTGTTTGTCGTCAGCGTTTCGCTGAAAAACCTCACCGAGCTGGTCAAAAGCATCAAGCTCGGCGAAAGCGGCTACGTGATGCTGATCGAGGACGGCACCGTGCTGGTCGATCCCCGCGACGCCGGGCACAACTTCAAGCCGCTCAAGGACCTGGGCGAGCCCTACGCCAAGCTGGCCGCCACCGCGCAAGGGTCCACCGAGGTGCAAATCAACGGGGTCCGGTACATGGCCAATATCTGGACCTCACCCGGCCTGGGTTGGCGCTACGTCGGTTTGATCGAGTACAGCGAAGTCATGGGCGCGGCCACCCGCATGACCTACCTGACGGCGGTTATCGTGGTCGTGCTGGTGCTGTGCTTCGCGCTGCTCGCCGCGGCGTTCGCCAAGGTCATCGTCAAGCCGATCGGCCAGGTCAGCACGGGGTTGCAGTCGATCGCCGAGGGTGAGGGCGATCTGCGCCGCGATCTCAACGTGCAGGGCAAGGACGAAACCGCGGAACTGGCCGGCTGGTTCAACAAGTTTCTCGCTGCGATACGCCAGTTGATCCAGCGTATCGGCGCCGCCTCGACCAACCTGCAGGATGCCTCGCGGGTCAACAGCGAGGTGGCCAACAACATGAACCAGGCGGCCGGTCGTCAGCGTGAAGCGGTGGAGCTGGTGTCCACGGCCTTCAACGAAATGGTCGCGACCGCCAACGAAGTGGCCCGTTCCTGCAGCACGGCAGCCGACTCCGCCGAGAACGGGCACCAGCGTGTGGCCGAAGGCAAACAGCAGATCGAGTTGACCACCGAGAACGTCAGCCGCCTGGGGCGTCGCTTGAGCGAGTCTTCCCAGGCCATGGTAGAGCTGGAGGAGGGCAGCCGCAGCATCAACCAGATTCTCGGCACCATCCGCGCCATCGCCGAGCAGACCAATCTGCTGGCGCTGAACGCGGCGATCGAGGCGGCCAGGGCGGGTGACCAGGGGCGGGGTTTTGCCGTGGTCGCGGATGAGGTCAGGGCGCTGGCCAAGCGCACGTCCGACTCCACCGGGGAAATCGACCAGTTGCTCAACACCGTCGGCAGCAAGACCCAGGAAGTGTCGCAGAAGATGGAAAGTTGCCTGGAGCTGTCGCGTGCCAGTGTGTCCTCGATCGAGAGCGCCCGTGACAGCTTTGAAGGCATCCAGTTGTCGGTCAATGAGATCAGGGATCAGAACCTGCAGATATCGGCGGCGGCGGAAGAGCAGCACAGCGTGGCCGAGGAGATCAATCGGCATATCCAGCAGATCTACGACGAGGCGCGGCTGGTGGAAAGCCTGGCCAGCTCCGCGCAAGAGGACTCGGGCCGGCTTTCGCACCTCTCGGATGAGCTGAACGGGCTGGTGGGGCGCTTCAAGTCGTAGAGGTATTGGACGGCTCGAATCAGCTCACAATCAGCTCACTCATGAGCTGATTGTGAGCTGATTCAGGAGTTCTGCTTATAAAATCCCTATATATGGGATGATTATTTATATATTGAGATTTGCCGCGCGCCAGGTTTATAGTCCCCTGCATCAGCTCTACGCACTCACTGCCCAACAATAAATTCCAGGTGAAGCGATGCAGGCGCAATTGATCGCGCTCGATTGGGGGACCACCTCACTTCGGGCCTACAAACTCGCGGCTGGCGGCCAGGTGCTCGAACAGCGTTCGCTGTCGTCGGGCATCATGCAGTTGCCCAGCGTGCCGAGGATGATCGCGGGCCGGATGTGCGCCGACGGTTTCGAATTGGCCTTCGATGAGGCCTGCGGTGACTGGCTCGATGCCCAGCCCGAGCTGGCGGTGATCGCCTGCGGCATGGTCGGCAGCGCCCAGGGTTGGCGCGAGGCCGCTTACTGCGACACCCCGGCGAATGTTGCCAATCTGGGCACCTCCTTGAACCGCGTACGCAGCCTGCGCGGCGTTGATGTGCACATCGTGCCCGGCGTGATCCAGCGCTCGCGGTTGCCGAACGTGATGCGCGGCGAAGAGACCCAGGTCCTCGGCGTGCTGCAAAGCCTGCCGGCAAGCGCGGGCGACAACCTGCTGATCGGCCTGCCGGGCAGCCATTCGAAATGGGTCGAAGTGGCCGACGGCTGCATCATCCACTTCGACACCTTCATGACCGGCGAGCTGTTCGCCGTGCTCAGTGAACACAGCATCCTGGGGCGCACCCAACAGCGCGGCGCGGCCTTCGATAGCGATGCGTTCGACCGCGGCGTGCAGGTGGCGCTGTCCACCGATGGCGACATCGGTCCCCTGTCGACCGTGTTCAGTGCGCGCAGCCTCGGTCTGACGGGCGAGCTGAGCCCGACCGAACAAACCGACTATCTCTCGGGCTTGTTGATTGGCCATGAACTCGTGGCCCTCGCCGGTGTGCAGCTCCGTCGACGCAACGGCGCCACCTTGCCGTCGATCATTCTGATCGGCAATTCCCAACTCTGTGCCCGCTACCGCCGGGCGCTCGATGCCTGCGGTTTTGAGCGGGTGAGCCTGGCCGAACAGGCCACCGAACGCGGGTTATGGCACCTGGCCGAAGCGGCCGGGCTGCTCGGCTGAGCGCCTGCGTTCACCTACCAGGAGGTCTGACATGCTCAAGCAAGCACTGGCGAAAAACGGTCTGATCGCGATCCTTCGCGGCCTGAGTCCGCAAGAGGCGGCAGCCATCGGCGAGGTGTTGTACCAGGCCGGTTTTCGCGTCATTGAAGTGCCACTCAATTCTCCTGAACCGTACGAAAGTATCCGCATCCTGCGCAGCTGTTTGCCCGCTGATTGCCTGATCGGTGCCGGTACGGTGTTGACCGCGGAACAGGTCGCACAGGTGAAGGCGGCGGGCGGGCAGGTGATCGTCATGCCCCACAGCGACCCCAAGGTCTTGCGCGCGGCGAAGGCGGCGGGCCTATCCCTGTCGCCGGGTGTCGCCACGCCGACCGAGGCCTTTGCCGCGCTGGCCGAAGGCGCCGATGTGTTGAAGATGTTCCCGGCCGAGCAAATGGGCCCGGCGGTGGTCAAGGCGTGGTTGGCGGTGCTGCCGGCAGGCACGTTGCTGATTCCGGTAGGCGGGATTACGCCGGACAACATGCAGGGGTTCGTCGAGGCGGGCGTCAGTGGTTTCGGCCTGGGTTCCGGGCTGTTCAAGCCGGGGCTGGCACCTGACGAAGTAGCGGTCCGCGCCAAAGCTTATGTGCAGGCATGGAGCGCGTTGCGTTAAGACTTTCTGGCGCCCTGTGCGCTGCATCTGAACAAGAGGGACAACAAGATGAAAATCACCAAGCTGACGACCTTTATCGTTCCACCGCGCTGGCTGTTCCTCAAGGTCGAAACCGATGAAGGCGTGACCGGCTGGGGCGAGCCCGTGGTCGAAGGCCGGGCCCACACGGTTGCGGCGGCGGTTGATGAACTGTCGGATTACTTGATCGGCAAGGATCCGCGCAACATCGAGGATATCTGGACCGTGCTCTATCGTGGCGGTTTCTACCGTGGCGGCGCGGTGCACATGAGCGCCCTGGCCGGGATCGACCAGGCGCTGTGGGACATCAAGGGCAAGGCCCTGGGGGTGTCGGTCAGCGATCTGCTGGGCGGTCAGGTCCGCGACAGGATTCGGGTGTACTCGTGGATCGGCGGCGATCGTCCGGCCGACACCGCCCGGGCGGCCAGGGACGCCGTCGAGCGTGGTTTCACCGCGGTGAAAATGAACGGTACCGAAGAGCTGCAATTCGTCGACAGCTTCGAAAAAGTCGATCTGGCGCTGGCCAACGTGGCCGCCGTGCGTGATGCGGTGGGGCCGAATATCGGCATCGGTGTGGACTTCCATGGCCGGGTTCACAAGCCCATGGCCAAGGTGCTGATGAAGGAGCTCGACGCCTACAAACTGATGTTCATCGAAGAGCCGGTGCTCAGCGAGAACTATGAGGCGTTGAAAGAACTGGCGCCGCTGACCAGCACGCCGATCGCGCTGGGGGAGCGCTTGTTTTCCCGCTGGGATTTCAAACGGGTGCTCAGCGAAGGTTACGTCGACATCATCCAGCCGGATGCCTCCCATGCCGGCGGCATCACCGAAACCCGCAAGATCGCCAACATGGCCGAAGCCTACGACGTGGCGCTGGCGCTGCATTGCCCGCTGGGCCCGATTGCCCTGGCGGCGTGCCTGCAACTGGACGCGGTTTGCTACAACGCTTTTATCCAGGAGCAGAGCCTGGGCATCCATTACAACGAAAGCAATGACCTGCTGGACTACGTCAAGGATCCGCGGGTGTTCGACTATGACCAGGGCTTCGTGAAGATCCCCAACGGCCCGGGCCTGGGCATCGAGATCAATGAGGAATATGTGGCTGAGCGCGCCGCCATCGGCCACCGCTGGCGCAACCCGATCTGGCGCCATGCCGATGGCAGTTTTGCCGAGTGGTAATCCCCGGCTGATTCAACACCCGTCAACGGTGGGAAAGGCAGTGCTCGGCCAGCCGCATTTTTGCGGAGCAACGCCCTCAATAATCATAAGAAGAGGCACTCCCCATGCAACCGGAAGTCTTTACCGGGCAGGCGTCGTTGCTGACGCCGAGCCGCAAGCGTTTTTTCATCATGGTGCTGCTGTTCATCACCGTGGTGATCAACTACCTGGACCGCAGCAACCTGTCGATCGCGGCCCCGGCGCTGACCAGCGAACTGGGTATCGATCCGATCCATGTCGGGCTGATCTTCTCGGCGTTCGGCTGGACCTACGCCGCCATGCAGATCCCCGGTGGCTGGCTGGTGGACCGGGTGCCGCCGCGCCTCCTCTACAGCGTCGCGCTGCTGCTGTGGTCGGCGGCCACGGTGATGCTCGGTTTCGCCGCCAGCTTCATCGCGCTGTTCGTCCTGCGCATGGCCGTGGGTGCGCTGGAAGCGCCTGCCTATCCGATCAACAGCCGGGTGGTGACCACCTGGTTTCCCGAGCGTGAGCGCGCCACCGCCATCGGTTTCTACACCTCCGGGCAGTTCGTCGGACTGGCCTTTCTGACGCCCGTATTGGCCTGGCTGCAACATCAATACGGCTGGCACATGGTGTTCGTCAGCACCGGTGCGGTGGGGATTCTCTGGGCGGTCGTGTGGTACGCGGTGTATCGCGAGCCTCGGGATTTCAAGGGGGCCAATCTGGCGGAAATCGAGCTTATCCGTGAGGGCGGCGGGCTGGTGGATATCCAGGCCGAGACGAGTCGGCGCAAGGCGCCCTTCAGTTGGACGGACCTGGGCATCGTGTTGAGCCAGCGCAAGTTGTGGGGCATCTACCTCGGACAGTTCTGCCTCAATTCGACGTTGTGGTTTTTCCTGACCTGGTTTCCGACCTATCTGGTGAAATATCGCGGCATGGATTTCATCAAGTCCGGCCTGCTGGCGTCGCTGCCGTTTCTCGCGGCCTTCATTGGCGTGCTCTGCTCGGGGTTCTTCTCCGACTGGCTGATCCGCCGCGGCGCGACGGTCGGCTTTGCCCGTAAGTTGCCGATCATTGGCGGGTTGCTGATTTCCACCGCGATCATCGGCGCCAACTTTGTCGAATCGACGTCGTGGGTGATTGCCTTCCTGGCACTGGCGTTTTTCGGCAACGGGTTGGCCTCGATCAGTTGGTCGCTGGTCTCGACCCTGGCGCCGGCACGCCTGTTGGGGCTGACGGGTGGCGTGTTCAACTGCATCGGCAATCTGGCGGCGATCGCCACGCCGATCGTGATCGGCTTTCTCGCCAGCGGCGACTCCTTCGCCCCGGCGATCACCTATATAGCCGGGCTGGCGTTGATCGGTGCGCTGTCCTACGTGTTGCTGGTGGGCAAAGTGGCGCGGATCGAGCTCTAGCAAGCGCAAGACCGGGCGACCATAATGCCGCCGGTTCCCTCGCTCATTGTTGAAGGCCGGATATGCAGGAAGACGTCGCAAAAAACGCCAAGGACGCCGCGCCGACGGGTACCCAGACGCTGCTACGCGGTCTGGGGGTGGTTCAGGCCGTGGCCAGCGGTGCCCGCGACCTCAAGGAAATTGCCCGGCTGATCGGCACCACCCGCAGCACCACCCACCGACTGGCCAGTTGCCTGGTGGAGGAGCGCTATCTGCGGGTCGTGCCGCAAATCGGTTATCTGCTCGGGCCCAAGCTGATCGAGCTGGGGTTCCAGGCGCGCGAAGCGCTGCCGCTGGTGACCCTCGCCGGACCGTATCTGGACGAGTTGTCGGCGTTGACCGGCGATACCATTCACCTGGCGATTCGTGAAGACGACGACGTGCTGTACCTGCACAAGAATCCCGGGCGCAATGGTCCGGAAATGCGTTCGCGGGTCGGGCATCGCATGCCCTTGGCGCGCACCGGGATCGGCAAGGCGCTGATACTCGATTGCTCGCCAGAGGAGTGGCAGCGCCTGTATCGGATCAGCTTGCCGGCGGGCGGGCAAAACCTCTCATGGCCGCAACGCCCGGAGCCATCCTGGGAGCAATTTCAGCAACGCATGCTGGAGTACGTGGCGGGCGGCTACGCCTTTGACCTGGAAGACAACGAACCGTCGATCCGCTGTGTCGCGGCGCCGGTACGCGATGCCAGTCGGCAAATCGTCGCCGGGATCAGCATCGCCAGCACCGTACCCTATATGCCGCTGGAGAAAATGGCCGAGCTGATCCCGTTGATCAAACAGGCCGCTGCCCGGCTTTCCGCGGAGTTGGGGGCCAAGGCCTGAGCCGGGCCTGCGTTACAGCGGGGTGAGCACATTCATCACGGTATCCAGGGCGACACGGGTATCGTCAAGTTGCACCAGCGAGGCATGCCGGGCACCGAGGGCGTCACGGTTCTTGATGGCGGTCAGTATCGCCTTGTGCCGGGGCAGGCTGAGCCTTTGGATGTCGGGGCGTTGGTTGGTGATGCTGATTGACTCGCGCAGCGGCAGCGAAAGCATATTGCACATGTAGGCGAGCAGGTCGTTGCGGGTCGCGTCGGCAATGGCATGGTGAAAATCCAGGTCCGCCTGCAAGAGCTTCTCGTGGGTCTGTGCCGCTTCCATGGCCTGGTAGGCTTTTTCGATGACCGCGATGTCGGCGTCGGTGGCCGTGGTGGCGGCCATGGCGGCGATTTCCGGCTCAAGGATTCGGCGCACGCCCGACAAGGTGTTGAAGAACTCGCTGTGAGGCGTCGACTGCATCAGCCAGGACAGCACGTCGGGATCCAGCAGGTGCCATTTCGAACGTGGACGCACGACCGCGCCGACCCGTGGCTTGGAGTACACCAGCCCCTTGGCGCTCAGCACCCGGGTGGCTTCGCGCAGCACCGACCGGCTGACCTGATAGGTCTCGCACAGCGTTGCTTCCTGGGGCAATCGTTCTTCCGGCTTGAGGCGTCCGGAGACAATGTGCATGCCCAGTTCCTGGACGATCTGGGCATGCCGGCTCTTGCGTGGCTTGGGGGACTGCTGATCCATGACAGGGACGCTGCTCTGACGAAATACGCGGCATCATAACATCGCTGCCGTCTCTATCAGGCGCTCCTGCACGCCTGAACCGATTCACTCTCAGTGTGAATGACGCGGCACCTCGGCGCCGCGGCAACCCACCAGAAAGTCGAAGTCGCAGCCCTGGTCCGCCTGTAGCACGTGGTCGATGTACAGCTGGCGATAGCCGCCCACGATCAGGTTCTGTGGCGCTTGCAGGTCGGCCATGCGCGCCGCCAGTTCGGCGTCCGGGATGTCCAGGTGCAGACGCCCATTGGCACAATCGAGTTCGATCCAGTCGCCTTCCTTCACGGCGGCCAACGGTCCGCCGGCAGCCGCTTCCGGGGCGACGTGCAAGACCACGGTGCCGTACGCTGTGCCGCTCATGCGCGCGTCGGAAATCCGCACCATGTCGGTGACACCCTGGGCCAGCAATTTGGCCGGCAAGCCCATGTTGCCCACTTCCGCCATGCCGGGATAACCCTTGGGACCGCAGTTTTTCATCACCAGGATCGAGTGGGCATCGACGTCCAGTTCCGGGTCATTGATCCGCGCCTTGTACATGTCGAAGTTCTCGAACACCACCGCGCGGCCGCGATGTTGCATCAGTTCGGCGCTGGCGGCGGAAGGCTTGAGCACGGCGCCGAGAGGGGCCAGGTTGCCCCGCAGCACGCAGATGCCACCGTCCGCGCGGATCGGGTTGGAGAGCGTGCGGATCACTTCGTCCTGGCCGTAGATTGGTGCCTCTCGGGTGTTCTCGCCGATCGACTTGCCATTGACGGTCAAAGCGTCGGGGTGGGGAATCAGGTTGGCTTCGCCGAGGCGGCGCAGCACGGCCGGCAGGCCGCCGGCATAGTAGAACTCTTCCATCAGGAAACGCCCGGACGGTTGCAGGTCGACTATGGTCGGCATGCCGCGACCGATGCGGGTCCAGTCATCCAGCTCAAGCTCGACGCCAATACGCCCGGCGATGGCTTTCAAGTGAATCACCGCATTGGTTGAGCCACCGATGGCGGCGTTGACGCGAATGGCATTTTCGAAGGCCTCCTTGGTGAGGATCTTCGACAGTTTCAAGTCTTCGCGAACCATCTCCACCGCGCGCATCCCGGACATGTGCGCCAGGACATAACGGCGCGCATCCACCGCCGGGATCGCCGCGTTGTGGGGCAGGGAGGTGCCCAGGGCCTCGGCCATGCAGGCCATCGTGGAGGCGGTGCCCATGGTGTTGCAGGTCCCCGCCGAGCGAGACATGCCGCCCTCGGCGGCGAGGAAGTCGTCGAGGCTGATGGTGCCCGCCTTGACCTGTTCGCTGAGTTGCCACACCACGGTGCCCGAGCCGATGTCCTGGCCCTTGTGCTTGCCATTGAGCATCGGCCCGCCGGTGACGACGATGGCGGGGACGTCGCAACTGGCGGCACCCATCAGCAGCGCCGGCGTGGTCTTGTCGCAGCCGGTCAGCAGCACCACGCCGTCGATCGGGTTGCCGCGAATGGCTTCCTCGACGTCCATGCTCGCCAGGTTGCGGGTGAGCATGGCGGTGGGGCGCAGGTTCGACTCGCCGTTGGAGAACACCGGGAACTCCACGGGAAAGCCGCCGGCCTCGATCACCCCGCGTTTGACATGCTCGGCAATCTGGCGGAAGTGTGCGTTGCACGGGGTCAGCTCCGACCAGGTGTTGCAGATCCCGATGATGGGTTTGCCATGGAACTGATGGTCGGCAATGCCCTGGTTCTTCATCCAGCTGCGGTACATGAAACCGTTCTTGTCGGCGGTACCAAACCACTGGGCGGAGCGCAGGTCGGGTTTTTTATCAGACATGGCTAGATCTCTTATTGTAAGACTATATTGTTCTTTTCTGGCCTTAACATAAGCGCAAAATCTCAGGTTTGGAAGTCTTGTTGGGTAAATAGTAATACTATATAGTCGTTTGCAACTGAGGTATGACCCTGGCGGTTTTCCGCGAGAGGCGTCCCCCGAGCTTCTATAAAAACAACAATCGGAGATCGATCCCATGGGTCAGGAGCTGCGACCGATTCGTCGCATCACGCTGAAACCAAAGCTTTTCCTGAGCCCGCAATCAGGAGAAGGTGCATGCGTTTAGTTCAGTTCGAATTGAGTAACGGCGAGCGCCGGGTCGGCGTGGTCGAGGACGGTCTGGTCCGTGAAGTGCAATCCGCGCGCACGGTACGCGAGCTGGCGCTGGCCGCCATCGAGGCAGGCGTCGATCTGCGGCAGCAGGTCCAACGCCTCGGTCTGGGGGGCAGTCACGATTATGCGCAATTGCTGGCCGAACTCAGGATACTGGTGCCACTGGATCACCCGGACCCGGCGCATATGCTGGTCAGCGGCACCGGTCTGACCCACCTGGGCAGTGCGGCGGCGCGGGACAAGATGCATCAGCAGGCCGGTGACGACAGCGCGATGACCGACACCATGCGGATCTTCAAGTGGGGCGTGGAAGGCGGTAAACCCGCCGCCGGTCAGGTCGGTGTGCAACCGGAATGGTTCTACAAGGGCGACGGCAGCACGGTCGTGCGTCCGGGTCAGGCATTCGTGCTGCCGCCATTCGCCGAAGACGCCGGCGAAGAGCCGGAAATCGGTGGCCTGTATGTCATCGGCCACGACGGCAAGCCTTATCGCCTGGGGTTTGCCGTGGGCAACGAGTTCTCCGATCACGTGATGGAGCGCAGGAATTACCTGTACCTGGCCCACTCCAAATTACGCAATTGCAGCTATGGTCCTGAATTGCGGGTCGGTGAACTGCCCCGGCACCTGGCCGGCAGCAGTCGCATTTTGCGTGATGGCAAGGTCGTGTGGCAGAACGAATTCCTCAGTGGCGAAGCCAATATGTGCCACAGCCTGGAAAACCTTGAATACCACCACTTCAAATACCGTCAGTTCCTGCGGCCGGGGGATGTACACATTCACTTCTTCGGCACCGCGACCCTGTCTTTCGCGGACGGTATCCGGACGCAGCCGGGCGATGTGTTCGAAATCAGCCAGGCGGAGTTCGGCGCGCCCTTGATCAACGGCATCGCCAGCGGCGACGCGGAGCTGGCCCCCGGTCAGGTCGGCAGCCTTTAAGGAGACAGGCATGACTCGGATTCTTGGTCACAACTACATCGGCGGCCGGCGCAGTGCGACCGGCACCGTGACCCTCCAGAGCTTCGACGCGCAGACTGGCGAAGCATTGCCCCATGCTTTCCACCAGGCGACAGCGCAGGAGGTCGATGCCGCCGCCCATGCTGCCGCGACGGCCTACCCGGCCTATCGCGCCCTGAGTGCGCAGCGTCGCGCGCATTTCCTGGAGTCGGTGGCCGATGAACTGGATGCGCTGGACGATGAGTTCATCGCCCTGGTTTGCCGTGAAACCGCGTTGCCCGCTGCACGCATCCAGGGCGAGCGCAAGCGTACCAGTGGCCAGATGCGCCTGTTCGCCGACGTGCTGCGTCGTGGCGATTTCTACGGGGCGCGCATCGATCGGGCGCTGCCTGATCGCCAACCGTTGCCGCGCCCGGATCTGCGTCAGTACCGCATTGGCCTGGGGCCGGTGGCGGTGTTTGGCGCGAGCAATTTTCCGCTGGCGTTTTCCACTGCCGGCGGCGACACGGCGGCGGCGCTGGCGGCCGGTTGTCCCGTGGTCTTCAAGGCGCACAGCGGGCACATGGCGACCGCCGAACGGGTCGCCGATGCGATCATCCGGGCGGCCGAAGCCAGCAGGATGCCCGCCGGCGTATTCAACATGATCTATGGCGCCGGGGTCGGTGAGGCGTTGGTCAAGCATCCGGCCATCCAGGCGGTCGGTTTCACCGGCTCGCTCAAGGGCGGTCGAGCGCTGTGCGACATGGCGGCGGCACGCCCGCAACCGATCCCGGTGTTCGCCGAGATGTCGAGCATCAACCCGGTGATCGTGCTACCCCAGGCGCTGCAAGCGCGGGCAGACACAATCGCCCGCGACCTGACCGCCTCGGTGGTGCAAGGCTGCGGCCAGTTCTGTACCAACCCGGGCCTGGTGATCGGCGTCGGTTCGCCGCAGTTCACTGCGTTCACTCGGCAGGTCGCACAACTGATCGGCGACCAGCCCGCCCAGACCATGCTCAACACCGGCACCTTGAGCAGTTATGGCAAAGGCTTGCAAAGGCTCCTCGCGCACCCTGGCATCGAGCACCTGGCCGGCCATCCACAAGCGGGTAATCAGGCGCAGCCACAGCTGTTCAAGGCTGATGCGAGTTTGCTGGTCAATGGCGATGAAGTGCTGCAGGAAGAAGTGTTCGGTCCGACCACCGTGTTCGTTGAAGTGGCCGATCAGGCACAACTCAGCGCCGCATTGCACGGCATGCATGGCCAACTGACGGCGACGATCATTGGCGAAACCACGGACTTCGCGCAGTTCAGCGAACTGACGGCGTTGCTGGAGCAGAAGGTCGGTCGCATCCTGGTCAACGGTTATCCGACCGGTGTCGAGGTCTGTGACTCGATGGTGCATGGCGGGCCTTTCCCGGCGACCTCGGATGCCCGTGGCACGTCGGTGGGGACCCTGGCCATCGACCGTTTCCTGCGCCCGGTGTGCTTTCAGAACTACCCCGACAGCTTGCTCCCGGATGCATTGAAAAATGCCAACCCGTTGCACATTCAACGTCTGGTGGATGGACTGCCATCGCGTGAGCGGCTGTAACGCGAGCAAGCTCGTCAGCACCTTAAAAACAGTAATTATCCAGGAGGCTACATGGCGTGGACCGCAGTGACCGAGCACCGTGCGCAACTGGGCGAGGGGCCGTTCTGGGACGCGCCCGGCCAGGCCCTGTATTGGGTCGATATTGCCGGTCAGCAGGCATTACGCCTGAGTGGCGAACATCTGCAGGTCTGGCAACTGCCGGAGCCTGTGTCGGCGTTCATTCCCTGCGAAAGCGGCGATGCGCTGGTGACCCTGAGCAGCGGCGTGTATCGCCTTGACCTGGGCTCCACGCAAACGGCGCCGCGCCTGACCTTGCTCTGCGTCGCCGATCCGCAACCGGGCAATCGTCCCAACGAGGCCCGTTGCGATGCCAGGGGCAGGCTCTGGCTGGGCAGCATGCAGAACAACATCGGCGAGCAGGGCGAAGACCTGCCGGTCCTGCGGCGTTCCGGTGGCTTGTTCCGTATCGACGCCGATGCGCGAGTCACGCCTCTACTGAGTGGCCTGGGTATCCCCAATACCTTGCTGTGGAGCGAGGACGCTACGCAGGTGTATTTCGGAGACAGCCTGGACGGCACGCTGTATCGGTATTCGATCGCTATCGACGGCCAGCTCGGTCCTCCCCGGAAGTGGTTCGGGCCGCATCCGCGCGGCGTCCCGGACGGTTCGGCCATGGACGCCGAAGGCTATGTCTGGAACGCCCGCTGGGACGGCGGTTGCCTGCTCAGGTTGGCACCCGACGGCGAGGTCGACCGCGTGATCGAGCTTCCGGTCAGCCGCCCCACCAGTTGCGTGTTCGGTGGCAAGGATCTGCGCACCTTGTACATCACCAGTGCCGCCAGCCCGCTCAATCATCCGCTGGACGGGGCGGTGCTGGCCATCGAGGTCGATATCGCCGGGAAAACCTGTCACCGATTTGCAGGATAAATTTCAAGCATCAGGCTGCACTGGTTCACAACTCGCACTCACAACAACAAGAAGGAGTCACCTTATGAATCGTCGTCGTCGCGTCATCCGTTCCCTGTGCTGTATTGCCCTGGCGGCATCGGCCGTCAGCCTGAGCAGCCTGTTGCTGGCCGCCGAGCCCGCGAAGATCGGGTTTCTGGTCAAGCAAGCGGAGGAGCCCTGGTTCCAGACCGAATGGGCCTTCGCTGAAAAGGCCGGTAAGGACAAGGGCTTTACCGTGATCAAGATCGCCGTACCGGACGGCGAGAAAACCCTCTCGGCCATCGACAGCCTCGCCGCCAACGGCGCCAAGGGCTTTGTGATTTGTGCGCCGGATGTGTCCCTGGGCCCGGCGATCGTGGCCAAGGCCAAGGCCAATGATTTGAAAGTGATTGCGGTGGATGACCGCTTCGTCGATGCCGGCGGCAAGTTCATGGAGGACGTGCCCTACCTCGGTATGGCCGCCTTCGAAGTGGGCCAGCAGCAGGGCGCCGCCATGGCCGGCGAAGCGAAGAAGCGCGGTTGGGACTGGAAAGACACCTATGCGGTGATCACTACCTACAATGAGCTCGACACCGGCAAGAAGCGTACCGATGGGTCAGTCAAATCCCTTGAAGAGGCCGGCCTGCCGAAAGACCACATCCTGTTTGCGCCGCTCAAGACCCTCGACGTGCCGGGCAGCATGGACGCCACCAACTCGGCACTGGTGAAGCTGCCGGGCGCGGCGAAAAAACTGATCGTCGGCGGCATGAACGACAACAGCGTACTGGGCGCTGTGCGCGCTACCGAAAGCGCCGGTTTTGCCGCAGCCAATGTCATTGGTATCGGCATCAATGGCACCGACGCCATCGGCGAATTGAAGAAGCCCAACAGTGGCTTCTTCGGCTCGATGCTGCCCAGCCCGCACCTTGAGGGCTACAACACCGCGAGCATGATGTTCGAGTGGGTCACCACCGGCAAGGAACCCGCGAAATACACCGCGATGGACAAGGTGACGCTGATCACGCGCGACAACTTCAAGCAGGAACTGGAAAAGATCGGTCTGTGGAACTGAGGTCGGTTGCTTTCCTCGGCGGCCTTGGCAACAAGGCTGCCTGATCGGTGTGATGAGGTGGTTATGCATGCGCAATTGAACAAACAACAGCACAGTGCTGGCGCCAGTCTGTGCTTCAACGGCATTGGCAAAACCTTTCCCGGGGTCAAGGCGCTGGACGCTATCAGCTTTACTGCCCACCCGGGGCAGGTGCATGCCCTGATGGGCGAAAACGGCGCCGGCAAGTCGACCTTGCTCAAGGTCCTCGGCGGCGCCTACAGCCCCAGCAGCGGCAGCCTGCAGATCGGTGAGCAGACGATGGTCTTCAAGTGCGCCGCCGACAGCATTGCCAGCGGAGTGGCCGTCATCCACCAGGAATTGCACCTGGTGCCGGAAATGACCGTGGCGGAAAATCTGTTTCTCGGGCATTTGCCGACCCGTTTCGGTGTGATCAACCGCCGTGCTTTGCGCGAGCAGGCACTGGCCTGTCTCAAGGGCCTGGCCGATGAAATCGATCCGCTGGAAAAGCTCGGCCGCCTGTCCCTGGGGCAACGACAGTTGGTGGAGATCGCCAAGGCGTTGTCCCGTGGTGCCCATGTGATTGCCTTCGACGAACCCACCAGCAGCCTGTCGGCCCGGGAAATCGAGCGCTTGATGACGATCATCGGGCGCCTGCGGGATGAGGGCAAAGTGGTGCTGTACGTTTCCCATCGCATGGAGGAAGTGTTCCGGATCTGCGATGCGGTGACCGTGTTCAAGGACGGTCGTTACGTGCGCACGTTCGAGGACATGAGCCAGCTGACCCATGATCAGTTGGTCACCTGCATGGTCGGTCGCGACATTCAGGACATCTACGATTACCGCCCTCGTCAGCGGGGCGAGGTGGCGCTCAAGGTCGAGGGTCTATTGGGGCCTGGCTTGCGCTCACCGGTGAGTTTCGAGGTGTATCAAGGCGAGATTCTGGGCCTGTTCGGGCTGGTCGGCGCCGGGCGCACCGAGCTGCTGCGCCTGCTGGGCGGTCTTGAGCGCAGCACGGCCGGAAGCCTGCGGCTGTGCGGTGAGGAACTGAAGCTGCGCTCGCCGCGCGATGCCATTGCCGCCGGTGTCCTGCTGTGTCCCGAGGACCGCAAGAAGGAAGGCATCGTGCCGCTTTCCAGCGTGGCCGAGAACATCAACATCAGTGCACGCAGCGCTCATTCCCGGTTTGGTTGGCTGTTGCGCGACGGTTGGGAGAAGAGCAACGCCGACAAGCAGATCAAGGCGTTGAAAGTGAAAACGCCCCATGCGGCGCAGAAAATCATGTACCTGTCGGGGGGCAATCAGCAGAAGGCCATTCTGGGTCGCTGGCTGTCGATGCCGATGAAGGTGCTGCTGCTCGACGAGCCGACGCGGGGTATCGATATCGGCGCGAAAGCCGAGATTTACCAGATTATCCATAACCTGGCCGCCAGCGGGATTGCGGTGATCGTGGTGTCCAGCGACCTGATGGAAGTGATGGGCGTCTCCGACCGCGTCCTGGTGCTTTGCGAAGGCGTGATGCGGGGCGAGAAGAGCCGCGAACAGGCCAATGAATCCAACTTGCTGCAACTGGCCTTGCCGCGCCAACGCGCTGACGGCCAGGTGAACTGAGAGGTGACTATGACAACCCAAAACAACGCGTTGCCGACGACGCACAAACCCCTGGATGTGCGCGCCCTGCTCGATAATTGGGCGATGCTGTTGGCGGCGCTGGGGATCTTTGTGCTCTGCACCCTGCTCATCGACAACTTCCTCTCGCCCCTGAACATGCGCGGTCTGGGGCTGGCGATTTCCACCACCGGCATCGCCGCGTGCACCATGTTGTATTGCCTGGCGTCCGGACATTTCGACTTGTCGGTGGGCTCGGTGATTGCCTGTGCCGGGGTCGTTGCCGCGGTGGTGATGCGCGACACCGACAGCGTGTTGCTCGGTATCGGCGCGGCGCTGCTGCTGGGGCTGCTTGTCGGGCTGATCAACGGGATCGTGATTGCCAAGCTGCGGATCAACGCGCTGATCACCACGTTGGCGACCATGCAGATCGTGCGTGGCCTGGCCTATATCTTTGCCAACGGCAAGGCCGTCGGCGTGTCCCAGGACCAGTTCTTCATCTATGGCAATGGCCAGTTGTTCGGCGTGCCGGTGCCGATCCTGATCACCCTTGGCTGTTTCCTGTTTTTTGGCTGGCTGCTCAACTACACCACCTACGGGCGCAACACCATGGCCATTGGCGGCAACCAGGAAGCGGCGCTGCTGGCCGGGGTCAACGTCGACCGGACCAAGATCATCATCTTCGCCGTGCACGGGGTTGTCGGAGCCTTGGCCGGGGTGATCCTGGCTTCGCGCATGACCTCCGGCCAGCCGATGATCGGCCAGGGGTTCGAATTGACGGTGATTTCCGCCTGCGTGCTGGGTGGGGTGTCGTTGAGCGGCGGGATCGGCATGATTCGGCACGTGATTGCCGGGGTGTTGATTCTGGCGATCATCGAGAACGCGATGAACCTGAAAAACATCGACACGTTTTACCAGTACGTGATCCGGGGTTCCATCCTGCTGTTGGCCGTGGTGATCGACCGCCTGAAACAACGCTGATCGCGGTTGTTCAATGTGGGATGTGCAATGCGTTCCATGTGTTCAATGTAGGAGATGTCGAGCCTTGGCGAGGCTGCGATAGCGGTGGCTCAGACAACATCGATGTTGACTGTACCGCCGTCATCGCAGCCTCGCCAAGGCTCGACAGCTCCTACAGGTCCAGGGGCGTTCTGGGTCAGGCTCAGCCGGCGGAGAACTTCAGGACAGTGCTCTGGGTATAGGTCTGGCCGGGATCCAGCCGCGTGCTGGGAAAGCCCGGCTGGTTCGGCGAGTCGGGGTAGTGCTGGGTTTCCAGGGTGAATGCGCTCCAGTGTCCGTAGGCCTTGCCAGCCTTGCCCTTGACCGAGCCGTCGAGGAAGTTGCTGGTGTAGAACTGCACCCCGGGTTCGCTGGTGTAGAGCTGCAAGCGGCGGCCGGATTGCGGGTCACGCACGTCGGCGGCGAGTTGGCTGACATCACCCTGGGTATCCAGAACCCAGTTGAAGTCAAAGCCGCCCTGTTTCGGCTCGGCGAATTTGAGTTGCGGATGATCGTCCTTGATGCGCTGGCCGATGGCGGTCGGTTGCCGAAAGTCCATCGGCGTGCCGGCTACCGGGGCCAGTTCACCGGTGGGAATCAAGGTGCCGTTGACCGGTGTGTAATGGCTGGCGTGCAAGGTGGCGAGCTGTTTGAGCACATCCCCGTTACCGGCCCCGGCGAGGTTGAAGTAACTGTGGTTGGTGAGGTTCAGCACCGTGGATTTGTCGGTGGAGGCCTTGTACTCGATGCGCAGCTCGTTGTTGTCGTTGAGGCTGTAGGTGACCTCGACCTTCAGGTTGCCGGGAAAACCCATCTCACCGTCTGGCGACAGGTAGCTCAAGGTCACGCCGACCGAGTCCTTGGTTTTGACCGGTTGTGCTTTCCAGACGCGCTTGTCGAAACCCAGCGCACCACCGTGCAGCGAGTTGGGGCCATCGTTGAGCGGCATCTGGTAACGCTTGCCGTCCAGTTCGAAGGCACCCTGGGCCAGGCGATTGCCGTAGCGTCCGATGGTGGCGCCGAAGAACGCCTTGCCGCTCTGATAGCCCTGGACGTCGTCAAAACCCAGTACCACGTCGTCGAACTTGCCGTTCTTGTCCGGCACTTTCAACGATTGCAAGACGCCGCCGTAGGTAATGACCGTGGCTTGCAGGCCATGGCTGTTGCGCAACACATATTGCTCGATGGCGGTTCCATCATGGGTCTTGCCAAACGCCTTGTGTTCGCTGGACAGGCCACTGGCCTGGACGCCGAGGCTGGCCATCATCAGGGAAAGACCGAGGCCGGAAAGCAGATGTCGGGATTGCAGCATGGTTGAACTCCCTTTTGTTGTTTTGAGTGAAATAGTTCTACTAATTTGCAGTGTTTTGCCGATACGGCCATAAATTTATAGCCTTAAATGCCGATTTTGCAATATAAAGTAAGACTAATTTGGTGTCTGGTCGGAATGTCCCATCAGTGTCCGAGCACACCTTGAGTCCAACTGCTTGAATCGAAGTGCCTACTGTGGAGTAACCGTCATATGAGTCATGAGACAGGCGCCGGCGTGCCAGGCGTGTACACCGACCTCAAAAACAAAACCGTATTGATTTCCGGCGGCGCTTCGGGGATTGGCGAAGCCATGGTCTGCGCTTTTGCCCGGCAGGGAGCCAAGGTGGCGTTCGTGGACATGGCCAAAAACCAAGGTGAACGGCTGGCGGCCCAATTGTCGGCTGAGGGTCATAGGGTCGAGTTCGCTCACTGCGATATCACTGACGAGAGCGCTTACAAAGAGGCGATCGGGCGCTTTGCGCAAACCCTGGGACCTGTGACTGTCCTGGTGAACAATGCCGCCAATGATGTCAGGCACACCTTGGATGAAGTGGATTCGGAGACATTCGACAAGCTGATTTCCGTCAATCTGAAGCATGCTTTTTTTGCCAGCCGAGCGGTGGTCCCCATGATGAAGGCCACCGGGGAGGGCGCGATCATCAATCTGGGGTCCATTGGCTGGATGATGGCCTCCAGTGGATACCCGGTCTACGCGGCCAGTAAAGCGGCCACCCACGGCATGACCAGGGCGTTGGCACGGGAGTTGGGGCCATGGCGCATCAGGGTCAACACGCTGGTTCCTGGATGGGTGATGACAGAAAAGCAGCTCGCGCTCTGGGTTGACGATGCCGCCAGGGAGCTGATCAGCCGCAGCCAATGCCTGCCCGGTAGCGTGGAACCTTTCCATATAGCCAACATGGCGCTTTTCCTGGCCTCCGAGGCGTCCTCCATGTGTTCGGCACAAAACTTCATTGTCGATGGTGGTTGGGTATAGGCGTCGGGGCCGCCCCGCCAGCCAGTTCGCTATTCGAATCACGCACTCCCTCCGCGGTGGCCGCCCCCACTGCGGGGTATTTCCACACGTCATGCCCCCTCAAAAATTGTTACCGGATGCATCAATACGACGCAAAGCGCGGCTCAGGTAACAGCCTCGAGTGCGGCCAGACACTCCTCGAAACTTTCCCGGTCATTCCCCAAAGCCCCGTTCCAGAGGCCTTCATTTTTCTTTGAAGGGTTTCTTCAGCTCCCGTTCAATGAGTTGGCTGGTTGATTGCATATGCTTGTATGTACAGGCATGTGTATGTGCGTAAGAGACCTGTGAGGGGCTGGCGTACAGCATGGCCTTGTGGTCCGGATTCACCGCGTCACACGTCTTCCAGTAACAGCATCCATGCGCCGCAAGCGCCCGTAGTGGTTTTAGGAATTGATAATAATGAAAAGAACATTGCTGACCCTTTCTGCCTTGACTCTGTGCGTGGCCGCCGGCGTAGCCACGGCCAAGGAATACAAGGAGCTGCGTTTTGGCGTTGACCCCTCCTACGCGCCGTTCGAGTCCAAGGCGGCCGACGGTAGCCTGGTGGGCTTCGACATCGACCTGGGCAACGCGATCTGCGCCGAGCTGAAGGTCAAGTGCAAATGGGTCGAAAGCGATTTCGACGGCATGATCCCGGGCCTGAAGGCCAACAAGTTCGACGGCGTGATCTCCTCCATGACCGTGACGCCGGTCCGCGAAAAAGCCATCGACTTCTCCAGCGAGCTGTTCTCCGGCCCGACCGCGCTGGTCTACAAGAAAGGCTCCGGCGTTTCTGACGTGGCCTCGCTCAAGGGCAAGAAAGTCGGCTACGAGCAGGGCACCATCCAGGAAGCCTACGCCAAGGCCGTGCTGGACAAGGCCGGGGTGGAAACCAAGGCCTATGCCAACCAGGACCAGGTTTACGCGGACTTGCTGTCCGGTCGCCTCGACGCCACGATCCAGGACATGCTGCAAGCCAAACTGAGCTTCTTGAAGTCGGCGCAAGGGGCTGATTTCGAGGTCAGCCAGCCGGTCGACAGCGAGCTGCTGCCCGCTAAGACAGCGGTGGGTCTCGCCAAGGGCAACGCACAGCTCAAGGCCCTTCTCGATAAAGGCATCAAGGCGCTACACGATGACGGTACCTACGACTCGATCCAGAAGAAACACTTCGGTGATATGAGTCTCTACAGCGGCAAGTAAGGCCCCGGTGCCCGTCCCCGGGACGGGCGCTTTTTTATCGCTATAGGTCCTGAATCATGTTCGAAGCACTGTTACAGACACTCGGGCTTTCCACGTTCGGCTTGAAGGGGTTTGGCCCTCTGTTGCTGGAAGGCTTCTGGATGACCGTCAAACTATCGATACTGTCGCTGTTGTTGAGCGTTCTGCTCGGCCTGGTCGGCGCCAGTGCCAAGCTCTCCAGCGTCAAACTGTTGCGGATTCCGGCCCAGCTCTACACCACGCTGATTCGCGGGGTGCCGGACCTGGTGCTGATGCTGCTGATTTTCTACAGCCTGCAGACCTGGTTGACCAGTTTCACCGAGGCGCTGGACTGGGACTACATCGAGATCGATCCGTTCGGTGCCGGGGTCATCACCCTGGGCTTCATCTACGGCGCGTACTTCACCGAGACCTTCCGTGGCGCGATCCTCGCCGTACCTCGCGGACAGCTCGAAGCCGCCACCGCCTATGGCCTGACCCGCGCCCAGCGTTTCCGCTTCGTGATCTTTCCGCAAATGATGCGCTTCGCCCTGCCGGGCATCGGCAATAACTGGATGGTGATCCTCAAGGCTACCGCGCTGGTGTCGATCATCGGCCTGGCGGATTTGGTCAAGGCCGCTCAGGACGCCGGTAAAAGCACCTATCAACTGTTCTACTTCCTGGTACTCGCCGCCTTGATCTACCTGGTGATTACCAGCGCTTCGAACTACGTCCTGCGCTGGCTCGAACGGCATTACGCGGCAGGTTCCCGGGAGGCTGTACGATGATCGAACTACTGCAGGAATACTGGAAGCCCTTCCTCTATAGCGACGGCTACCACACCACCGGCCTGGCCATGACGCTGTGGCTGCTCAGCGCCTCGATTTTCTTCGGTTTCCTGGTGTCGGTCCCCCTGTCGATTGCTCGGGTTTCACCCAGGTTCTACGTGCGCTGGCCGGTGCAGTTCTACACTTACCTGTTTCGTGGCACGCCGCTGTATATACAGCTGCTGATCTGCTACACCGGGATCTACAGCCTGGCCGCGGTCCGTGCGCAACCGATGCTCGATGCGTTCTTTCGCGATGCGATGAACTGCACCATCCTCGCCTTCGCCCTGAACACCTGCGCCTACACCACGGAGATTTTCGCCGGGGCGATCCGCAGCATGAACCACGGCGAAGTCGAAGCCGCGAAGGCCTACGGTCTGACGGGCTGGAAGCTCTACGCCTACGTGATCATGCCCTCGGCCCTGCGTCGCTCGTTGCCCTACTACAGCAACGAAGTGATCCTGATGCTGCACTCGACCACCGTGGCCTTCACCGCCACCGTCCCGGATATCCTGAAAATCGCCCGGGACGCCAACGCGGCGACCTTTATGACCTTTCAGACGTTTGCCGTGACCGCGCTGATCTACCTGATGGTCACCTTTGCGTTGGTGGGGCTGTTCCGCGTTGCCGAACGTCGTTGGCTGGCTTTTCTGGGCCCGGCCCACTAGGACTTAGCGCCCCGCCGTGGGCTTTGTCGCCGCTTGTGACGTCTACGCAGCGGCGACCCATTTTCCCTTAGAGGATGCTTGCGCACATGTATAAATTGACTGTTGAAGAACTGCATAAGAGTTACGGTAGCCACGAAGTGCTCAAGGGAGTTTCACTGAAAGCCAAGACCGGTGACGTGATCAGCCTGATCGGCGCCAGCGGCTCGGGCAAAAGCACCTTTTTGCGTTGCATCAACTTTCTCGAAACCCCCAATGACGGCGCCATGAGCCTGGACGGCAAGCAGATTCGCATGGTCAAGGACCACCATGGCATGCACGTGGCCGACGATGCCGAGCTGCAACGCCTGCGCACCCGTCTGGCGATGGTGTTCCAGCACTTCAACCTGTGGGGCCACATGACCGTGCTGGAAAACATCACCATGGCCCCGCGCCGGGTGCTGGGTGTCGCCAGGAAGGAGGCCGAGGACCGGGCTCGACGTTACCTGGACAAGGTTGGCCTGCCGGCCCGCGTGGCGGATCAGTACCCGGCGTTCCTGTCGGGCGGTCAGCAGCAGCGTGTCGCCATTGCCCGCGCCTTGGCGATGGAGCCGGAAGTCATGCTCTTCGACGAACCAACCTCGGCGCTCGACCCGGAGTTGGTGGGTGAAGTGCTCAAGGTGATCCAGGGCTTGGCCGAAGAAGGCCGGACCATGATCATGGTGACCCACGAAATGAGCTTTGCCCGCAAAGTCTCGAATCAGGTGCTGTTCCTGCATCAGGGGCGAGTGGAGGAGGAGGGCGCACCTGAAGCGGTGCTGGGCAATCCGAAGAGCGAGCGTTTGCAGCAGTTCCTCAGCGGCAACCTGAAGTAAGCGTTGCCGCGGTACTTCGGCGTTGAGCGACTTGGCCGTTGCTCAAGGCCGAAGGCACGGAGCTACGAAGGGCGGCCGGCCTCGATCCAGCGTTGGGTGTGCATCATCGTCAGCCGATAACGCGCACAGTTGAAAACCTCCAGCAACTTGAGTTCGTCCAGCAGCAAGGGGCGTAGCAGTTGTGCCTGATCGGGGGGCAGCGACAAGTCGGCTATGGCCTCTTCACAGGTCTTGCCATCACGCACAATGGCGCCAATGGACTCATTCAGCGCTTCCCTGAATTGCACCCGAACGGGATCTGGCTTGCCCATGGCTTCGAGGGTCACTTCGTACTTTCTGATCGAGCGGCGATAGGCCCATTCGAACAGGTCCGCGGCCAGCGACACATCCAGGTGTTCATAGACTCCCATCATGGCGTGCGCATAATCCTGTACATCCACATCCAGAAAGGACAGCGGCGCGCTGTTGTACAGCATCAAGGGAATGTTGGCTGCCAGGCGACTCGTGCGTTTGTTGCCGTCGTCGAACGGTTGCAGGTAGGCCAGGTTGATCCACAGGAAGAAGGCGGACTCGACCGGGTTCTTGACCTGCCTGGCCTTCTCCAGGATGCATTCGAGCATTTCGCCCAGCAGGGAAGGGACCTGGCTGGGCAGGTAGGTGGTATCGCTGATGTTGACGACTTTCTGGCGAATAGTGCCCAGGCCGCCCGGGTCGGCCAGTAGATCCTGCATCAGGAGTGCGTGCAGGTTCTGGATCACGGGAGTGGTCAGGCCATAGGTGGGGACGGCGTCGACCATGAACTCGATGGCCGCCTTGTGGTTGAGCAGCATCACCGCATCCAGGTCTCCGCCGCTGGCGCCACTCTTGAACAGTTCCTCGGTGGCGAGCAAGGAGTAGCGGTTACCTTCCAGGCGCGAAGAGGACCAGGACAGGTCAATGAGCAGGGGCTCCAGTACCTTGCGTGCATAAGTGCCGGCAGGTTGTTGGCCGCGCATTCGTCCTTCTTCCATCAGGGTCTTGGCGAGTGATGTTGGCAGTAGCGAGGTCTGGTTGGGGACGTAGCTGTCCACGAAGGTGCGTTGGTAGGTGACTGCGTTGCGCGTGCCCAGAGGTTGCAGCAGAGCCTTGCGCAATGCCTGACTTTCAGTTGACCAGACAGGGCCTGTCTCTGATGTGGAGGCCGTACTAGTGTTGGGTAGCTGGACGGCGTTGCTGTCGGCCAGCCGATAGCGAGTGGCGCGTGCTTTACCTTCCCGAATGACTTCGCCCGAACTGACCAGGTCGTCCAGATGGCGCTTGATCGTGGACCAACTGATATTCACTTCGCTCAGCAGTTCGCTTGAGCTGATCCAGGGATTGCTGCCTTGGGCTCGGCGTTGAAGAGCCGCGATGAGATCGTGGGGGGTACTGGCCATGTGGGAAGGTCTGATATCAGCTCATAATGAGCTCATTATGGCTCAAATCAGCTCAGTTGTGAGCTGATTTGAGCTGATACGCGAATTAGCTCAATAAGCTCACCAAAGCTACGACGTGAAGAACTTCGCGGGCAAGTACCGCTCCCACAGTGAGGTGGCGTTTCAATGTCCTATTTCTTAAATAAATCCGTCCTGTTTTCGGCCCTTCGAGTTCAGCGGGTGCTGAACTCGATCCGCTGAAGCACGAGGTTGGGCACTATTCAATACTTACGTTAGTGGGGTCGCTGCAGAAGAGTTGGCGAACGGACCTTCTGATTCCATACTTCCGAAAATACAGACGGGTGTGATTGAGTTACTTCCTTCTCGCTAGCATCAATATCAAAGTAAAGGAGGGTGATACCAAATGCTTCCGAGCGATCAAGATCTGCGCATACTGTAGCTAGGTCAAGTGTCAGCGTGGGAAGGACCCCCGAAGACCAAAGGCCCCATTCTCCAAGATCGCTCTCTAGAGTCAATTTATTCCATAGGTTTCGTGGCACATTTCTAGATGTAACGAGCTCCGCGACATCTGTTTTACGAACGAGTATTCGGCGCCCTATTACTCCTAATTTCGAAAAAAAGCCATCATGTCCAGTCCCTCCGATCGAATCGCGTAGAAAGTTAGTTCGGCTAACTTTAGTCCGGGTAATACCGTCTACAGCGACATAATGTTGTGCCCATGATGTGAATGATGGCGACGTGAATGCCCCCTGCTTAGTAGATATGTTGACTGCATCGATGGCGATGCTTTTTATCTTCGAGGCCCTAAGAAGGTCAGCGTCAACCGGAGTTACTCCTATTTTTGATAGAAGCATAAAGGCAACATCATTGCGGTGTTCAAACTCCTGCCCTAGACCCTGAATTTTAGGGTTGATGGAAAGAAGTACGTTTTCTGGCGTGATTCCTGGATTAAGGCTCTCAAATGTCCGAATTAAGCGGGTGGCAAAATAGTCTGAAATATCAAGGGTAAGTTCTTTTTCAAATCCGGTGTGACCTGAGGCGAGCTCGTTGCGCTGTAGGTTAATAGGGAGTCGTCCATCGGGATCAAAAATAACTAGGCTGGGCTGTAATGCGCAAATAACACCTAGCTCATTCGAAACTTTATGTGATAATTTGTAACTTCTCTGGCATAACCATATTCCATTGCAAATGATTGAGGTGTCGGTTTGCCCCCACCGTTCAAGTGCTTCATAGCTCCAGATTATATCGTCATATCCTTCTGCGTTGATACGGCGCCACTTAGTGCTGTCGAGACTGGAATCACATTCTGGAACTGTATACATCTGCCTGAGATCGCGATGGCTGTCAGTGGCGAAAACTCGTTTTACACTCGGGGTTAGAAGGCAATACCAGTCCCATAACTCGTTATCTCTAGTGAGCTTGGCTACTATTTCATCTGATAGTGGGATTTCAATTCTGGTTCCTACGTGAAACTTACAAGGCGTGACTTCGATCGACTCTGAGCCCTGTAGGCACGAAAATGTAATTGCATCATCTTCCTCGCTGTATATGGAGCGAGTTGTCACTCTTATTTCGGGGCCAAGTAGGAACGCCGCGAGCAATCCTATTCCAAAACGACCTGTTCGATGAACTGTAGAGTGCCCATTGGATTCGTGATTTTTTCTCCATATGTCGCTGCTTCGGAATGAGGCACCAATATTTAGAAGATATTTATCGACTACATCTGGAGTCATGCCAACACCGAAGTCCTCAATAACTAGGCTTGCGCTCTCGCCCTCAGGCTTGTTTATGGTGACGATTACATCTTCACTGGTTTTTAACGCAGAGCTCACAAGATCCTTCGTTATCAGATCATTCCTCTCTCGACAAGCATCTACAGCATTTTGAACTAGCTCGCGAATACCGATTTCTGGCTTGTCACCATAAAGTGGCATCACTAGTAAATCCATAAGCTCAGCACTGGCAGTCTTGAATCTAAAATCGCGTGGAAGATACGACGGGCGTCGTTTTTTCCAAAAAAGATTCGGATCGTCTAGGTTAGATCTGATACGCCTGATTGTAATTCCAAGAGAGCTGAGAGGGGGAAGTAATCCATAAACTTCGCCGAGTACCGCCCAGCTGTTATCTAGTTCGGCCTGAATATCGCGTAACAAGCTCCGCATCCCTAAGAATGTTGCTGCGCTTTCTGGCTCGCAATCTACAAATATAGCTTCCGGATCGTCGTGTGCTTGGTGGATCTCTCTGACCGACATATGTTTTCGCCATTCTCCGCGTGAAACCGGGCTAACGAGCGATTTAAGTCGGAGTAGCTGTCCAGGCGCTCGCGAGGAGTGAATCTGAAGGTAGTCTGCTATACGAAGCACCATCATCACAAATGGAGCTCGACAGTTGTGATGAATACGCCGTTGATTTGGTTCGAGGACATCTACCGCAGAGCGAATTGATGAGTTGTGGCTCCTTGCCACGTATCCTGAAAGATCCATCAGATCCTTAAACTCAATGTCTGCGAGAACAACTGGGGAGTTAGGTCCAGGTATTCCTGAAATTGCTATTTCGTGTGCAAGTCTCGCGTGATGCCGTCGGAGGAACTCTCCAATAAGCAATCGATGCTTGAATGTCAGATTAAGCTTATTTGATGGTATATCTTGAACTGGTTCGGAGCTTCCGAATAGTGCATGCAGCTTGCGCTGATCAAAACGGCGAGCCTCTGTAAGGAACTGATCCCAAAGAGCTGGCCATGCTGTTTCTCCTTGAATATAGCGAGATGGTGCAGGTTGATAGTTACCGTTTATCAAGGAAAAAAAGCCGTCCTCAGAAATATGAAGGGCACAGTCATGCAGGAGCACAGACAGTATAATGACTGCCCCGTCCTCAGCTGTTAGGTTCGGCCACGACTTGTCAGATATAAGTCCTTCGGCTGTGAGTAAAACCTCTGCTAAGTGTTTTAAGCTATGGTCGGTGTACTCGTGAAAGAAAACGGTTCTATTATCAAGCGTCCATGGCTCAACAATGGAAAGTGCTTTAAGCACTACGGCATTCAGCGCATGGTCTCGGCTTATGAGTTCTTTGATTAGCGGTGGCAGGTGCATTGGGCTTTTCTCTGCGTAAAGAAAAATTAGTGAATTTTTAAGAGTGCTCTATGGCGCACGGTATTCGCGAAGGAAGCGTGAGGTGTAGGTCCGTTACGCACCATGCCGACAAGTCCCTTTGCATATGTTGTTCGGAGATCGTGGAGCATAGCGTTTAGCCGAAACGAAAAACAACCCGAAGACGTAGACTTAGTTTACTGCAGTGGCTGAGAGCTTATTTTTAGAGAAGGAAATGGGACGCGTTTATTTTTTCGGGTGTGAGTCCTTCCTGAGGTAAATCCTATATTGATGGCTCAGCTACGAGAGCTCGCGCTGCTAAGACCCGCTCGCACGTAAGTTTTCCTAAGCTTGAAGCTGGTCAAGGCAATACTCGATTTTCCGCAGTGAGATACGAGAGACTCCATTCCGATCAGTGAAATTTCTGCATCGCCTGAACCACCACACCAATAATCCGGCCGCTCTCGCCAAACGACTCAACCGGGTAATCCTGATTGAGCGGTTTCAGATACAGCTTTCCACCATCACTCACAAGCATCCTGAAGGTGGTTTCATTACTGTCTGGAAATTTCGCCACTACCAGTCTGCCTGGGGCGGCTTCAATCGCAGTATCCACCAGAATCGAGGTGCCTTCGTTGATACTCATGCCAGAGGGAGAGGCCATCGAATCGCCTCTCACCTGTAGCCAGAACGCAGGGCCGGTGGAGTCGTATTCAGACGTTTGGTAAGTGCCTGAGTCGTCTGTTGGAAGGGATTCGGCCGTTTCAGCAGCCCCTGCGGCTACCCAAGTGATAACAGGATAACGGAAGGCCTCGACAGGCTGAGTCGCCTCACCGAGGTTCGAGGCGTTCGACCTGGAGATCTCTTTGATCTGTTGTGCCAAGCGCTTACTGAAAGCGGAAACCGGCACCTCAAGGTAGCGAGCAAATACCGCTGCCGACTCGATATTCAGGGCGTTTCTTCCCATCGGCCAGCAGGTCCTGCATCAGGAGCGTGGCGAGTGAGGTTTGCAGCCTTTATCCGCTTGCCCTGTCCAGCATACACTGGCGTCCAATGGATCAGGGCAACCCTAGGAAGCCGCATGTTTCTCTCTCTTTGCCCTAAACGCATCCGGCCTATGCGCCGGTGTGCCGCGTGGCTTTTGTGTCTTGCGGTGAGCCAGGTCTGGGCTGTGGAAGCCGAGCCCAAGAAGCTGATCAGTTCAACCGTCGGCGATACGAGCATTCAGGTGTCCGAACTGGAGCCGGAGTCCGAGTCGGATTACGCCGAAGAAATCGTGACCTTGACGCGAGAAGGTTCCCAGCCGATCACGCTCCGCGACGTCCACTTCTACGTGCTCTATACCGACCCGGATCCCACCCATGCACCGAACATGATCGTGCAAGGCTTCAGTGGTGGCGCTAATTGTTGCGATACATTGCACGTCATCAGTTTTTCGCCAACGCTGCATATGCAAGATATCGAGGCTCTCAATTCGGATCAGATCGATCTGCAAGCGCTCGCTCATGGCGGGCCGACATTGGGCTTCTACGATTTCAGTTTCGCATCCTGGCATCACTCATTCGCAGGCAGTCCAGCGCCGCCGATCTCGCTCAACTGGGATGCCATGCAAGGACGCTATGTATTGGACGTCGATGGCATGCGCAAACCGGCGCCATCGTATGTCGAGTTGGAGGAGGATGCGCAGGAGCTCTTGAAGGAAGAGGTCGATAGCTGGCCTCCCACCCTGTTATGGCGCGACATGCTGATGTACATCTATTCCGGCAACAGTGCGTCGGCCCGAACCTTGATGGATACGGCGTGGCAGCCGACATGGGGCGACAAGGAGCGATTTTTTACCTGCTTCAGCCGGCAACTGCATGCAGGCTGGCTCTGGGGTCACATGGACATCGGTCACTTGATGAAGGCCGATGCTGACTTTCCCAAACCGATAAGCCAGCCGGAGCCTGTGCAGCGAGCTGAGTATCTGAACTGCCTCCGATGAGTCACCGATGGCGAGGGCCTCTCCGGTTGTAAGTCATATCGGAGCGCCCACAAAAAAGCCGCGTATCTACGCGGCTTCTTCGATTCCGACAACGCTTATACGTTAAACGAGAAATAGCCCCAATTTATCCAGCATTCATGCGGCAGTTCCACTCGGTAAACCTAATGTTACCCGGTTCCATACCCGGTCGCCTATCCGATGCATTCGCGCAATATATTAGGTGCAACGCAATCGAGTTGGATGTCGGCAGCCGCCCCGTCGCAGACCTTTGCGTCACCCAGGGGTCACCAAATTACCTGGAAAGTTCACGGACTGATTGGTGGGGCGGGAGAATATATTTACGAGATTGCCATCTGGATCGCGTAACAGCAGCGAGCGGTTCCCCCATGGCATTGTCGTTGTCGGCATGACGACATTGACGCCGTTATCAGCTATCCGTTCGAGTACTGCATCCACGTCCGTTACTTCAAACTCCAGTATCGCTGATTGATTGGCTGCTGCTTTTGCGGCCCCTGCATTGAACAGGGTAATCAGGCGTTCAGAGGAAAGGGCTAGTACTGCCCCGTTGAAGTGGATTTCTGCAAAACCTTCTGCCGGGCGGTTTGCCGTGATGCCGGAAAGGTGCTGGTAAAAGGTGATCATGTTTTCGAGACCCTGCGTGACCACACGTACCGATGCGAATTTCATCTTGAGCTCCTGATTTGAAAGAGGGCTCAGTTTAAGATCCAATCCTGTCAGATTCTGGCAGTATAGTTTTACTCGCTTCCTGGTGGGCTTTGCGCCACTCGCGTAGCAAAGCGGCTCTCCGCTTGGGGTAGCGCTCATTGGTCTCGTCCGTTACCAATATGCGGTCAGTACGAAAATTTCGGAAGCCGTTTCTCAGCTCGCACCAGCACATCAACACTCTGGACTGGTCAAAATAGACCAAGGCAAACGGCCATACCACGCGCTGCGTCTGAATGCCGTCACCATCCATGTAAGTGATTCGCAGCTTCAGTTCAGAACGTACAGCGCTGCGCAGGATGTCATGAGACGGCGGATTATTTGGTCTCTGCAAGGGAGCGCCGACAAGCAGTGCCGATTCTTCCAGCTCCCGCCGCAATTCGGAAGGCAATACTGACGAAACCTTGGCCAATACATTCAGTGCACCCTCGGCCAGGGTGCGATCACAACGGTCCGCCACCCAGCGCATGCCCAAGACCAAGGCTTCAAGTTCTTCTGAGCCAAACATCAAGGGTGGCAGCATGAAGCCCGGCTTCATGACGTACCCAATACGCGGCTCGCCTTCTATCATGGCCCCCTGGGCTTGCAGGCTAGCGATATCCCGATACAAGGTACGGATACTGATGCCAAGCTCGTTTGCCAGTACCTGGCCGCTCACTGGGCGGCGATAGCGCCGCAAAACTTGCAAAAGATGGAGCAGGCGTTCTGAACGTGACATTAATAGCGACCACATCTGACACGCCCTGAAACAAAGAAGCCCTGTATCTACAGGGCTTCTTCAGAATACCGGGCCAAATTGGACCGTCGTGAGTTAATACGGATCAGTTAGACGTTGAAGCGGAAGTGCATCACATCACCGTCCTTGACGATGTAGTCCTTGCCTTCCAGGCGCCATTTGCCGGCTTCCTTGGTCCCGGCTTCGCCCTTGTACTGGATGAAGTCGTTGTAGGCGATCACTTCGGCGCGGATGAAGCCTTTTTCGAAGTCGGTGTGGATCACACCGGCAGCCTGTGGTGCGGTCGCACCGACACGCACGGTCCAGGCGCGGACTTCCTCGACACCGGCGGTGAAGTAGGTCTGCAGGTGGAGCATTTCGTAGCCGGCACGGATCACGCGGTTCAGGCCGGGTTCTTCAAGGCCCAGGGCTTCGAGGAACATGTCCTTCTCTTCACCGTCGTCCAGCTCGGCGATTTCCGCTTCGATCTTGTTGCACACCGGCACTACCACCGCGCCTTCTTCCTCGGCGATGGCCATGACCACGTCCAGCAGCGGGTTGTTCTCGAAGCCGTCTTCGGCGACGTTGGCGATGTACATCACCGGCTTGGTGGTCAGCAGGTGGAAGCCGCGGATCACTGCCTTCTCGTCGGCACCCATGTTCTTCATCAGGCTGCGCGCCGGCTTGCCTTCGGTGAAGTGGGCGATCAACTGCTCCAGCAGGCCCTTTTGCACCACGGCGTCCTTGTCACCGCCCTTGGCGTTACGGGTGACTTTCTGCAGTTGCTTCTCGCAGCTGTCGAGGTCGGCGAAGATCAGTTCCAGGTCGATGATCTCGATGTCGCGCTTGGGGTCGACGCTGTTGGAGACGTGAATCACGTTCTCGTCTTCGAAGCAGCGGACCACGTGGGCGATGGCATCGGTTTCACGGATGTTGGCGAGGAACTTGTTGCCCAGGCCTTCACCTTTCGAGGCACCGGCCACCAGGCCCGCGATGTCGACGAACTCCATGGTGGTCGGCAGGATGCGCTTGGGCTTGACGATCTCGGCCAGGGCCTGCAGGCGCGGGTCGGGCATCGGCACGATACCGCTGTTCGGTTCGATGGTGCAGAAGGGGAAGTTCTCCGCCGCGATACCGGATTTGGTCAGGGCGTTGAACAGGGTGGATTTGCCGACGTTGGGCAGGCCGACGATGCCGCAATTGAATCCCATGGTGTTTCCCCTCGGATAAGAGTCAGGCCTTCTGGCTGTGCAGGTTTTTCATCGCTCGGTTCCATTCCCCGGCGAGGATATCCGGCAGCACGCCGAGGGCAAAATCGATGCTGGCATCGAGCTTTTCCTGTTCGGCGCGTGGCGCACGACCCAGGACAAAATTTGAAACCATACTGGCAACGCCCGGGTGGCCAATGCCAAGCCGCAGGCGGTGAAAGGTATTCTGGTTGCCGAGCTGCGCGATGATGTCGCGCAGGCCGTTGTGCCCGCCGTGTCCGCCGCCCTGTTTGAGCTTGGCGACACCGGGGGGCAAGTCCAGCTCGTCGTGGGCCACCAGGATTTCTTCGGGCGTGATGCGGAAGAATCCAGCCAATGCCGCCACGGCCTGGCCGCTGCGGTTCATGTAGGTGGTGGGGATCAACAGACGAACATCCTGACCCTGGTGACTGAAGCGCCCGGTCAGGCCGAAATATTTGCGATCGGCCACCAGGTTGACACCTTGGGCGTGGGCGATGCGCTCAACAAAAAGGGCCCCCGCGTTATGCCGGGTCTGTTCGTATTCGGTGCCTGGATTTCCCAGGCCAACGATCAGTTTGATGGCAGTCACGACAGGGGCCCTTCCTCGGAGTTGTGGATAACATCGCGGCTATTCGGCGTAGCGGCGAAGGTGGACGAAACGTGCTCATTTACATGATGCAAACTTCGCGATCCCGCCCGCTTTACTCGCTACTTGCCAGCTCGCGATGTTTCCATGACTCCGACGTTGCGGAGTAAACGATTACTCGGCAGCGGCTTCTGGTGCAACACGTGGCGCGTGAACGTTGGCAACAGCCAGGTCGTTACCGTGAGCCAGTGCGACGAACTCAACGCCTTTTGGAGCCTTGAGGTTCGACAGGTGGATGATCGAACCCACTTCGGCGTCAGCCAGGTCGACTTCGATGAACTCAGGCAGGTCCTTGGCTTCGCAAGACACTTCGATCTCGTTCACAACGTGGGAGATCTCGCCGCCTTTCTTCACTGGAGCTGCTTCGTTGACGAAGTGCACAGGAACGGTAGCAGTCAGTTTCTTGCCGGCAACAACGCGAACGAAGTCGGCGTGCATGATGAACTGCTTGGCTGGGTGACGCTGCAGGGCTTTAACGATCACGCTCTGCTTGGTGCCGCCGACGTTCAGTTCGATCACGTGGCTGAAAGCAGCCTCGTCTTCGAACAGCTTGGCCACTTCTTTGGCCAGCATCATGATGGACTCAGGAGCCTTGTCGCCACCGTAGACAACGGCAGGAACCTGGTTGGCGAGACGACGCAGGCGGCGGCTCGCACCTTTCCCCAGGTCGTTACGCGCTTCGGCGTTCAGGATGAAATCAGTCATTTTGTATCTCCAAAATAGCCATGTCCCGTCACGTCTGCGACCGACGTGAGCGGTATGGGCAAAAAAGCCCCGCCCCAACATGGGTGTTGGGGCGGGGCGCTTTACGTCAACGAGGTGTCTGCCGGGCAGGGCCCTTAGCGGAACATCGCGCTGATCGATTCTTCGTTGCTGATGCGGCGAACCGCTTCGGCGACTACCGGTGCGATATCCAGTTGACGGATACGTGCACAGGCTTGTGCGGCGGCGGACAGCGGGATGGTGTTGGTCACCACCAGCTCGTCCAGCACGGAATTTTCAATGTTCTCGATCGCACGACCCGACAGCACAGGGTGTGTGCAGTAGGCAAAGACCTTGGCAGCGCCATGTTCCTTGAGGGCTTTCGCCGCGTGGCACAGGGTGCCTGCGGTGTCGACCATGTCATCGACGAGAATACAGGTGCGGCCTTCGACGTCACCGATGATGTGCATCACTTCGGAGTGGTTGGCCTTCTCACGACGTTTGTCGATGATGCCCAGATCCACGCCCAGCGACTTGGCAACAGCCCGTGCACGCACGACGCCGCCAATGTCCGGAGACACGATCATCAGGTTTTCGAAGCGTTGATCTTCGATGTCATCCACCAGAACGGGGGAGCCGTAGATGTTATCTACCGGAATATCGAAGAAACCCTGGATCTGGTCTGCGTGCAGGTCAACCGTGAGAACACGGTCGATGCCGACGACGGTGAGCATGTCAGCGACGACTTTCGCGCTGATTGCCACGCGCGCGGAACGCGGACGGCGATCCTGACGGGCATAACCAAAGTAAGGGATCACCGCAGTGATTCGAGTGGCTGAGGAACGGCGGAAGGCATCAGCCATCACGACGAGTTCCATCAGGTTATCGTTGGTCGGAGCGCAAGTCGGCTGAATGATGAAGACGTCTTTACCGCGGACGTTTTCATTGATCTCAGCGGTGATTTCGCCGTCGGAGAACTTACCGACAGAAATGTCACCGAGTGGGATATGCAGCTGACGTACGACACGCCGAGCCAGATCGGGGTTGGCATTCCCCGTAAAGACCATCATCTTGGACACGCGCAGTACCTGAAGGCTGAGGGTAACCTGGATGAGTATAGGAAAATGGCAGGGGCGGCTGGATTCGAACCAACGCATGGCAGGATCAAAACCTGCTGCCTTACCGCTTGGCGACGCCCCTGTATCTGTTGCAACGAGTACCCTGTACTCGATTCCTAGAGCAGACTTTGCAGCTTGCGATGCAACATCGAAACGTTGCTTCCCTTTGCCACAAACCCTGTTTGGGTCTCTGTAAGAAGGGCCGAGACTTTATCAGCTTCAGCTTTGTTTGGGAAGGCCCCAAACACACAACTTCCAGTGCCGGTTAATTTTGCTTCGGTAAACTTACCTAACAAATTCAAAGCGTTACGTACCTCTGGATAACGCCTTGCAACAACCGGCAAGCAGTCATTTCGACTGTTTCCCTTGGGAACGGGGCGCACTTTAATGGGCGCGGAGTCACGTGTCAACAGCGGATCTGAAAAAATTTCTGCTGTACTTACAGAGACTTGCGGAACGAGCACGACATACCAGGGTTCGTCGGGGTCTACCGGGGTGAGTTTTTCCCCCACGCCCTCGGCGAAAGCCGCGTGCCCGCGGACGAAAACCGGGACGTCGGCGCCCAGTGTCAGGCCCAGGCCGGCCAGGCGATCCTCGTCCCAGCCCAGTTGCCAGAGATGATTGAGGCCGAGCAGGGTGGTCGCGGCATTCGAGCTGCCGCCACCGATGCCGCCGCCCATGGGCAGGATCTTCTCGATCCAGATATCCACGCCCAGGGCGCTGCCGGATTGTTCCTGGAGTTTTTTCGCGGCGCGCACGATCAGGTTGCTGTCGTGGGGCACGCCGTCGAACTCGGTGTGCAGCCGGATCACGCCGTCGTCACGGACAGCGAAACTCAGTTCGTCGCCGTAGTCGAGAAACTGAAACAGGGTCTGCAATTCGTGATAGCCGTCCGCACGGCGACCGAGGATGTGCAGCATCAGGTTGAGCTTGGCCGGCGCGGGCAGGGTCAGGCGGGCAGCGCTCATGTCACTGTCCCAGCTGGCGCGGCTGCCAGTCCTTGATCACCAGGGTGACGTCGAGGTCGCGACCGTGCAGCTTGACGCGCTCGGGCAACCAGTAGCCGTTCTGCTGGCTGTAGCTCAGGTACTCGACCTGCCAGCCATCCTGTTCCAGGGTGGCCAGGCGGCTGTCGCTGTCCAGGCTCAGGCGGCTTTTGCTGTCCGGCGCAGGCAGGCCACGGACCCACCAGACCAGATGGGACACCGGCAACTCCCAGCCCAGTTGCTCCTGGAGCAGGGCTTCGGGGCTGTTCGCGGCGTAGCGACCCTGGTTGGCGACCTCCAGGCTCACCTGGCCGGGACGTCCGGTCAGGCGCGCGGCGCCACGTCCGAGCGGGCCGGACAGGCGGATATCGTAGTAATCCTGGCGTTGCAGCCAGAACAGGGTACCGCTGCCGGAATCCTTCGGTGCGCGGATACCGACCTTGCCATTGATCTGCCAGCCGTCGAGGCTGCTCAATTGCTGCTTGTGTTTGGTCCACAGGGCAGGATCGCCGTGGCCTTCGACGGACTCACGGGCACCGAAGCCCGCGCAACCGGCGAGCAGGGCGATCAGGCTGAAAACAACGAGGTGGCGCAGGAACATAGATTTAAAGAGTCTCGGAACCGGTCAGGCGCTTGATGGTGCTGCGCAGGAGTGGGCTGTCGGGTTGGTCCTTGAGGAACTTGCCCCAGATTTGCCGGGCTTCGCGTTGCTTGCCGTTGCTCCACAGGACTTCGCCCAGGTGCGCGGCGACTTCCTGGTCGGGGAACCGCTCCAGGGCCTGGCGCAGCAGGCGCTCGGCTTCGTCGAGGTTGCCCAGGCGGAAATTCACCCAGCCGAGGCTGTCGAGTACCGCCGGATCTTCCGGATTCAACTGGTGAGCCTTCTCGATCAGCTCCTTGGCCTCGGCATAGCGGGTCGTACGGTCCGACAGGGTGTAGCCGAGGGCATTCAGCGCCATGGCATTGTCGGGTTCGCGCTTGAGGATGGCGCGCAGGTCTTTCTCCATCTGCGCCAGGTCGTTGCGCTTTTCCGCCTGCATGGCCCGGGTATAAAGCAGGTTCAGGTCATCCGGGTACTGCAGCAGGGCCTGTTGCAGGACGCTCCAGGCGCGATCGCCCTGATGGTTGGCGGAGAGGATCTCGGCCTCGATCAGGTAGAGCTGGATCGCGTAGTCCGGCTGCTCGTCGCGGGCGCTCTTGAGTTTGCTCGACGCCTCGGCGCCACGCCCGGTAGTGACCAGGATATCGGTCTGGCGCAGTTGCGCCGGCAGGTAGTCGTTGCCCGGCCTGACCTGCCCGTATTCGTCCAGGGCGGTCTGCAGGTCGTTGTGTTCTTCGGCGATGCGGCCCAGGTTCAGGTGTGCCGAGTCGACATGGCTTTCGCGGACGATCAGTTGTTCCAGGTAGCCCTTGGCCTCGTCCCAGGCCTTGGCTTCGAGGCAGACCAGCGCCAGGGAGAAACGCAATTCGTCGTCTTCCGGATACTGCTGCACGAGGTTGGAGAACTGGGTCTTGGCGTCGGCCATGCGGTCCTGTTCCACCAGCATGCGCGCATAGGTCAGGCGCAGGCGCTTGTCATCCGGGTATTTCTTGATGTTTTTTTCCAGGATCGGCAAGGCTTCCTTGCCGCGGCTGAGCGCTTGCAGCAAGCGGGCGCGCAGCAGGATCGGGGCGATTTCGCCTTCTTCCGGCGGGTTTTTCTCCAGCAGCGTCAAGGCGCCCTGGGTGTCGCCATCCTGTTGCAGCAGCAGGGCCTTGCCGAAAATCAGCTGGCTGTTTTTCGGATGCTTGACCAGCAGGCGGTCAAAGCTCTTCATCAGGCCGTTGCGGGTGTCCTGGTCGGTGTCGGCGGCCGACAGGGCGAGAAAGTCGAAATGGGTGTCGCCCTTGCCTTGCAGGACCTTCTCCATATAGACCATGGCGTCGTCGTAGCGCCCGCCGCGTGCCAGCTGGATGGCCGCCGCGCGTTGCGCCTCGAGGTCGTTCGGGGCGTTTTTTGCCCAGATCAGCGAGGTGTCGAGGGCGGCCTGGTCGGCGCCCAGGTATTCGGCGATACGGAAGGCTCGCTCGGAAACGCCCGGGTCCTGGGTATTGATCGCCTGGGTCACGTAGTTATCCAGGGCGATATCGAAACGATTTCGCTGCCCGGCCAGCTCCGCGCTCAACAGGCTGAACACCGTATCCTCGGTGAACGAGCTGTAGACCTTGGGCTTTTCCGGGGCCGGGGTGGTCTCCTCGACCGCCGGCGTACGGCCCGGCGCCACGGGTGCCAAGGCCTGGCAGCCGCTGAGGAAGACAAAAGCGAGGAGCAACGCGGAGGATCTATTCATATTGGGAGAAGGACAACTTACCTGCGGGTCAGGTCATCATGACACAAGCAGCGGGCAGAACCATACCTGTGACGCTCAGCGGACATTTATAGCAAGGTTACATCAGGACAATAGTCGGCAATGGTTGTCCTGAATCAGTCGAAGGTGGACAATTGTCGGCTTATCGACATCATCAGCGACCCTGAATGGCCTTCCTCGCACTCGGCATCAACCACAAGACGGCGTCCGTAGACGTGCGCGAGCGCGTGGCTTTTACCCCCGAGCAGTTGGTGGAGGCCCTGCAGCAACTGTGCCGCCTCACCGACAGCCGTGAAGCCGCGATCCTCTCCACCTGCAACCGCAGTGAACTGTATATCGAGCAGGACCACATCGCGGCGGACACGGTATTGCGCTGGCTGGCGGATTATCACCACCTGAGTCTCGACGAACTGCGCGCCAGTGCCTACGTGCACGAAGACGATGCCGCCGTTCGTCATATGATGCGCGTGGCCTCGGGGCTGGATTCGCTGGTGCTGGGCGAACCGCAGATTCTCGGCCAGATGAAGTCCGCCTATGCCGTGGCACGGGAGGCGGGGACCATCGGTCCGTTGCTCGGGCGCCTGTTCCAGGCCACGTTCAGCGCTGCCAAGCAGGTGCGCACCGACACCGCCATCGGCGAGAACCCGGTGTCGGTGGCCTTTGCCGCCGTCAGCCTGGCCAAACAGATTTTCAGCGACCTGCAGCGCAGCAGCGCCCTGCTGATCGGTGCCGGCGAAACCATCACCCTGGTCGCCCGCCATCTGCACGAGCAGGGCGTCAAGCGGATCGTGGTGGCCAACCGGACCCTGGAGCGCGCCAAGACCCTGGCCGAGGAGTTCGGTGCCCATGCGGTGCTGCTGGCCGACATCCCCCAGGAGCTGGTGCACAGCGACATCGTCATCAGTTCCACCGCCAGCCAGTTGCCGATCCTCGGCAAGGGCGCGGTGGAAAGTGCCTTGAAGCTGCGCAAGCACAAGCCGATCTTCATGGTGGACATCGCCGTACCCCGGGATATCGAGCCGGAAGTCGGCGAGTTGGACGACGTTTACCTCTATAGTGTCGACGATCTCCACGAAGTGGTCGCCGAGAACCTCAAGAGCCGCCAGGGCGCCGCGCAGGCCGCCGAAGCACTGGTGAGCAGTGGGGTCGACGATTTCATGGCGCGCCTGCGCGAGTTGGCCGCGGTGGACGTGTTGCGCGCCTACCGCCAGCAGAGCGAACGCCTGCGTGACGAAGAATTGCACAAGGCCCAGCGTCTGCTGGCCAACGGCAGCAGCGCCGAAGAGGTACTGATGCAACTGGCCCGTGGCCTGACCAACAAGTTGATGCATGCGCCCAGCGTGCAACTGAAAAAGTTGTCCGCCGAAGGCCGCCTCGATGCGCTGGCCATGGCCCAGGAACTCTTTGCCCTCGGTGAGGGCTCATCGGATAGCTTTTCGGATAAGAAACCGCAATGAAAGCGTCACTGCTCAATAAGCTGGACATCCTCCAGGACCGTTTCGAGGAACTGACCGCCTTGCTCGGCGATGGCGAAGTCATTTCCGATCAGACCAAGTTCCGCGCCTATTCCAAGGAATACGCCGAAGTCGAACCGATTGTCGCGGCCTACCAGCAGGTGCTGAAGGTGCAGTCCGACCTCGAAGGCGCCCAGGCGCTGCTCAAGGACAGCGACCCGGACATGCGTGAAATGGCCGTCGAGGAAGTCCGCGAAGCCAAGGAACAGTTGGTCGAACTGGAGGGCAATCTGCAGCGCATGTTGCTGCCCAAGGATCCCAACGACGGCCGCAACGTGTTTCTCGAAATCCGCGCCGGCACCGGCGGCGACGAGGCGGCGATCTTCTCCGGCGACCTGTTCCGCATGTACTCGCGGTATGCCGAGAAACGTGGCTGGCGGGTGGAAATCCTCTCGGAAAACGAGGGTGAGCACGGTGGCTACAAGGAAGTCATTGCCCGGGTCGAAGGCGACAACGTCTACGGCAAGCTGAAGTTCGAGTCCGGTGCCCACCGCGTCCAGCGCGTGCCGGCCACCGAATCCCAGGGGCGCATCCACACCTCGGCGTGCACGGTCGCGGTGTTGCCCGAGCCGGACGAACAGGAGGCCATCGAGATCAACCCGGCGGACCTGCGCATCGACACCTACCGCTCCTCCGGCGCCGGTGGCCAGCACGTCAACAAGACCGACTCGGCGATCCGCATCACCCACTTGCCTTCGGGGATCGTGGTCGAATGCCAGGAAGAGCGTTCCCAGCACAAGAACCGGGCGCGCGCCATGTCCTGGCTGTCGGCCAAGCTCAACGACCAGCAGACCACGGCCGCGGCCAATGCCATCGCCAGCGAGCGCAAGCTGCTGGTGGGCTCGGGCGACCGCTCCGAGCGCATCCGTACCTACAACTTTCCCCAGGGCCGGGTGACCGACCATCGCGTCAACCTGACCCTGTACTCCCTGGATGAAGTGCTGGCCGGTGGCGTGGAAGCCGTCATCGAACCGCTGTTGGCCGAATACCAGGCCGATCAACTGGCCGCCTTGGGTGATTGAATGACCATTATTGCCAGCCTGCTGCGCACCGCCGAGCTGCCTGATTCGCCGACCGCGCGCCTGGACGCCGAACTGCTGTTGGCGGCGGCCCTGGGCAAATCCCGCAGCTACCTGCACACCTGGCCGGAAAAGATCGTCAGCAGCGAAGCCGCGCAGGCCTTTGCCGACTTCCTGCAACGTCGTCGTGGCGGCGAGCCGGTGGCCTATATCCTGGGCCAGCAGGGGTTCTGGAAGCTGGACCTGGAAGTCGCGCCGCATACCCTGATTCCCCGCCCGGACACCGAACTGCTGGTGGAAGCGGCCCTTGAGTTGCTGCCACAGGCGTCGGCGTCAGTGCTCGACCTGGGCACCGGCAGCGGCGCGATTGCCCTGGCCCTGGCCAGCGAGCGTCCGAGCTGGCGGGTGACGGCGGTGGACCGCGTGCCGGAAGCCGTGGCCCTGGCCGAACGCAATCGCCAGCGCCTGGGCCTGGACAACGCCACGGTGTTGAGCAGTCATTGGTTCAGCGCCCTGGAAGGCCGGCGTTTTCAACTGATCATCAGCAACCCGCCGTACATTGCCTCGACCGATCCGCATCTGGCGCAGGGCGATGTGCGCTTCGAGCCCGCCAGCGCGCTGGTGGCCGGCACCGATGGCCTGGACGATCTGCGCCTGATCATCGCCCAAGCGCCCGCGCACCTGGAGGCCGATGGCTGGTTGATGCTCGAACACGGTTACGACCAGGCCGAAGCCGTGCGCGAATTGCTCTCGGCCCAAGGGTTCAGCGAGGTTCACAGCCGTACCGACCTGGGCGGCCATCAACGCATCAGTCTGGGGCGCCTATCGTGCTGAGTGATCAGGAGCTGTTGCGCTATAGCCGGCAGATCCTGTTGCAACAGGTCGATATCGACGGCCAGTTGCGTCTGAAAAACAGCCGGGTACTGATTGTCGGCCTTGGCGGCCTCGGCGCCCCGGTGGCGCTTTACCTGGCGGCGGCGGGGGTCGGCGAACTGCACCTGGCGGACTTCGACACGGTCGAGCTGACCAACCTGCAACGCCAGATCATCCACGACACCGACAGCATCGGTTCGACCAAGGTCGATTCGGCGCTGCGCAGGCTCGCGGCCATCAATCCCGAGGTCAGCCTGGTCGCCCATCGCCAGGCCCTGGACGCCGATTCTCTCGGCGTCGCGGTGGCGGCGGTGGACCTGGTGCTCGATTGCTGCGACAACTTCGCCACCCGCGAGGCGGTGAACGCGGCCTGTGTGGCCGCCGGCAAGCCGCTGGTGAGCGGCGCGGCGATCCGCCTCGAAGGCCAACTCTCGGTGTTCGATCCGCGTCGCCCGGAAAGCCCCTGCTACCACTGCCTGTACGGGCACGGCAGCGAAGCCGAACTGACCTGCAGCGAAGCCGGCGTCATCGGTCCGCTGGTGGGGCTGGTCGGCAGCCTGCAAGCCCTGGAAGCCTTGAAGCTGCTGGCCGGTTTTGGCGAGCCGCTGGTGGGACGCTTGCTGCTGGTCGATGCCCTGGGCACGAAATTCCGCGAGCTGCGGGTCAAGCGCGATCCGCAGTGCAGCGTGTGTGGTGGCGGCCATGCGTGATGCTCCGGTCGCTGTGTTTGACTCCGGCGTCGGCGGCTTGTCGGTGCTCAAGGAAATCCAGGCCCTGTTGCCCAACGAGTCGATACTGTATTTCGCTGACTGTGGGCATATCCCCTACGGTGAGAAAAGCCCGGCGTACATTCGCCGGCGTTGTGAAGTGATCGCCGGTTTCTTGCGCGAGCAAGGCGCCAAGGCGCTTGTGATCGCCTGCAATACCGCCACGGTGGCCGGTGCCGCCGACTTGCGCCAGCTTTACCCGGACTGGCCGCTGGTGGCCATGGAGCCGGCGGTCAAACCCGCCGCGGCGGCCACCCGCAGCGGTGTGGTCGGTGTGCTGGCCACCACCGGGACCTTGCAAAGCGCCAAGTTCGCCGCCTTGCTCGACCGCTTTGCCAACGATGTGCGAGTGATCACTCAACCCTGTCCTGGCCTGGTGGAGATGATCGAAGACGGCGACTTGCACAGCGATGCCTTGCGCCAGCTGCTGCGTAGCTATGTCGAGCCTTTGCTGGAGGCGGGCTGCGACACCCTTATCCTCGGCTGCACCCACTATCCCTTCCTCAAGCCGATGTTGCTGGAGATGATTCCTGCCTCCATCAGCCTGATCGACACCGGTGCCGCCGTGGCCCGGCAACTCCAGCGCCTGTTGGAGGCCCGCGACCTGTTGTCGCGCGGGCCGGCTCGCGAGGCGCAGTTCTGGACCACTGCGAATCCGTACCACCTTGGAAATATTCTTCCCGTGCTCTGGAATAAGTCCGGCGTTGTGCAAAGCTTCACAGGGTAAAACGTCGACATAGAGCGGCGAATTCCCGTGATCTTTTGCTTGGCGTCGGGGGCTGTTACGGGGCTGTTCCGCTGCACCTGAAATGCACTGGGGATAGGATATTTATCATGAAGCGACTGTTCTGCTTGGCCGCGCTTGCGGCCACCTTGGGGTATGGCGTTACGGTACAAGCGGCCGGTGTCGAGTTCTCGGTCGGCGAGACCAGCGATTCGACCCAGACGTTGCGTCTGGGCCTGCAATCGAACTGGGACAAAAGCTGGTGGCAAAGCGATGTGGGGCGCCTGACCGGCTACTGGAACGGGGCCTACACCTATTGGGACGGCAACAAGAGTCCCAACAATCACAGCCTGTCGTTTTCCCCGGTGTTCGTGTACGAGTTTTCCGGAGCATCGATCAAGCCGTATATCGAGGCGGGGATCGGTGTTGCACTGTTTGCCCACTCCGAAGTGGAGGGCAACAAGCTGGGCGGGACCTTCCTGTTCGAAGACCGCATCGGTGTCGGCCTGCGTTTCGCCGGTGGGCATGAAGTGGGGATTCGCGCCACCCACTATTCCAACGCGGGTATCCACCAGCCGAACGAGGGCATCGAAAGCTACGCCCTGCACTACACAATGCCGTTGTAACCGCTGTTCAGCGCCTTCTTTCGACTCACCGATACGCCGTGGCGATCCCACGGCGTTCTTCCAGGCAGTCCGCCGAGCCGGTTTCGAACTCCCGGCAGATCAACGGACGTTTCTCGTAGATCGTGCAGCGCATGCTGTCGCGATCCAGCGCCGCGCACCAGCCATCGTCCAGACGCAACATCACCTCGCCGCCCCAATCGTCGATGTCGATGTAGCGCTCGGGAACACCGGTATCGGTGATCAACATAACCTCCAGTCGACAGCAGCAGGCCGCGCAGGAAGAGCAGGTGATCGCGGGTTCCGTGAGGTCGGTCAGTGGGATCTTGGTCATGGGCGCCAGTGTATGCCAGTGCCACGCTGCTGTATGCCCGAGGTTCAAGGGTCGAGCCGTTCGAGCTGGCTTGTCCGACGGAGGGTCTACGGAACATTTCCACGATAAGCGAATACCGCATGGGCTTGGTGTGTCAGGCATCTACTTCCCCTGCACCTGTGTTGGGTGCCGGGCATGGCGCTTGAACCCAAGCCTGTCGGATCTGTTTGAAGGGAATAGTCTGTATGAATGATGCAGCCACACTGCCGGGCCTGTCGCTTGAGCACGAGATCGAGGCGGCCAAGGCGCTTTTTGCCCTCCCGCCGACTTTGCGGGAAGTGGCCTTGTCGGCCATCCAGGGGTATTTTTTTTCCAGCTGGAACCCGCAGCGCAATGCCTCGCATCTGTATGTCGGCAAACTGCAATGGCTGGAACGCGATGGAAAAAGGTTTTCGGGTGGCTATCAATACCGTGCCGTGATCGACCTTGTGCTCGAGCATTTCACGACCGGGGTCGCGCCGATCTTCAGCGCCGAGCATGTGCTGGAGATCAAGCTCGACAGTTTGCCCGGCGACCGGCTTGTGGTGGATGCACCGGCCATCCAGGCCGTCCTTGGGTCGTGGGGCGATATCCTGCTGCAACTCTATCAACAGGCCCAGGTCGACTACTGGAACGCGGAGGATGAGCGAGGCTACAGCCGCTTTGACCGTCTTGGCAGGATACTGGGGCGGATTTTGTCCGCCGGTCGTGAACAGCATCGTGCCTTTCTGTCGATCAATCTGGAAAGGCCCGAGGAGCAATTTGCCCTCTATGGCGTACAGGCGGTGAGCAAGGACACCTGGGGCGGCGCTTATCCTGAAGCCTTGCCCGTGCTGGTGGCCCGCCGCAAGGAAGGGGGAGTCGAGCAGAACCCGCTGGTGCTCAGTCTGGCCAAAGGTCTCTTCAGGGCCGGCACCACGGATCTCGGACAGCTGGTGCCCTTGTTCATGAGTGCCAGGGCCAATGGTCGGAATATCGAGTATCGCGAGCATCGGCTCTGGCGGCAGGGCGACCCGGATATGCAACTGGTGCAGGCCCTCGCCAGCCTTGCCGAAACCCTGCTGGAAAACCAGCTTCAGGCAATTTCGCTGATCGGGCTCGATAGCGAGTGGACGCTCGAGGACTACCAGCGCCGGCTTGACCTGATCACCCGTCCCGATGACTGGTTTTTCACGCCGGTGCAGGCAGAGCCCCATGCGCTGGTCGAGTTGCCCGACGAGCTGGCGGCGCTCAGTGACGGCTTGCCGCATTGGTTGCTGGGGGCGTCGAGCGAAGACATCAGCACCTACCGCACCCTGCTGGAAAAGCTGGCCGATGTGCAGCGCGCCTCGGGCGGCAAGGCCTTTCTGGATGACATCGGTGATCTGCCGGGCTTCGCCGTCAAGGCGCTGCTCAAGAAGATGGGCGAGGACCATCCGCAAACCGCCGATATCGCCAACCCCGATGATATTCGTCTGGAACTCGACAAGGTCATCGCGGTAGCCGTTGCCGGGGGCGCGGGAGGGGCGCTGGGGGAGGTGGAAAAGGTGCGGATGAGCCTGACCGAGTTTGCCCTGGAGAATCTCGGGGGCTTTCGGCATGCGAAGATGAAGATCAGTATCCGCCAGTGTGGCGTGGAAAAACCGCTGCCCGAATGGCTGACCCCGGACTACGTCAAGGGACTGGTCACTTTTGTCGATATCGGGCGAACCTACCTCGACGCGCTCAAGGCCCGGCTGATCGATGATGCCGATGAGGCGCGGCGTCGGGAGGGCCTGTTCAGTGAGCAACTGCGGGTGCAATTGCCCATGACGGCGCTGGAGCTGAAGATTCGCGGCGAAGCGGGCTTCGACGAATCGGGATACCGCCATGTCGAAGCGGTATTGCAGCCCGAAGCGGCGAAGCGCCAGGTGGCGGGCCGGGAGATCGTCCTGCGTCCCCTGGCCTTCAAGGCCGAAACCGATGCGACAGCGGATATCGTGGCGTCCATGTTCATCATCGGCCCGCGGGACACGCGTCACGGTCCGTTCATTCTCTATCGTCCCCTGCTCGCCAAGGCCGGCCCACAGGCGTCGGCCTTCCAGACGTTCCAGTCGGCACCGGGCAAGGCTTTTTGTCCTCACGACAATGACGCCCGCCCCACGCCTCCCGTCGAGCCGCTCCTGCAATACCCGACGTGGGCGGCCCTGTTCGAGGCGCTCAAACAACCCGGTGCGGTGCAGGACAGCATTCTGACCTGGTTGAGCGATCAGGCCCGGCGCACCTATGCCAATGGCGGCTTTGTCGAGCCCCATCTGCGGCGCTCGTTCGAGGACGATTTTGCCGCGCTGTTGCCGGTGGCGCCGGCCACCCTCGATGACGCGGTGGTCCGGGGCGACTACCTGCATCACCTGTTCGGCTCGATGGCCTGGACCCTGATCGCCCTGGCGGACCGGCAATCGGTGTCCAATGCCGAATTGCGCTGGAATACCTTGAAGGAAGGCGGCTGGCAACTGTTCAACGTGGCGCTGATGTTTATCCGCGGCCCGGCGGCGGTGGCCGGCTGGATTTTCGCCGTGGTCGCCAGTGTCGATGCCGACTTTCGACGACTGCAGGAAAAGGACCCCGGGGCCAAGGCCAGTGCCTGGGCCGATGTACTGGTGAATATTGCCTTTATTCTCGGGCATCGGCTGGCCCATCGGCAGGCGCACGCCAAGACACCGCAGCAGATCCCGATAGAAGAGGGCCATCGCCCCCCGCAGCACCGGGCAACGATCAGCGAGGGACCGGACAGGCCGCTGCCGATGAAACTGGACAACCCCGTGGCCCCCGGCACGCTGTCCGCGCGTCCGAGTGTCAGTTCGTTCACCTTGAAGATTTACCCGTATCCCTGGCCCGAGCCCAAGACCCTGGGGGAAGTCATTGTGTCCGGCGATCTGAAGGGGCTGATCCGATTGAAGGAATCAAACCGGCTGGCGGCCTACTTCGGTGGCTGGCTGTTTGCCGTGAAGACGGATACCGAGGGCAACGTCCAGGTGGTCGCGCCGGACGGTCGTAGCGAAGGGTTCTATTTGAAAAGCGATGGCGCGGGAACATGGACACCGGACTTGAAACTGCGTCTGCGCGGCGGATCGGGGCGCCCGGGAGCGAGCATCGGGAAAAGAAGAGCCGCCTTGCTTGAGGAGAAACGCCGGGAGCAGGAACAGAGGGAGCTGGTCGGTTCGCGCTTCATGGACGAGTGGAATGAGGGCGTCGAGGAGCAGGTGACGCGGGCAGAAGCGCTGCTTCCCGAGTCGCAAGCCTTGAGGACGATGGAAGGCAATCCCGAGCGCTATACCGACCCGCAGTGGTTTGCCCGAATGGACCGGCTCGGCGACCGGGTAAAAGTCTTTGTCGACGGCTACGAGCAACAGATCAACAAGCTGCGGATGAACGAGACGGTATTCCTGCGGGGATACAAGGGGACACTCTTTGCCTGCCTGCATCGGTTCGTCGTGGGGATGCAGTTGGCCCTGGACTCGATCAAGATCGTCGAAACGCGTTGCCAGCGGATCATGGAGCGTTTGCCCTATCAGGACGCTTCGGGCCGGGTCCTGCCGGAAAGGCAACAGGCAGAGCAACGAGAAAACCGCGCCGCGGACCTGTATATCGACTGGGCGGAGCGAGAGAAACAGGCGTTTACCGAGCTGGGCCGTTATCGCAACCGGGATTTGACGGAATACCAGGGCATCCGCGATGTCAGGGGCAAGGGGAGCAATGTGGCTGGATTGAAAGCCATCAGGGCGTGCCGGCTCGCCCTGTACTGCTTCAGGGAGCTGGATCCGCAGCAGCTCGAGGCCGATATCTGGACGAAGTTCGACGATCTGCGCAGTGCCCTGGCCTCCCAGTCCATTCTCGATGAGCGATCCGCTTCGCCCCTGTCCGCGGAGGCGGACATGGGGGTGCTCAACACCTGTGTAAGTCAATATAACGAAGCACTGGCCATGCTCGAGTACAAGACCGGCTTGTTGCCGCAAGGTGCCAGGCTGGTCTGGGGCGATCTGTTTGTCCGGCGCCTGGTCGAGTTGCAGCAGGAGGCCGAGCGCAGCCTGGTCGAGCGCATCGAGGCGCAGGCCCCAGAGCAAGACGAGCCTGACCTACCGTCGGGACAACCCGGCAAGACCCGGAAAGTCATCCGTACCCGCCGCAAGAAAAACTATCTCGGTTATGTCCGGGACACGCCCCAGGATGGCCATGAGGTCATCGAGTTGATGGATCCCCAGACCGGTCAACCGATCGACTCCTTTGTCGAGGAAGAGGACGGCTACTGGCAGCCGTTGCCCAAGCCGGCGACCGCCCCCTTGCCCAAGCCGCTGCCGCAGCCGGGTCTCAAGCGCCTGGTGCAGATGGCCGAGAGCCAGATCCGTCAGGCCGCCCGGGAGGTCGAGATGGCCAAGGGGCAGATCCCTGTCGCCAAGGACCCGGTCTATCTGCAGGATGTGCTCGAAGTCCGGGCGCGGGCGCTGGAGGCGCTGGCCGGGCAAATCGACCGTGCGCTGGCCGAGTCGGACAGTTCCGTGGCGCAAAGCGAAGTCTCCGCCGGCAAGGTTCAGGCCTCTGAACTACGTCTCCAGGCCGGGACAGTCAGGCATGAGGGATTGCTGGCGCGCATTGCCGTGACCAAGTCGAGTGCGCCGGACACCGAACGGCTGCTGTTTCTCAAGGAGCACAACGAGGTCGAGATCTTTCGCAACGGGCCGCGCACAAGACTCGGGAAGGATGATTTCCTCCAGGAGTATGTGGTGCGGGACAAGGCGGCCGGCAAGAATCTCTGGGTGGCACATTTCCATTATCCCGAGAAAACCACCCCGGAGGAGTTGTTCGTGATGCGCGGCGCCCTGGGCAAGGACGGCAAGCCACAGGCCCATGGCGCCCATCTGAAGCGCTGGGACGAGCGTTTTCTCGGGGTCAAGGCGCAGGCCCGGGCCGAGCAGGAGCGTTTTGAACGCATCCGCCAAGGTCAGCCCGGGCGGGCCTTGGAGGTGTTCCGGATCTGGCGCAGCGAGATCAGCCTGAGCATGGCGCGCCAGCTGTTTTTCAATGCCCCGGAACGGGAAGGCGTGGTACGTGAGCAACTGCGCCGGCTTTAGGGTTTGCCCTTGTCGTGGCCGGCGGTGTGGGCCATGGGTTTGCCGGTGGCCGGTTGCGGCCGTTTGGGCCGGCGCGAGAGTGGCCAGAGCCCGGCCATGAACAGCGCTGGAAAGACAATTTCCAGGGGCCGCTGCCTGAGCTGTTCACAGATATGGTCGGCGGCTTTCTCGGCCGACCAGCGCAGCGGCATGGGGAAATCGTTTTGCCGGGCCTGCGGGGGGTCGACGAAACCGGGGCTGACCAGGGTGACGGCGATGCCTTCGTCGGCCAGGTCGATGCGCAGGGATTCGAACAGATCGCGCATCCCGGCCTTTGACGCGCCATGGGCTTCGGCCCGGGGCAACGGCAGGAAGGTGACCGAGCTGGCGATGCCCACCAGATGCGGCTGCAGGCCGGATCGCAGCAGCGGCAAGGCCACTTCGATGCAGTAGCTGCTGGCCAGCAGGTTGGTGCGCACCACCCGCTCGATGATCGAGGCATCGAACGCCTGGGCATCGACATATTCACAGGTGCCGGCGTTGAGAATCACGGTGTCCAGGGAGCCCCAGGCCTGGGTGATGCGCTCGCCGATTTCCCGTACCTGCCGGCTGTCGGTCAGGTCGCCGGGCGCCAGCAGGAGCTGGTCGGGATAACGTTTTTCCAGGGGTTGCAGCGGTTCGACACTGCGGGCGCTGACGGCCAGTTGCACACCGCTCTTGAGCAGGACTTCGGCAAGGGCTGCACCGATGCCGCTGCTGGCGCCCGTGAGCCAGACACGTCGTGGAGGTGTAATGCTCATCCCATGCTCCTTTTCAACCCGGCCATCCCTTGGCCAGTGTCAGATGACGATAGCTCATGTATCAGCAGCGATACCAAGGTTCCTGAAGGCGGCGAGGGCGCGTTCGCGACTGTGGCCCAGGTCGACCATGGGCTGTGGATAACTTTCGACACCGAACAGGCCGCCGAGTGCCGAGGGGTTATGCACGGCCTTTGGGTCCAGGCCGGCCAGTTCGGGTAGCCAGCGTTTGATGAACAGCCCTTCGCGGTCGAATTTTTCCGACTGGCTCAGCGGGTTGAAAATCCGGAAGTAGGGTGCCGCGTCGGTGCCGGTGGACGCGCTCCACTGCCAGCCGCCGTTGTTGGCCGCCAGGTCGCCGTCGATCAGGTGGCGCATGAAGAAACGCTCGCCTTCACGCCAGTCGATCAGCAGGTTCTTGGTCAGGAACATCGCCACCACCATCCGCAGGCGGTTGTGCATCCAGCCGGTTTCCAGCAACTGGCGCATGGCGGCGTCGATGATCGGCAGGCCCGTGCGCGCCTCCTGCCAGGCCGCCAGTTCTTCCGGTGCCTGGCGCCAGGCCAGGGCTTCGGTCTCCGGGCGGAAGGCACGCCGCTTCGAGACCTGTGGATAACCCACCAGGATGTGCTTGTAGAACTCGCGCCAGAGCAGTTCGTTGATCCAGGTGACGGCGCCGGCATTGCCGCTTTCGAATTCGCCCCGGTTGCCTTGCAGGGCTGCATGCAGGCACTGGCGGGGCGAGATCACGCCGGCGGCGAGGTAGGCGGACAGTTGGCTGGTGGCGGATTTGGCCGGGAAGTCGCGTTCGCGCTGGTAGTTGTCGATCTGCTGCTCGGCGAAGCGCGTCAGGCGCCGCCGGGCCTCGTCCTCACCGGCGGGCCAGAGGTCGCGCAAAGCCTGGCTGGGGCGCGCGAAGCCTGCGACGGCGTCGGGTACCGGATCGGCTTCGACGGGCAGTGCCGACTGGGCCTTGGGGACGCTGACCTGGCGCGGCAAGGCGCTGTGCAGGCGGCTGTAGCAGACTTTGCGGAACTGGCTGAAGACCTGGAAGTAGGTGCCGGTGCGGGTCAGCACGCTGCCGGGCTTGAAGAACAGTTGATCCAGGTGGCTGTGAAAGCTGACACCGTCGGCTTCAAGGGTGTGCGCAACCGCCTGGTCACGGCGGCTTTCGTTGACGCCGTATTCTTCGTTGACGTGCACGGCATCGACCTTGAGCGACTGGCACAGCGTGCGCAGTACCTCGGGCACCTGGTCCCAGGTCCGCGCATGGCGAATCAGCAGCGGGATATTCAGCACGGCCAGCGCCTTGCCCAGTTCCCGCAGGTTGCGCAGCCAGAAATCGACCTTGCACGGCGCATCATCGTGAAGCTGCCATTGCCCGGGTGTCACCAGGTAAACGGCGACCGTCGGCCCCTGCCCGGCAGCCGCGGCCAGGGCGGTGTTGTCATGCAGGCGCAAATCGGTGCGCAGCCAGAGCAGCTGCATGGCCATTCCTTGAGTCGAGAAATACCTGTACAAACAAGTATGTTTGTACAACTGAGGCTCATCATAGATTGCATTTTGTACAAGTAAAATCATTTGTACAGGTCTGGGCGGGCTGCAGTGATCACCAGCCCACGCGTCAGGTCTCGCCGTCTTCCAGCGGGAGCCCGCTAACGCTGTGCTTCAGCCCAGGTGTTCCATCAGTCGCCGGGACGCTTCCTGGCCGCTGAGCCAGGCGCCTTCGACACGTCCGGACAGGCACCAGTCGCCACACACGTACAGGCCCAGGTCGGCATCGGCCAGCGCCCCCCATTCCCGTGAGCCGGCCGGGCGGGCGTAGAGCCAGCGGTGCGCAAGGGTGAAGACCGGTGCCGGCATGCTGTCGTGCAGCAACTCGGCGAAGGCACCGTGCAACTGCTCGATCACGGCCTCCTTGGGCAGGTCCAGGTACTGCTTGCTCCAGGCGCTGGTGGCGTGCAGGACCCAGGTGTCGAGCTGGCTGTCGCGCGCCGGTTTGCTGCGGTTGCGGGCCAGCCAGTCGAGCGGGCTGTCCTGCACGAAGCAACCTTCCATCGGTGTTTCCAGCGCGGTGTCGAAGGCCAGGGCGATGGCCCAGGTCGGCTCCATCTGCACGCCGGCGGCGGCGCCGGCGAGTTTCGGCGCGGCGGCCAGCAGCGCGGTGGCCTGGGGCGCCGGCGTGGCGATGATCACCTGGCTGAACGGGCCATGGGTGAAGCCTTCGGCATCCTGCAGGTGCCAATGCTGTTCGCCGCGGAACACCTCGGTGATCCGGCAACTGAAATGCGCCTGGAGCCGGCCCAGCAGGCCGCGGGTAATGGAGCTCATGCGCGGCGTGCCGACCCAGCGGGTCTGCTCGTCCGGCGACAGGCTCAATTGGCCGTTCTGGAAGTTGTAGAGCTGCGGGTTCCATTCGGCGACCCAGCCCTCACCCTGCCAGCGCTGGACTTCCTTGACGAAGCGGCGGTCGCGGGCGGTGAAGTACTGTGCGCCCAGGTCCAGCGCACCGGCGTCGGTGCGCTTGCTGGACATGCGCCCGCCACTGCCGTGACTCTTGTCGAAGAGCTCGATGGGATACCCGGCATCGTACAATGTCCGGGCGGCCGAGAGTCCGGCGATGCCGGCACCGATTATTGCGATAGGTACAGTCATGGGTGGGCCTCGTTACCTGTCAGCACAGACTACGCCGTCAGCAAAACCTGTACAGTCTTGTTTTTTGGTATAGGTTGCGACCTGCTTGTCGATTCACACTGTCCTATTGTTAAAGCAAATATCTGTCGAGAGAAAAGAGCCCTGTTTATAAAAATAGACTAACGCTCTCGACAAAACGTTACGCGAGGACGAACTCATGCACATATTGCTGACCGGCGGTACTGGTTTGATCGGGCGTCAACTGTGCGAGTACTGGTTGGCGCAGGGGCATCGGCTGACGGTATGGAGCCGTCGCCCCCAGCAGGTGGCGCGTTTGTGCGGTGCGCAGGTGCGCGGTGTGCGTCATCTCGAGGACCTGGCCGGCGAGCACCTGGACGCGGTGATCAACCTGGCCGGTGCGCCGATTGCCGACCGGCTCTGGACCCACAAGCGCAAGGCGCTGCTCTGGAGCAGCCGGATCCAACTGACCGAAACCCTGCTGGCCTGGCTGGAAGGGCGCGATCAGCGTCCCGCGGTGTTGATTTCCGGTTCGGCGATCGGCTGGTACGGCGATGGTGGCGAGCGTGAGCTGACCGAGAGTTCGCCGCCGGTGAGCGAGGATTTCGCCAGCCAGTTGTGTATTGCCTGGGAAGAAACCGCGCAGCGCGCCGAGGCCCTGGGTATTCGCGTGGTGCGGATCCGCACCGGCTTGGTGCTGGCGGCCGAGGGCGGCTTTTTGTCGCGCCTGTTGCTGCCGTTCAAACTGGCGCTGGGCGGCCCGATCGGCAACGGTCGGCAGTGGATGCCGTGGATTCATGTGCGTGATCAAATCGCCCTGATTGATTTTCTTCTGCATCGCAGTGACGCCAGCGGTCCTTATAATGCCTGCGCGCCCAAGCCGGTTCGCAACAAAGCCTTCGCCAGGGCGCTGGGCAAGGTCCTGCATCGCCCGGCGCTGATCCCGCTGCCGGCGTTTGTCCTGCGTCTGGGGCTGGGCGAACTGTCGCTGTTGCTGCTCGGCGGACAGCGGGCGACACCGGCCCGGCTGTTGGCGGCGGGATTTGTTTTTCAGTTTAACGATCTGCCCGCGGCCCTCGACGACCTGTCGGGTCGCCTCTGAAATAGGACGTTGCATGACCGATCACGCCTTGCTTCTGGTCAACCTGGGTTCTCCAGCCTCCACTTCGGTAGCGGATGTGCGCAGCTACCTCGATCAATTCCTGATGGATCCCTATGTCATCGACCTGCCGTGGCCGGTCCGGCGCTTGCTGGTGTCGCTGATCCTGATCAAGCGCCCCGAGCAATCGGCGCATGCCTATGCTTCGATCTGGTGGGAGGAGGGCTCGCCGCTGGTGGTGCTCAGCCGGCGTTTGCAGCAGCAGATGACGTTGCAGTGGACCCAGGGGCCGGTGGAGTTGGCGATGCGCTATGGCGAGCCGTCGATCGAGATGGCGCTGAGCCGTCTGGCCGCACAAGGTATCCGCAAGGTGACCTTGGCGCCGTTGTATCCGCAGTTTGCCGACAGCACCGTGACCACCGTGATCGAAGAAGCCCGGCGGGTGGTGCGCGCGCGCAAGCTCGACGTGCAGTTTTCCATCCTGCAACCGTTCTACGACCAACCGGAATACCTCGACGCCCTGGTGGCCAGTGCCAGGCCGCACCTGGCGCAGGGATTCGATCACTTGCTGCTGAGTTTCCATGGCTTGCCGGAGCGGCACCTGACCAAACTCGATCCCACCGGCAGCCATTGCTTCAAGGATGCCGATTGCTGCAGGAACGCCTCGCCGGCGGTGCTCGCCACCTGTTACCGGGCTCAGTGCCTGCGTACGGCGGCGGCGTTTGCCGAGCGCATGGGCTTGCTGGAGGGGCAGTGGTCGGTGTCGTTCCAGTCGCGGCTGGGCCGGGCGAAGTGGATCGAGCCCTATACCGAGGCACGCCTGGATGAGTTGGCCAAGGCCGGAGTGAAGAGGGTCCTGGTGATGTGCCCGGCGTTCGTGGCCGATTGCATCGAGACGCTGGAAGAGATCGGTGATCGCGGGCGCGAGCAGTTTGTCGCGGCGGGGGGAGAGGCGTTGGTGCTGGTGCCGTGCCTGAACGATGAACCGCAGTGGGCGGCGGCGTTGAATACCCTGTGCGAGCGGGCTCCGCTGGCGTTATAGGCCTGACGCCCGCCACAGGGTCATCGTCTTCCCTGTGGCGGGCGTGAGCCTTACAACAACGGCTCGTCCGCCTTCTTGTTCTTCCAGCTGTCATTGCCCGGCAACAGCAGGTTCAACGCAATCGCCACAACGGCGCACAGTGCAATGCCCTTGAGGCCGAAGTCGTTCGACCCGGTGCCGGTTCCCACCAGCATGCCGCCGATGCCGAACACCAGGGTCACCGACACGATCACCAGGTTGCGTGCTTCGCTCAGGTCGATCTTGTGGCGGATCAGGGTGTTCATCCCCACCGCCGCGATCGAACCGAACAGCAGGCACAGGATCCCGCCCATCACCGGCACCGGAATGCTCTGCAGCAGCGCACCGAACTTGCCGATAAACGCCAGGCTGATGGCGAAGACCGCCGCCCAGGTCATGATCTTCGGGTTGTAGTTCTTGGTCAGCATCACCGCGCCGGTTACTTCGGCATAGGTGGTGTTGGGCGGGCCACCGAACAGGCCGGCCGCCGTGGTGGCGAGACCGTCACCCAGCAAGGTGCGATGCAGGCCCGGTTTCTTCAGGTAGTCGCGCCCGGTCACGCTGCCCACCGCGATCACCCCGCCGATGTGTTCGATGGCCGGGGCCAGCGCCACCGGGACGATGAACAGGATCGCCTGCCAGTTGAACTCCGGTGCCGTGAAGTGTGGCAGGGCCAGCCATGGCGCCGCGGCGATCTTCGCGGTGTCGACCACGCCGAAATAGAACGACAGGGCAAAGCCCACCAGTACCCCGGAGATGATCGGCACCAGGCGGAAAATCCCCTTGCCGAACACCGCCACGACCAGGGTGGTCAGCAGCGCCGGCATGGAGATCAGCATGGCGGTCCGGTAATGGATCAGCTCGGTGCCGTCGCCGGCCTTGCCCATCGCCATGTTCGCGGCAATCGGCGCCATGGCCAGGCCGATGGAGATGATCACCGGCCCGATCACCACCGGCGGCAGCAGCCGATCGATGAAACCGGTGCCCTTGATCTTCACCGCCAGGCCCAGGAAGGTGTAGACGAAACCGGCCGCCATCACGCCGCCCATGGTCGCCGCCAGGCCGAACTGGCCCTTGGCGAGGATGATCGGGGTGATGAAGGCAAAGCTCGAGGCCAGGAACACTGGCACCTGGCGCCCGGTGACCAGTTGGAACAAGAGAGTCCCCAGGCCCGCGGTGAACAGCGCGACGTTCGGGTCGAGACCGGTGATCAGCGGCATCAACACCAGGGCGCCAAAGGCCACGAAAAGCATCTGCGCACCGGAGAGCACCGTGCGCCACAGCGGGTCGTTGAACTCATCCTGCATGTCAGGCGTCCTTCTGCTTGGTGCCGAAGATCTTGTCGCCGGCATCGCCCAGGCCCGGGATGATGTAGCCGTGTTCGTTGAGTTTCTCGTCGATGGACGCGGTGTAGATGGTCACGTCCGGGTGCGCCTGCTCGACTGCGGCAATCCCTTCGGGGGCCGCTACCAGGACCATGGCGCGAATGTCCTTGCAGCCGGCTTTCTTCAACAGGTCGATGGTGGCGACCATCGAGCCGCCGGTGGCGAGCATCGGGTCGATGATCATCGCCAGGCGTTCGTCGATTTCCGGTACCAGCTTTTCCAGGTAGGTGTGGGCTTCGAGGGTTTCCTCGTTGCGGGCCACGCCCACGGCGCTGACCTTGGCGCCCGGGATCAGGCTGAGCACGCCTTCGAGCATGCCGATACCGGCGCGCAGGATCGGCACCACGGTAATCTTCTTGCCGGCGATCTTCTCGACCTGGACGGTGCCGCACCAACCCTGGATATCGTAGGTTTCCAGGGGCAGGTCCTTGGTCGCCTCGTAGGTCAGCAACGCTCCGACTTCCTGAGCGAGCTCGCGGAAGTTCTTCGTGCTAATGTCAGCGCGGCGCATCAGGCCGAGCTTGTGGCGGATCAGCGGGTGGCGGATCTCACGGATGGGCATGGGAATAGGCTCCGGCGGCGGGCAAAAAACGGCTTAGATTAATCTATCCGCCGTTGTTGTCCTATAGATCAGCGGTACGTTAGTCCAGAAACCCTTGATCTGGTCGCGCGGGGTGCGTACCTTTGCCCGCTTTTCTTGCCCCCCTTACACCAGCAGCCCTATTTGGAGAGCGCCATGTCCGCTGATCTCGAGCATATCCGTCAAGTGATGCGCGAAGCCGACTGCCTGTACACCAACGACGAAGTCGAAGCGGCCATCGCCCGTGTCGGCGCGCAGATCAACGCCGAACTGGCCGGGAGCAATCCGGTGGTGTTCTGCGTGATGAACGGCGGCCTGATCTTCTCCGGCAAACTGCTGCCTCACCTGGACTTCCCGCTGGAAGCCTCGTACCTGCACGCCACCCGCTACCGTAACGAAACCAGCGGCGGCGAGCTGTTCTGGAAGGCCAAGCCGGAAGTCTCGTTCATCGACCGCGATGTGCTGATCATCGACGACATCCTCGACGAAGGGCACACCCTGGGGGCGATCATCGATTTCTGCAAACACGCCGGTGCGCGCCGCGTGCACACCGCCGTGCTGATCGACAAGGACCACGACCGCAAGGCCCGTCCGGACCTGAAGGCGGATTACGTCGGCCTGCCGTGCATCGACCGCTACATCTTCGGCTACGGCATGGATTACAAGGGCTACTGGCGTAACGCCGCCGGTATCTACGCCGTCAAGGGGATGTAAAGGATGAGCACGCCTGGTTTTCTCGATTCAAGCTTGTTTGCCGAACTGGCCGCGAAGGCCGCGGCGAGTCCCCGTGGCCGGGTTCATCACAACTTTCACCAGATGGACGAACCGTGCCATCGCATGGCCGTTGGACTGCAACCCGCCACCTATATCGCCCCGCACCGGCACCTGAGTGCCGACAAGGCGGAAACCTTGCTGGTGGTCAAGGGCCGCCTGGGCCTGCTGGTATTCGACGAGGCGGGTCAGGTCCTGGCCAAGCGCGTGTTGCAGGCGGGCGGCGACTGCCCGGGTGTCGACCTGCCGGCGGGGGTGTTCCATGGCCTGGTGGTCCTCGAGGCCGACAGCGTGATGTTCGAATGCAAGGCCGGCCCTTATCGTCCGGTGGGCGATGGCGAGTTGGCCAACTGGGCACCGCGCGAAGGCGAAGCCGGGGTCGCCGAGTACCAGGCCTGGATGCGCGCGCAGTTCGATTGAGCCGGTGCCTGTCGACGGGCAGACGTGCGACTTTGCCGTATCATTAGCCGCCTGACGACAGGCAACGGGTTCCCAGGGCATGCTGGCCATCTTTCTCGGTATATTGACCATCACCGCGCCCGTCTTCGCCATGTTGTTCCTGGGCGTGGCGCTCAAGCGCGTGGGCTGGATCAACGACAACTTCATCCACACGGCTTCGGCACTGGTGTTCAACGTCACCATGCCGGCGTTGCTGTTCCTCGGCATCCTCCACGCCGACCTGCATTCGGCGTTGCAGCCCAAGGTGCTGGGGTATTTTGCCGTTGCCACGCTGGTGGCGTTCGCCGGCGCCTGGGGCTGGGCGATCTGGCGTTGCCCCAGGGAAGACCGTGGGATCTACACCCAGGGCGCTTTTCGCGGCAATAACGGCGTCATCGGCCTGGCCCTGGCGGCCAGCATGTACGGCGCCTACGGGATCTCCCTCGGGGCGATTCTCGCGGCGCTGGTGATCCTGTTCTACAACACCCTGTCGACCATTGTCCTGGCGGTCTACAGCCCGGTGATCAAGTCCGATCCCTGGAGCATCTGCAAGAGTGTGTTGAGGAACCCGCTGATCATCAGTGTGATCGCGGCGGCGCCCTTTGCCTATTTCAAGATCGGCTTGCCCGGCTGGCTGGAGACGTCCGGTAACTATCTGGCGCAGATGACCCTGCCGCTGGCGTTGATCTGCATCGGCGGCACCCTGTCGTTGGCGGCCCTGCGCAAGAGCGGCGACCTGGCCCTGAGTGCGAGCCTGGTGAAAATGGTCGGCATGCCCGCGCTGTCGACGCTGGGGGCCTGGCTTTGTGGTTTCCGCGGGGCGGAGTTGGGGATTCTGTTTCTCTACTTCGGCAGCCCGACCGCCGCGGCCAGTTTCGTCATGGCCCGGACCGCCAATGGCAATCATGAACTGGCAGCGGCGATTATCGTGATCACCACCCTGATGGCAGCGATCACGACGAACATCGGCATCTTTGTGTTGCAGTGGGGCGGTTGGATCTGACGTTACCTTGTGGTGAGTCAGTCGGCCTTCTGGTAGGTGTCGATCACTTCCTGGGCGGCACGGAATGCATCAATGGCCGCCGGCACCCCGGCATACACCGCGCAATGCAGCAGCGCCTCGCGAATCTCCTCCACCGTGCAGCCGTTGTTCAAGGCGCCGCGCACATGGCCCTTGAGCTCTTGCGGGCACTTGAGCGCGGTGAGCGCCGCCAGGGTAATCAGGCTGCGGGTCTTCAGCGGTAGCCCCTCACGGTTCCAGACACTGCCCCAGGCATGTTCGTTGACGAAATCCTGCAACGGCTGGCTGAATTCGGTGGCATTGCCCAGGGCGCGGTCGACGAACGCATCGCCCATGACCTGACGACGCATCTCGACACCAGGTTTCTTCTGATCGGTCATTGCAGCGGCTCCTAGGCTCTATTACGAAACTCGCCGAGCGGCGAGCAGGCAAGGCAAAAACAGGCGAGGAACGGCCGGGGTCGCGCCCGACTTTAGCCCGCTAAATGAGCATTCCGAGCCTGTTTTTAACGCAGCATGATCGACGCGCAGGCAGTTTTCGTAAAGAGCCTATGAGTGTTGGCGACGCCAGGCTCTTAGCGTACTGAACAGCAGGAACGCACAAAGCGCCGGCAGGATGAAAAACAGCATCAGGCGTTCCAGTTTGTCCGCCATCGGCATGCCGGTGGTGAACCACACCACGTGCAGGCCGTAGGCCAGGTACAGGCCAAGGAACAACAGGCCCTCGGCACGGGTGATGCGGTAGCCGGAATAGAACACCGGCCAGCACAGCAGCGCAACGCCGAGCATCACCGGCAGGTCGAAGGTCAGGGCATTGGGCGACACGGACAGTGGCGCGGGGGCGATCAGCGCGGTGAGACCGAGCACGCCCAGCAGGTTGAACAGGTTGCCGCCGATCACATTGCCCACGGCAATGCCCCGTTGGCCGCGCACGGCGGCGATCAGCGAGGTGGCCAGTTGCGGCAACGAAGTGCCGACCGCCACCACGGTCAGGCCGATGATCCGTTCGGACAGGCCCAGCTCGATGGCCACCGCCACGGCAGCGTCCAGCAGCAGGTGCCCGGCCACCACCAGCAGAGCCAGGCCCAGGCCCATCCAGGCCAGGCTGCTCAGCCAGGGCGCGGGTTTGTGCGTGGCGGCGGGTGGCGCCGCCGAGGCCTGGCCGGGATGCCGGGACTGGCGCAGCAGCAGGCCGAGATACAGCGCGAAGGTGATCAGCATGGCCAGGCCGTCGAGGCGCCCCAGCTCTTCATTGAACGCCAGGCCGAAGACCAGCAGGCTGGCGAAGATCATCAGGGGGATGTCCAGGCGGATCAGCTGGCGCGAGACCCGCAACGGGATGATCAGCGCCGAGAGGCCGAGGGTGACCAGGGTATTGAAGATATTGCCGCCGATCACGCTGCCCACCGCGATATCGGCATTCTCGGCCACGGCCGCCTGCAGGCTGACCGCCAGTTGCGGTGCGCTGCTGCCGAAGGCGACGACGGTCAGGCCGACCAGCAGGGGCCTGACCCCCAGGCTCGCCGCCAGGCGCACGGCCGCGCGCACCAGCAGTTCGGCGCCGACGATCAGCAGCAACAGGCCGCCGCTCAGTTGAATCAGGCTCAGCCAGGGAAGGGTGGTCAATCCGAAAATGACGGGCTCCAGCGGTCAGTCGTCGAGGCTTTGGATGCGTACGCGGGCGGTACCGTTTTGCAGCATACCCAATTGGGCGGCCGCTTCGCGTGACAGATCGATCAGGCGCCCACGGATGTGCGGGCCGCGATCGTTGACGCGCACTATGACGGATTTGTCGTTGGCCAGGTTGGTGACTTTCACCCGTGTACCGAAGGGCAGTTGGCGATGGGCCGCGGTCAGGCCGTGCGGGTTGAAGGGTTCGCCACTGGCGGTGCGTTTGCCCCGATGCTTGGCACCGTAATACGAGGCCAGGCCGGTTTCGTCATAACCGCGCGGGTTGATGTCGTGGCTGGCACAGCCGGCCAACAGGCTGAAGAGGGCAAGGGCGGCGAGCAGGTGCTTCATCGGATGTCCTCGATAAGGTTGTGGAGAGAGCCACAAGGGTTGTGCCAACCTCGATGTTGGACAACCCTTTTGGTTCGCTATCAGCCTTCGAGTTTGCTTTTCAGCAATTCGTTCACTTGCTGCGGGTTGGCCTTGCCCTTGGAGGCTTTCATCGCCTGGCCGACAAAGAAGCCGAACATCTTGCCGCGCTTGGCTTCATCCGCTGCCCGGTACTGCTCCACCTGCTCGGCGTTGGCCGCGAGCATTTCGTCCAGGACCTTCTCGATGGCGCCGCTGTCGGTGACCTGCTTCAGCCCACGGGCCTCGATCACTTCGTCGGCGCTGCCTTCGCCATTGGCCATGGCTTCGAAGACCATCTTGGCAATCTTGCCGGAGATGGTGTTGTCCTTGATCCGCAGCAGCATGCCGCCCAGTTGCTCGGCGCTGACCGGGGCCTGGTCGATGTCCACGCCCAGCTTGTTGAGCAGGCTGCCCAGCTCGACCATGACCCAGTTGGCCGCCAGCTTGGCGTCGCCGCCGATGCTCACGACTTTTTCGAAGTAGTCCGCCTGCTCGCGGCTGGAGGCCAGTACGCTGGCATCGTAGACCGACAGGCCGAACTGTTCCTGGAAGCGCTCGCGCTTCTGCGGTGGCAGCTCCGGCAGTTGCGCGCGGACTTCATTGAGGAACGCATCCTCGATGACCACCGGCAACAGGTCCGGGTCGGGGAAATAACGGTAGTCGTTGGCTTCCTCCTTGCTGCGCATGGCCTTGGTTTCATCCGTGTTCGGATTGTACAGGCGGGTTTGCTGGATGACTTTGTCGCCGTCCTCGATCAGTTCGATCTGGCGCTGCACTTCGCTGTTGATCGCCTTCTCGATGAAGCGGAACGAGTTGACGTTCTTGATCTCGCAGCGGGTGCCGAACTCGACCTGGCCCTTGGGCCGGACCGAGACGTTGCAGTCGCAACGCAGCGAGCCTTCGGCCATGTTGCCGTCGCAGATACCCAGGTAGCGCACCAGCGCGTGGATGGCCTTGACGTAGGCCACGGCTTCCTTGGCACTGCGCATGTCCGGCTCGGAGACGATTTCCAGCAGCGGCGTGCCGGCTCGGTTCAGGTCGATACCGGTGGCACCGTCGATTTCTTCGTGCAGGCTTTTACCCGCGTCTTCTTCCAGGTGCGCACGGGTAATCCCGACGCGCTTGACCGTGCCGTCTTCCAGGGTGATGTCCAGGTGGCCCTTGCCGACGATCGGCAGTTCCATCTGGCTGATCTGGTAGCCCTTGGGCAGGTCCGGGTAGAAGTAGTTCTTGCGGGCGAATACGTTGTGCTGGCCGATTTCGGCGTCGATGGCCAGGCCGAACTTCACCGCCATGCGCACCGCTTCCTGGTTCAGCACCGGCAACACGCCGGGCATGCCCAGGTCAATCAGGCTGGCCTGGGTGTTCGGCTCGGAACCGAAGGTAGTGGCGCTGCCGGAGAAAATCTTCGATTGGGTGGCGAGCTGGGTATGAATCTCCAGCCCGATCACGACTTCCCATTGCATGTGTTTCTCCTCAGAAGCCTTCAGGTGTGCGGGTGTGCCAGTCAGTGTTGAGCTGATACTGGTGCGCAACGTTGAGCAGACGGCCTTCCTGGAAATACGGGGCCAGCAGTTGGACGCCCACCGGCAGGCCGTCGACGAAGCCGGCCGGCATGGACAGGCCCGGCAGGCCCGCGAGGTTGGCGGTGATGGTGTAGACATCTTCCAGGTACGCGGCGACCGGGTCGCTGCTCTTCGCGCCGATCTTCCACGCCGGGTTCGGGGTGGTCGGGCCGAGGATCAGGTCGACGTCGTTGAAGGCCGCCATGAAGTCGTTCTTGATCAGCCGACGAATCTTCTGCGCCTGCAGGTAGTAGGCGTCGTAGTAGCCGGCCGACAGCGCGTAGGCACCGACCAGGATGCGCCGCTGGACTTCCGCGCCGAAGCCTTCGCCACGGGAACGCTTGTACAGGTCGGTGAGGTCTTTCGGGTTTTCGCAGCGATAGCCGAAACGCACGCCGTCGAAGCGCGACAGGTTCGACGAGGCTTCCGCCGGGGCGATCACGTAGTACGCGGGAATCGCGTGCTGCATGTTCGGCAGGCTGATTTCCTTGACGATCGCGCCCAGTTTCTCAAGCTCCTTGATGCTCGCCTGGATCAGTTCGGCGATGCGCGGGTCGAGGCCGGCGCCGAAGTATTCCTTGGGCACGCCGATGCGCAGGCCCTGGATCGACGCGCCGAGGCCGGCGGCGTAGTCCGGTACCGGTTCATCGATGCTGGTGGAGTCCTGCGGGTCGAAGCCAGCCATGCCTTGCAGCAGCAGGGCGCAGTCTTCGGCGGTGCGCGCCAGCGGGCCACCCTGGTCGAGGCTGGAGGCGTAGGCGATCATGCCCCAGCGCGAGACACGACCGTAGGTCGGTTTCAGCCCGGTGAGGTTGGTCAGCGCCGCCGGCTGGCGGATCGAGCCGCCGGTGTCGGTGCCGGTGGCGGCCGGCAGCAGGCGCGCGGCAACGGCTGCCGCCGAACCGCCGGACGAGCCGCCCGGAACATGTTCCAGGTTCCACGGGTTGCGCGCGACGCCGTAGTAGCTCGATTCGTTGCCCGAGCCCATGGCGAACTCGTCCATGTTGGTCTTGCCCAGGGTCACGGTGCCGGCCGCGGCCAGCTTGGCGACCACGGTGGCGTCGTAGGGCGCCTTGAAGTTGTCGAGCATCTTCGAGCCGCAGCTGGTGCGGATGCCCTGGGTGCAGAACAGGTCCTTGTGGGCGATCGGCGCGCCGAGCAGGGCACCGCTCTCGCCATTGGCACGGCGGGCGTCGGCGGCCTTGGCCTGGCTCAGGGCCAGGTCCTCGGTCAGGCTGATGAAACTGTTGAGCTGCGGGTCGAGCTGGGCGATGCGCGCCAGCAGGGTCCGGGTCAGCTCTTCGGAGGAGAATTTCTTGTCGGCGAGGCCACGGGCGATCTCGGCCAGGGTCATCTGATGCATTGCAGGCTCTTTCCCTTTAGTCGATGACTTTCGGAACCAGGTACAGGCCGTTTTCGACCGCTGGCGCGATGGACTGATAAGCCTCGCGGTGATTTCGCTCGGTCACGGCGTCGGCGCGCAGGCGCTGATTCGCTTCCAGAGGGTGGGCAAGGGGTTCGATACCGCTGGTATCGACAGCCTGCATCAGGTCGACCAGGCCCAGAATGCTGTTCAGGGCTTCGGTGGTGCGTGGAAGATCGGCTTCGACCAGGCCCAGGCGGGCCAGGTGAGCGATTTTTTCCACGTCGGAGCGTTCAAGCGCCATGGGAATCTCCAGTGGAAAACCGGGCGGAAGGGGTCCGTTCGGTTAGGCAATACACAATAAAGAGTGTCAATAAGTGCGGGCGCGACTTACGATTGTCGGAACACTACCGCATTTCTACGGTCACATGGCCGCGATTGTATGGGATGGTGCTCGGAAAAACGCCTAATTTAACATATTGGCGCCTTGCCCAAAATCCCCGTCGTTGTTAGAGTTTGCCGCACTTTTTTACCCACGCGTTGCCCAGGGTCCCTTTCCAATGTTCAAGAAACTGCGTGGCATGTTTTCCAGCGATCTTTCCATCGACCTGGGTACAGCCAACACCCTTATCTACGTGCGCGAGCGCGGTATCGTCCTGAACGAGCCCTCGGTCGTTGCGATTCGCACCCATGGCAACCAGAAGAGTGTCGTGGCCGTCGGCACCGAGGCCAAGCGCATGCTCGGTCGTACGCCGGGCAACATTGCTGCCATTCGTCCGATGAAGGACGGCGTGATCGCCGACTTCAGCGTCTGCGAAAAGATGCTGCAGTACTTCATCAACAAGGTGCATGAAAACAGCTTCCTGCAGCCCAGCCCTCGCGTGCTGATCTGCGTGCCGTGCAAATCGACCCAGGTCGAGCGCCGCGCCATCCGTGAATCGGCCCTTGGTGCCGGTGCCCGTGAAGTGTTCCTGATCGAAGAGCCGATGGCTGCCGCCATCGGTGCCGGCCTGCCGGTGGAAGAAGCCCGCGGTTCGATGGTCGTCGATATCGGTGGCGGTACCACTGAAATCGCGCTGATCTCCCTGAACGGCGTTGTCTATGCCGAGTCCGTACGTGTGGGCGGCGACCGTTTCGACGAAGCGATCATCACCTATGTACGTCGCAACTACGGCAGCCTGATCGGTGAATCCACCGCCGAGCGCATCAAGCAGGAAATCGGTACGGCCTACCCGGGCGGTGAAGTGCGTGAAGTCGACGTGCGCGGCCGTAACCTGGCCGAAGGTGTGCCACGTGCCTTCACCCTGAACTCCAACGAAGTGCTGGAAGCCCTGCAGGAATCCCTGGCGACTATCGTCCAGGCGGTGAAGAGCGCCCTGGAGCAGTCGCCGCCGGAACTGGCGTCGGACATCGCCGAGCGTGGCCTGGTGCTGACTGGTGGTGGCGCGCTGCTGCGTGACCTCGACAAGCTGCTGGCCCAGGAAACCGGCCTGCCGGTGATCGTTGCCGAAGATCCGCTGACGTGCGTAGCTCGTGGCGGCGGTCGTGCCCTGGAAATGATGGATAAGCACACCATGGATCTGCTTTCCAGCGAGTAAGTTCGCTGAGAGGCTCTATGCTGTTGCGCTCACAGGCAGCACTTTTCAGTGCTGCCTGTTGTGTTTATCTTCTGTCAATCTTCATCCAGGCCGGTGTGATGCCGTATGAATAAAATGACTCATTGCCTGGGAGGAGCGGCTTATTAAACCGCTTTTTGCCAAAGGCCCCTCATTGGGCGTGCGCTTGTTGGTGCTGGTCGTGCTATCGGTCGCGCTGATGGTGGTCGATGCCCGTTTCACGCTGCTCAAGCCGGTGCGCAGCCAGATGTCGCTGGTGCTGATGCAGTCGTACTGGATCACCGATCTGCCGCAGCGCTTGTGGCAAGGCGTGGCCAGTCAGTTCGGCAGTCGTACCGAACTGGTCGCCGAGAACGAAAAGCTCCAGACCGAAAACCTGCTGTTGCAAGGGCGCCTGCAAAAACTCGCGGCCTTGACCGAGCAGAACGTGCGCCTGCGCGAGTTGCTCAACTCCTCGGCGCTGGTCAACGAGAAGGTCGAGGTGGCCGAGCTGATCGGCATGGACCCCAATCCCTTCACCCATCGCATCATCATCAACAAGGGCGAGCGTGACGGCGTGGTCCTCGGGCAACCGGTGCTCGATGCCCGTGGCCTGATGGGCCAGGTGGTCGAGTTGATGCCCTACACCTCGCGTGTATTGCTGCTCACCGACACCACCCACAGCATTCCGGTACAGGTCAACCGCAACGGCCTGCGGGCCATTGCCAGCGGCACCGGCAATCCCGAGCGCCTCGAACTGCGCCACGTCGCCGACACCGCCGATATCAAGGAAGGCGACCTGCTGGTCAGTTCCGGCCTGGGCCAGCGTTTTCCGGCGGGTTACCCGGTGGCAACGGTCAAGGAAGTGATTCACGATTCCGGCCAGCCGTTTGCCATCGTCCGTGCCGTGCCGACGGCGGCGTTGAACCGCAGCCGTTACCTGTTGCTGGTGTTCAGCGACAGCCGCACCCCGGAAGAGCGGGCCAATGAAGCGGCCCAGGCCCAGGAAGCGGATCGCCAGGGCGGTGACGGCGCGCCCGTGGTGCCGGCCACGGTGCCCAAGCCCGCTGCCGCGCCGGCGACGCCCGCCAAACCGGCTGCCGCGCCGGCTACACCCGCGAAACCGGCTGCCGCACCGGCAACCCCGGCCAAGCCGGCGCATGCCGCCAAGCCAACGACTGCCAAACCACCCGCCAGCAAGCCGCCGGCGGCGACACGGGCAGCCCCCCGGACGGAGGAATAATGGCTGGTACCACCTTATCCCGAAATGGCTGGATCGTCTGGCTGACCTTCGCCATCGGCCTGCTGCTCAGCGTCTCGCCGCTGCCGCAGTTCATGGAGATCCTGCGTCCGCTCTGGCTGGCGCTGTTGCTGGCGTTCTGGGCGCTGTACCTGCCGCACCAGATCGGCATGGTCACCGCGTTCCTGCTGGGCCTGGCCGAAGACGTGCTCTACGGCACCCTGCTGGGCCAGAACGCGCTGATCCTGACCCTCATCACCTTCCTCGTACTGTCGCTGCAACAACGCCTGCGGATGTTCCCGATGTGGCAACAGAGCCTGGTGATCCTGGTGATCTTCGGCCTGGCGCAGTTGGTGCAACTCTGGCTCAGTGCCTTGACCGGCAACCGCCAACCGACCCTGGCACTGGTGCTGCCGGCCCTGGTCAGTGCCTTGCTCTGGCCCTGGGTCAGCTTTGGTCTGCGCGGATTGCGCCGACGCTTCAAAATCAACTGACAGGATCTCGCGTGCCATTTCCGGGTGAGCTGCCGATCCTGCTGACACAGCTCCTATAAAGAGTCCTGACATGGAGATGTCTCGATGACCTCGCTCTACCTGGCTTCCGGCTCACCGCGTCGGCGTGAACTGCTGACCCAGATCGGCGTGCCGTTCAGCGTCATCAGTGCCGATATCGACGAAACCCCGCTACCCGATGAAAGCCCGCTGGCTTATGTCGAGCGCCTGGCGCGGGCCAAGGCCGCGGCCGGACGCGCTCGCCTGGGCGTCACGCAAGCCGCGGCCGGTACCTGTGTGCTGGGTGCCGACACCGCCGTGGTGCTGGACGGTCGGATTCTCGGCAAGCCGCTGGATGAAGCGGATGCGCAGGCGATGTTGCTGGCCTTGTCCGCTCGCGAACACGAAGTGCTGACCGCCATTGCCGTGCTCAATGGTGAGCGTTGCGAGTCGCGGGTGGTGCGCAGCCTGGTGAAATTTCGCTCGATAAGCGCAGAGGAAACTCATGCCTATTGGTCCAGCGGCGAGCCGCAGGACAAGGCGGGCGCCTATGCTATTCAAGGCCTGGCGGCGGTTTTCGTGGCCGGGCTGAATGGCAGTTACTCCGCCGTCGTCGGCCTGCCCGTGTGCGAAACCGCAGAACTGCTCGGCCATTTCGGCATACCCTGTTGGCAAAACCTTGTCGTGCGCTGATTGCCGCACGCCCGTGATACGGCAATTTTATTGTGAATACGCCTGAACGAGACCCAGCCATGAGTGAAGAGATCCTGATCAACATCACGCCAATGGAATCGCGCGTGGCGGTGGTAGAGAACGGTGTGTTGCAAGAGGTTCATGTCGAACGTACGCAGAAGCGTGGCATCGTCGGCAATATCTACAAGGGCAAGGTGGTGCGGGTACTGCCGGGGATGCAGGCGGCGTTCGTCGACATCGGCCTGGACCGGGCGGCCTTTATCCATGCCTCGGAAATCTCCATGCGCGAAGGTCCGGCGGTGGAGAGCATCAGCGCGCTGGTTCACGAAGGGCAGAGCCTGGTGGTGCAAGTCACCAAGGACCCCATCGGCACCAAGGGCGCGCGCCTGACCACGCAACTGTCGATCCCGTCGCGTTACCTGGTGTACATGCCGCGCACCGCCCATGTCGGCATTTCCCTGAAGATCGAGGACGAAGCCGAGCGCGAGCGCCTCAAGCAGGTGGTCAGCGATTGCGTTGCCCGCGAAGGCATCACCGAAGCCGGCGGTTTTATCCTGCGCACGGCGGCCGAAGGTGCCGGGGCGGACGAGATCATGATGGACATCCGCTACCTGCGGCGCCTCTGGGACCAGATCGGCGCGCAGATCAAGACCATCGGCGCGCCCAGCGTGATCTACGAAGACCTTGGCCTGGCCCTGCGCACCCTGCGTGATCTGGTCAGCCCGAAGATCGAGAAGATTCGCATCGACTCGCGGGAAACCTTCCAGAAGACCACGCAGTTCGTCGCCGAACTGATGCCGGAAATCGCCGACCGCCTGGAGCACTACCCCGGCGAGCGGCCGATCTTCGACCTGTATGGTGTCGAGGACGAGATCCAGAAGGCCCTGGAGCGCAAGGTCCCGCTCAAGTCCGGCGGCTACCTGGTGGTGGACCCGGCGGAAGCCATGAGCACCATCGACGTCAACACCGGGGCATTCGTCGGTCATCGCAACCTCGAAGAAACCATCTTCAAGACCAACCTCGAAGCGGCTACCGCCATTGCCCGGCAACTGCGCCTGCGCAACCTCGGCGGGATCATCATCATCGACTTCATCGACATGGAAGACGAGGAGCACCAGCGCCAGGTCCTGCGGACCCTGGAAAAGCAGCTGGAACGCGATCACGCCAAGACCAACATCATCGGCATCACCGAGCTGGGCCTGGTGCAGATGACCCGCAAGCGCACCCGCGAGAGCCTCGAGCAGGTGCTGTGCGAACCCTGCAACTGCTGCCAGGGGCGCGGCAAGCTGAAGACCCCGGAAACGGTTTGCTACGAGATTTTTCGTGAAATCCTGCGTGAAGCCCGTGCCTACCAGGCCGAAGGTTATAGAGTGTTGGCCAACCAGAAAGTCGTCGACCGTCTGCTGGATGAAGAGTCCGGCAACGTCGCCGAGCTGGAAGGCTTTATCGGCCGCACCATTCGTTTCCAGGTCGAAACCATGTATTCCCAGGAACAATATGACGTGGTGCTGCTCTGATTTCCCGTATTGAAGAAAACCTGCCTGCCGAGTCCTGCGTTGGCCTTTTCATTGAAGCTTGCCTGAGGGGACACTGACATGGAGCGTCTGACACGCTTTGTTGCCGGCCTGGCCCGTTGGGGCTTGGGGCTGGGAGCGTTGTTGCTGGTACTGGTGGCGTTGTATGCCAGCCTCGGTCGGCAACTGGTGCCGCTGGTGGCCGAGTATCGTGCCGAAATCGAAGACAAGGCCCAGGTCGCCGTGGGCCTGCCGTTGTCCATCGGCAGCCTGGAGGGGCGCTGGCACGGCCTGACCCCGGTGCTGCTGGCCCATGACGTGAAGGTCGGCGAGGGGGCTTCGGCGCTGTTGCTGGACAAGGTCCAGGTGATTCCCGATCTCTGGGCCAGCCTGCGGGCGCGGGAAGTCCGTATTGCCCATCTTGAGCTGGGCGGCCTGCAACTGAGCCTGAAAGAAGACCGGGACGGCCACTGGGCGCTCCAGGGTTTTCCGGTGCAGGACGACCAGCCGCTGGACCCCGGGCAGTTGCTGACGCGCCTGCAAATGATCAGGCAGCTTTCGCTGCTCGACAGCCAGGTGACCTTGCAGCCTTTCGGCGAATCGCCGCTGACCCTGACTTACGTCGGTCTCAACCTGGAGAGCGGTGTTTCCCGCCAGCGCCTCGACCTGCGTCTGACGTTGCCCGATGGCCAGCCCCTGGCCCTGAACCTGAAAACCCGCGTGCAGGCCAGTGACTGGCGCAACGGCATGGTGCAAGCCTACCTGAGCCTGCCGCAAAGCGACTGGGCGCGCTGGCTGCCGGCGCGCCTGAGCGGACAATGGAAGCTCACCGAGCTCAAGGCCGGTGGCGAGTTCTGGTTGAACTGGGCCGATGGGACGCTGCAGAGTGCCGTGGCCCGGCTCAATGCACCGCGATTCCAGGGGGCTTATGCCGGACGCAAGGCGGCCAGCATCGACAACCTGGCCCTCAACGCCTTCGTCCGACGCACCGGGCAGGGTTACGACGTGCAGCTCGACTCCCTGGCCATGAGCCTGGGCAAGACGCGCTGGGAAAGCCGCCTGCAATTGCAGCAGCTCGCCGCCACCGACAAGGAGCAGGAGCGCTGGCACCTGCAGGCCGATCGCCTGGACCTGACGCCGATCACCCCCCTGCTCGACGCCCTGGCGCCCTTGCCCGAGGGGTTGGCCACGGCCATCGATCACCTGAAGGTCACCGGTGCGCTGCGCAATGTGCTGCTGGATTACCGCCCCCAGGAAAGCGGCGACCAGAAGCTGAGTTTCGCGGCGAACCTGGAGCGGGTCGGCTTCGATGCCTACCATGGCGCCCCGGCGGCGCGTAACGTCAGCGGCAGCATCAGCGGCGACCTCGGCCAGGGCGAACTGCGCCTGGACAGCAAGGATTTCTCCCTGCACCTGTACCCGATCTTCAACAATCCCTGGCAGTACCTGCAGGCCAATGCCCGCCTGACCTGGCGCCTGGACCAGGAAGGTTTCACGCTGATCGCGCCCTACATCAAGGTGCTGGGGGAGGAGGGCAAGATCGCCGCCGACTTCCTTATTCGCCTGCACTTCGCCCAGGGCACGGAAGACTACATGGACCTGCGGGTCGGCCTGGTGGATGGCGAGGGGCGCTACACGTCCAAGTACCTGCCGGCGGTGTTGAGCCCGGCGCTGGACGAATGGCTGCGCAGTTCGATCCTGCATGGCGCGGTGGAGCAGGGTTTCTTCCAGTACCAGGGCTCGCTGAACCATGATGCATCGGCCGCGGCGCGCAGTATCAGCCTGTTCTTCAAGGTTCATGACGCGGAGTTGGCGTTCCAGCCGGGCTGGCCCCATGTCAGCAAGGTCAAGGGCGATGTCTTCATCGAGGACAGCGGGGTGCGGATCAAGGCCAGCGAAGGCCAGTTGCTCGACACCCAGGTCCGCGACATCGCGGTCAATATTCCCCACGTGCCCAGCGGGCAACACAGCCATATGTTCCTCGATGGCAACTTTGTCGGGGCGCTGGGCGATGGCCTGAAGATTCTCCAGGAAGCCCCGATCGGCACCGCCTCGACCTTTGCCGGTTGGCAGGCCAATGGCGACCTGTCGGGCAAGGTGAGCCTGGATGTGCCACTGGTCAAGGCCGATGAGCCGAAGATCCTGGTGGAGTTCAAGACCGACAAGGCCAACTTCAAGCTGCCTGATCCGGCCCTGGAGCTGAGCCAGCTCAAGGGTAATTTCCGTTTCGACAGCGCCAAGGGCCTGAGCGCCGACAACATCAGCGCCCAGGCGTTCGAGCGGCCCGTCACCGCGCAGATTTTCGCCGATGGCAAACCGGGCAGCCTCAATACCCGGGTTGTGGCCAAGGGGCAGGTGGCGATCAAGCGGCTCAGCGATTGGCTGGGTGTCAGTCAGCCGTTACCGATCTCGGGTGACCTGCCTTACCAGTTGCAACTGACCCTGAACGGCGCCGACAGCCAGTTGATGATCAACTCCAATCTCAAGGGGGTTGCCGTCGACCTGCCGGCACCGTTCGGCCTGCCGGCGAGCCAAGGCCGCGACAGCATGTTCCGCATGACGCTGCAAGGCGCCGAGCGGCGTTACTGGCTCGACTACGGCACCCTGGCCAACTTCACCTTTGCCGCACCGAACGGCCGGTTTGGCGACGGGCGTGGCGAACTGTTCCTCGGCGAAGGCGAGGCCCAGTTGCCGGAGACCCAGGGCCTGCGGGTCCGCGGCGTCTTGTCGGAGCTGGACCTGGAGCCCTGGAAGGCCGTTGCCGACCGTTATGCCGGTCAGGATCCGGGCGGTAGCGCCAGGCAATTGCTCAGCAGTGCGGATTTCAAGGTCGACAAGCTCAGCGCTTTCGGTACCCAGTTCGACCAGGTGAATCTGCAGATGGCTCGCAGCGCCAATGCCTGGGGCTTGCAGATCGACAGTCAGCAGGCCAAGGGCAGCGTAACGTTGCCGGATGCCAAGGGCGTTCCGATTGGCGTCAAGCTGGCCTATGTGCGTCTGCCGGCGCCGGACCCGAAAGTGGTGGCCGATGAGAACGCCCCGGACCCGCTGGCTTCGGTCGATCCCCGGCAGATTCCGGCGGTGGACTTGAGTATCGAGAAACTGTTCCAGGGCAACGACCTGATGGGAGGCTGGTCGCTCAAGGCGCGTCCGACGCCCAAGGGCATCAAGCTCAATGACCTCAGTCTCGGCCTCAAGGGCATGCTGCTGCAAGGTTCCGGCGGTTGGGAAGGCGTGCCCGGCACCAGCGTCAGCTGGTTCAACGGGCGCCTGGAAGGCAAGAACCTGGCGGATGTGCTCAAGGCCTGGAGCTTCGCCCCGACGGTCACCAGTGACGATTTCCACATCGACGTCGACGGCCGCTGGCCCGGCTCACCGGCCTGGGTCGGGCCCAAGCGCTTCTCGGGCAGTATCGATGCGACCTTCAACAAGGGCCAGTTCGTCGAGGCCGATGGCGGTGCCCAGGCACTGCGGGTGTTCGGCCTGTTGAACTTCAACTCCATCGGTCGTCGCCTGCGCCTGGACTTTTCCGACCTGCTGGGCAAAGGCCTGAGCTATGACCGGGTCAAGGGGCTGCTGGTGGCCAGCGAGGGGGTGTATGTGACACGCAACCCGATCACCTTGACGGGGCCTTCGAGCAACCTTGAACTCAACGGCACCCTCGATATGGTCGCCGACCGGGTCGATGCCAAGCTGCTGGTGACCTTGCCAGTGACCAACAACCTGCCGATTGCCGCGTTGATCGTCGGCGCACCGGCCGTCGGCGGTGCACTGTTCCTGATCGACAAGTTGATCGGCGACCGAGTGGCTCGTTTCGCCAGTGTTAAGTACACCGTCACCGGTCCCTGGAAGGAACCGAAGATCACCTTCGACAAGCCGTTTGACAAGAAGTAAGGGCCCGGCGAAAAGCTGTTGCGCCGACACTATTTGTACTGGGCGTGCAGCTGCATGGAGTAGCATGGCGCCATACCCTTGAAGGAGTGCGCCATGACCTTTTCCGTCATTCAGATGGTCAGCCAGAGCGATGTGCTGGCCAACCTGGCCCAGGCCCGCGCGCTGCTGGAGCGTGCGGCCGAGGGCGGAGCGCGGCTGGCCGTGCTGCCGGAAAACTTCGCCGCCATGGGCCGTCGCGACGTCGCCGAGATCGGTCGGGCCGAAGCCCTGGGCATCGGTCCGATCCTGCCCTGGTTGAAACAGGCCGCCCGCGACCTCAAGTTATGGATAGTGGCGGGTACCTTGCCGTTGCCGCCTGTCGACCAGCCGAATGCCAAGGCCAATGCCTGCTCGCTGTTGATCGACGAGCAGGGCGAGGCGGTGGCGCGTTACGACAAGCTGCACCTGTTCGATGTGGACGTGGCGGACAATCGCGGGCGTTATCGCGAATCCGATGACTATGCTCATGGTAGCCAGGTGGTGGTGGCCGATACGCCGGTCGGCCGCCTGGGCCTGAGCGTGTGCTACGACCTGCGCTTTCCCGAGCTCTACAGCGAGTTGCGCAAGGCCGGTGCCGAATTGATTACCGCGCCCTCGGCCTTTACCGCCGTGACGGGGGCGGCGCATTGGGAGGTGCTGATTCGCGCCCGGGCCATCGAGACCCAGTGTTACCTGCTGGCGGCGGCCCAGGGCGGCGTGCACCCGGGGCCACGGGAAACCTTTGGTCATGCGGCGATTGTCGACCCTTGGGGGCGCATCGTCGCCGAACAGGATCAAGGCGAAGCGGTGTTGTTGGCCGAACGCGACAGTCATGAACAGGCGTCCATCCGGGCGCGGATGCCGGTGGCGAGCCATCGGCGCTTTTTCTCGCAGGGCGCACAGCGGCCTGCATCGGAATGACGAAATAAGGCGCAAAATCATGAGCGAGTTGTTGTCCTCAGTCAGCGAACATCTGTTGGCGCCGGGTGGCGTAACCATTGAAAGCCTGCAAACGGTGCTGGGCGATCTGGCCGGGCCGGGCATCGACGCCGCCGACTTGTATTTCCAGGGGCAGATTTCCGAGTCCTGGGCCCTGGAAGACGGCATCGTCAAGGAAGGCAGTTTCAACCTTGACCAGGGCGTCGGCGTGCGGGCGCAGTCCGGTGAAAAAACCGGTTTTGCCTACAGCAACGCGATCACCCTCGAAGCCCTGGGCTCGGCGGCGCGTGCCGCGCGCTCGATTTCCCGGGCCGGCCAACATGGCAAGGTCCAGGTGTTCAGCAGCCAGGACGTGACGCGCTTGTATGCGCCGGACAACCCGCTGGACGTGATGAGCCGTGCCGAGAAGGTCGAGTTGCTCAAGCGTGTCGATGTCGCCACGCGGGCCCTGGATCCGCGTATCCAGCAGGTCTCGGTGAGCATGGCCGGGGTCTGGGAGCGGATTCTCGTTGCCTCCACCGATGGCGGCCTGGCGGCGGATGTCCGGCCGCTGGTGCGTTTCAATGTCAGTGTGATCGTCGAGCAGAACGGGCGTCGCGAACGTGGCGGTCATGGCGGCGGCGGGCGCACCGACTATCGTTATTTCCTCAGCGAAGACCGGGCCATGGGCTATGCCCGCGAGGCCCTGCGCCAGGCGCTGGTCAACCTCGAGGCGATTCCCGCGCCGGCCGGCACCCTGCCGGTGGTGCTCGGCTCCGGTTGGTCCGGGGTGCTGCTGCACGAGGCGGTGGGCCACGGCCTGGAAGGCGACTTCAACCGCAAGGGCAGTTCGGCCTACAGCGGGCGGATGGGCGAAATGGTTGCGTCCAAGCTCTGCACCATCGTCGATGACGGCACCCTGGCGGGTCGTCGCGGCTCCCTGAGCGTCGACGACGAAGGCACGCCGACCGAGTGCACCACGCTGATCGAAAACGGTGTGCTCAAGGGTTATATGCAGGACAAGCTCAACGCCCGGTTGATGGGCGTGGCCCGCACCGGCAACGGCCGTCGCGAGTCCTACGCACACCTGCCGATGCCGCGCATGACCAACACCTACATGCTCGGCGGTGAAAGCGATCCGGCGGAAATCATCGCCTCGGTGAAGCGCGGTATCTATTGCGCCAACCTCGGCGGCGGCCAGGTGGATATCACCAGCGGCAAGTTCGTGTTCTCCACCAGCGAGGCCTACCTGATCGAGGATGGCAAGATCACTGCGCCGGTCAAGGGCGCGACCCTGATCGGCAACGGACCGGAAGCCATGAGCCGGGTGTCGATGGTCGGCAACGACCTGGCGCTGGACAGCGGCGTGGGTACCTGCGGCAAGGATGGGCAGTCGGTGCCGGTGGGCGTCGGCCAGCCAACCTTGAAGATCGATGCCATCACCGTGGGTGGCACGGGGGCGTAGGAAGAGTCGGAGCTTCGGGTGAGCGCCGGATGGGCTCACCCGTGGCGAAGATCAGCGCAGGCCGCGTTGAGTTTCGTCCAGCTCACGGATGTACTTGAAGATTTTACGGCTGGAGGCCGGCGCCTTGTTCTGCGCAAGCTCGTGTTGAGCCTGGCGGATCAGGGAGCGCAGTTGCTGACGATCGGCGTCCGGGTATTCGACGACGAATTTTTCCAGTACATCGTCGGCGCCTGCGATCAGGCGATCGCGCCAGCGTTCGAGATTATGGAAACGTTCGTTGTATTGTCGGGTGGAGGCGTCGAGTTGATCCAGCAACACCAGGATGGCGTCAGTGTCCTGATCGCGCATCAGCTTGCCGATGAACTGGATATGCCGTTTACGCGCGATATGCGCGGTGTGCTTCGGCGCATCGGCCAAGGCGCGGCGCAAGCCGTCGGTCAGTGGCAGTTTTGCCAGCAGGTCGGGCTTGAGGGTGGTAAGGCGCTCGCCGAGATCAACCAGAGCATGCAGCTCGCGTTTGACCTGGGATTTGCTTTTCTCCCCATCGAGGGAGTCGTCGTAAGAATCAACCATGGTGGCAGTCCGCAAAGAAACGCCGCCATGATAACCAGTCGGGGGCCGCTTGTCCGGCCCGGTCGCTCGAAGACCTCGAGCGAAGGCTGCTTTTAAGTATAGAAAGCGAGTGGAGAAAGCCATGAGTTCAGCACAAAGCGTCGGCCCGCAGGCGTTGCCGGTCCTGCAGGAGCAGGTCGAGCAGATTCTCGCCGAAGCCAAACGCCAGGGTGCCAGTGCCTGTGAGGTGGCGGTATCCCTGGAGCAGGGGCTGTCGACTTCGGTGCGCCAGCGGGAAGTGGAAACCGTCGAGTTCAACCGTGACCAGGGCTTTGGCATCACCTTGTACGTGGGCCAGCGCAAGGGTTCGGCCAGCACCTCGGCCAGCGGCCCCGAAGCGATTCGCGAAACCGTGGCGGCGGCCCTGGCCATCGCCAAGCACACCTCTGAAGACGAGCACTCGGGCCTGGCCGACGCCGCCCTGATGGCCAAGGAGCTCAAGGACTTCGATCTGTTCCATGCCTGGGACATCAGCCCCGAGCAGGCCATCGAGCGCGCGCTGACCTGCGAGGCGGCGGCCTTCGATGCCGACAGCCGGATCAGCAATGCCGACGGCACCACCCTGAGCACTTCCCAGGGTTGCCGGGTGTATGGCAACAGCCACGGTTTTATCGGCGGTTCGGCATCGACCCGGCATAGCCTCAGCTGCGTGATGATCGCCGAAGGCGACGGCCAGATGCAGCGCGATTACTGGTATGACGTCAATCGCCAGGGTGAATTGCTCGCGGATGCCGTCAGCATTGGCCGCAAGGCGGCGCAGCGGGCGGCCAGCCGCCTGGGCGCGCGTCCGGTACCGACCTGCGAAGTGCCGGTGCTGTTCTCGGCGGAGTTGGCCGGTGGCTTGTTCGGCAGTTTCCTCTCGGCGATCTCCGGCGGCAACCTGTACCGCAAGTCTTCGTTCCTCGAGGGGGCGATGGGCCAGCGCCTGTTTCCGGAGTGGCTGACCCTCGACGAGCGTCCACACCTGATGCGCGGCATGGCCAGCTCGGCCTTTGACGGCGACGGCCTGGCGACCTATGCCAAGCCGTTCGTGGAAAATGGCACCCTGGTCTCCTATGTGCTGGGTACCTATTCGGGGCGCAAGCTGGGCCTGCCAAGCACGGCGAACGCCGGTGGCGTGCACAATCTGTTCGTGACCCATGGGGTCGAGGACCAGGACGCGCTGATCCGGCGCATGGGGCGCGGGCTGCTGGTGACCGAGTTGATGGGCCAGGGCCTGAACATGGTCACCGGGGATTATTCGCGGGGCGCGGCGGGTTTCTGGGTCGAGAATGGCGAAATCCAGTTCCCGGTCCAGGAAGTGACCATTGCCGGCAACATGCGTGACATGTTCAAGCAGATCGTCGCCGTAGGCAGCGATCTTGAGCTGCGCAGCCATATCCGCACGGGCTCGGTGCTGATCGAGCGGATGACTGTGGCCGGTAGCTGATTGCATGGGTTGAAAAAAGGCGCGCCATCCGCTGGATGGCGCGCCTTTTTTGTGGCGTGTGCTTTACACGCGCTGAAAGGTGTAGGGGCGGCGGGGAGGGCGGGGTTACTCGCCCTCGTCGAAATAGTTGTTGATCAGCTTGACCAGTGCGGCCATCGCGTCATCTTCCTGCTCGCCCTCGGTCTTCAGGTGAATCCGGGTGCCCTTGCCGGCCGCCAGCATCATCATGGCCATGATGCTCTTGCCGTCGACCATGCTTTCAGGTGTGCGCCCGGCGCGGATCTGGCAGGGGAACTGGCCGGCAACGCCGACGAACTTCGCTGAAGCGCGGGCGTGCAGACCCAGTTTGTTGATGATTTCAATTTCCAGAGCGGGCATCGCGGTGGGGGTCCTTTCAGCTAAGGTCGCGGTGGCGGACCTGGACGTTCTTCAGGGATTGTTGCAGGGCCTTGCCCAAGCGTTCGGTGAGGTAGACGGAGCGGTGATGTCCCCCCGTGCAGCCGATGGCAATAGTGACATAAGCGCGGCTGCTGGCGGCAAAACGCGGTAACCATTTGAGCAAATAACTGGAAATATCCTGGTACATTTCCTCGACATCCGGTTGTGCGGCCAGGTACTCGGCCACCGCCTGGTCGAGCCCGGACTGTTCGCGCAACTCCGGTTTCCAGTAGGGGTTGGGCAGGCAGCGTACGTCAAACACCAGGTCGGCATCCACCGGCATCCCGCGCTTGAAACCGAATGACTCCACCAGGAAGGCCGTGCCCGGTTCCGGCTGGTTCAGCAGGCGCAGCTTGATGGTGTCACGCAACTGATAGAGGTTCAGGTGGGTGGTATTGACCTTGAGGTCGGCCAGGTCCGAGATCGGCCCCAGCAGGTTGCTTTCGTCGCGGATGGCCTCGGCCAGGGAGCGATCGGCACTGCTCAGCGGGTGGCGCCGACGGGTTTCGGAGAAGCGCTTGAGCAGGGTTTCTTCGTCGGCGTCCAGGTACAGGACATCGCACTGGATATGCCGGCTGCGCACTTCAGCCAGCAGTTCCGGGAACCGCGACAGGTGGCTGGGCAGGTTGCGTGCGTCGATGGATACGGCGACCAGCGGTTGTGCCAGCTCGGTATGGATCAGCGCTCGCTCGGCCAGTTCCGGCAACAGGCCGGCCGGCAGGTTGTCGATGCAGTAATAGCCGCTGTCCTCGAGAACATCGAGGGCGGTGCTTTTACCTGAGCCGGAGCGGCCGCTGACGATGATCAAGCGCATGGTTAATGACCGTTCTGCTCGTCCAGGACCACCTGATACAGGGCCTGGTTGGAGGCTGCAGCGCGGAGTTTGTCGCGGACGTCCTTGCGGTCCAGCATGCTGGCAATCTGCCGTAGCAGCTCCAGGTGGGCATCGGTGGCCGCTTCCGGGACCAGCAGGACGAACAGCAGGTCAACCGGCGCGCCGTCGATGGCGTCGAAATCGATGGGGGCGTCCAGGTGCATCAGGGCGCTGATGGGCGTCAGGCAACCCTTGAGGCGGCAGTGTGGAATGGCAATGCCATTGCCGAAACCGGTCGAGCCGAGTTTTTCCCGCGCAACCAGGCTATCGAAGACATCCTGCATGGCCAGGTAAGGGACTTCGCGGCTGATCAGGTTGGCAATTTGCTCGAGGGCTTTCTTTTTACTGCCGCCCGGCACGTTCACCAGGGAACGGCCGGGGGTCAGGATGCTTTCAAGTCGGATCATGGATGGGTATCAGCGACCTGTACCCTGGAGCAGGTGCAGGTTCTTTTCCTTATGCTTTTTCAGTTGTCGGTCCAGCTTGTCGGTGAGCAGGTCGATCGCGGCATACATGTCGTCATGCTCGGCGTTGGCGACGACTTCACCGCCGTGGATATGCAAGGTGGCTTCAATTTTCTGCTTCAGTTTTTCGACGGCCATGGTCACCTGTACGTTGGTGATCTTGTCGAAATGACGCTCCAATCGGTCGAGTTTCTCGCCGATGTAAGCACGCAGGGGTTCGGTCACTTCCAGTTGATGTCCACTGATATTGACTTGCATACAGCTTCTCCTTCGTTGCCAGTGCATAAAGCGGCAGGCGATTACCTGCCACTGGAACGCTGTAACGGGGCCCTGCCGCCTACATCAGTCGCTTCCGCTCGCTGGAGGGAGCGATCCCCAGAGACTCACGGTATTTGGCGACGGTACGACGGGCCACCTGAATGCCTTGTGCCTCCAGTAAACCAGCGATCTTGCTGTCACTCAACGGCTTTTTCTGATTTTCCGCTGCAACCAGTTTCTTGATGATCGCGCGGATCGCCGTGGACGAGCATTCACCGCCCTCGGAGGTGCTGACGTGGCTGGAGAAAAAGTATTTCAGTTCATAGATACCGCGGGGGGTATGCATGAATTTCTGCGTGGTGACCCGGGAAATCGTCGACTCGTGCATGCCGACCGCTTCGGCGATGTCATGCAGGACCAGCGGCTTCATCGCCTCGTCACCGTATTCCAGGAAGCCGCGCTGGTGCTCGACGATCTGGGTGGCGACTTTCATCAGGGTCTCGTTGCGGCTCTGCAGGCTCTTGATGAACCAGCGGGCTTCCTGCAACTGGTTGCGCATGAAGGTGTTGTCGGCGCTGGTGTCGGCGCGCCGGACGAAGCCGGCGTACTGCGGGTTGACCCGCAGGCGCGGCACCGACTCCTGGTTCAGTTCCACCAGCCAGCGCTCGTTGTCCTTGCGCACGATCACGTCGGGTACGACGTACTCGGCTTCGGTGGACTCGATCTGCGAGCCCGGGCGCGGGTTGAGGCTCTGGACCAGCTCGATGACCTGGCGCAGCTCGTCTTCCTTGAGCTTCATGCGGCGCATCAACTGGCTGTAGTCGCGGCTGCCGAGCAGGTCGATGTAGTCGATGACCAGGCGCTGTGCCTCGGCCAGCCAGGGCGTCCTGGCCGGCAACTGGCGCAGCTGCAGCAACAGGCATTCGCCCAGGTTGCGTGCGCCGATGCCGGCCGGTTCGAATTGCTGGATGCGATGCAGCACCGCTTCGATCTCGTCCAGCTCGATGTCCAGCTCCGGGTCGAAGGCGTCGAGGATTTCCTCGAGGGTTTCGTCCAGGTAGCCCTGATTGTTGATGCAATCGATCAGGGTCACGGCGATCAGCCGATCGGTGTCGGACATCGGCGCCAGGTTCAACTGCCAGAGCAGGTGGCTCTGCAGGCTCTCGCCGGCGGAGGTGCGGGTGGTGAAGTCCCACTCGTCGTCATCGTTGCCGGGCAGGCTGCTGGCGCTGGTCTGGTAGACATCTTCCCAGGCGGTGTCGACGGGCAGCTCGTTGGGAATGCGCTCGTTCCAGTCGCCTTCATCGAGGCTGTCCACCGTCGGCGCGGTTTCCTGCTGGTAGGACGGTTCCTGGATCTCGGTATTGGGGGTGTGCTCGGCTTTGTCGGCCAGCGGGTCGGTATTGTCGAAGTCGTCGCCTTCTTCCTGGCGTTCGAGCATCGGGTTGGACTCCAGGGCCTCCTGGATTTCCTGCTGAAGGTCCAGGGTCGACAATTGGAGCAGGCGGATGGCCTGTTGCAGCTGCGGTGTCATCGTCAGCTGCTGGCCCATTCTCAGGACTAGCGATGGTTTCATGGCAGGGGCTTAACACCTTATTCGCCGGCGCGCATGCGCCATCCACTCTACAGGGCGCCGGGGCGCCAAACATAAGCAAATTATATGCCTGAAACCCGAGGGTTTGCCTAGAGCGCTGTAACAATAAAAATCCTGTGGTTTTTATTGAACGGGACGCGCTCCGGCGCTGGATCTGTTCCCTCGATGTCTACAGTCGGAACTCGTGGCCCAGGTAGACTTCCTTGACCAGTTCGTTGGCCAGGATGGTGGCCGAGTCGCCCTCGGCGATCAGCTGTCCATCGTTGACGATGTAGGCGGTTTCGCAGATATCCAGGGTCTCGCGGACGTTGTGGTCGGTGATCAGTACGCCGATGCCCTTGGCCTTGAGGTGGTGGATGATCTGTTTGATATCGCCTACGGAAATCGGGTCGACCCCGGCGAAAGGCTCATCGAGCAGGATGAATTTCGGCGCGGTGGCCAGGGCGCGGGCGATTTCCACGCGACGCCGCTCGCCACCGGACAGGCTCATGCCGAGGTTGTCGCGAATGTGGCTGATGTGGAACTCCTGCAGCAGGCTTTCCAGCTCCTTGCGGCGGCCGTTCTTGTCGAGGTCCTTGCGGGTCTCGAGGATCGCCATGATGTTGTCCGCCACCGACAGCTTGCGGAAAATCGACGCTTCCTGGGGCAGGTAGCCGATCCCGGCGCGGGCGCGGCCGTGCATGGGCTGGTGGCTGACGTCCTGGTCGTCGATCAGCACGCGGCCCTGGTCGGCCTGGACCAGGCCGACGATCATGTAGAAGCAGGTGGTCTTGCCGGCACCGTTGGGACCGAGCAAGCCGACGATCTGCCCGCTGTCGATCGACAGGCTGACATCACGCACCACCTGGCGACTTTTGTAGGCCTTGGCCAGATGCTGGGCTTTCAGGGTTGCCATTACTGCGCCTTCTGCTGGTCGGTTTTCTGCTTCGGCTGGATGACCATGTCGATGCGTGGGCGCGGGGCGGTGATAGCGTTGCCGGTGGCGCGCCCGGCCTGGGCGACCTGCTTCACCGTGTCGTAGACGATTTTCTCGCCTTCGGTGGTGTTGCCGTCGTTGATCACCTTGGCCTTGTCGATCAGGATGATGCGATTCTGCTGGGCGTGGTACTGGATGGTCATGCCATAGCCTTGCACCGGCTTCGGATCGCCGACTTTCTGCAACTGCTCGAAGTAGGCCAGGTTGCCCACGGAGGTCACCACGTCGATGGCGCCGTCCTTGGTGCGGGTCAGCGTCACGGTGTTGCCCTTGACGATCATCGAGCCCTGGGTGATGACCACGTCGCCCTTGTAGGTGGCGATGCCTTGCTTGTCGTCCAGTTGAGCGTCGTCGGCCTGGATGCGGATGGGCTGCTGGCTGTCGGTCGGCAGTGCCCAGGCGCTCACGCTTCCCAGTGCCGCACCGAGGCCAAGCAAAATAGGGAGGGTTTTAACGAGACTCATACTGTCCTCTTACATTGGACAGCAGGTGTATCCGGCTGTCGTTCAAATACGCTTTCATTCCATTGCCAGTGGTCACGCCGTCGGCGCCGTCGATTCTAACGGCTTGTTCGGTCTGCGCATATTGCTGCTGTGGGAATACTGTCATTCGACTGCTGGTAATGATGACTTCCCGCTGTAGTTCGTCGGTGCGTGCGACCCGGACCGAGTCGATCAGTTCGATCTGGGTGCCGTCCGGATTGACCTCGGCGTGCTCGCTCTGGACATGCCAGGGATAGACCGTGCCACGGTAGATGTGCATGTCGGGCTTGGTCACCAGGGTCACGTCCGAAGCCTTGAGGTGTTCGACCTTGTCACCGGTCAGGTCGTACTGCACCCGGCCGTCGGGCATGTATTGGATGCTGTGGGCATTGATAGCGTAGTAGTCGATCTGGGTTTCATCGACCTTGGCCACCGGGCGCTCGAGGAAGCGCTCCGGGCTGATGTTCCAGTAGCCGGCGGCCGCGAAAATGGCGGCAATGACTCCGAACAGCAGAATGTTGCGAATTTTCTTGCTCAGCATAAATGGCTCTACAGGTAGGCGGCGTGAGCCGCTTCAAGGCTGCCCTGGGCTTGCAGGATCAGTTCGCAGAATTCGCGGGCGGCGCCTTCGCCGCCCCGGGCACGGGTGATGCCGTGGGCGTGTTCGCGTACGAAGCCGGCGGCGTTGGCCACGGCCATGCCCAGCCCGACGCGGCGGATCACCGGCAGGTCCGGCAGGTCGTCGCCCAGGTAGGCCACCTGTTCATAGCTTAGATTGAGTTGGGCGAGCAGGGCATCAAGGACTACAAGCTTGTCTTCGCGACCCTGGTAGACATGGGGGATGCCCAGGTTCTGCGCGCGGCGTTCGACCAGTGCGGTCTTGCGACCGCTGATGATCGCGGTTTGCACGCCGGCGGCCATCAGCATCTTGATGCCCTGGCCGTCGAGGGTGCTGAAGGACTTGAATTCGCTGCCGTCCTCGAGAAAGTACAGGCGGCCGTCGGTCAGTACGCCATCGACGTCAAAGACCGCCAGCTTGATGGCCTTGCCGCGTTGCAACAGGTCGTCGTTCATTTACATCACTCCCGCGCGCAGCAGATCGTGCATGTTCAGGGCGCCCACCGGGCGGTCCTCGCTGTCGACCACCACCAGCGCGTTGATCTTGTGGTCTTCCATGATTTTCAGGGCTTCGGCGGCGAGCATCTCGGCCCGGGCGGTCTTGCCGTGGGGGGTCATGACGTCTTCGATCAGGGCGCTGTGAATGTCGATGGTGCGGTCCAGGGTCCGACGCAGGTCGCCGTCGGTGAAGATCCCGGCCAGACGGCCGTCGGCTTCGACGATCACGGTCATGCCGAGGCCTTTGCGGGTCATTTCCATCAGCGCGTTTTTCAGCAGGGTGCCGCGCAGTACCTGCGGCAGCTCTATGCCTGCGTGCATGACATTTTCCACTTTCAGCAGCAGGCGCCGCCCCAGGGCACCGCCCGGGTGGGAAAAGGCGAAGTCCTCGGCGGTGAAGCCACGGGCTTCGAGCAGGGCCACCGCCAGGGCGTCGCCCATCACCAGGGCCGCCGTGGTGGAGGAGGTCGGGGCCAGGTTCAGTGGGCAGGCTTCATGCTCGACATGCACGTTCAGGTTGACTTCGGCGGCCTTGGCCAGCGGCGAGTCGGGGTTGCCGGTCAGGCTGATCATCTGGATGCCCAGGCGCTTGATCAGGGGCAGCAGGGTGACGATCTCCGCGGTCGAGCCGGAGTTGGACAGCGCCAGGATGATGTCGTCCCGGGTGATCATGCCCATGTCGCCGTGGCTGGCCTCGGCGGGGTGCACGAAAAAGGCCGTGGTGCCGGTGCTGGCCAGGGTGGCGGCGATCTTGTTGCCGATGTGCCCGGACTTGCCCATGCCGACCACCACCACACGGCCCTTGCTGGCCAGAATCATTTCGCAAGCGCGTACGAAATCTGCGTCGATATGGGTCAGCAAGCCTTCCACGGCTTCGAGTTCGAGGCGGATGGTGCGTTGTGCCGATTGAATCAGATCGCTGGATTGGCTCATGTCGGAAATCGTATAGCCTGATGAAAAGGCGCGATTATAGCGGTAATGACTTCTTCACTCCCACTAGATCATTGCGTTTTGCACGGGGAGTGTAGGCGTTTGCCTTCGGTTTTTGTCTCGCAGGCGGTCAAGTCCGGCGTATTTATCCTGAACGAGGGGGGATCGGCCTTGGGCGGTACGTATCAGCGGTGATATAGTTCGCGGCTAGTTCGGCCTGCTCCGGCAGTATGCGCTTCTTTTCAAGGGAGGCCAGGTGTCCGAGTCAAAGGCCGTATCGCAAGGAGTTTAGATGAGCGCCGATAACGCCTACGCGGTCGAGCTGAAGGGTGTGACCTTCAAGCGCGGTGCGCGCAGCATCTTCAACAATGTCGACATTCGTATCCCGCGAGGCAAGGTCACCGGCATCATGGGGCCTTCCGGGTGTGGCAAGACCACCCTGTTGCGGCTGATGGGGGCACAGCTGCGCCCCAGCGCCGGCGAAGTCTGGGTCAATGGTCAGAATCTCCCCACGCTGTCGCGCGGCGACCTGTTCGACGCCCGCAAGCACATGGGCGTGCTGTTCCAGAGCGGCGCGCTGTTTACCGACCTGGACGTTTTCGAGAACGTCGCCTTTCCGCTGCGGGTTCATACCCAGTTGCCGGATGAAATGATCCGCGACATCGTCCTGCTCAAATTGCAGGCCGTCGGCCTGCGCGGGGCGGTCGACCTGATGCCCGACGAACTGTCCGGCGGCATGAAGCGTCGCGTGGCACTGGCCCGGGCGATCGCCCTGGACCCGCAGATCCTCATGTACGACGAACCGTTCGTCGGCCAGGACCCGATCGCCATGGGCGTGCTCGTGCGCCTGATCCGCCTGCTCAATGACGCCCTGGGCATCACCAGCATCGTGGTCTCCCACGATCTGGCCGAAACCGCCAGTATCGCCGACTACCTGTATGTGGTCGGTGACGGCCAGGTACTGGGGCAAGGCACCCCCGAGGAACTGATGAGCGCCGATAACCCGCGTATCCGCCAGTTCATGAAGGGCGATCCCGACGGTCCCGTGCCGTTTCACTTTCCGGCGCCGGACTACCGCACCGATCTGTTGGGGAAGCGCTGATGCGCAAGAAATCACTTATCGAGAGAGTGCGCCTGTTCGGTCGTTCGGGCCTGGACGTGCTCGCCGTGTTCGGTCGTTCGGCGCTGTTCCTGTTCCATGTGCTGTTCGGTCGCGGTGGGATCGGCGGCAGCTTCGGGCTGCTGGTCAAGCAACTGCATTCCGTGGGCGTGATGAGCCTGGTGATCATCGTCGTTTCCGGGATCTTCATCGGCATGGTCCTGGCCTTGCAGGGCTTCAATATCCTCTCCAGCTACGGTTCCGAGCAGGCGGTGGGGCAGATGGTCGCCCTGACCCTGTTGCGTGAACTGGGGCCGGTGGTCACCGCGCTGCTGTTCGCCGGACGTGCCGGTTCGGCGCTGACCGCCGAAATCGGCAACATGAAGTCCACCGAGCAGCTCTCCAGCCTGGAGATGATCGGCGTCGATCCGCTCAAGTACATCATCGCGCCGCGGTTGTGGGCCGGCTTCATTTCCCTGCCGGTGCTGGCGATGATCTTCAGCGTGGTCGGGATCTGGGGCGGTTCGTGGGTGGCGGTGGACTGGCTGGGCGTCTATGAAGGCTCCTACTGGGCCAACATGCAGAACAGCGTGACCTTCGGCAGCGACGTGCTGAACGGCATCATCAAAAGTATCGTGTTCGCCTTCGTGGTGACCTGGATTGCCGTGTTTCAAGGCTACGACTGCGAGCCCACTTCCGAGGGGATCAGCCGGGCCACGACCAAGACCGTGGTCTATGCCTCCCTGGCAGTGCTGGGCCTTGACTTTATTCTGACCGCTTTGATGTTTGGAGATTTCTGATGCAAAACCGCACCCTGGAAATCGGTGTCGGCCTTTTTCTGCTGGCTGGCATCCTGGCTTTGCTGCTGCTTGCGCTGCGGGTCAGCGGACTGTCCCCGACGACAAGCACTGAAACGTATAAATTATATGCGTACTTCGACAATATCGCCGGTTTGACTGTCAGAGCCAAGGTCACCATGGCCGGTGTCACCATCGGCAAGGTGACGGCGATCGATCTGGACCGCGACAGTTTCACCGGTCGGGTGACCATGCAAGTTGAAAAACGCGTGAATAACCTGCCGACTGATTCCACCGCATCTATTCTCACGGCGGGCTTGCTCGGTGAGAAATACATCGGCCTCAGCGTGGGCGGGGAAGACACCCTGCTCAAGGATGGTGGGACCATCCACGACACCCAGTCATCGCTGGTGCTGGAAGATCTGATCGGTAAATTCCTGCTCAATACCGTGAATAAAGACGCCAAATGAGGAGTTTTTCCATGATCTCGATGTTGCGACGTAGCCTGCTGGTGTTGCTGGCGACCTTGCCCTTGATGGGTAGCGCCCTGGCGGCGACCTCGGCCCATGACCTGGTCAAGAACACCACTGACCGGATTCTGGCCGACCTGTCGGCCAACAAGGTCCAGTACAAGCAGAACCCCCAGGCGTTCTATAACTCGCTCGACACCATCATCGGTCCGGTGGTGGATGCCGAAGGTATTTCCAAAAGCATCATGACGGTCAAGTACTCGCGCAAGGCCACGCCCGAGCAGATGAAGACCTTCGAGGAAAACTTCAAGAAGGGCCTGTTCCAGTTCTATGGCAACGCCTTGCTGGAGTACAACAACCAGGGCATCACCGTCGATACGCCCAAGGATGAGTCGGGCGACCGCACCAGTGTCGGCATGACCGTCAAGGGTAACAACGGCGCCATCTATCCGGTCTCCTACACCCTGGAGAAAATCAACGGCGAGTGGAAGCTGCGCAACGTGATCGTCAACGGCATCAATATCGGCAAGCTGTTCCGCGATCAGTTCGCCGATGCGATGCAGCGCAACAACAACAACCTGGACCAGACCATCAACAACTGGGCCAGCGAAGTGGAAAAGGCCAAGGTCGAGTCCGACAAGAACCCGCAAAAGGGCGCTCAGAGTGAGTGAGGCCAGCGTTCGCCCCGGTGAGGCCGGTGAACTGCTGCTGGCCGGTGTGATCGACTACAGCACCGGCTCGGCCCTGCGCAAGGACGGGCAGGCGTTGATCAAGGCCAGCGCGGCGCCGGCCGTGGTGGTCGACTGCGCCGCCGTGGAGAAATCCAGCAGTGTCGGCCTGGCCTTGCTGCTGGCGTTCATGCGTGACGCCGAAGAGGCCGGCAAATCCCTGAGCATTCGCGCCATGCCGCAAGACATGCGCGAAATCGCCGAGGTTTCCGAGTTGACGGAGCTGTTCGCCGTCCATTGATGTTGTTATTGGCAAGAGCGCCATGAATCAGGAAGCCCCCCGTCAGTCTCCCTGCAATGCGGGGTTCGCAGGCGCGGGGCTTTTTTGTATGATGGCCGACCCGCGCGCGTTGGGCGCCGATTGAGGTTGAGCATGCAGGCCTACGAAGTAAAGAGCTTCCTTGAAGAAAAGCTGTCGGACACTCTTTCACAGGTGCAGGTTGAAGTTGAGGGCGAAGGCTGCAACTTCCAGCTGAACGTGATTAGCGACGAACTGGTGGCCTTGAGCCCGGTGAAGCGTCAGCAGAGCATCTATGCCCATTTGAACCCGTGGATCGCCGATGGCAGCATCCATGCGGTCACCATGAAATTTTTCAGCCGCGCGGCCTGGGCCGAGCGCACCTGAGCCTGAATTGGCGTCGAGACCCTTATGGACAAACTGATTATTACTGGCGGCGTTCGTCTTGATGGCGAAATCCGTATTTCCGGGGCGAAGAACTCCGCCCTGCCGATCCTGGCCGCCACCTTGCTGTGCGATGACCCGGTGACCGTGGCCAACCTGCCGCACCTGCACGACATCACCACCATGATCGAGCTGTTCGGGCGCATGGGCATTGAGCCGGTGATCGACGAGAAGCTCAGCGTGGAAATCGATCCGCGCACCATCAAGACCCTGGTCGCGCCTTACGAGCTGGTGAAGACCATGCGCGCCTCGATCCTGGTGCTGGGCCCGATGGTCGCCCGTTTCGGTGAAGCCGAAGTGGCCCTGCCTGGCGGTTGCGCCATCGGTTCGCGTCCGGTCGACCTGCACATCCGCGGCCTGGAAGCCATGGGCGCGCTGATCGACGTCGAAGGCGGCTACATCAAGGCCAAGGCGCCGGAAGGCGGCCTGCGCGGGGCGCACTTCTTCTTCGATACCGTCTCCGTGACCGGTACCGAGAACATCATGATGGCCGCTGCCCTGGCCCGTGGCCGCAGCGTGCTGCAGAACGCCGCGCGCGAGCCGGAAGTCGTCGACCTGGCGAATTTCCTCAACGCCATGGGCGCGAAAGTCAGTGGTGCCGGTTCCGACACCATCACCATCGACGGCGTCGAGCGCCTGCATTCGACGACCTACAAGGTGATGCCGGACCGTATCGAGACCGGCACCTACCTGGTGGCCGCGGCCGCTACCGGTGGTCGGGTCAAGGTCAAGGACACCGATCCGACCATTCTTGAAGCCGTGCTGGAGAAGCTGAAAGAGTCCGGTGCCGAAATCACCACCGGTGAAGACTGGATCGAGCTGAACATGCATGGCAAGCGTCCGAAGGCCGTCAACGTGCGCACCGCGCCGTATCCGGCGTTCCCGACCGACATGCAGGCCCAGTTCATTTCGCTCAACGCCATCGGCGAGGGCACCGGCGCGGTGATCGAAACCATTTTCGAAAACCGTTTCATGCACGTCTACGAACTGCATCGCATGGGCGCCAAGATCCAGGTCGAGGGCAACACCGCCATCGTCACCGGTATCGAACGCCTGAAAGGCGCGCCGGTCATGGCCACCGACCTGCGGGCTTCGGCCAGCTTGGTGATTTCGGCCCTGACCGCCGAAGGCGACACGCTGATCGACCGCATCTACCACATCGACCGTGGTTATGAGTGCATCGAAGAGAAGTTGCAGATGCTCGGTGCCAAGATCCGCCGCGTTCCGGGCTAGTGTTGTCCCCCTGTAGGAGCGGGTTTGCTCGCGATTGAGCGTTCAGGCATCGCGGTGTATCTGTTTTACCGTGTTATGGTTGACATCTATCGCGAGCAATCGAGCGTCGACCGGCTGCTCCTACAGGTGGCGTGCGCTTTTTTGATACAGGTTGAAGGACTTAGGTTTTCCCATGCTGACCATTGCACTGTCCAAGGGCCGCATTCTCGACGACACCCTGCCACTGCTCGCTGAAGCGGGCATCGTGCCGACCGAGAATCCGGACAAGAGCCGCAAGCTGATCATCCCCACGACCCAGGACGACGTCCGTCTGTTGATCGTGCGGGCTACTGACGTGCCGACTTATGTCGAGCATGGCGCGGCCGACCTCGGTGTGGCCGGTAAAGATGTGTTGATGGAATACGGCGGCCAGGGCCTGTACGAGCCCCTGGACCTGCAGATCGCCCAGTGCAAGCTGATGACCGCCGGCGCCGTCGGTGCCGTCGAGCCCAAGGGCCGCCTGCGGGTGGCGACCAAGTTCGTCAACGTTGCCAAGCGCTACTACGCCGAGCAAGGTCGTCAGGTCGATATCATCAAGCTCTACGGCTCCATGGAGCTGGCACCGCTGATCGGCCTGGCCGACAAGATCATCGACGTCGTCGACACCGGCAATACCCTGCGGGCCAACGGCCTGGAGCCGCAGGAGCTGATTGCAACCATCAGCTCGCGCCTGGTGGTGAACAAGGCGTCGATGAAGATGCAGCACGCCCGTATCCAGTCCCTGATCGACACGCTGCGCAAGGCAGTGGAGTCGCGACACCGCAACTGATTCAATTGCGCGGCCTTGAGCCGCGCCCATCTATCCGTGTCATAGCCAGAATTCTCAGGTGCCCACGCGGATGGCTTGGTAGTCTTGCGGCGCCTGAGATCTGCTGTTCCCAAGCATTCGCCAATTATTGAGGCCCACGCTATGACCACGTCTACCGCCATTCGCCGACTCAACGCCGCCGATCCTGATTTCGCTCATCATCTGGATCATCTGCTGAGCTGGGAAAGTGTGTCCGACGACTCGGTCAACCAGCGGGTGCTGGACATCATCAAGGCCGTGCGCGAGCGCGGCGATGCGGCGCTGGTGGAGTTCACCCAGCGTTTCGACGGTCTGCAAGTCGCCTCCATGGCCGACCTGATCCTGCCCCGCGAGCGCCTGGAACTGGCCCTGACGCGGATCACCGCGGCGCAGCGCCAGGCCCTGGAAAAAGCCGCCGAGCGCGTGCGCAGCTACCACGAGAGGCAGAAGCAGGACTCCTGGAGCTACACCGAGGCCGACGGCACGGTGCTGGGCCAGAAGGTCACGCCGCTGGACCGTGCCGGCTTGTACGTGCCGGGCGGCAAGGCGTCCTATCCGTCTTCGGTGCTGATGAACGCGATTCCGGCCAAGGTGGCGGGTGTCGCCGAGGTGGTGATGGTGGTGCCGACCCCTCGGGGTGAAGTCAACGAACTGGTGCTGGCGGCGGCGTGCATCGCCGGGGTCGACCGGGTGTTCACCATCGGTGGCGCCCAGGCGGTTGCGGCACTGGCCTACGGCACCGAGAGCGTGCCCAAGGTCGACAAGGTGGTGGGTCCCGGCAATATCTATGTGGCGACGGCCAAGCGCCATGTGTTCGGCCAGGTCGGGATCGACATGATCGCCGGACCGTCGGAGATCCTCGTGGTCTGCGACGGCCAGACCGATCCGGACTGGATCGCCATGGACCTGTTCTCCCAGGCCGAGCACGATGAGGATGCCCAGGCCATCCTGGTCAGTCCGGATGCCGCGTTCCTCGACCAGGTGGCCGCGAGCATCGCCAAGCTGCTGCCGACCCTGGAGCGCGCCGCCATCATCGAGACCTCGATCAACGGCCGCGGCGCGTTGATCCAGGTTCGCGATATGCAGCAGGCCATCGAAGTGGCCAACCGCATCGCGCCGGAGCATCTGGAACTGTCGGTCGCCGATCCGCAGGCCTGGTTGCCGCAGATCCGCCACGCCGGCGCGATCTTCATGGGCCGTCACACCTCCGAGGCCCTGGGCGACTACTGCGCCGGTCCCAACCACGTGCTGCCGACTTCCGGCACCGCACGCTTCTCGTCGCCGCTGGGGGTGTATGACTTCCAGAAGCGTTCGTCGATCATTTTCTGCTCGGAGCAGGGCGCGTCCGAACTGGGCAAGACCGCTTCGGTGCTGGCCCGTGGCGAGTCGCTGAGCGCTCACGCCCGCAGTGCGGAATACCGGATCGTCGCTGATAAGGAACAGGGGAAACAAGCATGAGCAAGTTCTGGAGCAAGTTCGTCAAGGACCTGGTGCCCTATGTACCGGGTGAACAGCCGAAGCTGACCAAACTGGTCAAGCTCAACACCAACGAGAACCCCTACGGTCCTTCGCCCAAGGCCCTGGCTGCGATGCGGGCCGAAGTGAACGACAACCTGCGTCTGTACCCTGATCCCAACGGCGATCTGCTCAAGCACGCGGTGGCCGAGTACTACGGGATCCAGACCAACCAGGTGTTTCTCGGCAACGGTTCCGACGAAGTCCTGGCGCACATTTTTTATGGCCTGTTCCAGCAGGACCGGCCGTTGCTGTTCCCGGATATCAGCTACAGCTTCTACCCGGTGTACTGCGGCCTGTACGGAATCAGCTTCGAGGCCTTGGCGCTGGACGAGCAGTTCCAGATCCGCGTGGCGGATTATGCCCGGCCCAACGGCGGGATCATTTTCCCCAACCCGAATGCGCCGACTGGTTGCCTGCTGGCGCTGGACGCGGTGGAGCAGATCCTCAAGGCCAGCCCGGATTCGGTGGTGGTGGTCGACGAGGCGTATATCGACTTCGGCGGCGAAACCGCCATCGGCCTGGTGGACCGCTACCCGAACCTGCTGGTGACCCAGACCCTGTCCAAGTCCCGTTCCCTGGCGGGGCTGCGGGTCGGCCTGGCGGTCGGGCATCCGGACCTGATCGAGGCCCTGGAGCGGATCAAGAACAGCTTCAACTCCTACCCGCTGGACCGCATGGCGATTGCCGGCGCGGCGGCGGCGTTCGAGGACCGGGCGTACTTCGAAGAGACCTGCCGCAAGGTCATCGACAGTCGCGAGTGGCTGGTGGCGCAGTTGCAGGGCAAGGGCTTCGAGGTGCTGCCGTCGGCGGCCAACTTCATCTTCGCCCGTCACCCGCAACACGATGCGGCGGCGCTGGCGGCCAAGGTGCGGGAGCAAGGGGTGATCGTGCGGCACTTCAAGCAGGAGCGCATTGCGCAGTTCCTGCGGATCACCATCGGCGCGCCTGAGCAGAACCAGGCCCTGATCGACGCCTTGGGCGATCTCTGACGCCTTGACCCGGCCGGGATCTGTAACCTTGTAGGAGCGAGCTTGCTCGCTCCTACAAGGTTGTTATTCCTCTTCCTGCGGCGGTGTCTGCTGCGGTGGACGCAGGCCGATTTCCGCCATCAGCTTGAGTTCCTTGCCGTTGCGCAGCACCTGGATGGCCACGTTGTCGGTTGGCTTGATCCGCGCCACCTGGTTCATCGAGCGACGACCGTCCGTGGCCGGCACGCCGTCGATGCTGAGAATCACATCCCCCAACTGCAGGCCGGCCTTCTGTGCCGGGCCGTCACGGAACACGCCGGCGACCACGATGCCGGGACGCCCGCTCAGACCGAACGACTCCGCCAGCTCCTGGGTCAAGGGCTGCACTTCGATCCCCAGCCAGCCGCGAATCACCTGGCCGTGTTCGATGATCGCCTTCATCACCTCCACCGCCAGGTTGATCGGAATCGCGAAGCCGATGCCCTGGGAACCGCCGGACTTGGAGAAGATCGCGGTATTGATGCCGGTCAGGTTGCCGTTGGCATCCACCAGGGCGCCGCCGGAGTTGCCGGGGTTGATCGCCGCGTCGGTCTGGATGAAGTCTTCATAGTTGTTCAGGCCCAGCTGGTTGCGGCCGGTGGCGCTGATGATGCCCATGGTGGTGGTCTGGCCGACCCCGAATGGGTTGCCGATGGCCAGGGCGATGTCGCCGATGCGGATCTGGTCCGAGCGGCCGATAGTGATCGACGGCAGGTTCGGCAGATCGATCTTGAGCACCGCCAGGTCGGTTTCCGGATCGCTGCCGACCACCTTGGCCAGGGTTTCGCGACCGTCCTTGAGGGCCACCACGATCTGGTCGGCACCGGCGGTCACGTGGTTGTTGGTCAGCAGGTAGCCGGTGGGGCTCATGATCACCGCCGAGCCCAGGCTGGACTCCATGCGCTTCTGCTTGGGCAGGTTGTCGCCGAAGAAACGCCGGAACTGCGGGTCCTCGAACAGCGGGTGGGTGCTCTTGTTGACCACCTTGGTGGTGTACAGGTTGGCCACCGCAGGGGCGGCCAGGTCCACGGCATCGGCATAGGAAGCCGGGCCCTGCTGGTTGAGGGTGGTCTGCGGCGCCTGTTGCAGGTTCACATCGAGGGTGGGCAGGCCGACCCATTGCGGGTAGCGCTGGATGATCAGCAAAGCCACCAGCACGCCGGCCAACAGCGGCCAGCCAAAGAAACGCAGAGCCTTGAGCATTGAGCAAAGTCCTGGAAGGTTGCAGGCCATGTCGGACGGCCCATAATGTGGCGCATTATACGAGGCCACGGGCGCCTCTGAATGGGATATTCAGGAGTTTTTATGGCGGTTTCATTGAATACGCTGGTCGAGGAAGCGGATCGCTTCCTGAACAGCGCGCGGATTGCCGATTATTGCCCCAACGGCCTGCAGGTCGAAGGCCGGCCGCAGGTGATGCGCATCGTCAGCGGCGTGACCGCCAGCCAGGCGCTGCTGGACGCGGCCGTCGAGGCCCAGGCCGACCTGATCCTGGTGCACCACGGTTACTTCTGGAAGGGCGAGGACCCTTGTGTCACCGGCATGAAGCAGCGCCGGCTGAAGACGTTGCTCAAGCACGACATCAGCCTGCTGGCCTACCACCTACCACTGGACCTGCACCCCGAGGTCGGCAACAACGTGCAGTTGGCGCGACAGTTGGATATCACCGTGGAAGGCCCGCTGGACCCGGAAAACCCGAAGGTCGTCGGGCTGGTGGGCTCGCTGAACGAGCCGCTGACCGCCCGCGACTTTGCCCGCAAGGTCCAGGAAGTCTTGGGGCGCGAGCCGTTGCTGATCGAGGGCGACAGCATGGTCCGCCGGGTCGGCTGGTGTACCGGTGGCGGCCAGGGCTATATTGACCAGGCGGTGCTGGCCGGTGTCGACCTGTACCTGAGTGGCGAGGCATCCGAACAGACTTTCCACAGTGCGCGGGAGAACGGCATCAGTTTCATCGCCGCTGGTCATCACGCCACCGAGCGTTATGGCGTGCAGGCGTTGGGCGACTACCTGGCGCGGCGTTTTGCGCTGGAGCACCTGTTCATCGATTGCCCGAATCCGATCTGAGCCCGTGGGAGCGGTCAAACGCCCCGGTATATTCTTATACCGTTTCGATCTAGTCGGCCCCCTCAATAGAATAGGGTGCTGTGCTAGCATGCCTCGCTCGAACACGGCCCGCTGGCCGTCCATAAGAACGCTTTTCGTGAGTAGCCATGGTCGACAAACTGACGCATCTGAAACAGCTGGAGGCGGAAAGCATCCACATCATCCGCGAGGTGGCCGCCGAGTTCGATAACCCGGTGATGCTGTACTCCATCGGTAAAGACTCCGCCGTGATGCTGCATCTGGCGCGCAAGGCGTTTTTCCCGGGCAAGCTGCCGTTTCCGGTGATGCATGTCGACACACGCTGGAAATTCAAGGAAATGTACAGCTTTCGCGACAAGATGGTTGCCGAGCTGGGCCTGGACCTGATCACCCACGTGAACCCGGACGGCGTGGCGCAGGACATCAACCCCTTCACCCACGGCAGCGCCAAGCACACCGACATCATGAAGACCGAGGGCCTCAAGCAGGCCCTGGACAAGTACGGCTTCGATGCGGCGTTCGGCGGCGCCCGGCGTGACGAGGAGAAGTCCCGGGCCAAGGAGCGTGTCTACTCCTTCCGCGACAGCAAGCACCGCTGGGACCCGAAGAACCAGCGTCCGGAGTTGTGGAACGTCTACAACGGCAAGGTCAACAAGGGCGAGTCGATCCGCGTCTTCCCGCTGTCGAACTGGACCGAGCTGGACATCTGGCAATACATCTACCTCGAAGGCATCCCGATCGTGCCGCTGTATTTCGCCGCCGAACGCGAAGTCATCGAGAAGAACGGCACCCTGATCATGATCGACGACGAGCGGATCCTCGAGCACCTGTCCGACGAGGACAAGGCGCGCATCGTCAAGAAGAAGGTGCGTTTCCGTACCCTTGGCTGCTACCCGTTGACGGGCGCGGTGGAGTCCGAGGCCGAAACCCTCACGGACATCATTCAGGAAATGCTCCTGACGCGGACTTCCGAGCGCCAGGGTCGGGTCATCGACCACGATGCTGCGGGTTCCATGGAAGACAAGAAACGTCAGGGCTATTTCTAAACAGGGTCTAAGCATGTCGCATCAATCTGATTTGATCAGCGAGGACATCCTCGCCTACCTGGGCCAGCACGAGCGCAAGGAACTGCTGCGTTTCCTGACCTGCGGTAACGTCGACGACGGCAAGAGCACCCTGATCGGGCGCCTGCTGCACGACTCCAAGATGATCTACGAAGACCATCTGGAAGCCATCACCCGCGATTCGAAGAAAGTCGGCACCACCGGTGACGACATCGACCTGGCGTTGCTGGTCGACGGCCTGCAGGCCGAGCGTGAGCAGGGCATCACCATCGATGTCGCCTACCGCTATTTCTCCACCGCCAAGCGCAAGTTCATCATCGCCGACACCCCCGGCCATGAGCAGTACACCCGCAACATGGCCACCGGTGCCTCCACCTGTGACCTGGCGATCATCCTGGTGGACGCCCGCTACGGCGTGCAGACCCAGACCCGTCGCCACAGCTTCATCGCCTCCCTGCTGGGGATCAAGCACATAGTCGTGGCCATCAACAAGATGGACCTCAAGGACTTCGACCAGGGTGTGTTCGAGTCGATCAAGGCCGACTACCTGAAGTTCGCCGAAGGCTTGAAGATGAAGCCGACCAGCATGCACTTCGTGCCGATGTCGGCCTTGAAGGGCGACAACGTGGTGAACAAGAGCGAGCGTTCGCCCTGGTACACCGGCCAGTCGCTGATGGAAATCCTCGAAACCGTGGAAGTGGCGGGCGATCGCAACTTCACCGACCTGCGTTTCCCGGTGCAATACGTCAACCGGCCGAACCTGAACTTCCGTGGCTTTGCCGGCACCCTGGCCAGCGGCATCGTGAAGAAGGGCGATGACGTGGTCGTGCTGCCGTCGGGCAAGAGCAGCCGGGTGAAGTCCATCGTCACCTTCGAAGGCGAGCTGGAGCACGCCGGTCCCGGCCAGGCCGTGACCCTGACCATGGAAGACGAGATCGACATCTCCCGTGGCGACCTGTTGGTGCATGCCGACAATGTGCCGCCGGTGACCGACAGCTTCGAGGCCATGCTGGTCTGGATGGGCGAGGAGCCGATGCTGCCGGGCAAGAAATACGACATCAAGCGCGCCACCAGCTACGTGCCGGGTTCGATTGCCAGCATCGTCAACAAGGTCGATGTGAACACCCTCGAAGAAGGCCAGGCCAGCGCCTTGCAGCTGAACGAAATCGGCAAGGTCAAGATCGCCCTGGATGCACCGATTGCCCTGGACGGTTACGAGAACAACCGCACCACCGGCGCGTTCATTGTCATCGACCGCCTGACCAACGGCACCGTGGGCGCCGGCATGATCGTCGCCCAGCCGTTGGCCCATGGCAGCACCACGCACCATGGCAAGCTGGCCCATGTTGCCACCGAGGAGCGGGCCCAGCGTTTCGGCCAGCAACCGGCGACGGTGCTGTTCACCGGCCTGTCGGGCGCGGGCAAGAGCACCCTGGCCTACGCCGTGGAGCGCAAGTTGTTCGACCAGGGCCGTGCGGTGTTCGTGCTGGACGGCCAGAACCTGCGTCATGACCTGAACAAGGGCTTGCCGCAGGATCGTGCCGGACGTACCGAGAACTGGCGCCGTGCCGCCCATGTGGCGCGCCAGTTCAACGAAGCCGGCCTGCTGACCCTGGCGGCGTTCGTGGCACCGGATGCCGAAGGCCGTGAACAGGCCAAGGCGCTGATCGGTGACGAGCGTCTGCTCACCGTCTATGTCCAGGCTTCGCCGCAGGCTTGCCAGGCCCGTGATCCCCAGGGCCTGTACGCCGCCGGTGGCGATAACATTCCGGGTGAGTCCTTCCCGTACGACGTGCCGCTCAATGCCGACCTGGTGGTGGACACGCAGTCGTTGTCGCTGGAAGACAGCGTGAAGAAAGTCCTGGAGCTGTTGCGCCAGCGCGGCGCGATCTAAGGATCAGCCGCATTGAAAAAGCCCGCGACCGAGTGATCGGTCGCGGGCTTTTTCATGCCCTGAAGACGCCTCAAGGGCCGGTGGGGTACTCGCGATGCATCTGCGTCAGCAGCGCGTCCTTGTCGTGCCACAACTGGTTGATCCAGCCCTGGAACTCCAGGCGGTACTCGCCATCCTGGTCGTAGTTCCTGCCGATGAACTGCGGTGGAATCTTCAGCTCTTCGAAATGCACCACCACCTCCCGCATGTTGCCGCACAGCAGGTCCCAATACCCCGGCTTCCCGCCCGGATAGTGAATGGTCACGTTGACGATGGACTCCAACTGCTCGCCCATGGCATCCAGCACGAACGCGATACCGCCGGCCTTGGGTTTGAGCAGATAACGGAAGGGTGACTGCTGCTGCGCGTGCTTGCCCTGGGTGAAGCGCGTGCCCTCGGCGAAATTGAAGATACCCACAGGGTTGTCGCGAAACTTCGCGCAGGTCTTGCGCGTGGTTTCCAGGTCCTTGCCTTTCTTTTCCGGGTGCTTCTCCAGGTAGGCCTTGGAGTAACGCTTCATGAAGGGGAAGCCCAGGGTCCACCAGGCCAGGCCGATCACCGGCACCCAGATCAGCTCCTGCTTGAGAAAGAACTTCAGCGGCTGGATCTTCCGGTTGAGCACGTACTGCAAAACCATGATGTCGACCCAGCTCTGATGGTTGCTGGTGACCAGGTAGGAATGCTGGTAGTCCAGGCCCTCCAGTCCGCTGAGGTGCCAACGGGTGCGGCGGACCAGTTGCATCCAGGCCTTGTTGTTGCTGACCCAGGCCTCGTGGGTATGGTTCATCAGCCAGTGGGTGAAGCGCCGGGTCAGGGCAAAGGGCAGGGCCTTGAGCAGGGCCACGCCGAACAGGAACGAGCACAGCAACAGGGTATTCAACGCCAACAGCAGCGAGGCGATCACGCCTCGCAACGGGGCCGGGAGAAAGTCCAGCATTCAGATATCCACAGGTCGGTTGGCGGCTTGGATCGCGGTGAGGGCGATGGTGTAGACGATGTCGTCCACCTGGGCGCCGCGCGGCAGGTCGTTGACCGGCTTGCGCAGGCCCTGCAGCATCGGCCCCAGGCTGACGCAGTCGGCGCTGCGTTGCACCGCCTTGTGGGTGGTGTTGCCGGTGTTCAGGTCGGGGAATACGAACACCGTGGCGCGTCCCGCCACCTGGCTGTTGGGCGCCAGTTGCCGGGCCACGTTTTCGTTGGCCGCGGCGTCGTATTGCAACGGGCCGTCGATCAGCAGATTACGCTGCGACTCGTGGGCCAGCAGGGTGGCTTCGCGGACTTTCTCCACTTCCTCGCCGCTGGCCGATTCGCCGCTGGAGTAGCTGATCATCGCGACCCGTGGCGCGATCCCGAACGCCTGGGCCGAGTCGGCGCTTTGCAGGGCGATTTCCGCCAGTTCCGCCGCTGAAGGGTGGGGGTTCATCACGCAGTCGCCATAGACCAACACCTGGTCCGGGAACAGCATGAAGAACACCGACGACACCAGGGTGCAACCTGGCGCGGTCTTGATCAGTTGCAGGGCCGGGCGGATGGTGTTGGCGGTGGAGTGGATGACCCCGGAGACCAGTCCGTCCACTTCGTCCAGCGCCAGCATCATGGTGCCGATCACCACGGTGTCTTCCAGTTGCTGTTCGGCCATGGGGGTGTTCAGGCTCTTGCTCTTGCGCAGGGCTACCATGGGCTCGGCGTAGCGCCCGCGAATCAGGTCCGGATCAAGAATCTCCAGCCCCGGCGGCAGTTCGATACCCTGGGCCCTGGCCACCGCTTCGACTTCCGCCGGCTTGGCCAGCAGTACGCAGCGGGCGATGCCCCGGGCCTGGCAGATGGCGGCGGCCTGCACGGTGAGCGGCTCGCTGCCTTCGGGCAGGACGATCCGCTTGTTGGCTTCCTGGGCGCGTTGGATCAACTGGTAGCGGAACACCGCCGGCGTCAGGCGCATCTCCCGTGGGGTGCCGCAGCGCTGGTGCAACCAGTGGGCGTCCAGGTGCCCGGCGACGAAATCGGTGATGATCTCCGCTCGCTCGCGGTCATCGATGGGGATTTCCTTGTTCAGGCCGTTGAGCTGGTTGGCGGTGTCGTAGGAGCCGGTGCTCACCGACAGCACCGGCAGGCCCGCCGTCATCGCACCGCGACACAGCTCCATGATGCGCGGATCGGGCAGGGTGCCGCTGGTCAGCAACAGGCCGGCCAGGGGCACGCCGTTCATCGCGGCAATGCTCACGGCGAGAATGATGTCGTCGCGGTCGCCCGGGGTCACCACCAGCACGCCGGGCTTGAGCAGGTCGATGGTGTTACGCACCGTACGGGCGCAGAGGATGATCTTGTTCATGCGCCGTTGCTCGTAGTCACCGGCGTTGAGCACCTCTGCGCCGAGCAGTTCGGCGACGTCGCGGGTGCGTGGGGCATTGAGGTCCGGCTGGAACGGAATGCAGCCCAGCAGGCGGAAGTCGCCACTGCGCAGCAGCGGTGAATGTTCCTTCAGGCGGGCGGAGAAGTCGGCCATGCTCTCGTCGGTACGGACCTTGTTGAGGATCACCCCGAGCACTTTCGGGTCCTTGGGACCGCCGAACAGCTGCGCCTGCAATTCCACCCGGCCGGAGAGTTCGCTCAGTGCCTCGTTTTCCGCCGCCGAGACGAGGATTACCTCGGCGTCCAGGCTCTTGGCCAGGTGCTGGTTGACCCGGGCCGCATAGCTGGCGCTGCGGGTCGGCACCATGCCTTCGACCACCAGCACGTCCTTGCCGACGGCGGCCTGCTGGTACAGGGTGACGATTTCTTCCAGCAGCTCATCGAGCTGGCCGTCGCCGAGCATCCGTTCGACATGGGCCAGGCCCAGGGGTTGTGGCGGTTTCAGGCCATGGGTGCGGGCCACCAGTTCAGTGGAGCGCTCCGGACCCAGGTCGCCCGGATGGGGCTGGGCAATGGGTTTGAAAAAGCCGACCTTCAGACCGGCGCGTTCCAGTGTGCGGACCAGCCCGAGGCTGATCGAGGTCAGACCCACACCAAAATCGGTGGGCGCGATAAAAAAAGTTTGCATGCGTATTCTCTTGAGGAAGCGCAAGTGCGATCGCCTATGCCTGGCGATCTGCGAAGTTCAGTCGCCAAGGTTATCGTTAACCGAGCCTTGAGCGCACCAACCACATTCAAAGGGTTGAGCGATTTTTTCTGCGCGCAGCGATGGATCGAGCACCCAGGCGCGCGACTGCCAGGGCGGTTGATGGCGCAGGTGCTGGGTATGGCCGCAGGACAGCTCGACCACCCAGTGCCCGTCCTCGTCCTGATGAAAGCCGACGATGGTCGCAGGCGTGGCCTGGGGCCGTCTGTCCGGGTTCAGTTCGCTTTCGGACGAATCCTTGTTTAGACTTGTCCGTTCTTTATTCCTATGCAAAAGGTCTCGCTCTTATGACGATCGCTGCCAACAAGGCTGTCTCCATCGACTATACCCTCACCAACGACGCTGGTGAGGTCATCGACAGCTCTTCCGGCGGCGCTCCGCTGGTTTACCTGCACGGTGCCGGCAACATTATCCCAGGTCTGGAAAAGGCCCTGGAAGGCAAGAACGTCGGCGACGAGCTGAACGTGAGCGTCGAGCCTGAAGACGCCTACGGCGAATACTCCGCCGAACTGGTCAGCACCCTGAGCCGCAGCATGTTCGAAGGTGTCGACGAGCTGGAAGTGGGCATGCAGTTCCACGCTTCCGCCCCGGACGGCCAGATGCAGATCGTCACCATCCGCGATCTGGACGGCGACGATGTCACCGTTGACGGCAATCACCCGTTGGCCGGCCAGCGCCTGAACTTCAAGGTCAAGGTCATCGAAATCCGTGACGCCAGCCAGGAAGAAATCGCCCATGGCCACGTCCATGGCGAAGGTGGCCATCACCACTGATTTCTGCTGCTAAGCTCTGGTAGTTGGAAGGCGCCCACGGGCGCCTTTTTTAGTCCGCCGCGGTTTTTAACTGGAAACCGGTCGGGGTGTCGGGCAACAATATTCGCGTATGAGTCCGGGAAAAACGGGAGTTCGTCATGAGTGCTTTCCACGATCTGACACTAAAAGCGCTGGATGGTCAGGAACTGCCGCTGGCGCCGTTCAAGGGGCACGTGGTGCTGGTGGTCAACGTGGCCTCGAAATGTGGCCTGACGCCGCAATATGCCGCTCTTGAGAACCTCTACCAGCATTACAAGGACCAGGGCTTCAGCGTGCTGGGCCTGCCGTGCAACCAGTTTGCCGGGCAGGAGCCGGGCACCGAGGAGGAGATCCAGGCGTTCTGCAGCCTGAACTATGGCGTGAGCTTTCCGTTGAGCAGCAAGCTGGAGGTCAACGGTCATGACCGGCACCAGCTGTACCGGCTGCTGGCGGGCGAGGGCGCGGAGTTTCCTGGCGATATCACCTGGAATTTCGAGAAGTTCCTGATGGGCAAGGACGGCCGCGTACTGGCACGTTTCTCGCCGCGTACCGCGCCGGATGATCCGGCGGTGATCCAGGCGATCGAAAAAGCCCTGGCTTGATGCAACGGCGCAGATGGGCAGGCCCTACGCTTTCCTGTGGGAGCGGAGCTTGCCCGCGAATGAAGGCACCGCGGTTTTTCAGTTACGCCGTGTCATCGTTCTTCGCGGCGATGCGGCGCCCCGACAAGCTCCGCTCCCACAAAGTCCGCCCCCGCAATCACCTCTCCCTTGACACTTCTAAAGCTTAATCACTCAGATCAATAGTGCTGGGCGGCATGTCCCTGGCGGAATATTATCCTGATCATAAATTCCCCTTGCGCCGTGGAGTACCCCATGCCCGTTAAAGCCCTGTTCCGACCTTTCCATCTTGGCGCGCTGGAGTTGCCGACCCGTGTGGTCATGGCACCGATGACCCGTTCGTTTTCCCCGGGCGGCGTACCCAATTCGAAAGTCATCGAGTACTACCGCAAGCGTGCGGCGGCCGGTGTCGGCCTGATCGTCACCGAAGGCACCACCGTCGGTCACCCGGCAGCCAACGGTTATCCGAACGTGCCGCACTTCTATGGCGAGGCGGCCCTGGCCGGCTGGAAAAAAGTCGTCGATGCGGTGCACGCCGAAGGTGGCAAGATCGTTCCGCAGCTCTGGCACGTGGGTAACGTGCGTCGCCTGGGCACCGAACCGGACGCGAGCGTGCCGGGTTATGGCCCGGGCGAGAAGCTCAAGGACGGCCAGGTGGTGGTTCACGGCATGAGCCGGCAGGACATCGACGAGGTGATCGGGGCCTTCGCCCAGGCGGCTCGTGATGCCCAGAGCATCGGCATGGACGGTGTCGAGATCCATGGTGCCCACGGTTACCTGATCGACCAGTTCTTCTGGGAAGGCACCAACCCGCGTACCGATGAGTACGGCGGCAGCCTGGCCAACCGTTCGCGTTTTGCCATCGAACTGATCCAGACCGTGCGGGCGGCGGTGGGACCGGATTTCCCGATCATCTTCCGTTTTTCCCAATGGAAGCAGCAGGACTACAGTGCCCGCCTGGTGCAGACGCCGGAGGCCCTGGGTGAGTTCCTCAAGCCGTTGTCCGATGCGGGCGTGGATATTTTCCATTGCTCCACGCGGCGTTTCTGGGAGCCGGAGTTCGAAGGTTCCGAGCTGAACCTGGCGGGCTGGACCCGCAAGCTGACTGGCAAGCCGACCATCACCGTCGGCAGCGTCGGCCTGGACGGCGAGTTCCTGCAGTTCATGGTCAACACCGACAAGGTGGCCCAGCCGGCGAGCCTGGAAAAACTGCTGGAGCGCCTGAACAACGACGAGTTCGACCTGGTCGCCGTGGGCCGTGCCCTGCTGGTGGACCCGGATTGGGCGGTGAAGGTGCGTGACGGCCGCGAGCAGGACATCCTGCCGTTCAGCCGTGAGGCGTTGACGAGCCTGGTCTGACCCGCCACGCCGACGAGGGTGAAGGTTCGATCGACATCGCCGGCAAGCCGGTTCCTACAGGGAGCCGGGCTTGACGGTGTTGTGTGGTGAAACCCCGTACTGTGGGAGCCGGCTTGCTGGCGATGGCGGCGTTGAGTCTTGCTGCGCTGTCGCTGGCAAGCTCGCCTCCACAGGCGCCGCGTCACAGGCCCCGCGCAACTGCTTCTCGAACTGCTCGACTATCGCCCCCCAGCCTTGCCGACTGGCATGCTGGCGGGCGTTGAGACGAACATTGCGCAAGGTCTCGCGGCCTTCCAGCAACCAGCCGGCGGCATCGCAGAACGCCTCCTCGTCGCCGGGCATGGCCAGCACGCCGTTGTAGCCATGGCGGATGTGCTGGGCGGCAGCGGCCTCATCGTAAGCCACGACCCCCAACCCCGACGCCAGTGCCTCGAGCACCACATTGCCGAACGTTTCGGTGAGGCTCGGGAACAGGAACAGATCCGCCGACGCATAGTGGCAGGCCAGGGCCTCGCCGCGCTGCGTGCCGCAGAAAATCGCCCCCGGCAGTTCCTTTTCCAGCATGTCGCGTTGCGGGCCGTCGCCGACCACGATCAGCTTCATCACCCGCTGTGGATAAGTCGCCTGCAGGTGCTCGAAGGTGCGCTTGAGCAGGCCGAGGTTCTTCTCGGTCGCCAGTCGTCCGACATACAGCAGCGCAATATCGTTGTCCGCCAGGCCCCAGGTGGTGCGCAGGGCGCTCAGGCGCTTGGCGGGATGGAACAACTGGCTGTCGACGCCCCGGGAGAGCAGTTCCAGGCGCTCGAAATGCCGCCGTTCCAGCTCCATGCGCTGGCTGACACTGGGGACCAGGGTCAGCTTGGAGCGGTTGTGGAACCAGCGCAGGTAGTGGGTCAGTAGCCGCGTCAGCAAGCCCATGCCGTATTGATGGGAGTACTGCTGGAAGTTGGTGTGGAAACCGCTGACCACTGAAATCCCCAGGCGCCTGGCCGCCCGCAGGGCCGACAGGCCCAGCGGGCCTTCGGTGGCGATGTACAGCACGTCCGGACGCTGGTGTTTCCAGCGCCGCAGCAACTTGTGCATCGACGACTGCCCCCATTGCAGTCCGGGATAACCGGGCAGCGGCCAGCCACGACAGAGCAGCAGTTCGGTATCGCTGGGGCGGGCCTGGTCGCAGCTCTGGCGCGGGCGTACCAGCTCGATCTGGTGCCCGCGGGCGCGCAGACCGTCGCACAGGCGGCCAAGGGTATTGGCCACGCCGTTGATTTCCGGTGGGAAGGTTTCGGTGATCAGGGTGATATGCAGAGCTGTCGTCATGCTTGCAGTGTCGACCCGGGCGGTTGCGACACTGTGGCGATTTGATGATGGATTTATGACGAGGCGGCTGGGCGCCTCCCGTCGTGTGCGCCGGCCTCAGCGCCGTTCGCCGGCCAGGGCCTCGTCACCCCGCTCACGGACCCAGAACAAGGTCGCCCCGGCCACGGCGGCAGGCATCATCACGATGTTGACCAGCGGCACCAGTAGCACCAGGTAGACCACCCCGCCAAAGCTCATGCACTGCCAGCGTTTCTGCCGCAGCCAGGCGAGCATGCCTTGCCAGCTCAGCTTGTGGTTGTCCGCCGGGTAGTCGATGTACTGGATCGCCATCATCCACACCCCGAACAGCAGCCACAGCGGTGCGGCGACGATATTCACCACCGGGATGAACGACAGCACCAACAGCGCGATGGCCCGCGGCAGGAAGTAGCCCAGCTTGCGCATTTCCCGGGCCAGGGTGCGGGGAATCATCGCCAGCAGTTCCGCCCAACTGAAGGTCGGGAAGTTATCGGTGCCACGCACCACCACTTCGACCTTCTCCGCGAGAAAACCGTTGAAGGGCGCTGCGATCACGTTGGCGATCATCGTGAAAGTAAAGAACACCATCAACACCACCAGCACCACGAACAGCGGCCAGAGGATGTAGTTGAGGAAACCCAGCCAGCTGGGCAGGGTCGGCATCAGGGTGTCGACCCAGACGCTGAACTGGTGGCCGGCCAGGTAGATCAAGCCGACGAACAGCACCAGGTTGATCGCCAGCGGCAGCAGGACGAACAGGCGCAGGCCCGGGCTCAGGACCAGCTTCAGGCCCTCGCGCAGGTATTGCGGGCCGGACAGGACGGGTGCGGGCATAAGGTGCTCCGAAGAGAGGGAAAACGCGCCGACCTTACCGACTTTGTACGGGCGGTGAAAGGGGCGACATTTGCTGTAACAAAGGCGTCCGGAAGAACACCGTTCAGGATAGAGACCTGCTATGAGCTGGATTGTTATTGCGTATTTCCTTAATCTTCGCCTCCTCGATACGCTGCACCCCATTATTTTCAGGACTGTGTGCTACGAGCCTTCCCCAAGTGCTTTCGCAGTCCTTTTTTATTCCAGCCGGTACGCCGGCGCTCCGCTCCGGTAGCTGACGGGCGGTCGATAGGAGTGAGTCATGTCTGAAGTACGCCATTCGCGGGTGATTATTCTCGGTTCCGGCCCTGCCGGTTACAGCGCCGCGGTCTACGCGGCTCGCGCCAACCTCAAGCCGCTGCTGATCACCGGCATGCAGGCCGGCGGCCAGTTGACCACCACCACCGAAGTCGACAACTGGCCGGGCGACGTGCACGGCCTGACCGGCCCGGCGCTGATGGAGCGCATGCGTGAACACGCCGAGCGTTTCGAAACCGAAATCGTTTTCGACCACATCAACGCGGTGGACCTGGCGAAGAAGCCCTACACCCTGGTGGGCGACAGCGGCACCTACACCTGTGACGCACTGATCATCGCCACCGGCGCCAGCGCCCGTTACCTGGGCCTGCCGTCGGAAGAGACGTTCATGGGCAAGGGCGTTTCCGCTTGCGCCACCTGCGACGGTTTCTTCTATCGCAACAAGGAAGTGGCCGTGGTCGGTGGCGGTAACACCGCCGTGGAAGAGGCGCTGTACCTGGCCAACATCGCCAGCAAGGTGACCCTGGTGCACCGTCGCGAGACCTTCCGCGCCGAGAAGATCCTGATCGACAAGCTGCATGCCCGTGTGGCCGAGGGCAAGATTGTCCTCAAGCTGAACGCGACCCTGGACGAAGTGCTGGGCGACAACATGGGCGTGACCGGTGCCCGCCTGAAGAACAACGACGGCAGCTTCGACGAGCTGAAAGTCGACGGCGTGTTCATCGCCATCGGCCACACCCCGAACACTTCGCTGTTCGAAGGCCAGCTGACGTTGAAGGACGGTTACCTGGTGGTGCAGGGCGGTCGTGAAGGCAATGCCACGGCGACCAACGTCGAAGGTGTGTTTGCCGCGGGTGACGTGGCGGATCACGTCTATCGCCAGGCGATCACCTCGGCCGGCGCCGGCTGCATGGCGGCCCTGGATGCCGAGCGCTACCTCGACGACTTGCAGAACGCCTAACGCTGAGTGCTCTTGAATAAAAAACCGGCTGCGAGGCTAATGCCGATCAGTTAAGCCTCGTCGCTTGACCTTTGGCCGCAAGAAATCAAAATCCGATGCCTGAATAGGCATCGGATTTTTTTATGCGTCTGGCTCGGGCACTGGAACTAACCCACAACTTCGTCTCGACTCCCAATTCCATTGAGGGATTGGACTCGTTGCTTGATCCCTCTCTGGTCGAGCAAGCGTTGGAACAGGCCGGCGTAGCCACCCTTCGCAAGCGGCGTCTGCCCTTGGAAATGATGCTCTGGTGCGTCATCTCCATGGCGTTCTTCCGGCGCATGTCGGCGTGGGATGTGGTCAGTCGCATGAACATCATGCTGCCCGGGCAACGCCCACTGGTCGCACCCAGCGCCGTAGTCCAGGCCCGTCAACGATTGGGTAGCGAGGCCGTACGACAAGTCTTCGATCTGACGCAGAAAAGCTGGCATGAAGCGGCCGGCCATCCGACCTGGGCCGGATTGCGTTTACTGGGGGTCGACGGTGTCGTCTGGCGAACGCCCGATACACCCGAAAACCGTGCGCGTTACGACTCCGCCAGCAACCAGCATGGCGATACCGGTTTTCCTCAGGTGCGCATGGTTTGCCAAATGGAGTTGACCAGCCATTTGCTGATCGGCAGTGCTTTTGATGGCTATCGCAGTAACGAAATGAAACTGGCAGAGCAACTGATCGACACCACGCCAGATCACTCGCTGACGCTGTTTGATCGCGGTTTCTACTCCTTGGGGTTGCTGCACCAATGGCAGCAGGTCGGCACTGAGCGGCATTGGCTGATGCCGCTGCGTAAAGGTGCGCAGTACGAAGTGATTCAGCGCTTGGGGCGTCAGGATGCGGTGGTCTCGCTCAGCACTTCGCCGCAGGCCCGCAAGCAGTGGCCAGGCTTGCCAGAGCGCCTAACCGCAAGGCTCCTAAGCAAGACCGTAAAGGGCAAGGTCTGTCAGATTTTGACGTCGATGGTCGATCCGCTGCGTTTCCCATCCGATGAAATCGTCGACCTATACAGCCATCGCTGGGAAATCGAATTAGGATTCAGGGAAATGAAACAGACACTGCTCAACAGCAGCTACACGTTGCGTAGCAAGACGCCCGAGATGATCGAGCAAGAGTTGCGGGGCGTGTTGCTGGGCTACAACCTGTTGCGTTATCAGATGGTGGAAATGAGCCGCCATTGTCCGGGCATCCATCCGTGCGAGCTAAGCTTCACCGCGTGTACTTGGGCGATCCTGGGTTTTATCAATGGCGTTTCTGCGGATCGCTCAGGGAACATCCCCAAATACCTCGCCGAATTGCATGCCTCGGCCCCGCACTATGTACTGCCGCATCGCCGGGAAGAGCGGGTTTATCCGCGAGCTATCAGGCTGAAATCCCCGAAGTATCCGATCAAAAATAAAAATGCCAGTCAGCTTAACTGACTGGCATTAGGCTGCGAGGCCGGTTTTTTATTGTCCCGCTATCGGGCTGTCAGCGGCGCTTGAGCGGCGCCTCGACGAACTTCACCCCGGCCAGTCCATGGGCCATCAGCGCGCGGATATTGCCGTGATCGCTGCCTTCGGGGGTGGCCAGTACCGAACGGTAATGCTCGCCGAAGGCCAGCAACGCTTCCTGGTCGCTCAGGCCTTCCAGCAGTGCCAGGCCGAGGGTCTTGCACGAGCCTTCGTTCTGCCCGGCGGCGTTTTCCACGCCGCCGTTGTTGAACGCCTGTGGCTGATAGTCGTAACCGGCGGCAATGAACGCCAGGGTGTCGGCGAAAACATGTTCGCCGCTGTTGAGGCGGGTGCGCAGGGTGTTCAGATCACTCATGGGGTTTTCCTTTGGCGAACGCCGCCTGTTGTTCGGCGCTGGCTTCTTGCTGGTATTGGGCTTTCCACTCGGCATAAGGCATGCCGTAGATCACTTCACGGGCCTCGTCGAGGCTGACTTCGATCCGGCGTTCGTCGGCTTCGGCCTTGTACCACTTGGACAGGCAGTTGCGGCAGAACCCGGCGAGGTTCATCAGGTCGATGTTCTGCACGTCCTTGCGGCTGTCCAGGTGGGCGACCAGCCGGCGAAAGGCGGCGGCTTCGAGTTCCAGGCGTTCTTGCTCGGTCATACAGGGGGGGCTCTGGGACGAAAGAGAAAGCTAGTTTCGAGCTTCGAGCGGCCGGCTGCAAGCAGCAGCCGGTGACGGCTCTTTAGCGGCTCGCCGCCAGGGTAATCGACACCGATTCGGCAAACCGCAGCGCGTGGGGCTTGTCGACTTCGACCTCGGCATACAGCACCGCTTCGTTGCTCATCACCAGGTCCAGCAGTTCCTGGGTCAGGCGTTCGAGCAGGGCGAAACGGTTGCCCTCCACATGCTGGATGATCGCCTTGGTGATGGTGCGGTAGTTCAGGGCGTGATCGATGTCGTTGTCGCGCACCGCTTCCTGGGCCGCATACAGGATGGTCAGGTTGATCAGCACGTCCTGCTTGTTGAGGATCTCGTCCTCGTTGATGCCGATATAGGTACGCAGGCACAGGTCCTTGACCCGGATGCGCGCCATGCCTGGTTGAAGTTGTGGCATTGCTACTTGCTCCGTCCAATCAGTTGCAGGAACTCCATGCGGGTGCGGCTCGAGTCGCGCAGGGCACCGAGCATCACCGAGGTGTTCATGGTCGAATTCTGTTTTTCCACGCCGCGCATCATCATGCACATGTGCTGGGCTTCGATCACCACCGCGACGCCGGCGGCCTGGGTCACCTGCTCGATCGCGTCGGCGATTTCCCGGGTGAGATTCTCCTGGATCTGCAGGCGGCGGGCGAACATGTCGACGATCCGGGCGATCTTCGACAGCCCCAGCACCTTGCCGGTCGGCACGTAGGCGACATGGACCTTGCCGATGAAGGGCAGCAGGTGATGTTCGCACAACGAGTACAGCTCGATGTCCTTGACGATGATCATCTCGTCGTTGTCGGAGGCGAACAGGGCACCGTTGACCACCTCCTCAAGCGTCTGGGCATAGCCGCGACACAGGTATTGCATGGCCTTGGCGGCCCGCTTCGGGGTGTCCTGCAGGCCTTCGCGGTCAGGGTTTTCGCCCAGCCCCAGGAGGATCTCGCGGTAATGCTCGGGCAGTGTGGCACTCATGGGAAGGATTCCTCGCGGGGCGGCTTATTTAAGGTGCCGGCCGCCGTTGACGGTCAAGGTTGTGCCAGTGACATAAGGGTTGTCCAGCAGATAGCGCAGGCTCTGATAGATCACCCCGGCACCGGGCTCGATACCCAGGGCCGATTTGGCCAGGGTCCTGGCGCGGTACGCCGCGTCGTCGTCGGGGTTAAACATCAGCAGGGCGGGGGCGATACCGTTGACCTTGATCCGCGGCGCGTAGCGGGCCGCGAAGGACAGGGTCAGACTGTCCAGGCCGGCCTTGCTGGCGCAGTAGGCGATGTGCTGGGCGCTGCCCTTGCGGGTGACATCGTCGCTGATATGCACGATGTCGGCCACGGGCGAGCGTTCCAGCAACTCGGCGCAGTGCAGGTTGATCAGATAGGGCGCCAGCATGTGCAGGCTGAACATCTGGGTAAAGGCTGCGGTTTCGTTGCCGGGTGTTTCGGTCAGCCAGGCCGAGGCATTATGGACGATCGCCCGCAGGCAATCGGTGTGCTGCTTGAGCGCCTCGATAAAAGCCAGGATCCCGGCTTCGCTGGAGAAATCGGCGAACAGCGCGGTGGCGCCGAGGTCGCGCAGGGCCTGGACGCCGGGGCGCTCACTGCGATAGCTGACGATCACCGGGTAACCGTCGGCCAGCAGTCGCTCTGCGCAGTGCAGGCCGACACGCTGGCCGGCGCCGGTAATCAGGATCGGGGCACAAGACGGTGGCATCGAAGGCTCGTGGTAAGCGGTGGAGAGGCGTCGGTTGACGTTGAAGTCAAAACTATACCAGCCACACCGCTTGTACAACTGCCAAGCCGGATACTGCCGCTGCAGGAAGAGGTGCCGTCAATGCCGGGCGGTGGCGGTGTCCCCGGGCAGCGCCTTGGCCTTCGTACTGTGCAACCAGCCCGCCAGCAGGTGGGTCGACAGCGGAATGAAGCAGTAGACCATCAGCGGTGTCAGGATCAGGGTGCTGAGCAGCACCCGGGGCACCAGGCCCAACTCGGCCAGCAACGGCCCCAGGGCGAAGTTGAACAGCAGCGACACCGGAAAGAATGCCAGCCAGATCGCCACCGCCTGTTTCCAGCGCGGCGGACGCTGGCCCACGGCGCCGAACCAGCCATCGATGCCACTGACCCGCTGTTCCTGCGGCCCGGCGAACAGGTCGCTGCCACGCGCCAGCCAGGCCTTGCGCGAGGCGGAGTGTTCCCAGGCGTTGAGGGTCGCGGCATCGCTGAAGCGGAAAATCATCTGGAATTCGTTGTCACCGGGCGGTGGGGCGAGCACGCCGGAACCCAGGTAACCGGGAAAGTCGGTGGCGAGCAATTCGCCTTCGTGCAACCAGGCGAGCAGGTCCTGGTAGCGGCCATCGGCAACGCGCCGGGCAACCAGCATGGTGACGGGTGAGGTAGACATCATGTATCTCCGTAAGACAAGCATGCCGCCCGGGTAGGGCCGATGCGCAACGCAGCGCCGGGGTGATGGGCTGCGCGGGTGAACAGGCAAGAATTATTCCCTATTCCGGGAAATGCACCAAGAATGTGACGGGTATTGCGTAGGGTTTGCAGAGGGTTGGATCCAGTGGTCTAGAATATCTGCCAAATCCTATTCCGAAATATGTGACAGATGCCCGTCATGACCGAACTTGAACCTGCCTCGCCGCTGTTGCGGGCGTTGAAACAGGAAGAGTTGTTTCCCATTCGTGAAGTCTCGCGCCTGACCGGAGTCAATCCGGTCACCCTGCGGGCGTGGGAGCGACGCTACGGTCTGATTCAACCAACTCGCACCGAAAGTGGGCATCGGCTCTATGCCATGAGCGATATCGAGACAGTCCGCACCATCATGGGCTGGATCGAGCGCGGCGTGGCCGTGAGCAAGGTCGGCAAGATCCTGGCGAAAACCGCCGCCCAGGCCGTGCCCATCCACACACCTTCCGGCATTGCGGTGCAATCGATTGCGCAGACGGAATGGGACGACTGGCAGACGCAATTGCACGCAGCGGTCAGCGCTTTCGACGAATCGGCCCTCGAAGGCCTCTATGGACAGGTGTTTTCCAGCTACCCGCTGAACGTGGTGTTCCAGAATATCCTCCTGCCGCTGTGGCAGCGCCTGCAGGTCCAACCGGGTGAGTTCGGCCAGGTCAGCGAGTGGCTGTTTCTCGATGGGTTCCTGCGTGCGCGGGTATTGCAGCGTCTGCGCTCGGTGTGTGGATTCCCCTGCAAGCGTATCGTGGTCGCCGCTGTGCCGGATCAATGTCGTGAACTCGAATTGCTGGTGGCGGGCCTGTTGCTGGGTGACGGCGACCGCTGCATCAGCGTCCTGGCGGTCGGCCAGCCCTTCGATGAATTGACCCTGGTGTGTGAAAAGCTCCGGCCCGAGGCGCTGGTGCTGTATTCCAACCGCTCGCCGATGACGGATCTGCCGCGCCGCCTCAAGCGTCTGGCCCTGTCCGTGGACTGCGCGGTGATGTTGGCCGGGGATGTCTCGGAGCTGCTGCAAGAGCGCCTGGAAGGTTCGAACATCGGTTGCCTGGGCAGTGATGGCCAGTTGATGCGTCGGCGCTTGCGGCAGTTGCTGGCGGGCCGGCTCGACACCTGATCGGCGCTCAGGCGTCTTCCTCTGCCGTCACGCCCTGGGTTGTACCGGGTTACCGCCGGTGGCCTTGAGCGCCTCCAGCTCGGCCTGGACCTTGGCCAACTGGGCTTCCAGTTGCGCCACCCGCTGTTGCGCCTTGACCTGAAGGGTCACGTCTTTTTGCACGCCGACGAAGTAGGTCAGTTGGTCACCTTCGTTGAACACCGGCGACAGCGACAGTTCGTTCCAGAAATGGCTGCCGTCCTTGCGGTAGTTGCGCAGGATCTGGCGGCACGGCTTGCGGGTGCGCAGGGCTTCGCGGATCAGTTCCAGCGCCGGCTGGTCGCGGTCGCCCGACTGCAGGAAACGACAGTCCTGGTAGAGAATCTCTTCGTTGGTATAACCGGTCAGGCGTTCGAACGCCGGGTTGGCATAGATCAGGATATGGTCTTCACCTTCCTGTTCGGCCACCACGATACCGTCGTTCGACGCGTCGATCACCAGTTGCAACAGTTTGGGATTTATCATTTCTCAAGACATCCGCAGTCCATTGAGCTGTGCGTCGGAGTTTAAGACATCGTCTTGAGTAATCCATTCCATTTGATTCAGGTGATTGGCGGGTTTTGTGAGAAAGTCTCTCATCTGCTGGTATCCTGTTCTTTTTATAAAGCATCAGGATCAGATTGATGAAAGTCGCCATCCTTTCCGGCTCGGTCTACGGCACCGCCGAAGAAGTTGCCCGCCATGCTGAAAAAATCCTCCGTGAGGCCGGTTTCGAGGCCTGGCACAACCCGCGGGCGACCCTGGCCGATGTCCAGGCCTTTGCCCCGGACGCCTTCCTGGCGGTGACCGCCACCACCGGCATGGGTGAACTGCCGGACAATATCCAACCGCTGTATCACGCCATCCGCGACCAGCTGCCGGTGGCGTGGCGCGGTTTGCCGGGTGGGGTGATCGGCCTGGGCGACTCCAGCTACGGCGACACCTTCTGCGGTGGCGGCGAACAGATGCGCGAACTGTTTGCCGAGCTGGGGGTGCGGGAAGTCAAGGACATGCTGCGTCTGGACGCCAGCGAAAGCGTCACCCCGGAAACCGATGCCGAGCCGTGGCTGGCCGAGTTCATCAGCGCGTTGCGCTGACGTTGGCGCGCTCGCGCAACAGCGCCAGCCAGGCCTGGGCGGCCTTGGACAGGTAGGCGCCGCGGCGCCAGATGAAGGCGATGTCCCAGCGCAGGTCGGTGGGCGAACTCAAGGTCAGGCGGACCACGCCGGGACGTACCAGCGAGCGTGCCACCACGCTGGGCAGCAGCGCCACGCCTTGCCCGGCGGCCACCAGCGCGGCGAGAAAGTCCGCCTGGCCGCTGCGCCCGCTTTCCCTCGGAGTGAACCCGGCCTGCCGGCAGGCCTCCATCAGCCGGTGATTGAGCACGAAACTGCGCTGGTACAGCAGAAACGGCGTATCGGCCAATTGCTCCAGGCGGATGGAGCCTTCCTCGGCCAGGGGATGGTCGGTCGCCAGCAACACATCCAGCGGTTCGTCGCAAAAGGGCTGGTAGTCGAACGCCGGATCGCTCGGCTTGAGGCTGCCGCCCAGTTCCAGTTCGCCGCTCAGCACCGCCGGCTCGATATTCAGGCTGCCGCCTTCGAGCAGGTGAATGCTGATATTGGGGTAGCGCCGCCGGTACTCGGCGAAGAGGCTGGCGAACAGCGTCTCGCCGCCCAGTTGCGGCAAGCCCAGGCGCAGTTCGCCCCGGGCCAGGTGGCTCAGGTCGTCCAGTTCGCTGAGCAGCCCGTCGCGCAGGCGCAGCATTTCTTCGGCCCGTTGCAGCACCACGGCGCCTGCCGCGGTCAGCAGGACCCGGGAGCCCTGGCGGTCGAGCAAGGGCGTGGCGAGGTCGTGCTCGAGCTGGGCGACCTGCTTGCTCACCGCCGACTGGCTGATGTGCAGGGTTTTCGCCGCCTGGGTGAAGCCGCCCTGGCGGACCACTTCGATGAAGCTGCGCAGTTGCTTGAATTCCATGGCCTGATTCCAAAACGGAATGGCTGCCAGTCTAACAATTCGCTTTTGGGATGGTAGGGGTCACTTTAAAATCGGGTCCCAGAGAGGACTGAACCCGATGAACCGTCTGTTGCTGAAAAAATCCTGCCGCTTGCTGGCCGAACTGGCGGTATTGCTGGGGCTCTATCAAGTGGGCGCGCTGTTCGCCACCTGGAGCCACTGGCCGATTCCCGGCGGTGTGATCGGCCTGGCGTTGCTGCTACTGGCCTTCGCCACCGGCTGGATCAAGCCCGCCACCCTGCAACTGGGAGCCGGGCTGCTGATGGCCGAAATGTTGCTGTTCTTCATCCCGGCGTTGATGAGCCTGCTGGACTACGGCGCCATGGTGCGCCAGGACGGCTGGCGGATCCTGCTGGTGATCGGGGTCAGTACCCTGGCGGTGATGCTGGCGACCGCCTTTACCGTCGAGTTCGTCTGTCGCTGGAGTGCTCGCCGTGAAGCTTGAGTGGATGTCCCTGTTCTGGCTGGGGCTGACCCTGGCAGCCTATGTGTTCAGCCGTTGGGTGTATGGCCGCACGGGTCGCTACCTGCTGTCACCGCTGATCCTGGTGCCGTTCGTGTTGCTGGCGGTGGCGATCCCCTTGCACACGGCGTACGCCGAATACTCGCGCGATACCCACTGGCTGATGCTGATCCTGGGGCCGGTCACCGTGGCCTTCGCGGTGCCGATCTGGCAGCAGCGACGGATGCTGATGCGCCATGGCCCGGCCTTGCTGCTGGGGATGGTCGCGGGCAGCGCGGCGTCCATCGGCAGTTCCTACGGGTTGGCCAGGGCGCTGTCGCTGGACACCAGCCTGACCCTGTCGCTGGTGCCGCGCTCGATCACCACGCCCTTTGCCATGCCTCTGGCCCAGGACCTGGGGGGCGTGCCCGAGCTGACCGCGGTGTTCGTGATGGTCACCGGCGTTTTCGGCGCCTTGCTCGGCGGGCTGCTGCTCAAGTGGTTGCCGCTGCGCAGCAGCCTGGCGCGCGGTGCCCTGTTCGGCGTGGGGGCCCATGGTGCCGGTGTCAGCCGCGCCCGTGAAGTGGGCGGCGAGGAGGGCTCGGTGGCGGGCCTGGTGATGGTGCTGACCGGCCTGCTGAACCTGTTTGCCGCACCTTTGCTGGCGTCGCTGATCTGATCCGCGCCGGCAGGTTTTCATCCTCGGCAGCGCGCTGACCCGCTGGGTCATCAAGCTGGCTGGCAAGGCGACTCCGTTGCAGCGATGGGCTGATCTAGACTGGTCGGCACTCGAATAAAAACCGGAAATCGCCGAGGTCAGTGCCGTGAACGCAGCCCCTGTTACCGTCGCACCCGATGTGAAGAACCAAGTCAGCGCCGCCGAATGGCAGACCCGCGTCGACCTGGCGGCCTGTTATCGCCTGGTGGCGATGCATGGCTGGGACGACCTGATCTTCACCCACATCTCGGCCAAGGTGCCAGGCACCGAGGACTTCCTGATCAACCCCTACGGGCTGATGTTCCACGAGATCACCGCGTCGAGCCTGGTCAAGGTCGACCAGGCCGGCAACAAGTTGATGGACAGCCCCTACGAGATCAACCCGGCCGGCTACACCATCCACAGCGCCATTCATGAGGTGCGTCACGACGTGACCTGCGTGCTGCACACCCACACCGCCGCGGGTGTTGCGGTCTCGGCGCAGCAGCAGGGGGTGCTGCCCATCAGCCAGCAGTCGCTGTTCGTACTGTCGAGCCTGGCTTATCACGCCTACGAAGGGGTGGCCCTCAACCATGAGGAGAAAGCGCGGCTGCAGGCCGACCTCGGCGAAAACAACTTTCTCATGCTGCATAACCACGGTCTGCTCACCTGTGGTTCGAGCATTGCCGACACCTTCCTGATGATGTTCACCTTCCAGCGCGCCTGCGAGATCCAGGTGCTGGCACAAAATGGCGCGGCGTCACTGATCACCATCGAGCCGCAGATTCTTGCCGGGGCCAAGGCCATGATCGCCGGGGTGACCCGCAGTGCCCAGGGCATGGGCGGTGCGCTGGCCTGGCCGGCGCTGTTGCGCAAGCTGGACCAGCAAGACGCCGGGTTCCGGCTCTGAGGCCAGTGTCCGGATGGCCCTGGGGGGCTGGTGTCAACCTGGGCCGTCGCGACCCGGGCCGGACTATCCCGCTGCCTTATCGCGCACCATTCAGCCCTGGCTGACTTTATTGTGACCCAAGGCCGGGTGTCCGACACTCGGCTTCTATTTCCATCGGTCCTGGCTGGAGTCCTGTATGAGTGAGTCTGTGCGCTTCGAAGATAAAGTGGTGATCGTCACCGGAGCCGGCGGCGGCCTGGGGCGTGCCCATGCACTGCTGTTCGCCCGCCATGGCGCGAAAGTGCTGGTCAACGACCTCGGCGGCTCGGCCCACGGTGAAGGCGCCAATGCCTCGGCGGCGGACAAGGTGGTGGCGGAGATTCGCGAAGCCGGCGGCACGGCCGTGGCCAACCATGACTCGGTCACCGATGGCGACAAGATCGTGCAGAACGCCCTGGATGCCTTCGGTCGTATCGATGTGGTGGTGAACAACGCCGGCATCCTGCGGGACAAGACCTTCCTGAAGATGGAGGATGCCGACTGGGACCTGGTTTACCGGGTGCATGTCGAAGGTGCCTACAAAGTCACCCATGCGGCCTGGCCACACCTGCGTGATCAGAACTACGGCCGGGTCATCTTCACCGCGTCGACGTCCGGCATCTACGGCAATTTCGGCCAGTCCAACTACGGCATGGCCAAGCTCGGCTTGTATGGCCTGACCCGGACCCTGGCCATCGAGGGCCGCAAGAACAATATCCTGGTCAACGCCATCGCCCCGACCGGCGGCACGCGCATGACCGAAGGCCTGATCCCGCCGCAGGTGTTCGAGTTGCTCAAGCCGGAACTGATCAGCCCTCTGGTGGTGTTCCTCGGCAGTGAGCAGTGCGATGAAACCGCCGGCCTGTTCGAAGTCGGTGGCGGCTGGATCGGCAAGACCCGCTGGGAGCGCAGCCTGGGCGCCGGGTTCGATCCGCACAACGGTTTTTCCGTGGAGGACGTGGCGGCCAGTTGGAAGCAGATCTGCAATTTCGAGGGCGCGGTGCACCCGAAGGACACGCCCGAATCCTTGAAGGAAATGATGGCGAATCTGCAGAAATATATGGCCTGAGTCGTCTCCTGATACAGGATCGGGACTCTTTGAGCCGGCTTGCCGGCGATGGCGCAGCGGGATTCATCGCCATCGTCGGTTCCCACCGTCAGGGGAAGTACTTTGCCACCAGCGCTGCCAGATTGGCCGCCGTCTCGGCATCGAGTACCCCATCATGATTCGCCGGTCGGAAATGCAACTGGAACGCCCTGACCAGTTGCCTGAATCCCGCTGGCGTGTCAGCTCTCGTCACCTCGTAACCGTACTTCTTGAAAAGCGCCAATGTCGTTGCTTGAGGGGGTAGACCCTCGCGCAGGTATTGCTGCCGGTACTGGTCGCGGGTCGCCTCGTCGAACCAGGCGCCGATGCCCGCCCGATACAGATCGTGCCAGGGAAAGGCCGCCCCTGGATCGCTCTTGCGGTTCCAGGCGATATCCGAATGCCCGACCACCTGGGTCGGGTCGATACCGGGATGGCGGGCAAGGATGTTCAGCGCCAACTGCTTGAGCACTTCGATCTGCCGGGGTTCATAAGGCGGAAAATGAAACTGTCCCGCGCTTTCGGACGCCAGGTTGACGATCTCGATGCCGATCGAGGTGTCGTTGAGCTGCGTTCTGCCGCCCCAGGCACTGGCGCCCGCGTGCCAGGCGCGTTTTTGTTCGTCCACCAGATTGAAGATTTCCTGCTGGTTGAAGCCGGCCTGGACATAGCTCGGGTCGGTGACATCGGGCACCAGGTAATGGCTGCTGACGTTGGGGCCGCTCAGGGTCGCCATTGAACTGGCGAAATCGGCGGCGGTGTAATGCATCACCAGAAACCGAACCCTGTCGTTGAAACTCCGCGTGCTGCGGTAGGCGTTGTAGTTGATGGCTTTCATAAGCGATTCCTTTCCCTATGACACGACGTTGTTGAGTGAGACAGGGTGAATCGTGCTGCCAATCGATGAAAAGGTGGTGGGGTCTCCTGTGCCTGTAGGAGTTGTCTCGATGTTTTGTTTTTAAACTTCGGGGGAATAAAAAAGGCCACTGCAAACGCAGTGGCCAAGGGAAGACGTTCGATCAAGGAGTAAATCAACGTCAGTCAACAGAAGATGATGATCAGCATAAGTACTTCGGACCCGCCGAAAAAGCCCGGTTTGCGACATTCACCGTTACCGTCGTGGTAACAGTTGTTTTTTCCGGTCGCGATGTTCGGATCGCCTCGACCACCCTCCATCCACGTGCGCTATGACGCGCTATCCATGGGTTCGATGGGCCGCTGCAAGCCGCGCCGGAGGCGCCCATTCATCCTTTCGAGGTACAGCACGAATACCTCCTTGGTGCGCTTATCGCTCCCGTTGGCGATGAGTAGGGTGAAGCCTTCTGTCACACACCGGGGAAGACGCATGACAAAAACAACAATGCGCGCCATCTTCACACCGCAGGCTCTGGCCATCGCGGTTGCCATCGGCGCCAGTGCGCAGGCGCAGGCGGTTTCGTTCAACATCGGGGATATCGAAGGCAAGTTCGACTCCTCCCTGTCCCTTGGCGCGAGCTGGGGCATGCGCGATGCCGACAAGCGCCTGGTGGGCGTGACCAACGGCGGCACCGGCCAGGCCTCCACCGGTGATGACGGACGCCTGAACTTCAAGAAGGGCGATGCCTACTCGAAGATCTTCAAGGGCATTCACGACCTGGAGTTGAAGTACGGCGATACCGGCGTCTTCGTCCGGGGCAAGTACTGGTACGACTTTGCGACGGCCGACGGCGGTCAGGACTTCAAGGACATCAGCGATCACCATCGTGATGAAGGGGCGCGTTCTTCCGGCGCCGAACTGCTCGACGCCTTCATCTACCACCATTACTCCATCGCCGACCTGCCGGGCACCGTGCGCTTGGGCAAGCAGGTGGTCAGTTGGGGGGAAAGTACCTTCATCGGCAACTCGATCAACAGCATCAACCCCATCGACGTATCGGCCTTCCGCCGGCCCGGTGCCGAGATCAAGGAAGGCCTGATTCCGGTCAACATGTTCTTCGCCTCCCAGAGCCTGACCGACCAGCTGACGGTCGAAGGCTTCTACCAGTTGAACTGGGAAAACACGGTGGTGGACAACTGCGGGACCTTCTTCGGCAACGACGTGGTCGCCCATGGTTGCAACAACAACTACACCGTGGGCAGCCCGGCGATTGCGCCCTTGCAACCGCTGGCCGCGGCGTTCGGCCAGGGTTTCCAGATCACTCCGGAAGGTATCGTGGTGCAGCGCGGCGATGACCGCGACGCCCGTGACGGCGGCCAATGGGGCATGGCCTTGCGCTGGCTGGGCAGCGAGACCGAGTACGGCCTGTATTTCATCAACTACCACAGTCGTACCCCGACAGTCGGTACCAAGACCGCCGATGCCAGCACCCTCGCCGCGCTGGGCCGTATCCTGCCGTTGGCGCCGGCAGCTTTCCGCAGTGGCCTGGCGCAAAGCGTCATGCTGGGGCGCGGCCAGTACTACCTCGAGTACCCGGAAGACATCCGTCTCTACGGCGCCAGCTTCTCCACCACCCTGCCCACCGGCACCGCCTGGAGCGGCGAGATCAGCTATCGTCCCAACGCCCCGGTGCAGCTCAACACCACTGACCTGACCCTGGCGCTGGTCAATCCGATTGCCGGCGGCGCGGCCTCACCGATCCAGACCAGCCTCGGTTCCGACAATACCGGCTATCGCCGCAAGGAAATCACCCAGATCCAAAGCACCCTCACGCAGTTCTTCGACCAGGTTCTGGGGGCCGAGCGCCTGACGCTGGTGGGCGAGGCGGGGATGACCTACGTCGGGGGCCTGGAGACCAAGGACAAGCTGCGTTACGGGCGTGACTCGGTATACGGCGCCTACGGCTTCCAGGGCGATACCGGCGGTTTCGTCACCGCGACTTCCTGGGGCTACCGTGCCCGGGCGATCCTCGACTACAGCAACGTGTTCGCCGGGATCAACCTCAAGCCCAACCTGTCCTGGTCCCATGACGTCAAGGGCTATGGCCCCAACGGCCTGTTCAACCAGGGCGCCAAGGCGATCAGCATCGGTGTGGATGCCGACTACCGCAACACCTACACCGCGAGCCTCAGCTACACCGACTTTTTCGGTGGCCACTACAACACACTGACTGACCGTGACTTCCTGGCGCTCAGCGTCGGCGCGAACTTCTGACCCAGGCTTGAGAAGGACAACTTTATGCGCAAGATGATTCTGCAATGCGGCGCCCTGGCCCTGAGCCTGTTGGCAGCCAACGTAATGGCGGCGGTTTCCGCGGAGGAAGCGGCCAAGCTCGGCACCACCCTGACCGCCATCGGCGCGGAAAAGGCCGGCAATGCCGACGGCTCGATCCCGGCCTACACCGGCGGTATCCCGAAGAACGCCGGCGCGGTGGACAGCAAGGGCTTCCTGGCTGACCCGTTCGCCAATGAAAAACCGCTGTTCATCATCACCGCGGCCAATGCCGACCAGTACAAGGCCAAGCTCTCCGAGGGCCAACTGGCGATGTTCAAGCGCTACCCGCAGACCTACAAGATCCCGGTCTACCCGACGCATCGCAGCGTCGCCCTGCCGCCTGCGGTCCTGGAGTCGGCCAAGCGCAGCGCCCTCAACGTCACGGCCATCAACGACGGCAACGGCCTGGCGAACTTCACTGGCACCCGCTACTACGCCTTCCCGATTCCGAAGAACGGCGTGGAAGTGCTGTGGAACCACATCACCCGCTACCATGGTGGCAACCTGCGCCGCACCATTACCCAGGCTACGCCACAGACCGACGGTTCCTTCACGCCGATCACCTTCGAGGAAGAAGCCGCCGTGCCGTCGGAAATTCCCGACCTGGCGCCGGACAAGGGCGCCAACGTGCTGACCTTCTTCAAGCAGGAAGTCACCGCGCCGGCGCGCCTGGCAGGCAACGTGCTGCTGGTGCACGAGACCCTCGACCAGGTGAAGGAACCGCGCCTGGCCTGGGTCTACAACGCCGGCCAGCGCCGTGTGCGCCGTGCTCCGCAAGTCGCCTATGACGGTCCGGGTACCGCCGCCGATGGCCTGCGCACTTCGGACAACTTCGACATGTTCTCCGGTGCTCCGGACCGTTACGACTGGAAACTGATCGGCAAGAAGGAGATGTACATCCCCTACAACAGCTACAAGCTGGACTCGCCGACCCTCAAGTACACCGACGTGATCAAGGCCGGCCATCTCAACCAGGACCTGACCCGCTACGAGTTGCACCGGGTCTGGGAAATCGAGGGGACGGTCAAGCCGAGCGAGCGGCATATCTATGCCAAGCGCCACATGTACATCGACGAGGACAGCTGGCAGGTCGCGCTGGTGGATCACTACGACGGTCGCGGTCAACTGTGGCGGGTTGCCGAAGGTCATGCGCAGTTCTACTACGACCACCAGGTGCCGGCGTATACCGTTGAAGCGCTGTACGACCTGATTGCCGGGCGCTACATCGCCCTGGGCATGAAGAACGAAGAGAAGCACAGCTTCCAGTTCGGCTTCGTCGGCAAGGCGGCGGATTACACGCCGGCGGCGCTGCGGGCGAGCGGGGTGCGCTAAACCCTCTCTGTTGGATGTAGGGATGTAGGAGCGAGCTTGCTCGCGATGGTCGTCAACGATAACGCGGGGCGTCTGATACCCCGCGGTGTCTGGGCTACCATCGCGAGCAATCGAGCGTCGACCGGCTGCTCCTACACACCGTCGCTGTATTCGGCCAAAACCTGCCCCTTGGGGCCTCTTTGTTATGACGCTCGATAAGTTTCCTGAATATTCGTTCATTCCCAGGCTTGAACAGGATTAGGGTGACCGGATAAAACCAAGAAAGGCCGCCGCAATGACCGCCATGACCCCGCGTCTGGACCGTCCCGGGTTCCTGCCTCGTTTGTCCTCCCGCCATTTGCCGCGTCCGCGCCTCAGCACCCCCTTGATCGAGTCCCAGGCGCGGGTCCGCCTGCTCTGCGCGCCCGCCGGCAGCGGCAAGAGCGCCTTGCTCGCCGAATGCCTGCTGCAAGCGCCGCCCAGCTGTGGCGTGTGCTGGCTGCCGCTGTCCGGGGCGAGCCTCACGACCGACGCCTTCTGCAGCGCCCTGGCCCAGGCACTGGGGCTGGACGAGCCCCACGACGAGTCGAGCCTGTTGGCCCGGCTGGCGCGCTGGACCACACCCACCTGGGTTTTCCTCGACGACTATTGCCGTTTGCCCAACCCGGCGCTGGATCAGTTGCTCGATCGGCTGCTGGCGACCAGCAGCCCGGTCCTGAACTGGTGGCTGGGCGTGCGACGGCGGCCCCACTGCAACTGGCCACGGTTGTTGCTCGAAGGTGAACTCTACGAAGTCGACAGCCCGAGCCTGTTGTTCGAACGCAGAGAAATCGAACAGTTGGTGAATCACCCGTCGATTACCCCGCAGTGCATCGACCGGATGAACCAGTACACCGCCGGCTGGTGCGCCGGTGTACGGGTGGCCATGCTGGAGGCCCCGGCCTGGATCGCCAGCGCCCCCGACGCCGGGGCGCGACGTTCGGCGACCCTGCTCGACTACCTGCAACACGAACTGTTCGATGCCCTGGCGCCCGAGCTGGCCGAAGCCTGGCGCGTACTGGTGCATCTGCCCCGCTTCAATGCCGACCTCTGCGAGCATCTATTCGGTGCGGGGGAGGGCGCCCAGTGGATGCGAACCCTGCAGGAACTGGGATGCTTTATCGAGCCCTGGGACGACTCCTCGGAATGGCTGCGGGTGTTCGCGCCGCTGACCCTGTTGCTGCGTGATGAGCCCTGGCCGGCCGGGCGCTCCTGGCATCGCCGGGCCTGCCAGTGGTTCAGTGCCCGGGGTGACTGGCAGGCCGCGGTGGAGCAGGCCCTGGCCGCCGAGGAGTTCGAAGTGGCGGCCAGCCTGTTGCACAACTTCACCTTCGATTATCTGTTCCAGGATCAGAACGTGGCGCTGCTGTTGCGCCTGCACGAGCAGCAGCCGGACGAATTGATGTTCGGCACGCCGCATCTGGTGGGCCTGATCACCACCGCGTTGTTGTTCGCCGGGCGCTTCGACGAGGCGGCCCACAGCATCGAGCAGATGGCCCGTTTCACCCCGCAGCCGTCAGCGGCGGCACAACGGCAACTGGTGGCGCGCTGGCAGGCCCAGCAAGGTTGGTTGCTGCATTTGCAGGGGCAGGCGCAACCTGCGCGTGGGCATTTCCTCGAAGCCTTGCGGGATCTGCCGCCGGCCGCCTGGCCGGCGCGGTTGTTCTGTCTGTCCGGGCTGACCCAGCAGGCGCTGCTCGAGGGTGAGCTGGAGCAGGCCCACGCCTGGAGTCGCGAGGCGCTGTGCCTGGCGCGGGCACAAGGTTCGCTGCTGTTCGAGGCGCTGCTGGAGCTGGACCATGCACAGTTGCTGGAGCAACGGGGCGCCCTGCACCGCAGCGAGAGCCTGCTGGACAACATGCATGCCTTGTTATCCGCCAAGCGCTATCTGGCGGGACCGTTGCTGGGGCGTATCGCCTTGCGTCGGGGACGGATCGCCCTGCGTCAGGGCCGCGATCAACAAGCCGCCGAACATTTCCAGGCGGGCCTGGATGAGTGTCTGCGCAGCCAGGACAAACGGGCCTTGTACGGGTTTCTCGGACTGGCCCTGCTGGATGCCAACCACGGCGACTACGCCCAGGCGTTTGTCCGCTTGCGCGATGCCGAACGGTTGATGCAGCAACGGCATATTCCGGATGTGGTGTATCGCGCGGTGCTGCTGATGGTCAGCTGCCATTTCTGGTTGCAACAGGGGCGGCCGGAGCTGGCGGAGGAGGCGCTGACCCGGGTGCTGCGTCACTACCGTGGCGCGAACGGGGTACAGGCGCCGCCGGCGACGCTGGAGCTGATTCCGCGACTTGAATACCTGTTGGTGCTGGCGCAGGTCTATCTGCACAAGGCCCAGGCCCCGCTGGAAGCGCTGGCGCCCTTGCTCGAGCAGGCCCAGCGTCGGGGCATGCAGGGGATGGAAACGGAGTTGCGTCTGGCGCTGGCGGAAGTGGCCTTCCTGCTGGGGCGTAGTGCGCTGGCCAAGAGTCATCTGGAGGAGGGGCTGGCGCTGGTCAGCCGCTGCAACCTGCAACAGGCCTTGCGTGAGTTGCGTTTGCGCCAACCGGAGATGCTGGCGAGCCTGGGCTTTGAAGAAGCGCTGATCGCCACGGGAGACAATCCCTTGAGCCAGCGTGAACTGGAAGTGCTCAAGCTGATTGCCCTGGGCAGTTCCAATCTGCAGATCGCCGACCAGCTGTTTATCTCGCTGCACACGGTGAAAACCCATGCGCGGCGGATCCACAGCAAACTGGGGGTGGAGCGGCGGACCCAGGCGGTGGCCAAGGCCAAGGCGCTGGGGCTGATGGGGTAGTGCCTCTGGCCAAGGACGGCTTTTTCAGCCCTGCGGCTGATAACCCATCCGCCAGCTCACCGCCTGGCTCGCCGCTAGCAACCGCTTGGCCGCCGGGCCGTCTTCATCGGCGTGGAACAGCGACGTCGGTCCCACCACCGTGAGCACCGCCACCACCTGTCCCAGGGCATTGAACACCGGCGCCGACAAGGCATCGACCCCGGGCATCAGCAAGCCATGGACGAAATGCAGCCCGCGTCGGCGGATCCGTTCGCAGGTCGCGGTGTAGGCCGCGGCATCGGCCAGCGGGTGAGGGTGGCCGGCCTTGAGTTCCGCTTCACGCAGCTCGACCGTTTCCCGATCCGGCAGGAAGGCATTGAACACCAGCCCCGTGGACGAACTGAGCAACGGCAGCACCGACCCCAACTGCGTCACCACCGTCACCGCGCGCACGGCCGGTTCGATATGCACCACGGTCGCCCCGTGGTTGCCCCACACCGCGAGGAAACAGCTTTCATTCAGGTCGTCGCGCAGCTCCGCCAACGGCATCGCCGCCACATGCAGCACGTCCATGCTGTTCAGCGCCGCCAGACCGACCCGTAGCGCTTCGCGCCCCAGGCCATAGTGGTTGGTCGCCGCGTTCTGCTCGGCAAAGCCACTGGCGATCAAGGCCTGGAGATAACGGTGGACCTTGCTCGCCGGCATCTGCACATGCTCGGCCAGGCGCGACAGCGAGGTGCTGGGCGACAGCTCGGCCAACGCCTTGAGGATGTCGGTACCCACCTCCGCCGAGCGGACTTTCTGTTTACCGTTACTGTCGCTGGTAGGACGCGGCTTTTCCATGGAGGCAATGTAATCCCGGGACGAATGGGCGTCTTTATAGCTTGACGGGCATCGTCAATCAAATTACGTTCTGCATAATCAAGTTACGTTATGCATAATTACGTCCCAATAAAAACAAACCGGACCGTGTTGCACGCCCCCTCGAATCAGGCCGGCAGCCCCAGGTCCACTCCCTCCAGGAGGCTCCATGAATCCCGATTCCACGGTGCTGGCCTATCAGTCCGGCTTCGGCAACGAATTCAGCAGCGAGGCCTTGCCCGGCGCGCTGCCGGTCGGCCAGAACTCCCCGCAGAAAGCGCCCTACGGTCTCTATGCCGAACTGTTCTCCGGCACGGCCTTCACCATGACCCGCAGCGAAGCACGGCGCACCTGGATGTACCGCATCCAGCCGTCGGCCCGGCATCCGGCTTTCGCCAAACTGGAGCGGCAACTGGCCGGTGGGTCGCTTGGTCCGATCACACCTAACCGCCTGCGCTGGAACCCGCTGGAGATTCCGAGCGAGCCGACGGACTTCATCGACGGCCTGGTGAGCATGGCGGCCAACTCGGCGCCGGAGAAACCGGCCGGCATCAGCATCTACGGCTACCGCGCCAACCGTTCCATGGAGCGGGTGTTCTTCAATGCCGACGGCGAGTGGTTGCTGGTCCCGGAACAGGGGCGGCTGCGACTGGTTACCGAGCTGGGCGTGCTGGAGATCGAGCCGCTGGAAATCGCGGTCTTGCCCCGTGGCCTGAAATTCCGCGTCGAACTGCTCGACCCGCAAGCCCGTGGCTACCTCGCCGAAAACCATGGTGCGCCGCTGCGCCTGCCGGACCTGGGCCCCATCGGCAGCAACGGCCTGGCCAATCCGCGGGATTTCCTGGCCCCGGTCGCCCATTACGAAGACCTGCGGCAACCGACGACCCTGGTACAGAAGTTCCTCGGCGAACTCTGGGGTTGCGAGCTCGATCATTCGCCGCTCAACGTGGTCGCCTGGCACGGCAACAATGTGCCGTACAAATACGACCTGCGTCGCTTCAACACGATCGGCACGGTCAGCTTCGATCACCCGGACCCGTCGATCTTCACCGTGCTGACCTCGCCCACCAGCGTGCCCGGCATGGCCAACCTCGACTTCGTGATTTTCCCGCCGCGCTGGATGGTGGCCGAGAACACCTTCCGCCCGCCGTGGTTCCACCGCAACCTGATGAACGAGTTCATGGGCCTGATCCAGGGTGCCTACGACGCCAAGGCCGAAGGTTTCCTGCCCGGTGGCGCGTCGCTGCACAGCTGCATGAGCGCCCATGGCCCGGATGGTGAAACCTGCACCCGGGCGATTGCCGCCGAACTTGCACCGAGCAAGATCGACAACACCATGGCCTTCATGTTCGAGACCAGCCAGGTGCTGCGCCCGAGCCTCTTCGCCCTCGACTGCCCACAGTTGCAGAACGACTACGATACTTGCTGGGCCACCTTGCCCGTCACCTTCAACCCGAATCGGAGATAACCATGAGTCAGCCAGCCACCCTTTGCAGTTGGGTTGCGTCCGCCAACGGCCATGCCGATTTCCCGTTGCAGAACCTGCCGCTGGGGGTGTTCAGCCACCCAGGTTCGGCGCCGCGTAGTGGCGTGGCGATCGGCGAGCAGATCTTCGACCTGGAAGCGGCCCTGGAACTCGGGTTGTTCGAGGGCCAGGCCAAGGTCGCTGTCGAAGCGACCCGTGGCGGTCAGTTGAATGCCTTCTTCGAACTCGGCTCCGCGGCCCGCGTGGCCTTGCGCGCGCGCCTGCTGGAACTGCTCGGCGAAGGCAGCAGCCTGCGCGGCAAGATCGAAGCCCAGGGCGCGAAGCTGCTGCCCCTGGCGGCCGATTGCCAATTGCACCTGCCGGCCAGGATCGGTGACTACACGGATTTCTATGTCGGCATCGAGCATGCGCAGAACGTCGGCAAGCTGTTCCGCCCCGACAATCCGCTGCTGCCCAACTACAAGTACGTGCCCATCGGCTATCACGGCCGGGCCTCGACCGTTCGCCCGTCCGGCAGCGAAGTGCGTCGGCCCAAGGGCCAGACCTTGCCTGCCGGGCAGAGTGAGCCGAGCTTCGGTCCCTGCGCGCGACTGGACTACGAACTGGAATTGGGTATCTGGATCGGCCGTGGCAATGCCATGGGCGAGTCGATCGCCATCGGTGACGCCGCCGAGCACATCGCCGGTTTCTGCCTGCTCAACGACTGGTCGGCGCGGGATATCCAGGCCTGGGAATACCAGCCGCTGGGGCCGTTCCTGTCCAAGAGCTTCATTACCAGCGTCTCGCCCTGGGTGGTGACGGCCGAAGCGCTGGAGCCGTTCCGCCAGGCACAACCGGCGCGTCCGGAAGGCGATCCGCAACCGCTGCCGTACCTGTTCGACACACGCGACCAGCAGGGCGGAGCCTTCGATATCGAACTGGAAGTGCTGTTGCTGACCGAGGCCATGCGCGAGCAGAACCTGCCGGCCCAGCGCCTGACCCTGAGCAACACCCGGCACATGTACTGGACCGTGGCGCAACTGGTTGCACACCACAGCGTCAACGGCTGCCAGTTGCAGGCCGGCGACCTGTTCGGTTCGGGCACCTTGTCCGGGCCCGAAGCGGGGCAGTTCGGCAGCCTGCTGGAGATCACCGAAGGCGGCAAGAAACCGGTGGAACTGGCCTCCGGCGAGGTGCGTAAGTTCCTCGAGGATGGTGACGAAATCATCCTGCGGGCGCGTTGCCGCCGTGAAGGCTTTGCTTCCATCGGCTTCGGCGAATGCCGGGGCAAGATTGTTCCGGCACGTTGAGAGGAGTGGGTCATGGAGCTTTACACGTATTACCGTTCGACCTCGTCCTACCGCGTGCGGATCGCCCTGGCCCTCAAGGGCCTGGATTACCACGCGCTGCCGATCAACCTCATCGCCCCGGGCGGCGGTGAGCAGCGGCAGCCGGCGTACCTGGCAGTCAACCCGCAAGGACGGGTGCCGGCCTTGCGCACCGACGCGGGAGATGTGCTGACGCAGTCGCCGGCGATCATCGAGTTTCTCGAGGAACGTTATCCACAGGTGCCGCTACTGGCTTCGGACCTGCTGACCCGCGCCCGCGAGCGGGCGGTGGCGGCGGTGATCGGTTGCGATATTCATCCGTTGCACAACTCCGGCACCACCAACCTGCTGCGCCAGTGGGGGCATGACGATGCCCAGGTGCTGGAGTGGATCGGCCACTGGGTCAGCCAGGGGCTGGCAGCGGTGGAGCAGTTGATTGGCGATACCGGCTATTGCTTTGGCAAGGCGCCGGGGCTGGCGGATGTGTACCTGATTCCGCAGCTGTATGCGGCACAGCGGTTCAAGGTGTCGCTGGAGGCTTACCCGCGTATTCGCCGGGTGGCGGCGCTGGCGGAACAGCACCCTGCGTTTATCCAGGCGCATCCGGCCAATCAGCCGGATACTCCGGCCTGAAGAGAACGAGTGTGCTTATCCAAGGGGGCCATGCTGCCTAATGCACCACCGCATTCGGCGGCAATTGCCCCAGCCGTTCGGTCAGGCGCAGCCGCTGGATCGGGTCATCGCAGAGCAGTAGCGCCCGTTCCAGGTCATAGCGCTCGGCCCGCGGACAATCGAGCTGCTGGTAGAGACTGGCGCGGGCCAGGTAGTCGCTGGCATTGGCCTGGCCCAGCTCCAGGACCCGCTCGGCATCCACCAGGGCAGCGAGGAAGTCGTCGTTGGTCTGGTGCAATTGCCGCAGGTTGCGCGACAGGCGCTGGAGCATCTGCACCGGTGTGGCGGTGTGCATGTGCTCGGCTTTCAGCAGCGCCGTCGGGCCGTACTGGCGGGTCAGCAGCTCGCGGCAGTCGTTGGGATAAAGACGTCGGCCGCCGCAGGGGTCGAGCAGATGATCGGCCCCCGGCACCCGCAGCAGGAAATGCCCGGGAAAGTTCACCCCCACCAGCGGAATCTCCAGTTGCCTGGCCAGTTCCAGGGCGATCAACGCCAGTACCAGCGGCTGCCCGCGCCGGCGCTGCAAGACTTTGTCGAGCAGTGCCGCGTGAGGGCGCAACGGGGTGAACTCGTCCTGCTGGAAACCCAGATCGTTCATTCGCCGCAACAGCGGCTGAGCCAACTCGCTGACCGGCAGCATAGGCAGGCCGGAGCTGACCCGTTGTTGCAGGTCGCGGAAATCACGCAGCACGGACTCGGGTCGAACCTGCGGGTCATGTTCGGCCGCCATCCACAAGGCCGCTTCGAACACTGCGGGCGGGGTGCGTTCCAGGCAGGCGAAAAAGGCTTGGCGGGGGTTCATCAAAATCTCCGGCAGAGTCTCTGTTTTAGCCCCGCGACGGGCTTTCGTCCAGTCTCTTGCACCGCTCGAGGGTTATATCAAAAAGCCTGCAAACGCCAGGAGCTTATTCCTGCTTGCTTCTGCAAGCTTTCCCACGAAGCCTATAATCGCTATCAGGTAGTAGTCAGGGGGCCTTTCGATGTTCGCTCTCATGCAAAGCACTCGTCTTGAGTCGCTGCACCTCAGCGTCGATCCGGTCTCCGGGTTGAAGGCGGTGATTGCCATTCATAACCGTCGTCTCGGGCCGGCACTGGGAGGCTGTCGCTATCTGGCCTATCCCGACGATGAGAGCGCCATGGTCGATGCCATTCGCCTGGCCCAGGGCATGAGCTACAAGGCCGCGCTCGCGGGGTTGGCGGTGGGCGGCGGCAAGGCGGTGATCATTCGTCCGCCCCATGTGGAAAGCCGCGCCGCCTTGTTCGAAGCCTTCGGCCGTTGCATCGAGCAACTCAATGGACGCTACATCACGGCCATCGACAGCGGTACCTCCACCGCCGATATGGACTGCATTGCCCAATACACCCAGCATGTCACCAGTACCACGAGCGCCGGCGATCCGTCGCCTCACGCGGCCATGGGCGTGTTCGCCGGGATTCGTACCACCGCCATGGCCCGCCTGGGTAGCGACAACCTGGAGGGGTTGCGGGTGGCAGTGCAGGGCCTGGGCAATGTCGGTTATGCCCTGGCCGAGCAGTTGCACGCGGCGGGGGCGGAGTTGCTGGTCAGCGATACCGACCCGGGCAAGGTGCAACTGGCCATGGAACAACTGGGCGCGCATCCGGTCGCCTGTGAAGCCCTGCTCAGTACCCCGTGTGACATTCTCGCCCCTTGCAGCGTGGGCAATGTGCTCACCAGCCAGAGCGTGGCGCAGCTGCGTTGTGCCGCGGTGGCCGGTTCGGCCAGCACCCAGCTGACACATATCAGCGTCGCCGACCAGTTGGAAAAGCGCGGCATTCTTTATGCGCCCGACTACGTGATCAGCTCTGGCGGGTTGATCTATGTCGCCCTCAAGCATCAGGGCGAGTCACTGCCGACCATCACCGCCCATTTGTCCCGTATCGGAGCCCGCCTGACCGAGGTCTTCGGTCATGCCCAGGCGGAAAAGCGTTCGCCGGCGCGGGTGGCCGACGAATTGGCGGAGCGTCTGCTTTACCGGTAACGCTTTTATAGGGCTTGGAACATTCCCCCCAGATGGCATAAACCAGTTGGATCCACTTGGCGTCAATAAAATGGCTAAATATTAAGCCTTACCGTTTTTTCGTAATATTTGATCTAAATTATTAACGGATTGTTGACGCTATCACTTTGGTATCATCATAATGCCCGCCATTACTAAGGTGTAAAAGAATCCGGGAAGGGTGATCGACGTCTAAGGTAGGACGTGCCGATCGCGCTGTATCTGGTCCTAAGGGAATAGAACTTGAGTCAGGTCACCCTAGCCATTCGTCATCTGCATGACGAGCAGATCTTGTTGGACAACGGCGGCCTTTATTGGGTAGCTGTGGACCAGGCGAGCGACTCTGCCGCGCTGGCCGCCCAGTGCCTGGCTGCGATGCCGGCTAATGCCCGAGCGACCTTGGTGTGCTGCGAGCATTCAAGTCAGGACCTGGCCGGCAAACTGGCGGCGGACACCGGTCCCGGTCAGCTGAAGCTGTTCGACATCAAGAAGGCCGACATCGGCCTGACCCTCAAATCGCTGGTCGGCGAGTTGACCCGTACTGCTCCGGCAGCCGACAGCACCCTGGTCCTGATGCTGCCCGACAGCGCCTGGCAGAGCGACGTCGCGCCGCAGCTGCAGCATTGCTGCCTGTCCCTGAGGCAATGGCTGCGCGCCCGCCAATGCAGCCTGTTGGTGATCAGTCATGGCCAGGCGTCTCAACTGCATGACCGCTTGTTGCGGCTCAACGATACGCTCTCCGGGCTCGCTCAGCTCTATCGCCGTGACGGTGGTATTCGCTACCAATTGCACTACTGGCGTAGCGAACTGGGCGTGTGCAGCGGGCAGGAGTTCGAACTCGAGTTGGGGGAGGACGGTTTTGCGCTATCGGTCAGTGAGCAGGCCAATGAGCAACTGAGCCACACCGATGACCAGCGTATCTACCTGACCCAGCGCCCCGTGCTTGAAGGCTCGCCGCCGTTGTCGGATCAGTGGAGGCTGTTCGAGAGCCGCGAGGACCTGCTCCAGCAAGCCAGCCGCGCGCGGGCTGCCAGCATCATCGTGGCCATCGACAGCAACCTGGAGGTCGAAGCGTTAGCCCGGCAGATTCACGCCCTGCGCGAGCGCTGCGGCATCGCGCTGAAGATCATTGTTCGCGAGATGGAGCCCTGCCTGCGTTATCGGGACGAGCGCTTGCTGGTGTCCTGCGGGGCCAACATCACCGTGCCTTATGGGACGACGCTGGCACACTTCTTCAGCATCATCGACAGCGTCCAGGGCCAGACCTGGCGCCGGAGTCGCATCACCGACTTCCAATTGATCTTCGAACGCCTGCGCCCGCCCGCCGAGCGCGGTCTGTTGGCGCCCCGGGAATTCATCCGCACGTTGGAGCGCGTCTACAGCGGCGCCTCTGGCGAAGTCAGCCACCAACTGCTCAAACTGATGCCGCGCGGTGGCCTGGCCATTGAGCAGTACTTGAATCAAATCGGCTTGCGTCGTTTCGGTGACGTCGCCTGCGTGGTCAACGGTGCCTTCTATCTGTTCCTGTTCGCCTGTCGCGCGGACGGGCTGGAACCCGCATTGGGGAATATCTGCCGGCTGGCCTGGCGCGATCTCTTCAGCGAGTTCCAGGCGTTCCCCGGCCTTGACTCGTTGCCGCGCGAGGACTTCCTCATGGAAGCCTCGCTGCCTCCAACCTTCATTCTGGCAGAAGAGCGCACCGCCGGTAGTTCCGCCGGAGCCGCCGGGCGTGGCGCCTATTCGCCTCAACGCACCACACTGCCCATTACGGATCTCTGTTCATGAGTTATTCCGAACTGATCCAGGTGATTGGCCTCAGCTGCCTGCTGACCCTGGCGCTGATCATGGTACTGACCCGGCTGGGTCGCCGTTTTCTGGCCATCGTGCAGGGGCTCCTGCCTCCGCGTTACCTCAAATCCCGTGGCGTGCGTCGTCGCGCCCCTGCCCAAAGCGAGCCCCATGAGCCGGTATGAAGTCATTAACCCGGTGTCGGTGCGTGTCTGGCCGGGCCTGGGTCACTGGAACCTGTATTTCCTCCTCAAATTCGTCCTGCTGTGGGCGGGTTACCTGAACCTGCAGATAGTGCCCAATCTGGTGTTCGCGGCGGCGTTGTTGCTGCCGTTGCCCAATCGTTATCTGCGCATCCTGCGCACCGTCATAGCGATCCCCGTGGGCGTTGCGCTGTTTTATCAGGACACCTGGCTGCCGCCCTTCAGCCGTCTGTTGGACCAGCCGGGTGTGCTGAATTTCAGCGGCGCCTACCTGGTCGAGCTGGTGGGGCGTTTCATCGACTGGAACCTGTGTGCGCTGTTGGCTGTGTTGGCGGTGGTCTATGCCTTCGTCCGTCACTGGCTGCGCCTGACCACCCTGAGTGTGCTGGGTCTGGCCTGGCTGGCCAGTGCCAATGTGCTGTCCCTGCACGCCAGCAGCGAGCCGGTCGCGGCGTCGGCCGGTGGCGCCCCCGTGGCGGCGGCGAGCACGGCCGCCCCGGACAGCGCGACACTGGAAGCCTATCTGCAGAAGTTCTATAGCACCGAGGCCGGGCGCAAGGTGGAGTTCAAGCCTGCGACTTCGGCCGTGCAGCCTTTCGATCTGTTGCTGATCAATATCTGCTCCATGGCCTGGGACGATCTGGACGCCGTGGGCCTGCGCGATAACACGCTGTTCCAGCAGATGGACGTGGTTTTCGACAACTTCAACTCGGCCACCTCCTATAGCGGCCCGGCGGCCATCCGCCTGTTGCGCGCCAGTTGCGGGCAGGTTCCGCACAGCCAGCTCTACGGCACGCCCCCGGAGCAATGCTTATTGATGGGCGATCTGAGCAAGCTGGGTTTTGCCAACGAAGTGATGCTCAACCACACGGGGCAGTTCGAAGGCTTCCTTGACGAAGTCCGTGCTCAAGGTTCGTTGCCGGCCCCCGCCGTCAGTACCCGCAAATTGCCGCGTGAACTGGTGGGCTTCGACGGTTCGCCGATCTTGCGTGATGCTCAGGTACTGGACACCTGGTGGAAGCACCGCGAAGACGAAAAGAGCGATCGCGTGGCGCTGTTCTACAACACCACCACGTTGCATGACGGCAACCGTACGCTGACCGCCGATGGCGGCACCAAGAGCAGTGATTACAAACCGCGTGCCCAGGGGCTGATCGACGACCTCAACGGCTTCATCAAACAACTGGAGCTCAGCGGCCGTCGGGTGGTGGTGGTGATTGTGCCGGAACATGGCGCGGCACTGCATGGCGACCGCATGCAGATATCCGGTATGCGCGAGATACCGAGCCAGTCCATCACCCACGTGCCGGTCGGCATCAAGCTGGTGGGCATGGGGCGCAACCCCGCTGCCGCGCCACTGCACATCACCGAGCCGAGCAGTTTCCTGGCCCTGTCGGAAATCATCAGTCGCCTGTACGGCGCCCAATCCCAGGGGGAGGGCCAGGGTCCGGACTGGTCGGCCCTGCTGAGCAACCTGCCGCAGACGGCGGCAGTCTCCGAAAACGCTGGCACCGTGGTCGTTGACTACGGCGGAAAACCTTACATCCGACTCAAGGAGAAAGCAGGATGGCTGCCCTACCCACAGCGCTTCAAGTGAAGGCCAAGGTGCAGTCGCGTGCAGATCGTGCCGATGACATCGCACGCCTGAAGCAGGAGCTTGAGCTGCCCGAACTGGACTACGTGGACATTTCCGCGCAGATCGAATTGCAAAAGGCGCTGCATCGCTGGCCGCTGCTGGTGGAGATGCAGAGCCAGCAACCGGCGGCCCTGCCGGCGGTGCATGAGCGACCTGGAGCGCTGTCTTGACCAGCCTCAGTCTGCGCGGCCTGCGCGGCGGTGTTGGCACCAGCTCGCTGTTGGCGGCCACGGGGCATGCATTGCATAGCCTTGGCGAGCGCGTGCTGCTGGTCGACATGTGCCCGGAGAACCTGCTTCGCCTGCACTTCGGTGTCAGCGTCAGCGAACCTGACGGCTGGGCGCGCGCCATGATCGACGGTGCGGGCTGGAATACCCAGGCCTGGACCGTGGAGCCGGGATTGGGCGTGTTGCCTTATGGCCGCCTGAAACGGGAAGAGCAGGATCAGATCGAGCAACACCTGCTCAAGGATCCGGAGTTGTGGCGCCGCCGCCAGGCCAGCCTTGCCGAACACTTTGACTGGATCCTGTTCGACGTGCCCTTGCGCTTGCCCGGTCATGCTCATGTCGGCCCCTGTGCCTTGCGCCTGCGGATTGTCGAGGCGGATGCCGCCTGCCATGTGCTGTTGCAGCAGGAAGAAGCCCTCGGCGGGCATCTGCTGATCAACCGCTTCGACCCGGTCAGCCAATTGCAGCGCGACCTGCTGCTGATCTGGCGCAAACAATATGGGGCCCGCCTGCTGCCACTGAGCGTGCATCAGGATGAAGCCATGCGCGAAGCCTTGGCGTTCAAGAAGCCGGTGGGTGCTTATGCCCAAGCCAGCCTGGCAGCCCAGGATGTGTTGAGCCTGGCCACCTGGTGCCTGACCCGACGCCTGGAGCCGGTATGATCGCCCGCGTTTTCCCTTATGCCCACCTGCGTCGGCGCTACGATTGTGCGCCGCCAGTTGCGCTGTTGCTGGCGACAATGAACGCCCTGGCGTGGCTGCTGTTGCGCCTGGAGTCGCCGAACTGGCGCGCGGTACTCGATCAGCCCAGGCGCTGGTATCCGCAACTGAGCGACAAGGCCCCGAGCCTGGGCGACCCGTTGCGCTATGCGGTGCAAAGCCTCTGGCTGGTGCTGGTTCGCCCGGCCAGGTCGCCGGGTTGGACATTGACCACCCCGGCCTGGCTCAAGGCCGTCGGGGCGCTGTACCTGCGGCTGTGGGCTCGGGTCGGCAAGACGCTGGAAGAATTACCCGTGCGCGCCGAGGCCAGCCAGCAGATTCGCCAGAGCAGTCATTGGTGGAAAGGCCTGGACCGTCGCAACCAACGCCTGGTCAACGCGGCCATCGGTGTCGTCGCCTTCATCTTCACGATGTTGTGCATCACCGAACCCTTCGGTTACTTCGCCCAGTCGGTGTTCGTCCTGCTGCTATGGGCCCTGGCCATGCTGGTGCGGCGGATTCCGGGACGCTTTCCGACGTTGTTGATGGTGGTGTTGTCGACCATCGTCTCGTGCCGTTACCTCTGGTGGCGCTACACCTCGACCTTGAACTGGAACCAACCGCTGGACCTGGCTTGCGGGATGATCCTGCTGGTGGCCGAAACCTATTCCTGGGTGGTGTTGATCCTCGGGTACATCCAGACTTGCTGGCCCCTGGGCCGCAAGCCGGCGCTGCTGCCGAGCGACACAGGTCTTTGGCCCAGCGTCGACTTGTTGATCCCGACCTACAACGAAGACCTGTCAATCGTGCGGGGTACCGTGTATGCCGCCATGGGCATCGACTGGCCGAGCGACAAGCTGAACATCTACATTCTCGACGACGGCAGACGCGAGAGTTTCCGCCAGTTCGCGGCCGAGGTCGGCGTGGGCTACATCGCTCGCAGCGACAATCGTCACGCCAAGGCCGGTAACCTCAACCATGCGCTGAAGCAGATGAACAGCGAACTGGTCGCCATTTTCGACTGTGACCACATACCCGTGCGTTCCTTTCTGCAAATGACCACCGGCGGCTTTCTGGAGGATCCGAAGCTGGCGCTGGTGCAGACGCCGCACCATTTCCTGTCGCCGGACCCCTTTGAGCGCAACCTGAATGTGTTCCGCGAGCGCCCCAACGAAGGCGAGCTGTTCTATGGGGTGATCCAGGACGGCAACGACATGTGGAACTCGGCGTTTTTCTGCGGTTCATGCGCGGTGCTGCGGCGCACTGCGCTGAACGAGATCGGCGGCTTTGCCGTCGAGACGGTCACCGAGGACGCCCATACGGCGCTACGCCTGCACCGCAACGGTTGGCGCTCGGCCTATGTCAAGGTGCCGCAAGCGGCCGGCCTGGCCACCGAAAGCCTGTCAGCGCACATCGGCCAGCGCATTCGCTGGGCCCGCGGCATGGCGCAGATCTTTCGCACCGACAATCCCTTGCTCGGCAAAGGCCTGACCTTCTTCCAGCGCATCTGCTACGCCAACGCGATGATCCATTTCCTGGCCGGCCTGCCGCGCCTGGTGTTTCTGCTGGCGCCGTTGGCCTTTCTGTTTCTGCATGCCTACATCATCTACGCCCCGGCGCTGATGATCCTGCTGTACGTGCTGCCGCACATGATCCACGCCAGCCTCACCAACTCGCGGATGCAGGGCGACTATCGGCGGACGTTCTGGGGTGAGGTGTACGAGACCGTGCTGGCGTGGTACATCGCGCGTCCCACCACCGTGGCACTGTTCAACCCGAGGAAGGGCAAGTTCAACGTCACCGCCAAGGGTGGCCTGATGGCGCACAACCAGTTTGACTGGAAAATCGCCCAGCCGTACCTGCTCCTGGCGTCGCTGAACATGGCAGGCCTGGGTTTTGCCATCTGGCGCCTGATCTGTGGGCCCCGCGATGAAATCGTGACCGTCGTAGTGAGCATTCTCTGGGTGGTCTACAACCTGCTGATCATCGGCGGTGCCGTAGCGGTCGCCGCTGAAGCGCGCCAGGTTCGCCAGACCCATCGTGTACACGCCAAGCTACCGGCCGCTGTGCGTCTTGAAAGTGGTCACGCTTACTCAGGCTTGTTGCAGGACTATTCCGACGGTGGTGCAGGCATCCACCTCGACACCTCGCTGTCGTTGCCGGTGGGCGGGAGAATCTCGCTGATGATGCAGCGCGGCACCCGTGAGTTCCTGTTCCCGGGCTACGTCAGTCGCAGCCACAAGGACTTCATCGGCATCAGCTTCAGTGGCTTCACTGCGCAACAGAAAGTCGACTTCGTGCAGTGCACGTTTGCCCGCGCCGATGCCTGGCTCAACTGGAGCGAGAATGTAACCCCCGATCGCCCACTGCAGAGCTTTTTCGACATCGTCAAGCTGGGTGGCACCGGTTACTACCGCCTCTATGAATACCTGCCTGCCTGGATCCGTGAAATCGCCGGGCCGCCTTTGCGGATGTCGCGCTGGCTGGCCAGTTTCCTGCCGCGCATGCCGGCGGCTGACCCCAACCCCAATTCCCGATCAGTGAGCGCACCATGAGCCGCTACTTCAGCAAATCCCTTGTTGCCAGTCTGGCGCTCCTGGCCGTCGGTTGCGCCCAGGCCGTCACTGCACCTGCGCCTGTCGCACCTGCTGCGACTGTTGTGCCTGTTGCACCTGTAGCGGTCAGCAACGTACCGACCTGGAGCAGCGCGTACAGCTTCGAACAGCTGGGCCGTCCCGCCGACAGCCTGTTGCTGGGTATCCACAACAGCGACCAGATCGAATTCAGTTTGCGCCGCGATCGCATCGCCAGTGACGCGAAACTGCAGCTGGAATACACGCCGTCGCCTTCGCTGCTGCCGCAGATCTCGCATCTGCGTGTGTACCTCAACGATGTGCTGATGAGCGTTGTGCCGATCGCCAAGGAGCAATTGGGTAAGCGAGTCAACCAATCGGTGGCCCTGGACCCGAGTCTGATTTCGGACTTCAACCGTGTGCGCCTGGAGTTCGTCGGCCACTACACCGACATCTGCGAAGACCCGGCCAACAACACGCTTTGGTTGAACGTGGGGCGTGGCAGCCAGATCCAATTGCAGGAGCAGGCACTCACGCTCAAGAACGACCTGGCCTATTTCCCGATGCCTTTCTTCGACATTCGGGGCCAGGACAAGCCGGTCCTCAATCTGGTCTTCGCCGATGCGCCGACCCTGGGCGAGCAGCGTGCAGCCGGTATCCTGGCGTCCTATTTCGGCAGCCAGGCCGCCTGGCGGGGGGCGCAGTTCCCCGTTCTGTTCGACCAGCTGCCGCCCGCCGATGAGCATCATCGCGCCAAGTCGGCCATTGTCTTCGCCACCAACGATCATCGCCCGTCCTTCCTGGCCGACACCCACAAGTTCCCGGCCGTGGATGCGCCCGTTGTACAGATGATCGACAACCCGCAGGATCCCTACAGCAAGGTGTTGCTGGTGTTGGGGCGCAACGACGATGACCTGGCGGTGGCTGCCCGCGCCCTGGCCTTGGGCGCAGGCGCGTTTCGTGGCGCGAACGTGATCGTCAACAAGGTCGAGCAGCTCAAGCCGCGGGTGCCTTATGACGCGCCGAACTGGATGCGCACGGACCGTTCGGTACGCTTCGCCGAGTTGATCAAGTACCCCGAGCAGCTTCGGGCCAACGGTCTGCAGCCACGGCCCGTCACGCTGGACGTGAATCTGCCGCCTGATCTGTTCGTCTGGCGCAACCAGGGGATTCCGTTGCAAACCAAGTTCCGTTATACCCCACCGACGGTCAACGATGAGTCGCGCCTGACCATCAGCCTGAACGACCAGTTCATCACCAGCCTGCCGTTGCAAAGCAAGACCGACAGCCGTCTGGAGGAGCTGCGCCTGGCGGTGTTGTCCAACGAGTCGGCCAACCTCAGCGACAAGTTGCTGGTACCCGCGCTGAAGATTGGTGACCGCAATACCCTGCGTTTTGACTTCAACTTCGCCAGTACCTTTGGCAGTGCCCAGCGCGACCGTTGCCAGACCTCGCTGCCGGTGAACAACCAGGCCGTGATCGATGAAGAGTCGACCATTGACCTGTCCGGCTACTATCACTACATCGCCATGCCCGACCTGCGAGCCTTTGCCCGCAGCGGTTTTCCATACAGCCGCATGGCCGACCTGTCGGAAACCCTGGTGATGGTCCCGGCCCACAGTCGCCCTGTGCAGCTGAGTACGATGTTCGAGACCCTTGCCGCCATCTCCGCACGCTCAGGCCTGCCGGCGTTCGGCCTGCGGCTGTCGGACAACTGGGACGACGCCAGGGCAGATGCAGATCTGCTGGTATTCGGCGCCATGGCACCGGGTGTGGGCGATGGTGCCGATGCCAATCTGGTGCTGGACAAGACACGTGCCTGGCTACTCAAATCGTCCAATGAGCAGAACGGCCAGTCGGCCCGCGCCGGCCAGTTCAGCGACGAGCGCGACCTTGGTGCCCACCGCGTTGACGTCAGCGCCCAGGCACCGATCGCCGCCATTGTCGGCTTGCAGTCGCCTTATCACCAACAGCGCAGCATTGTGGCCTTGCTGGCGACCGACGAGGCCGATTACCAACTGCTGCGCGACACCCTGGGCGACTCTGGAAAAATAGACGCCGTCAGCGGTTCCGTGGCGCTGATCCGCAGCAGTGGCGTCGGCAGCAGTTGGGTGGGCCAGCAGTACTTCGTCGGCCACCTGCCGTGGTGGCTGTTGCTTTGGTTCCAATTGTCCGAGCACCCGGTCCTGCTGGCGGCCATCGCCACCATCAGTGTGCTGCTGACGGCGTTCCTGCTGTGGCGTGCACTGCGTTGGGCGGCTCGCCGTCGCCTGGCGGCTCAGGAGTAGTCGGGTGACAGCTTTCCTTGCGCGGGTTTTGGCCGCGACCTTGCTAGTGCCTGGCTTTGCCGGTGCCGCGCAGTGCCCTTGGCCAGCCTGGCAGCATTATCGCCAGGCCATGCTCAGCTCGGACGGTCGGGTCATTGACCACTCTTCGGAGCAGTTGATCTCCACGTCTGAAGGACAGGGCTACGGGCTGTTTTTCGCCCTGTTGGGTAATGACCGCGAAAGCTTCGCCAAGGTGCTGCGCTGGACCCAGGACAACCTGGCCGGCGGAGACCTGAACCGGCAGCTTCCGGCCTGGCTGTGGGGGCGCGACACAGCCGGCCGCTGGCAGGTGCTGGATGGCAACAACGCCGCCGACGCCGATTTGTGGATCGCCTATAGCCTGCTGGAAGCCGGGCGTCTGTGGCATCAACCGAGTTACCTGGCATTGGGCCGTAACCTGCTCTGGCGCAGTGCTGCGCAAAGCCTGCGCAAGCTCCCGGGCCTGGGCCTGATGCTGTTGCCCGGTGACGCAGGATTCGACAATGCCGAGGGTTGGCGTCTGAATGCCAGCTATCTGCCGCTACCCTTGCTGGCACGCTTCGCCCAGGAAGCGCCGATCTGGGCGGAGCTGGCCAGTAACACCGAGCGTCTGCTGCTCGAAAGTTCGTCCAAGGGCCTGGCATCCGACTGGCAACTGTGGAAAGCCGGGCAGGGTTGGGCCGTGGACAGTCAGAAGGGCAGTGTCGGTAGCTATGACGCCATTCGCGTCTACCTCTGGCTGGGCATGCTGGACAAGGAGTCGCCGCGGCGGGCCGAGTTGATCGAGCACTTCAAACCCATACTGGACCTGACTACGCGGCTGGGCCATGTGCCGGAAAAAGTCGATAGCACAACCGGCCTCGACAATGGCGCCGGCCCGGTCGGCTTCAGTGCCGCCTTGCTGCCCTTGCTGGCCGCCAGCCGGGACAATGTGGATACCCTCAAGGCCCAGCGCCAACGCCTGCAACAACAGCCGCCCTTGGCGGATGCCTATTACAACCAGTCGCTGATGCTGTTCGGGCAGGGCTGGGACCAGCAACGTTATCGCTTCGATAAAGACGGACGCCTCGTGCCAAACTGGACTGCCGCATGCACAAATTGACCGGTTTCGGGCTGCTGCTGAGCGGCGTTTATGGGGTCGCACTGGGCCAGCCGCTCAGCCCTCCCGAGCAGCAGCAATGGCTGCTGGAGCAAGTCCGCATTGGCGAGGCTCTGTACCGCGAAGACCTGGTGCATGATTCGCTGGCGCGTCTCGAACTGATCGCCCCGGACAATCCGCAGGTGAAAGTCTTTGAAGTCCGCCAGGCATTGCTGCAAAAGAACCTGCCGGAGGCCGAACGCCTGGTCGCCCAACTGCGCCAGCAGGCGCCAGGCACCGCGGCCCTGCGCCAGGCCGAGAGCTTGCTGAAAATGCACGGCGCCGAGGGGCAGAGGGGCCTGCAGGAGGCGCGTCTGCTGGCTGTCGCCGGCCGTTCCGAAGACGCGATCAAGGCCTATCAGCAGTTGTTCGGCGATGACATGCCGGATTTTTCCACGACCCTGGAATACCTGAACGTGCGTAGCGGCATCAAGGCCCAGCGTCCGCTGGTGATCGAGCAGTTGCGCGAGTTGGACCGGCAGTATCCCGGTAATGCCTCGCTGCGCCAGAGCTTGGCCAGCCTACTGTTTGCCGAAAAGCGTGATCCCGAGGCGTTGGCTGTCCTGCATCAATTGGCTGGCGATCCGAACGCCAGCAACAACGCTGCCGACCGCGAATACAACTATTGGCTCAAGCAGCCGGTAGGGCGCGAAACCGCGCAGGGCTGGCAGGCTTTTCTGAAGTTTTACCCCTACACCAGCTTGTACGCTGACGCGACCAAACAGTTGCAGGCGCAGCAGCAATATCTGGCGGATCCGGCCTGGCAGGCCGGAGTCAAAGGCAAGGCATTGCTCGAAGCCGGCGACAACGTCGGCGCTGAAGCCAATTTGCGTCGGGCGATCAAGGGTTATCCGCAAGACGCCAGCCTGCTCGGTTCGCTGGGTATTTCGCTGATGCGCCAGAACAAGCACGAAGCGGCCTACAACACGTTCGTCCAGGCCTCGGCCATTGAGCAGGACACCGACTGGATGACCAAGTGGCAGGACCTCAAGGCGGCCAACTACCAGTGGATGCTGCTGCAAAAGGGTGATGAAGCCCTTGAGCGAAAGGATTATTCCGTCGCGAAAAAATGGTACCGGCTGGCCGGCAAAGCCAAGCCGAACGATCCTGCGCCGCTGATCGGCCTTTCCTATGCGGCCCGGGGCGAACTTGATGACATCAGCGCGGAAGCTCTGCTGATGCAGGCGCGCAAGCTTGATCCGAGTAACGCAAGCGTGGTGCGTGCGCTGGTCCGTCTGTACCAGTCGCAATCACCGGAAAAGGCCGAGCACTACCTCGACAGCCTGACGCCCAGGGAGCAGCAGGAGTTCCAAAGCGTGCGTCGCGGGCTGGCGCTGGATCGCCTCAATGCGCAGGCCGATGACGCCACCCGGCGCAGCGATTGGGCGCAGGTGGCGGCAGTCTTGAGCAAGGCTCGAGTGCTGGACCCGGACAATCCCTGGCTGGTGTACCGCTTGGCCAATGCCCAACGCGAACTGGGCCGCAATGCCGACGCCGAGCAAAGCTTCCGCTTGCTGTTGCAACGTCAGGGCCAGAACACCGAGGCGCGCTATGCCCACGGCCTGTTTCTGGCCAATGCCGAGCGTGACGGCGATGCCATGGGTAGTCTGCAACAGATCCCCCGTGCGGCCTGGAGCGACAACATGAACGAGCTGTGGGCGCGCCTGCAGCGTCGTCAATTGCTCGCGAAGGCCCGGACACTACGCGACAGTGGCCATGAAGCCCAGGCCGAAGCGCTGCTGATGCGCGCGCCTACTACTGACGACTACCTGACCCTGGCCGACTGGGCCCAGCAGCGTGGCGACCTGGTCCAGGCCGAAAGCCGCTACCGCAAGGTGCTGAGCAGCGCGCCGAAAAATCCCGAGGCCCAACTGGGGCTGAGCGAAGTGCTGATCGCCCGTGGTCAGCCGGACGCCGCCAAGGCCAGTCTCATGGCGGTGACCGCGCCAGTACCGGTCGATGCGTCGTTCCAGCGGCGCTTGGCCAATGCCTGGGCGTCGCTGGGCGACAAGACGCGTGCGAACGCGCTGTTCGCGCAGTTGCTCAAGACCCCGCAAAGTGATCCGCTGGTCTATCGGGATGCGGCGCGCCTGCTGTCCCGGGAAGAGCCGGGGCGGGCTCTGGATGACTATGCGCGCAGCATGGGTGCGGCAAGGATGATCGAACCGCAGCAGGCCGAACCGCGCGACAACCGTGCCATGACCTTGGCCAGCCGGGCCAAGGACAGCGATGACTGGATGAAGCGCAGCATCCGCCGCGATGTCGACGAGCTGTACCAACAGCAGAACCCGACGGTGAACCTGTACCATGACTTCGCCTGGCGCACCGACAACAGCTCATCGGGGGTCTCGGACCTGACCACCCAGACCACCATCCTGCGTATCGACGCGCCGCTGGCGCAAGGACAGGGTTTCGTTCAGGCCGAAGACATCAATCTGGATGTCAGCAATTTTTCCAGCACCGATCGGTTCGGCTTGTGCGCGGTGGTGCAGGGGGGCTGTGCCACCGCTTCGCAGAGCGTGAACGGCACCCTGCTGGGCATGGGCTGGCACGATGATCGCTGGGCCTTCGACCTTGGCCATACGCCACAAGCGTTTACGGTGTCCAACTGGGTGGGCGGAGTGACCTACAGCGGGGACTGGAGCAGCCTGGGTTACCGCCTCACGGCGTCGCGGCGCCCCCTGACCAACTCACTGGTGTCGTATGCCGGTGCGGTCGATCCGGTCACTGGAACCAAGTGGGGCGGCGTGACGGCCAACGGTTTCACCCTGGGCCTGAGCCATGACGAAGGCGGCAAGGATGGTGTGTGGGCAAGCCTGAGCAGCCATTGGTTGGTGGGGCAGAACGTTGAGACCAACCAGCGGCGCACCGCCATGGGCGGCTATTACTATCGCCTGGTGGACCGCGCCGACGAGCGTCTGCGCACGGGTCTGACCCTGATGTACATGGGCTACGACAAGGACTTGAGCGAAGTCACCCTCGGCCAGGGCGGTTACTACAGCCCGCAGCAGTACTACTCGGCCAGCGTGCCGGTGAACTATGCCTGGCGCAACGCGAACTGGTCGGTCTTCCTCGAAAGCGCGGTGGGCTGGTCGTTTGCGAAAATCGACGGCTCTGATCTCTACCCCAAGGCCAACAGCGAAGCGGAACTGCAAAATCTGCTGGCGCAGTCGAATCAGACCCTGGTGAGCGGCCCCACCCTGACCAAGAGTGGCAGTAGCAGCAATGGCATCAACTTCCGTGTCCAGGGCCTGGTGGAGCGCCGCCTGTCCGACAACCTGGTGTTCGGTACGGGTATCACTTGGCAACACAGCGAAGGCTACGCGCCGAGCCGTGCCTTGCTGTACTTGCGCTACACCTTTGACCCTTGGCAAGGCAACCTGCCGCTACCGGTGGAGCCCATCTCGCCTTATGCGGATATGCGCTAGGCGCTGTACGAAAACTGCCTGCGCGACGATCCGGCTGCGAAAGCCAGCCGGTTTCGACTATTCCTGCGACTCAGGCTTGTCCAGGTCGGCCAAGGCGGCTGCATTGTTCTTGAAAGCTGCCGCAAAGATTCCCCTGTTTTTCGCCATGAAAATACTGGCTTCCTCTGCCAGCGCCTCGTCCAGCCCCGGAACGTTTTTCACCAGGACCTGGGTCAGCACCTCTGCCAGTTCCAGCATCTGATCATGGGCATCAGCGAGTTTGCGGTCCAAAAACGTAGTCTCCAAATCGCGCGTGCTGCGGTAAAGAATCTCTACAGCCATACGAGGCCTCTCAATGAGTGATATTAGGGGGTCTCACTGAGCGCCACCCCGTGTCACGGTAAGTTTTTGTCAAAACGGCGATTGCCTTCACGATAGTTGTGTTTTGCAATTACTGTATTTTTATACAGCTAAAAGCATAAGCGAATCCCCAAGGTTTGGGTAGTGGCTTTTTAATGTAGACCTATTTCGTGGTTTGTCGGCCAGACCGGGATGCCGGCTCCCGCCCCAGCGCAACGTGCCCCGAAACCCATTGCCCTCATCTCATCCCTGTCCCTGGCCTTTTTTCTGCATGCAGGGACAATAGTCATCTTCCACCCGCATCATCCGATCAAGCCGAACCAAGGAACCTCTACCGTGAAAATCAATTGGGCCGAGAACCTGCGACGAAACGTGCACCAGGTGGCCGAGTCCCTGGGCAACCTGTTCGTCGAGTCGTTCCATTACCTGGCGCTGTTCGCCATCGGCGGGGTCACCGCCTGGGCGGCGGTGATGGAGTTCCTGACGATGATCGAAGGCGGGCAGCTCAAGATCGACGATATCCTGCTGCTGTTCATCTACCTCGAACTGGGGGCGATGGTGGGGATCTACTTCAAGACCAACCACATGCCGGTGCGCTTCCTGATCTACGTGGCGATCACCGCGCTGACCCGGTTGCTGATTTCCAACGTGTCGCACCACAATCCACCGGACATGGGCGTGGTTTACCTTTCCGGTGCGATCCTGCTGCTGGCGTTTGCGATCCTGGTGGTGCGCTATGCCTCGTCGCAGTTCCCGTCGGTGAAGATCGAGCATCCACAACGCAAGATCGGCGAGGGCTCCGGCGAGCATCCGGAAGTGGAGAAGGGCGAGCTGTAGGAGCTAGGAGGTAGGAGCGAGCTTGCTCGCGATGGTAGCCGGGACACCGTGGGGCATCAGGTTTCCCGCGTTATCGTTGACGCCCATCGCGAGCAAGCTCGCTCCTACATCATCATCAGTTCATCCAGGCGCCGGCGCGCAGATGCCAGCCATCGTTATGCCGTTCCCAGTGCGGGTGCACATAGCGATAGCCCGGGCGCACCGGCTCCCAATGCCCGTGCATCGCCACATAACGCCGCCCGTCCCAATGCCAGTAACCCCGTGCCCAGACGAAACCGGGGCGATAGGCCGGCTCCACCTCGATCACTTCCTGCGGCGGCGGTTGCGGCGCCACCACTTCCACGTATTGCGGTGCCGGCCGTTCGACCACCACCTGGCGCTCGTGGACCACGCGCTCCTGTACGCAACCGGAAGCCGCCACGACTACCGCTGCAAGTGCTGCGTAACGTAAAAACATGTTGCCTCCTTGGATAGGTTCGCCCAGGGCATACGCCTGGCGAACGGATCAGTGCCGTGTTTTCTCACCGGCTACGCTTGTTGTAACAGCATGTATCTGTCCGGATCCTGAACCCGATACAGTCTTTTTAGCCGCAAGAGCCACTTGTCACAGAGCTTAGGCAGGATAGAACTGAATGCATCATTGTCAGCATTGGTACAGCCAGTTCGACAGACACTGGGGACGAAAGGACCGATGCCGCTCTCACCTTTGGAAGCCTCTTGATATGCCAGTACCGGGTGCTGTTCTACGTTGTCTGGGGATGTCGGTTTGTCTGGCCGCGGGACTTCCCGCCGTCGCTGTCGCGGCGCCTGCCGCGCCGTTGAGTCCGGCCGATTCGGCCTGGCTGCGGCGCGACGGTTTCGACCTGGACGCGGCGAACGTCGCGCGCTTTCGCGCCATGGGTCGCAGTGGCCTGCTGGAGGCGCAACTGACCGATCGCATTCGTGACACCTTGCCGCCGGGTATCGATGCCCAGTTGCGGGCGTACCCGATCCTCGCACAACCGCTGCAGGCTACCTTGCTCGCATTCAAGCAGCGCCAGGAGCAGCTTCAGTCGATGCCGGACGGCGATGCCAAGGTCGAGGCGAAAAAGTCCCAGCAGCAACAACTCAATGACGCCGCCGACCAGGCTCGGCAAATCACCCTGTTGCGGGCGGTCTACGGCAGCAACCAGCTCAAGGAGCAGATGGTCGGGTTCTGGCTCAATCACTTCAGCGTGTTCGCCGGCAAGGGCGCGGTACGCCTGATGGCGGCGGACTACGAAGAGCGGGTGATCCGTCCGCATGCCCTGGGCAAGTTCAAGGATCTGGTTCTGGCCACCCTCAAGAGCCCGGCGATGCTGGAGTTTCTCGACAATGCCCAGAACGCCCGGGGCAAGGTCAACGAAAACTACGCCCGCGAGCTGATGGAGCTGCACACCCTGGGGGTCGGCTCCGGCTACACCCAGCAGGATGTCCAGCAACTGGCGCTGATCCTCACCGGCGCGGGGGTGATGCCGCTGGACGGCCGGGTGCAGAAGTTCGGGCCGCGGGTGGCGCCGCTGGTGGTGCGCGACGGGATGTTCCAGTTCAACCCCAATCGCCATGACTTCTCCGACAAGGTGCTGTTGGGCGAGCCGATCCAGGGCAGCGGTTTCGATGAGATCACCCGGGCGGTCAACCTGATCACCCGGCAGAAGGCCTGTGCACAGTTCATCTCGCGCAAACTCGCGCAATACTTTGTCGCCGACCAACCGCCGCAGTCCCTGGTGGACCGCATGAGCGTGACCTTCCAGCGCAGCGATGGCGACATCGCCCAGGTGCTGCGCACGCTCTTCGAGTCGCCGGAGTTGCTGCAAAGCGCAGGGAAGAAATTCAAGGACCCGACCCAGTTCGTGGTCTCGGCGGTGCGCCTGGCCTACGACGGCAAGCCCATCGCCAATCCCCGGCCGATGCTCAATTGGCTCAATCAGTTGGGTGAACCGGTGTTCGGTCGCCAGACCCCGGATGGCTGGCCGCTGGACGCCGCCGGTTGGGCCAGTTCGGGGCAGATGTCCAAGCGTTTCGAAATCGCCCGGGCCATCGGTTCGGGCTACAACCGGCTGTTCACTCCGGAAGGCACTGACAAGGCACAAGGCGGTTTTCCCATGATCACCACGCCGCTCTACTACGAAGCCATCGGCCCGCATCTGTCGGCGGCCACCACGGCCGCGCTGAATCAGGCCACGTCGCCCCAGGAGTGGAACACTTTTCTGTTGTCTTCACCCGACTTCAATAACCGCTAACGTCGTGCTCCTCAGGATGGTGCTGTGATGAATCGTCGAGACTTTCTGGTCGCTTCAGCGGTCGCCGCCGCGACCCTGCCGACCTTGTCGTTCTCCGGGAAGCTGTTTGCTGCCCCAGCCTCGGCGCCGCGCTTTCTCATGGTGTTCCTGCGTGGCGGCTACGATTGCAACAACCTGCTGGTGCCCTATGCCAGCGATTTCTACTACGAGTCGCGGCCGAACCTGGCGATCGCCCGGCCCGATCCGCACAACCCCAACAGTGCCATCGCCCTCGACGGTCATTGGGGCCTCAACCCGGTGCTGCGCGATTCGCTCTACCCGTTCTGGCAACGCAAGCAGATCGCGTTCGTGCCCTTTGCCGGCACCGACGACTTGTCGCGCAGCCATTTCGAAACCCAGGACAATATCGAGGCGGGCCTGGCGGGCGACCAGCACGGTCACTATGGTTCGGGCTTTCTCGCCCGCCTGGCCGGCGTCTTGCCCGGCAGTACGCCGATTGCCTTTACCGACGCCTTGCCCCTGAGTTTCCAGGGCGGTCGGGATATTCCCAACCTGTCCTTGCGCGGGGTCTCCAAGCCGGTCTTCGACGAGCGCCAGTCGTCGATCCTCGCCTCGATGTACAAGGGCACCACGCTGGCCGCGCCGGTGTCCGACGGGCTGCAACTGCGCCAGCAAGTGTCGAAGGATCTGCAGGACGAAATGACCAAGGCCGGGCGCGGCGCGCAGACCGCGCAGAACTTCGCCGCCGAGACCCGGCGCATCGCCACCCTGATGCGCGATCAGTATCGGCTCGGCTTCGTCGATGTCGGCGGCTGGGACACCCACGTCAACCAGGGCAGCACCCAGGGCCCATTGGCCAACAACCTGGCGAACCTGGGGCAGGGGCTGGCGGCGTTTGCCGATGCCATGGGCGATCAGTGGAAAGACACCACCGTGGTGGTGGTCTCGGAATTTGGCCGCACCTTTCGCGAGAACGGCGATCGCGGCACCGATCATGGACATGGCACGGTGTACTGGGTGCTGGGCGGCAGCGTGCACGGCGGGCGTATCGCCGGCGAGCAGGTGGCGGTGGCCCCGGGCAGCCTGTTGCAGAACCGCGATTACCCGGTGCTGAACAATTACCGTGATCTGCTGGGCGGCGTGCTGGGGCGCACCTGGGGTTTGTCGGCTGCGCAACTTCAGAGCGTTTTCCCCGGCGCGCGCCCCAACGGGTTGCAGCTGGTTTAGTGACGGCTTAACGAACCGGCAAGGTCAGCACCCGGCCGGTCATCGTGGCCGGGCGCCCCATACGGTGGCCGGCGCCGCTCCACATCGGTGCGGGGAGGGTCGCCAGCTTGAGACTGTCGCTGTCGGTCATGGCCGTGAGCATCTCCATCGCGCAATGCCCCTGCTCGATGGCGATGCCGAATTGCACGCTCTGGATCAGGCGTTTCAGGCGCCGCGGATCATTGCGCTGCTCGGCGCTGATCATCCGCTTGGCCACCACCCCGTCGGCGTTGGACAGGGTCAGCATGATGTCGCCGTCCAGTCCCTGGAGGCTGAGGTTGACCCGGTATTCGGGCTGGAAAGCGTCGTTGATCAACTGAAAGGGGTTATCCATGTGTGTCACCACTCTGATCGAAACCTGCATTCATTGACTGCTCACTGGCTGGATTGGTTCGTCAGTTCCGGACCGGCGGCAGGTCGGTGCCCTGACTTCGTGTCGGGGCACAACTAACGGCCTTGATGCTGCATTGATGCTGTGTTGAAAAAAAGTGCAAGGCTTGTGCCGAGTAAACGACCGTTCAGTAGAAGCGGCGCGGATCGGCGTCGATCAGGCTGGCCAGCTTGGTCAGGGCGAAGCGCAGTTCGTCCCGGCTGGTGGGTGACATCAGGACGATCCGCACGCTGCGGTTAGGCCCCAGGCGTTCGGCCTGGAACTGCGTGCCGCTGAGCACCAGCACACCGTTGGCCCGTGCCAGCAGGGTGAATTCATCGCCGCTCCAGGGCTCGGGCAAGGTCAGCCACAGGTGGTAGCTGTGGGGCTGGGTAGCGATCTGCAAGCCGCGAAACACTTCGGCGGCGATGGCCTGGCGGGCGGCTGCCTCGTTGCGCTGGATCGCCACCAGCTGCGTGTCCAGCCCTTCGCCGAGCATCATGCTCGCCAGTTGCGCGGTCAGCGGCGACGGCATCCAGATACTGCTGCGGACCATGGAGGTCAGGCGCGACAGCAGTTTCGGCGGGCTGTACAGGTAGCCGATGCGCAGGGCCGGCATCACCGACTTCGACAGGCTGGTGAGGTACACCGAGCGGTGCGGGGCATAGCTGGACAGTGGTTTGATCGAGGGATCGGTGGCGAGGAAACCGTAGATATCGTCGTCGATGATGATGAAATCGAACTCTTCGGCAATCGCCGCGATCTGTGCCCGGCGCGCCGCTGACATGATCGCCGTGGTCGGGTTCTGGCAGGTGGCGACGCAGATCAGCAACGCCGGTCTTTCCCGCAGGCAGCGCTCGCGCAGGGCCTCGGGAATGATCCCTTCCTCGTCCATTTCCACACCGCCGAGCCGCCGTTCCAGGCCATGGGCCAGGGAGATGATGCCCGGGTAGCAGAGCGCTTCGCAGAGCACCAGGTCGCCGCTGTTGCTCAAGGCGCTCAGGGCGACCATCAGGCCATGCTGCGCGCCGGCGGTGATCACCACCTGCTGCCATTGCGCGTCCGGTAGCGACTGACGCAGCCACTGGGCGCCGGCTTCACGGTGGGCGGGATGGCCGCCGTCGGGGGCGTAGTCCAGGGCGCGGGCGAAGTCCGCGTCGTTGGCCATGTTCACCAGGGCATCGCGCAACTCGTGTTCCAGGGGCTCGCCGTGGGGCTTGATGATCGACAGGTCGAGCAGGTCGGTCGGCCCCGCGGCCAGCAGCGTCGACGTCGGCTGGCGTGTCGCTGGCGGCACGCCCTGTTCCAGCACATAAGTGCCGCGTCCGACTTCACCCTGCACCAGCTTGCGCCGCTGGGCCTCGCTGTAGGCCCGGCTGATGGTGCCCGGCGTGACCTCCAGCGCCTGGGCCAGTTCACGCAGGGTGGGCAGGCGGCTGCCGACCTTCAGCGCACCGCTGGCGATATCCCGTGCCAGCGCATCGGCGATGGAGAGATACACCGGTTGGTTGAAGTCGCTGAGCCGAGGAACCCACATGCGTGATAGCTACCGATCCTGAAGAGAGTGGACGGCAGCTTATCACAGGGTATGCCAACCTAAATTGATTCTATTGAATCGAATCAATTTTTGCGGTTATATGCACTTAAATCGATTCAATCGAATCAATACCTCCCACGCTCAGGTACCGATGCTCATGAGTCACCTCAGAAAGGATTTTTCGTTATCGGCGCTGATCGCCGGCTTCATCGCGGTGGTCATCTCCTATGCCGGCCCGCTGATCATCGTGTTCCAGGCGGCGTCCCAGGCCCATCTGTCCAGCGAGCAGGTGTCGTCGTGGATCTGGGCGATTTCCATCGGTAGCGGCGTCACCGGCCTGCTGTTGAGCTGGCGCCTGCGGATTCCGGTGATTACCGCCTGGTCGACGCCCGGCGCGGCGCTGCTGGTCTCGATGTTGCCGACGGTGTCGTTCGCCGAGGCGATCGGCGCCTATGTGGTCGCGTCGCTGATCATCGTGGTCATCGGTTTGTCGGGGGCCTTCGACAAGTTGATGAGCCGCCTGCCCAAGGCGATTGCCGCGGCGATGCTGGCGGGGATCCTGTTTCGCTTCGGCGCCGAGCTGTTCACTTCGATCCGCCTGCAACCGGCGCTGGTGTTGTCGATGATCGGCGTCTATCTGGTGTGCAAGCGTTTCTCGCCGCGCTACGCGATCCTTTCGGTGTTGATCGTCGGCTGTGCCTTCGCCGGGGTGATGGGTGAATTGAACCAGGCGGCGATCACCGTGGCGGTGGCGCAGCCGATCTTCACCGCGCCCGAGTGGAGCTGGCACGCGATCATCAATATCGGCCTGCCGCTGGCCCTGGTGACCCTGACCGGCCAGTACGTGCCCGGCATGGCCGTGTTACGCACGGCCGGTTATACCCAGCCGGCGCGGTCGATGATTTCGCTGACGGCTGCCAGCGCGGTGCTGCTGGCGCCGTTCGGGGCTCATGGTCTCAACCTGGCGGCGATCACGGCGGCGATCTGCACCGGTCGCGAGGCCCACGAAAACCGCGACAAGCGCTATGTCGCCGGCATCGCCTGCGGGGTTTTCTACATCCTGATGGGGACTTTCGGCGCGACCCTGGCCTCGGTGTTCGGTGCCTTGCCCAAGGAACTGATCGCGTCCCTGGCCGGGTTGGCGCTGTTCGGCGCGATCAGTGCCGGCCTCACGGGTGCCATGGCCGAGGAGAAGCAACGGGAAGCGGCACTGATCACCTTTCTGGTGACGGCTTCGGGCATGAGCTTCCTGGGGCTGGCGGCGGCGTTTTGGGGATTGATCTTCGGCCTGGTGGCGCATTTCGTGCTGAGCTACACCCGCGAGCGCAAGGTGCCGGTGGGACTGCGTGACGCTTGATGCGTGCATGAGGGCCGGGCAGGGACGTCCGGCGCTTCAAGGCGTTTTCTGGCAAGCCCGCCATGGAGTTTTTCAGGAGATTTGTTGCAAGAAATGACAGTGAGGCGACTCAACCCAATTCCCGACATTAACAGCGCTTTACGGGCTTGTCCGCCTATTTCGTCGGATAATTATTTATCTTTTCAAAGGGCTTGAATTGTTTTTCCAACTGCCCAACTCTGTCATCAAGAGGTCATCTTCAGCACGCTTCCCGGCGTTGCCGCGAGCCTCTTGCAAGCTAGCTGAAATAAGGGAAGAACTATGCAAATCCAAGTCAATAGTGATAACCATATTCAAAGCAGCAACCGACTGAAGGAGTGGGTTCGGTCGAGCGTCGAGAGCGCGCTCGAACGTTATGAAGAACACCTGACACGGGTCGAGGTTCACCTGGCGGACGAGAACGGCGACAAGCCCGGTCCCCACGACTTGCGCTGCCAGATGGAAGCGCGGCCAAAAGGCCATCAACCGATTTCGGTCACCCATAAAGCCGATACCCTGGAACAGGCGATCGATGGCGCGGCCACCAAACTGGAACATGCACTGGAGCATCTGTTCGGCAAACTGCAAGCCAAACGCGCGATCGCCATCAAGGGCGAGCGCCGCGACCTGGGAGACGCACTGCTGGAAGAGGAGTTCGAAGAGAAAGAACGTGTGCGACTGGCCGCTAACGGCTGATTGCCAGCGCTGACCACGACGGGCCTGCATTGCAGGCCCGTTTTCGTTTGGGGCGCCGTTCAAACCGGGCTCAGTTCAGCGGATCTCTTTGCGTATGAGAATTTTTATCATTAATATTGGCGTCTTTTCACGCTGACTGGCCGCTGATCGACGGCGGGCTGTTGCTGGGAGTGCCGCGATGAACCTGGCCATGCGCCCCCCGAGAATCCCGAGGTCGAGGGCAGCGACCGTGCGCACTTCCTGCAAGTGTTCCTGTCCCAACGCTCGCAAATGGAGGCGCTGGTCAGCCGCCGGGTCGGTTGTCGGGCGACGGCGGCGGACCTGGTCCAGGACCTGTTCCTGCGCTTCTGGCGACGGCCGCTGGTGCAGGTGGAGGAACTGAGCACCTACCTGCTGCGCTGCGCCGGCAACATTGCCATCGACCATTTGCGCAGCGAAGGGGCCCGCGTGCGGGTCAATGAAGGCTGGCTGCCCGAGCAGCAGGATAACCAGAGCTTCGAACCCGAGGTTGCCCTGGAGGCCGGTAACGACCTGCGCCACGTCGAGGCGGCGCTGCGCAGCCTGCCGGAACGCACCCGCCAGATTTTCCTGCTCAACCGTATCCATGGCCGCAAGTACGTCGAGATCGCCAAGGCCATGGGACTTTCGCAAAGCGCCGTGGAAAAACACATGATGCGGGCCCTCGAAGCCTGCAAGGCCAGCCTTCGGGAGCCTTCGGGCAGCGATGGAGCGTCTTCACCCACACGTCTGCCAAGGAAAGCATCGTGACCCATTCTCCCCGTGTTGCCGTGACGCCCGCCCAGGAACAGGCCGCGCTGGCCTGGCTCTGCCGGTTGCACGATCAGCCGAGCCGTGGCGACCAGGCGCGGTTCAGTCTCTGGCTGCAAGCCGACCCGGCCCATGTCGAGGCCTACGCCCGGGCCCAGGTGCTCTGGGCATTGAGCGAAGGGCCGGCGAGCAGCCTGGCCCGGGAGGAGGAGGCGGCCTTGCAAGGTCTGCTCGAAGCCATGGACCGGCCCAAGCCCGCGACGCGCTGGCGCTGGTCGGCGGGCCTGGCGATGGCAGCCTGTCTGCTGCTGACGGTGTCCATCGGCCTGGGCTTCGAACCTCGGCGTTGGCTCGACGACCTCGGTGCGGACCATGTTTCGCTGCCGGGGCAGGTGCGTACGGTGACCCTGGCCGACCAATCCGCAGTTACCCTGGACACCGACAGTGCGATCTCGGTGGATTTCAGCGCTGGCGAACGGCATGTGCGGTTGCGGCGCGGTTCGGCGTTTTTCCAGGTCACCCATACCGGCGCGCCCTTTGTGGTGGACGCCGAAGACGGCGAGGCGCGGGTGCTCGGCACGCAGTTCGAAGTGCGCCTGCAACCGGGCGGCGCGCGGGTGACGGTGTTGTCCGGGCGGGTCGGGGTGCGGGCGAGCCCGGGCGCACCGCAACAGATTCTCGGCGCCAACCAGCAGGTGGCTTATGCCGAGGGTTCGGCGCCGCCGCCGCAGCCGGTGGACAGCGAGCAGCTGTTGGCCTGGCGCCAGGGTTGGTTGAACTATTCGAAAGTCACCCTGGCCGAGGTGGTGCAGGACCTCGGCCGGTATTACCCGGGGCGGATCCTGGTGCTCAACGACAGCCTGGCGGCGCGGCGGATCAGCGGCAGTTTTCCGAACAAGGACCCACGTGCGGTACTCGATTCGCTGCAAGGGGTGCTGGGGTTTGAACAGCACAGCCTGTTGGGACGGGTCATCGTGCTGCGCTGACCCCGCAGAAAATATTTTCAAAAAGCATGTGAGGTAAACCTGGAGCCCATCCGTGTAGTCGTTGAAAGTGCGATTCATTCGCATTAAAGGTTCTCTACACACGGGTCACGCATACATGAAGTCCAGGGCAAAATCGGCGGCAGGCAATTCGGTCAAGCGGTGGTTCGGCGCATCGGCGCTGGCGGTTTCGGGGTTGGCCTTGCTGCCCCTGGGCGTGGCCCTGGCGGCCGAGTCCGTGGCGCAGCACAGCGCCCGGTTCACCTTCGCCATCGCCGCCAAGCCGCTGCCCCAGGCCCTGAACGACTTCAGCCGGGTCACCGGCCTGAGCGTGGTCTACACCGACGAAGCCGCCTATGGTCATCAGGCACCGGCGGTCAACGGGCAGATGAGCGCCGAGCAGGCCATGCAACGGCTGCTGGGCAATTCCGGGTTCACCTTCCGTCGTACCGACGATCACACCCTGGCCCTCGAACCCTTGCCGACCCAAGGTGCGCTGAGTCTTGGCGCCACCACCATCAACGCCGACCAGCAGGCCGCCGCCACCAGCTACCAGCCACCGCAGGTCACCTCGGTGGCCCGTTCCAGCGCGACGCTGCAGGAAATCCCGCAGACCATCAACGTGGTCTCGGCCCAGGTCCTGCGTGACCAGACGCCGCGCAACCTGGACGACGCCCTGAACAACATCAGCGGCATCACCCAGGCCAACACCCTCGGCAGCACCCAGGACGCGGTGATGATTCGCGGCTTCGGCGACAACCGCAACGGTTCGATCATGCAGGATGGCATGCCAGTGGTGCAGGGCCGGGCGCTGAACGCCACCACCGAGCGGGTCGAGGTGCTCAAGGGCCCGGCCTCCTTGCTGTACGGCATCCAGGACCCGGGCGGGGTGGTCAACCTGGTCAGCAAGAAACCCCAACTGGAGCAGTACAACGCCGTGACCCTGCGCGGCTCGACCTACGGCTCCGGCAAGAATGGCAGCGGCGGCAGTCTCGACAGCACCGGCGCCCTCGGCGATTCCGGGTTGGCCTACCGCATGGTGCTCGACCGCGAAGACGAAGATTACTGGCGCGACTTCGGTGCCCACCGTGAAACCCTGATCGCCCCGTCCCTGGCCTGGTTCGGCGACAGCACCCAACTGCTGCTGTCCTACGAGCACCGCGAGTTCCTGACCCCGTTCGACCGTGGCACGGCCATCGATCCCCGGACCAACCACCCGCTGGCCATTCCCAAGGATCGCCGGCTCGACGAGCCGTTCAACAACATGGAAGGGCGTTCGGACCTGGTCCATTTCGAGGCCGACCATGACCTGAACGACAACTGGAAGGCCCACTTCGGCTACAGCTGGAACCGCGAAACCTACGATGCCAGCCAGGTCCGGGTGGTCTCGGTCAATCCGGCCAAGGGCACGCTGGTGCGCAGCATGGACGGCACCAAGGGCGCGCTGACCACCGACCGCTTCACCACCGCCAGCCTTGACGGCAAGGTCGATGTGGCCGGCATGCAGCATGACCTGGTGTTCGGTGTCGACGACGAATATCGCAAGATCTACCGCGCCGACCTGATCCGCCAGAGTCCGCTCACCACCTTCAGCTACCTGAACCCGGTCTACGACCGTGAAGTGCCGGGCTCCACCGTCAGCGCCAAGGACAGCGACCAGACCGACCTGCTGCGCAGCGACTCGGTGTTCGTCCAGGACTCGATCCACCTCAACGACCAGTGGATCCTCGTCGCCGGCGGGCGTTACCAGATGTACGACCAGTACGCGGGCAAGGGCCGGCCATTCCAGGTCAACACCAACAGCAATGGCGAGAAGTTCGTGCCGCGCGCCGGCCTGGTGTACCGCTACACCGACGAGCTGTCGTTCTATGGCAGCTACACCGAATCCTTCAAGCCCAACTCCACCATCGCCCCGTTGGCGGTGACCAGCACGACCCGCCTGGTATTGGACGGCTCGATCGAGCCGGAACAGTCCAAGGCCTGGGAAATCGGGACCAAGCTGGATATTCCAGGGCGCATCACCGCCACGGCGGCGCTGTTCGATATCCACAAGCGCAACGTGCTGGTGGCCGTCGCCGATGGCCTGACCACCCAGTACAGCGTGGCTGGCCAGGTGCGCTCGCGCGGTTTGGAAGTGGATGCCAGCGGCCAACTGAGCGACCGCTGGAGCCTGATCGGCAGCTACGCCTACACCGACGCCCAGGTCACCCAGGACGCCAATTACCAGGGCAACCGCCTGCAAAACGTGGCGAAGAACGCCGGCTCCCTGTCGGCGGTCTACGACTTCGGTTCGATCATGGGCGGCGGCGACAAGCTGCGGGCCGGCGCCGGGGCGCGTTATGTCGGCGAGCGCGCCGGGGATGCGGCCAACACCTTCCAACTGCCGGGCTACACCGTGGCCGATGCCTTTGCCACCTACGACACCCGGGTGGAAGGGCAGAAGGTCAAGTTCCAGCTCAACGTGAAGAACCTGTTCAACAAGGTCTACTACAGCTCGGCGGTCAGCCAGCTGTTCGTGTCCATGGGCGATGCCCGCCAGGTATCGGTGTCCAGCACCCTGGAGTTCTGATGAAAAGATTCAGTGCAGTCCTGTTCGCCCTGGGTCTGAGTGCTACCGCCCTGGCGGCGGCACCCGGGGACGGGCGCCTTTACCATCGCGAGCATCAGGTCACGTTTCCCGGCTCCGGCGACAGCTGGGGCTTCGCCGCCCTGGACCCGACCCGGCCCTACCTGTTTCTCGCGCGTCGGGAAAACGGCCTGAGCGTATTCGACGTGGCCAAACAGAGCCTGGTGAAAACCCTCGACCACTCGGTGGGCGCCAATGCCGTGGTGTTCGTGCCCGAACGCAATCGGGTGTTCGTGCTCAACACCGACGGCAGCCTCGGTGTCGTCGAGCTGTCGAGCCTCAAGCTGCTCAAGCGCATCGCGGTGGCCCAGAGCAACCTCAACAGCGCGGTGTATGAGCCGCGCACGGGGCAGGTGATTGTCGTCAGTGGACGGCGGGCGGATCGTTCGACGTTGTTTGTCTTCGACCCGCAACAGGAAAAGATCACCGCCGCCCATGAACTGGAGGTGAAGAAGATCGACCCGTTGCTGGTCAAGGGCGACGGCAGTTTCTTCCTGCCGATGCGCGACGAGGGCAAGGTGGCGCGGTTCTCGGCCAGTACCTTCGAAGTGCTCGACAGCTGGCGCTTCGACGGTTGCCCCAAGCCCAGCGCCCTGGCCCGGGATGAGCAGGGGCAGCGGTTGTTCGTCGCCTGCCGGGGCGAGCAGCCACGGCTGATCGTCGCCGACCTGGAGAGCGGCGCGGTCAAGGCCAGCCTGCCGATCACCCGGGATGTCAATGCCCTGGCCTGGGATGCGGCGCGGCGCCGGCTGGTCATCCCCAGCGGGGTGGACGCCAACCTGACGCTGGTCACGCAGACGGACGTCGATCATTACTCGGTGCTGGGCAGCATCAGCACCTTGCCGATGGCCTACAACATGGCGTTCGATCCGGCGAGCGGCAAGGTCTACCTGCCGGCCATGGACTTCACCCAACCGGCCACCGCCAAGGGCGAACCCAAGGCCGATCCGCTGTTTCATGCCGACAGTTTTTCCGTCACCACGCTGACGCCTTGAGCCACAGACCCTGTCCCTGGAAAACGGATCGCCGCGCATGGATTCCAGGGACAGTGTTACCGCATAATTCCCCCTGTTGACTCGCTAAGTACCTTGTTCTTACGTGACTCCTGAGTGATGAGCCGCTGCCGTTGGCAGCGGCTATTGTGTGTTTATTGGTTGAGTTCGAGGCGGAAGATGAATTCGGTACAGGGTTTCATGGGCAAGGGCGTGGCACTGGCGTTGTGCGTGTTGCTGGCGGCCTGCTCGAGCAAGGCGCCGCGGCCTCCCGAGCCGGCCAAGGTGGTGGTCCTGCAAGCGGCGCAGTTGCCACTGCCGCTGCCGCGCTCGGCCTTTTGCGCAGGGCTCGACAGCGTACTGAGCAGCCCGGCACTGGACGGCGCGATGACTTCGCTGGTGGTGCGCGAGGCGAACACCGGCAAGCTGGTGTGTGAATTCAATCCGCAAAGCCGACTGATTCCGGCCTCCAGCCTCAAGCTGGTGACCACTGCGGCGGCGATGGAGATCCTCGGCGCCGACTATCGTTTTTCCACCACCCTGCTGAGCTCCGGTGTGCAACAAGGCGGGGTGCTGACAGGCGATCTCTACCTGCGCGGCACGGGGGATCCGAGCCTGCGCCTGGAAGACTACCAGGCCCTGGCGGCCGGGCTGGCCCGCAAGGGCATCACGCGGATCCGCGGACGGCTGATCTTCGATGACACGGCCTTCGACCACGAGCGGCTGGGGGCCGATTGGTCCAGCAGCGATGAACAGAAGTTTTATTCGGCACAGATTTCCGCGCTGAGCGTGTCGCCGAACGCGGACCTCGATGTCGGCTCGATCCTGGTGAACGTGCGCTCCGCCGGTCCCCGCCAGCAGGTGCGGGTCAGCTTCACGCCGGCCAACCACTACATGAACGTAGTCAACCGTGCCAAGACCGGTCGCGGCGGCCCGCTGGTGGTCAGCCGGGGCCATGGCGGCAACCTGTTGCGCATCGACGGCGCGCTGCCCAAGGGCGCGGAGCGCATTGCCCAGGTCAGTGTCTGGGAGCCGACCGGACTGGTGGCCGACCTGTTCAGGACCGCCCTGACCCAGCAGGGCATCGCGGTTGAAGGCGGCAGCCTGCTGGGCGTCGCCACGCCGGCCTCGGCCCAGCCGCTGGTGGAGCACCAGTCCCCAGTGCTCGCGGAGCTGATGCCACCGCTGCTCAAGCTGTCGAACAACAACATGGCGGAAATCCTGCTCAAGTCCATGGGCCGCAAGACCACCGGGGCGGGCACGGCGGCGGCGGGTGTGGCGGCGGTGAACGGATTCCTGCAGGGGCATGGGGTGTCGCCGGTCGAGTTGCAGCAGTTCGATGGTTCCGGCTTGTCGCGGCGTAACCAGGTGTCGGCCCGGACCCTCAGCGACATGCTGCTGGCGGTGCGCACGCGGCCCTGGTTCCAGTCCTGGTATGAGGCGCTGCCGGTCGCCGGCAATCCCGAGCGGATGATCGGCGGCACCTTGCGCAAGCGCCTGCGCGGGACGATGGCGGCCAACAACCTGCATGCCAAGACCGGCAGCATGGGCGGTGTGTCGGCGCTGGCCGGGTATGTCACCAGCCTCAGCGGGCGGCCGCTGGTGTTCGCCATGGTGACCAACAACTACCTGGTGTCGGGCCGGCAGGTCAAAGCGGTGGAGGATCGGGTCGTAACTGCCCTGGCCAACAAGACCGACTGAGGTCGCCTAGTGCTCGAAGGCCTGCCGGTACTCGCCGGGTGTTCCACCCAACACCTGGCGAAAGCGATTGGTGAAATGGCTGGCACTGGCAAAGCCGCAGGCCAGGGCAATCTCGCCGAGCGGTTGCACGCTGCTGCGCAGCAGCACCCGTGCCCGCTCCAGGCGCCGCGCCAGCACATACTGATGGGGCGGCAGGCCGAAGCTCTGGCGGAACATCCGCGCAAAGTGATATTCGGACAGCGCACATAACCCGGCCAACTCGCCCAGGCTCAACGGCTGGTCCAACCGACCGTCGATGTACTCCACCAACAGGCGCCGCTGGCGCGCCGCCAGCCCCCCCTTCAAGCGCAAGCCCTGGCGCAACCCCACCTGATTGAGCAACGCATGGCCGAGCAGTTCGTGGGCCAGGCTGCTGCTGAGCAGGCGTTCCCCCGGCTCGTCCCAGTTCAGGCCGATCAGTTGGCGAAAGCGCCGGGCCTGCTGCGGGTCGTCAAGAAAGGTGTGCTCCTGCAATTGCAGTTCACGGGGTTCACGGTCCAGCAGCGTCACGCAGCCGAGGGCGAACTGTTCCGGGCTGAAGTACAGGTGCGCCAGGCGGATACTGCCGTTGATCACCCAGCCGGACTGGTGTTCGGCGGGGAGGATGCAGAGCTTGTCCGGACCGCCCTTGGTGTCGGGGCGATCACGGCGAAAGGTCCCGGTGCCGCCGGCGATATAGCAGGACAGGGTGTGATGGCTGGGCGCCTCGTAGTCCTGGGCGTCGTGATGGTTGCTCCACAGGGCCGCCGCCAGGCCGTCGCCGAGATCGGCGCTATGTTCCAGGCGCGAATTGGGCGAGCGGTTCAGGGCCTGAAAGACTTGCAGGGTATCCAGTGCGGGCATGGTCTGTTCTCCAACGCCTTGCATCCTACTCCGTCGACACCGCCCTGGCAGCCCGGACACCGACAAAAGCGCAAGTTTTTGCAAGCACGGAATCGAGCGGCCACCGACACTGAAGCCTGTCTTCGGGAGTCCGCGCCTCATGAACCTGTTTCTGTACCTGCTTACCGTGTTGATCTGGGGCACCACCTGGATCGCCCTGAAACTGCAACTGGGCGTGGTGGCGATCCCGGTGTCCATCGTCTATCGCTTCGGCCTGGCGGCGCTGGTGTTGTTCGTCATGCTGCTGCTCAGCCGCCGCCTGCAACCGATGGGCCGGCGCGGCCACCTGATCTGCCTGGCCCAGGGGCTGTGCCTGTTCTGCCTGAACTTCATGTGTTTCCTCACCGCCAGCCAGTGGGTGCCCAGCGGCCTGGTGGCGGTGGTGTTTTCCACCGCGACCTTGTGGAATGCCCTCAACGCCCGGGTGTTCTTCAAGCAGAAGATTGCCCGCAATGTGTTGATGGGCGGCGCCCTCGGTTTGCTCGGGCTGGGCCTATTGTTCTGGCCGGAACTCTCCGGGCACACCGCCGGCCCGCACACCGTGCTGGGCCTGGGATTGGCGCTGCTCGGCACGATGTGCTTCTCGGCCGGCAACCTGCTCTCCAGCCTGCAACAGAAGGCCGGGCTCAAGCCGTTGACCACCAACGCCTGGGGCATGCTCTACGGGGCGACGATGCTGGCGACCTACTGCCTGTTCCAGGGCATCCCGTTCGAGATGGAATGGAACCCCCGCTACATCGGCTCCTTGCTGTACCTGGTGATTCCGGGCTCGGTGATCGGCTTCACCGCCTACCTGACCCTGGTCGGGCGCATGGGGCCGGAGCGTGCCGCCTATTGCACGGTGCTGTTTCCGCTGGTGGCACTGAATGTCTCGGCCTATGCCGAAGGCTATCACTGGAGCGCGCCGGCCCTGCTTGGCCTGGTGTCGGTGATGCTGGGCAACGTGCTGGTGTTCCGCAAGCCCGGGACACCATTGCGGCCGACGTCCGCCAGGGTGGCATCGCCTTGAGTGACATGGCAGCTGGCGTATTTAGTTAAAACCGTTGCCCGGGGCGGGAGGGCTAGGCTGGGCTTTTTCCAGCCATGAAAAGAGCAACCATGGACGACTCCCACCCCCTTCCCGACCCCGGCGTCGAGCTTGAAACCCAATCGCTCATCGAGGAGCAGCAACGCTTCGTGCACTCACGGGAGAGTTGGCGACTCGAGGATATCGGCAATCATCTGTTGTCCGTTTCCGCAGCGGCGATGGCGCCGCTGAACGAGGTCGAGCGGCTGACCTATGCCAGCGCGTTTCGCTACCTCAGCGAAATGACCCGGGCCGTCGAAACCGAGAATCGGCAGATCGGCAGCGCCTTCGAGCAGGACGGGCTCAAGCGCCTTCGTGAAGCCTTGCGCAAAAGCACCGGGCGCGACCTGGACCCCGGCAAGACCTACATTCATACCCTGCACATGGAGTTCAAGGACAGCGGTTGGCAAGCCGGTCGACGCAACAAGCGGGCCTACGACCCCGACGCACCGCTGGCCCATGTCTACAGTCTGTCGCTCTGGCAGGCGGCCTGCCTCAACTTCGGCTTCGGCGACCTGTTCAGCTCCGACCGGGTGCGTGCCAGTTGGATCGATGAACAGCCCGGCCCCGGCTATCAACGGGGATTCCCGCCCGATGAAATCATCCAGGTCAGCATGATGCCGATCCACGACTTCGTGAGTATCGCCCGCGATCTGGATCTGGGCCGCGATCTCAAGGCACGTGTGGACCAGGCGCTGGGTGACGGCGGCGTTCTGGGCCAGCGCCTGGAGCAGATGGCCCAGGCCGAGATCATGTTCAATCCCTACGAGGCTTATCGCAATGGCGCGTCCACCGGGGTCACCAACGCGCCCTTCATTGTCCTGCGTCATGCCTTATGGAGCGCGCCGCACACCGTGACGGTGAAGGCCGTCTCGATCCGGCTCCCGGACAATGAAGTCGTCGTCATCCTGAAAAAGGTCAACCTCTCCTATCAACTGGGCAAGGCGCTTTTCGGCGAGAGCGACGTGATCTCCAGTTTTCTCGAGCTGCCGTTGTTCACCTTCGCACTCGAGCGCTTCGAGGGGGTGTTCAGCTACTACCCGAACCGCCTGGGCGGGGCGTTGCGTTATCACCGCGACGAGTCAACGTTCGAGGCCGAGTTCAAGCAGCAGCTCAAGGACGACAATGCGCAAAAGCGCCTCAATTGGTTCCTGGCGCCATTGAGTATCAAGCAGCAGGCCGTGGTGCGCGATATCGTCACCGAGCATCCCCGACCGCAAGGGCTGAACGCAGTGACCGGTGGGCTTTACGATGCCTTCCATTGGGCTTTTCCGGCGCCGGTGCTCGAAGCACTCCAGTGGAATTACCAGGCGCTGACGAGCACGCCCGCGCAGGCATTGAGCGACTACTACCTGCAACGTGACCGGCAGAACCTCAACGAACTGGCGGTCGAACGCTCGGTGCAGGATTGGCGCGCGTTCATCGAGGGTGCCAGTGCGGTCCTGGATGAAGTGCTGGGCCTGTTGCTGTTGCCGGTTCCGGGAGGGTTGCGCGGCATGGGCCGGGTCGTGCAGATCGCCTTGTTCGGGACCCTGGGCTACAACTTCGTCCAGGGACTGACGGAAGCGGCGAAAGGGCATCCGGAACAACTGGCCCAGTCGGTCGTCGATATCGGCAACCTGTTGATCAGCGCGGGCCTTCATCGCCACGCGGTGAAATGGTCGATACGCCGTCACCGGGAACTGCAGCGTTGCCTAGGCGCCGTGCACCGGATCCAGGTGGCGGGCGACCATACCCTCTGGGCCTCCCGGCTGGACCGTTATGTCAGCGTGAAAATCGGTCTGCTGCATGGCGAATCGGTCCGGGCATCAGGGGTGATCGAACGGGGCGGAAAGTTATACGGCGAGCTGCTGGTCGATGGCGAACGGCAGGCGTTCGAGCTGGCCTACGACCCGGTCTCCAGGCAACACACCCTGGTGCATCCGGACCCCAACGTATACCGCCCGGCGGTGAACTTCGACCCGGACCTGCAGCGTTGGCAACTGGCGCTGGACAAGGTCGAGCCGCCGACCATGAGTCAACTGGGCGAGCGCCTGTTGCCCGGTGGGCCTTTGACGAATCGCGAGCTCACCCGCTTGAGCCGGATCAGCGGGAGCACCTCACAGACCCTCCAGCAGGTCTGGACGGGCGAGCCGGTGCCGGCCGCGCTGGTCGACAGCGTCAAGCGGCATAACACCGACCGCGCCCTGCAGGCCTTGAGCGCACCGCTGGTGTCGCGGCTACCGTTGCCCGAGGAAGGCGACCGGGCGCTGTTCGCGGCGCTGACGCAATTACCGGACTGGCCGGACGAACTGGCCCTGAGTATCCATGACCAGGAGGGCGCGCTGCTGGAGGCCTACGGGAAAAAAGACACCTTGGCCGAACACGGCCGGCGTATTTCGATACGCCGTCTGGCGGATGGCGGGTATGTGGATGACCGTGCGCCCACGGCGATCGCCGATCACGACCTGGGGCCGGTGGGCTTGATTCTCGGGCTATTACCGAGCGATTCGGCGTTGAGCCGTCCCATGGCGCCCAGCCAGGCGTTTTCGAGCCGGGTGGTGATCCTCAGGCGGCGGGTGGTGGATCGGGTGATCCGTGAGAGAACCCCACTGTTCGAAGCCCTGAGCCGCTATCCGGCGCGGCTGAAGTCCGAGCGCCCGGAGTTGCAGCCCGGTGTGCGCAAGTTTCTCCCGGTGGCGAGCACACCGCGCCCGGCGCTGTTCGAAAAGACCCTGACCCTGCATCCGGACCTGTCCCCCGCGCGCGTTGCCGAATGGTGGCGCAGCCAGCCATTGTCGAGCGCCGAACGTGCCGGGTTCCTGACCTCGGGCCTGTTGCCCAAGGGCGCCCGTCATGCGCTCGCGCAAGCGGCCAGGGGCCTGCGCCTGGAACAGGCGCTCGATGGCATCTATCACCGTCGGGCCTGGAACGTATCGACGGATGCCTGGGCGCGTGAAGGCATGGCGGCGCTGCTGTGGCAGAAACTGGGGATGACCCTGGAGATTGCCGAGGTCACGCCGGGGCAAGCCGTGGCGCCGCTGGCCGCGGACCCGGCGGGCAAGCGGGTCGTGCTGCGCCACCACGGGCAGGGACGCTATGCGGTCTTCGATACGCTCAGCCAATCTGAACGCCCGGTCCTGGCGGGCGATGACAGCTTCTACAAGGCGTTCAACAGCGCGTTGAATCGTAGCGATCAGATCCGATTGGGGATCAACGATGTGACGGTGGACAATGTCGGGTTATTGCGTCGCGACGCCGGGGACGCCTTGACCGACCGGCGCACCGATGACGGTGATATACGGCCCTGGAACGATTCGGCGGACGCCTACCGGCAACCCTTCAACCTGCCTGCCGAATTGGAGCCCGATGCGCTGGGCCTGTATCGCTGGCAGGACAAGGCCTGGTTGCCCCTGGATGACGCGCTGTTCGAGGTCGACCAGCATCCCGTCTTCGACGAATGGGGCATCGAGCATCCGCGCTTGCCCGGGGCTTACCGGCTTGAGCTGGAGCACAACGGCGCCGGTGCCTGGTGGCATGAGCAGGAGCAGCCGCTGGAATGGGAAGGGTTGAAGCTGTTTCGGCGTCTGGGCCATCGGGCGGCATTGCAAACCGATGAGCTGGCGCGGCAACTGATGGCGATCTGTGATGTCAGCGAGAACCAGTTGCGCCAGGTTCATGTGACCCGTTCGCGGGCGCCGGGCCTGCTGATGGATACGCTGCACCGGGTGGACAGTCATCTGCGGGTCGGCGACAGCCTTGATCGGCTGGGCACCACCGGCAAGCTTGACCCGGTGCTGAGCCGGGCGCTCGAACAGTTGAGCGACCAGGAACGCCTCGAACTCTTCGCTGAGGGCGAACGGGATGAGGCGAGCCGTGTACAGGCGCTGAGCAAAGCAGCCCGGGAGGATGCCCAGGCACTCAAGGCCCTGCTGGGCAATGCGCTTGACCGCGCCCGGGAGCCCGACGGCGATCCGTCGACCGCGCTGATTCGCCGGCTTTTTCCCGGCCTGCCGGAGCGGGTGGCGCGGGAGATCGTCGAGCAGGCCGATGACCAGCAGATCCGCCAGATGGAAAGCGGCAAGCTGCCCCTGGCGCTGGGGCAGGAGGCCCGCTGGTGGCTTCAGGAGGTTCGGCTCGGGCGGGCGCTGGAAGGTTTTCAGGTCGACAGCCTGATCAACGGGGACAACGACCGGCTGGCCTTGCATCTGCTCGAATATCTGCCGGGATGGCCGGCGGACCTGCGCATCGAGATACGCCAGACCTCGGCTACGGGGGTGTTACTCGACAGTCTGGGCAGGGCTGACGCGTCTCGGCGGGCAGTGATCGTCAAGTCCGCCGAGGGCTATGCGCCTGCCACCGGACAGGGCAGTGGCCTGCGCCCGGTGAGTCGCCAGCTGATTCCCTCGATAGTGGCCGCGTTACCGGAGCCCGCGCGCAGGGCGCTGGTGCCCGACGGGTTGGCCAGCCAATTGCGGCGAGACCTGGCCGGTGTGGCAGTCGGCGACCGTGGACGGGCGAAACGCTTGTTGGGCATGCGCCCCGAGATCCCCGGCTTCGTACCGCCCCAGCGTCTTGCCGATGGCCGGATCGGCTATGAACTGAGCGGCGGTGAAGGGCGGCACAGTCGACAATTGAAGCGTTTCAGAGGCCTGTATTCGGGTTATTCCTATGCCGAAGCGTCTCGGCAACTGGCGCTTCTTGGCGAGGACTTCGCCAGTCGTGATGGGGTGATCCGTCAACGCGTCCGGGAGCTGGAGGTTCTGAGGGGCGATCTAAGACGGTGGCGCCAGACGAGGTATAACGCGGAATCACGGGCGCATCTGTATCAGTTCGCCAAGCGCATCAAGCAGTGTTGGCGCCGGGAAACCTTGCGAGCCCCTGCGCAGGTCAATGGAGAAAACGGTTACCTGCTGAACCTGGACCGCCTGCAGGTCAGTCGCTTTCCGTTGTTTCCCAGGGTTGCCGACTTTTCCCATGTCACGCGCTTGTCGATGCGCAGTATGAAGGTCGAGGCGCCGGTGTTTCTCGACCAGTTCCTGCGTCAGTTCGTGTCGTTGCAGGAACTGGATATGTCCCACAACCGCCTGTCCGACCTGCCTGTATTGGAGGGGCCGGTGCGTGAGCTGCGTCGGTTGAAGCTGGCGGATAACCGCATTGTCTTTCCCGTGGGCGGTCATCAGCGCCTGGCCGGCATGAGCGAACTGGTTCATCTGGACCTGAGTGACAATCCGCTGGGGCATCCACCGGCTCTCGCCGAGCTGCATTTGCTGAGAAGACTGGATCTCAGGAATACCCGGATAGAAACCTTGCCTGGCGGGATCGAGCAGCTGCACTCACTGACCTTTGCCGACTTGAGCGGTAACCGCATCCGGAACATTTCGTGGCGAGTCTTCAGAGGGTTCGCGGGCACTAGGGCCGAGCAGGTTGAACCGGTAGCGGTTGCGCTGAGCAACAACCCGCTTTCAGGCGATACGCGGCGACGTCTTCAGTATTTCAAACTGAGTCATCCCAATGCCCGTTTCGGCTTTGATGTGCCTGAACTGAAGGGGCTCGATCTGTGGTTATGGGGACATTCCGCCAGCCGCGACGGGGCGCTTGCGGATGCCTGGCGGCGCTTGTCCGCCGCTTCGGGGGAGGAGTTCCTGGGTTTTTTCAGCGAGCTGGCCAAGCTTCCCGAACTGTATCTGGAGAGCAAGGATACGATTCGCGAAGACCTGATCGGGCATCTGGAGTACGTCCTCTCCTTGGCGGCACGGGATCCGGAGTTGCGCAACCGGCTATTCGATATCGTCCATTACGGTCGGCTGGGGGACTCGTCCGCCTTCGAGATTTTCCGGCAACTGGAGCTGGAGGCGTTTTATGCATTCGCGCGCGGCCAGACCGAGGTGAGTGAGACGGAACTGAGGATCTTCGTTCTGGCCAGGGGAGAGTCGCGCTTTTTCACCTTGCTCAATGAGGTGAACAGACAGAACGTCGAGGATCCGCAGGGACGCTTTCGGGCGTACGCCTTGCAACTCGGCGATCTTCACCTGCCTCCGCTGTTTCTTGACGACATGGCGCCGACGGTCACTGAGCTGGGGGCGGTCGAGTCCATGCGCCAACGCGTCCTGCACGTCGAAGCGGAGCAAGGGCTGGATAACATATTGATGGGCAACCGCCATTGGCAGACGTTCATGAAGAACCGCCATATCAGCGAGCACGACCAGCTGTTTGGCGAGTTCTTCGACTATGAACCTTTGGAAGGCGAGACGACGCAGGACTACAAGAGCCGTGGCGAAGCGTTGCAGGGAGAGTACCTGAGGCGGCGTGACAGTTGGTTGCGTACGCTCACGCGCCAGGCATTGCCGAGGCTCTTTCAGGTCAACATCGAGGCCAGGCAGGATTAGCCTGGCCCCGTGGTCGCTCAGCCTTTCCAGACCTGGGGATTGACCAGGTCGCGTGGGCGCTCGCCGAGCAAGGCGCTGCGCAAGTTGGCCAGCGCCCGGTTGGCCATGGCTTCGCGGGTTTCGTGGGTGGCCGAGCCGATATGCGGCAGGGTCACGGCGTTCTTCAGTTGGAACAGCGGCGACTCGGCCAGAGGTTCCTTCTCGTAGACGTCGAGCCCGGCACCGCGAATCGTGCCATCTTGCAGGGCCTGGATCAGCGCCGGCTCGTCGACCACCGGGCCGCGGGAGATGTTCACCAGGATCGCGTCCGGCTTCATCAGGCCCAGCTCGCGCCGGCTGATCAGGTGGCGGGTCTTGTCGCTCAAGGGCACCACCAGCACTACGAAGTCGGCTTCGGCGAGCAGGGCGTCAAGGCTGCGGAACTGCGCGCCGAGTTGCTGTTCGAGTTCCGGCTTGCGGCTGTTGCCGCTGTAGAGAATCGGCATATTGAAACCGAGGTGGCCACGACGGGCCACGGCCGCGCCGATATTGCCCATGCCGACGATGCCCAGGGTCTTGCCATGGACATCGCCGCCGAACAGGGCCGGGCTGACGGTGGCCTGCCACTCTCCGGCCTTGGTCCAGGCGTCCAGCTCGGCGACCCGGCGGGCGCTGCTCATCAGCAGGGCGAAGCCCAGGTCGGCGGTGCTTTCGGTGAGCACGTCCGGGGTGTTGGTGAGCATGATCCCGCGTTCGTTGAAATAGGCCAGGTCGTAATTGTCGTAGCCAACCGAGACGCTGGAGACCACTTCGAGCTGGCCGGCGTTTTCCAGCTGGGCGCGCCCGAGCTTGCGGCCGACGCCGATCAGTCCGTGGGCATGGGGCAGGGCTTCGTTGAATTGGGCGTTGAGATCACCGCGCTTGGGATCCGGGACGATCACCTCGAAATCCTCGCGCAGGTGCTCGACCATGGCAGGGGTGACGCGGCTGAAGGCAAGTACGGTTTTTTTCATCGCAGGGCTCATCGAACGGCGGGAATACCAAGCACGCTATCATTTTTCGCCGGATTTGTGCGCTGACTTTGTAGGAGCGAGCTTGCTCGCGATGGTGGTCCTGGCACCGCGGGGCATCAGGTATCCCACGTCATCGTTGACGTCCATCGCGAGCAAGCTCGCTCCTACAAATATATGTCAGTTGGCGATACGCACGCTTTTCAATTCATACGCCGCCAACTCGGCCTGATGCGCCGCCAGAATTTCCGGCAAGGTACCGCGCAGGTACTCGACCCAGGTCTTGATCTTCGCATCCAGGTACTGGCGCGACGGGTAGATCGCGTACACGTTCAGCTCCTGCGAACGGTAGCTGGGCATCATTCGCACCAGGCTGCCGTTGCGCAGGCCCTCGATGGCCGCATACACCGGCAACACCCCGACCCCCATGCCGCTGATGATCGCCGCCTTCATCGCATCGGCGGAATTGACCAGGAACGGCGAGGTGGCGATGTTCACCACTTCCTGCCCGTCCGGGCCGTCGAAGGCCCAGCGGTCCAGCGCGATCACCGGGCTTACCAGGCGCAGGCAGGCATGGTTGAGCAGGTCGCTGGGCCGCTGCGCAGTGCCGTTGGCTTTGACGTAGGCCGGCGAGGCACAGACGATGCTGTAGGTGATCCCCAGGCGCTGCGAGACAAAGCCCGAGTCCGGCAACTCGCTGGCGAGCACGATGGACACGTCGTACCCCTCGTCGAGCAGATCCGGCACCCGGTTGGCCAGGGTCAGGTCGAAGGTCACGTCGGGGTGGGTCTTGCGGTAGCGGGCAATGGCATCGATGACGAAATGCTGGCCGACCCCGGTCATGGAATGCACTTTCAACTGCCCGGCTGGGCGCGCATGGGCGTCGCTGGCCTCGGCTTCGGCTTCCTCGACATAGGCCAGGATCTGCTCGCAGCGCAGCAGGTAGCGCTTGCCGGCCTCGGTCAGGGCGATGCGCCGGGTGGTGCGGTTGAGCAGGCGGGTTTGCAGGTGGGCCTCAAGAGCCGAGACCGCGCGCGAGACGTTGGCCGTCGTGGTATCCAGTTGCACGGCGGCGGCGGTGAAGCTACCGGCTTCGGCCACGCAACTGAAGGCGCGCATGTTTTGCAAAGTGTCCATGGAAGGCTCTCTGGAGTGACGGCAAATTGTGACACGAAGTAACAGGGTGAGGGGCATTCGACCATGGGATTATCGCGTTAACGGTAACAAAGATTCACAGAAACGCCCTCTTATCGCCCTGCGGGCTGCCTCCTAGAATAGCCGCCACCGGTTTCTCCCCACCTCAGGAATTCGCAGCAGTGCCGCGTCGCATCAGCAGAGAGCTGAAGACTCTCAGTGTTTGGGCTTTATCCTTGACCCTCAGCGGCTGCATCGGAACCGGAGGTATTGCCCCACAGGGCCAGACCCTCGCCGCCAACACCCTGCTCACCGACGAAGCGATCCGCAGCGCCGAGCGCGATGCGCACTGGCCGGCCGCCCAGTGGTGGCAGGCCTATGGCGACCGCCAGCTCGACCAGTGGATCGACCGCGCCGTGCAGGGCAGCCCGAGCCTGGCCATGGCCGCCGCCCGCGTGCGTCAGGCCCGGGCCCTGGCGGGGCTGGCCGAGTCGGCGGAGTCCGTGCAGATCAAGGGCGACGCTGCGCTCAAACGCCACAACTGGGGCAAGGACCAATTCTACGGCCCCGGCGAACTGGCCGGCACCACCACCTGGGACAACAACGCCGCGCTGGGCCTGAGCTATTCCCTCGACCTCTGGGGCCGCGAAAGCAATGCCAGCGAACGGGCCGTGGACCTCGCCCACATGAGCGTCGCCGAAGCGCGCCAGGCCCGGCTCGAATTGCAGAACAGCATCGTGCGCGCCTATATCCAGCTGTCCTTGCACTACGCCCAGCGCGATATCGTCGAAGCCACCCTCAAGCAGCAGATGCAGATTCTCGACTTGGCGCAAAAACGCCTGAACGGTGGCCTCGGCACCCAGTTCGAAGTCAGCCAGGCCGAAACGCCGCTGCCGGAAACCCATCGCCAGATCGACTCGCTGGACGAGGAGATCGCCCTGAGCCGCAACCAACTGGCGGCCCTGGCCGGCGTCGGACCGGGCGAGGGCGCGCACTTGCAACGGCCGTCGCTGTCCTTGCACACGGCCTTGAAACTGCCCTCGGCGCTGCCCGCGCAACTGCTCGGCCAGCGTCCGGACGTGGTCGCCAGCCGCTGGCAAGTGGCGGCCCAGGCCCGCGGCATCGATGTCGCCCACGCCGGCTTCTATCCCAACGTCGACCTGGTCGGCAACCTCGGCTACATGGCCACCGGCGGCGGCCTGCTGGGGTTTCTCGCCGGCAAGAAATTCAACTACGGCGTTGGCCCGGCGGTTTCCCTGCCGATCTTCGACGGCGGTCGCCTGCGTGCCGAACTGGGCGAAGCGGCGGCGGGCTACGACATCGCCGTGGCGAAATACAACCAGACCCTGGTCAATGCCCTCAAGGGCATTTCCGACCAGTTGATCCGCCGCGAGTCCCTGGACAAGCAGCAGGTGTTTGCCGCCGAGTCCGTGGCCTCGGCGCAGAAAACCTACGATATCGCGATGATCGCCTACCAGCGCGGCCTGACCGACTACCTCAACGTGCTCAACGCCCAGACCCTGCTGTTCCACCAGCAGCAGGTCGAACAGCAGGTCCAGGCCGCGCGGCTGAGTGCCCATGCCGAACTGGTCACCGAACTGGGCGGCGGCCTGGGCGCGGGCAACGACGTACCGGCCGAGAGCCGCACCGTCGCGAACAAACCTCCAGCCGTGCTGGCCGCCTTCGATCACTGAGAACCGCGTCATGACCCCCTTGCCCGCCCCGGTGCGCTGGCTGTACTCCCTGGAATGGCGTCGCGGCTTCTTCGACTGGGCCCGTAGCGACGGCGTGACCTGGATCTATATCTTCAAGGTCCTGGCTGCCGCCTTCCTCACCCTGTGGTTGGCCATGCGCCTGGAATTGCCGCAGCCGCGCACCGCGATGATCACCGTGTTCATCGTCATGCAGCCGCAGAGCGGCCACGTGTTCGCCAAGAGCTTCTACCGTTTCCTCGGTACCTTGGCCGGTTCCGCGGTGATGGTCGCGCTAATCGCCCTGTTCGCCCAGTACACCGAACTGTTCCTTGGCGCGCTGGCGATCTGGGTCGGCGTCTGCTCGGCGGGCGCGCAACGCAACCGCAACTTTCGCGCCTACGGTTTCGTACTCGCCGGCTACACCGCCGCCATGGTCGGCCTGCCGGCCCTGGCCCATCCGGAAGGCGCGTTCATGGCGGCGGTGTGGCGGGTGCTGGAAATCTCCCTGGGGATCGTCTGCTCGACCTTTGTCAGTGCCGCGATTCTCCCGCAGAGTGCCAGTGCGGCGATGCGCAACGCGCTCTACCAGCGCTTCGGGGTGTTTGCCGGCTTTGTCGGCAGCGGCTTGCGCGGCCCGCATGCCAGCGCGGCGTTCGAAACCGCCAACCTCGGTTTCATCGCCCAGGCAGTGGGCCTTGAGGGTTTACGCAGCGTCACCGTGTTCGAAGACCCGCACATGCGTCGGCGCAATGGACGCCTGAACCGGCTGAACAGCGAGTTCATGGCCCTGACCACCCGCTTCAACGCCCTGCACCAACTGCTCGAACGCCTGCGCGCGCAGAGCCCCGTGCCTGGCCGAGTGGCGGTGATCACGGCAATCGAGCCGGGTGTCCTGGCCCTGGCCGAACTGCTCGACGGTTTTGCCGGACGGGCGCTGACCGATGCCGATGCCGGGCGCCTGGCCGCCCAGTTGGCGGACTACAAGCAGCGTTTGCCCGAGCGGGTCCGCGACTTGCGCGCGCGCTTCCAGGAGAGCGATCCGGATGAGGCCGATCAACTGGATTTTCATACCGCCTTCGAACTGCTCTACCGTTTTGTCGAAGAACTGCACAGCTATGCCTTGACCCACGCGTCCCTGGCCGATCATCACCACGAGCGTGAACAGTGGGACGAGCCCTTCGTACCGAAAACCAACTGGCTCGCCGCCTCGGCGTCGGGTATCCGTGCCGCGTTCATCCTGATCGTGCTCGGCGGCTACTGGGTGGCGACCGCCTGGCCGAGCGGGGTGACCATGACCCTGGTCTCCGCCGCCACCGTGGGCCTCGCCGCCGCCACGCCGAATCCCAAGCGCATGGCCTTCCAGATGGCCTGTGGCACCCTGCTCGGCGGCGTGATCGGCTTTGTCGAGATGTTCTTCGTGTTTCCCTGGATCGACGGTTTTCCGCTGCTGGCCCTGATGCTCGCCCCGGTGATCGTGTTCGGCGCCTTTCTCGCCTCGCGTCCACGTTATGTCGGGGTTGGCCTGGGCCTGCTGATCTTCTTCAGCATCGGTTCGGTGCCGGACAACCTGACGGTCTACAACCCCTATACCTTTATCAACGACTACATCGGCATGCTCATCGGCATGCTGGTGTGCGCGGCGGCGGGGGCGATCATCCTGCCACCCAACAGCCGCTGGCTGTGGCGGCGACTGGAACAGGACCTGCGTGAGCAGGTGGTGTTCGCCATCAGCGGCAAGCTCAAGGGCCTGGGGTCGACCTTCGAAAGCGGCACCCGCGACCTGCTGCACCAGGCCTACGGCCTGGCCGCCGGGCAGCCGAAAGTGCAGAGCCAACTGCTGCGCTGGATGTTCGTGGTGCTGGAAGTCGGCCACGCCATCATCGAGTTGCGCAAGGAACAGGCGATTCTGCCGGTGCACCCGGCCTATGCCGAGTCGCAGCCGTGGCGCCAGTCGATCCGGGTCATGGGGCGGGCGCTGGTGCGCCTGTTCATCCAGCCCAACGCGAGCAACCTGGAGCGCGCCCTGGTAGCGGTGGACCATGCCATCAGCCGGGTCCAGTCCACCGACGAACCCTTTGCCCGGCACTTCGACACTTCGGCCCTGCGCCGGGTGCAGAGCTACCTGCACTTTATCCGCACCTCGTTGCTGGACCCGCAATCCCCGCTGGCCGACCTGAGACTCTCCCATGCCCCGTGAAATCGCTTTCCACGGCGTCTATATGCCGACCATGACCCTGATGTTCCTGATCGCGGCGGGGTTGGGTTGGGCGCTGGACCGCTTTATCGCCAGCCATGACCTGTACCGCTTCTTCTGGCACCCGGCGCTGCTGCGCCTGAGCCTGTTCTGTTGCTTGTTCGGCGCCTTGGCGCTCACTGTCTACCGTTGAGAACGACCTGATGAAAAAGCTTTTCAGCCTGATCGCCACCTTGCTGGTCCTGGCCCTGGCGATCTGGATCGGCCGGGTGTTGTGGGTCCAGTACATGGAAACCCCCTGGACCCGCGATGGCCGGGTACGCGCCGATATCATCAACGTCGCGGCGGACGTTACCGGTGAAGTGGTGGACGTGCCGGTGCGCGACAACCAGGTGGTGAAGAAGGGCGACCTGCTGATGCAGATCGACCCGGAGCACTACCGCATCGCGGTCAAGCAGGCGCAGTCGCTGGTGGACTCGCGCAAGGCCACCTGGGAGATGCGCAAGCTCAATGCCCATCGCCGCGCCGACCTGGACAGTATGGTGATCTCCAAGGAAAGCCGAGACGACGCCAGCAACACCGCCGACGCCGCCCTGGCCGATTACCAGCAGGCCCAGGCGCAACTGGAGGCGGCGCAACTGAACCTGGCGCGGACCCAGGTGCGGGCGGCAGTGGACGGGTACGTCACCAACCTCAATGTGCATCGCGGCGACTATGCGCGCATCGGCGAGGCGAAGATGGCGGTGGTCGATATGAACTCGTTCTGGGTGTACGGCTTCTTTGAAGAGACCAAGCTGCCGCATTTGAAGGTGGGTGATCCGGCGGAGATGCAACTGATGAGCGGCCAGGTGCTCAAGGGGCACGTGGAGAGTATCTCGCGGGGCATCTATGACCGTGACAACCCGGAGAGCCGTGAGCTGATTGCCGATGTGAACCCGACCTTCAACTGGGTGCGCCTGGCCCAGCGGGTGCCGGTGCGGGTTCATATCGACGAGGTGCCGGACGGGGTTCTGTTGGCGGCGGGGATTACGTGTACGGTGATCGTCAAGCCAGCGGGGGCGTGAGGGTGATGATCAAACGGCTCGTACACCTTGCACCTCCTGCTGAAGGTGCAAGGTGTTTATCGAATGACAGCTCAGAGCTTAATGCGGTGTCATGAACACGCTATAACGGATTCAGGCGACTGCCAGTGTTCTCTGGTGACTTGATTGCAGCGTCAAAATGCCGTTTCAAAGACGATATTGAAGTATGAGCTTGTGAAGTCTGTAAATTGTTTTTGTAATACAAGTCTCGTAATCGTTGAGCCCGCAAACAATGCGTCTTCACCCTTGTGCAAATAGGTGGGGCAGTCAGGCTCGGAGGAACGGAATATAAAAATTCTCTGGGTCGCTTCTTTAGCCGTATTTGCGCTGGCTGCATCGGCTGGAGAAGGTATGTTTGAGAGGGTTTCACTGAGCGTTGCTCTGACTAAGTAGACCTTGTATTGTGGGTCTCCGTAATAATAGAAGTATTTTCCTGCGACGCGATATACGGTGCTGCCAAATGTAATCTGCTCACCCGCTATGGCGAGAGCACCAGCAATTTCATAGTTTGCTTCAAGTCCCGGGGGAATAGGGATGGGTTCATTGTTTAGAGTGAAAAAGCGAAGGGTAATAGGATCGTCGTTTGTGGTGTTGGATAGGCTGGCCATGTTGGTTTTCCTTTTGAAATATTCGAATTGAATTAGGGGGGGCTGAAAATCACGAGATACACTAGACCCTCCCGACGCGCCGATAGAGTTTGTCGAGTATTCAAAGTGAAGGGTGTGTTTTACTCCGTGAGTTCATTGGGGAAACGGGGGATACTAAACAGGTTATCCTGTAATTTCCTGCAGTGAATCCATCATAGAAAACGTATTCTAGGCTGAGGGGGCCGATAGGGTAAAAACGGAAGGATCCGGTATCTCCTAACTCTAGAAAACGGGGGTATTTGGGATCGGTGGAAGTGAATTGCAGAAGAAGATAGGGGCTGTCTGCAGTGAAACCATGATTCTCAGGTATGTTTAGGTCGGGGGATTCGGGGTGATAGGGGGCAGTGTGATGGAGTTGTTTTTTATACGGTTGAGCGTTTCCAATTGATGTGCGTATTTTTCGCTTTTGCTAGTTTGTTTTACTAAGTAAACGTGGTACTGCCCTTTTCCATCGAGAAATTTATAGGATCTGCGAACAATCAGATATCCTATATCGCCGATTGCGATTTGCTCGCCCGGTAAGCATGTAAGGCCAACAATTTGGTATTGTAATTTAGCATCGCTGGGTTCGATGGGGGTTCCATCCTCGGCGTCAAAAAAATTAACGAAGTCAAGAAGACCGTTAACAGTGTCAAAAAGGTTGTTCATTTCAGTTCCTCCTTTCGAGGTCGTTGAGCCGCTGGCTCAGGGTTGACCTGAAAAACCACGAAATTCCCTTTCCAGGTGCCTAAAGCCTGATCCCCCGCCAGATCTGGTTGCTACTGTCAGAAATGACAGTTCCGACAAACGGCCACGGCCTATGAGCACGCCGACAACCAGAGCGGTTCCAACCGACAGGCCGTGATGGGGGTTGTGCACTTGATCGAGTTGGCCCAACGATGGATGGATTCGGTGTTGGATGAGCAGACTGGTGCCGTCACGAACTGACAACTGATTCCCAACGCTGAAATACAAACCTTGTAGGAGCCAGCTTGCTGGCGATGAGGCCCCTGAGACTTGCATCGCTTGATCGGCCGTCATCGCCAGCAAGCCAGGCTCCTACAGGATTTTGGGCATGGCGATATTTTGCGGTGCGACACCCATCTAATGTGGGAGCTGGCTTGCCGGCGATGGTGTCCGCAAGATCGATGCAAGGCTCAAGGGCCTCATCGCTGCGATGCGGCGTCCCGACAAGCCAGCTCCCACGGGTTTTGCGGCGCTACTACCTGAAGGTTCAGGCGCCGGTGATTTGGTTGACGCTGGTGATTGTGCCGTTCCAGATCATTTCGTAATGAGCGGTTTGAATGATCGATGAGACCGGGCGTGGGGTCATCAGCGCCCAGCAGCGATTGCCGGGATGGCGCACGGAACCGTAGCGCAGCCCGGGGCACTTTTCCCCTTTGATCGCCCTGCCCAACGCGTGGGAGTGGGTGTAATCGTCCGGAGCGTAAATCGGGTCTGTCAGGGGGATGAACGCGGCATCTTTCATCGTCGCGTCAGTGAAGTGGCAGCACAGACCACGGAAAACAAAGCGTTCGTAGTTGAGACCCTGCACTTTCGACCAGTAGCTGTTCTGGTGATGTCGCACCTCGGCCAGCGCAGTTTCCAGCGTCTCGGCCAGATACAGCACGCCAAAGCTGCCATCGCTGAACCGCGATCCCGCCGGATTCACATGAGTGAAGGGCGCCGTCGCGTAGGCACATCCGGGAATACCAAAGGGGATCTCGTCACGCGGGATCAGCTCCAGTCGACCCAGCTCGTTCTGCAGTCGCGGATTGGTGAGGGCCTGAATCTGGTAGAGCACCTCGAATTCGTCGGCGTCCGCCACGTCATCGAACAACGCAATCGGCGGGAACTTGGAATTGACCAAGCGGTAGGCCTGCAAGCGCTCACCGGACAACACGGGCAAATCGCCTGTTGTCACCATTGCGCACCCCGTAGCGCGTCAATCCGCCGAAACGTCTCGTACAGCGAGATCATGTCGCCCTGGGCCATGATTTCCAGTGGGGCACGCCCGTTGAAGAATTCGTTATCGTTCGTCATCGCCGGAAAACCATAGACGTTCTCGGGATTGTCGAAGACCACCCGCAAGGCCGCGTGGATGTTCAGGACGAAACTGATCCGTTGCATCTGGTCGGCATCCAGGCTGACGGACCAACCGGGATCACGCTGTTTGGCACGGGTGTAGGTGCTGCGGGAAATACGCAAGATACGACAGGCCTGATCACTCGAGGCCTGCCATTTTTCGAGTACCCCCACGGCGGCTCTCAGACCCGTCACGCCATGCGCTTTGGTCAGTCCTTGGGCTGCTGAGGTGACTGTCATGATCATGTCCTTGAAGGTAATCTGTAGATTCAAAAATATTAAAAATGAATCTGTAGATTTAAATCCTACTCTTCCGAGATCGACAGTGCCACAGGCGGCCTTGCGACTGCCCCAAAAAAACATGTGCTGATTTTTCAGACCTGAGTGAAGGTCTCGTGCAAATACCGCCACAGCACCCGTCCATCCGGCTGTTTTTCAAACACCGCCGTCGATAGCCGATCCGTGTGCGTGCCCGTGTCATCGGTCTGCCATTCGCGATAATGAACGATGGCACCGGCCTCATACTGCGCAATCACTTCAATCTCGCCGAGGGTGATCACACAACCCGGGCGGCGTCCTCTCGTGCCGGCGAAAAACTCGTCCACCCCCGACTTGTCCAATTGCCCGCCACTGGGCGTGACCATGGAAAAGGCCTTCGAGAAGCGCGCCAGTAGCAGCTCCAGCGCGTTGTCCGCTGCGGTCCCGGCAAACCACTGCTCGATGGCTTTGAGGGTGTCGATCACTTCGTTGAGGTACAGCGCTTTATCCGTCATGCGGGTTCTCCTTGTTTGGGGGTTAACAGTGCCAGCACCGCTGGCGTATCGAGGCGGAACACGACCAACAGCGGCACTAGCGTGAGTGCCGCCGCAATCAGGAAACACTCGCGAAACCCGGTCGGGTTGCTGCCGAACAGATCGAGCAGCCCCATCAGCAACGCCGCACCGAAGCAGAAGCTTAGTTGCCGATTGATATTCCACACCGCGCTGGCCTGGCCCATGCGCGGCGGGTCAATGTCGAGAAACGCGCAGTTGTAGGCGCTGCTGCTGCACAGGCTGCCGCCCAGGCCCATCAGCCCATAGGCGATGATCGGCAGCGGTCCGTGGGGATCGACGATCAGCGCCAGCAAGAGGATGCCCGACGCCTGCGCCAACATGCCCGCCAGCAGCAAGGGCTTGGGGCCGATACGGTTGAAATAGCGCTTGCCGAACACAATCGCCACACCTGAAGCGAGTGCCCAGGGCAGCATCAAGGCGCCGGTCTGCGCCGCGCTCGCCCCCAGGCCGCGCAGGTAGAGAATGGCCACCAACTGGGTGCCGATAAACACCCCGGGTACGCACAGATAGACCAGCATCGCCAAGCGCAGCAGCGGTATGCGCGCCACCTGGGCGGCGCTCCACAGGCCACGATGGCTGAACGCAGGTCGTTGCGCCGGCAACAGGTCCGGCTTGAACCACAACCCGGTCAACAGCAGCGGCAGCAACGCCAGCGGTACATTGGCGTAGAAGATCCAACGCCACGAAGCATGATCGACAATCAGCCCGCCCAGCGCCGGCGACAACGCCGGAATCAGCAGGGCCACCAGCATCATCCGCGAGGTCAGCCCGGCGCGTTCGCTCACCGGGTAATTGCGGTAGGCCATGGCCTGTCCGACCGGGATCAGCAAGCCGCCGCCCAAACCTTGTACCAGCCGCCAGCCGATCAGCGTCTCGATGGAGCCCGCTTGGGCCACGCCGACAGAGGCCAGCGCAAACAGCGCCAGGGAAGCCGCGATCAGCCGGCGCTCGCCGACCACCGCCGCCAACCACACACTCAGCGGAATGATCGCCGTCAGCCCGAGCATATAGGCATTCCCGACCCAGGCCAGTTGCGTCACCGTGGCCTGCAGTTCATGGCCGATTTCCGGGTAGGCGACATTGGCGACAAACATGTTCACCAGGTCCAGGGAAAAAACCAGCAGGTAGACCAGGGCGACTTTCGCGCGGTAACTCATTGCAGCCTCCATCGATTGAGACGACAGGTTAGGTCGCCGGCAATGCTTGGGAAACCGCGCTTTGGCTGCTAGCTTGTCAAAATTATTTTGACAATGGATGCGAAGCCCTATGGTCAGCCTGGATCGTTTCGAGACCTTCAAGACCGTGGTCGAGGTCGGTTCCCTGACCGCCGCCGCCGAGCGGCTGGGACAGACCCGGGCCGTGGTCAGCTTCACCCTCAAGCGCCTGGAAGCCGAGCTGGGCGTCACCCTGTTGACGCGCAACACCCGCCGCCTGGCCCTGACCGAGGCCGGCGAACGTTTTTATGGCCGCTGCCTGGGCATGCTCGAACAGGCCCGGTTGGCGATCGAAGAGGCGCGCTCGGAACATACGCAACTGCGCGGCACGCTGCGGATCACCACGACGGTGGAGTATGCGTTGGCGAAGGTGGTGCCGGCGCTGGAGTTGTTTCGTCAGATCCACCCGGAGTTGAAGGTGCATCTGTCGACCTCCTCGACCCACGCCGACCTGATCTCGGAACGCTTCGATGTGGCGATCCGCCTCGGCCAGGTGTCCGACTCCAATCACCGGGCGACGCAGCTCGCCACCTTCAAGATCTTTGCCGTGGCCTCACCGGGTTTTGTCGCCGGACTGCCCGGCGGCGAGCCGCGCACGTTCGCGGCGTTGCAGCAGGTGCAGAGCCTGGTGCACCGGCGCCTGGGCGATCTCGGCCTGACCCACGTGGAGAGCGGTGAACAGTTTTTCTTCCGGCCTGCAGCCGAGCAGTCACGCATCGTCGCCGACAACTCCTCGGTGCTCCGCGGTTTTGCCCTGGCGGGGCAGGGCGTGGCGATTCTGCCGGACTGGCTGGTGCGCGAAGACCTGGAAACCGGGCGCCTGTGCCGCTTGCTGAACGACTACCGCTTTGTCGAACAGGGGATCTACGCGCTGTACCCGGACACCCGGCACCTGCCGTTGAAGGTCCGGGTGTTTATCGACTTCATGAAAGCGCATGCCTGACGGGGCGCTGGTCCTTACAGGCGAGCGCTCAAACCGAAGCGCTTCATCAGGACCTTTTCCAGCAGGCCCTTGGGCAGCCAGCCTGCCATCAATGGCAATAGCCGAGAGCCATTGCCCAGGCGTAACAGACGCGGAGGCCGGGCCTGCCGGGTCGCCTTGAGCAAGTCGCTGGCAAAGCGGGCGGCGGAGGTCGGATGGTTCTGCGAGGCATTGGCCCGTGCCCGAATCCCTTCGCGCAGCGGCCACCAGGGCGATTGTTCGCCAATCAGCTGTTCGGCTTCATGCCCGGCGTTTTTCGCAAAGCGGGTGTCGATCGCGCCGGGCTGCACTTCCATCACCCGGATGCCCAACGGCGCCAACTCCATGCGCAGGGCATCGCTCAAGGCATGCACCGCCGCCTTGGAGGCGCAATAGGCCCCGGCGAACGGCGTCACCAGCACCCCGGACACACTGCCGATATTCACCACCAGGCCCTGGCTGCGACGCAACAGCGGCAGCATCGCCCGGGTCACCCCGACGAGGGCGAACACATTGGTTTCGAATTGCCGGCGCATGGCCTCGACTCCGCCGTCCAGCAGCGGACCCATGGCGCCGTAGCCGGCGTTGTTGATCAGCACATCGAGACCGCCGCAGTGCATGTTGAGGCGTTCGCCCAGAGCCTGGAGGGCCTCGCCATCATTGACGTCCAGTTGCACGGCGGTGAATCCGGCCGTGGCCAGCGCCGCCACATCCTCGGTCCTGCGCGCCGAGGCCCAGACCTCGTAACCCGCTTGTTTGAACACATCCGCCAACGCGCGGCCGATGCCGCTGGAACATCCGGTGATCAGGGCAACGGGCATGGCACATCCTTAAGGCGTCTGAGAGTCGAAGACCTCCGAGAATACCCCGTTCGAGACAAAAAGGAGTGTATCGAGGCCCTGTTTCAACTCCTCCTTTTGTGTGCCGTACATGTGGGTCTGGGGACCATGGGCATCGAGGAAAAACAACGCGGGGACGTGTTCGATCCTGATCTCCGGCTGGAACAGTTTGAAGATCGGATAGCTGATCTGATAGAAGGCCACCCGATCCCGGTAAGGTCCCGCGGCCAGGGCGCCGAGCAGCGGCTTGAGCTTCTCGCAGGGTGGGCAGTCGCGTTTGTAGACCAGCACCACGGTAGGCCGTGGGCGGATCAAGGGCACCTCCAGGCTGCCCAATTCTGCCCTGAACGCTTGTCGAGTCTTTATTTCGATGACTGTATTCGTCCCTTTCATGCTCGATATCCTGCCGCCCGGTTTCAGTGTCCGGGTATTCAACGGCAAATGTGATCCAATGTAACCTGTCAGAAATAACGGGTGTCAAAGTGATATCACTGTCCTGGTTGAACGACTGGAGCCGTATCTTTGCCAGAAATTCAAGGGGTTGCGGACGGGACGCGAGGCACGAGGCGGCAAGGGAGAGGTCGTTTTTTGCTGGGTCTTGGTCGGAAATAGTTAGTTACATGTTCAGGCTGTTGCCCATGGGCAGTCGGGATATGCCTCATTTGGTTTTTGCTTATTTCGTTAATCACTAAAAACTGTCATTTCTGACAGTCGCTAGGCTTCCCGCATTGCGTGCGCATTAATCCATTCGGTATCGGCTGGGTGTTGTCGCTGGATTGTGTGGCCCGCTCCCGTTTGACTGTGGGGAGCGGGTAACGCTCTCACGCCATCAGGCGGTTACTGTTTGTTGTTCGTCGATGAGTTCATCCATCTCCCGTTGGGCCATATCGATCAGATGCACGGCACCCAAGGCGAGTTTGCGCTGCGAGCCCTGGAGATTGTCCGCCGATTCGTAGGCGGTCGCCGAGGCGCTTTGGAGAATTTCGTAGATATGGAGCAGGGTTTCTTCTGTGCTGCGTGATTGCCGTTTCCGGGGCGGGGTACGAGTCGAGGGTAATTCGTAGTGAGCGAAGGCGCGCTCGGCGGCGGGCCGGAATGCTGGGGAGGAGAGGTCTTCCGCGCCAGGCGGATTGGGGGTGATCTTGAACATGGTGTATCCCTTTTGATGAGTGGGACCGTCACCGTTCGCTTGCACGCGAATGAGGGTGGCGGCCGTACGCAGGTGTGCAAGACCGGGGCAAAAGGTAAACCCGGCAGATCCCGAAGAATCTCCCGCGCACGGCCGCCATAACACAATATTTCAGACGTAAAAAACGCCTGAAATATTTGGCGTCGCGCGCCTTTTGTCAGTCCGGACTTGCACGTCCGTATCACCGAATTGGCGGTGACACCGTGCAGACTAGTCGTCGGTACTGACAGGCGCAACGGGTCGGGATTTTCTAGGAAATTTCATTCAAGTGAAAGGGAATAGTCTTCGTTGGTGCCCTGATGAAGCAGATCCGTATGTGCTTTCGACAGGTTCCAGCGGTGGGCACAATGCTAGTCAATTAAGGATATTTGAAGTCGAGCGCGGTCTTGTGGCGAGCGGGCTAAAACCTCCTTAACTGAGCGGCATCGGGTGGTGAAGTGCTTCCAGGGAACCCCGCCCCACCCGCTGCGGATAGGGGGGACGCAGCAAGCGGAGCGGAGGTGAGTGAAACACTGTAGTTCACTGCGCGATGGTTTTCACCGAAACCTGCATTTCAATCGGGCTCGAGCGCCCATGGATATCGTCGAAGCGCTCGATATCGTCTTCACTCCGGCGCGTGATCGCGCAAAAACACCAGGTTGTCCGGCTTGGAGAATTCGGTGCTGAATCGGTAGCCTTGTTCGTCGAATGTCTTCAATTGCTCAGGGTTCTGGATGCGTTCCCGAATCACGAAACGCGCCATCATCCCCCGGGCTTTTTTCGCGTAGAAACTGATGATCTTGTACTGGCCGTTCTTCTGGTCGCGGAATTCGGTATTGATGACCCGTGCGTTCAAGGCCGAGCGTTTGACCGCCGAAAAGTACTCGTTCGACGCCAGGTTCAACAGCACCTCATCGCCTTGTTCGGCCAGGGCTTCATTCAGCCATTCGCTGATGCGCGTGCCCCAGAAGGCATACAGGTCCTTGCCCCGGGCATTGGCGAACTTGGTGCCCATTTCCAGGCGATAGGGCTGCATCAGGTCCAGCGGGCGCAACAGGCCGTAGAGCCCGGAGAGCATGCGCAGGTGAGTCTGGGCGAAGTCGAAGTCGGCGTCGTTGAAGTCTTCGGCGTGGAGGCCGGTGTAGACGTCGCCCTTGAATGCCAGCAGCGCCTGTTTGGCGTTGTCCGGGGTAAAGGCCGGGGTCCAGCTGCCGAAACGCGCGGCATTGAGACCGCCGATCTTGTCGGAGACGTGCATCAGCTCGCTGATCTGCGCCGGGCTGAGGGTGCGCAGTTGCTCGATCAGCTCCTGGGAGTGGTCCAGGTATTGCGGCTGGGTGAAGCGCCGGGTCACCGGTGGTGTTTCGAAATCGAGGGTCTTGGCGGGGGAAATCACCATCAGCATGCAGTCGTCTCCTTTGATCGTCGGGGGATTCTAGGGGCTTGGGCGGTTTGACTCCACCTATGATGGCGATAGGGCCGGAACAGACACCGCAAAGGCCCGGGCCCTCAGATCGGCTATAGTGCGCGGCGGGTTCTGAAATGGAGTCACCCTTTTGCGTATCGTTCTTTTCTTCTCGGCCCTGCTGGCCTGCCTCGCGGCCGTCGCTGCGCCAAACGACCCCGCGACCCTGGATCGCAGCACCTGGCCCGAACAACTGAGCAGCCCGACCTTGTTCGATGTCGCCTCGCGCGCGCAGATCCTGATGTTCGCCCATCTGCTGCTGGTCAGCGAGGTGCTCGACGAGCCCGCGCTGAAGAAGCGCCTGGGGCTCAAGCAGATCAACATGGCCGCCATCGACGCGGTGCGCCAGCGCATGTGGCAGCGCCTGCTGACCAGCTACAACGCCGCCCAGCAGAGCTGCGAACAGGATGCCTCCTTCTGTTTCTACGTCGAGGACATGGACAGCCTGCAAAAAGCCGCCGGCAAGTTCCGGGTCGCCGATGACTCCTTCTATGTGCGCTGGGCCGAACCCGCCCGGGCATTCAACGAACGTTACCTGGACGAGCAACTGCGCCTGGCCGCGCTGTTGCCGCAGACCAGCAGCGAAATCCAGCTGATGGGCGACCACGAGCGCAATGGCGAAGCTTTCAACGATCGTCTGTTCCTGCTGACCTTCGACGGCGGGCCGACGATGGCCCAGGGCAATACCGACGAGTTGGCCGACTACCTGCGCAAACAGAAGATCAGCGGCCTGTTCTTTGTCCTGGGCAACGCCTTGCAGGCCCGCCTGGATAGGACCTCGATGCCGGCGGTGCGGGAGCTTTACCGCCAGCAATGCGTGGGCGTGGAAGGCTGGCAGTACCGCTCCCACAGTCAATGGCAGGACTGGGAGGACTCGATCCTGCGCAGTGTCGCGCTGGTGCAGAACGCCGTCCCGGACAACTATGTCGCGCTCTTTCGGCCGCCTTACGGACAGCGTCGGGCCGACAGCGCGGCGTTTTTCAAGGCCCAGCACTTGCAGGTCGCGCTGTGGGATATCGACTCAGGGGACGTCACCGGCAAACTCAGTGCCGAACAGTCGGCCCAGCGGGTGATGACCCTGATGCTGCTCTGGCGTCGTGGGGTCATCGTGTTCCATGACACCCAGGACAAGGCGCGCACGGCGTTGCCCTGGCTGCTCAAGCAGACCGCCGAAAGCGGCATTGGCTGGCAGGAGTGCAAGGAAGCGTTTCGTTAGAAGGGGAGAGTGAAGTGCCCGGATTTGCTGGGCCAGGGAAAAATCAGGCGGTGATTTCAGTACAGGCAGACTTCCGACTTTAACGGTGCGCAGGCCACTCGCCAAGGGCTATTCGTCACTTTGAAAAATAAACTTCAAAAAACCGTCAAAGTGCTTTTTCCTGTCATGTCTTTTGCGGTATTACGGAGTCAGACCGCCGAAACCTGCAACACAGGTGGCGTCTTACAAGACCCTACTTGTGCACAGAACGCCTGCCCCTTCACAGGCGAAATCGGCGGTCACTTCGAGGCGCATCACCGTCAAGGTATTGCGTCGAATGGCCCCACAAAGGTGACCGAGTATGGATGATCGCGGACGCAATCCTTCTTCCAACGAGCCTATCCTCTACGTGCTCGATACCAACGTACTGATCCATGATCCGAACGCGTTACTGAACTTCGAAGAACACCATGTCGCCATCCCGATGACCGTGCTGGAGGAGCTCGACAAGCTCAAAAGCGGGCATCACAACGTCGCCGCCGAATGCCGGCAGGCGATCCGCCTCATCGACCAGACCCTGGGGGACGCCAGTCCCGAGGACGTCGAGCTGGGCGTCCCGATCCAGCGTGGCAAAAGCGGCCCCAAGGGCTTGCTGTCGATCCTGATGAGCAAGCGCAGCGAACCGAACCTGGTGCTGCCCGAACACCTGAACGACAACATCATCATCAACCAGTTGATCGATCTGCATGCGCGGGACAAGGACCTGCGCCTGGTCCTGGTGACCAAGGACATCAACATGCGCCTCAAGGCGCGCGCCTGCGGGATCGCGGCCGAGGACTACAGCACCGACCAACTGGTCGACGATGTGTCCTTGCTGCCCAACGGCTATCACGACGTCAAAGGCTCGTTCTGGGATCGCGTCAGCAAGGTCGAGACCCGTCAGGACCATGGCCGCACCTGGCATCAGGTACAACTGACCGACAACCTGCCGGCGGTGCACGTCAACGAATTCATCATCGACGAGCAGGGCTTCGTCGGCTGGGTCAAGGAGATCCGCGCCAATGTGCTGCTGATTCTCGATCTGCATCAGGAACCCCTGTTGCACCAGGAAGCCTGGGGCCTGAAACCGCGTGACATCTACCAGAGCCTGGCGCTGTTCGCCTTGCTCGATCCGGACATCCACCTGGTCAACCTGACGGGGGCCGCCGGTTCCGGGAAAACCATCCTGGCCCTGGCCGCCGCCATCGAACAGACCATGGTCAGCAAGCGCTACCGGCGGATCATCGCGACCCGCAGCGTGCAGGGCCTGGACCAGGAGATCGGCTTTCTGCCCGGCACCGAGGCGGAGAAGATGGAACCTTGGCTGGGGGCCATCACCGACAACCTCGAAGCCTTGCACATGGATGACGAAAGCACCCATGGCAGCGTCGACTACATCCTCAGCAAGGTGCCGTTGCAGTTCAAATCCCTGAACTACATCCGCGGTCGCAGCTTCCAGCAGAGCCTGATCCTGATCGATGAATGCCAGAACCTCACGCCGCACCAGATGAAGACCATCATCACCCGTGCCGGCGCCGGTTCCAAAGTGGTGTGCCTGGGCAACCTGGCACAGATCGACACCCCTTACCTGTCCGCGACCAGCTCCGGGCTGACCTACCTGACCGAACGCTTCAAGGACTTCCCGAACGGCGTGCACATCACCCTGCAGGGCGTGCCGCGTTCGATCCTGGCCGAATACGCCGAATCCCACCTGTAACTTCATCCACAACCAAGGGCGGCCAGGCGGCCGCCCTTTTTTATTGCCTGGGGATACCCTCCACCGGTTTTTCGGCGCGTGCGCAAAGCTGACCCACGGGTTTACAATCGAGGCTCCCGATCAGGAGTATCGCCGTGCTGACTCATCTCGATTCCCAAGGTCGCGCCAATATGGTCGACGTCACCGACAAGGCCGTGACCTTCCGCGAGGCGGTGGCCGAGGCCCGCGTGCGCCTGTTGCCCGAGACCTTGCGGATGATCGTCAGCGGCGGCCATCCCAAGGGCGATGTGTTCGCCGTGGCGCGGATCGCCGGCATCCAGGCGGCGAAGAAAACCTCCGAGCTGATTCCCCTGTGTCATCCCCTGATGCTCACCAGCGTCAAGGTCGAGCTGAGCGCCGAAGGCGAGGACGCGGTTCGGATCGTCGCGCGCTGCAAGCTGTCCGGGCAGACCGGCGTGGAGATGGAGGCGCTGACGGCCGCCAGTGTCGCGGCGCTGACCATCTATGACATGTGCAAGGCAGTGGATCGCGGCATGACCATCGAAAACGTGCGCCTGCTGGAAAAGCTCGGCGGCAAGAGCGGGCATTACCTGGCGGATGAAGCATGAAGATCGTCGTGAAGTTCTTTGCCCGCTACCGCGAGGCGCTCGGGGTGGATGAGCTGGTGGTGGAGGGGGATTTCGCCAGTGTCGATGATGTCCGTCGGTTTCTGCTCTTGCGCGAGGGCACGCAGGTCCTCGGCGAACAGAACCTGATGTGCGCGCGCAACGAGGACCTTTGCGCGCTCGACGAGCCGCTGGCCGAGGGCGACGAAGTGGCGTTCTTCCCCACGGTGACCGGAGGCTGAGATGGCGATTCGCGTGCAGGTGCAAGCGTTCGATCCGGGTGTCGAGGTCAATGCCTTGCACGCCGCCAACCTGGGGATCGGCGCGGTGGTGAGCTTTGTCGGCTACGTGCGCGATTTCAACGACGGGCGTGAAGTGGCGGGGATGTTCCTCGAGCATTATCCGGGAATGACCGAAAAGGCCCTGGGCAAGATCGTCGCGCAAGCCCATGAGCGCTGGCCGTTGCTCGGGCTGGAAGTGCTGCACCGGGTCGGCGCCCTGGAGCCGGGTGAGCCTATCGTGTTTGTCGGGGTAACCAGCGCCCATCGCCAGGCCGCGTTCGATGCCTGCAATTTCGTCATGGACTACCTGAAAACCCGCGCACCGTTCTGGAAAAAGGAAAACACCGCCGAAGGCCCGCGCTGGGTCGAGGGTCGCGCCAGCGATCAGGCGGCAGCAGAGCGCTGGAAGGGGTAAGCCCTGCGCCGTCCATTCGGACACTTTCAAAAACTCATCGGTGCATGGCTTTCTGACAGAGGGCACGCATTTGCTCGTTGACGAAATGTACTTAAAAGTCCAGCATGGACTCATAAGTACAAAGCATTGAAATCGCCTTCCTTCTACTGTCTTGCCACAACACCTCAAATAAAAGAGCGGGAGTTCCAGCATGAAGAAGTTCACCCTGATCGGCGGTCTGGCATTGGGCCTGTTGGCCAGCAGCAGTTCGTTTGCCGCCGAACCGACCTTGCGCATCGGCATTGAGGCGGCTTACCCGCCATTCGCCTCGAAGACCTCCGAAGGCACCATCGTCGGCTTCGACTACGACATCGGTAACGCCTTGTGCGCGCAGATGAAGGTCAAGTGCGAGTGGATCGAGGGCGAGTTCGACGGTCTGATCCCGGCCTTGAAGGTCAAGAAAATCGACGCGGCGCTGTCGTCCATGACCATCACCGACGAGCGCAAGAAGTCGGTGGATTTCACCCACAAGTACTATTTCACTTCATCGCGCCTGGCGATGAAGAAGGGCGCGGTGGTGGATGATCATTACGCCAGCCTCAAGGGCAAGACCGTCGGCGTGCAGCGCTCCACCACCACCGACCGTTACGCCACGGAAGTCTTCGAGCCGCTGGGTATCAAGGTGATGCGCTACAGCAATAACGAAGAGATCTATATGGACCTGGCGTCCGGGCGGCTGGACGCGATCTTTGCCGACACCATCCCCCTGGACGATTTCCTGTCGATGCCGCGCGGCGCCGGCTACGCCTTTGTCGGGCCGGAGCTGAAGGATCCGAAGTACGTGGGCGAGGGCGCCGGGATCGCGGTGCGCAAGGGTAACGGCGAGTTGGTGAGCAAGCTGAACAAGGCCATCGACGGGCTTCGCGCCAGCGGCGAATACCAGAAGATCGAGGGCAAGTACTTCAAGACGGATATCTACGGCGACTGATTGCGAAACACCGGACCTGCTTTCGCAGGTTCGGTGTTGGCCCTCAAACCTCCGCCTTCAACTCCTTCAGGTGCTTGTACACCGTCGCCCGCCCCATGTTCAGCACGTTGGCCACGTAGTTGGCCGCGCTCTTGCCCTTGAACGCCCCCTCGGCATGCAACGCCAGCACCAGTTCGCGCTTGTGGTCGCGGGTCAGCAGGTTCAGCCCCAGCTGCCGCTGGCGTAGCCAGTTGTGCAGGAAGGTGTTGATCCGCTCCTGCCAGTCATCGCGAAACAGCGCATCGGGCTGCGGGATCAGTTTGTTCGGCGAGAGGAACAGGTCCAGCGCCGCCTTGGCGCTTTCGAACAGGGAAATATTCAGGTTGATGCACAGCATCGCCAGCGGCGTGCCCTGGGCGTCGTGCAGTACCGTGCTGATGCTGCGAATCTTCTGGCCGTCCCAGTTGAGTTTCTCGTAAGGACCGATGTTGCGCTCGTTGATCCCTTCTTCGAGCATGTCCTCCAGCGCCGCGTCATCGCCGATCTCACGCTTGGAGATATTGTTGGCGATGTAGTCGATCCGTTGCGTGCGCAGGTCGTGCAGTACCACTTCCGCATGGGGAAAGAACAGCGTGGCGATGGCATCGGCAATCGCCCGGAAGTTGTCCAGGGCAGGGGCCTGTTTGGGGGTCATGGTGATTCTCCAGGCAACTTCGGCGCCCTGGGGAGGGGCGCCAAAGGAAAACAGCTGGTGCGTCGATCAGGTCGCCTGGCAAGAGGCTGGCCTGATCGCCGCGCGGCGGATGGGTAACACTCCAGGTACGAGCGTACAAGAAGTGTGCCGCAATCGACGTTTGCCGTCATCCGAGACGGGCAGGGGAGAGCATCGCGGCGTCGAGGCCGAAGTGTTCGAGGTGCTCGGGCAAGGCCTGGCCGCGCACCAGCGCCGCGCTGGCCTGGCCCATGGCCGGTGAGGTCTGGATGCCGTAGCCGCCCTGGGCGGCGACCCAGAACAGGCCGGGCACCTGAGGATCGAAACCCGCGACCAGGTTGCCGTCGCTGACGAAACTGCGCAGGCCGGCCCAGGTGCGGGTCGGGCGGCGGATGGTCAGGGTGGTGGCTTCTTCGATCTGGTAGATGCCCAGGGCGATGTCCAGTTCTTCGGGTTGGACGTCGTGGGGCTCGACCGGGTCGGCGTTGGCCGGGGAGCCGAGGAACATACCGGCATCCGGCTTCATGTAGAAGGATTCGTCGAGGCTCACCAGCATCGGCCAGTCGTGGATATCCAGGCCTTCGGGCGGCGCGAAGATAAAGGCGGCCCGGCGCTTGGGTTGCAGGCCCAGGGGACGGGCGCCGGCCAGTTCGCCGATCTGGTCGGCCCAGGCACCGGCGGCGTTGATCACCACCTTGGCGCTGAAGGTCTGCCCGGCGGTGCGGACTTGCCACAGGCCTTCGGCGTCGCGCTCGAGGCCGAGGACTTCGCAGTCGGTGTGGACCTCGCCCTGCTGGCGGCGGATACCGCGCAGGTAGCCCTGGTGCAGGGCATCGGTGTCGATGTCGCTGGCGCTGGGGTCGTAGATCGCCCCGTGGACCTTGTCCCGGCGCAGGATCGGCAGGCGCGCGCAGGCCTGGTCGGCGCTGAGCAGCTGCGTCTCGGGCACGCTGGCTTTCGCACTGAGGTATTGCTGTTGCAGTTCATCCGGGTCGCCGGTGAAGTCCACGGTCATTTCGCCCCGGGGGGTGAGCAGCGGGTGTTCGGCGAAGCCGGGCGGCGGCGCGTCGAAAAAGGCCCGGCTGGCGAGGGTCAGGGCGCGGACCTGGGCGGTGCCGTAGGCGGCGGTATAGAGGGCGGCGGAACGTCCGGTGGAGTGGTAGGCCGGGTGCGATTCACGTTCGAGCACTATCACCCGGCCGTGCCCGGCCAGCCAGAAACCGGTGGAGGCGCCGGCAATGCCGCCGCCGATGATGATGAAGTCTGCCTGGTTCATTTAGTTGATCCCGTGGTGCAGGTGATAGACCGCATTGGCCAGGGCGATGTCTTCCAGGCCCAGGCCGATGGAACGGAAGAAGACATGGCGCTCGTACGTCGGCCGTGGTGTCTGCTCGCTCAGCAGTTCGGCCAGGTCGCCGCGGATCTGCCCGACGTCCCAACCGTGCTGGCCGGCGGCGATCAACATCTCTCCAGCCGATCCCGGCGTGGTCTGGCGATAGTCGCAGTAGACCTGCATGTCGCTCAAGGCCTGCGGCGGCACTTCATGGGCGCGCGCGGCGTTGGTGCTGATGGACGTGATCAGCGCCGGCTTGCGCAACCGGCTCGGGTCGATGACCGGCGTCGCCGAGGAGGTGCAGAGCAGGATGACGTCGGCGTCCTCGAGGGCCTGGTCGAGCTGCTCGGCGATGCGCAGGCGCGGCTCGATGTCGTTCAGGCGGGCGCGCTTGTCGGCATTCATGTTGGGCGAATAGAGGCTGATGCCCTGCCAATCGCGCAGGTCCTTGGCGTAGTGCAGGTGCGCCTGGGCGACCGGGCCGCTGCCGATGATGGCCAGGCGCCTGGCGTCCAGTGGGGCCAGGGCGTCCACGGCCACGGCGGTGGTGGCCGCGGTGCGCGCGGTGGTCAGTTCGCCGGCATCGCACAGCAGTAACGGCTGTCCGGTGCGCATGGACATCAGCAGGGTCCAGGCGGTCACCAGCGGGCCTTGCTCACGGACGATGTAGGGCGAGGTCTTGACGCCATAGACCTGGTCATCGGCCAGCACGCCCAGGTAGTTGATGAAGTCGCCGGCGCCCTGCGGGAACTCCACCAGTTGCTGGGCCGGTTGCACCGCCTGCCCGGTCGCCAGGTCGCGGAACAGCTTGCGCAGGATCTGCGGCACGTCGATCTGCTGCAGGAGTCGATGCGCCTGGTGGCTGTCGATCACGTAGGGGGTGAGGCCGGACATGAGGTGCTCCCGAAGGTTGTTGTTAAACTTATTTGTCCATTATGGACTTTTAGTTTATTTCGGCAATCACCGGGCGAAAAAAAACGCCGCCTGGTATCGGGCGACGTTTTTGGCTGCAGCTTTGATTGCGGGTTGAGCGATCAGGCCTCAGGGACGCTGGCGCACCACCGGCCGCAACAACTCGGTGGGCGGCATTTCGCAGCTGATCTTGTGCCCCAGCATGGCTTCGATCGCCGGCAACTGGTAGGAGTCGTCTTCGCCGGCGAAGCTGATGGACACGCCGTCGGCACCCGCCCGTCCGGTCCGGCCGATGCGGTGGACGTAGTCGTCCGGCACTTCCGGCAGGGTGAAGTTGATCACGTGGCTGATGCCGTCGATATGGATCCCGCGACCGGCCACATCGGTGGCCACCAGCACGCGGATCTTGCCTTCGCGGAAACCTTCCAGGGTCTTGATGCGCTTGTGCTGCGGCACGTCGCCGGACAATTGCGCGGCGTTGACGCCGTCGCGCACCAGGCGCTCCTCGATCCGCCGCACTTCATCCTTGCGGTTGGCGAACACGATGACCCGCTCCCAGCCATTGTCGGTGACCAGGTTGTAGAGCAGCTTGTACTTGTCGGCACCGGCCACGGCGTAGACGTGCTGCTCGACGTTGGCGTTGGCCACGTTCTGGGCTTCGATCTCGACGATGGCCGGGTCCGTGGTCCATTGCTTGGCCAGGTTCATCACGTCGTCGGTGAAGGTGGCCGAGAACAGCAGGGTCTGGCGCTCGGTCTTGGGCGGCGTCTGGCGGATGATCTGCCGGACCTGCGGGATGAAGCCCATGTCGAGCATGCGGTCGGCTTCGTCCAGCACCATCACCTCGACCATGTCCAGGTGCACTTCACCGCGCTGGTTGAAGTCCAGCAGGCGGCCGGGGGTGGCCACCAGGATGTCGCAGTGACGGGCTTCGAGCAGCTTGAGCTGCTTGTCGAAGTCCATGCCGCCGACGAACTGCATGACGTTGAGGCCGGTGTACTTGGTCAGGTCAGCGGCGTCCTTGGCGATCTGCACCACCAGCTCGCGGGTCGGCGCGATGATCAGCGCCCGTGGCTCGCCCATGTAGCGCTCTTTCGGCGGCGGGGTCTGCAACAGCTGGGTGATGATCGAAATCAGGAAGGCGGCGGTCTTGCCGGTGCCGGTCTGGGCGCGACCGATGGCGTCCTTGCCGGCCAGGGTAAAGCCCAGGACCTGCGCCTGGATCGGCGTGCAGTAGGGAAAACCGAGGTCGTGGATGGCGTGCATCAGTTCCGGCGCGAGCTTGAAGTCATGGAAGCGGGTTTTGCCTTCCTGCGGCTCGACGACGAAGTCCTCGATCTTCCACGGCTTGACGGGCGGCTTCGGCGCTCGTTCACGGCGCGGTTGGGCGACTTTCGGCTGTTCGGCGCGTGGCGCTTCAGCCGCGGCTGCCGGCTGCGCGGGTTGGGCGGCCGGGGCTTTCGGTTTGACGGCAGGCTCGGCGCGCTCCGCGGGGTGGCCGTGACTGCGGCTGTCGGCGCTTGGGACGGGGGCGCTGGAGCCTGGCGCGAGCTGCTCAGCCTCGCTTTTACCGAATATTTTTTTGAGTGCTTTGAGCACGGTCATCTCATTAATTTGGTTAAGGAATGTACGCCGGCCAGTGTAATGCAAGAATCGGGCGCGGCGTAGTGCGTTACCGCGATCAGCGCAAACGAGCGGCCAGCCAGGTACCGATGTCCTGGATTTCTTCGGGTAACACTTCGTGGCCCATTGGGTATTCCTGCCATGTCACGGTGACATCAAGGCGCTTGAGGTGCTCATAGGCGGTCCGTCCCATGGCGTTCTGGACCACTTCGTCATAGTGGCCGTGCAGGCAGAGCACCGGAATCCGCTGTTGGCTGGCCGAAATTTGCAGTGTGTCGCTGAAGGTTGGGGCGTAGGTCGACAGCGCCAGCACGCCGCCCAGGGCGCCTTGCCACTTCAGGAAGGCGGTGTGCAGCACCACGGCGCCGCCCTGGGAAAAGCCGGCGAGGAAGATCCGCGAGGGGTCGATACCCGCGGCCCGCTGGGCTTCCACCAATTCGATGACGGTCGCTGCCGATTCCTCAAGCTCTTCTAGACTGATGGAACGCGCCGGGCTCATGGCCTTGATGTCGTACCAACTGGGCATGGCGTAACCGCCATTGATGGTCACGGCACGGGTGGGCGCCTGGGGCAGGACGAAGCGCGTGCTCGTCAGGCTTTCCTGCAGCGCCTCGGCCACTGGCAGGAAGTCGTAGCGGTCGGCACCCAGCCCGTGAAGCCAGATAACACAGGCGTCGGCGGTCTTGGCGGGGTGGATGATCAGTGGCTCGGTCATGTGTGCTCCATTAGTGTGCGTGCGCTCCGCAAGTGTGCGCGGTTACGGTGCGTAACGAGTGAATTCGTTAATAAAGTGTCGCAAATTTGACTGTTTTTCTATTGACCTGTGGCTGAATCGCTTTAGCCACCACTATGGTACGGGCTTTGCTATGGGAGAACCGAGTGAATGCATTCACCCCTGGCGGTAACACTATCAGTCTACCGCTGGCCGTGGGATAGCACATGAATCCGTTCAGGCGGGTTCTGCTTCACGTTCGCCGAGGGCCGGCAGGGCTTTAGCGAATCTGGAAAGGGCTGAGGCCCGTTCGGCCAATTTGGTGGGCGGTGAGTTTTTCAGACGGGAGATTTTCTCCTACTAAACTCATAGCTCAAGTCTTTAGCCGCTTGACCCAAAAAAAAGCCAGCACGGGTTAACAGCGCCTCATAAGGGTGCGGCTAGACTCTAGCTCCGACACAACAAGAGCAATTGGAGGTTTGAATGAAGATGTTGAAATCCACCCTGGCAGTCGTGACTGCAGCGGTCGTACTGGGCGTCAGCGGTTTCGCGCAAGCAGGCGCTACCCTGGATGCCGTACAGAAGAAGGGTTTTGTTCAGTGTGGCGTGAGTGACGGCTTGCCGGGCTTCTCGGTGCCTGATGCTTCCGGCAAGATCGTCGGTATCGACGCTGACGTCTGCCGTGCCGTGGCCGCTGCCGTATTCGGCGACGCGACCAAGGTCAAGTTCAGCCAGTTGAACGCCAAGGAGCGCTTCACCGCGCTGCAATCGGGCGAAATCGACATCCTTTCGCGTAACACCACCATGACCAGCTCCCGTGACGCCGGCATGGGCCTGTTCTTCCCGGGCTTCATCACCTACTACGATGGCGTCGGCTTCCTGGCCAACACCAAGCTGGGCGTGAAGAGTGCCAAGGAACTGGATGGCGCGACCATCTGCATCCAGGCCGGTACCACCACCGAGCTGAACGTCTCCGACTACTTCCGCGCCAACGGCCTGAAGTACACCCCGATCACCTTCGACACCTCCGACGAAAGCGCCAAGTCGCTGGAATCCGGTCGTTGCGACGTGTTGACCTCGGACAAGTCCCAGTTGTTCGCCCAGCGCAGCAAGCTGGCGTCGCCGAAAGACTACGTGGTACTGCCTGAAACCATTTCCAAGGAGCCCCTGGGCCCAGTCGTGCGTAACGGCGACGACGAGTGGAACAAGATCGTCCGTTGGGTCGGCTACGCGCTGCTCAACACCGAAGAAGCTGGTATCACTTCGAAAAACGTCCTGGAAGAAGCCAAGTCCACCAAGAACCCGGACGTTGCTCGTCTGCTGGGTAGCGACGGCGAATACGGCAAGGACCTGAAACTGCCGAAGGACTGGGTCGTCAAGATCGTTGCCCAGGTCGGTAACTACGGCGAGATCTTCGAGAGAAACCTCGGCAAGAGCACTCCGCTGGAAATCGACCGCGGTATGAACGCTCTGTGGAACAAAGGCGGCATTCAATACGCACCTCCTGTGCGCTGATTGACCTATCGCCCGGCAGGCCAACTGCCGGGCGATGTTCCTGTTCCGTTTTTCCTGGGGCACTCCATGCAAAATCAAATCGGCGCACCCAAGCAGAGACTCAGTCTCAGCGACCCTAAAGTGCGTGCGTGGCTATTTCAGATCATCACGATTGTCGCGGTGGTCTCGTTGGGCTGGTACCTGTTTCACAACACCCAGACCAACCTGCAACACCGGGGCATTACCTCGGGTTTCGGCTTTCTTGAGCGCAGTGCCGGTTTCGGTATCGCCCAGCACCTGATCGACTACACCGAATCGGACAGCTATTCGCGCGTATTCGTCATCGGTCTGCTCAATACCCTGCTGGTCACCTTCATCGGCGTCATCCTGGCGACCCTGCTCGGTTTCATCATCGGCGTGTCGCGACTGTCGTCGAACTGGGTGCTTAACAAGCTGGCCACCGTCTACATCGAGGTGTTCCGTAACATCCCGCCGTTGTTGCAGATCCTGTTCTGGTACTTCGCGGTGTTCCTGACCATGCCGGGACCGCGCAACAGCCATAACTTCGGCGACACCTTCTTCGTCAGCAGCCGTGGCCTGAACATGCCGGCAGCCATTGCCTCGGCGGGTTTCTGGCCGTTCGTGATCAGCGTTGTGCTGGCCATCGTGGCGATCGTGCTGATGTCCCGCTGGGCCACCAAGCGCTTCGAAGAAACCGGCGTACCGTTCCACAAGTTCTGGGTTGGCCTGGCGCTGTTCCTGGTGATCCCGGCGTTGTGCGCCCTGATCTTCGGCGCGCCTGTGCACTGGGAAGTTCCCACGCTGCAAGGGTTCAACTTCGTTGGCGGTTGGGTATTGATCCCTGAATTGCTGGCATTGACCCTGGCCCTGACGATCTACACTGCGGCGTTCATCGCCGAGATCGTGCGCTCGGGCATCAAGTCGGTCAGCCACGGCCAGACCGAAGCGGCGCGCTCCCTGGGCCTGCGCAACGGTCCGACCCTGCGCAAGGTGATCATCCCGCAAGCCCTGCGCGTGATCATTCCGCCGCTGACCAGCCAATACCTGAACCTGGCGAAGAACTCGTCCCTGGCCGCCGGTATCGGTTACCCGGAAATGGTCTCGTTGTTTGCCGGTACGGTGCTGAACCAGACCGGGCAGGCCATCGAAGTCATTGCCATCACCATGAGCGTGTACCTGGCGATCAGTATCAGCATTTCCCTGCTGATGAACTGGTACAACAAGCGCATTGCGCTGATCGAGCGGTGAGGAAACGCCCATGAGTTCTCATACTTTCAAACCCGACATGCCACCGCCGAGCAACAGCATCGGCGCGGTGGCGTGGATGCGGGCCAACATGTTCTCCAGCTGGCTCAACACGCTGCTGACCTTGTTCGCCTTCTACCTGATCTACCTGATCATCCCGCCGCTGCTGCACTGGGCCTTCCTGGACGCCAACTGGGTCGGCACCACCCGCGCCGACTGCACCAAGAGCGGCGCCTGCTGGGTGTTCATCCAGCAGCGTTTCGGCCAGTTCATGTATGGCTACTACCCGCCCGAGCTGCGCTGGCGCGTGGACCTGACCGTGTGGCTGGCGGTACTCGGCGTGGCACCGTTGTTCATTCCGCGCGTCCCGCGCAAGGCGATCTACGGCCTGGGTTTCCTGGTGCTGTACCCGATCATTGCCTTCACCCTGTTGCGCGGCGGTTACCTGGGCCTGGACAACGTCGCCACCACCGAATGGGGAGGCCTGATGCTGACCCTGGTCATCGCCACCGTCGGTATCGCCGGGGCCTTGCCGTTGGGGATCATGCTGGCGTTGGGGCGGCGTTCGAACATGCCGGCGGTGAAGGTGGTCTGCGTGACCTTCATCGAGTTCTGGCGTGGCGTGCCGTTGATCACCGTGCTGTTCATGTCCTCGGTGATGCTGCCGTTGTTCCTGCCCGAAGGCATGAACTTCGACAAGTTGCTGCGGGCGCTGATCGGGGTGATCCTGTTCCAGTCGGCCTATGTCGCCGAAGTGGTCCGCGGCGGCCTGCAAGCCATTCCCAAGGGGCAGTACGAAGCCTCTGCCGCCATGGGCCTGGGTTACTGGCGCTCGATGGGCCTGGTGATTCTGCCGCAAGCCTTGAAGCTGGTGATCCCGGGGATCGTGAACACCCTGATTGCGCTGTTCAAGGACACGAGCCTGGTGATCATCATCGGCCTGTTCGACCTGCTCAACAGCGTCAAGCAAGCCGGCGCCGACCCGAAATGGCTGGGCATGGCCACCGAAGGCTACGTGTTCGCCGCCACGGTGTTCTGGATTTTCTGTTTTAGTATGTCCCGCTATTCCATGCATTTGGAACGCAAGCTGGACACAGGCCACAAGCGTTAGGAGTTTTTTCATGAGTGAAGCTATCAAACAGCCTGTGGGTCCTGAAGGCATTATTCAAATGCAGGGCGTGAACAAGTGGTACGGCCAGTTCCACGTGTTGAAAGACATCAACCTGAACGTCAAGCAGGGCGAGCGTATCGTCCTCTGCGGCCCGTCGGGTTCGGGCAAGTCCACCACCATCCGCTGCCTTAACCGTCTGGAAGAGCACCAGCAGGGCCGTATCGTGGTCGATGGCGTGGAGCTGACCAACGACCTCAAGCAGATCGAAGCGATCCGTCGTGAAGTCGGCATGGTGTTCCAGCACTTCAACCTGTTCCCGCACCTGACCATCCTGCAGAACTGCACCCTGGCGCCGATGTGGGTACGCAATATGCCCAGGCGCGAGGCGGAAGAAATTGCCATGCACTACCTCAAGCGCGTGCGTATTCCGGAGCAGGCCCACAAGTTCCCGGGCCAGTTGTCCGGTGGTCAGCAGCAGCGTGTGGCGATTGCCCGTGCCTTGTGCATGAAGCCGAAAATCATGCTGTTCGACGAACCGACCTCGGCGCTCGACCCGGAAATGGTGAAAGAGGTTCTGGACACCATGATCGGCCTGGCCGAAGACGGCATGACCATGCTCTGCGTGACCCACGAAATGGGCTTCGCCCGCACCGTGGCCAACCGCGTGATCTTCATGGACAAGGGCGAAATCGTCGAACAGGCCGCGCCGAACGACTTCTTCGACAAACCGCAGAACGAGCGGACCAAGCTGTTCCTGAGCCAGATCCTGCATTGATCGGCAGGCGTTGAATGAAAAACCCGGACTTGGTCCGGGTTTTTTTTGAGCTTTGCCTGCGTCGTCTCGATCAGGTGAGCGGGTGTTTCTCTTCTCTGGTGCTGGGTGGATGCCAGAGTCCCTTGCCTTCGCTGATGCTCTTGATGTCTTCGACCAATTCAGGGTGTCGATCCAGGAGATGCATCAGTACGAACAAGGGTTTTGGTGGATCGATTTCCGCCCTTTCATAACGTGAGAACGCATTGTGTCCACCACCCGAAAGCAGCTCCACGGCCGTGCGTTGAGTGAAATGAAGTTTGCGGCGGATTCGCTTCATCTCATTGGCGACCTCTCGCCTCGACTGATAAACCAGCTCGTCGCTGGCGTCTGAATAGCGCTGGGCGCTTTCATGATCAAGCTCGATCTCCGAGCAGGTCTCGCACTGCCAGCCCGAGAGTCCAGGGACCGATTTTTTCAACGCTTTGAAGTCGACTTCGAAGTCCCGACCTTCAAACCAGTGCATGGCGTTATGTGTGCCACAGCTGACGCAGTCCTGTCGTTTCATCACTCACTCTCCTTGAAGGAGATAACCGGAGGCCCGCCGGCAGGGCGGTAGCTCACTTTTATATAAATCAATCTACCTGGGAGCGGATAGTGGTAAACGTCCTGCCAGATTCTGTGATCAGCGTAGGTGGTCATTGATTTATAAAGCATCCTTCTTTCCAACGATTTAATGATTTGCAGCATATCGACGAGGGTGAACCCCATTTTCCTGCCGCCATCCCTGGCACTTAACGTGAATGCTGTGGCGCCAAGTCTTGTCACGTCCGTCTTGATCGCCGCCAGATCGTAATGAGGTGTTTTCTTTTCCATAAGACACCTTTGATGTAGTAGAACGCAAAATTACCCTAAAAGGGTAATTTTTAGATAGGCGGCGACTTCTCCATTTCTTGTAGGAATCGTTGGTTCTTGAACACACAGTCAGGTTTGGAGTAACCTTTTTTAAATTCATCCTATGATTGGATGTTAGAGTGATTTCCATGTCTCAAAGTACTCCCCTCATCAAGCGCTCCCTGGTCGACCAGGCCCTGGAGCAATTGCGCGAACGCATCAGCCGTGGCACCTGGGCCGTGGGCGCGCGGCTGCCCACCGAGCCGGAGCTGGCCGCGGAGCTGGGCATCAGCCGCAATACCATGCGTGAAGCCCTGCGCGTGCTGGCGTTTTCCGGGCTGATCGAGATCCGCCAGGGCGACGGCAGCTACCTGCGGGCGACCATCGATCCGTTGGCGACCATGCAGGCGCTGTCGCGCTGTTCCCTCGACCAGGCCCGCGAGACGCGGCACAGCTTCGAGGTCGAGGCCGTCGGCCTGGCGGCCCTGCGGCGTACCGAGGAGGACCTCAAGGGCTTGCGCGAGGCCCTCGATATCAGCGGCGACCACTATCACGGCGACCTCGACAGCTACATCCGCTGCGACCTGGTGTTTCACCAGCGCCTGATCGATGCGGCGCACAACCCTATGCTCAGCGAGCTGTACCGCTACTTTTCCAGCGTGATCGCCAGTGCCCTGCGCCAGACCCTGGATATATCCCCTCGTCGCCAATCGGTGTTCGACCTGCATGTCGCCCTGTTCGAAGCCGTGGAGCAACAGGACCCTGAACGCGCCAAGGCGCTGTGCCGGACCTTGATCAATGAACCTTGAAACCGAACGTCCCATGTCCCGTTCTGCTGCAGAAACCCGCACTTCCCCTCGGTCTGCCGAACTCGACCGACTGTTGATCGACGCCGAGGCCGATGACGATCAGGTCCAGCACAGCCAGCCGGTGCTACACCGTCCCTGGCTGTTGCTGCTGGGCCTGGTGCTGGTGGCGCTGAACCTGCGACCGGCGTTGTCGAGCATGGCGCCATTGCTCGGCGAGGTGTCCCGCAGCCTGGGCCTGTCCGCGGCCAAGGCCGGCCTGTTGACCACTTTGCCGGTGCTCTGCCTCGGCCTGGCAGCGCCCCTGGCACCATTGCTGGCCCGGCGTTTCGGCAGCGAGCGGGTGGTGCTGGGGATTCTGCTGACCCTGGCGGGCGGGATCATTCTGCGCAGTTCGCTGGGCGAGTTCGGCCTGTTTGCCGGCAGCGTGCTGGCCGGCGCGAGCATCGGGGTGATCGGCGTGCTGTTGCCCGGCATCGTCAAGCGTGACTTCTCGCGGCAGGCCGGAACCATGACCGGCGTCTACACCATGGCCCTGTGCCTGGGCGCGGCCCTGGCGGCGGGAGCCACGGTGCCGCTGAGCCAGCACTTTGGCGAGAGCTGGTCGCTCGGCCTGGGCTTCTGGGTGTTGCCCGCGCTGGTGGCGGGGATTTTCTGGTTGCCGCAGGTGGGGCAGAAGCACGGTGCCCACCACGTGGCCTACCGGGTGCGCGGTTTGCTGCGCGATCCGCTGGCCTGGCAGGTCACCCTGTACATGGGCCTGCAATCGTCCCTGGCCTATATCGTCTTCGGCTGGTTGCCCTCGGTGCTGATCGGGCGCGGCCTGAGCGCCACCCAGGCGGGGATCGTGCTGTCCGGCTCGATCCTGGTGCAACTGGCCAGCTCACTGGCGGCACCCTGGCTGGCGACTCGGGGCAAGGATCAACGGCTGGCGATTGTCGTGGTGATGGCGCTGACCCTGGGCGGCCTGTTCGGTTGCCTGTATGCACCGCTGGAAGGACTCTGGGGCTGGGCGATCCTGCTCGGCCTGGGGCAGGGTGGTACGTTCAGCCTGGCGCTGACCCTGATCGTGTTGCGCTCGCGCGATGCTCATGTGGCGGCGAATCTGTCGAGCATGGCCCAGGGGGTCGGCTACACCCTGGCCTCCATGGGGCCGCTCGCGGTCGGGCTGGTGCATGACTTCACCGGAGGCTGGGGGGCGCTGGGCTGGATCTTCGGCGTGATCGGCCTCGGTGCCATCGTCGCCGGGCTCGGTGCCGGTCGGGCGCGTTATGTGCAGGTCACCAGCGAAAAACTCTGAATCGTCCCGCACTTCCGGTATTCGGATCGCGAATGCCGATAGTCAGCCGCGCATTTGCAGACTATCGTGCAGGCGATCCCTTTACCTGCATGGTGCCTGTTCATGAGTGATGCCAACAACGCGTTGATTACTGAGTTCTATAAAGCGTTCCAGCGGCTGGATGCCGAGGCCATGAGTGCTTGCTACACCGAGGATGTGCTGTTCAGTGATCCGGCGTTCGGCGAACTGCGGGGCCGTGATGCCGGCGATATGTGGCGCATGCTGACCACCCGGGCCAAGGACTTCTCCCTGACTTTCGACAATGTCCGGGCCGACGAACGCAGCGGTGGTGCCCATTGGGTCGCGACCTACCTGTTCAGCCAGACCGGCAATACCGTGGTCAACGATATCCAGGCGCGCTTCGTGTTTCGCGACGGCAAGATCTGCGAGCACCATGACCAGTTCGACCTGTGGCGCTGGGCGCGTCAGGCGCTGGGAACCAAGGGGCTGCTGCTGGGCTGGACGCCGCTGGTCAAAAACGCCGTTCGTGCCCAGGCCCTGAAAGGCCTGAAGGCATTCCAGGCGAGCCGCTAGGTTCTGCTAAGATCGCCGCCCCGTTACCGATCAAGCCCTTAGTCACGTGAATATCAGCGAAACGCTCAGTGCCGAGACGCCACCTGCGGTCAAACCCTGGTTTGTCTATCTGGTGCGTGCCGCCAACGGCTCGCTGTATTGCGGGATCAGCGATGACCCGCAACGGCGTTTTGCCTCGCACCAGAGCGGCAAGGGTGCGCGCTTCTTCCATTCCAGCCCGGCGGTAGCGCTGGTGTATGTGGAGGCGTGCCGCGACAAGGGCGACGCCCTGCGCCAGGAACGCCTGATCAAGAAATTGCGCAAGAGTGCCAAGGAAACCCTGGCGGCGGGGTTCAGCCTGGAAGCCTTTACGGCGGCGCAGGGATGACCCGGGACGCCTTTCGACGCTCTTGCAATTGATGCCATTGATAAAGCGACATCAGGCCACTTGGGTAGGCCGCACGCGATTTGCAGGCTAAGCTGGAGGCTCCTATCTGCCCGGCGGACCCCTGCATGTCTGAGTTGATTCTGCATCATTACCCGACGTCTCCCTTTGCCGAAAAGGCCCGCTTGCTGCTGGGCTTCAAGGGGCTGTCCTGGCGCTCGGTGAACATCTCGCCGGTGATGCCCAAGCCCGACCTGACCGCGCTGACCGGTGGCTATCGGAAAACCCCGGTGCTGCAGGTCGGCGCCGATATCTACTGTGACACGGCCTTGATCGCCCGGCGCCTGGAGCAGGAAAAGGCGATGCCGAGCCTGTTCCCCGAAGGCCGGGAAATGGTCGCGGCGACCTTTGCCGCCTGGGCCGACTCGGTGGTGTTCGCCCACGCGGTCAGCCTGGTGTTCCAGCCTGAGTCGGTGGCGGTGCGCTTTTCCCGATTGTCCCCTGAGCAGATCAAGGGCTTCATGATTGACCGCGCCGGTCTGTTCAGCGGCGGTTCGGCCGCGCGCGTCCCGCTGGAGGTGGCCAAGCACCAGTGGCCGGTGTTCATGGCGCGGCTGGAGCAGCAACTGCAGCGCGAGGAGGGGGACTTCCTGTTTGGCGAGCCGTCCATTGCCGATATCGCCATGGCGCATCCGCTGTGGTTCCTCAAGGCGACGCCGGTGACCGCGCCGTTGGTGGATGCCTATCCGGCAGTGGCTGCCTGGTTCGCCCGGGTCATGGCGTTCGGGCATGGCGCGGCGAGTGAGATGAGCGCCGAACAGGCCTTGCAGGTGGCGCGCGAGTCGACGCCGGCAGCGCTTCCCGGCGAGCGCTTCGACGACCCGAACGGCTTTGTGGCCGGCCAGCCGGTGATCGTCGCCGCGACCGATTATGGGGTCGATCCGGTGGCGGGCGAGCTGGTGTTTGCCGGTAGCGAAGAGCTGATCGTGCGTCGTGAGGATGAGCGCGCAGGCGTGGTGCATGTGCACTTCCCACGGCTCGGGTTCAGGATCGAAGCGCGGCCAGAATAGCCTCTGGCTCATACCCGCGAATCAAGGTGCCGTTCACGTCCAGGATCGGGATCCCGCCGCCGCCCAGGGCCTGATAGGCCTTGCGCGCCACGGCGTCTTTCTCGATATCGAATTCCCGGTAGGGAATGCCTTTCTGGTCGAGAAAGCGCCGGGTCTGCTTGCAGTAGCCGCACCAGTCGGTGGCATAGAGCACCACCCGGGCCTTGGCCCGGGTCTGCTCGGAGACGACCTGGCCCGGATTGAACACCCGCTCGATCTTGCCCCAGTTCTGATAGACCACCACCACCAGCAGGATCAGCAGGACCTTCTTCAACATGCCTGTGAGCATGGCTCAGTCCTTGCGCCGCTTGAGCTGATCGGTCAACTGGGTCGGCAGGCCCTTGATGATCAGGGTGCCGGCTTCTTCGTCATACTCGATCTTCGAACCCAGCAGGTGCGCCTCGAAGCTGATGGATAGGCCTTCGGCGCGGCCGGTGAAGCGACGGAACTGGTTCAGGGTGCGCTTATCGGCCGGGATCTCTGGCGACAGGCCGTAGTCCTTGTTGCGGATATGTTCGTAGAAGGCCCGTGGACGATCCTCGTCAATCAGCCCGGAGAGCTCTTCCAGGCCCATGGGCTCGCCCATTTTCGCCTGGCTGCTGGCGTAGTCCACCAGGGTCTTGGTCTTTTCCCGGGCATCGTCCTCGGGCAGGTCTTCGCTTTCCACGAAGTCGCTGAAGGCCTTGAGCAGGGTGCGGGTCTCGCCCGGACCGTCGACGCCTTCCTGGCAGCCGATGAAATCTCGGAAATACTCCGAAACCTTTTTGCCGTTCTTGCCTTTGATAAAGGAAATGTACTGTTTGGACTGCTTGTTGTTCTGCCACTCGGAGACGTTGATCCGGGCTGCCAGGTGCAACTGGCCCAGGTCCAGGTGGCGCGACGGGGTCACGTCCAGCTCGGCGTTCACCGCCACGCCTTCGCTGTGGTGCAGCAGGGCGATCGCCAGGTAGTCGGTCATGCCTTGCTGGTAGTGGGCGAACAGCACATGGCCGCCCACCGAGAGGTTGGACTCCTCCATCAGCTTTTGCAGATGCTCGACGGCAATCCGGCTGAATGCGGTGAAGTCCTTGCCGCCGTCCAGGTACTCCTTCAGCCAGCCGCTGAACGGGTGCGCGCCGGACTCGGCATGGAAGAAGCCCCAGGCTTTGCCCTGCTTGGCGTTGTAGTTCTCGTTGAGGTCGGCGAGCATGTGCTCGATGGCCTGGGACTCGGCCAGTTCGGAGTCACGGGCATGCAGGACCGCAGGGGTGCCGTCGGGCTTTTTGTCGATCAGGTGGACGATGCAATGACGGATCGGCATAGGTTTCTCGGCTGGTTTGTCAGGGGGAGGGCGGGCTCCCCGGAAAAGCGCCCAGTGTACCGCACCCGTGGGCTGAATCCGCCTTTGCACGGTCGTTCTGGAGGCATGAGCGGTTTCAGAGAGCTTTTTTTTCGAAAACGAGCGCAAAAGCTGACCAAATGGCTAGGTAGAGGCGGATATTTCCCCGTCTCTGTGCTAGTTTTGCCCGGTCTTGCGCTCGGTAACGGCGCAAAGCGTGCATTCAGCAGGTGTCACGCCGAACCAAACCCCTTTTCTGCTATCTACATCCGCGATCCGTCGTGGTTTGTCAGCGGGGGGCATAAGGCAGGCACGATGGCTGACACTGCACTCTGCAATCCAAATGAATTTGATAGGGAAGGAACATCTCAATGGCTATTACCAAAGACCAACTGATCGCCGATATCGCCGAAGCTATCGACGCGCCGAAAACCACCGCGCGTGCCGCTCTGGACCAACTGGCCCAGATCGTTGCTGATCAATTGGAAAACGGCGGCGAAATCACTCTGCCAGGCGTTGGCAAGCTGAAAGTGACCGAGCGTCCAGCCCGTACCGGCCGTAACCCGTCGACTGGCGCTGCCATCGAAATCCCTGCCAAGAAAGTGATCAAGCTGGTTGTGGCCAAGGTCCTGACCGACGCTGTGAACAAGTAAGATGCAGTGAAACCGTGCCTCGGAGCGATCCGGGCACGGTTTTTTTCGCCTGTGCAAAGGTGATGGGCCCGACCCGGGCACGTGACTCAGCCGTTAAGCCGGCTCCAGCGCTCCTGGCGCCATGCTTGGCGTTGGGCCAGGTCCTGGAACGTCCAGGCGACAAAGCGGCTTTGTTTCTGGCCCTGAGACATCTCCACCACCTTGCTCTCCAGGGCGCCGGCCTTCTTCAGCGCCGCTTCGATGGCCGGCAGGTTCGAGGCCTTCGATACCAGTGTGCTGAACCACAGCACCTGGTTCGACAACTGCGGGCTTTCGCTGATCAGTTGGGTCACGAACCGCGCTTCGCCCCCTTCACACCACAATTCCGCCGCCTGGCCGCCGAAGTTCAGCACGGGCAGTTTGCGCTTGGGATCGGCCTTGCCCAGGGCGCGCCATTTGCGTCGGCTGCCGCTTTGGGCTTCGTCCAGGGAGGCGTGAAACGGCGGGTTGCACATGGTCAGGTCGAAATGCTCGGTGCTTTCCAGCAGGCCGCTGAGGATGTGTTTCGGATTGCCTTGCAGGCGCAGGCTGATGGCCTTGTTCAGGCCGTTGGACTGGACGATGGCCTTGGCGGCGGCCAGCGCCGTGGCGTTGATGTCCGAGCCGAGAAACTGCCAGCGGTAGTCGCTGTGGCCGATCAGCGGGTAGATGCAGTTGGCGCCGACGCCGATATCCAGCACGCGCACGGCGGCGCCGCGGGGGATCACGCCTTCGTTGCCGTCGGCCAGCAGGTCGGCGAGGAAATGCACATAGTCGGCCCGGCCTGGCACCGGCGGGCAGAGGAAGTCCGTCGGAATGTCCCAGTGGGCGATGCCGTAGAAGGTCTTGAGCAGGGCGCGGTTGAACACCCGCACGGCAGCCGGGTCGGCGAAGTCGATGCTTTCCTTGCCGTAGGGATTGAGGATCACGAAGCGGCCCAGTTCGGGGCAGTTCTTGATCAACTGGGGGAAGTCGTAGCGGCCCTGATGACGATTGCGCGGGTGCAGGCTGGCTTTTTCGCGGGGCTCGACGGCCTTGGCCGGGGTCGCGGGCTTGGGCTTCTTGCGCGGGGCTTTGGGTTTGCTCGGGGCATTCATGGGCAGGGTCGATTCGGGCAGGGCTTGGAATGGCGGGCATTGTCCCATATTCACCGGCGGCGTGCGGCAAGCTCGCCCCTACAGGTTTTCTGGAGGCATGAAAAAGGACCCCGTAGGGTCCTTGTTCAGTCAAGCGTCAGGCTTACAGACTGGCGATTCGCGCATGCTGCTCGGCCAGCTTGCCCAGGGCCTGTTCGGCCTCGGCCAGCTTGGCGCGTTCCTTCTCGATGACTTCGGCCGGGGCCTTGTCGACGAACGCGGCATTCGATAGCTTGCCGCCGACCCGCTGCACTTCGCCCTGCAGGCGCTGGATTTCCTTGTCCAGGCGCGCCAGTTCGGCACCCTTGTCGATCAGGCCGGCCATCGGCACCAGCACTTCCATCTCGCCAACCAAAGCGGTAGCGGACAGCGGCGCTTCGTCGCCAGCAACCAGTACGGTGATGGACTCGAGCTTGGCGAGCTTCTTCAGCAGTTGCTCGTTCTCGCTCAGGCGCCGCTGGTCCTGGGCATTGACGTTCTTCAGGAACAACGCCAGTGGCTTGCCCGGGCCGATGTTCATCTCTGCGCGGATGTTGCGCACGCCCAGCATCAGGCCCTTGAGCCATTCGATGTCGTCTTCGGCGGCCTGGTCGATACGCGCTTCGTTCGCCACCGGCCACGGTTGCAGCATGATGGTCTTGCCCTCTGCCCCGACCAGCGGCGCCAGGCGCTGCCAGATTTCCTCGGTGATGAACGGCATGAACGGATGCGCCAGGCGCAGGGCCACTTCCAGCACGCGCACCAGGGTGCGGCGGGTGCCGCGCTGGCGTTCGACCGGCGCGTTCTCATCCCACAGCACCGGCTTGGACAGTTCCAGGTACCAGTCGCAATACTGGTTCCAGATGAACTCGTACAAGGCCTGGGCGGCCAGGTCGAAACGGAACTGGTCGAGCTGGCGGGTCACTTCGGCTTCGGTGCGCTGCAACTGCGAGATGATCCAGCGATCGGCCAGGGACAGCTCGAAGGCTTCGCCGTTCTGGCCGCAGTCTTCGCCCTTGTCCAGCACGTAGCGCGCGGCGTTCCAGATCTTGTTGCAGAAGTTGCGGTAGCCTTCGACGCGGCCCATGTCGAACTTGATGTCGCGACCGGTGGAGGCCAGCGAGCAGAAGGTGAAGCGCAGGGCGTCGGTGCCGTAGCTGGCGATCCCTTCGGCGAACTCGGCGCGGGTCTGTTTCTCGATAGCTTTTTGCAACTTGGGTTGCATCAGGCCGGTGGTGCGTTTCTCCACCAGGGCTTCGAGTTCGATGCCGTCGATGATATCCAGTGGGTCGAGGACGTTGCCCTTGGACTTGGACATCTTCTGGCCCTGACCGTCACGCACCAGGCCGTGGACGTAGACGGTCTTGAACGGTACTTGCGCCGTGCCGTCCTCGTTCTTCACCAGGTGCATGGTCAGCATGATCATCCGGGCGACCCAGAAGAAAATGATGTCGAAACCGGTCACCAGCACGTCGGTGGGGTGGAAGGTCTTGAGGAAGTCGGTCTGCTCCGGCCAGCCCAGGGTGGAGAAGGTCCACAGGCCCGAACTGAACCAGGTGTCGAGGACGTCGTTGTCCTGTTGCAGCGCAACGTCCGGACCCAGGTTGTGCTTGGCGCGCACTTCGGCTTCGTCGCGACCGACATAGACCTTGCCCGACTCGTCGTACCAGGCCGGAATCCGGTGGCCCCACCACAGCTGGCGGCTGATGCACCAGTCCTGGATATCGCGCATCCAGGAGAAGTACATGTTCTCGTACTGCTTGGGCACGAAGGCGATGCGGCCGTCTTCCACGGCGGCAATGGCCGGTTCGGCCAGCGGCTTGGTGGAGACATACCACTGGTCGGTCAGCCACGGCTCGATGATGGTGCCGGAGCGGTCGCCTTTCGGCACTTTCAGGGCATGATCGTCGACGCTGACCAGCAGGCCGGCCGCTTCGAACGCGGCAACGATTTCCTTGCGGGCCTGGAAACGGTTGAGGCCGACGTATTCAGCGGGCAGTGTGCCGTCGATCGCTTCGTTGACGCTGCCGTCGAGGTTGAATACCTGGGCCGCCGCCAGCACTTCGGCGTTCTTGTCGAAGATGTTCAGCAGCGGCAGGTTGTGGCGCTTGCCGACTTCGTAGTCGTTGAAATCGTGGGCCGGGGTGATCTTCACGCAGCCGGTGCCGAATTCAGGGTCGCAGTAGTCGTCGGCGATGATCGGGATGCGGCGGCCGACCAGTGGCAGCTCGACGAATTTGCCGATCAGGGCTTTGTAGCGCTCGTCGTTCGGGTTAACGGCCACGGCGGCGTCGCCGAGCATGGTTTCCGGACGGGTGGTGGCGACGATCAGGTGGTCCAGGCCTTCGGCGGTCTTGGCACCGTCAGCCAGCGGGTAGCGCAGGTTCCACAGGAAGCCTTTCTCGTCGTGGTTTTCCACTTCGAGGTCGGAAATCGCCGTGTGCAGCTTGGTGTCCCAGTTGACCAGGCGCTTGCCGCGATAGATCAGGCCGTCCTCGTGCAGGCGCACGAAGGCTTCCTTCACCGCTTCCGACAGACCGTCGTCCATGGTGAAGCGCTCGCGGCTCCAGTCCACGGACGAGCCCAGGCGACGGATCTGCCGGCTGATATTGCCGCCGGACTGATCCTTCCATTCCCAGACCTTTTCGAGGAATTTCTCGCGGCCCAGGTCGTGGCGGCTCTGACCCTGGGCTTCGAGTTGGCGCTCCACCAGCATCTGGGTGGCGATCCCGGCGTGGTCGGTGCCCGGCTGCCACAGGGTGTTGCGACCCTGCATGCGGCGGAAACGGATCAGGGCGTCCATGATCGCGTTGTTGAAACCGTGGCCCATGTGCAGGCTGCCGGTGACGTTCGGCGGCGGGATCATGATGGTGTAGGAGTCGCCGGCGCCTTGCGGGGCGAAATAATTCTCGGACTCCCAGGTCTGGTACCAGGAAGTTTCAATGGCGTGCGGCTGGTAGGTCTTATCCATGCGCGGCGGGACCCTTAGGCATTAATTCAGGAAAGCCGGCAAGTATAACGGGGATATGGCGCGGGGCGTAGAGCGAGGTGAGCGCTCGTAGCACAAATATGCCCGCCGGCGCCAGCGGGTAGGCCCTGCTTCTACAAGGAGGGCAGGTTATTTCAGGAGGGGTACTGGCTCAGCAGGCGTTCCAGGCGGGCGTCCAGGCGACGCTTGATCTCGGTCTCGATATGCGGGGCGAAGTCATCGATCACGTCCTGCATGATCAATTGCGCGGCGGCACGCAGTTCGCTGTCCAGGTGCAGCAAGGCGTCCTGGCCCTTGTTCCTGGGCGGCTCCGCAGCGACGGGGCTCACGGGGGCGGGTGTTGGTACGGGTGCCGGTTCAGGCTCGGCAACAGCCTCGGGCTGCACCTTGACCTTGGCCTTGTTGCCCACCATGTCGAACAACAGGGGGATCTGCCCTTCGCTGGCGACGGTTTCGGTCAGCAGCGGCGGTTGCAGGGTGTCGTCGCCCAGCAGCTTGCGGATCGATTCGAGCTCGTCCAGCAGGGGCGCGGCTTTTTGTGGTTGTTTTGGAGTGTCCATCGGGGTGCTCAAAGTCGCTGTAGACGGTGATCTTGCAGAGGATAGCCCTGTTCGCGGTAGAAGCGGAAACTGTCCCGCGCCGCTTGGCGAATCACCGGGTCTTCCACCACCACTTCCGCCACGCGGGCAAAGCGCGAGGCAAAGGGCGGCACCTTCATGTCGAGGTTCACCAGCAGGTCCTGGTGAGTGCCCGGATCTTCGCCCAGCCCCAGCACCACGCAGCCTGCAGGCTCGCTTTCCGCCGGGCCGTGGGGCACGAAGCTTTCGCCCTTGAACCGCCACAGGCGGGCGTCCAGCTCGTCGCGCTGGGCGCTGTCGCTGCAATGCAGGTAGACCTTGTGCCCCAGGCGCCAGGCTTTTTCGGTCAGCTTGCAGGCAAAGTCCAGGCGTGCCGAAGGATCCGCGCTGGGAAGGATATAGAAGTCGACTTGGGTCATAGGGAATTCCGGGTTCCGGGCGGCGTCATTGGCGCACGCCGCCCGGCAGGCTCAGGGTCAGGCCTTGGCGCGGTCCAGCAGGTACTGGGTCAGCAGGGGGACCGGACGGCCGGTGGCGCCCTTGTCCTTGCCGCCACTGGTCCAGGCGGTGCCGGCGATGTCCAGGTGTGCCCAGTTGAACTGCTTGGCGAAGCGCGACAGGAAGCACGCCGCGGTGATGGTGCCGCCTTTCGGCCCGCCGATGTTGGCCATGTCGGCGAACGGGCTGTCCAGCTGTTCCTGGTATTCGTCGAACAGCGGCAGTTGCCAGGCACGGTCGTCGGCTTGCCGGCCGGCGCTCAGCAGTTGCTCGATCAGTTCGTCGTTGTTGCCCAGCAGGCCCGAAGTATGGGCGCCGAGGGCCACCACGCAGGCGCCGGTCAGGGTGGCGATGTCGATCACCGCCTGGGGCTTGAAGCGTTCGGTGTAGGTCAGGGCATCGCACAGCACCAGGCGGCCTTCGGCGTCGGTGTTGAGGATTTCCACGGTCTGGCCGCTGAGGGTGGTGACGATGTCGCCCGGACGGCTCGCGCTGCCGCTCGGCATGTTCTCGGCACAGGCCAGGACGCACACCAGGTTGATCGGCAGTTGCAGGGCGAGCACGGCGTGCAGGGTGCCGAACACGCTGGCGGCACCGCCCATGTCGTACTTCATCTCGTCCATGCCCGGGCCTGGCTTGAGGCTGATGCCGCCGGTGTCGAAGGTGATGCCCTTGCCGACCAGGGCGAACGGCTTCTCAGATTTCTTGCCGCCGTTGTACTGCATGACGATCAGGCGTGGCGGCTGGTCGCTGCCCTGGCCCACGGCGTAGAACGAGCCCATGCCCAGTTCCTTGATCTTCTTCTCGTCAAGGATCTCGACCTTCAGGCCCTTGTTCGCCTTGCCGAGGTTCTTCGCCTGTTCGGCGAGGTAGCTCGGGTGGCAGATGTTCGGTGGCAGGTTGCCCAGGTCGCGGGTGAAGGCCATGCCGCCGGCGATGGCGCGGGCGTGGCCGACGGCGCGTTCGACTTCGGCTTGCGCGGCCTTGATGGTCACCAGGGTGATTTTCTTCAGGGCGCGGGGTTCGGACTTCTGGCTCTTGAACTGCTCGAAGCTGTATTCACCGTCCAGCAGGCTTTCGGCCAGCAGGCGGGTCTTGCCGTAGCTGTCGCGGCCCTTGACCACCAGGTCGTCGAGGGCGAGCACGGCATCGCTGCCGCCCAGGCCCTTGAGGGTCGCGAGGATCGCGGCAACGGCCTTTCGGAACGGGCGGTCGCCGAGTTCGGCGTCCTTGCCTACGCCCACCAGCAGCACGCGCTCGGCCTTGAGGTTGGGCAGGCTGTGCAGCAGCAGGGTCTGGCCGACCTTGCCGGCCAGGTCGCCGCGCTTGAGGAGGGCGCTGATGGCGCCACCGCTGAGTTCATCGACTTTGCTGGCGGTCGCGCCGAGTGTGCGGCTTTCGCCGACGGCGAGTACCAGGGTGGCGGTTTTCAACGTTTCTGGGCTGACGCTTTTTACAACCAGTTCCATGTCCGGGTCTCTGAATATGGGTCAAAGGGCGCAGAGACGGCTCTGCGCCGGAGCAGGGCGACGCAATGGCGTGGCCTTCGGCAAAGGCGGCAGTTTGAACCTCGCCGCTGGCTGGGGGCAAGTCCCAATACCGATCCGTCATGTCTCTGTAGGAGGGGCTCCAGGCAAGTGCGCAGTGACAGCCGGGAGCAATCACAGGATAATGCGCCTCTTTTTGAACGGCTCGCCGCCGCGGGCCTTCTGGCAGTGCCTATGCTTGCTTGTTCGGCCACCTTAGCCTGACAACCCTGGAGTGTCTGGTTTGATTGTTTTTCGTTATCTGTCCCGCGAAGTCCTGGTCACCTTGAGCGCCGTCAGCGCCGTGCTGCTGGTCATCACCATGAGCGGGCGCTTCGTCAAGTTCCTGGCCCAGGCCGCCTCGGGTCAACTGGACCCGGGCTCGCTGTTCCTGATCATGGGCTTTCGCCTGCCCGGTTTCCTGCAACTGATCCTGCCGCTGGGTCTGTTCCTCGGGATTCTGCTGGCCTATGGCCGGCTCTATCTCGAAAGCGAAATGACTGTGCTGTCCGCTACCGGCATGAGCCAGCAACGCCTGCTGGGCATGACCCTGGTGCCGGCCCTGCTGGTGGCGCTGCTCGTCGCCTGGATCAGCCTGAGCCTGGCGCCCAAGGGGGCGTTGCAATTCCAGCTGCTGCTCAACCAGCAGGACGCGATGACCGAGTTCGACACCTTGGTGCCGGGCCGCTTCCAGGAGCTGAACGATGGCTCACGGGTCACCTACACCGAGCAGTTGTCCGATGACCGGGCGAACCTGGGCGGTGTGTTCATCTCGGAAAAACGTTTCGGCGTGAACAAGAAAGACCGTGGCATTTCCGTGCTGGTGGCCGAGAAGGGGCGCCAGGAAGTGCAAAAGGACGGTAATCGCTTCCTGATCCTCGAAAACGGCTATCGCTATGATGGCAGCCCGGGGATGGCCGATTATCGGGCGATCAAGTACGACACCTATGGCGTCATGCTGCCCAAGCCCGAGATCAGCGAAGAGGTCACCGACCGTGATGCAATGACCACCTCCAGCCTGTTCGGCAACCCGGAGCTGAAGGCGGTCGCCGAGTTGCAATGGCGTCTCTCGCTGCCCCTGCTGGTGTTTATCGTGACCCTGATGGCCGTGCCGCTGTCGCGGGTCAACCCGCGCCAGGGCCGTTTCCTCAAGCTGCTGCCGGCGATCCTCCTTTATATGGCCTACCTGACCATGCTGATTTCGGCCCGCGGCTCGCTGGAGAAGGGCAATCTGTCACCGGCATTGGGCATGTGGTGGGTGCACGGCCTGTTCCTGGCCATCGGCCTGGGGCTGCTGTATTGGGAACCCCTGCGTTTGAAACTGGCGAGTCGTCGCACTGTGAAGGAGATGGCTCGTGGTTAAGCTCGATCGCTACATCGGTAGCAGTGTGTTCATGGCGATCCTCGCGGTACTGGGGATCATTCTCGGGCTGGCCTCGCTGTTTGCCTTCATCGATGAGATGGGCAGCCTCTCCGATACCTACACTTGGCGCGATGTGCTGAGCTTTGTCGTGCTCACGGCGCCGCGCCGGGTCTACGACATGTTGCCGATGGCCGGCCTGATCGGTTGCCTGATCGGCCTGGGCAGCCTGGCCAGCAGCAGCGAACTGACCATCATGCGCGCGGCGGGGGTGTCCATCGGGCGTATCGTCTGGGCGGTGATGAAGCCGATGCTGTTGCTGATGCTGATCGGTGTGCTGGTCGGCGAGTACGTCGCCCCGGCGACCGAGAGCAAGGCCCAGGCGGCCAAGGCCCTGGCCCAGGGTTCGGGGGATGCCCAGAGTTCCCGCAACGGCCTGTGGCATCGCCAGGGTGACGAGTTCATTCATATCAACGCCGTGCAGCCCAACGGCGTGCTGTACGGGGTGACCCGCTATCACTTCGATGGCGAGCGCCACATGCTGTCGTCGAGCTTTGCCAAGCGAGCGAACTTCGACAAGGACAAGTGGCAGCTGACGGACGTCACCACCACCTATTTCCGCGGCGACCACACCGAAGTGATCAATGTGCCGGAAGAGGGCTGGGACGTGGCCTTGAGCCCGAACCTGCTGAGTACCGTGGTGATGGTGCCCGAGGCGCTGTCGATCAGCGGCCTGTGGAGTTACATCCACTACCTGGCGGACCAGGGGCTGGCGAACGGCCGCTACTGGCTGGCGTTCTGGGTCAAGGTCTTGCAGCCGCTGGTGACCGCGGCGCTGGTCCTGATGGCGATTTCCTTCATTTTCGGTCCGCTGCGTTCGGTGACCCTGGGGCAGCGGGTGTTCACCGGCGTGCTGGTGGGCTTCACCTTCCGTATCGCCCAGGACCTGCTGGGGCCGTCGAGCCTGGTGTTCGGCTTTCCGCCGCTGCTGGCGGTGGTGGTGCCGGCGGCGATCTGCGCGGTGGCCGGTGTCTGGCTGTTGCGCCGGGCCGGATGACGCGGCGATCGAGCGGCAAATGATCCAGGAAAAAGCCTCTGTCCAGTGACAGAGGCTTTTTTGTCTCTGCCGTCCGGCCTGTTCACGTGACGCCTTGGCCGCGCATCAGGTACAATTCCCGGCTATTTTTCGGCGGGCAGTCTGCCTGCAACCTTTTTGAGTGTTGACCCGTGAGTGATTTGAGTCATATCCGCAATTTCTCCATCATCGCCCACATTGACCATGGCAAGTCGACTCTGGCCGATCGCTTCATCCAGATCTGCGGCGGCCTGGCCGAGCGCGAGATGGAAGCGCAGGTGCTGGATTCCATGGACCTCGAGCGCGAGCGCGGGATCACCATCAAGGCCCACAGCGTTACCCTGTACTACAAGGCCCGCGACGGCATCACCTATCAGCTGAACTTCATCGACACCCCCGGCCACGTCGACTTCACCTACGAAGTCAGCCGTTCCCTGGCGGCCTGTGAGGGTGCATTGCTGGTGGTGGACGCCGGCCAGGGCGTCGAAGCCCAGTCCGTCGCCAACTGCTACACCGCCATCGAGCAGGGCCTGGAAGTCATGCCGGTGCTGAACAAGATCGACCTGCCCCAGGCCGAACCGGAGCGGGTGAAGGAAGAGATCGAGAAGATCATCGGTATCGACGCCACCGACGCCGTCACCTGCAGCGCCAAGACCGGCCTGGGTGTTGACGAAGTGCTCGAGCGCCTGGTGACCACCATTCCCGCGCCGACCGGCAATATCGAAGATCCGCTGCAGGCGTTGATCATCGACTCCTGGTTCGACAACTACCTGGGCGTCGTATCCCTGGTGCGCGTGCGCCACGGTCGCGTGAAGAAGGGCGACAAGATCCTGGTCAAGTCCACCGGCAAGATCCACCTGGTGGACAGCGTCGGCGTGTTCAACCCGAAACACACCGCCACCGCCGACCTCAAGGCCGGTGAAGTGGGCTTCATCATCGCCGGTATCAAGGACATCCACGGTGCGCCGGTGGGTGACACCCTGACCCTGAGCTCGACCCCCGATGTCGACGTGCTGCCGGGCTTCAAGCGTATCCAGCCGCAGGTCTACGCCGGCCTGTTCCCGGTCAGTTCGGACGATTTCGAGGACTTCCGCGAAGCCCTGCAAAAGCTGACGCTGAACGACTCCTCGCTGCAATACACCCCGGAAAGCTCCGACGCCCTGGGCTTCGGCTTCCGTTGCGGGTTCCTCGGCATGCTGCACATGGAGATCATCCAGGAGCGCCTGGAGCGCGAGTACGACCTGGACCTGATCACCACCGCGCCGACGGTAATCTTCGAGCTGCTGCTCAAGAACGGCGAAACCGTTTACGTCGACAACCCGTCCAAGCTGCCGGACCTGTCCGCCATCGAAGACATGCGCGAACCGATCGTGCGGGCCAATATTCTTGTACCGCAGGAGCACCTGGGCAACGTCATTACCCTGTGCATCGAGAAGCGCGGGATCCAGCACGACATGCTGTTCCTCGGCACCCAGGTGCAAGTGACCTACGATTTGCCGATGAACGAAGTGGTCCTGGACTTCTTTGACCGTCTCAAATCCACCAGTCGCGGCTATGCTTCGCTGGACTATCATTTTGATCGTTACCAGTCGGCCAACCTGGTCAAGCTGGATGTACTGATCAACGGTGAGAAGGTCGACGCCCTGGCGTTGATCGTGCATCGTGACAATGCGCATTACAAAGGTCGTGCGTTGACCGAGAAGATGAAGGAACTGATTCCTCGTCAGATGTTCGACGTTGCCATCCAGGCCGCCATTGGCGGGCAGATCGTGGCGCGGACAACCGTCAAGGCGCTCAGAAAGAACGTACTGGCCAAATGCTACGGCGGCGACGTCAGCCGTAAGCGCAAGCTGTTGGAAAAGCAGAAGGCCGGTAAGAAACGCATGAAGCAAGTGGGTAGCGTGGAGATTCCACAAGAAGCCTTCCTTGCAGTGCTCAGGTTGGATAGTTAGGTCCTATGTCACTAAATTTCCCGCTGTTGCTGGTCATCGCCGTCGCCGTGTGCGGTGTGTTGGCGTTGCTCGATCTGGTCTTTCTGGCGCCTCGTCGGCGTGCCGCCATCGCTGCCTATCAGGGCAGCGTGACGCAGCCCGATGGGGAGGTGGTCGAAAAGCTGAACAAGGAGCCTTTGCTGGTTGAATACGGCAAATCCTTCTTCCCGGTGCTGTTCATCGTGCTGGTGCTGCGTTCGTTCCTGGTGGAACCGTTCCAGATCCCTTCCGGCTCGATGAAACCGACCCTGGATGTCGGCGACTTCATCCTGGTGAACAAGTTTTCCTACGGGATTCGCTTGCCGGTGATCGACAAGAAAGTCATCCCGGTCGGTGATCCGCAGCGCGGCGATGTGATGGTGTTCCGCTACCCGAGCGACCCCAATGTCAACTACATCAAGCGTGTAGTGGGCTTGCCGGGCGACGTGGTGCGCTATACCAGTGACAAGCGGCTGTTCGTCAATGGCCAGTCGGTGGCCGAACAGTTGATGGGCGCGGAGCCTGGCATGTTGGGCAGCGCCGAGCTCTACAAGGAGCAACTGGGCGCCGTCGAACACTATATCCGCAAGGAAATGGGCCGCTATCGCGCGCCGCCTGATCACGAGTGGAAGGTCCCGGCCGGCCATTACTTCATGATGGGCGACAACCGCGACAACTCCAACGACAGCCGCTACTGGGACGACCCCACTATTCCCAAGGAGCTGCTGGGCATGGTTCCCGACGAGAACATCGTCGGCAAGGCCTTCGCGGTCTGGATGAGCTGGCCCGAGCCGAAACTCAGCCGTTTCCCGAATTTTTCCCGGGTCGGTCTGATCAAGTAACCAAACCCGGCGCTGTGAACACAGCGCCGAGTGCTTTTTCAGGTGCCGCAGGACCATGAAGATGACATCTGCTCACTCGCAAAAAGGCCTGTCGTTTTTCGGCTGGTTGCTGACCCTGGCGGTGGTTGCCTTTGCTGCCAGCGCCGCGTTGAAGGTGGTCCCGCATTACCTCGACTATATGTCGATGAAGAGAATCATCATGTCGGTGGAAACCGACAAGGCGGCGGATATCACCACCGTCACCGACTTTTATACCCATGTTGCCCGCGGCATGCAGGTCAACAGCATTCAGGATGTGGATTTGAACAAGGCGTTAAGCGTGACGTTGGAGAACAACCGGTTCCTTGCCCACTTGAAATATGAACAGCGTGATCCGCTGATCCAGAACATCGATCTGGTGGTCAAGTTCGACCACGAATTCAGCGTGGGTAAACCGTGAGCGTGTCTTTAAGCCGTCTCGAGCGTCAGCTCGGCTATACCTTCAAGGACCCGGAGCTGATGCTCCTGGCCCTGACCCACCGCAGTTTTGCCGGGCGCAACAACGAGCGCCTGGAATTCCTCGGTGATGCCATTCTCAACTTCGTCGCCGGCGAAGCGCTGTTCGAGCGCTTCCCCCAGGCCCGCGAAGGCCAGTTGTCGCGTTTGCGTGCACGCCTGGTGAAAGGTGAAACACTGGCGGTCCTGGCCCGTGGTTTCGAGTTGGGCGAATACCTGCGCCTGGGCTCCGGCGAGTTGAAAAGCGGTGGTTTTCGCCGTGAGTCGATTCTCGCCGATGCCCTGGAAGCCCTGATTGGCGCCATTTACCTGGATGCCGGTATGGAAACCGCGCGGGACCGGGTGTTGGCCTGGCTGACCTCGGAGTTCGACAGCCTGACGCTGGTGGACACCAACAAGGACCCCAAGACCCGGTTGCAGGAGTTTCTGCAGTCCCGGGCCTGCGAACTGCCGCGTTACGAAGTGGTGGATATCCAGGGTGAGCCGCACTGCCGGACGTTCTTCGTCGAGTGCGAGATCACCCTCTTGAATGAAAAAAGCCGAGGCCAGGGCGTGAGCCGTCGTATTGCCGAACAGGTAGCGGCGGCATCGGCACTGATCGCCCTGGGCGTGGAGAATGGCAATGACTGATTCAACGGCAACCCGCTGCGGCTACGTCGCCATCGTCGGCCGGCCGAACGTGGGCAAGTCCACGCTGCTGAACCATATCCTCGGGCAGAAACTGGCGATCACCTCGCGCAAGCCCCAGACCACTCGCCACAACATGCTCGGAATCAAGACCGAGGGCGCCGTGCAGGCGATCTACGTGGATACCCCCGGCATGCACAAGGGCGGCGAGAAGGCCCTGAACCGCTACATGAACAAGACCGCCTCGGCGGCGTTGAAAGACGTCGACGTGGTGATCTTCGTGGTCGACCGTACCCGCTGGACCGAAGAGGACCAGATGGTCCTGGAACGCATCCAGTACGTCGAGGGCCCGGTCATCGTGGCGCTGAACAAGACCGACCGGATCGACGACAAGGCCGAGCTGATGCCGCACCTGACCTGGTTGCAGGAGCAGTTGCCCAAGGCGCAGATCGTGCCGATCTCGGCGCAGCAGGGGCACAACCTTGACGTCCTGGAAGGCCTGATTGGTGGGCACCTGCCGGAAAACGAGCACTTTTTCCCGGAAGACCAGATCACCGACCGCAGCAGCCGTTTCCTCGCGGCGGAACTGGTGCGCGAGAAAATCATGCGCCAGCTGGGGGCCGAGCTGCCTTACCAGATCACCGTGGAAATCGAAGAGTTCAAGCAGCAGGGCAAGACCCTGCATATTCATGCGTTGATCCTCGTCGAACGTGACGGCCAGAAGAAGATCATCATTGGCGACAAGGGCGAGCGCATCAAGCGTATCGGCAGCGAGGCGCGCAAGGACATGGAGCTGCTGTTCGATTCGAAGATCATGCTCAACCTCTGGGTCAAGGTGAAGGGTGGCTGGTCCGATGACGAGCGTGCCCTGCGTTCGTTGGGTTACGGCGACCTGTAACAAACGGGGCCCCTTTTGTAGGAGCGAGCTTGCTCGCGATGAACGTCAGGGCACTGCGATTCTTAAGGTGCCCCGCGTTATCGTTAACGTCCATCGCGAGCAAGCTCGCTCCTACAGGGTCTTCATGTCCACCCAGCCCCCTCCCAGCCAACCCGCCTACGTCCTCCACTCCCGTGCCTACCGTGAAAGCAGTGCCCTGGTGGACTTCATCACGCCGCAAGGCCGGCTGCGCGCCGTGCTGCGCAGTGCGCGGGGCAAGGCCGGGACCCTGGCGCGGCCCTTCGTTCCCCTCGAGGTGGAGTTTCGCGGTCGCGGCGAGCTGAAGAATGTCGGCCGGATGGAAAGCGCCGGGGTCTCCACCTGGCTCAACGGCGAGGCGCTGTTCAGTGGCCTCTACCTCAACGAGTTGCTGATCCGCCTGCTTCCCGCCGAAGACCCGCACCCCGCGCTCTTCGATCACTACGCCGCGACCTTGCTGGCCCTGGCCGAGGGCCGGCCGCTCGAACCGCTGTTGCGCGCCTTCGAATGGCGGCTGCTGGACGACCTCGGCTACGGCTTTTCCCTGGACCAGGACATTCACGGCGAGCCCGTGGCGGCGGACGGGTTGTACCGCCTGCAGGTCGATGCCGGCCTGGAGCGGGTCTACCTGTTGCAACCGGGGCTGTTCCAGGGCACCGAGCTGCTGGCCATGGCGCAGGCCGACTGGACGGCGACGGGCGCGCTGTCGGCGGCCAAGCGCCTGATGCGCCAGGCCCTGGCGGTGCACCTGGGCGGCAAGCCGCTGGTCAGTCGCGAGTTGTTTCGCAAGCCCTGAGCGGCGGGGCATGGCCCCTGGCATCCGCATTCGCCTCACAGAACGGGCCGTAAAGGCCGCGGCCGACGTGTATGCTGTGCGTCGAATCTTCCACTCTTCAGGAGTCTTTCCGTGAGCACCAGCACTCGTATCCTTCTCGGCGTGAACATCGACCACGTTGCTACCCTGCGTCAGGCCCGGGGCACCCGTTACCCCGATCCGGTCAAGGCTGCGCTGGATGCCGAAGAGGCGGGCGCCGACGGCATCACCGTGCACCTGCGCGAAGACCGCCGGCATATCCAGGAGCGCGACGTGCTGCTGCTCAAGGATGTGTTGCAGACGCGGATGAACTTCGAGATGGGCGTGACCGAAGAGATGATGGCCTTTGCCGAGCGCATTCGTCCGGCGCATATCTGCCTGGTGCCGGAAACCCGTCAGGAACTGACCACTGAAGGCGGCCTGGATGTGGCGGGGCAGGAGGCACGGATCAAGGCGGCGGTGGAGCGCCTGAGCAGGATCGGCAGCGAAGTGTCGTTGTTCATCGATGCCGACGAGCGCCAGATCGCTGCGTCCAAGCGGGTCGGGGCGCCGGCCATCGAGTTGCACACCGGGCGTTATGCCGATGCGCAAACGCCGGCGGAAGTCGCCGAAGAGCTGCAGCGCATCGCCGATGGCGTGGCGTTCGGCGTGGCCCAGGGGCTGATCGTCAATGCCGGGCATGGCCTGCATTACCACAACGTCGAGGCGGTGGCGGCGATCCCGGGGATCAACGAGCTGAACATCGGTCATGCGCTGGTGGCGCATGCGCTGTTCGTCGGATTCAAGGGCGCGGTGGCGGAGATGAAGGCGCTGATCCTGGCGGCTGCGGCGAAGGTCTGAGACTCGACCTTATCCAACCTGACTGAACGCAAAACCTGTAGGAGCCGGCTTGCTGGCGATAGCGATCTCACATCCGACATCGTTGTCGCCTGATAAACCGCCATCGCCAGCAAGCCGGCTCCTACAAGGACCGCGGTGGTCGTAGTCAGGCCGTATCAACAGGGATCCTGTTCGGCTCTGGTCAGAGCTGCGGCGGCTGCTCGGTCGGCTTGGTCTTGTCCACGCCCGGCACATGCAGGTTGCTGTCTGCCACCTGGCTGCCTTCCAGCTGCGGCTGGGTCACCCAGGTCAGGATGTCGTAGTAACGGCGGATGTTGGCGACGAAATGCACCGGTTCGCCGCCCCGGGCGTAACCGTAGCGGGTCTTTCTGTACCACTGCTTCTGCGCCAGGCGCGGCAGCATTTTCTTCACGTCCAGCCACTTGTTCGGATTCAGGCCTTCCTTCTCGGCCAGCTTGCGCGCGTCGTCCAGGTGGCCGCTGCCGACGTTGTACGCCGCCAGCGCAAACCAGGTGCGGTCCGGCTCTTCGATCTGATCGTCCAACTGATCCTTCATGTACACCAGGTACTTCGCCCCACCGCTGATGCTCTGCCGGGCATCCAGTCGGTTGGACACGCCCATCGCCTGGGCCGTGCTCTGGGTCAGCATCATCAGGCCGCGCACGCCGGTCTTGGAGGTGACGGCCGGTTGCCACATCGACTCCTGATAACCGATGGCCGCCAGCAACCGCCAGTCGATTTTCTCGTCCTTGGCCGAGGCGCGGAAGTGTTTCTCGTACTTGGGCAGTCGTTGCTGCAAATGCTGGGCGAAGGTATAGGCGCCGACATAGCCGAGGACATCGACATGCCCGTAATAGCGGTCCTTCAGACGTTGCAGGGTGCCGTTCTGCTGCACCTTGTCGAGGTAGGCGTTGATCTCGTTGAGCAGGCTGTTGTCGTCGCCCGGGGCCACCGCCCAGCGCTGGTTGCGCGCATCGCCGAGGTCGAAGGCGACCCTCACGTTGGGGAAGTAGACCTGGTTCATCGCCACTTCGTTGGAGTCCACCAGGGTCAGGTCGATCTGGCCCTCGTCGACCATGCGCAGCAGGTCGACCACCTCGACCGCATCGGATTCTTCATATTCGATCGCGGGATTCTGCTTTTTCAGCTCGGCCAGTTGTTCGGCATGGGTGCTGCCCTTGAGCACCGTGATGCGCTTGCCCACCAGGTCCGCCGGGGTGGTGGGGCGGGACTGGCCGTTGCGATAGATGATCTGCGGGGTGACTTCAAGGTATGGATGGGAAAAGCGTGCCTGCGGCTTGCGCTCGTCGCTGCTGACCAGGCCGGCGGCGGCCAGCACCGGGCCGTTGGGCTTGCCCAGCTGATTGAACAGATCGTCGAGATTGTCGGCGGTCTCGATCTCCAGCTTGACCCCCAGGTCGTCGGCGAAGCGCTTGACCAGCTCGTACTCGAAGCCGGTTTCGCCGTTGCGGTCCTGGAAATAGGTGGCCGGACTGTTGCGGGTGATCACGCGCAGCACGCCGTCCTCCTTTACACGCTCGAGTGTGCTGGGTTTATCAACACAGGCACTGAGCATCAGGAGGATTCCGGTTGCGATGAGCCACCTGGCACAGCGCGGGCGGAAAGCAGTTGGGAAGAACATCTGCGCAGTATACGCAAAGGACCCCGGCCGCCATATCTCGACAGAATCGCGTCGGTCTGCTAGCGATGCCTGCGAACGGCTGGAGGCTGTAGGAATAGGCTTTTGAGCGTGTATGAACTTTATAAAATAGTGCTGATGAATGGTGGTAATAATCTGTAGGAATAGACTGTTAAGCCTTGAGAGGCATTTGCTGTTAGGTGAGCATGCCGTTTCGGGTGCCGTCGCGGGCGGTTATAGGCTAGAATGCACGGCCTCAAAGCACACCCCCTTCCCGAGGCTGTCCCGAAGATGTTGATCCTGCGCGGTGCTCCTGCCCTTTCCGCCTTTCGCCACAGCAAACTGCTCGAGCAACTGAGCCAAAAGGTTCCGGCTGTCAGTGGCTTGTATGCCGAGTTCGCCCATTTCGCCGAAGTGACTGGCGTGCTGACTGGCGACGAACAGCAAGTGCTGGCCCGCCTGCTGAAATACGGCCCGAGCGTGCCGGTCCAGGAGCCGACCGGTCGTCTGTTCCTGGTGTTGCCGCGTTTCGGCACCATTTCGCCCTGGTCGAGCAAGGCCAGCGACATCGCGCGCAACTGTGGCCTGGGCAAGGTCCAGCGCCTGGAGCGTGGTATCGCCTTCTACGTCGCCGGCCAGTTCAGCGAGGCCGAAGCCGAACTGATCGCCGCCAGCCTGCATGACCGCATGACCCAGATCGTGCTGGGCCAGCTGGAACAGGCCGCCGGTCTGTTCAGCCACGCCGAGCCCAAGCCGCTGACGGCCATCGACCTGCTGGGCGGTGGTCGCGCCGCGCTGGAGAAAGCCAACGTCGAGCTGGGCCTGGCCCTGGCCGAAGACGAGATCGACTACCTGGTGAACGCCTTCACCGGCCTCAAGCGCAACCCGCACGACATCGAACTGATGATGTTCGCCCAGGCGAACTCCGAGCACTGCCGTCACAAGATCTTCAACGCCAGTTGGGACATCGACGGCCAGAGCCAGGAAAAAAGCCTGTTCGGCATGATCAAGAACACCTACCAGATGCACAGCGAAGGCGTTCTGTCGGCCTACAAGGACAACGCCTCGGTGATCGTCGGCAATGTCGCCGGGCGCTTCTTCCCGAATCCTGAAACCCGCCAGTACGGCGCGGTGCAGGAGCCGGTGCACATCCTGATGAAGGTCGAGACCCACAACCACCCGACCGCCATCGCGCCGTTCCCGGGGGCCTCCACCGGTTCCGGCGGCGAGATCCGCGACGAAGGTGCTACCGGTCGCGGCGCCAAGCCGAAAGCCGGTCTCACCGGTTTCACCGTGTCCAACCTGCAGATCCCCGGTTTCGAGCAGCCTTGGGAGGTGCCTTATGGCAAGCCCGAGCGCATCGTCACCGCGCTGGACATCATGATCGAAGGCCCGCTGGGCGGCGCCGCGTTCAACAACGAATTCGGTCGTCCGGCCCTGACCGGCTATTTCCGTACCTTCGAACAATCCATCACCACCCCGCGTGGCGACGAAGTGCGTGGCTACCACAAGCCGATCATGCTGGCCGGCGGCATGGGTAACATCCGTGCCGAACACGTGCAGAAGGGCGAGATCACCGTCGGTTCCAAGCTGATCGTGCTCGGCGGCCCGGCGATGCTGATCGGCCTGGGCGGCGGCGCGGCGTCCTCGATGGCCACCGGCACCAGCTCGGCGGACCTGGATTTCGCTTCGGTACAGCGCGAAAACCCGGAAATGGAGCGTCGTTGCCAGGAAGTCATCGACCGTTGCTGGCAACTGGGCGACAAGAACCCCATCAGCTTCATCCACGACGTGGGTGCGGGCGGCCTGTCCAACGCCTTCCCGGAGTTGGTCAACGACGGTAACCGCGGCGGCCGTTTCGAACTGCGCAACGTTCCCAACGACGAGCCGGGCATGGCCCCGCACGAAATCTGGTCCAACGAATCCCAGGAGCGTTATGTCCTGGCGGTCGGCGCGGCGGACTTCGAACGCTTCAAGGCGATCTGCGAGCGCGAGCGTTGCCCGTTCGCCGTGGTTGGCGAAGCCACCGCCGAGCCGCAGCTGACGGTCACCGACAGCCACTTCGGCAACAGCCCGGTGGACATGCCGCTGGAAGTGCTGCTGGGCAAGGCCCCGCGCATGCACCGTTCGGCGGTGCGTGAAGCTGAACTGGGCGACGATTTCGACCCGAGCAGCCTGGCGCTGGCCGAGTGCGTCGAGCGCGTGCTGCATCACCCGGCCGTGGCGAGCAAGAGCTTCCTGATCACCATCGGCGACCGCACCATCACCGGCCTGGTCTCCCGCGACCAGATGGTCGGCCCGTGGCAGGTGCCGGTGGCTGACGTGGCCGTGACCGCCACCAGCTTCGACGTCTACACCGGTGAAGCCATGGCCATGGGCGAGCGTACACCGCTGGCCCTGCTGGACGCTCCGGCTTCCGGTCGCATGGCGATCGGTGAGGTCCTGACCAACATCGCCGCTTCGCGGATCGGCAAGCTGTCCGACATCAAACTGTCGGCCAACTGGATGTCCGCTGCCGGTCATCCGGGCGAAGATGCCCGCCTGTACGACACCGTCAAGGCGGTCGGCATGGAACTGTGCCCTGAGCTGGGCCTGACCATCCCGGTGGGCAAGGACTCCATGTCCATGGCCACCCGCTGGAAAGACGAAGGCACCGACAAGAGCGTGACCTCGCCGCTGTCGCTGATCGTCACCGGCTTCGCCCCGGTCACCGATATCCGCCAGACCCTGACCCCGCAACTGCGCATGGACAAGGGCACCACCGACCTGATCCTGATCGACCTCGGTCGCGGCCAGAACCGCATGGGCGCCTCGATCCTCGCCCAGGTCTACGGCAAGCTCGGCAAGCAGGCCCCGGACGTCGACGACGCCGAAGACCTGAAGGCCTTCTTCGCGGTGATCCAGGGCCTCAACGCCGACGGTCACCTGCTGGCCTACCACGACCGCTCCGACGGCGGTCTGCTGACCACCGTGCTGGAAATGGCTTTTGCCGGTCACTGCGGCCTGAACCTGAACCTTGACGGCGTGGCGGAAACCTCCGCCGACCTCGCGGCCATCCTGTTCAACGAAGAACTGGGTGCGGTGATCCAGGTTCGCCAGGACTCCACCCCGGACGTGCTGGCGCAGTTCAGCGCCGCGGGCCTCGGCGACTGCGTGTCGGTGATCGGCCAGCCGCTGAACAACGGCGAAGTCAGCATCACCTTCGACGGCGACACGGTCTTCACCGGCGAGCGTCGTCTGTTGCAGCGCCAGTGGGCGGAAACCAGCTACCGCATCCAGCGTCTGCGTGACAACGCCGAGTGCGCCGACCAGGAGTTCGATGTCCTGCTGGACGAGAGCAACCCGGGCCTGAGCTACAAGACCAGCTTCGATGTGAACCAGGACATCGCCGCGCCGTACATCAAGAAAGGCATTCGTCCACAGGTCGCGGTGCTGCGTGAGCAGGGCGTCAACGGCCAGGTGGAAATGGCCGCGGCGTTCGACCGTGCCGGCTTCAATGCCATCGACGTGCACATGAGCGATATCCTCGCCGGTCGCGTCGACCTGAACGACTTCAAGGGCCTGGTCGCCTGCGGCGGCTTCTCCTACGGTGACGTGTTGGGCGCCGGCGAAGGCTGGGCCAAGTCGGCGCTGTTCAACGCCCGTGCCCGCGACGCCTTCCAGGGCTTCTTCGAGCGCACCGACAGCTTCACCCTGGGCGTGTGCAACGGTTGCCAGATGATGTCCAACCTGCACGAGCTGATTCCGGGCAGCGAATTCTGGCCGCACTTCGTGCGCAACCGCTCCGAGCAGTTCGAAGCGCGGGTGGCGATGGTGCAGATCCAGGAGTCGAATTCGATCTTCCTGCAGGGCATGGCCGGTTCGCGCATGCCGATCGCCATCGCCCACGGCGAAGGCCATGCCGAGTTCGAAAGCGAGGAAGCCCTGCTGCAAGCCGACCTGTCGGGTTGCGTGGCCATGCGTTTCGTCGACAACCACGGCAAGGTCACCCAGACCTACCCGGCCAACCCGAACGGCTCGCCGCGCGGGATCACCGGGCTGACCAGCCGCGACGGTCGCGTCACCATCATGATGCCGCACCCTGAGCGGGTCTTCCGTGCCGTGCAGAACTCCTGGCGCTCGGAAGACTGGAACGAAGACGCGCCATGGATGCGCATGTTCCGCAACGCCCGCGTCTGGGTTAACTAAGCGGCCATGTACAAGCTCAGCTTTTTCGTGCCGCCGAGCCATGTGGAGCAGGTCAAGAGTGCCGTATTCGCCGCCGGAGGCGGGCGGATCGGTGCTTACGACCAGTGCGCGTGGCAGGTGCTCGGCCAGGGTCAGTTTCGCCCGTTGGATGGCAGCCAGCCGTTTCTCGGGCAGACCGGTGTGGTCGAGCGGGTGGACGAGTGGAAGGTTGAGCTGGTGGTGGCGGACGCCTTGATCGAGGCAGTGGTGATGGCTCTGAAACAGAGCCATCCCTACGAAACGCCGGCCTATGAAGTCTGGCGTTTAGCGGATTTCTGATTTATTCCCCGCATGACTCCGTTGCTCGGAGTTAATTGCTACCTGTTATTTTTGACGGTAGCCAAGCCCCTCGCGATGCCCTTGAATGATTTCTCCCATCACATGACTTGATAAGGAGAATTTGTCATGACTTCAGCAAAGCAATCCCAAGCAGTCTGAGGTAACGGATCAGATCCGCTACCTCAAGTGGCAGGGCTAGAGTGGTACTGCACAGGCCTCCCTGCGATTCAATAGCGCCCTCAGCGCTTCACTCATGCCGCTGGCCCGATCTCCCACCAACACATGCCAGGCTCCGCCTTCCACCTGACTGACACCTTGGCAGCCCAGGGTTTTCAGATCCGCTTCCGATAGCCGCCGGCCGTCCTCGAGCTGCACCCGCAGTCGCGTCTGGGCGACGCATTCGAGTGCCAGCACATTGTCTTTCCCGCCCAGTGCGTCCAGCCATTGCTGGAGCTGTTGCGTGTTGATCGCCGTCGCTTCGACAGGCACCGGCTCGCCCACCGTCCTGTCGATCGAGCCGGTCACTGGCAACGCCGAGCGAATCTCATCGGCAATGCTGTCCGCCAGCGGCCCGACCACCACTTGCAGGCTGCCGCCGTGGCCTGGCCGCACCACGGCCATTGCCCCAAGGCTTTTCAGCTCGGCGTCCACAGCCTTGTCCCGGTCCCGCAGTTCCACCCGCAGGCGCGTGGTGCAGGCACCGACCGTCACCAGGTTGGCGGCGCCGCCCAGGGCCTGGATATAAGCGGCTGCCCGCTGGTTTTCGCTGAGTATCCGGGTGGCGGCAGCGCTGGCGAGGCTCTCGCGCCCCGGGGTCTTCAGGTCGAAACGGCGGATGCAGAAATCAAAGACGAAGTAGTAGATCAGCGCATAGGCCAACCCCACCGGAATCACTCGCCAGCCGTTGGTGGACTTGCCCCAGCCCAGGGCCATGTCGATGGCGCCCCCGGAGAAGGTAAAGCCCAGGTGGATGTTCAAGGCGTTGGTCACCGCCATCGACAACCCTGTCAGCAAGGCGTGCAGCACATATAACATCGGCGCGAGGAACATGAAGGCGAATTCCACCGGCTCGGTCACCCCGGTCAGGAACGAGGTCAGGGCCATCGACAGCAGCAGCCCACCCATCAGCTTGCGCCGTTCCGGCAGGGCATTGCGGTACATCGCCAGGCACGCCGCTGGCAGGCCGAAGACCATCACCGGGAACATGCCGGTCATGAACTGCCCGCCCTTCGGATCGCCGGCGAAGTAGCGCGCCAGGTCACCGGTCACCGCCAACCCGGTCTCGGGCGAGGTGTAGCTGCCGAACACGAACCACATCATGTTGTTGAGGATGTGGTGCAAGCCGGTGACGATCAGCAGCCGGTTGAGGACGCCGAAGACGAAGGCGCCGAAGCTGCCACTCTCGACCATCAGCAGGCCGAGGCTGTTGATGCCGTTCTGGATCGGCGGCCAGATAAAGCCGAACAGCACCCCCAGGCCCACCGCCGAGAAGCCGGTGACAATCGGCACGAAGCGTCGTCCGCCGAAGAACGCCAGGTACTCTGGCAGCTTGATGTCCTTGAAGCGGTTGTACAGCGCACCGCCCAGCAGGCCGCTGATGATCCCGGCGAGCATGCCCATGTTGATGCTTGCATCGAGCACCTTGAGGGTGGCGATCAGCACCAGGTAACCGATGGCCCCGGCCAGGCCGGCGGTGCCGTTGTTGTCCCGGGCGAAACCGACGGCAATGCCGATGGCGAAGATCAACGCCAGGTTGGCGAAGATGGTGTTGCCGGCATCGTGGACGATGGCGATGTTCAGCAGGTCGGTGTCGCCCAGGCGCAGCAGCAGGCCGGCAATCGGCAGGATGGCGATGGGGAGCATCAACGCCCGCCCCAGGCGTTGCAGACCTTCGATGAAGAACTGGTACATGGCGTGTCTCCTTCTTGTTGTTTTCCAGCCTTGGGTGAATCAGCCCAGGGGCCAGTGTTGGCGACAGGCTTCACGGACTTTCGCGGCACTGCCCAGTTGCAGCAGCGACGGGACGATCCGTCGACATTCGGCGGCATCCAGGCTGCGTACCCGCGCCTTGATTTCACCAATTTGCGGCGTGCTCACCGACAGCTCGGTCACCCCCAGCCCTATCAGCACCGGGGTCGCCAGCGGATCGGAGGCCAGCGCGCCGCAGACCCCGACCCAACGCCGATGCACGGCGGCACCGGCGCAGGTCTGGGCCATCAGCCGCAGCAGGGCCGGGTGCAGGGCATCGACCCGGGCGGCGAGGCCGGCGTGGTCGCGGTCCATGGCCAGGGTGTACTGCGACAGGTCGTTGGTGCCGATGGACAGGAAGTCCGCGTGCTCGGCCAGTTGTTCGGCCAGCAGGGCCGCCGCAGGCACTTCGATCATCACCCCCAGTTCCGGGCGCCGCTGGAGCCCCAGTTCGCCGGCCAACTCATCCAGGCGCCGCCGCACCTGCAGCAGCTCGTCGACTTCGCTGACCATCGGCAGCAGGATCCGGCAGCGTTGCAACGGGTCGAGCTGCAACAGGGCTCGCAGTTGCTGGTCGAGCAGTTCCGGCCGCGCCTGGCCCAGGCGAATGCCGCGCAGGCCCAGCACCGGGTTGGCTTCCACCGGCAGCGGCAGGTAATCGAGTTGCTTGTCGCCACCGACATCGATGGTGCGAATGATCACCGGCCGGTCGCCCATGGCGTCCAGCACAGCCTGATAGGCGCTGCGTTGTTCTTCTTCATCCGGCGCGCTGCGACGCTCGACGAAGAGGAATTCGGTGCGCAACAAGCCCACGCCGTCGGCACCGTGCAGGTGCGCCTCGCGGGCATCAGCGGCGGACGCGACATTGGCCGCCACCTCGATGTGCAGGCCATCGCGGGTGTTGGCCGGCAACCGGGCCTGGGCGTCCTGGTGCTGGCGCCGCAGTTGTTGTTGCCAGTGGGTCAGGGCGACGCCTTCGCGCCGGGCTTCATCGGGGCTCAATTCGAGGCAGCCATGATCGGCGTCGAGGACCACCACCTGGCCGGGGGCGATCTCCAGCAGTCCGGCACCCAGCGCCACCAGGCAGGGCAGGCCCTTGCTCCGGGCGAGGATCGCCACGTGGGAGGTCGCACCGCCCGCGGCCATGCACAGCCCGGCGACCTGTTGCTGGCTGAGCTGCAGCAGGTCCGAGGGAGTCAGCTCGTGTGCGGCGACGATGGCGCCGGGGGGCAGGTCGTGCTGCGCGGCCTCGCCCAGCAGGGCCCGCAGTACCTGTTGCCGGAGGTCGCGCAGGTCGTTGGCGCGTTCGGCCAGCAGCGGATTGTCGAGATTGAGCAGGACCTGGCATTGCGCCTCGATCGAGCGGTCCCAGGCATGGGTGGCCGCTTGACCCGCGTTGATGGCCTGGCTGGCGGCATCCAGTAGCACAGGGTCTTCGAGCAGGGCGAGGTGGGCGTTGAAGATCGCTTCCTCTTCGCTGTCTTTGCGCTGGCGGGCGCGCAACAGCATGGCGTGGATGTCCGAACGGACCTTTTCCAGGGCGCCGTCCAGCGCTTGCAACTGTTCATCGGCGACGTGATGGCCGGTGTCGGGCGCCAGCGTGATGCCGCTCAGGCGTGCCAGCGGACCACAGACCAGGCCGGGGGCGGCGCACACCCCCTGGAGGACGCCGTCTTCGCTTGGTCGGGGCGGGATCGCCTTGGCGGGTGGTGGGGCCGCGTGGCCGGTATCGTTCAGCGGTGTGCGCAGCACGTCGAGCAGGGCCTGCAACGCCGCTTCGCGGTCCGGGCCACGGCAACTGATCTGCACTTCCTGCTGTTCGCCGACGCTGAGCCCCATGATGCCGATCAGGCTGTCGAGGGGCGCGGATCGATCGTCCAGATGCAGGCGGGCGGTGCAACTGAAGCCCTGCGCGGTCTGGCGCAGCAAGGCCGCCGGGCGCGCATGCAGGCCGCCGTGATGGGCGACCCGGGCGCTGCCGCGGACTTCGTCGGTGTCGGTCGCCGGGGCGACCGTGTGCTGTTCCTCGGGCAAGCGCGGCACGATATGCAGCAAGGGTTCGCCGACCTTGACCTGGGTCCGGGCCACGGGCTGCAGGTGGTAATGCTCGCCATTGGTCAGGACCACCAGGCTCACCAGGCTCTTGCAGTGGCGGGCCACCCGGTCCAGGTCGACCCGCAGCAAGGCCTGGCCGTCATGCACCCGGGCGCCTTCCTCGATCAGCAGCGCAAAGCCCTCGCCTTGCAGCTCGACGGTGTCCAGGCCCAGGTGCAGCAGCAGTTCGGCGCCGTTGTCGGTGCGCAGGGTCAGGGCGTGCCGGGTGCGGGCGATATGAATGATTTCGCCGGCGCAGGGTGCATGCAGGCAATCGTTGAGCGGGTCGATGGCCAGCCCCGGACCCATCGTGCCGCTGGCGAATACGGCATCGTCGACGTCGGCAAGCGGGAACACGGGACCGCTCAGCGGTGCGCTGAGGGTGATGTTGTTCTTGTTGTGCATGGCGCTGTACTCGTCAGTGGGTACGGGTGACTTTGCTCAGATGGCGCGGTTGGTCGGGGTCCATGCCGCGGGCCACGGCCAGCTGGGCGGCCATCACGTAGAAACTCTGGATGGCCAGGATCGGGTCGAGGGCCGGGTGTTCGGCGCAGCACAGGTCCAGGTCGCGTTCGGCCACGTCCGGCGGCGCCGCCAGCAGCACCCGGGCACCGCGCTGGCGCATCTCGGCGGCGAGCTTGAGTAGCCCGGCCTGCTCGGCGCCGCGCGGGGCGAAGACCAGCAACGGATAGCCGGCGTCGATCAGGGCCATGGGGCCGTGGCGGACTTCCGCGCTGCTGAAGGCTTCGGCCTGGATCGCCGAGGTTTCCTTGAATTTCAGCGCCGCTTCCTGGGCGATGGCGAAACCGGCGCCACGGCCGATCACCATCAGCCGCTCGCAGTCGCGCAGGGTCTCGATGGCCTTGCTCCAGTCCCTGGTCGCGGCTTGTCGCAGGCCTTCGGGCAGGGCTTGTCCGGCGGCCAGCAAAGCCGGGTCCTGGTGCCAGTGGCCGAGCAGCCGGGCACTGGCACTGAGGGTGGCGATAAAGCTCTTGGTCGCGGCGACGCTCTGTTCCGGCCCGGCCAGCAGTGGGATCGCATATTCGCAGGCGGCCTCCAGCGGCGAGTCCGCGGCGTTGACCATGGCCACCGTCAAGGCACCGCGCTCGCGCAGCAGGCGCAGGCTGTCCACCAGGTCGGGGCTCTGGCCGGACTGGGAAAAGGCCAGCACCGCCTGGCCGCTGACCTGTAGCGGCGAGTGTTGCAGGGTCACCACCGACATCGGCAGCGAGGCCACCGGAACCCCGGTCTGCTGCATGGCGATATAGGCGAAGTAGCTGGCGGCGTGGTCGGAGCTGCCGCGGGCGACGGTCATCACCACGTGTGGTGGTTGCTCGCGCAGCCGTGCGCCCAGGGCCATCAGTCTCTCATCGAGCTGCTGCAACTGGCGGCTGACCGCCTCGTGGGCCGACAGCGCCTCTTCAAGCATTCTGGAAGTCAACGGCTTCTCCTTCGACCATGATCGAGGTCAGTGTCAGTGAGCGGTCCAGGCGCACGCAGTCGGCCCAACTGCCGGGTTGCAGGCGTCCGCGCTCGGGCAGGCCGAGGTAGTCGGCGGGGAATTGCGACAGGCGTTGCGAGGCTTCGGCCAGCGGCTGGCCGATCTTCACCAGATTGCGCAGGGCCTGGTCCATGGTCAGGGTGCTGCCGGCCAGGGTGCCGTCGGGCAGTCGTACGCCGCCCAGGCATTTGGTTACGGTGTGGCTGCCCAGCTTGTACTCGCCATCCGGCATGCCGGCGGCGGCCGTGGAGTCGGTGACGCAATAGAGGCAGGGAATCGAGCGCAGGGCCACGCGCATGGCGCCGGGGTGCACGTGCAACAGGTCCGGGATCAGTTCGGCGTAGCGGGCGTGGGCGAGGGCGGCGCCGACGATGCCGGGCTCGCGGTGATGCAATGGGCTCATGGCATTGTACAGGTGGGTGAAGCTGGTGACCCCGGCCTCGAGGGCGGCGACCCCCTCTTCGTAGCTGCCCAGGGTATGGCCGATCTGCATGCGGATGCCACGGGCGCTGAGGTCGCGGATCAACGCCGCGTGGCCGGCGATTTCCGGGGCGATGGTGATCACCCGGATCGGTGCCAGGCGCAGGTAGTCCTCGACTTCGGCACTGATCGCGGTGTGGGCGAAGTTCGGTTGCGCCCCCAGCTTGCCGGGGTTGATGAACGGGCCTTCCAGGTGCACGCCGAGGACACGGGCGGTGCCCGGTCGGCGCTGTTCGCAATAGACCCCGAGTTGGCCGAGGATGGCGCTGATTTCCTCGGGCGGCGCGGTCATGGTGGTGGCCAGCAGCGAGGTGGTGCCGAAGCGCAGGTGGGTGCGGGCGATGGTCTCGAAGGCGTCGCCGCCCTGCATGATGTCCTGGCCGCCGCCGCCGTGGACGTGCAGGTCGATGAAGCCGGGCAGCAGGTACGGCAGGTCGTTTTCGGATGGATCGCAGGGCGTGCCTTCGATCTGCGTGACCTTGCCGTGCTGGTGCAGCAGGCGACCGCGAATCCAGCCTTGCGGGGTGAGGATGTTGTCTTCGGACATGGCAGGCTCTCTGAACAGGCTAACGCCGCAGTTCGGCGACGAAGTCGTAGTAATCGTTACGGCAGTAGGTGTCGGTCAGCTCGATGGGGGTGTTGTCCTCGAGGTAGCCGACACGGGTCATCAGCAGCATCGCGGTGCCGGGCTCGATGCCCACCAGCGCGGCGAATTCGGTCGAGGCGTTGATCGCGCGAATGTGCTGCAGGGCCCGCACCACCGGGCGGCCGATACTGTCGAGGTAGGCGTAGAGCGAATCGCCGACGGCCTCGGGGTCGGGCAGCAGGGCGGCGGGCAGGGTGCTCATCTCGATGGCCATGACGGTGTCGTCGGCGGTGCGCAGGCGCTTGAGCCGGGCGACCTGGTCACGGGGCGACAAGGCCAGGCGGATCAGTTCCTCATGGCTTGGCAGGGCGATCTCGCGCTCCAGCCAGCGGGAACCAGGCACGAAGCCCTTGGCCCGCAACCGTTCGCTGAAACTCGACAGGCGTGACAGCGGTTGCTCCAGGCGCGGGGTGATAAAGGTCCCGGAGCCTTGGCTGCGACGGATCAGGCCCTGTTCCAGCAGGACTTCCAGGGCCTTGCGCGCGGTCACCCGGGAAATGCTCAACAGCTCGCTCAGGTTGCGCTCCGAGGGCAGTGCCTGTTCGGCTTTCCACTGGCCGGCATGGATGGCCGCTTCCAGGTTGCGCGCCAGTTGCAGGTACAGCGGTGTCGGCTGGGACTCATCGGGTCGCAGGGCGAGGATGTCGTTCATGTGGGATTTTTCCTGTGCGTTTGTTAGAGGTTTTGCACTCGGACAGTGGTGATGAAGTTAGTACCACTTTAATACCATGTCAATACCAGTGGTTTTGTGCGAGTGCAATGAAAACGCCCGTCATGGGGAGCATGACGGGCGTCGGATGAGTCAGTGGTATCAGAATGGCGTGGTCGGCTCAGGGGCGGATTTCCACCATGGTGCCGTCCTTGACCAGTTCCCAGACCTCGCGCATGTCGACATTGCGCATGGCCACGCAACCGTCGGTCCAGTCCAGGGTGTGGAACAACTGTTCCGGGTAGTCCTCGGAGTCCGGCGTGCCGTGGATCATGATCATGCTGCCGGGATCCACCCCTTCGCGGCGGGCACGGGCCGAGTCGCTGATATTGGGGTAGGACAGGTGCAGCGACAGGTTGTACTTGTCGCTGGGCTTGCGCCAGTCCACCCAATAGAAACCCTCGGGCGTGCGCCGGTCGCCGGCCATGAGTTTCTGCCCCGTGGGATGTTTACCCAGGGAGATGCGGTAGGTCTTCAGCGGCTTGCCGTCATTGATCAGTTGCAGTTGATGGGCGGACTTGAGGATCAGGATCTTCTCGACGGTTCTACCACCCAGTGGGTCGGCGACAGAGGCCTGGGACAGAGTGGCGAACGACAGGCAGAACACTACGAGCAACCAGCGCATTGAAACGGTATCCCTGAAGGTGAGGGGTTATTGATGATTGGGTTGGGTGCGGGAGGCCATGGGCGGCACGGCTTCACTGCGAACCGGGTATTGTTCGGTCGGGCGGTCGGCGAAGAAACACTCCAGGGTCCGTCCGACTGTCCTGAAAGCCAGCTCGGACCAGGGGATCTCGTGCTCTTCGAACAGCCGTACTTCCAGGCTTTCCGCGCCGGCGGCAAATTCCAGGTCCACCAGTTCGGCACGGTAGAACACGTGTACCTGGTTGATGTGCGGCACGTCGATCAGCGTATAGATGCTCAGGTTACGCACCCGCGCGCAAGCTTCTTCCAGGGTTTCCCGGCGGGCGGCCTGCTCCACGGTCTCGCCATTCTCCATGAAGCCCGCGGGCAGGGTCCAGTAGCCACGGCGCGGCTCGATGGCGCGGCGGCAGAGCAGGACCTGGCTGCCCCAGACCGGCAGGCAGCCGGCGACGATATTGGGGTTCTGGTAATGAATGGTGTCGCAGTGGTCGCAGACGTAACGCAGGCGCGTGTCGCCCTCGGGTATGCGTTGACTCACCGGTTTGCCGCACTGGCTGCAGAACTTCATGCTGGATTCTCTTGGCAATGCGCCTATCTTCGCGTGGGCGGCGGGTTGTCGGCAAGTTGTGCTTTCGCGACATGCCACTGTCCGGGGGGTTGGGCGCTGCGCTGCTTTTGGTGCATGATGCCAGGTAAGCCGCAAATCGAGATCAGCCATGCTGGACGAGTTACTTCGACGTGTAAGCAGCCATACGCCCCGCCCCCTGGAAACGGACCGTCGTTTTCCCGAGGCGGCGGTACTGGTGCCGATCACCCGCAGTGACGAACCGGAGCTGGTGCTGACCCTGCGCGCCAGCGGCCTGTCGACCCACGGCGGCGAGGTGGCCTTTCCCGGTGGGCGCCGCGACCCGGATGATCCGGACCTGATCTTCACCGCCCTGCGCGAAGCCGAAGAGGAAATCGGCCTGGCGCCGGGATTGGTGGAAGTCATCGGACCGCTCAGTCCGGTGATCTCGCTGTACGGGCTCAAGGTCACGCCTTATGTCGGGGTGGTGCCGGACTTTGTCGACTATCGGGCCAATGACGCCGAGATCGCCGCGGTGTTCAACGTGCCGCTGGCGTTTTTCCGCCAGGACCCGCGCGAGCATACCCATCGTATCGATTATCAGGGCCGCAGCTGGTACGTGCCCAGCTACCGCTTTGGCGAATACAAGATCTGGGGGCTGACGGCGATCATGATCGTCGAGCTGGTCAACCTGTTGTATGACGCCCGGATCAGCCTGCACAATCCCCCGGAACGCTTCATCAACATCTAGAGCCGCCGGTCAGGTGGTCGCAAGCCTTGAGGACACCCTATGAAATACCGTTTGGGCGACGCCCGGGTCGAGACGCATCCGCAGAGTTGGGTAGCCCCCAATGCGACCCTGGTCGGCAGGGTCCGGCTGGAGGAGGGCGCCAGTGTCTGGTTCAACGCGGTGTTGCGCGGTGACAACGAGCTGATCCTGATCGGCCGCAACAGCAATGTGCAGGATGGCACGGTGATGCATACCGACATGGGTTATCCGCTGACCATCGGCACCGGGGTGACCATCGGCCATAATGCGATGCTCCACGGTTGCACGGTGGACGACTACAGCCTGATCGGCATCAACGCGGTGATCCTCAACGGCGCGAAGATCGGCAAGCACTGCATCATCGGCGCCAATGCCTTGATCGGCGAGAACAAGGAAATTCCCGACGGCTCGCTGGTGATGGGCTCGCCGGGCAAGGTGGTCCGCGAGTTGACCGAGGCGCAGAAGAAAATGCTCGAAGCCAGTGCCGCCCACTATGTGCACAACGCCCAGCGTTATGCCCGCGACCTGGCGGTCGACGAAGCATGAATACGCCCGAACGTCCGCTGGCGTCGCCTTGCGTGAGCATCTGCGCGCTGGATGAGCAGGACATCTGCATCGGTTGCCAGCGCACGGTCGAGGAGATCACCCGCTGGAGCCGCATGGACAATGCCGAGCGTCGCGAGGTGCTCGGGCGTTGTCATGAGCGGGCCAAGTCCGCTGGGCTGCTGTTCATGTCGGGCGCAAGGACCTGACAATCAGCCGGGCATGAAAGCCGCTGCAGGCCCCGCTCGCCACAGGAGCGCGTCAGGCTTCAACGGCTCCGCTACTTTGGGGTAACCTGTACGGCTAAATAGACAAGGTAGTCTGCCACCCATGCTCTTTCTCATCGCCTACATCGCCAGCGTCGTGCTGATCAACTTCGCCTTCTCCGCCGCGCCGCACCTGGACATCATCTGGTCGGCCTGGGGCGGACTGGTGTTCATCCTGCGCGACATGGTGCAGACCCGTTTCGGCCACGGTGCGCTTGTCGCGATGGTCGCGGCGTTGCTGTTGTCCTACTTCACCTCCGAACCGGCCATCGCCCTGGCGAGCGCCACCGCCTTCGCCCTCTCCGAATGCATCGACTGGCTGGTTTTCAGCATCACCAGGCGCCCGTTGCACGACCGCCTGTGGATAAGTTCGGCGCTGAGCATCCCGTTGGACACTTTCATCTTCTTCGGCCTGATCGGCGCGCTGACCCCGGGGGTGATCCTCACCGCCCTGGGCTCGAAGTTCGCCGGTGTGACCTGTGTCTGGCTGGCCATGGCCTGGCGTTCGCGCAAGACGGTCCTTTCCACCTGAAGTCACGCCCGTTCGGTTCATATCTGCCTCGGTTCATGTAAAATGCCGGCCTTTCTTCCCGGCAGGTGCCTGATTGTCCAGGTGCCGTCGATGATCTGCTTCCTTGAGGACCTGAAATGACCCGTATCGGAACTCCACTGTCGCCGACCGCGACTCGCGTATTGCTCTGTGGCTGTGGTGAGCTGGGCAAGGAAGTGGTGATCGAGCTGCAACGCCTGGGCGTCGAAGTGATTGCCGTTGACCGCTACGCCGACGCGCCGGCCATGCAGGTGGCCCATCGCAGCCACGTGATCAACATGCTCGACGGCGCGGCCCTGCGGGCGGTGATCGAAGCCGAGAAGCCACACTTCATCGTGCCGGAAATCGAAGCCATCGCCACCGCCACCCTGGTGGAACTGGAAGCCGAAGGCTTCACCGTGGTGCCGACCGCCCGTGCCGCGCAACTGACCATGAACCGTGAAGGCATCCGTCGCCTGGCCGCCGAAGAGCTGAAGCTGCCGACCTCGCCGTACCACTTCGCCGACACCTTCGAGGCCTATAGCAAGGCGGTCGAGGACCTGGGCTTCCCGTGCGTGGTCAAGCCGGTGATGAGTTCTTCGGGCAAGGGCCAGAGCCTGCTGCGCAGCGCCGACGACGTGCAGAAAGCCTGGGACTACGCCCAGGAAGGCGGGCGTGCGGGCAAGGGCCGGGTGATCATCGAGGGCTTTATCGACTTCGACTACGAAATCACCTTGCTGACCGTTCGTCATGTCGGCGGCACCACCTTCTGCGCACCGGTCGGCCACCGTCAGGAGAAGGGCGACTACCAGGAGTCCTGGCAGCCCCAGGCGATGAGTCCGCTGGCCCTGGCCGAGTCGGAGCGGGTCGCCAAGGCGGTGACCGAGGCCCTGGGTGGGCGCGGCATGTTTGGTGTCGAGCTGTTCATCAAGGGCGACCAGGTGTGGTTCAGCGAAGTATCGCCGCGTCCCCATGACACCGGCATGGTGACCATGATCTCCCAGGACCTGTCGCAGTTCGCGCTGCATGCCCGGGCGATTCTCGGCTTGCCGATCCCGTTGATCCGTCAGTTCGGTCCGTCGGCGTCGGCGGTGATCCTGGTGGAAGGGCAGTCGACCCAGACCGCGTTCGCCAACCTCGGTGCGGCGTTGAGCGAGCCGGATACGGCCTTGCGCCTGTTCGGCAAGCCGGAAGTCAACGGCCAGCGCCGCATGGGCGTGGCCCTGGCGCGGGACGAGTCGATCGACGCCGCGCGGGCCAAGGCGACCCGTGCCGCCCAGGCAGTTGTCGTAGAGCTGTAAGCCTCTGCACCGATCGTTCCCACGCCCCGCGTGGGAACGATCGGTTGTCTATCCTGCGACCTTGTTCAGGTCATTGTGGCGCGTCTCTTTCAAGCAGAAGATCGCGATCAGGCTCAATGCCGCCGCCGCCGATACATACCCGCCGACCCAACTCAAACCGCCCATCGCCACCAGTTTCTGGGCAAAGAACGGTGCGGCCGAGGCGCCGACGATGCCGCCCAGGTTATAGGCCGCCGATGCGCCGGTATAGCGCACGTGGGTGGGAAACAGCTCCGGCAGCAGGGCACCCATCGGCGCGAAGGTAATGCCCATCAGGAACAGCTCAAGGCACAGGAACAGCGCGACGCCTGCGGTCGAGCCATGGCCCAGCAGCGGTTCCATGGTGAAGCCGGACAGCAGCGCCAGCACGCCACCGAGCAGCAATACCGGCTTGCGCCCGAAACGGTCGCTGGCCCAGGCCGCCAGTGGTGTGGCGGCCGCCATGAACAGCACGGCAAAACACAACAGCCCGAGGAAGGTCTCGCGACTGTAGCCGAGGTTGGCGACCCCGTAGCTCAGCGAAAACACCGCCGAGATATAGAACAGCGCGTAACACACCACCATCGCCAGCGAGCCGAGCAGCACCGGGGCCCAATAGCGGCTGAACAGCTCGACCAGGGGCATCTTCACCCGTTCCTGGCGGGCCACGGCATTGGCGAAGATCGGCGTTTCCTCCAGCTTGAGGCGCACATACAGGCCGACCATCACCAGCGCGGCGCTGAGCAGGAACGGAATGCGCCAGCCCCAGGAGCGGAACTGCTCGTCGCTCAAGGTCATGGCGAGGATCAGGAACAGGCCGTTCGCGGCCAGGAAGCCGATCGACGGACCCAGTTGCGGGAACATGCCGAACCAGGCGCGCTTGCCTTCGGGGGCGTTTTCGGTCGCCAGCAGCGCGGCCCCGCCCCATTCCCCGCCGAGTCCCAGCCCCTGGCCGAAGCGCAACAGGCACAGCAGGATCGGAGCCCAGGCGCCAATGCTCGTGTAGCCGGGCAGCACGCCGATCAGCGTGGTGCAGATCCCCATCATCAGCAACGAAGCGACCAGCGTCGATTTGCGCCCGACGCGATCACCGAAGTGGCCGAACAGGATCGAACCCAGCGGGCGGGCGAGGAAGGCGATGCCGAAGGTCAGGAAGGCCGAGAGCATCTGTGCGGTGCTGTCGGTCTGCGGGAAAAACACCGGTCCGATCACCAGCGCGGCGGCGGTGGCATAGACGTAGAAATCGTAGAACTCGATGGCCGTACCGATAAAACTGGCGGTCGCCACTCGTGAGGTCGAGTTCAGCGGCTTGTTCGGCGTGGCATCTGCAAAGGTGGTGCTGGAGGTCATTGCGGGCGTCCCTGAAAGTCTTGCGCGTGCGAATTATTAGTATGGAGCGCCCAGGGATAAGGGCTGGTTCCCACGCGACAGGTTGTGAGTGTCGGCGACGGGTCATGGCAAGGCGTTGTTGGCCGGAGGGGGCTGGGTGCGGGTAAGCAGGCGTTCCGGCGGGGCCGGATAAGCCCGCTCGATTATAGGAATGCGTCTATCGATCAAACAAGGGGGTGGGTCGTGTCAGCGTGCAACGGCAGCCGACGTGGTGTGCCAGACCAGCACCCGGCTGACCCGGTTGTCCTCGGTCTCGAGGATTTCCAGGCGGTAACGGCCGATCTTCAGGCACACGGCGCTTTCCGGGATGGTCTCCAGCGCCTCGGTCACCAGGCCATTGAGGGTTTTCGGGCCGTCGCTGGGCAGGTGCCAGCCCAGGCTCTTGTTCAGTTCGCGAATCGATGCGGCGCCCTCGATCACCAGTCGGCCATCGGGCTGGGGGTGGACATGCGGGTTATCGAGGCTGTGTTCGCTTTCGAATTCGCCGACGATCTCTTCAAGAATGTCTTCCAGGGTGACGATGCCCAGCACCTCACCGTATTCGTCCACCACCATGCCCAGGCGCCGTTGCTGCTTGTGGAAATTCAGCAGTTGCAGTTGCAGCGGCGTGCTTTCCGGGACGAAGTAGGGCTCACGGCAGGCGGCGAGCAGGTCGGCCTTGGTCAGGCTGGCATCGAACAGTTGATGAAGAATCTGGCGGGTATTGAGCACCGCCTCGACCTGGTTGATATCGCTGTGGAACACCGGCAGGCGGGTGCGTCGGTTCTTCAGCAACTGGGCGATGATTTCCTCGATGGAGTCGTCGAGGTTGACCCCCTCCACTTCGCTGCGCGGCACCAGGATGTCGTTGACCGTGATGTTGTGCAGCGCATGGATGCTGGACAGCGACGGGTTGCGCGCCGGGGGCTCCGGTTCGTCTTCCTGATCGAGGGGCGGTTGGTCCTCATCGCTCTGCTTGACCGCGCTGGCCTTGCTGATGAACGGGCGCAGCAGCAACTGGGCGATACCGCTCAGCAACCAGGCCACCGGGTAGATGATCTTCAGCGGAATCCCCAGCAAGGCATTGCCGGTGGCCAGGATCGATTCGGGATAGCGGGCGGCGAGCAGGCGCGGCAGGTAGTCGGCGAACACCAGCAGCAGGACCGTGGCGCCGAGGCAGGCCAGCCAGGGGCCGTGCTTGCCCCACAGGAGAATCGACAGCAGGGTGCCGATCACCACCACCACGATCCGGCACAGGGTGTTGCACAGGATCAGGCTGTCACGGGGGAATTTCAGCCTGGGCGTCGGTTTGTCGCCCGAGCGCGAGGCGGGGCGCAGGGCGGCGAGCAGCTGTTGCGCGACTTCAACGGCGGTGAACAGCGCCGACCAGAGAATCAGCAGGGCCAGTACAGCGAGCATCGGCCCGGCGGGCAAGTTGTCCATGGTTTCGAAGGCCCGTCAGATGTGCAGGATGTATTCGCGGACCAGCTTGCTGCCGAAATAGGCCAGCATCAGCAGGCAGAAACCGGCCAGGGTCCAGCGGATGGCCTTGTGCCCGCGCCAGCCGAGACGATTGCGCCCCCACAGCAGCACGCTGAACACCACCCAGGCCAGGCAGGCCAGCAGGGTCTTGTGCACCAGGTGCTGGGCGAACAGGTTCTCGACGAACAGCCAGCCGGAGATCAGCGACAGCGACAGCAGGCTCCAGCCGGCCCAGAGGAAGCCGAACAGCAGGCTTTCCATGGTCTGCAACGGCGGGAAGTTGCGGATCAGCCCGGAGGGGTGCTTGTGCTTGAGCTGGTGGTCCTGCAGCAACAGCAGCAGGGCCTGGAACACTGCGATGGTGAACATGCCGTAGGCCAGGATCGACAGCAGGATATGCGCGAGGATGCCCGGTTCCTCGTCGATGATCTGCACCGTGCCCGCGGGTGTGAACTGCGCCAGCACCACGGTCAGCAGGCCCAGCGGGAAGAGCAGGATCAGCAGGTTTTCCACGGGGATGCGCGAACAGGCCGCCAGGGTCAGGGCGATCACTGCGACGGCGATCAGGCTGGCGGCATTGAAAAAGTCCAGGCCCAGGCCGATGGGCGTCATCAGGTGGGTGAGCAGGCTGGTGGCGTGGGCGATCACGGCGATTACGCCGAGCCCTACCAGCAGGCGTTTGTTCGCCTTGGCGCCCTGGCGCAGGCGGGTGCCTTGATAGAGGGTCGCAGCGGCATAGAGGCAGGCGGCGACGAGGCTGGTCAGCAAACTGGGTGACAAGGGGAGCATAAATCCTGTTAGGCAAGCCCGAAAAGCGCTGAGTTTGGCATAGAACCCCCGGTCCACGAAAGACCGTGGCGCTAGTGCGCCGCATGCACTCTCCGCTATAATCCGCGACCTGCCCACGCCGCAGGCTCGCCAGGCGCTTTTTTTCCTTGTCCGGCAGCCATCACTTCGGTCTCCATGAGGGCCTCAAAGGATCGCGCATGTTTGAAAACCTGACCGACCGTCTCTCGCAGACGCTGCGCCATGTCACCGGCAAGGCCAAGCTGACCGAGGACAACATCAAAGACACCCTGCGTGAAGTGCGCATGGCGTTGCTCGAAGCCGACGTCGCCCTGCCGGTGGTGAAGGACTTCGTCAACGCGGTCAAGGAGCGCGCGGTCGGCACCGAAGTGTCGCGCAGCCTGACCCCGGGCCAGGCGTTCGTGAAGATCGTCCAGGCCGAGCTCGAAAGCCTGATGGGCGCCGCCAACGAAGACTTGAACCTCGCTGCCGTGCCGCCTGCGGTGGTGCTGATGGCCGGTCTGCAGGGCGCGGGTAAAACCACCACCGCCGGCAAGCTGGCGCGCTTCCTCAAGGAGCGCAAGAAGAAGAGTGTGATGGTGGTCTCGGCCGACGTTTACCGTCCGGCGGCCATCAAGCAGCTGGAAACCCTGGCGGGCGACATCGGCGTGACTTTCTTCCCGTCCGATCTCAGCCAGAAGCCGGTGGCCATCGCCGAAGCGGCTATTAAAGAAGCCAAGCTCAAGTTCATCGACGTGGTCATCGTCGACACCGCCGGTCGTCTGCACATCGACGACGAGATGATGGACGAGATCAAGCAGCTGCACGCGGCGGTCAGACCCGTGGAAACGCTGTTCGTGGTCGACGCCATGACCGGCCAGGACGCCGCCAACACCGCCAAGGCCTTTGGCGATGCGCTGCCGCTGACCGGCGTGATCCTGACCAAGGTCGACGGCGACGCCCGTGGCGGTGCTGCGCTGTCGGTGCGGTCCATCACCGGCAAGCCGATCAAGTTCATCGGTATGGGCGAGAAGAGCGAAGCGCTCGAGCCCTTCCATCCGGAGCGGATCGCCTCGCGCATCCTCGGCATGGGCGACGTGCTCAGCCTGATCGAGAAGGCCGAACAGACCCTCGACAAGGAAAAGGCCGACAAGCTGGCCAAGAAGCTGAAGAAAGGCAAGGGCTTCGACCTCGAAGACTTCCGCGACCAGCTGCAACAAATGAAGAATATGGGCGGCCTCGGCGGCCTGATGGACAAGCTGCCGAACATCGGCGGGGTCAACCTGGCGCAGATGGGCAATGCCCAGGGCGCGGCCGAGAAGCAGTTCAAGCAGATGGAAGCCATCATCAACTCCATGACCCCGGCCGAGCGCCGCGACCCCGAGTTGATCAGCGGTTCGCGCAAGCGCCGGATCGCCATGGGCTCCGGCACCCAGGTGCAGGACATCGGTCGCTTGATCAAGCAGCACAAGCAGATGCAGAAGATGATGAAGAAATTCTCTGCCAAAGGCGGCATGGCCAAGATGATGCGCGGCATGGGCGGTATGTTGCCCGGCGGCGGCATGCCGAAAATGTAAGGAATTCGCGTCGGCCTGATGGCCGGCGCTGCCCCCGCAGGGATGTGGGGGATCGCCAGTAAACCCGCACTCAGCGGGAGCTGACCTGCCGTCTTGACGACGGCTCCATGGCAAATCCTGATTGCACGGCGCCGGGCGCCGGAAAAAGTCATTTGCAAAAGTCCGTATATTCCTTAGAATATGCGGCCTTTCGGGCACCCATGCCCGCTGTGCATTTAGATTTGCAGCACCGACTACAGGAACGATGTTCACATGCTAACAATCCGTCTTGCCCTTGGCGGCTCCAAAAAGCGCCCGTTTTACCACCTGACCGTAACCGACAGCCGCAACGCTCGTGACGGTTCGCACAAAGAACAAGTGGGTTTCTTCAACCCGGTTGCTCGTGGTCAGGAAGTTCGTCTGTCCGTGAACCAAGAGCGCGTAGCCTACTGGCTGAGCGTGGGTGCACAACCTTCTGAGCGTGTTGCTCAGTTGCTGAAGGAAAACGCTAAGGCTGCGGCCTGAGCCATATGAACGCGACGCCGGCTTCTACCGATGATCTGATCGTTATCGGCAAGATCTATTCTGTTCATGGCGTTCGCGGCGAAGTGAAGGTTTACTCCTTTACGGATCCGATCAAAAACCTGTTGGACTACAAAACCTGGACGCTCAAGCGCGAAGGCAGCGTGAAACAGGTAGAGCTGGTCAGCGGACGCGGGAACGAAAAGTTCCTGGTCGCAAAGCTCAAGGGTCTCGATGATCGTGAAGAAGCGCGTCTTCTGGCCGGTTATGAGATCTGCGTGCCGCGCAACCTGTTCCCTGAACTGACCGACGGCGAGTACTACTGGTACCAGCTGGAAGGTCTCAAGGTCATCGACACCCTCGGACAACTGTTCGGGAAAATCGATCACCTGCTCGAGACCGGCTCGAACGATGTCATGGTGGTCAAGCCTTGTCCGGGCAGCCTGGATGATCGCGAACGCCTGTTGCCCTATACGGAGCAATGCGTGTTGGCCGTCGACCTTGCCGCTGGCGAGATGAAGGTGGATTGGGACGCGGACTTCTAAGCGATGGCTAGCCTGCGCGTAGAAGTGATCAGTTTGTTTCCCGAGATGTTTTCCGCCATCAGCGACTACGGCATCACCAGTCGTGCGGTGAAACAGGGGCTCTTGCAGTTGACCTGTTGGAACCCGCGGGACTACACGACGGATCGACATCACACTGTGGATGATCGCCCATTTGGCGGTGGTCCGGGCATGGTGATGAAGATCAAGCCCCTTGAGGACGCCCTGGTTCAGGCCAAGGCAGCAGCAGGGGAGGCGGCGAAGGTGATTTACCTGTCGCCCCAAGGCCGGCAACTGAATCAGTTGGCGGTACGCGACCTGGCGAACGAGGAAGCCTTGATCCTCATTGCAGGTCGTTATGAAGGCATTGACGAGCGCTTTATAGACGCTCATGTCGATGAAGAGTGGTCGATTGGGGACTATGTTCTCTCCGGTGGCGAGCTGCCGGCGATGGTCCTGATAGATGCGGTTACACGGCTGCTGCCCGGAGCTTTAGGGCATGCGGACTCCGCGGAGGAAGATTCCTTCACGGATGGCCTGCTGGATTGCCCGCACTACACCCGTCCGGAGGTGTATGCGGATCAGCGTGTTCCCGACGTGTTGCTCAGTGGCAACCACGCACACATCCGGCGTTGGCGTCTGAAGCAGTCCCTTGGCAGGACCTCGGAACGACGCGCCGATCTTCTGGAAAGCCGCTCGCTTTCTGGAGAAGAGAAGAAGCTGCTCGAGGAATACATCCGCGAGCGGGACGATAGTTAACAACGTATCGATGGTAGATCAGACGATTTACCTTAGGAGCACAGCATGACCAACAAAATCATTCTGCAACTCGAAGCCGAGCAGATGACCAAAGAGATCCCTGCCTTTGCCCCGGGCGACACCATTGTCGTTCAGGTGAAAGTGAAGGAAGGCGACCGTTCGCGTCTGCAAGCGTTCGAAGGCGTGGTAATTGCCAAGCGTAACCGCGGTGTGAACAGCGCGTTCACCGTACGTAAGATCTCCAACGGTGTTGGCGTAGAGCGTACTTTCCAGACCTACAGCCCGCAAATCGACAGCATGGCTGTCAAGCGTCGCGGTGACGTACGTAAAGCCAAGCTGTACTACCTGCGCGACCTGTCGGGTAAAGCAGCTCGCATCAAGGAAAAACTGGCTTAAGTCCAGCTTCCGATGCAGAAAAAAGCAGCCTACGGGCTGCTTTTTTGCATTCCGGGTTTTGAAAAAACCGTGGCGCGCTGTCACAGTGGGTCCGCTTATCGCCTGTCGCTTTTCGAGCCCTTATGCCCGCCATCGATCACCCGCTTATCGACCAGTTTCTCGACGCCCTGTGGTTGGAAAAAGGTTTGTCCGACAACACCCGGGACGCTTATCGCAGCGACCTGGCGCTGTTCAACGGCTGGTTGCAGGAAAAAGGCCTGGAATTGGCCGCCGCCGGTCGCGAGCTGATCCTCGATCACCTGGCCTGGCGCCTGGAGCAGGCCTACAAGCCGCGCTCCACCGCGCGCTTTCTCTCCGGCGTGCGGGGTTTCTATCGCTACCTGCTGCGGGAAAAGCTGATTGCCGTCGACCCGACCTTGCAGGTCGAGATGCCGCAGCTGGGCAGGCCGCTACCTAAATCCTTGTCCGAGGCGGATGTGGAAGCGCTGTTGGCCGCCCCGGACCTGAGCGAAGCCATCGGCCAGCGCGACCGCGCCATGCTCGAGGTGCTCTACGCCTGCGGGCTGCGGGTCACCGAGCTGATCAGCCTGACCCTGGAGCAGGTCAATCTGCGCCAGGGCGTGTTGCGGGTCATGGGCAAGGGCAGCAAGGAGCGCCTGGTGCCCATGGGGGAAGAGGCGATCGTCTGGGTCGAGCGTTATCTGCGCGATGCCCGCGTCGAACTGCTCGGCGGGCGTCCCAGCGATGTGCTGTTTCCCAGCCAGCGCGGCGAGCAGATGACCCGCCAGACCTTCTGGCACCGGATCAAGCACCAGGCCACGGTCGCGGGGATCGGCAAATCGCTGTCGCCGCACACCTTGCGCCATGCCTTCGCCACGCACCTGCTCAACCACGGCGCCGACCTGCGGGTGGTGCAGATGTTGCTGGGGCACAGCGACCTGTCCACCACGCAGATCTACACCCATGTAGCCCGGGCGCGGTTGCAGGATCTGCACGCCAAACATCACCCGCGCGGCTGAGCCATACGGGGTTCGGCCCCGCCGGGCTTATGTGTTAGGCTCTAGGGGTTCGCAAAGCGGGCGCTTGAAACCGATCCGTTTCCCCGTGGTCGTATCAGCCTCGGCCCCCTTTGCCCGTCTTCAGGAGTTCCCATGCGCTTGACCCAGATTTTCGCCGCCGCTGCCCTCGCTCTGGTCAGCACCCTGGCCCTGGCCGATGACACCGCCGAGCAGGCGATTCGCAAGAGCCTCGACAGCCTCCAACTGGAAACCCCGGTGGAGAGCATCACTGCCAGTCCCCTGGCCGGCCTGTATGAAGTCAAGCTCAAGGGCAGTCGCGTGCTCTATGCCAGCGCCGACGGCCAGTTCGTCATGCAGGGCTACCTGTTCCAGCTCAAGGACGGCAAGCCAGTCAACCTCACCGAGAAAACCGAACGCCTGGGCGTCGCCAAGCTGATCAACGGTATTCCGGTGGCCGAGACCGTGGTCTACCCGGCCATCGGCGAGACCAAGTCGCACATCACCGTGTTCACCGACACCACCTGTCCGTACTGCCACAAGCTGCATGCCGAAGTGCCGGCACTGAACAAGATGGGCATCGAAGTGCGCTACGTCGCGTTCCCGCGCCAGGGCCTCGGCTCGCCGGGTGACGAGCAGTTGCAGGCGGTCTGGTGCTCGACCGACAAGAAAGCGGCCATGGACAAGATGGTCGACGGCCAGGAAATCAAGGCTGCCAAGTGCGCCAACCCGGTGTCCAAGCAGTTCGCCCTGGGTCAATCGATCGGTGTCAACGGCACGCCGGCGATTATTTTGGCCGATGGTCAGGTAATTCCGGGCTACCAGCCGGCGGCACAAGTTGCCAAACTGGCACTGTCCGCCAAGTAATCCAGCCTCGTCACGCTCAACCTGTGACGAGCATGGCCCAGGGGACGGGTTCCCGGGTCATCAATAGCGAGCCGCTGGCGGTCCAGCGGCTGTTTTCCACGGCCGACCTCGTGTCGGCCGTTTCATGGGGAGTTCAGAGTGAAACCGGTCAAAGTAGGCATCTGTGGGTTAGGTACCGTCGGTGGCGGCACCTTCAACGTACTTCAGCGTAACGCCGAGGAGATTGCCCGCCGTGCCGGGCGTGGAATCGAAGTGGCTCAAATTGCCATGCGTACGCCAAAGCCTCAGTTCCAGACCACCGGTATTGCTATTACCCACGATGTCTTCGAAGTGGCGAGCAACCCTGAAATCGATATCGTCATCGAGCTGATGGGCGGCTACACCGTGGCCCGTGAGCTGGTGCTCAGCGCCATCGAGCACGGCAAGCACGTGGTCACCGCCAACAAGGCGCTGATCGCCGTGCACGGCAACGAAATCTTCGCCAAGGCCCGCGAGAAGGGCGTGATCGTGGCGTTCGAAGCCGCCGTGGCCGGCGGTATCCCGGTGATCAAGGCGATTCGCGAAGGTCTCTCGGCCAACCGCATCAACTGGGTCGCGGGCATCATCAACGGCACCGGCAACTTCATCCTCACCGAAATGCGCGAGAAGGGCCGTACCTTCGAAGACGTGCTGGCCGAGGCCCAGGCCCTGGGCTACGCCGAAGCCGACCCGACCTTCGACGTCGAAGGCATCGATGCCGCGCACAAGCTGACGATCCTGGCCTCCATCGCCTTCGGCATCCCACTGCAATTCGACAAGGCCTACACCGAAGGCATCACCAAGCTGACCACCGCCGACGTCAACTACGCCGAGGCCCTGGGCTATCGCATCAAGCACCTGGGCGTGGCACGCAGCACCGCCGCCGGTATCGAACTGCGGGTGCACCCGACGCTGATCCCGGCCGATCGCCTGATCGCCAACGTCAACGGCGTGATGAACGCGGTCATGGTCAACGGCGATGCCTCCGGCTCCACGCTGTTCTACGGTGCCGGTGCCGGCATGGAGCCGACCGCCTCGTCGGTGGTCGCCGACCTGGTGGACGTGGTTCGCGCCATGACCAGCGATCCGGAAAACCGCGTACCGCACCTGGCCTTCCAGCCGGACTCGCTGTCGGCCCACCCGATCCTGCCGATCGAGGCCTGCGAAAGTGCCTACTACCTGCGGATCCAGGCCAAGGACCATCCGGGCGTGCTGGCCCAGGTGGCGAGCATCCTGTCGGAACGTGGCATCAACATCGAATCGATCATGCAGAAGGAAGTCGAGGAACACGACGGCCTGGTGCCGATGATCCTGCTGACCCACCGCGTGCGCGAGCAACATATCAACGAGGCCATCGCGGCGCTGGAAGCCCTGCAAGGGGTGGTCGGTCCTGTCGTGCGGATCCGCGTCGAGCACTTGAACTAAGCCGGCGCTGCCGATCTGGAGGAATTCTTCATGCGTTACATCAGTACCCGCGGCCAGGCACCGGCCCTGAACTTCGAAGACGTGCTGCTGGCCGGCCTGGCCAGCGACGGCGGCCTGTACGTGCCGGAAAACCTGCCGCGCTTCACCCAGGAAGAAATCGCTTCCTGGGCCGGCCTGCCGTATCACGAGCTGGCGTTCCGGGTCATGCGCCCGTTCGTCACCGGCAGCATTCCGGACGCCGACTTCAAAAAGATCCTTGAGGAAACCTACGGCGCCTTCGCCCATAACGCCGTGGCGCCGTTGCGCCAGCTGAACGGCAACGAATGGGTGCTGGAGCTGTTCCACGGCCCGACCCTGGCGTTCAAGGACTTCGCCCTGCAACTGCTCGGTCGCCTGCTCGACTACGTGCTGGCAAAACGTGGCGAGCGCGTGGTGATCATCGGCGCCACCTCCGGTGACACCGGTTCGGCCGCCATCGAAGGTTGCAAGCACTGCGAGAACGTCGACATCTTCATCCTCCACCCGCACAACCGGGTGTCCGAGGTGCAGCGTCGGCAGATGACCACCCTGTTCGGCGACAACATCCACAACATCGCCATCGAAGGCAACTTCGACGACTGCCAGGAAATGGTCAAGAACAGCTTCGCCGACCAGAGCTTCCTCAAGGGCACGCGCCTGGTGGCGGTGAACTCGATCAACTGGGCGCGGATCATGGCCCAGATCGTCTACTACTTCCACGCGGCCCTGCAGTTGGGCGGTCCGGCCCGTTCGGTGGCCTTCTCGGTGCCGACCGGCAACTTCGGCGACATCTTCGCCGGCTACCTGGCACGCAACATGGGCCTGCCGATCAGCCAACTGATCGTCGCCACCAACCGCAACGACATCCTGCACCGCTTCATGAGCGGCAACCAGTACGTCAAGGAAACCCTGCACGCGACCTTGTCGCCGTCCATGGACATCATGGTGTCGTCGAACTTCGAACGCCTGCTGTTCGACCTGCACGGGCGCAACGGCGCGGCCATCGCCGGCCTGATGGACACCTTCAAGCAAGGTGGCGGTTTCAGTGTCGACCAGGACCGCTGGAGCGAAGCGCGCAAGCTGTTCGACTCCCTGGCCGTGGACGATGCGCAGACCTGCGAGACCATCGCCGAAGTCTTCGCCCAGAGCGGTGAAGTCCTCGATCCGCATACCGCCATCGGTGTGCGGGCGGCCCGCGAGTGCCGGCGCAGCCTGGACACCCCGATGGTGGTGCTGGGGACCGCGCATCCGGTCAAGTTCCCTGAGGCAGTGGAGAAGGCGGGCGTAGGAAAATCCCTTGAACTACCTGCACATCTTTCAGATTTGTTTGAGCGAGATGAGCGCTGCACTGTATTGGCCAACGACTTGAAAGCCGTGCAAGCCTTTGTCAGCCAGCATGGCAACCGCGGCAAGCCGCTCTGACAGACTAGAAAGGTCACACATTAAAGCCCGCCCCTTGGCGGGCTTTATCGTTTTCGCATGTCAAACTTGCCCTGTTTTTTGCCATTTCTTGAAATGGACCGAAGAGGGCAGGTAGTTCGTCATGGTGTTTTGGGGTCGTTCCATACAATCCGTTCTGGCCAGGCTGTTATGGTGGGTGCTGCTGTGCATGCCCGCCAGCTCGATGGCGGCCCAGGGCCTGCCGTTCAGCCTGCCGCCCTCGTTCGTCGAGGTCGAACGCCTGCCCCTGAGCCCGGAGGAGGAGCAATGGCTGGGGCCGGAGCGGACCTTGCGGGTGGGGATTTCGGTCGCCGACTATGAACCCGTGGATATCACCAATGACCGCAACCGCTACCAGGGCATCAGCGCCGACTACGTGGGGCTGATCCGCGATCGCCTGGGGGTGCAGGTCCAGGTGCTCGGGTTCGGCGAGCGCGACCAGGCCGTCGAGGCCCTGCGCAGCGGGCAGATCGATATTCTCACCAGTGCCAACGGCTATGAGCGCGGCGTGCCCGGGCTGAGCTTCTCCAGCGACTACATGCCGGACCGCTCGGTGATCGTCGGCCGCGCCGGCGGCCAGGGTTTTCACGATCTCAAGGGCAAGAAGGTGGTGCTGCTCGATGGCTACGCCGATGCCCAGGTGGTGCACGCCACCTACCCGCAGAGCGAGATCATCCTTGCCCCGACCCTCTACAGTGCCCTGGAAGCGCTGTCCCAGGGCGAGGTCGAGGCCTTTATCGGCAACGAGGTGATTGTCCGCGCCTACAAGAGCCTGCGGCCCTACATGGGCGTGCACATCAAGGACAAGAGCGACTTGCCGCCGATCGGTTTCGCCTTTGCCACGCGCCAGTCCGATCACGTGCTCAGTGCCCTGGTGGAGCGTGTGCTGGACAACACCGACAACGCCACGCGGCGGGAGATCCTGGCCCGCTGGACCACCGGCTTCGGCTCGGACATCGCCCAGCAGCGCATCAGCCTCACCGCCGCCGAGCTGGCGTGGATCGAGCGCAATCCGCGGGTCACCGTGGTGGCCCAGCCGTACCCGCCGCATATCTACAAGGATGGTCACAACCGCTGGGTCGGTCTCAACCCGGACCTGCTGTCACGCATCTCCCGCATGACCGGCCTGCAGTTCGATTTCCGCGAGACCGGCTCCACCGCCGAGAGCGTCGACCTGCTCCACGACGGCAAGGCGCTCATGAGCACGACACTGGCTGAGAGCATCGAGCGCAAGACCTTCCTGAATTTCACCTATGCCTTTGGCGGCAGCGCCTGGGTGTTCGTGGTGCGGGTGCACGATTCGCCCCTCGGCTCGCTCTCGCAACTGTCCGGGCGGGTGCTGGTGCTGCCGGAGAAACACGCCTTGGAGCCGATGATCCGCAGGGATTATCCGGACATCGACCTGCGCACGGTCAAGACCCCGAGGAGGCCAGGGCGATGGTCGAGCGCGGCGAGGCGACCGCGACGATCCAGAGCGATACCCGCGCCTACCTGTATCCGCCCGGGCGCTTGAAGGTCGGGCGCAGCGTCGAAGGGCTCTGGTCGGCCGACAGTTTCTCGGTGGTCAAGACCGAGCCTGAGCTGCTCAGTATCCTGAACAAGGCCCTGGAGGCATTCCCGGTGGCCGAACTGCGCGCGTTGCGGATCAAATGGCACGGCGCGATCGGCCTGGCGCCGATGCGCCCGGTCTGGGAGCGCGTACCGCGCTGGGTCTACGGCTTGACGGCGGTGATGATCCTGCTGGGCGGTGTTTCCCTGGCCTGGAACCGTCGCCTGAACATCCAGATTCGCCAACGCCGCCGGGCCGAACAGGAACTCAGCGATCAACTGGCTTTCCAGCGCGCCCTGCTGGACGGTATCCCCAATCCGATCTTCGTCCGTGACCTGGACGGCCGCTTGATGACCTGCAACCGCAGTTACGAGGAGTGCTTTGCCACCACCCTGGAACAAGTCCAGGGCCGACGGATCACCGAAGTGGACATTCTGCCCCAGGCCACCGCGGAGCAACTGCATGCCGAGTTCATCCGGTTGTTCGAGACCCAGCAGCCGCTGTTCCAGGACCGGCAACTCGACTTCGCCAGCGGCAGGATCGACATCTACCAGTGGATGGTGCCGTTCTATTCGGCGGAGGCGCAGTTGCAGGGGCTGTTGGGGGGCTGGATCGACATTACCGAACGCAAGCAGCTCGAAGCTCAACTGATGGAGGCGCGCCAGCAGGCGGAGCAGGCCAACCAGGCCAAGAGTGCGTTCCTGGCCACCATGAGCCATGAAATTCGCACCCCCATGGTGGCCATTATCGGCCTGCTCGAACTCGAGCGCGAGCAGGCCCGTGCCAAGGGTCAGGGCTTCTCCCGGGCGCTGCAGGTGGCGTATCAGTCGGCGCAGGAGCTGACGGGCTTGATCGGCGATAGCCTGGACCTGGCCAAGATCGAGGCCGGCGGCATGCACCTGGCCTTGCGCGCCGGCTCCCTGGTCGCGGTGCTGGAAAGCGTGCGGCAACTGTTCGAGGCCGTCGCGCGGGAAAAGGGCGTCGAACTGAGCCTGGAGGTTGACCCGGGGCTTGCGGGCTACCACTGGTTCGATCCGCTGCGTTTGCGCCAGGTGTTGAACAACCTGATCGGCAATGCGCTGAAATTCACCGCCGAGGGCTATGTGCGCATCCGTGTGCGCGGTGTGTCGTCCACGGCGGACCTGGAAACCTTGTGCATCCTGATCGAAGACAGCGGCAGGGGGATCGGGCTGGAGCAGCAGAAGACGCTCTTCGCGCCCTTTGTCCAGGCCCGGGGTCAAGCCGATGAAGAATATGGCGGAACCGGCCTGGGCTTGAGCATCTGCAAGCAACTGGTGGAGTTGATGGGCGGCACCATCGTCTTGCTCAGCCAACCGGGGGCCGGGACGCGGGTGCGTATCGAACTGACGCTCAGGCACGTGGAACCGGCTCCGGCCGTGCCTCCCGCGGTGGAGGCGGCGAGGCCTCGGCTGGCCTCCCTCAAGGTGCTGATTGTCGACGACCTGTCCGCCAACTGCCTGGTGCTCGACCAGCAGTTGCGCTTTCTCGGCCAGCAGGTCGTTGCCTGCCAGAGTGGCGAGGCGGCGCTGCAAGCCTTGCAGCAGGAACCGTTCGACCTGGTGATCAGCGATTGCAACATGCCCGGCATGAGCGGCTATGCCCTGGCCGAGGCGATACGTCGGTTCGAAGCCCGGGAGCAGCGTCCGCCGTGCCCGGTGGTCGGTTGCACGGCCAATGCCATGAGTGACGAACGCCAGCGTTGCCTGCAGGCGGGGATGACCGAACTGCTGGTCAAGCCGGTTTCCCTGGACGATCTGACACAGCTGCTGGTGAGCATCGTGCCCGAACGTTCCTTTGATATTCAGGCCCTGAACGCCATGACCTGTGCCAATGCCGAGGTCATGCGGCGCATGCTGCTGGAGCTGCGCAAGAACCTCGAACAGGAGCGCGGGGCGTTGGAGGTCGCGGTCGGCTCGGGCAACTGGGACGGCTTGGCGGTGGCGGTCCATCGGCTCAAGGGGATCGCCTGCCTGATCGATGCCGTCGCCCTGGCGCGGGCCTGCGCCGACCTGGACGCCTGTGTGCGGCTCAAGTCCGACGAGCGGATGGCTGCATACTGGCAGGCCCTCAAGCAGGCCATCGAGCGTGTGCTGGACGATATCGAGCCGCACCTGCAGGCGCAGGTTCCGGCACTTTAGGACTTGTCCTATGGGATGTCGGGGGTGGGGTTGATTAAAGTCGAGGGTCATTGCGGACCACGGCCGCCTCATTTTGCGGAGACCCTCGATGCGCGCACTCAAAGTCCTGATTCTTGAAGACAACGCCTTTCAGCTGATGGCCCTGCACCAGATGCTCAATGCCACCGGGGTCTTTGATGTGCTGACGGCGGAAAATGTCGAGGGTGCCCGGCAATCCCTGGCCAACCGTGGGCCGATCGACGTGGCCATCTGCGATCTGCACCTGGAGGAGGGCGATGGCCTTGAACTGATTCGTTCCCTGGCCGAAGGGCGGGAGGCGCAGGCCCTGATCATCCTCAGCAGTGCCGAGCCGGAGGTGCTCGAGGGCGCGGCTTATATGGCCCGCCAGCAGGGGCTGCACGTCCTGGGCTGTCTGCGCAAGCCGGCGTCGGCCGCGGCCCTGGCCGACTTGCTGGCGACCTACCAGCAGCGTTTCGCCCGTCAACGACCTGGCCTGCCTTTGGCACAGGTCTGTGAGCTGCTTTCGCTGCACGAACTCCAGGCCTGTGCCGGTGCTTCGGCCATCGAGAAATACGCTGTCGCGCACTTCCAGCCCAGGTTGACGCAGGACGGTCGAGTCGCCGGGGTCGAGGCGCTGGCGCGCTGGCAGCACCCGGTACAGGGTGTGTTGCTGCCCGCCAGTTTCATGCCGGTGCTCGAATACGCCGGGCTGGCGCAGGCGTTGACCTGGCGGGTGTTGGAGCAGGCCGTGAGCCTGTCGGCCGAGGTGCGTTTTGCCACCGATGAAGCCTTGCCGGTCACGGTGGGCATTCCGGGGAGCCTGCTGGAACAGGTGGACTTCGCCGGTCGACTGAAAACCTTGCTGGAGCGCTTCGGTTTGCCGGCCGAGTGCTTGACCCTCGATGTACTGGAAAGCGCCGAACTCAACAACGGCATTGCCCTGGCCGAAGGCTTGCTGAGATTGCGCATGCTCGGTTGCCAGCTGTCCATCGGCGATTTCGGCCTGGGCGCAACCAGCCTCCAGCGTCTGCTCGAGCTACCGTTCACCGAACTGAAGATCGCCTCACCCTTCGTGGTCGGGATGGCGGCGGATTCGCGCAAGGCGGCCATCGTCTCCGGCGCCTTGCGCATGGCGCAGGGCATGAACGTGCAGGTGGTGCTCGGCGGGGTTGAAAGTGAAAGCGACTATCAGGCGGTCATTGCCCTGGGGGACTCGCTGATTCAGGGAGACTTCGTGGCACCGCCCATGGATCGCACCGAGCTGTTGCCCTGGCTTGACGTGGCCGGGTTCGGCCCGGCTCGACCTTTGCGCGGGCCCTTGGGGTACGGGCCCACGCATGCCATGGGGCAGTAATCGCTCAGGTTCAGGCCAGGCCATGTTCCTGAAGGTAGAGAAACAACGCCGCGTCGTTGGACAGGCCGAGCTTGCGCATGGCGCTGACCTTCTGGGCACTCACCGTTTGCTTGCTCCGGCACAATTGAGTGGCGATTTCACCGACGGTACGCCCGGCCGCCAGCAGGCGTGTCACCTCCAGCTCCCGGGGTGAAAGCTGTTCCTGGTCGCCCAGGCGGTGTTCCCCGACCTCGCCGGCCAGCGCCAGGGTCTGCCGAACGGAGTTGGCCACGTAGGGCCGTCGGCGTTGTACCTGGGCGATGGCCGCCGGCAGCTCGGCGGCCAGGCTGGCCTTGCTCAGGAGCCCCATGACGCCGAGATCGAGGATCGACCGGAACAGCCCGGCGTTGTTGAGCATGGTGACCACCACGATCGGCAGGTGCGGGTGTTGCCGCGTCACGCTTTCCAGCATGCGCAGACCGTCGTTCTGCTGTTCGACCGGCATCATGAAGTCCGTGACCAGTACGTCGCAGGCACCCTTTTGCAGAAGCTCGAGCAGTTCCTGTGGGGTGCTGGCCTCGCCGACGACGCTCAGCCCGGGGTCCCGTTCGAGGACGGCGCGCAGGCCGATGAGAAAAATCGGATGATCGTCCGCAAGGACGATTCGCAAGGGCGGGTGGGGCGACGGATTTCGCTGTTTTCTCTCTGTCATCTTTCTGGTTCATGCTCGCAATGGAACGCTAGGCGCAGCCGCCTGATGCTCGGCGCCTACCGGTATCAGGTTAGCTGGCTTGACGAACTTTCTTCTCTGACTGGCGGTCATTGGCACAGCCCCTTTGTCTTTGGCCTGTCGGGTTCTGACTATATGAGTGGTGATCGAGATGGAAAGTATCAGTCTGTTGCTGAATGAAGCATTGAGTCCTTATCCCGTCATTCTGACGCCATCGGGGCATCAGGGTGAATGCCTGCTGACGGTGACGAACAGTGCGGGCTTGACCCTGCTGGCCCGTGAGGTCAGCCACGCGCAACTGAACGACAAGCGCTTGTTGACCGATGTGGTCGACGGGCTGCACCGCGATCTGCGCATTGCCGAAGGGCGCCTGGAGCCCTGTGTCATCGCGGCCCTGCGTCACGCCGCGCAGGACAAGATGTTCCGTTCGGCGGGGGTGTAGCGGTTTTCGGGAACCTTTTTTTCGAAAGCGTTGTCGGACTTATATCGGCAGGAGCAAGCATTGTGCTCCGGTGCTTGTAGCGTGTCGTACTGGTCTTTGTAGGCCTCGTTTAACCCCGAGTTGTCTCCCCACTTCTCGGGGTTTCTTTTGCCTGGCGTTTATCACTGATCCTCGGGGGCCAGGAAAAACTGCCTGGCGTCCTCCAGATAGGCATCCCGCTGCTGCGGATCGAGCCATTGCACATAGAAGTCGAGCAACTGGTGCTGGCGCACGGTGCGCAGGATCCGGTTGATGTGGGCGATGGCCGCGCGCCCTTGTTCCGTGTCGGAGCAGCCGACGCGGATGAACTGGTACTTGTCGACGCCCTTGATCGGATAGAACGCCAGGTCCTGGGGGCGATGCCTTGTTGTCGGGCCAGGTAGCGGGTTTCTGGCCAGTAGCCCAGCAGCGCGGTCAGGCGTCCCAGCCGCTGCATCTGCAACAGGCTGCCCAGGGCATCGTTGCCATAATGCGGTGCCAGGCGCGCAGCGGGCGTCTGTCGTAACAGATCGTCGACCAGCGGGCCGTAGCTGCGTTCGGCGACAATGCCCAGTTTGAGGCGATCGCTGGCCAGCAGGGCGGCGAGGTCGACCTGGCCATTGCGCACAAACGGCTCGATCAGTTGGCGGTCCGCCTGGCGCACCACCAGCCCGTTGCTGGCCTGGCCGAAGCTGGGAATGGAGAAGACCATCTTTTTCGTCCGCTCAGCTGTCCAGAGCAGCATCGGATCGCAGGTAAACGAAGGTTCGGCGAGCATCTGCATGGCCCGCGCCCGGTTGACCCGCAGGGCCGTGTGCTCGTACTCGGGCATGGCGGCCACCAACAGCGGCCGTAGCTGATCGACGACCCCCTGGCCTTTTTGCGGACCGTCGAAAATGGTCAGCGGCGGCAGGTCCCGCAGCAGCCAGATCAGCGTGTCCTTGGCCTGGGCAGCGCTCGGCAGGGCACAGGCCAGCGCGGCCAGCAAGGCGAGGGTCGGTCGTCGACAGCGACGGTGTTGCCAGAAAAAACGAGGACTCATGAGGTCCATACCTTTCGTGCAGTCAGGCCAGGGTCTTGCCACCATCGCACGCTAGATAGCGCCACTTTCACGCAAGCGGGCAATCTGTGCGGCGTCATAGCCAAGGTTCCCCAGCACCTCGTGGTTATGCTCGCCCAGTTCAGGCCCGACCCATTCGCTGGAACCGGGCGTCTCCGATAATTTCGGCACAATTCCCGGCATCTTGAAGGCCTTGCCGTCGGGCAGCTTGGCCTGGATGAACATTTCCCGGGCGAGAAACTGCGGGTCGCTGAACATGTCCTCGGCGCTGTAGATCCGGCTGGCGGGCACCTCGGCCTGGTTCAGGGTGGCGAGCACCGAGTCCAGTGGCAGGCTGTTTACCCAGCGATCGATCACGCCATAGAGTTCGTCGCGCCGGCTGTCGCGGCCATCATTGCTGGCCAGTGCCGGGTCGTTCGCCAGGTCGTCGCGGCCGATGGCCTGCATGAAGCGTTTGAATATCGCATCGCCATTGGCACCGATCTGCACATGCCTGCCGTCGGCGCTGGTGTGGATCGAGGAGGGGGTGATGCCCGGCATGATGTTGCCGGTCCGCTCGCGGATAAAGCCGAACACGTCGAACTCCGGCACCATGCTTTCCATCATGGCGAAGATCGCCTCATACAAGGCCACGTCCACCACCTGGCCGCTGCCGCCGTTGACTTCGCGATGACGCAGGGCCATGAGCGCGCCGATCACCCCCCAGAGCGCGGCAATCGAGTCGCCGATGGAAATGCCGGTGCGCACCGGCGGGCGATCCTCGAAACCGGTGATGTAACGCAAGCCGCCCATGGACTCGCCGACCGCGCCGAAGCCGGGTTGATCCTTCATCGGCCCGGTCTGGCCGAAGCCCGACAGGCGCACCATCACCAGCCTGGGGTTCAGGGCGTGCAGGGTCTCCCAACCCAGGCCGAGTTTTTCCAGCACGCCGGGGCGGAAATTCTCGATCAGGATGTCCGCTTCGCCGAGCAACTGCTTGAGGATGGCCAGGCCCTCGGGGTGTTTCAGGTTCAGGGTCAGCGATTGCTTGTTGCGGGCCTGGACAAACCACCACAGCGACGTGCCTTCGTACAGCTTGCGCCATTTGCGCAGCGGGTCGCCGCCGTCCGGCGATTCCACCTTGATCACCTGCGCGCCGAATTCGGCACAGATCCGTGAGGCGAAAGGACCGGCGATCAGGGTACCGAGCTCAATGACCTTCAGGCCGGAAAGGGGTTTGGCGGTGAGCGGCATGGCAGATCCTGTAGAACAAGACGGAGGTAATAGAGCCTTTTATCATGGCTGGACGCATCAGCATAACCGCGAGCAGTCGTTGCTTGTCCTGCGTATCGGTTAGACTGGCCGCCTTTCCTTGTCCTTAGAAGCCCTGTTCATGGCCCAGCCGTCCACCACCTACAAATTCAACCTGAACCTCACCGACCTGGATCGCGGGGTCTACGAGAGCGTCAACCAGACCATCGCCCGCCACCCGTCGGAGACCGAGGAGCGCATGACCGTGCGTTTGCTGGCCTACGCCTTCTGGTACAACGAACTGCTGGCTTTTGGTCGGGGCCTGTCGGAAGTGGATGAGCCGGCGCTGTGGGAAAAGAGTCTGGACGATCGCGTCCTGCACTGGATCGAAGTCGGTCAACCGGACGCCGACCGCCTGACCTGGTGTTCCCGTCGCACCGAGCGCACCAGCCTGCTGGCCTACGGCAGCCTGCGGGTCTGGCAGACCAAGGTGGTCGACGCGGTGAAGAACCTGAAGAACGTCAACATCGCCGCGGTGCCGCAAGAAGTGCTGGAAACCCTGGCCAAGGACATGCCGCGGGTGATCAAGTGGGACGTGATGATCAGCGAAGGCACGCTCTTCGTCACCGACGATCGTGGCCAGCATGAAGTCCAGCTGGAATGGCTGATGGGCGAGCGCGGTTAATTATTCCCATGCGTATCGAACCCCGCCCGCTGCCCGCCACACTGCCGTTTCTCGGTGACCTGCCGCCGTTGTTGACCCGTCTCTACGCCGCCCGCGGCGTGGTTTCCCAGGACGAGCTGGACAAGAGCCTGGCGCGGCTGATTCCCTTCCAGCAACTCAAGGGCATCGACGCGGCGGTGGACTTGCTGGTGACGGCGCTGGAGCAGCGCCAGCGGATCCTGATCGTCGGCGACTTCGATGCCGACGGTGCCACCGCCAGCACCGTCGGGGTGCTGGGCCTGCGTCTGCTGGGCGCGGCGCATGTCGACTACCTGGTGCCGAACCGCTTTGAATACGGCTATGGCCTGACCCCGGAAATCGTCGCCGTGGCCTTGCAGCGCGAGCCGCAGTTGCTGATCACCGTGGACAACGGCATTTCCAGTATCGACGGGGTGCTGGCGGCAAAGGCGGCGGGGCTCAAGGTGCTGGTCACCGACCACCACTTGCCCGGCAGCGAATTGCCGGCGGCCGATGCCATCGTCAATCCGAACCAGCCGGGCTGCGAGTTTCCGAGCAAGGCCCTGGCCGGCGTCGGGGTGATTTTCTACGTGTTGATGGCCTTGCGCGCGCGGCTGCGCAGCCTGGGCCATTACGCCAGCAGGCCGCAGCCGAACATCGGCGAACTGCTCGACCTGGTGGCACTGGGCAGCGTCGCCGACGTGGTGCCGCTGGATGCCAACAACCGCATCCTGGTGCACCAGGGCCTGGAACGGATTCGCGCGGGGCGAGCGCGGCCGGGGCTCAAGGCGATCCTCGAGGTGGCCAAGCGTGATCATTCGCGCCTGACCTCCACCGACCTGGGCTTTATCCTCGGCCCGCGGCTGAATGCGGCGGGGCGTCTGGACGACATGAGCCTGGGGATCGAGTGCCTGCTCTGCGAAGACCCGGCCCTGGCCCTGGAAATGGCGACCCAGCTCGATGACCTGAACAAGGACCGCAAGTCCATCGAACAGGGCATGCAGCGCGAAGCGCTGGCCCAGCTCAAGGACCTGCCGCTGGAGTCGATGCCGTTCGGCCTGTGCCTGTTCGAGCCGGACTGGCACCAGGGGGTGATCGGCATCCTCGCTTCGCGCATGAAAGACCGTTACCACCGTCCGACCATCGCCTTTGCCGATGCCGGTGACGGCATGCTCAAGGGCTCCGGTCGTTCGGTCGCGGGTTTCCATATTCGCGACGCCTTGAGCGTGGTGGCAGCGCAGCACCCGGACCTGATGGGCAAGTACGGCGGTCATGCCATGGCGGCGGGCCTGAGCCTGGCGCAGGAAAACCTCCCGCTGTTCGCCGAAGCCTTCGATGCCGAAGTGCGTCGCCAGCTGTCGGAAGACGACCTGACCGGACGCTTGCAGACCGATGGTTCGCTGGCCCTGGAGGAGTTCAACCTGGAACTGGCCCGGGCGCTGCGCAACGCCGGGCCCTGGGGCCAGCATTTCCCCGAGCCGCTGTTCCATGGCGTGTTCCAACTGGTGGAAAAACGCATCGTTGGCGAACGACACCTGAAGGTGGTGCTGAAAAGCGAGTGTGGGTCGTTGAAACTCGATGGCATTGCCTTCGGCATCGACCCGGAGCTGTGGAGCAATGCGCGGGTCGACTGGGTGGAATTGGCCTACAAGCTCGACCTCAACGAGTTTCGCGGCAAGGAAAGCGTGCAACTGATGATTGCCCATATCGAGCCGCGCTGAGACCTGTGGGCGTCGGTGCGCCGGCGCCCACAGGCGATTGTGCCGGTTTAAATCCGCTAGACCCTCCCACCTGCGCCGTTGTCGACTAGGCTGTAAGCACTGTCTGAATGGTCTTGTGACGTCGTCCTGTTTTTCACCCGCCGGGGGGCGGGTTATCCACCACTCTTGTCACTTGCCGACGTTCTAACAGAACCCTGGAGCCAGCCCACTTGATTTGAGAGGTGCCCCATGAGTCTGCTGCTTGAACCCTATACCCTTCGCCAATTGACCCTGCTCAACCGCATCGCGGTCTCGCCCATGTGCCAATACTCCAGCGTCGACGGCCTGGCCAATGACTGGCACCTCGTCCACCTGGGCAGCCGGGCGGTGGGCGGGGCAGGGCTGGTTTTCACCGAAGCCACCGCGGTCACCGCCGAGGGGCGGATCACCGCCCAGGACCTGGGCCTGTGGAACGACGAACAGATCGAACCGCTGCGCCGCATCACCCGCTTCATCACCGCCCAGGGCGCGGTGGCGGGGATCCAGCTGGCCCATGCCGGACGCAAGGCCAGCACCCATCGGCCCTGGCTGGGCAAGCATGGCAGCGTCAAGCCGGAGGAGGGCGGCTGGACACCGGTCGGCCCGTCGCCGATTGCCTTCGATCCGCAGCACACGTCGCCCGCACCACTGAGTGAAAGTCAGATCGCCGAGGTGATCGGCGCCTTTGTCGCCTCGGCCAAACGGGCGCTGGAGGCCGGTTTCAAAGTGGTCGAAGTGCATGCGGCCCACGGTTATCTGTTGCACCAGTTCCTGTCGCCACTGAGCAACCAGCGCCGCGACCAATACGGTGGCTCCTTCGAAAATCGCATCCGTCTGGTGTTGCAGGTGACCGAGGCGGTGCGTGCGGTCTGGCCCGAAGAGTTACCGCTGTTTGTCCGTGTTTCGGCCACCGACTGGGTGGAGGATGGCTGGAACCCTGATGAGACGGTGGAATTGGCTCGGCGTCTGAGAACCTTGGGCGTCGACCTGATCGATGTGTCCTCGGGTGGCACCGCCGCCAATGCGGAAATTCCTACTGGCCCCGGTTATCAGACCCGTTTCGCCGAGCGCGTGCGCAAGGAGTCCGACATCGCCACCGGTACTGTCGGCCTGATTACCGAGCCGGCCCAGGCCGAGCACATCCTGCGCACCGGTCAGGCGGATGTGATCCTGCTGGCCCGCGAGTTGTTGCGCGACCCTTACTGGCCGTTGCACGCGGATGATGACCTGGGTGGGCGCAAGGCCATCTGGCCGGCGCAATATCAGCGTGCGACCCATCGCGAGCAGCCGATTCACGAGTCGGATTTGCGTGAGTGAAGGGTTAATTCTTGCTGTAAGACATTTGAGCGAATAAGGTCGAACCCATGAGCCCACACTTGAACGCCTCGATTATTCCCACCCTCTATACGAGGGTGGGCTGACGCGTGTTCTGAAAACACCCGAAACCCGCCCACCGAGGCGGGTTTTTTCTGGCCGCTTCGTGGGTACTGGACATCAAAAGGAGATTGAAATGTCGCAACCTGAAACCTGTGGTACCGGCCATTGCGTCCCGACCCTGCACCTGGTCTGTGGAAAGATCGGCTCAGGCAAATCGACGCTGGCGCAACGCCTGGCGACGACACCCTCGACGGTGCTGATCAGCGAGGACGTCTGGCTCGCCCACCTGTATCCGGGCGAGATCACCGAGATAGCGGACTACGTGCGTTGTGCCGGTCGCCTGCGGGTGGCCTTGACCGAGCATGTCGTGGCGCTATTGAAAGCGGGGATCTCGGTGGTCCTCGATTTTCCGTCCAATACCGTGGCCAGCCGGCGTTGGGCCCGGTCGGTCTTCGAGAACGCAGGGGTGGCCCATCGGCTGCATTTCCTCGATGTGGGCGATGACCTGTGCAAGGCCCGCCTGAAGGTCCGCAACGAAGCAGGGGACCACCCGTTCAAGACCACTGAGGCCGAGTTCGAAGTGATTTCCCGTTATTTCGAAGCGCCGGCTGTAGAGGAAGGCTTTGAGGTGGTGCGTTATGAGTAAAAAAGCCCTCAAATGCTCATCACTGGCCCTTTTCGGGATGATTTGAATTTCCTGCTGGAAATTTCGAAATGTTCTTAGCCGGATTCAGACTGTTCCTACGCTTAGGGTAAGTTTGAAGCCATTCGCCCAGGCGGGGCAGGTTCATCCAATGAGGGAAGGTCATCATGGCAAAGGCGCGAAGCATTGTCGGTTTCATGCTGTTCCTCTGGGCCCTCAGGCCGCGCCGGGCGCGTGCACTCAGTGCCGAGGAGCGCAGGCTGGTGGAGCATTACCGGGCGTTGTCACAAGAGGATCGCTTGGCGATGCGCTATTTGCTCAGTGCGATGGGCAGTGTTTCGCGGTTTTGAGGGGGATACTGCGCTTATTCGTTTTGCCACGCCGGGCGGTTGGAGGACAACCGCCCAACGTATTTTTCCCTTAGTGCTTGAACATCACATGCCGCACAGTGGTGTAGTCCTCCAATCCGTACATGGACATGTCCTTGCCATACCCGGACAGTTTCTGACCGCCGTGGGGCATTTCGCTGACCAGCATGAAGTGGGTGTTGACCCAGGTGCAGCCGTACTGCAAGCGCGCCGAGAGGCGATGAGCACGACCGATGTCGGCGGTCCACACCGACGACGCCAGGCCGTAGTCCGAATCGTTGGCCCAACCCATCACCTGGGCCTCGTCGTCGAACTTCGTTACCGACACCACCGGCCCGAACACCTCGCGACGAACGATTTCGTCATCCTGCCGGGCATCGGCCAGGACCGTCGGTTCGAAGAAGAAGCCATTGCCGGGCACCGCCTTGCCGCCCGTCACCAGGCGGATATGCGGTTGTGCCACCGCTCGTTCGACGAAGCTGGCCACGCGATCACGATGCTGGGCGGTGATCAGCGGACCCAGTTCGGTTTCAGGATCGTCCTGTAGGCCGTACTGGATGGTGCTGACCGCCGCGCCGAGTTTCTCGACGAACTTCTCGTAGATCCCGGCCTGGGCGTAGACCCGGCAGGCGGCGGTGCAGTCCTGGCCGGCATTGTAGAAACCGAAGGTGCGGATGCCGTCCACGGCGGCGTCGATGTCGGCGTCGTCGAAGATGATCACCGGCGCCTTGCCGCCCAGTTCCATGTGCATGCGCTTCACGCTGTCGGCGGTGCTGGCAATGATGTGCGAGCCGGTGGCGATGGAGCCGGTCAGCGACACCATGCGCACTTTCGGATGGGTCACCAGTGGATTGCCCACGCTCGGACCGCGACCGAAGACCAGGTTGAGGACCCCGGCCGGGAAGATCTCCGCCGCCAGTTCGGCCAGGCGCAACGCGGTCAGCGGCGTCTGTTCCGATGGCTTGAGCACCACGGTATTGCCGGCGGCCAGGGCCGGGGCGATTTTCCAGGCGACCATCATCAGCGGGTAGTTCCACGGCGCGATGGAGGCGATCACGCCCACCGGGTCGCGGCGGATCATCGAGGTGTGCCCGGGCAGGTATTCGCCAGCCGCCGAACCGCTCATGCAGCGGCTGGCGCCGGCGAAGAAGCGGAACACATCGGCGATCGCCGGGATCTCGTCGTTCAGGGCGGCGCTCAGGGGTTTGCCGCAGTTGTCCGACTCCAGTTTCGCCAGCTCCGGACCATGGGCCTCGATGGCGTCGGCCAGTTTGAGCAGCAGCAGCGAACGGTCTTTCGGCGCGGTCTGCGACCATGACTCGAAGGCGGCATCGGCGGCGCGCACGGCGGCGTCGACCTGGGCTTCGCTGGCTTCGTGGATATCCACCAGCACCCGGCCCAGGGCCGGATTGAACACGGATTGGGCCGGGCCTTCGCCGTTGACCAGTTGGCCGTTGATCAGCAGTTTGGTTTGCATGGTTATGTCCTTATGGGGCGTCAGGTTATTTCCCGCCACTGCCGGCCACGCTTTCACCGCCGCGGGTCAGGTAGTAGGCGCCGAGAATCGGCAGCATCGTGACCATCATCACCAGCATGGCCACCACGTTGGTCACGGGCACGTCCCGTGGCCGGCTGAGCTGGTTGAGCAGCCAGATCGGCAGGGTACGTTCATGCCCGGCGGTAAAGGTGGTGACGATGATTTCGTCGAACGACAGGGCGAACGCCAGCATGCCGCCGGCCAGCAACGCCGAGCCGAGGTTCGGCAGGACGATGTAGCGGAAGGTCTGCCAACCGTCGGCACCCAGGTCCATCGAGGCTTCGATCAGGCTGTGGGACGTGCGCCGCAAACGGGCGATGACGTTGTTGTAGACGATCACCACGCAGAAGGTCGCGTGGCCGACGACGATGGTGAACATCCCCGGCTCGATCCCCAACGTCTTGAAGGTCGCGAGCAGGGCGATCCCGGTGATGATCCCCGGCAGGGCAATGGGGAGGATCAGCATCAGCGAGATCCCCTGTTTGCCGAAGAAGTCCCGGCGATACAGGGCGGCCGAGGCCAGGGTGCCGAGCAGCAGGGCGATCAGCGTGGCAACGGCGGCAACCTGCAAGGACAGCTTGATGGCTTCCAGCACGTCCGGCCGGGCGAAGGCCACGCTGAACCACTTCAGGGTGAAGCCCTGGGGCGGGAAGCTGAAGGCGGCGTCTTCGGTGTTGAAGGCATAGAGGAAGATGATCAGGATCGGGAAGTGCAGAAACACCAACCCGCCCCAGGCCGCCAGGCGCAGGCCCAGCGAGGCTTTTTCCCCGTGCTGTTCTGAGTTAGAGCGCATCGAAGGCCCCCAGGCGTTTGACGATGGACAGGTACACGGCGATCAGCACGATCGGCACCAGGGTGAAGGCCGCCGCCATCGGCATGTTGCCGATGGCGCCCTGCTGGGCGTAGACCATGCTGCCGACGAAGTAGCCGGGCGGGCCGACCAGTTGCGGCACGATGAAGTCGCCCAGGGTCAGCGAGAAGGTGAAGATCGAACCCGCCGCGATGCCGGGAATCGACAGCGGCAGGATCACTTGCAGGAAGGTCTGGCGCGGCGTGGCGCCAAGGTCGGCGGAGGCCTGCAGCAGCGACGGCGGCAGGCGTTCCAGCGAGGCCTGGATTGGCAGGATCATGAACGGCAACCAGATATAGACGAACACCATGAAGCGTCCCAGGTGCGAGGTCGACAGGGTGCTGCCGCCGATGCCGGGAACCTCGAGCACGAACTGCAACAACGGCTCCAGCCCCAGGTGCTGGACGAACCACTGGGCGACGCCGCCTTTGGCCAGCAGCAGGGTCCAGGCGTAGGCCTTGACGATGTAGCTGGCCCACATCGGCATCATCACCGCGATGTAGAAGAACGCCTTGGTCTTGCCCGTGGTGTAGCGCGCCATGTAGTAGGCAATGGGGAAGGCGACGATGCCGGCGGCGATGGACACCATCACCGCCATGCCCAGGGTGCGCAGGATGATGTCGAAGTTCGACGGCGCGAACAGGGCGGCGAAGTTCGCCAGGGTCAGGTCCGGGGTGACCGCCATGGTGAAGTCGTCGAAGGTGTAGAAGCCCTGCCAGAGCAAGGTCAGCAACGAGCCCAGGTAGATCGCGCCGAACCAGATCAGCGGCGGCACCAGCAGTAGCGCCAGGTAGAAGTTGGGGCGGCGGTACAAGAGGTTGGAGAAGCGCCGCATCGGCGCGTCGGTCGCGGCTTCTTGGGGGAGGGCCAGGGTGTTCATCTCACACCTCGCTCGCCAGCACGGTCATGGCTTGCCGCGCCCAGCGCGCGGTGATGCGCTGGCCGGCCTGGTGTCCGGTGCTGGTGTCCAGCCATTGCGTGTTGGGCTGGCTGATGTTCAGGGTCTGGCCGTTGTCCAGTTTCAGTTCGTAGCGAGTGGCGCTGCCCTGGTACTGGATATCGTGGAGCAGGCCGCTGATCTCGACCTCGTGGCTTTGCACCGGTCCGTCGGCGAAGCGCACGTGTTCCGGGCGGATCGACAGCGGCAGGTCGCTGCCGCAGAGCTGTTTCGCCAACTCGCCGCGAATCACGTTGGACGTGCCGACGAACTCGGCGACAAACGCGGTGGCCGGCTTCATGTAGAGGTTGCGCGGGCTGTCGACCTGTTCGATGCGGCCTTTGTTGAACACCGCCACGCGGTCGGACATGGACAGGGCTTCGGTCTGGTCGTGGGTGACGAAGATGAAGGTGATGCCCAGTTGCCGTTGCAGCTTTTTCAGCTCGCCTTGCATCTGTTCGCGCAACTTGAGGTCCAGCGCCCCGAGGGGTTCGTCGAGCAACAGCACCCGGGGGCGATTGACCAGGGCGCGGGCCAGGGCCACGCGCTGGCGTTGGCCGCCGGAGAGCTGCACCGGCTTGCGCTCGCCGTAGCCGGCCAGGGCGACCATGCCCAGGGCTTCTTCGGCGCGGTTCAGGCGTTCGTGCTTGCCGACGCCTTTGACTTTCAAACCGTAGGCGACGTTGTCGCGCACGTTCATGTGGGGGAACAGCGCGTAATCCTGGAACACGGTGTTCACGTCGCGCTGATAGGGCGGCAGGCCGGCGGCTTCTTCGCCATGGATGCGGATCGAGCCGGCGCTGGGTTGTTCGAAACCGGCGATCAGGCGCAGGCAGGTGGTCTTGCCCGAGCCGGAAGGGCCGAGCATGGAAAAGAACTCGCCGTCCTGGATATCGATGGAGACCCGGTCGACGGCTTTCACTTCGCCGAACTGACGGGAAACGTGGGTGAACTGGACTGCAAGCGTCATGAGGCGGTGCTCCGAGAAGGCATGTGTGGCGAGCGGGCTTGCCCGCTCGCCACAAGTTTCGTTATTGCCGGGGGGATTACCTGCCGCCCATGATCGCGATGTAGTCCTGGGTCCAGCGGCTGTACGGCACGAACTTGCCGCCCGCAGCCTGCGGGGTGGTCCAGAAGGCGATCTTGTCGAAGTGGTCGAAGCCGTTGGTCTTGCAGCCTTCGGCCCCCAGCAGCTCGCTTTCCTTGCACGCCGCCGGCACCGCCGGCAACGAACCGAACCAGGCCGCGACGTCGCCCTGGACCTTGGGCTGCAACGACCAGTCCATCCACTTGTAGGCGCAGTTGGGGTGCTTGGCATCGGCGTGCAGCATGGTGGTGTCGGCCCAGCCGGTGACGCCTTCCTTGGGAATGGTCGAGGCCACCGGCTGCTTGTCCGCCTGCAGGCCGTTGACCATGTAGCCCCAGGAGCTGGACGCGGCGACACCTTCGTTCTTGAAGTCGCTCATCTGGACAGTCGCGTCATGCCAGTAGCGGTGGATCAACGGCTGCTGCGCGCGCAGCAGGTCGAGCACGGCCTTGTACTGGGGTTCGGTCAGTTCGTAGGGGTTCTGGATGCCCAGTTCCGGTTTGGCCGACTTGAGGTACAGCGCCGCGTCGGCAATATAGATCGGGCCGTCATAGGCCTGCACACGGCCCTTGTTCGCCTTGCCATCCGGGAGGTTCTGCGGGTCGAACAGCACGCCCCAACTGGTCGGTGCCTGCTTGAACACGTTGGTGTTGTACATCAGCACGTTCGGGCCCCACTGATAAGGCGTGCCGTAGGTCTGCTTGTTGACCACGTACCAGGGGGCATCCTTGAGACGCGGGTCGAGGTTCTTCCAGTTCGGGATCAACGCCGGGTTGATCGGTTGCACACGCTTGCCAACGATCAGTCGCAGGGAGGCGTCGCCGGAGGCGGTGACCAGGTCATAACCGCCCTTGGCCATCAAACTGACCATTTCATCGGAGGTGGCCGCGGTCTTCACGCTGACCTTGCAGCCGGTTTCCTTCTCGAAGCCCGTCACCCAGTCGTAGGCCTTGTCGCTTTCGCCACGCTCGATGTAGCCGGGCCAGGCGACGATATCCAGTTGGCCTTCGCCCGCTCCGACGGCTTTCAGCGGTTCGGCGGCCTGGATCGAGACGCTGGCCAGCAGCGCGGTGGTCATTGCACTGAGCAGTGCGGTCTTGTGCACGAACATGGGGGTTCCCTCTTCTTTAAATTATGGTCGGGGCAGTTGAACGTGATGCAGCGTGCCGTTGCGGGCTGGTTATTAGAGTCAAGCGTCTTACAGATGCTGGCCGTGGCGCGCCATGATGTGTCGCACCACGCTGTAGTCCTGAAGCGAATCGCTGGACAGGTCCTTGCCGTAGCCGGAGCGCTTCAGGCCACCGTGGGGCATTTCGCTGACCAGCATGAAATGGCTGTTGATCCAGGTGCAGCCGTATTGCAGGCGCGAGGCCACCTGCATGGCCTTGTCCAGGTTCTGGGTCCAGACCGATGAGGCCAGGCCGTATTCCGAGTCGTTGGCCCAGTCCACCGCCTGGCTCAGTTCGTCGAAGCGGGTCACGGTGACCACCGGGCCGAACACTTCGCGCTGGACGATTTCGTCGCTCTGCCGGCAGCCGGCGAGCAAGGTTGGTTGGTAATAGAAGCCGGCCCCGGAATGCACGGCGGCACCGGTGATCCGTTCGATGTGCGGTTGGCCCAGGGCGCGCTCGACGAAACTGGCGACGCGGTCGCGCTGGCGGGTGCTGATCAGCGGGCCGATCTCGTTGTCGGCGTCGCGCTTGCCGGCAAACCTCAGGCTGCCGACCGCCGCCCCAAGTTCGGCCACCAGCTTGTCGTGAATGCCGGCCTGGGCGTAGATCCGGCAGGCGGCGGTGCAATCCTGCCCGGCGTTGTAGTAGCCGTAGCTGCGCACGCCCTCGACCACGGCCTGCAGGTCGGCGTCGTTGCAGACGATCACCGGGGCCTTGCCGCCCAGTTCCAGGTGGGTGCGCTTCACGCTCTTGGCGGCGGCCTGGAGGATTTTCTGGCCGGTGACGATATCGCCGGTCAGCGACACCATGCGCACTTTCGGATGGCTGACCAGATGGCTGCCGACCCCTTCGCCACCGCCGCAGACGATGTTGATCACCCCAGGTGGCAGCAGTTCGGCGAGCAGCGGCGCCAGGGCGAGGATCGACAGCGGCGTGTGTTCGGAGGGTTTGAACACCAGGGTGTTGCCGGCGGCCAGGGCCGGGGCGATCTTCCACGCCGCCATCATGATCGGGTAGTTCCAGGGGGCGATGGAGGCCACCACGCCGATCGGGTCGCGGCGGACCATGCTGGTGTAGCCCGGCAGGTATTCGCCGGACAGTTGGCCGGTCTGGCAGCGCACGGCACCGGCGAAGAAGCGGAATACGTCGACGGTGGCGCTCAGGTCGTCCTGGCGGGCCAGGTGCAGGGGCTTGCCGCAGTTCAGGGATTCCAGGCGGGCCAGCAGGTCGGCGTTTTTCTCCACCGCCTCGGCGATCGCCAGGAGGACATTGGCGCGTTGCTGCGGAGTGGTCCGCGACCAGCCGGCAAAGGCCCGGTGGGCGGCGAGGATCGCGCTTTCGACCTGTTCGCCGCTGGCTTCGGCGATGTGGGTGAGCACCTCGCCCGTGGCCGGGTTGAGGATCGGTTCGGCCACACCCTGGCCGGCAACGAGCTGTCCGTCGATCAGCAAGGCGGTGAACAGTGGGGTCGGGTGCGCGCCAGCCATTTTGCGAGTTCTCTTTTCTTGTGTGGCCATGGAGCTTCCCCTGTAGCAGGAGTCCGGCCTGTCTCTGGATGGATGGCCAGAGACTAGTGGGCGGACGGGAGGTCGACAAATACTAAATACTGAAAGCAGCGTTCGATTAAATCGATGGCTTGCGCCCGCCATGGGGTTGTTCGCGGGCCACGGTCAGGAACGGGTCCACCAGGGGCGGCCGGGCGGTGCCTCGGCGCCAGGCCAGGCCCACGTCGAGGGTCTGGCTCAGGTCGGCCAGCGGGCGGGCTTCGATGATGTCGCCTTCCAGCGACCAGGGCCGATAGGTCATGTCCGGCTGTATCGACACCCCGAGCCCGGCGGCCACCAAGCTACGCACGGCTTCGGTGGACGCGGTGCGCAAGGTGATCCGTGGTTGCAGGCCGGCGCCGCGCCACATGCGTTGGGCATGGCGGTCCATTTCATCGACATTGAGCTGGATCAGCGGCTCTCGGGCGACGTCGGCGAGGTTGATGCTGTCGTGTTCCAGCAACGGGTGCTGCGCCGGCAGCCACAGGCGGTGCGGCGAATGGGTCAGGACCTCGGTCTGCAGGGCATGGCGGTCCTCCAGGTTGGAGAGGATCAGCACCCCGACATCAATCTCGCCGCTGACCAGCAGGTGTTCGATGTAGGGCCGCTCGTCTTCCATCACGCGGATCTCGACGTTGGGGTAGGCGCGCTGGAAGCGGGTCAGCAGGTCGGCGAGGTAGTAGCCGGCCACCAGGCTGGTCACGCCGATGGTCAGTTGCCCGGCCACCTGGTCGGTGCTCTGTTGCAGGCTGCGCTTGGCGTTGTCGACGGTGGCGAGGATCAGGTGGGCCTGGCGCAGGAACTGGTGGCCCTGGTGGGTCAGGGTCATGCCCTTGGCGTGGCGGTTGAACAGGCTGACGCCGATCTCCTGCTCCAGCTGCTGGATCGCCAGGGTCAGGGTCGACTGGGAAATGAACACCGCCTGGGCGGCAGCAGATATCGAGCCGGTCTCGGCCACGGCGATGAAGTGACGGATCTGACGCAGGGTCATCATGGGCGGCGCACCGAGGCCGGTTTTCCCGGCCGGTTGTTTTTATGGATGCGACCCAGTGTATATCTTTTTAATCGATGGCCTGGCAGGCGGGGATATCTCGATCATATCCACAACGAGTTTGTTATCGAATTCAAACCCGATGCCTGCAGGCCCTGTGTGGCTTCAGTACTATTTCAGCGTGACATCGATCATCGGTGGGATGTAGCCGTAGTCATACTCGGCCACCACGAAGGTTTGCTGCCCTTTCACCTTGATGCCCACGGTCGGCGCTTCAGTCCCGCCGATGCGGAACTTCATTCCAGTGGTGAGTTCATCGGTCGGTACGCTGTCGATGAACGAGGTCACCAGGCCGTTGGGCATCACATAGTGCGAGTAAGTCTGAAAGGGCTGGGAAGACGGGTTGCCCAGCACCAGACCGGAACCGTTCAACGGCACGTAAGGGCCGAAGAGCGAATCTGCCACGAAACCGTACACGCCGTCCGGACCGGTCACACCGTCGGCATAAGTAAACTTATGGCTGATGGTGAACATATAGTATTTACCGTCCTGAAACAGGAAGTGCGGGCGTTCGGTCTGGTCATTGACACCTACGGCCGTCAGCAGTGGTGGCAGCAGCTCCCAGTCGTCGCCATCTTCGTCACGCGCTACGGCGATACCGACACAGGCCGTTTGGAAGCGCGAGTTACCGACGTCTTCATAGCCCGGCGGTACGTCGCCGATTTCCGCTTTGCCGACTACGTGCGAACCGCGCTCACCGGCCACGTTGCCCTCGAACAGCATGTACAGCTTGCCGTCTTTCGGGTCGCGGAACGGCCATGGATCACGGAAACCCCAGAACGGATTCTGCGCTTCGGTCTGGTACATCTTGCCGTCCGCTTCAAACAGCGGCTTGACCTTTTCGAAGCCCACCATGCTGACGCCATGTTCAGTCGTCACCACCCGGCCACGCACCTTGACGATCGTGGCGCCTGGCGTGACAGCGGTGTAATACAAATCCACTTCACCCCGGTCGTTCAACAGAATCGGAGAGCCGGCCCACTCACGGGTGGTGGGCGAAACCCCTTCGGCCATCACACGACCACCCAACTGCCAGTCTTTACCGGTACGGGAAAACCAGTAGTACATCTTTGCCCGACCGTGGCGGTCGTTCCAGTCGCGGCTGATGTCGTACATACCGTTTTTATCGATGTATTCCGGGTCGTTCGGATGACGATCCGCGGTCAAGGTGAAAATGACCGACCAGCCATTGACGGAAGCCACGTTACCGTCCATATCGCGCAGCGGCATGGTGTCCCAGATGAACACCTCGTTGCTCAATACCGGGAAATTCCAATGGACCAGGGGCTGGGTCGTGGTCGGATCGTCCGTGTGAACTTTCAGCGCGTCGGCGCGGGTCCACAGGCTGGGTTGGTTGGGAAGTTGGCCAAGTTTTTCAGTGTTGCTTTTCATAAGACGTTTCTCATCCATGAACAGGTTTAAATGAATATTTGCTGATTACTGTATATCCATACAGTGAAGCAACTGTAAGCCAGCGCATTTTCGGAATCAAGGAAAAATTCCAATTTTTTTGATTTATGGGTTTTTTGTTGCTAGCTGATACGTTTCATCAGCGACGATCGTGCACAAAAAAAGGCTTGCCTCTCGATAAGCCTCTGATCAGGTGGTGTCACGCTAGATCCGCCATCGGGTGGGGATTTTCGGCGAGATCCTGGCCGATTTCGCGGGGCATGCGCGAACTGGAGTCATGGCTGATCTTGAGTGAAACGTCTGAAAATGCGTTGATCAGTGTCGCAATCACCTGTCGGTTATATATCCTGTCAAATCCGTGACCTGTGCCAAAAGTGATGGCACTCGCTCAGCTATACTGCCCCTCATTTAAATGGCCCCAGAGGACTGAGAGTGAAGAACTGGACGTTGCGCCAACGAATACTGGCAAGCTTTGCCGTCATCATCGCGATCATGCTGCTGATGGTCGTTGCCTCGTATTCCCGGCTGCTGTCGATCGAGTCCAGCGAGGAGAGTGTGCGCACCGACGCTCTTCCCGGGGTCTACTACAGCACCATGCTGCGCAGCGCCTGGGTCGACAGTTATGTGTTGACCCAACAATTGCTCGGCTTTCATGCGGACGGCACGATCAGTGCCGCCGACCAGTTGCAGTTCAAGGAATTCGAAACCCGTCTGGTGGAGCAGATCGCCAATTACCAGACGACGGTCTTCAGGCCCGAGGACGCGGCCGCCTTCGATCTTTTCAAACGTGATCACGAGGCCTATAACAAGCTGCTGGTCAATGTGCTGGACCTCTACCAACACAGGCAGAACGATCAGGCCATCCATCTGTTCAACGAACAACTGACGCCCGCCTGGGCTGCCGGTCGCCAGCGACTCAGCGAGATCATCACCGAGAACCGCAATGCGGCCAGCCAGGACACCGATTCGATTTCCGCCGCTGTATCCGCCGCGAAAATCAGCATGGGGATTTCGCTGCTGATCGCGGTCGCCGCCGCCGGTCTTTGTGGCCTTCTGCTGATGCGCGGGATCATGGCGCCGATGCAGCGGATTGTCGAAATCCTTGAAGTCATGCGCACCGGTGACCTGAGCAGTCGCCTGAACCTGGAACGCAAGGACGAGTTCGGGGCCGTGGAAACCGGCTTCAACGACATGATGACCGAACTGACGGCCCTGGTGTCCCAGGCCCAGCGCTCCTCGGTACAGGTCACCACCTCGGTCACGGAAATCGCCGCCACCTCCAAGCAGCAGCAGGCCACCGCCACCGAAACCGCCGCCACCACCACCGAGATCGGCGCGACCTCGCGGGAAATCGCCGCGACCTCCCGGGACCTGGTGCGGACCATGACCGAAGTGTCCTCCGCCGCCGACCAGGCCTCGGTGCTGGCCGGCTCCGGCCAGCAAGGGCTGGCCCGCATGGAGGAAACCATGCATTCGGTGATGGGCGCCGCCGACCTGGTGAACTCCAAGCTGGCGATCCTCAACGAGAAGGCCGGCAACATCAACCAGGTGGTGGTGACCATCGTCAAGGTGGCCGACCAGACCAACCTGTTGTCCCTCAATGCCGCCATCGAGGCGGAAAAGGCCGGCGAGTACGGCCGCGGTTTTGCCGTGGTCGCCACCGAGGTGCGGCGCCTGGCGGACCAGACCGCCGTCGCCACCTACGACATCGAGCAGATGGTGCGCGAGATCCAGTCGGCGGTGTCCGCCGGGGTCATGGGCATGGACAAGTTCTCCGAGGAAGTGCGCCGCGGCATGTTCGAAGTGCAGCAGGTCGGTGAGCAACTGTCGCAGATCATCCATCAGGTCCAGGCCCTGGCGCCGCGTGTGCTGATGGTCAACGAAGGCATGCAGGCCCAGGCCACCGGCGCCGAGCAGATCAACCTCGCCCTGGTGCAGTTGGGCGACGCCAGCAGCCAGACCGTCGAATCCCTGCGCCAGGCCAGCTTCGCCATCGACGAGCTGAGCCAGGTCGCGGTGGGCCTGCGCAGCGGCGTTTCGCGTTTCAAAGTCTGATGAGCGAGCGGGTGGCTAAACACGGCGTCGGCGCGCAGCCCGGGAACAGTCTGTTCCTGGTCTTTCGCATCAAGGGCGAACGCTATGCCCTGGAGGCCGTCGAAGTGGCCGAGGTGCTGCCACGCCTGCAACTCAAGCCGATTGCCCAGGCACCGGCCTGGGTCGCGGGGGTGTTGGCCCATCGGGGGGCGATGGTGCCGGTGATCGATGTCAGCGCCATGACCTTCGGCGAGCCGGCGGCGGCCCGCACCAGCACGCGGTTGGTGCTGGTGCATTACCGTCCCGTGGACGAGGCGCCCGGGCGCTTGCTCGGGCTGATTCTCGAACAGGCCACCGATACCCTGCGTTGCAACCCGGCGGACTTCCAGCCCTATGGCCTGGACAACCGCGAGGCGCCTTACCTCGGGCCGGTGCGTGAAGATGCCCAGGGCCTGCTGCAACGGATTCGGGTCGACGACCTGCTCGGCGCCGAGGTGCGGGCGCTGCTGTTTCCCGCCTCGGACGAGGCGCCGGCATGAGTGACGATCAGCGTTTCTTCGATTTCCTCAAGCATCGCATCGGCCTGGACGTGGCTTCGGTCGGCCCGGCCATCATCGAGCGCGCCGTGCGCCAGCGCTGTACCCAGTTGCAGATCGCCTCGGCGGACCACTACTGGGCCCGGCTGCTGAGCAGTGAGGACGAGCAGCAAACGCTGATCGAGGCGGTGATCGTCCCGGAAACCTGGTTCTTCCGGTACCCGGAGTCCTTTTCGACCCTGGCGCGCCTGGCGAGCGAACGGTTGGCGCAGATCAAGGGCATGCGCGCCTTGAAGATCCTCAGCCTGCCTTGTTCCACCGGCGAAGAACCCTATTCGATCGCCATGGCCCTGCTCGATGCCGGCCTGGCGCCGCATCAGTTCAAGATCGACGGCATCGACGTCAGCCCATTGTCGGTGGAGCGGGCCAGGCGTGCCCTGTATGGCAAGAACTCCTTTCGCGGGCAGGACATCGAGTTTCGCGAGCGGCATTTCACCCCGGTGGCCGACGATTACCGGCTCAGCGAGCGGGTCCGCGAGCAGGTGCGGCTGCAGAGCGGCAATCTGCTCGATCCCGAATTGCAGGTGGGCGAGGTCTATGACTTCGTGTTCTGCCGCAACCTGCTGATCTATTTCGACCTGGCGACCCAACGCCGGGTCTTCGATATCCTCAAGCGCCTGACCCACGTGGACGGTGTGCTGTTCATCGGCCCGGCCGAGGGCAACCTGCTGGGACGGATGGGCATGCGCTCCATCGGCGCGGCGCAGTCCTTTGCCTTTCGCCACCAGACGCAAGCCGAGCCCGAGCCCGAGCCGTCGCCGGTGTTCGTAGCGCCGTCTTTGCCGGTGCGTGTGTCGCCTGCCAGTGCGCCGGTGCCGCCTCTGCGCCGACCGTTCAGCCCCCGTACGGCGTTCACGCCAGCGGTGCCAGCGCCCGTGGCAACGCCGCAGGCGTCGGACGAGGCATCCGCCCTGCTGGCCCGGATTGCCACGCTGGCCAACGAAGGCAAAGGCGCCCAGGCGCGCCAGGCGTGTGAAACCTACCTGCGTCAGCACGAACCGGTCGCCCAGGTCTTCTACTGGCTGGGCCTGCTGAGCGATGTGGCCGGCAGTACCCTGGAGGCCCAGGGTTTTTATCGCAAGGCCTTGTACCTGGAACCGCAACATCCCGAGGCCCTCGTCCACCTGGCGGCGCTGCTGGCCTCCCAGGGCGATGCGGCAGGCGCCCGGCGATTGCAGGAACGCGCCGCCCGTAGCGAGCGCGCCGCTGACAGTGAGCGCAAATGATGAGCGGTTTGACTGACTTGAACCTGACCCACCACGACGCCGAGAACATCGACGATTGCTGGAACCGCATCGGTATCCACGGCGACAAGTCCTGCCCGCTGCTGGCCGAGCATGTCCACTGCCGTAACTGTGCGGTGTATTCCGCCGCCGCCACGCGCCTGCTGGACCGTTATTCGTTGCAGCAGGAGCGCCCCGAACAGACGGCGGCGATCGATGCCGGCAGTGATGTCGTCACCCGTTCGCTGCTGATGTTCCGGCTCGGCGAAGAATGGCTGGGCCTGGTGACCCGCTGCCTGGTGGAAGTCGCGCCGCTGCAGCCGATTCACTCCCTGCCGCACCAGCGTTCGCGGGCCTTGCTCGGTGTCGCCAACGTACGGGGTGCGTTGGTGGCCTGCCTGTCGTTGGTGGAGTTGTTGGGGCTGGAGGCCTCGGGCCCGGTTACACCGGGCGGCCGGGTGATGCCGCGCATGCTGATCGTCGGTGCCCAGGGTGGGCCGGTGGTGCTGCCGGTGGACGAGGTGGACGGTATCCATGCCATCGACCAGCGCCTGCTCGACAGCGCCAGTGCCGCCGGACCCCAGGCCAGTGCCCGGTTCACCCGCGGCGTATTGCCGTTCAAGGGGCGCAGCCTGCGTTGGCTGGATGAAGAGCAATTGCTGTCGGCCGTGACCCGGAGCCTCACATGACCCCCGATCAAATGCGCGACTCGTCGCTGCTGGAGCTGTTCAGCCTGGAGGCCGAGGCCCAGACCCAGGTGCTCAGCGCCGGCCTCCTGGCCCTGGAGCGCAACCCGACCCAGGCCGACCAGCTCGAGGCCTGCATGCGCGCCGCCCATTCCCTCAAGGGCGCGGCGCGGATCGTCGGCGTGGATGCCGGGGTCAGCGTGGCCCATGTGATGGAGGATTGCCTGGTCAGCGCCCAGGAAGGCCGGCTGTACCTGCAACCGGAACATATCGACGCCTTGTTGCAAGGCACCGACTTGCTGATGCGCATAGCCACGCCCAGTGCCAATGTCGGCTCGCTGGAGATCGAGGCCTATGTCCTGCAGTTGCAGGTGCTGCTCGATCCTTCGCTTGCCGGTGCCCGGACGGCCCCGCCTGGGGTGGTCGAGCCGGAGGAGCTGCTGTTCGTGCCGCCGTCCGTGGCCGTCGATCTTGAAACACCGTCTCTTGAAGCATCGCCTTTTGAAACACTGCCTCTTGAAACCCCGTCGGCTGAACTGATGCCGCCCGGCCGCCGGGTCGCCGAAGGGGGCGAGCGGGTGCTGCGGGTGACCGCCGAGCGTCTGAACAGCCTGCTCGACCTGTCGAGCAAATCCCTGGTGGAAACCCAGCGCCTCAAGCCTTACCTGGCGACCATGCAGCGGCTGCGGCGGATGCAGGACAAGGGCCTGCGGGCCCTGGACCAACTCAACGATCAGTTGAAGGGCACCGGCCTGAGCCTTGAAGCCGAGGAGGCCCTGGCCGATGCCCGGCGCCTGCTGGCCGAGTCCCAGAGGATGCTGGCGGCGCAAACGGTGGAGCTGGACGAGTTCGGTTGGCACGCCAGCCAGCGTGCCCAGGTGTTGTATGACACGGCACTGGCCTGCCGCATGCGGCCCTTTGCGGATGTCCTGAGCGGCCAGGTGCGGATGGTCCGCGACCTGGGCCGCAGCCTGGGCAAACAGGTGCGCCTGGAAATCGAAGGGGAGAAAACCCAGGTCGATCGCGACGTGCTGGAAAAACTCGAAGCGCCGCTGACCCACCTGCTGCGCAACGCGGTCGACCATGGCATCGAAAGCCCGGAGCTACGGGTGCTGGCGGGCAAGCCGGCCGAGGGCCTGATTCGCCTGCGGGCCTCCCACCAGGCCGGGTTGCTGGTACTGCAACTGAGCGACGACGGCGGCGGCGTGGACCTGGAGCGGCTCCGGCGCAGCGTCGTCGAGCGCCAGTTGGCCCCGGCTGACACCGCCGCCCAGCTGAGCGAGGAAGAGTTGCTGAGCTTCCTCTTCCTGCCGGGCTTCAGCCTGCGGGACAAGGTCACCGAAGTCTCCGGGCGCGGGGTCGGCCTCGACGCGGTGCAGCACATGGTCCGCCAACTGCGCGGCGGCGTGGTGCTGGAGCAGACGACCGGGCAGGGCAGTCGTTTTCACCTCGAAGTGCCGCTGACCCTGTCGGTGGTGCGCAGCCTGGTGGTGGAGGTCGGCGGCGAGGCCTATGCTTTTCCCTTGGCTCACATCGAGCGCATGTGCGACCTGGCGCCCGAGGACATCGTGCAGCTCGAGGGGCGCCAGCACTTCTGGCACGAAGGCCGGCATGTCGGGCTGGTGGCGGCCAGCCAGCTGCTACAGCGTCCGCCCAGCGAACACCAGGACGGCAGCCTCAAGGTCGTGGTGATCCGCGAGCGCGAGGCGATCTATGGGGTCGAGGTGGAACGCTTCGTCGGCGAGCGCACCCTGGTGGTGTTGCCGCTCGATCCGCGGTTGGGCAAGGTCCAGGATATTTCCGCCGGGGCCTTGCTCGACGACGGTTCGGCGGTGTTGATCGTCGATGTCGAAGACATGCTGCGCTCGGTGGACAAGCTGCTCGATACCGGTCGCCTGGAACGTATCGACCGGCGCCATCGTCAGGCCAGCGAGGCGGTGCGCAAGCGCGTGCTGGTGGTCGACGATTCCCTGACCGTGCGTGAACTGCAGCGCAAACTGCTGGTCAACCGGGGTTACGAGGTGGCGGTGGCGGTGGATGGCATGGACGGTTGGAACGCCCTGCGCGGCGAAGACTTCGACCTGTTGATCACCGATATCGACATGCCCCGGATGGACGGGATCGAATTGGTCACGCTCTTGCGTAAGGACACACGCCTGCAGTCGCTGCCGGTCATGGTGGTGTCCTACAAGGATCGTGAAGAGGACCGTCGCCGCGGGCTGGACGCCGGGGCCGACTATTATTTGGCCAAGGCCAGTTTTCATGACGACGCCCTGCTGGATGCGGTGGCGGAGTTGATCGGAGGAGCCCAGGGATGAGGATCGCGATCGTCAACGATATGCCCATGGCGGTAGAAGCGTTGCGTCGTGCCCTGGCGTTCGAGCCGACGCACGAAGTGATCTGGGTCGCCGCCAACGGCGCCGAGGCGGTGAAGTACTGTGCCGAGGACACTCCCGACCTGATCCTGATGGACCTGATCATGCCGGTGATGGATGGCGTCGAGGCTACCCGGCGAATCATGACCGAGTCGCCCTGCGCGATCGTCATCGTCACCGTCGACCGGCAACAGAACGTGCACCGGGTCTTTGAAGCCATGGGCCATGGTGCGCTGGATGTGGTCGACACACCGGCCATCGGCGGCGACAACCCGAAGGAAGCCGCTGCGCCGTTGTTGCGCAAGATCCTCAATATCGGCTGGTTGATCGGCCAACGGGACAACCGGGTACGCAGCGTGGCGGCGCCCGCCCGGGACAACAGTCCCCGGCAGAAGCTGGTGGCCATCGGCTCTTCGGCCGGGGGGCCGGCGGCCTTGGAAACCTTGCTGAAAGGTTTGCCTGCTGATTTCCCCGCCGCCGTTGTCCTGGTCCAGCATGTCGACCAGGTGTTTGCCGCCGGCATGGCCGAATGGTTGGGCAGTGCCTGCGGCCTGCCGGTGCGCCTGGCCCGCGATGGCGAGGCGCCGCAGCGCGGTACCGTGCTGCTGGCCGGGACGAACCATCATATCCGCTTGTTGAAAAACGGGACTCTGGCCTATACCGCCGAGCCCGTGAACGAGATCTACCGGCCTTCCATCGATGTGTTTTTCGAGAGTATCGCCAGTTACTGGAATGGCGATGCGGTGGGCGTGTTGTTGACGGGCATGGGGCGCGACGGTGCCCACGGGTTGAAGCTGATGCGCGAGCACGGCTACCTGACCATCGCCCAGGACCAGCAGAGCAGTGCCGTGTACGGCATGCCCAAGGCAGCGGCGGCTATCGATGCCGCCGTCGAAATTCGCCCACTGAACCAGATCGCGCCACGCTTGCTGGAGGTATTTTCTTCATGAGTTCCCTCGTCAGCAGGCCTGGTTTGAAAGCAGTACCTCAGGTGACCGCGTATGAATGATTTACAGCTGGATGATTTCAAGACCTCCGACGAAAACGCCGCGATGGTGCTGCTGGTCGATGATCAGGCCATGATCGGCGAGGCGGTCCGACGCGGGCTGGCCACGGAGACGAACATCGACTTCCATTTCTGTGCCGATCCGCACCAGGCGATTGCCCAGGCGATCCGCATCAAGCCGACGGTGATCCTGCAGGACCTGGTCATGCCCGGCCTCGACGGCCTGAGCCTGGTGCGCGAGTACCGCAATCATCCGGCGACCAAGGACATCCCGATCATCGTGCTCTCCACCAAGGAAGACCCGCTGGTCAAGAGCGCGGCGTTTGCCGCCGGGGCCAACGATTACCTGGTCAAGTTGCCGGACAACATCGAGCTGGTGGCGCGCATTCGCTATCACTCGCGTTCCTACATGACCTTGTTGCAGCGTGATGCGGCGTATCGGGCGTTGCGGGTCAGCCAGCAGCAATTGCTCGACACCAACCTGGTGCTGCAGCGCCTGATGAACTCCGACGGCCTGACCGGGTTGTCCAACCGTCGGCACTTCGACGAGTACCTGGAGCTGGAATGGCGACGGGCGCAGCGTGAACAGACGCAGACGTCGTTGTTGATGATCGATGTGGACCACTTCAAGTTGTTCAATGACAACTTTGGTCATCTGGAAGGGGATGAAGCCTTGCGCAAGGTGGCGGAGACGATTCGTGAGGCCAGCTGCCGGCCTTCGGATCTACCGGCGCGTTATGGTGGCGAAGAGTTCGCCCTGGTGCTGCCGAACACCACGCAAGGCGGTGCGCGGCTGGTGGCGGAAAAGCTGCGCCAGACCGTGGCGGGGTTGAAGATCCCGCACAACGCGCCGAGCGAGGGCTCGGTGCTGACCATCAGCATCGGACTGGCCACCGTGATACCGCAACAGGGCAGCAACTACCGGGAGCTGATTTCGGCGGCGGACAAGGGGCTGTATTTGGCGAAGAACGGTGGGCGTAACCAGGTGGGGATTGGTTGAGGCGGACAAATAGCCATTACTGGCCTGCGCAGTGGCTCGTATTTCAAGGTGTAAAAGCGGCGACTATTCGGTGGTGCGTTGAATAGGTCTGTAAAAAACAGAAAGGCCTTACATATCAAGGTTAAAAAGGCCGACGCGGTGGCGGAAGGTTTTGCCAAAAGAAGTGAAAGTGCCACTGCCGGCTACGTCAGTGGCACCGGTTCCGCGTCTTGTTTCACCCCTGGTTCGAACGCTTCCAGCCATACAGGGTGATGATCCAGAACGGCAGCCACCAGACCAGATCGTTGCACAGCAGCATGATCCCGCTGTGCCAGGGCAGAACGCCGCTCATGGCCGACTGTAAAAAGCCGATGGGCCCCAATGTCTTGCCGACCACCCCGACGGCCACCAGCGGCCAATAGCGAACCACGTCCTGGGCGGCAATCCAGTAGCCCAGCGCATACACGCCGACCATCATGCCGATGCAGCGGACCATCACGTCCGGCGTGGCCGGCATCTGCAGCCAGGCAAAGACCTGGCTGGGCCAGACCGCCAGCAGCACGGCGTAGAACAGGTTGTAGAGCGCGGCGATGCGCAGGATCCAGGACATCCAGGCGGGCGCGGTGCGGGTTGAGAACAGGTACGTCATGGGTTTTCCGTCTGTGTTGATGAAGAGGTGGGCTCGACCAGGCTCAATACGCCGTTGTAGTGAATGAGTGTGCCGAAGCGAGCCAGGTCGACCTTGACCCGGCAGTGATAACGCCGGGCGTCAATGGGGTGCTCGCTCGCACTGATCGTCAGGCCGGGCACCGGCCAGCCCAGCCCGCGCAGGACGACCCGTTCGCAGCGCTGATGCAGGCCGCCTTCGGCATCGACCCACGTGCGGAGCGGCGCCGCAATCGGCCCCACGTGCTCGACGATCACGGCACCGGTTCCGGCCTGCATCAGGCTGTTCATGGCCCGGCCGCCGATGACTCTCTGCCAGCGCTCCGAGGTCTGGGTGACGGGTGCAATACCCACGCGGCATGAGGCGGCCGGCGACGCGGCCGGCATCCTCGCCAACAGCGGCAGCAGCCTCGGCCAGAACGCGCGGGTCCAGCCAACCGCCAGCGTGCCCTGGACCTGAGCCCCTTGCGCGCCATGCAAGGCTTGCAGGACGGGCGCCAGCTTGGCGAAATCCTCCGTGAGAATCTGCTGGTAAAGGCTCTTCATCGGGGCATTATCCCGCAGACTTCAACCAGCGCCGATGACAGCGTCGGATACTGAAAGTCGAAGCCCTCTTCCAGAAGCCGGCGCGGGCTGACCCGTTGGCCGTCCAGCAAGAGGCAGGACTGTTCGCCCAGCAAACCCCGCACGGGGGCTTCCGGCAGGGGGAGCCAGGCGGGTCGCTTGAGCAGGCGGGCCGCCTCGCGGACAAAGGCGTGCTGGCTCGGGGTCTCCGGCGCGACCAGGTTGTAGACGATGGCATCCGGTTCAGCTGGGGCGCTGCGGCAGAACCAGGCGATGGCCGCCAGTACGTCTTGCAGGTGAATCCAGCTCATGATCTGCCGGCCGCTGCCCAGCGGCCCGCCGAATCCCAGCCGTATGGGCGTGAGCATGGCCGGCAAGGCGCCGCCCTGGCCGAACACCAGTCCCAGGCGCATCAGTCTCAAGGCGATACCGGCGTCGAGAACGCCGTGAGCCGCTTCCTCCCAGCGTTGGCAAAGCTCGGTGGTAAAGCCGTCCTGCCCGGGGCTCGACTCGTCGAGCGTACGCGGGTCATCCAGTGCCTGCTCGCCATAAAAGCCAACGGCCGAGGCCGACAGCATCAAGCGTGGTTTTTGGCTGGCGTTGCGGGCCCAGGCCACCAGGGCCTTGGTGGTCTCGACGCGGCTGGCGATCAGGCTGGCCTTGCGCGCGGGGTTCCAGGGGCGCCCGAGGATGGTTTCCCCCGCGAGATTGATCACCACGTCCACCGGTGTATCGCGATGAAGTTGATCCAGGGCGGTGATGCAGCGTACGCGTCCTTGAAAGAGGGCGGCGGCCTTGAGCGGGTCGCGTGCCAGCACTACGGGAACCTGTCCGGCGGCCAGCAGGCTGCGCACCAGCGCCTGGCCAATGAAACCGGTGCCGCCGCTGATCAGGAAGGTCTGGGCTGGCGGGCCGAAGTCGAAGGCCGCTTGGGGCGTCGCACGACTCAGGGCGCGGCTGGCGAAGCCGTCGCGGACGCCGGAGAGGGTGACGCCCACGGCCATCACGCTGAGTACGAGGCTCCATAGGCCCTGGGGTGTCCAGTGCAGGGCGCTGGGGAGCGTCGCCCAGTCCAGTGAAAGCTGGGCCAGCAGGCCGAACAGCACGCCCGCATTGATGGCCAGCACCGTGTGGGTGATGCGTTCGCTGGGCGGCAAGCGGCGGCTACGGTCTTCTTCGACGAAGTCCATCAGGGTCAGCGTGATTTCGACCAGCACAATGGCCCAGAGCACCCCTAACCAGGCGCCACCCCAGGCAAACCACGCCAGGCCGCCGAACAGCACGCCGTAGAGCAGCGAGCGGATGGCGTGCAGTCGCAGTTCATAGGCGGCGGATGTATGTTGAGGCAGGGCGCAGCGTAGTTCGTGATGGTAAATCACGTCGAACGCGCCCATCAGGCCCTGGGCAACCAGCAGGGCCAGGATCGTTTCGTGAAGCGTCATGCCAGCGTTCCTTGCGCAAATCTTCCTTTTTGGGGGGCATACAATAACCGCCCGTTCACGGTTTTTGGAGAATGGCTGTCCTTCCAGGTGTCACTTTGTGCCTTCACCCCGCCAAGCGGGCTGCCGGGACGCGCACAAACCGGTTATACTCGCCGGCTTTCAAAAGTTCACCGACGAGTGCTGCCCGCCATGGAAATCAACCCGATCCTTAACAGTATCAAGGACCTGTCCGAGCGCTCCGAAACCATTCGGGGGTATCTTTGACTACGATCAAAAGCATGAGCGCCTGACCGAAGTCAATCGCGAGCTTGAAGATCCGTCTGTCTGGAACAACCCCGAATACGCGCAGAACCTCGGCCGCGAGCGCTCCGCGCTGGCGCTGATCGTCGAGACCCTGGACGACATGTCCAGCGGCCTGGCCGACGCCCGCGACCTGCTGGAAATGGCCGCCGCCGAAGAAGACCAGGGTGCCGTCGACGACGTCGCTGCTGAAGTCGAACGCCTGCGCGAAGCCCTCGAGAAACTGGAATTCCGTCGCATGTTCAGCGGCGAAATGGACCCGAACAACGCCTACCTGGATATCCAGGCCGGTTCCGGCGGCACCGAAGCCCAGGACTGGGCCAATATCCTGCTGCGCATGTACCTGCGCTGGGCCGACAAGCGCGGTTTCGACGCCACCATCATGGAACTGTCCGCCGGCGAAGTCGCTGGGATCAAGGGCGCCACCGTGCATATCAAGGGCGAGTACGTCTTCGGCTGGCTGCGCACCGAGATCGGCGTGCACCGCCTGGTGCGCAAGAGCCCGTTCGACTCCGGCAACCGTCGCCACACCTCGTTCTCGGCGGTTTTCGTATCCCCGGAAATCGACGACAACATCGAAATCGAAATCAACCCGGCAGACCTGCGGATCGACACCTATCGTTCCTCCGGTGCTGGTGGCCAGCACGTTAACACCACCGACTCGGCCGTACGGATCACCCACGTACCGACCAACACCGTGGTCAGCTGCCAGAACGAACGCTCCCAGCACGCGAACAAAGACACCGCGATGAAAATGTTGCGGGCGCGCTTGTACGAACAGGAAGTGCAGAAGCGCAACGCCGCTTCCCAGGCCCTGGAAGACACCAAGTCGGATATCGGCTGGGGTCACCAGATCCGCTCCTACGTACTCGACGCCTCGCGGATCAAGGATCTGCGCACCAACATCGAACGCAGCGACTGCGACAAGGTGCTGGACGGCGATATCGACGAATACCTGGAAGCCAGCCTCAAGCAAGGGCTTTAAGGCACTGCGGCGGCGGCGCGCATCAAGGCGCGTCGCGGCCGTGAACCCCTGCCGAAGGCCGGGGGCAACGAACCTGTGATGGAAAATCTAAAGACATGAGCGACCTACAACTCGACCCGCAAGCCCTGCAACAGGAAGAAAACACCCTGATCGCCCTGCGCAAGGAAAAGCTGGCTGCCGAGCGCGCCAAGGGTCAGGCCTTCCCCAACGACTTCCGTCGCGACGCCTACTGCGAAGACTTGCAGAAACAGTACGCGGACAAGACCAAGGAAGAACTGGCAGAAGCGGCGATCCCGGTCAAGGTTGCCGGTCGCATCATGCTCAACCGTGGCTCCTTCATGGTGATCCAGGACATGTCCGGGCGCATCCAGGTCTACGTCAACCGCAAGACCCTCTCGGAAGAGACCCTGGCCGCGGTGAAAACCTGGGACCTGGGCGACATCATTTCCGCCGAGGGTACCCTGGCCCGTTCCGGCAAGGGCGACCTGTACGTCGAAATGACCGACGTGCGCCTGCTGACCAAGTCCCTGCGCCCGCTGCCGGACAAGCACCACGGCCTGACCGACACCGAGCAGCGCTACCGCCAGCGCTACGTCGACCTGATCGTCAACGAAGAAGTGCGCCAGACCTTCCGCGTGCGTTCGCAGGTCATCGCGCATATCCGCAACTTCATGATGCAGCGCGATTTCATGGAAGTGGAAACGCCGATGCTGCAGACCATCCCTGGTGGCGCGGCGGCCAAGCCGTTCGAAACCCACCACAATGCGCTGGACATGGGCATGTACCTGCGCATCGCGCCGGAGCTGTACCTCAAGCGCCTGGTGGTAGGCGGCTTCGAGCGTGTGTTCGAGATCAACCGCAACTTCCGTAACGAAGGCGTTTCGACCCGGCACAACCCCGAGTTCACCATGCTCGAGTTCTACCAGGCCTACGCCGACTACGAAGACAACATGGACCTGACCGAAGAACTGTTCCGTGAACTGGCGCAAGCGGTTCTGGGCAGCACCGACGTGCCTTATGGCGACAAGGTGTTCCACTTCGGCGAGCCGTTCGCGCGCCTGTCGGTGTTCGACTCGATCCTCAAGTACAACCCGGAAATTTCCGCCGCCGACCTGCAGGACATCGACACCGCCCGCGCCATCGCCAAGAAGGCCGGTGCCAAGGTGCTCGGCTTCGAAGGCCTGGGCAAGCTGCAGGTGATGATTTTCGAAGAGCTGGTCGAGCACAAGCTGGAGCAGCCGCACTTCATTACCCAGTACCCGTTCGAAGTGTCGCCGCTGGCGCGCCGCAACGACGAGAACCCGAGCGTCACCGACCGTTTCGAGCTGTTCATCGGTGGCCGTGAAATCGCCAACGCCTACTCCGAGCTGAACGATGCCGAAGACCAGGCCGAACGCTTCAAGGCCCAGGTCGCGGACAAGGACGCCGGCGACGACGAGGCCATGCACTACGACGCCGACTTCGTGCGTGCGCTGGAGTACGGCATGCCGCCGACGGCGGGCGAGGGCATCGGTATCGACCGCCTGGTGATGCTGCTCACCAATGCGCCGTCGATTCGCGATGTGATCCTCTTCCCGCACATGAGGCCGCAAGCATAAGACTGTTGTTGAAAAAGCCGCCCTCGCAAGGCGGCTTTTTTATTGTCCGTTAGTACTGACGTTTCAAAACATTACAAGAGAGGAAGACCTGTAGTGAACCGTGCAATGACGCAAAGGGGAGCAGCTGGCGTCGCCACTGCGGTGGCGGAAAGCGTTCAGTACCAGGGACGCAAGGCCAGTCGACAGGGCAGCGAGCAACGGCGACAGGAGATTCTCGACGCGGCCATGCGCATTGTCGTGCGTGACGGCGTGCGCGGTGTGCGCCACCGGGCGGTGGCCACCGAGGCCGGCGTGCCGCTGTCGGCCACCACCTATTACTTCAAGGATATCGATGACCTGCTCACCGATACCTTCGCCCAGTATGTCGAGCGCAGTGCGGCCTACATGGCCAAGCTGTGGGAAAACACCGAGGGCGTGTTGCGGGAAATGGTCGCCTACGGTGACGGCAGTGCGGCGTCACGCTCCCAACTGGCCGACGATATTGCCCACATGGCCACCGACTATATCCTGCGACAACTGCACAACCGCCGTGAGTACCTGATGGCCGAACAGGCATTTCGCCAGGAGGCGCTGCTCAATCCGCGCCTGGCCGTGTTGGTGCGTTCCCATCAGCAAATTCTCCTACAGGGGACTTGTCAGTTTTTCCAGGTTCTGGGGTCCAAAGAGCCACAGCAGGATGGCAAAGTGTTGACGGCGATTATCGGACGGATGGAATATCAGGGCCTTCTCAACGACGACGAGGCCCAGGCTGAGCAGGACATGCTGGGGATTGTCTCGCGTTACATGCATCTGGTGCTGGCGTCGGTCTAGGCTCTTTGCAGGGCGATCTAGCGCAGCCACCTTCAGGAGTCACCCTTGGACGATTACCAGCAGACGATACGCAGCCTCTCTGATCGCATTGTGCTGGCGCAGACACCGATTCGCGTGCTCGATGCGGTGAAGTGGGACGACAACATCCGCAAGGGTTTTCTCAAGGCCAAGGGCAAGGAAATGCCGGCGGTGGACCGCGACTATTACACCTCGCGGCCCCTGTCGTTCGATTCCGCTGCGGTGAAGCTGGAGTTCCAGAACATCGAGCGCGATATCACCCGTCGGCTCGGCCAGTTCAACCCGGTCGGGCAGATCATGCGGCGCATGTGCCGGGAGTACCGCCAGGTGGTGCGGATGCTCGAAGCCCGTGGCACCGCGGATTTCGGGCTGATTTCCCAGGAGCTGTACGGCGCCGCGTCGGATGCTTTCCACGCCGGTGATCCGACCCTGGCCGACCTCGGGCTGATGCTCTCCGATTACCTGAACAATATCGATATCCGTGGTGACCTCAAGGACGAACCCAAGACCCTCACCGCCAAGGAGGCGGTCGATCTGCTGCAACACCGGTTGAACAAGGTGTTCGGCGAGGCCGAGGAAACCATCCGGGTGTTCGAGTCCGACGGTATCGTCGCCGACGCGGCGGCGGGCGCCGACTACATCAAGATTCGCGCCGATGCGATGTTCAACTCGCGGGATGTGCGGGCGCTGGAGGTGCATGAGGGCCTGGTGCATGTCGGCACCACCCTCAACGGTTTGAACCAGCCGATCTGCACCTTCCTGTCCAAGGGCCCGCCCTCGTCGACGGTGACCCAGGAGGGCCTGGCGATCCTGATGGAAGTGATTGCCTTCGCCTCCTATCCCACCCGCTTGCGCAAGCTGACCAACCGCACCCGCGCCATCGACATGGTGGAGCAGGGCGCGGATTTCCTGCAGGTGTTCGAGTTCTTCCGCGAGCAGGGTTTCGAGATGGCGGAAAGCTACGGCAACGCCAGTCGGATCTTCCGTGGCTCGACGCCCACGGGGCTGCCATTCACCAAAGACTTGTCCTACCTCAAGGGCTTCATCATGGTTTACAACTATATTCAGTTGGCCGTGCGCAAGGGCAAGCTCGAACAGGTACCGTTGCTGTTTTGCGGCAAGACCACCTTGGAAGACATGCGTACCCTGCGCCAGTTGGTGGATGAGGGCCTGGTGGTGCCGCCCAAGTACCTGCCGGAGCAGTTCCGCGACATGAATGCGCTGTCGGCCTGGATGTGCTTCAGCAACTTCCTGAATCACTTGAGCCTGGATCGGATCGAGGCGGATTACTCTAATATCCTGTGATCCATGACTGGACACACAGGGAACCGTGTTGATGATCACGTTCGATACATTATGGAAGAATCACCCGCAGATATTCGGCGACGCCGCGCCTTGTCGTACCAAAGGGGCAAAAAACTTCAGTGACCAGTGCGCGATCAACCTGGGTGTTGCCTTGCGCCGTAGTGGTGTCGATCTGGGAAAGCTGCGTGGCGCGCGGTTTTGCTGGCAGCATCCCAGGAGCGAGGGGCATGTGCTGGCCGCCGAGGAGTTGGCCGGTGCGTTGAGCCGAACCTCGATAGCCAACGTGCAGCCGGTGCGCAAGGTCAAGCCTGAGGCGTTTGAGGAAACCTTGGATGGGCAACAAGGGATCATTTTTTTCAAGGATTTCTCGGCGCGAGGCAATGAAACCTTTGGCAATCGTAGCGGTGATCATATCGATTTGTGGAATGGCCGTCGGTTGACTGACTGGCTGAGCTACGTGCGTATTCACTATGGGGTGGTGATCGAAGGGACCATTTCCGACTTTCACAAGTCCAGAGAAATCTGGTTTTGGAGGGTTCTATGAACGTCCTCAAGTGTGTGCTGTGGATTCTATTTCTGGTGATTGTAACCTGTGGTTTATTCAACGTGATTTTTTGGGCAACGGGTTACTATTTCGGTCCATTCTATGAAAGTGATGCTGATCAAAATCGAAATGTCGCCATCTGGCTTTTCGGCAATTTAGGGTTGATCGTATTTTCTGTCGTACTGGGGACTCTGCTTTATCGTCGTCACTTGCGAAAAATGCCGTGAGGGGCTGGCGCATCCGAACCACAATGGCAGAGAAGCTCATGCGTCTGCTCATACTTCTTTCTTTGCTCTTGAGTGTGAACGGCTGCAGCTCCCTGCTGTTCTATCCCGAGCCCGGCCTGCCGTTCAGCCCCGATAAAGCTCACCTCGAATACCGTGACATCACCCTGACCACCGCCGACGGCCTGCACCTGCGTGCCTGGTGGCTGCCGGTCAAGGCTGGTGTGGCGGTCAAGGGCACGGTGCTGCACCTGCATGGCAACGGTGGCAACCTGTCCACGCAACTGGGTGGCAGTTGGTGGTTGCCGGCGCAGGGTTACCAGGTGCTGCTGCTCGACTATCGTGGCTATGGATTGTCCGAAGGCGACCCGAGCCTGCCGGAGGTTTATCAGGACCTGGACGCGGCGTTCGACTGGCTGCAAAAGGCCCCGGAGGTGCAGGGCAAACCCCTGGTGGTCCTGGGGCAGAGCCTGGGCGGGGCCCTGATGGTGCATTACTTGGTGGAGCTCCACCCCGAATACCAGCCGCGCCTCAAGGCCCTGGTGCTCGATGGCGTACCGGCCAGCTACCGTTCGGTGGGCCGTGACGCCCTCGGTTCGTCCTGGCTGACCTGGCCCCTGCAAATCCCGCTGTCCTGGCTGGTCCCCGATGGCGACAGCGCCATCAGGGCCATGCCGCGCCTGACCGGTGTGCCGAAACTGATCTTCCACAGCCTCGACGACCCGATCGTGCCGCTGGCCAATGGCATCCAGCTGTACCAGGCGGCGCCACCGCCGCGGGTCCTGCAACTGACCCGTGGCGGTCATGTGCAGACCTTCGGCGACCCGGTCTGGCGCAAGGTGATGCTGCGTTATCTCGACGACCCGCAGCACTTCAACGGCCTGCGTCGCCTGGGCGAGATCCCGAATTATCCGCCTGTCCCGAATTCGAATGTTGAACCAGAGAGCCCGCAATGACTGAAGAACGTAACGCCATTCCCCTGATCATCACCGGTATCTGCAGCATCATCGGTACGGTGGGGTGCCTGTGGTACTACGGCTACCTGCATTTCGCCAAACCGGAGGATGCGCTGCTGCTGAACGAGTTCACCATGCTCAAGACGGTGCCGGGGGAGGATTACAAGGTCTCGCTGGAGCCGGCGGCGCAAACGGCGCAATGCGTCGATGGCGTGCTGGTGCTGTTCGACACGGAACAGAAAGGCCTCACCGGCGTGCTGGTGAACAGCAAGAAGCAGGCGGTGCGCTGCATGGGGCAGGAAACGCCAAAGCTGGAGCAGTAACGCACGACTGGTAGGAGCGAGCAAGCTCGCTCCACAGGGGCGCGCGTTGCGCTTTAATGTTTCGGCTTGTCCTGGGATGCCAGGTCATGCAGGTGTCGTCGCGACAACGACAGGAAGCGCGGCGTCGGCCCGACGTCTTCGTAGAGTGGATCGCCTTCTTCGTCAGTGGCCACCACCTGCGCGCCCTGGACATAGGGGAAACTGGCTTCCAGTTCCTCCAGCGCCGCGCCGATCAACTCGCCGAGCAGTTCTTCCGGGCGCCGCTTGGGGTACATGTCGATCACCGCCGCCAGGCGCGCCGCGGCTTCCACATCCAGATGAATGGCATAGCCGGTGTCGGTCAGCCGACCTTTGGCGTTTTCTTCCCAGTGCTGGGCAAGCTCACGGATTTTCATATCGACCTCAATTCGCACCCCGTTGATGGCGGGTATTGATGAGTGACCGGCCTGTACCGGCGATAAAGCCCTTGTGAGGCTTAGTATCAGACTAGCCCCGGGCGATGAGGTTCAGTGGGGATTTTTGCCGGGCATCAATAATTCGCTTGGCTTGTAAGCCTTCGTCGCCGTGGTGCACTCTTGAGCCCGTGAGCCGTCTCAGCATCCTCTGGAGAGTCTGTCGATGTCCGATATTGATGTACGTTTGCGTGAAGACGTCCACCTTTTGGGTGAGCTGTTGGGCAATACCATCCGTGACCAGCATGGTGACGAGTTCCTCGACAAGATCGAGCGTATCCGCAAGGGCGCCAAGGCCGACCGCAGCGGTTCGGCCACCGCCGAACTCAGCGCCAGCCTGGACGGTCTGGGCGACGATGAATTGCTGCCCGTGGCCCGGGCCTTCAATCAGTTCCTGAACCTGGCCAATATTGCCGAGCAGTATCAGTTGATCCACCGCCGTGACGAATCGCAGCCGGCGCCCTTCGAGTCGCGGGTCCTGCCGGAGTTGCTGGCCCGGCTGCTCGCCGAAGGCCATGGCGCCGAATCCCTGGCCCGGCAGTTGGCGCGCCTGGAGATCGAACTGGTGCTCACCGCGCACCCCACCGAGGTGGCGCGGCGGACCCTGATCCAGAAATACGATGCCATTGCCGCGCAATTGGCGCAGCAGGACCACCGCGACCTCACCGGCGCCGAACGCGAGCAGATCCGCCAGCGCTTGCAGCGCCTGATCGCCGAAGCCTGGCACACCGAGGAAATCCGCCGCACCCGGCCCACCCCGGTGGACGAAGCCAAGTGGGGCTTCGCGGTGATCGAGCACTCCCTCTGGCAGGCCATTCCCAACTACCTGCGCCGCGCCGACCAGGCGCTGTTCGCCGCCACCGGTCTGCGCCTGCCGCTGGAGGCCGCGCCGATCCGTTTCGCGTCCTGGATGGGCGGCGACCGCGACGGCAACCCCAATGTCACCGCCAAGGTCACCCGCGAAGTCCTGTTGCTGGCGCGCTGGATGGCGGCGGATCTCTATCTGCGCGACGTCGATCACCTGGCCGCCGACTTGTCGATGCAACAGGCCAGCGAGGCCCTGCGCGCCCGCGCCGGCGAGAGCGCCGAACCTTACCGGGCGCTGCTCAAGCAGTTGCGTGAGCGGCTGCGGGCGACCCGCAACTGGGCCCAGGCCTCCCTCGGCACGACGCAACCGGCGTCGGACGAGGTGCTGCAGCACAACCGCGAACTGCTGGAGCCGCTGCAACTGTGCTACCAGTCCCTGCACGAATGCGGCATGGGCGTGATCGCCGACGGTCCGCTGCTCGATTGCCTGCGCCGGGCGGTGACCTTCGGCCTGTTCCTGGTGCGTCTGGATGTGCGTCAGGACTCCTCCCGTCACGCCGCCGCGATGACCGAGATCACCGACTACCTGGGGCTGGGGCGTTACGAAGACTGGAATGAAGAAGATCGCCTGACCTTCCTGATGCGCGAGCTGGCCAATCGCCGCCCGCTGTTGCCGGCCTGGTTCAAACCTTCCGCCGACACCGCCGAAGTGCTGGCGACCTGCCGGGAAATCGCCGCCGCGCCGGCGGACTCCCTCGGTTCCTACGTGATCTCCATGGCCGGGGCCGCCTCCGATGTGCTGGCGGTGCAGTTGCTCCTCAAGGAGTCCGGCGTGCTCCGGCCGATGCGCGTGGTGCCCTTGTTCGAAACCCTGGCCGACCTGGACAACGCCGGGCCGGTGATGGAGCGGCTGTTGCTGTTGCCGGGCTATCGCGCGCGTCTGCAGGGTCCCCAGGAAGTGATGATCGGCTACTCCGATTCGGCCAAGGACGCCGGCACCACCGCGGCGGCCTGGGCACAGTACCGGGCCCAGGAGCGGCTGGTGGAGATCTGCCGCGAGCAGCAGGTCGAACTGCTGCTGTTCCATGGTCGCGGCGGCACCGTCGGTCGCGGCGGCGGTCCGGCCCACGCAGCGATCCTGTCGCAGCCGCCGGGCTCGGTGGCGGGGCGTTTCCGCACCACCGAGCAGGGCGAAATGATCCGCTTCAAGTTCGGCCTGCCGGACATCGCCGAGCAGAACCTCAACCTCTATCTGGCCGCCGTGCTCGAAGCCACCTTGCTGCCGCCGCCACCGCCGCAACCGGCCTGGCGCAAGCTGATGGACGAACTGGCGGCGGACGGCGTCCACGCCTACCGCGCCGAGGTGCGGGACAATCCGCAGTTCGTCGAATACTTCCGTCAATCCACCCCGGAACAGGAGCTCGGGCGCCTGCCGCTGGGCAGCCGTCCGGCCAAGCGCCGCGCCGGCGGGATCGAAAGCCTGCGGGCGATCCCGTGGATTTTCGGCTGGACCCAGACCCGCCTGATGCTGCCGGCCTGGCTCGGCTGGGAAGCGGCGCTGCGCAAGGCGCTGGCCCGTGGCGAAGGCGAGCTGCTGGCACAGATGCGCGAGCAATGGCCGTTCTTCCGCACCCGTATCGACATGCTGGAAATGGTCCTGGCCAAGGCCGACAGCGATATCGCCCGCTCCTATGACGAGCGCCTGGTGGATGCCGAACTGCTGCCACTGGGTGTGCACTTACGCGACCTATTGTCGCAGGCGTGCGCGGTGGTACTGGGTCTGACCGGCCAGTCGCAGTTGCTCGCCCACAGCCCCGAGACCCTGGAGTTCATTCGTCTGCGCAACACCTACCTGGATCCGCTGCACCTGTTGCAGGCCGAATTGCTGGCCCGCTCGCGACGCCAGGAAGCGGCCCAGGACAGCCCTCTGGAACAGGCTTTGCTGGTGTCTGTGGCGGGAATTGCCGCCGGGTTGCGCAATACGGGTTGAGGTGTGCAGGAAGATTCCTTACCGGAAGCAGGACAAGAACGACCGCCCAGTCAGAGGCGGTCGTTTTTGTGTGGCGACACTTTATTGCCGGGGGGCGACCTGGCGTAGCAGGTTTCACCGCTCGTGCAGGCATGGGTTGCTGCGACTTTCGGCGGCTTGTGTGGGTCCGGTCGGCTGTGTATCTTGATCAGCCTTTGGCCGTTTTTGCGGCCATGACCCTATTTTTGGGATTGGCCCCACGAGGCGAATCCGAGCGTTTCTAAATAAAAAATTGAGGAGCACATCGATGCGCGTCATTCTGCTGGGAGCTCCCGGGGCCGGTAAAGGTACTCAGGCTAAGTTCATCACCGAAAAATTCGGCATCCCGCAAATCTCCACTGGCGACATGCTGCGCGCCGCGGTCAAGGCCGGCACCGAGCTGGGCCTCAAGGCCAAGGGCATCATGGACGCCGGCGGCCTGGTCTCCGACGACCTGATCATCGCGCTGGTCAAGGACCGTATCGCCCAGGCCGATTGCGCCAAGGGTTTCCTGTTCGACGGTTTCCCGCGCACCATTCCCCAGGCTGAAGCCCTGGTGGAAGCCGGCGTGGAGCTGGACCACGTGGTCGAGATCGCCGTCGACGACGAAGAGATCGTCCAGCGTATTGCCGGCCGTCGTGTGCACGAGGCTTCCGGGCGCGTCTACCACACCGTCTACAACCCGCCGAAAGTCGAAGGCAAGGACGACCTGACCGGTGACGACCTGGTGCAGCGCAAGGACGACACCGAAGAAACCGTGCGTCATCGCCTGTCGGTCTACCACTCCCAGACCAAGCCGCTGGTGGATTTCTACCAGAAGCTCTCGGCCGCCCAGGGCAAGCCGAAGTACAGCCATATCGCCGGCGTCGGTTCGGTCGAATCGATTACGGGCAAGGTGCTTGAAGCCCTGAGCTGATCCTTGTAGTCGCTGCCTCGACAACAGCCCGCTTGCGGGCTGTTGTTGTTTATACTGTTGCACTTTTTTTCATTTCGACCTGACGGACACATCGATGAGCACCTTGCTGGCCCTGGACACCGCGACTGAAGCCTGCTCCGTCGCCTTGCTGCACGACGGCAAGGTGACGAGCCACTACGAGGTGATTCCGCGTCTGCACGCGCAAAAACTCTTGCCGATGATCCAGCAGTTGCTGGCGGACGCCGGTATCAGCCTGTCGGCGGTGGAGGCGATTGCCTTCGGCCGTGGCCCCGGGGCCTTTACCGGGGTGCGGATTGCCATCGGTGTGGTCCAGGGGTTGGCGTTTGCGCTGGAGCGTCCGGTGTTGCCGGTGTCGAACCTGGCGGTCCTGGCGCAACGGGCATTTCGCGAGCACGGTGCGCGCCAGGTGGCGGCGGCCATCGATGCGCGGATGGACGAGGTGTACTGGGGCTGTTACCGCGAAGAAGCGGGGGAGATGCGCCTGGCGGGTGTCGAGGCGGTGCTGGCACCGCAGCTGGCCGCGTTGCCGGACGCTGCCACCGGCGAATGGTTCGGGGCGGGCACCGGGTGGGGCTATGGCGAGCGGATCCAGGTCGCCTTGAGTGGCCAGGATGCCAGCCTGCTGCCCCACGCCGAAGACCTGCTGACCCTGGCGCGCTTTGCCTGGGAGCGCGGCGAGGCGATTCCCGCCGACGAAGCCCAGCCGGTCTACCTGCGCGACAAGGTGGCGACGCCCAAGGCCCGTTGAACCCAGCGGCCAGCGATAAATTTCAGGCTAGACTGAGCGTTAAGCCGTTCAGCCGGAAAATCCCCCGGATCAGTCAAAAATGTGCCGTTCGTCATGTTTTCTCCACCCGGGCGCCGGGGTGTGAAAACCTTTTCCGGGTTCTGTGGTCCAGTTATCACTCGGGCAATAGCTAAGTGCGGCGCCTGCTGCTAAATTGCCATCATCGACACCGAGCATGCCCCAATGCGTATAGACGGCGTTTCCTCACAGTCCTACCCCATCAAGCGCAAACCGCGTAAAAGCGGGGTCGTGCTCGACGACGACGTCGATGTGCTGGTGGCTGATGACGAGGACCTGTCCGAGGTGGCGGCGCGCGCCGAAGCGGCTGGTAGCCGCCTGGCCAATCTGCCCGCCCGCCCGCAGGACATGATCTTCCATCGCGCCATGAGCAAGAGCGTCGCCACCGCCCTGGCCAGCTACCTGACCACCGCCGGTTTCGTCGAGTGGGACATGGAAGTGTTGGGGCTCGACCTGCATATCTGATTTAATCGGGTCGATGACTGACCCTGTCCTGCCTTACTACCTCGGTTGCCCCTCCTGGAGCGAAAACGCCTGGCGCGAGTACCTGTACCCGCCCACCGCGCGCGCCAGCGACTTTCTCGACCTGTACGCCCAGGTGTTCAATGCCGTCGAAGGCAACACCACCTTCTACGCCCGGCCCGCGCCTGCCACGGTGGAACGCTGGGCGCAGACCATGCCCGGGCACTTTCGCTTCACCGCCAAGTTTCCCCGGGATATCAGCCACGAGGGTGACCTGCGCGATCAGGCCCAGGCCGCGGAGGACTTCCTGCAACTGCTCAAGCCGCTGGGGCCACGAGTGGCGCCGCTGTGGCTGCAATTGCCGGCCAGTTTCGCGCCAGAGCGCCTGGCCGAACTGGCCGGGTTCATCGACGCGCTGCAGCGCCCGCTGGCGGTCGAAGTCCGCCACCGCGAATTCTTCGCCAAGGGCGACGCCGAGCGGATGCTCAACCGTATGCTGCTGGACCGGGGTGTCGAACGGATCTGCCTCGATCCGCGGGCGCTGTTCAGTTGCACCTCCACGGAGGCCTCGGTGCTGCACGCCCAGTCGAAAAAGCCCAAGGTGCCACCCCGTCCGGCGGCGTTCACGCTGTTCCCGCAGGTGCGTTTCATCGGTCACCCGGAACTGCAGGCCAATGAGCCTTTCCTGACCCCCTGGGTCGAAAAAGTGGCCAGCTGGATCGAGGAAGGGCGCACGCCCTACGTGTTTCTGCACACCTCCGACAACCGCCTCGCTCCCGCGCTGGCGCAACGTTTCCACGCGCGGCTGATGGCACGTTTGCCTGGCTTGCCAGCGTTGCCTGAGCTATACAGAGGACCTGCCGCGGAGCAACTTGGCTTGCTCTGACGGCGCCATTTTCTCTTTGCCAGGAGTCGACCCATGGATGCGCAAACCCTTCGAGCCCAGACGTTCAAAACCCTGCACGAGCGTGCGGGGGCCTTCGTGATTCCCAACCCATGGGATGCCGGCTCGGCGAAAATGCTCGCGGCACTGGGGTTCGAGGCGCTGGCGACCACCAGTGCGGGGTTGGCGTTTTCCCTTGGGCGTCCGGATGCGGAGGGGGCCAATTCACTGAGCGATACGCTGGATAACGCCCGGGGCATTGTCATGGCCACGCCACTGCCGGTGGCGGCGGATCTGGAAAATGGCTTTGACCACAGCCCCGCCGGTTGTGCCGAGGCGATTCGTCGGGCGGCCGAAGCCGGGCTGGTGGGGGGCTCGATCGAGGATGCCAGTGGTCATGCCGACGACCCCATCTATGCCTTCAACCACGCGGTGGAGCGGGTCGAGGCCGCGGTGGTGGCGGCCCGCGGCCTGTCGTTCCCGTTCATGCTGACGGCGCGGGCGGAGAACCTGTTGCATGGCCGCCTGGATCTGCCGGATACCATTCGCCGTTTGCAGGCTTTCGCCGAGGCCGGCGCGGACGTGTTGTATGCCCCGGGCCTACGCACGCGCGAGGAGATCGAGGCGGTGGTCAAGGCCGTGGCGCCCAAGCCTGTGAATGTGTTGATGGCGGGTGGGGTGAACCTGTCGGTGGCCGAATTGGGCGAACTGGGCGTCAAGCGCATCAGTGTCGGTTCGGCGTTGGCCCGGGCGGCGTATGGCGCGTTCTATCGGGCGGCCGAGGAGATTCGTGGGCAGGGGACGTTTGCCGCACTGGATCAGGCGATCCCGTTCGCGCGGATCAACCAGATGTTCAAGGGTTAGGTCAGGACGCCCTTGCAGGCGTTGGGCACTTAGGCCGCCAGGCGCAGATTCTGTGCCACCAGCGGACGTGCCCAGTGCAGGTCGTAGTCCATGGCTTTCTGCTGCTCGGCCAGGGTGGCTTCGTCGAACGGAACGTGAGGGGGCAGCAGGTCCAGCTCGAACTCGGCAATCGGCAGGTGCAGCGGACGCGGTTGCGGCGCAGGGCCTGGAGCGGGCAGCGGCTGGCCGGCGTTGAGGACGATAGGGCGGACCCAGCCGCTTTCGAAATCCTGCTGCTTCTGCTGGGCGACGATTTCTTCCGGCGGATAGGGCACGGGCTTCTTCAGCAGGTCCAGATCGAATTCGGCAATCGGCAGGAACAGCGGCTCGGGTGGACGGACCGGGGTTTCCTGCACATTGCACTGACGCTGGTCGACGATCTGCGCCAGCAGCTCGGCGCCGGCGGTAGGCTCCACCGGGCCGTCGACCGGCAGTTGCGCCTGGACATTCTTTTCACCCGGCGCATCCCCCACCTGTTCGGCCAGCGCCCGGGCAAAGAAATCCTGCCACAGGTGACTGACACCGCTCAGTGCCTGGGAATTGCGCAGGCCATAATCGCCGACGGGCGATAGATAACCTATGGATGTGCTGGGAATGTCTGACATGGCTCTCGATTGACGCTCAGCTCTGGCAAAATGCCGGATAATGTTTTTATCGGCAGCTTTTGCCGATCATTAAATTTTTGAGCGTGTTTTTCATGAGTGAGCAGCAAGCGCCGGTGCGTATCAGAGTCGAGGCCCTGGCCGAAGGGTTGCAGTCCCGGGCCGAAGTGTGGGCCGAGCGCCTCGGCTTGCCGTTGCAGGAGCCCGAAGCGGAGTTCGCCTTGCAGCTGTCGGAACAGGGCCTGCAGTTGCAGCAACTGGGGCCGGAGGCGCCGGGGCCGGTCCGCGTGGACTTTGTCGAAGGTGGCGCGGCGCATCGGCGCCTGTATGGCGGCGGCAGCGGGCAGATGATCGCCAAGGCGGTGGGCATCCAGCCGGGCGTGCGGCCGCGGGTGCTGGATGCCACGGCGGGCCTGGGCAAGGATGCTTTCGTGCTGGCGAGCCTGGGCTGCGAGATGAGCCTGATCGAGCGCCAGCCGCTGATCGGCGCCTTGCTCGAAGACGGCCTGGCCCGTGGGCTGGAGGATTTCGAGGTGGCGCCGATTGTTTCGCGCATGCACCTGCTCAAGGGCAACTCGATCGAGGTGATGCGCAATTGGGAAGGCGAGGCGCCGCAGGTGATCTACCTTGACCCGATGTTTCCCCACCGTGAGAAAACCGCCCTGGTGAAGAAGGAAATGCGCCTGTTCCGCCCGTTGGTGGGCGATGATCCGGATGCGCCGGCCTTGCTGGCGGCGGCGCTGGCGCTGGCGACCCACCGGGTGGTGGTCAAGCGCCCGCGCAAGGCGCCGTGCATTGACGGGCCCAAGCCGAGTCATGGCCTCGACGGCAAGTCGAGCCGCTACGATATCTATCCGAAGAAAGCCTTGAAGCCTTGAGACAACGGGGTGTTCAGGGCCTGTAGGCGCGCATGAACAACCCCACCACCTCGCGCACATGGGCTTCGCCTTCGGCCTCGCTCAACGGCCCGCCGCAGCCGAAGAGCAGCCGGAAGTTCCCCGCGCCCTTGAGCAGGCAGAAGAAATGCTCGGCGGCGTTGTGCGGCTTGTCGATCACCAGGGCGCCGCTCTGGTGGATCCGCTGCAGCAGTCGCTCCATCTCCGTCAGCACGCGCTCGGGCCCGGCCTCGAAGAAGATCTGCGAGAGCTTCGGGTCCTGGCTGCCCAGGGTCATGATCAGCCGATGCAGGTTCAGCGACTCGTCACTGTTGATCAGGTGATGAAAGCCCCGGGCGATGTTCAGCAGCACGCTTTCCACCGGCACGCCTTCGGGCAGGGCGAAGAACAGCTCGGGCAGCTGCTCTTCGCATTTGGCCACTACGGCGGCGGAGAACAGGGTCTCCTTGTCGTTGAAGTGGCTGTATACCGTCAGCTTTGAAACACCTGCTGCTGCAGCGACTGCGTCCATGCTGGTGCTGGCGTATCCATTACTCAGAAACAGATCTTTCGCCGCTTGCAGGATGGCCTGGCGTTTTGCCAGGTCCTTGGGGCGGCCGGGGCCGCTGGGCACTGAAAGATTGTCGGACATCTTCTTACTTAATACTGGACTGGTGAGTATGGTATTAATACCATACTCATCAGTATAAATATTCTGAGCGCCACTAGCGAAAGGTCGCACACCATGTTCCGCTATGTCTTGCCCCTTGTTTTGCCCGCCAGTCTAGCCGTTTTCCTGGTCGGTTGTGGTCATGAAGAGCCGGCCCAGGTCTCCGTGCGTCCGGCCATGGTGGTGCAGCCACAGCCTTCGGCCCAGGCCATGGACAGCTATCCCGGCGAAGTGCGGGCACGTTTCGAGCCCGACCTGGCCTTCCGTATCGGTGGTAAGGTCAGTCGACGACTGGTGGAGGAGGGCGAGCGGGTCAAGGCCAACCAGCCCCTGGCGGAGCTCGATCCCCAGGATGTGCGCCTGCAACTGGAAGCGACCCGCGCCCAGGTGGCGGCCGCCGAGGCCAACCTGAACCTGGTGCGCTCCGAGCGTGATCGCTACAAGACCTTGCTCGACCGGCAGATGGTCAGCCGTTCGCAGTACGACAATGCGGAAAACCTCTACCGCTCGGGTGAGGCGCGCCTCAAGCAGATCAAGGCCGAGTTCGACGTGTCCAGCAACCAGGCCGGTTATGCCGTGCTGCGGGCGCCCCAGGACGGTGTGGTCGCCAAGCGCCAGGTCGAAGTCGGCCAGGTGGTGGCCGCCGGACAGACGGTCTTCACCCTGGCCGCCGATGGCGAGCGCGAAGTGTTGATCAGTTTCCCGGAACAGGCCTTCGGGCGGTTCAAGATCGGCCAGGATGTGTCGGTGGAACTCTGGTCCCAGCCGGATCAGCGTTTCAACGGGCATATCCGCGAGTTGTCGCCGGCCGCCGATCCCAAGTCCCGGACCTTCGCCGCCCGTATCGCCTTCAGCGCCGGCAAGGTCCCGGCCGAGCTGGGCCAGAGCGCCCGGGTGTATATCCAGGCCGCTGGCGTGGTGTCGTTGTCGGTGCCGCTGTCGGCGCTGACCGCGGAAAACGGCGCGACCTATGTCTGGCGGATCCTGGCGGACAATACCCTCAAGCGTACCCCCGTGCGGGTTGGTGCCTTTGGCGAGAAGACCGTGCCGGTGTTCGAAGGCCTGACAGCCAGCGATTGGGTGGTGGCGGCCGGTGTGCATGTGCTCCATGACGGCGAAAAGGTTCGCCCGGTGGATCGCTCCAACCGCGTGGTCAATCTGGCGGCCAAGGAGTAGTCCCCGATGGCATTCAATCTTTCCGAATGGGCGTTACGCAATCGCCAGATCGTGCTGTTCCTGATGATCCTGCTCGCGGCGGTCGGCGCCTTGTCCTACACCAAGCTGGGGCAGAGCGAAGACCCGCCGTTCACCTTCAAGGCCATGGTCATCAAGACCAACTGGCCGGGGCCACGGCCCAGGAAGTCTCGCGACAAGTCACCGAACGCATCGAAAAGAAGCTGATGGAGACCGGCGAGTACGAACGCATCGTCTCCTTCTCCCGGCCCGGGGAGTCCCAGGTGACCTTCATGGCCCGGGACTCGATGCATTCCTCGCAGATTCCCGATCTCTGGTACCAGGTGCGGAAGAAGATCGGCGATATCCGCCAGACCCTGCCGCCGGACATCCAGGGCCCGTTCTTCAACGATGAGTTCGGCACCACCTTCGGCAATATCTACGCCCTGACCGGCGACGGTTTCGACTACGCCGTGCTCAAGGATTATGCCGACCGTATCCAGATCCAGTTGCAGCGGGTCAAGGACGTGGGCAAGGTCGACCTGCTCGGCCTGCAGGACGAAAAGGTCTGGATCGAACTGTCCAACGTCAAGCTGGCGACCCTCGGCTTGCCGCTCGCCGCCGTGCAGCAGGCCTTGCAGGAGCAGAATGCGGTGTCCACCGCCGGCTTCTTCGAAACCCCGACCGAGCGCGTGCAGCTGCGGGTCAGCGGTAACTTCAAGACGGTCGACGAGATCAGGAACTTCCCGATCCGTGTCGGCGATCGCACCTTCCGGATCAGCGATGTGGCCGATGTCCGCCGTGGCTTCAACGATCCACCGGCGCCGCGCATGCGTTTCATGGGCGAAGACGCGATCGGCCTGGCGGTGGCGATGAACGACGGCGGCGACATCCTGGTGCTGGGCAAGGCCCTGGAAGCCGAGTTCGCCCGGATCCAGAAAGGCCTGCCGGCGGGGATGAAACTGAGCAAGGTCTCCGACCAGCCGGCGGCGGTGAAGACCGGCGTCGGCGAGTTCGTCCAGGTGCTGGTGGAGGCCCTGGTCATCGTGCTGCTGGTGAGTTTCTTCTCCCTGGGCCTGCGCACCGGGATGGTGGTGGCGTTGGCGATTCCGCTGGTGCTGGCGATGACCTTTGCCGCCATGTACTACCTGGGCATCGGCCTGCACAAGATTTCCCTCGGCGCGCTGGTGCTGGCCCTCGGCTTGCTGGTGGACGACGCGATCATCGCCGTGGAGATGATGGCGATCAAGATGGAGCAGGGCTTCGACCGTCTCAAGGCGGCGAGCTTCGCCTGGACCAGCACGGCGTTCCCGATGCTCACCGGCACCCTGATCACCGCCGCCGGCTTCCTGCCGATTGCCACCGCGCAGTCGGGCACTGGTGAGTACACCCGCTCGATTTTCCAGGTGGTGACCCTGGCGCTGCTGGCGTCGTGGATCGCGGCGGTGATGTTCGTGCCCTACCTGGGGGAAAAAATGCTGCCGGACCTGGCGAAGATCCACGCCGCCAAGCACGGCGGCGAGCAACCGGATCCCTATGGCACACCGTTCTACCAGCGCGTCCGGCGCGCGGTGGAATGGTGTGTGCGCCGGCGCAAGACCGTGATCGTGCTGACCATCGCGCTGTTCGTCGGCTCGGTGCTGCTGTTCCGCTTCGTGCCGCAGCAGTTCTTCCCGGCCTCCGGGCGACTGGAGCTGATGGTCGACCTGAAGCTGGCCGAAGGCGCCTCGCTGAACAACACCACGGAACAGGTTTCGCGCCTGGAAGCCCTGCTCAAGGACCACCCTGGCATCGACAACTACGTGGCCTATGTCGGCACCGGTTCGCCGCGTTTCTACCTGCCGCTGGACCAGCAGTTGCCGGCCACCAGCTTTGCCCAGTTCGTGGTACTGGCCAAGAGCATCAAGGAGCGCGAGGAACTGCGCACCTGGCTGATCAAGGTGCTCGACGAACAGTTCGCCGATGTGCGGGCGCGGGTGACACGTCTGGAGAACGGACCGCCCGTGGGTTATCCGGTGCAGTTCCGGGTCACCGGCGAGCATATCGAGGTGGTCCGCGCCCTGGCCCGCAAGGTGGCGGCCAAGGTGCGCGAGAACCCGCACGTGACCAACGTGCATCTGGACTGGGAAGAACCGAGCAAGGTGGTTTACCTCAATGTCGATCAGGACCGTGCCCGGGCGCTGGGGGTCAGTACCGCGAACCTGTCGCGCTTCCTGCAACTGTCGCTGACCGGTTCCACCGTCAGCCAGTACCGCGAGGACAACGAACTGATCGAAATTCTCATGCGCGGCACCACTCGCGAGCGCAATGAGTTGTCGGCGCTGCCGAGCCTGGCGGTACCGACGGACAATGGCACCAGCGTGGCGCTGTCGCAGATCGCGACCTTGGAGTACGGTTTCGAGGAAGGCGTTATCTGGCACCGCAACCGCTTGCCGAACGTGACGATTCGCGCCGATATCTACGACCAGGAGCAGCCGGTGAGCCTGGTCAAGCAGATCATGCCGACCCTGGACCCGATTCGCGCCGAGCTGCCGGACGGTTACCTGTTGGATGTCGGCGGTACCGTGGAGGATTCGGAGCGCGGCCAGGCGTCAGTGAATGCCGGCGTGCCGCTGTTCATCGTGGTAGTGCTGACCTTGTTGATGCTGCAACTGCGCAGTTTCTCGCGGGTGGCGCTGGTGTTCCTGACCGCGCCGCTGGGCCTGATCGGGGTGACCCTGTTCCTGCTGGTGTTCCGCCAGCCGTTCGGCTTTGTCGCGATGCTCGGCACCATCGCCCTGTCGGGGATGATCATGCGTAACTCGGTGATCCTGGTGGACCAGATCGAGCAGGATATCCGGGCGGGCATGTCGCAATGGCAGGCGATCATCGAGGCGACGGTGCGACGTTTCCGCCCCATCGTGCTGACCGCCCTGGCGGCGGTGCTGGCAATGATCCCGCTGTCGCGCAGCGTGTTCTACGGGCCGATGGCGGTGGCGATCATGGGCGGGTTGATCGTGGCGACGGCCTTGACCCTGCTGTTCCTGCCGGCGTTGTATGCGGGCTGGTTCAGGGTGAAGAAAACGGCCGATGAAGAGCAGTCGCTGGGCGCTGGCCTAGTAAGCGCCACGGACCTGTAGGAGCCAGCTTGCTGGCGATGAAGGTCGCCACACCGCGATCAGTCTGATACCCCGCGTTATCGTTGACGACCATCGCCAGCAAGCTGGCTCCTACAAGGGGGCTGTGTCTGGCTGGCGATAGGAATCCAGGGTGCCAGCCAGGGAGCGTCACAGCGAGCCGAACACCTTCTTCGCCAGGCTGGTGGCCGCTGCCGCCGGGTTGGCACGGATGTCCTCTTCCTTGTGGGCAATCATCTTGAACAGGCCGTCCAGGGCCTTCTCCGTCACGTAGCCTTCCACGTTGGCACTCTTGGCGTCGAGTACGCCCAGGGTTGCCGCCTGCCCGGCGAACGAGTTGTACTGCTTGGCCAGGCCCACCTGGTCGGTGGCCTGCTTGACGATCGGCAGGAACTTGGCGCGGATCTGCTCGCGACTGGTCTTGTCCAGGTACTGGGTGGCCGAATCCTTGCCGCCGGTGAGGATACCCTTGGCGTCGGTCACGGTCATCTTCTTCACGGCGTCCACCAGCAGCGCCTGGGCCTGCGGCATGGCCGCTTCCGCCGCCTTGTTCATGCTGGCTTCCAGCTGATCGACCTGGGCACCCATGCCGAACTGTTTCATCTTGCTGGCGACCTTGCCCAGGCTGCCCGGCAGCTCGATCTTCACTTCAGGGTTGTTGCTGAAACCACCCGGTTTGCCGAGGTTGGTCACGGCCGCCACGGCGCCCTGGGCCAGGGCGTCCTTGAGGCCGCCGGACGCCTGGTCCTGGGTAAGGCTGCCCAGGGACAAGGCCAGTGCGTTGACGGAAATCAGCAGGCCCGCGCAGAGGCCGGCCAGACGAAGGGAGGGACGGAGCATGGACGCTTCCTTGTTGGGTCAGTGGGGAAATCCGTGGCGCCAGGGGAAACCCGGCGCCAACCCGTACGAATCTAACGGATTTATCGGCAAACGCCAGTTTTGAAAGACCCGGCACGGCACTCAGGCGCTGAGGATCAGGCTTTGCGGCTTCTCTTTCAGCAGCACCACCGTGCGCGGAATGGGCTTCATGGTGAATTTGCGTCGGCTGCCGAAGGTGCCCTGGGTCTCGTAGACCTGGCCCGGCTTGACCTTGTTCACGTCGTAGCGCAGGTAGCGCGGGATGGAGCCCTTGAAGAAGGTGATTTCCTCGCTGAGGACATGCACGGGAATGCCGGGTTCGGTCTGGGCCACCAAGCGCAGGGTGGCCAGGGTGTTGTCCTGCGTGCCGATCATCGGCACCAGCGCCGCGCTGAGGTACAGATACCCTGGTGGGCTCAGGTGAAAGGTTTCTTCCTGGTTGTCCCGGCGCCAGCGGAAGCTGTACTTGATATCCGGCAGCAGCGAGGTGCCGGCGACGCTCATGTCGATATCGATCTCGACCTTGCAGTTGCGCTTGAGATCGGCCGGCAGTTCGAAGGTGAAGCGCCAGGGCGACTGGCCGGGAAGTTGCGCGCTGGTCCAGGTCCCCAGCAGGGTGTCGGTGCAGCGGTTGCGCAGGGTGATACGGGTTTCGGCCTTGGCCGGGATCGAGTAGTCCGGCGGGAAATGGAAAACAGCGGTCACGACGTTCTTTGCAGTCATCTCGATGTCCTTATCGAACGCGTCAAAAGCGACGCAGGATTGAGTCTACACGGGCCTTTGCCCTTGAAAACCGGCAGAGAAGCATCCTTGCTGCTTTGCCGAATGGTCTGACAAGGGTGGTTTGCCTTATCCCACGTCAGGACCCGCTTCCGGGCTCTGCTCGGCGGCATCTTCGCTGCGATGCAGCGCCACCTGACGAATCGACAGGCGGATTTCCGCCGGCAGTACCCGTTTCGCCGCGCCCTCGGCCAGCTCGCCGAGCAGTTCGTGATAACCCAGCTTGCCGGCGTCGTCGCGGCGCAGCACCTCAAGGTCGAGCAGGGTCTGGATAAAGTGGCGGAACAGGCTCTTGTCGAAAAACTCCGGGGCGTTCAGGCCGTGGAGAATCGACAGGCGCTGGGCCATCACCGTGCAGAGGTCTTCCAGCTCCTCGGCGCTGATGCTGTTCTGGCCGCTGTTGAGCAGCAGCGAGATGGCCATGTAGAAGCGTTGCAGGGTCTGGGCGATGCTCCTGGACAGCAGGGTCAACAGCACGAAGTGCCGGGAACTTGGGGCCGGGCGCAGGTAGACGGCGTTCTCCAGGCGCAACAGGCCCTGTTCGACGAAGGCCTCCAGCCACTGGTCGACCACCGCGTCCAGTTCGTCGAGTGACCAGCGGATGAACAGTTCCGCCTGCAGGTAGGGATAGAGTGCGCGGGTGTAGCGCAGGATCTGCTCGCGGCTCATGCGCGAGGCGCTCTGGAAAAAGCTCGCCAGCAACGCCGGCAGGGCGAAGATATGCAGCACGTTGTTGCGGTAATAGGTCATCAGGACGGCGTTCTGCTCGTCCAGATAGAGGATCTTGCCCAGGGCGTCGCTTTGTTCGGCCAGCAGGTTCATGTCCTTGACGTGCTGGATCAGCGCGCGGCCGTCGCCTTCCGGCAAGGTGGTGTGCGGCGAATACGGCACGCGGCGCAACAGCGCCAGGTAGAGGTCGAGCACCCGGGCCATGGCGCGGTCGTCCAGGGCCAGGCGCGTGGTCGAGAGCAGCGCCAGGGCCACCAGGTTCACCGGGTTGATCGCCGCGGCTTCGTTCAGGTGCCGGGCCACGCGTTCGCCGAGGCGGTTGGTGGTGTCGTTGAGCCAGGCCGGGCGGAATTGCGGGCCCAGTTCCTGGGACCGCCAGTCCGGTTGCTCCTGGTCGAGGAACTCGGCCAGCTTGATCGGTTCGCCGAAGTTCACCGCGACCTGGCCGAAGCGCTGCTTGAGCGCGCCGATGACCTTGAAGATGTCGAAGATCGATTCTTTCTTCTTGCTCGCGCCGCGCAGTTCGCCCAGGTAGGTACGACCTTCCAGCACCCGCTCGTAGCCGATATACACCGGGACGAAGACGATCGGCATGCGCGAGGAGCGCAGGAAGCTGCGCAGGGTGATGGCCAGCATGCCGGTCTTGGGCCGCAGCATGCGCCCGGTGCGCGAGCGGCCGCCTTCGACGAAGTACTCCACCGGGAAGCCCTTGGTGAACAGGGTGTGCAGGTACTCGTTGAACACCGAGGTGTAGAGCGGGTTGCCCTTGAAGGTGCGGCGCATGAAAAACGCGCCGCCACGGCGTAGCAGGCCACCGATCAGCGGCATGTTGAGGTTGATCCCGGCGGCGATGTGCGGCGGGGTCAGGCCGTTGCGAAACAGCAGGTACGACAGCAGCAGGTAGTCGATATGGCTGCGGTGGCAGGGCACGTAGATGACTTCATGGCCCTGGGCCACGGCCTGCACGCCTTCGAGATGGTTGACCTTGATGCCGTCGTAGATCTTGTTCCAGAACCAGCTCAGCACCACTTCGAGGAAGCGGATGGCGGTGTAGGTGTAGTCCGAGGCGATCTCGTTGCCGTAGCGCAGGGCCTGGGCCCGGGCTTTTTCCGTGGAGATGTTCTCGCGCTGGGCTTCTTCGAGGATCGCCTGGCGCACCATCGGTTCGTTGACCAGGCCCTTGACCAGGTTGCGCCGGTGGGAGATGTCCGGGCCGATCACCGCGGCCTTGAGGTTGCGCAGGTGCACCCGCAGGATGCGCTGGGCCATGCGCACGGTGCGTTCATGGCCCTTGTTGTGTTCGATCAGGCCGCGCAGGTGGATCGGTGCGGAGAATTGCACGCGGGTCTTGCGTCCGAGAATCAGGATGCTCATCAGCCGTCGCAGCCGCCCGGTGACCGCCCAGCTGTCGGCGAACAGCAGCTTCCAGGGGCTTGATTCGCTGTCCGGCGACTGGCCCCAGAACACGCTGACCGGAATGATCAGCGCATCTTCGGCGGGGTTCTGCGTCAGGGCGCTGACCAGTCGGGTCAGGGTCGGTGGCGCGCCGCGCTTGTCCTGGCGGCCCAGCCAGTCGGGCTCGGGGGTCAGGTAGAAGAACGCCGCCGGTTCCAGCAGGGCGCCGACCGATACCGGCAGCACCGGGCGCGGCAGGCCGGCCTTGGTGCATTCGCGGTCGACCACCGCCAGGTCGGTCAGCGACGGCGATTGCAGGACGTAGAACACCGGCCGGCTGCGGTCGAGGTTGAGGGTCAGCGACGACTGGTTGATCGTCTCCGAGCGCACCCACAGGTACAGGAGGCGGCGCAAGGTACCAAACACGAGGCGACGGAACGGGGAACGGGTCATACGGCTTCTGCAGGCAAGTGGACTGAACCGAGCGTTTGCTCGGTGGGCTAGTGTGCCGTATTCGCCAAAAATCGGCAAAAATGCGGCGAACTAATATTGATTGAGAGTTTTTTGACCTGCCCTATACTCAGTGGTTCGCCATGAGCAGTAAGAACCATCCGCACGGTATGACGTTCTGGCGACAGCGCATGAAGGGCTCGTCGAGCCGGGCCCCCACAATAACAAGACGGAGTACGGATTCATGGCAACTCGCGAGACAGGCAATGTGAAGTGGTTCAACGACGCCAAGGGTTACGGTTTCATTCAGCGTGAAGGCGGTGCGGATGTGTTTGTGCACTACCGCGCGATTCGTGGCGAAGGCCATCGCTCCCTGGCGGAAGGGCAGCAGGTGGAGTACGCGGTGGTGGAAGGCCAGAAGGGCTTGCAGGCCGAGGATGTGGTGGGGCTGTAACGCTGCGGACCCTCTTGACCCTTGACTGATCATTAGGGGCACGCGGTCTTTGTGGGAGCCGGCAAGCCGGCTCTCACAGGTGCGGTGTGACCGGCAAGCCCGGTTCAGGCCGTACGCCAGGTGATCTCTTCTTCGCCATCGGCGCTGATGCGGATCCAGCGATCGGCGCTTTCCTCGCCTTCTTCCTCGACCCAACTCCCCGGCGCGCAGCGCACTTCCACGTTCAGCGCGGCAAAGGCGGCGCGGGCGCAGGCAATGTCGTCGTCCCAGGGAGTCTGGTCGCTTTCCAGGTACAGGCTGTTCCATTTGCCCACGGCCTTGGGCAGCCAGGTCACCGGCACGCCGCCGGCCTTGCATTTCCAGGTCTGGCCTTTCTGGGTCCAGTCGCTGCACGGGCCCAGCGCGGCGCCGAGCCAGGCGGCCACGGCCTTGTGATCGACGTCGTCGTCCTTGAGGTAAATCTCGATATCGGGCTGGCGCATGGAGGTCCTCGCTGCGGCTGTTCGAAAAATCCATTCGCGGATTTTCTCGGCCTTGAACCCGTGTTCAAGGCCATGAAGAGTGGGTTTATTGTAAAACGAAGTAATCGTAGCGCATCGACACGCTGACCTCGAACGGCTCCGGCTGCTCGATGACCTGCGCCCGGCGCTCGGCACTGGCACGCCAGCCGTGAGGGGTCATGGCCAGGAGATTCGCCCGGTCCTGGGCGCTGGCCAGGCTCAGTTTGAACTCCAGCACCTCGCTGTGCTCCAGCGCCATGCCCGATGGCACCAACGCCAGGTGTTTGTCGTCGGTGTACTCGCGCACCTTATCGTACAGACGTTCGCGCAGTTCCATCAGATGACCGCTGGTCGGCCCGACTTTCATCAGGCCGCCACCGGGGCTCAGCAGGCGTTTGGCTTCCTGCCAGTCCAGCGGGCTGAACACGCTGGCGATGAACTGGCAGCTGGCATCGGCCAACGGCACCCGCGCCATGCTGGCGATCAACCAGGTCAGTCGCGGGTTGCGCCGGCAGGCACGCTTGACCGCCTCGCGGGAAATGTCCAGCGCGTAGCCGTCGGCCTCGGGCAGGGCTTCGGCGAGCTGGGCGGTGTAGTAACCCTCGCCGCAGCCGATATCGACCCAGCGTCCCGGCGCGCGTTCGGCGGCCAGCGCCGCCAGGCGTCGGGCCACCGGCGCGTAGTGGCCGGCGTTGAGGAAGTCACGCCGGGCCTCGACCATGGCCTGGTTGTCGCCCGGGTCGCGGCTGTTCTTGTGCTGGACCGGCAGCAGGTTCAGGTAACCCTGGCGTGCCCGGTCGAAACGATGCCCGAGCGGACAGGCCACGCCGTTGTCGACCGCGCCCAGGGGCGCGCTGCAGAGAGGGCAGGTGAGCATCAGGCGAGCAACTTGATCAGGGTCTGGTAGTAGATTTCGGTCAGCACGTCGAGGTCGCTGGCCAGGACCCGCTCGTTGACCTGGTGGATGGTCGCGTTGACCGGGCCCAGCTCGACCACCTGGGTACCGAGGGTGGCGATGAAGCGTCCGTCGGAGGTGCCGCCGCTGGTGGAGGCCTGGGTCTCGCGCCCGGTGACGGCCTTGATGCTCGCCGACACCGCATCGAGCAGCGCCCCCGGCTCGGTCAGGAACGGCAGGCCGGACAGCGCCCATTCCACATGCCAATCCAGGCCGTGCTTGTCGAGGATGGCTGCGACCCGCTGTTGCAGGCCTTCGACCGTGGACTCGGTGGAGAAACGGAAGTTGAACAGCGCCACCAGCTCGCCGGCGATCACGTTGGTCGCGCCGGTGCCCGAGTTGAGGTTGGAAATCTGGAAGCTGGTAGGCGGGAAGAAGGCGTTGCCGTCGTCCCAGTGCTCGGCGGCCAGTTCGGCCAGGGCCGGGGCGGCCAGGTGGATCGGGTTTTTCGCCAGGTGCGGGTAGGCGACATGGCCCTGCACTCCGCGCACGGTGAGGCGGGCGCCGAGGGAGCCGCGGCGGCCGTTCTTCACCACGTCACCCACCAGGGTAGTGCTCGACGGTTCGCCGACGATGCACCAGTCCAGGCGCTCGTTACGCGCGGCCAGGCGCTCGACCACGGCCTTGGTGCCGTGATGGGCCGGGCCCTCTTCGTCGCTGGTGATCAGGAAGGCGATCGAGCCCTTGTGGTTCGGGTAGTCGGCGACAAAGCGCTCGCTGGCGACCACCATCGCCGCCAGGCTGCCTTTCATGTCGGCCGCGCCGCGCCCGCAGAGCATGCCGTGTTCGTCGATCAGCGCATCGAACGGATCGTTCTGCCAGGCCTGCACGGGACCGGTGGGCACTACGTCGGTGTGACCGGCGAAGCACAGCACCGGGCCTTCATGCTGGCCATGGGTGGCCCAGAAGTTGTCGACGTCTTCGATGCGCATGGGCTCGAGCTTGAAACCGGCATCGCCCAGGCGCTGCATCATCTGCTTCTGGCAGTCGGCATCGACCGGGGTCACGGAAGGGCGGCGGATCAGGTCGCAAGCGAGTTGCAGGGTCGGCGAAAGGTCGGCGTGGGCCGTCATGGGAAAGCTCCGGTGCTTTTTTGTAGGAGCGAGCTTGCTCGCGAAGGTCATCAGGGCGCCGAGGGTGTCAGGTGCCCAGCGTTATCGTTGACGTCCATCGCGAGCAAGCTCGCTCCTACAGGGGTAGAGGCGCGCAAAGGGGGGATATCTTAAAGCAAAACGGCGGCCCGCAGGCCGCCGTTTCGTGCAATGCGTCGCGTTTAGGCGACCGCTGCTGGCTCCGGCTCGCCGGCCGGTTTCGGCAGCGAGGAGACGAACGCCATGATCAGCGCCGCCACGTACGGCAGCGACTGCACCAGCAACATGACCACCCAGAAGCGCATGTCGTTGCTCGGCAGGCCCTGCACCAGGAAGATCCCCAGCGCCGCGGCCCACAACAGCAGCATGATGAACATCTCTTCCCGGGCTTCCGAAATCGCCACCCAGAAACCGTGGTTATCGGCGTTCTTCGGTGTGCGGAAGAACGGGATGCTGCTGGTGAAGAAACCGTACAGCACCGCCTTGGCGATGGTGTGGGACAAGGCCAGGCCCGCCAGCGCGGCGGCGAAGGCATCCTTCATGTTGACCCCGACCGCGCGGCGGTAGAGGAACAGGATCTTGCCGACCTTGAACACGAACAGCGCCAACGGCGGGATGGCGAAGATCATCAGCGGCGGATCGACCCGTTGCGGCACGATGATCATCGCGGATGACCAGAGCAGGGCACCGACGGTGAAGAAGATGTTCATGCCGTCGGCGACCCACGGCAGCCAGCCCGCGAGGAAGTGATAGCGCTGGCCGCGGGTCAGCTCGGTGTCCTTGCCGCGCAGGAGGCTGGCGGTGTGCCGCTTGATGATCTGGATCGCCCCGTAGGCCCAGCGGAAACGCTGTTTCTTGAAGTCGATGAAGGTATCGGGCATCAGGCCCTTGCCGTAGCTTTCGTGGTGATACGCCGCCGACAGGCCTTTTTCGAAGACCCGCAGGCCCAGCTCGGCGTCTTCGCAGATGCACCAGTCGGCCCAGCCCAGTTCTTCCAGGACCGAACGGCGGGTCATGGTCATGGTGCCGTGCTGGATGATCGCGTCACGGTCGTTGCGGGTGACCATGCCGATATGGAAGAAGCCCTTGTATTCCGAATAGCAGAGCTTCTTGAAGGTGCTTTCGTTCTGGTCGCGGTAGTCCTGGGGCGACTGCACGATGGCGATCTTCGGATCGGCGAAGTGCGGCACCATGTGCTTGAGCCAGTTGCGGTCGACACAGTAGTCCGAGTCGATCACCGCGATGACTTCGGCGTCCTTGGCGGTATGCGGGATCAGGTAGTTCAGCGCACCGCCCTTGAAGCCGGCCAGTGGCGCAACGTGGAAGAAGCGGAAGCGCGGGCCGAGGGTCTCGCAGTAGGCCTGCACCGGTTCCCAGACCGCCGGGTCCTTGGTGTTGTTGTCGATGATCAGGACTTCGTAGTCCGGGTAATCGAGGGCCGCCAGGGCGTCGAGGGTCTGCTTGACCATCTCCGGCGGCTCGTTGTAGCACGGCACGTGGATCGAGACTTTCGGCCGGTAGTCCGAGTCGCCTTCCACCGGCAGGAATTCACGACGGCGCTTGTGGGTCCAGACCGCCTCGGCCAGTTCGTGGGCCTCGGTCAGCAGGACGATGAACACGCCCAGGGCGCCGACGGCCAGCAGGAAGCCTACCGTCAGGCTGAACCAGGTGCTGTATTGCTGGCTGTAGTCGTAGCCGATCCACACCAGCACCGAACCGCAGAGGAACGCGATAAAGGTCAGGAAGGTCCGGCCGCGCTGGCGCAGGGCCGAGCCGTCGATCATCAGCAGGGTCAGCGAGAGCAGTGCCAGCACCACCGAGCCGATGGCCAGTACGCGCCATTGCGGGATCGCCACCACCGGGCCTTCGAAGTTGAACTTCTGTTGGCGCGCGGCGTTGAACACGCCCCAGTAGGCGCCCACCGAGCCTTCGTCGTCAGCCTTCCACGGCTGGTCGAACGCTTCGATCACGAAGTAGTTGAAGCCCTGGCGGTTCAGCTTGTTGACCAGGGTCCGCAGGTAAATGGCCTGGTCGGCCGGGGTCGCATCGGCACCGCCACGCATGCGGCCGTTGCTCGGCCAGCCCACTTCCGACAGCAACAGGGGCTTTTTCGGGAACATGCGCTTGAGTTCGCGGGCGCGGTCCAGCACGAACTGGCCGGCCTTGTCCATCGGGATGAATTCCCAGTAGGGCAGGATGTGCGCGGCGATCAGGTCGACGTGCTTGACCAGCTCCGGGTTCTTTTCCCAGATATGCCACTGTTCGGAGGTGGTCACCGGCACCTTGACGGCTGCGCGCACGCGGTCGAGCAGCACGCCGAGTTCCTTGGCGGTGATTTCCTTGCGGAAGATCGCCTCGTTGCCGACCACCACCCGCACCACACTGCGGCTGCTGTTGGCCAGTTCGATGGCGCGGGTGATTTCACGCTCGTTGCGTTCCTGGTCCGGGCTGATCCAGATCCCCAGGGTCACCCGCAGGCCGAACTCTTCGGCGAGCTTGGGAATGTCCTGGAGGGTACCGTCGACCGAGTAGATACGGATGTTGTCGGTCAGCTTGCTGATGATCTCCAGGTCGCGACGCATTTCATCGTCGGTCGGGTACTGCTGTTTCTGCGGGAATTGTCCCTGCTGGAACGGCGAGTAGGAGAAGCCGGCAATCTGCTCGGGCCAGTCAGGCGCCGAAACCGGGCGGTTGATCAACGCCCAGAAACCGGTGAATAGTGCGGCGATTGCCAACACCACGACCAGGTTGAGTCCAAATTTACGCGATGGCATAGGTATTTCGGGTTCCGAAAAGGGCTAGAACAGGGAACGGAGCGGCGCGCATCCTACACTTGCTATCCGTCGACCGTACAGCACCGCAGGTGCGAGCAGATATTGGGCAATGGCGCAGGGTTTAAGTTCTTTCCTGAATTGTTGTAGCGCTATTCTCGTCAAAACGTTGTGATTTAGCGTTCGTCGGTAGCCATTCATAGGCTAAGGCTGCCCGCCGCCGGCGCCGGGCCCTATAATGCGCGCCGGTTTTTTGGGTAATGGTCATGAGTGCAGAAGATCCGCGGTTTGCCGGCGTCGCCCGGTTGTATGGCATTGAAGGTCTGGAACGGCTGAAGGCCGCCCATGTGGCGATCGTCGGTATCGGCGGTGTCGGCTCCTGGGCCGCCGAAGCCATTGCCCGTTGCGGTGTCGGCGAGATTTCGCTGTTCGACCTGGACGATGTCTGCGTCAGCAACAGCAACCGTCAGTTGCATGCCCTGGACAGCACCGTGGGCCGGCCCAAGGTCGAGGTCATGGCCGAACGCCTGAAGGGCATCAACCCGGAGTGCCGGGTCCACGCGGTGAGCGATTTCGTCACCCGCGAGACCATGGCCGAGTACATTACCCCGGATATCGACTGTGTGATCGACTGCATCGACAGCGTCAATGCCAAGGCGGCGCTGATCGCCTGGTGCAAGCGGCGCAAGATCCAGATCATCACCACCGGCGGCGCCGGTGGGCAGATCGATCCGACGCTGATCCAGGTGTGCGACCTGAATCGTACGTTCAATGATCCGCTGGCCTCGAAAGTGCGCTCGACCTTGCGCCGCGACTATGGTTTTTCGCGCACGGTGACCCGCCATTACAGCGTGCCTTGTGTGTTTTCCACCGAGCAACTGCGCTATCCGAAGCCCGATGGCAGCATTTGCCTGCAGAAAAGTTTTGTCGGCGACGGGGTGAAACTGGACTGCGCCGGTGGTTTCGGCGCGGTGATGATGGTCACGGCGACCTTCGGCATGGTGGCGGCGACCAAGGCGGTGGACAAGATCGTTGCGGGCATGCGCCGGCCCGCGGATCGGCTCAAGCCGCAGGCTTGAGGGTTATTGGGTCAATTCACGCATGCGCTGCAGCACGGCATTCAGCCCATTGCTGCGTGACGGCGACAGTTGCCGGGACAGCCCGAGCTGATTGAACCAGTCCGGCAGGTCGACCTGCTGCAATTCGTCGGCGCTCAAGCCATTGACCCGCACCAGCAACAGCGCCACCAGCCCGCGAATCAAGCGGGCATCGCTGCTGGCAGCAAACTGCCACTGACCATCGTGCAACCGACCGGTCAACCACACCTGGCTTTCGCAGCCATGCACGCGGTTGGCCTCGGTCCGCTCGGCGTCGCTCAAGGGCGGCAAGCGCTCGCCCCATTGCATCAGCAGGCGCGCCCGTTGTTCCCAACCCGCGAGGTGACGGAAGCTCTCCAGGACCGACAGCGCCTCATCGGGCAGGCTCATCGCAACAACTCCAGGGCTTGATCCAGAGCCTCGAAAAACCGCTCCAGGTCGTCGGAGTCGTTGTACAGCCCCAGCGATACGCGGATTGCGCCCGCCAGCCCGAGCTGTTTCATCAGTGGCATTGCGCAGTGGTGCCCGGCCCGGACGGCAATCCCCTGTTCGGTCAGCAGGTGCGCCAGATCGGCGTTGTGCACGTCGTCGACGATGAAACTGGCCAGGGCCAGTTGCGGTTCGCCCAGCAGGCGGATGCCCTTGCGCACCTGCAAGCCTTGCAACAGGTGGGCGTGCAGCGCCGCTTCGTGGGCCGAGACGGCCAGCTGGTCGAGGCCGGCCAGGTAGTCGAGGGTCGCGCCGAGGCCGATCACGCCGGCAATCGGTGGTGTCCCGGCCTCGAAGCCCAGCGGGGCGGGGCGGAAACTGGCTTGCTGGTAGTCCGCGTCCAGCACCATCTCGCCGCCGAACTGCCAGTGCCGCAGTTGGCGGAAGGCGGCATGACGGCCATAGAGCACGCCGACGCCATCGGGGCCGTAGAGCTTGTGGCTGGAAAATACATAGAAATCGCAGCCCAGAGCCTGCACGTCGTGGCGCCCGTGAACCACGCCCTGGGCGCCGTCGACCACGGTCAGGGCGTTGAACGAGCGGGCCAGGGCCAGCAAGTCTGGCAACGGTTGCCAGGCACCGAGCACATTGGAGAGCTGGCTGAGCGCCAGCAACCGGGTCCGTGGACCGATCAACTGGCGGGCGGCGTTTAGGTCGATCAGGCCGCTGGCGTTGATCGGCAGGACGACAAGCCGCAGCCCTCGCCGTTGTGCCAGTTGCTGCCAGGGCAGCAGGTTGGCGTGATGCTCCAGGGCGCTGATGACAATCTCGTCGCCGGGTTGGAAAACGGCTTCCAGGCCATAGGCCAGGAGGTTCAATGCCGAGGTGGCGCCGTGGGTGAAGACGATCTGTCCGCTATCGCCTGCATTGAGCCACTGGCCGACCTTGCTCCGGCTGTCCTCGAAGGCCTGGGTGGCGTGGGCGCCGGGCAGGTGCTGGGCACGGTGCACATTGGCCGCACCGTTGCTGTAATAGTGCGCCAGGGCATCGATCAGCGCCTGGGGCTTCTGGGTGGTGGCGGCGCTGTCCAGGTAGACCTGGTCCTGCCGTTGCAGGGCGGCGATGGCCGGGAAATCGGCGCGCCAGGGAGAAGCTATCAACATGGTGTTCGGCCCTGGTGAGCGTGGGCGGGGGCGCAAAACCTGTAGGAGCAGAGCTTGCTCGCGATGAACTCGGGGCACCGTGGTGTTTCAGGTGCCCTGCGTTATCGTTGACGTCCATCGCCGGCAAGCCGGCTCCTACAACAGCAATCCTGCTTAGTTATGCGCGTGCAGGGCTTCGTTCAGCTCGATGGCCGACTTGTGGGTCTTGCATTCCACCGCGCCGGTTTCCGAGTTGCGACGGAACAGCAGGTCCGGCTGGCCGGCCAGCTCGCGGGCCTTGAGCACCTTGACCAACTGGTTGTTCTCGTCGAGCAGCGCCACCTTGGTACCGGCGGTCACGTACAGGCCCGATTCCACGGTGTTGCGGTCGCCCAGCGGAATGCCGATACCGGCGTTGGCACCGATCAGGCAGCCTTCGCCGACCTTGATGACGATGTTGCCGCCACCGGACAGGGTGCCCATGGTCGAGCAGCCGCCGCCCAGGTCCGAACCCTTGCCGACGAACACGCCGGCCGAAACACGGCCTTCGATCATCCCCGGGCCTTCGGTGCCGGCGTTGAAGTTGACGAAACCTTCGTGCATCACGGTGGTGCCTTCGCCGATGTAGGCGCCCAGGCGAATACGCGCGCTGTCGGCGATACGCACGCCGCTCGGGACCACGTAGTCGGTCATTTTCGGGAACTTGTCCACCGAGAACACTTCCAGCAACTCGCCACGCAGGCGCGCTTCCAGTTGATGCGCGGCCAGTTCCGACAGGTCGATGGCGCCCTGGCTGGTCCAGGCCACGTTCGGCAGCAGCGGGAACACGCCCGCCAGGCTCAGGCCGTGGGGCTTGACCAGGCGATGGGAGAGCAGGTGCAGCTTGAGGTAGGCCTCGGGGGTGGAGGTCAGCTGGACATCTTCGGCCAGCAGGGTCGCGACCAACGGCTTGTGGCTTTCGGCCAGGCGGGTCAGCAGGGCGGCCTGGGTGGCGTCGACGCCCTTCAGGGCCTCGGCCAGTTGCGAAGCCTGGGTGGTGCTGAAGGCGATCGCCTGGTTGCCGCCGGTGTAGCCGAGGATCGGCGCGATGGCGGCGACCAGGTCGGCCGCAGGCTGGATCAGGGGTTGGGCGTAGAACACCTCCAGCCAGGCACCTTGACGATTCTGGGTGCCAACGCCGAAGCCCAGGCTGAACAGAGTAGTGGACATGCAGTTACCTCTTGCGAAATGAGTGGGGGCCTTGAGCGCTCTGGCTCAGTTGAGGGCCGCCGCATAGCTATCTGGCTTGAAGCCAATCAGGGTTCGGTCACCGAGATCAAGCACCGGGCGCTTGATCATCGAGGGTTGTGCCAGCATCAGTTCAATCGCCTTCGCCTGGTCGAGATCGGCTTTGCGTTCGTCGTCGAGTTTGCGGAAGGTGGTTCCGGCGCGGTTCAGCACCACTTCCCAGCCGTGCTCGTTGCACCACTGGGTCAGGTGTTCGCGGTCGATGCCGGCGGTCTTGTAGTCATGGAACGCGTAGGGCACGGCCTGCTCGTCGAGCCAGGTGCGGGCCTTCTTCATGGTGTCGCACGCCTTGATTCCGAAAAGGTGCAACGTTTTGCTCGAAGCGGTCACAGCAATTGCCTCCCCTTTGGAGATACGCGGGATGAAAGGTGAAAGATTATGCCATGACCGAGCGGTTTCGGCGTCGATGGCTGTTCTTTAGTCGCGTGCGGTTACATCTTTCCTGGCCGCCTGCGACTTTCGTGCAACGCCCGGGCGGCAGCTTAAGCGGCTAATATGGCACTTCGAAGGCAAGCCGTTGCCTGAGATGTGTGGTTGATCGATTGGGAATGCCTTTTATGCAGACGGCCTACACCGTCCTGATTCTGTTGATGCTGGTGGGCGTCTCGCGTTTGCTCTGGCGGGTGATCCCGCTGCCGCTGCCGTTGGTCCAGATTGCCGCCGGGGCGGTACTGGCCTGGCCGAGCCTGGGCCTGCATGTGGCGCTGGATCCGGAATTGTTTCTGTTCCTGTTTCTGCCGCCGTTGCTGTTTTCCGATGGCTGGCGCATGCCCAAGCGTGAGCTGTGGCGCCTGCGCGGGCCGGTCCTGACCCTGGCCGTGGGGCTGGTGTTGTTCACGGTGGTCGGCGCCGGCTGTTTCATTCACTGGTTGTTGCCGGCTATCCCCTTGCCGGTGGCGTTTGCCCTGGCCGCGGTGTTATCACCGACCGATGCGGTGGCGGTGTCTGCGATCTCCCAGAACCGCCTGCCGACACCGCTGATGCATATGCTCCAGGGTGAGGCGCTGATGAACGATGCGTCGGGCCTGGTGACCTTCAAGTTCGCCCTGGCGGCGGCCGTGACCGGTGCGTTCTCCCTGGCCAATGCGAGCCTGACCTTTGTCCTGGTCGCCGTGGGTGGCCTGGCGGTCGGTGTGGCGCTGAGCTGGCTGGTGGGGCGTTTTCGGCTGTGGATGATCGCTCGCGGCTGGGACGATCCGGCGACCCACGTGGTGTTCATGCTGCTGTTGCCGTTCGCCGCCTATGTGTTGGCCGAGCGCCTGGAGGTTTCGGGGATTCTGTCGGCGGTGGCGGCGGGGATGATGCAGAGCTGGCTCGACCTGTTGCCGCGCCAGACCAGCACCCGGCTGCTCAACCGCAGTGTCTGGTCGCTGCTGGAGTTCGCCTTCAACGGGTTGATCTTCCTGCTGCTGGGCCTGCAGCTGCCGGATATCGTCGAGGCGGTTGCCAGCCATGCGACCTCGTTGTGGCCGACCTTGCTGTACCGCGGGCTGGAGGTGCTGGCGATCTTCCTGGCGCTGGTGGCGTTGCGGTTTGTCTGGGTGCACAGCATCTGGCGCTTGTCGGAGCTGTTGCGCTACTGGCGTGGCAAAGACCAATTGTCGGGGCTGCCCAAGGCGCGCTCCTGCTGGTTGCTGACCGTGGGTGGCGTGCGCGGCGCGGTGACGCTGGCGGGTGTGATGTCGGTGCCGCTGCTGATCGCGCCCGGGGCGGACTTTCCCGAGCGTGACTTGCTGGTTTTCATTGCCGCGGGGGTGATCCTGCTGTCGTTGGCGACGGCCAGTATTGCCCTGCCGCTGCTGTTGCGCGAGTTGCCGAAGCGTTCGGATGACCGGCATCGCGGCGAAGTGCGCGAGGCCTGGAAGAGAACCGCCGAGGCGGCGATCCATGTGCTGGAGGCCGAGGAGCTGGGCGCGCAGCAGGACACGGCTCAGGATGCGGCCCAGGCGGCGTTGGCGACCGAGTTGAAAGCGCGGTTGATGGCCGAGTACCGGCATCAGTTGGAGGTGTTCAACGACTCCGCCGAGGCCCAGGCGCTGGCGTTGCAGATGGACCTGCTGGAACGCCGCTTGCGCTTGACGGCGCTGCGGGCGCAGCGCCTGGAGTTGTACCGGCTCAGTCGCCAGCACCAGATCGGTGACGATGTGTTGCGCGAGGTGCTGGCGGAGCTGGACCTGAGCGAGGCGAATCTGGGGGCGGTGAAGTAACCGAGGGTTACTGGCGGCGCAGGATGAACGAGCGAATCCGCTCCGCGGCCTCGACACACTCGGCCAGTGGTGCAACCAGCGCCATGCGCACACGGCCGGCCCCCGGATTGACGCCGTCCACCTCGCGGGACAGGTAGGAACCCGGCACCACGGTCACGTGTTCCTCGGCAAACAGATCACGGCAGAACGCCGTATCGTCGCCTTGCACCTTCGGCCACAGGTAGAAGCTGCCGTCCGGGCGCTGCACATCCAGCACCGGCGCCAGGATCTCCAGCACCGCATCGAACTTCTCCCGATACAGCGCACGGTTGGCCCGCACGTGCACTTCGTCGTTCCAGGCGGCCACGCTGGCCAGTTGGGTCTGCACCGGCATCGCGCAGCCGTGGTAGGTGCGATACAGCAGGAAGGCCTTGAGGATATCGGCGTCGCCGGCGGCGAAGCCCGAACGCAGCCCTGGCAGGTTGGAGCGCTTGGACAGGCTGTGGAACACCACGCAACGCGCAAAGTCCTTGCGGCCCAGGGCCACGCAGGCGCTGAGCAGGCCCGGCGGCGGGGTCTGTTCGTCGAAGTACAGTTCGCTGTAGCACTCGTCGGCGGCGATCACGAAGTCATGCTCGTCGGCCAGGGCGATCAGCTTCTTCAGGGTCTCCAGCGGGATCAGCGCCCCGGTCGGGTTGCCGGGCGAGCACAGGAACAGGATCTGGCAGCGCTGCCAGATCTCGGTCGGCACCGCGTCGAAGTCCGGGTTGAAGCCGTTCTCGTCCAGGCACGGCAGGTAGTGCGGCTTGGCCCCGGCCAGGAAGGCCGCGCCTTCGTAGATCTGATAGAACGGGTTGGGGCTGACCACCAGCGCGTCGTCGCCACGGTTGACCACGGTCTGGGTGAAGGCGAACAGCGCCTCGCGGGTGCCGTTGACCGGCAGCACATGGCGCGCCGGGTCGATCCAGCCGCTCGGCACGCCGAAACGCCGTTCGCACCAGGCACCGATGGCTTCACGCAGGGCCGGTACGCCGAGGGTGGTCGGGTAGACCGCCATCTTCTCCAGATTGGCGGTCAGGGCCTCGGCGACGAACGTCGGCGAGCGGTGCTTCGGTTCACCGATGGACAGGGCGATCGGCCGCTTGTCCGCGTTCGGTGTCACGCCGCCCAGCAGGGCGCGGAGTTTCTCGAAAGGGTAGGGCTGCAACTGGTTCAGGGCGTTGTTCATCGGTAACGGTGCTCGCTTCATTCAGGTGTCTGCGCGTCAGATACTCAGGCGCATCGTTTCAAGGGGCGGTTCGGCGTCGACGCTCAGTTGTTCGACGATGGCGTCCTGCAATCGGCTGCACAGCTGCGGGTCGGACAGCGGTTGGTTGTCGGCGTCGGTAATGAAGAACACGTCTTCCACCCGCTCGCCCAAGGTGGCGATCTTGGCGTTCTGCAGCGACAGGTCGAACTCCAGGAAAATCTTGCCGATGCGCGCCAGCAGTCCGGGGCGATCCGGCGCGCTCAGCTCCAGCACCGTGACCGGCCGCTGGGCGTCGTTGTGGATGGTGACCTGGGGCGCAAAGGCGAAGTGCTTGAGCTGGCGCGGTACCCGGCGCTGGATGATGGTCGGGTAGTCGTCCGGGTTGCGCAGGGCTCCGCTCAGGCCGTCGCGGATCTGCTTGACCCGTTTCGGGTTGTCGCCGATGGAACCGCCGTCGTTGTCCAGCACGATGTAGGTGTCGAGGGTGAACTGGCTGCTGGAGGTGATGATCCGGGCGTCGTGGATGTTCAGGTTGAGCTGGTCCATCGCGGCCACGGTCACGGCGAAGAAGTCGTGCTGGTCCGGGGCGTAGATGAAGATCTGCGTGCCGCCTTCGAACTCGCGCTGGGTGGTTTCCTTGATCAGCACCAGCGGGCCGCCATCGGCCGGCTGCTGCAGGATCGCGTCGCTGTGCCAGGCCACGTCGCCGGCGGTGTGGCGCAGGAAGTAGTCGTCGCCCAGCTGCGACCAGAGCTGTTCGACATCGTCCGGGTCGGTGCCGGCGCGCACCAGGATGTCCAGGGCGGCGCTCTGGGTCTGGCGGATCTGCTCCTCGCGGTCCACCGGGTTTTCCAGGCCACGGCGCAGGGCGCGCTTGGTCTCGGTGTAGAGCTGGCGCAACAGGCTGGCGCGCCAGGAGTTCCACAGGCTCGGGTTGGTGGCGTTGATGTCGGCGACGGTCAGCACGTACAGGTAGTCCAGGTGCACCTGGTCACCGACGGTCTGGGCGAAGTCATGGATCACCTGCGGGTCGGAGAGGTCCTTGCGCTGGGCGGTGGTGGACATCACCAGGTGGTTCTGCACCAGCCAGACGATCAGGCGGGTGTCCCACGCCGGCAGGTGGTGGCGCGCGCAGAAGGCCTCGGCATCCACCGCGCCGAGTTCCGAATGGTCGCCGTGACGGCCCTTGCCGATATCGTGGTAGAGCCCGGCCATGTAGATCAGTTCCGGCTTGGGCAGCTTGGCCATGAGCTTGGCGGCCAGCGGGAATTTCTCGGAAACCTGGGTGTACTGCAGTTTGCGCAGGTGCTTGATCAGGTTCAGGGTATGGGCGTCGACCGTATAGATGTGGAACAGGTCGTGCTGCATCTGCCCGACGATGTCGCCGAACTCCGGCAGGTAGCGCCCGAGGAGGCCGTAGCGGTTCATCCGGCGCAGGTTGCGGTGGATGCCGATCTTGCACTTGAACAGCTCGATGAACAGGCTGGTGTTGCGGATATCGTGGCGGAAGTCGTCGTCGATCAGATGGCGGTTTTCCCGCAGCAGACGGATGGTGTCGGCGCGCACGCCCTTGATTTCCGGCTGCTGGGCCATCAGCACGAAAATTTCCAGCATGGCGAACGGCGTGCGCCGGAAGACGTTGGGGTTGCTCGCCTCGATGTAGCCGTCGTGCAGCTGGAAGCGCGAGTTCAAGGGCTGCGGCGGCGCTTCGTCTTCCGGGGCGAGGATGATTTCCTCGAAGTGCTGGATGATCAGGTCGCTGAGCTGGGCGATGCTCATGACCACCCGGTAATACTGCTGCATGAAGTTTTCGACGGCCTGCTTCGCATCGTCGCCCTTGAAACCGAGGAGCCCGGCGATGACGCGCTGGTGGTCGAACAGCAGGCGGTCCTCGGCGCGTCCGGCGAGCATGTGCAGGGCGTAGCGGACTTTCCAGAGGAATTCCTGGGACGAGGCCAGCAGGGCGTTTTCGCTCTCCACCAGAAAGCCTTCGCCGGCCAGGGCCCGCAGGTTCAGGGTGCCGTACTGGCGCCGGGCGACCCAGAGAATCGTCTGGATGTCCCGCAGGCCGCCGGGCGAACCCTTGACGTTGGGTTCCAGGTTGTATTCGGTGTCGTTGTACTTGTGGTGCCGGGCCTTCTGTTCGGCACTCTTGGCCAGGAAGAAGTCCTTGCTCGGCCACATGTGCGCCGTGCTGGTGACGTCGAGCATGCGCAGGCGCAGGTGCTCGGGGCCGGCGACGGTGCGGCTTTCCATCAGGTTGGTGATGACCGTGAGGTCGGCCCGGGCCTCTTCGGCGCACTCGTCGACCGAGCGCACGCTCTGGCCGACTTCCAGGCCGATGTCCCAGAGCAGGGTCAGGAAGCGCTCGATGGAGTCGCGAAAGATCTCGTGATCGTCGTTGTCGAGCAGGATCAGCAGGTCGATGTCCGAGTAGGGGTGCAGCTCGCCGCGACCGTAGCCGCCGACCGCCACAAGGGCGATGTCGGCGTCTTCGCTCCAGCTGAACTGATCCCAGGCCTGTTGCAGGATGTTATCGACGAACCAGGCGCGGTCTTCGATCAGACGGCGGATATCGCGGCCGATGCGAAAGCGCTCGTCGAGCACTTCGCGGGCCTGGCGAATGGCTTTCTTGAAGGCGGCGATGGGGCTGGCCTTCAGCGCCAGTTCCGCCTGGAACTGGCCGCGGTCGAAGAGTTCGGGGTCCACCTGCGGCATCGATTGGCTTTCCTTGAGGTCTATAGGCGTTCTATATAAAGCGGCAGGTGCAAGGGATCAGGCCGAGACGCGGGGGATGGTTTCATCGCTGCGCAGGGTGAAGATCTCGTAGCCGGTGTCGGTGACCAGCAGGGTGTGCTCCCACTGGGCCGACAGCTTGCGGTCCTTGGTGATCGCGGTCCAGCCGTCACCCAGCACCTTGGTGTCGGCCTTGCCCTGGTTGATCATCGGCTCGATGGTGAAGGTCATGCCGGCCTTGAGTTCCATGCCGGTGCCGGCGCGGCCGTAGTGGAGGATCTGCGGTTCTTCGTGGAACACCTTGCCGATGCCGTGGCCACAGAACTCGCGAACCACCGAGAAACCGTTCTTTTCCGCGTGCTTCTGGATGATTTCGCCGATGTCGCCCAGGCGGCAGCCGGGCTTGACGATCTCGATGGCCTTGTACATGCATTCCTGGGTGACCTGCGACAGGCGTTCGGCCCAGACCGGCACGTTGCCGACGTGGAACATCTTGCTGGTGTCGCCGTGGTAGCCGTCCTTGATCACGGTCACGTCGATGTTCACGGTGTCGCCGTCCTTGAGCGCCTTGTCGCTCGGGATGCCGTGGCAGACCACGTGGTTGACCGAGGTGCAGATCGACTTCGGGAAACCCTTGTAGTTGAGCGGGGCGGGAATGGCCTGCTGCACGTTGACGATGTAGTCGTGGCAGATACGGTCCAGTTCCTCGGTGGTGACGCCGGGCTTGACGTATTCACCGATCATTTCCAGCACATCGGCAGCCAGGCGGCCAGCGACACGCATTTTTGCGATGTCCTCGGGGTTTTGAGGGTGACGGTCATACAGGCTCTCTTTCTACGCGCCGGGCGCGAATAAACACGAAGTGGGACTGAAATGGCGGTGCCGCGACGGCCGGCCGGGGTTTTCAGCCCCTTGATAGCGCGATTCTACCAGACGGACGGGGTAAACCATGAGCGTCCGGCCATCGCTTCTCTCTATGGGGTGGGGCCATTCTGGCCTGAATCCGGGGCGCGCGCAAAAGCCCGGAGCGGGAAATGCGAATGCGGGTTTCGTTTTGGGCGTTGCTGTGGTATAAAATGCGCCGCTTTCCGGGGATAGCCCCGTGAAGCTTAAATCCACACACGTGTCGACACGATGACCTGGGTGCCTTCAGCTGATGCTGCTGGTTGGTCATTGGGATACGTGGAGGCCAAACCCGACTTATCAAGGAACTATCATGTCCCAAGTCAACATGCGCGATATGCTGAAGGCCGGTGTGCACTTCGGTCACCAGACCCGTTACTGGAACCCGAAAATGGGCAAGTACATTTTCGGCGCGCGTAACAAGATCCACATCATCAACCTTGAAAAAACCCTGCCGATGTTCAACGAAGCTCTGACCTTCGTAGAGCGCCTGGCCCAGGGTAAAAACAAGATTCTGTTCGTCGGCACCAAGCGTTCCGCCGGCAAGATCGTTGCTGAAGAAGCAGCACGTTGCGGTTCGCCGTACGTCGATCACCGCTGGTTGGGCGGCATGCTCACCAACTTCAAGACCATCCGTGCTTCCATCAAGCGTCTGCGTGACCTTGAAGTACAAGCCGAAGACGGTACTTTCGCCAAGCTGACCAAGAAAGAGGCGCTGATGCGCACTCGCGATCTGGAAAAGCTGGATCGTTCGCTGGGTGGTATCAAGGACATGGGCGGTCTGCCTGACGCACTGTTCGTGATCGACGTTGACCACGAGCGCATCGCGATCACCGAAGCCAACAAGCTGGGCATCCCGGTCATCGGCGTAGTCGATACCAACAGCAGCCCGGAAGGCGTTGACTACATCATCCCAGGCAACGATGACGCCATTCGCGCCATCCAGCTGTACATGGGTTCGATGGCTGACGCTGTGATCCGCGGTCGCAACAACGTTGCCGGTGGCACCGTCGAGTTCGCTGCTGAAGAAGCACCGGTCGCTGCAGCTGAGTAATTGACGCCCTGGCGTTGACTCAGTAAGCAAAAAGGGGGCTTGGCCCCCTTTTTGCCACCTCGAAAACCGTTTGTCGGTGGTGCCGCTACAGCCTTTGTAATGTGCAGCCGCTACAACGGGGTCGGGAAGAATTGAACGCCCGTTCGATCGGGTGGAATGGTTGATAACCTATCCAAGAGGAATTTTGAAATGGCAGAGATTACTGCAGCGTTGGTCAAAGAACTGCGCGAGCGTACCGGCGAAGGCATGATGGACTGCAAGAAAGCCTTGACCAAGGCTGGCGGCGACATCGAGAAAGCCATTGATGACATGCGTGCTTCGGGTGCCATCAAGGCCGCCAAGAAAGCCGGCAACATTGCCGCTGAAGGCGCGATCGCCATCAAGGGCGACGGCACGGCTGCCGTGATCCTGGAAGTGAACTCGCAGACCGACTTCCTGGCTCTGCAGGACGACTTCAAGGCTTTCGTTGCTGCCAGCGTTGAAAAAGCTTTCGCTGACAAACTGACCGACGCAGCTCCGCTGATCGCGGCTCAAGAGCCGGCGCGTGAAGCCCTGGTTGCCAAAGTAGGCGAAAACGTCAACATCCGTCGCCTGGCTCGTATCGAAGGTGACGTGGTCGGCGCTTACCTGCACGGCAACAAGATCGGTGTGGTTGTGGCCCTCAAAGGCGGCAACGAAGAGCTGGCCAAAGACGTTGCCATGCACGTTGCGGCGACCAACCCTGAGTTCCTGCTGCCATCGCAGGTTTCCGCTGAAGCCATCGAACGCGAAAAAGGCGTTTTCCTGAGCCTCAACGAAGACAAGATCAAAGGCAAGCCAGCTGAAATCGTTGAAAAAATGGTCGGCGGCCGTATCAGCAAGTTCCTGGCCGAAGCCAGCCTGGTTGAGCAAGCTTTCGTCAAGAACCCGGAAGTCACCGTCGGTGCCCTGGTCAAGAAAGAAGGCGCTGAAATCGTTTCCTTCACTTACTTCAAGGTAGGTGACGGCATCGAGAAGCCAGTCGACAACTTCGCTGAAGAAGTGGCTGCTCAAGTGGCTGCCAGCAAGCAATAAGACGGTTTTCAACTGTCGACCCAAGAGGCTGCCCGCTTACGCGCGCAGCCTCTTTTCAAATGGGAGGAGAGGTTTCTCTTCTTTCTTTCGGAACCGGTTTACAAAGTCGTGTTCTGATGGCGCAGTAGTAGCGCCAAGCTAGAGTAAGCGCAGGCTGCAAACAGCTCGCAAGATTTTTTTAAAACGCCGCAGGAGAGATTCGCAATGGCTCAGCAGGGCAGTGGTTATCAAGCTCGCTATAAACGCATTCTACTCAAACTTAGCGGCGAGGCCCTGATGGGCTCGGAAGAGTTCGGGATCGACCCGAAGGTTCTGGATCGCATGGCGCTGGAAGTCGGCCAACTGGTCGGCATCGGTGTACAGGTCGGTCTGGTGATCGGTGGCGGCAACCTGTTCCGCGGCGCCGCCTTGAGTGCCGCCGGGATGGATCGCGTCACCGGCGATCACATGGGCATGCTGGCCACTGTGATGAACGCGCTGGCGATGCGCGACGCGCTGGAACGTGCGAATATCTCTGCCATCGTGATGTCGGCTATTTCCATGGTCGGTGTGACCGATCACTATGATCGCCGCAAGGCCATGCGCCACCTCAACGGCAAGGAAGTGGTGATTTTCGCGGCCGGCACCGGCAATCCGTTCTTCACCACGGATTCGGCGGCCTGCCTGCGTGCGATCGAAATCGATGCCGATGTGGTGCTCAAGGCGACCAAGGTCGATGGCGTTTATACCGCGGACCCATTCAAAGACCCGCATGCCGAGAAGTTCGATCATCTGACCTACGATGAAGTGCTGGATCGCAAGCTGGGTGTCATGGACCTCACCGCTATCTGCCTGTGCCGCGACCACAAGATGCCGCTGCGCGTATTTAACATGAACAAGCCCGGCGCCCTGCTGAACATCGTGCATGGCGGCGCTGAAGGAACTCTGATCGAGGAAGGCGAACAATGATCAACGAAATCAAGAAAGACGCTCAAGAGCGCATGAAGAAGTCCCTGGAGTCCCTGGCCCACGCGTTTGGCCGGATTCGTACCGGGCAGGCTCACCCGAGCATCCTGGAGGGCGTGATGGTGCCTTATTATGGCGCGGACACCCCGATCAAGCAGGTGGCCAACATCACCGTCAAGGACGCACGCACCCTGCAGGTCGTGGCGTTCGAGCGCAACATGCTCGGTGCCGTGGACAAGGCGATCGGCAGTGCGGGCCTGAACCTCAATCCGACCAACCTGGGCGAACTGCTGCTGATCTCGATGCCGGCGCTGACCGAAGAGACCCGTCGTGGTTTCACCAAGCAGGCGCGTGAAGAGGCGGAAAACGCTCGCGTTGCCGTGCGCAATATCCGTCGCGACGTGCTCGGCGACCTGAAGGACCTGGTCAAGGAAAAAGAGATCAGTGAAGACGAAGAGCGTCGTGCGGCTGACGATATCCAGAAGCTGACCGACAAGTTCGTGGCGGAAATCGAAGTGGCCGTGAAGCAAAAAGAAGCGGACCTGATGGCCGTATAAGGGTCAGGACGTTTTCATGGAAAAGACCAAGCAGGCTGTGCCGTCCGCGGTGCCGCGCCATGTTGCGATCATCATGGACGGCAATAACCGTTGGGCGAAGAAACGCTTTTTGCCCGGTGTTGCCGGGCACAAGGCTGGCGTCGACGCGGTGCGCGCCGTCATTGAAGTGTGTGCCGAGGCCGGGGTCGAGGTATTGACCCTGTTCGCGTTCTCCAGCGAGAACTGGCAGCGCCCCGCCGATGAAGTCAGTGCCTTGATGGACCTGTTCTTCAAGGCGTTGCGCCGCGAGGCCAAGCGTCTCAACGAAAACAATATCAGCCTGCGGATCATTGGCGACCGCTCGCGCTTCCACCCTGAGTTGCAGGCGGCCATGCGCGAGGCGGAAGCGGCGACGGTCGGCAGCAATCGCTTCATTCTGCAGATCGCCGCCAACTACGGCGGGCAATGGGATATCGCCCAGGCGGCCCAGCGCCTGGCCCGTGAGGTGCAGGCCGGGCACCTGCGTCCGGACGATATTACCCCGCAACTGCTGCAGACGTGCCTGGCGACCGGCGACCTGCCGTTGCCGGACCTGTGTATCCGCACCGGTGGCGAGCATCGCATCAGCAATTTCCTGCTGTGGCAGCTGGCGTATGCCGAGCTGTATTTCTCCGACCTGTTCTGGCCGGACTTCAAACACGAGGCCATGCGCACCGCGCTGGCTGATTTTGCTTCCCGCCAGCGTCGTTTCGGTAAAACGAGCGAACAGGTCGAAGCGGGAGCCCGGGTTTAATGCTCAAGCAACGCATCATCACGGCACTCATCCTCCTGCCGATTGCCTTGTGCGGGTTCTTCCTGCTCGAAGGTGCCGGCTTTGCGCTGTTCATCGGCCTGGTCGTCACCCTCGGCGCCTGGGAATGGGCGCGCCTGGCGGGGTTCGAGGCGCAGCCGGCCCGGGTGGGCTATGCGGCGCTGGTCGCGGTGCTGCTGTTCTTCATGTACATACTGCCCACCCTGGCACCCTGGGTGTTGGGGGCGGCGGTGTTGTGGTGGGGCCTGGCGGCATTCCTGGTGCTGACCTATCCGCGTACCAGCGTCCACTGGTCGACGACCGCCAGCAAGCTGGTGATCGGCTTCCTGATCCTGTTGCCGGCCTGGCAGGGGCTGATCCTGATCAAGCAGGAGCCGTTGGGCAACTGGCTGATCATGGCGGTGATGATCCTGGTGTGGGGCGCGGATATCGGTGCCTACTTTTCCGGCAAGGCCTTCGGCAAGCGCAAGCTGGCACCGTCGGTCAGCCCGGGCAAGAGCTGGGAAGGCGTCTACGGCGGCCTGGTCGTGAGCCTGGTGATCACCGCGGTGGTCGGGATCGTGCGCGGCTGGGGTGCGGGGCAGATGATTGCCAGCCTGCTGGGCGCGGCGCTGATCGTGGTGATCTCGGTGGTCGGTGACCTGACCGAGAGCATGTTCAAGCGCCAGTCGGGGATCAAGGACAGCAGCCATCTGCTGCCCGGACATGGCGGTATCCTCGATCGCATCGATAGCCTGACGGCGGCCATTCCGACCTTCGCCGTGCTCCTGTGGATCGCCGCATCGTGAGCCGGCCACAGCAGGTTACCGTGCTGGGCGCCACCGGCTCCATCGGCTTGAGCACCCTGGATGTCATCGCGCGCCATCCGCAGCGTTACCAGGCCTTTGCCTTGAGCGGTTTCAGCCGGCTGGCGGAGCTGTTCGCCCTGTGCGTGCGGCATCGCCCTCGTTACGCGGTGGTGCCTGAGGCGGCCGCGGCCCGTGGCCTGCAGGCGCAATTACGCGAAGCCGGCCTGGCGACCGTCGTGCTGGTGGGCGAGGCGGGGCTGTGCCAGGTCTCGGCCGATCCCGAGGTCGACGCGGTGATGGCGGCGATCGTCGGCGCGGCCGGCTTGCGTCCGACCCTGGCGGCGGTCGAGGCGGGCAAGAAGATCCTGCTGGCCAACAAGGAAGCGCTGGTGATGAGCGGCGCGCTGTTCATGCAGGCGGTGCGCAAGAGCGGTTCGGTGTTGCTGCCGATCGACAGCGAGCACAATGCGATTTTCCAGTGCCTGCCCCAGGATCATGCCCGCGGCCTGGCGGCGGTCGGTGTGCGCCGGATTCTTCTGACGGCCTCCGGCGGCCCCTTCCGACAAACGCCGCTGGAGGCATTGGCCGGTGTCACCCCCGAGCAGGCCTGTGCCCATCCCAACTGGTCGATGGGGCGCAAGATCTCGGTCGACTCGGCGAGTATGATGAACAAGGGCCTGGAACTGATCGAGGCGTGCTGGCTGTTCGATGCCAAGCCCGCCCAGGTCGAGGTGGTGGTCCACCCGCAGAGCGTGATCCACTCGCTGGTCGATTATGTCGACGGTTCGGTGCTGGCGCAGTTGGGCAACCCGGACATGCGCACGCCGATCGCCAATGCCCTGGCCTGGCCTGAGCGCATCGACTCCGGGGTGGCGCCGCTGGACCTGTTTGCCGTGGCGCGGCTGGATTTCGAGGCGCCGGACGAGCAGCGCTTTCCCTGCCTGCGTCTGGCCCGCGAGGCCGCCGAAGCCGGTGGCAGTGCGCCGGCGATGTTGAATGCGGCCAATGAAGTGGCGGTGGCGGCATTTCTTGAACGGCGCATCCGCTACCTCGAGATCGCGAGTATCATCGAAGAGGTGTTGAATCTGGAGCCGGTGGTCGCGGTCAATGAACTCGACGCGGTATTCGCGGCAGACGCCAAGGCTCGGGCCCTGGCTGAACAGTGGCTCAGTCGCCACGGGCGCTGAATCTGCCTTCGGGCCTGTCGGCACCTGGGATTGCGGAGAAAGTAAATGAGCGCGCTCTATATGATAGTCGGCACCCTGGTGGCCCTGGGCGTGCTGGTGACCTTCCACGAGTTCGGCCACTTCTGGGTGGCCCGTCGTTGCGGTGTCAAGGTCCTGCGTTTTTCCGTGGGCTTCGGCATGCCGCTGCTGCGTTGGCATGATCGCCACGGTACCGAGTTCGTGGTAGCCGCCATTCCGTTGGGCGGCTACGTGAAAATGCTCGACGAGCGCGAGGCTGAAGTACCGCCGCATCTGCTCGACCAGGCGTTCAACCGCAAGTCGGTCCGCCAGCGTATCGCGATCGTGGCTGCCGGCCCGATTGCCAACTTTCTCCTGGCTATCGTGTTTTTCTGGGTCCTGGCGATGCTGGGCAGCCAGCAGGTGCGTCCGGTCATCGGTGCCGTGGAAAGCGGCAGCCTGGCCGAGAGGGCTGGGCTGAGCAGTGGTCAGGAAATTGTCGCCATCGATGGCGAGCCCACCACCGGCTGGGGCGCGGTCAACCTTCAACTCGTGCGGCGCCTGGGGGAGAGCGGCACCTTGCAGTTGCGGGTCCGTGAGCCCGGCACCACGGCCGACTCGCCGCGCGAACTGGCGCTGGATCACTGGTTGAAAGGGGCCGATGAGCCCGATCCGATCAAGGCCCTGGGGATTCGTCCTTGGCGTCCGGCGCTGCCGCCGGTGCTGGCCGAACTCGATCCGAAAGGCCCGGCCCAGGCCGCCGGCTTGCGGACCGGCGACCGTCTGCTGGCCCTGAATGACCAGTCCCTGAACGATTGGCAGCAGGTGGTGGATTGGGTCCGTGTACGTCCTGATACCAAAATTGTGCTGCGCGTCGAGCGCGATGGTGCTCAAATCGACGTCCCGCTGACCCTGGCCAGCCGTGGCGCCGGCAAGGCGGCGAGCGGTTACCTGGGAGCGGGGGTCAAGGCGGTGGATTGGCCGCCGGAGATGGTCCGTGAAGTGAGTTACGGTCCCCTGGCCGCCATTGGCGAGGGCGCACGACGCACCTGGACCATGAGCGTCCTGACCCTGGACTCGCTGAAGAAAATGTTGTTCGGCGAGCTCTCGGTAAAAAACTTGAGCGGACCGATAACCATTGCTAAAGTGGCGGGCGCTTCGGCCCAGTCGGGCGTCGCTGACTTCCTGAATTTCCTGGCTTATCTGAGTATCAGCCTCGGGGTTCTGAATTTGTTGCCCATCCCGGTACTGGATGGGGGGCATTTGCTGTTTTATCTGATCGAGTGGGCGCGTGGTCGTCCCTTGTCGGATCGGGTGCAAGGTTGGGGGATGCAGATCGGGATCAGTTTGGTGGTTGGGGTGATGTTGCTTGCCCTGGTCAACGATCTGGGTCGACTGTAACGCTTCGCGAAAAAATTGCGAATCTGCCGCATTGTGCGGCAGTTTGTTCATTGCCAGTTGGAATAAGAAAGGACTTCATGAAACGTCTGCTGCTAACTGCGGTCCTCACCGTATTGATGATCGCTGAAGTTCACGCCGAGTCCTTCACTATCTCCGATATTCGCATCAATGGCCTCCAGCGGGTATCCGCCGGTAGCGTCTTTGGTGCGTTACCGTTGAATGTCGGGGAGCAAGCGGATGACCGTCGCCTGGTGGAATCCACTCGTGCGCTGTTCAAAACCGGTTTCTTCCAGGATATCCAACTGGGGCGCGAAGGTAACGTCCTGGTCATCACGGTCGTTGAACGACCTTCGGTGGCCAGCATCGATATCGAAGGCAACAAGGCGATCTCTACCGACGACCTGATGAAGGGTCTGAAGCAGTCCGGCCTGGCCGAGGGTGAAATCTTCCAGCGTGCGACCCTTGAAGGCGTGCGTAACGAGCTTCAGCGCCAGTATGTGGCCCAAGGCCGCTACTCGGCCGAGGTCGAGACCGAAGTCGTTCCCCAGCCACGTAACCGCGTTGGCCTGAAGATCAAGATCAATGAAGGCACCGTCGCCGCGATCCAGCACATCAACGTGGTGGGCAACACGGTATTCAAGGACGAAGACCTGATCGACCTGTTCGAGCTCAAGACCACCAACTGGCTGTCGTTCTTCAAGAACGATGACAAGTACGCCCGCGAAAAGCTGTCCGGTGACCTGGAGCGCCTGCGTTCCTACTACCTGGACCGTGGCTATATCAACATGGATATCGCCTCGACCCAGGTGTCCATCACCCCGGACAAGAAAAGCGTCTACATCACCGTCAACGTCAACGAAGGCCAGAAGTACAAGGTCCGTGACGTGAAGCTCAGCGGTGACCTGAAAGTCCCTGAAGACCAGGTCAAGTCCCTGCTGCTGGTGGAGAAGGGCCAGGTGTTCTCGCGCAAGCTGATGACCACCACCTCGGAACTGATCACCCGCCGCCTGGGTAACGATGGCTATACCTTCGCCAACGTCAACGGTGTACCGACGCCGCACGATGACGATCACACCGTCGATATCACCTTCGTGGTCGACCCGGGCAAGCGTGCCTACGTCAACCGTATCAACTTCCGTGGCAACACCAAGTCCGCGGACGAGGTGCTGCGTCGTGAAATGCGCCAGATGGAAGGCGGTTGGGCTTCCACCTACCTGATCGACCAGTCCAAGACCCGTCTCGAGCGCCTGGGCTTCTTCAAGGAAGTGAATGTCGAGACCCCGGCCGTTCCGGGTGTCGACGACCAGGTCGATGTGAACTATGCCGTGGAAGAACAGGCGTCGGGCTCGATTACCGCCAGCGTCGGTTTTGCCCAGAGCGCCGGTCTGATCCTGGGTGGCTCGATTACCCAGAACAACTTCCTCGGTACCGGTAACAAGGTCAGCATCGGCCTGACCCGCAGCCAGTACCAGAGCCGCTACAACTTCGGTTATGTCGACCCCTACTGGACGCCGGACGGTGTCAGCCTGGGTTACAACGTGTTCTACCGCACCACCGACTACAGCCAGCTCGATGTCAGCGTCGCCAGCTATGCCGTCGACAGCCTGGGCGCCGGTGTCAGCATGGGCTATCCGATCAACGAGACGTCGCGCCTGACCTTCGGCCTGACGGCCCAGCAGGACAAGATCAAGACCGGCCTGTACACCGTTGACGAAATCTTCAACTTCGTGAATACCCAGGGCGACCAGTTCCTGAACTACAAGGCCTCGGCCGGCTGGTCGGAATCGACCCTGAACAAGGGCGTCCTGGCGACCCGTGGTCACTCCCAGAGCCTGACCCTGGAAAGCACCATCCCGGGCAGCGACCTGTTGTTCTTCAAGCTCGACTACCGCGGCCAGGTATTCGCGCCGTTGAGCGACACCTACACCATGCGGTTCCACACCGAATTGGGTTATGGCGACGGCTACGGTTCGACCAGCGGCCTGCCGTTCTATGAAAACTACTATGCGGGTGGTTTCAACTCGGTACGTGGCTTCAAGGACAGCACCCTCGGTCCTCGCGGTACACCGAGCCGTGGCGTTGATGTGACCGGTAACGCCGGTACGGTTGCCGATACGAGTACGAACCCGTTGCCGTTCGGTGGTAACGTGCTGATCCAGGGTGGTGCGGAGCTGCTGTTCCCACTGCCGTTCGTGAAAGACCAGCGTTCGTTGCGCACCTCGTTGTTCTGGGACGTGGGTAACGTGTTCGACTCCAAGTGCGAGCAGGTCAAGAACACCAACGGCACGCTGTCCCAGACCCAGTGCAACGACATCAGTTTCAGCAACATGGCCAGTTCCGTGGGTGTGGGCCTGACCTGGGTGACTGCCCTGGGACCATTGAGTTTTGCCGTGGCGGCGCCGATCAAGCAACCGAACAACGCTGAAACCCAAGTGTTCCAATTTTCCCTCGGTCAGACCTTCTAACGGCCTGACCCAAGATAACGACAATGGATTTTGTAGGAGTTTATCGTGCGTAAGTTGACTCAACTGGTTCTGCTGGCCACCGTTCTGGTCGCGACCCCGGCCTTTGCCGAAATGAAAATCGCGGTCCTGAACTATCAGATGGCCTTGCTGGAATCCGACGCAGCCAAGAAGTACGCCGTCGATGCCGAGAAGAAATTCGGCCCGCAACTGACCAAGCTCAAGGCCCTGGAAAGCAGCGCCAAGGGTATCCAGGACCGTCTGGTGTCCGGTGGCGACAAGATGCAGCAAGGCGAGCGTGAGCGCCTTGAGCTGGAATTCAAGCAAAAGGCCCGTGACTTCCAGTTCCAGTCCAAGGAACTGAACGAGCAAAAAGCCGTTGCTGACCGTGAAATGCTCAAGCAGCTCAAGCCAAAGCTGGACAGCGCCGTGGAAGAAGTCATCAAGAAAGGTGCCTTTGACCTGGTGTTGGAGCGTGGCGCGGTGATCGACGTCAAGCCGCAGTACGACATCACCCGTCAGGTGATCGAGCGCATGAACCAGCTGAAGTAATCCATGACAGCGACCATCAAGCTCGGCCAATTGGCCGAGATCCTCGGTGCCACCCTGCGTGGCAACGAGGAGAAGCCAATCACTGGGCTAGCCACCTTGCAGGAGGCTGGCCCAGCTCAGTTGAGCTTTCTGGCAAATCCCCAGTACCGTAAATACCTCGCTGACAGCCAGGCCGGCGCCGTGCTGCTCAAGGCCGCCGATGCCGAAGGTTATAGCGGCGATTCACTGGTGGTGGCCGACCCTTACCTGGCCTATGCGCGTATTTCGCACCTGTTCGATCCCAAGCCCAAGGCGCCTGCCGGGATTCACCCGAGCGCGGTGATCGCTGCCGATGCGCAGGTCGATCCGGCCGCCAGTATCGGTGCCTTTGTGGTGATCGAGAGCGGTGCGCGTATTGCCGCCGGCGTCACCGTCGGGGCCCAGTGCTTTATTGGCGCCCGCTGTGAAATCGGCGAAGGCGGTTGGCTGGCGCCACGCGTGACGCTTTACCATGACGTGCGCATCGGCAAGCGCGTGGTGATCCAGTCCGGTGCCGTGCTCGGCGGCGAAGGTTTCGGTTTCGCCAACGAAAAGGGTGTCTGGCAGAAGATTGCCCAGATCGGCGGCGTGACCATCGGTGACGACGTGGAGATCGGCGTCAACACCGCCATCGACCGCGGTGCCCTGGCCGATACGATCATCGGCAATGGGGTCAAGCTCGACAACCAGATCCAGATCGCCCACAACGTTCAGGTGGGGGATCACACGGCCATGGCCGCCTGCTGCGGGATTTCCGGCAGCACCAAGATCGGCAAGCACTGCATGCTCGCCGGTGGCGTCGGCCTGGTGGGGCATATCGAGATCTGCGATAACGTCTTCCTCACCGGGATGACCATGGTGACCCACTCGATTACCGAGCCGGGCGCCTATTCTTCCGGCACGGCGATGCAGCCGGCCGCCGAGTGGCGCAAGAGCGCGGCGCGTATTCGCCAGCTCGACGACATGGCACGGCGGTTGCGGCAGCTGGAAAAGCGGGTAGGGGACGTGACCCCGGACGGTAATGCTTCATCAGATGGCTGAAACCATTTTCCATATCAAGTAGCCGTTAGACTGTCTCCTTGATTTGCTAGAGGAGCACGCGCCGGTTGCGCGCTCCCACTCTATTACTACAGGCTTCCCCACGAAATGATGGACATCAAAGAGATTCGCGAATACCTGCCTCACCGTTATCCGTTCCTGCTGGTGGACCGGGTGGTGGAACTGGATGTCGAGGCCCAGCGCATTCGTGCCTACAAGAATGTCAGCATCAACGAGCCTTTCTTCAATGGCCATTTCCCGGCGCATCCGATCATGCCGGGCGTGCTGATCATCGAAGCCATGGCTCAGGCTGCCGGCATCCTGGGTTTCAAGATGCTGGATGTGAAGCCTTCCGACGGCACCCTGTACTACTTCGTCGGTTCCGACAAGCTGCGCTTCCGCCAGCCGGTGCTGCCGGGTGACCAGTTGATCCTCGAAGCCAAGTTCATCAGCTGCAAGCGCAAGATCTGGAAGTTCGAGTGCCAGGCTTCGGTTGACGGCAAGCCGGTCTGCTCGGCCGAGATCATCTGTGCGGAACAGAGCGTATGAGTTTGATTGACCCTCGCGCAATCATCGATCCGACGGCCGTACTGGCCGACGGCGTTGAGGTCGGCCCCTGGTCGATCGTCGGCGCAGGTGTGGAAATCGGCGAGGGGACAGTGATCGGGCCGCATGTGATCCTCAAGGGCCCGACCCGGATCGGCAAATACAACCGTATCTACCAGTTTTCCTCGGTGGGCGAAGACACCCCCGATCTCAAGTACAAAGGCGAAGAGACACGCCTGGTCATCGGTGACCACAACGTTATCCGCGAGGGTGTGACCATCCACCGGGGCACGGTACAGGATCGTTCGGAAACCACCCTGGGCGACCACAACCTGATCATGGCCTACGCGCATATCGGTCACGACAGTGTCATCGGCAACCACTGCATCCTGGTCAACAACACCGCGTTGGCCGGCCATGTGCATATGGACGATTGGGCGATCCTGTCGGGTTTCACCCTGGTCCATCAGTTCTGCCATATCGGTGCCCACAGCTTTTCCGGCATGGGCACCGCCATCGGCAAGGATGTTCCGGCCTACGTCACGGTGTTCGGCAGCCCCGCCGAAGCCCGCAGCATGAACTTCGAAGGCATGCGCCGTCGTGGTTTCAGCGAGGAAGTGATCCATGCCCTGCGCCGGGCCTACAAGGTGGTGTACCGCCAGGGGCTGACGGTGGAGCAAGCCGTCGCCGAACTGGCCGAACCCGCCGCGCAGTACCCGGAAGTGGACGTGTTCCTCAAGTCGATCCAGTCCTCGACCCGCGGCATCACCCGCTGATCATGGCGACTTTGCGTATTGCGCTGGTCGCCGGGGAAGCCTCCGGCGATATTCTCGGTTCCGGTCTGATGCGGGCGCTCAAGGCCCGGCATCCCGAAGTCGAGTTCATCGGGGTCGGCGGCCCGCTGATGCAGGCCGAAGGCCTGGTGTCCTATTTCCCCATGGAGCGCTTGTCGGTCATGGGTCTGGTGGAGGTGCTGGGTCGCCTGCCGGAGCTGCTCAAGCGCCGCAAGTTGCTGATCCAGACACTGATCGCCGAAAAGCCCGATGTGTTCATTGGCATCGATGCGCCGGATTTCACCCTGAATATCGAACTCAAGCTGCGGCGTGCCGGGATCAAGACCGTGCATTACGTCAGTCCGTCGGTCTGGGCCTGGCGGCAGAAGCGGGTGCTGAAGATCCGCGAAGGTTGCGACCTGATGCTGACGTTGTTCCCGTTCGAAGCGCGGTTCTATGAAGAGAAGGGCGTGCCGGTACGGTTTGTCGGGCATTCCCTGGCCGATGCCATTCCCTTGCAGGCCGACCGTGCCGCGGCCCGGGCGGAACTCGGCTTGCCAGACGGTCCCCTGGTGGCGTTGATGCCCGGCAGTCGCGGTGGCGAGGTCGGGCGCCTGGGGGCTTGTTCCTCGACACGGCGCAACGGCTGCGGGAGATGCACCCCGGGATTCGTTTCGTCATGCCTTGCGCCAGCCCGCAGCGGCGCACCCAGATCGAGGCCTTGCTGGTCGGTCGCGACCTGCCGCTGACCCTGCTCGACGGTCAGTCCCACAAGGCCCTGGCCGCCTGCGACGCGGTGTTGATCGCCTCCGGTACGGCGACGCTGGAGGCGCTGTTGTACAAGCGTCCGATGGTCGTCGCCTATCGCCTCGCGCCGCTGACCTTCTGGATTCTCAAGCGGCTGGTGAAAAGCCCCTACATCTCCCTGCCCAACCTGCTGGCCCAGCGTCTGCTGGTGCCCGAGTTGCTGCAGGATGACGCCACGCCCGAAACCCTGGCGCAGACCCTGTCGCCGCTGATCGAAGGCGGCGAAGAGCAGACCCGTGGCTTCGACGAAATCCACCGCACCCTGCGCCTGGACGCCTCGAACCAGGCCGCCGACGGGGTGTTGAAGCTGATCGGCAAAACATTGTGAGTAACCTGAAGATGCAGATGGGCTTGGATTTCACCCTGGTGGCCGATGCCGAAGACCTGGTGGCCGGTGTCGATGAAGTCGGCCGTGGCCCGCTCTGCGGCGCAGTGGTCACCGCGGCGGTGATCCTCGATCCCAAGCGTCCGATCCTTGGCCTGAACGATTCGAAGAAACTCACCGAAGCCCGGCGCGAAAAGCTCTACGACGAAATCCGTGAAAAGGCCCTGAGCTGGTGCATCGCCCGTGCCGAGGTGGAGGAAATCGACGAGCTGAATATTCTGCATGCCACCATGCTGGCCATGCAGCGGGCGGTCGAAGGCCTGCATATTCAGCCAAAGCTGGCGATGATCGACGGTAACCGCTGTCCAAAACTGCCGATGCCGGCCGAAGCGGTGGTCAAGGGCGATAGCAAGGTGCCGGCCATCGCGGCGGCGTCGATCCTGGCCAAGGTCAGTCGCGACCGTGAAATGGCGGCTTTCGAAGCGATCTACCCGGGCTATGGCATCGGCGGGCATAAAGGCTATCCGACACCGGTGCACCTGGAAGCCTTGAACCGGCTGGGGCCGACGCCGATTCATCGGCGTTCGTTCGCGCCCGTGCGCCTGGCGTATGAGGCTCTTGAACAGTAGAGCGAACTTTAACGCTGCTGATGTTTTAGCCAAGGCCCGGTACAATCCGGGCCTTGTTGTTCTTACAGATTAGACAGGATCACTATGCCGGCTTCATTCGTTCATCTACGCCTGCACACTGAGTACTCCCTGGTCGACGGCCTGGTCCGGATCAAACCGCTGGTCAAGGCCTTGGCCGGCCTGAACATGCCCGCCGTGGCGGTGACCGACCAGAACAACATGTGTTCCCTGGTCAAGTTCTACAAGACCGCCATGGGGGCCGGGATCAAGCCGATCTGCGGTGCCGACCTGTGGCTGTCGAACAAGGACCCCGATGCGCCCTTGAGCCGCATCAGCCTGCTGGTGATGAACGCCGTCGGCTACCGCAACCTCACCGAACTGATTTCCCGCGGCTTTATCGACGGTCAGCGCAACGGCATGATCATCATCGAGCGCGAGTGGGTGGCCGAGGCCAACGAAGGCCTGATCATGCTCTCGGCGGCCAAGGAGGGCGAGATCGGCATGGCCCTGCTCGGCGACAACGCCGCCGAAGCCGAGGCCCTGGCCCGCGACTGGATGGCGGTGTTCCCGGACCGTTTCTACCTGGAAATCCAGCGCACCAACCGCCCCAACGACGAAGAGCAGTTGCACGGTGCCGTGGCCCTGGCCGACAAGCTGGGCGCGCCGCTGGTGGCGACCAACGATGTGCGCTTCATCAAGCAGGAAGACTTCGAGGCCCACGAAACCCGCGTCTGCATCGGTGAGGGCCGGGCCCTCGACGATCCGCGCCGTTCGAAGAACTACAGCGACCAGCAATACCTCAAAAGCGCCGAGGAAATGGCCGAGCTGTTCAGCGACCTGCCTGACGCCCTGGAAAACACCGTCGAGATCGCCAAGCGCTGCAACATCGAAGTGAAGCTGGGCAAGCACTTCCTGCCCAACTTCCCGATCCCCGATGGCATGACCATCGACGAGTATTTCCGCAAGGTGTCCTTCGACGGCCTCGACGAGCGCCTGTCGGTGCTGCTGCCCAGGGACACCACCGAAGATTACGACGCCAAGCGTCAGGTCTATGTCGACCGGCTGAATTTCGAGCTGGATATCATCATCCAGATGGGCTTCCCCGGTTACTTCCTGATCGTGATGGACTTTATCCAGTGGGCCAAGAGCAACGGCGTGCCGGTCGGTCCCGGCCGGGGTTCGGGTGCCGGTTCCCTGGTGGCCTACGTGCAGAAGATCACCGACCTCGACCCGCTGGAATACGACCTGCTGTTCGAACGTTTCCTCAACCCGGAACGGGTTTCCATGCCCGACTTCGACGTCGACTTCTGCATGGACGGTCGCGACCGGGTGATCGACTACGTGGCCGAGAAGTACGGCCGCAACGCGGTGAGCCAGATCATCACCTTCGGTTCCATGGCCGCCAAGGCGGTGGTGCGTGACGTGGCGCGGGTGCAGGGCAAGTCCTACGGCCTGGCGGACCGCCTGTCGAAGATGATTCCCTTCGAAGTCGGCATGACCCTGGAAAAAGCCTACGAGCAGGAAGAAATCCTCCGTGACTTCATCAAGGTCGATGAAGAGGCGGCGGAAATCTGGGAGATGGCGCGCAAGCTCGAAGGCGTGGTGCGTAACGTCGGTAAACACGCCGGTGGCGTGGTGATCGCACCGACCAAGCTGACCGACTTTTCGCCGATCTATTGCGACGAGGAAGGCGACGGCCTGGTGACCCAGTTCGACAAGGACGACGTGGAGGCGGCCGGCCTGGTGAAGTTCGACTTCCTCGGCCTGCGGACCCTGACGATCATCGACTGGGCGTTGAAGACCATCAACCGCGATCGCGCCAAGGTCGGCGAGGCGCCGCTGGATATCGCCTTCATCCCGTTGGACGACAAGCCGACCTACAGCCTGCTGCAGAAAGCCGAGACCACGGCGGTGTTCCAGCTTGAATCCCGGGGCATGAAGGAGCTGATCAAGAAGCTCAAGCCCGACTGCCTGGAAGACCTGATTGCACTGGTGGCCCTGTTCCGTCCGGGCCCGTTGCAGTCCGGCATGGTGGATGACTTCATCAACCGCAAGCACGGTCGCGCCGAACTGGCGTACCCGCATCCGGATTACCAGTACGACGGCCTCCAGCCGGTTCTGGCACCGACCTACGGCATCATCCTGTATCAGGAGCAGGTGATGCAGATTGCCCAGGTCATGGCCGGTTATACCCTGGGCGGTGCGGACATGCTGCGCCGGGCCATGGGTAAAAAGAAACCCGAGGAGATGGCCAAGCAGCGTGGCGGCTTTATCGAAGGGTGCGCCAGCAACAATATCGATGCCGACCTGGCCGGTAACATCTTCGACCTGGTGGAGAAGTTCGCCGGTTACGGTTTCAACAAATCCCACTCCGCCGCCTACGGGCTGGTGTCCTACCAGACTGCCTGGCTGAAGGCCCATTACCCGGCGCCGTTCATGGCCGCGGTACTCTCGGCGGATATGCACAACACCGACAAGGTCGTGACCTTGATCGAGGAAGTGCGCACCATGAAGCTGCGTCTCGACGCGCCGGACGTGAACGCCTCGGAGTTCAAGTTCACGGTGAACGACGAGGGCCGGATCATCTATGGCCTCGGTGCCATCAAGGGCGTCGGCGAAGGACCGGTGGAAGCGATTACCGAGGCGCGCCAGGACGGTCCGTTCAAGGACCTGTTCGATTTCTGCGCCCGGGTCGACCTCAAGCGTATCAACAAGCGCACCCTGGACGGGCTGATCCGCAGCGGTGCGCTGGATCGTCTCGGCCCGCATTTCCATGACGAGTCGAAGGCCTACCACGCCAATATCGACCGTAACCGCGCCGTGTTGCTGGCGGCGATGGAGGAGGCGATCAAGGCCGCCGAGCAGACCGCGCGCACCCATGACAGCGGCCATGCCGATCTGTTCGGCGGGCTGTTCGTCGAAGAGGATGCCGATGTCTACGCCAATCACCGCAAGGCCAAGGAGCTGACCCTCAAGGAGCGCCTGAAGGGCGAGAAGGACACCCTGGGCCTGTACCTCACCGGTCACCCGATCGACGAGTACGAAGGCGAGATTCGCCGCTTCGCCCGTCAGCGCATCATCGACCTGAAGCCGGCGCGCGATACCCAGACCGTGGCCGGGATGATCATCAACCTGCGGGTGATGAAGAACAAAAAGGGCGACAAGATGGGCTTCATCACCCTGGATGATCGCTCGGCACGGATCGAGGCCTCGCTGTTCGCCGATGCCTTCATGTCGGCCCAGTCTCTGTTGCAGACCGACGCCATGGTGGTGGTCGAGGGCGAGGTCAGCAACGACGACTTCTCCGGCGGTTTGCGCCTGCGGGTCAAGCGCGTGATGAGCATGGAGGATGCCCGGACCAACCTGGCCGAAAGCCTGCGCCTGAAGGTGCGCAGTGCAGCGCTCAAGGGCGATCAGCTGCGCTGGCTGGGCGAGTTGCTCGGCAAGCACCGCGGTGCCTGCCCGATCACCCTGGAGTACACCGGCGCCGACGCCAAGGCCTTGTTGCAGTTCGGCGAGAGCTGGCGGATCGACCCGGCGGACAGTCTGATTCAGGCATTGCGTGACCAGTTCGGGCGAGACAACGTCTTCCTCCAATACCGTTAGGACGGTGGCGCATGCTGCGTTCCGACCTTGACCCTATTTTAATCTCGACCTGAGCGCGCCATATCCCGTAAGGTAGGGCGCGATACAGATCAATCGGCCGGCCAGGCTGTGTAAAAACTACTGTGCTCGACCCAAGACGGATGCTTATGAACCCGAATTTTCTTGATTTCGAACAGCCGATCGCTGACCTGCAAGCCAAGATCGAAGAGCTGCGCTTGGTCGGTAACGACAATTCGCTGAATATCGGCGATGAGATTTCCCGCCTGCAGGACAAGAGCAGCACGCTGACCGAAGATATTTTCGGCAAGCTGACCAGCTGGCAGATCGCGCGTCTGGCGCGCCACCCGCGTCGTCCCTATACCCTGGACTACATCGACCACATCTTCACCGAGTTCGACGAACTGCACGGCGACCGGCATTTCGCCGACGACGCGGCGATTGTCGGCGGTATTGCCCGCCTGGACGACCAGCCGGTGATGGTCATCGGTCACCAGAAGGGCCGCGAAGTGCGTGAGAAGGTCCGTCGCAACTTCGGCATGCCGCGTCCGGAAGGCTATCGCAAGGCTTGCCGCCTGATGGAAATGGCCGAGCGCTTCAAGATGCCGATCCTGACCTTCATCGACACCCCGGGCGCCTACCCGGGCATCGACGCCGAAGAGCGCAACCAGAGCGAAGCCATTGCCTGGAACCTGCGGGTGATGGCGCGGCTGAAAACGCCGATCATCGCCACCGTGATCGGTGAGGGTGGTTCCGGCGGTGCCCTGGCCATTGGCGTGTGCGACCAGTTGAACATGCTGCAGTACTCCACCTACGCGGTGATATCCCCGGAAGGCTGTGCCTCGATCCTGTGGAAAACCGCCGAGAAGGCTCCGGATGCGGCCGAAGCCATGGGCATCACCGCCGAGCGCCTCAAGGGCCTGGGCATTGTCGACAAGGTGATCGCCGAGCCCCTGGGCGGTGCGCACCGCGATCCGGCCGCGGCCGCGGCGTCGATCCGTGCTGAACTCAGCGCGCAGTTGGCTATGCTGAAGAAGTTCGACAACGATGCGCTGCTGGCTCGTCGTTACGAGCGTCTGATGAGCTACGGTCTCTGATAGCGCGCGTTATCGTTCGTGAGCCAGCGCGGGGGGCAACCCATGCGTCAGCCTGATATCGATTTGCCCTCCAGGCTGCTCGAAGCCCTTTCGCCCTGGCGCACTGCCCAGACCTGGCGGATCGGCTTCTCCGGCGGCCTGGACTCCACCGTCCTGCTGCACCTGCTCGCCACCCTGGCGAAAACCCGGCCCCTGCCCAGGCTTGCCGCCTTGCATGTCCATCACGGACTGCAGGCGGTCGCCGACGGCTGGCCGGCCCATTGCCAGGCGGTCTGCGATGAGCTGGGGGTGCCTTTGCAGGTCATCCGGGTCAGCGTGCAACTGGGCGCCAGCCTGGAACGCGCCGCCCGCGATGCCCGCTACCTGGCCTTTGCCGGCGTCACCCAGTTGCATGACGTGCTGCTGACTGCCCAGCATCGTGAAGACCAGGCCGAAACCTTGCTCTTCCGTCTGTTGCGCGGTGCCGGGGTGCGCGGCCTGGCCGCCATGCCGGCGCAGCGCGAGGTCGGGGGTGGCTATCTGGTGCGGCCGTTGCTGGATGTCTCCCGGGCCGAACTCGAGCGCTATGCCCATAAGCATGGCCTGCGCTGGATTGAAGACCCGTCCAATGCCGACCAGCAGTTTTCGCGCAACTTCCTGCGCCAGCAGACATTCCCCGGGCTGACCGAGCGCTGGCCGCAGGCGGTGACCAGCATGGTGCGCAGCGCCGCGCACCTGCGCGAAGCCCAGGAACTGCTCGACGAACTGGCCGAAGTCGACCTCGATGATGCCTTGGCGCATTCCCGACACGTCTGGCTGGGCATGCCGTCGCTGGCCCTCGACGCCTTGATCGACCTGTCCCCGGCCCGGCAGCGCAACGCCCTGCGGCATTGGCTGGCACCGCTGACCCGGCTGCCGGACAGCGACCACTGGGCCGGCTGGGACGATCTGCGCGATGCCGCCCACGACGCCCGGCCCAAATGGCGCCTGGCCGAGGGCGAGCTGCACCGGGCCGACGAGCACCTGTGGTGGTTGAGCGGTTCCTGGTTGCGCCAGCCGCTGGCGGATATCGCCTGGAACTGTCCGAGTCGTCCGCTGGAGCTGCCGGACAATGGCGAGCTGCTGGTGGTTGGCGAGGCGCCGGCAGGTCCCTTGCAGGTGCGCTATCGCCAGGGCGGCGAAGTGCTGCACCTGCCGGACCGCGGACACCGTGATCTGAAGCGCCTGCTTAACGAAAGCGGCGTGCCCTGGTTTGTCCGCGGCCGATTGCCGCTGCTCTACCGGGGCGAGGAGTTGCTGGCCGTGGCGAACCTGCCGGGCCTGGACGGCGGGGCCTTGGGCGACTGGCATTTACATTGGCAGCCACCTTCGAGCGATCAAGGTTTGAGCTGAAAGGTGCTTTCCGGTAGACTACGCTCCCTTCTTGATACAACTTCTGTGGATTGCCAGCAATTGCAGGAGTTGCCGATTACCAGGCTGTCTTTGCCGGGCGATTCCAAAAAATGTGTAGCGCGTACCGTACTGCGGGTTTTGACCCGTGGACCGTTTCAACGCAGCAGTTTTTCGAAAGGTGCACTGTGATGATCGCAGGTAATCGGGGGCTTCGGCCTTCCTTCGCTTTCCCCGGCGGCTCGGACCGCTTTAACGCAGACTTCTAGGGTTTTTCATGACGCGCTACATATTCGTCACGGGCGGTGTTGTTTCTTCATTGGGGAAAGGCATTGCCTCGGCTTCATTGGCGGCCATCCTGGAGGCGCGGGGGCTGAAAGTCACCATGCTCAAACTGGACCCGTACATCAACGTCGATCCGGGCACCATGAGCCCGTTCCAGCACGGTGAAGTCTTCGTCACCCACGACGGTGCCGAGACCGACCTGGACCTGGGTCACTACGAGCGGTTCATCCGCACCACCATGACCCAGAACAACAACTTCACCACCGGCCGTGTCTACGAGCACGTGCTGCGCAAGGAACGTCGTGGCGACTACCTGGGCGCCACCATCCAGGTGATCCCGCACATCACCGACGAGATCAAGCGCCGCATCATCAAGGGCGCCGGCGATGCCGACGTGGCCCTGGTGGAAATCGGCGGTACCGTGGGCGACATCGAGTCGCAACCGTTCCTCGAAGCCATCCGTCAGTTGCGTTTCGAAGTCGGTGCCAAGCGCGCGATGCTGATGCACCTGACCCTGGTGCCGTACATCGCCACCGCTGGCGAAACCAAGACCAAGCCGACCCAGCACTCGGTCAAGGAACTGCGTTCCATCGGCCTGCAGCCGGACGTGCTGGTCTGCCGTTCCGACCATCCGATCGATGTCTCGTCGCGTCGCAAGATCGCCCAGTTCACCAACGTCGAAGAGCGAGCGGTGATCGCCCTGGAAGACGCCGACACCATCTACAAGATCCCGGGCATCCTGCACTCCCAGGGCCTGGACGATTTCGTCGTCGAGCGTTTCGGCCTGCAATGCGGCGGTGCCGACCTGTCCGAGTGGGAAGCGGTGGTTGACGCCAAGCTGAACCCGGAACACGAAGTCACCATCGCCATGGTCGGCAAGTACATGGAGCTGCTGGACGCCTACAAGTCGCTGATCGAAGCGATGAGTCACGCCGGCATCACCAACCGTACCAAGGTCAACCTGCGTTACATCGACTCCGAAGACATCGAAAACCAGGGCACCGCGCTGCTCGAAGGGGTCGACGCGATCCTGGTTCCAGGCGGCTTCGGTCTGCGTGGCGTGGAAGGCAAGATCACCGCCGTCCAGTACGCTCGGGAAAACAAGGTGCCTTACCTGGGTATCTGCCTGGGCATGCAAGTGGCGGTGATCGAGTTCGCCCGTAACGTGATGGGTTGGAAAGACGCCAACTCCACCGAGTTCGATCGCAGCAGCGCTCACCCGGTGGTCGGCCTGATCACCGAGTGGGAAGACGCCACCGGCGCGGTCGAGACCCGTACCGAAAGCTCCGACCTGGGCGGCACCATGCGCCTCGGCGCCCAGGACTGCCTGCTCGAAGCCGGCTCCCTGGTGCACGACTGCTATGCCAAGGACGTGATCGTCGAGCGTCACCGTCACCGCTACGAAGTGAACAACAAGCTGCTGCCGCAGATCATCGAAGCCGGCCTGAAGATTTCCGGTCGTTCCGGTGACGGCGCGCTGGTGGAAGTGGTCGAGGCCCCGGATCATCCATGGTTCGTCGCTTGCCAGTTCCACCCCGAGTTCACCTCGACCCCGCGCGACGGCCATCCGCTGTTCAGCGGTTTCGTCAAGGCGGCCTTGGCTCAACACCAGAAGAACGCGTGATCTCGGAGAGATAGAAGCATGGCCCAAAAGATCATCCGCGTAGGCGACATCGAGATTGCCAACGACAAGCCGATGGTGCTGTTCGGCGGCATGAACGTGCTGGAAAGCCGTGACATGGCGATGCAGGTCTGCGAGGCGTACGTGAAGGTCACCGAAAAACTCGGTATGCCCTACGTGTTCAAGGCCAGCTTCGACAAGGCCAACCGCTCCTCCGTCACCTCCTACCGTGGCCCCGGCCTGGAAGAAGGGATGCGGATCTTCGAGGACATCAAGCAGGCGTTCGGCGTGCCGATCATTACCGACGTCCACGAGCCGGCCCAGGCCGCCGTGGTCGCCGAGGTCTGCGACATCATCCAGTTGCCGGCCTTCCTGTCGCGCCAGACCGACCTGGTGGTGGCCATGGCCAGGACCGGCGCGGTGATCAACATCAAGAAGGCCCAGTTCCTCGCGCCCCAGGAAATGAAACACATCCTGAACAAGTGCGTGGAAGCGGGCAACGACCAGTTGATCCTCTGCGAGCGCGGTTCGAGCTTCGGCTACAACAACCTGGTGGTCGACATGCTCGGCTTCGGGATCATGAAGCAGTTCGAATACCCGGTGTTCTTCGACGTGACCCACGCCCTGCAAATGCCGGGCGGTCGTTCGGATTCCGCCGGTGGTCGTCGGGCCCAGGTTACCGACCTGGCCAAGGCCGGCATGAGCCAGGGCCTGGCCGGGCTGTTCCTGGAAGCGCATCCGGATCCGGACAACGCCAAGTGTGATGGTCCTTGCGCCCTGCGTCTGGACAAGCTGGAACCGTTCCTGACCCAACTCAAGGCTTTGGATGAACTGGTGAAGAGTTTTCCGACGGTAGAAACCGCGTAATCCTTAAATCTCCGGTAAAGTACCGCACGATTCAAGGCTCTGAACCCAGGTTCAGAGCCTTTTCGTCTGCAAGACTGCCCGTTTTCATTCGCTTGCCGACGATAAAAAATTTCCTTCAGCTGCGTCGTTTTCGTCAACTTTGGAGTGTTTACAACAATGGCAAAAATCGTCGACATCAAAGGTCGTGAAGTCCTCGACTCCCGTGGCAACCCCACCGTGGAAGCGGATGTGCTTCTGGACAACGGCATCATCGGCAGCGCCTGCGCGCCGTCGGGTGCCTCCACCGGCTCGCGTGAAGCACTTGAGCTGCGTGATGGCGACAAGAGCCGTTACCTGGGCAAGGGCGTGCTGAAGGCCGTCGGCAACATCAACGGCCCGATCCGTGACCTGCTGCTGGGCAAGGATCCAGCCGACCAGAAGGCCCTGGACCACGCGATGATCGCGCTGGACGGTACCGAGAACAAGGCAAGCCTGGGCGCCAACGCCATCCTCGCCGTGTCCCTGGCTGCCGCCAAGGCCGCCGCCCAGGACCAGGACCTGCCGCTGTACGCGCACATCGCCAACCTCAATGGCACGCCGGGCGTCTACTCGATGCCGGTACCGATGATGAACATCATCAACGGCGGCGAGCATGCCGACAACAACGTCGACATCCAGGAATTCATGGTCCAGCCGGTGGGCGCCAAGTCCTTCTCGGAAGGCCTGCGCATGGGCACCGAGATTTTCCATCACCTCAAGGCCGTGCTGAAGGCCCGTGGCCTGAGCACCGCGGTGGGTGACGAAGGTGGTTTCGCACCGAACCTGGCGTCCAACGAAGATGCCCTGAAAGTCATCGCCGAAGCCGTCGCCAATGCCGGTTACAAGCTGGGCACCGACGTGACCCTGGCCCTGGACTGCGCGGCCAGCGAATTCTTCGAAGACGGCCAGTACAACCTGTCCGGCGAAGGCCAGGTGTTCAGCGCCGAAGGTTTCGCCGAGTACCTGAAAGGCTTGACCCAGCGCTACCCGATCATCTCCATCGAAGATGGCCTGGACGAGTCCGACTGGGCCGGCTGGAAAATCCTCACCGACAAGATCGGCGAGAAGACCCAGCTGGTGGGCGACGACCTGTTCGTGACCAATACCAAGATCCTGAAAGAAGGCATCGACAAGAAGATCGCCAACTCGATCCTGATCAAGTTCAACCAGATCGGTACCCTGACCGAAACCCTGGAAGCCATCCAGATGGCCAAGGCCGCCGGCTACACCGCGGTGATCTCGCACCGTTCCGGTGAAACCGAGGATTCGACCATCGCCGACCTGGCCGTGGGCACCGCCGCGGGCCAGATCAAGACCGGTTCGCTGTGCCGTTCCGATCGCGTTTCCAAGTACAACCAACTGCTGCGTATCGAAGAGCAACTGGGCGCCAAGGCCAAGTACAACGGTCGCTCCGAGTTTCGCGGTTAAGCGGTAGATGGTAAAAAGACACCGGATTGTGTCGGAAAAGTCGCTATGGCGAGTTTTTTACCACTAATCTGATGCTTTGAGAGCACAAGCCTGGTTCTTCCAGGCTTCGTGCTATCAGTCGGTTCGAAATGGTTGGCATGGCTGTCTTTTCCACTGGATAACTGAAATTCGATGCGCAGTCCCAATTGGTTGTTCCTCGTTCTGCTCTTGCTGCTGGCTGGCCTGCAGTACCGCCTTTGGGTGGGCAATGGGAGCCTGGCGCAGGTGGCCGACCTGACACAGCAGATTGCCGACCAGCACGCCGAAAACGAGCGTCTGCTGGAGCGCAATCGCGTTCTCGACGCGGAAGTTCTTGAACTGAAAAAAGGCATGGAGACCGTGGAAGAACGCGCTCGCCATGAACTGGGCATGGTCAAGGACGGTGAAACCCTCTATCAGTTGGCGCAATGACTGACTTTTCTCTACCGGCCTTCTGGGCCGTGATTCCTGCCGCGGGCGTGGGTGCCCGTATGGCCGCGGACCGCCCCAAGCAGTATCTGTCACTGGGCGGGCGCACGATTCTCGAACACAGCCTCGGCTGTTTTCTCGATCATCCGGGCTTGAAGGGCCTGGTGATTGCCTTGGCTGCGCAAGATCCCTACTGGCCGGGCCTGCTCTGTGCCACTGACCCGCGTATCCAGCGGGTCGATGGCGGCGGCGAGCGGGCCGACTCGGTCCTCAATGCCTTGTTGCACCTGCATACCCTGGGGGCGGCGGACAATGACTGGGTGCTGGTCCACGATGCGGCACGGCCGAATCTGTCGCGTCACGACCTCGACACCTTGCTGGCCGAACTCGCCGATGATCCGGTGGGCGGCTTGCTGGCCGTGCCGGCCCGGGACACGCTCAAGCGCGTGGACAAGCAGGGGCGGGTGCTGGAAACCGTCGACCGGGCCTCGATCTGGCAGGCCTACACGCCGCAGATGTTCCGCCTGGGCGCCTTGCATCGGGCCCTGGCCGACAGCCTGGTGGCCGATGCGACCGTCACCGATGAAGCCTCGGCGATGGAATGGGCCGGGCAGGCACCACGCCTGATCGAAGGGCGTTCGGACAATATCAAGGTCACCCGTCCCGAAGACCTGGAGTGGTTGCGTTTGCGCTGGGCGAACCGGCGCTGAGCCGGCTTCCACAAAAACGGGTCAAACAGCGTATTCGGGCCGCTTGGCCAAGCCTTCCTTGAGGTAGTCCACCAGCTTGCGCACCTTCGGTGACAGGTGCCGCTGTTGCGGATACAGCGCCCACACCGCGGTGTTCGGCGGTTGATGGGCTTCGAGCAGGGAAATCAGCGTGCCGTTGTACAAATGCTCCAGCACGTAATAGTCCGGTAACTGGCACAACCCGACCCCTTGCAGCGCCGCATCCAGTACCGCCTGGCCGCTGTTGCAGCGCCAGTTGCCCTGCACCCGTTGGGAAAACTCCCGGCCGTCCTGCTCCAGTTGCCAGATATCCGAACTGCCGATCAGGCAGTTATGCCGGCTCAGTTCCGACAGGCTATGGGGGCGACCATAACGCGCCAGGTAGGACGGCGACGCGCACAGGTACATCCGCCGTGGCGCCAGCCGGGTCGCCACCAGTCGTGAATCCTGTAGGCGACCCAGCCGAATCGCCAGGTCCAGCCCTTCATGCACCAGGTCCAGGGTGCGATTGCTCAGCTCGATATCCACCCGCAGTTGCGGATACAGCCCCATGAAGGTGGTGACCAGCGGCACGATGAAGCGCTCGCCGTAGGCCACGGCGCAGGTCATGCGCAACATGCCCTTGGGCTCGCTGGTCAGGTCGCCCACCGCCCGCAGGGCCTCTTCGCGACCATCCTGAAGGCGCTGGCAATGCTGCAGAAAAGTCTGCCCGGCTTCCGTCAGCGTGACACGCCGCGTACTACGGTAGAGCAGGCGGGTTTGCAGGCGCTCCTCGAGCCGGGCGATCTGCCGGCTGATGTGCGAAGAAGACACCCCCAGGCGCTCTGCCGCCGCGGTGAACTGGCTGCACTCGGCCACGGCGACAAACTCGTCGATGCCTTCCCAGCGGTTTTCGCTCATTCGATTATCCCTGTGCAGCAATAATGTTTTGCTTTTGGCTAGATTATTCACCAATAGTCGATGATTTACACTTGGGCCTTTCGTATCCACTTTTCAGGAGTTGCCGGATGATCAAGTCACGTGCTGCCGTTGCCTTCGAGGCCAAGAAACCCCTCGAGATCGTCGAAGTCGATGTCGCCCTGCCCAAGGCCGGCGAAGTGCTGTTGCGTGTCGTGGCCTCCGGCGTTTGCCATACCGACGCCTACACCCTGTCCGGTGCGGACCCGGAAGGCATCTTCCCGGCGATCCTCGGTCATGAAGGCGGCGCGATTGTCGAGGCGATCGGCGAAGGCGTGACCTCGGTGGCGGTGGGCGACCACGTCATCCCGCTCTACACCCCGGAATGCGGCAAGTGCAAATTCTGCCTGTCGGGCAAGACCAACCTCTGCCAGGCCATTCGCGCCACCCAGGGCAAAGGCCTGATGCCGGACGGCACTTCGCGTTTCTCCTACAAGGGCGAGACGATTTTCCACTACATGGGCACCTCGACCTTCTCCGAGTACACCGTGCTGCCGGAAATTTCCGTGGCCAAGATTTCGAAAGACGCCCCGCTGGAGAAGGTCTGCCTGCTGGGTTGCGGCGTCACCACCGGGATCGGCGCGGTGATCAACACCGCCAAGGTCAAGCCGGGCGACACCGTGGCGATCTTCGGCCTGGGCGGCATCGGCCTGTCGGCGGTGATCGGTGCGGTCAAGGCCAAGGCCGGGCGCATCATTGCCATCGACATCAACCCGGCCAAGTTCGAAATCGCCCGGCAACTGGGCGCCACCGATTGCGTCAACCCGAAAGACTTCGATCGGCCGATCCAGGAAGTGATTGTCGACATGACCGATGGCGGCGTGGATTTCTCCTTCGAGTGCATCGGCAATGTGCAACTGATGCGTGCCGCGCTGGAATGCTGCCACAAGGGCTGGGGCGAGTCGGTGATCATCGGCGTGGCCGGTGCCGGCCAGGAAATCGCCACCCGTCCGTTCCAGTTGGTGACCGGGCGCGTCTGGCGCGGTTCGGCCTTCGGTGGCGTGCGCGGGCGCAGCGAGTTGCCGAGCTACGTGGAGATGGCGCAGACGGGCGAGATCCCGCTGGATACCTTCATCACCCACACCATGGGCCTGGAAGATATCAACAAGGCGTTCGACCTGATGCATGAAGGCAAGAGCATTCGCAGCGTCATCCATTTCTGAGGTCGGTCATGAGCCTGGAAAACCTGTCCTGCCAGAAAAGCTTCGGCGGCTGGCACAAACGCTACAAGCATCATTCCGAAGTCCTCGGCTGCGACATGGTGTTCGCGGTCTATCTGCCGCCTCAGGCCGAGCAGGGCGGCAAGCTGCCGGTGCTGTACTGGCTGTCCGGCTTGACCTGCACTGACGAGAATTTCATGCAGAAGGCCGGCGCCCAGCGCCTGGCGGCCGAGCTGGGGCTGATCATCGTGGCGCCGGACACCAGCCCGCGCGGCACCGACGTGCCCGGCGACCCGGACAAGGCCTGGGACTTCGGCCTGGGCGCCGGCTTCTATCTCAATGCCACCCAGCAACCCTGGGCCCAGCACTACCGGATGCACGATTACGTGGTGCATGAGTTGCCGGCTCTGGTCGAGGCGCATTTCCCTGCCTCGGACAAGCGCGGCATCAGCGGGCATTCCATGGGCGGACATGGTGCGCTGGTCTGCGCCTTGCGCAACCCCGGGCGTTATCAGTCGCTGTCGGCCTTCGCGCCGATCAGCAACCCGATGGATTGTCCCTGGGGGCAGAAGGCCTTTTCCCGTTATCTGGGCGAAGAGCGTTCGCGCTGGCGTGAGTGGGATGCCTGCGCGCTGATCGCCGAGGCCGCCGAAAAGCTGCCGATCCTGGTGGATCAGGGCGATCGCGACGATTTCCTGGCCAACCAGCTCAAGCCCGAGGCGCTGCAGCAGGCGGCGAAGCTGGCGCAACATCCGCTGACCTTGCGGTTGCAGCCGGGCTACGATCACAGCTATTTCTTCATCGCCAGTTTCATCGATGATCATCTGCGACATCACCACGCAGCTCTTAGCGGTTAATCTCCGGCAAAATAGGTAGAATCACGCCCTGACTTACATCGGGGCGTTTTTTTATGCGTATTGGCCACGGCTATGATGTGCACCGTTTCGCCGAAGGCGACTTCATTACCCTGGGCGGCGTGCGGATTGCGCACCACCACGGACTGCTCGCCCATTCCGACGGCGACGTTCTGCTGCATGCCTTGAGCGACGCACTGCTGGGGGCGGCGGCCCTGGGCGACATCGGCAAGCATTTTCCGGACACCGACCCGAGCTACAAGGGCGCCGACAGCCGTGTGCTGCTGCGTCACGTGGTATCGCTGATCAAGGCCCTGGGCTGGAAAGTCGGCAACGTCGATAACACCATCGTTGCCCAGGCGCCGAAAATGGCCCCGCATATCGAATCGATGCGCGCGCTGATTGCCGCGGATCTTGAAGTTGAGTTGGATCAAGTGAACGTCAAAGCCACTACCACCGAAAAGCTCGGTTTTACCGGCCGTGAAGAAGGCATCGCGGTGCATAGCGTCGCCTTGTTGCTGCGCGCATGACCGAACTGGAACTGCTGGGCCCGCGTGCCTATGGCGATGTCCTGGGCAGCGCGGTGCTCAAGGCCACGGCTGAAGACTTCCAGGTCGATGAAGTCCTCGATATCCCGTTGACCGGGGAAGGCGAGCACCTGTGGCTGTGGGTGGAAAAGCGCGGCTTGAATACCGAGGAGGCCGCCCGGCGTATCGCCAAGGCCGCCGGCGTGCCGTTGCGCACGGTCAGCTATGCGGGCCTCAAGGACCGCCAGGCCCTGACGCGCCAGTGGTTCAGCGTGCAACTGCCGGGCAAGGCCGATCCGGACCTTTCGGCGGCGCAGAACGACAGCCTGATCATCCTCAAGACCGTCCGGCACAAGCGCAAGCTGCAACGCGGCGCCCATGCCGCCAACGGCTTCACCTTGCGCCTGACCCAATTGAACGCGGACAAGGACGGCCTGCAGCAACGCCTCGAGCAGATCGCCCGGCAAGGTATTCCGAATTATTTCGGTGCCCAGCGTTTCGGTCATCTCGGTGGTAACCTGGGCGAGGCCCGTGCCTATGCGGCCCGCCAGGCCTTGCCCGAACAGCGCAATGTGCGTTCGCGGCTGCTGTCCACGGCCCGCAGCTACCTGTTCAACCAGGTGCTGGCGGCGCGGGTTGCCGATGGCAGTTGGAACCGCGCCCAGGTCGGCGACCTGCTGGCGTTCACCGACAGCCGCAGTTTCTTCCCGGCCACCGAGGCCGAGTGCAGCGACCCGCGCCTGGCCATTCTCGACCTGCACCCCACCGGTCCGCAGTGGGGCGAAGGCCCGTCACCTGCGTCGGGCGCGACCTTTGCGCTGGAACAGGCGGTGGCCGAACGCGAGGCTGAACTGTGCCAATGGTTGGTCAAGGCCGCCATGGAACACGAACGTCGCATCCTGCGGCTGCCCATTGGTCGGCTGTCGTGGCATTATCCCGAGTCTGACATTCTGCAACTGGAATTCGTCCTTCCGGCCGGATGCTTCGCCACTGCTTTGGTGCGCGAACTCGTCGATCTGGTGCCGGCAGGGCAGACGGACAGCTCATGCGTATTCTGATTTCCAACGATGATGGGGTTTTCGCACCCGGTCTCGCCGCGCTGCATGCCGCGCTGGCGGACTATGCCGAGTGCACGGTGATTGCCCCGGACCAGGACAAAAGCGGTTCCAGCAGTTCGCTGACGCTGGACCGTCCGCTGCACCCCCATGCATTGCCCAACGGCTTTATCAGCCTCAACGGCACACCCACCGACTGCGTGCACCTGGGGCTCAATGCCTTGCTGGAGCAGGAGCCGGACATGGTGGTGTCGGGTATCAACCTGGGGGCCAACCTGGGGGATGACGTGCTGTATTCCGGTACGGTGGCGGCGGCCCTGGAAGGGCGCTTCCTGGGGCGGCCTTCGTTTGCGTTCTCGCTGGTCTCGCGCCAGGTCGACAACCTGGCCACCGCCGCGCATTTCGCCCGGCTGCTGGTACAGGCCCATGAAGGGCTGGCACTGCCACCACGGACGGTGCTCAACGTGAATATTCCCAACCTGCCCCTGGAGCGCATTCGCGGTATCCAGCTCACGCGCCTGGGGCACCGTGCCCGGGCGGCGGCACCGACCCGGGTGGTCGACCCGCGGGGCAAGGCCGGTTACTGGATCGCCGCCGCCGGCGATGCCGAAGACGGCGGTCCGGGCACCGATTTCCATGCCGTGATGCAAGGCTTTGTCTCGGTAACGCCGCTGCAACTGGATCGCACCTTCAACGGTGCCTTCCAGTCGCTGGGCGGTTGGCTGGAGGGACTGGCCTGATGACCCGTGAGCAAGACGACCTGATGCGCCGCGGTATCGGCATGACCTCCCAGCGAACCCGCGAACGCCTGATCCAGCGGCTTTATGAAGAGGGCATCTCCAACGCCCAGGTGCTGGAAGTGATTCGCCGCACGCCCCGGCACCTGTTTGTCGACGAAGCGCTGGCCCATCGCGCCTACGAAGACACGGCGCTGCCGATCGGCAACAACCAGACCATTTCCCAGCCTTACATGGTGGCGCGCATGAGCGAGCTGCTGCTGGAGGCCGGGCCGCTGGACAAGGTCCTGGAAATCGGCACCGGCTCCGGCTACCAGACGGCGGTGCTGTCGCAGCTGGTGGAACGGGTGTTTTCGGTGGAGCGGATCAAGGTCCTGCAGGACCGGGCCAAGGAGCGCCTGGTCGAGCTCAACCTGCGCAACGTGGTGTTCCGCTGGGGTGACGGCTGGGAGGGCTGGCAGGCACTGGCGCCCTACAACGGCATCATTGTCACCGCCGTGGCCACGGATGTTCCGCAGGCGTTGCTCGATCAACTGGCTCCGGGCGGACGCCTGGTGATTCCGGTGGGCTCCGGCGAAGTCCAGCAACTGATGCTGATCGTCCGTGAAGAACAGGGTTTTTCCCGTCATGTATTAGGCGCGGTACGTTTCGTCCCGCTGCTCAACGGACCGCTGGCCTGAACATTTGTTGAACGGCAATGAATTCTGTTTAAGGTCGTAGGTCTTAGAGCGGGACCTGCCACGGCACGAATGTTTAAAATGCCCGGCGTTTTGCGATTTGGCTTTGTTGTCCGTGAAATTCCAACAGCCAGTTATACTTACGCGACATTATCGCCTGTACAGGCACTCTTATTTCAGCCACCACAAAGGGAGCGGCGGGTGAGTCTCACAGTCATTCGGCAGCGTATGGGTAAAGCAAGCGTTCAGCGCCTGATGATCGGCCTTGCCCTCAGTGCTTTACTGGCTGGTTGCTCCAGTGCTCCAAAAGGCGGCGTGCGCGTCGTCGATCGTAACGGCAATAATACAACCGCCAGCGCGGCACCGCAGAAGCCGATGACCACCACCGGCCAGCATGTGGTCGCCCGTGGCGATACCTTGTTCTCGATTGCCTTCCGCTACGGTTGGGACTGGAAAGCCCTGGCCGCGCGCAACAATATTCCCGAGCCCTACACCATCCGCGTCGGTCAGGCGATTCGCTTCGACAGCCGTTCAAATTCAACGCCGGCGGCTGTCGCCTCGACCTCGTCCGCCTCCACGTCCACATCGGCGCCGACGGCTTCGCCCTCGGGTAAATTCACCATCACCCGGCGTCCGGCCAACTCACCGGCGGCCCCCTCGACGGCGTCACAACCCGCGGCCCAGACGGCTCCAGTGGAAACCCCGGCGGCGCCCGCCGGCCCCGCGCCGAAGGGCTGGGCGTGGCCTTCGAACGGGGTCCTGATTGGAAAATTTTCTTCAAACGGCAGTTTGAATAAAGGTATTGATATCGCCGGGGATTTGGGACAGCCTGTTTTAGCTGCGTCTGATGGGTCAGTGGTTTACGCCGGGAGTGGGTTACGGGGCTACGGCGAGCTGGTCATCATCAAACACAGCGATACCTACGTCAGTGCTTACGGCCACAACCGTAGGCTGTTGGTTCGGGAGGGGCAGCAGGTCAAGGTCGGACAGACAATTGCCGAAATGGGGTCAACTGGTACAGACCGGGTGAAACTGCATTTTGAGATTCGCCGCCAGGGGAAACCCGTAGACCCACTGCAATTCCTGCCGCGTCGTTGATCCGTTTTCCAGCCTGTTCTCCTGATGTAGCGGGAACAGGTTCCAGCGTTGCCAAGGATAAAGGCGTCGCTCGAGCTTGAGGTCGAACTCACCAAAGGACTATAACAATGGCTCTCAGCAAAGAAGCGCCGGGGTTTGACATCGATGATGAGGTGCTCCTTATGGACTCCGACATCGTCATGGATATGATGCCGGAGGACGACAGTTCTCCAGCCCCAGTTCGTGCCAAGACCAAAAATGCTGCTTCGCTCAAGCAGCATAAGTACATTGACTACACGCGGGCGCTGGATGCGACCCAGTTGTATCTCAATGAGATCGGTTTTTCCCCCTTGTTGTCCCCGGAAGAAGAAGTTCATTTTGCGCGCCTGTCGCAAAGTGGCGATCCCGCGGGCCGCAAGCGCATGATCGAAAGCAACCTGCGCCTGGTGGTGAAAATCGCCCGACGCTACGTCAATCGCGGTCTTTCCCTGCTGGACCTGATCGAAGAGGGCAACCTCGGCTTGATCCGGGCCGTCGAGAAATTCGACCCGGAACGTGGCTTTCGCTTCTCGACCTACGCCACCTGGTGGATACGCCAGACGATTGAACGGGCGATCATGAATCAGACCCGGACCATTCGCCTGCCGATTCATGTGGTCAAGGAATTGAACGTCTATCTGCGGGCGGCCCGGGAGCTGACCCAGAAGCTCGATCACGAACCTTCCCCGGAAGAAATCGCCAGCCTGCTGGAGAAACCGGTGGGTGAGGTCAAGCGCATGCTCGGCCTGAATGAGCGGGTGTCTTCGGTGGACGTGTCCCTGGGGCCGGACTCCGACAAGACGCTGCTCGATACCCTCACCGATGAACGGCCTACCGATCCCTGCGAGCTGCTTCAGGACGATGACCTGTCCCAGAGCATCGACCAGTGGCTGTCGGAATTGACCGACAAGCAGCGTGAGGTGGTGGTACGGCGCTTCGGCCTGCGCGGGCACGAGAGCAGTACCCTGGAGGATGTCGGTCTGGAGATCGGCCTGACCCGCGAGCGCGTTCGGCAGATCCAGGTCGAGGGCCTCAAGCGCCTGCGCGAGATTCTCGAGAAGAACGGCTTGTCCAGCGAAGCGCTGTTCCAGTAGCGCTTCATCCACCTGTGGGGGCTGGCTTGCCAGCGATGGCGTGCGCGCGAGCGACGCAAGGCTCAAGGGCCCCATCGCCGGCAAGCCGGCTCCCACAGGTTTCGCGTTCTCAATAAAAACGCATTCCTTCGGGCCTCAGGCCCCGTGGCACTTCTTGAACTTCTTGCTGCTGCCGCACGGGCAAGGATCGTTGCGACCCACGTCTTTCAGCGCGTTGCGTACCGGCTCCTGGTGAGCGTGACCGCAGTTCGGGCCGTGGACGTGGCCATGGTCGTGATCGTGGTGGTCATGATCATGGTTGCAATCAGGGCCGTGGACATGGGGTTGCTGGGTCATGCTGGTGTCACTCCGCAGTAATTTCGGCGGGAATTATCTCGCCTTTACGCTCCAGGTGCACGTCATGACTGAACAATAGTCCGGTTTCCAGCTCGCCTTCCAGTCGGTAGGGGATAGGCTCATGGGGATGCTTCAGGCGCTTGGTCAGGTCGCGCAGGTGTTCCCAGAGATTGGTCCTGGCCGGGATCACCAGGGACGCGTGGTTGTTGGCTTCCACGGTGAACCAGCCCTCGGACTCGCCTTCGCTCAGCAGCCAGCCGTCGAGGTAGAGGCGATAGTGCAGGCTGCGCACGGTCAGGCTGTCGTCGTTGGGGTTGTCGACGCGAAAGTGCAGGCGAAACTTCTGTTGCACCAAGCGGGCCTTGACCAGTTCGACGCGCACCAGGCGAACCTCGGGATCGCGGGCGCTCGTATCGAACCAGGACGCGCAGCCGGAAAGCGTCAACAGCACAAGCAGACCGAGCATGCCTAATGTTCGTGAATACATGGGGTTCCTCCCGCCGAGGCCCCAGCATAGCAAGCCTGTGACAGAAAAAGCTCATGGTTGTGGCGGTAAATCCACCTGGGTGATACTGCCGATCATTCGCGCAACGGATCAGCCTGGCGCACAGGAGTGGGGTCATGAGTCTTTACGAGATTGTCTTCAGTGGCGAGTCGCTGCCCGGGGCGCCGCTCGATCAGGTCCGGAACAACCTGGCCCGTCTGTTCCAGGCCGATGCCCAGCGTATCGAACTGCTGTTTTCCGGGCGGCGCCTGGTCCTCAAGAGCAATCTCGATGCCGCCGCCGCCGAAAAATATCGGGCCACGATCGAGCGGGCCGGGGCAGTGGTCGCGGTGGTCGAGATGGCCGTGGAGGAAATCGAGATGGCGCCGCCGCCCGTGGTGCCTGGCCGGGCCCGGGTGGTGCCGCGCGATGCCTATATGGCCGCGTTCAGCGAGGTCGATGCGCCGGACTTCGGGATCGCCGAGGTGGGCAGCGACATGCAGGACCCCAAGCCCGAGCCGGTCGTCGTGGCGTTGGATCTGTCGGCGTTCAGCGTGGCGCCGGTGGGCGCCGACATGGGACAACTGCCGGCTGCGCCCGTCGTCGCGCTACCCGATATTTCACACCTGAGCCTCAGTTGAGCAGGTAGCTGGCGCAGCACTTCTTGTATTTCTGCCCGCTGCCGCAAGGGCAGGCGTCATTGCGCCCGGCCTTGAGGGGCACGGTGGGGTCGATGAAATACCAGCGCCCGCCGGTTTGCACGAAGGACGACTTTTCCCGATGGCTGTGCTCGCCGCTGCCGTCGTGCCAGCGGGCGGTGAAGGTCACGAACGCATGTTCGGGCTGGCCGCCGAAGACTTCCGAACTTTCCACCTCCAAACCCAGCCAGGTGCTCTGTGCGCTCCATTCGCCGATGGCCTGGCGGTCCAGCCCGGGTTGTTGCACCGGCAGCGTGGTGCCCACCAGGTAGTCGACCAGTCCCAGCACATAGGCGCAGTAGCGCGAACGCATCAGGGCTTCGGCGCAGGGCGCGGGATGGCCCGCGTGATAATGGCCGCAGCAGGCCTCCAGCAGGTTGCCGCTACCGCAGGGACAGATGGATGTGCTCACGGGAATCACCACCAGTACTTACCGAAATTTTCCGGATTGGCCCAGAACTTGGCGTTCAGCCAGTCCGGCACCTGTTTGTATTCCTTCAAATCATAGGTGAACAACCTCAGTACCTGCCCGTCGCGGGTAAAGCGTTCGGCGCTTTGCATGGCCAGGGCGAAGAAGTCGCTGTCCTGCCAGCCGCTGGCGGCCATGTCCACCAGCACCGCCAGGCGGCTGGCATTGAGGTTGCGAATGCCGCCGAGCAATTGCCGGCCGTCACGCTTGGGCAGGTGCTCCAGGCAGTCGACCACCAGCGCCAGGTCGAAGCGTCGGGCGGCCAGGGCGTCGGGCAGGGCGCCGGGTTCGGCGAAGGCCACCTGGGTTTCGGGGTGCGCCGCCTGGAACGCCTCAAGTGCCGGAAAGCTGCCAGCCCCTACGAGCAGCAGGGTTTGCGGGGCGTAACGGTCCAGCAGGGCCGCCAGCGCTTGCTGGGGTGTGCGGGCGGAAGGGCTTTCTAGCATCGGGATTCCTCGGTCGGAACGGCAAAGACGGGCGAATTTTCAACGGCCACTGGCAAACTGTCCTGACTCGCCTTACTGTGCGCCAAAGAATAACTCATCAGGGGGGCGTATGAAGGTGCTTTGGGGGCTGGGCAAGGTGTTGACGCTGGTGTTCTGGCTGGTGGTGCTGGTCAACCTGGTGCATCCGCTGATCAATCCGTTCCGGGTTCTGGTGGATCTGGCGGGGAGCATGCTGTTGTTGACGCATCTGCTGGAGATCATGTTGTTCAACGGTAGCGTGCAGGACCGGGCCCATCCCTGGCGCGATCGGCTGCAGATCCTGGTGTTCGGCATGTTCCACCTGCAAGTCCTGCCTTTGCCCAATCGTGAGGAGCGCCAACATGCGTAGCCTGTGTCTGCTGGCTGCCTTGTGCAGCCCCCTGGCGTTTGCCCAGGCCGTGACCGTCGAAACCAATTCCATGCTGCGTTTGCCCGGCAATGCCCCGGTGCTGCAACTGGAACGCCTGGACGTTGCCGATTTCGGCACCTTGCTGGTTCCCGCCAGCGTGACGCAACTGAATATCGGCGAACTGCACCTGGGGCATGAGGCGCGTATTGCCATTGTGCCGAGCGAGCAGGCTTTCGCGCTCAAGGCTGGCCGTGCCGAGTTGGGCAGCGGCAGCCAGATCAGTGCGCGCGGGGCGCCGGGCACCTACCAGAAAGCCCCTTCGCCGGGACGTAATCTGGATCTGCGGATCGACGCGCTCAGCGGCTCCTTGTTGTCGGTGGATGCCCGGGGTGGTGCGGGCGTGCCGGGGTACGTCGGGCTCGATGGGGCGAATGGCGACGAGCCGGGATGTACCTGGGGCGCGGCCGGGCAGGGCGCGGACGGCGACAACGGCGGCGATGGTCATCCGGGAGCGCCGGGGGCGCAGGTTCGGCTGCAGTTGCCGCGCAATTACCCGGCGGCGCAGATCCAGGTGCTGGTCGATGGCGGTACGGGAGGTCTTGCCGGAGCGGCGGGGCGTCCGGGCGCGGGCGGCAAGGCCAAGGGCTGCTTCGTGTACCAGACCGAGGGTGGCAAGCCGGGTCGTCCGGGCTTGGCAGGCAAGCCGGGGCCGGCTGGACCGGCGGGTAGTGTGACCGTTCAGCGGCTGTAACACAGCACTTAAAACACCACGCCCCTTGTAGGAGCGAGCTTGCTCGCGATGGACGTCAACGATAACGCGGGAAGCCTGATGCCCCGCGGTGCCTGGACGATCATCGCGAGCAATCGAGCGTCGACCGGCTGCTCCTACAGTCGGTATTGCATTACACCAATAATCAGCATTCAAAAGCTCGGGCGTGCCGCCGCAATGGCCACCAGCACCAACCCGATCAGCAGATTGATCCCCACCAGCCGGCGAATCCGCCCCAGTGCTGCAGCACCCGCCGCCCAGTCCTGGGCCTCCACCGCCCGGCGCAAATCCGGCAATTGCAACGACTGGATACGAATAAACAGTGCAAGCATCACGATGTACAGGCCCATCATGACCTGCACATAACGCGGTGCGGTCTCGAAGCCGCTGAAGCGCAACTGGATCATCCCCACGCCGCTGATCGGCAGGAGCACCACCGCGACCCAGACCCAGACGAAGAACCGCTGGAATACCTGGACCCACAGCTTCAGCCGGGCTGGCCCCTCCAGCGCGGCCATGGCCGCCGGGCGCAGGATCATCCAGGCGAAGAACATACCACCGACCCAGACCAGTGCGGCCAGGACATGCAAGCTGTAGACGAGGGCAAAAGCGGTCATTCAGGTACTCCGTGCGGCACGCGAGGATTTGGCGGGGTATGATAGCCGTCTATTCGAACCACTGAAAATTTATCCAGCGTTTCTTGCGCCCGAAGACTCATGATCAGCACCGAACTCAAAACCACGATCCAGGGCGCCTATTCGCGTTTTCTCGAAGCCAAGGGCCTCAAGCCGCGTTACGGCCAGCGCCTGATGATCGCCGAAGTGGCCAAGGTCCTCGGCGATATCGACACCGATGACGAAGGCCGGCGCAGCGGCGACCCGGCCGTGGTCGCGGTGGAAGCCGGCACCGGTACCGGCAAGACCGTGGCCTACAGCCTGGCGGCGATTCCCACCGCCAAGGCCGCCGGCAAGCGCCTGGTGATTGCCACCGCCACCGTCGCGCTGCAGGAGCAGATCGTCTACAAGGACCTGCCCGACCTGATGCGCAACAGCGGGTTGAACTTCAGCTTCGCCCTGGCCAAGGGGCGCGGGCGCTACCTGTGCCTGTCCAAGCTCGACATGCTGTTGCAGGAAGGCCACGCGCAGACCGCCACCGCCCAGTTGTTCGAAGAGGAAGGTTTTCGCATCGAGGTCGACGAGGCCAGCCAGAAGCTGTTCACCAGCATGATCGAGAAGCTGGCCGGGAATCGATGGGACGGCGACCGTGACAGTTGGCCCAGCGCCCTGGAAGACGCCGATTGGGCGCGGCTGACCACCGATCACAGCCAGTGCACCAACCGCCATTGTCCGAACTTCGGTCAGTGCGCCTTCTACAAGGCCCGCGAAGGCATGGGCAAGGTCGATGTGATCGTCACCAACCATGACATGGTTCTCGCCGACCTGGCCCTGGGCGGTGGCGCGGTGCTTCCCGACCCGCGCGACACCCTGTACGTGTTCGACGAAGGCCACCACCTGCCGGACAAGGCCATCGGCCACTTCGCCCACTACACGCGACTGCGTTCCACCGCCGACTGGCTGGAGCAGACCGCCAAGAACCTGACCAAACTGCTGGCCCAGCATCCGCTGCCCGGCGACCTGGGCAAGCTGATCGAGCAGGTGCCGGAACTGGCGCGGGAGATCAAGACCCACCAGCAGTTCATGTTCAGCGCCTGTGAACAACTGGCCGATTTCAAGACCGGCGAGGACACCGAGGGCCGCGAGCGGCCACGCCATCGCTTCGTCGGTGGGGTGATTCCGGAACATATCCGTGAGATGGGCATCGAGCTGAAGAAAGGCTTCGCCCGCCTCAACGATCTCTTTACCCGCCTGACCGAGTTGCTCAAGGAGGGCATGGACGGCGAGGTCAATATCGGTATCGCCAGTCACCAGGCCGAGGAGTGGTACCCGCTGTTCGGCAGCCTGCTGTCCCGGGCCCAGGGCAACTGGGAGCTGTGGACCGCCTTTACCGCCGAAGACCCGGAAGACAATCCGCCCATGGCCCGCTGGCTGAGCCTGGCCGAGAGCGGCGCGCTGTTCGACATCGAGGTCAACGCCAGCCCGATCCTGGCCGCGGAAATGCTCCGGCGCAACCTGTGGAACGTGGCCCATGGCGCCCTGGTGACGTCGGCGACCCTGACGGCGCTGGGCACCTTCGAGCGCTTCCGCATGCGTGCCGGCCTGCCGAAGAAGGCCGTGACGGCAGTAGTGCCCAGCCCCTTCCATCATGCCGATGCCGGCGTGCTGCGGGTGCCGGATCTCAACGCCGATCCCCGCGACGCCATGGCCCATACCGCGGCGATCATTCGCGACCTGCCGGAGCTGGTGGAAGGTTCCAAGGGCACCCTGGTGCTGTTCTCCTCGCGCAAGCAGATGCAGGACGTGTTCGACGGCCTGGATCGCGACTGGCGCAAGCAGGTGTTCATCCAGGGCAACCTGTCGAAGCAGGAGACCCTCAACAAGCACAAGGCCCGGGTCGACGGCGGTGACTCCAGCGTGCTGTTCGGCCTGGCCAGCTTCGCCGAAGGGGTGGACTTGCCCGGTGCCTACTGTGAACACGTGGTGATCGCCAAGATTCCCTTCTCAGTCCCGGACGATCCGGTCGAGGCGGCGCTGGCCGAGTGGATCGAGGCCCGGGGTGGCAATCCGTTCATGGAAATCTCCGTGCCGGACGCCTCCCTCAAGCTGGTCCAGGCCTGCGGTCGCCTGCTGCGTACCGAGGCGGACCGGGGCATCATCACCTTGCTCGATCGGCGTTTGATCACCCAACGCTACGGGAAAGCTATCCTCAATGCCTTGCCGCCGTTCCGGCGGGAAATTTCTTAATGTGATGTAGGCTAAATTACCAATTTCGTTGTCTACGGATGGCGCCCTTTGGCGCCACGCTGGCCTTCGACTGGCCGTAAGGGAGAGTTTGATTCATATGATTGGCCGTACGCTGCCCGCCGTTTTCGCCTTGTTGTTCGCTGCGCCGCTATGGGCTGCGCCGGCGGGGCAACAGACGTTGTTCAACTTCGTTCGTCCCGCCGACGTGGTGCAGGTGGCAACCGTGGATGCCAGCCTGCCGCAATACAACGCGGAGCAGACGGCTGAAGGCGAAGTGCTGCGGCGGATCACCTTCAATCCGGCAGCGCGCCCGAGCCTGCGCCTCACGCCCCAGACCGGGGCCTGGGACTGGTCACAGGCGGGTGCCATGAGCCTGCGGATCCAGAGTGCGATGGATTGGGCGCTGACCCTCGATGTGACGATCCAGAGCAGTGACGGCAAGACCCTCACCAGCCGCGTGGCTCTGCCGGCCGGCCCCGCCCAGACCTTGCTGGTGCCCCTGCAGGCCAGTTCGCCGTTGAGCCAGGGCATGCGCGCCGGTCCACCGATGCCGATGACCGTTGATGGCCAGCGGGTGTTGCTGGCCAGCAGCCAGGGCGCACTGGACCGCCAGCAGGTGGTGTCCGTGACCCTGTCGATGGACGCGCCCAAGGTCGCCCAGAACATCCTGCTGGAACGTTTCGGCGTGCAGGCCGGCGACGATGTGACCAAGGCCGTCTATGGCGCGCTGGTGGATGGCTACGGCCAGTCGACCCGGGCCAGATGGCCGGAAAAAGTCAGCAGTGACGATCAGCTCAAGGCCGCGGCGAGCAAGGAAAGCCAGCAACTGAAAACCTGGCTGGCCGAACGCGAGCACAGTGCCCGGGACAAGTTCGGCGGTTCGCTCAAGGGGCCACTGTTCGAGGCCTCGGGCTTCTTCCGGACCGAAAAGCGCGACGGTCGCTGGTATCTGGTGACGCCGGAAGGGCATCCATTCTATTCCCTGGGCGTGAATACCGTGACCGCCCACGACCAGCCGACCTATGTCGAAGGTCGTGAAGAGATGTTCAGTGACCTGCCCAAGGAGGGTGAACCGCTGGCCGCCTACTACGGCAAGGCCGACAACAGCATCGCCACCGGGGCCTCCCAGGGGCGGGCCTTCAAGTCCGGACGCTGGTTCGATTTCTATGGCGCCAACCTGCAACGGACCTATGGCTCGCCGTGTGTCGCGGCGGAGTCGGAGCAGCCCAAGGTGCCGTGCGCCCCGGGCCTGGACGCGCAGCGCTGGCAGAAACACACCCTGGACCGCCTGCAGGCCTGGGGTTTCAACACGGTCGGCAACTGGAGCGATCCGGCCCTGGGCCTGAACGACCGTGTGCCTTACACCTTGCCGCTGTCCATCGTCGGCGATTACGCCAGTATCAGCACTGGCGGCGACTGGTGGGGCGGCATGCCCGACCCGTTCGATCCGCGTTTTGCCATGGCTACCGAACGCGCGGTGGCGATTGCCACCCGCGACCATCGCGACGATCCCTGGCTGGTGGGCTATTTTGCCGACAACGAACTGGCCTGGGCCGCCCATGGCGATGATCCGAAGTCCCGTTACGCCCTGGCCTACGGCACCTTGCGCATGACCACCGACGTACCGGCCAAGCGTGCCTTCCTCAAGCAGTTGCGTGACAAGTACCGCAACCAGCAGGGCCTGTCCAAGGCCTGGGGCGTGGAGATTCCCACCTGGGAGCAGATGGAGGACCCGGGCTTCGAGGCGCCGCTGCCGGATCCCGCGCACCCGCAGATCGAGGCGGACCTGAAGTATTTCCAGAAAGTGTTTGCCGATACCTACTTCAAGACCATTTCCGACTCGCTGAAATGGCATGCGCCGAACCACCTGTTGCTTGGCGGTCGTTTTGCCATCAGCACCCCTGAGGCCGTGGCTTCCTGTGCCCAGTACTGCGATGTGTTGAGTTTCAACTTCTACACCCTCAAGCCCCAGGACGGTTACGACTTCGATCAGTTGGAGGCGTTGAACAAGCCGGTGCTGATCACTGAATTCAACTTCGGCTCCAGGGACCGCGGTCCGTTCTGGGGCGGGGTAACGGAACTGGCCCGGGAAGAAGATCGTGGCCCGGCCTATGCGGCGTTCCTCAAGCAGGCGGTGGCCGAGCCGTCGGTCGTCGGTGTGCACTGGTTCCAGTACCTCGACCAGCCGGTGACCGGTCGTCTGCTGGACGGCGAAAACGGTCATTTCGGTCTGGTGGGCATTACCGATGTGCCGTTCCAGGGCTTTGTCGAGAGCGTGCGCAAAAGCAATCTGCAGGCCCTTGCGCTGCTCGACAAGGAAGCCGAGAAAGCCAAGGTGGAAGCGCAGCAGAAAGCCGCCAAGGGCATCGACCAGGAAGAAGACAGTGGCGCCAAGGGGCGCTCGGGCAGTGCGGGCGGGGAAGAGGCCGGCCATCCCGGCGGCCATTCCGGCAACGGCCAATGATCGGCTGTTCCTGCACAGGGGGCGAGGTGTTTTCGGTGGATCATTCCAATTCGTGCAACGTCTGACAGTTCTTGCAAGGCGTTACGAATTGTCTGATCCACGTCTGTTCCCAAACCCATCAATCGCTGGAACAATGCAGGCCATTTTGTAAGGTGTTGCGGTGGGAGATTCACGGGTGCAGATTCAGGGTCATTTCGAGCTTCAATTCGAAGCGGTGCGCGAAGCCTTCGCGGCCCTTTTCGACGATCCCCAGGAGCGCGGTGCCGCGCTCTGTATCCAGATCGGCGGCGAAACCGTAGTCGATCTCTGGGCCGGCACCGCCGACAAGGACGGGGCCGAGGCCTGGCACAGCGACACCATTGCCAACCTGTTTTCCTGCACCAAGACCTTTACTGCCGTCACTGCGCTGCAATTGGTGGCCGAGGGTAAGCTGCAGCTGGATGTCCCGGTTGCCCACTATTGGCCCGAATTCGCGGCCGCCGGCAAGGCCGGCGTCACCCTGCGCCAACTGCTCTGCCATCAGGCCGGGCTGCCCGCCCTGCGCCAGTTGCTGCCCCCCGAGGCGCTGTACAACTGGCAGACCATGGTTGACGCCCTGGCGGCCGAAGCACCTTGGTGGACGCCCGGCGAGGGCCATGGCTACGCCGCGATCACCTATGGCTGGCTGGTGGGCGAGTTGCTGCGGCGTGCCGACGGTCGCGGGCCGGGTGAGTCCATCGTGGCGCGGATTGCCAAGCCGCTGGGCCTGGACTTCCATGTCGGCCTGGCGGACGCAGAGTTCCATCGCGTGGCGCATATCGCCCGGGGCAAGGGCAATGTCGGCGACGCGGCGGCCCAGCGCCTGCTGCAGGTGACGATGCGCGAGCCCGAGGCGATGAGCACCCGGGCTTTCACCAATCCACCGTCGATCATGACCAGCACCAACAAGCCGGAGTGGCGACGCATGCAGCAGCCGGCCGCCAACGGCCATGGCAACGCGCGCAGCCTGGCGGGGTTCTACAGTGGGCTGCTCGACGGCCGTCTGCTGGAGGCCGACATGCTGGATGAACTGACGCGCCAGCACAGCCTGGGCATGGACAAGACCCTGCTGACCCAGACCCGTTTCGGCCTGGGCTGCATGCTCGATCAGCCGGACGTGGCCAACGCCACCTTCGGCCTGGGCGCAAAAGCCTTCGGTCACCCGGGGGCCGGTGGCTCCGTCGGTTTTGCCGACCCCGAGCACGATGTCGCCTTCGGGTTCGTGACCAATACCCTCGGTCCTTATGTCCTGATGGACCCGCGGGCACAGAAGCTGGTGCGGATTCTAGCCGCCTGTCTGTAGAATGCCCGCATAAAGTCATAGGCCGGAACCCTGTGACTTTTTTGCTTTCTATTACACTGTTCCATAGGGCCTGACGGCCCTTGTTTCTCTATCTCATTTTGTGGATCTCCCCATGTCATCGAACAAGTCTCTCGCCCTGGCCATCTGTCTGATTGTGACCGGTTGCGCGCAAACTCCACAAAGTGCGGACAAACCCGTGCCACTGGCCACGGCGGTTGCCGCCGCGACGACTCCGGCGCCACAGGCGGATTCCGCCACCCATTGGTGGTGGCCGTTCGGCAGCTCGGACAACAAGGCCGACGGCAAGCAAACTACCCAGCCGCCGGTCAAGGCCGTGCCAATGCCCGACCCGAAAATCACCCAGGCCTGGCTCGACGATTACGAGCCGCGCCTGCGTACCGCGATCCAGAACTCTTCCCTGAAGCTGGAACGGCGTGAAAACGTGCTGGTGGTCATTGCCCCGGTAGACGGTTTCTACAATCCCAAGCGTCCGGAGCTGTTGCTGCCGGCCACCCTCGGTCCCTTCACCCGCATCGCCAAGACTGTCGAGGGTGACCCCAAGACCGCCGTGGTGATCCTGGGGCATGGCGACAACAGCTCCAGCGCCGAATCGACCAAGGCCCTGAGCCAGCAACAGGCCCAGTCCGTGGCGGCGATTTTCGGCCTCAGCGGCCTGCATCGTGATCGCCTGATGCTGCGTGGCATGGGCTCGGACATGCCGCGTGCCGCCAATGACAGCAGTGACGGTCGCGCGTTGAACCGTCGCGTGGAAATCATCCTGACCCCGCAGAACACCATGGTTGCGCTGCTGAGCAAATACAGCATTCCGGTTCCACCTCCGGCGCCGGTCACCCAGGTAGCGGCTGCGGATGCCAAGCCGGCAGCTGCCACGGCGCCTGCGGCGAAGAAAGCCGCGGCATCGACCAAGAAGGGCAAGGGCAAGGCCGCGGCCAAGAAAGCTCCGGTCCACAAGAAAGCGCCGGTCAAGAAAGCGGCGGCAACCAAGGCCGCGGCGGACAAGGACAAGGCAGCTGCGCCGGCGAAGAAAGACGCCGGCACCGACAGCTCGACCAAGAACTGACCTGACGATCGAGAAGGAACGCGTCATGACTCACGCCCTGGCGGATATGCGCCGCGACTACACCCGTGACGGTCTCACCGAGGCCCTGGCCCCGGCCGAGCCGTTCGCGTTGTTCCATCAGTGGTTCGCCGAGGCGGTGAAGACCGAGCAGGTGCCCGTCGAGGCCAATGCCATGACCCTGGCGACGGTGGACGAGGAAGGGCGCCCGCATTGCCGCATCCTGTTGCTCAAGGGGCTGGACGAGTCGGGGTTTACCTTCTTCACCAACTACGACAGCGACAAGGGCCGGCAACTGGCGGCCCGCCCATTTGCGGCGATGACCTTCTTCTGGCCGACCCTGGAGCGCCAGGTGCGGATCGAGGGGCGGGTGGTCAAGGTCTCGGCACAAGAGTCGGATGCTTACTTCAAGGTGCGTCCGCTGGGCAGCCGGCTGGGGGCCTGGGCCTCGCCGCAGAGTCAGGTGATTGCCGGCCGGGAGGAACTCGAGGGTTTGCTCAAGAACACCGAAGCGCGCTTCAGCGATACGCAGCCCCATTGCCCCGAGCATTGGGGTGGTTATCGTCTGCTGCCGGAGCGCATCGAGTTCTGGCAAGGTCGCGCCAGCCGCCTGCATGACCGCCTCGACTACCGTCTGGAAGAGGCGGGCTGGACACGTCGGCGCCTCGCACCTTAGTGGCGCGAGCCGTTCGCGGTTTGATCAGGCGGCGTTGCAAGAGCGTTCGCCTGATCCCTCCCTGGCAAATCCTTGTCCAGGCCCTGATCCGGATAACCTGCAGCCGCGGCCTCAAGCCATTGCTGCAAGTCCCGGCGCTTGACGTGTCGCGACCTGGCCGCAGCCAGGCATTCGAGCATGAACTTTTTGTGTAATTCGTTGTCTCCCGCTAGCGATAACGCCAGATCGCGGTCCATCCAACGTCTGATCCTGATATACAGCCAGCCGTGGAAATACAGTCCGGCTGCCGTAGCGATTGCGATGATGAAGTAGTCCATGTCGTTGGTTCTTGGCCGGTTGCGGTGGTTGTCGTAGCGATTCAGTTGTCGCTGATTGTTTCAACTGCTGGGCAGCCCGGGCAGGCGGATCGAAATCGCGCTACCCTATATCCCCGCTCATTTGGGCACCGTGGCTGTACGGGTGCTGAATGAAAACCATTTTATCCGTGCGCTGCCGTGACAGGGATCAAGCTGCGGAGTTTAATTAAAGTCATATCCTATGGAGTTGATCCTATGCGTAAGTCTGTTTTGTTGATTGCTTCCTTCTCCACGATGGCCATGCTGTTGGGTGGTTGCGCCAGCAGCCTGACGGGCGATTCCTATTCCCGTGACGAAGCGCGTCGCGTCCAGACCATCCGCATGGGCACCATCGAGTCGCTGCGTCCGGTGAAAATCGAAGGTACCAACTCGCCAATCGGTGCCGGTGCCGGTGCAATTATCGGTGGCGTCGGCGGCAGCGCGATCGGCGGTGGCCGTGGCAGTATCGTGACCGCGGTGGCCGGTGCGGTGGCCGGTGGCGTGCTGGGTAACATGGCTGAAAAAGGCCTGACCAGCGCCCAGGGTGTTGAAATCACCGTTCGTGAAGATGACGGCAGCATGCGTGCCTATGTTCAAGAAGTGCAGCCGAACGAAATCTTCCGGGTTGGCGAGCGCGTGCGTATCGCCACCGTTGGCGGCACCAGCCGCGTGACCCACTGATTTCACTCTCCGCTGTCAAAAGAAAACCCCGGCCAGGGAACTGGTCGGGGTTTTCTTTTTTTGCGTTGCTGGCCTGGAGGTCGCTACGAACCTTGTAGCAACCGGCCTTCAGGTCGTGCTGGATTTGCGACTGGCCGCCGCCGTCACGGCATAGCCGATCAGTGCCGCCAGGATCGAGCCGGTGAGGATGCCCATGCGGTCCATGCCCGCGTAGTCGCTGCTGCCCGGAATAAAGGCCAGGGAGCCGACGAACAGGCTCATGGTGAAACCTATCCCGCACAGGATCGCCACGCCGAACAGTTGCCCCCAGTTGGCCCCGTTCGGCAGCGCCGCCAGACCGGCCTTGACCGCCAGCCAGGTCAGGCCGAAGACACCGACCGTCTTGCCGATCAGCAGGCCCGCGGCGATGCCCATCGGCACGTGATGGGTAAAGCTTTCCAACTGCACACCGGCCAGGGAGACGCCGGCATTGGCAAAGGCGAACAGCGGCAGGATGCCGAACGCCACCCACGGATGCAGCGCATGCTCCAGGCTCAGCAGCGGCGAGCTTTCGGCGTTGCGGGTGCGCAACGGGATGCAGAACGCCAGGGCCACGCCGGCCAGCGTGGCGTGCACACCGCTCTTGAGCACGCAGACCCAGAGAATCAGGCCGATCACCAGATAGGGCCCGAGCTTGACCACGCCCAGGCGATTCATCGCGATCAGTGCCACCAGGCAGGCCCCCGCCAGCATCAGCGACAGCGTCGACAGTTCATGGGAGTAGAAGATCGCGATGACGATGATCGCGCCCAGGTCATCGATGATCGCCAGGGTCATCAGGAACAGTTTCAGCGACACCGGCACACGCTTGCCGAGCAAGGCCAGTACCCCGAGGGCGAAGGCGATGTCGGTGGCCATGGGAATCGCCCAGCCGCCGAGGGCTGCCGGATTGTCACGGTTCAGGAACCAGTAGATCAGCGCCGGTACCACCATGCCGCCGATGGCCGCCGCGCCCGGCAGCACGACCTGGGACGGCTTGGACAGGTGACCTTCGAGGAGCTCGCGCTTGACCTCCAGGCCGATCAGCAGGAAGAACAGTGCCATCAGGCCGTCGTTGATCCACAGCAGCAAGGGCTTGGCGATTTTCAGGGCGCCGACCTGAGCCACCACCGGCACATCCAGCAGGCCGCCGTAGAGGTGCGACAGCGGCGAGTTGTTGATGATCAGGGCCAGGGCTGCAGCGGCAATCAATAGCAGACCGCTGGCAGCTTCCAACTGAAAGAAACGGGTGAAAGTGCTACGCAGAGGCAAGGTCGCTCTCCATCGGTGAATGCAAAAGGTAGGACACCCTAACCCGTACTGTTAGTTGTTAAAACAAAAATTATATTCTTTTTTGTTATAAGTGGGTGCTTGAGGGGTGGATGGCAAAGAGCCTAGCAGTTATGTGTCTAAATGCGTCTTCACTGTATCTGTGCGCTACGTAGGAAACTTCCTATAGTGAGGGGATGACCGCGGTGGGGCCTGTCAGAGACCCGATCTTTCTTTATCCTCCAACGGTTTGGCCATGGGCCAGTGGCGCAGCCAGCCGTCAGTGTTTTCGAGCACATCCGTTCCAAGACGAGTAATCCATCATGATCGACAACCGACAGTGGGCCCGGGAAGCTATCCGGATCATTGAAGCCGACTTCCAGCGCAGTGCCGATACCCACTTGATCCCGTTGCCGCTGCCGGGTCTGCCGGGCATCGAGCTGTACTTCAAGGACGAATCCAGCCATCCGACCGGCAGCCTGAAGCACCGTCTGGCGCGTTCGCTGTTCCTCTATGCACTGTGTAATGGCTGGTTGCATCCGGGAGCGCCGGTGATCGAGGCGTCCAGCGGCTCGACGGCGATTTCCGAAGCCTACTTCGCGCGCCTGCTGGGCTTGCCCTTTATCGCGGTGATGCCGGCCACCACCTCCCAGGAAAAGATCGCGCAGATCGCCTTCTACGGCGGCAAGAGCCACCTGGTGCAGGATCCGACGCAGATCTATGCCGAGTCCGAGCGCCTGGCCCGGGAGAGCGGCGGTCATTTCATGGACCAGTTCACCTATGCCGAGCGGGCCACGGACTGGCGGGCGAACAACAACATCGCCGAGTCGATTTTCCAGCAACTGCGTTTCGAGCGTCACCCGGAACCGAGCTGGTTGATTTCCAGTCCCGGTACCGGCGGGACCACGGCGACCCTCGGTCGCTATGTGCGTTATCGCCAGCATTGCACCCGGGTGTTGTGCGCCGATGCCGAGCGTTCGGTGTTCTTCGATTTCTACCAGACCGGCGATGCCGGGCTGCGCCTGGACTGCGGTTCGCGGATCGAAGGGATCGGGCGTCCGCGGGTCGAGGCGTCGTTCCTGCCCACGGTGATCGATGCCATGGTCAAGGTGCCGGATGCCTTGTCCCTGGCGGCCATGCACTACCTGGCGCAGCACCTGGGGCGTCGGGTCGGGGGTTCCAGCGGTACCAACCTGATCGGCGCGTTGATGGCGGCGCGGCAGATGGTCCAGGCGGGGGAGAGCGGTTCGATCGTGGCGATCCTGTGCGATGGCGGCGAGCGTTACGCCACCACCTACTACGATCCGCAATGGCTGGCGGCGCAGGGGTATGAGCTGGACGAGCTGATCGAGACCGTGGCGGCCTGTGTCGAGCGCGGCGAGGCGCTGCCCGAGAGCGTGCTGCGGGCCGGGATCTGATTCAAGCGGTCTTCCTGGAGAACTGACATTTGTGGCGAGCCCACTCGCCACAAGTTAGCCCTCGGCAGTTCCTATAGTTACAAGCTGAACCCACCATCCAGCGGGATGATATTCCCCGTCATGTAAGCCCCGGCGGTACTCGCCAAACTGATCGCCAGCGCCGCCATTTCCTCCTCGCGCCCCCAGCGCTGCATGGGAATCAAGGCCGTATCCTCGGCCAGCGCCTGCTCGTCGTTGCCGATGTGCTGGGTCATCTTGCTCGGGAAACGCCCCGGTGCGATGACATTGACGTTGATGTGCTGGCTGACCAGTTCCCGCGCCAGGATCCGTGACAACTGATGCAGGGCGGCCTTGCTCGGGCCGTAGGCATAGGCCTCTTCGCCGAATGACGAAATCCCCGCCACCGAACCGATATTGATGATCCTGGCCGGGTTCGCCGCCGAACCGGCCTTGCGCAGCAACGGCAGGAACTGCTGGATGCAGTTGAAGACCGAGGTCACGTTCAGTTGCATGACCTTCTCCCAGCCTTTCACCGGATAGCTTTCCAGCGGGGCACCCCAGGTGGTGCCGGCGTTGTTGACCAGGATATCCAGCCGATCGATCTGCTCACCCAGGCGTGTCGCCAAGGCCTGCACGCCTTCCTCTGTCGCCAGGTTGGCGGCCAGGGCCTGGCAATGGCCCAGGGCGCCGAGTTCCTCGGCGGTCTGCTGGCAGGCCTGGACATCCCGGGCACAGACGTAGACCTGGGCACCGGCCTCGACAAAGGCCTTGGCGATCATCTTGCCGATACCGCGGGTACCGCCGGTCACCAGCGCGGTGCGGCCTTGCAGGGAGAAGTAAGGGTGCATGGCGAATCCTGAGTGCTAAAGGTGTCCATACCCTAGCCGCCAGGTGTCAAAAGCGGAGCCACTATTGGGCGGCGCAATGATGCGCCATGCACGTCGGCGTGGATCAGCCGCGAACGCGCAGCGTCAGGCCCTTGAGGAAGTTGCGCAGCAACTGGTCGCCGCAGGGACGGTAGTTGGTGTGGCCGAACTTGCGGAACAGCGCGCTCAGCTCGGGCTTGGACACCGGGAACTCGGCGGCCTTGAGAATGGCGTGCATGTCGTCTTCCTTCAGTTCGAAGGCGACCCGCAGTTTCTTCAGGATGATGTTGTTGGTCACCGGCAGCTCGATCGGCAACGCCGGCCGGCTTTCGTCCTTGCCGCGCTTGAAGATCACCAGGCCGTCGAGGAAATGCGCCATGACCTCGTCCGGGCAATGCACGAAGCCCTCTTCCTCATCCTTTTTCAGGTAGGTGACGATAGCCGCCTTGCTCACTTCGAAGCCGGTCAACTTGATGATCTCGACGACCTTGCTGTCGCTGATGTCGAGCATGTAGCGCACGCTGCGCAGTACATCGTTGTGAATCATGTGAGCCATCCGTAAGAGGTGGGCGCCGCGCGTCTGGCGCGACGTTGAAAGGGGTTAGAATTTTTCCTTGGCCGACAGATAGCGCCATTGGCCCACGGGCACCTTGCCGATGGAAACGCCACCGATACGGATCCGGCGGATGGCCACGACCTTGAGCCCGACGGCCTGGCAAAACAGCGCGATCACCCCCGGTTGCGGATTTTTCATCGCGAAACGCAGGCGGTTCTCGTTCTGCCAGCTGGCCTTGACGGCGGGCAGCTCGCGGCCCTTGTAGGTCAGGCCATGGCTCAGGCGGTTGAGGCCGTGCTCGACGATGTCGCCACTGACCTCCACCACATATTCCTGCTCGATCTTGGCGGCGTCGGCGGTGAGCTTGCGCAGGATTTTCCAATCCTGGGTGAACACCACCAGGCCGCTGGCGCCGGCTTGCAGGTCGGCGCCAGCGGTCAGGCGCAGGAAATGCCCCTTGAGCGGGCGCTTGCCATAGCGGTGTTCCTCGCTGAGCGTATCGGCGCGCAGCAGTTGCAGCGCGCTGTCGAGGTCCAGGCCGGCCGGTTGATGCAGCAGCAGGGTGACCGGTTCCGGCGCGGTGGCCTTGGCCTCGGGGTCCAGTTCGACTTTCTGGGCCGCGACCTTGTACTGCGGTTCGTCGATGACTTCGCCATCGACCGTGACCCAGCCGCCTTCGATGAACAGTTCGGCCTCCCGACGGGAGCAGCCGACCAGTTCGATCAGGCGTTTGGAGAGGCGAATGGGTTCAGACATGACGGCGGCCGTAAAAAAGGGGGGCGGCTATTGTACCTGCCTGGCGCCGGTTAAGCCCGGCAACATTTGTCGCACTCAGCGTTTCAGGCGCAGATGCAGCAAAGGGTACGGCTGGCCCATGCCATCCTTCTCCGACCGACCGATGACCTCGAAGCCCTGCTTGAAATAGAAACCGATCGCCTGGGGGTTCTGTTCGTTGACGTCCAGTTCGTCGGCATTCAGGTGCTCGATGGCATAGCTGAGCAGTTGTCTGCCCAGGCCTTTGCCACGCTCTTTCGGGTCGATGAAGAGCATTTCGATCTTGCCCGCCGCGACCCCGGCGAACCCGGTGATGCGTTGGCGTGAGTCGCGGGTACAGACCAGCATGACCGCATCCAGGTAATGGGTCAGCAGCATGTTCCTCAACAGTTCGATGTAGCTGTCCGGCAGGAAATCATGGGTGGCGCGCACCGAAGCTTCCCAGAGACGGGCCAGCTCCGGGTAGTCGCCGGGCTTGGGGGTGTGGATGACCGTGAGCTGGCGCATGCAGCAGGCTCCTTGCGTCGCTGTCGTTGTTGTTCATGAGCCAGACTATAGACGTAAAAAAGCCCCGCATCTCGTTGAAAGGGCGGGGCTTTTCAGGTTTTTTTCGTGCTTAGATCGTTTCAGCCCACAGGTCGTATTCGTCGGCATCGGTGACACGGCACCAGACCTTGTCGCCGGGCTTGAGATCGCCCGCGCCGTCGATGAACACGTTGCCGTCGATTTCCGGGGCGTCGAAGAAGCAACGACCGACCGCGCCTTGTTCGTCGACCTCGTCGATCAGCACTTCGATGTCGCGGCCGATGCGCAGTTGCAGGCGGGCGCTGCTGATGGCCTGCTGATGGGCCATGAAGCGCTCCCAGCGCTCCTGCTTGACGTCATCCGGGACCACGTCCAGGCCCAGGTCGTTGGCTGGCGCGCCTTCGACCGGCGAGTACTGGAAGCAGCCGACGCGGTCGAGCTGGGCTTCGGTCAGCCAGTCGAGCAGGTACTGGAAGTCCTCCTCGGTTTCGCCGGGGAAACCGACGATAAAGGTCGAACGGATGATCAGGTCCGGGCAGATCTCGCGCCAGTTCTTGATCCGCGCCAGGGTCTTGTCTTCGAACGCCGGGCGTTTCATCGACTTGAGCACTTTCGGGCTGGCGTGCTGGAACGGGATGTCCAGGTACGGCAGGATCTTGCCGGCGGCCATCAGCGGGATCAGCTCGTCGACATGGGGGTACGGGTAGACGTAGTGCAGGCGCACCCACACGCCCAGGGTGCTGAGGGCTTCGCACAGCTCGGTCATGCGGGTCTTCACCGGCGCGCCGTTCCAGAAGCCGGTGCGGTACTTCACGTCGACGCCGTAGGCGCTGGTGTCCTGGGAGATCACCAGCAGCTCCTTGACCCCGGACTTGACCAGGCGCTGGGCCTCGTCGAGGACATCGCCCACCGGACGGCTGACCAGCTTGCCGCGCATCGACGGGATGATGCAGAAGCTGCAGCTGTGGTTGCAGCCTTCGGAAATCTTCAGGTACGCGTAGTGGCGTGGCGTCAGCTTGATGCCCTGTGGCGGTACCAGGTCGATCAGCGGGTTGTGGTCCTGGCGCGGCGGTACGACTTCGTGCACGGCGCTGACCACCTGCTCGTACTGCTGCGGGCCGGTCACGGCCAGTACGCTGGGGTGCACGTCGCGGATGTTGCCTTCTTCGACGCCCATGCAGCCGGTGACGATCACCTTGCCGTTTTCCTTGATGGCTTCGCCGATCACTTCCAGGGACTCGGCCTTGGCGCTGTCGATGAAGCCGCAGGTGTTGACCACCACGACATCGGCGTCCTGGTAGGTGGACACCACGTCATAGCCTTCCATGCGCAGTTGCGTCAGGATGCGCTCGGAGTCGACCAGAGCTTTCGGGCAACCCAGGGATACGAAGCCGACCTTCGGGTTGGCTGGCGCGGTAGGGGTGGACATGTCTAACCTCGGTATAGGGTGTCGAGCCGCTTGGGGCAAGGGCATCGCTTGGGCGCTGGCGCGCCTCTGATCAAAAAGTGCGCAATTCTAGCGATGGCTGAGGCACTTGACCAGCTTTATGCGGGGAAATGCGACGAGTGCTGCGCTATGCTTCGCACCAATGCGAGACGCTGTCATTTTTTGTTTCAAAATAACCGATGACTTGTAAATCGTCGGCAACTGTAAGAAAAACAGCGCATGCTGCAAAAAAAAGCATAGTGCTTCTTGAAAGAAGCCTTGGTCCGGGGTGTAGGAGTAGTTGATGGGTGGTCACGCAGTGAGTGAGGGGCAGGGGCACTCGACGGCAAAGCCGTTGGGTATGCTGGTAGCGGCGGTAGGGGTGGTGTACGGCGACATCGGCACCAGCCCGTTATACACCCTCAAGGAGGTGTTCACTGGCGGTTACGGGGTGCAGGTCAGCCCGGACGGTGTCCTGGGGATTCTGGCGCTGATCTTCTGGTCGCTGGTCTGGGTGGTTGCGATCAAGTACGTGTTGTTCATCCTGCGTGCCGACAACCAGGGCGAAGGCGGGATCATGGCCCTGACCGCGCTGGCGCGGCGGGCGTCGGCGTCCTACCCGAAATTGCAGTCGGTGCTGGTGATTCTCGGGCTGATCGGCGCGGCGCTGTTCTACGGTGACAGCATGATCACCCCGGCGATTTCGGTGCTGTCGGCGGTCGAGGGCCTGGAAATCGCCTTCGACGGGCTGGAGCACTGGGTGGTGCCGCTGTCGCTGGTGGTCCTGGTGGCGTTGTTCCTGATCCAGAAACACGGTACCGCGAGTATCGGCAAGTTGTTCGGGCCGGTGATGGTGGCCTGGTTCGTGGTGCTCGGGGTCATGGGCGCCAACGGTATTTCCCAGCACCCTGAAGTGCTGAGCGCGTTGAACCCGATATGGTGCGTGCGCTTCTTTACCACTCACCCGGGCGTAGGTGTGGCGATCCTGGGGGCGGTGGTACTGGCGTTGACCGGTGCCGAAGCCTTGTACGCCGACATGGGCCACTTCGGGCGCAAGCCGATTGCCCGCGCCTGGTTTGCCCTGGTGCTGCCGGCGCTGGTCCTGAACTACTTCGGCCAGGGCGCCTTGCTGCTGGAAAACCCGGATGCCGCGCGCAACCCCTTCTATCTGCTGGCGCCGGGCTGGGCGCTGATTCCGCTGGTGGTGCTGTCGACCCTGGCGACGGTGATCGCTTCCCAGGCGGTGATCTCCGGGGCGTTCTCCCTGACCCGCCAGGCGATCCAGTTGGGCTACATCCCGCGCATGTATACCCAGCACACCTCCAGTGCCGAGCAGGGGCAGATCTACATCGGTGCGGTGAACTGGACCCTGATGGTCGGTGTGGTCCTGCTGGTGATCGGTTTCGGTTCGTCCAACGCCCTGGCCTCGGCCTATGGCGTGGCGGTGACCGGGACCATGCTGATCACCAGTATCCTGGTGGCGGCGGTGATGCTGCTGCTGTGGAAATGGTCGCCGATCCTGACCGTGCCGATCCTGGTGGGCTTCCTGCTGGTGGACGGGCTGTTCTTCGCCGCCAACGTGCCCAAGATCGTCCAGGGAGGTGCCTTTCCGGTACTGGCGGGGATCGTGCTGTTTATCCTCATGACCACCTGGAAACGCGGCAAGGAGCTGGTGGTGGACCGCCTGGACGAAGGGGCCCTGCCGTTGCCGATCTTTATCGAAAGCATTCGGGTGCAGCCGCCCCACCGGGTGCAGGGTACGGCGGTGTTCCTCACCGGTCGGCCGGATGCGGTGCCCCATGCGTTGTTGCACAACTTGCTGCACAACCAGGTGCTGCATGAGCAGGTGGTGTTGTTGACGGTGGTCTACGAGGATATTCCACGGGTGCCGGCACAACGGCGGTTCGAGGTGGCTTCCTATGGGACGGGCTTCTTCCGGGTCATCCTGCACTTCGGCTTCATCGATGAGCCGGATATTCCCCAGGCGCTGAAATTGTGCCATCTGGATGAGCTGGATTTCAGTCCGATGCGTACCACCTATTTCCTCAGCCGCGAGACGGTGGTCGCTTCGAAGATCGTCGGGATGGCGCGTTGGCGGGAGAACCTGTTCGCCTTCATGCTGAAGAATGCCAACGGTAGCCTGCGTTTCTTCAAGCTGCCGGTGAACCGGGTGATCGAGCTGGGGACGCAGGTCGAGATCTGATAGTCCCGGGCATGAAAAAGCCCCCGTTGCCTTACGGCAGCGGGGGCTTTTTCTTTGGGGCTGGGCGTGTTGGACGGTCTTGTGGGAGCAGAGCTTGCTCGCGAAGGGGCCCGTGAGACCGCTGAAAAGCTTCGCGGGCAAGCACCGCTCCTACAGGGCTCGCATTACTCGCTTTTACCCTGACGCTTCTGTATCGCATCCACCAGGCGCTTGGCCAGCGCCGGGTAGTTCTCGTCGAAGTGATGACCCCCTGGCAACTTGAGGCTTTCACCCACTGCGGTCGTGGTGGTGCAACCACTTTCCTTCACTTCGTCCTGCCCGTAGATGCACAACACTTTGGCCGCCGGCAGCTTGGCCATGTCCGGACCGGTATCGAGCTCCATGCCGGCCTTGCCCAGCCAGCCATCAACGTGGATCTCGAAACTGCCGCTGCGGGCGAACGCCAGCAGGATGATCGCGTCGACCCGCTGCTGTTCGGCTGCCGGCAGGCGGTTGTAGATCGCCGGCAGTACGTCGGCACCGAAGGAATAGCCGGTCAGGACGAAACGCTTGGTGCCCCACTTCTGCCGGTAGTGCTGCATCAGTTCGGTCAGGTCGGTGGCACTCTGCTCCGGGCTCTTGTGCTGCCAGTAGTAGCGCAGGGTGTCGATGCCCACCACCGGGTAGCCGATCTTCGCCATTTCCCCCGCCACGTCGCGGTCCAGGTCGCGCCAGCCGCCGTCGCCGGAGAGGAACAGGGTGACGGTGTCGGTGGTCTGGCCCGCCGGGACTTCCACCACGGGAATGGCCAGGCCGCCATTGTCCGAACCGACCAGCATCTTGCGCAGTTCGTTGTTCAGCACCTGGGGCAGGTGCACGTCATAGTCGCTGATGCTGGTTTCGGCGTTGGGCTGGTCGCGCACGAACGCCGCGCTCGGATCATCCGGGCCGTCGTTCCAGGCCACCAGCCAGTGGCCGTGGGCGGCGGTCTTCGGTACCGGGGTGGTGCAACCCTCTTGCTCGAGCACGAACCCCACCGAGATGGCCTGGGCCTTGTCGTCGGTCTGGGCCGCCAGCCAGTTCCAGGCCAGGGACGCGCCCGGGCCGATGCCGCTGACCAGGGTCGCCTGACCCTTAAGCTGTTGCAGGGCGCTGTCCAGGGCTTTCTGCTGCAGCACGCAGTTATCCTTGGGCAGGATCACCTGGACGATCTGCGCCGCGCCGCCACGGCTCAGGGCGGACAATTGCTTGTCGCTCAGGGCGTCTTCGGCGAGGGTCGCCACCACCACCTGGGCCTTGGGCGTGGTGCCCGGGATCAGGCGGGTCAGGGTGGAACCGTCGGCTTGGCTCAGGTGTTCAAGGGTGGGTTCCGGCGCGGGGCGGTTCCAGAACCAGTAGCCGCCTCCCGCGAGCGCGGCCAGAAGCAGCACGATTACCAGTAAAAATCGCCAGGAGCGTCGAATCATCAGCGTTTCACCAATCCAGTCAGGCCGCCCGCAATCAGGGCGGCGGTATCGGCCAGTGCGACCAGCGGATCGAGTCCTGCCGGCACGGCCATGTAACGGGGTTCCCAGTCAGGCTGGAACTTGTCCTTGAAGCGACGCAGGCCCTGGAAGTTGTAGAGCTGCTCGCCACGCTGGAACACCATCGAGCCCAGGCGCTGGGTCAAGGGAGCGCCACGCCGCGGTTGCAGGCCCGACAGCGGCACCATGCCCAGGCTGAAGCGCGCGTATCCGTGAGCCTTATAATGCTGAATCAGGCCAACCATCAAGAACTCCATGGTCAGCTTGGGCGCTTCGGGGTGCGCGCGCATCAGGTCGAGACTGGCCAGTTCATGGCTGTGGGTCTCGAGCAGGTTGGCGAACGCCACCGGGCGGCCCTCGAAGTGGATGATCGCGATGCGGAAGTGGTTGATGTACTCGGGGCTGAAGCGGCCCAGGGAGAAACCTTTCTCGCGCACGTTCTTGCCGGTGAGCCAGGCGTCGGAGATGACCTTGAGTTCATCCAGCGGGGCCTGCCCCGGTTCGTAGATCTCCAGCGACAGGCCGTCACGGCTGCCTCGGTTCCAGGTGTAGCGCAGGTCCTTCATTTCCTTGCCCTTGGACTCCAGGTCAAAGCGATGCAGGTCGACCCGGGCTTCTTCGCCGAGCTTGATGGCGGTCAGGCCGATGTCCATGTAGTACGGCAGGTTCTCGGCACGCACCTGATAGAAGACCGGGCGGGCATGATGGGTGTCGCACAGGTCGCGGAACTGCCAGATCAGCTCGGCGCGCTGGCGGGCCGGCCCGATCGGATCGTAGAGCGCCACCAGGCTGCGGCCGCGACGGGCGTACATCAGGAAGGCGGTGTCGCTGGGGTGGAACAGGAAGGCTTTGTCACCGGTCAGGGCCAGGCCGCCGTCAGGCTGGTCCGAGGCCATCAGGACCTTGAGCGCACGCTCCATTTCCTCGGGCGTGGGCTGGTGAATCACCGGACGTGCCGTACGCAGCAGCCAGGTCAGCGAAACGACGACCAGCACCACGGCTGCCCCCAGCAGCGAGCGCAGGCCACGGGGGGCATCGCCATCCAGCGCAAACTGCCACCAGAGTTCGTGGCTGTAGGGCACGTCCTGGTAAGCGAACAGCAGCAACCAGACCGAGGCCCCGAGCACGCAGAGGCTGGCCACCAGGTATAGCGGCGAGAACGGCAGTTCGGTGAGACGGCTGGGGCGATAGAAGGAGCGCCGGAAAATCCCCAGCAGACAGGCGGTGGCCGTCAGCATGCTGGCTTCTTCCCAGTCGAAACCCTTGAGCAGGGAGAGCAGGGCGCCCACCAGCAGCAAGGTCATGGTCAGCATCCAGGCGGCGGACAGGCGGCGACGCAGGCCCTGGGCCAGCAGCAGGCACAACACGCCTACCAGGCTGGCGCCGAAGTGCGAGGCGTCGATCAGGCGATCCGGCACCAGGAAGTCGATGCCTTCCAGGCGGGTGTCGATTTCCGGGGTCGCGCCGGAGAACAGCAGGACCACGCCGGAGAGGAATACCAGCACCGCCAGGATCGGCGCCGCGAAGCCCGAGGCGACGCGCATGCTTTGCCGGGTGGTCATCAGGCGCTGGGCTTCCGTGCTCAGCAGGGCCAGGCAGGCCAGCAGCAACGGCAACAGCACATAGATCAGGCGATAGAGCAGCAGTGCGGCGGCCAGTGGTGCCGCGCCCAGTTCATTGGCGAAGGCCGCCAGCAGAATGGCTTCGAATACGCCGACACCGCCGGGCACATGGCTCAGCACGCCGGCGGCCAGGGCCAGCAGGTACACCAGCAGGAATGCGCCGAACGGCGGTGCCTCGGGCAGCAGCAGATAGAGCACGGTCGCGGCGGCGGCCACGTCCAGGGCGGTAATCACCAGTTGCAGCAGGGTCAGGCGGGCGCTGGGCAGGCGCAGGGTGCGACGTCCGACCTTGACCAGCAGGTTGTCCTTGATCGGCTGTTCCGGCAGGTGACGGCGGTAGATGCCGAGCGCCAGCAGGGCCATCAGGGCCAGTACGGCCACGGCAATGCCGCCCAGGAGGTAGGCGGGCAGGTGCAGGGCTGCAGACGCCGCGGGCAGGTTGCTCAGGGTCGCCAGGGCGGCCAGCGGTGGCAGGGCACAACCCAGCGACAGGCTGGCGAACAGGGTCATTCGCGCGACTTCGGCGGCCCCCAGGCCATGACGGGCATAGAGCCTGTAGCGCACCGAACCGCCGGACAGCAGCGACAGGCCGATGGCGTTGCCGATGGCAAAGGCGGTGAAGCCGCCGAGTGCCAGGGTGCGCCCCGGCAGCTTCACATCGGCGTAGCGGCTGGCGGACCATTCATAGCCCAGCAGGACAACGAAGCCGATGGCGGTTGCCGCCAACGCACCGCCCAGGGCTGGCTTGGGCACGCTGAGAATCGAATCGTGCAGGGCGTCCAGGTCGAGTTCGATCAACAGGTGGCGACAGGCGATCAAGGCGATAGCGAACAGAAACAGGGTGACGGCCAAGCCGACGGATTGCCGGTACTTGCTCAGCAGATCCAGCCAACGCAGACGGGTGGCGGTGATCGGGTGTGTCGCTGTGACAGTATCGTGTGGTTCGGACGAGTTGGCGCGCATCAATCACCTCGAGGATTGTGCGCGACAGGATGGGGGTATCCAGCCAAGTTACCAATCCCTATGGACAAAATAAGTGCAAATATTAACGTGTCTGGCCGTTGTACGGCGACCCACGCCCCGGGGCAGTTTGTAGAGGATATGTTGCGAACTCAGCTTAGCCTGTGCAGCCATTGACTCCGGTATTCGTCGAGGGTTCGATCGACCCCGCGGTGTTTTGCATGAAAGTTTTTTCGGCGGATACAAAAAAGGCCACTCTTTCGAGCAGCCTTTTCTGATGTTTGGTTGCGGGAGCCGGATTTGAACCGACGACCTTCGGGTTATGAGCCCGACGAGCTACCAGACTGCTCCATCCCGCGTCTGTGTGGCGGCATTCTACAGTCGAACGCCTGAGTGTCAACCGTTAATGGTCCATTTGGTCAAAATAATGTGCAAAGCCTCGTTTTGATCGGCCGGTTTCGGTAAGTGTCCGACAATCAAGGCTTTTTCGGGCTGTCGAGCGAAAACGGGCAGGCACAAAAAAGGCCACTCTTTCGAGTGGCCTTTTCTGATGTTTGGTTGCGGGAGCCGGATTTGAACCGACGACCTTCGGGTTATGAGCCCGACGAGCTACCAGGCTGCTCCATCCCGCGTCTGATAGGGCTTATGTTACAGGGAAACGCCGCGCTGTCAAACCTTATTTGAGAAAACCCCTTTATTGTTCAAATGCTTAGCGCTCAAGGCGAGCGCTGCAGCGAGGCTCTGGGCTATGCCGGGCAAGGCTTTCAGCTCTATTGGCGAATGTTTTTCGATTGAGAAATTAAATTCAGAAGCGCTATTTCCTACGGGTCAGGAGGAAGATTCAAACTACTGGTGCTATATACAGGTGTCAGTGAGATACTGCTGGCCTGTACGGTTTCCGTTCCTTGAATGAACGCCTGATTTCATGACACAACGCAAAATCATCCACGTCGACTGTGATTGCTTCTACGCCGCCATCGAGATGCGTGATAACCCGAGCCTGGTCGGCAAACCCATGGCGGTGGGCGGTTCGGCGGATCGGCGCGGGGTGATCGCGACCTGCAATTACGAAGCGCGAGCCTTTGGGGTGCGTTCGGCGATGTCGTCGCGCCATGCCTTGAGCCTGTGTCCGGACCTGCTCATCGTCAAGCCGCGGATGGAGGCCTATAAGGAAGCCTCGAAGGATATTCAGGCGATCTTTCGCGACTACACCGACCTGATCGAGCCCTTGTCCCTGGACGAGGCCTACCTGGATGTATCCGACAGCCCGCACTTTGCCGGCAGCGCGACGCGTATCGCCCAGGACATCCGGCGCCGGGTGTCGAAACAATTGCATATCACCGTCTCCGCCGGGGTGGCTCCCAACAAGTTCCTGGCCAAGATCGCCAGTGACTGGAAAAAGCCCAATGGCCTGTTTGTGATCACACCGGACCAGGTGGAGGATTTCGTCGCCGGCTTGCCGGTCAGCAAGTTGCATGGGGTCGGCAAGGTCACGGCGGACAAGCTCGGGCGGTTGGGGATCGTCGATTGCCTGCAACTGCGCGAGTGGAGCAAGTTGGCGCTGGTCCGCGAGTTCGGCAGTTTTGGCGAGCGCCTGTGGGGGCTGGCCCGGGGCATCGATGAGCGGCTGGTACATAACGACAGTCGGCGGCAGTCGGTGAGTGTCGAACATACCTACGATGCCGACCTGCCGGACCTTGCCAGTTGCCTGGAAAAACTACCCGAGCTGATGGAAAGCCTCGCCGAGCGCATTGCCCGACTCGACAGCAGCTATCGACCCGGCAAACCGTTCGTCAAAGTGAAGTTCCATGACTTTACCCAGACGACCCTGGAGCAGGCCGGGGCCGGGCGGGATCTGGAGAGTTATCGGCAGTTGCTGAGCCAGGCCTTTGCCCGAGGGGAAAGGCCGGTGCGCTTGCTGGGGATCGGTGTGCGTTTGCAGGATTTGCGCGGTGGGCACGAACAACTGGAGTTGTTCAGCCGCTGAGCGCCTGGCGCCGGGATCTCAATTGGCGCCAGGATCCGCCACCAGTCGGCCGGCTTTTCTGGTCAGGGTCTTGAGAAACTCACGCTGCAACTCGGGATCGTTGCGGGTCAGTTCGATCAGGCTCTGTTCCAGTTCGCTGGCTTCTTCCTCCAGCCCCAGTTGTGACAGGCGTTTGACCCGATGCACCCATTGGTTGACGTCGTCGCCTTCCAGGTCGTTGTAGATCAGGTCGTGGGCCTCCAGCAGCTTGCCGCGCAGCGTGCTGCTGAGGGTCAGGCTCGAGTCCGAATGGATTTCGCCCTGGGCATCTTCCACGCGGATCTCCAGCTTGCCGATGCGATTCAGATCCTGCTCGGCAAAGGGGCTGTCCAGCAGGTTGAGGCGCAACACGCCCTGGCGGTCGGTGGTCAGTTCCGAGCTCTGCTTGCCGGTGAGTACCTCCACCGGCCGTTCGGACCACGGCAGGCTTGAGTATTCCATGCGCTTGTCGCGCTGGACTTCCTTGACCTCGGTCAGGTTCTGCTGGGCACGACCACCGGACTCGACGTTCATGAACGGGTTGACGCCGTCGAGTCCGTCCTTGACCCAGCCATGGGTGACGCTGTCCGGCAGGTGGCCGAGGGCAAAGACATTCGCCACGTTGGCACCGACACCGGCGAGCAGTACCACGGCGCCCAGTGGCATTTCATAGACCTTGCGCCAGCCCTGGTAAGGCGTGTAGCGCTCATAGAGACGGGTGACGTCGAACTCGGTGACTTCGAACGTCTTCTGCTCGTGAATGCGCACGCGACGTTGCGGCAGCTCAAGAACCTTGGGCTCGCCGACATCGATCTGCAGGCTGTGGGCGAGCAGTTTGCGCTCCACGCGCTCCTCATGCTCGCTGCGTTGTGACATCTGGTTGGCGCAGCCGCTGACCAGCAGGGCGCCGCACAAGGCGGCGCCCCCGAGGGCTAAGGTACTTCGATTGAACATGGGCTCTCTATCTGGGCTCAGCGACGGATACGGGCCTGAAGGAACGCCAGCACCTCGGCGACCGGCAGGGCTTGCGCCTCGGCCTCAGTGCGGCTCTTGTATTCCAGGTTGCCTTCGGCCAGGCCGCGGTCGCTGACCACGATCCGATGGGGGATGCCGATCAGCTCCATGTCCGCGAACTTGATGCCCGGGCTGGTTTTCTTGTCGCGGTCGTCCAGCAGCACTTCGAAGCCGGCGGCCGTCAGTTCGGCGTAGAGCTTGTCGGTGGCTTCGCGAACCAGTTCGGTTTCATAGCGCAGCGGCACCAGGGCGATCTGGAACGGCGCCAGGGAGTCGCTCCAGATGATCCCGTTGTCGTCGTTGTTCTGCTCGATGGCGGCGGCGACCACGCGGGATACGCCGATACCGTAGCAGCCCATGGTCAGGGTCACCGGCTTGCCGTTTTCGCCCAGTACCTGGCACTTCATCGCTTCGCTGTACTTGGTGCCCAGCTGGAAGATGTGGCCGACTTCGATGCCGCGCTTGATTTCCAGGGTGCCCTTGCCGTCCGGGCTCGGATCGCCGGCCACGACGTTGCGCAGGTCGGCCACGGTCGGGACCGGCAGGTCGCGTTCCCAGTTGACGCCGAAGTAGTGCTTGTCGTCGATGTTGGCGCCGATACTGAAGTCGCTCATCAGCTCGACCGAACGGTCGATGATGATCGGCAGCGGCAGGTTCAGCGGGCCGAGGGAACCGGCACCGGCGCCGATGGCGTCACGCAGTTCGGCGTCGGAAGCCATGACCAGCGGGCTGGCAACGCCCGGCTGGTTGGCGGCCTTGATTTCGTTGAGGTCGTGATCGCCACGGATGATCAGGGCAATCAGCTTGCCTGCTTCTTCGGCGTGGACGATCAGGGTCTTGACGGTCTTTTCGATCGGCAGGTTGTAGCCTTCGACCAGCTGCGCAATGGTTTTCGCGTCAGGGGTGTCGACCAGGCGCAGTGCTTCGCTCGGTGCGGGGCGCAAGGTTTCCCGTGGCACGGCTTCGGCTTTCTCGATGTTCGCCGCATAGTCGGAGCCGTTGCTGAAGACGATATCGTCTTCGCCGGACTCGGCCAGCACGTGGAATTCATGGGAGCCGGCGCCGCCGATGGAGCCGTTGTCCGCTTCCACCGGACGGAACCTCAGGCCCAGGCGGGTAAAGATGTTGCAGTACGCCTGGTGCATGCGGTCGTAGGTGATCTGCAGCGAGGCCTGGTCGGCGTGGAAGGAGTAGGCGTCCTTCATGATGAACTCGCGACCGCGCATCAGGCCGAAGCGTGGACGGATTTCGTCACGGAACTTGGTCTGGATCTGGTACAGGTTGATCGGCAGCTGCTTGTAGCTGCTCAGCTCGTTGCGGCACAGATCGGTGATCACTTCTTCGTGGGTCGGGCCTGCGCAGAAGTCGCGGTCGTGGCGATCTTTCAGGCGCAGCAGCTCAGGGCCGTACTGTTCCCAGCGACCGGATTCCTGCCACAGTTCAGCCGGCTGGATACCGGGCATCAGCACTTCCAGGGCGCCGGCCGCGTCCATTTCCTCGCGAACGATGGCTTCGACCTTGCGCATCACGCGCAGGCCCATGGGCAGCCAGGTGTACAGGCCGGAAGCGAGTTTGCGGATCATCCCGGCGCGCAGCATCAGCTGGTGGCTGATCACGACCGCGTCGGAAGGCGTTTCTTTCTGTGTGGCGAGCAAATATTGACTGGTGCGCATGGTTGGCCGTTGTCGCTTGCTGATGACTGAAATGACTGGGCATTGTACGGGGGGGATCCGGCGACGTACAGGCGTGTCGCCGCGCCGCCCGGGGGAAGGGCGGCGGCGTCCTGTGTCTACGGGCTTTCTTCGCCGACAGCCTCGGGTTCCGAGCCTTCGCCACGACTGGATTGAAACCAGTGCAGGGCAATCAGGATCAAGGTCGGTATGCCTATCAGAGTAGTGATGATGAAGAACGTGTGGTAGCCGAACTTTTCCACCATCACGCCGGAATAACCGCCGATCAAGCGCGGCAGCAGCAGCATGATCGAGCTGAGCAGGGCGTACTGGGTGGCGGAGAACTTCAGGTTGGTCAGGCTCGACAGGTAGGCGACGAAGGCCGAGGTCGCCATGCCGGAACTGAAGTTGTCCAGGGAGATGGTGACGATCAGCATCTTGAGGTTCGGGCCCATGTCAGCCAGCAGCATGAACATCAGGTTGGTCGCCGACGAGGCCGCGCCGCCGATGAACAGGATCGGCAGGATGCCGAAGCGCACGATCAGCAGGCCGCCCACGCCGGCCCCCAGCAGGGTCATGATCAGGCCGAAGATCTTGCTGACCCCGGCGATCTGGTCCTTGGTGAAGCCCTGGTCGATATAGAAGACGTTGGCCATCACGCCCATGACCGTGTCCGACATCCGGTAGGTGGCGATCAACCCCAGCAACAGCAGGGCCTGCCAGCGATAGCGGACGATGAAGTCGTTGACCGGCGTCAGCACCGGTGCCAGGCCACGGCGGCCCATGCTCGACAGGCAGAGGGTGGTGAGCAGGGTGTAGAGGATGGCGCGCAGGAAGGCACGGTCTTTCAGCAGCAGGTCGAGCATGCTTCGGCCTTGGAACAGCACGCTGGCGAAATCGGTGTTGTAGAGCTGGGTGAACATCGCCGGGACCGACACCAGCAGGATGATCAGCACGAAGACCGAGGCCAGCTGGTGCACGAAGCTGTAGCGTCCGGCGGAGAGCTGGGTGCGCAGCGGCACCGGCGGTTCGCGCATGAAGAAGGTGGTGAGCAGCGCCGGGATCATCAGCAGGCCGAACAGCACATAAGTGCCGGTCCAGGCCGAATGCTTGTAGCTGAAACCGGTGGAGCCGAAGCCTTCGGCGATAAACAGCGCACCGGCGGTGGCCAGCAGGGCGGCGACCCGATAACCCGACATATAGCTGGCGGCCAGGGCGGCCTGCTGGCTCTCGTTGGCGATTTCCAGGCGATAGGCGTCCACCGCGATGTCCTGGGTGGCGGAGGCAAAGGCCACGAGGACAGCGATGGCGATCAGCCAGGACAGATGCTTCTGTGGATCGCAGAAGCCCATGCCGATCAATCCGAGGACGATCAGGGTCTGCGCCAGCACCAACCAGGAACGACGCCGTCCCAGTTTGCCGAGCAGCGGCAGGCGCCACTGGTCGAGCAGGGGCGACCAGACCCATTTGAAGGCATAGGCCAGGCCGATCAGGCTGGCATAACCGATGGTTTCGCGGGCCACGCCGGCTTCACGCAGCCAGACGGAAAGCGTGGAAAACACCAACATATAAGGCAGACCGGCGGCGAAACCGAGCAGTAACAGCACGAGTGTCGAGGGGCTGGCATAAGCGGCGAGCGCGGCGCGCCAGGTTTTACGGGGCATGGGCTGGAATCTGCCTCAGGTTAACGGAAACAAAGCGCGCACTCTAACCGCTGTGCTCTATCGGGCGCCAGCCATGGCGCTTGATATCGACGCGATTGTTCAGAATGCTCAGGCCCTCAGTCCGCAGCCGGGCGCGTTGTTCGTCACCGGAAGGGCTGCCGGCGGGCAAACTGATCCGACCGCCGGCACCCAGTACCCGGTGCCAGGGCAGGCGTGTGTCGGCGGGCAACTGGCTCAGGGTTCGCCCTACCCAACGTGCGGCGCGCCCCAGGCCGGCCAGTTCGGCAAGCTGGCCATAGGTGACGACCCGACCTTCGGGCACTTGCGCCAGGGTCAGGTACAGGGCGGTGCGGCGCATCTGCGCGGGGCTCTCGGCGGCGACGCTGTCTTCAGTCATCGGGGGCAATCCTGAGGTCTTTGCCCATTTTATCTGGAATCCTCCTGTGTCTCGCCGTTTTCCGCGCCTCGACGCCCAGGTTGGGCTGCGTTACGATTTTCATTCGCAAGCCTCGGGGCCAGTCGACGGTTTTGCACAAACGGTTTCTGCACAAGGAGTCAAAAGGTGAGCGTTGAAGTGACCAAGAATGCCCGCGAGCTGCTGCTCAAGGAGTACCGGGGGGTGTTGTCCACGCACTCCAAGGCCATGCCCGGTTTCCCGTTTGGCTCCGTGGTGCCTTATTGCCTTGACGACCAGGGACGGGCGCTGATCCTGATCAGCCGGATCGCCCAGCACACCCACAACCTGCAGAAGGACCCCAGGTGCTCCCTGCTGGTGGGCGAGCGCGAAGCCGAGGACGTCCAGGCGGTCGGTCGGCTGACCTACCTGGCCGAGGCCGAAAAGCTCAGCGATCCCCAGGCGATCGAAGCGGCGGCCGAGCGCTACTACCGCTATTTCCCCGACTCGCGCAATTATCACCAGGCCCATGACTTCGACTTCTGGGTGCTCAAGCCGGTGCGTCACCGCTACATCGGCGGTTTCGGCGCGATCCACTGGCTGGATCAGGTCACCCTGGCCAATCCCTTCGCGGGCAAGGCCGAGACCAGCATGGTCGAGCACATGAACAGCGACCATGCCAAGGCCATCGCCCACTACGTCGCGCTGTCCGGCCTGCCGGATGCGGTGCCGGCGCAACTGGCGGGCATCGACACCGAGGGCATGCACTTGCGCATCGGCCAGGCGCTGTACTGGTTGCCCTTTGAAACGCCTTGCAACACGCCGATACAAGTTCGCGAGGCCTTGGTTTCCCTGGCTCACGCGCAGCATTGGCCAAAAAAGCCGGCGGCTTCAGCTTGAATTCACGGACTGTCGACGTCATCTAAGGTTAAGTGGAAGGCATTCTTCCGTAGAGGAACCATTTGATGCGCGCTTTTCTATTGCTCTTTCTGCTGTTTCCGGTGCTAGAGCTGTATGTGTTTTTCCAGGTCAGCACCGCGATCGGGTTTTTCCCGGCCCTGGCGCTGATCATTCTCGGTTCGATGCTGGGTGTGCTGGTCCTGCGGGTCGCGGGTATCGCCACGGCATTGCGGGCACGGGAAAGCCTGAGCCGTGGCGAGTTGCCGGCCCAGACCATGCTCGAAGGCTTGATGCTGGCGCTGGGCGGCGGCCTGATGCTGCTGCCGGGATTCATCAGCGACATCATCGGCCTGGTCCTGCTGCTGCCCATGACTCGCCGCCTGCTGGCCGACCGGATGCGTCGGCGTGCAGAAGAACAGGCCATTCGTCAGCGGGCCTTTGCCGACGACCTGCAGGCTCGTGGTCCGTCAGGTCCGGTGCCGACCAATCACCGGCAACCCCAGGTGATCGAAGGCGAGTTCGAACACCGCGACTCGTGATTGTCACTGTATCGACACGGCACCTTCGGGTGCCGTGTTCGCTTTCGGCCAGCACCCGGTAAAAAAAACGTCACCCTGCCCTTGAAATCACCTTTGGTGACCTTATGTAACGGTCACCGCAAGGTTTTGGCGACAATCGCCAGGCAGTCTTTCCGCGGTTCGCTTGGCGAGCCGCAACCGGCAACGCCGGATTTGCTAAACAGGTCGGTATCGATATCGACCCTTGAAAACCATAATTAGGAGAGATCGACAATGAAACTTCGTCCTCTGCATGACCGCGTCGTCATCCGTCGCAGCGAAGAAGAGAAGAAAACCGCAGGCGGCATCGTGCTGCCAGGTTCGGCTGCCGAGAAAGCCAACCACGGTGAAGTTCTCGCTGTAGGTACCGGCCGCGTGCTGGAAAACGGTGAAGTCCGTGCGCTGGCCGTGAAAGTGGGTGACAAGGTTGTGTTCGGCCCTTACTCCGGCAGCAACACTGTGAAAGTAGACGGCGAAGACCTGCTGGTAATGGCTGAGAACGAGATTCTCGCCGTTATCGAAGGCTGATTCCCGCTCATTTTTCCCGCTACGACAAAGTATTCAAGGAATTACGATCATGGCTGCTAAAGAAGTTCTGTTTGGCGACTCCGCTCGCAAGAAAATGCTCAAAGGCGTCAACGTCCTGGCTGACGCGGTAAAAGCGACCCTGGGCCCGAAAGGCCGTAACGTGATCATCGAGAAGAGCTTCGGCGCTCCGACCATCACCAAGGACGGCGTTTCCGTTGCCAAGGAAATCGAGCTGGAAGACCGTTTCGAAAACATGGGCGCGCAGCTGGTCAAGGACGTTGCGTCCCGTGCCAACGATGACGCCGGCGACGGTACCACCACCGCCACCGTACTGGCCCAGTCGATCGTCAACGAAGGCCTGAAGGCTGTCGCTGCCGGCATGAACCCGATGGACCTGAAGCGCGGCATCGACAAGGCGACCATCGCCATCGTCAAAGAGCTCAAGGCCCTGTCCAAGCCTTGCGCCGACACCAAGGCCATCGCTCAGGTGGGTACCATCTCCGCCAACTCCGACAGCTCCATCGGCGACATCATTGCCGAAGCCATGGAAAAAGTCGGTAAAGAAGGCGTGATCACCGTTGAAGAAGGCTCGGGCCTGGAAAACGAACTGTCGGTCGTTGAAGGCATGCAGTTCGACCGTGGCTACCTGTCCCCATACTTCGTCAACAAGCCGGACACCATGGTCGCCGAACTGGATGGCCCGCTGATCCTGCTGGTGGACAAGAAGATCTCCAACATCCGCGAAATGCTGCCAGTCCTGGAAGCCGTTGCCAAAGCCGGCCGTCCACTGCTGATCGTGGCTGAAGACGTTGAAGGCGAAGCCCTGGCGACCCTGGTCGTGAACAACATGCGCGGTATCGTCAAGGTCGCTGCCGTCAAGGCACCGGGCTTCGGCGATCGTCGCAAGGCCATGCTGCAGGACATCGCTGTCCTGACCGGCGGTACCGTGATCTCCGAAGAGATCGGCCTGAGCCTGGAAAGCACCACCCTGGAGCACCTGGGCAGCGCCAAGCGCGTGACCCTGTCCAAGGAAAACACCATCATCGTCGACGGTGCTGGCGTACAAGGCGATATCGAAGCGCGTATCGCCCAGATCCGTGCCCAGGTTGCCGAGACTTCCTCCGACTACGACCGTGAAAAACTGCAAGAGCGTCTGGCCAAGCTGTCCGGCGGCGTTGCAGTGATCAAGGTCGGTGCCGGTTCCGAAGTTGAAATGAAAGAGAAGAAAGCCCGCGTTGAAGACGCCCTGCACGCTACCCGCGCAGCCGTTGAAGAAGGCGTGGTCCCTGGCGGTGGCGTGGCACTGATCCGTGCCCTGCAAGCCATCAGCGAACTGAAAGGCGACAACGCCGATCAGGACGTCGGTATCGCTGTTCTGCGTCGTGCCGTTGAAGCACCGCTGCGCCAGATCTCCGCCAACAGCGGTGACGAGCCAAGCGTCGTGGTCAACGAAGTCAAGAACGGCAAGGGTAACTTCGGTTACAACGCTGCTTCTGGCGAATACGGCGACATGATCGAAATGGGCATCCTGGACCCAACCAAGGTGACTCGTTCGGCACTGCAGGCAGCTTCCTCCATCGGCGGTCTGATCCTGACCACCGAAGCGGCAGTGGCCGAAGCACCGAAGAAAGACGCTCCAGCTGGCGGCGGCATGCCAGACATGGGCGGCATGGGCGGTATGGGCGGCATGATGTAAGTCGGCCCCACCCGCTATGAAGAAACCCCGCCTCGTGCGGGGTTTCTTTTTTTCGGCAAGTCACAGGCACGGCGGCTGCTTTCATCGTTCAGCTTGTAGCTGCCACAGGCTTGCCCTTAAGCTGCGCGGGCCAAGACACGGCCGTTACCGCGTACGGAGAGAGTACCCATGCGAATTCTACTGGTTGAAGACAACCGCGATATCCTCGCCAACCTGGCCGATTACCTGGGGCTTAAAGGCTATACCGTGGATTGTGCGCAGGACGGCTTGTCGGGCTTGCACCTGGCCGCCACCGAGCACTACGACCTGATCGTGCTGGATATCATGTTGCCCGGGATCGACGGCTTCACCCTGTGCAAGCGCCTGCGTGAGGATGCCCGGCGCGACACGCCGGTGATCATGCTCACCGCCCGCGATCAACTGGACGACCGCCTGCAAGGCTTCAAGTCCGGTGCCGACGACTACCTGCTCAAGCCGTTCGCCCTGTCGGAACTGGCGGCGCGTATCGAAGCGGTGCTGCGTCGAGCCCAGGGTGGCGGACGGCGGGCCTTGCAGGTCGGTGACTTGAGCTACGACCTCGACACCCTGGAAGTGACCCGTGAGGGGCGTCTGCTCAAGCTCAACCCCGTGGGCCTGAAGCTGCTGGCGGTGCTGATGCAGAAAAGTCCCCATGTGCTACGCCGCGAAATTCTCGAGGAAGCCCTGTGGGGCGACGATTGCCCGGACAGCGACAGCCTGCGCAGCCATGTCCACCAATTGCGCCAGGTGATCGACAAGCCGTTCGAAAGGCCGTTGCTGCACACCGTGCATGGTGTCGGCTATCGCCTGGCCGAAGGCCGCGATGGAGTTTAAACAGAGCCTTGCCCAGCGGATCATCATCGCCTTTGCGCTGATGAGCGCCCTGGTGGCGGGGATGTTCGCCCTGGGGATCGTGGCGACGGTTCACCTGGTCGAGGAAGGGCTGATTTCCGCCGGCCTGGGTGGCGATCTCCAGCGCCTGTTGCTGATGGACAGCGTCAGCGACTGGAGTCATCGGCCCGAGCCTGACCAGCTGTTCTATTTCAGCGGCGGCCAGGGTGACTTTGCCTTGCCCAGGGACCTGCGCCACCTGGACGCCGGGTTCCACGAAGTGTTTCGCGACCAGCTGTCCTACCACGCCATGGTCGAGGTGGTCGACGGTCGGCGCTACGTGCTGTTGCAGGACCAGAGCGATTTCGAAGAGCGCGAGCGGGTGCTGTTTGCCGTGGTGCTGGTGGGATTCGTCCTGGCCCTGGCCCTGGCGGTGTTCCTCGGCTGGGTCCTGGCCCGACGGGTGATGGCACCGGTGGTCCGGTTGGCCCGGCAGGTGCGCCATCGTGATCAGTTGCTGGGACTGGCGCCGCCCTTGGCGCCCGATTATGCCGCCGATGAGGTGGGCGAACTGGCGGTGGCGTTTGATGCCACCCTGGGTCGGCTGCGCGACGCCCTGACCCGTGAGCGACTGTTCACCAGCGATGTCAGCCATGAACTGCGCACGCCGCTGATGGTGCTGGCGACCTCCTGTGAACTGCTGCTGGAAAACCCGGCCCTCGACCCGCGCGGACGTAATCAGGTCGAGCGCATTGCCCGGGCCAGCGAGGAAATGCGCGAACTGGTGCAGACTTTCCTGATGCTGGCCCGGGCTCAGCGCGAGGATGCCAGCATGTCGCCGCGGGTCTCCCTGAACCGGGTGGCGGATGACCTGATCGGCCTGTGGCGCGCACCGATCGAAGAGAAGGGCCTGCGGCTGATCGTCGATCCCGGCAACCCCCTGGATACCCGCTACAACGCCACCTTCCTGCACGCGGTGATGGGTAACCTGCTGCGCAATGCCCTGCACTACACTGACCGGGGTTTTATCCGCCTGAGTCTGGAACCTGCCGGGTTCGTGGTGGAGGACAGTGGCGTGGGGATTCCCGAGGAGAAGCGCGAAGCCATGTTCCAGCCCTTTGTACGGGGTAACGAAAAACGTGGTGAAGGTCTTGGCCTGGGCCTGTCGCTGGTCCAGCGCATCTGCGAAAACCAGGGCTGGCACGTCAGCCTGACCACCATGCAACCCAACGGCTGCCGCTTTCATGTCGACCTGCGCGGGCCTGATGTCTGATCGCAGGCCGCATTTTCAGGTGCTGCACAAGCGCTGACCGCCGGGCAATGATCTCAAACGGCTATGATTCCATTCGTCGTTGAGCACCACTGCCCAGGGAAGACTGAGCTATGTTGAAGGTAGTTGTTCAGCAGTACCTTCAAAGGTTTATGGTGATGAAGTTAGAAGTCGCCCGAGGTTTATTCTTGGCCGGTGCTTTGGCAGTGGCCTCCATGGCTCTAGTGGCCTGGGAGCAACCCGGTCCCCAGGTGTTGACCGCTGCAACGGGTACCGGGCATTGTCCTTTACCCCGTACAGCCAAGGCGAATGATGCCAAACCTGGCAATGACCTGTTGTTGCTGATGTTCGGCCTTTCCCAAGGGCTCAAGCCGCAGAGTTGAAATCGTCCCATCCCTCTCACAGGCCTCGCATTGATCGAGGCCTTTTTTATGGGCGTGGTTTGATCGGTTTCGAGGAAGAACTCCCGAGTGCGCAGATCAGGATTGGATCCAGAATTGCTGTTTTACCTGCTTGAGCGTGTAAGTCATTGCTTACATCTTGCGTAAGCGATCGAGGATAATTTGCCGTCTCGATTACCACGTGTGTCATTTAAATAATTGAAATATATAGTTTTTTTGTGTTTTTAATGGATCCAATGTGGAGAAGATGGCATTTTGGATCCAGTTGCGGCGCCCCAGAAAGTCTTTAATATTGCTCCTGTGTCGACGGATAGACACGGCGATCAAGGACAGATCGCTGGAAGGAACATCGCGGGATGCGATTCATCAGGATGATGAAAGGGAAAAAAGGGACTAGGGAAAAAATGTGGGCGGGTCATACCGCCCCTTTTTTTTGCCTGCAGAAAAGTGCCGGCACGAAAAACAAAAAAGGCCCGCAAGGGGCCTTTTCGTCGAGCGCCGTGCAATCAGCGTTCGAGGTCCTTGATCTTGCCTGGTTTACCATCCCACTCTTCGGCGTCCGGAAGCGCCTCTTTCTTTTCAGTGATGTTGGGCCAGATTTCGGCCAGCTCAACGTTCAACTGAATGAACTCTTGCATGTCCTCCGGGACCTCGTCCTCGGAGAAGATAGCCTCAGCAGGGCATTCCGGCTCGCAAAGCGCGCAGTCGATGCACTCATCCGGGTGAATGACCAGGAAGTTCGGGCCTTCGTAAAAGCAGTCCACCGGACAGACTTCTACGCAGTCGGTGTACTTGCACTTGATGCAGTTGTCGGTGACGACGAAGGTCATTTCTAATTTTCTCCTCAGGCGGCGGCAGCGAAACCCTGTCGAAATGGGCTCGCCAGGTCTGGGAGCGATAGTCTGCGAACCAGGCTAATAGTCCGCAGCATCCCAAACCGCGCGAGATTCTAGCAGCTTGTAGTCCGCTGCGTTAGATCCGTGTCTTTAATGTATAGAGCATTTCCAGCGCGCGACGCGGTGTCAGGTCGTCGAGATCGAGCTTGGCCAGTTCGTCCAGGACCGGATGCGGCAGGCTGGCGAACAGATCGCTTTGCATCGGCGCGGCCGGTTTCCCCGGTTTGGCGACCGGGACCTCGTGGGGCAGGCTGGTGGTTTCCAGGCGGCTCAGGTGTTCACGGGCGCGGCTGATCACATCGTTTGGCACGCCTGCCAGCTGCGCCACCGCCAGGCCGTAGCTCTGGCTGGCCGGGCCGGGCAGTACGTGGTGCAGGAAGACGATCCGCTCATTGTGCTCGGTGGCGTTGAGGTGCACGTTGGCCACCAGCGGTTCGCTTTCCGGCAGTACGGTCAGTTCGAAGTAGTGGGTGGCGAACAGGGTGTAGGCGCGCAGGCGCGCGAGACGTTCCGCCGCGGCCCAGGCCAGGGACAGGCCGTCGAAGGTGCTGGTGCCGCGGCCGACTTCGTCCATCAGCACCAGGCTGCGCTCGGTGGCGTTGTGCAGGATATTGGCGGTTTCGCTCATTTCCACCATGAAGGTCGAGCGCCCGCCGGCCAGGTCGTCGCTGGAACCGATCCGGGTGAAGATCCGGTCCACCAGGGACAGCTCGCAACTGGCCGCCGGCACGAAACTGCCAATATGGGCCAGCAGCACGATCAGGGCGGTCTGACGCATGTAGGTGGATTTACCACCCATGTTCGGACCGGTGATCACCAGCATGCGGGTGCTGTCGTCGAGCGCCAGGTCGTTGGCCACGAACGGCGTGGTCAGCACCTGCTCGACCACCGGGTGGCGCCCCTGGCTGATGCGCATGCAAGGCTCGTCGACGAAGCGTGGGCAGTTCAGGTCCAGGGTCAGTGCGCGTTCGGCCAGGTTGCTCAGTACATCCAGCTCGGCCAGGGCCGCGGCGGTGTCCTGCAGCGGCGGCAGTTCGCCGATCAGGGTTTCGAGCAGGGCCTCGTAGAGCATCTTCTCCCGGGCCAGGGCACGACTCTTGGCCGACAGGGCCTTGTCTTCGAACTCCTTGAGCTCCGGGGTGATAAAGCGCTCGGCGCCCTTGAGGGTCTGGCGCCGGATGTAGTCCGCCGGTGCCGATTCAGCCTGCTTGCTGGGCAGCTCGATGAAGTAGCCGTGGACCCGGTTGTAGCCGACCTTGAGGTTGGCGAGGCCCGTACGGGCTTTTTCCCGGGCTTCCAGGTCGATGAGGAACTGTCCGGCGTTTTCGCTCAGTGACAGCAACTCGTCCAGCTCGGCGTCGTAACCGGTTTTCAGGACGCCGCCGTCGCGGATGATCGCCGGCGGGTTATCGATGATGGCGCGTTCCAGCAGGATCGCCAGCTCCGGGTAGGTCTTGGTGGTGACTGCCAGCTGCTTGAGGTGCGGGGCGTCCAGTTCGAGCATCGCATCCTGCAACTGTGGCAGGGCGCCGAGGGCGTCACGCAGGCGCGCCAGGTCGCGAGGGCGGGCGTTGCGCAGGCCGATCCGCGCGAGGATCCGCTCGATGTCGCCGATTTCCTTGAGCTGCGGTTGCAGTTTTTCGAAGCGATAGCTTTCCAGCAGGCAAGTGATGGAACTCTGGCGTGCCTGCAAGACACGCAGGTCGCGCAGCGGGCGGTTCAGCCAGCGGGTCAGCAGGCGGCTGCCCATGGCGGTCTGGCAACGGTCGACCACCGATTGCAGGGTGTTGTCGCGACCGCCGGCGAGGTTGGTGTCCAGCTCCAGGTTGCGGCGGCTGGCGCCGTCGAGCACCACGGTGTCGTCCAGGCGTTCATGGCGCAGGCTGCGCAAGTGGGGCAGGGCGGTGCGCTGGGTTTCCTTGGCATAGCCGAGCAGGCAGCCGGCGGCGCCGATGGCCAGGGTCAGGGTTTCGCAGCCGAAGCCCTTGAGGTCCTGTACGGAAAATTGCTGGCAGAGACTTTTGTGTGCGGAATCGCGTTCGAAATCCCACGGGGCGCGGCGACGTGCCCCACGGCGTTTTTCCGCTGGCAGGCCCTGTGGCCAGTCGTCCGGGATCAGCAATTCCACCGGGTTGATCCGTTCCAGCTCCGCCAGCAGGTTTTCCCAGCCCTTGATTTCGAGGACCGTGAAGTTGCCGCTGGTGATGTCCAGCACGGCCAGGCCGAACAGGCGCTCGTCGCCGAGCACGGCGGCGATCAGGTTGTCGCGGCGCTCATCGAGCAGGGCTTCGTCACTGACGGTGCCGGGGGTGATGATCCGCACCACCTGACGTTCGACCGGCCCTTTGCTGGTGGCCGGATCGCCGATCTGCTCGCAGATCACCACCGATTCGCCGAGTTTCACCAGCTTGGCGAGATAGCCCTCGAGGGAATGGTAAGGAATCCCACACATCGGAATCGACTGCCCGGCCGATTGCCCACGGGCTGTCAGGGTGATGTCCAGCAGCTTGGCGGCCTTCTTCGCGTCTTCGTAGAAGATCTCGTAGAAGTCTCCCATGCGGTAGAACATCAGCTGGTCGGGGTGTTGGTTCTTCAGGCGCCAGTACTGTTGCATCATCGGGGTGTGGCTGGACAGATCGGAAATTGCTTTATTCATCAGTGACTTATGTTTCGTCTCTAGAGAAATTGGGGGAGAAATGGGGCAAAAGCAAAAACATTGCCTACCATTTTTTGAAGATGGGATGTCGGTTTGCCATCACCGCTAGCTGACCTTCTCTTCAGATTGAGGTTATGATGCCGAAAATGTGCTCGATTCGCCCGAATAATTGAACGTGGATCGAGGTATGCCTAACACGGACGTGCAGGCGATTGCCGCCCGGTGACACACGAAGGATCAGCATGACTACGGATGCTGTTTTCAAACCGCTGAGCAGAACGTTCCAGCTCAAGCCTATACAATTTTCTCCTTAGAAGCCCGCCAGGAATTGAGTCTGGTTGGATTGCTGGACATCCTTCATCAAAGACTTCCGACTGTAGGCGATCGTACATGGATGATAGGTTTGACGTTAGAAGATACGTCATTCATTCCTCAGTTGTGCTATTTCTTCAATAACTATCAGAAGTTGGGCAATGATATTGGTCTTACTAGCCTGACTTAACTCTGCTTGCGCTCACTCCTGATCCTTCTTCCTTCGATGAATGTCGTAGCCTGGCATTTGATCGGTGTCATTGCGTTGCTGGCCGTTGTAGCCGGAGGCACCGCAGCGCTGGCGTGGCAACTTTAGGACTGGTGCTACGGTCGGCAACAGACAGAGCTGGAGAGGCTTTTGGGTGAGACGCTGAATGAGTTGCCCCAGCGTATGCTCAACGAATTGTCGGCATCACCGACCACGGTGATAGAGGATGGATTGCTCTGGCCGCGTGTCAAGCTTACGTCAGGGCTTTGGCTACATGAGTCCGCAGAGTATTTCGCACAACTTGTCTGTTTGCTGACGAACTTGACAAGTATCAGGCCTCCCAGCAGAAATCCACGCACCACTCAAGCAGGTCAATGCACCATAGCCATCAGCTGAACCGAACGCGGAACTTTGACAGAGGCAGCATGGTGCTACCTTCTTCGTCCGTTACGCAGACGGTCACCTTCAATAGTCCGGTACCGCACACCACGACGGGTAATCCGTTTTCAAAAAATATCACCTTTCCTGCCGTACGATTCTCGATCTGTACATCATCTTGCTCTTCGGCCGCAAGGATGCGAGCCGGGACATTGTCTACCTTGCAGAATGCACCTTTGTACGGGTTACCGACAGCATCGATCATCCGCCGAATCTTTCTCGCTGACTGACTCCAGTCAATTTGATAATCGTCATCGTCACGCCACAGACTGTATGTCGCTTGTTTGTGGTCCTGCGCCTTTGCTAGCAGTGGCTCGCCGCTGGCTAGTGTTTGCAAGACAGCCAGACCGGTATGCAGATAGCAGTCGCCGATAGCCTTAATGGCGTTTGCAATGGTGATCGGATACCGAATCGGTACCGACGTTTGATGAATGATGTCGCCTCGATCGTATTCACTGGCTCCGAATATCGCCGAAACGCCGACCTTGCTTTCGCCGTTGATCAGTGCATTGACTAATGGCGCGAAACCTCGGTACTTCGGCAGCAGAGAGTCATGGAAAACAATCAGTTTTTCTGGCGGGTGATTGATCAGCCAGCGCCAAGAGATGGCCATTGCATATTCGGTGGTAATCTCGGAAAAATCTTTCCGGTAGCTGAACTTGACGCCGCTGAAATTACACAGGGCTGCAATTTCGCTGGAGTAGTCGTTTAGTACGGAGGCGTCCTGACCGATGACTACTTCGGCAATGATGTCTTTGAATTGAGTGACTGCCTGTTCGGCAAAAGTCAGCCCTTTTTCTGTCATCACAAACAGGGTCAATAGATTCGATGTGCTCACGTTGTCGTTTTCCGCGCGTGTTAGATGGGGAACTATTTAAGAAATTTGCCTTTTTTATGTTCTTCGCCGGCGATCAATAACGCGGCATGTGCTTCGGCGAGCAGTTGAACTGAATAGGTGGGGTTGGCAGCGATGAGTTGTTTCAACCAGCTCCGCAACTCGTTTTCTTGAAAATCGGACTTAAGCAGGTAGGTACCGTCCAGTTTGATGTTGTCGATCTTGCCAATAGCGGAGCTCTGGCCGATCCACTCGACAGGGCCGGTTTGGATGTTGAGCGTGTCACCATAGGCTGCGACAGCCTGGACGCTATGGGGCGCCGCCGGCTCCCACCGTTTGAATGTGATTTTCATTGGCATTCCTGTAGCGGGCAACATCACAGCGAAGGTGCGATTCATGATACATGCTTCGCAGTTAGCTATCATAGAGGCACGCCGCTTATCCAGGTGTCCAAGGAGTAGTCAGCGAAACGACAAAGGGGATCGGGCTTGCTACCTGCCAGGCATGCGTTAGCGCTCGGTTTCAACTATGAAGGCAGGTTTCCAGAGGGGTTAGTAACGGTGCATTTTCTATGAGTGCTGATGCTGATCGCTGCATTTCCGTCCAAGGAGGGAGAGCGGAGGTGACGGCGCCTTCGTCAAATCGTACGCTAATCAATGCCATTTCATGCCAATCCGGTCAGGGAGGAGTCGGACTTTTTCCTGTTTCGATGACGGACCGGCTACGGCGCTTTTGTCAGCTCCGGTCCGTGGGTTTGTTCAGGTCATGCCGAGAATCAATCGCTGGACTCGATAACCCTGGAATTCAGGGGTTGGACAGGACGCGCGTTCATTCGATAAAACCTCCGAAAGGCGGCGATCTGATCATGGGACAGTTCGACCGGCGTCTTCATGACCATCCAGGTGACACCGGTGCTGCAAGGCGGTGTCGTCAATGAGCCCTGGTATTTGTAATAGCTGCCTTGAGGCGGGAGGAGGTTGGATAGATCGAAGGCGGCAAGCGTTCTGGTTTTCCCGACGTTCGGCAGCGCGTTGAACACGGGGGCCATGGCCTGGTTTTTTCTTCCTTCCTTGAACAGGACCGCCACGACAGCAATCCGTCCGTCTTGAGCGATATGGACAAAGTGGGCATCCATTGGAAAGGACTTGCTGTCGATTTTCTCTTCGCTGGGTGTATGGAAGTGGAACTGCTTGAGTTCGAACTCTTTATTGTCGATGCGCAGCGTGTTGCCGGGGGCCACATTGACTTGAATCGTATGTCCGTTGTTGGTCACGTCAGCCGCTTTAATGGCGTATTGAACGGACAGGTCAGGGAGCTTCGAGCTTTTTGCCTGGTGGCTTTCAATGTTGACGGGCGACTGCTCCTTGTCGGTGCTGCACGTAGCGTAGGCCGGGTCCACCTTGTCCCAGTGGGTGGGGCCGGTATTTCCTTCGTAATTCCAGGAAGCTGCATAACTGTTCAGTGACAGGGTGGCGAATATCACCGATATGGCCACTTTTGAGGTGTTCATGATGGTGGGTCTCGAGCAATGTCGAGACCTGAGCTTAAAATTCGGAAAAATAAGTAACTACTGTCAGAAATGACAGTTTTTCATACGGGTTGGCGATAAATATCATTGCTATATTCTAGTTTCTTCAAAATTCGCCAGGTGTCACCGCGTCCACTCGACATCAATTTGTCGGAATTCTTTGAAGCGTCCTGACCACTTCGGTTTCGGGTGAGATATACGGGATGGCGGGGATGCTCAGGTTGTGAAGCGCTGGCGTCTCGGCTCCTTCACGACCGACGATGAGGGTTTCGCCTTGCCATTCCTGAAACAACTCGAATAGCGGCAGCCTAAGGTGCCCACGAGAGGGATCGGCGAGAAAGGCATGTCCTTGGCCGACGCCTTTGAGCACAACAAAGTGATTCAGTTTGCTTCTGCGAAGAAGAAGGATGACCGGGCCATTCAAGGCGTATACCGATTCCGCTGGGAGCACTACACCATCAGCGGTATAGCCGAGGTTTTCTGCCGTCAATTTGAGATCCAGCATCGAAAACCCTTCAAGGGTTCGTTCGAGCATCGCGGTGTCGGGCAGTCGCAAAACCATATCCGACAGGATGTGCTCTTCTGTTACCGGATCCTCGAAATATCGACTCAGCAATAGGGCGAGCGTTGCCGCGCCACATGAGTAATCGAGGGTCTGTCTTTCAATGCCTTGCATTTTCAATAGGCTCATTGGTTTGAGCGTGAGGCCGGTGCCGGCAGGTAGTTGGGGGCTGAACGTGGTGAGTATCAGAACGCTCAAGATTTTCGGCACGGCTAGCCTGTTCAATTGAAGCGCCTTTTAAAGGCGATCGACAGGGCTGCCGGTCCCGCATCGTCGTTCAGGCCAAAGGTGACCCCAGGTGATATCACCCAGTCATCAGACACGCGATAGGAGGCGCTAAGCGAAAGATCGACAGGGTCGGAGTCGGACCCGTAGATGATTTCACGATCCGCTTTCATGTTGGCGCTATGGGCATAGGAAAACCTTGTGCCCAGCGACAGCTTTTCATTCAAGGCGAAGCCGACCCCGGCGTAGCTCTTCAACACCCAACCGGGCTGTAGGTGATAGCCGTCGATGGTGTTTGGGAAAAAGTGTTGATAACTGATTCCGCCAAAGAGAATCGCCGGATCGGTGGTACGGACAAACGCCAGGCCGGGCGCAATGCTCCAGTGCCCGGAGCCGTTATTCAGAGGGGTTTTCCAGCTATTGAGTGCGTCGTTGTATCGCCTTCTTCCCGTTGGCGCGGTCAGGTCGAGCGTCAGGGAGATGGCCGGACGGTTCGCGGACTCGTCGATGACTTGATATTGAGCGCCAGAGGTAATGTCGGCCAGGTTCCAGGCATCGGTATGGCGTACATGATCATTGCTGGAGACGTCCTGGATATAGCTGTAGGTGAGCGGCGTGCTCAGATACCCTTCAACGCCTTCGTAGAGACCTGCCCTGAGGGTGGATCTGAATTCCAGTTGCTTGGCCGAGTAGGAGGATCTTTGAAAGTAGCCCGCCTGAGGGAGCGCGTATTGCAGTCGGTTCTGTTTGTAGGCGATGCCGAGGTCCACCTCGTATTCACCGGGGGACAAGAGAACGGTGGAGCCGGTCAGGAAATCGAGGGGCGGTTGTGCTTCTGTTTCTGATCCATAGCTATTGTTTGACGTGTCACCCTCAGGTCTGTGGTCTGGCGTTGAGTTTTCGAGGCTTTGCGAGGTTTGGAAGGCTTTGGTCAGCTTGGCTATTTTCGATGCGTTTATGATCAACTCGCCAAATGTTGGTGACTCCAACAGGGTCTGGTGGTCTGGGCCCGATTTTAGCTGTCCCGTTAGCTGCTCTCCGTTGGTAAACAGGATGTGGTATTGACCTTCGGTTGCTATCGATTTAATGTCCCGTGTCGGGACTCTCACCGCTGAACTGTAATTTGTGTCAAAGATGCACAGTCCGTTATTGAACGATATTATTTTTCCGGAAAATTTGTCTCCATTTTTCAGGCCTATACTGTCTGCCAAGGCAGTCGGTATTTCCCCGACGTAAAAGGAAAAGGCACTGGTAGCGAAAAACAACCTTAAAGGGTTGGCCATTTCACATCCTTTTTATTGCCTTGAGCTGAGTGTTAAAGCCACCAACCTAGACTCATGGCTTTTTTTGATTTGCTACCAGGAAAAGTTTGAAATCGGTCGACTCCAACTGGTTTCTCTCCAGCCGTAATTGTATGGAACACCTGTCTTCTCGTCCACCGCTTGGTAGTGGTAGTCAATTTCTGTCGCATTATTCATGTTCCAATCTGTGCCGCTCGATTTGTCAGCGAGCCAGCGGTCACCAGCAATTTTGTGTTTGATACCATTTTCTAAATGCTCATATGTTCCGTGCGGATCCCATTCGCTACCCATGATTCGGTAGGATCTATAATCATGCTCGTTACCAAAATGATTTAGCTTTACGTTATAAATCTTGAGTCCAGCTGTTACGCTTGGCATCGGTTGGTCTGTAATTCTTGCTGCACCTTTAATTTGGCTCAACTCTTGATCGCTCAGTATCGTGAATTGAACGCCTTGGGCTTGAAGCGAAGTGAGAATAGGAGGATGGGCCAAGCCAATATTAGGTGATAAATATAGAGCTGCTGCTATGTAGAGATGTTTCATTTTTGACTCCTGATGGCGTTTGTTTTGGTGCGTGTCTATTGCTTATCAAGAGAGGGGGATGCCCATTTTGTTTACAAGTGCGAGTAGCTGAGGGTCTCCCTTTAGATTTTTGATGAAGCATTGATGCAGTTTTTCGTTTGAGTCCTTGGAGTTGAACGCTTCGTATATGTCGATACCGCTCTGCTCGTATAGATTGCTTACATGTGTATGCAATAGTGAGAAGTATTCAGTGCGTTCTCCTGATGATAGTTTTGAAAATTTATCTTCCTGCCCTATGCGATACCCTGGTGCTCCGGGAAGAGTTGAAACATCGATATAGAAAGGGCTGAGCCATTCAGGTATTACCGATCCATCAATAATGGGAAGTTCTCTGGCGTTTGTCATAGAGGAGGTGGTATGAGTGGATTTTTGCTGAGACTCTGCTGTCAGAGCTGAATGGCTGAGGCTTACGGTGTCATTTCTTTTTGCCGTGTTAGTGATGGAGGGTTCGATTACAAAACTTTCTTTCTTGGGTGATTTGTCTGTGGATATTTTGCTGGGGAAGGCTGGGCTGTATCCGTGGAAGGAAGATGTACCATTTATATTCATGGTTCGGCTCCTGACTCTGTTCGCGTTGGGTAATTTGTAAGCGAATATTAGATATGTTTGTTTGAGTGAGAAACTGGCCGAACGGATAGGTTTTTGAGTGTTTAATTATATGGAGGTTTATTTAAATTAAATGACTGAATATATGTAAGTCTTATCCTTCAGTGATGCGTGCTAATTGCCTACAATTGATCTCACAACCACATCCCTCGGCTCCGTGATCCTGACTGAACCCTGTGGCCCAATTCGCCGGGCACCGACAGTCGCAGCGATGGCTTCTGATGCCTGCGCCAAGGCCTATGCATAAAATATGCAAATCAGCATTTGCCATTCCGAGAAAGTGCAAGCAATATGCGCGTTATGCAAATACGCAACGTTTCTACCGTCCTACGAGCATTGCTCGATCGTCACGGGATCTCCCCTACGGAGCTTCACCGTCGTACCGGCGTGCCCCAATCCACCTTGTCGCGCATCCTCAGCGGGAAGATCGTCGATCCTTCGGACAAGCACATCTCGAAGATCGCCGAGTACTTCCGCATCAGTACCGACCAGTTGCGCGGGCGCGCGGGCATTGCCACCGCCCGGGACCAGGAGCAGGGCACGCTGCACTCCGAACTCAAGGATATAAGCCTGTGGGACGACGACACGCCCGTCGATGAAGACGAAGTGTCCGTCCCCTTTCTTCGCGAGGTTGAATTGGCTGCTGGATCAGGAAGATTCGTCATAGAAGAAAGCGAGAAGGCCAGCCTGCGCTTCGGCAAGCGCAGCCTGCGTCACAACGGCGTGCAGTTCGACCAGGCCAAGTGCGTGACCGTACGCGGCAACAGCATGTTGCCGGTGCTGCGCGACGGTGCCACGGTCGGGGTCAACGCCGGCAAGAGCGCCATCGGCGATATCGTCGATGGCGACCTTTACGCCATCAACCACAATGGCCAGCTGCGGGTGAAGCAGCTCTATCGCCTGCCCAGCGGGATCCGTCTGCGCAGCTTCAATCGTGACGAACATCCGGATGAGGACTACAGCTTCCAGGAGATCCAGGAAGAGCAGATCACCATCCTCGGTCACGTCTTCTGGTGGGGCATGTACGCCCGCTAACCCTTCCTGATTCGGAAAAAACCCACAGCGATGTGGGTTTTTTTACGCCTGCCAAAAAGCTCAACCCCTTGAACGACGCGGCCTCCATGCGCTCGTGCATCGACGACGCATAAATAAATGCATTTGTGCATTGACTGTATATGCATACATGCATATTCTTTGTCTCAAGCCGGCCAGAAAGGTCGGTGACAGGCAGCAATGCCAGGGGATAGCCCCCGCGCTCTTTAGTGGCACCGCTTCAAGGAACAGGCAGCGATGAACCGGCCTCAACGGTTCAGAGGGTTGGCAACTGACCCGGGTGTGCAGCGTAAAGCACCGTAAGCAGTTATCCGGCGGACAGGGTCGCGGTCGGAGGAACAATTTGAATCGATCCGTACCGCGCCAGTAGCGCCGAAGGATCGGGTGTCCTGCCTGAAGCCCCATCGCCGAAAATGCGAGCGGTTCCGGGGCCGGGCATCAGGACCGCATTACTGAAAAGCCTGGGCGACCGGGCTTTTTGGAATGCCCACCGAACGCGGGCTCTCAAGAGAACCCTTCACCTTGAACCACAAGCCCGAACCATCACCGGCCAATGAATGGCCCTTTTTTATTGCAGGAGGCGTGACATGACGAACGAGCAACAAGCGTTGGTGGACATGCCTATCTGGCTGGTCATCGTGCTGGCCGTGATCGGCGGGGTTTCCGGCGAAATGTGGCGCGCCGACAAGGACGGTGCCCGCGGCTGGGTACTGCTGCGGCGCTTGGTACTACGCTCCGGGGCCTGCATGGTCTGCGGTATGTCGACCATCATGCTGCTGTATGCCGCCGGCGTGTCGATCTGGACCGCCGGCGCCTTTGGCTGTCTGACCGCCATGGCCGGTGCGGATGCCGCCATCGGTATTTACGAGCGCTGGGCGGCCAAGCGCCTGGGGGTCGACGAGGTGCTTCCCCCGGAGACCAAGCCGGAACAATAGCGCGACAGACGTCCGGACAAAGCGCCCATGACCACCTTGGATATTGCCAATGGACTGGAGCTGGCGGGCCCGAGAGCAGGGCCCAGCTCGCAAGGATGCGGGCTTTCTGGAGGCGAGTGATCGCCTTTCGAACCCGTCAATCGACGGGTTCTTTATTACCCGGTGAACCCCCATGAACATCACCCCGATCCTCACGCAACTGCGTGATCAATGCCCCAGTCTTGCCAATCACATTTCCACCGGCCTTGATCTCGACCTGTTGCAAAGCAACACCACGCTACAAACCCCGGCGGCATTCGTCACCGTGATCGCCGACCTGGCGAGCAAGGACGCCTCACAAAACGTCACCCGCCAAACCCTGACCGATCGCCTGGAACTGGTCCTGGTACTCGACAGCAGCAACGGTGCCCAAGCTTTCGACCAACTGCACAGCCTGCGCGCCGAACTCTGGCGTGCCCTGGTCGGCTTCAAACCCGACACCTTCTACAACCCCATCGAATACGACGGCGGCGAACTGATCTCGATCAACGCCAGCCGCCTGCTCTATCGCCTGCATTTCTTCGCCGAGTTCCAACTGGGGCGCAACCGCTCCACGGACCCGGCCGAAACCTGGCACGAGCATGAATTGGACGGCTTGCCGTCTTTTAGCGGGGTGACGGTGAAGGTCGATGCCATCGACCCGGCCGACCCCAATCTGCACCGCCCAGGACCCGACGGGCGCCTGGAGTTGACTTTTTCAGGAGACGTAACGCAATGACCCAACGCATCACCGTAGTGCCGGCCCCAGGCCGCGCCGTGCCGGACCCGGAAGCCGGAGACCTGCTACCGCTCGAAGGCCGTGAAGTGGCCGACAGCGCCTGGTGGCGCCGCCGTCTGGCTGATGGCGATATCACCCTCAACGCCGTGCAAGCGGCACAACCACAGGATGCCCAATAATGGCTATCGGATTCAGCAACATCCCTGCGGACCTGCGTGTTCCGCTGTTCTACGCCGAAATGGACAACTCGGCGGCCAATAGCGCCTCCTCGACCCTGCGTCGACTGATCGTCGCCCAGGTCAACGACAACGCCACCGCCGCCGAAGTCGGCAGCCTGGTGCTGGTTTCCAGCGTAGCGCTGGCAAAAAGCATCGGCGGCCAAGGCTCGATGCTCGCCTCGATGTACGACACCTGGCGCAAGACCGATCCGGTCGGCGAGATCTGGTGCCTGCCGCTGCGCAATACCGTGGGCAGCATCGCCAAGGCTGACCTGAAACTGACCGGTACCGCCACCGAAAGCGGCGTGCTCAACCTGTATGTCGGCGGTGTGCGGGTCCAGGCCGCCGTGGTCAACGGGGCGACTGCCGCCCAGGTTGCCACCACCCTGGCGCTGCAAGTCAACGCGGCGGCCGACCTGCCGGTCAGCGCCGTGGCCGTCGACGGTACGGTGAGCCTGAGCTGCAAATGGACCGGTGACAGCGGCAACGACATCAGCCTGCAGTTCAATCGCCTGGGCAAGAGCAATGGCGAGCAGACCCCGGCCGGCCTGACCATCGTCTCCGCGGCGATGGCCGGTGGCACCGGTGTGCCGGACCAGGTTGCCGCGCTCGCGGCACTGGGCGACGAACCGTTCGAATTCATCTGCCAGCCCTGGTCCGATGTGGCGACCCTGAACGCCTGGCAAGCCGCGATGAACGACAGCGCCGGTCGCTGGTCCTGGTCCAAGCAGCTGTTCGGCCACGTCTACACCGCCATGCGCGGTACTGTCGGCACCCTGGTGGCCGCCGGTCAAGCCCGTAACGACCAGCATGTGACCATCCTGGCCATGGAGCCGGGCGTGCCGCAACCGGTCTGGGTCCAGGCTGCTGCCTTGGCCGCGCGTACTTCGGTGTTCATCTCCGCCGACGCCAGCCGTCCGACCCAGAGCGGCAGCCTGCCCGGCATCGATCCGGCCGCGGCCAGCGGACGTTTCACCCTGACCGAGCGTCAGTCGCTGCTCAGCTACGGTCTGGCCACCGCGTACTACGAAGGCGGTTACGTGCGCATCCAGCGGGCGATCACCACCTACCAGAAGAACGCCTACGGCCAGGCGGACAACTCCTACCTGGACAGCGAGACCATGCACCAGTCGGCCTTTATCGTGCGCCGTCTGCAAAGCGTGATCACCAGCAAGTACGGTCGCCACAAGCTCGCGGCCGATGGCACCCGCTTCGGTGCCGGCCAGCCGATCATCACCCCGAGCACCATCCGCGGCGAGTTGATCGCCCAGTACGCCAAGCTCGAACTGGAAGGCCACGTGGAGAACGCCGAGATGTTCGCCGCGCACCTGATCGTCGAGCGCGACACCCAGGACCCGAGCCGGGTCAACGTGCTGTTCCCGCCGGACTACATCAACGGCCTGCGTGTGTTCGCGCTGCTCAACCAGTTCCGCCTGCAGTACGACGCGGCGGCCTGATCGCCTGCCCACACTGCGTAACCCCAGTCCGCTCGATGCGGGCTTTTTATTGCAAGGAGATACACCATGGGTCAACTGATTGCGGGCACCTGCTACGTCAAAGTGGACGGCGCTCAACTGACTATCAACGGCGGCTGCGAAGCGCCCCTGATGTCCGTCAAACGGGAAACGGTCGTGCCGGGTTTCTACAAGGAAACCGACGTCGCTCCGTCTTTCACCGTCACCGCGTTGCATACGCCGGACTTCCCCCTCCAACAACTGATCGCCGGCACCGACATGACCGTCACCTGCGAATTCAGCAACGGCAAGGTCTACGTCCTGGCCGGTGCCTATCTGATCGAGACGCCATCGGCCAAGGGCGATGACGCGACCATTTCGCTGAAATTCGAAGGCATCAAGGGGACCTGGCAATGACTGATCCAGTGAAGTTGCAGGTGCCCATCGAGGCCCACGGAGAACCCCTGGGCGAGCTCACCCTGCGTCGTCCGACGGTGCAGGAAGTGCGGACGATCAAGGCGCTGCCGTACAAGATCGACAAGGGCCAGGACGTCAGCCTCGACATGGATGTCGCGGCCAAGTACATCGCGGTCTGCGCCGGCATTCCGCCGTCGTCGGTCAACCAGCTGGACCTGTCCGACCTCAACACCCTGAGCTGGGCGGTGGCCGGTTTTTTCATGAGTGCGGCATCGCAGCCATCGGCGAGCTGATTGCGGTCGCCTATGACCTGGCCTGGTTCTGGAAGGTTGATCCCGAACAGATGATGGCCAGGCCCTTGGATGTGCTCCGGGAATCCCTGGAGCATGCGCAACGGATCAATGCGATGCAGCAGGTGCAGTGATGGCTACGACAAATAACATGCTCACGGCGAATACCCAGACGATTGTGAACATGGCCCTTGTCGTGAGCGGCGTCCAGAAAATGGACGACGACATGGCAAAGGTCACCACGAAAGTCGGGAGTTTCAAAAAGAGCCTGGAGGACAGCGGTCTGGGCGAGCTGGATTTTTCGGCGTTGTTCAAGGGCGAAGGCTTGGCGTCGCCGTTTGTCGAAGGTGTCCGGGCGGCGATCAAGGAAGAAAACAAGTTGGCCGAGGCCCGCAAGGGGGCTGAGGGACCGGAGTTGCCGGATCCGAAGCTGGGGCCCACGGCGCAGAATCTGGCGAAGTTGAGTGAGGCGGTCGACAGCGTTTCAGTGAAGTTCGGCCAGGCACTGTTGCCTGTAGTGAATTCCGTAGTGACGGCGTTGGTGCCGCTGGTGAGTACCGTCGCCGAGTTCGTGGCGGCCAACCCGAACCTGGTTCAAGGACTGGCGGCGGGGGCGTTGGCGTTTACCGTCATGCGTGGTGCGGTGACGGGGGTGCTGGGCGCGATGGAGTTGCTCAAGGTCGGTTTCCTGGCCTCGCCGATCGGTTTGGTTGCGTTGGGTATCGCCGTTGCGGCGGGGCTGATCGTTGCCTACTGGGAACCGATCTCAGGCTTTTTCCACGGGCTTTGGGACGCTATCAAAAGCATGGCGGCCGGCTTCATGTCGGGGCTGGAAGCGGTGCTCTCCTGGTCGCCGATGCCGATGATTACCGCGGGCTGGGAGACGATCAGTGTGTTTTTCGCCAGCCTTTGGGAGTCGATCAAGGCGGTAACCGCTCCGGTGTTCGACTTTTTCAAGGTGCTGTTTTCCTGGACGCCCCTGGGCCTGGTCATCGACAACTGGGGGCCGCTGACGGGGCTCTTCGATTCGATCTGGCGCTTGCTCAAGGCCTTGGCCGTGCCAGTGATGGACTTTCTCAAGGGGGTATTCGACTGGTCGCCGCTGGGGTTGATCATCAATAACTGGGGCGCTATCGGCGCATTTTTCGAGGGGCTCTGGGACACGCTCAAAGCTACGGCCGCACCGGTAGTGGACTTTTTCAAGGCGCTGTTCGATTGGTCGCCGCTGGGGTTGATCATCAATAACTGGGGGGCGATCAGTGCATTTTTTGACGGCCTCTGGATCGAACTCAAAGCTACGGCCGCACCGGTAGTGGACTTTTTCAAGGCGCTGTTCGACTGGTCGCCGCTGGGGTTGATTATCAATAACTGGGGGGCGATCAGCGCATTTTTCGACGGCCTTTGGATCGAACTCAAAGCGACGGCCGCACCGGTGGTGGACTTTTTCAAGGCGCTGTTCGACTGGTCGCCGCTGGGGCTGATCATCAATAACTGGGGGACGATCGGCGCATTTTTCGAGGGGCTCTGGGACACGCTCAAAGCGGCGACCGCACCGGTAGTGGACTTTCTCAAGGCGCTGTTCGACTGGTCGCCGCTGGGGCTGATCATCAATAACTGGGGGACGATCGGCGCATTTTTCGAGGGGCTCTGGGACACGCTCAAAGCGGCGACCGCACCGGTAGTGGACTTTCTCAAGGCGGTTTTCGACTGGTCACCGCTGGGGCTGATCATCAATAACTGGGGAGCGATCAGCACATTTTTCGAGGGGCTCTGGGACACGCTCAAAGCGACGGCCGCACCGGTAGTGGACTTTTTCAAGGCACTGTTCGACTGGTCGCCGCTGGGGCTGGTCATCAATAACTGGAGCGCTATCGGCGCTTACTTCGACACGATCTGGGCAGCCCTGCAAGACCCCGCACAGTTGCTCAAGGACTTCTTCCAGACGTTGTTCGAGTGGTCTCCGGTCGAGCAGGTCGTTGCCAACTGGCAGCCCATCAGCGAAGTCTTTTCTGCCTTGTGGGACGTATTGCGAAGTCTGGCGACACCCGTCATGGACTTTTTCCAGACGCTGTTCGACTGGTCGCCACTGGGGCTGATCATCAAGAACTGGGACCCGATTGTCACCTGGTTCGCTGGCTGGTGGAGCAAGTTGCAAACCCTTATCGCGCCGATCAAGGAATTGTTCAGTGGCGGTTTCGGTAACTTTGTCACCCAGGTCACCGGCAAGGTCGATGGCCTGGCGCAGCAGCAAGAGGCCACGAATGCCAAGGCGGCCAATGGTGGTGCTTCCCTCTGGAACTGGGGGGACGCGTCAAGCACTACAGACTCCGGTCTGATGAGCAACGCCAACGCCCTGGTCCAGCAAACCGCCGCCAACAACCGCACGCAACTCGAAGGTGGCTTGGTCGTGAGCTTCAAGGATGCACCGCCGGGTCTGCGCGTCGAGCAATCCCAAACCAACCAACCGGGCCTGGACCTGACGCCTCGCGTCGGTTATCGCTCGCTTTCTCTCGGAGGTGCTTATGGCGACTAACTGGCGTGATCGTTTGTTGCCGGCGTCGTTTCGCGGCGTGCCGTTCTGGGTCGACCAGGCGAAAACCCCGGTCGGCCAGAAGGGCCAGTTGCATGAATACCCCCAGCGCGACCAACCGTTCTTCGAAGGCCTCGGCCAGCAGGCGAAGATCCATGATCTGATGGCGTTTATCGTCGGCGCCGATTGTCTTGAACAGCGTGACGAACTGCTCAAGGCGCTGGAGGAGGGTAGTGGCGAACTGGTCCATCCGTGGCTGGGGCGGATGCAGGTCAAGGTCGGCGCCTGCGACATGACCCAGACCCGCAAGGACGGCGGGCTGGTGACCTTCAACCTGAAGTTCTACCCGGACGAACCGCTGCAGTTCCCCAAGGCCGTCGTCAACACCCAGGAGCAATTGCAGGTGGCGTCGGACAACTTGCTCGATTCTTCGGTGGCGCGTTTCGATGGGGCGATGTCGCAGATCAATCAGGCGCGGATCGGCCTGGAAAACCTGCGCAAGGGGATTACCTTGGCGTATCACGTGATCGAACAGGAGTTGCAGCCGTTGATCGAGACGTACGCGAACGTTTACGCCCTGGTTCGCACGATCAAGGAGTTCCCCAAGCAAGTGAGTGCTGCGGTCAAAGGCGTGCTGGGCGAATTCAAGGGGTTGGTGGGCGAAGTCAAGAGCGTTGTGGGCGAAGTGCGGGGCTTGAAAGACTTTGCCGTCCAGGGCTATCACGGAATGCTGGCCGACCTCTCGAAACAGGTCGAGGACGCCAAGTCCCTCGACACTTCAAAACTGACCATTGGCAAGGACTCCGCCGCGGCCTCACAGGCCACGGTGAACCTGATCCAGGATGCCTTGCTGGTCCAGATCTCCCAGCTTGTGTCAATGATACCGGTGGCGACGCCGGCGGTGAAACTGACGACCACACCGTCACTGGCCCAACAAGCCCAGCAGCCGGTGCAACGGGCCGATGTGCCAGTGGTCGATGATGTGCTGGCGCTGCGTGACAACCTCAACGAGGTGATCTGGCAGGCGGCGCTCAAGGCCGATGCGCTGCATTACCAGGCGCTCAGTACCGTTCGTCAGGCGCTAACGCAGCATCTCAACGCGGTGGCCTCCACCGGGGTGCGGCTGATTGATCTGATTCCCAAGAGCAACCTGCCGGCACTGGTCGTGGCCTACCAGAACTTCGGTGATGCCACGCGGGTAGGGGAAGTGGTGCAGCGCAACCGGATTTCGCACCCCGGTTTCATACCGCCGGCGCCGGTGCAGATATCCCGGGAGTAAGCCATGAATGACATCGACAATGCCGTCGTCCTGCTGGTTGACGGCCTGAGTTATGAGGGCTGGAAGACCATCGAGATCAGTGCCGATCTCGAGCGTCAGTTCCGCACCTTCAAGCTCGGTATCACCTGGAAATGGCCGGGGCAGACCCTGGCCGTGCCGATCAAGGCCGGCGCCCGTTGTTCGGTCTTGATCGGCTGCGACCTGGTCCTGACCGGTTACGTGTACAAGGCGCCCATCAGCTATGACGGCAATCAGATCAGCCTCACCGTCGAGGGCAGTTCGCTGACCCGGGACCTGGTGGATTGTGCGGCCGTCAACCAGCCGGGCCAATGGCGAGAACAGAGCCTGCTGAAGATCGTCGAGGCGCTGGCCAAGCCCTACCAGGTCAACGTGCGCAGCGAGATCCCGGAAACCACCAAACTGCAAACCCACAGCATCGTGCCGGGTGAGACGGTGTTCAAGTCCATCGATCGGTTGCTGACGTTGTATCGGGTGTTCTCCACCGATGATGCAGCCGGCAACCTGGTACTCGCCAAGCCCGGAAGCGCAGGGCGGGCCACCGATGTGCTGGAACTGGGCAAGAACATTCTTTCGGCCAATACGGCGAGGGACTACAGCAAGGTGTTCTCCGAGTACCGGGTGATTGGCCAGCACAAGGGCAGCGACCAGAAAAGTGGCAGCGCGGTGAGCGAAGTGTCCGGGGTATCCAGCGAGACCAATCCGGATCGCAAGCGCGTCACGGTGATCAGCCTGAGCGCGCAGATCACTCCGGAGCTGGCCCAGCAACGGGCTGACTGGGAGCGGGCGACGCGCCGTGCCAGGGCCCTGACGACCACCTACACCGTGCAGGGCTGGCGACAGTCCAACGGTGACCTGTGGCGACACAACCTGACCGTGCGGGTGAAGGACCCGGTGCTGGACGTGGACCAGGAGATGCTCATCTCCAAGGTGACCTGGTCGTTGTCCGACAAGGGTTCGATCACCACCCTGGAAGTGGCGCCACCGACAGTCTTCGACGCGACCCCAGCGCCTGCAAAGGCTACGAAGTAATCACCCCGCTTGCCCAAGGAATCCCCATGAGCCTACTGACACGCCTGCTGGCGCGCGGCACTGTCGTGCTTGCCAACTCGGCCAACAAACTGCAATCGCTGCAAATGCGCCTGACCGCCGGTGAAGTGAACGACGATATGGAGCACTTCGAGCCCTACGGCTTTACCAGCAACCCGCTGGCCGGCGCCGAAGGCATCGCCACCTTTCTCGGCGGCGACCGTTCCCACGCTATCGTGCTGGTGGTCGCCGACCGTCGCTACCGCTTGCAGAACCTCGCCCCCGGCGAAATCGCCCTCTATACCGACGAGGGCGACAAGATCCACTTCAAGCGTGGCCGGATCATCGATATCGAAACCGGCACCCTGAACATCCGCGCCAGCACTGCGGTGAACATCGACAGCCCGACGCTGACCCAGACCGGAAAGATCGTTTCCCAGGGCGATCAGGTCGCCGGCGGTATCAGCCAGATGAAGCATGTACACGGTGGCATCCAGCCGGGCAACGGCCAGACCGGCGCGCCGACGGGAGGTGCCTGATGTTCGTTGCCAACGACCTAAAGACGGCGCTGACCCGCTCGGTGCTGATCAGCCTGTTTACCTGGCGTCGCGCCAACGCCGACGACCGCCTCGATGACGATGAGCGTTTCGGCTGGTGGGGCGACAGTTTTCCCACGGTGACCGACGACCGTATCGGTTCGCGGCTGTGGCTGTTGCGACGGGTCAAGCTCACCGCGCAGACCCAGCTTGACGCCGAATTCTATGCCCGCGAAGCCTTGCAATGGTTGCTCGACGACGGGCATTGCAGCGCTATCGAGATTCAAACCGAACGGCTCGACGCCCAGCGCCTGAACCTGCGCACGGTTCTGACCCTGGCCAGCGGCGAGCGCCTGGATATCAACCCGAACCACAGTTGGCAGGTGACTTATGCCGTTTGAAACCCCTTCGCTGCCGGTGCTGATCAACCGCACCCAAGGCGACCTGGCCGGCGATGCGCTGCGCCAGTCCGATGCACAGGTCCTGGCCCGCACCCTGGGCGGTACGGCCTTCGGCCTTTACGGTTACCTCGACTGGATTGCCGAGCAGATCCTGCCCGACACCGCCGATGAAACTACCCTGGAGCGCATTGCCGCGTTGCGCCTGCATCAACCACGCAAGGCCGCGCAGGCGGCCAGCGGCAGCGTCAGTTATACCGCTGCGGCGGGGGCGCTGCTCGATGCCGGTACCCTGCTGCAGACCAGTGATGGGCGCAGCTACACCGTGACGCTTGGCGGTGCTACCAACAGCGGGGCGAATACTGCGCAGATCCAGGCGCTGGATGCCGGCAGCCTGGGCAACGCCGATGCCGGGCTGACGTTGTTTCCGGTGCAGCCGGTGCAAGGGATCGGCAATACCTTCACCGTGCTCGATCCTGGTTTGACCGGTGGCGTCGCGGCAGAAAGCGTCGAATCGCTGCGGGCGCGGGTGATTCGTTCCTATCGCATTATTCCCAACGGCGGTTCGGCGGCCGACTACGAAACCTGGGCACTGGAGTGTCCGGGGATTACCCGGGCCTGGTGTCGTGGCAGCTACCTGGGGCCGGGTACCGTCGGCTTGTTTGTGATGCGCGACGACGATCCGGTGCCGCTGCCGGATGATGGGCAGCTGGCATTGGTCCAGGCCTATATCGACCCGTTGCGCCCGGTGACCGCCGAGTTGCACGTACTGGCGCCGGTGCTGGTCCCGGTGACCTACACCTTGCGCCTGATCCCGGACACCACCGCCACCCGCGCTGCCGTGGAGGCCGAGTTGCAGGACCTGCACGATCGTGAGGGCGGCCTGGGTGAAACGCTGTTGCTGACCCATATCGCCGAGTCCATCAGCAGTGCCAGCGGCGAGCAGGATCACCTGCTGGTCTCGCCGTCCGCCGATGTGCCAGCAGCCACCAACCAGTTGCTGACCTTCGGAGGTTGCGTATGGCTGGAGTAAGAACCGCCGCGCAGTACCAGGAGCAGTTGCGCAGTCTGATGCCGGCGGGCCCGGCCTGGGACCCGGAGCAGGTGCCGGAAATCCAGCAGGTGCTGTTGGGGATTGCCCAGGAACTGGCACGGATCGATGCCCGGGCCGTAGACCTGATCAATGAAGTGGACCCGGTAACGGTCAGTGAACTGGTGCCGGACTGGGAGCGGGTGATGAACCTGCCCGACCCGTGCCTGGGGCCCAATCCCTTGTTCGACGATCGCCGCCAGGCGGTACGTCGACGGTTGCTGGCGGTGGGCGACCAGAGCATCGGCTACTTCCTCGATATCGCCCGCAGCCAAGGTTATCCGAATGCCAGCGTGACCGAGCTGCAGACCCCGCGCATGGGCCGGGCACGGTTCGGCAAGGCGCGCTTTGGCACCTGGCAGGCGCAGTTCATGTGGACGCTCAATACCGGTGGCCGACTGCTCATGGGCCGGCGTTTCGGCGCGAGCTACTGGGGCGAGCGCTTCGGCGCCAACCCCGGTAGTGCTCTTGAGTGCTTGATACACCGCAGTGCCCCGGCTCATACGCTGGTGCACATCAATTATGATTAGAGGTTAGAAATATGGATTATCCAAAGAGTGTACCCAGTGTAGGGTTGGTGAACGGTAAGTTTGTAGATGAAAACCCTGTAACAGGAACACCGGGTTCATTGATACCTGCGTCATGGGGGAATTCGGTCACAGATGAAATTGTGAATGTAGTAACAGCTTCTGGTCTGGTTCCCGATGAAGCTGACCCTGGGCAACTATTACTGTCCATTCAAAGGATGAATCAATCAGATTCGGTTAAATACGCTTTGGATACAGGGCAGGCCGGCGCTTATAGTGCGAATTATGCTCCAGCCATCAAGGCACTTTTAGACGGCGTAGTACTACGTTTCAAGGCCCAGAATGGCAACATAGGGGCAAGCACCTTTAGTCCGAACGGACTGGCCGCAGCGCCTATTGTCGGTGCTGCGCACTCCGCGCTCCAAGGTGGCGAGATTGTTGCCAATGGTGATGTATGGGTGCAGTGGAACAGTTCAATCGGAACCGGCTCGTGGGTGCTGGTCGATAGCACTGGCGGTGCATTCCAGGTCGCCAATGCAAGCAAAAGTCAGCATGCCGTTGCATTCGGGCAGTTGGCTGCCGCTATTGGCACCACTGCGCCGCAGTTCGACAGCAGCCAAAAGTTCGCCACCACCGGGTTCCTGGCCCGTTCTGGCAAGCAACTGTCGGGCGTGCTGCCGTTCACCGGTGCGCTGACGGGGGTTGCGTCGCACGTCGGTGGGTTCCTCTACGGCTGGAGCTCCACCGCCAACTCCTACAGCCTACCGAACACGGTTTCGCTGGCAATCCCGGTCGGCGCGGTGGTCACGCTTGCCAACTTTGGCTCCAATGCCATGACCATTGTGCCGCAGGGCACGGACAAGACCCAGACACCTAGCCTACCGGCCACCACCGGCTCGTTCATGCTGGTGCCGGGGACGTCGGCCGAGTTCACCCATGTTGGCAGTGGCACATGGTTTATCACCGGCAACGCGGTCAACAGCAGCAGCGCCGATTTTGCCGCCAGTATCGGGATCAATGGTTATCAGAAATTGGGTAGTTGGATTATTCAGTGGGGCACGGCGACGGCCATTGCGGCAGGTGGTTCGCTCACCGTGACCTACCCCCTGGCTTTCCCGAATGTCTCCCTTATGACCTTGCCGGGCAATTCAGCCAGCGTTGGTTCCACCGCCAACACCTGCACGGTCGGCGTGAGATACGGCGGCGTTTCGCAATGCACTTTTTATGCAAACGGTACGGTGGGTTCGCCAAACGTGCCGTGGATTGCAATCGGATACTGAGGAAACATCATGGGACAAAAATATGCAGTCTATGCCGCCGACGGCACGATCAGCGCTTTCTACGACAGCGTCGACAGTCCTCCGCCGCCTGGGATCAGCAATCTCCTTGAAATCAGCGACGCGGACTGGCAGCGCTGTATTGCCACGCAAGGTTATCGGGTCGTCAATGACCAGCTGGTGGTGCCAGTGGCACCGACGCCGGGTGCGCTGCTGGTCCTTGCACAAACGGCTCAGGTGCAGCGGGTGGATGCGGAATGCGCCGCCGCCATCGTTTCCGGCTTCAGCTGTGATGCCCTGGTCAGCGGCACGCCCTACACCTACCCGTCGCAAATAACCGACCAGGCCAATCTGTCGTCCTCGGTACTGGCCTCCTTGTTGCCGGGCACTGGTGCCGACTGGTCGACGCCGTTCTGGTGTGCGGACGGGGCTGGGGTCTGGGCTTTTCGCTCGCACACCGCCGCGCAGATTCAGGCTGTCGGGGTGTGTGGTAAAGCGGCGATTTCTGGCTTTATCGGTCGCAAGATCGTGCTGGAAGGGAAAATCATGGCCGCCACTAGCCCAGAGGCGGTGCAGGCCGTGGTCTGGAGCTGAGCATGGGGAAAATCAAACGATTCGGGCTGAACCTGTTGGTTTGGCTGGACGAGGGCGGAAACACGCTACTGCTGGGTGATCCTGGCGAGACTATCAGCTCGCGTTCGGCAAAGGCCCAGATGGCTGGAAAGCGCTGGGGCTGCGTCATGTGCAGGTTTTTGAACTGGTTTCAAGCGGATCACTGTCAGAAATCATTACTGCCATATGCGGGCTCCAACGCAGTTGTACCGGACGACGAACCCGTTAAATAAGCGCTGATCATCACTACTCAAACGACCGCCGTGAGCGGTTTTTTTACGCCCGGAGAAAGCCATGCCGATTACCCAGCAGCAATTGCTGCAGATCCTCCCGAACGCCGGCGACCAAGCCGGCGTTTTTGTTCCTGCGCTCAACACAGCGATGAATGATTACCAGATCGTCACCGCGCAGCGCGTTGCTGCGTTCCTGGCGCAAGCCGGTCACGAGTCAGGCCAACTGCAGTCGGTGGTCGAGAACCTGAACTATGGCGCGCAGGCCCTGGTCGCCACCTGGCCCAGCCGGTTTACTCCGGACCTGGCTGCGGAGGTCGCCCGGCAGCCGGAGCAGATCGCGAACATCGTCTACGCATCGCGTATGGGGAACGGCGATGCAGCGTCTGGCGACGGCTGGAACTATCGCGGTCGCGGGCTGATCCAGATCACCGGTCGCAGCAACTATCTCCAATGCAGCCTCGGGCTGTTTGGCGACGAACGCTTGTTGCAACAACCGGAACTGCTGGAACAACCGCAATGGGCCGCCGAGTCGGCGGCCTGGTTCTGGGAGCAGCAAGGGTTGAACGAACTGGCCGATGCCGACCAGTTCAACAGCATCACCCGCAAGATCAACGGCGGCCTGAACGGCCTCGAGGATCGACTGCAACTCTGGGCCCGGGCGAGGGCGGTGCTATGCGCTTCCTCGACCTGATCCCGGCGCCTTGGCGCCTGGGCGTTGTCGTCGCACTGCTGGCCTTGTTGGCCGGTGGTGCGGCGGCCGGCGCCTGGCACATTCAAGACTGGCGTTACGGTCTGCAGCTGGAACATCAGGCCCGGTTGCAGGCCGACACGCTCAACCAACTTTCCCTCGCCGCGGCCGCGCAACAGCGGGCCGAGCAGGACCAACGCCTGGCCCTGGAGCAGCAGCTCCAGAGCAGCGACCAAACCCATTCAAAGGAGCTGAACGATGTCCAACAGGATCAGGCTCGCCTGCGCGATCGCCTTGCCACTGCTGATCTGCGGCTGTCAGTCCTCCTCGACGGCAACGATCCCGCCAGTGGTTGCAACGTGCCAGCCACCACCGCCGCCGGCGGCGTGGTTCATGCAGCCACAAGAGCCCGACTTGACCCGGCGCATGCTCAACGAATTATCGCCATCACCGACGACGGCGACCGCGCCCTGATCGCCTTGAAAGCTTGTCAGGCGTATGCCGGGGCGGTTTCTCGCTGACATCCGGATGCAATATCGTGTCTTGAAAGCACAGCCCGCTCGTGTAGGGTTGTGCCCTTGGCACACCCGATCAGGAGAGGCATGTGGACGACATCACCCAACTGGCCGTGGAACTCGGCCGGCGTTTGCAGGTTCTGAAAGCCCAGGTCACCACCGCCGAGTCCTGCACCGGCGGCGGCATCGCCGAGGCGATCACCCGGATTCCCGGCAGTTCGACCTGGTTCGAAGCCGGTTATGTGACCTATTCCAACAAGCAGAAGACCCTCCAACTGAACGTGCCCGAGGTCTTGTTCGGCCAGGTCGGCGCTGTCAGCCGCGAAGTGGTCGAGGCTATGGTCCGCGGTGCCCAGGCCCACAGCGCGGCACGGTTCGCCGTGGCGGTCAGCGGCGTGGCCGGGCCGGACGGCGGTTCCGCCGAGAAACCGGTGGGCACCGTCTGGCTGGCCTGGGGCTGCGGCGACGACGTGAGCGCCGAGCGCCGGCACTTTCCCGGCGACCGCGATGCGGTCCGTCGACAAACGGTTCTGGCCGCGCTGGAAGGCCTGTTACGACGGGCGGAAGCAGAAATCGCAAATCAGGGGTAGGCGATCCGCCGACGCTGTGGAATAATACTGGCTACTTATACAGGTGTTGGCCGTCAGGCCTTATTGATTACGTGAGGACTTTAATGGACGACAACAAGAAGAAAGCCTTGGCTGCGGCCTTGGGTCAGATCGAACGTCAATTCGGCAAGGGTGCCGTGATGCGGATGGGCGATCATGACCGTCAGGCGATCCCTTCGATCTCCACCGGTTCCCTGGGCCTGGACATTGCGCTGGGCATCGGCGGTCTGCCGAAAGGCCGTATCGTCGAGATCTACGGTCCGGAATCCTCGGGTAAGACCACCCTGACGCTTTCGGTCATCGCCCAGGCGCAAAAAGCCGGTGCGACCTGCGCCTTCGTCGACGCCGAACACGCCCTGGACCCTGAATACGCCGGCAAGCTGGGCGTCAATGTCGATGACCTGCTGGTCTCTCAGCCGGACACCGGCGAGCAGGCCCTGGAAATCACCGATATGCTGGTGCGCTCCAACGCGGTGGACGTGATCATCGTCGACTCCGTGGCCGCCCTGGTGCCAAAAGCGGAAATCGAAGGCGAAATGGGCGACATGCACGTCGGCCTGCAAGCCCGCCTGATGTCCCAGGCACTGCGCAAGATCACCGGTAACATCAAGAACGCCAACTGCCTGGTGATCTTCATCAACCAGATCCGCATGAAGATCGGCGTGATGTTCGGCAGCCCCGAAACCACCACCGGTGGTAACGCGCTGAAGTTCTACGCCTCGGTGCGCCTGGACATCCGCCGTACCGGCGCGGTGAAGGAAGGCGACGAAGTGGTGGGCAGCGAAACCCGCGTCAAGGTCGTGAAGAACAAGGTGGCTTCGCCGTTCCGTCAGGCCGAGTTCCAGATCCTTTACGGCAAGGGCATCTACCTGAACGGCGAGATGATCGACCTGGGCGTGCTGCACGGTTTCGTCGAGAAATCCGGTGCCTGGTACAGCTACAACGGCAGCAAGATCGGTCAGGGCAAGGCCAACTCGGCCAAGTTCCTGGCGGATAACCCGGAAGTCGCCGCGGCCCTCGAGAAGCAACTGCGTGACAAGCTGCTGAATGCTGGCGCGGGTGCCGACGTCAAAGGCGTAGCCACCGTTGACGAGACCGAAGATGATCTGGCTGACGCCGATATCTGAGTGAGCCAATGAGCGCCGTACTGGATACCCCGGTCGCCGTACGGCGTACGGCCATGGACCTGCTCGCGCGACGCGAGCACGGTCGAGTCGAGCTGACGCGCAAGCTGCGTCAGCGCGGCGCCCCACCTGAAATGATCGACACAGAACTCGACCGCTTGACGGAAGAGGGGCTGTTGTCCGAATCCCGCTACCTCGAAAGCTTCGTTTCCTACCGTGCTCGTTCCGGCTATGGCCCTATGCGTATTCGCGAAGAGCTGAGCCAGCGCGGCCTGCAACGTGCCGATATCGAGTTGGCCTTGCGTGAAAGCGGTTTCGACTGGCAAGCGCAGCTGGAAGACACCTGGCGCCGCAAATTCGCCGGGCATTTGCCCACCGACGCCCGCGAGCGTGCCCAGCAGGGACGCTTCCTGAGTTATCGGGGTTATTCCATGGACATGATCGGCCGCCTGTTCAGCGGCCGTGAGTTGGATGACTGATCAGGTCGCCTTGATCGGTTCGCGCGTGCGCTCCTGTGCCGGCGCCTTGGCCCTGCTCCAGTTTTCCGTTCTGTTGATGAAGTCCACCAGCTCCCGCAGGCGCCCCTGGTCCCGGGCCGTGAAGGCGAACGACAAGCGCGTCAAATGGTCGAACTGCGGTTCATCGTGTTGCTGGTCATCGCAGGCGCCTTGATAAAAGTGCCCGTTGACGCACAGGTCGGCAAAGTCCTTTTGTATCTGTTCCATCGCCCGTTCGTTGAGCGGATGATTCATGCGGATCACGAACTGCTTTTTCAGCCAGCGGCTGGAGTGGAAATTGCTGTAGAACCGCTTGATCTCTTCCACCGCCTCGTCGGCGTTGTAGACCAGGCGCATCAGTTTCAGGTCGTTGGGCAGAATGTAGTGATTGGCCTCCAGCTGATTGCGGATGAAATCCAGCGCGCCCTGCCAGAAGCTGCCCCCTGGGGCATCCAGCAGAATCACCGGAACCAGCGGGCTCTTGCCGGTCTGGATCAGGGTCAGCACTTCCAGTGCCTCATCGAGGGTGCCAAAACCGCCGGGGCAGAGCACCAGTGCATCGGCTTCCTTGACGAAGAACAGCTTGCGGGTAAAGAAAAAGTGGAAGGACAGCAGGTTCTGCGTGCCGTCCACGGTTGAATTGGCGTGTTGTTCGAAGGGCAGGGTGATGTTGAACCCGAGGCTGTGTTCCAGGCCGGCACCTTCGTGGGCCGCAGCCATGATGCCGCCGCCACCACCGGTGATGACCATCAGGTTGGAATGGGCCAGCGCCGTGCCCAGTGCGCGGGCTTGTGCATAGAGCGGATGTTCGGTGGGCGTTCGCGCCGAGCCGAACACCGTGACCTTGCGGCGCCCCTTGAACTGGTCCAGTACGCGAAAGGCGTTCTCCAGTTCACGCAGGGTTTGCAGGACGATCTTGGCATTCCAGCGGTTGCGATCGTCCTGGGCCATGCGCAGGACGGTCAGCATCATGTCTCGGTAAAGCGCAAGATTCGGACTATTGGGAGCAACCTGGTTGAGTTGTTCTTCGACCCGGCTAAGGTCGATACCGTTGTTCTGGAAATGACGGGACAGCAAGTCATTCGGTTCGTAAGGCATTCAACGTCTCCTTCTGCACGGAACCCTTGGCGTGGCCGAAAGAAAAGTTCGCCAAGGCCGCGTCACTGCATGTGTCGCATGTGTGCCATGTCGATTTGATGATGAGCCTATAAAGTCATGGCTGGCAACCGCTTATTGCCCCTATGCAAAGGACTTTAGCTGCTTCTCGCAAGGGTTGCGCGGGGCGGGAGGTGGAACTGCGCGCCGATGACAGGCAGCGGCGCGCCAGGCAACAACAGGGGGCTACTTTTTCTTTTTCGCCGCGGTTTCTTTCGGGCAGTCGCTTTCCACGAAACGTGCGGAGGTGACGGGGCGGTTGCTCTTGTTCTCGGTGAACTCATAGCGCATGACGGCGCCCCTGGCCATCAACTTGCGGTAGTTGGCGTTACGGCAGACACTGGCCCCCAGTTGCAGATAAACCGCCTTGGCGTTATCGCGCATGTTTTGCGCGTAGTCGGACTGGACGCTCAGGTGGTCGATCAACTCGCTGCCTTCAACGGTGTAGCCGACATCGAGGATGTTCTCGTCGAGCTCACGGGGCAGGCCCACGTTGCTCTCTTCTGCCACGTCCTTGAGCATCTTGTTCAGTTCGAAATCCTTCAGCGATGCCGCCTGGGCGGCGCTGAAAGGCAGGGCCAGCAAAAGGGCCAGGGACGGTACGATACGGCGCAGCATGCAACTCTCCTGATTCGGTAACTGGTGCTTCGACCCTTTACCGGGGCGTGCGTTCAGTGGTCGCGAAGTATAGAGGGCGGTTGTAGGCCCTACTAGGGTGAGGCTGACGGAAATGTCGACGTCTGAAGGCCCAAACGGTCCTTGGGTCTCTGGTAGACTTCGCGCACTTTATGCTTCTGCGAGTCGTATTTTTCGTGTTCATCCCTTCCTCCCGCCAGTGTCTTGCGCGATGAGCCACGCCGTCTCCCGCCTGCGTGCCGAGCGCCTGGCCCGGGCAAAAACACCCTTCCTTGCTCGCGGGTCACGAGCCGAGCGTTGCCCGGGCTGCCGTGTAATTCCACAGTATTGCCTGTGCGCCTGGCGCCCCAGGGTGGCCTCGAATTCGGCCATGTGCCTGCTGATGCACGATGTCGAGCCGATGAAACCGAGCAATACCGGCTGGCTGATCGCCGATGTGATCGCCGACACCAGCGCCTTCAGTTGGTCGCGGACCGAAGTCGACCCACAACTGCTGGCCCTGCTGGACGATCCGCAGTGGCAGCCGTTCATCGTATTCCCGGGGGAGTTCGTGGCGCCTGAGCGGGTGGTGACACAGGTGCCGCCCGTACCCGGCAAGCGCCCGCTGTTTATCCTGCTGGACGCGACCTGGACCGAAGCGCGCAAGATGTTTCGCAAGAGCCCTTATCTGGAGCGTTTCCCGGTGCTGAGCCTGGAATCCGAACAGTTGTCCCGCTACAAGCTGCGTCGTTCCAAGCGCGATGATCATTTCTGCACCGCGGAGGTCGCGGCGTTGTGCCTGGAGCTGGCCGGGGACACCCGCGCGGCCCAAGGGCTGGACGCATTGCTGGACGTGTTTACCGCGCATTACCTGGGCGCCAAGTTTCAGTTGCCGATCGACATTGAAGATGAAGCCCACGAGCAGCTGAAGACTTTCCTGTAATCTAGTGGCTGCACAGCGTCGAGCCTGACGCATAAAACAGGATCATTGGAAAAATGACCACGTACGACATCCTGATTGCCGACGACCATCCTCTCTTTCGCAGCGCCCTGCACCAGGCGCTGACCCTGGGCCTGGGGCCCGACGTGCGGTTGGTGGAGGCGGCCAGCATTGCCGAGCTGGAAACCCGTCTTACCGAGAAGGCCGATTGGGACCTGGTCCTGCTGGACCTGAACATGCCGGGTGCCTACGGATTTTCCGGCCTGGTGCTGCTGCGCGGCCAATACCCGCAGATTCCGGTGGTCATGGTCTCGGCCCAGGAAGAAGCCTCGGTGGTGGTGCGCTCCCGTGAGTTCGGTGCCAGTGGCTTCATCCCCAAATCCAGTTCCCTGGAAGTGATCCAGCAAGCGGTGCGCAGTGTCCTCGATGGCGATGTCTGGTGGCCGCCCCAGGCCTTCGAAGCCGTCAGCGTGTCCGCCGAGGCCAAGGCCGCCAGTGAAGGCCTCGCCAGTCTGACGCCCCAGCAGTTCCGGGTATTGACCATGGTCTGCGAAGGTTTGTTGAATAAACAGATTGCTTACGAGCTGAGCGTTTCGGAGGCGACCATCAAGGCCCACGTCACGGCGATTTTCCGCAAGCTGGGGGTGCGCACCCGAACCCAGGCGGCGCTGTTGCTGCAACAACTTGAGTCAATTTCGAGCCAGTAGTTGCTGGCTCTTTCATCGTTGTTTGACGCTGGTTGCGTTAGTTTTCCTACTCCACTTCTCGTAGTTGCCTACTTATGCCGTCGCCCTTCAAAGGTCAAACCGGTTTTAAACGCATGCTCAACGCGGCGGGCTATTCTTTCGATGGCCTTCGGGCGGCGTTTACCGGCGAGGCGGCGTTTCGCCAACTCGTCTTGCTCAACGTCGTGTTGATCCCGGTGGCGTTCTTTTTCCATGTCAGTCGGGTCGAGCGTGCGCTGTTGATTGCCGTGTGCCTGCTGGCGTTGATCGTCGAATTGCTCAATTCGGCGGTCGAAGCGGCCATTGACCGCATCTCCCTCGACCGTCATCCCTTGTCCAAGAATGCCAAGGACATGGGCAGCGCCGCGCAGTTTGTGGCGCTGAGCATGATTGCCCTGGTCTGGGCGGTCATTCTGCTTTAAGTGCAGGCGACCCTAGGCAATATTCGGCAGGACGATCTCGTCGCTGCGTTGAACCCCGGCGGTGAAGGCGCGGCACAGTTCGAGGAATTCGCGCATGGCGGAGGTCTGGTATTTCTGTTTGTGCCAGATGAAATAGAACTGTCGCGACAGGTCCAGGTCCGGGGTTTCCACCGGCACCAGGCTGCCACGGCGGAATGCATCGCGCAGGGCCAGGCGCGAAATGCAGCCGATCCCCAGGCCCGACTCCACCGCGCGCTTGATCGCTTCGGTGTGTTCCAGTTCCAGGCGGATATTCAGCGCGCTGCGATGATGACGCATGGCCTGGTCGAAGGTCAGGCGCGTACCGGATCCCTGTTCGCGCAGGATCCAGGCTTCATGGGTCAGTTCTTCCAGGCTCGCCTGGCCGCGCAGGGCCAGCGGGTGCCGGGGCGCGCAGAACACCACCAGTTCGTCTTCCACCCAGGTCTGCACTTCGATGTCCGGGTGGCTGCAATCGCCTTCGATCAGACCCAGGTCAATTTCGTAGTGCGCGACCTGTTGCACAATATTGGCGGTGTTCTGCACATGCAGCTTGACCTGGCTTTCCGGGTGCACCTGCATGAAGCTGCCGATCAGCAGGGTTGCCAGGTAATTGCCGATGGTCAGGGTGGCCCCCACCGCCAGCGAGCCGAACCCGGACTTGCCGTTGAGCAGGTCCTCGATCTCCTTGGCCTGGTCCAGCAGCGCCACGGCCTGGGGCAACAGCTGTTTGCCCAGGGCATTGAGGCTCAGGCGCTTGCCGGCGCGGTCGAACAACTGACAGCTCGACTGGCGTTCCAGCTCGGTGATCGAGGTGCTCGCGGCGGATTGCGACAAGGCCAGCAGCCCGGCAGCGCGGGACACGCTTTCCTGCTGGGCGACGGCGACGAAGACCTGAAGTTGACGGAGAGTAAATCGCATATCTATATAACCGATAACCCTTATCTTGATAATTCATTTAACAGATATTGTCGCCGCCATTAGAATGCTATGCAATTGCGCGTCATCGACGGCGCAGGCCAAATTCCCAGGAGCCCCATCCAAATGAGCAACATGAATCACGAGCGTGTCCTCAGTGTTCACCACTGGAACGACACTCTGTTCAGCTTCAAGTGCACCCGCGACCCGGGCCTGCGCTTTGAAAACGGTCAGTTCGTGATGATCGGCCTGCAGCAGCCCAATGGCCGACCGTTGATGCGTGCTTATTCCATTGCCAGCCCGAACTGGGAAGAGCATCTCGAGTTCTTCAGCATCAAGGTGCCGGACGGTCCGTTGACCTCCCAGTTGCAGCACCTGAAGGAAGGCGACGAGATCATCATCAGCAAGAAGCCGACGGGTACCCTGGTACTCGACGACCTCAAGCCGGGCAAGCACCTGTACCTGCTCAGCACCGGTACCGGCCTCGCACCGTTCATGAGCGTGATCCAGGACCCGGAAACCTACGAGCGTTTCGAGAAGGTGATCCTGTGCCACGGCGTGCGCTACGTCAATGAAGTGGCCTACCGCGAGTTCATCACCGAGCATCTTCCACAGAATGAATTCTTCGGTGAAGCCCTGCGTGAGAAGCTGATCTACTACCCCACCGTGACCCGCGAGCCGTTCGAGAACGAAGGTCGCCTGACCGACCTGATGCGCAGCGGCAAGCTGTTCAGCGACATCGGCCTGCCGCCGATCAACCCGCAGGACGACCGTGCCATGCTGTGCGGCAGCCCGAGCATGCTCGACGAAACCAGCGAAGTGCTCAACAGTTTCGGCCTGACCGTCTCGCCGCGCATGCGCGAGCCGGGTGACTACCTGATCGAGCGTGCGTTCGTCGAGAAATAAGCGTCCGTATTGAAACAGAAAGCCCGCGTTGCCTGGGAAGGCAACGCGGGCTTTTTGGTTTCTGGCGTTTCTAGCGGGCGGGGATTACTTCCAGTACGCGGATGACCCCGGCCTCCGGATAATGCCAGCGCACATCCAGGTCCCAGAACTGGGCGCCGTATTCCCGTTCGGGCGTGGGCGTCTGGTAGGCCGGACGCGGGTCCTGGGCCAGGCATTGCTCAATCAGCTCGAGCAGGGGCTCGCCAAGGCGCTGCGCGTGGCCGTTGGCCTGTTGCAGAGCATTGTCCGTCCACAGCACGGGAATCAGCACCGGCGCAGCACTGGCGATGGCATTGACGGCGCCCGGGACGTTGTCGGCGTAGGGCACGTACGGCTTGATATCGAGAATCGGCGTGCCGTCCAGCAGGTCGATGCCGGAGATCCACAGGCGCTGGGCTTCGACCTTGTCCAGCTTGACCACCGACTGGCCGATACCGTTCGGCCGGTGGGTCGCCCGGGTGGCAAAGACACCCATGGACTGGTTGCCCCCCAGGCGCGGTGGGCGCACCTTCAGCCGTGGCTTGTCTTCCAGGGCCTGGTGGAACAGGAACAGCAGCCAGACATGGCTGACCTGCTCCAGCCCCTGCACCGCGTCGCCCTGGTCGAAAGGCGCGACCAGTTCCAGCACGCCGCGCGCAGCCGGCGCCAGCTGTGGCTGGCGCGGAATGGCGAATTTCTCCTTGAAGCAGGAGCGCACGAAGCCGATGGGAGACACGCTGTAGGTCATGGTCGGGCTCAGGCTTCGATCCCCAGCATGTCCCGGGCCACGGCTTCGGCGATGCGGATACCGTCGACACCCGCCGACAGGATCCCACCGGCATAACCGGCGCCTTCGCCCGCGGGGAACAGGCCCTTGACGTTCAGGCTCTGCATCGACTCGTTGCGGGTGATACGCAGAGGCGAGGAGGTGCGGGTTTCAATCCCGGTCAGCACCGCGTCATGCAGGGAATAACCCTTGATCTGCCGTTCGAACGCCGGCAAGGCTTCGCGAATGGCCTCGATGGCGAAGTCCGGCAGGGCCAGCGCCAGGTCGCCCAGGGCCACCCCCGGCTTATAGGACGGTTCCACGCTGCCCAGGGCGGTGGAAGGCTTGCCGGCGATGAAGTCGCCGACCAGTTGCGCCGGGGCTTCGTAGTTGCTGCCGCCGAGCACGAAGGCGTGGGATTCCAGGCGCTCCTGCAACTCGATACCGGCCAGCGGGCCGCCCGGATAGTCCACTTCCGGGGTGATGCCGACGACGATGCCGGAGTTGGCGTTGCGCTCGTTGCGCGAGTACTGGCTCATGCCGTTGGTGACCACCCGGTTCGGCTCGGAAGTTGCCGCCACCACGGTGCCGCCCGGGCACATGCAGAAGCTGTAGACCGAACGCCCGTTCTTGGCGTGGTGCACCAGCTTGTAGTCGGCCGCGCCGAGTTTCGGGTGCCCGGCGTATTTGCCCAGGCGCGCGCGGTCGATCAGCGATTGCGGGTGTTCGATACGGAAACCCACCGAGAACGGCTTGGCTTCCATGTACACGCCGCGACCGTGGAGCATGCGGAAGGTGTCGCGGGCGCTGTGACCCAGGGCCATGATCACGTGCCGGGCGTTGATCTGTTCGCCGCTGTCGAGCACGACGCCGGTCAGTTGGCCGTCGTCGATCAGCACATCGGTGACCCGCTGCTGGAAGCGCACTTCGCCGCCCAGGGCTTCGATCTGCTGGCGCATGTTCTCCACCACGCCGGTGAGGCGGAAGGTGCCGATATGCGGTTTGCTGACGTAGAGGATTTCTTCCGGCGCGCCGGCCTTGACGAACTCGTGCAGCACCTTGCGCCCGTGGTGGTTCGGGTCCTTGATCTGGCTGTAGAGCTTGCCGTCGGAGAAGGTCCCGGCGCCGCCTTCGCCGAACTGCACGTTGGACTCGGGGTTGAGCACGCTCTTGCGCCACAGGCCCCAGGTGTCCTTGGTGCGCTGGCGCACTTCCTTGCCGCGTTCGAGGATGATCGGCTTGAAGCCCATCTGCGCCAGCAGCAGCCCGGCGAAGATCCCGCAGGGACCGAAGCCGACGACCACGGGACGCTCCGGCAGATCGGCCGGGGCCTGGCCGACCACCTTGTAGCTGACATCCGGGGCCGGGTTGACGTTGCGGTCGTCGGCGAATTTTTTCAGCAGGGCTTCTTCGTTACGGGTCGACAGGTCGATGGTGTAGATGAAGCAGAGCTCGGAGGATTTCTTGCGGGCGTCGTAGCTGCGCTTGAACAGGGTGAAATCGAGCAGGTCATCGCTGGCGATACCCAGGCGCTGGAGGATGGCCGGGCGCAGGTCTTCGTCGGGATGGTCGATCGGCAGCTTGAGTTCGGTGATTCGTAACATGACAGGGTCCAGTGTGCGGGCCACGCGGGCGCGCCGGCTTTACATCAAACCAGTGATTATAAGCCCCAACGGCCAGATTCCGTGAGGCTAAAACGGCAGCTCGTCGAATCAGTCGTTACGGGCGCCGCCGAAATAGCCGCAACCGCGCTGGACCTGGCCGTTGACCCGCAGTTCGGCGCTCAGGTGGCGCACGCTGCCGGTGTTGCTGTCGACGCAGGGCTGCGGCGCGACCCACAGCTCGATACGCTGGGCGTTGGCTTCGGTGCTCAGGCTGAAGCGCCCGTCACCCAGTTGTTCTTCCAGGTAGGGCAGGACCAGGGCCGGCTGGTTTTCGCGTTCGAGGACCATGCCGTTGCCGCTGGCCTTCAGGCTCCAGTCCGGGCCGTGGCCGCTGGCGACCACCGTCTGGCGTTTGAAGTCGGGATCGTCGCAACTGCCGGTGCCGCGTTCCAGGCGATAGTACTGTTGCAGGTCCAGCTGGCCGTCGCTGCCGTCGACCGTGCTGGAGGAAAACCGTCCGCGCAGGTCGGCGAACAGCTTGCCCGAGGGGCCGGACAGGCTCGCGGCCTGCTGCAGGACGCTGGTGTTGCCGCTGTCGCTGACGACAAAGTGCCGCTGTTCCTGGCAGGGCTGGAACATCATCTTGCCATTGACGCTGGCGAGTTCGCCCTGCATCCGGCTCAGGCCCGCCGTGGGGTGCGAGGTGGCTGGCGCCAGCCACTGGCAACCGGCGGCGAACAGCGGCAGGGCGAAAATCATCAAGGAACGGGCGGCACGCATCATGGGGTCTCCTGGCAAGTGCCGCCACGTTACTCAGACCGGGAGGGCTGCACAAGCCTTGATGCGGGCGCCCGCAGGGTGACTCAACCGACCTGATAAGTCTGACCGGTCTGCCGGCCTTCCACGCTCTTGGCGTAGGCCAAGGCCACATCCGCCGCCGGTACTGGCTTGAAGCCCCGGAAATAAGGCGCATAGCTTCCCATGGCTTCCACCAGCACGTTCGGACTGACGGAGTTCACCCGCAGGGCGCGTGGCAGTTCGATCGCGGCGGCCTTGACGAAGCTGTCGATGGCACCGTTGACCAGGCTGGCCGATGCCCCGGCCAGGATCGGATCGCGGTTCAGGATGCCGCTGGTCAGGGTGAACGAAGCACCGTCATTGGCGTACTCGCGACCGATCAGTACCAGGTTGACCTGGCCCATCAACTTGTCCTGCAGGCCCAGGGCGAAATCCTTCTCGCTCATGTCCGCCAGGGGCGCGAAGGTCACGTTGCCCGCCGCGCAGACCAGCGCATCGAATTTGCCGGTCTGTTCGAACAGCTTGCGAATCGACGCGCTGTCACTGATGTCCACGTGCAGGTCACCGCTGCTGCGGCCAATCTTGATGACTTCGTGACGCGGGCCCAGTTCCTTTGCCACAGCCGAGCCGATGGTGCCGTGGGCGCCAATCAATAGGATTTTCATCGTGCGGTTGCTCCAGTGGGTGATCGAGCTTTCAGTCTAGAGTGGATTTTTCAACTGATAAGCGCACTAATAGGCAACCTTTGGTTTTCTTTTGGAAACAATCCATGAGCGAGATGGATGACCTGGCAGCCTTTGCCGTGCTGGTCGAGGCGGGCAGCTTTACCCTGGCCGCCCAGCAATTGGGCTGCAGCAAGGGGCAGCTGTCCAAGCGCATCAGCCAGCTGGAGGCGCAGTTTTCGGTGGTGTTGCTACACCGCACGACACGGCGGCTGAGCCTGACTGCCGCCGGGACCGCCTTGTTGCCGCAGGCCCAGGCGCTGGTGCAGCAGCTGCAGCGCGCACGCCAGGCGTTGGCCCGACTCAAGGACGAGATCGCCGGCCCGGTGCGTCTGACAGTGCCGGTGTCGCTGGGGGATACCTTTTTCGACGGTCTGTTGCAGGCGTTTTCCCAGGAGTACCCCGAGGTGCAGATCGAGCTGGAGCTGGGCAACGAGTTCCAGGACCTGGTGCGTGAAGGCTTCGACCTGGCGATTCGGACGGAGCCGGGTATTGATGGGCGTCTGGTGGCCCGTCCCCTGTTGTTGATGCAGGAGCTGACCTGCGCGAGTCCCGATTACCTGGCGCGCTACGGCGAACCAAAGTCGCCGGAGGATCTGCTGAGGCATCGTTGCCTGCTCAACAGCCATCTGCGCGACAGGAGCGAATGGTTGTATCACCAGCAACACGAGTTGCAACGGGTCAGGGTGGCCGGGTCGTTTGTCAGCAACCACTACAGCTTGTTGAAGAAGGCCGCGCTGGCCGGCGCCGGTGTCGCTCGCCTGCCGTCCTATGCGTTGCCCAGGGAATTGGCCGAGGGGCGACTGCGCTGGCTGTTGCGCGATTACCAGACGCGCAGCATACCGATGTACCTGGTGCACCCCTATCAAGGCGGCCTGCCCCGGCGCACGCAGGTGCTGGCCGATTTCCTGGTGGAATGGTTCAAGCGCGGCGGCGAGGTACTGGACAGCCTGTAGCGGCGCCGCGCAACGGCTCAGCGGTAACGCCGGGCGATCAGATGATCGATGGAGAACACGCCCGGTCCCTTGGCCATCAGCAGCAACAGGATCGCCATCCAGGTGCCGTGGGTCGGGTAGGCGTCCGGGTAGACGAACAGCTGGATGGTCAGGGTCATGCCGAACAGCGCCAGGGCCGAGAAGCGGGTGGCGAGCCCCAGCAGGATCAGCACCGGGAAAAAGTGCTCGGCGAAGGCGGAAACGTGCGCCGCGATTTCCGGCGACAGCAGCGGCACCTTGTACTCGCTGGCGAACAACGGGATGGTGGAGTCCGCCAGGCGCGGCAGACCGATATCGAAGGTGCCGGAGATCAGGTCAACGGCAAAGCCCTCGACCTTGGTCTGGCCGGATCTCCAGAACACCGCGGCGATGGAGAAGCGTGCGACAAAGGCGATCAGGCTGTAGGGAATCGCTTCGAAGAGTCCAATAAAACGTCCGATCAGGCGGGCGAGCGGACTCTGGGGTTCGCTGTGAATGTTCATGGGCGGGTCGCCTCCTGGGTGTGTAGTTGGATGATGGCGCCATGGCGAATCAGCAAGGCCAGCGCCTGGCTGGGGTCGAAATCCGGGTTGGCGTCGTGGGCATGGGCCAGGGCAAGCCCGAGCGGACAGTCGTTTTGCAAACGGTGGATAAACGTCAGGGCGCCGATGTCGACCCGGAACAGTTCCACCTGCCACTCATGGCGCAATACCAAGGCGTACTCGGCTTGTAGCGGATTCACCTGTTCCAGGTCGCCGCCGTCCTGATGACCTTCCCATAGCGAGATAACCGCATAGGCTGAATTCAAGGTCGCAAGGCTGGGGTGCAAGCGCACCTGCAGGTCATTGAGCGCCTGTGGGTCGGCAAGGTGAACGGCGATCTGTTCCGGGCTCAAGGGCTGGGCGTCGGCCGCGTGGTAGGCGCGCACTCGCAGTCGCTCCAGGCGGGCGACATCGGCCAGGTAAGGCAGTCCGGCGGCCGGTTCAAAGCCCTGGACAAAATCACCGAAGTCTTCGCCGTAGTGGTTGAGGACCGGGCTGGTCGGCGGGAAGTGCCGCAGATAGACCGCCGCCATGGCGCGGAAGAACTCGTCGCCCACCAGTTGCCTGACCACCGGGTAGCTGTCCGCCAGGGCATTGATCAGCGAGCTCTGGACATTGTTGCGGTACACCGCGAAACGGCTGGCCGGGTCGGCACCGTTGGCGCTGCACAAGCCGGGCGGGCAGGGCAGTGAGGTGTCGAGCAAGGCGGCGCTGAAGCTGGCTTGATCGCTCATGGTCGCTCTCCGGCCTGCAGCAGCAACTGCTGGGCCTGCTCGGCTTCGGCCAGCAGGACGGCGAAGGCGGGTATTTGATTGTCGCGTTCGATCAGGGTGGCAACCGGGCCGATTTTTGCCAGGACCTGGCGATACAACGCCCAGACCGCCTGATCGACCGGCGCGCCGTGATCGTCGATCAGCAGGCGGTCACCGAGGTTGTCGGCATCTTCGGCAAAGCCGGCCAGATGGATCTCTCCCACGGCGTGCAGCGGCAGCGCCTCGATGTAGGCCAGCGCATCGCGCCGGTGATTGATGCAGGAGACATGGACGTTGTTCACGTCCAGCAGCAGTCCGCAACCGGTGCGGCGGATGATTTCGCCGATGAAGTCCGCCTCGTCCAGGGTGGAACGCTGGAATTGCAGGTAGGTCGCTGGGTTCTCCAGTAGCATCGGGCGTTTCAAGGTGCTTTGCACTTGATCGACATGTTCGCAGACCCGCTGCAGCGTGGCGTTGTCGTAGGCCAGGGGCAGCAAGTCGTTGAGAAACACCGGGCCGTGGCTGGACCAGGCCAGGTGTTCGGAAAAGGCTTGGGGCTGATAGCGCTCGATCAGTGTCGCGAGGCGCTTGAGGTGTTCGTTGTCCAGCGGGCCTTCGGCGCCGATGGACAGGCCGACCCCGTGCAGCGACAGCGGGTACTGTTCGCGGATCAGGCCCAGGTAATGATGAAACGGCCCGCCGGCCACCATGTAGTTTTCGGCGTGGACCTCGAAGAAGCCGAGGTCTGGACGCGTTTCAAGGATGACCTGAAAGTGTTCGGTCTTGAGCCCCAGCCCCGCGCGGGGCGGGAGCCCGGCCCCGAGGGCCTGAGCGCGGTGAAGGACAGCGGGTTGCGGTGACATGGGCATCTTCGGCGCTCAGGCTGGCAGGGGAGGGACGCTTTTTGATCAGGCCTTGGGGGTGAAGGCTTCCAATTGGCCTTTACCGGTGGGCGAGGTCTTGCTTTCAAGCGTCGTGCAAGTGCCTTTTGGCACGGATTTCCAGGAGTTGGCCTGGAAGTCCTTGGTCGAAGTACCGGCGCACGTAGTGCCTGCACCGGCGGCGCAGTCGTTCTTGCCTTTCATGGCGACGCCGAAGCATTTCTCCACGTCGCCGGCGGCGTGGGCGGTTGTCGGCAGTGCCGCCATGCTCAGGGCGGAACCGAGGGCCAGGGCCAGGGTGGCGGCGGACAGGGTGCGGGTAGTGGTAGTGCTCATGGTCGATCTCCAGTGTTGTTCAGGTAAAGAAGCAGTCAGGGGTAGGTTTCATTGCGTTCCTGCCTTACTTGAGCGGCATCGACAGGATTCGTTACAGCCTGGGAGAAAATAATTAAGGTTTTTTTAAAAAGAAAAAGCCCCGACGGGTCGGGGCTTCTCTTTGGGCCGCTGGAGGGATCAACCGCCCAGGTACGCCTCACGCACTTTCGGGTCGGTCAGCAGGTCGTTGCCGCTGCCTTCCATCACCACCCGGCCGTTTTCCAGCACATAGGCACGGTCGGCGATTTTCAGCGCCTGGTTGGCGTTCTGTTCCACCAGGAACACCGTCACCCCGTCCTTGCGCAGCTGTTCGATGATATCGAAGATCTGCTGGATGATGATCGGTGCCAGGCCCAGGGACGGTTCGTCCAGCAACAGCAGCTTCGGCTTGCTCATCAGCGCCCGGCCAATGGCGAGCATCTGCTGTTCACCGCCGGACATGGTGCCGCCGCGCTGGGTGAAGCGTTCCTTGAGGCGTGGGAACAGGCCCAGGACCTTGTCCATCTGCTCCTGGTAATCGCCCTTGTCGGTGAAGAAGCCGCCCATGGACAGGTTCTCTTCCACGGTCAGGCGGGAGAACACCCGACGGCCTTCCGGCACCACCGCGATGCTTTTGCGCATGATCTGCGAAGATTCCTGCCCCACCAGCTCTTCGCCCATGTAGCGGATGCTGCCGCTGTGGGCCCGCGGTGAACCGCACAGGGTCATCAGCAGGGTCGATTTACCCGCGCCGTTGGCGCCGATCAGGGTGACGATTTCACCCTGGCGAACCTCCACGTTGACGCTGTGCAGGGCCTGGATCTTGCCGTAGAAGGTGGAAACGTTTTCGAATTGCAGCATTTACGCTTCCCCCAGGTAGGCTTTGATCACTTCGGGATTGTCGCGGATCTGTTGTGGCGTGCCGTTGGCCAACGGGGTGCCCTGGTTGATCACGACGATATGGTCGGAAATGCTCATGACCAGTTTCATGTCGTGCTCGATCAGCAGCACGGTGACGTTGTGTTCCTCGCGCAGCACACTGATCAACGCCTTGAGGTCGTCGGTTTCCCGAGGGTTCAGACCGGCCGCCGGTTCGTCGAGCATGAGGATCCGCGGGCGGGTCATCATGCAGCGGGCGATTTCCAGGCGACGTTGCTGACCATAGGCCAGGGTGCCGGCCGGGCGGTTGGCGAACTCGGTCAGGTGGACCTTGTCCAGCCAGTACTTGGCGTACTCCATGGCCTCGCGTTCGCTCTTGCGGAACGACGGGGTCTTGAACAGCCCGGACAGGAAGTTGGTGTTCAGGTGACGATGCTGGGCGATCAGCAGGTTTTCCACCGCGGTCATGTCCTTGAACAGACGCACGTTCTGGAAGGTCCGCACTACACCCTTGCCGGCAATCTCATGGCCGGCAAGGCCCTCGATCGGCTGGCCGTCGAGCAGGATGCTACCGGCGCTCGGCTTGTAGAAGCCGGTCAGGCAGTTGAACACCGTGGTCTTGCCGGCGCCGTTCGGGCCGATCAGCGCCACCACTTGTTTTTCCTGGACGGTCAGGGCCACGCCATTGACCGCCAGCAGGCCTCCGAAGCGCATGCTCAGGTCGGTTACTTTCAGGATCTCACGGCTCATTTATGCAGCTCCAGGTGAGGACGTTGCATAGGCAGCAGACCTTGTGGACGCCAGATCATCATCAGCACCATCAAGGCGCCGAACATCAACATGCGGTATTCGCTGAAGTCACGCATCAGCTCCGGCAGCAGGATCATCACCGTGGCGGCGAGCACGACGCCCAACTGCGAGCCCATGCCACCCAGCACGACGATGGCGAGGATGGTCGCCGACTCGATGAAGGTGAACGACTCCGGGGTCACCAGGCCTTGGCGGGCGGCGAAGAAGCTGCCGGCAAAACCGGCGAAGCAAGCACCCAGGGTGAAGGCCGACAGCTTGATCACGGTCGGGTTCAGGCCCAGGGCCCGGCAGGCGATTTCGTCTTCGCGCAGCGCTTCCCAGGCACGGCCAATCGGCATGCGCAGCAGGCGGTTGATCACGAACAGCGCGAACAATGCCAGCAACAGCGCCACCAGGTACAGGAACACCACCTTGCTCACCGGGTTGTACGTCAGCCCGAAGAACTCGTGGAAGGTCTGCAGGCCCTCGGCGGCGGTACGTTCGAACGTCAGCCCGAAGAAGGTCGGCTTGGGAATGTTGCTGATGCCGTTGGGGCCGCCGGTGAGACCAGTGAGGTTACGCAGGAACAGCCGGATGATTTCACCGAAGCCCAGGGTCACGATGGCCAGGTAGTCACCGCGCAAGCGCAAGACCGGGAAGCCCAGCAGGAAGCCGAAGGTGGCCGACATCAGGCCGGCGATCGGCAGGCAGATCCAGAAGCTCAGACCGTAGTAGTGCGACAGCAACGCGTAGGTGTAGGCACCGACCGCGTAGAAGCCGACATAACCCAGGTCGAGCAGGCCGGCCAGGCCGACCACGATGTTCAGGCCCAGGCCCAGCAGCACGTAGATCAGGATCAGGGTGGCGATGTCGACCGCGCCGCGGGAGCCGAAGAACGGCCAGATCAGTGCGCTCACGATCAGCCCGATGATGATCCAGCGCTGGGTACGCGGCAGGGTCAGGAACTGGCCGACCTTGGGCGAGACCAGCGGTCCACGGGACGATTTGAACAGCGCACTGAACTGCTCGCTGAACAGCACGCGCAGGAACATCAGGACCGAGCACAGGGCAATCACGCCCAAGGTCAGGGGACTGCTGCCCTCCACCACGAGGCTGATCCCGGCGATGCTCAGTTTGAGTCCGAGCACCGGGAAGGCCACGGCCCAGACCAGCAAGGCGCTGAACAGCGCCGATTTGAGATATCTGTTCATACTTTCTCAACCTCCGGACGGCCCAGGATGCCGGTCGGACGGAACAACAGCACCAGAACCAAAAGACCGAATGCCACCACGTCCTTGTACTGGTCGCCGAAGATATCGGCGCCAAAGGCTTCGGCCACCCCCAGCACCAGCCCGCCGAGCATGGCGCCCGGAATACTGCCGATGCCACCCAGGACGGCCGCGGTAAAGGCTTTCAGGCCCACCAGGAAGCCGGCGTTGGGGTTGATCACGCCGTATTGCATGCTCAGCAGCACGGCCGCGACCGCCGCGAGGGCGGCGCCGATGACGAAGGTCAGGGCGATGATGTTGTTGGTGTTGATCCCCAACAGGTTGGCCATCTTGATGTCTTCGGCACAGGCACGGCAGGCGCGGCCCAGGCGTGAACGGGAGATGAACTGTGTCAGTCCGGTCATGGCCACCAGGGTGACGACGAAGACCAGGATCTGCATGTAGGAAATCAGCACTTCCTCTGCGCCGCCTGGACCGAAGGAGAAACTCCCCGGGATCAGGTTGGGGATGGACTTGTCCTTGGAGTCCTGGGACAGCAGCACGGTGTTCTGCAGGAAAATCGACATGCCGATGGCAGAAATCAACGGGATCAGGCGGTTGCTGCCCCGCAGGGGGCGGTAGGCAACACGCTCGATACTGTAGCCATAGGCACTGGTCACGACGATCGTCGCGATAAACGCGGCGGTCATCAACAGCGGCAGTGAGTGGATACCCAGCATGGCCAGCCCGGCAAGGACGATGAAGGCCACGTAGGAACCAATCATGTACACCTCGCCATGGGCGAAGTTGATCATTCCAATAATGCCGTAAACCATTGTGTAGCCAATGGCTATCAAGGCATAGGTGCTGCCAATGGTCAGACCATTAACCAGCTGTTGGAAGAAGTGATAGATCTCAGGCATTACAGCGCTCCTAAAAACCCGATACGCATTTCACTGGTGGAGTCATGTTCCGGCCCGGTGCCGTGGTCTGTTGCCACGTCGGCATGAGCCTTTGCCAGCGAACCGCTGGTGACGGTTTTAAGATTTTCAGGTGAGCCAGCTCCCGGATCGCGGGTGTCAGGCCCATAAACCTCGTAAAACAAAGCCCACTGCTTGCACAGTGGGCTTCTTGACCTGTCAGGCCTGACTTACTGAGGGGAAACTTCGGTTTTCGGTTTGCCGAAGTGCCACTGGTAGACCACGAACTTGAAGTTCTTCAGGTCGCCCTTCGCGTCGAAGGAGAGGTCGCCGGTCGGAGTCTTGAAGGTACCGGCGTGGATGGCGGCGGCCACCTTGGCGGTGTCTTCGCTCTTCGCGGCCTTGATGCCTTCGGCGATGATTTCCACGGCCGAGTAGGCCGGGAACACGAACGGACCGGTCGGGTCCAGTTTCTTGGCCGCGAAAGCATCCACCAGGGACTTGTTGGCCGGATCCTGGTCGAAGGATTTCGGCAGGGTCACCAGCAGGCCTTCGGAAGCGTCCTGGGCGATCTGCGAGATGGAGTCGTTGCCGACGCCTTCCGGACCCATGAACTTGGCGTTCAGGCCTTTTTCCTTGGACTGACGCAGGATCAGGCCCAGTTCCGGGTGGTAGCCGCCGTAGTAGACGAAGTCGACGTTGGCTTGCTTGAGTTTCTGGATGATCGAGGAGAAGTCCTTGTCGCCGGCGTTCAGGCCTTCGAAGACGGCAACCTTGACGCCTTTGCCTTCGAGGGTTTTCTTCACGGCGGTGGCGATGCCTTCGCCGTATTGCTGTTTGTCGTGCAGAACAGCAACGATTTTCGGTTTGACGTGGTCGGCGATGTAGTTACCGGCGGCAGGGCCCTGGGCGCTGTCCAGGCCGATGGTGCGGAAGACCATCTTGTAGCCGCGAGCGGTGATGTCCGGGCTGGTGGCGGCCGGAGTGATCATGATCACGCCTTCGTCTTCGTAGATATCCGAAGCCGGTTGGGTGGAGCTGGAGCAGAGGTGACCGACCACGAACTTGACGCCGTCGTTGACCACTTTGTTGGCTACGGCCACGGCCTGTTTAGGGTCGCAGGCATCGTCGTATTCCTTGGCTTCGAGCATCTTGCCGTCGACGCCGCCCTTGGCGTTGATCTGCTCGATGGCCATGTGCGCACCGTTGAACTGCATGTCGCCGTACTGGGTCACGGGACCGGTTTTCGGGCCGGCGATGCCGATCTTGATGGTGTCAGCAGCGAAAGAATGGCTGGCAATACCGGCCAGAACCATAGCGGCGAACAGTTTGGAAATCTGCTTAGTCATTAGTGCTCCACTCTTGCTGTTGTAATTTTTAGAGTCCTACGGCCGAAGCTGTGGGACCGGGTCAGGTTCAACGCCGATACCCCGGTTCTTGCCCCGGCAACTGTACCGATACAGTTTAGTGTGCGCCCTTATCGATTGGATAGCGGGCAGCCGGAGGCAAAATCGAGATACGTCGCCTGGGCGAAAGAAAGATACAGAATAGCGGCAGATTGTCATGCAGATTTTTGTCTGGATGTTGCTAGCTTTCAGCTGCAATCCCTGGCGCCTTCCATCCCCTCGCTCACCCCTTGCGTTTCATCTGGGTGTTTCCAACCGAGCCTCGACGTTATCATTGCGCCGATTTTTTCTCAGGTGGACCCCCATGATTCAAGAACCTAGCACCCTCTATGCCAAGCTGCTTGGTGAAACTGCATCTATTCGCTGGGAAGAGCTGCAACCGTTCTTTGCCCGGGGTGCCCTATTGTGGGTCGAACCGGCACTGGATCTGATCGCCGCCGCCGAGGCCGTGGCCGAGAACCAGGCCGGGAAAGTCGCCGCTTGGCTGGCGAGCGGGGAGCTTGCCAAGGTGTCTGAGTCGCGGGCGCTGGATCTTTTCGAGCGCGATCCGACGCTGTGGGCGGTGGTGGTTTCGCCCTGGGTGATGATCCAGGAAAGAGCAACAAAATAATTCTGCGCACCGTAATCGTGCATAAGCCTTATGCGTTTATGGCCTGGGGGTGTGTAGGTCCGTAACTGCGTTGCGCAGTAATGGCAGTTTGCCCGTGGAGAAACTCCACAGTCATTCGGTCGCCCCGGACTCTCTTGAATACGACGCTGTACGGTAGGAGCCGGCTTGCTGGCGATTGCGATGTGACATTCATCACCGCTATCGCCAGCAAACCGGTTCCTACAGGATCGTGCTTAGTACTCGGTCTTGCCCGTGTGGCTGTTCAGCGAAATGACCCTGGTCTTGCCGATGCGGTGACGGTAGATCTCGCGCAGGTACTTGATAGCCTTTTTCACGCAGTCGCGGGACAGGCGGATATCGTTGATCGAGACGAACTTGTCCTTGTCGTTGATCAGCTCGCGGTACTTCTTCTCGTACATCGGCTTGATCGCGTACCAGTTGGTGTCGAGGATTTTCGCCGGGTTCTCGAATTCGTTGAGCAACTCGTCGATGCTCTGTTCGTCGAACTCCTCGCGGGTGATGAATTCGAGCATCGAGTTGTCCAGCGTATCGTCGAAACGGTACGGATTGCGGGCGAAGCAACGCTTGATGAAGGCCACGATCAGCGTCAGGAAGTCGTCCGACAGGCACGGGCTCTTGGCGATCAGGGTGGTCAGCGAGAGGTTCGCCGAAGCGCCGATCACCAGCGCGTAGCGCTTGAGCGTGGTGTTGGGGAACAGGCTGTTGAGGTGGGTCTTGAGCCGGTTCAGGTCCATGTAGGAGAGTTTGTAGTCCTTGGGCAGGGACACGATCGAGACCACCGACGAGCAGTTCTTGAAGAAATGCAGGTCGTGCAGCGCCACCGCATCGTAGCCCGAGGCCTTGTACTGCTCCAGGGCCGCGCGATAGCGCTTGGACTCGATGGGCAGCAGGCTGATGCCTTCGATCGCCTGGGTCACCTTGTTGAAGTGCGGCAGGTCGATGGAGCGGAAGAACAGGTCGTCGATGTTCAGCCGCTGGGGCTCTTTCTCGAACACTTTGAATTTGTCGCCGCTGGGCGTCGGCTGTTCCGGTACCACGGATTCGGCGTAGGCGATGGCCACCGGGCCGGCCAGGCTCATGAACAGGTCGTTGGCATCCAGGCGAATGGTTTCGCCGATGTCGATGCCGGCACGGCGGAAATAGTTCTGGTCGTAGTCGGTGGTCACCGCCTGGGCGGTCAGGATGTTGAAGATCTGCTGGGAGATGTACTGGTTGGCGTGCTTCTCCATGGCATTGACATCAATGTTCTGGATATTGCCGTCATCGTTTTCTTCGGCATAACGCATGATGTCGTTGGAGATCAGCATCATGGCGTTCCAGGGGCGAATGCGGCCCATGACACTGGCTTCGCTGCTGTCGTCGTTGTCGAAGTTGTACGAGAAGTCCCATTCTTCGGACAGGTACTTGCAGAGCAGGCGACCGGCGTTGATGTGCAGCGCTTCGGACATTTCGCTGCGATGGTCGGAAATGTTCGGCAGTACGCAGATACCGCTGGTGAAGATCGGTTCGAACACGAAGGAGTGGCCGCTCTTGCTGTCGTGCTCGTCGGCCGGCTTGGTGTCGAAGGTCTTGTTCATGTAGGAGTATTGCTGGGCCAGGCCGAATTCCGAGGCCATGCCCGAACCGGTACCGCCGCCGGCGCTGAAGATCGAGAAGTACAGGCGCGACTGGTTGGCCTTGATGCCGCAGGAGTCGATCAGGTACGAGTGGATCATCTTCCAGTCGGGGCTGGAAAAGCGCTGGGTGTCCTTGTTCAGGATGATCTTGGCCAGGTACTGGCCGAGGATCGGTGCGTTACCCGCGCCGCCGGCATGGACTTCCGATAGGTCCATGATCTTCATCTTGCTGTAGTCGCGGATAAAGCCGCTTTTTTCGCCCTTGCGCGAGAAACGGATGCGCCCGGCAATGTCCTTGTCCAGGTCGCCGAGCATCACCAGCGGTTCCACCAGGAACACCGGCTTGGTGGATTTGTTCTGCACCAGGCGCAGGTTGTTACGGATCCATTGCGCGGGACGATAGCCTTTGTCGCTGGCCTTGTCTTCGTTGTTGAATTCGTTGAGGTAGAACTTGCGGGCGTTGTAGACCAGTTCCGCGACGTCCAGGGCAATGTTCGAGCCGCAGCGGCCCAGGCCGATCAGGCAGACCGACGGGAACTCCTGGTCGCGGCGCTGCTCGTGTTCAGCTTCGGCATGGAGTGCGCGGGGGAACACCATGTCGCGCAGGCCGTCGAGGTTGTCGAGAATGCGGTCGGTGTTGGTTTCGGTGAAGTAGAGATATTGCTGGGTCGCCAGTGGACGGGGGGTGGAATAGGCCTTGTAGGTTTTTTCCGCGACCGTGGGCAACATCAGATCGGATACTGCGTTGGCTGGAATATTTTTAGAGGTCATTGTGCGCCATTTGCCTGGTCGGGTTCGGCGGTCGAAAGGATATCAACGCGCCATCACGGAGTGAGAAATCGCGACTGTAGCGCGCGATATTGGCCTGAGCGATAGGGTTTATCCCTAGGCTCCCCTAAGGGTGATCCTTGAATGTATACCGCTGGATCGGCCAAAAATTGACGTTCTTTAATTGGCGGGGAACTTTTTATGAATTTTGTACTACCCGCGGATTGAACGTGCCGGGAGGCGAGTGTAGACGCTGATTGAGCCGGTGCAGCGACTGCATTCCGATGAAGTGGGGCTGAAGACGCTTGCGTCGGGCCGAAAGGGGAGATGGCACAGTGATGCCAATGATTTGGCAATAATCTAAATAGCAATGGGTACTAAAAAATCGACCTGTTCCTGCTCCAGCGGTGGCAGCCCGAAAGCCGCGCGCGCCTTGTCACAGTGATCGTTGTGTACGCCGTCGACCCATGAGGCCTCGAACTCCCGGCAGGTGCTGGAGCGTTGGTGGTAGATCGAGCAACTGACCTGCTGGCCGACTTCACCCTCCAGGGCGGTGCAGCGAACGGGGCGGCGTTCGGTGCCGAGCATGGCCACGTGGTTGGGGCTGACCTGGGTGACCAGTTCGTCGGGTACCAGCCCGCCAGCCGAGGCGCATTCTCCCCAGTAGAAAGACACACGGAAATGAGCGCAGCAGGCACCACAATTCAGGCACGGATTAGCGTCGGGCATGGAAGGTCACGGAACAAGTGGGGGAGGTGGTCGGCGGCTATTCTAGGCTTCGGCCCGGGCTTTGGAAGAGGGCGGCGCGGTATTTTTTTGCAGGGCCTGCGTCGGTGCCGCAGCGATGGGGCGACAGGGCCGGGTGCGCAGGGTATTGCCGGGTATCAGCGCCACGAATGGTGGCAGACAGTCCCGGTCCTGCTCACTAGATTGAGGGTTCCGGGCTCAACGCGTCTGGCGGGCCAGCCCCTATAACAATAAAGAGACGGACCCCATGCAGAACTCGACCCAAGCGGCGAATGCCTGGCGCATTCTGTTCCTGTTGTTCCTCGCCAACCTCTTCAACTTCTACGACCGTACCCTGCCGGCGATCATCATCGAGCCGATCCGCATGGAGTGGCACCTGAGCGACTTCCAGATCGGCATCATCGGCACCGCGTTCACCATTGTCTATGCCATTGCCGGCCTGCCCCTGGGGCGGATGGCCGACAACGGCTCGCGCCGCAAGCTGATGGGCTGGGGCCTGGCGGCCTGGAGTGGACTGACGGCGGCGAATGGCCTGGTGGGCAGCTTCGCGACCTTCCTGCTGGTGCGCATGGGCGTGGGGATCGGCGAGGCCAGCTATGCGCCGGCGGCCAACTCGCTGATCGGCGACCTGTTCCCGGCGCACCGTCGGGCGCGGGCCATGGGGATCTTCATGCTGGGCTTGCCGTTGGGGCTGGTGCTGGCGTTCTTCACCACCGGCGCCATGGTCAAGGCCTTCGACAGCTGGCGCGCGCCGTTCTTTATCGCCGCGGTGCCAGGGCTGCTGCTGGCGGTGTTCATGTTCTTCATCAAGGAACCGAAACGCGGTGCGGCGGAAACGGTAAAGGTGTCCCAGGAGAAGGTCGACCGTCCCGTGCGGCGCCTGATGGCGATTCCGACCTTTCTCTGGCTGGTGCTGGCGGGGCTGACCTTCAACTTCGCCACCTACGCCTGCAACTCGTTTCTGGTGCCGATGCTGCAGCGCTATTTCCTGATGCCTTTGCAGGAAGCGGCGGTGGCGACCGGTTTGATTGTCGGGGTCACCGGGTTGATCGGCTTGACGCTGGGCGGTTGGGTCGCGGACAAGCTTCACCAGCGCATTGCCAATGGTCGGCTGCTGTTCGCGGCGGTGAGCCTGGTGATCTCGACGCTGACCACGGCCTGGGCGTTGCACGCCGGGCGGATCGAGATCGGTGTGTTCGTGGTGGTGTTCAGTGTCGGCTGGCTGTTTGCCTACAACTTCTATACCTGCGTCTATACGGCGATCCAGGACGTGGTCGAGCCGCGGCTGCGGGCGACGGCCATGGCCGTTTACTTTGCCGGTTTGTATCTATTGGGCGGCGGCCTGGGGCCGGTGGTGGTGGGGTTGCTCTCCGATCATTTCGCCCAGGCGGCGATGCTGGCGGCGGGAGCCGAGCAGATGAGCGAGGCGTTCAAGGCGGTCGGGCTGCATGATGCGATGTACCTGATTCCCGGAGCCCTGTTGTTGACGCTGGTGTTTCTGTTCCAGGCGGCGCGGTGTTTCAGCAAGGATGCACGGCGCATGCGCGAGGGGATGGCGGCGGATGAGCCGGGGGTGGCACCGGTTACCGCTTGACACTGAACCCTGTAGGCGCTGGCTTGCCAGCGATGAGGCCATCATAGGCAATGCAAGCCTTGAGGTCTCTATCGCCGGCAAGCCGGCTCCTACAGGGTGGTGTGTCAGCCGGCCACCAGCACCCGAATCGCTTCCAGGCGCAGCGCGGCTTTTTCCAGCATCGCCAGGCCTTGCTCACGCTGTTGACGCAGGGCCATCAGTTCGCTGTCGCGCACACTCGGGTTGACCGCCTGCAACGCGGTCAGGCGCGCCAGCTCTTCCTCGGTATCGGCCGCCAGACGACGTTGCGCCTCGGCCACGCGCTCGGCGTGACGCGGTGCGATCTTGGCTTCGCCCGCATTGATCTTCGGCGTCAGGCTGTCGCGCTGGGCCTGGATGAATTTGTTGGCGCTGGCCCGTGGCACGCTTTCCAACTGGTCGTTCAGGGTTTCGAAGGACACCCGTGCCGACAGGTCGTTGCCATTGGCATCCAGCAGGCAGCGCAGTGCCGCCGGCGGTAGGTAGCGACCCAGTTGCAGCGAGCGCGGCGCGACCACTTCGCTGACATAGAGCAGCTCCAGCAACACGGTGCCGGGCTTGAGCGCCTTGTTCTTGATCAGCGCCACGGCGGTGTTGCCCATCGAACCGGACAGCACCAGGTCCATGCCGCCCTGCACCATCGGGTGTTCCCAGGTGATGAACTGCATGTCTTCGCGCGACAGCGCCTGGTTGCGGTCGTAGGTGATGGTCACGCCTTCGTCGTCGCCCAGCGGGAAGCTGGCGTCGAGCATCTTCTCGCTCGGCTTGAGGATCAGGGCGTTTTCCGAATGGTCCTCGCTGTCGATGCCGAAGGCGTCGAACAGGGTTTCCATATAGATAGGCAGGGCGAACTGGTCATCCTGTTCATGGATCGCCTCGACCAGCGCGTCGCCTTCGCCGGCGCCACCGGAGTTGAGTTCCAGCAGGCGGTCGCGGCCGGTGTGCAGCTCGTCTTCCAGGCGCTCGCGCTCGGCGCGGGCTTCGTCGATCAGGGCTTGCCACTGGCTGTCGTCGGCATTTTCCAGCAGCGGCAGCAGGCGCGGGCCGAACTGGTGCTGCAAGGCGTTGCCGGTCGGGCAGGTATTGAGGAAGGCGTTCAGCGCTTCGTGATACCACTGGAACAGGCGCTCTTGCGGGCTGGTTTCCAGATAGGGCGCGTGCAGTTCGATCACGTGTTTCTGGCCGATCCGGTCCAGACGACCGATCCGCTGCTCCAGCAGGTCCGGGTGGGACGGCAGGTCGAACAGCACCAGGTGGTGGGCGAACTGGAAGTTGCGACCCTCACTGCCGATTTCCGAACAGATCAGCACCTGGGCGCCGAACTCTTCGTCGGCGAAGTAGGCGGCGGCGCGGTCGCGTTCGAGGATGTTCATGCCTTCGTGGAAGACCGTGGCCGGAATGCCGGAGCGAACGCGCAGGGCGTCTTCCAGGTCCATGGCGGTTTCGGCGTGGGCGCAGATCACCAGGACCTTGGTGCGCTTGAGCATTTTCAACTGGTCGATCAGCCACTCGACGCGCGGGTCGAAGCGCCACCAGCGGGTTTCGTCGTCAATGTCCGGCTGGGCCTGGAAGCTGACTTCCGGGTACAGCTCGGCGTGCTCACCCAGCGGCAGTTCGAGGTATTCGTCCGGGCAGGGCAGAGGGTAGGCGTGCAGCTTGCGCTCCGGGAAACCCTGTACGGCGGCGCGGGTGTTGCGGAACAGCACGCGGCCGGTGCCGTGGCGGTCCAACAGCTCGCGCACCAGCCGGGCGCTGGCCTCGCTGTCGCCGTCATTGATGGCGGTCAGCAGGGCCTCGCCTTCGTCGCCGAGGAAACCCTGGATGGTTTTATGCGCGGCAGGCGACAGGCGGCCTTTGTCCAACAGCTCCTGCACGGCTTCGGCCACCGGGCGATAGTTCTCGCTCTCGGCGCGGAAGGCCTTCAGGTCGTGGAAACGGTTCGGGTCGAGCAGGCGCAGGCGCGCGAAGTGGCTGTCCTGGCCCAGTTGTTCCGGGGTCGCGGTCAGCAGCAGGACGCCGGGAATGGTCTCGGCCAGTTGTTCGACTAGGGCGTATTCCGGGCTGACCTGGTCTTCATGCCAGACCAGGTGGTGGGCTTCGTCGACCACCATCAGGTCCCAGCCGGCGGCGAATAGCGCATCCTGGGCCTTCTCGTCGTCCACCAGCCACTCCAGGGCCACCAGGGCCAGCTGGGTGTCTTCGAACGGGTTGCTGGCATCGCTTTCGATAAAGCGTTCGGCGTCGAACAGCGCGACCTGCAGGTTGAAGCGCCGGCGCATTTCCACCAGCCACTGGTGCTGCAGGTTCTCCGGCACCAGGATCAGGATGCGGTTGGCGCGGCCCGAAAGCAGTTGGCGATGGATCACCAGGCCCGCTTCGATGGTCTTGCCCAGGCCCACTTCGTCGGCCAGCAGGACCCGTGGCGCGATCCGGTCGGCGACTTCCCGGGCGATGTGCAGTTGGTGGGCGATCGGTTGCGCACGCACGCCACCCAGGCCCCAGAGCGAGGACTGCAACTGGCGGCTGGTGTGTTCCAGGGTGTGGTAGCGCAGCGAGAACCAGGGCAGCGGGTCGATCTGCCCGGCGAACAGGCGGTCGCTGGCCAGGCGGAACTGGATGAAGTTCGACAGCTGGGTTTCCGGCAGCGTGACGGTTTCGTTCTGCCCGTTGAGGCCGTGGTAGACCAGCAGCCCGTCGACATCGTCGACTTCGCGCACGGTCATTTTCCAGCCTTCGAAGTGGGTGATGGTGTCGCCCGGCGAGAACCGCACGCGGGTCAGGGGCGCATTCCGTAGCGCATACTGGCGGGTGTCGCCAGTGGCCGGGTAGAGCACGGTCAACAAGCGGCCGTCCTGTGCCAGAACGGTGCCTAAACCCAACTCCGCTTCGCTGTCACTGATCCAGCGTTGCCCCGGTTGATACTGCTGCGCCATGCTGCCTGACTCCCGCCTTGAAAAAGCCGACTATCTTAACGGAATCGATGCTTTCAGGCCAAAAGAAGCTCACAAATACCGTGCTTTCAGCCAGTATCCCCAGCCCTGTAGAGGCGAGACCTGGGGAAAAGGGTAGCTCATCGGGATGTCGGGCACCTTTGTGTGTCTATCCGGTCACACTTTGAGTCTCCCGCGCTCAAGTCGCCGGACGCGCCGCCGACAGCCTGATGACAGGAGAAAACCACCATGCTGCCACCGATACTGCCCCTGAGTGTCGTACCGGTTACATCCCAGACGGATCCGATTCGACAGCGACCGGATATCCCGCCCGTGGTGCCGGTCCAGGAAAGCTCCAATGAAAGTACCATCGACCTGCAAAAACGTAACCCGGAAGAGTCCGGCCGGCTGCTGCGCGAGGAGCAGCGGCGCAAGCAGGAACAGCAGCAACGTCGGCGCGAGGCCGATGACGACCCGGAGCTGCACCTGGCCGTCCCGGGCCATGAGTTGAATGCCGACAACACCGTGCCCGTGGTGGCGCTGATGGAAGATCAGCCGCGTCAGGGGCTGTTGGTGGATGTCGAAGTCTGACGACCCTCGTTGGCCAGCGCCCGCAGGGCGTTGAGCAGGGTGTCGATTTCCTCCCCGGTATTGAGATGGCTGACAGCGATCCTCGCAATGGCCGGCAGGTCCCGGGCTTGCATGTCCAGTGGCGTATAAGCCGTGCCATTGGCCCCCAGGTTGATGCCGCTTTCGGCCAGCCGCTGTTTCAGTGCAAAAGCGTCCCAACCCTCCAGCGTGAACGCGATCAGCCCTGATTGTTGCCCGGGCAGGCCCAGGTCGCGCAGTTCAAGGCCGTTGATCTGCCCAAGCGCCTGACGCAGTGTCTGGCTCAACAGCTGGATGCGCCGATGAATGCGCTCGATGCCCAGCTCTACGGCCTCTTTCAACGCATTCGCCAGTCCGGCCAGCAGCGCCAGGGAAACTTCGCTGGTTTCAAAGCGTCGGGCATCGGCCCGCGGCGTGAAGGCGTGACCGTCCCAGGGCGCCGAGAGCACATCCAGCTGGGCTGGCCTGAGTTGCGGCATGAAGCCCGGGCGTACATACAGCAGCGCGGTGCCCCGAGGTCCGCGCAGGAACTTGCGCGCGGCGCCCTTGAGCACATCGCAACCCAAGGCTTGGACATCGCAGGGCATCTGCCCCAAGGCCTGTCCGGCATCGATGAAGTAGGCGATGCCATGACGCCGCGCCACTGCGCCGATGGCCTGGGCCGGGTTGATCAGGCCGCCGTTGGCCGGTAGCCAGGTCAGGGCGATCAGCCGCACGCGGGAATCGATCATCCGCTCCAGGGCGGGCACCGACACCGCGCCGTTCTCGTTACAGGGAATCACCTCGAGCCGGGCACCGGACTGGACGGCTTGGGTCATGCAGGCCAGGTTGCCGCCCCATTCATGCCGCCCCACCAGGATCCGGTCGCCCGGTTGCCAGCCGCCCAGGGCGCTGAATGCCATGCCCCAGGCCGCCGAACCGCTGCTGGTGAAGGCGATGGCGGCGCTGTCGGTGCCCAGCAGTCGTGCCGCCCACTGGCGAGCCTCTTCCTGCAGTCTGGCGCCTTCGACACCGGCCTCCATCGGGCCCATGGTTGCTTCGCGCAGCAGCTGGGTGGTGATGGCGTCCAGCGTGGCCTGGCTGGGCAGGGAAGCGCCGGCGTGATTGAAGTGGATCACCCGGGCGCAGCCGGGGGTGGCGGCACGCAGATGGACGATCTCGTCAGCCAGTGTGTCGCTCATGGGCGCAGCTCGAAAATCGCGTCGATCTCCACCGCAACACCACTGGGCAAGCTGGCGACACCGACGGCGGTACGCGCATGGCGACCCTTGTCGCCGAGGGCATTGACCAGCAGGTTGGACGCGCCGTTGGCTACCGCCCCCTGGCGCTGGAAGTCGGGGCTGCTGGCGACAAAGACCCCCAGCCGGACGATCCGCACCAGGCGTGACAGATCGTCGTCAAGGGCGTGGCCCAGTTGTGCCAGCAGGCCGAGCGCGGCGAGTTCCGCCGCCTGCGCGCCTTCTGCTTCGTCCAGGGTGTCGCCCAGGCGACCGATAAAGGCCGGTTTGCCGTCTTGCAGGGGAATCTGCCCGGAAATGAACAGCTGATGCTGGCTGATGACGTAGTTCACGTAGTTGGCGATCGGCTGGCCAGGCTGTGGCAGGCTCAGGCCCAGTTGGGCCACTCGGTCGGACAGGGAATGATTCATGGGCAAACCTCCGGGAAAGAGGCTTTAGCATGCTGGGCGGGCGGGGGGGCGACAAACGGATAGATTCAATCCGACGTATCCAGATAACTCATGTGTCAGCTGAGTTGCATTGCTCCAGCAACCACTCACGGAAACATTCGGCGGCGGGACTCAGTGCCGTGTTGGGCTTGACCAGCCAGTAGCCGATCTCGCTTTCATAGGCCGGCTGGTCGAAGGCATTCACCAGTACGCCCTCCTTGAGGCGTCGCTCGATCAGGCGCTGGCGGCCCATGGCGATGCCTTGTCCGGCGATGGCGGCTTCGACCACGATGTTGTAGTCGTGGAGCATGACGCAGGGGTAGCGCTGGACGTCGAGGTGATGATAGCGGGACCAATCGATCCATTCGAACGGTTGCGGTGCCTGTGACATGAGCAACGGCCCCTGCTCGACACCGTTGGCCTTGAAGGCTGGGCTGCACACCGGAAAGAGCCGTTCGCCCATCAGGCGCACGGCGTTGACATGGGGCCAGCCGCCTTTGCCATAGCGGATCGCCAGGTCCACCTCGGCGCCGGCCACATCGGCCAGTTGGACCGAGGGCTCCAGTTCGACCCGGATCTGTGGGTAACGACGGGTGAAGCCGGCCAGGCGTGGTGCCAGCCAGAGGGTGGCGAAGGAGGCGAGCAAACCGATGCGCAGTACCTGGTTTTGCCGGGGCTGGTTGAACCGTTGCGTCGCCTGGGCGATCTGCTCCAGTGCCGGGCGGATTTGCAGGTAGTACTGGCCGCCTTCTTCTGTGAGATCAATGGCGCGAGTGCGTCGGACAAATAGTCGTTGGCCCAGATGCTGTTCGAGTTTCTGCACCTGATGACTGATAGCGCTTTGACTGACGCACAGCTCATCGGCGGCCTTGATAAAACTCAGATGACGGGCCACGGCCTCGAAGGCGCGCAGGGCCATCAACGGCGGGAGATCCTGGTGCAGTGCCACTTCAGCTCTCCTTTGCATTCAATCGGGGTCAGGGATTGTGCTGGGAAATCGCGGGACTGCCCAGGCCTTGTTGAGCGGGAGGTCTGGATAACCGCCACACTTGCCCGCATTATTAAGCGGTAGCGTGTGTCGAAGGCTGCCCAGGGTGGTGCTTCGATGGAACTCGACTGATAGCGACGTAGTGTGACCATGAGCCAAGACGACAAGTTGATCGACCTTAATGCCGAACGGGCCAAGCGCGTCCATGATCTCAACGAAAAACGCTTGAACGAAGTTCGCCAGGCGTTCGAACAGGCCATGCCGTTGGGCAAGGGCAAGAAGAAACCGAAGAACAAACCGAAAAAGCGCTGATACCCCCGCTGATTCTTGATATGGATCAGTTATTCCCCTTCTCCCGCGCCCAGCCCTGGGCGGCATTGACCCTGGTCAATTTCCCACTGTGCCCGCTGGGCTAACTTAGCTCCATCGCAACAGGGCAAGTGCAGGAGGCCAGTCATGTTCTTCGATAACGTGGTGATCGCCGGAGTGCTGACGGTTGGCCTCATGGTGATGTTCTTCGCCGGTTTTGGAATTTTTATCTGGAAAGACTCACATAAACGGAAGAAACCGTAGAGCTTCCAGGGAACGAGCACGCAAGGCATTTTGGGCGACTTCGGTCGCCCTTTTTTTTGCTTTTTTTGTAGGAGCAGCCGGTCGACGGTATCCAGGCCGGTCATAGAATGAAATAAAAAAAGGTGCGGTCCCGATGGGAGCGCACCTTTTTTATTATCCGACCGGGGTCAGTTGCCGAGTATCTTCGTCGCCAACCAGAACAGGCCGGCGGACAAGCCGATGGTCATCGGCAGGGTCAGGACCCAGGCCAGCAGGATGGTCTTGATGGTGCTGCCTTGCAGGCCGCTTTTGCTGGCAAGCATGGTCCCGGCGACACCGGAGGACAACACGTGGGTGGTCGAGACGGGCAGGGCGACGATGTTCGCCAGGCCGATCAGACCGGCGGTGGTGATCTGTGCCGACATGCCCTGGGCATAGGTCATGCCCTGCTTGCCGATCTTCTCGCCGATGGTCAGTACCACACGCTTCCAGCCGATCATGGTGCCCAGGCCCAGGGCCAGTGCAACCGCCATGATCACCCAGAACGGCGCGTATTCGGTGGTGGCGGTCAGGTCCTTGCGCAGTTTTTCCAGGTCGGCCTTTTCACGGGAATCCAGGCCGGGCAACTTGCCGACTTTCTTCGCGGTGTCATCCAGGCACAACAGGTCGCGGCGCACTTCAATGCGTTTTTCCGCCGACAGCGAATGGTAGTCGGTCACGCCGGTGAGGTTGCTCATCAGGGCGTTGATGGTCGGCTCGGTCCGTTGCGGGTTGCAGCGGAATTTGCCCGGCATGTCGTCCGGCACGGTTTTACCCAGGGCGAGGAAGTCGCTCAGGGTGTCGTGGTTGCGCTGATAGAACTGGTTCAGGTGCAGGGTCGCGTCGCGGGTGCGTTCGATCTGGTAAGTCGTGGTGCTCAGGTCCAGGACGAACTGCGCCGGCACGATACCGATCAGCACCAGCATGATCAGGCCGATGCCTTTCTGGCCATCGTTGGAGCCGTGCACGAAGCTCACCGCCATGGCGGAGATCACCAGCACCATGCGGTTCCAGAACGGCGGGTGCTTCTTGTCGTCGATCTTGCGCCGTTGTTCCGGGGTCTTGTGCATCTTGGACAGCGGTCGCCACCATTTCAGGCCGACCAGCAGCAGGCCCGCCAGCACCAGGCCGGCAATCGGCGAGAAGACCAGCGAGGCGCCGATATCCACGGCTTTCTGCCAGTTCACCCCCTCGCTCACGGGAATCCCGGTGAGCAGGGCGTTGGCCAGGCCGACCCCGAGGATCGAGCCGATCAGGGTGTGGGAGCTGGAGGCCGGGATACCGAAGTACCAGGTGCCCAGGTTCCAGGCGATGGCCGCCGCGAGCAGGGAAAACACCATGGCCAGGCCATGTCCGGTGTTGACGTTGATCAGCAGTTCGACCGGCAGCAGGTGGACGATGGCATAGGCAACGCCCACCCCACCCATCAGCACGCCGAGGAAGTTGAACAGGCCGGAAAAGAACACTGCCAGTTCGGGCGGCATGGCTTTGGTGTAGATAACGGTGGCCACCGCGTTAGCGGTGTCATGAAAGCCGTTGATGAACTCGAAGCTGAGGACAAAGGCCAGGGCGAGCACCAGGCTCACAAGTACCCAGACATCCAGTCCGCTGAATAAATCGATCATGAAGGTTTTCTGACCCGGTCATAAGGGGGCGCGATTATGCCAGAAAACTTTCAAGTGAGGGCCTGCCTGATACCATTTGACCTGAGCGGGTGGTCAGGGCCGACGGTTGACACGCGGGTGGCGCAATTCTTGGCATCCGGCGGGCCTGGCGTTGTCCGGGTAGGAAAGGCCAGGCGGCGAAGGGCAGGGCCCGAAAAGGTTCAATAGCGATAAGCCTAGGGCTCCTCGGCCTTGAGTTCCTTTTCCATCTTTTGCAGTTCCTGGGTAAAAGCCTGGTCCAGAAGACTGGCGCGCTTGCGCCAGGGTTTGCGTTCTGGATCGGGTTGCGCGGCGTAGGTGGTGACTGCCCCGCCGTAAACATCCTTGTAACGTTGTTCCTGGCGCTCAAGTTCCGCGCGCAGTTCGTCTTTCGTCACAGTACTACCTAATTTGAGTTGGGTTATTGTGTTCCATTAAACGCAACCGCCCTGACGAGTCGTTCAATCCGGGGATTGAGCGCTGACAGTTGGAGCCACTGCCGGGCCGGACGGCCTTATGGTCGTACAGGGTATTATAGCGGTCGGTTTGACTCACACTATCGCGAAGATAGGGGAGTTCGTCAACTTTGTCGGTGAGTTTTGTGATGTAGGAATTTTTAACTGTAACTTGAGGACCGGCTAACAGCTGCCTGTTTTTTGACGACAGTTATCAATTCAAGTTGCACTGCAATAAGCCGGGTACTTGGAAATAGAATCCCGGTTCTGTTGCAGAACCGCGGTTCAACTTCCTGATCGCCCCTCGCTGAGGCTCGTCCAAGGGTAAAAAAACGGCCTCACTTCGTGGGTGAGGCCGGACCGAGGGAGCTCCCGGTGGGTACCTGACCAGTATCCCGGGAAGTCCACGACGGCGCGCCCAAGGTATAAGCTGCGGCGATCAGGGTCAATTGCGATTATCGGTCATTGGTTCGATAATCGAACCAAACCACGTTGCCCTGGCTTGTCTATCGGCCCGGGCTCGGCCTGTAATGGGCTTCCACCGCAGAGAAGGGATTTGCAATGAACGACCAACTGCGTGATGCCTTCGCTTCCGTGGCACCGCCCATCGTTGCCTCGCCGGCCAAGCGCATCCAGGCGTTTACCGGCGACCCCGACTTCATGACTTCGCTGGCCCGTGGCCTGGCGGTGGTGCAGGCGTTCCAGGAGCGCAAGCGGCATCTGACCATCGCGCAGATCAGCCACCGTACGGAAATTCCCCGTGCGGCCGTGCGACGTTGCCTGCATACCTTGATCAAGCTCGGCTACGCCACCACCGACGGGCGTACCTATTCGCTGTTGCCCAAGGTGCTGACCCTGGGGCATGCCTATCTGTCGTCCACGCCCCTGGCCGTATCGGCCCAGCCCTATCTCGACCGCATGAGCGAGCAACTGCACGAAGCCTGCAACATGGCGACCCTGGAGGGCGACGACATTCTGTACATCGCCCGTTCCGCCACCACCCAGCGCCTAATCTCGGTCGACCTGTCGGTGGGTGGCCGGTTGCCGGCCTATTGCACGTCCATGGGGCGAATCCTGTTGGCGGCGCTGGACGATGCCTCCTTGCGCGAGTACCTCGAGCACGCCGACCTGCACGCCAAGACCAGTCGGACCCTGCACACCCCCGAAGCCTTGCTCGACTGCTTGCAACAGGTGCGCCAGCAGGGTTGGTGCATTGTCGACCAGGAACTGGAGCAGGGCTTGCGCTCCATTGCCGTGCCGGTCTACGACGCCTCCGGGCAAGTGCTGGCGGCGCTGAACATCAGCACCCATGCCGGGCGTGTCAGTTGCGGCGAGCTGGAGCAGCGGTTCCTGCCGAGCTTGCTCAAGGCCAGTCGCGAGTTGAGTGCGCAGTTGTTTTCTTGATCCCAGGCGACGCATTGCTTGAGGAGTAAATCGGTAGCCTGCAAACAATTCGTTCGATTATCGAACGGTTAATCGATTATCGGATTGTTTGGCCGCCGACCCCCGGCTTAACCTGAGCTCATCACGGCGCTGAACCTCGCGCCTTCCCTCAGGCTTGTTGAAACCGGGAGTCTGCACCCATGGCTGAAATCCTTTCGCTGCATGAAGCGGTGAAGCAGTTCGTCAACGACGGCGATACCGTCGCGCTCGAAGGCTTCACCCATCTGATTCCGACTGCGGCGGGTCATGAAATCATTCGTCAGGGCAAGAAAGACCTGACGCTGGTCCGCATGACGCCCGATCTGATCTATGACCAGCTCATCGGTTCCGGTTGCGCCCGCAAACTGATTTTCTCCTGGGGCGGCAATCCGGGGGTGGGCTCGTTGCACCGCCTGCGCGACGCCGTCGAGAAACACTGGCCGCATCCGCTGGAAATCGAAGAGCACAGCCACGCCGACCTGGCCAATGCCTATGTGGCCGGTGCTTCCGGCTTGCCGTTCGCGGTACTGCGGGCCTATGCCGGTTCCGACCTGCCGAAGGTCAATCCGCTGATCAAGACGGTCACCTGCCCGTTCACCGGTGAAGTGCTGGCCGCCGTGCCCTCGGTACGCCCGGACGTCACCGTGATCCATGCCCAGAAAGCCGACCGCAAGGGCAACGTGCTGCTCTGGGGCATTCTCGGTGTGCAGAAGGAGGCGGCCCTGGCGGCCAAGCGCTGCATCGTCACTGTCGAGGAAATCGTCGACGACCTGCAGGCCCCGATGAACGCCTGTGTCTTGCCGACCTGGGCGCTGAGCGCCGTGTGTCATGTGCCCGGCGGCGCCCACCCGTCCTACGCCCATGGTTATACCGAGCGCGATAATCGTTTCTACCAGGCCTGGGACCCGATTGCCCGTGACCGCGCGACCTTTACCGCCTGGATCGCCGAGTATATCCATGGCACCGCGAACTTTGCCGAGTTCCAGAGCAAGCTGGCCCACGCCTCGGAGGCTGAATAATGACCTACACCACCAATGAAATGATGACGGTGGCCGCCGCCCGTCGACTGAAGAACGGTTCGGTCTGCTTCGTCGGCATCGGCCTGCCGTCCAAGGCCGCCAACCTCGCGCGCCTGACTTCTTCGCCGGACGTGGTGCTGATCTACGAGTCGGGTCCGATTGGCGCCAAGCCCAGTGTGCTGCCGCTGTCCATCGGTGACGGCGAGTTGGCGGAAACCGCCGACACCGTGGTCCCCACCGGCGAGATCTTCCGCTATTGGCTGCAAGGCGGGCGCATCGATGTCGGCTTTCTCGGCGCGGCCCAGGTCGACCGTTTCGGCAATATCAACACCACCGTGGTCGGCGACTATTTCTCACCCAAGGTCCGTCTGCCCGGTGCCGGTGGCGCGCCGGAAATCGCCGGCTCCGCGAAAAGCGTACTGATCATCCTCAAGCAGTCGTCGCGCTCCTTCGTCGACAAGCTGGACTTCATCACCTCCGTCGGTCACGGCGAAGGCGGCGATTCGCGCAAGCGCCTGGGCCTGCCGGGTGCCGGTCCCGTGGGGATCATCACCGACCTGTGCATCATGGAGCCGGAAGCGCAGAGCAACGAATTCATCGTCACCTCGCTGCATCCGGGCGTGACCCGCGAGCAAGTGATCGCCGCCACCGGCTGGGCCGTGCGTTTCGCCGAGCAGGTGGACAGCACCGCCGCGCCGACCGAACTTGAACTGAGCGCCCTGCGTGACCTCGAAGCCCGCACCGCCGCGGCCCATGGCCAAACCCCGGGAGAAGCCTGATGCGCGACGTCTTTATCTGTGACGCCATTCGTACTCCCATCGGTCGCTTCGGTGGCGGCCTGTCCACGGTGCGCGCCGATGACCTGGCGGCCGTGCCGATCAAGGCGCTGATGGAACGTAACCCGTCGGTGAACTGGAGCGAGGTCGATGAAGTGTTTCTCGGCTGCGCCAACCAGGCCGGCGAAGACAACCGCAACGTCGCCCGCATGGCGCTGTTGCTGGCGGGGCTGCCGGAAAGCATTCCAGGCGTGACCCTCAACCGTCTCTGCGCCTCGGGCATGGACGCGATCGGCACCGCGTTCCGCGCCATCGCCAGCGGCGAGATGGAACTGGCGATTGCCGGCGGCGTGGAGTCGATGTCCCGGGCGCCCTTCGTGATGGGCAAGGCTGACGCGGCGTTTTCCCGCAACATGAAACTGGAAGACACCACCATCGGCTGGCGCTTTATCAACCCGCTGATGAAGGCCCAATACGGTGTCGATGCGATGCCGCAGACCGGCGATAACGTGGCGGACGACTATCGAGTGTCCCGTGCCGACCAGGACGCGTTTGCCCTGCGCAGCCAGCAACGGACGGCGGTTGCTCAGGCCGCCGGTTTCTTCGATGAAGAAATCGTGCCGGTGCGTATCGCCCATAAGAAAGGCGAAACCGTGGTGGCGCAGGATGAACATCCACGGGCCGACACGACGCTGGAGGCCCTGGCCAAACTCAAGCCCGTCAATGGCGCGGACAAGACCGTCACCGCCGGCAATGCGTCCGGTGTCAACGATGGGGCCGCGGCGCTGATCCTGGCGTCTGCCGAGGCCGTGAAGAAACACGGCCTGACGCCGCGTGCCCGGGTGCTCGGCATGGCCAGCGCGGGTGTCGCGCCGCGGGTCATGGGGATCGGCCCGGTACCGGCGGTGCGCAAGTTGACCGAGCGCCTGGGGCTGGCCGTCAGTGACTTCGACGTCATCGAACTCAACGAAGCCTTCGCCAGCCAGGGCCTGGCGGTGCTGCGTGAGCTGGGCATTGCCGACGATGCGCCGCAGGTCAACCCGAACGGTGGGGCCATCGCCCTCGGTCATCCGTTGGGCATGAGCGGCGCCCGCCTGGTGCTGACGGCACTCCACCAGTTGGAGAAGACCGGCGGCAGCAAGGGCCTGGCGACCATGTGCGTCGGTGTTGGACAGGGGCTGGCGCTGGCGATTGAACGGATCTGAGATCCACAGGCAACAAAACAGGCGCCCGGATGACTGCCACGCACCGTCATTCGGGCGAATGTTCTTGCGAAACAGGCTCGTTGCAAAGTATGTCTAGACTGCAACTTACCTCCTTCGAGTGATGAAACATGACAACAACAACGATGCCGTACACCCCCGAAGAACGTAACAAGAGGATTTTTGCCATCGTCGGTGCCTCTTCCGGCAACCTGGTCGAATGGTTCGACTTCTACGTCTATGCCTTCTGCGCCATCTACTTCGCTCCGGCCTTCTTTCCCTCAGACAACCCCACGGTGCAGTTGGTCAACACCGCCGGGGTGTTCGCCGCCGGCTTCCTGATGCGGCCCATCGGCGGCTGGCTGTTCGGTCGCGTGGCCGACAAGCACGGGCGCAAGAACTCGATGATGATCTCGGTGCTGATGATGTGCGCCGGCTCCCTGGTCATCGCCTTCCTGCCCGGCTACGCGACCATCGGTGCCTGGGCGCCGATTCTGCTGTTGTTGGCGCGACTGTTCCAGGGCCTGTCGGTGGGTGGTGAATACGGCACCACCGCGACCTACATGAGCGAGGTGGCCCTGCGTGGCCAGCGCGGTTTCTTTGCCTCGTTCCAGTACGTGACCCTCATCGGTGGCCAGTTGCTGGCGGTGCTGGTACTGGTGATCATCCAGCAGTTCCTCACCGAACCTGAGATCAAGGCCTGGGGCTGGCGGATTCCGTTCGTGATCGGCGCCATCGCGGCGCTGATCTCGCTGTTTCTGCGTCGTGCCCTGAAGGAAACCACCAGCAAGGAAAACCGCGAGGACAAGGACGCCGGCAGCATGCGGGCGCTGTTCCGCGATCACAAGGCCGCCTTCATCACCGTGCTCGGCTATACCGCCGGCGGCTCGCTGATTTTCTACACCTTCACCACCTACATGCAGAAGTACCTGGTGAACACCTCCGGCATGACGGCCAAGACCGCCAGCTTCATCATGACCGCCGTGCTCTTCCTTTATATGTGCATGCAGCCGCTGTTCGGCATGCTCTCGGACAGGATCGGCCGGCGCAACTCGATGCTCTGGTTCGGCGCGTTGGGCGCCGTGTTCACGGTGCCGATCCTGCTGGCCCTGAAGACTGTCACCAGCCCGTTCCTGGCGTTCGTGCTGATCACCCTGGCCCTGGCGATCGTCAGTTTCTATACCTCCATCAGTGGCCTGGTCAAAGCCGAGATGTTCCCGGTCCAGGTACGGGCACTGGGCGTGGGCCTGGCCTACGCGGTGGCGAATGCGGTCTTCGGTGGTTCGGCGGAATACGTGGCCCTGAACCTGAAGTTGGCGGGGATGGAAAACGCCTTCTACTGGTATGTGACCGTGATGATGGTGGTCGCTTTCCTGTTCAGCCTGCGCCTGCCGAAGCAGGCAGCCTATCTGCACCACGATCATTGATCGGTTCGCGCGCCCTTTGCGGGCGCGCGTCACCCCTGTAACGACCGGACCCTACCGTTGGCTTTCATTTGAAGGAGATGAGCGTGGCTTTCGTACAACTTGCCGAAGGTGAACTGAATTACCAGCTGGAGGGCCCGCCCGGTGCGCCAGTCCTGGTGTTGTCCAACTCGCTGGGGACCGACCTGGGGATGTGGGACACCCAGATACCTGCGTTTGCCGAGCATTTTCGGGTCTTGCGCTACGACACCCGCGGCCATGGCCGCTCGCTGGTAACGCCCGGGCCCTACAGCATCGAGCAACTGGGACGTGACGTGCTGGCGTTGCTGGACGCGCTGCAGATCGAGCGCGCGCATTTCTGCGGCCTGTCCATGGGCGGCCTGATCGGCCAGTGGCTGGGGATCAACGCCGGCCACCGTTTGCAGCGGCTGATCGTCTGCAACACGGCGGCGAAGATCGGCGATCCGAGCATCTGGAATCCACGGATCGAGGCAGTGTCGACGGGCGGCCAGGCGGCGATGCTGGCCCTGCGCGACGGGGCGGTTTCACGCTGGTTCACCGCGGAATTCGCCCAGGCGCATCCGGATCGGGTCACGCCGATTACCGATATGCTTGCCGCCACGTCGCCCCAGGGCTATGCGGCCAACTGCTGTGCGGTGCGCGACGCGGATTTTCGCGATCAACTGGGGCAGATCCAAGTGCCGCTGCTGGTGATTTCCGGTACCGAGGATGCGGTGACGCCCCCTTCGGGCGGGATCTTTATCCAGGAGCACGTCGAGGGCGCCGAATACGCCGAGTTCCACGCCGCGCACCTGTCCAACGTGCAGGCCGGCGATGCGTTCAGCCAGCGGGTGCTGGCGTTTCTGTCCGCCGGGGCTTGAAAGGTGCCGAGCGAAATCTTTCTCTTTTAGATGAAAATTTCGCCGCAACCTGAACAGCTCCGGGTGTTTGTGCTCTGATGGAAGCAATGGCTGCCCTGCCATTGCTTTGATCTGGACCCGCCCAATCCCATGAAGTCGTTTGCCGCACTCTTGTCCGCCCTTGTGATCGCCGTAAGCCTGGCCGGTTGCATCGGTCCGCCGATGCCCTTGACCGCACAGACCGAACAGGCCCTGCGCTCGCAACCACCGATCCGTTTCCTGCTGACCTTCGATGACGGGCCCAGCGCCTCGAGCTTCTGGAACCCGACGGCGTCGGTGCTCGATGACCTGGCGCGCAACCCGATCCAGCCGGGGATCAAGGCCGTGTTCTTTGTCCAGACCCGTGCCACCCGGGCCGGCAACAGCGACATCGGTCGTGCCCTGATGCGGCGTGAGCATGCCGAGGGACATATCCTCGGCTTTCATACCGCGACCCCCGGGCATACCAATCACCGCTCGCTGAGTCCGGAGGAGCTGGAACAGTCGCTCACCGACGGTAGCGCGGATATTGCGGCGATCACCGGTGCGCCACCGACGATCCTGCGCCCGCCGTTCTGGAACTACGACAAGCGTACTTTCGCCGCCTACCAGCAGCATGGCCTGCACGTGTTGTTGACGGACCTGAGTGCCAATGACGGCAAGATCTGGGGCATTACCGCCAGCCCACAGCGTCGGGCCAACCTGCTCAAGCACCTGGCTGAGGTCCGCGAGCAGATTGCGCAGGGCAAGATGCCAGTGGTCGATGGGGTGATTCCGGTGGTGGTGACCTTCCACGACCTCAATCGCTACACCGCCCGGCATATGCAGGAGTATTTGCAGATCCTGATGGACTGTGCACGGGAGACCGGAGTGCGGACGGCCGAGCAACCGTTCTATACGGATCGCTCGGTCTTGTTGCGGGCCGTGATGGCCCGCACGGTTCAGGACAGTTCCGTGCCCGTGCGTTTGCCCGGGTTCTGGAACTGGTGGTGGAACAAGAATTCAGAGTAGGCCGAGGTAGGCCTACAGCAACGAAATCGGATAGCTGACGATCAGGCGGTTTTCGTCGAATTCGTTGCTGCTGAAGCTCTTGCGAATGCTGGAGTTGCGCCAGCGCACGTTGAGGTTCTTGAAGCTACCGCTTTGCACGGTGTAGCCCAGCTCGGACTCACGCCCCCACTCCTTGCCGTCGGTAATGGCCCCGGTGTGCACGTTGTCACCGCTGATATAGCGGTTCATCAGGGTCAACCCCGGAATGCCGAGGGCAGCGAAGTTGTAGTCATGGCGCAGCTGCCAGGACTTCTCCCGGGCGTTGTCGTAGCTGTTGTTGTAGCTGTCGTTGGCCAGGGTGCCGCCGCTGGTGCCGTTGACGCGCATCCAGACGCTGTTACCGGTGAGTTTCTGCAAACCGACATAGAAGGTGTTGCCACCGTACTTGGCCGAGAACAGCCCGGACAAGGTCTTGTTCTCCAGCTCGCCAGCGCGGGCGCTGCCGTCGTCCTTGCCGTAGAAGTAACCGAGGTTGGCGCCCAGGGTCCAGTCGCCCAGCGGTTGGCTGTGGACCAGGTTGACGTACTGTTGGCGGTAGATGTCCTTGAGCTGGGCATTCCACAGCCCGATCATCGTGCGCTTCTCGTTGAAGGTGTATTCGCCGCCCTCGAAGTTGAAACGGTCGGAGGTGATGCCTGGCTTACCGTTCATGAACATGTCGGTCATGCTCGAATCGTTGCGCGGGCTGTTCTTCTGGAACTGACCGCCGTAGAGGGTCAGGCCGTCGATTTCCTTCGAGGTGATCTGGCCGCCACGGAAGGTTTGCGGCAGCGAGCGACCGTCGTCCGAGCGCAGGATCGGCAGTACCGGCATCCATTCGCCGACCTTCAGTTCCGTGTTGGAAATCTTTGCCTTGAAGGCCACGTCCAGGCGTCCGAAATTGCTGGCCGGGCGCCCGTTGCCGTCCAGTGGCAGCAACTGGGTACCGCCGGTGCCTTTGCCGCCGTCGAGCTTTTCCGAGAAGGTACCCAGCACATCGGCGCCGAAGCCCACGGTGCCCTGGGTGAAACCGGATCGGGCATCGAGGATGAAGCTCTGTGTCCACTCCTGGGCCTTTGACTGAGGGAAGGCCGGGTTGGTGAAGTTGCGGTTGATGAAGAAGTTACGCAGGTTCAGGTTGGCTTGGGCGTCTTCCACAAAGCCATGTTCCTCGGCCATGGCCGGCAGGGTCGCGCTGGCCATGGCGATGGCCAGCAAGGTGCGGGAGGAAACGATGCTCGTGTTCAGTGGCTTCATGGATCGGTCTCTCTAGTTGTTAGGGATGAAGCAGGGCGTAGCCGCAACCAGGGGTGCAGACAAGGTGTTCGAACGGGGAACGGCGGGTGTGATCAGCCGGTGAGGGCGGAGTATCGAGACATGCAGATGAACCTGTTGTTGTTATGGCTATGGGTCAGTGCAGGGAATGGTGCGGCGAATTAACTGGTTAGTTCAATTGAGATCAGGCGATTTTGGGCGATTATCGAACGGAACAGTTCAGGCATGAAAAAACCCGCCGGAGGCGGGTTTTTCGTGTGGCATGAAAGGCTTCAGCCCTTCGGTGGCGTCTCGTCGATCGGTTGGGCCTGGCCGGCCTGCTCGTACCAGCCACCGCCGAGGGCCTTGTACAGGTTGACCTCGCTGGTGAGCTGCGACAGGCGATCGCTGATCAGCGATTGCTGGGCGCTGAACAACGAGCGCTGGGCATCGAGGAAGGTCAGGTTGCTGTCGACACCAATGCGGTAGCGACGCTCGGCCAGGCGGTAGTAATCCTGGTTGGCGGCGACCAGGTCACGCTGGGCCTGCAACTGCTGGTTGAAGGTCTGGCGCGCGGCCAGGCCGTCGGAGACTTCCTGGAAGCCGGTCTGAATGGCTTTCTCGTAGTTGGCGACGCTGATCTCCTTCTGGATTTTCGAGTAATCCAGGCTGGCTTTCAGGCTACCGGCGTTGAAGATCGGAATGTTGATGCTCGGCGCGAACGACCAGGTCCCCGAACCGCCCTTGAACAGGCCACCCATGTCCGGGCTCAAGGTCCCGGCATTGGCGGTCAGGCTGATGCTCGGGAAGAACGCCGCGCGTGCGGCACCGATATTGGCATTGGCCGCCAGCAACTGGTGCTCGGCGCCGAGAATATCCGGACGCCGCTGCAGCAGGTCGGACGGCAGGCCGGCCGGCATATCGCTGAGCAGCTTGGCCGACAACGGTTGGGCCTCCGGCAGGTTGGCCGGCAAACCGCTACCGAGCAGCAACGTCAGGCTGTTCTGGTCTTCGGCGACCTGGCGGGTGAATTGCGCCAGCTTGACCCGGGCACCTTCCACCGAGGTCCGCGCCTGGCTCAGGTCCAGGGCGGAGGCCACGCCGACTTCGTTGCTGCGTGCCGTCAGCTTGTAGCTTTCCTCGTAGGCGGCCAGGGTTTCCTGGGTCAGCTTGAGCAGTTCCTTGTCGGCCTGCCAGGTCAGGTAGGCGTTGGCCACACTGGCCACCAGGCTGATCTGCGTGCTGCGGCGGGCTTCTTCGCTGGCGAAGTAGGTCTGCAGCGCCTTCTCGCTCAGGCTACGGACACGACCGAACAGGTCCAGCTCATAGGAGCTGACCCCAAGGGTCGCCGAGTACTGGCTGTTGATCCTTTCCGTGCCGGTACTCGAGACGTTGGCCGGTACGCGTTGGCGACTGCCGTTGCCATTGGCCGTGACCGCCGGGAACAGGTCGGCGCGCTGGATCTGGTACTGGGCACGGTAGGCGTCGATGTTCAGCGCCGCGACCCGCAGGTCGCGGTTGTTTTCCAGGGCGACCTGGATCAGCTGCCGCAGTGCCGGGTCGTTGAAGAACTGCCGCCAGCCCTGTTCGGCTGCCGCGACGTCTGCCGCCTGGGCCGGCGAGTAGGCCGGCCCTTGCGGGTACTGCGCCGCCACCGGCGCTGCGGGGCGCTGGTAGTCGGGGATCAACGAGCAACCGCTGAGCACGAAGGCCGCGACCGCTACACTGAGGAGGGACTTGCTCATTGGGCAGCCTCATTGCTTAGAGTTTCAGTCGTGTCCGACTGCTTGTGCTTTTTCTCGCCGCCGATGGACGACACCGATACGAAGAACAGCGGAACCCAGAAAATCGCCAGGATCGTCGCGGTGATCATACCGCCGATCACCCCGGTACCGATGGCGTGCTGGCTGCCAGAGCCGGCACCGGTGGAGATCGCCAGCGGCACCACGCCGAGGATGAAGGCCAGGGAGGTCATGATGATCGGACGCAAACGCATGCGGCAAGCCTCGATCGCCGCGTCGACCAGGCTGCGTCCCTGTTCATGCAGCTCCTTGGCGAACTCCACGATCAGGATGGCGTTTTTCGCCGCCAGGCCGATGGTCGTCAACAGGCCCACCTGGAAGTACACGTCGTTGGACAACCCGCGGAAGGTCGTTGCCAACAGCGCACCGATGATCCCCAGCGGTACAACCAGCACCACGGCGATTGGAATCGACCAGCTCTCGTACAGTGCGGCCAGGCACAGGAACACCATCAGCAGCGACAGGGCGAACAGCGCCGGCGCCTGGGAGCCGGACAGCTTCTCCTCGTACGACAGGCCCGTCCAGGAGATTCCGACGCCGGCCGGCAGTTTCGCGGCAATGGCTTCGACTTCCGCCAGGGCCTGGCCGGTACTGTAGCCGGGGGCCGGGGCACCAAGAATCTCCATGGCGGCGACGCCGTTGAAACGCGACAGTTTCGGCGAACCGTAGACCCACTCGCCCTTGGCGAACGCGGAGAACGGCACCATGACCCCGGTGTTGTTGCGTACGTACCACTTCTGCAGGTCTTCAGGGCTCATCCGTGAACTGGGTATGCCTTGCACGAACACCTTCTTCACCCGACCACGGTCGATGAAGTCGTTGACATAATTGGCACCCAGCGCAATCGACAAGCTGTTGTTGATGTCCGCGAGGGACAGGCCCAGGGCACTGGCGCGCTCGTCGTCGATGCTCAGTTGGTACTGCGGCTCGTCGTTCAGGCCGTTCGGACGAACCTGGGCGAGCACCTTGCTCTGCGCCGCCATGCCGAGGAACTGGTTACGCGCGGCCATCAACTTGTCGTGGCCGATACCGGCCTGGTCTTGCAGATAGACGTCGAAACCGATGGCGTTACCCAGCTCCAGTACCGCCGGAGGGGCGAAGGCAAACACCATCGCGTCGCGGAACGAGAAGAAGTGCTGCTGCGCACGGGCGGCGAGGCTGAACACGGTGTTCTGGCTGGAGCGCTCATGCCAGGGCTTGAGCATGATGAAGCCCAGGCCCGAGCTCTGGCCGTTACCGGCGAAGTTGAAGCCGCGTACGGTAAACACCGAGGCCACGGTGTCGGTCTCCTGGGTCAGCAGGTACTCGCGCATTTCGTCGAGTACCGCCTGGGTCCGCTCGGCGCTGGAGCCGGCCGGCGTCTGTACCTGGGCGAACAATACGCCCTGGTCTTCTTCCGGCAGGAACGAGGTCGGAATCCGCGTGAACAACCAGATCATGCCGGCAAAGATGATCACGTAGACCAGCAGGTACGGCGCCTTGTGGCGCAGGATGCTGCCCACTGTGCGTTCGTAGCCGCGGACACTGCGGTCGAAGTTGCGGTTGAACCAGCCGAAGAAGCCGCGCTTGGCGGTGCCGTGGTCGCCCTTGGCAATCGGCTTGAGCATGGTGGCGCACAGGGCCGGGGTGAAGATCAGGGCGACCATCACCGACAGGGCCATGGCCGAGACGATGGTGATCGAGAACTGCCTGTAGATCACCCCGGTGGAACCGGCGAAGAACGCCATGGGCAGCAATACCGCCGAGAGCACGAGGGCGATACCCACCAGGGCGCCCTGGATCTGCCCCATGGATCGCTTCGTGGCTTCCTTGGGCGACAGGCCTTCCTCGCTCATCACCCGTTCGACGTTTTCCACCACGACGATGGCATCGTCCACCAGCAAGCCGATGGCCAGTACCATGCCGAACATGGTCAGGGTGTTGATGCTGAAGCCGGCCGCCGCGAGGATCCCGAAAGTCCCCAGCAACACCACCGGAACGGTCATGGTGGTGATGATGGTGGCGCGGAAGTTCTGCAGGAACAGGAACATCACCAGGAACACCAGCACGATCGCCTCGACCAGGGTTTCAACCACGCCCTTGATCGACTCGGTCACCACCGGGGTGGTGTCGTATGGGTAAACCACTTGCATGCCCGGCGGAAAGAACGGCTCCAGCGTGGAGATGGTCTTGCGCAGGGCCTTGGCGGTGTCCAGGGCGTTGGCGCCGGCAGCGAGTTTCACCGCCAGGCCGGACGCCGGCTTGCCGTTGAACTGGGCGTTGACGCTGTAGTTTTCGCCACCGAGGGCGACATCGGCGACATCCCCCAGACGTACCTGCGAGCCGTCCTTGTTGACCTTGAGCAGGATCGCCTTGAACTGTTCGGCGGTCTGCAGACGGGTCTTGCCGATGATGGTTGCGTTCAACTGCTGGCCGGGCATGGCCGGCAGCCCACCCAGTTGCCCGGAAGCCACCTGGACGTTCTGCGCGGCGATGGCGGTTTTCACGTCCACCGGGGTCAGCTTGAAGTTGTTCAGCTTGGCCGGGTCGAGCCAGATGCGCATCGCATACTGGGCGCCGAACACCTGGAAGTCACCGACACCGGCGGTCCGCGAGATCGGGTCCTGCATGTTGGACACGATGTAGTTCGCCAGGTCGTCCCGGTTCATGCTGCCGTCCGTGGAGACGACGCCGATCACCATCAGGTAGTTCTTCACCGACTTGGTCACGCGAATACCCTGTTGCTGCACTTCTTGCGGCAGCAGCGGGGTGGCCAGGTTCAGCTTGTTCTGCACCTGGACCTGCGCGGTATCGGGGCTGGTGCCCTGGTTGAAGGTCGCGGTAATGGTCATGCTGCCGTCGGAGTTGCTCGACGACTCGATATAACGCAGGTTGTCGATACCGTTGAGCTGCTGCTCGATCACCTGGACCACGGTGTCCTGCACGGTCTGCGCCGAAGCGCCCGGGTAGGTCACGGCAATCGCGATGGCCGGCGGGGCAATGGCCGGGTACTGGTTGATCGGCAACTTGAGGATCGATAGAGCCCCGACCAACATGATCACCAGGGCGATTACCCAGGCGAAGATTGGCCGGTCGATAAAGAATCTTGACATGGTTTACTCCCCTTTACTGCCTGCGGCTTTAGCGGTTGCCGGGGCAGGGGCCGGGTCGGCTGCCTTCACGTTGGTGGCTTCGCTGGCCCTGACTTCAACACCAGGACGCACGAACTGGAGACCTTCGGTGATCACCCGATCGCCGGCTTTCAGGCCGTCTTCGATCAGCCATTGGCTGCCGACGGTACGGCTGGCCTTGAGCTGACGCATCTCGACCTTGTTGTCCGGGCCGACGACCATCGCGATCGGGGTGCCTTTCAGGTCGCGGGTCACGCCTTGTTGCGGGGCGAGAATCGCGGCGCTGTTCACCCCGGCCTGCAACTGGGCATGCACGAACATGCCGGGCAGCAGGGTGTGGTCGGGGTTCGGGAACACCGCGCGCAGGGTCACGGATCCGGTGGTTTCATCCACGGTGACTTCCGAGAACTCCAGCTTGCCGTCCAGCTTGTACTGGCTGCCGTCTTCCAGGGTCAGCTTGACCGACGCCGCATTGTCGCCGGCTTTCTGCAGGCGGCCGCTTTCCAGCTCGCGACGCAGTTCCAGCAGATTGGCAGTGGACTGCGTCACGTCGACGTAGATCGGGTCGAGTTGCGAGATCGTCGCCATGGCATCGGTCTGGCCGCTGCTGACCAGCGCGCCTTCGGTCACCGAAGAGCGACCGATACGCCCGGACAACGGTGCGTAGACCTTGGTGTAGCGCACGTTGATCTGGGCGCTTTGCAGGGCGGCTTCCGATTGCAGGCGGTTGGCGACGGCGGTGTCGTATTCCTGGCGGCTGACGGCCTGTTCGCTCACCAGTTGCTTGTAGCGATCGGAAATCGACTTGGTCGATTGCAGGTTCGCTTCGGCGCTTTTCAGGGTCGCTTCATAAACCGATGGATCGATCTGATACAGCTGCTGGCCGGCTTTGACATCGCCGCCTTCCTTGAACAGACGCTTGAGAATGATGCCATTGACCTGCGGGCGGACTTCCGCGATGCGGTACGCCGTGGTTCGACCGGGCAGGTCGGAGGTCAGGGTGAAGGCCTGGGTTTGCAGGGTAACGACGCCGACCTGAGGCGGAGGAGGCGCTGGTGGAGCAGCCTTGTCCTCTTTACATCCGCTGAGCAGCGATGCCAGGGCGACGGCGGTGACCAGAGCGGTAACAGCTGGCTTGAGTTGCATGAAGATCCTCGGGTCAGGCGCGCACGATGCGCACAAGAAAAGTGGAAGGGTACTAAAGGTGATCCGGCTGGATAAATAGGTTGCTAATGAATATACTTACATTCATGGTTGTTTGTAAATACTTGCGCTTTGCGCAGAAATCGTTACAAAGCACGTAATTCAGCCCGGGAAAAGGCACGACAAGCGCCTCCCGTCATTAAGCTCTGATTAAGCCCGGCGTTCGTTCGAGGCCCCCTGATTGAGGTTTTACTGCCATGGCCCGTCGCACCAAAGAGGAAGCTCAGGAGACCCGGAGACAGATACTGGAAGCTGCCGAAAAAGCCTTCTATGAGCGCGGTGTGGCGCGCACGACCCTGGGCGATATCGCGACCCTGGCGGGAGTGACCCGCGGTGCCATCTATTGGCATTTCAGCAACAAGGCCGAGTTGGTGCAGGCGATGCTCGACAGCCTCCACGAACCGCTCGATGAGTTGGCTCGGGCGAGCGAGAGCGAGGACGAACTCGACCCGCTGGGCTGCATGCGCACGTTGCTGATTCATGTGTTTCGTCAGGTCGCGCTGGACCCACAGACTCGGCGCATCAACGAGATTCTGTTTCATAAGTGCGAGTTCACCGATGAAATGTGTGACCTGCGACGTCAGCGCCAGGCCGCCAGTGTGGACTGCAATGTGAAGATCGGCTTGACCCTGCGCAACGCCGTTGCCCGTGGGCAATTGCCGGGAGATCTCGACCCTGCCCGCGCCGCCATCGCCATACACGCTTATATCCATGGGATCATTGCTCAATGGCTGCTGGTCTCCGACAGCTTTGAACTGCAGACGGAAGCGGAACGTCTGGTCGACACCGGGCTGGACATGCTGCGCTTGAGCCCTGGCCTGCGCAATTAAGTCAAAATGCGCAATTGATTCTAGTTGTTTCAACGCCGGACGCGAGTAGAGTTGACGCGCCGTATCGGTGGACAGCAGCGGACCATTATCTACCCGACCGCTCTATCTTGGTAGTTAGTAAGCTACGTATTTTGTAGCGAATGTGTTGCGAGTCTGTGAATGAGTGTGCCTGATCTGTTGCACAAGGGGGCCGAGCAGCCGCTCAAGGGCATTGCCCTGATCGGTCTGGCGGTGCTGGTATTCGCCAGTCATGATGCCTTGTCCAAGTACCTCTCCGGGTTCTATCCCATCGTCATGGTGGTCTGGGCCCGCTACGTGGTGCACACCTTGCTGATGCTGGTGATCTTCGTACCGCGCAGCGGTTTCTCCGCCGTGGTGCGGACCCGGCGGCCAGGCCTGCAGTTGTTGCGGGCGTTGTGCCTGATCGGTACCAGTCTGTTTTTCACCACGGGGCTGCGTTACATCCCCTTGGCCGAGGCCACGTCGGTCAACTTTCTTGCGCCCTTGCTGGTGACCGCCTTGTCCGTGCCGCTGCTGGGTGAGCGGGTCAGTCGGGGTCAGTGGGCGGCGGTGATCACCGGTTTTGTCGGCGTGCTGATCGTGGTGCGCCCCGGCGGTGCCCTGTTCACCCCGGCGATTGCCCTGCCACTGTGTTCGGCCCTGTGCTTTGGCTTCTATCAGTTGCTGACACGGATGCTCAGTGACATCGACAGCCCGACCACCAGCAACTTTCTCACGGGGATTTTCAACAGCCTGATCATGACGGCCTTGCTGCCGTTTTTCTGGAGTACCCCCACCTGGGGGCATGGGTTGTTCATGCTCGGCCTGGGCACCTGCGGCATGCTCGGGCACCTGTTCCTGACCCAGGCGTTCCGGCACGCGGCGCCGGCAATGCTGGCGCCGTTCAGTTACGGGCAGATTCTCTTTGCGGGGATGTATGGCTACCTGGTCTTCGATCACACGCCGGATGCATTCGGCGTGGCGGGCATCGCGGTGATCTGCCTCAGTGGGCTGGCGGTGGCTTGGGGCCAGCGCAAGCGCTGAGCCCCTGTTCCAACTCAACTCATGCTGAACTTGACGTTGTAGCTGTACGGCGGCGCCTTCAGGGTTTTGCTCAGGCGGGCCTTGCAGGAGGCCTGGCGTTCACCGATGGACTCGGCTTTCCTGATCCAGATGGGCAGGTAGTTGGGGCGTTGCGTGTGGGCAAAGCGTTCCAGCAGCGTATGTTGGGCGACGAATCGACACTTGCGCGGCCCGGCGCCATAGATGAACCAGGCCCTGGGGCCGTCCAGGATGAGTTCACGACGCTCGCCGCTGGCGATATTGAAACTCGACGGCGATGCGCCGCCCAGGTCGAGGCCGGTACCCAGGAGTTCGAGGGGGTCGGGGGAGTCGTTGCTGATCTCGATGGACGTTACGATTTTGGACGCCCCGGGTGTTGAAGGGCCGGGTGTTGCCGCATCGGCTTCGACCGTGTCGACGGCAGGAGTGCTGGAGGCGAAGGCAGCCAGCGAAATCAGGGCGGAGATCACCGCGCAGAACAGGGCGAGGCTGACGGACTGCAAGAGGGGAGTCATCTTAATTCCTTTTAATGAGGTCTTTGAGGCAGCGTCATCCCATGACGCTGCGCGCTGGGCCGATTCAGGCCGGGCGCTGGGTAAGTATGGGGTTTGCTACCGAAAATACCCGGGGTAAAGGTCAGCTCAGCGTGTAGGTTTCCTCTGATATGGAGGTGGGCCGATGCAACGGGGGGTTGAGGGCGATGGCTTTTACCGTGCCCATGAAAAAGCCCCGGTGCTTGCGGACCAGGGCTTTCTTGTTCCTGCCTTTACAGGCCGGAGCTTACAGCGTCGGGTAGTCGATGTAGCCGACCGGACCTTTGCCGTAGAAGGTTTCCGGGTGTGCCTGGTTCAACGGCGCATCGGCCTGCAGGCGGGCCGGCAGGTCCGGGTTGGCGATGAACGGCACGCCGAAGGCCACCGCGTCGGCCTTGCCGCTGGACAGCCAGGCATTGGCGCTGTCCTTGGTGAAGCGTTCGTTGGCGATGTAGGGGCCGCCGAACGCCGCTTTCAGTTGTGGGCCGAGGCTGTCATCGGCTTCTTTCTCGCGCGAGCAGATAAACGCGATACCGCGCTTGCCCAGTTCGCGGGCGACGTAGGTGAAGGTTTCCGAGAGGTTGGCATCGCCCATGTCGTGGGAGTCGGCGCGTGGCGCCAGGTGCATACCGACCCGGCCGGCGCCCCAGACTTCGATCACCGCGTCTGTCACTTCGAGCAGCAGGCGCGCGCGGTTTTCCAGGGAGCCACCGTAGTTGTCGGTGCGCTGGTTGGTGCTGCTTTGCAGGAACTGATCAAGCAGGTAGCCATTGGCACCGTGGATTTCCACGCCGTCGAAACCGGCGGCCTTGGCATTTTCCGCACCGACGCGGTAGGCGTCGACGACATCGGCGATTTCAGCGATTTCCAGGGCCCGCGGGGTCGGATAGTCCGACAGTGGGCGCACCAGGCTGACATGCCCCTTGGGCTGGATGGCACTCGGTGCGACCGGCAGTTCGCCGTCCAGGTACGAAGGGTGGGACACACGGCCCACGTGCCACAGTTGCAGGAAGATCCGCCCGCCGGCAGCGTGCACGGCCTTGGTCACGTTGGCCCAGCCGCGCACCTGGTCGTTGGACCAGATACCTGGGGTGTCCGGGTAGCCCACGCCCATCGGCGTCACGGAGGTGGCTTCGCTGAGGATCAGGCCGGCGGAAGCGCGTTGTACGTAGTACTCGGCCATCAGCGCGTTGGGTACGCGGCCTTCATCGGCGCGGCAGCGGGTCAGCGGGGCCATGATGATACGGTTGGGCAGTTCCAGGTCGCCCAGTTTGATCGAGTCGAAAATAGTTGCCATGTGTACAACCCTCATTAGCAGTTAGTAGCAGGAGCCAGTTAATAGCAGGAGTCAGTGGGTAGCCGGAGCCAGTTCGTCGTTGTCGTTCTGGCGAAAGGTGATCAGGGTCGCCAGCAGGGCGAGAACCGCCAGTGCTGCGGCGGCCAGCGGCACGCTGGTGAGGCCGAAGCCATGGGCGATGACGTTGCCGCCGATCCAGGCGCCGAGGGCGTTGCCGACGTTGAAGGCGCCGATGTTCAGGGTCGAGACCAGGTTGGGCGCGGCCTGGCCGTAGGTCACCACGTTGATCTGCAGGGCTGGTACGGCGGCGAAGCAGGCCGTGGCCCAGAGGAACAAGGTGATTTCGGCGGGGACCAGCAGCACGCTGCTCCAGGTCAGCACGGTGGCCAGCACGGCCATGGCGATGAACACGCCGATCAGCGTCGCGGCCAGGTTCCTGTCCGCCAGCTTGCCACCGATGATGTTGCCGACGGTCAGGCCCAGGCCCATCAGCACCAGGGTCCAGGTCACGCCCCGTGGCGAGACACCGGTCACTTCGCCCAGCAACGGCGCGATGTAGGTGAACAGGGCGAACACGGCGGCGGCGAACAGCACGGTCATGCTCAGGGACAGCCAGAGCCCGGCGCCCTTGAGCCCGGCCAGTTCGGCGCGCATGTCGAGTTTTTCCTCATCGCGCCTGGCCGGCAGGAAGCGGATCAGGCCGATCAGCGCGATCACCCCGATCACGGTCACCGCCCAGAAGGTCGAGCGCCAGCCGGCCTGTTGGCCCAGCGCGGTGCCCAGGGGGACGCCGAGAACGTTCGCCAGGGTCAGGCCGGTGAACATCAGGGCCACGGCCGAGGCACACTTGTCCGGGGTTACCAGATTGGCCGCCACCACCGAACCGATACCGAAGAACGCGCCGTGGCACAGGGCGGTGACGATCCGGGCGAACATCAGCACGTTGTAGTCGCTGGCGATGGCGCACAGCAGGTTGCCGACGATAAAGATCCCCATCAGCGCGACCAGGGCGGCCTTGCGCGGCAGCCGTGCGGTGGCCATGGCCATGAACGGTGCGCCGATCGCCACGCCCAGGGCGTAGCCGGTCACCAGCCAGCCGGCACCGGGAATCGACACGCCGAGGTCCGCCGCCACATTGGGCAACAGGCCCATGATGACGAACTCGGTGGTGCCGATGGCGAATGCGCTCAGGGCCAGGATGAGTAACGGGAGGGGCATCTTGTACAGTCCTTTTAGAGCTCTTGGCTCATGATGCGGAGGAATTCCTGGATGGTTTCCTCGTTGCGTTTGAAGAAGTGCCATTGACCGGCCTTCTGGCTGGTGATCAACCCGGCACGCTGCAAGGTCGCCAGGTGCGCGGACACGGTGGACTGCGACAGGCCGCAGCGCTGGTCGATCTGTCCGGCGCAGATGCCGTACTCGTGGTTGTGGTGCTGATCGGGAAACTGGTTTTTCGGGTCTTTCAGCCAGTGGAGAATGTCTCGGCGTACTGGGTGTGCCAGCGCTTTTATTATTTCGTCGAGGTCAAGGGGCATGGTCGTTGCTCAGGGTAGGTAAAACGTTATATCGCGATGGGGCGAAATATATATCGCTATTTCGCGATACACCAATATGATTTTGATCTGATCCCGGCGTCGTTCGCTATATCGGGTTATAACGATATAGGCTGGCGGGGTGCTAAGCTGTCGCTCATGAATTATCTCGCACACCTGCATCTGGGCGGCCAGCGCCCGGAACAACTGCTCGGCAGCCTCTATGGCGATTTCGTCAAGGGCCGTCTGCAAGGGCAATTCACCCCGTCGATCGAAGCGGCGATCGAGCTGCATCGCCACATCGATGTGTTTACCGATCGGCACCCTGTGGTGGGGCAGGCGCTGTCGCGTTTTTCCCTGACGCGGCGGCGTTATGCCGGCATCGTCCTGGATGTGTTCTTCGATCACTGCCTGGCGCGGGATTGGGCGCTCTATGCCGAAGGCGAGCTGGACAGCTTTACCGCCCAGGTCTATCGCGTGCTGCGAAGCGAACGGAACCTGCCGGGGCGTCTGGCCGAGATCGCACCTTATATGGCGGCGGATGACTGGCTGGGTTCCTACCGGGATTTCGAGGTGCTGGGGCAGGTGTTGCGCGGTATTTCGCGGCGCTTGTCGCGGCCCGAAGAACTGGCCCATGCGATGCGCGAGCTGCAGCGGCTGTATGAGCCGTTGAGCGAGGACTTTCGGCTGTTCTATCCCGAGTTGCAGGCGTTTTCCCGCGCCCATTCCCTGAATGAACGCGATCCCCTGTAGGCGCCGGCTTGCTGGCGATGGTGATTTTTCAGGCGACTACGATGTCGACTATCAGGTAGCTATCGCCAGCGAGTCGGCTCCTACAGGTTGTGTGTAGTTTTCAGTATCCCAGGTTGATCAGGCCGCTTCTGCTTCGGCCTGGCGCGGTGCTGAACGCTTCGCTTCAATCACTTCACCGAACAGCGCCAACTGCACTGACTGCTGCGCCTGGAACGCCAGCGCCGCACGTTCCTGGCCGTTGCAGGCGATCGGTTCGAGTATCTGGATTTCCACATCGCCCTGGTCGTTGGAAAACAGACGCATCAGGTGCGACAGCAGATCGTCGTCGCCAATGAACGGGGCCAGCATATCGGGCTTGCCATCGCGCAGATAACGGATGGCCACCGGTTGCAACGCCACCTCGGCATCGATTGCCGCCGACAGCAGGCGACCGTGGAAGGTGCGCAGCGAACGGCCATCGGTGGTGGTGCCTTCCGGAAACATCAGCAGCGGATGTTGCTGTTCCAGGTGACGGGTCATCTGCTTGCGGATCAACTGGCTGTCACCCGAGCCACGACGGATGAACAGGCTGCCGGCTTTCGCTGCCAGCCAGCCGGCCACCGGCCAGGTACGTACTTCGGCCTTGGACAGGAATGACAGCGGGGTCAAGCCGCCCAGCAGGGCGATATCGGTCCAGGACACATGGTTGCTGACCCACAGCATCGGCTGCCTGGGCAGCTCGCCGCGTACGGTTACGCGAAACGGCAGGGCGTTGGTCAGGCGCGCCATGAAAAAGCGCGACCAGCGTTGCCGCCGAACCATGGAGTTGGCGATCCCCAGGCGTTCGAAAACCCCGAACACGCTGGCCATGCTCAGGCCGAGCGCCACCACCAGCAGTACCCGTGCGATCCGGGCGTATACCCGCAGGCGGCTCATCAGACCGCCGCCTTGAAGTGCCGCGCATAGCGTGGGCACAACTCGTCGCGCTTGAGCAGGATAAAGACGTCGGCCACCTGGAAGTCTTCATCCCAGCACGGCTCGCCGCAGATCTTCGCGCCCAGGCGCATGTAGGCCTTGAGCAGAGGGGGCATTTCGGCGATGACGTTGCCGGGAATATCCAGTGACGGCAGCGGTTTTTTCGGCTCGGCGCGCAGGTGCTCGGTGCACAGGTAGCGTTCGCGCAGGCGCTGCATGATCGCCTGGGCCTGGATCCCACCGTCCTGCATCGAGATGCTGGCACAGCCCATCAGGTAGCTGTAGCCGCCTTCGTTGAGGACTTCGGCCAGTTCGCCCCAGAGTACGGCAATGGTGCCGCCGTTGCGGTAGGCCGGATCGACGCAGGTACGGCCGATTTCCAGGATCGGCCCTTGCAGATGGCCTAGGCCGTGCAGGCTGAATTCTTCTTCGCTGTAGTAGCGGCCCAGGGTGCCCGCGGCCTTGTGGTCGAGCAGGCGGGTGGTGGCCACCAGGCGACCGGTGTTCAGGTCACGTACGCCGATGTGGGCGCAATGTACATCATAGTCATCCATGTCCAGGCCCAGTTCAGCGCCCTTGAGCTTGGCATTGAATTCGCCGCTGAAGACGTTGAAGCGCAAGGCCTGGGCTTCTTGCAAGGCCGCGGCGCCCAGCAGGCGTTCGGCTTGCAGGCGGCGTTCACTGCCGGTGTCGCTGATGCGGGCGATCTGGGTCATTACGAGTCTCCGGTTGCCGGCCAGGGGTGCGGCCAGTCGACTTTGTTGTGCAAAGTCAGGCTATTTAGCCCCGGTGTCATCGCCATGAAGCTTTGGTGATGCTTGTATGACAGCGTCCACTGTCCCTTTGAAATCACGCCGGGCGCCGGCTTGCTCAAGATTGTCATCAAGTGGGCTCAGACTGGCGCGAGGCTATTTTCGCGAGCTGGCTCCATGCCCAAGGGTTCGACCTTTTTCCCTGCCTTGTTGTTGGCGTTCACCTTCACCGCCCGTGCCGAGGTCTGGCCGGGGGAAGACTGGGCCCTGGAGCCGCAGGTGTCCGGACCTGCGGTGCAAGCCCTGGAGTCCTATGCGTTTCCCGCCCGCGACGACGACACGCGAAAGGGCATCCGCACCGATGCGTTGCTGGTGATCCGCCACGGTCGCATCGTCTACGAGCGCTACGCGGGCCCCACCACTGTCAGTACCCCGCACCTCACCTGGTCCGTCAGTAAAAGCGTGATGGCCACGGTGCTCGGCGTGGCCTATGGTCAAGGCCTGTTCCAGTTGCATGATTCGGCGGCGCGCTTCTACCGACCGTTGCGCGCCCATCCCCATGTCACCCTGGAACACCTGATGAACTGGTCCTCCGGCATCGACTGGCAAGAGGACTATGAATACGCGCCGCTGAAGTCGTCGGTGGTGGCGATGCTCTATACCCTGGGGAGCGCCGATATGGCCGGCTATACCGCCGCCCATGGCGAGTCCAGCCGGCCGGGACGGGTCTTCCGTTACTCCAGCGGCGACAGCAACGTACTGGCCGCTGCCTTGCGCAAAATTGTCGGTGCCAAGCGTTATCCGGACTATCCCTGGACGGCGCTGTTCAATCCGCTGGGTATTCGCAGCGCAGTCTGGGAGCGCGATGCCAGCGGCACGTTCGTCGCCTCGTCCTATGTCTATATGACGGCCCGGGACCTGGCGCGGATCGGCCTGCTGATGGAGCGGGAGGGGCGCTGGGGCGAGCGGCGCTTGCTGCCCAGGGCCTGGGTGAATTTCAACCTGCGTCCCTTCGCCGGCTACAAACCCGGACAGGATGAAGCGGTGGGCGGCGGCCAATGGTGGCTCAATCGTTCGATCAAGGGCGCCGCCAAGCCCTGGCCGGACGCCCCGCCGGACACTTTCGCCGCCCTCGGGCACTGGGGCCAGGTGTTGTATGTGATCCCCAGCGCGGGCCTGGTCATTGTGCGCTACGGCGATGATCGCGACGGCAGCTACCGGCACAACGAACTGCTCAAGCGGGCACTGGCGGCTTTCGCGCCGGGGGTGGCTCCATGAGTGCCCGGGGATTTATCCGTCGCCGCCCGCTGACCAGTCTGCTGCTGGGGCTGTTGCTCGCCCTGGGCGGCTGGGTCTGGCATGAGCGGCTGGCCTTGCAGGCCTTTCCAGGGATCATCAGCGCCTATACCGCCAAGGAATACTGTTCCTGCCGTTATGTGATGAACAACCCGGCGGACTATTGCCTGGGGTACGTCAAACAGGCGGTGCCGGTCAGTGCTTTCCACGATGATCCCCAGCAGCACCGGGTCACGGCCCAGGGGTTGGGACGCAGCAGCAGTGCCGTCTGGATCGGTCCGCGCGAGGGCTGCCGGCTGGAGCCCTGATCCGTGGTTTGCCACCTTTATCCCGGGCGGCTAAGGTGGTACCTACGTTCAATCAGGAGCTTGCATGCACCGGTCCCGCCTATTTCTGGCCCTGCTCGGGGTGCTCGCCCTGCCGGCCCAGGCCAACTGGTACCTGGACAACGAGTCCTCACGCCTGTCGTTCATCACCACCCACAACGCCGATATTTCCGAAGTCCATCGTTTCCTGACCCTGCACGGCAAGATCGACCGCCAGGGCGTGGCGACCCTGGAAGTGGAGCTGGAGTCGGTCAGCACCGGTATTCCCCGGCGTGACGAGCACTTGCGTCGCGACCTGTTCGAGATCAAGCGCTGGCCCGAGGCGCAGATCGTCGCGCAGATCAATGTGCAGCCCATCAACGACCTTGCCCCTGGCGCGCAACTGGAGTTGCGCCTGCCGCTGGTGGTGAAACTGCGCGGCAAGGAGCACAGCTACAACGCCGAACTGCTGGCGACCCGCCTGGATGACCGGCGGTTCCAGGTGGTGACCCTGGAGCCTCTGGTGGTGCATGCCGAGGACTTCGACCTGTCGCCGGGGCTGGCGGTATTGCGCAAGGCCGCCGGCCTGTCGGCCATCAGTTTGTCGGTACCGGTGGGCGCGGTGCTGATCTTCGCGGCGCGCTGACATGGCCGGCGCGATCTTCCCCTGGCGAGCCGACAACAGGTTCGAGCTGTTGATCGACGGCCCGAATTTTTTTCCGCGGATGCTGGAGGCGATTGCCCGGGCCGAGTGCCAGGTGGAACTGGAGCTTTACCTGGTGGAGGCCGGCGCCTGTGCCGACGCCATGGTCCGGGCGCTGGCCGAAGCGGCCGGGCGCGGTGTGCGGGTGCGCTGCCTGTTCGATGATTACGGCAGCCTCGCGTTTACCCTGAGCCTGCGTCGACGGTTGATCGAGGCCGGGGTCGAGTTGCGCTTCTACAATCGGCTGAGCTGGCGCCGTTGGGTGCGTAACTTCTACCGCGATCACCGCAAGCTCCTGTTGGTGGACCAGTCCCTGGCGGTGGTCGGCGGTACCGGCGTGACCGATGAGTTCTGGACCCCGGGCGAAGAGCGCTTCGAATGGCATGAAGTCATGGTGCGGTTTACCGGCCCGCTGGTGCTCGACTGGCAATTGCTGTTCGACCGCCAGTGGCTGGCCAACGAGCAGCGTGCCGCCTGGAAACCCCTGGCGCCCTTCGGTCTGCCACGCTTGCCGCGGGTTCCTCCGGCCGGACAGGGCCTGGGCCGGGTGGCCTATGCCGATGCCCGGCAGCACCGGGACATCCTGCGCTCCCTGGTGCGGGGGCTGAACAGCGGCAAGCAACGGATCTGGCTGGCGACGCCGTATTTCCTGCCAACCTGGAAAGTCCGCCGCTCCCTGCGCCGGGCCGCCAGCCGGGGCATCGATGTGCGGCTGCTGTTGACCGGACCGCGTACCGACCATCCGTCAGTGCGCTACGCCGGCCATCGTTACTACCCGCGCCTGCTCAGGGCCGGGGTGCGGATTTTCGAGTACCAGCCATGCTTCCTTCATCTGAAAATGGTACTGATCGATGACTGGGTCAGCATTGGTTCGTGCAATTTCGATCATTGGAACCTGCGTTTCAACCTGGAAGGCAATCTTGAAGCCCTTGATCCGCCGTTGACCCGGGCGGTGGAGGCCAGCTTCCTCAATGATTTCGCGCTCAGCGAGCCGGTCAGCCTGCAGGACTGGAAGGCCCGTCCGCTGTGGCAGCGGGTCAAGCAGCGGCTGTGGGGGTGGGTGGACCGGTTGGTCATCAATGTGCTGGATCGGCGGGGTTGATAGACCCTGTCTGCATGCCGAGCTGTTGCAGGGGGGATGTTGCCCCGGCTGATTTTTTTCGGTTTCCTTGGCGGGGTCGCTGCATACGCTATTCTCTTCGGTGCGAACAAGGCATGAATCTGCTGCAAGGGGAGGGCAGGAGGCCAGTATTTCCATGGATAGATGCTGACGCTTACTTTTTTGGGGCGATCTCTTTCTGATGGAGACCAAGACTGTCACACAGCTGGCCTGCTTCATCGACCTGTTGATGGACGCCGTGTGCGCGGTGGATATCGAAGGACGGTTCGTCTTTGTCAGCGCCGCCTGTGAGCGGATCTTCGGCTACACCCAGGCGGAACTGATCGGCATGCCGATGATCAACCTGGTGCTGCCGGCAGACCGCGAGCGCACGCTCAAGGCCGCGAGCGAAATCATGGGCGGCCAGCCCAAGCCCTATTTCGAAAACCGCTACGTGCGCAAGGACGGCCAGGTGGTGCACATCATGTGGTCGGCACGCTGGTCCGAGGTCGACCAGTTGCGCGTCGCCGTGGCCCGGGATATTACCGAGCGCAAACTGGCGGAGTCCCGGCAGGCGGCGCTCTACGCGATTTCCGAAGCCGCCCACGCCACCGCGGATCTGCTGGCGCTGTTCCAGCGGGTACACCGGATCGTCGGCGAATGGCTGCCGGCGGAGAACTTCTGCGTGGCGCTTTACGATGAGCAGCGCGACCAACTGAGTTTCCCCTATTACATCGACGACCGCCGCCAGCCGCACAGCGTCGATCGTAACTGCGCCGAAGTGGTGCGTAGCGGCCAGCCCTTGTTGTTGAATATCGACGGGGCACCTTCCAGCCTGGGGGTGCCGCTGAGTTCACAGAACGGCACCATTGGTGCGCTGCTGGTGAAAAGTAGCGGCGGCGAGCGCTACACCGAATACGATCGGGAGCTGCTGCAATTCGTGTCGGCCCAGGTGGCGGCCGCCATCGAGCGCAAGCAGTTGCAGGCGCGTCTGGAGTACATGGCGCGTTACGACCAACTGACCCGCCTGCCTAACCGTGGCTTCCTGCAGGAGCGTCTGAAGGACGCCTTGGCCCGGGCGCGGCGTGAGTGCGGGCACCTGGCATTGCTTTATGTCGATCTGGACAAATTCAAGCAGGTCAACGACAGCTTCGGGCATGCGGTAGGCGACCTGCTCCTGCAGGAAGTGGCTCGGCGCCTGCAACAATGTGTCCGGGAAACCGACACCGTGGCGCGGATCGGTGGCGACGAATTCGTCATCCTGCTGGAGCATTTGCAGCAGTCGGAGGACGCGAACCGGGTGGCCGACAAGATCCGCAGCCTGCTTGGCGAGCCCGTGCCATGGGAGGGGTGCGACCTGAGCATCGTGCCGAGCATCGGGATTGCGCTCTATCCGGAAAACGGCGAAGAAGCGCAGCAACTGTTCAAGCATGCAGATGAGGCGATGTACGGGGTCAAGCGGGGCATGGTGGTGAACTGAAGCGGGCGATTGTAGGACTTTGTATCGCCATTCATACAATATCGCTAAAGTTCGGTGGCCTCCGGTCGATGTCAAGGACATATAGACCTGAATGAGCTTCGATCATGGTTTCCATCAGCAACGTTTCCATCAATGCTTCCAGTGCCGCCCACGCGCCGGTCCCGCTTAATTCTGCGCCTTCGTCAACCGAGACCGGTAAAGATGGCAAGGCCGAGACTGGCCGCTCGACAGGGGTCAAGGTCAATCTGTCCAGCGCCGGAATCAACGCCTCCAAAGCCGAGCAGGCCCAGGCGGCCAGTTCGGAGCCGGACCACATCAAGCAACTTCGCAAGCAGATCGAACGCTTGCAGAAGCAGATCGCCGAGAAACAGGCCCAGTTGCAGGCGCTTCAGGCGAACAAGAACATGAGCCCGGAGCAGAAGGCGCAGCAGCTCAGCGCGTTGAACGGCGAGTTGTCGACCCTGACCGGGGCACTGGCCACTATGAATGGCGCGCTGATCTCGGCCTTGAAGAAACAGACTAAAGGCTGACCCTGGCGGTCGCTTGTGACCAGTGCTGATCCAGCGCTTTTCAGGTGGCCGTGATGGCGGCAAAGGTCAGGCACAGACATGCAAAAGGGGGAGCAATGCTCCCCTTTTGCATGTCTGTGCCTGTCAGTTTTTCACCGCTGGCGCTCATTGGGGGGGAAATCAAAGAAATCTCAGGAAGGTAGCAGGGGACTTTGATATCAAAAAAAATGAATTCAAGTAGCAATATTTTACGTTTGTCAGCGGGATTCAGTGCAGACAAAATGCCCGCCTGATTCCAAAGCCGTACCCTTTTTCGTGCCTCCCCCAGGTACACAGGCTCATTAATGTTAATGGGCCTTTTTTATTAAGCGTGAAAAATGATCAAGTCCATCTTGTCGAGTTTTTATCCTGCCCCCTTGAATACAAAGCCCAGAGAGTGGCTACGCGCGTCGGTGGGGGCGTGTGCGGGTGTGCTTGTTACGTCCCTGGTGTGCCAATACTTCTACGGGCTGGAGCTGACGCTTCATCTCATCGGGCCGGTAGGGGCATCGGCTGTTTTATTGTTCGCTGTTTCCACGGGCGCGCTGGCTCAGCCGTGGTCCATCGTCGGCAGTTATTTTGTCGCCACGCTGGCGGCACTGATTGCCGTGCATCTATTCGGTCATTCCTTTCCAAGTGCCAGTTTCGCGGCGGGGTTGGCCATTGCCGCGATGTGTGTGTTTCGCTGTCTGCACCCTCCCGGTGGGGCGGTAGCGCTTTGTGTTGTCTTGTCTCAAACCGATTTGGCGCCATTAGGCCTGCAGGTCTTTTGTCCCGTGATGCTGAATGCCGGGATCCTCTTGGGGTGTGCACTGGTTTTTAACAACTTGACTGGGGTGCGCTATCCCAAGGCTCATGTAAATCCCTCCGCGGAAATCAATCACACGAAAGACATTCCGCCTTTTGAAAGGATTGGTTTCAATAGCGATGACCTCGATGCGGCCCTGGCGGATGTTGGCGAATTTGTTGACGTCACCAGAGAGGATCTGGAGAGCATCATCCGCTCCACTGAAAAACACGCTTTAAGACGGAGTATGGGGGATATTCAAGCTTCCCATATCATGTCCAAGGATGTGCTGTCGGGGACGCCGCAAACCACCATCAAAGAGGCGGTGCGGACATTGATGCATCACCACATCAAGACCTTGCCGGTACTGAATGATGAAAAGCACATTGTCGGGATTGTCAGCCTTACGGACATTATCAAGCACCCGGTCGCCACTCGGAGCACGGGGTTGTCCGGCGTGTTCGGGTTCAAGAAAAAAACCTTGTTGAAAGACATCATGCATGCCCCCGTGACCTGTGTGGCGACGACGGCTCACATTGTCGAGCTGATACCGCTGTTGTCAAAGCAGGGTTTGCACTGTATTCCGGTGCTTCAGGATGACGTATTTGTGGGCGTGGTCACCCAGACAGACCTGATCGCGGCCTTGCATCGCGACTTGATCGTGCATTTGCATTAGTCAGATCAGCGGGTCCCAGCGTTGGGACCAATCGCTGTCCCGGGTGACAATATCTTTCAGCAGTTTTATTGCCAACTGCAGTTCGGCTGAGGATCGGCTGCGCGAATAGACCAGATAGGTTGGATAGCTGAATTCGGGGGCGGAGCTGACGAGCTCGAGAATGCCGCTTTCAATATAGGACTGCACGACACGGGTTCTGAAGTAGCCCGATCCGCCATTGTCGAGAATATATTGCAGCGCCACGGGGCCCAGGTTGAAGGACAGCGCCGCCTTTGCCTTTTCCGGCAAGGCCGCATCATGGGATTGCCGAAAGCCGACGCCCCAGTCGATGTAGACGTAAGGCTCGGGTTTGGCGATCAAACGGACCAGTATCAGTTTTTCTTCAAGGATCTGTTCGACTTGCAAGTCAGGCCAGTAGGCCGGTTGATAGACCAAGGCCGCATCCAGGAGGCCAAGCTCCAATTGCCTTAATAGCGTTGAGCCGTCTCTTATCTCGGTTTTGATGGCATGTGTGGGGACTGCTTTCTGGATTTCGCGAACCCAGTCCAGAATGAGTGGGTTGCACAGGCTGACCTCGCCGCCGATGTGCAATATTTTATGGAAACCTTCGGGCAGGGGTAAATCCCTGACGGCGGCTTCCCAGGTTTGCACCAGCTGGTTGGCATAAACAACGAAGGCTTCCCCGTCCGCTGTCAGTTTGGCGCCCGCTCGGTTGCGGACAAACAACTTGCTATTGAGGCTGCTTTCCAGCTTTTGCACACGGGCGGTGATAGCCGTTTGGGTGACGTGCAAGCGCTCTGCGGCGGCAATCAGGCTGCCACACCTGACGATTTCCAAGAAAGTTTTAGCCAGCTCAATATCCATGCTTATGCGCCAAAAAATACGTTATGGAGCCACGCAGGGTGGGTCTTGTAAAGGTGAGTCAGGGGGCGTTTTTTCAGATCCGCGGCGTGCTCCTGCCAGGGGATGATGCACTCCGGATAATGGGCGTTCACTTCGGGTAATCCCGTTGCTCTATCTGGCCTTCGAACCAGCTCAGCACCGCCTTGCAGGCCGGGTGCGCGGCGCGGTTGTCGCGTAGCTTGAGGGCGTAGGCGCCGCCGGTTTTCAGCGGTTGGCCAAAGGGCACGATCAGGCTGCCGCGATCGATGGCGTCCTGGGCCAGGATCAGGTCAGTCATGGCCACGCCCAACCCTCGGGCAGCGGCATCCAGCGCCAGGTCGTCGAGGTTGAACAGGATGTGCTTGTAAGTGTGCGCTGGCCGATCAGGCTGGGCCTGCAGCCAGGTGTTCCATTCCTGGCCATGGGGGGAACCGTGGATCAGCGCATGTCCGGCCAGTTCATCCAGTGATGCGGGAGGCGCCAGGTTGCCTTCCAGCCGGGGGGCGCACACTGGAATCAGGTATTCATCGAACAGCGGTGTCAGTGCCGGCTCATCCAGGCCCTTGGGCAAATACACCACGTAAGCATCGCAATCGCTACCCAGTTCCGCGTCCTCCAGGCCCATGGCTTCAAAGCCGACTGTTTCGATGGACAGGCTCAGCGTGGGGTTGGCGGCATAAAACGCGCTGAGCCGAGGCAGCAACCAACGCACCGCCAGGGACACAAAGATGCGGATGCGAAACGGTCGATCCAGCGGCGCCGGCGCGAGGCGCTCCTGCAGGGCGGCCAAGGACCTGAGCACTTCCACCGCAACATCCAGCACGTCCCGACCCTGTCGGGTGAGGGACACCCGACGACTGGTGCGCTCGAACAAGGGCACGGCGTAATGCTCTTCCAGCTGTTGAATCTGCCGGCTTACGGCGCTCTGGGTCAGGTGCAGGCGCGTCGCGGCGTCGGTGAAGCTGTTGGTCTCAGCCACATGAACCAGTGTCTGCAGGGCCTGCAAGGACGGAACCCGAAGTGGTTTATTCATGCGTTTACCGAATGGATGGATGAATTAATAACGTTCGTAACCTGGCGCAGATCTTCTTAGATTGTAGGCCTGTAGCGCGGCCAGGGTGATGACAGTGATGCCCTGGGCGCATGGATTGTGAAGGAGTGGCAGGCATTGAACAATGTATGTGGCTGGATCGCCCTGGCGGGTGAGTCGCCCCAGCGGCCGAAGCTGACAGGCGCGCAGAAAACCGATTGGCTGATTATCGGCGGCGGCATTATCGGTCTCTCGGCCGCCCACAGCCTGGCGCAGATGTTTCCCCAGCAGCGCATCGTGTTGCTCGATCGCCAGCGTGTGGCCCAGGGTGCTTCGGCGCGTAATTCGGGGTTTGTCGTCAGCCATGAGTTGCCGGCGTTCGACGAACTGATCGGCCAGCCCGGCCATGCTGCCTATCAGCTCGCTTCGCGGATTGGCGTCGTCGCCGGTAAAGAGGTGCGCCAGCGGATTGCCGAACTCGACATCGAGTGCGAACTCAGCAACGCCGGTTACCATTTTTCCGTCCACCAGCCACAACACCTGGAACACAGCGAGCAGCGTGTCGCGACTCTCAACGCTGTTGGTGCCAACGCTTCGTACCTGGAGGGCGCTGTCCTGCAGCGGCGCCTGGGCAGCAGCTTCTACCAGCGGGCGATCCACTGCGGCGGCGGTAACGGCTTGTTGCAGCCGGCCAAGTACGTCAAAGGTCTGTTGGACCGGCTGCCGGCCCAGGTCGAGGTTTACGAGAACAGCAACGTCGACGACCTGCAACCTATCGCCGGCAAGGGCTGGCGGGCGCGGACCGCCGAAGGTGAGATCGAGGCCGCGCAAGTGCTGGTCTGTGTCGGGGCGTTCCTGCCCCGGGTCGGCCTGCATCGCAGCCGCACCTTCGCCTTGGAACTGAGCGCCAGCATCACTCGGCCCCTGACCGGTGAGCATTGGCAACAGCTCTTGGACGAGCAGGGTTGGGGCGTGCTCTCGACCTTGCCGGGTGGAGCCACCGTTCGCCTGCTACCGGGCCGCCGCCTGTTGATTCGCAACACCGTCGAATATCGTCAGCGCGACCTGGATGGGGCCGACCTGGCAGCGCGTCAGCGGCAGCACCTGCTGGGTTTGCAGAAGCGCTTTCCCGGCATCAGCGCGGTGGATATGCAGCACACCTGGACCGGGCACCTCAGCGCCACCCGTTCCGGCGAGCCGTATTTCAGCCGCATCGCCGAGCGACTGCACGGGGTGGCCGGCTGCAATGGCTCCGGGGTCGCGCGCGGCACACTGTGGGGGCGGCTGTTGGCGGAAATGGCTGCTGGCGGCGATTCCCCGGTGTTGCGCGATGTCCTGGCCCAGGCCCGGCCCGGCTACCTGCCGCCGCGGCCGCTGTTCGATATCGGTGCGGCAGTGCGCATGGGCTGGGAAGTCCGGCGCGCCCGACACGAGCGTTAACCGTCGCGGCGAGGTTCGCTGCAATAATAAAACAAGAGAGGGCGGCACCATGATCAAACGCGCAACCACGGCATTGTTAACCCTGGCATTGTCGGCGGGGGCGGTGCAGGCGGCAGAGTCCGTCAGCATCGCCAACTGGAGTGGCTACATCGCTCCCGACACCCTGACCAACTTCACGCATCAGACCGGGATCCAGACCACCTACGATGTCATCGACAGCAACGAAACCACCGAAGCCAAGCTGATGACCGGTGGCAGCGGCTATGACCTGGTCAGCCCGTCCAACCACTTTCTGCCTCGGCTGATCCATGCCGAAGCGATCCAGCCGTTGGACCGGAGCAAACTGCCGAACTGGAAAAACCTCGATCCCAAGCTGATGAAGATCCTGGAGGCCAGCGACCCGGGCAATCGCTACGCGATTCCCTACATGTGGGTCACGACGGGCATCGGCTATAACGTCGACAAGATCAAGGCGATCTTCGGCAACACTGACGTTACTCAGTCCTGGCAGATGCTGTTCAAGCCGGAGAACATCGAGAAGCTCAAGCAGTGCGGTGTGGCCTTTCTCGATAACCCGACACAAATGGTGCCGATCACGCTCAACGCCCTGGGGCTCGATCCACACAGCGAGCAGCCGGCGGACCTGAAGCGCGCCGAGGCGGCGTTGCTGGCGATTCGTCCGTCGATCCTGTATTTCCATCAATCCAAATACGTCAGCGACCTGGCCAACGGCAATATCTGCGTGGCCATCGGCTTCAGCGGCGATGTGCTGCAGGCCATGGCCACGGCGAAGCAGGCCAACAGCGGGGTGAACCTCGGCTACAGCATTCCCAAGGAAGGTTCCACCGTAGCCGTGGACATGGTGGTGATTCCCAAGGGCGCGCCGCACCTGGATAACGCCTACACCTACATGAACTACCTGCTGGACCCGCAGGTGATCGCCAACATCAGCAACGCCGTGCAGTACCCCAATGGCAACGCCGCGTCGCTGCCGTACATCGAACCGCAACTGCGCAACAACCCGGCGGCGTACCCGGCGCCCGCGGTGCTCGATACCTTGTTCACCATCAAGACCATGTCGCCCGCCGGGATGCGCCTGAGCACCCGTCTGTGGACGCGGGTCACCAGCGGGACATGATCCGGCCCTTTTGATCACTCTCCTGTTGTTTTGAATATTCTTTTCTGTGGTTTCACAGATCAATTCAGGTCAGTAAAGGGGAGCAGTGCTCCCCTTTACTGCGTACCTGTTCCCGTCAGCTTGTCACGGTTGGCGGTTCTTCTTCCAACACCGAGTCCACCTGCCGTTGAGCCAGCTCGATCAGATGCACCACGCCCATCGCCACCTTGCGATGGGGGCCGGTGAGATTGTCGGCGTTTTCGTAGGTGGTGGCGGCAGCGGAGTCCAGGATCGAGCTGGCGTTGATCAGGGCTTCTTCGCGGCGTTGAGGTGCGGATGGGTGTTCGTGCTTCGTGGTGATGCCAGGGTGCAGGTAGTGGGATAAAGCGCGATCGGCGGCTTTTGGGTCGATGGTTTCGACCTTGGGTGAACGCGGTGGGTTGGGTGTGACTTTGTACATGGCGAATCTCCAATCTCACGGATGGAGCCGTCACCAGTATCGCTACCAAACGATTGAGGGTGGCGGCTGTACACAGGTTGGTAGACCGGAAGATTGGAGAAACCGGCGCGCCCGAAGGCGCCCTGCGCACAGCCACCATAAAATGCAGGCAATAAAAAACGCCTGATTCCAAGGGGGCGCTGTGCGCCAATCTATACCGGGCTACCAAACCCGATCACTGATGTGCAGTGACGGACTGAAGACTAGCCACCGATATTGGCAGGCGCAAGCGGGCTGGATTTTCTAGGAAATTTCAGTCGAGGGAAAGAGAGTTGTCCTGCGGGCTCGGCAAAATCATTCGCCTCTTGCCATTACTCGCAGTAGAAGTGCGGCTAGCACCTCTACTGTTCAAATACCTGGCCGAGCCGGGAATGCATTCACTGGTGCAGTACGAAAGTCGCCAGGGTTTGCAGATCGTCCGCGCTCAACTGCGTGAAAGGCGGCATCGGGATCTCCCCCCATTTGCCGGTACCGCCGTGCTGAATGCTGGACGTTACCTTGGCCAGTGCCTGCGGGTCATTGGCATATTTGGCTGCCACATCGCGATAGGCCGGGCCGACGACCTTATGATCGATCGCGTGACAGGACAGGCAGGCGTTGTTCTGCAGCAAGGCCGTGGCGTCGACCTTGGCTACAGGCGCCGCCGGGGTTTGTCCTGCCGATGAGTTCGAGGCAGCCTGCACATCGGCATCGCTCTCATGGGCACTACCGTAGGCCGCCGCAAGGTAGGCACCGATGATGTTCACATCCTGATCGCTGATCGGAGCACCGTACACGTGCTGCATCTTGCTCGCTTCCCCAGTCCACTGCGCCAGGCTCATGCCGGGAGGCTGGAAGTTGATGTAATCGGCAGAATGACAGATGGAACACTTCTGTTGAGCCAATGGATACCCGGGCAGGGCACTGGGCTTGAACACAGCCGTTTCGGGCGGCAAGGTGATCGACAGTGGCGCTGCGCTAACCATGCCAGCCAAACAAACCTGGGCCGCGCACAGCAAGGTGGTCATGCGTTTCATGCGGGGCCCCTCAGGCGACGGTTACGTGGCTGGTTTCTACGACGTGGCGGCGGTAGCCACCGGGGTTCCAGTCAGCTTGCAGCGGCTGCGTCTCACCCCCACGGTTACTGGCTCGCACCATTAATAGTGTCGCGCCCTTGCTGGTAAAGGTGATCGGCAGCGTCCACTCACGGAAGGAAAAGCGGCCAAGATCCGCCCCAAGCTTGGCTTCGCGCCAACTTTTTCCGCCGTCGATCGACACTTCCACCTTGTTGACCCCAACGCCGCCGTCGAACGCAATGCCCTTGAGCACCACGCTTTTTTTCAGCGGCAACACATCGCCGTGTTTGACGCTGGTGATGAAGCTGCGTACCGGCAACTTGGAAATCGGCACCGTTTGCGCCGCGGTAGTGCCGGGGGCGATGCAGAAACAATCGTTGTCCGGAACCCGGTAGGCTTTAGCCATGAAGAAACCGTCGTAGGTGTGGTCGACGACTTCTATCTCACTCAGGTGCTTGACCCAGTACGTGCCGAAATAGCCCGGTACCACCAGTCGTATCGGGTAACCATTGAGGAAGGGCAGGTCGGTACCGTTCATCGACCAGGCGATCATGGGCTCACCGTCCATGGCATGGCTGATGTCCAGGGCCTTGATGAACTCCGGCGTGCTCGACAGCACTGGCTTATCGAGCCCACGGAATGTCACCTGCTTGGCGTCGGCCTTCACCCCCGCCTTTTCCAGTAAGGCCTTGAGCGGTACTCCCACCCAGTGGGCATTACCCATTGAACCATTGCCCAACTGAGCCCCGAACACGCGGGGCATCGAGAAGCCACGGCTGTTCCCCGAACATTGATTGACGGCCACCACTTCTACCGGTTCGGCCAGCGCCTTGAGTTCTGCAAGGGAAAGTGACAGGGGGGTGTTGACCGAACCCTTGATCGTCAGGCGGTAACTGTCCGGATCGATGCTGGTGGGGAAATTGGCCAGATGGTAACGCACAAAAAAGGCGTCATTCGGCGTGATGGGCCCGTCGTTGAAGATGGAGAATGGCGTCTCAAGGTGTGGCGGGCGGGTGGTCACCAGGGTCAATGGTCGTTTTTGCGGATATTGCACCAGCGGCCGTGGGCCGGCAGCAAAGGTCACTTCTTCCGGCGTTTCTTCGGCTGCTTTTGCAAGGTTTGCCAATGGAGAAGCTGCCAACGCCAGGGCGAAGGCATCACGTAGAACGCGCCGGCGGCTCGGGTTGCCGTTATCAACAAGACTGAACTTCATGCTGCTCTCTCCTTGATTGTTTTGCTGGGATGCATCCGACAGCCCCCCACACACAACAATGGGGGGAGAGGCATCCGACGTCACGCGCAAAGCGACCGCTTTTCATTGAACGTCAGTGTAGCGGGAGTGAAGGTGGTGCAAGCGTGACCTTCTTGATTCCAACGCTAAGGGCCGGCATCAATGCGGTACGTCCAGTCGGCCGTCTAGCCTGCTCGGGAACTGCGGCGTCCATTGCACTGATCTGATTAGATTTGTACATAAAATTAAATCATGAGGTTATTTCTAGAACGCCTGTCTGTAGCTTCATGACAGATGATTAGATTTGTCTGTATATTTAACCTATGAGTAGAACTACGAGATATCAGCTAATCAAGCGATTGCAGGCGGATCTCCCCCGAGGGGCTCCGTTCGACCTGGCCATGCTCGGATCCTTTGGCGTCTCGCCCCAGTTGGCCGCCCGTTATGTGGAAGGCGGCTGGCTGGTCCGGTTGGATCATGGGATCTATGCCTTTCCGAATGATGACTTCGACGTGAATGGGGCGCTGCTCTTTCTCCAGCAGCGTGTCGTCGGATTGCATGTGGGCGGTAAGAGCGCCTTGGCTCTGCAAGGGGTACGGCACAACCTTGGTTTACGCGAGAGCCTGGTGCTCTGGGGCGATGCCCGCTTCGCGCTGCCGTCTTGGTTCACTTCACGTTTTCCGGCGCGCTACGTGAAGGCCAAGCTGTTCGACTGGCCCGACACAGTCCTGGCAGACAAGACGCTGCACACCCCGCCAGGGCAGCCTCAAGGTATCCGGGTAGCTGTGCCTGAACGTGCAGTGCTGGAGATGCTATACGAGGCGGGTACCCGTCAGAGCCTCGAGGAAGTTCGCAATCTTTTCGACGGCCTGCGCTCACCCCGCAAGGAGCTTCTGGGGCAGCTTCTGTCCTCCTGTACCAGCGTTAAGGCCGTTCGTCTGTTCCTGACCTGGGCACGCGAGACCGAGGTCGTCGATGTCGATACCCTGCTGCAGCAATTCCCGATACGCACCGGCAGTAACAAGCGCTGGATGAGCCGCCTCGATGATGGGACCTTGTTGAGCCTGAAACCTTATGGATAAGCAGTACGCTGACACCGTTCGCCTGTTACTGAACATTGCCCCAGAGGTGTTCGCCAACGACATCTTTGCCATGAAGGGGGCACAGCCATCAACCTGTTCGTTCAGGATATGCCGCGCCTTTCGGTCGATATCGATGTGGTCTATCTTCCCTGGCAGGTTCCCAGGGAGCAGGCTTTGCAGGCCATCAACCAGGAGCTGGCCGCGATCGTAGAACGCGTAGAGCCCCTGGGTGTGCAAACGCGCTTGATCCGCAGCAAGGATCTCGGTGATACCAAGCTGATCGTCGAGAACGAGACCAGCCAGGTGAAGGTCGAGGTCAACGTTGTGTTCCGGGGGACCGTTCTGCCAACGGCTCACCGCCCCTTGAGCGCCAGAACCAGCGATCTGTTTGGGGTGGAGTTCGAGGTGCCGATCCTGGACACGGCCGAACTCTATGCCGGCAAGCTCGTTGCCGCGCTGGATCGCCAGCACCCGCGCGATCTGTTCGATGTCTGGCGACTGTTCGAGACAGGCGAGATCAACGACGCGATGATCGAGTGCTTCGTCGTCTATCTGGCTGGACACAACCGTCCTACTCATGAAGTGCTGTTCGGCAACGACAAGGACATCGCCGCGGAGTATGACCGAGCATTCGTCGGTATGACGGAGATGGATTGCCCGCTGGCGCTGCTGCTTGATACGCGGGCGAGGCTGAAACGGGAGTTACCGGCCCGTCTGACAACTGCACATCGCGAGTTCCTCGTTGGCCTTGCCAATGCGCAACCAGACTGGTCACTGCTGCAATGTACACACGTTGATCAGTTACCCGCGTTGCGCTGGAAGCTCGCTAACCTCGAAACCTTTCGGAAGCGACGTCCAAGTGATTTCGCCGCCCAAGCCGGAACCCTGGATGCGGGTCTTGCGGCAGTGCAATCTCGATAAGGGGGGCAGTCATCGCGTCCATAAAAAAACCGGCCACTGTGGGCCGGTTTTCTTTTGTCCTCGTTGCGCGATCTGCAACGCCGGACTGAATTCGTTTGGAGCGGGTGAAGGGAATCGAACCCTCGTTATCAGCTTGGGAAGCTGGAGTAATGCCATTATACGACACCCGCTCGGACGGCTGACTTTGTACCAGATGTGGCCGGGGATTTGAAGTTTTTCTTTGAAAAACTGTGTTTTAACAGGGACATCGGGTAGGCGTGCGCGCACGCAAAGCCGCTACCCGTTATCAGGGTATAGCGCGGTTCCTGTCGGTGCCGGGCTTGTCAGTGAAGCTTTTGGTGGCCTTACAGGCCTCTTCGCTGGCAGGCCAGGCTCCTACAAGAGATGGGTGTTCATCAAAGGATTTGCGTTCGTTCGCAAGAACACGACAAACCCGTGGCAGCACTTGTTCACATGGCCCGTGCATGGTGCTCCTGGACGTGTCGGTAATACCGCGATCGGTTTTCCTGGTGCGTCGGCTTGAGGAAGTCAAGCAACGCATGGCGGCTGTCCTGGCAGGCGGACTTGTGCTCCATGTCGAGAAAGTGCCCGGTGCTGCGGATCGTGGTGAAGTGGCTGTGGCGCACATGCTGGCCGAATTGCAGCGCGTCCCCGGGCGAGGTGTATTCGTCCCATTCGCCATTCATGAACAGCACCGGTACGTCGATCTGTTTCGCCGCCTTCAGGTAGCACAACTGGTCACTGTTGAGCACATGGCCGATATGGAAGTGCATCTGCGCGTATTCATGTTTGGCCAGGCTGCTGACGTGCCGGTAGTTGTAGCGTTTGAACAGCGACGGCAGGTGCTTGCCGATGGTGTTGTTGACCAGGTGGCCGATGCCGTCGCGGTTGCAGGCGCCCAGGTATTCGACACCGCGTTCCAGATAGTCGCGCATCGGCTCGTTGACCACCGGTGAGAAAGAGCTGATCACCGCCTTTTCAATCCGCCGTGGGCGGTTCGCCAGGGCCAGCAAGGTCGCCGCGCTGCCCCAGGAAAAGGACATCACGTGCTCGGCGGCAAAGTGCTCGATCAGTTCCAGCAGGATCTGCCCTTCGATTTCCTTGGTCAGCATTCTTTCGTGACGGTTGTGGGCCTTGGACTTGCCCGCATAGGGCTGGTCGTAGCACACGACGTTGTATTGCGGGTGCAGGTTCTTCACGGTCTGCGCAAACGATGCAGTCGTGGCCATCGAGCCATTGACCAGGATGATGGTCTTTTCCGCAGCGTCTGCGCGATAGAACTCCGTGTAAACCCGATACTGTCCTTGTATATCCAACACAGCAATTTCTGGTCTCATGTCAAAAGACTCCTGGCTGACGGGGACGCGCGCAACGAACTGTGCACGAGCTATATGACAGGTAGGCATTCGCCTGGAATTTTGCGGCCCATGTCGGTCCGTTGAAGCCTGGCCGACGGGTATTGTTATAGGCGGGCAATCTGCCGGAGAACGAGAGCCGGTGGGCCTCGCAGTCGACAAAGAGTTTCTTGGAATAATGGTGTGACTGATCAGTCATATTCTGGCTGACGGTCTGATTCAAGCAGGCACTCAGCGATTGCGCAAGGAACGATTTGTCATAACTTGGTGACTTTTGCTCAGCGGTCGTCGTCGCGCGCTCAGATCCGGCAGATTTCTTCGTCGCGCAGCGGGCGATATTTCCCCGGGGCCAGCTGTTCATCCAGCACCAGCGGTCCCATGGCCTCACGGTGCAGACGCAGGACCTTGTTGTCGAAGTGGCCGAACATGCGCTTGACCTGGTGATAACGGCCTTCGACGATGCTCAACCGGGCGCTGCGTGGTCCGAGTAACTCCAGCGTGGCGGGCTGGGTGGTGAGGTTCTCAAAAGCAAAATACAGGCCACGGGCGAAGGTTTCGGCGTATTCAGGGCCGATGAGCTGCTCGGTCTCGACGTAGTAGACCTTGGGCAGTTTGGTCTGCGGCTGGGTCAGCCGGCGCGACCACTGGCCGTCGTTGGTCAGGATCATCAGCCCGGTGGTGTTGAAGTCCAGGCGGCCCGCGATGTGCAGCCCAGTGGCGTCGGGCTCGTCGATCAGGTCGAGGACGGTGCGGTGCTCGGGGTCGCGGGTGGCACTGACGCAGCCCTGGGGTTTGTGCAGCATGAAGTAGCGCGGCGGGCGGCCTGGCTGCAGCACTTCGTCGTCGACTTCGACCCGGCTGAATTCGCGCACCTCATGCTGCGGATCGGCGACGGTCAGGCCATCGACCCGAACCCGTTTTTGCACCAACAAGAGGCGCACCTGCTGGCGGTTGAAGCGGGGCAGGTTGCTGAGGAAACGGTCAAGGCGCATGGCGGGCTGATCATGGGGACGCGGGCGGGCATTTTACGTCATGGCGCCGACGATGGGGTCTGCTTCAATTGCTCATCCACCTGGGCGCAACGCGGGCACAGGCAGGCCGCGTTGCGCAGTTCCGCGGGCAAGGCTTCGAGCACCGCCCGGTCGATGCTGACGCCGTAGCACCAGCAGGGCCGGTCGGCGGTACGCGGGTTGGCCAGGGCGCAGTCGTTGCGAGCACCGCAGGCCGGGCAGAGGCTGGGATCATTCATCGGCGGATTTCGCCAGGTCGCTGCAGACGCGGTTGCGTCCGCCCTGTTTAGCACGGTACAACGCCCGGTCGCCCCGGGCCAGCAGGCTGTGCAGGGTGTCGTCGTGTTGCAGCGCGGTCAGGCCGATGCTGAGGGTCAGTGACAGGCTCTGGTCGTTGTAGCTGTAGCGCTGTTGTGCGACATGCTGGCGAACTTTCTCGGCGATCAGTTGGGCATTGGCGCTGTCGGTGTCCTTGAGCAGGACAATGAACTCCTCGCCACCCCAGCGACAAATGATGTCCGACTGGCGCAGGCAGCTTTCCAGGTCCCGGGCAAAACCGCTCAGCACGACATCGCCGGCGAGATGGCCATGGCTGTCGTTGAGTTGCTTGAAGTGATCCAGATCCAGCAGCAGCGCGGTCAGCGGCTTGGGCTCGCGCTGGGCTTCATGCAGGGCTTGGGCCGCCAGCAGGTCGAAGCCCCGGCGGTTGGGCAGGCCGGTGAGGCTGTCGAGTGTCGCCAGGGCCTGGATCTTTTGCTGGTAGCGATGGATCACGCGGTTGAGCAGGGCCAGCACGATCAGGGTCACCACCAGGCAGATCAGCAGGTTCAGGTACAGCGATTGGCGAATCCCGCTGAAGGCGCTGTCTTCACGCTTGTCGACGAACAGGTACCAGTTCAGTTCCGGAATGAAGCGGACGTTGAGGAAGTGCCCCTTGCCGTCCGGCTCCGCGTATTCGTAGCTGCCATCCTGGGGCTTGGGCAGTTTCGCCAGCAGGTTCTTCATGCTCGCCAGGTCGTTCAGCGACTGCCCGGCCCGGGCGCCTTCGGGGCCGCCGTCGGCACCGGTGAGGACCAGGCGGCCGAAGGTGTCGACGAAGTACACGCCGCGCTGGTAGCGCTGCTGGTACTTGTCCATCAGCTTGACCACCGCGTCCACGGTCAAGCCGACACCGGCCGCGCCAATGAAGTGCTCGTCGTAGTCGAAGACCTTGTAGTTGATGAAGAACGTCAGGCGGTTATTGTTGGCGGTGTCCGGGTCGACGTTGATCTCGTAGGGCGCCTGCATGTCCCGCACGCGGAAATACCAGAAGTCATTGGGATCGTCGTTGCGGATTTTCTTCAGCACGCCCTTGGCCTGGTAGTAGGTCAGGTTGCTGGCGGAGATGAAGAAGGCGGTGTAGGCGCCGTAGTGGGTCATGACCTCGTTGAGGTAGCGGGTGATCTGCTGCGGGTCGCGTTCGCCGGCCACCACCCAGTCGCGCATGAAGGTGTCGCGGGCCATCATCGAGGAAATCAGGATTGGCTGGACCAGGTCCTTCTGGATTTCCGAGTAGACCGTGTCGGAGGTCAGGGGCAGCTCGGTGTTGACGATACCGTCCCGGATCGAGGCGCGGGAGGCGTAGTAGCTGAGCAGCGATGTGGCGAGGAAGCCGCAGCCCAGCAGGACGATCAATGTCAGGATCAGCGAACGTTGCGAGTAGAGCACTGAGCGAAGCGGCATGACGATTCCGTAGGCGGGTTCCCGATGGAGGCATTCTAGTGGCGCGGATAAAAAATGCCCGTACATTTTGCAGAGACTGTGGGCGCCACCCCGGCTTGCTGCTGCGGGCCGTGCAGGGTGGCCATCGGGTATCACCGTTCTTGACGGCCCCACCGGGGAGTCATTGCCATCAATGAGCCTTGTCTTCTCGCCCGCGGAGCACCTTGTTGGGCATCGCAATCGCTGCCGCCAGTCCCAGCAGGGCCACGGCGGCGCTGATCAGCAGCAGATGCCGGAAGGTCAGCTGCAGCTCCCCTCGCAGGGCATCGCGCGCCGGGCCGTCGGCGCTATTCAGGCCTTCGAGCAGGGCATTGCCCGAAGTGCCTTCGGCGGCCATCGAGGCACCGGCCAGGTGGGTCAGGCTGGAGTCCTGCAACAGCGCCAGCAGCAACGCCGACATCAGCGCCACGCCCACCGCGCCGCCGAGGGAGCGGAACAGGTTGGTGGTGCTGGTGGCGACGCCGATATCGCGCTGTTCCACGGCGTTCTGCGTGCCCACCAGCGAGGTCGGGAACTGCAGGCCGCCGGCGATCCCGCTCAGCAACATGAACAGGCTGCTGAGCAGCACCGCCTGGGGCGGGGTGAACGCCAGGCCGAGGATAGTCAGGGGCATCAGCAGCGCACCGGTGAGGATCATCGGTTTGTAGTAGCCGGTCACCGAGGTCCTTCGTCCGGCAAAGTAGGCGCCCATGGGCAGCCCCATCGCCAGCGGCAGCAGGTGCAAGGCCGCGCTGTCCGCGCCGGCACCGGTCACGCTCTGGAAGCGCAGGGGCATCAGCACCGTGAGGGAGATCGCCTGGAAGCTGGTGAAGAAGATCGTGCACCAGCACAGCAGGGCGTTGCGGTTGAGGAACAGGTGCATCGGCAGCAAGGGCTCCAGCGTGCGCCGTTCATGCAGGACAAACAGCAGCAGGGCGATGACCGCCGTGATCAGCAATCCCAGCACCTGGCTGTCGTTCCAGCGGTGGCCCTGGCCGACTTCGGTGATGCCCAGCAGCAGGGCGGTCAGGCCGATGATCATCAGCACGGTACCGAGGTAATCGATGATCGGCTTGCGCTGCGGTATCGGCAGGCCGACCAGCGTACGCTGGGCCACCAGCCAGGCGCCGAGGCCCAGCGGCAGGTTGATCAGGAAGACCCAGCGCCACGACAGGTACTCGGTCATGTAGCCGCCCAGTACCGGCCCGGCCACGCTCGCCACCGCGTACATGCTGCTGAAGTAGCCCTGGTAACGGCCGCGTTCGCGGGGTGGGATGATGTCGCCGATGATCGCCTGGCTGACCGAGATCATGCCGCCGGCACCGATGCCCTGGATGATCCGCGCCAGCACCAGTTGCTCCATGCTCTGGGCCATCCCGCAGAACAGCGAGGCGAAGGTGAACAGGCCCATGCCGAACAGCATCAGCCGACGTCGACCGTAGAGGTCGCCGAGCTTGCCGTAGATCGGCACGGCCACGGTCATGGCCACCATGTAGCCGGAAATCACCCAGGCCAGCAGGCCGACGTCCTTGAATTGGGCGGAGATGGCGGGAATCGATACGGCGACAATGGTCTGGTCCAGTGCACCGAGGAAAATCGCCAGCATCAAGGCGATCAGGATGCTGCGAATCGCCGGCTTCGTTTGGCCGGGCTGATGGAGGTTGGTCACGGTCGAACCTGCAAGCAGTGGTTGACCCGCCCACCAGGCCAGTGCGCGGGGATGCTTGTCAGTGTACTCGATAGCCTGCTATTCGATAGCCTCATAAGTAAGGCTTACCGCGTCATCTCAACGCATTCAGGCTGGCCGTGTGCGGTACGCAGTGTTCCATCTGGCAAGTGGAGACCACCCGTGGCGTTTGCCGTATCTGCTCCACTCGCCAGGCCGCGACGGTGTAGAGCGCTGCCACTGCGGTGATAGCCAGCACGAAGGCACAGTTTCTTGTTTTTAGAATGTTCATGCGCTTGACCTCTGACTCTGCCGAACTCGGTTCGCTGGAAGGTACTGATTCAAGCCTAGGCCAGTTGTCGCGAGTTGCCAGTGACGCCAGTCGTATCGTTGAGGGGTTTCTCAGCCGATCGACCGGCCAGTCCTCACAAGCCCTCATCCCATAGGGGGACCTCGGGAAAGCGCTCCACCAGGAAATCCAGCATGCTGCGCAGCGTGGTCGGCATGTGCTTGCGCGAAGCGTAGACCGCATACATGTTCATCGGCATCGGTTCCGCCCCGGGCAGCAGGCGCACCAGTTCGCCACGCTTGATATAGACCCCGGCCTGGTAGGTGGGCAGCATCGAGATGCCGGCCCCGGCGATCACCGCCTGCATCAGGGTGCCGGCCTCGTTGGCGCTGATATTGCCCTGCACCGGCACTGAAACCTGTTCGCCATCCTGCTCGAAATGCCAAAGGCTCTTGCCGAAGTAGGAGTGGGTCAGGCAATTGTGCCGGCTCAGTTCTTCCACCTTCTGCGGCGCCGGATGTTCGCGCAGGTAGGCCGGGGAAGCGCAGATCACCGAACGACAGACGGTCAGCCGCCGGGCGATCAGGTTCGGGTCCAGGTCGTTGCTGGTGCGGATCGCCAGGTCGATGCGCTCGTCCACCAGGTTCACCGTGCGGTCGATCATCTGCAGGTCGACGCTGACGCCCGGGTAGCGCTTGACGTATTCGGCCATGGCATTGGCCAGTTGCGACAGGCCGAAGGAGGTACTGACGCTGATCCGCAGCAGTCCGCGTGGCGCCTCGTCCGGTGCGCTGACGGCGGCCTGCAGGTCCGCCGACAGCTCCAGCATCTGGCGGCAGCGCGGCAGGGTTTCGTTGCCGGCGGCGGTCAGGCTCAGCTTGCGGGTGGTACGGTGCATCAGTCGGGCGCCGACCCAGTCCTCCAGTTCCGCGAGGTAACGCGACACCACGGGTCGCGACAGGTCCAGATGGTCGGCCGCCGCCGACTGGCTGCCCAGGTCGACCACCGTGACGAAGACCCGCATTGCCGTAAGACGATCCATGATTTGCCCACTTTCAGAAACAAACTATGTCCAAGCATCGCATTTTTTGTATCGGATCGGGCAACTAAGCTCTGTTCACTGCCATCAAGGCCAACAGATCTCGGAGCGGTACATGATCGGATTCTCTTTGTTTCGTCGCCTCTTGCTCGCCGGTGCCACCCTGGGCTTCGTCGCCCACGCGGCGGCGGCTCAGCCGGCCCTGAGCCTGGATGTCTACAATCCCGGCACCTCGGCGATTTTCCCGGTGAGTTCGGTGCTGGTCAGCGGCGAGAAGGAGGCGATCCTGGTGGATGCCCAGTTCGGCAAATCCCAGGCCGAGCAACTGGTGGAAAAAATCCGCGCCAGCGGCAAGCAACTGACCACCATCTACATCAGCCATGGCGACCCGGACTACTACTTCGGCCTGGACACCCTGACCACTGCCTTCCCCAAGGCCAAGGTGCTGGCGTCCGCACCGACCGTGGCGCACATCAAGGCCACCGTCGACGGCAAGCTGGCGTTCTGGGGGCCGAAAATGGGCGCCGACGTTCCGGCGCACACGGTGGTGCCGCAGGTGCTCAAGGGCGATCACCTGACGCTGGAAGGGCGTGAGTTGAAGATTGTCGGCTTGAACAGCGAGCAGCCGGATCGCACCTTCGTCTGGATTCCGTCGATCAAGGCGGTGGTGGGTGGTGTCGTGGTGGCGGAAAACATCCATGTGTGGATGGCCGATACCCAGACCCCGCAGTCCCATCAGGCCTGGCTGGCAACGCTGCAACGCATCCAGGCGCTGAAACCCGAGACCCTGGTGCCGGGTCATTTCCTCGGCGACAGCTCGCGTTCCCTCGCGGCGGTGCAGTTTACCGCGGACTACATCAAGGCCTTCGACGAAGAAACCGCCAAGGCCAAGGACTCTGCCGAACTGATCGCGGCGATGAACAAGCGTTACCCGAACCTGGGCGAAGCGGCGTCCCTGGAGCTCAGCGCCAAGGTCGCCAAGGGCGAGATGAAGTGGTGAGTTCGCTCGATCGCTGATTGAAAATTTCTGTAGATCGGCCTTCCGGCTCCCGCAGCGGGAAGGCCCCCTCGACGCCTAGCGTCATTCGATTGGAACTGGAGAGTGTCATGAGCAAGATTGCAATCATTGGTGCCACCGGTCGTGCCGGTAGCCAGTTGCTGGAAGAAGCCCTGCGTCGCGGCCACAGCGTGACCGCCATCGCCCGTAACCCGGCGAAGATCGGTGCCCGTGCCGGTGTCGTGAGCAAGGCGGTCGATGCGTTGGATGCGGCGGCGCTGGAAGCGGCGGTTGCCGGTCACGATGTGGTGATCAGCGCCGCGCACTTCTCCACCCTGCCGGCGGCGGCGGTGATCGGTCCGGTGAAGAAGGCCGGTGTCAAACGCCTGCTGGTGGTCGGTGGTGCCGGCTCGCTGTTGTTGCCAGGTGGCGGCCGGGTGATCGACAGCCCGGGCTTTCCTGCGGAGTACAAGGCCGAGGCCGGCGCCGGCGCAGAGTTCCTCGCGGTCTTGCGTGAGGAAAAGGACCTCGACTGGAGTTTCCTTTCGCCTTCGGCGGAGTTTGTCGAAGGTGAGCGTACCGGGCACTTCCGCCTGGGCAAGGATGACCTGCTGGTGAGTGCCGAAGGTCGCAGCTGGATCACCTTCGCCGACTATGCCATCGCCTTGCTGGATGAAGTTGAGAAGCCCGCGCATTCGCGTCAGCGGTTTGCAGTCGGGTATTGAGGCCTTAGCGACACCTTTTGGTATCGCGTGCCCCTGTAGGAGCCAGCTTGCTGGCGATGAACGATAACGCGGTCTGTCTAAGACACCGCAGCGTCTGCATCGCCAGCAAGCTGGCTCCTACAGGTCTTGTTGTGTTCTGACGATCAAACCCGCTCCGTCGCCTGCGCCACCAACCACTCCATCAATTCCCGCAACTGCGGCGCCGTCCCGGCCCGTTCCGGGTAGACCAGGTAATACGCCTGCCCGGTGCGTACCCGCAAATCGAACGGCATGACCAGCCGCCCGGCGCTCAGGTCTTCGCCGATCAACGCCCAATCGCCAATCGCCACCCCGGTGCCCTGGGACGCCACGGTCATCGCCAGGTCCAATGTGTCGAAATGCTGCCCCTTGCCGATATTGCTGACCCGCGCGCCGGCCACCTTGAGCCAGGCTTCCCAGTCCCGCTGGTCGCGGGTGGGGTGCAGGAGCATGTGTTGCTCAAGGTCGGCGAAGCTGTTCAGCGGTACCGGGCCCGCCAGCAGTTGCGGTGAGCACACCGGCGTCAGCTGTTCGTCGAACAGATGGTGAGACGCCACCGCCGGCCCCGGCGCCGCGCCATAGACCACGGCGGCATCGAACTCCTCCCGGCGGAAGTCCACCGCATGCTGCACCGTGGTGGTCAGCTCCACCGGCACGTCCGGGCGTTCCTTCTGCCATTGCAACAGGCGTGGCAGCAGCCAGCGCATCATGCAGGTCGGCGCCTTGAGTTGCAGGGCCTCGCGCCGGGCGCCGACCTGATCCACCGCCTCGTCGATCAGGTTGAACACCTGCTGGATCCGCGGAAACAGCTCGCGGCCCTGGGCGGTCAGGCTCAGGCCACGTGCCTGGCGCTGGAACAGCGCATAACCCAGGTGGCTCTCCAGCCCGGCGATCTGTCGGCTCACCGCCCCCTGGGTGATGTGCAGCAGCTCGGCCGCGCGGGTGAAGTTGCAGCACTGGGCCGTGACCAGAAAGGTATGCAGGGCGGGCAGCGGTGGAAGACGTTTCATGGCGGGACAGCTCAGGCATGACGACAGGACATGCCTAGTATGACTATTTTTGCCTTGTGCCCGCCATCGGCCAAACGCTCCAATAACCTCATCGCTGTGCTCATCGGCAGCACGGCTTATACGAACAAGAAGGGCGGAACAAATGGCGACGTGCGGCGAAGTATTGGTCAAGTTACTGGAAGGCTACGGGGTCGAGCAGGTGTTCGGCATCCCTGGCGTGCATACCGTGGAGCTCTATCGCGGGCTGGCGTCGTCGAGCATCGAACACATCACTCCGCGCCACGAACAGGGCGCCGGCTTCATGGCCGACGGCTATGCGCGCACCAGCGGCAAGCCCGGGGTGTGTTTCATCATCACCGGCCCCGGCATGACCAACATCACCACGGCGATGGGCCAGGCCTATGCCGACTCGATTCCGATGCTGGTGATCTCCAGCGTCCAGTCGCGCAGCCAACTGGGCGGCGGGCGCGGCAAGCTGCACGAGTTGCCGAACCAGGGCACGCTGGTCGCAGGCGTCGCGGCGTTCTCCCACACGCTGATGTCGGCGGCGGAACTGCCGGCGGTGCTGGCCCGGGCCTTCGCCCTGTTCCAGGCCGGGCGTCCGCGTCCGGTGCATATCGAGATTCCGCTCGATGTGCTGGTGGAAAATGCCGATGCCTTGCTCGATAGCCAGCCGGTGCAGATCAGCCGTGCCGGTGCGGCCCCGGCGGCGGTCGCGCAAATGGCCGAGCTGCTGGCCAATGCCCGGCGTCCGCTGATCCTCGCCGGTGGCGGTGCCATCGATGCGGCGTCCGTACTGACCCGGTTGGCGGAACGGCTGGAGGCGCCAGTGGCCTTGACCATCAATGCCAAGGGCATGTTGCCGTCGCGCCATCCGTTGCTGATCGGTTCGACCCAGTCCATGGTCGCCACCCGCGCCCTGGTGGAGGAGGCCGATGTGGTCCTGGCCATCGGCACGGAGCTGGCGGAAACCGACTACGACATCACCTTTGCCGGGGGCTTCGAGATTCCCGGCACCCTGCTGCGCGTCGATATCGACCCGGACCAGACCGTGCGCAACTATCCGCCCAAGGTCGCGCTGGTGTCCGATTCGCGGACGGCGGCCGAGGCGCTGCTCGCGGCCGTGGAAGGCCGGACACTGGTGCAGCGCCAAGGCGATTGGGGGGCGCAACGTGCCGCCGCCCTGCGCGCCGAGCTGGACGGTCTCTGGGATGCGCCGACCCGCGCCCAGACGCAGTTCCTCACGACCGTTCTCGAGGTGCTGCCCGAGGCGGTGCTGGTGGGTGATTCGACCCAGCCGGTCTACACCGGCAACCTGACCCTGAACCCGGAGCACCCACGGCGCTGGTTCAACTCGTCCACCGGCTACGGCACCCTCGGTTATGCCTTGCCGGCCGCCATCGGTGCCTGGCTGGGTGGCGCCAGCGAACGCAGCCGGCGTGCCCCGGTGGTGTGCCTGATCGGCGACGGCGGCTTGCAGTTCACCTTGTCGGAACTGGCCAGCGCGGTGGAAGCGCGGACCCCGATCATCGTGCTGCTGTGGAATAACCAGGGCTACGAAGAGATCAAGAAATACATGGTCAATCGCGCCATCACCCCGGTCGGCGTGGATATCCACACCCCGGACTTCATCGGCGTGGCCCGGGCCCTGGGCTGCGTGGCCGAAGCCGTTGCCGGCGTCGAGACCCTGCGCGGAGCCCTGGCGGCAGCGGCGGAGCGCCAGGGACCGACCCTGATCGAAATCGACCAGCAGCTGTGGATGCAAGGGGCGGCCTGGTGATGAAAGCCCAGATGAATCAGGACGGTCTCTACATCGACGGCCAATGGCGTTCCGGCAGCGAACAGCTGCGGGTGATCAATCCGGCCACCGAGGCTTTGCTCGGCAGTGTTTCCGCTGGCGATGAGCAGGCGGTAGCGCAAGCGGTGAGCGCGGCGAGCCGGGCTTTCGCCGGTTGGTCAACCAGTACCGGGGCCCAACGTGGCGCCGTGTTGCGCAGGATTGCCGATGGTGTGCGCGAGCGTCGCGAAACCCTGGCCCGCCTGCAGTCGACCAACAACGGCAAGCCGCTGTTCGAGGCGGCTATCGACGTCGATGATGTGATTGCCACCTTCGAGTATTACGCGGGCCTGGCCGAGACCCTCGACGGGCAGCAGGACAAGGCGGTCGAGTTGCCCAGCGACGCCTTCGCCGCCCGTGTGCGCCGCGAGCCGTGCGGGGTGGTGGGGCTGATCGTGCCGTGGAACTTCCCGATGGTCACCACCGCCTGGAAGCTGGCCCCGGCCTTGGCCGCCGGTTGCTGCGTGGTGCTCAAGCCGTCGGAAGTCACGCCGCTGCCGGAGCTGGAACTGGCCGCGATCATCGCCGACAGCGGCTTGCCGGCCGGGGTTTTCAACCTGGTCTGCGGCACCGGCCTGGCCGTGGGGGCGCCGTTGGCGGCCGATCCCCGGGTGGCAAAAATCTCCTTCACCGGCAGCAATGCGGTGGGGGTCCAGGTGATGCAGCGGGCGGCGGAAACCGTGAAGGGGGTGAGCCTGGAACTGGGGGGCAAGTCCGCGCTGCTGGTGATGGCCGATGCCGACCTCGATCTCGCGGTGGAGGTCGCCAGCGGCGGCGGTTTCTTCAATGCCGGTCAGATGTGCTCCGCCACCAGCCGGGTGCTGGTGGCGGAGGAGATCGCCGATGAGTTTCTGCTGCGCCTCACTGCCCGGGCCGAAGCCATTCGCGTGGCGGACCCGTTCGACCCTGAAGTGGAAATGGGCGCGCTGGTCAACCAGGCGCAGTACCAGCGCGTGTTGGGCCATATCGACCGCGGCCTGAGTGTCGGGGCTCGGCTGGTGTGTGGCGGCGGGCGTCCGCCGGAGCTGGCGCGCGGCTATTTTTTGCGGCCGACGATCTTCACTGAAGTGCCCCTGGACAGTGCATTGTGGCGCGAGGAGATTTTCGGTCCGGTGCTCTGTGTGCGCAGTTTTGCCAGTGAGGCCGAGGCGCTGGCGTTGGCCAACGACAGCGAGTTCGGCCTGGTGGCCAGCGTGGTCAGCGGCAGTGACGAGACGGCGCAGCGCATCGCCAATGCCTTGCAGGCCGGGCTGGTGTGGATCAATGCGCCGCAGGTGATCTTCCCGCAAACCGCCTGGGGCGGCTACAAGCAGAGCAGCCTGGGCCGAGAGCTGGGGCCCTGGGGTTTGCAGGCGTTCCAGGAGATCAAGCACGTGATCCGCGCCCTGTAGAAAGGGGCAGCGCATGCCTCGAAATGAGGCATGCGTCGGGTGCATGGCTTCAATGACAAACTTTCGATTGTTGCCGGTTCCGGGCGACCTCAGGATGAACCCGCCGACTCAGCTACGACCCACGGTCCTCGGGGGTTCCAGCGAGATCGAAGACCGGCTGCAAGCGTTGCGACCGACCTCATGCACAACAAGAATAAAAGGAGTCCGAAATGGGCCAGTACGACCTCAACAGAAGGCAATTCATCAAGACCGTGGGCGTGGCTTCGGTGGCCGCGGCGGCCATGAGCATGCCGTTTATCCGAGCCAATGCCAGCGACACCCGCTTCCAGGGCAAGACCCTGAAGCTGCTGACCTGGTCCGATGACACCGGCCTTGCCGCCCTGCGCAATATCGCCGCGACCTTCGAGGCCAAGACCGGCGCCAAGGTCATCGCCGACCGTACCGGCAGCACCTCGGAAATGGTCGCCAAGCTCAAGGCCGGCGGTGATCGTCCGCAGTACGACATCATCACCCTGGCCGGTGTCGGCGCCGAAGGCCTGGCCGCCGCCGGACTGCTGGAAAAACCCGACCTGAACCGCATTCCCAACCTGGTGGACGTGCCGGAGAAATACCGCACCGGTGCCAACGGCCATGGCATCGGCTACCTGCTCTGGTGCAACAGCCTGATCTACAGCACCCGCACCGTGAAAGAGGCGCCGAACAGCTATGCGGCGCTGTGGGACAAGGACTTCGCCAGCAACCTGTTCCTGCCGCCGCCCAACTGGACCGAGGCCATGGACCTGATCATCATCGCGGCCAAGCTGGCCGGCGGCGACGAGCACAACATCGAGCCGGGCTTCAAGAAGCTCGCTGAGCTCAAGGACCGTGTGGTCACCCTCGGGGAAAACCCCAACCAGATCGCCGAGCTGTTCCGTACCGGCTCGCTGGACCTCGGCGGCCTGTATGCCCCGGCGTTCTTTCCGAAACAGATCCGTGATCCGGCCTATGGCCTGGGCGCCACGTTTGGCATGAAGGAAGGTTTCTACACCGACCTGATGCTCTCGGTGATGCCGAAGAATCGTCCTGGCGACACCGACCTGGCCTACGCCTTTATCGACCATTCGCTCGACCCGCTGGTGCAGGGCAAGATGGCCGAAGACATCTTCAACGGCCCGGTCAACGCCAAGGCGATCATCTCCGCCGAGGCGCGCAAGAGCCCGTACATCCTGACGCCGGAACAGATCGCCGAGAAGGCCATCATGCACGACAACGCCTTCCTGGCGACGGTGCATGACCAGTGGATTCGTCGGTATACGGAAATCTTTTCTTCCTGACGATCAGGCTTGTCCGCCAGGCGTCTGGCGTGTTGATGATTGCTCTGTCGAGGCCCTTTCCATGGAACACCAACCTCTGACCCGCTCGGTCGGCGTGGCTTTGCCACGCCCCGATACCGGGATTTCGCCCACCGCCCGCGCCTGGCTTTTCCTCTCGCCGTCGATGCTGTTTCTCGCCGTGCTGATCATCGCCAGCCTGCTGGTACTGCGCATGAGCGTCGGTACCAAGGGCGCCGAGTGGAGCGGTTTCAGCCTGGCCAGCTACGCACAACTGCTTGAGCCCTACTACCTCAAGTCGCTGCTGCTGACCCTGCGCCTGGCGCTGTTCAGTGCCGTGATCGCGGTGCTGCTGGCGATCCCGGTGGCCTACACCATGTCGCGTCTGACCTCGCCGTTCCTGCGCCGGGTTTTCCTCGCGGCGGTGCTCCTGCCGCTGCTGGTCAACCTGTTGCTGCAAAGCTACGGCTGGCTGGTCATTCTCGGTCCCGGCGGCATGCTCAACCAGGCCTTGATGGGCCTGGGCCTGATCAAGCGCCCGATCATGCTGCTGTACAACCAGGACGGGGTGCTGATGGGGCTGGTACAGACCGCCTTCCCCCTGGCGGTCTTGCCGATCGCCAGCGCCATGCGCGGGGTCGCCCGTACCTACGAGGAGGCTGCCGCGACCCTGGGCGCCAGCCGCTTCCAGGTGTTTCGCCAAGTGGTGTTGCCCATGAGCCTGCCGGGCATCATCACCGGCGCGACGCTGGTGTTCGCCTACAACGCCAGCAGCTTCGTCGTGCCCCTGCTGCTGGGCGGGCGACGGGTGCCGATGCTGGCGGTGATGGTCCACGACCAGATCGCCCCGTTGATGAACTGGCCGGCGGCGTCGGCGGCCGGTGTCGTGTTGATCCTGACCACCCTGGCGATCATGACCCTGTCCGAATACGTCACCGGCCGTCGGCGCCGGATGCTGGAGGCCTGCCAATGAGCCTGTCGTCGAACAAACGCCTGTCGATCCTGCCCGGGGAAACCGGGCGCTTCGCCGGTATTCTCTCGGGTGTCATCCTGCTGCTGGCGGTCCTGCCGATCCTGACCATGATCGTCATGTCCTTCAGCGGCGCCTCGAACCTCGACTTCCCGCCCAGCAGCTACAGCCTGCAATGGTATCGCGCGGCCTGGCACACCTTCGTTTCGCCCGATGCCAGCGATGTGCTGAGCCTGGGCAAGGCGATGACCACCAGCCTGCTGGTGGCATGCCTGACCATGGTGCTGGCGACCCTGGTGGCGGTGCCCGCCGCCTATGCCCTGGTGCGCTGCGAGTTCCGCGGCAAGGCACTGGCCCTGCAACTGATGTCGCTACCCCTGGTGTTTCCGATGGTGGTGCTGGGGCTGGCATTGTTGCTGGTGTTCGACAGCCTGCCATTGCAGATGAGCTTCTCGCGCCTGGTGATCGCCCACGTGATCCTGGCCTTGCCCTTCGTGGTGAAGAACTGCACGGCGGCCATGCTCTCCATCGGCAGCGAAGTCGAGGAGGCCGCGCAGATGCTCGGTGCCTCGCCGCAACGGGCGATTCTCGATGTGGTGGTGCCGTTGATGAAGTCGGGGATTCTCGCCGGGATGCTGCTGGCGTTCATCGTCTCGTTCAACGAGTTCACCGTGACCTACTTCCTCTACACCATCGACGTGATGACCGTGCCGATCTGGATGTACAGCCGCACCGTCTCGTCCCTGGACCCCACAGTTTTCTCCTTTGCCGTGCTGATCGTGCTGATCGACTTCGTCCTGATCTGGGCGTTGGAGAAGCTGGTGGGCGAAGGCGGCGTTTCCTTCTGATTTCTTGAGGTGAGCAACATGACTGGACTGATTCTGGAAAACGTCGACAAGCACTACGGCACGGCCTGTGCGGTGAAGGACGTCAATCTGCACCTACCCGAGGGCAAGCTGGTGTGTTTCCTCGGCCCTTCGGGGTGCGGCAAGACCACCTTGCTGCGGATGATCGCCGGCCTGGAAACCCTGACCGGCGGCGAGATCCGCCTGGACGGCGAGGACATCGGCCAGACCCCGGCGCACCTGCGCAACTTCGGCATGGTGTTCCAGTCCCTGGCGCTGTTTCCCCATATGACCGTGGGCGAGAACATCGCCTATCCGCTGAAACTGCGCGGGGTCGGCAAGGTCGAGCAGCAGGCGCGGGTGGTCGAGCTGCTGCAACTGATTCAACTGAGCGCGATGATCGACCGGCCGGTGTCCAAGCTGTCCGGGGGACAGCGCCAGCGCGTGGCAATTGCCCGGGCGATTGCCGCGCGGCCGAAGATCCTGCTGCTGGACGAACCGCTGTCGGCGCTGGACGCCAAGTTGCGCGAATCGATGCAGGTGGAAATCCGCCAACTGCAACAGCGCCTGAACATCACCACCATCATGGTCACCCACGACCAGCGCGAAGCCATGACCATGGCCGATATAGTGGTGGTGCTGGGCGAACATCGGGTGCAGCAGGTGGGCACGCCCATCGAGATCTATCGGCACCCGGCCAACGAGTTCGTGGCCGACTTCATCGGTTCGGGGAATATCTTCCCGGGCACTGTGCTGGGCGGTGGAAGGGTCGGGCTACCGGGAGGCGAGAGTATCGAGGTACCGAGTTGCGCCAATGTCGCGGCCGGCAAGCAGGTGCGGATGCTGGTGCGCCCGGAGGACCTGCAACTCTCCGCGCCCGAGGCGACGGCGGGTAATCGTCTGCTCGGCACGGTGACCTTCGTGCGCGATATCGGCTCGACCATTGAAACCATCGTCGAGTGTTCCGGGGTGTCGTTCACGGCGTTGAGCACGCCGTGCCAGGGGATCGGCCTGGGCGTGGGGCATGCGGTGTCGGTGACCATTCCGGCACAGGCGTGCCGTCTTCTATAGGCGCAAGCTTTCAGACACTCAAGCGCAACCGCGCCAGGTCCCGCAGCGGCGGCGCACCGAACAGCCGGCTGTATTCGCGGCTGAACTGCGAGGGGCTTTCATAGCCCACGCGGTAGCCCGCCGCCGAGGCGTCCAGGCCTTCGATCAGCATCAGGCGCCGCGCTTCCTGCAGGCGCAGTTGCTTCTGGTACTGCAACGGGCTCATGGAGGTCATCGACTTGAACCGGTGGTGCAGGGTGGACACGCTCAGGTTGGCTTCACGCGCCAGGTTGTCGATGCGCAGCGGTTGCTCGAAATTGCCGTTCAACCATTTGATCGCCTGGCAGACCCGATGGCTCTGGCTGTTGGCGACGGCAATCTCATACAGCCGGTAGCCCTGCGGGCTGCGCAGCAGTCGATAGAAAATCTCCCGACGGATCAGCGGTGCGAGCATGTTGATGTCTTTCGGGCTGTCGAGCAGGCGGGTCAGGCGCAGCAGGGCATCGAACATCTGCGTGTCCAGACGCTCCACATACAAGCCGCGCCCGGTCGGCCGGCTGGGCACGCCCATGGGGCCGGCCTCGGCAATCAAGGCACTGATTTCGGCCGGATCGATGTCCAGGCGCAAGGCCAGGATGGGATGTTCCGGCGAGGCACTGGCAATCCGTCCGCAGACCGGCATGGAAACCGAGACCACCATGTAGTTCAGCGGATCATAGAGAAAGCTTTCATCCCCCAGGCGCACTTCCTTGCGGCCCTGGGCCATGACGCACAGGGCCGGCTGGGCCAGCGCCGGGGAGAATTCATGGGGGCGGCTATGACGGGACAGGTGCAGGGCCCCCACCGCGGTGGCATAGCTGCCGTCTTCCCCGGTGTTGCGGCAGATGATCCCGGCCAGTTCCGCGCGCAACTTTTCCATTTCGACCGGCAGGGGGATTTGGGGTTGATCGAGCAAGGACATGGTGGGCCCTGGAAGTGATGGCGAATGGAGGCAAGCTTAAGTTTGGGCAATCCGCGGTGCCAGGCCAATACTGCGCGATTCTTGCCTGATTCTGCAGTCTTTTCATATGACGGTCATATTACAGGCGGCCCGGCGCCACGAAATTGCTTAAAACCCACCCGGCCGGGGAGTGGCCTGTTGGCGCTAGCGGCGCTCAGGGGCATCGGCGTCGCGGCAGGATTGTGCAATAAGCCGACAGGAATCGACTAACGACCCCTCGGCAAACCTTCTAATCTCTGTTCCTGTCGCAGTCAGTCCCAGGACTGATTGAGCGAGTACAACCTTCTCTTCGGGAGCGCCGCGCATGTCCAAGCCTATCCCCGTCAGTCATATGGTCTTCGTTCGTGCACGCCCTGGGCGTTCCGCCGAACTGGGCGCACGGCTGAGCAGCCTGATCGAACCTTCCCGCCAGGCACCCGGTTGCTTGCAGTTTTCCCTGCAACATTCCCTGGCCGATGCCGACCTGTGGCTGGTGTCGGGATTCTGGGTCAACCAACCGGCCATGACGGCCTACTTCAATACCCCGGCCATGCAGGTCTTTGCCGAGCTGGTTCAGGAGTTGGTGGTCGACAGCTTCGACTTCCATACCTTCAGCGATGTCAGCGCCGTCCGGGCCCAGTGCGATTTTCATCTGTCCAGTGCCGGTGCCCTGCAGCGGTTGGCCAGCTGAAGGGTTAGAATGCCGGCCGATCAATTGGCCGGGATAACAGGCATGGCACGCAAAGAGTTCGCACACTTCGAAGCCGTTTCGGCAGTGGTTCCCGGTGAGGGCGGTTATAGCGCGGCGATTGCCGTGAAAGCCCTGGGTGGTTCCGGCGCACCGCGCTTTCACAAGATACTCGATGAACAGAAGTTCAAGACCGCCTTCGAGGCCGACGAGGCTGCCGCGCATGAGCTTGCGCGACTGCTCGATGTCGACGAAGAGGGCGAGTTGTCCTGGTCGGTTGTCTAAGGGCCGATTTATCTGGGGCGGAACATCTTGAACAGGGCTTCCGGGCCCAACTGGAAGTAGTCCGCCGGGCCACCGCCGCGCAGAATCGGTTCGGCGGCGGCGGTGTCGTAGATCCCATCCTTGAGCAGCCACTTGGCGATATGCACGGCCACCACTTCGCCGAGCACCAGCCAGGTAGGCACCAATTCCTGATCCGCCCGTTGCAGTTGAATGATCTGGGTGACCTTGCATTCGAAGGACACCGGGCTTTCCTCTACTCGCGGCACCTGGATGATCCGTGAAGCGGCGGGCGTGAGGCCGGCCAGTTCGAATTCATTGATCTCGGCGGGCGCGGCCGCAGAACTCTGGTTCATGGCTTCGGCCAGGGGGCGGGTGGCGAGGTTCCAGGCGAATTCGCCGGTTTGTTCGATGTTGTTCAGGCTGTCCTTGCGGCCGACGCTGGCGAATCCGACGATCGGCGGGATGTAGTTGAACGCGTTGAAAAAGCTGTAGGGCGCCAGGTTCAGGCGGCCTTGGGCATCCTGTGAGGAAATCCAGCCGATGGGGCGCGGTCCGACGATGGCGTTGAACGGATCGTGGGGCAGGCCGTGGCCGTTGGCGGGTTCGTAGTAGTGGATAGCGTCGGACATGGTTCGAAGGTTTCCAGGGACTGGATGAACAAGGGAAGGCGATAGTGTGCGACGCGGGGCGAGGAAATGCGATAGGTCTGGGGCGAGCACTGCCCCTTGTAGGAGCCCGCAGCAAGCCGGCTCCCACAGGTTTCGCGGAACTTTCAGGACTCCCAAAAAACATTAAGCCCGGCCGAAGCCGGGCTGCAAAGCCGTGCGAGTGAGTTAGCTGATGGCAGCAGCGCCAGGGGTTTTGTCGTAGCCGTCAGCGGCAACAGCGTTGGCACCTGGGGTTTTGTCGTAACCGTCAGCCGCTACAGCGTTGGCACCTGGAGTCTTGTCGTAGCCATCAGCCGCTACAGCGTTGGCACCTGGGGTTTTGTCGTAGCCGTCAGCCGCTACAGCGTTGGCTCCTGGGGTTTTGTCGTAGCCGTCAGCCGCTACAGCGTTGGCACCTGGGGTTTTGTCGTAGCCATCAGCAGCAACAGCATTAGCGCCTGGAGTCTTGTCGTAACCATCTGCAGCCACGGTGTAGGCGCTACCAGGGGTTTTGTCATAGCCATCGGCAGCGAAGGTGTTTGCAGCCAGTACCGAAAGGGCCAGGGCGAAGATCAGTTTGGTTTTCATGGTGGTTGCTCCTGAAAGGTGTTCGTTTTGTTCAGTGGGTGTGGAAGTGATTTTACGCTTGTAAATTTGATTAAAAAGCGCAAAAAAAAGCTTAAAACAATCGTATAGATCGATATATATGGCGCCAGGAACGGTCGGCATTCAAGGTGATGCCAGGGGCGAGGGCCAGGTCGATTTAACGTAGGATCAGGATGTCGCGCGGAAATTAACTGACCATTAATGCAGATAATTCTTTTGCGATTGCGCAGAAATGCGTCGGGATCGCCCTGTAGAGGCGTGGATGAAGGGAGGAATGCGATCTTCCAAACACCGCCGCACCCTGTAGGAGCCGGCTTGTCGGGACGCCGCACCGCGGCGATGGCGTCCACATGGACGCCGCAAGGCTCAAGGGCCTCATCGCCGGCAAGCCGGCTCCCACAAGGGCACAGCAGCGTTGTTACTCAGTCGGTCTCGATCCGCGAATGCTTGCGGGTGTCCTTCATGGTCACGTACACCAGCAGCGAACAGGCGATGCAGGCCGTCACGTACCAGTAGTAACCGGTTTCCATGCCGATGCTCTTGAACCACAGCGCAATGTATTCCGCGGTGCCGCCGAAGATCGATACGGTCAGGGCATACGGCAGGCCCACGCCCAGTGCGCGGATTTCAGTCGGGAACAGCTCGGCCTTCACCACCGCGTTGATCGAGGTGTAGCCGCTGACGATGATCAGCGCCGCCATGATCAGGAAGAACGCGCCCCACCAGGTCTGGATGGTGTGCAGGGTGCTCAGGATCGGCACGGTGAACAGCGTCCCGAGGATGCCGAAGGCAATCAGGATCGGCCGCCGGCCGAGCTTGTCCGACAGCGCCCCGACCAGCGGTTGCAGGCACATGAACAGGAACAGCGTCGCCGCCGAAATGGTGGTGGAGTCGGCGATGCTCATGCCGACCGTGTTCACCAGGTATTTCTGCATGTAGGTGGTGTAGGTGTAGAACGCCAGGGTACCGCCCATGGTCAGGCCGACCACGGTCATCAGTTCCTTGGGATGACGCATCAAGGTGCGCATCAGGCTCTCTTTCGGCTTTTCCTTCTTCTGGGTGAAGGACTCGGTTTCTTCCATGCCGCGACGCAGGTAGAGCGCCACCACGGCACACAGGGCACCGATGCCGAACGGAATCCGCCAGCCCCAGTCCTGCAGCTGTTCGGTGCTGAGGGTCTGTTGCAGCACGATCAGCACCGCCAGGGCGATGAGCTGGCCGGAGATCAGGGTCACGTACTGGAAGCTGGAGAAGAAGCCGCGGCGTTCCTTGGTCGCCATCTCGCTGAGGTAGGTGGCCGAGGTGCCGTATTCGCCGCCGACCGACAGGCCCTGCATCAGGCGGGCGACCACCAGCAGGATCGGCGCGCCGACGCCGATGGTTTCATAGCCCGGGGTGAGGGCGATGATCAGGGAACCCGCGCACATCAGCAGGACCGAGGCCATCAGGGCGGCCTTGCGCCCCTTGCGGTCGGCGTAGAGGCCCATCAGCCAGCCGCCGATCGGACGCATCAGGAAACCCACGGCGAAGATCGCGGCGGTGTTGAGGAGTTGGGCGGTGGTGTCGCCCTTGGGGAAGAAGACCTTGGCGAAGTACAGCGAGAACGCGGCGTAGACGTACCAGTCGTACCATTCGACCATGTTGCCGACCGAGCCGCTGAAGATCGATTTCAGACGGCTGGAGGTGGTTCTTTCTTTGGCCGGCGCGGCCGCCGACCCCAGGGGCAGGGTAGTGGAGTTATCCATCAGGGAACCTTCAAGTCATTGTTTTTGTGGAGCGCGCGCAAGCGCAGCCTGACAGGGCTATAGCAGGAGCTGTGCCAAGGGGCGAAGGCCCGGTTTAGACGGGTTGGCGGGATTTGGTGAGCGGAAATCCGCTCATGGGTGATCGATCGGTAAGCGGAAAATTGCCGATGTCACTCATCCTTGAGAAACATCTCGCGCACCAGCCCATGGCGCTGCATCTTTTCATTGAAGGTACGGCGCGGCAGTTGCAGCTCTTCGAGTACCGCTTTCACATCGCCCTTGTGCCGGGTCAGGGCCGAACGCAGGCACTGCGCTTCAAACGCCTCCTGCTGCGCCGCCAGGGATTGGCCCGGATCGATGCCTTCGGGCTCCGGCTCACCCAGGCCGAGTACCGAGCGTTCGGCGACGTTGGCCAGCTCCCGCACATTGCCCGGCCAGTCATGGCTCAACAGACGGCTCAGTTGCGCGCCGCCCAACGGCGTCGAGGTCCGCCCCAGTCGCTGCGCCGCGCCGTAGGCGAAGTGCTCGAACAGCAAGGGGATATCTTCGCGTCGTTCGCGCAGCGGTGGCAGGCGCAATTGCGCCACCGTCAGCCGATAGGCCAGGTCCTCGCGAAAACGTCCGGCCCGCGCCTCGTCGAGCAAGTCGGGCTTGGTCGCCGCGACGATGCGCAGGTCCACCGCGATGCTCTGGTTCGAACCCAGCCGCTCCAGCTTCTGTTCCTGCAACACCCGCAGCAGTTTCACCTGCTGGGCCAGCGGCATGCTTTCGATTTCGTCGAGAAACAGCGTGCCGCCATCGGCGTACTCCAGCTTGCCGATGCGCTTGCCCTGGGCGCCGGTGAAGGCCCCGCTTTCATGACCGAACAACTCGGCCTCGAACAACGCCTCGGGAATCGCCGCGCAGTTGAGGGCGACAAACGGCTTGTCGGCCCTCGGCCCGAAATCATGCAGGCAGCGCGCGACCAACTCCTTGCCGCTGCCGGTTTCGCCGCGGATCAGCACATTGACCGGCAACGCCGCCAGCTCCAGCACCTGCCGACGCAGGGTCTGCAGGCTACGGGACACTCCCAGCAGGCTGCGCTCGAGTCGCGAGCGATGGTCCGCCTGTTCGTGCAACTGGCGGTTTTCCAGCACCAGGCGGCGTTTCTCCATGGCCCGGGCGAGGCTGGCGAGCAGGGTCTGCGGGCTGAAGGGTTTTTCCAGGAAGTCGTAGGCCCCATCGCGCATGGCCTCCACCGCCATGGGCACATCGCCGTGACCGGTCAGCAGGATCACCGGCAAGTCGCAATCGTGTTCCCGCAAGCGCGCCAGCAATTCCAGGCCGCCCATGCCGGGCATGCGCACGTCACTGAGGATCACCCCGGGGAAATCCCGTGGCAGTTGCGCCAGGCACTCCTCGGCGCGGCTGAAGGTTTGCACCTGGAATCCCGACAGGCTCAACCATTGCTCGACGGCCGTGCGGATGCTGGCTTCGTCATCGACCACGATCACGGCGTTCATCGAGTATTCATCTCCGGGGCAATCGGCAGGGTCAGGCTGAAGTGGGCGCCGCCCTGGCGATTGTCGACGCTCAGGCGGCCGTCCAGTTCATGGACGATGGCATAGGAAACCGCCAGGCCCAGGCCCAGCCCTTCGCCCACCGGCTTGGTGGTGAAGAACGGGTCGAAGACCTTCGCCAGGTGTTCCTCGGCGATACCGCCGCCGCTGTCGCCGACGGTCAACAACCACAGCGGCGGGCGGGCCTCGATGCGGATCTCCAGGCGTTTGAACGGTTTGTCGTGCATGGCATCCAGGGCGTTGCGCAACAGGTTGATCAGCACCTGCTCCAGGCGAATGGCATCGCCACGGACCCAGGCCGGACGGGTCAGGTGCAGCACGCTGCTGACCGCGTCTTCACGCAGGCGCGGCTCCAGCAGCTGCAACGCCTGATCCACCACACCGGCCAGGTCGAGGGGTTCGCGCAGGCCGCTGGGACTTTGGCGTGCGTAGGTCTTCAGGTGGCCGGTGAGGGCCGCCATGCGGGTCAGCATCTGGTCCAGGGGATCGAGGGCCTGGTGGGCCGCCTCGATCCGGCCGTGGTCGAGCAGCAGGCGCAAGGTGGCCAATTGCATGCGCTGGGCGGTCAGCGGCTGGTTGATCTCATGGGCGAGGGCCGCGGACATCTGCCCCAGCGCCGCCAGCTTGGCCGATTGCACCAGGCCGTCCTGGGCGGTGCGCAGGTCGCGGGTGCGTTCCTCCACCAGGCGCTCCAACTCTTCGCGACTGCGTTGGCGCAGGCGTGCCAGGCGCCAACGTTGGCTGAGGAACAGCAGCAGGAACACCAGCGCCAGCCACAGGCCGGCAGCGGCGAGACCGGCATTGCGCCGCTCCTCGGCGGCCATCTGCGGTTTGCGCAGCAGGTGCAGGGTCCAGTCTTCCGGGGGCAGCGGCAGCGACTCCCAGAGGTAGTCGGCGCGACCGTCCGGAGCGTCGACCCGGGTCAGGTAGCTGTTGTCGCCGAACACCTGCAAGGACCGGTATTCGAGGGGGCTCAAGGACTGCTTGTCATATTGCCGAGTACTGCCGATTTCGCTGCGGTCGGTGTCGTGCAGCGGTCGCAGCAGGCGATAGCGCCAGCCGGGCTGGTTGGCGATGAACACGATGTCGCGGGCATCGCTGACCAGCAAGGTGTCATTGCCTTTGCTCCATTCGTGTTCCAGCTCCGGAAACTCCAGCTTCACCACCATCGCCCCGAGGAATTCGCCGTTGTCGCCGGTCACCGCGCTGGCGAGAAAATAGCCGGGAATGCCGCTGGTCACGCCCACGGCATAGAAGCGCCCGCTGCCCTCGGCGCGGGTCTGGTTGAAGTAGGGGCGAAACCCATAGTCGTGGCCGACATAGCTGCTGGGCAGGCGCCAGTTGCTGGCGGCCACCGACAGGCCGTTGCGGTCCAGCAGTTGCAAGGTGGAAGAGCGTGCCGCGCCGTTGATCCGTTCCAGTTTGCGGTTCAGGGCGTCCTGTTGTGTCGCGTCGATGGGACCGGTCAGGGCCGCGCGTAGTTGCGGGTCGAGGGCGAGCACGGCGGGCAGCGCGCGGTAGCGTTCGATCAGGGTGTGCAGGGCGTTGGCGTAGAGTGTCAGCTGCGCCTTGCCGCGCGCGGCGTCGTCCACCAGGGCCTGTTGTTCGGCGCGCTGCATGGCCCAGCCGGCGGCCAGGACGGTGCCGGCGAGAATCAGCAGGGTGTAGAGCGCCAGACGCAGGAAACGGGGAATCGGCGACATGCGGGTAACGACAGGTTGGGGACGGTCGTGAAAGATAACATGTCGAATCAGGCTGACGCTGACTTGTGGGAGCGGTGCTTGCCCGCGAAGCTTTTGGCGACCTCAAGGTCCATTTCGCGGGCAAGCTCCGCTCCCACAAGGAGCGGCCGGTGGTGGGGGTTACAGCAGGTTGAAACTCTGTTGCTTCACGTCCACCGAATCCAGGCCGATCTGCACGTTGAATTCACCCGGTTCCGCGGCGTACTTCAACTGGGTGTTGTAGAACTTCAGGTCGTTCTCGTCGATGTCGAAGTGAATGACCTTCTGCTCGCCTGCCTTGAGCATCACCTTCTGGAAGTTCTTCAGTTCCTTGACCGGACGGATCATGGAACCGGCGACATCCTGGATATACAACTGCACCACGGTCTCGCCATCACGCTTGCCGGTGTTCTTGAGCGTGATGCTGGCATCGAGCTTGCCGTTCTTTTTCAGCGTGGTCGACGACAGTGCCATGTCGCTCAGGCTGAAATCGGTGTAGCTCAGGCCGTAGCCGAAGGGGTACAGCGGGGTGTTTTCCTCGTCGAAGTACTGCGAGGTGTAGTTGCCCGGCTTGCCCGGGGTGTACGGACGGCCGATGGTCAGGTGGTTGTAGTACATCGGCACCTGGCCAACCGAGCGCGGGAAGGTGATCGGCAGCTTGCCCGACGGGTTGTAGTCGCCGAACAGCACGTCGGCGATGGCGTTGCCGCCTTCGGTGCCGCTGAACCAGGTTTCCAGCACGGCATCGGCCTGGTCTTGCTCCTGGCCGATGGTCAGCGGACGGCCGTTCATCAGCACCAGCACCAGCGGCTTGCCGGTGGCCTTGAGGGCCTTGATCAGTTCACGCTGGCTGGCCGGGATGTTCAGGTCGGTACGGCTCGACGACTCGTGGGACATGCCCCGCGACTCGCCCACCGCGGCGATCACCACATCCGCCTGCTGTGCGGCCTTGACCGCTTCGTCGATCATCTGCTGCGCCGGGCGCGGATCATCCACCACTTCCGGGGCGTCGAAGTTGAGGAAGTTCAGGTAGTCCACGACCTTCTTGTCGGCGGTGATGTTCGAGCCGCGGGCATAGACCAGTTGGCCCTTGTCACCCAGGGCGCGGCTCATGCCGTCATACAGCGTGACCGATTGTGCCGGCAGGCCGGCGGCGGCCCAGCTGCCCATCATGTCGATCGGCGCCTTGGCCAGCGGGCCGACCAGGGCGATCTTCGCCGATTTCTGCAGCGGCAGGGTCTGCCCCTGGTTCTTCAGCAGGACCAGGCTGCGGCGCGCGATATCCCGGGCATCGCTACGGTGCAGGCGGCTTTCGGCGTTGGTGTCGGCCGGATCGTCCTCGGCCTTGCCGATACGCAGGTACGGGTCCTTGAACAGGCCCATGTCGTACTTGGCGCCGAGCACTTCACGCACGGCGTTGTCCAGCTCGCGCTGCGGCACTTCGCCGGACTTGATCAGCCCCGGCAGTTCCTTGCCATAGAGCGAGTCGTTCATGCTCATGTCGATGCCGGCCTTGATCGCCAGCTTGGCCGCCTCGCGACCGTCCTTGGCGACGCCATGCTTGAGCAGTTCGAAAATAGCCCCGTGGTCGCTCACCGCCAGGCCCTTGAAGCCCCAGTCCTTGCGCAGCAGGTCCTGCATCAGCCAGGTGTTGGAGGTGGCGGGGACGCCGTTGACCGAGTTCAGGGCAACCATCACCCCGCCGGCGCCGGCGTCGATGGCCGCGCGATAGGGCGGCAGGTAGGTCTGGTACATCTTCACCGGGCTCATGTCGACCACGTTGTAGTCGCGACCGCCTTCCACCGCGCCGTAGAGGGCAAAGTGCTTGACGCTGGCCATGATGCTGTCCGGCTCGCTCGGGCTCTTGCCCTGGTAGGCGTGGACCATCACCTTGGCGATGCGCGAGACCAGGTAGGTGTCCTCGCCGAAGCCTTCGGAGGTCCGGCCCCAGCGCGGGTCACGGGAAATATCGACCATGGGCGCGAAGGTGATGTCCAGGCTGTCGGCGCTGGCTTCCTGGGCGGCGATGCGTCCGGAGCGGCCGATGGCGTCCATGTCCCAGCTGGAGGCCAGGCCCAGGCTGATGGGGAAAATGGTCCGGTGGCCGTGGATCACGTCATAGGCGAAGAACATCGGGATCTTCAGCCGGCTGCGCATGGCCGCGTCCTGCATCGGACGGTTTTCCGGGCGGGAGATGGAGTTGAAGGTGCCGCCGATGTTGCCGGCGGCGATTTCCTTGCGGATCAGTTCCCGGGGCATTTCCGGGCCGATGCTGATCAGGCGCAACTGGCCGATCTTTTCCTCGAGGGTCATCTGCTTCATCAGTCGGGCGATGAAGGCGTCCTTGTTTTCAAGGGGGGCGGGCTTTGTGTCAGCCACTACCGGGAGACTGGCCAGGCCAATAGCGAGGCCCAGCAAACACAACTTCTTCATGAATGATTATCTCGGGGGCCCGGTCCGGCGAGCAGTCGTTGTGCACTGGCCGGGCTGTATTAGTTATAAGGAGTGACTATTGTTGTGCTCATTAATCCAGCACACTTCTGAGCTGTTTTTCGCGCTGGGCATCTTTTAGCCGATTGGCTTCACACATTCCAGTGGCGGTGGCGGATTATGCCCCAGTTCCGGGTACGGATAATCCCGGGTTTTTTCCCTTTTCAGCGTTTCAAGGAGCGTTTCGAGCATGGCGGCACAACAGGGTTTGCGTTCGAGTTGGAGATTCGCCGTACTGGCATTGCTGGCGACGTTGCTGGCCGGCTGCGGTATCAACGACATTCCCACCTACGACGAACAGGTGAAAGCCAACTGGGCCCAGGTGCAGAACCAGTACCAGCGGCGTGCGGACCTGATCCCGAACCTGGTGGAGACGGTCAAGGGCTATGCGAAACAGGAACAGGAAACCCTCACCGCGGTGATCGAGGCGCGGGCCAAGGCCACCTCGATCCAGGTCGATGCCGGTACCCTGGACAATCCCGAGAAGCTCAAGCAGTACCAGGACGCCCAGGGCCAACTGACCGGTGCGCTCAGTCGCTTGATGGTGGTCTCGGAGCGTTACCCGGACCTGAAGTCGAACCAGAACTTCCTGGCCCTGCAGTCCCAGCTCGAAGGCACGGAAAACCGCATCAGCGTAGCCCGGCGTGACTTCATCCTCAGTGTGGAAAAGTACAACACCGAGATCCGCACCTTTCCCGGTCGCCTCTGGCACAGCCTGATGTACAGCGACCTGGCGCTGCGCCCGACCTTCGAAGCGACCGCCCAGGACGCCGATAAAGCGCCTCAGGTGAAGTTCCAGTAACCCGTTGATCGTTGCCGCGCGCGAGTGCGCGGCAACGATCCATCCCGCGACATCACGGACGAGGTAGGCATGCGTATTTTCAAGGGGGCCTTGTGGTTGTTGCTCTGCACGCTGGCGCTGACGGCCAGGGCCGAGCTGCAGTTTCCCGAACTGACCGGGCGGGTGGTGGACAGCGCCCAGATGATCGACGCGCCGGTGCGCGAGGCCTTGAGCCAGCAGTTGCTGGCGCATGAAAAGGCCACCGGCGAGCAGGTCGTGGTGGTCACCGTGGGGAACCTGCAGGGCGCGACCATCGAGGATTACGGTTACCAGTTGGGGCGTCACTGGGGAATCGGCCAGAAGGACCAGAACAACGGCGCGCTGCTGATCGTGGCCCGGGACGAGCACAAGGTGCGGATCGAAGTGGGTTATGGCCTGGAAGACCGCCTGACCGACGCCCAGTCAGCCTTGATCATCAACCAGTTGATCGTGCCGCAGTTCAAGCGCGGCCATGTGTCCAGCGGCATCAGTTCCGGGGTCGACGCTCTGCTCAACGTACTGGGTAACCCGCCGCTGGAAAAAACCGAGTCCGGCAGTGATTTCGGCTCACGGCATCCGGTATTCATCGGCTTCCTCATGGTGCTCTTCGTCCTGTTCTGCGCGATCATGCAGTGGATGGGCTTTGGGCCCAAGCGCGGCGACTCGGGGGGCGGCGGCGGACGTTCCGGCGGAGGCTTCAGCGGTGGCGGCGGCAGCTTCGGCGGCGGCGGATCATCAGGCAGTTGGTAACCCCCCTAATCACTAGAGAGCATGCACAATCATGGCCTTACTGAGTGAACACGAACAACGCCAGGTCGCCGAAGCGATTGCCCAGGTCGAGCAGCAGACCGACGCGGAACTGGTGACGGTGCTGGCAAGTCGCGCCGACGACTACGCCTATATCCCGCTGCTGTGGGCCAGCCTGCTGGCGCTGCTGGTGCCGGGGATCGTCAACTTCGTCTTTGGCTGGCTGAACAGCCACAGCCTGCTGGCGGCGCAGTGGAGCAGTTTTATCGTGCTGTGCCTGCTGTTTCGCATCCCGTCGATCACCAGCCGGCTGATTCCGCGTACGGTGCGGCACTGGCGGGCGTCGGGCCTGGCGCGGCGGCAGTTCCTCGAACAGAACCTGCACCATACCGTCGGCGCTACCGGTGTGCTGATTTTTGTCAGCGAGGCCGAGCGCCACGTCGAAATCCTGGTGGACAAGGGGATTTCCCGACGGCTGGACGACAGCGCCTGGGACCCCATCGTCAAGGCCTTCACCGAGCAGGTCAAGCAAGGGCAGACCTTGCAGGGCTTTATCACCTGCATCCAGTCCTGCGGCGAGCTGCTCAAGACCCATGTGCCGGTGACCCAGGCGCGTAACGAGCTGCCTAACCGCCTGGTGGTGCTGGGCTGATACAATGCCCGTCATTCCCTGATCCGATTTCCGCACGCCCGAGGCGCTTTTTTCATGTCAGCTACTGCACAACCCGCCCAGTCCGTGCCGGACCATCATGCCCAGTTTCTCGATCTGCTCGAGACCAGCCTGGCGCAGAACGCCTTTATCAAGCTGGTGCTGGCCAAGTACGTGGGTGACGAGGCGGACCTGCAACGGGTCATCATCAAGCAGGTGACGGTCAAGGAGCAGCCGTGCCTGTCCTTTGTCTACCGCTACAAGACCCGTGATATCACCAAGAACTTCGCCGTTGCCGAAGGCCTGGCGATCATTGCCGGGTTGCTGCCGACGTCCTTCAAGAATGCCCACCTGCTGTCCCTCACCGACGAGGTGCAGCTGGAGTACAGCAAGAAGGGCAAGAGCACGCTGTTCAAGGGCAAGACCCAGCAGGCGCGGGAAGTGCCGTCCGCCGAGCACAATCGCGAAAAGAACCGCTACCTGGAACTCAGCCGTCCGTTTCTCACCGACCTGGGCGTGACCAACAAGCAGCACGAGCTGATTCCCGCGATGTCGCGCAAGTGGAAGCAGATCAACAAGTTCATCGAGGTGTTTTCCCACGCCCTGGGCAGCTCGCCGTTGAAGCTGGACCGGCCGGTGCGGGTGGCGGATTTCGGCTCGGGCAAGGGCTACCTGACCTTCGCCATCCATGACTACCTGTGCAACACCCTGCAGGCCGAAGCCCAGGTGACCGGTGTCGAGCTGCGCGAAGACATGGTGACCCTGTGCAATACCGCCGCGGCGCGCCTGGAACACCCGGGGCTGGTGTTCAAGTGCGGCGACGTGCGCAGCGTGGCGCCGAGCGAGCTGGACGTGATGATCGCCCTGCATGCCTGCGATATCGCCACCGACTATGCGATCCACACGGGTATCCGTTCAGGGGCGGCGATCATCATGTGCTCGCCGTGCTGTCACAAGCAGATCCGCCTGCAGATCCAGAGCCCGGCGTTGCTCAAGCCGATGCTGCAATACGGTCTGCACCTGGGGCAGCAGGCGGAGATGGTCACCGACAGCCTGCGGGCGCTGTTCCTCGAAGCCTGCGGCTACGAGACCAAGGTCTTCGAGTTCATCTCCCTGGAGCACACCAACAAGAACAAGATGATCCTCGCGGTCAAGCGTGCCGAGCCGCAGGATCCGGCGTTGCTGCTGGCGAAAATCGACGAGCTCAAGGCCTTCTACGCCATCCAGGAGCACTGCCTGGAAACCCTCCTGCGGGCCGACGGCTACTTGAGCTGAACCCCCGGCGGCAAGCTGCCCGGTTGCGCCGGGCGGACGCTGGTCTTGCGTCCGAGCATCACGGTGACGATCACGCCCCCGGCGAACAGCCAGGTGATCGGCTCGACGTGTTCGCCAAAGAACAGTGCTGAAAAGGCGATGGTGAAGAAAATCTGCAGCAGCTGGATCTGGCTGACCCGGGCGATGCCGCCCAGGGCGAGCCCGGCGTACCAGGCAAAAAAGCCGAGGAACTGCGAGAACATCGCCACATAACCGAAGGCCCACCAGGTCTTGCCGGAAATCGCCCCCTGGTGCTGCCAGGCCAGGTACAGGACCGGACCGATCAACACCGGTACCGACAGCACCAGCGCCCAGCAGATCACTTGCCAGCCGCCCATCTCCCGGGCCAGGCGCCCGCCCTCGGCATAGCCGAGGCCGCCGACGGCAATCGCCCCGAGCATCAACAGGTCGCCGGCCTGGATGCTCCCGGCACCGCTGATCAACGCATACCCCAGCACCAGCGCACTGCCCAGGGCGGCGCAGGCCCAGAAGGCCCGTGACGGCCGTTCGTGGGACAGCCAGGCCGCATACAACGCCACGCACAAGGGTTGCAGGCCGTTGACCAGGGCGCCGTGGGAGGCCGGTAAAGTCTTCATGGCCCAGGCCGAGAGCACCGGAAAGCCCAGGATCACCCCGGCGATCACCAGCCACAGGCCCTTGAACTGGCTCCAGGTCGGCCACTTTTCCCGGCGCCAGAGCAGCAGGGCCGCGGCCGGAATCGCGGCGACCAGGGCGCGGCCGAGCCCGTTGAGCAGCGGGTTGATTTCCTGCACCACGATGCGGGTGAAGGGCAGGGTCAGGCTGAAGATCACCACACCCAGCAGGCCGAGCAGCATGCCGGTGTTTTCACGAGAGGACATGGATATTGACCGGGAATCAGGGAAACAGGAACTGTCATCTAGCCATAAAGGCCCGGCGGCGCGCTGTTACAGCTGGGCAGATAGTTGCCCGTACAGTTTGTCGTCCCGGGGGATCGTAGTAGCCGGCGATTACCCGGCGGCGTGTACAGGGTCTACCTTGACTACTCTTGTCTGCCCAAGCGTTCACCCAGAGGAGTTCACCCCATGGCTGCGAAAAAGATTCTGATGCTGGTTGGCGATTACGTCGAAGACTACGAGGTGATGGTGCCGTTCCAGGCCCTGCTGATGGTCGGTCACCAGGTGCATGCCGTGTGTCCGGACAAGAGCGCCGGCCGGACCGTACGCACCGCGATCCATGACTTCGAGGGCGACCAGACCTACAGCGAGAAGCCGGGGCATCTGTTCACCCTGAACTTCGATTTCGCCAAGGTCGATGCCGCCGACTACGACGCGCTGCTGATTCCCGGCGGTCGTGCACCGGAATACCTGCGCCTGAACGACAAGGTCGTGCAACTGGTGCAAGCCTTCGACCAGGCCGGCAAGCCGATTGCCGCCGTCTGTCATGGCGCGCAGTTGCTGGCGGCGGCGGGCGTTCTCGACGGACGCGAGTGCAGCGCCTATCCGGCCTGTGCCCCGGAGGTCAGGCTGGCGGGCGGTCGCTATATCGATATCGAAGTGACCCAGGCCCACGTCCAGGGTAACCTGGTGACCGCTCCGGCCTGGCCGGCGCACCCGAGCTGGCTGGCGGCGTTCCTCGGGCTGCTGGGTACCAGGATCACTTTGTAAGCGGGGGGGCGGGTCATGTGTGAGCTCTACGTCAAGGCCGATCCGATTCTCTATGAATCGCGTTCCCGTTCGCTGCGTATCCGTGGCGTGGTGACCACCTTGCGCCTGGAAAACCAGTTCTGGGACATCCTCGCCGAGATCGCCGAAGCCGACGGCATGACCACCAACCAGCTGATCACCCGGCTCTACGAGGAAGTGATGGACTTTCGCGGGGAGGTGCTGAATTTCGCCTCCTTCCTGCGGGTCAGTTGCACCCGCTACCTGAGCCAGCGGCGGGCTCAGGTAACAGAACTCAGCGTGGTCCGTTCTAACGTGGGCTGAACAACACCGTGTTCCTTGTGGTCGGCTTGCCGGCGAGGCGCCCATATAGGCGATGCAAGTCTTAAGGGCCTCATCGCCGGCAAGCCGGCTCCCACAGTTGGATTATTTGCGGCTTTCGATCCTGACCTGGCCGTCTTCCAGGGCCACGGTTTTCACCGGGATCAAGCTGGGCAGGGCATTGAGCAGGGCATCGGGGTCTGTCACGTCGAGGCTGCCGGAGATCTTGAAGTGCGCCAGCGGCCCCTCCGCCAATTGCACCGGTTTGCTACGGTACAGGCTCAGTTCATCGATCAGGCTGGCCAGTTCGCGATTGCGAAAGGTCAGGTGGCCGCTGCGCCAGTCGGCGATTTCCTCGCCGCCCAGGGTCTGCTGCTGCAGCATTCCCTTGGTATAGTCGAAGATCGCCCGTTGCCGTGCTTCGAGCAGGGTGACGTTGTTCGGGTCGCCTTCGGGCTCGAAGGCCACCTGGCCATGGGCGACGCTGACCACCAGCTGACGCTGGCCACGGCGCACATCGAAACCGCTACCCATCCCCCGTGCCCGGGCGTTGCCGGCATGAATCCAGAACGGTCGTTCCTTGTCGGTGGCCATTTCCAGGTAGAACTGGCCCTGATCCAGGTAGATATCCCGCTGCTGGGCGCGGAAGTTGATACGCAGCCGGGTATTGGCGTTGATGTACAGGGTGCTGCCGTCCGGCAGTTTCAGGATGCGCGTGCCTTGGGCATGGGCGGCGACCTGATGCCGATAGGGCGTGTTCGGCGCGCCGGCGCTGACCGTCAGCAACGCGCACACCAGTGCGACCGCCGTGGCCAGGGCCGGTCGCCAGAGGTGCTTGCGCCGCGCCGGCGGCAACGCCGGCTGGTTCAATTGACGCAATTGCGCCAGGTCCGACCAGAGCGCTTCGAACTCGGCATAGGCCCGGGCATGGGCCGGCGTCGCGCGCCATTGTTCGAAGGCCTCGTCCAACGGCTGTCCGGGGGCCTCGCGGTGACGGGCGAACCAGCGCGCGGCCTGGGCGTCGATGCTGTTCCCATCGAGTGCGATGTCGGTGGCGCGGCTCATTCTGGCGGCTCTCGTTCGTCGTTCAAGGGGACTGTCTCAGGCCTCGGGGTCGACCCGCAATTGCGGGCTGCCCAGCGGGTGGCTCTTGGCATCGAAAAACCGCAGCGTCACCTCCCGGCCCTCGAACAGCTGGCTGAAGTGGCGCTTCTGATGCTGGATAAACGCCTGGCTGCGCGGGTAGATCGAAATCGCCAGGGTCTTGATCCGCGCATCCAGCAGGGCCTGGACGATATGCCGGTCCTGCTCGCCGAGGTTGTGGCCGAAGATGCACAGGGCATCCTGGTGCCCGGCCAGTTGCCCGTAGCAGTACGACAGGTAATCCGAATGACGGATCGCCTTGAGCTTGTCCTGGGTATTCCCCTCACTGACGAACAACGGTACGTCGCCCAGGGTATTGACCGCGAAACTGCCCAGCAGGGTGCTTTCCGAGGAGGTCAGCTTGCGGGTGCTGCCGTCGAGGTTTTTCACCAGGTGCAGCCCGCCGTGCAGGTACAGGACGCGGGTGCCGTGGCTGTCGGTGGCGCCGAGGTCGAAGCTCGAGTCGTCAGGGCGGAACAGGTCATCGAACGACTCGGGCGCCTGCATGATCGCCCAGTAGGCGAGCAGGTCGTAGTTGGTGGAGTAGAGCGTTCGGTAGCGGCTCAACTCGGTATTGATCCGCGCCAGGCTCTCGGGTTGCACGAGTTTCCAGGGGATGTGCACCGAGCGTATCGCATGGATCAGCGCTTCCTTGATCGCGAAATAGCGATTGCGCGGTGACGACGAACTGATGGTCAGGGCCGCATTGACCCTGATGGTGCTCTTCAGGGCGCTGAGCACCTGTTCGAAGTTGCTGGTGTCCAGGGCCTTGAACACTGCCAGCTCGCTGAGCCCCAGCGGGCGGTTCCGCGTGGTCTGGGCTTTCTCGAACAGCGAGTCGTAGGCGAATGCCTGCCACATCGCCCGGCTCGCGCCGTTGCCGATCAACAGGCCGCTGAAGGGGATTTCGGCACGCAGGGCGTTCCAGTCTTCCAACGCCGCATCAAATACCTGGAATTCCATTGTTGCCATGGGTCGGTTGCCAAATCTGAAGAGGATCAACGGCGGACTTTAACATGGGTTTGTTGGGCCATTCCCTTATTCCACCGGTGACGATCGTGGGTCGCTCGAGATAAGCGGCGGCTGACGAACGGCGGTTCGGATCCGGGACTTTCTTGAGCCAGGTCAAGGTGGGCGGTGGGTCTTGGACTGAAGCTGGGACTCGTCAGTCAGCTAAAGGAGGGCTTACCGTGAGCAGCACATTTTTCATTCCCGCAGTGAACATCATGGGCATCGATTGCCTGGAAGACGCCATGACCGCGATTCGCAACCATGGTTTTCGCAAGGCGTTGATCGTCACCGACGCGGGGCTGGCGAAGGCCGGCGTCGCCGCACGGATTGCCGGCATGCTGGCGACGCAGGACATCGACTCGGTGCTGTTCGATGGTGCCAAGCCGAACCCGAGTATCGACAACGTCGAGAAGGGGCTGGCGGTGCTCAAGGCCGGCCAGTGCGATTTCGTCGTGTCCCTGGGCGGCGGTTCGCCCCATGACTGCGCCAAGGGTATCGCCCTGTGCGCCACCAATGGCGGGCATATCCGCGACTACGAAGGCGTCGACCGCTCGGCCAAGCCGCAACTGCCGTTGGTGGCCATCAACACCACTGCCGGTACGGCCAGCGAGATGACCCGCTTCTGCATCATCACCGACGAATCGCGTCACGTGAAAATGGCGATTGTCGATCGCAACGTCACGCCGCTGCTGTCGGTCAACGACCCGGCCCTGATGGTCGCCATGCCCAAAGGGCTGACGGCCGCCACCGGGATGGATGCCCTGACCCATGCGGTCGAAGCGTATGTCTCCACGGCGGCGACGCCGATCACCGACGCCTGTGCGATCAAGGCCATTGAACTGATCAGCGCCAACCTGCGCCAGGTGGTGTTTGACGGCGCCGACCTGCAGGCCCGGGAAAACATGGCGTATGCGCAGTTCCTGGCGGGCATGGCCTTCAACAATGCGTCGCTGGGCTTCGTGCATGCCATGGCGCACCAGTTGGGCGGTTTCTACGACCTGCCCCATGGCGTGTGCAACGCGGTGTTGCTGCCCCATGTGCAGAGTTTCAACGCGCTGGTGTGCCCGCAGCGCCTGACGGACGTGGCCAAGGCGTTGGGCGTCGATATCCAGGGCATGAGTGACGAGGAGGGCGCCCAGGCGGCCATTGCGGCGATTCGCAGTCTGGCCAAGGATGTCGAGATCCCTGCTGGCCTGCGGGAGTTGGGGGCCAAGTTGCAGGACATTCCGATCCTCGCCAGCAATGCCTTGAAGGACGCTTGCGGCCTGACCAACCCGCGTGCGGCGGATCAGCGGCAGATCGAAGAGATTTTCCGCAGCGCATTCTGACGCAAGACCCCATCACCCAGCGCCTTCCCCTGTAGGGGAGGGCGCTGTCACGACCAGCGGGCTTGCAAACCAGCGTTCACGCAGGTTTAATTGAGTGGTTACTCACTTATAAGTTGAACGCTGCTCCCCATGGCCCGTCCCAAAAGCGAAGACAAACGCAACGCCATCCTCAACGCCGCCATCGAGGTGTTCGCCGAACAGGGCCTGGGTTGTCCGACGCTGAAGATCGCCCGACTCGCCGGTGTTGCCGAGGGCACGTTGTTCAACTACTTCAGTTCCAAGGACGTGCTGCTCAACGAACTCTACCTGCACCTCAAGGCCGAGTTGCGGGACGTGATGATGCCCGGCTACCCGCGCACGGAAACGGTGAACAAGCGCGCCCGTCATGCCTGGCAGAGCTATGTCGACTGGGGCGTGGCCGAGCCCCGCAAGCGCAAGGTGGTGGCCTTGCTCGGAATGTCCGCGCAGGTCACCGAACAGAGCAAGCTGGCCGGCATGCAGGATTTCTGCGAGGTCAACGAGATGATGCAGGAAAGCATTGCCAGCGGTCTGTTCCGCGACCAGCCGGCGGCCTTTGTCTCGGCGATCATGGGGGCCCTGGCCGATACCACGATCGATTTCATCCGCCGCGAACCGGATCAGGCCGAGCGTTATGCCGAAGCCGGTTTCCAGGCGTTCTGGAGTGCCACCGCCAAGGAGTAGGCGAGGGTTTTTCCTTGTGTCAAAAATGAGTGAGTGCTCACTCATAAATCTCAACAATCGATAGGAGTCTCATCATGTCTAAAGTCTGGTTGATTACGGGAAGTGCCAGTGGTCTGGGTCGCAACATCGCCGAGGCGGTGCTGGCGGCGGGGGAGCGATTGGTGGCGACAGCGCGGGATCCGCAGCGCCTGGACGATCTGGTGGCGCGCTATGGCGACCAGGTTCGGGTGGTGGCCCTGGATGTGACGGACGCGGCGGCGGCGCAAGCGGCGGTTCGGGTTGCCGTCGAGGCGTTCGGCAGGCTCGATGTGCTGGTCAACAATGCCGGTTATGGTCATCTCGCGCCGTTCGAGCAGACCGAGACGGCGGCGTTTCGCGCGGAGGTCGAGACCAATTTCTTCGGTGTGGTCAACCTGACCCGCGCGGCATTGCCGGTGATGCGCGCGCAGCGTAGCGGGCACATCCTGCAGATCTCCTCGGTGGGTGGCCGTGCGGGCATGCCGGGGCTCAGCGCCTATCAGGCGGCGAAGTGGGCGGTGGGTGGTTTCACCGAGGTGGTGGCGCAGGAAGTGGCGCCGCTGGGGATCAAGGTCTGTGCCGTGGAGCCGGGTGGCATGCGCACCAACTGGGCGGTGAGGGCGGGCCACGCCACGCCGTCGATCATGGAGGACTACCAGGCGAGCGTCGGTGCCGTCAGCAGCATGCTCAGTGCCTATGCGGGCAATGAACCGAGCGATCCTGATCGTATCGCGCAGATTGTGCTCAAGCTGGCCTACCACGAGCAACTGCCGCAGCACCTGTTGATCGGCAACGATGCCTTGCACTACTGCGAGCAGGCCGAGACCGCGCGTGCCGAGGCGGCCGGACGTTGGTTGGAGGTCAGTCGCGCCGCCGACTACAGTGCACCTGTCGAGCTGCCGACGTTTCCGAGCCATTGAGAGGTTGCCCATGAATATTCTGTTGTTCGGTGCCACCGGCATGGTCGGTCAAGGCGTGTTGCGCGAATGCCTGCTGGCGGACGATGTGCAACAGGTCAGGGTCATCGGCCGTACGCCGGTGACCCAGGTCGATGGGAAACTCAGCCAGGTGGTGCACGCCGACCTGTTCGACTACCGCGGCATCGAGTCCGAGCTGCAGGGTTTCGATGCCTGCTTCTTCTGCCTGGGTGTTTCGGCGGTGGGCCTGGACGAGGCGCAGTACACCCGGCTGACCTACGACCTGACGCTGGCCGCCGCCGAGACTTTGTCGCGGCTCAATCCGGGCATGACCTTTGTCTATGTCTCAGGGGCGGGTACCGACAGCAGTGAAAAGGGCCGCAGCATGTGGGCCCGGGTCAAGGGGCGCACCGAGAACGCCTTGCAGCGGTTGCCGTTCAAGGGGGTGTACTTGATGCGTCCCGGTGCGATCCAGCCGTTGCACGGCGTGCGTTCCAAGACCCGGCTCTACCAGGCGGTCTACAGCCTGACCGGACCACTGATGAGCCTGCTGCGCCGGTTGTGGCCGGACAGCATCCAGACCACTGAAACCATGGGCCGGGCGATGTTGGCGGTGGCGCGCAAGGGCGCGCCGCAAGCGATCCTCAATCCCAAGGCGATCAATCAACTGTCAGCAAGGACCTGAAAGGACGATATCCTCGACGCTTCGATTGAGTCGTCAGCGAGCCTGCCATGCTGCAAAAAAGCCTGATCCGCCGCCTTGACCTGATTACCCTGCAACTGTTCGTCGCCGTGCACGAGGAGGGGACCCTGACCCGGGCGGCGGCCCGCGAAGCCATCGCCGTGTCGGCGGCGAGCAAGCGGTTGATGGAACTGGAGGAGGCGTTGGGCGTTGCGCTCTTCGCGCGCCAGGCCAAAGGCATGCGATTGACCCCGGCCGGGGAAACCCTGCTGCATCATGCCCGGCAGATGTTGTTCAACATCGAGAAAATGGGCCTGGAGCTGGGCGAGCACACCCAGGGCGTGCGTGGTTATGTGCGGATGCTGGCCAATCTTTCCGCGATCATCCAGTTTCTGCCGGAAGACCTGCGGGACTTCTCCGAATGCCATCCGCAAGTGAAGGTCGACCTTGAGGAGCGCCCCAGCAACGGTGTGGTGCAAGGCGTGCTCGACGGCGTGGCCGATCTCGGTGTCTGCTCCAGCGACACCGATGTGCGAGGCTTGACCAGCGTGCTTTACCGGCATGACCAGTTGGTGGTGCTGATGCGTCCCGATCATCCGCTGGCGGATCGGGAAGCATTGGCCTTCGCCGATACGCTGGACAGCGACTACGTCGGCCTGCACTCGGCCAGCTCGATCAATATGCGCACCCACGCGGCGGCCCGGGCGGCGGGAAAAGTGCTGCGCCTGCGGATCCACGTGCCGGGGTTCGATGCCATGTGCCGGATGGTCCAGGCGAACATGGGGATCGGCATTCTGCCGCTGAAAGCCTATGAGCTGTTCGGCCGGGCCCTGGGATTACACGCGGTGAAACTCAATGACGAATGGTCCACGCGCAGCCTGATCCTGGTGGTCCGGGATGAGTCGGCGCTGTCGCCGGTGAGCCGCTTGTTGTTCGAACACTTGAGCGCACCGATCTGAGCGTTCGCGTTTCGCGAACGTAGCTTGCCGAGTGAAGGTTGGATTCATCACCCGGTGCTCCACTAGTCTTGGGGACAAATTCCAAGAAAGTGAGGTACCGGTGATGACTGCTCCCCTGAGCGGAATCAAGGTGATCGAGATCGGCACGCTGATTGCGGCGCCTTTTGCGGCACGCATGCTCGGCGAGTTCGGCGCCGAGGTGATCAAGATCGAATCCATCGGCCAAGGCGATCCTCTTCGCAAGTGGCGAAAGCTCCACGAAGGCACGTCGCTCTGGTGGTACCTGCAATCGCGGAACAAGAAATCCCTGGCGCTGAACCTCAAGTCCGCGGAGGGTATCGAGCTGGTCAAGCAACTGGCCGCCGACGCCGATGTGCTGATCGAGAACCTGCGCCCCGGCGCCCTGGAGAAACTTGGCCTGGGCTGGGAGGTACTGCACGCCCTCAACCCCAAGCTGACCCTGGTACGGATTTCCGGCTACGGCCAGACCGGCCCTTATCGCGACCGTCCCGGGTTTGGCGCTATCGGCGAGGCCATGGGCGGGATTCGCTACACCACCGGAACGCCCGGTTCGCCGCCGGCGCGGGTCGGTGTCAGCCTCGGCGACTCCCTGGCGTCGTTGCACGGAGTCATAGGCGCGCTGATGTCGTTGTTGCGGGTCAAGAGCGGGCAGGGCGAGGGGCAGGTGGTCGATGTCTCACTGGCTGAAAGCGTGTTCAACGTCATGGAAAGCCTGGTGCCGGAATACGATTTGCTCGGCCATATCCGCGAACGCACCGGCGGTGCCTTGCCCGGTATCGCACCGTCCAACACCTATCTGACGGCCGACGGTGCCTATGTGGTGATCGCAGGCAACAGCGACCCCATCTACAAGCGCCTTATGCAGGTGATTGGCCGTCCCGACCTGGCCGAGGCGCCACAGTTCGCTCACAACGATGGCCGGGCGGCGCAAAGCGGGCTGCTGGACGCGGCGATCACCCACTGGACCAGCAGCCTGCCGATCGACGATGTCCTGCTCGCCTTGCAGGACGCCGAGGTCCCGGCCGGGCGGATTTATTCCGTCGCCGATATCGTCGCCGATCCCCATTACCAGGCCCGCGACATGTTGCTCGATGCGCAGTTGCCGGGCGGTGTCCGGGTGAAAATGCCGGGCATCGTGCCGAAGCTCTCCGAGACTCCGGGTGTGGTCAACTGGCAGGGGCCGAGCCTCGGCCAGCATACCCACGACATTCTCGACGGCCTGGGGCTGACCGAGGCCGATATCGAACGCCTGAAAGCCGAAGGGGTGGTGCAATGATCCGCGATTTTTCCGAACGCCTGATCGTCCAGGAAGTCTCGCCCCGCGACGGCTTGCAGATCGAACCGAGCTGGGTGGAAACCGTCGACAAGATTGCCTTGATCGATGAGCTGTCGCTGGCGGGTTTTTCGCGAATCGAAGGCGGTTCTTTCGTCTCGCCCAAGGCGATCCCGGCGTTGCGCGATGGCGAAGCCGTCTTCCGCGGTATTCGCCGTCAGTCGGGCGTGATCTACGTGGCGCTGGTGCCGAATCTGAAAGGCGCCGAGCGTGCGTTGGCGGCTGGGGCCGATGAGCTGAACCTGGTGATGTCCGCCAGCCAGACCCACAACCGGGCCAACATGCGCATGAGTTGCGAGGCGTCGCTGGCGGCCTTCGACACGGTGCTGGAGCGGGTTCGCGGGGAGCCGGTGTTGCTGAATGCGAGCATCGCCACGACCTTCGGTTGTCCGTTCGAAGGCGCGATCGACGAAGACCGCGTCGTACAGATCGTCGATACCTATCTGGAAATGGGGATGCAGGGCATCACCCTGGCCGACACCACCGGCATGGCCAATCCGCGTCAGGTCCAGCGGCTGGTCAAACGTGTGCTGAGTCGCCTGCCGGCCGCGGCCCTGACCCTGCATTTCCATAACACCCGTGGCCTGGGGCTGTGCAATGTGCTGGCCGCGTATGAAGCCGGTGCCCGGCGTTTCGATGCGGCGGTCGGTGGGCTCGGCGGCTGTCCTTTCGCCCCGGGTGCCTCGGGCAATATCTGTACCGAGGACCTGGTCAATCTGTGCGACCAGATGGGCATTGAGACCGGTATGGACCTGCCAAGGCTGCTGGCGATCTCCCGCCGCCTGCCGGCGTTGCTCGGACACGAGCTGCCTGGCCAGGTGGCCAAGGCGGGACGCAATTGCGATTTGCATCCGCTACCGGATTTCAGCCTCGGCTGATCGTGCCCCGCTGTTTAAGACACGCTGTACCAGACAACAAAAACAATCGGATACCTACGGGCAGTCCGCCTGGAGAAACACCATGAGCCTCAATGTCCTGGAGGCGGGCGCGAGCCCCGCCGTTGTGCACACTGCCGAAAAAGCCCTGGTGAGCAAGGTCGCCTGGCGACTGATGCCACTGATCATGGTCTGCTACCTGTTCGCCTTTTTCGACCGGATCAATATCAGCTTCGCCAAATTCCAGTTGCAGGCCGACCTGAGTCTCAGCGACACCGCCTATGGGCTGGGTGCTGGGCTGTTCGTGGTGGGTTATGTGTTGTTCGAGGTGCCGAGCAACATGATGCTCTACAAGGTCGGCGCGCGGCGCTGGATCGCCCGGATCATGATGTCCTGGGGCGCGGCGACGGCGGCGATGGTGTTCGTCAACAGCGAATGGCAGTTCTATGCGCTGCGGTTTGTCATCGGGGCGATGGAGGCCGGTTTCGCACCGGGTGTGCTGTATTACCTGACCCTGTGGTTTCCCCAGCATTATCGCGGGCGTATCACCTCGCTGTTGTTCCTGGCGTCGGCGTTCGCCGGACTGGTGGGCGCGCCCTTTTCCGGGTTGGTGCTGGAGCATCTGGACGGCGTGTTGCAGATGCGTGGATGGCACTGGTTGTTCCTGCTTGGCGGCCTGCCGTGTATCGGCCTCGGTTTGCTGGTGCTGACCCTGCTCAAGGACCGTATCGACGATGCCCACTGGCTGACGCCGACCGAGAAGCGCTTGCTGTCGAGCCGTATCGCCCAGCATGAACCGCACCAGTCCGGCAGTTCGTTGCTGACAGCGTTGCGTATTCCCGGCTTTCTGATGCTGGGGGTGATCTACTTCCTGATCCAGGTCGCGTCCTATGGCTTGAACTTCTGGGCACCGCAGTTGATTCGCAGCGCGGGGACCCAAAGCCCGGTGATGATCGGCCTGCTCACGGCCATCCCCTATATCTGTGGTGCGATCAGCATGGTGGTGGTCGGACGCTTGTCCGACGTCAGTGGCGAGCGGCGCAAGTTTGTCTGCGGGTTGGTGGCGCTGGGGGCGGTCGGCTTTTTCTGTGCGGGGATCTTCGCCGATCACACCCTGTTCCTGATCGTTGCCCTGAGCCTGCTGGGGGCCGGGATCATCGCGTCGATCCCGGCCTTCTGGACCTTGCCGCCGAAACTGCTGGCCGGCGCGGGCGCCGGAGCGGCGGGGGGATCGCGGTGATCAATACCCTGGGGCAGTTCGGCGGTATTGTCAGTCCGGTGATGGTCGGACGGATCAAGGACCTCACCGGCAGCACGACTCCTGCGCTATACGTCATTGGTGTCACCAGCCTGATCGCCGCCGCGCTGCTGCTGTGGGGCTTGCCGCACAAACTGCGGACCCTGGACAAGCTCAAGTCCGGCTGAGATTTGTGGCGAGCGGGTAAGCCCGCTCACCACAGTGTGAGATCCTCGAGTCGGTGTCTTATCAGGTGGATCGAACTCCGGATACGACGGGTACGGCCTTGCCTTGCATCCGGCGACTGAGCACGAGGCCCACGACGGGCAGCACGATAAAGCTGGTTCCGAGCAGCACGACAGCATTGCTGGACAGGGAGGACACCGCGGCATTCACCGCAAAGGCAAGCGCCATTTGCGAGCACGAATAGACCGCGCCAGCCGCGCCTCGCTTGTCGGTAAACGGCGCCATCGACATCGCCGAGGCGCACAGTACGATGAAGGTGTAACTGAAAAACACGCCAGACACGCTGAGCAGGAAGGACACCAATGAAAGGTGGCCCAGCTCGGACAGAGTGAGCAAGGACGCGCCGCAGCCGATCAGGATCACCAGGCCCGTGATGATCAACTTCGGCATCCCGAAGCGCTTGATCAGGCGGGGCAGCAGCAGGCGGCTGACGAGCAACCCGGCCCCGACGAAGGCCGTCATGTAGCCGTAGTCCCTTGGCGAGAGCGCGAACTGCTGTTGCAGTACGAAGGGACTGGCCGTGGTGTACAGCAGGAAGCAAGCCATTCCGATGCCGGCCAGTGTGGCGGCCAGGATAAAGTCGCTGTTTCCCAGGACGAACTTGTAGTTGGCGAAAACCCCCCGTACCCGGATGGCGCCATTGATGTGCTGGTTGGTTTCCGGGCAGAACAACGCGAATACCGCAAGCATGCCAGCCAGCATCAGGGCCATGACGACGAAGTTGGCCTGCCAGTCGAACCAGGACAACAAGAGGCTGCCCGCCAGTGGTCCCAGCGTGATGGACAGACCGGTGAACAAGGTGACGTAGGAACTGACAATGGCATAGCGCTCACGTTGCACGATATCCGACAGCACGATTCTGGAGAGTGCAAGGCAGGCACCGCTGCCGATGCCCTGGATAAAACGGGACGCCAGGAACGGTCCGATCTGCGAAAGCGTTGCCCCCCACACATTGCCGGCGATGGCGATGACAAGGCCGACCAGGATGACGGGCTTCCTGCCAAATTTGTCGCTCAGTGGCCCATAGACGAGGGCGCTCAGGCCGGACCCCAACAGAAATACGGAAATGGAGGACTGCATCAACTGCTGGCTGGTATGCATGAAGAGCATCATGGCCGGTAATGCGGAAAGATGAATGTCCGTACCCAGCACGCCCAGAAACAGCAGTACGGTGATAATCAGGACTACTTTCACCTCTTCCCGAGAAAGCGTTTCGTTCCTTGTCGTAGTCATGGATGACCTTTTACTTCACTAGTTGTTAGAGGGCGGAGGTACAGGGTCGTCGCCGAACCTGTAGCGCTCCGACCCGATACCGGCCTTGGTGGCGGGGCATTGTGGTAGGGCGGCGTCCCTAGGGTGAAATCCGCACAGTACAGTTCACATGCACTCGAAATGCGTCCAGCAATGCACCCGTTTCGCTCTTGTCAAAAAACTCATGGCCGAGGATCAGTCCCGGTCGGCACGACTGCGGCCTGTCCATGACTCGCCGCGCGGCCCATGCGGCCATGAAACTGGTCAGTTGCGCCATTCCGGTCAGTTGGGTGCGCTCGTCGAAGGTCGACACGATGCTGACCTTCTCCTGTTTTCCGGACTCAAGTTGTGCGCACACTTCGACGAAGCTGATGTCCGGCCGATTTCGCGCCAGCTTGCCGTTTTGCCGGAGAATGGCGTGCGTCTGGGCGCTTGCAGTGGAACCGCCATCCAACCTTGCCTGCTCGTCGAGCAATCCCAAGGAGAGCAGGACACGCATGCAATCAAAGAACCCGGGCCAGCGCGCGGTCTGCTGCTTGACCCCAGGAATCTGCTGGACGCATGGGGTAGAGAGGAGATAGGGCGACAGGCCGTCATGATAGACCTCGAGTGCACCGACCCCCTCGACAAACGCGGCTTCCTTCATGTCGAAGCGTTTGCAACTGCCAAGACGGTCATCCATCTTGAACAAGGCGCTACGATTGAGCGAAGGCAGGTGCTCTCCAAACAGCAGGTCGTAGTTCAGCGGTGGATTTGGACGTAGCGGTACGCCCCCGCAAACGGCGCTGAGTTTGACAACCTCGCCCTGGTGGGTCGACGCGAGGTCATGCATCAGCACTTCAACCAGGCCCGGTTCCAGCCCAAAGCCGAACAGCAGTGAAACCCCGTTCTCGACGAGATAGTGATCGAGGACTTCGTGCGCCGCAGGGTCGTCGTAGTTCGGCCGCCCCAGGCTGACAAAGACCGGCCTTCCCCTGAATAACCCATGGTTGCGTGGATCAGTGACGAATGCCGTCGTCTGCGGCCCACTGAGCGAAAGCACGATCACGTCAAGTCCATCCACGTCCAGGTGATCCTTCACCTGTAGCAACGGACAGGTTTCCTCCATTTTCTGCTTCAGCCCGGCAGCCTTCTCCGGGTCAAGGTCATGAACATACAACTCATCGAATCCCAGTCGCTCGATGTAGTAGGCAAGCGGGTATCCCAAATTTCCACAGCCGATCAGTCCGATTCGCTTTTTCATATCAGCGCCGTATCTTTTTCTTCATTTGGTTGAGACGGTCCAGGATTCGGTCGACGTCGAAATGTTCGGCGATGCGAACCACCTGCCGATTCCCGTGACACAGCGAACGGTCCACGCGAAGACAATCCAGGATGCACGTCGACAAGTCCGGCATCACCGGATACAGGCAATAGGCCAAGCTTTGATACGCGTACAGCACCAACGCCAGCCTTGTCCGAAGGACGTTGCGATCGTCCCGGTAGTGCCTGCTCTCCACGATGTAGTCAGCCAGGTTCTCCAGCAGATGCTCGATACGACGCAACGCAACAACGCAAGCCTGACTGGAGTAACTTTCCAGGCAATGGCGCATGGCGTTGTTCAGTTCACGATAAAGCAGGACATCCTGAACCAGCCAAGGGCCCGCCTCGATTCGGTCGCCGACGTAGTGCGTGGCCAGCTCTCGCCCCTCCTCGAAGCACTCGATAAGTGTGTCGGTGAAACGGTTGGCGTAGTTGAAGAAAGTATCGACGCAGAAGTTGCTCTCCGCGGTCGGGCGGTGGATGTTCGACAGATAGAGCCGCACGAGATCCGCAGGATAAGTGCGAAGAAATTCATTGGCCCAGATCGCATGATTCGCGCCGGTCGAGAATTTTCTATTCTCGAGCAAGCAGAAATTGTTGACGACGGCGATCGGTAACTGCGCATCGGGAATGCCAAGGACCTTCAGGATGTAAGGAACCAGGATGCCGGACGCGCACAAGTTGTCGAATCCGCAGAACCACAAGTGGCGGGTGACCGACGTGCATTGCGCGAGTCCTTGATACGAGCGCAGCGCCCGCTCCATGGCGACAGACAGCACCTGATCGCCGTGGACGGGATAACCCTTGCTCCGCAGCGCCGAAACCGGAATGTCGCCGAGCATGTCGTGCTTGAGGTACTTCTGCAGGTAGTCGTAGCAAATACGGCTTGCCGCCGTGTTGTGACTGTATAGCTGTACCGCGATCTGATTCAGGATGTCCCGATCAAGCCGCAGATACAGCTTCTTGACGTTTCGGTGAGCCAGCGGTTCTTTAGTCACCGAATGGAAGGGCTCGATCAGCTTGCACTCATCCTGGTACAACCCACAGGACTCACATTCCAGGCCGATGGTGATGCTGGCGCAATGTGGGCATTGCCCGGAGACGAAGCTCTCGCTGACGAACACTTGTTCGGATTCGCTGTACGGATGGGCGACCTCCCGCTCGAACAAGTAGGGCGAGGCCGTGAGAATCTCGATGAAGCTGGACTTCGCGGCCTCAAACGCCGCCGACGAGGGCTGGTGGGGCAGGAAATCATCGTAGTGGGTTTCAAATAACTCCAGGTCCTGGCGGATGAGGTCTTCGCTGCGCGCCACGAGACTTTCGTAAGTCGTGCCCTGGGCGATCGCTGTCCTGTCGATGTGATTCGTGTTGCCGAAGGTCCCGCAATAGGTAAAGGACTGGGTGCCGGTGAGCTCACAGCAACGCCGGAGGATGTCCGCCATCAGGAAGGGACCCGACAAATGACCGAGATGGAGCGGCCCGTTCGGAGAGGGGAAGGCCGCTCCGATCATCACTCTGCCGTCTGGGCCGGGGCTGCGTTCCGGTTCGGATAGAATCGCCTCCCAATCGGTAAACCAATGCGTCGTGAAGCGCAATTCTTCGTCTGCGCTGTTGGCAATCATGTGCGTCTCGAAGGGGGCGAATTCGACATGATCTCCGGCACCGACCACGACGTGCCGGTTGCCAGAGGACAAGAGCCCCTCGCCAGACGTAATCGACCAGCACTCCCGGTCATGGTGATTGTGGATACTGGTTCTTGCGTGCGGCGCGACAAGCATGTCACGGGTGTTGATCTCGTCGGCCTGCAGGTCGATGGATTCTGGAAATGCGCGTGTAATCTTCATGGAGTCTCCATGAGTGTGGAATGGGATAGGCAATGGAAAATGGGACGGCGCAGCGCGCCGAACCGTATTACCGAGGGGCGCTCGCCGGGGCACGAAGCATGGTTTCGTACAACCGTGTCTCGTTCAGCCGCACTTGGTCGTAGTCGCGAAGGATGGTCTCTTCGTCATCGCTGACCATGTACAGATGACCCGGTCTTCCGACGTTCAGCGAACGGACGGTCTTTTGCAGATGGCCACCCTTGGCAGGACGGAAAAGGACACTGTTCACACTGTCGATACCGAGGAACAGATCCAGGTCCGGCTCGCTCAGGACCTCGCCTGACAGCCCGGAAGACAGGTAGACTTTTCTGATCGATTGGCTGTTCTTGCGCGCCGCCTGGATGCGTGTCAGGAAGGCGTCGGTATCGAGCATTGCGTCGGCCAGCAGTGACAGCTGGGTCAAGCTGTTGATTCCGTGCAGCACGGAAAAATCGATCCCCCCCGACATCCGTGCACCCACTTCGACCAGGCAAGGTCCTTCGTCGGTCATGCGAATCTCGAAGTGCGCGGCGCCGTAGCGAATACCCAGCGCATCGAGCGCACGGCTCGCGTACTGCGATAGAACGGCATGGACCTCGACATTCGGGTTTATCAGGTCGGCGTAGCTGTCGTTGGAGGGGCCGTCGTCGTTTTCACGCACTTCTCCCCAGGTATCGCAAACATAGTGATGGCCGTCCGAGGACAGGGTGTTGACCAGGTACTGTTTGCCAGACAGGTATTCCTGCACCAGCACCTTCGTGTTGAGGAGGCCAAAGTAATTCTTCACGCCCAGGATCCGATCCACAGCCTCGGCGATCTGCTCACGGGTGGTGCAATAGAACACGCTGTCGGTGTTGGAGCTGGCCTCCGGCTTGATGACGATCTTGCCGCCGATCTGCTCGTGGAAGTCGAAGATTTCCTGCAGGTTGTCACTCAGCAGCTGTCTGGCCGATTTCAGACCGTTTTTCCTCAGGGTGTCGTGCATCAGGTACTTGCTTCGGCGTGCCCAGCTCAAGGCGCCAACGTTACGCGGGGCATCGAACATTTCGCCGAGTTTGTCCGCCAACAGAACGCAGGGTTCGCAGCCTGCGATCACGGCCTTGACCCGGCGCCCGTGCATCTTTTGCACAAAGTCGTGCGCGTCGTCGTCCGATGCCAGTGCGTGGTTCTCTGAATAGTCGCCTGGATTGAACGTCGGCTTCAGGAGCGGATGCTCCTTCGCTTCCTCGGTGTAAACGTGGACGCAGCTGTATCCCAGGCCGTTGAAGAGCGGTGCGATATAGCGACCGCTGGAGAATCCGCCAACGATGACGATGATGTCCTTGTTGAATGTGCTCATGTGTTCGTTCCTGAACAATATTTGATCGAATTTATCTCGACGTCGCGAAGATCGCGGCCGGCAATGGTCAAGCAGGGGAGGGATGTGGCCCGCTATTCAGATCGATTCGAGTGCAGCCCAGTTGACGAACAGGTCGTCGCCTGGCTCCGCCCGGCGTGGCTGGCCGAGCATCCTGTCGATCACGATCTGGCTGCGCCAGGCGGTAAGGCTCAGGTTCGGATCGGCTAGACCGCGCTGGCGTCGCACGGAATTGAGCATGAAGATCTGCCGGTTGGAGGGACCGTCCCATACGGCGGCGTAGTCGCGGTCGATACGGATTTCGCCATCCTCGCGCTCAAGCCTGGTGTTCAACGGCTGCAGGAAAGATTGCTCGGCGGAGCGAAATCCGGTGGCCCAGACGATCATGTCGGCGGCCAATATCTCCTGGGCATTGCTGCCCATGTGCCGCGCCGAGAGCATCCACGCATCCTCGGCGCGCCAGACCTCATTCGCATCGCGGTAAGGCATCAATCGCACGCGCATGGGGGAGCGCTCGATGTAGCGCATGACATACATGCGCTGGTAGATATCGCGCAGGGTGTGCTCGGAGATACCGTCGCTCGCGAGCACATTGCGCTTGAGGAAATCTGCGCGAAACGCCGTGCCCTGCTCGTAGAAGTAGTTGGAATGCGTGGGCGTGAACAACTCATTGGCAAAGGGCGAGTCGTCTATCGGATGAAAGTTCTCGCGGCGCGACAACCACGATACTTCGCTCGGCGCATCATCACCGGTGCGACGCAGCAGCTCCAGTACCGCCTCGGCGCCTGACTGGCCACCTCCCACCACCAGTACGCGGCGACCGCCGAATCGACGTGCTCCCTTCGCGAACTCATGGATGTGAAAGTGCGTTTCGCCGTCCAGGCGCGTGCGGGCAAATTCGGGCACGAAGGGCGTGGTACCGACGCCAACGACGACATTCTCGCTCTGAACGCGGCGCTTTGAGGTTTCGATCACGAAGTGCTTGCCGTCGAAGTCGACGCTCTCCACCCGCTCACCGAAATGGATGTTTTCGTTGGTGTTTGCCACCCATTTCAGATAGTCGGCGAACTCGAGACGCGGGACCTGTTCGAACCGCGCGTTCAGGAATGGCAGCAAGCGTCCGTGCTGATGCAGATAGGAGACATAGGAAAAGCGATTCATGGGATCGGCCAGTGTCACCATGTCCTTGAACATGGAGACCTGCAAGCTGGTGCCGGGGAGCATCATGCCTTCATGCCACGAAAACGAGGGTTTCATGTCGAAAACGATGTTGCGGATCCGAGGGTGGTTGTGCAGTAGCGCGGCGACGCTGAGGTTCGACGGCCCACAGCCGATACCAGTGCACTGGTAGTGTTCACTAGACATTTGGATCATCCTTGTTTTTGTTGCGTCGATTGCTTTTCACCGTCCAGGTTCAATCGCCCGCCGTCATCTTGTGTTTTTTCTTTGACACATTTTGAAATGATTTTTGGGCGACGAGCGGAGCATACATAATTGGATCCAATAACAGAACACCCTCGGGCCAATCTTCATGCAGGGGGAGTTTTCACTCTCCGGCGGGTGGGTCGCACGGCGAACCCAAGCCTTTGGACTGAGGCAGGAACACGTCCGTCCGGATAGCTTCAATGCTGTTTTCCAGGCAATAAAAAAGCGGCCCGGATCAACCGGGCCGCTTTTTTTACCTGCAACGAAAGTGCTTACTGCACTTCCACCGCCAGGCTGTCGCTGATCTTCTTCTGCCAGATTGCAGGGCCGGTGATATGCACCGACTCGCCCTTGGCATCGACGGCGACCGTCACCGGCATGTCCTTGACCTCGAACTCGTAGATCGCTTCCATGCCCAGTTCGGCAAAGGCGACGACCTTGGATTTCTTGATCGCCTGGGCCACCAGGTAGGCAGCGCCGCCCACGGCCATCAGGTACACGGCCTTGTGGTCCTTGATTGCTTCGATGGCGCTCGGGCCACGCTCGGATTTGCCGATCATGCCCAGCAAGCCGGTCTGGTCGAGGATCTGCCGGGTGAATTTGTCCATGCGCGTGGCGGTGGTCGGACCGGCTGGGCCGACGACTTCTTCACGCACCGGATCAACCGGGCCGACGTAGTAGATAAAGCGACCCTTGAGGTCCACCGGCAAGGTTTCACCCTTGTTGAGCATTTCCACCATGCGCTTGTGCGCGGCGTCGCGACCGGTGAGCATCTTGCCGTTGAGCAGGACGGTTTCGCCCGGCTTCCAGCTCTGCACGTCTTCCGGGGTCAGGGTGTCGAGGTTGACGCGACGGGCCGACGGACCGGCTTCCCAGACGATTTCCGGGTAGGCGTCCAGGGGCGGCGCCTCCAGCGAGGCCGGGCCGGAACCGTCGAGCACGAAGTGCGCGTGACGGGTGGCGGCGCAGTTGGGGATCATGCACACCGGCAGGGACGCCGCGTGAGTCGGGTAGTCCATGATCTTCACGTCGAGCACGGTGGTCAGGCCGCCCAGGCCCTGGGCGCCGATACCCAGCTGGTTGACCTTCTCGAACAGCTCCAGGCGCATTTCTTCGATGCGGTTGGACGGGCCACGCTTCTTCAGCTCGTGGATGTCGATGGATTCCATCAACACTTCCTTGGCCATGACCGCGGCCTTCTCGGCGGTGCCGCCGATGCCGATGCCGAGCATGCCCGGTGGACACCAGCCGGCACCCATGGTCGGCACGGTCTTCAGGACCCAGTCGACGATGGAGTCGGACGGGTTGAGCATGGCCATCTTCGATTTGTTCTCGGAGCCGCCGCCCTTGGCCGCCACGTCCACTTCAACGGTGTTACCCGGAACGATGGAGTAGTGGATGACCGCCGGGGTGTTGTCCTTGGTGTTCTTGCGGCTGCCGGCCGGGTCGGCCAGGATCGAGGCGCGCAGGACGTTTTCCGGCAGGTTGTAGGCACGACGCACGCCTTCGTTGATCATGTCGTCCAGGCCCATGGTGGCACCGTCCCAGCGCACATCCATGCCCACGCGCACGAACACGGTGACGATACCGGTGTCCTGGCAGATCGGCCGGTGGCCGGTGGCGCACATGCGCGAGTTGATCAGGATCTGGGCCATGGAGTCACGGGCCGCCGGCGACTCTTCCCGCAGGTAGGCCTCGTGCATGGCCTGGATGAAGTCCACGGGGTGGTAGTAGGAAATGAACTGCAGGGCGTCGGCAACGCTCTGTATCAGGTCGTCTTGCTTGATCACGGTCAAGGGTCGCGCTCCTCTATTAAGACGGGAACATGGAAATAAGGTGTTTGCGACCGGTTTGCATCTGGTCTGTCGAAAACATCTTTTGAGACGCGCCGGGCACGCGTGGCCGGCATAAAATGAGGCGCGGCAGTATAACCCGCCCGCAAGCCCGGCACATCCGTCAGTCGTCAAACCAAGGTAGCAGGGGCGTCGGCACCCTTCTTGCCTACTCGCACAGGTAAAGCTGTATGAGTTGCAAAAAATTGAATAGTTATTTTTGATCCAGATCACTAGAGTGGCAAGTGGCCTGTACGGGAAGGAAACCCCTTTAGCCCTCAGCGCACAGTGAGTCAACGATTGACCCAAAAAGCCATACAGACTCTGTTACGCAAACGTTTTGCCCTGGCTGCCGGCACCTATCTGCTGTTGCTGTCGCTGCTGTGGGTAGCGATTTTCACCGATCACTTCGAGGCCAGCGTAACCACGGGCCTGATCGGCAGCGGCCTGGTGATTCTCAGCCAGGGCGTGCTCGGCTGGCTGTTTATCAGCGGCCACAACCGGCGGTTTCGCGACCCCAGCCTGACCGAGCTGCAGGTGCTCATGGGGCTGGGCTGGCAAACCTATCTGATCGCCAACCTTGAACAGGCCCGCGGGACTTTCCTGGTGTTTTATCCGTTGGTGCTGCTGTTCGGCATGTTTCATCTGCCGCAACGCAAGTTTGTCCGCTGCGCGGCATTGGCCTTCTTCATTTTCGCGGCGCTCAATCTGTGGGAGGGCTATCACTTCCAGTTGGCGGACCCGGGCCTGGCGCTGCTGCAGGTGTGTGTGCTGTTCGTCGTGCTGCTGTGGTTGTGCTTTTACGCCAGCTACGTGCAAGCCTCCCGCCAACGCATGCGCCAGCGCCGCTTCGCCTTGCAGGCCCACCAGGACACCCTGCGCGGGATGATGCGCCAGTTGGAAGACCTGGTGGCGACCGATGAACTGACCGGGCTGTACAATAGACGGCATTTCCTGCGGCTGGCCTCCCGCGAGCTGGAGCTGATGGACGCGGATGTGGTCCATGGCCTGGCCTTGATCGACCTCGACCATTTCAAGCGGATCAACGATGTGCATGGGCATGCCGCCGGTGACCAGGTCTTGCAGGCATTCGCCGCGGTGGCCAATGCCTGCGTGCGCGACGGCGATGTGCTGGCGCGCTACGGTGGAGAAGAATTCGTGTTGCTGTTGCCCAATGCCGACCCCGATCGCCTGACCGCCTGTTGCGAGCGCTTGCGCCTGGCCTTTACCGAGGTGGAGCTGGTGGGCTTGGCGGTGAACAACCTGAGCCTGTCGGTGGGCATGACGCTGGTGGGGGTGGCGGACGAACTCGACGATGCCTTGCAGCGCGCCGACCAGGCGCTGTACCGGGCCAAGCGCGACGGGCGCAATCGTTGCTGCGCGGCCTGGGAATACACCGATGCCTGAGCTGCGGGTTGGCGAGCGGGCCTGGTCGGTGGACGCCGGCAGCAACCTGCTCGATGCCTTGAACCAGGCAGGCGTGGCGGTGCCCTACAGTTGCCGGGCGGGCAGTTGCCATGCCTGCCTGGTGCGTTGCATACAGGGCGAGCCGCAGGACAATCAGCCAGAGGCTCTGGCCTTCGCCCAGCGCGAGCACGGCTGGCGATTGGCTTGCCAGTGCCAGGTGAGTGAAGACCTGCGGGTCGAAGTCTTCGACCCGCGACGTGACGGTCTGTCGGCAACGGTGGCCGAACTGGATTGGCTGAGCCCGACCGTCCTGCGCTTGCGCCTGCTGCCCGAACGCGCCCTGCGTTACAACGCCGGCCAGCACCTGGTGCTCTGGACGGAGCAGGGTGTCGCCCGGCCGTATTCCCTGGCCAGCCTGCCCGAAGAAGACCGCTACCTGGAATTCCACCTCGATTGCCGACAACCCGGCGCGTTCAGCGACGCGGCCCGCCTGCTCGAGGTCGGTGGGCCGATTCGCCTGGGCGAGCTGCGCGGCGGGGCCTTGCACTACGACCCGGACTGGCACGCCCGGCCGCTCTGGCTGCTGGCGGCCGGCACCGGCCTGGCGCCGTTGTGGGGGGTGTTGCGCGAGGCACTGCGCCAGGGCCATGAGGGGCCGATCCGCCTGGTGCACCTGGCCCATGACGCCACCGAACATTATCTGGCTCCGGCGCTGGACGAGCTGGCCGCGCGCTTCCCCAACCTGAGCGTCGACTATGTCACCGGGGCCGAACTGCCGGACTTTCTGGCCAAACTGCGGCTTGTCTCCCGGCAAACCCTGGCTCTACTCTGTGGGGCCCCGGCGAGTGTCGAGGCGTGGTCGAAACGTCTGTACCTGGCCGGGCTGCCGCGCAATCAACTGTTGGCCGATGTGTTCGTGCCGCACGCCTGAGCGCCGGGTCCCCACAACAAGAGAACTTCCATGACTGACGCGATTGTGCTGGAGCGCGAAGGCAGCCTGCTGACCCTGCGCCTGAACCGTGCCGACAAGAAGAACGCCCTGACCCGCGCCATGTACGGCCAGTTGGGCCAGGCACTGCGGGAGGCGGATGCCGATCCCGGGATCAACGCGGTGCTGATTCGCGGCAGCAGCGAGTGTTTTACCAGCGGCAACGACATTGCCGATTTTCTCGAAGAGCCGCCGAGCGATCTCGACAGCCCGGTCTTTGCGTTCATGCGCAGCCTGCTCGATTGCCGCAAGCCGGTGATTGCCGCGGTCGCAGGCCCGGCGGTGGGGATCGGCACGACGTTGTTGCTGCATTGCGACCTGGTGTATGTCAGCGCCGACGCTCGTCTGCGCATGCCGTTCGTCAATCTGGGGTTGTGCCCGGAATTCGGTTCCAGCCTGTTGTTACCACGCCTGGTCGGCCACGCGACGGCGGCGCGGCTGTTGCTGCTGGGCGAGGGTTTCAGCGGCGAGCAGGCGGTGGCCTGGGGACTGGCCACCGAGGCCTTGCCCAGTGCCGAGCAGGCCCTGAGCAAGGCGCGGGAGGTGGCGCTGAGCTTCGATCAGCTGGCCTCGGCGGCGGTGCAGATCAGCAAGGCGCTGATGAAGGCCCCGGATCGCGAGCAATTGCGCCAGGTGGTGGAGGCCGAAGCCGCGTTGTTCGTTGAGCGCTTGCGTTCGCCCGAAGCCATTGCGGCGTTGTCGGGCTTTATCAACAAGCGCTGATCCGCTTTTCGACCCTAATGAAAAGCCCCGCGCTCTGGAGCAGAGGCGCGGGGCTTTTTTACGGCACTGTGGCTTTACAGCGCGGCGGCGAGGATCAGACCAGTGGGTCGCCCACGTGCAGGATCTTCATGCCGTTGGTGCCACCGATGGTGTGGTAGCTGTCGCCCTTGGTCAGGATGACCCAGTCGCCTTGCTCGACCACGCCGCGCTTGAGCAACTCGTCCACGGCCGCCTGGCTGACTTGCTCGGGCGGTAGCGAAGCCGGGTCGAACGGCACGGTGTAGACGCCCCGGAACAACGCCGCGCGGGCCTGGGTTTCACGGTGCGGGGAGAACGCGTAGATCGGGATCGAGGAACGGATCCGCGACATGATCAACGGCGTGTAGCCGCTCTCGGTCAGGGCGATGATCGCCTTGACGCCCGGGAAGTGGTTGGCGGTGTACATGGCCGCCAGCGCGATGCTCTGGTCGCAGCTTTCGAAGACCTTGCCGATGCGGTGGCTGGAGGTCTTGCTGGTCGGGTGCTTCTCCGCGCCGACGCAGATACGCGCCATGGCTTGCACCGCTTCCAGCGGGTAGGCGCCGGCGGCACTTTCGGCCGAGAGCATGACGGCGTCGGTGTAGTCCAGCACGGCGTTGGCTACGTCGGAGACTTCGGCGCGAGTCGGCATCGGGCTCTGGATCATCGACTCCATCATCTGGGTCGCGACGATCACCGCCTTGTTGTGGCGGCGTGCATGCAGAATGATTTTTTTCTGGATGCCCACCAGTTCGGCGTCGCCGATTTCCACGCCGAGGTCGCCACGGGCGACCATCACCGCGTCGCTGGCCATGATCAGGCCGTCGAGGGTTTCATCGTCGGCCACGGCTTCGGCGCGTTCGATCTTCGCCACCAGCCAGGCGACACCGCCGGCCTCGTCGCGCAGTTTACGGGCGTATTCCATGTCGGCGGCGTCGCGCGGGAAGGACACGGCGAGGTAGTCCACTTCCATTTCGGCGGCGAGCTTGATGTCGGCCTTGTCTTTTTCGGTCAGGGCCGGGGCGGTCAGGCCACCACCGCGACGGTTGATGCCCTTGTGGTCCGACAGCGGGCCACCGATGGTCACCACGCAGTGCAATTCGGTGGCGGTCGCGGTTTCAACCCGCATCACCACGCGACCATCGTCGAGCAGCAGTTCGTCGCCGACGCCGCAATCCTTGACCAGGTCCGGGTAGTCGATACCGACGACCTGCTGGTTGCCTTCGGTAAGCGGATGGCTGGTGGAGAAGGTGAAGTGATCACCGACCCTGAGTTCGATGCGTTTGTTGGCGAACTTGGCGATACGGATCTTCGGGCCCTGCAGGTCACCCAGCAGCGCGACGAAGCGCCCGTGCTTGGCGGCGAGGTCGCGCACCAGCTTGGCACGAGCCTTGTGCTCGTCGGGAGTACCGTGGGAGAAGTTCAGACGGGCAACGTCCAGGCCAGCGAGGATCAGCTGTTCGAGAACTTCCGGCGAGTTGCTGGCCGGGCCCAGTGTGGCGACGATTTTAGTACGACGAACGGACATGCAGAGACTCCTGAGTTCAAGCGCAGCGAAAGGCTACTATGCTCCTCGGCTGTAGTCATTGTTCATTTGCACTACTTTTCGGCGAATGATTTTTTTCGAATAGGTTGTTTGGCGAACACTCTGGAGATTTTCGTTATCGGGTCGATACACTAGCAAGAAGAGGAGACCCCCCATGCGAATTTTGCTCGTTTTAGCCCTGGCCGCCAGTGTGGTCGGTTGCACCCGCTGGTCGATGGACAGCCACCTGAACAGTGCCTATCGCTCCTATGATCGCGGCAACTGTGAAGACGTCATGCTGCAGTTGTCCCAGGTCGACCGCGAGAGCCGTGCCCGCCCCTATATCCAGCCGGAAGTGTCCATGTTGCGCGGCCTGTGCCTGGAGCGGCAGAAATTTTTCGTCGACGCGGCGCAGACCTATCAGTTCATCATCAGCCAGTACCCTTACAGCGAATATGCATTCCGCGCGCGCGCGCGCCTGGAAACCTTGCGTCAGCTGGGCCATGCGCAGGTCTCGATACCGGCCCAGACCAGTCCCGCGCCTTTGTAATGATGAGTGAAATACGAACTGGCTCTCTGCCAGCTTTGCGCTAAAATTCGGATGTATGGTTTTAGTTTTATCAATTCTTTTGAGTTGAAAGCCATGGCTCGGTAGAAGTTTGGCGATAAGGCGATGTGCCGCTATCGCGCCGAGACCAAGGGAGGGCAGTGCCGTTCGTCTGCTCCGGAGCATTAGCGTAGCCATGCTGAATGGCCTCTACAGCGATCATTGCCATGCCTACTGACCGTCGAATCGAGCGGCATCAGCTGCCTTATTTCCTGCAAGTGTTCAATCGCTACACCGACAAGCCCATCGGTTACCTGGGCAATGTCTGCGAAGAGGGGCTGATGCTGATCAGTCAGTTGCCGTTGCTGGTCAAGGCGGAGTTCGAGTTGCAACTGAAGCTTCCGCTCAGCGATGGAACCCGGCAATTGATCAATCTGACCGGCCGCTGCCTGTGGTGCCATGAGGAGACCTCCCCGGGTTATTACGACTCGGGGTTCAGGCTGCGGGAGGCATCTCCCGAGTATCTCCAGTTGGTGGCGGCGTTGCAGCACTACTTCAGCTTTCATCCGTTGGAGGCTTCCGCTTAGTGCGGACCTCTAAGGGCCGGGCTCCTACAGGGTTCCGGCTCTTTTCCAACTCAGATAGCGGCTGACCAGTTCGGCACCCAGTTCGCTCGGGCGGGCGTCCAGCACCGGAACGCCATGGGCGGTCAGCCGTTCATGGAGGGTCGCCCGGGCATTCAGGTAGTCGACCGTGCCGCAGTAGGCCAGGGCTTCGGACAGGGTCTGCACCGGCGCCTGGCGCAATTGATCAAGCACTTCCTCACGCAGGCTGGCGACCAGTACCCGATGCTGGCGACCCAGGCGTTTGACGGCCGTCAGCAGTTCCTCATCGTCGTCATCGCGCAGATTGGTCACCAGCACCACCAGGGCCCGACGTTTCTGCCGGGCCAGTAGCTGGCTGGCTGCCGCCTGGTAGTCCGCCGGGCGTTGGCTGCTGTTCAGGTCGTAGACGCTGTTGAGCAGCACGTTGAGTTGACCCTGGCCCTTGACCGGGGCAAGAAAGCGCGACTGCTCGCCGGCAAAGGTGCACAGGCCCACCGCGTCGCCCTGGCGCAAGGCCACGTAGCTGAGCAGCAGGCAGGCGTTGAGGGCATGGTCGAAGTGCGCCAGCTCGCCGTCCTGGCTGCGCATCCGTCGCCCGCAGTCGAGCATGAAGACAATCTGCTGGTCGCGCTCGTCCTGGTATTCCCGGGCGATCGGCGTGCGCTGCCGGGCGGTGGCTTTCCAGTCGATCTGGCGCAGGCTGTCGCCTTCGCGAAACTCGCGCAACTGGTTGAACTCCAGGCCCAGGCCGCGACGTTGGCGCTGGCGCACACCGAGTTGGCTGAGCCAGTTGTCGACGGCCAGCAGCTGGGCACCATAGAGACGGGCGAAGTCCGGGTAGACGCGGGTCGCGTCGGGCAGCTCCAGGTAGCGTCGTTCCGACCACAGGCCCAACGGGCTGGGCAGGCTGACTTCGCAACGCTCGTAGCGGAAATGGCCACGGCTCACGGGACGTACGCGGTAACCCAGTTCGCTGCGTTCGCCCGGTTGCAGGGTGATGGCCTGGGGCAGATTGGCGAACGCCAGGCCATCCGGCACCCCGTCGAAGAGCTGCACCCGCAGGGGCGTGGGGTGGTCGTGGCTGAGCTCGATGCGCACTTCGCCCCAGCGGCCCAGCGCCAGGCTGCCGGGCAGCTTGCGCTGCAGTCGTGGCGATGGCAGGCGCCTGAGTCGGGCGCCATCGACCAGGCTCAACAGCAGGAGGGCCAGCAGCAAGCCCCAGCCAATCGCGCCGAGGCGCTCGGGCAGCTCGACGTCCAGCGCCCTGAGCGTGCCCAGACCAAGGTCCAGCCCCAGCAGGACGCCCAGCCAGATCAACAGCAGCCGTGAAGGTCTCATGGACGCAGGCGCCTCACTGGCGCGGCGCCGGGACCTGGTCAAGCAGTTGCTTGAGCACCTGGTCGACCGACAGCCCTTCGATATCCAGTTCGGGGGCGATCCGCACCCGGTGCCGCAGCACGGCCAGGGCGCAACCCTTGATGTCGTCCGGGATCACGAAGTCGCCACCGCGCAACAAGGCCCGGGCGCGGGCGCCGCGGACCAGGGCGATGGACGCCCGGGGTCCGGCACCGAGGGTCAGGCCCGGCCAGCTGCGGGTGGTCCGGGCCAGGCGCACGGCATAGTCGAGGACCTGTTCGTCCAACGGCAGCTCGCCGGCGATTCGCTGCAGGACCAGCACGTCCTTGGCCTGCAACAGGGTGCGCAGGGGCTGTACCTCGAGCATGTCGGCCCTGGTCGAGCGGGTCACCTGGCGCACCATGTCCAGCTCCTGCCGGGCATCGGGGTAGTCCATGCGCAGCTTGAGCATGAAGCGGTCCAGTTCGGCCTCGGGCAGCGGGTAGGTGCCTTCCTGTTCGATCGGGTTCTGCGTGGCGAGCACCATGAACGGCTGGGCGATGGGCAGGGCGCGGCCTTCGAGGGTGACCTGGCGTTCCTGCATGGCTTCGAGCAGCGCCGCCTGGGTTTTCGCCGGGGCGCGGTTGATTTCGTCCGCCAGCAGCAGGTGGGTGAACAGCGGGCCCTTGCGCAGTTTGAACTGTTCGGTCTGCAGGTCGTAGACGGCATGGCCGGTGACATCGCTGGGCATCAGGTCGGGGGTGAACTGGATCCGCGCGAAGTCGCCGCCGAAGCAGCGGGCCAGGGCCCGCACCAGCAGGGTCTTGCCCAGCCCGGGGACGCCTTCGAGCAGCACGTGGCCGCCGGCGATCAGCGCGGTGAGCACGTCGTCGATCACGGTGTCCTGGCCGATCAGCACTTTTTGCAGTTCGTGGCGCACCGCCTGGGCCAGCTGGCTGGCGCGCTGGCGCTGCTGCTGGGCATGGACCTCGGCGTCGACCGGGCTGGTCGGTTCGACTTGTTGTTCGCTCATAGGGCATTCCTGAGAGTTTGCAGGTGGGCGACCTGGCGGCTGAAGTCGACGCTGGAAAGGCGTTGCTTCGGTCGCGGGCGCAGGGCCTGGCTGATGGCGCTGGTGGGTTGGCGGGTCAGGCGCGCGAGCACCTGCCATTGTTCGGCAACGCCGAGTCGTTCGAAACCGGGGTGACGCTTGCGGGCCCGGCGCAGGATGTCCTGTCGCAAGGCCTGGAGCAGGGTCTCATGGCCGCTGCGGCGCAGCAGGAAGTCGGCGCTGGCCCGCAGATGTTCCTGCAATTGTCGGCGCGCCCGGGAGGTGGGGGCCTGCAGCGGCCCCTGGCGCAGTCCGACATGCCATAGCCACAGGCCGAGGAGAGCGGCGAGGGCGACCAGGGCCTGGGGGAAGTAACGCCACAACAGCGTGAGCAGGTTGTCGTGGTCGGTGTTGAACAGCAGCGTCACGTCGCTGTCCTGGGCCAGGTACCAGAGCAGCCAGGCGTTGTCGTAGAGGCCGATGGCGTGGTTGGTCCAGAGCTCGGCGTCGGTCAGCACGGTGACGCTGCCGGCCCCGTAGTCGACTTGCACCAGGTGGGTGGAGGTCGCGCTGTTGGCCCAGGATTGCGCCAGGTTCTTTGGGTCGGACAGGTGGAAGGCGGTGTCGAAACTGAAGTAGGCCGGTGCGTCCTCGTCCTCCAGGTACATCCGGGTCAACAGGGGGTAGCGGTCGTCTTCCGGTTCCGGGCCTTCGCCCTTGAGGTCCTTGCTCAATACCTGGCGCAGTTGCACGCGGTCGAGCAGCAGGTCGCCGCTTTTCCCGGTCCTGGGGTCCCACAGGGCCTCGGCGACGAACAGCAGCCGGCCACCGGCCCGGGTCCAGTTGAGCAACTGGTCGGCCTGGCGCGGGGTCATGTTCGAGCGCTCGCCCAGCAGCATCAGGCTCCGCCCGCGCGGGTCCAGGCCCGGGAGGATGTCCAGGCTGCCGGCATGCTCGACCTTCAGGCCGCGCTGGCGCAGAAACTGTTCGGCGGCCAGGTAAGGGTTGGCGCGGGCCTCGGGCGAGGGGCCGTGATCGATGACTACGCTGTAGGGAGTCGCCTTGTGGTAGAGATAGGCGCCGACACCTGCGAGCAACGCCAGCAGGGCCAGGCCGATCAGCCAGGAAAGACGCCGGCTCATCGGGCCGCCCCCGGGCCGAACAACCGCCGCCAGCTTTCGCACAGCGCCTGTTGCTGGTGGGCCGCCGGCAGGCGATGGCCATAGGCGAGGTTCTGCCAGTGGCCGGTCAACTCCTGGCTGAAGGCCTGGAGGGCCGGTTCCTGCAACTGGGCGAGCCGCTCCAGAACCTGGCCCTCGGTATCGGCGTTCTTCAGGGGCAACTGGTAGTCATGCAGCAGGCGGCTGAGCAGGCCACGGTAGAGCAGGCTCATGGCTTCGCGCGGTTGCCGGGGCCAGAGGGCCTCGGCGCTGGCGGCGATGTCGTCGGGCAAGGTCTCGATTCCCAGGGCCAGGCCGAACAGTTGCGGCGCGGGGCTCGGAGCGGGCTTTGCCCGTGGCCTCCGGCGTCGCCCGACAAAGGTCGGCAGGCCGTCCCGATAACGCCAGACCAACCAGGCCAGCAGGCCGAACACCAGGGCCCAGAGCAGAATTTCCAGCCCTTGGGTGAGTGTGCCGGCGATGCGGCTGTCAAAACGCTCCAGCAGGCTCTTCAGCCAGCCGGAAGAAGGCTTGCCGCTGGCCTTGCTCGATGGTTCGCCCAACCGCCAGCGGGTCACGGTTTCCGGGTTCTTGAACGGCGGCGCCTGCAGTTGCGCCTTGATCGCTTCCTGGGAGGCCTGGCTGGTCAACGTTTGCTTGAGCAGCCTGGGCGTATCCGGTGCCGCGGGTTCGGCGGCCATGACCGGTTGCGCGAAGGGCATCGACAAGAGGCCCACGCCGAGCAACAGCGCGGTGACCACCGGCATCAGGCGCTGGCGCAACTGGCGGAAAATCAGTTCGATATCCCAGGCTTCCAGTACGGTCCTGCGATTGAGGTACAGGCTGAATCCGCAGGCGATATAAATCGGTTCCCAGACGACCAGGATCAGCGCGTAGAACGCGTTGCTCAGGTGTTGCAGCCAGAGTCCCTGATGCTGGGCCGCAAACACCAGTTGCTGCCAGTGCCAGTCGGTTTCGATCTGCCGGGGCACCAACAGGTAGAACAGCCCCAGCAGGCCGAACCACAGGACATATTCCAGGTGCACGCCGATCACCGTCAGCCAGCGGGCCGCCCGCCGGCCCTGGGGCAGGAGGACCCGCAGCCGCTGCTGGCGGGCTTGCCCGTCCAGGCCTTCGAGTTGTTGCACCGGCAGGGTGAAGCTGCGGCTCAGGCTCAGGCGGCGCCAGGTCAGGCTCGCCAGCAGTTGCGGCTTGAGCAGGCGCGGCCAGGCCTTGAGTGCCTGTTTCAGGCTGGGGGTGTCGCCGAACAGGGCCTTGGACAGGATATGCAGCGGCAGGCGCTCGAACGCCGGTTTCAGCCACCAGAACAGCAGCATGGCGATGGAGGGGTGGTCCCAGAGGAGCAGGCTCAGGAGGGCGAAGACCGGCAGGGTGACCAGCGCCCAGCTGCCCATCAGCAAACCGCGATGTTGCCGGGCCAGCAGCACACCCAGGTCCATGGCTTCCCAGGTGTTGCGGGGACGAATGGCCACGCTGGCGTCAGTCAGGCGCATGGTCGTTCCTTCCGGCCAACAGCAGGTAGGCGGCCACCAGCAGCCAGAGTCCCGCGCCCACCGCATATTTGAGCGTTGGCGCGAGCGTGTTCATGGACGACCAGTAGGCTTCGATAAAGGCGGCGATCAGCAGGAACAGGATCACCCCGCCGATGATCCCGATGCTTTTCTGCGCGCTCAGGCGCAGGGCCTCGCCGCGGGGCAGGCGTCCCGGCGCCACCAGCGCCCAGCCCAGTTGCAGGCCGGCGGCCCCGGACAGGACGATGGCACTGAGTTCGAAGGCGCCGTGACCGATGACAAAGGACCAGAAGGTCTGGCCGTAGCCGATCTGGGTCAGGTGCCCGGCCACCGCGCCGATCGTCAGGCCGTTGAACAGCAGGAAGAACAGGCTGCCGAGGCCGAACAGCAAGCCGCCGGCGAAGGTCTGGAAGGCAATGCCGATGTTGTTCATGATGTAGTAGCCGAACATCACCCAGTTTTCGCTGGAGGCTCGCGCGACGGTGCGTCCCAGGCGGCTGGCGCTGGGGTCGTACATGGCTTGCATCTCGGCGACCTGCTGGGGGCTGACGATGCTGTAGACCAGGTCGGGAAAGCCATGGACCAGCACGCCGGTCAGTCCCAGGCTGGCGAAGAACAGCACGCCGGCGACCAGGACGAAGGGCCATTGCTCGCGCACCAGGCGCGGGAAGCCGGCGAAGATGAAACCCAGCACCGAGGCGCCGAGGTGGCTGCGGTGCCGATAGAGCTGCTGGTGCCCACGCAAGGCCAATTGTTGCAGGGCGTCGACCAGATGGCTGCTGTAGCCGCGTTCCTGGGTCAGGGCCAGTTGTTGGCAAAGGCGCCGGTAGTGGGCGGGGAACTCGCTCAGGTCGGTGGCTTTGGCCTTGCCGCGCTCGAGTTGGTCGAGCCATTGGGCAAAACGTTGCCACTCGGGCTGATGGCGGCTTTCGAAGAGGCTCTGTTTCATAGTGGACCCAACAACCCATGGGCGATGCCGTTCAATTCAGCCTTGGCCCGGGACGCCGGCACACCCAGGGGCGTTGCCAGCAGCGCCGCCAGTTCGCCGCTGCGTTCGGCGCTGAGTTCGCCCTGGCGCTCGGCGAAACTCAACACCGCCCGCTGTTCCGCCAGGCGCAGGACGAAGGGCGCCGTGCGCGGTGTCGCCTGGGGCAGGGTGGGGCGCGACAGCGGTTGTTCGCGATAGACCACCAGCGTGCCGCCGGCCAGGTCGCCGAGGCGCTTGAAGGTCGGGTGCTGCAGGCAACTGATGGCACCGAGAAAATAGCCGAACGGCAGCATGTCGACAAAGCGCAGCAGGTTGCGGGTCAGGGAGGCGGCCCAGCCGATCGGCGTACCGTCGTCATGGACCACGCGCAGGCCCATCATCTGCTTGCCCGGGGAGCGTCCCTGGTTCAGCACTTCGAACAGCACCATGTACCACCAGCTGACGAGGAACAGCACGATCGAGCCCAGCCCCAGGCCCAGCTTGCCCAGCAGCATCAGGCCGCTCAACAGGGTGCCGAGCAGAATGCCGCGCACGCCCAGGTCGATGGCGAACGCCACTGCCCGCACGGGCAGGCCGGCCGGACGCAGGGGCAAGTCGATGCCTTCCGGGGTTTCGACCCGGTAGTGAGTGTCCAGGGGGATTGGCAGCGCAGTCTTCCTTGTCAGTGCTGAAATCGATGGCATGGTGGCGGGTCCTTGCGGACAGAAGCCCGATCCTAGCCAGCGGCGGCCGGCTAAGCAACTTAACTCTGTAATGAACGGTATCGAAGTGCTTGCATCCAGTTGTTACGGGATGCTGGTCCGAGGGGGCGCTGAACGCCTAGACTGCGTCGGTCTTTTGTTCAGGAACCCGCCGTGACCTCTATCTTCTGGTACGACTACGAAACCACCGGGATCAATCCGCGCAGCGACCGCGCCTTGCAGGTGGCGGGCATCCGTACCGATGCCGAGCTCAACGAGATCGATGAACCGGTCAACCTGTATTGCCGTCCGAGCGAGGATATCCTGCCACACCCGGCGGCTTGCCTGATCACCGGCATCACCCCGCGGCAACTCGCCGAGCAGGGGTTGGCGGAGGCCGACTTCATGACCCGCGTGCACGCCCAGCTGTCTCGTCCGGGGACCTGCGGCGCCGGCTACAACACCTTGCGCTTCGATGACGAAGTGACCCGGTACAGCCTGTATCGCAACTTTTTCGATCCGTATGCGCGGGAGTGGCAGGGCGGCAACAGCCGCTGGGACCTGATCGATGTGGTGCGTGCGGCCTATGCGCTGCGTCCGCAAGGGATCGTCTGGCCCGAGGAGGACGGACGCGTGACCCTCAGGCTCGAACGCCTGACCGCCGCCAATGGTATCGATCATGGTCACGCCCACGAAGCCTTGTCCGATGTGCGCGCCACCATTGCCCTGGCACGGTTGATCCGCGAGAAACAACCGAAGTTGTATGACTGGCTGTTTGAACTGCGCAGCAAACAGCGGGTATTGGACCAGGTTCGCCTGTTACAGCCGATGGTGCATATCTCCGGACGCTTTTCCGCCGCGCGCCATTACCTGGGGGTGGTCCTGCCGCTGGCGTGGCACCCGCGTAACCGCAACGCCCTGATTGTCTGCGACCTGTCCCAGGATCCGCGGCCGTTGCTGGATCTGGATGCCGATACCCTGCGTCAGCAGCTGTACACCCGTCATGAGGAACGGGGCGAAGGGCAACTGCCGGTGCCGCTCAAGTTGATTCATGTCAACCGTTGTCCGGTGGTGGCGCCGCTGAAGGTATTGCGGGGCGAAGATCAGCAGCGCCTGCAATTGGACATGGCGCTTTATGAGGCGCGTCGCCAGCAATTGAGTGATACCCAGGAAGTTTGGCGGGATAAAGTCCAGGCCCTTTATGCCGGCGAAGATTTCGCCCCCAGCGAGGATCCGGAGCAGCAGTTATACGACGGCTTTATCGGCGACCGCGACCGGCGATTGTGTGAGCAAGTTCGCAGTGCCGACCCCGAGCAGTTGGCGCGGATGCAATGGCCGTTCGATGATGAACGCTTGCCGGAATTATTATTCCGTTATCGCGCGCGCAACTTTCCCGGCAGCTTGAGTGAAGAAGAGCAGCAACGTTGGCGGACATTCTGCCGACAGCGTCTGAGCGAGGCTGCCTGGGGGGCACCGAATACCCTGGCGGATTTTACCGAGCAGCTGATGAAGTGTTTACCGAATGCGACACCGGCGCAGCGTCAGGTGCTGGAGCAGTGGCAGGACTATGCACAGTCCTTGTGCACGGGTTTTAACATGGCGGCCGGTTAAACACCCGGGCGATTAAATGGCAGGCAATAAAAAAACGCCAGTGAACTGGCGTTTTTTTGTGGATCGCGAATAGCGTCCGTGACCGGCTTGGCTTAGCCCAGCAGGGTTGCCCAGCCTTCAACCACGTCGCCGCCCCACTTGGCTTTCCACTCTTTCAGAGTCTTGTGGTTGCCGCCTTTGGTTTCGATCACTTCACCGTTGTGCGGGTTCTTGTATTGCTTGACCTTGCGCGCACGTTTGGTGCCGGTGGTTTTCACAGCGCCACGAACGGCTTTGCCGGCTTTGGCCTGTGGGTCCAGAATGTTGATGACATCTGGCAGTGCCTTGTTGTACTCGCCCAGCAGAGTGCGCAGTTTGCTTTCGAATTCCATTTCTTTTTTCAGTGCGCCGTCTTTTTCCATTGCAGCCATTTGGGCTTGCAGTTCTTTGATGGCTTCCTGGGTGGCGTGGTATTTCTGGATCAGGGACATGGACACTACCTTATGATGAGTCAGGACGACAGGGGTACAGTGACGCAATAGTAGTCAGAGTGTTTGGGCAAGTAAACATTTAATAGAAGGTTTATTGCATTTAATTTGAAACTTAGGCGGGCGCTTGTCGCGGACTTAGATGTTTTCGGCGCGACGGCCAAGAGCGGTCTTGTTGTGCGGATGTTTGAATTATCGGTGCTCTGCGGCGTGTCACTCGCAACGCCACTACACACCGGGGGAGGGTTCGGCACTGGGCTGGGAATGGGCGCGCTGTGCAATGAATACTGCGGTTTTTCCGCGTACTCGCTAGAATGACGACCTTTGCGAAGTTCTGGAGTTTCCCCCTCATGCGCACTTTCCGGCTGGTGATTGCCTGTCCCGACCGCGTTGGCATCGTCGCCAAAGTCAGTAACTTTCTGGCGTCTTACAACGGTTGGATCACCGAAGCGAGCCATCACTCCGACAACCTCAGTGGCTGGTTCTTCATGCGTCACGAGATTCGTGCCGACAGCCTGCCGTTTGGCCTGGACGCGTTTCGTGAGGCGTTTGCCCCGATCGCCGAAGAATTTTCCATGACCTGGCGCATCACCGACACCGAGCAGAAGAAGCGTGTGGTGTTGATGGCCAGCCGTGAATCCCATTGCCTGGCGGATCTGCTGCACCGCTGGCACAGCGACGAACTGGACTGCCGGATCGCCTGTGTGATCTCCAATCACGACGACCTGCGCAGCATGGTCGAATGGCATGGCATTCCTTATTACCACGTGCCGGTGAACCCGCAGGACAAGGAGCCGGCGTTCGCCGAAGTGTCGCGCCTGGTCAAGCACCACGAAGCCGATGTGGTGGTACTGGCGCGTTACATGCAGATCCTGCCGCCGGAGCTGTGCCGCGAGTACGCCCACAAGGTGATCAACATCCACCACAGCTTCCTGCCGTCGTTCGTCGGCGCCAAGCCCTATCACCAGGCGTCCCTGCGGGGTGTGAAACTGATCGGTGCGACCTGCCACTATGTAACCGAAGAACTGGATGCCGGCCCGATCATCGAGCAGGACGTGGTGCGCGTGAGCCACAGTGATAGCATCGAGGACATGGTGCGTTTCGGCCGCGATGTCGAGAAGATGGTGCTGGCCCGTGGCCTGCGTTATCACCTGGAAGATCGCGTGTTGGTGCACGGCAACAAGACCGTGGTGTTCTGACAGCCCGTTGACGGGCGTGGAGGTTGGGTAATGGCCGATCCGCTCGACAAGGCGACCGCGAAGGCGCCGCCGACCGTGGGTGAAGGCTGTCTGAGCCGTTACGACAGCGAAGCGCTGACTGGCGAGGACGGCACCGAGTTTCCCGGTGCCGCCGAGCTCTGGCGGCAGTTGCAGGAGGAGTCGGAGGCGGACAAGCCCAGCCCCGACCCTGCTCTTAAATCCTGAAGCTACCCACCAACTGCTTCAACCGTGCGGCCTGCTGTTCCAGGTCGGAACAGGCCCGCAACGTCGATTGCAGGTTCTCCACACCTTCCTGGTTGAGGGTGTTGATCTCGTTGATGTCCATGTTGATCGACTCGACCACCGAGGTCTGCTCCTCGGTGGCCGTGGCGACGGACTGGTTCATGCCGTCGATCTCGCCGATCCGCTGGGTCACGCTGCTCAGGCGCTCGCCGGCCAGGTTGGCGATCTCCACGCTTTCCAGGCTGTGGCGCTGGCTATGGCCCATGGTGCCGACCGATTCCCGGGCGCCGACCTGCAGTTCTTCAATCATGGTCTGGATTTGCTGGGCCGACTCCTGGGTGCGGTGGGCCAGGTTGCGCACCTCGTCGGCGACCACCGCAAAGCCGCGTCCGGCCTCACCGGCCCGGGCCGCCTCGATGGCGGCGTTGAGGGCCAGCAGGTTGGTTTGCTGGGAAATGCTGGTGATCACTTCGAGAATCTGCCCGATGTTCACCGTCTTGCTGTTCAGCGACTCGATGTTGGTGCTCGAGGTGGCGAGCATTTCCGACAATTGGTGCATGGCCTTGATGCTGCGTTCCACCACCTGCTGACCGTCTTCGGCCAGGCCGCGGGCGTCGCTGGCCTGGTTCGAGGCCTGGGCGGCATTGCGGGCGATTTCCTGGGCGGCGGCGCCCAACTGGTTGATGGCCGCAGCGACGCTGTTGGTGCGACTGGCCTGTTCGTCGGAGTTGAGCATCGACGAGTTGGAGGCGCTGACCACCCGCAGGGCCACTTCGTTGACGTGCTGGGTCGCCGAGGAGACTTCAGTGATCGAGGTGTGGATGCGTTCGACGAAGCGGTTGAACGCGGCACCGAGGATGCCGAACTCGTCCTGGGACTCGATCGTCAGGCGCCGGGTCAGGTCGCCTTCGCCGTCGGCGATATCCTGCATGGCGCGGGTCATCACGTGCAGCGGTTGCATCAGCGCGCGGATCAGCAGGCCGAGCAGGGCGATGATGATCAGCACGGCGACGGTGGTGGCAACCACCGCCGAGCTGCGGAACTTGCTGAGCATCGAAAAGGCCTTGTCCTTGTCCACGGACAGGCCGACATACCAGTTCACCGAGGACAGGCCCTTGATCGGGGCGAAGGCGACGATGCGGGTCTTGCCGTTGACGTCGGTCTCGCTGATCTCGTTGCCGATGCGCGGGGTGTTCTGCGGATAGGCGTCGCCGAGGCTTTTCATCACCAGGGCCTTGTCCGGGTGCACCAGGATCTTGCCGTCGGCGCTGACCAGGAAGGCGTAGCCGTTACCGTCGAAACGCAAGGCGCTGAGGCTGTCGGCGATGGCTTGCAGGCTCAGGTCGCCGCCCACCACGCCGACGCTCTGGCCGGCCTTGCGCACGGTGTTGACGATGGAGATCACCAACTGCCCGGATGCCAGGTCGATATAGGGCTCGGTCAGGGCCGAGCCGCTGCTGTTCTCGGCACTTTTGTACCAGGGCCGGGCACGCGGGTCATAGCCGTCAGGCATCTTGCTGTCCGGGCGGATGATGAAGCTGCCGTCCTTGTTGCCCAGGTAAGCGCCCATGAAGGTGGTGGTGATGGCTTTCTGTTCCAGCAGGTTGGAGACGTTGGCCGGGTCCGCGTTGAGGGCAACCGACTGGGACAGGTTTTCGATCAGCAGGCTGCGGCCGGTCAGCCAGGTCTGGATGTCGTTCGCGGCGACGCCACCCATTTCATGCAGATAACTGTTGAGGTCATCGCGGATCGCATTGCGTTGCAGGTAGTCGTTGTACAGGGTGAAGAGTGCGAAGGCTGTCAGCACGATCAGCGACGCAGCCAGCAGGATCTTGTGACTGAATTTGAGGTTTTTGTTCATGGCTCTCGAGGTCCGCTAAGGTTTTTGCTGTCCAGGCAGGCGATGAAGGAGGGCGCGCGCCGGACAAGGTTGAACGCAAGCTGATACTTCCTCTACTCCTTAGGGGCTCTTCTCAGGGGAGAGCCGGATTGTTGTTTTGATTGTGTTCTGTGTTGCGCTCTTGCTATCGACCGTGCAGGCGCAAAGATTAGCGCAGGGCTGCGCTGCGGCGCCGAGTGGTCATGGCTCCTGCAGGTGGCGTGGCGTCAGGGGGGAGGGGCGGCTCAGGCCTTGGGCCTGGCGTGGCTGGCCAGGCGCTCCAGGGCGGCGCGCAGGTTCGGATCGCTGATGCCATCGGCGGTGTCCTGGATGGTTTGCGCCGCACTGACGGACAGATCCATGGTGTGGCCCGCCGCTCCCTGCGGGACGGTCGGTGGCTGCACCTTGAACAGGATGCGGGTCAGGCCGCTGAAGACGTCGAACGCCTGCAATTGCCGTTGCAGGCGTTTTTGCTGGTAGCGCAGGCGGGTGGCCCAGTGCCCGTCGGTGACGATCAGCAGCAGGCTGCCTTCGCGCCACGAGGCCACATGGCAGTGTTCGCGGGCGGCGGGTTGCAGTTGGCTTTCCAGCAGTCGCTGCAAATGCGCAAGGCGCTGGGCATGGCCAAAAATCGCTTTCAGCGGCTTGGCTTCGCGAAGCAGGACAGCGGGTGCCCGGGCCGTGAGAGGGCGAAATGCCATGATTCAGACACCTGAAGAAACAGAGTCGCCATGGTAGCAGAAGCGCCTGCGGCATCGGCGGCCATTGATGTGAATCGTCTTTGGCCCTAAAGTCCGCGGCTAACGTCTGCTCCCGATGGCTTGAAGTTCGGGAAAAAGACCTTACTTTAGAGTGGCCCCGTCAAAGCGCTGTGCCAGTATCGTGGATCAACGCCACTTTCCTCACCGTCGTTTCCGGGTAGAATACTCGTTCGCATGCGGCCATGAGGGCTGCTCGGGCGACTCACCGGGGCCGCCCTCCATCCCTATGTGTGGAAGAACCTGCCGATATGTTTGCGCCTTTGTTAAAGAAACTTTTTGGAAGCAAGAATGAGCGTGAAGTCAAACGCATGCTCAAGACGGTACAGATCGTCAATGCCTTCGAAGAGCAAATGGTGGCCCTTTCGGACGAGCAGTTGCGTGCCAAGACCGAAGAGTTCAAGGCCCGCATAGCCCAAGGTGAGACCCTCGACACACTCCTGCCCGAAGCCTTCGCGGTGGCCCGTGAGGCCGGCAAGCGGATCATGGGCATGCGCCACTTCGACGTGCAGTTGATCGGCGGCATGACCTTGCACGAAGGCAAGATCGCGGAAATGCGCACCGGTGAAGGTAAAACCCTGGTGGCAACCCTGGGCGTCTACCTCAACGCGCTGTCCGGCAAGGGCGTGCACGTGGTGACGGTGAACGACTACCTGGCCCGCCGCGACGCCAACTGGATGCGTCCGCTCTATGAATTCCTCGGCCTGACGGTCGGCGTGGTCACGCCGTTCCAGCCGCCGGAAGAGAAGCGTGCCGCCTACGCCGCCGACATCACCTACGGCACCAACAACGAATTCGGGTTCGACTACCTGCGCGACAACATGGCGTTCAGCATGGAAGAGAAGTTCCAGCGCGAGCTGAACTTCGCCGTGATCGACGAAGTCGACTCCATCCTGATCGACGAAGCCCGTACTCCGCTGATCATCTCCGGCCAGGCCGAAGACAGTTCGCGCCTGTACACCGAGATCAACAAGCTGATCCCGCGCCTCAAGCAGCACATCGAGGAAGTGGAAGGCGTGGTGACCAAGGAAGGCCATTTCACCATCGACGAGAAGAGCCGTCAGGTGGAGTTGAACGAAGCCGGTCACCAGTTCATCGAAGAGATGCTGACCCAGGTCGGCCTGCTGGCCGAGGGCGAGAGCCTCTATTCGTCGCATAACCTGGGCCTGCTGACCCACGTTTATGCCGGCCTGCGCGCCCACAAGCTGTTCAACCGCAACGTCGAATACATCGTGCAGGAAGGCCAGGTGGTCCTGGTGGACGAACACACCGGCCGTACCATGCCGGGTCGTCGTCTGTCCGAGGGCCTGCACCAGGCCATCGAGGCCAAGGAAAACCTCAATATCCAGGCCGAAAGCCAGACCCTGGCGTCGACCACCTTCCAGAACTATTTCCGCCTGTACACCAAGCTGTCCGGCATGACCGGTACCGCCGACACCGAAGCCTTCGAGTTCCACCAGATCTACGGCCTGCAGGTCGTGGTCATCCCGACGAACAAGCCGTTGGCGCGCAAGGACTACAACGACCTGGTGTTCCTCACCGCCGACGAGAAGTACGCGGCGATCATCACCGACATCAAGGACTCCCTGGCCCAGGGTCGTCCGGTGCTGGTGGGTACGGCGACCATCGAGACCTCCGAGCACATGTCCAGCCTGCTCAACCGGGAAGGCATCGAGCACAAGGTCCTGAACGCCAAGTTCCACGAGAAGGAAGCGGAAATCATTGCCCAGGCCGGTCGCCCTGGCGCCCTGACCATCGCCACCAACATGGCCGGTCGCGGTACCGACATCCTCCTGGGCGGTAACTGGGAAGTCGAAGTGGCGGCCCTGGAAAACCCGACCCCCGAGCAGATCGCCCAGATCAAGGCCGACTGGCAGAAACGTCACCAGCAGGTGCTCGAATCGGGCGGCCTGCAGGTCATCGCCTCCGAGCGTCACGAATCGCGTCGTATCGACAACCAGTTGCGCGGTCGTGCCGGTCGCCAGGGTGACGCCGGTTCCAGCCGTTTCTACCTGTCCCTGGAAGACAGCCTGATGCGCATCTTCGCCTCGGACCGGGTGAAGAACTTCATGAAGGCCCTGGGCATGCAGCCTGGCGAGGCGATCGAGCACCGCATGGTGACCAACGCCATCGAAAAGGCCCAGCGCAAGGTCGAAGGCCGCAACTTCGATATCCGCAAGCAATTGCTCGAGTTCGACGACGTCAACAACGAACAGCGTAAAGTGATCTATCACATGCGTAACACGTTGCTGGCCGCCGACAATATCGGCGAAACCATCGCCGACTTCCGCCAGGACGTGCTCAGCGCCACTGTCAGTGCCCATATTCCTCCACAATCGCTGCCCGAGCAGTGGGACGTGGCGGGCCTGGAATCGGCCCTGCAGAACGATTTCGGCGTGAAGCTGCCGATCCAGCAGTGGCTCGACGAAGACGATCACCTGTACGAAGAAACCCTGCGCGAGAAGCTGCTCAACGAGCTGCTGGCGGTGTACAACGAGAAAGAAGAGCAGGCCAGCGCCGAAGCGCTGCGTACCTTCGAGAAGCAGATCGTGCTGCGTGTGCTGGACGACCTGTGGAAAGAGCACCTGTCGACCATGGATCACCTGCGTCACGGTATCCACCTGCGCGGTTATGCGCAGAAGAACCCGAAGCAGGAGTACAAGCGCGAGTCGTTCACCCTGTTCTCCGAACTGCTGGACTCCATCAAGCGCGACTCTATCCGCGTGCTGTCCCACGTCCAGGTGCGTCGCGAAGACCCGGCCGAGGAAGAGGCGCGCCTGCGTCAGGAAGCCGAGGCCCTGGCCCAGCGCATGCAGTTCCAGCACGCTGAAGTGCCGGGTCTGGAAGAGCCGGAACTCCTGGGTGAAGAAGTCGACGTCGCCCTGGCCGCCGCGCCGGTCCGCAACGAGCAGAAGCTGGGCCGCAACGAACTGTGCTACTGCGGTTCGGGCAAGAAGTACAAACACTGTCACGGTCAGATCAGCTAAATAAACGTGGGTCTGTACGAGAGTTCGCCGAGCGGTGATCAGGCAAGGCAAAAACAGGCGAGGAAGCGGAGTGTAGGGGACCTACATGAGTATTCCGAGCCTGTTTTTAACGCAGCATGATCGCCGCGCAGGCAACTATCGTACAGAGCCTGAAATATTCGCGCCGCGACCGGCACCGCCGTCGCGGCGTTTTTCCATTTGCAACACTGCCCGTTGTGACGGCAGTGCAGACATTACATTGAAAGGAGCGCATTCATGGCTGTTGGTCTTGGTCCTTTGCCCACATTGCACCCGGTTGCCGGTTTTGAACTCGGTATCGCCTCGGCCGGTATCAAGCGCCCCGGGCGCAAGGACGTGGTGGTGATGCGCTGTGCCGAAGGCTCCACGGTGGTGGGGGTGTTCACCCTCAACGCGTTTTGCGCCGCTCCCGTGATTCTGGCCAAGCAGCGTGTCCAGGGCACCGTGCGTTATCTGTTGACCAACACCGGCAATGCCAACGCCGGTACCGGCGAGCCAGGCCTGGCCGCCGCGGCGCGGACCTGCGCCAAGCTGGCCGAATTGGCCGGTGTCGACGAAAGCGCGGTGCTGCCGTACTCCACCGGGGTGATCGGCGAGCCGTTGCCGGTGGAAAAAATCGAAGGGGCGTTGCAGGCGGCCCTGGATGACCTGTCCGTGGACAACTGGGCCGCGGCCGCTACCGGCATCATGACCACCGACACCCTGCCCAAGGGCGCCAGCCGCCAGTTCCAGCATGACGGCGTGACTATCACCGTTACCGGGATCAGCAAGGGCGCGGGGATGATCCGGCCGAACATGGCGACCATGCTCGGCTACATCGCCACCGACGCCAAGGTTTCCCGCGAGGTGCTGCACAACCTGATGCTGGACGGCGCCAACAAGTCGTTCAACCGCATCACCATTGACGGCGACACCTCGACCAACGACTGCTGCATGCTGATCGCCACCGGCCAGGCGGCGCTCCCGGAAATCACCGAGGCCCGCGGTGCGTTGTTCGAGGCGCTGAAAAAGGCCGTGTTCGAAGTGTGCATGGAGGTGGCCCAGGCCATCGTCCGCGACGGCGAAGGCGCGACCAAGTTCGTCACCGTCGAAGTCAACGGCGGCGCCAATCACCAGGAGTGCCTGGATGTCGGTTACACCGTGGCGCATTCGCCGCTGATCAAGACCGCGCTGTTCGCCTCCGACCCGAACTGGGGCCGTATCCTCGCGGCTGTCGGCCGTGCCGGCGTGCCGGAGCTGGATGTGAGCAAGATCGACGTGTTCCTCGGCGAAGTGTGCATTGCCAGCCGGGGTGCCCGTGCCGCGACCTACACCGAGGCGCAGGGTTCGGCGGTCATGGCCCGGGAAGAGATCGGTATTCGTATCGATCTGGGTCGCGGCGAGTGCAGCGAAACCATCTGGACCACCGACCTGTCCCACGAGTACGTGAAGATCAACGCGGAATACCGTACCTGAACCCCAGCCCTGAACTACAGCTCCCTGCAGGAGGTTTCAACGTGAAGCGCATCCATGTGGCGGCCGCGGTTATCCGTGGCGTCGACGGTCGCATCCTGATTGCCCGCCGCGCGGACAGCCAGCATCAGGGCGGTCTCTGGGAATTTCCCGGCGGCAAGGTCGAGGACGGCGAAGCCGTCCAGGTGGCCCTGGCCCGCGAGCTTCAGGAGGAGCTGGGTATCACGGTCAGCGCCGCGCGACCCTTGATCAAGGTGCGGCACGATTACCCGGACAAGCAGGTCTTGCTGGATGTCTGGGAGGTTTCGGCCTTTACCGGCGAACCCCATGGTGCCGAGGGGCAGCCGTTGGCCTGGGTGGGTGTGCGGGAGCTGGCGGACTACGAGTTTCCGGCGGCCAACCAGCCGATTGTCGCGGCGGCCCGTTTGCCGGCCGAGTACCTGATCACGCCGGACGGCCTGGAGCCCCCACAGTTGCTCAAGGGCATCCAGAAGGCGATTGCCGGCGGGATCAAGCTGATCCAGCTGCGGGCGCCGAACGGCTATGACCCGCAATACCGCGATCTGGCGGTGGATGCGGTGGGGCTCTGTGCGGGCAAGGCGCAACTGATGCTCAAGGGGCCTTTCGAGTGGCTGGGGGATTTCCCATCGGCGGGCTGGCACCTGACGTCCGCGCAGTTGCGCAAGTACGCCAGTGCCGGGCGTCCGTTGCCGGCGGATCGCTGGTTGGGCGCTTCCTGCCATGACGCTGAAGAGTTGGCGTTGGCCGAACAGATGGGGGTGGATTTCGTCACGCTGTCGCCGGTCCAGCCGACGCAGACGCACCCCGAGGCGCAGCCGCTGGGCTGGGAGCGGGCAGGGCAGTTGATCACCGGGTTCAACAAACCGGTGTATCTGCTGGGTGGTGTCGGGCCGAACGAGTTGCAGCGCGCCTGGGAAACCGGCGCGCAGGGCGTGGCCGGTATTCGGGCGTTCTGGCCGCAATAACGGCGATTATCAGTGGGAGACCGGCTTCTTGGCCGCCTCCCACAATATCTCGGCAATCTTCTCGCGTCGCGCTATCAAGCGCGCCGCCACGAACAGCAGGTCCGACAGCCGGTTGATGTAGGCCAGCCCAACACCCCCCAAGGGTTCGACCGCATTCAACTGCTGGCAACGCCGCTCGGCGCTGCGTGCCTGGCTGCGGCAGACATGGGCCTGGGCAATCAGCATCGAACCGCCGGGCAGGATGAAGTTTTCCAGTGGCCCCAACTCCTCGTTCCAGCGATCGATGGCGGTTTCCAGGCGCTGGACCTCGGCGGCGTCGAGGGCCTGGTAGGTCGGCATCGCCAGTTCGCCCCCCAGGTCGAACAACCGATGCTGAACCGGCGCCAGCACTTCGATCAGTTCACTGAGTTCCGGATGGATCACCACCAGCTCCGCCAGCCCGGCCAGCAGCAGCCCCAACTGGCTGTTGAGCATGTCGACCTCGCCGATGGCTTCGATCCGCGGATGGTCCTTCGGTACCCGACGGCCATCCCCCAGTCCGGTTTCCCCGGCGTCGCCGGTGCGTGTGTAAATCTTTGACAGACGAAAACCCATGCTCAAGACTCCGCTTTGCTCGGTTCGGGAAGCGCCGCCTGGCTGCCGGCCAACGGCAGACGCAGGGTCACGCAGGTGCCTGCGCCCGGCGCCGATTGCACTTCCATCTGGCCTTTGTGGTTGTTGGTGATGATGAAGTAGGACACCGACAGGCCCAGGCCCGTGCCCTGGCCGATTTCCTTGGTGGTGAAGAAGGGTTCGAAGGTCCGTTTGCGGATGTGCTCCGGCATGCCGACCCCGTTGTCCTCGACCTGGATCTCGGCCCAGGGCGGATTCAGGCGGGTGCGCAGGATAATGCGCCCGGGTTCGCGCTCGTCCTCACGCTGGTGAATGGCCTGGGCGGCGTTTTTCAGCAGGTTCAGCAACACCTGTTCCAACTCGTTGGCGGTGCCGGGAACCGGGCCCAGTTGCGGGTCGAACTGGCGGAGGATCGCCTGGCCCTTGAAGTCGAAACCGATGGTCAGGTCGAAGTCGTTGCCGGCGATCTCCACCGCCTGGTCGATCAGTGCCGGCAGGTCGCAGGGGGCCATCTCGCGGTTGCTGCGCCGGCTGAAGCTGAGCATGTGGGTGACGATCTTCGCCGCCCGCGCGCCGGCCTGCTGGATGCCGTCGAGCAGTTGCGGCACTTCGCGGCTTTGCAGGTACAGGTTGACGGTGTCCAGGTCGATGCCGGCCTGTTGGGCGTACTCCTGGTTCTTCGGCAGCTCCGACGACAGGCGTCGGCGGATGTTCTGCACGTTGTGCAGGATGGCCCCCAGGGGGTTGTTGATTTCGTGGGCCATGCCCGCCGCCAGACCACCCACCGACAGCATTTTTTCCGATTGCACCATCATTTCTTCCAGCGACAGGCGCTGGGAGATGTCGTCGATGCGGATCACCACGCCGCGTCCGGCGCCGCCCATCAGCGGGTAGAAGGTCAGGGCATAGTGGCGGGCTTCGTCGTCCTTGATCCAGGTCACCCGCTCGATCTTCGCCACGCTGTGCTGCTCGACGGTTTCCTTGAGCTGCGGCAGGAACGGCTTGAGCGGTTCGAAGGCGAGGAAGATCGGCTGGTTCAGCGCTTCGTCCAACCGGGTGCCGGACAGGGCGCTGGCTTCCTGGTTCCACTGGGTGACATAGAGCTGCTCGTCCAGGGCGATCAGGGCCGAGGGCATGGAGTCGATGATGCTGTTGAGGTAGTTCTGGAAACCCGTGAGCTTTTTCTCGATCTTGCTGCGCACCTGGACTTCGAGTTCCAGCTTGCGGTTGGTGTGGCGGGTTTCCTCGGCCAGACCCTGGGCCTGGTCGTAGGCGGCCTGGGCGTCGTCGCGGGCGCGCTTGAGCTGCTGCTCGCGGGCCTCGATCCGCGACAGCATGGTGTTGAAGGCTTCCGCCAGGCTGCCGATTTCGTCGTGGTTGCCACGTGGGGCACGCAGCGCGTAGTTCTCTTCACGGGTGACCTGGCGCGACAGTTCTTCGAGCTCGTGGATCGGCCGGGTGATCAGGCGCTTGATCTGGCGGGCGATGACCAGCCACAGCAGGATACTGAAGATCAGGATGCCGAGACTGGCGGTCAAGGTGCCGGTGTAGAACGCCACCGGCAGTTCGCTGCTGGCCACCAGCAACAGGTGTCCAGGCTCCGAGCCTGGGCGCGGCATCTCGATCACCTGGTTGCTGCGAAACTCCGTCAGGCGCCAGGCTTCGATGTGACGAAAGCGTTCCGGCAGTTTCAGGTGATCGCCATGTTGCAGCTGCGCCATGCGATCGCCCGGGCCGTCATAGATGGCGGCGGCGCGTAGTGGCGAGTAGCTGTCGAGCTCCTTGAGCAGGGCTTCGGCGGCTTGCGGGGAGTCGAGGGCCTGGCTGACCAGGCTCGGGTTCGCCACCAGCCGGCCGATGGTCTGCAAGGCCTGCGGCGCCATGCTTTCCTGGGAAATCCAATAGGCGGCGCTGATGAACGTCAGGTTGGCGACCAGCAGCACGGTGGTCAGCAGCACCAACAGGGCCGCGAGGAGTTTCTGGCCGACCGGCAGGTTTTCAAGGCGCTGGCGCAGAGGCATCGGTTGTCCTGTTTCGAGAGACGGGGAGAGGCGGGTGGGGTTCGATCGCCCAGCCATCCTTGAGTGTATCAAACCGTCGGTTTGGCCCGGGTCTTTTGCGCGGCACGGCTCATGTTGACGCGCTCATGTTTACCGGCTTAGGTGCTGGGCAGGCCTTTGGCCGTCAGGTGGGCCACCAGTCGGTTGTACAGGCGGCTCAGGTGCGGCAGGTTGAGGTGATGCCGTGCGGCGGCCGCGCAGGCATAGCCCAGCAGGTAGCCGATTTCGGTACGCCGTCCCTGGGCGACGTCCTGGTACATGGAGGAGTAGTTCGCCGCCGTGGCCTGGATCACCCGTTCCACTTCGCTGGACAGGTCCAGCGCGGCGGCCGGCTGGCCGCAGCATTCGAGCAGTTCGGCCAGTTCGGCGCAGAGCGTGGCGACTTCGCAATGATGTTCCAGCAAGCCACCGTTGCGGCAATCGTAGAGCACCGTCAGCGGGTTGATGGCGCAGTTGAGCGCCAGCTTGCGCCAGAGCCGGGTGAGGATCTGGGTGTTCCATTCATGGGGGATGCCGGCGAGGGCCAGGTCATCGAGCCAATAAGGCGGCTGGGGATGGGCGACGTCCCCCAGCCAGGTGAAACCGTGGCCGGCGAACACCACGCGCCAATCACCGTCGCGAAAGGCGCCTTCGGTGCTGGAGGCGAACAGGCAGCGCGCGTGCGGCACTCGCGCCGCGACCGCGTCCTGGCTGCCGAGGCCGTTTTGTAGCAGCAGCAGATCGGCGCCGGGGGTGAGTCGTGAGGCGAGGCGGGTGACCGCGGCTTCGGCGTCGTAGGCCTTGCATGCCACCAGCAGACGCTCGATGGGGGTGTCGGCGTCGAGGGGCTCGGCGGCAATTGCAAAGCGTTGTTCCTGGCCCTGTTCGACCAGGGTCAAGCCGCCCGCCGCTTCGTACGCCGCCAGCCGCGCGGCGTCGCGCAGGATCAGCTTGACCGGCAGGCCGGCCCTGGCCAACCGGGTGGCCCACAGGCTGCCCAGGCTGCCGGCGCCCAGTACATGCCAGTGGGTGCTCATCAGCTGCGGGCCGGCAGGCGTTTGGCGCTGACCACGCCGCCGGCATAGGATTCGAGCAGCAGTCCCTCGGCTTCGTCCATCAGGGTCTGCGGGTCCAGGGGGAAGCACTTGCTGTCCAGGCCGACCAGGCTGATGCCGGCCTTGAGCTCGATGGAGCCGGCGTTGGTCATGAAGGTCTTGAGGTTCAGGCCGTCGTGCAGGCGCTTGAAGCTGCTGGGGGCGCATTCCTGAAGGTCGGGCGGCAGGGTCATCAGGACGAAATGCCGCTCGTCCAGGCGGGCCAGCACATCCAACGGCCGCACCAGTTGTTGCAGGCGACGGGCGATGGCTTGCAGCAGCTCGTCGTAGAGGTCGTTGCCATACTGGCGTTGCAGCGACTCGGCCTCTTCGATACCGATCAGCAGGTAGCAGATGGCACCGCCGCGGGCCTGGACCTGGCGCAGGCTGTCGGTGAGCTTCTGGCGCAGATAGCGGGCATTGCCCAGGCCGGTCAGGGAGTCCACCAGGTTACGCTGTTCGAGGCTGGCGATGTTCTGGCGCAGCAGGCGGTTTTCCTGGCGCAGGCGCTGCAAGGTGTTGCACAGGCGGTCGGCGGCGAGTACCCGGGTCTGCAGATGGCGGTCGACATCGGCCGGGGCGAGCAGGTCGTCGATGTCGTTGTCCGAGGTCTCGTCCAGCAACAGCGCGGGCGATTGGTCGCTGATGAGGAGCACGTAGGTGTAGTGATTGTTCATCTCGTCCCTTTGTCGGACCTTGGCGGCCAGCGCCAGGCCTGCGCTTCCTGCGCAGATCAGCAGGCCGGCGGCCCGCTGGTCGAGTTGCTCCAGTGCCAGGACGCTGTCATTGGCCTGGCGGATATCCTGATAACCCATGCGCTGGAGGCTGCTGCCCAACGTACTGCTGGCCAACTTCTCATCGCTCACCAGCAAAATGCTCAGATCCGGGTTCGGCATGGGTGGCTCACAAGTGAATGAGTGGGAAGAACCGCTATAATGCCCCCGGATTTTAACCGTCAAACCAGGCGCGCTCCATCGGTATTGAGCCGCGCCGACTTTATTTTGGAGAAATACGATGCCGTCGTTCGACGTGGTATCCGAACTGGACAAGCACGAAGTCACCAACGCCGTCGAGAACGCCGTCAAGGAGCTGGACCGTCGTTATGACCTCAAGGGCAAGGGTTCCTTCGAGTTCAAGGACAAGGAGCAGACCGTGATCCTGACCGCCGAGGCCGAGTTCCAGCTCGAAGCCATGCTGGAGATCCTGCGCATGGCCCTGGTCAAGCGCAAGATCGACGTCAAGTGCCTTGAAATCAAGGACGCCTATGCGTCCGGCAAGGTCATGAAGCAGGAAGCGACCTTCAAGGAAGGGATCGACAAGGACACGGCGAAGAAAATCGTCGCCCATATCAAGGACGCCAAGCTCAAGGTCCAGGCCGCCATCCAGGGCGAGCAGGTTCGGGTCACTGGCAAGAAGCGCGACGACCTGCAGGAGGCGATTGCCAACCTGCGGGCCAAGGAGTTCGACGTGCCGCTGCAATTCAACAATTTCCGCGACTGATCTAGTCTGTCAGGGAACCTCTGGGAGTTATCGGCGTCGGAGGGCCCAACCACGGTGAAACGATGGAGTGCGCAGTGCGGCCGTCGTTTCGCCGGGTCATCGCAAGGTAACCGGAGAGAACAATGGATTTGAACGCGCAAGTGGATCACTGGGTCAAGGTTTCAGAGGCCTGGATCCCGATGATCATGCAATACGGCAGCCGTCTGCTGCTGGCCATCGTCACCTTGTGTATCGGCTGGTGGCTGATCAACGGCCTGACCCACCGTGTGGGCAGGTTGCTGGCATTGCGCAATGCCGACCTGGCGTTGCAGGGGTTTATCAGCAGCCTGGCGAACATCGGCCTCAAGGTGATGTTGATCGTCAGCGTGGCGTCGATGATCGGCGTGGAGACCACCTCCTTCGTCGCGGCCATCGGTGCGGCGGGCCTGGCCATCGGCCTGGCGTTGCAGGGCAGCCTGGCGAATTTTGCCGGTGGGGTGTTGATCCTGCTGTTCCGGCCGTTTCGTATCGGTGACTGGATCGAAGCCCAGGGCATCAGCGGGACGGTGGACAGTATCCAGATTTTCCACACCATCCTGCGCACCGGGGACAACAAGACCGTGGTGGTGCCCAATGGCAACCTGTCCAATGGGATCATTACCAACTACAACCGTCAGTTGACTCGGCGGGTGGTGTTCGACGTCGGCGTGGATTTCCAGGCGAATCTGCAGGAGGCCCGCGAGGTGCTGCTGGAGATGGCGAAGGACCGGCGGGTGCTGGCCGATCCGGCGCCAGTGGTCGTGGTGGCTACGCTGGGGGCTCACTCGATCACGGTGTCCCTGCGGGTGTGGGTCAATACGCCCGATTACTGGGACGTGCTGTTCATGTTCAATGAGCAGGCGCGGGACCGCCTGAAAGCGGCGGGGATCGATATTCCGTTTCCGCAGCAGGTGGTGCGGATGGTGCAGGAAGAGTCGGTTAAGTGATCGAGGGATTGATGCCTGGCCGGTGGGCTGGGCATCAAGGTCGTGGCTGATGTTGTGAATACCTGCTCGAAAGCACATTGGCCCTTGTAGGAGCCTGGCTTGCCAGCGATAGCGTCCTCAAGGTTGATGTGGGGCTTGCGGGCCTCATCGCCAGCAAGCCGGCTCCCACGGGGTTTCGCGGTGTTTTCAAGATCTTACTTATTCAACGGACCGATATCGGGGGCGAAAGCCCTTTTTTTGTGTCTGTAGTTAAGCGAAGTGGCGGTTGGCTAACTATGACGCTCGCTATTTATTAGCTACCTATCAAGTTGCCCTGCTCAATCGCGACGCAATAAAAAAGGCCCATCACCAGGATGGGCCTTTCTTTAAACGAGTGTCACATCATCAAGCAAGTAATCAGGCGATTACAAGATGGTGATTGGGTACTCGGTGATCAGGCGGAACTCGTTGATATTGCCTTCGCCATCGTCAGCATTGCCACGGTGCCAAGCTTGACGTGCACGGAAGGACAGATCCTTCAGAGGACCAGACTGGACAACGTACTTGGCTTCCAGGTTGGTTTCGAAGTGGTGACCGTCTTTGCCGTAGGCGCCGACATATGCACCGCTAGTTGCGCCGGTGCCGTCGATGCCATCACCATGGACATAACGAGCCATGAAGCTCAGGCCTGGGACGCCGTACTCAGCCATTTTGATGTCATAACGGGCCTGCCAGGATTTTTCACCTGGGCCGTTGAAGTCAGAGTATTGGATCGAGTTAGCCAGGAAGATCGAGTCGCCACCCTGGTTGCCCTTGCCGCGTTCGATACCAATGTAGTCGAATGGCGTGTTGCCGTTGACCTTCTGGAACGCCAGAGTAACGGTGTGTGCCTTCAGGAACGAATAGGCGGCTGCCAGCGAGAAAGCGTTGTTGTCGATCTTGCCTGCCTTCGCCGCACCGGTATCGTCTGTATGATACAGGTTGAAGTCGAAGTTCAAGGACTGGTCAGTAGCCAGTGGCAGGGTGTAGTTGACGTTGGTGTAGTACTGGTTCCAGATATCCTGGAGCTTGGCACCGTACAGGGAGGCGGTCAGGTTCTCGTTGATGGCGTATTTGCCACCCACATAATCGATGCTCTTGGCAGTAACACCAGCGTAGGTGGCAAACAGGTTGCCTTGCAGCGAGGTGTAGTCCGAGCTGCTACCAGCGTAGAAGTGACCGGCTTCGAGATCCAGGTCTTTAACTTCACTGCTCTGCAGTTGGAAGCCACGAGCGGTCTGTTGGAACAGACGGCTGCCGCCGACGGCGAATACTGGTGCCGTAGTAGGGGTGAAGTCGCCGAATGTCAGCTGGGTTTTGGAGATGCGAACGCGGACGTCCGCGCCTGCTTTACCAAAGCTGTTGTTGACGCCATTTGCGCCATGGCTCAGGTTGCCGGTACCCACGTGAGTGTTGTCACCGTCAAGCTTGAAACCAGCATCACCAAAGGCATCGACGCCGACACCGACGGTACCTTGGGTAAAGCCGGAACTGAATTTGCCCAGTACGCCTTGGGACCAGTCTTTCTGGTCGACGCCACCATCTTTCTTGTCCCGGTTGAAGTAGTAGTTCTTCAGATTCACACCAAACGAAGAACCTTCAACGAAACCCTTGGCATCGGACTGAGGGGTTACGAACGGGTCGGCCATAGCCACTTGCGAGCCTGCTGCTGTAACAGCCAGGGCGATCATGCTCCACTTCATCACGCGCATCGTGATTTGCTCCTTTGGTTTTTAGGAAGAGTACTGCCGTCCCACCTGTATTTTTGTCTGGGCGGCTCTTTCTTTTTTGTGTCGGCGCAAACTTATATCACGTCGACAAACTTGGCGATACTTGCACACCTATCCTTGCGGCTTCTTTACGAGCGTGTCGCAAAAAGCTAGCTCCATGTCGCAAATTCACAGCCCTTCTGCTACGGGCTGTACAACTTCAGCGCTGTTTCAAACGCATGAGCATAGAAGCAAAGGCTCTGTCTATGTTCAAGCCCTGAACTCTCCATGGGCGCACTGTGCAGCGTTGTTACGATGTCGCAGGAGCTTCAGCTTCCGGGCAGACCCTCTGTCGCGACTATTGATTCAGTAATGCAACAAGCATGCACAAAGTGAAAAAAATGTAAGAAAAAAATTACCAGGCACCGTCATCGCGCTGAAACCCTTATGAAACCTAGGGGCGGCGGCGTTTGCGCGGGTACTTGACGTACTGCTTTTCCTTGTGCTGCTAATCCGTTGAAAATCCATGGAAAGCGAAAAATGTTACCGGTCCACACTCCGACTGGGTAGTCGGTGGGTGAAGCGTGCACTGATAGTAGTCGTAGTGTGCGGTTTTGGTGCAAAAAAATGATCCGCAGTGTCGATGAGGGGAGCGGGTAGCAGCAAGGCGGGCTTTTTTGTCCCTTGAGTCAGGCGCCGCCCTCGATGACGTAGGCAAAGGATTTCAGACAAAGGTGACATTTTTGTGGCGATATGGGGCTTTTTCTGGCTGGTGTGTAATTTTGTGGTCTTTCTGGCTCCGGGAAAGCGTTGGCTGTTCCATTCTGGAGCACTGGTGCCCCGTATTCGCCCATTTGCCGGTGTCACTTGCCAGGGCCGTGAATCGGCGGCCGATCACGGGTATCCTGACGGCCTGTAAACCTTTCAGTCATGCAGGAGTATTCACGGTGTTCGTTCTCGATTCGCGTCTTCAACAAGACACCTTGCCGTTGGGCGACCTGCCGTTGTGCCGAGTGCTGCTGTCCAATGATTCGAACTATCCCTGGTTCATCCTGGTGCCACGGCGTGCGGATATCAGCGAAGTGTTCCAGCTGGAGGCGGCCGATCAGTTGCAGTTGTGGCAAGAGACCACGGAGTTGGCGCAGTTGCTCCAATCGGTCTTCCAGGCGGACAAGATGAATGTCGCGGCCTTGGGCAATGTGGTCAGCCAGTTGCACATGCATGTGATTGTCCGTCGGCGCGACGATGTGGCATGGCCGGCACCGGTCTGGGGCAAGCACCCGGCCCAGCCTTACAGCGATGAGGAAGTTGCGCGGATTCGCGAAAAGTTGCGCGTGGCCTTCCAGCATGACCCGCGTTTTGTGCAGGCGGTTGTATGAACCTTGAAGATCGCGTGACCGAATTGGAAAGTCGCCTGGCGTTTCAGGATGACACGATCCAGTCACTCAATGATGTGCTGGTGGAGCAGCAACGCGTGGTCGAGCGTCTGCAGTTGCAGATGGCGGCCCTGCTCAAGCGCCATGAAGAAATGATGGGGCAGTTCGGCTCTTTCGAAGAGGACGCGCCGCCGCCTCATTATTAAGCTCAATCCGGCGACATAAAAAAACGCGAGGCAGCCCGGCTGCCTCGCGTTTTTTTGTGGCCGATCAGCGACGCGGCAAGGCTGCGATCACGTCTTCGGCTTGCAGGCCCTTGTCCCGGTTCATCACCGAGAACTCCACGCGCTGGCCTTCGACCAGTACGCGGTGGCCTTCGCCACGGATGGCGCGAAAGTGCACGAAAATATCATCGCCGGAATCGCGCGAGATAAAGCCGAACCCCTTGGAGGTGTTGAACCACTTCACGGTGCCGGTATCGCGATTGCTCATGTCGTAGTTGTGAGGCGCCGCCGCCGGGGACGATTTCTTGTAGAAGCTCACCGCCAGGTGCAGCAGTACGGCAATCACGGCGGCCAGCAGACCCGGGAGCACGGCGGGTTGGCCGCCGATCTGGGTCAGGGGGGCGAGCAGGGTGAGGATTTGCAGCGCCACGGCGACGATCAGCAGGATGCTGACCAGGATTTGCAGTTGATGCCGTGGACCCTTGTTCCAGTAGGGAATGACTGGCGCGAGGGTGAGGTTGAGCAAGCCGAAGAATGCCAGGTACAGCGCATCGGGTTGTTGCAGGTAAGGCAGGGCTTCGGATCGCAGGCTGGGGATAAAGGACAGCAGCAGGGCGACAGCGCCCGTTAGCAGGTGGACGATTTTCAACATTTTTATTGACTCACTCAAAGACGGATCACAAGGAAGAGCGGATGGCACACGGTTCGCTTCTGAAAAAAGGTGAGGCGCTGGGCACGTGTGATCATCCGCCTATGCGCCACTGTCAGAGATTCGACAGCGACGACACCGTCTCTATTTAACAGCAAAGCCCAGGCCTTCTCAAACTTCGACACCGGGCCGCTGTCGGAGAACTTGCAGCGGGGCAGGGGCGCTGTCGGCAAAGTCCGCGGGCCAGACGCTTGCAGGCGTTCGCGGGTGCCTGCTCCCGGGCTTTTCGTTGTTCTTCTTTATTTAATGGACCCTTCCTACAGTGGCTGTAGTGCAGTCTGCTGGATAGGGTTTTTTACTTAATGTTTTATGTCAGGAGGTTTGCCAGGAACGCCTTTATTCAAAGGTGTGCAGCGACGGAGTGCGATGAAAATGGTTCAGTGGGTGGGGCATGAGGTGGGGAGTTCCGGTTGTTTGCGCAAGACCCGGGTGGATCCCCTGTTGCTGGATTTCGATATTGGGTTGGCGAAGCCGGTTTCGCGTTCGGTGCGTTTGAATGGTTTTGCCACCTGCTTGCGTCTGGAGGAGGTTTACTGGAAGGTATTGGCCGATATCGCCAATACCCATGAATGTACGGTCAATGCCTTGCTGTCCAATGTGGATATGGAGGTTCACCTGCGTTATGGCGGGGTGAAGAATTTCAGCGGCCTGATTCGGGTGGTGTGTGTCGTGCATCTGCTGACGCTGGGCGGTTTGTCCCGGGCGATATAGGCCTGGCCGGGCGTCTCGGGGGATTCGCCAGGCCCCGGCGGGTGCGCTGACCGGTCCACGGCTGCAAAGGCTCGATTTAACGGATATAATCCCGCTCTTTGCTGCATGGCCCGTCCCGGGCTCGGGCAGCAGTGATGTCGTTATCCGATTGCCGAGACGCCCCATGCCCATGTACGACTACCAATGCGCTTCCTGCGGTCATCAACTGGAAGCCATTCAAAAGATCAGTGATGCACCGCTGGTCGACTGCCCGGCCTGCCAGGCACCGCAATTGAAAAAAATGCTCTCCATGCCCGGTTTTCGCCTGAGCGGTACCGGCTGGTACGAGACGGATTTCAAGACCGGCAGCAAGAAAAACCTGGCAGGTGGCGATAAAGCCGACTGAAATAAGCGACACGAGCGGGCACTTGTCGCGTTGCCAAGACAAGACCTCCACCGAATTCGAATGACTAGAAGCGAACCACGACCATGATGCGCAGCCATTATTGCGGCCAACTGAACGAGAGCCTGGAAGGCCAGGAAGTCACCCTTTGCGGATGGGTCCACCGTCGTCGCGACCATGGCGGGGTGATTTTCCTCGATATCCGTGACCGCGAAGGTCTGGCCCAGGTGGTCTTCGACCCGGATCGCGCCGACACCTTCGCCGCCGCCGATCGCGTGCGCAGCGAGTACGTGGTCAAGATCACCGGCAAGGTGCGTCTGCGTCCGGCCGGTGCCGGCAATGCCAACATGGCCTCCGGTGCCATCGAAGTGCTGGGCTATGAGCTGCAAGTGCTGAACGAAGCGGAAACCCCGCCGTTCCCGCTCAACGAATACTCCGACGTCGGCGAGGAAACCCGTCTGCGTTATCGCTTTATCGACCTGCGTCGCCCGGAAATGGCCGAGAAGCTGCGTCTGCGTTCGCGCATGACCACCAGCATCCGCCGCTACCTGGACGAAAACGGCTTCCTCGACGTCGAAACGCCGATCCTGACCCGTGCGACCCCGGAAGGTGCCCGTGACTACCTGGTGCCGAGCCGCACCCACGCCGGCAGCTTCTTCGCCCTGCCGCAATCGCCGCAGCTGTTCAAGCAACTGCTGATGGTGGCCGGCTTCGACCGTTACTACCAGATCGCCAAGTGCTTCCGCGACGAAGACCTGCGCGCCGATCGCCAGCCGGAATTTACCCAGATCGACATCGAGACCAGCTTCCTCGATGAAAAGGACATCATGGGCCTGACCGAAGGCATGATCCGCAACCTGTTCAAGGAAGTGCTGGGTCTGGAATTCGGCGAATTCCCGCACATGACCTGGGACGAGGCCATGCGCCGCTACGGCTCCGACAAGCCGGACCTGCGCATCCCGCTGGAACTGGTGGACGTCGCCGACCAGCTCAAGGACGTTGAATTCAAGGTGTTCAGCGGCCCGGCCAACGACCCGAAATGCCGCGTGGCCGCCTTGCGCGTCCCGGGCGCGGCGAGCATGCCGCGCAGCAAGATCGACGACTACACCAAGTTCGTCGGCATCTACGGTGCCAAGGGCCTGGCGTACATCAAGGTCAACGAACGCGCCAAGGGCGTGGAAGGCCTGCAGTCGCCGATCGTCAAGAACATCCCCGAGGCCAACCTCAACGTGATCCTCGATCGCGTCGGCGCGGTCGATGGCGATATCGTGTTCTTCGGTGCCGACAAGGCCAAGATCGTCAGCGAAGCCCTGGGCGCGCTGCGGATCAAGGTCGGTCACGACCTCGAGCTGCTGACCTGCGAGTGGGCGCCGATGTGGGTCGTCGACTTCCCGATGTTCGAAGAGAACGAAGACGGTAGCTTCACCGCCTTGCACCACCCGTTCACCGCGCCGAAGTGCTCGCCTGAAGAGCTGGCGGCCAGCCCGGCCACCGCGCTGTCCCGCGCCTACGACATGGTGCTGAACGGCACCGAGCTGGGTGGCGGTTCGATCCGTATCCACCGCAAGGAAATGCAACAGGCGGTGTTCCGTCTGCTGGGCATCGGCGAAGCGGAACAGGAAGAGAAGTTCGGCTTCCTGCTCGACGCGCTGAAATACGGTGCTCCGCCCCACGGTGGCCTGGCCTTCGGCCTGGACCGCCTGGTGATGCTGATGACCGGCGCCCAGTCGATCCGCGAAGTGATCGCGTTCCCGAAAACCCAGAGCGCGGCCTGTGTCATGACCCAGGCACCGGGCCTGGTGGATGCCAAGGCATTGCGCGAGTTGCATATCCGCCTGCGCGAAACCCCCAAGGCAGAGTAAGACGGACCCGAGGGCGCATCCACTGGATGCGCCTTTTTTCAAGGTCGAGACTTTTTATTGCCGGCGGCAGCCCTTGGGCTGCGCGGGCAATGTTTCAAGGCATTGTTTCAAGACAATGGTTCAAAGAGCATTCGGAGCGAGTTATGGCAGGTCATTCCAAGTGGGCGAACATCAAGCACCGCAAAGAACGTCAGGATGCCAAGAAGGGCAAGATCTTCACCAAGTGGATTCGTGAGCTGACCGTCGCCGCTCGTCAGGGCGGCGGTGATCCGGGCTCCAACCCGCGCCTGCGCCTGGCGCTGGACAAGGCCCTCGGCGCCAACATGAGCCGCGATATCATCGATCGCGCGGTGGCCCGCGGTGCCGGTGCGGCCGACACCGACGACATGGTCGAGCTGAGCTACGAGGGCTACGGCCCCGGCGGCGTGGCGATCATGGTCGAATGCATGACCGATAACCGCAACCGTACCGCGGCGGCCGTGCGCCATGCGTTCAGCAAGTGTGGTGGCAACCTGGGGACCGATGGTTCCGTAGCCTACCTGTTCGAACGCAAGGGGCAACTGTCCTTCGCGCCGGGCATCGATGAAGATGCGCTGATGGAAGCGGCGATGGAAGCCGACGCCGATGACGTGGTCACCCACGAAGACGGCTCGATCGACGTGTTCACCTCGTTTGCCGGCTTCTATGCGGTGCGTAACGCCCTGGATGCGGCGGGCTTCAAGGCGGCTGACGCGGAAATCGTCATGTTGCCGACCACCAGTGCCGAACTCGATCTGGAGGGCGCGGAAAAGGTGCTCAAGCTGATCGACATGCTCGAGGACCTGGACGACGTGCAGAACGTCTACTCCAATGCCGATATTCCCGAGTCGGTGGCCGAACAGCTCGGCTGACCCAGACACTATGACTTTGATTCTTGGTATCGACCCCGGTTCGCGCATCACCGGCTATGGTGTGGTGCGCGATACCGGGCGCGGCTGTGTGTACGTCGCCTCGGGCTGTATCCGCACCGGCAGCGGCGAACTGCACGAGCGTTTGCAGATCGTCTACCGTAGTGTGCGCGAGGTGATCCAGACCTACGGTCCGGTGACCATGGGCATCGAAAAGGTGTTCATGGCGAAAAACGCCGATTCGGCGCTCAAGCTCGGCCAGGCGCGGGGTGCGGCCATCGTCGCCGGGGCCGAGGAAAACCTCGAGATCGCCGAGTACACCGCCACCCAGGTCAAGCAGGCCGTGGCCGGCACGGGGGGCGCCAACAAGGAGCAGGTGATGATGATGGTCATGCATTTGCTCAAGCTCACCACCAAGCCGCAAGTCGACGCCTCGGATGCCCTGGCGATCGCCCTGTGCCATGCGCACACCCGCGCAAGCCTCCTGCCCCATGGCCTGGGCGCTGCACGTAGCCGTGGTGGTCGCCTGCGTCTCTGATAGCATCATCGCCTCAAACAGTTTTGCTTGCCGATAGCGCCCCGCCGGATAAGGTAGTGCGCCATGGTTCCGAGTCGTCAGCCCCTGGTCTGGCCAGAAATAAGGATCTGATACGTGATTGGACGTTTGCGCGGCACCCTGGCTGAAAAACAGCCGCCGCACCTCATCCTTGATGTGAATGGCCTCGGCTACGAGCTGGAAGTGCCGATGACCACGCTTTACCGCCTGCCGTCGGTCGGCGAACCGCTGACTTTGCACACGCATTTGGTCGTGCGCGAGGATGCGCAGTTACTCTATGGCTTCGTCGGCAAGCGCGAACGCGACTTTTTCCGCGAGTTGATCCGCCTCAACGGCGTCGGACCGAAGCTGGCCCTGGCGCTGATGTCGAGCCTGGAGGTCGATGAACTGGTGCGCTGCGTGCAGGCCCAGGACACTTCGGCGCTGGTGCGGGTGCCCGGCGTCGGCAAGAAGACCGCCGAACGCCTGCTGGTGGAACTCAAGGATCGCTTCAAGGCCTGGGAAACCGTGCCGAGCATGTTTGCCCTGGTGCCCAACCAGCCGGACGGCGCGCCTGCGGTGCCGGTGGCCAGCGCTGAAACCGATGCGGTCAGTGCGCTGATTTCCCTGGGCTACAAGCCCCAGGAGGCGAGCAAGGCGGTGTCGGCCATCAAAGACAAGGGCCTGAGCAGCGAAGACATGATTCGTCGCGCCCTGAAGGGAATGATCTAAGTGATTGAAGCCGACCGTTTGATTACCGCTTCCAGCGGGCGTGACCGCGAGGAAGTCCAGGATCGTGCCATCCGGCCGTTGAGCCTGGCCGAGTACATCGGCCAGCCGACGGTCAGGGAGCAGATGGAGTTGTTCATCCAGGCAGCGCGCGGGCGTGGCGAATCCCTGGATCACACCCTGATCTTCGGTCCGCCGGGCCTGGGCAAGACCACCCTGGCCAATATCATCGCCCAGGAGATGGGCGTGTCGATCAAGAGCACCTCGGGACCGGTGCTGGAGCGGGCGGGCGACCTGGCGGCGCTGCTGACCAATCTCGAGCCCCACGATGTGCTCTTCATCGATGAAATCCACCGTTTGTCGCCGATTGTCGAAGAAGTCCTGTATCCGGCGATGGAGGACTTCCAGCTCGATATCATGATCGGCGAAGGGCCGGCGGCGCGCTCGATCAAGCTCGACCTGCCACCCTTCACCCTGGTCGGCGCCACCACCCGCGCCGGCATGTTGACCAACCCGTTGCGTGACCGCTTCGGTATCGTCCAGCGTCTCGAGTTCTATAGCACCGCGGACCTGGCAACCATCGTCAGTCGTTCGGCGGGGATTCTCGGCTTGCCGCTGGACCCTGACGGCGCCTTCGAGGTCGCCCGGCGGGCGCGGGGCACGCCGCGGATCGCCAACCGCCTGTTGCGCCGGGTGCGCGACTTCGCCGAAGTACGGGCCAAGGGACATATCACCAAGCCCGTGGCGGACCTGGCCTTGAACCTGCTGGATGTCGACGAGCACGGTTTCGATCACCAGGACCGGCGCCTGCTGCTGACCATGATCGAGAAATTCGACGGCGGCCCGGTGGGCGTGGACAGCCTGGCGGCGGCGATCAGCGAGGAACGGCACACCATCGAGGATGTGCTCGAGCCCTACCTGATCCAGCAGGGCTATATCATGCGCACCCCCCGTGGACGGGTGGTGACCCGGCATGCCTATCTGCACTTCGGTTTGAACATTCCGTCGCGCTTGGGCGAAATGCCCGTGGTAGACGAGTTTCTTGATGCGCTGGACGAGTAAAGGCAGGATCGGGGCTGATTTATTCGCGGTTTGCGTTGTCCGAAGGGCACGTGTCACGAATCTTCATGCAAAAAGTCGTCGAAGGACGAAAAACAGTTGCCTGGCCGATTGGCAACCTGAGGAGTAAGCACTAGAGTATGCGCGCGCAAAACGGGGTTCAGTCGTTCGCACATCGCTGTCGCGTTTATTACGAGGACACCGATGCCGGCGGCATCGTGTATTACGTCAATTACCTTAAGTTCATGGAGCGGGCTCGAACCGAGCGGCTACGGGAGTTGGGCTTTGCCCAATCGTCGCTGGCAGGGGAGAACCTGTTGTTCGTCGTGCATTCCAGCGAAGCGCGCTACCACGCGCCGGCGCGATTGGACGATGAGCTTTCGATCAGCGCCGAGGTGATTGAGCTGAACCGTGCGAGCCTGCGCTTCAAGCAGCAGGTCAGGCGGGCTGATGATGAAACGCTGCTCTGCGAAGGGCAGTTCCTGGTGGCCTGTGTGCGCGCCGATAGTTTAAAACCCCGGGCCATTCCAGAAGCCTTGCGTTCGGCCTTTGCCGACACAAGCGGCGCGGGTACTCACTTAGAGCAGGAGATAAAGCGTGGAAGCTAACGTCGTCGACCATTCCTCCATGTGGAGCTTGGTCAGCAATGCCAGCATCGTGGTGCAATTGGTCATGCTGATCCTGGTGGCCGCCTCGGTCACCTCGTGGATCATGATTTTTCAGCGCAGCAACCTGCTGCGCGCCGGTCGCCGCGCCCTGGAGAGCTTCGAAGAGCGCTTCTGGTCGGGCATCGACCTGTCCAAGCTCTACCGTCAGGCCGGCAGCAACCCGGATCCGGATTCGGGCGTCGAGCAGATCTTCCGTGCCGGTTTCAAGGAGTTCTCCCGTCTGCGCCAGCAATCGGGCGTCGATCCGGAAGCGGTCATGGAAGGGGTGTCCCGCGCCATGCGCGTGGCCATCTCCCGTGAAGAGGAAAAGCTCGAGCAGAGCCTGCCGTTCCTGGCCACCGTCGGCTCCGTCAGCCCGTACATCGGTCTGTTCGGTACCGTCTGGGGGATCATGAACTCCTTCCGTGGCCTGGCCACCGCCCAGCAGGCAACCCTGGCCACCGTGGCCCCGGGTATTTCCGAAGCGCTGGTGGCCACCGCCATCGGTCTGTTCGCCGCCATTCCGGCCGTTGTCGCCTACAACCGTTTTGCGGCCCGTGGCGAGAACCTGATCGGCCGCTACTACACCTTCGCCGACGAGTTCCAGGCGATCCTGCACCGCAAAGTGCACACCAGCGAAGAGTGAGCAGGTAAATCCCCATGGCCCGAGTTCGCCACAAACGCAAGCCGGTCGCCGAGATGAACGTGGTGCCCTACATCGACGTGATGTTGGTGCTGCTGGTTATCTTCATGGTGACCGCGCCGATGCTCAATCAGGGCGTGAAGGTTGATCTGCCCAAGGTTTCCAGCGAAGCCTTGCCGCAGGACAACAACACCCAGGTCCTGACCATTTCGATCAAGGCTGACAAGACCTACTACTGGAACCTTGGCAGCGAAGTCGACACCGACAAACAGCAGGACAGGGCCATGACCCTGCCGCAGATGACCGACGCGGTGACCAAGATCATTCGCGCCGGCAACGAAGGCGGCAAGCATACCCAGGTGTTCATTCGCGGTGACAAGACCGTCGACTATGGGGCCGTCATGGGTGCCATGGGCGGTCTGCAGAAGGCCGGCGTCGGTAATGTTGGCTTGATTACCGAGGCTCCCTGATGCACCAACAGCGAGAGCCGTCCGCTTCGGAAAGCTACTTCTGGCCCAGCGTCTGGGCGATTGGCCTGCATATCCTGATTTTCGGCATGCTGTTCGTCAGCTTTGCCCTGACTCCGGAACTGCCGCCGGCCAAGCCCATTGTCCAGGCGACCCTGTATCAGCTGAAATCGAAAAGTCAGGCGACCACCCAGACCAATCAGAAGATTGCGGGTGAGGCGAAGAAATCCGCCGCGCGCCAGACCGAAGTCGAGCAGATGGAACAGAAGAAGGTCGAGCAGGAAGCGGTGAAGGCTGCGGAACAAAAGAAAGAGGAAGCGGCTCAAAAGGCCGACGAAGCCAAGAAGGCCGACGAGGCCAAGAAAGCGGATGAGGCGAAAAAGGCCGAAGAGGCCAAGAAAGCCGACGACGCGAAGAAGGCGGCCGAGGCGAAAAAGGAATTGGCCGATATAGCCAAGAAGAAAGCCGAAGACGAAGCCAAGAAGGCCGCGGAAGAAGAGGCCAAGAAGGCGGCTGACGAGGCGAAGAAAAAGATCGTCGAAGACGCCAAGAAGAAAGCGGCCGAGGACGCCAAGAAGAAAGCCGAAGCTGAAGAAGCGAAGAAGAAAGTCGCTGAAGAGGCGAAGAAGAAAGCTGCTGCCGATGCTGCGAAGAAGAAATCGCAGGATGCGGCGCGTAAAGCTGCCGAAGACAAGAAGGCCCAGGCCCTGGCAGATTTGCTTTCCGACACGCCGCAGCGCCAGCAGGCCCTGGCCGATGAGCAGGGCGATGAAACCGCTGGCAGTTTCGACGATCTGATTCGTGCGCGGGCAGCGGAAGGTTGGGCTCGTCCTCCTTCGGCGCGCAAAGGCATGACAGTGGTGCTGCAAATCGGCATGTTGCCGGACGGTACCGTGACCTCGGTTTCGGTGGCCAAGACCAGTGGCGACGGCCCGTTTGACGCCTCGGCGGTAGCAGCGGTCAAAAATATTGGTCGTTTGACGGAAATGCAGGGAATGAAACCGAGCGACTTTGCTCCCTATCGTTCCTTCAAGATGACATTCACACCTGAGGATCTAGCCTTGTGAGAAACCTTCTTCGAACAATGCTTGTCGTGATCTGCTGCCTGGCAGGGATGGCGATGGCAGATGAAAAGAACATTCTGGTCACCAGCGGCAGCGACCGGGCTACGCCCATCGCGGTCGTTCCCTTCGGCTGGCAGGGCGGTAGCGTCCTGCCGGACGACATGGCCCAGATCATCGGCGACGACCTGCGTAACTCCGGTTACTACTCGCCGATTCCGAAGCAGAACATGATCAGCCTGCCAACCCAGGCCAGCGAAGTCATCTACCGTGACTGGAAGGCCCTGGGCGCCCAGTACATCATGGTCGGCAGCATCGTTCCGGCGGGCGGTCGCCTGCAGGTGCAGTACGCGCTGTTCAACGTCGCCACCGAGCAGCAAGTGCTGACCGGCAGCGTGTCGGGCACGGCCGAGCAGTTGCGCGACATGTCGCACTACATCTCCGACCAGTCGTTTGAAAAGCTCACCGGCATCAAGGGTGCGTTCTCCACACGCATGCTCTATGTCACGGCCGAACGCTTCTCGGTGAACAACACCCGCTACACCCTGCAGCGCTCGGACTATGACGGTGCCCGCGCCGTGACCCTGCTGCAATCGCGCGAGCCGATCCTGTCGCCGCGTTTCGCCCCGGATGGCAAGCGTATCGCCTATGTGTCGTTCGAACAGAAGCGTCCGCGCATCTTCGTCCAGCACATCGACACCGGTCGCCGTGAGCAGATCACCAACTTCGAAGGCCTCAACGGTGCACCGGCCTGGTCGCCGGATGGCTCGCGCCTGGCGTTCGTGCTGTCCAAGGACGGCAACCCGGACATCTACGTGATGAACATGGCCACGCGCCAGATGAGTCGCGTCACCAGCGGCCAGGGCATCAACACCGAACCGTTCTGGGGCAAGGATGGCTCGACCATCTACTTCACCTCCGATCGCGGCGGCAAGCCACAGATCTACAAGACCAACGTCAATGGCGGCGGTGCGGAGCGCGTGACCTTCATCGGTAACTACAACGCCAACCCGAAACTGTCGGCGGATGAAAAAACACTGGTGATGATCCACCGCCAGGATGGCTTTACCAATTTCCGTGTGGCGGCTCAGGATTTGCAACGCGGCAGTGTAAAGATACTGACAGACACCAACCTTGATGAGTCAGCCACTGTCGCGCCTAACGGCACCATGGTAATCTACGCCACCGCCCAGCAGGGCCGGGGAGTCTTGATGCTCGTGTCCATCAACGGACGCGTAAGGCTCCCGCTTCCTACCGCTCAAGGCGAAGTCAGAGAACCTTCCTGGTCCCCTTACCTGAACTGACGCGGCGCTTTAAAGATTTTGCTTAACACACTGGGGTTCATTAGGAGTTTTACGATGGAAATGCTGAAGTTTGGTAAATTTGCTGCGCTGGCTCTGGCCATGGCTGTAGCTGTAGGTTGCTCGTCCAAAGGCGGCGACAATGCCGGTCAAGGCGCTGTAGACCCAAACGCTGGTTACGGTGCTAACACCGGTGCAGTTGACGGCTCCCTGAGCGAAGAAGCTGCTCTGCGCGCAATCACCACTTTCTACTTCGAATACGACAGCTCGGACCTGAAGCCAGAAGCCATGCGCTCCCTGGACGTTCACGCCAAGGACCTGAAAGCTAACGGCGCTCACGTCGTTCTGGAAGGTAACACCGACGAACGTGGTACTCGCGAGTACAACATGGCACTGGGCGAGCGTCGTGCGAAAGCCGTTCAACGCTACCTGGTACTGCAAGGTGTTGCCCCAGCTCAGCTGGAACTGGTTTCCTACGGTAAAGAGCGTCCAGTTGCCACTGGCCACGACGAGCAGTCCTGGGCTCAAAACCGTCGCGTCGAACTGCGTAAGTAATTCGTCATGCGAACGTGCCGTCGTGCTGTAACTGTTTTGGCTCTCAGCCTGATGCCGCTTGCGGCGTGGGCTGCGGTTCCTGTGGTCGATGACAACTCCGGCTATAACAATAGCGGTGGAAGTTATCCGCCAGCGGGTTACGGTACGAACGGCGCCTATGCCGGGGGAGGGGTTTCGGCCCCTGTCTCGGCACAGGGCGAACTGTTCAATCAATTGCAACGCATGCAGGAACAACTCTCGCAGCAACAAGGCGTGATCGAAGTTCTGCAAAACGATATTGCGCGCATGAAGCAGGAAAACCTGGAGCGATACCAGGATCTTGATCGGCGCATAGGCAGTGGTGGCGCTCCGGCGGCTGCGGCTCCTGAAAATTCTTCTGCCGGTGGCAATGCGAATGCCGCCGCCGGTGCTGCAGCTGGTGCATCGGCTGCCCAGGCCCCGCGGCCAGCAGCGAGCCGGGTGATCCGGCCAAGGAAAAGCTCTACTACGACGCTGCCTTCGACCTGATCAAGGCCAAGGACTTCGACAAGGCCAGCCAGGCCTTCAGCGCTTTCCTGCGTAAGTACCCCAATAGCCAGTACGCCGGTAACGCGCAGTACTGGCTGGGCGAAGTGAACCTGGCCAAGGGCGACCTGCAAGGCGCCGGCCAGGCGTTTGCCAAGGTCAGCCAGCTGTACCCCAAGCACGCCAAGGTGCCGGACTCGCTGTACAAGCTGGCGGACGTCGAGCGTCGCCTGGGCCATACCGACAAGGTCAAGGGCATTCTGCAGCAGGTGGTTTCCCAGTATCCGGGGACTTCCGCCGCTCAGTTGGCACAGCGCGATCTGCAGCGTATGTGAGGGTTTGACGCCCGGCTTGAAGAAACCCGCGCTTGTCGCGGGTTTTTTCGTTAGAATTCATCCCCCTTTTTTATGAAACACGCTGTTCTGGACTGTGCGATCGCAGGTTCATTGCAGTGCCTGACTGAGGCGGACGGCCTGTTTAGCTGTTGCGCCCGTGGCGACTATGCAAGACACATTGAGAATTACCGAAGTTTTTTACTCTTTGCAGGGTGAAACGCGAACGGCTGGGCTGCCCACCGTTTTCGTGCGCCTGACCGGCTGCCCTCTGCGCTGCCAGTACTGCGACAGTGCCTATGCCTTCAGCGGCGGCACGCTCATGACCCTGGACAGCCTCCTGGAACAGGTGGCCGGTTACCGTCCGCGCTATGTCTGCGTGACGGGCGGCGAACCGCTGGCCCAGCCCAATGCCATTCCTTTGCTCAAGCAGCTCTGTGACGCGGGTTACAGCGTGTCCCTGGAAACCAGTGGCGCGCTGGATATCTCGGCGGTGGACACGCGGGTCAGCCGCGTGCTCGACCTGAAGACCCCGGGCTCGAAGGAATCGCACCGCAACCGCTACGAGAACGTCGAGTTGCTGACCCCCAACGATCAGGTCAAGTTTGTGATCTGCTCGCGGGAGGACTATGACTGGGCGGTGTCCAAGCTGATTCAGTACGGCCTGGATAAACGTGCCGGCGAAGTCCTGTTCTCGCCGAGCCACCACGACTTGCCGGCCCGTGAGCTGGCCGACTGGATCGTGGCGGACAACCTGCCGGTGCGCCTGCAGATGCAGTTGCACAAATATCTATGGAATGACGAGCCGGGGCGCTGATATGACCACTCAAGCGAGCACTGAAAAGAAAGCGGTAATCCTCCTCTCCGGCGGCCTGGATTCGGCCACCGTGGTGGCCATGGCACGTGCCCAGGGCTACAGCTGCTACACCATGAGTTTCGACTATGGCCAGCGTCACCGTGCCGAACTGCAGGCCGCCGAGCGGGTGGCGCGTGACCTCGGGGTGATCGAGCACAAGGTGATCGGCCTGAACCTCAACGGCATCGGTGGCTCGGCCTTGACCGACAGCAGCATCGATGTGCCCGAGGCTCCGAGCGAAGGGATTCCGGTGACCTACGTACCGGCGCGCAATACGGTGTTCCTGTCGCTGGCCTTGGGCTGGGCCGAGGTGCTCGGCGCCCGGGATATCTTTATCGGCGTCAACGCGGTGGACTACTCCGGTTATCCGGACTGCCGTCCCGAGTTTGTCGAGGCCTTCGAAACCCTGGCCAACCTCGCGACCAAGGCCGGTGTCGAGGGCGATGGTTTCCGTATTCAGGCGCCGCTGCAGAACCTGAGCAAGGCCGATATCGTCCAGGCCGGGGTCAAGCTGGGGGTCGACTATTCGCTGACCGTATCCTGCTATCAAGCGGATGCTAATGGCTTTGCATGTGGGAAATGTGACAGCTGCCGACTGCGTGCCGAAGGCTTCGCAGCGGCCGGAATCAGTGATCCGACACGTTATTTTTGATTTTTTTCATTTAAGGTGTTGAATTCCCGTTAGAAATCAGTATTATACGCGCCACCACACAGCGGGTCGTTAGCTCAGTTGGTAGAGCAGTTGGCTTTTAACCAATTGGTCGTAGGTTCGAATCCCACACGACCCACCATATTTGTTGTAGAAGAAAATCCGGAACGCCCACGAAAGTGAGGAGTTCCGGATTTTTTTTGCCTGCCAGAAAATCGTTGTTTTCTGATACGGGACTGAACTAGTTTTAAGTCCCTACGTATCAAGGACCGACGTAATGAACAGATGGCTTCAGCGGACAGGCGGGGTGGTCGGTCTCATACTTGCAGCTTGGCTTGTCTCCACTGTCGCACCAGCCTCTGTGCAACCTGATGACGCTGTTGTTGATGTCCGGCCGGAACCTGGCCGCTTTCTCTTCTGGACGCCCGCGGAGCAAAAATTCGGCTACCGCAATATGGAGCGCATTTTCCCGACGCGCGTTGTTTCGCGTGGCAGCGCCGCTATTGCAGAGCTGCCGCGCGCCAAGGGCGAGCTGCCCTTGAACTTCGTACACAATGGCCAACCCGTGGATACCGACGCCTTTATGCGTGACACCAACGTGGAGGGGCTGTTGGTGATGGTCCGCGGGCGTGTAGTGCTTGAGCGTTATGGCGCGGATCTGACGGCGAATGAGCGCTGGACTTCCTGGTCCGTGGCCAAGTCGATCACCTCGACCCTGGTGGGCGCCGCCATCCAGGATGGCTTTATCCACAGTATCGAAGACCCTGTTACGCGCTATTTGCCTGAGTTGTCCGGCAGTGCTTACGACGCTGTGACGCTCCGTCAATTGTTGACCATGACCTCGGGTGTGCGCTGGAGCGAGGACTATCGTGACCCGCACTCCGATGTGAACCAGTTCGCGCACTTGTCGGAACATTCGGGCCATTCGGTCCTGGATTACATGGCCGGACTCAAGCGCGAGACGCAGCCGGGGACGCGATTCGTCTACAAGACCGGCGAGACCGATCTGATCGGGCTGCTGGTCAGTCGTGCAACCCATAAGGGGCTTGCAGACTATCTCTCGGAGAAAATCTGGTCGCACGCGGGGATGGCCCGTGATGCGGTCTGGGCGTTGGATGCAAGCGGCAGCGAGCTGTCCGGTTGCTGCCTGAGCATGACGCTTGAGGACTATGCTCGCTTTGGCCTGTTCTTCATGGATGGCGGCCACGCGGGAGGCCGGCAGGTCTTGCCGGCGAACTGGGTGAGTGAAGCGACCCATTGGGCTGTTCGGGGTGATACGGCGAATCTTGGCTATGGCTTCCAGTGGTGGGTCGGCGAAGACAAGACTTACCAGGCGCTCGGTATCTTCGGTCAGGCCATGTACTTCGACCCCCGCCATGAGTTGCTGGTGGTGGTCCTCGGCTCGTGGCCCAGTGCCTCGGACAAGGGCCGCTTTGCAGAGCGCCAGGCGTTCTTTGAAGCGCTCAGCAAAGCGGTCTCTTCAGCGCCGCCCGGGTAAGCATCGCTTCGTGATCGTTGCCAGTGCCTGCGCCGGAGACATGAGAGTGGTGGCTATAGGCTCTAAAGAAAAGCAGGCCTGCGCCGACAATTGTATTGGCTACATCTTCATTTTTGGTCGGCTACTTGAAAGGGACGAGCGCTGCACGCCTTCACTGCGCAGACAGAGAGGAGAGGCCTCGCGATGACAAGAAAACTCCTGGCTACCCTGCGGACCCTCATGTCCGTACCCCATGACAATCCCAAGCTGCTCCGGGCTCAGTACGTTGCCTTGTCTCGTCAGCTGCCGCTGATGTACCTGGTCTTGCTGCTGAATATGTGGGCCTTGGCCGCCACTCACCTGCCCACCGCGCCCTTGTGGCTGACATGCGCCATCCCGCTGGGCATGACGGTGATCTGCGTGGTGCGCGCCTGCGTCTGGTTGCGTAGCTCCAGGTACCTGCCTGCCGATACGCGGATCCTGGCCTCCCTGCGGCGAACCAATCAGTTGGTGCCCATCATTGCCGGCGCCTTCACCTCCTGGTCCCTGGCCCTGTATCCCTACGGCGATGCCTATTCGCAGTCCCAGGTGGCCTTTTTCATGGGGATTACGGTGATCGTCTGCATTTTTTGCATGATGCACCTGCGGCCCGCGGCGCTGATCGCCACGCTCGTGGTCAACGTCGCGTTCGTGATTTTCTTCGCCTCCACCCACAACCCGGCCTTCATTGCCACGGCGGTGAATATCCTGCTGGTGTCGCTGGCCATGTTGGTCATCCTGCAACATCACTACCGCGACTTCACTCGTCTGGTGAATGTGCAGGCGCGGACCGAACAGCTGAGCAACGAGAACCTGCAACTGGCCAATCAGGACAGCCTGACCGGGCTGCCCAACCGGCGACAGTTCTTCACCACCCTGGAGAGCGCCATGCGGCAGGCAATCGCCGGGGAAAAGCGCCTTGCAGTGGGGATCCTCGATCTCGACGGGTTCAAGCCGGTCAACGATCTCTACGGCCACGGTGTCGGCGACAAGATTCTGATCATGGTCGGTCAGCGTCTGCTGGAGTTGGTCGGTAGGACGGTGCATGTGGCGCGGCTGGGTGGGGATGAGTTCGCCCTGGTGCTCGAAGGCGATCTCAGCGACGAGGATTTGCACGCTTTCGGCAAGACCGTGTGCGAGCAGTTGCGCGTCGAGTTCCTGCTGGTGGATGTGCCGATCCAGATCGGCGCCACCCTGGGCATGGCCACGTTTCCCCAAGGCGCCACCAGTGCCATGCAGCTTTTCGAATACGCGGACTATGCGCTTTACCAAGGCAAGCGCCATAACCCGGGGTCGATGTGCCTGTTTTCGAGCGGCCATCGCGAGCAGTTGCATCGCGACGCCATCACCGAGCAGGCGTTGCGCAGGGCGGTGCTGGACAAGGAGTTTTTCGTGCTGTTCCAGCCGATTCTCGACAGTGGCAGTCGAGAGACGGTCGCCTTCGAGGCATTGGCCCGCTGGGACAGCCCGGAGCTAGGCCTGGTTTCCCCGGGGCAGTTCATCCCGATTGCCGAGCGTATCGGCCTGATCGGTCGCCTCACGTTGCCTTTGTTGAGGCAGGCGCTGGGTATGGCGCGGCTCTGGCCGGAAGGCATGCGGCTTTCATTCAATCTGTCGGTCCATGACTGCGGCTCCGCCGACAGCGTGCAGTCGATCATCGATGTGATCAGGGTCAGTGGCTTCAACCCGGCGTATCTGGACCTGGAAATCACCGAAACCGTCGTGATGCAGGACATCTCCCAGGTGCAATGGGCGATCGGGCAGTTTCGCAGGCTGGGCTGCGGTATCTCGCTGGACGATTTCGGCACGGGCTATTCAAGCCTGAGCCAGTTGCATGCCCTGGCGCTGACGAAACTCAAGATCGATCGCAGCTTTATCACCGACATTCATCTCAACCCCGCGAGCTACAAGATCGTCAAGTCGCTGGTGACCCTGAGCCTCGACATGGAGCTGGAGTGCGTGGTCGAGGGGGTCGAGACCCAGGAAGAGCTCAATGCCTTGCGTAGCCTGGGCTGTATGCAGGTGCAGGGCTTTTTCTTCAGCCGTCCCGTGGCTTTCGCCGACACCCTGGCCTGGTTGGCGCAGACCGAGGCGCGGCGAGGGCAATGGGAGGCCGGGGAGGTGTTGAGTCGAGCGTGACCCGATCACGCGCCCATGGGGGCCTCAGGGCTGGTCTACGGACCTTTCGACCTGTCCCGAGTTCGACGCCTGGGCTCTTGAAAGGGTTTTGGCGGCTTCCTGGGCGTTGACGATCGCCTTGGCATCTTCACGCTCCAGAAAGCGTGCCATCGACTCGTCACGCCGGGCTTGCATGCGGGCGATGACCCGGCCCCCGCCGCCTTCGGCGAGGGTCGTGACGGGTACGCTCAACAAGGTGAGGCTCAACAACAGGTTGAAGGGCTTCATGATCAACGTAGCCAGATCTCGCTCACTGAATGATCCGCCGCCTTGCGCAGTACCAGGTCCGCGCGCTCACGGGTCGGCAGGATGTTTTCCAACAGGTTGACCCGGTTGATATCCCGCCAGATCTGGCGCGCGGCTTCGGGCGCCTCCTCGGGCGTCAGGTCGGCGAGTTTGCGAAAGTACGCCCCGCGTGCGCGGAACGAGGTTTTCTGCAGCATGAGAAAGCGTGCCACGTACCACTGCTCGATGTCTTGTTCATCGGCATCCAGGTACACCGAAAAATCGAAGAAATCGGAGACGATGGTGGAGGGTTTCTGCCCGTCGACGCCATCGGTCTGCAGGACGTTGAGGCCTTCGAAGATCAGGATATCCGGCTGGTCGATCAGTTGGTACTGGTCGGGCACGATGTCGTAGCTGACGTGGGAGTAGATCGGCGCCTTGATGTTGCGCTCGCCGGCCTTCACGGCGGCGAGGAACTTGACCATGTGCTTGCGATCGTAGCTCTCCGGAAAGCCCTTGCGGTGCATGATGCCGTCGGCCACCAGCTTGCTGTTGGGGTAGAGGAAGCCGTCGGTGGTGACCAGGGCGACGTTCGGGTGATCCGGCCAGCGCGCCATCACGGCCTGCAGGACGCGGGCAAAGGTACTCTTGCCGACGGCGACGCTGCCGGCGATGGCCACGATGTAAGGGCCCCGGTGGGTCGGGCGCCCCAGGAAGGTATCGCGGATGCCCGTCAGTTGGCGGGCGGCGCCGATGTGCAGGTTGATCAGCCGCGACAGCGGCAGGTAGACGTTGGCGACATCTTCCAGGGAGACGTCTTCGTTCACGCCGCGTAATGCCGACAGATCGTCTTCCGAGAGGGTCAGAGGCGTGCTGGCACGCAGTTCTGCCCACTCGTTGCGGGTCATTACGAGGTAGTCATCGGATATCATCGGTTGCCGTCCAGGCCTCTTCAATGGGTCGATTATCCAACGCTTTGCCCCCACTTGTCCGAAGATCAGAATAATCTTTTGAATTCATTGGATATTCTGTAGCCTTGCGCGGCTGTAAAGCAGTCCATGCCTGATGGATTAACTCTCCCGGTCCGTACGTTGCACCTAGGCAGACCCTCTATCCGGTCTCGGAAAGGGACGGCGGCCGGGGTATACTTGACTTTCGCGCTCTCGCGCCTGCAGGTCTTGCGAACATGACGCAGATTTCCGAACGCCTTCTGGTTCAAGCCCACCTTGACGCCAAGCAACCCAAACCCCTGAGTGCCGCCGAAGAGGCGCAGTTGCGTGCGGCTATCGCCGCCGAGCTGAAGGCCCAGGACGCGGTGCTGGTGGCCCATTTCTATTGCGATCCGGTGATCCAGGCGCTGGCCGAGGAAACCGGCGGCTGTGTGTCCGATTCCCTGGAAATGGCGCGCTTCGGCGCCGCGCACCCGGCCAAGACCGTGCTGGTGGCCGGCGTGCGCTTCATGGGCGAAACCGCCAAGATCCTCACCCCGGAAAAACGCATCCTGATGCCGACCCTGGAAGCCACCTGTTCGCTGGACCTGGGCTGTCCGGTGGATGAGTTTTCCGCGTTCTGCGACCAGCATCCCGAGCGTACGGTGGTGGTGTACGCCAACACCTCGGCGGCGGTGAAGGCGCGGGCCGACTGGGTGGTGACCTCCAGTTGCGCACTGGAGATCGTCGAGAGCCTGATGGACAACGGCGAGACCATCATCTGGGCACCGGACAAGCACCTGGGGCGCTATATCCAGAGGGAAACCGGTGCCGACATGCTGCTCTGGGACGGCGCTTGCATCGTCCACGAGGAATTCAAGTCCAAGCAGTTGGAGGACATGAAGGCGCTGTATCCCGAGGCGGCGATCCTGGTGCACCCCGAGTCGCCGGAGTCGGTGATCGAACTGGCCGATGCGGTGGGTTCCACCAGCCAGTTGATCGCGGCGGCGCAGCGTCTGCCGAACAAGACGTTCATCGTGGCGACCGACCGCGGCATTTTCTACAAGATGCAGCAGCTGTGCCCGGACAAGGTGTTCATCGAGGCACCGACTGCCGGTAACGGCGCGGCGTGCCGCAGTTGCGCGCATTGCCCGTGGATGGCGATGAATACCCTGGAGCGCACCTTGCAGTGCCTGCGTGAGGGCAGCAACGAGATCTTCGTCGACCCGGCGGTGATTCCCCGCGCCGTTCGCCCGCTCAAGCGCATGCTGGATTTCACCCAGGCGGCGCGCTTGAAACTGGCGGGTAATGCCTGACGGGCATTGGCGAGAGCCGGCAAACCGGCTCTCGCATCAGCCGCCCATCATTTCCTTGACCATACGCTCCTGATCGATCAACTCCTTCTGACGCGCATCGATGCGTGAGGCCAGTTGGAAGTTCGGCGCGCGGCGCTTGGCGAAGTCCAGTTGCTGGATCGCCTGCTTGAAGTCGCCCACCAATGCAAAGTACTCGGCCCGCGCCTGGTGCAAGCCGATGATATTGCCGGACTGCCCGCGGGTTTCGGCGAGCTGATACCAGACGTCCGGATCCTCCGGACGGATCTTCAACAAGGCATCCAGCGCTTTTTCCGCCTCGGCGGGGCGATTCTGCTTGATCAGCAGGTCGATGCGTGCCTGCTTGAGCGGGTAGCTGGCGGGAAATTGCAGCAGCATCTTGTCGGCCCGTTGCAGCGCTTCGGGAAAACGACTGGCCGCCGAGTCCAGGTCGATCTGGGCCAGGTTGTAGGTGATGTCGTTGGGCGATTTGTCCAGCAGCGGCTTGAGGGTCGCGCGCGCGTCGTTCAACTGGGCGCCCTTGAGCTGCGCGATGGCCAGGCCGTAGCGGGCCACGTCGGACTTGGGATTCTCGTCCAGCTGTGCACGGAAGCGCTTGGCCGCCAGGCCCGGGGAGTCCTCATAGGACAGCATCACCCGGGCCCGGATCAGCTGATAACGCAGGCTGTCCTCGATACCGCCGGGCTTGGATTGCTCGGCCCGGTTGCGGGTATCGGCGATCCGCGATTCGGTGACCGGGTGGGTCAGCAGGAATTCCGGCGGCTTGGCGTCGAAGCGGTAGATGCGCATCAGGCGCTCGAACATGGTCGGCATGGCCCGGGGGTCGTAACCGGCCTTTTCCAGATTGAGGATGCCGATACGGTCGGCTTCCTGTTCGTTCTGGCGGGAGAACCGCTGCCTCTCCTGGAAGGCCGCGGCCTGGGTGGTGGCGATAGTGGCGATGCCGGCGTCACCGCCGCCCGCCGCCGCGATGACGATCCCGGTCAGCAGCGCTGCCATCATTGGCACTTGCATGCGTTGCTGGGCTTCCACGCCACGGGCGAAGTGGCGTTGCGACAAGTGCGCCAGCTCGTGGGCCAGTACCGCGGCGTATTCGCCCTCGGTCTGGGCGTTGAGGAACAGCCCGCCGTTGATCCCGACAATCCCGCCGGGGGCGGCGAAGGCGTTGAGCTGGTTGCTGTCGATCAGGATGAAGACCAGCCGGCGGTCCTGGACCTGGCTGGTCTCGGCCAGCTTGTAGACGGTGGTCTCGACATAATCCTTGAGCTGCGGGTCATTGAGTTGCTTGACCTCGCTGCGCAACAGGCTCAGCCAGGCACGGCCCAGCTGGAACTCCTGTTGCGGGGAGACGATGGCGGAACTGGCGTCACCGAGTGACGGCAGGTCGTTGGCGAAGCCAGGGGAGGCGAGCAAGCAAGCGAGCGTCAACAGGGTGGGGCGCAGAAAGGTCATGCACAGGGCTCTGGTCGGCAAAGTCCTTACTGTAGCCGGACACTGGGCTGCCGACCAGAGCCGCTCCCACTTGGGGTATCCTAGAGGCTCCTAACCGACCATCCGGCGCCACGCCAGGAGTGAAGCAATGACCGAAGTTGTAGAGCACGACGCCGAGCTGGATGCCAGTGGCCTGAACTGCCCGCTGCCGCTGCTCAAGGCCAAGCTGGAGCTCAATCGCCTGGCCAGCGGCGCGGTGCTCAAGGTGATTGCCACCGATGCCGGATCGCAGCGCGACTTTCGCACGTTCGCCAGGCTCGCCGGACACGCGCTGATCCATGAAGAGGAAGCGTCCGGCGTGTATCGCTACTGGTTGCGCAAGGCCTGACGCACAGCGCCGGCTCAGGCCTTGTTCAGCGCCTGGGCCGCCGCCAGCACGGCATCCACATGACCGGGGACCTTCACGCCGCGCCATTCCTGGCGCAGCACGCCCTGGGCATCGATCAGGAAGGTACTGCGGTCAACCCCCAGGTATTCCTTGCCGTAGAGCTTCTTCAACTTGATCACGTCGAACAGCTGGCAGACGGCTTCGTCCTTGTCGCTGATCAGCTCGAACGGAAATTCCTGCTTGCACCTGAAGTTCTCGTGGGACTTCAGGCTGTCGCGGGACACACCGAAGACTTCGGTGTTGGCGGCCTGGAAGGCGGTGTACTGGTCGCGAAAGCCCTGGCCCTCGGTGGTGCAGCCCGGGGTGCTGTCCTTGGGGTAGAAGTAGATCACCACCTGCTTGCCCTTGAGGCCCGCGAGGCTGACGGTCTGCCCGCTGGTGGCCGAGGCCTGGAAATCGGCGACGGGTTGATCGATGACGACGGCCATGGATGTTTCCTTACATTGGGTTCTGTGGGCGCCACGGTTCGATCAGGGCATCGAGGTTCATCGCGTCGGCGAAGTCCAGGAACTGATCGCGCAACCAACTGATCTGCACGCCGGCAGGCAGGGTCACGGTGAAGGTGGCGTTGAGCATGGTGCCGCCGGTCTGGGGCGCCAGGTACGTGTCGCAGGTCAGGTTTTCCAGCTCGACGTTATGGTCGATGAAGAACTGGCACAGCTCGTTGATGATGTCCGAGCGGTAGGCCGAGCTGACATAAGCGACGTACGGCAGTGCCTGGGGACGGTTCTCCAGGGCGCCGCTGCGCACCACGTTGACGATGAAGGCATGCTTCTTCGCCAGGTTCGGCAGGCCGGCTTCAAGGCGCGCCAGGGCATCCCAGCTGCCGGAAATCTGCAGGACCAGCGCGCTGTACTCGCCATGGCGGGTCAGGCGCGAGGTCACGACGGCGCAGCGGTTTTCATGGCTGGCGCGGCACAGGACGTTGGTCAGCTCCATGGGGTTGGCGCCGAGGGCACTGATGACAAGGAATTGTTCGCGGACTGTGGGGGTGGACATGCAGCATTCCTAAAGCGATGAGCGGTCGGTAGCTTGGGGTGCTTGCGAGCTGGGTTCGGGTGTCCGGATGCGGATGGCGAGGCCTGGAATCGAGCGCTGGCGCCGGGTGCCGCCTCGCAGAGGACGGGCGGCGGCCAGGCCGGAGCGGGCTTCGGGCAGCGAAAATGGAGGCTGGAACCCGGCACGTGAGCGACTCAGTACCGATCAAAGTCTGAAGGGTAGCGAAAACCTGCGCTCAGGGGAATGCTCATAGGCAGTACTTCGCTTGTACAAGCCTGATGGCGCCAGTACCATTACCGCTCTCTTTTTCCGGCAGGAGCGGTTGCATGATTGCGGGCAGTATGGTGGCACTGGTCACACCCATGGATGCACAGGGGCGTCTTGACTGGGACAGCCTGAGCAAACTGGTGGACTTCCACCTGCAAAACGGCACCAACGCCATTGTCGCGGTCGGCACTACAGGTGAGTCGGCCACCCTCGATGTGAACGAACATATCGAAGTGATCCGTCGCGTGGTCGACCAGGTGGCGGGGCGTATCCCGGTGATTGCCGGTACGGGCGCCAATTCGACGCGTGAAGCGATCGAACTGACCACCAATGCGAAAACTGCCGGTGCCGACGCGTGCCTGCTGGTGACCCCTTATTACAACAAGCCGACCCAGGAAGGCCTGTACCAGCATTTCCGCGCTATCGCCGAAGCCGTCGACATCCCGCAGATCCTCTACAACGTGCCGGGCCGCACCGCGTGCGACATGCAGGCCGAGACCGTGATCCGCCTGTCGAGCGTGCCGAACATCATCGGGATCAAGGAAGCCACCGGCGACCTGGAGCGGGCCAAGGCGATCCTGGCCGGCGTGAGCAGCGATTTCCTGGTGTATTCCGGTGACGACGCCACGGCGGTCGAGCTGATCCTGCTCGGCGGCAAGGGCAACATCTCGGTGACCGCCAACGTCGCGCCACGGCAGATGAGCGACCTGTGCGCCGCCGCCATGGCCGGCAAGGCCGACGAGGCCCGGGCTATTCACGAAAAACTGATGCCGCTGAACAAGACCCTGTTCATCGAATCCAACCCTATCCCCGTGAAATGGGCGCTGCATGAGATGGGCTTGATGCCGGACGGTATCCGTCTGCCGCTCACCTGGCTCAGCGCTGCCTGTCACGAACCGCTGCGGCAGGCCATGCGCCAGTCCGGCGTCCTGGTTTAATTGAGGAAATACCCCGCATGAAGCGATTGGCCGGACTTTCCGCACTTGCCTTGATTATCTCCAGCACCAGTGGCTGCGCCTGGCTGTGGGGCCCGGAAGGTTATTTCCGCGACCGCGGCAGCGACTACCTGGATTCGAAACAGACGCCGGCCATGCAATTGCCGCCGGATGTCGCCACCGGCAAGCGTCTTGACCCCTTGTTGCCGATTCCGCGCAACGTTGCCGACAGTACCGCCAAGGGCGAATTCGAAGTACCGCGTCCGCAGGCGTTGCAGGCCGCGGCCAGCGCCAGCGACTACAGCCTGCAGAAAACCGGCGATTCGAGTTGGGTGATGGCCCAGCATGCGCCGGCCGAAGTCTGGCCGGTGGCCTTGCAGTTCTTCCAGGACAACGGTTTCCGTATCGACGCGCAACGCCCGCAGACCGGTGAATTCACCACCGCCTGGCAGCGTTCCGACGAACTCTCGGCGGCCATGGGCAAGCGCCTGGCGGCCGGTGACAACGAAACCCGCGTGCGGGTCCGTATCGAGCCGGGCGTGCAGCGCAATACCAGTGAAGTCTATGTGGTCAGCGCCCAGCGCCCGGCCGGCAGCACCGCCAACGTCGATTTCACGCCACGTTCGGTCAATACCGGCCTGGATGCGGCCCTGGTCGACGAGATGCTTTCCAGCATGAGCCGCAGCGCCGAGAAGGGCGGTTCGGTGTCGTTGCTGGCCGCGCGTGATTTTGATACCCCGAACCGCGTCAGCCTGAGCCAGGACGGCAGCGGCAACCCGGTGCTCAACGTCGGCGAAGACCTGGACCGCGCCTGGTCGAGCGTCGGCCGTGCGCTGGAGCGGGGCGACTGGCGTGTCGAGGACATCAACCGCAGCCTGGGCCTGTACTACATCAACCTGGCGGAAAAAGCCGAGAAGAAGGGCGACGAGCCCGGTTTCTTCGGGAGTCTGTTCGGCAGCAAGCCGACCAAGGCAGAGATCGAGACCCGTGCCGTGCGTTATCAGGTTCGCCTGAGCAAGGTGGGCGACAGCGTCCAGGTCACCGTCGAGAAGGACATCAACACCGTGGCACCGGCCGACGTGGCCCGTCGGGTGTTGGGCGTGATTCAAGACAACCTGGGCTGATCCGGTGCGGTTTGCCGTTCTCGGCAGTGGTAGCCAAGGGAACGGCACGCTGGTCGCCAGTGAAGACACGCTGGTCCTGGTCGATTGTGGTTTCTCGCTACGGGAAACCGAGCGACGCCTGGCGCGCCTTGGGGTGAGCCCGGCGCAGTTGAGCGCGATTCTGGTGACCCACGAACATGCCGACCACGTGCATGGCGTGGGTTTGCTGTCTCGGCGTTACAATCTACCGGTGTACCTGAGTCGTGGCACCTTGCGCGGCCTGCGCAAGCCCATCGAGCCCGCAGGCTTCGTGGCGGGCGGCGAGACCTTGCAGGTCGGGGCCTTGAGTATCGAGGTGGTGTCGGTGGCCCACGATGCCCTTGAGCCGACGCAGTACGTGTTCAGTGACGGTCGGCGGCGTTTCGGCCTGCTGACCGACCTGGGTTCCTATTGTGGCAGGGTCATGGACAGCTACAGTGGTCTCGATGCCTTGATGATCGAGGCCAATCATTGCCGCGACCTGCTTGCCCGTGGACATTACCCGGCCTTTCTCAAGCAGCGGGTGGGCGGGGAAGAGGGACATTTGAACAACCACCAGGCCGCGAGCCTGGTGGCCGAGTTGGGCTGGCAAGACCTGCAACACCTGGTATTGGCCCACCTCAGTAGCAAGAACAACCTGCCGCGGCTGGCCCGGCAATGTTTTGTCGACACCCTCGGGTGCGACCCGGACTGGCTGCAACTGGCCGATCAAGATTCAGGGCTCGACTGGCGACATATCGCCTGGCCCAACAACTTAACAAGCGGAGCCCATCATGGAAAAACGTGAAGAACTCTACCGCGGCAAAGCCAAGTCGGTGTACAAGACCGACGACGCCGACCGCTTGATCCTGCTGTTTCGCAACGACACCTCGGCGTTCGACGGCAAGCGTATCGAGCAGCTGGACCGCAAGGGCATGGTGAACAACAAGTTCAACGCCTTCATCATGCAGAAGCTCGAAGCGGCCGGTATCCCGACCCAGTTCGACAAGCTGCTGGGCGACAACGAATGCCTGGTGAAGAAGCTCGACATGATCCCGGTGGAGTGCGTGGTGCGCAACTACGCGGCCGGCAGCCTGGTCAAGCGCCTGGGCGTGGAAGAGGGCTTGAAGCTCAATCCCTACACCTTCGAACTGTTCCTCAAGGACGACGCCAAGGGTGACCCGTTCATCAACGAATCCCACGTCGTGGCCTTCGGTTGGGGCACTGCCGAGCAACTGGCGCGGATGAAAGAGCTGTCGCTCAAGGTCAATGAAGTGCTGAGCCAGCTGTTCGACGAAGCCGGCCTGCTGCTGGTGGACTTCAAGCTGGAATTCGGTGTATTCCACGGCCAGATCGTGCTGGGCGACGAGTTCAGCCCGGACGGTTGCCGCCTGTGGGACAAGGAAACGCGCAAGAAGATGGACAAGGACCGCTTCCGCCAGGGCCTCGGTGATGTCATCGAAGCCTACGAAGAAGTCGCCAACCGTCTGGGCGTACCGCTGTAATCGACGCAAGCATCTGATAGCACGGAAATTTTTTTGCTTTGGGGGGTTCGCTTCCGGCAAAGGTGCTGTTATGATGCGCGCCGTTGGAGAGATGCCAGAGTGGCCGAATGGGACGGATTCGAAATCCGTTGTACCTTCACCGGTACCTAGGGTTCGAATCCCTATCTCTCCGCCATACATGGAAAAAGCCCCCGTAGCTGAAAAGTTACGGGGCTTTTTCGTGGTTGTCACTTTATGCCGGGGTCAAATGAATCATTCACGAACCGCGCTGATGGTTCTGGCGCTGATACTCGGCGGTTGCGCCGATCCGGGTCGTCACGCCGACGCGAGTCGGCACGCCGATGAGTTGGCGCAACCGGCGCACTTGAAACGCGAACTGATTAAAACCGATGGCTTCATATTGACCGGCTTTTATCGGATCACACGACCGGACTTGCCATTGACCCTGTACATCGAGGGCGACGGCAAGGCCTGGGCAACACGCAGTCAGCCATCCGCCGACCCGACGCCGCACAAGGCATTGGGCCTGGCATTGGCCGCGAGCGACCCGGCGGCCAACGTGGCCTACCTGGCTCGCCCCTGCCAATTCACGCCCGCACCTGATAACCCCCGCTGCGATGTGACCTACTGGACCGACAAGCGCTTTGCCGAAGAGGTCGTGGTCGCCATGAATCAGGCGGTGACCCACTACGTCGCCGTGGGACAGCAGGTGAATCTGGTGGGCTACTCCGGGGGCGGCGCCCTGGCTGTGTTGATTGCCGCCCGGCGCCATGACGTGGCCTCGATACGCACCGTGGCCGGTAACCTCGATCATGCCGAAGTCAATCGGCTACATCGCGTGACGCCCATGCCCGCGTCACTGAATGCCATCGACGTCGCCCGGCAAGTGGCGTCCATCCCGCAAATCCATTTCAGTGGCGCCGACGACAGTGTGGTGCCACCGAGTATTGCCCAACGCTTCGTGGAGGCGTCAGGTGCTCGCTGTGCCACCCTTTACGTGGTGCCGGGCATGACTCACGAAAGCGAATGGGCCCAGCGCTGGCCCGAGTTGCTCGCCAAGACGCCTGTTTGTGCCAGGACACCTTAGCCGGGCCTGTTTTTGCCCGGCCGGGCATTCCTGCTCCCGGCCGTATCCCTCGGCACCGTGACTTAACGAACGGGCTTTGAGTGGTCGTCAAATTATTGGCTTGTTTTTTCGTGAGAAAAATGTCGGTTTGCTGGCTTTTTTGAGCGTCTTTAGCCGCTTGGCGGAAAAGATGAAGAAAAGTCTTGAAACATTTATGTGGGGAATTGGTATTGCGATATTAAAAAGGTATCATTTTGACATTATTTTGACTCAAGCCAGCTCACGCACAGCAGGGTGCCGCCGGGCAGGGTTCCAGAGTCGCGCCAACCCGTAAATTTCTACCGGAGCCATCGTGAATGGGCGTCCTTGACGTTGTTCGTGGGCCGCAATCGGCTGCCCGATCGCTGAGTGACGCCGAGTTCTGGAAGCTGCTACGCCAGGAGCTGTTGCCGCTTCGTCCCAGTCAGTATGACATCACCTCGGTCTGCAACCTGACTTGCGAAGGGTGCCTGTTCTTCTCGGGTGACGATTACCTCGGACACAAGGACGTGCAAGACCTTCAGAGCATCGAGGCCTTCTTTGCGGGGGAAGGCGCCCGGGGGGTGCGCTACGGTTACTTCGGTGGGGCCGAGCCGTCGCTGGCGGAGAACAAGTTGGTCATCGCCAATCGGCACATACCCTACGGTGTGGTGTTCACCAATGGCATCAAGCGGTTGAGTGCCGAAATCGACTATCGCGTGCATGTGTCGCTTTGGGGCAATCCCGAGCGTAGCCGAGAACTGCGCGGGGCCGACATCATGACCAAGCAGATCAGGAACTACCGCAACGACGCCAGGGCGGTCTTCGTGTTCACCCTGACGGCGCGCAACCTGGACGATATTCCGTATATCGCCCAGGTCTGCGCGGATAACGGCCTGGCGCTGACCTTCAATCACTACAGCCCCACCAGCAAGTACCTGGACTTTATTGGCAGCGGTGCCGGTGCCGACCCCTACCACATCACCAGCACGGCGGCTGACAACCTGATCCTGACTGCCGACGATCTGCGGCGTGCGAGAGACAGCATTGCGCGGGTGCTGCAGCAACCGGGGCAGCGGATCCTTTATGACGATGACTTCAACGAACTGATTCACGACCCGGCGGGCTTGTATCCCGATGCGCAAGGTCCGGGGGCGGTGACCCGTGACTGTGGCGTGTTGCTGACCCCCTCCCTGCGGCACTACAACACCGACTTGAGCCAGAGCACCGGCAAATGCTGTACGCCGAACATCGATTGCGGCAGTTGCCGGCTCTACGCCCAGTCCTTTGCCAGCGTACTGGCGCGGGCTACCCGGGAGTTGCGCCAGGAAGGCGGTCAGCAACGGCTGATCAAGCTGTGGCGCCTGTGGTGCGAACTGTTCCTCAACGACGATCGCCTGCGCATGCCCTTCCCGGGCAATGGCAGCCAAGCCCATCCCTGACCTTTAAAGCGAGAAGTTGCCGTGTCGGCCATTGGCTCATTGAAAAAACATCGGATTGTCTGGGTGTGGGGGCAGATCACCCCGCAACTGCGCAGCGAACTCATTGCCTTCTGGGGCGAAACCGGAGCGCTGACGGATCCCTGCGAGGCTTGGCGCAGAACCTTCGAGGTGGCCAGTGTGGTCCGCAACGCCGATGGCCGGATCGTCGGGGTCAGCTCAGTGTATTGCGCCTACAGCCCGGGCGCGGGGGCGCTCTATTGGTTTTATCGCACCTTTATCCGCGAGGACAGCCGTGATGTCGGCCTGGCCCCCCGGTTATTTGCCCATACCTATGAGCAGTTGGCACTGGCCTATGCCGGTGAAGCCCAGGCGCCGGTGGGGATGATGATCATTGTCGAAAATCCGAAACTGGAGACCGCCGCGGGTATCCGGGTGATCCAGCGCGCCGGTTTCCAGCACCTGGGGATCGATGAGCACGGCCAGAGTGTCTGGCATCGGCTGTTCCTGTCATGAGCCAGGGCGATATCAACCCCTTCACCAGGAGCCCGATCGATGACTGAACGCGTCCTGCATTTCATTTCCGGCTTACCCCGTTCCGGCTCGACCTTGTTGTCGGCCCTGTTGCGCCAGAATCCGCGTTTTCATGCGCATATGAGCAGCCCCGTCGCGGGTCTGGTCGATGATCTGCTTAATGGCATGGGCGGCAAGAACGAGTATTCGCTGTTTATTTCGGATCGACAGCGCGAGCGCATCCTACGCGGGCTGTTCGAGCAGTTTTACGGCGACGAGTTTTGCGCGCCGGTGATCTTCGATAGCAACCGTTCCTGGTGCTCACGCATGGCGCTGCTGCGCAACCTGTTCCCCGCGAGCAAGGTGATCGCTTGCGTGCGCGACGTCCCCTGGATCATCGACAGCATCGAACGGCTGATCCAGAGCAATACGCTTTCACCCTCGGCGATCTTCCATTTTCAGACTGGAGGCACTGTTTATAGCCGCGCCGATGCCCTGGCGAATGCCGAAGGCATGTTGGGTTATCCGTACAACGCCCTCAAGCAGGCTTTTTATGGCGAACACGCGAGCCGCTTGCTGCTGGTGCGCTACGAGAGTCTGGTGAGCAATCCGCAAGCCGTGCTGGACGGTCTCTATGACTTTATCGATGAGCCCGCCTTCAGTCACGACTTGCACAACGTCCAGTTCGACGCCCGCGAGTTCGATAAACGCGCCGGCACGCCTGGTCTGCACGATGTGAGGCCGCGCGTGCAAGCGGTTCCTCGGCCGACGCTGCTGCCGCCCGATCTATTTGCCCGTTTTATCAACGACGCTTTCTGGCAACACCCTCAACACAACACTCAAGGGGTCAGGATTCTTTGAACGACCTCATAAAAATAGAAGATGAGCCATTGGAGCTTGGTAGATGAATAAGGGGATCTATAGGTTGGTCTGGAATAGCGGTCTGGGGGCGCTGCAAGTCGTTTCCGAGACCGCCAAGTCAAGAACCTGCGGCGGCAAGGGTGCCCGCATGTCGGGCGTTCGGGCCAAGGCGGCCGCCTGGCCGCTGGCATTGTTGTCGCTGGGCATGGCTTCTTCAGTCTGGGCAGTACCCAGTTATAACGTCTCCTCCGGTGCCGATTCCGGTACGGGTTCACTGCGCGAACAGTTGGCCATTACCGGATTCCTCCGCGTAAACCCTAACGTCAGTACCATTACACTCAGCTCGGATGTTCCGGCCTTCAATAGTGGAACCACGCTGGACGTAACGGCACCGTTGACCATTACCGGTGCCGGCCTGGCGGGTAACGGCAGTTTCCTGATTTTGAACGGTACGAGCACCGGCACTGTTACCACCGCCATTTCGGGTCAGTTTACCGGCAGTCCATCGACCGCCGGAACGGGGTTAAGCGGTTTTGTGGGCGCCGCTGGCACGAACGTCAGTTTGGGCCTCGGTGGTGCCGGCGGCACGGGTTCGAATGGCAAGTACCTTTCCGGCTCACCCGCGGGTTCGAGCGCCGTCAACGGGAATTTTTTTGCCATTACCAACAACGCCACGCTCACGGGGGGAGCCGGCGTTGCTGCGCTCTCGGCGGGGGCCGGCGGCATGGGGGGAGTGGGGGTAGCGTTGGCTCCAACTCCTTTGGGAACCGTGGAGGACTCGGTGGCAACGGTGGCGCCGGTGCCAGCGGTGGAGTCGCTGCCGCTGGCGGTGCCGGTGTTTCGGGCAGTTACTTTTCCGTGACCAACAACGCCAGTATCTTCGGCGGTAATGGTGCCGCCGGCGTCACCGGTGGCGCCGGTGGCCAGGGTGGCGCTGGCAGCAGTTCCGGTAAATATGGCGGCAATGGCGGCAACGGCGGCAACGGTGGGAACGGCGGCACGGGCGGTGCCGGCGGTGCCGGTATCACCGGTTCCAACATCCAGGTCGTCAACACCGGGACTATTCAGGGTGGTAACGGTGGTCTTGCGGGGATTGCCGGCGTGGGTGGCGTGGGCGGTGCGGGAGGTGTGGGAGGTGCTCACAACGGCCTGGCAGGCTCCGCAGGCACCAACGGTACTGGCGGCAGTGCGGGGGCGGGCAGCGCGGGCATCGTCGCGACGGGGAACTCCACGATCTACAACGCCGGGACCATTTCCGGCGGATTGGCCAATGGCGGTGCAGGTGCCCGGGCCGATGCGATTGAACTCAGTGGCGGCAGCAACAAGCTGACACTCGCCGCGGGTTCGGTGATCAACGGCAATGTCGTCAGCACGAGCGGTGGTAGCGATGTATTGGCCCTTGGGGGCAATAGCAACACCGGCGCCACGACCTTCGACCTCGGTTCGGCCGGTGCTCAAGGAAGCGCTGTGCAATACCAGGGGTTCGGTAGCTTCGAGAAGGAGGGCAGCAACACCTGGACGCTGACAGGCACCGACGCCTATGGCAAGAACTGGAATGTCAATGCCGGCACCTTGGCCTTGGATAATGGCGCAAGCCTGCTGGGTTCCGTGTCGGTTGCCAGCGGCGCCACGCTCAATACCGGTAGCGCTTCCATCGCCAGTGGCGTGAACAACGCCGGTACGCTGGTGGTGGGCAGCACGGCCAGCCCTTATGCGACGCTGAGCGTCGGTAGCGCCTTCAGCCAAAGCAGCAGCGGCACATTGCGGGTAAGTGCCTTGAGTTCGTCGCAGTACGGCAAACTCAGCGTTGCCGGCAACGTCCATCTGGACGGTACCCTGGACGTTGATGTCAAAAGTGCCAATACCCTGGCTGCGGGCAATCGGTTGGCCAACGTGATCAGCGCGACCGGCACGGTCACCGGGCAATTCAATCATGTCACCGATAACAGCCTGTTGTTCGACTTCACGCCGACCTACAACAGCAACAGCGTCGACTTGAAGCTGATTGCCGCCGCTTCCAATAACGGCGGCAGTAACCCCGCTTCCAATAGTGGCGGCAGCACCCCTGCTTCCAATAGCGGCGGCAGCACCCCTGCTTCCAATAGCGGCGGCAGCACCCCCGCTTCCAATAGTGGCGGCAGCACCCCCGCTTCCAATAGCGGCGGCAGCACCCCCGCTTCCAATAGTGGCGGCAGCACCCCTGCTTCCAATAGCGGTGGCAGCACCCCCGTTTCCAATAGCGCTGGTAGCAACCCCGCCCCCAACACCTTCCAAGGCAGTGTCCAGGCCCTGGGCAACACGGCGGGCCAAGGTGCGGCCGTAGCGCTGGACCAGATCATTGGCAGCAATCCAAATGGTCAGTTGGCCAGCCATTTTGTAGCGCTCAGTACCCAGGGCGAAGTGTCCCAGGCGGTCACTGCAACCTTGCCACTGATGACCGGAGGCTCCACGGCGGCGGCGAAGACCGCACTGAGCAGCATCAACGGCGTGATACAGGCGCGCAGTGAGTCGGTCCGTAGCGGGCTGTCTTCCGGCGAGAGCACCCTGACTGACCAGCACCTCTGGATCAAGCCGTTCGGTTCCTGGGCTGATCAGGACCGCAGCGATGGCGTCGCCGGGTTCAGTTCCAGTGTGGGGGGGATGGTGTTCGGTCTCGACGCCAGCCTCAATGATCGCTGGGTACTGGGTACCGCTTTCATCTACGCCAAAGCGGACACTCATAACAATGGCGACACTGCCCGGCAGCAACTCACCACCGACGTCTACCAACTGGTGGGCTATGGCACTTACCATCTGGACGACACGACCGACCTGAACTTCCAGTTCGATGGTGGGCAGAACCACAACGACGGCAAGCGCGACCTCGACTTTGCGGGGCTACAAGCCAAGTCCAACTACGACTCCTGGACCGCTCACGCCGGCGTCAGCCTGGATCGGACCTTCAGCCTGACACCCGCCACTCGCTTCACCCCCTCGGTGCGGGCGGACTACACGTGGATCAAGGACGAGGCCTACAACGAGAAAGGTGCCGATGCGCTGGATTTGCAGGTCAAGAGTCGTAGCACCGATCAATTTATTCTCGGTGTGGATGGCAAACTGGCCCACGACTTCACGCAACAGCTGACCTTGAGCGGCAAATTGGGGGGCGGCTATGACTTCCTGGCGAGTCGCGACTCGCTGACCAGCAGCTTTGCCGGTGCGCCCGGAACGGTCTTTACCACCTATGCCGGCAGCCCACAGCGTTGGCTGGCTCGCGGCGGCACCGAGTTGAACTACAAGGTCAACGGCCAACTGCAACTGGCCGTGCGGTATGACGTGGAGGAGCGTAATCACTACCTCAACCAGACCGCGTCGGCCGAAGCACGCTGGGCGTTCTAAAAGACAGTGTCGGCAACCCTGTACGTCATGGGAGTGCAAGACTTCCATGGCGTACGTCCCCTTGTCGCCTAGACATGTCCCTTCTTGCCTTCCTACACTGAGGCGCAATCGAAGAGCAGGGACCACAGATGAATCGCAACGAACTGCGTAAAGCCGACATCAACCTGATGGTGGTGTTCGAGGCACTGATGCTCGAACGCAATGTGACGCGGGTGGCGGAGAAGCTGTTTCTCGGCCAGCCGACCATCAGTTCGGCGCTCAATCGCCTGCGGGCGATGTTCAACGATCCGCTGTTTATCCGTGTCGGACACCGCATGGAGCCCACCGCGCGGGCCGAAGAGATCATCCAGCACCTGTCGCCCGCGCTGGATTCGCTGTCCAATGCCTTGAGCCTGACCCACGACTTCGACCCGGCCAGCAGCACCATGACCTTTCGCATCGGCCTGTCGGACGATGTCGAGTTCGGCCTGTTGCCCACCTTGCTGCGGGCATTGCGCCAGGAAGCGCCGCATGTGGTGATCGTGGTCCAGCACGTCGACTACTGGCGTATTCCCGACCTGTTGGCCTCCGGCGAGATCACCGTAGGCATCAGCCAGACCCGTGGCCTGCCGGCCAATGCCAAGCGCAAGCTGTTGCGCCATATCCAGCCGAGGATTCTGCGGGCCGACGCCTCGACGACGCCCTTGAGCCTGGATGAATACTGCGCGCGGCCGCATGTCCTGGTGTCCCACACCGCCAATATCAGCAGCCTGGCCGACGAGTGGCTGGCGGAAATCGGCCGCAAGCGCCATGTGGTGCTCTCGGTGCCGCAATACAGCGCCTTGCCGGCGTTGCTGGCGGGCACGGATCTGATCGCCAGCCTGCCGGATTACACGGCTGCGGCCATGGCGGCGTCAGGGCTGCTGTTTGACGAACCGCTGCCGTTCAAGGTACCGAACCTGGACCTGTCGATGGTCTGGCTGGGTATTGTCGATACCGACCCGGCCGAGCGCTGGCTGCGCTCGCGGCTTGAGCACTTCATGAGCGATCGGCAACCCCTGGCACCTTGATACCTCTCAGGGACGCGGTTGCGTCAATGCACTATCGTTCACGTTCTTTCACGATTTTTCCCGAAGGCTGCGTGCTATATCTGTGCGCCTTCCTATCCCGCTGTTTCGGAGCCTGCCAATGCCTCACGTTTTCCTGGAATACACCGCCAACCTGACTGACTTCGACGCCGACAAGGCGCTGTTGCGTATCAACCATGCGTTGGTGGCATCGGATCAGTTCGGGGCCGAGTTCGATATCAAGAGCCGGGCCACCAAACTGGAGGCGTTTCGCGTGGGCACGGGGGCGGGCGAGCGTGGCTTCGTGCATGTGAAGCTGGCGCTGTTGAGTGGGCGCTCGGCGCAGATCAAGACGCAACTGTCCGAGAGCCTGCTGGCGGGGCTGAAGGATCTCGGTGACTGGCCGGCGGGTGTCGAAGTCCAGCTGTCGGTGGAGGTGGTGGACCTGGATCGCGAGTCCTACGCCAAGGTTGCGTTCTGATCGGACGACACAGCCAGGGCCACATTCAGCCCTGGCTGTGTCGTTTCATCAGAACGGTTTGGTTGGCAGGTACTTGCCGTCCAGGGTGATGACGGCGCGCGAGCCGCCCTCCGGGTCCTCGACCTTCTTGATGTCCAGCTTGAAGTTGATGGCGCTGATGATGCCGTCGCCGAACTGTTCGTGGACCAGGGCCTTCAAGGTGGTGCCGTAGACCTGGATCATTTCGTAGAAGCGATAGATAGTCGGGTCGGTCGGGATACCGGCTGGAATGCTGCCGCGCAACGGCACGCTTTGCAGCAGGCGACTGGCGTCCTGGTCCAGGCCAAGCTTTTCACACACGACGTTGGCGGCGCTGGCCGGCAGCGGATGCTGGCCGAGCAGGGCAGCGGTGACGAAGGCCAGGCTCAGGCCGGTGCCGTCGGTCAGGTCCTGCCAGGACAGGTTCAGGCGCTGCTTGGCGTCGATGATGGTGTCCGCCAGGGCCAGGCGTGGAGCTTGTGCGAATTGGGACTGCAACATGGTGATTTCCTCGTTTTCGTAGGTAGGATTCAGGTCAGGCGACCTGTGGCGATTGCGTCGACAGCGCGCAGGCTTGCGGCTGTTCGGCGAGCGGGACAAAACGACCGGTGCTGCCGTCGAGGGCGGCGATGGAACCGCTCTCGATGTCGTACACCCAGCCATGCAGGTTCAGCCGACCTTGTTCCAGCGCCAGGGCGACCGATGGGTGAGTCTTGAGGTTAGCCAACTGGGCGATCACGTTTTCCCGGACCAGCGCGTCCAGTCGTGCCTCGGCCGAGGCGTGGCTGCGGGCGGCGTTGATGACCTTGGCCGACTCGGCGTGGCGCAGCCAATTGGCCACCGCCGGGAGGTGGTCGAGACACTTGCAGGTGGAAATGGCGGTCATCGCCCCGCAGTCGGAGTGGCCGCAGATCACGATATCGCGCACCCCCAGTACCGCCACCGCATACTCCACCGTGGCCGAGACACCGCCCGGTTCCGGGCCGTAGGAGGGCACGATGTTGCCGGCATTGCGAATCACGAACAGATCGCCGGGCTCTTGCTGGGTCAGCAGTTCCGGTACCACCCGGCTGTCCGAGCAGGTGACGAACAGGGTGGCGGGGCTCTGGGTGGTCGCCAGTTGCTTGAACAGGGCGCTACGGGTCGGGAAGGCTTCGCGCTGGAACTTCAGGAATCCGTCGATGATGGCTTGCATGGGGCTTCTCCTCGCGTGTGGCTGATGGGGCAAGGATGGAAGTTTCCAGGCATAGCGTCCAAGACCGGCTTATTATGAAAGCCATAAGTCCTGCCTATAGTTGGGTGTCCGATGCTGCTGCGTCATATTCGTTATCTGCTGGCGGTGGCCGAGCAGCGCAATTTCACCCGGGCCGCGGAGGCCTTGCATGTCTCCCAGCCGACGTTGTCGCAGCAGATCAGGCAACTGGAAGACAGCCTGGGGGCGGCGCTGTTCGACCGTTCCGGGCGCAGCATCCGCCTGACCGATGCCGGCGAGGCCTACGTGCGTTTTGCCAGGCTGGCCCTGCAGGACCTGGAGGCGGGCAAGCGGGCAATGCACGATGTGCAGGACCTCAGTCGCGGCAGCCTGCGCCTGGCCATGACGCCGACCTTCACGGCCTACCTCATCGCGCCGTTGCTGCATCGCTTCAACAGTCTTTATCCGGGTATCACCCTGGGGGTCGAGGAAATGACCCAGGATCGCCTCGAGGCCGCACTGGCCGAGGATCGGCTGGACATCGGCATTGGTTTTACCGGGATGCATCTGGCGGATATCGAGGGTGAAGCGCTGTTCAGCGAAACCTTGAGTCTCATGGTCGGCGCGGCTCACCCGCAGGCCGGTGGCAAGACCCTCGGTGCCCGCGATCTGGAGCAGCAGGCGCTGGTCCTGCTCAACCGGGATTTCGCCACGCGCCAACACATCGACCTCTACTGCCGCCAGCACGGCATCGCGCCGCGCATCGCCATCGAGGCCAATTCCATCAGTGCGATTGTCGAATTGGTCCGTCGTGGTCAGTTGGCGACCATCCTGCCCGCGGCCATTGCCGTCGAGCAGCCGGGGCTGGCCGCGCTGGAACTGACACCGGCGTTGCCACGGCGCACGGTGGCCCTGCTCAGTCGCCGGGGCGCCTGGCGCAGCGCCGCCTGCCAGGCGTTCGCGGCGCTGGCTAGGCAGCCGCTCGGTAACGTATTGAACAAGTAGCGCGGGAAATTTTCACGAAAAATTGATGTGTGCCTGACTAAGGTTCAAGGCGTTGCCGGGTGGTGGGTCATGGCCCCCGGCAGCCCTTCAAACCGACCCTGTGTGTGCGCTCAGACCGACACAGATTCACCCCCGAGAGTTCGCGAGTCATGCCTGCGCAGCCGCCTTCCCCCATTGAGCTTGAATTTGCCCGCCAGCATGAGCGTGAGCATGCCCGCTCGTGCCTGGAGAAGGGGCCCGGCAGCCTGGCCCGGCGCTTGGGGTTGGCCCGCGAAAAGCAGTGGGTGCGCCAGGCGTTGAAGCTGGCCGGCGAGCCCGGCCTGATCCTGGACCTGCCCTGCGGTGCCGGGCGCTTCTGGCCGGTGCTGGCCGAACGGGCCAATCGGGTGATCCTGGCGGCCGACCCCTCTCAAGAGATGCTTGACCACTGCGCGGTCCATCACTCCCTCGAGGTGCTCAAGCGGGTCAGGACGTTTCAGAGCTCGGTGTTCGCCATCGGCTTGCCGGAGAATGCGGTGGACTGCATTTTCTGTATGCAGTTGTTCCAGCAGGTCAGCGACAGTCAGCAACGGATGGCGATGTTGCGTGAATTCCACCGGGTCAGCCGCGACACCGTGATCCTCTCGTTGTGGATGGGCGGCAAGGTCATGGACTGGCATCGGCGGCGCCAGGCCCGGGCTGGCGGCCAGCAGGCGCAGCGTGTCCTGTTCGGCAAGGCACTGGTCGAAGGGGAGTTTCGCCAGGCCGGTTTCGAGATCGTCGGTCATCGGGATTTCTTTCCCGGCTATGCCCTGCGGCGTCTCTATGTGTTGCGCAAGAACCACTGATCCCGGCGTGAGCACGCCAAGTCGTTGAGTAGGGCTATTCTTGTTGATCAGTCAGTGCTTTCGCTGATGCACTTGCAGAGTGAGTGCTCGCAAACCCCGGTGGCGAGATATACTGCGTGCCATTCTTCAAGGGAGAGCCGTGTGGCCATCGATATTCACTGGATTCGCGACAACGATAGCCTCGTTCGGCATTGTGCCCAATGGCAACAGTTACCCTTCGTTGCCCTCGACACCGAGTTCATGCGGGTCGACACCTTTTATCCGATTGCCGGACTGATCCAGATCGGTGACGGCGAGCGCGCCTATCTGATCGACCCGCTGACCATCGACCAGTGGCAGCCCCTGGCGGCGTTGCTGGAAGACCCGGCCGTGGTCAAGGTCGTGCATGCCTGCAGTGAAGACCTCGAAGTCCTGTTGCGCCTGACCGGCAGCCTGCCGGTGCCGTTGTTCGACACCCAGCTCGCGGCTGCCTACCTGAACCTCGGGTTCTCCATGGGCTATTCGCGCCTGGTGCAGGAAGTTCTCAGCATCGAGCTGCCCAAGGGCGAGACCCGTTCGGACTGGCTGCAGCGGCCCTTGTCCGAGACGCAGGTCAGTTACGCCGCCGAAGATGCCGTGCATCTGGCCGAGGTCTACACGCGCCTGCGCCCGCAGCTGTCGGACGACAAGTACGCCTGGGTCCTGGACGATGGCGCGGAACTGGTGGCCAACCTGCGTCGAGAGGTCGACCCCTACGAGGTCTATCGTGAGGCGAAGCTGGCCTGGAAGCTGTCCCGTGCGCAATTGGCTGTCCTGCGCGAGCTGTGCGCCTGGCGCGAACGCGAAGCCCGGGCCCGCGATCTGCCGCGTAACCGGATCGTGCGTGAACATTCCTTGTGGCCATTGGCCAAGAGCCAGCCGGACAACCTGGTGGCGCTGGCCCGGATCGAGGACATGCACCCGCGTACCGTGCGTCAGGACGGCGAGTTCCTGCTGGAGCTGATCAAGCGTGCTGGCAGCGTGCCTGCGGACCAATGGCCGCCGGCGGTGCCCGAGCCATTGCCGATCGAAGCCTCGGCGCTGGTCAAGCGCCTGCGTGCCCTTGGCCAGGCTGAAGCCGAACGCCTGGGGGTCGCACCGGAATTGATGCTGCGCAAGAAAACCCTGGAAGCCCTGATCAAGAGCGGTTTCCCCGATGGACCTTACCAATTGCCCGATTCGCTGCGTGGCTGGCGCCGCGAGTTGATGGGCCAGGCGCTGCTCGATTGCCTGGCCACTGCCGGAGAACAGCCTTGAAACGTATCTGCTCCATCTACCGAAGCCCGCGCAAGAATGAAATGTACCTCTACGTGCTCAAGAGCGATGCCCTGGAGCGCGTTCCGGAGAATCTGCTGCTGGCCTTCGGTAAACCGCAACATGCCTTCGACCTGGTCCTGACACCCGAGCGCACGCTGGCGCGCGAAGACATCCACCAGGTGCTGGAGAATCTCGAGAAGCAGGGGTATCACTTGCAGATGCCGCCGGCCGAAGACGAATACATCGAACATTTGCCCGAAGAGCTGTTACGGCGCAATGATCCGATCTGATGGGTAACCCTGGTGCTCTGTCCGGAGCGCTCGATTCAAATGGACTGTATTTCCTGGCAGTGGCCGATGACGATGGAGCGAACTCCGTCGGCGGCTGCCTGCACTGTTTTTGAAAGGTTTGAAGCATGCGCGTTCTGATTGCCGAACACGACCACGTCCTCTACGCCAGCCTGCTGCGCCAGATGGCCCCCGAACTTGAAATCATGACCAGCGGCGATTCGGCCACGTTGTCGAGCATGGCGGCCGACTGTCCGGTCTGGCTGGGGCAGCCGGATCTGCTGGCGACCCTGCTGCGTCAGGGGCACCGCCCCCAATGGCTGCAAGCGACCTGGGCGGGTATCACGCCGCTGCTCGCCGAGGGCTTGCCGCGCGATTACCGCCTGACCCGGGCGGTGGGGATTTTTGGCCAGGTGATGGCCGAGTATGTACTGACCTACATGCTGGGGCATGAGCGCGAGGTCCTGGCCCGGTTGGTCAGCCAGGTCGAGCGCAAGTGGGATAACCGCATGGGCCAGAGCCTGGCGGGGCGCAAGGTGCTGATCGTCGGTGCCGGGGATATCGGCCAGAGCGTGGCGCAGTTCCTGCAACCTTTCGGCATCGAGTTGTACGGCATTGCCAGTACCGCGCGGGAGCAGGCGCCGTTCATCGAAGTGGCGGCGCTCGATGCCCTGGGTGAGTGGGTTGGCAAGGTGGACTACGTGATCAACCTGTTGCCCAACACACCCAATACCCATGACCTGTTCGATGCGGCGCTGTTCAAGCGTTTCAAGCCCACCGGGCTGTTCATCAACGTCGGGCGCGGCGTGGCGGTGGTCGATGCGGATCTGGTGGAAGCCTTGAAGGAAGGGCACCTGGCGGGGGCGGTGATCGACGTCTGCCGGCAGGAGCCGTTGCCGCAGCGTCATCCGTTCTGGACGGCCTGGGGGCTGTTGCTGACCGGCCACAGTGCGGCGCCGACTTCGCCGGGGATGATGGTGCAGCTGTTTGTCGAGAACCTGCGGGCCTATCAGGCCGGGGAAGCGTTGCGCGGGGAAGTGGATTTCGCACGCGGCTACTGAAGCCTGCGCATGATCTGCAGGAGCCGGCAAGCCGGCTCCTGCACGGAGCGCCTTCAGCCTTGGTTACAGGCTGAAATCGCCCTCGGCCGCCAGCGCGCTCAGCGGCTGGCGTGGGCTTGGGGTTTCCCGGGCCTGCAGGTAATCCGGCAGGCTGGCCTTGTCGCCCAGCTTGCCGATGGCCACCGCCGCATGCAGCGCATAACCTTCCGGAACCTTCAGCTCGCGGCGGGTCAGCTCCTGGTCGAAACCGGCCATGCCGTGGCTGTGCCAGCCGCTGTTGCTGGCTTGCAGCGCCAGGTGGCCCCAGGCCGAACCGGTGTCGAAGGTGTGCCACAGCGCCGGGGTTTCCTCGCTGGCGCCGGGTGCGGTGAAGGTGGTTTTCGAAATCACGATCACCAGGGCCGAAGCGTGCTGCGCCCAACCGCGGTTGAATTCGTTCAGCAGACCCAGGAAACGCTCCCAGTTCGGCGTGTCGCGGCGCGCGTAGAGAAAGCGCCAGGGTTGCGAGTTATAGGCCGAAGGTGCCCAGCGGGCCGCTTCGAAAAAGCTCAGCAGGGTTTCTTCCGGGATGCTCTCGCCGGTAAAGGCGCGTGGCGACCAGCGCTGGGTGAACTGGGCGTCGATGGGGTAGTCGGCGATGCGTGGGTTGGCGCTCATGGGGGGAGTCCTGGCTGGGGAAAATAAGCTGGAAAGCTACTGTGCCGCGGTCGGGCTGACAAGTCCTGTTCAACCGACAGTCGCCGGCGCTTGGCCGAAAAGGCGCGGCGCACTAGACTGGCGGCCTTTTCACTCCCCGATGCAGATGTCTGAACCATGGCCGCGAAAGTCGAACCCTTCTGGATACGCAAGACCCTCGAGCAACTCGATCAGGAGGAATGGGAGTCGTTGTGCGACGGTTGTGGCCTGTGCTGCCTGCAAAAGCTCGAGGACGAAGAGGACAACAGCGTGTATTACACACGCATTGCCTGCAAGCTCCTGGACCTGAAGACCTGCCAGTGCACCGACTACGCCAAGCGTCGCGACTCGGTGCCGGACTGCATCCAGCTGACGCCGGGCCAGGCCGACCAGTTCAAGTGGCTGCCACCGACCTGCGGCTATCGCCTGGTCAGCGAAGGCAAGGACCTGCCGCTTTGGCATCACCTGGTCTGCGGTGACCGCGATGCGGTGCACCACGAGCGGATTTCCCAGTCCGGGCGCATGCTGGCCGAAGGCAGCGTGCCCGAGGATGACTGGGAAGATCATCTGATTTTCCGCGCCGGCTAAGCCCCGACGGCACCGATCTGGTCTCGCGCCTGGATACTGTCAGTATCCAGGCGTTCATCCAGCTGTGCGAGAACCTAGAATTTCGGACCGGAACGGGTGTTGTTGCCCTTGGCCAGGCGGTCGTAGAGCACCACGTTGACCGTTGCCGCCAGGTTCATGCAGCCGGTGGTCGGGATATACACCACGTCCTCGCACCAGTCGCGGATGTCCTTGTCCAGCGAGCCGTCTTCCGGGCCGAAGATATACAGGGCCCGATCCGGATGGGTGTATTCGGGCAGCGAGCGCGCACCCTCCACCAGTTCGACCGCCACCGGTATGCAGCCCAGCGGCAGGATCTTCTTCAGGTCGTCGATGCCGATCAGCGGAATGTCCTGATGGACTTTCTTGGTGTCGGTGACGAAATCCCGGGCCCGCTCGTAGCGCTTGCCGGTATAGAACACCGAGGCCACGCCGTAGCAGCCAGCCGCACGCATCACCGAACCGACGTTCTCCGGTGACTTGGGGTTATACAAACCAATGCAGCTGTACCTTTTGTTTGCCACGAGCCGGGTGCCTTTGAGGAAAAAGACGCGATTATACCGGCATCTCCGTCAGCTCGTGGTGTCGGGATAGTTCGAGGGGAACAGCGCGCGTCGGGTTTGTTCGTCGTTGACCTGCTTGAAGGCATGGCTCTTGCCCACCTGGCGGGCACGGGCCACGGCCGGCCGGGCCTCGATACGCTGGAACCAGGCCGACAGGTGGGGGTAGGCGGCCAGCGGCGATTCTTCGCCCTTGAGGACCCGCGCCGCCCGGTCGATCCAGCCCCAGGCCGAGATATCGGCAATCGAATAGCTGTCGCCGACGATGTAGCTGCGTGCGGCCAGGTGTCGGTCAAGCACCCGGTAGTGCCGTTCGGCTTCCCGGCGATAGCGGTTGATGGCGTAGGGCAGGCTTTCCGGAGCCGAGTGCTGGAAGTGCACCGCCTGACCGGAAAACGGCCCCAGGCCGGTGCCGATAAACATCATCCACGACAACAGTTCGCCCCGATCGCCGGTGCCGCCGCCGAACAGCCCGGTTTTTTCACTCAGGTACAGCAGGATCGCATTCGAGTCGAAGACCCGGACTTCGCTACCATTCGGGCCCTCGGTATCAATGATCGCCGGGACCTTGGCATTGGGGTTGATCGCCAGGAACGCCGGGTCGTGCTGTTCGCCCTTGCTGGTATCGACCGGAATCAGTTCGTAGGGCAACGCCGCTTCTTCAAGAAACAGCGCGACTTTCGCCGGATTGGGCGTCGGATGGAAAAAGAAGCGGATCATGTCGAAAGGTCCTGGATGATGTTTTGTATCGAGTGTTATAAAATAGGCCGAAACCCGGGGATGTGGCAATCTCCGTTTGTTTCAATTTGAGTCAATGTGTGGGTTATGGCACGACCAAGAGAATTCGATGAGGCCGCGGCACTGGAGGCGGCCATCCGCTGCTTCTGGACCCGGGGCTACGAGGCCACCTCCGTGCGGGATCTGGCGCTGGCCATGGGGATCACCGGGGCCAGCCTGTACAACGCCTTCGGTGATAAACGCGCGCTCTTTGGCCTGGCCCTCGATCATTACATCAAGCGCGGCTTCTGCGAGCGTTCCGCACGCCTGGAGCAGCAACTGTCGCCCCGCGAAGCCATCCTGACGTTCTTCAACGAGATCATCGAACTGTCGCTGAGCGACCCTGAGCGCAAAGGCTGTTTTATCGTCAACGCGGCCCTTGAGGTGGCGCCCCACGATCCGGAGTTCAAGGCGGTGCTGGCAGCGGTCCAGGAAGGGATGGAAGGCTTTTTCCGCCGTTGTATCAGTGCCGGCCAGGCGCAGGGCAGCATCAGTGCTGTGCAGTCGGCGGACGATCTGGCGCGCCTGTGCCTGGGGGTGCTTATGGGACTGCGGGTGCTGGCCCGCTCAAGGCCTGAACGGGAATTGTTGGAAGGGCTGGTGCGACCGGTCTTTGGGTTACTGAAATAGTGCGTCTTGACGAGGGAAATCGAATGATTGAGCTCTACTACTGGGCTACGCCAAACGGCCACAAGATCACAATGTTCCTGGAGGAGGCCGGTCTCGAGTACCGTATCCATCCCGTGGATATCGGTGCCGGCGACCAGTTCCAACCGGAGTTCCTGGCGTTTTCGCCGAATAACAGAATGCCGGCGATCATCGACACCGCGCCCGCCGATGGCGGCGAGCCGATCACGGTGTTCGAGTCGGGGGCGATCCTGCTGTACCTGGCGGAAAAGACCGGGCGGTTCCTGCCGGCGGATGTTCGTGGCCGCAAGACCGTGACCGAGTGGCTGTTCTGGCAAATGGGCGGCCTGGGGCCGATGGCCGGGCAGAATCACCATTTCGGGCTGTATGCGCCGGAAAAACTACCCTACGCCATCAACCGTTATGTCAATGAGACCAACCGTCTCTACGGTGTGCTGGATCGACGACTGCAAGGGCGTGATTTCATTACCGGCCAGCACTATTCGATCGCGGACATGGCCTGCTATCCCTGGGTGGTGCCGTGGCAACGTCAGCAACAGAACATTGAGGATTTCCCGGATCTGAGTCGTTGGCTCCACGCCATCGAACAACGTCCGGCAACGCGGCGCGCCTATGCCCGGGGCGAGCCGTATTCGCGGCGTGCGTCGAGTACGGAGGAGGGCAAGAAGATCCTCTTCGGCCAGACCGCCAAGGGTCCGGCTGTCTGAGGCCAAATACGGCTGCTCCTACAGGATGGGGGCGAATTGGCGCTGCACCAGGCGCTCGATCAACTCGACGTCGGCCTGGGGGCTGAGGTCTTGCGCGCTGCCGGCGGCGCCGGTGGCCTGCAGTTCCAACGGGCTGCCCGGTGCGTTCTGTTGCAGCAGATAGTCGGCGCCGCAGTTGCCGCAGAACACATGATCCCCGGCACGGTGCGCGCGCTTGAGGACCACCGTCGGTCCGCACATGCCGCAGTGACGCAGGGGAATGCCCTGGTCCGTATGGCCGATGATCGGGCTCAAGGCGCCCGATTCCCCCAGTTGGATGAACAGCGCGCCGAAGTGCGCGTCGAACTGGGTCCCCAGGTTCTTGCCAATGATCTGCAACGCCTGCGCCTGCGGCATGCCCGCACGATAGGGGCGGGTGCTGGTCATGGCATCGAAGGCGTCGCAGATGCCGACGATGCTCGCCAGGTGCGGAATCTCGCCGGCCTTGAGCCCCAGGGGATAACCCCGGCCATCGGGCATTTCGTGGTGCAGGCGCACCGCGTCCTCCACCAGAGCGGCCAGCGGGTGGGCATGCAGCAGTCGATAACCGATGTCAGGGTGGGTCTTGATCACGGCGTATTCTTCGTCGCTCAAGGGCCCGGCCTTGCGCAGCACCGCATCGGGAATACCGACCTTGCCCAGGTCATGCACAAAGCCGCCCAGGGCGATCCGCGCCACTTCCTCGGCTGCGAAACCGGCCTTCTGCGCCAGCAATTCGCTGAACTGTGCCACCCGCCACAGATGCCCGCCGGTGTAGGGATCGCGTGCCTCCACCACCCAGGCCATCACCAGCAGGCTCGACAGCAATTCCTGCTCCGGTCGCGAAACCTGCGCCGGTTGGCGAGCGCCCAGGAGGTTTTGAATCAATTGGTTGAGTTTCATGGCGCGTTTACCCGGTACGTAGGATCACCCCAGGCAGGCGCCCGGGTACTTGTGCCATTGGAGTGTGCAGCAGGCTTTAAATTACAACGGGTGAACAGATTATCGGCCTGATGAGCCCTGACCGATCCGACTGTTTCGCTCGAAAACGACACCGGGGCTCAAGGCCCCGGCATGCTGGCTTTCAGTCGTCTTTCTTCATCAACCCGGCCAACGCCGCGAACGGGTTGTGGGTGGCCTTGGCGATCTTCGGACTGCTCAGCGAGCTGTCGCCGAAGTACTGCTGGTCGGTGTAGCGCGAGTGCTCGTTGTCATGGCAGAACAGGCAGAGCAATTCCCAGTTGGAACCGTCCTGTGGGTTGTTGTCATGGTTGTGATCGCGGTGATGCACGGTGAGCTCGCTCAGGCGCTTGCCGGAAAATTCACGGGCGCAGCGGCCGCACACGTGCGGGTACATTTTCAGCGCCTTGTCACGATAGCCCATCTCTTTATCGCGTTTCGCATCGGCCAGGATACGGTCCAGCTTGGCGGTATGGGAGGGAGGGTTGGCCGAACTCATGGGTTCACCTTGTCGAATGGGTTAATGACGGTTACGCAAAGTTTAGCTCAGTTCTTGAGCTTCTCGGCGATCCAGATGGTGTGGCGCGTGCCCTTGTTGCCGTGGGCATGGACCTGGACTTCCTCGGCCTTGAAGCCGGCCTTGCGCAGCTTGTCGGAGAAATGGCTGTCGGCGCTGGCCGACCACACCGCCAGCACACCCTTGGGCCGCAGGGCCTTGGCACAGGCGTTCAGGCCGGCCGTCGAGTAGAGCCAGCTGTTGGCTTTCTGGGTCAGGCCTTCGGGGCCGTTGTCGACATCGAGCATGATCGCATCGAAGCCATTGGGCTCGGCCTGCAGGACCTTGGCCACGTCTTCCAGGCGGATCACCGTGCGCGGGTCGTCCAGGGGCCTACCGGCTTTTTCCCCCAGCGGGCCGCGGTTCCACTCGACGACGCCCGGCACCAGTTCGGCCACCACCACTTCGGCGCTCTTGCCCAGGTGCTTGAGGGCCGAGGCCAGGGTGAAGCCCATGCCCAGGCCGCCGATCAGCACCCGCGATTGCGGCCGACCGGCGACCTTGCGGCAGGGAATCTCTGCCAGTGCATCCTCGGAGCCGTGCATGCGGGTGTTCATCAACTGCCCGCCGTCGCCGCCCTGGATCTTGATCACGAAGTCCTCGCCATACTCGAACAGGCACAAGGCACCGCCGTTTTCGGGAATCGGGGTGGTGTCCAGCAGAACGAAACGTTTCATGGAAATCTCATTGGGAGGGGCAAAATAGCCGCGTTGCGAGTAGCCTGATGGCAGACAGAGAAGTCTGGCAACGGAGCCATTGATGAAACGCGTTATTGTAGCGGCCATTGCATTGACCGCGCTCACCCTTACGACGGTCCGGGCCGAGGATCTATCGCCGGTACCGGTCACACCCAAACCGGGGACACCGGGCACCGCCACCCCCACGCCGTACCCTCAGATCACCCCGCGCACCCCGCCCAAGCCTGGCGAGCCGCTGCCGAGCATCGAGTTGCCGCAGCCGCCCAGGGACCAGACCCTGCCGGGCCTGGAGCAGAACGACAAGACGGACAAGAGCGACAAGGCGGGCCAAACCGCCAGCTAGATCTGTTGCGAGAGCAGTTGGCCGTCCGCCATGCGCAGTCGCCTGGACAGCGCGATGGCGATGGCGCGGATGATCTTGGCGGCGATCTTCGGCGCGTCGTTGAGCATCTTTTCCAGGGAGTCCTTGCCCAGGTTCAGCAACTGGCAATCGCTGGCGGCCACGCAACTGGCCGAGCGCCGCTCGCCATCGAGCACCGCCATCTCGCCGAAAGCCCGGCCGGCGCGCAAGGTGGCGATCACCACCGGTACGCCTTCGGCGTTGCTCTTCTGCACGTTCACGCTGCCGTGATGAATGATGCACATGAAGGTCCCGGCATCACCCTCGTGGAAGATGGCTTCGCCCTTGGCGACGCTGCTGATGCTGAAATAGCCGGCGGCGGCGAGGAAGTCCGCCGGCAACAAGGCGGCGAACAAGCCGCAGTCCATCAGCATGTCGCGGATTTCGTTATTCAGTAAGGTCGGTTCTGGCATGGCTCACGATCTTTTCTTGTTACCTGTTCTGTGCGGGCATCGAAGCCCGGCGGCCTGGAGTTAAGACAAGGGCGCCGGGCAGAGTTCCTCAGACCAGGCCCAGAACCTTGAACACGAAGGCGTATTCGAGGGCTACGTCACGTAATCCCTGGTAACGACCGCTCATGCCACCATGGCCCGCGCCCAGTTCGGTCTTGAGCAAAAGCAGATGCTCGTCGGTTTTCGTGGCGCGCAGTTTCGCCACCCATTTGGCCGCTTCCCAGTACTGCACGCGGCTGTCGTTGTAGCCAGCGATCACCAGGGTGGCCGGGTAGGCCTGGGCGTGGACGTTTTCATACGGCGCGTAGGCCTTGATCCGAGCATACACCTCGGGCTCCTCGGGATTGCCCCATTCGTCGTATTCGGTGACGGTCAGCGGCAGGTCCGGGTCGAGCATGGTGTTCAGCACATCGACGAACGGCACTTCGGCGATGGCGGCCTGGAACAGTTCCGGGCGCTGGTTGAGCACGGCACCGATCAACAGGCCGCCGGCACTGCCACCGCTGATGGCCAGTTGCTTGGAGGTGGTCAGGCCCTCGGCGATCAGGTGCTCGGCACAGGCGATGAAGTCGTCGAAGGTGTTCTGCTTGTACGCCTGCTTGCCGGCGCGATACCAGGCCTCGCCCAGTTCGCCGCCACCGCGCACATGGGCGATGGCAAAGGCCATGCCGCGCTCCAGCAGGCTCAGGCGGGCGTGGGAGAACCACGGGTCGAGACTTTCGCCATAGGCGCCGTAGCCGTAGAGGTAGAGCGGCGTGGCCTGGCCTTGCAGTTCGCGCTTGACCACCAGGCTGATGGGCACCCGCGTGCCGTCCGCGGCCGTGGCCCACAGGCGCTGGCTGACGTAGGCATCGGGGTCGAAGTCGCCCAGCACCGGGGTTTGCTTGAGTACGAGCTGTTCGCCGCTGGCCAGGGTCAACTGACGGATCTGGGCCGGCCGATTCAGCGCTTCGTAGCGCAGGCGCAGGGTCTGGCTGGTGAACTCCAGGCTGTCTTGCACGTGGAGGCTGTAGGCGGCATCCGGCAGCTGCACGCGATAGCTCGGCAGGTCCCCGGGCCGCACTTCGATGATCGGCAAGCCACCTTCACGCAGGCTCAGGCACAGGGCCGAGGCGTTCAGGGTCAGGCCTTCGAGCATCACCTGGTCATTGTGGGGCACCAGCAATTGCCAGTCGTCACGGCCCGGTATGCCGTGGTCCGGGGCGTGAAACAGGGCGAAGTTGATGCCGTCCTGGTTGCTGCGGATAAACCAGCTCCACTGTCCCTGATACTGGCCGTGGTCGACGTAGTACTCGTGGTCTTCGACCCGTGGCGCCAGGCAGGTAAAGGCCTGGGTCGGGGTATCGGCGTCGAGGGCCCAGGCCTCGCTGGTGGTCTTGCTGTTGAGCAGCACCACCAACTGGCGCTCGGAACTGCTGCGGTAGCAGTGCAGGAAGAAGCGCCCGTCGGTTTCGTGCAGGACCTCGTCGGCCCCGCTGTCGCCGAGACGATGGCGGTACAGCCGGTGGGGACGATGGGTGTCGTCCAGTTCGGCGAAAAACAGCGTCTGGCTGTCGTTGGCCCAGGTCATGCTGCCGTCGCAGTCGTCGAACGGCAGCTCGCTGACCACGCCGCTGTCCAGTTCCTTGACGTACAGGCGATAGACCTCTTCGCCGGTGGTGTCGAGGCTGTAGGCCAGGCGTTGGTGATCCGGGCTGACGCTGAAGGCGCCTAGGGAGAAGAAGCCGCCCTCGGCCAGTACGTTGGGATCCAGCAGCAGGGCTTCGGCGCTTTCATCCACCGTCAGGCTGTCATCGGCCGGGCGCGGGCAGCGGTAGTGCCGCGCATATTCGTCGCCGGCGGTGGTGCGGGTGTAGTACAGGAACGGCCCCCAGGGCGAAGGCAGGGACAGGTCGGTTTCGAGAATCCGGCCCTTGATCTCCTCGAACAGGGTTTCGCGCAGTTCGGCCTGGTCGGCCAGTCGGGCCTGCTGGTAGCTGTTTTCGGCCTTGAGGTAGTCGAGCACGGCATCGCTGTCGCGCTCCTGCAACCAGGCGTAAGGGTCCGCGCCCGCGTCGCGGCGGGCAATCGGGGCGCTGTGGACGGTGCTATCGAGGGACATGGGCAACTCTCTGTGGACGGATCGCTGACGGCGGGGCAGCCGGACCGGCGAAAAGCCGTTATCATAAGCATCTATTTGCCAGCCTTGCCATGGACACCATGACCGAGAACGACTATCTGATCGCCTGGGGCTGCTACGCCTTCGCCGCCTTGGGCTGCCTGTTGGTGTGGTTTCGCCTGACCCGCTGGATCTGGCGCTGGTTGCGCGAGCCATTACGCGTGGTGATGGCGGTGCTGCTGCTCAGCCCGACCATTATCGACCCGGTGAAGGAAAAATTCGCCCCGGCGGTAGCCATTACCGCCCTTGACCTGCTGTTCAAGGTCGGCAACAACGCCTGGCGCGCGGTTTCCGATCTGTTCATGTACCTGCTGATCGCCCTCGGCGTTTATGTGGTCTTCGCGCTGATCCGCTGGCCCATCGAGCGCTCCATCAAGGCCCGTCGCCCGCAGCCGGTGGCGGCTGGCGCGGCGCCGGAAGCCGAGCCCGAGGAGGACGATCAACCCTTCGCCGCGGCCGATCGCAACGAGCGTCATGGCCGTCGGCCGCCGAGCAGTGGCACGGGTCGTCCGCGGGTCGAACCGCGTCTTTAACGGCGTCCCTGCATTGAAGCGAGAGTCCGAGCATGTGTGAATTGTTGGGCATGAGCGCCAATGTACCGACCGATATCGTTTTCAGTTTTACCGGCCTGATGCAACGCGGGGGGCGTACCGGTCCCCATCGCGACGGCTGGGGCATCGGCTTCTACGAAGGCCGTGGCTTGCGCCTGTTCCAGGACCCGGCGGCGAGCAGCGAGTCCGAGGTGGCGAACCTGGTGCAGCGTTATCCGATCAAGAGCGAAGTGGTGATCGGACATATCCGCCAGGCCAATGTCGGCAAGGTCTGCCTGTCCAATACCCACCCTTTTGTCCGCGAGCTGTGGGGGCGCAACTGGTGTTTCGCCCATAACGGCCAGTTGGCGGACTTCCGGCCACCCACCAGTTTCTATCGCCCGGTAGGCGACACCGACAGCGAAGCGGCGTTCTGCGACCTGCTCAACCGGGTGCGCCAGGCCTTTCCCGAGCCGGTGGACATCGAAGTGCTGCTGCCGTCCCTGGTCCAGGCCTGTGCCGAGTACCGCGGCAAGGGCGTGTTCAACTGCTTGCTCAGCGACGGCGACTGGTTGTTCTGCTATTGCTCGACCAAATTGGCGCAGATCACCCGGCGCGCGCCGTTCGGGCCGGCACGCTTGAAGGATGTGGACGTGATCGTCGACTTCCAGGCCGAAACCACGCCCAATGACGTGGTGACGGTGATTGCCACCGAACCCCTGACTGAAAACGAAACCTGGACCCGCTACGAACCGGGCCAGTGGAGCCTGTGGCGGCGCGGCGAATGCGTCAGCCAGGGCCAGACCGATTAAGGACGTCCGTTATGTGGTTGAGTTACCTGCGGCTGATTCTGTTTACCCTGGGCCTGTTGATCGGTGTCCAGGTGCCGGGCTTCATCAATGACTACACCAAGCGGGTCGAGGCGCACCTGATCGAAGCGCAGACCGCTCTCCAGGGCTTCCAGAAGACCGCCGAGCAGTTCTTCAACGGCGACCTGCAGGCATTGGTGGCGCATTATCGTGCCAGTGACGACCCGGTGTTTCGCAGCGATGCCGAGAGCCTCGGCACCTTGCTCAACCGCCAGCGTCTGCTGGATGACCAGTTCCAGGCGATGCAGGGCCCCTGGTACAAACGCGCGTTGCAGGTGGCCTATGCGGCCGATCCGGCGATCCGCCAGGAAACCTTGCAGGGCTACACCTACCAGGTCCTGCTGTCGCCCGAGGCCATCGGCTGGGCGATGGGCGTGGCGCTGTTGTTCTCGTTCGTGATCGAAGGCTTCTTCCGCCTGGTGGACTGGGTGGTGCTGGGCGGCAAGCGCCAGCGCGAGCGGCTGGCACGGCGCGAACGGGGCTGGTAAGAACAAATATCCTGCGGACGCCGCGTTACTGTGGGAGCCGGCTTGTCGGGACGCCGCACCGTGGCGATGGCGCCCGCAAGATCAATGCAAGGCTCGCTGGCCTCATCGCCGGCAAGCCGGCTCCTACAAAAGCTCGGCGTTAGTGGCCGGCGAGGGTGGGCTTGCTCAGGACCACATACTGCTCGCCCATCTTGTCCGCATAGCTGTGCAAGACTTCCTGGCACAGCGCGACAATCTCTTCCACCAACTCCACGCCGACCCGCCACGAGACCACCACTTCCAGGTTCGGCGGGCGCACGTCCAGGGCCAGCAAGGTCAACTCGCCGCGCATCAGTTCTTCCCGGACCAGCACCGGCGGCAGGGCGCCGATGCCGAAGCCGTCGCGCAGCAACCGGGTAATTGCCGACACCGAGTTCACGCAGTTCAGCCGTGGCGTCGGTACGCCATGGATCTGCATCAGGCCGAGGATTTCCTGGTGCGGCCGCGAATTCTTCGAAAAGGTCACGATGCGCTCCCGGGCTATCTCGGCCAGGCTCTTGTATTCGCGGTTATAGATCGAGTTGCTGGCCACCACCCAACCCATGGGGTGGCTGATCAGTTCCAGGCTGCGAATGGACTCCTGGCGCAGCAGGTCGGTTTGCAAGACCAGGTCGAGAAAGCCTTTTTGCAGCTGATCGCAGAGGTTCAGCGCGGTATCGGCCACCAATTCGATTTCCACCAGGGGAAAACGATCCGACATCTGCGCCACCAGCGGGCTGAGCCAGGTATGGATCACCGTGTCCATCACACCGATGCGCAGGCGCCCGACCTTGGTCGAACTGATTTCGATGGCGTGCTTGAGGGCCTGCATGGTGTCCATCATCTGCTCGGCGTAGTCGAGCACCTTGAGCCCTTCGGGCGTCAGGCTGACCCCGCGCGAATCACGCAGGAACAGCTTCACCCCGAGCTCGCCTTCGAGCACCGCGATACGGCTGGAAATGGAGGCCTGGGTGGTGAAGAGCTTGTCCGCCGTCAGGCGAAAACTCTTGAGTCGCGCAACCCAGACGAAGGTTTCGAGAAATTTGAGGTTCATGCAATCAACTTTTTCTTATGCCAGGGCAGGACTTTTATTAGTTGGACGCAGAGGGCATGGCCAACGAAAAATGGCCTTCGACCGGTCAGGCACGATAAGCCTAAGTCTGGGCGGTCGCCAGAACAATACCAATAAGCTTTATGCGGAGAACCCCCATGACTACGCCCGGCTCGCTGGATGTCACCCAAGCCGAGGGCCCACCCGGTCCGTTCACCTGGTATCGCAATCTCAATCAGCAGGAGCGTCGCACGTTCTGGAGTTGCAAGATCGGTTACGGCCTGGATGGCATGGATACCCAGATGCTCAGTTTCGTCATCCCGACGCTGATCGCCCTCTGGGGCATCACCACCGGCCAGGCCGGGCTGATTTCCACCAGCACCCTGATCACCTCTGCCCTCGGCGGTTGGATCGCCGGGATTCTCTCCGACCGAATCGGCCGGGTGCGGACCCTGCAACTGACGGTGCTCTGGTTCGCCGTGTTCACCTTTCTTTGCGGTTTCGCCCAGAACTACCAGCAGTTGCTGGTCGCCCGCACCTTGATGGGCTTCGGTTTCGGTGGCGAGTGGACCGCCGGCGCGGTGCTGATGGGCGAGGTGATCCGCGCCAAGGACCGCGGCAAGGCGGTCGGCATGGTGCAATCGGGCTGGGCCCTGGGCTGGGGACTGACCGCGATCCTCTATGCGGCGCTGTTTTCCCTGCTGCCGCCGGAAGACGCCTGGCGCGCGCTGTTCGTGTTGGGCATCGTGCCGGCGATCTTCGTGATCTTCGTTCGCCGCCTGGTCAAGGACCCGGAGGTCTATCGCCAGGCCAAGATCCAGGAAGCCCCGAGCCATCCGGCGCATTTCTACGAGATCTTTGCCCCGGGCATGCTCAGCATTACCCTGCGGGCTTCCTTGTTGACCACCGGTGCGTTGGGCGGCTACTACGCCATCACTTCCTGGTTGCCGACCTTTCTGAAAACCGAGCGCGGCTTGAGCGTACTCGGCACGGGCGGCTACCTGGCCATGGTGATCGTCGGTTCCTACATCGGTTACGTGATCAGCGCGTACCTGACCGATCTGCTGGGGCGCAAGAAGAACTTCATACTGTTCGCCATCGGCTCCTTCATCGTCGTGCTGTTGTACACCCAGTTGCAGGTCAGCAACGAGATCATGCTGTGGCTGGGCTTGCCGCTGGGCTTTTTCGCCTCGGGGATGTTCAGCGGCATGGGGTCGTTTCTCACCGAGTTGTTTCCCACCCGCATCCGGGGTTCGGGCCAAGGCTTCTGCTACAACATCGGGCGGGCACTGGCGGCGTTTTTTCCGCTGCTGATCGGCCTGCTCAGCCAGAAAGTCTCCTTGAGCCTGGGGATCGGCGCTTTTGCCGCGGTGTCCTACGGCGTGGTGATCCTCGCGGCCCTGAGCCTGCCGGAAACCCGTGGCAAGGAACTCGAAGCGCAGTAATCTGTGGGGATCTGTGAAAAGTCCCACATTAAGAAAAGTTAAAAGCCCACAGGAGCAACCACCGTGAGCCGCTTGTTATTGAATTGCGATATCGGCGAAAGCTATGGCAACTGGACCATGGGTCTGGATGCGCAGGTCATGCCGTTTATCGATTGCGCCAACGTGGCCTGCGGTTATCACGCGGGCGATCCGAGCATCATGCGCAAGACGGTCACCCTGGCCCTGGCCAATGACGTGCGTATCGGTGCCCATCCGGCCTATCCCGACCTGGTGGGTTTCGGTCGCCGCTCCATGGCCTGCACGCCCCAGGAAATCCAGGACCTGCTGCATTACCAGATCGGTGCGCTGGACGGTATCTGCCGGGCGCAAGGTGCCCGGGTGAGTTACGTCAAGCCCCACGGCGCGATGTACAACGACATGATGGCCAATCCCGAGCAACTGCGTGCGGTGATCCAGGCGATTGCGGCGTATGATCGGGAACTGCCGTTGATGCTGCTGGCGATGCGCGACAACAGCGCGGCCCAGGCCCTGGGCGATGAATACGGTGTCACGTTGTGGTTCGAGGCGTTTGCCGACCGTGCCTACGACAGCGCGGGGCGCCTGGTGTCGCGGCAGTTGCCCGGTGCCGTGCATCACGAACCTTCGCTGATCGTCGAGCAGGCACTGACCATTGCCCGTGGTGACAGCCTCACCGCCAGCGATGGCAGTGCGCTGCGGTTGCAGGCCCATACCTTGTGCGTGCACGGCGACAACGCCAGTTCGGTGGCCGCCGTGCAGCGGATCCGCGAGGCCCTGGATCGGCAGTCCGCCGTATGAAGCCACGGATCGAAGTGGTCGGGATCGACTGTCTGATGGTGCGCCTGTTCGACGTGATCGCCGAAGAGAACATGCCGTGGATGCTCGCCGCTGGCGAGCGTCTGCGGACTGGATTTGCCGGGCATCTGATCGATCTGGTGCCGTCCTATACCACCTTGATGGTGCATTACGACCTGCTGGCGTTGAGCCCGTCCCAGGCCCGGGAACTGATTGCCGTGGCCTTGACCGATCTGGCGCCGAGCACCGGTGCCGGCGGCCAATGCCATGTGTTGCCAGTGTGGTATGACCCCAGTGTCGGCCCGGAACTGGGCTTGTTGGCCGAACGTGCCGGCTGGTCGGTCAGCGAAGTCATTCGTTGCCACAGCGAGCGCGAGTACCAGGTGTTCGCCTTGGGCTTCGCCCCGGGGTTTGCCTTCATGGGCCTGGTCGACGAGCGGCTGGCCGCGCCGCGCCTCAGTACCCCGCGTAAACGGGTCGCGGCGGGAAGCGTGGGGATTGCCGAGCGCCAGACCGCAGCCTACCCGGTGGTCTCGCCGGGGGGCTGGAACCTGATCGGTCGCACACCGAGCAAGCTGTTTGACCGCGAGCGCGACGGCTATAGCCTGATGCAGCCGGGCGATACGGTGCGCTTTGCCGCGGTCGATCACGCTGAATTCATTACCCTGGGCGGCGATGACACGCCGCTGGAGAGCCTGGCATGAGCCATCTGTCGATCGAGGCGAGTACGCCACTGTGCCTGTTGCAGGATGCGGGGCGTTTTGGCGTGCGTCATCTGGGCGTGACCCAGGGCGGGGCGCTGGATTGGGTGTCGATGTTCTGGGCCAACCATCTGCTGGGCAATGCGCCGGACGCCGCGGTGGTGGAGGTGACCCTGGGCGGCTTCACGCTGGTGGCCGAAGAGGATTGCTGCCTGGCCCTGGCCGGTGCCGACCTGGGCGCGCGGGTGGACGGGCAGGCGCTGGCGCCCTGGTGCAGTTTTATCCTGAGGAAAGGCCAGCGGTTGCAATTGACGCAACCGCTGTCGGGGGCACGGGCCTATCTGGCGGCGCCGGGCGGTTTTATCGCGCCGAAAGTCCTTGGCAGTGCTGCTTGTGTGGTTCGCGAGGAGCTCGGTGGGCTGGATGGCCTGGGGCGGCCCCTGGCCAAGGGTGGGCGCCTGGAGTATCACGGATCGGCGCCGACGCCGAGGGTATTGGCAGAGGCGCAGGTGCCGGATTTCAGCGCCAGCGCGCCGTTGCAGGTGGTGCTCGGGGCGCAGATCGGCGAGTTCAGCGGGCAAAGCCTGTTCGACGCGTTCAACAGTACCTGGACCCTGGACAGTCGTGCCGACCGCATGGGGATTCGTCTGTTGGGGCCCGAGTTGAAGTACCAGGGCGAGCCGATGATCTCCGAGGGCATTCCCCTGGGGGCGATTCAGGTGCCACCGGACGGCCAGCCGATCGTGTTGCTCAACGACCGGCAGACCATTGGCGGCTATCCACGCCTGGGTGCGTTGACGCCATTGTCGCTGGCGCGCCTGGCGCAATGCCTGCCGGGAACGCCGGTGCGCTTGGCACCGGTGGTGCAGGAGACGGCGCATCGGCAGCAGGTCGAGTTCATGCGCAGGTTTGCCTGACACCGCTCGCCACAGGGTTCGCGGTTACTTGGACAGGAACCGCATCCCTTCTTCCAGCCCACGCAAGGTCAGCGGATACATCTGGTCCTCCACCAGATCGCGGACGATCCCAGTCGACGCCGTATAGTTCCAGGTGTCCTTGGGATAAGGGTTGATCCAGACAAGCTTCTTGTACTTGGCCATGAAGCGCTGCATCCACACATAGCCGGCTTCTTCGTTCCAGTGCTCGACACTGCCACCGGCCTGGGTGATTTCATACGGCGCCATGGCCGCATCGCCGACGAAGATCACCTTGTAGTCGGCCCCGTACTTGTGCAGCAGGTCCTGGGTCGAAGTACGTTCCGAGCCCCGGCGCAGGTTGTTCTTCCACACTGATTCATAGATGAAGTTGTGGAAGTAGAAGTACTCCAGGTGCTTGAACTCGGTCTTGCAGGCCGAGAACAACTCCTCGCAGATCTTCACGTGGGCGTCCATCGAACCGCCGATATCGAACAGCAGCAACAACTTGATGGTGTTGCGCCGCTCCGGCCGCATCTGGATATTCAACAGGCCCGCATCGCGGGCGGTGTGGTCGATGGTGCCGTCGATATCCAGTTCTTCCGCCGCACCCTGGCGCGCGAACTTGCGCAGGCGACGCAAGGCCACCTTGATATTGCGCGTGCCCAGTTCAACCTGGTCGTCGAGGTTCTTGTACTCGCGCTGGTCCCAGACCTTGACCGCCTTGCCCTGGCGCTTGCCGGCGTCGCCGACGCGAATGCCTTCGGGGTTGAAACCGCCCGAGCCGAACGGGCTGGTGCCGCCGGTACCGATCCATTTATTGCCGCCGGCGTGACGTTCCTTCTGTTCTTCCAGGCGCTTCTTGAATTCCTCGATCAGTTTGTCGAGGCCGCCGAGGGACTGGATCTGCGCGCGTTCCTCGTCGCTCAGCGAGCGTTCGAACTCCTTGCGCAACCAGTCCTCGGGAATCAAGGCCTGGAGATGGTCATCGAGTTTTTCCAGACCATTGAAGTAGGCACCGAAAGCCCGGTCGAATTTGTCGAAATGCCGCTCGTCCTTCACCAGGATCGCCCGGGCGAGGTAGTAGAACTCGTCCATGTCGGCGAAGGTCACGCGCTGCTTCAGCGCGTTGATCAGGTCGAGCAGTTCGCGCACCGACACCGGAACCTTGGCGGCGCGCATTTCATTGAACAGGTTGAGCAGCATGGCTATTGCCCCCGCTTTTGTTAAAAAAAGCGAACTTAACGGCTGCCGCGACGGCTCATGAACGCGAGGCGTTCGAGCAACTGCACGTCTTGCTCGTTTTTCACCAGGGCGCCGGCCAGGGGCGGAATGGCCTTGGTCGGATCGCGTTCGCGCAACACCGCTTCGCCGATGTTGTCGGCCATCAGCAGCTTCAGCCAGTCCACCAGTTCCGAGGTCGACGGCTTTTTCTTCAGGCCCGGGACCTTGCGCACGTCGAAGAACACGTCGAGGGCTTCACTGACCAGGTCCTTCTTGATGTCCGGGTAGTGCACGTCGACGATCTTCTGCAGGGTGACTCGGTCCGGGAAGGCGATGTAGTGGAAGAAGCAGCGGCGCAGGAAGGCGTCCGGCAGCTCTTTCTCGTTGTTGGAGGTGATGATGATGATCGGGCGTTTCTTCGCCTTGATGGTTTCATCGATCTCGTAGACGTAGAACTCCATCTTGTCGAGTTCTTGCAGCAGGTCGTTGGGGAACTCGATATCGGCCTTGTCGATTTCGTCGATCAGCAGGATCACTCGCTCGTCGGATTCGAAGGCCTCCCACAGCTTGCCCTTTTTCAGGTAGTTGCGTACGTCATGGACCTTGTCCACGCCCAGTTGCGAGTCGCGCAGGCGGCTGACCGCGTCGTACTCGTAAAGGCCCTGGTGCGCCTTGGTGGTGGACTTGATGTGCCAGGTGATCAGCTTGGCGCCGAAGGATTCGGCCAGTTGCTCGGCCAGCATGGTCTTGCCGGTGCCGGGTTCGCCCTTGACCAGCAGCGGACGCTCCAGGGTGATAGCGGCATTCACGGCCAGCTTCAGGTCATCGGTGGCGACGTAGGCCTGGGTGCCTTCGAACTTCATCTGCAATTCCTCGGACGATAACGCCGGCCTGGTTTGACGGCGGGCGGAAAAAAATCATGCCTGACTATAACGCGGCGCCCGGTCGAGTGTGAACGCAGACGGCTTATTCAGTCTCTGAATGGGGCGTCAGATCCTGACCCGGTCGGTCGCGGGCCACCGCCCCGGGGTTTGTCATGACTGGACGCCTGCAACCCTGAGGCATAACCTTGAAGATTCCTGTCAACGCTGCCTATCAAGGACCCCCGTCATGAGCCGTATCTTTGCCGACAACGCGCACTCCATCGGTAACACGCCGCTGATCAAGATCAACCGTATCGCACCCCGTGGCGTGACGATCCTGGCCAAGATCGAAGGGCGTAACCCGGGGTACTCGGTGAAGTGCCGGATCGGCGCCAACATGATCTGGGACGCCGAAGGTAGCGGCAAACTCAAGCCGGGCATGACCATCGTCGAACCGACCTCCGGCAACACCGGCATCGGCCTGGCCTTCGTGGCCGCCGCGCGGGGCTACAAGCTCCTGCTGACCATGCCGTCGTCCATGAGCCTGGAGCGGCGCAAGGTGCTCAAGGCGCTGGGCGCGGAGCTGGTGCTGACCGAGCCGGCCAAGGGCATGAAAGGTGCCATCGAAAAGGCTGCGGAGATTGTCGCGAGCGACCCGGCCCAATACTTCATGCCGGCCCAGTTCGAAAACCCGGCCAACCCGGCCATCCATGAAAAGACCACGGGGCCGGAAATCTGGAACGATACCGAGGGCGCGGTGGACGTGCTGGTGGCCGGCGTGGGCACTGGCGGGACCATCACGGGGGTTTCGCGCTATATCAAGCTGACCAAGCATAAGCCGATCCTGTCGGTGGCGGTGGAACCGGCGACCTCGCCGGTCATCAGCCAGACCCTGGCCGGGGCGGAGGTCAAGCCGAGCCCGCACAAGATCCAGGGGATCGGCGCCGGTTTCGTGCCGAAAAACCTCGACCTGGCGATGGTGGACCGGGTGGAACTGGTGACCGACGAAGAATCCAAGGCGATGGCCCTGCGGCTGATGCAGGAAGAGGGGATTCTCAGTGGTATTTCCTGCGGCGCGGCCATGGCCGTTGCCGTGCGGTTGGCGCAGACGCCGGAAATGCAGGGCAAGACCATCGTGGTGGTGCTGCCGGACTCCGGTGAGCGTTACCTGTCGAGCATGTTGTTCAGCGATCTGTTCAGCGAGCAGGAGACCCAGCAATAACCCCGCTGCTGACGCACGCAGGCAACACAGGGCAGGGCGATATCCGCTGATCTGGATCAGCTACCGTTCAGCGGTTTCCTGTTAAACAGGGGCTTTATTACCGGATCGGCAATGTTGAATCTGTAAAGCCATGGGTTTTTCCCGGCGCCGGTAATGTTTATCATGGCCGGCTGCCACGTCGGGTGAGTCAAGCGGTACAGGCCACTCGTGCGTTGCCCATTTTCGAGGAGTGTTGAATGACCTTTTCCTTTGCCGCCAAGGCCGCAGTCCTGCTGCTGTTCCTGGGCAGTACGCTTTATGTGCATCTGCGCGGCAAGGCGCGGTTGCCCCTGTTGCGTCAGTTCGTCAACCATTCCGCTGCTTTCGCGCCTTACAACGCCTTGATGTACCTGTTTTCCGGCGTACCGTCCAAACCTTACCTGGACCGCAGCAAGTTTCCCGAGCTGGATGTGCTCAAGGACAACTGGGAGGTGATCCGCGAAGAGGCCATGCATCTGTTCGATGAAGGCTATATCCGCGCCGCCGAGAAGAACAACGATGCCGGTTTCGGCTCGTTCTTCAAGAAGGGCTGGAAGCGTTTCTACCTCAAGTGGTACGACAAGCCCCTGCCGTCGGCCGAGCTGCTGTGCCCGAAAACCGTGGCGCTGGTGAATGCCATTCCCAACGTCAAGGGCGCGATGTTCGCCCTGTTGCCCGGTGGCAGCCACCTCAACCCGCATCGTGACCCGTTTGCCGGTTCCCTGCGCTATCACCTGGGCCTGTCGACGCCGAACTCCGACGACTGCCGGATTTTCGTCGACGGCCAGGTCTACGCCTGGCGCGACGGTGAAGACGTGATGTTCGACGAGACCTACGTGCACTGGGTCAAGAACGAAACCGAGCAGACCCGCGTCATTCTGTTCTGCGATATCGAGCGACCGTTGAGCAGCCGTTTCATGACCGCGGTCAACCGCCGGGTCAGTGCCTTCCTCGGCCGCGCCACGGCCCCGCAGAACCTCGATGACGAGCGGGTCGGCGGCATCAACCAGGTCTATGCCTGGAGCAAGCGCTCCAGCGACCGCCTCAGCGGCTTGGTCAAGCGCTTCAAGCGTGCCAATCCCAAGGCGTATCGCGCCCTGCGCCCGGTGCTGGCGGTGGTGGTGTTCGCGGCCCTCGGTTATTGGTTGTTCGGCTGACCTGTTGCAATGGATCCCGAGCGCTGGTTATAGTCGGCGCTCGGTGTTTCAACCGATTCACCCTCCTCAAGAAGATCAGCACATGCCCGGTTCCTTTCTCGATGCGGTAGTCGATTCAGCGGTCAACGCTGTGGTCGTGCCGTGCGGGAACCAGCAGCCTGTGCAGATCAGTCACTACCCCCACCTGTCAGTAGCACGCCGGTGTACGCAGTCGTATCACCGCCGGGTGTTGGCTTTTCGGGCTGATCGGCAGTCTTTGCCGTTCCCCCGTGCCCGCCTGAAAAAACTACTGAATGTTCAGCCTTGTGCTGAATCGGCTTTTGCCTGAATCACGGGTGGTATCCATGTTGGCTTTTTCAAGACAATCCGCAACCGCGGCGGCCTCGACGAGTCTGTTTGTCCTGCTCTGGAGCAGCGGGGCGATCTTCTCCAAATGGGGGCTGGCCCACGCCTCGCCGTTCGCTTTCCTGTTGATCCGTTTCTGCATCGCCCTGTCGGGATTGGTGGTGTTGGTCCCGTTGCTCAAGTTCAAGTTGCCCCGGGTGGGCTGGCCGCTGCTTTATGCCGCGGCCACCGGCCTGGTGTTGCTGGGGGCTTATCAGATCTTCTATCTGCTGGCCCTGGACCTGAAGGTCACGCCTGGCGTCATGGCGACGATCATGGGGGTGCAACCGATCCTGACGGCGGTGCTGATGGAGCGTCGACGCTCCTGGAGCCGGATGTTCGGCTTGGGCCTGGGGCTGGCGGGGCTGATCCTGGTGGTCTACCAGGGCATCGGCCTGGCCGGCATGTCCCTGGCCGGGATGCTGTTCGGTCTGCTGGCCCTAGCCAGCATGACCGCGGGCTCCATCATGCAGAAGCGCATCACCGATAATCCCCTGGGCACGCTGCCGGTGCAGTACCTGGCCGGGTTGCTGCTGTGCGGGATCTTCGTGCCGTTCCAGCCGTTCCACTTCGAAACCGGCAGCGGCTTTATCCTGCCTGTGCTGTGGATGGGACTGGTGGTGTCGGTGCTGGCGACCCTGTTGCTGTACCGGCTGATTGCCCGGGGCAACCTGGTCAATGTCACCAGTCTGTTCTACTTGGTGCCGGCGGTGACGGCGGTGATGGACTACCTGATCTTCGGTAATCGGTTGGCGGCCCTGAGCCTGCTCGGTATGGGGCTGATCATCGTCGGGTTGGTGTTCGTGTTCCGCAAGGGCGCTTGACGACAGGTAGGCAGCGGTTTGCCTGCGATAGCGATGGTGAGTCTGCCATCGCTATCGCCACAACATTACCGGTCAGCCACGCTGGCCGCCTTCAGCGTCGCGCCGGGCTTCAACACCAGCCACAACGCCAGCGCAATCAACACCCCGCCATACAGGTGGGCCAGCGACAGCGGCTCGTCGAGAAACAACGCCCCCCACAACACGCCGAACGCCGGAATCATGAAGGTCACGGTCATCGACTTGACCGGGCCGATATCGCTCATCAGCTTGAAGTACATGATGTAGGCAAACGCCGTACACACCAGGCCGAGGCCCAGCAGCGACAACCAGACACTGATCCCGCCCCAACTGGCTGGAGGATGGGCAATGACGCTGTAACCGAAGAACGGCAAGATCACCAGGGTCGCGCCGAACATGCTGCCCATGGCCGATAGCCTTGGATCGAGACCGCCCTGATGGTCGAGCCAGCGGCGAGTCAGGAAGCCGGCGAACCCATAGCTGGTGGTGGCCAGCAGGCATGCCGCGGCGCCCATCAACAATTCAAGGTTGAAGGTCACAGGCCCCGCGCGGGTCAGCACCGCGACCCCGAACAGGCCGAGGAAGATCCCAACCAGCTTGTTCAGGCTCAGTTTTTCATGGAAGAACAGGCCTCCGATCAGCACGCCCATCAGCGGCGTGGTGGCATTGAAGATCGAGGAGTAGCCGGCCGGCAGCACCTGGGCGGCGACCGAGTACAGCGTCGCCGGCAACCCGGAGTTGATCACGCCGAGCATCAGGCAGACCTTGAATTTGCCTTTGAAGTCCCAGTTGACGTGCATCAGCGCGAGGATCAGCAGCAAGCCGACAGCCGCGATCGAGACGCGGAAAAAGGCGGTTGGAAAGGCGCCGAGCACGGGGGCAATGATCCGCATGAACAGGAAGCTGGCGCCCCAGACAGCGGCCAGCATGAACATGCGCAGAATATCGACGGGTCTCACGATGGCTTCCTTGGCAGGGTAGGGCGAGCAAGTGTCACCGCATGTAACTGGCAAGGCAATGGTTGCGTTGCCTGAGTGTTGGCCTCTAAGCTCAGGCGACTCGCTTGCGACACCATTTCGAACAATAACGCAGGGGTTCCACTATGCCGCAGCCATGGCCGGCCGCTGATATCGCCCGCATGATCCTCGATGGCTTCGACGATTACCGCGAACACTTTCGTCAGATCACCGACGGCGCCCGTGGCCGCTTCGAAGGCGCCCGCTGGCAGGAAGCGCAGGCGGCTTCGACGGCGCGGATCAACCTGTACGAAGAGAAGGTCAGCGAGATCAATGCCCGACTGCGCGCCGGTTTCGAGGCCAGCACCTTGCTCGATGTCACGCTCTGGCCGCTGGTGAAAAGCGCCTATATCGACCTGATCGACCTGCGCTTCGACGATGAGCTGGCGGAGACCTGGTACAACTCGGCCTTTTGCGGATTGTTCAGCCACGACCTGATCAGCGACGGCTGCATGTTCATCCACACCACCCGGCCCTCGTTACACCGGACGCGGGCGGCGCAGACCCGTACCTACCGGCCCGAAGGCGATTTGTCGGGTATGCTCGAACAGGTCTTCGCCGACTACGGCTTCAGCGAGGCCTATGCCGATTTGCCGGGGGACCTGCGGCGCCTTGAAGCCCAGTTGCGGGAAAACCTGCCGGACTGGGTGTGCAAGGATCCCGAGTTGAGTGTCGAACTGTTCTCCTCGGTGCTCTACCGCAACAAGGGCGCCTACCTGGTGGGGCGGATCTTCACCCCGGATGAACAATGGCCGTTGGTGATCCCGTTGCTGCACCGTGAAGGGCGGGGCATCCAGATCGATGCCCTGATCACCGACGAGGCCGAGGTGTCGATCATCTTTTCCTTCACCCGCTCCTATTTCATGGTGGATGTGCCGGTACCGGCGGAGTTCATCGGCTTTCTCAAGCGCATCCTGCCGGGTAAGCATATCGCCGAGCTGTACACCTCCATCGGCTTCTACAAGCATGGCAAGTCCGAGTTCTACCGGGCGCTGATCAATCACCTGGCCAACACCGACGACCGTTTCATCATGGCCCCGGGTGTGCGCGGCATGGTCATGAGCGTGTTTACCCTGCCGGGGTTCAACACCGTGTTCAAGATCATCAAGGACCGCTTTTCGCCGTCGAAGAACGTCGACCGCGCCACGGTGATCGAGAAGTACCGCCTGGTGAAGCGTGTCGATCGGGTCGGGCGCATGGCCGATACCCAGGAGTTCGCCGATTTCCGCTTTCCCTTGAGCAAGTTCGAGCCGGCGTGCCTGGAGGAATTGCTGGAAGTGGCGCCGTCCACGGTGCAGCTCGAAGGGGATACGGTGCTGGTCCGCCATTGCTGGACCGAGCGGCGCATGACCCCGCTGAACCTGTACCTGGACAACGCCAACGATGCCCAGGTTCGCGAGGCGCTGGAGGACTATGGCCTGGCGATCAAGCAACTGGCGGCCGCGAATATCTTTCCCGGCGACATGCTGCTGAAGAACTTCGGCGTGACCCGCCATGGTCGCGTGGTGTTCTACGACTACGACGAGATCTGCTTCCTGACCGAAGCCAACTTTCGGCACATCCCCGCGCCGCGCACGCCCGAGGATGAAATGGCCTCCGAACCCTGGTATTCCATCGGGCCGCTGGACGTGTTCCCGGAGGAGTTCCCGCCCTTCCTGTTCGCCGATATGGCACAGCGCCGGCTGTTCGACCGGTTGCATGGCGAGCTCTACGACGCCGACTACTGGAAAGGCCTGCAAGAGGCGATTCGGGCGGGCAAGGTGATCGATGTGTTTCCGTATCGGCGCAAGGATCGGGACGACGAATGACCCGTCAGGGCTGTTCGGGCATGCAGTTGGCATCATTTTTCAGCGCAAATCTGCGACAATCCGCGCCTGCCTAAAATAGACGACCTTTGCGTACCTGATGACTGACGAATCGCCCGCTATCGACCAACTGCTGAAAAACCTCGACCAGGCCATGATCACCGACCGCCATCGGTTGCGGCGGCAGTTGCTCGAGTTGCGCAAGAAGCCCGACGAAAGCAAGTTGACCCAGTGGGTCGAGCGGATGCAGGCGTCCTGTGCCCAGGTCACGGCCCGGGGCAACAGCGTGCCGCTGATTCGTTATGACGACAGCCTGCCCATCGCCGCCAAGCGCGACGAGATCAAGGACGCCCTGCTCAAGCACCAGGTGCTGATCATTGCCGGCGAAACCGGCTCGGGCAAGACCACCCAGTTGCCGAAGATCTGCCTGGAAATCGGTCGTGGCCGGCATGGCCTGATTGGCCACACCCAGCCGCGCCGGATCGCGGCGCGCAGTGTGGCGAGCCGGGTCGCCGACGAGTTGGCCACGCCCCTCGGCGCGCTGGTCGGCTATCAGGTGCGCTTCGAAGACCAGAGCGACGCCAATACCCTGATCAAGCTGATGACCGACGGTATCCTGCTGGCGGAAACCCAGAATGACCGCTACCTGGAACGCTACGACACGATCATCGTCGATGAGGCCCACGAGCGCAGCCTGAACATCGATTTCCTGCTGGGCTACCTGAAAACCCTGCTGCCCCGGCGTCCGGACCTGAAGGTCATCATCACCTCGGCCACTATCGACCTGGAGCGTTTTTCCAAACACTTCGACGATGCGCCGATTGTCGAAGTGTCCGGGCGCACCTTCCCGGTGGACACCTGGTATCGCCCGCTGACTTCGGAACAGGATGAAGAGGGCAACAGCGTCGAGGATGACCTGAGCGTGGACCAGGCGATTCTCGCCACCCTCGACGAGATCGCCGCCTTCGAGCGCAGCGAGCGCAAGAGCCCCGGGGATGTGCTGGTGTTCCTGCCCGGCGAGCGGGAGATTCGCGACGCCGCGGACATGCTGCGCAAGGCCCAACTCAAGCACACCGAGATCCTTCCTTTATATGCACGGCTGTCGCCGGCCGAGCAGCAGCGGATTTTCCAGTCCCATCCGGGGCGTCGCGTGGTGCTGGCGACCAACGTCGCGGAAACCTCGCTGACTGTGCCGGGTATCCGCTACGTGATCGACAGCGGTACGGCGCGCATCAGCCGCTACAGCTACCGCGCCAAGGTCCAGCGCCTGCCGATCGAAGCGGTTTCCCAGGCCAGCGCCAACCAGCGCAAGGGCCGTTGCGGGCGGGTCGAGCCGGGTATCTGCGTACGCCTGTACAGCGAGGACGACTTCAACGGACGTCCGGAATTCACCGACCCGGAGATCCTGCGTACCAACCTCGCGGCGGTGATCCTGCAGATGCTGCACCTGCGTCTCGGCGAAATCACCGCGTTTCCGTTTATCGAACCGCCGGACGGCAAGGCCATCAGCGACGGTTTCAACCTGCTGCAGGAGCTGTCGGCGGTCACCCGCGAGAACCAGCTGACCCAGCTGGGCCGACAACTGGCGCGCCTGCCGGTGGACCCGCGCATGGGCCGCATGTTGCTGGAGGCGGCCAAGCTCGGCAGCCTGCAGGAAGTGCTGATCGTCGCCAGCGCCATGTCGGTGCAGGACCCGCGGGAGCGTCCGCCCGAGCGCCAGCAGGCCGCCGACCAGGCCCACGCACAGTGGAAGGACGTGGACTCGGACTTCGCCGGGTTGATCAATGTCTGGCGTGGTTTCGAAGAGCAGCGCCAGGCCCTGGGCGCCAGTGCGTTGCGCAACTGGTGCCGCAAGAACTTCCTCAATTACCTGCGCATGCGCGAGTGGCGCGACTCCCATCGCCAGTTGGGCTTGATCTGCCGCGACCTGCAGTTGAGCGTCAACAAGGAACCGGCGGACTATCCCAAGCTGCACAAGGCGGTGTTGTCCGGGCTGCTGAGCCAGATCGGCCAGAAGACCGAAGACGGCGACTACCTGGGCGCGCGCCAGCGGCGTTTCTGGGTTCACCCGTCCTCGGGGCTGGGCCGCAAGCGTCCGCAATGGCTGATGACCGCCGAGCTGGTGGAAACCACCAAGCTCTACGCGCGCATGGTCGCCAAGATCGAGCCGGACTGGATCGAACCCCTGGCCGGGCACCTGATCAAGAAGAACCACTTCGAGCCCCATTGGGAGAAGAAGCGTGGCCAGGTCGTGGCCTTCGAGCAGATCACCCTGTTCGGCCTGATCGTGGTCGGGCGGCGTCCGGTGCACTTCGGTCCCGTCGACCCGGTGGCCTCCCGCGAGCTGTTTATTCGCGAGGCGCTGGTGCGCGGCGAGATTCAATCGAAAGCCAAGTGCCTGAGTGCCAACCAGCAACTGCTCGAACAACTCGACGAGCTGGAGGCCAAGGCCCGACGTCGCGACATCCTGGCCGATGAAGAAACCCTGTTCGCCTTCTACGACGCGCGCCTGCCGGCGGAGATTCATCAGACCGCGACCTTCGACAGCTGGTATCGGGTCAACAGCCAGAAAGACCCGCAACTGTTGATCATGCGCGAAGAGGACGTGCTCGCCCGCGAAGCCAGTGAGGTCACCGCCGCGCACTATCCGGACACCTTGCACCTGGGTGACCTGGCCCTGGCGCTGAGTTATCACTTCGAGCCCAACCATCCGCGCGATGGCGTGACCCTGCGGGTGCCGGCACCGCTGTTGCCGGCCCTGCCCGGCGAGCGCCTGGAGTGGCTGGTGCCGGGGGTGATCGAAGCCAAGTGCATCGCCCTGGTGCGCAACCTGCCCAAGGCCTTGCGCAAGAACTTCGTGCCGGTGCCGGACTTCGTCAAGGCGGCGCTGCAACGGATCGACTTTGCCGAGGGCTCGCTGCCCCAGGCCCTGGGCCGCGAGCTGCTGCGCATGACCGGCGCGCGGGTCAGCGACGAAGCCTGGGCCGAGGCGGCGCAGCAGGTGGAAAGCCATCTGCGGATGAACCTGGAAATCGTCGACGCCCAGGGCAAGTTCCTCGGCGAGGGGCGTGACCTGGCGGAGCTGACGGCGCGGTTTGCCCAAGCCAGCCAGGCGGCCCTGGCCGTGCCGCAAACCGCGAAGAGCCAGCAACCGGTAAAGGCCAGGGAGTTTGCCACGGTGGCCCAGAGCACCCAGCAGAAGATCGCCGGGTTGTCGATGACGGTGTACCCGGCGCTGGTGGAGGAGGGCGGTACGGTCAAGGAGGGACGCTTCTCCACCCCGGCCGAAGCCGAGTTCCAGCATCGCCGGGCCTTGCAGCGCCTGTTGATGCAGCAGTTGGCCGAGTCGGCGAAGTTCCTGCGCGGCAAGCTGCCGGGCCTGACCGAGCTGGGCTTGCTGTACCGTGAATTGGGACGGGTCGAGGCGCTGGTCGAAGACATCCTGTTGGCGAGCCTCGACAGCTGCGTGCTGGAGGGGGAGGACAGCCTGCCGCGTGATGGCGTGGGACTGGCGTCCCTGGCCGAACGCAAGCGCGGCGCCTGGACCGAGCATGCCGAGCGCCTGGCCCGCCTGAGCCTGGAGATCCTCAAGCTCTGGCACGGTCTGCAAAAACGCTTCAAGGGCAAGATCGACCTGGCCCAGGCAGTGGCACTCAATGACATCAAGCAGCAACTGAGCCAGTTGGTCTATCCCGGTTTCGTTCGAGAGACGCCGGGGGCCTGGCTCAAGGAGTTGCCGCGATATCTCAAGGCCATTGAGCTGCGCCTGGAGAAACTGCCGGCCCAGGTGCAGAAGGATCGGGTCTGGAGCACCGAACTGTCAGGGCTTTGGACCCAGTACCAGGCGCGCGCCGCCAAGCATGCCCAGGAAGGCAAGCGCGACCCGCAACTGGAGCTTTACCGCTGGTGGCTGGAGGAATACCGGGTGTCGCTGTTTGCCCAGCAGTTGGGGACCAAGGCGCCGATTTCGGACAAGCGCCTGGGCAAGCAATGGAGTCAGGTCGAAGCCTGATGCGCAGCAGGTCATTGATTTCGGCCCTAGGGCCAAATCCCGATGTTTATGGCACACTTGACGACTATAAATGCCGATTTCAGGGTTCGAGCGCTGGCTGCCCGACCCGGTCGGAAGAAAACGACTCCAGGCCCTTTCCCGTTTTGACGGGATTGGCCCTTTTATGTGTTGGTACGAATGTACCAGTGCTTTCTGCCTGAACAGAATAGAGGAACGAGCGTGCATAACGTCGTCATCAGCGGCACCGGCCTGTACACCCCGGCCAACAGCATTTCCAACGATGAGCTGGTGCAGTCTTTCAACACCTATGTGCAACAGTTCAACCTCGAAAACGCCGCCGCCATCGAGCGCGGCGAGGTTCAGGCCCTGACCGAGTCCAGCGCCGCGTTCATCGAGAAGGCCTCCGGTATCAAGAGCCGTTTCGTGATGAACAAGGAGGGCATCCTCGATCCGCAGCGCATGAAGCCGCGCCTGCCCGAGCGCTCCAACGACGAGTGGTCGATCCTTTGCCAGATGGCCATCGGTGCCGCCGAACAGGCCTTGCAGCGCGCAGGCAAGACCGCCGCCGACATCGACGGGGTGATCGTCGCCTGCTCGAACCTGCAACGGGCCTACCCGGCAGTGGCCATCGAAGTCCAGGAAGCCCTCGGCATCCAGGGCTTCGGCTTCGACATGAACGTCGCCTGCTCTTCGGCGACCTTCGGCATCCAGGCCGCCAGCAACAGCATTCAACTGGGCCAGGCCCGGGCGATCCTGATGGTCAACCCGGAAATCTGCACCGGTCACCTGAACTTCCGCGACCGTGACAGCCATTTCATTTTCGGCGATGCCGCGACGGCGGTGATCCTGGAGCGGGCTGACCTGGCGACCTCGCCCTATCAGTTCGACATCGTCGGCACCAAGCTGTTGACCAAGTTCTCCAACAACATCCGCAACAACTTCGGCTTCCTCAACCGCGCGGCGGAAGAGGGCGTCGATGCCGCGGACAAACTGTTTGTCCAGGAAGGTCGCAAGGTGTTCCGTGACGTCTGCCCGATGGTGGCGGAACTCATCGCCGCGCATCTGCAGGAGAACCAGTTGAATATCGGCGATGTGAAGCGCTTCTGGCTGCACCAGGCCAACCTCAGCATGAACCACCTGATCGTCAAGAAACTGCTGGGTCGCGAGGCCACGGAAGAAGAAGCGCCGGTGATTCTCGATACCTACGCCAACACCAGCTCGGCCGGTTCCGTGATCGCGTTCCACAAGAACCAGGACGACCTGGCTTCCGGCTCGCTGGCAGTCCTCAGCTCGTTCGGTGCCGGTTACTCGATCGGTAGCGTGATCCTGCGCAAGCGCTGATTGCGCTGGGGTATGCCTCGGACTTGTGGCTGCATTGGATTGACGTGGATCTTGAACCCGAGGTTGTGAATGGCGGCGCCCGACGATACTCAGTTGCTTGAACGCTTGCTGGCGGGCGAGCAAAAGGCCTACAAGGAGTTGGTCAGTACCTATCAGAGCGCCATGCGGGCGGTGGCCTATGCCATTGTCGGCAGCCGGCAGGCCGATGAAGCGGTGCAGGATGCCTGGCTGGCGGTGGTTCGCAACCTGGCGGGCTTCCAGGGGCGCTCCAGTCTCAAGACCTGGTTGCTGACCATCACCGCCAATGCGGCGAAGAACCGCTACAAGCAGAATCGTCGCGAGGTGCTGCTGGATGACCTTCCGTCACCCCACGGCACTATCGGCGACGAACGGTTTGCCGCTGACGGCCATTGGGCCCTGGCCCCGCACGCCTGGCATGAGGACACCCCCGAGGCCCTGCTCAGCGAGGATGAGTTGCGCCAATGCCTGGAACATACTCTGTTGAGCTTGTCCGAGTTGCAGAGCAGTGTCTTGTTGTTGCGTGAACGCCAGGGGTTGGAGCTGGAGGAGATCTGTAATCTTCTGGGGATCTCGCTCTCCAATGTCAGGGTGCTGTTGCACCGGGCACGATTGAAAGTCTTCGCAACCGTGGAGCATTTTGAGGAGACCGGCGAATGCTGACCTGCAAGGAACAAGTGGCGCGTTCCAGCGATTATCTCGATGGCCAGTTGAGCTTTCGTGAGCGCCTGATGGTGCGCCATCACCTGATGTTCTGCCCCAACTGCCGGCGTTTCATCCGGCAGATGCGCTTGATGCAGGCCACGCTCAAGCAAATGCCCGAACCGCCGGTCGAAAACCTCGAGGCCTTGTCCGCGCAACTGGCCGCAGAGCGCCGGGATGCCGGAAAGCCGTAGTTTCAAAAAGCCACTACTTTTCTGCCGAAGCCCTTTAGACCAGGGCTTTGCGCCAGGTTGTGTTTGTTGCAAAAAGTTCCTCTGTCACAAAAGCTTAATACTTCAGCAACTGCGCTGACATAACCCCACGCCAAGATTCCCTCCCAACAAAGCAGGTCAGGCCCGGCAATGGCTGCGCACCCGCGTGATGGCATCGGACGCCACGAAAAGACCCGAAAAAATTTGAATCCAGAGGAGCGAAACATGAACAAGTGCACCTTGGCCCTGGCAGTGGCCGTGGGGGTTTTGTCCCAGCAGGCGTATGCCGAAGGGCAAGCTGACGCGAAAGGTTTTATCGAAGGTGCTACGTCGACCCTGGGTCTGCGTAACTACTACATCAACACCGATAACCGTAGCGGGAAACCTGCTCAAAGCTTGAACTCGGAATGGGGCCAAGGCTTCGATCTTCGTTTCAACTCCGGCTACACCCAAGGTACCGTAGGTTTCGGCCTGGATGTGATCGCCCTGGAAGGTATCCGACTGGACACTGGTGGTGGTTCCAACGGTGCGACCAAAACCTCGGCTGGCGGTACAGTATTCCCGACCGAAGCCACCGGCACTAAAAACGGTGTCAAGGCGGTCAATGACTTCGGTAGCGTGGGTCTGACCGGCAAGGTCCGCGTTTCGCAGACCGAACTGAAGATCGGTACCCTGCTGCCGAACAACCCGGTGGTCAAGTACAACGACGGCCGCCTGCTGCCACAAACCTTCACCGGTGGCGAGCTGAAATCGAACGAGATCAAGGACCTGACCCTGACTCTCGGCCAGCTTGAGAAGGCCAAGGGCCGTAACTCGAGCAACGACGAAGACCTGTCGATCGCCGGTGCAAACGCCAGCTCGAACTACTCCCAGGGCACCCCGGGCCGGTTCAGCAACAAGTTCCAGTACGCCGGTGCTGACTACAAGATCACCAAGGATCTGGTCGCTTCGTACTACTACGGCGAGCTGAAGGACTTCTACTCGCAGAATTTCCTGGGGCTGGTACACAACTGGGCCATCGGTCCTGGCGTACTGAAAAGCGACCTGCGTTACTACCGTAGCCGCGATGACGGCGCCAACGGTAGCGACAAAAACTTCTTCACCACTGGCTATTACGGCGGTGGCGTCACCAAGGGCAAGGTCGACAACGACCTGTACAGCTACCTGGGCCTGTACTCGATCGAAGGTCACACCTTCGGCGCGGGTTATCAGTACACCAAAGGCGACAGCGATTTCCCATGGTTGAACCAGGGTGACGGCTCGTCGAACAGCACCATCACCGACATGCAGATCCAGAAGTTCGCCCGTGCCGGCGAGCGTACCTGGCAAGCTCGTTACGCCTATGACTTCGCCAAGGTTGGCGTACCTGGCCTGACCGCAGGCATCATCTACCTGCACGGCGACAATATCCAGAACGCCGCTGGCAACCAGAGTGAGTGGGAACGCGACATCAGCGTTTCCTACGTGATTCCTGAAGGTACCTTCAAGAACCTCGGCTTTGCCTGGAAAAACGCCATGTGGCGTACCAGCACTACTGTTGCCTCCAGCGACCAGGACGAAAACCGTCTGATCGTCAGCTACACGATTCCACTGTTGTAAGCTCCGCTCTTTTTACGCCCTGCTCGACAGACTGTCGCGCGGGGCGTTTTTTTGTCCGGCTTTTGGACACGCCGATACATACCCGCAAAGCCCCAGCCGTTCAGCCCGGCCGCTGTCCAGGAAGCTTTCCGGAATGGTGTTCCCAGGCGACTTTCAAGTCCAATGAATTAGTTTTTAATATTCCATTGCCGACGGACCTTCAGGCCTTACCTGTTTTCCATTCCAGCTGTCGCCCTTCCTGCCACACTTGCGCGATACTTCCTCTGCGTGTTGCACCTGCCTGGGGATATCGATGCCGTTACAACGCCTGCAAAGCCTCTCCGACGTCGCTGCCGAGCAATGGGATGCGCTGGTACCCGATGGCCAGCCATTTCTTCGTCACGCCTTCCTGGGTGCCCTGGAGGACAGCGGTAGCCTCGGTCCGCAGTCGGGCTGGCGGCCGGAGCATTTGCTGCACGTGGAGAACGGTCGGCTGGTGGCGGCCTTGCCGAGTTATCGCAAATGGCACTCCTATGGCGAGTATGTGTTCGACCACGGCTGGGCCGATGCCTGTAAGCGAGCGGGGATTGCCTACTATCCCAAGCTGCTGAGCGCCGTGCCGTTCAGTCCGGTCGGCGGCGCGCGGCTGCTGGCGGCCAGGGCCGAGGACGGTTTCGAACTGCTGGCCGCCTTGCCCGGCTATCTGGAGATCGAGGAACTCTCCAGCGCCCATGTCAACTTCACCGATGCCCTGGCCGACACCGCCCTGGGCGAACAACCCGGCTGGTTGCAGCGTTACGGTTGCCAGTTTCATTGGCGGAACCGCGGCTACCGGGATTTCCAGGACTTCCTCGATGCCTTGAGTTCGCGCAAGCGCAAGCAGATGCGCAAGGAGCGCGAGCAGGTCGCCGGGCAGGGGTTCGATTTCCAATGGCTGGAAGGCCATGAGTTGAGCGAGGCACAGTGGGACTTCGTCTACGCCTGCTATGCCAATACCTATGCGGTACGACGCCAGGCGCCCTACCTGACCCGGGCGTTCTTCAGCCTGCTGGCCGAGCGCATGCCCGAGTCGATCCGGGTGTGCCTGGCCAGGCAGGGCGGACGACCTGTGGCCATGGCCTTCAGCCTGATCGGCGGCGACAGTTTCTACGGTCGTTACTGGGGCTGCCTGGCGGAGTTCGACCGGCTGCATTTCGAAACCTGCTTCTACCAGGGCATGGACTACGCCATCGCCCAGGGCCTGCAACGCTTCGATGCGGGGGCCCAGGGCGAGCACAAGCTGATTCGCGGCTTCGAACCGATGATCACCCATTCCTGGCACTACCTGCGGCATCCGGGACTGCGGGCGGCGGTGAAGGATTTCCTGGCGCAGGAGCGGCCGGGGATCCTGGCCTATGCCGAAGAAGCGAGGGCAGCGCTGCCCTATCGGCAGGCCTGAGCGGTCGACCGTGCCCCTCCAGGCGCGGTCTTCAATCGATCCCGACAAAACCTCCAGTCTGGTGTCGCCACAGGCGCGCATACAGGCCGCCATGGGCCAGCAGTTCGGCATGGCTGCCGGTTTCGGCGATCCGGCCGTTTTCCAGCACCACCAGCCGGTCCATGCGGGCAATGGTGGACAGGCGGTGGGCAATGGCGATCACCGTCTTGCCTTCCATCAGGGTTTCCAGGCTCTCCTGGATCGCCGCCTCCACTTCCGAGTCCAGGGCCGAGGTCGCTTCGTCCATGATCAGGATCGGCGCGTCCTTGAGCAGCACCCGGGCAATGGCGATGCGCTGGCGCTGGCCGCCGGACAGTTTCACGCCGCGCTCGCCGACGTGGGCGTCGAAGCCGGTGCGACCCTGGGCATCCGAGAGCAGCGGGATGAATTCGTCGGCCCGCGCCTTGCGCACTGCTTCCCAGAGTTCGTCATCGCTGGCGTCGGGCTTGCCGTACAGCAGGTTTTCGCGGATCGAGCGGTGCAGCAGCGAAGTGTCCTGGGTAATCATGCCGATGCGTTCGCGCAGGCTTTCCTGGGCGACTTCGGCAATGTTCTGGCCATCCACCAGGATACGCCCGCCCTGCAGGTCGTAGAGTCGCAGCAGCAGGTTGACCAGGGTCGACTTGCCGGCACCCGAAGGACCGATCAGGCCGATCTTCTCTCCGGGAGCGATGACCAGGTTGAGATCGCCGATGACCCCGCTACGTTTGCCGTAGTGAAACTCCACATGCTCGAAACGCACTTCGCCCTGGCTGACGGCCAGGTGTGGCGCCTGTTCGCGGTCGGTGACGCTGACCGGTTGGGCGATGGTTTGCAGGCCATCCTGGACCATGCCGATATTTTCGAAGATGCCGTTGACCACCCACATGATCCAGCCGGACATGTTGACGATGCGGATCACCAGGCCGGTGGCCAGGGCGATGGCACCGACCGAGATCAGCGACTGGGTCCACAGCCACAGGGCAAGGCCCGTGGTGGTGACGATCAGCAGCCCGTTCAGGCTGGTGATGGTCACGTCCATGCTGGTCACCACCCGTGATGCCAGCTGGGTTTTCTCGGTCTGCTCCACCAGGGCCTCGCGGGCGTACTGCTGCTCGAAGCGGGTGTGGGCGAAGAGTTTCAGGGTGGTGATATTGGTGTAGCCGTCGACGATCCGCCCCATCAGCTTGGAGCGGGCGTCGGAGGACACCACGGCGCGGGCCTTCACCCGTGGGACGAAGTAGTACAGGGCGGCGATGTAGCAGGCGACCCAACCCAGCAGCGGGATCATCAGGCGCCAGTCGGCCTCGGCGAACAGCACCAGGGAGCCGAGGGTATAGATCAGCACATGCCAGAGGGCGTCCACGGCCTGTACCGCGGAGTCGCGCAGCGAGTTGCCGGTCTGCATGATGCGCTGGGCGATGCGCCCGGCGAAGTCGTTCTGGAAGAAATTGATGCTCTGCTTGAGCACGTAGCTGTGGTTCTGCCAGCGGATCAGGCTGGTCATGCCCGGGCTGATGGTCTGGTGCACCAGCAGGTCGTGCAGGCCGAAGAAGATCGGTCGCAGCAGCAGTGCCACGACGGTCATCCACAGCAGTTCGCGGCCATGGAGCTGGAAGAAGTCGCTACCGGGCGTGCCTTGGGCCAGGTCGATGATGCGGCTCAGGTAGCTGAACAGCGCCACCTCGATCAGCGCCGCGACCAGCCCGACGATCAGCAGGGCGACGAAACTGGGCCAGACCTGACGCAGGTAATACAGGTAGAACGGCAGGACCTTGTTCGGCGGAGCGGCGGTGGGGGCGTCGCGAAAAATGTCGATCAGTTGTTCAAAACGACGATAGAGCATGGGTTCTGACGCCCGTCAGCCGGGCTCTCCTTGAAGGTAAGGCGGCGCAAGCCCCGGGCGCCCGGCCTGAAGCTTGCGCCTGCCATTAGTCGATGCGCTTGGCCGACTTGATATACACCGGATCCGCCGGCACGTCGGACATGCCTTGCTTGGTGGTGGTGGGCGAGTTGACGATGATATCGACCACTTCCATGCCCTTGACCACCTTGGCGAAGACCGCATAACCGGCATCGCGGCCCGGGTCGAGGAAGTCATTGTCCTTCACGTTGATGAAGAACTGGCTGGTGGCCGAGTTCGGATCCGAGGTGCGCGCCATCGACAAGCTGCCGCGCACGTTGTGCAGGCCGTTGCTGGCTTCGTTCCTGATCGGCGCCTCGGTCGGCTTCTGCACCATCTGCGCGGTGAAGCCACCGCCCTGGACCATGAAGCCCGGGATCACCCGGTGGAAAATCGTGTTGTTGTAGAAGCCCTTGTCGACATAGGCGAGGAAGTTCTGGGTACTGATCGGTGCGTGGACCGGGTCCAGCTCGATTTCAATGGTGCCGTTGGTGGTCACCAGTTCTACGTGGGGCGCCTTGGCGGCATCGGTGGCGGCCATCAGGTTGGCGGCGAACAGTACGGAGCCGGTGAACAGGGCGATTTTTTTCAGCATGGTTCAGTGATCCTGAGGGGTGGTTTCGACTGCGCTTAGAAACTCGAGCAGGGTTTGGTTGAAGACCTGGGGTTGATCCAGCGGCGTGGCGTGACGGGAGTCGGCAATCACCACCAGGCGCGCATCGGGGATCAGTTTGACATAGCTTTGCTTCAGCGCGACCGGTGTGTAGTCGTGGTCGGCGCTGACGATCAGGGTTGGACAGGTGATCCGGGCAAGTCGTTCCTGGACACCCCAGCCGACGATGGCGTCGAAGCTGGCGAGATAAGCACGTTTGTCGTTGGTTGCCCAGCGCTCGGTTATCTTGCGCCGCAAGTCGGCCTGTCCGGGCTTGGGAAACAACACCCGGCCGAGGATCCTGCCGATGTTGCGCAGGCCCAGCAGCCGCCCGAGGATCCAGCGCGAGGCCCATTGCAGGTAGTCGCCAGGCTTGCGCACCTTGACCTCGGGCATGCTGTTGACCACGCACAGGCTGCTGAGTGCCTGCGGCTGGTCCACCGCCAGCTGGAAGCCGATCATCCCGCCCATGGAGATGCCCACCAGGTGCACGCGGTCCAGCTTCAGGTGTTCGATCAGGGCGAGCACATCGGCGCTGTACCCGGCGATGCTGTAGCGCTGCCGGGGCTTGTCGGAGCGACCGTGGCCGCGCATGTCCATGAGGATAACCCTGTAGTGCGCGGCCAGTGCCGGCACCTGCATTTCCCAGTCCAGGGTGCTCGAGCCCAGGCCGTGTACCAGCAGCACGGGCGCGCCGTGGCCGTACTCCTCGTAGTGCAGCGTACAACCTTCATGTTCGAAATAGGCCATCGGTCAACGTCCTGTCAGGCTTGCTGGGGCGCAGCGAACGGGGCGTCCAGCGGTGCGGTGTCGAAGGTGCGCAGCAGTTCGACCAGAATCTGCGTGGCCGGTCCCAGGGGTTTGTCCTTGTTCGAGTACAGATAGAACGTCGGGTGGCGGCTGCCGCCCTGATCCAACGGTAGCACCTTGAGCAGACCCTCCCGGATTTCCCGTTCGATCATGTGCCGGGGCAGCCAGGCGAAGCCCAGGCCGTTGCCGATGAAGGTGGCGGCGGTGGCCAGGCTGCCGACGGTCCAGCGCTGCTCGGCGCCGAGCCAGCCGACATCGCGCGGCTGCTGGCGACCGGAGTCACGGATCACCACCTGCAGCTGGCTTTCCAGGTCCTGGAAGGTCAGCGTGCGTTGCAGGCGGTGCAGGGCGTGTTCCGGATGGGCGACGGCGACGAATTCCACCGCGCTCATCTCGGTGCCCAGGTAACCGGGGATATTGAAACCGCTGATGGCCAGGTCCGCGACGCCTTCGAGCAGGACTTCTTCCACGCCGGACAGCACTTCCTCGCGCAGGCGCACGCGGCAGCCGCGGCTTTGCGGCATGAACGCGGTCAGCGCACGGACCAGGCGGGCATTGGGGTAGGCGGCATCCACCACCAGGCGTACCTCGGCTTCCCAGCCCTGTTCCATATGGTGGGCCAGGTCTTCCAGTTGGCTGGCCTGTTTCACCAGTTGCCGGGAGCGGCGCAGCAGCACGCCGCCGGCTTCGGTGAGCACCGCCTTGCGCCCGTCGATGCGCAGCAGCGGCACGCCGAGCTGATCCTGCATGCGGGCCACGGTATAGCTGACGGACGACTGCGAACGGTGCAGGGCTTCGGCGGCCTGGGCGAAGCCACCGTGATCGACCACCGCCTGCAGTGTTCGCCATTGATCAAGGGTCACGCGGGGCGCTTTCAAGTTGGGTTCCTCTTGTCCTAAGCTGGCAGCCCTTACTGGAGGCTGTCGAATGAGAAAAATCGGTTGTGTGTTGCTGGCCCTGCTGCCCTTGACGGCATGGGCTTATCCCATCGAAGTCGAAAAACACCTCAACGGCCTGGGCATCGACTACAAGGCCTTCGATACCGATGCGGATATCGGCTCCATCCTGGTGAACAACCACGGCAAGACCGATGCCCGCTGCACGGTGGTCTTCCGTAATGGACCCGAGTCCCCGCGGACCCGCAAGATCGAGGTGCCGGCCGGACAGAGCAAGAACGCCACCGCCAAATTCACCCGCGGCATCATCACGCTGCGCCTGGACCTGACCTGCGTACCGAAATGAAACCGGCGGGGCATTCTGCCAAGCATGCTCCGCCTATCAACAAATTTATAGATAGGTTGCAGTCATTTTTTCGGCTTTTTTATCGGTTAATCGCTGTTTAATCTCCAGTCCATCGACTTACAGCCCCTAGCGATGGAGCCTACATCCCATGTCCCGCGTACTCATTATTGAAAGCAGCGCCCGTCAGCAAGACTCGGTTTCCCGCCAGTTGACCCAGCAGTTCATCGGTCAATGGCAAGCCGCTCACCCGGCCGACCCGATCACCGTCCGTGACCTGGCGACCGATCCGGTCCCACATCTGGACAGCCACCTGCTGGGCGGCTGGATGAAGCCCGCCGAGCAGCGCACGGATATCGAGAAGGCCTCGCTTGCGCGCTCCAACCAGCTGACCGACGAGTTGCTGGCGGCGGACGTGCTGGTGCTGGCCGCGCCGATGTACAACTTTGCGATCCCGAGCACCCTCAAGGCCTGGCTCGATCATGTGCTGCGGGCCGGCCTGACCTTCAAGTACACCGACACCGGTCCGCAGGGTCTGCTGGTCGGCAAGCGAGCCTATGTCCTGACCGCCCGTGGCGGGTTGTATGCCGGTGGCACCAACGATCATCAGGAACCCTACCTGCGCCAGGTGCTGGCGTTCATCGGTATCTATGACGTCACCTTCATTCACGCCGAAGGCCTGAACATGGGTGGTGACTTCCAGGAAAAAGGCCTGAACCAGGCCAAGGCCCGGCTGGCACAGGTGGCTTGAAGGCTTAATGTTCAGCTAATCGCCGGTTGTTTTAGTGTCGCCAGCGATATAGCTGTTCAAGTAGCCCCTTCACGTTGTTCGCGCATCGAACCTCCCTTTGCACTGGTTGCTCCCTGAGTGCATGCAACCCGATCCGGCCGCCTGGCCCGATCGGGTTTTTTTTTGTCCCTGGATTCCTTGTGTGGCGCAAAGCCGCTAAGGTCGCGCCCATTCATTTAACGGCAGCACAATTGTTCAGGCCGAATAGGACGCGGGTGAGGCATTCATGGGTTATCTACTTTTCGTCACGCTGCTCCAGGCGTTTTCCTTCAGCCTGATCGGTGAGTACCTGGCCGGTCATGTCGACAGCTACTTCGCCGTGCTGGTGCGGGTCTTGTTGGCCGGCCTGGTGTTCATTCCGTTGACCCGCTGGCGCCAGGTGGAACCGGCATTCATGCGCGGCATGCTGCTGATCGGCGCCTTGCAGTTCGGCGTCACCTACGTGTGCCTGTACCTGAGCTTCCGGGTGCTGACGGTGCCGGAAGTGCTGCTGTTCACCATCCTCACGCCCCTGCACGTGACCCTGATCGAAGATGCCCTGAACCGGCGCTTCAATCCCTGGGCCTTGTTGGCGGCATTGGTGGCGGTGGCCGGTGCGGCAGTGATCCGCTACGACCGGATCAATCCGGATTTCTTCATGGGTTTCCTGCTGCTGCAACTGGCCAACTTCACCTATGCCGCCGGGCAAGTGCTCTACAAGCACCTGGTGGCGCGTCACCCCAGCGACCTGCCGCATTACCGGCGTTTCGGCTATTTCTACCTGGGCGCGTTGGCGGTGGCGTTGCCGGCGTTCCTGTTGTTCGGCAAGGCCAACTACCTGCCCGAGGCCCCGTTGCAATGGGGCGTGCTGCTGTTCCTCGGGCTGGTGAGCACGGCGTTGGGCCTGTACTGGTGGAACAAGGGCGCGTGCCTGGTCAATGGCGGTACGCTGGCGGTGATGAACAACCTGCATGTGCCGGTGGGATTGCTGATCAACCTGCTGATCTGGAATCAGCATGAGCCGCTGGGGCGGTTGTTCTTCGGGGGACTGGTGATCCTGGCGGCGGTGTGGGTCAGTCGCCTGGGCGCGCGTCCGCTCACGGCTTAAAGCGCGCGCTCTTGCGGCTCCGGAATATGACTGGCACCCAATAGCGCCGGCAGCATCCCGGCCCGCAGGTCGTTGCTGCTGGGCTGCCGGTACAGGCTTAGGCCGAACTCCGGCAGTACCGCCAGCAGGTAATCGAAAATATCCCCCTGGATGCGTTCGTAGTCGGTCCAGACGGTGGCGCGGGTGAAGCAGTAGATCTCCAGCGGCACGCCCTGGGCCGTGGTCTGCATCTGGCGGACCATGCAGGTCATGTCCTGCTGGACCTCGGGATGACTCTTCAGGTACGCCAGGGCATAGGCGCGAAACGTTCCCTGGTTGGTCATCCGCCGGTGATTCGCCGACATCGCTGCGACATTGCCCTGGGCCTCGTTCCAGGCCTTGAGCTCGGCCTGCTTGCGACCGATGTAGTCGGTGAGCAGGCGCACCCGAGTCAGCCGCTGTTCTTCGTCATCGTGCAGGAAACGTATGGCCCCGGCGTCGATGAACAGGCTGCGCTTGATCCGCCGGCCACCGGATTGTTGCATGCCGCGCCATTATCTCTCCTACAAAAATCCTACTATTCCCACATCCCCAGCCACTCCCAAGCCCCGAAATCTCCTCAAATCTCCCTCACCAGAAACATTACCAACCCTCAAGCCCCAGAGGACCGTTGCACTCCCTTCATACATGCCGGCTGGAGGTTTAGTGATTCGTAAGCCAAGTGCCGCTCAAACCGATCGGTGTTCACCTCGTGGAATGCCTCAAGATACAGAGAGCCGTCTATTGAACCGCCTTGCATGAGGGTTACACACAGCTTACTTTTGAGTATTTCAATCGCGCGGTCGATGAATCCCTGGAGCCCCGGCTCGTCGGCTGCCGTGTCTGAATGGTGGATCGTCACGGCATGGAAGTTGTAGACCAGCATGCCTAGGTAAGAATTGCAGAGGCTTGGTCGCGTTCGAAATAGACCTCAAATCGGAGCGGGCATTGCTCGTTAAACGGGAGATCTCAGCTGCGGCTTCACGGGCCGAGATGCCGATTGGGTTGACTGGAGTCGGCGCCAACCCAATTTACACGTACTTTCGTAATGGCGGTTGGCCCGAAAACGAGCAGTTTTCCTTTCAGATCGGTCTTAGGCCCTGGTATTGTTAGCTTCTGAGACGCCTCTCGTGGACTGCTAAGGAATGGGCGGTCTGAGCAAGCTATTTGGAGCTGGAGCGAACCCCCAGATTTCGTAGGGGAGCGGAGGGCTATCGTTTGCAACGTACAGTATCACTGTACCAAATAGATTTGACGGGCTGAGTGTGCATTGCGTACCATTGATCCACGGCTCCAAAGATGGCACGTGCGTGCTTTGGAGGGCTACCGCGAGATCATTGGGTAACAAAACCTATCCACTCGTTCTCAAGGGCTGTAGCATTGCCAGTGTGCTGGATCGTGTTCTCCACGGTTTCGCTTTCCAGATGACGATGCAAACAGTAATGAAACCGGGCAAAAAAACGAATTGACGATACTTACCACATACTTTGTGGTGAGTATCGGTTATTTGCCTGGAGAATTTATGGACTTGCAATACCTTCAGACTGCCATCCTGGAGCTTCTCTCGGATCGGCCCTCAGAGGTTGGCGCTCGACTCAAGCAGCGCCTGAACCGCACTCTTCTGAGCGCAGGGCTTCCAGCCTTCGACGAAAAACAGTTTGGCTTCAGGAAATTCTCAGAATTTTTGATTGCTGAGTTCGGCGAGTACCTACTGGTTGACAAGCCGTCCGAGGGCGGTGACATCCAGATTACGCTGAAGCATCAATCCGCAAAATCCTCAAGCTCCCCAGCTGGACAGCAAGAAACTGCTCATTCTGCATCAGCGAGGCCACTTCCTGTCCGACTGATTCGTGGCGACGTGTGGCAAGCTTTCACGCACCTCAACGAGCACCGTAAACGCTATCTGGACAAAGAAAGTGGCAAGGTTCTGCACTTCTTGGATACCGATTCCAGTAACGTTGCCCTGGTTGCTGAAGCGCCAGAGCGCTTCGTAGAAATTCCTAGAATCGACGCTGAGACCCAGTTGTCTTGGATGCAGCAATTCCTTGCGGTCAGTAGCTTTCCGGAAGCAGAGGCCGCCTCGCTTGCCCAGTTGCTTGAGCAGCCCTACTCCAGCCAGTTGAGTGTGCTCTTCGGGCGTGCACTTGGTAAGCGGCAGTCCGAGTGGAAGCGCTATCGGGCTGAACGAGTCACGGAGGTCGTGCAGAAGTGGGCGGGTGAGCATGGCATCGCGCTGAGCCCTCTGTTCACCTTCAAATTCGGTCAGTCTGTTGAACCAGCCGAACCGGCCACATCGACGCCGACAGGGCAGCTAAGTCCTCGTGAGCAGGCTCAGAAGCTGCTGGGCATGATGACTGAACAAGAAATTGTGTCTATCGCAATTCCTGCACTGCTAGGTTGCGTGCTCGCCAACTCCCGTCTGTAAAAAGGGGTTGCCGGGATGACCAATGTCTTTATTGTTGGCCTGCCCCAAAGTGAGCAAAGTCGCGTGGAGAGCAAGTTGCTCAAGCGGCAGATGAAGGCTCATGTCATTCCCTGTGGCTGGGGGAATCAAGGGGAATACGTCCTTTTGCCGCACCCCAGTTTCGCAATCCATGCTCTATGGCAGTACTGCGAAACGATTGGCGAGGGGTTCGAAGACGCGCGTATTTTTGTCCTTCCATACGCTCTGCTCCCTGAGAATGTTGCTGATGACATCGTAGAGATGTCGGAGATGGGGGCGAATGTTGTCTGTTTCGAGCAGGAGAAAGATGGCTGGCCGTTTCTTAAGCGGCATGAGCAGCTGGATCAACCGAAAGCGTCCGCCATCACTCGGCTGCTTCTTGAGGCAATCGGTGGTGAGGAAAAGCCGGAAAACCCTTCGGCCTACATCGCTGATGCTGTGGCGAACTGCCCCCAACTTGTGGTTGTGTCTAATTCCATTGACGCGTGTGACGAGGTCAGCAAGCAGCGGTATCGCTTCGTCAGAGACGGTATTGATGCATTGGTGGAGATCATTGGCCTACAGGGCGATACCGAAGGAACGATGGAGGACTTCTTCCGCGCGAGAAAGCTGAACCTGGCGCAGTCCGGCGGTGACAACATCCAGCTTGAAGTCTTTCTGAGTGGGAAATCGGTGCACAAGGAAACGTCCTGTGTTCACCTGAAGAAAGGGGATGCTACCAACCCGCAGAACTGCCCCCGGATCTATTACCAGGCGGCAGACCTGGCGTCGGGCTACTACGTTTTCCTGCTGTATGTTGGGCCCCATCGGGAAGGGGACTTTGAGAAGACTCACCATCTCGATTCGAAGTGATGACGTGAGCTCGGGAGGAGGGTATGGGCAACGCAACTGAAAGTGCGATCTGAGCCTCGAGACATTTGTGCGGTCAGGAGAGGCTGCGATCAGTCGTAGCCCTGCCCAGCCGCCCAGCCGCCCTGTTGCGGTGCGTATCGACAGCGCTGTCAGCACCTGTGCTGACTCCCTACCTGCGATAAAACAGTTACTAGGTTCTGTATGAAAACCTTTGAAACCCCATCGCGGCCCCTGACGGCCTGAGTTTCCGTAGAGTTCTCGCCATTTAGGCGAAGGACCCTGCCATGCCCAAACGATACGAACTTTCCGACGCAGACTGGGAAATAGTCGCTGATCTTTTTGGGACGCCCAAGAGTCGACGACCGCTTGATGCTCAACGGCGTGTTGTGGGTGCTTTGCTCCGGTGCAGCATGGCGGGACATGCCTGAGCGATTTGGGCCTTGGTCGACGGTCTATCAGCGATTTCGAGACTGGCGAAACCAGGGCACCGTCAACAAGATGCTCAAGCGGCTACACGTCAAACTCAATGCGCAAGGCCTGATCGACCTGAATACCTGGTGCATCGACTCAACGGCAGTGAAAGCCACTCGAGCCTCTTCCGGCGCAGGCAAAAAAAGGGGGCGCAAGAACCCGCGGACCACGCACTTGGACGAAGTCGGGGTGGGCTGACGACGAAAATTCACATGGTCTGCGACGCCCGAGGTGTACCGCTCCACTTCACCCTCTCTGGAGGACAGGCAAGCGACATTTCACATGCTCAACCGCTGCTCGATGGTGTCCACATCCCCTCTGGTCGAGGTAGGCCACGCAAGCGGTGGCAGACAAGGGATATGATGCTGACTCGTTGCACCGCTACTGCGATCGTTATCGAATGCAGCCGGTGATTCCCCTGCGGGATATGAAGCGTAAGCCAAAGCCTGGCTTGCCGCGTCTCTTCGACAAGCCCAAATATCGGCAGCGCAATGTGATAGAGCGGCTATTTGGCTGGCTTAAAGAACACCGCCGCCTGGGAACACGCTACTGCAAGCTGGCGGAAAGCTTTGCAGCGATGGTCACAATGGCTTGCTGGCGGCGGTGTCTACGACATTTCTTTTCGTACAGTGCCTAGATTCATCACCTTGCTTTCCCTGGTGTTTCTTGTTTGTCTTGATGGCACTGATGCCCTGTGTGGCGGGAGAATTCCATTCCTCCGAGATGATGTCAAAGGGCTTTCAGGAAGCTCCTCGAAAGGCTTTCTTGACAGGGGGTGGGGAATTGATGAAGATCCAGGACGCGCCACTGACGGAGGCGTACGGCTCTAGCCCGGTGAAGCCCCTGCACCGTCGTTTCATCCTCCGCTTTTTTCAAACCATCTCAATGGTCAGCATCCACTAGAGCTCAATGCTGACATTGTGAGGTTTGACCATGAATGTAACTGCTACCCCGTCCTTTGAGATTCTCAAATCAGACGCCAAAGATCTTCTGAAAGCCGCTCGACAGGGCTCAATCGAAGCTGTGACTCGGCTTGTCCGCAAAGGTTATCGGCGTATCGATGAGCTGACGCTGGATACCTGCATGCGTGTTGTGGCCGACGAGTACGGCACGACGTTTACCGGAGCCATGCGCGAAGAGAAGCTGATTTCTCGGTACACCGAATATGCCCATGCGAATGGCTACTGGCGTGAGCCCTACGTGCATCCTTTTCGCCGAGCTCGGTATCTGCGGCAATTCAATGCTCTCGTAGAATGCTTCCGCGATCAGGTGCCATTGGCGGTGGCCGCGCAGAAGAACGGTGTTGATTTTGCTGGCTTCCACTTCAGTGCTCTGCTGTTTGGGCGGCTTGATCAAGTGATACCACGGTACCGAGTACCGGATTTTAGCTACCTTCAAGCCCCAGGCAGTCTGGTACATGTGCTGTGGGTTTTGGATGTGGTGAAGTTCAACCATGCAAATTTCAGTGATGCAAAGTTCTACACGGTTACGGTAGATCCGCTTGCTCGGCCAGGTGGTCATTTCTGGATTGCTGATTTCAGCCACGCAGATCTTTCCGGTGCGGATTTCCGCCAGTCGTACATGAGAGGGGCGAAGTTTGTGGGAGCCAACCTGGATGGCGCTGATTTCCGCAATGCCAACACCTATGAAGCCGATTTCACCGGAGCTCAGGGCGCTTATCTCACCGGTGAAATGTCAGACGATGATTGGGTCGTAGGGCCGAACAGTTTTGGTCGTGGTAAGGCTCGCCGGAGAAAGCTCCAGTCCAACGCCTGATTGCCATATCCCTACAACTCCTGCGGCAGTTGACGTAGGAATTTGTAGGGAAGCCCAAGCATGAAAGCCCTCTTCAAGCGCTACGACTCAGCTGCATCTCCAACCGGCAAGATTGATTTATCTCCCAACTGGATAAGCTTGAACTCCACGTTTGCGGTGGCCTCTTTGTAGGTCGCATCGCTGTCATCGAATGAGGCGGCCACGATGCTTTGCAGGCCTTTCTCGGACGATAGAAGCTGGAAGAGCGCTTGCTGGCTTTTGGTGGCCATGGAGTGTTGTCCCGGCTCGTCCAGCAGAAGAAACCCTAAGTGATTACCCTTAACCGTTGGATGCGATGAGGTCTGGTAGATGGACAGCAGGTAGCTCCAGATAAGGCGAACGAAGTCGCTCGCGCTGGACTCCCTGGCGATGTTGCCTTTGCCTTTGGGACTGTCGTCGCTTCGTCCTATTGACGGAGCTGTGGGTTCCTCAAGCGCCGAGGTGTTGAATGGCTGCCTCTTAGAGTTGATCTCCCTGAGCTCAATCTTGGAAAGATACGGCAGAAGGTTTTCCCTGTTGAACTCGATGTCCTCAATCGCCGCGCTGTGATAGTCGAATGCACCGATATTGGCGCGAAACATTTGCTCAAAAAGTGAATACTTGGCTTGGTCTGCAGCGGAGTAGTGATTCTCCGGCATTTGGCCTCGAGCCTTCTGATTTGCAAGCATGCGCTGCGAGAGAGCGCCAAGCGCGTCGAGTGCCCGATCAGAGCTCTCTTCAAATTTGGTGAGTTCCTCTAGCTCCATCTCGATTTGGACTTGCAACCTGATGCCTGATTTGGAAACCGAAGAATTGGAGTTGAGATCGGATCGCAGAGCTCTCAACGCTGATTTCGTAGCTGATAACGTTCTTGTCAGCTGCTCCTTCAATGCCTCCAATTCTTTGATGGACTGTTCAATTCCACCCTTTTCACGCTCGAGCATCCGTAGTTGCGCATTCAGATAGTCAATGTTGGTGCTGATATCCATGTGAGGCGTGCTCTCGTGCAGGTCTACAAGAGAGTTGCCGATGGATTGATGACATGCCGGGCAGGAGTTTCCAGCAGTGGCCAGGTTGAGTGAGGCCCCGAACTTGATCAGCTTTTGTGCAGCAAGATTTTTCGAGAGTTCGTCCTTAGCTTGTCGAGTGTTCAAACTGTTGCTGTTCAGGGTAACTCGGAGTAGTCCCAAGTCGCCGAGGCAGGTCTCATAAGATACGGTGAATCGCTCAAGGTCGTTGGTGTGTTTTTCTATCGCCTGGGCTATTTCCTGTGTCGGAGCCTCAGCCTGTTGGGAGAGTTTCTCGCCGATGAGCTGATGTTCGCTCGCTCTGCGCTGCTTATACTCCAGAAGGCTCTCAGTCACCCCCTCAGTGGTCTTGTGGAAGGTGACCAACTCGGTGCTGAAGGCAGGCACCGGAGATTTTGGGATGTTCGAAAGTCTGAAGCCCTGCTTGAGTGTCTCACCCAATAGGGTTCGCTGGATGACCTGCCATTCATCATGGATTTGCTTGGAATCTTGATCCAGCGCGTCCCGCTTTGCATCAGTATCGAACACGTCGGTGCCAACCAGGAAGTCAACAATCTTGATGCGAGCATCCTTCACTCCGAAATAGGGAAGGTTGGCAATGTAATCAGTCCAGCCGCGCTTTTGTTCGACTATCATCGCAGCGAAGAGATATTGTAAGTACAATTTCGTGGGCTTGTTGTTTGTTCTCGGAACGAGTGGCAGTTCTAGACCAAGGAATTGTTCGAAATATTTAAAAAATCCCTCCTCGATTTGAGCGCTATTCGGATCGTGGATGAATTTATAGAGTGTTGGGGAAACTTTGCCAGTCGTCAACCACGCACTTTCTTGGATTCGCACGAGCTTGTTGCTGACACCATCCTCTCTAATGCTGCGTCTTGCGGTAATTGTCTTGTCATTGCTTTCGATTTCGATAGTGACTCTTGAAGTCTGAATTTGATGCTTAACACCTTCGTGCTCAAGGTGATTCTTCAAAGCCCAAGTGAGCGCGTTCTCGTTTTGTGCACCTAATAATTCTTCCATGCCCATGGCATACATGATTGCATGTACAACTGTACTTTTACCTGCTGAGTTTCGACCACGGATGATGTTCAGATTCCGGCTGAACTCAGTATAAAACCCGAAAGGCCCGCTGTCGGTCTGGATTTCAATATGAATTGCTTTAATGTACATGCTATTCCCATCCCTTGGACACGGCATCAACCATGTCTTCCGTAATTTTCTTCCCGACCGACCTCAATGCTAACTTCTCTTCGTTGAGTACAGAGTCGTCGGCAAGTATCAAGCGCACATAGGCTTTGCCTGAAGAGGTGAGTTCAAATCCCTTAGTCGTCGGGGCGATCAGCGATTCACTGAATGCAAGGTTCAAAGCGATTGCCATCGCTGGGTCAAACCCCCAGATAGGTAGTTGCAGTTGCCCGTGTTCGGCCCCAATGGCCAATGATCGAATTCGCTCAGGGGTCTTTAGCGCCCAGTTCATCAGATGGATCTTCAGCAGACTGGATTTGCCACCGCGACATGAAAGTTCGAGAATCAGCAATGCCTGGGATATCTTGTAAAGCGGGCGAAGTTCAGAAAGAACCGGGATTGGTCGTCGGATAAATTTTAGCTGGGCCATGATTTACTCGTTGAAGTCCAGTTCACAGATCGCAAGCCACCGTGCGACTGTCCTTCGCACTACCTCACCTGCCATGGATTTATCTATGTTGAGATTGCGATCAGTAGACAGGTAATCCATTAGCCTATCCTTCACCAGCGTGGTGAGCGCCTCGGGCGTAGTATCGGAGGTCAGCCCCCACTCCACAACGTCTTGTTCGAATGCATTTACGACACGAGCAACATTCACATACGTTTGTGGTGCGCGGTCGTACAACTGCTGAAAATAGGTGTCATGATCCAAGAAGTGGTTGGTGGTTAGCTTGATCAGGTCTTCGATTTTCTTTTCAGGCTTACCAGACATCCGAAGACGGCACTTTCTCTCGAGATTTTCGTCATACGGCTCGGGAGTCGTGCTTACCTTGGGCAGCGATTCTGTCGGAGAGCCCATGCAGGGCGGAAGGCCTTCGGATATCCGCAGCAAATTGAATTCTTTCAGGTAGAACTCGTGATCGTGGAGCAAGATCGTGAAGTTCTCATCGAGATGCGGGAGGCCCCATCCCCGGACTTCTGCTTGTTTAGTTTGGCTATAGGAGTGCAATTGGTTTCTGTTGATTTCGGGCGTGACGAAGCACCAGTTTTTTATCTTGGTCCCACCTAGTAATTTGATAAGTTGTTGAGAGTTATCTCTGAGCTTGTTTAGGTCAAGATTGATCTTCGTGCGCTGTTTCTCATACAGCTCATCCTGATGATACTGGCGCTCTGGGCAGTAGCATTGAAACGCATATCCGGTATGTTTGGTATACCCTTCAATTCCATAGTCGCCAGGGGATGCTGGTATGTGCTGGTAGCCATCTTCACCATGCTTAAGTTTAAACGCGAGTTGGCACTGCGCTTCCCAAGTAATACCCGTGAATTTTCCGACTGGTGTATTAATCACTGCACGCCTGCCTTCTGTGAATCATCGGGAGGCGACGCACATCGTATCCTTCCGAATGTATAGGTGCGAATAGGGCGTTTTTGATTGCCGCCCCGAATCCTGAACCTCTGAATCGCAGAAGCTATCAAAAGGCTACTAGCGGGTCTAGCAGGAAAGGATGATTTGGATCCGATATATGGATTTGCTGGTTATATGTACAGCCATGATATAGGTGCTTCTCCAGTGGCTGGTGACTGTAGCTAGGTCAGTCGATCCGACGGTGGAGCCTTGCGTCAGACTCAATGTGAGGATACCTGCACCTAAATACAGGTGGTGACGAGTATGTAGATTTTATCGTCGAGGCCGACCGCGTCGACATCATGATCGCGATGGTCTAAGAGGCCGGCATAGAGGCAAGGCTTAAGGCATTTCTAGGTGTGCGGTCCCGGAATGAGGTGGTGCGGATTAATCTTGAAGCGTTCTGGAGTCAGAGTCCAGGCTTCGCAGATCTGTAGTGGTCAACTAATCCCGGACACAGCGTTAAGTTTTTTCTCGGCCTGAGCTGGCGCCAGCCCAGCGTTGAATTGATGTGGCCGAATCCAGTTGTACCGATGCATCAGATAATGGCTGATGTCTCGGAGCGCTTCTCGGGCCGTCATGTTGCCCACGGTCGGTATCCATTCCGTTTTCAAGCTGCGAAACACACGCTCCATCGGCGCATTATCCCAGCAGTTTCCACGACGACTTATGCTCTGGCGCATGCGATAACGCCAGAACCGTTGGCGAAACTGCCGGCTGCCATATTGCGACCCCTGATCCGAGTGGAACAGCAGCGCCGGCTGGCGTCCGAGCAGCCGCGCGGCATGCAGGATCACGTAGCGCGTCAGCCGTCCGAGCGCCAGCTCCACGACCAGCAACAGCACCAGGCCCAGCCCGGCTTGCAGCAGGGGATGCTGGTCGAGTGCGCCGAAAAAGTCCTGGGTGCGCAGCCAGAGCTGTTGGATATCCATGGGTGACGACGAATCTTCTGAAGGAAATGACCGAGCGATTAGAGCATTTAACACGCGAAAGATGACCGTTGAAGACAAATCCGTTCACAAGAACGTCGCTGTTTAACGTCCTCAGATGTTCTTCGTCAATGCCGAATAGGCCCGGCCGGCGCTGTACGCAACGACGATCCTGGGCTAGCGTTCAGTGAGTCAAAAGGCTGGAAGGAGTTCTTTAGACTCAGGCAAGGTGGCCATCAACAATCGATGAGTAGTTCAGCCTCTCCTTAATGCACACACAATTTTGTGAGGCAATGGGATATGCACAAGCGCATCATCTATAGCGTTTTTGGTGTGGCGGCTGCAGGCGTTGTATTGTTCGGCGTTTACGCGTGGCATCCAGAAATTGCCCCCCTCGCGCCCGGGGCCAAGCCTCCATTCTCTCAGGCAGACATTGCGCACGGCAAAATCATGGCCGCTGCCGGTTACTGCAGTACCTGCCACACCCACCCGGGTGGTCTGGAGTATGGCGGTAACTATCAGATGAACACCCCGTTCGGGGTCATCTACTCCAGCAACATCACCCCGGATCCTGATACCGGTATCGGTCGCTGGTCAGAAGAGGCGTTTATCCGCGCCATGCGTACCGGCGTCAGCCGCGATGGCCATCATCTGCTACCGGCGTTCCCGTTCGAGCACTTCAATAAAATGACGGATGACGATATCAAGGCGATCTACGCCTACATCATGTCATCCGTGCCCGCGGTCAATCAGCAGAAGAAAGAAAACGGAATTGCGTTCCCGCTCAACCTCCGCTTCCTGCAGGCCGGCTGGAAACTGTTGTTTGCCAATACCTCCCCATTTGAAAAGCACAGCGACAAGTCTGACGAATGGAACCGCGGGGCTTACCTGGCACAGGGCATCGCCCACTGCGGCGCCTGCCATACGCCGCGTAACGCACTGGGCGGCGAAAAATACAGTCAGATGTACGAAGGCGCACTGATTGACGGCTGGATTGCGCCGTCGCTGACCCGCAGCAGCACCTCGCCGCTGCATTGGCGAGCGCAGGATTTCCATGAATACCTGCGTACCGGTAACTCACCGTACCACGGCGCCGCTGCGGGCCCCATGGCACCGGTGGTGCATCATGGCCTGGCCGCTTTGCCTGACGCCGATCTCAAGGCGCTGAGCGTTTATTTTGGTGAATTGGCGGGCAGCAACAGTGATGATCCCGCAGCCGCTCCCAAACTCCAGGCCGCCGTCGACGAGCAGCACAAGATCAAGGATCTGCGGATTGATGACGGTGCCCGGCTGTATACCAGTACCTGCTCTGCCTGCCACTACAGCAGCAGCCAGCAGGTCAAGGGGCGTCCGCTGCTGGCGCTGGGCAGCGCCACCCATCTGGAAGACCCGAGCAACCTGATCAACGTGATACTTGATGGCTTTAGAAGTGATCAAGGGATCAGCGGCGTGGTCATGCCCCAGTTCCGCGATGCGCTCAGTGACGACGACATCACGGCCATTGCCACCTACCTGCGGCAAACGGCAGGTGAACAACCCTGGCCCAACCTGCTGCAAAAGGTGGGTGAGGTCCGTCGTCAGCCCCGGTTCGAGCAGTGATTCACGGGAGAAGTGAGCATGGCTAGATTTATGTTGAACAGCAGGCCAGTCGTCGCTGACGTGGACAGTGATACGCCTCTGCTGTGGGTTATTCGCGATGAACTGAACCTGACGGGCACCAAGTTCGGTTGCGGTATCGGTGCCTGTGGTGCCTGTACCGTGCACGTGGGTGGCCGCGCCACCCGTTCCTGTATTACGCCGGTGTCCGCCGTGGAAGGGGCTGCCATCACCACCATCGAAGGCTTGTCCGAGCAAGGCGATCATCCGCTTCAGGTCGCCTGGCAGACACATCAGGTACCGCAGTGCGGTTATTGTCAGTCCGGCCAGATCATGCAGGCTGCCGCGCTGCTGAGCGATTTCCCCGATCCGTCCGATGCCGATATCGATGCGGTGATGAGTGGCAACGTCTGCCGCTGCATGACTTACGTGCGTATCCGCGCGGCGATTCATGAAGCGGCGGCAGCCATGAAGCAGGAGGTCAAAAAATGAGCAGGCCGTCTAGCTCGCGTGAGCCAACAGGCATGACCCGCCGTGGCTTTCTGGTGGTCATGACCGCGGTGGGTGTCAGCTTCGGTTTCCCCCGCGCCGTGTTGGCGGCCATGGATCCTGCGACGGCCGATGGCACGGCGCTGTCGAATGAGGGCGCCCTCTACGAACCTTCACTGTGGTACTCCATCGATGGTGCCGGCAAGGTCAAGGTCAACATCATCCGTTCCGAAATGGGTCAGCATGTGGGGACCTCCATCGCCCGTATTCTTGCGGACGAGTTGGAAGTGCCATGGGACAGTGTGGAAATCGTCCATGTGGACAGCGCCAGGAAATGGGGGCTGATGGTGACCGGCGGCAGTTGGTCTGTGTCCCAGAGCTGGCCGGTTTACCGCCAGGCCGGTGCTGCCGGGCGTACGGCATTGATTGAAGCCGCTGCGAAAAAGTGGGGCGTTTCGCCCAGTGCGTGTATGGCCCTGGAAGGTATGGTGCTTTGCGGAACGCGGAAAGTGTCCTATGGCGAACTGGTCACCATGGGACTGACCCGGCAGTTCAGCGAAGCAGAACTGAAAGCGCTGCCACTCAAAGCCAATGATGACCTGAAACTGGTGGGTAAACAGGTCACTTCGCTGGATATTGCCAACAAGACCACGGGGCACACGGTCTTCGGCATCGACGCCAAGGTGAACGGCATGGTCTACGCCAGCCCGCTGCTGCCGCCCACCCGTTACGGTGCCAAAGTGACCCAACTGGATGATGGTGCCGCCAAGGCGGTGAAAGGTTATCGCCAGACACTGGTGCTGGATGACCCAAGCGGCACGGTGCCTGGCTGGGTGATGGTGCTGGCTGACAGCTACTATGCGGCCCATAAGGCGGCCGGGCTGGTCAAGGTCAAATGGGAAGCCGGCGCGGCTGCCAAGGTGTCCGAAGTGGATGTCATCAATCACGGTCGAGCGCTGCTGAAAGATGACGCCAAAGGCTCGATTCTGGATACCGGTGACACCAACACCGCAGCGGCCTTTGGCAAGGCCGCGTCGACCCTTGAGCAGGAATATCTCACCCAGACCGTGCTGCATGCGCAGATGGAACCGTTGAACGCATTGGTTTTTCGCAACGATGATGGCATCTGGGAGATCCATTCCGGTTGTCAATGGCAGTCACTGACCACACCGCTGCTGGCCACCGCGTTGGGCGTGAAGGAGGAAGAGCTGACGATCCGCGGCTATATGCTGGGGGGCGGTTTCGGTCGTCGTCTTAACGGTGACTACACGGTACCCGCGGCGCTGGCGTCCAAGGCACTGGGTGGCAAGCCGGTGAAAATGGTCATGGCCCGTGCGCAGGATATGCAGTTCGACAGCCCGCGTTCCGCGTCGGTGCAGCAGTTGAAGATGGCGTTCGATGCCGACAAGGCTGTCATCGCCATGGAACACCATGCGACTGCCGGCTGGCCGACCGAAGTGATGGTCCCGGCCTTCATGCCCAAAGGTATCAATGGTCAGCCGTTCGACCCCTTCGCCATTGCCGGTGCCGATCACTGGTACAGCGTGGGTGCCCAGAAGGTCCGCGCGGTATCCAACGACCTGGCCAACGCGTCGTTCCGTCCAGGCTGGCTGCGTTCGGTCAGCGCCGGCTGGACCGGCTGGGCGGTGGAAAGCTTCATGGATGAAGCGGCACACCATGTCGGCCAGGATCCACTGGCCTTTCGCCTGGCACTGTTGACTGCCGAAGGCCGTAACGCCGGCAGTGGTCCGATCGCCGTGGGCGGGGCCTCCCGGCAGGCCGCTGTGCTGAAAAAGGCCGCCACCATGATTGGCTGGGGGACTCAGCAGCCGGAAGGCACGGGGTTGGGTATCGCCTCTACCTTTGGCCAGGAAAGGGATATGCCCACCTGGGTCGCCTGCGCTGTGCAGGTGCGTGTCGACAAGGCCACGGGCCTGGTTGATGTACAGAAGCTCTACATGGTGGTGGATGCCGGTATCATCGTCGATCCCGACGGTGCCGAAGCCCAGTGCCAGGGGGCTGCATTGTGGGGGCTGTCGATGGCGTTGTATGAAGGCACCGAGTTGGTGAACGGTCAGTTCAAGGACTCCAACTTTGATACCTATACGCCGCTGCGTCTGCTCCAGACGCCGCCGCAAGTCAAAATCGAGTTTATCCCCAGCAACGCGGCGCCGTCTGGCCTGGGCGAACCCGCCGTAACGCCGGTGGCTCCGGCCATTGCCAATGCCATTTTCAATGCGGTGGGTGTGCGTTTACGCAAATTGCCGATGACACCGGATGATGTGAAAGCGGCAATCAGCAAGCGCTGATGTCAATAAAGCCCGGTGATTTCACCGGGCCTTCTGCCGATTTTATACAAAGAAACTCGGCCTCGGCGCTCGAAACCGTTACCCTATGCCGCTGATATTTTGTATTTCTTCGAGGTAGCCCCCGTGTTTTCCGAATTCGCCCTGCACGAACGCCTGCTCAAAGCCGTGGCCGAGCTTAAATTTGTCGAGCCAACGCCGGTGCAGGCCGCGGCTATTCCGCTGGCGTTGCAGGGGCGCGACCTGCGGGTGACGGCACAGACCGGCAGCGGCAAGACCGCCGCGTTCGTCCTGCCGATTCTCAATCGCCTGATCGGCCCGGCCAAGGTCCGCGTGAGCATCAAGACCCTGATCCTGCTGCCGACCCGCGAATTGGCCCAGCAGACCCTCAAGGAAGTCGAGCGCTTCTCCCAGTTCACCTTCATCAAGTCCGGCCTGATCACCGGCGGTGAAGACTTCAAGGTCCAGGCCGCCATGCTGCGCAAGGTGCCGGATATCCTGATCGGCACCCCGGGGCGGATGATCGAGCAGCTGAACGCCGGTAACCTGGACCTGAAGGAAGTCGAAGTGCTGGTGCTCGACGAGGCCGACCGCATGCTCGACATGGGCTTTGCCGAAGATGTGCAGCGTCTGGTGGACGAATGCCCGAACCGCCAGCAGACCATGCTGTTCTCCGCCACCACCGGTGGTTCCGGCCTGCGCGAGATGATCGCCAAGGTCCTGGACAACCCCGAGCACTTGCAGCTCAATGCGGTCAGCCAGCTGAACGACACCACGCGCCAGCAGATCATCACTGCCGACCACAACCAGCATAAAGAGCAGATCGTCAACTGGTTGCTGGCCAACGAGACCTATCAGAAGGCCATTGTGTTCACCAACACCCGGGCCATGGCCGATCGTATCTACGGCCGCCTGGTGGCCCAGGAATACAAGGCCTTCGTGTTGCACGGCGAGAAGGACCAGAAGGATCGCAAGCTGGCCATCGACCGCCTGAAGCAGGGTGGGGTGAAGATCCTCGTGGCCACCGACGTCGCCGCCCGCGGCCTGGACGTGGAAGGCCTGGACCTGGTGATCAACTTCGACATGCCCCGCAGCGGCGACGAATACGTGCACCGTATCGGTCGCACCGGGCGCGCCGGTAACGACGGCCTGGCGATCTCGCTGATCTGCCACGGCGACTGGAACCTGATGTCGAGCATCGAGCGCTACCTCAAGCAGAAGTTCGAGCGCCGCACCATCAAGGAAGTCAAAGGTACCTACGGCGGTCCGAAGAAGGTCAAGGCTTCGGGCAAGGCGGTGGGCGTGAAGAAGAAAAAAACCGACGCCAAGGGCGACAAGAAGAAGTCGGCCGCCAAGACGCCGACCAAGCGCAAGAGCGCCAACCGACCGAAGACCGATGCGCCGTCGCTGGTCAGCAAGGACGGCATGGCCCCGCTGAAGCGGCGCAAGCCGGAAGCGCCGGCTGCCGAGTAACCCGCTATTCAGGCTGCGTGAAAACGCAGTGAAGCGGCTGCTCTCATACAAATGCCCCGACTTGTCGGGGCATTGGCGTTTTATGGGAGCGCCGCTTGCCTTGTGTGCCTCAATCGGCCTGAACCGTTTTCAGGCACTTGAGCTCGGAGAAGTCCCGGCGCATGTCGTCGATCTTCTTCAGCAGTCGTGCCTGCTGGTCGGCGCTGCTCTCGGCCATCAGGTCCACCAGCAGGCTGCGGGCGGCCTGCTCCGCGCGCTCGTGGGCCTGACGGTACTCGCTCGTCCACAGGCTGTCCTGATGTTGCAGCAATTGTTCGATCCGTTGCGGGAAATCCGCGCGTTGGCGCTGTTCGACCGCCGCACTCAATTGCATCTGCCAGTTCGTCCGGTTGGCCACCCATAGACGGTTCTGTTCACCCAGGCTGGCGGACCAGGCGGTGACGCGTCGTTGCTGGCTCAAGGTCAGCGGCCCGAGCCAGCCCTTGAGGCGTTTGCTCATGCGCTCGGCACGCTCGCGGACCTGCTCCTCCAGGGGCTGTGCCACGTATTGCGCCCGATGTTTACGCTGGTCCTCGGCAAAGGCCTGGTTCATCTCGGCCGCCTGTTGATCGCTCAGGCCCCGGAGCAGTTCGACCGCCGAGGGTGTCACCGCTCGCGCCACCTGCGCGATGGCCTGCCGGGCCTCGGCGGTGCGGGCCTGCACGGCAGCATCCGTGACCTGACGGGTTTCGACCATCCGTTGCACACGATCGAGCCAGTCCAGATAGTCCGGCAATTGCGTGCTGCAATGCCAGTGCAGGTGCTCCTTGAGGCGTTCGCGGAACCAGTCTTTCTGTTCGCGGTTCATGTCCACGTAATCGCCGAGGGTCCAGGGGATGATCACATCGAGGTTGCGATAGGCCAGGCTCACCCGGGAGCAGGAGCCGAGTGCCAGGCCCAGGAGCAGCAACGAGAAGAGGGGGGCCAGCCGGTACGACATGGGCGAATCCTGTTGAGGGCATTTCTCCATGGAACGCTGATGAGCCCAGTGGTTCAACCGCGTAATAGTTACCATAGATGACCACGGCGGCTGATGCCGACGCGCGGTGACTTGCACACGGATCGATCAGTGCGTTTCGTGCAGTGGGTGTCGGAGGGGGGCTTCAGCCCTGCGCCTTGAGGTTCAAGGCGCAGAGTGGCTTGGGTGTTGCGAGGGGGGAATTACTTTTTGCCGAGGCTGATCTGTTTCGAGGGGGCGAAAGTCTGGCCGCTGACGCCCTTGGCAATTTGCTGGATCTCGCCGCCTGATTTCAGGAAAGCGGCAATTTGCTCGTTGATCGAATCGCTGGTCTCAACGGCTGGAGCGGGCTTTGCTTTGCTGGTGGATGCTTTTACTCGCATGGCGGCCATTAACCTGTATAGATATAAACGGGATCGACCATCTTACCTGAAAGGCTTGACAATGGCTTGATAAATATCCCGGGAAACGCCAAGGAGCTATTGGGAATATCTTCACATGGTCCCTGTTATTGTTGGCTAAGCTACTGTTTTGATTCGTAACAGGGCCTCGATATTTCTCGCGCAAGGGTAGGATTTCAAGGCAGGGCGTAGCCGACGGTCTGACGAACGGACGTGTTTCTGTAGGAAAACCCTTGAAAATCAAGCCTTGCAGGGGGCTTTTCAGCAGGCGGCAAGCGCGGTGAAACAGCGCCGCGAAACTCGGGTAGAATGCCGTCCACGTAATGAGGGTATTGGAAATGGCTCTAGTCGGGCGTTATAACAGCTTGCAAGTGGTTAAACACACTAATTTCGGTTTGTATCTGGACGGTGGCGCGGACGGCGAGATTCTCCTGCCCAATCGTTATATCCCCAAGGATATTCCCAGTGAAGATGAAGACTGGCTGAATGTTTTCATTTATCTGGACAGCGCTGACAAGTTGATTGCCACGACGGAAAAACCAAAAGTCCAAGTCGGTGGATTCGCCAGTCTCAAAGTCAAGGAAGTTAACAGTATCGGTGTTTTCCTCGATTGGGGATTGCCCAAGGATCTGCTGTTGCCGTATTCCGAAGAGAAGCGCCAGTTGAGCGCCGGCGACTATTGCGTGGTGCATGTCTATCTCGACAAGCATACCCGTCGCATCACCGCCACGGCCCGCCTGGACCGTTACCTGGACAAGACGCCGGCCAGCTACAAGGTCGGCCAGGAAGTCGACCTGCTGGTGGCCGAAGCGACCGACATGGGCTTCAAGGCGATCATCAACAACAAGCATTGGGGCCTGATTCACAAGAACGAAGTGTTCAAGTTCCTGCGTGCCGGCAAAGAGGAAAAAGGCTTCATCAAGGAAGTTCGTGCCGATGGCAAGATCAGCCTGAGCCTGCAACCCGTGGGCGAGGAAGCCTCCGGCAGCCTGAACGCGAAGATCCTCGCCAAGTTGCGTGAGAACAACGGTGTACTGGCGGTCAGCGACAAGAGCGATCCGAGCGTGATCAGTGGTTTGTTCGGCGTCAGCAAGGGCAACTTCAAGAAGGCGATTGGCGCGCTCTACAAGCAAGGGCAGATTGTGATCCATGCCGATCGCATCGAGTTGAGCTGAAACTTTCGTCGCCGAGGCGGGACAGAGTCCTGTCCTGCCTGCCACACGCCCTGCGAGGCTCAGCGTTGAGCCATGGCCGCCGCCGGCACTGAGGTGTTCACCGGCCTCAACAACACCAACCCTGCCAGCAACAGGCCGCTGCCCGCCACGATCAGGGCCGCTTGCAGACCACCACTGAAGTGGCTGCTCAAGGCCGCGAGCAAGGGGCCGCTGAGTTGACCGATGGCGAAACAGGCGGTCAGCAGTCCGGCATTGCGCTGGGTCGTGTGCGGCGCCAGTTCCCGCGAGCGCTGCATGACCAACTGCATGCAGGCCAGGAATGGCGTCCCGCAGAGCATGACCCCCAGTACCAGCCCCAACCCGCTCGACAACAGGCAAGCGAAGACCCCGGCGGCCTGCAACCAGAGCGTCAGCATCAGCCAGCGACGGGTACTCTCGGGGCTGGCGCGACGCAGACTCGCCAGCACCACGCCGAGGGCCGCGAGCAGGCCGAAACCGGGCCAGAACAGGTCGGCCTGCCATTGGCCGTGGAAGCGCGCATTGGCCATCTGCGAGAGAAAGGTCGCCGGAATGATGTAGCCCAGGCCATACAAGGCATAGACCAGGCAAAGATGACCGATGGGCTGCTGCTCGCTGTCCGCGGCCACGGGGGCGGCGGCAGCGGCGGGTGTGGCGCTCGGAAGGGGCAGGAACGGCAGGATCAGCAGCAACATCAGCAGTCCGACGCCGGCGTACACCAGCCACAGGGTCGACGAGTTCTGTCCCAGCAGGTTCGAGCCCAGTGCCAGCAGGCCGGTGAGCATGATGCCCAGGCCAGGGCCGGCAAACACCTGGGCGCCGAGCCGTGGCCGGCCAGCGGCATGGGCGAGCGGCAGGCTCAGGCTGGTGATCATGACCACGACCCAGGCACTGGCGACCCCGGTGCCGAAGCGCAGCAACCAATGCGACCAGAAACCGTGGGCCCAGAACGACGCCAGGGTCAGCAGCACGCAAAGCCACAGGCCCGCGAGCAGGCGCAGGCGGACTTGTTCCGCGCGCCGGGCGAACATGGCATCCACCGCACCCAGCAGGTAGCCCAGGTAATTGGCGGCGGCGATCAGGCCGCCCGCGGTAAGGTCGATCTGGCCTTCGCTGATCAGGTGCGGCAGTTGCGGGGTCAGGGCGAAGCGACCGACCCCCATGGCCATCATCAGGGCAATGAAGCAGGCGGTCAGGCGAATCAGAGGTGACATGGCGTCATTTCCTGGCAGAGGACTATGACCGCTAGGCTAGGATCGATTGACTTTCTTTAAAAATGAATAATAGTGAGTAACTTGTTCAGTTTTGGAGATGGTCATGGAGTTCAGCCAATTGCGGATCTTCCAGGCGGTGGCCGAGGAAGGCTCCATCACCCGCGCCGCCGAGCGCCTGCACCGGGTGCCGTCGAACCTGTCCACGCGACTCAAGCAGCTTGAGGAGCAACTGGGCGTCGAACTCTTTCTGCGGGAGCGCCAGCGCCTGCAACTGTCTCCGGCCGGCAAGGTGTTGCTCGATTACTCGAGCCGGCTGTTCGCGCTGCATGACGAGGCCCATGCTGCCGTGCGCGGCGGTCAGCCGGCGGGGGACTTCGTGCTGGGTACCATGTACAGCACCGCGGCGATTTACCTGCCATCGATGCTGGCGCGTTATCACCGCACTTATCCCGAGGTGAACCTGCAGGTGCAGTCCGCGCCCAGCGGCGAACTGCTCGAAGGGCTGGTCTCGGGGCGCCTCGATGCCGCCCTGGTGGATGGCCCGCTGCAGCTGGCCGGGCTCGACGGCATTTCGTTCTGCGATGAAACCCTGGTGCTGATCTGCCCGGCCGATCACCCGCCGGTGCGCAGCGCCCTGGATGTGCAGGGGCAGCCGGTGTTCACCTTTCGCCGTGGCTGTGCCTACCGCCTGCGGCTGGAGGCCTGGTACGGCCATTATCACGCGACCATGGGCCGGGCCATCGAGATCGAGTCCTATCCCGGGATGCTCGCCTGTGTGACCGCCGGTTCCGGCGTGGCGATGATGTCCGAATCGATGCTGGCCAGCCTGCCCGGGCGGGAAAGCGTGTCGGTGCATCCGCTGGTCGAACCGTTTGCCAGTGCCAGCACCTGGCTGATGTGGCGCAAGGGCATGGTCGGCGCCAACCTGGCGGCCTGGATCGAGTTGCAGAAAACCACCGTGCTCCCGCCGACGAACAGCGTCGAAGGGTTCCGTGCGTCGGCTTGAAGCGTTTTGCCATGATTTAAATCGAAGATCCTTGCGCGAGGGACAGCATTGCGTAGGACTTAGGGCTATGATCTGTGTGAAGCGGCTACAGAACTCCGTCGCTCGCATTACCCTGAAGGGGGCTATATGAAAGACAAATTGCAAACTTGGCTCCATGATCTCGGTGTTGCCCTTGGCCTGATCGAACCGCCACTGCAGCCGGTGCCTATTCGCACGGACGATGAGCGCCGTCGTCGTCAGCCGCGTCGGTAAGCGTTTTCAGGGGGTGACGGGGCTTGTGCCGGGGGGCGCTGGCTCGTACACCCTCTGAGCGGGTCACGCGGTCGGCGCAGACGCCGAACCTGGTGTCCCTGGCTCAATGCCGGCCAATCTTCTGCAGGAAACGACTCAAATCGTTGACCGTGACCGCTTCCTTGAGCAAGCGGTCTTCCTCTTCGGTAAACGCTGTCAGATCAAACTCATCTTCAAGACGGAACATCAGTTCTTCGATGTCCTGTTTATCCAATCCCAGCGTCTGCAAGGTCTGATCGTCGGCGAACGCCTGAGGGGCATCGAGCCGTTGGCTGACGACGTCATGCACGCTCTTGCGAATATGGGTTCTTCTCATGCGTCCGGGCTCTTTGGGCTAGGGCAGCGGGACTGCGCCGCTGGGAAAGATTTCTTGTTGTTCGACCCTTTCCTGGGGTATGGCGATAGCTGCCAGGGATGACACCCGCGATCCTTGTACTTACTTGTCAACCAAGAAAGTAGTCGCTGTAGGCCAGTACAGCACAAGTTTCGTGAAGGGCTTGACCGTTCATCTCCCTGGGCGGCGCAAGGGCGTTCGGTGCAGAGGGCGACCGGTAAAAAAACGGGTGCGACAACCGACGTCGCACCCGCTGAAGTAACCGCGATATCAGATGGCGCCGGCTACGGTGGCCGGGCGCGGGGACAGCAGGCTGACCACGACGAAGCTGATCAGGCCGACGGCCAGGCTGTAGTAGATCGGTGTGTTGGCGTCCAGGCCGTCCTTGATCATGAACGCGAGGGCGGTGATGAAGCCCAGGGTCATGCTGCTGATGGCACCGCTGGTGGTGGCGCGCTTCCAGAAGATGGCGCCGATCAGCGGAATCAGCATGCCGCCCACCAGCAGGTTGTAGGCCAGGGTGAGGGCACTGATCACGTCGCTGACCACCAGGGCGATGCCCAGCACGACGATCCCGGTCAGCAGGGTGAACAGGCGGTTCACCGCCAGGCTCGACTGTTTGCCGCCACGCAGTTTCGGCAGCAGGTCTTCGGTCAGCACGGTAGAGGCGGCCAGCAGGCCGGCGCTGGCGGTGGACATCATGGCCGCCAGGGCCGCGGCGATCACCAGGCCACGAATGCCGTCGGGCAGCGACAGCTTGACGATGGCGGCAAAGGCGTTGTTGACGTTGGCCAGGTCCGGAATCAGCACATGGGCGGCCATGCCGATCAGCGCGCAGGCCAGGCCGTAGGCGATGCAATAGACCCCGGCGACGCTGCCGGCATACTTCGCGACTTTCTCATCCTTGGCGGTGAACACCCGTTGCCAGATGTCCTGGCCGATCAGGATGCCGAAGAAGTAGATCAGGAAGTAGGTGATGATGGTGTCCCAGCCGATGGTGGTGAAGCTGAAGCTGGCGGCCGGCAGCTTGCTCACCAGTTCGTCCCAGCCACCGACGCGGTAGAGGCAGATCGGCAACAGGATGAACATCAGGCCCACGGTCTTGATGATGAACTGGACGATATCGGTCAGGGTCAGCGACCACATGCCGCCGATGGTCGAGTAGGCCACCACCACACCGCCGCCCAGCAGCACCGAGAGCCAGAACGGCAGGTTGAACAGCACTTGCAGCACGGTGCCGATGGCCAGGATCGAGGTCACGCCGATCATCAGCGCATAGGCCAGCATGATCACCGCGCTGGCCTGGCGGGCCATGGGGTTGTAGCGTTTCTCCAGGACCTGGGTCACGGTGAAGATTTTCAGCTTCAGCAGCGGTTTGGCGAGGAACAGGTTCAGCGCGATGATGCCGAACCCGAGGGCCGCGCAGAGCCAGAAGCCGGAAATCCCGTGGACGTAGCCCAGGCGCACGGTGCCGACCGTGGAAGCGCCGCCCAGTACCGTGGCGGCCATGGTGCCCATGTACAGCGTCGGGCCCAGGTTGCGCCCGGCCACCAGGTAGTCTTCGTGGGTCTTGGCCTTGCGCATGCCGTAGTAGCCGAGCACGAGCATGCCAGCGGCATAAATGAGTACAACCAATAAATCCAAAGCCATGACGGCGTGTCTCCGATTATCTTTTTTATGGTGAGCTGTGGTTCAAGCCGCCTGGCGCATTCCAGGCTTCAACGTTTTGCCATCGTGGCTGCGCGCATCCTGCGGTCCATGGACCTGTCCCGTTCCCGGGAACAGGCTGAGCAGGGCCGGGTCTATCAGTGAGGCTGGCCCGAGGGTGATCGGCAGGCCGATGTCGATGCCATCGGCCAGGTTGATGAAATACGGGCCCTCCAGCGGGCCGGGGATCCAGGCGCCCAGGCCGCTGGGTCGGGCGCCGCGTTCATGGAGATCCTCAGCGGTGGGCGACGCCGGGCAGTACGCAGAGCATCTCGTACAGCAGGTTGGCGCCCAGCAGCGAGGTGTTGCCGGTGGTGTCGTAGGGTGGCGAGACTTCCACCAGGTCGCAGCCGATCAGGTCGAGGCCCTGGCAACCGCGGACGATCTCGATGGCCTGGATGGTGGTCAGGCCGCCGATTTCCGGGGTGCCGGTGCCGGGCGCCCAGGCCGGGTCGATGCCGTCGATGTCAAAACTCAGGTACACCGGGCCGCCGCCGACTTTTTCGCGTACTTCGGCCATCAGGGGCTCGAGGGACTTGTGCCAGCACTCTTCGGCCTGGACCACGCGAAAGCCCTGCTTGCGGCTCCAGTTGAAGTCTTCGGCGGTGTAGCCCTGGGCGCGCAGGCCGATCTGCACCACGCGGTCGCAGTCCAGCAGGCCTTCTTCCACGGCGCGGCGGAAGGTGGTGCCGTGGGCGATTTTCTCGCCGAACATGTGATCGTTGACATCGGCATGGGCGTCGATGTGCACCAGGCCGACCTTGCCGTGCTTCTTGTGGATGGCCCGCAGGATCGGCAGGGTGATGGTGTGGTCGCCGCCCAGGGTCAGCGGGATGACATTGTGTTCGAGGATGGCGTCGTAGGCTTCTTCGATGATGCGCACGGCGTCCAGCAGGTTGAAGGTGTTGATCGCCACGTCGCCGATGTCGGCGACCGACAGCGAGTCGAAGGGCGCGGCGCCAGTGGCCATGTTGTAGGGGCGGATCATCACCGATTCGGCGCGGATTTCCCGCGGGCCGAAACGGGTCCCGGCGCGCAGCGAGGTGCCGATGTCCAGCGGTACGCCGATGAACGCGGCATCGAGGCCGGCGGCCGATTGCAGGTGCGGGAGGCGCATCATGGTGGCGATACCGCCGAAGCGCGGCATTTCGTTACCGCCCAGTGGTTGGTGAAGAATCTTGTCCACGGGTAAGCCTCATCAATTATTTTGGTTATCAGGGGGCGATTCTGCGAAAGGCGCCGGGCGGGAAGAATCGCTGACGGCAAATAGTTAGTTCAGATTTTTCTAAACTAATGGGAAACTGAGGGATAGATTTGTTTCCGGCAATGCAGACCTTGCACAGGAACTCCCATGGCCAACGCTTTACCCGACCTCAAACTATTGCGCATCTTCGTCAGCGTGGTCCGGCACCAGGGCTTTGCCAACGCCCAGCAGGAACTCAATCTCTCGACCTCGGCCATCAGCACCTACATGAGCCAGCTCGAAGCCTCCCTGGGCCTGGTGCTCTGTCATCGTGGACGCGGCGGCTTCAGCCTGACCAGCAAGGGCGAGCTGTTCCACCAGGAAACCCTGCGCCTGCTCGGCGAACTCGAAGGTTTCGAGCAGTACGCCGCCGCCCTCAAGGGTGAGTTGCGCGGTACCTTGAACCTGGGGGTGATCGACTCCACGGTCAGCGAACCGGCGTTGCCGTTGGCCGAAGCCATCGGCGCCTACAGCCAGGAGCACCCGGCGGTGCATTTGCACCTGTCGGTGATGAGCCCCTACGAATTGCAGCTCGGTGTTCAGGACAACCGTTTGGACCTGGCCATCGGCGCTTTCTCCACGCGCATGAGCGGGTTGGTCTACCAGCCGCTGTACCGCGAGCAGCACTGGTTGTATTGCAGCAACCGCCATCCGCTGTACAACGAGCGACGCATCCCGGAACAGGTGATTACCCAGCAACGCATGGTCGGACGCGGTTACTGGAGCCAGGCCGAGCTGGCGCGCCATGGCTTCAAGCACAGTGCGGCGACGGTGGAAAGCATGGAGGCGCAACTGATCCTGGTGCTGTCCGGCGCCTATATCGGCTACCTGCCGGAGCACTACGCGCAACCCTGGGCCGACAAGGGCGACCTGCGGGTGCTGTTGCCGGCGACCTTCGGTTACCAGGCTCCGTTCTCCATGATCCTGCGTCGGGGACGTAGCCGCGAACCCTTGATCCAGACGTTCCGTGACCTGCTCAAAGCGCAGCTCAACCAGCCCTGATCGGTAGTCATTCAATGTCCAGAGTCCGCTGTGAACGCTGCCTGCGTCCTGAAAACCATTGCCTGTGCGCGCTGATCCCGCAATTGGACAGTCGTACCCGGGTGCTGTTGTTGCAGCACCCCAGCGAGGTCAACCATGCCCTGAACACCGCCCGGTTTGCGGCGCTGGGATTGGCCAACGCCGAGCTGCGGGTCGGTGAAGTCTTCGAGGATCTACCCCGACTGCTGGAGCGACCCGGTTACCAGGCGAAGTTGCTGTTTCCGGCGGACGATGCGCAACCCTTGCAGGCTTATACGGCCGCACCGGGCGACCTGCCGCTGTTGCTGGTGGTACCCGACGGCACCTGGCGCAAGGCGCGCAAGCTGCTCTACCTCAATCCATTGCTGGCGGCGTTGCCACGGGTGACGCTGGGGCGGGGGCGGTTTCCCGCTACCGATTGCGCAAGGCGCCGGAGGCGGGGGCGCTGTCGACGGTGGAGGCGATTGTCCAGGCGCTGGAAACCCTTGAAGCACCAGCTTCGTTCGCGGCGTTGCTGAGACCGTTCGAGGCGCTGATCGAAGGGCAGATCCGGGCGATGGGCGAGGAGACTTTCCTGCGCAATCACGAAAAAAATCGCCCGAAAATTCAGGACATTTAATCTGAAAAACGCGAAAGAACCATGTGGGAGCGGAGCTTGCCCGCGAAGCTTTTGGCGCCTTCACGGGCCTCTTCGCGGCGGTCCGGCGTTCCGGTAAATCCAGCTCCCACTCAGCCGACTCAGTGATGACGTGGCTTGAGGATCGCCGGTTTCTCGTCCGGGGCGTTGCACAGCAGGTACAGCGCGGTCAGGGCTTCCGGGATCTGCACCACCATGTCGTCCATCAGGTTGGCATCGGCGGCGATATCGGCGAATTCGGGTTGTTCGTCGAACAGGCCGGAACCGACCATGATCGGCAGGAGCATCTCGCTGACTTCTTCCTCGGCGGTTTCGAACCAGGCTTCCTCGCGCAGGAACACGCCTTCCATGAAGCCGATGCACCAGCCGCGCAGTTCGGAATCGTCCGGGTCGTCGCCCAGGTCCAGGTCGCAGGGCAGTTCGAATTCTTCATCGGACGCCAGCTGACGGGCGATATGGGCCTTGAGCTGGATCAGCGTGGCCTCGATCTCTTCGCGCTGGGCGGCGTCGCTGTAGTGCGGCTCCTCAGCGAACAGGGCGTCGATCCATTCACGATCGGGGACGATCTCGGCACAGATCGACAACGCGGTCAGGTAGCCATGGGCGGCCACGTAGTCCAGCGCTTCTTCGTGCAGCTCGTCGGCGTCGAGGAAGGCTTGCAGGCGGGTGAGTTGCTCAGCGAAGGACATTGAAGGCTACCTTGGGAATAAGGGAATAAACGATAGGCAATTCTAGGCGTTCTTGAGCCCCCAGGCCAGCAAGCACTGAATTCCCTTAACCGACCGGCATCGCCCCTTGCCGTCGGACGCTCGGGTATACTGCCGCGCTTTGTGATGCGCGGCCGGTCTTCAGGACGGTTCGGGAAATGCCTGCTTACGGATTTTTTCGTGAAATTGGCGAATCCTGGGCCAGCCTTTGGAAGATGTGTCTCGGTGATTTTTGGAGTGGATATGCTCGAACAGGCTCAACGCGTCCTCAAGGACATCTTCGGTTACGACAGCTTTCGTGGTCGCCAGGGTGCCATTATTGAGCGCGTGGCCAGTGGCGGCGATGCCCTGGTGCTGATGCCGACCGGCGGCGGCAAGTCGCTGTGTTTCCAGGTCCCGGCGTTGCTGCGCGAGGGCCTGACGGTGGTGGTCTCGCCGTTGATCGCGCTGATGGACGATCAGGTGGCGACCCTCGAGGAACTGGGGGTTGCCGCCGCCGCCTTGAACTCCAGCCAGAGCGCCGATCAGCAACGCGAGCTGGCGGCACGGATTCGTCGCGGCGAGGTGAAGATGCTCTACCTGGCGCCCGAACGCCTGGTGCAGCCGCGCATGCTGGCGTTCCTGCAGAACCTCGAGATCGCCCTGTTCGCCATCGACGAAGCTCACTGCGTGTCGCAATGGGGCCACGACTTCCGCCCCGAGTACCTGCAACTCGGCCAGTTGGCCGAGCTGTTCCCGAATGTGCCGCGTATCGCCCTGACCGCCACCGCCGACAAGCGGACCCGCGAAGAGATCGTCAATCGCCTGCACCTGCACAATGCCGAGCGCTTCCTGTCGAGTTTCGATCGGCCGAACATCTTCTACCGCATCGTGCCCAAGGAGCAGCCGCGCAAACAGTTGCTGGCGTTCCTCGCGCAGCGGCGCAGTGATGCCGGCATCGTCTATTGCCTCTCGCGCAAGAAGGTCGATGAAGTCGCCGCGATGCTCTGCGAGCAGGGTTTTCCGGCGCTGCCTTACCATGCCGGGCTGGCCAGCGAGGTGCGGGCCGCCAACCAGAAGCGCTTCCTCAACGAGGAAGGGCTGATCATGGTGGCGACCATCGCCTTCGGCATGGGCATCGACAAGTCCAACGTGCGCTTCGTCGCTCACCTCGACCTGCCCAAGTCCCTGGAAGCCTACTACCAGGAAACCGGGCGTGCCGGGCGCGACGGCCTGCCGGCGGATGCCTGGATGGCCTATGGCTTGCAGGATGTGGTGATGCTCAAGCAGATGCTGCAGAACTCCGAGGGCGACGAACGACACAAGCGCCTGGAGCACCACAAGCTCGACGCCATGCTGGCCCTCTGTGAAGAAACCCGCTGCCGTCGCCAGACCTTGCTCGCCTATTTCGATGAAGACCTGCCGCAACCCTGCGGGCATTGCGACAACTGCGTCGACGGCGTGCAGACCTGGGACGCCACCGAACCGGCGCGTCAGGCATTGTCGGCGATCTACCGCACCGGCCAGCGCTACGGCGTCGGGCACCTGGTGGATGTGCTGCTGGGCAAGGAAAACGACAAGGTGCGCAGTTTCGGTCATCAGCACCTGACGGTGTTCGGTGTCGGCAAGGCCCTCGCCGAAGGCGAATGGCGCACGCTGTTCCGCCAGCTGGTCGCCCGCGGGCTGGCCGATATCGACCTGGAAGGCTACGGCGGCCTGCGCCTGAGCGATACCTGTCGCCCCTTGTTGAAGGGCGAAGTGAGCCTGGAGCTGCGCCGCGACCTCAAGCCACAGACCACCGCCAAGAGCGTCTCCGCCAGCCCTGCCAGCCAACTGGTGCGTGGCGAGGAGCGCGAGCAGTGGGAAGCCCTGCGTGCCCTGCGGCGCAAGCTGGCCCAGGAACATGGCGTGCCGCCCTATGTCATTTTCCCCGACTCCACATTGCTGGAAATGCTCCGCAGCCAGCCGACTTCCCTGGCGGAGATGGCCAAGGTCAGCGGTATCGGCGCACGCAAGCTGGAGCGTTACGGCGAGGCGTTCCTCGAAGTGCTGGGCGGCGAGGCCGAGACCCCGAAAAGCGTGGCCGACATCCGTCACGAACTGATCAGCCTGGCCCGGGCCGGCATGACGCCGCTGCAGATCGCCGGCCAGTTGCAGTGTTCGGAAAAGAATGTCTACACCTTGCTGGCAGAGGCCATCGGTCGCCAGCAACTGTCGCTGGAGCAGGCGCTGGACTTGCCGGAAGACCTGCTGGGGGAAATCCAGGACGCCTTTCTCGACGGCGAGGGCGAGTTGCCCGCGGTGACCGCCATCGCCGAGCTGTTTGCCGGTCGCGTGCCGGAAGGGGTCCTGTACTGCGTGCGGGCGGCGCTGCAGGCGGAGTTTGAAATATGAGGTCGGCAGGGTTCCCGGGCGCTGTTCCATTCACGACAAGTAACGATTCAGCGCTGGGCAAGCCTTGCCTCCGGGCAAGGGCTATGCTTAGCTGACTAATAATTAGTTTTGTCTATTTTAAGTCTAACCCTGAGTGTTTTATGCCGTTGACCGATGAACACCGTTTTGGCATGCAGTTGGCGCACATGTCCCGAGGCTGGCGCGCTGAACTGGATCGCCGTCTGGCCGGCCTGGGATTGTCCCAGGCACGCTGGCTGGTCTTGCTGCACCTGGCACGTTTTACCGAGGCCCCGACCCAGCGCGAACTGGCCCAGAGTGTCGGCGTTGAGGGGCCGACCCTGGCGCGTCTGCTCGACAGCCTGGAAACCCAGGGACTGGTCCAGCGCCAGTCGGTGCTGGAAGATCGGCGCGCGAAGAAAATCGTCCTGAGCCCATCGGCGCGACCGCTGATCGAGCAGATCGAGACCATCGCCACCGCCTTGCGCCATGAGCTGTTCGTCGGTGTCGACGAGGAGGAGCTGCGGATCTGCATGCGGGTTCACAGCCGGATCCTGGCCAATCTGGAAAAGTCTTGAGGTATTGGCTGCCGGGCTTGGAGAGCCATCAGCTAATTTGAAGAGCCTTCAGCGTTTGGATAGTCTTCGACCGGCAGGCTATAAGAGTTACAGGTTCTGTGTATTGTGTCGGTGTTCGGCCCGTGCGCGGGCCGTCACGCCAGCTAAGGGATGCTCATGCTCGAGAGTTTGCAGTCCGCGTTGCGGTGCTCCATTGGAAAATCCCCCTTGAACCGGGCTCGCCTTTTGGCCGTGCTGGCCGGCGGGCTGCTGTATTCGGCGCTGGCACCGGCCATGGGGCTGGGGGACATTACCCTGCATTCGGCGCTCAATCAGCCGCTGAATGCGGAAATTGCCTTGATCGAGCCGGGAGACCTGGCCGAAGGCGAGTTGTCCGTGAGCCTGGCGACACCCGAGGAGTTCACCCGTGCGGGTGTCGAGCGGCTGTTCTTCCTCAATGACCTGCGTTTTACCCCGGTATTGCGGGGTAACAGCAGTGTTATCCAGGTACAGACCACCAAGCCGGTCAGCGAACCATTCCTGAACTTCCTGGTGCAGGTCAACCGGCCCAACGGTCGGTTGTTGCGTGAATACACGGTGCTGCTCGATCCGCCCGGCAACCTGCCGGCGGGATACAGCCTGCCCGCCCGCAGTCCCGCCCTGGATCAACCGGCCTCGCAGGCGAGCGTCGCGCCTCCGCCTGCGGTACAAGGCAAGCACTACACCGTGGTCAAGGGCGACAGTCCCTGGATCATTGCCAAGCGCCTGCGCGAAGCCGGCAGTCAGGCTTCGGTCAATGAACTGTCCCAGGGGATTCGTGCCCTCAATCCGGGAAGCGACCGCTTGCGGGTGGGCCAGAGCCTGCTGCTGCCGGACGTTGCGGTGGTCGCTGACCCGGCGTCTGCCGCGACGCCCGCGACCCCGGGCAGCGCCGGCGCGACCGCGCAGAACATGGTTGCACTCGCCGCCGAGACGGCGCAAAACGCCGAGGAGCTGGCCAAGGCCGCCCTGGAAAACCAGCAACTGCAGAAAACCGTCGAGGATCTGCAGGCCCGGCTGAAGGCCCAGGACGAGCAGGTTGCCGTTAGCCAGAAACAGGTCGCCGAACTGCAGGTGCAACTCTCCGAAATCAAGACCAAGGCTGCCGCGCCGGCACCTGCCGTCGTGACCGCGCCAGTCGTGCCACCGGCAGCACCCGCACCGCCGGCCGAGACGTCCGATGGCCCGAACCTGTTGCTCTGGGCGGCGGTGGCGTTGTTGATCGTGCTGTTGGCTGTAGCCTTTGTGCTGCGTCGCAAGCGCCAGCAGTCTGAACAGGCGCCTGAGGCCGTGCCTGCCGCGGTTCCCGTTCAGGAGCCGATGGTCAGTCGTCTGGTGGCGGCGGCCCCGCCGAGCAAGGCGGCGGCACCCGCACCCAGGATCGAACCGGTGGTGGCGCCCGCGGCGGCGGTGGCGTCACGTCAGTCCAGCGAGGTGCCTGACGCCCTTGAGGGCGTGAGTATCTACATCGCCTACGGTCGCTTCAGCGAGGCGGCGGGCATTCTGCGCGAGGCCATGCTCAAGGAGCCCGAGCGTACGGATTTGCGTCTGCGCTTGCTGGAGGTACTGGCCCAGCAGGGCGACAGTGCTGCCTACGCGACCGAAGAGCGCCATCTGCTGGACACCGGGTTCAGTGAGTCGGCCCTGCAGGAGTTACGCGCCAAGTATCCGAAGCTGCAAACGTCTGTCGCCACGCCAGCCGCTGTATCCCCGGCACCGATTCTGGCGGCGGCTGCTACCGTCGCAGCGGTCGCGCCGGTACTGGCCGATCGCTGGAATGAGCCGGCTGCGCAAGCGGCGGCAACGGAGCCGGAGCCGGAAAAACCGCTGGAAGACGAGTTCCAGCTCAACCTCGACGACCTGTCCATGGATGCCGACTGGGAGTTGGTCAGCCCGTTCGACAATACGCCTCAGCCACGCAGCAAGAGCGTCGACGAGCCTTCCCTGCCCGCGGAGCTGGCGCCTGAGCCCGAGCCGATCTTCACCCACAGTTTCAATGAGCTGCCGGAAGTGTTCGAAATGCCGGATGAGCAGTTCCTCAGTGATTTCGCCGAGCTGGAACCCGAGCCGGAACCCGCGCCTGCTCGCGAAGTGGAGCTGAGCCTGCCGGAGGACGGGGACTCACTGGACCTGGACGATGAGTTTCTCGACGGCTTCATGAGTGATTCCGAGCCCCTGGAGATCGAGCCCCTGGAAGTGGACTTCGACAGCCTGGAGCGTGAGCACGCCTCGGCCAGCAAGCTGGATCAGGCGCAGACCTACATCAATGTCGGCGATCTGGACCATGCCAGCCAGTTGCTCCACGAGCTGCTCCGGGAAGGGGATGAGCCCTTGAAGCAAACGGCTCGTACCTTGCTCGCCAGTATTCGCTGACACCCTGGAGCTCCGCGCAATCATGACCGCAGGCAAGCCACGCATCGTCATCACTTACTGCACCCAGTGCCAATGGTTGCTGCGTGCCGCCTGGCTGGCCCAGGAACTGCTGAGCACCTTCGGCGACGATCTGGGTCAGGTGGCCCTGGAACCGGGTACCGGCGGGGTGTTCCGCATTACCTGTGACGAGGTACAGATCTGGGAGCGCAAGGAGGACGGCGGCTTTCCGGAAGCCAAGGTGCTCAAGCAGCGGGTGCGGGACCGGATCGACCCCGAGCGCGACCTCGGGCACAACGACCGGCCCCGATAGGCGCGGACTTACGACGGGCTCAGCTTCGACTTGATGAGCCCGACGATCACCATCAGCACGCCACCGCCGACACCGCCGCTGGCAACGCTGCTCAGGATCGATGTCAGGTCCAGTGCGCCGCTGCCGCCGCCCACGCTGCCGCCGGTGACCAGTTCCAGCAGTTGCCCGCCAAGACCGCCTCCGAGTATGCCAAGGATGGAATTGATGATCGGGCCCAGGTTGTATTTCTCCAGTACCGAGCCGGCCACGTTACCGCCCACGGCGCCGCTGATGGCTTGAATCAAGAGACTGACGATGTCCATGGATGAAACCCTCCAACACGTTGATGGGGAGGGCCGCTCGAATCGAGTCGATTCAGGGGGGAATCACTGCTGCTGTCGTCGAGAAACCCTGATCTCCGTGAACGACAGCAAACTGTTGCGGATGTCACCAGTATAGGCGCATTGGGTTTTCGTCAATGAACTGACGCGGTTTCCTGGCTTTCGGCTTGAGGGGCCGTGCTGCCCAAGCGGCTGGAGACCACGATGGCGAGGATGATCAGGACGCCGCCGATCAGCATCCGCAGGGTCGGATTTTCGCCGAACAGCAGCCAGGCGGCGGCGATGCCATACACCGGCTCGAGGGCAAACACCACCGCGGCGGTACGGGCCTTGATGACCGCCAGGCTGGCGACGAACAGGCTGTGGGCCACGCCGGTACAGAACACCCCCAGCAGGCCGATCCACAGCCAGTCCAGCGCCGGCACTTGCGCAAGGCCCGGGGCGGCCCAGGGCAGCAGGCAGGCGGCGACCACCAGGTTCTGGCACAACGCCGCCTGCACGGCGGGAATCCGCCCGGAGCCGGCCCGATTGGTCAGCGACAGCAGCGAAAACAGCAGGCCCGAGAGCACCGCCCAGAGCAGTCCGCCGGTGGCCTGGCTGGCGAGGTCGAAGTCGGGCGTGACCAGCACCAGGCCGATACTGACCAGCACCACCAGGAGGATTTCGTTGAGGCGGATACGCTCGCGAAAGACCAGTCCTTCGAGGATCACGGTAAAGGCCGGAAAGCTGGCGAAGCCCAGGGTCGCCACCGCCACGCCGGCGACCTTGACCGCGATGAAGAAGCTGACCCAGTGTCCGGCCAGCAGCAGGCCGCTGAGCAGCAGGCGACGCCAGTCCCTTGACTGCAACGGTTGCCAGCGTTGGTGGCGGGCCAGGCGGGCGAACAGGCCGAGGGCGAGCACGGCAAAACCGGCACGGCCGAAGACGATGATGGCCGGAACGGCGCTTGCGAGTTTGCCGAACACGCCGGTCAGGCCAAACATCAATGCGCCGATATGCAGGGCGCCCAGGGCGGTACGGGGAGTCATGGAGGGCCTTGAAAATACTGACTGACAGAACCGCAGTCTAGAGGTCGGCCAGCGTGCTTGTCTGTCGCGATCCTGCCGTCATTTGTCTCAGGACTCGCGGCGCAGCGCGCCAGGCGTACGGCCGAATTCGCGCAGCACGGCGGCGGCGAAGGCGCTCTGCGACTGGTAGCCGACGCGGCTGGCGATCTCGCCGACCGGCAGTGCCGACTCGCGCAGCAGCCCCAGGGCGAAATGCAAGCGGCGACTGCGCACATAGTCCATGGGCGTCTGGCCGCATTCGGCGACAAAGCGCGCATGCAGGCGGGCGCTGGACAAATCGGCGATCCGTGCCAGGTCCGTGACCTGGAGCGGATGGGCCAGGTGACGATCGATATGGGCATTAAGGGCGGCCAGGGGCAGGCGCTTGCCGCCGCCCGGTCGGATGCCCGGGCTGTTCAGGCTGGCGAGCAGCAGCACCGCGCCCTGCTGGGCGATCAGCGGGTCCTGCACCGGGCTTGCCGCCAGCCATTGCACCAGTTGGCTCTGGGCGGCGTCGAGGGTCAGTGGCCCCGGGGTGTCGAGCAGGCGCCGGCTCGCCTCGGCATGGTCGCCCAGGGTCTGCAGCACCCAGTGTTCGTCCGGCACATCGAGCACCAGGCAGCGGCTGCCGTTCGGGCTGCCGCAGGCGTGATGGGCCTCGCTGGGGATCACCGCGACGCTTTGCTGCACCACCTGGCTGCCGCGCCCCTCGATCTCGAAGTCGAGCAGGCCGGACAGGCCGAAGACCAGCTGTGCATGGGCATGGCTGTGGGTAATCAGGTCGCGGCTGTAGTGGCGCAGGGTCAGGATCGGTCCCATCGCGGTCTCCTTGGCATCGTCGCAGTCTACACCGCTTGCCGTTCGGGCGGTTGTCATGGGACTGCCATGTGGCTGTCATGGACTATTAACTGCCCCAGTGCAAGCTCAGGAAAAATCCGGAGAATGCCCATGACCCGTGCGGAGCTCGCCAAACCCAGCCGTAAGCAGCGTGTGCGAACCCTATGGATTTCCGACGTGCACCTGGGGACCCGGGACTGCCAGGCCGAACACCTGTCGCAGTTTCTCAAGAGCTATCACGCCGACCGTATCTACCTGGTAGGCGATATCATCGACGGCTGGAAGATGCGCGGCGGCATGTACTGGCCGCAAGCCCATACCAACGTGATCCGCCGGCTGCTGACCATGAGCAAGCGCGGCACCGAGGTGATTTATGTCACCGGCAACCATGATGAGTTCCTGCGCCGTTACTCCAAGCTGATCCTGGGCAATATCCAGTTGGTCGACGACGCGGTGCACACCACCGCCGACGGTCGCAGGTTGCTGGTGATCCATGGCGACCAGTTCGACGTGATCACCCGTTATCACCGTTGGCTGGCATTCCTCGGCGACTCGGCCTACGAGTTCACCCTGACCCTCAATCGCTGGCTGAACCATTGGCGTGCCCGCTACGGTTATGGCTACTGGTCGTTGTCGGCGTACCTCAAGCACAAGGTCAAGACCGCGGTCAGCTTCATCAGCGACTTCGAAGAAGCCATCGCCCACGAATGCGTGAAGCGCGGACTGGACGGCGTGGTCTGCGGGCATATCCACCACGCCGAGATCCGCAAGGTCGGCGAGGTGGAATACCTCAACTGTGGTGACTGGGTCGAGTCCTGCACCGCCTTGATCGAGCACTGGGACGGCACCATCGAGCTGTATCGACTGGCCGATGCCCAGGCGAAAGAGGCGCAGCTCAAGCTGGACCTGGAGAAGGTTGCGCAGGTGGGATAAGCCCGTCACCCCACCGATATCCCTGCGTCCTGGCAGTGTCTGCACAGGACGTCTTGCCCGCCTCGTGGCGCTAAAAGGGCACCTTGCCCAGGATCATGTCGCGAAACATGACGAAGTCGCCGAGCAGACTGTAGAAGGGATGCTCGAAGGTGGCCGGACGATTCTTCTCGAAGAAGAAATGCCCGACCCAGGCAAAGCCATAGCCGGCCACCGGCACCAACAGCAGCAACCCTCCCGCGGAACGCCCGATGGCCAAGGCCAGGAGGAAGATCACCAGGCTGGTGCCGATGAAATGCAGGCGCCGGCAGGTACTGTTGCTGTGTTCACTCAGGTAGTAGGGGTAGAACTCAGCGAAACTGTTGAATTTTCTTATATTTTCCACCGGCTACTCTCCGCGTTGGCGACCTCGCCCGTGGTGGGTTCCACGGGGAGCTTATTTAAGTCTAGAGTGATTGGCAGCGGCTACCAGTGACAATAAGCGCCAGGTTAGTATCCTTAGGCCACTAGTCGTTATATTGGGCTTATCATGCTGGAAAAGGCCATGAGCGAGAGAACAACTTCTTCAAGTTGGGCGATGGGGATTGTCAAGGCGCTGGAGATGGATGGCCTGGACTGCCGTATCCTGTTCAGGCAACTGGGGCTCGACTACGCGGCGCTGGACGATCCCGATGCGCGCTTTCCCCAGGACTCGATGACGCGCCTCTGGCAGCGCGCGGTGGAGCTGTCCGGCAATCCGGCAATCGGCTTGAACATGGGCCGGGTGGTGCGCCCGGCGTCCTTTCATGTCGCCGGCTACGCGCTGATGTCCAGCCAGACCCTCGCCGAGGGTTTCATGCGCCTGGTGCGTTACCAGCGGATCATCGCGGAAAGCGCCGACCTGAGCTTTCGTCTCTTGCCCGAAGGCTATGCCCTGATCCTGACGGTGCACGGCGACCATCTGCCGCCGACCCGCCAGAGCGCCGAGGCTTCCATGGCCTGTGCCCTGGCGCTGTGCGGCTGGCTGACCGGGCGCACCCTGCAACCGCGCAAGGTGCTGGTCCAGGGTGCGGAGCCGGAGGATATCGGCCCTTACAAGGAGGTGTTCCATGCACCGCTGGTGTTCAACGCGCCCTACGACGCACTGATCTTCGAGAAGGCCGACATGGAAGCCCCGTTGCCGACCGCCAACGAAGCCATGGCCTTGCTCCACGATCGTTTCGCCGGTGAATACCTGGCGCGTTTCTCCGAAAGCCAGGTGACCCACAAGGCGCGCCAGGTACTGTGCCGTCTGCTGCCCCAGGGCGAGCCCAAGCGGGAAATTGTCGCGCAGACCCTGCACCTGTCCCAGCGCACCCTGCAGCGGCGTTTGCAGGAGGAGGGCACCAGTTTCCAGGCGCTACTCGACGACACCCGCCGCGAGCTGGCCGAACAGTACCTGGCGCAGCCGCGCATGACCTTGCTGGAAATCGCCTACCTGCTGGGGTTCGCCGATCCGAGCAACTTTTTCCGCGCCTTCCGCCGCTGGTTCGAGGTCACGCCCGGCGAGTACCGGGCGCGGCTGCAGGGGGCGGTGGCTTCGGTCAGTGACGCCAGAATGCGGGAATACAGAGAACGAACACTGTGATGATTTCCAGTCGGCCGAGCAGCATGCCCAGGGACAGGATCCATTTGGCCGCGTCCGGCAGGCTGGCGAAGTTCCCCGATGGCCCGATCACTTCGCCCAGCCCCGGTCCCACGCCGGAGACGGTACTGGCGGCGCCGGTCAGGGCGGTCATCCAGTCCAGGCCCAGCAGCGACAGGGCCAGGGCGATGGCGCAAATGGTGATGGCGAAGAAGAACGAGAAGGTCAGGATCGAGCGCACGATCTCTTCGTCGAGGCGGTGACCGTTGTACTTCTGCTTGATCACCGCGCGGGGATGAATCAACTGGTTGAGGTTGGCCTTGAGCAGGATATAGGCCACCTGGAAACGGAACACCTTGATCCCGCCGGCCGTCGAGCCCGAGCAGCCGCCGACGAACCCCAGGTAGAAAAACAGCATCAGCGAGAAATTACCCCACAGGCTGTAGTCGCCGAGGGCGAAACCGGTGGTGGTGACCACTGACGTCACGTTCAGGGCCACATGGCGCAAGGCGTCGAGCCAGTGCAGGTTGGTGGTCCACCAGTACCAGGTGCCGAGCACCAGCCAGGTCACCAGCAGCAGGCCGAGCAACCCCTGCACCTGCTGGTCCTTGATCAGGGCCTTGCGATGGCCGCGCAGGGTCGCCACATACAGGGTGAACGGCAGGCTGCCGAGAATCATCACCCCCACGGCCACCCAGTGCACTTGTGGTTGGCTCCACTTGGCCAGGGACTGGTCCGAGGTGGAGAAGCCGCCGGTGGAAATCGCCGACATGGCGTGGTTGATCGCATCGAACAGGCTCATGCCCGCCCACCAGAACGCCAGGCTGCCGAGGATCGTGATGCCGACATAAGCCGTGACGATCAGGCGCGCCACCATGTGCGAGCGTGGCATGACCTTTTGCGAGCGGTCCGAGGATTCGGTCTGGAACAGGCGCATGCCACCGATGCGCAGCAGCGGCAGGATCGCCACCGCCATGCCGATGAAGCCGATCCCGCCGAGCCAGTGCAGCAGCGAGCGCCATATCAGGATGCCCGGGGACATGCTGTCCAGGCCGCTGAGTACGGTCGAGCCGGTGGCGGTGATGCCCGACATGCTTTCGAAAAAGGCGTCGGTGTAGCTGGTGCGCAGGGTCAGCATGAAGGGCAGCGCGGCGAACAGGCACACCACCACCCAGCTGGAGACGGTCAGCAGGTACATGTCCCGGGGGCGCAGGTGTACCTGTTCCGGACGTCCGGGGATGACCAGTGCCAGGCCGGCGAGGAAGGTGAGGGTGCTGGCCCAGAGAAAGGCGGGCAGGTCGCCCGTGCGCTCGAAGATCACCAGGACCAGCATGGGGATGGCCATGCTGGTGGCGAGGGTAATCAGGAATATGCCGATGATGAAGCCGATGATGCGCAGGGTCGGCAGCGCCATGAAATAAGCTCGGGAAAAGGGCAGGGCGCCATTTTACCCGCGACCTCGGTCATGTAAACCGGCACGGCTGCCCGGGATCTGGCTAGAATAGCCCGATCTTTTTCCAGAGGAGGTGGCCGATGGAGGCTCTCGACAATTTGCTCAACCGTGTTTCCGCACCGCGCCTGATCGATCCCGCACCGACCCAGGCCCAGCGCGACATCCTGTTCGCCGCCGCCATGCGCGCACCGGATCACGGGCAATTGCGGCCCTGGCGCTTCCTCACCGTAGAGGGCGCGGCCCGTGAGCAATTGGGCGACCTGCTGGCCGAGGCGGTGCGCCTGCAAGGCGGCGAGGTGACCCAGGCGGCCCTCGACAAGGCCCATGCCATGCCTATGCGCGCACCCTTGGTGATTGTGGTGGTGGCTCGTTTGCAGGAGTTCTTCAAGGTGCCGAAGTCCGAGCAGTTGCTGGCGGCCGGCTGCGCCGCCCACGGCATCCTGCTGGCGGCCCACGCCCAGGGGATCGGTGCGGTGTGGCGCACCGGTGAGCTGTCCTATTCACCCCATGTGGCCAAGGGCCTGGGGTTGGGCGAGGGCGAGGAGGTGATCGCCTTCCTGTACCTGGGCACGCCGCAGAACGAACTGCGCCAGCCGCCGAAAGTCGACCTGACGGAGTTCGTCAGCGCCTGGTCGGCTTGACCGTACCGCCCGCACGGCAAGCGTATCCCTGAAAGGGACTCATGCCGCTGCCCCGGGCTCCAACGGTAGATCCAGCCTTGCGATGAATCCCCCCTCGGGGTGATTCGCCAGCATTAGGCTGCCGCCATGCCGTTCCGCCGCCCGCCGGGCGATGGCCAGTCCCAGGCCATGACCCGGGGCGGTCTGGCCGGGGGCCCGGTAGAAGGGTTCGCCCAGTTGCGCCAGATGTTCGGGGTCCACGCCGGGGCCATGGTCGCGCACGCTGATTTCGATGCGTTCACCCTGGCGTTGTGCATGCAACTCGATGGGCCGGCCCTCGGGATTGAAACGCTGGGCGTTGCGCAACAGGTTATCCACGGCGCGCTCGATCATGGTCGGCCAGCCCTTGAGGCTCAGCGATTCGCCATCGAATTGCACCGGCTGTTCCGGACAGCCCAGGCTGGCGTCTTTCTGCAAGTTGACGAGCAGTGCGCCGAGGTCGACCTCCTCGGCGCTGGCCTGGTCGGAATCGACCCGGGCCAGGGTGAGGATTTCGCTGATCAGCGCCTCCAGCCGGTCGCATTCGCGGGTCAGGCGCGGCCAGAGGCGTTCGCGTTCCTCGGGGCTGGCTCGTTCGGCGAGGGCCAGGGCAATGCGCAGGCGTGCCAGCGGTGAGCGCAATTCATGGGAGACATCCCGCAACAGTTGGCGCTGGCTGCCGATCAGGCTTTGCAGGCGCGCGCCCATCAGGTTGAAGTCCTTGGCCAGCACGCCGAACTCATCGCGCCGCGCCGCCAGTTTCGCCAGGCTGTTCTGCTGGTAGGTGGTCTGCCCCAGGTCGTGCACGGCGCCGCGCAGGCGGCTCAGGGGACGGGTGATGGACAGGGTCACCAGCAGGCTGAACAGGGTCAGTACCACCAAGGCAATACCCAGGGCGCTGAGGGGCCGCAACAGGCTTTCGCGGTGCCAGGCATCCAGTTCCGGATGAGGAATGCGGTAGATCAGCAGGTAGGTCTCGCCGCTTTTCGGGCTGGTGTACTCCACCGTCAGGCGGCGCCAGGGCAACCTGCGGTCATCGTTGTTCTGGCGCGCTTCAAAGGCCGCGGCCCGGCGTGGAAAAGTCCCACGGACCAGCGGGTCGCCGCCCTCGTTGAGCACCTGCACATCAATGTGATAACGCTGCTTGCGCTGCTCCAGGATCGCCTGGGCGGCTTCTTCGCCCTGGCTTTCATAGGTTTGCGTCCACTCTTCGGCCAGGCTCTTCAAACCCGGATGACGGCTGAGGATCCAGGTATCCTGGTTGAGGATGTGCATGAGCAGAATCGATAGGCCCGCGACAAGGGCAATGGCCAGCCAGAAGCTGGCCAGGATGCGCCAGAACAGTGATCGCACAGCAAGTCCTCAACCAAAGGATACAAACGACGAAAGCCCGACGGTGTTGGCCGTCGGGCTGAAGCATAAGCGGATTATTGCGTCTTTTGCGGTTGTTGCGCTTTCCAGGCTTTGAATTCGGCCCATTCGGCGCGGCGCTCGGCCTGCTTTTTCTGCATCTCGTCAAAGGTCTTCTGCTGTTCAGGCTTGAGCAGGGCACGGATCTGGGTCTGGGTCTTCTGGTGCGAAGCCTCCAGTTCGCCCTTGAACGCAGCCTGGTCGGCAGGCGAGAGTTTTTCCAGGTACTTGCCGACGATCTCCTTGCGATCATGCCGTTGTTCGCCGATCAGTTTGCGGATCTCATGGCGCTGCTCCTTGGTCAGGTCCAGTTTCTGGAAGTGCGCTCTGCCGTGATGCTGGCCGTATTCCGGGCCGTCCATCGGGCCGCCGCCTTCTGGCATGGCCATGGCCACGGTGGGCAGGGCAGCGGCGAACATCAGAGCGATAAGGGTCTTGCGCATGGTGGTTCTCCTTGTCTCGATTCCGGTGAGTCCGGATGAGTACAGATTAAGGAGTTCAAGGTCAGCCGCGGTCAGCGGAGGGTAAAGCTTGAGTAAAGACGTTTTTGCGGCGGGTTTACACTTGCGGGGACAGCGTTTGCCCTAACATCGGTTAGTTAAGCCGAACACGGTTCATGTAGGAGCGGCCGGTCGACGCTCGATTGCCAGCGATGACGGCCGCAAGAGCGATGCAAGACTCAAGGGCCTCATCGCCGGCAAGCCGGCTCCCACAGGGAAGCGTCAGAGGCTGTAGTAGTAACCGCGGCTACGCAGGGCCACGATGCGCGGGCGGCCGTCCGGATGCGGGCCGATCTTCTTGCGCAGGTTGCTCACGTGCATGTCCAGGCTGCGATCATACAAGGTCAGCTTGCGGCCCAGGGCGATCTGTGCCAGTTCCTGTTTGTCCAGGGGCTCGCCGGGTTGTTGCAGCAGGGCTTCGAGCAGGCGACTTTCGGAGACGGTGAGGGTGAGGTCCTTCTGATCGATAGTGACCACGCCGCGCACCGGGCTGAAGCACAGGTCGCCCAGCTCCATCTGGCTCGGCGGGGCGCTGGGGTGGCTGCGGCGCAGCACGGCGCGCAGGCGGGCGGTCAGCTCCCGGGGGTCGCAAGGCTTGGCCAGGTAGTCGTCGGCGCCCAGTTCCAGGCCGAGGATACGATCCAGCGGCTCGCCACGGGCCGAGAGCATCACCACCGGCAACTCCGGGTGATCGCTGCGCAACTGCTTGAGCAGCTCCAGGCCGCTGCCATCGGGCAACATCACATCCAGCACCACGGCGGCCGGGGCGCCGTCCGCCAGGGCCTTGCGCGCGCTGTGGCCATCGTGGCAGGCGCGGACCTGGAAACCTTCCTGGCTCAACCAACTGGTCAGGAGCTCACACAACTCCTGGTCATCATCTATCAGTAACAGGTCGCTCATGACTCTCTCGATTACGGATCGCTAATGGCCTGCTCAATTCAGCCATTGCCGACGTTGTCTACGTCCGCCACTGGCGAAGATACCGCAGAGCAGGGCCAGGAGTGCAACTCCCGCACCGGTGACGAACCATTGCTGCTGGTCGGTCAACAGGCGTGGGCCGGCACTGGCCTGGACTTCCTTGAGCTGCAGCTTCAGGCGCTGGTTTTCCTGGCGCAGGCGGCTCAACTGGGCACTTTCGCGTTCGGCGTCGGCGCTTTGCAATTGTTGGCTCAACTCTTCTCGCTGTCGCTCGCTTTCTTTCAGGCGTTGCTGCAAGTCGGTGATCTGGCTGCCGGCACTCAACGACAAGGGCGTGGAGTTGCTCGAACCCTGACTCTCCTCGGCGTGGGCGGCGGCCCCGATCGACAAGATGACCACTAGCAGAAATAACGGACCTTGGCGCATCGCAAACTCCTGATTCCAATCGGCATTGGGCAGGTTGTCGGCCGCTGAACGAGAATAATGAGCGATTGGGCCGCGATGAACCCGGAAGGTTCATCGCGCGGGAGGAATTTTAGGGCAGGACGTGCTTGAACGGCTTGACCAGCACCTGGGCGTAGACACCCGCGGCGACATACGGATCGGCCTCGGCCCAGGCTTGCGCCGCGGTCAGGGCGTCGAATTCGGCGACGATCAGGCTGCCGCTGAAACCGGCGGCGCCCGGGTCGTTGCTGTCCACGGCCGGGTGCGGACCGGCCAGCACCAGGCGTCCCTCGGCCTTGAGCTGATGCAGCCGTTCCAGATGCGCCGGGCGCACGGCCAGGCGTTTGTCCAGGGAGTGTTCGACGTCGGTGGCGATGATCGCGTAGAGCATGTCAGTCCTCGGTTTTCGGGATGGTTGGGTCGGCGTCGTGCAGGTGGCGGGACAGGTAGATGCCCTGGCCGACCAGGAACAGCAGGGTCATGCCCAGGCTGCCGAACACCTTGAAGTCGACCCAGTACTGCTGGAACGTGAAGGCGACGAACAGGTTGGCGCCGCCGCAGAACAGGAAAAACACGATCCAGGCCAGGTTCAGGCGGGTCCAGATCGGCTCGGGCAGGTTCAGGGCGTGGCCCATGATGCGCTTGATCAGCAGGCGGTCACCGATGAAGTGGCTGCCGGCAAAGGCCACGGCGAACAGCCAGTTGACCACCGGGGCTTTCCACTTGAGGAAGGTTTCGCTGTGGAAGGCCAGGGTCAGGCTGCCGAATACCAGGCAGGCGACCAGGGTCAGCCACTGGCTTTTCTCCAGCTTGCGCTGCTTGATGAAGAGGGTGCCGTAGACCACCAGGGAACTGACGATCAGCATCGCCGTGGCGCTGTAGATACCGCCCACGGTCAGGCTGTGGCCGGCGATCTCCATGACCTGTGGTTCGATTTTGTAGACGATGAAGAACAGGAAGAGCGGGATGAAATCGATGAATTGTTTCACAGTGGCAGCCAGAAGCAGGATGTGACGGCATAATAACAAACATCAATGCCAGCGAAAGCGCCGCCCAGAGGTTATTCAATTCCCGTGGAAATCGACCTGCACTGCCATAGCACGGCCTCCGACGGTGCCCTCGCGCCCGCGACCCTGGTTGCCCGTGCGCACGAGAGAGGCGTGCGAGTCCTGGCCCTGACCGATCACGACACCCTCGAAGGCCTGGCCGAAGCCCGTGCGGCGGCGGATGCGCTGGGAATGCAACTGGTCAACGGGGTCGAGTTGTCCTGTACCTGGGGCGGCGCGACCATCCATGTGCTGGGCTACGGCTTCGACGTCAAGGCACCGGCGCTGGTCGAGGCCATTGCCCGCTTGCACGAGGGCCGCTGGCTGCGCTCCGAGGAGATCGGCCGCAAGCTGGCGCTCAAGGGCATGCCCGGCGCGCTCGAGGGCGCGCGGGCGATCCAGCAGGAACTGGGCGATAGCGGCAATGCTCCGGCGCGTCCGCACTTCGCCGATTTCCTGGTGCGCGGCGGTTTCGTCAAGGACCGCGCCGAAGCTTTTCGCAAGTGGCTCGGCGCGGGCAAGCTGGGGGACGTCAAGCTGCACTGGCCGACCCTGGAAGACACCGTCGGCACCCTGCGCGCATCCGGGGCCTGGGTCAGCCTGGCCCATCCCTGGCACTACGATTTCACCCGCAGCAAGCGCCGCAAGCTGATTGCGGACTATATTCAAGCAGGTGGCCAAGCAATCGAGGTGGTCAATGGGCATCAACCCGCCGAGCAGGTAGGCAGTCTGGCGATCCTTGCCCGTGAGTTCGGGCTGCTGGTGAGTGCCGGCAGTGATTTCCATGGTCCCGGAGGCTGGTCCGAGATCGGCGAGTATCGCCCGGTCCCTGAAGACCTGCCGCCACTCTGGCGTCGTTTCAAACATGAGCAATCTACTGCCGTCGTCTGAACAGGTAGACAATGTGAGTCAATTCTTCCAGATTCATCCGGAAAACCCACAGGCGCGCCTGATCAAACAGGCGGTGGAAATCATTCGCAAGGGTGGGGTGGTGATCTATCCCACCGATTCGTCCTATGCCATCGGCTGCCAGATCGGCGACAAGAATGCGGTGGAGCGGGTGCGCCGTCTGCGGCAACTGGACGAGAAGCACAACTTCGCGCTGATCTGCAGCGATCTCTCGCAACTGGGGCTGTTCGCCAAGGTCGATACCGGTTTGTTTCGCTTGCTCAAGGCCCATACGCCAGGGCCCTACACCTTTATCCTGAATGCCACCCGGGAAGTCCCGCGGCTGTTGCTGCATCCGAAGAAACGCACCATCGGCCTGCGCATCCCCAGCCATCCGATTGCCCTGGCGTTGCTGGAAGAGCTGGGCGAGCCGCTGATGAGCGTCAGCCTGATCATGCCGGGCGAGACCGACCCGATGATCGATCCCTACGAGATCCGCCAGTTGCTCGAGCATCAGGTCGACCTGGTGATCGACGGCGGTTTCGGCGGGATCAAGGCGTCCACGGTGATCAACCTGGCCGACGGCGAGCCGGAAGTGGTCCGCGTGGGTTGCGGCGATCCCGCGCCGTTCATGGTCGAGGCCTGAATGTCCGCCGTGGAAATCGTCGACAGCCAGGCCGACGCCCAGCAGGAACTGCCGTTCGCCCTGGTCTATGGCCAGGCGGTCACCGAGATGCCGCTGGACCTGTACATTCCGCCGGACGCCCTGGAGGTCTTCCTCGAAGCCTTCGAAGGCCCGCTGGACTTGCTGCTCTACCTGATCCGCAAGCAGAACATCGATATCCTCGACATCCCGGTGGCGGAAATCACCCGCCAGTACATGGGCTATGTCGAACTGATGAAGTCGGTGCGCCTGGAGCTGGCGGCCGAGTACCTGGTGATGGCGGCGATGCTGGCCGAGATCAAGTCGCGGATGCTGTTGCCGCGTTCGGCCGAAGTCGAGGACGAAGAAGACGATCCGCGGGCCGAACTGATTCGGCGCCTGCAGGAATATGAACGCTTCAAGAGCGCCGCCGAGGGCCTCGACGAGTTGCCCCGGGTCGGCCGTGATGTGCTGGTCCCCAAGCTCGATGCCCCCGAGGCCCGGGCGCGCAAGCTGTTGCCGGAGGTCAGCCTGGAAGAGGTGTTGATGTCCATGGCCGAGGTCCTGCGCCGTGGCGACCTGTTCGAAAGCCACCAGGTCAGTCGCGAGCAACTGTCGACCCGCGAGCGCATGAGCGATGTGCTGGAGCGCCTCAAGGGCGGCGGTTTTGTTCCCTTTGTCGAGCTGTTCACGGCCGAGGAGGGGCGCTTGGGGGTGGTGGTGACCTTCATGGCGATTCTTGAGCTGGTCAAGGAATCCCTGGTCGAACTGGTGCAGAATGAACCCTTTACGGCGATCCATGTGCGGGCGCGCGCTGAATAACGAGCACAATCCATGAACCTGAGTGAACCCCGCGAGCTGGCCCCGCTGCTTGAAGCCTTTCTGTTGGCCTCGGGAAAGCCGCAAACCCTGGAGCGGCTGTTCGAGCTGTTCGAGGAGGGCGAACGCCCCGAGCCGCCGGTCTTCAAGAAAGCCCTGACGATCCTCGCCAAGTCCTGCGAAGGCCGCGCCTTCGAACTGCGGGAGGTGGCCTCCGGCTATCGCCTGCAGGTGCGCGAGAAGTTCGCGCCCTGGGTCGGGCGGCTGTGGGAAGAGCGTCCGCAGCGCTATTCCCGGGCGATGCTGGAGACCCTGGCGCTGATCGCCTATCGCCAGCCGATTACCCGCGGCGAGATCGAGGATGTGCGCGGCGTGGCGGTCAACAGCCAGATCGTCAAGACCTTGCTGGAGCGCGAGTGGATTCGGGTCGTCGGTTATCGCGAGGTGCCGGGCCGGCCGGCGATGTTCGCCACCACCAAGGCGTTTCTCGATCACTTCAACCTGAAGAACCTCGACGACCTGCCGCCCCTGGCCGAGCTGCGGGAGCTGGAGCCCGAGCCGATGCTCGATGTCGAGGATGCGCCGGTGCCCGAGAGCCTGCAGGCCCTGGCCGATGCCAGTGTCGATCCGGAGGGCGCCGGGGAGCCGAAGGAGGAGACCAGTTTCCATACCCTGTTGCTGGAGCTGGACTCCATGGAAGAGGGGATCAAGACGGACTTCGATGATTTGCTGCGCGACGGCGAGATGGCACCAGGAGGGGAGTTGTTGCCTCGGGAGCCAGGGCTTGAAGAGGTTGAGCCCAATGCGCCCGAAGTGGCGGTTGAAGCCGTCGAGGTCGACGAGACGCTGGAAATAGCGGTAGAGCCTGACGTCCCCGAAGCGCCGGAAGCGGATCTGGTGGGGGCCCAACAGGCCCGGGAACAGTTGCTCGCGGCTGTCGCGGCCCTGGACAAGGCCGCTGGCCGGCAGCAACTGACGGATGAAGAGGCCGAAGCGCTGGCCCTGGCCGAGGCCATCGAACAGGAGCGACGCTTGCTCGAGGAATGATTGCTAGGGTCTGTACGAAAACTCGCCGAGCGGCGATCAGGCAAGGCAAAAACAGGCGAGGAAGCGGAGTTTAGTCCACTAAATGAGCATTCCGAGCCTGTTTTTAACGCAGCATGATCGTCGCGCAGGCAGTTTTCGTATAGAGCCTAAGGTGCATAATGCCCAACATCCGCGTATTATTCGCGCCCCCGCGGCGATCCCTTCGCCCAGGCAACAGATTCAATTTCTTCAGGCCAGGCCTGAATCGACACACCGGGAGGTGCCCAGATGAGTGACAGCAACCAGAAAGACGACCAGGAAATCGGCCCAGCAGGCGAAAAGCTGCAGAAGGTCCTCGCCCGTATCGGTGTCGGCTCGCGCCGCGACGTGGAAGGCTGGATCAGCAAAGGCCGGATCAAGGTCAACGGCAAAGACGCCACCCTCGGCCAGCGCGTCGACATGCATGACGCGATCACCATCGATGGCAAGGTGATCAAGCGCGAAGAGGCGTCCGAATCGGTTCGCCGCGTGATCATGTACAACAAGCCCGACGGCGAGATCTGCACCCGTGACGACCCGGAAGGCCGTCCGACCGTGTTCGACAAGCTGCCGCGTCCGAAGGAAGGCCGCTGGATCAATATCGGTCGCCTGGACATCAACACCACCGGTCTGCTGATGTTCACCACCGACGGTGAGCTGGCCAACCGCCTGATGCACCCGTCCTACGAAATGGACCGCGAGTACGCGGTGCGTGTGCGCGGGGAAGTGGACGAAGAGATGATTGCCCGGCTCAAGGCCGGCGTGATGCTCGAAGACGGCCCGGCGAAGTTCACCGATATCCAGGAAGCACCGGGTGGTGAGGGTTTCAACCACTGGTACCACTGCGTGGTGATGGAAGGTCGCAACCGCGAAGTGCGTCGCCTGTGGGAATCCCAGGGGCTGGTGGTCAGCCGTCTGAAGCGGGTGCGTTTCGGTCCGGTGTTCCTCAACTCCGACCTGCCGATGGGCCGCTGGCGTGAAATGACCCAGTACGAGGTCGATGTCCTCAGTGCCGAGGTCGGCCTGACGCCGGTGGCGATGCCGCAGCTCAATGCCAAGAGCAAGGACAAGCTGGAGCGTATGCAGCGCAAGTCCTCCCGTCCGGTAGGCAAGAGCGAGCGCGTGCGGACCCTGCGTCCGGCCAATGGTGCGCCGGCCGAGCGCAGTGAGCGCGAGCCGCGGATCGAAGGCGAGCGTCCGGCCCGCAAGCCGGCACCGCGCCAGGATGGCGAACGCGCACCGCGTGCTCCGCGTCCTGCGGCCGGTCGTGGTGAGTCGGGGCGTGGTACGCCAGTGGCGGAGCGTCCGGCGGACAGCAAGCGCCCGGCCAAGCCGGCGCCCAAGTCCAAGCGTCCAAGCCTGGTGCTGGACAAGGACGCGCCGTCGGGCAAGCGCCGCGGCGCACCGGCCGGCTCGGGCCAGCGTCCGGGGTTTGGGCGTCGCAAGCCTGAGTAAGGCAGGCGCTTGAGCGCACCGCGAGACCCGCAACCCCATGACGAACCAACGTCATGGGGTTTTGTTTTTTTGGGTCATGTCAAAATACAAACTGCCCGTCAAACACCGGCTTGTCATCCAGCGCCAGCACCCCGCCGGCAAAGATCAGGTCCAGGTGATGGCTGCCCTTGGCGCCGCCGCCCAGCCCCAGATGCAGGCCGCAATGGCGCTCCTCGAACCCCGAGTTGCGTGCATACAGCGCCTTGATCCCTTCATTCGTGCCGATACCCAGCTCCTCGACCCGCCGGTTCGACGGATTGGCATTCAGGTATTTGTTGAAGTCCGCCTCCAGTCCTGGCACTTCGGTGGCAATCCGGCTGATGGTGGAATCCTCGATCCACAGCTCCAGCGGCGACGCCAGCACCCCGTACTTGCGGGCGAAGGGAATGGTGCCGAGAAAGGTCCCGACAAACTTCACGCAACCATTGATGGCGTCGCTGTGGGTGGCGATTTCGCCAGGGGCCAGGTCGTGGTTGCCCACGCCATTGATGTTGGTCCACTTGCGGATGCTGCTCAGCGGTGCCTGCAGATGCGAGCCGTGGCGGTCCCTGAAGCTCAAGGTGGTGGCCTGGGACATCCGGCGGATCAGACGGTCGTTGAGGTCGGCGATGCGCTGCGGGCTGACACTGAAGGTGTCGTAGAAGTAGTCGCCGTAATCCTTGAACAACAGCGATTTGCGCCAGTGCTCGGCCATCACGTCATGCAGCGCATGAAGGAATTCGGGCCCCTGTGGGCGAGGCGGGGAGAGCATCGAGGAATCGTAGAAGAAGATATACAGGTCGCTGTCGCCAATGGCCTCGATCAGGCGCTGGGCGGGCTCGAGGTCCAGGCGCAGGGCGCTGAAGTCGAACTGTCGACGCTGGGCGTCCTGCTCGATGATGGCCGCGGCGATCTCGCGGTAGTCCGGGGTATGGCCCAGCAGGACCTTCGGTTGGTCGAGCCCTTCCAGGGCCGGATGCCGGACGAGGTAGTAGAGAAAATGTTCGAGGGCGCTGGTCTTGTCCATGACGTCGTTCCTGAAGCGGCAAGAGGGTGGGGCGGCAAACCGCACCCACCCGAAGGCCTTAGAAAGGCCACATCGCGGTGCCAAATGGCACGACAGCATCGGCTTGCATCATTTCCACGGCCGCTTCGTGGGTCGGGGCTTCGAACCAATCGTCCAGTTGCAGTTCAGTGCTTACGTCCTGATCCGAGACTTGCATGGTGAATCTCCTTGGGAAGTTATTGCTGGACGGTCGAAAAGGCTTTCGGCTAGGAAAAATCCTATGTGTGAAATCCATTTCTCCGACTCGCCGTATGTAGGCTTCGGCAAGTGGCTGAAAACCTAGTGCAGGATGTCGAAGGGCGCAAAAAAATATTTTCAAAAAAAATTTTCAGGGCCTAAGTACAAAAAAACTTCCCCAGGGAAAACAACAATCCACCTGGGATATCTCGTCCTGAACAGCTTGTCTGTCAATTTTCGAACACGGGGTTTTCGCGGCTTTTTTGGCAAGAAAACGTGACAGTTTGTCAGTAAAATCTGACGATCTAGACAGGTAAAGCGCCGCTAAATTCGAGATTCTGGCTGGTGTAAGGAATAGTTGCCGAGAGGGGCTGTAGGATTTTTTTCTGCCCCGAAAACGCCCCTTGCCCTCGTACGCCGACGGCGGTGAGATGCGCGGATGCCTGCCAGTGGCGGTCTGGCGGTGTACAATGCGCGGCGTTTTACCTGTGACTCAACTGCGTACCCGCGCATTTTGTGTCTTTCGGCGGCGGCCTTGCGATGCCCCCGAAGGTCCATGTACTCAAGGTTACCCGCCTTGTTCACTCCATCGCGTCATAAGCGCGATGGGTTCGATTTCGTCACAGATAAAAACAAACAGGTGACGCATGACCCCTGATACACCCCTTGCTTCGGGCGAGCTTAAACGCGGCCTGAAAAATCGTCATATCCAACTGATCGCCCTCGGTGGTGCCATCGGGACCGGCCTGTTCCTTGGGTCGGCCGGGGTGCTCAAGTCCGCCGGTCCGTCGATGATCCTCGGCTACGCCATCTGCGGCTTCATCGCCTTCATGATCATGCGCCAGTTGGGCGAGATGATCGTCGAGGAGCCGGTTGCCGGCTCGTTCAGTCACTTCGCCCACAAGTACTGGGGCGGTTTCGCCGGCTTTCTGTCGGGCTGGAACTGCTGGATCCTGTACATCCTGGTGGGCATGTCGGAGCTGACCGCGGTCGGCAAGTACATCCACTACTGGTGGCCCGATGTCCCGACCTGGGTCTCGGCGGCGGCCTTCTTCGTGCTGATCAATGCGATCAACCTGGCCAACGTCAAGGTCTTCGGTGAAGCGGAGTTCTGGTTCGCGATCATCAAGGTGGCGGCGATCGTCGGCATGATTGCCCTGGGCAGCTACCTGCTGGTCAGCGGCCACGGCGGCCCGCAAGCCTCGCTGAGCAACCTGTGGGAGCACGGCGGGTTCTTCCCCAATGGGGTCAGCGGCCTGGTGATGGCCATGGCGATCATCATGTTTTCCTTCGGTGGCCTGGAAATGCTCGGTTTCACCGCCGCCGAAGCCGACAAGCCGAAAACCGTGATCCCCAAGGCGATCAACCAGGTGATCTACCGGATCCTGATTTTCTACATCGGTGCCCTGGTGGTGCTGCTGTCGCTGACGCCCTGGGACAGCCTGCTGAGCACCCTGAACGCTTCCGGCGACGCCTATAGCGGCAGTCCGTTCGTCCAGGTGTTCTCGATGCTCGGTAGCAGCACCGCGGCGCATATCCTCAATTTCGTGGTACTGACGGCGGCGCTGTCGGTGTACAACAGCGGCACCTACTGCAACAGCCGCATGCTGCTGGGCATGGCCGAGCAGGGCGATGCGCCGCGGGTACTGGCCAAGATCGACAAGCGCGGCGTGCCGGTGCGTTCGATCCTCGCCTCGGCGCTGGTGACCTTCATCGCGGTGGTGATGAACTACCTGATGCCGCAACAGGCCCTGGAGTTGCTGATGTCCCTGGTGGTGGCGACCCTGGTGATCAACTGGGCGATGATCAGCTACTCGCACTTCAAGTTCCGCCAGCACATGAACCGCACGAAGCAGAGCCCGCTGTTCAAGGCCCTGTGGTACCCCTATGGCAACTATGTGTGCCTGGCGTTCGTGGTGTTCATCCTCGGCGTCATGCTGATGATCCCGGGGATCCAGGTCTCGGTGTACGCGATTCCGCTCTGGGTGGCGTTCATGTGGATCTGCTACGGCATCAAGAACCGGCGCAGTGCCCAGCAGGCACTGCTCGCGGTGAAGTAGGCCGCTATCGGTGACAACGACAAACCCGGCGGCTGCCGGGTTTGTCGTTTATGTGCGGCCCGTGCCAGGGCGAACAGTCGCCGCGGCCCGGATCAGGTATCCTGAACGCCCTGATGTCGGACGCTTTTCCAATGCTGGTGATTTCCAACAACGTACATCTGCCCGATGCCGAGATCGAGTGGACGGCCATTCGTGCCCAGGGCGCGGGCGGGCAGAACGTCAACAAGGTCTCCAGCGCCGTGCACCTGCGTTTCGATATCCCGGCCTCGTCCCTGCCGCCGTTCTACAAGGAACGCCTGCTGGCGTTGCGCGACAGTCGCATCACCGGCGAAGGGGTGATTGTGATCAAGGCCCAGCAATACCGGACCCAGGAGCAGAACCGCAGCGATGCCCTGGAGCGCCTGGTCGAACTGATCCTCAGCGCCACCAAGGTGGAGAAGAAGCGCCGTCCGACCAAGCCGACACTCGGCTCGAAGAAGCGTCGCCTGGAAAGCAAGTCCCAGCGCGGGGCCATCAAAGCCGGGCGGGGCAAGATCGATTTCTAGGCTCTGTACGATAACTGCCTGCGCGACGATCATGCTGCGTTAAAAACAGGCTCGGACGAACGAAGTGAGAACGTCCGAAGGACGGCCCGAAGGGCGAGCGAAGCGAGTAATGCTCATTTAGTGGACTAAACTGCGCTTCCTCGCCTGATTTTATTCGCTGGCGCTCACCCTTCGGGCCAGCCTGCGGCTGTTACTCCCGTTGGTCGTTTGCCTTGCCTGATCGCCGCTCGGCGAGTTCTCATACAGACCCTAGGTCGGGCCAGTTCAGGTTCTTTCCCGCAACGCCCGCTGTTTCGGTGCCTGCCGGTAGAGATAAAGACTCAACATCAACCCGGAGAGCGCCGCCAGGGCGGCGAACAGGAAAATCGAGGCAAAGCCCAGGCCCGCCGCAATCGCCCCGGCCAGAGGGCCGGTGATGCCCAGCGACAGGTCGATGAACAACGAATAGGCGCCCACCGCCGCGCCGCGGCTGGACGCCGGTACCAGGTTCACCGCCTCCACCCCCAGCGCCGGGAACACCAGCGAGAAGCCGAATCCGCTCAATGCCGCCCCCGCCAGTGCCCAGTGGGCGTCCGGTGCCAGCCACAACAGCAGCAGGCCCAGGGTTTCCACGGACAGGCAGGCGATCGCCACGCGAAAGCCCCCCAGTCGGTTGATCAGGTTGCCGAACAGCAACCGCGCACCGATGAAGCTGGCGCCGAACAGGCTCAGGCAGAGTACTGCGTTGGCCCAGTGCTGGGTGGCGTAATACAGGGTGATAAAGGTCGCGATGGTGCCGAAACCGATGGAGCCCAGGGCCAGGCCCGTGCCATGGGGCAGGACGCGCCCCAGCACATGGAGGAAGGGCAGGCGCTCGCCGGCGACGATCGGTGCCGCCAGCTTCGGCCAGGCCAGCAGCAGCCCCAGGGCGGCCAGCAGCAGGATGCTCACTCCCATGCTCCACAGCCCGAGCCGGTTGACCAGCCAGACCCCCAGCGGCGCGCCGATGGCCAATGCGCCGTAGCTGGCGATGCCGTTCCAGGAAATCACCTTGGCGGTATTCGCCGCGCCCACCCGGCCGATGCCCCAGCCGATGGAGCCGGAACCCACCAGGCTTTCCGCGCTGCCCAGCACCAGGCGGCCGATGAACAGGCTGGTCAGGCTCAGCAGTGGCAGCGCCTGGAGAAAGCTCGACAGCAGCATGAACGCGCCACTCAGGCCGCAGCCGGCCAGGCCGATCATCACCGCGCGCTTGCTGCCCTGGTTATCGATGATCCGGCCGGCGTAGGGCCGGCTCAACAGCGTCGCCAGGTACTGGACGCTGATCACAAGCCCCGCGATCACCGTGCCGAAGCCCAGGTCGCTGTGGACATAGCCGGGCAGCACGGCCAGGGGAATGCCGACGTTCAGGTAACCGATAAAGGTAAACAGGACAATGGAAACGACTTGCAGCGTGACCGCCAGGGGGCGCTGGGTATCTGACATGGACAAGAACCACCGTTGCCACGGAGAAAAAAGATAGGAGGCTTATGATAACGGTGCAAGGCGGGTTGCAGGGGAGGTAAATCGAAAAAACTCGCTGGGGGGACTGTATCCGGTTGCGTGAAAAACACCAGGGAGCGGGCTTTTCACACGACCGGTTGAGCTAGCGTTCAGTCTTCGCTGTCGGCCTTGAGGCTTTCCGCGGCCTCGTTGTTTACCGGCTGTTGGGCACTGGCTTGTGGCGGGGTTTTCTGCTCAGTCTCGTGCAGGCTTGGGAAGGGGAAGTTGGGTATCTCATGCATCGTCGTCGCTCCTCGCAAGGTCTGTTTTTTAAATCGCTGGGTAGATCCGCGCTTTTAAAAAGCCTGGGCAGGATACAGCAGTGCAAATGACAGAAAGATTTTTTCGCCCCGGATCTGGCGGCCATTCGTCAGTTCGGCAGGCACCGGCCTGCCGGCGATAGCGATGCTGAATGCTGCATCGGCATCGCCGGCAAGTCGCGCAGGTCAAGGGCTGACGGTTATTTTCCCGATCATCTGCGGATGCAGGGCGCAGAAGTATTCGTACGTGCCCGCCGTCTTGAACTCATAGGAAAAGCTGTCGTTGGTGTCCAGCGCGGCCGAACGGAACAGCTTGTGGGTTTCGGCCACCGTATGTGGGATCTGGTCGTCGTTGACCCAGGTCACCTTGGTGCCGAGCGCGACGGTCAGCTCCTTGGGCTGGAACATGAATTCCTTGATATCGATTTTCACTTCCTGCGCCCACGCCGGGATCGAGAGTGCCAGGCAACCCAGCGCCAGTACCTGCAAAAGTCTTTTCATATGAATGCTCTCCTAAATCAGTGTCGAGTCGATCAGCGCCAACGGATGGTCGCCCTGTGTCGCGCGGACGTCGGTGATTCCCAGGTAGTTGCGCAACTGATCGGCGGCCACTGTCATCGGTCCCGGTGACGGTGCCGCCCCGGAGCCGGTTGCGGGTAGGCCGTGCCGCGCGCGGTGTGAAAGGTGATATTGCCCTCGACCTTCTGGATCACCTGGTGGATATGCCCGTTGAGCACGGTCACCGAGCCATATTTGCGTAGCAGGGCAATGGCCTGGTCGCCGTCCTCCGTACCCCAGCCCCAGGGCTGGTAGATGGTCCACAGGGGGATATGGGTGAACACCACGATCGGCGTGCTGGTCGACACCGCCCGCAGGTCGTCGGCCAGCCAGGCGAGCTGGTCGGCGCCGAGGTTGGCCTCATGGCCGGCCTGGAAGTTGAAGACGTTCACCAGCGCGATGAAGTGCACGCCATGGTCATCGAAGCTGTACCAGCCGTTGCCCTTGGTGCCCTTGCCGTAACGCTGCAGGTAGAGCTGGCCGCCGCCCGCGTCGAGGGTGTCGTGCTCGCCCGGCACATAGTGCACGGTGGAAGGCAGGCCCTTGAGCAATTGCGCGGCGGTATCGAACTCCTCCGGCTTGCTGAGGTGGGTGATATCACCGGTGTGGAGAATCAGCGCCGGCCGCTTGGGCAGCGCGATGACCTTGTCGATGGCCACTTGCAGGGTCTTCACCGGTTCGGGATTGGCTTCCTTGTTGAAGCCGATGTGCGAATCGCTGATTTGCACGAAGTGAAAGTTGGCGGCCAGCGCGGCCGGGTCCGTGGGCTTGCCGTCCTGGTCCAGGGCGAAGGCCCGCGGAATACCGCCGCTCAGGGCCCAGAGGACCCCGGCGCCGGCCCAGGCCGAGCATTTGAGCAGTGTCCTGCGCTCGGGATCGAGCGGGCCGTCGGTGCGTCTGTCGTGTGGTGTTGGGTGCTTGTCCATGGGAACGCCCTCGCTGGCGGTCTACAGTGATTGAGCTCACATCTGTAAAACCGGGCGGCGCGGGGCTTTATTCCTGAAAATAAAAAAATATTTCGGGAATAAAGCCGGGGCTTTCACCGTTATAGGGACAAAGGTATCGGAGCCACTATGAAGCGATTCGAGGCGCTGTTTGCGCCGCACCTGGATGCGGCCTATAACCTCGCGCGCTGGCTCACCGACAGTGAGAGCGCCGCGCAGGATGTGGTACAGGAAAGCGCCTTCAGGGCCTTCAAGTTCCAGCACCGTTTTGTCGACGGCAATGCCAAGGCCTGGTTCCTGACCATTGTCCGCAATGAAAGCTACAACTGGCTCAAGGCCTCGGCGGGACGGCGTTGGGTGGTCATCGATGATGAGTATCTGCAGGGCGAGCCGGCGTTGACCGATGTGTGTACGCCCGAGGCACAGGTTATCCGGGCCCAGGAGGCCGAGCAGGTGCGGCTGGCGCTGCTGGCATTGGCGCCGGTGTTCCGCGAAGTCATTGTCCTGAAGGAGTTGGAAGACATGCCCTACAAGGACATAGCGAAAGTCGTCGATATCCCCTTGGGCACCGTCATGTCACGGCTGGCCCGGGCGCGCGCCATGCTCAAGAGCGAACTGCTGAAGTTGTATCCCTATGAATGACCTCGACTGCAAGACCTGCCATGAATTGATCCATGGCTACCTCGACCATGAACTGGACGCTGCGACTTCGGCACGGGTGGCTGCGCACCTGGCGGGTTGCGTCGAGTGTGCACGGCTGCATGAGCAGGCCCGTCAACTGATTGACGACGTCAAGATCCGGGCTCCGTATTACCGTGCGCCCGAGGCTCTGAGTCGTAGCCTGTTGAGCGGTACGCCGGCTCGTCCCTCGGTCCGCGCCGGTTTCATGCAGGGGTTGCGAGCGGCGTCGGGACGCTGGTGGGCTCCGGCGTTTTCGGCGGTGGCCTTGAGCCTGGCGGTCATGTTGTACGTGGTGACGCCGTCCGCCGAGCAACCCTGGCTGGATGAGGCGGTGTCCAGTCATGTCCGTTCGCTGATGGCCGAGCATCTGAACGATGTGGTGTCGTCCGACCGGCATACGGTGAAACCCTGGTTCACCGGCAAGCTCGACTTCGCGCCGCCGGTCTTCGACTATGCGGCGCAAGGCTATCCGCTGCTGGGCGGTCGCTTGGATTATTTGCAACACCAGACCGCCGCCGCACTGGCGTACCGGCATGCCAAGCACACCATCAATCTGTTTATCCTGCCGACGGCCGAGGCTGATCGGGCTCGGGAGAGCCTGTCCCTGCGGGGCTACAACGTGGTGTCGTGGCGACGCGATCACCTGCGCTTCATCCTGGTTTCGGACCTGGAGAAGGGGGAGCTCGAGGCGTTCGGGCAGTTGATCGAGAAGGGGGCCTGAGTGTGGCGGCCCCCTTGGATGCGCGGCTCCTACATCAGTCCTGGCAGACGGCGGCTATCGCCTGCGCCAGGGCATCCAGGCGCGTTGCGTCGATACCGGCGACGTTGGCCCGGCCGGAACTGACCATGTACACGCTGTGCTCGTCGCGCAGGCGTTTGACCTGGGCCGGCGACAGGCCGGTGTAGGAGAACATGCCGCGCTGCACACCGATATGCGCGAAGCGCTCGGCCAGGCCGTGAGGACGGAGGGCTTCCACCAGGCCGCTGCGCAGTTGCGCAATGCGCAGGCGCATGGCTTCCACTTCATCGGCCCACAGGGCTTTCAACTCGGGGGTGCCGAGAATCGTGGTCACCACCGCCGCGCCGTGATCCGGTGGGTTCGACCACAGGTTGCGGGCCACCGCCGCCAGTTGGCTGCGTACGTCCAGCAGTTTCTCGGCATCGCCGGCGCAGACGATCAGCGCGCCGGTGCGTTCGCGGTACAGCCCGAAATTCTTCGAGCAGGAACTGGTGATCAATACTTCCGGCAGTTCCCGGGCGAACAACCTGGCGGCCCAGGCATCCTGCTCCACGCCATCGCCGAAGCCCTGGTAGGCGAAGTCGATCAGCGGCAGCAGTTCGCGGCGGCGGACGATGTCCAGCACCTTGTACCAGTCGTCGTGGGACAGGTCGAAACCGGTCGGGTTGTGGCAGCAGGCGTGCAACAGCACCACGTCGCCCTGCGGGACCTGCTCCAGGGCGGCGAGCATGGCTTCGACGTTCAGCCGGTTGTCGCGGTCGACGTAAGGGTAGTGACTGATCTTCAAGCCGGCGGCGGCGAAGATGGTCTCGTGGATCGGCCAGGTCGGATCGCTGAGCCAGATGCCACGGCCCGGCAGGCAGTGGGCGATGAAGTCGGCGCTCAGGCGCAAGGCGCCGGTACCGCCTGGCGTCTGGGTCGCACCGACCCGCTGGGCGGCGATCAGCGGAGAGTCGGCACCCATCACCAGTTCGTTCAGCAGGCTGCCGAAACGCAGGTCGCCGTGGCCGCCGATATAGGACTTGGTCAGTTGCCCGTGCACCAGCCGCTGCTCGGCCTGTTTGACCGACTGCAGGATCGGGGTCAGGCCCTGGGCATCCTTGTAGACGCCGACGCCCAGGTCGAACTTGCGGGGATTGGGGTCCTGGGCATAAGCCTCCAGCAACCCGAGAATCGGGTCGCCAGGTACACGCGCGATGGCGTCGAAATGCATTATTTACGGCCCTCGGCGGCGTGGCTGACCTCGTCGGTGCGTGCCGCCATGATGAAATCGTTACGGTGCAGGCCCTTGATCGAATGGCTCCACCAGGTCACGGTGACTTTGCCCCATTCGGTCAGCAGGCCCGGGTGATGGCCTTCGGCTTCGGAAATTTCACCGACGGCATTGGTGAAGGCCAGGGCGAACTTGAAGTTCTTGAACAGGAATACCTTCTCCAGTTGCATGATGCCGTCACGCACTTCGATGTTCCAGTCCGGAATCTGTTTGATCAGCACCGGCAGTTCTTCGTCGCTGACCTGGGGGGCATCGGCACGGCAGGCTTCGCAGTGGGCTTGGTTCAAGGTGTTCATGGTGGATTCCTGAAATCGTTTTTTATTCAAGGACGCCGTTCGAATACGCTATTCGAAAACGTCGGTTCGAGAAAGACGCACGTAGCCCGCAAAGTCGCGGATCAGGCGGCCTTGGGTGGGAATTTCGGGGCGTGCAGACCCAGCTGCCGGCCGCGCTCGACCAAGGCCATGATGTCTTCGTGGGCCAGGTCGAACAAGCGCTTGAGGTCCGGCAGGACGAAGTACAGTGGCTGCAGGATGTCGATGCGATAAGGCGTGCGCATCGCTTCCAGCGGATCGAAGGCCTGGTGCTCGGGTTCGCCGGACAGGCTGTACACGGTTTCCTTCGGCGAGGAGAGAATGCCGCCGCCGTAGATGCGCCGACCTTGCGGGGTGTCCACCAGGCCGAATTCGATGGTCATCCAGTACAGCCGCGCCAGGTACACCCGTTGTTCCTTGCTGGCTTGCAGGCCGAGCTTGCCGTAGGTGTGGGTGAATTCGGCGAACCAGGGGTTGGTCAGCAGCGGACAGTGGCCAAAGATCTCGTGGAAAATGTCCGGTTCCTGCAGGTAGTCGAGTTCTTCTTCGGTGCGAATGAAGGTTGCCACCGGAAACTGCTTGTTGGCGAGCAACTCGAAAAAGGTCTGGAAGGGAATCAGTGCCGGCACCCGGGCGACTTGCCAGCCGGTGGTGGCGCCGAGGACCCGGTTGATCTCGCCGAGTTGCGGAATCCGGTCGTGGGGCAGGGCCAGTTTTTCAATGCCGTCCAGGTATTCCTGGCACGCGCGGCCCTCGATCACTTTCAGTTGACGAGTGATCAGGGTATTCCACACGGCGTGCTCGGCGGCCGGGTAGTCGATAAACCCTTGCGCATCGGGCTCGCGAGCCACGTACTGCGTCTGCTTCATACAGCTCTCCTGCTAGGGGATTCGTTCTTGTTATGTGCAGCGATGAGCCTAGTGTTAACCCGTTGAGGGCTCGTGTGCATCCGGGGCGAGGTGCTGAAGGGCGGGGTGAAGGGTCTCATTCCGTAAAGAAAACGTTACGAATCGCTTTTCTGGTGATGGGTAAGGCGTTTTGACGTGGCGATCAGGCGGGTTTTTGTCACATAATCTTGACGACTAACTGCGGCGTACTGAAAAAAGTACCCGCTCCGCAGGGACCGATGTGTCCCGGCCATCTTTCGAGCCTTTCCATGCGTATCAAAGTGCATTGCCAGAACCGCATCGGCATTCTTCGCGACATTCTCAACCTGCTGGTGGACTACGGCATCAACGTGGCCCGTGGCGAGGTCGGCGGCGACCAGGGCAACGCCATCTATTTGCATTGCCCGAATCTGATCAATCTGCAATTCCAGGCCCTGCGTCCGAAGTTCGAAACCATTGCCGGGGTCTTTGGCGTCAAGCGCGTCGGCCTGATGCCCAGCGAGCGTCGGCATATGGAACTCAACGCCTTGCTCGGGGCGCTGGAGTTTCCGGTGCTGTCCATCGACATGGGCGGCTCGATTGTCGCGGCCAACCGGGCGGCGGCGCAGTTGCTGGGGGTCAGGGTCGACGAGGTGCCGGGCCTCCCGTTGTCGCGCTATGCGCCGGATTTCGACCTGCCGGAGTTGGTGCGCGCCAACCAGTCGCGGATCAACGGCCTGCGGGTGAAGATCAAGGGTGACGTTTTCCTGGCGGATATTGCCCCGCTGCAGTCGGAGCACGATGACAGCGAGGCCATGGCCGGCGCGGTGCTGACCTTGCACCGTGCCGACCAGGTCGGCGAGCGTATCTACAACGTGCGCAAGCAGGAACTGCGCGGCTTCGACAGTATTTTCCAGAGCTCGAAAGTCATGGCGGCGGTGGTGCGCGAGGCCCGGCGCATGGCACCACTGGATGCGCCGTTGCTGATCGAGGGCGAGACCGGGACCGGCAAGGAGTTGCTGGCTCGGGCCTGTCACCTGGCCAGTCCGCGCGGGCAGGCACCGTTGATGGCGCTCAACTGCGCCGGCTTGCCGGAGTCCATGGCCGAGACCGAGCTGTTCGGTTACGGTCCCGGCGCGTTCGAGGGCGCGCGGGCCGAGGGCAAGCTCGGGTTGCTGGAACTGACGGCCGGCGGCACCTTGTTCCTGGACGGGGTGGGGGAGATGAGCCCGCGCTTGCAGGTCAAGTTATTGCGTTTCCTGCAGGACGGCGGTTTTCGTCGGGTCGGCAGTGACGAGGAGGTGTACCTGGATGTGCGGGTGATCTGCGCGACCCAGGTCGACCTGTCGGAATTGTGCTCGCGGGGGGAGTTTCGCCAGGACCTCTATCACCGCCTCAACGTGTTGTCCCTGCATATTCCGCCCCTGCGCGAGTGCCTGGACGGGTTGACACCCTTGGTGGAGCATTTTCTCGACCAGGCCAGTCGCCAGATCGGCTGCCCCTTGCCGAAGCTGGCGCCGGCGGCGCTGGATCGTCTCGCGCACTACCACTGGCCGGGCAATGTCCGGCAATTGGAGAACGTGCTGTTCCAGGCGGTTTCCCTGTGCGAGGGCGGGGTGGTCAAGGCCGAGCATATCCGCTTGCCGGACTATGGCGTGCGCCAGCCCCTGGGGGAATTTTCCCTGGAGGGCGGGTTGGACGAGATTGTCGGTCGGTTCGAGCGGGCGGTGCTGGAGCGCCTGTATTCGGAGCACCCGAGCAGTCGCTCGCTGGGCAAGCGACTGGGGGTTTCCCATACCACTATTGCCAACAAGCTGAAGGCGTATGACCTGGGCAAGGGAGAGTAGGCATGAATCGTCGAAAACAACGCCTGCGCCAGGCGTTGTTTTCAGGGGCGCATCAGATGTGGAAGTAACCCACGCACGAATCGAACGGCAGGCGCTTGAGCTCGATCTTGTTCATGTCGAACACTTCGCGCAGGGCCTTGGTTTCGCCCGGGAAGTTGCGATAGGCAACCTCGTCGAGGACCACGATGGCGCCTTTGGGCATGTACGGCAGGAAGGTTTCCAGGGCGACCTTGGTCGGCTCGTAGAGGTCGGTGTCGAGGATCAGCATGGCCACCACCAGGTCCGGACGGGACTTGACGAACTCCGGCGCGGTCTTGCAGATGTCGCCCTTGACCAGCTCGCAACGCGGGATGCGGTTGACCGGACGCAGCAGGTCGTTGGCGTCGATCATGTCCTGGATCAGCGACTGGTCGGTGTCGGAGAACATGTCCTCGTTGATGTCGGCCGGGTCTTCATCCTTGTTGATGCTGGTGAAACCTTCGAAGGTGTCGAAGCCGACGATCGAACGGTTGATGGCATACGGCTCGAGGATCATCGACAGGTGCATGTAGAGCATCAGCGAGTTGCCCTTGTACACACCGCATTCGATGATTGCGCCCGGCACATCCAGGACTTTCTTGAACAGCTCCATGCGCGACATGGCGGCCGTCACGTTGATGCGGTTGGCGAACACGAACGGTGCGTCGGCCACATACTCGGCATCGACCCGCTTGAGCACGCCGGCGCGGGTTTCGTTGTATTGGGCCTCGGCAGGCGTAATGCGGCGCTTGGTCATTGATAGATTCCTTGGAAATTCGAGAAGTCGTGGGCGTGGAAGTAGTCTTTGAAGCCGGCCCCGACATCCGGGCAGGCGCTGTCGACGTTGGGGGCGCCGCGTTTGTGTTGCAGGTCGTCCAGGTGCATCAGGCGGAAGTCCACGCTGAAGCGGGTCTGTTCGGTGTAGTTCGGCACGGTGCCATGCAAATGTGAACCGGAGAAGATCAGCATCTCGCCGGTGTTGCCGGCAATGCGGATTTCCGACGAGGTGTCGATGTCGGCCAGGGGCACCGGGTGCACGCGCGTTTCTTCGGTCAGGTTGTCCTTGGCCTTGTGTCGCTGGTTGTTGACCCAGTCGTTCAGGCTCCAGTCCTTCGAAGTGTTGAGCAGCGGTTTTTCGAAGTAGCCGGGATTGATCATCATGGTCTGGTCCGGCGCGATGGTGTAGACCGGCATCCAGGTATTGATCTGGCAATCCACGCCGCCGTACCAGGTATCGCGATGCGGCTTGTAGGCGTAGCTGACGCCGGCGTGCAGGTAGTTGTAGTTGGGTACGACACGCAGGCGCGGGACGTCGAAGATGTAGTCGCGCGGGTCGATACCGATCTCGCGGATGAACGCCTGGATCAGGTCCTTGACGCGCTGGCTGTTGGTGAACTGGCCCTTGAGGCGGGTGACCCGGCTGACGAACTCTTCGACCGGCATCATCTTGTGCAGGGACTGGTGATCGGTTTCACCGTCGAAGGCCAGGGTGATGCTTTCCCTGGCAAAGCCACAGAGCTCCTTGGCGGTCGCCAACTGGGTGTCCAGGAAGATGGCGCCTGAATAGATGGCTTCCTTGAAGTCAGCTTTTTTCTGGAGCTGGTTGATGTACAGGTTCACGCGAGCCCTCCTGAATACTGTGGCTAGTTCTGGGTGTCGGCAGCCCCAGGGCAAACTTAAAGTCGGTCGCCGCATGACGGGTTGGCTTGCAAGGTCCATTCCAGGGTGGTTTCTCTGGTGCCCGTGTCACGGGGGGAGAAGACCGATGCTTGCCGCCAGCGGCATAACCGCGCCGTTTTTTCGTCTGCCCTCAAGGCCTTGAAAACCCGCTAAATGTACGCAACCCCCCGGTCCATGGGCTTGTCTTGCGTCAAAAAACAAGTTGGTTCGGAAATTGCTTGCGCCTCTCGCCGTACAGCGGTGGCGGCAAACGTCCGTCAGGAAGAGGAAAGACTGTGGACAAGTACCTTTACGTGGCAATGACTGGTGCCAGCCAGAATGCTCTGGCGCAAAAGGCCCATGCCAACAATCTGGCGAACCTCTCGACCAACGGTTTTCAGCGCGACCTGGAACAGGCTCGTTCGATGCCGGTGTTCGGCGACAGCTTTCCGGCGCGGGCCTTTGCCATGAGCGAGCGCCCGGGCACCGATTTCGCGCCGGGCCCCATGGTTCAGACCGGTCGTGATCTGGACGTGGCGGTGTCCGGCGATGGTTGGGTCGCCGTGCAGACGCCTGACGGCAGTGAAGGTTACGTGCGCACCGCGAGCATGAATATTGACGCCCTGGGGGTGCTGCGCGCCGGCAACGGCATGCCGGTCATGGGCAACTCCGGGCCTATCGCCGTGCCGCCCCAGTCGCAGATCGAAGTGGGCGAGGACGGCACCATCAGCATCCGTGCCATGGGCGAGGGGCCGCGGGTGGTGGCGGAGGTCGACCGTATCAAGCTGGTCAACCCGGACCTCAAGAACATGACCAAGGGCCCGGATTCGGTGATTCACACCAAGGACGGCACGCCGGCGCCTGTCGACGCCAACGTCAAGGTGGTGTCGGGCTTCCTTGAGGGCAGCAACGTCAACGCCGTCGAGGAAATGACCTCGGTGCTGGCCCTGTCCAAACAGTTCGAATTGCACATCAAGATGATGAACACCGCCAAAGACGATGATTCGGCGATGGCTCGGGTCTTGCAGAACACCTAATCACCAGAACGTGGCGCCGTAAAACAGGCGCGCGAAGGAGAACAGAATGCTTCCGGCTCTATGGGTTGCAAAAACAGGTTTGGCGGCACAGGACACCAACCTGACGACGATTTCCAACAACCTGGCCAACGTCTCGACCACCGGCTTCAAGCGTGATCGCGCCGAGTTCCAGGACCTGCTGTACCAGATCAAGCGTCAGCCGGGTGCCCAGTCGACCCAGGACAGCGAATTGCCGTCGGGCCTGCAACTGGGTACCGGTGTGCGGATCGTCGGCACCCAGAAGAACTTCACCGCCGGCAGCCTGCAAACCACCGACCAGCCGCTGGACATGGCCGTCAACGGCAAGGGCTTCTTCCAGATCCTGCAGCCGGACGGCACCACGGCCTACACCCGTGACGGTACCTTCCACCTGAGCAGCACCGGCCAGATCGTCACCGCCAGCGGTTTCACCCTGCAGCCGGCGATTACCATTCCGAACAACGCCCAGACCTTCACGGTCGGCAAGGACGGTACGGTCTCGATCACCGTCGCCGGCAACCCGGCTTCGCAAGTGCTCGGCAACATCCAGACCGCCGACTTCATCAACCCGGCCGGCCTGCAGGCCGTGGGCGGCAACCTGTTCCTGGAAACCGCCGCCAGCGGCGCGCCGCAGGTCGGCACACCGGGTCTCAACGGTTTCGGTACCACCGAGCAGAGCACCCTGGAAACCTCCAACGTCAGCACCGTGGAGGAGATGGTCAACATGATCACTACCCAGCGTGCCTACGAGATGAACTCCAAGGTGATTTCCACCGCCGACCAGATGCTCCAGTACGTCGCACAGAACCTGTAATCAAGTCTATGAGGCGGCCTGAAGGGGCGCCTGCAACACCGTGAGGTAATAGGGTCATGAATCGGTTGTTTCCCATGCTCGCGTTGAGCGCGATGGCACTGTTGGCCGGCTGTATGAGCCCGCCGCCCAAGCCCGATGACCCGTATTACGCGCCGGTGTTGCCGCGCACCCCGTTGCCCGCGGCGGCGAACAACGGTTCGATCTACCAGGCCGGTTTCGAGCAGAACCTGTATGGCGACCGCAAGGCTTTCCGGGTGGGCGACATCATCACCATTACCCTGAACGAAGCCACCCAGGCCAGCAAGAACGCCAACTCCGACCTGTCGAAGAAGGATGCCAACAACTTTGGCCTGACCTCGCTCTTCGGCTCGCCGGTGACCAGCGGCAACGTGAACCTGGGTATCGGTTATGGCGGTACCAAGACTACCGACGGCTCGGCCAAGGCCGCGCAAAGCAACAGCCTGACCGGTTCGATCACCGTGACCGTGGCCGACGTGCTGCCCAACGGCATCATCGCCGTGCGCGGCGAGAAGTGGCTGACCCTCAACACCGGCAATGAGCTGGTGCGGATCGCCGGGCTGGTCCGGGCGGATGACATCGCCACCGACAACACCGTACCGTCCACTCGCGTGGCCGATGCGCGGATCACCTACTCGGGTACCGGAGCCTTTGCCGATACGAATCAGCCGGGTTGGCTCGACCGCTTCTTCCTCAGCCCGCTCTGGCCTTTCTAGGTGCTATGACCATGTTCAATCTCAAGCATCTGATGGCGGCCGTGTTACTGATGTCCACGGCCTTCGCTGCCCAGGCCGAGCGTTTGAAGGACATCGCCACTATTTCCGGCGTGCGCTCCAACCAGCTGATTGGCTACGGCCTGGTGGTCGGCCTCAACGGTTCGGGTGACCAGACCACCCAGACACCGTTCACCCTGCAGACCTTCAACAACATGCTGTCGCAGTTCGGCATCAAGGTGCCGGCCAACGCCGGTACCGTGCAGTTGAAGAACGTCGCGGCGGTGTCGATCAGCGCCGATCTGCCAGCGTTCGCCAAGCCGGGGCAGGTGGTGGATATCACCGTTTCGTCCATCGGTAACGCCAAGAGCCTGCGCGGCGGCACCCTGTTGATGACGCCGCTCAAGGGGATTGACGGCAATGTCTACGCCATCGCCCAGGGCAACCTGGTGGTGGGCGGTTTCGATGCCTCGGGCGCGGACGGCTCGAAGATCACCGTCAACGTTCCGTCGGCTGGCCGGATTCCCGGCGGGGCCTCGGTGGAGCGGGCGGTACCGAGCGGTTTCAACCAGGGCAACAGCCTGACCTTGAACCTCAACCGCTCCGACTTCACCACCGCCAAGCGGATCGTCGACAAGATCAACGACATGCTCGGCCCGGGCGTGGCCCAGGCCATCGACGGCGGTTCGATTCGCGTCACCGCGCCACTGGATCCGAGCCAGCGGGTCGACTACCTGTCGATCCTGGAAAACCTCGAGGTCGATCCGGGCCAGGCGGTGGCGAAAGTCATCATCAACTCGCGCACCGGCACCATCGTGATCGGTCAGAACGTCAAGGTGTCGCCGGCCGCGGTAACCCACGGCAGCCTGACCGTGACCATTACCGAGGATCCGATCGTCAGCCAGCCGGGGCCGCTGTCCAACGGCACCACGGCGGTCGTGCCGCGTTCGCGGGTCAATGCCCAGCAGGAAGCCAAGCCGATGTTCAAGTTCGGCCCGGGGACCACCCTGGACGAGATCGTCCGTGCGGTGAACCAGGTGGGGGCGGCGCCGGGCGACTTGATGGCGATTCTCGAGGCCTTGAAACAGGCCGGCGCCTTGCAAGCCGAACTGATCGTGATTTGAGGTCGTCGATATGGATATGCGCAAGAGCGGGCTGGTCAGTACCAGCGACTCCGGTGCCTACAGCGACCTGAACCGTCTGAACAACCTGAAGGTCGGCAACCGCGACAGCGACGCCAACATCCGCAAGGTGGCGCAGGAGTTCGAGTCGCTGTTCATCGGAGAAATGCTCAAGTCCGCGCGCTCGGCCAGCGATGTGCTGGCCAAGGACAATCCGCTCAATACCCCGACGACCAAGCAGTACCAGGAAATGTACGACCATCAGTTGGCGGTGACCATGTCGCGCCAGGGTGGCGGTATCGGTCTGGCCGATGTGCTGGTGCGGCAGATGACCAAGAATAAACCGTCAAGGCCTGCCGAGGGCGGGCTCAAGGTCGGGCCGCCGGCGGGTACGGTTGCGGCCGAGACGCCGGTGGAGACACCCATCGGTGCCGGGACCACGACCAGTGCGACCTCGACCTCGCCGTTCGTGCGTTCCAATGGCCAGCGTCCGTTGTGGGCCTCGCGGGTTGCCAGTCCGGCGCACAGCAGCGACGGCAGCCCGCGCAACGATATGGCCAAGATCAACCAGCGCCGCCTGGCCCTGCCGAGCAAGCTGACCGACCGCCTGATGGCCGGGCTGGTGCCGTCGGCCGACGGCAGCCTGGCCGCGGTCAACACCCAGGCCTTGCCCGAGCGCAACAGTGCTTCCACCGATTCCCTGCTCCAGCAGCGGGCCATCAGCAGCCTGAGCAGTGTGCCGGCCGCGAGCATGCGGATCTACGGTCGCGCCGTGGCCCAGCCGCCGTTGGCGCCGGCCAAGCATGCCTTCAACTCGCCCGACGAGTTCGTCGCCACCATGCTGCCGATGGCGGAGCAGGCGGCCAAGCGCATCGGCGTCGACCCGCGTTACCTGGTGGCCCAGGCGGCCCTGGAAACCGGTTGGGGCAAATCGGTCATGCGCCAGCAGGACGGCAGCAGCAGTCACAACCTGTTCGGCATCAAGGCCGGCAGCAGTTGGCAGGGCGGGCAGGCCCGGGCCATCACCAGCGAGTTCAAGAACGGCCAGATGGTCAAGGAGACGGCGAACTTCCGCTCCTATGCGTCCTACCAGGACAGCTTCCACGACCTGGTGACCATGTTGCAAAGCAACAATCGCTATCAAGATGTGCTGAAGTCGGCCGATAAACCGGAACAGTTTGTACGCGAGTTGCAAAAGGCCGGGTACGCCACCGACCCGGACTACGCCAGCAAGATTTCGCAAATAGCCAAACAGATGAAGAGCTACCAGAACTACGCTGCGGCGGGCGCTTCCACGAATTTATAAGGTCTGAATCATGAGCTTGCTCAATATCGGTATGACGGGGTTGAACACGGCCTCGACGGCTTTGACAACCACCGGCAACAACATTTCCAACGTTGATACAGCCGGTTATTCACGTCAGCAGACCGTGCAGACCACCTCTGCCTCGCAGCAATACGGCAACGTGTTCATCGGCACCGGCACGACCCTGGCGGATGTCCGTCGGGTCTACAGCGCCTACCTGGATTCGCAGTTGCAAACCTCGACCTCGCTCAACAGCGATTCGTCCTCGTACCTGGCCCAGGTCACGCCGACGGACTCCATGTTGTCCGACACCAACACCGGCATGACCGCTTCGTTGCAGAAGTTCTTCAGCTCGCTGCAAAGCGTGTCGACCACCCCGACGGACGATGCGTCGCGCCAGACGACGCTGAGCAGCGCCCAGGCCCTGAGCAACAAATTCAACTCCATCGCCCAGCAGTTGAACAACCAGAACACCGGAATCAACACCAACCTGTCGGACATGGCCGGTCAGGTGAACAAGCTGGCGAGCAGCATCGCCCAGTTCAACGACCAGATTTCCAAGGTCACCACCGCCGCCGGTGCACCGAACGACCTGCTGGACCAGCGCAGCGAGGCGGTGCGCCAGTTGTCCCAGCTGCTCGGCACCCAGGTGGTCGAGCGCGGTTCGAGCTATGACGTCTACATTGGTAGCGGTCAGCCGCTGGTCATGGGCAACAGCACCAACACCCTGTCTGCCGTACCGAGCAAGGACGATCCGAGTCGTTCGGCCTTGCAACTGGATCGCGGCAGCAGCACCGTCGACATCACCTCCACCGTGACCGGTGGCGAAATCGGCGGTCTGCTGCGCTATCGCAGCGATGTGCTCGACCCGTCGATGAACGAGTTGGGGCGCATTGCCATGGTCACGGCCGACCAGATGAACAAGCAGCAGGCCCAGGGCATCGACAAGAACGGCAACTTCGGTTCGGCGATCTTCAACGATATCAACAGCGCGGCCCTGATCAGCCAGCGCAGTACTGCCAGTGCGACCAACAGTGCCGGCTCCGGCAACCTGAACGTGACCATCGCCGACACCGGCGCGCTGACCACCAACGATTACAAGGTGACCTTCACCAGCGCGACCAACTACAGTGTCCTGCGCTCGGACGGCACCAACATGGGCGCCTTCAGCACCACCACCACGCCGGCACCGGTGATCGACGGCATCACCCTGAGCCTCACGGGCGGTGCGATGAGTGCCGGCGACAGCTTCAAGGTGACCCCGACCCGTGGCGGCGCCAGCGACATCCAGACAGTGATGACCAACGCGCAGAACATTGCCGCGGCGGCGCCGCTGGCCGGTGTCACCAGTGCCAACAACGGCGGCACCTACACCCAGCCGACCCTGGTCGACCAGTTGGGCACGGCCAACGCGACGAACAACGCGCAATTGCAGGACGCCATCAAGTACGGCACGCCGGTCAAGATCGTCTTCGCCGCGGCCGCCGCCGGGACCCAGGGTTACACCTTGACCGATCCACAGGGCAACGTGATGGGCTCCGGCACCATCGTGCCGGGGCAGGCCAATACGCTGAACCTGAGCGTGAACATGGTCGACTCCACCGGCACCCCGGTGATGGACCCGGTCACTGGCCTGCAGAAGACCTTCACCGTCCAGACCACGGTGAGCGGCACTCCGAAAACCGGTGAAAGCTACACCATGTCGATGACCGGCGCCGGTTCTTCGGATAACCGCAACAGCGCCGCCCTGATCGCCCTGCAAACCAAGCAGACCGTGGGCACCAATACCACGAGCAAGGGCAGCAGCATCTCCGATGCCTACGGCACGCTGGTCTCCAACGTCGGTACCAAGGCGGCCACGGCCACCTCGGACAACACGGCCACGACCACGATCCTGACCAACGCCAAGGGTGCCCGCGACTCGCTGTCCGGGGTCAACCTGGACGAAGAGTCCGCCAACCTGGTCAAGTACCAGCAGTACTACACGGCCGCGTCGCAGATCATCAAGGCCGCCCAGACCATCTTCAGCACGCTGATCAGCAGCCTTTAAGGAGTCGTGATCCATGCGCATTTCCACCGCCCAGTATTACGAAACCACGGCCGCCAACTATCAGCGCGGCTACAACGACACGCTCAAGACCAGTGCCGAGGCCAGCAGCCTGGTCAAGGTCAACACCGCCGCCGATGACCCGGTGGGCGCGGCGCGCCTGTTGCAACTGGGTCAGCAAAGCGCTGCGCTGACCCAGTACACCAGTAATATCAGCTCGCTCAAGAGCTCTTACACTCAGTCGGAAACGGCCTTGACCTCGATTCAGAGCGCCATGCAATCGGCGCGGGAAACCGCGCTGTCGGCCACCAACGGCACCAATACCGATGCCGATCGCAAGGCTTTTGCCCAGCAGTTGGGACAGATCCAGCAAACGATCCTCGGCCTGATGAACAGCCAGGATGCCAACGGCAACTACCTGTTCGCGGGTTCGAAGACCAATACCCTTCCTTATACCGCCAATTCCGACGGCACCTACAGCTACAACGGCGATCAGTCGCAGTTGAACCTGGCGATTGGCGACAATAACTCGGTGGCCAGCAATGTGACCGGCTGGGATGCGTTCCAGCAGTCCATCAACACGGCGCGTACCCAGGTCACCATGACCGCGCCCGCGGTGGACGACGGACGCGTGACCCTGTCCAACGGCCAGATCAGCAACAGCGCCACCTACGACGCCAAGTTCAGCGGTGGCCAGCCGTATACCGTCAGCTTCCTCAGCAGTACCCAGATCAAGATCACCGATGCGAGCGGCACCGACGTCACCACCGAAGCCAGCCAGAACGGTGTGATCAGCAACAGCAACGGGGCGAACCAGACAGTGACCTTCCGTGGCGTGGACCTGGGGTTGAACCTCAACCTCAAGTCCGGTGATGTGCCGGATACCGTCATTGCCGGGCATACCTTCACCCTGACCGCGCAGCCGGACACCTTCAACACTTCGCGTAGCGCGGGCAATCCGTCGACCGCGGTGGTGACCTCGGCGACGACCACCAACCAGGCGGCCTACACCAGCACCTTCCCCGCCGGTGGGGCGATTCTCAAGTTCACCAGCGCCACGGCCTACGACCTCTATGCGGCACCGATCACGGCCAGCAGCCGGCCGGTGTCCTCGGGGACCATGGCCGGTTCGACGGCGACGGCGGCGGGGGTCAGCCTGACCTTTGGCGCTACCCCGCCAGCGGCCGGTGACCAGTTCGTGGTCCAGCCGAACAACCACCAGACCCAGAACATCCTCGATACGTTGAACCAGATGATCGGTGCCTTGAACACCCCGGCCGATGGCAATGCGGTTGCCCAGCAGAAGCTGCTGGCGACATTGAACGCGGGCGTCAGCAACGTCACCAGCGCGATGGATCAGGCCGGTAGCGCGCTGACCACCATCGGTACCCGGGGCCAGGTCCTGGATGACCAGAGCACCACCAACCAGAGTCTGGTCCTGGCCAACACCACCAGCCAATCGGCGATTCGCGACTCCGACCCGGCGGAAGTCATGACCCGCCTGACCCTGCAACAGACCATGTTGCAGGCGGCGCAGTTGGCGTTCAGCAAAATCAGCCAGCTGGGTCTGTTCAACAAGATCTGATCCTGATCGGGCGTGCAAGCGCCCGGTTGCGTTAACCGTCGAATACCCGCCGCTGTGACCCAGCGGTTTCAGGGGCGCTGCCGACGCAGGAGCGTTCCCGTCGCTTGAGAGCCCCGCCGTGAACTCGATCCCGCTTGTCAGTCTTGTCATTCCAGCCGCCAATCCACGGTTCTTCTCCCGAGCCCTGGACGGTGCCTTGGCCCAGTCTTACGCCAACCTGGAAATCATCGTCTGCGATGACAGCCTTGACGATGAGATCGAGAAGCTGGCGCAGGCACTGAGCGAACAGACCGGCAAGGCGCTGCGCTATGTGCGCAACCCTCAGCCGCTGGGCTATATCGGTAACCTGCAGGCAGGCCTGGAGCAGGCGCGGGGCGAGTACATCAAGTTTCTGCTGGATGACGACCAGTTGTTTCCCAGCAGTATCGAGCAGCAGACACAGGTGTTCGTCGAGCACGAAGATGTCAACCTGGTACTGGGGCAACGGTTTTTCTGGGACGCCGATGACCTCCAGTTGCCGTCGCGCCTGGAAAACTGCCCGCTGTCTCCGGTTTCCGGGCTGTTCAAGGCCGAGGACCTGCTGGCCATCTGCGAGAACTTTCCGGTCAACTTCTTTGGTGGCCTGAGCTGTGCCCTGTTTCGGCGGGCGGACCTGGTCGAATTGCTGCCGGCCTTGACCCAGCCCGGGCACTGTTTTATCGCCTCCCTGGACCTGGCCTTGTACATCTGTCTGTTCCGCCGCGGCACCCTGGCGGTGCTGAACAATGTCCTGAGTATCGAGCGACTGTACCCCGAGCGGATGAATCGCCTGCAAGCGATGAAGGATGCCGCCGCGACGGAAATGCAATGGTTGTTGCAAATGCTCAAGGCGCGCAGCGGCGAGAAGGCCCCGGCCCCCGGCTGGGTACGCTACCTGCCCCTGGCGACTGCTGGGGCATTGCCCCGCGTCTGGGAAGAGCTGCCCCTGAGCCGAACCCTGGGCACCCGGCAGACCACCCAGCACTGGCGGGTCGGGATCGCCAGCGAGAGCTTTTCCCAGTTGTATAGCGAATGGCTGGCGTGCCGCAATCTGAGCGAGCCCCAGCGCAAGTTGTTGCCGGACACCCTGGCCGCCTGGCCCTGGCAGCCGAAGATCGTACCGATTGTCATCGATGAGCCGGGCAGCAGTGCCAATCTTGAAATGACACTGCAGAGCCTGGCCGACCAGCTCTACGCGCCGCAACTGACCCTGGTGCTGTCCAGCGCCTGCACCGAGGCCTCGCTGGATGGACGGGTGTTTCGCCTGCCATTGCAGGAGGATTGGCGCCAACAGCTGAATGAACTGTTGCCGCAGCTCGATGAGGCCGACTGGTTCTATCTGTTGCGCGCCGGTGACCGTCTGCTGGAGCCGGCCTTGCTGGTGCTGGCTGAACGTATCGTGATTACGCCGAACGCGCGCTGCATCTATAGCGACGAGGGCAGCTTGCAGGGGGCGAATCCATGGAGCCGGTGTTCAAGCCGGATTTCAATCTGGACCTGATGCGCAGCTACCCCTACGTCGGGCGGGCCCTGGCGTTCCAGCAGGAGGCTTTCCTGGCGCTGGGCGGATTCGATGCGGATCACGGTGAACTGGCTCCCCACGATGTGTTGTGGCGCCTGGTCGAAAGTGACGGCACCCGGGCGGTGGAGCACATTGCCGAGGTTCAGCTGGAGTCGGCATTCTCTTTGTCGACATGGTTGTCCTTGCCTGAACTGATCGAACTCAATCCGCGGGTGGTGCGGGCGCATCTGCGGCGCCTGGGGGTCGAACACGAGATTCGCCAGGACGATGGCCGGCTGTTCAATCGCATCGACTATCACTCCGAGCACCGGCCGCGGGTGTCGATCATTATCGTCGGCAAGGATCAGTCCGCGGCGTTGCAGCGCTGTATCGAGAGCCTGCTGGAGAAAACCGCCTACAGCGAATACGAACTGCTGGTGGTGGACAATGGCAGTGAAAGTGCCGAGGCCAAGGCCTGGCTGGCCGGCATGACGCAGTTGGGCAGCGACCGCCTGCGTGTGCTGGAGTATCCGCAACAGGGCAATGCGGCGGCTATTCGCAACTTTGCGGCTGCACAGGCGCGGGGCGAATACCTGTTGTTGCTCAACCCCTATGCCGTGATCACCCAGCCCTCGTGGCTGGATGAAATGCTTAATCACGGCCAGCGCCCGGAAGTCGGCGTGGTGGGCGCCAAGCTGTTCAGCCCGGCGGGTCGTGTGCTGCACGCGGGGCTGATTCTCGGCCTGCGCGGTCCGGCGGGCCTGCCATTCTATGGCGAGGTGATGCAGGCCAGCGGCTACATGCACCGCCTGCAGGTGGCGCATGACCTGAGCGCGGTGGGCGCCGATTGCCTGCTGGTCCGCAAGGCGCTGTTCGAGAGCCTTGGCGGCCTGGATGAAGAACATTTTGCCCAGAGCCTCAACGAGGTGGATCTTTGCCTGCGCGTCGGCCAAAGCGGCCATCTGGTAGTCTGGACTCCATACGCGCAGTTGGCTGTGGGCGCGCAACCGACGGCGGAACTGGAGGCCGAACAGCAGACGTTGCGGGCCAAGGAAGAAGAGACGTTCTACCAACGCTGGCTGCCGATTGTCGCCCGTGATCCGGCCTACAACCCGAGCCTGACGCTGGACAGCCTGGGCGGTTCGAGCTTTAGCCTGGAACCGGGCCTGCGGGCGGGCTGGAATGCGTTTTCCGCTCGCTACCTGCCGCGGATCATGGCGCTGCCGGTGAATGCTTCGGCCATCGGCCACTACCGGGTCACCCAGCCGCTGATCGAACTGGAAGCGGCAGGCCGCGCCGCGGGGCGTACCTACTACAACCTGCCGTCGATCATCGAGGTCGAGCGTCAGTCTCCTGACGTTATCGTGCTGCAGGGCCGTTACGCCGCACAGCCGATTGACGAAATCATCGGCTTGAAGACCTACAGCAACGCCCGGCGCATCTATGAGCTGGATGACTATGTGATCAATGTCCCTCACAAGAACGGACACATTCGCAACCTGCCCGACCATATGGAGATGGAGCGCCTGGTGCGGCGTGGCATTGGCCTGTGCGATCGGGTGGTGGTGTCCACGGCACCACTGGCCGATGCCTTGTCCTCCATGCACAGCGACATCCGCGTGGTGCCGAACATGCTTGCTGCGCATCTGTGGACGGGGCTGCGCAACCAGCGTCGCACCTCGAAAAAGCCACGTGTGGGTTGGGGCGGTGGCACCAGCCATGCCGGCGACCTGGCGATCATTGCCGATGTCGTCAGGGAATTGGCCAACGAGGTGGACTGGGTCTTCTTCGGTATGTGTCCGGAGGAACTGCGGCCCTATATGCATGAGTTCCATGGGGTCATCGGGCTGGATGTCTATCCGGCGAAGCTGGCGAGCCTGAACCTGGACCTGGCCCTGGCGCCGCTGGAGTTCCACATCTTCAACGACTGCAAGAGCAACCTGCGCCTGCTGGAGTATGGCGCCTGCGGTTATCCGGTGATCTGCACCGATACCAAGGCCTATGCCGGCTACCTGCCGTGCACCAAGGTCAAGACCAACACCACCGATGAATGGCTACAGGCCATTCGCATGCACCTGTCCGATCCCGATGCCAGCTACCGCATGGGTGACGAGCTGCGTGAGATCGTCCTGCGCGACTACATGCTGCGCGGCGATAACCTGCGTTACTGGGAGAACGGCTGGCTGGCCGATTGATCCCTTTCTGGAGCTGGCGCGTTTCCTGCAAGTCCCCCTGCATATCGCCATAAATCGTGCATTTGGCGGCGCGGCCCACGGGCCGCGAGCCGATCGCACGATTTGACCCGGCAGTCTGGTAAGTCCCACAGCGCCCGAACAGGCCCTGTGTCGAACAAGAGGGGACGTTGATGAAGGCAGTTATTCTGGCGGGCGGCCTGGGCACGCGGATCAGCGAGGAATCGCACCTCAAGCCCAAGCCGATGATCGAGATCGGCGGCAAGCCAATTCTCTGGCACATCATGAAGCAGTACTCCGCCCATGGCATCCACGACTTCGTGATCTGCCTGGGGTACAAGGGCTACGCCATCAAGGACTTCTTCGCCAACTACTTCCTGCACACCTCCGACGTCACCTTCGACATGAGCAACAATCGCATGGACGTTCACCAGAACTACAGCGAGCCATGGCGCGTGACCCTGATCGACACCGGCGAAGAAACCATGACCGGCGGCCGCTTGCGCCGTGCCGGTCGCTACCTGGAAAACGAAGAAGCCTTCTGCTTCACCTACGGCGACGGCGTCTCGGACCTGAATATCGGCGCGCTGGTGGACTTCCATCTTTCCAGCGGCAAGCTGGCGACGGTCACTGCGGTGCAGCCGCCCGGTCGTTACGGCGCGCTGGAGCGCGATGGCGACATGGTTCGAGGTTTTATCGAGAAGCCCCGTGGCGATGGCGGCTGGATCAACGGCGGTTTCTTCGTCCTGTCGCCCAAGGTGCTGCCGCTGATCAGCGACGACAGTACCGTCTGGGAAGCCGAGCCGTTGATGGGGCTGGCAGCCCGGGGGCAGTTGAATGCCTTCCAGCACGACGGTTTCTGGCACCCGATGGACACCCTGCGTGACAAGAATCACCTGGAGCATTTGTGGCAGAGCGGGGAGGCCCCATGGAAGCAGTGGGACTGAGCCCGACCTTCTGGAACGGCAAGCGGGTCCTGCTGACCGGCCATACCGGCTTCAAGGGCAGTTGGCTGGCGCTGTGGCTGGAGAGCCTGGGCGCCCGGGTCAGCGGCTTCGCCCTCGACCCCGGCACCGAGCCCAGTCTGTATGAGCTGGCCCGCGTCGGCGAAGGCCTCAACGACCAACGGGGCGACCTGCGCGACCTCGGCGCCTTGCTCGAACTGATCGCCGAGACCGAGCCGGAAATCGTCCTGCACCTGGCGGCCCAGCCGCTGGTGCGCGAGGCCTATCGCGATCCGCTCGGCACCTATTCGAGCAATGTCATGGGCACCCTCAACCTGCTGGAAGCGATGCGCCAGGTCGGCGGGGTACGCGCCTGTGTGCTGGTCACCACCGACAAGGTCTACGCCAACCAGGAGTGGGCCTGGCCTTATCGCGAGAACGAAGCCCTCGGCGGCCATGATCCCTACAGCAGCAGCAAGGCCTGCTGCGAGCTGCTGGCGCAGTCCTACGTGGCCTCCTTTTTCCCCGCCGAGCGCTACGAGGCCCATGGCCTGGCGGTGGCGACCGCGCGGGCCGGGAATGTCCTGGGCGGCGGCGACTTTTCCCCGGAGCGACTGATTCCCGATGTGCTTCGCGCCTGGTCGGCGGATGAGCCGGTCACGCTGCGTTATCCACAGGCCGTGCGTCCCTGGCAGCATGCACTGGAGCCGCTGGCCGGCTACCTGCAACTGGCCGCCGCGCTCTATGAGCGCGGGCCGGAAGTGGCCGGGGCGTGGAACTTCGGACCTGGCGAAGAGGACATGTGCAGTGTCGGCGACGTGGTCGAGCGACTCGCCGGGCGCTGGCCACAGGCGCCGGGCCTGCGGGTCGAGCGCAGCGAGCTGCACGAGGCCGGCCTGTTGCGCCTGGACAGCAGTCGCGCCCGGCAACTGCTCGGCTGGCAGCCGCGCTGGTCATTGCAGCAATGCCTGGAGCACACCCTCGACTGGCACCTGGCCTGGAAAAACGGCGAAGACATGCGCAGCGTGACCCTGGCGCAACTGAATCAGTACCGGGGTGGGTTTTGAGTGAATTCCTGATTCATGGCTTGCCCCTCAAGGGGCTGTTCAGTGTGCAGCACAAGCGTCACGCCGATCAGCGCGGGCATTTCTCCCGGTTGTTCTGCGAAGGCAGCCTGAGCGCGTTCGGCGAGTCTTTCCATATCCGCCAGATCAACCATTCCTGTACCCGCGAACGGGGCAGTGTGCGTGGCCTGCATTATCAGAATGCCCAGGCCCCGGAAGCCAAGTTGATCACCTGCCTGCGCGGCGAGGTCTGGGATGTCGCGGTGGACCTGCGTCCGGATTCGCCGACCTTCCTGCACTGGCACGCCGAACACCTGCGCGCCGGCGATGGTCGCAGCCTGTTGATTCCCGCCGGCTTCGCCCACGGTTTCCAGACCCTGAGCGATGACGCCGAGCTGCTTTACCTGCACAGCGCCGACTATGCGCCGGACTGCGAGGGCGGCCTGTCGGTGCTCGATCCGCGCCTGGCAATCACCTGGCCCGAGGCTGTCAAAAATCTGTCGACCAGGGACAGCAATCACCCCCTGCTCGACGCGTCTTTCCCTGGAGTGCGTTTATGAACTGCCGAGGTTGCGGCACCCCGCTGGTTTTGCCATTGATCGATCTGGGGACTTCGCCGCCGTCCAATGCCTACCTGCGGGCCGACCAGCTGGAGCAGGCCGAGCCGTGGGTGCCGTTGAAAGTCGCGGTGTGCCAGTGCTGCTGGCTGGTGCAGACCGAGGACTACACCCGCGCCGATAGCTTGTTCGACGCCGACTACGCCTACTTCAGTTCGTTTTCCAGTACCTGGCTGGCCCACGCCGAGCGCTATGTGGCCGAGATGGTCGAGCGCTTCGAACTGGGCGCCGACAGCCGCGTGGTGGAGGTGGCCGCCAACGATGGCTACCTGCTGCAATATGTCGCCGCGCGCGGCATCCGTTGCCTGGGGGTCGAGCCGACCCGCAGCACTGCCCAGGCGGCGCGAGACAAGGGCCTGGAGATCCGCGAGCTGTTCTTCGGCCGGGACACCGCCTTGCAATTGCGCGAAGAAGGCTGGGCGGCCGACCTGATGGCGGCCAACAATGTGCTGGCCCATGTGCCGGACATCAATGACTTTCTCCAGGGCTTCGCGACGCTGCTCAAGCCGACAGGGGTGGCGACCTTCGAGTTTCCGCATCTGCTCGCCCTGATCGCCGGGCACCAGTTCGATACCCTGTATCACGAGCACTACTCCTACCTGTCGCTGACCGCCGTGCAGGCCTTGTGCGTGCGCAACGGCCTGGAAATCTTCGATGTCGGCGGCCTGCCGACCCATGGCGGTTCGCTGCGGGTCTTCGTGCAGCGCGCCGACGGTTCGCGTCGCGCGGTGCAACCGGTGGTCCGCCAGGTGCTGGACGCCGAACTGGCCGCCGGGGTGAAGACCCCGGCGTTCTACGCCACCCTGGCCCCGGCCGCCGAACGCATCAAGCACGGCCTGCTGCGCTTCCTGTTGCAGGCCAAGGCCGAAGGCAAGCGCGTGGTGGGTTATGGCGCGGCGGCCAAGGGCAACACCTTGCTCAACTATGCCGGGGTCAGGCCGGACCTGCTGGCCTGGGTGGCCGATGCCAACCCGCACAAGCAGGGCAAATTCCTGCCGGGCAGCCGCATTCCCGTGGTGTCGCCCGAGCGGATCGAGGCGGAAAAACCGGACTACGTGCTGGTGCTGCCATGGAATCTGGTGGACGAAATCACCCAGCAGTTCGCGCTCGTCCGTACCTGGGGCGGACAATTTGTGGTTGCCATTCCGGAGTTGAGTTTCAGATGAGCCGAATTCACTACACCAAGCCCAGTGTGGGCGAGCTGGAAGCCAGCTACGTACTGGATGCCGTACAACATGGCTGGGGCGACCGCTGCTATGAGTACATCACGCGCTTCGAGAAGTCATTCGCCGAACATCTGGGGGTGACCTATGCCATTGCCACCTCCAGTTGCACCGGTGCCTTGCACCTTGGGATGGCAGCGTTGGGCATAGGTCCGGGTGACGAAGTCATTTTGGCCAACACCAACTGGATCGCGTCGGCGGCGCCGATTGAATATCTGGGCGCCACTCCGGTATTTGTCGATGTGTTGCCGGACAGTTGGTGCCTGGATCCGGAACGCGTCAAGCAGGCCATCACGCCCCGGACCAAGGCCATCGTGGCCGTGCATCTGTACGGCAATCTCTGTGACCTGGATGCGCTCCTGGAGATCGGCCGCGAGTACGGCATCCCTGTCATCGAGGATGCCGCCGAAGCCATCGGCTCCCAGTGGCGCGGCAAAGCCGCGGGTTCCCTGGGAACCTTCGGCGCCTTTTCATTTCATGGCACCAAGACCATGACGACCGGTGAGGGCGGAATTTTCGTGACCTCGGACCGGGCGCTGTACGAGCGGGTGCTGACCCTTTCCAATCATGGTCGTGTCAGCGGTAGCAAGCGTCAGTTCTGGCCGGACTTCATCGGCTTCAAATACAAGATGAGCAACCTGCAGGCGGCGATCGGTTGTGCCCAGGTCGAACGGCTCGAAGAACTGATCGCCCGCAAGCGCGCGATTTTCGACCGCTATGCCCAAGGGCTGCTGGATATTCCGGTGTTGTCCATGAACCCGCAGCCGGAGCATTCGCGCAACGGTTACTGGATGCCCACGGTGGTTTTCGAGGCCGCTACCGGGGTGACCCGGGAGATCTTGATCGAGGCGTTCCAGGCGGCCGATATCGATGCCCGGGTGTTTTTCTGGCCGCTGTCCTCGTTGCCGATGTTCTGCGACAAGCCGGTGGTGACCCCGATGGCCTTTTCGCTGTCGGAGCGGGCCATCAATCTGCCGAGTTACCACGATATGTCGGATGCCGATCAGCAGCGGGTGATCGATGTCATTCGCAACGTCTGCCGGCAAAGGAACCTGTTGTGAACCTCTACCTGCTGGGTGCGGCCAACCCCGAGGCGGTCCGCATGATCCGGGCGGTGCAGCGTGCCAATCCGATTGTCGAGTTTGCCTTCCTCGACAATGACCCGGCCAAGCATGGCACGTTGTTTCATGGTGTGCCGGTCATTGGTGGAGTGGAGCGCGTGGCCGATCTGAAAGGTCCGGACACCCGCTTCGTGAACCTGATCACCCGCGATACCCGAACCCGTTATGAGACCACCCGCCAGATCATCGAGGCCGGTGGCACCTTGTGCAATTTTCTACACCCCGGGATCGACCTGACCATGACCCGAATGGGGGTGGGCAACTATCTCCAGGAGGGCGTGATCCTTCAGGCCGAGGTGTCCCTGGGCGATAACAGCAGCATCAGCTACGGCAGCCTTGTCGGGCACGAGGGGCGCATCGGTCATTCGGTGTTCATGGCTCCCGGCGTGGCTATCGCAGGGTGTGTCGAGGTGGGGGACGGTGCGTTCATCGGCACCAACGCGACTATCTTGCCGCGCCTGCGCATCGGCCGCTGGGCAACGGTAGGCGCCGGCGCCGTGGTCACCCGGGATGTTCCCGATTACGCCGTGGTCGTGGGCAATCCGGCCAGGATCATCAGGGCTCAGGCCGTTCCCTATGCGGACGGCCGGGTCTTCAACTAACAAAACCCCGTATCGGAGCGTTTGCATGAATCCACATGAGCAGTTTCGTGAAGAAGTCCGCCAGAACATCGAAGGTCTGCAGCAGGACAAGCAGCTTCAGGCCGAGTCGCTGGACTGGGTCGGCGTCACCGCCAAGCACAAGTACACCTACAACTTCAGTTGGATGGGGCGGCCGATCATTCAGTTTCCCCAGGACATGGTCGCCATGCAGGAAATCATCTGGGCGTTGCGTCCGGATGTGATCGTCGAGACCGGTATCGCCCATGGGGGTTCGTTGGTGTTTTACGCCTCGATGCTGGAACTGATCGGGCACGGTGAGGTGCTGGGGATCGATATCGATATTCGCCAGCACAATCGGGAAGCTATCGAGAGTCACCCGATGGCGCGTCGGATCAGCATGATCCAGGGCTCGAGCATCGATCCGGCCATCGTCGAGCAAGTGCGCGCGCGGGTCGCCGGTAAAAAAGTGCTGGTGGTGCTCGATTCCAATCACACCCATGAGCACGTGCTCGAAGAGCTGCGTGCTTATGCACCCCTGGCGTCGGTCGGCAGCTACTGCGTGGTGATGGACACCGTGGTCGAAGACATGCCGTCCGATGCGTTTCCGGATCGTCCATGGGGCAAGGGCGACAATCCGAAAACTGCTGTTTGGGCCTATCTGGAGGAAAACCGTGATTTCGAGATCGATGCGCGCATCCACAGCAAACTGTTGATCACGGTCGCACCGGACGGTTACCTGCGTCGGGTTCGTTAAGCAACGCAATCAATATGAGTTCATCGGGCGATTCGCCGGTCGTGGGGAAAGTTTATGCAAGGCAAGTACGGTTCAGAACACGGATTACCGCTGAGCGAGTTGTTGACGGTGGTGCTGATCACCCATAACCGTCCCGCCTTTGCGCGTCGGGCGGTGAAATTCTACAGCACCCTGCCTTGCAGGATACTGGTGCTGGACTCCTCGACCGAGGTGACTGAAGGGATCGCCGGGGCCTATCCGAACGTCGAGTATCGGCACCTGCCGCAGTACGGTTATTGGGGTATTCAGGCGAAGCTCGTTCATGGCGTGGAACAGGTCAGTACGCCTTACATGGTGTTTGCCGCGGATGACGATTTCATCGTGCATGGCGCACTGGCTGATTCCGTGGGGTTCCTGGAGTCGAACCCGGACTACGGCATGTGCCACGGCTATTGCCTGATGTACCTGACGCTGTCCAATAGCGTGAGCTATTACCGTCGCGACAAGAAGGTCTGCGAGGACTATTCGTCCGAGAGTGCGCAGGAGCGCATCATTGACTTCATGCACCAATACATCCCGCCGTTCTATGCCGTTCACCGGACTGCCTTGTTGCGCGATTGGTATGCGGCCATGCCGGAAGGCACGATTTTCCAATGGCAGGAGATTGGCCATGCCTACTACATGTTGGCCAAGGCCAAGGCTCGGATCCTCCCGGTTCCTTATGTGGTCCGCGAGATAAACTACGGGGAGTCGGAGCACAACACCGAGGTGTTTCATTCGCTGACCTACACGGATGCGAAATCCGTGGCTGAGCGGGAAGCCTTCGCCGAATTCCTGGCGGCGCAACCTACCCAGATTGAAGGGCTCGATCAGGCGCAGAGAAAAGCCTTCGCACTGGAAAGTTTCGAGGCCATGGCCACCAGCTTGCGTACCGGGCGGGCATTGACGGTTGAGATGCTGTTCGACTCCACCTGGGTTCGTGTGGATGGATCACCGGAGCGGCGTTTCGGACCCAAGCAGTACATGGAAATGCCTTACTACAACCAGGCATTTTTCGATCAGTTGACCCAGATGGAATTCCTGCTTCATGCCATGCCGGCCGGTCGTGTGCAGTTGCAGGGGCTGGAGGGCGTGTGGAGCCGTCAGGATGCCCTGCTGCGCGCGCGCAACAACGACACCCCGGAAAGTGTGGTGGACCGCCTGTGGCAGGCCCAGGAGTGCAACCTGTTCAACCGCAGGGTGGTCAAACGCCTGGCCGGGCAACTGGAGAGCCTGGGCGAAGAGGACGAAGCGCGGGATCTGTTCGCCTGGGCCGAGCGCCTGGACGCTGTCTCCAGCGAAGACAACCGGTCGACCTTCGAGGCGATGCTCTCGGGGCGGTTGCTCGACTGGCTGCAGGTCCGCGAGCCGTCCGCCGACGAGCTCGAGGCGATCGGTGCCTACCAGGTCGCGCAGGGCAGCGGTCCGGTCTTCGGCCTGCTGGTGCTGGACCTGGACAACGACATCGGCAAGTTGCAGGTGACCCTCGACAGCCTGGTGGAAGGGCACAGCAAGGCCTTCCGCATTGTCGTCTTCACCACCGGCGAGCCGCAGGCGGCGACCACCCTGCAGAACACCCTGCACTTTATCCGGGTGACCCCGGGCAATCTGGTCGACAAGCTGAACCAGACCCTGCGCCAGTTGCCTTGTGACTGGGTACTGCTGACCGAGGCCGGTGACGAGTTCACCGCCAGCGGCCTGTTGCGCGCCGGCCTGGAGCTGCGCGAGGCCGATGGCTGCCGTGCCGTGGCCACCGATGAGATTCAGCGCGACGCCAATGGTGCCCTCACTGATGTGTTCCGTCCGGATTTCAACCTCGATCTGTTGCAAAGCGTCCCGGCGCTGATGGCCAGGCACTGGTTGATCCGCCGTGAAGTACTGCTGGAGGCCGGCGGTTACAAGGCCGACTTCAGCAAGGCCCTGGAATTCGATCTGTTGCTGCGCCTGATCGAGCAGGGGGGCATGGCGGGACTGGCCCATCTGGACGAGCCGTTGCTGATTTCCAGCGTGCCGTCTCTCGAAGAGAACGCCCATGAGCGCCTGGCGCTGGTCCGCCACTTGGGCACCCGCGGCTACAAGGCCCAGGTCAGTTCGCAGCAGCCGGGGAGCTACTTTGTCGATTATCGGCATACCGAGCGCCCGCTGGTGTCGGTCATTCTCCACGGCCAGGCGGACTTCGCCGAACTGGAGCGCTGCCTGAGCGCGGTCCTGCAAAAAACCCGCTACCTGAAATACGAAGTGCTGGTGGCCGATCACCCGAGCTATTCCGAAGCCCTCGCCACCTGGCTGCAGGCACAACCGCAGGCCGGCAAGGTCAGTGTGCTGCAATCCGCTGGGGCGAGCACCTCGGCGTTCTGCAATGCGGCGGCGCGACAAGCGCTGGGCGAGTACCTGGTACTGCTTGCGCAAGACAGCGAAGTGGTCAATCCCAACTGGATCGAGTCCCTGCTCAACCAGGCCCTGCGCCCGGAAGTCGGGGTGGTCGGCGCCAAGCTCTACAGCCGTGATACGAAGATTTCCCAGGCCGGCCTGATTCTCGGCTTGAACGGCGGTGTCGGTTCGCCTTTCGTGGGCGAGAAGACGGATGCCAAGGGCTACATGCAGCGCCTGGCGGTGGAGCAGAACTATTCTGCGGTCTCCTCTGTGTGCCTGATGGTGCGCAAGGCGCTTTTCGAGGCGGTCGGTGGCCTGGACGAAGACGACTTCGCCGAGGCCTTTGCCGATGTCGATCTGTGCCTCAAGATCGGCCAGGTCGGCAGCTTGGTATCGTGGACGCCGCAAGTGCAGGTTTTCCACCCGGGCCTCCTGCCCGAGGCGCCACAGGCCCTGGCCGCCTTGCGCGAGAGGTGGGCGGCGAACTTCCAGCACGACTCCGCTTATAACCCGCACCTGTCCTTGACAGGCAAGGGCTTCAGCCTGGGCAGTGCCGGCAGTGTGGGCTGGACGCAGTTGCTCGTTTAAACCTGGCAGAGAGTCAAAGGGAGTTACGGCATGCTCAACGGCACATCGATTTTCATCTCCGGCGGCACCGGCTCGTTCGGTCGCCACTTCATCCATCGTTTGCTGGAGCAGTACCCGCCCCAACCGGGCTGTCTGAAGGTGATGCAGAGTGTCGATCCGCATGCCGGGCTGCCAGCATGACGCCCTATCAGATTCCTTATGGTTGCCAGAGCATCGAACAGGACGATATCGACGCGGTGGTCGAGGTGCTCAAGTCGCCCTGGTTGACCCAGGGGCCGACCATCCCGCGCTTCGAGGCGGCGCTGGCCGAACATTGCCAGGCCGATTTCGCCGTGGCGGTGTGCAATGCCACGGCGGCCTTGCATATCGCCTGCCTGGCGGCGGGGGTGGGGCCGGGGGACCGCTTGTGGACCAGCCCCAATACCTTTGTCGCATCGGCCAATTGCGCTCGCTACTGCGGGGCCGAGGTGGATTTTGTCGACATCGACCCCTTGACCTTGAACCTCGATGCGCGCCTGCTGGCGCAGAAGCTGGAAGTCGCCGAGGCGGGTGGGCGCTTGCCCAAGGTGGTGGTGGCCGTGGCCTTTGCCGGCCAGAGTTGCGATATGCGCGCCATCGCCGAATTGTCCGAGCGCTACGGCTTCATGCTGATCGAGGATGCTTCCCATGCGGTGGGCGCATCCTACCTCGGGCGACCGGTGGGTTGTGGCGCCTTTGCCGCGATGACCATCTTCAGCTTCCATCCGGTGAAGATCATCACCTCGGCCGAAGGCGGCATGGTCCTGACCAACCGTCCCGAACTGGCCGAGCGCCTGCGCCGCCTGCGCAGTCATGGGATCACCGGCGATCCGGCGCAGATGAATGTTCCCGCGCAAGGCTTGTGGTACTACCAGCAGTTGGAACTGGGCTTCAATTACCGGATGACCGACCTGCACGCCGCGTTGGGCCTGTCGCAAACGGCCCGGCTCGACAGCTTTGTCGCCCGGCGCCGAGAACTGGCCGCCCGCTATGACCGTTTGCTGGTCGACCTGCCGCTGCAACTGCCCGTGGGCCAGGCCGGTGCCGAGTCCGCCTGGCACCTGTACGTGGTGCGTCTGCAACTGGAGCGGATCCAGGTCAGCCAGCGCGAAGTCTTCGACAGGCTGCGGGCGGCCGGCATCGGCGTGAACCTGCATTACATTCCCGTGCACCTGCAACCCTACTACCGTGAGCAGGGTTTCAAGGAAGGCGACTTCCCCGAAGCCGAACGTTACTTCGGTGAAGCCCTCAGCCTGCCGTTGTTCCCGCTGCTCACCGAAGTGCAGCAGGACTATGTGGTCGAACAGTTACGAAACCTTGTCGGTTAAACGACATTCAATGGTCCGAGGATAAGCACCCGACATGCGTGAGTTCAGCGAGCAGGAAGTGTTCTGGCGTGGCGAGTTCGGCGATGACTATGTGGGTCGCAACCAGGGGCAGGCGCTGGTCGCCGCCAACCTGGCGCTGTTCGCCAAGGCCCTGGCGCGCACCGGTCGGCTCGCCAGCCTGCTGGAGCTGGGCACCAATACTGGCAACAACCTGCAAGCCTTGTGTCAGCTTCTGCCCGGTTGTGCCCTGCAGGGTGTGGAGATCAACGCCAAGGCCTGCGAGCAGGCGCGGGAGCTGGGCATCGCCGAAATCTGGCATGGCTCCTTGTTCGATTACCCGCGCGAGCGCACCTTCGACCTGACCCTGAGCAAGGGTGTGCTGATCCACCTGGCGCCCGAACTGCTGGCGACAGCCTATGAGCAGCTGTATACGCTGAGCGGGCGCTATATCCTGATCGCCGAGTACTACAACCCGGTGCCGGTCGAAGTGTCCTATCGCGGCAACAGCGGCAAACTGTTCAAGCGCGACTTCGCCGGGGAAATGCTCGATCGCTACCCGGATTTGCAACTGCTGGACTACGGCTTCAGCTATCACCGCGATCCGCAGTTCCCGACCGACGACATCAATTGGTTCCTGCTGGAAAAACGCCTTTGAGTGCGATTGCAATCATTCCGGCGCGCGGTGGCAGCAAGCGCATCCCGCGCAAGAATCTCAAGCTGTTCCACGGCGAGCCGATGATTGCCCGCTCGATTCGCCTGGCACTCGATTCGGGCCTGTTCGAGCGGGTGATCGTCAGCACCGATGACGAGGAAATCGCCGCCCTGGCTCGGGCTCGGGGGGCAGAGGTGCCGTTCATGCGTCCGGCGGCCCTGGCCGATGATTTCACCGGCACGGCGGCGGTGATGGCCCATGCCGTGGAGGCGCTGCGCCAGACCGGCCATGACTTCGAATGGACCTGCTGCCTCTATGCCACGGCACCGTTGTTGCAGAAACGCTTTCTGTGCCAGGGGCTTGATCGGTTGAAAGAGCAGGTCGACAAGTCCTTTGCGTTTTCGGTCTGCGAATTCGGTTTCCCCGTGCAACGTGCCCTGACACTCGACGAACAGGGCGCGTTGACAGCGCTGTATCCCGAATACCGCCAGACCCGTTCCCAGGACCTGCCGCCGGCCCTTCAGGATGCCGGGCAGTTCTACTGGGGACGCAGTGAAGCCTGGCTCAGGGGTGACGTGCTGTATTCGGAAAAAAGCCTGCCGGTCATCCTGCCGCGCTACCTGGTCCAGGACATCGACACCGACGAGGATTGGCGGCGCGCCGAGTATCTTTACAGTGCCTTGCTGGCCGGTGGAGAGCTGGAACCATGAGAGTGTTGATCCGCGCGGATGCCTCGCCGGCCATTGGCAGCGGGCATGTGGCGCGCTGCCTGAGCCTGGCGCAGGTGTTGCGCCAGGGCGGCGCCGAAGTCGTGTTCGCCTGTCGGGCCTTGCCCGGCCACTCGCTGATGCGTATCGCCGAGCAGGGCTTCCGGGCCCTGGCGTTGCCTGCCGAGTACGCGGGCGAAGATCCCGGGGCGAGCATCGAGGCACCGTTGCCGTGGCAGGCGGATATTGCCGCGCTGGGCGCCTGCCTGGTCGCCGAGGCCACATTCGACTGGATCGTCGTCGATCACTATGGCCTCGATCATGCCTGGCAAACCGCCGCTCGCCAGTGGGCGCGGCAAATTGCGGCCATCGACGACCTGAACAATCGCCGACACGCCGTGGATATCCTCTTCGATCAGAATTTCACGGCCGGCGATCCCGAGTACGCCAACCGCTGCTTGCAGCCCTGTCGTGAACTGTTCGGTCCACACTATGCGCTGATCCGTGACGAGTTCCGTCGCGAGCCCGTACCGATCGCCCTGCAGCCGCGTCGGGTGCTGGTGAACTTCGGCGGCCTGGACGCGGCCGGCGAAACCTGGAAGGCCATGCGTGCCCTGGCGGATTTCAGCGAGTTGGAAGTGGATTTTATCGCCGGCACCGCCAACCCGATGCTGGCGTCGATCCAGGCCATGGCGGCCGGGCAGCCGCGCTGGCGGGTGCAGACCTTCGTCAGCGACTTCGCGGCGCTGATGGCTCGGGCCGACCTGTTTATCGGTGCCGGTGGCGGTACCAGTTGGGAACGCGCGGTGCTCGGCCTGCCGACCCTGTGCATTGCCGTGGCGGAAAATCAGCGCGCCAATGCCGAGCGGCTGGCCGCGGCCGGGGTGCATGTCTATCTGGGCAGCAGCGACGAAGTGGATGTCGACAGCCTCAGGCAGGCCATCGGTTTCCTCCTGGGCAATGTCAGTCTGCGGCGCAGCCTGGCCGAACAGTCGCGGCACCTGGTGGATGGGCTGGGGGCACGGCGCTTTGCCGTGGCCCTGGCCGGCGCCAGCCTGGCCTTGCGGCGGGCCACGGTGGAGGATTCGCGGCTGTTGTTCGACGGCCGCAATGCCGAGTCGGTTCGGCGCGCTTCGTTGAGCCCCGAGCCCATCGGCTGGGAGGCTCACCAGGCCTGGCTGGCCGCGAGCCTGCTCAACCCCGGGCGCCTGCTGCTGATCGCCGAGGCCGCCGATGGCCCGGTGGGCGTGCTGCGCTACGATCTTGCGGGTAGCCGCGCCGAAGTCTCGTTGTACCTGTTCCAGGACCGCATGGGCCTGGGCTGGGGCAGGGCCCTGCTGGCCCGTGGCGAAGAAACCGTGCGCGGGCATTGGCCGCAGGTGACGGTGATCGACGCCCAGGTACTGCCGGACAACCCGGCTTCCCTCGAATTGTTCCGTCACGGCGGCTATGTCCAGTCGGCCTGCCGTTTCGAGCGTGTGCTAAAGGATCCGCTCCATGACTAGTTTCAAGATTGGCCAACGGCTGATCGGCCCGGACGCGCCGCCGTTCATCATCGCGGAGATGAGCGGCAACCATAACCAGTCGCTGGAGGTGGCGCTGCGCATTGTCGAGGCGGCGGCCAAGGCCGGTGCCCATGCGCTCAAGCTGCAAACCTACACCGCCGACACCATGACCCTGGACCTGGACGAAGGCGAGTTCTTCATCCGTGACCCGGGTAGCCTGTGGGCCGGTTCGTCGCTCTACGCCTTGTATGAAAAGGCCCATACGCCCTGGGAGTGGCATGCGCCGGTCTTCGCCCGGGCCCGGGAGTTGGGCATGCTGGCGTTTTCCACGCCTTTCGATGAAACGGCAGTGGATTTTCTCGAAAGCCTCGACGTGCCGGCCTACAAGATCGCCAGTTTCGAAAACACCGACCTGCCGTTGATCCGGCGCGTGGCCGCGACCGGCAAGCCGCTGATCATTTCCACCGGCATGGCCAGCGTCGCCGAACTGGATGAAAGCGTGCGCGCCGCCCGGGCCGCCGGGTGCCGGGACCTGGTGCTGCTCAAATGCACCAGCACTTACCCGGCCAGCCCGGAAAACAGTCATGTGCGGACCATTCCCCACCTTCGGGAACTGTTCGGCTGCCAGGTCGGCTTGTCCGATCACTCCATGGGCGTGGGCGTGGCGGTGGCGGCGGTGGCGCTGGGGGCCACGGTGGTGGAGAAACATTTCACCCTGGATCGCGCCGAGGGTGGCGTGGACTCGAGCTTTTCCCTGGAGCCGGCCGAACTGGCCAGCCTGGTGGTCGAGACCGAACGCGCCTGGCAGGCGCTGGGGCAGGTGCATTACGGAGTCACCGAGGCGGAGCGCAAGTCCCTGGTGTATCGCCGCTCGTTGTATGTCACCCGCGACATGGCGGTCGGGGAAACCTTCAGCGCCGACAACCTGCGGGCGATCCGACCCGGCCTGGGACTGGCCCCCCGGCATCTCGACGCGGTGCTCGGGCGCAGCGCCCGTCAGGCCCTCAAGCGCGGGACTCCGCTGGATTGGTCACTGGTCGAATAGCCCTTTTCGGGGCGGATTCGGCAAAATAGCGTGACCTGCGAGTCATAACGCGCATCTTCACTGTATTGTATTGACCTGGAAGAGGGCGCCTGGCTCATGACCGATCCGGTGATAGCCTTTTGTTCTTCCGGCAGCCGCTCCCCGTGGGCGGCGTCAAAATCTCTGTTTGTCGGCAGCCCTCGGTCCCGGTGAGCGAGGGTTTTCAGCTGTTTATTATTGGGAAGCCGTAATGATTGGCATAAAAAGCATTGCGAGCTACGTGCCTGTAGCCGGCCTGGACAATTACGCACAAGGTGCAAAATTCGAGAAGGATGAAGCCTTCATCCTCGGCAAGATCGGTTCGGCTTTCTTGCCGCGCAAGGATGACGGGCAGGAAACCTCGGACCTGTGTGTCGAGGCCGTTAACGCGCTGTTCGCCCGCAATCCCGAGCTCAAGCGCGAATCCATCGACGCGCTGATCGTGGTCACCCAGAACGGCGATGAAGAAGGCCTCCCGCACACCGCCGCCATTGTCCAGGACAAGCTCGGCCTGCCCACCAGCGTGGCCGCGTTCGATATCTCCCTGGGTTGCTCCGGTTATGTCTACGGCATTTATGCGATCAAGGGCTTCATGGAAGCGGCGGGCCTGAAGAACGGCCTGCTGGTGACCGCCGACCCCTATTCGAAGATCGTCGACCCGCAAGATCGCAACACCACCATGCTCTTCGGTGACGCGGCGACGGCCACCTGGATGGGCGAAGACGCGCCCTGGCAGTTGGGCAAGGCCAAGTTCGGCACCGACGGCGCCGGTGCGCCGCACCTGAAGGTCAGCAATGGCGTGTTTTTCATGAACGGTCGCCAGGTGTTCAACTTCGCCTTGCTCAAGGTCCCGGCGCATCTGCACGAGTTGCTGGGGGAGTCAGGCCTGCAACCGGACGATATCGATGCGTTCTGCATCCACCAGGGCAGTGCGGCGATTGTCGATGCGGTGGCGCGGCGTTTCGAGGGCGAGCCCGAGAAGTTCATCAAGGACATGGTCGAGACCGGCAATACGGTGTCGTCGAGCATTCCGCTGCTGCTGGAAAAGCATGTGCTGGGCTCCACGTTCAAGCGCGTGGCCCTCAGCGGCTTCGGCGTGGGGCTGTCCTGGGGTTCGGCGATCATTCACCGGCCTTGAGCAGTTAACGCTTCTGAAATGGCGCTCCAGGTGAGATAACCTTGAGCGCCATTTTTTTGTGCGGATATTGAGTGAGGCGGCATGAGCGAAATCTTCGAGCACAACCTGCAGATCATCGGCACACGTTGGCCGGGGTTGCTGGCGCGGCTATTGGCCGAGGACAGCGAGTCGTTGCCGGTCGAACTGGTGGAAGGGCTGGGCTCGACCCTGAGCGTGGGGGGCATTCAGCTCACCAGTCGGCATGATCGTGTCGCCGAGGCCCGCCTGCAGGCTGCCAGCCTGCCGCCTGACAGCCCCTTGCTGCACCTGTACGGCACGGGGCTGGGCGATCTGCAACAGGTCCTGCTGGAGTTGCCGACGCTGCAGCGCCTATGTGTCCATGTCCTCAATGGCGCGCTGTTCAAGCGGGTGCTGGGCCTGTTGGAGCAAGGCTCATGGCTGGGCGATCCACGGGTCGAACTGAGCTACGCCGCCGACCATCCCGAGATTCTCCTGCCGTTTTTCGCGCTGCCGGCCGAACTGGTGCTGGCCGATGATTGCAATGCGCGGATGCGTGATCGTCTTGTCGGGGAGGTGCACCTGACCTTCAACAATCGCGAGTTCGATCCGCAGTCCACGCAAATCGTGCAACGTCTGCGGGATACGCGCGAGGTGTTTGGCGCCGATCGCGATGTCGCCGAGCTGTTTTCGACGCGTCCGGGCCAGCACATCTATGTGATCGGTACGGGGCCCACGCTGGAGCAGCAGTTCGACAAGTTGCGCTCGATTGGCGAGCAGCCGGACCGGCCGTTGTTCATCAGTGTCGACACCGCCTACCGGCCGCTGCGCGAGCACGGCATCAGGCCCGATATCGTGGTCAGCATCGACCAGCGCATCAGTTTCCGGCATTTGCCCCCGGAAGCGTCCGACGGCATTCCCCTGGTCTATATGCCGATGACCGATCCCCAGGTGCTGCATGCCTGGAAAGGCCCGCGCTACGGCGGCTATTCCATCAGCCCGATCTATGCTTCGGTACGCGAGCAGCTCCATAGAGGCTTGCTGTTCGTCGGCGGCAGCGTCCTGCACCCGGCGGTCGACCTGGCGGTGAAGATGGGCGCGGCCAGCATCACCCTGTTCGGCGCCGACTTCGCCTTCCCGATGAACAAGACCCACGCGGGCTGGAAGGACGGCGACCTTGGCCCCGGTGTCGACCTGGCACGGCACTGGGTGCTGGATGGTCACGGGCAGCGGGTCAGGACGCAGTTGAACTTCCGCCGTTACCTCGTTGAACTGGAGCGCTATATCGCCCGTCATCCGCAGGTGGGTTTCCTTAACAGCAGTCGGGCAGGTGCGCGAATCGTGGGTGCCGGGTTCGACCAGGAGTTTGTGCAATGAGTCGGTTGGCGCAGTGCATCGAGGATGCCCGTGGATGTGCCGGGTTGTTTCGTCTCGGGCGTGACGTGGAGGCGGCGTTGGATATGGTCGAGGTTTTCGATGCGACCCAGAGGGTGTTGGAAGGTGCTTTGCAGGAGACCCGGCAACAGTGGGTGCAACTGCTGACCTGTATGCTGGCCTGCCAGGAGTCACAGGACTGGTTGGGGTTGGCCGACTGGATGGAGTATGAGCTGGTGGGGTTGCTGGAGTCGGCGGCAATTCCCTGACGTCATTTTTTCTCCTGGGGAGGGCGCCAAGCCCTTGTTTTCCAAGGGGTGGCAGGGTGATGGCAAATTTTTTGAAAAAAGCCCTCAAGCAACCCGCTATCCCGACGATAACTATTACGAAGGTTCTCTAGGCCATACCCGGCGCTTGCCAGGGCCGGAAGCCGCAGTACCCAACCCACGAGGATTTCGTCATGGCATTAAGTGTAAACACCAACGTCACTTCCCTGATGGTTCAGAAGAACCTGAACAGTGCAGCCACCAACGTCTCCAACTCGATGCAGCGCCTGTCTTCGGGTCTGCGCATCAACAGCGCCGCAGACGATGCTGCCGGCATGCAGATCTCCACTCGCATGACCAGCCAGATCCGTGGTCAGACCGTTGCGATCAAAAACGCCAACGACGGTATTTCCCTGGCGCAGACCGCTGACGGCGCGATGGCAACCGACACCGACATTCTGCAGCGTATGCGTGAACTGGCTGTTCAAGCCCGTAACGGTACCAACAGCACCGCCGACCAGACCGCGACCAACGCCGAATTCGCCCAGATGTCGGACGAATTGACTCGTATCGCCAACTCCACCCAGGTCAACGGCAAGAACCTGCTGGACGGTTCGGCTGGTATCGTTACCCTGCAAGTGGGTTCCAACACCGGTTCGTCCAACCAGATCAGCCTGACCCTGAGCGGCAAGTTCGACGCCGTCAGCCTGTCCGTGGGCAGCGGTACCGTGGTTCTGACCGGTGCTACCAGCGCCGCTGCGGCATCCAACATCGACAACGCGATCACCGCGATCGACGCTGCAATCGCTAGCATCAACAGCACCCGTGCCAGCCTCGGTGCTTCGCAGAACCGTCTGACCAGCACCATCTCGGTTCTGCAGAACGTGACTCAGAACGTGACCGCTGCACAAGGTCGTATCCAGGATACCGACTTCGCCGCTGAAACCGCTCAGCTGACCAAGCAACAAACCCTGCAACAGGCTTCCACCTCGGTCCTGGCTCAGGCTAACCAACTGCCTTCCTCTGTACTGAAGCTGCTTCAGTAATTTCGGAATGCGTTTTGGCGGGGGAGTGTGCTTGTCACGCTCTCTCGCTTTTTCACATTGAGAGGTGATGAACGTGGACATGAGTGTAAAGCTTAATCAGTCTTACCCAGCGGTTACGCCGGCCAGTTCAACTCCTGTTGCCGACAAGCCGGCAGCGGCCACGACCACGGCGCCTCAGGCGGATACGGTAAAACCCGTTTCGACCACCAGCAAGGATTCGGACGCTTCCGACAGGCTCAAGCAGGCCGTGCAGGATATCGAAAAGTTCGTTCAGTCGATCAAGCGCAACCTGGAGTTTTCCATTGACGAGCACTCCGGGCAAGTCGTGGTCAAGGTGATTGCCAGCGACAGCGGCGAGGTGGTTCGGCAGATCCCCTCCGAGGAGGCCTTGAAACTGGCTGACAGCTTGAGTTCGGCGAACAACGTGCTGTTTGACGCGAAAGCCTGACAGCTGGCATGAATAGTGTTTGCGAGTTCTTTGGCCGCTGGCAAGGGTCAAAAGACTGGCGACAAACTGTAGGGAGATAGGCATGGCAAGTCCAATTTTACCGGGTACGGGCCTGGGTTCCGGCCTGGATATCGGTTCGATCGTGACCGCGCTGGTCAACGCCGATAAGTCGGCCGCGCAGACGCAGATCACCAAGCAGACAGCCGCTAACACGCTGAAGCTTTCCGGCGTGGGTTCGCTGAAAAGCGCGCTGACGACCTTCCAGACCGCGCTGGCCAACCTCAATAGCACGACCAACCCGCAGTTCGCCGGCTTCTCGGCCACCTCGGGGACGCCGTCGACCTTGACGGCCACCACCGACAATACGGCGGTGGCGGGTAACTACAGCATTACCGTGAATAACCTCGCCACGGGCTCGCAGGTGGCCAGTGCGTCTTTTGCTGGTGGTGCGACCAGTGCCATTCCGAGTGGTACCCTGACCATCAGTCAGAATGGCACTAACTACAATGTCACCATCCCGGCCAATGCCACGCTGCAGAGCACGCGGGACGCGATCAACTCCACGCTCTCGGGCAACGGTATTTCCGCCAACATCGTGACCGACAGCAACGGTTCGCGTCTGGTGTTCGGTTCCACCACCACGGGAGCGGGTTCCGACTTGTCGGTCAGCGGTATCGCCGGGTTGACAATCGATGGCACCCAGGTGATGCCTAATCCGCCGTTGGCCACGAGTTCGGGGACGGTCACGGCATTGGCCAAGAATGCCAGCCTGTCGATTAACGGTCTGGCGGTCACCAGCAAGAGCAATACCGTCAGCGGTGCCATCAGTGGTCTGACCCTGAACCTGGTTGCAGCGGGAACTTCGACGGTTTCCGTGGGCACGAACAGCAGTGGTCTGCAGACCTCGATCCAGACGTTCGTGACGGCCTATAACAGCCTGATGTCGACCATCAACACCCTGAGCAAGGCCACCCTGGATTCCAATGGCAAACCCACCGTTTCGGCGGCGTTCACCGGTGACTCCTTGCCACGCGCGCTGATTTCCAGCATACGTGGCGTGCTCACCACGCCGGGGCCGGGTAGTCAGTTGGCCGTGCTCTCGCAACTGGGGGTGGGGACTGATGAGACTACGGGCCAGTTGAACTTCAACTCCACTACGTTCACCAGGGCCATGACCACCGATGGCCTGAGCGGTCAAGTACAGGCGCTGTTTTCCGGTACCACCGCCAAATCGGGTGCGGACGGTCTGTTGGCGCGGATGACCGCGGCGATTGCCCCTTATGTCCAGACCGGTGGCTTGCTCGACCAGCGCAGCACCAGCTTGAACACCCAGGCCACGTCCCTGACCAATCAGCAGGCGGCACTGGACCTGCATGTCACCAGCCTGACCGCTACCTTGACCGCCAAGTACAACCAGATGGACCTGGTGGTCGGGCAGTTGAAGGCGACCGCCACCAGCATCACGTCGTTCTTCACTTCCCTGAACGCTTCGAAATCATCGGGCTGATCCGTATCGTCCACGCCAAAAACCCGGCTGCGTTTACCGCCTGCCGGGTTTTTGTCTTCCGGGTCTAAAGTTTTCTGACTCAAAGGCGATACACTGCTTATACGAACCCTTGAGTGGCAATGAGGTAGAACATGAATCCGATGCTAGCCCTTCGGCAATACCAGAAAGTGGGAGCCCAGGCACAGACCTCCGAGGCCAGTCCTCACCGTCTGGTGCAGATGCTGATGGAAGGTGGTCTGGATCGCATTGCGCAGGCCAAGGGCGCGATCCAGCGCAACGATATTCCGGGCAAGGGCGTGGCCATCGGCAAGGCTATCGATATTGTCGGTGGGCTGCGCGAAGGCCTGGATCTGGAGAAATCGGCCGATACGGTGGGTGATCTGGACAAGCTTTACGCCTATATGATGACGCGTCTGTTGCAAGCCAATGTTCACTCGGACATCCAGATACTCGACGAAGTCGCTGGCCTGCTCACCACGGTCAAGGAAGGCTGGGACGCCATCGGCGCGCCAGGTCCGCAGTTTTAAGGGGGCATCATGAGTCTCGTACTGCAGCGTATCGAAGAAACCCGCGAAGCCCTGGTGAGGGCTTTGGCTGAGCGCGACTGGGAGGCCATCAGTCAGCTGGACCTGGCCTGCCGTGCCTGCATGGAAGATGTGCTCGACGAGACTGCGGTGGATGAGGATGCACTGCGCATCAAGCTGGAAGAACTGCTCCACGTCTATCGTCAACTGCTGGAGGCCGCCATGGGCGAGCGGCAGTCGATAGTCGACGAGATGTCGAAGATCCAGCAAGCAAGGAACGCCGCAAAGGTTTACCATCTGTTCGGTTAATGTTGGGTTAATCGAACCGTATTGCGCCATAAATTTGACTATGTACGCTTTTTTGACTTAACTAGTGCTGTTTCCAGATTTCAGTCGTCCTTGAAGGCCCTTTCCGGCCCCGGATGTCTAGCTTGCCCACCCATACCGGGCATCGAGTTGACTAGGGAAGTTGCTATTGCATGTGGCGTGAAACCAAGATTCTGCTGATCGATGACGATAGCGTTCGCCGCCGTGACCTGGCGGTGATTTTAAATTTTCTCGGCGAAGAAAATCTTTCCTGTACCAGCGATGACTGGCAGCAGGTGGTCGGCTCGTTGTCGTCCAGTCGCGAGGTGCTGTGCGTCCTGATCGGGACGGTCAATGTCGCGAGCGGACTGACTGGCTTGCTTAAGACACTCTCCACCTGGGATGAGTTCCTTCCGGTTCTGCTTTTAGGTGAAATTTCTTCCAGCGACCTGCCTGAAGACCAGCGCCGCCGGGTGTTGTCCAGCCTGGAAATGCCGCCCAGCTACAGCAAGTTGCTCGACTCCCTGCACCGTGCCCAGGTCTATCGCGAGATGTACGACCAGGCCCGTGAGCGCGGTCGGCAACGCGAGCCCAACCTGTTCCGCAGCCTGGTCGGCACCAGCCGGGCCATCCAGCATGTACGCCAGATGATGCAGCAAGTGGCCGACACCGACGCCAGCGTGCTGATCCTCGGCGAGTCCGGCACCGGCAAGGAGGTGGTGGCGCGCAACCTGCACTATCACTCCAAGCGTCGCGACGCGCCTTTCGTGCCGGTCAACTGCGGGGCGATTCCCGCCGAGTTGCTGGAGAGCGAGCTGTTCGGTCACGAGAAGGGCGCCTTTACCGGGGCCATCACCAGCCGTGCCGGGCGTTTCGAGCTGGCCAACGGCGGTACCCTGTTTCTCGACGAGATCGGCGACATGCCGCTGCCGATGCAGGTCAAGCTGTTGCGCGTGCTGCAGGAGCGCACCTTCGAACGCGTGGGCAGCAACAAGACCCAGAGCATCGACGTACGCATCATCGCGGCCACCCACAAGAACCTCGAAAGCATGATCGAGGTCGGCAGCTTTCGCGAAGACCTCTACTATCGCCTGAACGTGTTCCCCATCGAGATGGCGCCGCTGCGCGAGCGGGTCGAAGACATCCCGTTGCTGATGAACGAATTGATCTCGCGCATGGAGCACGAAAAGCGCGGCTCCATCCGTTTCAACTCGGCGGCGATCATGTCGCTGTGCCGTCACGCCTGGCCGGGCAACGTCCGCGAACTGGCCAACCTGGTGGAGCGCATGGCGATCATGCATCCGTACGGGGTGATCGGTGTCGCCGAGCTGCCGAAGAAATTCCGCTACGTCGATGACGAAGACGAGCAGTTGGTGGACAGCCTGCGCAACGACCTGGAAGAACGCGTGGCGATCAATGGCCATGCGCCGGACTTCGCCACCTCGGCGATGCTGCCGCCCGAGGGCCTGGACCTCAAGGACTACCTCGGTGGCCTGGAGCAGGGGTTGATCCAGCAAGCCCTGGATGACGCCAATGGCATCGTGGCACGTGCCGCCGAGCGCCTGCGTATTCGTCGCACCACCCTGGTGGAGAAGATGCGCAAGTACGGTATGAGTCGTCGCGAGGGCGATGAACAGGCGGATGATTGACGCCGGTTTTTCAACCCGCTGAAAAAAGGGCGGTTTTTTTTAGGCACGGGTATTGCTAAGTCTCTTGCAACGTTCCGTTTAAATGACGGTCAGCCAAGCGAGAGAGCACCATGCCCCAAGCCGCCCCGATGTCACCTGTCCCTGAATCCACGGGACAATCGTCGTCCGTCGAGCAGGCTAGTCGGCTGGGCCTGGAACAGGCCTTCTCGCTGTTCAACCAGATGTCGACGCAACTCACCGATTCCTACAGCCTGCTCGAAGCCCGGGTCACCGAGCTCAAGGGTGAGTTGGCCGTGGTCAGCGCCCAGCGCATGGCGGAACTGGCGGAGAAGGAGCGCTTGGCCAATCGCCTGCAGAACCTGCTCGACCTGTTGCCAGGCGGGGTCATCGTGATCGATTCCCATGGCATCGTCAGTGAAGCCAACCCTGCGGCCCGGGATTTGCTGGGCCTGCCGCTGGTCGGCGAACTCTGGCGCCAGGTGATCGCCCGTTGCTTCGCGCCACGCGAGGACGACGGCCATGAAATCTCCCTCAAGGACGGTCGGCGTCTGTCGATTTCCACGCGTTCGCTGGACGCGGAGCCGGGCCAGCTGGTCCTGCTCAACGACCTGACTGAAACCCGTCGCCTGCAGGATCAGTTGGCCCGGCATGAACGCCTGTCGTCGCTGGGGCGCATGGTGGCGTCCCTGGCGCACCAGATCCGCACCCCGCTCTCGGCGGCCTTGCTCTATGCCAGTCACCTCACTGAACAGGCCTTGCCGGTCGAGACCCAGCAACGCTTTGCCGGGCGCTTGAAGGAGCGCCTGCATGAGTTGGAGCACCAGGTGCGCGACATGCTGGTGTTCGCCCGCGGCGAGCTGCCGCTGACCGATCGGCTGACACCCAAGGGGCTGATGCAGGCGCTGCAAGCCGCAGCCCAGACCCATGTCCGGGGCGCGGCCGTGCGCTGGCAGTGCGACAGTCATGTCGGTGAGCTGTTGTGCAATCGCGACACCCTGGTGGGGGCGTTGCTGAACCTGATCGAGAACGCCCAGCAGGCCGCCGCCGGCGAGGTGCGCCTGAAGGTGCACCTGTACGCCCGGGGCGCGACCTTGCGCCTGTGCATCAGTGACAATGGTTCGGGGATCGAGCCGGCGGTACTGGCGCGCCTGGGCGAACCCTTCTTTACCACCAAGACCACCGGCACCGGCCTCGGTCTTGCCGTGGTCAAGGCCGTTGCCCGGGCGCATCAGGGCGATCTGCAATTACAGTCGCGGCTGGGGCGTGGCACCTGTGCGATGGTCTGTCTGCCACTGATTCCCGGTGCCATGGAGGAGGCTCAACAATGACCCCGCTGCTCAAGGTCCTGCTGGTCGAGGATGATCACGCTCTGCGTGAGGCGCTGGGCGATACCCTGCTGCTGGCCGGGCATCGGTTTCACGCGGTCGGCTCGGCCGAGGAGGCGCTGGAGGCGGTCGCCGCGCAGGCGTTCGGCCTGGTGATCAGCGACGTCAACATGCCAGGCATGGACGGGCACCAGTTGCTCGGCCTGCTGCGGGCGCGCCAGCCGCAGTTGCCGGTGCTGCTGATGACCGCCCACGGGGCGGTGGAGCGTGCGGTCGATGCGATACGCCAGGGCGCGGCCGATTACCTGGTCAAGCCGTTCGAGCCCAAGGCGCTGCTCGACCTGGTGGCGCGCCATGCCCTGGGGCGCTTGAGTGCGGTGGAGGGTGAAGGGCCGATTGCCTCGGAACCGGCCAGCGCGCAGTTGCTCGAACTGGCGGCGCGGGTGGCGCGCAGCGATTCGACCGTCCTGATTTCGGGGGAGTCCGGCACCGGCAAGGAGGTGCTGGCGCGTTATATCCATCAACAATCGCCGCGTGCCGGCCAGCCGTTTATTGCCATCAACTGCGCGGCGATTCCCGACAACATGCTGGAGGCGACCCTGTTCGGGCACGAAAAGGGTTCGTTCACCGGCGCTATCGCGGCCCAGGCCGGCAAATTCGAGCAGGCCGATGGCGGCACCCTCCTGCTCGATGAAATTTCCGAGATGCCCCTGGGGCTCCAGGCCAAGCTGTTGCGCGTGCTCCAGGAGCGCGAAGTCGAGCGGGTCGGTGCGCGCAAACCGATCAGCCTGGATATCCGGGTGGTGGCCACCACCAACCGCGATCTGGCCGGCGAGGTCGCGGCGGGGCGCTTTCGTGAAGACCTTTACTATCGCCTGTCGGTTTTCCCGCTGGCCTGGCGTCCATTGCGCGAGCGGACCGCCGATATTCTGCCGCTGGCCGAGCGGTTGCTCGCCAAGCACAGCGCCAAAATGAAACATGCCTCTGTTCGACTGTCATCCCAGGCGCAGGCCTGCCTGATCGGCTACCCGTGGCCGGGCAACGTGCGCGAGCTGGACAATGCGATCCAGCGGGCGCTGATCCTGCAGCAGGGCGGGCTGATCCAGGCCGAGGATTTCTGCCTGGCCGGCCCGGTCGGCGGGGCGTGCATGCCTGCCGCTGCCCGGCCGTCCGTCGTGGAGTCCGCGGCGGTTGAGGCGGTGTCGGTCGAGCAGCCGGGCGGCCTGGGTGACGACCTGCGGCGTCGCGAGTTCCAGATGATCATCGACACCCTGCGGGCCGAGCGCGGACGGCGCAAGGAGGCCGCCGAGCGACTGGGTATCAGTCCGCGTACGCTGCGCTACAAACTGGCGCAGATGCGTGATGCCGGAATGGATGTCGAGGCCTATCTGTTTGCCACATAAGCCGATTCAGGTCGGCGTAGCGTGTATCGGATTTTGTTCGAGGATGACAAGGAGCTGGCACCCTTGTTGCTAACCCTTCACTAACTGCTGCACGAGTGTCAAAAAATTGCAGGTCGCCGGAGAGAGAAGTTCATGAGCCAGGGTGTTGAATTTAATCGCTTGATGCTGGACATGCGCTCCATGCAAATGGATGCCATGGCTCAACCGAAATCGGCTGTGGCCGCGCCGGAAATCAGCGGTAGCAGCTTTTCCGATTTGCTCGGCAATGCAATCAACAAGGTCAACGACGTGCAGCAAGCCTCGGGTCAGCTGTCCACGGCCTTCGAGATCGGCAAGAGCGGCGTCGACCTGACGGATGTCATGATCGCCTCGCAGAAAGCCAGCGTCTCGTTCCAGGCCTTGACCCAGGTGCGCAACAAGTTGGTCCAGGCGTATCAAGACATCATGCAGATGCCGGTTTAAGGGTTAGGGACGTAGACAGTCATGGCAGAAGTGCTCGCCGATAACGTACCGGCCAAGTCCAGCCCCGCAGACGGTAAACCGCCGCTGTTCGGGTTGTCCTTTCTGGAAAATCTTTCCGAAATGACCATGCTGCGTCAGGTTGGCCTGATGGTCGGCCTGGCGGCCAGCGTGGCGATTGGTTTTGCCGTGGTGTTGTGGTCGCAGCAGCCCGACTACCGGCCGCTGTATGGCAGCCTGGCCGGTATGGATGCCAAGCAGGTCATGGAAACCCTGGCCGCGGCGGATATTCCCTACACCGTCGAGCCTAGCTCCGGTGCGCTGCTGGTCAAGGCCGATGACGTTTCCCGGGCTCGGCTCAAGCTGGCCGCTGCCGGGGTGACCCCGAGCGACGGCAATGTCGGTTTCGAGATTCTCGACAAGGACCAGGGCCTGGGCACCAGCCAGTTCATGGAAGCGACCCGTTATCGTCGCGGCCTGGAAGGCGAACTGGCGCGGACCATTTCCAGCCTGAACAACGTCAAGGCTGCCCGCGTGCACCTGGCGATCCCGAAAAGCTCGGTGTTCGTGCGCGATGAGCGCAAGCCCAGCGCCTCGGTACTGGTCGAGCTGTATTCCGGCCGCTCCCTGGAGCCAGGGCAGGTGGTGGCGATTATCAACCTGGTGGCCACCAGCGTTCCCGAGCTCAGCAAGTCGCAGATCACCGTCGTCGACCAGAAAGGCAACCTGCTCTCCGACCAGGCGCAAAACTCCGAATTGACCATGGCCGGCAAGCAGTTCGACTACAGCCGACGCATGGAAAGCATGCTCACCCAGCGGGTGCACAACATCCTGCAACCGGTGCTGGGCAACGATCGCTACAAGGCCGAAGTCTCCGCCGACGTGGATTTCAGTGCCGTCGAGTCGACCTCCGAACAGTTCAACCCTGACCAGCCGGCGCTGCGCAGCGAGCAGTCGACCACCGAACAGCGCACCGCCAGCAACGGTCCGCAAGGCGTGCCGGGGGCCTTGAGCAACCAGCCACCAGGCCCGGCCACCGCGCCGCAGACCACCGGCGGCGCCACCGCCTCGACCGGTGCCATTGCCCCCGGCCAGCCGCTGCTCGATGCCAACGGCCAGCAGATCATGGACCCGGCCACCGGCCAACCGATGCTGGCGCCGTATCCGGCGGACAAGCGTCAACAATCGACCAAGAACTTCGAACTGGATCGCTCCATCAGCCACACCAAGCAACAGTTGGGTCGCCTGACCCGCCTGTCGGTGGCGGTGGTGGTCGACGACCAGGTCAAGGTCAACCCGGCCAATGGCGAGACCACCCGGGCACCGTGGAGCGCCGACGAATTGGCGCGCTTCACCCGCCTGGTCCAGGACGCCGTCGGTTTCGACGCCAGCCGCGGCGACAGCGTCAGCGTGATCAACGTACCGTTCTCCGCCGAGCGCGGTGAAGTGATCGCCGATATCCCGTTCTACTCGCAACCCTGGTTCTGGGATGTGGTCAAGCAGGTGCTGGGTGTGCTGTTCATCCTGGTACTGGTGTTCGGGGTGTTGCGTCCGGTGCTCAACAACATCACCGGCGGTGGCAAGAACAAACAGCTGGCCGGTTTCGGCGGCGATGTGGAACTCGGCGGCATGGGCGGCCTGGATGGCGAACTGGCCAACGACCGCGTCAGCCTGGGCGGTCCGCAAAGCATCCTGTTGCCGAGCCCGAGCGAAGGCTATGACGCACAGCTGAACGCCATCAAGAGTCTGGTAGCCGAAGACCCGGGCCGCGTGGCACAGGTCGTCAAAGAGTGGATTAACGCCGATGAGTAATAACGCCGCCGTCACCCAGAAGCTGACCCGGGTCGATAAAGCCGCGATCTTGCTGCTGTCGCTGGGTTCCACCGATGCCGCACAAGTGTTGCGCCACATGGGCCCCAAGGAGGTCCAGCGGGTTGGCGTGGCCATGGCGCAGATGGGCAACGTGCATCGCGAGCAGGTCGAGCAGGTCATGAGCGAGTTCGTCGAGATCGTCGGCGACCAGACCAGCCTGGGCGTCGGCTCCGACGACTACGTGCGCAAGATGCTCACCCAGGCCCTGGGCGAAGACAAGGCCAACGGCCTGATCGACCGTATCCTGCTGGGCGGCAATACCAGCGGCCTGGACAGTCTCAAGTGGATGGAGCCGCGGGCGGTGGCGGACGTGATCCGTTACGAGCACCCGCAGATCCAGGCGATCGTCGTGGCGTACCTGGACCCCGACCAGGCCGGCGAAGTGCTGAACAACTTCGACCACAAGGTACGCCTGGACATCATCCTGCGGGTCTCGTCGCTGAACACGGTTCAGCCGGCGGCCCTCAAGGAGCTCAACCAGATTCTCGAGAAGCAGTTCTCCGGCAACTCCAACGCGGCCCGTACCACCTTGGGCGGTATCAAGCGTGCCGCGGACATCATGAACTTCCTCGACAGCTCGATCGAAGGCCAGTTGATGGACTCGATCCGCGAAGTGGACGAGGACCTGTCGACCCAGATCGAAGACCTCATGTTCGTCTTCAACAACCTGTCCGACGTCGACGACCGCGGGATCCAGGCGCTGCTGCGCGAAGTGTCTTCGGACGTGCTGGTGCTTGCGCTCAAAGGCTCGGACGAAGGCGTCAAGGAAAAGATCTTCAAGAACATGTCCAAGCGTGCGGCGGAACTGCTGCGCGACGACCTCGAAGCCAAGGGTCCGGTTCGCGTCAGCGACGTGGAGACCGCGCAGAAGGAAATCCTCACCATCGCCCGCCGTATGGCCGAAGCCGGAGAAATCGTGCTCGGTGGCAAGGGCGGCGAAGAGATGATCTAAGGATCAAGCCATGACTGATCCAACCGATCTGATCCGCGCCCGGGACGTGAGTGGTTTCGACCTCTGGTCGCTGCCCAGCTTCGACCCGCATGTCGAGGAGCCCGAGCCCGAACCGGTGGAAGAACCGCCGGCCGAGATCGAAGAAGTGCCGCTGGAGGAAGTCCAGCCGCTGACCCTCGAAGAACTCGAAAGCATTCGCCAGGAAGCCTACAACGAAGGCTTCGCCGTGGGGGAGCGGGAAGGTTTCCACAGCACCCAGCTCAAGGTGCGACAGGAGGCGGAAGTCGCCCTGACCGCCAAGCTCAAGGCTCTGGAAGCCCTGATGGGCAATCTGTTCGCGCCCATCGCCGAGCAGGACCGGCAGATCGAGCACAGCCTGGTGGGGCTGGTCGAGCACATGGTGCGCGAGGTCATCCAGCGTGAGCTGAAGACCGATTCCAGCCAGATCGAGCACGTCCTGCGCGAAGCCCTCAAGCTGTTGCCGCTGGGCGCCGACAATATCCGTTTGTACATCAATCCCCAGGACTTCGATCAGATCAAGGCCCTGCGCGAGCGCCACGAAGCCAGTTGGCGTATCGTCGAGGACGAGGCCTTGCAGGCCGGCGGCTGCCGGATCGAAACCGAGCACAGCCGGATCGATGCCACCATCGAAACCCGTATCAGCAAGGCCGTGGCGCAGTTGTTCGATCAGCTCCACGAGCAATCCCTGCATCCGGCGCTGCCGGATATTGCCCTGGAACTCGAAGAAGTACTGACGAAGGTTTCCGCGGCGGACCTGTCCGATGCGTCTTGAGCGCACCAGCTTCGGCAAGCGCTTGAGCGGTTATGCCGGGGCCATCGACCTGCCCGGGCAGCCGATCCTCGAAGGTCGTCTGTTGCGCATGGTCGGCCTGACCCTCGAGGCCGAGGGGCTGCGGGCTGCCATGGGCGCGCGCTGCCTGGTGATCAACGACGACAGCTACCATCCGGTACAGGTCGAGGCCGAGGTGATGGGCTTTTCCGGCACCAAGGTGTTCCTGATGCCGGTGGGCAGCGTGGCCGGCATTGCACCCGGCGCCAGGGTCGTGCCCCTGGCCGACACCGGGCGCCTGCCGATGGGCATGAGCATGCTCGGGCGGGTGCTCGACGGTGCCGGGCGCGCCCTCGACGGCAAGGGTGGGATGAAGGCCGAGGACTGGGTGCCGATGGACGGCCCGACCATCAACCCGCTCAACCGCGACCCCATCAGCCAACCGCTGGACGTGGGCATTCGCTGCATCAATGGTTTGTTGACCGTGGGCCGTGGCCAGCGCCTCGGCCTCTTCGCCGGTACCGGCGTGGGCAAGAGTGTGCTGTTGGGCATGATGACCCGCTTCACCGAGGCCGACATCATTGTCGTCGGTCTGATCGGCGAGCGCGGTCGCGAGGTGAAGGAGTTCATCGAGCACATCCTCGGTGAAGAAGGCCTCAAGCGTTCGGTGGTAGTGGCTTCGCCGGCGGACGACGCGCCGCTGATGCGTTTGCGCGCAGCCATGTACTGCACGCGGATTGCCGAGTATTTCCGCGACAAGGGCAAGAATGTCCTGTTGCTCATGGATTCCCTGACCCGTTTCGCCCAGGCCCAGCGGGAAATCGCCCTGGCCATCGGCGAACCGCCGGCGACCAAGGGTTATCCGCCGTCGGTGTTCGCCAAGCTGCCCAAGCTGGTGGAGCGGGCTGGTAACGCCGAGGCCGGCGGCGGCTCGATCACCGCGTTCTACACCGTGCTGTCCGAAGGCGACGACCAGCAGGACCCGATTGCCGATTCGGCGCGGGGTGTGCTCGACGGACATATCGTCCTGTCCCGGCGCCTGGCCGAGGAAGGCCATTACCCCGCGATCGATATCGAAGCGTCCATCAGCCGGGTCATGCCGGCGGTGGTCAGCCCTGAACACATGAGCCGCGCCCAGCACTTCAAACAGCTCTGGTCGCGTTATCAGCAGAGTCGCGACCTGATCAGCGTCGGTGCCTATGTCGCCGGTGGCGATCGCGAGACCGACACCGCGATTGCTCTGCAGCCGGCGATGACCCAGTACCTGCGCCAGGGCCTGAACGCCAATATCAGTCTGGGCGAATGCGAGGCGCATCTGGCGTCGGTGTTCGCTCCCGCGGCCGGCGGTTAATCGATCATGGCCCTGAGCCGTGCCGCGCGCCTGGCCCCGGTGGTCGAGATGGCCGAAAGTACCGAGCGCACCGCGGTCCAGCGTCTGGGTTATTTCCAGGGGCAGGTGCGGGTCGCGCAAAGCAAGCTGGAGGATCTCGAGCGTTTTCGTCTCGAATACCAGGAACAATGGATCCAGCGTGGTAGCCTGGGGGTTTCCGGCCAATGGCTGTTGGGTTACCAGCAGTTTCTCGGTCAGCTGGATACGGCGGTCGGCCAGCAGCGCCAGAGCCTGGCCTGGCACCAGAACAACCTCGACAAGGCGCGCGAGGCCTGGCAGCAGGCGTTTACCCGGGTCGAAGGCCTGCGCAAGTTGGTGCAGCGCTATATCGACGAGGCGCGCCAGTTGGAAGACAAGCGTGAACAGAAGTTGCTGGATGAGCTGTCCCAGCGTTTGCCGCGGCAGAGTCCGTATTGATCTGCAGGAATTTTGACGCTCCCGGTTGCCCTACCTTCGGCGGGGTGCTAAACCTTGTACACGTCGCCACTGACAAGGAAGCAGTATCATGGCTGTAGTCGCAGAAGTATCGCCCGATGGCGCAAAATTGACGATCTCCATCAAAGGGCGTTTTGATTTTGGCAGGCATCAGGAATTTCGCGAGTCCTACGAGGGGCTTGCCAAGAAACCGTCGTCCATTGTGGTCGATCTGAAGGAAGCGACCTATCTGGACAGCTCCGCGCTGGGCATGTTGCTCTTGTTGCGCGATCACGCCGGTGGTGATCATTCCGATGTACGGGTGATCAACAGCAACTCGGACGTGCGCAAGATCCTGGCCATTTCCAATTTCGACAAACTCTTCGATATCGGCTGACCTGCATGCAGTCGGGAGCGGAGTCGCTGACGGTATTGATCGCCGAGGATGGTGCGGCCGATCGTTTGCTGCTCTCGAGCATCGTCAGGCGTCAGGGACACGGGGTGCTGACGGCCAGCAACGGCGCCGAGGCGGTTGCCGTGTTCGAGGCCCAGCGGCCGCAGCTGGTGCTGATGGACGCGATGATGCCGGTGATGGACGGTTTCGAGGCGGCGCGCCGGATCAAGGTGCTGGCCGGAGAGTCGTTGGTGCCGATCATCTTCCTGACCTCCATGACCGAAGTCGATGGGCTGGTGCGCTGCCTGGAAGCCGGGGGCGACGACTTCCTGGAAAAACCCTACAACCAGGTCATCCTGGGGGCCAAGATCAAGGCCATGGATCGTCTCAGGCGCCTGCAGGACACCGTCCTGCAACAGCGCGACCTGATTGCCCGGCACCATGACTACCTGCTCAACGAGCAGCGGGTGGCCAAGGCCGTGTTCGACAAGGTGGCCCACTCCGGTTGCCTGAACGCGCCGAATATCCGCTACCTGCAATCGCCTTATGCGCTGTTCAACGGCGACCTGTTGCTGGCGGCCTACACCCCGGCCGGCGATATGCATGTGCTGCTCGGCGACTTCACCGGCCATGGCCTGCCGGCGGCGGTCGGGGCGATGCCGCTGGCGGAAGTGTTCTATGGCATGACCGCCAAGGGCTATGGGCTGCCGGAAACCCTGCGCGAGATGAATGCCAAGCTCAAGCGCATCCTGCCGGTGGACATGTTCTGCTGTGCCATCTTTCTTTGCCTGAGCCCGCAGCGCCAGGTGGTGGAGGTGTGGAATGGCGGCATGCCGGACGGTTACCTGCATCGCGTGGCGACGGGAGAGCGCCAGCCGCTGGTGGCCCGGCACCTGCCCCTGGGGGTGCTCGGGGCCGAGCTGTTCGATCATCACACCGATGTCTACCCCATGGCCCAGGGGGATCGGGTGTTCCTGCTTTCCGACGGGGTGATCGATACCTGTGACCGCGACGATCAGCTCTTCGGCGTGGAGCGCCTGCACCAGGTCTTCGAGGCCAATCTGGAGCCGGATCGCCTGTTCGAGGACATTCAGGAGGCCCTGCAGCGCTTTCACGGCGAAGCCCGGGATGATCTGAGCATGGTCCAGATCACGCTTCCGGCGCCGGCGCACCAGTTGCCCAGCTCCATGGTCTACTCCGACAGCGGTGAATCCTGCCCGCTGGACTGGTCGGTGAGCTTCGAGTTTCGCGCGGCCACCTTGAAGCGCTTCAATCCGTTGCCGTACCTGCTTCAATTGCTGATGGAGGTGCATGGCTTGCGCACGCAGAGCGGGGCGCTCTACAGCGTCCTCGCCGAACTCTACTCCAATGCCCTGGAGCACGGTGTCCTGGGCCTGGATTCGAGTCTCAAGCGCGATGTGCGGGGATTTGCGCAATACTATGAGCAACGCAATCGGCGTCTGCTCGAGCTGCAAGAGGGATTCGTGCGGGTGCGCCTGCAGGTGATCCCGCACGGGGAGGGTGGCCGGTTATACATACAGGTCGATGACAGCGGCAAAGGTTTTGACGTGGCGCAGGTGATGGAGCGTCCCGCACTGCTCGACCGGCTGTCCGGGCGCGGCGTGGGGCTGGTTCGCCAGCTCGGGCGCAATGCCTGTTGGTCGGACAATGGGCGCAGTGCCCACGTGGAGTTTTCGTGGGAGGCTCAGGCATAATTCGTGGGTGTGGAGCAGGGAGCGATCAAGTGGACAACGATATGGAGCATCTGGATCGCAATGTACTCGGTGCATTGCAGGACATCATGGAGGATGAGTATCCGCTGCTGCTGGATACCTTTCTGGAGGACTCGAGAAAACGCCTGGGGCAGTTGCATCAGGCGAGCAATGCCGCGGATCTCGGGGCGGTGGCGCACAGCTTCAAGGGCAGCAGCAGCAACATGGGGGCGTTGCGCCTGGCCGAGCTTTGCCGTCAGCTGGAGCTGCTGGCCGGACAGTTGCCGCTGGTCGGTGTCGAAGAGCTGATCAACCAGATTGACCGTGAATACGAGTTGGTGCGCCGCGTTTACGAAACCGAACGCGAGCGTTTTCCCGTAAGGCCCTAGTGTCTGTGTCCGCGTCGCCCGGGCAAATATGGCCCGAACCTTGCTTTTGTTCCCTGCATTGTAGTTACCGCCCCTGTGCAGCGGAGATCGTGTTATGCCACTCGCCCCCAATTCGCTCCTCCAGGCCAACGCTGCCGTCAAGCCGCAGGCGGACGCTGTGATTTCAGCGCCGACGGCTGTCGCGGCGCCCAAGGACAATGCTTTCAGCTTCGCGCAGGTCTACCAGGACACCCAGAGCAATCCGGGCAAGCTTGCCTTCAATCCGGTCAAGCCGATGGCGGACACGGCCCCCGTGGTGCCGTCCAAGCCGGACGCGCCGGCCAGCAACGCCAATAATACGGATGCCGCCGCGCAGCCGCCGGTTGCCGGTAGCGGCAAATCCTTGCCTGCCGACAAATCGTCAAAGGCTGATGACAAGACGGCGTCCGCCGATGGCAAGGGCGGTCCTGACAAGACCAAGGCCGACGGCACGACGGCCTCGACCGATGCCTCGAAGCCTGGCGACAAGACCGCTTCCAGCGATGACACCAGCAAGGCAACGACCGATACGCCAGTCGCCGTGGCGACGCCGGACCCGACCCTAGACCCGGCCCTGCTCCAGGCTGCCGCGGCGACGCAGACCCCGGCCCCAGCCCCCGCAGCGGCGACCCCGGTCGATCCGACCCTGACCCCGGCCCCGCTGGCGACAGCGGTGACCGCCGCGGCCAAGCCGGCAGTGGCGACCCCGCCGACCGCTGGTGATGATTTCGATCCGGCCGCCGACCCGCTGGACAACCTGCCGGTCGTACGCCTGGCCATGGAGCAGGGCGGTCACGTCTCGAGCGGCAGCCAGGCTTCGGCGAAATCCACCGACAATAATCCCGTCGATCCGAGCCTGGCGCAGAACCAGGCCAATAACGTTGTCACGTTGCTGGATCAGAAGACCGATCCCGGTAGCACCGACCAGGGCGGCGACAAATCCTTCAAGACGCTGATCGACGACGGTCTCAAGGACCTCAAGAGTGCTTCCAGCGACACCCGGGTCGACGACTTCGCCAATCGCCTGGCAGCGCTGACCCAGGCGGCCACCCCCAAGACCGCCAATGCGCTGCCGGTCAACCAGCCGTTGGCGATGCATCAGAGCGGTTGGAGCGAGGAGGTGGTCAATCGGGTCATGTACCTCTCCAGCGCCAACCTCAAGTCGGCGGAGATCCAGCTGCAACCCGCTGAACTGGGGCGCCTGGATATCAAGGTGAACATGGCGGCCGACCAGCCGACGCAGATCAGCTTCATCAGTGCTCACGCCGGTGTGCGCGACGCACTGGAGGGCAACATGCCGCGTCTGCGCGACATGCTGCAACAGCAAGGCCTGGGGCAGGCCGATGTCACGGTCTCCGACCAGGCCCGGGGTTGGGCCGGCCAGGGCCAGGGCGCGCAGCAGCAGCAACAGCAGCAGGCGCAGAAAGGCAGCAACAGGGGGAGTGGCCTGGGTGGCGACAGCCAGGATGACCTGTCGATTGCCGCCGCCGGCGAAACCGCGGCAGTCAGCCCCAGTGTGGTGGTGGGCTCCAGCGCGGTCGACTATTACGCCTGATGTCTGCGGGAGTCGGTGAGCCGGCTCCCGCAGGTTCTCCCACAGGCGCCGTGGTATTTCAAAGACTGTATTTCCCTTGTACCCAATCTGGCATAACACTTGCTCAAGCCTTGCCGTGCGACTATGAAAAATCGAATAGTGACGGATTATTGGCATGGCGAAGAGCGAAGCAGCGGTAAAAGAACCCGGCAGTAAAAGCAAACTCAAGCTCATCATCGTCATTGTGCTGGGCGTGCTGCTGGCCGTCGGCCTGTCGGTGGGCGCGACCTGGTACTTCATGCACAGTGCCCAGAGCAAGCCGGCTCCGGCGCCCGTCGAGGCCGTCAGTAACGGCAAGCAGCCGGCGATCTTCGAACCCATGGCCCCGGCCTTCGTCACCAACTTCAAGGACGCCTCCGGCCGCCAGCGCTACATGCAGGTGAGTATCACCCTGCTGGCGCGCAACCAGGCCGACCTGGATGCCCTTAAAGTCCACATGCCGGTGATCCGCAACAACCTGGTGATGCTCTTCTCCGGGCAGGCCTACGAAACCCTCGCCACTCCGGTCGGCCAGGAACTGCTGCGCCAGAAAGCCACTGCCAGCGTGCAGGAAGTGGCGCAGAAGGAAGTCGGCAAGGTGGTGGTCGAACAGCTGCTCTTCACTAACTACGTATTGCAGTAGGATCACGACATGGCCGTGCAGGATCTGCTGTCCCAGGATGAGATCGACGCCCTTTTGCACGGCGTCGATGACGGTCTGGTGCAGACCGAAACCTCTGCCGATCCCGGCAGTGTCAAAAGTTACGACCTGACCAGCCAGGATCGCATCGTCCGCGGACGCATGCCGACCCTGGAAATGATCAACGAGCGTTTCGCCCGCTACACCCGTATCAGCATGTTCAACATGCTGCGCCGTTCCGCGGATGTGGCGGTCGGTGGCGTGCAGGTGATGAAGTTCGGCGAATACGTGCACTCGCTCTATGTCCCCACCAGCCTCAACCTGGTGAAGATCAAGCCCCTGCGCGGCACCGCCCTGTTCATCCTCGACGCCAAGCTGGTGTTCAAGCTGGTGGACAACTTTTTCGGCGGCGATGGCCGGCACGCCAAGATCGAAGGCCGTGAGTTCACCCCCACGGAGCTGCGGGTGGTGCGCATGGTGCTGGATCAGGCGTTCATCGATCTCAAGGAAGCCTGGCAGGCGATCATGGAAGTCAATTTCGAGTACATCAACTCGGAAGTGAACCCGGCCATGGCCAACATCGTCGGTCCCAGCGAGGCGGTGGTGGTGTCGACCTTCCATATCGAACTCGACGGCGGCGGCGGCGACCTGCACGTGACCATGCCGTACTCGATGATCGAGCCGGTGCGCGAAATGCTCGACGCCGGTTTCCAGTCGGACCTGGACGACCAAGACGAGCGCTGGGTCAAGGCCCTGCGCGAAGACGTGCTGGACGTGGACGTCCCCCTCAGTGCCACGGTTGCCCGTCGCCAGTTGCGCCTGCGGGACATCCTGCACATGCAACCGGGCGACGTGATTCCGGTGGAACTGCCGGAAGACATGGTCATGCGCGCCAACGGCGTGCCGGCGTTCAAGGTCAAGCTCGGTTCCCACAAGGGCAACCTGGCGCTGCAAGTGATTGAGCCGATCGAGCGCCGCTAGGGCGTCGATCAGAAATGTGCCGTGTTAATTGATTTTCTGCTCGCCGAGGACAACTGATGGCTAATGAACACGATATGACTTCCCCGGACGACCAGGCCCTGGCCGACGAGTGGGCGGCTGCCCTGGAAGAAACCGGCGATGCCGGCCAGGCCGATATCGATGCCTTGCTGGCGGCCGACTCCGGCACTGCGCCGAGCTCCAACCGCCTGCCCATGGAAGAGTTCGGCAGTGTGCCCAGGAGCCACGAGCCGGTGACCCTGGACGGTCCGAACCTGGACGTGATCCTGGACATTCCGGTGTCGATTTCCATGGAAGTCGGCAGCACCGATATCAACATCCGCAACCTGCTGCAATTGAACCAGGGCTCGGTGATCGAGCTGGACCGCCTGGCCGGCGAGCCGTTGGACGTGCTGGTCAATGGCACGTTGATCGCCCACGGTGAAGTGGTGGTGGTCAACGAAAAGTTCGGTATCCGTCTGACCGACGTGATCAGCCCGAGCGAACGCATCAAGAAGCTGCGCTGAATGAGCCGGATTTTCGGCCTCCTGTTGCTGTCGCCGCTCGGTGCGTGGGCGGCGGAGCCGCTGGCCACGGCAACGGCGGCCGCGCCGAGTGCGCCGGGTAGTATGGCCGGACAGTTGACGCAACTGGTGCTCGGCCTGCTGCTGGTGCTGGGGATCATCTTTGTGCTCGCCTGGCTGTTGCGCCGTGTGCAACAGGTGGGGCCGGGGGCCAAGGGGCGGCAGGTCATCGAGTTGATCGGTTCGCGCGCCCTCGGGCCACGTGACCGTCTGGTGCTGGTGCAGGTCGGCAACGAGCAGATCCTGCTCGGGCTGACGCCGGGCACCATCACCCCCCTGCATGTACTCAAGGAACCGGTCCAGGTGCCGAGCGGCGAGCAGGCCACGCCTGAGTTCGCTCAACGCCTGATGGAATTTTTGGGTAAGGATAAGAAGTGATGGGCGCTTTGCGGTTTTTCCTGACGCTGGCCTTGCTGCTGGCGGCACCTTTGGCGCTGGCTGCCGATCCACTGTCGATCCCGGCGATCACCCTCGGCACCGGGGCCAACGGCCAGCAGGAGTATTCGGTCAACCTGCAAATCCTGCTGATCATGACGGCGCTGAGTTTTATCCCGGCGTTCGTCATGCTGATGACCAGCTTCACCCGCATCATCATTGTCTTCTCGATCCTGCGTCAGGCGCTGGGCCTGCAGTCGACGCCCTCGAACCAGATCCTCACCGGCATGGCGTTGTTCCTGACCATGTTCATCATGGCGCCGGTCTACGACAAGGTGAACCACGATGCCCTGCAGCCCTACCTGGCCGAGAAGATGACGGCCCAGGACGCGGTGCTCAAGGCCGAAGGGCCGATCAAGGACTTCATGCTGGCGCAGACCCGCAGCAGCGACTTGGAGCTGTTCATGCGCCTGTCCAAGCGCACCGACATCGCCACGCCCGACCAGGCGCCGCTGACCATTGTCGTGCCGGCCTTCGTGACCTCGGAGTTGAAGACCGCGTTCCAGATCGGCTTCATGATCTTCATTCCCTTCCTGATCATCGACCTGGTGGTGGCCAGTGTGCTGATGGCGATGGGTATGATGATGCTGTCGCCGCTGATTATTTCCCTGCCGTTCAAGATCATGCTGTTCGTGCTGGTGGATGGCTGGGCACTGATCATCGGCACCCTGGCCAGCAGTTTTGGCGGTGTCTAGAGCGAGTGATGTGCAATGACTCCTGAAGTCGCAGTCGACATTTTCCGTGATGCCCTCTGGCTGACCACCCTGATGGTCGCGGTGCTGGTGATCCCGAGCCTGCTGGTGGGCCTGGTGGTGGCGATGTTCCAGGCCGCCACCCAGATCAACGAACAGACCCTGAGCTTCCTGCCGCGCCTGCTGGTGATGCTGATCACCCTGATCGTCGCCGGCCCCTGGCTGGTGCAGAAGTTCATGGAATACATCCTGTCGTTGTACGGCAGTATTCCGCAGGTCATCGGCTGACATGTCGCTGCTCGCGCTGACCGATACGCAGATCAGCAGTTGGGTTGCGAGCTTCATGCTGCCGATGTTCCGGATCGGCGCGGTGATCATGACCATGCCGATCTTCGGGACCACCCTGGTGCCGCGGCGGATACGCATGTATTTCATCCTGGCGCTCACCGTGGTCGTGACCCCCGGCCTGCCGCCGATGCCCGCGGTGCATCCGCTGGATCTGAGCGGGCTGCTGCTGATCGCCGAGCAGATCATTTTCGGCGCCTTGCTGGGCTTGTCCCTGCAACTGTTTTTCCAGGCCTTCGTGGTGGCCGGGCAGATCATCGCGGTGCAGATGGGCATGGGCTTCGCGTCCATGGTCGACCCGGTCAACGGGGTCTCGGCGGCGGTGATCGGGCAATTCTTCACCATGCTGGTGACGCTGATGTTCCTGGCCATGAACGGCCACCTGGTGGTCATCGAGGTGTTGACCGAGAGCTTTACCACCTTCCCGGTGGGCAGCGGGCTGTCGACCACGGATTTCTGGGAAATCTCCGGTAAGCTCGGCTGGGTGCTCGGGGCGGCGTTGATGCTGGTACTGCCGGCGATTACCGCGTTGCTGGTGGTGAACATCGCCTTCGGCATCATGACCCGCGCCGCGCCGCAACTGAACATCTTCTCCATCGGTTTCCCGCTGATCCTGGTGCTGGGGATGTTCATCCTCTGGGTCAGCCTGGGGGACATTCTCAACCAGTATCAACCGCTGGCCGTCGAGGCCCTGCAGTTTTTACGCGAACTGGCACGGGCGCGCTGATCCATGGCTGAGAGCGAGAGCGGTCAGGACAAGACAGAAGACCCCACGGACAAAAAGAAAAGGGAGGCCCGGGAGCGGGGGGAGGTTGCCCGCTCCAAGGAACTCAATACCTTCGCCGTGATGATGGCCGGCGCTGGCGCCTTGCTGGTGTTCGGCGGCGCCCTGGCCCAGGACCTGGCTGAGTTGATGCGCTTGAACTTCAGCCTGACCCGGGAAGTGGTGGTCGACCAGCGCTACATGGCGATTTTCCTGATGCACTCGGGAGAAATCGCCATCTGGGCGGTGCAGCCGATCCTGCTGAGCATCCTGCTCGCCGCCTTCATCGGGCCGATCTCCCTCGGTGGTTGGTTGTTTTCGGCCGGCACCATGGCGCCGAAGTTCAGTCGGATGAACCCCTTGGCGGGGATCAAGCGAATGTTTTCGACCAATGCGCTGATGGAGCTGCTCAAGGCCATCGGCAAGTTCGCCATCGTCCTGTTCGTCGGGCTGTCGGTACTGTCTTCGGATATCGACGACCTGGTGCGCATTGCCCATGAACCGCTGGAGATGGCGATCATTCACAGCCTGCAGGTGGTGGGTTGGAGTACCTTGTGGATGTCCCTGGGGCTGTTGATCATTGCCGCGGTGGATGTGCCGGTGCAGCTCTATCAGGCTCACCAGCGGCTGCTGATGACCAAGCAGGAAGTGCGCGACGAACACAAGGACCAGGAAGGCCGGCCGGAGGTCAAGCAGCGGATTCGCCAGGTGCAGCGCGAAATGTCCCAGCGGCGGATGATGGCGGCGATTCCCGAGGCGGATGTGGTGATCACCAACCCGACCCACTATGCCGTGGCGCTCAAGTACGACGCGGAGAAGGGTGGGGCGCCGGTGTTGCTGGCCAAGGGCAGCGACTTCCTGGCCTTGAAGATCCGCGAGATCGCCGTCGAACACCAGGTCATGCTGCTCGAATCGCCGGCTCTGGCGCGTTCGATCTACTACTCCACCGAATTGGAGCAGGAAATCCCGGCGGGCCTGTACCTGGCGGTGGCGCAGGTGCTGGCGTATGTCTACCAGATTCGCCAGTACCAGGCCGGCAAGGGCAAGCGCCCCGATCCGCTCAAGGGCGACCTGCCGATTCCGCCGGATCTGCGCCGCGACGAGTAGGCGATCATCCGGCGCTGGGGTTATTGCTCAAATGCGGCGCCACTTGCGGGTGTTGGCGGTGTAGCGGAATTTGAGGGTATCGCCTGTTCTGAGTTGAATGGAGGTGCCAGGTGAGAGATTGGTGCCCATGACGGTGGCCGTCAAGGTGGCGTCGGAGGTCAGGGTGACCTCGTCGCCTTCCCAGGCCGTGAGGGGCAGGGTGATTTCCCTGACCCAGTCGGCATTCTTGAAATGCACCCGGGTTTGTTCTGTGCCGGTATCCGCCATCTGGGGCCCGGCCTGGGCCGCGCCGTAAGAGTGTATGGGCGTCTTGACGGCCTGCCAGGTGACCTGGTTGTTGAGCATGAAGACGTATTTGTCACCCCGTTGGAGGCGGTAGACCCTCTGGTCGGGGCGGCGATGGATATGGCTATGCCAGCCTTCGGTGGCCGTTATGTTGGAGGCTATCTCGACATAACTATAGATCGGCGCAGAGGTCGGCAGGGTGATGTTGTCCGTCCAGTTGTAATCCGCTGTCTGGTACTTGATGAATTTTTCATCGGAGCGCACGACGGGGATCGAGTCTCCCGAAGTGTTGGGGGAGTAAACGTGGTCAGGCTGCAATATCCATTTGAGCTCGGCGGTGCTGTATTGGAAGAAGATCACATCATTTTGCTTCAAGATCAGCTCGGCTATCGGAAAGTCACTGTTGGGGACATGCAGTGTTGTTTGTAGTTGGGCTTTGCAAATGATGAGCAGGGTGGCTTTGTTGATTGTTCGGGTAGGGAGTGTCATTGACGCGGACCAATTGCCATTGGCTGTCACCAGGACGATCGCGCCGATGCCATTGGGAATAAACCCGTTGGTGAGATTGTTGGGGGTCACATGAGCAGAGGTCCTTTCTTGATTTCTGAAACTGTTCGCATGAATGCAGTTGTCGATATGCCTGCAACGTAAAGACCAGTCGGTGTTGATGATGTGGAACTTCATGATCGGAGAGTTGAATTCGCCCGCGGCAAACCAGCTCATGACGTCCGACGACATATCGTCGGGTTGATAGACCAGGGTGTATTTGTGTGCCTGGATGGAGCGCAGCTCAAATTCGGGTTTCGACTCTCTACCGACCTGCTCGACGAAGGTCTTCAGCTCACTGCTGGAAGGCCGGTTCTTGCCTATCCAGCGCTGATTGACCCCGGGCCAGAACAGCGGGTCGCGCTGGCTATTGTTGTAGGCAATCACGACATTTTTCTGCAGGGCCCATAGCTGCCTGAGCACCAGGCACTTCCACTTGGGTTCGATCAGCCTGCTACCCAGGCGATTTTTTATAACCGTGGCCAACTCGCGATGTGCCGCGTCGGTAAAGTTCCTGAATTCATGAAAGTCGAGAATGACCACCTCGTTGCCGTGGGCCGTGTAGAGGTTGATGGCGGCTTGCAGGCAGTCGCCTTCGACGGTTCTTCCTGAATTCGTGCTGTGGAAGATCGAGAATCTTTTCGCGTCCCCCTGCGGATAGCCGAAGTAAAACTGGACCCTCAGATCGAGCACCCTGATGCCCGTCTGGAATTGACTATGGGGCGATACGTCCTGGCAGGTGTCATAGCTGTCGGTTTGGGGGGCCTGTTTGTCCGTGGCGGAGTTGTGGGTGCCGGGCAGTATCAGTTCGTCAACGCGCAGGTTGGCGGTGGCACCGGAGTAGTAGCCCATCCAGTTAGGCCGGACATTGTTGAACGGCGAGCAGATGCCGCCTTTGACGCTGCCGTTCGGGCACCAGCCTATCCTGGGTGTCGAAACAGGCTCGTCGCCTGGAGCAGGATCGCTGCTGGGGAACTGCTCGGTGTCGGGGTATGGCGCAGGAGTGTAAGGGGCGAACTCCGGCGCTACATAAGGTTTCAATACGCCGTGTTCGTCCAGGTCTTCCGGGCGGACACCCATTTGTTCGGCAAGGGAAATATTATCGGTCATGGCAAGCCTCTGCTCGGTGCGCCGGAGCGGCTACTTCCGATATTTCCCAACAACAGTCGCTCGATGACTTAATTGGATACCTCCATGGCTGTTTCAACCACTGTCAGAAGTATCAGGTTGACGTTTCTGTCTTGTGTGCTATCGGCTGGAATCAAGGCGCACGGGCGTGTTGCGCGAAGGTTTCCTCATCGGGGGGAGGGGCGACCAACGGCAGTGTTTTTTGCACAAACCTGTCAATTCTGACAGTAGACCGCGTTCGCTTGCCCGGCGTCTCATGGGTTCCATGGATGTTTCATTCTTCTCAGGGATGACCACCATGGGAGCGAACGATCATGAACAACGAGCCATATGAGCGCCTGGAAGGGATGGGTTTGCTATTTGTATCAGGCAGGTTGGAGGACAAACCTGAAATCGGTGCGATCGGCTATTCAATCACTTTCAGGTTGTTACTGGATTTTGACCGTTTCAAGGAAGCTGCCGACGCCCATATTCCGGGTTACCTCGATTCTCCTGTCAATGCCATCCGTCCCGAGTTGGCCGGGTTGGCCTACCACTATTGGTATAACTACTTTTCCAGCGCCGCGGGGCGTATCCATTCATTCGAGCAGCTCTGCAGGGTATTCAGTAATTCGAATGATTACATGAGTGACTGGTCCGCCAATGGGCTTTCGAGGCGTTATGGCAAGCCGGTTTTCGAGTTTTTCGACGATGATGTGTTTATCACGGTCCAGCAGGATTACCGCTGGAGCGACCGCAAGCGTCAGGTCGTCATTGCCGATTTGCCCATCATCGAATTTCAGTGGGCACTCAATTTGATGTTGGGGCATGACCTGCTGGCGCGTGCCCCGACGGCGGTGGTCGTTCTGGGGTATTTCCATGAGGACAAGGTCAAGGTCGAGGACACCCGGTTGAATCGCGGGATCCTGTACATGAAAGGGAGTGATCTGCACTTTGGCAAATTGACCGCGAGCGACATCAGAACCGCCCAGTGAAACGCCGGGTCGGAGGCGGCGCGTTACCTTGGATGGCAAAAGTTGGAAGGCTTCTTGCAGTGGCAGGCCTGTGGCGCTCCCGGCGTCAAAAGTTTGCTTCAAGGTGACGAGGAATACCGGTGGATCGCTCTCAACTTATCAACACGGCGCGCAGTAACCTGAGCAGCCTCGGCCGGGGCAACCTGGGTGTGCCGGTGCTGCTGTTGGTCATGCTGGCGATGATGATGTTGCCGGTGCCGGCGTTCCTGCTGGACGTTTTCTTCACCTTCAACATCGCCTTGTCCCTGGTTGTCCTGCTGGTCTGCGTCTACGCCCTGCGGCCGCTGGACTTCGCCGTCTTCCCGACCATCCTGCTGGTGGCCACGCTGTTGCGTCTGGCCCTGAACGTGGCCTCGACCCGGGTGGTCATGCTCCATGGCCAGGAGGGGCATGCCGCCGCGGGCAAGGTGATCCAGGCCTTCGGCGAGGTGGTGATCGGCGGCAACTACGTGGTCGGTATCGTGGTCTTCGCGATCCTGATGATCATCAACTTCGTCGTGGTCACCAAGGGTGCCGGGCGGATTTCCGAGGTGAGCGCGCGCTTCACCCTCGATGCGATGCCCGGCAAGCAGATGGCGATCGACGCCGACCTCAACGCCGGCCTGATCGATCAGCCACAAGCCAAGCTGCGTCGTCTGGAAGTGGCCCAGGAAGCCGAGTTCTACGGTTCCATGGACGGTGCCAGCAAATTCGTTCGCGGTGACGCCATCGCCGGCTTGCTGATTCTGTTCATCAACCTGATCGGCGGCATGGCGGTCGGGATCTTCCAGCACCACATGAGCTTCGCCGATGCGGGCAAGGTCTATGCCTTGCTGACCATCGGTGACGGTTTGGTGGCGCAATTGCCATCACTGTTGCTGTCCACCGCCGCGGCGATCATGGTGACCCGGGCGTCCGGCTCGGAAGAAATGGGCAAGCAGATCAGCCGGCAGATGTTCGCCTCGCCCAAGGCCCTGGCGGTGGCCGCCGGCCTGATGGCGGTGATGGGCCTGGTGCCGGGCATGCCGCACGTGTCCTTCCTCAGCCTGGCGCTGGTGGCCGGTGGCGCCGCCTACCTGGTCTGGAAGAAGCAGAATGTCGCCAAGATCCAGGCCCTGGCCGAGGTCCAGCGTCAGCAGGACCTGCTGCCGTCGCCGGCGCGGGCCATGGAAACCAAGGAGCTGGGCTGGGACGACGTGAGCCCCATCGACATGATCGGCCTGGAAGTCGGCTATCGCCTGATTCCGCTGGTGGATCGCAACCAGGGTGGGCAGTTGCTGGCGCGGATCAAGGGGGTGCGCAAGAAGCTCTCCCAGGACTTGGGCTTCCTGATGCCCACCGTGCATATTCGTGACAACCTCGACCTGGCGCCCAGTGCCTACCGCCTGACCCTGATGGGCGTGACCCTGGCCGAAGCCGAGATTTACCCGGATCGCGAGTTGGCGATCAATCCGGGCCAGGTCTATGGCTCGCTCAACGGGATTACCGCCAAGGACCCGGCCTTCGGCCTTGAAGCGGTGTGGATCGAGGTCAGCCAGCGGCCCCAGGCCCAGTCCCTGGGTTATACCGTGGTCGACGCCAGCACCGTGGTGGCAACGCACCTCAACCAGATCCTCTACAAGCACTCCAGCGAATTGATCGGTCACGAGGAAGTCCAGCAACTCATGCAATTGCTGGCCAAGGGCTCGCCGAAGCTGGCCGAAGAGCTGGTGCCGGGGATCATTTCCCTGTCGCACTTGCTCAAGGTACTGCAGGCCTTGCTGGCCGAACACGTGCCGGTCCGGGATATCCGCAGCATTGCCGAAGCCATCGCCAACAATGCCACCAAGAGTCAAGATACTGCCGCTATGGTTGCCGCGGTGCGCGTCGGATTGTCGCGCGCAATCGTCCAAAGCATTGTAGGGCTTGAGTCCGAGCTGCCTGTGATCACCTTGGAACCAAGGTTGGAACAAATATTGCTCAATAGTCTGCAGAAGGCCGGACAAGGCTCGGAAGAAGGCGTTCTTCTGGAGCCGAGCATGGCTGAAAAACTCCAGCGTTCGCTGATCGACGCCGCCCAGCGCCAGGAAATGCAAGGGCAGCCGGTGATCCTGCTGGTAGCTGGACCGGTTCGCGCGATGCTTTCGCGGTTCGGACGACTGGCGGTGCCAAGCCTGCATGTATTGGCCTACCAGGAAATTCCGGACAACAAGCAAGTGACCATCGTTGCGACAGTAGGGCCCAACGGCTGAGGTAGTGGGTTATGCAAGTTAAGCGTTTTTTCGCCGCCGATATGCGTCAGGCCATGAAGCTGGTTCGTGATGAGCTGGGTTCGGACGCGGCCATTATCGGCAACCGCCGGATTGCGGGCGGTGTCGAGCTGACGGCTGCCCTGGACTACAAGCTCTCGGCACTGTCGCCACGGGTGCCGAACATCGAGCTCGAAGACGAGCTGCGCAAGACCCAGTCGCGTATCGTCACCGCCCAGGCCGAACTGAGCCTGCGCAGCGACGGTGAAGGCGATGCGACGACCAATCGACAACTGTTCGCCGGCCTGCCACTGACCGCCGCCGAGCCGCTGATCGAACCGACCTTCGACGAACCCCGGCGTCCGGCCCCTGCGCCTGTTGCCCCGGCCCCGGCGGTGGACCAGCGGGTGTTCGACTCGATGCGTTCGGAACTCAACGGCCTGCGCGAGCTGCTGGAAGTCCAGCTCGGCTCCCTGGCCTGGAACCAGTTGCAAGGCCGTCAGCCGCAACAGGCCAACCTCTGGCGTCGTCTGCAGCGCATCGGCCTGTCCGGGCCGCTGTCGCGGGACTTGCTGGACCTGGTCAGCGAAATCGACGAGCCGCGCCAGGCCTGGCGCATGCTGCTGGCGCACCTGGCGCGGATGATCGTCACCCCCGAGATCGAGCCGCTGGAAGAGGGTGGCGTGATCGCCATGGTCGGCCCGGCCGGCATGGGCAAGACCACCACGCTGGCCAAGCTGGCGGCGCGCTACGTGCTCAAGTACGGCGCGCAGAACATCGCGCTGGTGAGCATGGACAGCTTCCGCATCGGTGCCCAGGAGCAGCTCAAGACCCTGGGACGGATCCTCAACGTGTCCGTGACCCATGTCGATCCGGGCCAGTCCCTGGCCCAGGCCCTCGATCCGCTGCTGCGCAAGCGTGTGGTGCTGATCGATACCGCCGGCCTGCAGGCCAGCGATCCGGCCTTGCGCATGCAGCTGGAAAGCCTGGCCGGACGCGGGATCAAGGCCAAGAATTACCTGGTGCTGGCCACCACCAGCCAGAAGCAGGTGCTGACCGCCGCCTACCACAGTTACAAGCGCTGCGGGCTGGCCGGTTGCATCCTGACTAAGCTTGATGAAACGGCGAGCCTCGGCGAAGTGCTGAGCCTGGCCATCAGTCACGAGTTGCCGGTGGCCTATCTGACCGACGGGCCGCGCATTCCGGATGACCTGCACCTGCCGCGCCGGCATCAGTTGGTGTCCAGGGCGGTCAGTGTACAAATGCAGGAAGAGCCCAGCGAGGAGGCCATGGCCGATATGTTCGCTGACATCTACCACAGCCCGTCCAAACGGGTGGGCTGAGATGAGTATGAAGACGTTGCAAACGACCTCCATCGAGGGTCTGCCACGCGTTGTTCCGGCAAGTGACCGCGCAGCCACTTATGTGGCCTTCCGTCTAAGCAAGACAAGGTAAGAAGAGAACATGGGCAGCATGCATCCCGTACAGGTGATCGCGGTGACCGGCGGCAAAGGTGGCGTCGGGAAGACCAACGTGTCAGTGAATTTATCCCTGGCGCTGGCTGAGCTCGGCCGGCGCGTCATGCTGCTGGATGCCGATCTGGGACTGGCGAATGTCGATGTGCTGCTGGGCCTGACCCCCAAACGCACCCTGGCCGACGTGGTCGAGGGGCGCTGCGAACTGCGCGATGTGCTGCTGCAAGGTCCGGGCGGGATTCGTATCGTGCCCGCGGCCTCGGGCACCCAGAGCATGGTGCACCTGAGCCCGGCGCAGCATGCGGGCCTGATCCAGGCCTTCAGCGACATCGGCGACAACCTCGACGTGCTGGTGATCGACACCGCCGCGGGCATTGGCGAGTCGGTGGTCAGCTTTGTCCGCGCGGCCCAGGAAGTGCTGCTGGTGGTCTGCGACGAGCCGACCTCGATCACCGACGCCTACGCCTTGATCAAGCTGCTCAACCGCGACTACGGCATGAACCGCTTCCGGGTGCTGGCCAACATGGCCCAGAGCCCGCAGGAAGGCCGCAACCTGTTCGCCAAGTTGACCAAGGTCACGGACCGCTTCCTCGATGTGGCCCTACAATACGTCGGCGCCGTTCCTTATGACGAGTGCGTGCGCAAGGCCGTGCAAAAGCAGCGTGCGGTCTATGAGGCATTCCCTCGTTCGAAATGCGCCTTGGCGTTCAAGGCTATTGCCCAGAAGGTCGACACCTGGCCGCTGCCCGCCAACCCGCGGGGCACCTGGAGTTTTTCGTCGAGCGTCTGGTGCATCAAACGAGTGCGGGACCGGTGCTATGACTGCCAGTGGCTATCGCATGTATTCCAAGTCGTCGCGTGACAGCCAGTATGAATTGATTGAACGTTATGCGCCGTTGGTCAAACGTATCGCCTATCACCTGCTGGCACGCCTGCCGGCCAGCGTCCAGGTCGAGGATCTGATCCAGGCCGGGATGATCGGCCTGCTGGAAGTCTCGACCAAGTACGACTCGAGCAAGGGGGCCAGTTTCGAGACCTATGCCGGCATTCGTATCCGTGGCGCGATGCTCGATGAAGTGCGCAAGGGCGACTGGGCGCCGCGTTCGGTTCACCGCAACACCCGCATGGTCAGTGACGCAATTCGTGCAATTGAAGCAAAAACCGGTCGTGACGCTAAAGATCACGAGGTTGCAGCCGAACTCCAATTGAGTCTCGACGATTATTACGGGATTTTGAACGATACCTTGGGCAGCCGCCTGTTCAGTTTCGACGACCTGTTGCAGGACGGCGAGCATGAAGGGCTGCATGAGGACGGTGCGAGTGCTCATCTCGAGCCGTCGCGCGACCTGGAAGATGAACGCTTCCAGGCGGCGCTGGCGGATGCGATTGCCAATTTGCCGGAGCGTGAGCGACTGGTGTTGGCGCTGTACTACGACGAGGAGCTGAACCTCAAGGAGATTGGTGAGGTGCTGGGGGTCAGCGAGTCGCGAGTCAGCCAGTTACACAGCCAGTGCGCGGCCCGCTTGCGGGGGCGTTTGGGGGAGTGGCGAGCGCGCTGAGGCGGTTTGGGAACACTGCGAACGAGATCGGCATGGCGTTTGACGCCCTGGCGGTGACTCGGCCGGATGGGGTTTCCATGCAGTCGTTGAGTGCTGTGCCGGATTGATTGAACAGCGCGTTCAGGTGCTGAACGCGTTTAAGACTGCTTGGAGGTCGAATTGGACAAGAACATGAAAATCCTCATCGTTGACGATTTTTCAACGATGCGGCGGATCATCAAGAACCTGTTGCGTGACCTCGGGTTCACCAACACGGTCGAGGCGGACGACGGTACCACCGCGATTCCCGTCCTCAACAGCGGTAGCATCGACTTTCTGGTGACTGACTGGAACATGCCCGGCATGACCGGCATCGACCTGCTGCGTCACGTACGCGCCGATGAAAAGCTCAAGCACCTGCCGGTGTTGATGGTCACCGCCGAAGCCAAGCGCGAGCAGATCATCGAAGCTGCCCAGGCCGGTGTAAACGGCTATGTGGTCAAACCATTCACGGCCCAGGCGTTGAAAGAGAAGATCGAGAAAATCTTCGAACGCATCGGCTGATGATGTCCACCACGGGGGCGCTATGGAGCACAACGAATCTTCACTGGGTGATTTTGAATTAACCCTGAAAAAACATGCCCGCGAACTGGTCGACAGCCTTGAAAAAGGCCGGTTCGGTGACGCGGTGCAAATGATCCATGAGCTGAATCAGACCCGTGACCGTGGCCTGTACCTGGAAGTCGGCAAGCTCACCCGCGAATTGCACAGTGCCATTGTCAACTTCCAGATCGACCCGCATATGCCGCAGGCCGAGGAAGTGTCGCAGATCACCGACGCCACCGAGCGCCTGTCCTATGTGGTCAGGCTGACCGAGGCTGCGGCCAACCGCACCATGGACCTGGTGGAGAGCGCGACCCCGCGGGTCAGTGGCCTGCATGAGGAAGCCAAGGCATTGAGCACCGACTGGAGCCGTTTCATGCGGCGCGAAGTCGATGCCCAGGAGTTTCGCGAGCTGGCGCGGCGGGTCGACGGTTTCCTGTCCCGCAGCGAGCAGGAGACCCGTGCCGTGTCGAGCGACCTGAACGACATTCTGCTGGCCCAGGACTACCAGGACCTTACCGGCCAGGTGATCAAGCGCGTGACCCAGATGGTCACCGAAGTGGAAAGCAATCTGCTCAAGCTGGTGCTGATGGCCAGTCAGGTCGACCGCTTTGCCGGTATCGAACATGACCGCGAAGCCATCCTCGCCGAAAAAGATCAGCAAAAAGAGCTGGCCAAGGGTGTAGGTCCGCAGATTCATGCCGATAAACGTGAAGACGTTGTATCCGGTCAGGACGATGTCGACGATTTGCTTTCCAGTCTTGGATTCTAGGAGCACCCAAACACATGAGCTTCGGCGCCGATGAAGAGATCCTTCAGGATTTCCTGGTTGAGGCCGGCGAGATTCTGGAGCAACTGTCCGAACAACTGGTCGAGCTGGAAAGCCGACCGGATGATGCGGATCTGCTCAATGCAATCTTTCGCGGTTTTCACACTGTAAAAGGGGGCGCCGGCTTCCTCCAGCTCAACGAGCTGGTGGAGTGCTGCCACATCGCCGAGAACGTGTTCGACATCCTGCGCAAGGGTGAGCGGCGCGTCGATGCGGAACTGATGGACGTGGTCCTGGAAGCGCTGGATGCAGTGAACAGCATGTTCAGCGAAGTGCGTGAGCGCGGCCCGATCACCCCGGCGACCCCGGAGTTGCTGGCGGCCTTGGCGCGCCTGGCGGAACCGGCGGGTGCCGAAGAGGTGGCCGCGCCAGTGGCCGAGGTCGTGGAGCCTGAACCGGTCGCTGAAAGCGAGTCCGGCGACATCACCGACAACGAATTCGAATTGCTGCTCGACTCCCTGAACAGCGTCAAGGCCGAAGCCGAGGCGCCGCAAGCCGTTGCCGCGGTGGAAGGCGAGGCCGGCAGTGATGAGATCACCGACGCCGAGTTCGAATCCTTGCTCGACCAGTTGCACGGCAAGGGCCAGTTCGCCCCCGATGCGGTGGCGACGCCGGCTCAACCGGCGGCATCCGGCGCAACGCCCGATGCAACCGAAAGCAGCGATATTACCGACGATGAATTCGAAGCCTTGCTGGACCAGTTGCATGGCAAGGGCTCGTTCAAGGTCGACGCCCTCGATACGGCTGCGGCCTCGGCCCAGGCGTCTGAAGTCACGGGTGCCAAGGGCGATGACCTGATCACCGACCAGGAGTTCGAATCCCTGCTCGACGAGCTGCATGGCAAGGGCAAGTTCACCGAAGTGGCCGCGACTACCGCGACCGCCGCAGTGGCTGCAGTGGCCACGCCGGTCGCCAGCAAACCGACTGCCGCGCCTGCCGCCAAGGCACCCGCTCCGGCAGCGGCGCCTGCGCCGGCACCCGCCAAGGCGACAGCAGCACCGGCTGCCGCGGCCGCACCTGCGCCTGCCCGGGCTCCGGCACCTGCCGCCGCGGCCTCTGGCGAAAAGCCGGTCGCCAGCGAAGCGGAAACCACCGTGCGGGTCGATACCGCGCGCCTGGACGAGATCATGAACATGGTCGGCGAACTGGTGCTGGTGCGTAACCGCCTGGTGCGCCTGGGCTTGAACAGCGGCGATGAAGCCATGTCCAAGGCCGTGTCCAACCTCGACGTGGTGACCGCCGACCTGCAGACCGCGGTGATGAAAACCCGCATGCAGCCGATCAAGAAAGTCTTCGGCCGCTTCCCGCGCCTGGTTCGCGACCTGGCCCGGCAGTTGAAGAAAGAGATCAACCTGGAACTGGTGGGTGAAGAGACCGACCTGGACAAGAACCTGGTCGAGGCCTTGGCCGACCCGCTGGTCCACTTGGTGCGCAACTCGGTCGACCACGGTATCGAAGAACCGGCCGACCGCGAAGCCATGGGCAAGTCCCGCAGCGGTCGCGTAGTGCTCTCCGCCGAGCAGGAAGGCGACCACATCCTGCTGTCCATCTCCGATGACGGCAAGGGCATGGACGCCGACGTGCTGCGCAGCATCGCGGTGAAGAAGGGCCTGATGGACAAGGATGCGGCCGATCGCCTGAGCGAGACCGACTGCTTCAACCTGATCTTCGCCCCGGGCTTCTCGACCAAGACCGAGATTTCCGACGTGTCCGGCCGTGGCGTGGGCATGGACGTGGTGAAAACCAAGATCGCCCAGCTCAACGGCACCATCAACATCTACTCGACCAAGGGCAAGGGCTCGAAGATCGTCATCAAGGTCCCGTTGACCCTGGCGATCATGCCGACCCTGATGGTCATGCTCGGCAACCAGGCCTTCGCTTTCCCGCTGGTCAACGTCAACGAGATCTTCCACCTCGACCTGTCGCGCACCAACGTGGTCGACGGCCAGGAAGTGGTGATCGTGCGGGACAAGGCACTGCCGCTGTTCTACCTCAAGCGCTGGCTGGTCAGCTCGGCCGCTCACGAAGAGCAGCGCGAGGGCCATGTGGTGATCCTTTCGGTGGGCACCCAGCGGATCGGCTTCGTCGTCGACCAGTTGGTGGGCCAGGAAGAAGTGGTCATCAAGCCGCTGGGCAAGATGCTGCAAGGGACTCCGGGCATGTCGGGCGCCACCATTACCGGTGACGGCCGCATCGCGCTGATTCTCGATGTGCCGAGCATGCTCAAGCGTTACGCCGCACGGCGTATTTGATTCTGGTTCGGCGGCGGCGCATAGGGCCGCCGCCGTGCCTAACGGAGTGTTTATGGTAGTCAAGGTCCTGGTGGTGGATGATTCGGGGTTTTTCCGCCGCCGCGTCTCGGAAATCCTTTCGGCGGATACGAGCATCCAGGTCGTCGGTACGGCGACCAACGGTAAAGAAGCCATCGATCAGGCCCTGGCCCTCAAGCCGGACGTGATCACCATGGACTACGAGATGCCGATGATGGACGGCATCACGGCAGTGCGGCATATCATGCAGCGCTGCCCGACTCCGGTGCTGATGTTCTCGTCCCTGACCCACGAAGGCGCCCGTGTCACCCTCGATGCGCTGGACGCCGGGGCCGTGGACTTCCTGCCGAAGAATTTCGAAGACATCTCGCGCAACCCCGAGAAGGTCAAGCAACTGTTGTGCGAGAAGGTGCACAGCATCTCGCGCAGCAACCGTCGCTTCAGCAGCTACAGTGCGCCCGCGCCGACGCCTGCGCCGGCGCCGGCGCCGACCGCGACAGCCCCTTCGAGCAGCTATTCCAGCCACGCCCCGGCGGCCCCGGCGCCCGTGCGGACCACGCCGGTGGCCAGTCGTGCGCCGGCACCCGCCGCGGTCTCGACCTCCGGCGCGCCGAAGCGCAAGGCCTACAAGCTGGTGGCCATCGGTACCTCCACCGGTGGTCCGGTGGCCTTGCAGCGGGTCCTGACCCAGTTGCCGGCGAGCTTCCCGGCGCCCATCGTGTTGATCCAGCACATGCCGGCGGCCTTCACCAAGGCGTTTGCCGAGCGCCTGGACAAGCTGTGCCAGATCAGCGTCAAGGAAGCCGAGGATGGCGACATCCTGCGTCCCGGCCTGGCCTTGCTCGCCCCGGGCGGCAAGCAGATGATGGTCGACGGTCGTGGCGCGGTGAAAATCCTGCCGGGCGACGAACGCCTGAACTACAAGCCGTGCGTGGATATCACCTTCGGTTCGGCGGCCAAGTCCTACGGTGACAAAGTTCTGGCGGTGGTCCTCACCGGCATGGGCGCCGACGGTCGTGAAGGCGCGCGCCTGCTCAAGCAGGGCGGCAGTGCCATCTGGGCCCAGGACGAAGCCAGTTGCGTGATCTATGGCATGCCCATGGCCATCGTCAAGGCTGAACTGGCCGACGCGGTCTACAGCCTGGACGAAATCGGCAAGCATCTGGTCGAGGCGTGCCTCTGATGGATGTGCTGAGCCTTATCGGGATCATCCTGGCCTTTGTCGCCATTATCGGCGGCAATTTCCTCGAGGGCGGGCACCTGGGGGCACTGGCCAACGGTCCGGCGGCGTTGATCGTATTGGGCGGCACCATCGGCGCGGCCCTGCTGCAATCGCCGATCAGCGCGTTCAAGCGCGCCATGCAGATTCTCGGCTGGATCCTGTTTCCACCGCGTATCGATCTGCCCGCCGGCGTCGAGCGCGTGGTCAACTGGAGCCTGACCGCGCGCAAGGAGGGGCTGCTGGGTCTGGAAGGCGTCGCCGATACGGAGCCGGACGCCTACTCGCGCAAAGGGCTGCAACTGCTGGTCGATGGCGCCGAGCCGGAAGCCATCCGCAGTATCCTGGAGGTGGATTTCTATACCCAGGAAAGCCGCGATATCGAGGCCGCCAAGGTATTCGAAAGCATGGGCGGCTATGCGCCGACCATCGGTATCATCGGTGCGGTCATGGGCCTGATCCACGTAATGGGCAACCTGGGCGACCCTTCGCAACTGGGTAACGGCATCGCCGTGGCCTTCGTCGCCACCATCTACGGCGTGTCCAGTGCCAACCTGGTGCTGTTGCCGGTGGCCAGCAAGCTCAAGTCCATAGCCCTGCGCCAGTCCCGCTACCGGGAAATGCTGCTCGAAGGCATCCTGTCGATTGCCGAGGGCGAGAACCCGCGCTCCATTGAATTGAAGCTGCAAGGCTTCATGGAGTGATGGAGTAGCCATGGCCAGACGTCGCCAACACGAAGAGCATGTGAATCACGAGCGCTGGTTGGTGTCCTACGCCGACTTCATCACGCTGCTGTTCGCCTTTTTCGTGGTCATGTACTCGATTTCCTCGATCAACGAGGGCAAGTACAAGATGATTTCCCAGGCGCTGATCGGGGTCTTCAACGACGCCGACCGCAGTCTCAAGCCGATTCCCATCGGCGAGGAGCGCCCGGTGACGGTCAAGCCGGCGGACCCGCTGATCAAGGACAGCGAACAGACCGACGCCGCTCTCGGGCAGGGGGCCAAGGATCCGCTCAAGAGCATCGCCGACGATATCAGCGCGGCGTTCGGCGACCTGATCAGATCCAACCAGATGACCGTGCGCGGCAACGAACTGTGGGTCGAGATCGAGCTCAACTCCAGCCTGCTGTTCGGCAGCGGCGATGCGATGCCCAGCGACATGGCGTTCAACATCATCGACAAGGTGGCGAAGATCCTCAAGCCCTTCGACAACCCGATCCACGTCGAAGGCTTTACCGACGACCAGCCGATCAGCACCGCGCAGTACCCCACCAACTGGGAGTTGTCCTCCGCCCGTTCGGCGAGCATCGTGCGGATGATGGCCATGGACGGGGTCAACCCCGGTCGCCTGGCCTCGGTGGGCTATGGCGAGTTCCAGCCGGTGGCCAACAACGCCACCGCCGAAGGCCGGGCGCGCAACCGCCGGGTGGTGCTGGTGGTGTCGCGTAACCTGGATGTGCGCCGCAGCCTGACCGGTACCGGCACGGCCAATGCAAAACCGGACGCGGCGTTGAGGCGGGCTGGCACACAAACTGCACCGCCAGCGATAAAGCAAGCGGTACGCGAGAACGCCGTCAAATCTCCGGCACCTGCTCTATAACTTGGCGCTATTTCTCGGCAGGCTTGACGCTTGTCGGGAGGAATACACTGAATGAGAGTCTGGGCAGTAGCCAATCAAAAGGGTGGCGTCGGTAAGACCACTTCCTCCATCGCTTTAGCCGGGTTGCTGGCCGAGGCGGGCAAGCGCGTGGTTGTCGTCGACCTCGACCCCCACGGCTCGATGACCAGCTACTTCGGCTACGACCCCGATACCCTGGAGCACAGCACCTTCGACCTGTTCCAGCACCGGGGCACGGTGCCCGAGGGCTTGCCCGGGCAATTGCTGCTGTCCACCAGCGACGAGCGGATTTCCCTGCTGCCGTCGAGCACCGCACTGGCGACCCTGGAGCGCCTGTCGCCGGGCCAGAGCGGCCTGGGCCTGGTGATCGCCAAGAGCCTGGCGCAGCTGTGGCAGGATTTCGACTACGCGGTGATCGACAGCCCGCCGTTGCTGGGCGTGCTGATGGTCAACGCCCTGGCGGCGAGCCAGCAACTGGTGGTCCCGGTGCAGACCGAGCACCTGGCGGTCAAGGGCCTGGAGCGGATGGTCAACACCCTGGCGATGATCAACCGTTCGCGCAAGCAGGCCTTGCCCTACACCATCGTGCCGACCCTGTTCGACCGTCGCACCCAGGCGTCCATGGGCACCTTGCGGGTCTTGCGCGACAAGTTCCCGGAGACCATCTGGCAGGGCTACATTCCGGTCGACACCCGCCTGCGCGATGCCAGCCGGGCGGGTGTCACACCGTCGCAGTTCGACGGCAAGAGTCGTGGCGTGCTGGCCTACCGGGCACTGCTCAAGCACCTGCTGACCCAGCAACTCATCCCGCAGGTGGCCTGACGTGACCCACTCCTCAAGTCACCGGCTTGTCCAGCCGATACCTTCTACAGGTTACTGCCGCGGGACATCTCCATGGGCACTCACATGATCCGTCCTGTCGACATCACTACACGGCCGCAAGTGGCGCTGCAATCCTACCTGGACGCGCTGCTGCAAGAGGCGACCGAAGAGTTGCCGGTGGATATCGCCGTTGCCGTCGAGGTACCGGTATCGGTCCCGACGCTGGTGGAGCCGAGCCCGGTCAGCGAGTTGGACGAGTTCCAGGCCGCCGTGCTCGAAGAACAGGCTCGCGATGCGTTGACCGCAGCCCTGGCTGCCGCATCTGCCGTGACGGCGCCGGTGGTGCTGGAAGCACCGGTGGTGATACCGCCAGTGTTGCCGGTCGCCCCCGTGGTGGTGGAGCCGGTGGTCGAGGTGCATCTGCCGCCCGCCGCGAATATCCCACCGCCGCCGGTGCAGGGCGACGAGCGCCCGCATTGGGCGGCCGAGCCTTTCGAATGCCTGCTGTTCGACGTCGCCGGACTGACCCTGGCGGTGCCGCTGGTGTGCCTGGGTTCGATCTATTCGCTGGCGGGGCACGAGTTGACGCCCTTGTTCGGTCAGCCGGAATGGTTCCTCGGGATCCTGCCGAGCCAGGCCGGCAACCTGAAAGTCCTGGACACCGCCCGTTGGGTGATGCCGGACCGTTATCGCGACGATTTCCGCCAGGGGCTGCAGTATGTGATCTCGGTCCAGGGCTACGAATGGGGGCTGGCGGTGCATCAGGTCAGCCGCTCCCTGCGCCTGGACCCCGACGAAATCAAATGGCGCACCCATCGTGGGCAGCGACCGTGGCTGGCGGGCACGGTCATCGAACACATGTGTGCGTTGCTCGACGTCTCCGAGCTGGCCGAGCTGATCGCCAGCGGAGCGGTGAAACAACTGCAAGCGAACAAGCCAACCGGCAAGCCAACGAACAAATAACGGCGGCGTCGCGGTCCCCCCGCGAGGTTTGCCAGAGCACACACCGTATCAACGGTCATTGAGGGTCAGGGGTATGAATAAGTCGTCGTCCGCACAGAGTTCCGAAGATCCGATCCTGCAATGGGTAACCTTCAAGCTGGATAACGAGTCCTACGGGATCAACGTGATGCGCGTCCAGGAAGTCCTGCGCTACACCGAGATCGCCCCGGTACCGGGTGCGCCGAGCTATGTGCTGGGCATCATCAACCTGCGCGGCAATGTCGTCACCGTGATCGACACCCGCCAGCGTTTCGGCCTGATGCCGACTGAAGTGAACGACAACACCCGCATCGTGATCATCGAGGCGGACAAGCAAGTGGTCGGGATCATGGTCGACAGCGTGGCGGAAGTGGTCTATCTGCGCCAGTCGGAAGTCGAAACCGCGCCGAACGTGGGTAACGACGAGTCGGCCAAGTTCATTCAGGGCGTGTGCAACAAGAACAACGAACTGCTGATTCTGGTTGAGCTGGACAAGATGATGAGCGAAGAAGAATGGTCCGAGCTGGAGAGCATCTGATTGATTCTTGAGGTCGCCGTGATTCTCCTGGCCCTGTTGTGGGTCGGGACCGTGGGCATGTTCGTGGTCCATGTCCGCAACCAGCGGTTGATTGCCGCGCAACAGGCCGAGGGTGATGCGCTGCGTGATCAGCGCATCAAGGAACTGGCGCGGCGGGTGGACAACTTCCAGAACGGCACCGTGCGCATGGGCGAGGACCTGCACGAGCTGCGGGCCGTCGTGGCGCCGTTGCCGGAAAAGCTGGCGCAGCTGGAGCAGCGTGATCCGTCGAGCCTGTCCTTCGCCCAGGCCGCCAGGTTGGTGGGGATGGGGGCCAGCGTCGATGAGTTGACGCAGGCCTGCGGCCTGACCCAGGCCGAAGCGGAACTGATGAGCAAGTTGCACCGCAGTTGATGCGCTCGCGGCTTGCCTGAGACCGACGGCGTCCCTGGACGGGCGCCGCGGGGCTTGTCAGTGACGGGTCGCGATCCAGATCAGCAGGCCGGCCTGGAACATCGCGAAGGCCACCAGGCAGGTGATGGTGAAGCGCAAGCCGGTGTCTTCGCGCTTGAACTTGCTGACGCGTTCTTCCTGCTGGCGCAGCTTCACCTCCTGTTCCTGCAGGTTCTGCTCGGCCGTCTGGAGCATCTGCGCGGCTTCCAGTATTTCGACGAATTGCAGCTTTTCGCTGTTCCATTGGCTGCGCAGTTCGCCGACCTGGACATCCTTGTAGCTGCCCTTGAGGTGCAGGGGATCGGCATACGCCACTTCGAAACCCTGGACCTTGAGGAAGTGATCGCGACGCAGGCGGGTGTCTTCGTTCAAGGCGTCCTTGTTTTGCAGGGCGGCGCCATCGACGCGGTAGTGCGAGCCTTTCTTCTGTGCCCAGATCGCCGCCTGGGCGGCCAGGAAGCGCCCGATACCGCGGTTCGCGGGTTCGATCTGCAGGCCGCTTTCCGGCTCGAAATGCACGCGCTTGGTGCTGTGGTCGACCCACACGTCCAGGTGGTTCTGCTCCTTGCGTACCCGTTGTCCCGGCAGTTGGATCTCCAGGCGCAGCAGGCTGCGTTCCTTGCTATGGCGCTCGGCGTAGCCGAACTGGACAAAGCGCAGGGGGCGGGCACCGGTGGCGCGGTCGGTGGTCAGCGGCGCCAGGCGCAGCAGCTTGAAGTGCTCGGGCTGCACGTCCGCCCACGGCAGTTCCACCGGAGCGGGCGCGGCTTCGGCGTCTTCGGCGGGGCTTTCGGGTGAGGCTTGGGTATCAGTCATTCGGCAAGATCCTGTCCGTGTCCAGCTTGCCGGTCACACTATCGGTACCGGCAATGAATTATCGGCCGTTTTCGTCAGGACTGGAGGACAAAATGCCGTCGTGCCCGGTGTCAGTGGCGGGGCAGTCCGTCAATGAAGGCGAGGATCCGGCTGCCCAGTTCGGCGGCCAGGGGTAGCTGCGGGTCCCGGTAGGACGCCAGTTGGCTCTGGGTGTCGGCGGGCACGATGCGCAGCACATGGTTCATGCCGTCGATCAGCACCAGCTGCGCATCGGGCCTGGCGGCCTTCAGCGCCTGGGCGTCGCCGACGCCGACCTGGAGGTCGTTGCGGCCCTGGACGATCAGCGCGGGGATCTTCAGCCGGGCGAAGGCCGCGGCCGGGTCCTGGCGAAACAGGCTGATCAGGTAGGGCTGGACGCTGGGTCGGAAAATCGGTCGCAGCGGCGCGGGGATGTCGTTGTCCAGTTGCCCGGCCTTGAGGCTGTCGAGCAGTTCGTTGGCCCGCAGCATCAGGCCCGGTGGCAGGTTATTGGCCATCTGCTGACGCACCACGAGGTCCACGGGACGGCCGCTGCCGGCGATGCTGATGAGCGCCGCGGCATCCAGCTGGGGTGCCGCCAGGGTGGCGATCAATGCGCCCTCGCTGTGGCCAAGCAGGATCAGCGGCCCGAAACGCGGGTCAGCCTTGAGTTTCCGGCCCCAGGCCACGACATCCGCCACATAGCCCTCGACACTCAGGCCGCGCTCATCGGGTCCGGCGGCTAGGCTGGCGGCCACGCCACGCTTGTCATAGCGCACGCTGGCGATGTTGTGACCGGCCAGCACCCAGGCCAGGCGCTTGAGGCTGTCGGTGCGGCCGCCATCGGGGTTGTTGCCGTCGCGATCGGTGGGACCGGAACCGGAGACGATCAGTACCACCGGCACCGGTGCGTCCGACCTGGGCAGCAGCAACGAGCCGAACAGCTCGCCGCTGCCGGTGTCCAGGGTGATCGGTTGTTGCAGCACGGAGGCCTGGGCCAGGCCGGAAAACAGGGTCAGGACCAGCAGAATCAATCGCAGCATCATCACGCCATCATTTACACAGTGTCGGTTCGACTCGCCACCGGCGATAAGGTTCGAGGATGAACTACTGGGATAGCCCGCGTATACTGGCACGCTTGGTTATTCAGACTCGATTCGCGGAGCGCCCTGCATGTCCGGCAATACCTACGGCAAGCTGTTCACTGTCACCACCGCAGGCGAAAGCCATGGCCCGGCGTTGGTCGCCATTGTTGACGGCTGCCCTCCGGGTCTTGAGCTGTCCCTGGACGATCTGCAGCGCGACCTCGACCGCCGCAAGCCGGGCACCAGTCGCCATACCACCCAGCGCCAGGAAGCCGACGAAGTGGAAATCCTCTCGGGGGTTTTCGAAGGCCGCACCACCGGTTGCGCCATTGGCCTGCTGATCCGCAACACCGACCAGAAGTCCAAGGACTACTCGGCGATCAAGGACCTGTTCCGCCCGGCCCACGCCGACTACACCTACCACCACAAGTACGGCGAGCGCGACTATCGCGGCGGTGGCCGCAGTTCCGCCCGGGAAACCGCCATGCGCGTGGCGGCCGGCGCGATTGCGAAGAAGTTCCTGGCCAGCCAGGGCATCGTCATCCGCGGTTACATGAGCCAGCTGGGCCCCATCGAAATCCCGTTCAAGACCTGGGACTCGGTGGAGCAGAACGCGTTCTTCTGCCCCGATCCGGACAAGGTGCCCGAGCTTGAAGCCTATATGGACCAGCTGCGGCGTGACCAGGACTCGGTCGGCGCGAAGATCACCGTGGTGGCCGAGGGCGTGATGCCGGGCCTGGGCGAGCCGATCTTCGACCGCCTGGATGCCGAACTGGCCCACGCGCTGATGAGCATCAACGCGGTCAAGGGCGTCGAAATCGGCGCCGGCTTCGCCTGCGTGGCCCAGCGCGGCACCGAGCACCGCGACGAACTGACCTCCGAAGGTTTCCTCAGCAACAACGCCGGCGGCATCCTCGGCGGGATTTCCTCCGGCCAGCCGATCGTCGCGCACCTGGCCCTCAAGCCCACCTCGAGCATCACCACGCCGGGACGCTCCATCGATATCCACGGCAACCCCGTAGAGGTGATCACCAAGGGCCGCCACGACCCTTGCGTGGGCATCCGCGCCACCCCGATCGCCGAAGCGATGATGGCGATCGTGCTGATGGACCACCTGCTGCGTCACCGCGGACAGAACGCCGACGTGCGGGTCGCCACACCGGTACTGGGCCAGCTGTAATGCCGGGGGCGCCGCTCCCTTACTGGCGGTTGTCCAGTTTCTACCTGTTCTACTTCGCGTTGCTGGGAGCGACGGCGCCGTTCCTGGCGCTGTACTTCCACCACCTGGGGTTTGCCCCGGCGCGGATTGGCGAACTGGTGGCGATTCCCATGCTGATGCGCTGCGTGGCGCCGAATATCTGGGGCTGGCTGGGCGACTACAGCGGCCGGCGCCTGGCGATCGTGCGCTTCGGCGCGGTCTGCACCCTGCTGGCGTTTTCGCTGATCTTCGTCGACAAAAGCTATGGCTGGCTGGCGCTGGTCATGGCCCTGCATGCGTTTTTCTGGCATGCGGTGCTGCCGCAGTTCGAAGTCATCACCCTGGCGCATCTGAAGGCCCAGGGACAGGCCGCGCGCTACAGCCAGATCCGCTTGTGGGGCTCCATCGGTTTCATCTTCACGGTGGTGGGGCTCGGGCGCCTGTTCGAGTGGCTGAGCCTGGATATCTACCCGGTAGCCATCGTGGTGATCATGACGGGGATCGTCCTGAGCAGCGTCTGGGTGCCCAGTGCCCAGCCGCCGAACCAGGGCCAGCGAGCGTCCGGCGAAGGTTTTCTGCGGCAGTTGCGCAGCCCCGGGGTACTGGCGTTCTATGCCTGTGTCGCGCTGATGCAGATGAGCCATGGCCCGTACTACACCTTCATCACCCTGCACCTGGAACACCTCGGCTACACGCGCGGGTTGATCGGTATGCTCTGGGCACTGGGGGTGGTGGCGGAAGTGCTGATGTTCCTGGCCATGAGCCGGATCCTCGCGCGCTTTTCGGTGCGTCGGGTGCTGCTCGCCAGTTTCCTGGCGGCCGCCGTGCGCTGGCTGTTGCTGGGGAGCCTGGCCGATCACCTGGCGGTGCTGCTGTTCGCGCAAGTGCTGCACGCGGCGACTTTCGCCAGCTTTCACGCTTCGGCCATCCATTTCGTGCAACGTAGCTTCGGGGCGCGCCAGCAGGGCCAGGGGCAGGCGTTGTACGCCGCGCTGTCCGGCACCGGCGGGGCCCTCGGCGCGTTGTACGCCGGCTACAGCTGGAACAGCCTGGGGCCGGCCTGGACCTTCAGTATCGCCAGCCTCGCGGCCTTGGCCGCGGCCATCATCATCGCCACACGCATGCAGGAGGAGCGGCCATGAGTCTGACCCGTGAACAACTGAGCCTGGAAATCATCGAGGCCGGGCGTTTCCTGTATGGTCGCGGCTGGTCGCCGGCCACCAGCAGCAACTATTCGACCCGCCTGTCGGCCAGCCAGGCGCTGCTGACAGTTTCCGGCAAGCACAAGGGCCAGTTGGGCCCGGACGATGTACTCGCCACCGACCTGGCGGGCAACAGCCTGGAGCCGGGCAAGAAACCCTCGGCGGAAACCTTGCTGCACACCCAGCTCTATGGCTGGCGAGCGGAGATCGGCGCGGTGCTGCATACCCATTCGGTGAATGCCACGGTATTGTCGCGGATGACCCCTGGCGAGTTCATCGATTTCGAGGACTATGAACTGCAGAAGGCCTTCTGCGGGGTGTCGACCCACGAGTCGAGGGTGCGGGTGCCGATCTTCGACAACGACCAGGATATTGTGCGCCTGGCGGCCAGGGTGCAGCCTTGGCTCGACGCGCATCCCGATTGCGTCGGCTACCTGATCCGCGGGCACGGCCTCTACACCTGGGGTGCACGCATGAGCGACGCCCTGCGCCAGATCGAAGCGTTCGAGTTTCTCTTCGAATGCGAGTTGAAAACCCGTTCGCTGCGTTGTTCCTGAACAGCGGTTTTTGCACGGGCCCGTTGATTGTCTGATTATTCGCGGCGTCGGATCGGCCCCAGAGCCGGCCGACGCTGAGCCAAGTCGAGGAATAGAGCCCCATGAGCAGCCTGTCCGTTTACCACGTTTCAAGCCCGGACCTCCCGAACAAGGTCCTGACCCATTTCGACGACATTGCCTCGACCCTGGCCGAGCAAGGGGTGCGCTTCGACCGTTGGCAAGCGGCGGCGCCGATCCAGCCCGGTGCCAGCCAGGAAGAAGTGATTGCCGCTTATCAGGTGCAGATCGACCGCTTGATGACCGAGTGCGGCTACATCACCGTCGACGTCGTCAGCCTGAACAGCGATCACCCGCAGAAGGCCGAGTTGCGCGCCAAGTTCCTCGACGAGCACCGGCATGGCGAAGACGAAGTGCGTTTCTTCGTCGCCGGTCGTGGCTTGTTCTCCTTGCACATCGGCGAGTATGTCTATGCCGTGCTGTGTGAAAAGAACGACCTGATTTCGGTGCCGGCCGGTACGCCACACTGGTTCGACATGGGCGAGCATCCGCATTTCGTTGCCATCCGCCTGTTCAACAATCCCGAAGGCTGGGTTGCCCAGTTCACCGGCGAGGACATCGCCGAGCGTTTCCCGCGTCTCGAAGACTGAACCTGGCACCCCACCCAGAAGGACCCGACATGTCGATCAAAGCCATCCTCACGGATATCGAAGGCACCACCAGTGCCGTGAGCTTCGTCTTCGACGTGCTGTTCCCCTACGCCGCCCGGCACCTGCCGGATTTTGTCCGGCAACACGCCGAGCGGCCGGACGTGGCGGTGCAACTGGGCGCGGTGCGGCTGGACAGCGCGGAGCCGGCGGCCGATGTCGAGCGGGTCATCGAGATTCTCCTCGGCTGGCTCGCCGAGGACCGCAAGGCCACGCCGCTCAAGGCCTTGCAAGGCATGGTCTGGCAACAGGGCTATGCCGCCGGCCAGCTCAAGGGGCATGTGTATCCGGATGCGGTCCAGGCGCTGCAGCACTGGCACGCGCAAGGGTATGCGCTGTATGTGTATTCCTCGGGGTCGATCCAGGCGCAGAAGCTGATCTTCGGTTGTTCCGAGGCCGGCGACCTGTCGCCCTTGTTCAGCGGCTATTTCGATACCACCGCAGGTCCCAAGCGTGAGGCCCGGTCCTATCGGCACATCAGCGCGGCCATCGGTTGCCCGGCCAGCCAGATCCTGTTCCTCTCGGATGTCGTCGAAGAACTCGACGCCGCGCGACAGGCCGGCATGCTGACCTGTGGCCTGGTGCGTGGTGGTGGAGAACTGCCCGGTCACCCGAACGCGGGAAACTTTGCCGAGATCGATCCGGCGATACTTTAGTCAAGGGGTTAAACAGCCGATGAGCGGCTGGCTTGATTAAAACTTGAGTCGGACTTATGTACTTTAAGTTGTAGGAAATGGCCTGTTGAAATGTCGGGTATCCCTGTTTGTGTTTGTAGTTGCTTATTAAATCTCCTTTCTGTGTAACTCTCTATTTTTTGATGGGCGTTTGTCTGCGGCCAATAAGACTTGGCAACGGTTGGGCGCTCTATTGGAACCAGAGGGAGAAACCATGATGAATGTTCCCGAGGGGCTGGGTGTCGAGGCCGTGCACAGGGTGTCGTGCAAGGTGGTGGATATTGCCGATTCGCGCGTGCGGCATAAACAGGAGTTTATTCAACCCGCCAAGGAGTCGTCCCACGTCGTCGTCCTGCCGACGCTGGGCAAGCCGCGAAGATGCCGGCTTTCAAAGAGCAAGATCCTGAGCGAAAAAGAGCTGGAAGTGTTGCGCTGGGCGCGGGCGGGCAAGACCGTCTGGGAAATCAGCGTTATTCGCAATGTTTCCGAAGCGACGGTCAAGTTTCATCTGCGCAACATCTATCACAAACTGGGTGTGAGCAATCGGGCCCATGCCGTGGGCGAAGCGGTGAATCGTGGGTTGGTGTGAACGGCTATTGATTGTGTCTATGGAAACGCTTGAAAAATAAGGCATGACAGCGAGCGGGGCGCTCGGGAAACTGGAGGCCTTTAAAGCCCTGTCCGAGCAACGCCAAGGAGATCCACATGTCCGACCAGCCCCTACAGATGACCGAAGAGCAAGCCGCCGAGTTCGCCGAGCAGGTGTTCGATGTGGCGCGCAAGGGCGATGCGCCGATGCTGGCGGCCCTGTTGGGCAAAGGCCTGCCGCCGAACCTGCGCAACCACAAGGGCGACACCTTGCTGATGTTGGCCAGCTACCACGGTCATGCCGATGCGGTGCGCGTGTTGCTGGAGCACAAGGCCGATCCGCAGATTCGCAACGACAACGGCCAGAGCCCGATTGCCGGAGCGGCATTCAAGGGCGACCTGGAGATGGTCAGGTTGCTGATCGAAGGCGGGGCCCAGGTCGAGGGGACGTCGAAGGATGGTCGCACGGCGCTGATGATGGCGGCGATGTTCAACCGCACGGCGATTGTCGATTATCTGCTCAGCCAGGGCGCCGATCCCCGGGCCCGGGACGCCAACGGCGTTACGGCGCTGGCGGCGGCGCAGACCATGGGCGCGATGGATACCGTGGCGCAGTTGCAGAAGATCCTGGGCTGACACGGTGCTGCAAACAGTGCAGGGGCTGCGGGAGCGGCCTCGGTCACTTCTTTGATGGCTTGCTGCTGCCGGGTATGTGCAGGTAGGACATCACGCTTTCGGTCAGTTCGGTTGCCAGTTTCACGGCTTCCTTGTTGCGCGCCATCACACCGGCCACCAGGCCTTCGATCAACGCCAGGACCGCGATGTTGGAACTGGTCAACACGGCGTGGTCGGCCGGGGCAAAGAGCACGTGCTGGGCGATGCCGGTCAGCGGCGAGGCCGGGGAATCGGTGATGGCCAGTACGGTGGCACCGCGTTCGTGGGCAAACCGCGAGAGCTGCAGGGTGTCCAGGGAATAGCGTGGCAGCGAGATCGCCAGGAGGATGTCCTGGTCGGTGATTGCCGCCAGTCGATAAGCGGCGTTTTCGTTACCGCCCTCCATGCTGATGGCCGTGGCGTCGGCACAGAAGGGCATCAGGGTCGAGGCCGCGAGACCGGCCATGTAGACGCTGTTGCCAAACCCGAGGATGTAGATCTTGCGGGCCCGGGTCAGGCAGGTGACGAAGGCTTCGAAGGTCTCGGGGTGGTTGTTGGTGCCCGCGGTGCCGAGGTTGCCGATGGCGCTGTCGATTTGCTCATGCAAGCCGAAGCTGCCGCCGGGGCGGTGCGCCAGCTCATTGCGCAGTTTGTCCACCGGCGACACCATCTGCTGCAAGGTCGCGACCAGCTCGGCCTTCATGCCGGTGTAGCCCCCCAGGTTCAGCGCCTTGGCCAGGCGGTTGACCGCAGCGGGCGAGGTGGCGGTTTCGTGGGCCATCTCCTCGATGGTCAGGGTGGCGGCTTTCAACGGGTGACGCAGGATGAAGTCGGCCACCTTGCGTAGCGATGGCTGCAGATCGGCAACGATTTCCGCCAGTTTGCGCATCACCGGTGCGGCATAGACCGTGGTGTTCTTCGAGGGGCTCGGCATATCCGGCTCAACGGCTCCTGGGAGGTGGAAGGCAGGGGGGATTAGGTGGCTGCCAGTGTATCCCAAGCCAACCGTCGCCGTGCAGGGCACGGCAACGGTCGGGGCGCGCGGCGGCGGTTATTTCAAGCTGCCGGCGAGGAACTGCCGGAGGCGTTCGGACTGGGGCCTGAGCAGCACTTCGCGTGGGTTGCCGCGTTCTTCGACCTGGCCCTTGTGGAGGAAGACCAACTGGTTGGAGACCTCCCTGGCAAAACCCATTTCATGGGTCACCACGACCATGGTGCGCCCTTCCAGGGCCAGGTCCTGCATGACTTTAAGCACTTCACCGACCAGCTCCGGGTCGAGCGCGGACGTCGGCTCGTCGAAGAGCATCACTTCCGGCTCCATGGCCAGGGCCCGGGCAATCGCCACGCGCTGCTGCTCGCCGCCGGACATATGGGCCGGATAGGCGTCCAGGCGATGCCCCACGCCGACCTTGTTCAAGTAGTGTTCGGCCTTTTCCCGGGCTTCCTTCCTGGGCAGCCCCAGGACATGCACGGGGGCCTCCATGACGTTTTCCACGGCGCTCATGTGCGACCAGAGATTGAAGTGCTGGAACACCATCGCCAGTCGTGAACGCATGCGCTGCAACTGCTTCGGCTCGGCGGCCTTGAGCCCGCCCGAGGCGCTGGCCATCAGTTTGAGCGGTTCGCCATTGAGCCGGATGCTCCCGGCATTGGGTTGTTCCAGCAGGTTGATGCAGCGCAGGAAAGTACTTTTCCCGGAGCCGCTGGAGCCGATGAGGCTGATCACATCGCCGGCTTTCGCCTCCAGGGACACGCCCCTGAGCACTTCGTGAGCACCGTAGCTTTTGTGCAGGTCCTGAATTTCAAGTTTGTTCATGCTGTTCACTCTGCTGAAGTCAGTCGCTGAGCAAGCGACCCTGGCGAATAGAGGTATGGCCGGCGACCTTGGCCAGCCACAAGCCGGGTTGGGCGAAACGCAGGCGCTCGCGGGCATAGAGGATGCCGTCGGTGCTGGCGGTCACCACGCTGTGCTGGTCGGTCAAAGGGTCGATGACTTCGAACAGCGGATCGCCGACCTTGACCTGCGCGCCCAACGGTTGCAGGAAGCTGATGACGCCGGGGTGCGGTGCATAGGCATATTGCGCACCGGCGAACGGCGTGGCCTCGCAGCAGTGGGCGGGCGCGGCCGGCCATTTGCCGTTGATCAGGCCCTGTTCGGCGAGGTAGCCGAGGATCTGCTCGGCACTGGCGATGCACGGTTCGCGATCGGTATCGGCCATGCCACGCAATTCAATGGTGGTGGCCACGCAGGCGAGGGGAATATTGGCCCGTGGGAAGCGCTTGGCCAACTGCAACCAGGGGCCGGCACAGGCCTCGTCGAAGGCATTGCCGCCCGCCTCCTCGGCCAGCAGGGCGGCGCCGGCCCCGAGGCGCGCGGCCAGGGAGCGCAGGCGTGCCCAGTTTTGCGGCAGGGCGTAGAGCAGCATGATCGACTCGAAGTCGCAGTGCAGGTCCAGCACCACATCGGCATCGCAGGCATGGCGCAGCAACAGGCGGCGTAAACCGTCGAGTTCCGAGGTGGCCGGGGGCATGTGCTCGATGACCTCGAGCATGGCGCGTCGAATCAGGGCGACGTTGACTCCGGCGTCCGCGCCCAGCTGACCTTCCAGCTGTCGGGCCACGGCGTCGGTCAGTTCCGGGAAGTCGCGGTTGAAGTTCTTCCCGCTGGAGAACTCGAAACGGCCCTGATGGGTGGCCTGGAACATCTGCCCGATGCCGATGGGGTTGGCCATGGGCACCAGTTCGATCACCCCGGTCAGGCGACCCTGGTCTTCCAGTTCGCGTAGACGGCGCTTGAGTTCGACGGCGACGCGCATGCCCGGCAGTTCGTCGGCGTGCAGCGAGGCCTGGATGTAAGCCTTGCGCGAGCCGCTACCGAAGCGAAACAGCGACAGTTGGCGCTCGGTGCCCGTGGCGCTCCAGGGCAGGACGTAGTGGATGGGCTGCATGGGCGTTCCTTAATGTTTACGTGGCGCCAGATACGCCAGCCAATGGCGCTCGGCCAGCTTGAACAGACGCACGAGGACGAAGGTCATGGCCAGGTAGATCAGGCCGGCGGTGATGAAGGCTTCGAACGGCAGATAGAAGCGCGCACTGACGGTGCGGGCCGCGCCGGTGATATCGACGAGGGTGACGATCGACGCCAGGCTGGTGGTCTGCAACATCATCAGCACTTCGTTGCTGTACTGCGGCAGCGCTCGGCGCAGGGCCGAGGGCAGGAGGATGCGCCGGTACAGGGTCAAGCGCGACATGCCCATGGCCCGGGCGGCCTCGATCTCGCCGTTGGGTGTCGACTTCAGGCTGCCGGCGAGCAACTCGGCGCTGTAGGCGCTGGTATTGATGGCAAAGGCCAGGCAGGCGCAAAAGGTCGCACTGGACAGGTAGGGCCAGAGCAGGCTCTGGCGGACCGCTTCAAACTGCGCCAGGCCATAGTAGATGAGGAACAATTGCACCAGCATCGGCGTGCCGCGGATCACGTAGGTGTACAGCCAGGCCGGGACGTTGAGCAGCGGTGAGCGCGATACCCGCAGCAGCGCCAGGGGGATGGCCAGCAGCAGCCCCAGGGCCAGGGAAATCAGCAGCACCTTGAGGGTCAGCAGCGCACCACTGAGGTACAGCGGCAGGTTTTGCCAGATCAGGTTGTAATCGAGAATCATGGGGGGCTCTCCACTCACAGTTCGGCGGCTTTGATGCCGACCGAATAGTGTTTTTCCAGATGGCGCAGCACCAGCAGCGACAGGCTGGTCAGCATCAGGTAAAGCGCCGCCACGGCCAGGAAGAACGTGAAGGGCTCATGGGTCGCATCCGCGGCGTTCTTGGCCTTGAACATCATGTCCTGCAGGCCGATCACCGAGATCAGCGCGGTGGACTTGGTCAGCACCAGCCAGTTGTTGGTGACGCCCGGAATGGCGAAGCGAATCATCTGTGGCACCAGGATCCGCCGGAACACCTGCAGGCGGCTCATGCCGTAGGCCAGTGCAGCTTCGCCTTGACCGTTGTGAATGGCCATGAAGGCACCGCGAAAGGTTTCCGAGAGATAGGCACCGAAGATGAAGCCCATGGTGCAGACACCGGCAATGAACGGGTTGATGTCGATGTAGCGGGTGGAGCCGAGTGCCAGGGCCAGGCGATTCACCAGATCCTGGCCGCCATAGAAAATCAGCAGAATCAGTACCAGGTCGGGAATGCCGCGGATGAGGGTGGTGTAACCCTCGCCCAGCATCGCCAGCCATTTGAGCGGTGACAAACGAAAGGCTGCACCGATCAGGCCCAGGACAATGGCCATGGCCATGGCGCTCAGGGCCAGATTGATGGTTAGCCAGGCACCATCGAGAATGCTCGATCCGTAGCCGTGGAGCATGATGAAGTTCCTCGCCCGCGACGCCGACAGGCGTACGGGAAAAGCGGAAGAAGGGCGCCCGCGTCAGGCCGGCGCCAGGTCACGGGCAGGCTTACTCGCCGTAGATATCGAAGGCGAAGTACTTGGCCTGTATCTGTTGGTACTTGCCATTGGCGCGCAGGGCGTCGATGGCCGCATTCAGGCGCGTGGCGTTTGCGCTGTCGCCCTTGCGCAGGGCGATACCGGCGCCTCTGCCGAAGTATTTCGGGTCGTTGATATCGGGCCCGACCAGCGCGAAGCCTTTGCCTGCCGGCGTTTTGATAAAGCTCTCATCGGTGTTGACGATGTCGGCCAGGGTGGCATCCAGGCGGCCCGCGGCCAGGTCGAGGAAAGCTTCGTTCTGCGAGGCGTAGCGCACCACCTCGACGCCGGCGTTCTCCAGCTGCTCGGTGGCGAAGCGGTCGTAGGTGGAGGCGCGCTGCACCCCGACTTTCCTGCCCTTGAGATCCACCAGCGGGTCGTTGATCACGCCGCCGGCCTTCATCGCGAACTTGCCCGGCGTGTGGTAGTACTTTTTGCTGAAGTCCACTGATTTCAGGCGGTCGTCGGTGATCGACATCGACGACAGCACCGCATCGATCTTGTGCACCTTGAGCGAGGGGATCATCCCGTCGAACGCCTGGATCACCCATTGGCACTTGACCTTCATCTCGGCGCACAGGGCATTGCCGATGTCATAGTCGAAACCGCCGAGGTCGCCCTCCGGGGTCTTGTAGGAGAAGGGCGGGTAGGCGGCTTCGATACCGATACGCAGGCTGTCCTCGTCGGCATGGGCCAGGATGCTGAAGGCGCAGAGGGCCAGGGCACCTAGAAGTCCGGTCTTGTTCATATTGTTGACTCCGGTTGTCGGGGGCTGAAACGTGGGCGAGGTGCCGTCCGGGCTGGCGTGGCGGTGGTGTCCGCCTGATCTTGTCGCGGATATAAATGACATGTTTTATTTCAAAAATCAATTTTATGAAAATAAAAATGCCAAACGGTGCTGTGACGACAACGTCTGTTGGGTCGGTAGCGGGGAGGCGGACGCAGGCGGCCCGGCGGCTGGGTGAATTGGTGTATCCTTCGCGGCTGTCATTTTCCCCGCGCCAGGACCTGCCCATGAAAACCGCCCTCGTCGAACTCATCAGCAAAATCAGCTCCGGCTGCATGGGCGAGGCCGAAATCCTGCAGATCGCCGATGAAGCGGCCCAGGCCTACGCCGACGACGCCGGCTTCCTGGCGGCCAATCCGGACATCAACTACGACGACAGCTTTCCGATTCCCCTGGGCGAATGGGTGGTGGTCGGCAGCCTGCCCGAGACGGTGCTGTTCCAGGCCGATACCTACATGGATCTGTTCGCCCGGATCGTCGACTCCTTTGGCAAGGACGTCCCTTTCAACATCAAGCCCAAGCAACTGGCCAAGGTCGAACCCTTGACCGCCTTGAACCGTATCCAGATCCAACTGAGCAGCATGAACCCGGAAATGGGCGGCTACGTGCTGGTGAATTTCAGCCAGTTGCTCGACGACGAACTCCAGGCGGTGCTGGTCTACGGCAATGACCTGCCGCGGGTACTGGCCCTGTGCGAAGAAGTCGGGATTGCCGCCGCGCCCTCGCTGGAAGCCCTGCGGGTCGCGTTGCACGTCTGAGCCCCTGCGCTGCAAGAGGCTCGCGCAATAAACTGAACCCTGGCGGTAGCCGGCTATCCTATGGGGGCAGATCCTCATCAAGGAGCAAGACCATGGGTTCGACTTTCAATGGCCTGATCGGCCTGATCATCCTGGCGCTGGATATCTGGGCCATCCTCAATGTGTTGAAAAGCGGCGCCGAAACCGGGATGAAGATCCTCTGGGTGCTGCTGATCATCCTGCTGCCGGTGCTCGGCCTGATCATCTGGGCCATCGCCGGGCCGCGCGGCAATCTGCGCTAGTGGCCGTGAATGCACGCCTGACCGAGGTGTGTGGCCGGAAGATGAGGGAACGCATTCTGGTCGTATTTCGGAAATTGCCTACGGTTCTGATTGTGGGAGGCTGACAGTGTTTATGCGGGCGAACGCCTAGGGTTTGAACAGGGCATAAAGCTTGGAAGCTTTACCCGCAGGCCTCTCTTGGATTCAAGGGATGAGCTGTCCCTAACCCCGACCCCTACGCTAAAGGATTAGCCCATGCAGGAGATGAACATGGAACAGGCCCAGCTTGAGAGAACCCATGTCGAGATCGCCAAGCTCATCGCCGAGCAGAACAAGCTCAATGCCGAGCAACACAAGCTCATTGCCGAGGCGGCAAAGATAACGCTTGAAACATTCTGGTACCCGCTCGCGATTGCCGTTGGCGTTCTCGGTACCGTGTCGACGGTCACTGCGCTGTTGATCAAATACTTCGTTCTTTGAGCGGCCGGCAGCCTTTGTCCGGGAAGCTTCGATCTGTCATCGTTCGCAACGTAGAATGCGGGCCTTTCTCTGATCATCGCGGCAATGGCCATTCGCGCCCGTTGCTTGTTCGATGACCCGTCATGGTCGGGTAACCGTCCGTTGCCACCCGCATCCACCGGAGCACTTCCCATGAGCAGCACGCCTGAAACCCACTATCAGGAAACCCTCTACGACGGCTACGGCCAGCGTTTTCGCATGGACAAGCTGCTGCACGAGGTGCGCACCGGGCACCAGCACCTGGTGATTTTCGAAAACGCCCGCATGGGCCGGGTCATGGCCCTGGACGGTGTGATCCAGACCACCGAAGCCGACGAGTTCATTTACCACGAAATGCTCACCCACGTGCCGATCCTGGCCCATGGTAGCGCCAAGCGCGTGCTGATCATTGGCGGTGGCGACGGTGGCATGCTGCGTGAAGTGGCCAAGCACCGTGGCGTCGAGCACATCACCATGGTCGAGATCGACGCCACCGTGGTCGACCTGTGCAAGCAGTTCCTGCCCGAGCATTCCAAGGGCGCGTTCGACGATGCACGGCTGAACCTGGTGATTGACGACGGCATGCGTTTCGTCGCCACCACCGAGGAAAAATTCGATGTCATCATCTCCGATTCCACCGACCCGATCGGTCCCGGGGAAGTGCTGTTTTCCGAGAACTTCTACCAGGCCTGCCGTCGCTGCCTGAACGACGGCGGCATCCTGGTGACCCAGAACGGCACGCCATTCATGCAGTTGGCCGAGGTGCAGACCACGGCGGGGCGCCTGCGCAGCCTGTTCCCGGACTGGCACTTCTACCAGGCCGCGGTACCGACCTACATCGGTGGTGCGATGACCTTTGCCTGGGGCGCGACCCACACCACCTCGCGCAAACTGTCGCTGGACACCCTGCGCCAGCGCTTTGCCGGCAGCGGTATTGTCACCCGCTACTACAACCCCGAGATCCACATCGGCGCATTTGCCTTGCCGCAATACGTGTTGCAGGCGGTGAACAAACCGAGCAACGACTGATGCGCCAGGGGCTGTACGAGAACTCGCCGAGCGGCGATCAGGCAGTTTTCGTACAGAGCCTGAGAGCAAGCTTTGCCTGGGGCATTCAGCAATCTGATGGTGCATGGGCCGGCGGTGGTCCTTCGCTACACTGCCGATCATCGTCCCCAGAACCCACAAGGCATCTGCTATGCACAATCGCATCATGATCACTGGCGCCGGCTCCGGCCTTGGCCGCGAAATCGCACTGCGCTGGGCCCGCGAAGGCTGGCGCCTGGCGCTGTCCGATGTCAGCGAGCCCGGCTTGCAGGAAACCCTGAGACTGGTGCGTGAAGCCGGAGGCGACGGTTTCACCCAGCGTTGTGACGTGCGTGACTACAGCCAGTTGACCGCCTTGGCCCAGGCGTGCGAGGTCAAGTTCGGCGGTATCGATGTGATCGTCAACAACGCTGGCGTTGCCTCGGGCGGGTTCTTCAGCGAGCTGTCCCTGGAAGACTGGGACTGGCAGATCGCGATCAACCTGATGGGGGTGGTCAAGGGGTGCAAGGCGTTCCTGCCGCTGCTGGAACAGAGCAAGGGCAAGATCATCAATATCGCCTCCATGGCGGCCCTGATGCAGGGGCCGGCCATGAGCAACTACAACGTGGCCAAGGCCGGTGTCGTCGCGTTGTCCGAAAGCCTGTTGATCGAACTCGCGCAACAGGAAGTCGGCGTGCACGTGGTCTGCCCTTCGTTTTTCCAGACCAATCTGCTGGACTCTTTCCGCGGGCCTACGCCGGCGATGAAGGCCCAGGTCGGCAAGCTGCTGGAAAGCTCGCCGATCAGCGCGAGCGACATCGCCGACTACATCTACACCCAGGTGGGCCAGGGCGAGTTCATGATCCTGCCCCATGAACAGGGTCGCCAGGCCTGGGCCCTCAAGCAGAAGAATCCGCAGTTGCTCTATGACGAAATGACCGTGATGGCCGACAAGATGCGGGCCAAGGCCAGACAAGTCCCTCATTGAGCTTGCTCGCGACTCGACGGCTGGTTAGGGTTGCCGGCAACGTGCAATCCTGACGAGTATCCGGTGTGATCAATTATCTATGGTTCTTTCTCGCGGCCCTGTTTGAAATCGCCGGTTGCTATGCCTTCTGGATGTGGCTGCGATTGGGCAAGAGCGCCTGGTGGATCGCCCCCGCGCTCTTGAGCCTGACGCTGTTTGCGCTGCTGTTGACCAAGGTCGAGGCGAGCTACGCCGGTCGGGCCTACGCGGCGTACGGTGGTATCTACATCATTGCTTCCATCGCCTGGCTGGGCGTGATCGAGCGTATTCGCCCCCTGGGTTCCGACTGGTTGGGGGCCGCGCTCTGCGTGCTGGGGGCCAGCATCATCCTGTTGGGGCCACGTTTTTCGCAGTCCTGAGACTATCTCTGTTTAGTAAAATCTCCGACCTGGACAGGTAAGCAATCTGATTCTGTAGGGCGAATCGACCCTGTCGGTCAGGGCGGGCTGATTTGCCGTTCCTGCATTGAAGGCGGTCATCGGGGCGGGCAGTCTTGGGCGCTTATAAACCCTTGAGGATGAGTGCCATGCTTGTACTGAGCCGCGTCGTGGGCGAGATGATTTCCATCGGCGATAACATCACCGTACGGATTCTCGCTGTTAACGGTAATCACGTTCGTTTCGGTGTCGAGGCGCCGAAGCACGTCAATGTGCACCGGGCGGAAATCTACCGGCGGATCCTGACCAAGCTGGGGGAGCCGGAACCTGCCCGCGACTCCGTTCTCTAGATCAGTCGAAGAACTCTTTCGGTACCGCGTGCCTGGGCAGCAACTGGCATTGCTCGCTTTCGATATCGAAGAAGATCACCGCCTGGCCCTTGCTCAACGCGTGGCGCACGCGCAGCACGCGGGTTTCCTGGGGCGTGTCGTCACCGTTGTCGGTACCGTCGCGGCTGACGAAGTCTTCGATCAGGCGGGTGAGGGTATCGGGCTCGAGTTGGTCGTAGGGAATCAGCATGGAATTGTCTCTGGCGGCTATGAGGCCTGATGCTACTGCGCCAAGGCTTGTCGGGCTACATCGGCGAGATTCAATGACATGCCTCGCGCGTATTTCACCGGAGTCTGACAGACGCGGGCAACACAGAAGGTGTTTCCTTTCGGCTGGGCTGCCAAGGGCAGATCTCGCCGATGAGGAACGACCAAATGAATCATGTTGTAGTCCATCACATTACACCGGCTTTGCGCCCGGCCCTGGCCGATACGCGTGGCTGCGCAGGCCTGCGGGCGCTCTGCTGCGGACTGTTGCTGGGGTTGGGGGGCTGTACCTCGTCATTGCAAAGTCCGGTGTCCGTTCCGGAGCCGGCGGTCGAAGAGACGGTTGCTCCAGGGCGGATCACCCTGGTCCGGGACGGTTTCAGCCTGACCTATGACTGTGAAAATCGCACGGTGGTCAGGTACGCGTATCAACTGAGCGCGGATACAGGCAGTGCAAAACGGCCCAGGGGTTTCGAACTCGACCCCGATCTGCCCGCCGGGTGCCCGACGCAATTTTCCGCCAAGGGATACAGCGCGGTGCCCGGCTGGGATCGGGGGCACCTGGTGCCCTCCAATCAGATGGACCACAGCTCGCTGGCGATTCGCCAAGCCCATTACATGAGCAATATCGTGCCCCAGGCCGCGCGCTTCAACCAGGGGATCTGGGTGCAAACGGAGGAGCTCTCCGAGTGCTATCGCGACCTGGCTCCGGTGCAGGTCTATGGCGGGGTGGTCCATGGGAATACGGAGAACGACTTCTTTCTGGAGTCCCATGGTATCCGGACACCGGACGCGTTCTGGAAAACCGTCCTGACCACCGATGCGCACGGACAAACCCGGGCCATCAGCTGGTACATCCCCAACCAGCCGACGTTGCAACCGCTGGACCGCTACATCCACAGCATCGCGGAACTGGAGGTTTTGCTGGGGGCGGACACCATCGGCATCGAGGTGAGCGACGCGATCAAGGCGCAGAAACCCGCGCGCACCTGGCCGAGGCCGCGGGACTGCGACCTGGGCTGAGCCAGCCAGAGCCGAGTCCTTGAGCGCCCCGCCGGGAGGGGCCAGGCGTTGCGCCGCGTGGCTCGGCCGGGTGCTATCCGGCTATCCGGAATGATTCGGGTTTTTGCTTTAACTTAATGATAAATAACAAGTTTTTTGTGATTTTAAAGCATGGGAAGGCTGATACCCTCGAAGGACATGGACGATAAGGGTATTTCCACATGTTGAAAGGATCGAGTGCCGGCGAACCAGATTCGGTGCCGGACGAACATAGCGCCAATGAAGAGGTGATCAAGGCCAATGCCCCGACCTGGTTGCTGGAGGCCCGTAGCGAAGACATCGCTCGACTAGGCGAGCACTTGCGCAGGAGTCAATTTTTCAAGGAGGAAGTGTCCTCATGGGTCAAGGATCTGCAAACCGTCCGGTATTTTTGCGAGCCGTTGCTGGAGACGGCGCTGCGGGATCGATTCGGAGCGGGGCTGGATATGCATCGCGATCGACTGAGAATTGCTGATCGATGGCCGGTGGTGTCGCTGTCGCCTCCCGCAGGGCCGAGCCGTGTCTTTCCGATGACCTATTCCAGCCACAGTTTGCTGGAGGCCGCCTTACAGAACTTTGCTGCGGACGAGCGTCTTCCACCCGATTCCCATCTGAGTCTGATCCGCGACGCAACGCCGCCGTCGACGCCGACGATCAGTGTGGCGTCATTCGTCGAGCTGGTGCGCGAGCTGGATCTGGGCGGTCGCTATCAGCAGCATCTGTGCAGGGTTTTCCACCTTCAGGAAGAGGCGGGGCACGAGCCGGACAGCGACGGATTGCGTATCGGGTTCAGCCTCCAGCAACAAAAAAAAACCGACATGTTGGTGGATGCTTATATCGCCTACATGAAAAAAGACATCGATGACATTGCGCTTCAACAGATCCGCCAATTGATCGAGTCGAATGTCATCGTTGGACTGGATGGCTCAAGGCTGATCGCCAACGAGTTGCGGATGCTGGGTGTGACGTTGTCGGGCATTTGCCTGTTCACCTTGCAGAATGTGCCGCAGACCGCGCCGGTCAGCATGAAGAGCCGAGTGCTGGTGCATATTCCCAATGATCCGCTCACGTGTTTCAAGCTCTACAACTCGCTTGAAGCCTTCCACGAGGAACTGCGAATCCGCCTTTGGCACCCCGCGTATCAGCGGTTCTTCTGCGGTTTTGTCAGCCAGCGCGAGCTGCCGGGTTTTCTGTCGCAGTTGAGGACGCGCCTGACCCTGGAGAGCCGGGATGCCGCTGGCAAGGTCATCCCGTCGCTGAATCACGCAGCCGATTTGCAGTTGAGGCCAGAGCCGCTGAGTCGCCAGTTGTTTTTCCATCTTTATGACCAACAGATCGTGCGGCTCCAGGAGGATGCACGGACCGTTGCCGTGCCGACCGAAGATGTCGATCAGGATGCCCGTCAGGCCAGGTATCTGTCCCGGTTGGGCCTGGGCATGACGCTGCTGAACCTGGCGGCCTTCGCCAACCCTTGGCTGGGCTTGCTGATGATGGGCGTGGCGGTCGGGCAACTGCTGGCGGAAACCTATGAGGGGTATGAGGACTGGCAGCGCGGTGAACGCGACGAGGCTATTTCGCACATGATGTCGGTGGCCGAGGATATCGTGACGATGGTCGCCATGGGTGCCGCCCTGCATGCGGGAGGCAAGGTGGTCAAGGGCCTGATGCGTCATTATTCGAGCTTTGTCGAGGATCTGCAGCCGGTCCTGTCCAGCGATGGGCGCTACCGGTTGTGGCAGGCGAACCTGCAGCCCTACCAGCATGATGTACCCCGGTTGGCAGACAAGGCACCGGACCGGGAGGGGTTTTACCCAAGTGACGACAGCGCCGACAGCCACCGTTACCTGGATATCGCCGGCCAGCCTTATCGCGGCTATCACGACGAACTGGCCGGGGGCTGGCGGCTGCGGCATCCGACTCGCGAGTCGGCCTACCGGCCTTTGCTTGAGCACAATGGCGCCGGTGCCTGGAAGCTGGTCCACGAATGGCCCTTGCAATGGCACGATCCGGTTTACCTGTTTCGTCGCCTGGGGCCTGAGGTCCGTTCCCTGAGCGATGCAACGATCGAGCGGATCCTGTCGATTCACGGACTCGACGAATCGCTGCTGCGTCGGATGCACATGAATCAGGCAACGATCCCGGCACCGGTGCTCGATTCGATACGGCGTTTCAGACTGGATCGCGAGTTGAGCTGGCTGCTGGTACCCGCCGATGCGCCAGCGTCGGCCAGGGCTCGCTTGCTCGACCTGAAGTTGCAGATTCTGCCAAGCCTTGAGGGGTGGCCCCGCGACCACACGTTGACGCTGCTGGACAGGACGCGTAAACCGCTGCGCGAATACGGGGCGGACCTGACCCAGCAGCCGCGGCGCTTGATCGTACACGCCGAGGACATCGAGGCGGACGGATTGACGGTGGTTCTGGACAAACTGATGCTTCAGGATCGCAGGGCTCTGCTCGGTCTGGAGGGGGACGCTGATGAGGCGCCTGAGCTTCTGGAGGGCGTGCTGCGCAAGCATGTGCGTGATCAGGGTGCTACGGTGTTCCAGCGTCTCTACAGGCTCTACTGCCTGACCGATGACGAGTTGCCGTTGAGCATGAGGCGACGCTTTCCTGACCTGCCGAATGGGGCCTTGCGGGAAATACTGGGGCAGGCGAACGATGTGCTGAAAGGACGCATGGAGCTGCGCGAACGCCTGCCCTTGCAGTTGATTGAAGAGGCCAATCAGAGCCTGCGTGAAATACGTGTCAATCATGCCCTGGACGGTGGCTTTCTCGAGAGCCCGGGCAGTCTGGATACGGCCAGGTTGCAGTTGCCCCTGCTGAAGACGCTGGAGGGGTGGCCTGCGGATGTGCACCTGGAGATTCGCCAGGACCGATTCGATGGCCCCTTGTTGACCGAGCTGGGCGATGACGATTTGCCCCGGCACCGGGTTCTGGTCAGGACCGCGCAAGGCTATCAGGCCTTTGATCGTACGGGCCTGGCGTTGGGGCGGCGGGTCAAGGGCCGCGAGGCACTGAGCGCTGCCTTGCTGAGCGGCCTGCGGTTGAGCGAGCGGGAGGCGCTGGGGTTCAAGCTGGACGAAGCCGACGTGTTGCACCAGCGGCTGATGTCTGACCTGCTGGCGCATCCACGCGTCGAACTTGAAGAGACCCTCGGTCTCCCGGCGCGCAAGTCCGGACAGCGCTCGCCGGCCTGGCGTGAACGCGAGACTTCGGGCTGTCTGCGCGTCAGACGCGGCGGTGTTCATGGATCGCGACGGGGGTTGCGTCGGGTGACCCGACTGTATCCCGATCTCTGTGAGCCGGAGGCGCGCAACTTCTATTTTTCCCTTGGCGACGATCCGCTCCAGGTCAGAAGCCGGCTTGAGGCGCTCGAGGAGGAACTGCGGCAGCTGAATCTGACGCTGTTCGATTGGCGAGGGGAGGAGGTACGTATCCACAGGTCGCACGCCTGGCTGGGCGGCGTGGCCGAGAGCCGTGAACAGGCCGCCGAGATCATCGAGCGTTGCTGGCGGCGACAAACGCCCAAGACCTATGACGAGAATGGCGTGGTCATTGGTCGCAGTCTGAGTCTGGCGGGTTTGCGCGTCGACAGTTTGCCGAGCTTGCCGTTCGGGATCAGTTTCGATCACGTCACCGAGCTTTCGTTGAAGAGTATGGGCCTGGCGCGTATTCCCGAAGATTTTCTCGAGCATTTTTCCAATCTGCGCAAACTGGAGTTGAACAACAATCAGCTCGAGTTCCTGCCGAGTGCGATTGCCGATATGCGCCAGCTCAGGGAACTGTACGTGCAGGACAACCGGATCGCGCTGACCTCGGGTGCGGTCAATGTGCTGTCGAGCCTGGGCCATCTTGAAGTCCTGAATCTGAGCCGCAACTTCGATATCCGCTTGCTGGATGTCGGCCAGATGCCGCACCTGCGCCGCCTGCTCCTGCGCGGGACGGGCATCGACAGCTTGCCGCCGGGCCTGTTGACGCGGATTCGCCTGTACGAAGCGGACCTGCGTGACAACCGGATCCGCAGCGTGCCGAACGATCTGTACACGGCGCCTTCACCGATCAATCGGCGGATCATCCTGCGTAACAACCCCTTTACGGTGGACGATCAGAATCTGTTGGCCGCCTATCGGACACGTACCGGCCTCACCTTCGGCATTCCGGAGACGGAACTGGCGTTGGATGAGTACAGTGCGCGCCAGCGCTGGCTGGCCGATATAGAGGATGTGGAGCGCCGTGACACCTTGCGGGACCTGTGGCATGACTTGCGGCATGAAGAGGGTTCCGAGGAGTTTTTCATGTTGTTGGGGCGCTTGAGCGGTAGCGCGGAGTATCAGAAGATTCGCGCGGACCTGACGCGACGTGTCTGGGAGGTGCTGGGGGAGGCGGCCGAAGACACAACGTTACGCAGTGAGCTGTTCGACCTGGCGGCCAACCCGATGACGTGCGTCGACAGTGCCGCGCGAAATTTCAGCCATCTGGAAGTCCGGATGTTGCTGGCCAGGGCCCGCACCCTGGCGGCCAGAAGCGATGAGCCGACGGAGTTGCTGAAGTTGGCGCGCGGTTTGTTTCGTCTGGAGCGTATTGACGAGATTGCCAGGGATCATGTCAAGGCGCTGCGCGACAGTTCCGAGGTGCCTTCAGCGAGTACGGTCGATGAGCTCGAAGTGCACCTGGCCTATCGGGTGGGGCTGGGGCGCTCCCTGTATCTGCCCGGGCAACCGAAGGAAATGTTCTTCAGGTCGATTGCCAATGTCACCGGGGAGCAGATCCTGGAGGCCCGCAGTCGTATCCGGGAGGCTGAGGGCACATCGGCCCTGACGGGCTTCATTGCTTCGCGCGATTTCTGGATCGACTTCCTGAAAAAGAAATATCCGCGTGATTTCTTCCGGTTCAACAAGCCGTTTCATGATCAGGAAGAAAAATTGCTGGAAAACTCCCCGGATATGCTCAGCGAGTCCTATGCCCGACGTTTGTCCGTGCTGATGGAGAACCGCATCGCCGAAGAGCAGGCCTTTCTCGAAACGCTGACCCAGACCGAACTGGATGAGCATCCCGAGCCGTTCTGAGTCGGCGTCGGGGGGATAAATTCAGGCACCTGTCCGAGGCTTGCCCTGGCCTCGAATCAGCGCCCGCAAGGCGAAGCGATTCGGATGGCAGGCCTCGGCGACGCTGCGTGGCAGCGGCAGCGGCTCGTTCTCCAGCCAGGCAGCGAGCAACTCGCCGGAGAGCGGTGCACTGATCAGGCCACGGGAGCCGTGGCCGCTGTTGATATACAGCCCTTCAAGCCATGGGCAGGTGACCTGCGGTATCTGCCGGGCATCCCGGGCGAGGATGCCGTAGGTTTCGGCGAAGTGCTCCGGATCCGCCAGCGGTCCGACCACCGGGAGATAGTCCGCACTGGTGCAGCGAAAGGCGGCACGGCCTTGCAACTGCTCCGGGGCCAGTTCCGCGGCGTTCAGGCGCACCGCCAGATCGCGCGAGATGTCCTGCAACAGCGCCAGGTTGCCGAGGTGCTCCGCCGTGGTGGGGGCCAGATCCTCGCTCTTGAAGTCGAAGCTGGCGCCCAGGGTATGTTCACCGAGGCGTGCCGGCGCGACATAGCCTTCGGCGCAGACCACGGTTTTCAAGGCGGCGCTGTCGGCGGTCTGCGCCAGGCGGGTGATCTGCCCGCGGATGCGCTTGAGCGGCAACCCCGCGCTGGCCGCAAAGCGTTTCACTTCGGCGGCTCCGGCGAGGACCACCACCGGGGCGCTGCCCAGCAGGGTATCGGCGTCCCACGCCTGCCATTGGTCATCGACCTTGCGCAGTTCGATGGCGTCGCTGTGCAGGCGTACTGCAATGTTCGGGTGTTTGGCCTGCTTCTGGCACAAGGCGGGCGGATGGACCCAGCCGCCTTCCGGGAAGAACAGCCCGCCGTGCTCCAGGGCCACGCCGGCCAGGGCTTCCGACTGGGCTTGATCCAGTACCTGCAACAACTCGGGGCTGAAGGCGGCGGCCAACTGCGCCTGGCGCTCGGCCTCCTTCTCGTCGAAGGCCAGTTGCAGGACGCCGCAACCCTCCCAATCAAGGCCTTTGTGCAACTGTTCGAGCAAGCGCCGGGTATGGCCGAAACCGCTGAGGATCAGTTGTGACAGCGCCGTGCCGTGGGCCGACAGCTTGAGGTAGAGCACGCCTTGCGGGTTGCCCGAGGCTTCCTGGGCCAGGGCCTCGTGGCGTTCCAGCAGGCTGACCTGCCAGCCACGGGCGGCGAGGCTCGCGGCACTGGCGCAACCGGCCAGGCCACCGCCGATCACCAGCGCGCGGCGTTCGCCGATGGGCGGGTGTGGGCGGGCGAACCACGGCCTGGCCGGCAACGGTGCGGGGATGTCCGCGGGCCAGCCGATGAAGTCGCCCCGCAGGATCTCCCACTTGTGGCCGATACCGGGGGTGCGGCGCATCTTGAAGCCGGCTGCATTCAGTGAGCGGCGGACCCAGCCGGTGCTGGTGAAAGTGCTCAGGGTCGCGCCGGGGGCCGCCAGCCGCGCCAGTTCGGCGAACAGTTCGGGGGTCCACATCGCGGGATTTTTCGCCGGGGCGAAGCCATCGAGGAACCAGGCGTCGATCCGGGCATCCAGTTGCGGCAGCTGTTCCAGGGCATCGCCGATCAACAGCGTCAGGGTCACCCGGCCATCCTCCAGCACCAGTCGCTGGAAGCCTTGATGAATGGCGACATACTGAGCGAGCAATTGCGCGCCGAGCGTCGCCAGTTCGGGCCAGAGGGCAAGGGCGCGGTGCAGGTCGGCCCGGCTCAGCGGGTACTTTTCCACGCTGACGAAATGCAGGCGGGCGCCTGGCACCGCGCAGCGGTTGAACAACTGCCAGGCGCAGAGGAAATTCAGCCCGGTACCGAAGCCGGTTTCGCCGATCACCAGGCGCTCGTTCGGCCCCAGGGCGGCAAAGCGCTCCTCCAGGCGATTCTGCTCGAGGAATACGTAGCGGGTTTCCTCCAGGCCCGAGTGGTCGGAAAAGTACACGTCGTCGAAGACCCGCGAGTGCGGGCGACCTTGGTCATCCCAGTCGATCTGGGCGTGGGCGGGAGGGGGAGGCAATACGCGGGTCATGGGGCAACTCGACGGCAACAAGGCGGCTATTCTAGCCCATTGCCGGACGCCGGATTGATCCACGGCAAGGCCTGGGGATTTCCCGTCACAAAACAGGGTCCGATCCGTTAGTCTTGCGCCATCTTGGAAGGGAGTCGCCCATGTTTGAATCCGCCGAAATCGGTCACGCCATCGACAAAGACACCTACGACGCCGAAGTCCCGGCCCTGCGCGAAGCCTTGCTGGAGGCGCAGTACGAACTCCATCAGCAAAAGCGCTTTCCGGTCATTGTGCTGATCAATGGGATCGAAGGGGCGGGCAAGGGCGAGACGGTCAAGCTGCTCAACGAGTGGATGGACCCACGCCTGATCGAGGTCCGTACCTTCGACCAGCAAACCGATGAGGAACTGGCCCGGCCGCCGGCCTGGCGCTACTGGCGGCAGTTGCCGGCCAAGGGCCGCATGGGCGTGTTCTTCGGCAACTGGTACAGCCAGATGTTGCAGGGACGGGTGCATGGACATTTCAAGGACGCCGTACTGGACCAGGCGATCAATGGCGCCGAGCGCCTGGAGAAAATGCTCTGCGACGAAGGCGCGCTGATCTTCAAGTTCTGGTTCCACCTGTCCAAGAAGCAGATGAAGGCCCGCCTCAAATCCCTGCAGGATGACCCGTTGCACAGCTGGCGCATCAGCCCGTTGGATTGGCAGCAGTCGGAGACTTACGACCAGTTCGTGCATTTCGGCGAGCGGGTGCTGCGCCGCACCAGCCGCGACTATGCCCCCTGGCATGTGGTCGAGGGAGTCGACCCGCATTACCGCAGCCTGACCGTGGGCAAGATCCTTCTCGAAGGGTTGCAGACGGCGCTCAAGACCAAGGACGCCAAGCCGCGCCCGACCAATGCCGCGCCCCTGCTTTCGGGGGTCGACGAACTGAGCCTGCTGGGCAGCCTGGACCTGAGCCAGCACCTGGACAAGGACGACTATGAAGAGCAACTGATTACCGAGCAGGCGCGGCTGGCCGGCCTGCTGCGGGACAAACGCATGCGCCGGCACGCGCTGGTGGCGGTGTTCGAAGGCAATGACGCGGCAGGCAAGGGCGGGGCGATCCGGCGGGTGGCGGCGGCGCTCGATCCACGGCAATACCGCATCATTCCCATCGCCGCGCCGACCGAGGACGAACGCGCCCAGCCTTACCTCTGGCGGTTCTGGCGGCAGATCCCGGCGCGGGGCAAGTTCACCGTGTTCGACCGTTCCTGGTATGGCCGGGTGCTGGTGGAGCGGATCGAAGGGTTCTGCAGCCAGGCCGACTGGATGCGCGCCTACAGTGAAATCAACGATTTCGAGGAGCAACTGAGCGACGCCGGGGTGATCGTGGTGAAGTTCTGGCTGGCCATCGACAAGCAGACCCAGCTGGAGCGCTTCCAGGAACGTGAAGAGATTCCGTTCAAGCGGTTCAAGATCACCGAGGACGATTGGCGCAACCGCGAGAAATGGGACCTGTACCGCGATGCCGTCGGCGATATGGTTGACCGTACCAGCACCGAAGTGGCGCCCTGGACGCTGGTGGAAGCCAATGACAAGCGCTGGGCCCGGGTCAAGGTGCTGCGCACGCTCAACCGGGCGATCGAGGACGCGTTCGAAAAACGCGACAAGCACGACAAGAAGGGCAAGTCGAAGTAGGACAATGGCCGCGCATACGCCGGGTGAATGATTGTCGCGGTCGGGAATCGGGTGGGCTTATGCTCGCTCGATCCTTCAAACCGACAACAACAATCAATGAGGTGGGCCATGCGTGAAGTGGTGATCGTCGACAGCGTGCGGACTGGCCTGGCCAAGTCCTTTCGCGGCAAATTCAACCAGACCCGGCCGGACGACATGGCGGCCCATTGCGTCAATGCCTTGCTCAGCCGCAACGGCATCGACCCGGCCAGCGTCGAGGATTGCATCGTCGGTGCCGGTTCCAACGAAGGTGCGCAGGGCTACAACATCGGGCGCAATGTCGCGGTGTTGTCGAAGCTGGGCACCGGCACCGCCGGCATGACCCTCAATCGCTTCTGCTCGTCGGGCTTGCAGGCCATCGCCATTGCCGCCAACCAGATTGCCTCCGGTTGCAGCGAGATCATCGTCGCCGGCGGGGTCGAATCCATCAGCCTGACGATGAAAAGCGTCAACACCGACAACCTGATCAACCCGTTGCTCAAGGAGCAGGTGCCGGGGATCTATTTCCCCATGGGCCAGACCGCCGAGATCGTCGCGCGGCGCTACGGTGTCAGTCGCGAGCAGCAGGACCTCTACGCGCTGCAAAGTCAGCAGCGCACCGCCGCCGCCCAGGCCGCGGGGCTGTTCAATGATGAAATCGTGCCGATGGCCGTGACCTACGCGGTCGAGGACAAGGCCAGCGGGCAGATCCAGCGTCTCGAGGGTGTGGTGGATCGCGATGACTGCAATCGTCCGGACACCACGCTGGAAAGTCTGGCCGGGTTGAAACCGGTGTTTGCCGAAGACGGGTCGGTGACGGCGGGCAACTCGTCGCAACTGTCCGACGGTGCCTCGATGACCCTGGTGATGAGCCTGGAAAAAGCCCTGGAGCTGGGGCTCACGCCCAAGGCGCTGTTCCGCGGTTTTGCCGTGGCCGGTTGCGAACCGGACGAGATGGGCATCGGTCCGGTGTTCTCGGTGCCAAGGCTGCTCAAGGCCAAGGGCCTGAGCGTGGCGGACATCGATCTGTGGGAGTTGAACGAGGCGTTTGCCTCCCAGTGCCTGTACAGCCGTGATCGGTTGGGCATCGACAACGAGAAGTACAACGTCAACGGCGGTTCGATTTCCATCGGCCATCCGTTCGGCATGACCGGCTCGCGCCAGGTCGGGCATCTGGTGCGCGAGCTGCAACGGCGCAAGCTGCGTTATGGCATCGTCACCATGTGCGTGGGCGGTGGCATGGGCGCGACGGGACTGTTCGAAGCGTTGCGCTGAGCCGGGGCAAAACCCTGTTTCTACAGGGTTTGGCTGGCCTTGATGGCGTTGGCCAGTTGCATGCGTGTGACATACACCTGGGTTCCGCGCTCGGCATCGGTGCGGGTAAAGAACGGCCCTTCCAGGGTGTTTTCCCGGGTGCTGAAAAAAAACCGGCCGTTGATGGTGGACACCCGATGACTGCGGAAATGGGTGGCCTCGGTGCTGTCTTGCGCGCGTTTACCGAACATGACGAAATCTCGCTGGTGAACATGGCTGTCAAGAATTCAGCATAAGACGTATGAAGATAGCGCGCCTGATCAGCCGATCAATGGCGGGAGCCAATTTATTGGCGACGCTCCTGGCACGGTCGAGGTCGCATCCGGCTGCGGTTTCCGGCTGCGTTGCCGCATCTGCCGGGTCTAGAATGGCGGCATCCCCCACATGGCCACAGGACTCCTCATGCACATCTCATCCGGTCGCTGGGGTTATGGTCTGTTCCTGGCGCTGCTGACCGCCGTGCTCTGGGGCATTCTGCCGATCAAGCTCAAGCTGGTGTTGCAGGTGATGGATCCGGTGACCGTGACCTGGTGCCGATTGATCGTCTCGGGGGGCTTTCTCTTCGTTTACCTGGCGGCGACCCGACGTTTGCCGAGCCGGCGAGACCTCGGGCCCCGGGGCGGTTGGCTGGTGTTGCTGGCGGTGCTCGGCCTGGTGGGCAACTACGTACTTTACCTGATGGGCTTGAACCGGCTCAGCCCCGGTACCGCGCAACTGGTGGTGCAAATGGGGCCGATCTTCCTGTTGATCGCCAGCCTGTTCGTGTTCAAGGAGCGGTTCAGCCTGGGGCAGGGGATCGGGCTGCTGGTGCTGCTGTTCGGCTTCGGCCTGTTTTTCAACCAGCGCCTGGAAGAGCTGCTGACCTCCCTGGGGACTTACACCGCCGGTGTCCTGCTGGTGCTGTTGGCGTCCACGGTCTGGACCTTCTATGCCTTGAGCCAGAAGCAATTGTTGACGGTGTGGAATTCGTTGCAGGTGATGATGGTGATCTACCTGTCTTGCGCCTTGTTGCTCACGCCCTGGGCGCATCCGGCCGAAGTCCTGCAACTGAGTCCGTTGCAGGGCTGGCTGTTGCTCGCTTGCTGCTTCAACACCCTGGTGGCCTACGGGGCCTTTGCCGAGGCCCTGGCGCACTGGGAGGCCTCGCGGGTCAGCGCGACCCTGGCGATCACGCCCCTGGTGACCTTTGCCGCGGTGGCCCTGGCGGCCTGGCTGTGGCCCGGGTTTGTCCAGGCCGAGGACATCAACGGCCTGGGTTATGGCGGGGCGCTGCTGGTGGTGCTGGGGTCGGCGCTGGTGGCGTTGGGGCCGTCGCTGATGGCCGGGCTCAAGGCCCGGCGCATGCGCCTGACTGCGAATTGAAGCCCGGCGTCAGCCGTTCTTGCCGGATTCGAGCATGTTCTCCGGGCGGACCCAGGTGTCGAACTCCTCGTCGGTCAGGTAACCGAGTTCCAGCGCCGCCTCGCGCAAGGTCAGGTTTTCGCCATAGGCCTTCTTGGCAATCTGGGCCGCCTTGTCGTAGCCGATATGCGGATTCAACGCCGTCACCAGCATCAGGCCGCGTTCCAGATGCGCGGCCATCTGTAGCGGGTCGGGTTCCAGCCCGGCAATGCAGTGCTGCTGGAAGTTGCTGCAACCATCCCCGAGCAGACGGATCGACTGCAGCAGGTTGTGGATGATCACCGGTTTGAAGACATTGAGCTGCAGGTGACCCTGGCTCGCGGCAAAGCCGATCGTCACGTCATTGCCCATCACCTGGCAGGCCAGCATCGACAACGCCTCGCACTGGGTCGGGTTGACCTTGCCGGGCATGATCGAACTGCCCGGTTCGTTGGCCGGCAACTTGACCTCGGCCAGCCCGGCACGGGGCCCGGAGCCCAGCAGGCGCAGGTCGTTGGCGATTTTCATCAGGGCCACGGCCAGGGTTTTCAGGGCGCCGGAGAGGGTGGTCAAGGGTTCATGGCCGGCCAGGGCGGCGAACTTGTTCGGTGCGCTGGTGAACGGCAAGCCGGACAGCGCCGCCAGTTCGGCGGCGATCGCCTCGGCAAAGCCGTGGGGTGCATTGAGCCCGGTGCCCACGGCGGTGCCGCCCTGGGCCAGTTCGCACACCGCCGGCAACGCCGAGCGAATCGCCCGCTCGGCGTAGCCCAGTTGCGCGATATAAGCCGAGACTTCCTGGCCGAAAGTGATCGGCGTGGCATCCATCATATGGGTGCGCCCGGTCTTCACCAGCTTCATGTGCCGCGCTGCCAGTTCCTTCAGCCCGCCGGACAACTCGGCAATGGCTGGCAACAAATGCCGATACACCGCCTGGGCGGCGGCGATGTGCATCGCGGTGGGGAAACAGTCGTTGGAACTCTGGGAACGGTTGACGTGATCGTTGGGGTGTACTGGCAACTTGCCGCCGCGGCCCTTGCCCGCCAGCTCGTTGGCGCGCCCGGCAATCACTTCGTTGGCGTTCATGTTGCTCTGGGTGCCGCTGCCGGTCTGCCAGACCGCCAGTGGGAATTGGTCGTCATGCCCGCCGAGCAGCACTTCGTCGGCGGCCTGTTCGATCAGCCGGGCGACATCGGCGGGCAGGTCGCCATTGCGGCTGTTGACCCGTGCCGCGGCCTTCTTGATCAGCGCCAGGGCGTGCATGACCGCCAGGGGCATTTTTTCCGTGCCGATGGCGAAGTTGATCAGCGAACGCTGGGTCTGGGCGCCCCAGTAGGCGTCTTCCGGTACATCCACCTGGCCAAGGCTGTCGGTTTCGATGCGGCTCATTCGGGTTCACTCCTGAAGGCGGGTTAGCAAAGTTTAGGTCCTGATCGGGCGCTTGGGTTCCCTTCCGGGTTTTTACCCGTTTCAAGACCGCCGGACAGCCGCGCGGCAGCCTCGGGGTTGAGTGACACACTTTGTTAGGCGCAGAATGGTCGCCCTTGGGGTTTTACCTCGCCTGTTTAGAAAGGAAACTCGATGACCCGTCTTCGTGCCCTCTGTACCGCGGTTGCTCTGGTATGCGCCAGCGGCCAGGTTTTCGCCGATACCGCCAGCCACAACGCCAGTGCCGAAGCTTTCCTGACGTTGGCCCATGCCGACAAGCTGGGGACCCCGGTCTACGCGCAAGTGCAGCAAATGTTCGCCCAGCGTTTCGAGCAGACCCAGGCGCCGGCCTCGAAAAAACCGTTGCTGGACACCTACCAGGCCAAGGCCAATGCCGCCCTGGACCAGGCCATCGGCTGGAACAAGCTGAAGCCGGACATGGTCAAGCTCTACACCGACAACTTCAGCGAATCCGAGCTCAAGGACCTGGTGGCGTTCTACCAGTCGCCACTGGGCAAGAAAGTCCTGGAAAAAATGCCGCAGCTGACCCAGCAATCGGCCATGATGACCCAGGCCAAGCTGGAAAGCGCGGTACCGGTGGTGAACAAGCTGCTCGAGGACATGACCAACGAGCTGGCACCCGCCAAGGCCGCAGCGCCGGCAGCCAAGAAAAAGCCGTAAGCGGAGCCTGACATGAGCATGCAGCAACGTATCGAAACCGCATTGACCGCCCTGCAACCCGAGCACCTGCAAGTCCTGGACGAAAGCCATATGCACAGCCGCGGGTTGCAGACCCACTTCAAGGCGGTGCTGGTCAGCGAGCAGTTTGCCGGGTTGAACAGCGTCAAGCGCCACCAGAAGGTCTACGCCACCCTGGGCGACCTGATGAGTGAGTTCCATGCGTTGGCCCTGCATACCTACACCCCTGAAGAGTGGGTGAAAATCGGCGCGGCACCGGCATCGCCGGTCTGCGCCGGCGGAGGGCATTGATCCCTGGTTTTTCGACCGGTGTTTTTTTGCTAGAATCCGCAACGCGCCGCTCTGTCGGCGCGTTTTTTTTGCATCCGGTTCGCCCTTTGCGAGGGCAGCCACCTGGAGAGAATCACCCATGACTCAACCCATAGTCGTGGCGGCACTTTACAAGTTCGTCACTCTGGAAGACTACGTTGCCTTGCGCGAGCCACTGCTGCAGGCCATGGTCGACAACGGCATCAAGGGCACCCTGCTGATCGCCGAAGAAGGCATCAACGGTACCGTTTCCGGTAGCCGCGAAGGCATCGATGGCCTGTTGGCCTGGCTCAAGCTGGATCCGCGGATGGTCGATATCGACCACAAGGAATCCTATTGCGACGACCAGCCGTTCTATCGGACCAAGGTCAAGCTGAAGAAGGAAATCGTCACCCTGGGTGTCGAGGGCGTGGACCCGAACAAGCAGGTCGGCACCTATGTCGATCCGCAGGACTGGAATGCCTTGATCGCTGACCCGGAAGTGTTGCTGATCGACACCCGCAACGATTATGAAGTCTCGATCGGCACCTTCGAAGGCGCCATCGACCCGAAGACCACCAGTTTTCGCGAATTCCCTGACTACATCAAAGCCCATTTCGACCCGGCCAGGCACAAGAAAGTCGCCATGTTCTGCACCGGCGGCATTCGTTGCGAGAAGGCCTCCAGCTACATGCTCGGCGAGGGCTTCGACGAGGTTTATCACCTCAAGGGCGGGATCCTCAAGTACCTCGAAGAGGTGCCCCAGGAGCAAAGCAAGTGGCAGGGCGACTGCTTTGTCTTCGACAATCGCGTCACCGTGCGCCACGACCTCAGCGAAGGCGACTACGATCAATGTCATGCCTGTCGTACACCGGTCAGCGTCGAGGACCGTGCGTCGGAGCACTACGTGGCCGGTATCAGTTGCCCGCATTGCTGGGACAAGTTGAGCGAGAAGACCCGTCGCAGCGCCATCGACCGGCAGAAGCAGATCGAACTGGCCAAGGCACGCAACCAGCCGCACCCGATCGGTTACAACTACCGTCAATCTTCCGAGGGCTGAACCATGTCCGCGCGCCTGCTCTATGTCATGGACCCGATGTGTTCCTGGTGCTGGGGATTTGCCCCGGTGGCCGAGGCTCTGGTCAAGCAGGCGCAGGCGGCGGGTGTCGAACTGCACCTGGTGATGGGCGGTTTGCGCACCGGCAGCGGCACCGCGCTGGAACCGACGACCCGGCGCTATATCCTGGAACACTGGCAGGCGGTCACCGAGACCACCGGCCAGCCGTTCAAGCTCGACGGTGCCTTGCCGGACGGTTTCGTCTACGACACCGAGCCGGCCTGTCGGGCCGTCGTCACGGCGCGCAGCCTGGCGCCGGACTGTGCGTGGACGCTGGTGGGGCTGATCCAGCGGGCCTTTTATGTCGAGGGGCGTGATGTCACGCAGGCCAGCGTGCTGGTGGAGCTGGCGGAACAGGCCGGACTGCCGCGCATCGAATTTGCCGGCGCCTTCGACACGGCCGAGCAGCATGCGGCCACCGCCGCCGATTTCACCTGGGTCCAGGACCTGGGGATTGCCGGTTTCCCGACCTTGCTGGCCGAACGCAATGGCCAGTTGGCGCTGCTGACCAACGGCTACCAGCCGCTGGCTGAACTCGCTCCGCTGCTCGGCCGTTGGCTGGAGCGTGCGGCCTGTGCTTGATCAGCCCGACCCCGTCAAACCACCTGCGGACCGTCTGAGCTGGGCAGAAATTCGGCGCCTGGCCCTGCGGCATAAAAAAGCGCTGTGGGTCGCCAATGCGGTGGCCGTACTGGCGACCTTGTGCAGCGTGCCGATTCCCCTGTTGTTGCCCTTGCTGGTGGACGAAGTCCTGCTGGGGCATGGCGATGCCGCGCTCAAGGTCATGAACCACCTGCTGCCCGGCCCCTGGCAGCGCGCTGTCGGCTATATCGGCCTGATGCTGCTGGCGACCCTGGCCCTGCGCTGCGGGGCGCTGGTGTTCAACGTGGTGCAGGCGCGGCTGTTCGCCGGGTTGGCCAAGGACATCGTCTATCGCATCCGCACACGGCTGATCGAACGCCTGAAGCGCATTTCCCTGGGTGAATACGAAAGCCTGGGCAGCGGTACCGTGACCACGCACCTGGTGACCGACCTGGACACCCTGGACAAATTCGTCGGCGAAACCCTGAGCCGCTTTCTGGTGGCGATGCTGACGCTGGTGGGGACCTCCGCCATCCTGGTCTGGATGCACTGGAAGCTGGCGCTGCTGATCCTGCTGTTCAACCCGCTGGTGATCTACGCCACGGTGCAGTTGGGCAAGCGGGTCAAGCACCTCAAGAAGCTGGAAAACGACAGCACCTCGCGCTTTACCCAGGCCTTGACCGAGACCCTCGACGCGATCCAGGAAGTGCGCGCCGGCAATCGCCAGGGATTTTTCCTCGGCCGCCTGGGGATGCGCGCCCGGGAAGTGCGTGACTATGCCGTGGCTTCCCAATGGAAAAGCGACGCATCGAGCCGGGCCACCGGGCTGCTGTTCCAGTTCGGTATCGATATCTTCCGGGCGGCGGCGATGCTCACGGTGCTGTTTTCGGACCTGTCGATCGGCCAGATGCTCGCGGTGTTCAGTTACCTCTGGTTCATGATCGGGCCGGTGGAGCAACTGTTGAACCTGCAATATGCCTTCTACGCCGCCGGCGGTGCGCTTGAGCGGATCAACGAATTGCTGGCGCGGGCCGACGAACCGCAGTACCCCGGCGGCGTCGATCCCTTCGTGGGGCGTGACACCGTGGGCATCGAGGTGCAGGCCTTGAGTTTCGCCTATGGCGAGGAGCCGGTGCTCGACCAGTTGGACCTGTCCATCGCCCCCGGCGAAAAAGTCGCGATTGTCGGGGCCAGCGGCGGCGGCAAAAGCACACTGGTTCAACTGCTGCTGGGGCTGTATACGCCCCAGGCCGGGACCATCCGCTTCGGCGGTGCGTCACAGGCCGATATCGGCCTGGACACAGTGCGCGAGAACGTCGCGGTGGTGTTGCAGCATCCGGCGCTGTTCAACGATACGGTACGCGCCAACCTCACCATGGGCCGCGAGCGCAGCGATGAAGCCTGCTGGCGGGCACTGGAAATTGCCCAGCTCGACGCTACGATCAAAGTGTTGCCGCAAGGCCTGGACAGCATTGTCGGGCGCTCCGGGGTGCGCTTGTCCGGTGGCCAGCGTCAGCGCCTGGCCATTGCCCGGATGGTGCTGGCCGAGCCCAAGGTGGTGATCCTCGACGAAGCGACCTCGGCGCTGGACGCGGCCACCGAATACAACCTGCACCAGGCCTTGAGCCGGTTTCTCAGCGGTCGTACGACCTTGATCATTGCCCACCGCCTGTCCGCGGTGAAACAGGCCGATCGGGTGCTGGTATTCGATGGCGGGCGGATTGCCGAGGACGGCGACCACCAGCAGCTCATTGCCGACGGCGGTCTTTATGCCAAGCTGTACGGGCATCTGCAAAAAATTTGACGTGCTTGAGTTTTGCCTGGTTTTCTGTGCTTAGTGATTGAATTGGCTGGCGGAAAGACTGTTTTCTCTGTGCGTGCGAGCGATGGATGAGTTCCGGGGGGCGGCAAGGGATCGTTGATCCCTTCGATATCGTGGAAATTAGCCTAGGCTGTGCTATCAGAAGTGGATTTCTCTCGAGTGCTCATCTGGCAGTGCTGATGCAAGGGATCTCATGAAGCAAACGCGGACTCTCGGAACGCCACGGCTGTTGGGCATCGTCTGGCCATTTATCGCTGTTGTCCTGCTTCAGGCCTTGCTGGGCTGCCTGAGCCTGTACGTGCTTTCCGCCGTGCGTGGTTATGTGGCCGGCGAGAGCCTCTGGTCCAAGGGCCAGAAGGACGCCATCTACTACCTCAACCTGTACGCCGATAGCCGCGACGAAACGATTTTCCGCAAATACCAGGAGGCCATTGCCGTTCCCCAGGGTGGGCACGACCTGCGTATCGCCCTGGATGCGCCGACGCCGGACCTTGCGGCGGCCCGGCGCGGTATCCTGCAAGGCGGCAACCACCCCGACGATGTCTCCAGCATCATCTGGTTGTACCTGAACTTCCGCCACTTCAGCTACATGCAACGGGCCATTGAAAAATGGACGGTGGGCGACAGCTACCTGGTGCACCTGGACACGGTCGCCCAGCAGATGCACCGGGCGATCTCCGTCAACCAGGACAGCAATGACGATATCCAGCGCTGGAAGAGTCAGATCTTTGCCATCAACGATGGCGTGACGCCGGCTGCCAGGGCCTTCAGCGATGCCCTGGGCGAAGGCTCGCGGGTCATTCTGCGGCTGTTGCTGATCACCAACCTGGCCACCGCCCTGGGGCTGATCGCCCTGGCCTTGCTGCGCACGCACAAGCTGCTGGCCCAGCGCCATGCCATTGCCGATGCCTTGCAACTGGAAAAGGACCGGGCGCAGATCACCCTCGAGTCCATTGGCGACGGGGTCATCACCACCGATGTGGACGGCGCTATCGCGTATATGAACCCGGCCGCCGAGCACCTGACCCACTGGAAAGCCGCGCAGGCCTGTGGCTTGCCCCTGGCGGCGCTGTTCAACCTGTTGGACGAGAATGCCCAGGACGATGGTTTTACCCTGATCGAGCATATCCTCAGTGGCCGCTTGAAAGGTGGCAGCGAGCATTCCAAGCTGATCCAGCGCCTGGACGGCAGTACCGTGTCGGTCACCCTGGTGGGCGCACCGATCCGCAACGCCGGCAAGGTCAGTGGCACGGTGCTGGTGCTGCACGACATGACCCAGGAGCGGCAATACATCGCCAACCTGTCCTGGCAGGCCACCCATGATGCCCTGACGGGACTGGCCAACCGGCGCGAATTCGAGTATCGCCTGGAGCTGGCGCTGTACAACCAGAATCGCCAGCCCGCACGGCACGCGTTGATGTTCCTCGACCTGGACCAGTTCAAGTTGGTCAATGACACCTGCGGTCATGCGGCCGGCGATGAATTGCTCCGGCATATCTGTGCATTGCTGCAATCCGGCTTGCGCGAGGGCGATACCCTGGCACGCCTGGGGGGCGACGAGTTCGGGATACTGCTGGAGAACTGTCCGGCGGAGGCGGCGGAAAAGATCGCCGAAGGTCTGCGACAGACCGTACAGAACCTGCATTTCGTCTGGAAAGGGCGACCGTTCCAGACGACGGTCAGTATCGGCCTGGTGCATATCGCCCAGGTGCCGACCACGCTGGAGGCCTCGCTGCGGGCGGCGGACATGGCCTGCTACATGGCCAAGGAGAAGGGGCGCAACCGGGTTCAGGTTTATCACGCGGACGATTCGGAGTTGTCCCTGCGCTTCGGCGAGATGGCCTGGGTCCAGCGTTTGCACATGGCCCTGGAAGAAAACCGTTTCTGCCTGTACGCACAGGAAATCGCCTCCCTGGGGCATGCCGATCACTCCGCCGGCCATGTGGAAATCCTCCTGCGTTTGCACGACGAGGCGGGGCGGATGATCCTGCCCGACAGCTTTATCCCGGCCGCCGAACGCTATGGCCTGATGACTCAACTCGATCGTTGGGTGGTGCAGAACGTCTTCAAGGTCATTGCCGAATGCATCGCCCAGCAGCGCGAAGGGGCGATGGCGATGTGCGCGATCAATCTGTCGGGCATTACCATTGGCGACGAGGAGTTCCTGGGCTTCCTGCATGAGCAGTTCAAAGTGTATGGCATTCCCGCGGATATGATTTGTTTCGAAATAACTGAAACCAGCGCCATCTCCAATCTCGGCAGCGCCATACGATTTATCAATGAACTCAAGAGCTTGGGCTGTCGCTTCTCCCTGGACGACTTTTGTGCCGGAATGTCTTCGTTCGCTTATCTCAAACATTTGCCTGTAGACTTCCTGAAGATCGATGGAAGTTTCGTAAAGGATATGCTGGACGACCCGATTAACCGCGCCATGGTCGAGGTGATCAATCACATCGGCCATGTCATGGGGAAGCGAACGATTGCAGAGTTTGTCGAAACGCCGCAGATCGAGCAGGCCTTGCTCGAGATCGGTGTCGACTACGCTCAAGGCTACGTGATTGAGCGACCGCAATTGTTCACTTGTGACAGCCTGTTGTGTCGACCGGCACGACCTCGGCCACTCCTGCTCAAGGCGCCCGGTACATTCCGCTGAAACCTTTGCTGATCTGCTTAAATCACCACTCAGAAGGAGCCCGATAGTGATCGACACATTCAGCAGAACCGGCCCGCTTATGGAGGCCTCCAGCTACCCCGCGTGGGCGCAGCAGCTCATTCAGGACTGTAGCGAGAGCAAGCGCCGGGTTGTCGAACACGAACTTTACCAGCGGATGCGCGACAACAGGCTGAGCGCGAAAACCATGCGCCACTATCTGATTGGCGGCTGGCCGGTGGTTGAACAGTTTGCGTTATACATGGCACAGAACCTCACCAAGACCCGTTTTGCCCGCCATCCCGGCGAGGACATGGCGCGGCGTTGGCTGATGCGCAATATCCGCGTGGAACTGAACCACGCCGACTATTGGTTGCATTGGAGCCGGGCCCACGGCGTGACCCTCGAGGACCTGCAGGAGCAGCGGGTGCCGCCCGAGCTGCACGCGCTGAGTCATTGGTGCTGGCACACCAGTTCGGCTGATCCCTTGATCGTGGCGATTGCCGCGACCAACTACGCCATCGAAGGGGCCACCGGCGAATGGTCGGCGCTGGTCTGTTCGACGGGGGTCTATGCGGCGGCGTTCCCGGAGGAAGACCGCAAGCGTGCGATGAAATGGTTGAAGATGCATGCCCAGTACGATGATGCCCATCCGTGGGAAGCACTGGAAATCATCTGCACCCTGGCCGGCAACAATCCCGCCAAGGCGTTGCAGGTCGAGCTCCGGCAGGCGATCTGCAAGAGCTATGACTACATGTACCTGTTCCTGGAACGTTGCATGCAGCTGGAGCCCGCGGAAAAGGCTCCGGCTGCCCGTGGACGCCAGGCCGCCCTCGCTGAGGGCTGACTTGCACTGTAGGTCGACGCGGTCACTGTGGGAGCGGCCGGTCGACGCTCGATTGCCGGCGATGAGGCCCTCTAGTCTTGCTGCGTCTATCCAGACGCCATCGTCGGCAAGCCGGCTCCTACAATAAGAACAAGGTTTGTGTGGTGGGGGTTACCCCGCCATGGCCAGTCGGTTGCGACCCTCCCGCTTGGCCACATACAGGGCACTGTCCGCGCGGCGTAGCAGGCTTTCCGTGGACTCTCCCGGCAACAGCGTGGCGCAACCCAGGCTCACCGTCAGGCTGATCAGTTGGCCATCACCTTGGTAATCCTGGACTTGTGCCGCATGGCGCAGGCGCTCACCCACCAATGCTGCCGCTTCACGGTGGGTATTGGACAGCAGGATCAGAAACTCCTCGCCGCCATAGCGGAACACCCTGTCGATATTACGCAGTTGGTCCTTGATCGAGGCGGCCACGGTCTTGAGTACCGTGTCGCCGACGCTGTGTCCGTAGTTGTCATTGATCTGCTTGAAGTGGTCGATATCCAGCATCAGCACCGAGATCGGCTGGCCATGGCGGCGCGCCAGTTCGAACTCCCGTTGCAGGGCCTGCTCCATGGCGACACGGTTGCCGGTTTCGGTCAGCGGGTCGCGCAGGGCACTGCGGGTGGCGGCACGATAGAGCAGGGCGTTGCGCATCGGATACAACAGGCTCGCCAGCAATGACTCCAGGCTGCCCAGTTCCTGTTCGGTGAAGCGTTGGTTGCGACGGAATATCAGCTCGCCCAGCTGCTCGCCTTCATGGCTCAGGCTGTAGCTGATCGAGTGATGGCCGCGCTGTCCGAACTCCAGGCGCAGATCACTGATCGGGTGCAGGTATTTCAACGCATCGAGCGGGACCACGCGCTGAATCTCGTGGAAGAAGATTTCCAGGATGCGCGCAGGCTCCAGGCTGATTTGCAACTGCAGGGCCAGTTGCTGGCGCAGTTGAGCCAGGCTGATGGGGCGTTGCTGGGTGAGCGGGAGCTGGCCAAAGCCCAGCCGTTGCAATCTGGCGCGATCGAAGTCAATTGCGTTGGTCTGGGTCGGCGTTTTCATGGTGGCAAGCCCCTAAGCGCAGAGTACGGTCTTGCAGGCTGGGCGAGAGCGGCTTGGGGCAACGCATCTTACTGGTCCATCAGTCCGGCAGGACCTTGGTACCAGTCTAGTCCTTTTGGCCCAGGCTTCTATAGCCGGTCGATGCAGCTCCCCCAGGCAACGCTCGCGCTGCATGTCTGAGGAAGTTAGAGCGAAAGTCGTGCCAATCGGCCCAACCGAATAAAACTCGTTTGAATTCAGTGGGATCGATTTGTCGGGGCGGGCGTCGCGGGCAGAAAGGGTGGCAGTTGTTTGACTGGCGCTGATGGCTTTTTGAAATTGCGCTCCTGCGCGCCGGTATTCCGGCGCACAGGGGCAGGGCGATGCGGATGCTTACTGTGCGTCGAAGGCCTGGCCGTTGACGCCGCTGCTGTCGGGCCCCATCAGGTACAGGTAGACCGGCATGATCTGTTGCGGTGTCGGGTTGTTTTCCGGGTTCTCGCCGGGATAGGCCTGGGCCCGCATGCTGGTGCGGGTGGCGCCGGGGTTGATGCTGTTGGCGCGCACCGGAGCCACCGTATCGAGCTCGTCGGCCAGGGTTTGCATCAGGCCCTCGGTGGCGAACTTGGAAACCCCATAGGCGCCCCAGTAGGCGCGGCCTTTGCGGCCGACGCTGCTGGACGTGAAGATCACCGAGGCGTCCTGGGACAGCTTGAGCAGGGGCAGCAAGGTGCTGGTCAGCATGAACATGGCATTGACGTTGACGTGCATGACACGCATGAAGTTTTCGCCGGACAGCTGTTCCAGCGGCGTACGCGGGCCAATGATGGACGCGTTGTGCAGCAGGCCGTCGAGGTGGCCGAATTCGCTTTCGATCATCGCCGCCAGCTCGTCGTACTGGTGCGGCAGGGCGGTTTCCAGGTTGAACGGGATCACCACCGGTTGTGGGTGGCCGGCGGCTTCGATCTCGTCGTAGACCTGGCTCAGGTTGGCTTCGGTCTTGCCCAGCAGCAGCACGGTGGCGCCGTGGGCGGCATAGGTCTTCGCGGCCGCGGCGCCGATGCCACGACCGGCACCTGTCACCAGGATGACACGGTCCTTGAGCAGGTCGGGGCGGGCGGAATAATCGAACATGGCTAAACCTCTACAAATGTAAAACAGGCAGGCGGCTCAACAGCTGCACAGCGCGTTATCCAATACCTTGCGCAACTCCAGCGGGTGATCGACCACCACATCGGCGCCCCAGTGATCGGGGTTGTCTTCCGGGTGAATGTAGCCGTAGCGCACGGCCGCGGTGCGGGTACCGGCGTCGCGCCCGGACTCGATATCACGCAGGTCGTCCCCCACGAATAATACGCTGGCCGGGTCCAGGTCGAGCATCTTGCAGGCCAGGATCAGCGGCTCCGGGTCGGGCTTGCTGTTCTTCACATGGTCCGGGCAGATCAGCAGCGCCGAGCGCTCCGCCAGTCCCAGCTGTTGCATGATCGGCTCGGCAAAGCGCAACGGTTTGTTGGTGACCACGCCCCAGCGCAGATTGGCCTTCTCGATGTCGGCCAGCAGCTCGGTCATGCCGTCGAACAGGCGGCTATGGACGGCGCAGGCCTTGAGGTAGCGCTCCAGGAACTCCTGGCGCAAATCCTCGAAGCCCGGCGACTCGGGGTCCATCATGAAGGTCACGGCGACCATGGCGCGAGCGCCGCCGGAGATCTCGTCGCGAATCGACTGGTCGGCAATCGGCGGCAGGCCGCGATCGGCCAGCATGGCCTGGCAGATGGCGATGAAGTCCGGCGCGGTGTCGAGCAGGGTGCCGTCCATGTCGAAGAGAACCGCTCTCAAGCGCATCGGTTATTCCTCGCGCAGGGTCTGGATCATGTAGTTGACGTCGACGTCCGCGGCCAGCTTGTAGTGCTTGGTCAGGGGGTTGTAGGTCAGGCCGATGATGTCCTTGACCGCCAGGCCCGCTTCGCGGCTCCAGGCACCCAGCTCCGACGGGCGGATGAATTTCTTGAAGTCGTGGGTACCGCGCGGCAGCAGGCCCATGATGTATTCCGCGCCGACGATGGCGAACAGATAGGCCTTGGGGTTGCGGTTGATGGTGGAGAAGAACACCTGGCCGCCAGGCTTGACCATGCGAAAGCAGGCACGGATCACCGAGGACGGGTCGGGAACGTGCTCGAGCATTTCCAGGCAGGTCACGACGTCAAACTGTTCGGGCATTTCCTCGGCCAGGGCTTCGGCGGTGATCTGCCGATATTCGACGTCGACACCGGACTCCAGCTGGTGCAGTTGGGCCACGGCCAGGGGCGCTTCGCCCATGTCGATGCCCATGACGGTGGCGCCGCGCTGGGCCATGGCCTCGCTGAGAATGCCGCCGCCGCAACCGACGTCGAGGACCTTCTTGCCGGCGAGCTTGACCCGCTCGTCGATCCAGTTGACCCGCAGCGGGTTGATGTCGTGAAGCGGTTTGAACTCGCTTTCGCGGTCCCACCAGCGATGGGCCAGGGCTTCGAACTTGGCGATTTCAGCGTGGTCGACGTTGCTCATGGGCTATCCTCTAAAGCTTGGAAATCAGGTTGATGTCGCCTATCAGGGTGGCGCCATCTTCAATTCAATGCGCTCGGTGGCGCGTCAATCAGTGTCCGTGGCCGCCGATGCGTTGGCCCCAGGACCGGGCCGTGGCGTTCAGGCGCTGTTCATCCAGGCGGGTCAGGCGCCGGTCTTCGAGCAGTGGCTTGCCGCCGACCCAGAGATGTTGCACGCAGTCGCGACCGCTGGCGTAGATCAGCTGCGACACCGGGTCGTAGATAGGCTGCTGGGCCAGGCCCGACAGGTCGAAAGCGACGATGTCCGCGGCCTTGCCGACTTCCAGCGAGCCGATCTCCTGCTCCAGGCCCAGGGCCCGAGCACCATTGAGGGTCGCCATGCGCAGCGCACGGTGCGCGTCCAGTGCCGTGGCGGAGCCGGCGACGGCCTTGGCCAGCAGGGCGGCGGCGCGGGTTTCGCCGAGCAGGTCGAGGTCGTTGTTGCTCGCCGCGCCGTCGGTCCCCACGGCCATATTCACGCCGGCCTGCCACAGGCGCTGCACCGGGCAGAAGCCGCTGGCCAGTTTCAGGTTCGATTCCGGGCAGTGGACCACGCTGGTGTTGCTTTCTACCAGCAGTGCCAGGTCATCATCGCTGACCTGGGTCATGTGAACGGCCTGGAAGCGCGGACCGAGCAGGCCGAGGCGGCCCAGGCGCGCCAGCGGGCGTTCGCCGCGTTGCTCCAGCGATTGCTGCACCTCGAAGGCGGTTTCGTGCACGTGCATGTGGATCGCGGCGTCGAGTTCTTCGGCGATCACCCGGACTTTTTCCAGGTTTTCGTCGCCAACGGTGTAGGGTGCATGGGGGCCAAAGGCTATCTTGATCCGCGGATGGTGCTTCAGCTCGCCGAACAGTTCGACGGCCTGGCGCAGGGAGTCATCGACGCTGGCGGCGCCGGGGATCGGGAAATCGAGGATCGGGACGGCGATCTGTGCGCGAATGCCGCTGTTGTGCACGCGTTCACTGGCGACTTTAGGGAAGAAATACATGTCCGCGAAACAACTGATACCGCCCTTGAGTTGCTCGGCGATGGCCAGGTCGGTGCCATCGCGGACGAAGGCTTCGTCGACCCATCTGGCTTCGGCGGGCCAGATATGCTGTTCCAGCCAGGTCATGAGCGGCAGGTCGTCGGCCAGGCCGCGAAACAGTGTCATGGCGGCATGCCCATGGGCATTGACCAGGCCAGGGGCGAGCAGGGTATCCGGCAGCTCGCGGACTTCTGCGGCGCCGAGTGCAAGCGCCTCGGCCCGTGTACCGATAAAGGCGATGCGTCCGTCGCGAATGCCCAGGCCATGCTCCTTGAGTACCACGCCGGCGGGTTCGACAGGGACCAGCCAGGTCGGTAGCAGGAGAAGATCGAGCGGGGCTGCGGTGTTCGGCATCGTGGGCGGCGTCCGGGCTTTATCTGGAATAATGGCGAAGTATACCCGAGCGTCCTCGCTGGGGGATCGCTATAATCGGCGGCTTTTGTCGCTTCGTTGAGGATGAATCATGCGTAATCGATTGTTGGCTGCGGAAAAAGTGAAGGCCATCGATTGGCGTGATGGTGCCTTGTATCTGCTCGATCAGCGCATTCTGCCGTTCGAGGAAACCTGGTTGGCTTACGACAGTGCCGCAGGGGTTGCCGAGGCGATTCGCTCGATGGTGGTGCGCGGGGCGCCGGCCATCGGCATCAGCGCCGCCTATGGCGTGGTGCTGGCGGCGCGGGCGCGACGGGCGCAGGGCGGCGACTGGCTGGCGGCGATGGAAGCCGATTTTGCTCTGCTGGCGAGTTCGCGACCGACCGCGGTCAATCTGTTCTGGGCCCTGGACCGGATGCGTGAGCGTCTGGAGCGGGTCAAGGACGGCGCCGATCCGCTGGCGGCCCTGGAGCTCGAGGCGATCGCGATCCATGAAAGCGATCGCGAGGCCAACCTGACCATGGCGCAGCTGGGGGTGGACCTGATCCGCAAGCACCAGGGCAATGCCCAGGCGATCCTCACCCACTGCAATACCGGCGCCCTGGCCACCGGCGGCTTCGGTACGGCCCTGGGAGTGATTCGCGGCGCCTTCCTGGAGGGCATGGTCGAGCAGGTCTATGCCGATGAGACCCGGCCCTGGCTGCAAGGCTCGCGCCTGACCGCCTGGGAGTTGGCCAACGAAGGCATCCCGGTGTCCCTGAACGCCGATTCGGCTGCCGCGCACATCATGAAGACCAAGGGCGTGACCTGGGTGATCGTCGGCGCCGACCGCATTACCGCCAATGGCGACGTGGCCAACAAGATCGGTACCTATCAACTGGCGGTCTGCGCCATGCACCATGGTGTGCGCTTCATGGTGGTGGCCCCGAGTTCGACCATCGACATGGACCTGGCCAGCGGCGACGACATCCCGATCGAGGAGCGCGACGGCAGCGAACTGTTGAGTGTCGGTGGTCATCGGGTCGGGGCCGAAGTCGATGCCTTCAATCCGGTCTTCGATGTGACGCCGGCGGACCTGATCGATGTCATCGTGACCGAAAAAGGCATTGTCGAACGTCCGGACACCGCGAAGATGGCGCAGTTGATGTGCCGCAAGCGTCTGCATTGACCTGCTTTTGTCCCTGGCCGAAGAGTATTTTGCCCGCCTCAGGGGTGGTCATCTTGCCTGTAGGCCCCTCTCGGCGCGCTCTCGGTGGGTTGCAGCTGCCGCCCGTCTACTTCCTTGCCTATCCCGGGGTAGGTGCGTGGCGGCGATTGTGATAACATCCGACGGTTTCCAGGGTAGCCCGAACCGGCTGCCTTCACTGCGCAGATCCAAGGCATAACTCGTTGATTTGTCGTAAGTCGTTGCAGGGCATCAGGCCCGCGGCGGCGAGCTTCGTTCGTCCCATATGGATGTGACGAAGTTTCACCAGAAAAAGGAATCAGGCTTCTCATGGGCGAACTGGCCAAAGAAATCCTCCCGGTCAATATCGAAGACGAGCTGAAACAGTCCTACCTCGACTACGCGATGAGCGTGATCGTCGGGCGGGCACTGCCTGATGCGCGCGATGGCTTGAAGCCCGTGCACCGGCGTGTGCTGTTCGCCATGAGCGAACTGGGCAACGACTGGAACAAGCCGTACAAGAAATCTGCCCGTGTGGTCGGTGACGTGATCGGTAAGTATCACCCGCACGGTGATACCGCGGTCTACGACACCATCGTTCGGATGGCGCAGCCATTCTCCCTGCGCTACCTGCTGGTCGATGGCCAGGGTAACTTCGGTTCCGTGGACGGCGACAACGCCGCGGCCATGCGATACACCGAAGTGCGCATGACCAAGCTGGCCCACGAGCTGCTGGCCGACCTGCACAAGGAAACCGTGGACTGGGTGCCGAACTATGACGGTACCGAGCAGATCCCGGCGGTCATGCCGACCCGTATCCCCAACCTGCTGGTCAACGGCTCCAGCGGTATCGCCGTGGGCATGGCGACCAACATCCCGCCGCACAACCTCGGTGAAGTCATCGACGGTTGCCTGGCGCTCATCGACAATCCCGACGTGACCGTCGATGACCTGATGCAATACATCCCGGGGCCGGACTTCCCGACAGCCGGGATCATCAACGGCCGCGCCGGCATCATCGAGGCCTATCGCACCGGTCGCGGGCGCATCTACATGCGCGCCCGCTCGACCGTCGAGGACATCGACAAGGTCGGCGGCCGCCAGCAGATCGTCATCACCGAGCTGCCGTACCAACTGAACAAGGCCCGCCTGATCGAGAAGATCGCCGAGCTGGTGAAAGAGAAGAAGCTCGAAGGTATTACCGAGCTGCGCGACGAGTCCGACAAGGATGGCATGCGCGTGGTCATCGAGCTGCGCCGTGGCGAAGTGCCGGAGGTGATTCTCAACAACCTCTATGCCCAGACCCAGTTGCAGAGCGTGTTCGGCATCAACATCGTCGCGCTGATCGACGGTCGTCCGCGGATCCTCAACCTCAAGGACCTGCTGGAAGCATTCGTGCGTCACCGTCGCGAAGTCGTGACCCGGCGTACCGTGTTCGAGCTGCGCAAGGCTCGCGAGCGTGGTCATATCCTCGAAGGCCAGGCGGTCGCGCTGTCGAACATCGATCCGGTCATCGCCCTGATCAAGGCTTCGCCGACGCCGTCGGAAGCCAAGGAAGCGCTGATCAGCACGCCTTGGGAATCCAGTGCGGTGATGACCATGGTCGAGCGCGCCGGCGCCGATTCCTGCCGTCCGGAAAACCTCGATCCGCAATACGGTCTGCGTGACGGCAAGTACTTCCTGTCGCCGGAACAGGCGCAAGCCATCCTGGAGCTGCGTCTGCACCGCCTGACCGGCCTGGAGCACGAGAAGCTGCTGGCCGAGTACCAGGAAATCCTCAACCAGATCGGCGAGCTGATCCGCATCCTCAACAGCGCCACGCGCCTGATGGAAGTGATTCGCGAGGAGCTGGAAGTCATTCGTGCCGAGTACGGCGACGTGCGTCGTACCGAAATCCTCGATGCCCGCCTGGACCTGACCCTGGGTGACATGATCCCGGAAGAAGACCGCGTGGTGACCATCTCCCACGGCGGCTACGCCAAGACCCAGCCGCTGGCGGCCTATCAGGCCCAGCGCCGCGGTGGCAAGGGCAAGTCGGCGACCGGCGTCAAGGATGAGGACTACATTGCCCACCTGCTGGTTGCCAACAGCCACACCACGCTGCTGCTGTTCTCCAGCAAGGGCAAGGTGTACTGGCTCAAGACCTATGAAATTCCCGAGGCTTCCCGCGCGGCCCGCGGTCGTCCGCTGGTGAACCTGCTGCCGCTGGATGAGGGTGAATACATCACCACCATGCTGCCGGTGGAGGAATACACCGAAGGTCACTACATCTTCATGGCGACCGCTGACGGTACCGTGAAGAAGACCCCGCTGGAAGCGTTCAGCCGCCAGCGCAGCGTCGGCCTGATCGCCCTGGAGCTGGACGAGGGCGACGTGCTGATCAGCGCCGCGATCACGGATGGCGAGCGCGAGGTCATGCTGTTCTCCGACGCCGGCAAGGTGACGCGCTTCAAGGAATCCGACGTACGTGCCATGGGCCGTACGGCGCGCGGTGTGCGCGGCATGCGCCTGAACGAAGGGCAGAAGCTGATCTCCATGATTATCCCGGAGGAAGGCAGCCAGATCCTCACGGCCTCCGAGCGCGGCTTCGGCAAGCGCACCGCGATCACCGAGTTCCCCGAGTACAAGCGCGGCGGCCAGGGTGTGATCGCCATGGTCAGCAACGAGCGTAACGGTCGTCTGGTCGGTGCGGTGCAGGTGCTCGACGGTGAGGAAATCATGCTGATTTCCGACCAGGGCACGCTGGTACGTACCCGGGTCGATGAAGTGTCCAGCCTGGGTCGCAATACCCAGGGCGTGACGCTGATCAAGCTGGCCAATGACGAAACGCTGGTGGGCCTGGAACGTGTCCAGGAGCCGTCGGAAGTCGAAGGCGAAGAACTGGAAGAAGGTGTCGGGTTCGATGGCGAAGCGCTGATCGACGACGGTGCCGACGACCAGCCGTTGGATTCGGCGACCGACGACGCGCAACCGCAGGACTAAAAAGCGCCTGTCTGCTCTACTCTCTGGCGTAGGCGTAGCCGGTCTGGAGTAGGGCGCAGGCCGGTGTGTATTCAAAAGCATAGCGAGAGTGGATGTGAGCAAACGAGCCTATAACTTCTGCGCGGGTCCCGCTGCGCTGCCCGAAGCTGTCCTGTTGCGTGCCCAGTCCGAGCTGCTCGACTGGCACGGCAAGGGCCTGTCGGTCATGGAGATGAGCCACCGCAGCGATGAGTTCGTGTCCATCGCCACCAAGGCCGAGCAGGACCTGCGTGACCTGCTGGACATTCCCTCGAACTACAAGGTGCTGTTCCTGCAGGGCGGCGCCAGCCAGCAATTTGCCCAGGTGGCGTTGAACCTGCTGCCTGAAAGCGGCAAGGCCGACTACATCGAGACCGGTATCTGGTCGAAGAAAGCCATCGAGGAAGCCTCGCGTTTCGGTCACGTCAATGTCGCCGCCAGCGCCAAGCCCTACGACTATTTCGCCATTCCCGGCCAGAACGAATGGAAGCTGTCGAAAGACGCGGCCTATGTTCACTATGTATCGAACGAAACCATCGGCGGCCTGGAGTTCGACTGGATCCCGGAAGCCGGTGACGTACCGCTGGTGACGGACATGTCCTCGGACATCCTCTCGCGCCCGGTGGACGTTTCCCGCTTCGGCATGATCTACGCCGGTGCGCAGAAGAACATCGGTCCGAGCGGCATTGTCGTCAATATCGTCCGTGAAGACCTGCTGGGTCGCGCCCGTTCGATCTGTCCGACGATGCTCGACTACAAGGTCGCGGCCGACAACGGCTCCATGTACAACACCCCGCCGACCCTGGCCTGGTACCTGTCGGGCCTGGTCTTCGAGTGGCTCAAGGAGCAGGGCGGTGTCGAAGCCATCGGCAAGCTCAACGAAGTCAAGCAACGCACGCTGTATGACTTCATCGACGCCAGCGGCCTGTACAGCAACCCGATCAACAAGAGCAACCGCTCCTGGATGAACGTGCCGTTCCGCCTGGCCGACGATCGCCTGGACAAGCCGTTCCTGGCTGGCGCCGAAGAGCGCGGCCTGTTGAACCTCAAGGGGCACCGTTCGGTGGGCGGCATGCGCGCCTCCATTTACAATGCTGTCGACATCCATGCGGTGAACGCGCTGGTGGCGTACATGGCGGCGTTCGAGAAGGAACACGGCTGATGTCCGAGCAAGAACTCAAGGCACTGCGCCTGCGTATCGACAGCCTCGATGAGAAAGTCCTCGAGTTGATCAGCGAGCGCGCACGCTGCGCCCAGGAAGTCGCGCGGGTAAAGATGGCCTCGCTGGCTGAAGGCGAAGTGCCGGTGTTCTATCGTCCCGAGCGTGAAGCTCAGGTGCTCAAGCGGGTCATGGAGCGTAACCAGGGGCCGCTGGGCAACGAAGAGATGGCGCGCTTGTTCCGCGAGATCATGTCTTCCTGCCTGGCCCTGGAACAGCCGCTGAAAGTGGCTTACCTGGGCCCTGAGGGTACCTTCACCCAGGCGGCGGCCATGAAGCATTTCGGCCATGCGGTGATCAGCAAGCCGATGGCGGCCATCGACGAGGTCTTCCGCGAAGTGGCGGCGGGCGCGGTGAATTTCGGCGTGGTGCCGGTGGAAAACTCCACCGAGGGTGCGGTCAACCACACCCTCGACAGTTTCCTCGAGCACGACATGGTGATTTGCGGCGAAGTCGAGCTGCGTATTCACCACCACCTGCTGGTGGGCGAGAACACCAAGACCGACAGCATCAGTCGCATCTACTCCCACGCCCAGTCCCTGGCCCAGTGCCGCAAGTGGCTGGACGCCCACTACCCGAACGTCGAGCGCGTGGCGGTGTCCAGCAACGCCGAGGCGGCGAAGCGGGTCAAGGGCGAGTGGAACTCGGCGGCGATTGCCGGCGATATGGCGGCCGGTCTCTATGGCCTGACGCGCCTGGCGGAGAAAATCGAGGACCGTCCGGACAACTCCACGCGGTTCCTGATGATCGGCAACCAGGAAGTGCCGCCTACCGGCGACGACAAGACCTCGATCATCGTTTCCATGAGCAACAAGCCCGGCGCGCTCCACGAGCTGCTGGTGCCGTTCCACGACAACGGGATTGACCTGACGCGTATCGAGACCCGACCTTCGCGCAGCGGTAAATGGACGTATGTGTTCTTTATCGACTTCGTCGGCCATCACCGTGATCCGCTAGTCAAGGGTGTGCTGGAGAAGATCAGTCAGGAAGCCGTCGCCCTCAAGGTGCTGGGCTCCTACCCGAAAGCGGTTCTGTAAAGGCGTTGATCATGAGCGGTAACTTCCTCGCCCTGGCGCAGCCGGGCGTGCAACAACTGTCGCCTTACGTTCCGGGCAAGCCCGTGGACGAGCTGGCCCGCGAGCTGGATATCGATCCGGCGCGGATCATCAAGCTGGCCAGTAACGAGAACCCCCTGGGGGCGAGTCCCAAGGCCCTGGCGGCGATTGCCGAGGCCCTGGCCGAGCTGACCCGTTACCCGGACGGCAACGGCTTCGAGCTCAAGCAGCGTCTGTCCGAGCTGTGCCGGGTGCAGGCCAGCCAGGTGACCCTGGGCAACGGTTCCAACGACATTCTCGAACTGGTTGCCCGCGCCTACCTGGCGCCGGGGTTGAACGCGGTGTTCAGCGAGCACGCCTTTGCGATCTATCCCATCGTGACCCAGGCGGTGAATGCCGAGGCCCGCGTGGCGCCGGCCAAGGACTGGGGACATGACCTGGCGGCGATGCTCGCGGCCATCGACGAAAACACTCGCGTGGTGTTTATCGCCAACCCGAACAACCCGACGGGCACCTGGTTCGGTCCGCAGGCGCTGGAGGCGTTTCTCGCCGCGGTACCGCGGGATGTCCTGGTGGTGCTGGACGAGGCTTATATCGAGTATGCCGAGGGTGTCGACCTGCCGGATGGCCTGAACTACCTGGCGAGCTATCCGAACCTGCTGGTGTCGCGGACCTTCTCCAAGGCCTACGGCCTGGCGGCCTTGCGCGTCGGTTATGCGCTGTCGTCGCCCGCCGTGGCGGACATCCTCAACCGTGTTCGCCAGCCGTTCAACGTCAACAGCCTGGCGCTGGTCGCGGCCCGTGCCGCGCTGGATGATGCCGAGTATGTCGCCCGCAGCCGCAGCTTGAACGAAGCCGGCATGCAGCAACTGGAGGAAGGTTTTCGCCAGTTGGGGCTGAGCTGGATTCCCTCGAAGGCCAACTTCATCGCGGTCGATGTCGGGCGTGACGCGGGGCCGGTGTACCAGGGGCTGCTGCGCGAAGGCGTTATCGTGCGTCCGGTGGCCGGTTACGGCCTGCCGAGGCACCTGCGGGTCAGTATCGGCCTGGCCAGCGAGAACAGTCGTCTGCTGGAGGCGCTGGCCAAGGTCCTGGCCCGTGGTTGATGTCATGTCGATGCAATCTGTGAAGCCTATGATCGGCCGCCTTGTGGTGGTCGGCCTGGGTTTGATCGGCGGATCCTTTGCCAAGGGGCTGCGGGAAAGCGGCCTGTGCCGGGAAGTGGTCGGTGTCGATCTCGATCCGCTGTCGCGCGAGCTGGCGGTCGAACTGGGTGTGGTCGATCGCTGCGAGGCAGACCTGGCCGCCGCTTGCCAGGGCGCCGACGTGATCCAGTTGGCGGTGCCGATCCTGGCCATGGAGAAAATGCTCGGCTTGCTGGCCGATATGGACCTGGGCCACGCGATCCTGACGGATGTCGGCAGCGCCAAGGGCAATGTCGTGCGTGCCGCCGGTCGGGCCTTTGGTCGCATGCCGGCGCGTTTCGTCCCGGGACACCCGATTGCCGGGTCCGAGCAGAGTGGCGTGCAGGCCTCCAACAGCGCGCTGTTCCGTCGGCACAAGGTGATCCTGACGCCGTTGGCCGAGACCGATCCGTCGGCGCTGGCGACGGTCGATGCGCTCTGGCGGGCCCTGGGGGCGGATGTCGAGCACATGCAGGTCGAGCGCCACGACGAAGTGCTGGCGGCGACCAGTCATCTGCCGCATCTGCTGGCCTTCGGCCTGGTGGACTCGTTGGCCAAGCGCAACGAGAACCTGGAAATTTTTCGCTATGCGGCGGGTGGGTTCCGTGATTTCACGCGGATCGCTGGCAGCGATCCGGTGATGTGGCACGATATCTTCCTGGCGAACCGGGATGCTGTCCTGCGTGCGCTGGACAGCTTTCGGGGTGACCTGGACGTCTTGCGCGATGCCGTCGATGCCGGGGACGGGCCTCAGTTGCTGGAGGTGTTCCAGCGTGCGCAGGCGGCGCGCGAGCATTTCGGCAGAATCCTGGCCCGCCGGGCCCGCAAGGGCACCCTGAACGCCAATGATGATCACAAAGAGGCACGCTCGTGAATATTCAAGCTCCAGTTATCACCATTGACGGGCCGAGCGGTTCGGGCAAGGGCACGGTCGCCGGGATCCTGGCCAAGCGCCTGGGCTGGTGCCTGCTGGATTCCGGTGCGCTGTATCGGTTGCTGGCGTTCGCCGCGCGCAACCATGGGGTCGACCTGACCAACGAGGAACTGCTCAAGGCCCTGGCCGCCCACCTGGACGTGCAGTTCGTCGGCGCGACCAGTGACCGTTCGGCGCGGATCATTCTTGAAGGCGACGACGTCACCGAGGATATCCGCAACGAACAGGTCGGCGCCTGGGCCTCCCAGGTGGCGGCGTTGCCGGCGGTGCGCGAGGCCTTGCTGCAACGCCAGCGGGCGTTCCAGGAGCCGCCGGGCCTGGTGGCCGATGGCCGGGACATGGGCACGGTGGTGTTTCCCGATGCGCCGCTGAAGATTTTCCTGACCGCCAGCCCCGAGGAACGGGCTCGTCGCCGGTACTTGCAGTTGAAGGCCAAGGGCGATGATGTTAGTCTGTCGAGTCTGCTAGATGAGATTCGTGCACGCGATGAGCGTGACACCCAGCGAGCGGTAGCCCCGCTCAAACCGGCGGCTGACGCCATACAGCTGGATTCCACGGAATTGTCCATCGAGCAGGTGCTGGAACGCATCATGAGCGAGATCGCCATTCGCGATCTCGCCGGATGACCAAGAAGCGTGCAGGGGACCAGTCATAGTCCTGCATGGCTTCTTTCATATGAACGTAACCCACACCGTCTGGGGTGTGGCAGATGGGCGTATTCTTCGCCCTTATCAACAGGAATTAAAATGAGCGAAAGCTTTGCGGAACTCTTTGAAGAGAGCTTGAAGACCCTTAATCTTCAGGCTGGTTCGATCATCACCGGTGTTATCGTTGATATCGATTACCAAGCTCGTTGGGTCACTGTCCACGCCGGTCTGAAGTCTGAAGCTCTGATCCCGCTGGAACAGTTCTACAACGATGCTGGCGAGCTGAACATCAACGTCGGTGACGAAGTTCACGTGGCGCTGGATTCGGTTGAAGACGGCTTCGGTGAAACCAAGCTGTCCCGTGAAAAAGCCAAGCGCGCTGAATGCTGGATCGTTCTGGAAGCAGCCTTCGCAGCCGAAGAAGTGGTCAAGGGCGTTATCAACGGTAAGGTTAAAGGCGGCTTCACTGTCGACGTTAACGGCATCCGTGCGTTCCTGCCAGGTTCTCTGGTTGACGTCCGTCCAGTGCGCGACACCACGCACCTGGAAGGCAAAGAGCTCGAGTTCAAGGTCATCAAGCTGGACCAGAAGCGCAACAACGTTGTCGTTTCCCGCCGCAGCGTCCTGGAAGCCGAGAACTCCGCCGAGCGTGAAGCTCTGCTGGAATCCCTGCAGGAAGGCCAGCAAGTCAAGGGTATCGTCAAGAACCTCACCGATTACGGCGCATTCGTCGATCTGGGTGGCGTCGATGGCCTGCTGCACATCACCGACATGGCTTGGAAGCGCATCAAGCACCCATCGGAAATCGTCAACGTTGGCGACGAGATCGATGTCAAGGTTCTGAAGTACGATCGCGAGCGCAATCGTGTTTCCCTGGGCCTCAAGCAACTGGGCGAAGATCCATGGGTCGCTATCAAAGCCCGTTACCCAGAAAGCACTCGCGTCACCGCGCGTGTGACCAACCTGACCGACTACGGCTGCTTCGCTGAGCTGGAAGAAGGCGTTGAAGGTCTGGTACACGTTTCCGAAATGGACTGGACCAACAAGAACATCCACCCTTCGAAAGTCGTACAAGTCGGCGACGAAGTGGAAGTCATGGTTCTGGACATCGACGAAGAGCGTCGTCGTATCTCCCTGGGCATCAAGCAGTGCAAGTCGAACCCATGGGAAGACTTCTCTGGCCAGTTCAACAAGGGCGACAAGATCTCCGGCACCATCAAGTCGATCACCGATTTCGGTATCTTCATTGGTCTGGACGGCGGCATCGACGGTCTGGTTCACCTGTCCGACATCTCCTGGAACGAAGTGGGCGAAGAAGCCGTACGTCGTTTCAAGAAGGGCGACGAGCTGGACACCGTTATCCTGTCGGTTGACCCGGAGCGTGAGCGTATCTCCCTGGGTATCAAGCAACTGGAAAGCGATCCGTTCTCCGAGTACGTCTCGGTTAACGACAAAGGCGCCATCGTTAAAGGCACTGTGAAAGAAGTTGACGCCAAAGGCGCCATCATCGTTCTGGCCGACGATATCGAAGCGACCCTGAAAGCCTCCGAAATCAGCCGTGACCGCGTTGAAGACGCGCGCAACGTTCTGAAAGAAGGCGAAGAAGTAGAAGCCAAGATCATCAGCGTTGACCGCAAGAGCCGCGTGATCCAGCTGTCGATCAAGTCGAAAGACGTTGAAGACGAAAAAGAAGCCATCCAGAGCCTGCGCGACAAGCCAGCTGCTTCGGATGCTCCAGTCGACACCACTCTCGGTGCTCTGCTGCGTGCTCAGATGGAAAAACAGAACTAAGTTCTGTCAGACCATAGAAAAAGGGCGACTTCGGTCGCCCTTTTTTGTGCCCGAGATTTCATGTTCAAGATCTGAAACGAATTCAGGGTTGTGGGGGTCTTATGCAGGCGTGTAAAAACCTTTGTCTTCAGGCACACCCGGTTCGGGCTTCACGGGTGCTTCAAGGTTCGCCTCATTAAGGAAATGAATGAGCAAGTTAATGGTTGTTCTCGCGCTGTTCATGCTTGCTGGGTGCGTCACCCATGCCAAGACCCACGCCAAGCATGGTGTGAGCGGTATCGAGATCGACTGCTCGGGACTGGGCTCGGATTGGGACAAGTGCTACAAGCGGGCGGCCCGGGAGTGCAAGGCGCAGGGCTACAAGGTGGTCACCCGGTCCAGCGACGCCAAAGAGGAGGACGACGGCTATCTTTTCGGCTGGAATCCGGCCGGCGCTGTCACGCGTACCATGCTGGTGATCTGCAATTAGGTGATCCTGCTCCCTGTTTCTTCGGCGCGTAGATAAGTCAATAGATGGGCTGTTCAAAATCCTCCGCTCATGCTAAAACCTTCGAAGTGCTTTCCTAGCTGCTTGAAAAAGAAGGGAAAAATATGACGAAGTCGGAGTTGATCGAACGAATTGTCACCCATCAGGGGCTGCTCTCATCCAAGGATGTGGAGCTGGCCATCAAGACCATGCTTGAGCAGATGTCCCAGTGTCTGGCGACCGGCGACCGGATTGAGATCCGCGGGTTCGGGAGTTTTTCGCTGCATTACCGGGCGCCGCGGGTTGGGCGTAACCCGAAGACCGGGCAGTCAGTGAGCCTGGATGGGAAATTTGTACCGCATTTCAAGCCGGGAAAGGAGCTGCGGGATCGGGTGAACGAAGAGGAGGCTGATGAGGTCTGAGGAGGAAGCCACGTCCCCACAACTCATTGGCGTGTACCGATGTCATTTTTAACGGGGGCGGCTCGTGCATCCGCGACCTTCCTCATTTCTTTTCTCGGATAGCTCTCCAGGCGTCCTTGCTCGTTTCGTGAGTACCTTTGCTGTTTTTGGGAATGATTCATGATTCTTTGTGAGGGATCTATTTCTATGACCGTGGAAAAATAGAGAGCCTAGTTGATTTTATCAACGGTCGGCGTTTTTTAATGAAATGGTGAGTTTTTTTGTCTGTGCTATAATTTGTCACTGTTGGGACTGAGATTCGACTTTTGTAAAATTCCTGTGTCATGCTCATCAACTTTTAAGTCATGGAAACTACACTTCAGGGAGGCTGATTTATTAAGGTGTTGCGTTAGCTGGCATTTAAACTGGATAAGGCTGAGCGAAATAATGCAAGAAGGTCGCAGTATGAACACTTCGAGTGAAGTGGACTTGGTTGAGTTGTTTCGAGATCTGCTGGTTTATAAGTGGATGATATTGAGCTTTGTTATTCTCGCAGGGGTCATTGCTGGTGGCTATGCTTATATGGCAACTCCTGTCTATGAAGCCAAGGTTGGCATATTACCTCCCTCAAAAAATGATATTGCCAATTTAAACTATGGCAGGACCCAATCTTCCGGGCTTTCTCCATTTTCCGTGACAGATGTATATTCCGCCTTCGTTGCAAAGCTAAACTCTGATGCGCTTCGCAGAACATTTTTCAATGATGTTTATCTTCCCTCTCTGAGTGAGGCGCAGCGGCACAAGTCTCAGGATCGGCTGTATGAAGATTTCTCCCAGGTTCTATTCGTAGTCGCTCCTGGAAAGGATTTTCCGGATCGTTATTCTGTGGCCGTGAGGAGTGAGGATCCTGCTACTGCGACTGAATGGGCGGATCGCTATGTCAAGACAGCTGGAGATTTGGCCAAACAGGAAGTCATTGCCAACGCCACAAAGGAAGCGGAGGTCATGGCGCGCAATCTTGATCAGCAGATAGCAACCCTTCGTGAGGGTGGCGCGCGTAGCCGAATGGACACTATCAAGCAGCTGGACGAGGCTTTGAAGGTTGCGCGGGCTATCGGGCTGGAGCGGCCTCTGGTCATTTCTACCGGGTCCTCCGTCGAGCTGGCGGGACGCATGGATGGGGCGCAGACCTACATGCGCGGTGTCAAGGCATTGGAAGCCGAAGTGAAAAATCTTGAGAGTCGAGAATCGGATGACCCGTTTATAGACGGGTTGCGTGAGCTGCAAGGCAAGTATCTTTTTTACAAGGGGATTGAGGTTCGTCCTGCTGATGTTGCTGTCTATCGATTGGATGGGCAGCCTGAAAAACCTGATATCCCTGTCAAACCCAGACAGTGGCTCGTATTGTTGATCGGTCTGGTATCGGGTGCCCTGTTAGGTGTCAGCATTGCGCTTTTCCGTATGTTCTTGAGGAAAAATGCTCATTTATAGGGGGTAAGGACGGTGAAGGGGGGCTTGCTTTTTTGCAGAAGCCCCCTTTTTTCTTGATCTTTTTTCTTTTTTGTGAAGTTCTTTTTAGATGGGCAAGGCTTGCAATGTTTTTCTAGACTGGCACAATACGCCAGATTCTCGATTGTCAGCGATTTTTTGTAGCCACGTTACTCAGCATGATGCAGGTGACTGGCTGGGATGGATAAGTCGCAAAAGATCCCTGTACAACGAGCCCGCAGTTTCTTCTAGAAGGCAGGTCTTGGCGTGAGTAGCATCTCCCGTGTTCCAGCGGTTGTCCCTACTGAGGGCGTCGATTTTTTTGTGCTGTTTCAGGTCGTAAGAAAACAGAAAAAATTTATTCTTGGTCTCACCCTGTTCTCTGGTCTGCTGGCGAGCATCTATCTTTTCTTCACGACGCCGATATACCAGGTAAGCAGTGTCTTGCGTCCTGCGGCAATCAATGAACTTGATGCTTTGAATCGCTCTGAGATTTATAAACTGCCTCCCAGTGAAGCCTTATTGAAAGTGGGGGCGTCGCTAGACTCTTACGAAACACGTTTCAGTTTTTTTAAGTCCAATCCTTCGTTGTTCCAAGCGTTCAAACGGCCGGGACGGACGTTGGAGCAGAACTTTGAGGATTTTAATCGCGATTCCCTGAATCTGATTCTACCTGATCCAAAAAAGGCTGACTCGCTGAGCGCTTCTGTTGCCTTGGAACTCAATTACCCTAAAGATGCTGACGGTCCGGCGATTCTTAATGGACTTGTTGATTATGCAATTTCTGCCCAGCGGGGGCAGATTGCAGCTGATCTGAAGGTTATTATAAATAATCGATTGAACGAACTTAAAGAGAAGATAGCCGCCGCTCGTGCTAATTATGACACCGAGAAAGAGGCAAAAATTGCCTCATTGCTTGAGGCTGATAATTTAAAACGCGACCACCTGCAAGATGAGCTCAAGGCACTTCGTCTACAACTGAAAACCGAGCGTAACGACAGGATTGCCCAGTTGAGCGAGGCGATTGATATCGCGAGGTCTCTTGGTATCCAAAAACCAACCACCCCTTCAGCGTTGGCCGAGCAGTCAAGTCCTGGCTCGAATAATGTGATGAGAACTGAAGTCAATAATCAGCAGATTCCACTCTATTTCATGGGGGTGGATGCGTTGGAGGCTGAGCGTAAAACATTGCAGCAGCGTAAAAGCGATGATTTTAGCGAAAGGCGTATTGCCCAGATTGCCAAGGAGCTGGAGCTGCTCAAAAGCAATCGCGAAGTTGAAGTGATGAATCAGCGGAAAAATGAAGACATTTTTCTCAAGGGGGTGCAGGAGCTCCGTGCGGAAGTCACTCGCTTGCGCAATCTGAATATCGATATCGATAAAATGAAACTGGTTTCGATTGATCGGATCGCGCTTGAGCCCAGTAGCCCAATCAAACCTAAAAAAGCCCTGATCCTATTGCTCAGCCTGCTTCTCGGATGCATCGTGGGCGTGATCTTAGTGCTTTCGCGGAATCTTTTTATTGTTGAGCTTTCGCGAATCGAACGCAGGGCCCGTGCCAAAGGCGCTAGCGATACCTGAGAGTGGACCTTTTTCAAGAGGCCACACGAGTGAAAAAGCAGGGCCAACTCTGGTGAAATGACGACAGGCTATCCGATGGAAGTCCTGCCTGTATGAACGGCGCTTATCTTGGCCCTGCACAGATCCGTATGTCTGAAATGACCTTGACTGATCCATGATCCTCACCTGGGTTCGGACGAAGTGTCGAATTGCTGGGCGCCTCGGGCAAGCTGTGCCTTGGCCGCAAGGTTGCGTAGTCTTCGACCAGCGTCGCTCCGGTGTTTGTTCCAGGACGCGAGCTGATCATGGGTGGCGCACAAACCCTGAGGTCGCGCCGACGGTGCCAGCGGTGAGTTCCCGAATTTTCTGCAGCGATCCCTCGGGACGTCAAAGTCGAAAATTCATGGCTTTTTTTGCAATTGGCGGAATCGCAGCGGGCAGATGTTGTCTATCGGATGCCCCATCAGGCTAGGGAGGGCTGCTTATGGTCAGGCGTGTGAGTTGATGGTTCTTGTTAGTGATAATGAATATTATTCATGTGTCGTGCTTTTTTGAGCCAGGACAGCCTATGACGGGTGATAGGTTGTATACTGTTCAGTTCGAAGATCTCTTGATGGCTGGCCAGGTTTCAAGAAAATTGCCATTGGCATGGCGGTTGGATCGCCTGAGTAGGATGAGCCTCTTTAAATATGCTTGGGCCTAGCAGAGGGGCCTGTTTATTGTATCGTTGAGTGTTTAGTGATTTTCAGGTGAGTAGATGGCCTATCTGACAGCGGATCAGCTTAAAGAAGCTGGCTTAAAAAAAATTGGTAAAGATGTAAAAATTAGCGATAAAGCCAGCATCTATAATGCTGATTTGATCGAGATTGGCGATTATTCAAGGAATGATGACTTTTGCGTAATTTCAGGGCGAGTTGTTATTGTCCATTATAGTCATATAACTTCGATGCGCTATTGGTGCGATGGCGCAGGTCACCAAAAGTATATCTCCTCGGGGTGTATATACAGGGCCTCCGACGAAACGCTTTAAAGAAAGAAAAAAATTTGCTTATCCTGGAAAAAGAATTTTTGAGTGAAGAAAATGAATATTCCGTTTAATAAACCACCCTACACCGGTAACGAAGACCAATACGTATTGGCTGCCATGCGCAGCAGCAAAATGTCGGGGGATGGTGATTTCACCCTCCGCTGTCAGTCATGGTTTGAGGATGCGTTGGGCGGTACCAAAACACTGCTGACACCTTCTTGTACTCAAGCGCTGGAAATGGCGGCGCTGCTGTTGGATATTCAGCCTGGCGATGAAGTTATCATGCCAAGCTACACTTTTGTCAGCACCGCAAACGCCTTTGTTTTACGAGGCGCGAAAATAGTATTTGTCGATATCCGCCCTGATACGATGAATATAGATGAAACACTGATAGAAGCTGCCGTCACTGATAAGACAAAGGTCATTGTTCCCGTCCACTACGCTGGTGTAGCGTGCGAGATGGACGTTATTATGGATATTGCTGCCAGGCACAATCTCTACGTTGTTGAGGATGCTGCGCAAGGTACGATGTCCACCTATAAGGGAAGGCCGCTAGGAACGATAGGGCACCTGGGGGCTTATAGCTTTCATGAAACAAAGAACTATACAAGTGGGGGTGAGGGCGGTCTGCTACTGATTAATGATGAATCATTTATAAACAGGGCAGAGATAATTAGAGAAAAAGGCACTAATAGAAGCCAGTTTTGGCGAGGCATGGTCGATAAGTACACTTGGGTTGATGTGGGCAGTAGTTACCTCCCATCCGAATTGCAGGCGGCCTATTTGTACGGGCAGTTGACAGTTGCAGAAGAGATAAACAAAGACCGTCTAAATACCTGGAATGAGTATAATCGCTGCCTCTCCGGTTTGAGTGATAAGTTAGTGTTGCCGTTCGTTCCTCAAGACTGTCAGCACAATGCGCATATGTATTATTTGAAGTTGGATGACTTAGCCTGCCGTACTAAATTCATTGAGGAAATGAAAAAAGAAAAAATCATGGCGGTCTTTCATTATGTACCTTTACATTCCTCTCCTTGCGGTAAAGTCTTTGGTGAGATGACGGCGGAAGATAAATTTACTACCAAGGAAAGTGAGCGGTTGGTTCGCTTGCCTATTTGGTATGGCATGCAGGCTCTGGAGCGTCAGCGCGTGATCGAAGCCGTTTCAAATGTGTTGGAAAGAATCTAACAGCAAATGAATCTACTTAAAGGCGCCATTTTAACCAGCTGCGCCCATCTATCAAGAATTGTGATGGGCTTTATTCTTATTAAAATAATTGCTTACTATCTTGGCGCCGAAGGTATGGGGGCGTTGGGACACTTTATGAGTGTCTCAACAATGGTCTACATGATTGCCGGAGGAGGGGTAATTAATGCAGTCATAAAATATGCTGCGGAATATGCCAGGCAGCCCAGGCTTTTGCTTAGGTTTGTTTCGGTGTCTGCGACATACTCGGCGATATTTTGTCTTGTCGTTATGTGTGTTGGGGTAGTGTTTTCGAAAAAAATTGCAAGTTTGGTCTTCAAAGACCCGGACATGTATTGGGTTATCATAATACTGGCTGTCGCTCAGGTATTGTTTGCGTTTGTAAACCTGGTGGTGGGTCTCAGTAACGGTTTAATGAAAACGGATATTTATTCCAAGATACAAATATTCGGAAGTTTAAGCGCTTTGCCTATCGTATGGGGGTTGATCTCTCAGTATGGCAGTGTTGGGGCGGCGCTGTCGATTATAGTCCTGTATGCAATCACCTTTATTCCAGCATTTTATTTTTTTTGGAAGTCTAGCTTCAGAAATAAAGTGTCTTTGGTAAAGTTTAAAAAAATTGAATTCCTTCGTTTGTCATCTTATACCCTGATGTTGATGACGAGCGCAGTGACATTTCCAGTAGTTGAAATTATTGTCCGTCAAATGCTGATTGACTCGGCAGGTTATAGTGCGGCAGGTGTGTGGCAAGGGGCTATTAAGTTATCAAGTGCTTATCTCGGCTTTTTCTCAATTTTTCTCGCTTACTATTTTATGCCAATGATTTCGCGGCTTGAAGTAAAGCATGAAATTGGTTTGGTAACACTGAAGTTTGTTGTCCTGATGGCTGTGATTTTTGCTGCTGGTGGTGGTGTGTTATATATTGGGCGGGGCTTTTTTATTCCACTTATTCTGTCATCGAGCTTCAATGCACTTGATGAGGTGATAGTTTTTCAATTGGTGGGTGATTTTTTTAAAGTGCTTTCGTATGTCATAGGATTTGTCGCGGTCGCAAAAGCCGCTACAAAAATCTATATAGCCTCTGAGCTTGTCCAGAATGCGTTGTTCTTATTACTTTCTCTGATGATGCTTAAAGTATATCCAGATACTAAGGGTGTCATGGTTGGTTATGCGATTTCGTACGTTATTTACTTTGTTGTAGTCGTTGTGGTTTTTGCCATTTATTTAAAATCGACATCTATCGGGAGGAAGGCTGATGCTATTCATTGCTAATGTTTTAGAGTTGAATGGTGGTACAACATTTATTTTGAGATTGGCTCGGGAGTTCAAAAAAAGAAACAAGAAGACGGGCGTGTTAGTGCTGTTTGATATTGTTGATAAGGGGCTAGAGGATAAGATTCGCCAATATGCAGATATTTATTATCTAAAAGATATTGCTCGCGAGATTTTTGCTCCGGTCTTCCGCTCGCAACTGGGCGGATTCGTTCCTGTTGACTTTTCGAAAGTCACCGAACTCTTGCATAAGTATAATCATCACGTGCATGTCATGGGAGTTTTTGGGCTTCTGTTCGTAAAACGTTGTTTTGCCGACGTCAGTTTGCCTTTTAAGTTGTCGTTTGGTATTTATCATCAAAATGAAATTATGTTTGATGATGTAGAGTACTATTTTGCCAATAAAGCCAAGAAGTTATTTTCGCTTTTACCTGCAGAAAGTATCGTCTTTTTTAATGAGAAGAATCGCGAATCATATGAGGCTTTTTTTGGGAAAAGTTACGCTGCTTCGACCCTTGTCCCTATCGGTATAGATATTCCGAATAAAGATGTAGGGGTACTTGGAAGTGCTGACTCTGATCGCATTGTATCGATTGGGAATTTACATGAATTCAAAGCCTATAATCGGCACGTCATCAGCTTGTTGCCTGAGTTGAAAAAGGCAAGGCCTAATCTGATTTATGAAATTTACGGCACTGGATCTTACAAGCCAGAGCTTTTAAAATTGGTGTCTTCCTTGAATTTGGAGTCGTCGGTTATATTTAAAGGAGCCATGGCATACGAAGACATTCCCAAGGTTCTGACGGGGGCTCTGGCATTTGTAGGAAGTGGTACTGCTATTGTTGAGGCCGCGGCTCTAGGTGTGCCTTCGATTGTCGGGATCGAGTCTACAGTTGATCCAATTACATATGGTTTCTTGAGTGATATTGAAGGTTTTTCGTATAACGAACTCAGTTCTGCTCAGGAAGTTTTTTCGATAAGCAGTAAGTTGCTTTCCATTATTCAGAGTAGTGAAAGCTGGAGTGCGGCAGCTCATTCATGTAAGGCCAAGGCCCAGAGCTTTTCCATGGTGCATACAGCCAATGGTTTTATAGATCTGGAAAGCAAAGAAATTGATCTTGCTCTGTTTATGGGGGAGAAATATAGCAACTTTATTGCGGCGGCATCTTTTATAAAATGCGCCCTTAAATATAAGTTTGGCCTGGATACAGAGTTTGCCAATAGAAGAAATCAAGGGACTTTAGCTTAAAACTAAAGCACTTGTTGAAATAGGGTCGGTTTCGAAGGGAATTGCTGATGTATACAAAAGCATGAAAGTCTCATCAATAAAATTACAAGCTTTTCTATGGGCTCTTCCATTCTTTTTTGGCAGTCTTTTGGTTTTTCCTTACGCTTTATTGGGGGATCAAGAGTTCTATCGACATTTTTATGCTGGCGTTGCAGGTTTACCCGTTTCAGAAGCTTTCCAGTTTTATAGAGACTCTCTGGGGACGAGTGAACCTGGGTACTTCTTGTTTTCATATGTAGTTGCGCCGTTTTTTGATAAGGATCTAATATTTTCCATTGTGAATTTTTTTTTCGGATACCATATTTTTTTATGGATGCTCCGAAATAATGTGAGTCGCATTCTATTTCCGGCTGTCTATTTGAATTTTTATGTATTGGTCCTCGCATTTTCTGCAGAAAGACTGAAGCTGTCGTTATTATTTTTTTTGATGGGTTCCGCCCAGGCAGGTTTTTTTCGATATTTTTTCTATGCCTTTTCAGTGCTTACCCATGTTCAGACGTTGATGTTGCTTGTTGCAGCTCAAGTCAGAAAAATACTATTCATTATGAATAGACTGCTCTTGGGGAGAATAGAGAAAGGCTTTTTGTCTTTGTCTTTCTTGATGGTAGGCATCGTACTGGTACTTATCGTCCTGAGAGAGCATATCGAATCAAAAATCAGTTTTTACGCGGGTGCTTGGGGAGGGGTGGATTCTATTTTGAAGCCCGTCATATTCACAGTGCTGTCAATATGCTATGCGCGCTCGAGAAGGGTTGAGGCTTTACTTGCATCATTGCCAATGGTGCTGGCTGCTTACTTTATAGGTGCCGAGCGAGTGGTTATATTTTCCTACTTTGTCTTTATGTACTACGGTCTTCAAAGTAGGAGAGGCATGAACGTTTCGGTTGTTTTGACTCTGTTGTATTTTATATACAAGGGGGTCGAGTTTCTGACTGCCGTAGTATTGTACGGGGATGGTTTTGCAAGTGTTCAGTAAGGCTGGACTGAAAGCGTTGTTTGGCGTGATTAGTCACGAAGCTAATCAATGATGAAGGTGAAGTTTTGCGAGGCGTTTGATCTTCTTTGTGCGTGGATTGATGTGGTTGGTGACTTGGGTGATATTTATATAAGGGTTTTGCACCAGGGTCAACTTTAATTGGTATCGGATTTGATGGTTGTTTATGCGAATTTTAATTGTTTCTCAATATTTTTGGCCTGAGACATTTATAATAAATGACCTCGCTATGAAGCTTGTCGGTAAGGGGCATGAAGTCACTGTCGCTACGGGGAAACCCAATTACCCTGATGGCGATATTTATGATGGCTATAGTGCCAAAGGCCTTCAGTCTGAGCGCTGCTTTTCTCTGATCGATGTCGTGCGTGTACCCATTTATCCTCGAGGTAAAGGGGGGCGAAAAAGCTGATATTGAACTATTTGTCATTTGTTTTTATGGGGCTTTTGTATTTCCCTAAAATGCTCAAGGGCAAAAAAATTGATGTTATAATTGTTTTTGCTCCCTCGCCAATCACTCAGGTGATACCGGCAATCCTCCTGAAGTGGCTCAAGCGGGCACACTTGGCTGTTTGGGTGCAGGATTTATGGCCGGAAAGCCTTTCAGCTACGGGGTTTGTTCAGAAAAATTGGATGCTCAAGCTTGTCGGTTATATGGTTCGCGGAATTTATAAATGCTGTGATACTTTGCTATTACAGTCGCATGCTTTTTTTGAACCGACAAAAAAATACGCGCCCGCTGAAAAAATGGTCTATTTTCCAAACTCCATGGATGCAACGGGTTCTTCGATCGTAGATCAAACAATTCCTGCTGCCTTGAGAGCAGAGCTTGAAAGCAACTTCAGTGTTGTGTTCGCGGGTAATGTGGGGACTGCCCAGTCGGTGGAAAGCATTGTCGAGGCCGCCTCGATATTGAAAAATGAACCAGGCTTGAAGATATTCATTGTTGGCAGCGGTAGTATGCTTTCATGGGTTGCAGAGCAGAAAGCGATCCATCATTTGGATAATTTAGTCCTGCCGGGTCGGTTTTCCATGAGCGCGATGCCGGAGATATTCCAACGTTCTGCAGCGTTGTTGGTTGCGTTGAAAGACGAAGAGATTTTTTCTTATACCGTACCCAGTAAAATACAAGCGTATCTCGCCGCGGGCCGTCCAATCATCGGGGCTTTGCGAGGTGAAGGCGCACGAGTGATCAGTGAGGCTGGTGCAGGACTGGTTTGTGCTCCTGAGAGTGGTCAAGCACTTGCTGAGACCATTTTGACTATGAAAAAATGCTCGAGTACCGACCGCGAAAAAATGGGAAGTTCTGGCATAAATTACTTTAACGAAAATTACGACATGGATCTTCAGAGCGATCGATTGATTGATATCTTGACAGCTCGTCTTAATAGAAGGTAGGTAGCGAAATGCGTGTATTAGTCTTGGGTGCAACAGGAATGCTGGGTAATGCTGTTTTCAAAGTCCTCAGTGGTTCGCCTACATTGAGTGTGACTGGAACAGTCCGCAGTGCCAAAGGGATCGAAAGTTTCGATAAATCGATTAAAGGTCGTTTGATCGCCGGTGTGGATGTTCTTGATCAGGATTCTTTGATCGATGTATTCAGCCAGTGTAAGCCTGAGGTTGTAATCAACTGTGTTGGGCTGATAAAACAGTTGAGTTCGGCTAAAGACCCTTTGTCTACGCTGCCCATTAATGCCATGTTGCCCCACAGGCTATCCAAACTCTGTGCCCTGACCTCCGCACGCTTGGTGCACATCAGCACTGACTGTGTTTTTTCCGGTCGGAAGGGGATGTATAAAGAAGAGGATATTTCTGATGCGGAAGACTTGTATGGCAAGTCTAAATATATTGGTGAGGTTAATGACCAACCGCATGTGGTCACTCTTCGTACGTCAATCATCGGTCATGAGCTGAATAGCCAGGCATCGCTCATTGATTGGTTCCTTTCGCAATCCGGTACCGTAAAAGGTTTTTCAAAAGCGATTTTTTCTGGATTGCCAACGGTCGAGCTTGCTCGGGTAATCGCGGATTTTGTGATCCCCAGACCTGAGCTTCAGGGGCTGTATCATGTTTCTGCAGAGCCAATTGACAAGCTGTCGTTGCTGCGTCAAGTCGCTAAAACATATCAAAAGGAAATCAATATTATTCCTGATGAGCAGCTTGAGATCGACCGCTCTTTGGATTCGTCGCGGTTCAGGACTGCGGCAGGATATGCGCCCCCTTCGTGGGCTGATTTAATTGAAGCTATGCGCGCTCAGCGTTAAACTCTTTTTTTAATTTTTGGTGATCAAGATGTTCGACGACAAAATTCTGATGATTACGGGTGGTACAGGTTCGTTTGGGAATACTGTCCTTAAGCGCTTCCTTGACACAAATGTCAAGGAGATTCGTGTTTTTAGTCGCGATGAAAAAAAACAAGAAGACATGCGAATTGCTTTGGGTAATGACAAAGTAAAATTTTATATTGGCGACGTTCGAGACTACGCCAGTGTCTCTCAAGCGATGGTTGGCGTAGATTATATATTTCACGCAGCCGCCCTTAAGCAGGTCCCATCCTGCGAATTTTATCCGATGGAAGCGGTTAAAACTAACGTTATTGGTACCGAAAACGTACTCAACGCAGCGATCGCTAATAATGTTAGTCGCGTCATCGTGCTGAGTACTGACAAAGCTGTATACCCAATCAATGCCATGGGCATCTCCAAGGCCATGGCTGAGAAACTGGTAGTCGCCAAGTCCAGGATCATTCCAGAGACAGGGCCTGTGATCTGCTCTACGCGTTACGGAAACGTGATGGCTTCCCGGGGTTCGGTCATTCCTCTTTTTGTAAATCAACTTAAAGAAGGGAGTGAGTTGACGGTTACAGATCCTAATATGACACGTTTTCTTATGTCACTTGAGGACTCTGTAGACTTGGTTCTCCATGCGTTTGAGCATGCAGAGCAAGGCGATATCTTTGTTCAGAAAGCACCCGCATCGACTGTTGCTGAATTGGCTCAAGCCCTCAAAGAGCTCTTTAAAGGGGACAGTGCAATCAAGGTTATCGGTACTCGTCACGGTGAAAAACTATACGAGTCACTGATTTCGCGCGAAGAAATGGCTAAGGCTGAGGACATGGGGCGCTACTATCGAATTCCGGCCGATAATAGGGATCTCAATTATAAAAAGTATTTTGTCGAAGGTGAGCAAAATATTTCCGAGTTGGATGACTATACGTCTCACAATACTGAGCGCTTGGATATTGCAGGGATCAAAGAGCTTCTTCTGAAGTTGGATTTCATTCAGGAGCAACTCAATGCTTAAGGTAATGACGCTGGTCGGTACGCGGCCGGAGCTTATCAAAATGAGCCGTGTTATTGCGGAGCTGGATAAGCAGACCCATCATGTTCTGGTTCACTCGGGTCAGAATTACGATTACGAGCTTAATCAGGTTTTTTTTGAAGACCTGGAAATCCGCAAGCCGGATCATTTCCTGGGTGCTGTCGGCGAGACGGCGGCTCAGACTATTGCTGAAGTGATTTCTAAATCGGATGAAATATTCGAGTTGGAAAAGCCAGATGCACTTTTGTTGTATGGGGATACCAATACCTGTCTGGCTGTTATTGCGGCCAAGCGCAGAAAAATTCCAGTTTTCCACATGGAAGCCGGTAACCGTTGTTTTGATCAGCGTGTGCCCGAAGAGTTGAACCGTAAGGTTCTAGATCATCTAAGCGATATCAATCTCGTTCTGACCGAGCACGCACGTCGTTATCTTTTGGATGAGGGCGTGAAGCCTGAGACCATTATAAAGACCGGCTCGCATATGGAGGAGGTGCTTGAGCATTACATGCCTAAGATTTTGGCGTCCGATATATTGGAGCGCGAAAAACTTGAGGATGGGAAGTTTTTTATAGTCAGTACCCATCGCGAAGAAAACGTGGATACGCCAGAGAACTTGCTTGATCTTTTGGCGTCGCTTCGCGCGCTGGCTGATAATTACGGTTTCCCGATCATTGTTTCCACGCACCCGCGTACACGTAAACGGCTTGAGGCATTAGGTGAGTCGCTCGAGCATCCGTTGATCCGATTTGTAAAACCTTTTGGTTTGCTTGATTACATTAAGTTGCAGATGGGATCGTTTTGCGTTCTTTCTGATAGCGGCACCATCACTGAAGAGGCGTCACTGTTAAACCTGCCGGCTGTCACCATTCGTAATGCTCATGAACGTCCTGAGGGCATGGACGAAGGGACGCTGATTATGTGTGGGCTTAAAGTTGACCGGGTATTGGACGCGGTACGGGTTGTGACAAGCCAACATGATCGTAGTGCCCGGGTCATTCCCGTGGTGAAAGACTATTTGGGTGGTCCGGTATCAAAACAGATCGTGCGAGTTGTCTATAGTTACACAGACTATATTAATCGTACCGTCTGGTCCAAGGCATAAAAGGGAGAAGAGCATGCGCGTATTGGTAACTGGATCGTCTGGATTTGTCGGCAGTAGGCTGCTTAAGGTATTGGCGAACAAAAAAAGCATTGAGGTTTTAGCCGCTGCGCGCCGTGAATCTTTTGATCATCCCGTTTCAGTGCGTGTGTTGAAAGAGTGTGAGCTTTCCCCTTCCATGGATTGGGCGCCACATCTAAGTGGTGTTGATGTTATCGTTCATGCTGCGGCTCGTGTGCATGTCATGAATGATGAAGCGCCTGATCCTCTGGCGGCTTTCAGGGCTGTCAATGTTCAAGGGACGATGAAGCTTGCAGAGCAAGCGGCTTCGGCGGGTGTCCGTCGTTTCGTTTTTCTCAGCTCTATCAAGGTCAATGGTGAGGGCACGACAAAGGGAAGTGCCTACTCAGCTGATTCTTTGCCCGCACCTTCTGATCCCTATGGTATTTCCAAAATGGAAGCAGAGCAGGCGCTGAGGGCTCTTGCAGAAAGAACGGGCATGGAAGTTGTCATCATCAGACCAGTCTTGGTATACGGACCTGGTGTCAAGGCCAACTTCTTGAAAATGATGCAATGGCTTGATAAGGGTGTGCCCTTGCCCTTCGGAGCAATCCGCAATAGTCGAAGCCTCGTTGCATTAGATAACCTGGTTGATCTCGTTGTGACCTGTATGGAACATCCGGCGGCTGCTAATCAAACATTCATGGTGAGTGATGGGGATGACTTGTCTACCTCCGAACTGTTACGCAGGTTGGCACATGCCCTGGGTAAACCCGCGCGTCTTCTGCCTGTGCCTGGCTGGATCCTCAAGGCAGCTGCCAGTCTGATTGGCAAGAACGACCTGTCGCGGCGACTATGTGGGTCACTTCAGGTTGATATAAGCAAAACACGTGATGTATTAGGTTGGACACCTCCGATTTCGGTGGATACCGCTTTGAAGGACACGGCTTTACATTTTCAGGAGAGTCGGAAACGATGATTTACTGGTGGTTAATTCCGGCTGTTGCCATTATTTCTTTGGGCTTGACGGCGGGCTTGCGTCGTTATGCTCTCGCTCGAAGCATTATTGATGTTCCCAATGCTCGCAGTTCTCACTCTATTCCGACTCCACGGGGTGGCGGAGTGGCAATCGTTGTGGCCTTCCTTGCCTCGCTGCCCTTGTTGGGATTGGCCAATCTAGTTCCTTGGACAGAACTGATTGCTGTGGGAGGGGCGGGCGGCTTAGTTGCAGTGATTGGTTTTATGGACGATCACGGCCATATAGCAGCTCGCTGGCGCTTATTAGGTCATTTCAGCGCTGGAGCTTGGGTTTTGTTCTGGCTCGGGGGCCTGCCTCCTGTCAGTGTCATGGGCTGGGTCGTGGATCTTGGCTGGATTGGACATATTTTGGCTGTCATTTATCTTGTCTGGATGCTCAACCTGTATAACTTCATGGATGGCATTGATGGTATCGCCAGTATCGAGGCCTTGTGTACCTGCTTGGGAGCCTGTTTGCTTTATTGGCTTGGCGATTTTTCCGGACTTTTCTGGGCGCCATTGATATTGGCGATGGCCGTTGTGGGCTTTCTCTATTGGAACTTTCCTCCTGCACGTATTTTTATGGGAGATGCAGGAAGTGGTTTTCTCGGTATCGCCTTGGGGGCCATTTCCTTACAAGCTGCCTGGGTGTCATCATCGTTGCTTTGGGGGTGGTTGATCCTGCTGGGTGTGTTTGTCGTTGATGCAACATTTACCTTGCTGCGTCGGTTGATACGTGGCGATAAAGTTTATGAAGCCCATCGTAGCCACGCTTATCAGTTTGCCTCTCGGAAGGTCGGTAAGCACCTGCCAGTCACACTGGCGGTGGCGTGCATCAACCTATTTTGGCTATTACCTATTGCTATCTGCGTCATAAAGCTAGGCCTTGATGGTGTGTATGGTCTAGTGATCGCTTACTTGCCGTTGATCGTCCTGGCGATAAAGTTTCATGCAGGAGAGCTGGAAAAAGCGTCGCCGTCCTCGGCTGTGTGAGGTTTGGTATTTCTATTGTCTTGAATGTGCTCGAGTGTGATCGCTAGTAGCGTCCTCTCTAATTTAAGTGTGGCAAGAGGTGTTCAAAAGGGGTTATGGACAGATTCCGAGCTTTATTGTTAGGTCTTCCGCGCCGCAGTAAACGACTCATTCAGGTGTCGACAGATGTCGTCCTTGTCTGGTTCGCGCTCTGGATGGCATTTGTTGTTCGTTTAGGGATTGACGATATGGTCAATCCTTTTACTCAGCACCTCTGGTTATTCCTCGGTGCTCCAGTGGTCGCAATTCCCCTCTTTATCCGCTTCGGGATGTACCGGGCAGTGATGCGCTATTTCGGCAATGATGCGCTGATTGCGATTATCAAGGCCGTCAGCCTTTCGTCGCTGATGCTCGGAGTGGTGGTGTACTGGTACAGCAACCATCAGAACGTCGTGCCCCGCTCGATCATTTTCAACTACTGGTGGTTGAGCCTGATCATGGTGGGCGGGTTGCGCTTGGCCATGCGCCAGTATTTTCTGGGCGACTGGTTTACCGCGGCGCAGCATGTTCCGTTCACCAACCGGGACAACGGGTTAACGCGCGTTGCCATCTATGGTGCGGGTGCTGCGGGTAACCAACTGGTTGCCGCCTTGCGCATGGGGCGGGCAATGCGTCCGGTAGCGTTTATCGATGATGATAAAAGCATTGTGGATCGGGTGATTTCCGGCTTGCAGGTGTACAAACCCAAGCACATTCAACGCATGATCGAAGAAACTGGCGCTCAGGAGGTCCTGCTGGCCATTCCTTCCGCCAACCGTGGGCGTCGCCGCGAGATCCTGGGTTTTCTGGAAGGTTTTCCGTTGCACGTTCGAAGTGTGCCGGGGTTCATGGACCTGGCCAGCGGCCGGGTCAAGGTTGATGACATTCAGGAAGTCGACATCGCAGACCTGCTTGGCCGCGATGCGGTGCCGGCGCAGGGCGGTTTGCTCGAGCATTGCGTCAAGGATCAATCGGTTCTGGTCACGGGGGCGGGTGGCTCTATCGGTTCCGAGCTGTGTCGCCAGATCCTCGCACTGAGGCCGACCACGCTGCTGTTGTTCGAGCACAGTGAGTTCAATCTTTACAGCATTCTGTCGGAACTCGAGCAACGTATTGCCCGTGAGTCGCTGTCGGTGCGGCTGCTGCCGATTCTCGGTTCAGTGCGCAACCAGGACAAGCTGCTGGACGTGATGAAAACCTGGCACGTGGATACGGTGTATCACGCGGCGGCCTACAAGCATGTGCCGATGGTCGAGCACAATATTGCCGAAGGCGTACTGAACAATGTGATGGGGACGCTGAATACCGCGCAGGCAGCTCTTCAGGCCGGTGTGGCGAACTTTGTGCTGATTTCGACAGACAAGGCCGTGCGCCCGACGAATGTCATGGGCAGTACCAAGCGACTGGCGGAACTGACGTTGCAGGCCCTGAGCCGTGAACTGGCGCCGGTGATGTTTGGTGACAAGAGCAGCGTGTCCCGGGTCAATAAAACCCGGTTCACGATGGTGCGATTCGGCAATGTGCTCGGGTCCTCCGGTTCGGTGATTCCGCTGTTCCACAAGCAGATCAAGTCGGGTGGCCCGCTGACGGTCACGCATCCGAAGATTACCCGTTATTTCATGACGATCCCCGAGGCCGCGCAACTGGTTATTCAAGCCGGCTCGATGGGCCAGGGCGGTGATGTGTTCGTGCTGGACATGGGCGAACCGGTGAAGATTGTCGAATTGGCGGAGAAGATGATTCACCTGTCGGGTTTGAGTGTCCGTTCGGACAAGAATCCTCACGGTGATATCGCCATCGAGTTCACCGGGTTGCGTCCCGGCGAGAAGCTCTACGAAGAGCTGCTGATCGGTGACAACGTCGCCGCCACCCAGCACCCGATGATCATGAGCGCCAATGAAGACCATCTGCCTTGGGAGGTGCTCAAGGGCAAGCTGACGGAATTGCTGTCTGCCATTGAGCGGGATGATTATTCGCGGGTCCGCCAGCTGCTGCGGGACACCGTCAGCGGTTACGCCCCGGACGGAGAGATTGTCGATTTGATCTACCGTCAGCGTCGACTGGAGCCGTGATGGCAGGAGCGCTGCTGTACTGAGGTACTGCGCCAGGTTGCACAGGATTTGGCGATAAAAATGAGGCCGAGAATGTAGTCTTGTCATTGGATAAGCGTGCATTCCGGCCTTTTTTCGTCATCCTGCGCGGATTTTCATGGGGGATGCAGGAAGTGGTTTTCCAGGCATGGCGTTAGGCGTATTTTCGCTACAGGCGGTCTGGCATAGCACGAGTCTGTTTCGGGTGTGGTTTCGTGCCGGAGCGTCATGCACGAAATTGAGCTGGTTTTGTTCTGTAGATTACAAAAGGTGAGCGACGGGATTATGGATAAGATGCGAGCATACTTGTTAAGCCTTCCGCGTCGACACAAGCGCATTTTGCAAGTCACCACAGACATTTTGCTGGTTTGGCTGGCCTTGTGGATGGCATTCGTCGTCCGCTTGGGCATCGACGATATGGTCAATCCGTTTACCCAGCATGTCTGGTTGTTTCTGGCCGCCCCGGTTATTGCTGTCCCTCTTTTTATCCGCTTTGGCATGTACCGGGCGGTGATGCGCTATTTCGGCAATGATGCCCTGATTGCGATTATCAAGGCCGTCAGCCTTTCGTCGCTGATTCTCGGGATGGTGGTGTACTGGTACAGCAACCATCAGAACGTCGTGCCCCGCTCGATCATTTTCAACTACTGGTGGCTGAGCCTGATCATGGTGGGCGGGTTGCGCTTGGCCATGCGCCAGTATTTTCTGGGCGACTGGTTTACCGCGGCGCAGCATGTTCCGTTCACCAACCGGGACAACGGGTTAACGCGCGTTGCCATCTATGGTGCGGGTGCTGCGGGTAACCAGCTGGTTGCCGCCTTGCGCATGGGACGGGTCATGCGTCCGGTGGCCTTTATCGATGATGATAAAAGCATTGTGGATCGGATGATTTCCGGCTTGCAGGTGTACAAGCCCAAGCACATTCAGCGCATGATCGAAGAAACCGGCGCTCAAGAGGTCCTGCTGGCCATTCCTTCCGCCAACCGTGGGCGTCGCCGCGAGATCCTGGGTTTTCTGGAAGGTTTTCCGCTGCACGTTCGAAGTGTGCCGGGTTTCATGGACCTGGCCAGCGGCCGGGTCAAGGTTGATGACATTCAGGAAGTCGACATCGCAGACCTGCTTGGTCGCGATGCGGTACCGGCGCAGGGCGATTTGCTCGAGCATTGCGTCAAGGATCAATCGGTTCTGGTCACGGGGGCGGGCGGCTCTATCGGTTCGGAGCTGTGTCGCCAGATCCTCGCCTTGAAGCCGACCACGCTGCTGTTGTTCGAGCACAGTGAGTTCAATCTCTACAGCATTCTGTCGGAACTCGAGCAACGTATTGCCCGTGAGTCGCTGTCGGTGCGGCTGCTGCCGATTCTCGGTTCAGTGCGCAACCAGGACAAACTGCTGGACGTGATGAAAACCTGGCACGTGGATACGGTGTATCACGCGGCGGCCTACAAGCATGTGCCGATGGTCGAGCACAATATTGCCGAAGGCGTACTGAACAATGTGATGGGGACGCTGAATACCGCGCAGGCAGCCCTTCAGGCCGGTGTGGCGAACTTTGTGCTGATTTCGACAGACAAGGCCGTGCGCCCGACGAATGTCATGGGCAGTACCAAGCGACTGGCGGAACTGACGTTGCAGGCCCTGAGCCGTGAACTGGCGCCGGTGATGTTTGGTGACAAGACCAACGTGTCCCGGGTCAATAAAACCCGGTTCACGATGGTGCGATTCGGCAATGTGCTCGGGTCCTCCGGTTCGGTGATTCCGCTGTTCCACAAGCAGATCAAGTCGGGCGGCCCGCTGACGGTCACGCATCCGAAGATTACCCGTTATTTCATGACGATCCCCGAGGCCGCGCAACTGGTCATTCAAGCCGGCTCGATGGGGCTGGGCGGTGATGTGTTCGTGCTGGACATGGGCGAGCCGGTGAAGATTGTCGAATTGGCGGAGAAGATGATTCACCTGTCGGGCTTGAGTGTCCGTTCGGACAAGAATCCTCACGGTGATATCACCATCGAGTTCACCGGGCTGCGTCCCGGTGAGAAGCTCTACGAAGAGCTGCTGATCGGTGACAACGTCGCCGCCACCCAGCACCCGATGATCATGAGCGCCAATGAAGACCATCTGCCTTGGGAGGTGCTCAAGGGCAAGCTGACGGAATTGCTGTCCGCCGTCGAGCGGGATGATTATTCGCGGGTCCGCCAGCTCCTGAGGGACACCGTGAGCGGTTACGCCCCGGACGGAGAGATTGTCGATTTGATCTACCAGCAGCGTCGTCTCGAGCCCTGATCGTTACACACGCTGTAACTGATGCATTTTTGACAGACTCACAGCATGACCTAGGTTTGGGAGGCAGCTTCGGAAAAGCTGCTTCTACCCATCGATGTCATGGAGTGTCACTTATGCGTACAGGCCTTCTCTCTTCCTTCGCTTTCGCCCTGCTGCTGGGCATCACTGGCGTGGTCAATGCTGCTCCGACCGCAACCGCCAAGACCGACCCGGCAGCTCCCGCTTCAAGCCAGGCAGCCGCAACCGCCAAGCCCGGCAAGCTCAATCTCAATACCGCCGACGCCCAGACCATCCAGAGCGAGCTCTCCGGTATAGGTGAAGCAAAAGCCCAGGCCATTGTCGCCTATCGCGAGGCGAACGGTCCTTTCTCTTCAGTGGATGAGTTGCTCGAAGTCAAAGGCATAGGCAAGTCGCTGCTCGACAAGAATCGCGACAAGCTTGATATCAACTGAATACGGTCATCGGGGGAAGGGGCCTTTCCAGTGATCGGCCTCTTCTCAAGGCGGTGTCTTATTCCACCTGGTCCTTCAAATGTGCTTTCGCCACCGCCAATATCTTCTGCGCCAACGCTTCATCCTCGGCACTCCTGGATAGCACCAGCGCCCCCACCAGCGTCGCCAGCATGACAATGCTCTGGTCCTGTGCCTCCGGCCCCGACCCCAGCGCCTCCTCCACTTGCTTGAGCCGCGACTCGATCACCGTATCCGTCGTCGGGCTTGGCTCCCCTCGCTGTCCCAGCTCCAGGCACATGGTCGGTAGCGGGCAGCCGTGATCCGGGGTGGTCAGGTGCCACTCGGACAGATAGCTATCGATAAAAGCCTGCAGCGGCTTGTCCTGGCTGAACAGCGTATCGCAGTGCACATCCAGCTCGGCCGCCGCTTCCTGCAGCGCCTTCTCCACCAGCTCATCCTTGGATTTGAAATGCGCGTAGAAGCCACCATGGGTCAGGCCCAGCGCCTTCATCAGGGGTTGCAGGCCAGTCGCGCCAATACCATCGCGTCGAAAGCGGGCGGCGGCCTCCTTGATGATCCGTTCGTGGGTCTGGGCTTTATGGTCTTGCGAATACCGCATGGCGGGCTCTCCAAATCGTTAAGCCATGATAACCGTGACTTATGGACGATTCGTCATGTTTTTTCAGGTGCTGCGGAACGCGTGGAGAAAAGCACAGGAAGTGGATGTGGCATGAATAGTGGTTACCCATTGTTCTACGATTGTTGAACAATCCGAGGTGAGAATCATGAGTGCACAGCTGTCCCTGGCCGACCAGATTACCCTGGAGTTGCGTGCCGACATTATCGGCGGTCGCCTGCTGCCGGGCATGCCGCTGGTGGAGAACGATCTGGTCAGTACCTACAACGCCTCGCGAAACACGATTCGCGAGGCGCTCCACCGGCTTGGCCAGGAAGGCCTGGCGCGTTACGTGCGGAACAAGGGCGTGATGGTGCGACGTCTGGGTCGTGATGAGGTACGCGACCTTTTCCAGGTTCGCCGCACCCTGGAGCTGCAGGCCATCGCCCTCAGCAAACCCCTGCGCGAATACCAATCCGACCGCATGCTCGAATCCATCGAGGCGGCCGAGCTGGCCCGCGAGCGCGAGGACTGGCGCGCCCTGGGTACCCACAGCCTGGCGTTTCACCAACATATCGTCGGTTTGATGCGCAGTCCCCTGTTCGATGAGTTCTTTACCAACATCGTCGCGCAGTTACGCCTGGTGTTTTGTGCGGCACCCGACGAGCAGCGTTTTCAAGCACCCTGGCTGGCGCGTGACCGCTATATCCACGACCGGCTCGCCGAGGGCGACAAGCAAGCCGCGGGGGAGGCGATGAGCCTTTACCTCGACGACTCCGAGCAGATGCTGCTCGATTTTTTAAGCCGTCCTTCCCATCACTGATCGAGGATCTTGACCATGTACAAAGACTATCCCGCCGCCTATCAGGTCAGCAAAGGGTCGGCCTTGCAGGTGGACACCGCGTTCTACGAGCGTATTCGCGAGGAAAAAGACGCTCGTACGCTGATCGAGCAGTTCGAGGTGCCGATCCGTACCGGGCGGGCCTGGAAGGTGCCGGCCGGCCATGTGTTCCGGGTGACCACGCCGGTTGGCCCGCAGGTCGGCGACTTCAACGTCTGGAATGCCAACGACCCGCGCGAGCGCCTCTGGGCGGCACGGACCCGTCAGTTGCAAGGCGCTCACGTCAGTACCCATGACCGGCTCTGGTCGAACCTGCCGTTCCTGCGTCCGCTGGTCACCATCACCGACGACAGCCTGGCCGGCTACGGGATCGACGAGCATGGCGGGCGTCTGCACGATCTGTTGGGCACGCGCTGTGATCCCTATGTGAATCGGATGCTGACGGGGGAAGACTTCCATCATCACTGTCACTCGAACCTGACCCGCGCAGTGCTGCCCCATGGCTTGACCGAGTTCGATGTCCACGACGTGTTGAACATCTTCCAGTGCACCGGGCTCAATCATGACGACATGTATTTCATGAAGGCCTGTCCGGCGCAGAAGGGCGATTACCTGGAATTCTTTGCCGAGATCGACCTGCTGTGCGCGCTGTCCACCTGTCCTGGTGGCGATCTCTCATTACCGATGTGGGGTCCCGAGGCACAGGACCCGCTCAGCGTCTGTCGCCCGCTGGGGGTGGAGGTCTATCGACTGGAGCCGTCATTGCTCGAAGGCTGGAGCTCGCCTGAGCGAGCAGCCTACAAGGGCCTGCATGGCTTGCACATCGCCAAAGCTGACTGGGAGAAGTGAGAGGAGGGCATGCTTGCAGAGTGGACGATCAGCGATCCTTTGCATCCTGGGCGTCCATTTCGGCATTACGCTCCTGAATGCGCCGACGTTGTTCGTCGGTCAGTTCCACTTTGCTCGCGGTGTCGCGCAACATCATCAGGCTGCCGACGATGGAGCCGATGGCAACGACGATGATCAACCAGGCATACCAGGGCATGGGATTCTCCTTGATGGGCCGCTTGCGGATGAGCCTTTCATCCGCAAGTGTCGGCCCTTACCACTTTGAGTCAAAAAATTTCTCAGTGGTTCCATTGTAAGCCCGATCTGCCCGGATAGCCCTTAAAGTCCGGTCAGCATCGCATCGGCCGGTGCGGCGGCGCGCAGTTGTCCGGTCAACAGGAAGTAGAGGAAGCCCGCAGCCATGAAACCGAGGAAGATCAGGCCGATCAGCGTGTTGAACCAGGCCATCGCGATCAGGCACACCACCGCCAGGACCAACGCGATCCCCGGCACGATCGGATAACCCGGGGCGCGGAAGCTGCGCTCCAGGTTCGGCTCGCTGCTGCGCAGCTTGAACAGGCTCAGCATGCTGATGATGTACATCACGATGGCGCCGAATACCGACATGGTGATCATCGCCGCCGTCAGGCTCATGCCTTGCAGGTTGACCAGCCCGTCGCTGTAGATCGCCGCGATGCCGATCAGGCCACCGGCAATGATGGCGCGATGCGGGGTCTGGAAACGCGACAGCTTGGCCAGGTAGGCGGGCAGGTAACCGGCCCGGGCCAGGGCGAAGAACTGCCGCGAGTAACCCAGGATGATGCCGTGGAAGCTCGCCACCAGGCCGAACAGGCCGATCCACACCAGCATGTGCATCCAGCTGGAGTTGTTGCCCACCACGGCTTTCATCGCCTGGGGCAGCGGGTCGTTGATGTTCGACAGTTGGCGCCAGTCGCCGACGCCACCGGCCATCACCATCACGCCGAGGGCCAGGAACACCAGGGTCAGGATCCCGCCGACGTAGGCCTTGGGAATGGTGCGCTTGGGGTCCTTGGCTTCTTCGGCGGCCATGGCCGCGCCTTCGATGGCGAGGAAGAACCAGATCGCGAAGGGGATCGCCGCGAAGATGCCGGGGATCGAGTCGAGGCTGAAGCTGCTCGCCCCGGACCAGCCGTTGAGTACGAAGTTGCTGAAGCTGAAGCCCGGTGCGACCACGCCCATGAATACCAGCAACTCGACGACCGCGAGCACGGTCACCACCAGTTCGAAGGTGGCGGCGATGCTCACGCCGAGGATGTTCAGGCCCATGAACACCACGTAGGCACCGACGGCGGCGAGACGTGGGTCGAGGTCCGGGTACTGGACGTTGAGGTAGGCGCCGATGGCCATGGCGATGGCCGGCGGGGCGAAGACGAATTCGATCAGGGTGGCGATCCCGGCGATCAGGCCGCCGCGTTCGCCGAAGGCCCGGCGGCTGTAGGCAAAGGGGCCGCCGGCATGGGGAATGGCGGTGGTCAGCTCGGTGAAACTGAAGATGAAGCAGGTGTACATGGTCGCCACCAGCAGGGTGGTGACGAGAAAGCCCAGGGTACCGGCGCTCCCCCAGCCGTAGCTCCAGCCGAAGTATTCGCCGGAGATCACCAGGCCGACCGCGATACCCCACAGGTGCAGCGTGCCCAGCGTGGGTTTGAGTTGTGTGTTCATGCGTTTCTCCCTGAACGGTTTGGATACTGCTCGGATCAGGTGATTGCAGCGGGCGTGCCAGTCGCCGGGATCAGGTCGTAATAGACGAAAAGCTGTCGTATCGAGGACGTTTCGCCGATGTTCACCTGGATTTCGACTTGCTTTGGTGCGAGCTCGGGCATTTATGGCGCATCAGGGCTAGATTTACCGATCACCGGGTCCCGGTCTGCCCCGGGTTCCGCTACAATGCGCGCCGATTTCGACTTGCCAGAGAGCCCGCCCATGTCCGCCTGCCAGACGCCTATCATCGTCGCCCTGGATTTCCCTTCCCGTGACGCCGCCCTGAAGCTGGCCGATCAACTGGACCCGAAGCTGTGCCGGGTCAAGGTCGGCAAGGAGCTGTTCACCAGCTGTGCGGCGGACATTGTCGGCACCCTGCGTGACAAGGGCTTCGAGGTGTTCCTCGATCTGAAATTCCACGACATCCCCAACACCACGGCCATGGCGGTCAAGGCGGCGGCGGAGATGGGCGTGTGGATGGTCAACGTGCATTGTTCCGGTGGCCTGCGCATGATGGCGGCGTGCCGTGAGGTGCTGGACCAGCGCAGTGGGCCGCAGCCGTTGTTGATCGGCGTGACCGTACTGACCAGCATGGAGCGCGAGGACCTGGCCGGCATCGGCCTGGATGTCGACCCGCAGGTGCAGGTATTGCGTCTGGCGGCGCTGGCGGAAAAGGCCGGGATGGACGGCCTGGTGTGCTCGGCCCTGGAGGCCACGGCGCTCAAGAGTGCCCACCCGGGCTTGCAACTGGTAACGCCGGGGATTCGTCCCGCGGGCGCGGCCCAGGATGATCAGCGGCGTATCCTGACCCCGCGTCAGGCGCTGGATGCCGGTTCCGATTACCTGGTGATCGGTCGTCCGATCAGCCAGGCGGCCGACCCGGCCCAGGCGCTGGCGGCGGTAGTGGCCGAGCTGGCCTGATCGGCGATGGGGGCCGCTGATGGCCCCGTCGTGAGCAATCGGTCGCTGCCCGATTGCTCACGCGACGATCATCTGGAAAAACGCCGGTTCAGACCTTCAGCACCAGCTTGCCGAAATTCTCCCCGCTGAACAGCTTCATCAGCGTCTCCGGAAAGGTCTCCAGGCCTTCGACGATGTCTTCCTTGCTCTTGAGCTGGCCCTTGGCGATCCAGCCGGCCATTTCCTGTCCGGCCGCGGCGAAGCGACTGGCGTAGTCCATCACCACGAAGCCTTCCATGCGGGCGCGATTGACCAGCAGCGCCAGGTAATTGGCCGGGCCTTTCACCGCTTCCTTGTTGTTGTACTGGCTGATGGCGCCGCAGATCACCACGCGGGCCTTGAGGTTCAGGCGGGTGAGCACCGCGTCGAGAATATCGCCGCCGACGTTGTCGAAATACACATCGACGCCTTTCGGGCATTCGCGTTTCAGGCCGGCGTTGACGTCCTCGCTCTTGTAGTCGATGGCGCCATCGAAGCCCAGTTCGTCGATCAGGAACCGGCACTTCTCGGCGCCGCCGGCAATCCCCACCACCCGGCAACCCTTGAGCTTGGCGATCTGTCCGGCAATGCTGCCGACCGCGCCGGCCGCGCCGGAAATCACCACGGTTTCGCCGTCTTTCGGGGCGCCGACATCCAGCAGGGCGAAGTAGGCGGTCATGCCGGTCATGCCCAGGGCGGACAGGTAGCGTGGCAACGGCGCCAGTTTCGGATCGACCTTGTAGAAGCCCTTCGGCTCACCGAGGAAATAATCCTGCACGCCCAGGGCGCCGTTGACATGATCGCCGACGGCAAAGCCCGGGTGGTTGGAGGCCACGACCTGGCCGACACCCAGGGCGCGCATCACTTCGCCAATACCCACCGGCGGGATGTAGGACTTGCCCTCGTTCATCCAGCCGCGCATGGCCGGGTCAAGGGACAGGTATTGGTTCTTGACCAGGATCTGGCCCGCTCCCGGCTCGCCCACCGGCACTTGCTGGTAGGTGAAGGTCTCGCGGGTCGCAGGGCCGACCGGGCGCTTGGCCAGCAGGAATTGGCGATTGTTCTGGGTGGTCATGGCAGGCACTCGAAGATCAATGAAGTCTTGTAGATAGACCCTCATCGGGCCGACGGCAAGTTTTGCAGGTCAGGCGAATAGGCCGCGATCCACTTCAATGATGAAAGGTCGCCGGAACTTATCACTGCGATGCATGAGCCATTAACCGGCCTTCTGATAGTGCTGCCGTGACAGTCGGTCCGCTGGCTAGACTCGAGAGCACAGCAACCCTTTCGTATTGCATTGAGGACATCACCATGAGCATGACGTTTTCCGGCCAGGTAGCCCTGGTGACCGGCGCGGCGGCCGGCATTGGCCGCGCGACCGCCCTGGCGTTCGCCGCCGAAGGCCTGAAGGTGGTCGTCGCCGACCTTGACGTCGCCGGCGCCGAAGGCACGGTCGAGCTGATCCGCGCCGCCGGCGGCGACGCCGTGTTCGTGCGTTGCAATGTCACTCAGGAGGCGGATGTCGAGAACCTCATGGCCCAGGCCGTGAGTACTTACGGACGGGTCGACTACGCCTTCAACAACGCCGGTATCGAGATCGAGAAAGGCAAGCTGGCCGATGGCACCCAGGACGAGTTCGACGCGATCATGGGCGTCAATGTCAAAGGCGTCTGGCTGTGCATGAAGCACCAGTTGCCGCTGATGCTGGCCCAGGGCGGTGGCGCCATCGTCAACACGGCCTCGGTAGCCGGCCTTGGCGCGGCGCCGAAGATGAGTATCTACGCGGCGTCCAAGCATGCGGTCATCGGTTTGACCAAGTCGGCGGCGATCGAATACGCGAAGAAGAAAATCCGCGTCAATGCCGTCTGCCCGGCGGTGATCGATACCGACATGTTCCGTCGCGCCTATGAGGCCGATCCGAAGAAAGCCGAGTTCGCGGCGGCCATGCATCCGGTCGGACGCATCGGCAAGGTCGAGGAGATCGCCAGTGCGGTGCTGTACCTGTGCAGCGATGGTGCCGCTTTCACCACCGGCCATGCCCTGGCCGTGGACGGCGGAGCCACCGCGATTTGAGCTGTCGTTCGCTTCGCCCGGGACAGTAGCCCTTTTGCAAGGAACCCGCCTAATGGCGGGTTTTTTTATGTCCGCCGGTGTTGGAAATACAGTCGGTGGATTCCCTCCCGCGCGTCAGCCGGTGTCTCCAGGGCCCGGTGGGCGGGCCTTCCGGGGCGCCGGCGAGAGGCTTTTTGTGCAAGCAAGGCCCCCGGTCTTTTGTGTTTAACTGTTTAACGAGAGATAACAATGGGTTGGAGCGTCAAACACAATGGATTTGGAAATTGATCGGCAGGCGCTGGTTCCCGTCGTGCAGCAAATCGTCAACGCGGTGATCGAGTGGATTCGTAGCCATCGCGCGGGCCCCGGGACTCGCCTGCCATCCGTTCGACAGTTGGCCAAGGACAACCTGCTCAGCCAGGCGAATGTCCTGGAGGCGTGCCAGCGCCTGGTGGCCCAAGGGGTGCTGACGCCCCGCAACGGCTCGGCCTTTATCGTCTCGGACGCCCAGGGTGATGCCCGGGACAGCGGCGAGCCGCAATGGTATGAAGGGTTGGAAGCGCAGTGGGGGGGCTTCAGCGAGCATCCTCTGGGCGAGTTGAAGCTGGGCTGCGGCTGGGTGCCCGAAAGTTGGCGCGAGAGCGATGACATCGCCTATGCCATTCGCCAGGTCAGCCGTACGCAGATGCATGGGATGTTCAGCTACAGCACGCCCCTGGGACTGCTGGCGTTGCGTCAGCAGATCCACAAGCGCCTGGTGCAAAAGGGTATCCCCTGCGCCCCCGAGCAGATCCTCACGACCCACGGGGTCACCCAGGCGCTGGACCTGCTGGTGCGCCACCTGCTCAAGCCGGGTGACTGTGTGCTGGTGGAAACACCGGGTTACGCCAACCTGTACAAGCTGCTGGCACTGCAGGGGGTCAAGTTGCTGGAGGTGGAGCGGACACATTCCGGGCCGGACCTGGAGCAATTGCGCCAGCTGTTGCAGCAGTACCGCCCGCGGTGCCTGTTCATCAACAGCCTCTACCACAACCCGACAGGCACCAGCCTGAGCCTGGCGGTGGCCACCCAACTGTTGCAGTTGGCGCAGGCCCATGACTTCCAGATCATCGAGGACGCGGTCTACAGCGATCTCCAGAGCGGGCCGGGCGTGCAGTTGGCCGCGCTGGATAACGCCCAGCGGGTGATCTACGTGGGCGGATTCTCGAAAACCCTGAGCAGCTCGTTGCGGGTCGGCTTCGTCCGCGCCCGGGGCGAACTGATCCAGCGTCTGGCGCAAGTGAAGATGATCACCAGCCTCGGTGCCTCGCGTTTCGCCGAGTGCGTGGTCGCCACGCTGCTGGCCAATGGCACCTATCGCAAGTTGGTGCAGCGACTGCGCCAGCGCCTGGGCGTGGAACGGATCACCACCCTGGATACCTTGGAGAGGGCGGGCTGGGAGGTGTTCGCCGAGCCCGCCGGCGGCATGTTCATCTGGGCGCGCAGCCCGGGTTATCCACTGGCGCAGGTGCTGGCGCGCGCGCGCAAGCTGGGGGTGCTGCTGGCGCCGGGTGAAGCCTTCATGCCGCAGGGTACACCCAGCGACTGGCTGCGGATCAATGTGGCCTATGCTTCGGACCTGCGCGCGCAGAAGTTCTTCCGTCTGCTGGGTAGCGCCGAATCGACCTCGACCATTCTGAAAGCGACGCGGATGTAGCTTCTGGCCATTATTCCGGCGCCAGAGGCTTGTGCTTTACCCGTCCCGATTGCCAATCTGCACGAATCTTGAATGGGCGTGTGCACCTTCAGCCTTCTAATCGGGGATTTAGCGCCATGATTTCTGCCGCGCAAGGACGTTTCGCCAACCTCGGTATGGCCAAGAAACTGGGTATCGGGTTTGCCTTGGTATTGCTGCTGACCGGTCTGGTGGCGGCCATCGGCGTCTGGTCCTTGCAAACCATCAGCTTGCGCTTCGATGGACTCAAGCAGATGTCTTCGCTCAACAGCCAGTTACTCCGGGTACGTTTGCTCGAGCAGGAATATGCACTGCATTCGGACCCCAAGACGGTCGATGCCCTGCACAAGGGCGTCGACGGCCTGTTGGCGCAGGCGCAGACCCTCAAGGCGCAATCGGCGGCCAATGTGCCGGTCATGACCGATGTCGAGCAGGCCCTGGGCGCCTACCGCAAGGCGTTCGACGAGTTCGTCGAGTTGAACCAGACCAAGGACCTGGCGCTGGAAATGGCCAGCTGGTCGGTTGACAGCGTGGCGAACAACCTGGATGTGCTGCAGTCCGGCCTGTCCGATGACGGCACTTATGCCCTCAAGGACTCCCAGGGCAAGGACGGCAAGGATTTTATCGAGCAGTCCGGTCAGGTCAGCCATGTCTCGCAGTTGATGTTGCAGGCGATGAACGAGGCCCGGGTGCGCCTGGACCAGAGCCGCAAAGGCGATGAAGAGAACCAGAACAAGGGCAAGATCGAGCAGGCCGACCAGGCGTTGGCCCAGGTCGAACAACTCAAGGCTTCGGTCAAGGACCCCGGCTACCAGACAGTACTCACCGAGGTCAGCGGCCACATCGCCAGCTTCGGCGAAAAGCTGACCGAATACACCGGCCTGCTGGAGCAGGAGAAAAAGGTTTACCAGCAGTTGCATGAGCGCGCGGCCCAGGTGGTGGAGCGGGTCAACCAGGCCTATGCCGCCGAGGACCTGTCGATGCAGGCCGAGCTGAAGAAAAATTCGCTGTTGATCATCGGCTCGTCCGCCCTGGCCTTGCTGGTCGGCCTGGTGGCGGCGTTGGTGATTACCCGCCTGATCGTCGCGCCGCTGCGCAGTGTGATTCTGGTGGCCCAGCAGATTGCCGCCGGTGACCTGACCGGCAAGGTGGAGGTCAAGCGCCGCGATGAAATCGGTCAACTGATGCTGGCCATGCAGCAGATGGGCGCGGGCTTGAGCGGTATCGTCAGTGGGCTGCAGGCGGGGATCGAGCAACTGGCGACGTCGGCGCATTCGTTGTCGGCGGTCACCGAGCAGACCAACCTGGAAGTCAGCACCCAGAAGGAAGAGACCGAGCAGGTCGCCACCGCGATGAACCAGATGACGGCCACGGTGCACGATGTCGCGCGCAATGCCGAAGAAGCCGCCCAGGCGGCGCAGACCGCCGACGGCAAGGTCGACAGCGGCCAGCAGGTGGTGCGCCAGAGCATGCAGCGTATCGAGCAACTGGCGGATTCGGCCAACTCGGCGAGCCAGAGCATCGAAAGCCTCAGTGCGGAAATCCAGAATATCGGCACGGTGCTCAGCGTGATCAAGAGCGTGGCCGAGCAGACCAACCTGCTGGCCCTCAACGCGGCCATCGAGGCGGCCCGTGCCGGTGAGCAGGGCCGTGGCTTTGCCGTGGTGGCCGATGAGGTGCGGGCCCTGGCCAAGCGCACCCAGCAGTCCACCGAAGAGATCGAGCGCCTGGTCAGTGCCCTGCGCGCAGCGGCGCAGACGTCGGTGCAGCAGATCCAGAGCAGTGGCGAGTTGGTCAAGCTGGCGGTCAGCGACGCGTTGCAGACCGAGAGCGCGCTGGGCAGCATCGCCGCGGCGGTGTCGCTGATCCAGCAGATGAACCAGCAGATCGCGGCGGCGGCCGAGGAACAGAGTTCGGTGGCCGAAGAGATCAATCGCAGCGTGACCAGCATTCGCGCCAGTGCCGATCAGTCGGCGGTGGCGATGCAGGGCAACGCGGCGTCAAGCATCGAGCTGGCGCAACTGGGGATGGAATTGAAGGGGATGGTGGGGCATTTCCGGATCTGATCCGCTCAGGTCCGGCTGAACGCGTTTCCTGTAGGAGCCGGCTTGCTGGCGATAGTATCGACGCGGTCTCCTGTTAAACCGCGTCGACTGGATCGCCAGCAAGCTGGCTCCTACAGGTTCTGTGGTGTTGCTCAGGCCCTGCGCCCGTTGAGGATTATCAGCGTCAGCACCCCCGCCACGATCCCCCAGAAGGCCGAACCCACCGAAAACAGCGTGAACCCCGAGGCCGTCACCATGAAGGTGATCAGCGCCGCTTCCCGCTCCTTGGGCTCGGTCATGGCCAGGCTCAAGCCGTTCATGATCGAGCCGAACAGCGCCAGCGCCGCGATCGACAGCACCAGCTCCTTGGGCAGGGCGGCGAACAGGGCCGCCAGCGTGGCACCGAAGGTCCCGGCAATCCCATAGAAAATTCCGCACCAGACGGCGGCCGTGTAGCGCTTGCGCTTGTCCTCATGGGCATGCGGCCCGGTGCAGATGGCCGCGCTGATGGCGGCCAGGTTGATCCCGTGGGAGCCGAAGGGCGCCAGCAGCAACGAGGCGATCCCGGTCACGCTGATCAACGGCGACGACGGCACGTTGTAGCCGTCGGCGCGCAGCACGGCGATGCCGGGCATGTTCTGCGAGGTCATGGCCACCACGAACAGCGGAATGCCGATGCTGATGGTCGCGGCCAGGGAGAACGACGGCGTGGTCCATACCGGCTTCGCCACCTCCAGGTTGAAGCCGCTGAAATCCAGCAACCCGAGCATGCCCGACAGGGCGGTACCGACCAGCAGGGCGGCCAGCACGGCATAACGCGGCGACAGGCGCTTGACGATCAGGTAGCTGAAGAACATCCCCAGCACCAGCCCGGTGCGATGTTGCGCGGCGATGAAGATCTCGCTGCCAATCTTGAACAGGATGCCCGCCAGCAGGGCCGCCGCCAGTGAAGAGGGCAGGCGCTTGACCAGCTTCTCGAAACTGCCGGTCAGGCCGCAGAGGGTCACCAGCACCGCGCAGGTGATGTAGGCGCCGATCGCCTCGCCGTAGGTCACCCCGGACAGGCTGGTGATCAACAGCGCCGCACCAGGCGTCGACCAGGCGATGGTGATCGGCGTGCGATAGCGCAGGGACAGGCCGATGCTGCAAATCGCCATGCCGATCGACAGGGCCCAGATCCACGAGGATATCTGGCCGCTGGTCAGTCCCGCGGCTTGCCCGGCCTGGAACATCAGCACCAGGGAACTGGTGTAGCCGGTCATCATCGCGATAAAACCGGCGACCACGGCGGAGGGCGACGTGTCGGCCAATGGGCGCAGGCGTGCCTGGGTGAGATCGGTCATGGGGCGGCATTCCTTGTACAGGGAAAACGGGCGATAACGGTTTCGGTAGACTAAACGTAAAGGTGGCCGCTGATTGCAATACAGCCGCTGCGGCAAACAGCCGTACAGTCGTGTTGGCACCCAGGTTTGTGTACAATGTGCCATGTTTTTCCGTGCTACTTGTCAGTGACCCGCTGTGCCGTTCGCCAGCTGAGGTCCATTCGCCGCCGTCTCCGATCCGAGTGCCCATGAACGAACAGTTGCAGCCCCTCAAGAAACAACCGCGCGCCGGCAAGGCCGGCCGCACCGGGACCCAGGACGATATCGTCTACGCGCATATCTTCGAGGCGATTCTCGAACAGCGGCTGGCGCCCGGGACCAAGTTGAGCGAAGAAGCGCTGGGGGAGATTTTCGGGGTCAGCCGGACCATCATTCGGCGCGCCTTGTCGCGCCTGGCCCATGAAGGCGTGGTGTTGTTGCGGCCGAACCGTGGCGCGGTGGTGTCCAGCCCCAGTGTCGAGGAAGCCCGCCAGGTGTTCCTGGCCCGGCGCATGGTGGAGAAGGCGATTACGGAGCTTGCGGTATTGCACGCCACGGCCGAGGAGCTGGCCCAGTTGCGGCAGATGGTCAACGACGAGCGCGACAGTTTTTCCCGGGGCGATCGTGGGGCGGGGATCCGCCTTTCCGGCGAGTTCCACCTCAAGCTGGCGGAGGCGGCGAAGAATGCCCCGCTGATCAGCTTCCAGCGCAGCCTGGTGTCGCAGACTTCGTTGATCATCGCCCAGTACGAAAGCGGCAACCGCTCGCACTGTTCCTACGATGAACACACCCAGTTGATCGACGCCATCGAGGCCCGGGACGGGGTGCTGGCGGTGGACCTGATGATGCACCACATGGACCATATCGACAGCAAGCTCAACCTCGACGAGGAAAGCGCCTCGGATGACCTGCATGCGGTGTTCTCGCATTTGCTGCAGGCCAAGAAACCGGGGCGGCCTGCGGCAAAGCTGTAGATCGGGGGCCTCAGCGCTGGTGCACCAGATTCCCCGCCGCGTAGGTCTGTTTCACTGTCCGGTCATCCCCCAGGGTCATCAGCACGAACAAGGTCTCGGCAATGTTCTTCGCCTGCTTCAGGCGATAGCTGAGCAGCGGCGTGGCGTGGTAGTCGAGCACCAGGAAGTCGGCGTCGCTGCCCGGTTGCAGGCTGCCGACCTTGTCCTCCAGGCGCAACGCCCGGGCGCCGCCTAGGGTCGCCAGGTACAGCGACTTGAACGGACTCAAGCGTGCCCCCTGCAATTGCATCACCTTGTAGGCCTCGTTCAGCGTCTGCAGGATCGAGAAGCTGGTCCCGCCGCCCACGTCCGTGCCCACGCCGACATTCAACTTGTGCTTCTCCGCCATCGGCAGGTTGAACAGGCCGCTGCCGAGGAAGAAGTTCGACGTCGGACAGAACGCCACCGCCGAGCCGGTCTGTGCCAGGCGTGCACATTCGTCGTCACACAGGTGCACGCCATGGGCGAACACCGAGCGCTCGCCCAGCAACCGGTAATGGTCATAGACATCCAGATAACCCTTGCGATCGGGGAACAGCTCCTTGACCCACTGTACTTCCCGCAGGTTCTCGCTGATGTGGGTCTGCATGTACAGGTCCGGGTATTCGCCCAGCAACTGACCGGCCAGGGTCAATTGCTCCGGCGTTGAAGTCGGTGCAAAACGCGGCGTCACCGCGTAGTGCAGGCGCCCCTTGCCGTGCCAGCGCTCGATCAGCGCCTTGCTCTCCAGGTAGCCGGACTCGGCGGTGTCGGTCAGGTAGTCCGGCGCGTTGCGGTCCATCATCACCTTGCCGGCGATCATCCGCAGGTCGAGCTTGCCGGCGGCCTCGAAGAAGGCCTCCACCGATTGCGGATGCACGCTGCCGAAGACCAGCGCGGTGGTGGTGCCATTGCGCAGCAGTTCCTTGATGAAAATATCCGCGACTTCCTCGGCATGGGCCGGGTCGGCGAACTGGCTTTCGCAGGGGAAGGTGTAGGTGTTCAGCCAGTCCAGCAATTGCTCGCCATAGGCGCCGACCATGCCGGTCTGCGGCAGGTGGATATGGGTGTCGATAAAGCCTGGGGTGATCAGCGCGTCGGTGTGGTGGATGACTTCAACGTCGGCGCTCAGGGTCGGCAACAGACCGCTGGCAGCGCCGAGGGCGATGATGCGGCCGTTCTCGACCACCAGCAGGCCGTCTTCGAAATATTCATAGGACGCCTCGATGCCGACCTCGGCCGGATCGGCGAGGCTGTGGAGGAGGGCGGCGCGGTAGGCTTTGCGGTTCGAAGGCATGGTTTCTCTCAGTGCGTGGCCTGGCTGCGGCGCGAAGCCGGCAGCAGTTTGGCAATGGGTTCGGCGCTTGCGCTGTGCTGGCCGAAATTCGCGTTATAGGTGGCGATGATCTCGCCGGCGATGGAGATGGCGATTTCCACGGGCAGCTTGCCTTTGACTTCGGCCAATCCCAGCGGGCAGCGCATGCGTTGCAGTACGCCGCTGTCGAAGCCGCGTTCGCGCAGGCGGTGTTCGAACTTGACCCGTTTGGTCTTCGAGCCGATCAGGCCGAAGTAGGCGAAGTCGTTGCGCTTGAGGATCGCGGCGCTGAGCTCCAGGTCAAGCGGGTGGTTATGGGTCATGACGATGCAGTAGCTGCCCACGGGCAGGTGCTCGATTTCGTCCACCGGCTCCTCGCTGACGATCTTGCGCACGCCGCTGGGGATCTGCTCCGGAAACTCCTGCTCGCGGGAATCGATCCAGCGTATCCGGCAGGGCAGGCTGGCCAGCAAGGGGACCAGAGCGCGACCGACATGCCCGGCACCGAACACGGCGATTTCCGCCTGGACCTGGCCTATGGGCTCGAACAGCAGCACCGTGACCCCGCCGCAGCACTGGCCGAGGCTGGCGCCGAGCGTGAGGCGTTCCAGACGGGTGCTCTGCTGGCCGCTGGCGAGCATCTCGCGGGCGATCTGCATGGCCTTGTATTCCAGGTGACCGCCGCCGATGGTGTCGAAGCTGCTGGCCGCACTGACGACCATTTTCGAACCGGCATTACGCGGTGTCGAGCCGAGCTCTTCGATAATGGTCACCAGCACGCAGGGTTCACCCTGGTTCTGCAGGTCGGCGAGGGCGCTGAGCCAGCTGTTCATAGACACCTCTCCGTCGTCTGTTCGATCACCATCGTCTTCTCCGCCTTGGCTTGGCGCATCTGCTCGCAGCCCCACAACACCCGCTCAGGCGTGGCCGGTGCATCGATCTTCGGCTGAACCCGGTAATCCGCCAGGCTCGCCACCGCATCCTTGAGCGCGCACCACACGGCAATCCCCAGCATGAACGGCGGCTCGCCCACCGCCTTGGAATGGAACACCGTGTCTTCCGGGTTCTTGCGGTTCTCCACCAGCCTGACCCGCAGGTCCAGCGGCATGTCGGCCACCGCCGGGATCTTGTAGCTGGCCGGGCCATTGGTCATCAACTTGCCCTTGGCGTTCCACACCAGCTCTTCCATGGTCAGCCAGCCCATGCCCTGGATAAAGCCGCCTTCCACCTGGCCGATATCGATGGCCGGATTCAGCGAGGCGCCGACGTCATGCAGGATGTCGGTGCGCAGCAGCTTGTACTCGCCGGTCAGGGTATCGACGATCACCTCGGCACAGGCCACGCCAAAGGCGAAGTAGTAGAAGGGCCGGCCACGCGCCTGGCTGCGGTCGTAGTAGATCTTCGGCGTCTTGTAGAAACCGGTGCTCGACAGCGACACCTGGGCGAAATACGCCTGCTGGATCAACGCCTCGAACGTCAGGATCTGGTCGCGTACCCGCACATGGCCGTTGCGGAATTCCACGTCCGCCTCGCTGACCTTGTACTGCCGCGCGGCAAATTCCACCAGCCGCTGCTTGATGATCTCGGCGGCGTTCTGCGCCGCCTTGCCGTTCAGGTCGGCACCGCTGGAGGCGGCGGTGGGCGAGGTGTTCGGTACCTTGTCGGTGTTGGTGGCGGTGATCTGCACCCGGTCGATTTCCACCTGGAACACCTCGGCCACCACCTGCGCGACCTTGGTGTTCAAGCCCTGGCCCATCTCCGTGCCGCCGTGGTTCAGGTGGATGCTGCCGTCGGTGTAGACGTGCACCAGCGCCCCGGCCTGGTTGAGGAAACTGGCGGTGAACGAGATGCCGAATTTCACCGGCGTCAGCGCCAGGCCTTTTTTCAGCACCGGGCTGTGGGCGTTGTAGCGGCGAATGGTTTCCCGCCGCTCGGCGTACTGGCTGCTGGCTTCGAGTTCGGCGGTCATCTCTTCGAGCATGTTGTGCTCGACGGTCTGGTAGTAATGGGTGACGTTGCGCTCGGTCTTGCCGTAATAGTTGGCCTTGCGCACCGCCAGCGGATCGAGGCCCAGGTGCCGGGCGATGCTGTCCATCACCTCCTCGATGGCGACCATGCCCTGCGGGCCGCCGAAGCCGCGATAGGCGGTGTTGGAGGCGATATGGGTCTTGCAGCGGTGGCCGTTGACGGTGACGTCGCCCAGGTAATAGGCATTGTCGGCATGGAACATCGCCCGGTCGACAATCGACGCCGAGAGGTCCGGCGAACAGCCGCAGTTGCCCGCCAGTTCCAGGTTGATCCCGTGCAGGCGGCCGTTGCTGTCGAAGCCGACGTCGTACTCGATATAGAAGGGGTGGCGCTTGCCGGTCATCAGCATGTCTTCGACCCGTGGCAGGCGCATCTTGGTCGGTTGCCCGGTCAGGTGCGCCACCACCGCGCACAGGCAGGCGGGGCTGGCGGCCTGGGTTTCCTTGCCGCCGAAACCGCCGCCCATGCGGCGCATGTCGACCACGATCTTGTTCATCGACACGCCGAGCACCTCGGCCACCAGCTTCTGCACTTCGGTGGGGTTCTGGGTCGAGCAGTAGACGAGCATGCCGCCGTCTTCGGTGGGCATCACCGAGGAAATCTGGGTCTCCAGGTAGAAGTGTTCCTGCCCGCCGATATGCAGGTTGCCCTGGATACGGTGTTCGGCAGTGGCCAGGGCGGCGGCTGAGTCGCCGCGCTTGTGGGTGTGGCTGTCGAGCACGAAATGGCGCTTGCGCAGGGCCTCGACCACATCCAGCACCGGCTCCAGGTCTTCGTATTCGATCACCGCGGCCATGGCCGCCTGGCGTGCGGTGTCCAGGTCGCGGGCGGCCACGGCCAGCACTGGCTGGCCGACGAACTCGACGATGTCGATGGCCAGCAACGGGTCGCCCGGCAGCAGCGGGCCGATGTCCTTGAGGCCGGGAATGTCTTCGTGGGTAATGGCGATGCGCACCCCTTCGAAGGCATAGCACGGCGTGGTGTCGATGCTGAGGATGCGCGCATGGGCGCGGTCGGACATCCGTGCATAGACATGCAGCTGGTTGGGGAACTCCAGGCGGTCGTCGATATACACCGCCTCGCCGGACACGTGCTTGTCGGCGCTTTCGTGCTTGACGCTGCGACCGACGCCGGTGCTCAGGTCCCGGGCGAACAGTTCGGCCATCTCGGCCTGGGTTTTTTCCACCACGTGAGGGTTAGACATAAGCGGTCACCCGAGTCTCGATGTACGGTGTTTGCAGTTCGATGAAGTACTTGCGCAGCAGGTTGCGGGCACTGAGCAGGCGATATTCCTTGCTGGCGCGGAAGTCCGACAGCGGGGTGAAATCTTCTCCCAGCGCCGTGCAGGCACGTTCCAGGCTGTCCTGGTCCCAGGACTGGCCGACCAGTGCGCGCTCGCAGGCCCTGGCTCGTTTGGGAATCACCGCCATGCCGCCGAAGGCGATCCGGGCCTCGGCCACGACGCCGTTTTCGATGCGCAGGTTGAAGGCCGCGCAGACCGCTGAGATATCGTCATCCAGGCGCTTGGAAACCTTGTAGGCGCGGAACTGCCAGGCGGCACTGGCCCGGGGTACGCTGATGCTTTCGATGAACTCGCTGTCCTGGCGGGCGGTGACCCGGTAGTCGATGAAATAGTCTTCCAGCGCCAGGGTACGCGTGGTGTCGCCCTTGCGCAGTCGCAGTTGTGCGTCCAGGGCGATCAGCAGCGGTGGCGAATCGCCGATGGGCGAGGCGTTGCCGATATTGCCACCCAGGGTGCCCTGGTTGCGGATCTGCAGCGAGGCGAAGCGTTGCAGCAGTTCGCCGAAGTCCGGGTACTCGGCCTTGAGGGCGGCGTAGCAATCGGAGAGCGGGGTGGCGGCACCGATTTCCAGGTGGTCGTCGAAGGTCTCGATGCGCTTGAGTTCAGCCACGTTGCCGACATAGATCATCACCGGCAAGGTGCGGTGGAACTGGGTGACTTCCAGGGCCAGGTCGGTGCCGCCGGCCAACAGTCGGGCTTGCGGATACGAGTCGTAGAGCGCGGCGAGGTCGGCGACCGTCAACGGCACCAGGCAGCGCTTGTCGCCGCTGTTCAGTTCCGCGGTTTCGCTGGGGGCGATGGCTTTGAGTTGGGCGATGGTCTGGGCTTCGCGGGCGTCGAACTGATCGGCCGGCTTGTTGCAGCAGGCGCGTTCGGCGGCGGCGAGGATCGGCCGGTAGCCGGTGCAGCGGCAGAGGTTGCCGGCCAGGGCTTCATGGGCCTTGTGGCTGTCCGGCGCATCGCTGTTCTTTTGCAGGGCGAACAGCGACATCACGAAGCCCGGCGTGCAGAAGCCGCACTGCGAACCATGGCAGTCGACCATGGCCTGTTGCACGCTGTGCAGTTGGCCCTGGTGCTTGAGGTCTTCGACGCTGATCAGTTGCTTGCCGTGCAGCGAGGAGACAAAGGTCAGGCAGGAATTGAGGCTGCGATAGCGGATGTGCTCATGGCCCGAATCGTCGCGATGCAACTCGCCGACCACCACGGTGCAGGCGCCGCAGTCGCCGCTGGCGCAGCCTTCCTTGGTACCGGGTTTGCCCATGTGCTCGCGCAAATACTCGAGCACCGTCAGATTCGGGTCCAGGGCGTGCTCGCGACGGAGTTCCTGGTTGAGTAAAAACTGGATCACGGAAGGCCTCGCAGACTCATTATTGTTGTTGACCAATGAGCAGAATCTAGTGATATCTGACTTTGCGGTCAACAAATATCTGACCTAAGGGTCAGGAAAACCCGCGATTGAAAGCGTAGAGCGCTTTCTCTCAGTCTAGCCGCTGAAATAATTGCTGGATTCGTGCCAAATTCCGTCCTTGCGGCCCTGCGCCACCCTGTATCAAGTGCGCTACACTGCGCCGCTTGCACTGATCGAAGATTTTGAAGGAAAACCATGACGTTCAAGGCGCCGGATAGCCTCGCCGAGCAAATTGCTCACCACCTCGCCGAACGCATCATTCGCGGCGATCTCAAGCCCGGGGAGCGCATCCAGGAACAGAAGGTCACGCTGGCACTCAATGTCAGCCGTGGCTCCGTACGCGAAGCGCTGCTGATTCTCGAGCGCCGCCATCTGATCGCCATCCTGCCCAGGCGTGGTGCCCATGTCACCGAGCTCACCGCGCACAAGGTGCAGAGCCTGTGCACCCTGATGAGCGAGTTGTACATCCTGCTGGGCAACGCCGTGGCCCAGCGCTGGACGGAGCAGGCCGACCTCGCGCCGTTCCTGCAGTTGCAGCAGCGTCTGAGCGCCAGTTTCGAGCGCCAGGACATCCGCACCTTCGTCGAAGACAGCTTCAACGTGATGCGCGCCGCCTTTCCATTCGCCGACAACCCGTACCTGCAGGAAACCGTCGAGAACCTGCAACCGGCCATGAGCCGCGCCTACTACCTGGCGCTGGAGCGGCGCAAGGCGGAAATGAGCGAATACCTGACCCTGTTCTCGCAACTGCTGGCCGCCGTCATGGCCCGCGACCTGGCGCTGATCCGCACGGTCCTGGCCAACTACGCCCAGCGTAGCTGCGACATCGTCCTGTCTGCCCTGGCGGTCGATTAAGCGTGCGGCTCAAGTGCATCAAGTTGGCGGGGTTCAAGTCCTTCGTCGACCCGACCACGGTGAACTTCCCCAGCAACATGGCGGCGGTGGTCGGTCCCAACGGTTGCGGCAAGTCGAACATCATCGACGCCGTCCGCTGGGTGATGGGCGAGAGCTCGGCGAAGAACCTGCGCGGCGAGTCGATGACCGACGTCATCTTCAACGGCTCCACCAGCCGCAAGCCGGTGAGCCAGGCGAGCATCGAGCTGGTGTTCGACAACTCCGACGGCACCCTGATCGGCGAATATGCCGCCTATGCGGAAATCTCCATTCGCCGCAAGGTCACCCGCGACAGCCAGAACAGCTACTTCCTCAATGGCACCAAATGCCGGCGCCGGGACATCACCGACATCTTCCTCGGTACCGGCCTGGGCCCGCGCAGCTACTCGATCATCGAGCAGGGGATGATCTCCAAGCTGATCGAAGCCAAGCCCGAGGACCTGCGTAATTTCATCGAGGAAGCGGCGGGCATCTCCAAGTACAAGGAGCGCCGTCGCGAGACCGAAAACCGCATTCGCCGGACCCATGAAAACCTGGCGCGCCTGACCGACCTGCGCGAAGAGCTGGAGCGCCAGCTCGAGCGCCTGCACCGCCAGGCCCAGGCCGCCGAGAAATATCAGGAATACAAGGCCGAGGAACGTCAGCTCAAGGCCCAGCTGTCGGCCCTGCGCTGGCAGGCACTGAACGAACAGGTTGGCCAGCGCGAAGCGATCATCGGCAACCAGGAAATCAGCTTCGAAGCCCTGGTGGCCGAGCAGCGCAATGCCGATGCCAGCATCGAGCGCCTGCGCGACGGGCACCATGAGCTGTCCGAACGCTTCAATCTGGTGCAAGGGCGCTTCTATTCGGTCGGCGGCGATATCGCCCGGGTCGAACAGAACATCCAACATGGCCAGCAGCGTCTGCGCCAGCTGCAGGACGACTTGCGCGAAGCCGAGCGGGCCCGGCTGGAAACCGAATCCCACCTGGGCCACGACCGCACCTTGCTGGCGACCCTCGGCGAAGAGCTGGCGATGCTCGGCCCCGAGCAGGAACTGACCAGCGCCGCCGCCGAAGAGGCCGCCGCCGCTCTGGAAGAGTCGGAAGCCACCATGCACGGCTGGCAGGAGCAGTGGGACAGCTTCAACCTGAGCTCGGCCGAGCCGCGGCGCCAGGCCGAAGTCCAGCAGTCGCGCATCCAGCAGCTGGAAACCAGCATGGAGCGCCTGGCCGAGCGCCAGCGGCGCCTGGCCGAGGAGCGCGCCTTGCTGTCCGCCGACCCGGAAGACGCGGCGATCCTCGAACTCAGCGAGCAGTTGGCCGAGAGCGAGCAGACCCTGGAAGACTTGCAGGCCAGCGAAGAAGCTCAGGTCGAGCGCCTGGAACAGCTGCGCCAGGATTTGCAGCAGGCCATGCAGGAGCAGCAGCAGGCCCAGGGCGACTTGCAGCGCCTCAATGGCCGGCTGGCCTCCCTGGAGGCCTTGCAGCAGGCGGCGCTCGATCCGGGCACCGGCACGGCCGAGTGGCTGCGTGAGCAGCAGTTGGCGCAACGGCCTCGCTTGGCCGAGGGCCTGAAGGTCGAGGCGGGTTGGGAGCTGGCGGTGGAAACCGTGCTCGGTGCCGACCTGCAGGCCGTGCTGGTGGATGATTTCGCCGGTCTTGACCTGGGCGGTTTCCAGCAGGGCGATCTGCGCCTGCTCAGTCCTTCGGCGGACGGTACCCGGGTGCCGGGCAGCCTGTTGGAGAAGGTCGAGGCGGATATCGACCTGTCGCCCTGGCTGGGACAGGTCAAACCCGTCGAAAGTCTTGAGCAGGCCTTGTCCCAGCGGGGCCGCTTGGCGGCCGGGGAGAGCCTGATCAGCCGCGACGGCTTCTGGGTCGGTCGGCATTTCCTGCGGGTGCGGCGGGCCAGCGAGGCCGAGAGCGGCGTGCTTGCCCGTGGCCAGGAAATCCAGCGCCTGGGCCAGGAGCGTGAAGAGCGCGAAGAAACCCTGGCCACCCTCGAAACCCGCCTGCAAACCCTGCGCGCCACCCAGCGCCAGCAGGAAACCGGTCGCGAACACCTGCGCCGTTTGCTGCAGGACGAAGCCCGCCAGCAGGGCGAGCTCAAGGCCAAGCTGTCCGCCGGCAAGGCCAAGGTCGAACAGCTGCAATTGCGCCGTACCCGTCTCGATGAAGAGTTGGGTGAACTGGCCGAGCAGCGTGCCCAGGAACACGAAGAGGTCGGTGAGGCCCGCCTGCAACTGCAGGAGGCCCTCGACACCATGGCCGTCGACACCGAGCAGCGCGAGTTGCTGCTGGCCCAGCGCGACAGCCTGCGCGAACGCCTCGACCGGGTTCGCCAGGAAGCCCGGCAGCACAAGGATCACGCCCACCAGTTGGCGGTGCGCCTCGGCTCGCTCAAGGCCCAGCACGACTCCACCCGTCAGGCCCTGGAGCGCCTGGAGCTGCAGTCCGAGCGCCTGAGCGAAAAGCGCGAGCAACTGAGCCTGAACCTGGAGGAGGGCGAGGCACCGCTGGAAGAGCTGCGCCTCAAGCTCGAAGAGTTGCTCGACAAGCGCATGAGCGTCGACGTCGAACTCAAGAGCGCGCAGATCGCCCTGGAAGACGCCGACCGCGAACTGCGTGACGCCGAGAAGCGCCGTAGCCAGGCCGAGCAGCAGTCCCAGCTGATTCGCGGCCAGCTCGAACAGCAGCGCATGGAATGGCAGGCCCTCAGCGTACGGCGCAAGACCTTGCAGGACCAGTTGCTGGAAGACGGCTACGACCTGCACGGGGTGCTCGCCACCCTGACCTCTGATGCCAGCGAGAAGGCGGCCGAGGAAGAGCTGGAGCGCATCGCCGCGCGCATCCAGCGCCTGGGCGCGATCAACCTCGCGGCCATCGACGAATACCAGCAACAATCCGAGCGTAAACGTTACCTGGATGCCCAGGATGCCGACCTGGTGGAAGCCCTCGACACCCTGGAAAACGTCATTCGCAAGATCGACAAGGAAACCCGCAATCGCTTCAAGGACACCTTCGACCAGATCAACGGTGGGCTACAAGCTTTGTTTCCAAAAGTGTTCGGCGGCGGCAGTGCTTACCTCGAACTCACCGGCGATGACCTGCTCGACACCGGGGTCACCATCATGGCGCGGCCCCCGGGCAAGAAGAACAGCACCATCCATTTGCTCTCCGGTGGCGAAAAGGCCCTCACCGCCCTGGCGCTGGTGTTTGCCATCTTCAAATTGAATCCGGCACCGTTTTGCATGCTCGACGAAGTTGACGCCCCGCTGGATGACGCTAACGTTGGACGGTACGCCCGACTTGTCAAAGAGATGTCACAAACGGTGCAGTTCATCTATATCACCCACAACAAGATCGCCATGGAGATGGCCGATCAACTGATGGGGGTCACCATGCACGAGCCGGGTTGCTCGCGGCTGGTGGCGGTGGATGTGGAGGAGGCCATGGCCATGGTGGACGCCTGAGTCGTCCGCCGCTGAGGCAAAGATATTTGAGGCGTAAGGGGATTTCCTTGGCCGTCGTGGGAACTAGCGCCGATCCTTGGGGACTTATAAATGCAAGCCTGTACGACAGACGGTGTAAAGTTTCCTTGGGTCGTGTTAATTTAATGTCAAGTTTTCTTGTGCGTGGGAAAAAAGGCCTGTCAGAACATAGAGTTGGCGCCACGCTTTAAAGGGTTTTCGGCCCTTTCTTCATAGAACCATTTATTTAGAGGCACGGGATTACATGGAAATCGGTCTGCGCGAGTGGCTGATCGTCATCGGCATCATAGTCATTGCCGGTATTCTTTTCGATGGCTGGCGCCGGATGCGCGGTGGCAAGGGCAAGCTCAAGTTCCGTTTGGACAGAAACCTGTCCAACCTGCCGGACGATGACGGCAGTGCCGAGCTGCTGGGCCCGGCCCGTGTGCTGGATAACCATAAGGAACCTGAGCTGGACGAGCATGACCTGCCGTCGGTGAGCATGCCGGTGCGTGAAGGTCGGGAAAAGCCGTCCAAGCGCGGCAAGCGCGGTGGCGAGCCGAGCCAGGGTGATTTGAACCTGAATCTGGACCTGGATGAAGGTCCGAGCTTCAGCAGCCGCGACGATGACTTCGCCGAGGCAGGCAACAAGCCGGCGGCGCGTCAGGAAAAAGAACAGCCGGCGGCGGAAGAAGTGCTGGTGATCAGCGTGATCAGTCGCGATGCCAACGGTTTCAAAGGTCCGGCCCTGTTGCAGAACATCCTCGAAAGCGGCCTGCGTTTCGGCGAGATGGATATCTTCCATCGCCACGAAAGCATGGCCGGTAATGGCGAGGTGTTGTTCTCCATGGCCAACGCGGTGAAGCCGGGTGTGTTCGATCTCGACGATATCGACCACTTCACCACGCCGGCGGTGAGCTTCTTCCTGGGCCTGCCGGGGCCGCGTCATCCGAAGCAGGCCTTCGACGTGATGGTGGCCGCTGCTCGCAAATTGTCACAAGAGCTCAATGGCGAACTGAAGGACGACCAGCGTAGTGTGCTGACCGCCCAGACCATCGAGCACTACCGCCAGCGCATCGTCGAGTTCGAGCGTCGCGCCCTGACCCAGAAGCGCTGAGTGTTGAGCGCTTTGCGCTCAACATCGGAACGCCGCACGCAGCATGCCGGCACCTACCGCACTAACATATTGAGCAGCCTCGGCTGCTCTTTTGCTTCATGAGAGAACTCCATGACCGCCGCCCACACCCGGATTCTAGAGCTGCGCGCTGAACTGGATCAGCACAACTACCGTTACCACGTCCTCGACGAGCCGAGCATCCCGGACGCCGAATACGATCGCCTGTTCCGCGAACTCAAGGCCCTGGAGGCCGAGCACCCGGAACTGGTCAGCGCCGATTCGCCGACCCAGCGTGTCGGCAGCGCCGCCTTGTCGGCCTTCACCCAGGTTCGTCATGAAATCCCCATGCTGAGCCTGGGCAACGCCTTCGAAGAAACCGACATGCGTGAGTTCGATCGCCGGGTCGGCGAAGGCCTGGACCTGCCGGCCGGCGATCTGTTCGGCGGCGCTGCCGAGGTCGAATACAGCTGCGAGCCCAAGCTCGACGGCCTGGCGGTCAGCCTGCTGTATCAGGACGGCGCCCTGGTCCGTGGCGCCACCCGTGGCGACGGCACCACCGGAGAAGACATCAGCGTCAATGTGCGCACCGTGCGCAACATCCCCCTCAAGCTCCACGGCAGCGGCTGGCCGGCGACCCTCGAAGTGCGCGGCGAAGTCTTCATGTCCAAGGCCGGTTTCGAACGGCTGAACGCCGCCCAGCTGGAAGCGGGCGGCAAGACCTTCGCCAACCCGCGCAACGCCGCGGCCGGCAGCCTGCGCCAGCTGGATTCGAAGATCACCGCCAGTCGTCCTCTGGAGTTCTGCTGCTACGGCCTGGGCCAGGTATCCGCCGAGATTGCCGACACCCATATCGGCAACCTGAAGCAGCTTCGGGAGTGGGGCATGCCGGTCAGCCGCGAACTCAAGCTGGCGAAAGGGATCGGCGAGTGCCTGGATTATTACCGCGACATCGGTGAGCGGCGTAACGCGCTGCCGTACGAAATCGACGGCGTGGTGTTCAAGGTCAACAGCCTGGCGTCCCAGCGTGAACTGGGTTTCCGTGCCCGCGAACCACGTTGGGCCATTGCCCACAAATTCCCGGCCATGGAAGAACTCACCGAATTGCTCGACGTGGAGTTCCAGGTGGGCCGCACCGGTGCCGTCACCCCCGTGGCGCGACTCAAGCCGGTCAAGGTGGCGGGCGTGACCGTGTCCAACGCCACCCTGCACAACATGGACGAAGTGGCCCGCCTGGGACTGATGATCGGCGACACCGTGATCATTCGCCGGGCCGGTGACGTGATTCCGCAAGTGGTGCAGGTGGTGACCGAGCGGCGTCCGGACGATGCCCGTGCCGTGCAGATCCCGGAAAGTTGCCCGGTGTGCGGCTCCCATGTCGAGCGCACGCAACTGATCAAGCGCAGCAAGGGCCGCGAGACGGTCAGCGAAGGCGCGGTGTATCGCTGCGTCGGCCGGCTGGCCTGTGGCGCGCAACTCAAGCAGGCGATCATCCACTTCGTCTCCCGTCGGGCCATGGACATCGAAGGCCTGGGCGACAAGACCATCGAGCAACTGGTGGATGAAAAGCTGATCGCCTCGCCGGCGGATCTCTACACCCTGGCGTACGAGCAGATCGTCGACCTGGAGGGTTTTGCCGAGCTGTCGACGCGCAACCTGCTGGAGGCCATTGCCGACAGCCGGAAACCGAGCCTGGCACGGTTTATCTACGCCCTGGGCATTCCCGATGTGGGCGAGGAAACGGCCAAGGTCCTGGCGCGCTCCCTCGGCTCGCTGGAGCGGGTCATGCAGGCCCTGCCGGCGGTGCTGACCTACCTGCCGGATGTCGGCATGGAAGTGGCCTACGAGATCCACAGCTTCTTTGAAGACGAACACAACCGTACGGTCATCGCGCAACTGCTGGAGCGCGGGCTGGAATTGCAGGACCAGGGTGAACTGGGGGCCGAGTTTGCCGCCAGCACCACCCTGGGCGGACTGATCGCCAAGCTGGACATCAGCTCGGTGGGGCCGACGGCGGCGGAAAAGCTGGCGACCAAGTTCGGTTCGGTCGAGGGCATTATCGCAGCGGACTGGCTGGATCTGCGTCAGGCGTTGAATGAAAAGCCGGCCAATGCCGTGCGGGAATTCTTCGCCCAGTCGGGGAATGCCGAGCGTGCCCTGGCGATCGAAGTGCAGCTGCGCGATTTCGGCATGCATTGGCAGAGCGAGAAAAAGGCGGTGGAAGGCTTGCCGCTGACGGGGCAGACCTGGGTGCTGACCGGCTCGTTGGAGCTGATGAGTCGTGATGTGGCCAAGGACAAGCTGGAAAGCCTGGGGGCCAAGGTGGCGGGTTCGGTCTCGGCCAAGACCCACTGCGTGGTGGCGGGCCCGGGCGCGGGCTCGAAACTGGCGAAGGCCAACGAGCTGGGGCTCAAGGTGCTGGATGAAGAGGCGTTCGTGGCGTTCCTGAAAGGACATGGCATCGAGGTCTAAACCTCTACGCCAGCGCCGAATACACCGCGATCCCGTGTAGAAGCCGGCTTGCCGGCGATAGCGCCCTCAAGAACGCCATCGCCAGCAAGCCGGCTCCTACAGTCCGTGTTTCTTCCCTGCATCAGGGAGCCCGCCATCGCGCCCAATGATCTAGTCTTGGCGGGCCCAGGGAGAGATCGCCATGTACCGGTTCTTCGAACAACTCAGCTCACGCATCGCCGCCCCTTTTATCAGCGAACCATCGCGGGGCAGCAAGATCTGGCATTGCCGCTGTGGCCAATCGGTATTCTTCCGCAACAGCCAATGCCTGGCCTGTTCCGCGGCACTGGGCTACGAGCCACAGGGCAGCACATTGTCATCCCTCCAGCCCGGCCCTTACCCGGACAGCTGGCAGCTGGACACCGACCTCGATGCCGGCCTGTTCCGCCGCTGTGCCAACCTCGACACCGCGGCCGCCTGCAACTGGTTGATTCCCTACGCCCACGGCAGCAGCCTGTGCACCGCCTGCGCCCTCAACCGCACCATTCCCGACCTTTCCATCGCGGAAAACCCCGAGCGCTGGCGCAAGGTCGAAACCGCCAAGCGTCGCCTGGTCGCCCAGCTGATCAGCCTCGGCCTGCGCGTCATCCCGAAAACCTGGAACGAAGAAAACGGCCTGGCCTTCGACTTCGTCGGCGTCGACCTGGAAGGCAAGGCACCCATGACCGGCCACGCCAACGGCTTGATCACCCTAGACATCAAGGAAGCCGACGACGCTCACCGGGAAAAAGTCCGCGTGCAGATGCATGAGCCGTACCGCACCTTGCTCGGCCATTTCCGACATGAAGTGGGGCATTACTACTGGGACCGACTGATTGCCGACAGCCACTGGCTGGAAGCGTTTCGCGGCCTGTTCGGCGATGAGCGCGCCAGTTATGCCGACGCCCTGGAGCGCCATTACCAGCAGGGTGCGCCGCAGGACTGGCAGCAAGGCTTCGTCAGCGCCTACGCCACCATGCACCCCTGGGAGGATTGGGCGGAAACCTGGGCGCATTACCTGCACATGATGGACGCGGTGGACACGGCGCTGGGCTTTGGCATGAGCGCCAAGGAGTCGGATTTAGACTATCCGTCGTTTCCCCTGAGCGCGCTCTATGACGCAGGGCATCCGGAGGGGCCGGCGTTCCTCTCGTTCGTCAATGCCTGGATCGAACTGGCGGGCATGCTCAACGAACTGTCCCGCAGCATGGGGCAGCCGGATTTCTACCCCTTTGTGCTACCGCCGGCGACCATTGCCAAGCTGCACTTCATTCACCTGGTGATCCAGGAGGAGGGCGGCCGGGCGGATGAGGTGTTGCAGGCGTCATAGCCGGCTCGTTTCTGTAGGAGCCAGCTTGCTGGCGATGGCAGTGAGAGCACCGCGCTGCTCCAGAGACCCCGCGTTCGAGTTAACGCTTCACTTGTCCTGCCTGTAAATCCGATTCGGGTGGATAACCAGGTGCTTGACCTGCGTATCCAGCTCCTTGCTGTGATACAGGTCCAGGCATTTCAGCAAATCGAAACGCACGCCCTGGACTTCCGACTCAACCAGTGGGTTGTGATAGTCGCGCGCCAGGTAACGATCCACCAGGGCCTTGATCGCGTCGGGGGCCTTTTCCAGATCGTATTCGGTCCAGTCGCGCAATGCGCTGACGCTGCTTCCCGCGTCAATGGCTGCCGACTTGTCGTCCTTGTAGGCGTTCGCAATGCAGGTCGCGAGCACCATGTCTTTGTAGTTCTGCCCATAGGTCCGTGCGCCGGCCTCCGGGGATATGCCCCCAGCGTCCTTCGAGTACCCAGCGGAGACCAGCAGCATAAGTGGCAGAATGCCTGATAGAACCTTCATCACAGCAAGCTCCAATACGTCCTTGTTTTCAGGATTCAGCAAAGTCGCCATGGCTCCATTGCCAATGATCGCTTCGGCCCCAGCAGTCCAGCGGAGGGGGCACGGATAAAGCGTGGGTCATACCGGTCATTGTGCTGACGCGGCTGGAACCCTGCGACTGTCCTATTGACCTGTTGCCAGTCAGAAGATTCCTTTAATTAATGTGGATTTTGCTTTCCGTCGGTATCGCTCGACCTATCAACCGCTGTTTGGGGCATCGACTGTGGTAACCGCTACCAACAAGAGGTTTCTCCGGGCCCTAATTGTCGAAAGATCCCTTTCACTTGCCTGAAATTTCCTAGAAAATCCCAGCCCGTTGCGCCTGTTCGAACCGGCGGCTAGTCTGCATTTCGTCACTGCAAAATCGGTGATGTGGACGTGCAAGTCCGGTTCGCAACATCAGGCGCACTGTCGCTCCTCGCCTTCAGTCATTCTCTGTGTCTGAAATCTGGCGTTATGGTGGCTGTGCGCGGGAGATCTTCGGGATCTGCCGGGTTTCCTATGTTGCCCCGGTCTTGCACACCTGCGTACAGCTGCCACCCTAATTCGCGTGCAAGCGAACGGGTGATGGCTCCCATTCAGCAACTTAGGACCATCACTATGTTCAAGATCACCCCCAATCCGCCAACCGAAGACCTGTCGTCTCTTGCCAGCCAACTGGCTATTGAGCGAGCTTTCGCCCACTACGAGCTGCCACCTGATAACACTCCACGTCGTCGACGCGAACAATTCAGTACCGAAGACGCCCTGACGCAAATCGACGAAATCCTCCAATCCGCCTCGGCCACGGCTTACGAGTGTGCGGACAACCTGCAGGGCTCCAATCGCAAGCTGGTCTTGGGCGTGGTGCACCTGGTCGATCTGGCCTTGAGTCGCGTGGATGACCTGCTGGAAAAGCAAGCACACCCCGCCTGACCCATAGGTGTGGGGGTAGGAGCGAGCTTGCTCGCGATGGTCGTCAACGATAACGTGGGGTTCCTGGCACACCGCAGCGTTCTCCGGCCCATCGCGAGCAATCGAGCGTCGACCGGTTGCTCCTACAGAGGGCTGGCGCTCGACGATATTTTCGCGTTGAAACATCGAACTGTAGGAGCCGGCTTGCTGGCGATGGTGGCGGTGAATCCACCTGCGCCGTTGCTGGCACGCCATAAGGGCCTAACGGCAAGGATTATGGCGACTATGACTCGCGCATTAAAAAGGACTACGAAGCACTTGAAGGGAAAAAATAACATGACGTTCAAACTTTCCATTTCCCGTTGGCTGGCGGCGGGGGCGATGTCGTTCTGTGTCGGTGCACCAGCCTTCGCTGTGGGTTCGGCACTGCATTCCGGCAAGTACGAGCAGTTGATGTTGGCGGTGACGCCTGAGCATCAGGTCGAGGGGTTCTATGCAGAGGAGCGGGGCGAGGGCCCGACCTTCAGTTGCACTTTCTACCTGCAAGGTAAGGTCGAGGCCGGGAAGGACGTATCGGTGTCCACCTGGCTCGATGAGGTTTACCCGGGATCCGTGAAGCCCTCGGTTGATGGCGTGACCCTGACGATCGAGCAAGGTCAACAGCATCCGGGCTGCATGAATGTGCTGATGCCGGATATCGCCAGCGGCCTGGACCTGACCCAGACCGCGAGCAAGAAGTGGATCGGTCTGGTGACTGTCTCGGCTGACAAGGCCTGGCTGCAGAAGGCCCCGGACGCCAAGGCCACTCAGGGTCCCTATATCGTCAAGGGCGATGTCGTCGGGGTGCTGGCGTTCAAGAATGGCGCGGCCCAGGTCGAGTTCATCAATGCCCAGAACCGTTCCTTCACCGGCTGGATCAGCCAGGACCAATATGCTCGGCTGAGTGTGCCCAAGCACTGACTCTGCCGGTTTATCCAATCGAGTGTGGGAGCGGGCAGGCCCACTCTCACAGGGGATGAAGGGAGAGGCCAAAGGCCATAGGCAAGTGCTTGAGCCCCCTCATATTTTTTATCTGGAACCAACGGTTGTAACTTCCGACGAGATCGGTACAATGGCGCGGCTTGCCGAGAGGCGAGCGTCGTTATGGTGACCCCATCGGTCCCCCCGCAACGATCAGCCGTGAACCCGGTCAGGCCTGGAAGGGAGCAGCCGCAGCGGTGACATTGTGTGCCGGGGTGTGGCTGGTGGGTTCACCACCTATCTCTAAACCCTTGAGTCTACAAGGGTTTGTCAGTTGAAAGTCTCAAAGTGTGACAGCGTTTAGGTACACCGAAGTGGTGCATCCGCTATCAGCTTATCTTGCTCCCGTTCCTTTTGCTTATCCTTCGTTAGTTCTTTCATGCCCTATGGCGTCGTTTCTAAGGGTCTAAGGTCGCAACGAATGCCAGCAGCGGATCGCGGTCGCGGCGAGTAGCCGTGAAGTCCACCTGTATCTGCTCACCGGGCTCGGTTTCGAAACGCACAACGGCCTCAGCGTGCTTGGATTTCAAGGTCAAAAGAAATCTGGTGAGGATGGAGTAACCGCCTGGTAACCCTGCTCACGGATCTCCATGTGCAGCACGCTGGCAGGGATCCAGTGCGGTCGAGCAGCGTTTACACGCTGGCGCAGGTAATCCTCGAAAGGCACAAGTTCGCCCACGCGCTGGGTGCGGGCCATAGACGGGGGGGCGGGCGTGGTAGCCGGCAGTAGCGATGGTAAGGCTATCTGGCAACCCTGAGATTCGTCCTACGGCATGCTGGGGCTTGTATTACGGGGTGCTTGACTAACTCAATATCCAAAGCTACGATCTTCTCTAAATGGAGAACAATATTGCCAGGAAGGTAACTGTGGTGCACGGGGACGATATGAAGGTGATCAGATGAGACTTACACCCTTTGGTGAAGCTGCCCGACTGCTTCGGATGAGGTTTGACCTGTCTCTGAAAGCAATGGCTGAAGCAATGGCTATCAGTTCCGCGCATTTAAGCGGTATCGAGTATGGCGAGAAGCGCCTCTCGGATAAGCACATAGAATCAGCGATTAGTTTCTTCGCGCAACACGCGAATGCAGAACAGCTACACCAGCTCCGTCTTGCTGCGGAGCGTTCTAAAGATGTGGTTAACACGGCTGATTTGGATTCTGACGCACGAGGCTTGGTTGCGGCATTTGCCCGAAGGCTTCAAGAGGGCACCGCTCCCACGGAAGAGATTCGAAAGTGGCTCCAATCCCAGCCGAAGAAAGGAGGGTAGTGATTGACAACGCTCTATTCGAATGGGGATGTTCGCACCCCACTGGGTCTGAAGGTCAGCCCGCACAGTTACGCATCGCTTGAAGAAATTGCTGAAGGCATTCGTGCGGCGCTGCCCCTCCAATCGGGTGAGCGTTACAACTTGGATTGTGCTCGGATCCTGGAGCATACCCTTCCGAATGCGGGGTACGACTACAAGATTGCGGAGGTTTGCGACTTGGATGAGTGCGCAGCCTTCACCATCCCAGAAAAGAATTTAGTCGTCGTCAGGGGCGATATCTACGACATGCTCTATGAAGGTAATGTCTTCGGGCGGAGCACCATAGTTCATGAAATGGGGCATATCGTCCTGAAGCACGCAGTCACTCTCCATCGAGGGGCGACTTTGGGGGCGCACCGTTTCTGTGAAGACTCGGAATGGCAGGCAAAGGCCATCACAGCAGCAATCATGATGCCTCTTGCAGCATGCATTGAAGCTGGAACCTCTGAAAAGCTGGCAGCAATGTGCGGGACGAGTATTACCAGCGCGACCTTTAGGCTGGACAACCTCAGGAAGCAGGGAAAGCTGACAGGGCAAAGGAGGCTGTTCTGGTAAGGCGAGTGAGCATCCAATAAAAAAGCCCAGAAGTGCGCTAACACTCTGAGCTCTTGGTGAGGTGAACGAGGGTCTACCGAACCACCCGCAAACCTGCGATATGTCTTGGGGAAGACGTTGAGCAGTGTAGTCCTAGCGACTGTGTCGGGCAAGCCAAAACCCTTCCATCTGTCGCAGGAGGGCCTGACCATGGCTCGTTCTAGCATTAAGTCAGTGTTCGTGCACAATTACTCGCGGTTCCGTTTTGGCCGTTGGGAAAGCGTGTGCCAGCACTGGCGCTCCCATCCGGGTCAACTGACCCTGTTCTAAGTCTAAGGGGGCGGTCTTTCGGGGCCGTCCCTAGCGACTCTCCCAGGAAGGCCAAACGCGCTCGCGCTCAGAAAGTAGCTCGGATGTTCACTCGTATAGCTTTCTATGCCATCGATAGGCATCCATTCGCTACATCTTACGCGGGGTCTGCTTGCGTTCAGTATTACTTGCGAACTGCTTAGGTATTACCTTCACAAGCTACCTAAAGCCCCCCCTATGGAGCGAAAAAATGCAAACAGTAGTGGTTTTGGACGATACGCTGATTGAAGTAGAGGACCTAGTGGGTTCGTTGAAGGCGCACGGAGTGGTGGTGCTTAACTCTGTTATGCGAGGTTACGCCCAAAAGCTTAAGGGTGAGGCCGTCAGTGCGATGAGGCTTTGGAATGATGAAGAGTCGGTCATTAATTATCTAGAACTGCAACTGACCGTAGCAGGAGAAATTTCGTTTGTCCCCACAATGTTCTTCTCCAGGGTGCATTCGTATGGGTCTACCTCACCGGAGTTGGTGGGGCGCGCCATGGAGGCTTGGGTGGCGAAAGGGACCCCATCGTTTTACCTCTATAAAGATGTTTGCCTCACGACTTGATTGTTACTATGATAGTGAGTTCTATCGAGCTTCTATGAAGTTGAGTCTTGCTAGTGTTGTTTTTTTTGCCTTAGAGGTGAGTAGAGCGGATCAAAGCTTTTAGGGGGCTTGGCGATTTGTCCCCAGGGGCGGATCCGAAGAATCGGAAGCTGTAGATGGGTTGTTGGTGATATTGTGTCGTCATGCTCACTCCCTTTGTTGGTTAAGCAGCGGGACGGTCGAGTACTTTACAGTTAAGCTGACTTTATCATTAGGTGCATGTATGCCTGCAATTACTGGTATGACGTTTTCCGACGCACTCGGTGTTATAGGGGTGATTGTCAGTTGTCTTTTTGGAGTTTGGGGGATTTACTTGACGTTACGTCGGGCTCGGTATCCCGCGAGCCTCACGTTTGTACGTGAGCAATCTGTGGCTTTATTAGGTGATTTTGCCACAAAGCTACCTAATCTTACGGTTCTTTATAAAGATATTCCGATTGATAAGAGTGTGGTTCTGATCAGCGGATATTTAGTCAATGATGGCGGGGTTGACCTCACGCCAGAGATGGTTGAAAAGCCACTTCTGTGTCGTCTACCAGGAGCTTGTAGTTGGTTGGAGTTTAAGATAACCACGGCAGCCAAAGCGTTGCATGCTGAAAGTAATATTTTAAACTCTTCTGAGGTGGAAATTAGGCTGGGCCTCTTTAGGCGTGATGAGTCATTTGCATTTCAAGCGCTTGTATTGTTGGATGATGTCTATGCCAAGAAAAAAACGACCACGTTTAATGAATATTTGCATTGGTCTCATCGCATAGCAAGCTTGGGAGATGTAAAAACAAGGCTGATGCCGCTACCTGAGACTAGATCAAAGCGGGCTCAAATAGTCCGTAAAGGCTTCGGGGCATTGATGGCAGCGGCCTACTTCTGTGTTGGTATTTCTCAAACAGTAGGAGTTAGACCGTTTGGTGTGAGTCCGTCGATTGAATATGAGTTTCATAGCGATGCAGGGACGGCATTGGTCCGCTTGATTGCTAACAGTGATGGTTCGACTACCGTGTTGGATATTCGGAGTGGGAATGAGCAGAAAGTAAATCTTGTGGATTTTGTCAAGGCGGGAACTTTTTTACCGGTTCGGTCCGAGCAGCCGGAGCAAAGAGTGCTTTTTCCATTTGCTGGCCTGATTACATTGACGTTTGGTGGTGTCATGCTGTTTGTCACTTTTGCAGCGGATTTCAAACGCTATCGTACCAGACGGCTAGTGTCCGCCTCTGTGAAAAAAGATCAAGCGCAAGTTTAGTTATTCAGGATCTGGCTGAACTTGGCGGTCGCTGGAATGGTGGTGGTATCGACGTAGTACCAGACCTGCTCGGTGCTGCCCAGAATGTTTCCGGGAAGGGCTACGTGGAAATGATCATAGGCGCCGTAAAGGGCAAGTCCCAGGGCTCCGTAACTCAGGTTGAAGACGGGGGAATTGCTGGCGAGTACCTTTCCACCGCCGCTTCCGTTGGTGGCCGCCTTCAAGGGGGGGGCGTAGGACTGGCCCTCCGTGGCTGACCGGATGGCGAGAACATCGCCTGAATTGGGAGGGTAGCTACCGGGTGAACAGTTGTAGGAATGCGTCGTCGTCCTTCCGTTGATATTCACCGTTACCGTTTGCAAAGTACTGGCGGCTGCAGAGTGCTGTCGCGTCGATGAGCCGGAGAGGACGATGCTCGCGGGCTCGTAGTTGCTATGGCGGCAGCCCGTAACCATCAGACTCGCTCGACAAAGGTGACACACGATTCTTCGGCACGCCGAGCAATGCGGCATCGGTAGGTTGGGAAGCTGAAGAAGCCGGGTCGGTGTGCCTGTAGTGCAATGTCCACAGCTAACGTAAGGTATAGTCAGCTCCAGCAGCGTAGAGGTATTGATCCATCAATTCCGGCAGAAGGGGCTTGAGCCGGAATGTATTGACTGCCTCCAGGCAGCCCGCACTTCGGCGAGCCTGTCTGATCATGGCAACACTACAGGTTCTGCGAGATGACTGTCCAAGCTGGCAGCGCCATTACAGCCCTGGCACGAACGCCTGCTCGGCGAGCATGACGGGGCTCCGGCGTGATGAGCGGGTTATCAGACATCCACTACCTTGGATGACATGGCGGGGTTCAGTGCCACTTCATGAGTGAGCATGTTGAAAGTTTGCGGCTGCACGACATATCTCCATTTACCCTCTTTGTAGAATAGAAAGTTGAACGCGTTAGGGGCGGGATACTTCTGGTTGCTTTGGCTATAGTCATTGGCGTCTATGCAGGAGATAACGGCTTGTCCCTGGGCGAGAATCAACTGGTTGACGTGTGCGCTGTTCGGGTGTTGATGGTGGTAAATCCTGAGCATGTTGCTCCCCAACGGGGAGGTTGTAGTGACCAGTGCGCATCCATTCATGGCGGCGGTAAAGACAAAATTATGCTGTGGATTATGCCGTGGTATATCGACAAAACCGGGTAGCACATTGCCTTGGATGAAGGGGCACCAGTAGGCGGTGATCAAGGGGTCGCCATGCGTGCTGTTCCCGGTCGGGGTCAGTATGACTTCTTGCGCCTGTCCGTCACCGAGCAGGTCGAAGGCACCTGATTTGGCGGTGTTAAGGACCCTGTTTTGCTGTTGGTTATTAATATTCGCCTGGTCCTTCATGAACCACGCCACATTGTTTATCGCTCGCTGAGCGACATACCATATCGGATTGTTCCTAAAAGTCAGATTATGGCCGTTCATAATGTTCTCCAAATGTTAAGTGGATGCCCGGCAGCCAGTAAGATGCCGGCCAGTGCATGGCACTTAGTCGTTGAAGAAAATGGTATTTTATCGGTAGGAGAATGGACAAGTTGTTAAGCATGATGAAATATTTCTGCGCTCAAACAGCGAGCGAAGAAATGTTTTGAACGGTTGGCAGGACTTGAATAGCTTGCGACATGCCTAAAGCGCCGCCCGCAATTCCCTCGGCGACAGCCCATAATGCTTGCGAAACCGCACCGCAAACCGTGAAGCCGAGGCATAGCCGCTGGCCGCGGCAATTTCCCCAATGGGTCGCGGAGTGACTTGCAACCACTGCAACGCCACCCCCAGCCTGACGTTCTCGAGGATATTGCTGAAGCTGTCGTTCTCGTTCGCCAACTGCCGGCGCAGCGTCGAAGCGCCTAGGTTCAGGCGCTCGGCGACATTGGCAACGGTCCAGTCCCGCGCCGGGTCGGTCATGAGAATCTGCTGCACGCGCTCGCACAGCGGATCATGGCGATCCAGCAACAACGGCCCGGCCCAGCCGCCCAGGGCCAACGCCAACAGCACCGCTTCGGCGTAATGCGTACGCAAGGCGTCCGGCGAGTCGGCGTTGATGCAGTCCAGCAGGTTTTCCCAGGCCTGGGTCGTATGCCGATCCAGCGGCACACAGAGCTCCTGCGCTGCCGTTCGCCCGGGGTGTGCGGTGATCTGTTGGCTGTAACGAACGCTGAACGCCCGTAACAGCTCCGTGGGAAAGGTCACCGCATCGGCGATGTAGTCACCCTGTGCCCCGGGATAGTTGCTGATCCCCAACTCGCATCCCGCCGGCATCAGGATCAAATGCCGTGAACCCACGCGCATTTGCCGATCATCCCAACCCATCAGCTTTTCGCCCTGGCGGACGCGGCACAGGGTGGTGACGAAAATCGGCACCCGTTGCAAGGCGTGGGGCTGGCGCGCCTGTATGACACTGGCGCCGATGCGGCTTTGGCGATGCTGGATGCCGGCGGGGCTGTTCATGGTGGCTAGCGTCCGTAAGTGGCGGTCAGGGTGGCCTTGGTCAGTGCGTTGGCGTTGAGCATGTAGCCCACCATGGCGCCGCTGGCCTGTTCATTGATCGGCAGTTTATCGACCTTCAGGGCCCAGACGGTGAATTGATAGCGGTGCGCTTTATCACCCGCCGGTGGGCAGGCGCCGCCGAAGCCTGGCTGACCATAATCGGTGCGGCCCTGGACGGCACCGACGGGCAGTTGGCTGGCCGACGGGTTGCCCGCGCCGGAGGGCAGTTCGTGGGTGGAGGTCGGGAGGTTGACGACGGTCCAGTGCCACCAGCCGCTGCCGGTCGGCGCATCGGGATCGTAGACGGTGATTGCGAAGCTTTTCGTGCCGGCCGGGGCGTTTTTCCAGGAAAGTTCCGGGGAGGTGTTGCCGCCTTCGCAGCCGAAGCCCTGGAACACTTCGCGGCTGCTCATCGGCTTGCCGTCGCTGATGTCGCGGCTGCTGAGGGTGAAATCGGCGGCGTGGGCGGTGAGGCTCAGGCCGAGGGTGAGGGCGGTGAGGAGAAATCGGGTTTTCATGCTGATCTCGTCTTTGTGGGAGGGGGAGAGACGAGTGTATTGAGGGCGGGGAGGGGCCGTTGTGCCGCTGCGCTCGACCATTGTGCTGAAACGCTCAGTCTATGCCTGTGTGATTTGATCATCCGTTCTATGGTGAAAAGTGGTTACATCTTGAAATATTATTTTGATAGATAAAATCGCTATTATTTTAAATGTTTGTGAGTCCGTCTATGAATGAAAGAGAGTGGTTGCAGTGATGGTGTTGCATGTCAAAGTTTGGTCGTTAAGGTTTTTTTGGTTTTCAGGCTTTTGATATTCTAAGGAATTATCAAAAAAGTGTGTGGTGTTGTTAAAATTTAACGGGTGCGATGGTGCTGGTCTAAGTATGGGTCAGTATTTTTAATGGTATGCTTTTTCGTGCTACTGTTCTTCTCGGTGTTTTGTATGTTGAGCGCTTTGCAAAGGGAGTGTCAAAATGACCAATGCTTATGTTGAGTACAGGCCAAAATCAAGTGATAAAACACATGGTGTTACTCATCATGTTGTTATCGTTAATGAGAAGGAGGTTGGGGCAACACATAAAACACAGCTTGCTGCGGAGAAGTGGGCTTGTGGGCAGGGTTATACTGTCCATGTTGCAAGGGAACGGCACCTTCAGGATCGACCTACTCCCGCACATTGGCGGAAGTCAGACTGTAAGCCATAAGCCAGTCGGTAGCTCAAGATCCTGTTGGAGGGAATTACGCTTGCTTCTCTACTGATGATGTTGAAAGAAACTGTCTGATTTGATCAGTAATTAAAATTGTGAGGAAGAAATGTCAAATCATATTAATCCCGGCCCTAAGCCAAAAAGAGATGACGGTAAAGACGATAGAAGGCATCACGTAAATCCAGAAAATAAGCCGAAGCATCCCACGCTTCCAACGCACAAACCAGCGAAGTAAATAGTTGATCGTGTTCCGATTTGTGTTGTGATCCAGGCTGAAAGAGAGGCAGGTTTATTTGAGGAGATAAATTTGCCTCTTTAAGCTCTTGGGCTTTTCCTCATGTATATGCACGCTCTTCAAGTGGCATTCAGGCGAGCTTGATATTGACCTTCGACATGGGAATGGCGCTTTCCATCACGATAATGAAGGCCATGCGTGGATCAATAATGGTTTTTGTCAGGCTGATGGCCTCCTGGATGGCCACTCCATAGAGAATGGGCCAATCCGAGGGTTTGAGGCAAAACCACTTGGCTGTGGGGTGGATGACTGGCCATACGTCTCTCAGAAAGTTGATCGGCAGGTCGCTGGCCCGGTGCTGCTCAGGCACTCGCGGAATTCCGAAGCCTGGTTTTCCAAGGGTTTCTACGGTGTGTGTGAATATGTCGCCTATATCGGGAAGAGGGTCGCAACCTGCTGTGTGGGCCGCCGCGGCTGTCAGTCCCCAGACCGAGTACTCTGTTTCCGACATGGGTTTGTTCAGATGATCGCCGAAAAAATAGTCGGTTCCATCAGCGCCTGTGAGCCGTGCGAACAGTCCGTTTTCCGGCAGTCCGCGCGCAACACAGTCTGCCCGTACGCTGGCCTGGCATGAGTAACCTGCCAGGGCTCCCAGCATACAAAGTAGCGATTCGACGTGAACCCTCCGTGTTCCGTTAGCGCTCATGCCATTGAAAATGCGTTGGAACACTTCCTTTCCACCCAGGCCTGGCCCGAGTCGTGGGCTCTCTTCGCTTTTAGCCTCAATCATTGCTCTCAAGGACCTGGAGGCAGGGTTGGCCATGAAGGCTTTTTCTGCTTCTGCTGCGTCCCGGGGTGCGGGTGTTTGCGCAACGGCTGCAGCTTGAGTCGGCGGTTTATTTTTGATCGGCGGTGTTTTGGCTCGGGAAAAGAGTGGTGTTCTAGAAAGCGCCACAAATACCAATGCGGTGGCAATCGGCGCGATGTAATAGGTAAAGACCTGACCATTTGCCAGCGTTGTAAGGCAGGCGAATCCGCCGAAAACAGCAACGCCAACGAGAATGCGCAGTGCGCTTTTCATTTGATTGTCCATAAGGTACGGCGTTTTCGATAAGGAGATCTTTGCAGGGCGCGATAGTCGTCGGAACGGCCTGGGCATCAGCCGCTCCGCGTCATCGTTGGCGTTCATCGCTGGCAAGCCAGCTCCTACAAGGGGTCGCGTGTTACTGACGCTTGAACAGCTTGCGGAAGAACCCGGCAATCACCACCAGTCCGAGCACGATGAATTTCTTCAGCGCCAGCAAGGCCACGCCGATCTTGGCGAACAACCCGGCCTTGGCCGCAATACCGCCCGCCACCAACGCCGCCAGCCCATAAGGCGCCAGCTTGTCGGTCTTGGAGTCGTAGTCAGCGTAGCGGTTGCCGTCGGTGAAGTTGGTGAACGCGAGGATCTTCGGCGTTTCCTGCTTGATGGTCTGCAAGTCGGCCATCGCGGCCACCGCATTGAGCTCCAGCACACCCTCGCGGCCCAGCACGCGGATGCTGTAGTTCAGGGTGGTCTGTTGCGCATCATCGGCCTTCAGCTCGCGGGCCCAGTACATCTTGTGGCTGCCCTGGTCGTAGCTCGGCGGCTCGGCCCAGCCCAGCAGCGACAGGCCGGCATAACCCTGCTTGCGCCGCTGCTGGTTGTCTTCTTCGTCATCGGCCTGCATCTGCTTGAGCAGGTCGGCATAGTCGATCTTGGCCGCGTCATCGTCGGAAATGTGGCCGTCGTTCTTGTAGCTGACGATCACGCCCCAGCCATTGGCCGCCAGCGGGCTGACCGACTTGGGAATGATCATGCCCAGGGTCTTGTGGCCGGGGGGGTTGCCCCAACCCTCGGTCAGCAGGCGCTCGGTGTCGGCCGGCGACAGGTAGTAGAAGTCGTCATTGAGTTGCAGGGTGGCGATGCCGCCGGGCAGGATGACGTTACCGTGCTGCTGCTTGAGGGTGGTCAGCCATTGTTCGGGGCTTTGGTGCGCTTGTGGGCTGGCGGTCGGCGCCGGATCGGGAGAGCTGGCAGTCAGGGCAGGCAAGGTGATGGTGCAGAGTGCCACCACGGCCAGAAGCTGGCGCAGAGGATGTTTCATTGTAGTCCCTTACATTTGGAAATAATTTTGCCGGCAGGATAGCGGAAGTGACTTTGTATTACCAAGTTCCTGGCGCGCACGCGCTATCCTGCGGTCTTGCACGAATGGGCAGGACCGCATTTTGCTGGCAGACAACTCGGCAGGCGTAAGGCTAAGGCTTGGACAAGGCCAGATCGACCGCAGCGATCAGCTTTCCCAGGTCCTTCGGGGGAGCGTTGTGAATGACGCCGAACAGGTAGGCACGCTGCTCGTCTTCGTCACCCAGATCCGTGAAAAAGGCTTTGAGCTTCACACCCAGTACGTCGGCAAACAGGAACAAGGCCTCCACGCTGGGTGTGTAACTGCCGGTTTCGAAGCGGCTGATGGTTTTGGGGTCAAAACCGGTTCTCTCTCCAAGTTCAGCCTGAGTTAGCCCCGCTACCTTGCGGTAGCGCCTGATGGCTGCACCCAAACTTGAAATTTTCATCGCTCAATTCCCATTTAGAATCAAGAACTTAACGATAAATCTTTACATTAGACAACACCATGAATCATCACCTTCTGTTGCATAATGTGATGTATTTCGTAGAATTGGCATTTAAGACAGGTATTTGGTGATCCCGTTTCAGGTGAAATATTTGTGAAGCCGGAAATCCGCGGATGTCTTTGCTGCCCATGCCGTGATGGCCATATGACCTGAGCCATGCATTGTTTCGGGATGGTCACGAAGGCCTGCACCAATTGCTGATGACCTTCATATAATCCTAGTTGATCTTCGTCGAAGTACGGCCAGGCGATACCGCCAGGTGCAACTGTGCTGCGAATTCGGGACAACCTCTAGCTGCCCAGGTGAGCTGACCTCATGGATGAGACGTATCGCAGGGTCGTGGACGTCGCCGCCATTTTTTCCGAGACAGACCTGAATGGACGGATCACCTACGTCAACGATCCATTCTGTGTGATTTCCGGCTATAGCCGCGACGAACTTCTCGGGCAGGATCACCGCCTGTTGAATTCCGGTTACCACCCCCCCGAGTTCTTTGTCGACATGTGGCGCACCATCGCCCTGGGTCGGGTCTGGAAAGGCGAGGTCTGCAACCGCGCCAAGGACGGTTCCCTGTACTGGGTCGACAGCACCATGGTGCCGCTGCTGGATGAGGCCACCGGGCGGGTGCGCAGGTATGTGTCGATCCGTTTCGACGTCAGCGAAAAGTTGCGCCTGCTGCATACCCTGCAGTGGCGGGTGGGGCACGATGTGCTGACCGGCCTGCCCAATCGGGCGTTCCTCTCGGACCTGCTGAACCAGGCCCTGGATTTTTCCCGGCGCCAAGCCATTCCGCTGGCGGTCTGCATGCTCGACCTGGACGGCTTCAAGGCGGTCAACGATGGCTACGGGCATGCCAGCGGCGATTTGCTGTTGGTGGAAGTGGCGGCGCGCCTGCGCAGCATCATGCGTGGCGAGGACGTGGTGGCCCGGTTGGCCGGCGACGAGTTCGTGCTGATCCTGCGTTATGTGCGTAACGACCAGGAGTTGCAGGGGGCGTTGCAACGGGTGCTCGGCGCGATTTCGGCGCCTTATTCGATACTCGGCCAGACCATCCATGTGGATGCCAGTATCGGCGTGACGCTGTTTCCCGCCGACGACGAAGACGCCGATACCTTGTTGCGCCACGCCGACCAGGCGATGTACCTGGCCAAACAGGGCGGACGCAATCGTTTCCATTTGTTCGACGTGTCGCTGGACCAGGAGGTCAAGGCGACCCACCAGACCGTGGCGTTGATACGCCAGGCCCTGGCCAATGGTGAGTTGCGCCTGGTCTATCAGCCCAAGGTCAATATGCGCACCGGCGCCGTGGTGGGTTTCGAGGCGCTGATGCGCTGGCAGCACCCACGCGATGGCCTGCTCCTGCCCCAGGCGTTCCTGCCGCAGGTGGCGCAGACCGATGTGATCATCGATATCGGCGAGTGGGTCATCGACCGGGTCCTGGCGCAGATGCAGGCCTGGCGCCAGGCGGGGCATGAGTGGCCGGTCAGTCTCAATATCGCCGCCCGGCATTTCCAGCGCGGCGATTTCGTCGAGCGTCTGCGCGCCTTGCTGATACGCCACGCCAAGGTGCCGCCGCACCTGCTGGACCTGGAAATCATCGAGTCGATGGCCATCGAGAACATCCAGCGGGTAAGCCAGTGCCTGCAAGACTGCCAGGCGCTGGGGGTGCGTTTTTCCCTGGACGATTTCGGCACCGGTTACTCGTCCCTGAGTTACCTCAAGCGCTTGCCCAGCCAGACGATCAAGATCGATCGCTCGTTCGTGCGCGACATTCTCCATGACCAGGACGATCTGGCGCTGACCACGGCGGTGATCGGCCTGGCCCGGGCCTTTGGCCGGGAAGTGATAGCCGAGGGCCTGGAGTCCGCCGAGCACGGTCGCCTGCTGATGAGCCTGGGGTGCGATGTGGCGCAGGGCTATTTCATTGCCCGGCCGATGTCGGCGGACGAGGTGCCGGCTTGGGTCGAGGGCTTCGAGCCGCCGGGGTTATGGCGCAGCGCCACCTGACGGCGTAGCGTCCATCGGCTCGCCATGCCCGGTATAGAGCTGGATGATTCTGTCGATTTCCCCGGACATTTTCATCCGCAGCAAGGTCCCGAGTATGCGTTGTACCGGCAGGGCCGGGTCATTGCGCACGACGCAGCCCACGGCTTGTTCCTGCACGACCATCACGGCGTGCAACTGGCGATCCGGCATCTGTGTCTGGTTGAACCAGTCCAACCCCCACTGGCTGCTGATGGCATAGGCGTAGCGGCCTGCCGCGAGCTTTTGCAGCACCTGTTCCTGGTTGCGCGCATCGTCGCGGATCAATCGACCGCTTTCGAACTGCGGGCGCAGGGACGGGTACGAGTAGCCCAGTACGGTACCGAGGCGTTGTGTCTCAAGATTTTGCAGCGTCAGCGATGGCGGCGGCGTGGCCTTGCTGACCAGCATGTCCCGCTGGGTGAGGAGCGCAACGCTCCACAGGTAGTCGCCGGACAGGTTGGGCAGCCAGGATTGCGCGACGTAGCAGCGCACGTCGATTTCGCCGCGCTCCATGGCACTTTGCACTCGGGTGCGCGGCAGTACGTGAAACCTGGCCGGATTGCCGACCTGATGGGCCAGGCTGGTCATCAGGTCATACAAGATGCCCTGGGTCGGCTGCCCGTGCTCGATCTGTATGAGCGGCATGCTCCAACCGTCGGTCACGGAGAAGCGCAGGGGCGGCGGCGCGGCCAGGACAGGGGCGCTCATCAACGCCAGGGCATAAAGAACTGCACGCATCAAACTCTCCGGCGGGAGCACTACGAGGCCGCCAATCTTTGCACAAAGTGCAGCTTAGCCAGATTAGCGCCGCGTGCCGGATGCATTTTTACCCCTGCTCCGCTAGCATTAGCGGTCTTCCGCTTCCCCGACGCGATGGTTATCGATGAGTTATCAGGTTCTTGCACGTAAATGGCGTCCGCGCTCGTTCCGCGAAATGGTCGGCCAGACCCATGTGCTCAAGGCTCTGATCAATGCCCTGGACAGCCAGCGGTTGCATCACGCCTATCTGTTCACCGGTACCCGTGGTGTCGGCAAGACCACCATCGCGCGGATCATCGCCAAGTGCCTGAACTGCGAGACCGGCATCACCTCGAGCCCCTGCGGGACCTGCTCGGTCTGCCGGGAGATCGACGAAGGGCGCTTCGTCGACCTGATCGAGATCGACGCCGCGAGCCGGACCAAGGTCGAGGACACCCGCGAGCTGCTCGACAACGTGCAGTACGCCCCCAGCCGCGGGCGCTTCAAGGTCTACCTGATCGACGAAGTGCACATGCTCTCCAGCCACTCTTTCAACGCCCTGTTGAAAACCCTGGAAGAGCCGCCGCCCTACGTCAAGTTCATCCTGGCGACCACCGATCCGCAGAAACTGCCGGCCACGATCCTGTCGCGCTGCCTGCAATTCTCCCTGAAGAACATGACCCCGGAGCGGGTGGTCGAGCACCTGACCCATGTGCTCGGGGTCGAGAACGTGCCGTTCGAGGACGATGCCCTGTGGTTGCTGGGTCGTGCTGCCGACGGTTCGATGCGCGATGCCATGAGCCTGACCGACCAGGCCATTGCCTTCGGTGAAGGCAAGGTCATGGCCGCCGATGTGCGGGCGATGCTCGGCACCCTCGACCATGGCCAGGTCTACGACGTCTTGCATGCATTGCTCGACGGCGATGCCAGGGCCTTGCTCGAAGCGGTGCGGCACCTGGCCGAACAGGGCCCGGACTGGAACGGCGTGTTGTCGGAAATCCTCAATGTGTTGCACCGGGTGGCGATTGCCCAGGCGTTGCCTGAGGGGGTCGACAATGGCCATGGCGACCGCGACCGCGTGTTGGCGCTGGCCCAGGCCCTGCCGGCCGAAGATGTGCAGTTTTATTACCAGATGGGCTTGATCGGCCGGCGCGACCTGCCGCTGGCGCCGGACCCGCGAAGCGGTTTCGAGATGGTGCTGTTGCGAATGCTGGCTTTCCGCCCAGCCGACAGCACGGCATCGCCGAGACCACCGCTAAAGCCAGTGGGGATCAGCCAGGCCACAGTTGATTCCGCACAAAGCGTGGCTGACGCGGCCGTTGCCGCGCCAGTGGCGGCACCTGTGGCTCCGGTGGCCGCGCCAGTTGTCCAGGCGCCGGTGACGGCGGCCGTGCCAGCCGAGGTGGCTGCGCCGATTGCCGCGCCACCCGTACCAGTCGCCGCGCCGGTCGAGGTCGCGCCCGTCGTGGTGGCCGAGGTTCCAGCGCCGGTCGAGCCCGTGGCCCCGGCGGTGGATGCCGTGGATCTGCCCTGGAACGATCCGGTCGAGCCGGAGGTGGTGCAGGAGCCTGCTGTCGCGCCGCTGCTGGAAACCGTCGCCGAGCAGCCGGAACTGGCCGCCATGCCGCTGCCGACGCCGGACAGCGTGGTCCCGGATGCTCCCGAATGGGTGGCCGCGCCCCTGCCTGAGCCGACCCCGGCGCAGGTGGATGCCGCGACGCCGGGGCTGGACCCGGACGACGAACCGCCGCTGGATGAAGACTATATCGAGCCGGACATGGACTCGGCCTACAGCTATCTCGACGAGCTGGCCAGCGAGCACGCCGCGGACCCGGCACCGGAACCCGAGCCGCAACCGGCTGCGGCACCGGCCACGGGCCTGGCGCTGGAGTGGCTGGAACTGTTCCCGAAACTGCCGGTCTCCGGCATGACCGGCAGCATTGCGGCCAACTGCACGCTGATCGCGGTCAGCGGTGACGACTGGCTGCTGCACCTGGACCCGGCCCACAGTGCTTTGTTCAACGCCACGCAGCAGCGTCGCCTCAACGACGCCCTGAACCAGTATCACGGGCGTCCCCTGAAGTTGAGCATCGAGCTGATCAAGCCCGAGCAGGAAACCCCGGCCCAGGCGGCCTCCCGTCGGCGCCATGAGCGCCAGGACGAGGCGGTGGCGTCGATTCATGCCGATCCGTTCATCCAGCAGATGATGCAACAGTTCGGCGCGGTGGTCCGTGGCGATACAATCGAACCTGTCGATGTCCTGGTGACCCAGGACTAATTAACTGAACGACGCCAGGCCCTGTGCCCTGCGTCTCTTTGTACATGTAACTCTTGAGGTGATTCCCATGATGAAAGGTGGCATGGCCGGCCTGATGAAGCAGGCGCAGCAGATGCAGGAAAAAATGGCCAAGATGCAGGAAGAACTGGCCAACGCCGAAGTGACCGGCCAGTCCGGTGCCGGCCTGGTGTCCGTGGTGATGACCGGTCGTCACGACGTCAAGCGCGTCAGCATCGACCCGAGCCTGAAGGACGAAGACCTGGAAGTGCTGGAAGACCTGATCGCCGCCGCATTCAACGACGCGACGCGCAAGATCGAAGCCAACAGCCAGGACAAGATGTCCGGAATGACCGCCGGCATGCAACTGCCGCCAGGTTTCAAGATGCCGTTCTAAGGCTGCTACAGCGCCGCCTTACCTTGTGAGCTGGGCTTGCCCGCGAAGCTTTTAAGCGGTCTCAGGGGCCCCTTCGCCAGCAAGCTCGCTCCTACAAGGGAACCGTGTTCCAGCGCCCCCCTAGACGCTGGCTGGAGGCGCAGGTATAAACCGCGTCTCCTGTTATGTCGGACCCTTTGCCATGAGCTTCAGCCCCCTGATTCGCCAACTGATCGATGCCTTGCGGGTTCTGCCCGGCGTCGGCCAGAAAACCGCCCAGCGCATGGCCCTGCAACTACTCGAGCGCGATCGCAGTGGCGGTTTGCGTCTGGCCCAGGCCCTTGGCCAGGCCATGGAAGGGGTTGGGCATTGTCGCCAGTGCCGCACCCTGACCGAAGACGATCTTTGCCCGCAGTGCGCCGACCCTCGGCGTGATGACACCCTGTTGTGCGTGGTCGAAGGGCCGATGGATGTCTATGCGGTGGAGCAGACGGGTTACCGTGGCCGCTACTTCGTGCTCAAGGGGCATCTGTCGCCGCTCGATGGTCTCGGTCCGGAAGCCATCGGTATCCCGCAGTTACTGGCGCGAATCGAAGAGCAGGGCAGCTTCACCGAGATCATCCTCGCCACCAACCCGACCGTCGAAGGCGAAGCCACGGCTCATTACATCGCCCAGTTGCTGACCAACAAAGGCCTGATCACCTCGCGTATCGCCCATGGCGTGCCGCTGGGAGGAGAGCTGGAACTGGTGGACGGTGGAACCCTGGCGCATTCGTTTGCGGGGCGCAAGCCGATTTCCTTGTGAGTCGCCGTATCGCTTGAGGCTACGGCGTTCCCGGCCGCGCCCAGGGGGGGCGCGACGCGAGGCAAGGGTGGTGTCAGGAGGTCAGCAACAGCAGGATCTGGTCCATGCGATTGTTGGCGATCCAGGCCAGCGGTGCGCCGATCACCGCTGCCGCACCGGCCACGTAGGTCAGTCGGTTCTTGATGGATTTGACATCGTTGCGCACCTCGTTCAGGTCGCGGTGGATGTATTCGAAGCGGGTTTCCAGCTCTGTGATTCGGGGTTCCATAGCATCGCCTCCAGAGGTACGGGTCGTTTTGGCCTTGTCATGGCGGGGCGGGAATTGCGGTTTCGCGTCTTGACGGTCCGGCTCGTGGGCCGAAGCGTTCAGGCGAGGTGTCGCGCAGTGCTGTAGCTCGACTTCCATGTAAATATGCTTCCTCGAGGGTTCAGATCCAGAGTGTTATTGGCTCGATAAAAAGAGCTCCAAGAAGTTCGCCTTATTTTGCTTTTGGGTCAATTAAGGCTGTTCTCTGATGATTATCGGAAAAGTCCTCAAAGTTTGAGGTCTCTGCCAAGTCAGGTAGGCGGGTTATCCCAGTAGCCTTTGTGCATGCTCAGTGTTTTTTTCAGTGGCCTGGGCAGGTACCGTTCTTGCTGGCCCAGTTTGTAGGCGAGCAGTTTCACCGCGTTGCGCCATAGTGCCCCGGGCCAGGCCAGGCAGTGGGCGGGGCCGAGGAACTTCAGCTCGGAGATCATGTAGCGCCGGCCCTCGCCGCCGGCCCCGCCGAACTGCTGGCGAATCCAGGGCTCGCGGGCGTGGAAGATACCTATATCGAAGTAGCGTCGGAACTCTTCACCGAGGCTGTAGTTATGGGAATGTCTACAACTTGCGCTGCCTTCGTAGGCGACCTTCCACCCGGCCTGGAGCATTTTCGCCGCGACATACATGTCTTCCGACAGGATGACATGCGGGGGGAAGCCGCCGACCTCCATCAGGGCTTGGCGCCGATAGGCGGAAAATGAGTTGGAAATGAAGGCGGTCTTGAGGCCCAGCCGGGGCGCGTCGGCCAGGCTCTTGACGAGGGAGGTCGGCGGGTAGTTGAACAGTCGGGCGTGCTCGGCCAGGGGCGTGGCATCCGGGTGCGGCAGCTGTCGACCGCAGACGGCGCCGACACACTCGTCGGCAAAGGGCCGAACGAGGTTGGCAATGCCTTCGGGATCTTCCAGGTAGGCATCCTGGGTCATGAACACGTAGAGCGCATAGTCGGGGTAGTGCTCGACCATCCATTGGCGGGTGCCGCCGTGGTTGAAATCCTTGCTGTCGATACGTTGCACCTGGAGGCCGCGCGAGCAGGCCAGCTCATAGGTGCCGTCGCTGGAGTTGGAGTCGACGACCAGGGTGTCGAAGGTGGCCGTCTGGGTCGGCAGGGAGTCGAGCAGGCGTTCCAGGTCGCGGCGTCCGTTGTAGGTCGGAATCACCAGGGCCACTTGTGGGGTCGACATCGTTCAGTCTCCAGGTTCAGTCGGGCACGGAGCGCCAGGGGCGCAGCCACGCGGCCAGGGCAATCAGCAGGATCAGGCTGCACAGGCTGCTCAGGCCCAGTTGCAGCCAGATGCCATGCAGGGGGTGCAGGCCCAGCGCCGCCACGAGCATGACCGTCAACCCCAGCACGGCATGGCTGCGCCACGGCACCTGGGTGAGCAACTGTTGGCGGCGTATCAGCAGCAGGCCGGTGAGCATCACCCCGCAGATGGCGGCCAGGGCGATGCCGATCAGCCCGAGGAGATACGGTAGCATGGCCAGCAGCAGGGCATTGAGCAGGTTGCCGGTCAGTTCGCAGGTGAGGGGCAGGCGGGTGTCCCCGGCGGCGTAGGCGTAGCGGGCGAGCAGGGCATTCCAGGCGCCGAAGGCCAGCGGCACTGCGAACCAGGCCAGCAGTTCCGGCAGCGGGCCGTCGGCCGCCTGGTGGGGCAAAAGCAGACTGACCAGCGCCCCGGCGGCGCCGATCAGCCCGGCGACCGCGGGCAGGGTCAGCAGGGTGGCACTGGCCAGGCCCTTGCGCAGCAAGGCCAGCCGTTCGCTGCCCAGGCTGGCGCTCATCAGGCCGAGGAGCACCTGGTTCAGGCTCATCAGGGCGATCAGCGGCAGGTTGATCAGTTTGCGTGCCAGGTTGATCCAAGTGACGGCGCCTTCGCCGAGCAACGACGCGACCATGCGCTCCAGCAAGGCCAGGCCCTGACTGGCCAGGTTGCTGCTGAGCAGCGGGCCGATGCGCTGCAACAGTTCACCCACGGCGCCGGGCGCGTGGCCGCCTTGCCAGGGTTTCCAGCCGCTACGGTACAAGGTCGGCAGCAGCACGGCCGGCATCAGCAGGCTGCCCAGTACGCAGGCGCTGGCGAGGCCGGTCGGGGTCGCGGCCTGGCGCAGGAGGGCCAGGTACAACACCGGCGGCAGGTTGAACAGCAGCGAACCGAGCCCGGCCAGGACAAAGCGGGAACGGGCCTGCAAGGGGATGCAGAACAAGGCATGCAGGATAAACCCGGGGGCGCACCAGGCCAGCCAGTGCAGGCTGGCCCCGGCCCGTGCGTAGCCCTGGCTGTCGAGCCCCGGTCCGATCAACCGGACCCACAGCGGCGAACCCACGCTCAGCAACAGGGCCAGCAGCAGGCCGCAGAGCAGCAGCCTGGGCGCCAGGGCCCCGAGCCAGGCGGTCTGTTCGGCCGGCGCGCGTTGCTGGTAGAGGGGCAACGCCGCCGCGCTGAACAGGCCGGCCGCCAGGGCCATGCGCAAGGCTTCGGGCAGGAACAGCGCCACCAGGAAGCTGTCGCTGCGCCCGCCGGCGCCCCAGGCGGCGACCAGCAGCCACTCCCGGGCGAACCCGGCGGCGAGGCCGGTGAGGGTCGCCAGGGTCAGCCACAGGGTTGAGCCGAGCAGTTTCGCGTCAGGCATGCCCGCGGCTCAGTGGAACAAGGTGAACAGGCTTTTGCCGCCCACCTTGTAGTTCAGGCCGCGACAGCGTTCGCCCTTGATCGCCGCGTCCGGGCCGCCGACGATGGCGTAGGCCGGAATCGGCTTGGAGACCACGCACTGGCCGCCGACCACGGCACCTTCGCCGATGTCGGCGCCGAACGAGAGCAGGGCGCGGCTGGCGATCCAGGCGTAGTCGCGGATATAGACCGGCCCGCCGACGGCCCAGAATTCCGGCGCCTGAACATCATGGCCGCCGGCAATGATCAGCACGTGGGAGGCGATGGTCACGTGGTCGCCGATGATCAGGCCGCCCCGGGCATCCAGCTGGCAATGCCAGCCGACGGTGCTGTCGTTGCCGATGCGCAGGCTGTCCACCCCCAGCACCTCGGTGTTGCGCCAGACCGTCGAGCCCTTGCCGATCTTCGCCCCGCCCGCGCGCAGCCAGAGCAGCCTCAGGGTATGGCTGGGAATCTTGCAGATCAGGATGTTGTAGGCCAACTCCCACCAGCGCAGCATCCGGTCGCGCAGGGTCGGCCAGTTGATCCCGTACAACGGGATCAGTGCGCCCTTGAGCTCGCGGCCGAGCAAGGCATAGAAACGCCGGGCCAGGGGCGGCTCGATCCGCGGCTCGATGTTCAGGTAGCTGATGAAACACAGCGTATTGCCCTTGAGCGGCTGTTCGAAACACACGTCGTTTTCCAGCATCCACTGGTAGCTGCTGTCCAGCTCCTCCAGGCTGACGCCCATTTTTTCAGCGTATTCGGGCAGGGCCTGCCTCAGGTTCAACGAGTGGAACAAGCGGTGTTTCATGGACGGACTCCTGGCAGGGGGGCGGCCTTGAGCTTGAGACGCCGGGCTTCGTGCAGGTTCAGGCCGAGCAACAGCCAGAACAGGGCGATCAGCACTTGGGTAAAGCTGAAATAGTGGTCGAAGAACCCGCTGAGCAGCGCCGCCATGAGGCCGCAGGTGCTGCCGAGCCAGATCGCGTTGTCTTCGCTCAGTTGGATCGCGGCCAGGGAGGAGCGGGTTTCGTGCCACCAGTTCCAGACCACCGCGATAAACAGGAGCAGGCCCGGCACGCCGAGCTTATAGATGAAGTTCAGCCACAGGTTGGAGATCCCCCACAGGCCGGTGCCGGGCACGGGCGGCTCGACCTTGAAGCCGATGCCGAAGGGAAACATGGCCACGGCATCGGGGAAGTGCGAGTACTCCTCGAAGCGGACGTGGGTACTGGCGTCGTTGCTGGAAAAGAGCGTCAGCAGACGATCCTGCAGCGGCGGGTAGAACATCAGCAGCAAGCTGCCGAACACCAGGCCGGCGAGGATCAGTTGACCGGTATATGGCACGCGTTTGCGCGCCATCCAGAGCAGGACGATGGTCAGGCTGACCAGCGCCCCGCGTGAGCCCGAAAGCAGCAGGCCGATCACGCCCAGCCCCGCTACGGCCAGGCCCAGCGTCCGTTTCCAGCCTTGGCGGGCCAGGCCGAAACAGAAGGCCAGCGGCAACAGCAGGGCCATGGCACCCCCCAGGGCGTTGGGATGCATCCAGGGCGAGCCCATGCGATTGGACAGCGCCGAGAGGCTGTCGCCCAGTACGTTGATGTCGCCATAGCCGAGTGCGGCGAGGATCGGGGTCATGCCGGTGGCGGAGCCGCTCTTGAGGAACACCGGGATCGACAGCAGCAACAGCAGCAGGGTCCCGAGCAGCAGGCCGCTGACCACCTGTTCGCGAGCCCTTTGCTGGTCCAGCAGGCGCGGTACCAGGAACAGTACCGACAGGTTGAGCAGCCAGCGTATCCAGTTCACCGTTCCATTGCCTGTGGCGTTGACGGTCAACTGGCCGACGATAAACGGAAAGGCACTGAACAGCATCAAGGCCACCAGCCAGCGCTCGGTGCGCAGCAGCGGCGGTTGGCGTGGCAGGTTGTTGAACAGGTTCTGCACCAGCACGCTGCCCCAGACCAGCAGGATCAGGGCCTCGGACAGCGTGGTGCGCAGGCCGACCTGTATCGTCGAATAGGGCAGGAAGGTGGCGAGCACGCTGAACAGCAACAAGCCCCAGAGCGGGTGACGGACGATGGTCACCACGCCGCCGATGGCGACCAGCGCCAGCACCACCTTGAATGGCGGCAGCAGCCAGGCCAGGATGCCGAAGACCAGGCCGGACAACAGGGCGATGGGCAGCGCCAGGGGCATTATTTCAGCTCCTCGAGCAACTGATTGAAGCGCTCCCGGTAGGCCGCCGTGTCATAGCCCCTGGCCCATGCCCGGAGCGCGTCGGGATCCTCGGCGGGGGCGTCGGCCAGGCGGGTCATCAGCGCGCTGAGGGCCGGGCCGTCGGTGTGCGAGAAGCGCGGGCAGTCCGACGGGGTGATTTCGTCCAGCGCCGAGCCGCTGGCGACGGCCACCGGAGTGCCGACGCTGAGCGCCTCGATGACCGGCAGGCCGAAACCTTCGGCATAGGACGGTTGCCACAAGCGCCCGGCCTGTTGGTACACCGCGTGCAGTTGGGCATCGCTGAGGCCGGTCAGGTAGTGCAGGCCCGGCAGGTGTCGCACTGGCGCGGGCAGGTCTTCAGGGGAGCCGATCAGCAGCAGCTCCGGAACCTGCGGCGATTGCTGGCGGGCGGCGTGCCAGGCGGCGACGAACCAGGGGATGTTCTTGCGCGGTTCACGGGTGCCGACGGCCAACCAGTAGCGCGCCGGCACTTGCAGGTCGGTGATGTCGGCGGCTTCGCCAGCGAAACCGGTGACCAGGTTGGGCAGCACCCGGACCTTGTCGCGGGCCTCGGGAAACCATTTGACCAGCTCGTCGGCGGTGTATTGCGACGGTGTCCAGATCCGGTCGGCGAGCTTGACCGAGCGGCTGATGGACAGGCGATCGGTGACGCGATAAACCCGCTCCTTGAGTTTCGAGCCGTGGCTGTTCTGCAAGGTCAACTGGAACAGGTCATGCAGTTGCAGCACATAGCGCAGGCCGGCGGGCTTGCGCCCCGGGGGCAGGCCCATGTTGAAGTTGCAGAGGTAGACCTCGATCCCGGCTTCGCGCAACGCGCCGGGCAGGAAGCCGGCCTCGAAGCGCAGGCGCACCGGCAGTCGATGTATGCCCTGCAACGGCGAACCCCACTTCGGACAGTGGACGCGGCGACGGATCGGATGATCCTCCGGGGCCACCCCGAACAGTTGCAGGCTCACCTCGGGGTGAGCCCGCAGGGCCTGTTCCAGGGCCAGGTTCTGACGGCCGATACCGCTGTGGGTGTAGCCCGCCGCCGGGCGATAATCCAGACCTATGCGCATACGGACACGGCCTCCTTGAGGTGGGGGAGTCGGCTATAGACCGCTTCCAGTTGCGCGGCGGCCACGGCCCAGTCGTGCTCGGCCTTGACGTAGGCCCGTCCGGCTTCGGCGATCTGCTGCAGGCGCGATGGCTGTTCGAGGACGTCGGCGAGCATTCGGGCGAGGGCTTGCGGCTCTTCGCTGCCCAGATAGTGCCGGCCGTTTTCTACCCGCAGCCCCGACACGCCCTGGTCGGTGGTGACCACCGGCAGGCCGGCGGCCATGGCCTCGAGGACCTTGAGCTTGGACCCGCCGCCCTGGCGCAGGGGGGCGAAGAACACCGAGGCCTTGCTTTGCAGGGCGCGCAGGTCGGGGACGAAACCTTGCCATTCGATACGCGGATCGCTCCAGCGCTCGCGCCAGGCGTCCGGCAAGCCGAATCCGGCAATGGTGAAACGCACAGCGGGATTGATCCGCCACAGCGCCGGGAGAATGTCCTCCAGGGCCCACTCGACCGCATCCAGGTTCGGACTGTATTCGTAGTTGCCGATAAACAGCAGGCGCCGGGCGTGGAAGTCGGGCTGGACGCCGGCGTAGAGGTCGCTGTCGACACCATTGACCACCACCGCCACCGGTTTGCCGGTCCGCTCGCGCAGGACTTCGGCGTCCTCGCAGGTCACGGCGATCAGTTCGGCGGCCTGGCGAAACACCCGGTTTTCCCAGCGCCGATAGCGCCACTGGTCATACCGTGTAAAGGGTTTCATCCAGCCCGGCAGGCGGTCATAGCTGGCGGCACCGAGGGCCGATTCGACATTGTGTTCGGTGAGAATGAACGGTCGTCCGGTGTCACTTAGCGGTTGCTCGTAGGGTTGGAAACTGTAGCTGTGTTCGATCTGGATCACGTCCCAGTGTTCTTCCAGCAAGGTGCGCAACCGGGCCTGCAGGGACGGTGCCAGGCCATTGACCACGGCCAGCATGGGGTAGGGTGCCAGCAGTACGCCGAGCAGGGTTTTCAGGCTGCGCAGCGAACGTCGCGGCACCACGATCAGCCGCTCGACAATGGGCGCCAGGGTCTGGCGCGTGGCCTCGTCGAGGTCGGTTTTCGATTGCACCAGCAGGGTGATGCGATGCCCGCGCGCCGCCAGGCTGCGCAGCAGGTGAAACTGCCGGGTCTTGCCGCCGCTGGTGGTGGGCCAGGGCAGGTAGGGCAGGGTCCAGAGGATCTTCATGGTGTCCACACCAGGAGCTGCAGGCTGGTTTTCAGCGGCACGGTAATGGCGGTCCCGTCGCTCAGGTTCGTCCGGGTACCGGCCAGAGGGTCGAACAGCGTCGCCCGGGTCACGCCGGGCAGTTGCAGGCTCTGGCCGCTGGCGCTCCAGAACATCCAGACATGGGCACCGTCGTTACGGGTCCAGGCGATGTTGTACAGGTCGGCCGGCGCGTTGCTCGACAGCGGGGCATCGGCCGGCTGGAGCACCGGGCCGGTGACAGCGAGGAAGTTCTTCAGGGCGGTATAGACCGGTTTCGGCTCGCCGTCGAGGTCGAGCAGGCCGTAGTACTGGTCACGCGGGCTGGCCCGGGCATCCAGGTCGCTGAGGTTGAACAGGAAGATCCGTTGGTAGTCCATGGCGCTCATCAGGGCCAGGCGCCGCAGGGTGTAGTCGGCCTGTCCGCCGATGCCGATCAGTGCCTGCATTTCCTTGGGGCCGCTATAGCTCGACCAACCCCATTCGGTGGCCCAGACCTGGGCGACGCCGTTGCCGTGCAGTTCTCCGTTGAGGGCATTGCCGCGGACCAGGAAGTCCTGGGCAGCGGCGTCGTCGCCTTCCGGCAATTGGGTATAGGGGTGATAGGCGACGATGAGGTTCTGGCCGGCGAGGCCTTGCTTGAGCAGGGACTCGAGCATCAATCCGGGGGTGCTGTGCATCTGGCTGTAATAGGCCGTGCCGGCGGCGGCGACGGCCTTGCCGGGTACCTGGGCGCGGATCGCCGCGGCCGTGGTGGTCAGCAGTCGGTAGTAGGCCGCGGGGTCCTCCTTGGGCAGCCAGAAGATGTTCGGCTCATTCCATACCTGCCAGGTGCCCACCTGCGGGTAGCGCTGGGCCAGCGTGACCATGCGCGAGGCGAACAGCTTGAAGTCGCTGGGCGGGTATTGATCGCTGCTCGGGGTGCCGGCCGCGGCGCTGCTGGCAAACGGCGGCGAGCCGACCAGGTAGGCGACGGTGTTGTAGCCATGGCGCTGCATCGCGGCCATGGCGCCGTCCAGTGCGCTCCACTGGAAAGCATCCCGCTGGGGTTCGATGATGAACCAGTGGAGGGTCAGGCGTACCCAGTTCAGGCCCAGGTCATCGAGCCGCGCCATCTGTTTCTGGTAGATGCCCGGATCGAAATACTGGAATTGCGCGTTGACCCCGAGAAAGTTTTTCCACTCCACCGCGCGGGGCGCCTTGAGCGTCGTCTGGGCGGCGACCCGGGGGCTCCAGGGCATCAGGCTGGCGACGACGGCCAGCACCAGCAGGGCCGGCAGCCGGAACAAGGTTTTACGCGACATCCGCATGCCCTCCGCAGGCCTGCTGGAACAGTTGCAGGAAACGCTCGGCGGTGTGGCTCCAGAGCCGCTGCTCGCCGATCACGCTGGCGTGTTCGGCCCAGCGGATCGCCAGCTCCGGCGTGGCACACAAATGGCTCAGCTCGGCCGCCAGGGCCGCGACATTGCCCTGGGGGAAAATCACCCCGTTGCCCTGGGCCACTTCCTCGGCAAAGGAGCGTGCGTCCGAGGTGATGGCGCCGCGTCCGCAGGCCACGGCCCAGGACAGGGCGCCGCTGGTGCCGCGCAGATTGCCCAGCAGTTTGAGTTTGCTCGACTCGCGGTACGGCAGCACCATCACATGATGGGCCTGGATCACCCGGGGGATGTCGGCGGCCGGCAGGTCCAGCTGCCAGTCGACGCTGTCTTGCAGGCCCAGGTTGCGGATGTGCCGGCGCAGTTGATCGAGGTAGCTGCCGGAGGGGCCGAAGGCCATCTCCGGCTCGCTGCCCCCGGCCAGGGTCAGGCGCAAGCGGGCGCGCAAGTCCGGTTGCTGGGTGAAGGTGACGGCCAGGGCGTCCAGCAGGTCTTCGATGCCCTTGCCGCGGTAGATGAAGCCGAAGTACAGCAGCCGCAGCGGGTCCAGCGCCGGCAAGGGCCTTGCGGCAATGGCCGGGTTGCCGTGGGGGATCACCGCCATCTGTTCGCTGCGCAAGCCCATGCGCTGGCGCAGGCACTGGCCGCCTGAACGGGTGAGGGTGACCAGGCGGGTCAGGCTGCGGGCCAGTTGCCGTTCTTCGTGCAGGCACAACGGGTCGGCCAGCACCGTGGCCATCTGCGGCAGCGGTGAAGGCAGCCGTGCGGCCAGCGACAGCGGCCAGGGCAAGCGCTCGCGGCGCCAGACCAGGCGTTCGGGGTCATGCAGGGTGGCGGTCAGGGGGAGCGTGGGGAAGCGTTCGCGCAGGGCCTTCAAGGCGTGGAACTCGGCCAGGCGCCCGCCACCGATTTCGGCATGGACCAGATCGATGCCTTGCCACTGCGTTTGCGCCACCCGTTCCCGGGCCCGTTGCGGGTCGTTGCCCAGCCCGGCCAGGGGCGTGCTGACGCGCACCCCCAGGTCTTCCAGTGCGGCCTTCAGGTGTCCGGCATAGTCGGCAATGCCGTTCTGTTCCGGTGGCAGGGGCGCGATCAGGGCAATATGCATCAGGCTTGGCTCCGGATGCGGGCCAGGATGTTGAGCACGCGTTCGGGAATCTCGAAGCGCCGCCGATTGAGGATGATGCCGTCGACGCGCTTGAACGCGGTATTGAGCGTGGACAGGGCATTTTCCAGAATCGGTACGGTGGTGGCCTCCGCCTCGACGATCAGCGCGATCAGGTCTGCCTGGCGCAGGGTCACGAAGGCTTCCTGGTTGGAGAAGAAGGCGCCGGCATTGAGCAGCAGGATCTCTCCCGGATGGGCGGGACCCGTGGCGTCGATGCGCACGCGATGGCCACGTTCGCGCAGCAGGTTGGCCAGGTGATCGATGACGAAGCTGACCCCCTCGCCACGCCGGGCCGAGGTCAGGCCGATGGCGAGGCCCTTGTCGGCGACCTGATCCAGTGGCAGGACCCCATAGAGCCGGTACATGCTGGCGGTGAACGCGGTGCGGCGCTGGGCGTGGCCGTTGCTGATGTCTTGCAGGCTGGTCCAGACCTGGATCCCGAAACGCGACTCGATCTTGTCGCCGTCGTGGATGCGCTGGTCCAGCAGATAGAAGAAATACAGGGCCAGCAGGCCGACCGCCAGGCTCAGTGGAAGCGCCAGCAACAGCATCGTCAGGCTTTTCGGGAAGACCCGGCGTTCGTTGAGGGTGGCCTGTTCGATCACCGCGATGTTGCTGATCTGGCTCTTGTCCAGTTCACGGTCGATCCGCGCTTTCTCGGTACTGGTGCTGTACAGGGCGAAGTTCTTTTCCGCGGCCTCCAGCTCGCGTTGCAGGCGGGCCATTTCCGGCTCCAGGGCCAGGGCCTGGCGGCGGTCCTGCTCCAACTGGGCGAGTTGGGTCTCTTGCTGGGTAGCCTGGGTCTGCAAGCGGCTGAGGCTGGCCTGCTGGTCGGCGAAGCTGTTCTGCAGGCGGGTATAGACCGGATTCGGCGCCAGGTTATCCGTGCGCTGGACCACCGCGTTCTGCGACTTGAGCAGGTCCTGCAGGTTGGCAATCGCCTGGTCCATGGCCTTCACCGGCGGTGCGCCCTCCTTGAAGGTCCGGAGCATTTCCTGGCGTTCGATCTGCTTGGCATTGATCCGTTGTTGCAGGTCCTGGCGGTCCGGGTTGAGGCTCATCTGCCGGCCGATGCTGATTTCCTTCTTCATGCTGTCGAGCTGGGCCTTTATCCGCTCCAGCCCGCTCTTGGTCGACGCCACGGCACGGGTGGTGTTCAGGTGTTCGCCGCGCAGGTTGTTGAGGTTGCGCGAGATATCGTTCAGGCGCTCGCCGATGCTCACCGCCCCCAATTCGTTGAGGTGGGCTTCGATCTGTTTCTTGTAGTCGAGGATGCGTTGGTTGGTCGCGGTGCTTTCGCCTTCGTAGAAGGTGTACAGGCTTTTGCGACCCAAGGTGCGGGTACGCTCCTCTTCATACTGCTCGATCCAGCTCTTGACGAGGGTCTGGGCCACCTGCGGATCGTTCCAGGTGAAGCTGATTTCCATCACCGAGGAGCCCGCGGCGTGGGTCACGCTGAAGCTCTTCGACAGTTGGTCCGCCAGGCGCTCGACCGGGGTCTGCTTCTCCACCAGGCCGAGCAGTTGCAGCAGCCCGCGGCCGACATCCAGCAGGCCCAGCAGGGTGTTCTTGAGCAGGGTCTTGAGGGTGGCGATCAAACCCTCCTGGGGCGCGGCCCTGGACAGCTCGTCCAGGTATTGCTCGGCGACCAGCCGGGCGATGGGGCGCCCGCTGAGTATGCGTTCCTCGTCGATGATCGGGTCGCGCTGGGCGCTGGGGATAATGGTCGCCTGGCGATCGGAAATCTCGATCGGCAGGGTGCTGGTATCCCGGCCCGGCTTGACCAGCAGCAGAGCGGTGGACTCGTAGCGGTTGGGCAGCAGGAACGCACCCAGCAAAATGACGATGAAGGTCACCAGCACGGCGATTTTCACTTCGCGTTTGAAGATGAAGAACAGACGCAACAAATCGCGGAAGGAGCGGATACTGATCATGTCTGTTGGCCCTGACGCTCAGTTGCTGCCGTTGCGGTTATTCAAGTTGTAGTTCACTCCGATACCGATCGATTTCTGGAAGGGAATCAGCTGGTTCAGGTACAGGTCGACCCATTCGATCCCGTTACCCACATGGGACTTGGGCACGAACACCACGTCGCCGCGTTGCAGCAGCACCGGTGCGCGGTTGCTGGCGCCGGCGAGCAGGGTGTCGCGGTAGTCGAAGAAGTAGGTCTTGTAGCGCCCGTCGTCGTCCTGGCGCAGCAGGGCGATATTGCGGCTGTCGCCCACTGGCAACAGGCCGCCGGCGCCGATCAGGGCCTGTTCCAGGGTGGTGACCGTGGTCACCGGCAGGCTGGTCGGATTGCGCACCGAGCCGCCGACGAACACGGTGTTGCCCGGGGACTGGGAGATGTTCACCGTCAGGGCCGAATCCTGGTAGATGTTTTTCAGCTTGTCTTCGAGGAACAGGGTCAGTTGTTGCGGCGTCAGGCCGGCGGCCTTGACGTTGCCGACGTAGGGATAGGAAAAGCTGCCGTCGTTCATCACGGTGAACAGCGTCAGTTCGTAGATCGAGTTGGCGGTGAAGGCTGAAATGGAGGGGGCCTCGCCGGTATTGCGCACGATGCGCAAGGTGTCGCCGGCACGGATGCGCTGGTCCGGCAGCGGTTTGCCGGCCAGGGCCTCGCCGGCCCGGTGACCTTCGCGCAGGATGTCGCTGTCCGGCAGTGCCACCTTGGCCGGGATGCTGCAGGCGCTGATGAATAGAACACTGAGGATGATCAGCAGGCGTTTGTTCATCGGTCAATCTTCCCTTTGTACATGGTCACACCCCTCTGACAGCCCCTGGTACGTTCGCGCGGCGGCTCCCCTGTCAGGTGTTTGAGCTTTTGCCGGTTTCGGCGCGAACCCGCCCGTAAATGTCGGTGAAGCGCACGATGTCGTCTTCGCCGAGGTATTCGCCGCTCTGCACTTCGATCATCACCAGGTCGATCACCCCGGGGTTGGCCAGCCGGTGTCGCTTGCCCGGCTTGATGAAGGTCGACTCATTGGTGTCGAGCATGAATTCGTTGTCGCCGCTGGTGACCTGCGCCATGCCGCTGACCACGATCCAGTGTTCGCTGCGGTGGTGGTGCATCTGCAGTGACAGCGAGGCCTGGGGGCGTACCACGATGCGCTTGATCTTGAAGCGCTTGCCTTCCTCGAGCACGGTGTAGGTGCCCCAGGGGCGGGTCACGGTGCGATGCAGGCGATAGGCGTCGTGGCCCTGGCGCTTGAGCTCCTGGGCAATGAGCTTGACGTCCTGGCTGCGCTTGCTGTCGGCGATCAGCAGCGCATCCGGGGTATCGATGATGATCAGGTCCTTGAGCCCCAGCCCGCCCACCAGGCGCTTGGGCGCATCGATGTAGCAGTTGCTGACGTCATACAGCACGGTCTCGCCGTTGCACTGGTTACCCTGGGCGTCGGCGGGGCTCAGCTCACGCACCGCCTGCCATGAGCCGATATCGCTCCAGCCGAGTTGGCAGGGCACCACCGCGACTTTCCGAGAGCGCTCCATCAGTGCGTAGTCGATGGAAATGTCCGGCGCCCGGGCCAGGCTCTGGCCATCCAGTTCCAACTGAAGTTCCTGGCTGCCTTCACGGCTGTGGCTGTGGGCCAGGCACTCGATCATGGCGTCGAGTACATCCGGGGCGTGTTCACGCAGTTCGCGCAGCACGGCGTCGGCCCGCAGGCAGAACATGCCGGCGTTCCACAGATGCCGGCCGTCGTTGACGTATTGCCGTGCCGTCTTCGCGTCAGGTTTCTCGACAAAGCGCGCGACCTGGAAGTTGGCGCCGTCCAGGGCCTGGCCCTTTTCGATATAACCGAAGCCGGTCTCGGGGTGGGTCGGGACCAGGCCAAAGGTCACCAGCCAACCCTGGTCGGCCAGTTCCCGGGCGCTGTCGACCGCCTTGGCGAAGGCGTCCAGGTCCTTGATCAGGTGATCGGCCGGCAGCACCAGCAACTGTGCGTCCTCGCCGTAGAGCCTGGCCACGTGCAGGGCCGCCGCCGCGATGGCCGGGGCGGTGTTGCGGCCAAAGGGTTCGAGGATGAAGTCCAGTGCCGTATCGCCCTTGTTCAGCGGGCGGTAGTCGTCCAGGGTACGGAAGAACACCTCGCGGTTGGTCACCGTCAGCACCCGCTGGACATCGGCCAGGTCGATGGCCCGGCGGAAGGTCTTTTGCAGCAGGCTGTCGCCATCGGGCAGGCGCATGAAGGGTTTCGGCATGGCCTCGCGGGAGACCGGCCACAGGCGGGTACCGGCACCACCGGCGATGATGCAGGGAATGAGTGTGCTCACTCAGAAGGCCTCGCGGGTCATGAACACTGCCGGAACAGTGCGGAACAGGATGTAGAGGTCGAACCAGATCGACCAGTTTTCGATGTATTCCAGATCGAACTCCACACGCTTCTCGATTTTTTCCAGCGTGTCGGTTTCGCCTCGGTAGCCGTTGATCTGGGCAAGCCCGGTGATCCCCGGCTTGACCCGGTGACGCGAGGTGTACTCCTTGACCGCTTCCTCGAACAGGATGCCCGCCACTTTGGTCGCCGTGGCGTGGGGGCGCGGGCCGACCATCGACATGCTGCCGATGAAGACATTGAACAGTTGCGGCAGCTCGTCGAGACTGGTCTTGCGGATAAAGCGCCCGACCCGGGTGATCCGCGGATCGCCGCGGGTGGTTTGTTTTTCGGCGGTGGCATCGCTCTGGTGCTGATGCATCGAGCGAAACTTGAAGACTTCGATCAGGCGGTTATTGTAGCCATAGCGCTTCTGGCGGAACAGCACCGGGCCCGGCGAATCGAGCTTGATCGCCAGGGCCACCAGCAGCATCAGCGGCGACAGCAGGATCAGCGCGGTGCTCGACAGGACCATGTCCTCGAGGCGCTTGAACATCGGCGACCAGCCGCGCAGGGGCACCTCGGAGGCGTTGAACATCGGCAGGTTGGCGACTTCGGTGATGCGGTTGTGGGCATGTCGGAAGGCAATCATGTCCGGCACCAGCAGCACGTTGACCGGCAGGCGGCGCAGTTCGCGGATGATGCAGTCCATGCGGTTTTCCGCCGACCAGGGCAGGGCGACCAGCACCTGGGTAACCTTTTCTTCGCGGATCAGCCGTTCCAGGTCGCTGGAGTTGCCCAGCAGCGGCAGGTTGCCCAGGGTCTTGGGCAGGCGGCCGATGCGGTCGTCGATAAATCCGATGACCCCGCAGCGGATATCCTGATTCTGGGTCAGGTACTCGGCCAGGCGCTGGCCGTTTTCGGTGGCCCCGAGGATGACCGCGTGCTGCAGGAAAATGCCCCGTTGCATCAGTTGCCGGAACAGGGTCAGCAGGATCAGGCGTTCGATGCCGAACAGCACCGGGCTGGCGAGAAACCAGACCAGCAGTTCGCTGTTGGTCAGGAGGCTGAACAGCTGCAGGCCGTGATGCATGAACAGCAACAGGCAGAACGCCGATGACCAGGCGAAGAGGGTGAGTCGCAAACGCAGCAGGTTGCTGAAGAGGGTCTCGGCATACACCCCCAGTGCCTGGAAGATCAGGACGCTGATGAATCCGAAGAACAGCAGCAGGGCGAAGTAGCTCTTGATGGCGTCGGGATCTTGCTCGCGCAGGTAGATCAGCAGCATCAGGCCGGGCAACATCGCGGTCAGTCCATGGACCAGGCGGATGCCGAACAGGAAGTACTCGACCATGCTGGGGCGGGTCAATAACAGGCTGTCAACCGGTTGCAGGCGCATAAACCCCTCCCGTCTCACCATCGCGAAATGGCGATTACGAAGCAGCGTGGCCGTTATTTTGAATAGAAAGCCTGGGCTCTTGCGCTACCCCCATCCTTGGCGGTTGATCTTTTCTGGATAGAACAGCGTCAATCCAAATGAGGCTTCCTTCCCGTAGTCTCGCGATTTTCATCGACTTGACACTTCACGCGTCCTCTCTGGTTCGGATGGCGTGGAGTTGAGTAAAGCTCATGAAACAGCAGGTTGCTAATGAATGATGGCCTACCGTCAAGAAAATACGACGGGTCGTTTCGTAATCAGGGCGACGAGCGCGACTGATAAATGCCTCAGTCGTCGAGGCTGATGATCTGCTCGCGTACCGCGAACAGTACGAGGCCGGCGACGTCGAAGATCTGCAGTCGCTTCATGATCTGCGAGCGGTGGGTTTCCACGGTCTTGATGCTCAGGCCCAGGCCATTGGCGATTTCCCGGGTCGACTTGCCCCGGACGATCAGCCGCAGGATCTCCAGCTGGCGCCCGGTCAGGTTGTGGTTATCCGCCCGCTCGGCCGGCAGGTTGCGCTGGACCTGGGTCAGGGCCTGGTTGATCACCGTGTGGGCGATGGCCGGGCTCAGGTAGCGCTCGTTGCTGCGCAAGGCGTCCAGGGCCTGGGCCAGTTCGGTGGCCGTGGTGTCCTTGAGCAGGTAGCCATGGGCGCCGATTTCCAGGGCCTGCATGATCAGTTGCGGGTCGGTGTGCATCGACAGGATCAGCACCTTGCTCTGGGGGCGCACCGCCTTGAGTGCGCGCAGGGCATCCAGGCCACCGGTTTTACGCATGGACAGGTCGAGCAGGATGATGTCCGGGTTCAGCCGTTCCACTGCGTCGAGCAGCTGCGCGCCGTCGCTGGCTTCGCCGATCACGGCATAACCCGGGATATCCAGTACCAGGGCGCGGACACCGGCCCGGATCAGTGAGTGGTCATCCACCAGAAGTAGGTTGCAGGTCATGGAGCCTTATTCTTGCTGGCGCGTTCCAGGGCGCGCGGCGCCCAGGGCAGCAGTGCTTCGATCTGCGTACCTTTGCCGGGTCCGCTGGTGACTGTCAATGTTCCGCCCGCCTGTTCGATGCGTTCGGCCATGCCGGCCATGCCGCTCTGGCCTTCCTCGCCGGGCCTGGCCGCCGGCGAAAAGCCCTGGCCGTCGTCGGCGATGTGCAGGGACAAGCCTTCGGGCAGGCGCTTGATACGCACCAGCAGGTTACGCGCCCGGGCATGGCGCAGCATGTTGGTGACCGCTTCCTGGGTCACCCGGAACGCGGTCACGGTCATCTCCTCGGGGAGGCCGGTCAGCCGCTGGTGACACTCCAGGCTCCAGAGCACACCGGTGTTTTCCAGGGTCTTGAGCAAGTGCGCCCGCAGGCTGGCCTCCAGGCCAAGGCTGGCCAATTGGCGGGGGTTGAGAATGGCCGAGACGTCGCGAACCTTGGCCAGGGTTTCGTCCAGGGTGTTGTTCAGCGTTTCGCAGTGGCTTTGCAGGTCGTCGGGCAGGCGCCGTTGCAACCACTGGGTCTGAAGTTTGGCCGCGGTCAGCAACTGGCCGATGTCGTCGTGCAGTTCGCGGCTGAGGCGATGGCGTTCGTTCTCTTGCACCTGGAGCAGGCGATCGGCCAGTTCTTGCGGCTGGAACTGGATGGCGGTACGTGAGTCGCGGTGCTGGAGCCAGACGCTGGCCAAGGCGGCGAGGTTCAGCAGCAGCAATCCCAGGGGCAGGCTGGAGCAGGTGCTGTAGATGAGTACGCTGGCCATGGCCGAGCCGATGCAAAGCACCGCGGTCAGCCGGCGGGCATTCTTTCGGGAGGGAAGCCAAGGCTTGAATGACTTGAGGCTGACGTACATAGCGTATGGAGCCGATGAATGTTCGCTACGGGTAGACCGTCAGGACAACCGACAGGCCAAGTTTGAAAAACGGGTACGCTTTAATACGTTCGCTCAAGGTGAAACAGTGTCAGGGTAAGAAAGTTTGCGCAATGATGTCATTTTGATGTCTTTTGGTGAAATTACTAAGCCGTACAAGTACATATGAGCGCTGGCGGCATAATACCACGTCATTCAGGGGTGGTCGCTCCCTGTCGATATATGTCCAATCGGTCAACTTTTCTTGTGCGTTTGTTCTGCAATCGTTGTTAAGCCACTTTACGCTAACCGACGCTCGAACGGTGTTTCGGTACTTTGTCGTGTAGACGCTAGTTATTCTTTTTGCATTAAAAATCCACGGCCTGAAACCCTGAAGTTCGAGGTTAGTTGCTGTTGTCGTTTTTGCGTATGAGCAGGACGGATTGGAGATGTATCAAGGGTGGTGTGCGATGGGCAACGGGCTGGGGTGTCTCGATGAGCGTGGGGGGGGCGAGCTTTTCAAACGGATCGTTCAGGGAAGGTGATCAGGGTGAAGGCCTTCGGTCCGATGACGGCTGATCCGCATTGGCCGGTCTGGATGGCCAGTGCGGTGATCAGTTCGGACTGTTCTTCGTCGTCGAGGCCCAATTGACCGGTGCAGGGGTCGATCAGTTCGACCTGCCAGGCCAGCAGCGTCAGGCAGTTGCGCAAGGCTTGCAAGGCGTCTTCATGCAGGTTGAGCGGGTCCTGGGGCTGGCTCAGGAGGGTGTGGATCTGCCGCGAGAACCGAGCCATCGAGCGTACGCCCAGGCCTTGCGCACAACTGGCCAGCGTGTGCAGCGAGACGAGGAGGCAGTCAATGGCGTCCTTGTCGTTGCGGATCAGTTCCAGGTGTTGGCAACACTCCTGCATCTTCGCCTGCAGGGCTTGGGCCTCCATCAGGAACTCTGGCAAGCCGGCTTGCCGTTCTTTACCGTTCAGCATGCTTTATCTCCTTGATTACATAGGCAGGCGATAGAAAGTCGCACGGGGCGAACGGTTTTAAAGTTAATGCCGACAGGCTGTGGGTGTCTGTAGTCTGTTTCCGATTGTTTCAAATTGCAGTGAGTGCATCCTGTTCTCAAATGCGTGTCGGCGGGCGCCAAAAGGCTGCATGGGCAGGCTCCCGGGAATTGGCCGAAAGTGGCCATCCAGAGGGCTTGAGCATGATCGGCGAAGGTTTTCACCTGGCCATCTGGCCATGGTCCCGCAATCAAAAACAAAAGCCCGACTCCATTCATGCAATGAGAATGGCGTCACATTAATGGCTATTGGATATTGCGAATATCAGGTTGCGCCTGATTGTCACTAGGGGATTCCCCTAGTATGGGGAACTATCGGTGAAATCGGTGGTCGCGCTGGGCGTCGCGCGGCGGCGAGGGGGTGAACCGAGTAAAGCATGATGTTAATGTGGCATCAATGCTTTTGGCAGGCATTTTATCGGAGGGTCAAGGTCCGATGCTCTCCGCCGATAACCTATTCAATGTCACTTTCAGCATCAAGCCCAGGAGTCATTAATGGCCGGCATTCTCGACACGGTAGATCAACGTACGCAACTGGTGGGTGAGAACCGGCTGGAGATTCTCATGTTTCGTCTGGCCGGGCGCCAGTTGTTCGCGATCAACGTGTTCAAGGTCCAGGAAGTGCTGCAACTGCCCAAGCTGACCTTGATGCCCCAGCGCCACCCGTTCGTTTGCGGCGTGGTCAACCTGCGGGGCCAGACACTGCCGGTGATCGATCTGTCCCAGGCGATCGGCATGCGTCCGCTGGTGCCGGGGCCCGACAGCACCATCATCGTCACCGAGTACAACCGCTCGGTCCAGGCGTTCCTGGTGGGGGGCGTGGACCGCATCGTCAACATGAACTGGGAAGCGATCCTGCCGCCGCCGAGCAGTGCCGGGCGCCAGCATTACCTGACCGCCATCAGCAAGGTGGACGACCAGTTGGTGGAAATCATCGACGTGGAAAAGGTCTTGGCCGAGATTGTGCCCTACAACGCCAAAGTGTCCCGTGAAAAACTCGACGACCCGGTCATGGATCGGGCGCGTGGCCGCGAAGTGTTGCTGGTCGACGACTCGAATGTGGCCCTGTCCCAGTTGCGCGATACCCTCGGGCAGTTGGGGGTGAAAATGCATATCGCCAGCGACGGCCTGAAGGCCTTGAACATGCTCAAGGGCTGGGCGGATGCCGGCGAGGTCATGACCGACAAGCTGCTGATGATCTTCACCGATGCGGAAATGCCGGAAATGGACGGCTATCGCCTGACCACTGAAATTCGTAACGACCCTCGCTTGCGCGGGCTTTATGTGGTCCTGCACACCTCGTTGTCCGGCAGTTTCAACGATGCGATGGTGAAGAAGGTGGGTTGCGACAACTTCCTCTCCAAGTTCCAGCCGGACAAGCTGGTGGATGTGGTGCGCCAGAGGCTGATGCTGGATAACGCCTGACCGGCTGCTCCTGCGGTAGAATCGCTGCTTTATCTGCCGGGAGCTGGCCATGTTGCGTCTGAGCGCGCTGTATCGATATCCGTTGAAGTCCGCCAGGGGCGAGACCTTGCGCCAGAGCCCGCTGGACGAGCTGGGCCTGGCCGGGGATCGGCGCTGGATGCTGGTGGATGAGGCCAGCGGGCGGTTCCTGACCCAGCGCGCGGTGGGCAAGATGAGTCAGTTGTCGGCGCTGTGGAATGTCGCGGGCGGCCTGACCCTGAGTGCTCCCGGGTATTCGACGCTGGACGTGGCCTTGCCCGGGAAGGACGAGGCCCTGCGTGGGGTAACCATCTGGAGCGACACCTTGCGCGTGCCGGATGCCGGCGATGAGGCGGCGGCCTGGCTGAGCGCGTTTATCGGCAAGCCGACCCGCCTGGTGCATGTGCCGCCGGAGCGCGCCCGTCTCACCCAGGCCGGTTATGGCAAGGAGGAGGATCGGGTGGCGTTTGCCGATGGTTTCCCCCTGCTGCTGATCGGCCAGGCTTCGCTGGATGACCTGTCGCGCAAGGTCGGGCGTGAGCTGGAAATGCTGCGCTTTCGGCCAAACCTGGTGATCGAGGGGAGCGAGGCTTTTGCCGAGGACGGCTGGAAGCGCATTCGTATCGGCGAGGTCGAGTTTCGGCTGGTGAAGCCTTGTTCCCGTTGCATCCTGACCACCCTCGATCCTCGGACCGGTGAGCGCAGCGCTGATCGCGAGCCGTTGACCACCCTCAAGACCTATCGCGAGCGGGATGGCGAGGTGATGTTCGGGCAGAACCTGGTCAATGATGGCCAGGGGTTGCTGGAAGTCGGGATGCCGGTGACCGTTCTCGAGTAATCGCTGCCCTGTGTAGGAGCAAGCTCGCTCCTACAGAACCAGGGCCAGCATCATTGGTCGTCAAAATACCGCTCGTGCCAGTCCACCAGCGGCTGCGGCACGTTGAGTTTCTGGCCGTAGATCACTGCGTACGACAACACGTTCTGCACGTACTGGCGGGTTTCGTCGAACGGAATGCTTTCCACCCACACGTCGAAGCCCAGGTGGTTGGCGCCCTTGAGCCACTGTCTGACACGACCGGGGCCGGCGTTGTAGGCGGCGGTTGCCAGCACGCGGTTGCCGTTGAACTGCCCATGCACCTGGCTCAGGTAGGCCGCCCCCAACTGGATGTTCTTGTCCGGGTCCAGGATCTGCTGCGGCGAGGCCAGCGGAATGCTGAACTTGCGCGCGGTTTCCTTGGCCGTAACCGGCATCAACTGCATCAGCCCGCTGGCGCCCGCGCCGGAGCGGGCATCATCCATGAAGGCGCTTTCCTGACGGGTGATGGCGAACACCCAGCTCGAGTGCAGTCCGCGTACCCTGGCTTCACGCACCAGTGTGTCGCGATGCGCCATGGGGAAGCGGATATCCAGGTCGTCCCAGTATTGCGCCTGGCTGATGGTGCGGATGGCCGGGAAATACCATCTCATGTCATAGGCCAGCTTGGCCTGGGCAACCATTTCATCGCGACTGAACAGGCGGCTGACGTGGTACCACTCGCGGCGCCCGTCGACGACCTGGCCGCGGTCATACAGCTCCAGGGCACGGCGTATGCCGGGGGTATTGCGGACCTTGTTGATCAGTTGCTGACTGAGGAGCAACGGTCGGTTGGTCAGCTGATACGGGGTCTGCGAGCGATCGGCGGCGAGGAAGCCGTAGAAGTCCCGTTCGTGGGCAACGGCCTTGAGCAATACCTGTGCCTGCGGGTTCTGCGGCTGTGCCAGTTGCAGGCTGCGGGCCTGCCAGTAGCGCCAGCGGTTGGTGGTCGCCAGCTCCGGCGGCAGTCGGCGGGTCAACTGGTAGGCGTCTTCCCAGCGGCCCAGGCGCAACAGCAGGCGCAGGCGCCATTCGGTCACGGTGTTGTCCCGCAGCTCCGGGTCGTACTGGGTCATGATGTCCAGCGCGCGGCTGTCGTAGCTGCGGGCCAGGGTCAGGCCGATTTCACGGGCGATCGCAACCTTTTCGTCACGGGAGAAGTGCATGCTCACGGCATAAGTGTCGAGCAGCGGCATGGCCCGGTCCGGGTCCTGGCGGGCCAGGCGCCGCAGGCCGAGGCCGACCACGTCGGACATGGCCTCGTCCGCCGGGATGAAGCGCGAAGGCTGGTTCAGCAGGTCCGGCCTCTGGGCCACTTCGATCAACAGGCGGCCTTGTGGGGCGAGGGTGGTCAGGTCGCTGACCAGGCTGTTGGCCAGGCCGTAGTTGCGGGCCTCGGCCGCCAGTTTCAGGCGCTGCCAGCGTTTCTGCTCGGTCAGTTGGCCTTCGGCGGCCCACATGCCGAACAAGGCGTCGCAGGCGCTCGGTTGGGACTTGCCGGTCAGCCAGAGCTTTTCCGCCGTGGCATAGCCCTCGGCGCGCAGGTTGTGGCTGAGCTGGTACTGGCCGTTGAGGCAGTCCAGTTCAGTGAAATTCAGCTTGGGGTCGTAGTACTTGACGAAGGGTTGCCAGTCGCCGCGATCGGCCAGCCAGCGCAACCAGCGCAGCTTCATCCAGTTGGCCTGGGGCAGGTCGCCGTGCTCGGCGAGGAATTCCTCGATCTCGGCATTGCTCGCGGTTTTCAGGCGCGCGGTCAACTCGTCGTAGGCCAGGTAGGGTTCCAGCGGGTAGTCCCGGAGGGCATCCTGGTAACGGAAATAGGGGCCTGAATCACCCTTGGCGAGGGCGCGCTTGGCTTCGTCGTAGAACTGGCGTTGCTGGGAGAGGTCGACAGCCTGAGCGGTTTGGATGGCGCAGGCGGAAAGAAGCAGACACGATAAAAAGTTGAAAAGACGGCTGCGCATGGGATTTCCGAACAAAAAACCTGACGAGCGCCGCTTCAATAGCGGCGCTGATTGCCGGGTAGCTTAGCCTTTTGCCGGCCAGGGGCGAAAGTTTTGCGCTCGGCTGTACGCAACTTGATACCAATTGTCACCTTGAACCGGGGTGCCGATGAAAATGCCGGCCGCCTGCGGGCTCAAGTCAGGTAGAATGCGCGCCCGGTTTTTGGAGAAGCTCATGACCCTGCTCAAATTCAGCGATGTGTCCCTTGCCTTCGGCGCCATGCCGTTGTTGGACAAGGTGTCGTGGCAGATCGCCCGTGGTGAGCGGGTGTGCATCATCGGCCGCAACGGCACAGGCAAGTCCAGCATGTTGAAGCTGGTCAAGGGCGTGCAGAAGCCCGATGACGGCTCCGTCTGGCGTTCGCCCGGACTCAAGATCGGCGAGTTGCCGCAAGAGTTGCCGGTGGCCGACGAGCGCACCGTGTTCGACGTGGTGGCCGCGGGTCTGGACGGTGTCGGCGAGTTGCTGGCCCAGTATCATCACCTCAGCCAGAACATCGTTACCGATGCCGACCTGGACAAGCTCATGCACGTCCAGCACGACCTCGAAGCCCGTGATGGCTGGCGTTTGCAGACCTTGGTCGACAGTACCCTGAGCCGCCTGCAGCTGCCGGCCGACAAGACCCTCGCCGAGTTGTCCGGCGGCTGGCGTCGGCGTGTCCTGCTGGCCCAGGCGCTGGTGTCGGAACCGGACCTGCTGCTGCTCGACGAGCCGACCAACCACCTGGACATCGGCGCGATCGCCTGGCTGGAAGAGGCCTTGAAGGATTTCCAGGGCGCGGTGCTGTTCATCACCCACGACCGTTCCTTCCTGCAGAACCTGGCGACCCGTATCCTGGAGCTGGATCGTGGCGGCCTGATCGACTGGAATGGCGACTACGCCAGCTTCCTGGTGCACAAGGAAGCGGTGCTGGCCGCCGAGGAAACCGCCAACGCGCTGTTCGACAAGCGCCTGGCCCAGGAAGAAGTCTGGATCCGCCAGGGCATCAAGGCCCGGCGGACCCGCAACGAAGGCCGTGTGCGTGCGTTGAAGGCCCTGCGCGTGGAGCGTAGCGAGCGTCGCGAGCGCACCGGCAAGGCGAATATCCAGCTCGACACCGCCGACAAGTCCGGCAAGCAGGTGATGGTGCTGGAAAACGTCAGCTTCGCGCATCCGGGTGGCCCGTTCCTGATCAAGGACTTCTCCATGGTCCTGCAGCGCGGCGACCGGATCGGCCTGCTGGGGGCCAACGGTACCGGCAAGACCACCTTGCTCAAGCTGATGCTCAATGGCTTGCAGCCGACCAGCGGCACGGTGGAAGAGGGCACGCGGATCGACGTGGCCTACTTCGACCAGTTGCGCCATCAGTTGGACCTGGAAAAGACCGTGATCGACAACGTCGCCGAAGGTCGCGACTTCATCGACATCGATGGCCAGAGCCGCCATGTGCTGAGCTATCTGGGCGACTTCCTGTTCAGCCCGCAACGCGCCCGTACCCCGGTCAAGGCCTTGTCCGGCGGTGAGCGGGCACGCCTGCTGCTGGCCAAGCTGTTCAGCAAGCCTGCCAACCTGCTGGTGCTCGACGAACCGACCAACGACCTCGATGTGGAAACCCTCGAGTTGCTGGAAGAAGTGCTGCTGACGTTCAGTGGCACCGTGCTGATGGTCAGCCACGACCGGGCCTTCCTCGACAACGTGGTCACCAGTACCCTGGTGTTCGAGGGCGAGGGCAAGGTGCGCGAGTACGTCGGCGGTTACCAGGACTGGCTGCGCCAGGGCGGTTCGCCGCGTTTGCTGGGCGTGACCGAGAACAAGTCAGGCAAGGCCGAGCTCAATTCGGCGGTGGTCACGGCGGCGCCCGCGCCGGTGGTGGCGGCCGTGGAGCAGCCGGCGGCGAAGAAAAAGCTCAGCTACAAGTTGCAGCGCGAGCTGGAAGCGTTGCCGGGCGAGATCGACGCCAAGGAGCAGCAGATTGCCGCCGTTGAGGCCGAAATGGCCGAGGCGGGGTTCTATCAGCGTCCGGCGGTGGAGACAGCTGCGGTCATTGCCGGGCTGGAAAAACTCCAGGCCGAGCTGGATGCGATGGTGGAGCGCTGGGCCGAGCTGGACGCCTGAGCATTCGGCGAGTAACGAAAAGCCCGGCCCCAACCTGTGTGGGTGCCGGGCTTTATTTTATGGCGTGCGCCAACCTGTTATCAGGTCGGACGTTTGACCAGGTGCACCGCCAGCACATCGCACGGCGCACCGTGCAGCACGTCGTTGGCGGTGGAGCCCAGCAGCAGTGCCAGGCCGTGCCGGCCATGGCTGCCGACCACGATCAGGTCGCAATGCTGTTCCTTGGCCAGATGGTGGATTTCCTGGCGCGGCTGGCCGTAGGTCAGGTGGCAGTTGTCTTTCGAGAGTTCCGGGTATTTGACGATCAGCCGATCGAGGCGCTCCTTGGCCTGGTCGAATTGCTGTTGCTGCAACTGGGAAAGGTCCATGGGGACGTCGCCACCGAAGGCCATGGCCATCGGTTCGACGATATGCACCAGTGACAACAGGGCTTCGCTGCTGACCGACAGTTCGCGTGCGCGCTTGATGACCGGGTCGCATTCTTCTGTCAGGTCGACAGCTACCAGAATGTGTTCGTAGCTCATGAAAGGCACTCCTGAGGATCGCATTAGCTTTAAGTATGGCTGGTTTCAAGCGGATTGGTTCGTCGGCGAGCCAATCGCTCATCAAGAATCGAGAGAGTTAGAGATATGACGGTATGGATAGTGGTGTCAATCCTGGCGCTGGTGTTGAGTCCCTTGGCCTGGCTACGTCCTTCACGCCGCCAGAGCGGGATGATGGCCCTGCGCATGGAGGCACGCCGCATCGGCCTGGGCATGCAACTGGCGCCCCAGGAGTGGCCCCACTGGCTGCCCTTTGATCCGCCCAGCCCTTGTGCGCAATACCACCGTCCGCGCCGGCGCCCCGATAGTCCGTGCTGGAGCTATTGGCAAACCGCCCCCGGAGTCTGGGTCAATCAATGGCGGGAAACCTTGACCGACGACAATCTGCTGGTGCATTTGCGGACGTTGCCAGACAACGCCTACAAGATCGAGGCGGACAAGCAGATGATTGCCGTGTATTGGGGCGAGCGCGGCGACGCCGGGGTCTTGCAGGCCATCGCGGCGGTACTCAAGGCCCTGGCTTGACGCAGGATCGGCCGGTCGACGCTACACTATTGATTCGCTGAATGGGTGGCCATAAACCTTGGGTGGCCAAGGCCTGTCACGCTCGAAATGTGACCGGGAAGTCGCTTTTTCAGCAACGTTTTCGGCAATTGACAATTGCTGCGAATTCCGTGAAGGTGTCCACACCCAAATCAAACGGGCGTATGAATTGAGCGTTTGTCTGATCAGACGGCTCCAAACAGAACCCCGACTATCGCGTTGGCGGGTGTGCCTGGCGGCTTGGCGTAGCATCGACGGTAATGTCAGTGCCGTACCATCCGCTCGCGTCCGACGTGTACTGTTCAGCTTCCATATCGTGGAGATCAGTTGATGATTTACGAAGGTAAAGCCATCACGGTTAAGGCTCTTGAAAGTGGCATCGTCGAACTGAAGTTCGATCTCAAGGGTGAGTCCGTCAACAAGTTCAACCGTCTGACCCTGAGCGAATTGCGCCAGGCCGTGGACACCCTCAAGGCTGATGCGTCCGTCAAGGGCGTGATCGTCAGCAGCGGCAAGGACGTGTTCATCGTCGGCGCCGACATCACCGAATTTGTCGACAACTTCAAGTTGCCGGATGCGGAGCTGGTGGCGGCCAACCTCGAAGCCAACAAGATTTTCAGCGATTTCGAAGACCTGGCCGTGCCGACCGTCGCCGCGATCAATGGCATCGCCCTGGGCGGCGGTCTGGAAATGTGCCTGGCCGCGGATTTCCGCGTCATGTCCAGCAGCGCCAAGATCGGCCTGCCGGAAGTCAAGCTGGGTATCTACCCGGGCTTCGGCGGTACCGTCCGCCTGCCGCGCCTGATCGGTGCGGACAACGCCATCGAGTGGATCGCCGCCGGTAAGGAAAACCGCGCCGAAGACGCCCTGAAAGTCGGCGCCGTCGATGCCGTGGTCGCTCCGGAGAAGCTCCAGGAAGCCGCTCTGGAACTGATCAAGCGCGCCATCTCCGGCGAGCTCGATCACAAGGCCAAGCGCCAGCCGAAGCTGGACAAGCTCAAGCTCAACGCCATCGAGCAGATGATGGCCTTCGAAACCGCCAAGGGTTTCGTGGCCGGTCAGGCCGGTCCGAACTACCCGGCCCCGGTCGAAGCGATCAAGACCATCCAGAAAGCCGCCAACTTCGGTCGCGACAAGGCCCTGGAAGTCGAGGCCGCCGGCTTCGTCAAGCTGGCCAAGACCTCGGCCGCCCAGAGCCTGGTCGGTCTGTTCCTGAACGACCAGGAACTGAAGAAAAAGGCCAAGGCCTACGACGAAATCGCCAAGGACGTGAAGCAGGCCGCCGTATTGGGCGCCGGTATCATGGGTGGCGGTATCGCTTATCAGTCGGCTTCCAAAGGTACGCCGATCCTGATGAAGGACATCAACGAGCACGGTATCGAGCAGGGGCTGGCGGAAGCCGCCAAGCTGCTGGTGAGCCGCGTTGACAAGGGCCGCATGACCGCCGCGAAGATGGCGGAAGTGCTTAACGGCATTCGTCCGACCCTGTCCTACGGTGACTTCGGTCATGTCGACCTGGTGGTCGAAGCGGTCGTCGAGAACCCCAAGGTCAAGCAGGCGGTACTGGCGGAAGTGGAAGCCCAGGTCAAGGACGATGCGATCCTCGCCTCCAACACCTCGACCATTTCCATCAGCCTGCTGGCCAAGGCCCTCAAGCGTCCGGAAAACTTCGTCGGCATGCACTTCTTCAACCCGGTGCACATGATGCCGCTGGTGGAAGTGATCCGCGGTGAGAAGTCCAGCGAGCAAGCGGTCGCCACCACCGTGGCCTATGCCAAGAAAATGGGCAAGAACCCGATCGTGGTCAACGACTGCCCGGGCTTCCTGGTCAACCGTATCCTGTTCCCGTACTTCGGCGGCTTCGCCAAGCTGGTCAGCGCCGGCGTGGACTTCGTCCGCATCGACAAGATCATGGAGAAGTTCGGCTGGCCGATGGGCCCGGCCTACCTGATGGACGTGGTCGGCATCGACACCGGCCACCACGGCCGTGACGTGATGGCCGAAGGCTTCCCTGACCGCATGAAGGACGACCGTCGTTCGGCGGTGGACGCCCTCTACGAGGCCAAGCGCCTGGGCCAGAAGAACGGCAAGGGCTTCTACGCCTACGAGACCGACAAGCGCGGCAAGCAGAAGAAAGTCGCCGATTCGTCGGTGCTGGAAGTGCTCAAGCCGATCATCTACGAGCAGCGTGAAGTGACCGACGAGGACATCATCAACTGGATGATGATCCCGCTGTGCCTGGAAACCGTGCGCTGCCTGGAAGACGGCATCGTCGAAACCGCCGCCGAAGCCGACATGGGCCTGGTCTACGGCATTGGTTTCCCTCCCTTCCGTGGCGGTGCGTTGCGCTACATCGACTCGATCGGTGTGGCCGAATTCGTCGCCTTGGCCGATCAGTACGCCGACCTGGGCGCGCTGTACCACCCGACCGCGAAGCTGCGTGAAATGGCCAAGAATGGCCAGCGGTTCTTCGGTTAAGCGCCCACACCAGAGCGAGAGTGAACGATATGAGCTTGAATCCTAGAGACGTCGTGATTGTCGACTTCGGTCGTACTCCGATGGGCCGCTCCAAGGGCGGCATGCACCGCAACACCCGCGCCGAGGACATGTCGGCGCACCTGATCAGCAAACTGCTGGAACGCAACGTCAAGGTCGACCCGAACGAAGTCGAGGACGTGATCTGGGGCTGTGTGAACCAGACCCTGGAGCAGGGCTGGAACATCGCCCGCATGGCGTCGCTGATGACCCAGATCCCGCACACCGCCGCCGGCCAGACCGTCAGCCGCCTGTGCGGTTCGTCGATGAGCGCGCTGCACACCGCCGCCCAGGCGATCATGACCGGCAACGGTGACGTTTTCGTCGTCGGCGGCGTCGAGCATATGGGCCACGTGGGCATGATGCACGGTGTCGATCCGAACCCGCACATGTCCCTGTACGCGGCGAAAGCCTCGGGCATGATGGGCCTGACCGCGGAAATGCTCGGCAAGATGCACGGCATCACCCGCGAGCAGCAGGACGCCTTTGGCGTGCGCTCCCACCAGTTGGCTCACAAGGCCACCGTGGAAGGCAAGTTCAAGGACGAGATCATCCCGATGCAAGGGTATGACGAGAACGGCTTCCTGAAGGTGTTCGACTACGACGAAACCATCCGTCCGGAAACCACCCTGGAAAGCCTGGCGGCCCTGAAGCCGGCGTTCAACCCCAAGGGCGGCACCGTGACGGCGGGGACTTCCTCGCAGATCACCGACGGCGCCTCGTGCATGATCGTGATGTCGGCCCAGCGTGCCCAGGACTTGGGGATCCAGCCGTTGGCGGTGATCCGTTCCATGGCCGTGGCGGGTGTCGACCCGGCGATCATGGGCTACGGTCCGGTACCGGCGACCCAGAAAGCCCTCAAGCGTGCGGGCCTGGCCATCTCCGACATCGACTTCTTCGAGCTCAACGAAGCCTTCGCCGCACAGGCCCTGCCCGTGCTCAAGGACCTGAAAGTGCTCGACAAGATGAACGAGAAGGTTAACCTGCACGGCGGCGCGATTGCCTTGGGCCACCCGTTCGGTTGTTCCGGTGCGCGGATTTCCGGCACCTTGCTCAACGTGATGAAGCAGAATGGCGGTACCCTCGGGGTGTCCACCATGTGCATTGGTCTCGGCCAAGGCATCGCCACCGTCTTCGAACGCGTCTAAGCGTCTCGTCGAAGGAAGCCGGGGCCTGGTGCCCCGGCTTTTGTTTTTCCGAATTTTTTTATTTTTATTTGTAAGGAGCCGATACATGAAACTGGAGCCCGGGCTCTATCAGCATTACAAGGGACCGCAGTACCGCGTTTTCAACGTTGCACGGCACTCCGAGACCAACGAGGAACTGGTGTTCTACCAAGCCCTGTATGGCGATTACGGCTTTTGGGTACGTCCCTTGAGCATGTTCCTGGAGTCGGTCGAGGTTGACGGCGAACAGGTCCCGCGCTTTGCTTTGGTGCAAGCTGAACCGAGCCTTTTTTCAAGGCCTTGAGGGGAGGGCGCGCAGAACCCTGTGCTTGACCTCACCTTGTAGCCACTATATATAGCGGTGCCGCGTCAGGCGCAGGCCGCCTCTCACTTCTAGCATTCAGGAATTTTCTGATCCATGGGCAAATCGCTGGTCATTGTGGAATCCCCGGCTAAGGCCAAGACCATCAACAAGTACTTGGGTACCCAGTACGTGGTGAAGTCGAGTATCGGCCATATCCGAGACCTGCCCACCAGCGGTTCGGCGAGCGCCACCAAAGAGCCTGCTGCCAAGCGCGGCAAGGCGGCGGCTGGCGAAGCCCCTGTGCTGTCGGCGAAGGAGAAGGCGCGCAAGCAGCTGGTCTCGCGCATGGGTGTCGATCCGGACCACGGTTGGAAAGCCCGCTACGAGATCCTTCCCGGCAAGGAGAAGGTGATCGAGGAGCTGCGCCGCCTGGCCAAGGATGCCGACACCATCTATCTCGCGACGGACTTGGACCGCGAAGGGGAAGCCATTGCCTGGCACCTGCGCGAAGCCATCGGTGGCGATGACGACCGCTACAAGCGCGTGGTGTTCAACGAAATCACCAAGAAGGCCATCCAGGAAGCCTTCTCGGCGCCTGGCGAGCTGGACATCGACCGCGTCAACGCCCAGCAGGCCCGGCGTTTCCTCGACCGTGTCGTCGGTTACATGGTTTCGCCGCTGCTGTGGTCGAAGATCGCCCGTGGCCTGTCCGCCGGTCGCGTGCAGTCGGTGGCGGTGAAGCTGGTGGTCGAGCGTGAGCGCGAGATCCGTGCGTTCAACCCCGAAGAATACTGGGAAGTCCACGCCGACCTCGGCACCGCCAAGGGCGCCAAGGTGCGCTTCGAAGTGGCGCGCGAGAACGGCGAGGCCTTCAAGCCGCTCAATGAAGCCCAGGCCATGGCGGCCCTGGAGAAGCTCAAGGCGTCGGCCTATACCATCGCCAAGCGCGAGGACAAACCGACCAGTAGCAAGCCGTCGGCCCCTTTCATTACCTCCACCCTGCAGCAGGCCGCGAGCAACCGCCTGGGCTTCGGGGTGAAGAAGACCATGATGATGGCCCAGCGCTTGTACGAAGCGGGCTACATCACCTATATGCGTACCGACTCCACCAACCTCTCGGCCGATGCCGTGGCGATGGCGCGGACCTATATCGAAGGCGAGTTCGGCGCGAAATACCTGCCGTCCGCGCCTAACGTCTACAGCAGCAAGGAAGGCGCGCAGGAAGCTCACGAAGCCATCCGTCCTTCGGATGTGAACACCGACCCGAGCAAGCTGTCGGGCATGGAGCGTGACGCCGAGCGTCTCTACGAGCTGATTTGGCGCCAGTTCGTGGCCTGCCAGATGCTGCCGGCGCAATACCTGTCGACCACCGTCAGCGTCGCCGCCGGTGACTTCGAGCTGCGTGCCAAGGGGCGTATCCTCAAGTTCGACGGTTACACCCGGGTGCTGCCGCAAATGAGCAAGCCGGGCGACGACGACGTGCTGCCGGACATGGCCCAGGGCGAGGTGATGAAGCTGATCCAGCTCGATCCGACCCAGCACTTCACCAAGCCGCCGGCGCGTTACTCCGAAGCCAGCCTGGTCAAGGAAATGGAAAAGCGCGGCATCGGTCGTCCTTCGACCTATGCGGCGATCATTTCCACCATCCAGGACCGTGGTTATGTGGCGCTGCACAACCGCCGCTTCTACTCCGAGAAGATGGGCGATATCGTCACCGAGCGCCTGGCGGAAAGCTTCTCCGACCTGATGGACTACGGTTTCACCGCCAGCATGGAAGAGCACCTCGACGACGTGGCCCAGGGTGAGCGCGACTGGAAGAACGTGCTCGACGAGTTCTACGGCGACTTCAAGAAAAAGCTCGAAGTGGCGGAAAGCCCCGAGAGCGGCATGCGCGCCAACCAGCCGGTGATGACCGACATCCCGTGCCTGACCTGCGGCCGGCCGATGCAGATTCGGACCGCCTCCACCGGTGTGTTCCTCGGCTGCTCGGGCTACAGCCTGCCGCCCAAGGAGCGCTGCAAGGCCACCGTCAACCTGGTGCCGGGCGATGAAATCGCGGCCGATGACGAGGGGGAATCCGAATCCCTGGTGCTGCGTGGCAAGCATCGCTGCCCGATCTGCAGCACGGCGATGGACGCCTACCTGCTGGACGAAAAGCGCAAGCTGCACATCTGTGGCAACAACCCCGATTGTGCCGGCTACGAGATCGAAGAGGGCAGCTACCGCATCAAGGGCTATGAAGGCCCGAGCCTGGAATGCGACAAGTGCGGCAGCGAGATGCAGCTCAAGACCGGTCGTTTCGGCAAGTTCTTCGGCTGCACCAACCCGACCTGCAAGAACACCCGCAAGCTGCTCAAGAGCGGTGATGCGGCACCGCCGAAGATGGACCCGGTGAAGATGCCGGAGCTCCAGTGCGAGAAGGTCAACGACACCTACATCCTGCGTGACGGCGCTTCCGGCCTGTTCCTGGCTGCCAGCCAGTTCCCGAAAAACCGTGAAACCCGTGCACCGCTGGTGATCGAGATCCTGCCCCACAAGGACGAGATCGATCCCAAGTACCACTTCCTGTGCGAGGCTCCGCAGAAGGACCCGGACGGTCGTCCGGCGGTCATTCGCTACAGTCGCAAGACCAAGGAGCAGTACGTGCAGACCGAAGTGGACGGCAAGCCGACCGGCTGGCGCGCGTTCTACAGCGGGAGCAAGTGGGCGGTCGAGGACAAGCGCTCGTGAGATAAGCGTCCGATCCGCTGATCGGGCGTGAACACCGAGGCCGCGTGAAAACCTGGGTTTTCACGCGGCCTTTGTTTTTTGGGCTTGCGGCGAACTTGGTCGATCCCTGAAACTGACTGACCTGCCTGTGGCCTTTTTTTGTGGAGCGTGCCGTCATGGCTAACGAACTCTATACCCGCACCAACCAGAAGATCTTTTATGCCGGCCTCGCCCTGGAAGCCCTGGGCAAGGCCGAGGAGAGCCGGGCGATGAATGCCCTGGCGCTGATCCAGGCCGAGCGCGAAGCGGCGGTGTTTCATCTGTACGGTGCGTTGCTCGGGCTCTGCCATGAGATTGCCGGCTTCTACCGCCTGCCCCAGGCTGCTGCGCCGCGGGCCGAGTTGCTGCTGACCCGCGAGGTATTGGAGGCCATCGCCATTCCGGAAATGGCCGAGCTGGTGGAGTTGGCCCAGAGCCCGCAAACCTGGCTGGCTCGCCTGATCAGTGCGCATGCCGCACTGTATCTGCCGCCCCAGGCCCCCAGGAAGGTCAAGGGCGATGTGCTGCAGCCGTTGATCGTGGCGGTCAGCCTGGATGAGGAAGAGGCGCCCGAACTTGGGCGTGAGGAGCTGGAGAGCTGGCGGCAGAATCTGAAGGGGCTGGCGATCCGCTTTCGCGATGGACTCAGCGAGTGCTGAGTGATTGAGTCGGCATATGGATGAACGGAGGTCGATTATTTTGTCGTCCTTTTCCTCTAAAAAAGCAGTCTCCATCTGTCAGATGTTCATCAAGCGGTAAAGAAAGCGCTGCAGTTCTCCTGCGAGGGGCCGTCGATGACTGATATAATGGCGGTCTTTCGTGGAGAACAGACACTATGCCTACGTCCTTTCTAGAAATTGTCGAGCTGCCGGACGGCCGTATCGAGCTGCGTCGGGCCGAGGACGAAGGTTCTCTGGTGACCCTTAACTTTTCCGAAGATGCCAAGGCATTCCTGCAGGGCCAGCACGTCGAGGTGGCCAAGGCCATGTTGAGCGTGGGCGTGCAGATGGCCGGGCGTTTGGTCGAAGGTGAAATCGAGAAGGACGACGGCGGGCCACGGGTTCTTCACTGAAACCAAGGCACGTTCGGCGGTAGATGGCGTTTCAGATCGGCTTCCCTGTCCTGGAGAAGCCCTGCCGTGATCGCTGTGCACTATCGGCCCTGACGGCCGCTCAATCAGTCAGCCCAAGCGAATATTCAGACTTTGCGCATCGCCTTGACGAGCCGCGCTGATCAGCTGTTGGCGGGCGTTCGCGTTCAGAGGGTTCAGCCAACTGACCACGGTGTGGCTGCGGCCCAGGCGCAAGGCTTCACAGGTCAATTGCAGTGCGCTTTGGGCGCTGCTCGGTTGCAAGAGTAGAATCCGCTCGCGGTTGAGTCCGGCGTCCCGTAGCCAGGCCTGTGTCAGGCTTGAGGGTGGTGCGATCAGGGTCAGCCAGCGGGCCTCCTGATCCTGGCTCAATTCCCGCAGGATGGGGGCCAGCAGGCTCAGGCAACTCCCGGCAGCCCCCCGCAACGACAGCTCGCTGAAGACTTCTGGTTCGCTGCTCCAGGGGGCTTCGACCACCTCCTTGAGCAGGGGCGCGAGCGGCTGCGCCATGAACGCTTCGAACAGGGGGAGTTGTGCGTGTTGTGGGGTTTGCGGGAATTGCATGACGCCTCCTTCAGCGGCGAATGACGCCGACACTCAAACCTTCGATGACGAAGTCCTGGTCTTTCAGGTTGACTTCGATGGGGGCGAACTCGGGATTTTCCGCCAGCAGCCAGACCTTGCTGCCTTCGCGCTTGAAGCGCTTGACGGTGACATCGTCGCCAATCCGCGCCACCACGATCTGGCCGTTACGGGCTTCACGACAGGTATGCACGGCCAGCAGGTCACCGTCGAAAATGCCGACGTCCTTCATGCTCATGCCGTGAACGCGCAACAGATAGTCGGCCCGGGGATGGAAGAAGGTCGGGTTGATGTTGCAGGATTCTTCGACGTGTTGTTGGGCAAGAATCGGCGCGCCGGCGGCAACGCGGCCGATGATCGGCAGGGTGGACTCGTCCGCCTTGGCTTCGAAGCCGGGGATGCGAATGCCGCGGGACGCGCCGGGGGTCATTTCGATCGCACCCTTGCGGGCCAGGGCCTTGAGGTGCTCTTCAGCGGCGTTCGGTGATTTGAACCCCAGCTCCAGGGCGATTTCCGCACGGGTGGGCGGATAACCATTGTCGTCCAGGCAACGTTTGATAAAAGCCAGAATCTCAGCTTGGCGTGGCGTCAGTTTTATCATTTCGAGCGCTCTGTCTTTTTATACAGTGACTGGGATTATATACAGTGCAAGGCGCTTGGCAATCCTCCTTTTTTTCACGTCCGCCGGACGGTCGCCGGGGCGTTGTGCACGAAGCGGATCGGCAGGGTGGCTACAGCCCCCGGATTGTATGGTTTAATGCCTGACCGGCGGGCCACGAACGGACCGTCATGCTTGACATTCCCGGGGCTGAAACGTATGTTTCAAACAAGTGTTTGTCAGGCGGAGTAACCATGGCCCAGTCGGAAACCGTTGAACGCATTCTCGATGCTGCCGAGCAATTGTTCGCGGAAAAAGGTTTCGCCGAGACCTCATTGCGCTTGATCACCAGCAAGGCGGGGGTCAATCTCGCGGCGGTGAACTACCATTTCGGCTCGAAGAAGGCCTTGATCCAGGCGGTGTTCTCACGTTTCCTCGGGCCGTTCTGCATCAGCCTCGACCGCGAGCTGGAGCGCCGCCAAGCCAAGCCCGAGGTCAAGCCCGGGCTGGAAGAACTGCTGGAAATCCTCGTCGAGCAGGCGCTGGTGGTGCAACCGCGCAGCGGCAATGACCTGTCGATCTTCATGCGCTTGCTGGGGCTGGCCTTCAGCCAGAGCCAGGGTCACCTGCGCCGCTACCTGGAGGACATGTACGGCAAGGTGTTCCGTCGCTACATGCTGCTGGTCAACGATGCCGCGCCGCGGATTCCACCGATCGAACTGTTCTGGCGCGTGCACTTCATGCTCGGGGCGGCGGCGTTCAGCATGTCGGGCATCAAGGCGCTGCGGGCGATTGCCGAGACCGACTTCGGGGTCAACACTTCCATCGAGCAGGTCATGCGCCTGATGGTGCCGTTCCTGGCGGCCGGCATGCGCGCCGACAGCGGTGTGACCGACGCTTCCATGGCGGCGGCGCAATTGCGCCCGCGGAGCAAGTCGACGCCGACGGTGGCCAAGGTTTAGGGTCTGTACGAAAGCTCGCCGAGCGGCGATCAGGCAAGGCAAAAACAGGCGAGCAAGCGGAGTGTAGGGGCCTACATGAGCATTGCGAGCCTGTTTTTAACGCAGCATGATCGTCGCGCAGGCAGTTTTCGTGCAGAGCCTCGCGTTGCGGGTGGGCGCGCCGGCTGCGATCCGCTAAGCTGGCAGCCATGCCTGATTTCTTTCTGCTCCAAGTCCCCCTTGCCCGTTCCCGCTTGCCTGGCGTTGTCCATGGCGAGGTGCCGGCGTGCCTGTCTGTCGCCGGCCGCCGTGCAGGTCCGCGAGGACGACGGGCACTTTTGTCCAAGGATTCCCTATGAGTACTGCCCTGCAAGGCTCCCTGATGGTGGACGTCGCCGGTACCTGGCTGACGGCTGAAGATCGCCAGTTGTTGCGCCAGCCGGAAGTCGGCGGCCTGATCATCTTTGCCCGCAATATCGAGCACCCGCGCCAGGTCCGTGAACTGAGCGCGGCCATTCGGGCCGTGCGCCCGGACCTGTTGCTGGCGGTCGACCAGGAAGGCGGGCGGGTTCAGCGCCTGCGCCAGGGCTTCGTGCGCTTGCCGGCGATGCGCGCCATTGCCGACAATCCGAACGCCGAATACCTGGCCGAGCAATGCGGCTGGTTGATGGCCACCGAGGTACTCGCGGTGGGCCTGGATCTCAGCTTTGCGCCGGTACTGGACCTGGACTACCAGCGCAGCGCGGTGGTCGGCAGCCGTGCCTTCGAGGGCGATCCCGAGCGTGCGGCGTTGCTGGCCGGGGCGTTTATCCGTGGCATGAACGGTGCCGGCATGGCCGCCACCGGCAAGCATTTCCCCGGTCATGGCTGGGCCGAGGCCGACTCCCATGTGGCGATTCCCACGGACGAGCGCAGCCTGGACGAGATCCGCGCCAATGACCTGTTGCCTTTCGCCCGCTTGAGCCGGCAGTTGGCCGCGGTGATGCCGGCCCATGTGATCTATCCACAGGTCGATGCGCAACCCGCCGGCTTCTCCCGCCGTTGGCTGCAGGAGATTCTGCGCGGCGAATTGCAATTCGATGGGGTTATCTTCAGTGACGACCTGTCGATGGCCGGTGCCCATGTGGTCGGCGACGCCGCCAGCCGGATCGAAGCGGCACTGTCCGCCGGCTGTGACATGGGCCTGGTGTGCAACGACCGCGCGGCCGCCGAACTGGCCTTGAGTGCTGCCCAGCGCCTGAAGGTCAAGCCGTCGCCGCGGATTGCGCGGATGCGCGGCCAGGGGTTCGCCCGCACGGACTACCGCCAGGACCCGCGCTGGCTGTCGGCACTCACGGCGCTCAAGGATGCTCAACTGATTGACTGAGGAGTCCTGCATGACGGTATACGCGATTATCGGCGGCACGGGCCTGACCCAGCTCGAAGGCTTGAGCATTCGTCAGTCGTTGACGGTGGATACGCCCTACGGCGCCCCTTCGGCGGCTATCCAGATCGGCGAATATGCCGGTCGTGAAGTCTTGTTCCTGGCCCGCCACGGGCATCCGCACCGTTTTCCGCCGCATCAGGTGAACTACCGGGCCAATCTCTGGGCGCTGAAACAGGCGGGCGCCGAGGCGATCCTGGCGGTCAACGCCGTGGGCGGGATTCATGCGGCGATGGGCACCGGACATTTCTGCGTGCCGCATCAGTTGATCGATTACACCAGCGGTCGTCAGCACACCTACTTTGCCGATGACCTGGAGCAGGTGACCCATATCGACTTCAGCTATCCCTACAGCGAAGGCCTGCGGGAACAACTGATAGCAGCGCTGGCGGCCGAGGGCTGTGCCTACAGCAGCCATGGTGTCTACGCCTGCACCCAGGGACCGCGGCTGGAGACGGTGGCCGAGATCGCCCGACTGGAGCGCGACGGCTGCGACATCGTCGGCATGACCGGCATGCCGGAAGCCGCGCTGGCTCGTGAACTGGCGCTGGACTACGCCTGCCTGGCCCTGGTGGTGAACCCGGCGGCGGGCAAGTCGACGGCGGTGATCACCATGGCCGAGATCGAGCAGGCCTTGCATGACGGTATGGGGCAGGTGAAGTCGACCCTGGCGCGGGTGCTCGCGGCGGGTCGTTAACGGCCGGCTTTCTTGTCCGGCAGCGGCGCGAACAGGGCTTCGATATCGTCGTTCTGCAGCTGCCAGTCACCGGCCTGGCGCCCGTCGAGCACACCGGCGGCCAGGTCCGATTTTTCCTGCTGCAGGTGCTGGATCTTCTCCTCCACCGTGCCGCGGGCAATCATCTTGTAGACGAAGACCGGCTTCTCCTGGCCGATCCGATAGGCGCGGTCGGTGGCCTGGTTCTCGGCGGCCGGGTTCCACCACGGATCGTAGTGGATCACGGTATCGGCCTCGGTGAGGTTCAGTCCCACGCCGCCGGCCTTGAGGCTGATAAGGAAAATCTGCAGTTTGCCATCCTGGAAATCCTTGACGGGGGTGCGCCGGTCGCGGGTCTGCCCGGTCAGCAACGCATAAACCACCCCGCGTTTGCGCAATTCGGCCTCGATCAGCGAGAGCATCGAGGTGAACTGCGAGAACAGCAGGATGCGCCGACCTTCGTCGAGCAACTCCTCGAGCATCTCCATCAGGCTGTCGAGCTTGCCGGAGGTGCCGCCGCGCGTGGGCAGCGGGGCGTCGTTGACCAGGCGCAGGTCGCAGCAGACCTGGCGCAGCTTGAGCAGTGCCTCGAGGATGATGATCTGGCTGCGGGCCACGCCTTTGCGGGTGATCTCGGCCCGGACCTTCTTGTCCATGGCCAGGCGCATGGTCTCGTAGACATCGCGCTGGGCCTCGTTGAGATCGACCCAGTGGATGATCTCGGTCTTGGGTGGCAGTTCGGTGGCGACCTGCTCCTTGGTGCGGCGCAGCAGGAAGGGCTTTATCCGGCCGTTGAGGTGTTGCAGGCGGACTTCGCTGGCGTGTTTTTCGATCGGGATGCGGTAGTCGCGGTTGAAGCTCTTCACGTCGCCCAGCCAGCCCGGCAACAGGAAGTGAAACAGCGACCAGAGCTCGCCCAGGTGGTTTTCCAGCGGCGTGCCGCTCAGGCACAGGCGTTGTCGCGCATCCAGTTCACGGGCGGCCTGGGCGGCCTTGCTGCCGGGGTTCTTGATGTACTGCGCCTCGTCGAGTACCAGCACGTGCAGCGGCTGGGCCTTGAGGCGTTCGATATCCTTGGGCAGCAGGGCATAGGTGGTCAGCAGCAGGTCGTAATCCTGCAATTGCTCGAAATGCTTCTTGCGCCCGACGCCGTACAGCGCCAGCACCTTGAGTTGCGGAGTGAAGTGCGCGGCCTCGTCCAGCCAGTTGGGAATCAGGCTGGTGGGCATCACCACCATGCAGGGGCGATCGAGGCGCCCGGCCAGCTTTTCGCTCAGGATGTGGGCCAGGGTCTGCAAGGTTTTGCCCAGGCCCATGTCATCGGCCAGGATGCCGCCGACCTCCAGTTGCCTGAGGGACTGCATCCAGCTCAGGCCCTCGTGCTGATAGGGGCGCAGGGTGGCGTTGAGGCCTTCGGGGATCGCCGCGCTGTAGTCGCGGATATCCCGCAGCCGCTGGGCGAAGCCGCGGATCTGTTCGCCGCCTTCCCACAGCAGTGAAAGCTCGTCCAGCGGGTTGAGCCGGGTCGCATCGGCATGGCTCAGGCGCAGGCGGGTGGTGCCGGGCTCCTGCAGGTAGAACTCGCCCAGGGTGTTCAGCACCGGCTTCAGGCGACCATAGGGCAACGCCACCTGGAGCGGTCCGTGGCTGCCGCCGGGCGAGGCCGGGATATTCACCAGGATCAGTTCATCGTCGCGGCGCCGGGCCAGGCGTTCGGGATTGAGCAGTTCGGTGTGCGAACGCACCAGGTTCAGCAGGATCGGCAGCAGGCTCAGGCGCTCGCCGTTGACGATGATCCCCAGTTCCAGGTCGAACCAGTCACGCTCGGGGGCTTCGTCGACCGTGGCGTACCAGTCCTCGACGGGGCTGAGATCGAAACCGAAGTCCTCTTCGACCTGCAATTGCCAGCCCTGCTCGCGAAGGCCCGGCAGTTCGTTCAGGGTGAAGTTCAGCCAGGCGCTGTCATTGACCATTTCGAACAGCTCGCCGGCACTTTCCGGCAGGGCCTTGCTCTGGCGCGTGGCGATCTTGAAGCCCAGCCGGCGCAGTTGCTCGCGACAGGCCTTTTCCGCTTCGGGTTGACGCTTGATACGCAGGCTCTGGTGTTCCTGGCGCAGGATGATATCGGCGTTCTTCTGGCCGCTGACGTATTCACCCAGGTAGTCGAAGGACAGCGCCGCCCGATGCTGGATGTAGCGTTGCATCCGCCCGTTGCGCGGTTCGAAGGCGCTGAATTCGATGCTGGCCAGCCACAGGCGCGGCACCGGCATCAGGTCGTCGACAGGTTGCTGCGGCAAGGGCGATGGCGTGCGCGCATCCAGCACGGCCTGGAGCTTCTCCAGCAGTTCGGCGTCCTTTTCCGCGGCGGGGTAGGCCAGGGTTTCCTGGACTTGCAGCAACACCGCGGCGGTGTGCTTGCAGCGGTTGCGCACCGGGCAGGTGCAGGTGGCGTCGACCACCAGCAGCGTGCCCTTGGCGGATTCGCGCAGGTGAATGGTCTGGCGGTAGGTGTTGCCGCCCGAGCCCTCGCAACTGGCGGTGATGGTGCTGTCGCCGGCCTGGACGATCCTGACGCGGTTTTCCAGGGCGTAGCGCCGACCCCGTTCCAGGCTCTGTTCCTTGAAGCGACTGACCCAGGACGCGGCGAGCGGTTTCGTCAGGCTGGGCGTCAGGGACGAGGGCATCGGGCTTTCACTGGTCGAGGTTCTGTGACGGTGCTTCGCGTTTCGAGGCGGCGAGCGAGGTGACCTTGAGCAGCAGGGCCAGGTGGCCGGCGTCGAGGAAATTGAGTTGGCCGTTCTTGGTCTGGCTGGTCTGGCTCAGGCGTTCGCTGGTGCTGACCACGCCGTTGCTGTCGAACTGGTTGACCCAGAATTGCGCCTGCACGTCGGTGAAGCGCTTGAGGGTGAAACTCAGTGTGCCCTGTACCGGGAACTGGCCGAACTGTTCCTGGCCGGCGGTGATCGACACCAGGCTCGGCTGGTCGCCCAGGGTCTGTTGCCAGGCCTTGTGCAGCAGCACCTGGTAGTTGCCGCTGGCGCCCAGCTTGGCGGTCATCTCGTTGAGGCTGGGGGTGCGCTCCTGGTCGGCGGTGACCGGTGTGGCGCCCTTGGCCCAGTCCTCGGGCGCCGGCTGGCTCTGGAAGGGTTGTTCCAGGTTCTGCCGGACCAGGATCATTTCGATCAGATACAACTCGTCGGCCATCGCCGCCGGGGCGATCAGGACCAGCAACAGGGTCAGCAAGGGGATCAGGCGCATAGGGCGTCCTTCAGGCAGATTTCGGGGTGAGGCGCTCGAACAGCGCCTCCAGTGTATTGAAGCGTTCTTCCGCGCGTTCCATCGGTACCATGAACTTGAACAGTGTGGCACCTTCGAACTTGTAGCGGTTGGGCTGGCCCTGGATCAACTTGATCAGCGACAGCGGGTCGACCGGGGTGTCCGCCGCGAACTCGAGGCGTCCGCCCTGCGGGCCGCCGTCGACCTTCTTGATACCCAGCTGCTCGGCCTGCAGTTTGAGCAGGGTCAGGCGCACCAGGTTCTTGGTCGGTTCCGGCAGCAGGCCGAAGCGGTCGATCATTTCCACTTGCAGGTCCTTGAGACCCTCTTCGTCGGTCGCCGAGGCGATGCGCTTGTAGAGGATCAGGCGTGCGTGCACGTCCGGCAGGTAGTCTTCGGGGATCAGCGCCGGCAGGCGCAGGTTGATTTCCGGACCACCGCCCAGGGGCTGGTCGAGGTTGGGCTGTTCGCCCTTGCGAATGGCCTTGACCGCCCGTTCGAGCATTTCCATGTACAGGGTGAAGCCCACGGCCTGGATCTGTCCGCTCTGGCCGTCGCCCAGCAGTTCGCCGGCGCCACGGATTTCCAGGTCGTTGGTGGCGAGCACGAAGCCGGCGCCGAGGTCCTGGGTATTGGCGATGGCCTCCAGGCGCTTTTCCGCGTCGGGGGTGATCTGCTGGCGACCCGGAGTCAGCAGGTAGGCGTAGGCCTGGTGGTGACTGCGCCCGACCCGGCCGCGCAATTGGTGCAACTGGGCCAGGCCGAACTTGTCGGCACGCTCGATGATGATGGTGTTGGCGCTCGGCACGTCGATGCCGGTCTCGATGATGGTCGAGGCGATCAGCACGTTGAAGCGCTTGTGGTAGAAGTCGCTCATCACCTGTTCGAGCTCGCGCTCGCGCATCTGCCCGTGGCCGATGCCGATACGTGCCTCCGGTACCAGTTCGGCGAGGTCGGCGGCGCATTTCTCGATGGTCTTCACGTCGTTGTGCAGGTAGTAGACCTGGCCGCCGCGGAGCAATTCGCGCAGCAGCGCTTCCTTGACCGTGCTCTTGTTCTGCTCCATGACGAAGGTGCGCACCGACAGCCGGCGTGCCGGCGGGGTGGCGATGATCGACAGGTCGCGCATGCCCGACACCGCCATGTTCAGCGTGCGCGGAATCGGCGTGGCGGTCAGGGTGAGGATGTCGACTTCGCTGCGCAGGGCCTTGAGCTGTTCTTTCTGGCGTACGCCGAAACGGTGTTCTTCGTCGATGATCACCAGGCCCAGGTTCTTGATCTTCACATCGTCCTGCAGCAGCTTGTGGGTGCCGATGACGATATCGATCTTGCCTTCGGCGAGGTCCGCCACGGCGGCGTTCACTTCCTTGGCGGACTTGAAGCGGCTCATCACCTCGACGGTGACCGGCCAGTCGGCGAAGCGGTCGCGAAAGCTGTTGTAGTGCTGCTGGGCGAGCAGGGTGGTGGGCACCAGAATCGCCACCTGCTTGCCGCCATGGACCGCGATAAAGGCCGCGCGCATGGCCACTTCGGTCTTGCCGAAGCCGACGTCGCCGCAGACCAGGCGGTCCATCGGCTTGGCCGCCAGCATGTCGGCGCGCACGGCTTCGATGGTGGTCTGCTGGTCCAGGGTTTCCTCGAACGGGAAGCCGGCGCTGAAGGTCGCGTAGTCGGCTTTCGGGTCGGCGAACGCATAGCCTTCGCGGGCCGCGCGGCGGGCGTAGATGTCGAGCAGTTCGGCGGCGACGTCGCGCACCTGTTCGGCGGCCTTGCGCTTGGCTTTCTGCCAGGTTTCCGAGCCCAGGCGGTGCAGAGGGGCCAAGGCGTCGTCGCTGCCGGTGTAGCGGGCGATCAGGTGCAGGTTGGCCACCGGCACGTAGAGCTTGGCGCCCTCGGCATATTCCAGGGTGAGGAATTCGGCGGCCTGGTTTTCGATCTCCAGGGTGGCGAGGCCCAGGTAGCGGCCGACACCGTGGTCGATATGCACCACCGGCGCCCCTTCACGCAGTTCGGTGAGGTTCTTGATCACCGCGTCGTTGTTTGCGTCGGCGCGTTTTTCCCGGCGCCGGCGCTGCATCACGCGCTGACCGAACAGCGGGCTTTCGGCCACCAGTGCCAGGGCCGGGTCGTCCAGCAGCAGGCCTTCGTCCAGCGGGGCGATGGTGATCGCCAGGCGCTCCTTGCCTGCGACGAAGTCCGGCCAGCTGTCGACGGTCCTGGGGCGCAGCTTCAGGCGTTCGAGCAGCTCCAGCAGGACTTCCCGGCGCCCGGCGGATTCGGCGGTGAACAGCACGCGGCCGGGGAACTGTTCGAGGAACTTGGCGAGTGCCGCCAGCGGCTGGTTGGCCTTGGCCTCGATCGCCAGGTTCGGCAGTTCGCGGGCGGGAAAGCGTTCGCGGCCGATGCCGGTTTCCACGTCCTGCTGGCTGGCGACCACCCGCGGCCAGCTTTTCAGGCGGGCGAAGCAGTCTTCCACCGGCAGGAACAGTTCGGCCGGTGGCAGCAGCGGTCGGGTCGGATCGACGCGGCGTTCCTCGTAGCGATTGCGCACATCGTTCCAGAAGTTTTCCGCCGCCTGCTCGATACCCGGCAGGGAGAACACCTGGGTGTCCTGGGGCAGGTAGTCGAACAGGGTCGAGGTTTCCTCGAAGAACAGCGGCAGGTAGTACTCGATACCGGCGGGTGTGATCCCGCTGTTCAGGTCCTGGAAGATCGGGCAGCGGCGGAAGTCGACGTCGAAGCGTTCGCGAAAGCGCGCCTTGAAGCGGGTGAGCGCTTCTTTCTGCAGCGGGAACTCCTTGGCCGGCAACAGGCGCACCGAGTCGACCTTGTCGATGGAGCGCTGGTTTTCCGGGTCGAAGGTACGCAGCGTCTCGATCTCATCGTCGAACAGGTCGATGCGGTAGGGCAATTTGCTGCCCATCGGGAACAGGTCGATCAGGGCCCCGCGCACGGCGAACTCACCGTGTTCGTAGACCGTGTCGACGCAGCGGTAACCCGTGGCCTCCAGGCGTGTGCGCATCTGCTCCACGTCGAGTTTCTGGCCGATGTCCAGCACCAGGCTGCTGCCCAGCAGGAACTGGGTCGGGGCCAGGCGGTGCAGGGCGGTGGTGATCGGCACCACCAGCACGCCATGGCCCAGTTCCGGCAGCCGATAAAGGCTGGCGATACGCTGGGAAATGATGTCCTGGTGCGGTGAGAACAGGTCGTAAGGCAGGGTTTCCCAGTCCGGGAAATGCAGCACCGGCAAATCGGGGGCGAAGAAACTCAGCTCCTGTTCCAGCCGCTCGGCACTTTGGCTGTCGGCGGTCAGCAGCAGGGTGAAGCGCTTGGCGGCGCTGGCGGCCTCGGCAATGGCCAGGCTCAGGGCGGCACCGGGGAGATTGCCCCAGTGCTGTTTACCTGCCGCGGCAGGGAGAAGCGGTAGACGCAGAACGGGCACGGAAGGTTGAGCTCCAAGCGTTGCGACAAAGTCGGTAATTGTAACGGTCCCGGGTGCCGCCTGTCAGTTGCAGACTGTTTCTATTACGCATTGGGTGAAATGTAGTGGCTATGACAAAAAATAGCGCTTTTCGGCGTAATATGTAGTGCCATATCAGGCGTATGTTTTGAAGGGTTACGGATAAGTCGCCGGTGTCCGGTGAAAATACGCCCTGCTGAAACCCGCGTATCTACTGGGCTCGCGCGGGGCGTGTTTTTTTCAAAAGGGTTTTTCTTGACGGTTGCACGACAGGCGCGCATTGCTCGCGGAGCGACTCGGCGGCATAATGTAGCCCCTTTTTTCAGCCCCTACATGTGGAAGGTTCCCGTGACTCAGAAGCCCGACCAGTGTCTTGGTGAGTGGATTGATCGTGAAGCGCTTGCAGAAGCGATGATCCCGCTTATCGGTCAGCTCTACCGCAATAACAATGTGGTGAGTTCGATCTATGGCCGCAGCCTGATCAACCAGTCTGTCATCGCGATTCTCAAGGCTCACCGCTTTGCTCGCCATCGTCAGAGCGATGATGCCGAACTGTCCGTCCACGAGACTTTCCCGCTGCTCAAGGCGATGAGCGAGCTCAAGCTGGGTGCCGCTTCGGTGGACCTGGGCAAGCTGGCCGTGAAATTCAAGGCGCAAGGCAACGGCCGCAGCGCCGAACAGTTCGTTCGCGAAGAACTGGCCGATGTGGTCGGTCAGCAGAACGCTGCCGCTCGCAAGGGCACCGACGTGGTGCTGTACGGTTTCGGTCGTATCGGTCGCCTGCTGGCCCGTATCCTGATCGAGAAAACCGGTGGCGGCGACGGCCTGCGCCTGCGTGCCATCGTCGTGCGCAAGGGCGCCGAGAACGACCTGACCAAGCGCGCCAGCCTGCTGCGTCGTGACTCGGTGCACGGTTCCTTCAACGGCACCATCACCATCGACGAAGAACACAACACCATCACCGCCAACGGTAACCTGATCCAGGTCATCTACGCGAAGAACCCGACCGAGGTGGACTACACCCAGTACGGTATCCAGAACGCGCTGCTGGTGGACAACACCGGCGTATGGCGTGATGCCGACGGCCTGGGCCAGCACCTGGCCTGCCCGGGTATCGACCGCGTGGTGCTGACCGCGCCGGGCAAGGGCAAGCTGAAGAACATCGTGCACGGTATCAACCACGGCGAAATCACCGCCGAGGACAAGATCGTTTCCGCGGCCTCCTGCACCACCAACGCCATCGTGCCGGTGCTCAAGGCCGTCAACGACAAGTTCGGTATTGTCAACGGTCACGTTGAAACGGTTCACTCGTACACCAACGACCAGAACCTGATCGACAACTTCCACAAGGGCGATCGTCGTGGCCGTAGCGCCGCGCTGAACATGGTAATCACCGAGACCGGTGCCGCCACCGCCGCTGCCAAGGCCCTGCCTGAGCTGGCCGGCAAGCTGACCGGCAATGCGATCCGCGTTCCGACGCCGAACGTCTCGATGGCCATTCTCAACCTGAACCTCGAGAAAGCCACCAGCCGTGAAGAGATGAACGAGTACCTGCGCTACATGGCGCTGCACTCGGATCTGCACAAGCAGATCGACTTCGTCAATTCCCAGGAAGTGGTGTCCACCGACTTCGTCGGTTCGCGCCACGCCGGTGTGGTCGACGCCGAAGCCACCATCTGCAACGACAACCGCGTTGTCCTGTACGTCTGGTACGACAACGAATTCGGTTATAGCTGCCAGGTGGTACGCGTGATGGAAGACATGGCCGGGGTCAACCCGCCTGCATTCCCGCGCTAAGCACTAGCCGCACATGAAACGCCCCGACTTGTCGGGGCGTTTTTCATTCTGGAAGTATGTGGCGGATTGATAGCAACGGTTATTTCGATGTGTTGAGTAGGTCGATGTTTTATATCACTTTCATCTGGTGAGTTGCTCAGTCGAAATCATATCAATATAGATAAATAGTTCATTTTATTTTTCGGTTAATTAAAAAACCTAGAAAAAATAATTGCTTGCTGATCGTTTGTTGGGAGTGTTCGCGTAATGGATCCTATTTGTGTGGTGCTACATAATTGGCGTCATTAAATTGTTCATGTTCCCGCGCTTGACACTTGGAAGGACTGAACTTAGTGTCTGCCCCTGACAACGCCCCAACTTGCCGAGAATTAGCTATCAAAATGCCTGTGTTTAGCCATCAGGCAAGGGCGAAAGTTGTCATGTTCTTTCGGTAATAAACAGGCAACACAAATAGTGGATAAGTGGTCACTATGATTCGATGCCACCCTCCAAAAAGACGGGAATATCATTCCTGCTCACAACACTAAGAAACCAACAAGTCAGGCTGATCGAATAGTAATGGCCTGATGCTGGGACATCTTTGCTGGCAACACTGCTTTATGCCTTTCACGATAACGTGCGGCTAGCGATTGGCCGCTTGTTGAAAATGAATGTCTTCATGTCCTATCGGGAGCACCTGACATGACCGAAGAGCGCAGAAAGCACTTTCCGTTATCCCTGTTACCCCGCCTGGTGGGTATGGGTATTCTGGGTTTTATCCTGTGGTTGTTGCTGTCGACCTTGTTCATGCCCCTGCTATCGGCTTCGGCCACCCGGGCCATTCTCAATGCGCCGGTGATTTTGCTGACCACGCCCATCGATGGTGTCGTGAGTTCCCTCAGCATCAAGTCGGGAACTTCCTTCGTCCAGGGGCAGAAGCTGGCTGTGGTGGAAAACCCCAGGGCCAATCAAGACACCTTGCTGACGTTGCAAACCCGGCGCTTGAGTCTGGAGCAGCAGTTGTCGTCCTCCCTCAGCCAGTTCGAACACGACCAGCAGTACTACCAGGCGCTGGAGAAAATCAGCCAGCAATACCAGTCGGCGTTCCATACCCGCCAGTTGTACGGCCAGAAAGCCCTGCGCGCCGAAAATTTTGCCGCCAGTGCGCGCTTGAAAGAGGCTGAGGAAACCGTGGAGCGCAATCTCGAGTTGTTCCGCGAGGGGGCGGTCAGTGGTGCGTTGGTCGAGTCGTCGAAAGCCCAGTTGGCTTCGCTGCAGGGGGCGGCGGAGACGGTCAAGTCGCAGTTGGGCATCAGCAATGGTGATTTGAGCGCGGCCAATCAAAAGGTCTACTTGGACCCTGACCAGCTGCGCATGTTCGACCTCAACTCACACCTGGTCACCTTGAAGCTGAGCCTGGACAACCAGGAGCACAACCGCTCTACGGTGCAGCAGGAGCTGCAAAAGCTCGACGCGCTGATCGAGGAGGAAAACAGTCGGATCAAATTGATGTCCGGCTATGACGTGGTGGCCTATTCCGCCGGGACGGTCCAGGAAGTGGTGGCGCCCCAGGGCACGTTGGTGCGCGCCGGTTCGACCCTGGTGCGCGCGACCAATTGCGGGGAAAGCTATGTCGTCGCGGTATTTCCCGAGCGGGTGGCGAGCAAGATCGATCGTGACACGGTGTTGAAGGTGAACATTCGTGGCCTGGACGCACCGCTGACGGCCAAGGTCGTGCAACTGCTGTCCCACTCGGCGGACCTTCAGCCGGGGACCTACAGCGTACCTTTCCCCTACGCCGAGCAGAACTCCGTGTATGTGGTCGCCACCTTTGCCGCGAATCTCAGTGAGCAGCAACGAAGCCTGGTGTGCAAGCCCGGGCTCTGGGCTTCCGCCGAGGTTGCCCGATGAGCCGCTGGCGGGGTGCGGCCTGGGTGCTCGCCGGGTGGTTGCTGGGTGTCGGGCAGGCGGCCTGGGCGGCATCGGCCCGCGTGCAACTGGCAACGGATACCTGCGGGGCATTGGAGCAGGCGACACGGGCCTATCCCGGTACGGATCCGGTGCTGCTGGCCAGCTATCCGGCGCTGGATGGGCAGCCGCCGGCGATACTGGCCCTGCGCGGGGTGGCCTTCACCTATGACAACGCCCTGGCCAGCATCGCCTTGTTTGCCTGCGGCAAGGCGCAGTCCGCCCGCAGGCTGGCCGATGCCCTGGTATTCGCCGTGGAGCATGACCCCGAGTACGCTGACGGGCGCTTGCGCAACGCTTATGCGGCGGGCCCGATCAAGGGCCAGGCCATGGGGTTGCCGGGGTATTGGAGCACTGAGCGCAATGCCTGGAGCCAGGATGCCTATCAGGTCAGCAGCGCCACCGGCAACCAGGCCTGGGGGGCGCTCGCGCTGCTGGAGGCTTTCCGTCAGACCGCCGAACCGTCCTACCTTGCGGCGGCGCGCCGAGTGCTGGGCTGGGTCCAGCAGAACACCTACGACAATCAGCTGCCCCCGGGTTTCAGCGGTGGTGTCTATGGCTACTTGAACCGGCAGGTTCGGCAAGGCTGGAAGTCCACCGAGCATAATGTCGACCTGGTGGCCGCCTGGACGGCGCTCGACCGCCTGTCGGCGGACTCGGATGCGCAGCGGCAGGCGCAGGTTGCCCTGCGTTTCGTGCAAAGTCAGTGGGATGACCGTGAGGGGCGTTTCCTGATCGGCACGGGCGCGGACGGACAAACCTCGGATCGCCTGCGCTCAGGGCTGGATGCGCAGCTCTGGCCGCTGCTGGCGATTCCCGCAGCGCCGCAGGACTGGCGTCGGGTGTTCGCCTTTGTCGATCAAAGCCACCGTTTCGCCGACGGCTACGGGTTCAACCGCAACCCCGACGGGGTCTGGACCGAGGGTACCGCCCAGGCGGCGGCGGTGGCGCGTTTGAGTGGTTTGCCGGACAGGGCCCAACCCTTGTGGGGGGTATTGCTGGCATTGCAGGCCAGTCACGGTTGGCTCTTCGCGACGCCACAGGCGCAAATCAGCACCGGGCTTGCCATCGGCCCGGACTCGCCGAGCAGCGATTTCTTCTACTACCACCTGCCTCATCTGGGCGCCACGGCATGGGCCGCTATCGCGGCCACTGGCGTCAATCCCTTCACCGGCTCTCAGGAGGCTGACTGACATGCACGCACTGGACTCGTTGCAGCTTGTGCAAATCAATTTCTGGACCCTGGCCGTGGTCATTCTCTTCAGTTGCCTGACCCGGCGTGAACACTGGGGTGCCCGAGCCGGTTTTGGCGCGATCACCGCCTTGCTGCTGATCAACTACGCCGTCTGGCGCATCCGCGACACCTTGCCCGACGGCCAGAGCGGATTTGCCGTGGCATGGGCCTACACCTTTCTGTTTTTCGAGATGATGGCCATTGGTTACACGCTGTTTTCCATTATCGTCATGCTCCGTCGCAGCGATCACCGCGCCAACGCCGATGCCGGCGAGCGCCGCTTGCGGGCGGCCGGGCCGGATGTCCCAGCGGTAGATGTGTTCATCGCCACCTACAACGAAGGCCTGGAGATCCTGGAGAAAACCATTCTTGCCGCCCAGGCCATCGATTACCCGAACTTCACCGTCTGGGTGCTGGACGATACCCGGCGCGACTGGTTGCGCGACTATTGCGCCGAGGTCGGGGTGCAATACGCCCGGCGCCCGGACAATACCCACGCCAAGGCCGGCAATCTGAACAACGGCCTGCGCCAGTCGGCCGCCAGCAGCAATGCGCCATACATCCTGGTACTGGACGCCGATTTCGCTGCTCAGCAACCGATCCTGATGCGCATCCTCGGGCTGTTCCAGGACCCGCGGGTGGGCCTGGTGCAGACCCCGCAGTTCTACTACAACCCGGATCCGATCCAGCACAACCTCGGCTCGTCCGACTGCTGGGTGGACGAGCAGCGCGTCTTCTTCGATGTCTTCCAGCCGGCCAAGGACGGCTGGGACGCGGCGTTCTGCGTGGGCACCTCCTTTGTGGTGCGGCGCGACCTGATTACCCGCATCGGAGGATTTCCCACCGGCTCGGTATGCGAGGATCTCTACACCAGTTGCCGCCTGTCGCAGCAAGGCTACGTGACCCGCTGGCTCAACGAGCGACTGTCCATCGGACTGTCGGCCGAGGGACTGACCGAGTACATCAACCAGCGCGCGCGCTGGTGCCTGGGAGCCCTCCAGGTCGCGCTGTTGAAGGAGGGGCCGCTGCGTGGCAGTGGCTACCGTCTCAATGATCGCCTGCATTTCCTGCACGGCCTGATGCACTGGTTTTCCAAGCCCTTCATCCTGATGCTGCTGGTGTCACCGGTGCTCTACTGGTACTTCGGCATTGCCGGGTTCTATGCCAAGCCCGCGGATTTCCTGGCCTTTGGCATGCCGGCACTGATCGCGTTCTGGGGCTACGGCACCTGGGTCACGGCACGCCGAACCCTGCCGGTGTTCACCGAAGTCACGCAGATCGTCGCGGCCCTGGCGGTCACCGCGACGATAGCCAGTGCAATGATTCGTCCGTTCGGTCGCCCCTTCAAGGTGACCGCCAAAGGCCTCGACCGCACCCGTACCCTGATCCACTGGAAGATGTTCGGGTTCTTCCTGGGGTTGATCGTGTTTTCCCAGGTGGGCGCGTTCACCGCTATTGCCACGGCAGCGGCCTTCGACGGCAACATGCTGTTCAACCTGTGCTGGACCGTGGTCGCACTGATCTACAACCTGGCGACGCTGGTGGCCTGCGTTGACCGGCCGCGGCTGCATGGCGAAGAGCGCTTTCCCTTCGATGCAGCCACTGGCTTGCGCCTGGGGACGAAAACCTTTGCCGGGCGTCTGGTGGATATTTCGGTCAGCGGGGTGTGTTTGTCTTGTGACCTGGCGGTTTGGATCAAGCCGGGCGTACGAGGGCAGTTGTGGATCCCCGAGCTCGGTTGGCTCGGGGTCGAGGTCATGCGCAACCAGGGCAACGATCGCCTGGGGCTGCGTTTTGTCGACCTCGACGAGGGGTTGCGGCAGCGTCTTATCACCCACTTGTTCAGTGACGCTAGCGTCAACGTGGCCAGCAAGGCCGAGCCGGCCCTGGCCTTTGGCACCTTGTTGCGCCGTTCGCTGCTGGGGGAGCGGCGTTCGCGACCAGCGCTCTCCCGGCCCTCCAGGGTGCCGTCCTATGCCGCGCTGGCGCGTTATCGACCGGCTGCCGTGCGGTTGCGCCAACAGCCCCTGTCACGGGTGGCCGGGCCCCGTGGCGGCCTCTGGGATGCCCTGGTTTCACCCTTGCGAGCCTTGTTGGGTTTGCGTTGATGAGGTGGATCATGAACCGTTGTGTACCTTCGACTTGTCTGGTGTCCCTGCTGCTGCTCAGTGCTTGTTCGCTGGACCCGACCTACGAAAAACCCGATGCACCGATCGACGCACAGTGGCCGGCCAGCTCGACAGGTTCCTGCTGTGCGGCCAAGGAGGCGTTCGAGCATGATTGGCATGGGTTTATCCTCGATCAGCGGCTGCGTGCGCTGATCGAGCTGGCGCTGGCGAACAATCGCGGCCTGCGCCAGTTCGCTGCCGGCGTGGAAGAAGCCCGGGCCGGCTATGCCGGTGCGCAGTCGGCGTTATTTCCCTCGATCGGCATCGATACCTACGCCGGACGCAGCAAGTTGCCGCCGCTGGTGCGTACGCCGGGAGGTGGGGACAGCGCGGGCAGTATCGCCAACACCTTCCAGGCGACAGCCGGTTTCACCTCCTACGAACTGGACCTGTTCGGGCGCATCCGTAGCCAGAGAAGCGCCGCCGGTGCTCGCTTCGAAGCCTCCGAGGCCGACTATCAGACGGCTCGGCTGGCGCTGATCGGGGAGGTCGCCAGTACCTGGTTGAGCCTCAAGGCCAGCCAGAATCTGCTGGATCTCGCCCAGACCACCTACGACACCCAGAACAACTACGGGCAGTTGCTGCGCAAGAGCTACAACCTGGGCTCCAGCGCGCAGATCGATGTGCATCAGGCCGATGCGCAAACCAATACCGCGGCGGTGCAGATCAACACCTATCGCATGCAGGTGGCGCAGAACATGAATGCACTGCGGGTCCTGGTGGGGCAGCCGGTGCCCGCGGCCCTGCTGCCCAGTGGAGAGTTGGGCGAGTCCCTGGCCACCGCCGATGTGCCGGCCGGGCTGCCATCGTCACTGATGACCCGACGCCCCGACATCATGGCGGCCGAAGCCTTGCTGCGCGCGGCCAATGCGGACATCGGCGCGGCGCGTAGCGCCTACTTCCCGACCTTTTCCCTGACCTCGGCGCTGGGGAGCCTGAGCGGCGATTTTTCCCGGTTGCTCAGCGCCCCGGCGCAGTTCTGGTCGACCGCCCTGACGGGCTCCTTGACCCTGATCGACGGCGGTGCCCGACGGGCCCAGGTGGATGGCGCGCATGCGCGATTCGATGGTCGGGTCGCGGCCTATGAAGCGACGGTGCAGAATGCCTTCCGCGAGGCGGCCGATGCGCTCAATGCCCGCCAGGAGATGCTCGTCCAGGTGGCGGCGCAGAAGCGTCTGGTAGAGGATTACCAGGCAGCCTATCGACAGTCGCGATTGCGTTTCGAGGCGGGTATGGACAGCTACTTCTCGACGATGGATGCCCATCGCTCGCTGTTCGAGGCGCAGCAGAAATGGTCGCAGCTGGAACTGGCGCGGGAGATCAATCAGGTGAACCTGTACAAGGCCCTGGGAGGAGGGTGGAGTCAGTCGTTGAAGGTCGCCGACAAGCGCGGGGTGGATGCGGCCAGGCCTGGGTCGTAATGGATGAGGGGAGAACCCCCTGACAAACCTGCGCTACGTCCATGCTGCGCGAGAGGTGACCGGCAAACGCCTGCATTGCAGGCGTTTGCCGGCTGGCGAAGGTGTCTGCTCAGCCGCGGCTGGACACTGCCATCTGCGCGGTGCGCAGTTCATGCTTGTTGCCACGGAACAGCACCAGGGTGGCGATCAGCCCCAGTACGGCTGCGCCACTGAGCCAGATGCCCGGTGCCGCCTTGTTGTCCAGCACGTGGATCAGGTAGGTGCAGACCGCCGGGGTAAAGCCGCCGAAGGTCGCCGTAGCCAGGCTGTAGGCCAGGGAGAAACCGGTGGTGCGCACTTCGACCGGCATGATCTCGGTCAGGGCCACCACCATGGCGCCGTTGTAGGAGCCATAGAGGAACGACAGCCACAACAAGGCAATCAACAGGTGACTGAAGCTCGGGGCGGCCACCAGCCAGGACAGCACCGGATACGCCGTGAGGATCGCCAGGATGGTCGCCGCCAGCAGCAGTGGCTTGCGCCCGATCTTGTCGGACAGCGCGCCCATCACCGGCAGCCAGAAGAAGTTCGACAGGCCGATGCACACGGTCACCAGCAGGGCGTCGAAGTCCGACAGGTGCAGTTCGGCCTTGCCGAAGGTCGGGGTGTAGGCGGTGATCAGGTAGAAGGACACCGTGGTCATGATCACCAGCGCCATACCCGCCAGCACCAGGCCGAAATTCTGGCCGATGGAACGCATCACTTCCGACAGGCTCGGACGATGTTTGCGGGCTTGGAACTCGGGAGTTTCTTCCAGCGAGCGACGGATGATGAAAATCGCCGGAACGATCATGCAGCCCACCAGGAACGGTACGCGCCAGCCCCAGTCACCCATCTGATCGGGGCTCAGCCAGTGGTTGAGGCCCACGCCCAGCAAGCCGGCGAACACGACGGCGGCCTGTTGGCTGGCGGACTGCCAACTGACGAAGAAGCCCTTGCGACCCGGGGTCGAGATCTCGGCCAGGTACACCGAGACACCGCCCAGTTCGACGCCGGCGGAGAAGCCTTGCAGCAGGCGACCGAGCAACACCAGCAGCGGAGCGAACACGCCGAGGGTCGAATAGCCCGGTACGCAGGCAATCAGCACTGTGCCCGCGGCCATCATGGCCAGGGTGATGATCAGGCCTTGGCGACGACCATGGCGGTCGATGTAGGCGCCGAGGAAAATCGCCCCCAGCGGACGCATCAGGAAGCCGGCGCCGAAGGTGGCCAGCGAAAGCATCAGGGATGCGAAGGCGCTGTCATTGGGAAAGAAGGTTTTGGCGATGGCCGTGGCATAGAAGCCATAAACCATGAAGTCGAACATCTCAAGGAAGTTGCCGCTGACAACGCGAAAGATCGCCTTGCCCTTGCCCGTATTCGAGGCCATTTTATGTACTCACTTTGTCTGTCTTATAAGCAATCCGTCGTCTTTGCTCGTCCTAACTGAACCTTTCAGGCATACGCACGCTGGCAGAGCAGTTTTGTAACGATATGTTTAATAGAGTCATCCGGCAACAAAAAACATAGCTTGCTGGCTAAGTGGTAGAACCCTTGATCTAGACGGCTTCCCTCAGGGGTTCACCAGGGCTGAAGATCCTTCATGGGCGGGCGATTATCTGGGGCATAATGGTCAACCTCGAAAAAGGCCTTCTAGCGACTATGTCAGATCCACAGGCGGCCGCGCCTTTGTTACGAACCCTTCTGCTGGGGGGGACCTTTGTCCTGCTCGCCGGTTGCGACAACACTGACTCGCTGGAGCAGTTCGGTGGTCCGACCCAGGGCAGTACCTATTCCATCCGCTATGTGCGCCATGTCGGCGGGCCGGCGGTCGCTGAGGTCAGGCACGAGGTCGAGGCGATCCTGGCGGAAGTCGACCGGCAGATGTCGACCTATCGCGGCGACTCGGATATCGAGCGCTTCAACGAATTGCCGGCCCACAGCTGCCAGGTCATGCCGGCTCCGATCCTGGAGCTGGTCCGGATCGGCGAACAGCTGTCGATGGACAGCGACGGTGGCTACGACCTGACGGTCGAACCCTTGATGAACCTGTGGGGCTTTGGCCCGCAGGGGCGTGAGCAGAAGGTACCGGACGCGGCGAAGCTGGCCGAGGTACGCCAGCGTGTCGGGCACCGCTATCTGCGTATCGACGGCGACAAGCTCTGCAAGGACGCCGCCGTGGAGGTGGACTTCAACAGCATCGCGGCGGGTTACACGGTGGACCGTATCGTTGATCGGCTGAAGGGGATGGGCCTCGACAGTTTGCTTGCCGACGTCACGGGCGAGCTGAAGGCGGTGGGCCGGAAGCCCGATGGCAGTCCCTGGCGGATCGCCCTGGAGCTGCCGCGGGACGATCGGCAGGTGGCGCAGCGGATCGTTGTCCTCGACGGTTATGGCGTTTCCACGTCGGGCGATTACCGCAATTATTTCGAACAGGACGGCAAGCGTTATTCCCACACCTTCGACGCCCGGACCGGTGCGCCCATTACCCATAACCTGGCATCGGTCACGGTATTTCATCCCTCGACGCTGATGGCCAACGGCCTGTCGACCCTGTTGCTGGTACTGGGGCCCGAGCACGGTTGGGACTACGCGGAGAAACACGCTATCGCCGCCTCTTTTGTGATGCGTACCGATAAAGGCTTCGTCACACGGACGAGCCAGGCGTTCGAGCGCCTGGCCAAGGGTGACGGGCATGACATGTAGTGCAGGCAAAGCTGGCCTACGACGCTACCAAGGGTTAATGTGCGCGGCGTTGAAGCTTCTATAGACTGCACACAGAGATTTGATCCTTCATGTCGCTGGCCGCGACATGATTTAGCCGCAGGTGCCAGAGGGGTACCTCGGCCTGTTCTGAGGAGTACGCATGGCTGTCTACAACTACGACGTAGTGGTACTGGGTTCCGGCCCGGCTGGTGAAGGCGCGGCAATGAACGCCGCGAAAGCGGGGCGCAAGGTGGCAATGGTCGACAGTCGTCGCCAGGTCGGCGGTAACTGCACCCACCTGGGGACCATTCCGTCCAAGGCCTTGCGTCACTCGGTCCGGCAGATCATGCAGTTCAACACCAACCCGATGTTCCGGGCCATTGGTGAGCCGCGCTGGTTTTCCTTTCCGGATGTGCTGAAAAGCGCGGAGAAGGTCATCGCCAAGCAGGTCGCTTCGCGTACCGGCTTTTACGCCCGCAACCGGGTCGACCTGTTCTTCGGCACCGGCAGCTTCGCCGACGAGCAGACCATCGAAGTGGTCTGCCCCAACGGCGTGGTCGAGAAACTGGTGGCCAAGCACATCATCATCGCCACCGGTTCGCGTCCGTATCGCCCGGCCGATATCGATTTCCACCACCCGCGTATCTACGATAGCGACACCATCCTCAGCCTCGGCCACACGCCGCGCAAGCTGATCATCTACGGTGCCGGGGTGATCGGTTGCGAATACGCGTCGATCTTCAGTGGCCTCGGGGTGCTGGTGGAGCTGGTGGACAACCGCGACCAGTTGCTCAGCTTCCTCGACTCCGAGATTTCCCAGGCGCTGAGCTACCACTTCAGCAACAACAACATCACCGTGCGCCACAACGAAGAGTACGACCGTGTCGAAGGCCTGGACAACGGGGTGATCCTGCACCTCAAGTCCGGCAAGAAGATCAAGGCCGATGCCTTGCTCTGGTGTAACGGGCGTACCGGCAACACCGACAAGCTGGGCATGGAAAACATCGGGGTCAAGGTCAACAGCCGCGGCCAGATCGAGGTCGACGAGAACTATCGCACCTGCGTGCCGAATATCTACGGTGCCGGTGATGTGATCGGCTGGCCGAGCCTGGCCAGTGCGGCGCACGACCAGGGGCGCTCGGCGGCGGGCAGCATCGTTGACAACGGCAGCTGGCGTTATGTCAACGACGTGCCGACCGGGATCTACACCATTCCGGAGATCAGCTCGATTGGCAAGAACGAGCATGAGCTGACCAAGGCCAAGGTGCCTTACGAAGTGGGCAAGGCGTTCTTCAAGAGCATGGCCCGGGCGCAGATCGCTGGCGAGCCGCAAGGCATGCTGAAGATCCTGTTCCACCGTGAAACCCTGGAAGTCCTGGGGGTGCACTGCTTCGGTTACCAGGCGTCGGAGATCGTTCACATCGGTCAGGCGATCATGAACCAGCCGGGTGAGAACAACACCCTGAAGTACTTCGTGAACACCACGTTCAACTACCCGACCATGGCCGAAGCCTATCGGGTAGCGGCTTACGATGGCCTCAACCGGCTTTTTTGAGCGGCTCCGGCCGGTGGCCTGAGCCGGCCGGGGAGACCGATTTCAGCCATTCCCAAGTGTGGCCGTGGCCAAACCGGGAAAGTCTGTAATCAGGCTATCGACGCCGAAGTCGGCGAGCCTGCGCATCAGCGCAGGTTCGTTGACCGTCCACACCGACACGTGCAATCCCTGGCGCTGGGCCTTGATCAGGCGCTCCGGGGTGCAGAGTGTCCAGTTCAACGCCAGCATCTCGCAACCATAACTCTGGGCGACCTTCAACGGGTCGAGCCAGGCGTATTCGGCTACCAGTCCCCGTGACAGGTCCGGGGTCAGTTCCAGGGCCGCCTTGAGCACTTCCCGGGAGCTGGAGGTGACGGTGACCTTGTCCAGCAGGCCGAAACGCTGGGCCATTTCGCGGATCGCCAGCACGGTGGTCGCCGCGCGGGTGCGCGAAGCGCTCTTGACTTCCAGTTGCCAGTGCTCGAAATCGCACTGTTCGAACAATTCCTCCAGGCGTGGGATCGGACACGGCTTGATCCAGCCGGGACCGCCCTTGCGCGCGTCATAGGTCACCAGTTCGGCGGCGGCGTGCTCGACCACCTTGCCGCGGCGGTCGGTGGTGCGCTTGAGGGTCGGGTCATGGATGACCATCAGTTCACCGTCCATGGACAGGTGCAGGTCCAGTTCGCAACGGCGTACACCGTGCTTGAGGCATTCCTGGAAACTGGTCAGGGTGTTTTCCGGTGCTTCACCTTTGGCGCCACGATGGCCATAAATCAGAGTCACGACTGCTCCTTCAGGGGGAATACTGCTACAAGGTTAAAACGGTAAGAGGGCTTCAGCCGCAGGTGTCACGTGGCCTCGGGACCGTTCTGCTCCCGGGCCAGGCGTCGCTGCTGCGCCTGTTTCTGCAAGATATGCCGCGCCAGCAACTGGCGCTGGGCATCGGTCAATGAATCGAACTCGGTGCCGATATCGAAGGTGCCGAAGCTGCGGGGCGCGCAATGGGTCACCCTGGCCCGCAGCAACAGGCCGTGCGCCTGGGGCATCAGTACCATCTTGACCGCCAGGTGGCTGCCGGCGGCATAGGCCATATGGTGCTCGAACTCCAGGCCACCTTCGGAAAGGATCACCCGCTGCAGTTCGCCGAACTCGCCCAGTACTGAATGGGCCATTACCTGGCTGAGCAGTTCAATGCGCTTGTTCTGCGCCTTGAGGAAAGCGGTCAGGGCCCGATCGCGCTCGCTGACCTGGCGCAACAGGTGTTGCGATTCGAATTCGCTCAGGTGCAGTTCGCTCAGCAGGTTGAAGAGCGGCGAAGCATCTTGCAACACTTCCTTGTTCGCCGCGTCGAAGGCGGACAGGGGGCTGATTTCCAGTGCGATCGTGTCCTCGATACGGTAGTATTCGCGGCGATCTTCTTCATCTAATGTCGACATGGCGAACCCAGGGCAGAGGTGATGGTCTGAGTGTAAAGCTGCTGACCCTACCTCGCCACAAGGACGTCTTCTTTTCCTCCGAACAAGCCCCCCCGACATGTTCAGACCACTCACCGTATTTATCGGCGCGCGTTATACCCGTGCAAAACGTCGCAGTCATTTTGTATCGTTCATTTCCCTGACTTCGATGATCGGACTGGCCCTTGGCGTAGTCGTGATGATCGTGGTGCTCTCGGTGATGAACGGCTTCGATCATGAGATGCGCACCCGCGTGCTGGGCATGGTGCCCCACGCGACCATCGAGTCCGGCGAGCCGATCAGCAACTGGCAGGCCCTGGCCGACAAGGTCCTCAAGAACCCGCAAGTGCAGGCGGTCGCGCCGTTCACCCAGATGCAGGGCTTGCTGACCAACAATGGCCAGGTGCAGAAGGTGATCCTCAATGCCATCGACCCGGCGCAGGAGCGCAAGGTCTCGATCATTGACCAGTTCATGCTGAAGGGCCAGCTCGATGCGCTGACGCCCGGCAGCTTCGGCATCGTCATCGGCGACAAGGCCGCGACCAAGCTGGGGGTTGGGCTCGGCGACAAGCTGAACTTCGTCGCCCCGGAAGTCACGGTGACGCCGGCGGGCATGTTTCCGCGGATGAAACGCTTTACCGTGGTCGGCATCTTCCATGTCGGCGCCGGTGAGCTGGACGGTTACCTGGGCCTGACCAACCTCGACGACCTGGCGCGCCTGCATCGCTGGAAGCCGGACCAGGTCCAGGGCCTGCGCCTGAAGTTCGACGACCTGTTCCAGGCGCCACGCACGGCCTGGGAGATTGCCCAGCAGTTGGGCGAGAACCGTTACTACGCCCGTGACTGGACCCGTACCCACGGCAACCTGTACCAGGCGATCAAGATGGAAAAGGCCATGATCGGCCTGCTGTTGCTGCTGATCGTGGCGGTGGCGGCGTTCAACATCATCTCCACCCTGGTGATGGTGGTGAACGACAAGAAGGGCGATATCGCCATCCTCCGCACGCTGGGTGCCACGCCCGGGCAGATCATGGCGATCTTCATGGTCCAGGGCACCGTGATCGGGGTGATCGGTACGCTGATCGGCGCGGTGGTCGGGATCCTCGCCGCACTGAACGTCAGCGCCGCGATCGCCGCCCTCGAGGGCCTGATCGGTCACAAGTTCCTCAATGCCGACGTGTATTTCATCGACTACCTGCCGTCCCAGCTGATGGCCGAGGATGTCTTGATGGTCTGCGGCGCGGCATTGGTCCTGAGTTTCCTCGCCACCCTGTATCCAGCCTGGCGTGCCGCGCGCACCCAGCCTGCGGAGGCGCTACGTTATGAGTGAGTTGGGCATGAGTGATAAAGCAGTGCTGAGTTGCCGCAACCTGGGCAAGTCCTACGAGGAAGGCCCGGAGTCGGTGGTGGTCCTGTCGGGCCTGCAGCTGGAGCTGCACGCCGGTGAGCGGGTGGCGATCGTCGGCAGCTCGGGGTCGGGCAAAAGTACCTTGCTCAACCTGCTGGGTGGCCTCGATACACCGTCCCAGGGCAGTGTCTGGTTGGCCGGCGAGGAGCTTTCCGCCCTGGGCGAGAAAGCCCGCGGCCTGTTGCGCAACCGCTCGCTGGGGTTCGTCTACCAGTTCCATCACCTGCTGCCCGAGTTCACTGCGCTGGAGAACGTCTGCATGCCGCTGCTGATCGGGCGCACCGCGATTCCCGAGGCGCGTCAGCGGGCCACGGCGTTGCTGGAGCGGGTCGGCCTCGGCCATCGCCTGGAGCACAAGCCGGCGGAGCTGTCCGGTGGCGAGCGCCAGCGCGTGGCGATTGCCCGGGCCCTGGTGAACAAGCCGGGTCTGGTGATGCTCGACGAGCCCACCGGCAACCTCGACCACCACACCGCCCAGGGCATCCAGGACCTGATGCACGAGCTCAGCATCTCGATGCGCACGGCGTTCCTGGTGGTGACCCACGACATGGGCCTGGCCCGGCAGATGGATCGCGTGCTGCACCTGGAAGACGGAAAACTCGTCCAAATCACGTGAAAGCTACTGCGCTCGACGATACTGCGTTAAAAACAGGCTCGGACTGCTCATTTACAACCAGTAAACTCCGCGTCCTCGCCTGTTTTTGCCTTGTCTCGTCTTCGCTCGCTACGCTTTCACGCGATTTGGATTTTTGCTCTTTATATTGAAGTGGCTGTTACTTTTTACGGTGGCCTGCGAATGTTCAGACCGTTATCGATTTTCATCGGCACGCGCTATACCCGCGCCAAGCGCCGCAACCGTTTTGTCTCTTTCATCTCGATGACCTCGATGATCGGCCTCGCCCTGGGTGTGTTGGCGATGATCGTGGTGTTGTCGGTGATGAACGGTTTCCAGAAGGAAATGAGTTCACGGATCCTCGGCATGGTGCCCCACGCCACGATCGTCGGGGTAAAGCCTATCGATGACTGGCAACCGGTGGCGGCCGCGGCGCTGAAGAACCCTGAAGTGACGGCGGCGGTGCCCTTTACCGAAATGGACGGCATGCTCTCCTACAAGGGTTCGATGCAGCCGATCCAGATCAGCGGTGTCGACCCGGCCCGGGAAGGCCAGGTGTCGATTGTCGCCCAGCACATTGTCCAGGGGCGCCTGGAAGACCTGAAGCCGGGTGAGTTCGGCGTGGTGATCGGTGAGATCACCGCGCGGCGCTTCCGGGTGAATGTCGGCGACAAGCTGACCCTGATCGTCCCGGAACTCAGCTCCGAGCCGGGCGGCATCACACCGCGCATGCAGCGCCTGAACGTGGTCGGGGTGTTCAAGGTCGGGGCGGAGCTGGATGGCTCCATGGCGCTGATCCACATGAGCGATGCGGCGGATATCCAGCACTGGCAGCCGAACCAGGTGCAGAGCGTGCGGCTGGCGGTGAAGGACCTGTACGCGGCGCCACAGGTGTCCACGGACATCGCCACGGGCCTGGGCGGTGATTTCAAGGCCGATGACTGGACCCACACCCAGGGCAGCCTGTTCAGTGCCATGAAGATGGAAAAGACCATGATCGGTCTGTTGTTGCTGATGATCGTCGCGGTGGCGGCGTTCAACATCATCGCGACCCTGATCATGGTGGTGAACGACAAGGGCGCGGACATCGCGATCCTGCGCACCATCGGCGCCACGCCACGGCAGATCATGGCGATCTTCATGGTCCAGGGCACGGTGATCGGGATTGTCGGGACCTTGATCGGCGGTGTGCTGGGGGTGATCGCGGCGCTGAATGTCAGCGAGCTGGTGGGCTGGATCGAGCGGGTCAGCGGGCAGCATATCTTCAGTTCCGACGTGTACTTCGTCAGCAACCTGCCGTCGCAGTTGCAGGGGGGAGATGTGGCGTTGATCTGTTCGGCCGGGTTTATCCTCAGCTTCCTGGCGACCCTGTACCCGGCGTACCGGGCGGCGAAGATCGAGCCGGCGCACGCCCTGCGGTATTCGTAGTCCGGGACGGCCTTTGTGGCGAGCGGGCAGGCCCGCTCGCCACAAAGAGATATGTGTCAGTGAGTGGTGGGCAACTCAATGACAAACCGCGTCCACCCCGCCTCTGATTCACAGCGAATCCGCCCACCATGGGCCCGCACGATCGACTGGGTAATCGCCAGTCCCAATCCCGCATGTTCACTGCTGCCTTCATGGCGTGCCGGGTCGGCTCGGTAGAAACGGTCGAACAGCTGCGGCAACACTCCGGGTGCAATACCTTCCCCGGTATTCTCGATGCTGACCCGCAACCCCTCTGGCGCGCCCTGCAGCCTGACCGCAATCTCGCCCGCTTCAGGGGTGAAGCGCAAGGCATTGTCCAGCAGGTTGGACAGCGCGCGGCGCAGCATGCCGCGATCACCCGACAGGCTGGCGCGACCTTCGCGCTTGAGCCGGACTCGATTCTCTTCGGCCAGCGGCATGAAGAACTCCAGCAGGGCATCCACCTCATCGGCCAGCTCGAGCGCTTCGTGGCGGGGTGTCAGCAGGCCGTGGTCGGCCTTGGCCAGGTACAGCATGTCATTGACCAGTTGCGCCATCCATTGCAGCTCTTCGAGGTTGCTGTGCAGGGCTTCGCGGTAGTCCTCCAGCGCCCGGGGCCGGGTCAGGGTGACTTGGGTGTGGGTCAGCAGGTTCGACAGCGGTGTGCGCAGTTCGTGGGCGATATCGGCGGAGAAGGCCGAGAGTCGCTGGAAGGAATCATCCAGGCGCGCGAGCATGGCGTTGAACGACTGCGCCAGCTCGGCCAGTTCGGACGGCATCTGTTTCTCGGGCAGACGCTGGGTCAGCGAGCTGGCCGATACCCCCGCGGCGACTTCACTCATGCGCCGCAAGGGCCGCAGGCCGCTGCGCGCGGCCCAGGCACCGAGCAGGGCGGTGGCCAGGGCCGAGAGGCTGACCGTCAGCCAGATCAGGTGCTGCATGCGTTGCAGGAAATGCTGGTGGTGGGTGATATCGAGGATCAGGGTCAATTGCGCCGAGCCGGCCTTGTTCGGGTCCAGCGGGGCGTTGAAGACCCGGTAGGCGGTGCCCTCGATCCGCAGGCTGGTCAGTCCCGCTTGCGTCGGCAAGTCGCCGGGCAGGGTGCCCGGGGTATTGAACCAGCGCTGGCCATCGGCACCGCTGACCCGCAAGGCGACGTCGGGGCTCAGGTTGATGTCGGCTTGCAGCCGTTGGCTGCGCTGCTGGAAGTCGCCCAGGCTCTCGACCCCCGCGAGGCTGCTGCGCAGTGCCGCCAGGCGCGCGTCGAGCAGTTGCTGGTCGAGTTCGATGAAGTGCGACTCGCTGGCGCGGTTGAACAGTACGCCCGCGGTCAACGAAACCACGGCGGTGCAGGCGGCGAACAGCAGGGCCAGGCGGCTGCCCAGGGACAGGTGGCGCATCAGGCGTTGCGCTCTTCAAGGACATAACCCATGCCGCGCACGGTGTGGATCAGCTTGTGGCTGTGGTTGTCATCGACCTTCAAGCGCAGGCGGCGGATCGCCACTTCGATGACGTTGGTGTCGCTGTCGAAGTTCATGTCCCAGACCTGGGACGCGATCAGGGATTTGGGCAGCACCTCGCCCTGGCGGCGCAGCAGCATTTCCAGCAGGGCGAACTCTTTGGCGGTCAGGTCGATGCGCTGTCCGGCCCGCTCGACCCGACGACGAATCAGGTCCAGGCGCAGGTCGGCCAGTTGCAGGCTGGTTTCCTGGCTGGCCGCGCTGCCCCGGCGCAGCAGGCTGCGGACCCGGGCCAGCAGCTCGGAAAAGGCGAAAGGCTTGACCAGGTAGTCGTCGGCGCCCAGTTCCAGGCCGTGGACCCGGTCTTCCACGGCGTCGCGGGCGGTCAGGAACAGCACCGGAATGTCCAGGCCGGCGCTGCGCACCGCTTGCAGGATTTGCCAGCCGTCGCGACCGGGCAACATGACGTCGAGGATCAGCAGCGCATAGTCGCCGGTCAGGGCCAGGTGCTGGCCGGTGATGCCGTCCGCCACCAGTTCGGTGTTGAACCCGGCCTCGCTCAGGCCCTGGCGCAGGTAATGACCGGTTTTCGATTGGTCTTCGACGATCAGCAGTTTCATGGATGGCTCATGGCAAATGGAACAGAAGCGTTATACCGCGCGCCGGGTGGATGGAGGCCAACCTGACAAAGTTGTAATCTGGAGGTCAGCTCAATGCCAGCGACCGGGCCCTACAGTTTCACACAACCTGGACCCGATCCCGTTGGAGTGTGACTATGTTTTTGCGTAACAGCCTGCTGCTGGTTGGTTTGCTGGCGGTGAGCCTGCCTGTCTGGGCCTCGCCCGCGGGCCACTATGATTTCGGCCAGCCGGCACCGGCGAGCAAGGCGACCCGCACGGTTGAAGTGATCATGACCGACATCGCCTTCAATGCCAAAGAGTTGGATGTGAAGGCGGGCGAGACCGTGCGTTTCGTGCTGATCAATAAGGGCCATCTGCTGCATGAATTCAACCTGGGGCACGCGGCGGCGCATGCCGAGCACCAGCAGGCGATGCTCAAGATGCAGCAGAGCGGCCAATTGACGGCCACCGGCATGAAGATGGCCGGCATGGACCATGCCGCCATGGGGCATGAAATGAAGCATGACGATCCCAACAGCGTGCTGGTCGAGCCGGGCAAGACCGCCGAGTTGACCTGGACCTTCAGCCAGGCCCGGAACCTGCAGTTTGCCTGCAATATTCCCGGGCACTACCAGGCGGGGATGGTCGGAACCTTGAAGATCGAGCCTTGAAGTGACCTGCCGGGGCGAGGGCTTTCGTGCGCGCGGGTGATTTGCGATAGACTGGCGGGGTTTATTCAGTCAGGTTTTTGTCATGCATCCCGCCGCCGAACACTCGCCACTGGGCAAGTCCAGTGAGTACATCGCCACCTACACGCCATCCTTGCTGTTCCCCATTCCCCGGGCGACCAAATGGGCCGAGTTGGGCCTGAGCGCCGAGACCTTGCCGTATGTCGGCGTGGACTTCTGGAACTGCTTCGAGTTGTCCTGGCTGCTGCCGTCCGGCAAGCCGGTGGTGGCGATCGGTGAGTTCAGTATCCCGGCGGATTCGCCGAACATCATCGAGTCGAAGTCCTTCAAGCTGTACCTCAACTCCCTGAACCAGACGCCGTTCGTCGACACCGCCAGCCTGGAGGCGGTGCTGCGCGCCGATCTGTCGGCCGCCGCCGGCAAGCCGGTGGGGGTGCGGGTCCGTCGTTTGAGCGAGGTGCAGGCCGAGGGAGTGGTTGCCTTGCCGGGTGTGTGCATCGACGACCTCGAGATCAATGTCAGCGACTACGCCCATCCGCGTCCGGAGCTGCTGCGTTGCGATGCCTCGCGGATTGTCGAGGAGAGCGTGCACAGCCACCTGCTCAAGTCCAATTGCCCGGTGACCAGCCAGCCGGACTGGGGCAGCGTGGTGGTGGAGTATCGCGGTGCGGCGCTGGATCACGCGAGCCTGCTGGCCTACCTGGTGAGCTTCCGCCAGCACTCGGACTTCCATGAACAGTGCGTGGAACGGATCTTCCTTGATCTGCAGCGTTTGTTGAAACCGGAGAAATTGACGGTGTATGCCCGTTATGTGCGGCGGGGTGGGTTGGACATCAATCCGTATCGCAGCACCGAGAAGGTCGAGTTCCAGAACCTGCGGTTGGTACGCCAGTAACGGTAGGCATAAAACCGGCAGGTATAAAAAAGCCCCGACTAGTCGGGGCTTTTTCTATTGCGCGTACAGCTTAGGCTTGAACGACCGGAATATTGGCGTTCGCCGCGGCTTCACGGAACTCGGCGATCTGGTCGAAGCTGAGGTAGCGGTAGACGTCGGCAGCCATGCTGTCGATTTTACCGGCGTACTCCATGTATTCCTCGACGGTCGGCAGGCGACCCAGGATCGAAGCCACGGACGCCAGCTCGGCCGAAGCCAGGTAGACGTTCGCGCCGTCGCCCAGACGGTTCGGGAAGTTACGGGTCGAGGTCGACACCACGGTGGAGTTCGGTTCTACCCGTGCCTGGTTACCCATGCACAGCGAGCAGCCCGGCATTTCCATGCGCGCGCCAGCCTTGCCGTAGATGCCGTAGTAGCCTTCTTCGGTCAGCTGGTGAGCGTCCATCTTGGTCGGCGGCGACAGCCACAGACGCGTTGGCAGCTGGCCCTTGACCTGATCCAGCAACTTGCCCGCAGCGCGGAAGTGGCCGATGTTGGTCATGCAGGAACCGATGAACACTTCGTCGATCTTCTCGCCAGCAACGCTGGAGAGTAGGCGGGCGTCGTCCGGGTCGTTCGGCGCGCAGAGCACAGGCTCCTTGACGTCGGCCAGGTCGATTTCGATGATTTCCGCGTACTCGGCGTCCTTGTCGGCTTCCAGCAGCTCCGGGTTGGCCACCCAGGCTTCCATCGCCTGGGCACGACGCTCCAGGGTGCGGGCATCGCCGTAGCCTTCGCCGATCATCCAGCGCAGCAGGGTGATGTTCGACTGCAGGTATTCGGTGATCGACTCTTTCGACAGCTTGATGGTGCAACCGGCGGCGGAACGTTCAGCCGAGGCGTCGGACAGTTCGAAAGCCTGTTCGACGGTCAGGGTTTCCAGGCCTTCGATTTCCAGGATGCGGCCGGAGAAGGCGTTTTTCTTGCCTTTCTTCTCGACGGTCAGCAGGCCTTTCTGGATGGCGTAGTAAGGGATTGCGTGAACCAGGTCGCGCAGGGTGACGCCCGGTTGCAGCTTGCCTTTGAAACGCACCAGGATCGATTCCGGCATGTCCAGTGGCATGACGCCAGTGGCGGCGGCGAATGCCACCAGGCCGGAACCGGCCGGGAACGAGATGCCGATCGGGAAACGGGTGTGGGAGTCACCACCGGTGCCGACGGTGTCCGGCAGCAGCATGCGGTTCAGCCAGCTGTGGATGATGCCGTCGCCCGGACGCAGGGACACGCCGCCACGGGTCATGATGAAGTCGGGCAGGGTGTGGTGCGTGGTGACGTCGATCGGCTTCGGATAAGCCGCGGTGTGGCAGAACGACTGCATGACCAGGTCGGTGGAGAAGCCCAGGCAGGCCAGGTCCTTCAGCTCGTCGCGGGTCATCGGGCCGGTGGTGTCCTGGGAACCGACGGTGGTCATCTTCGGCTCGCAGTAGGTGCCGGGACGAACGCCCTTCACGCCACAGGCCTTGCCGACCATTTTCTGCGCCAGGGTGTAACCCTTGGTGCTTTCGGCCGGAGCTTCCGGCAGCTTGAACAGGTTCGACGGTGGCAGGCCCAGTTCGGCGCGCGCCTTCTCGGTCAGGCCGCGGCCGATGATCAGCGGAATACGACCGCCGGCACGGACTTCGTCGAGCAGTACCGGGGTCTTCATTTCGAAGGTGGCCAGGACTTCATCGCTGTTGTGCTTGGTGACTTTGCCAGCATGCGGGTACAGGTCGATCACGTCGCCCATGTTCATGTTGGAAACGTCGAATTCGATTGGCAGTGCGCCAGCATCTTCCATGGTGTTGTAGAAGATCGGAGCGATCTTGCTGCCGAAGCAGAAGCCGCCTGCACGCTTGTTCGGCACGTAAGGCACGTCGTCGCCGAAGAACCACAGGACCGAGTTGGTCGCCGATTTACGCGACGAACCGGTACCGACCACGTCACCGACGTAGGCGATCGGGAAACCGTCGTTGCGCATCTGCTCGATCTGTTTCATCGGGCCGATGGCGCCTTGCTGGTCAGGCACGATGCCGTCACGGGCCATTTTCAGCATGGCCAGGGCGTGCAGCGGGATATCCGGACGCGACCAGGCGTCTGGTGCCGGGGACAGGTCGTCGGTGTTGGTTTCGCCGGTGACCTTGAATACGCGCAGGCTGATCTTGTCGGCCAGCACAGGGCGGTTCTTGAACCACTCGCCGTCGGCCCAGGACTGGATCACTTCCTTGGCGTGAACGTTGCCGTTCTTGGCCTTTTCCGCGACGTCGTGGAAGGCATCGAACATCAGCAGGGTGTGCTTGAGTTGCGCGGCGGCAACGGCTGCCAGCTCGGCGTCGTCCAGCAGCTCGACCAGGGTCACGATGTTGTAGCCGCCCTGCATGGTGCCGAGCAGTTCTACCGCGCGTTTCTTGTCGATCAGGGGAGACTTGACTTCGCCCTTGGCCAGGGCGGAGAGGAAACCGGCCTTGACGTAGGCCGCTTCGTCCACTCCAGGCGGAACGCGGTTGGTGATCAAGTCAACGAGGAAAGCTTCTTCGCCAGCCGGGGGATTCTTCAGCAGCTCGACCAGGCCTGCGGTTTGTTCGGCGTTAAGCGGCTGGGGCACGATGCCCAGTGCTGCACGCTCTTCGATATGTTTGCGGTAGGCTTCAAGCACAGTTATTACCCTCATCAGTGGTCCCAAATGGGTGTCCGGGACGCTCATCCAGAAATGCACGGCACTCATGCGCTGCGGGGCTTTTTGAGCCGCTTAGCCAGAGTTTCCACGATCTCCAACAGAAGCTGTTTTCAAAGTTTTACGCCTGCGGAACGGGAGCTGATGAGGGTTGGCGCAGGGACTTCCGGGCGGAAACTCCCACGCCAACGCCGTTCTTTAGGATTAACTGTGCTCGTGACGCTTTGAAAACAGCTTCCAACGGACATTGGCGCCTAAAAAGGCAGGCCGATTCTACGGCATATTCCGAAGAAAGGTAAGTTAAGCCCGGCAGGTTCGGGGGTGACCCTTGTTAGACAAAGGGCTAACATGCGGACCTGTTTTGCTTTTGCCCGTGTTCCCTGCCCATGCCCAATCAGACCATCAAGACCCCTTGCGTCGGCCTCTGCTCCACTGTTTACGGTGATCTGGTGTGCCGTGGCTGCAAGCGCTTCCACCATGAAGTCGTCCACTGGAACGGCTACAACGAGGAGGAAAAGCGTGCGGTGTGGTTGCGCCTGGAGCAATTGCTGGTCCAGGTGATGGTGGCCAAGATCGAGGTGTTCGATCCGCTCAGGCTGCGCCAGCAGCTGGAGGCCCGCAAGATCCGCTTCGTGCCCCACCAGTCGGAATATTGCTGGGCGTACCAGCTGATTGCCCGTGGCGCGCGGGTGATCAGCCAGTTGGAGGCCTATGGCATGGTGTTGTTGCCGGAGTTTCGCGACTGGGGGCTGCCCGAGTTGCGCGATGCCATCGACCGGGAGTTCTTCCTCCTGTCCGAAGCGCATTACCAGCGTTACATCGCGCCGGGTTTCCTCAAGGATGCCATGGGCGGTTGAGGGTGTCCTTTGCGCTCATTCAGGGGCGCGGCGCCGTCTCCACCAGGTGATCGATGATTTCCTGGGGTTTGAGCACCAGTACATCGCTTTCCAGTGCGTCGAGCACCACTTCGGCGGTATTGCCGATCAGCGCCCCTGAAATCCCGCTGCGCGCCACCGTGCCGATAACCGTCACCGCCGCCCCGAGTGTGTGGGCCATATGGGGAATCAGCACGTCGGCGGGGCCTTCCTTGATATGCAAGTGCTCGTCATCCACGTCGAATTGGCTCTGGAAGTCCCGGCATTGATCGCGATAACGGCCTTCGATGGTTTCCCTGAGCTGGTACACCGGGTCGGCGGCCGACAACATGGGCGAGGGGTGGGCGCTGATCACGTGTAAGTGGCCTTTGGCCAGGCTGGCGATGTCATAACCGTGATCGATGATGCTGGCGTGCAGGTGCCGGTGTTCGTCATCGGAATTGCCCACGTCCACCGCCGCGAGAATCACCCCGCCTGACCAGGGTGTCTCGGTCTTGACCATCAGCACGGCGGATGGGCAGTAGCGCAGCAGCTTCCAGTCGGAAGGGGTCAGCAGGGCTTTCTTCAGCGGGCTGTCGGGGCGATGCTGCTTGATCACCAGGCCGCAGCCTTCGGCCTGCTGCACGCCGATGATGGTGTCGTGCAGGGTCTTGTCCCAGGCCTGCTCGGCCGTGGCGCTGTAGCCGTCGTCATGCAGTTGGCTCTTGAGCAGGCTGAGCAGGGCGCTGTGATCGTGTTTGGGGTCGCACATCAGCAGGTGCAGGTGCGCATCCGTGACTCCGGCGATCAGCTTGGCGCGGTTGAGGGCCAGGCTGTGGGCGTGGTCGGGGTCGAGTATCACCAGAATGCTGCGGATGGCTTGCATGGTCGGGGTGCTCCGGGGAAGGCTGAAGGCGACTTCATACAACTATAGTTGCAGTCCACCGACTGCGATCTTGATGCATATCAAGTGGGGCGGCTGGCGATCTGCCCCGGGGCCCGTATAATCGGCGGCCTTGCCCTGCCTGCCCCCCCGGTTTTTGTGAGCCCCATGTCGACTATTCCCGCGTTGTACCCCTGCCAAGCCACTCCTGTGACGGGAGCTTTCCTGTGAATCTGCCGGAAATCCACGAGTTCCTCGGCTGTCCGACCCCGCAAGGCTGGGTGCAGGCGGCGCTGGCGGATCAGGAAACGCTGCTGATCGATCACAAGAACTGCGAGTTCAAGGCCGCCAGCACCGCCTTGAGCCTGATCGCCAAGTACCATTCCCATGCCGACCTGATCAACCTGATGTCGCGTCTGGCCCGGGAAGAGCTGGTGCACCACGAACAGGTCATGCGCCTGATGAAGCGACGCAAGATCGAGCTGCGGCAGTTGTCCGCCGGTCGCTATGCCTCGGGATTGCGCAAGGTGGTGCGCAATCACGAGCCGGTCAAGCTGGTGGATACGCTGGTGGTCGGGGCCTTTATCGAGGCCCGCAGTTGCGAGCGCTTCGAAGCTTTGGTGCCGCACCTGGACGAAGAGCTCGGCAAATTCTACTTCGGCCTGCTCAAGAGCGAGGCCCGGCATTTCCAGGGCTACCTGAAACTGGCCTACCAGTACGGCGACGCCGCGGACATTGGCCGGGTCATCGAGAAGGTGCGGGCGGTCGAGCAGGAGCTGATCGAGTCGCCGGACAGCGAGTTCCGCTTCCACAGCGGTGTCCCGGCCACTGCCGGCGCTTAAGTACGCACCAGCTTTTCCAGCGCCGCATCCGCCAGGAACGATGAGCGGCTCTTGATCCGGTGGTCGCGCACGTAACGGTCGATGCGCTGAATCACGAAGCCGGGAAGGGTTGCGTTGACCTTCTCGGTCTTGCCCAGATAGGGCGAGATATCGATTTCCAGAATGCCCCAGCCCATGTCCGCGAACTTGGGGTTAGACATCTAATTCAAGCGTGTATCTAGCGTTATCTATTCGGCTGGCCACCTTTTATCGACTAAATAAAAAGCTTCCTAACGAATGCTTTGACATTAGCTGCCTAAGCAGTAATATCTGATCAACTATCTGCCTAAGCAGCTTTTGGTGGCCTTATGAAACATTTCACCCCGGACGACTTTCACAACTGCCATCTCGGCTTGCTCCTGGGCCGTGCCGCGTTGCTCAAGGACCGGATCATCGACACCCATATGGTTCCGTACGGCATCACCGCCGCGCAGTTCAAGGTGCTGATCATCATGGCCCAGTTCGGTGTCGATACCCCGGCGGAGCTGTGCCGCCATCTGTCCGTGGACAGCGGTTCGATGACCCGCATGCTCGATCGCCTGGAGCAGAAAGAGCTGCTCGCCCGTCGGCGCTCGGAGGGGGATCGGCGCCAGGTCCAACTGGTGCTCACGCCGCAGGGGCAGACCCTCGCCGACCGTTTGCCGGAAATCGGTGCCGATGCGATGAACGAGCTGGCGGGGGCTATCACCGTGCAAGAGCTGCGGACCCTGGAAAGCATCCTGAAGAAAATTTTGCTGGCGGCCGGAGATTCGATCACCGCGCTGCGGGTAGGTGAAAAAAATGAGCAGTAAAACCCTGCGTACCGGTTTCAGCCTGGTGTTCCTGTCGATGGTCCTGGCCGGTTGCGCCAGCTACAGCGGCCTGCACACCGAAGGCGTCAGCCTAGAGGCGAAAAACCTCAAGGCTGAACAATCCCTCAAGGGCGTGACGCTGTCGCCGGCGGCCTGGCCGAAAAGCGACTGGTGGACAAGCCTCGGCGATCCGCAGCTCGATGGCCTGATCCGCGAGGCCTTGCACGACAGCCCCGATATGCAGGTCGCCAGCGCGCGTGCGCACCAGGCTAGCGCAGCGGCCGATGCCGCCGACGCGGCGCGGATGCCGACCCTCGATGCCAGTGGCGGGGTCACCCGCTCGCGCCTGGCACGGGACCAGGATCCCAGCGGTCGCGGCGGGAGCTACAACACCGTGCGCAAGCTGGGTGTCAGCTTCAACTACAGCTTCGATCTCTGGGGCGGCCAGCGTGACGCCTGGGAAGCCGCGCTGGGGCAGGCGCGGGCCGCCGAAGTCGACCGCCAGGCCGCGCAATTGACCCTCGCTGCCGATGTGGCTCGGGCCTACAGCAACCTGGGGCAGGCGCATATCGTCTATGACCTGGACAACGACGACCTCCAGCGTACCCGCAAACTGCTGGAACTGGGCAAGCGTCGGTTGAGTTCCGGTATCGACAGTCACTACCAGTACCAGCAAACCGAAAGCCTGGCCGCCAGCGCCGAAGAGCAGTTGATCGACGCGGGGAAAAAGCTGCAAAGCGCCAAGGTCGCCCTGGCCGTATTGCTGGGCAAGGGGCCGGATCGCGGCAATGAGATCAGCCGGCCGAAGATCCTCCAGCCGAGCGCCGTGGCCTTGCCGTCGGTACTGCCGGCGGAACTGCTGGGACGGCGTCCGGACCTGGTGGCCGCGCGCTGGCGTGTCGAGGCCGCGAGCAAGGACATCGCCGCCGGCAAGACCCGCTTCTATCCCAACCTCAACCTGAGTGCCGGCGCTGGCGCCGAGTCGTTGCTGGGCGACGCCATGTTCGGTTCCGCCAGTCGCTTCTTCAGCATTGCCCCGACCGTCTCGCTGCCGATCTTCGACGGTGGGCGCCTGCGTGCCGGCCTCGACGCCAAGGACGCCGACTACGACCTGGCGGTGGCGCAGTACAACAAGAGCCTGGTCCAGGCCCTGGGCGATGTCAGCGACACCCTCCAGCAGTTGCGCGCCCTCGGCCAGCAGATCACCGCCCAGCAACATGCGGCGGATATCGCCCAGGATTCCTACAACACGGTGTTGCAACGCTACGGTGCCGGCATCGGCAACTACCTGGACGTGCTCACCATCGAGCAGACCCTGTTGCAGGCCCAACGCCAACTGGCGGACCTGAATGCCCAGCAGATCGATTTCTCCATCCAGCTGATGCAGGCCCTGGGCGGTGGTTTCCAGGCCGACAACATCGCCGCGAACGCCACCAGCCCCTCGGCTCAGACTCATTAATTCAAGGTACCTGCCATGGCCACTGAAAAGAACGCTACTGAAACAACCCCGGACGCCGGCAATTCCCGCAAGCGCAAAGTCATGCTGACGGGCCTCACCTTGCTGGTGATCCTCGGCGGCCTGGGTGTCTGGGGCTGGCATGAAGTCTACGGGCGCTGGAGCGAAAGCACCGATGACGCCTACGTCAACGGCAACGTGGTGGAAATCACCCCGCTGGTGACCGGCACCGTGGTCAGCATCGGCGCCGACGACGGTGACCTGGTGCACGAAGGCCAGGTGCTGCTGAACTTCGACCCGAGCGATGCCGAAGTCGGCCTGCAAAGCGCCGAGGCCAACCTGGCCAAGACCGTGCGCCAGGTTCGTGGCTTGTACAGCAATGTCGACGGCATGAAGGCCCAGGTCGCGGAGCAGAAGTCGGCGGTACAGAAGGCCCAGGAGAACTTCACCCGCCGCAAGAACCTGGCGGCCGGTGGTGCGATTTCCCAGGAAGAACTGTCCCACGCCCGTGACGACCTGACCTCCGCCCAGAGCGCGCTGAGCAATGCCGAGCATCAGCTCAACACCAGCAGCGCGCTGGTGGACGACACCGTGGTGTCCAATCACCCGGACGTCAAGGCCGCGGCCGCGCAACTGCGCCAGGCCTATCTGGCCAATGCCCGGACCACCCTGATTGCGCCGGTGACCGGTTACGTCGCCAAGCGCACCGTGCAACTGGGCCAGCGGGTCCAGCCGGGTACCGCGCTGATGGCGGTGATTCCCCTGGACCAGCTGTGGATCGACGCCAACTTCAAGGAAACCCAACTGCGTGACATGCGCATCGGCCAGCCGGTGGACATCGAGGCCGACCTGTATGGCAGCGCGGTGAAATACAGCGGCACCATCGACAGCCTCGGCGCCGGTACCGGCAGCGCCTTTGCCCTGCTGCCGGCGCAGAACGCCACCGGCAACTGGATCAAGATCGTCCAGCGGGTACCGGTGCGCATTCACATCAACGCCGAAGAGTTGGCCAAGCACCCGCTGCGGGTCGGCCTGTCGACCCAGGTCGAGGTCAATCTGCATGACCAGAGCGGTCCGGTGCTGGCCCAGCAGCCGCCGCAGAAAGCTTCGTTCAGCACCAACGTGTATGCGGAGCAACTGGCCCAGGCCGATGCGGTGATCACCCGCCTGATCCATGAAAACAGCGCAACCGCGGCGAAAACCGCACAACGCTGAGTCGCCAATCCAGCCGCGGCCCGAAGGTCGCGGCACCTGCCTCGTTTCCAAGGATTCGCGATGAGCTCGAACGCATCTTTCACTCCGCCCAGCCTGTTGCTCAGTACCATCGGCCTGTCGCTGGCGACCTTCATGCAGGTGCTCGACACCACCATCGCCAACGTGGCTTTGCCGACCATTTCCGGCAACCTGGGCGTGAGTTCGGAGCAGGGCACCTGGGTCATCACCTCCTTTGCCGTGAGCAACGCCATTGCCTTGCCGCTGACCGGCTGGCTGAGCCGGCGTTTCGGCGAGGTGAAGCTGTTCATCTGGGCCACGATCCTGTTCGTGCTGGCTTCCTTCCTCTGCGGTATTTCCACCTCGATGCCCGAGCTGGTGGGCTTTCGCGTGCTACAAGGGTTGGTGGCCGGGCCACTGTACCCCATGACCCAGACGCTGCTGATCGCGGTCTATCCGCCGGCCAGGCGAGGGATGGCCCTGGCGCTGCTGGCGATGGTCACGGTGGTGGCGCCGATTGCCGGACCGATTCTCGGCGGCTGGATTACCGACAGCTACAGCTGGCCGTGGATTTTCTTCATCAACGTGCCCATCGGTGTGTTCGCCGCGATGGTGGTCCGCCAGCAACTCAAGTCCCGTCCGGTGGAGATCAGTCGCCAGCCGATGGACTATGTTGGCCTGCTGACCCTGATCATTGGCGTGGGGGCCTTGCAGGTGATTCTCGACAAGGGCAATGACCTGGACTGGTTCGAGTCGAACTTCATCGTGATCGGTGCGGTCATCTCGGCGATTGCCCTGTCGGTGTTCGTGATCTGGGAAATGACCGACAAGCATCCGGTGGTCAACCTGCGGCTGTTTGCCTACCGTAATTTCCGGATCGGCACCATTGTGCTGATCCTCGGTTACGCCGGGTTCTTTGGCATCAACCTGATCCTGCCGCAGTGGCTGCAGACCCAGATGGGCTACACCGCGACCTGGGCGGGCCTCGCGGTGGCGCCGATCGGGATCCTGCCGGTGCTGATGTCGCCGTTCGTCGGTAAATACGCCAACAAGGTCGATTTGAGGTTGCTCGCCGGACTGGCGTTCCTGGCGATCGGCCTGAGCTGCTTCATGCGCGCCGGTTTCACCAATGAGGTGGACTTCCAGCATATCGCCATGGTGCAACTGTTCATGGGGATCGGGGTGGCGCTGTTCTTCATGCCGACCTTGAGCATCCTGATGTCCGACCTGCCGCCGAGCCAGATCGCCGACGGTGCCGGGCTGGCTACCTTCCTGCGGACGCTGGGGGGGAGCTTCGCGGCCTCGCTGACCACCTGGATCTGGATTCGCCGGGCGGACCAGCACCATGCGTATCTGAGTGAAAGCATCACCCCGTTCGACCCGGCGACGCGTGAGGCCCTGGGCAATCTCGGTGGGGCGGGCAGCCGCGCCTATACCCAGCTGGATCAGCTTCTCACCAGCCAGGCGTACATGCTCTCGACCGTGGATTACTTCACGCTGCTGGGCTGGGGGTTCATGGCCTTGATGCTGCTGGTGTGGCTGGCCAAGCCGCCGTTCGCGGCGAAGGCCGGGCCGGCGGCGTCAGGACATTAATGTGGCGAGCGGGGCTGGCGGCGGCGTGAAATCAAACGCCGCCAGCTGGAAACCCTGCTCATCCACCTGCAAGGCCCAGCCCTGGCGATCCCAGTCTCCCAGCACAATCCGTTTCGCCGCCTGTGCACCGAGTTGCAACTTGTGAATGGCCGGTCGGTGGGTGTGGCCGTGGATCAGGGTCTGCACACCTTGTTGCTGCATGACCTGCACCACCTCTTGCGGTGTCACGTCGACAATGTCATTGGCTTTCATGCGGGTCTGCGCGCGGCTTTCGCTGCGCAGTTTGCGTGCCAGTTTGTGGCGGGTGCGCAGTGGCAGGTGCCGCAGGATGAACAGGCTGATGGGGTTGCGCAGATAACGACGCAGGCGCATATAGGCCTCGTCCCGCGTGCACAGGCTATCGCCGTGCATCAACAGTACCGGCTCGCCATTCATCTGCACCACGCTCGGGTCCTTGAGCAGGGTGGCGCCGGCCGCCTTGCAGAAGGCCTTGCCCAGCAGGAAGTCACGGTTGCCGTGCATCAGGAAAATCCGTGTGCCGCTGTCGCTCAATGTGCGCAAGGCCGTGCAGATCGAGCGTTGAAAGGGGGTCATGGCATCGTCGCCGATCCAGACTTCGAAAAAATCGCCCAGGATGTACAGCGCTTGTGCCGAACGGGCGCGTCCGGCCAGGAAATCCAGAAACGCCCGGGTGATGTCCGGGCGTTCCTCTTCCAGATGCAAATCTGAAATCAGCAGTATCACTCAACGATCTCGGCTTTCTCGATGATCACGTCTTCTGTCGGAACGTCCTGGTGGCCGGCCTTCATGGTGGTGGCTACGCCTTTGATCTTGTCGACCACTTCGGTGCCGGCAACCACTTTGCCGAATACCGCGTAGCCCCAGCCCTGGACGGTCTTGGCGCTGTGGTTCAGGAAGCTGTTGTCGGTGACGTTGATGAAGAACTGCGCGGAGGCCGAATGCGGCTCCATGGTACGGGCCATGGCGACGCTGTATTTCTCGTTCGGCAGGCCGTTGTCCGCTTCGTTCTGGATGCTCGGGCGCTTGTCTTTCTTTTCTTTCATGCCAGGCTCGAAACCGCCGCCCTGGATCATGAAGTTACCGATCACGCGGTGGAAAATCGTGTTTTCGTAGTGGCCGGCTTTGACGTACTCAACGAAGTTGGCCACGGTGATCGGGGCTTTCTCGGCGTTCAGTTCCAGGACGATTTCGCCATGGTTGGTGGTCAGTTTGACTTGGGTCATCTTGGCTACTCTTTGAAGGAATTCATGGGTTTCGGCGTGCGGGTAGTGCTCGCGGGGCCGAACCTGTCTGGCATAAATCCACCAGGTGGCGCAGTTTAACGTGAGGCGCGGGAACCGAGGCGGTTTTTTCATCCGGGCCCTATTAATAGCCGCCGTTTTCGGCGCGCCTCTGTCAGGTGCCTGATCGCATCGGCTATGATACCCGTTTTGATTGATCAGGCCGCACCCGGCCGCGCACTCGCAAGCCCAAGGATCCTATGAGCAAGCCCACTGTCGACCCTACCTCGAACGCCAAGACCGGACCGGCTGTCCCGGTCAACTTCCTGCGCCCGATCATTCAGGCCGACCTGGACTCGGGCAAGCACACTCAGATCGTGACGCGTTTCCCGCCTGAACCCAACGGCTACCTGCACATCGGCCATGCCAAGTCGATCTGCGTGAACTTCGGCCTGGCCCAGGAGTTCGGTGGCGTGACGCACCTGCGTTTCGACGACACCAACCCGGCCAAGGAAGACCAGGAATACATCGACGCCATCGAAAGCGACGTCAAGTGGCTGGGCTTCGAATGGTCCGGTGAAGTGCGCTATGCCTCGCAGTATTTCGACCAGTTGCATGACTGGGCCGTGGAACTGATCAAGGCCGGCAAGGCCTACGTCGACGACCTGACCCCCGATCAGGCCAAGGAATACCGTGGCAACCTGACCGAGCCGGGCAAGAACAGCCCGTTCCGCGAGCGTTCGGTGGAGGAGAACCTCGACTGGTTCGCCCGGATGCGAGCCGGTGAGTTCCCGGATGGCGCACGCGTGCTGCGGGCCAAGATCGACATGGCCTCGCCGAACATGAACCTGCGCGACCCGATCCTCTATCGCATTCGCCATGCCCACCACCACCAGACCGGTGACAAGTGGTGCATCTACCCGAACTACGACTTCACCCACGGTCAGTCGGACGCCATCGAGGGGATCACCCACTCCATTTGCACCCTGGAGTTCGAAGGCCATCGCCCGCTTTACGAGTGGTTCCTCGACAACCTGTCGGTGCCGTGCAAGCCGCGTCAGTACGAGTTCTCCCGGCTGAACCTGAACTACACCATCACCAGCAAGCGCAAGCTCAAGCAGCTTGTGGACGAAGGGCACGTCAACGGTTGGGACGATCCGCGCATGTCGACGCTGTCGGGCTTCCGCCGTCGTGGCTACACCCCGAAATCCATCCGCAACTTCTGCGAGATGATCGGCACCAACCGTTCCGACGGCGTGGTGGACTTCGGCATGCTGGAATTCAGCATCCGTGACGACCTGGATCAGAGCGCGCCGCGGGCCATGTGCGTGCTGCGGCCACTGAAAGTGGTCATTACCAACTATCCGGAAGGCCAGGTCGAGAACCTCGAGCTGCCGTGCCACCCGAAAGAAGACATGGGTGTGCGCCAGCTGCCATTCGCTCGCGAGATCTACATCGATCGCGAAGACTTCATGGAAGAGCCGCCCAAGGGCTACAAGCGCCTGGAGCCGACCGGTGAAGTGCGCCTGCGCGGCAGCTATGTGATCCGTGCCGACGAAGCGATCAAGGACGCCGACGGCAACATCGTCGAATTGCGCTGCTCCTATGACCCGGACACCCTGGGCAAGAACCCTGAAGGCCGCAAGGTCAAGGGTGTGATCCACTGGGTGCCTGCAGCGGCCAGCGTCGAGTGCGAAGTCCGTCTGTACGATCGCCTGTTCCGCTCGCCGAACCCGGAGAAGGCCGAAGACGGCGCCAGTTTCCTGGACAACATCAACCCTGACTCCCTGCAGGTCCTGACCGGTTGTCGTGCCGAGCCTTCGCTGGGCAACGCACAGCCGGAAGACCGTTTCCAGTTCGAGCGCGAAGGTTACTTCTGTGCGGATATCAAGGACTCGAAACCAGGTGCCCCGGTATTCAACCGTACCGTGACCCTGCGCGACTCCTGGGGTCAGTGATTCAGGCCTGATCGGCTCTGATAGAGAGAGGAAAGCTTCTTCGTGCTAACGATCTACAACACGCTCACCAAGAGCAAGGAAGTCTTCAAGCCGCTGGATGGCAACAAGGTACGCATGTATGTCTGTGGGATGACCGTGTACGACTACTGCCACCTGGGCCATGGCCGCAGCATGGTGGCCTTCGACCTGGTGACCCGCTGGCTGCGGTTCAGCGGATACGACCTGACGTACGTGCGCAACATCACCGACATCGACGACAAGATCATCAATCGGGCCAACGAGAACGGCGAGTCGTTCGAAGCGCTGACCGAGCGCATGATTGCCGCGATGCACGAGGATGAGGCGCGCCTGAACATCCTCAAGCCGGACATGGAACCGCGGGCCACCGATCACATCGCGGGCATGCACGCCATGATCCAGACCCTGATCGACAAGGGCTACGCCTATGCACCGGGCAATGGCGACGTGTACTACCGCGTCGGCAAGTTCCTCGGCTACGGCAAGCTGTCGCGCAAGAAGATCGAAGACCTGCGCATCGGTGCGCGGATCGAGGTCGACGAGTCGAAACAGGATCCGCTGGATTTCGTCCTGTGGAAAGCCGCCAAGCCGGGCGAGCCGAGCTGGGAGTCGCCGTGGGGCGCCGGGCGTCCGGGCTGGCATATCGAATGCTCGGTGATGTCCACCTGCTGCCTGGGCGAGACCTTCGATATTCATGGCGGCGGCAGCGACCTCGAGTTCCCGCACCATGAAAACGAAATCGCCCAGAGCGAGGCGGCCACCGGCAAGACCTACGCCAATGCCTGGATGCACTGCGGCATGATTCGCATCAATGGCGAGAAGATGTCCAAGTCCTTGAACAACTTCTTCACCATTCGCGATGTGCTGGACAAGTATCACCCGGAAGTCGTGCGTTACCTGCTGGTGTCGAGCCATTACCGCAGCGCCATCAACTATTCGGAAGACAACCTCAAGGATGCCAAGGGCGCCCTGGAGCGTTTCTACCATGCGTTGAAAGGCCTGCCGAGCGTGCCGGCGGCCGGCGGTGAAGCTTTTGTCGAGCGTTTCACCCAGGTGATGAACGACGACTTCGGCACGCCGGAAGCCTGTGCGGTGCTGTTCGAGATGGTGCGCGAGATCAACCGCCTGCGCGAGAGCGACCTCACGGCGGCGGCCGGTCTGGCGGCACGTCTTAAAGAGCTGGCCAGTGTGCTCGGCGTCTTGCAGTTGGGGGCAGACGATTTCCTGCAGGCGGGCGCCGAAGGGCGGGTCGATGCGGCAGAAGTCGAAGCCTTGATCCAGGCGCGCCTGGCGGCGCGGGCCGCCAAGGACTGGGCGGAATCCGACCGCATCCGTGACCAGATCACCGCCATGGGTGTGGTGCTGGAAGACGGCAAGGGCGGGACGACCTGGCGTCTGGCTGACTGAGCTGTATCTGTGTAAAAACAAAAAAACCGCCAATTGGCGGTTTTTTTGTTGAGTGAAAGCATCTCAGCGCACTAGTGCCACTGGATGCATCCAGGCTTCAGGCATGCAGCGTTTCGGCGGCATACAAGGTGTTTTCCAGCAGGCAGGCGCGGGTCATCGGGCCGACGCCGCCCGGGACCGGGGTGATCCAGCCGGCGCGGGGCAGGGCGGTTTCGTAGATCACGTCACCCACCAGCTTGCCGTCTTCCTGGCGGTTGATGCCGACGTCGATGACGATGGCGCCTTCCTTGATCCACTCGCCCTTGACCAGGCCCGGCTTGCCGGCAGCCACCACCACCAGGTCGGCACGGCCGACGTGGCCGGCCAGGTCCTGGGTGAAGCGGTGGGTGACGGTCACGGTGCAGCCGGCCAGCAGCAGTTCCATGGCCATCGGGCGACCGACGATATTGGACGCGCCGACAATCACCGCATTCATCCCGTAAAGATCGGCCCCGGTGCTTTCCAGCAGGGTCATGATGCCTTTCGGGGTGCAGGGACGCAGCAGTGGGATGCGCTGTGCCAGGCGACCGACGTTATAAGGATGGAAACCGTCGACGTCCTTGTCCGGGCGAATCCGTTCCAGCAAGCGAGAGGCGTCCAGGTGCTCGGGCAGCGGCAATTGCAGCAGCACGCCGTCGATCTGCGGATCGTCATTGAGGCGATCGATCAGGTCGGTGAGCGCCTGTTGGGTGGTGTCGCTGGGCAAGTCGTAGGCTTGCGAAATGAAGCCGACCTCTTCGCAGTCTTTACGCTTGTGCGAAACATAAACCTGAGAGGCAGGATCGCTGCCGACCAGAATCACCGCGAGGCCTGGCGTACGCAGGCCCTGCTGGCGACGCTCGGCGACACGCTGGGCGATCTGCTGGCGCAGACGGGCGGCGATCGCTTTGCCGTCGATTAGTTGTGCAGTCATGACGCGTGATTAACCATCGAGAGGGGTTGAAAAAGAGTGCGCATTCTCGCATGTCGTGGCGCGAGGGCAAAGGCGCTTGGTCCGGATATTCCCCTAACCCCTTTATATTTCTGAGTTTTTTTCAAAAAGGAGTTGACGACCTTTTGACTCGTCTATAACATCTGTCGCGCTTGTCGGGCATAGCCTAGCACTGGTTGAGAAGGTCGAGCAGAGTTGATGTCTGGCTCAGCAAGATTGAAGCACTTGGTTTGTAGTCGTCACCGAGTACAGATTAATAAGGCGCCCGTAGCTCAGCTGGATAGAGCATCCGCCTTCTAAGCGGATGGTCGCAGGTTCGAGTCCTGCCGGGTGCGCCATTAGGCAGCTTTGGCACAAGTAACGCAATATGGTGGGCGTAGCTCAGTTGGTAGAGCACAGGATTGTGACTCCTGTTGTCGTGGGTTCGATCCCCATCGTCCACCCCATATTTCGAAAAGCGCCAGATCAACGGTCTGGCGTTTTTGCTTTAAAAAGCTTGATGCGCGGATGTGGTGGAATTGGTAGACACACTGGATTTAGGTTCCAGCGCCGCGAGGCGTAAGAGTTCGAGTCTCTTCATCCGCACCAAATAAGTTTCATCAGGGCCGGTTGGCGTTGGTGAGGCTGAACAAGGAGGTCGATCTGATCGGTCTTTTTGAACAGGCAATATGGTGGGCGTAGCTCAGTTGGTAGAGCACAGGATTGTGACTCCTGTTGTCGTGGGTTCGATCCCCATCGTCCACCCCATATTAGAAAAAGCGCCAGACTTATCGTCTGGCGCTTTTTTTTTGCGCGCATTTCGCCATCTGAGTGCGGGGGGGGGTATTCGTGTGATACGCCTTGCATGGAAGTTTCTGGTGCTGAGCGTATCGGCCTTCAGGTCCTTGATGAGGATGGATGAACTCAGGAGGCCGGGAATAACATAAGAAAGGCGATGGGGTGACCGTCTGTCCCGGGCACCTTGCCCAAGGGCGGTCCATGACCAATTATTACCTGCTGTTTTTAGCCGTTTTCAGTAGGGTGACTTCTTGAGTCCGACCCACTAGAATGCTTGCCCTTGCTTCTGAGGTCGGAAACGGCCGGCTAATGTCTGTGCAACGAGGAATATCCATGCAAGTTTCTGTTGAAAATACATCGGCTCTTGAGCGCCGCATGAGCATCACCGTGCCAGCTGAGCGCATCGAGACCCAGGTCAACAAGCGTCTGCAGCAGACTGCCCAAAAGGCCAAGATTGCAGGCTTCCGTCCTGGCAAGGTGCCAATGAGCGTGATCCGCCAGCGTTACGAGGCGGATGCCCGTCAGGAAGCCGTGGGCGATGTGATCCAGGCCTCCTTCTATGAAGCCGTGGTTGAGCAGAAGCTGAACCCGGCTGGCCAACCTTCTGTCGAGCCGAAAGTGCTGGAGAAGGGCAAGGACCTGGAATACGTCGCTACTTTCGAAGTATTCCCTGAGTTCACCGTTGCCGGTTTCGACTCCATCGCTGTCGAGCGCCTGAGCGCCGACGTGGCGGACGCCGACCTGGACAACATGCTGGAAATCCTGCGCAAGCAGAACACCCGTTTCGAAGTGGCCGATCGCGCCGCCCAGAACGAAGACCAGCTGAATATCGATTTCGTTGGCAAGGTCGACGGTGAAGTCTTCGCTGGCGGTTCCGCCAAGGGCACCCAGCTGGTGCTGGGCTCCAACCGCATGATCCCTGGCTTTGAAGATGGCCTGGTCGGCGCCAAAGCCGGTGAAGAACGCGTTCTGAACCTGACTTTCCCTGCTGACTACCAGAACCTGGACCTGGCCGGCAAAGTCGCCGAGTTCACCGTCACCGTGAACACCGTGTCGGCACCGACCCTGCCTGAGCTGAACGAAGCCTTCTTCGCCCAGTTCGGTATCAAGGAAAGCGGTCTGGACGGTTTCCGCGCCGAAGTTCGCAAGAACATGGAGCGTGAGCTGCGTCAGGCCATCAAGTCCAAGGTCAAGAACCAGGTAATGGACGGTCTGCTGGCCGCCAACCCGATCGAAGTGCCGAAAGCCCTGCTGGAAAACGAAGTGAACCGTCTGCGCGTGCAGGCCGTTCAGCAGTTCGGCGGTAACATCAAGCCTGACCAACTGCCGGCCGAGCTGTTCGAAGAGCAAGCCAAGCGCCGCGTCGTGCTGGGCCTGATCGTCGCTGAAGTGGTCAAGCAGTTCGACCTCAAGCCTGACGAAACCCGCGTTCGTGAGCTGATCCAGGAAATGGCTTCGGCCTACCAGGAACCAGAACAGGTTGTGTCGTGGTACTACAAGAACGACCAGCAACTGAACGAAGTCCGTTCGGTTGTGCTGGAAGAACAAGTTGTGGATACTGTTCTGCAGAAGGCGAATGTGACCGATAAATCGGTCTCCTACGAAGAAGCAGTCAAGCCGGTGGAAGCGCCACAAGCCGACTGATTTTCTGACTCGTTGGAAAATACACACCATAAGCCAGCCTCGCGCTGGCTTATGCGTATTCAAGACATGACTATTTGGGAGTGACTGCAGGACATGTCCCGCAATTCTTATATTCAGCAGAGCTCTGACATCCAGGCCGCAGGCGGCCTGGTCCCGATGGTTATCGAGCAGTCCGCCCGCGGCGAGCGTGCCTATGACATCTACTCGCGCCTGCTCAAGGAGCGAGTGATTTTCCTGGTCGGCCCGGTAGAGGACTACATGGCCAACCTGGTCGTGGCGCAACTGCTCTTCCTTGAAGCGGAAAATCCGGACAAGGACATCCATCTCTACATCAACTCGCCAGGTGGTTCGGTGACCGCCGGTATGTCGATCTACGACACCATGCAGTTCATCAAGCCCGACGTTTCCACGCTGTGCATCGGCCAGGCCTGCAGCATGGGCGCTTTCCTGCTGGCCGGCGGCGCCGCGGGCAAGCGTCACTGCCTGCCGAACTCGCGCATGATGATTCACCAGCCGCTGGGCGGTTTCCAGGGCCAGGCCTCGGATATCGAGATCCACGCCAAGGAAATCCTGTTCATTCGCGAGCGTCTGAACTCGCTGCTGGCCTACCACACCGGGCAGACCATGGAAACCATCGAGCGCGATACCAACCGCGACAACTTCATGAGCGCCCAGCGTGCGGTCGAATACGGCCTGATCGACTCCGTGCGTGAAAAGCGTCAAATGCCCGCCTAAGCAGCCCAAATGTAGGTGGTCGGTCACGACTGACCACCTGTGGACTTGAAAAAGCCCGCAATAGCCTTCATCTTGTGTTGCAAGCCTATCGGATTTGGATCGATCGAATGACTGACACCCGCAACGGCGAGGACAACGGCAAGCTGCTTTATTGCTCCTTCTGTGGCAAAAGCCAGCATGAAGTACGCAAATTGATTGCCGGCCCCTCGGTCTTTATCTGCGACGAGTGCGTCGACCTGTGCAATGACATCATCCGCGAGGAGGTGCAGGAGGCACAGGCCGAAAGCAGCGCGCATAAATTGCCTTCGCCTAAAGAAATCAGCGGCATCCTTGATCAGTACGTGATTGGTCAGGAGCGTGCGAAAAAGGTTCTGGCGGTAGCGGTCTACAACCACTACAAGCGTCTGAACCAGCGTGACAAGAAAAATGATGACGTCGAGCTCGGCAAAAGCAACATCCTGCTGATCGGCCCGACCGGCTCGGGCAAGACCCTGCTGGCCGAAACCCTGGCGCGTCTGCTGAATGTGCCGTTCACCATCGCCGATGCAACCACCCTCACCGAGGCGGGTTATGTGGGCGAGGACGTGGAAAACATTATTCAGAAACTGTTGCAGAAGTGCGACTACGATGTGGAAAAGGCCCAGATGGGCATTGTCTACATCGACGAAATCGACAAGATTTCCCGCAAGTCCGATAACCCGTCGATTACCCGGGACGTTTCCGGTGAAGGCGTGCAGCAGGCCTTGCTGAAGTTGATCGAAGGCACGGTGGCCTCCGTTCCGCCCCAGGGCGGTCGCAAGCACCCGCAGCAGGAATTCCTGCAGGTGGACACGCGCAACATCCTGTTTATCTGTGGTGGTGCGTTCTCCGGTCTGGAAAAGGTCATCCAGAACCGTTCCACCCGTGGCGGCATCGGCTTCAGCGCCGAAGTCCGCAGCAAGGAAGAAGGCAAGAAGGTGGGTGAGTCCCTGCGTGAAGTCGAACCTGACGATCTGGTCAAGTTCGGTCTGATCCCGGAATTCGTCGGCCGCCTGCCGGTCCTGGCCACGCTGGACGAGCTGGATGAGGCTGCATTGATGCAGATTCTCACCGAGCCGAAGAATGCCTTGACCAAGCAGTACGCCAAGCTGTTCGAAATGGAAGGGGTTGACCTGGAATTCCGTGCCGACGCACTGAAATCCGTCGCCAAGCGTGCCCTGGAGCGTAAAACCGGTGCTCGCGGCCTTCGTTCGATCCTGGAAGGCATCCTGCTCGACACCATGTATGAAATCCCTTCGCAGTCCGAAGTGAGCAAAGTGGTGATCGATGAAAGCGTGATCGAGGGTAAATCCCAGCCGCTGTACATCTACGAGAACAGCGAGCCGCCGGCCAAGGCCGCGCCTGACGCCTGAGGGCGACAGACTGTGACCTGACAAGGGGCCTTCGGGCTAATGCCAGTCAGTTAAGCTGACTGGCATTTTTATTTTTGATCGGATACTTCGGGGATTTCAGCCTGATAGCTCGCGGATAAACCCGCTCTTCCCGGCGATGCGGCAGTACATAGTGCGGGGCCGAGGCATGCAATTCGGCGAGGTATTTGGGGATGTTCCCTGAGCGATCCGCAGAAACGCCATTGATAAAACCCAGGATCGCCCAAGTACACGCGGTGAAGCTTAGCTCGCACGGATGGATGCCCGGACAATGGCGGCTCATTTCCACCATCTGATAACGCAACAGGTTGTAGCCCAGCAACACGCCCCACAACTCTTGCTCGATCATCTCGGGCGTCTTGCTACGCAACGTGTAGCTGCTGTTGAGCAGTGTCTGTTTCATTTCCCTGAATCCTAATTCGATTTCCCAGCGATGGCTGTATAGGTCGACGATTTCATCGGATGGGAAACGCAGCGGATCGACCATCGACGTCAAAATCTGACAGACCTTGCCCTTTACGGTCTTGCTTAGGAGCCTTGCGGTTAGGCGCTCTGGCAAGCCTGGCCACTGCTTGCGGGCCTGCGGCGAAGTGCTGAGCGAGACCACCGCATCCTGACGCCCCAAGCGCTGAATCACTTCGTACTGCGCACCTTTACGCAGCGGCATCAGCCAATGCCGCTCAGTGCCGACCTGCTGCCATTGGTGCAGCAACCCCAAGGAGTAGAAACCGCGATCAAACAGCGTCAGCGAGTGATCTGGCGTGGTGTCGATCAGTTGCTCTGCCAGTTTCATTTCGTTACTGCGATAGCCATCAAAAGCACTGCCGATCAGCAAATGGCTGGTCAACTCCATTTGGCAAACCATGCGCACCTGAGGAAAACCGGTATCGCCATGCTGGTTGCTGGCGGAGTCGTAACGCGCACGGTTTTCGGGTGTATCGGGCGTTCGCCAGACGACACCGTCGACCCCCAGTAAACGCAATCCGGCCCAGGTCGGATGGCCGGCCGCTTCATGCCAGCTTTTCTGCGTCAGATCGAAGACTTGTCGTACGGCCTCGCTACCCAATCGTTGACGGGCCTGGACTACGGCGCTGGGTGCGACCAGTGGGCGTTGCCCGGGCAGCATGATGTTCATGCGACTGACCACATCCCACGCCGACATGCGCCGGAAGAACGCCATGGAGATGACGCACCAGAGCATCATTTCCAAGGGCAGACGCCGCTTGCGAAGGGTGGCTACGCCGGCCTGTTCCAACGCTTGCTCGACCAGAGAGGGATCAAGCAACGAGTCCAATCCCTCAATGGAATTGGGAGTCGAGACGAAGTTGTGGGTTAGTTCCAGTGCCCGAGCCAGACGCATAAAAAAATCCGATGCCTATTCAGGCATCGGATTTTGATTTCTTGCGGCCAAAGGTCAAGCGACGAGGCTTAACTGATCGGCATTAGCCTTCGGGCCCCTTTTCTTTTGGCGCTTGTTTTTTTCCGAACAAGCCCCCATCTTGGTTTCAAGCTTATCCATCTGTTTCCGGCCTTATGGCCGCCGTAGAGGCGAAATCATGAAGACGACCATCGAATTGCCTCTCCTGCCATTGCGTGATGTCGTGGTGTATCCGCACATGGTTATCCCGCTGTTCGTGGGGCGCGAGAAATCTATCGAAGCCCTCGAGGCCGCGATGACGGGCGACAAGCAGATTCTGCTGCTGGCCCAACGTAATCCCGCCGATGATGACCCGGGCGAAGATGCGCTGTATCGCGTAGGTACAGTCGCCACCGTATTGCAATTGCTCAAATTGCCTGACGGCACCGTCAAGGTGCTGGTCGAGGGCGAGCAGCGCGGCACCGTCGAGCGTTTCAGCGAGGTCGACGGCTACTGCCGTGCCGAAGTGGCGCTGATCGAAGAGGTCGATGCCCCGGACCGCGAGTCCGAAGTCTTTGTCCGCAGCCTGCTGGCGCAGTTCGAGCAATACGTGCAGCTGGGCAAGAAAGTGCCGGCTGAAGTGCTGTCGTCGTTGAACAGCATCGACGAGCCGAGCCGCCTGGTCGATACCATGGCTGCCCATATGGCGCTGAAGATCGAGCAGAAGCAGGAAATTCTCGAAATCGTCGATCTGTCGGCCCGTGTCGAGCACGTGCTGGCCTTGCTCGACGCTGAAATCGACCTGCTGCAGGTCGAGAAACGTATCCGTGGCCGCGTCAAGAAGCAGATGGAGCGTAGCCAGCGCGAGTACTACCTGAATGAGCAAATGAAAGCCATTCAGAAGGAATTGGGCGACAGCGACGAAGGCCATAACGAAGTCGAGGAGCTGAAAAAGCGCATCGACGCCGCCGGCCTGCCGAAAGATGCCCTGGCCAAGGCCATGGCCGAGTTGAACAAGCTCAAGCAGATGTCGCCGATGTCCGCCGAGGCGACCGTGGTGCGTTCCTACCTCGACTGGCTCGTACAGGTGCCGTGGAAGGCCCAGAGCAAGGTGCGCCTGGACCTGGCGCGGGCCGAGGACATTCTCGATGCGGACCACTATGGTCTGGAGGAAGTCAAGGAGCGGATCCTCGAATACCTCGCCGTGCAGAAGCGCGTGAAGAAAATTCGCGGCCCTGTACTGTGCCTGGTCGGACCTCCTGGTGTGGGTAAAACCTCCCTGGCTGAGTCGATTGCTCACGCAACCAACCGAAAATTCGTACGGATGGCCCTCGGTGGCGTCCGTGACGAAGCGGAAATTCGTGGCCATCGGCGGACTTACATCGGTTCGATGCCAGGAAGATTGATACAAAAAATGACAAAGGTTGGGGTACGCAACCCGCTGTTCCTGCTCGACGAGATCGACAAGATGGGCAGCGACATGCGTGGCGATCCCGCCTCGGCGCTGCTTGAGGTGCTGGACCCGGAACAGAACCACAATTTCAACGACCACTACCTGGAAGTTGACTACGACCTGTCCGATGTCATGTTCCTCTGCACCTCCAACTCGATGAACATCCCGCCGGCGCTGCTGGACCGGATGGAAGTGATCCGCCTGCCGGGTTACACCGAGGACGAGAAGATCAACATCGCCATCAAGTACCTGTCGCCCAAGCAGATCCAGGCCAACGGCCTGAAGAAAGGCGAGCTGGAGTTCGAGGTCGAGGCGATTCGCGACATCATCCGCTACTACACCCGTGAAGCCGGTGTGCGTGGGCTGGAGCGGCAAATTGCCAAGGTCTGCCGCAAGGCGGTAAAAGAGCACGCGCTGGAAAAACGCTTCGCGGTCAAGGTCACGTCCGACCTGCTGGAGCATTTCCTCGGGGTGCGCAAATTCCGCTACGGCCTGGCCGAGCAGCAGGATCAGATCGGTCAGGTCACGGGCCTGGCCTGGACCCAGGTCGGTGGCGAGCTGTTGACCATCGAAGCCGCCGTGGTGCCGGGCAAGGGCCAGTTGATCAAGACCGGTTCCCTGGGCGATGTCATGGTCGAGTCGATTACCGCCGCGCTGACCGTGGTGCGCAGCCGTGCCAAGAGCCTGGGCATCCCCCTGGACTTCCACGAGAAGCGCGACACCCATATCCATATGCCGGAAGGGGCGACCCCGAAAGATGGTCCTAGCGCCGGCGTAGGAATGTGTACAGCCCTGGTGTCGGCTTTGACTGGCATTCCTGTCCGTGCCGATGTGGCCATGACCGGTGAAATTACCTTGCGCGGTCAGGTGCTGGCCATTGGCGGTTTGAAGGAAAAACTGCTGGCGGCACATCGTGGCGGGATCAAGACGGTGATCATTCCAGAAGAGAATGTGCGTGATCTGAAGGAAATTCCTGACAATATTAAGCAGGATCTGCAGATTAAACCGGTTAAATGGATTGACGAGGTCCTGCAAATTGCGCTGCAATACGCGCCGGAGCCCTTGCCAGATGTGGCTCCGGAGATCGTCGCGAAAGATGAGAAGCGCGACTCCGATTCCAAGGAAAGAATCAGCACGCATTAAGTACGGATCAAGTCTGGATGGCTTCCTTGACAGCTTTTTAGAGCCCTTGTTATAAAGCGGCTCTTAAGTGTCTGTAGGCCATTCAGCACAGGTTTTGCGTTTACCCAAAAACTTAGAAATATACTCAATAGATATAAGGGGACTTAGAGTGAACAAGTCGGAACTGATTGATGCTATCGCTGCATCCGCTGATATCCCGAAAGCTGCTGCTGGCCGTGCGCTGGACGCAGTCATCGAATCCGTCACTGGCGCTCTGAAGGCTGGCGACTCCGTTGTACTGGTAGGTTTCGGCACTTTCTCCGTGACCGACCGTCCTGCTCGCATCGGTCGTAACCCTCAGACCGGTAAGACGCTGGAAATCGCCGCAGCCAAAAAACCAGGTTTCAAAGCCGGTAAAGCACTGAAAGAAGCTGTCAACTGACATTCGTTCAAGCCTTTGCCTATCCGGGTCGGGTTCTTGCCTGATCTGGCCGCGGAGCGGTGAAGCGGTCGGCCAAGGTCCCTTCAGGGCCGGCCTGACACGCCGAGGGACGCGTATTCGAGCCCTCATCCGTTCCGTCAGTTACGAGAAGGCGCATCCTCGGATGCGCCTTTCTTCTATCCGGACTCTACCCACGCTCCACGGTTGCCCACTTTGAAGTTCAACCGTTTCTGGGGGAAGCATGCTGCAAAATATCAGGGACAATTCACAAGGCTGGATTGCCAAGACCATCATCGGGGTCGTCGTCGCATTGATGGCGCTGACCGGTTTCGATGCCATTTTCCGGGCCACCTCCACCAGCCAGGACGCGGCCAAGGTCAACGGTGACGAGATCACCCTGACCGAGCTGAGCCAGGCGGTCGACATGCAACGTCGCCAGCTCATGCAACAGCTGGGCAAGGATTTCGACGCCTCGTTGCTGGATGAGAAAATGCTGCGCGAATCCGCCCTCAAGGGGCTGATCGACCGCAAGCTGCTGCTTCAGGGGGCCGAGAAGTCGAAGTTCGCTTTCTCCGAGGGCGCTCTGGACCAGGTCATCCTGCAAACCCCTGAATTCCAGGTGGACGGCAAGTTCAGCTCCGATCGTTTCGACCAGGTGATTCGTCAGCTGGGCTACGGTCGCCTGCAATTCCGCCAGATGCTGGCCCAGGAAATGCTGATCGGCCAGATCCGTGCCGGCTTGGCGGGCAGTGGTTTCGTCACCGATGCCCAGGTGTCGGCCTTTGCCCGCCTGGAAAAACAGACCCGCGATTTCGCCTCGCTGAGCGTCCCGATCGACCTGTCGGCGGTCAAGCTGACCGATGACGAGGTCAAGGCTCACTACGACCAGCACGCCAAGGAGTTCATGACGCCGGACCAGGTGGTCGTCGACTACCTGGAGCTCAAGAAGTCGTCGTTCTTCGACCAGGTCAGCGTCAAGGACGAAGACCTGCAGGCACTGTACAAGAAAGAAACCGCGAACCTCGCCGAGCAGCGTCGGGCCGCGCACATTCTGATCGAAGTGAATGACAAGGTGAGTGACGCCCAGGCCAAGGCGAAGATCGAAGAGATCCAGCAGCGCCTGGCCAAGGGTGAGCAGTTCGATGCCCTGGCGAAGGAGTTCTCCCAGGACCCGGGTTCGGCCGCCCATGGCGGTGACCTGGGTTTCGCCGGTCCAGGCGTGTATGACCCGGCCTTCGAGAAGGCGCTGTATGCCTTGACCAAGGACCAGGTGTCGACACCGGTGCGCAGCGAGTTCGGTTATCACCTGATCAAGCTGCTGGGCGTCGAGGCACCGCAGGTGCCGACCTTCGCCAGCCTGAAGGACAAGTTGACCCGCGAGCTGAAAACCCAGCAGGTGGAACAGCGTTTCGTCGAGGCGACCAAGCAGCTCGAAGACGCCTCGTTCGAAGCCTCCGATCTGGCTCAGCCGGCCCAGGACCTGAACCTGAAGGTACAGACCTCCGCGCCGTTCGGTCGTGAAGGCGGCGAGGGTCTGGCGGCGAACCGTGCCGTGGTGACCGCGGCGTTCAGTTCGGAAGTGCTGGATGACGGTGCCAACAGCACCGCCATCGACCTGGATCCGGATACCGTGATCGTGTTGCGGGTCAAGGAACACCACAAGCCCGAGCAACTGCCGCTGGCCAGCGTGGATGCCGCGATTCGCAAGCAATTGACCAAGGAGCACGCCACCGCGGCGGCCAAGGTCAAGGCTGACGAGCTGATCGCCAGTCTGCGTGCGGGCAAGCCGCTGCCGGCCGGCCAGGCCTGGAAAACCCAGGAAGCCGTTACCCGTGGTCAGGAAGGGGTCGATCCGGCGGTGCTGCAAGCGCTGTTCCGCATGCCCAAGCCTGAGGCCAAGGACAAGCCGACCTTCAGCACCGTGACCCTGGCCGATGGTAGCCTGGTGCTCGTGAGCCTGAAAGGTGTGAGCGAAGGCGCCGCGCCAAGCGAACAAGAGAAGGCGTCCTATCGTCGCTTCCTCGCGTCCCGTGCCGGTCAGCAGGACTTCGCGGCGTACCGCAAGCAGTTGGAAGGCCAGGCGGACATCAAGCGCTTCTGAGGCGATTGATTCGGCCAACACCCGTCGTACAAAAAAGACCGCTCATCGAGCGGTCTTTTTTATTGCCGGGACCTTGTACTCAAGGGCTCGGCAGGGCTGTCGGCCGAGCCCCCTACAGCGGGCTCGCGTCGGGGACGAGGAAGGCCGCTTTCAGCAACTGCTTCGTATAAGGGTGCTGCGGCGCGGCAAAGATGTCCTTCGCCTCACCTTGTTCGACGGCCTTGCCATGCTTGACCACCATCAGCTTGTGACTCAAGGCCTTGACCACCGCCAGGTCATGGCTGATGAACAGGTAGGTAAGGCCGTACTTGATCTGCAACGAGCGCAGCAGTTCGACGATCTGGCGCTGCACCGTGCGGTCGAGGGCCGAGGTCGGCTCGTCGAGCAGGATCAGCGCGGGCTTGAGCACCAGCGCCCGGGCAATGGCGATACGCTGACGTTGCCCGCCGGAGAACTCGTGGGGATAGCGATGGCGGGTTTCCGGATCCAGGCCCACCTCTTTCAGCGCAGCGATGATCGCTGCTTCCTGCTCCTGTTGATTGCCGATCTTATGGATCCGCAGGCCTTCGCCGATAATCTCGCTGACGCACATGCGCGGGCTGAGGCTGCCGAACGGGTCCTGGAACACCACCTGCATCTCCCGCCGCAACGGCCTGACCTGGTGCTGGGACAGGCGGTTCAAGGATTGGCCTTCGAAACGGATATCGCCTTGACTGCCGATCAGTCGCAGGATCGCCAGCCCTAGGGTGGATTTGCCCGAGCCGCTTTCGCCGACGATGCCCAGGGTCTGGCCCCGGGGCAGGCTGAAGTGGATGCCATCCACGGCCTTCACATGGTCCACGGTGCTGCGCAGCAGGCCTTTCTTGATGGGGAACCAGACCTTGAGGTCCTGCACCTCCAGCAGCGGCTCACCGACCTCGGTACGGGCCGGTTCGCCACGGGGTTCGGCGCTGAGCAGTTCACAGGTGTAGGGATGTTGCGGGGCCTGGAACAAGGCTTCGCAGTCGGCCTGTTCGACGATGCGACCGCGCTGCATGACGCACACGCGTTGGGCGATCCGGCTGACCAGGTTGAGGTCGTGGCTGATCAGCAGCAGGGCCATGCCCAGGCGCGCCTGCAGCTCCTTGAGCAATTCGAGGATTTTCAGCTGCACCGTGACGTCGAGGGCGGTGGTCGGCTCGTCGGCGATCAGCAGCTCCGGTTCGTTGGCCAGGGCCATGGCGATCATCACGCGCTGGCGCTGGCCGCCCGAGAGCTCGTGGGGCAGGGCCTTGAGGCGCTTGTGCGGCTCGGGGATGCCGACCAGCTCCAGCAGCTCCAGGGTGCGCCGGGTGGCGACCTTGCCGCTCAGGCCCTTGTGGATGCCGAGCACTTCGTTGATCTGCTTCTCGATGGAGTGCAGCGGGTTCAGCGAGGTCATCGGCTCCTGGAAGATCATCGCAATACGATTGCCACGGATGTGGCGGATGGTCTTCTCGGTGAGGGTCAGCAGGTCCTGGCCGGAATACTGGATCGTCCCGCTGGGGTGATGGGCCAGGGGATAGGGCAGCAGGCGCAGGATCGAGTGCGCGGTGACCGACTTGCCCGAGCCGCTTTCGCCCACCAGGGCCAGGGTTTCGCCACGGCGGATATCGAAGCTGACGTTCTCCACCACCCGCTGGCGCTGCTCACCGACCACGAACTCCACCGAGAGGTCGCGTACTTCGATCAGATTGTCCTGATTCATCTTACTTCCTCGGGTCGAAGGCATCGCGAGCGGACTCGCCGATAAACACCAGCAGGCTGAGCATCAAGGCCAGCACGGCGAACGCGCTCATGCCCAGCCAGGGCGCCTGCAGATTGGATTTGCCCTGGGCCACCAGCTCGCCCAGGGATGGCGAGCCAGCCGGCAGGCCGAAGCCGAGGAAATCCAGGGCGGTCAGGGTACCGATGGCACCGGTGAGGATGAACGGCATGAAGGTCATGGTCGAGACCATGGCGTTGGGCAGGATATGGCGGAACATGATCGCGCCGTTCTGCATGCCCAGGGCTCGGGCCGCACGCACATATTCCAGGTTGCGCCCGCGCAGGAACTCGGCGCGCACCACGTCCACCAGGCTCATCCAGGAGAACAGCAGCATGATCCCCAGCAACCACCAGAAGTTCGGCTGGACGAAGCTGGCGAGGATGATCAGCAGGTAGAGCACCGGCAGCCCGGACCAGATTTCCAGGAAGCGCTGGCCGGCCAGGTCGACCCAGCCGCCGTAGAAGCCCTGCAACGCGCCGGCGCTGACGCCGATGATGGAACTGAGCACGGTCAGGGTCAGGGCGAATAGCACCGAGATCCGAAAGCCGTAGATCACCCGGGCGAGCACGTCACGGCCCTGGTCGTCGGTGCCCAGCAGGTTGTCCGCCGAAGGCGGGGCGGGGGCCGGGACGCGCAGGTCGTAGTTGATGCTCTGATAGCTGAACGGAATCGGCGCCCACAGGGTCCAGGCGTCCTTGGCCTTGAGCAGTTCGCGGATATAGGGGCTCTTGTAGTTGGCTTCCAGCGGGAATTCGCCGCCGAACGTGGTTTCTGGATAACGCTTGAGGGCCGGGAAGTACCAGCCGCCGTCGTAGTGCACCACCAACGGCTTGTCGTTGGCGATCAGTTCGGCACCCAGGCTCAGGCCGAACAGCACCAGGAACAGCCACAGCGACCACCAGCCGCGCTTGTTGGCCTTGAACCGTTCGAAACGTCGGCGATTGAGGGGGGATAACTGCATCTCAATGCTCCCGATGTTCGAAGTCGATGCGCGGATCGACCAGGGTGTAGGTGAGGTCGCCGATCAGTTTCACCACCAGCCCCAGCAGGGTGAAGATGAACAGGGTGCCGAAGACGATCGGGTAATCGCGGTTGATGGCCGCTTCGAAGCTCATCAGGCCCATGCCGTCGAGGGAGAAGATCACCTCCACCAACAGGGAACCGGTGAAGAAGATGCCGATGAAGGCCGAGGGAAAACCGGCGATGACCAGCAGCATGGCGTTGCGGAACACGTGGCCATAGAGCACGCGACGCTGGGTCAGGCCCTTGGCCTTGGCGGTGATCACGTACAGCTTGTTGATTTCATCGAGGAAGCTGTTCTTGGTCAGCAGGGTCATGGTGGCGAAGTTGCCGATGACCAGGGCGGTGACCGGGAGCGCCAGGTGCCAGAAGTAGTCGAGGACCTTGCCGCCGAGGCTCAACTGCTCGAAGTTGTTCGAGGTCAGGCCGCGCAAGGGGAACCAGTTCAGGTAGCTGCCGCCGGCGAACACCACGACCAGCAGGATGGCGAACAGGAACGCCGGAATCGCATAGCCGACGATGATCGCCGAACTGGTCCAGACATCGAAATGACTGCCGTGGCGGGTGGCCTTGGCGATGCCCAGGGGGATGGAGACCAGGTACATGATCAGGGTGCTCCAGAGCCCCAGGGAAATGGACACCGGCAGTTTTTCCTTGATCAGGTCGACGACCTTGGCATCGCGAAAGAAACTGTTGCCGAAGTCCAGGGTCGCGTAGTTCTTGATCATGATCCACAGGCGTTCCGGCGCCGACTTGTCGAAGCCGTACATGTGCTCGATTTCCTTGATCAGCGCCGGATCCAGGCCCTGGGCGCCGCGATAGTTGGAGCCGGCCACCGAGACTTCCGCACCGCCGCCGGCGATCCGGCTGGTGGCGCCTTCGAAGCCCTCGATCTTGGCGATCATCTGCTCCACGGGGCCGCCGGGCGCGGCCTGGATGATCACGAAATTGATCAACAGGATGCCGAACAGGGTCGGGATGATCAGTAGCAGTCGGCGAAAAATATAGGCCAGCATCTTATTGCTCCGCGCTCGTGCTGTCGGTTGGCGGTACCGCCGGCTTGGCATCCGGCTTGATCCACCAGGTGTAGAGGCCGATATCGTAGGCCGGCGAGACTTTCGGGTGACCGATATGGTCCCAGTAGGCCACGCGCCAGGTCTTGATGTGCCAGTTGGGGATCACGTAGTAGCCCCATTGCAGCACCCGGTCCAGGGCACGGGCATGTTCTACCAGGCTCTGCCGGGAGTCGGAATCGATCAGCGCTTCCACCAGTTCATCCACGGCCGGGTCCTTCAGACCCATGAGGTTGCGGCTGCCGGGTTTGTCGGCGCTGGAAGACTTCCAGAATTCCCGTTGTTCGTTGCCCGGTGAGTTGGACTGCGGGAAGCTGCCGACGACCATGTCGAAGTCCCGGGAGCGCAGGCGGTTGATGTACTGGGAGACATCGACCCGACGAATCACCAGGTCGATGCCAAGGTCCGCGAGGTTGCGCTTGAACGGCAGCAGCACCCGTTCGAAATCGGTCTGGGTCAGCAGGAATTCGATGCTCACCGGCTTGCCCTGGGCGTCGACCATCTTGTCGTCGACGATGCGCCAGCCGGCCTCCAGCAACAGCTGGTAGGCGCGGCGTTGTTGCGGGCGAATCATGCCGCTGGCGTCACACACCGAGGGTTCGAAGGCCTGGCTGAAGACTTGTTCGGGAATCCGTCCCCGCAGCGGCTCGAGGATGGCCAATTGTTCGGCGTCCGGCAGACCCGTGGCGGCCATTTCGGAGTTTTCGAAATAACTGCGGGTGCGGTGGTAGGCGCCGTTGAACAGCTGCTTGTTGGTCCACTCGAAGTCGAACAGCAGGCTCAGGGCCTCGCGCACGCGGATATCCTGGAACATCGGTCTGCGCAGGTTGTAGACAAAGCCCTGCATGCCCGTCGGATTGCGATTGGGGATCTGCTCCTTGATCAGTCGACCCTGTGCGACGGCGGGGGTGTTGTAGGCATTGGCCCAGTTCTTGGCGCTGTTCTCCAGCCAGTAATCGAACTGCCCGGCCTTGAGGGCTTCCAGGGCCACCGTGTTGTCACGGTAGTCATCCAGGGTCATGAAATCGAAGTTGTAGAAACCGCGGTTGACCGGCAGGTCCTTGGCCCAATAGTCCTTGACGCGCTCATAGCGTACCGAGCGTCCGGCCTTGACCTCGGCCAGCTTGTACGGCCCGCTGCCGAGGGGCAGCTCCAGGTTGCCCTTGTTGAAGTCGCGGTTGGCCCACCAGTGCTTGGGCAGCACCGGCAGCTGGCCGAGGATCAGCGGCAGTTCGCGGTTGGTGGTGCGCTTGAACTTGAACAGCACCCGCAGCGGGTCTTCGGCGATGGCCTCGTCGACATCGGCGTAGTAGGTCCGGTACAGCGGTGCGCCATCCTTGATCAGGGTCTGGAAACTGAACACCACGTCTTCGGCGCGCATGGGGTGGCCGTCGTGGAAGCGTGCCTCGGGGCGCAGGTAAAAGCGCACCCAGCTGTTGTCCGGGGCCTTTTCGATTTTTTCCGCCACCAGGCCGTATTCGGTGAAGGGCTCGTCGAGGCCGTGGCGCATCAGGGTGTCGTAGATCAGGTCGAGCCCGTCGGCCGGCACGCCCTTGGTGATGAAGGGGTTGAGGCTGTCGAAACCGCCCATGGTCGATTGGCGGAAGGTGCCGCCCTTGGGGGCGTCGGGATTGACGAAGTCGAAATGGCGGAAATCGGCCGGGTATTTCGGCGGTTCGTTGTAGAGCGTCAGGGCATGTTGCGGGGCGGCGACGGCGGTGCCGGCCAGGGCGCTGAACAGCAGGCCGCCGGCGGACAGGAACAGGGTACGCGCAAACCTCATTGGGCTTTCTCCGAAGCTTTCATCCACCAGGCGCTCAGGCCCAGGGTGTACGGCGGTGTGGTCACGAAGGCGAACCGGTTGCGGTAGGCCAGGCGATGATAGTCAAGGTACCAGTTGGGAATCATGATGTGTTGCCAAAGCAATACCCGGTCCAGGGCGCGGCCGGCGGCCAGTTGCTCGTCCCGGGTCCTGGCCGCCAGCAGGGTGTCGAGCAGGTGGTCGACCACCGGGCTGGCGACCCCCGCATAATTCTTGCTGCCCTTGACGCCGGCCTGGCTGGAATGGAAGTACTGCCACTGCTCGAGTCCCGGGCTGAGGGTCTGGTCCAGGGTCATCAGGATCATGTCGAAATCGAACTGGTCGAGACGTTGTTTGTACTGGGCACGATCCACTGTTCGCAAGCGGGCGTCTATACCCAGGCTCGCGAGGTTTTCGACGTAGGGCTGGAGAATCCGTTCCAGGCTCGGATTGACCAGTAGTATTTCAAAACGCAACGGCTGTCCGTTCTTGTCCAGCAGGCGCTGGCCGTCCAGTTTCCAGCCGGCTTCGCCAAGCAGGGCGAGGGCGCGGCGCAAGGTCTCGCGGGGGATGCCGCGACCGTCGGTCCGCGGCAGGCTGAAGGGTTCGCTGAACAGCCGGGCCGGCAGTTGTTCGCGGTATGGGGCGAGCAGCAACCATTCCTGGCCGGCCGGAACGCCGCCGGCGGAAAACTCGCTGTTGGGATAGAAGCTCATGGCCCGCTGGTAGGCCCCGCCGAACAGGGTGCGGTTGGTCCATTCGAAGTCGAGCATCAGGCCCAGGGCTTCGCGCACCTTGTCCTGGGCGAAGCTGGCGCGGCGGCAGTTCATGAACAGGCCCTGGGTCTGGGTCGGGATCCGGTGGGCGATCTGTGCCTTGATCACCTCACCGCGCTCGACGGCCGGGAAGCGGTAGCCGTTGGCCCAGTTCTTGGCCTGGTGTTCGATATAGATATCGAACTCACCGGCCTTGAACGCCTCGAAGGCGATGTCGCTGTCGCGATAGAACTCCACTTCGACCCGGTCGAAGTTGTATTTGCCGCGATTGACCGGCAGGTTTTCGCCCCACCAGTTCCTGACCCGTTCAAAGACCAGCCGGCGGCCGGGTTGCACCTGGGTGATGCGATAGGGGCCGCTGCCCAGGGGAGGGTCGAAGGTGGTGGCGGTGAAGTCGCGACCTTGCCAATAGTGTTGCGCCAGTACCGGCAGTTCGCCCAGGCGCAGGATCAGCAGCGGATTGCCCGAGCGCTTGAACACGAAGCGGATTCGCTGGGGCGTGAGCACGTCGACCCTGGACACTTCCTGCAGGCTGGTACGGTATTGCGGGTGGCCTTCCTTGAGCAGCAGGCGGTAGGAAAAGGCCACGTCGTAGGCGGTAATCGGCGTGCCGTCGTGGAAGCGCGCCTCGGGCCGCAGGTTGAACACCACCCAGCTGCGGTCTTCGCTGTATTCCACCGACTGGGCGATCAGGCCGTAGCTGGCGTTCGGCTCATCCCCCGAGGGGGCGTACTGGCCGGTGCCGGCCATCAGGGTCGCATTGAGTTCGTTGACGCCGTATTGCAGGAAGTTGGGCGTCGTGACCGGGCTGGTGCCCTTGATGGTGTAGGGGTTGAGGGTGTCGAAGGTGCCGAACGCCATCACCCGCAAGGTACCGCCTTTGGGGGCGTCGGGGTTGACCCAGTCGAAGTGGGTGAAGCTGGCGGGGTACTTGAGTGTGCCGAACTGCGCATAACCATGGCTTTCGCTGATCGTCGCGCTTGCGGGAGAGACCAAGGCCAGGCTGAGGAACAGCAGGAGGAGGGGACGCGTCAAGGCAGAGATCCGATCCAGGCGGCTTGGGCTATAGGCCAGTACCTTAACAGCTTGTATCGGGTGGAAAAAGGCGTCGTTGAATGCGCTGGAATCCCTGTGGGAGCGCCGGTCGACGCTCGATTGCCAGCGATAGGGCCGGCAAGTCTTGCAGCGACTGTCCGGCCGCCATCGCCGGCAAGCCGGCTCCTACAGGGGGAGCAGTGTTTCGAGGCTTTCGATTATCAGCGTGGCTGGGAGACCGTGAGGATCTGCCCCGGCTTGAGCGCCTGGCCGGTGCGTGGGTTGAGGCGCTTGAGGTGTTGCATCTCGACGTTGAAGCGCTTGGCGACGATATACAGCGAATCGCCTTTCTGCACCTTGTAGGTGGTGGCAGCCTTCTTGCCGGCCGCGCCCTTGATGTTGTCCTGCATGACCAGGGTCTGGCCGACCTTGAGATGGTGCCCCGACAGCTTGTTCCAGTGTTGCAGGTCCTTGGCGTCGACCCGGTTGGCCTTGGCAATCGAGGCCAGGCTGTCGCCGCGCTTCACCTTGTAGCGGCGGGTCAGGCGTGCAGGCGGGTTGCCGGCGAGGGATTCGAACACCGGCTTCTTCGGCCGCAGGCTGATCAGTTCCTCGGGCTTCATCCGCGACAGGTTGGCGGTCAGCAGCTGCGCCTTGGAGCTGGGCACCAGCAGGTGTTGCGGGCCGTCCATCGTGGCTTTCTGCTTGAAGGCCGGATTGAGCTGGATCATCTCGTCTTCGTCGATCTCGGCCAGGGCCGCGACCCGGCTCAGATCCATCGGCTGGTTGACTTCGACGGTGGCGAAATACGGTTCGTTGGCGATCGGGTTCAGGTTCACGCCGTAGGCTTCGGGGGTCATGACCACCTGCGACAGGGCCAGCAGCTTGGGCACGTAGTCGCGGGTTTCCTGGGGCAGCGGCAGGTTCCAGTAGTCGATGGGCAGGCCGAGCTTTTCGTTGCGCTCGATGGCTCGGCTGACCGTGCCTTCGCCGGCATTGTAGGCCGCCAGGGCCAACAGCCAGTCGCCGTTGAACATGTCGTGCAGGCGGGTCAGGTAGTTCATCGCCGCGATCGTGGAGGCGGTGATGTCCTTGCGTCCGTCGTAGAAACGGTCCTGGCGCAGGTTGAAAGAGCGTCCGGTGGAGGGAATGAATTGCCACAGGCCGACGGCATCGGCACGCGAATAGGCCATCGGGTTGTAGGCGCTTTCGATCACCGGCAACAGCGCCAGCTCCAGCGGCATGTTGCGTTCTTCCAGGCGTTCGACGATGTAATGAATGTAGAGGCTGCCGCGCGAACTGGCGTTTTCCAGGAACGAGGGGTTGCTGGCGAACCACAGGCGCTGTTGTTCGATACGCGGGTTCACCCCCAGGCCGTCCTGCAGCTGGAAACCTTGGCGCATACGCTCCCAGACGTCCTGGGGTGGTGTGTGCTTGGCGTTTTCGCTGAGCCAGATCGGTTTTTGCTTGACCCGGGCACTGAGGTTTGGGGTCGGTTCGGTGCTGCTGTCCGAAGGGTGATGAAAGCCTGAACAGCCCGCCAGGGTGGCGGACACAGCCACCGCGATAGCTTGAGCTAATCGCGTCAATGCGTCTGAATTGATGGATTTACGGTTGGATGACGACATTGGCTGGAAGTGAGTTCCGGGCAAAAATGTCGGGCGATTCTAGAAAGCGCTCAGGGTGCGGTCAACCATTCAGATTTTTGACGTCGCCCGCACCGGTATCAGAAGCTGTCTTTCCAACGGCGCAGGGCCGCAAAAACCTCACTCGGAGAGTGGTTGTCGAGGCCGTTCCGTTCGTCTGCTTTTTCTTTAACAGATGTTTCGCCGGCACGCAGGAACGGATTGGTCTTCAATTCCAGGGCCAGGTTCGACGGCAGGCTGATGCGTCCCTCGGTCCGCCATTGGCTGACCTGTTCCAAGCGTTTGGCAATATCCGGGTTGTTCGGCTCGACGGCCTGGGCGAAGCGCAGGTTGCTCAGGGTGTACTCGTGGGTGCAGTACACGCCGGTCGTCGCCGGCAGTGCCGCCAGTCGACTCAGGGAATGGTGCATCTGCTGGGGCGTGCCCTCGAACAGGCGGCCGCAACCGGCGGCGAACAGCGTGTCGCCGCAGAACAGCAGCGGGCGCGTGTCATCCCCGTGGTAGTAGGCGATATGCCCCAGGGTATGGCCGGGTACGGCGAACACCTGGAATTCGAGGCCGAGCACCGTGACGTGGTCGTTGTCCTTCAACGCCAGGTCGCGGGCCGGGATGTCTTCGCTCGCCGGCCCCAGCACGCGGGCACCGGTGGCCTGTTTCAGGCGTTCGACACCGCCGACATGATCGTGGTGGTGGTGGGTGACCAGGATGTCGTCGAGTTGCCAGCCCGGATGCTGTTCCAGCCAGGCCAGCACCGGCGCGGCGTCGCCCGGGTCGACCACGGCGCAGCGGTGTCGGGCGATATCCTGTAACAACCAGATGTAGTTGTCGGTGAAGGCGGGCAGCGCGTCGATCTGTATCATGGTGCAATTCCCAAGCGCAAAACTATGGCGCATCTTAGTGCTTGTGACGCCCTTGTGGCGAGTTGGAGAAGGCAATGACCGATAAAGCGTTCGCTCAGGCTGATCCTGACTGGCTGGCACTGATCAGTGCGGCCCGCGACTGGCTGTCCGGCCCCGTGGGGCAACTGCTGCTCGACGAGGAGCGGCGCATGCTCGAGGAGGAGCTGGGGCGTTATTTCGGCGGCTACCTGGTGCATTACGGCCCGTCGGCCGAGCCCCCCCGCAAGCCGGGCAGGTGCGCCGCAACGTGCGCCTCGGTGCGCCGCTGCCGGGGGTGGAAATCGTCTGCGAGGAGCAGGCCTGGCCCCTGAGCGAACATGCCGCCGATGTGGTGGTGCTGCAGCACGGCCTGGATTTCTGCCTGTCGCCCCATGGCCTGCTGCGCGAGGCCGCCGCCGCCGTGCGTCCCGGCGGGCACCTGCTGATCCTCGGCATCAACCCCTGGAGCGCCTGGGGCTTGCGTCATGTGTTTGCCCATGACGCCCTGCGCAAGGCCCGTTGCATTTCACCCTCGCGGGTCGCCGACTGGCTCAACCTGCTGGGCTTTGCGCTGGAGAAACGCCGCTTCGGGTGCTATCGTCCGCCGCTGGCGTCGGCCGCCTGGAAAGCGCGGCTGGCGGGCTGGGAGCGGGTGGCCGGCGGCTGGCAGCTGTCGGGCGGCGGCTTCTATCTATTGGTCGCGCGCAAGATCGTGGTGGGCCTGCGGCCCGTGCGCCAGGTGCGCCGCGAACCAGTCGGCAAGCTGGTACCGCTGCCGATGGCCAAGGTCAACCGGCGGCAAAGCGAACAGTAGCCAATTTCTTTCTTCCTTGGGGGTCGAGTGTGCTCGGCCCGGGATGCGTCGGTCGGTTACCGGCGCGCCACGGGGTCATTTTCGATGGAAAGGTTGTAATGAGCGATAGCGTTGAACTCTTCACCGACGGCGCCTGCAAGGGCAATCCCGGCCCGGGCGGCTGGGGGCCTTGCTGGTCTGCAAGGGCGTCGAGAAAGAACTCTGGGGCGGCGAAGCCAACACCACCAACAACCGCATGGAGCTGATGGGGGCGATTCGTGGCCTCGAAGAGCTCAAGCGTCCCTGCGAGGTGTTGCTGGTGACCGACTCGCAGTACGTGATGAAAGGCATCACCGAGTGGATGGTCAACTGGAAGAAACGCGGTTGGAAGACCGCGGCCAAGGAACCGGTGAAAAACGCCGACCTGTGGCAACTGCTCGATGAGCAGGTCAATCGCCACACGGTGAAGTGGAAGTGGGTGCGCGGGCATATCGGCCATCATGGCAACGAGCGTGCCGACCAGTTGGCCAACCGTGGCGTGGATGAAGTGCGGGGGATCAAACATGCGTAGCGTGGTGCTCGATACCGAAACCACCGGCATGCCGGTCACCGATGGTCACCGGATCATCGAGATCGGCTGCGTCGAACTGATGGGCCGCCGCCTCACCGGCCGGCATTTCCACGTCTACCTGCAACCGGACCGTGAAAGTGACGAAGGCGCCATCGGCGTGCACGGCATCACCAACGAATTCCTGGTGGGCAAACCGCGTTTTGCCGAGGTGGCCGACGAGTTCTTCGAATTCATCCAGGGCGCCCAGCTGATCATCCACAACGCGGCGTTCGACGTGGGTTTCATCAACAACGAGTTCGCCTTGCTGGGCCAGCAGGATCGCGCCGATATCACCCGGCACTGCAGCATCCTCGACACCCTGATGATGGCCCGGGAGCGTCACCCGGGACAGCGCAACAGCCTCGATGCCCTGTGCAAACGCTACGGTGTCGACAACTCCGGTCGCGAACTGCACGGCGCCTTGCTCGACTCGGAGATTCTCGCCGACGTCTACCTAACCATGACCGGTGGCCAGACCAGCCTGTCCCTGGCCGGCAACGCCAGCGATGGCAACGGTTCCGGTGAAGGCTCCGGTAGCCAGGCCAGCGAAATCCGCCGCCTGCCGGCCGATCGCCAGCCGGCCCGGATCATCCGCGCCAGCGAAAGCGATCTCGCCGAACACCTCGCGCGCCTCGAGGCCATCGCCAAGTCCGCCGGGGCCCCGGCACTCTGGACCCAACTGGCCGAAGCCGAGTCCCAACGCCACTGAGTAGCCCGCGGATGATCTTTTGTGCACCGGCGATTGACCTTCTAAGCTGAAGGGGGCGGTGCACCGAGGCTCACTGTCCGGGGACGGGATGTTCCCGACCTGAGGTATCCCTGTTGATCCTGTACCGCGCTATCAAGGTCTGAGGATGGTTCGCCCAATGCATTTAGTCACGAACCTGAAGTATCCCGAAGTTTCGGTCCGTGTGGCTGACGCCGGTTTCTCCGAGTACATCTGGCGCAGTGATTTCAGCTTTGAGGTCAAGGCCCATGGCCTGGCCGAAATCGGCAAGCGGGTCGATCAGTGGCCACTGGTCCCGGTGGCGCCCTACCGCAAGTGCTATGGCATCGACCCCGAGGAGTTCGCCAGCTATCGCGCGGCGGTGGACAGCGAGATCTTCATGGCCTATCTGGACGGTCGCGCGGTGGGCCATGTGGTGGTCAGCACCAACTGGAACGGTTTTGCCCATGTCGACGAGCTGGCGGTCGACGCCTCGGCGCGGCGGCACGGGGTGGCCCGGGCGCTGCTGGATGTGGTGCGCTTCTGGAGCCACAAGAAGAACCTGCCGGGGGTCATGCTGGAAACCCAGAACAACAACCTGGGGGCCTGTCGCCTGTATGAGCGTTGTGGCTATGTGCTGGGCGGTATCGATCATCTGCGTTATCGCGGGATCGATGCGCAGACCCCGGAAGTGGCGATCTTCTGGTACCTGCTGTTCGCCGGGCAGCCCTGAGGCGCGGCCGGGTCAGAGCAGCATCGCCACGGCTTTTTCGCCGACGATTTCCAGCAGGGCCTTCAGGGCGGCGCTCGGCTCGCGATCCTTGAGCGTCAGCGCGTACAGGGTGACGCCGATGGCCGGCGACAACGGGCAGACATCCAGCCCGCCGGCCCTGGCCCCGACGGCCGTGAACGGATCGACAATCGCCAGCCCCTCGCCGGCTTCCACCATGCTGCGCATCATCTGGTAGGTCTGCACCCGGGTCTGCACCAGCGGCGCCGGCCGCAGGGCTTGCAGCTTGCCGTCGAGCATCAGGCTCAGGGTGTCCTGCTCCTCCAGGCCGACCATGGATTGTCCGGCCAGCTCCTGCAGGGCGATGTATTTCTGCCGGGGTTGCAGCCAGCCGTGCGGCGCGAGTAATTGCAGTTTGCCCTCGGCCAGGGCCTGGGTGTGGATCTGCGGGTGATCGGGGTTGTGCAGGCTCAGGCCCAGCTCGACCTCCCGCAGCAACAAGCCGCGGACGATCTCGCGGGTGTGCTGGCTGGCGAGGGTGCAGGGGGTTTCGCGAAAGCGTCGGCGCAGGGCCGCCAGGCTCTGGGGCAGCAGCTGTTGGGCCAAGGTCGGCGTACAGACCACCCGCAAGGCGGGGTCCTGATGCTGGCGCAGGCTGCTGGCCAGTCGCCGTAGCGGTTCCATTTCCGCATACAGGCGGTGCAGCAGGGGTTGCAGTTCGCGGGTTTCACGGGTCGCCTGCATCCGGCCGCGCACGCTGGCGAACAGCAGGAACCCCAGCTGCTGCTCGGCGTCTTGCAGCGTCGCGCTGACGGTGGCCGCTGGCAGTTGCAGCAACTCGGCGGCGGTGCCGAGGTTGCCGGTCTGCAGGAGGGCCTGGATTACTTCGATATGGCGTAAACGCATGCTTGAAGTCCGTGTCCAGCCGGGAGGAGGTCAGTGGACTGATCCTAACCCAAGTCGGCGCGCATGACTTCAGGTGGCTGCCTGCGTCCGTTGTCCCGGATCAGGAAGTCGCGTTCGAGGTCGCCGGTTCACGGGTGAGGGTGACGCCGGTTTGCACCAGCAGGAATGAATTGTCGTCGAGTTTGTTGACGCGATCGCCAATGGCCAGTTTGTAGGTGGTGACAGGCTCCGTGCCGGCCAGGCCTTCGGCGCAAGGCGTGGATTCCTGGAATTCATGCACGGAATAGACGCGACCTTCCGCATCCCTTGCATGGAATTGTCCGACGAGTACTGCGGCCATCTGTTTAGAACCTCTGGAAATGAACACTGGATTGACGGTTCAGTAGACCGTGGTTTGGCGGGGGAAGTTTTGCGCTGGGGAAAAAAATTGTCCCGCCACTCTACAGGTTCCCCGGCGATAAGGGGAAAGCAGTGGACTGACGGGAAAAATCGTCGGGACAGTAGTGCCCGATCATCTATACCTAGTGTTCCTTTGCCCAGAAAGTCGGGAGTGCTCATGAGCAACGTCCACACCGTCGCTGTCCTGGTCGGCAGCCTGAGAAAACAATCGATCAACCGCAAGGTGGCACTGGCCCTGGCCGCGCTGGCACCGGCGAACCTGAAGCTTACGATCGTCGAGATTGGCAATTTGCCGCTTTACAACGAGGATCTCGATGCAGGCGAGCCGCCGGCCGCCTTTGCGACCTTTCGCGAGCAGGTCAGGGCCACCGATGCGGTGCTGTTCGTCACCCCGGAATACAACCGCTCGGTGCCCGGGGTCCTGAAGAATGCCATCGACGTCGGTTCGCGGCCGTATGGCAAAAGTGTCTGGAGCGGCAAGCCGGGGGCGGTGATCAGTGCCTCGCCGGGCGCGGTTGGCGGGTTTGGCGCCAATCACCATCTGCGCCAGTCCCTGGTGTTCCTCGACGTGCCGTGCATGCAACAGCCGGAGGCTTACCTGGGCGGCGCGGGCAGCGCGTTCGACGAGGCGGGGCAACCGTCGGAGTCGGTCCGGCCGTTCCTGCAAAAATTTATCAATGCCTATGGGCAATGGGTCGAGCGCTACAAGAAAACGTGAGATTTAGGGTGGGTTTTCCAGGCGCTGACGGATCAACCCCTGGGTTTCCCGCAGCCAGGTCTCAATCTGCACCGCCGATAATTGCGCGGTGATGCAGTAACGACGGCCACCCCATACCAGCACCAGCCAGGCCTCGATCGCTTCATTCGAAGGTCGGGAGGCCAGGTCCGTGCAGGCATCGAAGGCGTCCCGCCATTTCTGCGACAACTCCTGGAATACCCGCTGGTGGTGCTTGGGCTCGGCGATCTGGTGTTCGAGCATCAGCAGCGGGTAGTCGAACAACGGCTGGTCCGGTCCTGCCGGATGACCACTGAGCTGCACCAACCGTTCGAGGCGTGCCTGCCAGGCGAGGCCCTCGGCCCGGATCACCTGTTCATCGAGCTGGTGCAGCAAGCGCTCGACGCTATGGCGCACATAACCGGACAGCAGCGCGGCCTTGCTCGGGAAGTAATCGTACAGCGTGCCGATGGCCACACCGGCTTCCAGGGCCACCGCACGGGTGGTCAGGGCGGACCAGCCGCTGCGCTGCCAAATCCGAACAAAGGCTTGGTAAATGGCCTCGACGGTGAAAATCGCCCGGGCCTGGCTGGGCCGCTTGAGCGGCTTGGCGCGGGGCTTGAGGCTATGTGCGGCCGGCTTGCCGGCGTTTCCGAACCCGTTCTTCATGGTCTGCCATTAAGCTGGTTCCACCCGCAATAGTCGCAGAGAGGAGTCTGATTATGCCAAGTGCCAGCACGGTAACACGACTGATCACCCGCAAGAACGGCCTCGACCAGAGCCGGATCGAAGTGCAGCAACGCCCACTGGTAGCGGGGCCGGGCGAGGCGATCCTCAAGGTCGAACGCTGCGCCCTGACCACCAACAACATCACCTACGCCGCCTATGGCGATTCCATGAACTACTGGGGCTTTTTTCCTACCGGGCAGGCGGATTGGGGCCATATGCCGGTATGGGGTTTTGCCGATGTGCTGGTTTCGAATGTGGACGGGGTGGCCGTGGGGGAGCGTTTCTACGGTTATTTTCCGATTGCCAGCCATCTCTGGATGAAGCCTGAGCGGGTCACCGAGCGGGGCTTTTATGATGCTGCCGAGCACCGCAAGGACCTGACTTCGGCCTATAACCAGTACACCCGGTGCAGTTGGGATCCTTACTACAGCCCGGACACCGAGGATCTGCAGATCCTGCTCAAGCCCTTGTTCCTGACCTCGGCGATGCTCGCGGACTTCCTTCAGGACAACCGGTTCTTCGGGGCCACGCGCCTGGTGTTTTCCAGCGCGTCGAGCAAGACCGCCTTTGGCACGGCGGTCTGCCTCGAGGGCCGACCCGAGTTGACGCGTGTCGCCTTGACGTCCTCGGCCAACCGGGCGTTTGTCGCGGGTTTGGGCTGTTACGAACAGACCCTGGCCTACGACGAACTGGAACTGCTGGAAGCGGATCGTCCGACGCTGTATGTGGATTTTTCCGGTGACCTGGCGCTGCGTGACCGGGTGCATCGGCGCTTGGGCGGGCAATTGGTCTACAGCTGCTTCGCCGGCTCCGCGCAAACCACGGACGAGGCGCAGCTCACGGCGATCGAAGGGCCGCAGCCGGTGTTCTTCTTCGCGCCGATCCAGATCCGCAAGCGTAACGCCGAATGGGGGCCGGAGCGGGTGAGCCGCTATATCGGCGAGGGCCTGCAGCGTTTCTACCAGACGGTGAGCGAAGGGCCGACGCCGTTGCTGGAAGTGGTCGTCGGCGAGGGCTTCGAGGCGGCAGAGCAGCTGATCTCACGGCTCTATCACGGGCAGGTGCCGCCGGCCCAGGGCAATATCATCAAGCTCTGACACCCCGGCTCCGGCAGGTCTCCGGTATCAATTGCCCTGGGGCATTTCCCCCTTCGCCAGGCGCTTGTTGATATCAGCGATCACCTCCGGCAGATCGTTGAGGGTGTCGACCAGGTAGTGGGGCCGGGAGCCGGCGAACAGCCCATGGATACGCTGGCGCTCGCTGTCCAAAGTCGCCCGGTCGAGGGCGCGGTATTGCTCGTAGGTCAGCCCCAGCGCATTACCGGAGCACACCAGGGCGACGGTCCACATGCCGGCCCGGCGGCCTTCGAGGATGCCCGGCACGGTGTCGTCGACCTTGACGCAGGCGGCGACATCATCAATGCCCAGCGCGATCACGTTGGCCAGGGCCTGGGCCGGCCAGGGGCGACCGTTGGGCACCTCGTCGGTGGCGACCACGTGGTCGGCGACATAGCCGTTGCCGGCGGCCAGTGCCACGACCTTCTCCATGACCCGCGCCGGATAGCCCGAGCACGAACCGATCTTCAGTCCTTGTTGGCGCAGTGTGGTGATGGTGTCGAGGGCGCCGGGAATCAGGGCCGAATGTTCGGCGATCTTCTCGATCTGCAGGGGCATGAAGCGCTCGTAGATGGCCGTGACGTCGTCATCGCTCGGGGTGCGGCCGAACACCTTGTGGTAGCGCTCGCTGATCGCCTGTTGGTCGCACAGCGTGCGGATATGCTCCCACTTGCCCATGCCCATGGGGCCACGGGCTTCTTCGATGGAGACCGCCACGTCGAATTCGGCGAAGGCCTCGACGAAGATCTGGGTCGGTGCGAACGAACCGAAATCGACGACGGTGCCGGCCCAGTCGAGGATGGCGGCTTGCAGTTGGGTAGGGGTGCGGTAGTTCATGTGGGTCAGCCTTGAATACGATGATGTGGGAAAGAGGGCGCCGCGTTCAGTCTTGGGTTTCTAGATGTCCAGCACTTCCATTTCCCGCAGGGCCTCGGCGATCGCAGCGACTGCCGCCTGCACCGTGCTGCGCCCGACCTGGCCGATACAGCCCACGCGAAATGTCTCGACCCGGGTCAGTTTGCCCGGATAAAGAATGAAACCCTTGGCCTTGACCCGTTCGTAGAGCGCCTTGAACTGGTAGCGCGGGTCTTGCGGTGCATGAAAGGTGACGATGATCGGCGCCTGGATCGCCGCCGACAGGAAGCTGCGCAACCCCAGCCGAGCCATTTCCTCCAGCAAGACCTGGCAGTTGTCGGCATAGCGCCCGAGTCGGGCGGGCAGGCCGCCTTCCTCGTGGTACTGCAGCAGCGCTTCGTGCAGCGCTGCGACCACGTGGGTCGGCGGGGTGAAACGCCATTGGCCGGTCTTGGCCATATAGGTGTGCTGATCGTGCAGATCCATCGCCAGCGAGTGCGAGTTGCCGACGGCCGCGGCCAACGCCTCCTTGCGGGCAAACACGAAGCCCATCCCGGGCACCCCCTCCAGGCATTTGCCGGAAGCGGCGATCAGGGCGTCGAACGGCACCTGGCGGGCATCGATGGGCAAGGCGCCGAACGAGCTCATGGCGTCGATGATCAGCCGTTTGCCGTGGCGGGCGACCACCTCGGCGATCTCCGCCAGCGGATTGAGGATGCCGGTGCTGGTCTCGCAGTGGATCAACGCCACATGGCTGATGGTCGGGTCGGCGCGCAGCAGGCGCTCGACATCGGCGGCGCTGGTGGGCTCGTCCTCGGCGGTTTCGAAGGGGCTGAACGAACGGCCCAGTACCTCGCAGATCTTCGCCAGGCGCTTGCCGTAGGCACCGTTGATCAGCACCAGCACTTTGCCGTTGCGTGGCACCAGGGTGCCGATGGCCGCCTCCACGGCGAAAGTGCCGCTGCCTTGCAGGGGCACGCAGTGATGGCTGTCGGCACCGTTGACGATTGCCAGCAGTTGCTCGCACAGGCTGGCCGTCAGTTGGTTGAAACCCTCATCCCAGGAGCCCCAGTCCAGGCTCATTGCCTGGCGAGTGCGGGCCGAGGTGGTCAGTGGGCCAGGGGTGAGCAGGACGGGAGCGGCAGTACGCATGCGGGTTTCTCGCGGCAGGGATCGTTGACGGGATACAGGGCATAAATTGCAGTTTGGCTTGTCATCAATCAAATTGTTTGTTGTTATGCGAGCTATCAGTGAGGCCGATAGCTATGAACCTGTTCCAACTGCGCGCATTCGATGCCGTGGCCCGCGAAGGCAGCTTTACCCGCGCCGCGGCGCGGCTGTTCATCAGCCAGCCGGCGGTGACCGGGCATATCAAGGCCCTGGAAGAGCATTACCAGATCACCTTGCTCAGGCGCACGGCGCGGCGCGTGGAGCTGACCGCCGAGGGCACCCGGTTGGCGGCCATTACCCGGGCGATGTTCGGTCTGGCCGAGGAGGCCCAGGCCATGCTCGAAGCCAATCGACAACTGCTGACCGGGCGCCTGGAAATCGCCGCGGACGGGCCGCATATGGTCATGCCGATGCTCGCCCGGCTCAGGGCGCGGTATCCGGGGATCACCGTCAACCTGAGGCTGGGCAATGCCCAGGAAACCCTGGCGGCGCTGTTGTCCGAGCATGCCGACGTGGCGGTGTTGACCGAGGTCGAGCCCCGCAAGGGCCTGTACCTGCAAGCCCTGAGCGAGTCGCGGATCTGCGCGCTGGTGCCGCAGGGGCATCCGTGGCAGGCCGAACCGCAGGGGATTGCCCTGGAGCGACTGGACCAGGTGATCATGGTGCTGCGCGAGCCGGGTTCGATCACCCGGCGAACCTTCGACCAGGCCTGTGCCCAGGCCGCGGTGAATCCTCGGGTATTGCTCGAGCTGGACAGCCGCGAGGCGGTGACCGAAGCGGTGGCGGCGGAGCTGGGGGTGGGGATCGTGTCATCGCTGGAAGTCAGTCATGACCCCAGGGTACGGGCACTGCCGATCCGCGGCGATGGCCTGGTCAACCGGCATCTGCTCGGCTGCCTGGAACGGCGCAAGGAACTGCGGCTGATTCAGGCCTTCCTCGGGCTGGTGCCGGAAACGCTTGCGTCACCCAGTCCGCCCTGAAGAAAGGCCTGGCGCTGGCGCAGGCTCCAGTGTTGCTGGAGGTACTCGTGCAGGGCCACGCATTGCCCGGGGTAGAGCAGCCAGAGTTGTTCCGGCGTGGCGGCCAGCTCCAGGGCCAGCCGCCGTCTGCCGGCGGAGCCCAGCAGGGCCGCGCCACGGTTGTCACTCCTGCCTTCCAGGAGGATGTCATCGCGACTCAGGCGCGCCAGCTCCTTGAGCCCGGGCCGGGGCATCCGCACGATGTACCAGATGTTTTCGCACAGGCAATGGCTGGAGGCTGACGGTGGTTCATGGGGCTGTTCATACAGGTAGAACTCCCCGGGATCGTCGTCCGGCGCGCGGAGAATATTCTGTCCCTCCCACGGCGTGGGCGTGCCGAGCGGCACATCGACCGGGGGCCGTTCGTCAAGGGAAACGTCCCGGTCGGCGAGGAAACCGCAGATCACCGGCTGGTCGGGATTGCCCTCGACAAAGTCGATCAGTACCCGGCTGCCGACCCTGGGCGCCTTGCCTTGCGCGACCCCTGGCGCGACCCAGCAGCCCGGCGCGCTGTCCACGGCCTGGACGCTGTTCTGCAACTGCACCCGCAGGCGTCCCTGGGCATCGGGCCGGGCGATTCCCGCATGGCGACCCAGGACGGTGCCGACCTGATAGCCCTGGGAGGGGGGGCGTTTCTGCCGCAGGGAGGGGCGAAACGGCGTTGACCAGGGGATGGCCCTGAAGTGATTGCTGTAGCCTTGCGGGTTGAAACACTCGTCATGCAGGCCGTCGTCGTCCTCGACACTGAAGGCGTCGACGGGGCATCTGTCCATGCACTGTTCGCCCAGATGCTGAATCTCGGTGATCAGCCATTGATCGTTGAGCGCCTGGCGCGGATGGCCGCCGATACGTCGGACGTCGCCGCTGCGCAGGCTATCCAGGTTGCTGTAGCCCTGGATCTGGCGTTGTTCACAGCGCAATCGCTCGAGGATACGCTGGCTGCATTGCTGTTCGTGCCGCTGCCGGGGCGTGGGACTGGCGCTGTGCAGCCCGTAGGCATTCGCCTGGTTGGCGGCCCCGTCGGCGGGTGCCTGGGGTGGCCAGATCGGGGTATGGCCGGGCAGTCGACTGTCATGACTGGCGAGCATCTGGTGACGCTCGTAGAGCTGGCTGATAAAGGGCTGCTCCAGCGCCTGGGCACTGTCGTGGCAGGGCAGTACACCGGCCCGTTCGGGGAAGCTCTGCGGGTCTTCGGCGAACACCAGGACATGGCGTTGCGGTGCCTGTTCGAAGTGATAGTGGATGCCTTCTTCCTCGCAGAGCCGGTTCAGCAACTGCAGGTCGCTTTCATCCTGCTGCAGGCACAGCGCCCGGTTCGGGTACAGGCCGCGGTCGAGTTCGAAGCGATAATCGGCGGCATCCAGGCCGTGGGCCGCCAGCAGCCGCCGAAGAATCGCCGGCACGCTCAGGTCGCAGAACACCCGGCGCCTGGGGGCAAGCTCCAAGGCTTGCAGGCGGGGCACCAACACCGCCTGGTAGTGGCATAGCCTTGGCTCCAGGTAGCGGCTGCTGATTTCGTGGATGATTCCATGCCAACCGCCTTGCCCGGGGCCGAAACCCAGGAAGGCCGGGCGATGCAGCAGCGTCTCCAGGTCCAGGGCGGTGTCGCCCAGCAGGTCCATCTCGAAGCGAAAGGGCTCGTTCAAGGCTTCGCGGCCCTTGAAGCGGATGACCGGCAAGGGGTCGGGGAGCAGGCCGATGGTCAGTGAGATCTGTCGTTCCTTGTCCTGAGGCATTTCGTCTCTTCTCCACGGATTTTGCGGCAGAGGGTACGAAAAGCCGCAGGCGCCTGGACACAGCAAAAGTGTGTTTGGGAAATTGCCTACGATCATCAGGGTAGAGTCGTAATCTTCGTCAGGTTTTGGTCGATTGGCGGGTTCTGGCCGTATAAACTGGGCGGTAAAGCGTCGGCCAATAAATGTCGCGACGCCTCTGATCGAGAGAGTGAGTAATGGGCGCACAGTGGAAGGTTAAACACAAAGAAGCCGCGGCCAACGCCAAGGGCAAGATCTTCGGCAAGCTGGTCAAGGAAATCACCATTGCCGCGCGCAATGGTGCGGACGTCGCCACCAACGCACACCTGCGCCTGGTGGTCGAGCAGGCGAAAAAGGCCTCGATGCCCCGCGAGACCCTGGAGCGCGCTATCAAGAAAGGCTCGGGCCAACTGGGCGAAACCGTGCAGTATCACCGCGTGACCTACGAAGGCTTCGCCCCGCACCAGGTGCCGCTGATCGTTGAATGCGTCACCGATAACATCAACCGCACCGTGGCGGAAATTCGCGTGGCGTTCCGCAAGGGCCAGCTGGGCGCGTCGGGTTCGGTGTCCTGGGACTTCAACCATGTCGGCATGATCGAAGCCACCCCGGACAGCCCGGATGCGGACCCGGAAATGGCCGCCATCGAAGCCGGTGCGCAGGATTTCGAGCCGGGCGAGGAGGGTGCGACCCTGTTCCTCACCGAGCCGACCGACCTCGATGCGGTACAGAAAGCCCTGCCGGAGCAAGGCTTCACCGTGTTGTCGGCCAAGCTGGGCTACCAGCCGAAGAACCCGGTCAGTGGCCTGAGCGACGAGCAGATGGCAGAAGTCGAAGCCTTCCTCGAAGGCCTGGACAACCATGACGACGTGCAGGACATGTTTGTCGGCCTGGCGGGCTGATCCTGTAGGAGCGAGCTTGCTCGCTCCTACAATGGCATTGTTTTATGCCAGCGTTGCGCAGATCGCTTCGAACCCCGGCCGGGCCAGCACATCCGGCTGGGTGCAGCGCAACTGCAAGGCCTGGAGCGATTCAAGCGTGGACGACTCCATGCCGCCGTCGATCCGCTCCAGCAATTCCCCGAGCAAAATCCCGAACGCGCGCACCTCGATCCGTTGCAGGGCGCGGGTTTCCAGGCTGTCCGTCGGTGCGTGGAACGATGCCGCGCCAAAATCCCCGAGCAGGCAATCCCCGGTTTCGTTGTAGAGAATATTGTGCGCGTACAGATCGCCATGGCAGAGCCCCAGGCGGTGCAGGTGCGCGCCCACCGAGGCGATCCCCCGCGCCATGCGCAAGGCCTGGTCGGCGCTGAAGCGGGTCTCGTCCCGGTACACATCCCGGCTGCACGAGTCGAGACTGGGCAGCGCCGCGAGGTTGGCGAAGCGCGGATCGATCAGTTCCATCACCAGGCCCGCCTGGCCGTCGGGATGACCGGCGATACGCCCTTCGACCTTGATCAGGTTCGGATGCAGGCCCGCCGCGATACAGGCATTCATCTCGTTCAGGGGCGAACCGTCGCTGGTCATGCTGCCCTTGTACAGCTTCACCGCCACCGGCAAGGCCGGCGCCGGCGGGCGGCTCCAGAGGGCCTGGCTGATCACGCCCGAGGCACCTTCGCCCAGGCGCTGCTCAAGTTGCAGCTGGTCCCAGTCGATGGTCGGGGTGGTGTCGCCGACCAGCACTTCACCGGTGTGGTCGAGCTTCGGGTTACCGGCATAGGCGATCCAGGCCAGGCTTGGCAAGGTCAGCAGCCACTCGGGCAACTCGTCCAACTGGTTGGCGGCGATGCGGATCAGTTCCAGCCGGTGGCAGTCCGCCAGGCTGGCGGGCAGGGCGCGCAGGCGATTGCCCGCCAGCATGAGCTTCTGCAGCAAGGGCCGGCGTCCCAACTCCTCCGGCAGCTCGGTGATGCGGTTGTCGGTCAGGATCAGCCAGCGCAGCAGGGGCGGCAGGCCGGCGGCCGGTACCTGCTCGATGCGGTTGGCCTTGAAGGCGACCATGCTCAGTTTGGCGCATTGACCCAGGCAGGCCGGCAGTTCGGTGAACTGGTTGTCCGAGCAGAACAGGATGCGCAGGTGCGTCAGCCGGTGCAGATCGTCCGGCAGGCTGCTCAGGGCGTTGCCGCTCAGATTGAGGATTTCCAGGGAGTCGGCCAGTTGGAAGATTTCCCGGGGGAACTCGGTCAGCCCGCAGGACAGGTCGAGTCGCTTGATACCGGTCAGTTGGCCGGCGCGCAGTTGGGCAAGGGTATCCATAAGCGGGCGTGAGTACTCGTCGCGATCATCGAAAAAAGACTGCCATGATAGCAATGTTGTTCAGGTGCGGCGCAGTGATGAGTGGGTGCCGCTCGTGTTGAGGTCGATGTCAGTCGTGGCGATGGCTTCAGGTCCGACTTCGAGCAACTGTCCCAGCCGGCTGCGGGTCCGCGCCAGGTCGATGGCGTTGCCGCCCAGGCTGTCGCGCAGCGGACGCTCGCCGATCAGCAGCAGGCGCTTGTCCTGGTCGTACAGCACGTCGATCAGGTTGATGAAGCGCTGCTGGGCGGCGATCGAGCAGTCCTCAAGACTGGGCAGTTCGTCGATGATCCAGGTGTCGAAGCGTCGGCACAATTCCAGGTAGTCCATCACGGCCGTGGGCTGGTCGCACAGATCGGCGAACTCGAAGCGCACCGTGCGCTCGGCACACAGGCGCACGTTCAGTTGCCGGGCGCCCACCCGCAAGGCAAAGGCCGGGGCCTGGCGCTCCGGCAACCGCAGGGACTGGCGTTGTGCCGGGCTGCCCGGCCAGACGTACTGGCCCTGGGTGAACTGCTGCTGGGTATGGCTGTGGGGCTGGCCGCGGTAGTCATGCGGACCGCCGACCTCCATGACCTCCATGCGGGCGTTGATCAGGTCGATCACCGGTTTGAAGCGGGCGTGATAGAGCGGGTTGGGCAGCAGTCCTTCGGGCGGGTAGTTGGAGGTCACCAACAGCAGCACGCCCCGTTGGAACAGGGCCTTGAACAGTCGGCTGATGAGCATGGCATCGCCGATGTCATGGACATGGAACTCGTCGAAGCACAGCAGCCGACAGTCCGTGAGCAGTTCGTCCAGCGTCCGGCCCAGGGCATCTGGCGCTTCCCGGTGCCGGAACATGCCCTGGTGCAGGTGGGTGAAAAAGTCGTGGAAGTGGACCCGCTGTTTCTCGGCAATCGGCACGGCCTGGAAAAAACCGTCCAGCAACCAGCTCTTGCCGCGTCCGACCGCCCCGTGCAGGTACAGGCTGCGTTGCCGGCCCCGGGGGGAGGTGTGCAGCAGCGCACTGGCCTGTTGCGCCATGCGCTCGATGACCCGCTGTTGGCTCAGGCTCAGGGTGTAGCCCTGGTGATGGGCTTTGCGCCGGAAATATTCGTGCACGTCGTGGGACGGTGGCAGGGGGCTGGCCTTCCCGGCGAAAGCCTTGCCGAAAAAGCGGCGCAAGGCTGGCCAACGGGACTTCACGCCAGGGCGATGAGGGGGCAGGACGGCCAACGGAGAGAATCCCCTTGCGTAAAGGTCCAGAGGGTCGGGCTCATGGTGTCGCGAGCCGCATCGAGCGCTATCTTGCAGGCGGCGGCGCTAATTTAACCAATACCCAAGGCGCCGACCAGCGATCTCGAAAATGCATGACTCCGGGACCCCGCTCCGGGGCGTCGTCGCCCCCAGGGCCGCTAGCGCTCGATACTGCGATTCCAGCGCGCGTTCCACTCCGGTCGCAGCAGGTTGACCTGGTCCCAGTCGATCGCCACCGCGGTTTCCAGGTAGTGCTTCATGGCCTCGACCTGACCCCGGGTCTTGTCGGTGGTCGGGGTGTTGGGGTTGGACGGAATCTGGTCGCCATCTTCCAGCGCCGCCGCCTGGGCCTCGGGCGTGAGCAGGAACTCGGCGAGTTTCTGCGCCAATTCGGGTTGGCTGTTGTTGGCGATCGCGCACTCGGCCACGTTCAGCACCACCGCGCCTTCCTTGGGTTGCGCGTACTCCACCGGGATGCCCTTGAGCTGGAGCGCGGTGACCTGGGTCGGCGTCAGTGGAAACAGCGCCGCTTCATCGGTCTGGACCATCTCCGACAGCTTGGCCGAACTCGGAATGTACTCCAGCACATTGCGCCCCACGCTCCCCGGCCAGGCCTTGAAACCGGGGTCGACGTTGGTCTCGCTGCCGCCCTGGATCCGGTTGAACATCAGGAACCCGTGCAGGCCGAAGGTCGAGGACGACATCGACTGGAACACCAGTTTGTCCTTGTACTTGCTGTCCGCCATGTCCATCCACGAGGTCGGCGCGGCCCAGCCTTTTTCCTTGAACAGCCGGGTGTTGTAGGCCAGCCCGGTCACCCCCAGACTGACCGCCACCGCCTGGTCCTTGATCCGCCCCTTGGCCGGGATCTGTGCCAGGGTCGGGTTGTCTTCGAGCTTGCTGCACAGGCCCATGGAGATCGCCCGGTACATGATCCCGTCATCGAGGAAGATCACGTGCAGCTGCGGGTTATCCTTGCTCGCCTGGACCTTGGCGAGGATATCGGCGGACGTGCCGGGCACGATGACCACCTTGACGTGGTTGGCCTTTTCGAAAGGCGGCAGCACCTTGTCGGTGTACAAACGCTCCATGGTCCCGCCGTTCATCCCCAGGTACAGCGTGGGCTCGGCCTGGACCGGCGCGGCGACGAGCAGGGCAGTGAGAGGCAGGCAGGACAAACCGATCAGGGCATTGCGTTGAGTCTTCTTCATGGCGCGATCTTCCTCTGGGTTCTGACGGCCCGCTCAAACGGCGGGAGTGGATTGGAAACGGGTAATGGAAAAAGCTTCGATCGGCGTCGACGACTGGCCCTGGCACACCAGTTCGGCCAGCACTTCACCCACCGCCGGAGCGATCTGGAAGCCCACCCCGGCGAAGCCGAAGGCGTGCAGCAGGCCGGGTTGGGTGCTGCTCGGGCCGATCACCGGTTGGTGGTCGGGCAGGTAGCCTTCGGTGCCGCTCCAGGTGCGAATCGCCTGGGCGCCTTCCAGGAACGGATAAAGCTCGACGGCCTGGCGGAGAATCTCCAGCACGGCGGCCTGCCCTGGTCGGGCGCGGGCGTGGTCGAGGGCAAAACCCCGGCCGCCACCCAGAACGCAGTTGCCGCGACTGACCTGGCGGGCATAGATGCCGCCGCCCTCGACGCCGGTGCTGGCATCCATCACCCGGGGCAAGGGTTCGGTTACCAGCATGGCCGGATGGCCGGCGTGCATGGGCACCGCTTCACCGAACCGGGCGGCGAGGCTGCCAGCCCAGGCACCGGCGCAGTTGAGTAGCCAGGGGGCGCGGACTTCGACGCCTGTTTGCGTGCGCAGGATAAAGCGTCGGCCATCGTGCTCGACCTCGCGGACCTCGCTCTGCTCCAGCACGGTCGCACCGAGCAGGCGGGCGGCCCGGGCAAATGCCGGAGAGACCAGGCGGGGGTTGGCATGCCCGTCGTCGGGGCAGAAGGACGCGCCCTCGGCAATCTTGCCGACCCAGGGAAAACGTCGCTGCAACTGCTCGCGGTCAAGCACTTGCAGGTCGAGTCCGAAGCCCTGGCTGCTGTCGGCATAGGCTTGCAGAGAGGCCAGGTCGTCGAGGCTGCGGGCCAGCTTGAGATGCCCCGAGCGCTGGTATTCGCCGTCGATACCGATCAGTTCCGGCAGGCGCGCCCAGATCCCGTGAGCGCGCTGGGACAGCGGCAACTGCGACAACGGTCGTCCCTGGCGGCGCACCCCGCCGTAGTTCACGCCGCTGGAATGGGAGCCGCAGAAGTCCCGCTCCAGCAGCGCCACGCGACGGCCTTGACGGCTCAGGGCCAGGGCTGCCGAAGCGCCGACGATGCCGCCGCCGAGAATCATCACGTCGACTTCGATCATGGCGCGACCTCCACGCCGAAGGGCAATGGCTTGATCGGCGCCTGGGCGCGCAAATGGCCAATGCTGTCCAGGCCCAGGCCGCTTTCACTGGCGATGATTTCCGCCGCCGCCGCGCCACAGATCCGTCCCTGGCAGCGGCCCATGCCGACCCGGCAATGAGCCTTGACCCGATTGATTTCCCAATGGCCTTCGCGGACCACCGCGCGCACCTCACCGACGCTGACTTCCTCGCAGCGACACAGCATCAGTGTGTCCGGGGCGTCCGGAGCCCAGCGCTCGGGGAAGGGGAATGCCTGTTCCAGTCCTTGGCGGAAGGTATCGATGCGTTGCAGGCGAGCCTCCAGAAACGCTGTTCGCTGCGGATCGACGGCGTGTCCAAGGTCTTCCAGCAGGGCCAGGGCGGTCCGTTCGCCGGCCATTTCCGCCGCATCGGCGCCCATGATTCCGGCGCCATCGCCGGCCAGGTAGACACCCGCCACGCTGCTGCGCCCGGCGCTGTCGCGGTCCGGCAGCCAGGCGCGGTTCAAGGGGTTCCAACTGAAATGGCAGCCCAGCAGATCGGCCAGTTGGGTTTCGCTGCGCAGGCCGTGGGCGAGGGCCAGCGCGTCGCAGTCAAGCGCGGATAGGGACGTGCCCTGGCGCCAGCGCAATGACTGGACGCGGCGCTCGCCGTCGATCTGTTGCAGATGGGCGTCCTGGTGCACCGGAATGCCGTGGGCCATCAGCCAGCTTCGGTAATACAGGCCCTTGGCGAGGGTCAGCGGTTGCTTGAACAAGCCGGGCAGGGCGCGACACTGGGCGCTGAAGGGCGCACTGTCGAGCACCGCCACGACCTTGGCTCCCGCCTTGGCGTATTGGTAGGCCACCAGGTACAGCAGCGGCCCGCTGCCGGCAAACACTACCCGTTGACCGATGGCACAACCCTGATACTTCAGGGCAATCTGCGCGGCACCGAGGCTGTAGACACCGGGCAAGGTCCAGCCCGGTACCGGCAGCACCCGGTCGGTGGCGCCGGTGGCGACGATCACCCGGGCATAGGCCAGGCGCCCGGCGCGGCCTTGTTGCAGTGTGTCCAGTGCACCGTCCTCGGCGTTCCACACCAGGGTTTCGGGCCGATAGTCGAGCTGTTCGCGCAGACGGTCGAGGGTCTGGTGGATAGCGACGGCCTTGCGGGCTTCGAAACCGTAGAGTGTCACCGGCGAGCGGCGGAAGTTCTCCGGCTGGCGCCGATAGATCTGCCCGCCACCGCGCGCGGCTTCATCCAGCAGACAGGGCCGCAGGCCATGGGCAACCAGGGTTTGCGCGGCACGAATGCCGGCCGGTCCGGCACCGACGATCACAATCGCACTCACGATCGCGGTCTCCCTTCACGACTCACCTGCTGCCCGGCTTCGAGCATCGTCGAACATGCGCGCACCCGGCGCCCGTCGGCCAGCCTGACCCAGCAATCCTGGCAGGCGCCCATCAGGCAGAACCCGGCGCGAGGCTCGCCGCTGAAGTCGCTGTGGCGCAGATGTTCACCGGCGATCAGCAGGGCGGTGAGCAGGGTGTCGCCCTGCAAACCGCTGGCCGGCTCGCCGTCGAGGGTGAAGTCCAGGGCCGGGCGATCGCCTTCGGCCAGTCGTTTCAGCAGCGCCATGTCGACCTCATTGTTTGCCTACCAGTACCCGGTCCAGGCCGTAGACCCGGTCGAGCAGAATCATCGTCAGCGCGGTCAGCGCGATCACCAGGGCCGAGACCGCCGCCATCATCGGGTCGATGGACTCGGTGGCGTAGACATACATGCGCACCGGCAGGGTCTGGGTCGCGGGGGAGGTGACGAAGATCGACAGCGTCACTTCGTCGAAGCTGTTGATGAACGCCAGCAGCCAACCGCCGGCCACGCCGGGCAGGATCATCGGCAGGGTGATCTGGCGGAACAGGGTGAAGCGCCCGGCACCGAGGGATTCGGCGGCCTGTTCGGCGCTGCGGTCCATGCCGATGGCGGCGGCCAGTACCAGGCGCAGCACATAGGGCGTGATCACCAGCACATGGGTGAAGATCAACCAGGTGAAGCTGCCGTTGACCCCCTTCAGGGCGAACAGGCGCAACAGAGCCACCCCGAGCACCAGGTGCGGGATGATGATCGGCGAGAGAAACAGGCCATTGAGAACGTCCCGGCCGGGGAAGCGATGCCGGGTCATCGCCAGGGCCGCCGGAACGGCGATCAAGGTCGCCAGGCTGGCGGCGCTGAAGGCCAGGATCAGGCTGTTGTAGAACGCCAGGACAAAGTCCGCGCGTTCGAACACCGCGCGGAACCAGCGCAATGAGAAGTCCGTGGTCGGCAGGCTCAGGGTATTTTCCGGTGTGAAGGCCACCAGGCAGACCACCACCAGCGGCGCCATCATGAACGCCACGATCAGGCTGTGGAACAGCAGGGCCAACGGGCCGTTTCTGGACATTTACGCGGCCCCCAGGGATTTCTTGTAGCGACGTTCGATCATCCGGTTCCACGACAGCATGATCAGCAGGTTGAGCAGCAACAGCACCACGGCAATCGCCGCGCCCATCGGCCAGTTGAGTTCCGAGAGGTACTGGTCGTAGACCAGGGTCGCGACCATCTTCAGCCGGCGTCCGCCGAGCAGGCCGGGAATCGCGAAGGAGCTGGCGGCCAGGCCGAACACGATCAGCGTGCCGGACAACACCCCGGGCATGACCTGCGGCAACACCACCTGGCGCATCACGGTGGCGTGACTGGCGCCGAGGGACAGTGCGGCCTGTTCTGCGGCCGGATCGAGCTTTTGCAGCGAAGTCCAGACCGGGATGATCATGAACGGCAACATCACATGGACCAGGGCGATCACCACCGCGAACGGCGTGTAGAGCAGTTTCATCGGTGCCAGGCCGAAGGCTTGCAGGCTCTGGTTGACCAGGCCGTCGGCGCCCAGCAGGAGGCTCCAGCCGAAGGCCCGGACCACCACCGAAATCAGCAATGGCGTGAGGATCAGGATCAGGAAGATCGAACGCCAGGGCGTGCCCATGCGGCTGAGGATGTAGGCCTCGGGCACACCGATCAGCACACAGAGCAGGGTGGTCAGGCCGCTGATCCAGAAGGTGCGCAGGAAAACTTCATAGAAGTACGGATCGCTGAACAGCACGCCGTAGTGTTCCAGGGTGTAGGCGTCGCTTTTGACCCCGGTCTGGTAATCGAAGACGTTGAACGACAATACGCCGGTCAGGCCCAGCGGCAGGACCAGCAGGCCGAGGTAGAGCAGCAGGGCCGGCGCCGACAGCAGGTAACCGCGGCGTCCCTGGCACATCCGCGCGAGCAGGTTCATGCCGGTACCTCGCCGTGCTCTAGCACCCGCAACAGTTCGGCCGGCCAGTCGAGGCCCACCACGGCACCCTCGTTCAGTGGCGCCGAACCGTCATTGCGCCGCACCACCGTGACTTCGCCGATAGCGGTGTCGATCCGATACAGCCACTGGCTGCCGAGAAAGAAACGGCTGAGGATCTTCCCGGGCAAACGCCCGCTGCCGGCGGCCAGCAGGTCGATCTTTTCCGGACGCAGGCTCAGGGTCAGAGCACCTTCACCCGGCAGTTGACGGACCTGCGCACAGCCATTGGCGTCGCGGTCTCCCGGCAGCAGGTTGGCCTTGCCGACGAAACCGGAAATAAAGCGCGTGCGCGGGTGCTCGTAGAGTTTATAGGGCTCGTCGATCTGGGTAATGCGCCCGGCCTGCATCACCACCACGCGGTCGCTGATGGACAGGGCTTCGGCCTGGTCGTGGGTGACCATCAGGGTGGTGATGCCGACTTCACGCTGGATGCGACGAATCTCGAACTGCATCTCTTCGCGCAGATTGGCGTCGAGGTTGGACAGCGGTTCGTCGAGCAACAGCACCGGCGGCTCGATCACCAGCGCCCGGGCCAGGGCGACCCGCTGGCGCTGGCCGCCGGACAGCTCGCGCGGATAACGTTCGGCGTGCTGGTGCAGGCGCACCAACTGCAGCACCGTTGCCACCCGTCTACGTACTTCGGCGGCCGGCACCTTGCGCATGCGCAGGCCGAAGGCGACGTTGTCCTGGACGCTCATGTGGGGAAACAGCGCATAGCTCTGGAACACCACGCCGAGGCCGCGACTGCTGGGCTTGGCATGGGTGATATCACGGTTATCGAGAATAATCGTGCCGGCGCTGACCTCGACGAAGCCGGCGATCATTTGCAGGGTCGTGGTCTTGCCGCAACCGGAAGGGCCGAGCAGCGAGACGAACTCGCCCTTGTCCACCGAGAGCTGCGTGGCGACCACGGCATCGATCTCGCCATAGCGCTTGCACACGCCTTCAAGTCGTAGAAAGGCCATAACTGCGTTCCACCTGTGGTTGTTGTCGTGCACGCCGGGGCGCACTTTTCTTGTCATGGGCAGAGACGAAAGGGTATTGCCGGGGTACGTGGTGCTCGACGGGTGTCGGCTACCGATGTTGTTCGAATCGCCCCTTGTGGACGCAGAGTAGGACGAAGCCTAGGATGTGCGAAAGAGTAAATTTCACTGAAAGAATGATTATTTTCAGTTTCATTCAGTGAATAAATTTTCAGGTGAAAAAGATGCCAGCAGATTCCATTGATCGGAATGAAAGGAAGAATGAAGTCGGTGTCGGTGCGGTGTCACGGCTGTTTGCCGTGTTGCGCAGCCTGGGGGAGACTCCGGAGGGCGGTGAACGGGTGACCCAGCTGGCCGAGCGGGTCGGTTTGTCCCAGCCCACCACGCACCGGCTGCTGCGCAGCCTGGTGGACGAGGGGATGGTCGAGCAGGACGCACGCAGCAAACGCTATCGCCTGAGCCTGGAGTTCTTCGCCCTTGCGGCCCGGGCCGGACAGACCGGCAATCTGCGTGAACTGGTGCGGCCGGCGTTGCTGCGGTTGTCGGCGTCGCTGGGGGATTCGCTGTTTCTCCTGGCCCGCAGCGGTTTCGATGCGATCTGCCTGGACCGTAGCGAAGGGCCGTTTCCGATCCGCACCTTTACCGGTGATATCGGTGGACGCGTGGCCTTGGGCGTGGGGCAGGGCAGCCTGGCGATCCTCGCGTTCCTGCCGGAAGAGGAGCGGGAAACGGTGATCCGCTACAACCTGCCGCGGCTGCGGGATTTCCATCTGTATGACGAAGTGCTGCTGCGTTCCGAGGTGGAGAATGTGCGCACGCTCGGTTATGCGGGCCGCAACACTGGCGTGTTGCAGGGCATGGCCGGGGTCGCTGTCCCGATCCTGGATCGCGAGGGCCGGGCGGTGGCGGCCTTGAGTGTCGCCACCATCAGCGACCGCCTCGGGCCGGATCGTTTGCCGACGGTGGTGGAGTTGCTCAAGCGCGAGGCGGCGGCGATCGGTCCGCGGATCAATCCGTTCGATCCGTTGTTGCGGCGGCCGTCGCAGATATTTGGTACTCCGCAATAGTGGGGTTTGTCTGGCCTAGAACCGGGCGGTCTGCTGCAGCAGCTGCGCCGCCGGACTGTCCGCCGGGGTGACTATCGCGTAGTTGTAGCCGCTGCCGGACCAGTATTCGGCCTGCAGTTCGCCGTCGCGCCGATGTCCGCGTTCCAGCATATAGTTCCTCGGTCCCGGCGGCCGCACGTAGTAGCCGATCCGCTGCCCTTGCGGGTTCTCATACAGGACCATCGCGGCCGCGCCCTGCTCGGTGCTCAGCAAGCGCGCGCCGACCGGTTTGAACCCGGCATTCTGCAGGTTCGGCAAGCGGTTGGCCTGGGTGAAATAACGGTCGAGCCAGTTTTGCAGGTCGCCGCTCTGCTCGACCTTGAAGTCCGCCGGCAGGATGTCCTGGGTGGCGAACAGGCGATAGGCCTGCACCGCATCGGCCATCGGCGCGGGCAGCGGGAAGGTCATCTGCCGGGCCTGCCAGCCGCCGACACCGCCGAGGATCACGGTCATCAGCAACACCGCGGCACTGGCCAGGTGACGGCGGGACCTGTCACGCAGGCGCTGGCGAATCCGCGTCGGGTCCAGCGCCGGGTTCGCCGGCATCTGCAAGGCAGCGCCCAGGGCCGCCCGCAAGTGCTGGGCATCGCGTTGCCAGTCGCGGACCTGTTCGGCCAGTTCCGGGTTGGTCGCCAGGTACACCTCCAGCAATTGCCGGTCGGCGTCGTCGAGCTGATGATCGACGTAGGCGTGCAGGTCACGCTCGCTTGGGGGAAGAGTGATCATTTCAATATCCGCAGGGAGGGGCTGGTGATTTCGCCGTCGCCGAGCTGGCGCAGGGCCTGGCGGGCGCGGGACAGACGCGACATCACGGTGCCGATGGGGACGTCGAGAATCTCGGCGACTTCCTTGTAACTCAAACCTTCCACCGAGACCCAGAGCAACAGCGCCCGTTGCTCGGCGGGCAACTGCTCGAAGGCTTCCAGGGTCGACTGGGCCACCACCGTGCGTTCCACCGAGGGTTGGGCTTCGCCCCGACCGGTGAAGAACTTGAGCATTCGCGCATAGCGTTTGCCGCGACGGTGGGTGTCGATGAATTGTCGATACAGGATCGAGAACAGCCAGGCCCGCAGGTCGCCCTCGGCACGCTTGTCGCCCCAACTGGACAGGGCCCGCTCCAGGCTGGCCTGGACCAGATCGTCGGCGCTGCTGGGATGACGCGTCAGCGACACGGCGAAGCGCCGCATTCGCGGGATCAGCTCACGTAACTGTGCATCGAGATCGTTCATGGAATCCTGCGGGTTCTTGACCCGTCACTACGCCTGGACCAGCAAGACGCCTGGCTTCGCAGGTTATTCCAACGGCCGGAAAATAAATATTCGAACAATAAATCGAGGGGTCGGGAATAAACCGCGCCGACCTTCGTCCTATAGCTCCTTCACCGTGTGGCCGCCTGAGGCCCTGGAGTTCTTTCATGGTAGATCACACCCCACCGCCCCTCAGCGGTTCGAGCAAGGCCTTGCGCCTGGCCGGCATCGCCGTCGTGGTCGGTGCCCTGGCCGGGGCCTTTGCCTATGTCGGCGGTCGGCTCGACCCGCAGCGCCTGACGCCCGGGCGCATCGTCGATACCTTCGAGAAAAACAACGGCCTGCATGCCGGCTTCAGGCGCAATCACGCCAAGGGCGTGTGTGTGGCCGGGTATTTTGAAGGCAGCGATGCGGCGCGTGCCTATTCCACCGCCCAGGTCTTTCGCGAAGGCAGCGTGCCGGTGGAAGGGCGCTTCGCCTTGCCCAGCGGCAATCCCTATGCGCCGGACAGCAGCGTACCGATTCGCAGCCTCGGCTTGCGCTTCACCCAGGCCAACGGCCAGCAATGGCGCACCGGGATGAACAGCATGCCGGTGTTTCCGGTGGGCACGCCCGAGGCGTTCTTCCAGCAGCTCCAGGCGGCCGCGCCCGACCCGAGCACCGGCAAGCCGAACCCGGCGGCCATGGCGGCGTTCTTCGCCGGTCACCCGGAAACCGCGCCGTTCCTGCAATGGATCAAGACCGCCAAGCCGTCGGCCAGCTACGCCACCGAAAGCTACAACGGCCTGAATGCCTTCTACCTGGTCAACGCGGCCGGCCAGCGCCAGGCCGTGCGCTGGGGGCTGGTGCCGCTGAGCCAGGATGCGGCGGGTGCGATGGCGCCGGACGGTGCCGATTTCCTCGCCAAGGACCTGACCCAGCGCCTGGCGGCGGGGCCGCTGAAATGGCGGTTGAACCTCACCCTGGCCAATCCCGGCGACCCCACGGACGATGCCAGCCGGCAATGGACCGGCGAGCACAAGGTGCTCAACGCCGGCACCCTGGTGCTGGAAAGCACCCAACCCCAGGACGACGGCGATTGCCGCGATATCAACTACGACCCGCTGGTCTTGCCCAGTGGTATCGAGGCTTCGGCCGACCCCCTGCTGGCGGCGCGTTCGGCGGCCTATGCCAGTTCCTATCTGCGTCGCACCAGCGAAGTGGGCGCATTGCCCGCCGTCCATTCGTCACAGGAGTCCCACCCATGAGCGCCCCGTCGAATCACTTCGCGCCCTTGGCGCGTCTGCTGCATTGGTTGATGGCGTTGATGATCCTGGCGATGCTGTTTATCGGTGCCGGCATGGTGGCCTCGGTGTCCGAGCGGCATGAGTGGTTGCTGCACCTGCACAAGCCGCTGGGGATTGCGATCCTGCTGTTGGTGGTGGTGCGTCTGCTGGTGCGTTTCAGTACTCGCCAGCCACCGCTGCCGAGCGATTTGCCGGGCTGGCAGGTGCTGGCGGCGAAGCTGTCCCATGTGTTGCTGTATGGCTTGATGCTGGTGTTGCCGCTGCTGGGCTGGGCGATGATTTCGGCGGCGGGGGATCCGGTGATGTTGAGCGGTTCGTTGCAGTTGCCGGCGCTGGTGTCGGCCAATGCGACGACCTTTGCCTTCCTGCGCAAGGCCCATGGCTACCTGGCGTATCTGCTGTTCCTGACGGTGTTGCTGCACCTGGCGGCGGCGCTGTTCCATGGCTGGATTCGTCGGGACGGGGTGCTGGAAAGCATGGTGCGCGGCAAGGATTGAAGGCGAGCGCGGCTTCAGATTGCCTTGGCCGACGGGCGGGTCATTCGCGGGAAAACCGCTCGCGGCTGTTGCTCAGGTGTGTCCACATCGCCGCCCGCGCCGCATCCGGGTCCTGGCGGCGGATAGCCGTCAGGATCGCTTCGTGCTCCAGGCTGGCGAGCTGGCCCAGTTGTGCCAGGTCAGCATCGCCGCGCTCCGCGCCCGGCACCCGGGTGCGCGGAATCATCGAGCTGCCCAGGTGCAGCAGGATCTCGGAAAAGTAGGCATTGCCGGTGGCTTCGGCAATCAGCAGGTGAAAACGCTGGTCGGCCGCCACGCAACTGTCATTGTTGGCCAGCAGGCTCCGATACTCGTCCAGCGCCGCGCGCATCTGCTTGAGATGCTCGTCGCTGCGCCGACGTGCCGCCAGCGCCGCTGCCTGGGTTTCCAGGCCCAGGCGCAGTTCCAGGAGATCGCGCACGCTCAGCGCGGTTTCCACATTCAGGCGCAAGCCATGGGGCTCCTGGCGCTCCAGCACGAAACTGCCCACTCCATGATGGGTTTCCACCCAGCCCGCGGCCTGCAGTTTGGAAATCGCCTCGCGCACCACCGTGCGGCTGACCTTGTGCTCGCGCACGATGGCACTTTCCGACGGCAGCTTGTCGCCCGGTTTCAAATACCCCAGGCGAATCTGCTGGGTCAGGTGATCGACCAGGTCATGGGCCAGGTTGGGGCTGCGTTTGCGTTGTGGCGCAAGGGGGGCGGTTTCAGTGCTCATGGGCGTGTCACGCAGGGGCGAGGGGAAAGCTTAACACTCGTCTGACAAGAGGCGTAGCGGTCACGGCTATCATGTATGACAACTTGATGCCGAGGAAGGCAAATTTTTTGGTGACGGCTTTGGTCAAAGGCTTTTATGTGATTTTGTTGGGTGTGCTGTTTTTGTAAAAAATATTTATAAATCAATAAGATAAAATTTATAGAAGAGTTCCGCCGCTCAATCTGAACGGTGTTTACCCAAAAAACGCTGTATGACCACTTGTTGCCCTATTTTTCTACTCGTATGATGACTGTCGACTGGCTCGTCTGATCCAGCACCCCCGCACACAAAAACAACCCGTGGGAGACTGTCGTGAACAACCCCCTAGATCCGTCCGCAACGGCGGAACGCGATTCCCTGCTGGCCGCCGCCGTGGCGAAGGTCAAGCGCCATGTGCTGCCGCTGTTCGTCATCATGTTCATCGTCAACTACATCGATCGGGTGAACATCGGCTTCGTGCGCACGCACCTGGAACACGACCTGGGGATCGGAGCCGCTGCCTACGGTTTCGGTGCCGGGCTGTTCTTCATCGGTTATGCACTGCTCGAAGTCCCGTCCAATATCCTGTTGCAGAAGGTCGGTGCCCGGATCTGGCTGACCCGCATCATGTTCACCTGGGGGCTGGTCGCCACGGCCATGGCCTTTGTCCAGAACGAAACCCACTTCTATATCCTGCGTTTCCTGCTGGGGGTGGCTGAGGCCGGGTTCTTTCCCGGGGTGATCTACTACTTCACCCGCTGGCTGCCGGGAGTGGAGCGGGGCAAGGCGATCGCCATCTTCCTCAGTGGCTCAGCCGTGGCCTCGCTGATTTCCGGTCCGCTGTCCGGTGCCCTGTTGCAGATCGAAGGCCTCGGCTGGCACGGCTGGCAGTGGATGTTCATCATCGAGGGCCTGGCGTCGGTGGTGCTCTGCGGATTCACCTGGTTCTGGCTTGACTCCACGCCTGCGGATGCGAAGTGGCTGAGCGTTGCCGAGCAGCAGCGGCTGGTACAGGCCATCGAGGACGAGCAGCACGAGCGCGATGCCTCGATGCCGGTCAAGCCGTCGATCTGGACCTTGCTCAAGGACCGCCAGATCCTGTTGTTCTGCGTGCTGTATTTCTGCATCCAGCTGACCATCTATGCCGCTACTTTCTGGCTGCCCAGCATCATCAAGAAGATGGGCCAGCTCACTGACCTGCAGGTCGGCTTGTTCAACTCGATTCCCTGGCTGATCTCGATCATCGCCATGTATGCCTTCGCGGCCGCCTCGGGCAAGTGGAAACACCAGCAGGCCTGGGTCGCCTCGGCACTGCTGATAGCCGCGCTGGGGATGTTCATGTCCACCACCGGCGGGCCGATCTTCGCCTTCGTCGCAGTGTGCTTCGCGGCGATCGGCTTCAAGTCCGCGTCGTCGTTGTTCTGGCCGATTCCCCAGGCTTACCTGGATGCGCGCATCGCCGCGGCGGTGATTGCCCTGATCAACTCCACGGGCAACCTCGGCGGTTTCGTCGCGCCGGCCACCTTCGGCTTGCTGGAGGAGCGCACCGGCTCGATCCAGGGCGGCTTGTACGGCCTGGCGGTGACTTCGGTGATCGCCGCGATCCTGGTGTTCTTTGCCCGCACCAAGCCCAAGCCTTCTCACACGCTACCGGGATCGGTCAGCCCGGTCTTGAACAAATCCCATTGAATACTGCGGTTGAACACAGGTACGAATCATGACGACAAACACCTTGAACATGGCCGGCCAGGCCCCCGTCATCACCGGCTTGCAGGTTATCCCGGTAGCTGGCCACGACAGCATGCTGCTGAACCTGAGCGGTGCCCATGGCCCGTTTTTCACCCGCAACATCGTGATCATCACCGACAGCAGCGGTCACACCGGCGTCGGTGAAGTCCCCGGCGGCGAGCGTATCCGCGCCACCCTGGAAGATGCCCGTTCGCTGTTGCTGGGGCAGTCCATCGGCAACTACCAGAAGCTGCTCAACCAGGTGCGCCGCACCTTCGCCGAGCGCGATGCCGGCGGTCGCGGCCAGCAGACGTTCGACCTGCGTATCACCATTCATGCGGTGACGGCGCTGGAAGCCGCGCTGCTGGACCTGCTCGGCCAGTTCCTCGGCGTGCCCGTGGCGGCCCTGCTGGGTGAAGGGCAGCAGCGCGATGCGGTGAAGGTGCTCGGTTATCTCTTCTACATCGGTGATCGTGGCAAGACCGACCTGGCCTACCGCCACGAAGCCGAGGCAGATGACGCCTGGTTCCGCCTGCGCCATGAGGAGGCCATGACCCCCGAGGCCATTGTCAGGCTGGCCGAAGCCGCCCAGGCGCGTTACGGCTTCAATGACTTCAAGCTCAAGGGCGGGGTGCTCAGCGGAGCGCAGGAGATGGAGGCGGTGACCGCCTTGGCCGAACGCTTCCCCCAGGCGCGGATCACCCTTGATCCCAACGGTGCCTGGTCGCTCAAGGAGGCGATTGCCCTGTGCCGTGACAAGCATGCCGTGTTGGCCTACGCCGAGGACCCTTGCGGTGCCGAGAACGGTTACTCGGGGCGTGAAGTCATGGCCGAGTTCCGCCGGGCCACGGGCCTGCCGACGGCGACCAACATGATCGCCACCGACTGGCGGGAAATGGGCCATGCGATTCAATTGCACGCTGTCGACATTCCCCTGGCCGACCCGCATTTCTGGACCATGCAGGGCTCGGTGCGGGTGGCGCAGATGTGCCATGAATGGGGCCTGACCTGGGGTTCGCATTCCAACAACCACTTCGATATTTCCCTGGCGATGTTCACCCATGTGGCCGCCGCCGCACCGGGTGAGATCACCGCCATCGACACCCACTGGATCTGGCAGGACGGCCAGGGCCTGACCAAGGATCCGTTGCAGATTGTCGACGGTTTTATCCAGGTCCCGCAAAAGCCGGGATTGGGCATCGAGCTGGATATGGATGCAGTGGCCAAGGCCCATGAGTGCTACAAGAATATGGGCCTCGGTTCGCGGGATGACAGCGTGGCGATGCAGTTCCTGATTCCCGGCTGGTCGTTCAACAACAAGCGCCCGTGCCTGGTGCGTTGAAGTCTTGCAGGCTTCCGCGCATTCGGCGTGACGATACAATGGCAGGCTTGAGAGGACGCTTGCAGAGAGGGTGTATGCCGACGTTTTACGACGCACGTGGGAATATCTATGCCGTGGCCAGCCCCGCTGAAGTACGCGGGTTGGGCCTGGATGTGCCTGTGCATGCCGAGCAGGCGGCGCTGCAGCGCCAGTCCTGGACGCTTGAAGCGGTGGAGGCACTCTGTGGTTGGGGCGGGCAGGCGCCTGCGCGAGGTGGCAAACACCATCGTTCGGATGGCTTGCTGGTCGGGCCGTTCCAGGCGCAAGCGCCGTTCGATCTGCTGATCGTCAATACCGATGGCACCCTGGCCGAGCGCAGCGGCAACGGCTTGACGATTTTCGCCCAGGCGTTGACCGAGCAAGGCTTGATGCCGGCTCGGGGCGGCTGTCTGCTGCGGGTCCATCACGATCAGCCGGGCGGTCTCACTCCGGTCTCCACCTCGGTCGAGCCGGCGCGGGTCGAGGATCAACAGGGGTTCTGGCTGGATCTGGGGAAGCCGGCGTTCGGTCCGGCGGCGGTGGCGGCCCAGGGTGTCGGCGAGGCTGAATTGAACGGCCGTCCCTTGAGCCATGTCGCGGGCTTGTCGAGCTTGAACGCCGCCTGGAAGCGCAGCCAGTTCGTGCGCATCGGTAATCCGCATTGCGTGACGCTGGTCGAGGATCCTGCGTTGCTGCCGAGCAATGTACAGATGGGTGAGTCGGCGCTGGAGCCTGGTCTCACGCGCCTCGCATTTGCTCCACCGACCGGTGCTGGCGAGCCCTGTCCGGCGGGGGTGAATCTGCAATGGGCAACCCTGGTGGCGCCGGGACATTTGCAGGCCCGGGTGTTCGAGCGTGGCGAAGGGCCGGCGGCATCCTCCGGTACCAGTGCCAGCGCAGTGGCCTGTGCCGCCTGGCGGGTCGGTTGGGTCGAGGCGGGCGAGGTCCGGGTCAGCATGCCGGGCGGTACGGCGCCGATCCGCCTGGTGGCGCTGGAGGATGAATTGCAGAGCGTCCATCTGTTTGGCGCGGCCCGGCGTCAACCCTGAGGGCGGTGCTCGCTGCCGACATCACGAGCAGAAAAAACGCCCCCTCGAGAGGTCCGTTTTGCCCTTGTCCGGCCCTGGCGGTTTTGGCTTGATGGATCGGCGAGGTTCAAGGCTGGCGAGTGCCTGTCTCGCTCGGCCCGTGAAAACAGGTGCGAATTTCCGACTCGTTTAAATGGAATTTACGATGAGAGCACTTAAAGGTTTATTCAGCACGCTGGTGTGTGCCGGGCTGGTTTTCAGCGCCGGCTCCGCTTGCGCTCAACTGCTGCCCGAGCCGGTCGCCAGGGAAAGGATCACGGCGTCCTCCGGTGCGACCGATGCGGTCGAATCCAGTCCGGCGGAACTGCTGGAAGGCAGTCGCACCGATTATTTTTCATGCTCGGTCGGCCCCTTCCGGGGGGAGCTCGAGGCCAGGGTGGTGTTCGCCTCCGCCGGCAGTACGGCTTACTTCGATGTCAGTACGGTGAGGTACCGGATTGTTCGCAGCGGCGGCCAGAGCGGCGGCAACAAGGCCAATGTGAACTTTCACCTGGATACCTTGAATAAACAGGGCGTGGTTCGGGCCAGTGACCCATACCGCTCGCCGGACGCCATGCGCCAGGACGGCAGTTGGCATCTGCTCGATGTCAACCGGATCGTGCGTACGGATTATCAGGGGGCGGTGACGTTCGAGTTCGTGTTCGACCGCTCGGTGGCCAGCGATACCCGTTGTGCCGCGCATAAAACCTACCAGTGGGCCGGTGCCTCGACCGCGCGTTCCAGCGCGGCCGACTGAGTTGACTCAAGGGGCATCGAGTCCTGGCGCCTCGCGGATCAGGAAGTGATCCAGGTTGTCGATTTCACAACTGAACACGCTGAAGGTCTGTTCCGGGTCTTTCTTGCTCGGCACTTGCTTCAATTGCGGCGTGACGCCGTAGAAGAAGCAATACAGGTCTTCAGCCTGGTCGATGACGCGCTTGATCTCTTCCAGGAACACTGTGCGCTGGCGGTAATTCTCGATCAGGTTCTTGCTCAGGTAGACATTGATCGAATAGCGCTTCTTGTCGGCCCACACCGGTTTGTCGAACACCACGCTGAAGCTGGTTCTGTAGTCCTTGATTTCCTTGATCTTGCCCCAGTAGATCAGGCCCTGGCGGTCCTGGCAGTATTCGACCTTCTTGAAGAAGGCGTTGTAGTTCAGGGTCAGGTCGCCAATGGTCAAGGGCATGCGTTTGAGCAGGTCCTTGTTGGCGTGGTTGGAGACGAAACATTCCACCGGATGGGCGAACACGCTGGTGCGGTTCGGTGGGGGCTTGGTTTCGTGGGTGGCGGCGGTGTCGACGACGGCTGCCGCCGGCTCCGTTGTTGGTTGTTCCGGGCGGGTGTTGCTGGCGGCCGGCGCCTTGCGTGTGTAGGTCCGGCGGGTCAGCAGCAGTTCGACGGGGAAGTTCTGTTCGCCTTCGATATCGTCCAGCGGCTGATCCGGATCGAGCTCACTCGGTGCGGTTTCCGCGCTCAGGTACGGGCAGTCCGCCAGGTGCCGGGTACTGGGCATGTTCTTGAAGTGCGGGGTCCGTTTGAAGCGCGGGTTGCTGGCGTTGTAGGTGGTGAGCCGGTTGCTGCTGTCGAAGGCCGCGCGGCAGGCATCGTTCGGGCACTGGAAGCTTTCCCGGCCTGAGTCGAACTCCAGCGTTTCATCGAAGTTCAGGTCGCGCACGTCATAGATCGTCAGTTTCTCGTCGAGGCTGACGCAATAGGCCTTGTCAAACTTCATGGGCGGTCCTGCCAGTGCAACTGCGCCGGTTCGCGTCTCACCAGGACCTGGCCGTTGCGGATCGAATACAGCGGCAGGCCCTGGCTGCGGATCATCTCGTAGTCGCTGTCCGCCGAGAGGATCAGCAGGTTGGCCGGGCGTCCGACTTCCAGGCCGTAGCGGTCGCCCAGGGCCAGGGCCTTGGCGCTGTTGTCGGTGACCAGGTCGAGGGCACTTTGCAGGTTGCGATAACCGAGCATATGGCAGATATGCAGCCCGGCCTCCAGCACCCGCAGGATGTTGCCGTTGCCCAGCGGATACCAGGGGTCGACGATCGAGTCCTGGCCGAAACAGACATTCATCCCGGCGTCCAGCAACTCGCCGACCCGGGTCACGCCGCGGCGTTTCGGAAAGTTGTCGAAGCGTCCCTGCAGGTGAATGCTCTCGGTGGGGCAGGACACGAAGCTGATCCCCGAGGCCTTCAGCAGACGGAACAGCTTGGCGCAGTAGGCGTTGTCATAGGAGCCCATGGCCGTGGTGTGGCTGGCGCTTACCCGCGAGCCCATGTCGCGGCTGCGGGCTTCTTCGGCCAGCACTTCGAGGAAACGCGAGTGCGGGTCGTCGGTTTCGTCGCAATGAACATCCACCAGGCAGCCGGTTTTTTCCGCCAGGTCCATCAGGAACTTCACCGAGGACACACCCTGGTCCCGGGTGTATTCGAAATGCGGGATGCCACCCACCACGTCGGCGCCCAGGTTGATCGCCTCGACCATCAGCTCCCGGCCATTGCGATAGGACTCGATGCCTTCCTGGGGAAACGCCACGATCTGCAGGTCGATCAGGTGCCGGGTTTCCTCGCGCACTTCGAGCATGGCCTTGAGTGCGGTCAGTTGCGGGTCCGTGACGTCGACATGGGTTCGCACATGCTGGATGCCATGGGCGGCGAGGTGGCGGATGGTCTTTTTGGCACGGGTCTTGGTGTCGTCGTGGGTGATGGTCGCCTTGCGCTCACCCCAGCATTCGATGCCTTCGAACAGGGTCCCACTCATATTCCAGCGCGGTTCGCCGGCGGTGAGGGTGGCGTCGAGATGGATATGCGGTTCGACGAAAGGCGGGGCGACCAGGTTGCCCTGGGCATCGAGGTCGTTCGGGCCGGCGCTCAACGGGCCGGTTTGCGGGGTGATGCTCGCGATCCGTGCGTGTTCCAGGTGCAGGTCATACAGGCCTTCGCGGTGACGCAGCTTGGCGTTGAGGATGTGCATGGGCGGGGTCCTTGTCGTACGTGTCGTCATAAGGTATCCGAAGTCTGCAGGAAACTGCTCGGAGATCGCCCGAGAACTCGCCGGAACATGGTCGAAAACGCCGCCGGGCTCTGGTAGCCGAAGTCCAGGGCAATCCGCGTGACCGACTCGCCTTGACTCAACCGGGCCAGGGCGAGGACCACGCAGACCCGTTGCCGCCATTGGGAAAAGCTCAGTGCGGTCTGGTCCTGGAACAGTCGCCCGAAGCTGCGCAGACTCAGATGCAGGCGGTCCGCCCAGGCCTGGGGCGACTGGCGGATGTCCGGTTGCTCGATGAAGGCCTGGCACAGCGGCAGCAGGCGCGGGTCCTGGGGCAGCGGGATATGCAAAGGCAAGCTGTTGGCGCGGGCCAGTTCATGCAGCAACAGGCTGATCAGCGCGCCATCGCGGCCCTGCGCGTTGTAGTCCACCGGCATATCGACGGCGGCGATCAGCAATTGGCGCAGCAGGGCCGAGACTTCCAGCACTTGGCAGGCCTGGCTCATATTGCTGATGGCGCCGGGCTCGACGTACAGGCTTCGGGTGCTGACACCGAGCATCAGCACCTGATGGGGGACCTCGGGGGAATCCATACGGCGCGCTGCGGCGGGACGATCCAGTTGCCGCCATCGGTGAGCACATGCATCACGCCCGTGGCGCCATAGAGCAATTGCGCGCGACGGTGCTGATGACGGGCCAGCAGGTGCCCGTGGGGGTAATCGGTGCCGATGGCGATTACAGCCTGGGGCAGGTGATCGAACAGGGCGAGGGAGGTGTTGCGCATGACGGTGCTTGTCTGGCCGAAACGCAAACAGTATTGACGGACTTGCGCAAGCACGCCAAGTGTCAGCTGCTTAAGGTTGGGGTTCTCTCTTCCTGTAAGGACCTGACGTGATGCTTTATGGGCTGTTGGCACTGTTTGGCGGGCTGGCTGGTGTGACCAGTGTGCTGTTCGGTTTTGGTGGCGGTTTTGTGGTGGTGCCGTTGTTGTACTGGACCTTGAGCGGTAGCCCGGACCCGGCGATCAGCGCGGCGGCGATGCAGATCGCCGTGGCCACCTCGACCTGTGTGATGATCGTCAATGCCCTGATCGCCACGGGCAAGCACCGACGTGCCGGTAATCTGCGGCGCGCCTATATCTGGCCACTGGCGGGGTTTATCGGGATTGGCTCGGTGCTCGGTGCGGTGCTGGCGAGCCTGGTCAGCAGTGAGGCGGTGCGTTGGGCGTTTATTGCTTATCTGGCGTTGACCATTGTCGATTGCCTGGCGCGGCGCGGGTTCATGCAGCCAGGCGCGACGCTTCTGGCGCGACCGCCAAAGCCCGCCGTTACGGTGGGCGGTGGCCTGCTGATCGGTGTCGTGGCGACCTTTCTCGGTGTCGGTGGCAGCGTCATGACGGTGCCGTTGTTGCGGCGCAGCGGCCTGAGCATGAGCCTCACGACGGCCATGGCCAATCCGCTGAGCGTCCCTGTGGCGGTGGTCGGGACTCTGACCTATGTCGCACTGGCCGGGTTCCGGCCACTGGGGCTGGGGCCATGGTTTGCCGGGTATGTGGATCTGCTGGCGTTCGCGGTGTTGATCCTCGGATCGCTGGCGGGGATGCGACTGGCGACGCCGTTGATCGGGCGCATTCCAGATCGGCTACATGCCAGGGCCTACATCGGGTTGCTGGTGTTGGTGCTGTTGGCGATGCTACTGAACTAAGTCGATTCCCGAGAGTAAGCCAGACCTTTTGTGGGAGCGGAGCTTGCCCGCGAAGGGAGCGCCGCGGTTTTCCTGACAAACCGCAGTGTCCCCTTCGCGGGCAAGCTCCGCTCCCACATCGCTTGCGGTGTGCTCCAGATCTATACGGTCAGCAGGCGTTCACGCAACTTGGCGACCTCGTCGCGCATCTGCGCCGCCGCCTCGAATTCCAGGTCGCGGGCCAACTGGTACATCTTCTCTTCCAGCTGGCGAATACGCTTGGCGATCTCGCTCGGCGAGCGCAGTTCGTTTTCGTAGCGGGCGCTTTCCTCGGCGGCCTTGGCCATGCCCTTGCGCTTCTTGCTGCGCGAGCCGGGCACGGTGGCGCCTTCCATGATGTCGGCGACATCCTTGAACACGCCTTTGGGCGTGATGCCATTGGCCAGGTTGAAGGCGATCTGCTTGTCGCGCCGGCGCTCGGTCTCGCCGATCGCCCGTTCCATGGAGCCGGTGATGCGGTCCGCGTAGAGAATCGCCCGGCCGTTGAGGTTACGCGCCGCCCGGCCGATGGTCTGGATCAGCGAGCGCTCGGAACGCAGGAAGCCTTCCTTGTCCGCATCGAGGATGGCCACCAGCGACACCTCGGGCATGTCCAGGCCCTCGCGCAGCAGGTTGATCCCCACCAGCACATCGAAGGTGCCCAGGCGCAGGTCGCGGATGATTTCCACCCGTTCCACGGTGTCGATGTCCGAGTGCAGGTAGCGCACCCGCACGCCGTGGTCGGCGAGGTAGTCGGTGAGGTCCTCGGCCATGCGCTTGGTCAGGGTGGTGACCAGCACGCGCTCTTCCAGCGCCACCCGCTTGTTGATTTCCGAGAGCAGGTCGTCGACCTGGGTCAGCGCCGGGCGGACCTCCACCTGCGGGTCCACCAGGCCGGTGGGGCGAACCACCTGCTCGACGACCCGGCCGGCGTGTTCGGCTTCGTAGTTGCCGGGGGTGGCGGAGACGAAAATGGTCTGCGGGCTGACCGCTTCCCACTCGTCGAAGCGCATCGGCCGGTTGTCCAGCGCCGAGGGCAGGCGGAAACCGTATTCCACCAGGGTTTCCTTGCGCGAGCGGTCGCCCTTGTACATGGCGCCGACTTGCGGAACGCTGACGTGGGATTCGTCGATCACCAGCAGCGCATCCGCCGGCAGGTAGTCGTAAAGGGTCGGCGGTGCTTCGCCGGAGGCGCGGCCCGAGAGGTAGCGCGAGTAGTTTTCGATGCCGTTGCAGTAACCCAGCTCGAGGATCATTTCCAGGTCGAAGCGGGTGCGCTGCTCCAGGCGCTGGGCTTCCACCAGCTTGTTGTTGTCGCGCAGGTAGTCCAGGCGCTCCTTGAGCTCCTCCTTGATCCCGTCGATGGCATCGAGCAGGGTTTCCCGCGGCGTCACGTAGTGGCTTTTCGGATAGAAGGTAAAGCGCGGCAGCTTGCGGATCACCTCGCCGGTCAGCGGGTCGAAGGCCGAGAGGCTTTCCACTTCGTCGTCGAACAGCTCGATCCGGATCGCTTCCAGGTCGGATTCGGCCGGGTAGACGTCGATCACGTCGCCGCGCACCCGGAAGGTCGCCCGGGCGAAGTCCATGTCGTTGCGGGTGTATTGCAGGTCGGCCAGGCGGCGCAGCAGGGCGCGCTGGTCGAGCTTGTCGCCACGGTCCACGTGCAGGACCATCTTCAGGTAGGTTTCCGGGCTGCCCAGGCCATAGATGCAGGACACCGTGGTGACGATGATGGCGTCCTTGCGCTCCAGCAGCGCCTTGGTCGCCGACAGGCGCATCTGTTCGATATGGTCGTTGATCGACGCATCCTTCTCGATAAAGGTATCGGAGGAGGGCACGTAGGCTTCCGGCTGGTAGTAGTCGTAGTAGGAAACGAAATACTCCACGGCGTTGTTCGGGAAAAACGCCTTGAACTCGCCGTACAACTGCGCGGCCAGGGTCTTGTTCGGCGCCAGCACCAAGGTGGGCCGTTGCACCTGGGCGATGACGTTGGCGATGCTGAAGGTCTTGCCCGAGCCGGTCACCCCGAGCAGGGTCTGGTGAGCCAGGCCGGCTTCGATGCCCTCGACCATCTGACGAATGGCTTCGGGCTGGTCGCCGGCGGGCTGGAAGCGGGTGACGAGCTGGAATTCGGACATAACCTACCTCTGGGTTCGTTCCCGCCTGACAGTCACGGCAAAAACGAGAAAGGGTCTCTTACGACCGATGTCGTAGGGAAAAACCATGATAATGCTGGATATGGTGCTTGGTACGACAGCTTTCAAGGCAATCCTAACCCAGACACCTTGTTGCAATTGGACGGGCGTGCCGCAAATAAATCAAAAAACTTGTCGGATTCCGACAATAGTCGGTCGCCCTGACCGGTGATGGCCTCTATACTAGCTCCCCGTTTGTGCACCGCTCTAGTGCAATCGGCTGGAGCGTTGTCACCCCCTCCATCCTCCATTCAGAGCCGCCGCAATAATGAGCCTGTTCTCCGCTGTCGAAATGGCACCACGCGATCCTATCCTGGGCCTCAACGAAGCATTCAATGCCGATACCCGTACTGACAAGGTCAATCTGGGTGTTGGTGTTTACTGTGACGAAAGTGGGAAAATTCCACTGTTGCGGGCCGTTATCGAAGCCGAGACCCAGCGCGCGGCTCAGCATGCTTCCCGTGGCTACTTGCCGATCGACGGGATTGCCGCCTACGACAAGGCCGTGCAGACCCTGTTGTTCGGTCAGGACTCGCCGCTGATCGCTTCCGGTCGTGTCCTCACCACCCAGGCGGTCGGCGGTACCGGCGCGCTGAAAATCGGTGCCGACTTCCTCAAGCAACTGCTGCCGAACGCCACCGTGGCCATCAGTGACCCGAGCTGGGAGAACCACCGCGCGCTGTTCGAAACCGCCGGTTTCCCGGTGCAGAACTATCGTTACTACGATGCCGCGAGCAACGGTGTGAACCGTGCCGGTCTGCTGGAAGACCTCAACGCGCTGCCGGCCAAGTCCATCGTCGTGCTGCACGCCTGCTGCCACAACCCGACCGGTGTCGACCTGACTCCGGCCGACTGGCAAGACGTGCTGAACGTGGTCAAGTCCAAGGACCTGGTGCCGTTCCTCGACATGGCTTACCAGGGCTTTGGTGATGGCATCGATGAAGACGCCGCCGCCGTGCGCCTGTTCGCCGAGTCGGGCCTGACCTTCTTCGTCTCCAGCTCGTTCTCCAAGTCGTTCTCGCTGTATGGCGAGCGTGTCGGCGCACTGTCGATCGTCAGCGAATCGAAGGAAGAGTCCGCCCGTGTCCTGTCCCAGGTCAAGCGCGTGATCCGCACCAACTACTCCAACCCGCCGACCCATGGTGCGAGCATTGTCGCGGCAGTGTTGAACAGCCCTGAGCTGCGCGCCCAGTGGGAAGCGGAACTGGCGGAAATGCGCCTGCGCATTCGCGGCATGCGCATGCAGATGGTCGACCTGCTGGCCCAGCACGGCGCCAAGCGTGACTTCAGCTTCGTCGGTCGCCAGCGCGGGATGTTCTCCTACTCCGGCCTGACCGTCGAGCAAGTGGCCCGCCTGAAAAGCGAGTTCGGCATCTACGCGCTGGATACCGGTCGTATCTGCGTGGCGTCGTTGAACCAGCGCAATATCGAGGCCGTGGTGAAGGCGATCATCCAGGTGATCTGACCTGACCGGTAATGCCTTGGCGTCATGAAAAAGACCTGCAGCGATGCAGGTCTTTTTTTTCGCCTGGAGAAACATGAGCGGCAACTTAAAACTCGGTGAAGAAAGTTTCACTGCCGGTTAATTCAGTGTTCATCAAGGCAGCGAGCAAAAAAATATATATAGGTGGCGGCAATTACAATAATGATCCATCCGCCACTTCCTTCGATATTTCGAAGATTGTCCTTGCCCTCGGGCACTTCCTGCCCTTCACCGTTTTACGTTTCCACCCCTTCGCGCGGAGGACGGCGCGTGCGCCGCCGTTCGCACTGACAAGAGGGTGAAACATTATTAACCAGGGGAATAACAATGATATCGACCAAACTCAACTTCCTGACGCTGGCGGTCTCGCTGGGCGTGGCCCAGGCCGCCATGGCGACCACGGTCACGGATCAGGACGAGGCCAAGGGGTTCGTCGAGGACAGCAGCCTCAACCTGCATCTGAAGAACCAGTACTTCGACCGTGACGTGAAAAACGGTCCGGCGGACAAGAAGGACTGGACCCAGGGCATCTTCGGCAACTACAGCTCCGGTTTCACCCAGGGCACTGTCGGCTTTGGCGTGGACGCCTTCGGTTACTGGGGCATCAAGCTCGATGCCGGCGCGGGCACGGCCGGTACCGGTAACCTGCCGGTGAGCCGCAGCGGCGAGCCCGAGGACGATTACGCCAAGGCCGGCGGCGCGGTCAAGATGCGGATTTCCAAGACCGAGTTGCTCTACGGCGATATGCAACCGACCGCGCCGGTCTTCGCCGCCGGCGGTACCCGCCTGATTCCGCAAACCGCCACCGGCTTCAACCTGCTCAGCAGCGAGATCAAGGACCTGGACCTGGAAGCCGGGCACTTCACCAGTGGTACCGGGGTGGTCTCCACCAGCAACGATCATTCGCTGTATGCCACGTACGCCAACGTGACCACCAGCGCCGTCAACTACCTCGGCGGCAAGTACAAGGTCAACGACAACCTCAACTTCACCCTCTACGGTTCCGAGTTCGAAGACGTCTGGCGCCAGTACTACACCAACGGCAACTACACCCTGGGGATCTCGCCGGGGCAGTCGCTGAACTTCGACTTCAACCTGTACCGGACCAATGACGAGGGGGCAGCCAAGGCCGGGCCGATCAACAACACCGCGTTCTCCTTCGCCACCGCCTACACCTTCCTGACGGCGCATACCCTGACCCTGGCGTTCCAGAAGATCCACGGCGACACGCCGTTCGACTATGTCGGCTTCGGCACCAACGGCCCGGGCGATGGTGGCGACTCGATCATGCTGGCCAACTCCGTGCAGTACTCGGACTTCAACGGCCCGGGCGAGAAGTCCTGGCAGGCGCGCTACGACCTGAACATGCTGAGTTATGGGGTGCCGGGCCTGAGCTTCATGACCCGCTATATCTACGGTGACGATATCAACGGCACCCGGATGGCGGCGGACAGCGCCTATAACCAACTGCACTACGGCGCCGATGGCAGGCACCACGAGACCGACTTCGAAGCCAAGTACGTCGTGCAAAGCGGTCCGGTGAAGGATCTGTCGCTGCGTCTGCGCCAGTCGTTCCACCGTGCCAACGCCGACCAGCCTGAAGGCGACAACAACGAACTGCGTCTGATCGCCGATTACCCTATCTCGATCTTCTGATCAGGGGTGGGAAGAGGAGGGGCGGTCAGGCCTCGGCGTCTGTCCGCGCCGCCTCCACGCGATTCCTGCCCGCGCGCTTGGCCTGATACAGGGCGGCATCCGCCAAGCCATAGGCGCTGTCGAAACCGGTGCCCATGGGGCTGGCGCTGACCCCGAAACTCGCGGTGATCCGCCGGTTGACCGGCTGCCCGAAGACATGCGAGGCAATGCTGTCACGCAGGGTTTCGGCCAGGCTGAGGCCTTCCTCGAGCGTGCCGGCGGGAATCAGTACGGTAAATTCCTCGCCGCCCACGCGGCCAATGAATCCCGCATTGCCCACCGCCCGGCGCAAGCAGCCGACGATGCCTTGAATCACCGCGTCGCCCGCGGGATGGCCGAACTCGTCGTTGATCTGCTTGAAGTGGTCGATGTCCAGCACCACCATCACCGCACCGGTCTTCTGCAAGGCTTGCACGGTCAGGTCAATGATCGCGCCACGGTTCAGCACGTCGGTCAGCGCATCGTGGGTGGCGCGGTATTCGAGTTGGCGGGCCAGGGTTTGCAACTGGGCGTTGAGGGTATTCATTTCGCGCTCGGCACGGTCGCTGCGCCGTATCAGGCGGCGCGTCTCGCGCATCAGCCGTTCGAAGTGCACGGTCAGGTCGCCGAGTGCCTGCTGGTACACCGGGGCGTCAGCTTCAGTCAGGGCCAGAATCGAACGGGCGTGTTCAAGGGCGTCAGTTTCGCTTCTGAACAGGTCGGGTACCGCGTCATCCTGTGCGCCGGCGGAAGTGACTGAAGCAGTCATGCTCATCATCCTTCTCGGGGACTCATTGCAGAGTCGTTGCGTGGTCGTTGAAGGTGATGGCGGTAAAGTCGGCCTTCAGCTCTTCACCGAACTCGAAAATCGTTTCGTCTTCTTCATCGTGGTACCAGTTCACCTGCATCTCGTTACCCGATTGAGCGGCCTTGTCCAGCGCATCGAAAATGCTGAACAGCATCTTGGTGCTGGAGCTGTTGAAATAGGCCAGCGCGATATGGGTGGTGATGGTGGTGTCCTCGCGGGTGGCGAGGTAGCTGCGCAGTTGCTGGAGGACGGGGGTATAGAAGGCAGCGGCATTTTCCGGGTAGGACTCGCCTTTTATCGTCAGCAGATTCTGATCGAAACGAAAGTCGACTTCCGGTGATGTGGCGGTTGCTTCAACGTAGAAATTATCCATGGCGATTGCGTCCCTCTACTTAGATAGTGGCTTTAAGGCAGAACAGCGTGGTTCCCGGGTCGTCCGCTCTCGGGTAGAAATCGAATTCCAGCGGCGCGCAGGCGTCGCGCGCCATCGTCAGGAAACCCAGGCCCGCGCCCTTGCTGCCCTCGGGGGTTTCCGCGCGCAAGGTCACTTTGTAGGCCTGCTTGATCTCCTCGAGCGACATGTTGCGCAGGGGTTCGAGTTTTTCCCGCAGACGGTCGACGTCGCTGGTGGCGATCGGGTTGGCACAGAGCATCAGGTGGCGATCACCCTCTGCGCTGATGCACACCGCGCCCTGGCGCAACGACGAGTCTTCGCAAGGGTCGGTGGGCAGCGAGTCGGAGGAGTAGTGAATGATGTTCTGCGACAGTTCGACGAAGGATGAAAACAACTTGCGTCGCGTCGGCCCATTCACACCCGAGATTTCCAGTTGCAGCCTGACCACCTCGGCCATCGCGGTGATGATGGTGTGGGAGAAATAACCCATGTGATAGAAAATCACGTTGCGCTGTTGGGCCAGGTCGAAGAAGTGGCAGTCGGAGTGAGCAGCATTTGAGTTAATCATGATCGTTTCCAAGACGCGCGCAGAAGAGGGTGAGGTCGTCACGCCGGGCTTGCTCTCCCTGCCAATTGGCCAGCGTGCGTTGCAGGGCTTCGCAGATGACGGTCGCTGGCTGATTGCGGTGTTCCAGTATCGTGTCGAAGGCCTTGCTCTTGCCGAAGGCAATGTTGCGCGGGCCGCCGATCTGGTCGGTCAAGCCGTCGGTGGCAATGAACACCAGGCTGGCCGGCGCCATCGTCACTCGGCTCACCGGCCATTGGTAGTCGATGTCGCTGTCCACGTAGCCGACGCCCACGCGTTGGCCCGCCAGGGTTTCCAGCTGTTGGGCGTCAGGTGGCAGGAGGTAGAGCGACATGCGCGCGCCGGCAAAACTCAGGGTCTGGCTGGCGCTGTCGAACCAGAAGAAAGCGGCATCCAGGCCATCGTCGGACTCGGGGGTTTCATCGACACCCTGGACCTGTCCCAGCAGTTCCTTGACGCTTTTGTTCACCGCCGACAACAGCGCTCCGGGATCACGGGGGCCGAGCTGGACCAGTGCCTGGGTCAGCGAGGAGGAAGCGATCAGGGTCATGAAGGCGCCGGGAACGCCATGCCCGGTACAGTCGGCAATCGCCCCGAACCAGCCATCGGGGTAGGCGCAGAAATGATAGAAGTCGCCACCGACGACATCGCGCGGCTCCCACAACAGCACGGCATCGTCGAGGGTCGACTTCAGGGTGTCCCGAGAGGCGCGCAGCATGGCGCGCTGGATAACGCTCGCGTACTCGATGCTCTGCATGATCTGGCGATTTTTCTCGGCCTGCATGGCCGCAACCACTTCCATCAGTTGCAGGCCGTTGCCCAATCCGGCGAATTGGCCGTCGCGGGTGATGATAAAACCGTCCGCCAGGGTCTTTTCGCCAAACTCCACGGTCTTGAAGGTCAATTCTTCAATGCTCATTCCGGCATCGACGATCAACGGCTCCTTGTCCATGAAGGCAATGCAGCTTTTCTTGTCGTACAGCTCGCGATGAAACGGCTTGCTCATCATCGACAGGAAGATATTGCGGTTGATCAGGCCGATCGGGCGCTCGTCTTCCAGCACCGCCAGGCAGGCGATTTCCTTGCGCGAGGTGAAGGTTTCCATCACTAGGGCATTGGTGCTGCTGGAGTCGATCGCCGGGACTTCAATGCATAAATCACCTGCGCAGCGATGATCTCTGGGCCGCTGTGGACGCATAAAGGGGAAGTTTTCTGCGTGCATGCTGGGGTCGCCGGGCAAGGTGAAGGCACAATGCTATCTGCGCAATATGAAGCTTATATGACGGCTTGCGGTCTCGCGCCGTTGCGGTTTCCATGGATGCCAGACCGTGTATCACAGTGTGTACGAGCGGGTGGCGGATACATCCCGCGACTTCTCTCCCGGTTCCAGGACACAGAAGGGATACACGCTCGCGATTAACTTTGCGGGTCGAACAACGCAGCCCACGACGCTGCCGGTTCGCTCCATCCATTGTTGATCGGGAGATGTCCATGAAGCGCCCCTACGCGGCCCTTGCCGCCACCCTCGCACTCTCGCTGACGGTCCTCGCCAGCACCGCCCATGCCGCCGATGAGAGCCCCAAGGAAAAATGCTACGGCGTGTCCAAGGCTGGCCAGAACGACTGCGCCGCCGGCAAGGGCACGTCCTGCGCCGGTACCGCCGAGGCGGACTACCAGGGTAATGCCTGGGTGCTGGTGGACAAGGGCACCTGCATCCAGATCAAGACGCCCAAGGGTGTTGGCTCCCTGACGGAGCAGCCATGAGTCGCGGCAACAGCGGCGCGACTGCCGGCCTGATGCGCCTGCTGTCCGAGCCCCTGTTGCTGTTGGTGGCGCGCCTGGGGATCGCTTCGGTGTTCTTTCTCTCGGGGCGCACCAAGGTGCAAGGCCTGCTGACGATCAAGCCGTCGACCTACGTGCTGTTCCGTTCGGAGTACTTGTTGCCGTTGATCCCGTCCGACCTGGCGGCGCACCTGGCGACCTATGCCGAGCACCTGTTTCCGATCCTGCTGGTGCTGGGCCTGCTGACACGACCGGCCGCCGCCGCACTGCTGGGAATGACCCTGGTCATCGAGATCTTCGTTTATCCCGATGCCTGGCCGACGCACCTGACCTGGGCCGGCCTGCTGTTGCCACTGATCGCTTATGGCGGCGGTCATTGGTCGCTCGATGCGCTGTTACGACGCCAACGTTCGTAACGCCACCACGAATGTTCAACCATCACATCAGGCCCTGGTGGCCTGTGGGGAAATACCATGCGCAAGATTGCAACCCTGGCCCTGACCGCACTGGCCCTGGCCACACCGATGTTTGCCGGCGCCGCCGATGCGACGCCGCCCACCGGCGCGAAAAACATCGTCATCGTCCACGGCTCCTTCGTCGACGGATCGGGCTGGCGGGTCGTTCACGACATCCTGATCCACAAGGGCTACAAGGTCACCGTGGTGCACCAGCCGGCCACGAACCTGGATGAGGACGTCGCCGCCACCCGTGAAATCCTCGACCAGCAGGTCGGTCCGGTGGTGCTGGTCGGCCACAGCTCCGGCGGTGAGGTCATCGGCATTGCCGGCGAGCGCGACAAGGTCAAGGCGCTGGTGTATGTCGCCGCGCTGCAACCGGAGTTGGGCGAGAGCCTGAACCAGTTGCTGGGTTCCATGCCGTCGCCGAGCAATGACATCCACGCCACCCGTGACGGGCACCTGTTCGTCGACCGCGCCAAGTTCGCCGAAGACTTCGCCGCCGACCAGACCACCAATCGCACCGACTTCCTCGCGGCCTCGCAAGTGCCGGCCAGCAGCGCCACTTTCGGCGCGCAGAACTGGGGCGCGGCCTGGCATGAGAAACCCAGCTACGGGATTGTCGCCACTGAAGACAAGGCCCTGAACCCGGATCTGCAGCGCTGGATGTACAAGCGCGCCGGTTCCATCGTGACCGAGATCAAGGGCAGCCACACGCTGTACATCTCGCAGCCCGAAGCGGTGGCGAAAGTCATCGAGCAGGCCGCGTTGAACGTCAAGTAACGCCCATCCGAATCTGAATCATCACTGCTGTCACCCTGACTGAACCTGGAGAAACATCATGGCTACCACCGCATCCCGTTTGAGCATTGCCACCGCCGCCGCGCTGATCGCACTGGCGTCCGCTTCCTTTGCCGTATCGGCCAGTGCCGCCGAGAAAGAGCAGCCGGGCCGCTGCTACGGCGTCAACAGTTGCAAGGGCGAAAGCCTCTGCGCCACCGCCAAGAACGACTGCAAGGGACTGAACAGCTGCAAGGGACAGGGCGTCATCGTCAAGACCCCGAGTGAATGCCTCAAGGCCGGCGGCACCCTGACCGAGCCGAAGTAAGGGCAGGGCACCGTCCCTGTAGGAGCTGGGCTTGGTCCGGGCGGCGTTCCGACGAAGCTCTTGGCGCTCTCACTGGCCCCTTCGCGAGCAAGCTCGACTCCTACAGGTTCCGTGGTGTTTGCAAGACGGTATTCCTTCTCTCAAACCGAGGACGCGCGATGTCCACTTCCATTTTCTCGGGCTATGGCCTGGGCCTGCGCAAGGAGCACTATCGGGATTTCCTGGAGACCCGGGTCCCGGTCGATTTTGTCGAGGTGATCTCGGAGAACTTCATGGTCGACGGTGGTCAACCGCGGCATATCCTGCGCCAGATCCGCGAGCGTTATCCGGTTGCGCTGCACGGTGTCTCGATGTCCGTCGGTTCGGCGGACGGGCTTGACTCCGCTTACCTGCATCGCTTGAAGGCACTGGTCGACGAGATCGAACCCGTGTTCGTGTCCGACCACCTGAGCTGGTCGCGCATCGATCACTTCAATGCCCATGACCTGCTGCCCGTGCCCTATACCAACGAGGCCCTGGATCTCGTCTGCGCAAATATTTCCCGGGCCCAGGATGTCCTGGGCCGCACCATGCTCTTTGAAAACCCTTCCAGTTACCTGGCCTTCGGCGGCGCTTCGATGACCGAGTGGGAATTTATCGCCGCCATGTCCAAGCGCACCGGCTGCGAGCTGCTGCTCGACGTCAATAACCTCTTCGTCAGCGCGAGCAATCACCACTTCGACGCCCTGGCGTTTCTCGATGGCCTGCCGACCGACCGGGTGCGGCAGATCCACTTGGCCGGCCACAGCCAGGGCAAGGAATTGCTGATCGATACCCATGACAGCCCGATCCGTGCCGAGGTCTGGGCGCTGTACCGCGTGGCGATAGACCGCTTCGGCCCGCTGGCGACCATGATCGAGCGCGATGACCGGATCCCGCCGCTGGCCGATCTGCTCAAGGAACTGGCGATCGCCCGCACCCTCGGTGCCCTCGATGGACGGGCCTGCTCACGGAGTGGCGTATGAACCTGGCGCAATGGCAACGGACGTTGCGTACCTGGCTGGTCAGCGCCTCGGAGGAGGCGGCCACCCACCTGGGGGACTCGGCGAGGGCTGGCTTGTCGGTCTACCAGAACAACTATCGTGCGCAACTGGTGGGCTGCCTTGAAGAGGCCTTTCCCCAGGTCCGCGCATGGATCGGTGCAGAGGCCTTTTTCGCCGCCGCGGTCAGCCATATCGATCAGTATCCGCCCCACGCCTGGACCCTGGATGCCTATCCGCGGGAGTTTGGCGCGACTCTGGCGCGGCTGTTTCCCGACAACCCCGAGGTGCACGAACTGGCCTGGATCGAGTGGGCACTCGACGAATCGTTCGTGGCCGCCGATGCCGAGCCGCTGTCGATAGAGGCACTGGCGAGTGTCGATTGGGAAACCGCCAGCCTGAGATTCACCCCGTCCCTCAGGAGTCGTGCCCTGGGCACCAACGCCGAGCCGATCTGGTCGGCCCTCAGCGAAGGGCTGCCGCCGCCCGCTGCTGAGCGGCTGGCCGAGGCGGCGGGCCTGCTGGTCTGGCGCCGACAGTTGAGCGTGCGCCTGCGGCCCGTCGATACGCTGGAACACCAGGCACTCCTGCACCTGGGGGAGAACGGCCGGTTTGCCGAGCTCTGCGAATGGCTGGTCGAACGCCTCGGCGAAACCGCAGGCGTCGCCAAGGCCGGATCGCTGCTCGCCAGTTGGCTGGCCGCGGAACTGATCGTCGCCGTCGACTGATCGGGCAGGGGTTGACTTCTCTTTTTATATCAGTAACATAGGCGCCATTCCGCAATAGCTCAGTTGGTAGAGCAAGTGACTGTTAATCACTGGGTCCCTGGTTCGAGTCCAGGTTGTGGAGCCAGATAAAAGAAAAGCCTGCAGCGATGCAGGCTTTTTTTTGCGCGTTTTTCAGCTTCGCCACCTGCAGGCCCGGGGGCTCAAGGCCCCCAGGCTGCGTGATCGCCTCAGCGACGATCCAGCCACACCGTCTGGGCGTTGCAGAATTCGCGTACGCCGAAGTGCGACAGTTCACGCCCGAAACCGCTTTTCTTCACGCCGCCGAAGCTGACGCGCGGGTCGCTGGCGCTATAGCCGTTGATGAACACGCCGCCGGTTTCCAGCTCGTCGGCCAGCTGGCGGGCCAGATCCAGATCGGCCGTGTAGACGGTTGCGGTGAGCCCGAACTCGCTGTCATTGGCCAGTTCCAGCGCATGGGCAGCATCCCGTGCGGTGATGATGGACGCCACTGGACCGAACAACTCCTGCTTGAACGAGGTCATCTGGTCGGTGACATCGGCCAATACCGTGGGCTCGTAGAAGTTGCCGGAGCCTTCGACCTTTTTACCGCCGAGCAACAACGTCGCACCTTGTGCCAAGGTGTCCTGAACCTGTTGATCCAGTTCGTCACGCAGATCGAAGCGGGCCATGGGACCGATATAGGTGTCGGCGGACATCGGCTCGCCGACCACCAAGCGGCGGGTGGCTTCGACGAACTTGTGGGTGAAGGCTTCGACGACGCCTTGCTCGACAATCAACCGCTTGGCGGCCGCGCAGACCTGCCCGGTGTTCTGGTAGCGGCCGATCACGGCGGCCTTGACCGCTTCGTCGAGGTCGGCATCGTTGAGCACGATAAAGGGGTCCGAGCCGCCCAGCTCCAATACACTCTTCTTCAAGGCCGCACCGGCCTGCGCGCCGATGGCCATGCCGGCTCGCACGCTGCCGGTGAGGGTGACCGCGGCGATGCGCGGGTCGGCAATGGCCCGGGAGACGCCGTCCGGGGTGACATTGATGACTTCGAAGACGCCTTCGGGGAAATCGGCACGCTTGAAGGCGTCCAGCAGCAGGTAAGCGCTGCCCATGACGTTGGGCGCATGCTTGAGCACGAAGGTGTTACCGGCCAGCAGCGTCGGCACCGCGCCGCGCAGCACCTGCCAGATCGGAAAGTTCCACGGCATCACGGCGAGGATCGGACCCAGCGGGCGATACTCGATGCGCGCCTTGCCGCCTTCCACCTGGGTCGGTTCGGCGCTGAGCATGGCGGGGCCGTGTTCGGCGTACCACAGGCAGAGTTGCGCACACTTCTCGATTTCCCCACGGGCCTGGGTGACGGGCTTGCCCATCTCCAGGGTGATCATCTCGGCCATCGCCGTGGCGTTGTCGCGCAGGGCCTGGGCCAGGGCGATCAGCAACTGCGAGCGTTGCTCCAGCGCTGTACGCCGCCAGCGCGAGAACCCGGCCGCGGCACGGGCCAGGGCGGCATCCAGGGCCGCTTCTGACTCGAAAGGGTAGTGGCCGACCTGTTCGCCGTTGGCGGGGTTGATCGACAGGGCATGGGTGAGGCTGGAAATCGAAGACATGGCACCGTCCTGCTGGGGTGGGAACGGTCTCAGATTACGGTGGCATTGCTTTTCTGGAAACTGAATAATAGTGAGTCTATCGTTCACGATTGGAGAATGACTTGGATCTGGTCCAGTTGGAGATCTTCAAGGCCGTTGCCGAGCACGGCAGCATCAGTGCGGCCGCCCAGCACATCCATCGGGTGCCGTCGAACCTGACCACGCGGATCAAGCAGTTGGAGCTGGATCTGGGGGTGGATCTGTTTATCCGCGAGAAGAGTCGCCTGCGGCTGTCACCGGCGGGCTGGAGTTTCCTCGATTATGCCCGGCGCATCCTCGACCTGGTTCAGGAGGCGCGGGCCACCGTGGCCGGTGAAGAACCGCAGGGCGCCTTTGCCCTGGGCTCGCTGGAGAGCACGGCGGCGGTGCGTATTCCGCAACTGCTGGCGGCGTATAACCAGCGCTATGCCAAGGTCGAGCTGGACCTGTCCACCGGTCCGTCCGGGACCATGATCGATGGCGTGCTGTCCGGCCGCCTGGTCGCCGCGTTTGTCGACGGGCCGGTGCTGCATCCGGCGCTGGAGGGGGTACCGGCGTTCGAGGAAGAGATGGTGCTGATCGCGCCGCTCCAGCATGCGCCCATCCAGCGGGCGCAAGCCGTCAACGGCGAGAGCATTTATGCGTTTCGCGCCAACTGTTCCTATCGGCACCACTTCGAAAGCTGGTTCGCCAAGGACGGCGCGGTGCCCGGCAAGATCCACGAGATGGAGTCCTATCACGGCATGCTCGCTTGCGTGAGCGCCGGCGCCGGCCTGGCGCTGATGCCCCGCAGCATGCTCGAGAGCATGCCCGGCTGCAGCACCGTGAGTGTCTGGCCGTTGACCGAGTCCATGCGCTATTTGCGCACCTGGCTGGTGTGGCGGCGGGGCACGGTGTCGCAGAGCCTGAGCATGTTTGTGCGCTTGCTCGAGGAGTGCGGTGTGGTCCGCGAAGAGCGCTGAGACGATTGGGGATCCGGCCCGACGCGGCTTGGCGCGGCGGGCCGGGTCCCGTCTAGCCGGCCTTGACCGCGATGAAGGACGCGACCAGTCCGGCCGGTTTGCCGTTGTGGGGCTTGACCCGGATCACCGAGCCGGTGATGGCCGCCACCTGGTTCACGCCGTTGGGCCAATGTTCGGTCAGTGAGCCGTCATAGTCGTAGAAATAGTCCTGTGTCGAGGTGCCGGGGCGACCGCTGCCGACGATGTGCACGTGGGCCGCGAAGCTGCCGTATGCGGGGGTGATGACGCCTTTCAGGTCCATGACTGCGTTCGGGCCGAAGCTCAGCTCGCCGATGAATTCCCGATCGGCGGTGTTCTCTACTTGCCACACGCCTTCGGCGAACAGCAGCGCCGCCAGTTTCGTCGGGTCGCCGTCGGTCAACGCCGGGTCGTTGAGAAAGCTTCTATAGGTCCATTTGCCGGCAAAGGGATTGCGCATGATGGGTGATTCCTTATCCGTGTTGTCCAGTGACTGGGTGGGTGTGCTGCGTGTGCGTCATGCCTTGCGTTCGAGCACTTGTGCGATGGTCCCGGCCATGCCGGGAAAGCTGCAGGTGCTGCCGTCGCCGGGGTTGTAGACCGGTGGCCGGGCCACCGAAGGGTCACCGCTGCTGACGGGGGGACGGGGGTTGTACTGGATCGTCAGTTGCACCGTTTCGGCGACGATCCTGTTGGATAACAGCTCGATGATTTTCAGGGCCTCATCCAGGCCCGACGAAATGCCGCCGCCGGTGATGCGTTGCCGGTCGATTTCAAAACGCGGATAGCCGGGCACCACCTCGATCTGCGGAAACAACTTCAGGCAGGCCAGGAACGCCCAGTGCGTCGTGGCCCGGTAACCGTCGAGCAAGCCGGCCGCGGCGGACAGCAGCGCGCCTTCGCAGACCGATACGGCGAAGTGCGCGGCCTCGCCTTGCTGCCGCAGCCAGTCCATGCGCGTGTCGTCGAGCATCAGGCGCTGCAGTGCACGCGGGTCGCCACCGGGCACCCAGAGCAGGTCGATCGGATCGGTGTGCTCGCTGAACAATGGAAAATTGCCGCCCAAGGGCAACTTGTCCCGGGTCATCACAGAGGGGCCGTCGAGCGAGATCACGCGGACTTCCCGGGTCGGTGCCTGGGGGTTGAGGTCCGGTTCGAGCTGCGCCATCCAGTTGAACAGTTCGTAGGGCGCGGACAGGTCGAGCAGGTCGACACCGTCGTAGACCAGAATGCCGATCAGGTACCGTTCAGAGGCGGACATGGCTCCCTCCCTGGGGAAGACCGCGCGACGAACGCGTGTGCGTCGTCGGGTGGTATAGCTTCCTGCTAGTCGGCGTGGCGCGGCCCGTACGTCAGAATCCTGGAACTTGTCCGTGGGGATCGAGGCCGTGCAGCGCTACGTCTGGGGGAGCATAGTCGGCGTTATCGGGGAGCAAGGTCTGTTCGTCGGCAACAAGGGCGAGTTGCCCGCTGCTTTGACATCGGGGAGTCAAGGGATTAACTTCGCGGCTTTTTATCCGGGACTCCAAAGGGTTGCGGGCAGTCGCAACCTATTGTTAAGGAAGGGCACGATGGCGGAAATGGCACAGCAGGACGATTTGTTTCAGACCGACAAGCGGCTCTCCCTCAAGCCGGTGACGGACTTCAATGCCTTTCTGCTCCAGGCGTTTGCCGACGGGGCTTGTAAATGCCTGCGTTGCGTGGAGGCCGCGGGCGTCGAAACCGGCTATGCCTTCCAGCACACGTTCGAGCTGGGCAAGCGGGTCAACCGCCAGTTCGCCCGGACCAGCCCAAGCGAGGTCCTCCTGGCGCTGAAGAAGGCCTGGTTGTCGTACTTCAAAAGCGAGCTGGAGATTCCCGGTGCGTTGGAGCTGTCCAGGGTGCATGAGTTCGTGAAGCCCGAGTTGCACGTTCGGTTGCGTCCGCTGCTGCTGGCCTGCGGCCTGATCGTGGAGCAAGAGGGCGGGTGGGTGTTGCAGGCAGTTTCGGAATGATGCGTGGGCAAGGCTCCCACGAAGATTAATATTCACTTAACCTGTCGACGCTTAAGTAACCTATCCTTTAGCGCAATCCCTTTCATTGGCGTATTCGATGTTCAGGTTTCAGCTGATCTTGACCCTGGTGCTCAGCCTGATGCTGCCGATCTTCGGCAGCATGGCCGCGGCCGCGTCTTTTGCCGAACCTTGTCCGATGCCGTCGATGAACCACGCCGGGTCGAAAATGACCCACTCTCCCTGCTGCAATGACATGGAGCACGGCGCTGTCTCCAAGTCGTCCTGCAAGTCGGGGGAGGAATGCAAGATCGGTGGGCTGCTCCAGGTCCTGACGATCAAGAGCTTCACCCCGCTTGCGCCTCTTCCGCTCACCCTGCAACCGCCAACTGTGCTCCAGCCCGAGCCGGCTACTTTCTGGCGCCCTCCGCGTTACGTCTGATGCCCTGATCCGAACCCCGCACGCCGCTGAAAAACGGCGTAGGGGCCATCGCGGCCGCTATTTGCAGCGGTCGCTTCGATCCTGCATTGGAGACGAAAGCATGTTCGCTTTCCTTCCCCCACACCGCGTATTGGCCGGTGTGATCGCTGTTGTCCTGGGCGTCAGCCCGCTGGTGGCCGTCCGGGCCGAGCCGCTGAGTTTCGAGCGGGCCCAGCAGCTGGCCGAAAACACCGCCCCCGAAAACCTCGCGCGCCTGGCGCAGGTCGAGTCGGCACAGTCCTCGGTCGGTCCTGCCGATGCGTTGCCCGACCCCAAGCTGATGCTGGGGATCCAGGACCTGCCCATCCAGGGCTCCGGGCGTTATTCCTTCAACGGCGACTCCATGACCGAGCGCCAGATCGGCCTGCGCCAGGACGTACCCAACGGTGACAAGCGCCTGGCTCGCAAGCAACTGGCACTGGCGAACGTGGACGTCGCCGAAGCCGAGCGCCGGGCTTCGCTGCTGGAGGTCAAGCGGCAAACCGCGCTGGCCTGGCTGAATGTGTATTACGCCGAACTCAGCGTGAAAAACTTCGATCAACTGGATCACCAGGTCGCGTTGTTGCGCAGCACCACGCCGTCGCGTATTGCCGCCGGCACCGCGCAGGCGGGCGATCTGCTCCAGGCCGATCAGGAAGCCCTGGCGCTGGCCGACCGGCGTGACGAACTGCTGCAGAATATCGCCATGGCCCGGGCCAAGCTGCGCCGCTGGATCGGCGCCGATGCCGACCAACCCTTGGCCGACGGGCCACCGACCTGGGGGCCGATCCTGCCGCATACCCAGCACACCCTGGGGCGGCATCCGGACCTGCAGGCCGCCACCGCCCGGGTCAGCGAAGCCAACGCCGAGCTGGCCGATGCCATCGCGCAGAAGAAACCCGACTGGGGCGTCGAACTGGTCTACGGCCACCGTGACCGGCAGTTCGGCGGCGACATGGCGTCGCTGCAATTCACCTTCGACCTGCCGCTGTTCAGCGGTTCCCGCCAGGGGCCGCGGATCAATGCCCGGCAGCATGCGGTCGAGCAACGGGAAGCCGAACAGGAAGCCATGTTGCGTGAGCACAAGGCCGAGTTGGAAAGCGGGCTGGCCGAACTTGAGCGCTTGAAGAAAGCCCTGGAGCGCTCGCAACAGTCGTCGATTCCCCTGGCCGAGCGCCGCGCCGAACTTTCGCTGGCGTCCTACAAGGCCGGCAAGCTCCCGCTGAACGAAGTCATCGCCGTCCGCCGCGAACTGATCGAGGCCCGGCTGCGCACCATCACCCAACAGAGTCAATTCAGCCAGCTGTCCGCCAGCCTGTATTACGCCTATGTCGAGGGCCTCAAATGAAGACGCTCACTTACTCCCTTTTGACCCTCGCGCTGGCGGGACTGGGTGTTGCCGGGGGCTACTGGCTCGGTCACGGCGGGACCGCGATGTCCGCTACGGCCGATGCCGCCAAGCAGGAGCGCCCGGCGCTGTACTGGTTCGATCCGATGTACCCGACCCAGCATTTCAATGCGCCGGGCAAGTCGCCGTTCATGGACATGCAACTGGTGCCCAAGTATGCCGATGGCGCCGAGGACACAGCGTCCGTCAGAGTGTCGCCGCAACTGGCCCAGAACCTCGGCATGCGCACGGCTTCGGTGGTGCGTGAACGCCTGCCCGGCGGGCTGGATGCCGTCGGTTCGCTGGGCTACAACCAGCGTGACATCGCCAACCTGCAAGCCCGTGCGGCGGGGTTCGTCGAGCGCGTCTACGACCGTGCCCCCGGTGATGTGCTGCCGGCCGGCGCGCCCCTGGTGGATCTGTTGATACCCGAGTGGTCGGCCGCGCAACTGGAGTTCGTCGCGGTACTTGCCAGTGGCGACAGCCGCTTGATCCAGGCCTCGCGCCAACGCCTGCGATTGCTCGGCATGCCCGAGGCGGTGATCGCCCAGGTGGCGAAGACCCGCCAGGTGCGTCCTGTGCTGACCCTGTCCACGCCGATTGCCGGCGAACTGCAAAGCCTGGACGTGCGTGCCGGGATGAGCGTGTCCGCCGGGATGAGCCTGGCGCGGATCAACGGCCTGGGCAGTGTCTGGCTCGACAGCGCGATCCCCGAGGCGCAGGCAGCCTCCGTCCAGGTAGGCGCCCCGGTGTCCGTCGCCTTGTCCGCCTATCCCGGACAGACATTGGCCGGGCGGGTGGTGGCGGTATTGCCCAGCGTCGATCCGCAGAACCGTACCCTGACGGTGCGCAGCCAGTTGCCCAACCCTGACGGCAAGCTGCGTCCGGGCATGTTCGCCAGCGTGCGCCTTGCCGATCCCGATCCGACCCCGAGCCTGCTGGTGCCCAGCGAAGCGGTGATCCGCACCGGCAAACGTACCCTGGTGATGCTGGCGCAGGACGAGGGCCGTTATCAGCCCAGGGAGATTCGCATCGGGCGCGAGTCCGCCGGGCATATCGAAGTGCTCGAGGGGCTGAGCGAGGGCCAGAAAGTGGTGACATCCGGACAGTTCCTACTCGATTCGGAGGCCAGCCTGCAAGGCATCGCCCCAAGGGATGAGCCGATGGAGGGCATGAAATGATCAAACGCCTGATCCACTGGTCCATCGGCAATCGCTTCCTGATCCTGCTGGCCACCTTGTTTATCGTCGCCTGGGGTATCTGGTCGGTGCGCAATACACCGCTCGATGCACTGCCGGACCTGTCCGACACCCAGGTGATCGTTCGCACCAGCTTTCCCGGGCAGGCGCCGCAGATCGTCGAAAACCAGATCACCTATCCGCTGGCCAGCACCTTGCTGTCGGTCCCCGGGGCGAAGACCGTGCGCGGTTACTCGTTCTTCGGCGACTCCTTCGTCTACGTGATTTTCGAGGACGGCACCGACCTGTACTGGGCCCGTTCGCGGGTGCTGGAATACCTCAACCAGGCCCAGGGCCGTTTGCCCCAGGGCGTCACCAGCAGCCTCGGCCCGGATGCCACCGGCGTCGGCTGGATCTATCAATACGCCCTGGTGGACCGCAGCGGCCAGCATGACCTGGCGCAGTTGCGCGGAATCCAGGACTGGTTCCTCAAGTACGAGCTCAAGACCGTGCCCAATGTCGCCGAAGTCGCCACCATCGGCGGCATGGTCAAGGAATACCAGGTGCTGCTCGATCCGCAGAAAATGGTGGCCTACGGCATTACCCAGCAACAGGTCAGCGACGCGCTGAAGAGCGCCAACCAGGAGGCGGGCGGCTCGGTGCTGGAACTGGCCGAGCGCGAATACATGGTGCGGGCCTCGGGCTACCTGAAGACCCTGGAGGACTTTCGCACTATCCCGTTGAAAACCTCGGTGCAAGGCGTACCGGTCCTGCTCGGCCAGGTGGCGACGATCCAGATCGGTCCGGAGATGCGTCGTGGCCTTGCCGAGCTGGACGGCCAGGGCGAGACGGTCGGCGGCGTGGTGATCCTGCGCTCCGGCAAGAACGCCGACGAAACCCTGCAGGCGGTGAAAGCACGTCTCGACAGCTTGCGCAGCAGCCTGCCGCCCGGGGTCGAACTGGTCACCACCTACGACCGTTCGCAACTGATCGACCGGGCCGTGCACAACCTGAGCTTCAAACTGCTGGAGGAGTTCGGCGTGGTGGCGCTGGTGTGCCTGCTGTTCCTCTGGCACTGGCGCTCGTCCCTGGTGGCGATCATCACCCTGCCGCTGGGGGTGCTGATGGCCTTTATCGTGATGCGCATCGAGGGCGTCAACGCCAACATCATGTCCCTGGGCGGTATCGCCATTGCCATCGGGGCGATGGTCGATGCGGCGGTGGTGATGATCGAGAACGCCCACAAGCATATCGAGGCCTGGCAACTGCGCCATCCCGGCCAGAAGCTGCAAGGCGAAACCCATTGGCGGGTGATCGGCGATGCGGCGGCGGAGGTCGGGCCGGCGCTGTTTTTCAGCCTGCTGATCATCACCCTGTCGTTCCTCCCGGTATTCACGCTGGAGGCCCAGGAGGGGCGGCTGTTCGGCCCGCTGGCGTTTACCAAGTCCTATTCGATGGCGGCGGCGGCGGGCTGTCGGTGACCCTGGTGCCGGTGCTCATGGGTTACTGGATTCGCGGTCATATTCCCAGTGAGCAGCAGAACCCGCTCAATCACTGGCTGATCGCGGCCTATCGCCCCCTGCTGGCGGCGGTGCTGAAATGGCCGAAACTGACCTTGATGCTGGCGCTGCTGATCTTCCTTTCCAGTCTCTGGCCCTTGACCCGGTTGGGGGGCGAGTTCATGCCGGCGCTGGATGAAGGCGACCTGCTGTACATGCCGTCGGCGCTGCCGGGATTGCCGGCGAGCAAGGCCGGCGAGCTGTTGCAGCAGACCAACCGGATGATCCGCACGGTACCGGAAGTCGAGCACGTCTTCGGCAAGTCCGGCCGGGCGGAAAGCGCCACCGATCCGGCGCCCCTGGAGATGTTCGAAACCACCATCAAGTTCAAGCCCCGTGAGCAATGGCGCGCCGGCATGACCCCGGAGAAACTGATCGAGGCGCTGGACCAGGCGGTCAAGGTGCCGGGGTTGTCGAACCTCTGGGTCCCGCCGATCCGCAACCGCATCGATATGCTCGCCACGGGCATCAAGAGCCCGATCGGGGTCAAGGTGGCCGGCACCTCCCTGGCTGACATCGATGAGGTCGCCCACCAGGTCGAAGCCGTCGCCAAGCAGGTCCCGGGTGTCAGTTCGGCCCTGGCGGAGCGCTTGACCGGGGGCAGCTACCTGGATATCCGGATCAACCGCCTCGCGGCGGCCCGCTATGGGTTGAGCATTGCCGATGTGCAAGCGGTGGTGTCCGGTGCGGTGGGTGGCAGCACGGTGGGGGAGACGGTCGAGGGTGTGGCCCGTTATCCCATCAACCTGCGTTACCCGCGGGAATGGCGGGACAGTCCGCAGGCCTTGCAGCGCTTGCCGATGCTCACCGCCAGCGGGCAGCAGATCACCCTTGGCGCGGTGGCGGATATCGGCGTGAGCGCGGGGCCGCCGATGCTGCGCAGCGAGAACGGCCGTCTGTCGGGCTGGGTCTATGTGGATGTCCGTGGGCGCGACCTGGCCTCGACCGCCAGGGACCTGCAGCAACAGGTGGCCCGGCAGGTGAAGCTCAAGGCCGGGATGACCGTCTCCTATTCCGGGCAGTACGAGTTCCTGGAGCGGGCCAATGCCCGGCTGATGTGGGTGGTGCCGGCCACCTTGCTGATCATTTTTGTGCTGCTCTACCTGACCTTCGGGCGTTTCAGCGAAGCGGGACTGATCATGCTGACCCTGCCTTTCGCGCTGTCCGGCGGCGTCTGGTTGCTCTACCTGCTGGACTTCAACCTGTCGGTGGCCACGGGGGTGGGCTTTATCGCCCTGGCCGGGGTGTCGGCGGAGTTCGGCGTGATCATGCTGCTCTATCTGAAGAACGCCTGGACGGCGCGCCAGGACGCAGGAAGCGAGGAGGACTGCGATTTGCTTGAAGCGATAGGCGAGGGAGCGGTCTTGCGGGTCCGGCCCAAGGTGATGACGGTGGCGGTGATCATCGCCGGCCTGCTGCCGATTCTCTGGGGCAGCGGCACCGGTTCCGAAGTGATGAAGCGGATCGCCGCGCCGATGGTCGGCGGCATGATCACCGCGCCGTTGTTGTCGATGCTGGTGCTGCCGGCGGCCTACTGGTTGATGAAGCGTCGGCGGTAAATCAGATCTGTGGCGAACGGGCAAGCCCGCTCGCCACAAGGGGGGACGCTGCTGGTCGCCCCCCAGTTTTTTGTTCCTCTTTACTGGCCTGGATCAAATTCCCGGAGCGTCGAATCCCTTAGCGTGCCCCCTTCACGCTAGTCATGGACGATGCACCTATGCAAAACCTGGATCGACAACACGATATTCAACCCCTTTCCCAAGTGGACATGACCGTCCACCTCAACGGCCAGCCGGTGCCGGCGGCCACCGGCGAGACCGTGCTCAGCGTGCTGCAATCGGTCGGCCTGCGGCAGCTGGCGCGCAACGATCACGGTCAGGTCGCCGGGGCCTTCTGCGGCATGGGCGTTTGCCAGTGCTGCCTGGTCTCGATCGATGGCCGGCTCAAGCGCCGGGCCTGCCAGACGCTGGTACGACCGGGCATGCAAATCGAAACCGGCGTCAGCCGCTTCCCTGTGCTGGAGGTGCTATGAACCGCTTGCCCGTGGTGATCGTCGGCGGTGGTCCGGCCGGCATGGCGGCCGCCGCCGAGCTGGCCCGGCATGAGGTGTCCAGCGTGCTGTTCGAGGAAGCTTCGCGCCTGGGCGGCGTGGTTTATCGAGGACCGTTGCGCAACGGCGTCGACCTCGGCTACCTGGGCACGCGCTACCGCGAGGTGCTGGAGCGGCTGCACGGTGAGTTCGCGCGTTATTCCGACCGGGTCGATGTGCGCCTGGGCGCGCGGATCCTCGGCGGCGAAGGTACGCGGACGCTGATGGCGCTGGACGCCGCTGAACGCCTGCATGAGGTCGAATATTCGCAACTGCTGCTGGCGGCCGGCTGCCATGAGCGCAACGTGCCGTTTCCCGGCTGGACCTTGCCCGGGGTCATGCTGCTCGGCGGTTTGCAGTTGCAGATCAAGAGCGGCGTGGTCAAGCCGCTGGGGCCCACCGTGATCGCCGGCACCGGTCCCTTGTTGCCCCTGGTGGCCTGCCAGTTGCACGCCGCCGGGGTGTCGGTGGCGGGGGTTTACGAAGCCAGCGCGTTTGGCCGGATCGCCCGTGAAAGCCTGGCCCTGCTGAACAAGCCGCAGATGTTTCTCGATGGCTTGAGCATGCTCGCCTACCTGAAGTTGCACGGCATCCCGTTGTACTACGGCTGGGGTGTGGTCGAGGCCCAGGGGCGCGAGGAGCTGACGCGCGTAACCCTGGCGCCTTATTCCAGCGATTGGCAGCCGGACCTTGCCCAGGCTCACCGGATTGAGGCCCGGACCCTGGCGGTGGGTTACGGCTTTGTCCCGCGCACCCAACTCAGCCAGCAGATGGGCCTGGCCCATGGGGTCGGCGAGGACGGCTGCCTGCGGCCCGAGACCAACGTCTGGCAGCAGAGCAGCGAACCGTCCATCCATCTGGCCGGCGACATGGGCGGGATTCGTGGTGGCGAGGCGGCGATGCTGGCCGGCAGGATTGCCGCCGTATCGATCCTGATGCAACGCGATGTACTCGACACCGAGTCCGCCCTGGCCCTGCGCCAGGTCCATCTGGACAAGCTGACCAAGATCCGCAGGTTCCGCGCCGGTGTCGATCGCTACACCCGACGCGGCACCCGGCAGATCGACCTGCCCAGGGCCGACACGGTGATCTGTCGTTGCGAACATGCGACCCGCGCCGATATCGACCTCGCCCTGTCCCAGGGGATCGAGGACATGGCCGCGCTGAAGATGCGCACGCGGGTCAGCATGGGCGATTGCCAGGGGCGCATGTGTGTCGGCTATTGCAGCGACCGCCTGCGCCAGGCCACCGGACGCGCCGATGTCGGTTGGCTGCGCCCACGCTTTCCCATCGAGCCGATTCCCTTTTCCGCCTTCCAGAACCTGGGCAAGGACGCCTGAACCATGAACAGAACCTACGATGTGGTGATTGCTGGTGGCGGCGTGATCGGTGCTTCCTGTGCCTACCATCTGTCCCGGCGCAAGAACCTCAAGATCGCCTTGATCGACGCCAAGCGCCCCGGCAATGCGACCCGTGCATCAGCCGGCGGTCTGTGGGCCATCGGCGAGTCGGTGGGGCTGGGCTGCGGGGTGATCTTCTTCCGCATGATGTCGGCCCAGCGTCGTCGCGAGGCCCACGGCGCGGCGGTGGCGGTGGACGCGAGCACCCCGCATATCCTGCCGCCGGCGTTCTTCGAGTTCGCCCTGCAGTCCAACGCCCTCTATCCGCAGCTGCACCGCGAACTGATCGAACGCCACGGCATGGACTTCAAGTTCGAACGCACCGGCTTGAAATATGTGATCTACGACGATGAAGACCGCCTGTATGCCGAGCACATCGTTTCGCGGATCCCGCACCTGGCCGAGCAGTTGCGTTGGCTGGACCGCGCAGCGCTGCGCGAGGCCGAACCGGCGGTGAGCCATGAGGCGCAGGGGGCGCTGGAGTTTCTCTGCGACCACCAGGTCAGCCCGTTCCGCCTGGCCGATGCCTACACCGAGGCGGCGCGGCAGAATGGCGTGGACCTGTACTTCAACACCAATGTCACCGGGGTCCTGCACGAGGGCGGTCGGGTCAGCGGTGTACGGACCGCCGAGCAAGGCACCTTCCACTGCGCCACGCTGATCAATGCCGCCGGCGCCTGGGCCGCCGAACTCAGCGAGCAGGCCAGCGGGATCAGGCTGCCGGTCAAGCCGGTGAAGGGCCAGATCCTCCTGACCGAGCGCATGCCCAAGTTGCTGGAAGGCTGCTTGACCACCAGCGATTGTTATATGGCGCAAAAGGACAACGGTGAAATCCTCATCGGCAGTACCACCGAGGACAAGGGCTTCGATGTCAGTACGACCTTCCCGGAAGTCGCCGGCCTGGTGCAGGGGGCCTTGCGTTGCGTGCCTGAACTCAAGGGCATCAACCTCAAGCGCTGCTGGGCTGGCCTGCGCCCGGGGTCGCCCGACGAGCTGCCGATACTCGGGCCGATGGCGGGTGTGGAAGGCTATCTGAATGCCTGCGGGCATTTCCGCACCGGCATCCTGACGTCGGCGATCACCGGCGTGATGCTCGAACGGCTGGTCCATCAGGAGCCTCTGCCCCTGGAGATCACGCCGTTCCTGGCGGATCGCTTCGAGGTGGGGCTTGCCCCGATGCCCGTCGCCTCATGAAGACATGGGGAGCGCCGCGCAACCTGGTACAGGAGCGGCCCGTCGCCTCAGGTCAGGGACGCCAGGCGCTCCACGGTTTCAGGGTACTTCTCGACCAGGCGGATCAGCGTGGTGGCCTGGGCATTGGGCCTGGCCCGCCCCTGTTCCCAGTTTTCCAAGGTCCGGGTGTTGGTGCGCAGGTACAGGGCGAACACCGCCCGTGACAGCTTCAGTTGGGTTCGGATCGCCACCAGTTCATCGGCGCTGATGGGTTGCAGCTTGTTCAACTGGACCTTGTGGGTACGCAGGGTGACCTTCCCCTGGCGTTCATCGGCCAGGGCATCGAAGCCCTCGACCAGCTCTGCAAAGATGTCACGCTTCATGATGGTTTCTCGCCTCTATCTCTCGGTCCAGAAGCCGCTTCTGGGTTCCCTTCTGCTGCGGGCTCAAAATTTGTACGCTACTCACGTATAGAGTTAAAGAGAGAATGTGTGTCTGCTCTTCACCCTAGTTGAGTCCTGACAGCCTCTTTGTAGGACTTTTCCTGCAGATTTGCGGCTTTGCGCAACGATATTTGTCAGGAGATGGAGGTTGATCGCGATTGATGTTTTTCCCGTCCAACGGGTCGTTTTCCATCAATCCCGGTCCGGGAGGGTGCTCTAGATTAGGTTCCAACGCCGGCAGACGAACCGAGCGCTCAATCCTGGTCGAGGAGCACGTCCATGCAACCTATTCATATCCAGAAACAACAATCCCGGGTCGAAGGTTGGGATCAGCAGCATCCTGAAGAAGCCTTTACCTTGCCGTCGCGTTATTTCTTCGATGAAGGATTGTTCCAGGCCGAGCGCGACAACATCTTCATGCACGCCTGGCATGTGGCGGGGCACCGCAACGAGTTCGCCGAGCCGGGGCAGTACGTGGTCTGCGATCTGTTCGACCAGAGCATCGTGGTGGCATGCAATCGGGAAGGGCAGGTCCATGCCTTCCATAACGTCTGCCAGCATCGTGGCAACCGCTTGTTCGAACAGCGCCGCGGCAGCACCGGTGGGGTAATGCGCTGCGCCTATCATTCCTGGTGCTACGAGATGGACGGCAGCCTGCGCAGCGCGCCCCGCTGCGAGCGGATGAAGAACTTCGAAGTGCAGCAGTTCAACATTCCCAAGGTGCGGACCGAAGAGCTGGGCGGATTCATCTACTTCAACCTGGACCCCGAGGCACCGTCGTTGCGCGAGCTGTTTCCCGGGGCCGACGAGGAAATGCACCGGGTGTTCCCCGACCTCGACCGCATGCACCTGATCGATGAACAGGACGTGATCGTGCCGGCCAACTGGAAGGTGATCATGGACAACTCCATCGAGGGCTATCACTTCAAACTGTCCGGCCCTTGTCATATCGACCTGGCCAGACTGATCGATTTCAAGGGCTACGAACTGATCAAGCGGGATAACTGGTGGACCTATGCGGCCCCGGCCAACCTGTCGGCAACCGAGGCCTATGGGGTGAAGCTGCGTAGCGACCCGAACCCGGAAGAGTGCTTTTTCAATATTGGCCTGTGGCCGAACAACACCTTCTACACCTTCCCGTTTTCCGAGTTCCTCGGCTCATTCATGATGATTCCGCTGGATGCCGAGCGCTCGCTGTTGCGCTTCGGCTACTACTCGGCCAATGCCCGGACCGCCGAGGTCAGCACCGCCTGCATGAAATGGATGAACGAGGACCTGGGCCCGAGGACATTGCCCTGAACATCTCGGTGCAGAAGGGCCTGCGCTCCCTGGGCTACGACCAGGGGCGCTACATGATCGACGCCCAGCGCAGCAACGAAAGCGAGCACCTGGTGCATCACTTTCATCGGCTGGTGTTCCAGGGCATTCACGGTCGGAGCGACCGCTGAAATGGCCCCGAGGCGAGCAGCGCCGCTGCTCGCCTGAACCTTGCGACGGAGTAGGTCCGGTCATGTCCGAACACGAATTCGATTACCTGATTGTCGGTGCCGGCTCGGCCGGTTGCGTCCTGGCCCATCGCCTGGGCGAAGACCCCGACGTGCGCATCCTGCTGCTGGAGGCCGGGCCCGCCGACAGCAGCTGGACCATCGACATGCCCTCGGCGGTGGGCATTGTCGTCGGCGGTACCCGCTACAACTGGAGCTATCTGTCCGAGCCCGAACCCTGGCTCGACGGGCGGCGGATCGGCACGCCGCGTGGACGCACCCTGGGCGGTTCGTCGTCGATCAATGGCATGGTCTATGTCCGTGGCCACGCCCGCGATTACGACCAGTGGGCCGCGCAGGGCTGCAGTGGCTGGAGTTACCAGGAGGTGCTGCCGTACTTCATCCGCGCCCAGGCCCATGCCGAGGGGCCGGACACCTATCGCGGCGCGCAGGGGCATTTGCACGTCACCCCGGGGGATATCGGCACGCCGTTGTGTGCCGCATTCGTCGCGGCCGGGGTCCAGGCCGGCTATGCGCCGAGCAACGACCTCAACGGCTATCGCCAGGAGGGCTTCGGCCCGGTGGACCGCACCACCCGGGGCGGCAAGCGCTGGAGTACCGCCAAAGGCTATCTGCGCGAGGCCTTGCTGCGCGGTAATGTGCAGGTGGCCAGCGGAGCCCTGGCGCGGCGGATCCTGTTCAAGGACAAGCGCGCCTGTGGCCTGGAGTACGAACAGAACGGCCATGTCTGGCAGGTCCGGGCGCGGCGCGAGGTGTTGCTGACGGCGGGGGCAATCAACTCGCCGCAGTTGCTGCTGCTGTCCGGCATCGGCCCGGCGGAGGAATTGCGCGACCTTGGCCTGGCGGTTCGGCATGATCTGCCCGGTGTCGGCAGGCGTCTCAACGATCACCCCGACGCCGTGGTGCAGTACCTGTGCAAGCAGCCGGTGTCGCTCTACCCCTGGACCACTGCGCCGGGCAAATGGTGGATCGGGGCCCGCTGGTTCGTCCGCCACGACGGTCCGGCGGCCAGCAACCACTTCGAGGCCGGGGCGTTCATCCGCTCTCGGGCCGGGGTCGAGCACCCGGACCTGCAACTGACCTTCATGCCGCTGGCGGTCAAGCCCGGGAGCGTTGACCTGGTGCCGGCCCATGCGTTCCAGGTCCATATCGACCTGATGCGCCCCACCAGCCTGGGGCGCGTCACGCTCGGCAGCAGCGATCCGCACCAGCCGCCGCGCATCCTGTTCAACTACCTCAGCACCGAGCAGGACCGCGCCGACATGCGCGCCGGGGCACGACTGGTGCGCGAAATCATCGGGCAACCGGCCATGGCGGCGTTCGCCGGGGAAGAGCTGGTACCCGGTTCCCAGGTGCAAAGCGATGCGCAGCTGGACGCCTGGGCCCGGCAGGTCACCGAAACCGGCTACCATGCCAGCGGTACCTGCAAGATGGGGCCGGGCGACGATCCCGAGGCGGTGGTCGATCCGCAGTTGCGGGTCCATGGCGTGGAGGGCCTGCGGGTGGTGGATGCCTCGATCATGCCGGTGATCGTCAGCGGCAACACCAATGCGCCGACGGTGATGATCGCGGAGAAGGCCAGCGACCTGATCCGTGGGCGGACACCCTTGCCGGCGGCACAGGCGCCGGTGTGGATACATCCGCATTGGCAAACCGAACAACGTTGAGCGGCCTGTTGTTCGATATATTGAGAACACCGTACAACCTGCAAGAGCCCGCCAAAGAGGCTATCGATGACCCCGCAAACCAGTACCCAGCCACCTGACTGGCGTCGTGCCGATGCCGCGCCCTTGCGGATCGCCGTGCTGCTGTTGCCGTCGTTCTCCCACTTGGGCCTGGCGGCGGTCATCGAGCCGCTGGCGATTGCCAACTGGCTGACCCAGCGCCCGCTGTTCGAATGGACCCTGTTGTCCCTCGACGGCCAGCCGGTGCCCGCCAGCAACGGCTTGTGCACGACGGTAGCCGGCAGCCCCGACGCCGAGCAGGGCTTTGATGCCTGCCTGGTGATCGCCAGTTTCGACGTGCACAAGCACAGTCGCAATCAATCGCTGAAAAGCTGGCTGCGCAGGCAGGCGCTTTTCGGTGCGGTGCTGATGGGCGTGGAAACCGGCACCGAACTGCTGGCCGCCGCCGGGGTGCTGGACGGCTACGAGGCGGCGGTGCACTGGGACAATTGGCAGGGCTTCCAGGAAAGCTACCCGCGGGTCAAGGCCCGGACCCAGCTCTATACCCTGGAGCGCCAGCGCCTGACCTGTGCCGGCGCCACCTCGACCCTGGACATGATGATCAGTTGGCTGGGGCAGAGTGTGGACAACGACCTGGCTCGCGAGATCGCCATGCACCTGCTGATGGGGCGTGTGCGCCAACCCCTGGATAACCAGCTCGACGACGGTTTGGCGAGTACCCGGCTGTCCAGCGCGAAGATGCGCCGCGCGGTGCACTTGATGGAGCAGGCGCTGGAGGAACCGTTGGACTGCGAGGCGATTGCCGCCCAGGTCGGCTTGTCCCAGCGTCAGCTGGAGCGCCAGTTCAAGCAGCACACCGGCTTGTCACCGCTCAAGTACTACATGAGCCTGCGTCTGGCGCGGGCGCATAACCTGCTGCAACAGACCCGCCTGAGCGTGGCCCAGGTCGCGGCCTGTTCGGGATTCGGTTCGCTGGAGCATTTCTCCCGTACCTATCGGGCGCGTTTCGGTTGCCCGCCGAGCGAGGACCGCAGCCAGCTGTTCAGTGCGCCAGTGATGCGCCAGCCGCTGAGTCGCGAGCCGCATTCCTCCCTGATCGAGGAGTGATGCCGATCCCTCGGCTAGTGCGCGAACTCCGGTTCCTCCTCCTCGAGAATCCCCAGCAACGCCGCGAAGTGCTTCTCGGCAAACCCCGGATAGTCGAGCCATTGCCGTGCCGTCTTGCGCGCCACCGCGTCGCTGGCGATACGCAGCGGCCGTCCCGTCGACAACGCGGTGATATACACCTCGCACGCGCGCTCGAAGTAGTACAGGTCATCGAAGGCCTGGGCCACGCTCGGCGCGGCCACCAGCAGGCCATGATTGCCCATCAGCAGGATCGGCTTGTCCCCCAGCAGCCGGCTGACCCGCTCGGCCTCGTCGCCCAGGCCCATGCCGTCGAACCCCTCATCGATCGCCACCCGCTCGAAAAAACGCATGCAGTTCTGTTCGATGGGCGGCAGGCGCGAATCCGCCAGACAGGCCAGCGCGGTCGCGTACTTCGAATGGGTGTGCAGGATGCAGCGGGCATGGGGCTGGTTGCGGTGCAGCGCGCCGTGCAAGGCCGAGGCGGTGATATCCGGTGCCTTCGGGCCAGCCAGGGTCGACGGATCGTCGGCATCGACCAGCAACAGGTCGCTGGCCCTTATCCGCGAGAAATGCCGACCGTAGGGGTTGATCAGAAACTTCCGGCCGTCGTCGGAGACGGCCACGCTGAAGTGATTGGCGATGGACTCGTGCAGGTCCAGGCGGGCGGCCCAGCGAAAGGCGCAGGCCAGTTCCGTGCGTAAGGACCGGTAATCGAGCGGGGGATGGGGAAAGGGCATGGTGGGCTTCCGGGCAATCGATGAATGCTCAAGAGTCTAGGGCCGAGGGTGGCGGCTGCTTGATGGGAAGCGACTTTCGCTGACGTGATTGTCACGGTTCTGGTCTACGCTGCCAGTGTCCCGTCGCCAATAGGAAAAGGAGATCCCCTTGGGCAGTCCCCAGGTTTGCAGCGGCGCCACCCTGCAATGCAGCTTCGGCGCCGCGCCCGGCATGCTGAACGTGTTGCCGATCAACCGCGCCCTGACCAGCAGCATGCCTGCCGCGAATATCATGGATTACATCCCACTGGTGAATATCGGCACTTTTGCCATGTGCCAGAGCATCGCCAATCCGATGGTCGCCGCCGCGACCGCCGCCGCCCTCGGCGTGTTGACGCCGATGCCGTGCATCCCGGCTACCGCCGCGCCCTGGATTCCCGGCGGCGCGCCGACCCTGCTGCTGGGCAATATGCCGGCGCTGGACGCCAACAGCTGTGTGATGTGCATGTGGGGTGGGGTGATCAAGATTGTCGTGCCGGGCCAGGTGCAGATGCTGATTCCCTGAGGCTCAGGCCTCCTCCGGGCCTTCATGACGCAACCACCACCAGCGCCAGCGCGAGATCGGCTTGCCCTCGGCATCCAGCGGGCGGCCGTCTTGCGCATAGGGTTGCCCGGCATCGAGCAACTGGCCATTGAGATAACGGCTGCTCAGGGCGAGCTGCCCGTTCGGGTGAAAGCGCTGGTACAGGCCATCGCGCACGCCATCACGGTTGTGCTCGACTTCCGCCACGCTGCCATCGGCATAGTAGTTGGTCGCCTCGCCATGCAGCAGCCCGTTGCGATAGGCGGCTTTGCGCTGCAAGCCGCCTTCCGGGCTGAAAAAGCTGGCAATACCCTGGGTTTTCCCGGCCACGTAGGGCACCTGCGCCGAGACCTTGCCGTTGGGGTGATAGAGCGTCGACAGCCCCTGCAACTCGCCCTGGCTGTAATTCAGGCTGGCCTGGGGACGCCCGGATTCCTCGATCTTCAGCGGTCCTTCGAGCCGATCGTCCAGCAGACGCCCGGTGAGATGGCTATCACCGCGTATCAGGTCCAGCCGGGTGGATTCACTCATGTCCGATCCTTAATTGACCTTCACCAGGCCGCCCTTGATGGTCAGCATGCCGCCGCCGTCGACCGTTTGTTCGGCGCCGCCCTTGTTGGTCAAGCTGATGCCTGCGTCGTTGGTCATGGTGGTCCCGGCCTTGTTCTCCAGGGACGTGCCGGCCTGGTTGCTCAGCGAGGTCCCGGCCTTCTGGCTGATGGAGGTACTGGCCTGGGCCGCCAGGTCGGCGCCGCTCTTGAGCGCGAAACTGCCGCCGCTTTGCAGGGTGAGGGTGCCGGTCACCTTGATTGTCAGATTGCCGTCCACCGTCAGGTTGTAGTTGCCCGTGACCTTGTGCTCGTAATTGCCGCCGGTGCTGTGGGTCTGGTCGGCGCCGACTTTCACGGTGCGGCTGTCTTTCACATCGAGGGTATCGCTGCCGGTCTGGATGGTGACACTACGCTTGCCCTTTTCCAGGGTCACGGTTTCGTCGCCTTCCTTCACCGTTCGGGTGCGGGCGTTCTGCACGGTGAGGGTTTCATCGTGACCGACGGTGACGGTGGTGTCGTTGAGCACGTTGGTCTTGAAGTCCTTCTGGGCCTGGAGAAACACCTCCTCGGCGTCCTTCTTGTCCTCGAAGCGCAACTCGTTGAAACCGCCGCCGCCCTTGGACGAATTGGTCTTGATCCCGGACTGGGTCTGGTTGGCCGGCAGCGCGTAGGGCAGGGCGTTGTCGCCGTTGTAGACGCAACCAGTGACCAGCGGCCGATCCGGGTCGCCGTCGATAAAGGTGACAATCACCTCCTGGCCGATCCGTGGCACGAATTGCATGCCGAAGCCCTTGCCACTCCACGGCAGCACCACGCGGACCCAGCAGGAACTGGCTTCATCGTTCTTGCCGTCGCGATCCCAAGGGAATTGCAGCTTGATCCGGCCATATTCGTCGGTCCAGATTTCCTCGCCGGACTTGCCCACCACCAGGGCGGTTTGTGTGTGCATGCGCGGTTTTGGCGTGCTGCGCATCGGGCGGAAGGGCGTGGCCTTGGGAATCGCCTCGAAGCGATTGCGATAGTGCTCGTGATCGGCTTCGTGGGTCACCGAGGTCACCACCCAATCGATATTCAGGCTGGTGTCATCATGATCGGTGAGGGTGAACCAGTGTCCCGGCACCAGCCAGCGGCAATCGCTTTCGCCGACAAAGCGTTTTTCCTGGCTGCGCAGGGCATCCACGCGCTGTTTGCTCAACGCATCGCCCCGCGCCTTGGTGTTGTAGCCACCGGGATGCTCATAGACCGAACGTGGCCCGGCCACGGCTTCGGCCTGGTCGTAGAGTGAGGTGGTGGGGGTGGTGAATGCGTAGTCGGTGGTGCGATAGGTGCCGGCGACGGCTTGCAGGCATAGTTGGCCGGAGCGGATCCCGTGCAGTTCGCGTTCACCCAGGCGCTGGCCGAGATACGGCACTTTCGGCCCGTTGGGAATCGGCGGGAACGCGTCGTTGCTGTCCGCCAGTATCAGCGTGTGCTTGCCGTCTTCGTGGATGAAAAACCAGAAGATGCCTTCTTCTTCCAGTAGTCGCGAGACAAAGGCGAAATCGCTCTCGCCGTATTGAATGCAGTATTCACGCGGCGTGTAGTTGCCGCTCAGCGAGAGCTTGAAGTCGCTGAAGGCGTGGGCGTTGAAGATCGTGGTGACGATATCCGAGGTGCTGAGGTTCTGGAACACGCGGTTGTTGCTGGCCAGCATCAGCCACCAGAGCCAGGGGCGCAGGACAAGCTGGTAGCGCTCGGCGGTGGCGTCGGCGGGGAGTTGGCGGATTTCGGCGACCAGGGCGTCCAGGGGGCGCAGTTGGGCGTCGTTATGGAAGGTACAGGTGACGTGGGTGGCGATGGCGGTGGATAGGGTGAGGGAGGTGCCGTCATTGAGGCCGAGCAAGTTGTGCTGGCCGAGCAGGTTAAGTGCCTCCTCACCGGAAATGGACTCAGGGTAAAGCGCGGCCAATGATGGGGCCGTCAGGGACAGGCTGGTGTTGGTATCGACGGAACGTGGCATCGAATTGTCCCACAGGGGCAGTGACTTGGGGCTATGGGAACCAGGTTCCGAAGGTTTTCATGCCAATGGGATCCCGTGGTTTCGCCAGAGTGATTTCCACTCCGCTGTCGTCGTTACGTAGCCAACGCAGTTGGTAACATGCATGTCAGTGCCCCACAATTTATCGAAGTGCAGTAGTTGTGCGTCAAGATCGTGATTCAATACAGTCAAACGTTTGTAGATGGCGTTGGCGACGCTGATGATGGTCGTCACTTGTGGGTCGCTCAGCCCGCGTACGCTCTCCGGGCGAGTCCTGAAAAATACAATCAGCGCAACGGCCAGGTTGGCGGCAAATGGCGCAAGGTCGGTTGTTTGAGCAATATAGATCGCAAGCTGCGTGCGGTTGCTGGTATTGAAGTTGATGTCCCATTCGAAGTCGAGATCATGGGTGGAGGAATGACCGAAGTGCGGGTTTGGGGAGCCTTTGGGTAATGCACCATCACTCGTCGTTAGGCGAGGGGGAGAGTAGGTACGTGTACGCCCCCCGCCGACAGGTCTTACCGGCACGTATTCATTCAAGGCTTCAATACCCGCCATGACCATGGCAATACCCTCGGTGGGTCTGGCGGCGGCGGGAAGTGTATTGCTGATTTCCTTGTAACTTGTCAGGCCCCCGAGGCTTCGACCAGGATCGCCTTGTACCCCGAGTGTGGGTCCGAAGCCAGCGGCGCTGCTCATTGCCGAGCCGACAATCATGAACGTACGGTCTGGTGTGCCGACGGCCAATAGTGAAGGCCGTGAACTGATCGCCAGGTTTCTGTCGTAAAAAGCCACAAGGTTGTCGGTGATGCTGGGCGTCAGAATGGCCCTGATACCCTGATCGGGCGTGTGCTCCGCGCCTAGGGCATAGATCAGAAGATCCACCAGCACTATGACGATATCCTCGGCACGTTCCGACTGCTGGAAGACGAGACGAAGCTTGGTCGTTTCTGCAACGGACTCTATGCGAAGCAATTTATAAACATGTCGAACATCTCGATAATCTTCTTCTACCGTGTTGTTTCGGTCTCCCGCCGGAAAGGCTTCGCTGAACCTGGTCTCGGCGCTCCAGGCACCGTTTCCACGTCCGGGGCGAGTGAACCAGGAAACAACTTTCATATGGCGTATGGCCGCCAGCTCAACTGCCCAGGCGGCAGTGGCTGAGCCGCCATACACTGCGACCGTTGTTTCTTCAGGCCTGATGCGCAGTGGCGTTGCCCAGTCTGGGGCCATGAAATCGTTGCCTTTGATCACCCTTCCACCAAAATCACGGATATTTTCTTCCGTCAGGTCGCCTCTCTCGGTCGCCAATGGACGCGGTGCACCGGGTCCTGCTCCGACAATGACGCGGTCACAGCGAACGGTTCCAGCAAGCGCTCCATCAAGGAAAGTTTCCAGTACATATTTGGGGCCGTCTTTGACTATTTTGGAAATAAATGAATCAGGCAACTGGGCACAGGAGTGTTGAGTCAGATAGTGCTGGACTGCGGTTGAAAACTGCCCCGCGCTCAAATATCCACTCTGCGATAATTGTTGGGTGGTAAATCCGTGATCAGCCCGGCCGTGACCCAGAAGATTCCCTGTCAGCAGTTGTTTGGGCTGGCCCATGGCATGTGCATGACTCATTTTTTGCCAAAGGTCGGGGCCACCCATGACGCCCACAGCTCCAAGCGTTTGATTCAAGGACCTCAGATACTGTGTCACGGACAATAGATAGGCAGCCGATGAGATACCTGTTCCGATCAAGATCGTAATTGCCATGGCGGGCTCCTCCGACGGTTATTCCAGCGCCCACTCGGCCAGTTTTCCGGTCACTTGGGTCATCAGTACGTTTTCGACATCGCGCGCGCCCGCCGCACTGCACTTGGCCAGCACCGCTTTGACGATCCCGGCATCGAACTCGAATGGTTTCCCGGTTGCGGCTTTGTATCGGTCACGCAATTTTTCGAGCTTGGCGAGCACAATCCCTTCCAATGTCGCTTCATCCAGCGGGTAATAAGGAACGACCGTCATCCGTGCCAGGAACGCCGGGCGGAAGGCCAGCAGCAACACCTTGCGTAGCTGCTCGTTGAACACATCGGTCGCCAGTTGCGCTAGAGGTGTATCGAGGATCAACTCCGCCCCGACATTGCTGGTCGCCAGCATCACCGTGTTCTTGAAATCCACCACCAACCCGGTGCCGTCTTCCATCACACCCTTGTCGAAGACGTTGTAGAACGCCTCCAGCACGTCCGGATGGGCCTTTTCGATTTCATCCAGCAGCACCACCGAATAGGGTTTGCGTCGCACTGCTTCGGTCAGTACGCCACCGCTGCCATAACCGACATAGCCGGGCGGGGCGCCTTTCAACTGGCTGACGGTGTGGGCTTCCTGGTATTCGGAAAGGTTGATGCTGATCAGGTTGCGCTCGCCGCCATACAGGGCGTCAGCCAGGGCGTAGGCGGTTTCGGTCTTGCCGACGCCCGTGGGGCCGAGCAGCAGGAATACGCCCACCGGTTTTTGTGGGTCGGTCAGTCCGGCGCGATAGGCCTGCAAGCGTTGGGCAATGGTCCCCAACGCGGTGGTCTGGCCCATCACCCGCTGGCCCATGCGCTGGCCGAGGGTACGTACGGCATGGGCTTCGTCGGCCAGCATCTTGCCCACGGGAATCCCGGTCCAACCGGCGATCACCGCCGCAACGGTTTTCGAATCGACCTGTTCCGGCACCAGGGGATCATCCTGGCGAATGGCATCGAGCCCCGCCTCCAGTCGCACCAGTTCGGCGGCCAGGGTGTCGATACGGCCATCGGTTTCTTCATCGGATTTTCCGCTCTCCACGCGGTCGCTCAGTTCCAGCAATTCACGGCGCTTTTCCAGCAGTTCGCGTACCGCCTCGCGCTCTTCGCCCCAACGGGTTTCCAGTTCGCGTATGGCTTGCAGATTGCCGATGGATTCACTCTCCAGCACTGTGATGCGCTCGCGATGATCCAACCCGGTGGCCTGTTCGCGGCGCAGGCGGTCGACTTCTTCCTTCAGGCTCTGCTGGCGATGACGCAGGCTTTCCAGGGGCGGCGGCACATCGTGTTGGCCGAGGGCGACCCGCGCACAGGCGGTGTCGAGAATACTGATGGCCTTGTCCGGCAGTTGCCGCCCGGAGATATAGCGGTGGGACAGCTTCACCGCATCATGAATCGCCGCATCCAGTACCTGTACACCATGGTGCTGTTCCAGCTTGGCGGCGATGCCACGGAGCATTTCCACGGCGGTGGTTTCGTCCGGTTCTTCCACCTGCACCAGTTGGAAACGTCGGGCCAGGGCCGGGTCCTTCTCGAAGTATTTCTTGTATTCCATCCAGGTGGTGGCGGCGAGGGTGCGCAACTCGCCCCGGGCCAGGGCCGGCTTGAGCAGGTTGGCCGCATCGCTGCCGCCTTCGGCGCCGCCCGCGCCGATCAGGGTATGGGCCTCGTCGATAAACAGGATGATCGGTTTATCTGCGCTGCGCACCGCATCGATCACGCCCTTGAGGCGTTGCTCGAACTCGCCCTTGACCCCGGCGCCGGCCTGCAACAAGCCCAGGTCCAGTACCCGCAGGCTGACATCCTGCAACGATGGCGGCACATCCCCGGCGGCGATGCGCAGGGCCAGGCCTTCGACCACCGCCGTCTTGCCGACACCCGGCGCGCCCACCAGGATCGGGTTGTTCTGCCGCCGGCGCAGGAGGATATCGATACACTGGCGGATCTCGCTGTCGCGACCGACGATGGGGTCGATGCGCCCGGCGTGGGCATCGGCGGTCAGGTCCTGGGTGTATTGGTCCAGCAGCGAATCCTGCGGGGTGTTTCGAGTGGTGGGTTTCTCCGAGGCAGCCGTCACCGAACGTTTCGGCCCGGCATGTTCGCGGGAGTTTTCCGTCCACTCCAGCAGGTTGCTGCGCAGTGCGTCCCGGGGAATCTTCAACAGCGACGAGGCACTGTTGAGCAGCAAGCTACGACGCTCATCCCGATCCAGCAGCGCCAGCAGTAACAACCCGGAACGAATGCTCTCGAGCCCGAGCACGCTGGCCTGGACCACCGCATCCTCCAGCAGGCCGATGGTCTGTGCCGACAGCGCTGGCGTGCGGGTGCTGCCGGACTTGAACAGCTCCAGCGCCTTGTTGATCTCCGCCGACAAGATATCCCGTTCCAGCCCGAAACGCGGTAGCAACCAGGCAAAATCACCGCCCTCGATCTCCAGCAGCTCCAGCAGCAGGTGCTCGATTTCCACATAGTGATGACCCCGTTGCAGGCAGCGCTGGGCGGCCTTTTCCAGGGCGCGGCGGTTGTCGGCGTTGAGGCGTCCGATCAGGCTGCCCAGTTCCATGCTCAAGCGATCTCCAGTTGGCGTAAACGGGTTTCGATCCGTTGTACATGGTCAGTGGGCTGTTGCTGCAAACCGCCGTTCCAGCTCAGTTGCGGCGCAGTGGTGCGATCCAGGATCATGGGGGCCGCGCCGCGTACCAATAGCGTCAGGGTGCAGTCCAGGTCGGGGCCGAAGTACAAGGCGGCGAGGGCGGCGAGGGCCGGATGGGCTTCGCCATCCGGAAGAAAGCGCACGGCCTGGGCATTGGGCAGTGGGCCGAGGGTCAGGCGAATGCCGGCGTGCTCATCCCAGACCCGCGTTCCCGCCACGGCATCGCGGCCCAATCCCAGGTTGCGGCCACCGCGCAGCATGCGGCTGCGGCTGGCCTCGGGGATTTCCCGCCAGGCACCGACATAGGCTTCGACCTCGACGGGCAGGTTGAAATGCTGACGTACCAACGCCGCGAAGCCCGCCAGCGAGCGACGCCCACCGGCAAACAGCGCGCTGCGGGCCAATACCGCCGCGTCGGGCAGGAGTCCGCGATTATGCAGCGCCTTGGGCAGCAGTCCGCTCAAGGCCCGTAGCTGGCTGTGCACCGGCGTGACGCTGGGCAATGAAAAGCCCACTGCAATCCGGTGTTTGCGCATCACCCGATACAAAAGGCTGATCAGGCGATGTTGAAACAGGTTGAGGAACTCGGCGGGTGCGTGATCTTTCTGGCGTGTCCGCTGTTGCAGCCATTCCTGATCGGCGTAGGGCAGGGGGCCATCGGGGCCACCCAGGCCGAACACGGGCGTGGTCAGCACCGGCTGGCGACCTTCGGTGTCGCTCAGGCTTTCCACTTCGCTGGAGGGGAACAGCGGTGTCAACGGCCCACGCAAGCGTGCGGCCTCGGCATGGGGCGCGGTTCCGGTGCCCAGCGGCACGGCTTGCGGGCGTTCGCACTCAAGCAGCAACAGCGCCTGCAACAACTCGAAGGCCTGCGGGTCGTCGCGCAGTTGCCGACTCAGAGGGACAGTGGCTGGCCGGGTTGGGGTTGCCATGTCTTGACCTCCTTGTCGGATTGGACCAGCACCGTGCGCACGAAGCGGTTGGCCGTGGCATAGAGTGAAAAGAACTGCGCGAGCACTGCGCTGAACAGCACCGCGCTATTGCCGACGAAGTGGTGTGGATCAAGCAGCACCCGGACTTCCAGACCATTGCGCCAACCGCGCCAGGCGTCCTCGCCGACATGCGCGACCACCCGCTCGCACGCAAGGCTCAGTATGCCTTCGACCTGACGTCGGGCACTCGCATCGTCACGCAGGTTGTGCAGCTCAAGGATTTCCTTGAGGGCGTCGAGCGCTTGCGGGCCCTCCACCAGCGACAAGTGATTGAGGGTCAGTTGCGAGACCAGTTTCCAGCGCGAGTCGCCACCCAGGTGTGGCAGGCTTTGCGGGCTCGGCGGGTTGCGCAGGCAGGCCCAGGCTACCGGGCCGGGGCGCTCGAACCCCAGCGGCGTGCCGGCACCGAGGCTTTGCGCCAAGTGCCGGTTGGTGCACAGCAGCTCGGCGGTGACGCTGTACTCCGGCGCGTCTTCACGGGGCTTGAACTGGGTGTCCACCAGGCTCAGCATCAGGTCGCTGCCCAGCCTATTGGGCGTCATGCCGGTGATGCGCCGGGAATGCCAGTAAAGACGGCTTTCGCCCAGTGCATGCTGGCTGCCGTAATAGGCCGGGACCTTCTGCACGCCGTGCGCGGTTGTGGCCCGCAGGCCACGAATGCTGTGGATCTCGACACTGTTTTCGCGATGACTATCGGCGATCAGTCGGTACTCGCTGCGCGTACCGTCCGGCCGCAGGGGCTCCGAGGTACGCGGGAACAGGTTGATCGCCGGACTGCAGCCCAGGACGATATCGCTGGCTTGCAGATGCAGGCGGCTGCCGGGCGTGCTGTCGAAGACCAGATACAGATACAGGATCTCGCTGCCATCCTGCCCGCCGCCAAAAGGGACATCGAAGAAACTGAATTTGTCCGGGAAAGCAAAATATTCGGCCAGTAGACGCAGACCCGGATGCACGCCGTCCTCTTCCGGCAACAAGGCTTGCGTGCCAGCAAAACCGACGATTTCCGGCAGGCCGTCGAGGCGCCGTGGTGGGGTGCCGGGCGGGCCGGCAAGGACCTGGATCGTGCGGGCGCCGAGCAGGTCATACAAGCGCGCGTTGATCACCGGGGAGGCGGCCAGGTGCAGGCGCAGTTGGCGGACCTGCAGTTCCGACCACAGGGTCTCCCCCAGGCAGCGAACGCTCAGGCGCAAGGCCGAACGCGCGTCGTTCACCCCGGTCAACGCCTGGGTTTCATCGCTGTCGAGCAACAAGGCTTCAGTGATTTCCAGCGGCCACAGATTGACCTCGGCACTGGTGCGAAAGTGGATGCTTTCGCCTTTATGGGTAGTGACGAACAAGGGCGTATCGCGGGGCAGGCGATAACCGGCCGCGAGGTTGCCCTTGCTCGGGTCCGGCTGGAACTGGACGATGGCGCAGGACGGCAAGGGCCGCACCGCCAGGGGGTACAACTGTTCCAGCAAGGCGTCGCTGAATTCCGCGTAGTCGTCATCCAATCGCCGTTGCAGGCGCGCGGCGAGTAACGCGAAGCCTTCCAGCAGGCGTTCGACATGGGGGTCCGGGCATTCACCAGGCGACAGCTCCAGGCGCCGCGCCACCTTGGGGTATTTCTGCGCGAAGATGCCACCGGCGTGGCGTAGCCAGGTCAGTTCCCGTTGGTAATAGTCGAGCAGTTCGGCGTCAATCGAGTCGCTCATGGAAAACCTCAAGACCTTGGCGGGTCTTCTCGATGACAAAGGCCACCGGCCAATGTCGACGACCGCTGCGCAGGGCGCCACGCAGGACGATATTGAGTTGCTGGGGCTGACCGTCTACCGGCTGTACGTCGACTTCCCCCAGCTGCAACCTGGGTTCGAAGTGCTCCACGGCCAGGCGGATTTCCCGTGCCAGCTTGCGTCGGTCATCGCTGCGTTGACCTTGCAGCGCGGTCCAGTCGGCGATGCCGTAGTCGAGAATGCTGGGCGGCGAGGTCATGGCCTCGCTCGCCCGGCGGGTGTTGAACAGCCGTAGCAGTTCGCTGCACACCGAATCGGCCAGGGCCTGGCGATCGAAGGCTTCCATCGTCTGCGCTTGATCCTCGCCACCCGCGAGGCGCTCGAACAGCGGGGGAAGAATACCGGTCGCAGACATGGCCGCCCGGCTCCCTTACTTGACCAGCTTGTTGGCAGCCATGTCCCAGGTCGAGGCGGCCGTGCCTTCCTTGGTGCCGTCGTCTTTCTGGGCGGTGAGTTCCCATTTGATCTTGGTGAAGTTCAACGAGATGGTTTCCACCGGTTTGCCGCCGGCGCCGCCACTGACGCTGACGTTGGACAGCACGACGTTGGTCAGGGTGTAGATGATGAACGGCAGCAATTGTCCGCTACCCTCGGCGGCGTTACGGCCGATGGTGATCTTGGCCTCCGGGATCGGTTTGCCGGCGCAGCAGTATTCATTGAGCGACGGGGTCGAGGTGTCGACGAACTTGGTCAGGGTGAACTCGCCGATATGCGGCTTGCCCGAAGTCCGTTCCGAGTTGCTGACGTCGTTGGTCACTTGCATCGCCACGTTGTGGCTGTAGGACATGATTTCGATCTTGTCCTTGTAGCCCTCGAGCAGGCTGTCGCCTTTGATGTCGCCGCCGAGGTCGAGAATGATTGCATCCATCGCCTGAAACTCCAGAAAGTGTTCGCACTAGAAGGAAGGGAAAACCCGCCGGCCACGGGGCCGGCGGGCACGGGCTCAGGCTGCAACCGGTGGTGGCAGGCTGGCGACCAGGCGGATCGAGGCGGTCAGTTCTTCCAGCTGGAAGTGCGGCCGCAGGAACACCGTGGCGCGGTAGGCACCGGGCTTGCCGGCGATTTCCGTCACATCCACCCGGGCTTCGCGCAACGGGTATTGCGCCTTGATTTCCTGGGGCGCGTTGTCGTTGATCAGCACGTAGTCGGCGATCCAGTTGTTGAGGTAGGTCTGCACGTTGTCGCGGGTCATGAAGCTGCCGACCTTGTCGCGCATGATCACCTTCAGGTAGTGGGCGAAGCGCGACGCTGCCAGCACGTAGGGCAACATCGCCGAGATCCGCGCATTGGCGTTGGCCTCGTTGGTGTTGTAGAGCTTCGATTTATTGGTGGTCTGGCCGCCGAAGAACACCGCCACGTCGCTGTTCTTCTTGTGGCACAGGGCGATGAAGCCGAGGTCGTTGAGCTCCTTCTCGCGTCGGTCGGTGATCGCCACTTCGGTCGGGCACTTGAGCGACAGGTCGCCTGAGCTCGTGCGGAAGGTATGGGCCGGCAGCCCCTCCACCGCGCCCCCGCCTTCGGCGCCACGGATCGCCGCGCACCAGCCGTACTTGGCGAAGGCTTCGGTAATGCGCTGGGCCAGGGCCCAGGCCGCGTTGCCCCAGAGGTATTTGCTGTGGTCGGAGCCGTTCACGTCTTCGACATAGTTGATGCCTTCCACCGGCTTGGTGTCCGGGCCGTACGGCAGGCGCAGCAGGGTGTGTGGCAGTACCAGGGACACATAGCGCGAGTCTTCGCTTTCGCGGAAGGAGCGCCACTTGATCAGTTCCTGGCTCTCGAAGATTTTCGACAGGTCGCGGGGCACGGCCAGTTCGGTGAAGCTGGTCATATCGAACAGTTTCGGGCTGGCGGCGGCGATGAACGGCGCGTGGGCAGCGGCGGCGACATTCGAGAGTTTTTCCAGCAGACCGATGTCCTGCGGGTGACGACCGAAGGTGTAGTCACCCACCAGCAGGCTGTAGGGGTGTCCGCCGAGGGTGCCGTATTCGTCTTCGTAGATCTTCTTAAACAGTGCGCTCTGATCGAATTCGACGGCTTTTTCCAGGTCGTTCTGCAGCTCCTTCTGGCTGACATTGAGCAACTGCAGTTTCAACCGTGAACTGGTCTCGGTGTTCTGCACCAGCATATGCAGGCCGCGCCAAGAGGCCTCGAGCGCCTGCATTTCCGGGTGGTGATAGATTTCGTTGAGCTGGGCGCTGATCAGCTTGTCGATCTGGCTGATGCGATCGTTGATCATCGCCACGGTGTCTTTGTCGATCGCCATGTCCTTGTCGAGGACCTGGGTGGCGAACTCCGCGAGCATGTCACGGGCATATTCCTGTTGGCTGTCGTCGTGGGCCATGCGCCCATCGGCAATGATCTTGTCCAACAGGGATAAGGTCTGGGTACTGCTCTCGCTGCTTGAACCTTCGGTACTGGCGGAACTGGGCATGACAAATCCTCCGAGAATGGGTAGGCGATCAGGCTTGTGGTTCTTCGGCAGGGGCGTCGGCGTCCTTGTCGGCGACAGGGGCTTCCTGCACGCGGGCGGACGACTTGATCTCCTGCAAGCCTTCGGTGTTGGCGATCACGTCACGCAGCAGCCTGTCCAGATCATCGTTGCCGTCGAGTTTGGTCAGCAGGTCGCGCAGGCGCTGGCGAGCCTCGAACAGGCGGCGCAGCGGGACGACCTGCCCCACCACTTTGACCGGGTCGAAGTCGTCGATATGGTTGAACTTGAGTTCGATATTGAGCTTGCTGTCGTCCGTGGCGAAGGTGTTCTTGACCTGCAGCACCGAGCGCGGAGCGATGGAAGCGAGGACTTCGTTGAAGTTGTCGCGGTCGATCTCGACGAAGCGGCGGTCGCTCAGTTTCGCCGGGGGATTTTTTGGCTTGCCGGACAAATCGGCGAGGATGCCGACCACCAGGGGCAGTTCCTTTTTCTCGATGGCGCCGCCCGTCTCCACGTCATAGGTGATCTGGACGCGCGGCGGACGAATCCGGTCGAGCTTGTGCTGGGTACTTTCGGCCATGTTGGCTGACTCCGATGCGTTGAGCGGGCGCAATGCATCGGTTACCCGTGATCGCTCCCTTGCTGAACCGTGAAGCCAGACAGGGGGTGGAGAATGCGATCCTGTCAATCCTTCGACGGTCCCTCCAATTCGTCGTGCTGACGAACTACCCAAGACGCTAGAACAGGTCTATAAAAAAGCAAGGCAAACTGCCATCTGACCTACAAGAGAAAAGGAAAATTCAATCTTGTGTAAGAAAATACTTACATATGTGGCAGTGCTGATCCTGTCAGGGTGCTCATTTTTCGGGCCCAAGGTCGAGGTGGCGAGTCTGACGCTGGACGTGGCGCCCCTGGCCAACGACAACACACCGATTGCCGTGGATTTCGTCGCGGTGAAGGATCCCGACCTGTTCAAGCAACTGGCCGGGATGAGCGCGAAACAGTGGTTCGGCGAGCGTGAGCAGTTCCAGCGCGACTATCGTCAGCAATTGAGCGTGTGGGGACTGGAGCTGGTCCCCGGGCAGTTTGTCGCCAAGCAGGACTTTCCGTTGAAGGGCCAGAGCGCGGCTGGACTTTTGGTGTTCGCCAGCTATAACACTCCCGGTGCGCACCGGCTCAGGCTGGACGATCAGCATGAAGCCTGGCTGAAGTTCACCAGTCGGGAAATGCGTCTGGTCAATGCCGGCGATCGCTAGGCTCCTACAGGTGCAGGGCGCTGTTTTCAAGGGTCGAAGGGAGTCGTATGAGTCTGTTACCCGATGCGGTTTGCTGGTACGAGGGCATGCAACTGCTGCCCCAGCATTTCCAGTTGCAGGGCTTGCGGGCCGAGGCCCTGGCCGCGCATCTGGCCCAGGCGGGCAGCCCCTGGTTCTGGGGTGTCGAGCAACTGGAGATCGATCCTTCGGCACTCTGCGCCGGTCAAGTCCGTATCCTTTCCCTGCAAGCCACCCTGCCCGACGGCCTGCCGGTGAGTCTCGATGCCGCCGACGGTGCGCGGCTTGAGCTGCAGGTGGGCGATGCCATCGAGGCCTCGACTCATTCGATGGTCACGGTGTACCTGGCGGTCAACCCGCTGTGGCGTGCGGGGCAGTTGCGCGAGCTCAAGGGCCGCCTGCAATCGTTGACCAGCGAGGCCTTGGTGGACCTCACCAGCGGCCAGAATCCGCAACCGGTCACGGTCTGGCGGCCGAATCCGCACCTGTGTACGGACGCGAACAAGGCCGACTCGATCTGCCTGCCGCTGCTGCGCATCCGCAAGGAGGGCGGCGGCTTTGTCCAGGTGCCTTATGTACCGCCGACCCCGAGGTTGCTGCCGGAGTCGCCGTTGGGGCGGCGGGTCGCGGCGCTGTGCGCGCGGACCCGGGAAAAGTGCCTGTTTCTCGCCGGCCGCCTGCGCCAGGCGCAGCAGGCCGGCAGCCAGGAGGATGCAGCCGAAATCCGCCGCCAGCTCGGTGCGCTCTGGGCCCGCCTGCCGGAAGTCGAAGGCTTGCTGAACAGTCGTGTCGCCTCCCCCCAGGGCCTGCATGGGTTGTTGCTCGGGATGGCCGGAAGCTGGTCGGTGCTCGACCCTCTGGCCGGGGTGCCGGCCTTCATGCCGCTGGACTATCTGGACCTGCAACGCGGTTATGACGAAGTGCTGAACTGGCTCGAGCTGGACCTTGAACTGATCCGTGTCGGTTATCGCTGCCTGCCGTTCGTGCAGACCGGCGAACTGTTCTCCCTGCAATTGCCCGAGCGCCAACCCGAACAGCGCCTGGTGATCGGCCTGCGGATGCCCGCCGGGGCCGGCGAAAGCGATGCGATCGAATGGCTGGAACGCACCATCATTGCCTCCGACAGCAACCTGACCGTGCTGGCCCGCCAGCGCATGCCCGGCCTGCGGCACCAGGTCATGGGTCGTCAGGAACAGGTGGCCTATAGCGTCGGCAGCGACACCCGGCTGTTTATCGTCGAGGCACGGGGCGAGTGGTTCGACCCCGAGCAACCGCTGCACATTATCGCGCCGGCCTCGAAGCTGGCCATCAACCCATGGCAGATCGTCCTGTTTGTCGAGCAGGCCAGTGAAACACTACTGTAGTCAAGGAAGGGGAAGGCAATGCCAGATGGGAGCGTCGGAGCGGGGTTGCAGCAGTCACCGCTGAGCAACGCCTTTCGCCAGGCCTGGTTGGAGTGGCTGGTGGCCTGGAACGGGCTGAGCAAGGACGACGAGGACGTGGCGCGGCAGGTCGGCACAGTGGTGGAGTTCTCCACGAAAATCAGCCGCAAGCTCTGGCGTAGTGCCTTTGCCAGTGTCGGCGACTCGGCGGAGCATCAGGTCAAGGCCACGGTGTATGCCTTTGTCGCGCTGGTGGACGAAACCCTGTTGTATGCCGTCTGGCCGGGGCAGCCGACCTGGCAGAGCGATCCCCTGGAATCGCTGCTGTATGCCTCGCGCCATGCCGGCGAGCACCTGCCCCAGGCGATCGAGAAACTGCTGGCCGATGAGATTCCGGCCAGTCGCGATTTGGCCAATGTCTACCTGCAATGCCTGATCCTCGGTTTCCACGGGCGCCTGCGTGGGGAAGCCGGGCTGGCGCAGCATGAGAAATGGCGTCACGCGTTGTTCGCGTTCGCCTGGCAACACGATCCAGACTATGTCGATGTCAGCGATTGCCTCGAGCGACCCAGCAATGTGCCTGCGCGGCGCCTGCCGATTCGCCAGTCGCTGCCGGACGGCTGGAGGCTGGGCCTGGTGATTCTCGGCGTCACGCTGGTGATGATCGGCATCAGTCACTACTTCTGGTATGACATCAACCAGGAGGCCCAATCGGTGATACACCAGGCCAATCCCGACGAACCTGCGGAGCAGAACCCATGAGCCCGCTGGCGATTGTCGCGTGGGTGGTCGGCGTGTTGCTGGTGCTGGCATTGCTGGCCGTGGCGATCTGGTGGTTGCGCACCCAAAGCGGCGCGGCGATTCGCGGTTTCTACGCTGCCGTGCGAAACATGGAGCAGGAACAGGGGGTACAGGACCGTTATCAGTCGCCCTGGCTGTTGATGCTGGGCAATGACGCCCAAGGGGCGCAACTCTGTTCCTGCTGGCACTTGCTGCCCACGGACAAGCCGGCCTGGTTTGGACGTTGGTGGTCCGACCCCGATGGTGCAGTGCTGGTGGTGCCGGAGTCGTTGTTCCTGCCCGATGAGGGGCTGAAGCTCAAGCGTGGTAGTTGGTGGCGCTTGCTCGGGCTGATCCTGCGCCTGCGTGCCCGGCGTCCGCTGGACGGGGTGATCTGGACCGTTTCGGCCAGCCGGCTGTGGGATGACGAACAGGCGGCCAGCCTGGGGATCGCTGCGCGCCGGCGCTTTCTCGACCTGCTGCAGCGCCTGGGTTTGAGCCTGCCGGTGTATGTGGTGGTCACGGATATGGAGCAGGTTCCTGGCTTCCAGGAACTGATCGAGGCGCTACCCAAGGAGTCCCATGAACGGGTGCTGGGCTGGACCTCGCCGTTCGCCCCGGAAACCCTCTGGCAATCGGAGTGGAGCGACCAGGCGCTGGACCAGGTTACCCGGGCACTGGCGGAGGCGATCACCGAGGTGGGTGCGCTGTCCGGGCGTCTGAGCGAAGACCTGTATAGCCTGCCGGAGCGTTTCGAGGCCCTGCGCCGCAACTTGCAGACCTTGCTCGATCCGGTCTTCCAGGGCAACGCACAGAATGAGGCTGCGCGTTTTCGCGGGGTGTATTTCACCGCCAGTGAAGCGCCGACCTCGGCTCCGGTTTTTTCCGCCAGCGATATTCCGCTGCTGCAAAGCGCTTTCGCCCGGCAGCTCTGGCAACGACGGATCATCGCCGAGCAAGGGCTGGCCCAGGTGGTGCCGCGACTGTTGCACTTGCGTCAGCGCTGGCAGCGGGTGGTCGGGGTGACGGCGGCGATCGTCGGGCTGGTCTGGGCGGTGGCGATGGTCTGGGTCTGGCGGGACTCACTCAAGGACGCTCATGAGCTGTCGAGCCTGCTGCAGGATGCCCAGAAGAACTACGTCACGGTCGTCGACGACAGCCACCGGCTGGGGCCGACCCGGCGCAATGTGCAGACGTTCTGGCAGCTCATGGAGCAATCGCCTCGTTGGCACTTTGCCTCGCTGGTGTTGCCGACGTCCTGGTTCTCCTCCCTCGATCATGAACGTGACCAGGCGCTGCGCAGCGTTGCCATGAGCCACATGATGTTGCCGCTGCGCGATCTGTTGCAGGCCAACCTGACGCAGCTCAGGGCGATCCAGAGCACCAGCCGGCGTCCCAGCCTGGGCGGCGAAGACCCGACGCAATGGCGGACCTATATCAAGTCCAAGGACCTGGTGGAGCGGGCTACGGCACTGGAGCAGCAATACCAGTGGATGACCAAGGCCATGAACAATCACAAGACTCCGCTGGACGACCTGGCGTCCCTGAGCAACCTGGCCCTGGGCCTGAACCTCAATGCCGGGACGCTGCACAGGGCGGCGTTCTATAACCAGCACCTGGCGAAGATGGACATCTCCCACCTGATTCACCTGGACCTGCCGGCCGAGGGCCTGACCATTGGTGCGAACTTCAAGGAACTGATGGGGCGCTGGCTGGATCAGTACTACCTGGCCGAGAACTTTGTGCGTCAGGCCGGCTACTTGAAGTTGCACCTGGACCAGCTGGAATCCGGTGCGGTGAGCTCGCTCGCCGAGCTGGAAGACCTCAAGGCGATGATCGACGACTTGCAGGCGGCGGTCAGCCAGACCAACTCGGCCTGGAGTCGCGGCAAGGGCGAGGACCTGGTTCCCGGCTACAGCGCGCTGATGGACAAGGTGCGTCAGAGTACCTTGCTCGGTGCGCCGCTGGAGCAGAGCCTGGAAGATCAGGCGGCCAAGTTGCAACAGAGTTTTCGCGACCAGTGGATCGCCAAGGCCGGTTCTCGGGACAATCTGTTGACCCAACAGGGCAGCGGGCAACTGCTGCTGCAGGAGCATGTGCTGCAGTTGAACAATGCGATCGCGGCACTGTTTCGCCGCGATTTCGTGGCCATGGCCCTGCGCGCCGATGACAGCGCCGGTGGCACCTATCAGAGCCTCGACAGCGATGGCCTGAACACCGCCCTCATGTACTTCGCCAGTTACAAGAGTTACGCCAGCGAAGATATGCCGCGCATACCGCCGGCCTATCGCGGGCCGATGCTGCGCGTGGCTGAAAATGCGGCGGCCAGGGCCATGTGGGTGAGTCTGGAAAGCAGTCGTGACCCGTCGCAGGGGACGACGGCGTTCAATATCAAGACCGATCAGGCGCTGGCGTTACAAAGCGCGTTTATCGAGCTCAAGCGCACGGACCTGGCGAGCAGTTTGCAAAACGCCCTCAACCGACGGGCGCTGGCCGAGGTCGGCAGCGGGCTGGAGCAAATCAATGCCCAGGCGGTGTTCCATGAGCGAGTCGATATCAACAGTTGGGACGGCTCGAAGAACCTCGGCCTGCAGCTGTTCAGGGCCAACGATGTGCAGGACCTGAAGCTGGATCTCAAGCAGCAGTTCAACAGCATGCAGGTCATCGCCGAGGCGCGGGCTCCGGCGCTGGAGTGGCTCAGGGCCCAGCAACAGAACCTGGGGGCGGGCGATTTTGAACGGTTTACGCGTCTGAACGGCTTGTACGATGAGTTGCTCAAGTACAAGGAGCAGAATCCGGCCAGTTCACCGGCGCTGATGGAACAGCTGGTCAGTCGTGATTTTATCGACATGGATGCCGCTTCCTGCATGCAGATCCTATCGTCGGTCAACCTGCCGGCCGGCCAGGGTGAGTTGGCGTTGCGGGCGCAGGCCTTGCAACAGGGCGCCATGCGCCGCTGCCAGGGGTTGCAGCAGGAGCAGGCGGTCAGCGCCTGGAACGAGTTGGCGGGCTACTTCAACCAGTACCTGGCCGAGCGCTTTCCGTTTTCCCATGGGTTACAGGCCGTGGATGCCGAGCCTGCGCGGGTGCAGCATCTGCTTGAACTGATCGACACTCGCTTGCCCAAGGCCCAGGCCGGCCTGGCATCCAGCCAGTCTCCCGATCGGTTGGCGGCGGCGGATTTCCTCGATCGCCTGAAACAGGCCCGGGCTTGGCTCGGGCCCCTGTTCCAGCGCGACCAGAGCGGGATGATCGGCTTTGATATGGAGGTGCGCTGGCGCACCGACCGGGAGGAGGAGCGCGGTGCCAACCAGGTGATTGCCTGGGGCCTGAATGCCGGCAGCCAACAGATCAACTACCCGGGCGATGCCCAGCAGCGGTTACGCTGGATGGTCGGACAACCGATCCGGCTGACCCTGCGTTGGGCTCGCAACGGGTCGGAGCGGCCGGTCAGCGATCCGGTGCAGCCGAGCCTGGCGGTGAGCGACCTGGAGGCAGGCTGGGAGTACGAGGGACCCTGGTCGCTGTTGCGGATGATGCGTTCGCACCTGTCGGTGGTACGCCAGCCGAACATCGATTACACCGACTTTCCATTGACCTTGCGCTTGCCGGTACGCGGTTCGACCAATGGTGACGCCCAGACCACGATGTTTATCCGCCTGTCGTTGATGACTCAGGGTGGCAAGCTGCCGTTGTCACTGACACCGCTGCCGGTACGGGCACCTTTGTCGCCCTTTGCGAGTTTCGGCACGGCGAGCACGGCCACCAGCAATGAGGGGGCGTTATGAGCCAGTCGGCCACCGGGCTGTCGTTGTTGGTGGCGCCTCTGCTCGAGGCGATTTCCGAGGACGCGCCGTGCGGGCAGAGCCTGCGCTATGAAGCCGACTATGATCGGCTGCGCGAGCTGCGGCGCGAGGATGACACCAGTTTGCCCAACGGCGTCTGGGAGAAGGAGATCAAGCGGGCAGAGTGGGCGAGTGTCGAAGCCTTGGCCAGCGAGATCCTGCAGGGCCGCAGCAAGGACCTGATGGTGGCGGCCTGGCTCGGCGAGGCCTGGCTGCATCGACATGGGCAGGAGGGCTTGCAGGCGGCATTGGCGTTGCTGCTGGGGCTGTGCGAGCGCTATCCGGAGCAGGTGCATCCGCAGGCCGAAGAGGGCGACCAGTCCTGGCGGGCGACACCGGTGGACTGGCTGGTGCGGCGCTACGCCGAAGTGCTGCATACGCGGGTGCCGTTGTTTGCCCCGGGTGGCAGTAGCGGTTTTTCCGGGTTGAGCCTGTATGGCTGGCAGCAGTTGCAGGGGCGGCAAGTGCTGGCCGGGGACAACAAGAGCGCCAAGGCCAGTGTCGAGGCCGCGCGGCTCGAGCAGCAGAAGGTCAACGAGTTGATCCGTGCAACCCCGTTGTCCTGGTGGTTGCACAGTCAGAATCTGCTGCTGGCGTCGTTGCGCCAGCTCGAGGCGCTGGAGCAGTGGACCGATCGTTATCTGGGGGAACTGGCGCCGACTTGCGGGCCCTTGCGTGATGTCATGCAGGCATTGAGCACACTGACCCGGGAGTTTATTGCCATGCACCCTCAGCAACCGGAACCGCCTGTGGCCGCTATCGAAGTGGATGAGACGGTTTCGGCGCCGCAAGCCGACGAGCCGCCGCAACCACCGTCGCGCTCGGCAACGCCGCAAAGCCGGGAAGAGGCTTATCGGCAGTTGCTGTCGATCGCCGACTACCTGGCGAAAACCGAGCCCCACAGCCCGGTGCCCTATGTGGTCAAGAAGGCGGTGGAGTGGGGCAACAAGCCCTTGAACGAGCTGCTCTCGGAGCTGATTTCTTCCGATGCGGAGGCGCGGCGGGTCTGGGCGTTGTTGGGCGTGCTTTGAGGTCGTGAGGTTTCAAGCGGGGTGTCGCCTCCCCACGATCAATCGGCAAACAGCTGCATGATTAGCCAGATATTCGCCGCGCCGATCACCACGAACAGGCCCCAGGCGAGGCCCTTGGTGTACCAGCGATTCACGAACTCGCCCATCAGGCGTTCATCGCCGGTCATACGGATCAACGGGTAGAGGGCAAAGGGCAATTGCAGGCTCAGCACCACCTGGCTCAGCACCAGCAGCTTGCCCACCGCCCCTTCGCCCATCAGCCAGACCCCGGCAAAGGCCGGGATCAACGCCAGGCCACGGGTGATCAGGCGGCGCTGCCAGCAGGGGATCTTCAGGTTCAGGTAGCCTTCCATGATCACCTGGCCGGCGATGGTGCCGGTAAAGGTCGAACTTTGCCCGGACGCCAGCAGGGCGATGCCGAACAAGGTGCTGGCGAAAGCGCCGCCCACCAGCGGGTCGAGCAGGTGATAGGCGTCCTGGATCTCCACCACCTCGGTATGCCCGCTCTGGTGGAACGCCGCCGCGGCGAGGATCAGGATCGCCGCATTGACCAGCAATGCCAGGCCCAGGGAGCCGAGGGTGTCAATGCGCGCCAGGCGCACGGCGTCCTGGCGGCTGGCCAGGTCCGTGCCGATCAGCCGGGTCTGCACCACCGAGGTATGCAGGTACAGGTTATGGGGCATGACCGTGGCCCCGAGAATGCCGATGGCCAGGTACAGCGGCGCGGCTTCGCCGAGGGCCGAGAGGGATGGCTTGAAACCCTGGAACACCTGCGGCCAGTAAGGCTTGATCAGCACCAGCTCGATGAAAAAGCACACGCCGATGGTTGCCACCAGCACCAGCATGATCGCCTCCAGGCGCCGGAAACCGCGGTTCTGCAGGGCCAGGATGAGCAAGGTGTCGAGTGCCGTCAGGGCAATGCCGAAGGTCAGCGAACAGCCCAGCAGCAGATGAAAGGCCAGGGCGCAGCCGAGGACTTCGGCCAGGTCCGTGGCGATGATCGAGATTTCCGCCAGCAACCACTGCAGCTTGGCCGAGCGCGGGCTGTAGCGCTCCCGGCAGAGCTGCGCCAGGTCGCGTCCGGTGGCGATCCCCAGGCGCGAGCAAAGGCACTGCACCGCCATGCCGGCGAGGCTGGCGAGCAACACCACGAACAGCAGGCTGTAGCCGAAACGCGAGCCGGCCTCGATGGCCGTGGCCCAGTTGCCCGGGTCCATGTAGCCGATGGAAATCAGCAGGCCGGGGCCGGCAAAGCGCAGGACGCGCTTGAAGAACGGCGCCCCGCTATCGACTGCAATCGAGCCGTTCACTTCAGAAGGGCAGAAGGGGGCGGTGGCAACTTTCGGCAGGCTGAATTTCACACGGCGATCCAGGACGACAGGCGAGGGAGTTCCAGATTAGACGTTTGCCGCGCTCGTCCCAAGCTATCGGGGCGATTGAATCTGCCTTGTCTTGAGTCCAGCCCCCGTGAAGCTTGGCTCAGCGCGGACGGGCTTACTGTTCCGGCGGGGTGGATGGCGCCGGGTCACCGCCGTAGTGCTGGCCCAGTTCTACACGGTTTTCCTCGACCCAGCCGCTGAAGTCATCACCGTCCTTGGCGATGTACATGACCTGGGCCCAGCCGTTCTCGGTGCTGGCATACACCGTGAGGCCGTCGCCGGGAACGACGAAAACCTTCTTGGTGATGCAGGCGCTGTTGGGGGCGCTGTGAAAGTACACCCGGCCCTTGCCGATGACCTTGCCTTCGACGGGCGGGCGGTAGCTGCCGGCTTCGGCATTGGCCTTTTCATGCAGGGCGGCGCAATCGACGGGCGCTTCGCCGGCTTGGGTCAGGGGCGATAGGCTCAGCAGCAGGCAGGCAAAGGGCAACAGGCGGGCGGTGCGTTCCATGCGGGAGGTGTCCATCAAGGGTATGGGAAGCTGCTGATCATAACGTATCGGCCCGTGGCCATCAGCCGGGAAGGGCCACCGGCGTGAGCACCGGCTTGCCGGAAAAATACGCCAGCAGATTCTCGACCATCAGTGTCACCGTGGCTTCGGAAGCCTCCGGCGACAGGCCGGCGACGTGGGGCGTCAGCACGACGTTGGCCAAGCCCTTGAGGACGTCCGGCACATTGGGTTCGTCATCGAACACATCCAGCGCCGCGCCGGCGAGGCGACCCTGCTGGAGCGCATCCACCAGGTCGTCGGTCGCCACCACGCTGGCGCGCGCAATGTTGACCAGGAAGCCTTGCGGGCCCAGGGCTTCAAGGGCCTGGCGGTCGATCAGGGCGTGGGTGCCGGCACCGCCCGGCGTGGCGACGATCAGGAAGTCCGAGGCCAGCGCCAGTTCGGTGACCGTCGCGCAATAGCGGTAATCGACATCCGTGCGCGGCCGCCGGTTGTGATAGCTCACCGTCATGCCGAACCCCAGGGCCGCGCGCTGGGCAATCGCCAGGCCCACGGCACCCATGCCGAGGATACCCAGGCGCTTGCCGCCCAGGGACGGACGCGTCAGCTTGCGCCACTCGCCACGGCGTACCGAGGCATCGGCCCGGGGAATATCCCGGACCAGCGACAACAGCAGGGCCATGGCATGATCGGCCACGGGCGAAGCGTTGGCGCCGGCGCCGTTGGTCACGACGATGCCGCGTTGCGCCGCGGCGTGCAGGTCGACCTTTTCATAGCCGGCGCCGAGCACGCAGATGATCTCGAGCTTGGGCAGGGCGGCCATTTCGTCGGCGAACAGCCCCAGCGGGCCGCGTGTCAGCACGACATTGATGCGCTCGCCATGGCTGGCGATGGCCTCGGCGCGCAGGGCTTCGGTGGGCGCCAGGATCAGTTCGAAGCCGTGCTTCTGGAGGATCGGCAAGTAGTCGTTGACGGTTTCCACGAGTACCAGCACCACGTTGCTCATGTGTTTCTCCGGGCCGTATCAATAAGGAATGACCGGCCAGGTATCGCCCTGCCGGTCATTGCGCTCAATGGTCGGTGCTGCGCTGGATGAACTCAAGCATTTCTCGCGCAGGTCCTGGCGGGCCGGTTATCGGGCGCTGCCCAGGATCGATTTCGGCTCCAGGAACGCCTCCAGCCCGAAGGTCCCGTATTCCCGGCCGATGCCCGACTGCTTGAAACCGCCGAAGGGCGCCGCCGGCTCGTGGGCCAGGGTGTTGATCAGCACGCGGCCGGCCTCGAGGCGGTCGGCGACCTGGCGGGCCCGTTCGGTATCGGCGGACAGCACATAGGCCTGCAGGCCGTAGGGCGTGTCATTGGCGATGCGGATCGCTTCTTCCTGGTCACGGTAGGTGATGATCGACAGCACCGGCCCGAATATTTCCTCGCGGGCGATGGTCATGTCGTTGCTCACGCCACTGAATACCGTCGGCCGCACGAACCAGCCCTTGTCCACGCCCTGGGGCAGGCCTTCGCCGCCGACCAGCAGGCGCGCGCCGTCGTCGATACCGATGCGGATGTAGCGTTGCACCCGCTGCCATTGTTTTTCACTGACCATCGGCCCGATGCTGGTCCGGGGATCGTGGGGATCGCCGGCCTTGACGGCGTCGATGGCCTGGAGCACGGCGGCCTCGACCTCGGCCAGGCGTCCTTCCGGCACCAGTATCCGGGTGCCGGCGATGCATGCCTGGCCGCTGTTCATGAAGCCGGCTTGCAAGGCCAGGGGGATGGCCTGGCTCAGGTCGGCATCGTCGAGGATCAGCACCGGCGATTTACCGCCCAGCTCCAGGGTGACGCGCTTGAGTGTCTCGGCGGCGCTGCGCAGGATGCTCTTGCCCACCGGGGTGGAGCCGGTGAAGGAGATTTTCGCGATATCCGGATGGCTGCTGATAGTGGCGCCGACGGTTTCACCGCGACCGGTGACGATATTGAACAGCCCCGGCGGCAGGTCGGCTTCATGCAGGGCCTCGGTGACGATACGGGTCTGGATCGCGCTCATTTCACTGGGCTTGATCACGGCGGTGCAACCGGCGGCCAGGGCGGCGGCCAGCTTGCCGCAGATAAAGCCGGCGTCGTTGTTCCAGGGGTGATCAGGCCGGCCACGCCGAGGGGCTGCATGATCACCTCGGCGGTTCCGGCACGGCGGGTGAAATCGTAGTGTTCGAGGACCTTCGCCGCGTCCAGCAACACGCTGGCGGCATGCTGGGCCATCCAGCGCGAGCGGGAGGCGGGGGCGCCATATTCCTCGATCAGGGCGTCGTTGAGCTGGTCTTCCCGAGCGGCAATGGCCGCGTGCATGCGCCGCAACATGGCCAGGCGTTCGGCCTTGGTGGTGCGGGAGAACGCCGGGAACGCGGCCTTGGCGGCGGCAATCGCGTCGCGGGCATCCTGTTCGTCCGCCAGGCGCACCTGGCCGATGACCTGGCCGGTCGCCGGGTTGAACAGGTCGAACAGTTCCTGGCCGTGGGGGCTGACAAAGGCGCCATTGATATAGATCTGGTCGATGCGTTGCATGGTTGCTCCGAGGCGTGTGTCTGTGGTGCCAGTCAGGATAAGCGGCTAGGATTGACCTGATAAGCCGGATAAAACGGCATGGGTTAGTGAGTGATCCGGGATAATGCGTACATCAGGCCTGACAGAGTTGGAAGCGGTGCTGGCCGTGGCCCGGCATCGCAGTTTTCGTGCGGCGGCCACCGAACTGGATGTCTCGACCTCGGCGCTGAGCCATGCGGTGTCGGCACTGGAGGCGCGCATCGGTGCCCGCCTGTTCAATCGCACCACCCGCAGCGTGGCGCTGTCCGAGGCCGGGGCGCAGTTTGTCGAGAGCATCGCGCCGGCGCTGTCGAGCATTCGCGAGGCGATGGAACAGGCGGGTAACTACGGCGATGTGCCGACGGGCACCTTGCGTATCAATAGCGCCGTGGGCGCGGTGAAGCAGGCGATGCCGTTGTTCCTGGAATACATGCGGCGTTATCCGGACATGAAGGTGGATATCGTCACCGAGGGCAAGTTGATCGATATCGTCCTCGAGGGTTTCGATGCCGGGATTCGCCTGACCGAAAGCGTGCCCCAGGACATGATCGCCATTCCCCTGGGCTTGCCGTTGCGGCTGCTGGTGCTGGGCAGCCCGGAGTATTTTTCCCGACATCCGGTGCCGCAGACGCCCATGGACCTGCTGAACCACCGCTGCATCCGCCTGCGTCTGCCCAGCGGGCGGATCTATCACTGGGAATTCGAGCGCCATGGCGAGTCCTACGAGATCGATGTGCAGGGCGTGCTGACCCTGGACGAGTCGACGCTGGTGCTGGATGCGGCGCGGGCCGGGCTGGGGCTGGCGTACGGCTCGCAGTGGAATGCCGCCGCCGATCTGGCGGCGGGCACCCTGGTGCCGGTGCTGGAGGAGTGGACGCCGCCTTACGGCGGTCTGTCGCTGTATTACCCGGGGCGCCGACATGTGCCGGCGGGGTTGCGGGCGTTGATCGAGTTGATTCGCGAGCGCAGCGGGCAGGGGCTTTAGAGCGGCGTTGCCCACGAAGAGGCCATCAGGATCAATGCGCCTCCCCGGCCTTGATCCCCGCCGGCAGCGCCTTGGTCAACAGCACCGACAACATGCTGATCCCCAGCGCGATCCCGACAAGATGGAAGGCGTCGTTATAGGCCATGATCGACGCCTGCTGATGGGTGATCTCGCTCAGCTTGCCCAGCGCCGCGCCGTCGCTGCCCAGTTTGTCCGCGAGTAGCGCCAGGCGCTCGGCCACCTGCGGATTGCCGGGCACCACCGCCTCGCGCAAATAGTCGAAATACACCTTGGTCCGCGCATCCAGCAGGGTGGCGAGCAGGGCGATGCCGATGGCCCCGCCCAGGTTGCGCAGGATGTTGAACAGGCTCGACGCCGACCCCGCGTCCTGGGGCTGGATATAGGCGGTGGCGATCAGCGAGATGGTCACCATGATCAGCGGCTGGCCCAGAGCGCGGATGATCTGGATCTGGTTGAACTGCTGGCCGGCGAAATCCGGGTTGAGCACCCCGGAGGAAAAACTCGCCAGGCCGAACAGGCCGAATCCCAGGGTGCAGAGCATCTTCGGCGAGACGAACTTCATCAGCTTGGGCACCAGCGGAATCAGGAACAGCTGCGGTACCCCCATCCACATGATCACTTCGCCGATCTGCAGGGCGTTGTAGTTCTGGATCTGCGCCAGGTACAGCGGCAGCAGGTAGATCGAGCCATACAGGCCCACGCCCATGCCCAGGCTGGCGATGCTGGAAAGGCCGAAGTTGCGATTCTGCAGGATGCGCAGGTTGATCAACGGGTGGGGCTTGGACAGTTGCAGGATCACGAAGGTGATCAGGCTCAGCAGGGCGATGCTGCCCAGCGTCACGATCAGGCTCGACTCCAGCCAGTCCTTGCGATGGCCTTCCTCGAGGAACACTTGCAGGCAACCCAGGCCGATGCCGAGGCTGACGATCCCGGCGTAGTCGGTGCTCTTGAGCAGTTCCCAGTGGGCCTCTTTCTTTTCCAGGCCGTAGAGCAGGCCGCCGATCATGACCAGGCCGGGCGGGATGTTGATGTAGAAAATGTACTGCCAGCCCCAGTTCTCCGTGAGCCAGCCACCGATGGTCGGGCCGATGGACGGGGCGAAGGTGGCGGTCATGGCGAACATGGCCATGCCCTTGGCGCGGTGGTGCTCCGGCAGCTTGATCAGGGTCAGGGTGAACGCCAGGGGGATCAGCGCACCGCCGGTGAAGCCCTGCATCGCGCGGAACACGATCATGCTTTCCAGGCTCCAGGCCATGGAACAGAGCAGCGACGAAGCGAGGAAACCCAGCGAAACCCAGACCGCCAACCGCCGCGCCGAGAGCAATTGCACCAGCCAGGCGGTGAGGGGAATCATGATGATTTCCGCCACCAGGTAGGAGGTGGAAATCCACGAGCCTTCTTCCAGGGTCGCCGACAGGGCGCCCTGGATGTCCTTGAGCGAGGAGTTGGTGATCTGGATATCGAGCACCGCCATGAAGGCGCCGAGCATCACGCTCATCACCGCGATCCAGTCCCGGCGGGTCGGCTCGCCCACCGGTCGGATCAGCTGATCACCGGCCATGCTGGGCGTCGCGCAGATCGACCTTGACGGTGACCGACATGCCCGGGCGGATCTTGCCCTGCAACGGATTGTCGGCGGCAAAGGTCAGTTTGACCGGAATGCGTTGCACCACCTTGGTGAAGTTGCCGGTGGCGTTGTCCGGCGGCAGCAGGCTGAACTGCGCGCCGGAGGCGGCGAACAGGCTCTCGACCTTGCCCTGGATCGGCGTGTCCCCATAGGCATCGAAGGTCAGGGTCGCGCTCTGGCCCTGCTGCATATGGCCGATCTGGGTTTCCTTGAAGTTGGCCTGGACCCAGATGTCCTGGTCCGGGACGATGGACAGCAGGTAGGCGCCGGCCTGTACATACTGGCCGTTGCGCGCCGCACGCTGGCCGACCAGGCCGCTGATGGGCGCGTGGATCTCGCTGCGGGTCAGGTTCAGTTCGGCCTGGGCCAGGTCGGCGCGGGCATTGGCGATCTGCGCATCGAGGCGCTTGAGTTCGGCACTCAGGGCGCTGACCTGCTGGCGCTGGCCTTGCAGGTCGGCCTGGGCCTTGGCCACTTGCGAGCGGGCGATATGGTTGTCGGCGGAGAGCGTGGTGACTCGTTCTTCCGAGACGTAGCCGGGCTTGCGTAGCGCCTGCGCGCGGTTCAGGTCGAGCTGCGAACGGCCGAGGCTGGCCTGGCTGGAGGTCACCTGGGCGTCGGCGGCGGCGATCAGGCTGGCTTGCTGGGTCAACTTGCTCTGGGCTTGCAGGCGTTCGGCTTCGCGGCTGGCGAGGGCGGCATTGGCGCGGTCGACGGCGAGCTGGAAGTCGGCACCTTCGAGGCGGACCAGCAATTGACCCTTTTCCACGTGCTGGTTGTCCGCCACCAGCACCTCGTCGATACGTGCACCCAGTTGGCTGGAGACCCGGGTGATCTCGCCCTGGACATAGGCGTTATCGGTGCTTTCATAAAAGCGTCCCCAGAAGAACCACTGGGCAAAAAAGCCCAGGGCGACCAGCAGGACCAGGAACAGGAAAATGAACAGTCGACGCTTGAGTTGAGCAGGCATGGGCGGTAACACATCAATGTGTAAGTGAATTTTACGGTAGCCGAATCTGGCACAGCAGGATTAATGGGTAAATGCCGGTCGCGGAGAAAGCCCGGCTTTCGCGGCCCGGAGCCATTTTTAGACCGAAGCTTGGCTTATATGCCCTCTGCCGGACGCCCTGCGCTGGAGCCCGGACGGCCGTGCCTGTTACCATTCGCCCCTTGTTTTTATTCGACTGTTTTATCTCGACAATGAGACCGCCCATGACCACCGTTCGCACGCGCATCGCGCCATCGCCCACCGGCGATCCCCACGTCGGCACCGCCTACATCGCCCTGTTCAACTACTGCTTCGCCAAGCAGCATGGCGGTGAGTTCATCCTGCGCATCGAAGACACCGATCAGTTGCGTTCGACCCGCGAATCCGAACAGCAGATTTTCGATGCTCTGAACTGGCTGGGTATCACCTGGGCCGAAGGCCCGGATGTCGGCGGTCCCCACGGTCCGTACCGGCAGAGCGAACGCAGCGAGATCTACAAGCAGTACACCCAGCAACTGGTGGACATGGGCCACGCCTTCCCGTGCTTCTGCACGGCCGAAGAGCTGGACCAGATGCGTGCCGAGCAGATGGCCCGCGGCGAGACCCCGCGCTATGACGGTCGCGCGCTGCTGCTGTCGAAGGAAGAGGTGGCCCGCCGCCTGGCGGCCGGCGAACCCCATGTGATCCGCATGAAGGTGCCGAGCGAAGGCGTCTGCGTGGTGCCGGACATGCTGCGTGGCGATGTCGAGATCCCGTGGGACCGCATGGACATGCAGGTGTTGATGAAGACCGATGGCCTGCCGACCTACTTCCTGGCCAACGTGGTCGACGACCACCTGATGGGCATCACCCACGTGCTGCGTGGCGAAGAATGGCTGCCGTCGGCACCTAAGCTGATCCTGCTCTACGAATACTTCGGCTGGGAAAAGCCGCAGCTGTGCTACATGCCGCTGCTGCGCAACCCGGACAAGAGCAAGCTGTCCAAGCGCAAGAACCCGACCTCGGTGACCTTCTACGAGCGCATGGGCTTCATGCCCGAGGCGATGCTCAACTACCTGGGGCGCATGGGCTGGTCCATGCCCGACGAGCGCGAGAAGTTCTCCCTGGAGGAAATGGTCGAGCACTTCGACCTGTCCCGCATCTCGCTGGGCGGGCCGATCTTCGACATCGAGAAGCTGTCCTGGCTCAACGGCCAGTGGCTGCGCGACCTGCCGCTGGAAGAGTTCGCCGCGCGGCTGCAGAAGTGGGCGTTCAATCCCGAGTACCTGATGAAGATCGCGCCGCTGGTCCAGGGGCGTGTGGAGACCTTCAGCCAGGTCGCGCCGCTGGCGAACTTCTTCTTTGCCGGTGGCTTGCCGCTGGATGCCAAGCTGTTCGAGCACAAGAAGCTCTCGGCCGATGACGTGCGCAAGCTGATGCAGTTGCTCCTGTGGAAGCTGGAAAGCCTGCGCCAGTGGGAAAAGGACAGCATCACCGCGACCATCCAGGCGGTGGTCGACTCCTTGGAGTTGAAGCTGCGCGATGCCATGCCGCTGATGTTCGCCGCGATTACCGGGCAGGCCAGTTCGGTGTCGGTGCTCGACGCCATGGAAATCCTCGGGCCGGACCTCACGCGTTTCCGTCTGCGCCAGGCCCTGGATTTGCTCGGTGGCGTGTCGAAGAAAGAAAACAAGGAATGGGAAAAGCTGCTGGGCACTATTGCCTGAGGCTTTCCTGTTTCCGTGGGCATGTGTGGGAGCGGTGCTTGCCGGGACACCGTCCGAGCCAGGTTCCGCTCCCACAGGATCGCGCGTTCTTTGGATCTGCTGTTTGTGCAAGGATGGGGTTTCACCCCCGGTTTTACCGGGGCAGGGCGGTAAGTGGTTGTTATGCCGACAAAAAATTTTCAAAATTTTTGAAAATAAGTTTGACAGCCTCCCGATACGCCCTTAAGATTCGCCCCGTCCTCACCGATGAGGGGCTATAGCTCAGCTGGGAGAGCGCTTGCATGGCATGCAAGAGGTCGACGGTTCGATCCCGTCTAGCTCCACCAATTTACACTTCAAGGTCTGGCCACACCGGCCTTGAAGCGATCAACACTCAGCGTTGATCATGTTGTTAGAAGGGTTTGCGTCCCCTTCGTCTAGTGGCCTAGGACACCGCCCTTTCACGGCGGTAACAGGGGTTCGAGTCCCCTAGGGGACGCCAGTTTTACAGAAGCGATGTTGCAGGTTGATGTCGCTCCGCCTCCGAGGCGAAAAATCCGGGGCTATAGCTCAGCTGGGAGAGCGCTTGCATGGCATGCAAGAGGTCGACGGTTCGATCCCGTCTAGCTCCACCAATTTACACTTCAAGGCCTGGCCACACCGGCCTTGAAGCGATCGGTACTCAGCACCGATCATGTTAGAAGGGTTTGCGTCCCCTTCGTCTAGTGGCCTAGGACACCGCCCTTTCACGGCGGTAACAGGGGTTCGAGTCCCCTAGGGGACGCCACGATTGCCCGCTCTGCGGGATTTTATAAGGGTCATTCAATTATTGAATGACCCTTTTGTTTGTCTGGCGTTTGGCCCTTGGCCCCTGTCATCCATTCTTCGATACCCATTCTTCGAGCTGCATGCTTTGATACCCAGGGCTCGGACCAGCGGTCAAAATAAAACCTTGCGGAAAAATATTATGCGAATAATATTTTCTGTATAGATGTCTGGAGGTGGCAATGAACGACAAGAAAGCGCAAACCCGTGAGCGCATCCTGCAGGCGGCCAGTAACGCCCTGATCCAGCGCGGCCCGGTCGAGCCGAGCGTGAGTGAGGTGATGGGGGCCGCCGGGCTGACCGTGGGCGGTTTCTACGCGCACTTCGAGAGCAAGGACGCGCTGATGCTGGAGGCGTTCAAGCAGTTGCTCGCCTTGCGTCGGTCCAAGATGGGCGAGGTCGACAGCGAGTTGCCGGGGGAGGAGCGGCGCGCCTTGTTCGCCGCGTTCTATCTGTCGCGCAAGCACCGTGACGCGGTCCAGCAGGCCTGTCCTATCCCGTCCATCGTCGGGGAGATGTGCAACCTGCCGGAGCCTTTCCGCCAAGCCCTGAACGAGCATGTGGAACTGATGGTTGCGCAGATGGTGGCCAGCCCCGAGGACACCGATAAAGCCCTGGCCGATATCGCCCTGATGGTCGGCGGACTGGCCGTGGCCCGGGCGCTGGGCCCTGGCGAGTTGTCCGATCGGCTCTTGCGTGCCGCCAAAACGGCGGTGATCTGAGGGATGTTCCGTTACACTGCCCCGGTCTTTGATTTGACCGGGAGCGGTACATGAGCTGGGATCTGGCGACACCCTTCATCCTCGATCTGCAGGTGGCCGACGAGGACATCGATGGCCTCGGGCACGCCAACAATGCGGTGTATGTCACCTGGCTCGAGCGTTGCGCTTGGCGCCACTCGCAGCGCCTGGGCCTGGACCTCACCGAATATCGGCGCCTGGATCGGGCCATGGCGGTGGTCCGCCACGAGATCGACTACCTGGCCGCCGCCTACGAAGGTGACGAGCTGCAGTTGGCGACCTGGATCGTCGACTGGGACCAGCGCCTGAAAATGACCCGGCGCTTCCAGCTGATCCGCCCCAGCGACAACCTGACCCTGTTGCGCGCGCAAACCACCTTTGTCTGTATCGAGCTGTCCAGCGGCAAGCCCAAGCGCATGCCGGAGGAATTCCTCGACGGTTACGGGCCTGCCGTGCAGTCGGTCTGAGGGCGTACCGGTTTTGCCCGGAACCCCGTAAACTGCCGCACTTTTTCAATGGTCGCGGTTTTTTGCCGACCGTTTTTTTCGATGAGAGTACCCATGCAAATTGCCCTGGCACCCATGGAGGGGTTGGTCGACAACATCCTGCGTGATGTGCTGACCCGCGTCGGCGGTATCGACTGGTGTGTCACCGAGTTCATCCGGATCAATGACTCCCTGCTGACGCCTGCCTACTACCACAAGTTCGCCCCTGAGCTGCTGACCGACGCCCGCACGGCGGCCGGTGTGCCGCTGCGGGTGCAACTGCTGGGTTCCGATCCGGTGTGCCTGGCGGAAAACGCGGCGCTGGCCTGCGAGTTGGGCTCGCAGGTCATCGACCTGAATTTCGGTTGCCCGGCCAAGACCGTGAACAAGTCCCGGGGCGGGGCGGTGTTGCTCAAGGAGCCGGAGTTGCTCAACGCCATTGTCGAGCAGGTGCGGCGCGCGGTGCCGGCGCATATCCCGGTGACGGCCAAGATGCGCCTGGGCTTCGACAGCCCGGACGGTGCGCTGGTCTGTGGCACGGCCTTGGCCGAAGGCGGCGCGTCACAGATCGTCGTGCACGCCCGGACCAAGGTCGACGGCTACAAGCCGCCGGCCCATTGGGAGTGGGTGGCGCGGGTGCAGGACGTGGTCAAGGTGCCGGTGTTCGCCAATGGCGATATCTGGTCCGTGGAGGACTGGCGGCGCTGTCGCGAGGTCAGCGGCGCCGAGGACATCATGCTCGGTCGCGGCCTGGTGTCGCGCCCGGACCTGGCCCGGCAGATCGCGGCGGCGCGGGCGGGCGAGGCCGTGGTGGAAATGACCTGGGCCGAGCTGCAACCGTTGATCCGCGACTTCTGGGCGCAAGCGGTGGCGCAGCTCACACCACGCCAGGCCCCTGGCCGTTTGAAGCAGTGGCTGGCGATGTTGACGCGCAATTATCCCGAAGCGGTGGAGCTGTTCTCCATCATGCGCCGCGAGACCGATTGCGAGGCGGTCGGTCGCCTGCTGAATGCACCGCTGCCAGAAGCCGCCTGAAAAATTTCACGGCAATCTCTTGAAATGCGTGGGTGAGTTCCTATCTAGGGAATACGCGATGCCGAATTCGGGTCGCGAATCAAACTACTCGCTGAATTTCAGGAGATTGACATGACTAACGCATTTTCGCTGGCTCCGCTGTTCCGTTCCTCCGTCGGCTTCGATCGTTTCAACGATCTGTTCGAAACCGCACTGCGCAATGAGCCGGGCAGCAGCTATCCCCCCTACAACGTTGAAAAGCATGGCGACGACCAGTACCGCATCGTCGTGGCCGCAGCCGGTTTCCAGGAAGAAGACCTGGAACTGCAGGTCGAGAAGGGCGTATTGACCGTCAGTGGCGGCAAACGTGAACCCAAGACCGAAAACGTCAGCTACCTGCACCAGGGCATTGCCCAGCGGGCCTTCAAGCTGTCCTTCCGCCTGGCTGACCATATCGAGGTCAAGGCCGCGGGCCTGAGCAACGGCCTGTTGAATATCGACCTGCTGCGGGTCGTTCCGGAAGAAGCGAAAGCCAAGCGCATCCCGATCAATGGGGCGCAGAAACCGGCCTTGTCGCACTAAGCGCAAGCCCGCCAGAAAGAACCCCGCCTCGGCGGGGTTTTTCGTTTTCGCAATGGCAAGGTTTGTGTGGCGGTTCAGATCAGGAGTTTTTTGAACTCGTCCAAAGGCAATGGCCGGCTGTGCAGGTAACCCTGGTACAGATGGCAACCCAACCCCTCCAGGAACACCAGTTGTTCCGGCAACTCCACCCCTTCGGCAATCACCGTCAACCCCAGGCTGCGGGCCATGGCGACGATGGCGCGGATGATTTCCGCGTCGTTGGGGTCGTGGGTCGCGTCGCGCACGAACGACTGGTCGATCTTCAAGGCATCCACCGGCAGTCGCTTGAGGTAGGTCAACGACGAATAGCCGGTGCCGAAATCGTCCATGGCGAAACTGACGCCGAGCTTGTTCAGACGCCGCATCTTGCTGATGGTGTCCTCCAGGTTCTGGATCACGATGCCTTCGGTGATTTCCAGTTTCAGCATCGAGGACGGGACGTTGTAGCGGGCCAGCGTGTGCTCCACCCGTTCGACGAAATCGGCCTGGCGGAACTGTCGGGGGCTGATGTTCACGCAGAGGCTGAAGGTGTGGTTGATCAGGCCGTCGCCCAGCAGTATGCCGAAGGCCTCGCAGGCATGGTCGAGAATCCAGGTGCCGACCTCCAGAATCAGCCCGCTGTCCTCCAGGACCTTGATGAATTCGGTCGGCGACTGCGCGCCGAGCTCCGGGTGGTGCCAGCGCACCAGGGCTTCGGCGCCGATGATGCTGTTGTCCCGGGCGTCCACCTGGGGCTGGAAATGCACGCTGAACTCGCCCCGGGAAAGGGCCTGGCGCAGGTCGTTTTCCATGCGCAGGCGTTCGCTGGCGGCCTTCTGCATGGTGCTGTGGAACAACTGGGTGATATTGCGCCCGGAATCCTTGGCCCGATACAGCGCGATATCGGCGCGCTTGAGCAGGTCGGCGGGGGTCGTGCCGTGGTCGGGAATCAGCGCCACGCCGATGCTTGGGGTCACTTGCAGGCGCTGGCCGTCGAGGAACATGGGTTCGGCCAGCAGCTCGCGAATGGTGTCCGCCAGTTCGCGGACCTTGTTCGTGACCTCGTTGCGTGAACCGCTCAGGCCGCTGAGCAGCACCACGAACTCGTCGCCGCCCAGGCGCGCCACGGTGTCCTCGGCACGCACGCTGGCTTCCAGGCGGGCGGTCACCACCTTGAGCACGGTGTCGCCCACCGGATGGCCGAGGGAGTCGTTGATGTGCTTGAAGTGGTCCAGGTCGAGGAACAGCAAGGCACCGCGCAGGTTGTGGCGCTTGAGCAGGGCGATCTGCTGGCTCAGGCGGTCCATCAGCAGGGCGCGATTGGGCAGGTTGGTCAGCGGGTCGTGATAGGCCAGGTGGCGGATCTGCGCCTGGGCGTTCTTCAGCTGGCTGATGTCCCGGGCGGTGAGCAGCAGGCACGCGGTCTCATTGAGGATGATGGGCTCCACCGAGACTTCGACGGTGAGCACATCGCCGCGTTTGTTGCGCCCGAGCATGTCGCGGTGCGGGACATGGCCTTTTTCCTTCAACTCCGCCAGCAGCGCAGTGCGCTGCTTGTGGTCGGCCCAGACGCCGATTTCATACACCGTGCGCCCGATGACTTCACCGCTGGTGTAGCCGGTCAACCGGCAGAAGCCGTCGTTGACCTCCAGGTAGCGCCCGCTGTCGCGCTCGGTGATGGTGATGGCGTCGGGGCTGGAGTGGAACGCCTTGGCGAATTTTTCCTCGCTGGCCTTGAGCGCCGCCTCGGAGCGCTGTTGCTGGGTGATGTCGCGCAGGGTGGTGACGATGCAGGGCTGGTCCTCGACCACGATCTGCCGGCTGGCGATCACGCAGGTCAAGGCATGGCCGCGCTTGTGATGAACGATGACCGCCACGTTGTTCAGGGCCTGGTCGCGGATGACCTGTTGAATACGCTGCAGGCGCTTGGCCGAGTCGTCCCACAGGCCGATCTGCTCGGCGCTGCGGTTGCGCACTTCGTCGATGCTCCAGCCGAACACCTGGGTGAAGGCCGGGTTGATTTCGATGAACTGTCCGGTTTCGTGGCGCGTCACGCAGATGGGGTCGGGACTGGCCTGGAACAGACTGGCGAATTTCTCTTCCGAAGCGATCAGGCGCTGTTCGCGCTCCACTTGTTCGGTGATATCCAGCAGGGTGCCGGCCATGCGCAACGGGTTGCCCTGTTCGTCGCGGTAGAGGCGGGCGCGGCTTTCCAGGTAGCGCGAAACACCGTTTTCCAGCTGGACCCGATAGGTCAGTTGATAGTTGCCTTCCGGGCCTTCGCGCAGGCTGCGGTAGGCATGGCGCATGGTTTCGCGCTCGCTGGCGGGCACGCCGTCGAAAAAGGCGTCGAAGGACTCATGGAACGGCTGCGGCTCCAGGCCGTGCAGTTGCGCGGCCCGCGCCGAGCCGTAGAGCATGCCGCTGGGGATATGCCAGTCCCAGGTGCCCAGTTGCGCCGAGTCCAGGGCCAGGTCAAGGCGTTCCTGGCTGTCCTTGAGGGCGAGCTCGGCATTTTTGCGTTCGGTGGTGTCGAGAAAGGTGCTCAGCAGATAGGCCTGGCCTTCCAGTTCGACCCGCTGGGCACTGAGGATACCCACGCGGATCTGTCCGTTGCTGGCCCGCAGGCGGACCTCCTGGGTGACCGACTCGCCCTTGGGCCCCAGCGTGTCGATCAGCCGCCGGCGTTCCTCAGGATCGACCCAGAGGCCCAGTTCCAGGGTGGTGCGTCCGATGACCTGAAGGACCGGCCAGCCGAACAGGTTTTCGAAGTACTGGTTGGCCTCGCTGATCAGGCCGTCCTCCTCGCGGGTCAACAGCACCATGTTGGGGGAGAGGTGAAACAGGGTGGCGAAGCGTTTTTCCGAACTGCTGAGGGCATGTTCGCGCTGGCGCTGGTGGGTGATCTCGCGGATGACCCCGATCATCCGGGGCTTGCCATGCTTGTCCGGCAACAGGCTGCCATTGATTTCCAGCCAGTGCAGGCTGCCATCGGGCCAGCGGATGCGGTGGTGCATGGCCTGCTCGATGGGCTCGCCTTGCAGCACTGAGTGAAAGGCCCGCAAGGTCCGTGCGCGGTCCTCGATCGGCAGCAGGTCCAGGTAGTCGATGTCCTTGGGCAGTGGCTGGTGGGGATCGAAGCCGAACAATGCCTGGGTGCCACGGGACCAGCTGACCTGCCCGCTCTCGATTTCCCAGCACCAGGCCCCGAGGCGCGCGCCATTGAGGGCGGCCAGCAGTTGCGAGGCGCTTTCCCAGCTCTGTTCCGACACGTGGGGGTCGAGCGCGTTGATCCGCGGCAGGGGTGGAATACGGCGGGCGTGCTTGGGCATTTACAGCTGTCCTTGGGATGAAAGGGACGTTTTGCCGCAAAAAGCTGTTTGGAATAAAGCAGGCTTGGCTTATGCCGTCAATCTCTGCATATCGCTCTGTGCATCCAGTAAAGCCATGAAAGCCCGCGCAGCATTCGACAGTGTCCGTTCGGTATGCAGGATATAGCCTAGCTGGCGAGTCAGCTGTATGCCCGGTAAAGGAATGCGGGCCACCTGATCGTCGAGCATGGTGCGGGGCAGGACGCTCCAGGCCAGGCCGATGGAGACCATCATCTTGATGGTTTCCAGGTAGTTGGTGCTCATGGCGATGTTCGGCGTCAGGCCCTGGGCTTCGAACAGGCGCTGGACGATATGGTGGGTAAAGGTATTGCCACCGGGGAACACCGCCGGGTGATGGGCGATGTCCTTGAGGCTGACCGGGCCGTGGCTGACCAGCGGATGCTCGAGGGCGACGACGAAATCCAGCGGGTCGTCCCACACCGGCACGGCGCGCACCAGGCCGTGGGGCTCGGGTGCCAGGGTGATCACCGCCAGTTCGGCGCGCCCGTGGAGGATTTCCTCGTAGGCGACTTCCGAATCGAGGAACTGGATATCCAGCGCCACCTGCGGATAGCGCCGGGTAAAGGCGCGCAGCAGCGGTGGCAGGCGGTGCAGGCCGATGTGATGACTGGTGGCCAGGGTCAGGCGACCGCTGACTTCGCCGGTGAGGTTGGTCAGCGCCCGGCGGGTGTCATCCAGCACATTGAGAATCTGGTAGGCGCGCGGCAGCAGGGCCCGGCCGGCCTCGGTCAGGCTTATTTCGCGACCCAGGCGATCGAACAGGCGGACATTGAGTTGCTGCTCAAGGCCGGCGATGCGTTTGCTGATCGCCGGCTGCGTCAGGTGCAGGCGTTCCCCGGCGCCGGAAAAGCTGCCGGTCTCGGCGATGGCGATGAAGGCGTTGAGGTTGGCCAGGTCCATGTTTTGTATTCCGGATAGTTATCCAAAGCATAAAAAATATGAATTTGAGTTATTCACTCTAACCTCATAGCATCGACCTCACAAGCCAGAGGGTTATTGAGAACAATCATCAGTAAACCGCGGCATAGAAACAAGTTGATGAGGAAACGTCTGATGGCCGGCAAAACGCTTTACGACAAGCTCTGGGATTCTCATGAGGTGAAACGGCGCGACGATGGGTCGTCGCTGATCTATATCGACCGTCACATCATCCATGAAGTGACTTCGCCCCAGGCTTTCGAAGGCCTGCGCCTGGCCGGGCGCAAGCCTTGGCGTGTCGACTCGATCATCGCCACCCCGGACCACAACGTGCCGACCACCCCTGAGCGCAAGGGCGGGATCACGGCCATTGTCGACCAGGTGTCGCGTTTGCAGGTCCAGACCCTCGACGATTATTGCGATGAATATGGCATCACCGAATTCAAGATGAATGACGTGCGTCAAGGCATCGTGCACGTGATCGGCCCGGAGCAGGGCGCGACCTTGCCGGGCATGACCGTGGTCTGCGGTGACTCCCATACCTCGACCCACGGCGCCTTCGGTGCCCTGGCCCACGGTATCGGCACCTCCGAGGTCGAGCACGTGTTTGCCACCCAGTGCCTGGTGGCCAAGAAAATGAAAAACATGCTGGTGCGGGTCGAGGGCACCTTGCCGTTCGGCGTGACCGCCAAGGACATCGTCCTGGCCGTGATCGGCAAGATCGGCACCGCCGGCGGCAACGGCCATGCCATCGAGTTCGCCGGCAGCGCGATTCGCGACCTGTCCGTCGAAGGCCGCATGACCATCTGCAACATGTCCATCGAAGCCGGTGCCCGCGTGGGCCTGGTGGCGGCCGATGAAAAGACCGTGGCCTATGTCAAGGACCGTCCTTTCGCGCCGAAAGGCGCGGAGTGGGATCTGGCCGTCGAAGCCTGGAAAGACCTGGTGTCCGATGCCGATGCGGTGTTCGACACCGTGGTCGAGCTCGATGCCGCGCAGATCAAGCCGCAGGTCAGCTGGGGCACCTCGCCGGAAATGGTCCTAGCGGTTGACCAGAACGTGCCGGACCCGGCCCGCGAGCCGGATCTGGTCAAGCGCGGCTCCATCGAGCGGGCCTTGAAGTACATGGGCCTGACCGCCAACCAGGCGATCACCGACATCCAGCTGGACCGTGTCTTCATCGGTTCCTGCACCAACTCGCGGATCGAGGACCTGCGTGCGGCGGCGGCGATCGCCAAGGGCCGCAAGGTGGCCTCGACCATCAAGCAGGCCCTGGTCGTGCCGGGTTCGGGCCTGGTGAAAGCCCAGGCCGAAGCCGAAGGCCTGGACAAGATCTTCCTCGAGGCCGGTTTCGAATGGCGCGAGCCGGGCTGCTCGATGTGCCTGGCGATGAACCCGGACCGCCTGGAAAGCGGCGAGCACTGTGCCTCGACGTCCAACCGTAACTTCGAAGGGCGGCAGGGTGCCGGCGGTCGTACGCACCTGGTGAGCCCGGCCATGGCCGCCGCCGCCGCCGTGAGCGGTCGTTTTGTCGACGTTCGTGAATTGATCTGAGGAACGCAGCATGAAAGCCTTTACCCAGCACACCGGTCTTGTCGCGCCTCTGGATCGTGCCAACGTCGACACCGACCAGATCATTCCCAAGCAGTTCCTGAAGTCGATCAAGCGCACTGGCTTCGGCCCCAACCTGTTCGACGAGTGGCGCTACCTGGACGTGGGTTATGCCTACCAGGACAACTCCAAGCGTCCGTTGAACAAGGATTTCGTGTTGAACGCCGAGCGCTACCAGGGCGCCAGCGTATTGCTCGCCCGGGAGAACTTCGGTTGCGGTTCCAGTCGTGAGCATGCGCCGTGGGCCCTGGATGAATACGGCTTCCGCAGCATCATCGCGCCCAGCTACGCCGACATCTTCTTCAACAACAGCTTCAAGAACGGCCTGTTGCCGATCATCCTCAGCGACAGCGAAGTCGACGAGCTGTTCCAGCAGGTCGAGGCGACGCCGGGTTATCAGTTGACGGTCGATCTGCAAGCACAGACCGTGACCCGTCCGGACGGCAAGGTCTACCACTTCGAAGTCGATGCGTTCCGCAAGCATTGCCTGCTCAACGGCCTGGACGATATCGGCCTGACCCTGCAGGACGGCGACGCGATTGCGGCGTTCGAAGCCAAGCATCGGGCCAGCCAGCCCTGGTTGTTTCGCGACGTGTGACTGATCTGACTTATTGAAGGGAATACCCATGACCGGCAAGGCCCATACCGCAGTCGTTCAAAAGCAGTTCGGCGAACAAGCCAACGCCTACCTGAGCAGCACCGTGCACGCCCAGGGCGCCGAATTCGCCTTGCTCCAGGCCGAGCTGGCCGGGCATGCCGGCGCCCGGGTCCTGGACCTGGGCTGCGGTGCCGGCCACGTGAGCTTTCACGTGGCCCCGCTGGTCAGCAAGGTGGCGGCCTACGACCTCTCGCAGCAGATGCTCGACGTGGTCGCCGCCGCTGCGGCGGAGCGCGGCCTGAACAATATCGCCACGGTGTGCGGCGCGGCCGAGAACCTGCCGTTCGCCGACGCCGAGTTCGACTTCGTTTTCAGCCGCTACTCGGCGCATCATTGGAGCGATCTGGGCCAGGCATTGCGGGAAGTGCGGCGGGTACTCAAGCCCGGTGGCGTGGCGGCGTTCATCGACGTCATGTCCCCCGGCAGCCCGTTGCTCGACACCTACCTGCAAAGTGTCGAGGTGCTGCGCGACACCAGCCATGTCCGCGATTATTCGGCGGGCGAGTGGCTGCGCCAGGTCAGCGAGGCCGGACTGCATGTGCGCAGCACCCAGCGTCAGCGCCTGCGCCTGGAGTTCGGCTCCTGGGTCGAGCGCATGCGCACCCCGCAACCGTTGCGGGTGGCGATTCGCGACCTGCAGCAGGCGATGGGCGCGGAAGTGCGAGAATATTTCGAGATCGAGGCCGATGGTTCGTTCAGTACCGATGTACTGGTGCTGTGGGCCGAGCGATAGACTTTTTCCAGGCGCGGCCGTGACCACGGACGCGCCGACAGATGACATGAGGAAAGCATGAGCAAGCAGATTCTGATTCTTCCAGGCGACGGTATCGGTCCGGAAATCATGGCCGAAGCAGTCAAGGTGCTGGAGCTGGCCAACGAGAAATACAGCCTCGGTTTCGAACTGAGCCACGACGTGATCGGCGGCGCGGCCATCGACAAGCACGGCGTACCCCTGGCCGACGAGACCCTGGACCGCGCCCGCGCCGCCGATGCCGTGCTGCTGGGCGCCGTCGGCGGGCCGAAGTGGGACAAGATCGAGCGGGATATCCGTCCGGAGCGTGGCCTGCTGAAAATCCGCGCGCAACTGGGCCTGTTCGGCAACCTGCGTCCGGCAATTCTCTACCCGCAATTGGCCGACGCTTCGAGCCTGAAGCCGGAAATCGTCTCCGGCCTGGATATCCTGATCGTCCGTGAGCTGACCGGCGGTATCTATTTCGGCGCGCCACGCGGCACCCGCGAGCTGGATAATGGCGAGCGCCAGTCCTACGACACCCTGCCGTACAGCGAAAGCGAGATCCGTCGCATTGCCCGGGTCGGCTTCGACATGGCGCGGGTGCGCGGCAAGAAGCTCTGCTCGGTGGACAAGGCCAACGTCCTGGCATCCAGCCAGTTGTGGCGTGAAGTGGTGGAGCAGGTTGCCCTGGATTACCCGGACATCGAGCTGAGCCACATGTACGTCGACAACGCCGCCATGCAACTGGTGCGCGCGCCGAAGCAGTTCGACGTGATCGTCACCGACAACATGTTCGGTGACATCCTGTCCGACGAAGCGTCGATGCTCACCGGCTCCATCGGCATGCTGCCGTCGGCGTCCCTGGACGCCCACAACAAAGGCATGTACGAGCCGTGCCACGGCTCTGCGCCGGACATTGCCGGGCAGGGCATCGCCAACCCGCTGGCGACCATCCTGTCGGTGTCGATGATGCTGCGCTACAGCTTCAATCTGCACGACGCGGCGCAGGCGATCGAGACCGCGGTGAGCCGCGTGCTGGACCAGGGCCTGCGCACGGGCGACATCTGGTCGGCCGGTTGCACCAAAGTCGGTACGCAGGAAATGGGCGACGCAGTAGTCGCCGCGCTGCGGAATCTGTAATCTCTCGGGCCCACCACCTCTTTCATCCCCGGAGGCGGTGACCCACTTTTGTAAAAGGTGTAGTTGCGATGAAACGTGTAGGTCTGATCGGTTGGCGCGGTATGGTCGGTTCCGTGCTCATGCAGCGGATGCTGGAAGAGCAGGACTTCGACCTGATTGAGCCGGTGTTTTTCACCACTTCCAATGTCGGCGGCCAAGGCCCGTCCGTGGGCAAGGACATTGCTCCGCTGAAGGATGCCTACAGCATTGAAGAGCTCAAGACCCTCGACGTGATCCTGACCTGCCAGGGCGGCGACTACACCAGCGAGGTCTTCCCCAAGCTGCGCGAAGCCGGCTGGCAGGGCTACTGGATCGACGCGGCATCCAGCCTGCGCATGCAGGACGATGCGGTGATCATCCTCGACCCGGTGAACCGCAAGGTCATCGACCAGCAGTTGGACGCCGGTACCAAGAACTACATCGGCGGCAACTGCACCGTCAGCCTGATGCTGATGGGCCTGGGTGGCCTGTTCGAGGCCGGCCTGGTGGAGTGGATGAGCGCCATGACCTACCAGGCGGCATCCGGTGCCGGCGCGCAGAACATGCGTGAGCTGATCAAGCAGATGGGCGCGACCCATGCGTCGGTCGCCGATGAACTGGCCAATCCGGCCAGCGCCATCCTCGACATCGACCGCAAGGTGGCCGAAGTCATGCGCAGCGATGCCTACCCGACCGAGAACTTCGGCGTGCCGCTGGCCGGCAGCCTGATCCCGTGGATCGACAAGGAACTGCCAAACGGCCAGAGCCGTGAAGAGTGGAAGGCCCAGGCCGAGACCAACAAGATCCTCGGTCGCTTCAAGAGCCCGATTCCGGTGGACGGTATCTGCGTGCGCATCGGTGCCATGCGTTGCCACAGCCAGGCGCTGACCATCAAGCTGAACAAAGACGTGCCGATCGCTGATATCGAAGGGTTGATCAGCCAGCACAACCCTTGGGTCAAGCTGGTGCCGAACCAGCGTGAAATCAGTATTCAGGAGCTGAGTCCGACCAAGGTGACCGGTACCCTGAACATTCCGGTGGGGCGTCTGCGCAAGCTGAACATGGGCTCGCAGTTCCTCGGCGCCTTCACCGTGGGCGACCAGTTGCTGTGGGGCGCGGCCGAGCCGCTGCGGCGCATGCTGCGTATCCTGCTGGAACGCTGATTCGCTGAAGCCTTGAAAAACCCGCGTCTCGTCAGAGTCGCGGGTTTTTTTATGCGCCGGTTGTCCGTAACCTCGGCGTGCAATTGCCTGACTGCCCGGTCACGGGTAAAGTGCCGCTCCCCCCGTTTTGCCTGAGATCATCCCATGAGCCAGTCCCTTGATATTGCCGTGATCGGCGCCACCGGCACCGTCGGCGAGACCCTGGTGCAGATCCTCGAAGAGCGCGATTTTCCCATCGCCAACCTGCACCTGCTGGCCAGCAGCGAGTCGGCGGGGCACTCGGTGCCGTTCCGGGGCAAGAACGTGCGGGTGCGCGAAGTCGACGAATTCGACTTCGGCAAAGTCCAGCTGGTGTTTTTTGCCGCCGGTCCGGCCGTCACCCTCAGCTTTGCGCCGCGTGCCACGGCGGCGGGCTGCGCGATCATCGACCTGTCCGGTGCCTTGCCCGCGCCCCACGTCGTGCCGGAGGCCAACGCCCCGGTGCTGAAGACGCTGGGCAAGCCGGTGCAGGTCAGCAGCCCGAGCGCCGCGGCCACGGCGTTGGCGGTGGTGCTGGCGCCGCTCAAGGGCCTGGACATCCAGCGGGTGAACCTGACGGCCTGTCTGGCGGTATCGAGCCAGGGCCGTGAGGCGGTGACCGAACTGGCCCGACAAACGGCGGAGTTGCTGAACGCCCGTCCGCTGGAGCCGCGCTTTTTCGATCGACAGATGGCATTCAACCTGCTGGCCCAGGTCGGCAAGCCGGACGCCGACGGGCATGGGTCGCTGGAAAAGCGCCTGGTCAGCGAACTGCGTGAGCTGCTGGCAGCACCTTTGCTAAAAATTTCAGTGACTTGCATTCAAGCGCCAGTGTTTTTCGGCGATAGCTATAGTGTGTCTTTGCAAACCGCCGCCGAGGTTGACCTGGTGGCGGTGAACGCTACGCTGGAGGCGGCGCAGGGTATCGAGTTGGTGGAAGCCGGCGATTATCCGACGGCCGTGGGTGACGCCGTGGGCCAGGATGTGGTTTATGTCGGGCGGGTGCGTGGCGGCGTTGACGACCCGTGCGAACTGAATCTGTGGCTGACAGCCGACAATGTCCGCAAGGGGGCGGCATTGAACGCGGTGCAGCTGGCAGAGCTGTTGATAAAAGACCTGCTGTAAAAGATACTTGGCGACAATTTGCAGAATGATTCTAGCCTGGCGCCATGCCCAGGCTGGTTGCTGGAGGTGAACCTGTCCTCGGGCATTTGCAAGGGCGTCGGCTGAAACCGCGCGCTACGGTCATGTTTTCAAAGGCGCGCACACTGCCACAAGGCAGGCGACACCACCTTCTCGCTAGCCGAGGAATGCACAAACAAAGGAAGAGGCTATGGTTCAAGTTCGCAAACTGGTGTTAGCAATAGCGGCCGCTTCGGCGCTGTCTTCCGGTATGGCACACGCGCTTGGGCTGGGGGAAGTGACCCTCAAGTCAACTCCGAACCAGCCGTTGCTGGCGGAAATCGAATTGCAGGATGTCAGCGGCCTGAGCGCCTCCGATATCGTCCCGAGCCTCGCCTCGCCCCAGGCCTTCGCGGATGCCGGGGTCAGCCGCCAGGACTTTCTCAACGACCTGACCTTCACGCCGGTGATCAACCCCAACGGTCGCAGCGTGGTGCGTGTCACCTCGAACAAACCGTTGTCCGAAGCCTATGTGCGCTTCCTGGTGCAGGTGCAGTGGCCCAATGGCCGGCTGATGCGCGACTACAGCGTGCTGCTCGACCCGTCGAAATACACCCAGGCACCCGATGCCGCCAAGCCCGCCGCCGCGGCCCCGGCCAACGCGGCGGCCGCGCCTGTGGCGCCGGTGACCGCGCCGACCAAGGCCAAGCAATACACCACCGGCCCCAGGGACACCTTGTGGGAAATCGCCGCCAAGGAGAGTAATGGTGGCTCCGTGCAGCAGACCATGCTGGCGATCCAGGCGCTGAACCCGGGTGCCTTCCTCGATGGCAACATCAACCGCCTGAAGACCGGCCAGGTGCTGCGTCTGCCTGATCATGCGCAAAGCACCGCGTTGCCACAATCCAAGGCCATCGCCGAAGTTGCCGCGCAGAATGCCGCCTGGCGTTCGGGGCGGCGCCTGGTCCATGGCGGCAAGCAGCAGATCGATGCCACCCGGCACAAGGGTAGCGAGGGCGCGCCGGCCAAGGCCGCCGGCAAGGACAACCTGAGCCTGGTTTCCGCCACGTCCGGCAAGAAACACGGCAAGGGTGCCGCCGGTGACAGCAAGGCCTTGAACAACAAGCTGGCGGTGACCCAGGAAAGCCTGGATACCACTCGTCGCGACAACGCCGAGCTGAAGAGCCGGATGGAAGACCTGCAAAGCCAGTTGGACAAGTTGCAGCGCCTGATCCAGCTCAAGAACGACCAGTTGGCCAAGTTGCAGGCCGAAGGCTCGGGCGCCGCGCCGGCGACCGGGCAGCCGGCCAATGCCATGTCCGCCCAGTTGGCCGCCAAGCCGGAAGCGGCCCCGGCCCCGGCCCCGGTTGCGCCGGCTCCTGTCGTTCCGGCGGCAGAGGTGGCCAAGCCGGCGCCGGTTGAAGCGCCGATCCAGCCCGACGCCGCCGTGCCGCAGGAGCGCAAGCTCGACGACCTGCTCTCCAGTCCGATTCTGATGGGGCTGCTGGCCGGTTCCGCGGTGCTGGTGTTCCTCTTGCTCCTGCTGTTCCTGGTACGTCGCCGCAAGGCCAAGCAGGAAGCGGAAAAACACCAGCGCATGGCTCGGGCGCTGTCCGAGGAAAGCGGTTTTTCCGAAGAACTGGATCTGCCTGAAAGCAGCTTCGAGGGCCTGGAGGTCCCTCCGCCGAGCGTAAAGCTGGCACCCGCTCCGGCCCCGGTCCCGGCCGCTGAGCGTCCTGTCGATGCATTGGACCAGGCCAACCTGCATATCCAGCGCGGTCACCTGAACCAGGCGGCCGGTGTGCTGGAAGAGGCGGTGAAGTTCGAGCCACAGCGTACTGACTTGCGCCTGAAGCTGATGGAGGTCTACGGCCAGCAGGGCGATCGCGATGCGTTCATCGCCCAGGAGAAGCAGCTGCCTGCCGGTCGGCACCAGGCCGAAGTGGAGCAGCTCAAGAGTCGCTTCCCGTCGATGATCGTCGTGGCGGCAGGTCTGGGGGCGGCGGCCGTGGCGACCGAGCTGAGCGAGGATTTCGTCAAGGAGTTGCTGTCTGACGAACCGCCTGCCCCGGCTCCAGCTCCGGCGGCGCCAGAGGTGCCCGTGGTCGCGGCGGCGGATGATGTCTTCGATAACGACTTCGACCTGAGCCTGGATGATCTCGAGGCGGCCTCGCCGACGCTGGTGGCGCCGTCCACGGTGGATCTGGATGACCTGCAACTGGACGACGACCTGAGTTTCGAGTCGGTCCTGGCGCAGCAGGCCGAGGCCAAGCCGAGCTTGGATGACGACTTGAGCTTCGAGTCGGTCCTGGCGCAGCAGGCCGAGGCCAAGCCGGGCCTGGATGACGACTTGAGCTTCGAGTCGGTCCTGGAACAGCAGCCCCAGGCCAAGCCGGCCCTGGATGACCTGGCGGATTTCGATCTGGACCTGGGTGGGGACACGCCGCTGTCCACTTCGGCGGACGAGGACTTCCTGCTGAGCCTGACCGAAGACCTGAAGGATTCGGATGCCGAGGTCCCGACCCTGGGGGCGGGTGGCCTGGATGACCTGGGGCTGCCGGCGGATTTCGATCTGTCCCTGGCGGATGAACTGGAGGCGCACTCCGGTCCCAATGCGTTCACCGACGAGCTGGATGACGTCAACGCCGAACTCGATCGTCTGTCCCAGAGCCTGGAGCAACCTCCGCTCGCCACGCCGAGCCTGGTGGCGGACGAGTTGCCCGAAGACGAGTCGTTCGACTTCCTGTCGGGAACCGATGAGGCGGCCACCAAGCTCGACCTGGCCCAGGCCTACATGGACATGGACGACCGCGACGGGGCGCGGGATATCCTCGCCGAGGTGATGAACGAAGGCAGCGAGGCGCAGAAGAACGAAGCGCGGGAGATGCTCAAGCGTTTGGCTTGATCGGCGTTTCAACGAAAACGGCAGCCCTGGGGCTGCCGTTTTCGTTTGTGGGGCGAACTAAAAGTCCCGCGCGCATGGCGTCTCGGCCAGCTGGCCTTATAATGCACGCCTTTGCGCAAACCAGCAGGCTGTAAGTTCTTGGCAAACATAGATAACCCGGCCGCCGAAATGGCGGCCGACGGCTTTTTCCGGATCGCCCTCGGCGTCGAGTACAAGGGTTCCCGCTATCGGGGCTGGCAACGTCAGGCGTCCGGTGTGCCGACGGTGCAGCAGACCCTGGAAGAGGCGCTGTCGAAAGTGGCGGATTCGCCGGTTTCCCTGATGTGCGCCGGGCGTACCGATGCCGGCGTGCATGCCTGCGGCCAGGTGGTGCACTTCGACACCCAGGCCGAGCGCTCGCTGAAGGCCTGGGTCATGGGCGCCAATATCAATCTGCCCCATGACGTCAGCGTCAGTTGGGCGCAGGTGATGCCAGCGCATTTCCATGCGCGTTTCAAGGCCATCGCCCGGCGTTATCGCTATGTGATCTACAACGACCAGATCCGCCCGGCCCACCTGAACGAAGAAATCACCTGGAACCACCGTCCGCTGGATGTGGAACGCATGGCCGAGGCCGCCCGCTACCTGGTCGGTACCCATGATTTCAGCGCTTTCCGTGCCGGTCAGTGCCAGGCCAAGTCGCCGATCAAGGAAGTCCATCACCTGCGGGTCACCCGGCACGGCAAGATGATCGTCATCGATATTCGCGCCGGGGCCTTCCTGCATCACATGGTGCGCAATATCGCCGGGGTGCTGATGACCATCGGTGCCGGTGAGCGCCCGGTGGAGTGGGCCAGGGAAGTCCTGGAAAGCCGTATCCGGCGCACCGGCGGCGTCACGGCCCATCCGTTCGGCCTGTATCTGGTGCAGGTGGAGTACCGGGACGAGTTCGCGCTGCCGGAACGTTACATCGGGCCGCATTTTCTCACCGGCTTCTCGGAACTTGACGGCTGACGCCCGGAAAAGCATTTGCTACCATCCGGGACTTTCTCGGAAAAACACCTGGGGTCTTTACGACATGTCCGCCGTTCGCAGCAAAATCTGCGGGATTACCCGCATTGAAGATGCGTTGGCTGCCGTCGACGCCGGGGCCGATGCCATTGGTCTTGTGTTCTATGCCAAAAGCCCACGGGCGGTGACGGTCCAGCAGGCGCGGGCGATCATCGCCGCCTTGCCGCCGTTCGTGACCACCGTCGGCCTGTTCGTCAATGCCAGCCGCTGCGAGCTGGGGGAAATCCTCGACGCGGTGCCGCTGGACCTGCTGCAGTTCCATGGCGATGAAACCAGCGAGCAGTGCGAGGGTTATCACCGTCCCTACATCAAGGCGTTGCGGGTCAAGGCCGGCGACGACATCGCCGCGGCCTGCAAGGCTTACCCCGGTGCCAGCGGCATTCTCCTCGATACCTATGTGGAAGGCGTTCCCGGGGGAACCGGCGCCGCGTTCGACTGGTCTCTGGTTCCGCAGGGGCTGAGCAAGCCGATTATCCTGGCCGGCGGCCTGACCGCCGACAACGTGGCCGAGGCGATTGCCCGGGTCAAACCCTATGCCGTGGATGTCAGCGGCGGGGTGGAGCAGAGCAAGGGCATCAAGGATCGTACCAAGATCGAGGCGTTCATGCGGGCCGTACGCGCCTGCCGAGCGCCGATGTGACGGCTGGCAGCCTGCCGCCGTCCATGCATACCGCCACAGAAAACAGGCGGGCCCGGTTGTCCGACGGGCCGAAAACGAATTGGAGAAAGAAAGCATGAGCAACTGGTTAGTAGACAAACTGATCCCTTCGATCATGCGTTCCGAGGTGAAGAAAAGCTCGGTGCCTGAAGGTCTGTGGCACAAGTGCCCATCGTGCGACGCGGTGCTCTATCGTCCGGAGCTGGAAAAGACCCTGGACGTCTGCCCCAAGTGCAACCATCACATGCGCATTGGTGCCCGCGCCCGTATCGATATCTTCCTGGACGCCGAAGGCCGCGTCGAGCTGGGTGCCGACCTGGAGCCGGTGGACCGTCTGAAGTTCCGTGACGGCAAGAAGTACAAGGACCGCCTGAGCGCGGCCCAGAAGCAGACCGGCGAAAAAGACGCGCTGGTGTCCATGAGCGGCACCCTGCTGGGCATGCCGGTGGTGGTTTCGGCATTCGAGTTCTCGTTCATGGGCGGTTCCATGGGCGCCATCGTCGGCGAGCGTTTCGTGCGTGCCGCCAACTACGCCCTGGAAAACCGTTGCCCGATGGTCTGCTTCGCCGCTTCCGGTGGCGCGCGGATGCAGGAAGCGCTGATTTCCCTGATGCAGATGGCCAAGACCTCGGCGGTGCTGGCGCGCCTGCGTGAAGAAGGCCTGCCGTTCATCTCGGTGCTGACCGACCCGGTCTACGGCGGTGTTTCCGCCAGCCTGGCGATGCTCGGCGACGTGATCGTTGGTGAACCCAAGGCGCTGATCGGCTTCGCCGGCCCGCGGGTGATCGAGCAGACCGTGCGCGAGAAGCTGCCGGAAGGCTTCCAGCGTAGCGAGTTCCTGCTGGAACACGGCGCCATCGACATGATCATTGCCCGTCAGGAACTGCGCCCACGCCTGGGCAACCTGCTGGCACAGATGATGGGCCTGCCGACGCCCGAGTACATCGCCACGCCGGTCGAAGCTGTCATTGTCCCGCCGGTGCCTGCAAGCCTATGACCGAGCGTACCCTGGGCGAATGGCTCGCCTACCTGGAGCAATTGCACCCATCGGCCATCGACATGGGGTTGGCTCGCTCGCAAGAGGTAGCGAACCGCATGGGGCTGGGCAAGCCGGCGCCTCGGGTAGTGACCGTGACCGGCACCAATGGCAAGGGTTCGACCTGCGCCTTTGTTGCCGCCTTGCTGCAGGCACAGGGGCTCAAGGTGGGCGTCTATAGCTCGCCGCACCTGTTGCGCTACAACGAGCGCGTGCAGATCAACGGTGTCGAGGTGACGGACGCGCAGCTGTGCGAAGCCTTCGTCGCACTCGAGGCCGGGCGTGGCGAGACCTCCCTGACCTATTTCGAGATGGGCACCCTGGCCGCCCTCTGGCTGTTCGAGCGCGCGGGCCTGGATGTCGTGGTGCTGGAAGTCGGTCTTGGCGGCCGCCTGGACACGGTCAATGTGGTGGATGCCGACCTCGCGGTGGTGACCAGTATCGGTGTCGATCATGCCGAATACCTGGGCAATACCCGCGAATCGGTGGCGTTCGAAAAGGCCGGGATCTTCCGCCCGGGCGCGCCCGCGCTGTGTGGCGACCTGAACCCGCCGCAGCCGCTGCTGGACAAGGCCCGCGAGCTGGGCAGCCCGTTCTTCCTGCGCGGTCGGGATTTCGATCTCGGTATTACCGACCTGAACTGGCAGTGGCGGGGTGTTGACCGCCGGGGCCAGGTGGTCGAGCTGCACGATCTGCCGCTGCTTGACCTGCCCATGGAAAACGCCGCCCTGGCGCTGCAGGCCTACCTGCTGATGGACCTGCCCTGGCAGCCGGAGCGGATCGCCCAGGCGCTGCAGGGCACCCGTATCGTCGGTCGACTGGATCGGCGCAAGCTGAACTGGCAAGGCAAGTCGCTCAGCCTGATGCTGGATGTCGGGCACAATCCCCATGCCGCCGAATACCTGGCCGAGCGTCTGGCGTGCAGTCCCTTGAAGGGGCGGCGCCTGGCGGTGTTCGGGCTATTGTCGGACAAGGATCTGGAGGGGGTGGTTGCGCCCCTCGCGCGCGATATTCAGCACTGGGCGGTCACACCGTTGCAGACGCCGCGCAGTCGCCCGGCCACTGAATTGCAAGCCGTCCTGGCGGCGCGTGGTGCACCGGTGAGCGTTTACGACAGTGTCGCCGCGGCGCTGGAAGGGCAGTGTGCCCAGGCCACGGCCGATGACGAGATTCTGTTGTTCGGATCGTTTTTTTGTGTTGCCGAGGCGCTGGAGTGGCTGGCCCGGCGCGCCACGGAGGAGGCTGCCAATGGCAATGCTGGATAAGGCGTACAAGCAACGGATGGTCGGCGCGCTGGTGCTGGTGGCGCTGGCGGTGATTTTCCTGCCGATGCTGTTTTCCCGCCAGGACGAGCAGCGCCAGGTTCGCGTCGATGCGCCGGCGGCTCCCCAGGCTTCGGCGCTGCCGCAGGTCAAGGTCGAGCCGGTGCCGGTTCCCGAGCCGCAAGCACTGCCTCAGGAGCCGGCTCCAGGCGCGGACCCGGTCGCCGAGACCCCGGTGCCGCTCGCTCCGGCTCCGGTTTCAGCTCCGGCGCCTGCACCCAAGCCTGTCGCGGCGGCCAAGCCCGCGGCGCCGGCTCCGGTGGCCAAGCCTGCCCCCGCACCGGCGCAAACGCCGGCCCAGGTGGTCGCGGTGGCGCCGTCCAAGCTCGATACCACGCAAAATCGCGTGGACCCCAACGGCCTGCCGATCAGTTGGGCGGTGCAGCTGGCCAGCCTGTCCAGCCGCGACAGTGCCGAAAGCCTGCAAAAGACCCTGCGCAGCCAGGGTTACAACGCCTATATCCGCTCCTCCGATGGCAAGAACCGGGTATTTGTCGGTCCGCTGATCGAGCGTGCCGAGGCCGATCGCCTGCGTGACCTGCTGGGTCGTCAGCAGAATCTGAAGGGCTTTGTCGTGCGTTTCCAGCCGGAACGCGGTTAAGCGCGCGGCTTTGTATCGAAATGCTCTGACAATCGCCTTACCAGTGAGGCGGCGCTCTGCTAAAATGCGCCGCCTTATCCGTCTGTAGGCTGCACTGTGCCATTTACCTGGGTTGACTGGGCGATTATTGCGGTAATCGTCGTTTCCGCGTTGATCAGCTTGAGCCGTGGTTTCGTCAAGGAAGCCTTGTCCCTGCTCACCTGGATCATTGCCGGCGGGGTCGCCTGGATGTTCGGTGGCTCGTTGTCCGTGTACCTGACCGACTATATCCAGACACCTTCGGCTCGCGTGATCGCGGGCTGTGCGATCATGTTCGTCGCCACCCTGCTGGTGGGCGCCATGATCAATTATCTTATTGGCGAACTGGTTCGCGTCACCGGGCTGTCCGGGACCGATCGCTTCCTGGGCATGGCCTTCGGTGCCGCCCGCGGCGGGCTGCTGGTGGTGGTGGCCGTCGGGCTGCTGAGCCTGGGGCCGGTCCAGCAGGATTCGTGGTGGCAGGAGTCTCAGCTCGTGCCAAAATTTCTATTGGTTGCCGACTGGTCCAAGAACCTCATCCTGGGGTGGAGCAGTCGGTGGCTCGCCAGCGGAATCAGCGTACCCGCTGATCTTCCGTTCAAGGAACATCTCTTGCCGGCCAAAACGCCGCAGTAAGTGCTGTTCAGTTCAGATTCATTAAGTAGGGGTTGCGTCGCATGTGTGGCATCGTCGGTATCGTCGGTAAGTCGAACGTCAATCAGGCGCTGTATGACGCGCTAACCGTGCTCCAGCACCGCGGCCAGGACGCTGCCGGTATCGTGACCAGCCATGACGGCCGGTTATTCCTGCGCAAGGACAACGGCCTGGTCCGCGATGTGTTCCAGCAGCGGCACATGCAGCGCCTGGTCGGACACATGGGCATTGGCCATGTGCGCTACCCGACCGCCGGCAGCTCGACTTCGGCTGAAGCCCAGCCGTTCTATGTCAACTCGCCGTATGGCATCACTCTGGCGCACAACGGCAACCTGACCAACGTCGAACAGTTGGCCAAGGAGATCTACGAGTCCGATCTGCGCCACGTCAACACCAGCTCCGACTCGGAAGTGTTGCTCAACGTGTTCGCCCACGAGCTGGCCCAGCGCGGCAAGCTGCAACCGACCGAAGAAGACATATTCGCCGCGGTGACCGACGTGCACAACCGTTGCGTCGGCGGCTACGCGGTGGTGGCGATGGTGACCGGCTACGGCATCGTCGGTTTCCGCGACCCCCACGGTATCCGTCCGATCGTGTTCGGCCAGCGCCACACCGATGAAGGCGTCGAGTACATGATCGCCTCCGAGAGCGTGTCCCTGGACGTGCTCGGCTTCACCCTGATCCGTGACCTGGCACCGGGCGAAGCGGTCTACATCACCGAAGAGGGCAAGCTGCACACCCGTCAGTGCGCGACCAACCCGTCGTTGACCCCGTGCCTCTTCGAACACGTCTACCTGGCGCGTCCGGATTCGATCATCGACGGTGTGTCGGTATACAAGGCGCGCCTGCGCATGGGTGAAAAGCTGGCGGAAAAGATCCTGCGCGAGCGTCCTCAGCACGACATCGACGTGGTCATCCCGATCCCGGACACCAGCCGTACCGCGGCCCTGGAACTGGCGAACCACCTCGGCGTGAAGTTCCGCGAAGGCTTCGTGAAGAACCGCTATATCGGCCGTACCTTCATCATGCCGGGCCAGGCGGCACGGAAGAAATCCGTGCGCCAGAAGCTCAACGCCATCGAACTTGAATTCCGTGGCAAGAACGTCATGCTGGTGGACGACTCCATCGTGCGCGGCACCACCTGCAAGCAGATCATCCAGATGGCCCGCGAAGCCGGCGCCAAGAGCGTCTACTTCTGCTCGGCGGCCCCGGCGGTGCGTTACCCGAACGTCTACGGCATCGACATGCCGAGCGCCCACGAGCTGATCGCGCACAACCGTACGACCCAGGACGTGGCCGACCTGATCGGTGCCGACTGGCTGATCTACCAGGACCTGCCGGACCTGATCGAGGCCGTCGGCGGTGGCAAGATCAAGATTGAACACTTCGATTGCTCGGTGTTCGACGGCAAGTACGTCACCGGCGACGTCGACGAGCATTACCTGGCCAAGATCGAACAGGCGCGCAACGATGCGTCCAAGGCCAAGACCCAGGCGGTCAGCGCGATCATCGACCTGTACAACAACTGAGTAAAACCGGCTTTCAGGGCCAACCCTGTAGGAGCCGGCTTGCTGGCGGTGGCGATGCAAGATTCGCCACCGCTATCGCTGCGCTGCGGCGTTCCAACAAGCTAGCTCCTACAGGACCCCATCGGCTCCAGCGGTTTTGTATCCTCCAGAGAATCGAGCAAGGAGTGGCAGCATGAGTCAGGAATGGGATGCCGGTCGGCTGGACAGCGATCTCGAGGGCGTAGCCTTCGACACCCTGGCCGTCCGTGCCGGTCAGCACCGCACGCCGGAAGGCGAGCACGGCGACCCGATGTTCTTCACCTCCAGCTACGTGTTCCGCACCGCCGCCGATGCGGCGGCGCGTTTCGCCGGGGAAGTGCCGGGCAACGTCTATTCGCGCTACACCAACCCCACCGTGCGTTCGTTCGAAGAGCGCATCGCGGCCCTGGAAGGGGCCGAGCAGGCGGTGGCCACCGCCACCGGCATGGCCGCCATCATGGCCGTGGTCATGAGCCTGTGCAGTGCCGGCGATCACGTGCTGGTCTCGCGCAGCGTGTTCGGCTCCACCATCAGCCTGTTCGAGAAGTACTTCAAGCGCTTCGGCGTCGAGGTCGACTACGTGCCCCTGGCCGAGCTGTCGGGCTGGGACGCGGCGATCCGGCCGAATACCAAGCTGCTGTTCGTCGAATCGCCGTCCAACCCGCTGGCTGAACTGGTGGATATCGCCGCCCTGGCTGAAATCGCCCATGCCAAGGGCGCGATGCTGGTGGTGGACAACTGCTTCTGCACACCGGCCCTGCAACAACCATTGAAGCTGGGCGCGGACATCGTGGTGCATTCGGCGACCAAGTTCATCGACGGCCAGGGCCGTTGCATGGGCGGCGTGGTGGCCGGTCGTGGCGAGCAGATGAAGGAAGTCGTCGGTTTCCTGCGTACCGCCGGGCCGACCCTCAGCCCGTTCAACGCCTGGATCTTCCTCAAGGGCCTGGAAACCCTGAACCTGCGCATGCGTGCCCACTGTGCCAACGCCCAGGCCCTGGCCGAGTGGCTGGAGCAGCAGGACGGCATCGAGAAGGTGCATTACGCCGGTCTCAAGAGTCATCCGCAGCACGAACTCGCCCAGCGTCAGCAGCGCGGCTTCGGTGCGGTGGTGAGTTTCGAGGTCAAGGGCGGGAAAGAGGGCGCCTGGCGCTTTATCGACGCCACCCGGTTGATCTCCATCACCGCCAACCTGGGTGACAGCAAGACCACCATCACCCACCCGAGCACCACTTCCCACGGTCGTCTGGCACCGCAGGAACGTGAGGCAGCGGGGATTCGCGACAGCCTGATCCGTGTCGCCGTCGGCCTTGAAGACGTTGCCGACCTGCAAGCCGACCTGGCCCGCGGGTTGGCGGCCTTGTGATCGAGTGGTCCCTGGACACGGCCGTTGGCAACAATGGCCGTGTCGCCCTGGTGACGGGCGCGGCCCGTGGTATCGGCCTGGGGATCGCGGCCTGGCTGATCAGCGAAGGCTGGCAGGTGGTGCTCACCGATCTCGATCATGTCCGGGGCGGCAAGGTTGCCCGGGTACTGGGCGAGAATGCCTGTTTCATTGCCATGGACGTCTCCGACGAGGCCCAGGTGGCCCAGGGGGTCGCCGAGGTATTGGGTCGTTTCGGTCGGATCGACGCCCTGGTGTGTAACGCGGCGATTGCCGACCCGCACAATATCACCCTGGAAAGCCTCGACCTGGTGCACTGGAACCGTGTGTTGGCGGTCAATCTCAGTGGGCCGATGTTGCTGGCCAAGCACTGTGCGCCTTACCTGCGTGCCCACTGTGGGGCGATCGTCAACCTGGCCTCTACCCGTGCGGCGCAGTCGGAACCCGACAGCGAGGCCTATGCCGCGAGCAAGGGCGGCCTGTTGGCGCTGACCCATGCCCTGGCCATCAGTCTCGGCCCGGAGATCCGGGTCAATGCGGTCAGCCCGGGTTGGATCGATGCGCGTGATCCGTCGGTGCGTCGGGCCGAGCCGTTGAGCGACGCCGATCATGCCCAGCATCCGGCGGGAAGGGTAGGGACGGTGGAGGATGTGGCGGCGCTGGTGGCGTGGCTGTTGTCGAGGAACGCGGGGTTCGTCACGGGCCAGGAATTCGTGGTGGACGGCGGCATGACCCGCAAGATGATCTACCACGTGTAGGTGCGAGCGGGGTTTCATGGCCGTACGCGTGACACGATTTTGTCTTTTTCTGAAAAACTTCAAGCAGGCTATTGACTTAGGTCCGCTACCTGCGTAAATTTCGCGGCCTCAACGCAGCAAAGGGTGATTAGCTCAGCCGGGAGAGCATCTGCCTTACAAGCAGAGGGTCGGCGGTTCGATCCCGTCATCACCCACCACTCGTTGAGCTTCTCGCAAGAGAATCGGATGTTCCGCAAGGAGCTTCCAACCGACGCGCAGCGGTAGTTCAGTCGGTTAGAATACCGGCCTGTCACGCCGGGGGTCGCGGGTTCGAGTCCCGTCCGCTGCGCCATACACCGCTTCAAGGCCCTTGAACTCCTTGAAGCAAAAGAAAATGCCCCGGCTTGCCGGGGCTTTTTTTTGCCTGTTTTTCGTCAATGGCTATCTGAATGTGTTGGCCTGACTGGAAGCTGTCCCCGCCTATTGCGTTATTACGCCTTCAGCGTCCTGTAGACGTTTGAGTCCTGTAATAAAACGCTTCTCCTTACATGTTCTTCCGAACTTGCAAACTTTCGTTATTTATCTTCTTTACCCGTGATCTTCGGTGTTATCCGATCTAGGACTATTCCTATGTTTTCGGCCCACCCCTTTGACTAGAGTGAATTCCAGCAGCGCCTTGCCTGCCACGTGCACAAGGCGCTGGCGTTTAAAGGCTTTCATTGGGGGCGAGCGTGCCTGAGGGCATTAGTCATGGGGGTGGAATATGTCGATAAAAGAACTGATTCCTTATATTGATAGCCTGTATGACCGACCCTGTGGTCCAAACTTGGAATACCGGGCTGACTTCATTCAACTGTTGCAAGAAATAGACGGCGGCAACGAAGTTCAATACGGCGACCATTTATATCCCGCCACACCGGTGGACTGGAAACGGGTACGGTCGCTGTGCCTGACGCTGCTGGAAGATTCCCTCGACCTGCGGGTTGCAGTCTGCCTGGCGCGTGCCTTGCTGGAGTTGCAGGGGCTGTCCGGCTTTGTCGAAGGACTTCGGCTGATCGACTGCCTGCTGCGCGAGCGTTGGGAGGATGTTCACCCACAGCTCCTGGCCGAGGAAGGGCACGATCCGTTGGTGCGCCTCAATACGCTGGCCGAGCTGGCGGTGCCCACCAGCGTGGTCCTGGTGCTCAAGCGCCAGTCCCTGGGGAGCGCCGTGGGCCTTGAGCCGCTGTGCGTGGCCGATCTGGCATGCATCGCCGAGTCCGCTCAGGAGGAAGCCCGGACGCAAGGGCTGGCGCGCTTGGCGGGCCTGATCGAATCTCCCGCCCGCGCCGAGTTGATCGAGGGGCTTCGCACACTCAGGAGCCTGGTGGAGCTGATCGCGCAGATCGGTGTTTGCCTCGAGGAAAAAACCGCAGCGCCCGGTATTTCCCCGTTGGGCGGACTCGGGCGCGCTCTGGACAAGTGGTGTCGCGTCGCTGAGGAGCGTTGCAGCGCCGTCTTGCCGCCGACTGCCGCCGACTCGCCGCCGGCAGCCACCGCCAGTGCGGCAACGGCCGGCGCGGCCGCCTGGAGCGGCGTCTGCCAGTCGCGTGAAGACGTGGTCCGTGCCCTGGATGCCATTTGCGCCTACTACGCCCACCACGAGCCTTCGAGTCCGGTGCCCCTGCTGGCGGCCAGGACGCGCCGGCTCGCCACCATGAGTTTTCTCGAAGCGATCGCCGAACTGGTGCCGGGCAGTCTCGCCGACCTGCACGCCCTGGGCGGTATCGCCAATGACTAACGCTTCTCTCCCTGCTCAGGTTCATCTGTATGTCCAATAACAACAGCCAGAAATTCATTGGGCGCAACCGTGCGCCACGGGTCCAGATCGAATATGACGTCGAGTTGTACGGCGCCGAAAAGACCATCGAGATTCCCTTCGTCAACGGCGTGTTCGCCGACCTCTCGGGCGCCAACCGGGCCGACCTGCCGCCATTGGCCGAGCGCAAGTTCCTGGAGATCGATATCGACAACTTCGATGAGCGCATGGCCGCCATCGAACCCCAGGTCCGCATCAGTGTGCCCAACCAGCTGACGGGGGAAGGGCAGATGGCGGTGTCGCTCGCCTTCAAGAGCATGGACGACTTCTCGCCCGGGGCCGTGGCCCGCAATGTCGAGCCGTTGCGCGAGTTGCTGGAGGCGCGCAATCAACTGGCCAACCTGCTGACCTACATGGACGGCAAGAGCGGCGCCGAGCAACTGATGGCCCGCTTGCTGGAAAACCCGGCCCTGATGCAGTCGCTGCTGGCCCAGGCCAAGCCGGCCGCCACCGAGTCCGAAGACTGATGCCTTCGATGATCGCTCCCTGAAACAGGTAAATACCCGTGTCCGTCACTACTCAGAATCAGCCCGGTATCGATCCGGCGGCCGAACTGTCGCCCAGTGAATTCAATGACCTGCTGCAACGCGAGTTCAAGCCGCGCGGCGAGCCGGTGCGCGAAGCCATCGAGCATGCGGTGCAGACCCTGGCCCAGCAGGCGCTGCGTACGACCCACCTGATCGCCCATGACACCCTCGGCACCATTCAGGCGCTGATCGGCGAAATCGATGCCAGGTTGTCCGCGCAGGTCAACGACATCCTCCATCACCCGGACTTCCAGGCGGTCGAATCGGCCTGGCGCGGCCTCGACTATCTGGTGAGCAACACCGAGACCGACGAGAAACTCAAGATCCGCTTCCTCAACGTCGCCAAGGACGAAGTGGCCCGCGAACTGAAGAAGTTCAAGGGCGCGGCCTGGGACCAGAGCCCGCTGTTCAAGAAAATCTACGAGCATGAGTACGGACAACTGGGCGGCGAGCCGTTTGGCGTGCTGATCGCCGATTACTATTTCGACAACAGCCCGCCGGATGTGGAACTGCTGGGGTCACTGGCGAAGATTGCCGCGGCGGCCCATGCGCCGTTGATCAGCGCGGTGTCACCGGCGGTGATGCTGATGGACTCCTGGCGCGAAGTCGCCAACCCCCGCGACCTGAGCAAGCTGTTCCTCACCCCCGAGCACGCCGCCTGGCGCAATCTGCGGCGTTCCGAGGATTCGCGCTACATCGGCCTGACCATGCCGCGTTTCCTCGGGCGTATTCCCTATGGCGCGCGCACCGCGCCGGTGGAGGCGTTCGCCTTCGAGGAGGTCACTGAAGGCCAGGCGCAGAACTACCTGTGGGCCAACGCCGCCTATGCCATGGGGATCAATATCAACCGCTCCTTCAAGGAGTACGGCTGGTGCTCGCGGATTCGCGGCATCGAGTCCGGCGGCGCCATCAGCGGCCTGCCCGTGCACACCTATCCGACCGAGGAGGGCGGTGTGGACATGACCTGTCCGACCGAGGTCGCCATCAGCGATCGGCGCGAGGTGGAGTTGGCGAAGAACGGCTTCATGCCCCTGGTGCATTGCAAGAACACCTCGCTGGCGGCCTTTATCGGCGCGCAGTCCTTGCACTGCCCCCAGGAATACGACGACCCCGACGCCACCGCCAACGCGCAGTTGGCGGCGCGGTTGCCGTATCTGTTCGCCACCTGCCGTTTTGCGCATTACCTCAAGTGCATCGTGCGCGACAAGATCGGCTCCTTCAGCGAGCGCGAGGATATGGAAATCTGGCTCAACAACTGGATCGTCAAGTACGTCGAACATAACCCGGCGACCGCCAGTGACGCCGACAAGGCGCGCAAGCCCCTGGCGGGTGCCGAAGTGGTGGTGCAGGAAGTGGAAGGCAACCCGGGCTTTTACCAGGCCAAGTTTTTCCTGCGTCCCCACTATCAATTGGAAGGCCTGAGCGTATCCCTGCGACTGGTCTCCCAACTGCCCTCGGTCAAAGGCTGAGGGGTTCACGCCTGAACGGGGCCTGGCTCCGGAAAAGCGCTTAACCATTCAAATAAATAGAAGTTGGAGTCCCATATGATTTTATTGAAACTCGGAGCCAAGCAGGACCCCATGATTAAGGGGAACTGCAAGGAGACGGATCACACGGGCTGGATCGTAATCGACTCCTGGTCGTTCAGCAGCGGTCGTCCCATCTCGTTTGACAATGACCGTGAAGTAGGCGTCGGGTTCGTCAGCGACATGGTCTTCAGCAAGACCACCGACATCGCCTCGCCCAACCTGTTTATCGAGTCGATCACTGGCAAGTCCCTGGAGGAGGCGACCTTGCGGATTATCCAGACCAGCGGCAGTTCGACGGGCAAGAACGTACCCTACATCGAGTTCAAGCTGCAGGCGCCGATCATCTGCCACTACTCCATCAACAACGGCAGCGGCGATCGCCCGACCGAGAGCTTCCTGATCAACTTCACGGGCCTCACGTACAAGTACACACACTTCATCGACGGCAAGATGGACGGCGAGGTTGAAAAGAGCTTCAGCCGGCTTAAAGAAACCGCCGTGTGATCGAACGCCAGCGGATCCCGTAGCGTGCTGCGGGACCCGCCGGCGCCTGGGGTTTTCGGGAGGATTTTCATGACTATCGCCATGACACCGCTGCTTGAGCGTCTGATGAGGCCCGCCAGCCCTGGCGAGGGGATGACCCGTCGCCAGGCAGGGGGTGGTTCGCAGCAAGAGCTGGAACACCTGTGCCGGGATCTCACGCTGCTGTTCAATGCCACCGGACTGGGGGCGGTCTGCCCGCTGGGCAGCCAGCCCCATGTCACGCGATCGGTGCTCAACTACGGCCTGGGCAACCTGGCGGGGGTGGTGCTGTCGAGCATCGATACGCAGAAGCTCGAGAACCGTATCCGTGAAATCGTCCTGGATTTCGAACCGCGCATCCTGCGTTACAGCGTCGAGGTGCAACTCCTCCTTGCGCGCCCCTGCAGTGCCAGCCTGAACTTCCTCATCGAAGGCGAAATCCGTGGCCTCGATGCGTTGCACGCGTTCCGACTGGAGTCGGCCTGGAACACCGAGAGTGGTGAAGTGCGGGTTCGGCCCTACGTTCGCCCGCGCGCCCATGGATGAACGACTGCTGCGCCATTACGAGCGTGAACTGCGTTTCCTGCGTGAAGCCGGTGCCGAGTTTGCCGAGGACTACCCGAAGATTGCCGCCACCCTGGGGTTGCGCCCCGAGGAGGTGACCGACCCGTCGGTGGAGCGCTTGCTGGAGGGCTTGAGTTTTCTCACGGCCCGTGTGCAACTGCAGATGGAGGCCGAATTCCCGCGTTTCACCGAGAGCCTCCTGGAGTTGGTGCAACCGCAGCAGTTGCTGCCGGTTCCGTCCATGGCGGTGTTGCAGTTTTCCCCGGACTTGCAGGAGGGTTCGCTCGCCTCGGGGTTCACCCTGCCGGCCAATAGCGTGGTGCGCTCGCTGGGCGAGGCGGGCGGGCAAGGCCCGCGTTGCGAGTTCCGTAGCCTGCGCCCGGTCACGCTCTGGCCCCTGGCCCTGGAGTCAGCCGAGTACCTGCCCAGTGCGGGGCTGCTCAAGGGCTTGCCTGCCAGCGTGGTCAAACAGGACGGTGGCGCCTTGCGCCTGCGTCTGCGTACCACGGCCGGGGTGTCTTTCGATCAATTGGCGCTGCAGGAACTGACGCTGTTCCTGCGCGGCGATGGCTCGTTGCCCATGGCCGTTCAGGAAGCCCTGCTGACCCGCGCCGAGGGTATGTTTGCCCGCTGCGGCGAAGGCGAGGGGAGCTGGAGCCCGCGGATCGACCCCGGGCAGATCCGTCAGCCGGAGCCGCGTCCCGCCGCCCGCCAGCAGGCACGTTCGTTGAATAGTGACGCGGTGTGCGCACAGCTCAAGACCTTTCTCGCGTTTGCCGAGGGTGAGCGTTTTGTCAGCCTGGGTGGCCTGGGGCCGGCGCTGCGCGGGTGCCAATCGCGCAGCCTGGAGTTGGTGGTGGTGCTCGCGCCGCTGTCGCAACCCTTGTCGGCACTGCTCGATGCCAGCCACTTCGGCTTGTTCTGCGCGCCGGTGATCAACCTGTTCAACAAGCGTATCGAGCGTATTGTCATCGATCCTTACCGTCATGAATTGCCCCTGGTGGTCGACAAGGCGCGGCCACTGGCCTACGAGATCCAGGAGGTGCTGGCGGTCCATGGGTATGCCGCCGGCTCCAAGGAGCGCCAACTCCTCCTGCCGCTGTATGCTCCGCCACGGTTGGACGACGCTGATCGGCGCCCGGTGGGTTTCTACCAGATGCAGCGCACGCCCAGCCGTGTCCCCCAGCGCTTCGTCGACGGGCAGCGGCGTTACCGTGGCTGTGACGCCAGCCTGGTCCTGGCGCTGGAGGCGGACGCCCAGCTGCAGCGCCTGGCGGTGGACGTATTGTGTTCCAACCGCGATCTACCGTTGAGCCTGCCCCTGGGGGCCGGTAATACCGACTTCGTCCTGGATGTGAGTGCCCCGGTGTTGGCGATCCGTTGCGTGGCGGGACCCTCGCGCCCGCTACCCGCGCCATCCCAGGGCGATCGGCAATGGCAGGTGGTCCGGCAACTGTCGCGTAACTACCTGCCCCTGGCTCACCGCGAGGGGGCTGCCGGGGCGCAGGCCTTGCGCGAGTTGTTGGCGCATTACCTGCCCGAGGACGACAGCGGCGGGCACAAGTTGCTGCAAGGCATCGTCTCCTTGCGTGCCGAGGTCGTCACCCGGCGGCTGCCCGGTGCTGGCCCGGTGGCCTTCGGGCGCGGCCTGAACCTGACCCTGCTGCTGGACGACGCCGCCTGCGAAGGGACCGGAGCCTATCTGTTCGGGGCCGCCCTGGAGCGGTTCTTTGTCCGTTATGCCGCGCTCAATGCCTTTGTGGAAACCGAGTTGCACAGTGTGAGCCGGGGGTCTATCAAGACCTGGCGGGCGAGGGCGGGGCAATGCATGATCTGGTAGCGCCACCGCCCGAACTGATCGCGCATCCCTGGCGCTACGACTTTTTCGCCGCGCTGCGTCTGCTGGAGCGCACTTACCCCCATGCGCCGCGCTGGGGCACGGCGCAACGCCTGGGCGACGATCCGTTGCGTCTGGCGCAGCACGTCTCGCTGGCGTTCGAACCGGCGATGATCGCCCAGGTGCGCCTTCGCGAAGGCCGCGCGGCGCTGCTGGCGGTGAACTTCTTCGGCCTGACGGGGGCGAACGGGCCGATGCCCCTGCATTTCAGCGAAGATGTGCTGTCGCGCCAGATTAATCATAGCGACAGCACCCTGGCGCACTTTCTGGATGTGTTTCACCACCGCCTGCTGAGCCTGCTCTACCGAAGCTGGGCGCGGGTTCGACCGGTGGTCTGGGCCGATCGTCCGGCCGACGACCGTTTCGCCGACTATGTGTCGGCGTTTTCACCGGGCGAGATGAGCGCGTTGCCCAATGGCGCGCGTTTCTATGCGCCGCAGTTCATCGATCAACGCCGCAGTGCCGCCGCTTTGTTGGCCCTGGTCCAGGATCTGCTGCGCTTGCCGGTGGGCCTGAGCAGCCTGGGCCGACACCGGGCCGTCCTGGCGTCCGGCGAGCGTTTGCAACTGGGCCGGCAGAGCGAGTCGGCACGGCTGGGCGGGGCCGCGTTGCTGGGGCGCCGCCTGTGGAATATCCAGCACAGTTTCAGCCTGCACCTGGGGCCGTTGTCCTGGCCCGACTATCAGCACCTGCTGCCCGGTGGGCGCTACTTCGAGCCCCTTTGCCAGCTGGTCGAGTGTTATGTCGGCCCGACCTTTCAATGGGACCTCGACTTGCAGCTGGATCCGGCGCAGCGGCCAGGCCTGCGCCTGGGCGCGCGGCAGGGCCTGGGGCGGGCCTGCTGGCTGGGGCACAGGTGCGCGGCTGCGCCGGGATGGCGCTACGAGCCCGCTCGCCACAGGACCACGTCGGCTGATTTAGGAGTTATCCGATACCCCGCGGGGCACCCTTGACTGACACTGCACGGGCTTTCCATGGATGTCTGTCTGGAGCACGCATGAATCAGCAAGTTGTAATGGGCGCCTTGCTCTCCTGTTCGTTTGGCACCGTATCGGCCCCCCTGAGTGTCCTGCCGCTGGGGCGGCTCAAGGTCGAAGGTCAGCCGGCGGCAAACATTCTCGATCATCAACCCCAGGCCAATATCCCGACCTTCGGCCTCTGCCGCAGCCCGGCCAACCCCCAGGTCGCGGCGGCGACGGCCGCCGCCATGGGCGTGCTGACGCCGATGCCCTGCGTGCCCGCCACGCTCACGCCCTGGCAGCCCGGCGCGCCGCGCACGCGGATTGCCAAGCGGCCGGCGCTGGATAATCGCTGTACCTGCCTGTGCAACTGGGGCGGCCAGATCCGCGTCGATGCCAGCGCCACCCTCAAGACCACGATTGCCTGAGCGAGCCCTTGTCACCATGTCCGAGAACACCTACCACCGTCTCCAGGTGCCTGACGTCGATGCCAAGCTGTCGCTGCTCGAGTTGACGGGCCGGGAAGGGTTGAGCCAGCTCTTCGAATACCAGTTGACGGTCTCCTGTGCCGACGATGGCTTGCAGGTCGATGATTTGCTGGGACGTCCGTTGGCACTGAGTCTCGGTGTCGAGGCGCCACAGGAGCCACAGGTGCGGCATATCCACGGCTATATCACCGCCTTCAGTGCCACGGGCTGGGTCAAGCGCCAGGCGTGCTACCGGCTTTCGCTCAGGCCCTGGCTGTGGTTGCTTACGCAGTCCCGGCGCCAGCGTATTTTCCAGAACCTGACGCTCAAACAGATTCTCGAAGAGGTCTTCAGCGACTACCCCGCCAGCATCGACTGGCAGGTCGAATGCCCGGAGCCGATGGAGTACTGCGTGCAGTTCGACGAAAGCGACTTTGCTTTTTTCAGTCGCTTGCTGGAGGAAGCGGGGTTCTACTACTTCTTCGATCATCAGCCTGAAGACCACCTGTTGGTGATCGCCGACTCGATGGACGCCCATAAACCGGTGCGGCACTTGGCTGAAATGAGCTACCGGCCCAACCAGGACAAGGTCCCGGGCAGCATGCAGCGCTGGGAGTCCCACGGCGAACTGCGGCCCGGGGTGTTCAGCCTGGTGGATTTCGATTTCACCAAGGCCAGCAATCGTGAGGCCAGCGTCCTCTCGGCGAGCCAGGCGGCTGCGGCGACACCGCGCCACGGCAACTTTCGACAGGAAGGTTTTCCGGGGCGCTTCAGCAGTGGCAAATCTGGCGAAGCGCTGGCGCGGATCCAGCTCGAAGCCGCGCACGCCTGCCAGCAGTGGCGACAGGGCGTCAGCCAGTCGCTGCATCTGGTACCCGGACAGTGGTTCACCCTGGTCGATCACCCACGGGCCGAGCAGAACGGTGATTACCTGATCGTTGCGACGACCTTGCAGTTCGATACAACGACCGAGCCGCGCTGCGAGGTCGAGGCGATTCCGACCACCCAGGTGTTTCGCGCGCCGCTCCAGACGGTGCGGCCGCGGATCGCCGGGCCACAGACGGCCTTCGTGGTGGGCAAGGAGGGCGATCCGATCTGGGTCGATAAATTCGGTCGGATCAAGGTGCAGTTTCACTGGGACAGCAGCGGGCGGCGCAACGAGCATTGTTCCTGCTGGGTCCGGGTCGCCCAGCCGCTGGCCGGCAAGCGCTGGGGCGCGCTGTTCGTGCCACGGGTCGGGCAGGAGGTGGTGGTGGAGTTCCTCGGCGGCGACCCCGACCGACCCTTGGTCACCGCCGGGCTCTATAATGCCGGTCACCGGCCACCCTGGGAGCTGCCGGCCGAGGCGGCCCGCAGTGGTCTCAAGTCGCAGTCGCTGGGCGAGCAGGGGGTGTACAACGAGCTGCGCTTCGACGACAAGGCGGGCCGCGAGCAGTTGCTGATCCATGCGGGCCGCAACCAGGACCTGACGGTGCGCAACGATGCGTTCGCCAGCATCGGCAACGACTGGCACCTGACGGTCGGCGCCAATCAGTTGCTCAAGGTCAAGGACGATCTCCATGAGTCCGTGGGCGGGAGCCGCAACAGTCGGGTCGACGCCGATCAATTGCTGGATATCGGGGGCGATAGCCATTGCAAGGTTGCCGGTCAGTTGCAGTCGACGGCGACCGACATGGATTTCAAGGCCGACGGCAAGCTGGTGCTGGAAGCCGGCAAGAGCCTGACCCTCAAGGTCGGCGCCAGCACCCTGGTGCTCAGCGCCGCGGGCGTGGCGATCAACGGCAAGACCGTGACCCTCGATGGCTCGGCCTCGGTCGACATCAATGGCGGTGCCGCGCCTGCCTCGACCTCGGCCAAGGCGGCGAAACCGGCGAAGGTCAAGCAGCCTAAGGAGGCCGACGATGGTCGCGATTAAGCGGGTGTTTCGACGCGCCATGCTCCTGCTGCTGGTGCTGACGCTCCCAGGCTGTACCTGGTTTTGGGCGGACGAACCGCCACCGCCCGAACCGCGTATCGCGTTGTTCCTAGAGGCTGCACTGGACAGCAATCCCGACCTGCATGGCCGGCCATCGCCGGTGATCGTCAGGCTCCTGCAACTGGCGGACAGCAAGCGCCTGGAGCAGGTCGAGCTGTTCCAGTCCGAAGCCGCTGCCGAGCAGGCCCTGGGGCGCGACCTGCTGCGACAGGAGTCGCTGCTGCTGCGCCCTGGCCAGCAGCAGGAGCAGGGTTTTATTCCTGAGCCCGGCACCCGCTTTGTCGCGATCGTGGCCGAGTACCGGAATATCGACCATGCCCAGTGGTGGGCCTGGGCCGAAATCGACCCGACGCGCCCCTCGCGACTGACGGCCCTGATCGGTCGCCAGCGCGTGGTGTTGACGTCGGCGCCCGCGGAGGACAAGGCCGATGATGAGTAGTCACGACAGCGTCGTGTGGTCCGAAGGCATGTTTCTGCTGCCGCAGCATTTCCAGCAGCAGGAGCGCCATCATCGGGCACGGCTGGCGCAGGTCCTGCGGGCGTTGCAACCCCATGGCTGGGGCTTTTCCGCGCTGAAAATCGATGCGGGGCAACTGGCTCTGGGCACGCTGGCCCTGAGCGCCTGTGAAGGGATCATGCCCGATGGCAGCCCCTTCGCCCTGACGGACGAGGAGCTGGCCCGGCTGCGTTATCCGGTGGCCGACAGCGAGCGCGATGTACAATTGGTGCTGGCCCTGGCGGTCAATCGCCCGGGCGTTCCGGACACCGAAACCGCCCCCCGGGACGATAGCCTGGCCCGCCACCGGGTCAGCGAAGTCATGGTGGCCGACACCCATGCCGAGGGCGCCGAACCGGCCTGCTTGCAGGTGAGCCGCTTGAACCTGAAGCTGGCGCGCGAAGCGGAGGTGGCCGCCTCCCATGTGTTCCTGCGGGTGGCCCGGGTGGTGGAGCGAACGGCCGCCGGCCTGGTGGTGCTCGACCGGCAACAGGTGGCGCCGCTGCTGGCCTGGCGTTGTTCGCCGGTGCTGGCGCGCTCCGTCGACGAACTGATCGCCCGGGCCCGGCAACGCGGTGCGGCCCTGGCCGAGGGGCTGGGCCAGGGTGGTCTCGGCGGGATGACGGAAATCCAGCAATACGTGATGCTGCAAAGCGTCAACCGCGCCGAAAGCCTGTTGGTGCACCTGGCCAGCCAGGCGGCGCTGCATCCGGAGCTGCTGTACCGCGAGCTGGTGCGGCTGGCCGGCGAGCTGGCGATTTTCCACCCGGACCGTAAGCGTCCCAAGGCGTACCCGGTGTACCGTCATGACCGCCTGGGTGAGACCTTTGTGCCGCTGATCCAGGACCTGCTGCAGTCGTTGAGCGCCACGGCCACGGCCGACGTGGTTGCCCTGGCCCTCAAGAGTGGTGCATTCGGTTTTCGCTTTGCCCAGGTACCGGACATCAATCTTTATCAATCGGCGCGTTTCATTCTCGCGGTTCGCGCGCAGGTGCCCGACGAGGAACTGCGTAAAAGCTTTCCCAGCCGCTTGAAGATCGGCCCGGCCGAGCGCCTGCACGACCTGGTGAACCTGCAATTGCCGGGCCTGGCGATCCAGGTGTTGCCGGCGGCGCCCAGGGAGCTGCCTTACTATCCCGGCTTCAGCTATTTCCAGGTGTCGAGCGACCACGCCTTGTGGGCCGACCTGGTGGACACCAGCGGCTTCGGCCTGCATGTAGCCGGTTCGTTTCCGGGTCTGCAACTGGCGTTCTGGGCCATCAGGGAGCCGTGATGGCGCTTGCCAAGGGGGGGCCAGGAGCGCGAAAAGATGCCCGCGCGATCGCCCGCGAGCCTGTCCGGGCCCGACCGGCGGCCGCCGACGAACAGCTGTGCCCGTTGGCCGATGATCTGCTGCATGAGGTCGTGGTTTTCCAGCGCCTGACGCGCCGGCCCGACCTGGCAGCGCTGCGCCTGCGCCTGATTGCCCGGGTGCGGACCTTTCAGCGTCAGGCCCTGGCCTGCGGTATCGAGCAGCGGATCGTGTGGCGCGCCCGCTATGCCCTGTGCACCTTGCTCGACGAAGTCATCGCCAGCAGCGAATGGGCCCGGGGCGCCTGGTCGCGGCACAGCCTGTTGATGACCTTTCACCAGGAAACCGAGGGCGGCGAAGGCTTCTTCGCCTATCTGGACGAGGCGCAGCTCAAGCCGGTGGAGCACCTGGCGCTGCTTGAACTGATGTACCTGTGCCTGGCGTTGGGCCTGGAGGGGCGTTATCGAATCCAGCGCGAAGGCCGTTCGATCCTCGCCCTCAAGCGCAGTCAGCTCTACGAAATCCTGCGCCAGCACCGCGAGCGTTATCCGCGTCCGGTACTGAAGCGCGCGCAGACGGGGCAGCGGCCCCGGCGTGCGCTGCGCTGGGCCTTGTGCGGTCTGGCGCTGCTGACGATCGCCCTCGTGGTCGTGGGTGCGTACGACCTGCAGAGGCGCTCGGCCCAGCAGTTGCCGGGCCTGTCGCAGCTGTCGTCGCCCAGGGCAACGGTCCCCGCGACACTGCCCTCGTTGGCCGAACGTCTGGCCGAGGATTTCCAGGCCGGGCGCCTGGTGCTGCTCGATGAGGCGGGCGGCGTGCGACTCCTGCTCGGTGCCAGGCAATGGTTTTCACCTGGCGGCAGTGCGCTCGCGCCACAGCATCGGGCGACCTTGCAGCGGATCGCCGCGGTGCTGGCGGATTGGCCGGGGCGTATCCGGATCATCGGCCATAGCGACGATACGCCGGTCGGCAAGGGGCGGGTCTCCAACCAGGAACTCTCGCTGCGACGTGCTCGTGCGGTGGCGTTCGAAATGTTCGGTGAGGCGGCCGACTCCGGGCGTATCCAGGTCCTGGGGCGTGGCGCCAGTGAGCCACGGGTCGCCAATGACAGCCCGGACAACCGCGGGCGCAATCGCCGGGTGGAGATCGTGCTCGAACCGCCCGTGACCGCCGACGCCCTGCCGTAGGGCGCTTCACCTATTTGCCCTCGCTGGATGACTGCCACCATGTTCCTGAGATTGCTGAAAAACCTGCTGCGAGCGCTGCCGCTGGCGGCGGGCCTTTACCTGTTGACCCTGCTGGTACGCAGCCAGGGGCCGCGGTTGTCCATCGACGGTGTTGCTCCGCTGGCGCACGACTGGCAGCAATGGCTGCTGCTGGTGCCGTTGTACCTGTGTGGGTTGGTTTTTCTCTGGTGGGCCCGGCGACGGCGCAAGCGCCGGGAGTTGCTTCAGGCCGAAGCGGCGCAGTTGGCGTTGCAGGCGCTGGAGCAACCCGGTGCCCGAGAGCGGCGCTTGCGTGAGCGTTTGGAGCGTTGGCGCCTGGAAGGCCAGGCCAGCGCCAGCGGTCCGGTGCTCCTGCTGCTGGGCGGGGCAGGTGCCGGCAAGCGCAGTCTGATGGGGGAGAAAGGGCGCCGCGCGCGCGGAGGCGACGAGTCACCGCCCGATGATGTGCACCCGGGGCGTGTCGGGGCGTTTTCCGTCATGGCCGTGAGTGCCGCGCTGTTGACCCAGGCAGACCCCGAGTGCGTGCGGCTATGGCGTTGCCTGCTCGATGAACTGAAACGCTCGCGCCGCCACGGGTTGGGCGTCGCCGGGGCGGTGCTGGTGCTCAATGCGGTGCATCTGCTGCGCCTGGCCCCCGCTGCCCGCGATGCCCAGGCGCTGATCCTGCGGGCGCGCCTGGAAGAGCTGGCCGCTCAGTTCGGGCACGGCTTGTCGGTGCAGGTGATCGTCACCCACTGTGATCGCTTGCCGGGCTTCGAACCGTCGCTGCTGGCGTTGCCGACCGAACAAAGAGACCTGGCGCTGGCCTTTGTCCGTGGGCGCAACCGGCAGAACCTGACGGGGCTGGCCGAGCGTGTTGTCGGCCTCTTCACGGACTTGCAGGACGGACTCCCAGAGCGCTTGCAGAAGGAGGTGCAGACTCCGGCCCGGGTTCAACTCTATGGTTTCGCGCGATTGTGGCAACAGTTCGGCGAGATCTTGCAGCCTTATCTGCAGACGGCGTTTTTCGAGCAGCCGCGGGTTGCGCAGGTCCACCTGCAATCGCTGCGTTGCAGCGGCCACTTGCGGGTCGAGCCCGGCACCCGGGCCGCCACTCAGCGGCTGGTCCGCTGCCTGCAACAGAGTCGACGCCACACGCGCTGGCCAGGATTCCTGCCGCTGGGTGCGGGTGGGCGGCGCTGGTTGCTTGCACTCGGTGCGGCTGCCTTGGTCATGTTGTTGGCAACGCTGCTCGGCAACAGTTACTGGCAGCAGACCCGGCAGTTGCAGTGGCTGGCCGAGCAACAAGCGTTGCTGGCGGCGTTGCCGGCCAGCGCTGCCGGGACGAGCCTGACGCCGGCGCTGCTCGAGCGCTTGGCACGCTTCAGGAGCCTGGCCTATCCCCCCACGGACGGCTGGCCGCAGCCGGCGTTCTGGTCAAGCGAATATCAGCGATTGCTGGACCAGACCCATGGCCTTTACCAGCGGGCGTTGCTCGATGAATTGCTACCTGGCGTTGTGCAAGTCTTGCAGCGTTCCGCGCCGGATGGGTTGTACAGCGAGAGCCAGGAGCGCTTGCGTTTTTACCTGATGCTGGGCGGCCAGGGCCGCTTCGAATCGGCCGCCTTTGAAGACTGGCTGTCGGCCCAGGTGCGGGGCGATCTCGGTCAGGCGCTGGCCCCGGAGCAACGCGAGCAATTGCAGGGGCATGTCCAGGCGCTGATACCGCTGCTGGCGCAGGGGCCGGTGCTGAGTGTCGATTCGCGGTGGGTAGAGCGGGTGCGTCGACAATTGCGCAGCGAGCCGCAACAGCAGCGTCTGTACGCTCGACTGAGCGCGACATTGGCCAGTGCCGACGCGGAGGATTTCAGTGTCGTCGCCGCCAGCGGCAGCGAGGGTCTGCTGAGCCTGGCCCGCCGTAGCGGCGAGCCCTTGAACCGAGGCGTTCCTGCACGCTTCAGCCCCAAAGGACATGAGCAGCTGCGGGTCCGCCTGCCATTACTGGTGGCCGAGGCGCTCAAGGATGAAGACTGGGTCATGGGGCCGGGGCTTCGACTGGACGCGGCGACCTTGCACAACGAAGTGTCCGCGCTTTATGCGCGGGACTATATCCGCCACTGGGAGCAGTTCTTCGCGGACCTGCGGCTGGTTGGCCTCGACCAGCCCGAGTCCCTGGCCCTCAGGCTGGAGCGGCTGTCGCGGGCCGACTCGGCGCTGTTCAGCTTGCTGCGCGCGGCAGGGCGTGAGACCCGCCTGGAGATCAGCGAGGCCCCGCAGCGTCTGGTCGACCGGGCGCGCCAGCAGGTTTCGTCACTGGCCTCCAGTTTCTCCCCCGATCTGGCCAGGGCGCTTCCCGGCACGCTGGCCGCCGAGGAGCACCCGGTCAACCGGCACTTTGCGGCGCTGCGACAGTTGACCGAAGGCACCGCCGCCCCGCTCGAGGGGCTACGCGAAGCCCTGGCCCAGGCCGCGATTTACCTCCAGGCCCGGGAGCAGTCCCTGGCGATGGGCTTGCCGAGCCCGCCGGTGGACAGCCTGGAGCCACTGAAGCGGCAGATCGACGGGCTGCCGCCGATGCTGCAACCGCTGTTCGCCGATATCGTCGGTGTTGCCCGGCAACACCTGCGCCAGCAGACGGTGGCGACGGTCGGCGCCAGCCTGGACCGTCAACTGGGCCCTGAATGCTCGCGCCTGCTCGCCCAGCGCTATCCCTTTGACCCACAGGCCAGGGAGCAGCTCTCGCTGGCCGATTTCAACCGCTTGTTCGCCCCTTCCGGGCTGCTGCAGGATTTTCAACAGCGTCATCCGGACACCACGCTACTGGAGGGCGCGCCGGCGGCACAGTTCCAGCGCGCGGAGCAGATTCGCCGGGCGTTTTTTCCCGGCACGTCCGACGTCGCGCGGGTCGATTTCGAGCTCAGCCCTGTGACCATGGATGAAAACATCGCCCAGGTGCGCCTGACCCTGGACGAGCTGCAACTCGACTATGCCCACGGCCCCATCCGGCCCGCTCTGTTCACCTGGCCGACCCGGGCCCTGGGCAGCCAGCTCAGGATGGTGGTCACGCTGATCGACGGGCGCACCCTGGTACGTTCGGCCGAAGGTCCCTGGGCCTGGTTTCGTTTCATGGAGCAGGGCCGCCTGGGGCCGGCACCGAGCGGGGAGGGTTACTGGTTGACCCTGAACTTCGAGGCTTTCGAGGTGGTGCTGCAATTGCGCAGTGCCAGCCTCGATCACCCCTTCGGTCGCAAGATCCTGAGCGATTTCCGATGCCCATCGACAGGGTGACTGTAGGGATTTGGCCTGTCCCTCAACGTGAAGGTCAGTTTCGTAACGAGCCCGGGGAAATGTCCTATGTCGGTTGGAGCGACGACTGTTTAGCATGACAACGCATAGCCCGCTGCAGGGTCGCGGTCGCCCTGGCGGCCCGGCTGGCCAGGTGGGGTTATCTGGCGCAGGGAGAGGGGCCCTGCGAATCAGGGGGTCATCGGTTGGGCAGGATGCCATTGTGAAGCGGTGGCGGTCCGCACAACGATTTTGCGTCGGTCGGACCTGACCACTGCCGAGTCAGTTTTTCATTGGCAGTTGTGCAGGAGAGTCCATGCTCGAGAAAAAGCCTACCCGCCTCATGATTCTGGATGACCACAGCCTGGTCCTGTGCGGCATGGAGATCAAGATCCAGGCCGAGCCCGATCTTCTGTTGCTGGGCAGCTTCACCCGTGGCTCGGCGCTGATGGCAGCCTTGCGCGAGCAGGAGGTCGACCTGGTGGTGATGGACTACTCCCTGCGTTCGGGCGAGGTGGACGGCCTGAACCTGATTCGCACCTTGAGGATCCGCTTTCCCAAGTTGCGGCTGCTGGTCATCTCGTCCCTGTACGTGCCCGCGACGGTCGCCTTGGCGCTGCGCTGCGGGGCCAGTGGCTTCATCGGCAAGGAGCTGAATTCCGGCGAGCTGGTGCTGGCCATTCGTCAGGTGGCGGCCGGCAAGGTCTACCTGCATCCGGACATGGTCGAGGCGTTGCAGGTGCATGAGGTCTCGCGGCTCGATATCGCCACGCCGGCCTCGGAATCCGAGCTCGCCAGCCTGGACGAACTGGCCAGGACCTCGGCGTTGACGGTCCGCGAGCACGAGGTGCTGCGCTGTTGCCTGGACGGTCTGTCGGTAAGCCACATTGCGCGCAAGTTCTCGCGCAGTATCAAGACCATCAGTACCCAGAAACAGGCCGCGTTTCGCAAGCTGGGCCTGCGTGGCGACAACGAGTTGTACAAGGTGCGTTATCAGATGGAGGGGCGCTGAAGTGCATTTTCCTGAAAATTCGCTGTCAGAACCTGATCAGCGTGCGCTCAGTGACGCCGATCTGATGCACAATACGCCCCGGACCGTTTTTCCTCAGGATTTTCAATGTCGACATCATTCCACTTGCGTGCCGTTGCATTGGCACTGATGCTGGCGGGCGCCGCGGGCTGCTCGTCGCCCTCCAAGACCGCCGTTTACGAACGGGAGAATTTCGACGACGCCGGCACGTTCTCGCGCAACTATGGCGTGAGCGACACGGCGTCCTGTGAAGCGGCCCGGCGTGCCTTGCTCAGCCAGGGCTACATCATCACCAGCAGCGACCCGAAGCTGGTCACCGGCAACAAGAGCTTCCAGCAGACCGGCGACACCCACATGCAGATCAGCTTCAGCGTGGTCTGTGCGGCGGATGGCAGCGCCAATCATCGCTCGACCATGTTCGCCAACGCCCTGCAGGACCGCTATGCCCTGAAGAAGGTCAACAACTCCGCCAGCCTGGGCGTGGGTGTGCTGGGGTCGGTGTCGATGCCGATCGGCTCGACGGACGACTCGATGGTCAAGGTCGCCAGCGAGACCGTGTCCTCGGCGACCTTCTATGACCGTTTCTTCACCCTGGTGGAACTGTTCCTGCCACCTGAAGTGAAGAAGGAGCAACATACCGACGAAAAACCCAAGGCGGACTTGGGCGTGCCCGACGCGACGCCGGCCAAGGCCCATACGGACAAGCCGACGGAACCCAAGGTGGCAGAAGCCAAGCCGGCGCAACCGACGCCTGCACCGGTGCCCGTGCCGGCACCGAAGGCCGCGGAGCCGGTGAATAACGCGCCCGCCACGCCTGCCACTTCCGAGCCGGTTGCCGCGCCGCCTGCGGCTGCGCTTGTCACACCGGCTTCCGCAGCCCCTGCCGCCTCGGTGACCTCGACAGCCCCGGTAACCCAAGTGACTTCGGCGACTCCGGCAACCCCGGAAAAGCCTGCCGAACCGACGCCCACCCCGGCACCAGCGGCCAGCGCGCCGGCGACTCCGGCGGTTCCAGCGACTCCGGCGCAGTAACCACGACACAGGGCGGCGGGAGCGGGTTTGTCGACCTCGATCCCGTGGCCCTGTGGTGGGGACGCCACCGGCAAAATAAAAGTGGGTAAATTCTGACCGTTCTGCTAGTTTTTTATTTCAGGTCCTGACTCAGGAGCCTGGGGCAGACGGGGTGCTTCATTTTTCCTTCACACGGGACCCCTATGCTGGACCCGGCCCGCTCCTACAGGAATGGCCAGCAAGACAGCGGTTTTAACCTTGAACGAAAAAAGGAGCTTCACAATGGATGACTATCAAGAAGAACTGCTGGAGTCCCGTGCTTTCGAGCTGGACCCTGTTGAACCGGCTGAAGACGCGACCGAGCTGTAAGCGGTCGTTTTTCGGCTCAGGCCGAATGCCGCTGGCTGCGGCGGAACTCGCCGGGCGTCTGGCCGTTCCAGCGTTTGAAAGCCCGTTGAAAGGCCTCTGCCGAGGCAAAACCGAGCAGGTAGGCGATTTCGCCAAAGGCCAGTTCGGTGTCGCGAATGTAGGTCATTGCCAGGTCACGGCGAGTGTCATTGAGAATGGCGCGAAACTGTGTTCCTTCCTCGGCCAGTTTGCGACGCAATGTCCAGGTCGGCAGCTTCAGGCGTGCCGCCACTTCTTCCAGGTCGGGTTCCCGGCCGCCATTGAGCAAAGGCCCCAGCAACTGAGTGATACGTTCACGCAGGCTGCGGGTGCGCGTCAGTTGTTCCAGTTCCCGTTCGCATAATTGCAGCAGGTGCCGCCAGGTGCTGGGGCAATGTTCCGGGTTGCGCAGGCCCAGGCTGGCCTGGCCCAGGCGCAACTGATTGTGCTCGGCGGCGAAGTGCACCTGGCAGTCTCCCAGGCCCTTGTAGGCCGCGGCGTAGTCCGGTTCGGCGAATTCGATGTCGATGCGCTCGGCCTGCAGCGGCTCGCCGCCAACGCTGCCCAGTTGCTGCAACCAACCGGCGATGATCGAGTCCACCACGAAGCGGTTGTAGGCGTTGTACGGGCTGATGGAGTAGAAGCGCAGCCAGGCGCCGTCGGCGTCTTCGTGGAAACTCGACTGCCCGCGATAGTTGGAGCCGTAGAGTGCCTCGAAACGGGTCAGGATTCTCGCCGCCTCGCGTACCGTCGGGGCCTGGGCGGCGGTCACACCGGCCAGGCCCGCCTGGCTGAGCCGACTGAGCCGGCCCATGCGCAAGCCCAGGGCCGGGTCACCGGTCAGCTGGATCGCCGCGTGCCCCAGGCGCATGTAGCGCGGAATCGACAGTCGGGCGTTGGGCTCGGCCAGGCGCGCCGGGTCCAGCCCGTATTGCACCAGCAGGCCCTCGGGGTCCTGGCCATGACTGCGTACCGCATCGGCGAGGCTGTGGACGAAGCCCACGGACAGATCGCCCAGGCGCATCGGCAGCGGCTTCATGGCAGCCACAGGTTCAGCAGGCGGGCGCCGTGATCGCTGGCGTCCGCTTCGGCGACGGCGCGCCCATCGTGGCTGATAAAGCTCCGGCCTGAATAACGCTGGTTCCAGAACTGGCCGTGCAGGAACACGGTCATGCCGGCCAGCGCCTGGCTGGAGGGCGCGCGGCTGATCAGGGTCAGGCGATGCCAGGCGTCGCCTTCGCCGAGTTCGCCGGGCCTGAGGCTGATGTTCGCCGGTGTGGCCGCACTCTTGAAGCCGCGCCAGGGCTGCTCCCAGCTGTTCTTGCCGGGCAGGGAGGCCGTCACGGCAATCAGCGACACGCCCAGTTCGTCAAACCTGCTGTAGTTGTCCGGGTACCAGCTGTCACTGCCGACCAGCACGCCCAGGCGCCCGGCGGGGGTCTGCACGGCATTCAGTTCCTGGCGCCCGCTCCCCTTGATATAGCCGCGTTCGTCGAAGGTCGGGTAGAGCTTGCGTTGGGGCTGGCCCAGGGGGCGCCCGTCGGCGGCGAAAACCAGGCTGACGTTGTACAGGGCGCCCTGGCCGATTTTCAGGGTGCCTTGCTCGACGCTGGGGTCCGGCAGGACGATGGAGCCGGCCACCAGGGTGACGCCGAACTCTTTTGCCAGGCCGCCGAACACCGCCTGGTAGTCCTGGGCCATGGTCCTGGCCTTCATGCGCAGGCGGGCGTCTTCCAGGAAGCTGCGCCCCTTGGCATTGAAGAGGGCGCCGAGCAGCTTCAGCGGGTTGCCGAGCATCAGCCAGTTCATCGCCTCCTTCTGGTCGAGGGCCTGGTAGAGGTCGTCTTTTTCGCCGCGCAACAGCAGCCAGGTGCCGATGTGCTCGGGCAGCACCACGATGGTTTTCTCGTTCAGCAGGCCCAGGCTGCGCGCCTGTTGCAGGTAGGCCGCCAGCTTGCGGTGCAGGCGCGCCGGGCTCTGGTAGTCGTTGGGAAACAGCTCCGGTTGCACGCCCAGCAGATTGCCGTGATCAGCGGCCACGCCCTGGTTCACGACCAGGCGGATGCGCAGGTCCGAGAGGTAGTGACCGCTGCTGCGCTGTTGGGTCCAAACGCCATAGCCGGTGACGGCGGCGAGAAGCAGGACCAGCAAGGAGAAGACAATGAATTTGCGCATGGGAGCGGAGAACGAACGACCGTGTGCGGGAGTCGTCGACTAGGGTAGGGCCGGCCGGCGTCCTTGCCAAGGGGCGTTGCGCATTTGGATCAATAAGTTGTCAGTTTCGGTCATTGAGCCAGGGCTGGGGCGTCTTTAATGTGCCAGTCATACAACTGACGGGAGCCGAAGAGCCTCCCGCATCCCGTGATCTTGCCCGTTGTGGAGTTTCTATGACCGCCGCCCAATACCCGCACCTGCTGGCCCCGCTCGACCTGGGTTTCACCACGTTGCGCAACCGCACCCTGATGGGCTCGATGCACACCGGTCTTGAGGAAAAGCCCGGCGGTTTCGAGCGCATGGCGGCCTACTTCGCCGAGCGCGCCCGTGGCGGTGTCGGCCTGATGGTGACCGGCGGTATCGCGCCGAACGAAGAGGGTGGCGTGTATTCCGGCGCGGCCAGGTTGACCACCCAGGCCGAGGCCGACCAGCATCGCATCGTCACCCGGGCGGTGCATGAGGCCGGCGGCAAGATCTGCCTGCAGATCCTGCATGCCGGGCGCTATGCCTACAGCCCCAAGCAGGTGGCGCCGAGCGCGATCCAGGCCCCGATCAACCCGTTCAAGCCCAAGGAGCTGGATGAGGAAGGCATCGAGAAACAGATCGCCGACTTCGTGACCTGTTCGACCCTGGCCCGGAATGCCGGGTACGACGGCGTCGAGATCATGGGTTCGGAAGGCTACTTCATCAACCAGTTCCTCGCGGCCCACACCAACCATCGCACCGACCGTTGGGGCGGCAGCTACGAGAACCGCATGCGCCTGCCGGTCGAGATCGTGCGTCGGGTGCGTGAGGCGGTGGGTGCGGACTTCATCATCATCTTCCGCCTGTCGATGCTCGACCTGGTGGAGGGCGGCAGCACCTGGGAAGAAATCGTGCAGTTGGCCAAGGCCATCGAGCAGGCCGGTGCAACCATCATCAACACCGGGATCGGCTGGCACGAGGCGCGGATTCCGACCATCGCCACCAAGGTGCCGCGCGCCGCATTCAGCAAGGTCACCGCCAAGCTGCGCGGTTCGGTGGGCATTCCGCTGATCACCACCAATCGTATCAACACCCCGGAAGTGGCCGAACAGATCCTCGCCGACGGCGATGCCGACATGGTTTCCATGGCCCGGCCGTTCCTGGCCGACCCGGAATTCGTCAACAAGGCGGCGCAAGGGCGTGCCGACGAAATCAATACCTGCATCGGCTGCAACCAGGCCTGCCTGGACCATACCTTCGGCGGCAAGCTGACCTCCTGCCTGGTCAACCCACGGGCCTGCCATGAGACCGAGCTGAATTACCTGCCGGTCCAACAGGTGAAGAAAATTGCCGTGGTCGGCGCCGGTCCTGCCGGTCTGTCGGCAGCCACCGTGGCGGCCGAGCGTGGGCACCAGGTGACGCTGTTCGATTCGGCCGCTGAAATCGGTGGCCAGTTCAACGTCGCCAAGCGCGTGCCGGGCAAGGAAGAGTTCTTCGAGACCCTGCGCTACTTCAAGCGCAAGCTGCAGACCAGCCATGTCGAGGTCTGCCTCGATACGCGGGTGGATGTGGCGCAACTGGTGGCCGGCGGGTATGACGAGATCATCCTCGCCACGGGCATCGCGCCACGGCTGCCGGCGATTCCCGGCATCGACAACCCCAAGGTCCTGAGCTACCTGGATGTGCTGCTGGAGCGCAAGCCGGTGGGCCACAAGGTGGCGGTGATCGGGGCCGGCGGTATCGGCTTCGACGTCTCGGAGTTCCTGGTGCATGAGGGGGTGGCCACCAGCCAGGACCGCGAGGCGTTCTGGAAGGAGTGGGGCATCGACACCCGTCTTGAGGCGCGGGGCGGGGTCGCCGGGATCAAGGCCGAGCCCCATGCACCGGCCCGCGAAGTGTTCCTGCTGCAGCGCAAGGCTTCCAAGGTCGGCGATGGCCTGGGCAAGACCACCGGCTGGATTCACCGGACGGGGTTGAAGAACAAGCGGGTGCAGATGCTCAACAGCGTCGAGTACCTGAAGATCGACGAGGCGGGCCTGCACATCAGTATCGGCGGTGGCGAGCCGCAGTTGCTGGCGGTGGACAACGTGGTGATCTGCGCCGGGCAGGATCCGTTGCGCGAGCTGCAGGACGGGCTGTTGGCGGCTGGGCAGACCGTTCACCTGATCGGCGGCGCGGACGTGGCGGCGGAGCTGGACGCCAAGCGGGCGATCAACCAGGGCTCGCGACTGGCGGCTGGGCTGTAGTTTTTCAGGGGCACCGCGTTATCGTTCTTCGCGGGCAAGCTCCGCTCCCACAGGTTTTTTGTCGTACTCATGATTTAAGTCCGACTCAAACATTGTGGGAGCGGTGCTTGCCCGCGAAGAGACCCCTGAAAACACCACAGGACTTGAACTGTTAAACTGCCGGGCTCCCTCCAAACGGACCGCCCTGCGATGCTGGCCCCTGTTGACTGGCAACCCCATGCGCCCCTCGAACCACTGCATCTGGACTGGTTGGCCAAGGCCGGCGTCGAGGTGGCCATGTTGCGCCTCGACCTGATCGATCCGCTGATCAGTGGCAACAAGTGGTTCAAGCTCACCGAGCATCTGGCGGCGGCCCGACAGGCCGGCGCCGAGGGCCTGATCAGCCTGGGTGGCGCGCACTCCAATCATCTTCACGCCCTGGCGGCGGCGGGCAAGCGCTTCGGCTTTCCCACCGTCGGCCTGTTGCGCGGGCATCCTGTACAAACCCCGACTGTCAGCGACCTCCAGGCTTTCGGGATGGAGCTGCACTGGCTCGGCTATGGCGGCTATCGGGCGCGCCATGCGGCGGATTTCTGGGACTCGTGGCGCCAGCGCTATCCGCACCTGCACGGCGTGCCGGAGGGCGGTGGTGGCCTGAAGGGGGCTCGCGGGTGCGCGGTCTTGCTTCATCAGGTACGCGAGCAATTGCCGGCGCTCGGCTGGGACGACTATCACGGCTGGTGGCTGGCCGCCGGAACCGGCACGACCCTGGCCGGGCTGGTGCTGGCCGAGGCCGGACGCCGACCGGTATACGGTGCCCTGGCGGTACCGGCCGATCATGGCGTGGCGCCTTTGGTCGCGGCGATCCTGGAGGAGGGCGGGGCGCCGGGCCTGGCCTTTGAACTGATCGAGGCCTGCCGTGGCGGTTTTGCCAAGGTCGATCCGGCGTTGCAGGGCTTTATCGCGCTAAACGAACAACAAAGTGGTGTGCCGCTGGAGCCGCTGTATACCGGCAAGGCGTTGCTGGCGCTTCAGGAGCAGGTGGGCGCCGGGCGGTTCGCGCCGGGCACGCGGCTGGTGTTCGTGCATACCGGCGGTTTGCAGGGCCGCCGGGGTTTTGCTCCTGCACAGTAGGGTTCAGGCCCCGCGCTTGGGCATGATGCGTAGCAGGGTGTTGTCCCGTACGAAATAGTGGTGATAGAGCCCGGCCAGGGCATGCAGGCCGATCAGCCAGTAGCCGGCGGTGGCCAGCAATTCATGCCAGCCCTTGACCTCCTTGGCGTACGCCAGGTCCTCGCCCATCAGCGCCGGCAGTTCGATGCCGTAGAACAGCACCGAATGCCCCTGGGCACTGACGGCCAGCCAACCGAAGATCGGCGTGGCGATCATGAACAGGTACAGCGCCCAGTGCATCAGCTTCGAGAACAGCATCTGCCAGGCCGGCGGCGCGGGGACGATCTTCGGTGCCACGCCGATGGCACGCGCCAGCAAGCGCAGCCAGACCAGCAGGAACACCGTCAGGCCGAACATGTAGTGAGCCTCGATGATCAAGGTGCGACCACCACTGCCCTTGGGGAAAATCCCGCGAAACTCGATGCAGGCGTAGACCACCGCCAGCAGCACCAGCATCAACCAGTGCAATGCAATCGACATGCTGCTGTAGCGGCTGTCGGTATTCTTCCAGGGCATAGGGTTGTTCCTCGGGTCATCAGGGCTGAAACCTCCGTTCTTGAGCGACGGAGTTCCTACACTCTAATAGGTTTTCCAGGGTTTTGCCCTAGGCATGTCAGGAGGTGCCCGGTACATTCGGCCAGAGATCGGCCACCAGGAACAGCCGCTCGGCCTCTTCCCAGTCGCCTTCGGCATTGCGGCTCAAGCGCACCAGCAACTGCGCCGGCGCGTGCGGGTCCAACGCCTCCAGCCAACGGTCCAGGCGTTCCTGCGACCAGGCGTCCGCTTCGGCGTAGTGCGCCGGTGCCAGCCAGGCATGGCGCGGCAGGGGTTGCCAGCGTCCCGCCGGGCTTTGGCTGACGAAGTCCAGCCAGTCGCGCTGATGCAGCCAGCGTCCGTGCAGGTGCTGCGGGTGAGCGCCGCGGGGCGGACGCGAGGTCCCCGGCCACGGATACAGCAGGTAACCGCCGAGCCACAACTGCGCGCTGAACTGATGGATTTCCAGTGCCGCCAAGGCTTCGCGGCTCTCCGGACGGGCGGAAATCGGCAGTTGGTGGTGGTTCAGGTGCGCCAGCTTGCGGTCCAGTCGGTCATGGCAACCCGGACCGAGCCAGCGCGCCGGGTCTTCACCGCCGCCCTGCTGCGGACCCAGGTACAGCTTGATCGCCAACTCCAGGTGATGCACGCCATCGCGATCGCGCAACAGCAGGTCCAGTTCGCCCAGGGTATGACCCTCGCGGCGGATCGGCAGGTTGGCGCCGATCAACTCGATCCCGGGCGCCTGTTGCACGGCGAACTGCCATAACCGTTCGTAATACAGCCCCAGTCGACGGGTCGCGCCCCGCACCAGCCAACCCTGCAGCTCGACCGGGTCCTGGTCCAGCCCGCGCAACCACTGCTCCAGCCGGTCCGGCGCTTGCACCCAGTCGCTGCCGGCCAACGGATGACGTTGTGGCCACGGGGTGTCTTCCAGCATGGGCGGTGCGAGGATGACCCAGGCCAGGTCGCGCACTTCGGGATGGCGCAACTGTCGGGGCAGGTTGAGCAAATCGGGGAAGAGGATCATCCTGCGAGCATAGCTGAAAGGGTTTTGTCTCGGGCCGGCTTTCGCCCATAATCTCCCCTTTGCCCGTCCCAGACCCCGCAGGAGCCCCATGGAGCAATTTCGCAATATCGGCATCATTGGCCGCCTGGGCAGTTCGCAGGTGCTGGATACCGTTCGCCGACTGAAGAAATTCCTGCTGGCGCGGCACCTGCATGTCATCCTCGAAGACACCATCGCCGAGGTCCTGCCGGGCCATGGCCTGCAAACCTCGTCGCGCAAGATGCTCGGCGAAGTCTGCGACATGGTCATCGTCGTCGGCGGCGACGGCAGCCTGCTCGGCGCCGCTCGCGCGCTGGCCCGGCACAATATCCCGGTGCTGGGGATCAACCGCGGCAACCTGGGCTTTCTCACCGATATCCGCCCGGATGACCTGGAAGTCGAAGTGGCCAAGGTCCTCGACGGCCACTACCTGGTGGAGAACCGCTTCCTGCTGCAGGCCGAGGTGCGCCGCCATGCCGAAGCCATCGGCCAGGGCGACGCGCTCAACGACGTGGTCCTGCACCCCGGCAAGTCGACGCGGATGATCGAGTTCGAGCTGTACATCGACGGCCAGTTCGTCTGCAGCCAGAAGGCCGACGGCCTGATCGTCGCCACGCCCACCGGCTCCACCGCCTATGCGCTGTCCGCCGGCGGCCCGATCATGCATCCCAAGCTCGATGCCATTGTGATCGTGCCCATGTACCCCCATACCTTGTCCAGCCGCCCCATTGTGGTCGACGGCAACAGCGAGTTGAAAATCGTGGTGTCCAAGGACATGCAGATCTACCCGCAGGTTTCCTGCGACGGGCAGAACCATTTCACCTGTGCTCCCGGCGATACGGTGACCATCAGCAAGAAACCGCAGAAGTTGCGGCTGATTCACCCGCTGGATCACAACTATTACGAAGTCTGCCGCACCAAGCTCGGCTGGGGCAGTCGGCTGGGCGGTGGAGGCGAGTGATGCTCGATCCCGCGCGTGGCTACGATCTGATCGGTGATGTGCACGGTTGCGCCCTTACCCTCGAACATCTGCTGGACATGCTCGGCTACCAGAAGCTGGGGGGCGTCTGGCGTCACCCGTCGCGCATGGCGGTGTTCCTCGGCGATATCATCGACCGCGGCCCGCGCATCCGCGAGGCCCTGCATATCGTCCATGGCATGGTCGAGGCCGGGCAGGCGCTGTGCATCATGGGCAACCACGAGTTCAACGCCCTGGGCTGGAGCACCCCGGCGGCACCTGGCAGCGGCAAGCAGTTCGTGCGCGAACACACGCCGCGCCATGCCCGGCTGCTCAATGAAACCCTGACCCAGTTCGAACAGCACCCGGCGGACTGGCAGGATTTCCTCGCCTGGTTCTACGAGCTGCCGCTGTTCATCGATGCCGGGCGTTTCCGCGTGGTGCATGCCTGCTGGGATGGCGGCTTGATCGAGCCGTTGCGGGCGCAGTACCCGGACGGCCGGATCGACGAGGCATTCCTGAAGGATTCGGCGCTGTCCGGCAGTTTTGCCTCCACGGTGTTCGACCGCCTGCTGCGCGGCACCGACATGCGCCTGCCGGACGGCCTGACCCTGACTGGCGGCGACGGCCTGACCCGGGCGTTCTTCCGCACCAAGTTCTGGGAAGACGACCCGCAGACCTACGGCGATATCGTCTTCCAGCCGGATGCCCTGCCAGAGCAGGTGGCGCGCAAACCGCTGTCCCCGGTCGAAAAGAATGCCTTGCTGCGCTACGGCCTCGAAGAGCCGATGCTGTTCGTCGGTCACTACTGGCGCAGCGGCAAGCCCGCGCCGATCCGTCCCAACCTGGCCTGCCTGGATTACAGCGCCGTGCTCTACGGCAAGCTGGCGGCTTACCGGCTGGACCAGGAAACCGCTCTCGACCCGCAGAAATTCGTCTGGGTCGACGTCGAACGTCCCGAGGCTTTGCGATGAGTGCCACTGCTGTCCTACGCCTGCCGCTGACCACTGACCTCAGTGGTTTCGTCAAACTGCTGGAGCGCATGCAGGTGCCGCACCGGGTCAACGAGGAGGCCGGCGAGCAGGTGCTGTGGGTGCCCGAGTCCATCAGTGCCGATGTATTGTCCCTGTACCAGCGTTTCCCCGCCGGCGATCCGGACAACCACCTGGAAGTCCCGGAGCGGCCCGTGGCCATGAGCCAGCCGAATTTCCTCACCCAGGTACGCCAGAGCCCGGCCACCGCCACTGTCCTGTTGCTGAGCCTGATCGTCGCTGGAGTGACCCTGCTGGGCGACAACCTCCAGGTCGTGCACTGGTTCACCTTCCTCGACTTCCAGGTACGCGGCAACTACGTCCAGTTCACGCCCCTGGCCGACGGCTTGGCGGCGGGGCAGTGGTGGCGCCTGGTGACGCCGATGCTGATCCATTTCGGCATCCTGCACATCGCCATGAACGGCATGTGGTACTGGGAGCTGGGTCGGCGCATCGAGCTGCGCCAGGGCGGCATCAACCTGCTGGGGCTGACGCTGCTGTTCAGCCTGGTTTCCAACTACACACAGTATTACGTCAGCGGCCCAACCCTGTTCGGCGGCCTGTCCGGGGTGCTCTACGGCTTGCTCGGGCATTGCTGGATCTACCAGTGGCTGGCGCCGAATCCGGTCTATCGTCTACCCCGTGGCGTGCTGGTGATGATGCTGGTCTGGCTGCTGTTGTGCCTGTCGGGCCTGGTCTCGCTGATCGGCTTCGGCGAAATCGCCAACGGTGCCCATGTCGGCGGACTGCTCATCGGATGTTTCACCGGTTTGTTGGGCGGCCTCTGGTCTCGTCGTAAACTGGCCGTCTAATCGCCTTTTTCCAAGCGTGGAGAACCCATGTCGTCGTTTATCGAAATGATTGAAAACATCACCCCCGACATCTACCAGAGCCTGAAACTGGCGGTGGAAATCGGCAAATGGTCCGACGGGCGCAAGCTCAGCGCCGAACAGCGCGAACTGTCGTTGCAGGCGATGATCGCCTGGGAAACCCAGAACCTGCCGGAAGACCAGCGCACCGGCTACATGGGTCCGCAGGAGTGCGCCTCGAAGTCGGCCCCGGTGCCCAATATCCTGTTCAAGTCGGATGCCATCCATTGATCGAGCTTGGCCGCGGTGCAATCAGCAAGATGACGACGCGCCTTGAAGGTGCGGCCGTACAGTACGCCTTTCGCCTGGGTGACAGCGAGGTGCCGGTCAATCCGTTGATCGGCCAGAAGCTGCGCCTGGAGTTCCTCGGGGCGATTCATTGCACCCATTGTGGACGCAAGACCAAGACCAGCTTCAGCCAGGGGTATTGCTATTCCTGCATGACCAAGCTGGCCCAGTGCGACACCTGCATCATGAGCCCGGAGCGTTGCCATTACGACGCCGGCACCTGCCGCGAGCCGGCCTGGGGCGAGCAGTTCTGCATGACCGACCACGTGGTCTACCTGGCCAATTCGTCGGGGATCAAGGTCGGCATCACCCGCGCCACCCAGCTGCCGACCCGCTGGCTCGACCAGGGCGCCAGCCAGGCGCTGCCGATCGTGCGCGTGGCGACCCGCCAGCAGTCCGGCTTCGTCGAGGACCTGTTTCGCAGCCAGGTGGCGGACAAGACCAACTGGCGCGCCCTGCTCAAGGGCGATGCGCCGGCGGTGGACCTCAAGGCGGTGCGCGAGCAGTTGTTCGAATCCTGTGCCGAGGGCCTCGCGGCCTTGCAGGCGCGTTTCGGCCTGCAGGCCATCCAGCTGGTGCGTGATGTCGAGCCGCTGGAGATCCGCTACCCGATCGAGTGCTACCCGACCAAGGTGGTCAGCTTCAACCTGGACAAAGATCCGATTGCCGAAGGCACGCTGATGGGGATCAAGGGCCAATACCTGATCTTCGACACCGGCGTGATCAATATCCGTAAATACACGGCCTACCAGCTCGCCGTGCATCAGTAAAAGGACGCCCTCATGCGCACCGAACAACCGAAGATGATCTATCTGAAGGACTATCAGGCACCGGACTACCTGATCGACGAGACGCACCTGACCTTCGAGTTGTTCGAGGACCATACCCTGGTCCATGCGCAGCTGGTGATGCGCCGCAATCCGGCCCGTGGTCCCGGCTTGCCGCCGCTGGTGCTCGACGGCCAGTTGCTCGAGCTGCTCTCGGTGCAACTCGACGACCGCGTGCTGTCGAGTGCCGACTACCGGATCGACGACAGCCACCTGACCCTGCAGCCGACCAACGAGCGCTTCAGCGTCGATACCAGCGTGAAGATCCACCCGGAGACCAACACCGCCCTGGAAGGCCTGTACAAGTCCGGCACGATGTTCTGCACCCAGTGCGAGGCCGAAGGCTTCCGCAAGATCACCTATTACCTTGACCGCCCGGACGTGATGAGCAAGTTCACCACCACGGTCATCGCCGAGCAGCATCGCTACCCGGTGCTGCTGTCCAACGGCAACCCGGTGGGCAGCGGTCCCCAGGACGACGGTCGGCACTGGGCGACCTGGGAAGACCCGTTCATGAAGCCGGCCTACCTGTTCGCCCTGGTGGCGGGGGACCTGTGGTGCGTCGAAGACAGCTTCGCCACCCTGAGTGGCCGTAACGTGGCGTTGCGCATCTACGTCGAGCCGGAAAACATCGACAAGTGCCAGCACGCGATGAACAGCCTGAAGAAGTCCATGCGCTGGGACGAGGAAGTCTACGGCCGCGAGTACGACCTGGACATCTTCATGATTGTCGCGGTCAACGACTTCAACATGGGTGCGATGGAGAACAAGGGCCTCAACATCTTCAACTCCAGCGCCGTGCTGGCACGGGCCGAAACCGCCACCGACGCCGCGCACCAGCGGGTCGAGGCCATCGTCGCCCACGAATACTTCCACAACTGGTCGGGCAACCGCGTGACCTGCCGCGACTGGTTCCAGTTGTCGCTCAAGGAAGGCTTCACGGTGTTCCGCGATGCCGGTTTCTCCGCCGACATGAACTCGCGTACCGTCAAGCGCATCCAGGATGTCGCCTACCTGCGTACCCACCAGTTCGCCGAGGACGCCGGTCCCATGGCCCACGCCGTGCGCCCGGACAGCTTTATCGAGATCTCCAACTTCTACACCCTGACCGTGTACGAGAAGGGCTCGGAAGTGGTCGGCATGATCCACACCCTGCTCGGCGCCGAAGGCTTCCGCAAGGGCAGCGACCTGTATTTCCAGCGCCATGACGGCCAGGCCGTGACCTGCGACGATTTCGTCAAGGCCATGGAAGATGCCAATGGCGTCGATTTCACCCAGTTCAAGCGCTGGTACAGCCAGGCCGGTACGCCGCGGCTGGAGGTCAGCGGGCACTACGACCAGGCGGCGAAAACCTACAGCCTGACCTTCCGCCAGAGCTGCCCGCAGACCCCGGACAAGCAGGAAAAACTGCCGTTCGTGATTCCGGTGGAGATCGGCCTGCTGAATGCCCAGGGCGAAGAAATCGCCTTGCAACTGGCGGGTGAGGCGACCCCCGGCGCGACCAGTCGCGTGCTCTCGGTGACCGAAGCCGAACAGACCTTCAGCTTCGTCGGCATTGACGCTTGGCCGCTGCCGTCGCTGCTGCGTGGTTTTTCGGCACCGGTGAAGCTGAGCTTCCCGTACAGCCGCGAGCAGTTGATGTTCCTGATGCAGCATGACAGCGACGGTTTCAACCGTTGGGACGCCGGCCAGCAATTGTCGGTGCAGGTGCTGCAGGACCTGATCGCCCAGCATCAGAAGGGCGAGAAGCTGGTGCTCCATCCGCTTCTGGTTCCGGCCTTGCGCAATGTGTTGGCCAACGAGCAACTGGACCCGGCGATGGTGGCCGAAATGCTTTCGCTGCCGAGCGAGGCCTACCTCGCCGAAATCAGCGAAGTGGCTGATGTCGAGGCGATCCATACCGCTCGCGAGTTCCTCCGCCGGCGACTGTCCGAGCAGTTGTTCGGCGAGCTGTGGCAGCGTTACCAGGCCAATCGGGCGCTGTCGAGAGACACCCCTTACGTTGCCGAGAACGAGCATTTCGCCCGCCGCGCCTTGCAGAACATCGCGTTGTCGTACCTGATGCTCAGCGGCAGGATCGAAGTGGTGGAGGCGGCCCTGGAACAGTTCGAAAGCAGCGACAACATGACCGAGCGCCTGACCGCCCTGGCGGTGTTGGTGAACTCGCCGTTCGAAACCCAGAAGGCCCTGGCGTTGGCCAGTTTCGCCGAGCACTTCAAGGACAACCCGCTGGTCATGGACCAGTGGTTCAGTGTCCAGGCCGGCAGCGTATTGCCCGGCGGCCTGCAGCGGGTCAAGGCGTTGATGGAGCACCCGGCGTTCACCCTCAAGAACCCGAACAAGGTGCGGGCGTTGATCGGTGCCTTCGCCGGGCAGAATCTGATCAACTTCCACGCGGCGGACGGTTCCGGTTACCGCTTCCTGGCGGACATCGTGATCCAGCTCAATGCCCTGAATCCGCAGATTGCGGCCCGGCAGTTGGCACCGCTGACCCGCTGGCGCAAGTACGACGACGCCCGCCAGGCGCTGATGAAGGCCGAGCTGGAGCGGATTCGCGGTTCGGGTGAGTTGTCGGCCGATGTGTACGAGGTTGTCAGCAAAAGCCTGGCCTGAAGCAGTACACCCCACAAAGGCCACGCTCGTGGCCTTTGTTCATCACCTCACCTGATGCCCCATCATTCATGCACCCTCCCGACGCCCCAGGTTAACAAAAGATAACGTGGCGTCGATTGTCAGACGATTCCAAAGCCCGATAGGATGACTCCAGCTTCAAAGGGGCTCTAGATTGCCGGTTCCAGACGACCGGGCAGTCATGAAAACGCCCTCGAAGGCGCCCTGAAAGGTTGGACGACCTGACAATAATAATGGGGAGAAAGGTCTATGAATGAGCCTGTGAAGCCTACGGGTTCTTGCTGTCCGCCGACCTGGCGCGGCGCGGCATTGCTGGTGACGGCGCTTTCGCTGTCGGGACTGGCGGCACTGCCGGCCAGCGCATACGCGGCGGCGTCCGGCACCGCCGACACGGTCTACTCCATCGAATCGTCCAAGGCCAGCAAGAGCCTGCTGCTCGACGTGGTCCATGCCGGCAACCGGCTGGTGGCCGTCGGCGATCGCGGACACATCCTCTTTTCCGACGACCAGGGCGGCCACTGGACCCAGGCCCGGGTACCGACCCGGCAGATGCTCACGGCGGTCTATTTCGTCGATGAGCGGCACGGCTGGGCCGTCGGCCACGATGCGCAGATCCTCGCCAGCGTTGACGGCGGCGCTACCTGGACCCGCCAGTTCCAGGACCTCAAGCGTGAAGCACCGTTGCTCGACGTCTGGTTCAAGGACGCCAGCAGCGGCTTTGCCGTGGGCGCCTACGGGGCCTTGCTGGAAACCCGCGATGGCGGCCAGCACTGGGAGAACGTCAGCGACCGCCTCGACAACCCCGATCAGTTCCACCTCAACGCCATCGCCGCGGTCAAGGATGCCGGGCTGTTCGTGGTTGGCGAGCAGGGCAGCATGTTCCGCTCCGCCGACTGGGGCCAGACCTGGGAACACGTCGACGGCCCTTACCAGGGCTCGCTGTTCGGCGTGATCGGCACCGCTCAATCCTCCACGCTGCTGGCCTACGGTTTGCGCGGCAATCTCTACCGCTCCACCGACTTCGGCAGCAACTGGGCGCCAGTCGAACTCAAGGCCACCCGTGGCAACCTGGAGTTCGGCCTGTCCGGCGCGACCTTGCTGGCCGACGGCTCGCTGGTGATCGTCGGCAACGGCGGCAGCGTGATCCGCAGCACCGACGATGGCGCGACCTTCAGTGTGTTCAACCGTCCCGATCGGATTTCCCTGTCGGCGGTGACGGCGGCCGGCAACGGCAACCTGATCCTCGTCGGCCAGGGCGGCGCCCACACCACCACGCCAGCGGGCGCTGAGCTGGGCCAATAACAAGAAAGGCGGGAATCTTCATGAGCAGTCATCAAAGTCATCATCAAGACAAGGCGACGTTTCTCGAGCGCCTGATCTTCAACAACCGCCCGGCGGTGATCGTCATCTGCCTGCTGGTCAGCGCCTTCCTGTTCTGGCAGGCCACGCTGATCCGGCCGTCCACCAGCTTCGAGAAAATGATTCCGCTCAAGCATCCTTTCATTGAAAAGATGATGGAGCACCGCAACGACCTCGCCAACCTGGGCAACATGGTGCGGGTTTCGGTGGAGGCCAAGGACGGCGATATCTTCACCCAGTCGTACATGGAGACCCTGCGGCAGGTCAACGACGAGGTGTTCTACATTCCCGGCGTCGACCGCTCCGGCCTCAAGTCCCTCTGGAGCCCCAGCGTGCGCTGGACCGAAGTGACGGAAGAGGGTTTTGCCGGCGGCGAGGTGATCCCGCAAAGCTACAACGGCTCGGCCGACAGCCTCGACAAGCTGCGCAACAACGTGCTCAAGTCCGGCCAGGTCGGTCGCCTGGTGGCCAACGACTTCAAGTCGAGCATCGTCGATATCCCGTTGCTGGAGGCCTACCCGGACCCGCAGGACCAGGGCAAGTTGCTGGCGCTGGACTACCAGAAATTCTCCCACCAGCTCGAAGAGAAGATCCGCGACAAGTTCGAGGCGCAGAACCCCAATGTGAAGGTGCACATCGTCGGTTTCGCGAAGAAGGTCGGTGACCTGATCGATGGCCTGGTCATGGTGGTGATGTTCTTCGGCGTGGCCTTCATCATCACCCTGGTGCTGTTGTACTGGTTTACCTGGTGCATCCGCAGCACCATCGCCGTGCTGATCACCACCCTGGTGGCGGTGGTCTGGCAACTGGGGCTGATGCACGCGTTCGGCTTCGGCCTGGATCCGTACTCGATGCTGGTGCCGTTCCTGATCTTTGCCATCGGTATCTCCCATGGCGTGCAGAAGATCAACGGCATCGCCTTGCAATCCAGCGACGCCGACAACGCCCTGACGGCGGCTCGGCGCACCTTCCGGCAACTGTTCCTGCCGGGGATGATCGCGATCCTCGCCGACGCCGTGGGGTTCATCACCCTGCTGATCATCGACATCGGCGTGATTCGCGAACTGGCCATTGGCGCGTCCATCGGCGTGGCGGTGATCGTGTTCACCAACCTGATCCTGCTGCCGGTGGCCATCTCCTATGTGGGCATCAGCAAGAAGGCCGTCGGGCGCAGCAAGAAGGATGCGACCCGCGAGCACCCGTTCTGGCGCCTGCTGGCGAATTTCGCCAGCCCCAGGGTGGCTCCGGTGTCCATCGTGCTGGCCTTGCTGGCCCTGGGGGGCGGCCTCTGGTACGGGCAGAACCTGAAGATCGGCGACCTCGACCAGGGCGCGCCGGAGCTGCGTCCCGACTCGCGCTACAACAAGGACAACAGTTTCATCATCAACAATTACTCCACCAGTTCCGACGTGCTGGTGGTGATGGTCAAGACACCACCCGAAGGCTGTTCGCGCTATGCAGCCATGGCGCCCATCGACGAACTGATGTGGAAGATGCAGAACACCGAGGGCGTGCAGTCGGCGATCTCCCTGGTGACCGTGTCCAAGCAGATGATCAAGGGCATGAACGAGGGCAACCTGAAATGGGAAACCTTGTCGCGCAACCCCGATGTGCTGAACAACTCCATCGCCCGGGCCGATGGCCTGTACAACACCAATTGCTCCCTGGCGCCGGTGCTGGTGTTCCTCAACGACCATAAGGCCGCGACCCTCGACCGTGCGGTCCATGCGGTGCAGGACTTCGCCAAGGAGAACAACAAGGACGGCCTGGAGTTCCTGCTCGCCGCCGGTAACGCCGGGATCGAGGCGGCCACCAACGAGGTGATCAAGGAATCGGAACTGACCATCCTGATCCTGGTGTACATCTGCGTGGCGACCATGTGCATGATCACCTTCCGCTCCTGGGCGGCGACCTTGTGCATCATCCTGCCGCTGGTGCTGACCTCGGTGCTGGGTAATGCGCTGATGGCGTTCATGGGCATCGGTGTGAAAGTCGCGACCTTGCCGGTGGTGGCGCTGGGGGTCGGGATCGGCGTGGACTACGGGATCTACATCTACAGTCGCCTGGAAAGCTTCCTGCGTGCCGGCCTGCCGTTGCAGGAGGCCTATTACCAGACGCTGAAATCCACCGGCAAGGCGGTGCTGTTCACCGGCCTGTGCCTGGCGATCGGGGTCTGCACCTGGATCTTCTCGGCGATCAAGTTCCAGGCCGACATGGGCCTGATGCTGACCTTCATGCTGCTCTGGAACATGTTCGGCGCGCTGTGGCTGTTGCCGGCGCTGGCGCGGTTCCTGATCAAGCCGGAGAGGCTGGCGGGCAAGGTGGGCGGGTCGTTGTTTTCCCATTGAGGGGCGGATGGCCGGGTGATCGTGATAAACGATCACCCGGCCCCAGGGCAATATCGCCTATCATGAGCGCTTTCCCAAACACGATAGAACGCCATGACCGCTGCAACCGACACCCTGCTCAGTGCCCTTGAAACCTGCGACATGCTCGAAGTCGACGGTCTGCACGCCTTCGATTTCACCCTCGACGACAGCCGTCTGCTGATCGAATGCATGGACGGCCGGGCCCAGAAGCGCTGGAGTTTCACCCGCGCCCAGATCGAGGCCGCGACCTTCGACCAGACCCTGCAAAGCTGGATCCTGAGTGACGATTCCAGCGAGCATCGGCTGGTCTGCATGAGCGCCTTCAGCGCCCGTGACGAGGAGGAATAAGGCGTTCGCGGCATCGATCGACCGGGTCGCCCGGGGCGTTCGAGCTGCGACAATAGACCGCATCCTCTGATGAATCAGGGACTTGCGCTTCTATTAATGACGCTGATATCCGCTACTGCTCCAATGAATTTCAACGATGTCCGCCCTCGGATGTACTTTTGACTCACGGCCTGAAAGGGCAAGCAAGCCAACTGACATTCGAGGGTTACCGCCATGAACTTCAATCTTTTCTCCGTGATCGCCGCTTCTGCTGTTTCCGCTACCGTGGCCCTGCCAGCCAGCGCCAGCGTGGAAATCAGCAGCCAGAAAAGCCACGCCCAGAGCTACACCCAGAAGTACCTGCAACAGAGCGCCAACTTCTACGCCGCTCTGGATCACAAGGCCCAGCACTGAGCACTTAGGCCAGGATGCATACCTTGTGGGAGTTGGACCGCCGCGAAGAGGCCTTTTTGAGGCCACCAAAAGCTTCGCAGGCACGCACCGCTCCCACACCACTCCCACAAGGTATGCGTCCTGGCTCTGGTTATGTGGTGCGTTTCAGATTGAATGCTTTTTTTAAGTGAGCACGCTCACATCAGGACTTGGCCATGACCGCATTGAACAGTTCCGAAGTCAGGAACTGCTCCAGCCAAGTCTGTAGACGTTTGTACGGCGCTTGCGCAAACCACACCTGATCCACATGGGCAAATTGGCGCACGAACGGTGCGACTGCAATGTCCGCCAGGCTCAGGTGTTCGGCCAACAGATAGCCGTTACGCGCAAGCAGACCGTCCAGTTTCAAGAGGAATTGCCCGCCCTGTTCCCGATAGTGCTCCATGGGAAACTCCGGGTAGCGCACCGCGTACTTGTAGCGGTCCAGCCACCGTTTGAAAACCGTGTCGTTCTCCTCGATCAGCAGCGCCGTGGCCTCTGCCGCCAGCGGATCACTGCTGAGCAGCCAATCTTGCGGATCATGCTGGGCCAGCGCCCAGTGCATGATCTCCAGGCTCTGGTCGATCACCCGCCCACCGGCGCAGACCAGCACCGGTACCGTGCCCTTGCTCGACAACGCGAGCATCTGCGCCGGCTTGTTCTTCAGACTGACTTCCTCGATCTGCACCGCCACGCCTGAATAGCGCAGCGCCATGCGTGCGCGCATGGCGTAGGGACAGCGGCGGAACGAATACAGCGTGGCCGGCTTCATGTCACCTCCAGGGTGCTCAGCCCGTTGCCCTGACGGCGTACCTGGATCTGCACCGGTATCCGCTCGTGCATCTCCTGTACGTGGGAAATCACCGCGACCTTGCGGCCCTGGGCTTGCAGGCCGTCCAGCGCATCCATCGCCAGTTGCAGGGATTCGGGGTCAAGGCTGCCGAAGCCTTCGTCGATAAACAGCGATTCGATCTTCAGCGTGCTCGAGGCCATCGATGCCAGGCCCAACGCCAGGGCCAGCGAGACCAGAAAGGTTTCGCCGCCGGACAGCGAATGCACCGAACGCAGTTCGTCGCCCATCTCGGTGTCCATCACCAACAACCCGAGCATGCTGCCGCCGCGCTTGAGGCGATAGCGTCGTACCAGTTGGCGCAACTGCGCGTTGGCATGATGCACCAGCAGGTCGAGGTTGTAGGCCTGGGCCAACTTGCGGAAGCGGTCGCCGGTGGCCGAGCCGATCAGCGCGTCCAGACGTGCCCAGCGCTGATATTCGCGGTTGGCGTCGGCGATCCGTTGCTGCAGTTCCTGGTTGGCGTCCTGGCGTCGCTGGTCTTCGGTCTGTTGCGCACGCAGCTCGGCACAGTGCTGTTCACTGGCCCCCAACTGGGTCTGCAGGTCGGCCAGGGCGGCGTCCAGCGCCGGCGCGTCGAGGTTGCCATTGTGTTGGGCCTGATGGTGCCGAAGGTGTTTCTCCCGCTCCTGCAACAACACCCGGGCTTGCTCGACGGCTTTTTCGCTGCGCTGCAGTTGCTGGCGCAACTGGCTGAGGTGTTCATCGTCGCAGGCCAGCAGTTGCTCCAGGCCGGCGTCATCCAGTTCCGGGTGAAGGGCTCGCCAGTCCGCGACCTGCCGCGCCAGTTCCAGGCTTTCCTGTTCCAGGACCTGCCGGCGCTCCTGGCGGGCCTTGAGGTCGGCGCCGAGCTGGATCAGTTGGCTGTCGAGGGCCTGCAACTGCTGGTTGGCCGACGCATCGGCCTGCCGCGCCTGTTCCACCGCCTGATCCATCTGCTGCTGCCAGGCTTCGACGCTGGCGTGTTGGCCAATCAAGCCGACCAGTTTGTGCTGGCTGGCTTGTTGCTGCTCGAGGAGTACGGCGCAACGTTGTTTCAGTTCCGCGCATTGCTGCTCGCGGGTCTGCTGGCGGACCTGTTCCGGTTCGATCCTGTCCTGGCGCTCGCGTTGTTCCTGTTGCTCCTCGCGCTGCTGTTCCAACTGGCCGAGACGTTGTGCTACCTGCTGATCGAGCTGCATGAAGGTCGGCGCCGGATCATTGCGCAGGCCTTGCAGGGTTTCGCTTGGCAACAGGCTGGCGAAGGTGTCCAGTTCCTGTTCCAGGCGCTCTTGATCCGTGCCCATCTGGCGTTGCTGATCAAGTAACTGCTGGTGCGCGGCCTGACTGGCCTCGATGGCCGTGTGCAGTTGCTGCTGGAGCCGCGCGGCCTCCTGTTGCAGGGTGAGCAGGGCGGTTTGCCGTTGCTCGTCCTGGCCGATGTTCTGCTGCAGTTGGTTCAATTGCTGGTTGAGCCAGGCCTCGCGTCGGCCGGCATCCTGCTCCAGCAGCGCGCTGTGCAGCGGATGGGCTTCCAGGCTCGGTGCCAGTTCCAGGTGCTGCTGGGTCAACTGCTCCTGCTGGGCGAGCAGTTCTTTCTGCTGGGCGATCAGCCCGCCGACCTTTTCCCGAAGCTGGTTGAGTTTCTCCGTCAGCGATTCGACGACCTGACGCGCCGCGGCTTCTTCGCTCTCGTCGTGGCGACCCAGGCTCTGCAACAGGGCCTCGGGTTGGTGGTAGGGATGCTCATGGCTGCCACACACCGGGCAGGGCTGGTCGTCCTGCAACTGCCCGCGCAGCTCTTCGACGCTGGCGCTGCGGGCCAGGCGCTGGCGTTCGAGCAACTGCCGGGTAATCGTCAGGGTCTGCTCGGCGACCTTGAGTTCGTCCCGTGCCTGCAGGCCTTCGCGGTTGAGTGCGTCGCGTTGCTGCTGGGCGCCGTGTTGTCGCTCCTGCAACTGCTGCGTGCGTTGGTCCAGCTCGCGCTGGCGGCTCCACAGCCGTTGCAGTTCTTCGAACGCGCGCAGTTGCTTGCGGTTGTCCTGCAGCAGACTGCCGAGAATCTGGATCTGTTCGCCGACAGCGGCCGGTTCCGCCCCGGCTTCGCTGTACAGTATTTCGAGGGCGCCACGCTGCTCGGTCAGTTGCTGGTCGGTTTGCGCGACCCGTGCTTGCAGCTGTGCCAGCTCGCGCTGGCCCTGGTTCAGTCGATTGCCGATCAGCATCAGCTGTTGCAAGCGATCGCGATAGGCGTGCCAGGCATCGCTCAAGGGGGCGAGGGCGGTACTGTGCTGCAACTGCTCGGCGATTCGCTCCAGGCGCGTGGCGACCTGCTGTTGCTGATCGAGCAGGCTGCCGAGCTGCAAACGGCCTTCTGCGCTGGCCTGTTCGGCGGCCTGTTGCAGGCGCTGACTGTCGCCCAGGTCCTTGCCCAGGTGGGTCAGTGTGGCCTGTTCATCGAAGGCTTGGCGCAGCAGCGGCGCGCTGTCGCTTTGCCGGGCCAGGGCCTCGTTCAAGCGGGCGTGGGCATCCGACCGGCTTTGTTCAAGCTGTTGCTGACGGGCCTGCAAGTCGGCCTGCTGGTCGATATGCTGCTGGATCTGTTCGGCCAGTGGCGCCAGTTGTTCGTTCAACTGGCGCTGACGGGCGAACTGATGCCGCTGCGGCGCCAGTTGTTCCAGGCGAGCCAACTGCTGGCGCTCGGCATCGCGGGCTTGCCAGTCCTGTTCGGCGTCTTGCAGTTGTTCGACGGCAGCCTGGTGTTGGGCCTGCCATTGCAGCAACTCCTTGAGCCAGGTGTGTTGCAGCTCCAGCTGCCTGAGCTGGGCTTGTCGGGTCTTGAGTTGCTGCTGGGCTTCGGTGAATTGCCGATCCAGCTCGACCCGTGCTTCAGCCTCCATGGGCGCGACGCCACCGGCCTGGTCCAGCAACAGCTTCTGGGCTTCGCGGGCCTGCTTGGTCTTGTCGAAGGCGCGACGACCGAGGCGGGTGTAGAGGGCGGTGTCGGTGAGCTTTTCCAGCAGTTCGCTGCGCTCGTTGTCGTCGGCCTTGAGAAAGGCGCTGAACTCGCTCTGGGCCAGCAGCACCGCGCGGGTGAACTGTTCGAAGTTCAGGCCCAGGCGGCTTTCCAGCAGGGTCTTGTATTCGCCTTTCTGGCTGGCCAGCAGTTGATCGCTGTCGAGGTCGCGCAGGCTCTGGCGGCTGGCCTGCAACTTGCCGCCGGCCTTGTCCCGGGCACGGTTGGCTTCCCAGCGGGCGCGGTAGCGGCGGCCGTCGATGCCAACGAAATCCACTTCGGCAAAGCCGGCGCCGGTGCCACGGCGTAGCAGGGTGCGCGGGTCGCCGGTACCGATTTCGCCTTCGGCGTCCGGCACCTTGGCATCGCGCGAGGCGTTGTTCAGCCTGGGTACGGCGCCGAACAGCGCCAGGCACAGGGCATCGAGCAGGGTGCTTTTACCCGCGCCGGTGGGGCCGGTGATGGCGAACAGACCGGCACTGGCCAAGGGTTCGGCGGTGAAATCCAGCTCGAAGGGGCCGGCGAGCGAGGCCAGGTTTTTCAGGCGGATGGCCAGGATCTTCATGGCTGTTCGCCCTCCAGTTGGACTTCCTGCAACAGCAGGGCGAAGTCATTGAGGGTCGGTTCGTCCACCGGGTTGCCATAGCTGTCCTGCCAGGCACGGCTGAACAGCTCCTGTGGGCTGAGCTGGTCGAGGTTGATCAGTCGGTCGTTGTCCGTCTCGTCTTCAGCCGTGCCGGCACCGGCATATTCGGCGGCGATGCGCACCAGGCGCACGGCCTTGCCTTGCAGGGCGCTTTCCACTTGCTGGCGCAGGTCCGGTTGCGGCTCATCCAGGCGTACCCGGACTTCCAGCCAGGGTTGGCGTTGCAGGTCGGCCAGCAGGTCGACGTCGGGCAGCGCCGCCAGTTGTTCGAGGATCTCGGCAAAGGGCGCCGGGCCCAGGCGTTGCAGGTTCACGGCACGGGGGATCGGGCGGCTGTCGACGCTGACCAGGTTCTCGCCGTCCAGGACGATATCGAGGATCTGGTGCTGATAGGCGATTTCGGAAAACGACAGCGGAATCGGCGAGCCGCTGTAGCGGATGCGCTCCTCGCCGTTGACCTTCTGCGGCTTGTGCAGGTGGCCGAGGGCGACATAGCTGACGCTGGCGTCGAACAGGCTGGCGGGCAGCGCTTCGGCACTGCCGATGATCAGGCTGCGTTCCGAGTCTTCGGACACCGAGCCGCCGGCCATGTGCGCATGGCTGATGGCAACCAGGGCCTGGCCCGGCTGGCGCTTGGCGTTGGCCGCGGCGATCAGGCGCCGATGCACTTCGCCGATGCCCCGCAGGTAGTCGTCACCCAGTTGCGTGCCGGTGACTTCGGCCGGGCGCAGGAAGGGCAGGGCCAGGCACCAGGCGGCGGTTTCGCCGTTCGCATCGGGCAAGGGCAACAGCAGGCGGTCGCTATCCAGCTGGCCGTCGTCGAGCCACAGCACCCGGCCCAGGGCATGGGTGCGCAGGCGGCGCATCAGCGCGGCGGGCAGTTCGATGCGCGAGCCGGAGTCGTGGTTGCCTGCGATCATCACGATGGTCAGCGTCGGCTGCTGCTCGTGGGCACTGACGATGAAGTCGTAGAGACGTTCCTGGGCTTTGACCGGCGGGTTGACGGTGTCGAAGAGATCGCCGGCGATCAGCAGCGCATCGGGCTGCTGCTGCCGGAGCTGGGCCAGCAGCCAGGTGAGAAAACAGGCGTGTTCGAAATCGCGCTCCTGGCCATGAAGGTTCTGGCCCAGATGCCAGTCGGAGGTGTGAAACAGGCGCAAGGCAAACTCCAACGTGTCGATTATTTGGGGTAGAGCGGTGGCAGGCTGCTGTCGGCCACCGGCTCCTGGACCCGCTCGGCGACCGGGATCGCGCGGATCGCCCGCCACAGTTCCTCACCCTGCCAATACTGGCCGGTTTCGCTGTAGAGCGCGCCATTGAGGCCGTCCAGCGCATCGGACAGGGTGACGAAGCGCGCCGCCATGTCGGCCAGGGTTTCCGGTTGCTGTCGGGCCCAGGCGTCGAGGGCCTGGCGGGTGGCCTGGGGATCGTTGGCCAGGCAGCTGCGCTTGAGGTCGTCGAGCAGCGTGCGTGGGCTCGGGCCGGTCTGGGCGGCGCGGTGCACCGCCGGTTGCGAGCGGGCCCGCCACCACAGGCCGAAACCGATCCAGGTGGTGCAGGCGAGGATCAGCGTACTGAGCTTCCAGACCCACAGCAGCGGCGGCTGGGGCGGCGTGTTGTTGGCGGCGCTGCTGACCGGCGTGTCCACCGCCAGGCTGGGGTTGTTCGCCACTTGCAGGGTGCGCGCCGGCAGGCTGCTGTGTTCCAGGTGGTCCTCGTGGGTGTTCCACCAGAGCACGTCCACCGCGGGCAGGTCGAAGTTGCCGCTGTGGGTCGGGACCAGCACCTCGCGTTCCGCACGGCTGCCGATCAGGCCGCGCTCGCTGTTCTGGTTGCTCAGTTGCGGTTGGTCCGGGTAGCGCCGCAGGCCATTGACGGTGGTGCTCGGCAGCGGCGGCAGTTGCGCGCTGGAGAGCCCTTCGGCCTTGACGGTCAGGCTGCGGGTCAGGGAGTCGCCGACCTGGCTGTGATCCGGTTCCGGGTTCCAGCTTTCGCCGAGGCTCAGGCTGCGGGCCGGTAGCCAGGGCGCGTCGGCCGGCCAGGTAGCGGGCTGGGGCTTGACCTGCAGCAGCTGCGGCGTGGAGCTGAGGCGCATCAACTTGCCGGGCTTGGCGCCCTGGGGCACCTGGCCCTGGGTCGGCTGGGCGTCCACCAGGGTGGCGCTGAACACCAGCGCGGGGATCATCAGTTCGCCGCTGTGCTGCGGGTAGATTGCATAACGCCATTCGATGACGCCATGGCGTACGCCATTGATCAGTTTTTCGTAGGTGCGCGACTCGCCCAGTTGCTCGATGCGGGCGTCGGGGAGCTGCAAGGGCGTGAGGCTGCTGTCGTCATACAGCGACACCGAGTGATAGATGCGCAGGGTCAGCACCGCCTGGGCCTGGACGTAGACGTTGTCCTGGTCGAGGTTGGTCTCGATGAACACCGGTGCCAGGTCGTTCGCCGCGGCCTGTTCCTGGCCTTGCACCACCTGCAGGGTGATCGGCTCGCTGCTGAGTTCGCCCAGGTGCAGCTCCGGAATCACCACGCTGCCGTTTTCCTTCGGGGTCAGGGTGATGATCCAGCGCGTGGTGGCCTGGTTCTCGCCGCCGAGGCTGGTCAACTGGTTGACCTGGCGGGTGCCGCGCACTTCGAACTGTGCCTCCAGCGGGGTCAGGTCGGGTTTGCCGAACTGGGTGACATCCTTCGACTCGAGGGTCAGCTCCACCGACTCGCCGGAGTTCAGGCGCGTGCGGTCGACGCTGGCCAGCAAGCCCTCGGCATGGGCCGACAGGTTGACGCAGAGCAGCAGCGTGAGAAGCAGGGAGAAGCGCAGGGTCATCGGGTCTTGTCCTGATGGAGCTGTTGTTCGTACCAGAATTTGCGCCGCAACAATTCTCCCGGATCGTCGGGGATCTGTCGCAGCCATTGTTCCAGCGCCTGGTGGCGTTCACCGTCGATGACATCGGCGGCGGCCCGCAGGGGCGGGTGGGTGGTCTGTTCGTCGCCCAGTTCGCTGCCCGGTACGTCATTGCCGCCCGGTTGATTGCCCGCCTGCGCGGCCTGGGTCGCGGGCGGCTGATTGCCGGCGGGTGGAGACTGTTCCGGGGGAGCGGGCTCGGTCGTTGCGGTGCTGGATGCGTTCGTGCCGGCCTGGGGCGCTTGCGCGGCACCTTGTTCACTGCCGGTTTGTGGCTTTTCGGTCTGGGCGGTGTCGCTCGTCTTGTTCGGTTCGACCGGCGGCTTGGCCTGTCTTTCCCGCAGCAGTTCTTCCACCAGTGTCCGGTTCTGCAAGGCCGGTCGCAAGTCCGGCTGACGCTCCAGGGCCTGTTCGTAGGCGTCCAGTGCCGCCTCCAGCTCGCCGCTGCGGGCCAGGGCGTTGCCGCGGTTGTAATGGGCGTTGGCGTCGTCGCCCTCGGCGAACTTCTTCGCCGCGGCGCTGTAGTTGCCCGCTTCATAGAGGGCCAGGCCCTGCCATTGCGGGTCGTCGAAATGCTGGGCAGCTTCGAGCGGGCGCTTTTGCTCCAGCAATTGCTGGCCCTGCTGGTCCGGACGCAACCACAGATCGGTCAGTTCAAAGGCCTGGCTCGGCTGCGGAAACAGGAAAAACAGCGGCAGGCAGAACAGCCAGCCACGGCGCCCGGCACAGGCCGCGAGCAGCAGGAGCGGCAGCAGCAGCCAGTAACCCTGGTCGGCCCAGCTGTCGAGCTGCACGGTCTGGCCGTCCTTGCGCAGTTGCCGGGGGCTGTCCAGCAGGCCGAGGCCGCGCAGGTCGCTGTCGTCCAGGCGGCCCTGGCGGTAGCGGCCGCCCATTTCGCCGGCGAAGTCCTTCAGGCCCTGGCTGTCGAGACGCGGTACCAGGATCGCGCCCTGGGCGTCCTTGAGAAAACCGCCGTGCTCCTGGGGCACCGGCGCGCCATCGCGGGTGCCGATCCCCAGGATCAGCAGGCTGTGGGGCTTGCCGTCCAGGGCCTGGCGGATGCCTTGGCGTTCCTGTTCGCTGAGGGACGAGCCGATCAGCAGCAAGCGGCCCTGGCCCAGGGCGCCGCGGTCGAGCAGGGTCAGGGCCCTTTTCACCGCCAGGTCGGCGCGATGGCCTTCCTCGGGCATGATCGAGGGCTTGATGGCGTCCAGCAGGTTGCGACTGGTGCCCAGGTCATCGGACAGCGGCACCAGCGTGTGGGCACTGCCGGCGTAGACGATGATCGCCGTCTGGGCATCGCTGCGGGCGCGCAACAGGTCGAACAGTTTGCGCCGGGCCTGCTCCAGGCGGTTCGGCGGGATATCGTTGGCGAGCATGTCCGGGGTCAGTTCGAGCAGCACCACCAACGGGTCCGAAGGTTTCTGCGAGGACTGTTCGACCCGTTGCCAGCTCGGCCCGAGCAGGGCCAGCACGGCCAGGCTCCAGGCCAGGCCGAGGGCGATCCAGGGCAGCTTGCTGTGGTTGCCGTTGCCGCCGCTGAGCAGGATCCGCTGGAAGGCCGTCGGCAGGATCATCTGCCAGCGGCCGGTGCGTTTCTGTCGGTGCCAGAGTTGCCACAGCAGCCAGCCCAGCAGCGGCATGACCAGCAGCCAGGTGGGGCGGAACCAGTGCGGCCAGAGGATTTCGATCATCGCCGCCTCCGCAAGCGCAGGCGTTCCAGGCGCTGGCGCCATTCCGGGCGCTGCGGCAGGAACTGCCGACGTGCCAGCCAGCGTTGCAACGGGTTGTCCGGCCAGCGCCCGCGGATCACCAGCAGCACGCTCATCAGCAAGGCCAGGCTCAGTGGCCAGTGATACAGCGCCCGGGCGGGGCGGGCCTGGGTCGGCTGTTGCGCCACAGGCTCAAGCTGGTCGAGGGTTTCCTTGATGGCTTGCAGCTCCTGGCCGTCGCGTGCACGGAAATAGCGGCCGCCGGTGATGCTGGAGATTTCCTTCAGCGCCGGTTCGTCGAGGTCCATGCTCGGGTTCAGGCCGAGCATGCTCAGGGTTCCCGTTTGTTGCGGATCGGCACCCATGCCGATGGTGTAGATCTTCACGCTTTCTTCGGCGGCCAGGCGCGCGGCGGTGATCGGATCGATTTCGCCGGCGTTGTTGGCGCCGTCGGTGACCAGGATCAGCACCCGGCTTTGCGCCGGGCGCTCACGCAGGCGCTTGATGGCCAGGCCGATGGCGTCGCCGATGGCGGTGTTCTTGCCGGCGATGCCGATTTTCGCTTCATCCAGCCAGATGCGCACGGTGCGCCGGTCGAAGGTCAGCGGTGCCTGTACATAGGCTTTGCTGCCGAACAGGATCAGGCCCACCCGATCGCCCTCGCGATGTTCGAGAAAATCGCCCAGCAGGTGCTGGACCAGGCCGAGGCGACTGATGTCCTCGTCCTGCCAGCGCATGTCGGGGTATTCCATGGAGCCGGACAGGTCCACCGCCACCAGCAGGTCGCGGCCGCTGGCGGCCACCGGCAAGGGTTCGCCCAGCCATTGCGGACGCGCGGCGGCGGACAACAGCAGCAGCCAGAGCAGGATGAAGGGCAACTGCTGGCGCCAGCTCGGCATGCCGACCCGGGCCCGACGCCGGGCCAGGCTCTCCAGGTCGCCGAGAAAGCTGACCTTCAGCGCCGCTTCGCCGCTGTCGGCCACCGGCAACAGGACGCGCATCAGCCAGGGCAGCGGCAGCAGGGCAAAGAGCCAGGGCCAGGCGAACTCAAACATGTTTGCGAATCCAGGTGTCGATCGCCTGGCTCAACCCGGCGATGGCCTTGTCGTCGAGCTTGCATTCGGGCTTGTAGGCGCCTTCCACCAGCACCATCCAGCGGGTCAGGCCGGCGGCCGGACAGCGGTTGTCGAGGAAGGCCAGCCATTGGCGACCATTGAGGGTGTGGCTCTGGCTGTAGGGGTAATGGTTGCGGCACAGGCGCTTGAGCAGGCCGTTGAGTTGCTGCAGCCAGGCCCCGGCCGGTGCGCCGTCATAGGGTTTGGGCAACTGCGCGAGTTCCGCCAGGGCGGCCAGGCGGACCGGGTCCAGGGGCTGTTCGGCACGGGCAACGGGGCGCTTGGCCGGCAGGAAACGACGCAGGTACCACAACCCGCAACCCAGCAGCGGAATCAGCACCAGCAGCAGCCACCAGCCGGGTGCCGGCGGCCAGAAACCCTGGGCCGGCGGGGTGATCAGCGGTTGCAGTTGGTCCAGGCTGCTCATGGCTGTTTCCCTGGCCGCTGGGGATTGAGGTAGGCGCGCAACTGCTCGACCATCTCGCTCTGGGTGCTCAAGGGCATCAGCAGCACCCGCAGTTTCTGCGCCAGCAGCTCCCAGCGGGCAATCCGCGCGTCGCCCCGGGCGCGGTAGGCCTGGCGCAGCTCCAGGTTGAGGGTGTCGAGTTCCAGTTGCGCGTCGCGTTCGGCGAAGCGCAGCAGGCCGGCGGCGGGGAGGGCATGGTCGAGGGGATCGGACACTGGCAGCATCAGCAGGTCGCAATGGCGCGAGAGCAGGCTGAGCTGTTGTTCGGCGGCATCGGTCAGGGCCCGTTCGTCACAGATCACGATCACCAGGCTGCCGGGGCGCAGCACCTTGCGCGCGCGGATCAGCGCCAGGCCCAGGGCATTGGGTTCGGCGGCGGCTTCGGTGTGCAGCGAGTGGTTGACCCGCACCAGGCGGTTGAGCAGTTGCAACAGGCTTTGCTTGCTGCGCCGGGGTTTGATTTCGTAGTGCTCGTTGTCGCCATAGACCAGGCCGCCGACCCGGTCGTTGTGGCCCAGGGCGGCCCAGCCGATCAGGCTCGCGGCCTGGGCGGCGAGCACCGACTTGAAGGTCAGCCCGGAGCCGAAGAACAACTGGCGGCTCTGTTCCACCAGGATGAAGATCGGCCGTTCGCGTTCTTCGTGGAACAGCTTGGTATGGGGTTCCTGGGTCCGCGCGGTGACGCGCCAGTCGATACTGCGCACATCGTCGCCGGCCTGGTAGACCCGCACTTGGTCGAAGTCCACCCCGCGCCCGCGCAGTTTCGAGTGATGCAGGCCGATCAGCGGGCTGCGCTGGCTCGGCGTCGAGAACAGTTGCACCTCGCGCACGCGATGGCGCATCTCGATCAGTTCGGCGAGGGTGGTGCGGATGCCGGGTTCGGCGGGCAGGGGCGCGATCATTGTCCGGGTCAGGCGACGGCGACGACATCGAGGATGCGTTGCACCACCCGATCCTGGTCGATCCCGGCGGCTTCGGCCTCGAACGACAGGATGATGCGGTGGCGCAGCACGTCGAACAGCACGGCCTGGATATCCTCGGGGCTGACGAAGTCGCGACCGGCCATCCAGGCATGGGCGCGGGCACAACGATCCAGGGCGATGGAGCCGCGAGGGCTGGCGCCGTAGGCGATCCACTCGGCCATCTCCGGGTCGAACTTGGCCGGCGTGCGGGTCGCCATCACCAGTTGCACCAGGTACTCCTCCACCGCATCGGCCATGTACAGCCCGAGGATTTCCTTGCGGGCGGCGAAGATCGCCTGCTGGCTGACCCGGCGCTCGGGCTTGGCTTCCCCGTGCAGGGCTTCGCCCCGGGCCTGTTGCAGGATGCGTCGTTCGACCGTGGCATCGGGAAAACCGATCTTGACGTGCATCAGGAAACGGTCGAGCTGGGCTTCGGGCAACGGGTAGGTGCCTTCCTGCTCGATGGGGTTCTGGGTCGCCATCACCAGGAACAACGGCGACAGGTCATAGGTGCTGCGCCCGACACTGACCTGGCGCTCGGCCATGGCTTCGAGCAGGGCCGACTGGACCTTGGCCGGGGCCCGGTTGATTTCGTCCGCCAGCACCAGGTTGTGGAAGATCGGCCCTTGCTGGAACACGAAGCTGCCGGTTTCCGGGCGATAGATCTCGGTGCCGGTGATATCGGCGGGCAGCAGGTCGGGGGTGAACTGGATGCGATGGAACTGTGCTTCGATGCCTTCGGCCAACTCCTTGATGGCCTTGGTCTTGGCCAGGCCCGGGGCGCCTTCGACCAGCATGTGACCGTCGGCCAGCAGCGCGATCAACAGGCGTTCGACCAGCTTTTCCTGGCCGAGGATCTGCGCTGAGAGAAAGGTTCGCAGCGCCAGCAGCGCTTCACGATGTTCCATCGATGAGTGGTTCCTGGAGAGGGTGGCCGACGGCATTCGAATTAATGTCACGGCTGGGGGCGTTACTTTAATGCATCGGGAGCGGCCGCGACTAACAGGGTTGGGGATTTTTGTGATTTTTAAGGAAAATTCACACGCTGTTGTCAATAAAGAACCGCGAGAAAAGTGATAGGTCGCAGGACCGCTGCGATGAGTCGGCTGAACACGGTCCTCGCAGGGGCTGTCAGCCGAGTTCGCTGACGTAGGTGCCGATGCCCTTGAGAATGTTCTGCAGGGTTTGCTCGACTTCCGCGAGATCGCCCGCAGCGGTGCCGTGAAGGATCTCCAGATGGTCACTGCCATTGAGTGCGTCGGCGTCGGTCGCGGCGATTTCGATCAGCAGGCGGGTGGCGCTCAGGGTGGCTTTCACGCCGTCCAGGGTGGAGGGTTCGCCGTCGAGGGTGATTTCCAGCTCGTCCTCGTCGGGGTAGCGGCTCATCAGGAACATCTCGCCCTTGTCGCTATGGCAGCAGAGCATGGCCATGTTGTCTTCTTCGTCGTCGCAGGGGTTGGCGATGAGGTGGGCGGTGGTCAGTTGCATAAAGTGAGGTCCTGTTGGAGTAAGGCCGGTGTGATTCTGCCAGCCTGGCGGCTATTGTGCATGCGCGGGCGGGGTTTGAGTCGTCGAGCCGCGTTGATTCAAGTTGAAACACATTCTGCGCCCGTCAGACATAAAAGTAGCGGGAACCTTGGTTTATGTTGTGACAGTTTTTATTTCTTCTCATAGGAAAGTTGAATGGCCAAGTGGTTGAAAGTCCTGGCGCTGCTATTGCTCGCCGTGGTGCTGTCGGGGGCGTCCTGGCTGGTCTGGGGGCGCGGTAATGGCAGCGCGCTCTGGCAGATCGTCAGCCAGCAATGCGTGCCTCATCAGCAGGACAAACAGGATCCCGCGCCTTGCCTGGTGGTGGACCTGAAGCAGCATTATGCCCTGCTCAAGGATCGCCAGGGGCCCCTGCATGACCTGACCATCCCGACGGACAGGGTGACGGGGATCGAGAGTCCACTGCTGCTCGAGGGCAATTCGTACGCGTTTTTCGCCAATGCCTGGCAGCAGCGGGAGCGTCTGTCCGCCGAGGCGGGCAAGCCGATCAGCGATGAGTTCCTGTCGTTGGCCATCAACTCCCGGTATGGCCGTTCCCAGGGGCAGCTGCATATCCATCTCGCCTGCTTGCGTCCCGAGGTGCACAAGCTGTTGGCGGAACACGCCGCACAGGTTACCCAGGCCTGGCAGCCGCTGGGCGTGAAGTTGAACGGGCATGAGTACCTGGCCAAACGCCTGGGCGGCAAGGATCTGGTGCAGGAAAACCCGTTCAAGCTGTTGGGGCAGTATGTTCGGCAGCAAGGCGACAGCATGTCCCGCTATGGCCTGGCGTTGGTGGTGGCGCCCGGCGGCGACCTGCTGTTGCTGGCGAACCGTGTGAGTGTCGGCGATTTCAACTTCGGCTCCGCCGGCGAAATCCAGGACTACGGCTGTGCGTTGGTGAATAACCCATAGAGGGGCGTGGCAGCAGGGTGGTCGTCCACTCGGCTGGGCGCGGGAGGCTGCTGCCTTCCGGGGGGGCAGGATGATAGCTGTTTTTTCCGTATTTTCCGTTGCGCTACCTAGCTATGTCCGAATATGTCGCAGCGTTGCAAGCAGCGGCATTCGCGCACTCGTTAAGCTGCGCAACGGAGAGTCGCCCTCGAAAATACAGCCTGTGCATCCGGCCGTTGTCGTCCTGTGCGACTATCTTGAACGTGAATGTGACCCCTGGGTCGCGGCCAGCTTCATCAACCTGTCACTCTGTACTGCCCAGCTTCACCCTGCAGAGTGATGCAGGTCCCCCTTTTCGGGGAAGAAAACGCGACGCTTTTCTCTATATAACAAGCCCAAGCGGAGTACCACAGATGGCGTTCTTCACCGCAGCCAGCAAAGCCGACTTCCAGCACCAACTGCAGGCGGCACTGGCGCAGCACATCAACGAACAGGCACTGCCACAAGTGGCGCTGTTCGCTGAACAGTTCTTCGGCATCATTTCCCTGGACGAGCTGACCCAGCGCCGGCTCTCCGATCTGGCCGGCTGCACCCTTTCGGCCTGGCGTCTGCTGGAGCGTTTCGACCACACCCAGCCACAGGTGCGCGCCTACAACCCGGATTATGAACGCCATGGCTGGCAGTCGACCCACACCGCCGTCGAGGTCCTGCACCCCGACCTGCCGTTCCTGGTCGACTCGGTCCGCACTGAACTGAACCGCCGCGGTTACAGTATCCACACCCTGCAAACCACCGTGCTGAGCGTGCGTCGCGGCAGCAAGGGCGAGTTGCTGGAAATCCTGCCCAAGGGCACCCAGGGCGAAGGGGTCGAGAAAGAATCCCTGATGTATCTGGAAATCGATCGCAGCGCCAACGCCGCCGAACTGAGCGTGCTGTCCAAGGAACTGGAGCAGGTCCTGACGGAAGTGCGGATTGCCGTCGCCGACTTCGAACCGATGAAGACCAAGGTCCAGGACCTGCTGGCCGGTATCGATGCCAGCCAGTTCGCCATCGACCCGGAAGAAAAGGCCGAGATCAAGACCTTCCTGCAGTGGCTGGTGAACAACCATTTCACCTTCCTCGGCTACGAAGAGTTCGTGGTCCGTGACGAGAAGGACGGCGGCCATATCGAATATGACGCCCAATCCTTCCTCGGCCTGACCAAATTGCTGCGCGCCGGCCTGACCCCCGACGACACCCGCATCGAAGACTACGCCGTCAACTACCTGCGCGAACCGACGCCGCTGTCGTTCGCCAAGGCCGCACTGCCGAGTCGCGTGCACCGCAATGCCTACCCGGACTATGTCTCGATCCGCCAGATCGACGCCGACGGCAAGGTCATCAAGGAATGCCGCTTCATGGGCCTCTACACCTCTTCGGTGTACGGCGAAAGCGTGCGGGTGATCCCTTACATCAGCCGCAAGGTCACCGAAATCGAGCGCCGTTCGGGCTTCCAGGCCAAGGCCCACCTGGGCAAGGAACTGGCCCAGGTCCTCGAAGTACTGCCCCGCGACGATCTGTTCCAGACCCCGGTGGACGAGCTGTTCAACACCGTGATGTCGATCGTGCAGATCCAGGAACGCAACAAGATCCGCGTGTTCCTGCGCAAGGACCCGTACGGCCGCTTCTGCTACTGCCTGGCCTACGTGCCGCGTGACATCTACTCCACCGAAGTGCGGCAGAAGATCCAGCAAGTGCTGATGGAGCGCCTGAAGGCCACCGACTGCGAATTCTGGACCTTCTTCTCCGAGTCCGTGCTGGCCCGTGTGCAACTGATCCTGCGGGTCGACCCGAAGAACCGCCTCGATATCGACCCGCTGCAACTGGAAAACGAAGTGATCCAGGCCTGCCGCAGCTGGCAGGACGACTACAAGAGCCTGGTGGTCGAAGGCTTCGGCGAGGCCCAGGGCACCAACGTGCTGGCGGACTTCCCGAAAGGCTTCCCGGCCGGCTACCGCGAGCGCTTCGCCGCGCACTCGGCCGTGGTCGACATGCAGCACCTGCTGAGCCTGAGCGAGAGCAATCCGCTGGTGATGAGCTTCTACCAGCCGCTGGGCCAGGTTTCCGGCCAGCGCGAGCTGCACTGCAAGCTGTATCACGCCGACACGCCGCTGGCGTTGTCCGACGTCCTGCCGATCCTGGAAAACCTCGGCCTGCGCGTGCTGGGCGAGTTCCCGTATCGCCTGCGTCACCACAACGGTCGCGAGTTCTGGATCCATGACTTCGCTTTCACCGCTGCCGAAGGCCTGGACCTGGATATCCAGCAGCTCAACGACACCTTGCAGGACGCGTTCGTCCACATCGTCCGTGGCGATGCCGAGAACGATGCGTTCAACCGCCTGGTGCTGACCGCCGGCCTGCCATGGCGCGACGTGGCGCTGCTGCGTGCCTACGCCCGTTACCTGAAGCAGATCCGCCTGGGCTTCGACCTGGGTTACATCGCCAGCACCCTGAACAACCACACCGACATCGCCCGCGAGTTGACCCGGTTGTTCAAGACCCGTTTCTACCTGGCCCGCAAGCTGAGCGTCGAAGACCTCGACGACAAGCAGCTGCGCCTGGAGCAAGCGATCCTGACCGCCCTGGACGACGTCCAGGTCCTGAACGAAGACCGCATCCTGCGTCGCTACCTTGACCTGATCAAGGCGACCCTGCGGACCAACTTCTACCAGACCGACGCCAACGGCCAGAACAAGTCGTACTTCAGCTTCAAGTTCAACCCGCACGCGATTCCCGAGTTGCCCAAGCCGGTACCGAAGTTCGAAATCTTCGTCTACTCGCCACGGGTCGAGGGCGTGCACCTGCGTTTCGGCAACGTTGCCCGCGGCGGCCTGCGCTGGTCGGACCGCGAGGAAGACTTCCGCACCGAAGTCCTGGGCCTGGTAAAAGCCCAGCAAGTGAAGAACTCGGTGATCGTGCCGGTGGGCGCGAAGGGCGGCTTCCTGCCGCGTCGCCTGCCACTGGGCGGCAGCCGTGACGAGATCGCGGCCGAAGGCATCGCCTGCTACCGCATCTTCATCTCGGGCCTGTTGGACATCACCGACAACCTGAAGGACGGCGCCCTGGTGCCGCCGGCCAACGTCGTGCGTCATGACGACGATGACCCCTACCTGGTGGTGGCGGCGGACAAGGGCACCGCGACCTTCTCCGACATCGCCAACGGCATTGCCATCGACTACGGCTTCTGGCTCGGCGACGCCTTCGCCTCCGGCGGCTCGGCCGGTTACGACCACAAGAAGATGGGCATCACCGCCAAGGGCGCGTGGGTCGGCGTGCAGCGTCACTTCCGCGAGCGTGGCATCAACGTCCAGGAAGACAGCATCACCGTGGTGGGCATCGGCGACATGGCCGGCGACGTGTTCGGCAACGGCCTGTTGATGTCCGACAAGCTCAAGCTGGTCGCGGCGTTCAACCACCTGCACATCTTCATCGACCCGAACCCGGAGCCGGCGAGCAGCTTCGCCGAGCGCCAGCGCCTGTTCGACCTGCCGCGTTCGGCCTGGTCGGATTACGACGCGAGCATCATGTCCGAGGGCGGCGGTATCTTCTCGCGTAGCGCGAAGAGCATCGCGATCTCCCCGCAGATGAAAGAGCGCTTCGACATCGAGGCCGACAAGCTGACCCCGACCGAGCTGCTCAATGCCTTGCTCAAGGCACCGGTGGACCTGTTGTGGAACGGCGGTATCGGTACCTACGTCAAGGCCAGCAGCGAAAGCCACGCCGATGTCGGCGACAAGGCCAACGACGCCCTGCGGGTGAACGGTAACGAACTGCGCTGCAAGGTAGTGGGCGAGGGCGGCAACCTGGGCATGACCCAGCTCGGTCGCGTCGAGTTCGGCCTGCATGGCGGCGGTTCCAACACCGACTTCATCGACAACGCCGGTGGCGTGGACTGCTCCGACCACGAAGTGAATATCAAGATCCTGCTCAACGAAGTGGTGCAGGCCGGCGATATGACCGAGAAGCAGCGTAACCAGCTGCTCGGCAGCATGACCGACGAAGTCGGCGGCCTGGTCCTGGGCAACAACTACAAGCAGACCCAGGCACTGTCCCTGGCGGCCCGTCGCGCAGTCGACCGGATCGCCGAGTACAAGCGCCTGATGAGCGACCTGGAAGGCCGTGGCAAGCTGGACCGTGCCATCGAGTTCCTGCCGTCGGAAGAGCAACTGGCCGAACGCGTTGCGGCGGGCCAGGGCCTGAGCCGTGCCGAGCTGTCGGTGCTGATCTCCTACAGCAAGATCGACCTCAAGGCAGCGTTGCTTGAATCCAAGGTACCGGACGACGAGTACCTGACCCGTGACATGGAAACCGCGTTCCCACCGATGCTGGTGAGCAAGTTCGCCGAAGCCATGCGCCGTCACCGCCTCAAGCGCGAGATCGTCAGCACCCAGATCGCCAACGACCTGGTCAACCACATGGGCATCACCTTCGTGCAGCGCCTGAAGGAGTCCACCGGCATGAGCCCGGCGAACGTGGCCGGCGCCTATGTGATCGTGCGTGACATCTTCCACCTCCCGCACTGGTTCCGCCAGATCGAAGCCCTGGACTACAAGGTTTCGGCCGAGACCCAGTTGGCGCTGATGGACGAACTGATGCGCCTGGGCCGTCGCGCCACGCGCTGGTTCCTGCGCAGCCGCCGCAACGAGCAGGATGCTGCCCGTGACGTGGCGCACTTCGGTCCGCACCTGGCGGCGTTGGGCCTCAAGCTCGACGAACTGCTGGAAGGTCCGACCCGTGAAGTCTGGCAGGCTCGTTACCAGGCCTACGTCAAGGCCGGTGTGCCGGAGTTGCTGGCGCGCATGGTGGCGGGTACCACGCACCTGTACACCCTGTTGCCGATCATCGAAGCCGCCGACGTCACCGGTCACGACGCCGCCGAAGTGGCCAAGGCCTACTTCGCGGTGGGCAGTGCGCTGGACCTGACCTGGTACTCCCAGCAGATCAGCGACCTGCGCGTGGCCAACAACTGGCAGGCCCAGGCCCGCGAAGCCTTCCGCGACGATGTGGACTGGCAGCAGCGCGCGATCACCATCTCGGTGCTGAAACTGGTCGACGCGCCACAAGACATGGAAGCCCGCGTGGCCCTGTGGCTTGAGCGCAACGCGAGCATGGCCGAGCGCTGGCGTGCGATGCTGGTGGAAATCCGTGCTGCCAGCGGCACTGACTACGCCATGTATGCGGTGGCCAACCGTGAGCTGATGGACCTGGCGTTGAGCGGTCAATCAGGGCTCTGATAGCCTGAAGCAAGTGGTAACCCAAAAGCCCCGGCTCGTGAGAGTCGGGGCTTTTTAGTGGGCGCCTGGTCGTGGCGGTACAAGCGTGTTTACGGTTTTATAACGAGGATGCGATCAATCGAAAAGCCGTTCACTGGATAAACTGTTGAAGGGCGTTAATAGATATATCATGGGTGGGTAATATAGATGGGAATATAGAAGAAACGATTGGTTATTTGAACTTTTTATCGGGTGAGTGAGGAATAGTATAGGGGGATTGAAGTTATTCAAGGTTTTTGGAAATGGCTGTTTTTTCACTTGAAACATCGGATGTTGCAGTGGCTCTCGAGGGGGAAGAATATTATGCGCTGGTGGCAAGTCGACTGCCGGATTGGCTGAAGGCGGCGCCCTTCGAAACCCGTAGTTCCTACGCGGACAACATGCGCCGCCATCAGGCCAGCAAGGCCGACCTGAGCGCTTATCTACAGGGCTTGCAGAGTCCGGAGGCGTTTGCCGCACCGCGCCTGCAACAGGCCCTGGACAAGGAGTTCGGCACGGGCCTGGATGTGTTTCAGGACCAGCTCAGGCATGTTCATATACTGGCGGCAGAAACACTCTCCACGCCCTATCAGCAAAGGCTCACGCAACAGACGCTGTTACAGGCCGCCTTGCAGAACTTCGAGGAAAGTGAAACGACTTACTTTGGCTTCGATCGAGGCTCGCAGATACTTCGCAAGAGTCAAGGTGTCTTGCTCAAGACATTGACGCCACGGGCGTTTGCCCGGTTATGCCGTGATCTGGATCTGGGTGGGAAATATAAAGAACATATTGAGTCCTTTCTGTTGCGCAAGACGGCTTCCGGACAACGCGATGATGAGTTTCGTCGATTGTTCATGGCCCACGTGATCTCCGAACTGGCACTCCAGGCCGATATTGCTGTGATGAAAGGGCATATCGACGACTCGGCTTACCGGATGCTCAAGCAGTGGGTCGGCGGAAACGCCAGTCCTCTCTGGAGTCTGCATGCCGTGCAGTTTCACGAGATCAAGATGCTCGATGTGCGTATTCCCGAAAGCGGCTATCGAGGCGCCTTGCTCAAGGGCGTACTGCTGATCCGTTTCGACGTCCCGACAACCCGTGAGCCTTGTCCTTGTCTGGTGTACCTGTCCGGTGATTCCGAACAGGCGCTCAAGCAGTATTCGTCCCTGGCGGCATTCGAGGATGACCTTAGACGCAGGTTGCGTTATCAGGGTTATCAGCACGAATTTCGGCGCTACCTCCATTTGCGCACTCAACCGGTGTTTTTTACCGCGCTGAATGAACGCCTGAATCCCTTGAATGCCGAGACGCGCCGGCGTGTGCCCGATGAACGGGCGCGCTTGCAACTCCAGCTCGCCCGAATAACGGGAGATCCCTTCGTCGAGCTCTATGTGCAGCACACCGACAAGATGCTCGATGATGCCCGGATGCTGGCGGTGTCGACGAATGCGGAGGACAAGAAGACCCGTAGCGCTCGCTGGCATTCCTTTCTGGATTGGGGCGTCAACCTGCTGTTTTTCGTGCCGGGACTTGGAGAGGCGATGCTGGCGGTGGCCGCTGCCCAGATGCTTGTCCAACTCTACGAGGGGATCGAGGAGTGGGAACACGACGACCAGAAGCAGGCCGTGCTGGTCTTTCTCGGCGTGGTACTGAACCTGGAGCTTGGGGGCTTCATGCAGGTCCTGGCGCGCGACGCCGAAGCGGCGGCTTTTGTTGACACACTCAAGCGGGTCAAGCTGCCGGACGGCGGCACCCGGTTATGGAAAGCCGACCTGGCGCCCTATCGGCATGGGCCGGTCTTGCCCGAGGGGCTCAAGCCCGACGAGTCAGGACTGCACGCGCGCAATGGCAGTACCTACCTGGATCTGGACGGGGGCTATTACAAACTCAGCCCCAGTCGCGTCAGCCATGAGTTTCGCGCCGAGCATCCAACCCGGGCGACCTATGCGCCGTTGTTCAGCCATAACGGCTCAGGTGCCTGGATGCATGAGTTGGAGGCGCCGTTGCAGTGGGATGCGTTCAAGCTGTTCAAGCGCCTGGGGCCCGACCTGGCAGGCTTTTCCCCGGAACAGGCGACTCGCATCATGACCATCAGTGGCGTGGAGGCCGATCAGTTGCGTCCGGTGTACCTGGACCAGATGAGCCGACCGGCGCTGCTGAGCGATACGCTGGAGCGCTTCAGGGTCGATGCGGATATCCAGCGGTTTATCGAGACCGGCACGACCAATGGCGGTGTTGTCGATTGGCGTATCCAGGAGCAGTTGCTGGAGGCCTTGTGGCCGCCCACCAAGGTCTTGCGGTTCGTCAATGGCGAAGGGCGAGTGTTGAAGGAATACGGCCCGGTGGATAACGCGCAGTTGCCGGTGGTGATCGTCACCGAAGCCCAGATACATGACGCCGAACTGCTCGACGTGGTGTTGCAGGGGCTTGACCAGAACGAGGTCGATATAATGCTCGGGCGCCAGGCGGGTGAGGCGCGGTTGACCCACGCGGAACAACTGGCGGCGCTGAACAAGCGGCTTGCCGCCGAGGCGCGGAACCAGCGCAGCGCGCTGTTCGAGGCCTATTACGAATTTCGTACCCGTTCCCGAAATGCCTTTGTTGTCTTGATCAAGCAAGACTTTCCCAGCTTGCCGACGGCGATTGCCGATGAGTTGGCCAGTGCGGCCAGCGGGTATGAGGTCGAGTCGCTGAAAGCGGGGAGGGTGCCGTTGCGGCTGGCGGAAGAGCGTCGTTGGTATTTGCAGCAGGTGCGTATCGCGCGGGCCTATGAAGGACTTTTCCTCGAATCATCGGTCAGCCTGGATACCGACCGGTTGTTCCTGCATTCACTGGAAAACCTGCCGGGCTGGTCGAAAAACCTGCGCATCGAGCTGTATGAGCCTTCCGAGCTGGCACCGGGCGGGCGACGCCTGGTCGACAGCCTGGGGCCGACCTCATCCGAAGCCCCCCTGGAGTTGGTGCGCAAGCCGGGGGGCTATGAGATCGAAGGGCAGGACCTGCCGGGCAACCTCCAGGTGACGCTATTGCGTGCTCTGCCGGATAACCAGCTCCGGGCACTTGGCTTCTCGCGCACAACCCGCCCGGAGCTGTTCAAGCAGGCGGTGGTGAGCCGCCTGATGCTGTCGCGCGCGCGCGTTCGCGCGTTGCTGAACATGCAAGCGATCAAGCCCGGATTCAAGTCGCCCATGCGTTTGAGTGATGGCCGATTCGGTTATCCGCTCGGTGGCGGGGGGAGTAAGGAGGCCGTGTCGCCGAGCCATTTGCGGCTGCTGGTGGACAAGCTTTATCCCGGCAAGGACCTGGAGACGGTTCGACAGTTCCTGTCGCTTGAAGGGCAGGATGACAAGGTGTTCCTGAAGGCCCTGAAGAAGCAGCAGGACCAGTACCAGAAGCTGAAGCTGATGCTCGAATACTGGCGCATCGACAGTGAGTATGAGCATGGCAGTGGTGGTGTCGGTAATTGGCTGGTCAACAGGGCTTCCAAGTCACGTGTCGTGAACCGGATCAGAAAGTGCTGGCGCCGGGAGTCGCAGCCCGTGGTCGATGCCAGTGGCCAACCGCTGGGGTATGAGCTGGACCTTTCGAGGGAGCACCTGCTGAAGTTGCCTGAACTGGAAGAGGGCAGTTTCGAGCATGTGATCTCATTGAAGTTGACCCTGGTCGGACGTCGGGAGCGCCGTGACTTCGAGGCCTTTCTCAAGCATTTTCCCAAGTTGCGTGAGTTGCATATCACGGGGGGCAGGCTGACGCGGTTGCCCTCAAGCATTGGCGGGATGGCTGAGCTGCGCAGGTTGCAGCTCAACGGCAACCGGATCGCCTGGACCCCGTTGCTGGGGCAGCAATTGCGCAGTATGGCGCACCTCAGGCAACTGAACCTGGATGGCAACCCTTTGGGGCTGTTCGATGCCAGGGGCCTGCCCCAACTGCAAGGGCTCCAGTTGCAGCGTACCGGATTGTCCGCCTGGCCGACCGGGGTACTGGAGCTGCTCGATCTGGTGGTGCTGGATTTGCAAGGCAACCAATTGACCACCATCCCCTGGAGCTTTTATAGCCTGAGCAGTCTCAGGATGAGAACGGTATTGCTTTACGGTAATCCGCTCGATAGTACGACGCGCTATATGATCTCCCAGTTCATTGATCGCCCCTCGATACGTTTCGCCCTGCCGGAGGACGCGGAAGTCCCGGAACAGGGGGTGCCGACGCTGACGCCTGTCGTGGAAAACTGGTTGGACAGCAGCTTTTCGATTACGGAGCAGGAGAGCAAAAGGGCGCTGTGGAACCTGGTCGCTGATGAGCCGGGGAGCGAAACCTTCCTGGAGTCGATTGCCGCGCTGCGTTACTCGGCGGACTATCGCGTCGAATACCGGGGTCAGTTGATCCAGCGCGTCTGGCGAATGATCGAGGCGGCGGCTGCCGACACCGGGCTGCGTCAGGCCCTGTTCGACTGGACGACCGACCTGGAAACCTGTGCCGATGGTTTTACCGAGGTGTTCACCCGGTTGGGCGGCGAGGTATTGCTCCACGAGGCGGATCAACTGGCGGGCAATGCCAGGGAGGCGGCATACCTGGCCTTGGCCCGGGGGCGCTCGCGGTTGGCGCGACTGAACGATATCGCCAAAGTCGAAGCCGCCAGGCAAGAGATTGTCAGGGCCGCCCATATTGGGGATGCCAGGGCGCAGGCCATCGCGGCGGCGGGTGAGCGTGGCCTGGGCGAGACCGAAATCGAGGCAGCAGGGCGTGCGGCTGCCGAGGCCGCGGATGAACGCTGGCCCCATGTCGATGAAGTCGAGATCTACCTGGCCTACCGTGTCGATCTCGCTGAGCGCCTGGCGCTCCCTTGGCAACCTTTGTCCATGCTGTATCGGGGGGCCAGCAATGTCACCCGGGATATGACCCGGGAAGCGGGTGATCGAATCCTGGCGGCCGAGGCAGTGCCCGGCAAACAGGTCGAGCTGCTGCTTGAGCGACCGGTCTGGAAGGATTACCTGAAGACCCTGCCCGAGACGCAGCGCCATGCGGCCGTTGCACAGGAGCAGTTGCAAACCCTGGAAGAATTGCGTGAGGCGCTGGAAGAGCTGGCACGGCAGCCGCAAGCGTCACCGCAGGAAATCGCCAGCTGGACCGCGACGGTGCAGCAGGGGGCGAGTGCCCTGGGGATCGCCGTGGCGGACATTCCCGTTGGCCGGCAAATGAGCGATACGGTCTATGAGCAGGCGCTCGAAGTGATCGATCGTGAACGAAAAGCCGGGGAAGTGCGGATTACCCAGGAAGCGCTGGACCGTGCGCAGCAGGTGCCCGGGAGTTCAGACCTGTGAAGCCCGCTCCTTGAAAACAGCCTCTGCTGTATCGGATAGGGGCGGGCCAGTGCATAGGCCGGTTCAGATTCCGATATTGCCCAGGGTCTGCACGATATTGCGCAAGGTCACGGCGATGGCGGGGTGTTCGAGTTCGAAACGCTCCACGGCGAGGTTGACACCGTCCGCCAGGCTGGCAGTCGAAGTTTCCAGTTTGATCTGGGCTTCGATCTGCTGCATCAGCACTTGCAGGTGTTCACGCTCTTCCAGTGACAGGGGTGGGCTCTGCTCCAGTTGCTCGCGCAGGGTATTGAGCTGGTCTTGCAGTTCGCGGGCAGGCATTGTGGTACTCCCTCTTTGGATAGTCTCTGACACATAGACCGCCATCCGGCGATAAAAGTCTGTGCCTGACTGTCAGAGTAATCCACTCCTGCGCGGCCTGCATGACCTCGATCAAGATCGCCGCGTCAGGGCTTCTCGCCCTTGAGCCGGCGCAGGGCAATATCGTCCAGGCAGGTCGCCAGTTCGCCCAGGTGATCGATCACCGAGTGCACGCCGAGGCTGAACAGCTCCACGGTGGCCTTGGCGCGTTTCCTTTCCCGCTCCTTTTGCGGCAGTGCCTGCCACTCCACGGGCGAGAGGCCGCACAAGGGGCCGCAGGAGGCCAGGCCGATGGTCCACAACCCGGCATTCAGGCCCGATTGCAGCAGGCGCGGTTCGCCGCTGACCAGCACGCAGCCGTCCAGTTGCTGCACGCCAAGCGTCATCAGCGCGTGCCAGCAGGCATTGGGGGCCGGCCATTGGGCGCCGTTGGCGGGGGGGAGCGAGGCTTTGACCCAGCTCGGCAGGGTTGCGGCGAGCGGCTGGCTGACCGCGTGGGGTAATTCATCCAGCCAGGCGCAAGGCACGCCACGTTGCTGCAATCCTTGCAGTATTTCCAGCGCACCCGGTGTCGCGTGGTTGTGCTCGTCCGGGTCTAGGTGAGGGCGGGCGCGGGCGCCGAAATCCACCAGGCAACCGCTCAGGCCGAAGAGCAGGGCGGTGGGCGCGGGCAGCGGTACGGCAGCGGTCAATGGCATGGCAACGTCCCTGAAATGACTCCGCAGGCTAAGACACTGCCATGACAGTTGGATGACGGGGAGCCCCTCTCGCCTAATCGGTAATTCTTTGCAGGACTTGTGCCGAGCGTACTGCCTAATCGAGGTTATCCGCTTTATACTGCCCGCTTTTCGAGGGCGCGGTACCCAACCTCGTCTTATCCAAGGAGTTCTTTTTATGCGCTGGATCGAACGTCTAGCTCAACTGTCCCTGTGTGCCAGTGTTGCGCTGGTGCCATTTGCCGCACAGGCGGCAGACGAAGATCCGTGGGAGAGCGTCAACCGTCCCATCTTCAAGTTCAACGATGTGCTGGATACCTACGCGCTGAAACCCTTGGCCCAGGGCTATCAGACCGTGACGCCGCAGTTCCTGGTGGACGGCATCCACAACATGTTCCTCAACATCGGTGATGTGAAAAACCTGGCCAACGACGTGCTTCAGCTCAAGCCCCAGGCGGCCGGTGTGGACACCTCGCGGATATTCTTCAACACCATCTTCGGTGTCGCCGGTTTCTTCGATGTCGGCACCAAAATGGGGCTGCAGCGCAACGACGAAGACTTCGGCCAGACCCTGGCACACTGGGGCGTGGGCAGCGGTCCGTACGTGGTCATCCCGTTCTTCGGCCCGAGCACCTTGCGTGACGCGCCGTCCAAGTACATCGACACCTACACCCAGCCCTATCGCTACATGAACGACATTCCGGCGCGCAACATCGCGTTCGGCGCGGACATCATCGATACCCGCACCAGCCTGCTGTCGAGCGAAAAGCTGATCACCGGCGACAAATACATCTTCATCCGCAACGCCTACCTGCAGAACCGCGAGTTCAAGATCAAGGGCGGCAAGGTCGAAGACGATTTTTAGTTTTTACCGGGCCAATGAAAAAGGCGACCTCAAGAGGTCGCCTTTTTTATGCCCGCACACCCACAAACCTGTAGGAGCCGGCTTCAGCTCATCTTGAGTATCTGCAACCCCAGCCGCTGCCCGCCGTTGTCGTCGCGAGCCCAGACCACTTCGGTCTCGGCCTCCAGCCCCCTGAGGGCTGGGTGGTCGGAATCGATGCGCACCAGCAACTGGTCTCCGGCCTTGAAGGCACGGGGCGCGGCGACCTGCATGCCGCTGCCCGACAGGTCCAGGCAGGCCGCGCTGATCTCCAGCCCTGCGTGGATCAGCGTGACATCGGCGTCGACGCGCATACGGATGTAGTCACGCTTTTCACTGTAGTCTTGATCGGTTCGGCTCATGGACGCAGTCCTTCAATTCCGTTGTGGTTTGCACCGTTCTTATAACTCCCGGTGATTTGAGGTGTAAAGACGTCAAGCGACCATCGGCATGAGCTTGAAACGCCCGGCGGATGGGAGTACCGTCTGCGCCTTAGAAGGGCACCTCTGATACCGATGCACCGGACGTGATCGTCCGACCGTTCGAGACAGAGAGGCTAGAAAGCGAATCCAGTAGTACGAGTCGGGCATGTCGCCTTGCTGTCTACGCCAACCTAATTCTGGCGCCGTTTGCCCACATGCAGAAAACCAGTGCCACGCTGCTGATAATTGATGACGACGAAGTAGTGCGTGCAAGCCTTGCGGCCTACTTGGAAGACAGCGGATTCAGCGTCCTGCAGGCCGGCAATGGCTTGCAGGGGCTTGAGGTATTCGAACAGTCCAAGCCCGACCTGGTGATCTGCGACCTGCGCATGCCCCAGATGGGCGGCCTTGAGCTGATTCGTCAGGTGACCGACCTTTCGCCGCAGACGCCGGTGATCGTGGTGTCCGGCGCGGGCGTCATGAATGACGCCGTCGAGGCGTTGCGCCTGGGCGCTGCTGACTACCTGATCAAGCCCCTTGAGGACCTCGCCGTCCTGGAGCACTCCGTGCGCCGGGCGCTGGATCGTGCGCGCCTGCTGCTGGAGAACCAGCGCTACCGCGAGAAGCTGGAAGCCGCCAACCGCGAGCTCGAAGCCAGCCTGCACCTGCTCCAGGAAGACCAGAACGCCGGTCGCCAGGTGCAGATGAACATGCTGCCGACCAGCCCGTGGAGCATCGACAACTTCCAGTTCGCGCACCAGATCATTCCGTCGTTGTACCTGTCGGGCGATTTCGTCGACTACTTCCGGGTCGATGAGCGCCGCGTGGCGTTCTACCTGGCGGATGTGTCCGGCCATGGCGCGTCCTCGGCATTCGTCACCGTGCTGCTGAAGTTCATGACCACGCGCCTGCTGTTCGAATCCAAGCGCAACGGCACCCTGCCGGAGTTCACGCCTTCGCAGGTGCTGGGCCATATCAACCGTGGCCTGATCAACCTCAAGATGGGCAAGCACGTGACCATGGTCGGCGGCGTGATCGATGAAGAGACCGGGTTGCTGACCTACAGCATTGGCGGGCATTTGCCCTTGCCGGTGCTCTATACCCCGGACAGCGTCAGTTACCTGGAAGGCCGTGGTTTGCCGGTGGGTTTGTTCAACGAAGCCACCTATGAAGATCACATTCTGGAGCTGCCGCCGACGTTCAGCCTGACGCTGGTGTCAGATGGCATTCTGGACCTTTTGAAGCAAGATACACTCAAAGAGAAAGAGGCTGCTTTACCTGAATTGGTGAAAACAGCCGGGGGCAGCCTGGATGGCTTGCGCCAGGTCTTTGGATTGGCCACGCTAGGGGAGATGCCGGATGATATCGCCCTGTTAGTGTTGAGCAGGAACATTTGATGAGTACCGGTAGAATCCAGTTCGCCGAGCAGGATGGCACCTTCGTTCTGAAGTTTGTCGGTGAAGTTCGCCTGACCCTCTGTTCAGCGTTGGATGCAACAATTGAAAAGATCTTCACGGCGCTGAATTTCTCGGCCATCGTGATCGATCTGACCGAAACCCGCAGCATTGACAGCACCACGCTGGGCTTGTTGGCCAAGCTGTCGATCCTGTCGCGGCAGAAGGTCGGGCTGTTGCCGACCGTGGTCACCACCCACGACGACATCACCCGGCTGCTGGAGTCTATGGGCTTCGACCAGGTCTTCAACATCGTCAACCGGCCGATCCCGTGCCCGGAATGCCTGACCGACCTGCCATCGCAGGACCAGTCGGAAGAGGTGGTGCGGGTCAAGGTGCTGGAAGCGCACAAGATCCTCATGGGCTTGAACGATTCGAACCGCGAGGCGTTTCACGACCTGGTGAATGCGCTGGAGCGCACCTGACCGTCTGACGCCGCGAGCGTACAAAAAAGGGCGACATCTACTCAGATGTCGCCCTTTTTGCGCTCCTTGGAAAGCAACATGGCCCCTTGTAGGGGCCGAGCTTGCTCGCGATGAACGATAACGCGGTCTCTATCCGGTCGCGTTACCGCCCCTCCAACAACTCCCCCGCCTGATCCAACAATGCCAACGGATCCTTGGTCTTGTGAATATCCACCGACAACAACTGCCGAAACCTCCGCGCGCCCGGAAACCCGGTGCCCAGCCCCAGCACATGCCGGGTGATATGGTGCATGGCGCCACCCTCAGCGATATGCGCGGCCACATAAGGCCGCAACTGCGCCAGGGCCTCGGCCCGTGAAATCACCGGTGCGTCACTGCCGAACAACTGCTGGTCCACCTCCGCCAGCAGATACGGGTTGTGATATGCCTCGCGGCCCAGCATCACCCCGTCGAAGGTCTGCAAATGCTCGTGGCACTGCTCCAGGGTCTTGATCCCGCCGTTGAGGATGATTTCCAGGGCCGGGAAGTCCTGCTTCAACTGGGCGGCCACGTCATAGCGCAGCGGCGGAATATCGCGGTTTTCCTTGGGCGACAGGCCTTCCAGGATCGCAATCCGCGCATGCACGGTGAAACTGCCGCAACCGGCGTCACGCACCTTGCCGACGAAGTCGCAGAGTTCGGCGTAACTGTCCCGTCCGTTGATGCCGATGCGGTGTTTGACCGTGACCGGAATCGACACGGCGTCGCGCATGGCTTTCACGCAATCGGCCACCAGCTCGGGGTGCCCCATGAGGCAAGCGCCGATCATATTGTTCTGCACCCGGTCGCTGGGGCAGCCGACGTTGAGGTTCACCTCGTCGTAACCGGCCTCCTGGGCCAGGCGGGCGCAGGCGGCAAGGTCCGCGGGCACGCTGCCGCCCAGTTGCAGGGCCAGCGGGTGCTCGGCTTCGTCGTGGCGCAGGAAACGCTCGTGATCACCGTGGAGCAGGGTGCCGGTGGTGACCATTTCGGTGTAGAGCAGGGTGTGCTTGGAGAGCAGGCGTAGGAAGAACCTGCAGTGGCGGTCAGTCCAGTCCATCATCGGCGCAACGCTGAAGCGTCGAGATGGCTCGGAGCGGGAAGGGGTAGCGTCGTTCAAAGGCATGGAAAGTCTGTCGCTGTGGGCGCAGCCGGCGCAGGGCGCGGGCTTGAGTGGCGTAAGGCTGAATGGGTCGCAGTTTATCAGGAAATGGGTTTTATCACCGGGACAGGCAGTGCGGCCGAACTTTGAAATGTTTCGCTTCAAATGCTGGCTTGAGCGGTCCTGATGCTTCGCTATCCTTGAACTGTCGCTGCCCATTCAGCGACCGGGCCTGAGAATCCGTGAAACAATAGGCGCACAGGCGCCACCATCCATTAGACTGCTGGCGCTATTTTTGTGTCCGCACGTCTGTGTAATGGCGGCTGTGCGCGGGAGGCCTCGCGGTCTGCCGGGTTCCTATTGTCCCGGTTTCTCAGCCTGCGCACAGCTGCCACCCTTCGCCTGAGAACGAGTGTGGCTGCTCCCTACATTAGGAGTTACGCGCATGATCGTTTTTACGGAGTCCCGTTTTCAATTTGCAAACCTCTGCAATCAAGCCGTCGCTGGAGGTGCTCAATGACCAATCCACCTTCAAACAAAACCCTGGGTGTTATCACTTTTTCCACGTGCGGCTCCCAAGGCCGTGAATTGTTCCGGGTCAATCCTGGTATTCCCATTCTGGAAGCTATGGAGCATGCCTCCCTTCTGCTGTATTGCGCTAAAGCGCTCTCTCTGGATGCCGCACTGGAGGCGGATGGAGAGCGCTACGCTTGGGCATCGCATTATCTGGGGGAGATGGGTAAAGCTGTGATTGATGATTTGACGCAGGGGATGCTGCGCGGGGCATCAGTGTAGGCTGACTTGTCAAAGGAAAAGGGGCTGCGAGATTTAAATAAATCTGTCCCCTTTTCCTGCAAAAAGGGGGCTGGTGTGAGCTATAAAATCTGATTGGCGGCCGGCAGTCACCGCCTGAGTGTCAAGGTTTCTCTGGGGCAGTTGACTGCCAGGGCGGTACAGGTTTTCTCACTACCGCTTGATCCACATGGATGTCAGGCACGATTCGGTCGTAGCCAATGAAGAGGAAACGGGTTCTACAGGTTCAACCGATCAGGTTGAGTTAAAGGGCAAACCCTGCAGTTGAACACTGCTGACGCGGTGGCTTTTAACCTTGACTTAAGACCGGCGAATGGGCTTCAAGCCTTTTCGATCCGTCCAGCACGTCGATTTGGCAAAACATCGCAGCGACGGGGACGACCGCGGGGACCGGAACTCTGGGCCCCGCGGTGGCAGATCAGCTAGCCAACTCTGATAATCGGCCCTGCACCCGTAGTTATCGAAGAAGTAGATTTGAAGGTGAGCGAGACATCGCTCACGGTAAAGGTTTCCTGGCCGCGCCCGGTGTTCGCCATGGTGGCCCATCGCATTTGAGAATATCCAGAAGTGGTGGCAATACCTTTGCCCGCGGTCTGGTTATCAATCTGTCCACAAGTGAATACCATGGACTGTTTCCCATCTGCCAGATTGTTGTTCCACCACCGCGCATTGACGATCGTGTTGCTGTCCTCTTTTACGTCATTGAGTTGGATAGTGAACGTCGCCGATTTGAGGTCAAGGCCCGATTGGTTGTGCAAAAGTGGAGCGAGTTTTGGGGATGGGTTCGTGAGGGGGGGTAATACTCCGGGGTGTTCAGGGTGAGCGACACTGGGCTGGGCAGATCCAAGGTGATCTGGATACCATTCTGGTTGAAGAGGACGTAGGTTTGAACTTGCCCGATGGAGTCGTTCGGGACTTTTTCCTTGAGTGCTTCAGACATTTTAATTTCCTTTTTTTATATGCGCTGAAATTCTAGAAAAGAATTTCTCCCTGTTACGCGATCCCAGCCTTGGAAACGCGCTTGGCAATTCTTGATGGGCGGATTCACTCTGTCAAATTTTAAAAGCCTAATTCGTCAATTTTTTCTTTATTGCTAAAGAGAGAAGCAGAAATGGGGACGGATTTATTTAGGAAATGGGGGCAAGGAAATGGGGACAGATTTATTTTTACCAAAAAGAAAGGGGACAGATTTATTTTTTAAAAAAGGGGGCGGATTTATTTTTAATCTGTCCCCTTTTTTAATTGCCGCTTGCTGGTCATGGCTATCAAATAGTTGAGCATTACCCTTGGATGAAAAAAACGTTGAATGTGGTAGCTGCTCGACGTCATGGGGGCTTGTCACAGAAATAAAAAGGTCCGACACCTCGGGCTTGAGTGAGGTGTTGTTGGCGAGTCAAGGTCATGAATCAACCAGCTCTTCCTTGAGTGAGAGGAGCAGATACGGCGCCTCTGGGTCTGTTTCCACAAGGGTGAGTGTAAGCTCCATATAGGGATGTTTCGTACGATGTCCTGTATGTAGTCGCTGGTCGAGCTTGAAATGAAACTGCCGAGCTCTAGGTTGCCGGTTATAGGCTTTACGCACGGCGTGAAATAGATCACGCAACCGGCTCTCGTAGGTTGAACCACATTGATGCTTGTTGTTCTGCACCGTTCTGTCCCAGGCCAGTGATGTGACAGACAGTGGGTACATCAGCGCATCGATGCAGTCTTCATTCGATTGTTGGGGGCATGAGAGTTCTCCTGTTGAGAGAAACCATCTACTCCAGCCTCCAGATGGCCGAGACGATCCAGAGAGATCAGATGGGTGCTCATAGGGGCCGTGATGCCCCAGGTGCTGGCGGGGAGAGCGGCTTCCAGGGCGGTCAGGTCGAGCAACTGGAGAAGGGGCGATAGCTTCATGAGAAGGGTCTGGGTGATAGAAACCCGAATCCTCTTCAAAATGACGCACGATCACAGCAAGAAAACAGGTTTGCAGCGGATTACATTTTTTTGGATGGGTTGGGACCAAAAGGGGACAGATTTGTTTTTTCTCCATTTGCTATGCTCGTACCTCCACGGAAGGAGGTTTTATGCCAAGAATGGGACGTGTTGTTTTACCGAGCTACCCTCATCACATTGTTCAGCGAGGGCACAATCGTCAGGTTGTGTTTGCGGAGGCTGGTGATTTTCAGCGTTATTTGTACGATTTACGTGAGCTCAAGGACGTGTTCGGGGTCAAGGTCTACGCGTACTGCCTCATGACTAATCATGTGCATCTGTTACTAGCTCCCGGTGAGTCTACTACTGGTCTAGGACGGTTGATGAAAGCTTTGGCTGCACGAATGACTCGCTATCGCAATAAGCTTGAAGGGTGTTCCGGCACGTTGTGGGAAGGTCGTTACAAATCAAGTCTTGTGCAGTCAGATTGCTATCTGCTCGCATGCAGTCGTTACATCGAGTTAAATCCAGTTCGGGCCAAAATGGTTTCTCAGCCCGAAGATTATGCCTGGTCAAGTTACAAGTTACGTTTTAGTGAGCAGGCTTGCGATAATTGGCTCGACACGGACCCTTGTTTTGATGCTCTCGGTCATACCTTGGAGGACCGGAGGCTTAAGTATCGGACCTTTGTGAGTCAGGATGTTTCATCTGAAGAGCTGACATTGATTCGAGAAGCGCTACAGCGCGGTCAACTGACTGGAAATACTTGTTTTGTTGATGAGATTGAGGCGGTTATGGGCTTGCGGATAGAGCGGCGTGGGCAAGGAAGACCCGTCAGACGTATCTAAAATAAATTGACCGGAAAGGGGACGGATTTATTTTTCCCAGTTGCTCGCTGCTGATGTTTGATGGCATCTGCGAGGTTAAATAAATCTGTCCCCTTTCTGGTCGAGGTTCACTTCGTCGTAACCGGCCTCCTGGGCCAGGCGGGCGCAGGCGGCGAGGTCGGCGGGCACGCTGCCGCCCAGTTGCAGGGCCAGCGGGTGCTCGGCTTCGTCGTGACGGAGGAAACGCTCGTGGTCTCCGTGGAGCAGGGCGCCGGTGGTGACCATTTCGGTGTAGAGCAAAGTGTGCTTGGAGAGCAGGTGTAGGAAGAACCTGCAGTGGCGGTTAGTCCAATCCATCATCGGGGCTACGGAGATGCGCCGGGAGAGGGGGGCGGGTGGAGCGGTGAGTAGGGGGATTGGCGTTTCCGGAATGGGTGGGGCAAAAAGGAGGAGTTTATCAGGAATGGGGTGGCATGGCTGAAGGGGGTGAGCGGTGTCGAGTGTTTCGGTGTGTCTTCAACTATGATCAGTTAAGCAGACAGTCTTAGGAGGCCGATGCCTGCGTGCTCAATATCCCGACCTCGTTCAAACCGCTCTGAGGAGAATACGATGTACAACAAACTCGCAGCGTTATCTATTGTCTTTGCGATGGGTTGCCTTGGGGCGTCAACGGGTTGGGCTGAGCCTGGCGCTTACATGATGGTTACCCCAAAGGACATCAAGTGGGTCGATAACCCCTCTTTACCAAAGGGTGCAAAAATCGCCGTCCTCCAGGGCGACCCCAACGTTGGCCAATATATCGTGCGAGTAAAACTCCCGCCGAACTATATTATTCCCGCCCATACTCATCCCGACGAGCGTACAGTCACCGTGATCTCGGGGACGTGGTATCACGGCTATGGGGATAAATTCGATGCGACAAAATTGCATGAGTTTCCGGCCGGAAGCATTTATGGCGAGGGTCACATGAGGCATTTTGGGGCAAGCAAAGGCGCAGAGGTCATCCTTCAGGTGGAGGGCCCCGGACCAGCCGGGATTGACTACGTCAACCCTGCAGACGATCCAAGAAAAAAATAGCGTTTACTCTGAAACTACTGGCAAAAGGGGACAGATTTATTTTTCTCAGCTATCCGCTGCTGATGTTTAATGGTTTCTGGGAAGTTAAATAAATCTGTCCCCTTTTCACTTTTCAATACAGCACCCAAGCTTTCACGAGAGGTGCTTAATGACTAACCCACCTTCAAGCAACCCCTAAGTGTTTGTGCGCCTTTTCCCGTCACGTAAGTAGAGAACTTGCGCGATGATGCCAATTATCAGCACGATGAGGATGCAGCCTTGCGCGCCAATCAGCAATGGCGAGTGCGGGTCAGTCACTATAGGGTGGCCATCCGGCACTCGGCGCAATGTCTCAGAGACGGTGGGCACCATCAGGAAGAATGCCGTCAGGCTCAAGAGAATGGTTTCAATGTAAACGCCGGCTCTACCCAGCCAACGTAATAATCCTATCCCGTAGCCTGCAAGCAGAAGTGCAATCGTCACTGCACCAATAATTTTGCTGGCTGGTTGATGCGCCACGAGAAACACGGTACAGGCACCGATCAGCATTGAAGCCAGGTAGAGCAAGCCAGGTGTAGACCGAGGAACAATACGTCCGTAGCGCCCGAACATATAAGCGGCCAGCGGAATCGCTGGCAGACTGCCGAGGGTGTGTAACCAGCCAAGGGGGGAGATCCCGAACATGTAGATATTTTCCGTCTGGTTGGATGATATGCATAGGCACCTGAGCGGCCAATGCGCAAGAAGCGCATGGTTCAGTGGTCGTGACGCGATATGCTTACAGGCTCAGGTTAGCGACGGCACGGCCAATCGGACATGATGAAATCCCTGGAAAACTTGATCATTCTTCCAGAAATACAGCTGGAAGGGTTTGCTGCAGCCGACCTGCTCTCCCAGGTATTGGCGAAAATTCGTCTGACGGGCGATCGTGTCTACTCATGCATGCTTGAGAGCGCCGACGAGCTTGTGTTGGATGAGAAAAGCGCTCATGTCTGTATGCTGCGGGAGGGAGAACTGCAGATCCAGAGCGATGATCAGCAGGTAATGACGATTGGGCGGGGTGATATCCTTCTGCTGCCGCACACTCCATCAGGGCTGAAGATCTCGGCTTGCACGGAGCTGGCAGAGGTTGTTATCTGCCGATTCTGGTTCGATGCGAGCAGCTTTGAAGCGATGGTATTTGCCCTGCCATGGATGATCCACATTAGACAGGCCGACGCCGTGGCTTGGTCGGAAGGTATCCTGCATTTCATGTTGCTCGAAGCTAATGACACACAGCCGGGCGGAGCATTGATGGTGTCACGCCTCATCGACCTTGTGGTCATTCGCATACTGCGAACGTGGGTTCAGCAAGCTGCTGCTTCAGGATGGCTGAGGGCCTTGTCTGATGCACGTGTCGCTCGTGCTTTGAAAGCAATCCACGAAGCGCCCGGTCAGCAGTGGAGCATCAGTGCGCTGTCGGCGATTGCTGGCATGTCACGGTCCAACTTCTGCGAGCGGTTCAACACGCTTGTCGGACGTCCCCCTTTGCGGTATCAGAATGAGTGGCGGTTGACGCTAGCCAAAAACATGCTTTTGAAGGGATGCAGTCGTGTTGGTGAGGTCGGCTTTGCGATTGGATATGAATCGGAAGCTGCTTTCAGCCGTGCCTACAAAGCTTTTTTCGGCCGCTCGCCCCGCGACGATAACACCTGGACTGCCCCTGAAGGTCAAAATTGAATCGAGGCTTTTGGCGGCTCAGTTCTCGATTGATTTGAGAGGGGGGAATGGAGACGGATTTATTTTTTCCAGCTGTCTGCTGGTGATGCTTAACGCTATCAGCTAGGTTAAATAAATCTATCCCATTTTTGCAGCCACCTTTTTGCATATCTAGTTTTTATTTTTCTATTTTTTGGCATGAGTGAGGCTACAGTGGGATCAATGATATGCACTAGGTGTCTACCTTAAGTGCACTCCTAAGACTTGCCAGCGCATCTTCCAGACTAGAGGCATATTTTTTAACAGCTTTCAAATCACCGGACCTAATCGCACTTTCCAATTTTAGGACTATTTCCTTTGTGGCTTCGGTTGCGCCAACAATAACGCTCGAGATTTTCGCTGCATCGGTAAGGCCTAAGCTTTTTGCGGTTTCACCAAAAAATGGGAAAGACTCAATTATAGGTTTTATTGTTTCAATGGTTTTTTGAATCTTTGAAAGATGTTTGAAGGCGAAGGATTGTGTGAGGAAGGAGAGTTCTGTTATTTGTAGTGCGACTCCTTGGAGTGAGTCAAGTAGGGGGAGGTCGTCCTTTATTCGCTTGGTAATGCGTCGAGTCCTAAGATTGCTAAAGAGAAAAAAGAACAAGCAGACAAATGTCAGGGTGCACCCTACTAAGAATGCCGGAAGCTTTAATTTTTCGGAGAAAAAATTCGAAACTATAATTATAAGCAAGCCGCCAAAACCAAACGCAAGGGCAAAGCCGCCTGTTTTGAAGAGACGCTCAAGCGCCTTCGACAAGGAATCGCTTATTGGAACTATGGGGTCCTTTTGCATGAAATTCTCCACAATATCTAACGTAGCTGCACCTTGCTGGAGCTTCAGGCTAGCACTTGATGTTTTAGCTGAGAAATAGGCATTACGCCACTAATGCTGAGCGGTGTAGATGACTCTGCGGCACCGCTTTTGCCACGGCCATCCATGCTCCAGCGTATTTTCGGCGACCTTCCGAACCTGGGATGACCGCTCCGGCATCCGGGTTGTTAGCCAAGTGGAACATGAAAGCCCCACGTTTTCTTCAGTCCAGTAATGCTTCCGGTTGTATAGCCACCTCCAGCGTTCTATAGTCGGCCGCTTGCGGCAAACTCCGCGAACGACCTTGGCCGGTCGGAATGGCAGCAGCTCTTGGCAACCAACGGGAGCTTCACTCAATGGACTACACCCCTCTCGATTCATCCAAACCCACCGAACACACGATCCTCTTCATCGACAGACAAGCGCCACTCCCCGATCTGCTGGCCTGTGCCGCCCAACGCATTACCTCTGCACGGGATATGCTGGACAGTGTGTCTTGCATGAGCACTCATCACTCGGATGGCATCGATTTGATGCGCATTTCCGGCGTGGCCGCATTGTTGCTGCAGGATGGTTGTGATGTGTTGCGGGTCGTCGAGCAGCGCATAAGAAGCTGATGGCGTATCTGTCCACTGTGGGAGCGTCGATCGATTGCTTCCACAACAGATTTATTTTTCCCTGCTGTTCACTGCTGATGCTTGATCGCTATCTGCAGGGCAAACTATATTTGTCGCCTTTTCGCACCGTTTTCGCTGGAAAATCAGTCGCCTAATCAATATAAGTCGCCATCAGACTCAACAGCCAAGAGCCCGCAGTAACGCTCCGTGCCAGGACACGATAAGAGGTTTCGCGCCTATGCAAGTCAGCCACATCACAATCAGGCCGCTGTCGGAGAGCGATGCCGAGACCTACAGAACAATCCGCCTTCGTGCGATTGCGGATTCCCCAACTGCCATCTGGCCAACAACTGAAGAAGAGCAGGCGAGGCCAGTGGCAGACATCGAGGCTCGGCTTCGTGTCACGGCGCATCAGATTGTGTTCGGCGCTTTTGCGGAACAAACCCTGGTGGGGATCGCCGGCCTGCGGCGTGAGCCGCTTCGGCAGGTCCAGCACAAAGGGCTTGTGTGGGGCGTCTTTGTTGACCCGGCACATCGCCGAAATGGCGTGGCCAGAAGACTCTTCGAAGCGGTGTTCGTGCACGCCAAGGCGACTGGCGTCATTCAGATCCATCTGTGCGTCAATACTGAGAACGCCCGCGCAAGAAGCTTCTATCGGTCGCTCGGATTCGATCCCTTCGGCATCGAGTCGCGGGCACTACGGGTCGGTGAACGCTTTTATGATGAGGAGCATATGATGTTGCGCCTGGACGACTAACTGAATGCGCTTGTTTCAGTTCTCAAGTGAACGCTCGTAAACGGTTGCTCCAGGTTTCTGCTACGCCTTGCTTCATTCGTTGGTGGTGTAATATTAAACGTCGGAGAAGCTCGATAGAGGCTATGATTAGCCTCAGGTCAAGCATTGTGCTGAATCGGTTTATGTGAGCAGAAAGCTAGTCAATGCTGCTCTGTGATTTTTTGTAATTGGGGTGCTATATTGTTAACGGTTTTTTGGAAGTATTGAATATATGGATATTCTAATAAAGCAAGTCATTAGAAAGCCCAGTCTAAGCATTTTTCTGGTAACGCTCGTTATATTCATGGGGTTGCAATACAAGGCATCCATCACTAACTATACAACGCGTTTTGTTGATTTTGCTGAATATATGTTGCATCACGGTGTGACGCTGTTCCCCATTGCGGAGGACTTGCAGCCTTACCCCGATTATACGATTGCACATACTTTTTTGGTTTATTTGTTTTCTTTGCCTTTTGGTCGGCTTTCCATTCTCTCGATGGGGTTGCCCTATTGCATCGCTGCGGCGTTAATGTTGGTCTTTGTCTACAAGTTAGGGGCATTGCACGAAAAGAAATGGGGGCTGTATGGTGTCTTTTTTTCGCTGTTTACCTGGGCGTTTCTAGACAGTGTCAATTTTTGGGCGCTTGATATTTATCCCGCGCTCTTTACGGTGACCTGTTTTTACTCTGTGTATTCTGCGGAATTGAAAAACGACAAGTCACGTTTGGCCTTTGTGTTTGTAGGGTTGGCGCTTGGCTTTGTGTTTCGTGGCCCTATTGGCTTGGTCGTTCCTGCGATCGTTGTGGCCTGTTATTATTTATTGAATCGGCAGTGGCGAGCTTTATTCTTGTTTTCGTTGTTGGCGGGCTTGCTTTTCATTGCAGGCGTTGTGTTGTTGGCATGGGCTGCTTATCTGCAGGGCGGCACGGCTTTCATGCAAGATGTATTGGTGATGCAAGGCTTGGGGCGAGTGGTGAATGATCATTCACCGCGCTATTATTTTTATTTTACCAGCGGGCTGATTGCCTACGGGGTGACTGCTTTTTTTGCGTTGATCGTGATCGCTAAAAAACACAAGCAATTCTTCTGCTTTCCCCGGCAGCCTGACACTAATATGCTGCTTTATCTCACGGCGTGTCTTTTTGCTATTGTTGTGTTTTTTACAATCCCGTATTCGAAAAAAATGCGCTATATACTATCCATTACGCCTGCCGTTTCTTTGCTGGCGGCCTATATTTTTATTGATAAGGGAAACGTGTTTTCCGGTGCAAAAAAATGGTTCTTAAAGTTTTGCCTGGCACTCCCGGTTGTGGGTTTGGGACTGACTTTAATTGTTTTTATTTATAATTTCTATGCGGAGCATCCGCTGTTGCCAAACTATACGGGTGTTTTGATCAGTTTTGTCGTTCTTGTGGGGGCTCGTAATGTTGTAAGTAAATATTACTCCGGGCATTCGTCTCGTGAACTGATCACCCTGCTGTTCGGGGTTGCTGCATTTCTCTCATTGGATGCTTTTTTCTTTAACTCCATCACCTATCACCTTGAATTGGCGAACGAGCCGACGCCAAAGTTTCTCCCGTATTGGTTTTGGTAGGTGTATCCAGTCATGGGTACAGACAGGGCATGGATCCCAATGAAGTCCATCTGCGCGGCTGAGAGCGTAACCGATGCCCATCGCCTGCTGGCGGATGGGCCTCTGCCGCTACGAGTCATCAAGGCAGTCGGATAAACGCCATTGGCACATGCTCGGTCAACCAGACACCGTTTTCGGCCTGATAAAACCTGAAACCCTGCTCATGCATCTGCAAGGCGCTGATCGTCAGCAGCACGGGTTTGCCATAACGCTGGCCGACTGCAATGGCGGTCTCGACTTCATGGGAAAGGTGCACGTGATGACGCTGACCGGCGATCAGCCCTTGTTGCTCGATAGATTCCAGAAACCGCGTCGCCGTGCCGTGATAGAGAAGCTGTGGCGGTACTTTCTGTGGATATTGGCGGCTGACTTCAGGTGTCGAATGCCCTTGTACGGCGCGGATTCGCTGTCCGTCCTGAGAGCGTTCAAAGCGCTTCTTGTCGCTGCTGGACACCACCGCCTCAATGATCGCGTGGTCCAGTGAACGACCTCCCTTGGCTGCACCGCTGATCAAGTCGGCGAGGTCAGCCCAACCTTCTGCGTCGAGGGTCAGCCCAATACTGTGGGGTTCGTGGCGCAGCACGTAGCTGAGGAACTTACTGGTTTCGTTGAGCGACTTCTGACTCATGACGGCCTTGTCTTGATCTTGGGGGAGCGGCAAGGGTACTCTTTTCCGATTCACTCCCGCAGCAACCTTCACTATCGGCACCGGCTTCATGGCCTCTGCTCCAGAACCGTCTCGGCTCTCCATTGCGCCGCGGCGAGCCGGGAGGTAAAGAAATCGGCCAAGGCACTCACCTTCGCCGGCCGTGCACGAGCCGTGGGTGTCACGAAATAAAGTCCCCCTTCAGGCAAGCGCCAATCGGTCAACAATGGCTCGAGCTGCTGGTCGCGCAAATACTGTGTTGCGATGAACTCGGGGATCTCGGTGATGGCCTGTCCGGCAAGGACGGTGGGCAACAAGGCTTCCACGCTCGTTGCCCGTAACCCGCCGGTGGGCACAACGGTGCATTCCTCGGCGCTTTTGGTGTGAGTAAAGCGCCAGACGTCACGTCTGTTCCTGTTGATGTAGCTCAGGCACGGGTGGGCACCCAGCTCGCTCGGGTGTTGGGGGCGACCATGGCGGGACAGGTAGTCAGGGGACGCCACCAGGAACCTGCGCACTGGGGCAATGAGACGCGCGACGAGTGACGAGTCTTCCATGACGGCGATGCGCAGGGCGGCGTCAAAGCCCTCGCCAATCAAGTCGGCTTGTGCGTCCGTGGAATGCAGGTCGATGGATATGTCCGGATAGATCCGAAAGAACTCGGGCAGCAACGGGGCGACCCAGCGAGCGCCAAAGGAGAGCGGCACCGCGAGCTTTACCAGGCCACGGGGGCGGCTCGCTGTCTCACGGGCGAAATCCTCGGCTTCCTCGGCCTGCGCGTAGAGGCTTGCCGCTCGCTCGGCGAGCGAGCGGCCATAGTCCGTGAGCGCAAGCCGTCGGGAGGTGCGGTTGAACAATCGACCTCCCAAGCGCCCTTCAAGACGGCTGACGGCCCGCGAGACCGTCGCCACCGAGACCCCCATGGCGGTCGCCGCCGCCGCAAATGAACCTTCTTCGGCAACCTTCCCGAACATCGCGAACCCTTCGAAATCTGGCAGCTTGGACATGTCATTCCTGCAACGATGGTTTTCATTCATTTCTATTTCGAAAAATAGCGCACGGCCATAGATTTGTCTCACCCAACGGCCTTTGACGCAGCCTGCATCGCGACTACGAAGCGCTTCGGCGGCGGCGGGCTCGTCAATCAAATGAAAGAGGATATGACCATGCTTGAAGTGTATGCATTTGCCACGCCCAACAGCCTCAAGGTTTCCATCGCGCTGGAGGAGTTGGGGTTGGACTACCGGCTCGTCCCCGTCAATTTGCGTCAGGGGGAGCAGAAGGGCGAAACCTTCCGAGCCTTGAATCCCAACGCCAAGGTGCCCGTTCTGGTTGACCGCTCCTCCGAGCCAGGCGTCGACGATGTGGTGCTCGGCGAGTCCGCCGCCATCCTGGTCTACCTCGCGGAGAAAACCGGGCAACTGTTGGCGAAGGAGGGCCTTCCTCGCGGCAAGGTGTTCGAACAACTCTTCTTCCACGCATCCGGCGTGAGCCCCGCGTTCCTGCAGGCGTTCCTGGCCAACCTGCAGTCGCCACCACAACCCGAGGCCCAGGCGCGTGCTCTCTCGGAAGTGAATCGAGTGCTGGGCGTGCTCAACCACCACCTTGAGCAGCGTCCTTATGTGGCCGGCGAGACTTATAGCATTGCGGACATCGCCCATTTCGGCTGGGTGTGGCGTCACCAGGCAATCGGCGCTTCTCTCGCCGAGTTCCCGTTCGTGACGCGCTGGTACGAAGAAATCTCGGCGCGGCCCGCAGTCGTGACGGCCATCAACAAGACCTTGGCGCTTGCTCAATAACGCCGCACCACCTGCGGAATCGGGTCAACGGTAAATCACTGAGGAAAACCATCATGAATGCTCGCATCAATGAACTGCTGCTTCGCAATCTTCAGGAAGTCTTTGGTGAAGGCGACGCGCGTCGTCGCCGTGAGGCCATCGAGGCGTTGTACACGGAGGATTGCCAGATCTACGTGCCGCCGGGCGTATTGGTCGGGCACGACGCGCTCGATCAATTTGCCGGAGATCTTCGCGCGACGCACCCGCACTTCGTGTACACCCCGCACAGCAAGCCGCAGGCGCTCCACAACGGCGGGCGCCTGGCTTGGGGTTCCGGTCCGCGCGGCGAGTCACCGGACTACACGGGGTGGGACGTGATCATCGTTCGTGATGGGAAGATAGCGGCGCTCTATGTCTTTCTCGATACTTCTCCCACCTGAAACCCGGTAGCGTCGGCGCGGGCCATGTTAAGCGGGACGCGGTGCTTCAACAGGCGGGGTGCCGTCGTGAAACATCGTCTTCAGTTGGGCCCGCAGTTCCGGTGAGTCGGTGTGTTTGTGGACACTGACCGCATGCTGTGCGGCGGCCTCGAGCAGTTCGCTTTCAGAGTCCGCGGACAGTGCGACCGAGCATTTGGAAGCGCTTGGAAACTCGCGGCAGTCGATGTATTTGCGCGCCATGATCCTCTTCTCCCTACGATGAAGGCAGGCCGTGGCCTGCGTGAACGATCACTCGACGCGCCACCCCCCTGGATCAAACACAATTGTCTGTCGCATCGAATGGGCCGATTTGTAAAGAATAGTATAGGTCTGCCACTGGCAACGCCGGCTTACACCCCGCCGGGTGCCAGATACGAACAGACCAGGTGCACCAGCTCTTCTTTCAGCGCTGGGGATTTCAACGTACCCCTTCGGGCTGCGCCATGAATGACCCCTTCAACCGCGGAGGAGAGCACTTGCGCCACCATTGGACTTGCCGCTTTGCGTTGTGAGTCCGGGTAGGCCGCAACAACGGCCGCATATCGCGCCAGATATTCCGTTTCGAACACGCTTTGGGCGGATACCGGACTTGAATACGGCGAGGTTTCTTCAAGCAGCACCCGATGAAGCTCCGGGTGAACGCTGTGTGCCGCGATCAGGCCATCGACCAGATCCTCAACCCGCTGCCTGGGGGACTTTTCACCGGCACCCACCGTGCGTATGACCGTCAGCACCTCATTGAGATGACGTAGCCGAATGGCCTCGATCAGCGCCTGCTTGTCGGGGAAATATTGATAGAGCGAGCCAATGCTCACACCGGCCACACCGGCGACCTCGTTGGTATTGAAACCTGCCCAGCCTCGCTCGCTCAAAACGCGAGCACCTGCTTGAACAATGGAATCGACCGTGGCCCGGGAGCGCGTCTGGCGTGGCTCCTTGCGCATCGGGGAGTGCGTCGATGGAATGCGAGTAGTCAAAAAACGCTCCCGAGAATCAAAATATAAACATATTACTCACATTCCAAAGCTTCAGAAGGGGTCACTGATCATGAGCGCGTTACCCTTGCTCCGCAGGCTGTTCAGCTATCAGGCATGGGCCAACAGCGAGCTGTTAAACAAGATGGAAGGCTTTGATCCCGAACGCCACAAAGAAGAACGCCACAGTGCATTGCGCTTGATCAATCACAGCTATGTCGTCAGCCAGATATTTGTTGCGCATCTGGTTGGCAAGCATCACGAATTCTCCACCGACAACACACCGCAGACGCCGTCATTGGCAGCGTTGCGCGTCGCTGTAGCCGCCTCCGATCGCTGGTACCTCGAGTACCTGGAGACCGTGACCCCGGAATTACTGGCCGAATCCGTGCCCTTCGTTTTTACCGATGGGGACCATGGGTATATGTCGCGTGAGGAAATGTTGACCCATGTCGTCACGCATGCCGGTTATCACCGCGGTGAAGTGGGGCAAATCATGAAGCAACTTTCCATTGAGTTGCCCTGGGATACCTTTGCTGTGTATTTGCATCGCACGGAACCTTCACGTCGATTGAATACGTGACACCACGTCGAGGTTGTTTTCAAGCGTGGGCAAGGCTATCCGTCTATCATCGCGGCAACTTTCACGTTTTCCAGAGGATTGGCCATGGCGGAACTGTTGGCGGTGATTTCCATTACCCTATTGGCTGTCATCAGCCCTGGCCCGGACTTCGCCATGGTCACGCGTAACAGCCTGATGTTGTCACGTCGAGCGGGCGTGCTCACGGCCCTGGGCATCGGGCTAGGCGTGTTGGTCCACGTCAGCTACACATTGATCGGCTTGGGACTGCTGATCCAGCAGTCTCTTTGGCTGTTCAACACCATCAAGCTGGCTGGGGCTGCCTACCTGATATGGCTGGGTATGAAAATGTTGCGGACCCAGCCCAGTGGAGCGCTGGCCGATAGCGCTGTTGCACCGCTGTCGGATCTTGCCGCGCTGCGCACGGGGTTCCTGACCAATGTTCTGAACCCGAAGACGACGATATTTATCATCAGTCTGTTCATGCAGGTTGTACGCCCTGATACGCCACTGGCTGTGCAAATCGGCTACGGGGCTTTCATCTCGGGGGCTCATATGGCCTGGTTCAGTGTGGTTGCCTTGTGCTTTTCGTCCAGCGCCGTGCGCGAACGGTTGTTGGCGGTACGCCATTGGATCGATCGTGCGTTCGGCGGGTTGCTGGTTGGCTTCGGTGTTTTACTGGCTGTTGCCAGAGGTGTGCGCTGACGGTGTATGGGACTGAAGGATTCGTCCTGGATCGTAAAGGAATTGCCCTGATTGAAATCATTGATGAATGGCGGAGATGTGCGATGGCCAGCATGACGATTCGTAATATTGATGAACAGCTCAAGGCACGCTTGCGAGTACAAGCGGCTCTGCATGGCCGCTCCATGGAGGAGGAGGCTTGCGATATCCTGCGTTCTGAGTTGTCAGTAGCATCCGGGGGCTCCGGTTCGCTAGTCGAGACTATTCGGGCGCGGATCGAACCTGTAGGCGGCATGGAGTTTGACATCGCACCACGTGAGGCGATGCGTGAGCCGCCGTATTTCGATGTCGTGACCCCTTGGGACTGAACACCTAGGCACAGACCTTGGCAATCTGCTCGCGCAGCCAGGTATTGGCACTGTTTTGTCCGGCTTTCCTGTCCCATAGCATGTCTATTGTGAAACTGGGCAAGCCCGCCGGCGCTTTACAGGAGGCGAACCGGGTCTCGTCGCAAATCAATCGCTGGATGCGCCGGGGCAAGGTGAGCACCAGGTCGGTCCCGTTGATCATCTTGAGGGCCGCCACATAACTGTTGGTACGGGCGACAATCTGCCGGGTATAACCCTGTTTGCCGAGCCAACCATCCACCATATTGGTATCTGACGTCCAAGGCGTGGGGAAAATATGCTGGCGCGCAACAAAGGTTTCCAGATTGAACTTGTTGTCGGGTGGCGTGAAGTGTTTGTCGACAACACAGACCAGGTCGTCATCCAGCAATATTTTTGATTTGAAACCCTTGGCGTCCTGATGGAAGTTAGGGCCGGCACAAATAACCAGGTCAATACGACCGTCCACCAGTTTTTCGACGGGAACGTCTTTGTGGAATTTATGCGTGTTTACGATGATGGAGAGGTTGTCCTTGATAAAGCCCTTCAACAGGTCGGGGAGAATCAGTAGTTCGAAATATTCAGGGGCGCAGATATTGAAAGTGATCTCTTTTTGGGTCGGGTCAAATGCTTTTGCTTCGGAATGACACAGGTTGATGCTATTTATGATGTGGGTCACATGGCTGTACATGCTGGTGGCCTTGCTGGTCGGCCACATGGCGTTGCGGGTGTTGATGAACAGCTCATCCTCGAAGCTGGTGCGCAGCTTTTTCAGGCAGTAGCTCACGGTGGACTGGCTGACGCAAAGGGTTTCGGAGGCCTCGGTAACACTGCTTTGCTCATATATCGCAACGAATACCATCAGGTCCTGCATGTCCAGTTTTCTGAGCAAGTTGCTATTGAGCATAAAGTCCGTCTCGATAAAAATCCATAAGTGCTACGTTGTTCATGGTTATAGAAAAACTGTCTATTTGTATATTAGTGGATGAAATTTATTTTTTAAATAGCCTCTGAGAGGCCGCCTCAATATATTCGAATGGCTCATTTTGAGACCCTCACGCAGGAGCCAAGAGTGAATATCGCCCACTGGCTGGACGACGCCGGCCTTCGCTGCCCTGAGCATCCGGCCTTGTTCGAGGGACAGCGTCAGGTCGCCAACTATCGCGCCTTTGTCGCTCTGGTTCGGTATCGCGCCGCGTATCTGATCGACGAGCACGGCATTGTTCCCGGCGACCGGGTCGTGCTGTTCATGAAGAACTGTTGCGAATACCTCGAGCTGCTCTACGCCATCTGGTGGGCCGGCGCCGTGGCGGTGCCGATCAACTGCAAGCTGCACCCCGTCGAGGCCGGCTGGATCGTCGGTAACGCCAAGGCCCGGTTGATTTTCACCGATGGCGGCCAGGTGTTCGCGCCCGGGAGGCTGCCCTTGGGGTGCCTGGAACTGGATCGAGAGGACATGGGGGCGCTCGGCTCCATCACGCTGCCACCTGATACGCCTTGTCCGCGTCATGTCGATGACCTGGCCTGGTTGCTCTATACCTCCAGCCCCGGCGGTGACTTCAACGGGGTGATGCTGAGCCACGGCGACCTGACGGCCATGTCGCTGCACTATCCTGCCGAAGCCGATCCGGCCAGCGCCGAGGATGCGGTGGTGTATGCCGCGCCAATGTCTCACTGCGCCGGCCTCTACAACTTTATCCATGTGCGCCGGGCCGCGCGCCATGTCGTTCCCGAATCCCGCGACTTCAAGGCCGACGAACTGTTCGAGCTGGCGAGCGGGCTGGGTAATATCAGCCTGTTCGTGGCCCCTGGCATGTTCAAGCAGATCGTCGAGCAGGCCCGTCTCCAGGGCCATGGCGGCGAGGGCATCCACACCATCGTCTATGACGCCCCCATGCACCTGGCGGACCTGCGCAGCACAGTGCCGAGGAACACCTACGGCGAGATCCTCAAGACGGAACTGCGCCTGTGGTTGAGGGCCAGCGCCAATGATCCCCGCGCTCCCTGAAAGGACCTGCGACGACTATTGGATATGCCGCGCGTAATGCTTCGGGTCGAAGCGCAGGACCATCACGATCATCACCGCCATCACCGCCGCCAGTGACCACCAGGCCCACTCGAAGCTGCCCAACTGGTCGCGAATCATCCCGGCAATCAGCGGTGAGAGCCCGGCGATCAGGTAGCCGATACCCTGTACGAAGGCGGTCAGGCCACCGGCACGGCGCGGGTTGTCCAGGTGATCGAGGGAGACGATCAGGCTCATCGGGAACAACCCGCCGATCCCCAGGCCCAGCAGGCACGGCCACAGCAGGGTAAAGCGTTCCGGGCTGAGGATCAGTCCGCAGAAACCGCCGATGATCAGCGCCAGCAACACCGCCAGCACCCGGCGTTTATCCTGGCTGCGATTGGCGATCGCCGGGGTGACCAGCCCGGACACGACCTCCATGGCGGTCAGCAGGCCCAGCAGCAGCCCCGCGCTCTGTTCGCTCCAGCCTTTTTCCACGTAATAGGGTGCCAGCCAGGCCAGCACACAGGTGTAGGAGGCCGTGCCGAGGCCGAAGAAGATCGCCAGCAGCCAGGCCCGTGAGTTACCGACGAACGACTCCTGGCGACTGCCCGTCGGTGCCTCCGGCAGGGGCGGGACCGTCGAGCGCTGGGCGAACCAGATGACCAGGGCCACCAGCGCCAGCAGCGCCCAGATGGCCAGGCTGATCCGCCAGCTCCCGGTCTGAGCCAGGACGAACGGCGAGAACGACGCCGCGACTGCCGCGCCGCCCATGATCGAGGTGACGTAGAGCCCCATGAACAGCGACACGTTGTTGCCGAAGCGTGACTTGATCAGCGCCGGCATCACCGCCTGGATCAGGGCGATCCCGAGTCCCGCCAGGACCGCGCTCAGGATCAGTTCGACGGTGCTGTCCAGGTACAGCCGCGAAGCTGTCGCCAGGCCGATGACCAGCAAGGACAGGACGATGGTGCGGTGTTCGCCGAAGCGCAGGGCGATGCGCATCCCGAGGAACATCGCCAGGCCCATCGCCATGACCGGCAGCATGGTCAGCAACGAGGCGGCGCTGAAACTCAACGGGATATCCCCACGAATCGCCGATAGCAGGGGCCCGACAGCGGCCATGGAAGGCCTCAGGTTGAGGGCCACCAACACCACACTGACCATCAGCCAGGCGGCGTGTGTGCTTGAAGCTCGAACATTTTCCATGGGTGAGCCTTGGTTAACAAAGCCCTGATTAGGCCATCCCGGGGAGTGGGAGCAATTTGATAAGTAGGGCGGGCTATCGAGAAATTAGGATGATCAGGATCCGAAACGCACCAGCATGCGCTGCCCTACGCGTAGCGACGGTGGTGGTGGCTGGTCGAAAGCCAATACGCATTCGACTGTGCGCATATTGGCACGTATCAACGGATCCTCTTCGAGCGTGCTGCTACCCAATACGCTACTGATGCGCAGCACATGGGCGGACAGCGGCGGTAGACCGCTGCCGCTGTCGTCCGTGACCTCGGCTTTCATCCCGGGGAGTACCGCGCCAGTAAAAGACTCGTTCAACTCGGCCCGCACGATGCGCGCTTCGTCCGGCAACAGCACGAAGATTGGCCCCGATTGTGGTGACGCGGTGGCTCCAGGTTGGATCAGGCGACGGACCACCTCGGCGTCGATAGGGGCATGCAGGCTGCGTTGCGCCAGTTCATAGCGCGCGGCAGTGAGCTTTCGGGCAGCGACTGCGGCGTCTGTACGATTATTTTCAATTTCGTCGCGCAACTGTTGCGCGGCTTCGCGAGCCTCATCGGCACTCTGGCCGTCGCCTGCACCCGCCGCCGCGGCATCGGCCAGTCGCTTGGCTTTCAGCTCGGTAAACTTGATTCGTCTCTCCAGCTGCTTCGCTTGAACCTGGACCTGTTGTTGCTCGGTCTGCGCCGCACTCACCGCCAGGCTTGCCAGATCGCTGTCCAGCGAGGCGAGCAGCTGACCTTTGCGGACGTGGTCGCCTTCGTGCACCTTGATATCGGTCACCACGCCTTCGCGGGCCATGCCAAGCTTGAGCAAGCCCCCTTCAACATCGATACGACCGCGTGCAACCGCCACAGATGTCGAGGTGGCGGAAATGGCCTTTGAAGGTGCGTCGTTACGGGGGCAGCCTGTCAGTAACAAGGTAGCGGTCAGCACAACGAGCCATGAGCAAAACGAACGCGAGTTCATGCGAGATGTTCCTTGATACCGGCAGCATTGGCCGGTCGGGGTGGCGGGGTATGATCGTTCAGGATGCGGCCGTCCTCTATGCTCAAGACACGGTCGACATGGCTCACCAAGCGAGGGTCGTGGCTGACACACAGCACGGTTGTGCCGTGGGCACGCGCAATTCTGTGCAATATATCGATGACGATCTGGCCGTTGGCGGCGTCCAGGGCACTGGTCGGTTCGTCGGCAAACAGCAACTCAGGCTCTTTCGCCACCGCGCGGGCAATGGCCACGCGCTGCTTTTCACCACCGGACAACTCGGCCGGGCGCAGTCGCATGCGCGGACCAAGGCCGACCTCTTCCAGCGCCTGTATGGCACGCCTTTGCGCATCCTTTGCGGTCAGTCCGAGGTAGCTCAGGGGCAGTTCGACCTGCTGCAGTGCGGTCAAGGCCGGAAACAGATTGAATCCCTGGAATACGAATCCCGTGTGCTGCAGGCGGAAGCGTTCCAGCGCCCGTGCATCGAGCCCCTCCAGATTTTGACCCAATGCCGTGACGCCGCCTTGGTCGGGTGCTTGCAAACCGCTGAGAATGGCAAGCAACGTGCTTTTCCCGCAGCCGGAAGGCCCCGATATCAGGGTCAACTCGCCGGGCCGTATGTCCAGTGTGATGTCGTGCAGTACGGTGCTGACGACGCGCCCCGAGGTAAACGATTTGCTTATACCCCTGGCCTGAAGTGAGATCGGTGTTGCCGATGGTGGGTTTGACATGATCTCTCTTTATCTCAACAGGCTCGCCGGGTCGGCGTGGCGTAATGTACGGATGGCGGCAAGACCGGATACCACCACCAACCCCATGCTCAGGGCCAGGCAAGCGATGGCCACGACAGGAGAGAGCGCCACCGGTACGTTGTAGCGCCCGGCAAGGGCAAAAAGAACGCAAGCCACAAGGCTGCTACCCAGCAGGCCCAGGGCTCCGACCCAGAACGCCTGCTCCATCACGACTCTGCGCAAGGCGCCTACGCCTACGCCAAGTGCGTTCAATGTCGCGTATTCGCGGATCGAGCCGATGACGGCGGCAACCAGTGTCTGACTGGTGATCACGGCACCGACCAGGAACACGATGGCGGCCAGGAACAATACGCCAGCACCCGCACCGGTATCGAACATCCAGTACATCTGCGAGCGGTGAGCGAAACTTTGCGCGGTCCACACGTCGTAGCTGCCGAACGCCGTGGCGTCGCGCAGGCGGGCGGCAACCGCATCCGCCTGGTCAGGGTCGCGTACCTTGGCCACCAGATAGGTAATGCGATCGCCAATGGTTGCAGAGGTATCGAGTTGACGAGCCGTCGACAATGAGGTCACGACGTTCACGCCGCCCAGCGCCCGTAGCCCATTGGTGACGCCTACCACGCGCACGCGACGACCGTTGATAGCCGCGGTATCCCCTATGCTGACGCCCAGGCTGTCCAGATCGGCTCGATCAACGATGACCGCGTCCGCCTCGTTCAAGCGTGCGCGTAGTTCGGCAGGCAGTACGTGCTCAAACATCAGGCCTTGGGGGCTGGCATCGATACCGGAGACAAATACGGACACGCCACCGGTATCGCGTGCGCCGCGCCAGTCGGCGTCCACCCAGCGGAAAGGTTCCACCCGAAGCACATCCGGATCCATGCGCAGGCGCATCTCCACACCGCTGTCAATCGACCGGCCGAGATTGACGCTTTGCGTACCGGGATAACCGACCCAAAGGTCGGCCGAGGAGCCGGTGATATAAACGCTGGCGCTGCCGAAGATACCGAGTACCAGTGCCGCCTGGAGCAGTTGCAGCAAACCGGCAAAGCCGACGGCAATCATCGCGGGCAGGAAGCGGCGCCACTCATAAAGCAGTGTTTGGCGGGCGAGCGCGACCATCAGTGGGTGTCCTTCATGGTTTCGGTCGGCAGCGGCGCGCCCCCGAGTGCTTTGTATAAGGCGACGTAGGCGATATTACGATCGGCACTGGCACGAGCGACCTGCAGCAGGGCTCGGTGCTTTTCAATCTGGACATTCTCCAGCTCCAGCTCGCTCAGCAGCCCCAGTCGTGCTCGCTGCTGTAACGCATCCAGGCGGGTTTGAGCGGCAGCGAAGGCCTCCAGGGAGGATTGCTCGCGCAGGCGCAATTGCTCCAGGTCTCCCAGGGCTGTTTCGGCTTCGGCTACGCCCTGCAATACGGCCTGCCGATAGGCCAGGACCGCCGCTTGCAGCTGGTGATTTTTGGCTTCTGCATTGGCCAGGCGTTGGCCCCAGTCAAACAAGGGGATACTGATCCCCGGTCCATACGAGAAGATGCTATCGCCGCTACGGGCGTGTTTGCGATTGCTCGCAATGTTCAGCGACCACTGCAGTGAGCTACCGAGGCTGATGTGGGGGTAAATATCGGCCCGGCTCATGCCGAGATCTCCCGCAGCCCGGATCACCTCTGCCTCGGCGCTGGCAATTTCCGGTCGCGTACGCAACAAGTCGGCCGGAACACTGTGCAGTTGCCATTGGCCGAGTTTCAGTTGCGGTCTTGGACGCAGCCATTGAGGGTCCGGCGCGTTCTGGCCCAACAGGACGGCCAACTGTTGCGCATGACTATTTATCGCCTGTCGCGGCTCGGTCAGAGCCATCTGCGCATGAGCCAGCTCAGCCTGGGCGCCTGCGATGTCGGAAGGGGCCGCCAGCTTGAGTCGTTCGCGAACGAGCAACAGCCTCAGTTTTTCATGCTGAGCCTCTTGGATATCGCCCAGGAAACTTTCCATTTGTTGCGCCGAGCGCAGCTCGATCCAGCGTCGACTGACTTCCGCAACCAACGACACCTGTGCCAGGCGCAGGTCGGCTTTCATCCGTTCCTCGTTTCCCAGGGCGAGGCGATCGGCACTTTGTTTCGCACCAAACAATGGCAGTTCCCATTGCGCGTCGAAACCTATCAGGAAGTAAGAAGTACTGGTGTCAGGGCTTACGGCGTCCTTGGTCCGGATACTCAGCGAAGGCAGATACGGGTCCTGGGCATGTTGACTCAGCACCCTTGTTGCACGTAAACGCTCCACTGCCTGGGCAACGTCCAGATTATTTTGTAATGCCCGCTCAACCAGCGCGTCCAGCTCCGGGTCGCCGAATGCCTGCCACCATTTATTCAGCTCTGGATGTAGAGGCAAAACACTGGGCGGCGCATTGCGCCAAGCCTCGGGTGTCGGAGGTTTCAACTGAGGCAGCGGGGCTACCGAGCAACCGGTAAGCAGTATTAGCACTAGTGATAGAGCGCACAGACTCTGACCGGAGTCCAGTCGGCTAAAAGGTTTGATAGTCATCACCACGGAGTGCAGGTTTTATTCTATGAGATTGCTTCGGAGCAGCAATCAGGCATAGATAGGGGGCGTGGGATACTTTCCCGCACTTCGGTGTATGGTTCTGTACGAAAGTGCTTGTGATTTGTATGAAGAATGTAAAAGTTTGTATTTCTGAGGTGTGCGGGAGCGATGTGATAAATAGCGCAGGCTATCGAGACATCAGGATCGGGCGTTCTCCAGGACCGAGGGGTGTTTGAAACGCGACTGCGCTTCGCCTGCGGCCAAATGGAGCTGGCGGTACGCGGCAACCAACTGATCAAGACTGAATGCACGGTTGCGCCCACTGGGGTTGGGCAGGATCCATACCGCGGCATTGCCAAAGGTTTTTGGCTGAAGCCCCCAGGTGACGTCTCGTTGGCCGGATAGCCCGCAATATGCGGCCTTGCCGAGAAATGCCACGTAGCGTGGCGCATAGCGCGCGATCTTTTGCTCGAAGGTCGCGGCGGCGGCAGTGAATTCATTTGAAGACAGCTGATCGGCCCGCGCCGTCGGCCGTTCAACCACGGCCGTCAATCCACAGCCATGTTGCAGGATCGTCCGATCGTTTTCCGGGCGGACTTCCTCCGGCGTAAAGCCGGCCAGATGCAAGGTGCGCCAGAAGCGATTATTTCGGCCCGCAAAGTGATGTCCCTGGACCGCAGCCGTCAGCCCCGGGTTGATGCCGCAGAAAATCACCGCCAGCTGTTCAGCAAGAATATCGTCGAGTCCTTCAGCCACCGCACACCTCATCATCCCGGCAGATGCCGGGCGATCCATTCGATTTCACCCGCAGATCACCTTGACCGCCTGGCGCGCCAGTTCCGTCAGCTCAGCCCGGGATTTGCCCGCCCGAGCCCGTATCGAAAGGCTATGCAGCAGGGAGGAGGCGAGCACCGCGAGGGCTGCCGGGTCGGCATCGCCGTTCAGTTCGCCGGAGTCGACGGCCGCTCGCAAACGCGTTTCGAGATCGGCGTCGAGCCGGCTGAGGCGATCGGCAAGGATGTCGCGTATTTCAGGATCCTCGACCGCCTCGGTGGTGGCGGTACCGATCGCAAAGCAGCCGCGTGGCTGACCGTCGCCCGAGAAGTAGATCGATAACTGCCCCTCGTAGAAACCCATCAGTGCCTCGCGCAAGGTCAGCGTGCTGTCCATCAGCGCTTCGTGCACGGCAGCCGAGGCCTGCGCCCAGTACTGCTCGAACGCCTTGATATAGAGCGCATGCTTGTCGCCGAACGCCGCGTAGAGACTGGGACGGTTCATGCCGGCCGCCGTGGCGATGCTGTCCAGGGAGGCGCCGGAATACCCGGTGCTCCAGAACACCCCGAGGGCTTGCTGCAACGCTGTCTGCGGGTCATACGCGCGGGGCCGGCCGCGGCCTTTGCCCTCGCTGATTTTATTTTGTGCCATGTTGTACAAAAATCCTTGAGTGAAAGTCGGTGTGGGGATATTCTTACACCATCGCACAAAATTAAGGAACCAGAAGTTCCTGGATTTCAGGTTTGTTGTGGCGGAGCTCGAACCGGGTGGTGCTGCGATGAAACAGGTGCGGTGGAGCGATCCTCTCAACCGCGCATGGACTGCTTTCTCATAGCAACTATCGATCTCAAGGCCGCAGACCCGTTTCTGCGGACTCGATTCCCGGTTTAAAGGTGCCTTCGATCATGACTCAACCGTTCGACATTCCCGCTTCGCAGACTTTCGAGCACCCAGGGCCGAACCCGGCCGGCGTGCGGATCCGCAAACCCTTCAAGGAGCGAGTGCGACCCCTGCTGATGGTGGGTGTCCCGGCGCTCCTCGCGGCGGTCGGGTATGCACGCTACCTGGCGGGCGAACCCTATGTTTCGACCGATAACGCCTACGCCCGGGTGGCGAAAGCCTCGATCAACGCTCGCGTTTCCGGGCAGGTCGTGGAAATCGCGGTCGAGGACAATCAGCCGGTGCGCAAGGGCCAGGTGCTGTTTCGGATCAACCCGGAGCCGTTCCAGATCGCGGTCAACCGGGCCGAAGCGCAACTGAGCGTGGCGCGGCTGCGTATCCAGGGACTCAAGGCCAGCTACCGGCAGCAACAGGCTGAACTGCAATCGGCCAAGGAGTCGGCCGGCTTCGACCAGAAGGAGTTGGCCCGCAAGCAGGCGCTGGTGGCGACCGAGTTCGTCTCGCGCTCGGCTTACGAGCGCGCGGACACCGACTTTAAAGTGGCCCGGCAACACGTCGCATCGATCGAACAACAGATGGCCAGCACTGTGGTTGCGTTGAACGGTAACCCGGACATCGAAGTCGACAGCCACCCGGCGATCCGTGAAGCCAAGGCTCAGCTCGACGAGGCGCAACTCTATCTTTCGTACGCGACGGTGTATGCGCCGGACGACGGCATCGTGGCCAAGGTCGACGATTTGCAGGTGGGCAACTACGTCAGCAACGGTGCGCCAGCCTTTGCCTTGATCGCCGATCAGCGGACCTGGGTCGAGGCCAACTTCCGCGAAACGGAGGTGACCCATATGCGCCCAGGCCAGGCCGCGACGATCAGTATCGATACCTATCCGGACCACCTGTTCAAGGCCCACGTCACGAGCATGAGCCCGGGTGCCGGTTCGGACTTCGCCCTGCTGCCGCCTGAAAATGCCACCGGCAACTGGGTCAAGGTGGTCCAGCGGGTACCGGTTCGACTCGAGTTCGATGAAGTCGATCCGCACCTGCCGCTGTTCTCCGGCACCAGCGCCACGGTCAAGGTCGATACCGGTTATCGCACGCCCTGGTGGCACCCGCTCAAGGCGCTGTTGACCGCAGGTTCTGACCAATGAACGCCAAGCCTGCGGGAAGTGCCGGGGGAGGGGAGCGCACGCTGAGGCTCGCCGCTTTGCTCGCGACCTATATGCAGTCGGCGAACCTGCCGCTGCCGAACGCGGTACTCAGGTTTATTCAGGGCGCCTTGTCGATGAGCGATGACCAGGCGGGTTGGGTGTTCACCTCATACCTGGCGGCGAGCGCGATCACCCTGCCTATCGCGCAGTGGCTTGCCGGGCGCCATGGCTTGAAGGTGGTGTATCAAGCGGCGATCGCCATCTTCGTCCTCGGCTTGCTGCTCGCTACGCTGGCAACGACCCCGCTGGAGTTCGTCGGTGCGCGTATTGTCCAGGGCGCCGCGAGTGGGGTGCTGGCACCGCTCTCGATGGGCATTGCCCTGGAGACCTTGGCGCCTGCGCGGCGAGGAAAATTTGGCGCGGTGTTGACGGCCATCGTGCTCCTGGGGATCGCCAGTGGCCCGAGTATCGGCGGTTGGGTTGGTGAGTATTACGGGTTGCGCTCGATCTTCTACATCAGCCTTCCGCTCTCGGCCTTCATCTTTCTCGTGGTGACCCGCCTGCTTCAGGAGAAGAAGGCCGAGAAAAGCCCGCCGTTCGACTTCTTCGGCTTCGGCACCTTCACCCTGGGCATGATCGGGCTGCAGATGCTGCTCGACCGTGGTGAACGCCTCGATTGGTTTGCCTCGCCCGAGATCTGGCTGGAAGCGCTGGCCTGTGCGCTGGGGCTCTACCTGTTCGTGGTGCATGTGCTGACCGCGAAGGTGCATTTCGTCAGCAAGGGCTTGTTCAAGGATCGCAACTTCGTGCTGTCGACGCTGATCTTCTTCGCCCTCGGTTTCGTGCTGTTGTCGACCATGGCGCTGACGTCGCCGATGCTGGATGAGTTGCTCGGCTTTCCACCGATCCTGACCGGCTGCTTGACGATCCCTCGGGGTGTGGGGCTGGTCGGCGCATTCATCCTGATGGGCCGTCTGCGCGAAAGCCTCGATTACCGGGCCTTTGTGGCGGCGGGCGTAGGCCTGGTGATTTATGCCAACTGGCTGATGCTCGGTTATTCGCCCCTGATGGACTGGCGGTCGGTGGCGATTGCCGGCGCACTCCAGGGCGCCGGTCTCGGCGTGTTGATGCCGGCGCTGGGCAAAGTGGCGTTCAGCACCCTGGACCCGAAGCTGCGCCCGGAGGGTACCGGCTTTTTCAATCTGACCCGTGTCTACGGCAGCACGCTCGGCGTGGCGGTGGTGCAACTGTTCTTCTTCAACAACACGCAAGCGATGCACCTGGCGCTGGCCAACCACCTGACCGCGTATCGCGCGGCGGCCCACTCGGTGACGGCATCGATGTCCTTGCCGGCATTGGCCGGGCTCAACGAAATGATCACCGGCCAGGCGGCGCTTATCGCAATCATCGACCAGTTCAAGATCTTGATGTGGGCAATGCTGGTGGTGAGTCCGTTGGTGTTTTTTCTTCGCAAACCCGTTCCGACCAATTAGCTTTCGTGGAGTCTGGCAAATGAAATCCAATGCATTCGTCCTCAACAGACACCCGTTCCCCGCCAAGGTCGGTGCGGTATCGGCGGTTCTTTTCCTGTCCGCCTGTGCCGTCGGCCCTGACTACAAGGCGCCGTCGGCCAGCCTGTCGCAGCACTATGACCAACAGGCCGAGCAGCGTCTTGGCGTGGCCGGCAACCCGCCCGGTGAGCAGCACATCGACCTGGGCAAGAAGCTCAACGGTGACTGGTGGTCGGCCTTTCATTCACCCAAGCTCGACCAGCTTGTCCACCGGGCAATCGACGGCAATCTCGAGCTGGTGGCGGCGGATGCCACCCTGCGGCAGGCGGCTTCGTCCGTGTCGGCGGCGGAGGGGGCGTTGTATCCGCAGGTGGGTTTCGGCGCCCAGGCCGGTCGCCAGCGGGTACACGTGGCCGCCGATCCTTCGGTGGCCAATTTCTACACGGTCGGGCCGCAGGTCGATTTCGACCTTGATGCGTTTGGCGGTAACAAGCGGCGGGTCGAGCAGCAAGAGGCGTTTGCCGATCTGCAGAGGCATCGCTACGAGGCGGCCTACCTGACCCTGACCGGCGATGTCGCCAGCCAGGCGCTGTTGCTCGCTTCTGCCAACGCGCAGATGGAAGCCGTCGAGAACCTGCTGGCCAATGACGCCAGGAATCTCGAGCTGGTGCGCATGGCCCACCTCAATGGCAGCACCACGCAGATCGATGTTTCGCTGGCCGAGACGCGTTTGGCGCAGGACCGCACGCTGTTGCCGCCACTGGCCCAGCAACGCGATTCGGCACGCCATGCACTGTCGATCCTGGCGGGAAAAGGCCCGGCGGATTGGATTGCACCTGACTTTGCGCTGGCTGAATTCGTCTTGCCGGCCAACGTCCCGGTCAGCTTGCCCTCTGAAATGGCCCATGACCGGCCCGATATCCTGCAGGCGGAGGCGGACTTGCACATGGCCAGTGCTGCCGTTGGCGTAGCGACAGCGAACCTTTATCCGCACGTGTCGCTTTCCGCGTCCCTGGCGCAGGCGGCTTCGGGTAACGGCGGCGCAGCGCTCTGGGGCTTCGCCGCAGGACTGGCGGGGCCGATCTTCGATGGTGGAACTCTCAGGGCCGAACGCCAGGCCGCCGTTGACGGCTACAAGGCGTCGTTCGCCGGCTACCAGCAGACCGTCATCAAATCGTTCGGTCAGGTCGCCGACACGCTGCAGGCGATCAACCATGACGCGCAGGAAAACCAGGCGCAGCAAGACGCCTTGGGCGCTGCCGAAACCAGTTTGCGCTTGAACCAGCAAGCCTACGCGCAAGGCGAGAACAGCATCCTGCAAGTGCTGGAGGCGGAACGCGCCTATGAGCAGGCGTTGCTGGGACAGATCCGCGTGAAGACCGCGCAGTATCTCGACACGGTGCGCTTGTTCGTGGCGCTTGGTGGTAATTCCGTGGGTGTTCTCGAGCAGAAAGTGGCCTCTCGCTGAGCGCGGCATCCCGACATTTTATGAACGGTCACCGGCGCGGTTGCGGTTGTGGCCCCAGGCAATGGAGTAAAGGCATGACCTATTACGATACGCTTCGCGATACCCGGTTTCCTCTTGCTCACGGAACGGGTGAGATGCCCGCGGTGGGCTTTGGAACACTGTTTCGAGACCTGTCGGTGACCACCCAAGCGGTCAAGGCTGCATTGGAGGCAGGGTTTCGTCATTTCGATTGTGCGGAACGCTATCGAAACGAGGAACAGGTGGGCATTGCCCTGCAGGAAGTACTGCAGGCCGGCCAGGTTCGACGAGAAGAGCTGTTCATCACCACCAAGCTGTGGAATACCAACCATCGTCCCGAGCGGGTCGAACCGGCTTTGGCAGCCAGCTGCCGACGTCTTCAAGTCGACTATATCGATTGCTACCTGATCCATACGCCCTTTGCCTTTCAACCCGGCGATGACCAGGACCCGCGAGACGAGCAGGGGCGAGTCATCTACGACTCGGGCGTGACCTTGATCGAGACGTGGAGGGCGCTTGAGCGCCTTGTGGATGAAGGTCGATGCAAGTCCATCGGCGTGTCGGACATCACGTTGGAGGCGTTGAAAGCGCTGGTGGCTGTGGCTCGGATAAAACCCGCTGTCGTGCAGGTCGAGTCCCACCCTTATCTGCCTGAATGGGAACTGCTCGAGTTTTGTCAGCAGCATGGAATTATCCTCCTGGCCTTTGCGCCACTCGGACATGGCATGGAACCGAACGTGCTGGAGGAACCGGTGATTACCGGGATCGCCCAGCGCTTGCAGAAGACCCCGGCTCAAGTCGCATTGGCCTGGTCGGTACAGCGGGGGACGGCTTTCCTGACCACTTCTGCGACACCGGCTCATATCCAGGAGAACTTCGATATTTCTACCTTGCCTCACCGGGCCATGGCTGAAATTCGGGAGGAGATCCATACCCGGATACGCTTCAATTCGGTGGTGGAAACCGGGGTGCCTGGGTTTATTCCGCGCAAGAAGTGACCCATGCGCAAGGGGCGGCCTTTTCCAGGGCCACCCCTTTTTCATGCGAGCAACGCTTCAGGCCGGGCCTATAATTTTTGACTGGATTGCCGAGGGGAAAATGATGGATGTGTTCCAGACCATGCGTTTTTTCATGGTGGTCGCCCAGAGCGGTAGCTTCACGGCGGCGGCCGGGATACTGGACACCACCACTGCCAACGTCTCCAAGGCCATCTCCAGCCTTGAGGCCAGGCTGCAGACACGGCTGATCAATCGCACGACCCGTCGCCTGGCATTGACCGAAGCCGGCCTGCGTTATCTGCAGCGCTGCGAGAAAATTCTCGAGGAGGTACGTGAGGCGGAAGACGAGGCCGGTACGGCTCAAGTCATGCCGGTTGGCCGGCTCAAGATCCACGCCATGTCGGCCATTGGCAATCACTATGTGATCCAGGCCATTGCCAAATATAGAGAGACGCACCCTTCGGTCATGTTTGACCTGGTACTGACCAATCGATTGCCGGACCTGTTGGAGGAGGGCTATGACATGTCGATTGTTCTGGCGCGGGATCTACCCGACTCAGGGTTTGTCGCCCAGCGGCTCGGTAGCACCTACAGCATTCTGTGCGCCTCGCCAGGCTACCTGGAAAAACGCGGGTACCCTGATGTCCCGGGCGATTTGTGCTCACATGATTGCTTGAGAATCGTGAATACGGTCATGCCGGTGGAAAACTGGATATTTGAAGGGCCCGCAGGCATGGAGAGTATCAATACCCCCTTGTCTCCCTTTCACATCAATACCGCAGACGGCATGTCCGTGGCGATAAGAAGCGGGATGGGGATCGGCATACAACCGATTGCGTCTGCCGTCGAGGGGCTGAGGAGCGGAGCGTTGGTGCGGGTACTGCCAGACTATCACCTTGAAGCGTTGAGTCTGTTTGCAATCTACCCTTCCAGGAAATTCGTCGATGCGAAGATAAAGACCTGGGTGGAGTTTCTTAAAGACACGATGCCACGCTTGTTGGCATCCGATGAGGCAGTTGCAGGTTCACAAAAGCGATAAGGTTTTTTGAGTTTGTCCGGTGCTGCGGGGAAGGAGTGTCGACCCTCCATCGTCCACAAGAGCACTCAGCCGTTTGAGCAGCCTGTCCCCATCACGTCGTATTGCAGGATGTGGCGTTGGCCGTGGGAGTCTTCATAGGTCATTTGCACGGCCGTTGGTGCGCATTGATCCGCGGCGTCCGTGATGGCAATGACTTTCTCGATATCGGGTTTCGCTTCGTACGTGTAGGTTTCGACGGAGATGTTGCTGGTCGCTGCCGTTGAATGACTGTCGTCGGCAAACGCCTGCGCAGTTGCACTGCCAAGAACAAGAATCAGCGCCATTTTCGAGAAGTTCATGATATTCACCGTATCGTCTGGAGGGGCTTGGCGATCGAAATGATCGTGAAGCGCATATCGGATTTCCGATTTTTTACCTCGTGAGTCAGTTGAGGGTTTCTCGACTTTCTCCTTGGGTAGAGACGATGCTAGGTGTTTGGCACCCGCTGATATAGCGGCTCACCGGACAAACACTGTTGCCGGATTCCACCTGAATGCAGGCGTGCACTGACCGCCCATGGGGGAGTGACCGAGCAGAAAAGACAACGGCCCCGATGCAGGGGCCGTTGTCTTTTCCGCGAGTCGATTTCGCCGGGGTTTCTTACTCGGCGCTTCTCTCATGATGGCTGGAGACGAACTGCCGGAAGCGCTCGGTCGGCAAGCCTTCGAACAGCTCGGTGGGCGTCCCCTGGACATCGATCAGGCCGCCGTGCATGAACACCACCCGATTGGACACGTGGCGGGCAAAGCCCATTTCGTGGGTGACCACCAGCATGGTGCGGCCTTCCTCGGCCAGGGAGCGCATCACGCGCAACACTTCGCCCACCAGCTCAGGGTCGAGTGCCGAGGTCGGTTCGTCGAACAGCATCACCTGGGGGTTCATCGCCAGCGCGCGGGCGATCGCCACGCGCTGCTGCTGGCCACCGGACAGGTGGGCCGGGTAATAGTCGCGGCGCTCGTACAGGCCGACCTTGTGCAGCAGGGCTTCCGCTTCCTCGACACATTCGGCACGGGAACGCTTGAGCACCCGCATCGGGCCTTCGATGACGTTTTGCAGCACGGTCATGTGCGACCACAGGTTGAAGCTCTGGAACACCATGCCCAGGCAGCTGCGCATGCGCTCGACCTGGCGGGCGTTGCTCGGGGTCTGGCGGCCGTCGGCATGCTGCTTCATTTCGATCACTTCACCGTTGACGCTGATGATGCCTTGATCGGGTGTTTCCAGCAGGTTGATGCAACGCAGGAAGGTACTTTTACCCGATCCGCTGGCACCGAGGATCGAGATCACGTCGCCCTTGTGGGCGTCCAGGGAAATACCCTTGAGGACGTGTGCGCTGCCGAAGGACTTCTGAATATTGGTCAGCGACAAGGCTGAAGCGGGCTGAGTGCTCATGGCATGCTCCGTATCAAATCAGGAATGGGTAGGCAGCGAAGGGCTGGCTTTTTTGATGACGTCGACCGGCCGCTCGCGCAAGTGCGGCGAGAGACGATATTCGAGCCAGGCGACGGCGCGGACCACCAGGTAATTCAGCACCAGATAGATCAGGGCCGCGCAAATGAACACTTCCATCGTGCGATAGGTGCGCTGGATGATCTGTTGCGCGACGCCGGTGACGTCCCAGACCGTTACCAGGCTGGCCAGCGCCGTGGACTTGACCAGCAGAATCGCTTCGGTGGAGTAGGCCGGCAGGGCCTGGCGCAGGGTGACCGGCGCAATGATCCGCAGCAGCAGTTCCCAGGGCGACATGCCGACGGCCTTGCCCGCTTCGATCTGCCCCTGTGGCACGCTGAGCAGCCCGCCGCGAATGATTTCGGCGGTGTAGCCGGCGGTGCACAAGGCCAGTGAAATCACCGCGCAGCCGTAGGGCGACTTGAGCAGGACCCAGGCGAAGCTGTCGCGAATGGCCGGGAACTGGCCCAGGCCGTAGTAGATCAGGAACATTTGGATCAGCAGCGGTGTACCGCGAAACAACATGATGTAGAAGCGCGCCGGATAGCTGAAGAACCACCAGCGGCTGACCCGCAGGCTGACAATGCCTACCGACAGGGTAAGGCCGATCACCAATGAGCTGAAAAACAGTGTCAGCGTTGTGGGCAGCGCTGCCAGAAGCTTGAGCATGGTGTCAGCGAGGAACGGAAAATCGATCATGGGTGGCGCTCCTCGAACCTAGACTGGGCTGCGTTGCCGCGTGCGACGCACGCGAGCCTCGGCGATGTTGAAAAGCCGACCGGACAGGCCGGTGAGAATCAGGTACACGGCGCCCCCGATGATATAGAACGTGAAATATTGACGAGTGGACCCGGCCGCGACCTGGCTGGCCCGCATCAATTCCACCAGGCCGATGACTGAAATCAGCGCAGAGTCTTTCAAGCTCATTTGCCAGACATTGCCCAGCCCGGGCAAGGCGAAGCGCAGCACCTGGGGAATCAGAATCCGTTTGAAGCGCATGGCCCGGCTCATGCCGATGGCCAGTCCGGCTTCCAGTTCGCCCCGCGATACCGCGAGAAAGGCGCCACGGTAGACTTCCGCCTGGTAGGAGCCGGAAATCAGCCCGACTGCCAAGGCACCGACCAGGAAGGGCGGCACGTCGATATAGCCTTCACCGCCGAACCAGTGGCCGACCGCCGTCACCACACTGGCTCCGCCAAAGTAGAACAGGTAGATCACCAGCAACTCGGGGATGCCCCTGAACAGGATCGAATACAGGTCCCCCAGCCAGCGCAGGCTGCGCCGACGGGAGAGCTTGGCAGCCGCGACCAGGCTGCCGAATACCGCACCCACCAGCAGGGCTGCCAGGGTCAATACCACGGTCATGCCCGCTGCCTGGAGCAGCGCCATTCCCCAGCCTGAGTCACCGAAACTGAGTAGCTGCAAGAGGTTCATAGAGGGTCCCACTTTTAAAAAAGGGTTAACACGGCCCGGCAACCTTCAGGGTGCCGGGCCATCCAGAATCACTGCTTAGGGGTGAGGTCTGCCTTGAACCATTTTTCGCTCAATTTCTTGATCGTGCCATCCGCCATGGCTTCCTTCAGAGCGGCGTCGAACTTGGCCTTGAGCTCCGGGTCTTTCTGACGGAAGCCCAGCGCTTCGCCTTCACCCCAGATCGGGCCCTTGATGACCGGGCCGGTGAAGACCAGCGGTTTGTTCTCCGGCTTGTCCATCACCGAGTTGAAGAAGGTCACATCGTCGAACGCGACGTCGATGCGGCCGGCGAGCAGGTCGAGAATGGCTTCGGCCGAGCTGCCGTACTCACGAATGGTCGCCACATCCTTGAAGTTCTGATCGATGAAGGTGGTGTAGATGGTGCCGGAGGCGATACCAATGGTCTTGCCCTTGAGTGCCTTGCGCAGCTCTTCAACGCCGGCACGTACTTCCTTGGCATCGGTCCCCAGGGTGATGGCGGATTCGGCACCGGTCTTGCCCGGCAACAGATCGGATTTCAGCGCGACGAAGCTGGCCGGTGTCTGGGCGTAAGGCGTCGAGAAGGCCATGACCTTCTGGCGCTCGTCGTTGATGACGATGGCGTCCATCAGCACGTCGAATTTACCGGCATTGAGGCTGGCGATCATCCCGTCCCAGTTCTGTACGACGAGGTTGCACTTGAGCTTCATGCGCGGGCAGATGACATCCATCAGTTCCGGTTCGAAGCCGCCGATCTTTCCACCTGGCAGCGTCAGGTTCCAGGGCTCATAGGCGCCCTCGGTGGCAATATTCACCGAGGTCCATTCCTTGGCCTGCACAGCCGAAGCCGAGGCCAGAACCAGTGCACTGAGCGCTACAGAACCCAACCAGCTTGATTTTTTCGACATCTTGATACTTCCTGCCTAATCAATGGAATGTTGCGAACTGATCCGGCTCAGGCCGAATCTCCTCTGCCGGTGTGCACAACGGTTGCCGTGCACACCCGACAAAACCCTAAAAGCCAACCTGCCTGTTCAGCCGGTTAATTCGCACCCATAAGGGACTCAGCCCGGACGGCTGTCCCATCTCCATGTGCCCCTGGCCGACCGATCAACCGGTGATCATCGGCAGGTTCAGGCCCTGCTCCTTCGCGCAGTCGATGGCGATCTGGTAACCGGCATCGGCGTGACGCATGACCCCGGTGGCCGGGTCGTTGTGCAGCACGCGGGCGATCCGCTCGGCCGCTTCGTCGGTACCGTCACAGACGATCACCATGCCCGAGTGCTGGGAGAAGCCCATGCCGACGCCGCCGCCGTGGTGCAGCGAGACCCAGGTCGCGCCGCTGGCGGTGTTGAGCAAGGCGTTGAGCAGCGGCCAGTCGGACACGGCATCGGAACCGTCCTGCATCGACTCGGTTTCGCGGTTCGGGCTGGACACGGAACCGGAGTCCAGGTGGTCGCGACCGATCACGATCGGCGCCGACAGCTCGCCGCTACGGACCATTTCGTTGAACGCCAGGCCCAGCTTGGCGCGCAGGCCCAGGCCGACCCAGCAGATCCGCGCCGGCAGACCCTGGAAGCTGATGCGCTCGCGGGCCATGTCCAGCCAGTTGTGCAGGTGGGCGTCGTCCGGGATCAGTTCCTTGACCTTGGCGTCGGTCTTGTAGATGTCCTGCGGGTCACCCGACAGCGCGGCCCAGCGGAACGGCCCGATGCCGCGGCAGAACAACGGACGGATGTACGCCGGCACGAAGCCCGGGAAGTCGAAAGCGTTTTCCACGCCTTCTTCCTGGGCCATCTGGCGGATGTTGTTGCCGTAGTCGAAGGTCGGGATGCCTTGTTTCTGGAAGTCGAGCATCGCCTTGACGTGCACGGCCATCGACGCCTTGGCGGCCTTCACCACCACTGCAGGTTCGGTGATGGCTCGGGCGCGGTACTCTTCCCAGGTCCAGCCGGCCGGCAGGTAGCCGTTGAGCGGATCGTGGGCGCTGGTCTGGTCGGTGACCATGTCCGGGCGTACGCCGCGACGGACCAGTTCCGGCAGGATTTCAGCCGCGTTGCCGAGCAGGGCGACGGAAATGGACAGGCCTTCCTTCGTGTATTTGGCGATACGCGCCAGGGCGTCGTCGAGGTCCTTGGCTTGCTCATCGACATAACGGCTGTTCAGGCGGAAATCGATGCTGGTCTGCTGGCATTCAATGTTCAGCGAGCAGGCGCCGGCCAGGGTCGCGGCCAGCGGTTGGGCGCCGCCCATGCCGCCGAGGCCCGCGGTCAGGACCCAACGACCTTTCAGGTTGTTGTCGTAGTGCTGGCGACCGGCTTCGACGAAGGTTTCGTAGGTGCCCTGGACGATGCCCTGGCTGCCGATGTAGATCCAGCTGCCGGCGGTCATCTGGCCGTACATGGCCAGGCCCTTGGCATCCAGTTCGTTGAAGTGCTCCCAGGTGGCCCAGTGCGGCACCAGGTTGGAGTTGGCGATCAGTACGCGCGGGGCGTTGCTGTGGGTCTTGAACACGCCGACCGGCTTGCCGGATTGCACCAGCAGGGTCTCGTCGTCATTCAGGTTGGTCAGGCTCTCGACGATCTTGTCGTAGCATTCCCAGTTGCGCGCGGCCCGGCCGATACCGCCGTAGACCACCAGCTCCTTGGGGTTCTCGGCCACTTGCGGGTCGAGGTTGTTCATCAGCATCCGCAGCGGCGCTTCGGTCAGCCAGCTCTTGGCGGTCAGCTTGTTGCCACGGGCGGCGCGGATTTCGACGTCACGGCGCTTCGTAGGCTTGCGGGTATTATCAGTCACGAAAAAACTCCTCTGCGATCAATCCAAACCGGCCCGGGCAGTGGGCGAGCTTGTGCGGGACAATCCGTCACAAGCGCAAATCAGGGTGGTGCGCAGATCTCCCTGATCACTCATACGCACACACATTTACTTGTACATACAAGCATATGCAATCAAGCGGCCAACTTTTGGGTCGCCGCCCAATAAAACTCGGGATTTGGCTGCAGCGCGCCTGATACAAGGGCTTGGCGGGAGCGGTTTTTTTTTCGGAGGGATTTTGCGACGGTGTCCCGACTGTTACTTGAGCCTGAAATTGCGCCACGCTGGGGCGCTCGGTGACAGTTTGGGAGATGTTGGTGCGCGATGGGAAACAGCTGGAGCGAAGGGGGTTGTGGCGAAGGGTGACGCGGGGAACAGGAAAGTGCCGAGATCGATCCGGGCTCGGCTCCAAGGCCATCCTTCAGTCGTCGAGAGGCAACGAAACAGCCAGAAGGTCGGCCTTGGCGCCTGAGCATTTATTGCAGGTTTTTCCGTACCGTGGCCAGCACTTCACCGCTACGAACCTGTTCGGTGACACTCACCATGTCCGAATAGAAGGCACGATCATGCTCGGCGACCGGCACGCGGCTGCGCACCAGGTCATAAACCGCCCGGGTGACGCTGGAAGCCTTGCGCACATCATGGAAGTCCAGGGCCTGGCAGCCCACCAGCAGCTCGATGGCCAGCACCGACTCGAGCTTCTCGGAAACCTTGTAGGCCTTGATGGCAGCGTTATAAGCCAAGCTCACCAGGTCTTCCTGGTTGGCGCAGGTCGAGAAGCTGTCGACAGAGGAGGGGAACGACAGCGCCTTCATTTCCGCATACAGGCCCGCCGCGGTGTATTGAAGGATCATGTAGCCGCTGTTAAGGCCCGGGTTGCGCACCAGGAAGGCCGGCATTTCGCTGAAGTGCGAGTTGACCATGCGGTCGATACGGCGCTCGGAAATCTTCGCCAGGTTGGCCAGCGCCACGCACAGCGAATCCGCTGACAGGCCAATGTAGCTGCCGTCGAAGTTGGCACCGGAGATGGCAATACCGTCGCCGTCTTCCAGTGGGTAGATGATCGGGTTGTCGCCCGAGGAGTGGATTTCGTTCTCGATATTTTCCCGGGCGTGATCGATGAATCTTTTCGAAGCCCCGTGCACCTGGGGAATGGCGCGCAGGCTGTAGGCGTCCTGAAGTCGGTAGTCGATATTTTCGGCGATCAGTTGGCTGTCATGCAGCATCGCCTTTATATCCCTGGCGGTTTGCGCCTGCTCCTTGTGCGCCTTGATCGAGTGGTAGCGGGGGTCGAAGGCCCGAATCGTACCCTTCAACGCTTCCAGCGAAAGCGCCGCGGCGACGTCGGCCAGCGAGGCAGTCTGCATGGCGTTGTAGAGGGCGAGGATAGCGATGGCGGTCACCGACATGGTGCCATTGAGCATGGCCAGGCCTTCCTTGCACTGCAGGTCCGTCGGTTGCAGGCCGACCTGTTCCAGTGCGGTGGCACCGTCCACCCATTCGCCGCCATTGACCCGGGCTTTGCCTTCGCCCAGCAGGACCAGGGCCAGGTGCCCCTCGACGGCCAGGTAGCCCACCGAACCCTCGCCCGGCGCAAACGGTACGACTTCGTTGTTGAGCAGGCCGGCAATCAGCTCCAACAGCTCCAGGCGCACCCCCGAGAAGCCCTTGCCCAGGCTGATCAGGAGCATCAACTGGATCGCCCGTACCTGTTCACGCTTGAGTGGCTCGCCCACCGCGACGGCGTGGGAGCGCACGATGTTGACCTGGAGCTCCTTGGCATGCTGCGGCGAAATCACATGGCGAACGTTATCGCCGAACCCGGTGGTCACCCCATAGACCAGGCGATTCTCATCGAGGAAACGCTCGACCAGGCCACGGGACCTTTTCACGCGGTGCTTGTAGGCCTCGGAAAACGACACCTTGGCTGAATAGCGGGCTACGGCGACGAATTCTTCGATGGAGGGCTCTCTATCGCCGAGAACGACCTGAGTGATCTGTTGAGGATGAGCTTTCATTGCGAACTCCCGGGAAACGGTGTGATTGAGGGGGCCGGACTGGCCAGGCCGTCGCTCGATTGAGCGTGGGAGCAGGCTAAAGTGATTTTTCTATGAAGAAAATATGGTGATTTCTGTCAGTTTTAATAGAATTTCTAAACTTTAAAATGCCTTCGAGAGTTTTGCATCGCCATGAGCCGCTTACCGCCCCTGCGCGCCCTCCAGGTCTTTGAAACCGTCGGTCACTGCGGCGGCATCTCCCACGCCGCAAAACGCTTGAACCTCTCCGTGGGGGCGGTGAGTCAGCAGATGAAGTTGCTCGAGGAGGCGCTGGGCATGAACCTGACGGTCAAGGAGGGGCAGCGCCTGCGGCTGAATGCCATTGGCCTGCGTTTTCATGCGCGCTGTTCTTCGGCCTTTGAAGAGTTGAGAGCCGCCGTTTTCGAGGTGGAGCGCTCGAAGAATCCGAACAATCTGTATGTCAGCGGCCTGCCTTCGCTCATGACCAAGTGGCTGGCGCCCCTGACCTACGAATGGCAGCATGAGCATGCGGATCTGGATATCTATCTGGACAGCACGCTGGCGGATACCTCGGAGGAGGAAAACGCCGATTTTCGTATCGGTTATGGCGAGCCCGGCCAATATGCCGAGCATAGCGTCGTGCTGTTCCGCGACTGTGTGGTGCCGGCCTGCTCACCGACGCTGTTAGCGCTTCCTGGCTATCCAGGTGGTGTGGAACAGGCCGCCGACCTGCTCCAGTACCCACTGATCCGTATCGATTCGCGGCCGAAATTCGACTCGCCGCCCTCATGGGCCGAATGGTTCGAGCGCGAAGGCGTTGCCGTCGAGCAGGCGATTGTCATCCGTCGCAGTTTTTCTTCGTCCAGCCTGGCGATCCAGGCCGCCATCGATCACCAGGGCGTCGTGCTGGCGCAGTTTTCCATGATTGCCCGTGATGTCGACGAAGGGCGCCTGGTCATTCCCTGGCAGCGAGCCATGCCGCTTCCCTCGCCGTATTACCTGAGCTGGCACCCCAACACCCTGCAGAAAGCGCAATGCCGGGCTTTTCAGCGCTGGTTGATCGGCCGGGGCAGGGCCCAGGAGGAAATTACCGACGCCTTGATGGTTTCCCTCTGATCGAGCCGGAAGCAGGTATCGTGAATATTGGGGTGGGCTTTGGTAAATTCGCCTCCGTTAACGGACTGTGGTACACGGCAGCTTCAGATACTGAGTTTCAGATTCGGAAAGGTTCATGGCAAAGAAACCCGCGGCGTCCTCCACCGAGGCATCAATGACAGTGTCCAGGAAGGGCTCCAGCCTGACCCTGATCGATGTGGCAAAGGTGGCAGGCGTTTCGCCTATGACCGTTTCCAGGGCCTTGCATCGACCGGAACTGGTCACCGAGGACACTCGGGAAAAGGTCCGTGAGGCGGTGCGCAAGACCGGCTATGTTTCCAACATGTTGGCCGGGGGCCTGGCGAGCAACAAAAGTCGTCTGGTGGCGATTTTCCTGCCGACCATTGCCAACTCCATTTTTGCCGACACCGTGCAGTCACTCATGGACCGCCTGACCCAGGCGGGCTATCAAACCTTGCTGGGCCTGACGGGCTACTCCGCCGAGCAGGAAGAAAAGCTGCTGGAAGCGGTACTCGGCCGGCGTCCGGACGGTATCGTCCTGACCGGCACGCTCCACACCGAATCCAGTCGTCTGCGACTCGCCCAGGCGGGTATCCCGGTGGTGGAGTCCTGGGACTTGAGCGAGGATCCCCTGGACATGCTGGTGGGTTTCTCCCATGAAAAAGTCGGGGAGGAAACCGCGCGGCACTTGCTGAAAAAGGGCTACAAGCGCTTCTCGGTGGTGACCATCAGTGACCCCCGCGGCCTGCGGCGCTGCAATAGCCTGATTGCCGAGCTCAAGCGCCAAGGTATCGAAGCAGTGCCGATGGAAGTCCTGGCGCCGCCGGCAACCCTTGAAGTGGGCAGGGAAGGGCTGCGCCGCCTGCTCGAGCAGCCGGTGTCGCCCGACATCGTGGTGTGCAGCTCCGACACCGTGGCGCAAGGGGTCCTGGCGGAAGCCGCCAGTCGCGGGATGAATGTGCCCGCGGACCTCGCCGTGATGGGCTTCGGCGATCTGAGCAGTGCGGCGCAGGTTCACCCGGCCTTGTCGACCGTCAGCGTCGACGGCAAGAACATCGGTCTGCAAGTGGCCCAGGCGCTGCTGGAGCGCTTCGCCCATCCCGCCGGCAGCCATGCTCCCGTGCGAATCGACACCGGTTTCAGCCTTATCGACCGCGCCAGTACCTGATCGGAAAAATGGCGTTTGCCGATGAATGCCCGATTGAATGATTGCGCAATCAGTGTAGTATCGGCGCAAAGGTCATCGGCTCCGACCGGCAGGACCTTTTTTTGAATCTTGCAATGATTGCGCAATCATCTGGCGATCATGCCGCTATCAGGCGTCGTAAGGGCGACAGGGATTCACTGCTGCACTCACAATAAGGAAAATAATAGTGATCAAGCCTACGCAATCGGTAGCGAAGACCCACGTCCGCTATCTCATCCTGGTGATGATTTTCATCGTCACCGTATTCAACTACGTGGACCGGGCCACGCTGTCCATTGCCGCCCCCAGCATGCGCACCGATCTTGGCTTCGATGCCATGACCCTGGGCATCGCGTTCTCGGCCTTCGGCTGGGCCTACACCTGGATGCAACTCCCCGGCGGCATCGTCCTCGACCGCTTCGGCTCCCGTCTCGTGCTCGGCATGAGCCTGATCGTCTGGTCGGTCTTTACCTTCCTGCAGGGCTACGTCGACCTGTTCGGTTCGGCTTTCCTGGCGCTGTTTGTCCTGCGCTTCATGATGGGTGTTGCCGAGGCGCCGGCGTTTCCGGCCAACAACCGCCTGACGGTGATGTGGTTCCCGCGTCATGAGCGGGGCTTGGCCACGGCGGTGTTCCAGTCCGCCCAGTATTTTGCCCTGGCGGCGTTCACCCCGCTGATGGTCTGGCTGGTGAGCACCTGGGGCTGGCAGCACGTGTTCTGGGTCACCGGTGCCGCGGGCGTCCTGATCGGCCTGCTGTGGTTTCGGATGGTTCAGGAACCGCGCAAGGACAAGCGCGCCAACCAGGCTGAAATCGACTACATCGAGGCGGGCGGTGGCTTGCCCACCATCGGTGACGTGAAGACCCCCTTCAGTTGGAAAGGAATGAAGGTCATCGGTGGCAACCGCATGATGGCGGGCATCTATCTGGGCCAGTTCTGCCTGACCTCGATCACCTGGTTCTTCCTGACCTGGTTCCCGACGTACCTGATCGAAGCCAAGGGCATGACCCTGTTGAAAGTAGGGTTGGTTGCCGCGATCCCACCCATTGCCGGTTGCCTGGGAGGCATGGTCGGCGGTGTCTGGTCGGACTGGATGCTGCGCAAGCACTTCAGCCTGACCGCGGCCCGCAAGACGCCGATCATCTGTGGCCTGTTGCTGTCGAGCAGCATCATGGTCGCCAACTACACCCAGTCGGTCACGCTGGTCATTCTGGTGATGTCCGTCGCCTTCTTCGCCAAAGGTGTCGGCAACCTCGGCTGGTGCATCGTGGGCGATGTTTCGCCCGCTCGGGCCATGGGTGTCAGCGGGGCCATGTTCAACTTCTGCGGCAACCTCGCCAGCATCGTGACCCCTATCGCCATCGGCGTGATGATCAACCAACTGGGCTCTTTCGATGTCGCGCTGATGTACGTCGCCGGCATGGGGCTGCTGGGCGCATTTTCCTATCTGTTCATCGTCGGACCACTCAAGCGCCTGGAGCTCGATGACTTTGCCGACCCACCGGCCAGTCCCGTCGAAGACGCTCGGGCTGACACCGAACTGGTACACCCGCGTACCTGATCGCTTTTCAAACCCTGATCACTGTTCAAGGAGAGCCCACATGCTCGCGCAACAACAACCTATCAAGTCCTCCGACGACGACCGTATCGCCTGGGTGCGGGTGTCTTCGGTGATCCTGCCGCTGGCCAATCCGATCAGTGATGCCAAGGTGCTGACGGGACGGCAAAAGCCGATGACCGAAATCGCGATCCTGTTCGCTGAAATCGAAACCATCGACGGTCATCGCGGCCTCGGCTTCAGCTACTCGAAGCGTGCCGGCGGGCCGGGGCAATTCGCCCATGCCCAGGAAATCGCGCCTGCGCTGATCGGCGAAAACCCGAGTGACATTGCAAAACTGTGGACCAAGCTATGCTGGGCCGGCGCGTCGGTGGGGCGTAGCGGCCTGTCGACTCAGGCCATCGGCGCGTTCGACGTGGCGTTGTGGGATTTGAAGGCTAAGCGTGCCAACCTTTCGCTGGCCCGCCTGCTCGGGGCCCAACGTGATTCCGTGCGCTGCTACAACACCTCGGGTGGCTTTCTTCACACGCCGCTGGATCAACTGATGAAGAACACCGACCTTTCCCGTGAAAAGGGGATTGGCGGTATCAAGCTGAAGGTCGGGCAGCCGGATTGCGCCATCGACATCCAGCGCGTGAGCACGGTGCGCAAACACCTGGGCGACCACTTCCCGTTGATGGTGGATGCCAACCAGCAATGGGATCGTCCGACGGCCCAGCGCATGTGCCGCCAGTTCGAAGCGTACAACCTGATCTGGATCGAAGAACCGCTGGACTGCTACGACGCCGAAGGCCACGCCGCCCTGGCAGGGCAATTCGACACGCCGATCGCCACCGGTGAAATGCTCACCAGCGTTGCCGAACACGCCGAGTTCATCAAGCTGCGCGGCGCCGACTTCCTGATGCCCGACGCGCCGCGGGTGGGGGGATTACGCCTTACCTGAAGGTGGCGGCCATGGCCGAGCAAGCGGGCTTGATGCTGGCGCCGCACTTCGCCATGGAACTGCACGTTCACCTGGCGGCGGCCTACCCGACCGAACCCTGGGTGGAGCACTTCGAATGGCTCGAACCGCTGTTCAATGAGCGTCTGGAAACCCGCGACGGGCGCATGCTCGTGCCGACCTGTCCCGGTTTGGGGCTGACACTCAGCGAGCAAGTCGGACCCTGGACGGCTCAAGAGGCCGAGGTCGGGATTCGCCCATGACGCCGCTGTTCATCGACGAAAATCGGACTGCAGGGGCGCCTTGAGTGTGAGTCGACCTACGGCAGCGGGTGAGGCTTAAACGAAACTGACGGCGTGTCGCCCTTGGGTTTATCGGGTCGTCAGCGCTTCGAGTGTTTTTTGCAGTTGGCTGATGTCCATTGGCTTTTGCATGCATTCATTGAAGAGGGATGCCTGGCATTTTCCTCGCACCTCCTCCAGAGGGTTGGCGGTAATGGCTATGATGGGGGTGGTGCTGGGATCAAACCCGTGCTGGCGAATTTTCATGGCTGTTTCAATACCGTCCATTCCTGGCATCTGAATATCCATCAGGATGGCGTCGTAGGATTTGCACAGCATGCCCAATGCTTCATAGCCATTGCTGGCTAGGCTGACACTGCAGTCGAGGCTTTGCAGAATCTTGCAATGAAATTCGCGTACCCGCTCATCATCGTCGACGACCAATATGGAGAGCCATTTGCTCGGTTTCGATGGGGGGGCGATGGAGGGGGTCTCCGTGGCCTGCTCTGCAATACATTGAAAGAACTTGAGCATGTCCGCACCTGAAAGCTCAAGGTCGGAGCAGCTGCTTTCAAAATGCGCCATGAACTGCTTCATTTGTTCCACGCTCATGCTGTCCGCCTTCCTGGCCCCAGCCTTGAGCTTCCAGAAAGTACCCATGATGTCAGTCAAAGGCTCAAGCAGATGACGGCTGAGGGTTTGCTTGCTGATCGGGAGTCTGATGCTGTTCGGATGGGGGGTTTGGCACATGAGAGCTCCCTCTGTTCCCTGGGACGATTTGCTTTGTGATTCGCTTTAAAATTTATAAAGCGAATATGCTTGTCATTCAACAGGTCTTTAAGTCATTTGTTGCTGATATTAATGTAGGTTAATTCTTCACACTGTATAGGAAGTTTGTTTTATCTGTGTGGGTGGGTTAATTTTTTGGTATATCCATTGCCAAGCTAGGCAAAATATGTAGAAATTGATTCAATCAAAGACTGAAGGCCCACCTATGTGTATTGATAAGACATGGCATCTAGCCGTCACTGAAGAAGAGGTGGATTGGGCCGAGTGTGAGCTGCAGCTCTGGAGGGCTTTTAATGCGTTCAAGCGTTGGCAGTTGGAGTGTGAAAAAATGGTCAACGACAGCACCTTGTCAATCGATGAATTGACGGTGCTTCATGTTATTCGCATGAATGATCGGCCCAAGACGATTGCCGAGGTGGGGCGGTTGTTGAATCGTCCTGATCACTTCAATATTAACTACAGTATTACCAAGCTCAGTGAGCGAGGGTTGGTGAGAAAATACCAGCCGCTCAAGAATAAACAGGTGCAGCTCAGTGTGACCGAGGAAGGTCGGAGAAATACTGACCAGTATGCAGAGGCTCGCAAGAATATACTGTTTGGGGAGTTTTCACGCGAAATCAGCGGTATCAACCTCAAGGGGCTTGTTCTCGGGCTCAGGCAGATCAAGGGAGTGTATGAAGAGGCCCATCGAGCGGCTTCGATTTATAAGTCCGTCAATGCGGAGTCCGGTTGAATTCGGTTTAAATGTGCGAGGGTCATTCGATGAGAAAGATTGCCATTGTGGGGGCGGGACAGGCTGGGCTTTTGCTGGCCATTGCTCTTAAAAAAAAGGCTATGACATAACGTTGTTCAGCGATCGAACGGCTGAGCAAATTCGCCATGGACGCATCCTGTCCAGCCAGGGGATGTTCGATACGGCTTTACAGATTGAGAGGCACTGGGGGCTCAATTTATGGGATGACGAATGCCCCTGGAATACCTCTGTCACTTTTACATTGGGCGAGCCGGGCGCTGCTCGAAAAGACGTTGAGTGGAAAGGGCGAACGCAAAGACCCTTTCAGTCGATTGATCAGCGACTCAAGTTTTCCCGTTGGCTGGATATTTTTCAACGTCTCGGAGGATGTTTAATCGTCCAGCGTGTCGCGTTGGCAGACCTTGATGAAATTTCCAAGTGGCACGAGTTAACGATTGTCGCCAGCGGTAAAGGTGAGATTGGTCAATGTTTTACGCGTGATCGTCAGCGCTCGATGTTTGACCGGCCTCAGCGAACGCTTGCCTGCATGTATGTAACGGGGATGTTGCCGGCTGAAAGTTTTCCCGGCGTTCGAGTCAATGTCATTCCTGAGGTCGGAGAGTATATCACGATGCCTGGTTTAACCTTGGGCGGGCGGTGTGAAATGATGTTGTTTGAGGGGATTCCCGGCCGTGCGTTTGATGCCTTGAGTGATGTGGCGGGTGTTGATGAACAATTGAGCGCCAGTCAAGAGTTGCTTGCCCGTTATGTGCCTTGGGAGGCGGAAAGGTCAGCCACTATCCAACTGGCTGACCGACAGGCAACCTTGAAGGGGTGTTACACACCGTCCGTGAAACATCCAACGGCCAGGATGCCGGGTGGGAAGTTTGTCTTGGGCTTGGCGGATGCTGTCGTGCTGAATGATCCGATTGCCGGTCAAGGGGCGAACACGGCGGCCAAGTGTGCCGGTGTTTATTTTGATCGGATCATTGAGCGCCATCAGGAGCCCTTTGATGAAACCTGGATGCAAGGAACGTTTGAGTGCTGTTGGCGACAGCATGCCCAGGCGTCAACGGAGTGGTCCAATCTATTGCTGTTGAGCTCGTCGACGCATGTCGTGGAGCTTTTACGCTCAGCCGCACGGCTACCGAATCTGGCGGACACGGTGGCGAATGGATTCGATGATGCGAACACTTTTTTTCCCTGGATTGCGGATCCGCTTCAAACCAGGGGGGTGATCGAGAGTTTTAAATAACGCAAAAGCGCCGTTTTTTGAAGAGACAACACTGTAATAGTCGAGGAGACGAATGTGGCCATATTGGATATGCCTGTGAGAAAGGCGGATTTTGAGCTGCTGCTGAAGGAAAACAAGACATTTGCTGACAGCTATAGAAGCAGTCGTCTCATGAGTTTGATTCAGAGCAAGCAGATGGAAAACAAAGAGAATAGAGAGCGCTTGCTGGATGCCATCCAGATATTTTCAGATTACTTCCAGAAAACCATCATGTTGAGAAGTGCTCTTTGTGATGATCGTAAGTTCCTGTCGGTTGTGCAAGCGCATCTGAACGAGGAATTTGGTCATAATTTCAAGTTGATGAAGGATAGAAAATACCGGGCGCCTGTCTGGCATCCTGTTCTGGAGGCTACCGCGGCCTGGTTTACCTGGAAAATGCTCACGCTGGATAATGACGAAAAAACCGTGCTGATTCACCTGGTCCTGGAGGCGAGCGCCAATATATTTTTCAGTGCCGCTCACAACGTCATGCGTGATTATGGCGAAACGGACTATTTTGAGGTTCATGCGGATGCGGATGCCAGGCACGAACAGATGGGCAGTGAGCTGTTGGACGGTCTTTGCGCGGAAAAATATGTGAACCTAATGACCATACAGCAACAAGGTTGGGCGATGTTGAACGCTGCATGTGATCAAATCGCCCACTTGAGTACCCATTCATGATGCGTGGTCTGTCGCCTCTGCCTTGGAGGGCATTGCTGCTTCAGCAGTGACGGCTGCCAGTAACACCCTTATTGCGTCCATGCATTTCCATTATTCAGTCCTAAGCGGCACTGGCCGGCGCTGGCATTGATCCTCTGAAGTTTCTCTTTGCCAGCTTCGAGATCGGTTTTTCAATGAACGTGAAGCTCGTGTAAGACACGGCAAGGATCGTGATGGCAATCAAGGTGAAAGTGACGACATCGTTCAGGTTGATCCACTGATGAAGCCGGGTCATGGCGCTGATGACCAATACATGGCAGAGGTAGGTCGAATAGGACCAATCCCCCAGTTTGGCCATAAAAGCCCGACGAGAAAAAAATCGTTCCAGCGAGACGGCCGCCAAGAGGATCAGGGCACAGGGAAAACCTGACTTCATGGGTTTGTGTTCGACTTGCCCGTTATGAATGATCAGGCCGAGCGCGATGACAACCAGGGCTATGGCCATCAAGGGGGGGATCTTTTTGACCCAGCCTTTCTGGTGGGCAATGGCAATCAATATGCCAAACAGAAACTCATAGATGATGGGGTTGTCATAGAAGGCAAAATCACCGCCTAGATGTGGCACGAGTTTGCACAGCAGGAAAAGCCCCAGGGCGATCAACGCGGGTCTTGCTGTTTTGGGGCCGTAAAAACTCAGGAGAAAAATGCCATAAAAAGCCATTTCATAGTTCAGTGTCCAGCCAACCGTTATGAGCGGGTATGCGCCGATACCTGACGGGTTTTGTGCGGGTATGAAGAGTAGGCTTTTTAATAGGAACAGGGGTTCAAATTGAGTCAGTGGTACAAAACTTGGCGAAACCAACAAGGCGGCGGCAGTGGCTAGAGTGAAAATCCAGTAGGCCGGTGCAATTCTTGCCAGGCGATGGACGGCAAAGGTTGCGGGCGTCACTTGTTTTTCGGCGGCTGAAATGTAGATGACAAAACCGCTGATGATGAAAAATAAATCCACACCTATTGCGCCATACATGTGGAGCGCCGTGGACACAGGGTCGGTCAGCGTGAAGTTGTGCGCCAGTTGCATGTAGTGATGTAGGACCACCAGCCATGCAGCCAGGGCTCTTAGCGTTTGAACTGAGTTGAGCATTGCTAGGGTCGCGTAAGAAAAAGGAGCAGTATACCTAAGCCGCAGGGTTTTTCTCACAGGTTCGTCGGGTAAATCGGTAGGCTTTTCATCCGCCCAGGAAGCGAATGAGCGGTCGAATGTTCGCATTGCTGATCACCAAGGAGGGGCCATGCCTGAAAGCCTTCGATCCATTCCACGTACCGTCTGGGCACTCGGCCTTGTCAGCCTGTTCATGGATCTCTCGTCGGAACTGGTGCATGCCCTCTTGCCCGTCTATCTGGTGGGAACCTTGGGCATCAGTATGTTGGCCGTCGGTATCATCGAGGGGGTCGCGGAGGCCACGGCGCTGATCGTGAAGGTATTTTCCGGGGCGCTCAGCGATTTCATCGGCCGCAGAAAGGAATTGCTGCTGCTGGGCTACGGCCTCGCGGCCCTGACCAAACCGCTGTTTCCGCTGGCGGCGTCGGCGCAACTGGTGTTTACCGCACGAATCCTCGACCGGATCGGCAAGGGGATACGCGGTGCACCGCGTGATGCGTTGGTCGCGGATGTTGCTCCTGCGGCAATACGTGGCGCGTGCTTCGGGCTGCGCCAGTCGATGGATACCCTTGGCGCGTTCCTGGGGCCGTTGCTGGCGATTGTGCTGATGATCGGCTTTGCCGGCGACATTTCCCGGGTGCTCTGGTTTGCCGTGCTTCCCGCCGCGGTTGCTGTCGGCCTGTTGCTGTTCGGGGTCAGCGAGCCCGGGCACGGGGCGGGGAGGCAGCCGTTGCGTTCGCCCATACGATTCCAATCGTTGACACGTTTTCCCAGGGACTACTGGTGGGTGGTGTCCATCGGTGCGGCCTTTACCCTGGCGCGCTTCAGCGAAGCCTTTCTGGTCCTGCGGGCCCAGCAATCCGGCTTCAGCGCAACGTGGGTGCCGCTGGTCATGGTGGTGATGGCAGGGTTCTACATGCTCTCGGCTTATCCGGTGGGCAAATGGTCGGACAGTGTCAATCGAACGAGCCTGCTGGGTGCCGGCCTGGTGTTGTTGATCCTGGCGGATATCGTCCTGGCCGAGGCGCAATCCATTGTCGCGCTACTCCTGGGGGTAGCCCTGTGGGGGCTGCACATGGGCTTCAGCCAGGGCATCCTGGCCACGCTGGTGGCGGACACCACGCCCGCTGACCTGAAAGGCACGGCCTTCGGGGTGTTCAATCTGGTCAGCGGGGGCGCCTTGCTGCTGGCCAGTGTCATCGCCGGTTGGCTGTGGCAGGTCCATGGCGCGGCGGCGACGTTCTACGCCGGTGCGGCCTTTTCGGCGGCGGCGTTGATCCTGTTGTGCGTCAGGTATCGTCGCGGATGAAAAAAACACCGCACAGGGCACACTGCTGGAGTCCGTGAGGCATACTCTGCGCCGCCGAGATGAAGAGGATCAAACCATGTTGTTGAGTAAGCGCGAGCAGGCGCAGATCGAGCGTCGCCTGGTCGCCACCCTGACCGAGGCCTGCGAGACGGCCAAGGCCCGGATCGTGGGGTTTGCCTGGTTGACCCACGAGGTGGATTTCGCGCATTTTCCCTCCAGTCTGCGGGTGACCTGGGTCTTCGACACCCGGGCCAACCGGGATCAGGCGCTGGCCGGCGAGTCAGCCCGACACATGCACGAACTGACCGCCGCAGCCTTGCGCGAAGCGGAGGTTGAGGTTCATCAGGTTGCTGCCCATCTGGCGTTCGACAGCGAGGAATATTGCCAGCAGGTGAGCGCCGGCAACTGGCAGCAGCACCTTGCCCGTAGCCCACGCCCGGGGCGCCGCTGAACCATGGCCAAGGACATCGAAAATCCCTGTATTTCCGTGTGCCAGCTCAACAGCGAGATGTGCCTGAGTTGTGGTCGCTCCAAGGAAGAGATCAAGAAGTGGAAGCGCATGAAGCGCCCGGAAAAAATGGCCGCGGTGCAACGTGCGACGCAACGCCTGAAAAGCCTGCAGAAAAAGAAGCCTTAAACCGCGTCAAAGTCCGTGGACCTTCGTCCTAGAAAACCGCCCGCAGTGCCAATATCGCCAGGTAGACCAGGGCCACCCCGCACAGGCCATGACTGAGCCGCTGCCAGCCCGGGGACGCGGCCTTCCGGAGCCCGTCGACCAGCGCCGCGATGATGAAACAGCAGGCCACCGAGGCGAACATGAAGCCGGCAAAGAACATCAGGGTTTGCCCGTGGCTCGGGGTCTGGCCGACGATGCCGGAGAGGGCACTGCCCAACGCGCCCCAGTAGACGACGTTTTTCGGATTGGCGATGGAAATGGTCGCCCCGGCCATGAGGGCGTTTGTGCCCGGCCGCTCGACAGCGTTTTGCGCCTCGGGCAATTGCCAGGCATCGTTCAGGCTGCGCAGGCCCAGCCACGCCAGATAGGCCGCGCAGGCGCCGGTGAGTGGAATCCGCACCTGCTCATGTTCGAGCAGCAACGAAAGTCCGGTCAGCCCGATCACCGCCCAGAGGGCATCGCCCACCAGCGAGCCGATTTGCACCATCAGCGCCGGTTTGAAGCCATGGAGCAACCCGCGACGCAAGGTTTCCGCCAGAACAGCCCCTGGCGACAGGCAAAACACCACACCGAAGATCAGCGCGGACAAGAAGATCGTGAGCATGAACGCCTCCAATAACCGTTTGGCGGCATTCAGGATGGCCCACCATTGTGCTCTGGGGCTCAGGATACCCAGCCTTTGGGGCGCGATCCATGGGCGCTGAAAAATATATTGTTACGTTTTTTTGAGCATTTTGGGGTAAGTGTCTTTATGAGCGGAGTCTATCGAGGTTTATTGCAGGTAGGCTGTGTAATCTATTCGCTGTGTTATGCGTAGGTTTTGTCGATTTTCTTTTAAAAGTCCAATGTATTCAGAGGGTTGTGGATTAATGGTTAAGTTCACTCGTTCTGCATTAGATGGACAGTTTTCTTATTTGAGCTAGGTTGAAAGTTCTCCCTGAGTTGGAGAATTTTCTATCAAAGGAGTGAGAAGAATGAACAAGCCGTTATCGAAGCCCGAACTTAAACATGGTCGTGTCGTTTCGCCTGCCAGCCGCGGGTCGGTGGCCGTGGAGCTGGGGCTTCTTGGTACCTGGCAGGTTAATGAAATGGAAGGCGGAAAGAACTTTCCGTCGCTCACCGCCGGACCTTTCCCCAAACCGTTTGAAACCGATGACCAGAGTGTCGTCCCACCCGCTGACGGTTACATCCTCAGCGGTGGGAAAACCGACGCCCGCGACTGCATCAACTTCACCGACGAGGAATTGAGCAAGAGGCTCAACCGTCCTTATGCCTGGCCGCTGTTGAACGTCAATCCGGGGCAGACCTTCCGCGTGCAATGGGAATACACCGCCCCCACGTCACCCGGGGTTATCGCTGGTTCATCACCAAGGATGGCTGGGACCCGAAACAACGCATCAGCCGCGCGCAACTCGAGGCCAAGCCGTTTAACGAGGACTTCTACCCGCAAGTTCCGTATTACCAGCACGCCGATGAATTGAAGGCCAAGGTGGAGCATGAAGTGAAACTGCCGGCGGGCAAGCAAGGTCATCACGTCATCGTCCTGTTGTGGATCGTCGCCAATACCGGTAACGCGTTCTACCAGGCGTTTGACGTGGACTTCAAATGACCTTGCCGCTGGGCAGCCATCTCATGCGAATTTCTAAAGGACTGGAATGTGACCACTTTCGACTTTTCACTGCTTAAATCCACGGTCAGCGACGCGGCGTCAGCGATGCCCAGCCTGGCCGGGAAGAAAATCCTCATGGGTTTCTGGCATAACTGGGCCGCGGGGCCGAACGATGGCTACCAGGGCGGGAAGTTCGCCAACCTGGCGCTGACGGACGTGCCCGCGGAATACAACGTGGTGGCGGTGGCCTTCATGAAAGGTAACGGCATCCCGACGTTCAGGCCCTATGACCTGTCCGATGCGGAGTTCCGCCGCCAGGTGGGCGTCCTCAACAGCCAGGGTCGCGCCGTGCTGATTTCCCTGGGGGGCGCCGATGCGCATATCGAGCTGTATAAGGGCTCCGAGCAGCCGCTGGCCGCTGAAATCATCCGTCTGGTGGAAACCTATGGTTTCGATGGCCTGGATATCGACCTGGAACAGAGCGCCATCGACCATGCCGACAACAAGACGGTGTTGCCCGCAGCCCTGAAACTGGTGAAGGACCATTACAAGGCCGAGGGCAAGCACTTCATCATCAGCATGGCGCCCGAGTTTCCCTATCTCACCCTTGCCAACGGCAAGTACCTCGATTACCTCAGCGCGCTTGAGGGCTACTACGACTTCATCGCGCCGCAGTATTACAACCAGGGCGGTGACGGGGTCTGGGTGCAGGAAGCCAACGGGGGGAACGGGGCGTGGATCGCGCAGAACAATGATGAGATGAAGGAGGATTTCCTCTATTACCTGACCGATAGCCTGGTCACCGGGACGCGGGGCTTTACCCGGATTGCGCCGGACAAGTTCGTCATTGGCCTGCCGGCCAATGTCGACGCTGCCGCGACGGGCTATGTGATCGACCCGGCGGCGGTGGTCAATGCGTTCAAGCGGCTCGATGCCGCCGGGCACTCCATCAAGGGGCTGATGACCTGGTCCGCGAACTGGGACCAAGGCCTCAGCAAGCAGCAGGTGCCTTACAACTGGGAGTTCCGCAATCGCTATGCGCCGCTGATTCATGGCGCGGCGGGGGCGGCCGAAGTGCCAGTGGGCAAGCGACAGGCCTGAGCTGAAAAACAAAACCCGGCGACTGCGCCGGGTTTTGCTTTGCATCCGTTCTCACTCAGTAGCGCCAATGCCCAGGCACCCAGACCCACTGGTTGCCACCCCAGCGATAATGTCCGGCAACCCAGTGATAGCCCGGTGCGGGCATGACCGGCACGACTTCGACGATGGGCGGTGGTCGACGTGGATGCACCGGCTCGACAACACAGCCAGCCAGGGAGGCGGCCATCAGGGTGGCGATGAGCGCGGTCTTGAATATTCGCAGCATGGTCTGACTCCTTGCTGAACCTTGAATGGTCGCCTGGTTGGCGGGTTTCAAGGGTTAAACGTTGCAATGGGTGGAATCCGTCGCGGCTAGAGGTTTTTCTGCAGGGGCTTGCCCTTGGCCTGGCCGCGCAAATACAGGGACTCGACCAGCTTGCGGCGCTCTTCCTGGGGCAGCGTGCCGGCGAATTCCGCCAGGGTGTTGTCCACCAGCGAGCGCAGGGCGACATCCGCCTCGCGCGCCTTGCCCAGGTCCGCCAGCAAGGCCGGACGGTCCAGTGTCGGCGCCTCAAGCTGTCTGATCACATCCTGGCGCGCCTGACGACCCGCGAGGATCAGCGGTTGGCTGTCGGCTCGATTGCGCCGCAACAGCTGGCGCAGTTCACGCTGGCGTGTCTCGGGCAACTGCACCATGGCCTGGCGCAAGCCGTGCTGGTTGACGGCCGCCATGGCCGGTTGGGTATTGACCAGCCAGTGATAGACACCCCCCCCTATGCCACAGATCAGAAAGACATTGAGCATCAACGACGCCAGCAGCAGGTTCTTGAGGGTCTTGGACGGTTGACTCATTGCTCGCTTTCCTCGGCGTTTACGGTGAAGACGATGTCGGCATCGCCTTGGTCGAAGATGCTCGGCAGGGCTTCGGATGAGGTCGGCAGCGGCAGGCTCAGCGAGACCACCAGCATCCCGGTGGCGATGCCTGCCAGGCCCACGCCGACGAAGCCGACCCGGGACAGCCAGTCGGCATATCGGCTCCAGAACGAGACCGGCCTGGCGCTGCTCGCCGAAGCGGCGATACGCCGGGCCAGTGCCGGGTCGGGGGGCGCCAGCTGATAGCTGTCGAGCAGACTGTCGAGCCGCCGGGCCTGTTGCAGCGCGTCGAGTGACGCCGCATCGCCGCGTTCGAGCAATCCCCGGGCGGCGGCGCGTTCGGCGGCCGGCCAGCGTTGCAGGTCCGCGCCGTAGGCGTCCGCCAGGTACGCAAATCGTTCGGGCGTCATCGTTTTCCCCTTCCTAGGCTGTCCTGGCCGTGTGTTTCGGCAAGATAGCTGCGCAGGTTGCGCCTGGCCCGCGACAGCAGGCTTTCCAGTGCATCGACGCTGATGTTCATCAGCGCCGCCGCTTCGATATTCGACAGTTCCTGGTAGTACTGCAACACGATGGCTTCGCGCTGGCGGTCGGGCAACGCGGCCAATGCGGCGGCCATCTGTTCACTGCGCGCCGCCGCTTCCAGCTGTTCATCGGGGCGGGGAGCGTCGTCGACCAGCTCGATGCCGGACTCGTCATCCTCCAGCGGGCGCTCCTTGCGCTTGCGCAGGCGATCATGACAGAGGTTCAGCACCACCCGGTGCAGCCAGGTGTCGAAACGGGCCCCGCCACTGCGCCAGCTCGCCGCCTGCCTCCAGATGCGCAGGAAGCTTTCCTGCGCCACATCCTTGGCCTCGTCGGCATCGCCCAGTATCCGGCTGGCGAGGGCGAGCAGACGGGGCAGCTTGCGCGACACCATCTCGTTGACGGCGGCCGGCTCCTTGTTGCCGATACGGGCCAGCAGCTCAACGTCCGGATCAGTTTCTTTCAATCGGGCAAGTCTCGGTCCGGGGGATGGGTTCGGGGATGACAAGGCCGGGCGGTGCAGGTGCGCCGCCCGGCCCGGGGATCAGCGGACCCAGTGTCCTTCGATCCAGCGCCAGTTAGGCCCGTGGGGCTCCCAATGGCCCGGTTCCCAGCGTGCATTGTGCATCACCCGCTGCCAGTGCCCGGGTACCCAGACGTAACCCCGGCCTTCCCAGCGCCAGTGACCACGGTCCCAGGCATAGCCGTGGCGCTCCATGGGCACGGCCTCGACACGCATGGGCGGCGGCGCTTCGCGGATGATGACTTCGGGCTGGGCAAAAGTGGGCGTGCTGGTCAGCGCGGCGAACGCCAGCGGGATCAGCAGGAGGGCATGGCGCAATTTGGCCAGAGGTCGTGCAGGTCTCATGACAACTCCTTCAGGCTGCGTACGAAAGTGAACGCTGCTGATGGGTTTAACGATAGGTGTCGGGAAAATCCGTCGCGGGAAATAATCTTTTTTTCAGCGCTGCACCCCGAGGGGCGAGGGCAGTATCGCGCAAGGTGCACGGGGGCTTCATGAAATTGCTCAGGGCTGCGACGGATTGTTCGCCGCTGTCGCGTTCAACCGGTAACCGTAGCCATCGACAGGTGCCCTGGCCCTGTGCGGTGAACGGCTTCGTCCATTGAACCCCTTGAGGAAACCATCATGTCACGTCGTCTTTCGCTGCTGGTTGCAGCTGTCTTGCTGCTGAGTCTGAGTGGCTGTGTGATCTTGCCGGGGCATCGGGATCATTGCTGCTGGCGGTACGGGTATGTGGCGCCGCGCTAGCGCCTGATCAGGGGGCGTGGGGGATCGGATACCCCGTGCCACCGTTGACGTCCATCGCCAGTAAGCTCGCTCCTGCAGGGGGGGCGGGCCTGCCTTGACTGATCGATATTGGTACGTGTCATGAAATGAATTAATTCCCAACTTGTGTTTTGTGCTTTGCTGAGGCTGGAAAATCATAAAAAACAGGCCCATCATTCCCGTTGCTGTCTAAGCTTCACAGGTCTGCGCCGCGCCTCTTCGGGAGCGGTGGGAAATTAGCCTTCTTCCGGGAAATCATTTTGTCTAACGTCTGCTCCAGCGGCCTCGATATTGGCTTCGCTTCGCTGAATTACCTGCAAATCGGCATTCTGGGTATTATCCAGGGCATCACGGAACTGCTGCCTATCTCCTCCACCGCGCACATGCGTATCGTGCCGGCGGTGCTCGGCTGGCAGGATCCGGGTTCGGCCTTTTCCGCCGCGATGCAACTGGCCGCGCTGGCGGCGGTGGTCAGTTATTTCTGGCGCGATGTGCGCGATGTGGTCGGCGGCAGCCTCAGCGCCGTGCGCCAGCGCGACTACAACAGCCCGTGGTTCCGCCTGGCGGTGGCGATCATTCTGGCGACCATCCCCATCGGGATTGCCGGCCTGGCCCTCTCTTCGACGCTCAATGCCTGCGACTCGCCCATGCGCGGGCTGACGGTGATCGGCATTTCCTGCCTGGTGATGGCGGTGCTGATGGCGGTGTCCGAGTTCAGTGCCCGACATCAGCGCGTGGTGGGCGAGATGCGCCTGCGCGATGCATTGATCGTCGGTATCGCCCAGGTCGGTGCGCTGATCCCGGGTGTTTCCCGTTCGGGCTCGACACTGACCGCGGCGCTGTTTCTCAACTTCAAGCGTGAAGAGGCCGCCCGGTTCTCCTTCCTGCTGGGCTTGCCGGCGATCGCGCTGGCCGGGCTCAAGGAGTTGTGGGTGCTGCACCATGCGCAGATCCCGGCGGAAGCCTGGACCCATCTGTTGTTCGGGCTGGTGGTGGCCAGTGTCTCGGCGTTCTGTGCGATCTGGGGCCTGATGCGCTTCCTGGAGCGCTTCTCCACCTGGCCGTTCGTGGCCTATCGCGCGGCACTGGGTATCTTCCTGCTGGTCGGGGTCAGCAACGGCTTTCTGTCGTAATCGACGGGATTGGGCGCAGCCTGCGGGCTGCGCTCAGGCGATAAAAAAGCCCGCTGCAAGGCGGGCTGAATGGGAGGCTCTTCCAAAGGAGCCATTCCAATATAAACAGCCTGCGGCGAGGGTGCCGTGAAAGAAGTTTTAACTGGTCGCTGATTGCGATGAAAGAAGTTTTAACTGGCTAGATCGGATGCGTGGGGACTTGGGTCAGTTTTCGCAGCAGGTGTGCTTTGATCGCCTGCCATTCGTCATCAATCATGCTGAAGCGTACTGAGTTGCGCTTGCGCCCGTCCGGCATGATCCGTTCATTGCGCACGATCCCTTCCTGCTTCGCGCCCAGGCGCAAAATCGCCGCCCGGGATTTTTCATTGATCTCATCGGTGGTGAACTGCACGCGCACGCAATCGAGTACCTCGAACGCGTGGCGCAGCATCAGGTACTTGGCCTCGGTGTTGACGAAGCTTTTCTGCCAGCGGGTGGCGATCCAGGTGCTGCCGATTTCCAGCTTGCGGTACTGGCGATCGATCTTCCAGAAACGCGTGGAGCCGATCACTTCTCCGGTTGCCTTGATCACGATGGCAAAGGGCATCACCGTACCGGCTTCTCGACCCGTGAGGGCGGTGCGGAGGTAGGACTCGACCGTGGTGGGCCCCGGTACCACGGTGAAGGGCAGGTTCCAGAGTTCGCCGTCCCGGGCAGCCTCCACCAGGGCGTCGGCATCGGCGGCCTGGAGCGGGCGCAGCAACAACCGGTCGCCCTCAAGGGATTGCAGCAATTGCAGGTTCTTCACGGGGCAGGGCTCGCGGTACGGGTTCCGGCGAGTATTACAAAGTAGCCGGGAGCGGGTTCGCAAGGGCCATTCAAGGTTAAAACAAGCAGACCAATGCGCCCGCGCTGTGTTCAGGCCTGGCTGACATCCAGCAATCGAGGCTGGGCAATCGCCAGGTAATCCTGCGTATCGAGCACCATCGAGGCATCCAGTCGACCGGCGTTGAAGGCGATTTCGCCATAGCTGGAGGTCAAGGCCGGGTCGACGATCAATTGAATCCGCTCGTCGAAGACGAACGGAGGAATGGCACCGATCCGGCAACCGGTCAGCTCCATGGCGGTTTCAGCCTTCACCAGTTCGGCTTTTTTACCGCCCAGGGCTGCGCCGACCTTCTTCATGTCGAGTTTCTGGTTCCCCGACAAGATCACCAGGGCATAAGGCTCGGCCTGTCCCTTGAGCGAGCAGAGCATGGCCTTGGCACCCTGGCCGGGCTCGGTACCACGGATCTCGGCGACCCGCGCCGACTGGCCCTCGGCATCGTGCATCAGCACCCGGTAGGAGGCGGCGCGGGCATCGAGTAACGCTACCAGGCGATCGAACATGGGATACATGGGGTTCTCCTCGGGTTTCAGAATCAGGTCTGCAGGATCAGGTCATAGGACAGTTTGCTGATCAGGATCACCAGCAACACCAGGAACAGGGCCCGGACAAAGGGTACGCCTTTGTGCACCGCCAGCCAGGTGCCGGTCAGGGCACCGAGGATGTTGAAGGCGGCCATGGGGATGGCGATCAGGTAGAGCACATTGCCCGTCGGTATGAAGAAGATCAGCGCCGCGACGTTGGTCGCGATGTTCACCACCTTGGCCGACGCCGAGGCATGCAGGAAGTCGAAGGCGAAGCAGCGGATGAACAGGAAGATCAGGAAGCTGCCGGTGCCGGGGCCGAACAGTCCGTCGTAGAAGCCGATGGCACCGCCGATGACGAGCGCCAGCAGCTTCTCCCGGGTACCGATGCGCATGGGTTTGTGCAGGGCACCGAAGTCCTTTTTCCAGAAGGTGTAGATGGCCATCAGCACGATCAGCACCAGCACCGCCGGGCGGATGATCGAGTGGGGCACCGCCGACACCGTGGCTGCGCCGCAGAAGGCCATGGCAAAGGCCGCGCAGGCGGCGGGAATCACCAGGTTCCAGTCGATCACCACCTTGCGTACGAAGGACCGGGCCGCGAACGCGGTACCGCAGGCGGCCGCGACCTTGTTGGTACCCAGCAGCGCCGCCGGTTGTGCCGTGGGCAGCACGTTGAACAGCGCGGGTATCTGGATCAGTCCGCCGCCGCCTACAGCCGCATCTATCAGGCCGGCGGAGAAGGCGAATACGCAAAGGATGACAATATCGACCATGAAATCAGGCTCTGATGATAAAAGGTTGGTGAGGGTCCAGCGGCACCACGCGTGCCGGGTCGTTGACCCCGAAGACGCGCAGCATCCAGCGGTCGCGGCCGTCGTAGCGGGGGGTGAAACCGTCCCGGGCATGCAGGGTTTGCTGGTTCTTGAAGATCAGCATGTCCCCCGGTTGCAACAGAATGTGGTGCACGACATCGGGATGATTGGCGGCGGCGGCGAACAATTGCAGGGCAAACTGCGCGTGGGCGCAGGTCGCGGCGACGCTGGCCTTGTTGTAGCGGCAATACAGGCCGCCGCTGGCGTTTCTGTACAGCAGGGGAACGTTTTCCAGCACATTACCCTGTTTGCCGAAGGAGGCCGGTCGGCGGATGGCGAAGTGCGGACGTGACAATTCCTCTTCGACCGAGGCCGGCAGCATGGCCAGGACGTCGGCAATGGCGACGATCCGCGTGGGCACGCCGAGCTCGCAGCGCAGACCGGTCAGCGACAGGTATTCCGGACAAGCCGACAACTGTGAGACGGGTTCGCAGGTCAGCGGCAGGTGAGGGTTGTCGACATGCATGCCCAGGTCCAGGCGCGAACCATAGGAGCTCTTTTCGGTCTCGTGCTGCTGCTTGGGCGATACGTGGCGGAACACCGTGTCGTCGCTTTCACCCTCGTACGCCACCGGCCGGGTTTGCAGGGTTTGCAGCACGGACAGGATGGCCCCGGCCAGCACCGGCAGGTTCTCGACACCCTGTTGCGTGTCGTAGGGCGTGGCGGGTAGTTGTGGGTCCAGCGGCAACCCTCTGACGATCATCGCCACGTCACGGCTCTCGGGGAAGTCGCGCAACTGCTGGATTTTCTCGGTGCACAGGGTGCTTTCCAGCAGCTGTCCCAAGGCCGGCATGCGGCTGATGCCCGAGGCGCTGTCGGTCACGGCCATGGCTGCCAGGCCGGTCTCAAGTGTGCGCTGTTCTTCGAACGACACATGGATCTGCGGGATTCCCTGGCGGGTCGCAGTCGCGGATTTTTTTCCCAGCCATTCACGAATCTCTTCACCGAGAAGGGCCGCAGATTTCCCGACGATTTCATCCAGCTTTGACACGTCCGTTTGCTCCTGTTTGCCTACATCCCTGTGAGTTGAGCGGGAAGGCTAACGGAAGGGCTTTTTTTGTGTTGCAATGCCGCGTTGTGAAAAGTGCAATGAGGTGGGGAATGGCGCTGGATATGTTGGGGGAGTTGGAAGCCTTCGCGGCGGTGGCGCGCAAGCGTAGCTTCGTCGCCGCGGCACGTGCCCTGGGGCGCTCTCCCAGCTCGTTGACCCGTGCCGTCCAGGCCCTGGAGGAAAGTGCCGGGGTCAAGCTGTTCAATCGCTCGTCCAATGCGGTGAGCTTGACCGAAGCGGGTGAGCGCCTCTTGCCCCATGCTTACAGAATGCTCGATCTGCAACGTGAGGCGGATGAAGACCTGGCGGGGCTCAGCGGCCTGGCCCACGGCTGGATTCGCTTTTCCGCCCCGAGTTTCTCGGGCACGGGGTCTTGCCCCGACTGATCGCGCAGTATTGCGAGCGTTATCCGGACGTGAACGTCGACGTGATTTTCACCGATGAGACCATCGACCCGGCCAAGAGCAAGCTGGACTTCTCGATTCGCGGCGCGTTTCCGCAATCCAGTGACCTGATCGGTTTTCCGCTCTGGAGTTATTCACGTTACCTGTACGCCAGCCCGGGCTATCTGGAGCGGCGTGGGATGCCTGATTCCCTCGAGGCGCTGGAGGCGCATGCGCTGATCCTGCACACCGCGCCGCGGATCCTCAAGGAATGGAATTTTCGTAGCGAGGAGCACACCACCAGCTTTCGGGTGCATCCGAAGTTTCGTTTCAGCTCCGGCGCGGCGGTGTTCCACGCGGTCCTGGCCGGTGTCGGGATCGCCCGCCTGGCGGACTGGCTGGCGGAGCCGGAAGTGGAGGCGGGGCGCCTGGTCCGGGTCTGCCCCGAGTACAAGCTCACCTCCAGCAGCGGCGAGAGCCCGCAGATGCACGCGGTGTATCCGGCCGGGAGCCTGCCGCTGCGGGTGAAGTCGCTGCTGGAGGTGATCCGCGGCTTTGGCGAAAGCCTCGATCGCAAGCATTCACTGACGTTCTAGGCGCCCGCCAGGGGGTGTCAGTTCTTGAAGGCCTTTGTGGGTCAACGGGAGGCGAACAGTCGGTCGGCGATCATTTCGCCGATCGGCATGGCGGAGGTGGCGGCCGGTGACGGTGCATTGCAGACATGGACCATGCGCGGCGTTTCGGCGAACAGGAAGTCATGCACCAGGGTGCCGTCGCGCATCACCGCCTGGGCGCGGATGCCGGCCTCGTAGGGCAGCAGGTCCTCGACGACCAGGGACGGGCAGTACTTGCGGCACTGTTCCAGGTAGCCGCGCTTGAACAATGAGTTCTTCATTTCCAGGCTGCCGGAACCCAGGTTCTGCCACAGGGTTTTCCAGAAGCCGGGAAAGGTGGTGTATTGCGCGACGTCCCGCCAGTTCACGGAAAACTTCCGGTAGTTCTCCCGGCCCAGCCCCAGTACGGCATTCGGGCCGACCGTGACGCTGCCGTCGATCATGCGGGTCAGGTGCACGCCGAGGAACGGCAAGTCCGGATCCGGAATGGGGTAGATCAGGTGATTGACGATGGCGTGCTTCGACGCCGGCAGGCGGAAGTATTCGCCACGGAAGGGAATGATCTGGTGGTCGATGCGGATGCCGGCCAGGGTGGCCAGGCGGTCGGACTGCAGACCGGCACAGGCCACCAGTTTGCGCGCCTGCCAGACGTGGTCGTGACTGCTGACGGTGACCTTGTCGCCGTCTTCCTGGATGGCCGTGACCCGGGTGTCGAGGCGGATCTCGCCGCCACTGGCGGTGATGACCCGGGCCATGGCCTGGCAGATTTCGCGGTAGTCGACGATGCCCGTGGCGTCGAGGAACAGGCCGCCGAGGCCGACGATGTTCGGTTCGCGTCGCTGCAGTTCCTCGGCATCGAGACGTTCGACCCGCAGGCCATTGAGTTGCGAGCGCTCGTACAGGGCTTGCATGCGCTGCACTTCGAGGGCGGTGGAGGCCACCAGCAACTTGCCGCAGACCTCGAAGCGGATCCCGTGTTCGTGGCAGAAGTCTTTCGTGGCCTGGGCCCCGCGCTTGCACAGGTCGGCCTTGAGGCTGCCCGGCGCGTAGTAGATGCCGGCATGGATCACGCCGCTGTTATGACCGGTCTGGTGGCGGGCCAGGGTGGCTTCCTTTTCCAGGAGCAGCAGCGAGGCGCCGGGCTGGCGCTTGAGCAACGCCATGGCGGTGGCCAGGCCGACGATGCCGCCGCCGATGATGCAGAAGTCATAAATCATGCCGGGAATTTACCTTGTTCATGTCTGGTCATCAGATTGTCGGACAATTCCCGAGTGATTCAGGGTTTGTCAAGAAACCGGGTCGGGGCCAGGCTTTCCCGGATCAAGGCCACGAACCGCGTCGCGGCGGGGGATAGGGGCTGGCCGCTGCGGCTGATCAGGCCGATTTCGCGGCTGACGCCGGGGTGTGCCACCGGGCGTTTTTGCAGGCTGCCCAGGCCGTCATCCGCTGATTCCGGCAGCAGCGCCATGCCCAGTCCCTGGCGCACCAGTGCCAGGACCGTGGACATGTAGTTGGCTTCCAGTCCCGGCACCAGCGTCAGGCCTTGTTCGTCGAACAGTTGCTCGACCCGTTCGCGCACGCTGCTGTCGCGTCCGGTGAGGATCATCGGCTGGCCGTTCAGGTCCGCCAGCTCGAGCGTGGTCTTGCGCGTCAGCGGGTGTTCGTCGGGGAGGAACAGGCACAGGCGATCGACCATGACCACCTCGAAGTCCAGGCCATGATTGAGCCGGGCCCGTACCCCCAGTCCGAAGTCCACCTCGTTCTCCCGCACCAGGCTGTCGATGCGCTGCGCGACCACGTCGCGCAGGCGGATTTCGATACCGGGGTAGGCTTGGCGAAACTGCTTCAGTACCGGCGGCAGGGCCCCGGAGCAGATCGACGGCAAGGCGGCCAGGGTCACCACGCCCCGTTGCAGGCTGGCCAGGTCGCGGGAGCCGCTGACGATATTGTCCAGGTCCAGCAACAGTTTCTCCATGGGACCGCGGGCCTGCTGGCCGGCGCCGGTCAGGCTGACCTGGCGCGGGCTGCGCTCCAACAGGGTGACGCCGAGCCATTCCTCCAACTGTTGGACCTGCACCGTTAGCGCCGAAGGCGAAAGGTGCAGCAGGGCGGCGGCACGGGCGAAGCTGCCGGTCTGGGCGACGGTGAGGAAGGCGCGGATATGCTGGACGGCGTTCTTCATTCTGTTTTTCCGAATGTATGGCGGTGAACATTCCAATTTACAAAGCTTAACCGCGTTCCAATACTCGGGGGAAAACAATAACTGTCCGCCGTTGAGCGGCCCCGGAGTCTTCCCATGCTCGCCACGCTGGGTGTCATCACCATCGTCTGTCTGCTTGCGGCTGTCATGAGCAAGCGTCTCTCGCCCCTGGTCGCGTTGATCGCCTTGCCGATCCTGGCCGCGCTGCTCGGTGGTTTCGGTCTGCAGACCAGTGCCTTTATCATCACTGGTATCAAGAACGTTGCCCCGGTGGTGGGCATGTTCGTGTTCGCCATCCTGTTCTTCGGGGTGATGACCGATGCCGGCATGCTCGACCCGATCATCGACCGCATCCTGCGCACAGTGGGCACGCGGCCCACGCGGATTGTCATGGGCACGACCTTGCTGGCGCTGCTGGTGCACCTTGACGGTTCCGGGGCGGTGACCTTTCTGGTGACGGTCCCGGCGATGCTGCCGCTGTATACGCGGTTGGGCATCGACCGGCGGATCCTCGCCTGTGTCGCGGCGATGGCCGCCGGGGTGAATTTCCTGCCCTGGACCGGCCCGGTGCTGCGCTCGTCGGCGGCCTTGCACGTGCCGGTGGCGGACCTGTTCCAGCCGCTGATTCCGGTGCAGATCGTCGGCCTGCTGTTTGTCTTCGCCAGTGCCTGGTGGCTGGGCCGGCGTGAAGAGCGGCGCCTGGGCCTGGGCGCCGATCTGGCCGTGGGCCACGTGCCGACCCGGGTGATCAGCGAGCAGGAACAAGCCCTGCGCCGCCCGCGGCTGTTCCGGGCCAACCTGCTGCTGACGGTGCTGGTGATGGCGGTGATGATCGCCGGCTGGGTCGACCCGGTGGTGATGTTCATGCTCGGCACCGTGGTTGCGCTGTGCCTCAACTACCCGAACGTCGACGCCCAGCGCGCCCGTATCGACGCCCACGCCAAGACTGCCCTGACCATGGCCAGCATTCTCCTGGCAGCCGGGGTCTTTACCGGCATCATGCAGGGCAGCGGCATGCTCAAGGCCATGGCCGAAGTGGCGGTGGCGCAGATCCCGGCCGGACACGGCAAGCTGATTCCGGCGCTGGTGGGTTTCCTGTCGATGCCGCTGAGCCTGTTGTTCGATCCGGATTCCTTTTACTTCGGGGTGATGCCGGTGATCGCCGAGGTCGGCAAGGCCCTCGGCGTGGAGCCGTTGCAGGTGGCCCAGGCGTCCTTGCTGGGGGTGCACACCACCGGTTTCCCGGTCAGCCCGCTGACGCCGGCGACCTTTTTGCTGGTGGGCCTGTGCAAGATCGAACTGGCCGATCACCAGCGTTTCACCATTCCTTTCCTGCTCGCCGCCTCGGTGCTGATGACCTTGACGGCGTTGCTCCTGGGCGTCTTTTGAAATGAGGGACCTTGCGATGAAAACCTTGCGTATCGGCTCCGGTGCCGGCTATTCGGGCGACCGCATCGAACCGGCGGTGGAGCTGGCGGCCAAGGGCGAGCTGGACTACCTGGTGTTCGAATGCCTGGCCGAACGGACCATCGCCCTGGCGCAACAGGCCCGGCTCAGTGAGCCGGAGGCCGGTTATGACCCCTTGCTGCGTGAGCGGATGGAGCGGGTATTGCCCTTCGTCGCCGGTGCCGGACGGCGCCTGCGGATCATCACCAATATGGGCGCGGCCAATCCCCTGGCTGCCGCGCGCGAGGTGCGCCGGATCGCCGTCGAGCTGGGCCTGCACGGACTGAGGATTGCCGCGGTGACCGGCGACGATGTGCTTGAGGCGCTGCGTGCCGAGCCGAGCCGGTTGCTGGACAACGGTTTGCGGGTGGAGCAATTGGGCGATCGGCTGGTCTCCGCCAATGCCTACCTCGGCGCGGAAGGTATCGTCCAGGCGCTGGCAGCCGATGCCGATGTGGTGATCACCGGCCGGGTGGCCGATCCGTCGCTGTTCCTCGCGCCGCAGTGCTTCGAGTTCGGATGGGCGGCGGACGATTGGCAACGCCTGGGGCGCGGCACCCTGGTCGGCCATCTGCTGGAGTGCGCGGGACAGATCACCGGCGGTTACTTTTCCGATCCGGGCGTCAAGGAGGTGCCGGACCTGGCGCACCTGGGCTTTCCCCTGGCCGAAGTGGATGCCGAGGGCCGGGCGACCATCACCAAGGTCGCCGGCAGCGGCGGGCGGGTGGACGCCGCCACCTGCACGGAGCAGTTGCTCTATGAGGTGCATGACCCGGCGGCCTACCTGACGCCGGATGTGACGGCGGATTTCCAGGGGGTGAGTTTTATCGAGGAAGGTACGGACCGGGTGAGCGTGCGGGGCGCGGACGGACGGCCGCGTCCGGACAGCTTGAAGGTCTCGGTCGGTTACCTGGATGGCTGGATCGGTGAGGGGCAGATGTCCTACGGTGGTCCGGGCGCCCTGGCACGGGCGCGGCTGGCGCGGCAGATCGTCTTGCAGCGCCTGGAGATCATCGGGGTGAAGGCCGAGGAGGTCCGCGCGGAACTGATGGGCGTGGATGCCCTGTATGGTGAAGCGCTGAGTGCGCGAGGGCAGGGCGAACCCTGGGAGGTGCGCTTGCGGGTGGCCGCGCGTTGTGCGGATCGGGCCGACGCGCTGCGCGTCGGCAATGAAGTGGAGACGTTGTACACCAACGGCCCGTCAGGCGGTGGTGGCGCGAGCAAGAGCGTGCGGCAGGTGGTGGCGGTGGCGTCGCTGCTGCTGCCACGGGAAAACCTGAGCGCAACCGTTCACCTGGAGGATCAGCCATGAGTCGTTTTCAATTGCGCCACTTTGCCCATTCGCGCACGGGCGACAAGGGCGACACCTCGAATATCTCGGTGATCGCTTACCGTGCCGAGGACTATCCCGGGTTGTGCGAATGGCTGACCGCCGAGCGGGTGGCGGACTACTTTGCGCCCTTGCTCGACCCGGCGGCCGGACCGGTGCGGCGTTATGCGTTGCCGGGTGTACGGGCCTTGAATTTCGTATTGCCGGGCATCCTGCGGGGTGGGGTGACCCGTTCCCTGGCGCTGGATGCCCATGGCAAGAGCCTCGGCTCGGCGTTGCTGGATATGCAGTGGGAGCGCGATTAACCCACTTGTTTCAAGCGTTGCGCGACACGCTCGGTGATCAAGCCGCGCTGTTTGCGCGACTCCGCGGCCCGTTGCAGGGCAATCTCCCGTACGTCTGCGGGCGCCGTCTCCGGGCTGCCGGCGTTGAACGGTGGCGCCGGCGCGTACTCCAGTTGCAACTGGATCAGCTGGGCCTCTTGCGCGCCCACCAGTTCAGCGGCCAGGGTCAGGGCAAAGTCGATCCCGGCGGTGATGCCGCCGCCGGTCAACAGGTTGCCGTCACGGACCACGCGGTCCTTCACGGGGATGGCCCCGAGACCTGCCAGCAGGTGGTGATAGGCCCAGTGGGTCGTGGCCTTGCGACCTTGCAGCAGCCCGGCGGCCCCCAGCACCAGGGCGCCGGTGCAGACCGAGGTGACATAACGCGCCTGGGCGGCTTGCCGGGCGATGAACGCGAGGGTCTCGGGATCTTCCATCAACGGCCCGACTCCGGCACCGCCTGGAATGCAGATCACATCCAGCGCCGGGCAGTCCTCGAAAGTGGTGGTGGGTGTAAAGACCAGGCCGCTGCTGGAGGTGATCGGCGCCAGGTCCTTCCAGATCAAGTGGAGCCGGGCGTCGGGCAACGAGGCAAGGACGTCGTAGGGACCGGTGAGGTCCAGCTGTTGGACTTTGGGGAACAACAGAAAGCCGATATGCAGCGTCATGGCGATAGCTCCTAGGGAGTGGATAAACGGGTCCTGCGAGGCTGGACGGGTCCACTGTAGTTCCGTAGGATTTGGCGTATCTGCCATTGACCCCACTTTTCACGCCAATGCCCATGAACGCTCCCAGAACGATCCGGATCCTGGCTTTTCCCAATGTGCAGGTGCTCGATGTCACGGGGCCGCTGCAGGTCTTCGCCTCGGCCAACGACCTGGCGCGTGCCCAGGGCCTGCCGCTGCCCTATGCCGTGAGTGTGATTGCCGCCCAGCGTGAGCCGGTGATGAGTTCGGCGGGGCTGGCCCTGGTAGCGGAGCCGTTGCCGGCGCCAGGCACGCCCTGCGACACCCTGCTTATCGCCGGTGGCTGGGGCACCTATGCCGCTTCCGAGGATCCGACGCTGGTGGCCTGGGTGCGTCAGCAGGCCGGTTGCGCCCGCCGGGTCGCCTCGGTCTGCACCGGGGCGTTCCTGCTGGCGGCCAGCGGCTGGCTGGACGGGCGGCGGGTGGCAACCCACTGGACCCGTTGCGAACAATTGGCGGCGCAGTACCCGCGGGTGCAGGTCGAGCCCAATCCGATCTTCATCAACGACGGCCCGGTCTGGACCTCGGCGGGGGTGACGGCGGGCATCGACCTGTCCCTGGCATTGGTTGAAGCGGACCTGGGACGGCCCGTGGCCTTGGAGGTCGCGCGGCATCTGGTGGTGTTTCTGAAACGCCCTGGCGGGCAATCGCAATTCAGCGCCACCCTGTCCCTGCAGAAGTCCGGCAGCCGCTTTGGCGACTTGCATGCCTGGATCGCCGAGCACCTGGCGCAGGACCTGTCGATCCCGATCCTGGCGCAGCAGGCGGGCATGAGCGAGCGCAGTTTCGTGCGTCATTACCGGGTAGAAACCGGGCAGACGCCGGCCCGGGCCATCGAGCAGATCCGCGTGGAAAGCGCCCGCCGCCTGCTTGGCGACACCGCGATGCCGATCAAGCGCATTGCCGCCCGTTGCGGTTTCGGCAGCGAGGAAACCCTGCGCCGCAGCTTTTTGCGGGCCCTGAGCGTCACGCCGCAGGCCTACCGTGAGCGCTTTTCGGCGCAGCCATGAAATGTCCACGGGGAGAACCGTCGATCCACTTCATTGACCTAAGCCATCCCCTGAGTGCCGATGACGTTTAAGCTATTGGAATATCGGACGTAGTTCGCAATAAAACCTCTACGTTAAGCATGTTTTGTTACGGTTATGGCATCATGCCATTAATGCTTTCCCTGATACCTAAAATAAGATGAGCACCGGTCAGTGTCAGTGATTCCCCTACTTGTGTGTGATGACTCCAACATGGCCCGTAAGCAGGTATTACGGGCGCTGCCGGCGGACTGGCAGGTTTCGATCACCCAGGCCAGCGATGGTCGACAGGGGTTGGATGCCATTCGCCGGGGATTGGGGCAGGTGGTGCTGCTCGACCTGACCATGCCGGAAATGGACGGTTACCAGGTGCTCTCGGCGATACGCGCCGAAGGGTTGCAGGCGCAGGTGATCGTGATTTCCGGGGACGTCCAAGAAGAGGCGCTGCGCCGGGTGCGCGAGCTGGGTGCGCTGGCGTTCCTGAAAAAGCCCTTCGACCAGGACGAGTTGCGCCAGACCCTTGACCAGTTGGGGCTCCTGGATGCTTCCGGCCAGGCGCAGGTAGCCGTTCGCCCTGAACCGACGACTGAAATCAGCTTTCGCGATGCCTTTCGCGAAACGGTCAACGTGGCCATCGGTCGTGCGGCGGCGCTGATCGCCAAGGTCCTGGGGGTGTTCGTGCAGTTGCCGGTGCCGAACGTGAATATCCTCGAAGTCGGCGAGTTGCACATGGCGCTGACGGATGCCGGGAGCTGCAACCAGCTCACGGCCATTTGTCAGGGCTTTATCGGCAGCGGCATTGCCGGCGAAGCCTTGCTGATGTTCCACGATTCGGAAATCGCCGACATGGCGCAGCTGATGCAGCGCCAGGGCGCCGAGTATTCGGACCTGGAAATGTTGCTGGATCTCTCCAGTGTGCTGATCGGTGCGTGCCTGAGCAGTATTGCCGAGCAGATCGACGTGGTGTTTTCCCAGGGCCACCCGCAGATACTCGGGCAACACGCGGCCATCGACGAACTGATCCGGGTCAACCGGCAGCGCTGGAAAAAGACCCTGGCGGTGGAGATCAGCTACAGCCTGGAAGGACACGACATTCATTTCGACTTGCTGTTGTTGTTCACGGAGGACTCCATCGAGCGGTTGACCCACAAACTCGCCTACCTGATGAGCTGAGCCATGAACGACCCTCTCGATCTGAACGAGTTTCATTGGTTGCTGACGATTGTCCAGAGCATCGACGTCGGCGTGGTGGTGCTGGACCGCGACTACCGCGTGCAGGTCTGGAACACCTTCATGGAAAACCGTTCCGGGGTGCAGCCCAAGGACGCCAACACTCGGTCCTTCTTCAGCCTGTTTCCCGAGGTGGATCGCGAATGGTTCAGCCGCAAGGTGGAGAGCGTCGCGACCCTCGGTACGCCGGCGTTCACCATCTGGGAGCAGCGGCCTTATCTGGTACGGTTCAAGAACTACCAGCCGATCACCGGCCAGGAAGACTTCATGTACCAGAACACCACCTTGTTGCCGTTGCGTTCCACCAACAGTGAAATCTCCCACATCTGCCTGGTGATCTACGACGTCACCGACGTGGCCACCAACCGGCACCAGCTCCAGGCGGCCAATGCCAAGTTGCAGAAACTCTCCAGCACCGACCGGCTGACCGGCTTGTACAACCGTGGGCACTGGGAGGAAAGCCTGAAGGTGGCCTATGCCCGCAACCAGCGTTATGGCAATGCCACGAGCCTGGTGATGTTCGACATCGACCACTTCAAGCGGGTCAATGACACCTATGGTCACCAGGCGGGCGACAAGGTCATCGAGCGGGTGGCCGAGGTGGTCCGCGAGCACGTGCGCGACAGCGATGTGGCCGGGCGCTATGGCGGCGAAGAGTTTGGCGTGGTGCTGTCGGACACCGACAAGGCGGGGGGGCGTTTTTTTGCCGAGCGCCTGCGCAAGGCGATCGAAGGCCTGGAAGTGGTGCACGAAGGGCAGGGTATCCGCTTCACCATCAGCCTCGGGGTGGCGGACCTGAGCCGGCCTTCGATCAGTCACGCCGACCTGATCGCCTGGGCGGACCACGCGTTGTACGCGTCGAAGAAGGGCGGGCGTAATCGGGTGACGGTGTACGAATAAAGGATGGGCCGCAGGTTCAGGCCCGCCGTGCCATCAACAGCACCGAGGCCGCCCCCGACAACAGCAGCGCGCAACCGCGATTGAACAGGCGCTTGCCCTTGGGTTCGGCGAACCAGCGGCGCATGTGCACGCCCATGTAGGCGTAGGCACTGATGGCGATCCATTCCAGAATCAGGAACAGGCTGCCCAATACGGCGAACTGGGCGGATACGCCCTGGGCCGGGTCGACGAACTGGGGGAGGAAGGCGGTGAAGATGAGGATGGCTTTCGGATTTCCCACGGCGACCAGGAACTCCTGGCGGGCGAGGGCGGGCAAGCTGGCCGTTGCTCGTTCCGTGGCGGCTTCGGCATCGGGGTTGGCGCGCCAGAGCTGGATGGCGAGGTAGATCAGGTAGGCCGCGCCGAGCATCTTGATGGCGTAGAACAGCAGCTCCGAGGCTTGCAGCACCACCGCCAGGCCCGCCGAGGCCAGGGCGATCATTCCGGCGAAAGCCAGCAACCGCCCCAGGCCTGCCAGGCAGGAGGTGCGAAAGCCATAGCGCGTCGAGTTGCTGACCGACAGCAGGTTGTTCGGGCCGGGGGCCATGTTCAGGGCGAAGCATGCCGGGATAAAGAGGATCAGGGTCGACAGGTCCATGGCAGGCTCCGGGATCGAGGGGCGGAAAACTCGACGATAACGTCAAGCCCTGGCCATGCGCCAGAGTGCCTGAGGCTTTGCGCATCTGTACCTGAAACTTGTCGCGCAGGTGTACCGTATCGGGTCACCGAGCGTAGGGCGATACCCGATTTACAGGGGGCGCTGGTGGCTCAAAAGCCCCCGAGAGGAGGGGACTGGGCCGTGATCAAGAATAAGTAGCTGTTTTCAAACAAATTTGTGCGTTTGGGGGCTTCCCAGGCGAAGCGAAAATTGATAAATTTCCGCCCACTCTTGCAGCGACCCTCTTCGGGTCGGCACGCTGCAAAATCAACAAGCGGGTGTCAAGCACTCGTCGCAACAGATACAGGGGCGTCGCCAAGCGGTAAGGCAGCAGGTTTTGATCCTGCCATGCGTTGGTTCGAATCCAGCCGCCCCTGCCATTTTCCTTATCTCTCGATATTCAGTCGCTGACGCATCTGCTCACTGGCTACAGGCCCGGCCTGTACGGTACTGCGGTCCAACGGCACCTGACGACCATCGGCGATATCCGCCATCATCAATTGCAGCGGTCGCCCGCTCTCGCGTTCGACGATCTGCACGCTTTCGCCTTCCGGCGCGTAGTGACGATTGCCCCACTCCACGAACGCCATGAGCACCACGCGAAAATCCTCGCCCTTGGCGGTCGGCACATACTGATAGCGCAGCGGGCGCTGGCTGTAGGGCTCACGTTCGAGCAGGCCCGCATCCACCAGCGCATTCAGGCGCCGGGTCAGCATGTTCGGGGCAATCTCCAGGCTGCGGGAGAATTCGTCGAAGCGCTTCAGGCCATGCAGGGCATCGCGCATGATCAGGATGCTCCACCACTCGCCAACCCGCTCGAGGCTGCGGGCAACCGGGCATTCGGCATGGATCAGGGTCTTGCGCTGCATGGTGGCTCCTGTAGGTCACTCGGACATTTGTGAGGCGGGTATGTTACTTTCATGTTGATAGTAACGTCCATAAGCCATTACCTCGTTCAATAACCTGAAGGAGCTGGACCGTCATGAACAAACGCATCGTCGTCACGGGCATGGGCGCGCTGACCCCGCTGGGCTGTGGAGTCGAACCGAGCTGGCAACGCCTGCTGGCCGGACTGTCCGGTATCCGGCAGTTGCCGGCGGAGTTGATCGGCGATCTGTCGATCAGCATCGGTGGCCAGGTCCCGGACCGCACACAGGACCCGGAAGCCGGCTTCGATCCGGATCAACTGCTGGCCGCCAAGGAGCAGCGCAAAATGGACCGCTTCATCCTGTTCGCCCTGGCGGCGGCGGATGAGGCCCTGGCCCAGGCCGGCTGGGCCCCCGACTCCCCAGAGGCGCAGGAGCGCACGGCAACCATCATTGCCTCCGGGGTCGGCGGTTTTCCCGCCATCGCCGAGGCGGTGCGTACCACCGACAGCAAGGGACCCAAGCGTCTGTCGCCGTTCACCATTCCCTCGTTTCTCAGCAATATGGCGGCCGGTCACGTCTCGATCCGCTACGGTTTCAAGGGGCCGCTTGGCTCCCCGGTCACCGCCTGCGCCGCGGGTGTCCAGGCCATTGGTGACGCCGCGCGGATGATCCGCGCGGGGGAAATCGATGTCGCCATCTGCGGTGGCGCGGAAGCCTGCATCCACAGGGTCAGCCTGGCAGGCTTCGCGGCAGCCCGGGCGCTGTCGAGTGACCACAACGACACTCCGCAGCTCGCCTCCCGGCCCTTCGACCAGGCGCGCGATGGCTTCGTCATGGGCGAGGGCGCCGGTCTGCTGGTGATCGAAGAGTTGGAGCATGCCCTGGCGCGTGGCGCCAAACCGCTCGCCGAGTTGGTGGGTTATGGCACCAGTGCCGATGCCTACCACATGACAGCAGGGCCCGAAGATGGCGACGGTGCCCGTCGGGCCATGCAGCAGGCATTGCGCCAGGCCGGCGTCGAGCCGTCCCAGGTCCGGCACCTGAATGCCCACGCCACCTCGACGCCGGTGGGCGACAAGGGCGAGTTGGCGGCCATCAAGGCGCTGTTCGGGACTGCGGGTGGCCCGGCCATCAGTTCGACCAAATCCGCCACGGGGCATCTGTTGGGCGCTGCGGGCGGGGTCGAGGCGATCTTCACGGTTCTGGCGTTGCGCGACCAGGTGGCGCCGGCGACGCTCAATCTGGACAACCCCGATGCCGCCGCCGAAGGCCTTGACCTGATTCGCGGCCAGGCCCGGCCGTTGCCCATGGAGTATGCGCTCTCCAATGGCTTCGGTTTCGGCGGGGTCAATGCCAGTGTGCTGTTCAAGCGCTGGGCGTAGGGATAGTTTTGCCTGAACGCTGCAGGCGCAGGGAAACCGGCGCCTGCAGGGCAACCTACCTGGAGAATTTCCTCGCGCCGGCCACGCAAAGGATCACGACCACCGTGACCCCCAGCATGCCCAGGCTGACCTGCTCGTGGAGCAGGGTCGCCGCCAGCGCCAAGCCGAAAAACGGCTGCAGCAGCTGCAACTGTCCCACGGCGGCTATGCCGCCTTGGGCCAGCCCGCGATACCAGAACACGAAACCGATCAACATGCTGAACAGCGACACATACGCCAGGCTCAACCAGGCGGGTGTGCCGATGCCCGTGAACGAGGAGGGGGCCAGCAACCCGGTCAGCGCGAGCATCACCGGCAGCGACAGGACCAGCGCCCAGGAAATCACCTGCCAGCCGCCCAGCGTCCTGGAAAGCCTTGCCCCTTCGGCATAACCCAGGCCGCAGACCAGCACGGCCAGCAGCATCAGGATATCGCCCTTGGGAGAGGCGCTCAGGCCCTGGGATACGGCGAACCCCACCACCAGCAGGCTGCCCAGCACGGAAAAGAACCAGAACACCGGCCGCGGCCGCTCGCCACCGCGCAGGACACCGAAGACGGCGGTCGCCAGCGGCAACAGGCCGAGGAACACAATGGAGTGCGCGGAGGTCACGTACTGCAACGCCAATGCCGTCAACAGCGGGAAGCCGAGCACTACGCCGATGGCCACCACCACCAGCGACAGCAACTGGCTACGGGCCGGGCGTTTTTCCCTGAACAGCAACAGCAGGCACAGGGCAAGAACCCCGGCGATGCTCGCCCGGGCCACGGTCAGGAAGACCGGGTCGAACGCCAGGACCGCCACCCGTGTCGCCGGCAGCGAGCCGCTGAAGATCAACACACCGATAAAGCCATTGATCCAGCCGCTGGTGCTTTTGGCGATCGCCGGGGTGTTCAGGGGCGAGGTACGTTCCATTTTCGATTCACGCTCAAGGTTCGGGTTGCTTGAGGCGCATGCTATGACCGACTATTGATACAATCAAAAAATTGTCATGGATACATCTCGTCATGCCTCGTTCCCGGTACAAGTCGCTGGTTGACGTTTTTGCCGCCGATATCCGCTCGGGGCGGCTGCCGCCCGGCGCCCGCTTGCCGACCCATCGCCAGCTGGCCGCCCGCCATGGCCTGGCCCTGGCGACGGCCAGTCGGGTCTATGCGGAGCTTGAGGACATGGGGTTGGTCAGTGGGGAAACCGGTCGCGGCACGTTTGTCCGGGAGACGGCCCTGCCTTCCGGCCTGGGCATCGACCAGCCCGACGTTGCCCAGGGGATGGTCGATCTCAACTTCAACTATCCCTCGTCGCCGGGACAGGCCGAACAACTGCGTACGGCCTTGCGCCAGCTGGCGTTGTCCGGTGACCTGGAGTCCCTGTTGCGCTACCACCCCCATGCCGGGCGCCTGCATGAGCGGGCGGCGGTCGCGCGTCACCTGGGGGCACGCGGGTTGAACGTATCGGCCGAGCAGGTGCTGATCGTCAGCGGGGCCCAGCATGGATTGACGGTGATCCTGATGGCGTTCCTGCAGCCCGGGGACGTGATCGCCGCGGACGCCTTGACCTACCCGGGCTTCAAGGTGCTGGCGCAGGCGCTGCACCTTGAGGTCGTGCCCATCCCCGTCACGGACGAGGGGCCTGATCTCGATGCCCTGGAAAAGCTCTGCCGCAGCCGTCCGGTGCGGGCCGTCTACAGCATGCCGACCCTGCATAATCCGATGGGCTGGGTGATGGCGGCTGACGCGCGGGAGCAACTGGTGTCGATCGCGCGCCGGCATGATCTGTTGATCATCGAGGACGCGGCCTACGCGTACCTGGCGGAGAAAGCGCCGCCACCATTAGCCGAGTTGGCACCGGAAAGAACCCTCTACGTTTCCGGCTTGTCCAAGAACGTGGCCGCTGGGTTGCGGGTCGGATTCGTTGCCGCGCCGCTGCAGCGGGTGGCGGCGCTGGAGCGAATCATCCGGGCGACCACCTGGAACACCCCGGGTGTGTTGACGGCCATCGCCACCGCCTGGATCGAGGATGGCACTGTCGCCCGGCTGGAGGCGCAAAAGCGCAAGGACGCACAGGCCAGGCAGGCCATGGCCGACGAGTTGCTGGCTGGGCTGCGCACCGTTCGCCATCCGTCTTCCTACTTTCTCTGGCTGCCCCTGCCGGAGGAGGCGCGGGCGGATCAGATCGCCATGGCGCTGATGCGCGAGCAGATTTCGGTCTCCACCGCCCAGCCTTTTGCCACCTCTGTGCAGGTGCCGCATGCGATCCGCCTGGCGCTGGGCTCCGTGGACATGGACACCCTTCGCGCCGCGCTGGTGAAAGTGCAGCGGGTGCTGGGGCCGCTGTTCTGATCCGTATTTTTCGTCGCCATCTGCCTCTGTAATGAATTCGGCCCGCAACGGACAATAGCCCTACGGATCAGCCTTCGGCGGGTGTCGAGGACTACGGCCCGTGATGTTCGGTCACTGTCTGTTTGCTCTGCTCCGTAAACTCATTACGCAACCCGCGTTATGCCCTGACCTTATAGTTGAGGAGGCCTTATGGCCAAGATGGCGATGTTCCTGGGTGGATTTCTCATACTGACGATTGCGATTGGCCTCCTGGCCACGATTTCTCCGACCTAGCGCTAGACCAGATACCGCCGGAACCAGCCCAGTGTCCTGTCCCAGGCCAGCTTGGCGGCGGCCTCGTCGTAGCGGGGTGTGGTGTCGTTGTGAAAGCCGTGGTTAACCCCGGCGTAGACATGTGCTTCATAGATCTTGCCGGCCGCTTTTAATGCCTGTTCATAGGCGGGCCAGCCATCGGTGATGGGCTTGTCCAGTTCGGCGTAGTGCAGCAGCAGCGGCGCCTTGATCCGGACCACGTCCTCGGTCTTTGGTTGACGGCCGTAGAAGGGCACGGCGGCACTGAGTTCCGGATAGGCCACGGCCGCGGCATTGGCGACTCCACCGCCATAGCAGAAGCCGGTGATGCCGACTTTCCCGGTGGTCGTGTCGTGGTTCATCAGCCACTCGATGGCGGCGAAGAAGTCGTTCATGAGCTTTTCCGGATCGACCGTCTGCTGCAGCTCCCGACCCTTGTCGTCATTGCCGGGATAGCCGCCGACCGACGACAGGCCATCCGGGGCCAGGGCGATGAATCCGGCCTTGGCCACGCGTCGGGCAACGTCCTCGATGTAGGGATTGAGCCCGCGGTTTTCATGCGCGACCACCACCGCGGGTACCTTGCCGTTGGCCTTGGCGGGGCGTACCCGATAACCGCGCACTTGTCCGTGGCCCTTGGGGAGGGGTAGGTGATGTACTCGGCGACGATGTCCGGGTCGGTAAACGACACCTGCTCGGCCAGCGCATAGTTCGGGCTCAGCGCCGCCAGGAGGCTGCTGGCGGCGAGGCCACCCAGGGTGAACTTCGCCGCTCGATCGAGAAATTCCCGGCGGTTGATCCGGCCGTGGACGTAGTAGTCGTACAGCTCAAGCAGTTCAGGGGCAAAGTCTTTCGCGGTGAGACGTTCCATCTGTGCGCTACCTTTGGCGTGGTTCGAGTACCGGTCCAGTGTAGAGCCTGAACATCGGCTCCCGGCGTTGAGTCGAATCATTAAGGCATCCTTGGAATTCATCCTGGCTTGAACAGCTTTCACATGGCAAATATCACGTCAGTGATCATGAATAAAACTTGTGGTCATCTGGATTAGAATGAGTTTGTCTCAGTATGCCCTGAGTGTCGACAATAGCTCCCATCAACTAGATTGGAGTTTTTTGTCATGGCACTGGCCCATTCCCTGGGATTTCCGCGCATTGGTCGCGACCGCGAGCTGAAGAAAGCCCAGGAGGCTTTCTGGAAGGGCGAATTGAGCGAAGCGGGCCTGCGTGCCGTTGGCCGTGAGCTGCGCAAGGCCCATTGGGACCTGCAGAAGAACGCCGGCATCGAGCTGTTGCCGGTCGGCGACTTTGCCTGGTACGACCAGGTCCTGACCCATTCATTGATGTTCGGGGTGATCCCCGAGCGCTTCCGTCCACAACAAGGCCCGGCCACCCTGCAGACCCTGTTCGGCATGGCTCGCGGCGTCGGCGACAGTTGCTGCGGCGGTGCCCACGCCGAGGAAATGACCAAGTGGTTTGACACCAACTACCACTACCTGGTGCCGGAGTTCAGCGTCGACCAGCAGTTCCAGCTCGGCTGGGATCAACTCTTCGAAGAAGTCGAGGAGGCGCGCGCACTGGGCCATAACGTCAAGCCGGTGGTCATTGGTCCACTGACCTACCTGTGGCTGGGCAAGGCCAAGGGGGGCGACTTCGACAAGCTCGATCTGCTCGATCGCCTGCTGCCGCTGTACGGCCAGATCTTCCAGCGCCTGGCTGCCCACGGTGTCGAGTGGGTCCAGATCGATGAGCCGATCCTGGTCCTGGATCTGCCACAGGATTGGAAAAACGCCTTTGAGCGCGCTTACAACCTGATCCAGCGCGATCCCTTGAAGAAACTGGTCGCCACCTACTTTGGCGGCCTGGAAGAGAACCTCGGCCTGGCGGCCAACCTGCCGGTCGACGGTCTGCACATCGACCTGGTCCGTGCGCCTGAGCAATACCCGACCATTCTCGATCGCCTACCGGCCTACAAGGTGCTGTCGCTGGGGCTGGTCAATGGTCGTAACGTCTGGCGCTGCGACCTGGAAAAAGCCCTGGCGGTCTTGCAGCACGCCCATGAGCGCCTGGGCGAGCGCCTGTGGGTGGCGCCTTCCTGCTCGTTGCTGCACAGCCCGGTAGACTTGGGACGTGAAGACCAGCTGGACGCCGAACTCAAGAGCTGGCTGGCCTTTGCGCTGCAGAAGTGTGAAGAGATCGCCATTCTGGCCCGTGCCGTCAATGAGCCGGAGGCCGCTGCGGTACTGGAAGCCTTGACCCGCAGCCGTGCAGTGCAGGCCAGCCGTGCCGCTTCGGCGCGTATCCACAAACCGGCTGTCCAGGCTCGCGTTGCTGCGATTACCGCGAAGGACAGCCAGCGCCACTCGGCATTTGCCAGCCGTATCGACAAGCAGCGCGCCGGCCTGGATCTGCCGCTGTTCCCGACCACTACCATCGGTTCGTTCCCGCAAACGGCGGCGATCCGCCTGGCGCGTCAGTCGTTCAAGCAAGGCAAGTTGAGCGAAGCCGAATACACCGAGGCGATGCAGAGCGAGATTCGCCATGCCGTGCAGGTGCAGGAACACCTGGGTCTGGACGTGCTGGTGCACGGTGAGGCCGAGCGTAACGACATGGTCGAGTATTTCGCCGAACAGCTCGACGGTTATGTCTTCACCCGCTTTGGCTGGGTGCAGAGCTACGGTTCCCGTTGCGTGAAGCCGGCGGTGATCTTCGGCGACCTGAGCCGTCCGAAGGCCATGACCGTGGAGTGGATCCGCTACGCCCAGGGGCTCACCGACAAAGTGATGAAGGGCATGTTGACCGGCCCGGTGACCATGCTGATGTGGTCCTTCCCGCGTGAAGACGTGTCGCGTGAAGTGCAGGCCCGCCAACTGGCCCTGGCGATTCGTGATGAGGTGGTGGATCTGGAAACCGCCGGTATCAAGGTCGTACAGATCGACGAAGCGGCCTTTCGCGAAGGTTTGCCGCTACGTCAGGCGCAATGGCAGCACTACCTGGACTGGGCCACCGAGGCCTTCCGCTTGTGCGCCTCCGGTGTGCGCGATGAAACCCAGATCCACACCCACATGTGCTACAGCGAGTTCAACGATGTGATCGAGTCCATTGCGGCAATGGATGCCGACGTCATCACCATTGAAACCTCGCGTTCGGACATGGAGCTGCTGGATGCGTTCGAGGCCTTCGCCTACCCGAATGAAATCGGGCCAGGCGTCTACGACATCCACTCGCCCCGCGTGCCAGATGCGTCGGAGATGGCCAACCTGCTGCGCAAGGCCGCCCAGCGTATTCCCGCCGAGCGTCTGTGGGTCAACCCGGACTGCGGCCTGAAAACCCGTGGCTGGGCGGAAACCGAAGCGGCCCTGGTGCATATGGTCAGTGCCGCTCGCCAACTGCGTAAGGAGCGGGCGTGACACGGTAGGCGCCTGCTCTGAACCTCCAGCCGGAACACGTCAGCGTGCTCCGGCTTTTTTATGGCTGCTATCGGTTCGAACGCGTAGACTGCCGAGGTTGTATCATTTTCTTACTAGAAAATTTTACAACTCGTTCCGAAACAGGAAGCCGGTTGAAATCCGGCGCGGTCGCGCCACTGTATTCGGCTGTTTGTCAGCCGTAAGCCAGACCCTGTTTCACCCACTCGCAATCCGTACTGGGACGCGTCTTCCCTGGAGGTTCACATGGCTTATAGCGCTGCTACGCAAACCGATGTTTCCCTGCCCATCATTCCACTGGGCGAAATTCTTCCCTGGGCCATTTTTGGCGGCCTGCTGTTGATGCTGGCGATCTATTTCGTCGGTGCGGAGCAGGGGGCCACGGCCTTGTTCAAGGGCATGTATGTCCATGAGTTCGTGCACGACGGACGCCACTTGCTGGGCTTCCCCTGCCACTGACTCAAGGAACACGAGATGACGGGTCAATTATTGGTTCGCGGCATGCTGGTGGGCTTGCTCGCCGGGGTGCTTGCCTTTGGTTTCGCCAAGGTGTTTGGCGAGCCGCAAATCGACAAGGCGATTGCCTTCGAAGAACACATGGCGCAGATGCACGGTGATGCTCCGGAAGAGGAGCTGGTGAGTCGCGAGGTGCAGAGCACTTTCGGTCTCTTCACCGGTATCGTGACCTATAGCGTTTCGCTGGGTGGGATCTTCGCCCTGGTGTTTGCCTACTCCCTCGGGCGTGTCGGCAAGATCGGGCCGCGTGGCTTGGCCGCGCTGCTGGCGTTGGCGGCCTTTGTGACGCTGATTCTGGTGCCGGGGCTGAAATACCCGGCCAACCCGCCGTCCATTGGTGATCCGGAAACCATCAAACAGCGTACCAAGCTGTTCTTCCTGATGTTGCTGGTATCGGTCATTGCCGGGGTGATTGCGATCAACGCCGCTCGCAAACTGATTCCCGCCCTCGGTAGCTGGAATGGTTCGATCCTGGCGGCGGCGCTGTACATCCTGATCATGGCGGTGGCCGGCTCGCTGTTCCCGACCGTCAACGAGGTGCCGCACACCTTCTCGGCGGTCCTGTTGTGGAAGTTCCGCGTGGCCTCCCTGGGCATCCAGCTGGTGCTCTGGACGACCGTGGGCCTGACGTTCGGCTGGTTGGCCGAGCGAGCGCTGAGTCTGCCCGGGTTCTCCACCCGCGCCTGAAGTTGAAGAACAGTGCCGTGCAAGCGGCACTGTTTGAACCGCGTCCTTATCCTGTTCTGTCCTCTCCAGAGTCTCGCCAGCCGCTGTGCGAGCGGTCTTTGCGTGTCTGATTCCGACTTGTGTCAAAACTGAAATAAATTGAAACAATTCGTTGACGTCATGGTTCTGTCTCTCTAGCATCGCGCCATCGTTTTGATATCAAGCTTTTCTTCGAGGGATCGAACATGTCTCAACTCGTCTTCAGGACGAGGCTGTGTCTTGCGCTGTTGTGCATTTTTGCTCTGAATACCGCTCACGCTGCCCCCCCAACTCCCGGTGACACCGACCTGATCCGTGATCGCCAGGATCGCCTGCTCGAAGAGCAGCGTCGTCGTCTCGAAGAACTCAAGGAACTGCCCGGTAAAGCGGCGGCTCCCGTGGCGCCGACGGCCCCGGCCGAGAATCGTTGTTTCCTCATCAAGAGCATCGACCTGCAAGGTGCCGACGCCCTGTCCGCGGGCGAGCGCGAACGCCTGCTCAAGCCTTACATCGGCCAGTGCCTGGGCGTTCCTCAGCTCAATGAGCTGCTCAAGGTCATCACCGATCGCTACATCGAAAAGGGTCTGGTCACCAGCCGCGCCTACTTGCCGCAGCAGGACCTGTCCACCGGCAACCTGAAGGTGCTGGTGGTCGAAGGCAAGCTTGAGGGCCTGAAGGGCGCTGACGGCAGCGGCCTGTCCGATCGCGAACTGTTCATGAGTTTTCCGGGCAAGCCGGGCGAGTTGCTCAACTTGCGCGAGATCGAACAGATGGTCGACCAGTTGAACCGTCTGCCATCGAACCAGGCGCAGATGGAACTGGCGCCGGGCAAGGCCGTGGGCGGTAGCGAGGTGTTGGTCAAGAATACCCCGCAGAAACCTTGGCGAGCCGGGCTGTCGCGCAGCAACGACGGGCAGAGAAGCACCGGCGAGCAACAGCTGGGGGCGACCTTCGATTGGGACAATCCGTTGGGGCTGGCCGATCAGTTTTCGTTGCGCGGTGGGCATGACATCGTGAGCAATCAGGAGCAGAACTCGCGCAACGCCATGCTCTATTACAACCTGCCATTCGGCTGGTGGAACCTGAGCTACACCTACAGCGAAAGCGATTACCGCTCCCTGGCCCAGGCCAACGGTTTCAACTTCCAGCAGACCGGCGACAGCCAGAATCACCAGTTGAAACTGGAGCGGGTGATCTACCGCGACGCCGTGAGCAAGACCTCGCTCAATACCGGCCTGACCTACCTGCGCACCAACAACTTCATCGAAGGCAGCAAGCTGGCCGCGAGCAGTAACCGCCTGAGCGAAGCGCAGTTCGGCATCAACCACGGTCGGCGGGTCGGCAGCGCCTTCGTCAACCTCGACCTGGGGATGCAGGACGGCATCAGCGCCTTCGATGCCCAGGACAATGGTCCGAATTTCACGCGGGGATTACCCGACGCCCGGTATCGCAAATACACCGCGACGCTCAGCTACCTGCAGCCGTTCAAGCTGTGGGGCGAGTCGTTCAGCTTCAGCAGCGTGATGACTGGCCAGCGCAGCCAGGATGTGTTGTTCAGTTCGCAGCGCATGAGCCTGGGTGGGCTGTCGTCCATTCGTGGCTACAAGGATCAGACGTTGTCGGGCGACAGCGGCGGTTACTGGCGCAATGACCTGCGCTGGAGCCGGCCGGTGACCTGGGACTGGTTGCTGCCAGTGCTCTCCGAGTACGGCACCAGCATCGGTTACGACCAGGGCGTGATCCGTCATGACCGCTACAACGCCGAACAGCATGGGCGCATGACCAGCGATTCGATCGAGCTGTTTGCCCGGGGCAAGCATGTCGCCGCCACTGTGACGTTCGCCAACTCCCTGGAACGACCGGCACCGATTGCCGAGCGCGAAGCGCCGATTTATTTCCGGATGGATTTCTTCCTTTAACTCCCTTTATCGCCTTCGTTGCATCGAGATTCCGACATGGATTTTCGTCAGTCTGGGCTTTATCGCGGCTGCTTCGATGGCCCCAATGCCAAGCCGTTCCGCCAGTCAAAAAAAGGTGTCGCCATCCAATCGGTTGGCTACCCACAACACCCGTTTGTTTGAAAGGAAGCACAATGCTCAAAATTAAAAAGTCGTGGCGCGTTTCGCTCATCCTCCTGTTCGCGCTGCTCGGTGGCTGTGTCGCCCATTCAAGCTTTGTCCCTGAGGAAAACACGCTTCACCAACAGCGGGCGCAGATTCAAAACCTCTATGTGTATTCGTTCCTTGATGCGAGGGCCGATTTCTTCGGTGATGCGTTCCTGAAGGAGCTCGAGGCGCAGATCAATCGCCGCCTGGCGTCCGAGGGAGTGAAGTCCGAATGGCTGTGGTATCAGGCGTCGACGATTGGCTCGACGAGCTCGCTACAGGAAGTCGCCTCTCAGACAGGCAGTGCCGTGCAACTGCCCGTGGCAATGACCGTATTGACGAACCTACGCGCTGAAACGCAGGCAAAAGCGACTCATCGGCTGATCATCTTTCCTCGCAGCGTAGGCCTGTCCGGCGTGCAGATCGCTGAAAGGGCTTACGCTGCAACCATTGCCTGGACATTGATCGACATCAACACCGGAAAACTCGTGCTGCGTGGCCGTTCAGACACTTGGGGCAAGCCGGTGCAGGCTGATAGCCAAATTGCGAATCAGGTTGCGGGAGTGGTCAATGATTTCATGGTCGTCCCATTTCCCGTTTCGGGGCCGGCCAAACCGTAGCGAAACGTGGTTAGCCATACGCAAGCTGGGAAGATCGCGATGACCACAAATGAGCGCAAGGCGGACCTTCACCGATTGATGCTTGAGGCGGCTGAAACCGGGCTGAGCATCAACGACATAACGCCCGTTTGTGCACAGCTAAAGGTTGACCCTCATCAGATTGTTAACGAGCTCGCACTCGCGGTGGCGAAAGGTTTTAACGCGATGACCCTCGACTTCGATTTCTGTATCCAGGTCATGAATGGCCTGGAAGGCCTTGTAGCTCAACTGGCCGTCGATGGCGAAACGCCGGAAACCGCTCTTTCGATCTATCTGGCTTTCGATGCCGGTGAGATCAAACGGTCCGGCGATCCGATAGAAGTTTGCCCTGCTGAGAAATACACCAGGCCAATGATTGAACGAATCCTGCTTGAGTCCCCGGATGATCGGGGCTGAACCACACCGTCATTGCGACTCTTTTCGCCCGCACTTGACCGGTGACAACCCCATAATCTGACTCGAGGTTCTTTAGGCATCCACTTAGCCGACAGAAAGTGCCTCGGATAAAATGACGTCTTCTGCCAACACATTGAAGGCTAAATTTTCCCCGTTGGGTCGTCCCCGTTGGGTCGAAAAATGGAACACTGACCAAGGGGGTTGCTGGTGTGGACCGTGAGTCAGGGCAGTTGATCATCGCGAAGTTGAAGTGAGGTTTGTAGCGTGAGTGTGTGGAGCACATACGGTGCGGCAGCTGCCAAGGCCGAGGCCAGGTTGGAACATATCAAGTCACATATTGAGGGTGGTTTTGATGTGCAAGGTTATGTGACGAATATAGAAAATCATCAGGGAAATCCTGCTGCGTGTGCCGAAAGGCTTTCGTCCTATGCATTTGCCCGGGGAATGCTCGCTTGGTTTGAGACCGCTGATCTTGAGGAGATGAAGCGCTGGTTCTCTGTCGCTGAGTCATTGCATCGATATCAGTTCTCGTTGCAGAGCGACAAAATGAACTTTCTTCCTAAAGCGCTAGATTTCATGAGGGCACTGGTTTCGGACAATGAAATACTCATCGATTGGTTCTGTCAGTGCCGCGATATAGTCGATGAAAAGCGAATTCAATCAACCACCACGGCAGACTTTCTGGCTTATCAGATTGTATTGGCAGCCAAGGGGGATATGAGGCGATTGAGTGAGCGCTGTCTATTAATGAGCGAAAAGCCGCCTAAGGGGGCGAAGCAGATGTTCTTGTTGGACAATGAGTTCTTCATGGCTCTAGCCAATGGTGACAAGCCTGCCATGGAGCAAGTTTTGCTTGAGTTGACGTCGGCGGCATCCATAAGAAAAAGGCTCAGTAGCGAAAACGGATATTCCGAGGGATTAATTTCAACCTTCGGCATCATTTACGCCAAAATTGCCTGGCGTAGTGGTTATGAGGTGAAATGTGAGACGCCTTTCATCCCGGCGCAATGGCTTCCGGTCAATTCACTGAACCACTATGATCCGTATTTTAGTTTTTTGAGAGCGATATGAGCGAAAAGGGGACGGATTTATTTAATTTTGCAGAAAGCCAGCAAGTATCGATAGTAGGTGGTTGAGAAAATAAATCTGTCAACTTTTGGTCGCTCTCTCGGGAGCAAAACAGAAAAAATCCAAAAATTAAGGCTAGTAATTATGACGATAGGAGATTGGCAATTTAGTGATCCTCTGAATGTCGCGGTCATTGCAAATCAGAAAATAGTTTTATCGGGTGACTGGATAGCATACGTTTCGCATGATAGCGATGATGGCGCTTGGCAGTTTCATACCAATCAGTCTGAGCCTGTCAGTGAAGAAGATGCGGTGATGGTGAGTTTGCGAAGCATCGTGGTGCTAGATCCAACTATTATGGAATTGGCTGATCTTCCGCTTGGATGGCATGCGTGGCGAGACTCCAAAGCCAGTGTTTGGCAAAGAGGGAAGATGTCGGTTTGATTGTTACTTGGTGCAAAAGGACCTGCGACCGATTTACTGTTTGGTGAAGCGAAAGTAGTAGGTGACGGAGCAGCAGCGGCTATTGGGCGTCCCCTTTGGGTCCAGACTCTGGGAATCTATTAATTGCTCGGCTGAAGTGAGAATGTGATGTCTATTGACTTTAAATATCAGGTGCGTGCCGAAAAGCGCCTGGAGCATATCAAGTCTCATGTTGAAGGCGGCTTCGATATTGATCGTATGGTTGATTTCATTTCTACCCGCACTGGCGATCCTAGAGCTTGTGCGAGCGGATTGTCTTCTCATGCATTAGCCAGTGCAATGCTTGCATGGTTTGAGGGGCATGACTTGGAGTTAATGAAAAATTGGTATTACGTGTCTGCCGAGCTTAATAGGTTTGCCTACGGCCTGGAAATCGATACGATAAGCCCATTGGCGAAAAAATTGCAGCTTTTGAAGCCTCTGTTATCGGATAATTCAGAGATCATAGATTGGTTTTCGACTAAAAATGAGGCCAGTTTTAATGTAAAAAAAATTGAAGCCAGAAATACGTTGGACTACTTTGCCTATCAGGTGCTATTGGCCATTCGAGGTGAGTGGGTACGTTTAGCTGAGCGTTGTGAAAGTATTCTTGAAAGTCCGCCCGCTAATCTAAAATTCTATGTGCCGGATTTTGAGTTCTATTTGGCACTTGCTATGGCGGATAAAGAGAGAATGCAGAAGGCTATTTTGGATATTGTATCGCCTAAGCGGATGACAGGTCGTTCAAGTAGTGAGGGTGGGTACACGGAGGGATTGATTTCAAGCTATGCTGTTATATATGCAAAGATAGCTTGGCGTCACGGTCATGAGATTGTTGTAGATACGCCTTATGTGCCAATGGAGTGGCTTCCGGTTAAACCGTTGAGTTGTTATGAGTCTCATTATGATTTTTTGAAATAACAACGAAAGGGGATCGGTATTTTCATTTGTGCCGTACGCTCAGATTCAGATTTTTGACTGCAACCGAGAACATGAAAACGGGACAGATTTATTTTTTTTTGCCGTCTACTGGTGATGCTTGGCGAATCTCAACAAAGTTAAATAAATCTGTCCCCTTTTCTCATGGTGCAAAAGGTGTAGGAGCCGCAGGCCAAAAGCTGCCATCTGCTTTACCGGATAACTTGACTGGTTATGCGAACCCGAAAGATATCCGGTTCACGCAAGATAGTGTTTCGAATACCTTCAAGGATGGCTAAACTCTCCATTCAACAATTGACGGGCTGAAATCAGGGAGAATTTCTCCAGATGACTTGCCTCCTATCCGGGTGTTTGAGAAGGGCGGAGCGGTTTACAGCTTAGGTGAAAACGGGACATGAAAACTGGACAGATTTATTTTTTTGGCCGTCTACTGGTGATGCTTGGCGAATCTCAACAAAGTTAAATAAAACTGTCCTATTTTCTCCTTCGGGGTGTATAAGTTTTATTTCAGAAAAAATGGTTTTTCCAAGTTGTAGTAGTGTGGTCGCTCAGTTTAGCTAGCGATATCCTAATATTCAATTGAATATATTTGCCATGGGGAAGTAGTGATGGCGTCCGATTTGGCTGTGGAAGAAATTTATGCGGTAGTTTCTAGGCTTTATGAAAAGGCGATATCTCAGATTTGTCTTCGGCCAGAGCAAGCTTTTGCATACGTTCAAGATGAAGCAGGCTCCCTTTGTACGTCTGCTAATGTTGGTTTGTTCGCAGTGCTGCAAACTGCAATATTTAAAGAGGGTATGAAGTATGGTTTAGAGCTATCTAAAGAAAGTCCTTATGCTGAGGATATGTTGGAAATTTTAGCTAGAGCCTATGAGGAATGTTGTGCTGATGATTTGAAAGAGGTTGGGCGTAACGGGGAACAGTTGGCGGAAATTATTGATGATATGGTCAAAGTTAGGGAAAGGTATCTGCTTTCTTGATGAGTTGGTGCAAAAGGTATAATTAAAGCAAGTGAAACAATTGGTCAGCCAGTGGAGGCCGTTATAGGTGGGCGTAAGCGTCTGTTGCGGGTTGATATCGAGCCTAATGGTAAGCTTCAAATACAGTCGGGGGGAGGGAAAGACTCTGGAAAAGGGGACAGATTTATTTTTTGGAAAAGGGGACAGATTTATTTTTAGGGCCGCTGACAGATAACGCTCGTTTTGTTGGTAAGATCGAGGGTGGTTGGTTTGCGTATAGAGTGATTTTGGAAAGGCGCCACGCCGGCTGTGTTTGAAAATAAATCTGTCCCCTTTGGGGCCGTCCCCTTTGGGGCCAAAGATAGGTGCCCAGTATGGAACGTGTGACATATGATCTGCTTTACAGTCTGCCAGCTGGCGCTGATTATGCAGTTGATGCGACAGACCTTGACGCTGAGGATATCCCTCAGTCTAGAGTCGATAGGGTTCTAGATTTGTTGCTCGGCACTAACAGCGGTATGGAGCACTTCTTGGCAGCGAGGTTGTTGACCAGCTGGGGATATCATGAGGGTCTGACTGCGCTGGAAAAGTGCATGAGTGACCGTGAGGGTATTGATGGTGCCTTCGCTCACAGAATACATGGGTATGACGATACTTACAGGCAGGTTTTGTTGGCGGTTATTAGATATTTTTCAAATGTGGCTGACCGAGGTGACGTAGATGGAGCCGGAGCTCAGGTATACGGTCCGCTGTCGAAAATTATCTCGCTGGCAAGTACGATGCCATTTGAAATATCTAATGTTTTTGATTTTGTAAGTCGCGAAGGCTTTCTTGAGTATATACCTTTGTTTGAGCAGCATTTGTTATCAATAGTTGATCAGCCAGAGGTGCATCGCTGGAAAATTAACGATGCTATTGGGTTTTTGTTGAGGTTTGATTCTGAATTTGTGTTAAGTCTTTTGACGCAAAGAGGGCAGACGGTCGATTCTTTTAAAGTCTAATTAGCAAAAAAAGGGGCGGTTGAGCCCATCTCCCCACTTTTTCTTACAGCAATACGCTGAAATACCGAATAATGTCGCACGAAACGGGGAGCCTGACTCCCCATCCCGCGCCCTACACGATGTCAGCCACTGACATCTGCCATACGCTTATCCAACACCGAGTCCACCCACAACTGCGCCAGTTCAATCAAGTGCACCACACCCATCGCCACCTTGCGATTGGCGCCGGTCTGGTTGTCGGCGTTTTCATAAGCTGTGGCCGCAGCGGATTGCAGAATGGAATACGCATTGACCAAGGCCTCTTCCTGGCTTTGCGCTTCAGGCAACAGGTCTCGTGTCGGTGTCGCACGGGTGGGTTTTGGATTGGCCCCGGGCGTCAGGTTGTAATGAGCAAAGGCCCGTTCGGCCGCTTGCGGGTCGATGGCCTCGGCACTGGATAAAGGGGGTGGATTGGGGGTGATCTTGAACATGGTGTCGCTCCTGTGTTGAAGGAGCTGCCACTCCCTGCTGTCAAACAGGATTGGGTGGCAGCTGTACGTAGGTTGACAGACCGGACACAGGATACCCGGCGCATCCGAAGATGCCCTGCGCACAGCCGCCATGACACACAACGACAGGCATGAAAAAAGCGCCTGCTACGGTGCTGGGGCGCTGTTTGGCGCCTGTGAGTTTCGGTCTGTCAAAACCGATCACTGAATTTGCAGTGACGGTATGCAGACTAGTCGTCGAGTCTGGCAGGCGCAACGGGTTGGGATTTTCTAGGAAATTTCAGTCAAGGGAAAGGGAGTTGTCCTTCCTTTACGCCTCGACAACCCCCCGTCACGTCCACCAATAGCGCACCAGATGAAAGAAAATCGGCGCGGCAAAGCACACCGAGTCCAACCGGTCGAGCATGCCGCCGTGGCCTTCGATCATATGGCCCCAGTCCTTGACCCCGCGGTCGCGCTTGATCGCCGACATGACGATGCCACCGGCAAAGCCCAGCAGGTTGATCAACAGCGCGATCAGCACCGCTTGCCAGAGCTTGAACGGGGTAATCCAGAACAGCGCGCCGCCGATCAACGAGGCCAGGGCAATACCGCCGACAAAGCCTTCGACGGTTTTCGACGGCGACAGGTTGGGCGCGATCTTGCGTTTGCCGAACAGCTTGCCGCAGACGTACTGGAGCACGTCGGACAGCTGCACCACGATCACCAGGTAAGCGATCAGCAGCAGGTTGCGGCCTTCGTAGCCGGCAATCTCCAGGGTCAGCAGCGCCGGCACGAACGACACGCAGTACACCGCGATCGTCAGCCCCCATTGGACCTTCGAGGCGCGTTCCAGGAAGTGCGTGCTGTCACCGCCCAGCGAGGCGAGGATCGGCAGCAGCAGGAACACGTAGACCGGAATGAAGATCGAGAACAACCCGTACCAGTCGCTATAGATCAGCAGGTACTGCAGCGGCAGGGCCAGGTAGAACGCCGCCACCAGCGCCGGGTAGTCGCTGCGTCGGGTCGGCGTCAGGGTCAGGAACTCGCGCAGGGCGTAGAAGGACACCGCATAGAACAGCAGGATCACCGCGCCGGTGCCGAGCCAGAAGGCGACACCGATCACCAGCACCATCACCCACCAGGCATTGATCCGTGCGTTGAGGTTGTCGATGACCGCGTTCGGGGTACCCCGGGTACGCCATTTGAGAACAAAGCCGATCAGCGAAGCCAGGACCAGGATCATGCCGATCCCGGCGAACAACATCAGGGTCTGCCTATCCATTTCAGTGTTGCTCCGGTGCCAAGGCCAGCAGCGCATCGCGGCTGCGTTGCAGGAAGTATTCTTTGCTTTCGTCTTCTTCGAGTCGCAGCGGTGTGCCGAAACTGGTGGTGCACAGCAGGGGCAGGGGCAATACACGGCCCTTGGGCATTACCCGGTTGAGGTTGGCGATCCACACCGGAATCAGCTGCGCCTGTGGGTAGGCCCGGGTCAGGTGGAAGATCCCGCTCTTGAACGGCAGCAGGCCGTCCTCCTGGTTGCGTGTGCCTTCGGGAAAAATGATCAACGAGTGGCCTTGTTCCAGCGCATCGAGCATTGGTTGCAGTGGGTTGTCCCCGGGCTCCTTGCGTTCGCGGTCGATCAGCACGCCGTTGAAGACCCGCCTGATGATGTATCGGCGCAGGGCGCTTTTATTCCAGTAGTCGGCGCCGGCGACCGGTCGTGTGAGTGTGCGCAGGGCCGGTGGCAACGAGGCCCAGAGCAGCACGAAATCGCCGTGGCTGCTGTGGTTGGCGAAGTAGATGCGTTGCACCGGATCGGGCCCGCAACCGATCCACAGGCTGCGGGCACCGGTGATCAGGCGGGCGCCGGAGGTGATGAGGGTGGCAACCACAGGTTCGAGCATGACGATTCCTTATCCGGCGAAGGGCAGCCAGGGGCTGGCCAGGATGACGATCAGTGGCAGGGAAATTTGTACGATCACCAGCAACGCCTGACGCTTGAGCAGGCCCAGCGCGCCACGGCTGCGCTCGGCCCAGGGACGGGCGGCAGATTGCCGTTGTTGCAGGCCAAGGTCTTGCAGGGCCTGGTCCAGCGCCTCGGTACGGTCGCTGAGATTGCCAGGATCCTCTGCCATCAACTGGAACAGGTCGGCGTCGAAAGCGACTCGAAAGGCCCAGTATTTTTGCAGCAGGCCCGATAGCACCAACCATGCGCTGATCACCAGGCACCACAGGCTGATCGTGCTGAAGAGCAGGGGGGCCAGGCCCAGCAGAACGCCCAGTACGCTCAGCCCCATGGAAAACTGGTCCAGCGAACGGCCGCGCCGCAGCAGGCTGGCGACCACATGCAGTTGCAGGTCAGCGGGCATCGGCGCTCCTCAGGCGAGCGGACGCTTCACCGGGCATGAGCCGGATCATGGCTTCCAGCGCCTGGCGATGCTGCGGATGCAAGACCACGCCGGGACGGGCGGCGCGAATCAGCGCCATGGCCTCATCGATCTCCGTCGCTCGGCCACTGTGCAGCAACCAGGCGGCGATCGCCGTGGCACTGCGCGAATAACCCAGGGCGCAGCAGACCAGCAGCGGTCCGTGCGGGCGCAGTTCCTCGATGCTCAGGGCGGCTTGCCGGCATTGCTCCGCTGACGGTGCGATCAGGTCCAGCACGGGGATGCTGCAATAGGCCCGGCCCTGGGGGGCCACCGGCAGTTCGGCACACAGGTCGACGATAGCCGTGAACGGGCTGGCCTGAAGTTCGCGTCGGCTTGGCAGTCGCCCCAGCCAAAGGTTATCCATGACCTGATCGGGCTGAGGATGAGACTTGGTCCAGAGTCGCGAATTGATCCAGGCACCGGCCCGGTAAGGCGCAAATAGCCAGCGTGCAGCGGGGCTCAAGCTGCCGTCGCCGCGTTTCTGGAAGCCCTGGGCGCCGAACACCGCGTAATTGAGCGCCACCAGCAACAGCGCCAGCGCCGGCCAGAGCAGCCACAACGCGACACCGGCGAAGCCGAAACCCGCGATGGCCAACAGCGCGGCCCCCAGTCCATAGCGAGTGGCCAGGGCAAGGCGTTTGTCATCGCGTGTCATGCGTGCCACGGCCAGCGGGCAGGCGCGGTCATCCGGCCACAGCCATACGCACAACCAGCCGGCCAGGGCGCCCGTGGGGACGTCGATAAAGTGGTGTTGATACGTGGTCAGCACCGACACACCGATCAGCGCGAACCAGCCGTGCACCAGCCAGCGCCCGGCGCCGGTGAAATGCCGGCGGTACATGACCCACAGAATCACCAGCAACGCGATATGCAGCGAAGGCGCCTGGTTGAAGGGTTTGTCGAAGCCCGCCAGCACCGCGAACAGCCAGCCGAACACGCCGTCCAGCGGTGGTCGGGGGAAGGTGAAGGTCAGCGGCCAGAGCAGGAAGCAGGAGACGGCGATGAACTGGGCCGTCAGCAGGCGCAAGGCGTGTCGATCGAGCTCGCGCTTGTTCCTGGGCAGCAGCAGCGACAAACCGTAAAGCAGGTCGATGGACCAATAGGGCACGATGGTCCAGGCCCAGAACGGCATGTGGCTTTCCCAGCCGAACACGTAGCTGCCGACATCGCTGCGCCGGGCCGTGTACCAAGTGGCAAAGCCGTAGCTGGCAAAGAACAACGGCGCCAGCAGGATGAGCCACAGCACGGCCCGTTTCAGCAGGCCGGCTTCGCGAGCAGGGGGGATCATCATTGCACGCGTTGCGCCAGGGACACGCTGAAGATCCCCCATTCATCGACCCGTTGGCTGATCTTGCGAAACCCGGCCGCTTCCACCAACTGGTCCATTTCCGCCTGGCTGCGCCGGCGCATGACCCAGGCCTGGCCTTGGCGGTGGCTGGTCAGGGCGCGGGCGATCAGTTCCAGCTGGGGGTGCCAGGGTTGTCCGGTGTAGACCAGGTAAGCCCCCGGTTCGCAGGCCTCGGCCAACCCGGCGAGAGAGTCGCCGACCATGCCGTTGTCGGCGAACAGTTCGTACAGGCCCGACACCACTGCCAGGCTCGGCTTGGGCTCCAGCGCGGCCAGGTCGGCGCGGTCAAAGGCATCGCCCTTGACGAACCGGGCAATATCTCCCAGGCCTTTTTCGACAATCAGCGCGCTGCCGTCACGCACGTTGATATCGCTGTAGTCGCGCAGCAGGATCGACTCGGGCAGCGGTGTCACCCCTTGCAGGGCTTCAAGGATATAGCGCCCGTGGCCGGCGGCGATGTCGACGATCCGGACTTCGCGGCCCTGCTCGCGCAACCGGGTCATGGCCAGGCGCAGCAGCTCCTCGACATGCAGTTTGCGTTGGCGGATGCCGCGCCAGCCGATGGAGTTCAGGTAGTTCCGGTCGATCATCCGGCCCAGAGCGGTGTGGCCGGTGGGGGTGTTGCGGTAGACATAGTCCAGTGTGCTGCCGGAGTCGAAACCGGTGTCGAAGCCGAGCTTTACCCCGGCCGACAGCTTGCTGCCCAGGCCCATGCTGGCGCGGGTCAGGCGCCAGTAGAGATCGCGCGGCGAGTTGCGCGGCAGGGGGGCTGCCAGTGCTTCGGATTCGGCACAGGTCTCACCGAGGCGATCCGCATCGAGCAGGGCGGGTCGGTTGACCGGCGAGAGGAAGTTCTGTTCGATAAACCGCTTGGCGCGGCTCAGGGCCAGATGCCGGTCGCGTTCGCCGAGGGTGTCGTGGAAGAAACCGGGCAAAACGTGTCGTTCTTTTTTCAGGCTGCCCAGGCGCTGGAAAAATTGTTCCTGGGGTTTGCGATGGACTACGAAGTCCGCGCCGGAAATCAGCAGCTGGGTCGGCACCTGGATCGCATTGGCATCGGCGACCACGCGGTCGGCGGCCTCGTAGAGCCCGAGCAGGACGTTCACCGAAATGGCCTTGGTGATCAGCGGATCGCTGTCATAGGAGGCAATGCGTTGCGGGTCGTGACTGAGGAATTTGGCCTTGACGTAGCTGTTGACGAAAAAGTTGCCGCGAAAGCGTCGCATCAAGGCCAGGCCCGGGCGGGCGAAAGGCACGTAGAGCTTGACCTTGAAGGCCGGGGAGGCCAGCACCAGGGCGCGGATCCTGGGGGCGTAATCGTGAACCCAGGTGGCGACGATCACCGCGCCGACGCTCTGGGCAATCACCGCGATATTCTCCTCGGCGATATCGAATGTGGCGCCGAGGTGATCGCAGAAGGTCTGCACATCGCGCACGCTGGTGGCGAAGCTCGGGCTGTCGCCGCGCGCGCCCGGCGACTGGCCGTGGCCACGGGCGTCCCAGGCGAAGAAGTCAAAGGCGGGCAGGTCGAGTTCATCCACCAGGTGGGCAATCCGCCCGGAATGTTCATGCCCCCGGTGGAACAGCAGGATGGCCTTGCGTGGCTCGCCGGCGACAGGCGCGGTGGCCGGCCAATGGCGATAAAACAGCTCGACGCCATCATGGGTGCTGAAGGTCTGGGTTTGCTCGTCGCGCATTGCAATGTCCTTTTGCCGGATCTTGGCGAGTGGGGGGCGTGAAGCCAATCTCTGTGGGAGCGGTTTCGAGATTCAGGTTATTCGGCCGGTTGTTCCGCGGTAGTCCCGGCTTCCTTCAAACCTTGTCGTACCCGGTTGACCAGCGTGACCAGCAGCAGCGCCGCCATCAGCGCGAACACCCCATTTATCCATTGGGCGTTGATCAGGCCGAAGGCAACAGCGGTGGCGATAACGCCCAGGGCGAAGGCGCGATCGCTCTTGCCCATGGGACCGTCGTAGCGCCGCGAGGCACCGATCATCGGCCCCAACACACCGGCGTATTCGCTGAACAGCGCCAGCAGGGTGACCAGCAGCACCGTCAGCAGGCTGACCTCGGGTAACAGGGCAAACGGCAGGATCAGCGCGCTGTCGGCGACGATGTCGCAGAGTTCGTTCAAGTAGGCGCCGAGCTTCGATTGCTGGCCGAACTCCCGGGCGAGCATGCCGTCGATGGCGTTCAGGGCCATGCGCAGGATCATCCACAGTGGGATGATCAGGAACACCCAGGTGTGCCCGGCGAAGGTCGCGACCACGGCGCCCACCAGCAAGGAAATCACGGCGGCGCTCAGGGTGACCTGGTTGGCGCTGGTGCCATTGTCGAAGAGGCGCCGGACCACAGGCCGCAGCAGGTTCTGAAAGCGAGGCTTGAGCTGGTAGATCGAAGGCATGGCGGCGACGGTCCTTGTCCGAGGGCGGTGAGCGGGGCCTGGGGCTCCTGCGAGCAGGGGAGACCGCTTATTGGCAAACGGATGGATTATTGCCAGAAATGACGGGGCCTGGCATCAGGTTCCGGATAAAAATGTGTGCGGTCAGGCATATTCAAGAAACAAACCGATTTTTATACGGTGGGCTCGTACGAGCATGGCCCACTCTTACCCTCTGACGTCTCGGTTCTCTTGAGCCTCTGGGCAAGGCGGCACGGTTTTATAGGTGCAGGTTTACACGACTTTCAGCCAAGGCCAGCGAGCCTGATAACTTTTCGCTTTCTGCTCGAACAAATCGGGTTCGCGATGTGCTGGATTGATACGCAGTAGGCCTTGCTCGATATCTGTCAGGCCGTAGGGTGCATAGACTTCACCTGTTGCTACATCCAGCCCGATGCAGGTTCCGGCAATGAGGTAGCGATCAATACCGTCTCTGGCTGAAGTCAACTGAGAATAGTTCCTCCCGAACCGCTGGGTGTACCAAAGGTGGACGCGGGCCTGGTTCTTGATATCGATGTTGACGTCGAGGTCCTGGAAGAGCTGTTGAGTGGCCTGGATGACTTCGTTTTCGGCTTCCCAGGAGAGGTCATTGTCGAAGTAGAAAACGTCGTAATCCTTGACGCCCCAGGCGGGCGGCAGGTCCGAATGCTGATTCCAGATAGCCTGGAACAGACAGCCCGCCGTGAGCATGCATTGACTCAAACCAAGGGAAGGCAAGCGTGAGGCTATTTGAGCGTTTACCGGGTTAGTCATTGCCAGGTTGACCAGGCGCTCGGTCGTCAATGTCATTTTCGTCCCTTTGGTGTAGATCCAGTCCAGGCCGCCGAGAATAGCTCAAAGAGTGCATCAAGCCGGGAGACTTCATCGACGATGATGTCAGGAACGCATGAAAGGGTTGCGAGGCCGGTTGTCGAGATCGTCTCTCCGTAGCCCTGGCTTACAAGCCCTGTTTGGAAAGGCTTGCCTTGAGTGCTTCGGTGATCAGGGAAATCAAAATCGGGCTTGAGCTTGACTGCATGTATTTCCCGATTTTGGATTGTCGCTCCATCACTGTGCCTGCGTATTTTGATGCGCGACCTTCAGAGGCGAGTGATGACAGTTCTTTTGGAGAAAAAGACTTCTCGTAAGCGGTAGCAAGGTTCTCGTCCCATCTAGGCTGGTACTGCGGGAGTAGCGCATTGATCTCGTTCGACAACGCGGTATTGGCGTCGGCAGCCCCCAGCTTTGCAACGAGCATCCCGTAGGTTTGCGTCTGCTTGGCGGCTGACAGTGCAATGGCGGCGAGGTCATCGCCAGCGTGCGATTGGGCAACGAAACTGCGGGCTGCTTCATGAGGCGTTTGAGCAGAGGCTGCATTCGATAGCGCGAGGAGCAATGCGAAGGCGAGGGTGGCACAAAAGGGTTTCGTCATTATCTGGCTACCTGAAGGGTTGCGAATGAGTGCTTCGTCATTTCCTGGACGCTCTCTACAACCAAGCCATCACACCGCCATGCCGTGAGCAGGTACCACGCCGGTGCAGGCTAAAACTGTAAGTCTTGTCCCGGCACTTGGCCGTGGCGCCCTGCGGCACCCGATCTGACTTGGTGTGGGCGGGACTGTGTACGGTTTTTCCGTCCTTATTCGTATACGAGCCGTGCTCGATCAGTTGCGATTCGTCGGGGGTAATTACCTGACGATCGGTATCGGACCTTGCGAAAGCGGGCTGGAAAATCAAACAGGCGGCAAGCGCCAGGTAGGTAAGTTTCATTGGCTGACCGATCCTTGGTGTACAGGGGGGGATTCATACGGGCGTGATTGCCGTATGTTCCTTTCGATTAGGATGGTAGCAATTTAGAATCAATCTTGGTGTTTCGTCGATGCAGCGTCAGGTGTTTTGGCCTGGGTATTGATCGGTTCGAATTCGGTATTGGTCTTCGCCAGCTCGCGTATTCTATAAAGCCTTTTCGTCATAAAACGAGAGGTCTTGTGAGGTAGGGATGACGGATCTGAAAAACGAACTCACGTTGAGCGAAGCGCAACCCGACGAGACCTCTTTACGTCGCCGGTCCCTCTTGGCGGCCTGTAGCGCCCATGCCGTGCATGACGGCTTGACCGACATGATCTATGTGCTGCTGCCGATCTGGCAGGCGCAGTTCGGCATGAGCTACGCACAGGTGGGGATGTTGCGCGGTGCCTATTCCGGAATGATGGCCGGTTTCCAATTGCTGGCGAGCCGGGCCGCCAGGCGCTGGGGACGCGAGCGCTTGCTGGTGGGCGGAACGGCACTGGCCGGCCTGGCCTATCTGCTCGCCGGTCAGGCCGGCGGGTTGACGGTGCTACTGTTGGCGTTGCTGCTGGGTGGGTTGGGCGCCAGCACCCAGCATCCGCTGGCCTCCTCGCTGATTACCGATACCCATGAGGCAGGCGGTGGGGTCAAGGAAGCGCTGTCGCAATACAATTTTTCCGGCGACATCGGCAAGACCCTGATACCGGGGCTGGTGGGCCTGTTGCTGACGGTCGTCAGCTGGCGTGCCAGTGTCACGCTGATGGGTGTGCTTGGCCTGGCAGCCGCCGTGTTGCTGTGGTGGCTGGTTCCGGCACGGGCGCTAACGTCGCTCGGGGCGCGAAAAGCTTCTGCGGCCGTGACGGGGAGGGGCTCTGCCAGCGGACTGCGTGCGTTGCTCCTGACGGGCACGCTGGACAGTGCGGTGCGGATGGGCTTTCTCACCTTCCTGCCCTTTTTGTTGACCAACAAGGGCGCCGGGACGGCGGGCATCGGTCTGGCGTTGATGCTGTTGTTCGTGGGTGGCGCGTTCGGCAAGTTGTTCTGCGGTTATCTGGGCGCGCGTATCGGCATGATGAAGACGGTGTGGCTGACGGAGTCCGTCACGTCGGTGTTGATCGTACTGGCGGTGTACCTGCCGCTGTCCGGCATGATGGCGATGCTGCCGCTGCTGGGGTTGGTCCTGAACGGGACGTCGTCGGTGCTCTATGGCGTGGTGCCGGAGTTGTCGGAGGCGGGCAAGCGCGAGCAGGCGTTCGCGCTGTTCTACACGGGCACCATCGGCGGCGGGGCACTGGCGCCGGTGCTGTTCGGGGGACTGGGGGACGTGACCGGAATCCCGGTCGCGGTGATGACCCTGGCGGCCACGGTGCTGATGACGCTGCCATTGTCCTGGTGCGTACAACGAGCCCTGGACCGCTGAAAGCACAGTATTCCCGCCGGGAATGCGCGCATGAAAATCGTGCATTTCATTTATGCCGTCGAATCTCGTAGCGTGTCCTTTCCCACCTATGGATATGGAGATGTGTCGTGAGTGATTCCCGCCTGAAACTGTACGTTGACGCTCAATTCACCAGCCCTTATGCCCTGTCGGATTTTGTGGTGCTGCGGGAAAAGGGCATCGACTTCGAAGTGATTCCGCTGGACCTCGACACATTGGAAAACCAAGCCGATGGCTATGCCAGCCTGTCGCTGACCCAGCGGGTGCCCACCCTCGTGCATGGCGACTTTGCCTTGTCCGAGTCCTCGGCGATTGCCGAGTACCTGGAAGAAACCTTTCCGCAGGTGCCGGTTTATCCGCAAGACCGTCAACAGCGCGCGAAGGCCCGGCAGATCCAGGCCTGGTTGCGCAGTGACCTGATGCCTATCCGGCAGGAGCGCTCCACCCTGGTGGTGTTCTATGGCATCCAGTCGGGTCCCTTGTCGCCAGTGGCCGAGGCGGCGACGCGCAAGTTGTTCGCGGCTGCACAAGCGCTCCTGGCGGATGGTCGCGAGAACCTGTTCGATCAATGGTCGATTGCCGATGTCGACCTGGCGCTGATGCTCAACCGCCTGGTCCTCAACGGTGACACCGTGCCAGCCGTGCTGGTGGAATACGCGCAGCGCCAATGGCAGCGGGCTTCCGTGCAGGAGTGGGTCAGGTTTCAACGTCCTGCGCTGTAGTGGGCAACATTGCGCAGAGCCAGCAGGAATCGGTGCTTATCGTTTCCTGACGACAAACGCTATGGCCAGGGCGCTGACAACCAGCACCAGTGCCGTGGCGAAGGTCGCCCGCAAGCCGCTGGCGACAGCCTCGGGAGACGCGTTGGCGATGTCGGCGGCCTTTGAGGCGAACGTGAACACCGCACCCAGCACCGATGCCCCGGTAATCAACCCGAGATTGCGCGACAGATTGAGCAGGCCGGAGACGACGCCTCGTTGCTGAGTGCCGACTTCGCTCATGACGGTGGTGTTGTTGGACGCCTGGAACAGGGCATAGCCGAAGGTGACAACGATCAGCGGGCTGATGTAGCCGCCCAGGCCGAGTGTTTGCGGCAACAGCGACAACGCGAGGCAGCCGACTGCCATGGCCATCAACCCGACAGCGGTCATGCGCTGTGCGCCAAAGCGATCCGCCAGCCGGCCTGCGGGCACCCCGGTCAACGCCGAGACACAGGGGCCGACCGAGAGTGCCAGCCCGACCCCTGCCGCGTCCAACCCGAGCCCTCGCGCCAGATAGAACGGGCCGACCACCAGCGTCGCCATCATCACCGTCGAGACCAGCGCACTCATGGCCAGGCTCCCGCTCAACCTGAGGTCGCGCAACATCGCCAGGTGAATGAGTGGCGAGGCGACCTTCGTCTCGGCGAGCACGAACAGGCCAAGGCCGAGGACTGCCGCGGCCAGCAGGCCGATATTGAGCAGGCCGAAGTGGCCGCGTCCCAAGGTCATGGCCAATGCATAAGTCGCCAACGTCAGCGCCAGCAGCAGCGTGCCCAATGGGTCGAAACCACTTCGTTCGGGCCGTGTCCCTTGACGATCCTCGGGCAGATGGCGGTAGCTGAGCACAAACGTCAGCACGCCCAGCGGCACGCTGATGAGGAAGAGCGCACGCCAGCCAGGCCCGGCGAGCAGGAAACCACCCAGCGACGGGCCCAAGGCGGTGCCGATGGCGGACAGGGTGCCCAGCAAGCCCATGGCACTGCCGGTCCTGGCCTTCGGCACCGTCTCGCCGACAAACGCCAGGGTCAGGGCCATCATGATTGCCGCGCCGAGGCCTTGCAGCGCCCGGGCGGCGATCAGCAGGCCCAGCGTGGGGGCGAAACCGCACAGCGTCGAGGCCAGGGTGAAGAGGACGATGCCGGCCAATAGCAGGCGGCGGCGACCGGTGAGATCGCCAAGCCGGCCAACGCTGACGATCAGGGTGGTGATCGTCAGGAGGTAGGCGAGGACGATCCATTGCACATCCTGGAAGGAGGCGTCGAACACCTGTGCCAAGGTGGGCAGGCCGACATTGGCAATGCTGGTGCCCAGGGACGACAGCAGCATGGACAGCGACAAGCCGGCCAGTGCCCAGCGCGCCGATGGTGGGTGTGGTGCATTGTCCGTCGCGAGCCCATCTTGTCCTGCAATGATCGGTTTCATCCTGACTCTCTTTCGGCCGCTCCCAACGTGGAGCTGTCAGAAATCTACGCCGACGCCTAACATGGCGGAAGGCGCAGCATTTGCACTGTACTCGTGCGTTTGACGCGCTATCCGATCAAGCCATGCCACGGAGTGGTCCATGTCCACACCCGATCTCAATCTGCTGGTCACCCTGGATGTGCTGCTGGCCGAAGGCAGCGTTGCACGCGCGGCCCGGCGCTTGCACTTGAGCCCCTCGGCAATGAGTCGAGCACTGGCGCGCTTGCGGGAAACCACCGGCGACCCACTGCTGGTCAGGGCCGGGCGCGGTCTGGTGCCCACGCCCCGGGCGCTGGAATTGCGCGAGCGGGTCGCTCGGTTGGTGCAGGACGCCGAAGCGGTGCTGCGACCTGCCGGGCACTTGGACCTCAAGCAACTGGTTCGCACCTTCACGTTGCGTACCCGTGACGGTTTCGTGGAGAACTTCGGTCCTGCGCTGCTGGCCCGGATCGGCGAAGAAGCGCCCGGGGTGCGCCTGCGTTTCCTGCAGAAGCCGGACAAGGACAGCGCGCCACTGCGCGATGGCAGTGTCGATCTGGAAACCGGTGTGGTGGGTAGCAGCCAGGGGCCGGAGCTGCTGACCCAGGCGCTGTTTCGCGATCGTTTTATTGGCGTGGTGCGCCGGGAGCATCCGCTGAGTCAGGGGGAGATCACCCCGGCCCGCTATGCGGCCGGCCAGCATATCGGCGTTGCGCGGCGGGAGCTCGACAAGGGAGCCGTCGATGAGGCGCTGGAGCGGCTTGGGCTGTCGCGGGAAGTGGCCACGTTCGTCGCCGGATTTTCGACCGCGCTGTCACTGGCCCGGTCCACCGATTTGATTGCCACAGTGCCCGAACGCCACACCGGCAACCTGCGTACCCGCATGCACAGCTTTGAACTTCCGTTCTCGCTGCCGACGTTCACGGTGGCCATGCTCTGGCATCCGAGGCTGGATGCCGATCCCGCGCATCGCTGGTTGCGCGGGTGCCTTCGGCAAGTGTGTGCGCAGCTGGAGTGAATCAGTTCAAGCTGGTTTTGATCAGCATGTCATAAGCCAGCTTGAGCACGGGAACGCTGATACAGACGAGCAGGATGCCGAGCTGCCAGCGCAGGATCTTGTTCTGTGAGTCCATTTCTGCAATGGATATCTGGAATTTTGCACCCTGTTCTGTAATGGCGGATCGCAGTTCTACACCTTGTTCCTTGATGGACGCCCGCAGTTCTGCCCCCTGTTCTTGAATCATCGTGCGAAGTTCGGTACTCACGGAACGAAGTTCGTGACTCAAGGAGCGAATCTCCACACTCTGATCCTTGATCATGCCGCGCAGCTCCGAGCTCAACTCCGTGATCGTGCCGCGCAGTTCTGAGCCCAACTCCGTAATCGTGCCACGCAGTTCCGAGCCCAACTCCGTAATCGACGCCTGCAAGTGTGTCTCGGTTCGGAGCAGATCAGATTTTGTCGCGAATTTTTCCATATCCGACTCCCAGGCATTCACAACCGCCTTGGCCTTGTTCGGGGGGACGCTGATGGCCGTCAGCGCGTCGTATAAGTTCATCGATAGCTTCATCGTATCTCCTGCAAGGGACAAGTGACCAGAAGGCACCACCTGACGGCAGGCTCCCGTCAAAAGCGAGGACTGGGCAGGCGCTGTCGAGGACAGCGGTCCGGATTCAGATAATCGACGCAAAGCTATTGAGTGGAAAGTCGGACATTTCCTATGGAATGGCAGGACCAGGCCTGGCTTTTTGAACGCCAATCAACGTGGCTGCCAGGGAGGCAGCCAGCCGCCGATCCGCGATTGAGCTTAGTCGTCGTGCAGCATGCTGGTGCCGTACTCACGGAAGCTGCTGCCCAGGTTCGAACCGCCAAAACTCTGGGTGACGGGTTTGCTGTCGTAGTGTTGATTGCAGCTTTCCGTATAGCAGGCACTGTTGGTGGTCATCGTGCTCGTACCGGAGCAGGCGCTCAACAGCAGGGCGCTCAGTGCCAGCGCGACTTTGACGAGGTTCGGCTTCATGGTTCGGTTTCCCCAGGCTGGATGCAATGTACGGATAAGGCCTTTGCCATCTTACGCCGCTTGAGCGCGCGGCTGGATGAAACATTTCGCCGGTGGGACAAAAGGCTGGCCAGGGGAGTTTTCTTCAATACCGCTGACTGTGCGCATGGGTACCTTCAGCCCGACATCCATTCATGCGGAAGGTAGACGATGAGCGTTCTTGTTTCCATGGCGGCCTTTGCGCTGGCCTCTTCCATCACGCCCGGCCCGGTCAATATCGTGGCCCTGAGTTCCGGTGCGCAGTTCGGCTGGCGCGCCAGTCTGCGACACGTGACCGGCGCGACCCTGGGCTTCACCCTGTTGCTGGTGCTGATCGGCCTCGGGTTGAATGAACTGCTGTTGTTCGTGCCGAGCCTGACCCGGGGGATCCAGTTGGCCGGCGTGGCGTTCCTGTTGTACATGGCCTGGAAGCTGGCCGCCGACGATGGCTCCCTCAATACCCGCCAACCCGGCAAGCAACCGACGATGACGCTCGGCGCGGTGATGCAGTGGCTCAACCCCAAGGCCTGGCTGGCCTGCGTGGCGGGGATGGGGGCGTTTGTGGCCAATGGCGAGGCGCGGTTGGTGTGGCAGTTTGCGGCGGTGTACTTCGTGATCTGCTACAGCTCGATTGCCTGCTGGGCGTTTGCCGGGACCTTTTTGCGTCACTATCTGGACAACCCCAGGGGCATGCGTCTGTTCAACCGGCTGATGGCATTGTTGCTGGCGCTCAGTGCGATCTACCTGTTGCTGCCTTGAGGCGGATCAGCCGCGATACTGCCCTGGTGTCGCGGCCAGGTGTTGCTTGAAGGCCCGCTGGAAATGCGCTTGGTCGGCGAAGCCGGCCTCCAGCGCGACGTCGGCGATCAGGCCGCCACGGCGCAGGCGATTGCGGGCGTACTGGATGCGTCGGTTGACGAGGAAGGCGTGGGGCGTCATGCCGTAATGCTGCTTGAAGGCACGGGTCAGGTAGGACGCCGACAACTGCGCGGCCTGGCAGATGTCCTCCAGCTTCAAGGCTTCGGTGCAGTGTTTGTGAATATAGGCCGCGGCCCGTTCGAGCTTTTGATTGATCTCCCGGGCCGGCCGTGGCGCCGGGTTCAGGCGGTGTTGCAACAGGGTGAAGAACTCGACGAGGGCACACTGTTTTTCCAGGAGCGCGAGGTCGTCGTCCACCAGGGTCTCGTACAGGCTGTTCAAGCCCGCATAGAGTGCCGGATCGGTGGTATGTGGGGTGGAAAAGGCCCGAAAATCCAGATCCTGGCTGAACCCCAGTTCATGTTGCAGTGACGTCAGCCAGGGTGTTTCGACATAGAACATGCGATAGGCCCAGGGCTGGTCGTCAATGGGGTTGCAGGCATGCACCTCGCCCGGATTCATGAGCACCACGGTGCCGGCGGCGACCCGCCATTGATTCTGCTCGTTGATATAGGTGCTCTGGCCGTGGGTGATCGCCCCGATCGAGAAGTGTTCGTGGGAATGCCGGGAATAGCAGACCTTGCGACCGTCCTGGATCGAGCGGGCTTCGATGAAGGGCAGGCGTGCGTCCCGCCAGAAGTAGGGGGCCTTGTCATCGGGAGCGGCTGGGGAGGCTTTGCTCATTTTGCGGGTCCGGTGCGGGATGTTGGGGGCAGTGACTGACCTGTAGGAGCGTAGCTGGGTCCTACAACAGAAGCCGAAGCGGTTCCGGTCTTTCCAGGGTTTGCCAAGCCTGGGCATGAGTCGCCTCGGTTGCGGTCAGCCAAAGGTCGGCATGAGGCTGCAAGGGTTCGGACGGCCACTCCAGTATCTCTTTCAAGGCGATCTTCACACGAGTACCCGGGTCGGAGCCATCCCTCAGGTCCCAATCCGCTTCGAACTGGCGCAAGTGCAGGGCGTCGGCGCCAAAATCGATGAAGTGTGGTCGGTTGCCCAGCCAGCCGGGGGCCGTGCGCAAGGTGCGTGCCTCGACGTCCAGCAGCAGAAGCTTCCAGGCGCGGCGAGTGTAACTGTCGGCGAAGTCGCGGTGGTCGAGGTACAGCCGGGTCAACGCCAGGTAGCGTCCCTTCGGCGACCAGGCCATGGATGGCGCCAGATCCGACAGGGCGCAGCCGGAGGCGGTCAGCAGGTGCCCGCCGAGGCGGGCGATATGGCCTCGGCCCAGGTCGTCGCCGTATTCGGTGGTGCTGCCGAACAGCCAAGCGGCGTCCTGGCCGGTTGGGGATGGCTGGATAAAGTCGCCTTCGGCGGTGGCGATCTGTGGCTGGTGAACCTGCCGCCAAGCGGGCAAGTCTTGCAGGCCGTCCGCAGCGACTTGCAGCCTGTGCAGTTCGTAGTAGAGGCGCGAGTCTTCTCGGTACCGGCAGAACTCGGCGGCTTGGGACGCTTCAGGGGCGGCTTCGGTAAACCGTTGCAACGGCGTGCTGGCGACGTCCCGGGGCAGGCGTCCGACAATCACCGCTACGCTCAACATCGCGGCGCGGAAATCCACCAACCCGGCTACCCGCATCGGCGGGCTGTCGATCAACCGACGTTGCCGGGGATCGGCGACCACCACACGGTCGGGTATCGCAGGATGCGGGGAGAACGGCACCAGCGCCAGGTAGCGGGAACAGTCGCTGACCCGATGGTCCAGGCGCCAGAGGCCGGGCAGGGTCCAGTCGCCGATCCGGCACTGATAGCCGACGGACTCGTCCTGATCGACCTGTTCCTGGCTGAAACAGGCCCGTAGGCCATCCAGCAGCGGCTCCGACTCGATTGTTACGCTCGCCTCGCTCCCGTCGCTGTCCAGCGGCAGGACCAGGCGGGTGCGAGGCCGCTTCCATTCGGCATTCTGCTCGCGGCCCAGAGGGTCGTGGCCGACCAGGATTTGCGAGTCGCTGTGGATACCCTGTAACTGGTAGCCGAATCGCCCGTTGTCGGGTTGCGACAGGGGCAGGTAGCTCTCCAGCCAGACCTGTTGCCCGTCCAGCGCCAGCGGATCGCTCCAGTATCCGCCGGGGCCTCGGTCATCGCTGCTCCAGGGACTGCGCAGTGCCCGCCAGCCGCGATCCTGCTGCCAGAGCCAGAGTGGTCGGTGCGGCTCTGACGGTTCGAGCGTGCGGGCGATACACACCAGGCTGCGGCTGTCGGCGCTCCAGACGATCGCTGTCTGGGCGGTGATCAACAAGGGGGCGGGGACGCCGTCCAGGCTGAGCCGGTAATCGGGATGGTTGATCGGTGCGGTCGGCTGGTCCAGTTCCCGCAGGCTGACAGGCAGGGTCAACTGGCCCTCCAGCAGATGCCGGCCATCGGGGGAGCGAAATTCGATCTGTTGCCGGGCCAAGGCCTGTTGCCAGTTCGCGGGCTCCAGCCAGAGATCGCTGACCGGCAGCAGGTCGATGGCTTCGGCGTCTTTCAACAGGTCCTCTAGGGAATGCTGGTGGGCGCCATTGTCCACCAGCGGGCTGTAACGCCCGCCCAGGCCTTGCTCGTTGAAGGTGTCCAGTTCCCAGAACTGGTCGGCCCGGCAGCGATAGAGGCGCCGCAAGGGACGATCGAGGATCACCAGGCCCCAGTTGCCGCGCGACGGAATGGGGGCGGCGAAGTAGCGAGCGTCGCTGGAAAAGCGTGCCGAGGCGCCCAGCCCTTCGAGCAGGATGCCGTCGGGAAACAGGTAGTCGCACATCACCGGGCCACCCATGGCGATTTCGCCCTGGTTGAACACCCTGATCGGCTCGCCTTCGGGCGTCAGCGTCGGTTCCTGGCCGCCCCAGGCGCTGGCACCGTTGCCCGGGATCGGGTTTTCCGTGGTGGGCGTCACCAGGCCCAGGCGTCTTTCCCAGAGGCTCACGCAAGCCAGCCCGGGGAGAATCGCCAGGAAGGCGGCCGCGATACTCCAGTATTCGGGCAGTGCCCGCCCGAGGCTGAAGCCCAGGCCGAAGACCGCCGAGATCATCAGTCGGGCAAAGGCCCGTCCGCCCTTGGGCCAACCGAGCTTTACGCAGGCCCACATCCCTGCGGCGCAGGCGAAAACCACGGCCAGGGCGAGGGCGGGGGGAAGGATCGTCACGAAGAAAATCGGCACCAGCAGAACCAGGAGCAGCCACAGCAGCTCGAGCAGCAGGCGGCCGATGTTCTTGTTCTCGCGGGTAGGGTTGCGTGCGGCGCTCACGGATGACGTCCTGTACGGCGGAGGCGGAGCGCGATTATGCAGGTTTGGGTGCGCGGCGGCACCTGCGGGCTTATGGCGGCGGGTTTGACTCCGCTTGCGGCGGATCGAGTAAGGCCGTCGAGGTCACATCACTGCCAGCGAGGCAGACCGGCGGACCCAGTTCGGCCATGTGATAGACCCGCACGAACAGGCACTCAAGCACAACAGCACGTGGCCCGAAGAGTCGGGCCACGGTATCAGGGCTTACTTTGCCGCTTCGGCGCGGCTCTTGAGGTTCTTGTCAGCCTTGTAGCGCAGGGCCACATCCGGCACTTCGCCGCTCTTGCCGGTTTCTATCCAGTTGCGGATCCGGCTGGCATCGGCGAAATGGGTGTACTTGCCGAAGGCATCGAGAATCACCAGGGCCACCGGACGGCCGCCCATGCTGGTCACGAGCACCAGGCAATGACCGGCCTGGTTGGTGAAGCCGGTCTTGGTGATCTTGATGTCCCAGTTGGCTTTATTGACCAGGTGATCGGTGTTGTGAAAGCCCAGGGTGTAGTTGGGCTTGCGGAACGCCACGGTCTTTTCCTTGGTGGTGCTCAGCTCGCTCAGCATCGGATAGTGACGTGCGGCCATCAGCAGCTTGCTGAGGTCGCGGGCGGTGGAGACGTTGTGGATCGACAGGCCAGTGGGTTCCACATAGTGAGTGTGGAGCATGCCCAGGGACCTGGCCTTGGCGTTCATCGCCGCGATAAAGGCTGCATAACCGCCCGGGTAATGGTGGGCGAGGCTGGCCGCCGCACGGTTTTCCGACGACATCAGGGCGATCAGCATCATTTCCTTGCGCGACAGCTCGCTGTTGAGCTTGACCCGGGAGAACACACCTTTCATTTCCGGGGTATCGGCGATGTTCACCGAGATGTACTGGTCCATCGGCAGCTTGGCGTCCAGTACCACCATGGCGGTCATCAGCTTGGTCACCGAGGCGATCGGCACGACCACGTCCGGGTTGCTGGAGTAGAGGGGCTGGTTGGTCTGCAGATCGATGACCAGGGCGCTACCGGAAGCGATTCGCAGGTGATGGGGGTCACGGGAGGTGGAGCCAGTTTCGCGGGCTTCTACGTTGGGGGTGATAACGGCGCCTGCCAAGACAAAAAACAGGCCGAAAATGGAATGACGAATGTTCACGCGGGTGGACTCGCAAAAATATGATGGGTAAGCCGTTGGCAACGGGTCGTTCTGAAAAAAATCGTTACATTTTATGAATATAGTTCAGAAACTTGCCACACCTCTGTAGATCCTGGGCTTAACTGACACAAAATTTACGCTTGTATCGTCGAACCCATTCTCTCTTCGAGCTTTCCGATCTCCGTCCAATCCGTGGTTGAGTTCAGCCAGCGCGCATAGGCTGACAAAAGGACCTGAATGCTGTGCCCTAGCTGGCCGGCAATGAAGGTTGGGTCGGTGCTGGCCATGAGACATATTTTAGCTCAGGTAGGGCGGCGGTTGTATGGATTGCAGCCCTTATTTTCAGGGCTGCAGCGCCTGATTGTGTATCCGGCTTGACATGTTGTGGTGCCAACCTTGTGCACCGATTAGCATCGGGTCAATCCAATGATTCAGGAGTCCGGCAATGCCGAAGAGTTTGATCAGCAGGGATTACCTGCCCATGGTGGCCTGGGCGGGGATGGTGGCGGTCCTGTTGCTGGGATTTGCATTTTTTCCGAAATCGGCGGACTGGTATGGCTGGGTCCAGGCGGTGGGCTTGATTGTTGGCCTGATGATGGCCATCAGTGTGCCGGCGATCCAGCGCAAGCAGGAGTTCCAGGAACAGCGTAAGCAACGCCGTGAACACGACGTGGGCTATGCGCGGCGGCTGCACTATTTCGGCATCGAGCTGCTGGATCTGCTGGGACGCATCAGTGCCAATCTGGCTCACTTGCGGGCCACGGATCGGCATCGCTGCCAGCGCAACCTCGAGGATTTCCTGCACCGTCTGTTCGAGTCGCACAAGCATGACCTGAACGACGATCGGATCGTCATCAATCACGAACTGCGCCAGGTGACCCAGGCGCTGATCGATGAGCTGGAAAGTGGGCGCAGCGACCGCGTGGTGATGACCGAGCTGGAAAAGCGCCTGCAGAAGCTCACCCATCGTGCCCAGGTCAATGCCGCACTGGCCGAGCGCGGCTGATGCGCGCGAGCCCATAAAAAAGCCCGCAACGAGTGCGGGCAAAGGGGTGTGCGGAGCAACGCACGTTTCGGGAATCTTGGCGCGGTCAGGCGCTCAGGGCATGCAGGTCCAGGCTTTGCGACGAAGCCTTGGCCGCCGGCAGCGAGGTGAACGGTCCGCTGACCGGGACACCGTCTCGGACCAGGTACCAGCAGGCGAGCAGGCCCAGCTCTCTGAGCGAGGCGGGAACGGCGCTGCCGATAACGGACATGATTTGAATCTTGGCCATGAGGACCTCCATCGATCTATGGAGCTACCTTATAGGCCCGACCGTGTTCGAGGAAAATCATCGCGCTCGATAGTGGACATCGACGAGATCGACAGGCGGTAAAGAGGGGGACGTCAGTCGACGACCTGATCCAGCATCTTCAGCACTTCCTGCTCATTGAGCAGCCCCTTGCGGACCAGGTTTTCGGCCAGCAACGAGAGAAATTTGGCCGTGCGGTGGCCTTCGAGCTGCTTGAGTTCGGTGAGGGCGCTATAGACCTTGCTCGAGGTGCAGAGTCCAGCGGTGCGATGTGGGTGCTGCGTAGGCATGGCTCGTCCTTGTTCTTATCATTTAGCCTGATCTTGCTGATCAGGTATGGCATAAATATGACAATCGTATTAACGCCCGTCCTGGGCGACGACAGGTTACATCATGCCTTTTATCGAGGGCGCGTGGTTGTCTTGCCTGCGACCTTTGATGGTGTAATTCAGACATCGCAAAAAAAGCCCCACTCTTGCGAGCAGGGCCTGGGTATTGCGACTGTCGATTACCAGCGTGGGCCGTCGTGCCAATGATGCCGGTGTTCGTAGTACACCGGACGGCCATAGTAGCCGCCCTGGACGTAGACGGGAGCCGGCTGGACATAGACCGGTGCGGGTTGGACATAGACCGGAGGCGGCTGTTGGACATAGACCGGAGCCGGTTGTACATACACCGGCTGCTCGACGTAGGCCGGGCGGCTTACCATCGAACCGACGATGGCTCCGCCGATCACGCCACCCAACAAGGCAGGGCCGACCCAGTTGCCGCCGTGGGCAGAGGCCTGACCTGCGACAGCGAGTGCACCAACGAGCAAGGCTATCTTGGGGATTGTACGAATCATGATTATTCCTCGGGTTCCAACCCCAGCGCTTGTTGTCTGCAATAGACTCAAGGACTGTCGCGGGGATACTTCTATGACAACGACTTTTTGAAAAACTGCGAAGTCGTTGAGTAAATTTTATGTAAGGTTCCTGGCGTGGCTTCCATACAGCTGTCCGAGGCAGGTGCCAGAGCCTTGCAGCGGGCGTCTATGATCGACGAAAGTTGGGTAAATGCCTAATCCCATTTGTCCGAAACACCCTTCAGGAGATGAAACATGCAGATGAACCCCAACAAAGACACCCAATTGTGCATGTCGTTGTCGGGGCGCCCCGGGAATTTCGGCTTGCGTTTCCACAATCACCTTTATGAACAACTAGGGCTGAACTTTTACTACAAGGCTTTCAGCAGCCAGGACCTGCCCGGTGCGGTCGCTGGGATCCGGGCCCTGGGCATTCGTGGCTGTGGGGTGTCGATGCCGTTCAAGGAAGCGTGCATCGCCCTGGTGGATGAGTTGGATGCGTCCGCCGCGGCGATCCAGTCCATCAATACCATCGTCAACACCGCCGGCTACCTGAGGGCCTACAACACCGACTACATCGCCATTGCACAGTTGCTCGACAGCCATGCGGTGCCCAAGGAGATCACCTTTGCGCTGCGGGGCAGCGGTGGCATGGCCAAGGCCGTGGCGTCGGCCCTGCGCGACGGCGGTTACCGCAATGGCGTGATAGTGGCCCGCAACGAAGTGGCGGGCCGGGCGCTGGCACAGAGTTGCGGCTATGAATGGCAGGCGCAATTGGGGGCGTTGCGCCCACGGATGCTGGTCAATGTCACGCCGATCGGCATGAGCGGTGGTCCGGAGGCGGATCAATTGGCGTTCGAGGCCGCGGCGGTGGACGCCGCCGAGACGCTGTTCGACGTGGTCGCGGTGCCCTCGGAAACCCCGCTGATTCTGCGGGGCAGGGCCCAGGGCAAGCATGTGATCACCGGGCTCGAGGTCATTGCCATCCAGGCGTTGGAACAGTTCGTGCTCTACACCGGTGTGCGACCCAGCGAGGAGCAGTTCCAGAAAGCCGTGGCGTTTGCGCGCAGTTGAAGACCGGCGGGCGGGTTACTCCAATCGTGCCAGACGCTCTTCAAGCGCCGCGATCCGCGCTTCCAGTTCTTCGATGCGCTCCACGGACACGGCGCCGCTCGCACTGCGTTCCGGTCCTTGCTGACGGGCCGCGAGGATCGCCTCGATATCCGCCGGGTCGCCCAGGGCGTGGGTGTAGCGGTCTTCCCGCTGCCCGGACTGGCGTGGAATCAGCAGGGCCAGGCCACGGGCAATCAGGCGCTCCAGCTGGTGCACGACCTGCTCGCTGTCTTCGAAGTCATGCATCCGGCTGCTGCGGGTCAACAGTTCGTTGACCGTTTGTGGACCCCGCAGGAACAGCAGGCCGATCAACACGACCTGGGCCGGCACCAGTTCCAGCGTCTTGTCGACCCGGTGTTCCCAGCGGTCTGCGCGGCTGCCCATCACCAGGCGAGTGAAGCCGCGGCCTTCCAGGGCTCGCAGGCTCTGGCCGACCTGGCCCTGGCTGAGGTTTGTCACGGGCTCGCGGCTGGTTTTCTGGTTGCAGGCCAGGACCAGGGCATTGAGGGTCAGGGGATAGGTTTCCGGGCTGGTGGCCTGTTTTTCGATCAGGGAGCCCAGGATGCGAATTTCCGTGCTGTTCAACTGGGGTTGATCGACGGAAGTCTCTTGCTCGCTGCCCATTGTGCGTTTCCCTTTGCGTAGAAAGGTCACCAGCGTAGGGCCTTCACCCGTAAAAAGACAAGCCGCGATGAGCTTCACCCTGGCTATAATCGTGCGGCTTCACTCCTGCCATTTTCACTGCGAGATCCTCATGACCATTTCCCTGTACGCAGCTTCCATTCCGGTTTTCAAACAAATGCTCAATGCCTTGAGCGACGTTCTGAACAAGGCCGAAGCCCACGCGGCGGCGAAGAACATCGATCCGAGCGTTTTCGTACAAGCCCGCCTGGCCCCTGACATGTTCCCGCTGAACCGTCAGGTGCAGATCGCGGTCGATTTCGCCAAGGGCGTTTCCTCGCGTCTGGCCAAGATCGAAGTGCCGTCCTACCCGGACACCGAAACCACCTTCGCCGAATTGCAGGCGTTGATCAGCAAGGTGCTGGCTCACCTCGACAGCATCACTGCGGCACAGATCGACGGCAACGAAGGCATCGAGATCGTGACCCGTCCGGGCACCCCGAAAGAGAAGCGCTTCAGTGGCCAGGCCTACCTGCTGAGCTACGGCCTGCCGCAGTTCTTCTTCCACGTGACCACTGCCTACGCGATCCTGCGCCACAACGGCGTGGAAATCGGCAAGCGTGACTACATGGGCGCGTTCTGATTTCGTTGCCGGTTCACTTCTGACTCACCGGTAATCTTGTGGCGAGCGGGCAAGCCCGCTCGCCACGAACCTTCTGTTACAGTGATCGCTTCCCCTCTGTTTGCACCTCTTATTCAGCGGGCCTTCGGGCTATCGCTGGCGTTGTCGTTTCTGGAGTGATTCATGTTGTTGCCCATCCTGCTGTTGTCAGCCGCCGGATTCACCGTGCTGACGACGGAGTTCGTCATTGTCGGCCTGCTGCCGTCGATTGCCCGTGACCTTGACGTCAGCATTCCCCAGGCGGGCTTGCTGGTGACCTTGTTCGCCTTTACCGTCGCCGCGTTTGGACCCTTCCTGACCGCGTACTTTTCGCGTTTCGAACGCCGGCGGCTGTTCATCAGCATCCTGGTGATGTTCGGCCTGGCCAACACGCTGGCGGCGCTGGCGCCGAATATTGGCGTCATGGCCATCGCCCGCCTGCTGCCGGCGCTGGGGCTTCCGGTTTTCTGGGCCCTGGCCAGTGAAACGGCGGTGGACATCGTTGGCCCCGACTACGCCGGGCGTGCGATCGCGAAAATCGGTTTCGGCATCGTCTGTGCGACGGTGTTCGGGATTCCTGTCGGCACCTTGATCTCCGACGCCTGGGGTTGGCGCAGCGCCTTTGCGATCCTGGCGGGGGTGGCCCTGGTCAAGGCCCTGCTGCTCTGGCGTTACCTGCCGGCCACGCGCCTGCACCTGGAGCAAGTGTCCTTGCGTTCGCAGTTCGGCATCCTGCGTCGTCCGCTGATGATCGGCCATGTGCTGCTGTCGATCCTGGTGTTCTGCGGCATGTTCACGGCCTACACCTACCTGGCCGACATCCTCGAGCGCCTGGCCGGTTTCAACGGTACGGTGGTCGGCTGGTGCCTGATGGGCTTCGGTGCGGTGGGGCTGATCGGCAACTCCCTGGGCGGGCGCATGGTCGACCGCCATCCGCTGATCGCTTCGATGGTGTTCTGCGCCTTCATGATCGGTGGCATGGTGGCCCTGGTGCCGAGCATTCACTCTATCCTTGGCCTGGCGGCCGCCCTGGGCGTCTGGGGCGTGACCCAGGCGGCCCTGTTCCTGATCAGCCATGTGCGCCTGATGAAGGCCGCGCCCCATGCGCCGGCCTTCGCGGCGTCGCTGAACATTGCCGGTGGCAACCTGGGGATTGGCCTGGGGGCAATGGTCGGCGGTCGGGTGATCGACAACCTGGGTCTGGGCAGCCTCGGTTTTGCCGCCGCCGGCTTTATCCTGCTGTCGATCCTGCTGGCGCTGGCGCTGATGGGGGCCAAATCCCGTACGGTCTGCGCCTAGTTCTCCAGCGTTGTAAAAAGCTCGCGTCGAGCCCCCTCGGTGATGGCGACAATGCCGGGGTGCTTGACCTTGCGTTCCACCGAGATCGCGTAGAACGACTCGCTCACCGCCTCGGTCTGGCCGATCAGTTCGACGCCGTACTGCCGGCACACTTCCTCGGCGATCACGCTCGGTGCGATGAAGATCCCGCTACCGGATTGGCCGAACGCCTGCATCAGGGCACTGTCGTCGAACTCACCGACTATCCTCGGATGCAGTTGCTGTTCGGCGAACCAGCGCAGGAGGCGGCTGCGAACCACGCTTTCCTGCCCGGGAATCAGCAGCGGTGCGCCGTGCAGGCAGCGCGGAAAATCATCGGCATGCCGCGCTGCCAATGAGGACGTGGCAAAAAAGCTGACCCCGCATTCCCCCAGTTTCCGGCTGTAGCCCTTGATGTCCAGATGGCTGGGCATGGGGCTGTCGGAAATCACCAGGTCCAGGCGCTGGATCGCCAGGTCGGCGAGCAGGCGTTCGAGCTTGTCTTCGCGACAGGTGATACGGATCGGCTCATCCAGCTCCATGGTCGGCGCGATCAGGCGATAGACGATGGATTTGGGCACCACATCCGCAACCCCGACCCGCAGCAGCCGCTGCTGTTCGTTCGGCTGGGTCTGCAGCATGGCTTCCAGTTCGTTGCCCAGTTGGAACATCTGTTCGGCGTAGGGCAGGACCCGGCGCCCGGCCTCGGTCAGCTCCAGTTGCCGCCCGGCCTTGCGAAACAACTCCACGCCAAAGGTCTGTTCCAGCAGGCTGATCTGGCCACTGATGGTCTGCGGCGTCAGGTTCAACTGCTCACAGGCCCTGGCAATGCTGCCGGTCCTGGCCACGACCCAGAAATAGTGAAGCTGGCGATAGTTGAGCATGGAGGGCATCAGTTCGTTAAAACCGAAGTATAGCGCTTAAAAATACGAATTTTCCTGAAGTGTCTGCTTCCCTAGAATGCGTTGCTATCGGTGGGCCAGCACGTGGCCGCCTCACCCCGGAATCAGGACTGAAGCATGGAATACCTGTTGCAACTCGCCGTCAGCCCCACCGCCTGGATTGCCCTGGCGACGCTGATCATCATGGAAATCGTGCTGGGCATCGACAACCTGATCTTCATTTCGATCCTGACCAACAAGCTGCCGGCGCAGTTTCGCACCAAGGCCCGGCGCATTGGTATTGGCATGGCCCTGATCCTGCGCCTGGGCCTGTTGAGCACCATCGCCTATATCGTCCAGCTCACCGCGCCGGTGATCGAGCTGTTCGGCCAGGCGTTCTCCTGGAAGGACATGATCCTGATTGCCGGCGGCCTGTTCCTGGTCTGGAAGGCCACCACCGAGATTCACCACAGCATGGACCCCGAGGCCAAGGAGGCCGAAGACAGCAGCGCCGGTGTATCCCTTGGTTTTGCAGCGGCGATCGGCCAGATCCTGATGCTCGACATGGTCTTTTCCATCGACAGCATCATCACGGCCGTGGGCATGACCGAGCATCTGCCGATCATGGTGGTCGCAGTGGTGGTGGCGGTCCTGGTGATGTTGCTGGCGTCCGAGCCGTTGGCGAAGTTCATTCACGACAACCCGACGGTGGTGATGCTGGCGCTGGGCTTCCTGATCATGATCGGCATGACACTGATTGCCGAAGGTTTCGGTGCCCATGTGCCCAAGGGCTATGTCTACGCGGCCATGGCTTTCTCCGCGGTGATCGAAGGCTTGAACATGCTGGCCCGACGTGCCCGGCACAAGCGTCAGCTGGCAGAAGCCTGATACTGGCCGCATGATGAAAAGGCCGCCTGGGTTCAGGCGGCCTTTTTCGTGGCGTTTTCGTGAAAAACCGTCAGTGGGCGGTGGCGGTACGGGCCTGGGACTTTTCGCTGGATTTGGGCTGCGCAGGCAGGGCAGGGGTGTGATGCCGACGGGAGACTCTCAGGACTCCCCATAACATGGCCGCCGCGACGGTTACCCAGCCGAGCACCAACAGTACAATGATCGCTACAAGGCTCATCAGTGCCTCCTTCGCCCGTTCGGGCTCACTCACTTCGTCCGTCTTCCTGCAAATCCAGTCTAGACGTTGCTGTGTTGCAGTCCATTGACCAAAGGTCGTGGGGGTGCAGTCATTTCGCTCTATCGCGCCAGGCAATCTGCAACGAAAGGCTATACCCTTGTTCACCTGCGACCTATGATCAGGGGCCCTGCCAGGTGTTGAGCGGCCTGGCGATTGACCAAGAGAGTGAAGATGTTCAAGGGATCAACAGGTTTGCAAAGGGTACCGGGGCGGCGCTTGTGGCTGGTGGGCGCGTTGTTGCTGGGATTGGGCGGTTGTGCCGGCGGTGTTGCGCCGGACGTCCAGCGCCTGCCGGAGCGGGTTGAACTCAATGCCGTGCCGTTCTTCCGTGGCGAAGCCTATCAAGGCGGCACCATGGCCCTGGCCAGCATGTTGTCGCAGCAGGGCGTCAGCGTGACGCCGGGGTTGCTGGAGAAACCGCTGAAATTGCCGGGCGCCGAGGACGGTCTTGAGCGAAACATGCAGGTCCTGGCGCGTGAGTACGGCATGGTGGTGTACCCGCTGGATCCTGACTTGTCGGCGTTGCTGGCTCAGGTCGCGGCCGGGTATCCGGTGCTGGTGCGGTTCAACGAGGGCCGGGTGTGGTCGACCCCGCGCTATGCGGTACTGGTCGGTTACAACCGGAGCAAACAGACCGTCCTGCTGCGCTCGGGTATGAATCGCCGGATGCTGATCACGTTCTCGGCCTTTGCTTCGGCCTGGAAGGATGCCGGCAGTTGGGCGGTGCTGGTCCAGGCGCCGACGCAATTGCCGGCGCAGGTTGATCGGCAGCGCTGGTTGAAAGCCGCCAACGACCTGGCCCAGGCCGGTCAGGAGCAGGCGGCGGCCCAGGCCACGAAGGCATTGGTCGGACATTGATGGCAAGGTCTGCAACAGGCTGGGGTGTTCAAACCCCCAGCTTGTCCCGCAGCGTGTAATACCAGGCGCCCAGGGCGGTAAATGGCGTGCGCAGCAACTGGCCGCCGGGGAAGGGATAGTGCGGCAGGTCGGCAAAGGCGTCGAAACGCTCGGCCTGGCCGCGCAGGGCCTCGGCCAGCACCTTGCCCGCCAGGTGGGTGTAGGTCACGCCGTGACCGCTGCAGCCCTGGGAGTAGTAGATGTTGTCGCCCAGACGACCGACCTGCGGCAGGCGCGACAGCGTCAGCAGGAAGTTGCCGGTCCAGGCGTAGTCGATCTTCACATCCTTGAGCTGCGGGAAGGCCTTGAGCATTTTCGGCCGGATGATCGCCTCGATATTGGCCGGGTCCCGTGCGCCATACACCACGCCGCCGCCGAAGATCAGGCGCTTGTCACCGGAAAGACGGTAGTAGTCCAGCAGGTAGTTGCAGTCCTCGACGCAGTAGTCCTGGGGCAGCAGCGATTTGGCCAGTGCATCGCCCAGGGGCTCGGTGGTGATCACCTGGGTGCCGCAGGGCATCGACTTGGCGGACAGTTCCGGCACCAGGTTGCCCAGGTAGGCGTTGCCGGCGACGATGATGAACTTGGCCCTGACCTTGCCCTGGGGCGTATGCACCACGGGGTTGGCGCCGCGTTCGATGCGCACCGCCGGAGACTGCTCGTAGATCGTCCCGCCCAGCGACTCGACCGCGGCCGCTTCGCCCAGCGCCAGGTTCAACGGATGAATATGGCCACCGCTCATGTCGAGCAAGCCGCCCACGTACTGGTCGCAGCCGACCACTTCCCGAATGCGCCGCTCGTCCAGCAGTTCGAGCTGGGTGTGGCCGAAGCGCTCCCAGAGCCGCTTCTGGGATTCGAGGTGACCCATCTGTTTCTTGGTAATGGCGGCGAATACACCGCCGTCCTTCAGGTCGCACTGGATATTGTACTTGGCCACGCGTTCGCGAATGATCCGACCGCCTTCGAAGGCCATCTGCCCGAGCAACTGGGCCTGCTTGGGGCCAACGCTGCGTTCGATGACATCGATATCGCGGCTGTAGCTGTTGACGATCTGCCCGCCGTTGCGCCCCGACGCGCCGAAACCGACCTTGGCGGCCTCCAGCACCGTGACCCGGAAACCGTTCTCCAGCAGGAACAGTGCGCTGGACAGCCCGGTATAGCCGGCACCGATCACGCACACATCGGTCGTGACGTCATCCTGCAGGGCAGGGCGTTCCGGTACCGGATTCGCCGAAGCGGCGTAGTAGGACTGGGGGTAGGGCGTGTTCGCCATCCTGCAACCTCTGTTTTATATTTTTTACGATTGGCCTGATCCTACCTTAGATGAAATACCCCCGCCAGCCACCCCGGGAAAAAGCCGGCGTTTGCAGAACTCAGTAAAAAATATGCATATTCAAAGAGTTAGCAAAATAAATGGGTTGACACTCGCGAGAAAATCCGCAAAATACCGCCCCACAGCAGGCACGTAGCTCAGTTGGTTAGAGCACCACCTTGACATGGTGGGGGTCGTTGGTTCGAGTCCAATCGCGCCTACCAAATAAAATCCGCTCTGCTGGGCGGTCAGAAAGGGTCAACCGAGAGGTTGGCCCTTTTTTGTTTTCGGGTGCTTACTAAAAAATACGCATATTCATAGGCTTAGCGGAAAGAAAAGGGGTTGACACTCCTTCGAAATTCCGTAGAATGCCGCCTCACAGCAGGCACGTAGCTCAGTTGGTTAGAGCACCACCTTGACATGGTGGGGGTCGTTGGTTCGAGTCCAATCGCGCCTACCAAACAAAATCCGCTCTGCTGGGCGGTCAGAAAGGGTCAATCGAGAGATTGGCCCTTTTTTGCGTCTTGGGTTCAGCAAGTGTTCTCGGCTCATCAGATCCGTACTGGCTGGACTGTCATCTGTGGCGGCTTGACGGTCGATCCGCAGCATTCTTGAAATACCGCCACACATTCAGTCGATTGACCTTCCTCCCTCTTTTCCCGAACATCCGGCCTCAAGCGCTGGGCTTTTATTCACCCTCAATGGACTTCAGGTGGTGGGCGTCAGGGCAGAGTTGTTGAGTGTCACGCTGTTCATCACGAGTCTTTTTTGTTTTGTCTTCTCTTATGTGTGTGCAATACAGGAGGTGGGGCAGTGAAAGCCACAATCGTTCTCCTTTGGCTGGCGGGTATCGTTCTGCTGATGACCGTTGCCATTTATCGCGGTCGCAAGCAGGGGGCTTCCAATGAGCTGTCCGTGCCATCTGATCGTGAGCTGCTTGATCGAGCGACGACCGAGTTGCAGGCGCTCAGGGCAGAGGTCAATTATCTCGGTAGAAAAATTGAAGGCAGGCAGGACGCTGACTCAAGGGATACCGACAGTGCAGGCTTGAAGCTGCAAACTTTGGGGGCAAAGCTCTAGTCTCTGTTTCAGCCCTGGCCGATATGCGTGGACTCCCGGACAATGCGCTCATGAGTGCTGAGTTTCCAAGCGCCCGCCATTGAGCGGGCTTTTCTTTCCAGGGCGTTTTGGTTGTAGCGGGGATATCAATGGTACGGATACTGGCAATTTCCGGGAGCCTTCGGGCAGCCTCTTCAAACGGCTCGCTGCTGCGCGCCGCCGAGAGACTCAGTCCTGAGGGGGTGTCGATCCAGCATTATCTGGAGGTGGGGCAGCTACCTCATTTCGACCCGGACTTGGCTGACCATCCTCCGGCGATCGTTGTGGCGTTGCGCGAGCGGATCGGTCGGGTGGATGGCATCCTGATTTCGTGCCCTGAGTATGCGCGCGGCATTCCGGGATCGTTCAAGAACGCGCTGGATTGGCTCGTTGCCAGTCACGAGTTTCCCGGCAAGCCGGTGGCGCTGTTCAATGCATCGCCACGGGCGAGTCATGCGCAGGCGGCGCTCAGGCTGGTGCTGGATACGATGTCGGCGAATCTTGTCGAATCGGCATCGATTACGGTGAATTTGCTGGCTAAAGAGATGGGGGAGGCGGAGATTGCCGCGGACCCGCAGATTCGCCGGCAAATCGTTTCAGCCCTGGAAGCCTTCAAGGGTTGGATCGATGAGAAAAGTCGGGTCCCGGAGAAGCAGCCGGTCGACGTCTGATGGCTCGCGATGAGCCTGAGGGCGTCATCCTTGACGCCCATCGCGAGCAGGCCTGCTCCTGCAGTCAGTCGGACTTGCGGTCCTGCCGGGCATCGATGAAGGGCAGGGAGCCGCTTGGCAGCACTGTTGTCGGCAGCACGCCGTTCCAACGCTCCGCCTTGGTCAACTCCACCAGGTTCTGGTTGCTCGCCAGCGCCTGGGCCCGGGCCTTGATCGCCTCGGCTTCGGCCCGACCGCGCAGTTCGGTGGCCTGGGCATCGGCCTTGGCCTGCGCCAGTTGCGCATCGGCTTCGGCTTGTGCCTGGGTCACGCGGATCTGCGCCTGGACCTGTTCGGTCGCCAGTTGCTGTTCGCGGGTCTTGACCTGGACTTCGGCGGCCATGCGCGCCTCGATGGCTTTCTCATAGGCGTCGCTGAAGTCGATGTTCTCGACCTGCACGCTGTCGATAATCACTGGTCCTGTGATCGCCGCCTTGATCGCCATGGAAATGTCACTGACCAGCTGGACGCGGTTCTGCACGGCGGCCACGGCGTTGAACTGGCCGAAGACGTTCTCGACCTGGGTCGGTACCTGACGACTGATCAGGCGGTCGCGGATGCCCTCGATATCCTTGAACTGGGTGTACACCTTGGCGACATCGGAGGGTGCGACGTGCCAGGAGACCGAGACCTTGAGCTGCGCCGATTGCTGGTCCTTGCTGTAGGCCTGGAGGTTTTCGTACGCGGATACCTGGCTCTGGGTGCTGATCAGCTTCACCGTTTCAATGAACGGCGTCTTGAACGACAGTCCCGGGTCCACCACGCCGACGAGCGCGCCGTTTCTCAGGAGCACGCCGCGCTCGGTTTCATCCACGGTGTACCAACTGCCAAAAAACACGATGAGCAGGATCAATGCAGCTGCACCACCCACCGCGCTGCCGATCATATTACGGGTCATATTTCGTTCCTTTGATGAACGGGCAAGCCATCCCTGGACGCGCTGCCGGCGTGTTCAGGGACTGCTCCCCGTTAACATGGCCAATGGTTTCGCAGGCGGTCTCGCTGACCGCAATGGTCCCGGACACCTGTCGGGCCGCCCTTGTCGGCGGCCCGACATGATAACCATTTGACCGGTCTCATTCTGAGAAACCACTCTCAGACCAGAGCGCAAACCGTCGTCGGCGGGCTATCCCGTCTGGGCCACCGTGACCTGGCAGTCATTTTTTTTGGTGATATTGAAAAGCCATATTGACCCATTGTCGGACAATCTGTAGATTGCGCGGCCTGTGTCAAGGAGCGACAAAAATGGCTAATGGAATAGTCCAGCCTACCTGTTTGTGTCTGTTCGAAAAATTCGCTACCCATTCTCATTCTCGTCAAACGACTGTTCTGACGCAGGATGCGGCTGTCTCGATCAACCACTGCGAATTACTCGAGCGCGTTGCGCAAGTGCGCAGCGTGCTGCGTCAACGTGCCCTCCAGCGTGGGCAGGTGGTTGCCATTGCCTTGGCGTCCGGCTTTGACGTGCTGTCGATGACACTGGCGGCCTGGGCCGAAGGCCTGGCCATTTCCCTGCTGCCCCATGAACTGGGCACGTCTTCCGGCAAGCCCGATGACGGTCGTTTGAATGGCATGCTCGAGTTGATCGAGCCGGCCCTGATTCTCGCCAGTGAGCCTGTCCGGCAACAGTTGTCCCGGGAGTGGGCGAGCCGGGTCCTGACGGATGTCGCGCTGGGCGAAGCACTTGGCAGCGGGCCAGCGCTGCATGAGCCAGCGCGTTGTGTCCCCGCCGACCTGGCCATTCTGCAGTTCACTTCCGGCAGCACCGGACTGCCCAAGGCCGTGTGCATCAGCCAGGCAATGCTCAGTGCCAATTGCCAGGCGATTGCCGAACGGGTCGCGGTCAACCCGAGCGACCGGATGGTCAGCTGGCTGCCGTTGCACCACGATATGGGCCTGTCGGCGATCACCCTGGCCTGGTGGTGCGGCATCGATCTGGTCCTGATGCCGACGCGTGAATTCTCCCGGCAACCGCTCGCCTGGCTGCAGGCGCTATCGCGCTATAAAGGCACCTTGTCGCCGGCGCCGACATCGGCCTTTGCCTTGCTCAATCGCCTGGCGGGGCGGGTGCGTGACGGTGAGCTGGATCTGTCCGCCTGGCGTTACGCCTGGGTGGGGGCCGAGCCGGTGTTCCATGACCATCTGCGCCAATTCGAAAGCGCATTCGCCTGCCATGGCCTGCAGTCCGGGGTGTTGCAACCGGCCTATGGCATGGCCGAAGCCGTGGTGGCGGTTTCCCTCAATCCGCCGGGGCAGTCGCTGCGCGTACGTTGGCTGGATACCCGCGCCTTGCATGCCCTCGGAGAAGTCATCGAGCTGGGCGAAGGGGCTCCCGGTTCCGCCGCGTACCTGGGTAACGGCAAGGTGGTCGATGGGGTCGAGTTGCGCATCGCCGATGAGCACGGGCTCGCGCTGGGCGAGGGTAGCCTGGGTCATATCGAAATTCGCGGAAGCTCGGTGATCAGCCAGTACCTGAAGGTCGAGCCGGTACGTCGCCAGGGCAGCGACTGGTACAGCACCGGCGACCTGGGCTTCCTGCTCGACGACGAAATCTATATCACCGGGCGCACCAAGGACCTCATCACGCGCGCCGGCGTGAACGTCAGCCCGCAGATCATCGAATGGGCCCTGGAAAGCTCGCTTGGGCTGGCCGCGGGCTCGGTCGCCGCCTTTTCCTGCATCGACGGTCGCCTGGCCAGGGAGAGCGTGGTGGTGGTCATGGCGAGCAACGCGCTGGCCGGACGCGAACTGGACGATCTGCGTCGCGAGGTGGCCCGTACGGCGGTCCGGCATGCGGGTGTCCAGGTCGATGACCTGGTGCTGATCCGGCGCGCGGATTTCCCCAGGACCACCAGCGGCAAGATTCAACGCCAGGCCCTCTGTCGACGCTACCTCGGTGGCGAGTTGAGCAGCGTCGCCGCAACCCAGACCCCTCTTTCCGTTTAACCCACCCAGCCGCACGGATTGCATGCGTGCAAGGAGCACTTGTGTTCGACGTTATTTGCCAGACGATTCGTAGTCTTTCGCTGCAAGGCATTCTGCCGGCCCATTTGAGCAGTTTGCCCTTGCAACCCGATGACGCCTTGCTCGATCTGGGCCTGGACTCCCTCAGCCAGCTGACCTTGCTCTCCGAGCTGCGCGGGCGCCTGGAGATGAGCATTCCGGCCGAGCCCATCGACGGTCTGACCACCTTGGGCGAGCTGGCGGAACTGCTCGACGAGGCGAACGTATACGAGCTGTCTCCAGCCATCTGAGGGGCGGCGAACATGTCCAGTATTCCCAATAAAGCGCCTGGTTGGTTCCTCAGTGCCAGGGCCGATACCTTGGCCATCCTGATCGGTGGGCCGCTGATTTCCGTGGCCTTGTTGCTGGCGATCCTGCACGGTCCGGCCTTTCTGATCGGTGCCTTGCTGTTCGCCCTGTTCCTGGATGTGCCCCATGTGCTGCACACCCACGTGCGGCTGCTCGCCGAACCGCTGGAATACCAGCGACACAAGGTGCGCTTCTGGGCCAGCCTGGGGCTGATCAGTGCCCTGTGTCTCGGGCTTTATGCGTTCGGTGCCTTTGCCTGGCTGGTGGCGATCTGGGTGTACTGGCAACCGTATCACGTGTGTAAGCAACATTTCGGCGTCGCCGCGCTGTATGCGCGCAAGTCCGGCTACCGGCATTCGACCACGCCGATCCGTACGATGGTGCTGGCCGGTTTCGCCGCGCCCCTGTTGTACCGGATCAGCCATGGCGGCTTTCATTTCGGTGACTACCGGCTCTTCGGGCAGGCGTTGCCCTTCGCCAATATCACCATCCCCACGCCACCGATCGGGCCGATCTGGGCCGTCCTGGCCTATGCCGTGTTCGCCGTCGTGACCCTGCGCTTCATCGTCATGCAATGGCGCCAGGGCCTGCGCGGCGAGGCCTTGCCCAGGTTCGTGCTGGTGATGCTGGCGGTCTCGCTGGGGCTGTACAACGCGGCCTACCTGCTGGTGGGCGATCTTTACGCGCTGATCCTGATCGGTACCAGCATCCATGCCTTGCAATACCACCTGGTCTGCGCCTCGACCGTGCAGGCCGGTTTGCGCAGGACCAGCGACCAGCCGGTGCCGGCGGGTCTGCTGGGCACCGGCCATCGCTGGGTCAGGCAGATGGGCGAGCGGCCCTGGATCTGGTTCGCCAGCCTCGGGATGGCCAGCCTGTTGGTCCTGAGCCTGGAAATGCCTTCGGTCGGCCTGCTGCCCTTGATCGTCGTTCTCCACCACTTCTATCTGGACGGTGTGATTTGGAAACGTCCTTGAAACGCGAACCGGCAGCGAGCGGGCAGGGCGAGCGCGGCTTTATCGAGTCCCTGCGCCCGCTGGTCGAAGACCTGCGCCCTCATCAGCCCTGGCGCTACTGGTTGGACTTCGGGGTGAACATCGCGGCTTTCTGGGCGGCATTGTCCTTGCTGGAGATTGCCAGCCCGTGGCTTCAGGCCGGGTGCTACCTGGTGGCGGTCTTCACCCTGTATCGCTGCGCGATGTTCATCCATGAGCTCAGCCATATGCCCAGGCGCGCGGTGCGCGGATTCAACCTGGCGTGGAACCTGACCTGTGGCATCCCCTTGTTGCTGCCGTCGTTCCTCTACCTCAGCCATATGGATCATCACACGCTGGCCCGCTACGGTACCCGCCAGGACCCGGAATACCTGCCGTTCGAACAGCGCTTCGCCAGCAGCATGGTGACCTTGGCGCTGGGCACGCTGTTGACCCCGTTGTTGCTGTGGGTGCGCTTCGCCCTGGTCGGTCCGCTGTCCTGGTGCCTGCCGGCGTTGCGGCGGCTGGTGGTCGAGCGCTACAGCGCCGTGACCTTGCATGCCGCTTACCGCAACAACCCGGCGCGGCTGTCCGCCCGCCAGGCTTACAACCGCCTGCTCGAAGGCCTGACCAGCCTGTATGCCTGGACCCTGGTGGTCACCGCGGGCAGTGCGTGGTTGCCCTGGGAGCGGATCGGTTGGTTCCTCGCGGTGATCTACGGCGTGCTGTTCATCAATATGTTCCGCACCTGGTTGGCGCACCGCTACGCCTCGCCCGGTCATCCCGTCTCACTGCAATGGCAATTGAGCGACTCCACCACCCATGCCCGCCAGGGCGGCTGGATCGAGTTGTTCGAACCCCTGGCCCAGCGTTATCACGCGATGCACCACCTGTTCCCGGCGTTGCCCTATCACGCGCTCAAGACCGCCCATGAGCGGGTCATGGCGGCAGACGGCGTGGCCGCCGACCTGTACCGGCAGACCGCTTCGGCGCACCCGGCACCGACTTCCATTTCCTTCCCGACAGAGAATCCTTCATGAGCCGCTGGCAAGCCATCAGTCCCTTCGAACAGCATGTCAATCCGGCCATCGGCGAACTGATCCGCCGGGTCGGGCTCGACAAGACCTTTGTCCGCGGTGAGGGCTGCTATCTGTATGACGCGCCAGGGCGGGCCTATCTGGATTTCCTCGGAGCCTATGGGGCGTTGCCCTTCGGCCACAGTCCGGACGCATTGCTGGCGGAGCTGGCGAGCTTCCAGCACAGCCGCGAGCCGATCTTCGTCCAGCCCTCATGCCTGGCGGCCAGTGGCCTGTTGGCCCAGCGCCTGCTGGAGTTGGCGCCGGGCAAGTACCGCAGCGTGACCTTCCAGAACAGCGGGGCGGAGACGGTCGAGGCGGCGTTGAAAGCCTGCCTGGTGAAGACCGGGCGCAAGCGCATCCTGTCGACGCACCACAGCTTCCACGGCAAGACCCTGGGCGCGTTGTCCGCCACCGGCTCGGATAAATACCAGGAAGGCTTCCAGGCACCGCTGCCGGGTTTCGACTTTGTCGACTACGGCGACATCCAGGCCATCGAAGCGCAATTGCAGCGCTATCCGGGCGCCTATGCCGCGATCATCGTCGAGCCGATCCAGGGCGAGGGCGGCATCAACCTGCCGCCGGCCGATTACCTCCAGGCCGTTCGCGCGGCGTGTGACCGCCACGGAACGCTGTTGATCATCGACGAGGTGCAGACCGGGCTCGGGCGTACCGGCAAGCTCTTCGCAAGCGAAGGGGTGCAGGCCGACTGCCTGCTGCTGGCCAAGGCCCTGGGTGGCGGGGTCATGCCGATCGGTGCCTGCCTGCTGGCCGAAAGCGCCTATAGCGAAGACTTCCAGAACAAACACTCCTCGACCTTCGGCGGCAACACCCTGGCCTGCCGTATCGGCCTGAAGGTGCTGGACCTGTTGCGCGACCAGCCCGAGTTGCTGGACAACGTCCGGGACAACGGCACTTATCTGCTGGAGCAACTGCAGGGACTGGCGCAGCGTTACCCGAGCTTCATCCGCGAGGTGCGGGGCGCCGGTTACCTGATCGGCATCGAGTTCACCCTCGACCGTAGCCATTACCCGCAGTTTCACGGCGGCTTCACCGGCATCATGGGCGAACAGGAAAGCCTGGTCCCGGTGCTGGCCAGCTACCTGTTGAATGTCGAAGGCGTGCGGGTGGCACCGACGCTCAATGGCGCCAGCGTCATGCGCGTGGAGCCGCCGCTGATTGCCGGACGCGCCGAGTGCGAACACTTCCTGCAGGCCCTGGCGCGGACCCTGCAGCTGGTGGCCGAAGGTCGCACCGGCACCTTGCTCGCGCACCTGCTGGAGGCCGATGCCGGCTCCCCGGGTCCCGACGACCTGCCGTTGCACTCGGCACGCTTCGACGAGCCGGTCGCTGACGATCATTTCGCCTTCATCCTCCATCCGCTGGAACTGGAGAACTACGCCGAGTTCGATGAAAGCCTCAGTCATTACTCGCGCCATTCCCTGCAACTGCTCGAGGAGCGTCTCAACCCGCTGCTCGATCCGTTTTTCGTTTCCACGGTCGAACTGACTTCGCCGGCCACCGGCCGCAAGGTCAGCGGCGACCTGATCATGGTGCCGCGTTCAGCGGCGCAGATGGCGGCGATGCCGGTGGAAGAGTCCTGTGCCCTGATCGGCCAGGCCATCGACATGGCCAAGGGGCGCGGTGCCAAGCTGGTGGGCCTGGGCGGGCATACCTCGATCGTCACCGGCGGCGGCCTGCGTCTGCTGGACAAGGGCATCCCCCTGACCACGGGCAACACCTACACCTTGCTCACGGCGGTCGAGGCCGCCTGTCGTGCGGTGCACCTGACCGGGCGGCGCATGCAGGACATGCGGGTCGCGGTCATCGGCGCCACCGGCAGCATCGGTTCGGCCATTGCCCGGCTGATCGCCGGCCAGGCCGGCCAGTTGACCCTGGTCGGCAACCCCAAGAGTGCTCGCTTCAATACGCCGCGCTTCGCCTCGGTGATCACCCAACTGGTGGCCTATGGCGCGCAGAGCGTTGCGGCGCAAGGCAGTGTCCTGGCGGCGATTGCCCGGCGTCTGGAGGGGCAGGACGCCGCCGAACTGGGCCGTGCGCTGCTGGACGAAAACGGCAGCCAGACGCCGCTCAAGTGGAGCAACGATGTCCAGCAGTCGCTGGCGGATGCTGACCTGGTATTGATCGCGACCAACAGCGCCGAGCGTTTCATCAGTGCCGACGATATCGCCGTCGGCACCATCCTTTGCGACATCTCGCGGCCGGCCAATGTCAGCCAGGACATCGCGGCCCGCCGGCCCGATGTGCTGGTGCTCGACGGTGGCATCGTCGAGATGCCGGGCGACGCGCGATTGGGTTCGCGCTACGGGATCCCCGACGACCTGGCCTATGCCTGCATGGCCGAGACCATGATGCTCGCCCTCGAGGGCGAATGGCGTCATGCCAGCCTGGGACTGGACCTGAGCAATGAAGACCTCGAGCTGATCGAAGGCCTGGCGGGGCGCCACGGTTTCAAGCTGGCGGGCTTGCGCAGTTTCGACAAGGCCCTGGACCCACAGGCCTGGAAACGTTACGCCGAACGTTTCCAGCCGGTCGCCGAACCCATTTGAAGAGAGAGCACGCCACATGCCCGTATTGGAAAAGACCACATTGATCAAGGGGCGCAGTTGCGCCGAAGTGTTCGACTTCTGCCTGGAAGGGGCCAACTTCCCGAAGATCTTCCCGGAGCCTGTCACGCCGCTGGGCAAGATCGACATCGCCGACCTGCGGATCGAGCAGGGGCGCGAGTTCCGCTTCCGGCACTGGATGTTCGGTTTCATTCCGGCCAACTGGACCGTGCGCATTCGCGAGGTCAAGGACAACCAGCACTTCATCGACGAGATGGTCAAGGGGCCGCTCAGTGCGTTTCGCCATGAGCACCTGGTCAAGCCTGCCGAAGGCGGCACGCTCTACACCGACCGGGTCACCTACCGGGCCATCGGCGGCGCACTGCTGGAGCGGCTGTTCGTCAATGCCTACATGAACCGCATCTTCGAGGCGCGCCATCGCAACATGCAACAGTTGTTGGACGTCGTCGCATGATCAGCATTCAAACCGTCGACAGCCCCAAGCGCCTGAAGCAGTTCATCGAGTTGCCGTTTCGGTTGTATGCCGATGACCCGTTGTGGATTGCGCCGCTGCGCAGTGACATGAAGCGCCTGCTTTCGCCGCGGCACAACCCGTTTTTCCGCGAAGCCGAGATCGAGCATTTCCTCGCGGTGGATGCGCAGGGGCAGGTGCAGGGCCGGATCAGCGTGAGTATCCATGCCGCCTACAACGAGCGTTTTGGCGATGAGCATGTGTTCTTCGGTTTCTTCGAGGTCGCGCCGGATCCTGCGGTTTCCCGCGCCTTGTTCGAGGCCGTGGGCAACTGGGCCAGGGCACGCGGCAAGTCCCGCCTGCTGGGGCCCTACAGCTACACCTCGACCCAGGACGCGGCGCTGCTGCTGGAGAATATCGACGGACGTGCGCCGACGCTGCTGCAAACCTACAACCCGCTCTGGTACGCCGACACCCTCAAGCAACTGGGCTTCGAGCTGGCCTTTACCTTCAGCACCTATGGCGTGACCGCCGAGCAGTACCGGGTACGGCGCAAGGCCAGTCGCAGCGACCGGGTGATGCCGGGCAGCCAGTTCAGCGTGCGCACCGCCACCCGCGCCGATTTGCGCGACAACCTCGATGAAGTCCGTTGCCTGTTCAACAGCGCATTTGCGGAGAACTACGAGGTGGCGCCGATTTCCGCGGCGAGCTTCAAGTTCCAGATCGACAGCGTCAAGACCTTCATCGACCTGGAGGGCATCAAGCTGATCGAGCTCGAGGGGCGTGCCGTGGCGTTTTTCCTGATCCTGCCGGACCTCAACCAGATCCTCGACAAGCTCAAGGGCAGCCTGGGGCTGTTCGACCTGCTCAAGCTGGGACGCTACAAACGCGGCGTCGATGGCGCGGTGATCGCGCTGATCGGTGCCGATCCCAGCGTGCAGGGCAGTGGCCTGGGCCGCTTGATCGGCGACGAGATCGGGCGTTATGCCGAACCGCGCTTCGGCCGCCTGGACACCATGTGGATCGATGACCGCAATCCTTCCAGCTATGTGCTGGCGCGCAACCTGGGCATGCGCCGGACCAAGCGCTATGGCGTGTTCGGGCTCGATCTCGTTGAAACATCGCTCTGAAACGGAGTTGCAAACCGGATGGATACACCCCTGATTTCCCTCGCGGGACTGAAGAAGTATTACCCCAGCGGCGACGGTCGCAGCCTGGTGCTCAACCATATCGACCTGGATATCGCGCGGGCCAGCATGACCGTGATCCGCGGCATCTCGGGTTCGGGCAAGACCACGTTGCTCAACATCCTCGGCGGCCTGGACCGGGTCGACGAGGGCCGGGTCCGGGTCGGCGATGCACTGCTCGACTCGATGGACTTTGCCGCATTGACGCGCTTTCGCGCCGAGCGGGTCGGGTTCATTTTCCAGTTCCACAACCTGATCCCGACGCTGACGGTCAAGGAAAACGTGTTGACCGGATTGGAGCCGATCCGCACGGTCACCGCCCAGGACCATCGGCGGGCCGAAGAGTACCTGCACAAGGTCGGGCTGCTGGAGCACGCCGAGAAGTTTCCCGCCAAGCTCTCCGGCGGGCAGCAGCAGCGCGTGGCGATTGCCCGTGCGCTGATCAAGGAACCGCAACTGATCCTCGCCGACGAGCCGACCGGCAGCCTGGATGAGGACACCGGGATGCGGGTGTTCGAGTTGCTGCGCCAGATGCAGGAAGAGAAACAGGTGACCGTGGTGATCGTCACCCACAACCCGGCGTTGGGGCAGCATGCCGACCAGGTCTACGAAATGCGTTCCGGTCACCTGCACAGGGCCGCCCAATGAATATGCTGGTCCGGCATGTGCTGCGTTCGATCCTGGTCATTCGTTACCGGCTGCTGACCATCGCCTTGATCTGCGCTTCGACCTTCGGCGTGCTGGTGGGCGCCTACTCGGCGATCGACAGCCTGTTCAATACCGTGGAAGACATCCAGTCGTCGGCCTCGATGGCCGGGTTTGAAGTGATCTTCGCCCCGGACGAGCAGATCAACCTGCCGACGTTCGACGACATCCCCGGGGTGAGCGCCACCTACCCGCGGCTGTTGATGCCCGGGCTGGTGCCGCTGGGCGGCGAGCAGCCGGTGGCGGCGCTGATGATCAGTTCGCCGGCGCAGGATTTCTCCACGGTCAACCGGCTCAAAGTGCTCGACGGCCGCTTGCCTGAGGCGCAGGATGCCGCCGGCGTGGTGCTGGAGCGCAACTGTGCCGAGTTCCATGGCAAGCGGGTAGGGGACCGGTTCAATTTCGTTTCCGGCCATGCCGATTACCCGGTCGAGGTCGTCGGCATCGTCGAAAGCCCGGAATACCTGGTGGCGCCGTTGAATCCCAGCGTCTATGTGCCAAGCAACGGTTCGTTGTGCGTGGTGTTCGCCGACCAGGCGCTGATGCGCCAACAGTTGGGCTTCGCCGCGGTGAACAGCCTGCTGTTCGGCCTGTCGGCGGATGCCGACCTGGGCCGGATCAAGCAGGCCGTGACCGAGCGGGCACAGACCCGCCTGGCGGTCGATTATGTGCTGCCGCGCCAGGAGCAGTTCAGCCAGAAATTCCTCGAGCTGGACCTCAACACCTTCAAGGTGTTCCTGCCCACGGTGGTGCTGATCTTCGCCCTGTCGTCGACCCTGGTGGTGTTCTTCCTGATGTACCAGTGGGCCAAGGAAGAGCGGCCACTGATCGCCATGTTCCTCACCCTCGGCTATACCCGTCGGCAGGTCGCCTGCGCCTACAGCCTGCCGGCGTTGATGCTGATCGCGGCGGCGCTGCTGCTCGGTTGCGGCTTCGCCCTGTTCGACATGTACGCGTTCGGCCTGAACTACGCGCGGGCCATCGGCATGCCGAAACCGCACTTGATGTTCCAGCTGCCTTATCTGTGGCGCGCCGGCCTGGTGCTGTGCGGCACCGTGGCCCTGGGCATGTACCTGCCCATGCGTTCGATCCTGGGCATCACGCCGATGGACGCCCTGCGCGACGTCGGCGCCGGCCAGGAGCAGCCCCTGGCCCAGCGCATGGTCGCCTGCTTGCGGCATATCGGCGGCCCGTTCTGGTTCCGTTACTCCTTGCGCAACCTGCTGCGCAGCTGGCGCATCAGCCTGGTGACGGTGCTCGCCATGGCGGCGAGCATCGCGATCACCATCGCCTTCTACATTTCCCTGACCTCCATGGAACGCACCGCCATCAACAACGTCGAGCGCGACAACTGGAGCCGCGTGGTCGACCTGGATGTGCCGTGGTGGGATGAGGATATCGCCCGTCTGCAGGCGCTGGCGCCGGGCAGTCGCTGGTCGACCTTCGTCAAGGGCGGCGCCCAGGTCAGTGGCCGCGGACGGTTGGACAATGCCAGCCTGTTGGGGATCGAGCCGGCCGACGGCGTGCGCCATGTCAACCTGATGCAAGGCCGCATGCTGCTGGACGGCGATCGCGATGCCGTGGTGATCGAGCGGCGCATCGCGATTGCCCAGGGTGTCGGTCCCGGTGACCGGCTGACCCTCAAGGTCCGCGGCAACGACTATCAGGCGAGGGTCGTCGGGGTGTTCTCCGGGGCTTTGCCGGGCGAGGTGATCACCAGCAAGGACTACGCCCGGCGCATGCTGGCGCTGGATGAACAGTTCACCGGGGCCTATCTGGTCGACACCGGTGCGACGGGCCTGGAAGACGCGCGGATCTATGCCGTGCCGGGTGTGGTGCGGGTGACCTCCAAGCAGGACATCGTCGCCGCCATCCTGGAAATCAGCTCGCATATCTGGGTGATCATCCATATCTCGGCGCTGATGAGCATCGCGATCGCCTTGCTGTTCGCCGTGACCAGCATGAACTTCAGCATTGTCGGTCGACGCGGCGAATACGGGGTGCTGCGCATCCTCGGTTTCAGCGACCGCAACGTGTCGCTGATCATGCTCTGCGAAACCTTCAGCATCGCCGTGGTGGCCGGATTGGTGGCCATTCCCCTGGGCTACGGCCTGGGCGCGGTGCTCAACCATCGCCTGACCGATGTCTGGTTCAAGATCAACACCGACCCGGCCTCGAGCGATTTCCTGCGGGTGATCCTGCCCGCCCTGTTGATCATTCCCTTCGCGGCGATGCCCGCCATTCGCCATGTGTTGCGCATCCCCGCGGTCGACACCCTCAAACTCAGGAATTTTGGATGACTCGCCGATTGCTTGCCGTTTTACCCGTGTTGCTGACCTGTTCCTGGCCGGCGCTGGCCGACGATGCCCTGTCGATCATGCAGGACTCCGACCGGCGCATGAAGGCCCAGGATGAACAGATCGACTACCGCATGGAGCTGTTCGAGGCCGACCACCTGACGTTCACCCGCCAACTCACGCGGCTGGACAAGCGCATGAGCGACCGCACCGGTACGCTGGTGCGCTTCACGGCGCCGGCGGCGGTGAAGAACGTCGCGCTGCTGATCGAGGACAGCGGTGCGGCGACCAACGATATCTGGTCCTACACCCCCTCGACCAAGAACCTGCGGCGCCTGGCCGGTTCGCAGAAACAGAACTGGTTCATGGGCACCGACTTCACCTACGAGGATTTCGAGGACTACAAGCTGGCCAGCTACCAGTTCGCCAGCCTGGGCAAGCCCGAACCCTGCCTGAGCTGGCCGGCCTGTCGCCGGATCGAAGCCCGCGCGCAGACCGAAGAGGCGCGCATCTCGGGCTATTCGCGCAAGGTCTACTACCTGGAGGAGAGCAGCCGCTACCCGGTGCAGATCGATTACTTCGATGCCCAGGGCACGCTGGTCAAGCAGCTCAAGACCGATGGCCTGCAGGTGGTGGGCGGTTTCAGCCGACCGACCGCGCAGACCATGTTCAACCTGGCCGCGAACAAGAGTACGCGGATGATCGTCGAGAAGGTCAGCATCAATCCCGGCATCGCCGAGGCCAATTTCACCCAGCGTGCCCTGCGCACCGAACATTGATCCGAGTACCCATCATGTCGACTCAATCCCTGGAAACCGTGGTGCTGGAACTGCTGGCCACGACCCTTGAACTGGACATCACCGAGCTGGACATCCAGCTCAGTGTCGACGAACTGGGGCTCGACTCGCTGGACGTGCTGAAGCTGACGTACGCCATCGAGAAGCGCTTCCAGGTCAATCTGTCCAGCTACAGCCACACCGACATCAGTTCGGTGGCCCGCCTGATCGAGATACTCGCCGAGCAACTGGCGAGCCTGCGAGTCGCTTCATGAATGAGGTCGTGATCACCGGCGTCGGCTGTGTGTCGCCCTTCGGTATCGGTCGGCAAGCCTTGTGGGACGGTCTGACCCAGGCGCGCTGTGCGATTGCCCCGGTGCCGTGGCTGCCGGGGCAGTGCAATGCCGGCGCGCTGCCCGAACAGGCGCTGGAGGGCTGCTTCAGCGCCAATGAGTTGCTGATGTTCGACCGCTCGACCCAGTTCGCCCTGCTGGCGGGCCGCGAGGCGCTGGACATGGCGGCGCTGGACATGGAGGCGGTCGACCGCCATCGGTGCGCGGTGTACATGGGCACGGCGGTGGGCGGCAGCGACTCGCTGCACAGCGCCTACCTGGATCTTTATCAGGCTGGCAGCCAGACCCTGGCCCCCTGGACCGTGCCCCGGGTCATGGCGAATGCCGCGGCCAGTCACCTGAGCCTGCGCTACGGTTTCAAGGGCCCGGCGATGACGTTGAGCACCGCCTGTGCCTCTTCGACCCAGGCGGTCGGCGAGGCCTATCGGCTGCTGCGCCAGGGCGATGCCGACATCGTGCTGGCCGGTGGCACCGATGCCTGTCTCAATCTGTTGGTGTGGAAAGCCTGGGAGGCGTTGCGGGCCATGGCGCCGGACACCTGCCGACCGTTTTCCGCCGGCCGCCGCGGCATGGTGCTGGGCGAGGGCGGGGGCGTCCTGGTCATGGAAACCCTGGCCCATGCCCGGGCGCGTGGTGCGCGGGTGTTGGCCCGGGTGCTGGGCTACGGCGTCAACAGCGATGCCGGGGACCTGATCAAGCCGTCGGTGGAAGGCCCCGCGCTGGCGATGCGCAAGGCGATGGCCGACAGCCGGCTGGCGCCCGAAAGCTTCACCTACATCAATGCCCATGGCACCGGCACCTTGCTCAATGACCGCTGTGAAACGGCAGCCATCCGCCAGGTGTTTGCCGATCATGCGGACCGCTTGCAGGTGTCCTCGGTCAAGTCGGCCATCGGCCACCTGATGGGTGCGGCCGGTGTGGTGGAGTTGATCGGTGGGCTGATGGCGACCTTGCAGGACCGGATCCCACCGACCCTCAATTACCAGGCGGCGGATGCCGAGTGCGATCTGGACTACGTCACTGAAGGCGCTCGCCCGGCCCGGGTCGAGGCCTGGTTGAAGAACTCCTTCGCCTTCGGTGGACTCAATGTCTCCCTGGCCCTGGGGCGAGCCGGGGAGGGTGAGCAATGATCCTGGTGACGGGGGCCAGCGGCTGCCTGGGCAGCCACATAGTGCGGGCCTTGCTGGCGCGCGGGGAGGCGGTCGCCGTGCTGGTCCTGGCGAACGATCCGGCATCGGCCCTGGTGTCGGTGAGTGACCGGGTGTCCTGGCGCGTGGCGGATCTGCTCGATCCGGCCAGCCTCGAACGGGCACTGGACGGTGTCGACCAGATCTATCACGCCGCCGGCCTGGCGCTGCCTTATGAAAGCGCCCGGGCGCGGATGTTCGCGGTCAATGTGCAAGGCACGGTCAACCTGCTGCACGCCGCGCGTCGCGCTGGCGTGCGGCGGGTGCTGCATGTGTCGTCGATTGCCGCCGTGGGCTATCCGGCCGGCGAGGCGGATGAACACATGGCCTACAACGGCGCGGCCTTCAGGCTGGCCTACATGCACAGCAAGCGTGCGGCCGAGGAGCGGGTGCGGCAGTTTTGCGCGGAGGGCATGGACATCGTGATCGCCTGTCCGTCGGCCGTCATCGCACCGAATTGCGATGTGCGGCATGGCTGGGGCAAGGTCATGCTGGACCTGCGTCAACGGCGCCTGCCGTTCATCCCGCCCGGCGGGATCGCCGTGATCGGTGCCGAGGACCTGGTGCAAGGGCTGCTGGCAATCATGGACAAGGGCCGGCGCGGCGAGCGCTACATCCTCAGCAGCCTGAACGTCAGCTATCGCGAACTGTTCACCGGCATGGGCCGCGCGCTGGGCGTGTCCGAGCCGCGCTGGCAACCGCGGGGCTCGACCCTCAAATGGATCGTGGCGCTGTTGCGGCCGCTGGATCTGCTGACCTCGCTGATCCCCTTGCGACTCTCGGCGGATGTGGTCCGCCTGCTGGGGATGAACGTCTACTACCGCACCCACAAGGCCCGTCAGCAGGTGGGCTTCGCGCCCCGGCAGACGCTGGAGCAACTGGTCGGCGAGACGGCCCGTTGGCTGTTGGCCCGACAGGAGATTGAGCAATGAATGCATGGACGGCATTTGCCCAGGCGGCACGTCCCGACACCCCGGCCGTCACCGAACTGAACCAATGGTTGCAGGATTGGGCCGGGCGCCTGGATTTCCGCCTGATGGACGCGCGCCGCTGCCTGCCGCCGCACCTGGTGCTGGCCCTGGGCAATCGCGGGGTGTTGGGCATGCAGGTTGCCGAAGCCCAGGGCGGCCTGCTGGGCTTTTCGACGTTCGAACTGCTGCGGGTGCAGCGCCAACTGGGGGCCATCGACCTGACCCTGGCGTTTTTCGTCGGGCTCAACAACGGCCTGGGTATCCGTCCGATCCAGCGCTTCGGTTCAGCCGCCGCGAAGGCCCGCTACCTGCCCCAACTGGCCACCGGGCGGATGCTTGCCGCCTTTGCCCTGACCGAGCAGGGGGCCGGTTCCAACCCGCTGAACCTGGCGGCGACGGCACGGCGCGAGGGCGATCATTGGCGTCTGGACGGGCGCAAGTCCTGGTGTGGCTCTGCCGCCTGGGCCGGGGTGATCTCGGTGTTTGCGCGGCATCTGGACGAGCAGGGGCGCGAGTGCGGTTTTATCGGTTTCTGCCTGGATGCCGACCAGCCGGGGCTGCGCCAGGGCAGCGAGGCGCTGACCCTCGGTCTCAAGGGCATGGTCCAGAACCAGGTGCATTTCGACGCCGTCGAGGTCGGCGCGGAGCAGGTGCTGGGCAGCCAGTTCGCCGGGATGGCGGTGGCCAGCGACACCATGGTCTTCGGTCGCCTGGGCATTGCTGCCACCTGCATCGGCGCCCTGTGGCGCTGTGTGCAACTGATGACCCGCTACAGCACGCGCCGCTCCCTGGGCACCCATCGACTCTGGGATCACGAGCACACCCAGGCGCAGATCGGCGGGGCTATCTGCGCGGCAACCGCCCTCGGCGGTTGGGTCGATGACCTGGCCACGGGCCTGGACCAGGGACAGCCCGCGCCACCGGCCGAGGTGCTGGCGGCGGTCAAGTGGCTGGCCAGCGAACTGCTGGGCGAAGTCAGCGACAGCGCCTTGCAGATGCTCGGCGCCCGCGGCTACTGCGATAACAACCCCATCGGCCAGCTCTGGCGCGATGCGCGCATCACCCGTCTGTTCGAGGGCCCGTCGCAGACCCTGGCGGCCTTTATCGGGCAACGTGTGCTGGAGCAGCCGGCCGTGATCAAGGCGTACCTGGCGTTCATGCCCCACGGCCAGCTGGCTATCCAGCGACTGGACGCCTGGCTGTCCAGCGAGCGGTTGCAGCCACGGGACAATGATCGCTTGTCCGAGCAGGTGCTCCAATTGGGGCAGTGTGTCGCCTGGCTGATGCTCTCGGCCCAGGCGCTGGAAGAGCATTGTCGTCCCTGGGTGGCGTCGCGCCTGGAGAAGGCTGCGCGCGACTGGGAGCATCTGGCCTCGCCGCGTTTCACCCTGGCCGGGCTCGGTGAGTGGGTCGATGCCCGGATCGGTGCTTTCGACCGGCAGCGTGCCGACGAGGAGGTCGCGCTCGATGAGCTGCTGGTGTGTGGGGATGACGCATGATCAACAGAACCTTGGGCCTGGGTGCGCTGTTGTTGTTCAGCATCGACAGCCAGGCCAGTGCGCTTGATGCCGTGGATTTCAATGGCCGGCTGGAGACCCGCCAGGCCGTGACCCGCGAGGGCGAGTGGGGGCTCGACGAATATTCCGCGTTGCTGGGCGGTGCTTGGCAAGGGGAGTCGGGCTGGCGGCTGAAGGCGCAGGTCAGGGCGCTGCAGGAGAACAAGCTCGACGGTGATTACCACGAGATCGAGCCTCGCGAGCTGTTCGCCGAATACCAGGGCGAACGCTGCACCTCGACCCTCGGTGTGCAACAGGTGGTGTGGGGCAGCGCCGACCGCTTGCGGGTACTGGATGTCATTCATCCTTTCGACCGGCGCGAAGGTTTCTTCGGTGACTATGTCCAGCAGCGCCGCCCTCTGGCGATGCTCAACAGCGAGTGCTCGGTGTTCGAGGACCAGTCGTTGCAGATGTTGCTGATCCCGCAGACCCGCAAGGACCTGCTACCGTCCAGCGACGGACGTTTTGCCGAGCCCCGGGTCGGCGATCTGCTCACCGGCATCCCCCGAAGCGAAGCATCGGACCCGGACTGGCGCAAGCCGGCGGACTGGACCCCGGCACTGCGCTGGAGTGGCAATGCCGCAGGTGTCGACTATTCCCTCAACGCCTGGCATGGCTGGCAAACCGAAGACACCCTGAGCCCGGAGCTCACGCGCAGCGGCCTGAGCTATCGTGAGCAGTTGCAGCGGCGTACCTTGTTCGGCGGCTCCTTTGCCGTGCCTGTCGGTCCGGTGGTGGTCAAGGGTGAGGCGGCGCTGACCCCGGATGACTATCGCTACTACCGGGCGCCGACGGGGATCGTCGATGTGAAGAAGAACCGGCAGCGGCAATTGTTGCTGGGCGTCGACTACCTGACCGGAGACTGGTTCTTCGGCGTGCAGTACTACAACCAGTGGAAGGACGCTGTCGACCAGGCTTTTGACCAGGATCGTTCGGAAATCGTCAGTCTTGCGATACGCCGGGAAATGCTGCAAGGACGGCTCTACCTGACGGCATACGTCGCCCAGGACCTGAGGCAGTCCGCGCAGTATGCCGCCCTGGAAATGCGCTATGACCTCGATGCCCACTGGCAACTGCGCACCGGGCTGGATGTGTTTGCAGGCGATCGGAGCAGCTTCGGTTACTTCGAGGAGCAGACCCGCTGGGTCAATGCCGTGCGTTACTCGTTCTGACTTTCAGGCGGCCAGGAATCAGCACGTCGGTGGTGGAACCTCTTTGGGTGAAACGAGTCATAGCTATGTGCCATCTCGGCACTTCACAAGGATGACAAGTGATGCTCGCTCGTTTCAAACCCTCTTTCACGATTCCCGCTACCGGCTTGCTTGTACTTCTGCTCGGCGGTTCAGCGCTTGCGGCTCAGGCCGCGGTGAATGTCGAAGACCTGGATGCCGGGCGCTTCGATCGTCTCGCCGCAACCCATGGCGATACGAGCTCCGGGTACTCACTGCGCAACACCGATTTCACGGTTGATGATTTTCAGAAGATGAAGGAACTGCAGAAGCGCAATGCCGACGAACTGGAGAACCTGAAGAAGATCATCAATGACCAGGCTCGTGTCATCGAGGAGTTCAAGCGCAATAGCAGCTCGAGTTCCAACTCGAACAACAGCGATCTTTCCGGCCTCAAGCGCAGCGTGAGCGATCAGGATCGCAGTATCGACAAGCTCAGTCGCGAAGTGGACGATCTCAAGCGCAGCTCAGGTTCGAGCTCCAGTTCGAATTCCAGCGAACTGTCCAGCCTCAAGCGCGATGTCAGTGATCAGAAGCACGATCTGGATAGCCTGAAACGTAGCGTCGATGACCTGGGTAGAAAGGTGAAGTGATGACAGTCCCCAGGCTGCTCATTTAAGTCCAGGTACCTGCCTTGAACGTTCCCATGCTCCCGCGTGGGAACGCTCAATCCGTCAGGAGACGGCCGACTTCGGTGGGCGTCGGGTTCTTCCTGGCTTGCCGGCCGAAGCCTTGCGCTTCTTCTTCCAGGGCGCCGCGCCTTGTCCCGCCATCCCGGTCGGCAGGGCGATCTGCAACTTCAACTCGACACAGCGTCCCACCTGCTTGCTCATCCAGGCGGCCTGCTTGGCGACAAACTCTTCCAGGCTCATCTCGCCGCTTTGCACCATGTCCAGGGCCTGTTCCCAGATCGCCGTGGTGCCCGGGTCGGCAATCGCCCGCGGTACCGCATCGATCAGGCTGAAGGCCGCCGGGGTCGCTGACAGGCTTTTGCCGTGCTTGACCAGGTAACGTCGATCCAGCAAGCCCTGGATGATGCCTGCACGAGTGGCCTCGGTGCCGATGCCGGTGGTGTCCTTGAGTTTCTGCTTGAGGCGCGGGTCCTCCACATAGCGGGCGACGTTTTTCATCGCCTTGATCAGGTCGCCTTCGGTAAAAGGCTTCGGCGGCTGGGTCCAGAGGTCCTTGAGCTCGACCCGGCTCACCGCGCACTCGGTGCCTTCGCGCAGTGCCGGCAAGGCCTGTGGCTCGGGGGATTCACGTCCCTTGGCCGGTGCCAGGGCTTCAGGCAAGGCACGTTTCCAGCCGGGTTCGACGACCTGCTTGCCCACGGTCCGCAGCGCCTGTGCCGCGCAGTCGAAATCGGCCTGGGTGCGGTCGTATTCGTGATGGGGCAGGAACTGCGCCAGGTAACGGGCGCGAATCAGGCTGTAGACGGCTCGCGGCTTGCCCTGCAAACGGTCGAGGCTGGCACCCGTGCCCGTCGGGATAATGCCGTGGTGGGCCGTGACCTTGGCATCGTTCCAGGCTCGCGAGCGGCGCGTCGGATCGAGATACGGCGCCAGTTTGCCCAGGCTCGGATCAGCCCGTTCCAGCGCCGCCAGTACCCGGCCGGCATCGCCGTGCTGGCTCAGGGGCAGGAAGCCGCAATCGCTGCGCGGGTAGGTGATGACCTTGTGGGTTTCGTACAGCGCCTGGGCAATATCCAGTGTCTCCTGGGCGCCCAGCCCGAGCCTTTTCGAACACACTTCCTGCAGGGTGCCGAGGTCGAAGGGCAGGGGCGCGGGCTCGCGAATCCGCTCGGTCTTGAGCTTCACCACCGTGGCGCCGGACGCCGTGCCCATGGCGCTCGCGGCCTGTTGGGCGAGGGCCTGGTTGAGGCAGCGGTCCTGATCGTCGCAGGCGTCCTGCGGGGCGCGCCACTGGGCGACAAAGGGCTGGCCGTCGTGCAGCAGGTGCACATCGATCGCCCAGTAGGCCACCGGCACGAAGTCGGCGATGCTGCGGTCGCGGTCCACCACCAGGCGCAGGGTCGGGGTTTGCACGCGCCCCACCGGCAGCACGCCCTGGTAGCCGGACTGGCGGCCGAGCAGGGTGAACAGGCGACTCATGTTCATGCCGATCAGCCAGTCGGCCCGCGAGCGTCCCAGGGCCGAATGATAGAGCGAAAAGGTTTCGCCGCCGGGCTTGAGCACCGCCAGCGCCTTGCGGATCGAGGCGTCGTCCAGTGCCGACAGCCAGAGCCGCTGGATCGGCCCGCGATAGCGACAATGTTCCACCAGTTCGCGGGCGATCATTTCCCCTTCGCGGTCGGCGTCGGTGGCGATCACCAGTTCCCGGGCTTCGCCCAGCAGGCGCTTGACCGCCTTGTACTGGCTGGCGGTCTTGGGCTTGACCTGCATCTTCCATTTTTCCGGAACGATGGGCAGGTCGGTCAGCACCCAGCGTTTGTAGCGGGCGTCGTAGGCATCCGGCGGGGCGGTTTCCAGCAGGTGGCCGATGCACCAGGTGACCGTGGCATTCGGGCCCACCCAGCAGCCGTCGCCACGGCGCGTGGCACCGAGCACCGCGGCAATGTCTTTGGCCTGGGAAGGCTTCTCACAGAGGAACAACCGCATAACCACCTTGTTTCGTCAGCGCCTGGCAAGGGCTACAGGATGCTCAGTGTTGGCGCGTCGGGCAACCTTTATATGTATAAATATACAGTTTTGTTGCCGAAACGTTGGTCAGGATCAGGGGCCGAGCTGTCGAAGTGCTTTACCGAAGTCGATGGGAAGGGTAAATAATGGCGCGCTTTTTTTCATCTGAGGCGACGCCATGATTACCTTCAAACAGCTGGAAGCCATCTACTGGATCGTCGAACTGGGCAGTTTCGAAGCGGCCTCGCTGAAACTGAACATGTCCCAGTCGGCGATTTCCAAGCGTGTCCAGGAGCTGGAGGACGCCTTCGACGTGCCGATTTTCGACCGCTCGAAACGCAGCGCGCGGTTGACGGAAAAAGGCACCGAGCTGTTCGAGCATGCGGCCGAAATGCTCCGCCAGCGCGACTATCTGCTGGAGCGCATCAGTTCCCGGGAGGTGCTGGTCAGGCGCTTCCGCCTGGGGGTGACCGAACTGACAGCCCTGACCTGGTTGCCCGCCCTGGTGGAGCAGATTCGCGAAGCCTACCCCAAGGTGGTGCTGGAGCCTTCGGTCGAGCTGAGCTCCGAGCTGTTCAAGAAGCTGGAGAACGATCAGCTCGACCTGATCATCGTGCCGGATGTCTTCGACGACGCACGCTTTGTCGCCACGCCGCTCAAGACCGTGGAAAACGCCTGGATGTGCGCGCCGGACTTGTATCGCGAATCCGCGCCGATGGACCTTCAGGCCTTGTCGGCCTATACCGTGCTGACCCAGGGCGGCAGTTCGGGTACCGGCCTGGTCTACGAGCGCTGGCTGGCGCAGCACGATGTCCGCCTCAATCGCACCTTGATCAGCAACTACCTGGTGGCCCAGATCGGCCTGACCATTTCCGGCGTGGGCATCAGCTACCTGCCTCGGCAATGCCTCGCGCCCTTGATCGCCCAGGGCCGATTGCGGGTGATCGAGACCCGTCCGGGACTGCCGCAGATCCGCTATGCCGCCGTGCATCGGGCCGATCGCCTGCAGGGCCTGAGCGTGGAAGTGGCGCGCCTGGCACATCAGTGCTGCGATTTTGGACGTCTGCTGCTGCAGGCATGAGCCGACTCGTCTTTTCCAATTTTTATGAATAAAAGCGATGTTTTTCAATAGAAAAATATCGCTAAAAGTATTGGCTGGCCTTTCTTAAGATCGATCCAGGCCCACACGGGTTTCTTCGTTCAAGGAGGTCATCATGTCTTTCCCCGGTTCGCGCATTCTCACCTCGCCAGCCCTGGCGTCCGCTTCGCTGGTCGAGGCCTTTCGCAACGTCGTCACCCCGCATATCAGCGACAACCTCGGCCGGCATATCGGCGCCCGCGGCCTGACCCGCTACAACCGTAGCGGCAAGCTGGTCGGCACGGCGCTGACGGTCAAGACCCGTCCCGGCGACAACCTTTACATCTACAAGGCCCTGACCCTGCTGGAGCCCGGCCATGTGCTGGTCATCGATGCCCAGGGCGACAGCAACAACGCGGTGATCGGTGAACTGATCAAGCTCTATGCGCAGCAGCGCGGCTGTGTCGGCTTTATCGTCGACGGTGCCATCCGCGATGTCGCCAGCTTCGAGGACACGCCGTGCTACGCCCGCAGCGTGGTGCATTGCGGGCCCTACAAAAGCGGTCCGGGGGAAATCAACGTGCCGGTGTCCATTGGCGGGATGATCGTCAATCCGGGCGACCTGATCGTTGGTGACGAGGACGGTCTCGTGGCGTTTTCCCAGGCGGATGCCGAACAGGTGCTGGTCAAGGCGCGCCAGCACGAGGCCCACGAAGAACAGGTCAAGGCCGAGATCGCCAGCGGCGCGATCGACCAGTCGTGGCTGGACAAGGTGCTGGAAAAAGCCGGCCTGGCGAACTGAGGAGAAGACCCATGAGTCAATCATTGCTGTCGAACCGCGTCCTCGCCATCGAGCCGTCACCGAGTATCGCCGCCAACGCCCTGGTCACGCAGTTGCGTGGTGAGGGCCGGGACATCGTCAACTTCACCATCGGCGAACCGGACCTGGACACGCCACGGCATATTCTCGAAGCCGCGCAACAGGCGATGTTCAGTGGCGAAACCCATTACACCGGTACCCCGGGAACGCCGGCGTTGCTCAAGGCCATCGTGCAGAAGCTGGCTCGCGATAATGGCCTGAGTTACCGCGACGACGAGGTGATCGCCGGGTGTGGCGGCAAGCACATCATCTACCATGCGTTGGCGGCTACCCTGAACCCGGGCGACGAGGTCATCGTCCACACGCCGTACTGGGTGTCCTACCCGGATATCGCCCGGCTCAACGAGGCGACCCCGGTGATCATTCCCGGTGACGAATCCAACGGCTTCAAGCTGCTGCCCCAGGCGCTCGAACAGGCGATTACACCACGGACCAAATGGGTGATTCTCAACACCCCCAACAACCCCAGCGGGGCGGTGTACAGCGAAGCCGAATTGCAGGCGCTGGCCGAGGTGCTACGTCGGCATCCGCAGGTGTTGATCATGTCCGACGAGATCTACGAACACTTCGTCTATGGCACTGCCCGGCATGTGTCTTTCGTGGCGGCGGCCGCCGATTTGCAGGCACGCACCCTGATCGTCAACGGTGCTTCCAAAGGCTATGCCATGACCGGTTGGCGCCTGGGCTTCGCCGCCGGCCCGCGGTGGTTGATCGCGGCCATGGGCAAGTTGCTGTCGCAGACCACCACCTGCCCCAGTTCGGTCAGCCAGGCGGCCGCCGTCGCGGCGTTTGCCGGCGACCAGGCGCCCATCGCGCAGATGCGCGAGCTCTATGTCGAGCGGCGCCGGCGGATGCTCGAACTGCTGGCCGACATCCCCGGGATCGGTTGCACACCGCCCGACGGAGCGTTCTATGTCTTCGCCAACGTTTCAGGCCTGATAGGCAAGGTCACGCCGGACGCTCAACGCCTGGAGAGTGACGGGGATGTGGTGGCGTATTTCCTGCGCGAGGGCGGGGTCGCCACGGTGGCGGGCAGCGCCTATGGCCTGTCGCCGTATGTGCGGCTGTCGTTCGCCAGCGCCATGGAGGTGATCGAGGAAGGTTGCCAACGGCTTCGACGCGCCTGCCAGGCGTTGCGCTGATTGACCGCAGAGTCGACGGCGTCGCCGCGTTGAAGCGGCTTACAACAACAAACACTGCCCGAAACAGTCCTGGTTTTTTTCAGAGGCATTCCATGCAAAAGCCACGTATTCCCCTCGTCCTGCAAATCCTCATCGGCCTCGCCGCCGGCATCCTGGTGGGGGCGCTGTTGCACCGGTTTCCGGAGTCGCGTCCCTGGTTGATCGACAATGTGCTGCAACCGGCGGGCGATATCTTCATCCGGCTGATGAAAATGATCGTCGTGCCTATCGTGTTCGCCTGCATGGTGGTGGGCATCGCCGGCAACGGCGACGGCAAGTCCCTTGGCCGCATCGGCGTGCGGACCCTGCTGTATTTCTTCACCATCACCACCACCGCGATCATCGTCGGGCTGGTGCTGGGCAACCTCTTGCAGCCGGGCGCCGGAACCGACCTGGCCAGCCTGAAGGCGGTGGCGGTCAACGTGACGCCGGCCAGTGCCAGCGGACATGGGCTGGGGCAGATCCTGCTCAATATCATTCCGGACAACGTGATCGATGCCATGGCCAAGGGCAGCCTGCTGCCGGTGTTGTTCTTCGCGGTGATGTTCGGCCTGGGTGTCTCGGGGCTCGGTGAAGAACGCAAGCGGCCCTTGATCGACGCCTTGCGCGGGGTATCGGAAGGGATGTTTCGCGTGACCTCGATGATCATGGCCTATTCGCCCATCGGCGTGTTCGGGATGATTGCGGTGACGGTGGCAAACTTCGGTTTCAGCTCGTTGTTGCCGCTGATCAAGCTGATCCTGGTGAGCTACATCTCGATCATCGTCTTCGCGCTGGTGGTCCTGGGCAGTGTGGCACGGTTGGCCGGGGTGCCGTTCTTCGGGCTGATCCGGCACATCAAGGATGAGTTGATCCTGGCGTTTTCCAGCGCCAGTTCCGCCGCGGTGATGCCGCAACTGATGGCCAAGCTGGAGAGCTTCGGCGCACCGCGTTCACTGGTGAGTTTCGTGGTGCCGGTGGGGTATTCGTTCAACCTGGACGGTGCCTCGCTGTTCCTCGGCATCGGCACCTTGTTTGTCGCCCAGCTCTACGGGATCGACCTGAGCATCGGCGAACAGGCGCTGCTGGTGGTGACCATGGTGCTGACCTCCAAGGGCGCGGCGGGCGTGCCCGGGTTCATGTTCGTGATTCTCTCGGCGACCCTGGCCAGCGCCGGCCTGCCCCTGGAGGGCATTGCCTTTATCGCGGGCGTCTACCGCCTCATGGATATGCCGACCACCGCCCTGAATGTGTTGGGCAACGCCCTGGCGCCACTGGTCATTGCGCGTTGGGAGCAGCGCACGCTGGCGTCTCGGGCCGCTGCGGCGAAGCCGTTTGCGCCGCCACGGTGATGACGGGCACGGGTAGACAACAAGGCGATTCAGGATTGTCCCTTAAATAGAATCAATTATTCTCGATTTTAGGTAATTGTTCCTTTTTTCTTCGTGGCCTAAAGTTCATTCCAAGCCGGCAGCACAGACATCCAAGCGGATGAAGCGCCGAGCTTCCGGACTACTCAGACCTTCGACAGCCAAAAGGAACTCGCCATGTCTATTCGTGAACTGCTCAACCCAACCAACTCCACCCTGATCCTGATCGACCACCAGCCGCAGATGTCCTTCGGCGTGCAATCGATCGATCGCCAGACCTTGAAGAACAACACCGTGGGCCTGGCCAAGGCGGCGAAGATCTTCAACGTGCCGACGATCTACACCTCGGTGGAAACCAAGAGCTTCAGCGGCTACATCTGGCCTGAGTTGCTGGCAGTGAACCCGGGCGCACAGCCGATCGAGCGCACCTCGATGAACTCCTGGGAAGACAAGAAGTTCGTCGAAGCGGTGAAGGCCACCGGTCGCAAGAAGCTGATCATGGCCGCACTGTGGACCGAGGTGTGCCTGAACTTCCCGGCCCTGGAAGCCTTGGCCGAAGGTTTCGAGGTGTACATCGTCACCGACGCTTCCGGCGGTACCACCCAGGAAGCCCACGACATGTCGGTGCAGCGGATGATTCAAGCCGGCGCGGTACCGGTGACCTGGCAGCAGGTACTGCTGGAGTTCCAGCGTGACTGGGCTCACAAGGAAACCTACGACGCGGTGATGGACCTGGTGCGCGAGCACAGCGGCGCCTACGGCATGGGCGTGGACTACGCCTACACCATGGTCCACAACGCGCCAGCGCGTCAGGTCAAGTAATGACGTGAGTCGGGCGCGCCAGCCGCGCCCGACGCCTCATTGCCTCGAGCCTTAGCCAGGAGAGCTGAGATGATCGCCACCCCCTTGTTGCCCTCGCGTACTTCGGCTGACTGGGCACTGCTCTGGTTGCGCCTGAGCGGTTCGGCCCTGCTGTTGCGGGTCCATGGCCTGCCCAAGCTGCTGGACTTCCAGCACCAGTTGAGCTTGATCGAAGACCCTTTCGGCCTGGGGGCGCACCTGACCCTGAGCCTGGCTATTTTCGCCGAAGTGTTGTGCCCGTTGCTGATCATCCTCGGCCTGCTGACGCGCCTGGCCACGCTGCCGGTGCTGTTCCTGCTGCTGGTTTCACTGGTGTGGGTACACCCTGAGTGGAGCCTGGCCGAAGGGCAGTTCGCCTGGTTGCTGGTGATTGTCTTCGCCGCCTTGCTGATCGGTGGCTCAGGAGCCTTCTCTTTGGATCGGTGTTTGGCACCGTTCACTCGCCTGGGGAGTCAACGCCCATGAATATCGAATTGCTGGATGGCGTGGTGACCCTGCTGGTCCGCCACCGGATCAAGCAGGGCCAGGACCAGGCCTATGAAGTCTGGCTGCGCCGCACCATCGCCATGGCTCGCAGTTATCCGGGGCACCTGGGCATCGATGTGGTGCGTGGGCACAGCCACGGCCAGACGCTGTTTACCAGCGTGCTGCGTTTCGCCTCGACCGATCAACTGCAACACTGGCTGGACTCCGACGACCGCCGAGGGTTGGTGGAAGAGGCCCAGCCCATGCTGGCCGACGGTGACCAGACCGAGGTCAACGCCGAGCGCGAGTTCTGGTTCACCCCGGCCGAAGTGGGTTCGCCCAGTCCGGTACCGCGCTGGAAACAGGCCAGCGTGACCTTCCTGGTGATCCTGCCGCTGAGTTTCCTGGTGCCGATGTTGTGGCGCCCACTGTTTGCCCGGTTGCCCTGGCTGGGCGGCTACGTGCAAGCCAATGTGCTGATCACCCTGAGCATCGTGTTGCTGGTGGTCTATGTATTCATGCCCCGTGTCACCCGTTTGTTCAGCCGCTGGCTGCAACCGGCCAACCACTGATTTCGCTGACCGTTACATTCCGTCAAGCAAGGAGAACTGATATGAGCAATGTGATCGCTGACCTGATTCTGCACAACGGCCGCCTGCACACCGTCGACCGCGCCCAACCCAAGGCCACGGCGGTGGCGATCAAGGACGGTCGCTTCATCGCCGTGGGCAACGACGCCGAGGCCATGGCCCTGCGCGGCAGCGCAACGAAGGTGATCGACCTCAAGGGCCGCACCGTCATCCCCGGCCTCAACGACTCGCACCTGCACCTGATCCGTGGCGGCCTGAACTACAACCTGGAACTGCGCTGGGAAGGCGTGCCTTCGCTGGTGGATGCGTTGCGCATGCTCAAGGACCAGGCCGAGCGCACTCCGGCGCCGCAATGGGTGCGGGTGGTGGGGGGCTGGAACGAATTCCAGTTCGCCGAAAAACGCATGCCGACCCTGGAAGAACTGAACAAGGCGGCGCCGGACACCCCGGTATTCGTCCTCCACCTGTATGACCGCGCCTTGCTCAACCGTGCGGCGCTGCGAGTGGTGGGTTACAACCGCGACACGCCGAATCCGCCGGGTGGCGAGATCGTCCGTGATGCCCGGGGCGAGCCGACCGGCATGCTGATCGCCCGGCCCAACGCGATGATTCTCTACTCGACCCTGTCCAAGGGGCCGAAGCTGCCGCTGGAGTATCAGGTCAACTCGACCCGCCAGTTCATGCGTGAACTCAACCGCCTGGGCGTCACCAGCGCCATCGATGCCGGCGGTGGTTTCCAGAACTACCCGGACGACTATGAAGTCATCAACGAACTGGCGGCCAAGCAGCAACTGACGGTACGGATCGCCTACAACCTGTTCACCCAGAAACCCAAGGAAGAGCTGGCGGACTTCAAGAACTGGACCAGCAAGGTCACCTACGGCCAAGGCGACGACTTCCTGCGGCACAACGGGGCAGGGGAGATGCTGGTGTTTTCGGCGGCGGATTTCGAGGACTTCCTCGAACCCCGTCCGGACCTGCCGCAGACCATGGAGCAGGAACTGGAACCGGTGGTCCGGCATCTGGTGGAGCAACGCTGGCCGTTCCGCCTGCACGCTACCTATGACGAATCCATTTCGCGGATGCTGGATGTCTTCGAGAAGGTCAATCGCGACATTCCGTTCAATGGCTTGCCATGGTTCTTCGATCACTGCGAAACCATCACGCCGAAAAATATCGAGCGGGTGCGGGCGCTGGGCGGCGGTATCGCCATTCAGGACCGCATGGCGTTCCAGGGCGAATACTTCGTCGAGCGTTACGGCGCCAAGGCCGCCGAGGCCACTCCGCCGATCAAGCGCATGCTCGCCGAGGGCGTGCCGGTGGGTGCGGGCACCGACGCCACGCGGGTGTCGAGCTACAACCCCTGGACCTCGCTGTACTGGATGGTCAGCGGTCGCACCGTGGGCGGGCTTGAGCTCTATCCCGAGGGCCTGTCGCGGGAAACCGCGTTGGAGCTGTACACCCATGGCAGTGCCTGGTTTTCCTCGGAGCAGGGCAAGAAAGGCCAGATCAAGGTCGGGCAACTGGCTGACCTGGTGGCGTTGTCGGCGGACTATTTCAGTGTCGAGGCCGAGGCCATCAAGTGGATCGAGTCGGTGTTGACGGTGGTCGACGGCAAGGTGGTGCACGCGGCGGGTGACTTCGACAAGCTGGCGCCGCCCATGCTGCCGGTGACCCCCGACTGGTCGCCGGTGGTCAAGGTGCCGGGACACTGGCGGCCGAACTCGCCGTTGCAGGCCCAGGTGCACCAGTGCAGCGGTCCTTGCGGGGTGCATGCCCACGGTCATGAACGGGCACGGATGTCGAATGTGCCGGTCAGTGACTTCCAGGGTTTCTGGGGTGCCTTTGGCTGTTCGTGTTTCGCGTTCTGAGTCCAGGCAAAGTGTCCGTATCGCCGAAGGTATTTCGGCGATACGGCGACCTTAAACGATTCGATCGTCAGCTCTCCGGCGATCAGCACACCACCGGAAATCTCCATCGGCTGGAGTGTCACCGCGCCGTAGACCACCAGTTTGCCTTTCGGGCTCAGTACCTGTAGCAGGCGGCCGGCGTAAGCCCCGCCCAATACGTCGAGGCCCAGGCGCACGTTCAGTCCCTGCAGGCGCTGCTTGGCCAGTGCAATGTCTTCGCCCTCTACGATCACATGGTCGCAACCACGGGTCTCCACGCCTTCAAGGCGGCGGACCAGCCCCACCGTCTTCAAGCCCTTTTCTTCGCCAGCACAAACAGCCACTGTGATAAGCCCGAAGTTGCCGAGTTGAGGGCAATCGCATCGCCCGGCTTGAGGTCCACGTATTCGCTGAGCAGTAGAGAGGCGGCCGGGCTGACCCAGGGGGCTTTTTATGCCCACTTCAAGTCCAAGGAAGCCTTGGCCACGCAAGCTCATCGTTACCTGCAACAGGGCAGCCGGGATCGATTCATGGAGGCCAGGCGGGTGTCGGGGGATGACTTGAAGGCCTATGTCGATCTTTACGTATCCGAGGCCAATCGTGACGGTTCGACAGGTTGCCCGATGGCGGCCTACGCAGGAGAAGTCTGCCGCCAGGGACGGGAAATACAGGAGCTCTTCACTGAAGGGTTGGAAGGGATGATCAATGCCCTGGAGGCGACATTACCCGAGTCGTTGACTGCGGACGAAGCCCGGCGCAAGGCGATTACACTGGCGGTCACGAGGGTGGGGGCCGTGACGCTGGCGCGTGTCAGCCGCCATTCACCGGCGTTGTCCGACGGGATTCTCTCTTCGGTCAGGCAGGAGCTGCTGGGCGAAGGCTCCTGATAGTGCGTGTTGACGGACGCTGGAGCCTTTACGTCGGGTTGCCGATCAGCCGTGCTGGCAAGCATTGCCCAGGCGGATGAAGTTCATTTCGTGGCGCACGCCCTGGTTGTCGACGTAGACCACGTGCCCTTGCACCGGGCCACAGTCGGACGCGGCGGCGCTGTCGGCGCGCACGGCCTTGGCGAGGTCGAGGTCTTCGGAATAGTCGTAGGGTTCGGCGCTGGTGCTGACGGTCGCCCCCTGGACGGGGTGCGTGGCCGGCGCGTTGCCTTGGGCGGTCGCGACCAGGCTGAACAGCGACAACAGGATAAACAGAAGATATTTCATGGCGGTCTCCGGGAAGACATCCCCTCACCGTGAAAGTGGCGAGGCAGTGGGTGTCATCTTACGAAGCCCTTCGGCACTGGCGGAACGGATCCTTGCCAATAGCGAATATCAGCGTGATCGATACTGGGGGGAACACGGATTTTGCAGCAGCAGGGCTTGCCCCTGTGGAGACCTTGGAAACGCCACGAAACCTTGTAGGAGCCAGCTTGCTGGCGATGAGGCCGGTAAGTCCTGCTGGACTATCCGGCCTATCGGTGGAACACCGCCCGCAGCAAGCCGGCGCCTACAAGCTGACCTTACTTGCCGCCCAGTGCGCCACCGGCTGCGCCGCCGAGGCCGGCACCGATGGCCGCGCCGGTCTTGCCGCCCAACTGGTTACCCAGCAGCGAGCCACCGGCTGCGCCGAGGCCACCGCCAATGGCGGCCTTGGTTTTCTTGCCTTTCTTGGCGGCCACCGCGCCACCGGCCGCGCCACCCAGGCCCGCGCCGACCGCTGCGCCGGTGCTGCCGCCCATCTTCTGACCCAGGACGTTGCCCAGGGCGCCGCCCAGACCACCGCCGACCGCGGCCTGTGTGCCGCCTGCGGCCATGGCGCCTTGGGCAAACAGGGCGCTCAGGGCCAGGACGGTAAGTGCTTTACGCATGTTGCAAACCTCGAAGGAAAATGGAGCGGCAATTGTCGCCGTCCCGGGTTGGCGAAGCAAATACTGTTGTCGGTGATATCAAGCTATCCGACGGATCGTTTCTGGAATAAGAAACGGCTGTTTGTGCCCCATCATGGCTCACGCCAAACCATGAAAAACATGTGGTTATTGAAGGACTTATGTCAATAAGCCATTGAAAAAATTCTTGTTACATATTGTCGCAGTGGGGTAATATGCGCCCCGCGTTCACCTACCACGGTTTATGCATTTTTGAGCCCCAAGCGTCCATCAGCCGCTTGGGCTTTTTTTTGCCTGGGGTTTGCCTGCCGGCTTCATCGTGCAGTGGTGGCACGCGTGGGAGAGGGAGTCTAGGGCTTACCTTGACCGCAGCACCCTCCAACCCGCTCTGTCGAGGCGGCTTTTCTCTTTGTGACATGGATCGTTATGACTCACTACCCCTCAGTGCATTGGACGGCCGGTCCGAACGTACTCTCAGCAAAAAATGCAGAGCATCTGTCAGGTAAGTGCAGTGCCGACTCAGGTGTCAATACCAACGAATGGTCAGCTCCCAACGCCTGACCCATGTTGAACGTACAGCAGACCGCCGTCCTGCAGGCCACTGTCGCTCAGGGTGAAGTCCGGCGGAGGATCTTATAAATGACAAGGAGGATAGGATGCGGGTTCTTGGTTGGTTGAAATTTATATTGATGGCCATCGGATTCATTGCGGTTTTTAAATATAGCTTCATGGCATTGATCCCCTTTGGCAGTGATTCTGATGATGACCTATCTATCAAGGTTTATCCGTCTCCAAACGGAGGGTACAGCGCTGCCCATGTCTGGAAGGCGGGAGGGGGAGCGATAGCGCCGTATTGTTCGGATAGAATTTTTGTTTTCAATAGTTTGTTGGATGTCGGTGAGGTTGTTAAAAAACCTGACTATCAGGTTTATTCAGCCGAGTGTGATACTTTTTCTGATCATGAGGCATCTCCGAAAATACGCTGGGAGTCTGATCATGATCTTCAGGTCGATTTCGCGATTGCTGCGACGCGAATGTACAGCCGCCAAGTGGATCTGCGGGGCTTTGACGCAGCGGGGGCCATACGGATAAAGTTTTCTGCTTATCGCTGACAGTGGATTTCAAATGATGAGCGATTGCACACAAGGCTCAGGTTACTGAAAGGTTGGCCGATAACCGATTGCCACTTTTTCGGCGACCTTATGCCAGCCGATACCAAGTTGCCCCTTGGGCCTTCGATACCGAATCGGCTGTTCAAAGTATTACCCTCCAACAGGAAGTTGAAATGCCTCAACGAAAGTTTCCCATCAAAGTGTTCCCTTTGCTGTTTAGCGCTGCGGTACTGCTGGGCGGCGTGCCGGCCTTCGCCGCATCCTCCTTGAATGACTATGTCGCCTGTGACAAACACTCTCTTTCCGTCATTGAGCAGCCGCTGTTCAAGGGTTTGATCCCCACAAAAACCGAGAACGGTTTCACCCAACCCGTGGGCGGAACCAAAAGCCAGCTGGGCCAGCGTTGGATGTTTGACAAGCCCGTCACCCTCGACGGCGTGAGCCTGACCGGCTTTTACGCCGAAGACATGGACATGATGGGCTCTCGCCTTATCAGTTGGGGCTTCTATACCGAGCAAACGCCCAAGGAGCTGTTCGAGGTACTCGAAAAGCACCAACACACGGGGGCGGCGGACGCGGGCGGGGTCTATGCACGTGCTGAAATCTGGTCGCATACGCAACGTGCCTGGGAGCCGGAGAGTCCTCAGAGCAATTCGGGGAAGCTGGTGATCGATACAGCCGAACGGGTGTTCCTGATCGAACCGGCTTCCAGTGACTTGCCCAAGACCAGCAAAGGCATGTTGACCTGTTCGATTCAGGGCAATGTCATCGAGCCGATGCTGGTGGATAGCCGACCTGACCTGATCGCACACGCTCACTAGGTTTTTACTGGCATCTTCATCGTGTTATTACGGGAAAATTTCGAGCAGAAAACCTGACTTCCACGGATGCTCGTGGCCGGGGTCCAGCCTCGGCCATGGCCCGTTCCCCAAACAACGGCGAGGCCATTACAAAACCTCATACCCCCATGACTTTTAATAGTTACAGACCCCGCCAACCCCAGTGATAAAAAAGCGCAAACACCCGCTCATTCATAACAACAAAGAGCATTTGCGCCATGATCATGAAAGAACAAGACCTGTATATCGGCGAAGGTTTCGAAGGCCCCGGCGTGAACGCCGCCCATATCAATATCCTGATCGGCCCGCGCAACGGCCCGGCCGGCCAGGCCTTCGCCAACAGCCTGGCGTCGCCGAGCCAGGGCCATTGCCCGTTCATGGTGATCGCCCAGCCGAATATCCCGGTCAAGCCCATGACCCTCTACGTCAACAAGGCCGCCATCGGCAGCGACTTCCACGGCAATGCCACCTGGGGCGCGTCCCAGGCCGGGATCGCCAAGGCCGTGCTCGAAGCCTTGCTCGACGGCACCCTGCCGGCCGAAGCCGAGGACCAGTGGGCCATCGTCACCGCCAACTGGGTCAACCCTTCGTGCGATGACCTCGATGCCGTCTACCTGAACAACTACAACGCCTGCCGCACAGCAATCCGCGCCGCCCTGAACGGCCTGCCGGTGCGTGCCCAGCTCGCCGATGTGGTCGATCACGTCGCCAACCCTTTCTATACCCCGAAAGCCTGAGGGCCGCGCCATGCAATACATTCGTCTGGGCAATTCCGGCCTGCAGGTGTCCAAACTGTGCCTCGGCACCATGAACATGGGCACGCCGGACTGGAAGCCGTGGATCTTCGATGAGAAGAAAAGCGAACCGATCGTCAAGCACGCGCTGGACAACGGGGTGAACTTCATCGACCTGGCGGACTTCTATTCCGCCGGGGTCGGCGAGGAAGTGGTGGGGCGCATCCTCAAGCGCCTGACCCGCCGCGAAGACATCGTGGTGACCACCAAGGTCGGCTACGGCACCCGCAGCGGGATCAACGCCGGCGGCCATTCGCGCAAGCACATCATGGACAGCATCGACGCCTCCCTCAAGCGCCTGGACATGGATTACGTCGACATCTTTATGCTGCATTACTTCGACGTGAACACCCCGGTCGAGGAAACCATGAACGCCCTGAACGACATCGTGCGCTCCGGCAAGGCTCGCTATATCGGGGTCTCGACCATGCTCACCGGGCAGTTGGCGAAGATCCTCATGGCCTGCGAACGCAACGGCTGGGTCAAGCCGATCAACATGCAACTGCAACTGAACTGCGCCTATCGCGAAGAAGAGCGCGAGATGCTGCCGTTCTGCCGTGACCAGGGCCTCGGGGTCTCGGTCTTCAGCCCGCTGGCCCGTGGCCTGTTGACCGGCGACGTGCAGTCGACCCGCAACCAGACCGACTTCTTCACCCAGCAGATGTACAGCGACGAAACTTCCTTCGAAATCGCCCATTCGGTGCAGCGTGTCGCCCGCCGTCGCGGTGTGTCGAATGCGCAGATCGCCCAGGCCTGGGTGGTCAATCACCCGGGCGTGGATTGCATGCTGGTGGGCGCCGACACCACCGAGCAGTTCGACAGTGCCCTGGCGGCCCTGGAGACCCGGCTGGATGCCGACGAGCTGTACGAGCTGGAACGCAACTACACCCCCTGCGACGTGATCAACGACTACACCGCCGGCAAACGTATCCTGCGCTCGGCCCGTCCGGCCCAGCCAGCCTTCAGCTTGACCGAGGTCGTGGCATGAGCGAACTGATCCGCACCGGAAACTACATCGACGGTCAATGGACCCGTGGCGGGCCGACTTACCCGGTGCTGAACCCGGCCAATGGCGAGTTGATCGTCCAGGTCCAACGCGCCGGTGCCGAGGCCACCGAGCAGGCCATCGCCGCCGCCGAGCGCGCCTTGCCGGCCTGGCGCAAGCTGACCGCCAAGGAGCGCAGCGTGCGCCTCAAGCGCTGGAGCGAACTGATGCTGGGCAACCAGCGCGAGCTCGCCACCTTGCTTAGTCGCGAGCAGGGCAAGCCCCTGGCCGAAGCCATGGGCGAGGTGGTCTATGCCGCAAGTTTCCTCGAATGGTTCGGGGAAGAGGCCAAGCGGGCCTATGGCGATGTGATTCCGAGCCACAAGGCCGACGCGCGGATCATCGTCACCAAGGAAGCCATCGGCGTCGTCGCGGCGATCACCCCGTGGAACTTCCCGCTGGCGATGGTCACCCGCAAGGTCGGTCCGGCCCTGGCCGCCGGTTGCACGATGATCCTCAAGCCTTCGGAGGAGACGCCGCTGTCGGCCTTTGCCCTGGCGGTACTGGCGGAGCAGGCGGGGATTCCGGCCGGGGTGTTCAACATCGTTTCCGGCGATGCGGTGGCTATCGGTGGTGCGTTGCAAGCGTCATCGGTGGTGCGCAAGCTGTCCTTTACCGGCTCGACCCGCACCGGCAAGCTGTTGATGCGCCAGGCGGCCGACACCTTGAAGAAGGTTTCTCTGGAGCTGGGCGGCAATGCGCCCTTCATCGTGTTCGACGACGCCGACCTGGACGCGGCGGTGAAGGGGGCGATGGCCTCGAAGTTCCGCAACACCGGGCAGACCTGTGTCTGCGTGAATCGCTTTTTCATTCAGGACGGTGTCTACGAGGCCTTCACCGCCAAGCTGGCGGAAGCGGTCAAGGCGCTGCGGGTCGGCAGTGCGCTGGACGGTGAGACCGAGCAGGGGCCGCTGATCAACAGCGCCGCATTGGGCAAGGTCGAGCAGCATGTCGGCGATGCGCTGGAGAAGGGCGCCAGGCTGCTGTGCGGCGGTCGTCGCCATGCCCTGGGCGGGACCTTTTTCGAACCGACCATTCTGACCGAGGTCGCTGACGGCATGCTGATCGCCCAGGAAGAGACCTTCGGTCCGGTGGCGGCGTGTTTCCGCTTCAGGGACGAGGCCGAGGTGCTGCGTCGGGCCAATGACACGCCATTCGGTCTCTCGGCGTATTTCTACAGCCGCGATATCGGTCGCGTCTGGCGCATGGCCGAGGGGCTCGAGGCCGGGATGGTGGGGATCAACGAAGGGATCATCTCCACCGAAGTGGCACCGTTTGGCGGTATCAAGGAGTCGGGCCTGGGACGTGAAGGCTCGCATTACGGCCTGGACGACTACCTGGAAATCAAATACCTGCTGATGGGCGGCCTCTGAGGAGTCCTTGCAATCCCTGAAAAATTTCAGGGATTGCTCACCAGGCCCAACCACTCGGTAAACAAGTGCACTTTCGACAGCCCCTGCTTGTCGTTCGCCACATCCAGCCAATAGCCATACGGCCCCACCACCTCCACCGGAGTGATGGGCAGCAGGCTGCCATTGGCCAGTTCCTTGACGATCATCTGCCGGTCGATCACCGCCAGTCCACCACCGGCCAGCGCGGTGTTGATCACCTGGTCCAGGGTGCTGAACTCCAGTCCTTGCCGGGCATCCACGTCCTCGCGGCCCATGGCTGCCAGCCAGTTCTCCCAGACCTTGAGGCGCTTGCCGTCATGCAGGATATGCAGCAGGGGAAAACGGCGCAGATCCGGTGCTTCACCCTGTTCGAACAGTTCCGGACTCGCCACGGCGATATGCCGTTCCATCACCAGCAACTGGCTGCTGCAATGCGACGCTGCCTCCAGGCCGAAACGGATCTGGCAATCGACCTCGGCCAGGCTGTCATGGCTGGCCTGGTTGGTCACGCTCAGGCTGATCTCCGGGTAACGCTGACAGAAGGCCCGCAGGTGCGCCGACAGCCAGCGGCTGGCCCAGGTCGGTGGCGCGAGGATGCGCAGGCGCTGGCGCAAGTCGGGCACCCGCACGGCTTGCAGGGCGCGTTCAACATGGTCGAAGGCATCGCCCAGCTGAGGCGATAGCGCCATCCCCGATTCGGTCAGTGACAAGCCCCGCGGCGTGCGCACGAACAAGGCGACGCCGAGGTAATCCTCTAGTTGCTTGATCTGTCGGCTGACCGCGCCCTGGGTCACGTTCAGGGCGGTGGCGGCCTGGTTGAAGCTGCGATGCCGGGCGACTTCCTCGAACACGCGCAGCATGTTCAGCGGGGGCAATTGACGCATGGAATAGAGACTCCGGATCGACTGGCGTGGAAGGAAAAAAGTGGGAGCGCGCAGGCGCGCTCCCACAAGGATGCGCAATGAAATGGCGAGCTAAAGAACAGTCAGAAGTAGTAACCGATGTTCATGTACAGCTGGTTTTTCCAGAGGTCGGTACCGCCGGCTGCCAGGCTCTGGGTGTAGCTGCTGCCACCGATGTAGGGATCGTTCTTGCCGATCAGCCATTCGGTGGCGACCCAGAATTTGCTGACTGAAAACGAGGTACCGAGGATCAGCCGCTGCGAGGTCTTGAAGTCTTCCGCGGATTTGTCGAAGGCGCTGTAGTTGGCGTACAGCTTGATCCCGCTGATCTGGTCGAACAGGTACTTGCCGTCGACGTCGTAGCTCAGGTCGGCCACATAGAGATTGCCGCGGCTGGCGACGTTGAAGGTGCCGTCGTAGCCACCGAAGGTCACCACCTCGTTGCTGCCGGGATTGCGTGGCGACATCTGCTGGCGCGCCGCCTGCAATTGCACGCCCCACGGGCCGTTCTTGCCCAGGTAGTGGATGGCCACGGCATTACGCCGGCCGTCCTCACGGGTATCGCGGTTCTCCAGGGTCGAGGTCAGGCCCGAGATCCCCACCTCGGATTTCCAACCACCCAGCTGCATGGCTTTCGCCAGGCGCACCACCGAGGTGTTGTGTTCCTGGTTGCTGCTGCCATCGGCCACATAGCTGTCGGCCCGGGACACGACGGTGGAGTAGGTGTCGCCATTGCTGGTGCCGCGTCCTTGCAAGGCCGGGCGCAGGTAGAAGCCGGCTTGCAGGTTCCAGTCGCCGCTCTGCTGGATGTACTTGGCCCCGACCTGTTCCACGTCTTCCAGACCGACGACGTTGCCCAGGGTTTCAAAGAAGGTGCTGCCGAAATACGGCTGCAGGCCGAACGGTATCTGGTTCAGGCCGACCTGCACCTGCTGGTCCGGGTTGAATTTGTAGCCGACCCAGGCGGTCTCGGCGAACTGGATCGCGCCAATGCGGTTGGTGTACTGGTAAGGGTAGGAGCGCCCGTAGAAACGGTACTTGGCGGCGGCGATCCAGGTGTCGGAGTTGTACTTGGCGGTGAGGAATGCGGTGTCGAAGTCGAACTTCTGGATATCGCGATCCGGGGCGTAGTCCCAGCGGTAGCGGATGGCGCCGCCCAGGTCCAGGTTGTCGGTGACCTGGATGGCCATCGCGGGGGTAGCAAGGGCGCCCAGCAGCGCCAGCGGGGGTAACGAGCGCAAGGCCCGGGTGGTCTTGAAGTTCATGGTCGCTCCGTCTTTCTAGGTTTATTGTTGGCAACAGCCATCCCGGCCACGGCAAAAGCGTGGTCTGGATGAAAGGGGTAAGGCCCGCTACGGCGTAGGCGCTGGCAAAGGCGTGAGCAGCGCCCCAGCGGTAGCGGGCCGGGAGGATCAGCCGCTTACAGCGCTCAGGCCCGGTCCCGCCTGTGGCGGTGGTTGCACCGAAGCCCCGGGCGCGGCGGCCAGCAGGGTCTGGGTATAGCTATGCCGAGGCTTCAACAGCACCTGTTCGGCGCTGCCGTATTCCACCACTTCACCCTGGCGCATCACCGCGATGTGATCGCTGATCTGTGCCGCCACCCGCAGGTCGTGGGTGATGAACAGGATGCTCAGGTTCAGCCGCTGCTGGAGTTCGGTCAGCAGTTCCAGCACCTGTTTCTGCACCGAGACGTCCAGCGCCGAGACGCTTTCATCGGCAATCAGCACCTGCGGGCGCATGGCCAGGGCGCGGGCGATGCCGATGCGTTGGCGCTGGCCGCCGGAGAACTGCCGAGGCTTGCGTTTCAGGGCGTCGCGCTTGAGGCCGACCTGTTCTAGCAGGTCGCCGGCTTCGTTCCAGGCGTCCTTGGCCGACAGGCCCCGCAGTTGCGCGGCGCGGGCGATGATGTCGCCGACGCGATGGCGCGGATTGAGCGAGCCGTAGGGGTCCTGGAAAATCATCTGGATCTGCCGCCGGCCCCGGGTCAGCGCCTCGCCCTTGAGCGCGAGGAAGTCGCTGTCGCCGAGCCAGACATGGCCGCTGTCGCTGTCCACCAGGCGAATCGCGGCCTTGACCAGGGTGCTCTTGCCCGAGCCGGACTCGCCGACAATCGCCAGGGTCTTGCCCCGTGGTAGCTGCAGCGACACATCCTTGAGCGCACAGACCTGGCGGCCTTCGACGTGGTAGGTCTTGTTCAGGTGTTCGATACGCAGGGCCATCTCACCGTCGGCGCAGGGTGCGTGCAGTTCCGGGTTCAACGCCGGGACCGCGGCGATCAGCTTGCGCGTGTAGGGGTGGCGGGGCGCCTGCAACACCTGGTCGCGCTCGCCGATTTCCACCAGCCGGCCACCTTCCATCACCGCGATGCGGTCGGCGATTTCCGCTACCACGCCGAAGTCGTGGGTGATGAACAGGATGCCGTGCTGGCCGCGCCCGCGCAGTTCACGGATCAGCTTGAGCACCTGGGCCTGGGTGGTGACGTCCAGGGCGGTGGTCGGCTCGTCGGCGATCAGCAGGTCCGGGTTCATCGCCAGGGCCATGGCGATCACCACCCGCTGGCATTGGCCACCGGAAAGTTGATGGGGAAAGCTGTTGGCGATCCGTGGCGGTTCCGGTAGCTGGGTCGACTCGAGCAACGCGAGCATGCGTTCGCGACGCTCGGCCGGGGGCATGTCCGGGGCGTGGATCTCGAAGATTTCCTCCACTTGCCGACCGATGCGGATCGCCGGGTTGAGGGCCGCCATGGGCTCCTGGAAGATCATCGCGATGCGGTTGCCGCGCAGGTCGCGCAACTGCGCCTCGGCCATGGCGCAGATGTCCTCGCCGAGGAAGTCGATACGCCCCTCGCTGTGGCACAGGCCCTTGGCGTAGTCGCCCATGATGGCCCCGGACAGCACCGACTTGCCCGAGCCGGACTCGCCGATCACGCAGAGGATTTCGCCCTTGCGCACGTCCAGGTCGATCTTCTGGACCGCATGGCTGCGGTCCGCGCCCGGCGGCAGTTCGATGGACAGCCCCTCGACGCGCAATACGGGTTGGCTGCTCATATTCAACTCCTTGTGCCTTTCTGGGCGTGTTCGTCCAGGCCATCCGCCAGCAGGCTCAGGCCGAGCATCAGGGTGGAGATGGCAATGCATGGGAAGATCACCAGGTGGGGGAAGGCGATGGCCATGCTGCGGCCTTCGTTGATCATGCCGCCCCAGTCCGGGGTCGGCGGTGGCAGGCCGAGGCCGAGGAAACCCAGGGCGCCGATCATGATCGCGGTGTAGCCGATGCGCAGGCAGAAATCGACGATCAGCGGGCCGCCGCAGTTGGGCAGGATTTCCACGGTCATGATCCGCAGCGCGCCTTCGCCCTGGGTGATGGCGCTGAGCACGTAGTCCCGGGAACGCAGGTCCATGGTCAGGGCGCGCATGATCCGGAAGATCGCCGGGGCGCTGGTGAAGGTCACCGCGATCAGGATGTTCAGCGCCGAGGCGCCGAGGGCGATGATGATCACGATGTACAGCACCAACACCGGGAACGACAGCACGGTGTCGGCGATGTAGGACAGCACCGAGTCGACCCAGCCATTGAAGTAGCCGGCGCACAGGCCCATGGCGATGCCGACGGCAAAGGCGGTGAGGGTCGCCAGGGTCGACCAGAGCAGCACCGTGCGGGTGCCCCAGATCAGCCGCGAGAGAATATCCCGGCCCAGCACATCGGTACCCAGCAGGAAGGTCTGGCCGCTGCCGTCGTCGCTGAACGGCGTCAGCAGCGGGGTGAAGCTTTCCAGCGGGTCGTGGGGTGCCAGCCAGGGGGCGAAGATCGCCAGGACCACCCAGCCGCCCACCAGGCACAGGCCCAGGGCCGCCAACGGATTCTTGAACGCATGCAGAAGGTTCATCGGGCACTCCCGCCAAGGCTGCGCAGGGTGATGCGCGGGTTGAGCCAGGTATAGGCCAGGTCGGAGACGATCTTGGTCGCGCCCACCACCAGCGCACTGATCATGGCGCAGGCCTCGATCAGGTAGACGTCATGGTTCAGCGAGGCGGTGTAGAGCAGCGAACCGAAGCCCTTGTAGGCGAAGAACACCTCCACCACGATGACGTTGGACAATAGCCACGGGATGTACAGCATGATCACCGTGACCGGCGCGATCAGCACATTGCGCAGTGCATGGCGCAGCACGATGCGTCGGGTCGAGGCGCCCTTGAGGCGGGCGGTGCGGATGTACGGCGCCTGCATCACCTCGACCATCGAGGCCCGGGTGATCCGTGCCAGGTAACCGACGCCGAACAGGCACAGCACCATCAGCGGCATCGCCAGTTGCAGGGCGCTGAAACCGTCGCTCATGCTGCTCACCCCGGGAAGCCAGTTGAGCCAGAACACGAAGATCGCCGAGACGAACACCGCACTGGCGAAGTCTGGAATCGAGGTGGTGACGATGGACAGGCACGACACCAGCCGGTCCATCGGCGAGCCCTGGCGAATCCCGGCCAGCACGCCGAGGGTCAGTGCCACGGGTACCATGATCAGCAGCGCGAGACCGGCCAGCATCAGGGTCTGTCCCAGGTTGGGCAGCAGCAGGTCCATCACCGGCTCGCGAAAGTGCACCGAGGTGCCCCAGTGGCCGCTGACAAAGTCCTTCAGCCAGACCAGGTAGCGCCACAGGAACGGCTGGTCGTAGCCGTGCTCGGTGAGCCAGGCGGCGCGTTGGTCGGCGGCGGAGTAGGGACCCAGGACGTTGATCGCGACGTCCTCTATGTTCAGCTCCAGGGCGAAAAAAACGATCAATGACACCGACAGCAAGGTCGCTGCCAGCGCCAGTAGCTTGCGCCACAGGAAATCAGCCATGTTTGTAGGCTCCGGCTAATAGAGTTGCCGGCTCGCCGCACCAGGGTGGGCGAGCTCATTGTTTCAACGCTCGGATCAGGCGCTGAGCCAGGTTTCGTTCATCGGGTAGAAGTCCGATGGGTGGACCTGGAAGCCCTGCACCTTCTGTGAGGTGGCGGTGAACTTGTCGGCCCAGAACGGCTGGACCATGACGCAGGCGTCCTGGAGGATCTGCTCCACGCTTTGCATGGCCTGGGCACGCTGTTTCGGATCGACGATGCCCATGGCCTTGTCCAGGGCGGCATCGAAGGCCGGGTCGTGGTAATGGCTTTCGTTCCAGGCGCCGCCGCCGCGGTAGGCCAGCTCCAGGGACATCACCCCCAGCGGGCGGTGGGCCCAGTAGGTGAGGCTGAAGGCGGCCTTGTCCCAGATCGGCCAGTACTGGGTGGCGGGAATCACCTTGAGGTTGATGCGGATGCCGGCCTCCAGGCAGTTCTGCTGGAGGATCTGCGCGGTGTCCTGCTCGTAGCGGCCCTGGGTGTTGCCGACGATCAGGTCGATGTCGATGCCCTTGGGATACCCGGCCTCGGCCAGCAGCGCCTTGGCCTGGGCCACGTCGCGGGCACGCTTGGGCAGCGGGCAGTATTCCGGGTGGGAGGGGGCGACATGATGGTCCTCGCCCAAGGTGCCCATGCCGCGATAGGCGATCTTGAGCATTTGCGCGTTGTCGGCACAGAGCGCCACTGCCTTGCGGATGCGCAGGTCGTCGAACGGCTTCTGGTCCACGGCCATGCGCATCACCACGGTCTGTGCCGACTTGCAGGTCAGCAGCTTGGCGTTGGGCAGGCGCTTGGCCAGGTCCAGTTCGGCTACGGTGACGCGGTACAGCACGTCGACTTGCCCGGCTTGCAGGGCGGCCAGTTGAGTGGACACGTCGGTGCCCATGTCGACATAACGCAGCTCGTCCAGGTAGGCCGGCTTGCCCCAGTAATCGGCGCGCTTGGCGAAGGTGGCTTGCTTGTTCACCGAGAACGCGGCGAGCTTGAAGGGACCAGTGCCCACGGGTTTTTTCGACCAGTCGTCACCGGCCTTGAAGCTGCGATGGACAATGGCGCAGGTGAAGGCGTTGAGCATTTCCGGGATCGCCAGGATCGGTCGCTTGAGCACCAGCTTGAACTGGTAAGGCCCGAGTTTTTCGAAGGAGGCGATGTCCTGGAACGCGGTGCGGTTGACCGACTTGGAGTCGGCGCCGGTCCAGCGTTGGAAGTTGTGCTCGACGTCATCGACGTTGAAGGCGTCGCCGTTGCTCCACTTGACGTCCTGGCGCAGGTTGAAGGTCCACTCCTTGAGATCGTCGGAGGGCTTCCAGCTTTCGGCGAGGTAAGGATGGGTGATGTTCTGGGCATCGACCCAGGTCAGGTACTCCAGGCTGTTGCGCATCAGGTTCGAGGCTTCGATCCAGGTGATCAGCATCGGGTCCTGGATTTCCTGGATGGCGCAGGCAAAGCGCAGGCTGCCGCCGTTGCGTGGGCTGGAAACTTCAGCGGCCTGGGCCGAATCACCGAGCAGCACCGGGCCGAGGAAACTGCCGGCGCTGGCGGCGGTGATGCCCAGCAGGGTGGCGGTATGGAGGAATTGCCGGCGGCTGATCTGGCCACGCTTGGCTTGGGTGCACAGGTCATCCACGGCTGGATGCGGCGCGGAGCCGTCCAGGGTCGTCAGGTCTTTCATGAGCGGCTCTCGTGTTGTTTTTATTTGAGATGCCCGCAGTCTTGTCATCTGGCGTCGGATGAACAAACGATAAATTCAGCGTGGGAAAATTCCTAAAACGCACGTTACTGATGATCTTCCCGTTCCAGACACACTGCTGAGGGTTGTACCCGGCTCCTACAGGTGGTGTTTGGCCATATTTCGCGGTTCGGGGACTTCGGTTTTTTGTAGGACGATGAACAAAAAGGCATGTTACCCATCCCCGGCCCCATGCGATGCTTGGGGCTGTCCGACCCTTGGTGAGTGCCTTTTCTTGAAACGCAAAATGCCCGCGCTCAATGCGCTCAAAGCCTTCGAAGTGGCCGGCAGCACCGGCAGCTTTACCCGCGCCGCCGAGCTGCTGAACGTGACCCAGAGTGCCGTCAGTCGCCAGGTTCGCCAGCTTGAGGAGCAACTGGGCGAAAGCCTGCTGGAGCGGCGTCATCACCATCTCGAATTGACCAGTGCCGGGCGGGTGTTGCTGCGCGCGCTGCATCAGTCTTTCGACAAGATCGAGATGACCGTACGTGGCATCCAGGAGAAGCATCACGCCAACCGCCTGCGCATCAACGCACCGCCGACCTTTACCAGCCGCTGGTTGCTGCCGCGCCTGGGGCGCCTGCGCCAGCAGCATCCGGGGCTGGAGCTGAGCATCACCACGCGCCTGCAGGACAGCCTGGCCGAAACCAGTACCCTGGATTGCGCGATCCGCTTCGGCGACGGTGAATGGGATGGCCTGGACAGCTCGCTGCTGATGCACGAGCGGCATATCGCCGTGTGTTCGCCGAGCCTGTATGCCCGCGAGTTGGGCGGGCGGGAAGAGATCGACCTGAACCGCCTGACCTTGCTGCATGTGCTGGCCAAGGAAGACCAGCGCTACCTGACCTGGAAGCACTGGCTGGACGCGGCGCGGATCAGTGGCGTCGATACCTTGAGCGGCTATGAGTTCGACCTGCTGGACCTGGCGATCCGCGCGGCCATCGACGGCTTGGGCATCACCATCGCCGACTGGCACATGGTGGCCGGCGAGCTGGCCTGCGGGCAGTTGACCCAGGTGCTCAACGTGCATGTGGACGGGCATCAGTCCTACTGGCTGGTGACGCGCCAAGGGCAGTCGCAGATCCCCCAGGTACAGGTTTTCAGCCAGTGGTTGCAGGAGGAGCTGGAGTTGGCGCGGCGGCAGTTGGAGCCGTCGACGGCAGCGCCGATGCCGGAAATCTGAAGGCGCAGCGGTAACCTGCATTTTTTGAATGTTTGCCACCTGAATTAATCGTTTGTCCATCCCGCGCCGGATGACAAGACTGCTGGCTTCTCAGATAAGAAAAGTACGAGAACCAGTACATGTCCACCCAGCGCAATTTTGTCGACGGCCAGTTCGTCGAGCCCGCCGGCACGGCCCGGATCGCGGTCTACAACCCGGCCACCGAAGCCTTGATCGGTCATGTGCCGGCCGCCACCTCGGTCGAGGCGATCGAGGCCGTCGAGGCCGCCGCCGCTGCCCAGAAAACCTGGGGCAAGCTCACCAGCATCGAGCGCGCCGAGCACCTGCGCAGCTTCGCCAACGCCCTTGAAGCCCGCGCCGGACAGATCGGCCAGGCCCTAGCGGCGGAATCCGGCAAGAGCGTCGAGGACGCCAGCAACGAAGCCCGCTATGCCGCGCAGATCACCCGCTACCACGCCGAATGGGCGCGGCGCATCGAAGGCGAGATCATTCCCAGCGACACCCCGGACGAAAACCTGTTCCTGCAGCGCGAGCCCATCGGCGTCGTCGCTTGCCTGATTCCGTTCAACTACCCGGTCTATACCCTGCTGCGCAAGATCGCCCCGGCGCTGATCGCCGGCAATACCGTGGTGGTGCGCCCGAGCAACAACACACCGATCTCGGCGTTTGAAATCGCCCGGGCCGTGCAGCAATCCGGCCTGCCCGCCGGGGTGGTGAATATCCTCACCATGGACCACGACACCGCCGCCAGCGTCTGCACCCACAAGGCCGTCGGTCTGATCACCCTGACCGGCAGCGTCAACGCCGGGCGCATCGTGCTCGACTACTGCAAGGCCAATATCGCCAAGCCCTCCCTGGAACTGGGCGGCAAAACCCCGGCGATCATCGAGGCCGACGCCGACCTGGAACAGGCCGCCAGCGCCATCGTCGCTTCCAAGACCACCCATTGCGGCCAGTTGTGCACGGCGGTGGAGCGGGTCTATGTCCACGAAAGCGTGCACGACCGCTTCCTCGCGTTGCTGAAGGAGAAGATCGGCGCGGTGCGGTTTGGCGACCGGGTCACGGATGCCAGTTTGATGGGGCCGTTGGTCAACGCCAGCTCGCGGCGCAACATCCACGCTATGGTCGAGCGCGCCGTGGCCGAGGGGGCGGTGCTGGAAACCGGGGGCGTGATCCCGCCAGGTGCCGGGCATTTCTACCCGCCGACCCTGCTCAGCGGTTGCCGCCAGGACATGGAAATCGTCCAGGAGGAAATCTTCGGCCCGGTCCTGCCGGTACTCAAGTACCGTGATATCGACGAGGCGCTGGCCATGGCCAACGATCACCAGTTCGGCCTGTCCTCGGTGCTCTACACCGAGAACTACCGCACGGCGATGAAGGTGGCGAATGCCATCGAATCCGGCGAGCTCTATGTCAACCGTACCCCGGCCGACCCCTACCAGGGCTTTCACGCCGGCTGGAAGCGCTCCGGCCTGGGCGGCGATGACGGCAAGCACGGCATGCTCGAATTCACCCAGACCCGACTGGTGGTCATGAAGTACTGAAACAGGCTGCAAGCAACACGCTATTCCAATAACAACAATCGATAGAGAAGGGCGACCGTGCACCGCCGGATTGCCCGAGGTCCCCGTTCATGTCCAAGCCTGCTGCTGTTCAGGTCCATGCTGCCGCCACGTCCGCCCGAAGCGACAAGGGCAGCCGTTATTTCCAACTGATGTTGCTGGTGCTGGCCGCCGGGGCGATCTACCCGATCCTCTACCTGCGCCAGGTCTACCAGACGACCATGCTCGAAGTGTTCCATATCAACCACAGCGAGCTGGGCTACCTGTACTCGATGCTCGGTACGATCTTCCTGCTCAGCTACCTGCCCAGCGGTTGGCTGGCGGACCGCCTGGCGCCGCGCTTCCTGATCTTCTTCTCGCTGGTGGCTACCGGGCTGCTCGGGCTCTGGTATTCCACCGCGCCGTCCATGACCGGGCTGATGATCATCTTCGGGTGCTGGGGCCTGAGCACCGGCCTGACCTTCTGGGCCTCGGTGCTCAAGCGGGTCAAGATGATCGCCGAGGCGTCCGAGCAAGGGCGTTTCTTCGGCATCCTCGACGGCGGTCGTGGCCTGGTGGAAGCCATGCTCGCCACCGTGGCGCTGGGGCTGTTCGCCTACGCCACCGAGACCCGCGGCGAGTCGGCGGCCGAAGGCTTCAAGCATGTGGTCTACCTGTATTCCTTTACTTGCATCGCCATCGGTTGCGTGCTGGTGTCGCTCAAGGACCCCAAGTCTGTTGCCGCCGTTGATACCCAGGAGGACAAGGGCTCGCACAGTCTGCTCAGTGACCTGGTGTTCCTGGTGAAGATCCCCGAGTTGTGGCTGGTGACGGCCATCGTGTTCTGCGGCTATCACATCTTCTGGGCCACCTACAGCTTCTCCGACTACCTGCAAGGCAGCGGCATGACCGCGGTCATGGCCGGCACCATCACCACCATCAAGTTGTGGATGCGTCCCATCGGCGGCCTCGGCGGCGGCTACCTGGGCGACAAGTTCTCCAATGTCTCGGTGTTGATCCTCGCGCTGCTGCTGGCGACCCTCGGCATCCTCGGGCTGATCGTCTTCCCGGCGCTGGGCAGCATCGGCGTGCTGGTGGCCACGGTGATCTTCATCGGCCTGATGACCTACGCCATTCGTGGCCTGTACTGGGCGATCCTCGACACCTGCCAGATCCCGCTGCGGATCACGGGCCTGGCCATTGGCATCGTCTCGGTGGTCGGCTACCTGCCGGATACCTTCATCCCGTTGATCAACGGCTATCTTACGGAAAACTTCCCCGGCGCCCTCGGTTACCAGCTCTATTTCGGCTACATCGCCGTTATCGGCGGACTTGGAACCCTGGCGGCCCTGGCGCTGCGCGCGCTGGTCAATAAAAAGGCAGGTGCCTGATATGAAAATCGTCTCCCTGGAAACCCATATCGTTGCTGTACCGCCACCGCATATCGGCGGCATGTACTGGCTGTTCGTCAAGCTCAAGACCGCCTGCGGCATCGAAGGCGTCGGCGAGATCTACGCCGCCACCTTCGGCCCCAAGGCCATGGTGCCGATCATCGAGGACGTGTTCGAACGCTACTTGCAGGACCAGGATCCGCATCATATCGAGCGTTTCTTCCGCCAGGCCTATTCCAGCGGCTTCACCCAGCGTCCGGACCTGACCATGATGGGCGTGGTCAGCGGCCTGGAGATGGCCTGCTGGGACATCATCGGCAAGGCGGCGAACAAGCCGGTCTATGAGCTGCTGGGCGGCAAGGTCAACGAGCGCCTGCGCTCCTACACCTACCTGTACCCGGTCAACAGCCGGGGCGAGTACGACTACGACGACCCGGACCTGGCCGCCGAGTGCGCGGTGGAAAACATGAAGCTGGGTTTCACCGCCGTGAAGTTCGACCCGGCCGGGCCTTACACCGCCTATTCCGGGCACCAGGTTTCCCTGCAAGTGCTGGAGCGCTGCGAAACCTTCTGCCGCAAGATCCGCGAAGCGGTGGGCGACAAGTGCGACCTGCTGTTCGGTACCCATGGGCAGATGGTGCCGTCGTCGGCGATTCGCCTGGCCAAGCGCCTGGAGAAGTACGACCCGCTGTGGTTCGAGGAGCCGGTACCGCCGGGCCAGGAAGAGGCCATGGCGCAAGTGGCGGCCAAGACCAGCATCCCGATTGCCACCGGCGAGCGGCTGACCACCAAGTACGAGTTCTTCAAGCTGCTGCAGGCCGGCGGCGCGTCGATCCTGCAAATGAACGTGGCCCGTTGTGGCGGCCTGCTGGAAGCCAAGAAGATCGCCAGCATGGCCGAGGCCTACTACGCGCAGATCGCCCCGCATCTCTACAACGGTCCCATCGGCGCGGCGGCCAGCTTCCAGCTGGCGACCTGCACACCGAATTTCCTGATCCAGGAAAGCATCATGACCTGGGGCGGTTTCCATGCCGAAGTGCTGACCAAACCACTGCAATGGGAAGACGGCTACATCATCCCGTCCAGCGAGCCGGGGCTGGGGGTCGAGCTGAACATGGACGTGGTGCGCAAGCATTCGCCCTACACCGGACAGCGGCTGCACCTGCAAATGGCGCCAACCCCCGCCGATGTGAAAGACACGTCGCCGGCCAAGGGCTGAGCCATCCTGCCGCCCTGGGCAGGGCGGCGTTTTCAACGAATCAGCGGTAACCTGCATGACATACGACTACATCATCGCCGGCGCGGGCGCTGCCGGTTGCATCCTCGCCAACCGGTTGTCGGCTTCGGGCCAATACTCGGTCCTGTTGCTGGAGGCCGGCGGCAAGGACGCCTCGTTCTGGTTCAAGATCCCGGTCGGTTTCGCCAAGATGTATTACAACCCGACCTTCAACTGGATGTACTACAGCCAGCCGCAGAAGCAACTGCACAACCGGGCAATCTACGCGCCCCGGGGCAAGGTCCAGGGCGGCTCGGGTTCGATCAATGCCATGATCTATGTGCGCGGCCAGGCCCATGACTTCGATGACTGGGCGGCCAACGGCAATGACGGCTGGTCGTTCAAGGACGTGCTGCCGTATTTCCGCAAACTGGAAAATCACCCGCTGGGCGACACCGAGTATCACGGCGGCAGTGGGCCGATCAGCATCACGCCGATGCAGGGGCATACGCACCCGATCTGCGATGTGTTTCTCGAGGGGTGTGAACAGCTGGGCTATCAGCGCAGCGATGACTTCAACGGGCCGAAGTTCGAAGGCGCGGGGGTCTATGACGTCAACACCCGCAATGGCCAGCGCAGTTCCAGCAGCTTCGCCCACCTGCATCCGGCCCTGGGGCGGTCAAACCTTACCGTCGAACACCATGCCTTGGTGGACCGGGTGCTGTTCGACAACGACCTGCGGGCCATCGGCATTTCCATCAGCCAGCACGGCGTGGCGCGTTCGTTCAAGGCCAACAAGGAAGTGATTCTGTGCGCCGGAGCGGTGGACACGCCGAAGATCCTGCAACTGTCCGGGGTCGGCGATCAGAAACTGTTGAGCGAACACCGGGTGCCGGTGGTCAAGCACCTGCCGGCCGTGGGGCAGAACCTGCAGGATCACCTGTGCGTGAGCTACTACTACAAGGCCAATATCCCGACCTTGAACGATGAACTGAGTTCGTTGTTCGGCCAGCTCAAGCTGGGCCTGCAATACCTGCTGACCCGCAAGGGCGCGCTGGCCATGAGCGTCAACCAGGCCGGCGGGTTCTTTCGCGGCAATGAAGAGCAGGCGCATCCGAACCTGCAGATGTACTTCAACCCCTTGTCGTACCAGATTCCGAAGAACAACAAGGCCAGTCTCAAGCCGGAACCCTATTCGGGCTTCCTGCTGTGCTTCAACCCGTGCCGGCCGACCAGCCGCGGCAGCGTGCGGATCGCCTCGAAGAACCCGGCGGATGCGGCGCTGATCGACCCGAATTACCTGAGCACCGAGAAGGATATCGACGAGGTGTTGCAGGGCAGTCGGCTGATTCGCAAGATCATGCAGGCGCCGGCGTTGCGGGCGATTACCGTCGATGAAGTGTTGCCGGGGCCGGCGGTGAATGACGATGCGGCGATGCTGGAGTATTTCCGCGAGAACAGCGGCTCGATCTATCACCTGTGCGGTTCGTGCGCCATGGGGGCGGATCCGCGGGTGTCGGTGGTCGACAAGCGGCTGAAGGTCCACGGGATGAAGGGGCTGCGGATTGTCGACGCGTCGATCTTCCCCAACGTGACGTCGGGCAATACCCATGCGGCGGTGCTGATGGTGGCGGAGAAGGGCGCAGACCTGATTCTCGAGGATGCCTGACCCCTGCTGATTCTGTGGGAGCCGGCTTGCCGGCGATGGACGTCAACGATAACGCGGGGAGTCTGGATCACCGCGTTGCTCTTGCGCCCATCGCCGGCAAGCTGGCTCCTACAGGTTTTGCGTTTCAGGGGCAGGAGCGGGTTACTTCTGCGGATGCTCCAGCAAGAATTTTCCCAGCGCCTCGAACGCCGGCAAGGTCACCGGGTCGTTCGCCGAGTTGCTCGCCACTGGGTGAGAGGCATAACGCACGATCACCATCTCGGCCTTGGGGTCGATATAGATCCGTTGGCCATGGACGCCTCGGGCCATATAGGCGCCATGGTCGTTATGGGTGACCCACCACATGTCGCGATAGCTCCAGCCTTTGAGCAGCGAATAGCCGGCCTTGGCGAATGCCGCCTTGTCGGCCCCGCGACGAATATCCTCGACCACGGTCGCGGGCACGACCTGCCGGCCGTTGACGCGGCCGTCGTTGCGCAGCATCTCGCCGAAGCGCGCCAGGTCCCGCAGGCCGGTGTTCAAGCCACCGCCGGCAAAGGGGGTGCCAATCGAGTCGACGGTGAAATAGGCATCCTGCTCGGCCCCCAGGCGGCTCCAGATCCGCTCCGACAGCACCTGCGCAACGTTATGCCCGGTGGCCCGGGCAATCACCCAGCCGAGCACGTCGGTGTTGACGGTCTTGTAGGCGAAGGCACTGCCGTGCTCGCCTTCGGGTTGCACGCTCTGGAGGAATTCGTAGTAGGTGCGCGGGCCCTGGTAGTCGGCGGGCTTGGGCAGCGGGTTGCCGGCCTGGGCGTGGGCCCAGACGGCGGCGTTCGGGTCGCCATAGTCCTCGCTGTAGTCCAGTGCCGTGGTCATGTCCAGCACCTGGCGCACGCTGGCATTGCCGAAGGCCGACTTCGCCAGTTCCGGCACATAGTCCTTGACCGGCCTGTTCACATCGATCAGCCCTTCGGCCACCAGCGTCGCGCCCAGGGTGCCGATCACCGACTTGGTCACCGACATCGCGGCGTGCTGCCCCTGGGGCTTGAGCGAGCCGAAGTAGCGCTCGTACACCACCTTGCCACGGTGCAGCACCAGGATGCCATCGGTGTAGGTCGCCGCCAGGGACTGCTCCCAGCTCATCGGCGTTTTCGTGTCGAGGGGAGTGAAGCGCAGACGGTCGATATCGCTGCGCAAGGCGGCTGGCAATGCGGCGGGGCTCTCCAGGCCTCGGGACACATTGGTGGTGGGCATCAGCTGGCGAAAGTGCGAGACGCTCCAGCGCAGGGCGGGGAAGTGGAAATAGCTGCCATCCTCGAAGCGCAGGATGCGGTCGGCCGGGGGTGGGGCGCCGATCATCCAGCCGAGTTTCGCCGGGTCGCTGGCGTCGGCGTCCGGGAAGGCCGGGGCTGTTTCGGCGAAGGCCGTGGCGCCGATCAGTGCGGCGAACAGCAGGCACAGGCCCGGCTGGGCCCGTTTGAAATACGTCTTGAGCATATGAGCCATCCTTGAATCACTGGACTGAGCTTGGACAGCCTGTCGGGTTTGCGCAACTCGATGCAGCGTCGCAGGCGACTGGAGGGGAGGGTCGCCAGGCGAGGGGGACAGCTGCGCCGGGCAACGGGTTAGCTTTCGCGCAGTAGTGATTCGTATTGAGCGGCCACAATGTTAAAGTCGCTTCTTTTTTTCGGCAGGGAACGGTCATGCGGATGTTAATCGGGACGTTGGCGGTAGTGGCGTTGGCAGGCTGCATGGGCCCCGGCATGAACCAGGCTCGCACCACCGGTCCGACCAAGAGCTTCACGTCGAGCAAGGCCGGGGATGCCGTTGCCGAGTGCATCCAGTTCTCCTGGCAGGACGAGGCGGTGTTCGGTGTGGATGCAGCGGCCTATCTGCAGCCCGGCTACAAGGGCGGTACGACCGTTTATACCCGGAGTTCGGAGTTTTTTGCCGATGTGCGCCATGAAGGCTCGGGCACCGTGGTCGACTACTACGCGACCAACAGCAAGCCGATTGGCGCAAGAAGGCTGGCGGCGGTAGCGACCTGCCTGTAACCACCGTATCTTGAAGACAGCAAAACCCCTGTAGGAGCCGGCTTGCTGGCGATGGACGTCAACGATAACGCAGGGTACCTGAAACCACGCGGCGCTCTTGAGCTCATCGTCGGAACGCCGCCCGCAGCAAGCTGGCTCCTACAGGGCCGGTTTGACCAGCGCGCCCTTGACCGCTCCCAGCGCGATGTTGTGCATCAACGCCCGATAAGTCGCCGAGTCCAGTCCGGCCTCCTCGGTCCAGGCCGGCAGGTTGTTCAGCAGGCAGAGGAAGGTGCGCACGGTGGTCAGGGCCAGGGTGTCGTCGGTCGACAGTCCCAACGGCGTCAGCAACTTGATCAGATGACTTTCATAGCGCCGGCGCAACACCAGGATCGCCGCCTGATGCGGCGCTTCCAGGCAGTGGAACTCATGCTCGGCGACGCGGAAGAAATCCCCCTTGTCGCGATGCAGGTCCAGGTGCGCGGCGATCAACTCGTTCAGGCGCTTCTCCGCCGAGCGCGCGCTACGCACTGGCTGCGTGACGATCCCCAGCAACTCCAGGTGCAGGCTCTCGATCAGCTCGAAGAGCAAGGCCTGCTTGCTCTCGATATGGTTGTAGAGCGAGCCCGCCTGGATGCCCAGGTGCCCGGCCAGCTCACGCAGGCCCACCTGGGCGAACCCGCGCCGGGCAAACAGCGCCACGGCCTTTTCGCGGGTTTCCAGGTGACGCGAGGTCCTGGCCTGAAGCTCGGCTTCAGGCACGACGGCGGCGAGGGCGCTCCGGGGCATGGTGATCAGCGCTCGTAGGTATAGAAGCCGCGACCGCTTTTACGGCCCAGATAGCCGGCGGCGACCATTTCCTTGAGCAGTTGCGCCGGACGGTACTTGGGCTCGTCGAAGCCCGAGTGCAGGCTCTCCATGATCGCCAGCAGGGTGTCCAGGCCGATCAGGTCCGCCAGGGCCAGCGGGCCGATCGGCTGGTTGCAGCCCAACTGCATGCCGGCGTCGATATCCTCGGCGCTGGCGAGGTCTTCCTGGAGCACGAAGATAGCTTCGTTGATCATCGGGCAGAGGATGCGGTTGACCACGAAACCCGGGCGGTTGCGGGCGGTGACCGCGGTCTTGCCGATCTGCCCGGCCAGGGCCATGGCCTGTGCGTGGGTGGCATCGCTGGTCTGCAGGCCACGGATGACTTCCAGCAGGCCCATCATCGGCACCGGGTTGAAGAAGTGCAGGCCGATAAAACGTTCCGGCTTGCCGATGGCGGCCGCCAGCTCGGTGATCGACAGCGACGAGGTGTTGGTGGCGATAATGCATTCGGCACTGGCCACTTCGGCCACCTGCTTGAGAATGCGCTTCTTCAGTTCGAGGTTTTCCGTCGCCGCTTCGATCACCAACTCGGCCTGGGCCAGTACCGCATAGTCGGTGCTCAGGCTGATGCGCTCGAGAGCGGCCTGCTTATCCTCGGCTGAAATCACCGCTTTGCGCACTTGCCGGTCGAGGTTGCCGGTCAGGGTCGCCAGGCCTTTGTCCAGGGCCTGCTGCGACACGTCGATCAGTGACACTTCAAGGCCGGCCACCGCGCAGACCTGGGCAATACCGTTGCCCATGATGCCGGCGCCGATCACGGCGATACGTTGAATACTCATGTTCTGCTGTCCTTAAACCCGTTCGAAGATGACGGCGATGCCTTGTCCGCCGCCGATGCACATGGTGGCCAGGCCGTAGCGGCCGCCGGTGCGGTGCAGTTCGTGAATCAGCTTGGTGGCGATGATCGCGCCGGTGGCACCCACCGGATGGCCCAGGGCAATACCGGAACCGTTGGGGTTGACCTTGGCCGGGTCGAAGTCCAGTTCCTGGCTGACGGCACAGGCTTGCGCGGCGAAAGCGACGTTGGCTTCGATCACGTCCAGGTCGGCCACCGTCAGGCCGGCGCGCTTGAGGGCCAGGCGCGTGGCGGGGATCGGGCCCAGGCCCATCAGTTCCGGTTCGAGCCCGGCGTGGGCGTAGGCCACCAGGCGGGCCAGGGGTTTCAGGCCGTCGCTCTGGAGCGCGGCGCCGGTGGCCAACAGCAGGGCGGCGGCGCCGTCATTCAGGCCCGAGGCGTTGCCGGCGGTGACGGTGCCATCCTTCTTGAAGGCGGTTTTCATCTGCGCCAGCTGTTCCAGCGAGGTCGCCCGCGGGTGCTCGTCGACGCTGAACAGTTGCGTGCCCTTGCGGTCGCGCACCTCCACCGGGACGATCTGCGAAGTGAAACGGCCTTCATCGATGGCGCGGCGGGCGCGCAGCTGTTCTTCCAGGGCCAGGGCGTCCTGCATCTGCCGGGTGATGCCATTGCGCTCGGCAATGTTTTCGGCGGTGATGCCCATGTGGATCCCGTGGAACGGGTCATGGAGAATGCCCAGCATGTAGTCGATGGCCTGGACATTGCCCATGCGCGCGCCCCAGCGGGCCGAGGGCAGCAGGTAGGGGCCACGGCTCATGGATTCGGCGCCAGCACCGATGGCGATGTCGGCGTCGCCCAGCAACAGGGTCTGAGCCGCCGAGATGATCGCCTGCAGGCCCGAACCGCAGAGGCGGTTGACGTTGTAGGCCGGGGTTTCCTTGGGAATGCCGGCGTTGATGGCGGCGACCCGGGACAGGTAGGCGTCCTGGGTGTCGGTGGGGATCACGTTGCCCATCACCACATGGCCGACCCGCGCCGGGTCCAGGTCGCTGCGTTGCAGGGCGGCCTTGACCGCGGTGGTGGCCAGTTCACTCAAGGGAACGTCTTTCAGCGAGCCGCCGAAGGTGCCGATGGCGGTACGGGCGGCGCTGACGATATACACTTCGGGCTTTGACATGGGGGCAGTCCTGATTATTGTGCGGATCAGCTTGCATGATCCTTGTAGGGGCGCAGGTGATGTATCCAATGATGTAAGTCTAGGACTTGCCCATCCACTCGGCCTATGCCGAAACTGCTCAGTAAACCTGTGATTTTTTGCCATACGCAGCTTGGGATTCATGAAAGAAAAACATTCGGTGTCGTCCTACTTCATCAAGGCCCTGCTGGCGCGCTTTCTCGACCGCCCGGAGCGCATTGCCGAGCTGTTGCAGGCTTCGGGCTTTGCCGAGCGCTCGCTGGACGAGCTGGGCGAGCGGGTCGCCCCCCGGCTGCTGGCGCAACTCTGGCTGACGGTGATTCGCGAACTGGGCGACGAGTTTTTCGGCTTCGACTCCCACGGCATGCCCATCGGCAGCTTCGCCCTGATCTGCCGGGGACTGATCCAGGCGCCGACCGTGGGTAAGGCGCTGGGCCTGTCGCTGGAGTATTTCGCGCTGTTCCTGCGCGATATCCAGGCCCAGGTGCAGGTCCGTGGCAAGCGGGTGGTCGTAGTGATGCGTACCGTTACGCCGGACCCTTACCTGCAAGCGGTGATCACCGAAACCTTCCTGATCCTGATCGTCGGTTTGATGTGTTGGCTGGCCGGGCGGCGCATTCCCATCAGCCGTGCCCGTTTCGCCCATGCCCGCCCGCCCCATGGCGACGAGCACCTGTTGTGGGGCGCCTATGTGGAGTTCGATGCGGCGGTGACCGAGATCGAGTTCGAGCGCGAGTACCTGCGCTTGCCGGTGTTGCAGGATCGCAAGTCGCTCTACACCTTCTTGCGGGATGCGCCGCAGTCGGTGTTTATCCGTTTCCGTAATCGCGAGGGTTTCAGCGCCCGGGTGCACCAGCGCTTGCGTGCCTGTGGCTATGACCATTGGCCGACCCTGGAGCAACTGGCGGTGGAGTTCGATATCCACTTGGCCAGCCTGCGCCGGGCGTTGCAGCGTGAGGGTTTTTCCTATCAGGAAATCAAGGACGAGGTACGCCGGGCCATCGCCTTCGAGCGTTTGCGCACCACCACCATGAGCATTGCCGCTATCGCCCAGGAAGTCGGCTTCCGCGAGCCCAGCGCCTTTCACCGCGCCTTCAAGCAGTGGACGGGGGAGAGCCCAGGGAGTTTTCGTTTACGTGGGGTGCAAGGATAAGCACTGCGCGGACGGATTCAGCTATAACCTTTGTTTCATTCATCGCTGTCCATCAACCCGAGGAGCCGTTTATGTCGTCCCAGCATCTCATTGAATACGAAGACGCCAATCCGGAAGTTCGCGCGGTCTACGACGACATCATGCACACCCGCCAGGTCGAGCAGGTCAACAACTTCTGGAAGTGCCTGGCCGGGCACCCGCCGACCTTGCGTCGCACCTGGGAGAGCCTCAAGGAGATCATGGCCCCCGGTGCGCTGGACTCGCTGACCAAGGAACTGATCTACGTCGCTGTCAGTGTCACCAACAACTGTCCGTACTGCATCGCCTCCCACACCGCCGCCGCGCGCAAGGCGGGAATGACCGACGAGATGTTCGGCGAGTTGCAGGCGGTGGTCGGCATGGCCAACGAAACCAATCGCCTGGCCAACGGTTATCGCGTGCCGCTGGACGAGGCGTTCAAGCTGGATTGATCAGGCATGTGTGGTTTGCCTGTGAGGCTCAGGCGTCATTGAGATCGCCATCGCTGCGGTGCGGCGTCCCGACAAGCCGGCTCCTACAGGGACGGCGTCGACCTTAGCATCTTGATCCACTCGGCGGCCAAACGATGGCAATCTCCTGGCCAGCGCGCCGTCAGCAGATTGCCGTCGCGAACCACGAAGCCACGGCCCGGCTTGGTCGCGGAGTCGCGCAGCAGCGCCGGCGGGCCCTGGGAGAAGTCTTTCGGACTGGCCAGCGCGGCCTTGATCTCGGACTCGACGGTTTGCGGATAGGTCCGGTAATAGCGCCCGAGCCACGGTGCGGTGATCAGCCAGGCAGCCAGCTCCATGGTGGTGGACAGCAACGCGGTGACCTTGCGCCCGTGGAGCACCGAGCGCCCGCTGTCGGGGTCGAGGGTGCGGGCCAGCAGTAGCGGACCGTGGCACACCGAAGCCACCGGTTTGCCGGCCTTGAAGAAGTGCAGGACGATGCGTTTGGCCTCGTCCGATTCCAGCAGGCTGCGCATGCCCTCGGCATGTCCGCCCGGTACCAGCAGACCTTCGAACTGCTCGGGGTCGACATCGGCGTAGGCCAGCGGCTGGCGGAAATGCGCGTCGGCGAGCATCGCGTTGTAGCTTTGCAGGTCGCTATCGCGGGTCATCAGCATGGGGTTCAGCAGGCCGAAGCCGTGCTCCACCAGACGTGGATCGGCATAGGCCGGGGCGCCCAGCGGGGTGGCGAAGCGCACCTCGATCCCGGCCCGGCACATGGCCTGCCAGGGGACGCTGCTCTCGGTGGGATCGTAGTCGGAGTGGGGAAGCAGGATCAGGATCATGCAGGCGGCTCGATTGCTACGGGGGTAGAGATCGAGGATAGCAGCAGGATCGTTATCTGGCCGGGCGGGATAAAACCATGAAACCTGTAGGAGATGGCGTATCAATACTGTGCGCTGATACGCCAACTCCTACGGATTGGAACTAGCGCTCGATCGCCAGCGCCACGCCTTGCCCGCCGCCGATGCACAAGGTCGCCAGGCCTTTCTTGGCATCGCGCTTGATCATCTCATGCAGCAGCGTCACCAGCACCCGGCAACCCGAAGCACCGATCGGGTGACCCAGGGCAATCGCGCCGCCATTGACGTTGACCTTGGTCGCGTCCCAACCCAGCTCCTTGCCCACCGACAACGACTGGGCGGCAAAGGCTTCGTTGGCTTCGATCAGGTCCAACTGGTCGAGGGACCAGCCGGCCTTGTCCAGGCACCGACGGGTGGCGCTGACCGGGCCGATGCCCATGATCGCCGGGTCGACGCCCGCGTTGGCATAGGCGGCGATCTTCGCCAGCACCGGCAGGCCGAGGGCCTCGGCCTTGGCGGCGCTCATCAGGATCACGGCGGCGGCGCCGTCGTTCAGCGACGAGGCGTTGCCGGCGGTGACCGTGCCGTCTTTCTTGAACGCTGGTTTGAGCTTGCTCAGCGACTCGGCGGTGGTGCCGGCGCGCGGTTGCTCGTCGGTAGCGAAGGCCACCGGGTCGCCCTTGCGCTGGGGAATCAGGATCGGGGTGATCTCGTCGACGAAACGCCCGGCCTCAATGGCGGCCACGGCTTTCTGTTGCGACGCGGCGGCAAAGGCATCCTGGGCTTCACGGCTGATGTCGTACTTGGCCACCAGGTTCTCGGCGGTGATACCCATGTGGTAATCGTTGAACGCATCCCACAGGCCGTCGCTGATCATGGTGTCGACGATCTGGGCGTGGCCCATGCGCAGGCCGGTGCGGGCACCGGGCATCACGTAGTTGGCCAGGCTCATGTTCTCCTGGCCACCGGCAATGATCACCTCGGCATCGCCGCAGCGAATGGCCTGGGTCGCCAGGTGCAGGGCCTTGAGGCCCGAGCCGCAGACCTTGTTCAGGGTCATGGCCGGCACCGCGTGGGGCAGGCCGGCCTTGATCGCGGCCTGGCGCGCGGGGTTCTGCCCGGCGCCGGCGGTGAGCACCTGGCCCATGATCACTTCATCGACCTGCGCACCGTCCAGGCCGGTCTGGGCCAGCAACTGGCGAATTACCGCCGCACCGAGGTCCACGGCCGAGATGTTCGCCAGCGAACCCTGGAAACTGCCCACCGCCGTACGGGTGGCAGCGACAATCACTACATCTTGCATCGCTTCATTCCTCATCAGGAAAACTGCATTTCAGGCACGTGGTCGGGAACAATCAGTTTACCCGCGGTCTTGCTGACAATCTCTTCGACGCTGACGCCCGGCGCCCGCTCCTTGAGAATGAACGCACCGTTTTCGATTTCCAGGTAGGCGAGGTCGGTCAGCACGCGCTTGATGCAGTTCGCGCCGGTCAGCGGCAGGCTGCAGCGCGGCAGCAGTTTCGACTCACCGTCCTTGGACGCATGGGTCATGGTGACGATGATGTTGTCCGCGCCGGCCACCAGGTCCATGGCGCCGCCCATGCCCTTGACCAGCTTGCCGGGGATCATCCAGGAGGCGATGTTGCCGTGCACGTCGACTTCAAAGGCGCCCAGCACCGTCAGGTCGATATGGCCGCCGCGAATCATCGCGAAGGATTCGGCGGAGGAAAAGATCGAGGCGCCGGTGCGAGCGGTGACGGTCTGCTTGCCGGCGTTGATCATGTCGGCATCGACTTCGTCTTCGGTCGGGAAGGCGCCCATGCCGAGCAGGCCGTTTTCCGATTGCAGCATGACTTCCATGCCGGCGGGGATGTAGTTGGCGACCAGGGTCGGAATGCCGATGCCCAGGTTCACGTAGTAGCCGTCCTGCAGCTCGCGGGCGACGCGCTGGGCCATTTGTTCGCGGGAAAGTGCCATGTTCTTGTTCTCCGTTAGTCGAGTAGGGGGCTGGCGATCACTTGCGCACGGTGCGCTGTTCGATGCGCTTCTCGAACGTGCCGCAGATGATCCGGTCGACGTAGATGCCAGGGGTATGGATCTGCGTCGGGTCCAGCTCGCCGGGTTCGACGATTTCCTCGACTTCGACCACGGTGATCTTGCCGGCGGTTGCGGCCAGCGGGTTGAAGTTCTGGGCGGTGTGGCGATAGATGACATTGCCGTAGTGGTCGGCTTTCCAGCCTTTGACGATGGCGAAATCGCCGGTGATGGACTCTTCCATCAGGTACGGACGGCCGTGGAATTCACGGGTTTCCTTGCCGTCGGCGACCGGGGTGCCGACTCCGGTGGCGGTGAAGAAGGCCGGGATACCGGCCCCGCCGGCGCGCATTTTTTCCGCCAGGGTGCCTTGCGGGGTCAACACCACCTCGATTTCACCGCTGAGCAGTTGCTTCTCGAAGAGGGCGTTTTCGCCGACGTAGGAGGCGACCACCTTGCGGATCTGCCGGTCTTCCAGCAGCACGCCGAGGCCGAAACCGTCGACGCCGCAGTTGTTGGAAACCACGGTCAGGTCGCGGGTGCCCTTGCGCTTGATCTCGGCGATCAGGTTCTCGGGGATACCGCACAGGCCGAAGCCGCCGCTGATGACCGTCATGCCGTCCTCGAGCCCGGCCAGGGCCTCTTCGTAGGAAGACACGCGTTTATCGAAACCTGCCATATGCACCATCCTCTTGTTGTTTGTCGGACTCGCCGTTGGAGGTGAGTGTTGCTCCGGGAGATATATTTGTTAAGTTGATTTTTAAGGTCGATTGATTGATAAAGCTCAAGAGTACCCGTTTATCCAGTAGAGACCTCGTCCATGACTGTTAAACAGCTTAGGGCCTTTCTCGCCGTTGCCCAGAGCCTGAGCTTTGCCGTGGCGGGCGAGCGCCTGTATTTGTCGCAGTCGGCCCTGAGCCTGACGATCAAGGCCCTCGAAGAAGGTTTGGGCGGGCGGCTGTTCAGCCGCAACACCCGCAACGTTGCCCTGACCCCGGAGGGCGAGGTGCTGGTGCCCCTGGCCCGGCGCCTGATCGCCGATTGGGACAATGTCGAGGACGAACTGCGCCAGCGTTTCACCTTGCAGCGCGGCCGCGTGACCCTGGCGGCCATGCCGTCGTTCGCCGGCAACCTGCTGCCGCCGATCCTCAAGACCTTCCGTGCACGCTATCCCCAGGTCAATGTCACGGTCAACGACGTGATCAACGAACAGGTCCTGGAGATGGTGCGTGAGGGCCTGGTGGAGCTGGGCGTGGCCTTCGAACCGCAGCAGGGTTCGTCGCTGGCCTTCACGCCGTTGTATATCGACCGCTTCGTTGCCGTGGTGCCGACGGATTCGCCCTGGGTCGATCAGGCGGAGATCGATTGGCACACCTTGCTCACGCAGCCTTTCATCACCTTGCAGCGTCCGTCCACGGTGCGGGTGATGCTGGAAGAGCACCTGCGGGCCCGGGACATGAGCTTGCCGGTGGAGTTCGAGAGCCATCAATTGGCAACGGTGGGGCGGATGGTCGCCAGCGGGCTGGGGGTGAGTGCGGTGCCGGCGCTGTGTATCGGGCAGATGCGCGAGTTGGGCGCGCGTTGCATCACCTTGCGTGATCCGGTGGTCGAGCGGGCCATCGGCGTGCTGACCAAACCCGGCCATGAGCTGTCGGCGGCGGCCCAGGCGTTGTTCGATGTCTTGCTGGGAGAAAGATCGAGTTACCTGAATTTTGAAAAATAACTGCGTTGCTGGTGGACCTTTTGCTGCGATGCGCAATCATTAGCCCATGGATATCCGAAGGAGGTGTGTATGTTCATCCGGTCTTTGACCCTCGCCGTACTGTCCGTCGTTGCTGCCAGTCCTCTCTGGGCGGCCGATGAGGCGTCTCCGCTGGCCCAGGATCTGGGGAGAAGCCGCGCGTTGATCGTGATCGCGCCGAGTACGGCGGATCCCACGTTGGTCAGCCTGAAGAAGGCCATCGAAGACCCGGCCAACAAGAAAGACGTCGACGAGCGTCAACTGGTGCTCTACGAAGTGGCCCAGACCGTCGGCAAGCGCGCGGGCAAATGGATGGAACAGCCGAGCACCATGGCGCTGATTCGCGGGCTCAAGCTGGGGGTCACGCCGGAGGGCAAGTCCACGGTGATCCTGGTGGGCAAGGATGGCGAGCAGAAGATCCTGGAGCACGATGGGCCGATGGCGCTCAAGGATGTGTTCAGTGCGGTCGATGCCTTGCCGGCCTCGGAGAAAGCCGCCGTTCCACCTCCACCCCCAGCGGTGCCGGAGGCCAAACCGGAGAAGGGCGCGAAAGGCGCCAAGGCCGGCAAGGCGGCAGCGCCGCCCAAGGATCTGGATGACTGAGGCGGGGCGGTATTCATCGGGATCAATCCATGGAGGTCATTGCAATGTCGGGTGTTCACAAGGCTGCACAAGTCGGTTTCAGCGCTGAAGCCAAAACCTATGCCCATGGGCGTCCTGACTATCCTGCCGAACTGCTGCCTTGGCTGCGCGACACCCTGGGTGTCGCGCCGGGCGGGCAGGTTATCGACCTCGGTGCCGGCACCGGCAAGTTCACCCGATTGCTGGCGGAGACCGGAGCCACGGTAACGGCCATCGAACCGGTCGATGCGATGCGTGCCGAGCTGGTCGCGCGGCTGCCGACGGTCCGGGCACTGTCAGGTACGGCCGACGACATACCGCTGGAATCCCAGGTGTGCGACGCGCTGCTGTGTGCCCAGGCCTTTCACTGGTTCGCTTACGAGGCGGCGCTGGCCGAGATGCACCGGGTGCTCAAGCCGGGCGGGCGGCTCGGGCTGGTGTGGAATGTGCGGGATGAGTCGGTCGACTGGGTAGCGGCCATTACCCGGATCATTACCCCCTACGAGGGCGATACGCCGCGTTTTCATACGGGCGCCTGGCGCCAGGCGTTCAACGGCCGCTACTTCTCGGCGCCGGAGCTGAGTCGTTTTGAGTACACACATGTGGGTACGCCCCAGGAAGTCATCATCGACCGCTTTCTGTCGGTCAGCTTCATTGCGGCATTGCCGGCGACCGAGAAGGCAGTGGTCACCGAGCAACTTCAGGCGCTGATTCAAACCCATCCGGCATTGCGCGACCGGCCGACCATCGACTTCCCTTACCGGACCGAGGCCTATCGCTGCATTCGCCTGGACTGATGCCCATTGGCCAGCTTAACTCCCACTACCGAGCAGGTTAGGATGCGGCCCTGAAGTGGGCCACGGCCAAGGAGCGGATATGAAAGGCAGCTGTGCTTGCGGGGCCGTCGAGTATGAAATCGACGGTATCGACATGCCGATCGGGCATTGTCATTGCCATACCTGTCGCAAAACCCATGCGGCGGCGTTTGCCTCCACCGCGGGGGTCAAGCGCGAGCATTTTCGCTGGCTCAAGGGCCAGCAAACACTGGCGACCTACGAGTCCTCGCCGGGCAAGCTGCGCCATTTCTGTTCGCGGTGCGGCTCGCATCTGATGGCCGAGAGGCCGAACCTGCCCCTGGTGATTGTGCGTGTCGCGACCCTGGATGACGATCCGGGCGTGGCGGCCGAGCATCACATCTGGGTCTCCCATGACGTGCCGTGGCTGCAATATGAAGGAATGGCCGAGCATCCGGAATGGCAGCCGGGGCGCTGACTGAATGGCTTTGCACCAATAGGCAAGTGGTTTCCCATACAGCTCGCATACCACGATGAGTTATAACGTTAGATTATAATTATATAAAGAGTCATAACGTTAGGCGCTATGCTGCCCGCCATATTGTTTGTGGTTGTGCTGAATTCGCAGGGTTTGCTAATGGATGTCGCTAATTTCGGTTTTGTCGTCGCGGGCCTGGTGGTCGGCTTTATCGTCGGAATGACCGGCGTGGGTGGCGGTTCGTTGATGACACCGATCCTGCTGTGGTTCGGTATCAACCCGGCCACTGCCGTGGGCACGGACCTGCTCTACGCGGCGATCACCAAGTCCGGTGGCGTGCTCGTGCACCGGAAGAACAGCAATATCGATTGGAAAATTACCGGCTGGCTGACCCTGGGCAGCGTGCCAGCGGTGATGTTGACCTTGTGGTTCCTGCACAGCCTGCACACCGCGCCCGAAGCCTTGAACAGCATCATCAAGCAGTCGCTGGGTTTCGTGCTGTTGCTGACGGCGCTGGCGGTGCTGTTCAAGAACAAGTTGCTGGCGTTTGCCCATCGGCGTGGTGTCGATCACTCGCAGATCAGTGACTCGAAGCTGAACGGGCTGACGCTGGTGACCGGCCTGATCCTCGGCACCATGGTGGCCTTGACCTCCATCGGCGCCGGCGCTCTGGGCACGGTGGCCTTGTTTATCCTGTATCCGTTCCTGCCGACCCGGCGCCTGGTGGGCACGGAAATCGCCCACGCGGTGCCGCTGACCCTGGTCGCGGGCCTGGGGCATGCGAGCATGGGCAACATGAACTGGGAGCTGCTGGGCTTCCTGTTGATGGGCTCGCTGCCGGGGATCTACATCGGCAGCCATCTGGCCGGGCGGGTGTCCGACAGAGTCCTGCGGCCTTGCCTGGCGCTCATGCTGTTTTCCATCGGCTACAAGCTGGTGTTCTGACCGTTACCGGTTGAACCCCGCCAGCAAGGCGTCCAGCACACCGCGCACGGCCGGAACCATGCCTCGCCGGGAGGGGAAGATGGCGTGCAGACTGCCCTCGGGCGATGCCCAGTCGGGCAGGACTTGCTGGAGGCGGCCCTGCAGCAGATCGTCCTGCACCAGGTTGGCCGGTAACCGCGCGACACCTATTCCCTTCAATGCCGCTTCACGCAGGGTCTCCAGATCATCGGTGGCCAGCCTTGGCTGGTGGCTGAACACGACCGGGTGCGGCGCCAGGAAATGCCATTGATGTTTATCGTTGGTGTTGGCCATCGCCAGGGTCGGCATCAGCGCCAGGTCATCCAGATGCGTGAGCGTTGCATGTTGTGCCAACAAGGCCGGGCTCGCGACCAGGATGTGCTGGGACGTCAGCAGGGGCAGCAGGGTCAACTCGGAGTCCTCAAGGGGTGGCATCCGTACGCGCAGGGCGATGTCCAGTCCTTCCTCGATGACATCGACGCGTCGGTTGGTCGCATCGAGCATGATCCGCACTGACGGGTTGTCCACCAGATACTGCGACAGAATGGCCCTGGCGCCCATCTGCAAGACGCCCAATGGACAGCTGATCCGCACCACGCCCTGGGGAGAGGCGCGGGTCTGCTCGATGGCGGTCTTCGCCGCCCGGGCTTCCTCCACCAGGGCCACGCAATGCTGGTAGAACAATCGACCGGCGTCGGTCATGGACACCCGTCGCGTGTTGCGATTGAGCAGGCGTACGCCCAGTTCCGCTTCGAGTGCCCCGACGCGACGGCTGAGCTTGGACGTTTGCAACCCCATCGCCTTCGCCGCCGAGGTAAATCCGCCGTGATCCACCACCTTGGCGAAGAGGTACATATTGTTCAAATCGGTCAGAGGGTCCATGGCCAGTCTCGCGCTGATTCAATCGTTCTATTTTCTACAACGTAGCATTGTTTTTTAGGCCGTTCTTCTTTGTTCGTTTCAAATTTATGCTCTTTACGCGGCAATCGGCCGCTTTTTCAGGAGCTGAAATGTTAGAGCATCGATTAAAGGCCGATCTTGGCGGCGGCGACTATGGCTGGCTCAAGGCCCGTCATCACTTCATGGCCACGGCCGACGGCAATCCCGCCCACCGTCCGCTGGGGGCGCTGGTGGTCTGGAACGACGACGAGATCGCGCCCGGCACCGGTTTCCCGATGCACGGTCATGAAAACATGGAGATCGTTTCCTACGTGCTGGAAGGCGCGGTGAGCCATCGGGACAGTGTCGGCGGGCAAGGCCGCACCGAGGCCGGTGACGTGCAGGCGATGAGTGCCGGGACCGGCATTCGGCATGAAGAGCGCAACGCGGGCAGTGTTCCGTTACGGCTGTTCCAGATCTGGTTGCGGCCGCGGGAAAACGGCGGGCGCCCCAACTGGGGCACGCGTCCTTTTCCCAAGTCTGATCGGGCCGGTCAATGGGTCGTGTTGGCCAGTGGGATGCCTGACGATGAAAACGCCTTGCCGATCCGCGCCAACGCCCGTGTGCTCGGCGCGACGCTCAAGGCCGGGCAGTCCTTGAGCGAGTGTTGTTCGGACACTCGCCAGGGTTATCTGGTGCCGGTGCTCGGCGCGGTGAGGGTCAATGGCGAAAGGGTCGAGGCGGGGGATGGGGTCGCCATGACTCGGGAGTCGATGCTCGTTGTCGAGGCCATCGACGATACCGAAGTGGTACTGGTCGAGGTGTTCTGAGCATGAAGACGATCATCATGACCGGCGGGACTTTCGGGCTGGGGGAGGCGACGGCACAGCAACTGGGTGCTGCCCCTGACACCCGGCTCATCCTGGGGGGGCGAGCCACCCGCTTGCCGCTGGAGCTGGCGAGCCTGGGCAGTGTCAGGCAATTCGCCAGGCAGGTGCTCGACACCTTGGGCAAGACGAAGATCAATGCCCTGGTGCTCAATGCCGGGCTCAGCTTTCCCACGGCGGCGCGTACGGTGGACGGTTACGAGACGACCTTTGCGGTTAATCACCTGGGGCATTATCTGCTGTTGCGTCTGCTGGCGCCTGCGTTGGCCCGCGATGCAATCGTGGTGCTGACCACCAGCAATACCCATGACCCCCAGTTCAGTCCGGTTGCGCCATTTCCATTTGTCGATGCGCAACAACTGGCGCATCTGGAGCTTGGGAAAGGCGCGCAGGGCAATGTGGCATTCGAGTCCGGGTTTCGGGCCTACGCCACCTCGAAGCTGTGCAATCTGCTGACGGCGCGTGCCTTTGCGGCTTCAGCCGAGGTCAAGGTGCGGCGCTTGCGGGTCATCGCCTATAACCCGGGCTATATCCCCGGCACTGGCCTGGGGCGCAATTTGCCTGCCGGCGCGCTCACGGCACCACCCATGGCATTGAGTCCCTATTTCGCGGATGTCATGCGGATACAAGCCGGGGAAGCCCTGGCCGATCTGGCGTTGGGGCGGATTGTCCCGCCGAGAGGGCGACTTTATGCGTCCCTGGTGAGAGGGGAGCTGACTTGGCCGGAACCGTCCGAACTCGCTCGTCGTGATGATGTGGCACAGCAATTGTGGAGTGACAGTGCAGTGTTGACGGGGATGGAGGGCGATTAACCGCAGTGAGAGGCCCCGACTTCCCCCCAGTTACCTTCGGGAAAGAGAAGGTCGAGGCCGGTAATGCTTCAAGGCGCGTTGCACGTTCGTAGACGGTCAGCCCAGGTGCTTCATTAGCGAGACGATGATAAACACGGCCAGCGCCATGCCGGCGCCTAGTCCGAAAGACAACCAAACCTTTCGAGGATCATAGGGGGGCGTGTTTCTTGCTTCTTGGTGGAACGCGGCCACGTCGGCACGCAGTTGTATCAGGTCCTCAGACAGACTGCGGGGCTCTTCGGTACGTGGGGTTTGCATGATGTTTATCCTCATTCAAGGGCGTGGTTGGGGGCATGGTCGTCCGACCGCACAACCCCTCGACTAACGGTGATTTGGCACCGACGAATGCTCAAGTCTTTGACCGCTTTTGCCTACTTGTCCAGAAATGTGAGTAGTGTGACCAAGGCGGTGATCAGGCCTGCTCCAACGACGTAGGGGTAAAGCGCGGTTTCACGCTTTATTTTTTCTTTTTCGGTGTTCAGCTTGCTCATTTCTGCCATGAGCTTGCGGGTCTCGACCGAAAGGTTTTCCAGCTCGAGGTGTTCGCGCTCTTCTCTCAACATGGGGTCATCCATCGTCGGGATGGGGGTATAGGTTTGTGGTGCTGACAGGCGGATTTTGTACCCGTGGCGTCCATTTTTTGAAGCGTGGTGATGTTTCAGCTCGTGACCATCGCCACCTTGCGGTTAGAACCGGTCTGGTTGTCGGCGTGCTGATAGGCCGTTGCTGCCGTGGATCGCAGAGTCGAGTAGAGCTGCTAAAGGACAGGGGGAAGCCTTACACAGATCAGGACGTGCAATCGGAATGCGGCCCAAATCTCTTCCGGTAGAAGCCGGGTGTCGCCCCGACGCGCTTGAGAAAGGCCCTGTGCAACGCATCCATACTGCCGAAACCTGCACGTTCAGCGACGCGTGCAAGCGGCCAGTCGGAAGTTTCTAGCAGTATCTTCGCGCGATCGACACGGGCCGCTTCAATGAAATATCCAGGGGTATGGCCCGTCTCCTTACGGAACACCCGCGACAGTGTCCTCTCGCTCATGCCTGCGCGCTCGGCAAGCGCCGCACCGCTGAGGTCCCCGCTTGGATCGTCGATGATGCTTGCAATCAGAGAACGCAGGCGCGGAGTAGCACTTGCAGGGACTTCCAGCCCGGCGCTGAACTGCGATTGCCCGCCCGGCCGACGCATATAGAGAACCAGTTCGCGCGCGACTGCAAGGGCAACGGCTGAGCCGCAATCGGCCTCCACCAACGACAAACACAAGTCTATTCCGGCGGTGACGCCTGCCGAGGTGTAGAAAGGTGGCTGTGCAATGAAGATCGCGTCGGGCTCAACCTGAATGGCCGGCCTGAGCGCCTGTAGCAATGCGCATGCGTTCCAGTGTGTCGTCGCCCGACGTCCATCGAGAAATCCTCCCGCCGCCAGCACGAAGGCACCGGTGCAGACGCTGGCGATTCGAGGCGTCCGTGTGACACGCGCTCGCAACCACGGCAGGACGCCATCCTCGGAGGCGGCGTGACGCAACGCAGCCTCGCTGCCACCTGCGATGACGATCGTGTCCAGTTCATCAGGGAGGTCGTCGAGTGCGACCGCTCCGGCGAGCCGCAAACCGGCATGGGTGGCAATCTCGCCACCCGTGTGCGAGGCCAGCGTGATCCTGTAAGGCATGACGCCGGCGGGGCTATGGAGATTCGCTACGGCGAACACTTCCATCGGTCCGACGATATCCAGAGACTGAACGCCATCGAAGCCGATCACGGCGATCTCACGTGTCCCACGTTGCAAGTAAGTCATGGCGGAAAATGCGACTAGATTGACCTTTCAGTCATCGCATGATGCGTTTAATTTTCCCGGCAGGCAATTCAGCTAAGAAGAGACCGTTCATGCGGCAGGCTTTCCGGATCACGATCGCAACACTGGCGTTGGCGTTTTTTGCATTGACGGCATGCTCCGTGCAATCGACGCCCGGCACGACGCCCGGCCCCGACAGTCAGGCAGCGAGCGCACTGCGGATCCCGACGCCTAAAGCCGGGCGAACGCGTCCCCTGATCGTCGTGCTGGCTGACAACGCCGGGACTGAAACCACCGATTTCGTGATTCCATATGGAGTCCTCAAGGAGTCGCGGGTAGCGGACGTACTGGCGGTGTCGACCGAACCGGGCACGATAAAACTCATGCCGGCACTTCAGGTCCGTGCGGATACGACCATCACCGAGTTCGATACATCGACCCCGGACGGCGCAGACATCCTGATCGTGCCGGCCATGCATCAAACGGATAGCCCCTCCTTGCTTGCGTGGGTTCGTGCCCAGTCGGCCAAGGGGGCCCTGGTGGTTTCGATCTGCGACGGTGCGTGGATTCTTGCCAACGCCGGACTTCTGCGGGACAGGATGGCGACTTCGCACTGGTATTCGGTGAGTGAACTCAAAAAGCAGAACCCGAACACCACATGGGTCCGAAACCGCCGCTATGTCATTGACCGAAACGTGATGACGACGACAGGCGTGAGCGCTTCGATTCCCGCGTCGCTGGCGCTTGTTGAGGCCATCGCCGGGCGGACCGCGGCCGATGCGACGGCCAAGCGGTTGGGTGTGGCCACGTGGGGCCCCGAGCATGACAGCGCGCCCTTCGGATTGAGCGCCGGTCGCGTCGCCGTCGCGGTCGCAAACCTGCTCTCGTTCTGGGGACACGAGACCGTCGAGGTGCCGGTCGAAGATGGCTTCGACGAAATTGGCGTGGCACTGACCGCCGACGCCTGGTCCCGAACCTATCGATCCGAAGCGGCAGCAACCAGTACCGCCGCAATGGTCAGGTCCCGGCGCGGCTTGCTCCTGATTCCCGCCGTCGCGTCGCGCTCGGGTCAACAGGTTCTAACGTCTTACACCGGTGCGTCGGCAACCGCACTGGATGTCGCACTGGAAAACATTGCCAGTCGGTATGGTGTCGCAACCGCCGACTTTGTGGCACTCCAGCTTGAGTATCCTGAACGATGATCCATCCCAGGCAGGTGCTGATCGCTGCAAGGACGACCGGGTGGTTGAGCAGGACCGTCAGCCTGGAAACTGATCGCCGAACATCGGATGGCCGCCAACGGAGTTTTCGCGCGTCACCTCGTCCTGGATGACATCCCAGTGTTCGACCATCACGCCGTCCTCGAGGCGCAGGACATCGACCACGACCCAGTTCGTCGGTTGGCCGAGGCCGGAGAAGCGGCCGTGAAGCATGACGAAATCGCCTTCCGCTACCGCGAGCTGGCATTCGTAACGCATGTCGGGTGACGCCGTGGCGACCAGCTCGAACAGGCCATCGCGCCCTGGGGGCACATGAGCACTGTGTTGGGTATAGACGGACGACCAGAAGCGTTCAGCCGCAACCAGGTCTTTGCGATTGAAGAGGGTTTCGAAGCCTTCGAGAACGATGGCCTTGTTCTCGGCAGGGGTACGTGCGGTCATGGTCTTGGTCCTGTTGGCGATGTGAGAGGCAGGCGACCGCTGGGGCCGCCCGGCGAGGTCAGCCGAAAGCCGGCCCGTTGGCGATCATGTCGTTGAACTGATTGACCCAGGCATGCTCGTTCGGACCCGGGTTGGCGCGCATGGCCTCGGCGGGTGAGACGAGGATTTCGTCCAGGCCGCTCTCGAACTGCTCCATGGTGCCCGCAATGAACTGGTCGAGAGGAATGGCACGCTCTTCTTCGCTGCTGTCGAGCAGTTCGGTGCGTACCCAAGGCGGCGCGATTTCGACCAGTTGGATGCCCTGTTCCCGCAGCAGGTAGCGCTGCGACAAGGTGTAGGAGTGGAGCGCCGCCTTGGTCGCCGAATAGACCGCCGTCACTGCCATCGGCACGAAGCCGAGCACGGAGGAGACGTTGACGATCACCGCATCGGGCTTCGCCTTCAGATGCTCGATCAATGCCGAGGTCATGCGGATCGGGCCGAGCAGGTTGGTGGTGACGGTCGACAACGCGAGTGCATCGTCCACGGGCTTGTCCGCGTGATCGAGCATCATCACGCCGGCATTGTTGATCAGCACATTCAGGTCCGGGTAATCGGCGATAAGCGTCTTCGCGGCCGCCTGGATGCTGTCCGGGTCGGTGATGTCGAGCTCGATGGCGACCATGCCGGGATTGGCGTCGAGCGTCTGCTGCAGCCGCTCTTTGCGCCGGCCGGAGATGATCACCTGATTGCCGAGTTTGTGGAACGCTTCGGCCAGGCCTTGGCCAATGCCGGAACCGCCGCCGGTGATGAAGATCGTATTGCCAGTCATACGCATGACGTTTCTCCTGGAAGAGGGAAAATAAAGGCCGTTCAGCGCGACGCCCGGGTGAACAGGTCGACCGATGCGTCGTGCAGGGTGCTGGCACTAAATTGGCAATTTCGGCGGGATCTGAGTAGTCACGCTTTTTCGCTATCTTCTATGCACGGGATGCATAGGCAATGCGGCAAGCGTCATCGACCTAGAGGTTCGAAGTGTTAGCGTCCTCACCCTGGAGGCTGGCTACAAGGTGCTCGATCAAGGCGCGGCCGGCACTGCGGGTACGCGAGCCATGGGGGAAGTAGGCATGCACCGGTACGGGTTGGGTCTCCCAATCGGTGAGCAGTGCGACGAGTTCACCGCTTTCAAGCTCACGCCGGCAGGCCCAGGCCGTTGTCGAGGTGATCCCCAATCCCGCGGTGGCGGCGGCGACAGCGCCTTCATTTTCGTCGGTGGAGAAGTGAGCCTCGAGCGCAATGACCCGGGTCTCTCCATTGCGCGTGAACATCCAGCCGCTGGGGACAGTCGAGGCAGGCCCCGCGATGATTCGATGGGATTGCAGGTCTTCCGGTATCCGCGGCTCTCCGGCGGCGCGCAGGTAGGCGGGGGAGGCGAGAATGAATCGGGAGATGGTCATGATCTGACGGCTCGTTGCCGTGGAATCCAATAGATGCCCCAGCCTTATCGCGACATCGATATTTTCGCGGACCAGATCCTGCCAGTGATCGGCGAGCATGACCTGGATATGCAGGTTGGGGTGCATCGCCGCGAACGGCGCGATACGCGGAATGATTTCCCTCACGCCGATGCTCGTCGGCATGCTGATCCGCACGACGCCGCGCAGCTCTCCACCGCCGCGAACGCTCTGCTCGGCTTCCTCCATCGCGGCCAGAAGGGGCTCTATGCGCGACAGAAAGTCCGCCCCCGCTTCAGTCGGTACAACCGCGCGTGTCGATCGCGCCAAGAGCAGGGTGCCGAGATCGGCTTCGAGCTCGGCAACACTCCTGGAGACCTGGGATTGAGAAAGACCCACTTCGCGTGCTGCGGCCGAAAAGCTGCCCAGTCGCGCCACCCTGGTGAAAAGTCTGTAGGTGAAAAGGTCCTTCATGTGGCACCTCTTTGGAAACGAAACAGGTGCCCAGGGGCAGCTGAGGGCACAGATGACCCCCAGTTGCCGGCGGTGCAGCGTATCAGGCCACTTCGGTGTACAAGGGATAATCAGTGTAGCCCACCTCGGTGCCACCGAAGAACGACTCGCGGTCGTACGGGTTCAGCGGCCAGCCGTTGCGCAGGCGCTCCGGCAAGTCGGGGTTGGCGATGAAGTGGCGGCCAAAAGCGATCAGGTCGGCATCGCCGGCCTCCAGGATGGCCTTCGCCGAATCAGCGGAGAAGCCGCCCGCGGCGATCAGGGTGCCCTTGTAGTGCTGGCGGATGAGTTGGGACGCCACCGGATTCTGGTCCCGGCGCTCGTCCTCGGCGACACCCAGGATGCGCGGCTCGATCAGATGCAGATAGGCGAGGTCCAGCTTGTTCAGCTCGCGTGCGACATAGGTGAACAGGCCAACGGGGTCGCTGTCGGACATATCGCCGAAATTGCCGCTCGGCCCCAGGCGCACCGCCACCCGATTGCTGCCCCAGACCGAGATCACTGCCTCTACCGCTTCCAGCAGGAAGCGGCTGCGGTTCTCGAACGAGCCGCCGTAGCTATCCGTACGTTGGTTGCTGCCGTCCTGCAGGAATTGATCGAACAGGTAGCCGTTGGCCGAGTGCAGCTCCACGCCGTCGAAGCCGGCAGCGATACCGCGTTCGGCGGCAGCGCGGAAACTTTCCACCAATTGGCGGATTTCCGCGACGGTCAGCTCGCGCGGCGGGGAGACGGGGGTCCAGCCGGACTCGGTGAAGGACAGGCCGCCGGCCACGACGGAAGGGGCCACCGGCTGGCCGCCGTCTGGCTGCAGCAGGCTATTGGACTGGCGCCCCGCATGGTAAAGCTGCAGGAAGATTTTTCCGCCCTTGGCATGGACGGCGTCGGTCACGAGCTTCCAGCCCTCGATCTGGCTATCGTCATACAGGCCGGGAGCACCGAGGTAACCGTTACCATTGGCGGCGGCGATGGTGGCTTCGCCGATCAGCAGCCCACCCTCAGTGGTACGCTGGGCGTAGTATTCAGCCATCAACGGGCCGGGAATGGCGCCCGGTTCGGCGCGCATGCGGGTCAGCGGCGCCAGGACGATGCGGTGGGCAATTTGATAAGGGCCTACTTCGATACTCGTATGCAGTTTGGACATGAAATCGATTCCTGTCAGGAGTGAGATGATGGACGTAATATAGGTGCGCGATGGTTGAGGAAAAATAGCTCGCGAGGCCGAACATTTCGGACCGTTTTTCCGCAATCCAGCGTTGTGGGCGGGGTACTACCAGGGCAGACAGGAAAGGTGATGGAAAGTCTGAATGGCATTTCAATGTTCGTGCAGGTTGCCGAAACACGCAGCTTTACCGAGGCCGGCCGGCAGTTGGGGGTGTCGTCCTCGACCGTGGGCAAGACCATCGCCCGGATGGAAGAGCGTTTGCGTGTACGACTGTTTCATCGCAGCACACGGAGCATCACGCTGACGGCCGAGGGGACCGTGTTCCTTGAGCGCTGCCGCCGCATCCTCAGCGAGGTTTCCGCCGCCGAGTCCGAGCTGTCGGGCCTGGCGGGCAGCCCGCGTGGGCGGCTTCGCGTGGGCACGCCGCTACTGGGCAACCTGATGATGCCGGCCTTTGACGGGTTCATGGAGCGCTATCCGGAAGTCGAGCTGGATATCGATTTTTGCGACCGTATGGTCGATGTGATCGAGGAGGGGTTCGACGCGGTGATTCGGACCGGCGAGCAAGCCGATTCCCGCTTGGCCGCGCGCCGCTTGGGCTCCTGCGCGCATGTGCTGGTGGCGTCGCCCGCGTATCTCAAGCGCCAGGGCGTGCCTGCCTATCCGCGTGAACTGGAACGCCATTTCTGCCTGCAGCACAAGTTTCCCTCAACGGGAAAGCTGGAGCGTTGGCCGCTGCGGCTCGAAGCCTCCGAGGCTGAATTGGTGCTACCCGCCACGATGACGTCGAACACCATCGAGCCCCTGGCCTATGCCGCCATCCAGGGCAGGGGCATTGCCTTCCTGCCCGTTTTCCTGGTGCGCGAAGCCTTGGAAAGCGGCCAACTGGTCACCTTGCTGGACGACTACCTGGACCGCCAGGTCGTCTTCTGGATGCTATGGCCGGCCAGCCGCTATGCCTCGCCCAAGCTGCGGGTGTTCATTGACTACATGAGTGCGCACTTGCGGATCTGATGGTTCACGCCTTCAGCGTCAGGCGCACGCCTTCGCGGTTGGATGTCTCGATAGCCTCGATCAAGTCGTGCATACACAAGGCGTCTGCGAAGGTGGGAGCCTGGTGCGTGCCATCGCGCACATCCTGCGCGTAGGCGGCATACAGGTTGGCTATTTCCTGCTGGCTGTTGTCCAGGTTGTTCTCCGACAGCCAGTTGTAGCGTGGCGGCACCTTGAGCCGTTGCAGGGGTTGAGCATCTCCCTGGGCGGCCTCGAGGGTGTAGAACCCGCTGCCGAAGGCGGTGGTGTTACTGATCCTGATATCACCTTTGGTGCCGGTCAGATCCAATTGAATGCCGTAGTTGTTGCGTTTTCCTGCCTCGATATGGGCCGTCAGCACCGCGCCGTTGGAGAAGGTACCGTTGAGCACGATTTGGTCGGCCGTCGTATGTTTCAGGACCTCGCCCGTCTCGATCAGCGTCACTTCCGGGAACTGGTTGACCGTGAGAGCGCTGATGCTGTCCGGATGGCCCAGCATGCTGAACACGGCATCGAAATAGTGACCGCCATAGATGGAGAGCAGGCTGGAGAAATTCTCCGGCGGGATGGTGAAGTGCAGGGCGGCTATGCGTTCCCGCTGGAAGTATTCGACGCTGATATGCAGCCGTACCGAACGCAGTTCCCCGATATAGCCGTCCTTTAACAGGTCGCGCACGTAGCGATAGTCCGGGTTCAGTCGACGCTGCAATCCGACGATATGGCGAACGCCAGCTTGCTCGGCAAGCTCCATCAGTTCCTGCGACACGGCCTTGCTGGGTGTCAGCGGCCATTCGCAGTACACATCCTTGCCGGCGGCGATGGCGGCCCGCACGGTGATCTCGTGCTGGGGTGCCGTGTTAAGCACGACCACCAGGTCCACTTCCGGATGGTTCACCAAGGCTTCCATGGAGTCGAGCGCAAAGCGAATGCCGTGGCGCTGCGCCAGCTCGGCGGCCTTACCCAGGTCGCGACTGTGGACGGCCGTCAGCTCATAGTCGACAAGCAGCTTGAGGGCAGGCAGGTGGCCGTACTCGGCCCAATTACCGACGCCAATGAGACCCACTCGAATTTTAGAGGGCATGGTCATGAAGCTCCTGAACTTAGTTTGAAGGGCAAAGTTGCGGTGCAGGTCGGCGGCCGGAGGCATAGGCCAGGCTCAAGGCCGCCGCCGCGCAGAGGGCACTGACGAAGCCAAGGTGGGTCAACGCGCTGTAGCGCAACGTCAGGGAGCCGAGACCCGCACCCAGTGAGAAGCCGAGGTACATGAAGGAGGCATTGAGCGACAGCGCCACCGGCGCGCTCGCCACACCCGCCAGACCGACCAGCGTGGTTTGCTGGGCTGGATAAAAAGCCCAGTGCGCCACGCCCCAGGCCGCGATGGCGAGGACAATCGGCACCACCGCGATCTGCTGGCCGGCAAAGTGCGGCGCCAGTGACAGGACGATGAAGGCCGTGGTGGAGGTCGCCAACGCCGGTAGGATCACTGCGCGTGGACCTTTGCGGTCGACCGCCGGGCCGCTGATGGCCAGGCCGATGGCGGCGGCAACGCCCCAGCCGAACAGCACGAAACCTATCGCCGGCCCATTGATGGGGGTGGTGGCTTCCAGAAGCGGGGCGAGGTAGGTGTAGGTGGTGTAGCTGGCCATCGCCCACAACGTGGTGATCAGCAGCGTACGCAACACCGCTGGCTGGGCCGCGGTTGCAACGCGTTGGCGCAGGCTCGCGGTGGCAAGGCCAGCGCCTATTTCCCGTGGCAGTCCCATGAGCAAGCCGGCGACGGCCAGCGCGGAAAGGATCGCGACGCTGGCGAAGGTGGCGCGCCAGCCCATGGCCGCACCCAACACGGTGCCCGCCGGAACACCGAGGGCGATGGCGAGCGACAGGCCGCCGTTGACGATGGCGATAGCGCGGCCACGCTGCTCGGGTGACACCACCACACTGGCCAGCGCATTCGCACCGGGTACATATACCGCCGCAGTGAGTGCCAGCAGCACCCGCGCGGCCATCAACGACCAGTAGCCGCTGGCGGCAAAGGCCAGCAGATTGGCCACTGCAAATAACGCCATGGCCCCGATCAGCAGCTTGCGCCGATTCAGGTGCCCGGTCAGCGCGGCGAGGATCGGAGAGCCCAGTGCATAGGCCAGCGCAAATACACTGACCAGTTGGCCCGCCACGCCGACGCTGACGTCAAGATCCTTCGCCATGCCGGGCAGCAGGCCGGCGATCATGAAGCTTTCGGTACCGACGGCAAAGGTGCCCAAGGCCAGCCAATAAAGCGGCCGTTTGCCCTTGATAAACGGGGTTGAGTCCATGGTATTCCCACTGAGAGAAAGTTGATGGACCCCAGTGTAGGAACAGATGCCGTCGGGAAAAATACGCCAGGGGTCCGAACATTTCGGACGTGGATGTCCGTAATCAGTCAGCTGAGACTCACGGCCTTTCGAGCAAGTGCTCAAGAAACAATCTTGCAGCGCCCGACAGCGCCTCCCGCGATCTCACGCACACGCTCAGTTCGCGCGATGCCCAGGTCTCGTCCAGCCTGACCACCTTTGCCCCGTCCATCTTGTAAATACCCGCAGTTCCCTCGGGCATGATGCCAATGCCCAGTCCGGCCTGAACCATCAGGTAGAGAGCGTCGTAGCTGGAGACTTCCATGCGGATTTTCAGTGAGCGTCCCTGGTCGTTGGCGGCCTTGATCAGCTGGAAATTCAGATGGGTGCCGCTGCGCAAGGCGATGTATTCGTGCTCAAGGGTTTCGCTGAATCTGACCGATTGACGTTTGGCCAGCGGATCGCCATCGGGCACCAGCAACACCAGGCGATCCGTGCGAAACGGGAACACCTCGATGTCGGCGCCATGGGGCAGACGGGTGAAGATGCCGATGTCGGTGCGGTTTTCGGCCACGGCCTTGGTAATGGCCAGGCTTTGCCTTTCTTCGAGGCTGACGTGAATCAGTGGGTACAGGTCCATGAACGACTTGATCAAGCCGGGCAGGAACTGGGTGATGGCCGAGATATTGGCCAGGACATGCACCGAGCCACGACGACCGTGGGAGTAGTCGCGCATCTGCACGACAATTTCATTGAGGTTGTTCAGCGCACTGCGCGCCATGAACAGCAACGACAGACCGGCGTCGGTCGGGGCGATGCCTTTGTTGGTGCGGTTGAGCAGTTTCGAGTCGAGCAGTTCTTCCAGCTCACTGAGTCGCTTGCTGACCGCCGCCGCCGCGATGTGTTCGCGCTTGGCGGCGGCCGCAATGGTGCCTTCTTCGACGACGCTGACGAAAAGTCGCAACGAGACCGGATCGAGTTTCATGAGAGGTACCGGTGGGCTGGCCTGAATGGCCAGCATAGTACCTCCCCGGGCATCGGCTCAGAATGCTCCGGACAACAGATGGCCAGCGTTCGGCACCTTGGCCTCGAGGCCGAGGGTTTTCAGCATCTGGTAAACGGTGGCGACCGATGCGGAGAGCACCGGCTTGTCGAGGCGATCCTGGACGATCTGGATCGCTGGCAGCGACGGCATCTGCACACAGCAGGACAACACCACGCCATCGGCTTGCCCGATGTTCAGCTTGTCGGCATGGGCTACCAGATTCATCGGGTCCAGACGACCGACTTCGAGGTTGTCGGACACTTCCAGGCTGATGGAGTCGACCACTTCGATGCCGGCCGCCTCGATGTAGTCGATCACCTGCTGGGTCAGCGGCTTCATGTAGGGGGTGATGATCGAGATCTTCTTGTAGTCGAGCATATTCAGGCTGTCGATCAGCGCACCGGCGGAGCTGAGAACCGGGGCGTTCGACTGGTTGGAGGCCACGGTTTTGCTGAGTCGCTCCTGCGAGACTTTGTGATAACCCGGGCCCTGGCACATGATCGCCACCAGGCAGGCGTAGGCCATCACATCCACTCGCGCGTCGCTCAGCTCCAGCGCGCAGCGGTCACTGTCGATGTCCATCTTTTTCAGCTCTTCGGGGCTGACGTGCATCATGCGCATGCGTGAGGAGTGAAAGGTAAAGCGCTCTTCCGGAAACAGCTCGTAGCGTGAGGTCAGCATGGCCGGGATTTCGGTTTCCATCGTCGTGTTGGAGCTGGGAACGATTTGGCCGATGCGAAAATTTTTCATGGGATTTTCCTTTGAACAGTACGGGTCAATTGCCGCTGGTGAGTTGAACGCCTTTGGTTTCCTGCAGCGTGAACACCATGACGGCGGCGATGACGTAGGAAACGGAGGCAAGGGAAATGGTGGCGGTGAAGCCGATGAGTGGGATCAGCACCGGCACCAGCTTGATGCCGGCAATCGCGCCAACCCGCCCGAAGTTGAAGCAGAAACCCGACGCGGTAGAACGGATGCTGGTGGGGAACAACTCCGAGTACCAGGCGCCGAAACCACTGAAGTAGCCGGTGAAGAAGCCCAGCAGCGCCGCCAGCGAACCGAGGGTGATGACGTTCTGGGGGGTGAAAAGCAGCTTGCCGTCGGTCAAGGGCATCAAGGTCGCCGAGTAGGCAAACACCGGCACCATGATCGCCATGCCAGTGAAGAAGACCGCAAACGACAAGCGACGACCGATGCTTTCGGCCAGGTAGCCGTAGGTCAGATAGCCGAGGGTGGCGCCGATACCGATCCAGATGACAAACACCGGTGCCTGGTCGATATGCACATTCAGAATGTTCTGCAGGTACGCCGGCATGAAAGTGGTGATGATCCAGTAGCCGTACATGCCCAGTACCGAAATGCCCAGGCCCAGCAGGGTCACTTTCAGGTACTGCGGGCGGAAGATTTCCATCAGCCGGCCTTTGTCGGTGTGATGGCGCATGAATTCGCGGTTGGCCAGCCACACCGGCGATTCCTTGACGAACAGCCAGATGAACACCAGGGTGAGATAGGCCGGGATCGAGGCATAGATGAACAGCGTCCGCCAGGACTCGGGGTTGCCGCCGTCGAGGACGCTCCAGGCGAAAATCGCCGCCAGAAGACCACCCCCCGACCAACCAGTCTGCATCACCGCAAAGGCCTTGGCGCGCCCGGCCGCCGGCCAGATCTCCGACACCAGCGCTGCGGCGGCAGACCACAAGCCACCGACGGCAATGCCGACGCAGAAGCGGAACACATTGAGCTGCCAGAGACTGTCGGCAAAAGCGCAGAGCAAGGTGCCGGAGCCGTAGACGAACACCGACAGCATCATGGTTTTCTTGCGGCCGATCTTGTCGGAGATATTGCCGAGGAAGAAACCGCCGATACCGGTGGCCAGCAGAAACCAGGCAACGGTGGAGACCACGTCGCCCAGGCCCACGGAAAAGGTCTTGGCGACGGCGAGCAGGACAAAGCCAAAGATGGTGGCATCCAGGGCATCGAACAACCAGGCGGCCCAGGAGCCGCCCAATGTGACGTAGCGCTGGTTGGCGCTGAGTTGACCGACGCCATCGACTAAAGACGCACTGGCCGTGGAACTGGCCTCTAGGGTTTTCATGATTGAACCTCGTGGGTCTGAACTTATTATTTTTGGAAACTCGTGCGCCGACGAAGATGATCGGCGGACGAACGCTCATCTGCGACCGATGTTAGGAGGGGAGGGAGGCGTCGTATATCAGGCATTCACGAGCTTGCCATCGCCAATGGCGATGGTGGGGGAGAGGGTTAGCCGAGACCGCTCGGGAGATGCTGTTGCGTCTGCTTGAGGGCTATTGCGGGTATTTGATGGGCGACGACTATGCGACCACTACAGCTAAGCTGTGATGATCTTTTATCAGGTGTGTTTTGATGGCCGTCGTTCACTCGATGCAGGTTTTCGTCAGCGTCATCGAAACCGGCAGTTGGTGGCCGGATGCCGCCGCGTGATAGATGCCATGTGGCTGGGCACAGGAAGCTGCGCCGAGGTTCATACGCAGACGTAGCTTTCGCTGCCTTGCTGAATGCCTTTGAGCATCCACCACGTTTTCACACAGCCTGGGCCAAAAGCGGACGAGTGCCGAAGGTGATGGATCAATTAAGCGTCTGTCGCGCTCATGTAGTGAGTGAAGTTGTTGATATGGTCGTCGAGATTATCCTCGAGCATCATCCGGTACTGCTCACAGAAATAGTTCAGCATCGCCTCGCGAGCCTGGGCCATCTCCTCGCCAGACTTGAAGCTGCGAGCGCTTACCCAAGCATTGAATCGGGTGGTGCCAAACATCATCGACGCGCTTACCTTGCCAAGGTTTTCGAACGCCTTAAGCTGTTCGTTCGATAAATTTATATGCGCGTCTGCACGGTCGTAGAACGATTCGTCAGTGCTTTCTACCATTGCTCGATACCTTTTTGATCATTTTTAGATTGTTCCGTAGTGGGGCGACTTCGTCCTGTCGTGACCGGCAGAAGTCTACCCGAAGCTGCCGTTCGCCAGGGGGCGCTCGGCCACATACGGCCGTTTGGTGAATGGAAAAAAGTCTGGCCGCTAACGGGCCATCATTGGCCGGCCTGTTCCTTAAGCAAGTTGTCAAACCCCTCCAGCGCTGCGCGGAAGTCCTCCAGGGCAAAGCTCACCGGCTGGCTTTCGGTGATCCAGCGGGTGGAAATACCCACTTCCAGCTTGCCGGAAGTGCTCCAGCCGAAACGGCGCCAGTGCAGGGTGTCGCCGTCGATGACCTGTTCGGCCATCAGCACGGTGCAGTTGAGATCCATGTCGTCGCTGCACACGAGCAGCGGTACGAGGGTGGAGGTGCCGTCCTCTCCAGGGCTGAAGCGACGTTTCACGAGCGCCTCTTCGTCCTCATGCACCAGCCAAATGAGCGAAAGGCCGAGCTTGGCAACCAGGGGATCATTGAGGTGTGAGGCCAGCCATTGCTCGATGCCCACGTCGTCGATGGTCAGCCAGGCGCAGGGGCTGCGAGAGAAGACTGCCTGATGGCGAGCGGCATGGATGCGGTGGTGCATGGGAAAAGTCCTTTAGATTGGGTGAGCGCTTCGCGAGCCCGGGTGTAACGAACGCTCAGTGAATAGGCCGTTGAGCGCTGGGTACACCCTGAGCCGATAGCGGTTATTGAGCTTCATTGCTCTTCGTTCGCTATTCAGCGGCGCCTGTAAATGATCACTTCTCCTGAAGCCGCGACAACCAGGGTGAGCCCCGTGTACGAAAACCCGAATGCCCGTAAGTCGGACTCTATGGCCAGCTTGTGAAAAGTCGAGGGTCGATTGCATTCGGCCCCATGAAGCCATGAACCAGGTTCGAGTAAAAGCAGGTGATGGTCAGGCCATTGCAGACAGATTGTCTCGATCGTCCAACCGTCGCGAGAAAAGGTGACAGATTTATTTTCTGCCCTGGACATCGGCTTTTGGCTGAAGGCCACCTGCGGGGAGGCCGCGTTTAGCTGAGGTCGGATACTGCCGAAGGTCAGCTCGTTGACACGGCGACCATCATGACATTGCGGCGATGCATTCGTTCAGCGCATTGCACTCACGCTTCCAAAAACTGCGACTACACTCGGTCTTGCTGGCCCAGAAGGATCGACGGCTGCCATAGGTTTTCGTTGGTCCCTGGTGACCTGTATGGTTAATTCGTGCCCTCAACTTCGGCGTCCGGATTAACCACACAGGCCACTGGAAAACTTTCTTCGAGACAAGGAGCAGTCATGACTTCGCTAGACTCACTTCAGCAAAGGCAAATCAGTCTTACACACGCTTTTGTGGTCAACAATGCGGCGTTGTATTCGCAGTCCTGGAAAAACATGAAGAACCCTACGCCGAGTCAGGTTAAAGACAATATTCATTCGCGTCTCAATGCCTCCAAGGTAGGCGGCGGTTATGGCGTGGCCTGGGGCCCCGCTCTGGTGATGGATGGCGAACACGTAGCGCACATCACAGCGGTGCTGATCGGCGGAAAAAATGAGAACGACATCGTCGTGGTGACGAGCGGGACACTTAAGGATTCTCTAAAAGATCAGGTGGACGATCTAGATATTTTTCCAATGGTGCCATTGCAGAGCGTTATCACGAGCTGCCAAGTCACGGCGAACATCGCGCAGGGAACTTCAGATGGGGTGAGCCAGATATTGAAAACGGCCTCCACTATCGGTTCTCAGGGCACGCTGTGCGATTTTCTAGGGAAGCTGCAAAGTGGGGCGACGATCCGATTGGTTGGACATAGCCTTGGCGGTGCGCTCATGTCGGTGGTCGCGCTTTATCTGAAAGACAAATTTCCGGGCTTTAAATTTTATTGCGAAACGTTTGCTGCGCCCACGGCTGGCGATGGTTTTTTTGCGAGTTACTTTAATCAGCAAATGGCCGGTAATGCGCTACGCATCTACAACACTTTGGATGTTGTTCCGATGGCGTGGTGCGCAACTTCTCTCGATTACTCCCTGACGCTATATGATGCCGACCCCATTGATGAAGCCATGAGGTACATGGTTTGTTCCAAAATGGATAAAATTGTAACCCACAACTTGAACTATACGCAATGGGGAATGGGCAACGCGAACATGGAGCTGCGGCTCTGCGGGCAACCTCAATCCAAGTGCACAGGCTATGAGTCTCAATCCGGCTATCAGCACATCTACGAATACATGACACTGTTGGGTTTGCAGCTCAGCGATATACCGATGCCGCCACCGTTTGGCAGCTAGTGCGATAATCTCTCGTTCAGATGTTCGAGTGGCGGTTGTCGAGAGTTCTTCCGGGAAGTCTACACAACTGCAACTCGCTTATCTGGAAGTCTTTTTGCTCGCAACAGTGCTTAAGCAGACGCGATGTGGTCGGTGATTTCATCTCTCGCCAGGAACCGCAGTTTTTTCGCGCTCATCAATCGGCTATTTAATTAGGGAGCACCTATGTCTGACTACGAAGCCGAATCAGCTTTGCTGTATTTTCTCATCACGACGGACCAGCGGACGAGGAAACTGAAATGACCAACCCGAACGCCGTAAAAACTTACATCGGCTGTTACTACCTCACCATAGTCATCAGTAATGTGTTCTCCACCAGTACCTGGTTCGCGTACCGTCAGGGTGACTCGCTGGCGTGCAAGCTATCGGACAACGGCGACTTGAAAGACGCGACCTTGTTCGCTTTCTACCTGGGAGATAGTTTCACCCCCGACACCGTAAGCCTGGGCGCCCACAACTGGCTTCAGGTTCAGTCGGTGCACGACGGGGCGTGGTTGGACTTTGGTAGCTCGATTCCGGGCGGCGCCAAAGGTGATTTTTATATCGCGCTCACCTCTCCAGACACGCCCGCGACGCTCGCTCTGTCGAGCGGCGGTACCACGTACGGCATCCCGCCGGCAAACAACACCATCTGGATGGAGCTCGTCCAAGGCAACTCGGTTGTATCCGTATTCTATATCGATATCCTGGATAAGACGGTCGTCTGGACAGATGTGGAAAAGGCATTGATGTTTGCCAACGTGTCTGCGCCCCTCACTACGAAACAGCTACTCCCTGCTGCGTGGAACCTGAACAAGCAGTCTTATGACCGGACCGACTTCGGGTATCTCTTCCTGGACAATGCGGATTTCTCCGAGACTCGGGCGACGAACAGCAATTTCAGCAATGTCACCTTTTCGGGCGTCGCGAACTTCCCGGGTACGGTGCTTGATGGCAGCAGTTTTCGCGGCTGTAAATTGGATGGCGCGAGCTTTTGCAACGCCTCGCTCAAGGACGTCGATTTCAGCAACGCCAGCCTGAAAGGGTGCGACTTCGCGGGGGCGGTGCTCGACAACTGCAACTTCGAAGGCGCTGATCTGGAAAGCGCCGATCTGTCCCTGGCGACCCTCTCGGATCTTGCCAAACCCATCCTCATTACCCGAGACGTCAACAACCGAACCATTTTCTCGAACGCCCGCGTGAACAAGATCCTCACGCACGCGCTCGACAGTCAGGATAATGACCTCTACATCTGGAGCTACGCACAGATGGACGGTGTCCAGTTCATGACAAACGACCCCGACCATCCAGGCTGCGCGATCCTCGATGGGACGCTCGATAATCTGATCGCACAGTATGCCGTTCTGACTGGTGTGCAGTTCGGCGCCGTGGACTCTCCGAGCATTCGCTTCGTGGATTTTTCCAATGCTCAGCTCGGCGGTGCCAATCTGGTGAAAGCGAACCTGGAGTACGCCAAGTTCGACAATGCAACCTTCTCGACAGCAGACGGCAAGCACCGCTGTAATCTGAGTGGGGCGTATCTGCTCAATGCCACATTCAGTAACGCGGATCTGTCGTATGCCTTGATGCCGAACTGCTATTTGTATGGCAACAAGGCGACGCTGGTTGGTGCGACTATCATGCAGGTGGACTTCTCGGGTGCGTACCTTGTTGCGACGGATTTCTCGGGCCTAGGAGGAAAGAATGCGGCGGGTGTCACCTTCGACGGAGCGTGCCTCATCAATGCCAGATTCAACGGCGTCGATCTGACGACCATACAGGATCAACGCGCATGCTCGTTCGCGAACGCATGTCTCCAGGGCGTCGATTTTTCAGGCGCGAAGACGAATGGGGTTAATTTTGTGGGAGCTGCCGTCAGCACGGTTAGCGGTACGTTGACCGTCCATGGCGGCCGGCAGGATAAGAGCACGATCACGTACCACGTCACAGTGACGCCGACTGACACCACTGGCGCGACGTGCCCGAACGGTCAGACAGGGCCTTGCGCCGGCACCCAGTGGCACGCCAACGACGCTCCCATGACCGACTGGAATTACGGCGACCACAGTTGACGGTGAGACGCCGCCCAACCTGCGCGGACAATCGCATCCTATACAGCTAACGACAGGGAAAGAACCATGAATCAAGGGAATGATGGATCGGCCAACCGGCGCGCGGACAAACTGCCTGGACCGACCGAGACGCGCACACTGCACTTCAACCTCAAGCACTGCAAGAACCCGGACGACGTGCTCCTGCACGCGAATCTGAGGGAATACCGGCTCGAACGTCACACGGCACAAACCCTCGCAAGGGCCAGTCAGGACACGCCCTTCCTGGCCCTGCTTGCGCAGGAGCACGTCACGCATTACATCGAAGAACTTCCCGTCCCGTCAAACCGCCCGGCACTGATCACAGTGTCCACGGGGACAGGCGATGGATCGGTTCGCAAGACCCTTACCATGTACCTGCACGTCCCCAAGGCCGGCAGAGCAGCTGCACGGGAAGAAATGAGAAAGCGCGGCAAGGACCCACTTGCCTCGGCTCGCTACAAGCTCGCCAGATACGGCGTGACGTCGGAGCATCTCAAACCGCTGATCCTGGATGGCGACTTCCCGGATCACGTGGAAGGTTACAGCGAAGCCTTGGAGGCCGCGGTCGCGGTGCTTTTCCATCACCCGAGCTTGCTGAACCTTAGTAGCGACAACGGCGGCGCCATCCCGGCGTATATCAAGGAAAGCTGCATCAAGACTGCGATCGCGAATGATGGACACACCCTGGTGGACACCATCGAGGGGGCCGGTGATGAGTGGCAAATAAAGGTACCGCTGCTCGACTGGAACAAGAAACAGGTGTACGACGGCAACAAACCGCTCTATACGTCCAAGCTCGATCAGGGCGTGAGTCTGGCCGTGTCGAGCACGCTGCCCCTGGTGATCCAGTTATCCCGGCAGGATGAGTACCTTCGTGGCGCGCTGTGGAAAGTGCTCGATGGTGTCGTATCGAGCGAGTACCAGGGCACTGCGGGCTCCCACTCAATGCGCCGGCGTGACCAGGACTCCCAATGGCAATTGAAAAACCTCACACCGGGCCTGGGCGTCGTGGTTGATCCTGCCAGCGTGACGTACGACGACAATAATATGTCCGTGATGGTGGAGAACCAGTGGCTCAGGCACCTGGGGGCCTACATCGAATTCCTGGATGCCAGCGGCACCCCTGTCGCGCCGCCGGACTCATGGCCGGCGGCTTCGATCCCCAGTATGTTCAACGGCACCGCCACAACGAAGTACCTCGACCGGGTCGGGCCCATCGATGAGATCGCCGGTATTCCCATTGACGTTAAGGACGTGACACTGACATTCCCGGTGCCGGCTGCGGCCAACGCAGTGAACATCCATCTCGCAGGACTCGGCATTTTCGGTCCTGGGCATACCGACCGGCACATCTGTCTTCTTGGCATCTTCATGACTGCGACCTTCGAGTATGCGATCCCGGTGATCGTCCTCGTCGCGGGGGCAGCGGTGATGAAAACGGAGTTCGTCACCAACCTCCTGAAGGATTACAAGGTCTACATTGGCATCCTGGGCGTCCTGGCGACGATCGACGCCGCGATCCTCGACTATGCATTGACGGGCGGAGTCAAGGAAGTCCTCCTCAAGCTGGCCAACATCATCGGGCCCTTGTTATGGAAAACGGGCTTGAAGGCGATGTTGCTGGAATATATCGCACAAGGTGCCCTGGAGGAGTCGATTCCGTTCGTGGACCTTGCCCTGGAAGCGGTCAACCTTGCGATCACCGCAGCGCAGGTCGGTCAGACGACGCTCGAGGTGTTTGAGGCTGCGCCGATCTATACGTCAACGGTGACGAGGACAATCGATCTGGATATCACCCTCTTCCCGGACTCGCAGTTTCATTACTTCCCGATGCAGGCGACGCATTACGTGGTGACCGTGGCGTACGACAGCCAGGTGACGGTACCTTCCAAGACGTTTTCGCTGCCTCAGGGGACGAACAGCAACTCCATCCCGATCAGCTTCAAGGGCGTCCCGGGCGGAGGGAAGCTGAAGGTGACCGCGATCTTCTACGCCGACAATGGATGGGTTGCAGGCAGAGGGGCCACTGACTGGACACCTGCGCTGGGCACGGACGGCAGCACGCTCGTGATTCCGAGCCTGGAGATCAAGAACAGCCTGCCTGCGCTTACCAAAAGCTCGGTCTACGAGCATGTGGAGAAGCTGGCGTACGAGGGCGGTGCGCACGTCTGGGCCAAGGGGGCTCCACCTCCGACGGCCACGGTGAGCTCAGGCTCGGATCTCATGAGCCTGACGAGCATCACCCTGGCGCAGGGCCCCGCGTCGATCGGCTACAGTTGGCAGGCCTCCCACCTGAACATTCCGGAGAACCTCTCGACCAATCCCCGGTCGGTCGACGCCATGTACACGGTGCAGAACGTGTCACTTCTCCCTCCACCGGAGCAGGCCTGCCAACCGCTCGACGTCGGCTACAACAACAAGTCAGGCATCTGCTACGACCTAGTGAGCCCGTCGGACGGATCGGGGAGAAACCTCTTCCTCGACAGCTACCCGGTTGCAACCAGCAACGACTATGACGCACCGTCGTACGTTCATCTTCGCAAGGTCACGCTGAGCTACGACAACGGGTCGAAATGCGCGCCCCTTCACGCTGGAACGGGGCAAAGCTATGGTCGGTTCCCGGCGGGTATCCCACTGGACGATTTCGTCCTGCACCCGCAGGGTTACGTATTTGCCATCAGTACCGGGCGAAGCAAACTGCTCCGATGCGAGCTGTCGAGTACGCCCGTCGCGGATGCCGAAGCCCCCGACGCCTGCTTGCTCTCCGGCAAGGGGACGCGGGAGGGCCTGGTGTCAGAGCCGGTAGCGATTGCGATTGGCCTGGACGGAGTGGTGATGGTCCTCGAGTCCGATAACGCAAGGGTTCAGGCGTTCGACATCAACGGTAATCCGGTCAAGTACTTCCAGAACAAAACCTCGCCGACGTTACCGCTGACCGCTCGCGGGAATTCGACATATCTCGACCTGGACGTGGAGGCCAAGGGGTATGTCTACGTGCTTTCCTATACCGACGATGGCGACTCGCCGGACGACTACAGCATGGATATCTACACCCCGCAGGGTGACCTGCTGGTGTCAACGCAAGGCGTCGTATCCGGCAAGCTCACCGTGAGCCTGGACCGGAACGTATATGCCCTCAACTACGAGCTGATCCACAGCGCGGACGGAAGGCCAGAGCCATCGATCAGCCATTGGATGCCGCCGGCTCCGTCGAACTGAAAATGAGCTTGCGCCAACCGGCGCATTCCCGGTCGCCGTGAAGATACACGGCGACCATTGCTGTCCACATTGCGCGTGCCACGTGATATTTTGATCTGCGATGACACGTTGATCGGGAAGCTAACGATCAAGGCTTGGGGCTATGCAGAGACGGAACGTGAGGTGTTGGATTTCACAAAAGCGAATTGTCCGCCGGGCGGGTGAATAGCTCGTAGAGATACGTTAACGATCTCGAACAACGGTCGTCCTCAAGGCGCTGTTTTCAGGGGCGAAGATCTGATGACGCCAACTACTTCTGGCTGACCGCTGTCCATGCCGACCATGACTGCCAAACGGTTGCGCGTTATCCTGGATGAAACATCCGTCGATACTACTCCACGCGGTCGTTCAAGCCCCTGTGAGGGCGGCCTGCTTTCCTACAGTCTGAGGCCTCATGAACAACCACCTTGCCCGTTTGATTTCTGACTACCAGGCAAGCGTCCAAATAGCCGTGGAGCTCATGCAACGGTTTGGGATCCTGCGGCCTTCTACGTGCACCTTACATGGAGAAGGCTAACACCGAAATGTCAGCCTTCATTTCCGCGCGTGTTAAGCGAAGGAATCTTTGCCTACTTCGAAGAGCTAGCCTGCCGTAGCGGCGTTGGTGATCATCACCTGCATGGTGACATGATTGGTCGGTGTGTTAACCAGTTGGCTGGTGACTATAAAGTCGTCAGCGACGGTGGTGTTCACACTGCCAGAGACGGGGCCGCCGGCAGGCCAGGACCAGCTCGAGTTGATGGTGCCACCGCTAGTCGGTGTCAGCATAAGCTGGCCGCCAAGAGCGCTGAAAGTGTCAGGAACACCGTTCACATAGCTCTGCTGGCCTGTCGACGGGATCAGGGTGCCGGGGACAGGGGCTGTTGCCCAACTGCCGCCCGTCAGCACGGCATAGTTCACTATCATATCGGCACCGCTGGCATTGGTGATCAGGATGGTGAGTGAGCGCGGAAAATCATCCATTTTTTGCCTCTCCTACATAGCATTGCCGCTTCAAGTGAGCAGGTTCGCAGAGCGTAGTCCGGTTCCATGTAGGCGCAAAGCTTTGCTCTGCTGGCCGTTTGTAGCTCACAGGTTGAAGAAGAGGAGGGGGCTGACATCCTGAAGGGGGAGGCCGCTCCGACATCATTGATGTGTTGCACCGAGGCCGCCGAAACGGCGCAGCGGTACAAGATCGGAAAATGTGTTGGCTAATCCGGAATAACCCGGTCCTCGTCGTAACCCATCCGACCGCCGCCATGCTGAATGAGCAAGTTCACGCCGTTGCTCTGTACCGAAGCCTCGACGTTCATATAGATCGGTGTCATTAACAAGCCGGCCATGTCATCTGTGTCCAGAGTCCGTAGCAGTCTGCCTGTTTTGATCTCAATCTCCTTGATCGACTTCATCGTGACGTAGGGCTCTTGGTATGTTTCTGCTGGGGCCTGAACGCCGTACACGCCCAGGAACATGCGATCCTTGGTGTGGGACCACATCGGGATTTCAACGTTGCCTTCAAGCAACTGGTTGTTCTCGCCGGTGTTATCCAGGCGGCCCACCTGTTGCAGGTTGATCGGCAAGGTCCGCTTACCGTCACTCCAGGTCCCGCTCGCACCCTGCTCAGTCACAGTCAGTGTGATGGGGCACTTTTTGTCAGGCTCTTCGCAGAGCGCCAGTTGGTTTTCAGCCTGTTGCTTGCCATGCAAGGCAATCGGAATGCGATGCTCATCATAGTAATAACTGCCATCGACCTTACCGGGATTACTCTGTAGCAACCACACATACGTCTGCAGCGACATATGCACCGAATGGCTGCCCAGGGTTCCGGTGTAGTTGCGAACCTCGTACCAGCCTGCCCACCCTGGCAATGGCAGGCAGGTCAGGAGCAGGAACGACAGTGAGGTGATTTTTTTCATGAGGGCGATTCATTCCGAGTGTCCATACAAGGCGTCGGCAGTTTAACCAGATTGTTGTCAGTACCGATGAAAATCTGACCCGGCCTACCGGCTGAAAACTGAACCGCTTGGGCCAAATGTGGATTGTGCGAGTAGAGGCTTGCGGCCGCCCGGGGATACGTAGCAGTCACTCATGAGTGGTTTGTTTCTACTGGATGCCCAAGGTGGGAAACTACACAGACTCGCCCACCTTTTTGCATTCGACCTGACCAGCCATTTGATCGGATTTGACCACCACGCTTCCTGGCCATGACCGGCAGAGAACGATCCATAGCGGCCCTTGGTGATAGGCAGCTAACCAAAGACTTCAGTCGCCAAGAACCTTTATAGACGTGATTGCCAGATAGGTGTTGGGGCCCTCAGATGAAGTTGGTGCCCGGTAGCACCCTGCGGCCTTTAAGTAATGAACCGCCGAGGCTGCCAGCTCCCATGCCATCGTTTCGTCTTGAATTGAAAATGCATGTTCGTTCCCGAATAGATCAAGCCCCGTAATGGCTTGGAGCTGCTTCAGCGGGAGCGCTGCTTGGCGCAATGCAGGTTCAATCGAGGGATTGCTCCATGCCCATTTCCAACTACACGTTTTGACCGAGAAGCTTCCTATGCTCACGACTTCTGCCTCGACTACCAGCCTGTCACTGTTATCGAAAAATTGGACTGTGCCAGTGCCTTGCTCGAACCACCAGCGCGCCATCTCTCCAAGTGCATAAATCCGGTTTAGCTCCGCTTGTTTCAGTAACAGCTCATCCGTCACCATTACTAGAAACGCTTCAAATTCATCGTCTGTCATAGTTTCCCTCAGGTGAATTTTTCCGAGTTTGGACTAGATTTCAGGTAGCGCTCGCCCTTGGTCAGTCACCGTCAGCAGAATGGGGCACTTTTTGTCAGGCTCTTCGCAGAGAGCCAGTTGGTTTTCAGCCTGTCGCTTGCCATGCAAGGCAATCGGAATACGGTGCTCATCATAGTAATAGCTGCCATCGACCTTACCGGGATTACTCTCTAGCAACCACACATACGTCTGCAACGACATATGCACCGAATGGCTGCCCAGGGTTCCGGTGTAATTGCGAACCTCGTACCTGAAGACCGCCGATGGAACACCGGCAGACGATTTGATGAATACGCCGTGAGAAACCTCACGGGCATCTTCAGCATCATGAGTCTCTTTGGCGGGCGGCTCTATCGTCGGCAGGTTTGCAAACGGTCAGCTCATGACCATTGTGATGTAGCGTCGAAGATCATGTGCTGTCAACGGGCATGATCTTCGACGGAGCGGGAAGGCACAGCTTCCCGTTCAACTGCTGAGTCCTGTCAGCTGCTAGAGTTGATGGGCTGTTCATCCAGCACCGAGTCCATTTTCAGCTGTGCCAGCTCAATCAGGTGCACCACACCCATTGCCACCTTGCGGTTCGAACCGGTTTGGTTGTCGGCGTGCTCGTAGGCTGTGGCCGCAGCGGATTGCAGAATCGAGTAGACGTTGACCAGAGTGCCTTCCTGATGCCTGGGGTCGGGCACTCGACGGCGCCGGGTGTTGAGGCAAAACACATTGCCTTCCAGCCGCTGCAACACACTGCCTTCCAGGCATTGGAACACACAGCCTTCCTTAAAAGGCTTTTAAAGCCTTTTAAGGGTAAGGGGGAGCTACTCGAATTCGGGGACGAGTACAGTCAACTGACGGACAGTCTGGTCGAGTTGGCTATCCAGGGCGTATTGGCCCAGGCGGAGCGTTACCCGTTCACGTTGTTGCCCATTCGATTGACGAGACAGTCTACTGGAGCAGGCACGGTGTTCCTGCATTGGAGCCGGGTGGACCGCAGCAAGATGGGCTTGGATCTGTGGGCGGAGTTGATTCGCGATGAGCGCACATCCATCAACCTAGGTGTGTTGGCCGAACGTACATGGGACGAAAAAATGGCTCAATACTCCGATGTTTAGGACAGAATGAGATCTTCCCTTGGACTCTTCGGCCCTACCCAGCATGGACGACTCTCGTTTCACACCGGAGCAGGTGGCTTCACGATCTGGTATTGCTCAGACGGATAAGCAGGTGAGGCAATGGCTCGTGGGCCTTCCAATCGCTGAGAGAATCGACTTTCTGAAGCGACTGTGGCCCCTGAACTATCGGTACTCACTCAAACTGCTCCAAGCGGCACAGCTGCCGAGGCAAGAAAACGAGTACCTCTTCAGGCACTGGCTGTGTACGGGTCATCACAATACGGCGCAGGAGCTCATCAAGCGGTTGTCGCCAGTTCTGGGGGAAACAAAGTTCTGGCAGATCGCTGCGCAAGAGAAGCTTTCACCCACCATGCGAGAGTTCATGAACTACCATAGCCATGGGCGCCTGACCTGACGCGCACCCCGTGTGCCAGGGGAACTCCACCCATTATCGAAGGAAATTGATGTATGAGCCTACCCCCAGAAGGTCTTCCCATTTATCGAGTACTGACTGGCCCTGATGACGCCGCCTTTTGCCACCGCGTCAGCGACGCCTTGAGCATGGGGTACGTGCTGCATGGTTCTCCTGCACTCACGTTCAATGGGCAACAGGTGATCGTTGCGCAGGCAATAATTTGGTCCGCAAGCGCTACCTCCGCCAAATAGTCAGCGTCTATCTCCTGGCAACTTATTGGGCTACCCACCGTCCTGATCGAATTGTCCTTCAGGGTATAGGCGAGGGCAGCAATGGGTCCGGGGTGTGTAAAAAGCGTTCGGACGTCGCCGGGGCAGAGTCCCCATGTTTGTTGACTGAGTGATAACCTGGGTACGACTTGGTTGCCCGAATACCGACATTGCAGCTAGTCAATGTTAACGAGGACGACCTTGAAGATAGTGAAAACCACTCGTTTTGATGATGTCGATCATAACTTGGGATATGCGTACCATGGCTGTAGCTACGTCATTCAAGACGCGGAACATGTGTTTCACATCAGAATTTACGATGACGAACCCGGCAAGGCAACGGTCATACGCCCGACCCAAATACCCGAGAAAAACAGCCTCGGGAAGCTGGTTGAGTTCCTACAGTCCGAACTAGGTGTGTCCAGAGTTTCTTTCTATAAGGGCGACCAGGGGCGCTACGCCGACATTGATCTCGTTAGCTTGGCATTTCGTCCTGCTTGAATCTGGCTGCGACGTGCGGCAAGAGGTTTACGCACTCTGAGTCAATAACAGCCATCCCACGGACAACCTGGCTAGAATCTGCGACTCCGTATAAAACGCGTCAAAGGTACCGCTCGATGTTTAACCGCTATGTCGCCTCCCGCGAAAGGATGGTCCAGGATCTGGACAATGCTCGTTTGCTGCTGGGTCAGCGACTTTCCGAGCTGTTGCATGACCAGTACTACTTCAACGATGAGAAGTGTGCGGGAGACATAGGATCGTTAATGTGGCGATGTGACGGCGATCAGGCCGTTGCGATGTACTTGCTGAGCGATGGGGAAAGCGTCGGTGCTGATCTATTAGATCTAGACCCCCTGTGCCCTTCGAGCTTGATGCAGCTAGCAGCTGCTCTTGGCGTAGAGAAAATCTGCTTACTGGCTTATCCGTCTCCCTTTTTGAAGGCAAGATCATCACGGAGGTTCAAGGGATCGTCGACAAGGGATGGGACCAGGAGGCTCGGCTAGTCGCCTTCAAAATCACCTTCGAGACAGGCGACTACCTGATCTACCTGAACCAGGGGGACAATGCAGTTGTGCTGATCAACGAGCCTCCCCAAAATGTGGTAGGTGTCGAAACCAGCTTGGTGACTTCGTTGGGGTAACCGCCTGAGGTCGATTGCAGCCTTTTGCGACAGGTTGCAAGCTGCCAAGGGCGACTGTTTGTGCCAAAAGATCGATTGGCATCCCTGTCAGGCTGGCTCGCCTGTGCACCTCCTTGGCCCGCTACGTCATCGTCTGATTAAGTCACACCATCCCTGTTTTCGAGAAGTGCTGAGGTGAAGATGCTCATCGAAAGTCGTCAGTTCCGCTTGGTGGTATCCCTTGTGGATCTGTTCCATTGGCCGGATGACGACATCCCCGTTCTACTGGACGGCTGGAGGCGGGTGATCGAGTTGTTGGGATTTGATGAGGCTGAGATAGCGGCGCTGTATGATCTTTATTTCGATGGGACGCCGATTGGGCAAGGTGACGTTCACGCCTTCATCAATAACACCCAGCCAGAGAATATGATGGCCTTCGATTTGTACCGAGGCCTGACAGATCAGTTGGATGTTATCGCCGTTGTCATCAGCGTTTCACGGGAGCGAGTTACCCAGGTAAAGCCGCTATTGCGGCAAGTATTCGATTTGGCCTCCTGTCAGATTCACTATGAGGAGGGGAGCCTTTTGCAAGCCTTCAAGGAGATGACCAATGTTGAGGGCTATCCAAAAGTGATTGAGGAAAGCGGCTATCGTCAACAGTTTCTGATCAAGCACGGCTAACGCATCTGGCATTTGGTCGACTTATCCGGCAACACTCAAGCGCGATCACACTATTCGTATGGGGCGAGAGGGAGCAGTCACGAGTAATCGAAGCTGACTCAAAGCAGCCGAGTGTGAGGATTTCCCTCTACCTGAAGCGAACGACCCAATGCAGATTTACACCGATCACAGCAGTCCACAACCAAGACTGATAAAACCTGTTAGCCTCCCAAATAGACAACGATGAGACACCCACAACGAGTAACGAACTGAGCGAGGAGGAGATGCGCTTGGCGCTGTTTGGTCCCTCCAGCCCAAGCGCCGATCCTGTAACTCCAGCACCGGATGATTCCGATCTGCAAGCAGAAAGTCGCCCATTGCTCATTCTGCGGCGGACAGCTGAGAACCTGGAAAGCTCGGCAATGCATGCACTGCTTTAAGGATTGGCATTGATAGTCAGTGTTGCCGAGCAACCGAAGACCTGAAGCGTGATCAATAAAACGGGAAGCCAGGCTTCCCGTTCACACGTAAGCCCTCGATGCTTTGAGACTTACAAGCATGACGCAATTAACGGAGTAGTCATAACGATGATTTTGGTTGTTGAGGGTATCAGCGCCAGCGGGAAAACCACTTGGTGCGCTAAGCATGGAGGGCAACATGTCATTCCTGAAAACGGCCGTTTTGAAAACGAGCCGGATCGGATAAAGGATCCAGCAGGAGCGGCAGCTTTTTGGGCAGAGCGAAACGTGGATCGCTGGCAAACGGCGCTGGCTATGGAAGACAGTTCTTCGTGGGCCTTGTGTGACAGTGACCCCCTCAAGCTCCACTACATTTGGAGTCTTTGGCAGATCGGCGAGGCGAGCGAACACGACTGGCGATTAGAGTTGGATGCCACAAGAGAAACGATCGCACAAGGACGTATTGGCTTTGCTGACTGTTACATCGCTGGCCGCATAGATCCTCAGCTCGCGCGGGAGCGAGCCAAAGCCGACACCACCCGCCGACGGAGTAGATTCGAGCTACACGTGCGCCTCCAACAAGCTCTGCTGACCTGGTACTCGGCTATAGATGAAGTGCTTCCCGGTAGAGTGCGATTCGGTTTTCCTTCAGAAATGCCAACCTTGAAAAGCCTTGATGGCAGATATGCGGTGGCGGCCTTTGATCAAATGATCGCATCGCTCCCACGACCTACTCACACCTCTTGGTGAAACGGAGCCCTATGTGGCGCCAGCTTGGGAGTGAAGCGACAGACGAAGTCTTCATTGGAGTCGCTATGAGCGCTTCGATATGCTTTGTCACGTGAGTCTGGTCGTGCCGACAAAAGATCACGTTAGCCAAGGAGCTCCAAGCATGCGAGTGCACTCTCTCACGATCGGATGGATGCTGATGCTTTCAAGGAAGTCATGACGTATGAAAATACTTTTCTCGCTTGTCACCGCCAGCGTGATAGCTGGCGCCATGTTGTCGCCAGCGTTCTCGCAAGCACAACAACCCTCCTTCAAGGTGAGTCAATCTGAAGCCCGTGTTATCAGTGATACGGGGCAGGTCGAGCAAATTCGAGGGGAATGGCAGAAAGCAATTCACATGCTTGGAATAGGAGGGACCATTTCAGACTGTAGGCTGATGCTTCAGCCCCTCTATGACTATCAGAGGGATGAATCCTACGGCGCGGTGTGCAAGTTCAGCGGAGAGGGGAAACCGCGTGATATTTTGATCTGCGATGACACGCTGATCGGGAAGCTAACGATCAAAGCCTGGGGGTATGCACAGACGGAGCGCGAGGTGTTGGATTTCACAAAGGCGAATTGTCCGCCGGGCGGGTGAAACATCCGTCGATACTCCTCCACGCGGTCGCTTGACCTCCTGCAAGAGCGGCCTGCTTTCCCTAGAGTCCGAGGCTTCATGAACAACCAACTTGCCCGTTTGATTTCTGACTACCAGGCCAGCGTCCGAACGGCCGTGGACCTCATGCAACGCTCAGGCATCCCGCTGCCTTTGACCTGCATGGATTGGGTTAAAACTGGCATTCCCAACCGCGGTGTGCTTGAGGGGGGTATTCATTACTACAAGCATGGCTACGGCTGCGCAGTCAGTCTCTCTACGGGCAAAGTCGATTTTGATTTCGGGAGGCATGGTGAGATCGGGGGATTTGACGTATGGCGTCTCACTGACTTTGCAGACTCCAGGTTGCCGGAATACGGCTTTGCCACAGAGGATGCACTCAAGGCGTGTTTCAACGAGGAGGTAGCGGTGGGCTCGCTGGTGTACTCGGGGTACATCCTTTACTACGTTGCAGACGCAGATCATTCACGATCGGTTTGAGGCGGGCATGAGCAGCACACCACCGTTGGAAATCGAGAGTCCCAGATACGACGAGTTTCTCGAACTATGGGAACGAGGGGCGTTTGATGGGCAGCGACTGGGCCAGGCTTTCTACGATCATTTTCGTCTACATCGACTCAATGACCAGGCTGTCCTCCAGGGGCTGTATGAGGCCGATGGCGAAAAAGCTCGTGCCATGGTTTCCCGTGTTTTTCAGATCAGGTAGCTTTCGATATCCACCGTCCGCTCGACACATGAGTGATCATTGGGGAGAACGCGGGCGTTGAAGAAAAGATTTCTGCGCTCGCTTGTACCTTCTTTCCAGCAGCCACTCACGGTACAACGGCAATGCGTTCCCAAAGGATTGGACCCATGACTCGCCAGCTTGGTCATCGCATCTGTGATCGGTGTGGAGACACGATCACCAATTACTGCCCCACCGTCGAAACGTTTTCGGCCATAGGGGTGTTTCACGAGCAGGGCGAACAGGCTGTGGTCAATGAGATAGTCAGGCGCGAAGGCATCGACCCAGCCATCGTTTGGGAGTACTTCCGGCACCGGATGATTCCACTCTGCAAACAGAAAGTCGCCCATTGCTCATTCTGCGGCGGGCAACTGAGAACCTGGAAAGCTCGACAGTGCATGCACTGCTTTAAGGATTGGCACTGATACTCAATGTTTCCCAGTAACCGAAGACCTGAATCGTGATCAACAAAAATGAAGCATGAACTTTGGCTGGAACCTGATGGCTGTCAGACCTTCTGTTTAGCCGGCGCTCATGGTGACGGTGCACGTGCACTTCTTCCTGAAGGATCGAAGCTTGTCTGGGAGGTCGAAGCTGAAAGCTATTTCGAAGCGATGACCCGATACTATTCGTACATGGACTGGGGGGAATACCAGACGGATTTCCCTGAACAAGACAAGATGTCCTACCGGGAGCTCGGTTGGGATAGTTAGTCGAGAGCTCTCGAGAAAATGCAGCCCCTACTCATCAGCCATGGGGCTACAGGACATGACAGGCGGGGCGGCCAAACAGAGGACGCTCGAACCTAAGGTAACGCGATGAAGAGAAAAGCGAATGACTGCACTTGTGGCCAGCAAAGCAGCCGCTCAGCCTGAGCCTGGCTGGAAGTTTGACCCTGATCGTATGACCCGAATACCCGATTGCCAATCGATCATCGAAGTACTTCGCCACATCAAACACGGAGGGCCGGAATGGGCGCATCGTACCGTCACCCTGTGGTTTCCTGGCCCATCAAATGCTTGGGCTCAGGTGTACTCGCTTCAGGACACCAGTGCCCCGTACTTTGACTTCATGTACACCCGCAATGAGTCGCCTCAGGAAGCCTTGTCCGCGCTGCTAGGGAAGTACCCACAGTGCACTGTTATCGATTGGTCGCGCGGCCGCTTGGCCTGCATCAGGGCCCTTGGTGTGGATATTGAGACGCTGGCCGAAATCATCCGAGATGTCGCTGAAACTGCTTGGGATGAGCGCATCACGGTCGTTGATGCTTCGTATGAGGAAATGGGTAGAGCGTGACCCAAGAGCAGACGGTCGACCTTAGCTCCCGAAGCACGTGCGCGCAGACCACGTCTCGGGCAACAACCGGCCATTATCGGTCACTCCATGTGTCTCGAAAATTAGGGGCAATTCATTGTCGTCATGGACGCTTGTCGCAGCAATAAAAAAGCCCGACAGCGTCGGGCTTGTGTGAGGTGTTGCAGCGGGGTGAGTCCAGGTCATGAATCAACCCGTTCGTCCTTGAGCGACAGGAGCAGATACGGCACTTCTGTGTCCGTTTCCACCAGGTGGAGTGTCAGCTCCAGCGAGCACTGTTTCGTACGCTGTCCTGTATGCAGCCGCTGGTAGAGCCCGAAATGAATCTGCCGAGCATCGGGCTGCCGGTTATGGGCTTTGCTCACGGCGTGCAACAGATCCAGCAGCCGACTCTCGTAGGTTGAACCACACCGGTGCTGGTTGCTCTGCACCGCTTTGTCCCAGGCCAGTGGCGTGACGGACAGTGAGTACTTCATCGCGTTGGCGCGAGCTTGGTTCGGTTGTGGGGACATGAGTTTTCTCCAGTTCAGAGAAACCACCTTCCCCGGCCGGGAGGTGATTTCCCGGTGACGGTTGCTGAGGCTTGATCAAGCCTTGAAGATCAGTGAGTGCAGCAGGTGACGCCTGTGTTGTTGAGCGCCATTAAGGCAAACGCTCGCCACCTGGGTGAGATCAAAAAGCCTTTCAGTTCCCTGGCTTTTTGACGGGCAAACCTCGCCGAGTCGTAGGAGTCCGAGCGCATGCCCTCGTTGGCTTGTGCGAGCAGTCCCTTTATCCGCGTCTCAATTGCACGCGCCTCATCATCTGTGCGACAGGGGCGTCGCCAAACGATCTCAGAAGGGCCGACAACACCTGAGAGCACCTGTTGAACATCAGCGCTGTCATGGACCGCAGCGCGTGGTCTGGCGGGCTCTGAGAGGGTGTAGTAAACCTCGACCGTGCGCGGATCGAACGAAGCCGCCGCACTCAGTTTCGGATACGCATGCAATTCGTCGAATCGCGAGATACAGAGCGCAATGGCGTCCTCAATCAGGCCGCAATGCCCCACCTCGTACGCGCAGGCGATCTGGTGGTAACCAAACCGTGGCTCTTCTTCCGGCAAGCTCATCACGCCGGTGCATTTGATCGTGAATTGCCGCTGGAACGCGTCCAGACGCAGGAACGAATCGGGGGTGTAGGGATTCCGAATGAACGGAAAAGGTAGACGCAAAACATTCAGAGGTTTTTCCATGATGCTCTCCTGGGGCGGGACGGATCTCGCCCCACAGGGCAAGGATCCCTATGGATGGATGTAAGGTTGAAGCAGTGCTCAGGCGCCGAAGAGGGCTCCCAAGATCAATGAAGCCGCGTGACGACGATCAACAGCGCGAGTGCGTATGACTTGTTCGTAGCCGGAGCCGCAGAGTGGGGTATCCGTCTTGCCGGCCTGACGACAGATCAGTGGCTTGACTGAGGGTGTTGGGTGGGCGTGGCCGACCAGCACCACGCCCATGAAGTGAAGGCCGATCAGCAGCGGGCATCGCAGGGAGCCGATGTTCGATCAACGTGTCAGCTTCTGCGCTGACGCGGTAGCGGGTGAGCCGTTGAGGCTCTTTGCAGATATTGGGCATGGTGACTCTCCAGATTCATGAAGCAGAACGCGGAGAACACTTCGCCCGGCGGGGAAGGATTCCCCGCGTGGGTGGGTACAGCTCTGACCGTTTAGATCAGGTACTTCATACTGCCAAGCACTATGCCAGTAAAGGCGGACAGCATGATGCCCATACGCACGGTGAGTTTGACCTCCAGTTGAGAGCAAGCAGCGACCAGCTCACTGCGAAGTAATGCGACATCATTCTTGGTAGCGAGGCTTGAACTCATCTCTTCCTCCAGTGCATCTATCACAGCAGTAGCGTTTTCTTCCGAGACATTGACTGAAACCAACGCTTTGTAAAAGGCCGTTTCCAACTTCATCAGACCTCCAAATTTCAGGGAGGGCCTGCCCATACGGGCAAGGCCCGTATGGGGTGAAACAGTGAACAGCAGCAGAGCTTCCATCGACAGCAGTCGATTGGTCGCGCTACCGGAAGCGTTGCGACCTGGGGGGTGGATCATGCGCAATGGCGCATCGTAGCTTCCCGGATCCAAGCTACATGGCATGGTGCTGACAACGTCAGCGGTACGCACCGATACAATGAATAACGCCGCAGGGGGCTGTCAAAACCCGAACTGCTACAAGCTTTTTCAGGTCGTTGGTGTAGCTGCAGTGCGGAGAAGGGGGACTACAAATTGGGTTCCAGTACCCGAGTAGGAACCTTGCTAGTCGACGGGTCAGGCTTTGCCAAACGGTGCATGCGCAAGCGTAGGGTGGCTGCGTAGTTCCTCGCGATGTACACGTTTTGCATGACGCTCTCATCGTGCAACAGCAGATCCAAAACGATGTGTCCGTCCGGCGAAGTCATCGACTTCCCCAGGATCAACGGATCTTGGTTAGGGAGAGGGTCGCTCGTTCGCCGATGTCAGTCAGAAGCTCTCCCAACTGGTCACCGCCAATCTCGATGAAACGACCTTGCTCCAGGTCCATCAGTCCTCCTGAAGTGGCCTGACGCAAAGCCTCGGGCTTGGCCCGTTCTTCAGCCTCACGCTGCTCCAACAGACGAAGCCCTTCGCGCATGACTTCGCTGGCATTCGGGTACCGGCAGGAGACCACTAGGTCATTGATGACCGGGGCCAGGTGACCAGTGAGAACGATACTTCCTGTCGGTGGAGAAACCGTGCGGGCCAGGGCACGCTCGTTAGCTTCTGTGCTGACGGAGTAAGGAGGGTGTTGTGGAAACTCATTGCAGCAGATGTTGGGCATAGCGGCTCTCCAGGCTCATGAAACGGAACGCGGAGAACACCTCGCCCGACGGGGAAGGATTCCCCACATGGGAGGGGCAAGCTGACGGGGTTAGCGCAGCGACTTAAAGCCGATAAGAAGCGCGACGATGATGATGGTGCCCATGACGATTGCCAGCTGGGCGATCCGTAGTTCAAGCCTGTAGAACAGGGCTCTCATTTCAGTGCGAAGCAGAGCGATCTCCGCTTGCAGCTCGGTATGGCCTCCCGAGGCATTGGCTTCGGGACCAGGGTTTGAACTCATTTTTTTCTCCAGCGCATCGATGACGGCGATAGCGTTTTCTTCTGAGACGTTGGCCGCGACCAACGCTTTGTACAAAGCCGTTTCCAGCTTCATCGGACCTCCAGGTTCAGGGAAGGGCAAGGCCCGTATGGGGAGACACAGTGAGCAGCAGTGCTTCCAGCGACAGAGGTCGATCAGTCGCGCTACTGGAAGCGTTGCGACCTGGGGAGTGGATCATGCGCAATGGCGCATCGTAGCTTCCCGGATCCAGGCTGTATGGGCATGGTGCTGACAACGTCAGCGGTACGCCCCGACACAATGAATAACGCCGCAGGGGACTGTCAAAACCCCAACTGCTACAAGCTTTTTCATGTCGTTGGCGTAGGTACAGAACGGGGAAAGGGACTACAAAACGGGCTCCACGATTAGCGTGGGAATATTGCTTTCGGTCTGGTAAGTCTTTGCCATGGTGGTTATTGCCATGACGCGCCCCACGTTATAGGTGGAGTCGCTGGTGGTTCGCCCGCCGGGCGCAACAAAGCGCAACGAGATATCAACAAGGCCAGAATAAAGCGGAACGGCCGGACGCCAGAAACGACGACGTCCATCGAATGGGAAGACGTCACAATCAAGCGGCAGGCTCAAAGAATTTACTCTTCAATGCGTAGCACTTGCCTCACGGTTTTGGGCTTCGTTTCATAGCAACGGACCATGTGGTTGCAATAGTCTTCAACCGTTCGGATAACCAGCGCGCCAGCGGCAATCTCCTTGGCCACCTTACGATCAATAACGTCGTATATGTCGTCGTTAATTAGATCGAATTCGTTCCTTTTGAAATCCGAAACGAAGCTGCTTTTCAAATCCTCGCCGAATTTTTGGTCGGGGCTTAAGGCATCGAGAGCGATTCCAAACACCGCTGCGACTCGCCTCATCGCTGCATCCCATACCCGCTTTTCAATATCGTTCATAGGTGCCTCATCATTTCTGACAACCACAGTCGTCTGATGATGTCGCGTCCCACGCGGCCTCACCTATGACGTACCAGTCATAGAGCCCCTCGAAAATGACGGAGCCCGTCGCAACCGCCCCAGCGGTGACACCCGCTGTCGTTCTCCCTGCGACTAAAGCCTAGAGAGTAATATCGTGCCCGATAATAATAGAGGCCCGTGCCATCATTTTCCCGCCCGGTGTACTGCTGGCTGTTAGCACTGGCGGAGCCGCTGCTGCTGGTCTGGCCGTAAGGGTCATAGGTGTACTGCGTGGTGGACGCTCCGGTGCTGTCGGTGAGTGCTTGGGTTGAACCCAGTGCATCAACCAGGTAGCTGTAGGTGCTGCCACCGGCCTCGGTGCGGCTGAATATTTCATCAATGCTGCCCGTGAGGAGGTTGGCCTGTACCGTGGGGGTGACGGCACCGATCAGCTCTTGCACCAGGTTGATACCGTCGAAGACGTAACCAGTGGTCTGGCCTGCAATCGTTTTCTGGCTGCGTCTGTTGACCGCGTCATAGCTGAAGCTACCGGACATGGTGCCCGTGAGTGTGCTCAGACGCTGGCGCGAATCCGAGGTGTAGGTGTTGCTGCCGTCGCTGGTCATGTTGCTGTTGACGTCGTACAGTTAATTACTCAAGTGATTGAAGGCGAAAGTTGTTTCCTCCCATGCCTCTTTTGGGAACTCGCCACTCACAACCTTTCTGCGAAAAATTTCGTTTTTCTTGAAGTCTAGCATTGCGCTGTATGAACCAGCAGCATCACCCCCGTTAATAATTAATCGAAACCCGTGCGCAGGAAGTTTTTCTAGAAGCAAGTTTCTGGGGTTGGCGAGATCGGCATATGTGGAAAGTGGAATAAAAAACGCTTGACCGTTTCTCGATATTGTAATTGTCTTGATAATTCTCTTTGGTGGAGATGTCTCATCACCTCCCCACGTGTACGCTTTGCTGTAGGCATAATCGTTTGGCAGTACAATTGTTTCGACTGAAGCATTCACTACATCCGAAATGCCTAGAACTATACTGGCTTTTGCTACACCTTTTTCAAAGCTCGTATTGTCCGCAAAAGATGACTCAGTGGAAAAAGAGATCAGGAGAGTAAGGGTGTATATAAAAAATTTACTCATGGCACCACCCGCAATATGTGATCAGAGCTGTTATTTATTTGATTTCTAATTTGGGGGGCGGCAACAACGCAGCCGTGTGAAGCATTGTTTGTAGCATTGTTCCCGTGAATGCGAAAGAGGTCCCGTCCCAAGGTGTCTGTTCCTTGTTGTGGCGTTAAATTCATAGTGTTTGGCCCCGTGGTAGGGCTGTAATGACCGGGTCCTATATCGTATGTCCCTTGGGGAATTGGCCCCACATCTGTAATATCTTGCATCGCAGGGTTATTTCGACCGTCACCGTTTCCTGCGTAACCAGTGCCGATCATGGTAGTTGCGCTTGCATTGTTACCGATCTGGTAGATATTTCCGGTGCTCTGCTGATAGATCCAATCGAGCCCCAGTGGATCAATGCGGTTTATCGGGTTTCCGCCAACATAACCATACATATTAATCCCCCCCGCAAGGCCAATCGGATCTCCCGAAATAAACCGGCCAAATCCCGGAGAGTAATACCGGGCCCGATAATAATAGAGGCCCGTGCCATCATTTTCCCGGCCGGTGTACTGCTGGCTGTTCGCGCTGGCAGAGCCGCTGCTGCTGGTCTGGCCGTAAGGGTCATAGGTGTATTGCGTGGTGGACGCTCCGGTGCTGTCGGTGAGTGCTTGGGTTGAACCCAGTGCATCAACCAGGTAGCTGTAGGTGCTGCCACCGGCCTCGGTGCGGCTGAAGACTTCATCGATGCCTCCGGTGAGGAGGTTGGCCTGTACCGTCGGGGTGACGGCACCGGTCAGCTCCTGCACCAGGTTGATACCGTCGAAGACATAGCTGGTGGTCTGCCCGGCAATCGTCTTCTGGCTGCGTCTGTTAGCCGCGTCATAACTGAAGCTGCCGGACGTGGTACCGGTGAGTGTGCTCAGGCGCTGACGCGAATCCCAGGTGTAGGTGTTGCTGCCGTCGCTGGTCATATTGCCGTTGGCGTCATACAGCAAGGTGGCACCGCCCCATGCCGTCAGTTGGTTAGCGGCGTTGTAGCTGGTAGTGCTCACGGCGCTGGGGAGGGTGGTACTAGCCAGGCTGCCGCCAAGCTGCACTCGCTGACCGGCGTTGTCATAGCCGTAACTCAAATTGCCCAAGCTGGTACCGCCCTTGGCGTAACTGAGGTTGATCAGTTGGCCGGCGTTATCGTAACCGTAGCTGACGACGACCCCGTTGGTCAGGGTCAAGGTGGCACGACGGTTGTCCGCATCATAGGTGAAGGCCGCACTCTGACTGCCGTTGCCGAGACTCGTCAGGCGATTGCCGACGTCGTAGGTGTAATTCACGGCGGGCTGCCCCGTCACCGTCATGCTGGTGCGACGATCAGCTGCATCGTAGGTGTAGGAGACGGTGCCCAGGGAGGTCGTCTCGCTGAGCAGGTGATCCAGATTGTCAAAGCTGCGAGTAATCGTGCCACCTTGAGTGTCCACGATCTGTGTCAGACGGTTTCCACCATCGAAGGTGTAAACCACGGTGGCGTCGGGTGTGGTCAACGAGGGGCCACTGCCAATCAAGGTTTGCCCGAAGGCCGATTGCGTGCGCCGATTCAACGCGTCATAGGTGTAGGTGGCGATGACGCCATTGCGGGCGGTCCACTGTGTCACATTATCCAGGGCATCGAGGCCATAGCTTTGTGTAGCGTTCAACGGATCGGTGTAAGACACCTGGCGATCGCGAGCATCATAGCCAAAGGCGTGCACTCCGCTCTTGGCGTCAGTGACGCTCAGGAGATTGCTATTCGTGTCGTAAGCAAAACTGGTAACGCTTCCCAGTGGGTCCGTAACCTTGGTTTTGCGATCCAGCACGTCGTACTCCATCAAGGTGCGGCGCCCCACGGAGTCAGTCATTGACATGATGTGTCCCACGTTATCGGTGAAGTAGCTGGTGACCCCAAGAGCCGAGATGGCGCTGACCAAAATCGATAGGCACCATCACTTTGAGTACTTCTGCGCGCTTTCTCGTGCGTCACTGATTTAGATCACCGAACCCAACTTGGACGAACAAACTATGTTCGTTTGCTCCCAGCAAAATAAAAACAATGGTGAGCAGGAAGAGCACTATACTAGTGAGGGTCAATCCGTACAGAAAATAATGCTCATGGTCCGTTAGATATACAACCGATCCGTGCGTATCCAACGGGTAGATTTTTCGACGTTGAGGGTCCGGCGTTCTCAGCCCGTGAGCATCAAGGTACTTCCAGACAAAAGATGAAGAGAACCAAGAGCCTAAGGTCTGTACTCTCATGATGAGTTTAAGTGAATTAATTTCTCAAGCTCCCTGATTTTTGGTTACTTTTTTTTACCATGGTTTTATCAAGGTATGTTTTACGTTGGTCGAAACATTGCCGAGTTGTGACTCGCCCGCACCAACTCCGTTCCAGATAATTGTTTCCGTATAAAGCGCGCGGATCAATATGTCGAACTCAATCCTCGCAAGCATATGTATTAATGCTCCGGTGATGTCGTAATTTATCTTTCCAGAAGATTCTTCAGTGATGCATGACTGTCAATATATGTGATATCTGCAATTCTCCATCCTTTCGGAGAATCAATCATTACATACGAAAGCTTGATTATTTCATGATTTGATGGATAAACAAATTGCACGTCAACGCGCCTTGGATTGATGCTCTTTATGCTTAGTTCTGATGCGGAAGCATCTTGTGAGGCAAATATTGGATTAAACTCTAACTTGCAAAGCTTGCCGGGGTTTTTTGCAATACAATCTGCCTCCTTTAAAATGAGGTGCACAAGGTTGTCATCAAAATATTTCTCGAGTTCTTCCTTTGGTTGCATTAGAAGAGGGTCTCCAATGCTCTTCTTGGCATCATCTGGAGATGAGAATAGCGCCTCCCAACCATAATTCTTATATAGTTGATATACAATATCTGTCGATTCGACATCTTGTGCGTAGGCAGATTGTGCAAGTAGAAGTGGCACTCCAGCGATATGCAGGAATACCAGGTTCCGCAAATAGACTAATATTATAGATTTTATATTATTGATTTGGTGCTCGATATATTTGATACGTTGAATTTTCATATCCTATACCTGGTAAGAAATGATTTTGGTTGAAGTCCGATACCCATCGATCACCATTGAACATTTCAATATGTCCAGACGGATTTCCGCCAGGATATGGTTGAAATACTACGGTATCACCTGCTTGAGGAGTGTAATTTTCTGAAGGAATAGGCGTAAACCCATTATTTGTCAACGTTAGCCCATAATTTTTCGCATCACTAGGGTGCCCAGTAGTATCTGCATCTCCAGCTTCGAGACCTCGCCGAACATACTTCGCACATTGATGCTGAGAACTTGTATGTGCGTGATCATTCATCCATTGGCTATAAGCGAGGATATCGAAAAGACCTAATGGATCAATTCCACTCAACGGATTCCCACGAACATATGCATAGATATTAAGCCCTCCAGCCAAGCCAATCGGATCTCCCGAGATAAAACGGCCAAAGCCCGGAGAGTAATACCGGGCCCGATAATAATAGAGGCCCGTGCCATCATTTTCCCGGCCGGTGTACTGCTGGCTGTTAGCGCTGGCGGAGCCGCTGCTGCTGGTCTGGCCGTAAGGGTCATAGGTGTACTGCGTGGTGGACGCTCCGGTGCTGTCGGTGAGTGCTTGGGTTGAACCCAGCGCATCTGCCAAGTAGCTGTAGGTGCTGCCACCAGCCTCAGTACGGCTGAAGACTTCATCGATGCCTCCGGTGAGGAGGTTGGCCTGTACCGTCGGGGTGACGGCACCGGTCAGCTCCTGCACCAGGTTGATACCGTCGAAGACATAGCTGGTGGTCTGCCCGGCAATCGTCTTCTGGCTGCGTCTGTTGGCCGCGTCATAACTGAAGCTGCCGGACGTGGTACCGGTGAGTGTGCTCAGGCGCTGACGCGAATCCCAGGTGTAGGTGTTGCTGCCGTCGCTGGTCATATTGCCGTTGGCGTCATACAGCAAGGTGGCGCCACCCCATGCCGTCAGTTGATTAGCGGCGTTGTAGCTGGTAGTGCTCACAGCGCTGGGGAGGGTGGTGCTAGCCAGGCTGCCGCCAAGCTGCACTCGCTGACCAGCGTTGTCATAGCCATAGCTCAAATTGCCCAGGCTGGTGCCACCCGTGGCGTAACTGAGGCTGATCAGCTGGCCGGCGTAATCGTAACTGACGGTCACACCGTTTGATCCCTCGCGCATCCTAAGCGACCTGAAACCAACTTTCACAAGGATAGGGATAGCAGTCTTTTTAGATGAACATAGTATTCAAAATTCTTCCCTTGAAGCTCCGTCTGCTGTTGTTTAACATGTGCCGATCCAGTTTTACTTGCGATCAAAATCATCGATTTTCTTGTAAAAGTTAAATAAGATAACAATGAAGCAAGCGCCGTTAATTAAGAAAAACCCCCATATAGCCAATTTAGTTGGTTGTGTTAATTGATCCGCAGATGCGAACTTTATTGAAGCCATCAAGACTAAGATAGCCCACAAGCACATGGCCAATGATGCCTGGATGATGTATGAGCGCTTTTGTTTGTTCATGTTGGATCTCCTTGGCGCTATTTTTTTGAATGCCTTTTGTATAGTCAAAGGCTCCGACAGTTCCGCCAAGAATCCCCATGCTTAAGGTCTTTATACCTACCATCTGACCTACTAAGCCGAGGTCATTTAGGGCCGGTGAGGGGCTTATGAACATATATGGGGCAGGCGACTTTCCACCGATAACACCACCTACCGCACCACTAATCGCTGAAGTGCTGGCTCCAGCGACTGAGTAGTCGCTGGGAGTTGTAGTTAAACCATAGTTTAGCAGGTTTGTAGTTGCACCGACTCCGGCAACTCCAAGGACACTCCCTCCGAGAGAAGTAGTGAGTAGAAAGCCGGCAGCACCACCAGTAACTGCGGACCAACCTACATTCTCCCAATTAACGCATGACCAATTCCCTCCGTTCTGCACAACCTGTACGACTAGACTTGTGGTTGCTCCGACAACTACACCGACTCCAGTTCCCACAAGACCAACCAGAAACGTACCCTGCGGATCTGTATTACTTACTGGATTTCCAGTGACATACGCATACGTATTAATCCCTCCCGCAAGTCCAATCGGATCTCCCGAGATAAACCGGCCAAAGCCCGGAGAGTAATACCGGGCCCGATAATAATAGAGGCCCGTGCCATCATTTTCCCGCCCGGTGTACTGCTGGCTGTTGGCACTGGCGGAGCCGCTGCTGCTGCTGGTCTGGCCGTAAGGGTCATAGGTGTACTGCATGGTGAATGCTCCGGTGCTGTCGGTGAGCGCTTGGGTTGAGCCCAGCGCATCAACCAGGTAGCTGTACGTGCTGCCACCGGCCTCGGTGCGGCTAAGTATTTCATCGACATTTACGTTAGTTTTATAAGTTTAAAGCGCTTGGGTGTCAACCATGTTCGCAGACATTAATTTGTGAGCTTAATGCAAATACTTTCGTCGCAAAAAGTTGACGATTACCATTAGAAAAAATAAAGACACAGACAAAAAAACTAATAAATTAAGATGATCTGATTGCATTAAGGTTATATATGATAAAGATCCGTGGTTATTAACCAAAATCTGATGTGTTGCATCGGAGTTTTTCGTACCTTCCCGTGCATATCGGGCAAACAAATTATTTCGATAAAAAAATAATGAAATACCAAAAAATCCGGCGGTAAATTCAAATGTTATGATAACAATTCTCATGTTCATCACCATAAATGTCCGATAGGGCCCAGAATCGTATTCGTTTGCCCAGCAAAAGCCCCCCCACCAACCCCAACACCTAGCGTCCATCCCGCGCCGGTCACCATTTGACCTTCAGACCCAGCCCCCCAGAATGCATCGCCAGTCGCGTCTGGACCCCAACCACCACCCAAACTTACATTGCTGAAAGGCCCCGCCAAATCACAAACGCTATTGCCATTAGACATTGCGACTTGCACGCCAGAGGAAACCCCTGGCGTGCCAAGTGTTCCCCCGCCACCATAAAATCCATATGCAGTTATATTTCCATTTCCATCAATGGCGCCCCCAAATCCAGCCGTGCCACCTAAGCCTGCGGAAAATATCGTATATGATAACGAATATGAGAGCCCAATCTGCAATGTCCAAAGCCCAAGAGGATCACGCGAATTGATTGGATTACTCTTCACATAGGTGTATGTATTAACTCCTCCAGCAAGGCCAATCGGATCTCCCGAGATAAAACGGCCAAAGCCCGGAGAGTAATACCGTGCCCGATAATAATAGAGGCCCGTGCCATCATTTTCCCGCCCGGTGTACTGCTGGCTGTTAGCGCTGGCGGAGCCGCTGCTGCTGGTCTGGCCATAAGGGTCGTAGGTGTACTGCGTGGTGGACGCTCCAGTGCTGTCGGTGAGTGCTTGGGTTGAACCCAGCGCATCTGCCAAGTAGCTGTAGGTGCTGCCACCGGCTTCGGTGCGGCTGAAGACTTCATCGATGCCGCCCGTGAGGAGGTTGGCCTGTACCGTCGGGGTGCCGGCACCGGTCAGCTCTTGCACCAGGTTGATACCGTCGAAGACATAGCTGGTGGTCTGCCCGGCAATCGTCTTCTGGCTGCGTCTGTTGACCGCGTCATAACTGAAACTGCCAGACGTGGTGCCGGTGAGTGTGCTCAGACGCTGACGCGAATCCCAGGTGTAGGTATTGCTGCCGTCACTGGTCAGGTTGCCGTTGGCGTCATACAGCAAGGTGGCACCGCCCCATGCCGTCAGTTGGTTAGCGGCGTTGTAGCTGGTAGTGCTCACGGCGCTGGGGAGTTTAGACGCTAAGGAAGTGCCATTCAAGTCTGTCCCCTTTTCATTGTTCAGCACCAGCGCTGGCTGATGATATGACAACTCCCCCAGCGCGTCGTTTCTATTTATTTTTCGGGAGGCTTGGGCATAGTGCCAACAGCGGGTGAATTGGAAATCTGCACAATAGGGCAAGACATGCCGTCGATTTTTTTGGAAATTTGCACCCAGTCATTTTCCTTGTCTTGATAATTGACAGTCAAGGCCCCGTCAAAGCAATTTATTCTAAACTTGGGGGAGGAATATAAATATTCTGGCGCGTATGTTGTCATGTCGTAACGCCAACCCTGCTTCTCTTTTTTTAGCAATGCATACAAGTGCGTATATGCATTTTGTCCTTTTTGAACAAAGGCTTTTCCTAGCTCGTGACCTTGTTTGTATTCAATGTATTCCATCTTGTCTGGCATCAAATCCAATGGGAGGCTCACCCTGTAGAAGGGCAAGAATCCCATTAAAAAAGCCTTCACAAGAAACATATTCATTTTTTCTCATGCCCATTATTGTAAATTAATTTTACTTTAACACACCCTAATCACCATCAAGGACCGTCAGGCTGCCAAAGTTGTGCGGAAGGAGTCCCTCGCATTTTATTGACAAGTTGTGTAATGGCATCAAACTGAGCATTTGAATATGTTCGGCAGCTATTCGTCACTACATTGTATGGCCCAGTATTGCCAAGCTGGTTCTTAAGATACTGCACAATAACGGCATCTTCCTCTGGAGTGGTGTGCAAGGTTTTCTGGATTTGTGTTGTCGGATCGCTATCCGGATATACAATACCACTACCAGCTTGCCCGGGCGCTGGCGCAACGTTGGCTGCCTCGAACATCCCTTGTTGCGGGTCGGTGCGACTGTTCATCCCATAACTTTGACCATACTGCCCGTTAGGTGTATCCACAATAATTTTTTGATGGAGGCCCGCTACCTGACTTGTGTTGCCGACATAAACATCCAAACCTCTCGAGTCGGTGTACCGAATAGGATTTCCATTCGCATAGGCATACGTATTAATCCCTCCCGCAAGACCAATCGGATCTCCCGAGATAAACCGGCCAAAGCCCGGAGAGTAATACCGTGCCCGATAATAATAGAGGCCCGTGCCATCATTTTCCCGCCCGGTGTACTGCTGGCTGTTAGCGCTGGCGGAGCCGCTGCTGCTGGTCTGGCCGTAAGGGTCATAGGTGTATTGCGTGGTGGACGCTCCGGTGCTGTCGGTGAGTGCTTGGGTTGAACCCAGTGCATCAACCAGGTAGCTGTAGGTGCTGCCACCGGCCTCGGTGCGGCTGAAGACTTCATCGACGCCACCTGTGAGGAGGTTGGCCTGTACGGTGGGGGTGACGGCACCGGCCAGCTCTTGCACCAGGTTGATACCGTCGAAGACATAGCTGGTGGTCTGCCCGGCAATCGTCTTCTGGCTGCGTCTGTCGGCCGCGTCATAACTGAAGCTGCCGGACGTGGTGCCCGTGAGTGTGCTCAGGCGCTGACGCGAATCCCAGGTGTAGGTGTTGCTGCCGTCGCTGGTCATATTGCCGTTGGCGTCATACAGCAAGGTGGCGCCACCCCATGCCGTCAGTTGGTTAGCGGCGTTGTAGCTGGTAGTGCTCACGGCGCTGGGGAGGGTGGTGCTAGCCAGGCTGCCGCCAAGCTGCACTCGCTGGCCAGCGTTGTCATAGCCATAGCTCAAATTGCCCAGGCTGGTACCGCCCTTGGCGTAACTGAGGTTGATCAGTTGGCCGGCGTTATCGTAACCGTAGCTGACGACGACCCCGTTGGGCAGGGTCAAGGTGGCACGACGGTTGTTCGCATCATAGGTGAAGGCCGCACTCTGGCTCCCGTTACCGAGACTCGTCAGGCGATTGCCGACGTCGTAGGTGTAATTCACGGCGGGCTGCCCCGTCACCGTCATGCTGGTGCGACGATCAGCTGCATCGTAAGCGTAGGAGACGGTGCCCAGGGAGGTCGTCTCGCTGAGCAGGTGATCCAGATTGTCAAAGCTGCGAGTAATCGTGCCACCTTGAGTGTCCACGATCTGCGTCAGACGGTTACCACCATCGTAGGTGTAGCCCACGGTGGCATCGGGTGTGGTCAACGAGGGGCCACCGCCAATCAAGGTTTGTCCGAAGGCCGATTGCGTGCGCCGATTCAAAGCATCATAGGTGTAGGTGGCGATGACGCCATTGCGGGCGGTCCACTGTGTCACATTACCCAGGCCGTCGAGGCCATAGCTTTGCGTGGCGTTCAACGGATCGGTGTAAGTCACGCGGCGATCGCGAGCATCGTAGCTATACGCATGCACTCCGCTCTTGGCGTCAGTGACGCTCAGAAGATTGCTATTCGCGTCGTAGGCAAAACTGGTAACGCTTCCCAGTGGGTCTGTCACCTTGGTTTTACGGTCCAGCGGATCATAATCCATCATGGTGTGGCGCCCCACGGCATCAGTAATTGCCAGGATCCGCCCCGCGCTATCGGTGAGGTAGCTGGTGGTTCGCCCCAAAGGGTCGCTGACGCTGGCGAGATCGCCAAGAGAATAGCTGAGAGTGGTATTCGCGCCGATGGGGTCGGTGATCTGCGTCACCCGCCCTTGGCCGTCGGAAGTGAATTTCACGGCATTGCCCAAGGGATCGGTGATCTGCGTCAGATGTCCAAAACTGTCATAGCTGTAGCTGGTCGTGTGACTCAGACCATCGGTGTGGCTGGCCAGCTGATTGAAGGTGGGGTCGTAGGTATAGCTGTCCGTCACGGCCTGCGATGTCCCTTGCAGTCGGGTCACGCTGGTGAGGTTGCCGACACCGTCGTGTGCGTATCCGGTCACTCGTCCCAGGGCATCGGTGACGGAGGTCACCATGTTGGTGGTGGTGTCGCGTTGGACGCTATAGCTTTGCTGCTCGGGCAGACCGACACCGTAGGTGTTTGTTGTGACGTAACCCGCCCCATTGAACACCAAGCGCTCGATGTTGCCGCGAGGATCGGTCACATCCGTCTGGGTCACTTGGCTGCCGCTGAGTGTGTAGGCGAATTGATAGGTACCCGCCACAGGGCTGCCATAGCCCAGGGTTTGCTGGGAGACCCGGCCATTGGCATCGTAACTGTTGCTGAGCAGCACATTGCCGTTGGGTCGAGTGATGGTCAGCATCTGGTGGGAGCTGTCGTAGGTATAGGTTTCCACGCCGCCATTGGCATCGGTTACGGTCGAAAGATTTCCGTTGCTGTCATAGGTGTAGCTGACCGTACGACCCATATTGTCGTTGGCCTGAGTAATGCGGTTGCTTGAGTCATAGGTGAGGCTTATCCAGTGCCCATTGGGCGATGTCACCTGCTGCAGGTTGCCGCCGGAGTCTCGTGTCAGTGTGATCGTATTACCAAAGCGATCCATGGCCTGGGTCATGGCTGCCTTTGCTAGCGTGGTGTTGTCTTCGGCGTCCGGGAACCACATTTTCGAGCCATCTTTTAGCTTGAGCAGCCACGGCCAAGTGCCGCCGACCCACGAGATGGTTGCCCCCTGAAATCGATCCAATGGGGAGCTGTTGTGTTGATACACCGCATCCGCGTAACCCGTACCTGACGAAGTCCGGTTGAAGTGGATACGCTCGCCATTCGAGAGAATCAGGTCCTGATAGGTCCAAGGGCTGGTATCGCCGACCATGAAAATGTCATACACGTGGTTGGTACCAATGCCGAAGGCGCGCGACCGCGTATCCTCGGAAAGGTAGGTGCGAGTCAAGGTCAGTGGAATAGTGTCAGCGACGGTCAGATCGGTGTGCGGATAGGTGAACAACCCCGTGGACGTATCCACCGGCTCGGCTTTGTCGCTCGAGGCAACCTCTGGCCATTGATTGCCGCCGCCGGCGGTGGGGTTTTTGGCGGGCGCCAGGGAGGGCACGCTGACCATGGCTCCGGTGAACTCATAAATACCCACACCGTTCCCTGGAATCACCTGTTTGCCGTTCGCGGAAACGATCCCTTCGCCATAAACGTACCAGCCTTTGTAGACGGGATCGTAAGTCCAGAAGTCCATCGCCGAGCCGATCGGGCGGCTGTTGTAATTGGGATAAATGATCCGTGCCGCCTGAAAGCTCTTGGGGTCAATGGCCTGTAGATTCGCGCTGCCTGGCTGAATGGTGAAGTACACCGGGATATCGTGTGTGGGGAGCGGGAATGGTGTCCGATCAATAGGGATAGGCGTGATACTGACGGAGGTAACCACCTTACCGTCGATATCACGAATGACCGTCCCTTGGGGAATGTGCAATTCCAAACCTGGGATATAGGGTGTGGTGACAGTCACTTCACTGGTTGTCGGCGAGGGCAGGCTCACAGCGTGTTGCGTATCCGTACGGGGCAACCAAATGGTGTATGGCAGGGTTTGTGTTTTGCCGCCCTGAGAAATCACGACCAGGTCATCAAAAAATCCATAGTGACGGCCCGGCTTGTCGGCGCCGGAGCCATCGATTCTCAGCGTTTGATTTCCGGTGTTGAGACCACTCAGCAAAAAGCGGCCGGTCGCGTCCGTGGTAGCGATTTGTGCGCCCACTTTCAATTTCACACCCACAGCCGCATTGCCGTTCATCAACAGGACTTGGCCCGCCAGTGCAGTCACCCCCGAGGGTGCCTGCAAAGGCGGTAAATCCTGCAGGGGGGAGGGGGGCGTTTGGCGCGCCAATCTCCAGTGAAATGTTCCGGGCCCGGGATCCAGTCTTCAGGCCCCGTGCTGCTCGTAACGGCGGAGGGGGGCGTCGCTGACGGCGCAGCGTGGCCACTGAGGGCGCCAGGAGGAGGGGTGTTAGCGCCGGTTGACGCGGTGTTGGCGGCCAGCGCTTGTGTAGTAAAACTGTGCCCTGTGAGTGGGAGTTGATTGCCACTTTCATCGGTGGACCCGCTGACAAAGACGCTGTAGTGCGTGTCCGGCAATAGCTCCTGCGTCGGCACAAAGAGCACCTCTCGCCCATCCTTCACGGGGGTTACCGCGCCGGCAATTTGGCCGGTCGGACCGATCACGGTCACGGTGTCATTGTTCAGTGACGCCGCCGCCATTGGTGTGGAAAAGCGCAGGCTGATCCGGCGGCTGGAGGATTCGATCGTACTGCTGCCAATTGCCGGCGCTGCAATCGTCTGGGAGGCGGCCATGATCAGCGCAAACCAGGCGATTGACTGTAGCAAGCAATGCCTTACTCGCCGTGACCAAATCTCAGAATGTGAGGAGGCATCGCAACCGAAATAATTCCTTTCCATGGCGAGTTACCTCAAGGATTGGTCACGCTGACATTAATGGAGCCCACATTGGCCGCCGACGGATCGATATAGATCGTATAGGTGCCGGTGGTGGGAAGGGTCTGGGACGACAGGTTAAAACTGGCACTGCTGGACGAATTCGACGTCAAGGTCGTGTTGTCGGGCTTTCTCAGGGTCACTAAGACGGAGCCCATGCTGTTGCTGGCCAAATGAACCGTTGCCGTCTGGCCCGAGGTTCCACTGAACGTCACGCTCGCATTTTGCCCCTCAGCCGTTGTGGTGACGGTCAAGGCAGAGCCATTGATCGTGACCGTCCCCGTCACATCGGCCGGCACGCTGGTCAGGTGGAACGTCATGCCGCCGGTGTCGCTGCTAGTCGGGTTGAGATAGATCGTGTAGGTGCCCGTGGCCGGTAGTGTCAGGGTGTTTGTGTAGTCTCCGGTCGACCACAGGGCGGAATAAATATTGCCATTACTGGTACTGGCGTTGCCGCTGGCATCTGGTTTGTAGACGGTGAGCGATTCGCTGCGGGGATAGGTGGAGTTGGGTGTGGTGAGGTAAATACGCTGGCCGGAGGTGCCGCTGAACGTGAGGCTGCCCTTCTGGCCAATGGCGGTCGTGGTCAGGGTGACATCGGCGCCATCAATGCTGATCGTACCCGTGACATCCGCCGGCACGCTGATCAGATGGAACGTCATGCTGCCGGTGTCGGAACTACTCGGGTTGAGATAGAGCGTGTAGGTGCCCGTGGCCGGGAGCGTGAGGGTGCCCGTGTAGTCTCCTGCCGACCACAAGTTGCTATAGATGTTGCCATTACTGGTGCTGGCGTTGCCGCTGGCATCCGGCTTGTAGAGCGTGAGCATTTCGCTACGGGGATAGGTGGAGTGGGGCGCACTGAGGTAAATACGCTGGCCGGAGGTGCCGCTGAAGGTAAGGCTGCCGTTCTGGCCAATGGCGGTCGTGGTCAGGGAGACGTCGGCGCCATCAATACTGATCGTCCCCGTGGCATCCGCCGGCACGCTGATCAGGTGGAACGTCATGCTGCCGGTGTCGGAGCTACTTGGGCTGAGATAGATCGTGTAGGTGCCTGTGGCCGGGAGCGTCAGGGTATCGGTGTAGTCTCCGGTCGACCATAGCCCGGAATAAATATTGCCGTTGCTGGTGCTGGCGTTACCGCTGGCATCGGGCTTGTAGAGAGTAAGCAGTTCGCTACGGGGAAACGTGGAGTGGGGTGTACTGAGGTAAATACGCTGGCCGGAGGTGCCGCTGAACGTGAGGCTGCCCTTCTGGCCAGCGACGACTGTGGTCAGGGTGACATCGGTGCCATCAATGCTGATCGTCCCCGTGACATCCGCCGGCGTGCTGCTCAGGTGAAACGTCATGCTGCCTGTGTCGCTGCCAGTCGGGTTGAGATAGATCGTGTAAGTGCCCGTAGCCGGGAGCGTGAGGGTGCCCGTGTAGTTTCCGGTCGACCACAGGGCGGAATAAATATTGCCATTACTGGTGCTGGCGTTACCGCTGGCATCTGGCTTGTAGACAGTGAGCGATTCGCTACGGGGGTAGGTGGAGTTGGGTGTGCTGAGGTAAATACGCTGGCCGGAGGTGCCGCTGAACGTGAGGCTGCCCTTCTGGCCAATGGCAGTCGTGGTCAGGGTGACATTGGCGCCATCAATACTGATCGTCCCCGTGGCATCCGCCGGCACGCTGATCAGATGGAAGGTCATGCTGCCGGTGTCAGAGCTGCTTGGGTTGAGATAGATCGTGTAGGTGCCCGTGGCCGGCAACGTGAGGGTGCCCGTGTAATCTCCAGTCGACCACAGGGCGGAATAAATACTGCCATTACTGATGCTGGCGTTACCGCTGGCATCGGGCTTGTAGACAGTGAGCGATTCGCTACGGGGATAGGTGGAGTTAGGCGCGCTGAGGTAAATACGCTGGCCGGCGGTGCCGCTGAAGGTAAGGCTGCCGTTCTGGCCAATAGCGGTTGTGGTCAGGGTGACGTCGGCACCATCAATGCTGATTGTACCTGTGACATCCGCCGGCACGCTGATCAGATGGAACGTCATGCTACCGGTGTCAGTGCTGCTCGGGTTGAGATAGATCGTGTAGGTGCCCGTGGCCGGGAGCGTCAGGGTATCGGTGTAGTCTCCTGTCGACCATAGAGCGGAATAAATATTGCCATTACTGGTGCTGGCGTTACCGCTGGCATCCGGCTTGTAGAGAGTGAACATTTCGCTACGGGGAAACGTGGAGTTGGGCGCACTGAGGTAAATGCGCTGGCCGGCAGTGCCGCTAAAAGTAAGGCTGCCGTTCTGGCCGATGGAAGGCATTGCCAGTGTGACATCCGAGCCGTCAACACTAAGGGTGCCGGTTGGATCAGGTGGCACGTTGTACAGGTTGAGCGTCACATTGCCCGTGGCACTACTGCTGGGGTTGACCAGGATCGTGTAGGTACCGGCCGCCGGCAATGTTGTGGTGTCAATATCGACGGGGGAGGAGGAGCACGGGGTGGTGGTTAGGAGGTTGCCATTGGGGGTGTAGATGCTCAGGGTATAACAGGCTGAAAAAGTCGCCCCCGTCACATTGAGATAAAACCGCTGGTTCTGTGTCGCGTCAAAGAGCAGCAGCGCCTTTTTACCGCCAGTGGTAATGCTGGCCGTCTTGCTCGCACCAAAGGCGATACGGTCCATGTACTGAATGTCCGTTGCCAACAACGGAGAAGGCGGAACAAAAAAGTCCTGTGTGCTGATGGCAGTGCCATAGGCCGTTGTGACACTGACCTTACCGCCCAGGGTATTGGCGGGAACACTTGTGGTGATACTGCTTGTACTTGCGGAATTGATGATCAATGAGCTGGCGTTAAAAATCGCTTTGTCTTTGAATTTATCCGCCTGGAAGTTGCTTCCTGAAATCGTGAGCGCGGTGCCGGCCGTTCCGATCGTTGGCGACAAGCCAGTAATGCTGGGGGCCTGGCTCGCCGCGATCGTGAAATTGACTGTCGAGGTGGCGCTGCCTGCCGGGGTGGTCACGTTGATCGGTCCAGTCGTGGCGCCACTGGGTACCACCACCGTCAGGCGGTTGGGATAGCCCGGATCGAGGGTCACCGAACTGGCGGTGATGCCATTGAACTGCACGGTGTTTTGGCTGGCCGTGCTGTTGAAGTTATTGCCATCAATCGTGACCGTGGTGCCGGCGGGGCCTTGCGCTGGCGAAAAGACCAGGATACTGGGCGTACTGGCGGCATAGCCTTTGATGGCCGTGATATTGCCCACGGCATCGTGATCGTATTCGCTCGATACGGTGCTGTTGGTGACGCCGGTTAGACGGCCAGCCTGGTCGTAGCTATAGCCAATGGAGCCAGTGCCAACAGTGATGCTAACGGCGGACGAGGTCGTTGCGACGTTCTGGGTATCGGTGGCTTTGGCCGTGAGGCTGTAGGTGCCGGGTGGAACGTCGGTCCAGTTGAAGGCGTACGGTGCAGCGGTGACCGTGCTCAGCAGGGTGCTGCCCTGATAGAAGTCCACCTTGGCAATGTTGCCGCCGCTCTCTGTGGCATTGGCCGTCAAGGTGAGCGTCGTCGGCACGATGAATGAAGCGCCACTGGCTGGCGAGGTTAATGTCACGGTAGGCGCGGCCATGGCTTGGGCGGCAAGCACCAGGCCCAGCATCCATCCTGCCATCACCACGAGCTTATGCCAGCCTGACGCGTGCCGTGACATATCCTTATCCTCGATTCTGTTGGGGTGGGGCGGATTCACATTCAGCCCTTTGCTTGAAACGAGGGCTCGTTAAGGCTTTGAGAAACGCCACCAGATCGTTCTTTTCTGAGGGGGTCAGAATCAAAGGGTGACCGGCTTCGACGCCGCGGTAATACACTTCCAGGTCCACCGCTTCTTCAAGGGTCGCGACACTGCCGTCGTGCATATAGGGCGCCGTCTCGGCCACATTGCGCAGGCTGGGGGTGCGAAAGCGCCCGAGATCGGTCGGCTTGAGGGTGACACTGAAACGGCCCAACTCGGCCAGGTCCGGATCCGACAGCACGCGTTGTTGGCGCTCGGCGGCGGTCAGCTGCGCGAAACGAACCGCCTCTGGGGCCAAACGATCTTCCAGGCGCTTGAGCCCCACGCCCAGGGTGTGAAACTGCTGATCGGTGAACAACGCACTGGTCTGGCCGATGACATGGCATTGCCCGCACTGGGCACGACCACGAAACAACTCCAGACCACGCAATGCGGCTGCATCCAGGGCCGTTTTGTCATGCCCATAGAGATAGCGATCAAACGCAGAGTTGCCGGCCACCAGCGTGCGCTCGTAGGCCGCGATGGATTGTGCAACGTGCGCGACCGTTAACGTCTCAGGGGGGACCGCAAACGCCTTCTCGAAGGCCGCAACATAATGGTCATCTTGCCGGATGACGTGGAGTAACTGCGCCTCATCGCGCAGGCCGTGTTCGATCGGGTTGAAGAGCGGGTCAGTAGCCTGCGTCTCGAGGCTGTCGCGGCGCCCGTCCCAGAACTGGGTCTGGGCAAAGACCGCATTGATCAGGGTCGGTGTGTTACGCGTCCCCAGCTGGCGGTGGAGACCTTGGGCACGCGGCAATCCATCGATGAAGCCCTGTTCGGGATGATGACAGGAGGCACAACTGATCGAGCCGTCAGCACTCAGACGCTTGTCAAAGAACAGCGTTTTGCCGAGCTGAACTTTTTCCGTCAGGTGGTCAGGCGACGAGTCTCCTGGTACGGGTGGAAGGCCCAGCAGATTCTCGGCGGTTTGCTCGCTGCACGTCGCCGACGATAGAGGCAGAGGGTCGGCTATTGGCATGCCAACAGGCACCAGCACCAGGCACATGCTCAGGCAATGCACGATGCGCATGCTCAGTACGTGTACTGGGTGGGCGCAAGCCAGGAGTCGGGATACCAGGGGAAATAGGAGCGGAAAACGGAGTGTTTCGTATCAGTCCATTGGAGAGCGTCCAGCATTGGCTGCTGAGACTGTAGACCTGAAGCCACCATAAGCACCTCCCTGTGAACCAGAGCCGAATTTGGCTCGTCGTACACGTCGTATGCACAGCGGTTGGAACACTTGCGTGCTCACAATGGGGCCTTCATTCCATGAACGTGGGCGAGATCGAACATCCGCGATCCCGAGCATCCAGCACGGAGTGACAGTAGTACAGTGTCAAAAGAATCGCCAACGGGGGCCTGAAAACCCAGCGGGCGGGATGGCTTTTCTGCCACCAATTTAGACCCTGCGAGGTTTGTTCGAAGGCAGCCTCCTGACTTGCAGGAAGGCAGTAGCCTTCTCGTTTCACAGGCTCTCCATGTCCTGTCCTTTGCGGTAACCACAACCCGATCTGGCTGTTTTTGTTTACTTTTAAGGGGCGTCTTAGGCCGTTACCCGTATGCTCAGCCGTTCCCCCAATAGTGCGCCCCTCAAGGCCAACGCTCGAGATTAAGAGGGTGTGACGCGGTGGGAGGGGAGGAAAAAATATTTTTTGAGCAGTCGAGCTGCGGTTCACAGCGGTAGCGTTTTTTCTGAGACATTGGCCGCGACCGGTGCTTCGTACCTTGCACCAATGCAGCCGAAACGGCGCAGCGGTGCAAGATCGGTACTTGTTGCCCAGGGTGGGGAACTACACAGACTCGCCCACCTTTTTGCATTCGACCTGATCAGCCATTTGCATCGGATTTGACCACCACGCTTCGTGGTCATGACCGGCAGAAAACGATCCATAGCTACCTGTGACCAGCGGCAGAAAACGGCCAGAAGCAGACGGTCAGGGTTACTAAACCCGTAGTGCGTAGGTTTTCCCTCTCCTATCGGTAGTTGATTGAGGTGAATAAATTTTGGCTGCAAGCGTGCCATGCGTCAAATTGCCACTATGCTGCTTTTACCGTCCTCTTGGTCAGGCGGGCAGTGAGGGGCAAGAGCTCGAACATTTCACTTAGCGATAGATTTTTTTAGAAACACTGCCACGAGTTCAGGAAACCGCGACATTCAAATCTGAAGAGCGTGGTCGCCACACTTGCTGCGCCTAATGCCTGAATTGGACTTATAAAAAGGATATTTTATGTTGGCGCCACAAAACACCAAACTCGGTGCATTCCCTCGACCGTCAACTGCAGATCTGGCTTGTGATAAATCGTTTGTTGAAGCAGAGATTTTTCCAGCTTCGACCAAAGCTCGTCACTGAGCATCAATCGGGGCATTGTAAACCCGCAGGGTTACTGGTCTAGGAACCTCAATTCTGCAGTTTGCTTTTCTCTCTCAAGTCCCAGCCGCAAACGTCAACAGGCCATAAGCCTTTTTACTCATCGTGGGAAAATTATAATTGGAGCAATTGGTCATGATTACAGTTGAAGAAGTCAACGCAATTATTCAGCAGTACGGTCCCGTTTTTAAGTTCCATCCCGATGAAATGTATCTTCCCGATGCACCCGTGCCGTTCCTCGCTGCGGGCGCTTGCACATTGGGCTGGGGCTTGATTACCGGAGAGGACGACTACGATGCATTCAAGGAGCAGGGCTTGGGCCTCGTGGGATTGTTATCCCAGGACGCGCTGGCCGCTGCTGTTGCGAAGGCCAAGGCAGATCCAAATGCGAATAAAAGCGATTCTTTCCGCTACTGGCTCAATATCCATGACAGTCTAAAAGGTGGCAACCTTGATAGAGCGGCGGCGCAGGTTTGCGTGAAACGTGGTGTTACCGACGACGTCGTCAACATCCAGTTCTGGATGTTTTACGGTTACAACGGCCCTGGCAAAATCCACATCACCTTTGGCAACATCATTAACCAGATTGTGTTTCTCAAGGAAAGCGGCATTCATTACGGCGATTGGGAACATGTCACCCTGGTGTGCGGCCGGGATGCCAGTGCCCCCGCCGGGTGGAAGATCAAGAAGGTCTACCTCTCGCGACACGACCTGACCATCTGGGTTCAGGATCCCTCGACACTTTCCTACCAAGGCACGCACCCTATCATCTACGTCGCAAAAGATTCTCACGCACACTATGAATCGGCAGGGACCCATAACTACAAGCGGATCGCCCACAAGGATTACTTTGTCGGACATCTGGACGTCGACCTGTTCGACATGGCCGCAGATCAAGGTCGCCAGTTCGATGTATCGGCCGCCGGGCATGCAGACATCGTCTTTTCAGACTATCCCGAACATGGCGTAACCCCTCCGGCGTGGTGGAGTTTCGACGCCCGATGGGGGCAGTACACGAAGGAGTTCGATGATGTCAAGGTAGCGATTCCCGTGTACGGCGACTATTCCTACCCCTACAAATCGGTCGAAAGTGGCCCGAAAGGTCCTGTAGGACATGTTCCGAGTGGCCTGTCCGCTGAGTGGGCGGGTGCCATGGGCCAAGGCACCGGCGCTGTCCAGTGGCTGGTCGGCGACTTCAACGGCGACGGCAAGGATGAGATCGTCCAGGCCTGGGGCGGTGACCTCAATTTCATCATGTACGGCAGCGACGGCTACGGCGGCATCAAGACCCTGTGGACGGGGGCCATGGGCCAAGGTACTGGCGCTGTCCAGTGGCTGGTCGGCGACTTCAACGGCGACGGCAAGGATGAGATCGTCCAGGCCTGGGGGGGGATCTCAACTTCATCATGTATGGCAGCGATGGCAATGGAGGACTGAAAACACTGTGGGCGGGGGCCATGGGCCAAGGCACCGGCGCCGTCAAGTGGCTGGTCGGCGACTTCAACGGAGACGGCAAGGATGAGATCGTCCAGGCCTGGGGCGGTGATCTCACCTTCATCATGTATGGCAGCGATGGCAATGGAGGACTGAAAACACTGTGGGCGGGGGCCATGGGCCAAGGCACCGGTGCCGTCAAGTGGCTGGTCGGCGACTTCAACGGAGACGGCAAGGATGAGATCGTCCAGGCCTGGGGCGGTGACCTCAATTTCATCATGTACGGCAGCGACGGCAACGGCGGCATCAAGACCCTGTGGACGGGGGCCATGGGCCAAGGTACTGGCGCTGTCCAGTGGCTGGTCGGCGACTTCAACGGAGACGGCAAGGATGAGATCGCTCAGGGCTGGGGCGACGATCTCAACTTCATTGTGTACGGCAATGATGGTGCCAACGGAATGAAGGTTGCCTGGACCGGTGCCATGGGACAGGGTTCCGGCGCCGTCACCTGGCTAGTCGGCGACTTCAATCGCGACGGTAAAGCGGAGATCGTGCAGGGCTGGGGCGATGAGCTGAACTTCACCATGTACGCCAGTAACGGCGCCGGAGGATTCCAGAAAGCCTGGACCGGTGCCATGGGCCGGGAACCGGGTGCGGTGGTATGGCTCGTGGCCGACATCCATGGCAACGGCTCACAACAGATCATCCAGGCATGGGGGGGGGATCTCAACATGATCATGTACAGCAAAACCACCGAGTAACAACCATGTATCAAAGGCTGATCTGATGACCTTTTGGCGTATGACCTGTTGACGTTTGCGGCAGAGATTTGAGAAAGAAGAGCAAACCCGCAGGGTTCCTACACCAGTAACCCTGCGGGCCATGACTGCGTTGTTGAGCAGGCTAAATAGCACTGTGGAGCCGGTAATCCAGAGCTTGAAATGTCGACGCTCAACTATAGGATGCCGGGAGAGCAGGTCATTCAAATCCTCTCGGCCGTAGACGTCGATGGGACAGGACGCTTGACTGCACAGAGCCTCGACCAACTCCTGCTTGTTTAACCTTGTAAGCGAATGAGAGACCACCAGAATGTAGCGCTCCGGATTGAGAGCGGCTGCCTTCGGCGCCTCAGAGTTTCGTAGGTGGGTCACGAGTTGAGGTAAAGGCGTCCCAGGTCGGTGCTTTGCTTGAAGGATCCATTCAGTACCAGTGGGCGTGAAAAAGCGCCCGTCAACGCCACCATCGCGGCCAGGCTTGAACTGCTCAAATCTCACGCCTTTGTCGGCGCCGATGAGGTCAGCATACAGCACCTCGAATTCTTTTCTGAATCGCCCTCAGGTTTGTAGGCGTTCAACGACCGCTTCTGGCCGATTACTGCCTGTCGCCGTGATCGGCAGTAATGTGCAGTTCTCCGGCGATCATGGCTATGAAGCAAGATGGTCAAATCCGATGCAATCGCTGGCCAGATGCAATGCAAATGACTGGTCAGGCCGAATGCAAACAGGTGGTCAAGTGGAGTGCTATTCCGCACCAGGGCGCTGAAGCTGGCGCCGCCGCCCCCTCAGTGACGGAGCTGTATTCATGTTAAAGTGCCATCTTTCTATCGACTAAGTACGCTCGCATGGATGCCACGTTTCACCGCTTCAGCTGTTTTCCGTTGCTCGCTCTCACCTTGGCACTTTCAGGATGCCAAACCACCGGGCTCGGATCGTCCACACCGCCGGCGATCTCGCCAGGACTTGAGGTGTTCAACGCTGTTCTGAAGGAGACCCCAGAGCCAAGCTCGATCGTGCGTGAAGGGGAACGGATCACCTATGTCGTGCGCACCCCGCCGGGACGGGAGCACCGCTATCTCGCGAGTTTCGATACCGATTGCAGCAAACCTACTGTAGAGATGGTATTTCTTACCACGAGGGGCATGGTGTCGTTCTCTGATGGTCCGAACACACGCCCCGAGGAGTTGGGGCAAATCCCAGTAGAACAAAAAAAGCAGTACCTGCAGAGCGCACAACTCAAACAAGTCTGCGCTCAGACAGCACCACCCGACTGGCGCGCATTTGCGACACCCAACCATCAGGACTGGCAACTGATCGACCGCGCCAGCCTGAAGGTAAAGGGTGATGAGGTCACGTTCTGGAGTGCCCGAGTCCCGGCCAGCGAAACGCTGTTGCCCGACAAAGAAGCCTTGTATAGCCAGTCGCGCCAGCGTTGGACGGCCAACTGTTCACTGCAACAGCTTGCCCTCTTGAGTGCTTTCTATCTCGGTCCGAAAGGCCTCGTCATTGGTGGAGAGATACAGGCAAAACCCGCCCCCAAGGGCCAGGGCAGTCTGGACGCCGATGAACGCCAACTGCTTCAGTTGGCATGCGGCAAACCGCAGTCATTGGAGCAGTACGCGCATTATGAAGGGCGTGAGCAATCACCCTTTAAATTGCCGGTACCAGCGATAGCGCCCTCTATCGTGAAGGCCATCGAGGCATTGAACATGCCCAGGCCGGAGAAGAGCATCCAGCACCTGCAACTGGTGTTCAACGACTTGGCCCAGGCAAACCGACCCGGGCTATATGGCTTGGGACGCTTGGGGAGCGATACAAGCTACCCGTCGAGCGAGACAGGCAAGATGCTGGTCGAGCGCGGCCAAGGCTCGCTGAACCAGGAGGTTAAAGTCAGTTTCCGAGGTCTGATTACCCTGGGCAAAAGTAACTTCAACACCTCTGCCAATGGGTTCTCTGTCAAAGAGCGTTCACCTGCCACTAACCTCAAGTTCGAGGGTGATTGGGCAACGATGCCGGTCGGTGCGCAGCTGCGATACACCCTGGAAATACCGTTCGTCTTTGACGAAAACTTACAGATACCCAAGGACTACGGCTTTACGTGCAACGTTGAATCGCAGCGGCCTGCCAGTGCCTATTACCCGAGCCTGACAGGCAACGCAAAAGTGCTCAACTGCACCGGCTGGGACTACCAGTGGGGGCAGGGCATCGGTACTTTCGCCTACCTGGAGGCGTATGGACTGTTTGTGCCGGTCGAGTATGTCGCGAACAGCCCGTCCAAATGGTACGGGAAGTGGACGATCAAAGCGGTGGAGTGACGCCCCGCGGAACGGGAGGCCTGGCTTCCCGATCCAGTTCTACATTGAACGCCATCACCGTCGATGGAATACCAGCAGAAGATTTGATGAATACGCCGTGAGGAAGTTTTACCGGTATAGGCCAGTGCTCGTCTCTTCAATAGTACCGGTATCTCTGTGGGGAGAGTTGCCGGTACCAATCCCTCGGCAAACACTGGTACTGCCGGCTGCAGCGCCAGCGGTGAATAGCAAATCACGCATATGGGCCAGTGCATCGTAGAAAGGTCTGACTGCATGAGCAGGGCGGACCGAGATCATCATCACAATCGCCGCGGGGCCCATGGCGCAAGGAAAAACAACATGGAAAATTTACGGTTTGCCGATGACCGGCCAATCGCTAAGCACGATCAGGATCTCCTCGGCCGATCGGGGTTTGCAAAGGGCCTGACTGAAGCCATGGCCAGTTGGAAAGACCAGGAGAGTCTGGTCATTGCGCTGATGGGGGCCTGGGGCAGCGGCAAGAGCTCGATCAAGAACCTAGTCGTTGAGGACTTTAAGAGCGTCCCCGGGCATGAGGTCATCGAGTTCAATCCGTGGGAGTGGGCCGGCCAGGAGAAGCTCAGTGCGACTTTTTTCGACGAGGTCTCTCTTGCCATTCAGAGAAAAGACAAGAGCAAGGAGGGCAAGCGGCTGGCCAAAGCCCTACGCCGGTATGGACGGCGGATCAACACCGGTGCGGGGGTGATCGATGGCATGGCCAAGTACCTGCCTATACTGCTCGGATCCGCGCTGACCGCGAGCTATGTCAGCAGTTGGGTCGCCAATCCCATGATGCAAACGGTACTGCATTTCGTTAGCGGCTTTTCGGCGATAGCGGCCGTACCGGCTGTGCTCAAAAAGGTTGCTAAGTTTCTGCAGGACCTAGCCGACAGTGCGGACAAGACGGCCAAGGACGACGAGCTCACCCTGAGTGAGATTCGCGGCGAAATATCCTCTCTGTTGGCCAAGCGAAATCACCCACTGCTGATTGTGATGGATGACATTGATCGCCTGGCATCGGATCAAATGAAGGCCCTGTTCCAACTGGTCAAGGGGAATATGCAGTTTCCCAACGTGGTGTTTCTCTTGCTGTTCCAGCGCGATGTTGTTGAGGAGGGGCTCCAGCGTGCCGGTTTCAATGGGGCCGAGTATCTTGAGAAAATCATCCAGGTGCCGTTCAGCGTCCCGGTTCTTCCCGCCTCAAGCCTGGAAAAGGTGCTGTTTCAACGGTTGGACTCGATCCTCGCCGCAGAACCGCAATTGGCCGCACACTTCGACTCAAACTATTGGGCCGGTGTCTACCGGCACGGTATGAAGCCGTTTTTCCAGAACTTGCGTGATGTTTACCGCTACACGTCCACGCTTACGTTCCACTGCCGATTGCTGCGGGGAGGAGACGTGGCGGAGATCAACCCTGTGGATCTGTTTGCGCTGGAGTGCTTTCGGGTTTTCGCTCCGTCCAGTTACGAAGCAATAGCTCAGAGTAAAGAGCTGCTGACCAGTAGCCAGCAGGTGATGTCCCAAACACAAGGCGAAAAGGAGCGCATTAAAGGGCTGATCCAGCAGATGGTGGAGCGTGCGCCACAGGAGTGTCGAGAGGGCACTGAGCAGACACTGAAACATCTATTCCCCAATTTGGACTGGGCATTCAATAACACTTCGTACAGTGGCTCCATGCGGAAGCGATGGATACGCGAATCGAGGGTGTGCTGCGGCGACTTCTTTGACCGCTACTTTGAATTAGGGCTACCAGTCGAAGAGGTCTCCAACTCACTGCTACATTCCTTGGTCCAGCAACTGACCGACGCGCAGCAATTTTGCGATACGTTGCGTGATTGCGACGAGACACGGCAGAAGGCGATTTTGGAACGGCTGGAATCCCGGATAGAGGAATTTCCAATTGAACATTCTGAAGCCGTTGTCGAGACGTTGCTGGAGGTTGGTGAAACCGTGATCGGAAGTGAATCATCCATTACGTCGATGTCCGCGCCAGCCCAGACGTTTCGCTTGTTGTTGTTCTTCCTGCAGCGCCACAACGAAGCTGCCGTACGTAGCGAGCTACTGTCTTGCGCTTTCGAGCAAGTCAAAGGATTCGCTGTGCTCGAACGTGTCCTGATGTCGGAGTCCTCCGCCCGGGAAAACTCGGATATCACCGATCTGGATGACGTCGGCTTCGAAGCGCTAAAACAAGCATTTACTGAAGCCCTGTTGGTGCACGCGAACCAGGAGCCCGAAGCGTTTCTTGCGCATTGGAACTTCGTTTCCTATGCATATCGATTGAATCGGTTTGCGGACGGGGCGGGGAAAAATTGGACCAACCAGCATGTCACAACCATGGAGCGATTTCTTCTGCTGGCTCGTTCGGTCGTAAACAAGGGGACGTCCTACGGCGGCGAGGTTGCGTCTAACTTCTACTTTGTGCGTATCGCGGTGGTCGACGATTTGTTTGGAATTGAAGCATGTAAGGGATGGCTTGCCCAGGTCGACCGCGCCGCGCTGACCGGATCTGAAAAACAAGCCATTGAGCTTGTCGAGGAAGCAGTGGGAAGGCACGAGCGGGGCGAGAAGTCGGACTATGACTGAAGTGCAGTCGCGAACGCATGACAGTTAGCGGCATGGGTGTTGGAGAACAGCAACACCTGAGCCAGCCACTGCTTTGGGATTCTTATCTCGGTCTGAGTAGGTGTCAGGCAATCGCCTAAGGGGGCGGCGATTGAACCTCATACTCAAATGAACGGGAAGTCTCACTTCCCGTTCTGCTCTCGTTTGAAAGCTGTCAGCCTCTGACGCTGACCACCTGCTTATCCAGCACAGAGTCCATTTTTAGCTGTGCCAGTTCAATCAGGTGCACCACACCCATCGCCACTTTGCGGTTCGAACCGGTTTGGTTGTCGGCGTGCTCATAGGCTGTGGCTGCAGCGGATTGCAGAATCGAGTAGATGTTGGCCAGGGCGTCTTCCTGGTTCCCGGGTTCAGGCAGATGCTCATGCAGTACGGTGACAGGGGCAGGTTTCGAGACTGCATCCGGACCGAGGTTGTAGTGAGACAAAGCCCGGTCGGCGATACGAGGGTCAATGCTTTCAACGTTGGAGGTTGCGGGCGGGTTGGGGGTAGGCTTGAACATAGTACGAGGTACTCCAAGTGCATGTTTTGGAGCCGTCACCATCGCTACCAAACGATTTAAGGGTGGCGGCCGTACGCAGGTTGGTAGACCGGTGCACTAGGAACCCGGCGCGTCCGCGGACGCCCTGCGCACGACCACCATAAAAGCAGAGGCCGAAAAAAAGCGCCTTGCTCAAGGTGGCGCTTTGCGCCTAGTTACACCGAGGGCTACCAAACCCTGTCACTGATATGCAGTGATAACTCGAAGATAGCCACCGGGGCGGGCAGGCGCAAGCGGTCAGGATTTTCTAGGAAATTTCAGTCAAGGGAAAGAGATATATCTTGCATGTCGCGCGCGAGCCCCTCATCGAGGGGCGAGTAAAAAACTATTATTGTCGGGAGATGCAGTGGATACAGGCTCTGAACTGAGATGGGCGTGCTCGTAGGGGGGAGTTCGGTCTACGTTGGGTTCAAGGGGCACGTCGAGAGAGTCGTCCTCGAGAGCGTATCCCGAAGTGGGATGATTCGGATGCTCACTTTTTGCCGGAAGGGGCTAGCGAGTATTGGCCGCTTTCGGCCGATTCTGTTGAAAAAGTCGGTTTCGGTTTCCACGGCAGAAAAGTACGCCTCTGAGATTGAAATCTGTGTTCTGAGCAGAAGGTTCCGGACTTAGATTTCACGTGACAGCGGGCAAAAGTGGCGTTTTCACCGTTCAATGTATGGACAATCAGTCCAGGTCGACTTTTTCAACAGAATCGGCCAATAGCAGACTATTAGTGCATGACGTTGCGCGCTTGCATCAAAATTTTTGATGCTGCTAGGAAGCTATGGGAGGTTCAGCAATCTAGGATCCTGCTATCCGCTTGCTGAACCCAGATGGTACTTAAAGCATAAATTTAGCGATTGCGGCCTGTGACTCTACGACCGCTCACGGACACAAAACTGAGGTGAGCTAAATAGGCTGGCCATTGGCTATCATTATCGAGATCCGTAGGATAGGATCAAAAACTAGAGAGCACTATGTTGCTTCGGTGAGTACATCCGAGACCGTTTCTGGACATCTGCGAAAGCAGCAAGCCCTTGATTGATAATGGATTGATTACTTATGAAATTAACCCTTTTGCGTCCTTACAAATCACTAAAGACGTTTGAAGATATAGAGTTGCCAGACTTCACGATCATCACAGGAACTAATGGCGCAGGTAAGAGCCAATTATTGAAGGCCTTGGATGAGGGGGCCCTATCAATCGAGGGAATCGCACATTCACCACACAACCGATTGATTCGCTTATTTGATGCGACGACGTTGGTTCCTACAGATACAGGAGCGTTCGTAAGCTTTCAGAGCAAACAGGAAAGAGATGGGATATGGAATCACATATCTAGCTTGATCAACAGCGCAAGGGTAGGAGTTGAAGCGTACATGCTTCAGTGGTCCGAACTTTCTAAGCTGGATTTAAAAAAGCTAGCAATACTAGAACCATCAGACCTACCTAGCTATGGCATCCAACCCGATCAAGTTGAAGCGGTGCATAAAAATATTAAAAGTAATTTAGCTGCCAATAGTCAAAACATTGCATCACAATTTAGCTCGAATAACCCCGCAATTAACTCAAAGCTTATTGAAAAAATTACAGCTAGCTGCGGCATTCCAATCGTTGCGTTCGATATGGATTTATTCTATGAGCACTACCCAATGGCCTGGCAGCCCGTAGAGTTATTTCAACAATCGTTCGCAAGGCTTTTTTCAGAATATCAAGCAACTTTTGTAGCAAATGAAGTCAAGGCCTATCGCCGCGACATTCGTGGTGCCAACGTACCAGTATTAACCAAGGAGGAATTTTTTGAAAAGTATGGATCACCGCCTTGGGATTTCCTGAACGATATTCTAGAGGCAGCCAGTCTTTCGTTTAGAATCAATCAGCCCGATGAGTTTGAAGAGCGCCCTTACGAGCCAATACTCACAGACTTGGTTACTAATGCACAAGTGAAATTTAATGATCTTTCGTCGGGTGAAAGGATTTTAATGTCATTTGCGCTGTGTTTATATTACACGAGAGACTCGGGAGACAGAGTTAACTATCCGCTAATACTTCTTTTTGACGAAGTCGATGCTCCTTTACACCCGTCAATGACAAAGTCACTTCTTGATACCATTCAAAAGGTATTAATTGGCGAGCGTAAAATAAAAGTAATTATGACTACCCACTCCCCTTCGACTGTAGCGCTCTGCCCGGAGGAGGCTATCTTTATAATGACGAAGGAAGGGCGTGGTCGGCTTAAAAAAACCAACAAAGACAGTGCGCTATCTTTATTGATGTCGGGGGTGCCAAGCATAAGTATCAGCTACGAGAATAGACGTCAGGTTTTTGTAGAAAGTCATCTTGATGTCCAGTATTATGATCATATTCTTCGAAAAATTAAATCCAGGCTGCATCCTGCGGTATCACTAAGCTTTATTGCATCCAGTGATTCAAAAATCGGTGGGTGCGTTCATGTTAAAGATATTGTAGGGCAGCTATCCAAGCATGGAAACCCCACAATCAGAGGCTTGATTGACTGGGATACTACTAATCAGCCAAGTGATAAAATAGTAGTTCTTGGTCATAATTTTCGTTATTCTATAGAAAACTACATTTTAGATCCCTTGCTAGTAGCGATGCTACTATTTCAAGATAAGAGCGTTGAAAGAAGCGAGCTTGGATTGGGTGAGCATGAAGGGAGCGCTGACATATTGAAAATGGCTCAGCCGCGACTGCAGCGCATTGTAGACTATATTGTTGATACGGTTTCGTGTGGAGCATCTGACGCTGAATCCGTAAAAATTAAATGTGAGTACCTCGGTGGCCAATTTGTACTCCTACCCAAACCATTCATGTTAATGCAAGGGCACGGCTTTGAAGACTTGCTGAAGTCAAAATTTGAAGGCTTGAAACGTTATCACAGGACTAACGACCTAAAAGCAACAATTTTGAAACGTGTCGTTGACGAATTCCCGTCACTTATTCCACTTTGCTTGCTTGAAGCATTTAGAGAGCTACAGGAACCAATTTAAACTTAAAAGCCACCACCTCATATACTTTCTTTGTATGAAAAGGTGATAGATTTATTTTTACCCTGATTATCAGCTTTTGGCTGAAGGTTACCTATGGGGGGAAGAAAGCCGAAGTCGGATTCTGCGTAAAATAAATCTGTCCCGCTTTTCGCAGGCGGTTGGTCGGGGTGTAAATTAAGTTTGTATTTAAAAGATGGCCGGCTTTCGGCAGGTAAGGAGTGATTTGCTATAATGCTTTTTAGGTCTGTTGATATTCTGATTGGCTTCAACTTCATGGCGTCGATGTTGGTTGTGATTTTTGGCACGCTTTCGGCAATCTATGTGTTCGTGCTTTATGTGGGAGAGAAGCGAGACAAAGACCTTTCGCATTATCTGTTTTCCAGAAGGCATCGCCTAGTTCTTAGATGTTTTAATTTGCCGGGTGCTAAGGTTGCCATAATAACGGCCTCGCTCTGCGCGTTGATAATTCTATCGCTACTCTTGTTAGATATTCACCAGCAGCTAAAATTTGGGGCTGGTTTGAAATCAATAGCTTGGCATAGCTATCTTTCTATCTGGATAGTAATTGGTCCTGCAATTTTAGGGGTTGTTGTTCAGGTTGGTTCGGGCGACAAAGGTATGGTATTGCCTATCGGAAATAAGCTGGCGCTAAGCGTTGATAAGGGAAACTCGTTGGCAATCCACTTGTCGGAGGAAAAGCCGAACATAAAAAATGTCATCGCAATACTACCTCCAGTGGTGAAGGACTTAAGGGCGCGTGGAATAAAAGATCCTCTAGTCTTCAAAAGCTGGCTTTTTGTATCGCAGCTTGATCGAAATGACAAAAGTGTCAAGCAGATACGTGTGTATTTCAAGCGTGTGCAATGGCTCAGCCGACTAATCGACTGCTTACCTTGGAGTGCGCCAAGCAAGGAAAGTGTATTGCGCAAATTTTTTACCTTGGTAATACCAACTGCGACAGCTCCCTTGTATGCACTCGTTTTCTGGATGCCTATGAAGCGCTGCTTGACAAAATTACCTGGTGCTAAGTTGCGGGGGAAAGCGCAATTGCTGATGGCGAATCTTAAAGATCAAACAGGTGGCAGGATTGAGCTGATATTGCCTAGGCCAGTTTCCCCCGCAATGGTTGTCAGTTTGGGTGTAAAATTGCCAGCCATTGCTAACAGTTTTGGAGGCAAGCATGGAGGGTTTATTCTACATGTGGACTAATTGGTGGTCCTCTCATTAAGATTTCATCCGTATTCGGCAAGTGGAAAAATAGCTATGGGTTTGTTTAAAACGCTTTTCAAGCGCAAACAAACGGAGTTGAGGCTTAGAGAAGCTACAGAGGAAGATCTAGTGATGGTTCGTACTCTACTGGTCATGGAGGCGCGCAACGGTCATTTTTCTGGTCTGTCTACGCCTACGGACGTTGACTCATATATATATATCAGCTAAAAGCATCGATGAGCGATATGAAAGCGGGGAAGCAGATCGGTATTTTTCTCCAAACACTCGCTATTGGTCATGAGTCTGTGGGTTTTGTAATTCTACGGGCGTGTCCGGAGCCAACTGAGCTATAACGAAAAGGTGGCGGATTTATTTTCTGGCCTGTTAATCGACCCGGAGTCTGGCCAGACTATTGTCAAACGAAATCCTGGCATACCCTGCGCAGCACTCCGGATACATCACTAATCACTTCACCGCAACGTTGTACGAAGGCATCGTCGACTTCGATAAGGGTCGATACCTCGGAAACGTCACCCTCAAAGAAAAAGTCCTCATCCGGAAGCTTCACGCGGAATGGTAGCCTCTGCGCTTTAGCTACGAGCGTGTCATAGCTGCGACCTCTTCCGTGTTTGAGCACATTGATGGCTGCCGCTAGGTCCAGGAAGTTTTCTTTCAGGTTATTTTCTCCATGCTGGTCCAAGATAGCTTCCGTCTCGCGGAAGCCATCTTTGCAATTTAAACGGTCTTGTAAGTTGGCTTCAAAGATCGAGAACATTCCAACCGCCAAAATCACTTTCTGCAGCTGTATCATCTGGAGCGCTTTCACGAGTGGGGTGGCGGCGCTCGTTTGCAGCGCTTCAACCGTTCTCTCGTTTGCATTCCGCAGGGCTTCAAGGGTAAAGGCCGCGCAACGGTAGGCGAGCTCGTCAAAATCGTGCATGGGTCGTCTCCCGTATTGTTACATTGCTGAAGAGTAAGTTGCCCAACCGCTGCTTGCAGGAGCAAGCCTGGGCGCGTGAGCGCGCGCCCAGGTACCGCTTCAGCTGGATCGAGGTGTTAGTGCTGCCGCTGTGCTTTGGCCCTGTTCTGCCGGGTATCGCGTTTTTACTGGGTATATTGCTCTAGTGCGCCGAAGATAACTGGCGCAGTGCCGAACACCATTGGCGCAGTCGGCGCACAACGAGAAGCGTCGGCGATCATCGAGTTATCCCTTCATACACCACGTCGATAATCTCCTGTGCCCCTCGCGCGCCCAGTCATCACTCGGTGTTATCGTGAGTTGCGCTGGCGGTTTTTTTCAGGCAGCTGTTACCTCAGGAAGAACTGCGCGAATTGCTTGGTGGAGTCGGTCGTCGTGTGAGCTTTGGATAGCCCGCGTAACCCAAGCGGTGAACACCTCGATCTTCCAGTTACGCAGGTGGGCGGAAGCAAGCGCTAGGAGCGGCTTCTTGCGATCGTATACGGCCAGCAGTGAGGCTAGATCGCCTGCGGCGACAGCGGCGGTGATTTTCGTCTTCATATCGGCTGCAAGTGCTACGACGTCCAGTTCCGTCGTCCGGGCCGTGTAACTGGCAGCTATGGCCGCGATGGACTTGTCCGCCGAGAGGTCGACCTGCTTAAGCATCCTGTCGATGCGTCGGCGGCAATAGCCAAGGACGACCTCATTCACATTTTCCTCTATCCGCGCATCGTCGAGAATTGCATCCTTCAACTTGGCAAGCTTCGTTTCTAGGTCGTCTCCTTTGAGCTCGTTCATTTCCAGGATTGTGCGCGAAACGGCCGGCAGTAATAGAAGATTCTCAATCTCCGAAACGGGCAAAATCTGGATGCCGTTGCCGGCGAGACTGGCACGGTCGGCTTCGTCGTGACCGTCCGCATCAACTAATCCAGAGCATTGAATCCGGGTGAATGCTTCGTTGCGCCGCATCGTGACGACCGAGTGGATCACGGCTTCACACCCGCCGCGCGGCACCACTGTCCACCCGGGATAACATGCGCGGTAGAAGGCAAGGTCGAGGCTGCCCTGCTCACCTTCGACGAAAAGGACCGGCTTGCGACTACCAAGGATCAGAGTGACGAGTTCTTCGCTGAAACCCTCCGCCTCGGGTACGTTTTCGATGACCCAGCCAGTGTCGGGCGCGTAGCTTCGCATCATGTACTTTCTACCTGCTCGCGATGCAGCAAACTCCAGATCGTGCGTGATTAGGAGAAAAGCGCAGTCGGGCCGCGCGGCTTCTAGCTCGTCCCATAGGCGACTGAGGATAGAGCGATGAACGTGAATTTCAGGCTCATCCATGATGAAAATCGAACTTTGGTCGGCAACCAGTACCTGGCCGATAACGTAGAAGACAGCTTTTTCACCGTCGCTCATCTGCGTGATGCTGTACGGCTCGCCTGCCGTATTGTCCTTAAGGGCGCAGGCTGTGATGTCATCCGCCGTTATTTCTAAGCGGCGGGTTGGCAAGACCCGATGGTATATCGCTTTCAATTTCCGCATTAGTGTATCACCGCCCACGAACGGGGCGCCGTCAGTAGCCGCGTTGAACGCCTTCACTGCGGTATTAGCTTGTTCCGCGAAGAGCACTTGGAGCAACGCGCCGGCGTCATTGAGTATGAATCGCGGTTGAGTGTTACCCCAACGGCCAGTGTTACGGGTAGTTAGGAAGGGTCCGTAGTCGGTCGGCTTGCGGGCGCCGTAACGGAGTTGGCTTCGTGCGTACTCTTCAGTGGTTTTTTCAACCTCCGGGTCGAGCGCAAGCATCCGCTGCGCCGAGATGCGGTGCGCATTGGCTTCGAGCTGCCTTTCGCATTCAATCGCTAACTTTGTTTTTCCACTACCGTTCGCGCCGACAATAATTGTGGACAAACCCGCACGAAGCTCGATCGGCAGAGCTGCGCCTGTAACTGTGAGATCAATCGAGAGCGGCATCCATTCATCCTGAAAGGGCTGATTTCTGGAGATCTTAAGACACCATGACGAGGGCGTCTATTGAACCTTTGGGGTAAGTTAAAGCTCGCAGTGCAGGATCGAAGTAACGCGGGATCGCCCATTGGTCTATCGCTGCTGACCGCCTCGGGCGGCCGCTATCATGAGTTTGATCCAGTTGTTACGCACGAATGGGCACGCTCTGTATGCCTATCTCAAAGTTGTGCTGATGCTGTCGGCGCGATGGGCCAGCGAGATCGCGTAACTGCCGCCACATCAGTGGGGGCCAGCCGGAGTTAGGCAAGGTGACTTGGGCAGACGCTTACCTTTGATCGGACTGACCGTTATTTGATCAAGGGCTTGGTTTGCGTTGGATGCCGTTGTCTGAGCCTGTGGAAGGTGTACAAGACTATGAGCAGAGCTCTGAATTGGAAAAAGTGGTTCAGCAATCGGAAGGTCGTGCGAGGTTGTCCAGATAGACAGCCAGATCTTGGAAGCCAGCCCCGCTGAGAATGTTCGATATTTTGACTGATCTGTTGTTCTCCTTCGGCAGCATCAGCGCTCGTTGTTTGGTATAGGGAAAGGGGAGTGGCACCTCGGAGTAGGGCGCCTTGTAGTCTTTAATTGCCGTATGCAGGGCGTTGGCTTGTTTAGGCTCGGAGGAGACAACATACATATCGAAATCACGGCGAAGACAGGCCAGGGCTGCTGGATTGAGTCGATAGGTTCGAAGCCGGCCATTTAGTCGAACAGGCACATTTAGCTGTTCTGCTTGGACTATGGCTGCCGCGAGGTGGTGTGAGCCGTCGATATTCTCGATGAACACTCTTCCATCCCATGTCCATCGAGAGAACGAGTGTGGCTCATTGTCCTGGAGAATGCGTCTCTCAGCATGTGCGAGATTTTCCTTCAACTTTTCGGGAGTGACTGGGGTCAGCAGGCCCGGTGCCATAAGCTCGACGAAAGCCTTCAGGTTAGAAAAAGGGTCATACATGTCCTTGGATGCAGCGAAGCCCTGCACCTCCCGTAGGTCGCATTCCCAGTTGTCTTGCTCCTCACTGATGACCAAGGCCGATAGATGGTCATTCACCTGGTTCAACTCGCACCAGCACATATTGACCGGATCGTATAGCCAAGATAAGAGTTGGCCCTTGGTCCCCCATAGTCTCCCCTCGCAGCCGAACTTCTCCCAATTAACGACGTCACTTTTCCAGATACCGTGTCTTATCTCGCGGATTACGGCTTTCTGCAGGGGATCGTTGGTGAGGAGGGTGAATAAGCGGAACGATGGAGTATTCAGGTGTTTATGCACGAGTCGCGTGAATTTTTCAATGAACATTGTCGCATCCTGGATGACTGTTACGCGGGCCGCCTCCGGCTATCGCAGCTAGTTAGTTTAACGGTAAAGGAGTGAAGGGCGGAGCGGAAGTTGGGTAGGGAATTGCGAAGCGTAGGTAAGCTATTGTGGTTCAATATTGGACACCGCTGGTCGTATGGTCGATCACCATTGGTGAAAGAGACTGCTGCTAGGTAACTACCTGGAGGCGTATGTGCTGTTTGTGCAGGTAGAGGTTGTTGAGAACGGCTCGTACGGCAGGAAAGGGTAGTGGACGATCAAGGCGGTGGCGCGATTCCCCGGAGCGGGAAGCCTGGCTTCCCATTCAGCAGTGAGCGCTATCAGCGACTCGCGTTGTAAGCCGCTTAATCAGGCATCCCGAATGAGTTTGTCGTTAGTGGCTTGGAAAATACGGCTGGTGACGAACCCAATGTCACAATGGTCGCAGTAAAAACCGCCCACCAGCTGTTGCAGCGGGGGCTCTTTCAATAGCTCAGGTTTGCACTCATCAACGGCCAACTGATCCACACGTTGATAGCCTGCTCTTTCTTCCCCGTTAAAGCGCTGCTTGGGGCTAGCCGCGCCTATCAGCATTTCCTTCGGTCGAACGTGTTGAGCTGATCCACAACGTGGGCAGGGTTCAAGGCTGTGCTGCATGACATGACTCTATGTGAGAGGGCGGTGGCGTTGTGGGGCGATGATACTGGTAGGTTCAAGGCGTCCGTTGGGCATCGTCATTCCAAACGCCGATTAATCGTTTCACGGTTGGACAAGCAGCTCGCGCTTCACTTGCTTTGCTATCGCGGCAAAGCCCTTTCCCGTACCACGGTTGCTGGTCGAATAGTCCTGGTGGGCGGAGACATCTTCCCAGCGATCCACCGATTCAATCTGCTGGTGAGTGCTGTCTGTATCGATTTCGAAGGCTATAAAGCGATTTGCCTGGTTGAGCAATAGCCCAAACAAACGCGGCATCCCGGGGAAATCGACTTCGAGCTTGAGGACGATAGTTTCTGACCAGTTAACGCCTTGGGTCTCGCCATAATGAGCCAGGGCAGCGGGAACACCAACATCCATCCAGGCTTTCGCGGTGCGCATGAGCCAATAGGCACTGACGGCGTTCTGTTCCTGTACGTTCAACTGCCTTTTTTTGAGGAGGCGTTCAATGTCCATCACGATCCTTCGTATTGCTTTGGTTGCAGGATGCCAATGCCTTTGCGTGTCTGCAAACGGTTGACCACGATCGTGCTGTCGGCTTTGTCATCTGACCAGAGCATGGAGACCCACAGAAGTCAGTTATCCTTCTCCACGGTGAACAATTTTCGGGACGCTGGCGATGACCTTAGAGGTTGTAGAAATTGACTTGAGCGAGGTGACGAGCTCAAGCGAACTCCACTCCATCTTGAGTGAGGCGCTCGGGTTCCCCGGCTGGTACGGCGGTAATTGGGATGCTTTCTGGGATGCCATTACGGGACTTGTCCCAATGCCTGCGCAGCTGAAAATCTCAGGGTGGGAGAGCTTTTCCAGATGTTTGCCTGGTGATGCGAGGCTCATGCAGAAATGCCTTGCCGACATGAAAGCTGAGTACCCAGAGCGGGCATCAAATGTGGTGTTCGGCTAAGCGATTTTTTGAGCTGGCCCCGGTGGAGACCGAGTCCAGCAATTTTAAGAGGAGCTCTTATTCCGTCGACGCGCCGTACTTACTCCAACCTGTTCAAGGCCCAGATCGACCAGGAGTGCACCTAGCAATTCAATGACTTTCACTTTCACCACTCGGATCTAACTTTTCAATCAACCTGGAAGGCAAGCACGGTCTAAGCTCCCCGGCAGACCGAAGCTAAGAATCGATTGCCGCGTCAGTGAACGCGCCGCCACGGTCGAGGGCGACACGGCATGGCAAACATGGCCTACCATTCCGTGGCGACCCGAGCCCCTCCAGAGACCCCGGGGCCACCGCCTATCGGGTCCCGCTCGATAGCCTGCATCACGTCTATGCACAGTTGGCACAGATGCGCGTACAGCGCGGGAGATAACAGCATGGCACTTTTATTCAACCTGCCTCGTACTGCCATCAGCAACAATTTCATTCAGAAAGGACCGACCTGCTGGTATTACGCAGCAAAAATGCTGGTGGCCATGCATAACCTGCGTGGCACGGCCGCCTTCGAGCAGCAATGGAAAGGGCTGCATGAGGTGCGCAAGGTCATCAGTGAACTCAGTGCTGATTCGCAATTGGGCGGTGACCCCAGCGAAGACCTTGACTGGCTGCGTGGCCGTCTGGGTGCGACGCTGGGCCAGCATCACCAGCTGATTACCAACGTGGAACGGGCCTATGCTTTGCCCCCCGGTGTGTTCAGCGATCACGAGCGGCGCAAAAGCGTTACCATCCTGGAGCGCGCGCTAGGCATAGACCTGGCCAAGGCCCGGCGTGAGCAACAGGCAATCATTCAAGCTCGTGATCATATGACGGCAGCCAACAGCATGAGCCGCCATTATCTGCTGGACACCTTTATGCCTGGCGTCTTTGTCAGCGGCACACTGGCACTTGCTGACTGCACGCTGGAGAGTATTGAAGCCAAGCTAAGAGCCACCGGCCCCTTCTATGCCTCGGGCGATGTCTGGTCAAGCCGGGAAAACCGTCGAGTACGCAGCGGTCCGTCGACCATGATTCCTGTCGACAGCCGGGTCGAAGTAGCCACTATGGCGGTGGACTCAGCACATGCTGTGGTCGTGGCCGGTATTGTCGGCAAACATCTGTACTACAAGGACCCCAACAACTCTGCAGAGGTACGCTTCGCCAGTTTTGAAACCTTCAAGACCGGTTGGGGACGTTCTGGAAGCTGTGACTTCATTGATGTGCTGTGCCCCAACCGGGCAGGCGGTCAGACAGGCGGTTGTGTTCACACGGCAGCGCTTGTCCTGCACGATCGCTGAGTGGGGTTACTCCTCTTCCTAGGCATGTGGGCCTGCTCCTTCTGCATAGCCCACTTCGACAAAATGGCTGGTATTCTCCCTGGCTCCTCGAGAGCGGTGATGACGTTAGGGAGCCGCCTCGCACACACGTCGAGATTGATCATCCCAGCAGCCCCCCTGACAACGTAGAACAAGGTTTTGGAGGCTAGATGGTTGCAGGAAGCAATTCATTTATTTGTCCAGTGTGTGGATACGCTGAGCTCGATGAGCCTCCGTATGATGAGTTTGGTAGCTCTTCGTTTGGCCTATGCCCATCCTGTGGGACACAGTTCGGATACGATGACGCAACGTCAGCTCATATCGATTTGCGGAAAGTATGGATATCTAAAGGGATGCGTTGGTGGAGCACAGCTCGAGCTATGCCGGTTGGCTGGGACCCAGTAAGGCAATTGGGGACGGTCGAAAGGTGCAACGACAATTAACGCGGTACCGGCCGGTGAGCATCACCACAAAAACCTGAATGCAAAAAACCGCCTACCCGCCTGAAAAGACGGGTAGACGGTCAGTTGGCCTCAGTCAAACCGAGGCAGGGTGGGTTCAATGGGCAGGAGCAGATAGGTGAATCGCCTGTCTGCCGACGTGATGATCCAGAGCTTCTTCGCCGCTCCAATGTCAACGTCGTATTCCGAGAACAAGCTGGCGCCGGTCAGCACCGCCCGTTCGTTTTTCAGTCTATCCGCCCCAGGTAACTCTCCCCAGTCACCGCAGAGGTGGCGGTCAAGATAGGTCGCTATGTCCAACAGGCCTTGTTGCACGAGCGCCTCTACGCCATAGGTCATCACGACTTCACCGAGAACAAAGAGCTCTCCAGGAACCCGCTTTTCAAGCGCCTCGGCTTCATGCCTGAGCATGAGCGTCAGCACATGCAATTCTTCTTCCGTACGGTCTACGACCAGACGCAGATCCAACTGAGTCAGCACCGATCGCTCACCCGTAGAGGGAAAGCATTTGTGGCTGAAGTCAAAGAACAACGGTTCATCATCCCACACCTTTTGGATGATGGCATTGCGAGCTGCCTGATGTACCGCGGTCAGGCGATAGCCATGCTCGGCGATGTTCAGTGGCCTTGCTATGTAAACACTCTCATTCCAGGCCCTCGGAGTAAAAACGACAGGCAGGTTGAGTAGTGCTTCCTGTTGCGGTGTCAGTGCATCTAATTTCATAGGTCTCTCCAGAAAAGCCCAAAACGGAGAGACACTGCGCCCGTACGGGGAGTGTTCCCCGCATGGGCAGAAATAGTGGTGTATCAGAGCAACGCGGACAGTGCCCACGTCTTGAAGCGTTTAAACCACAGGCCGATGCCTACCGGTAGAGCAGTACAGCTTTGGATCATAATGCTATTTGCCAACGAAGTAGTCGTAGGCTATTTTCCCCACTGCACCAACTATAGCAGTGACGATAAAGCCAAACTGCCAGTTCACGTACTTGAGCTTTGATCCGATCTCCTTGATGGATGCCTCTAGTTGGAGGCCTTGCACTTGGATAGCATTTTCAAGCTTTACCCCCATTTGGTTTAGTGTTGTTTCCTGTGCCTTGATTGCTGTGTTAGTTTGATGGGCTTGCTTTTCCATCGACATCCGGAATTCATGGCCTTGTGTTTCTATTGCAAGCCGAAACTCGCTGCCTTGCTCCTTGATTTCAGCGCGTAGCTCGCTGCTTTGTTTTTCCATCGCAAGCCGGAACTCATTGCCCTGCTTTTCTATTGACGAGCGAAGTTCGTTACCTTGGTCTTTGATTTCCGCACGAAGCTCAATCCCCTGGGTGATAATCGCTTGGCTGAGCGCGTTTATCTGCTCGCCGTGGATTTTGACCGTGTCGCTAACCTCTTTGATCGAGCCACGCAGTTCTCGACCCAGATCGACGGTTTTTTGAATCAGCAGTTTCTCCGCTCGTACGAGATCGGATTTCGTTGCTACGTTTCGCACTTCGGCCTCCCAAGCCTTTACGACGGCTTTGGCTTTTTCCGGTGGTACGCTGATGGCTGACAGCGCGTCATACACAGCCATAGATCTACTCATGGTGACTCCTACTCAATGAAATCGTGACGAGGAGGCACCACCTGACGGTAGGTCTCCGTCACGGTGGGGTTGCGGCATTCGATCGGCGAGAGTGTCGACGACTGTTCGCGCTTCCGAATGCTGGGCGAACTAGGGATGATCAATGTGCTATCTGCACACCGTGGCCTCGAAGATCACGACCACTTGGGAAGGTGCTGCCAACGACAGCGAACCAGGTCAAATCATCGATCCAAACTCACTGGCTGAGATAGCCAGCTACTTCCGATGAAAATGTAGGAAACGACCTAGCTAATTGCGCGTAGCTACACGTATGCCGCGCACAGCGGCATAGAGAGCGGGGGACTCTGTTCTCAGTTCTGGATGTGTTGTTCTTTTATCGCACGTGCTGTCACGGGGTGTGCCTCAGAAGGCGCCACGTCAGCATGCCTGCTTCGGTAGCGACACCGCTGTCCATAGCGGCGTCCTGGCATAACCCCAACCGTTCAATACCGCATAGGGTATTAGCGTGGATTTATTGGTGCGCGTCTGTTGACTCACATTGCGTCGTAGCAACCGAGATATCAGATGATGCTGGTGTCGGCGCAGACGACCCGGGCTTTGAGACTGGTTTAGTAACAGGCGCAAGAATAACTAGAAATAGCGCCAGTACCGCGCCTATATAGGTCAGCCACGACATGATAGTGAAAGTCCTTCGCTCTTTGACTCTCTCGTGCTCTTCACGAATTTTAAGCACTATGTCATCGGCGATTTTGTTGCGAAGCTCGCGATGTTGATCGACAACGGTTTTGCTGAGAGTGGCTATGCTCTCGCTCTGTTCTTTAATAGATGTGCGCAGATATCTAACGGAGGAATCTAACTTGTCGCCCTGATTTGAGATGTTCTGATTTAACTGGCTTTCAGTATATGAAAGATCATATTTTGATGCTGGATCTCGCACTTCGTCCTCCTAAGCCGTTGAGAGCGGCTTTGGTCTTGTAGGGTGGTTCATTGGTGACGGCTCACACTTGCAAAGGTCGGGCGAGCCTCAACCAATCAATGAACCGTCAGTACACGGTGGTCTTGAAGACGAAGCCACCTGGGAAGAGGTTGTTGCTAACCGTCATCCCGATCTAATAATCGAGCCAATCCCATTGACTGAGATAGCCAGCCATTTCCCGGGAGGTTGTAAGGAGATGCTTCGTTTGTCGCGTGCAGATGATCTGCTCTCTGCTGGAGAACTGAGCGAATTTTGACGTATTCCTGGAGAAAACAGGCGCCTCACAACTGATACATGCATTTCCTCTTCAATGAAGCGCTTTTTCTGACAGATGATCCTTCAGGGAAGCACTACATCATTAGGGGCGCCACAAAATTGAGCGGCTGTAGAGCGGAGTTGTTCGATGAATCATCGGATCGGTTTCGCAGGTTCGCAGAGGAAAGTGGCCGTCGGCCGCTCAGCCAGCACCGTCTATCGATCTCGAGATCGATAGCCGCTACAGGGAGAACAAACAAATGGATTTGGGGACAGATGCCACTGGCGATAACACCTATACGGATCAGCTCAAACTCAGCCCTGAGCAATCGATGAACCCTAGCTTTCTGCATGAACTGGCCTGCCGCATGGAAGACTGGACAGGTGTCGAGGTACTGAGTGTCCAGCGTGAAGGACACCGTGATGAGACCGACGGCTCGATGAAATATTGAGCTTGAAGACGAACGGCTTGTAAGTGAGGCCGTTAAATAATCATGGAACGGTGGAGGTACATATGACCCGTTGAATCTGGCTGTCGCCTCTCAAATTTTGGACAACATCAAAAATGGCCAACTGCGTAGCTGTCTGGCCATGGGGTTCGAAGAGAAGGATCTGAAAACCCTCATTGATCCTCGCAGCATGGGGACCTTGGTGAATTCACCCGTCCCTTGGTTCAAGGTCGCCGTGGATGGCACTGTCGTCCACCGGCTATTGGCCCATGCCTGTCACCGCGGTGATGAATGCGAGAGCGGTCCGGTAAAGAGCCCTTGGCGGTCTAGTCCTCCCTTTTTAGACGAAGGGTGTCGGATTTTTCCGCTTGAGCACCGTGGGCTTTGCGAAGCATCTCGCGTCTGTCACTTCCTGTGCACCTTCCGACTGACACGTCTGGGTCCCACCCTCGACAGAAAAATACAGCTGGACGTAATCCTGTTTTCTTCTGGAACCCCGCGCCCAAAAGGTCATAAAAGGAAAGGCGAAACGGAAGGGGCTAAGGGAAGCAAAACGAAGGGCAAAGGGCTTACCCGCAAAAGGTCATCCGTGCACTGAACAGCCAAAAGGCTCCCTCACTCCACACGGATGGCAGGCTGAATGTTCTGGCGATTCAAATTGAAAAAGGCGGCACGATCACCCTCAACGACGCCCACGCACCGGTCCATAGTGTCGCGAGACGGCCTTTCTGGTCACTCCAAAGATCTTTCAGCGTTACGCCCAGGAACACCCCCGAAACTGCGCGGATGGCCAAGGAGCAGGGGACCAGCGATTGGCGCTGGGTTCAACGCTGTTTTGAGAAATTGGGTCTGCACCACAAGAGTGAAGAGGGCCTGAATATCTGGGTCTGTGAGGTCAAAGGTCCACGCAAAACCCGAAGCATCAAAGGGTATCTGCTCAAGGACCCCAGCCTGCGCGCAGGGCTGAGAGGCTGATCGGTGTTGAGCCAGTCGCTGACTTCGATTTCGTCATTGATCATTCTTTCGCAAGGGGATGAGCCCCACCCGGTACCGGGCGAGGCTCAGCCGGGTTTACTTCAGGGCAACCCTGGGGAAGTCCAACGGAACATCCAGGGCGACGTTGATGTAGTTGGTGAACAGATTCAGCGCCACATGGGCCAAGAGCTCGACGATCTGCTCATCATCAAAGCCCGCTTCCCGCAGGTTCGCCACATCGGCGTCATTGAGCTGTGCTCGATGCTCGACCACCTTGAGCGCGAAGGTCAGTGCCGCATCAGTTTTACCATCGGTGGACAGCCCGACCTGCGCTGCCGACATGTCGGCGGCTGAGGCACCGGCCTTCTGGCCGAGCACCGTGTGGGCCGCCAGGCAGTATTCACAGCGGTTGCGATTGGCGATGGCCACGGCAATCTGCTCGCCCAGTTTTGCACCCAGCTTGCCTTTGCCCAATGCACCAAAGGCGCCCCACATGCTCTGCAAGGCCGCCGGCGAATTGGCCACGGCCTTGAACATGTTCGGGGTGGCATCGAAGACTTGCTGGATCTGCGCCAGAAACGGCTGGCTGGCGGCAGGGGCGTTTTGAGTTTGAATGCTGACACGGGACATGGCGATCTCCTAAGGTTGGGAAAACAACCGGCGAGGGGATGGATGGGTTAGCCCCGCCGGGTAACGCGAGGTCGCAGTATAAGAAGACGTTCTGTATGATTGGGATCAATACGTCCGCTAAACATACCAATTGGTTCATATGAGCAATCTGCCGCCTCTTGACCGCCTTTCCGGCATCCTCGAACGCTTCCGCGTCCAGGCCGAGCTGCATCACTCGGGGGCGCTGTGCGGGATCAGCCACTTCGACGCCCGCGACGGGCATGGTTACCTGCACGTGCTGCGTCGCGGTGAGCTGGAAGTGCACCATCCGGGCAGAGGTGAGTTGCCCGCCTCGATGCGTTTCGATGAACCGACCCTGCTGCTGTATCCACGCCCCGTTACCCATCGCTTCCACAACCCGCCCGAGGAAGGCTCCGACTTCACCTGCGCGCGGCTGAATTTCGACGGTGGCGCCTACAACCCGCTGGCACGGGCGCTGCCGGCGTTAGTGGCGATACCGCTGGCACGGGTGTCGGGTCTGGAGCTGGCGCTCGAACTGTTGTTTGCCGAAGTCGATCACGCGCGCTGCGGACAGCGTCTGCTGGTCGACCGGATCTTCGAAGTGGTGGTGATTCAACTGCTGCGCTGGTTGCTCGATCACCCGCAGGAAGCCGGCGTGCGCCCCGGCTTCATCACCGGGCTGTCGGATCCGCGCCTGGCCCGCGCGTTGGTGGCCATGCACCAGGCACCCGGGGAAAACTGGTCGCTGGAACGCATGGCCGCCTGCGCCGGCATGTCGCGCACAGCGTTCGCCAACCACTTTCGCGAGGTGGTCGGCCAGACGCCCGCAGACTACCTGGGCGACTGGCGCATGGCGCTGGCCCAAGGACGGCTGCGCGCAGGTCAACCGATCAAGCTGCTGGCGGAGGAGCTGGGTTACGCGAATCCGTCGGCACTGTCGCGGGCCTTTACGGCCAGGGTCGGTATGTCGCCACGGGGTTGGTTGGCGAAAAGCTTGGAGGAGGTGGGTAGCTGAAGGTCTTTTAGGGAGGAGGGGGCCGCTATCGCCCCAAAGCACCTGACCGTGACACGAGACCGGCTAATGGGTGTCCCCACTTTTCCATAGCCCGAGGTTTCGCTAATCGCGCAAGATCGCCTCACCGGTCCGCGGGTTTGTCAGGGTCACATTCTCCAGCGCTCGAATGCGCCAGATCTCGTCCTGTCTCGTCAGCACGGCGAGAATCAGCGTATCCACTACGTGTGGTCCGGCAGGGTGAGCGGCGCCGGCCGCCAGGCGACTCCAGAAATGTATGACTGCCACCCCGTCGGCGATATGAGCAATATCGATGAGTTCGTTCTGGAGCGTAGAGTCACGATAGATCGTTTCGTGAATGGGAACGTGGAGCGCCACGATCTCTTCAATGCCCCGGACATAGTGACCGAAACGATTCACGAACGTCGCCTCTTGATCGAACAGGCCACCGAGAGCCGCCATGTCGTGGCTGTTCCAAGCCGCTTGGAACGCACCGGGTGCATCTTCAGGTCTTTTCATCTTCGCTAGCCTTCAGTCAGTTTCTTTCCGCACCGACCGTCTGACCTCAGCCTGTATGGCATAAGCCGGCGCCTCCACAGCATTGAAATCTTGTGTATAGCGTTGGGCAAATCCTTCTACCCCCCATTCCTGATACTGCTGCACGTGCTTTAGTTCGTGAGCCCAGAGCGCAACGTTCTGTTCTGCGGTTTGGGCGTCCTGGAAGACTATGATGTCGATCAGCGTCACGGCCCCGACATCGGGGTTTTGCAGTATGGCATTGGCGGCACTGAGTTGGCTGTTGTCGCTGACTGTGTAGCGCGCGGCATCGAGGACGCTGGGGGTGTACCAGCGCAGCAGTTGCTCCCGGATGTGCGGTGGAATGGGGCGGGTGCCGGATTTGGCTGCTTCAGCGCGGGCTTGGGTCAGCCACAGCGCCAGGGCAGGTGCCGCGATCCGGTAGAGGCCATCAGGCAGGGGGCCGAGCAACGGTCCCAGGTCTGGCAGACAGATGCAGCTATCCAGGCACACTTGTTTTTCGCCAGCTGGGCAGGCATTGGTCTGGGCTGGGACTTCAAGCGTCAGGCAAAGCACAAGCAGCGCCACCAGGCGCGTGATGATGGGCGGCATTGGGCGCTCCAGGGGCGGATGCAGCGCGAGCAGTGGGGCACTTGATCGACGACCTCGCATAAGTTTTAGCGTAGTCCCGAACTAAGCGCTCCCAATAAGCGACAGACCACCTTTCCTGCGACTGCAAAGGTGACAGATTCATTTTTTACCTAAAATAAATCTGTCCCACTTTTCCAAAGGAAGGCATGAAAATGACACGCGTCCGAGTTAATGGCTTTACGATCTCGCTTGACGGATACGGAGCGGGTCCGAATCAGGACATGAGTCATCCGCTCGGCGTGGGTGGGACAGATTTGCACCGGTGGTTAGTCCCGACACGCACGTTCCAACGGACGCTATTTGGCGTCGACGGTGGCACAACGGGGATCGATGACGACTTCGCTGCGCGGGGCTTTAAGAATGTTGGCGCCTGGATTCTCGGAAGAAACATGTTCGGACCGATTCGCGGTTCCTGGCCCGACATGAACTGGAAAGGCTGGTGGGGGGACAACCCACCCTATCACGTTCCCACATTCATCTTGACTCATCACGCGCGCGCGCCCATCCATATGGAGGGCGGAACGACCTTCTATTTCGTCACGGGCGGTATCCACGAGGCGCTTGACCAGGCGCGCGACGCAGCCAACCGCATGGATGTGCGCATTGGCGGCGGAACTAACACTATCCAGCAATATCTTCGTGCGGGCCTCATCGATGAGCTGCACGTCGCTATCTCGCCGGTCCTGCTGGGCGGGGGAGAGCGACTGTTCGAGGGGATTGACGCGCGCACTCTAGGATACGAATGCGTTGAGTTCGTCGCGTCGGAGAAAGCCACCCATGTTGTACTTCGGCGCCAAGGGCACACTGACGCCTAGGATTGAACCGGCGATAGCGCGTCGTTGGCCGATGAAGACGATACCCAGATGGCACCTTGTCGTGCTTCCTCTTCACGGTGTGCCTTGTCGATGCGGTACACGATTTCCTCCGCCAACAGGTCGGGATCGGCACTCTGGCCTCCGGTGATGCGCAGCCCACCGTAGTTGAACCCGACCAGGTGTTTACGGAACCCGCGCCCCTTGCGCGCATCCGGCATCATGAACAGGAGTTTCCAGCGTTTGTTGTTGAAGTGTGGAAGGGTGTCCGCTTTCTCGGCATGAATGTGAAGGACCAGGTTTCGCTGGATGTCCTTCAGGGTGTTGTAGCTCTCAACCTCAACCGCCTCAATCGAGGTATAGGGCACCAATCCATCGGCGTTGAAGAACCAGATCCCCTTATCCTTGAGGATCATCAGCGGCGTGGATCCTGCCTTACGATTGAGGAAGGCCACAACAAACATGAACAGTGAGCAAAAGAGCAGCACGTAGGCGAACTTGCCTACCGTGTCGATGCGCAATGCTTGAATGGCGAGAGGCAAGACAAGCAGGCCTCCAATCAAGGCGCCGATTGGGACGCGGCGGCGTTCCGAGAAAGACATATCATTAAGTGATTTTTGCATTTCGTCCTCCAATGACAAAATAGCTATAAGGTGACAGATTTATTTTCTGATGCGAGAAAATAAATTTGTCACCTTATTGTAGAGAAATAAATTTTCTCCCCTTTGTGTTTTTGGGGTTAATCATCATCCTCTAAACTGTTTAGTTCGTTCAGCATTAGAGTGTCTGTTATTTTTATCTTGCTCAAATTGTTGAGGTCGACTGCGCCCCAATCCTCGCTGTCGGAGATCTCTATAATTGTTAATGGGATTTTCTTGTTATGGAAAAAATCTATAATCGCTCTTATGTTTGCATCGTGTTCCAGATGGTCGCTCAAGTAGAGTTGGCATGTGTAAAAAAAACCTTTCTCGCCCATGGCCAGCATCTTGGAGGCGCTAGCTAACGCCCAACCAAGTTTTTTATGGAGGAATTTTGTTGCTTCAATATCCTTTACAGGGGTGCTGCACGAAATGCTTATTTTTGGCATGTTAGAATTCCTCTGGAACTAATGGGTTAAGCGGCTTGCCCATGGTGTCATTTTGGAAGTTACCACCATGCCAACGATATTGGTGCTCGCTTCTGGTTGTAGGGTAAATATTAGACTTTTTATTTGCTAATTGAGGGTAGTCTAACGCGTTGTACATGTGGTGTCCCTCCATTGACTTTCCGTCAAATTTTGGGGTCTTTTTGTTCAAAATATCCTCGGCTTGTGAGTCCGACCAATTCCTTGTGCCGGGCTCGCCGTTCTTGAGTTTTGCTCTTTCATCTGCCCAGAATCCTCTTACGCCTTGGCGTCTTCTCAGACTGAAGCGTCTATCCCAATCAAGATGGGCGGCCTCATCTTGAGTTGCCGTTCTGTTTGCAACCTTACCTTGTAGTACCTCTTTCTGAGGTTTGCTAAGTGGGCTATACGGCGTTTTATAGCTCGGTACGGGTGGGGCGCCTTCATCGACAGCTGCTTTCGCTGTCGAGTTCTCAGCCCCAATATCTGGCTTACCCCCATCCGCTCCCGGACAAGTATCCAACCCCAACGGATCCACCCACCCCGTAGGGTTAGGCACGTACTGGTAGTTGTTCAACCCACCCGCAAGCTTGATCGGATCCGGCGTCAAAAACCGTCCAGTGCCCGGATTGTAGTAGCGATGCCGGTTGTAATGTAAGCCCGTCTCCGCATCGAAATACTGCCCCTGAAACCGCAACGGGTTGTCGATTTCGGCAACGTCCAGCGTGGCGAGGTTGCCGTAGGCACGGTACTTGGCCGACCACATGATCTCGCCGCTGTAGTCGGTGAGTTCCTGCGGGGTGCCGAGGTGGTCGAGTTGGTAGTAGAACGGCTCGGCCTTCAGCGGACCTTCGCCGTCGAGCATCGCCAGTGGGCGGAAAGTACCGGGTTCATAGATGTAACTGCGATAGCGCTTGTCGGCGCTTTCGGCGATCAGCCGTTCGCCTTGCCAGAGGAATTCGGTGGTGTGGCCGTCGACGGTCTTGGCGATACGGCGCCCGAAGGCGTCGTACTTGTAACTGGCGGTACTGCCGCCGGGCAGGCTGACGCCGATCAGGCGGTGTTGGCAGTCGTAACGGTACTCGGTGACCAGTTTCTGCCCGGTGCCGCGACGTTCGCGGATCAGGTTGCCGTAGGCGTCGTAGTCATAATGGCGGTCGCCCTGCATCAGCAGGCGGTTGCCCTTGACGTTGGCCAGGTTGGCGGCGGGCTGATCACCCTGGCCCAACAGGTTGCCGGCCGGGTCGTGGGCAAAGGTTTCCGGGGTGCTGCCGCGTACGTTGATCAGCCGATCGAGCGGGTCGTAGTGGTAGCTGCGATTGCCCTTGCGGCTGTCATCGATGCCCGCGAGGTTGCCGTTGGCGTCGTAGGCGTAGCGGCGCTGGAACAGGTTGCGGTCCTGCTGGCTGACGCTGTGCGCCTGCAACCGGCCTTGTTCGTCGTACTGGTATTGGCTCAGCAGCAGGCCTTGCTGGCGCTGCTGTTCGCGGCCGGCGCTGAACTGGTGGGTGGTCAGGCGCGAACCGTTGAGGTCGATGCTGCTCAGGTGTCCGCCGGGTTGGTGGCGGTAGTCGAGCTTGCTGCCGTCGGGGAGGCGGCAATGGCTCAACTGACCCAGCGTGTCGTACTCATAACGCAGCGTGCCCCAACCCTGATGTTCAGTGATCAGGCGGTCTTGCAGGTCGTACTCGTAGGCGAGGGGCCAGTGGCCGTCGTCGACATTCACCAGGCGACCGAGGGCGTCGTAGCGGTAGTGAATGGCTTCACCGTCGGCCAGGGTTTTCACCAGCAGTCGGCCCGCCGCGTCGCGCTGGTACTCGGTGATCAGCTCGCTGTCGTCATCGCCGAATTCGGTTCTCTTCAGCAATTGTCCGTTGAGGTCGTACTCGTAGGCCGTGCGACGCCCATCAAAGCCGGTTTCCTGTTGGATCAGACCGTTCGGGTAGTAATCGAGGTGGTAGTGCTCGCCACGTTCGTTTTCGATCTCGCTGAGCAGCAGGCGCGAGTTGTCGTAGCGATAACGCAGCTGGCTGCCGTCCGGGTTGATGCGGCGACTGACCAGGTGCAGGCCATCGGCGTATTCGTAGCGAGTCACGCGGCCCAGTTCATCGCGCTCGGCGGTGACCCGGCCATAAGGGTTGTAGCTGAAGGCACGGGTGGCGCCGCCGGGCAGGGTGATTTGCGCGAGGCGGTTGGCGTTGTCCCATTGGTAGTGGGTGATGGCGCCGCTTTCTTCCTGGCGGGTGATCTGCCGACCGAGGGCGTCATAGCGGTATTTGCGCTGGCCGCCGTCGGGCAGGCGCTCTTCGAGCAACTGGCCGAGGTTGTTCCAGCCCAGTTGATGGCGGCTACCGTCCGGGTGACGGATTTCCAGCAAGCGACCCTGGCGGTCGTAGCTGTAGTGGGTGGAGTGGCCGTTCGGGTCGATCTGTTCGGTGATGTCGCCCTGGTGGTTGCGCTGGTATTTCCAGGTCGCCTGGCCACGATGGACTGCACTGACGAAACCGTTGCTGTACTCGTAGGCGGTCGGCTCGTCTTCCGGCGGAACGACGGAGGTCATGCGGCCGGCTTCGTTGTAGTGGTACTCGGTCACCGCCCCCAGCGGGTCTTTTTCGGCGATCAAGCGACCCTTGTCGTCATAGGCCTTGAGGTGTTCGGCACCGTCCGGGTCGACTTTGCTGACCAGCCGCGCCTGATCGTCGTGGGTGTAGATCTCCTCGCTGCCGTCCGCGTTGGTCACGGTCACGCTGCCGTTGTCATCCCAGACGTAATGCGCATCCATCTGCGAGAAACTGGCCCAGTGATGGATGCAGCGCGCCGACTTGCCTTCCTTTTCCCATTCCCAGAAGAAACTCGCGCCGCCGGCCAGTTGCCGCTCGAGAATCACGTTCTGATCGTTGTAGGCGTAGCGCTCGGCTTCGCCGGCCGCGTTCTTCGCCTCGATCAGACGTTGACGTGCGTCGTAGCCATAGGTGACGACGGTCTGAACGGTGCTCCAGGCCTCTTCCAGAGTGTCCGCCGGGCTGAACTGCTGATAGTCGACGGCGATGATGTGCTTGCGGTCATAGCGCAGCAGCAAGGCGCGGCCAGCACCGTTATCGACCCGTTTGATACGCCCGTGGATGTCGCGGGTGATGTGCAGGCGATTGCCGTAATCGTCGCTGATAGCAATCAGCGTCGCGCCCTGGCTGTTGTAGCGGAAGTGGTAGAAGCGGGCGCGTTCACCGGCTTGAGTCAGGATCAGCTCGGACGGATCGTCACCGAGGAAAATCGCCGCTTCCGACAGGCTGTTGGTAATGGCCGGGCGTTGCACACTCGGCAGCGGGAACGTGGTGACGCGGTTTTCGTGGTCGGTCCAGACCACCTCGTCGCCTGCGATATCGACCCGTTGCGCCAGCGCGTGACTCCAGCCGTAGCCGAGGCCGCAATCGATTTCCGCGGCGCTGGTGCGGTAGAGGCGAGTCCACTCGAAGGGCAGCAGGCCGTTGAGCTGGCCATCGGTCAGGGTCAGCAGTTCTTCACCGGTGACCATGGAAACGGGGCAGCCATTGGTGCAGGTGTCCTTGGCACTGGTCGCGCTTTTTTCGTCGGGGTTTTTCGACTGTTTGGGCGCGTCGTGGTGAGGCCTTTCAGCTTTCTCCAGTGTCGAGTTGCGCTTGCCATCGAAACGCAGCTGCGCCAGACCTTTCTTCATCTGAGTGGTGACACCCCGTGCTGCAACGGCGGTGTACTTCTCGACGTACTCCATGAAGCCTTTGATGATCTTGAACACGGACTCGACAAATCCGGTCACGGCCTTGATGACGATTTCGCCGTATTTTTTCAACCGCGCGGCCAGGTAAATGACCCCCGTGCCTTCCGCCGCAATGGTCAGCACTATCGAAATCACCATGTCGATCGCGATCCCGACGACCGCTGCCGTGGCCACTTTCGCGGTTTGGCCAGCCACCTGGGTCGGCGGCAAGCCGGCCAGCCAGATGAAGGCACTGCGCACCAGCAGAAACAGCGCGGCCTCGTCGCTGGCGAGCAACATGGCCTTTTTCATGACGTCGGGTGCGTCCTTGGCCAGTGCCTCAAGCTTGGCGAAGTCGGCTCCGAGATCATCCTTGATCTGTTTCGGATTCTTCAGGATCTCGAGCACCCGGCTGATGCCGTCCCAGACCCCCTTGATCGCCTCCCAGCCGCCTTCCAGGATGCCGGTGCCGACGGCCATGGCGGCAGACGAAGCGGACAGGGTCGCCCATTGAGGTTTGAACCCCGCCCATTCCTTGCGCAGGAAACCTTCCAGTTGAGCGGTCAGGCCGTCATAGGATTTGAACAAGGTGTCGATCTGAGCCGGTGTCACTTCATTGTGAACACGGATCTTGTAGAACTTGCCCGGCACACCCCCCGTCCAGCTGGCTTTGCCCTTGGCATCCAGTTTGACTTTGCTGACCGCACCGCCTTCCACCGCGACGATTTCGACTTCGATGTCGCCGATCGGGATGTCATAGACCGATTCGAATTTGCTTTCGATCAGCAGCGGGCCCTTGAGCGGACACTGGGCCACGCTGGAGAAGTCGCCGTCGGTCATGGTGACCGATTTGCTGGTATTACCGGCCTTGAGCACCCGCTCCATGCCCAGCAGCGAGGGCATGTCAGTCGCCCGGCTGACCTTGTCGGCCGCTTTGGCGTACCAGGTTTGGGTTTGCTCGCGGTACAGCGTCAGGCTGTCCTTGAAGGTACTCAGTTGGTTGTCGACGTAGGCAACGCGATCCATCAGCCTTGCTCCAGAATCAGGTGGTTTAGCAGTGCTTCATTAACGGGTTTCGGAGCATCGGGGCGGCGCACGAAACGGGCGACTTTGTGCCTCAGGTTGCTCTCGGGGTAGGCGGCGTAGAGGTCTGGGCGTTCCTCGCTCAGCCATTGCATCAGGTTGTCGATCAGGGGCGTCGGGTCCTTGGCCGTGAGCTGATCGAGCAACTCCTGCGGCACCTCCCACCACGGCCACGCCTTGGCCGGTGGCACGCCGCGGGCGCCGACGTCCAGGGGCTGGCCATTGATCAGGTAGCGCTCGAACACCGGCAGCAGCTCACCGGCCCCGGCACCGAGACCTTCGAGGATCGGTTGGAGATGCCGGCCGTCCCAGAAGCGAAAAAACACCTCGGTCCCGTCCGGCATGCGGACCTGGGTCAGGCTGCGCAGGTGTTCGAACACGACGTCCGGCGGGCTGCTGGAAACCGCCAGCCAGCCCCAGTCTTCGGCGTCGGTTTCGGCAATCCACTCAAGGAACGCCGAGCCGGGTTTCAGTTCCACCAGGTAAGGCATCACCGGCTGCCAGTCGGCGTAGGGGGTACCGCCCCAGATCGGGATCGGTTCGGCGCTGGCTTCTCGCTGGTAAAGCGCGTTGAGCGGTACCGCATCGCTGGCGTTGCCGATGATCACGTACAGGCGCTCGCCGGTTTGCAGCGGGCGGCTGGCGAGCCAGCCGCGGGGTGTCAGGCGATCAGAAGACGACACAGGCACCTGCCTTGCACTTTTCGCACTCTTCACAGAACGGCGCATTGCGCTTGAGGGTATTGATCTGCGCCGGGGTCAGCACCGCGCCAGCCTTGGCGGCGTCTGCCCGTTTCAGCACGCCTGGCATCAACGGCGCGGCCCCCGTGCCGCTACCCGGGCTGCCGCCGGAGTTCAGGTTGATCACCGGCCCGCTGAGGGTCACGCCACCGGCGTCGATCTTGATGAAGCTGCCACCGCCCTTGAGGGTCAGTTCGCTGCCGGCTTCGAGCACGATTTTCAGGCCACTGCTCAGGTGGATTTCCTGGCCGGCTTCGATGAATTGGCCGGTACCGATCTTGATGTGCTGGTTCACGCCCACGGTCAGGTGGTCGTCGGCCCGGGCTTCGACTTTGCGGTCGGCGTAGACGGTGTGGTGTTCTTCGGCCTTGAACTCGCTGTAGCTGTTGGCCTCGACGGTGTCGTGGCGTTCGTTTCCAACGCGGATCTTCTGGTCGTGCTCGATGTTTTCATCCCAGTCGCGCTGGGCGTGCAGGAAGATCTGCTCCTGGCCTTTCTTGTCTTCGATGCGCAGTTCGTTGAAACCGCCGCCACCCGGGGAACTCAGGGTCTTGAACGTGCTGCGGGTCTTGTTCGCCGGCAGGTCGTACGGGACGACGTTTTCCTTGTGGTACAGACAGCCGCTGATCAGCGGTTGGTCGGGGTCGCCTTCGAGGAAGGTCACCAGCACTTCCATGCCGATCCGCGGAATGGCGATGCCGCCGTAGTGAGCACCGGCCCAGGCGGAGGAGACGCGCAGCCAGCAACTGGTCTTGTCGTCGGCCTGACCTTCGCGGTCCCAGTGGAATTGCACTTTCACCCGACCGTACTGGTCGCAGTGGATCTCTTCACCTTTGGGGCCGGTCACCACGGCGCTCTGGCTGCCGAGAATGCGCGGCTTGGGATGGTTCAGCGGTGGCCGGTTCGGCACGTCCCACGGGGTGGCCTGGAAGCGGTTGCGGTAGCCCTGGTGGAAATCGTCTTTCAGGTTGGTCGTGTCGCTGGTGACCGACTCTTCCAGCACCTGCGGCTGCTTGCCTTCGTGGAGGATTTCGGTGAGCAGCCAGAGGTCGTTCCACTTGGCCTTCGGGTGCTCCGTCAAGGCCAGGAAATGGCCGCTGACCAGCAACGGCTGATCGCTTTTGCCTTCGGCCAGTTGGTAGTCGCTGCGGTGACGCTCAAGGGAGCGCTTGGCCAGGTGCTTGCCGCGTTCGCGGTCGGTGAAGCGACCTGGGTAGTCGTAATCCTCGAGGTCCGGTTTGGCGTCGCCACGGGACTCGCTTTCGAGGGTGATGCGTGGTTTTTCGAAGTCGTAGTCACGGCGGGTGGTGCGGCTGGTGCGGGTTTCCAGGCGCAGGTCGAAGCGCTTGATCACCGGGTCGTTGGCGACCATGCCGGAGTCTTGCTGATAGGCCACGGGCGCCAGTTTCGGGAACACCGTCTGGTCATCGCCGAACACCAGCTTATGGGCCGTGGCGCTGTGCTCGAAGTGGTAATGAATCCCTTCTTCCTCGCACAGGCGCTGGATGAACTGCAGGTCCGATTCATCGTACTGAACGCAATACACGCGTTCGGGATAAGTCGCCCCTAGCTGAAACTGGTAGGCATTGCTTTGGATGCCGTGCTCTTCGAGGACCTGGCCGATGATTTTCGGCACGCTGAGGTTCTGGAAGATGCGTTGGTTGATGCGGTGCGCCAGGTAGGCCAACTGCGGGCGCAAGGTCACGGAGTAACGCGTCAGGCGTTTACCGGCGTCACCTTGGGCAACGCGATAGATCTGTCCGTGAATACCCGTGCCGCTTTGTGCGAGCTGCAGGAACGCCGGTTTGTGCAACAGGCTTTCGAGGTCCAGGGACGGCTGTTCACTGACCAGTTCGACGTCGAACGCGAACGGTTGGCTGATGGCTTCCCGGCCGATGAGGGTGAACACTTGAAGATCGTTCGTAAATCCTTCTACGGTCAGGCTGAAGTGAGTCTGGTTGGCCGGCGCGAACATCCCTTGTTCCTCGTGCAGTGCAACGACATCCGTCGAGGCCCGAGCGGGCGATCAGCGAATGCAAGAATTCTTGAGTGACGCAAACAACATCGACCAGCAGAGCTGGCCGATGTTTTGTAACGGTCGGCCAGACTTAGCCGGCGACCGGGGAACGCCAGTCATCGGAACCCGAAGTACCGGAGACTTCGTGGGTCCAGGTGATTTTGCGGTAGGTGAACTCGACGTCTTCCAGGTGAGTGAAGTGCGAGTTCGACGGGTCCTGGCAGTTGTGCATGTAGTCTTTGATATCGACGATGATCGCGTCTTCAAGCTTGGTGGTGAAGTAATGTTCCTGGGTGCCGGCAGCCGAAGTGCGGTACCACTGGATGGTGATTTCGGTCAGGCGTTCGCCGGAAGTCAGGGCCGCCAGCAGCAGAGGCGAAGACTTGTCGAAGACCTTGGTGATTTTCACTGGCTTGTGCACGCGCTGGCCGGTCGGTTGGCCGGACTGTGGGTCACGCGGGATGATCACTTCGTGGACGAAACCCTGAACCATGACCTGGTCTTCGTGACCTTCCTGGTAGGTGTTGCCCACCGAATCAGCGGTGAAGGCACCGGCGGTGATCAGGCCTTGTTTGGTGCCGGTGATGGACATATACGCTGGTGTTGCCATGGATGCTCTCCTTGCTGAAACATTGAGGGTGCCCGGGAGGCGAAATCGCCCGGTGGGTATCAGTCACCTATCAGGTTTCGTGCCATTTTTATTTTTTGCATGAAAATCAATGGCTTGACGTATGTACGTGTCGGATTTTGCTCAATGTGTTGTGTGAAAAATCTCTAATGTGCGCAAGAAGTTGCGCAGTACTGCGCGAGTTCTTGCGCAGTCGTCTGTACAGCACGAATAACAGGCGCTGTAGGAATATATGCACAGGGTTATCCACAATTATGTGCGCAACTTCTTGCGCATAGTGGCCATGTGATATTAATTGTGGGTTGCCGGCGGTTGAATATTAAAGCGACATCCTTGGCGCTCCCGCTGAATAGGGGAGATGTCTCGTTTTCAGGCCAGTCGATTCATTCTGATTTTTTTGATTGCGTACTTGCTGATTGCCATCATCGTGAGTAGGATGCGCGCTCTTTTTAAGGGCCCGACCTCAATTGGATTGAATGAGTCGTCGCTCTTTGCCGTTATTTGGCGCCATTGAATTGGCAATGGTCATCTGGCGGCATTTCTCATTAAAGGTCATGGATGTCCTACTCAAGCAAACTTTCGGCTCATTACCTTGAGCTCGCCAAAATCTCTGTTTCCAAAGAAGATTTTGCGGGCGAGGACGTTCGTTTTTCGAGCGAATATGAAGCCTTGGAAAGCGAGCTGGGCAAAGCCCAATCCATGCACGAAAGCGGCCAGATCGACTGGCTGAAAATCCGCGAAAATAGCGAAAATCTGCTGCGCACCCAGTCGAAGGATTTACGGGTAGGCGCCTGGCTGACCTGGGCCCTATACCAGCGCGAATCCTTCCAGGGGCTGTTGGCTGGCCTCGGGCTTCTGGATCATTTGTGCAAGCACCACTGGGCCGAGGTTCATCCGCGCAAGGCCCGCACCCGCGCGGCGGCCATCAGTTGGCTGGTGCTGCGCATTGAGCAGGTGCTCAACGAAAACGTCGCGGTCAAAGAGCAGTTGCCGCTGTTCCGCTGCCTGGCCGAACACCTCGAGGGCCTTGATGCCACGTGCACCGAGCACTTGGGTAGCGACGCGCCACTGCTGCTGCCGATCTCCCGTCGCCTGAAAACCATGGTTCAGCGCGCCGCGGACAACCAGCCGGAACCTGGCGTTGTGAATGCTGCCGTGGCGCAGGTCAAGCAGGTCGCCACGCAGTTGTTTGCCCCCGGCGCGCCGATCGACAACGAGAAAGAAGCCCACAAGGCCTTGCGTGCCCAGCAGGAAAGCGCCCGTCCCTTGTGCGCCTGGTGGCTCAAGCAGAAGGCCACCGACTGGCGCGCCCTGCGCCTCAATCGCACGTTGTTGTGGCTGCCCATTGATGCGGTGCCCGAGCGCAACACCGAACAGATCACGGCGCTGCGCGGGTTGCCGGCGGACAAGCTCAAGGCCTACCGGGATCGTTATGAGCAGGGGGCCTACGCTGATCTGCTCGTGGAGTTGGAGGCCAGCCTGGCGAAGGCGCCGTTCTGGTTCGATGGCCAGAGAATGGTCTGGGAGTGCCTGCAAGGGCTGAACGCCGAGATGGCCATGCGTGAGGTGGAAATCCACTTCGCGCTGTTGATTCAGCGCCTGCCCGGCATCGTGGAGTTGCGTTTCCACAACGGTGATCCGTTCGCCGACCCGGCCACTCGCGCCTGGATCAGCGCCCATGTAATTCCGCACCTGCAGACCGCCAGTGCACCGCGCAAGGTCGAAGTCGTTGGCACCCAGTTGCCCTGGGAACAGGCCCTGGAAGATGTCCAGCCGATCTTGCGCAAGGACGGCCTCAAGGCCGCCGTGCAGGTCCTCAAGCAGGGCCTGCAAAACGCCCACGGCGGGCGCGTTCGCTTCTTCTGGCAGTTCGCCCTGGCGCGACTGTGCTTCATGGCCAAGAAATACGAGCTGGCCAAGACCCAACTCGAAACCCTCGACCAGACGCTACAGGACTCGGGCCTGCACGCCTGGGAACCCGATCTCGCGCTGGAAGTGCTGCATCTGCTGCATAGCTGCTGTGAGTTGTTGCCGCAGAACCATGCAGTGCGTGAACGCAAGGAAGAGATTTATCGCAGGCTCTGCCACCTCGATCTCGAAGTCGTACTCGAATAGGCCCCAGGGCCACAACCGCAAGGAGAAAAGCCATGGCCAAAGAAGGCTCGGTAGCCCCCAAGGAACGCATCAACGTCACCTTCAAACCTGCCACCGGTGGTGCTCAGGAAGAGATTGAACTGCCGTTGAAACTACTGGCAATCGGTGACTACACCCACCGCAAGGACGAACGCAAGATCGAAGATCGCAAGCCGATCAGCATCGACAAGATGACCTTCGACGAAGTGCTGGCCAAGCAAGAGCTGCAGCTGACACTGAGCGTACCGAACCGTCTTCAGGAAGACGGCGAGACTGACGAACTGGCCGTGAAACTGCGCGTCAACTCGATGAAGGACTTCAACCCGGCCAGCCTGGTCGAGCAAGTGCCTGAGCTGAAAAAGCTGATGGAACTGCGCGACGCGCTGGTGGCCCTCAAAGGTCCGCTGGGTAACGCGCCTGCGTTCCGCAAAGCCATTGAAGGCGTTCTCGCCGACGACGAGTCCCGCGGTCGCGTACTGGGTGAGCTGGGCCTGAACGCCGCCAACCAGGACGCCTGAGTCCCTATCAGCCAAGGAAGCCAACATCATGAGCACTAGCGCAGCACAGCAAACGAGCGCCGAAAACGGCGAATACAGCATTCTCGACAGCATCATCGCCGAAACCCGCCTGACCCCGGACGATGAGGCCTATGACATCGCCAAGCGCGGTGTGTCGGCGTTCATCGAAGAGCTGCTCAAACCGCAGAACGACGGCGAGCCGGTCAAGAAAGCCATGGTCGACCGCATGATCGCCGAGATCGATGCCAAGCTCAGCCGTCAGATGGACGAAATCCTGCACCACCCGGACTTCCAGGCGCTGGAATCGTCGTGGCGTGGCCTGCAGCTGCTGGTCGACCGCACCAACTTCCGCGAAAACATCAAGATCGAAATCCTCAACGTCTCCAAGGACGACCTGCTGGACGACTTCGAAGATTCGCCGGAAGTGATGCAGTCGGGCCTGTACAAGCATATCTACACCGCTGAATACGGTCAGTTCGGTGGTCAGCCGGTGGGCGCGATCATCGCCAACTACTACCTGTCCCCAAGCTCGCCGGACGTGAAGCTGATGCAGTACGTGTCCAGCGTCGCCTGCATGTCCCACGCGCCCTTCATCGCCGCGGCCGGCCCGAAATTCTTCGGCCTGGAAAGCTTCACCGGTCTGCCGGACCTGAAGGATCTGAAGGACCACTTCGAAGGCCCGCAATTCACCAAATGGCAGAGCTTCCGTCAATCCGAAGACTCCCGCTACATCGGTCTGACCGTGCCACGTTTCCTGCTGCGCAACCCGTACGATCCGGAAGAAAACCCGGTGAAATCGTTTGTGTACCGAGAAACCGTCGCCAACAGCCACGAGCATTACCTGTGGGGCAACACGGCCTACGCGTTCGGTACCAAGCTGACCGACAGCTTCGCCAAGTTCCGCTGGTGCCCGAACATCATCGGCCCACAAAGCGGTGGTGCGGTTGAAGACCTGCCGTTGCACCACTTCGAAAGCATGGGCGAAATCGAAACCAAGATTCCGACTGAAGTGCTGGTGTCCGACCGTCGCGAATACGAACTGGCCGAGGAAGGTTTCATCTCCCTGACCATGCGCAAAGGCAGCGACAACGCCGCGTTCTTCTCCGCAAGCTCGGTGCAGAAGCCGAAGTTCTTCGGCATCAGTGCCGAAGGCAAGGCGGCAGAGCTGAACTACAAGCTCGGCACCCAGCTGCCGTACATGATGATCGTCAACCGCCTGGCCCACTACCTGAAAGTGCTGCAGCGCGAGCAACTCGGTTCGTGGAAAGAACGTACCGACCTCGAGCTGGAACTCAACAAGTGGATCCGTCAGTACGTGGCCGACCAGGAAAACCCGAGCGCCGAAGTCCGTGGCCGTCGTCCGCTGCGTGCTGCCCAGATCATCGTCAGCGATGTTGAAGGCGAGCCGGGCTGGTACCGCGTCAGCCTGAACGTGCGCCCGCACTTCAAGTACATGGGTGCCGATTTCACCCTGTCGCTGGTTGGCAAGCTGGACAAAGAGTAAACGGAGCCTAACTCATGACTGGATACGGCAGCCTTTTCGAACGCCTGGGTGGCGACGCGGACAAGCGCGTCGGCTGGAGCCGCGAGGTTTCTGCCATGGCGTCCGTGGCTGCCCATCTGGCCAAGATGCTCAGCACCCGTGCGGGCAGCGTGCAAACGCTGTCCGACTACGGGCTACCCGATCTCAACGACATGCGCCTGAGCCTGCACGACTCCCTGAGTCAGGCCCGTCTGGCCATCGAAGGTTTTATCGAAGCCTACGAGCCACGCCTTACGAACGTGCGTGTCGTTTCCCTGCCGCGAGACAACGATCGGCTCCGGTTGACCTTCAGTATCGAGGGTTTGCTGGAGGTCGAAGGTTTCAAGCGTCAGGTCAGTTTTGCCGCGCGCCTGGATGGCAGCGGTCAAGTCAAGGTCAACTAAGGAGACAAGGATGTCCGGCAAACCCGCAGCACGAGTCGGTGACCCTACCGCTTGCCCGCTCTCCGGCCACGGAACCAACCCGATCGCCGCCGGTTCCGGCGACGTGTTCTTCGACGGCCTTGCGGCTGCCCGCCAGGGCGATGCCTCGGCGTGTGGTGGTGCGTTGGTCGGTGACCTTGCGGCGACCGTTTTGATCAACGGCAAGCCGGCGGCCACCCTGGACTCGGTGGGAACCCATGGCAACAAGGTCACGGCGGGTTCCGGGACAGTGATTATCGGGAACTCGCATACACCAGCGCCGTTTGTGGCGCCTGTTCCACTGAACATTTTTGGGTTTGATGTGCGCGTCCAACTGCTGGATTCGGCAACCGGAGCACCACTGAAGAATGTCGCATATGTTGCAACCCTTGAGGACGGCACCGAGGTGCAAGGGATTACCGATGAGGCAGGTCTCTCTAAATCTTTAGGTAAAAAAGCTCAATCACAAAACGTCCAGTTTGCGGCCAAGCCAAACTGGCTTTTGCGGGGAGAGTGAAAATGGCTCAAGCCGCTCAAGTCACAACGGTAGCCACGACGCCTGCCGTAGAGGTAGCCCCTGTCCAAATCTATTTGGTTGGCGACCAAGACTACGTTATTCCAATCGTTTTCCCTGATTATAAAATTCATATCGACGGTTATCAGGCGACCCTGTTTGGAAAAAAAATTGAAATCGCAGGGGGTAGCGCTCCGTACCTTGGGCATGCGGGCGTTTTAATCATTAATGGGAAAACAGGGCAGTCGAAGTATTATGAGTATGGTCGGTACCCAGGTCCGGGGCCTGCCGGTCGTGTGCGTGTTGGACAAATCCCTGATGTCGTTTTGAAAGGTGGGGCGATTACTGAGTCATCCCTGAAGAAAACGCTACGGCAAATAGCTATAAAACATGGTCAGTCCGGAGATATTACAGGGGTTGTATTAAGAGGTGTTGTCTACGATAAGGCACTGGCGTGGTTGAAGGCAAAAGAGGCCGAGAATACCAACGACAAGCGTCAGGAGTATGACCTCGGAAATCATAATTGTGTAACTTTTGCGACCGATTTGGCCGCGGCTGTTGGGTTTTCCATTCCTTTTCGTACTCGTGTGGTTGTGCCAAGCGTATATATGACGCAGTTCCAGTTTAGTGAGCCGGATTTGAATTATAAATTTGCTGCGGATACGTTGGAGATCACGAAGTGAGGGTGCTGAAGTGGTTTGTCATCTCCCTGGCAGTGCTGATACTGATTCTGGTAGCGGTTGCCTACTCATTGCTTGATCGCTCCGGTGGAAAGGTGCCGACCTTGAAAGATCATCCCAATGCTTACTGGAGCGGGGCGCAGGACGGCGGTGTTTTTTTTGAAGTCACCAAGGCGAATCCCCCGAACTATTACATTGAGGTTCGTTACGAGAGCGGCGATATTTGGTCTGAAGGTTGGGTGAAATATAAAGGCAAAGGTGAAAGCCAGCTTTTCAGCAAGGACTTGCTTGGTTATGACGGTGGGGAGGATGTTTACTTGCAGGATGGAACGGCTCTGAAACTGAGTCCGGTCATGATCAAATAAAATTAAAGCACTGATTATCAGTGAAATAGCTATATGAAGGTGTGAAGTGGTTAACCTGGATGGGTATCTGGCCGTCGTAGCCGAGAGTGATCTTTTTGGCTCTCTGGCGTTGCTGTGTCTTGTGCTGATTCTGACTGGACTTCGTCGTGGGTTTCGAGAGTCTGTGTTGCATCGGGTACTTACGTTTGTGGTGTTGATGACCGTTGTTGTGATGCAGGTTGTAGGTTCTTACTACGCTAATTTTAATCCTGCATGAGAAAGAGCGTCTGCATGCTCCAGTGCCTGCTTTTCCATGCCGTGGGGTGTGTCGGATGACCATGTTGGTTGCGGGCTACGTATTTGCCGGTCTGACGGTTGCGCTCTACAGGATGATTTATTCATGAGATTCAATACCAGGAAGGTACTCCGTGTCCTTTAACCACTACTACCAAAGCGAACTCACCGCACTTCGCCAGTTGGGTCGTCGATTCGCCGAGCGTAGCCCGGCGTTGGCGCCGTTCCTGGGGCAGGCCGGGCGGGATCCGGACGTGGAGCGGTTGCTGGAAGGCTTTGCGTTCCTGACCGGGCGTTTGCGGCAGAAGCTCGATGACGAGTTGCCGGAGCTCAGCCATTCATTGATGCAGTTGCTGTGGCCGAACTACATGCGGCCGCTGCCGGCGTTCAGCATCTTGCAGTTCGACCCGTTGAAACGTTCCGGACCGGCGCTGCGGGTCGAGCGCGATACGCCGGTGGAAAGTGTGCCGATCGATGACGTGCGTTGCCGGTTTCGCACCTGCTACCCGACGGAAGTCCTGCCGCTGGACCTGACCGCGTTGACGTACTCGGTGAAGGGCGACGGTTCGCTGTTGAGCCTGCGCCTGGAGATGAGCTGCGACGGGCATTTCGGTGAGCTGGACCTGAGTCGTCTGCGCCTGCACCTGGCCGGTGAGCGTTATATCAGCCAGATGCTTTACCTGAGCCTGCTGCGCAATCTGGAAGGCATCGAGCTGATCCCGCTGGACGTGGCCGGCAAGCCGCTCAATGGAGTTAACGGCACGCCGATGGCCTTCAAGATGCCCGGCGATCGCGTGCAGCCGGTGGGCTTTGCCGAAGAAGAAGCGTTGATCCCGTATCCGCTGAACACCTTCCGTGGCTACCGCTATCTGCAGGAATATTTCGCTTTCCAGGACAAGTTCCTGTTCGTCGACTTGAACGGCCTCGACCTGCTCAAGGCGCTGCCCGAAGACACGCTCAAGCAGATGCACGGCCTGGAGCTGCGCTTCGACATTCGCAAGAGCGGCATCCAGCGCCTGCGCCCGACCCTGGACAACGTGAAGCTTTACTGCACGCCCATCGTCAACCTGTTCAAGCACGATGCCTTGCCGATTCGCCTCGATGGCAAGCAGGACGAATACCTGTTGCTACCGGCCGAATACGACCTGGAAAACTGCGGTGTGTTTTCGATTGAAGGCGTCACCGGCTGGAAGCCGGGCGGCCTGGGTTATCAGGCGTACGTACCGTTCGAATCCTTCGAGCACGACCCGAGTTTCGATGTGCCGCAAAGCCGTCCGCATTACAGCATTCGCCAACGCACCTCGCTGCTGCACGACGGCCTCGACACTTACCTGAGCTTCGGCATTCGCCACACCGAAGCCCACGAAACGCTGTCGATCGAGCTGATGTGCACCAACCAGAACCTGCCGCGCCGGCTCAAGCTCGGCGACATCTGCATGGCCTGTGAAGAGACCCCGGAGTTTCTCAGCTTCCGCAACATCACCCCGGCGACCTCAAGCTTCGCGCCGCCGCTGAGCCACGACTTCCTGTGGAAGCTGATCAGCAACATGTCGCTCAACTACCTGTCGTTGGCCAACGTCGACGCGCTCAAGGTGATTCTCGAAACCTACGACCTGCCGCGCTACTACGACCAGCACGCGCAGAAAGTCAGCAAGCGCCTGCTGGGTGGACTCAAGTCGATCCGTCACCAGCACGTCGACCGACTTCACCGAGGGTTGCCGCTGCGCGGCTTGCGCACCGAACTGACCATCGACCCACAAGGCTATATCGGTGAGGGCGACCTGTTCGTTTTCGCTTCGGTTCTTAACGAGTTTTTCGCGCTTTACGCCAGTCTCAATTCGTACCACGAGCTGCGGGTAAAAAGCACACAGGGAGAGGTGTACCAATGGACACCACGTATGGGCCTGCAGCCGCTTCTTTAAGCGGACTGACCCGGGGAATACGCGAGTACTCGCTGTTTCAGGCCGTGCTGCTGGTGGTTGACCGGCTGCGCGAGGCCCACCCGCACCTGAGCCAGGACGATCTGTACGACCAGTTGGAGTTCCAGGCCAATCCGAGTCTGGGTTTCCCCGGCAGTGACGTCGATCGCGTGGAGTTTTTCCATGAACACGGGCAGATGCGCGCGCGTCTGCGTTTCAACCTGATCGGCCTGGTCGGTTCCGGTTCGCCACTGCCGGCGTTCTACGGCGAGCAGGCCCTGGGCGACAGCGAAGACGGCAACCCGACGCGGCATTTTCTCGACCTGTTCCACCATCGCCTGCAACGGCTGATGTTGCCGATCTGGCGCAAGTACCGCTACCGCGCCAGCTTCGAAAGCGGTGCCCTCGATCCGTTCTCCTCGCAGTTGTTTGCGCTGATCGGCCTGGGCGGCGAAGACATCCGCAAGGCTCAGGAACTGAACTGGAAGCGCCTGCTGCCGTACCTCGGCCTGTTGAGCTTGCGGGCGCACTCGGCGGCGCTGATCGAAGCGGTGCTGCGCTACTACTTCAAACACGCCGAACTGACCATCGAGCAGTGCATCGAGCGCCGCGTGGAAATCCTCGACGAACAGCGCAATCGCCTGGGCCATGCCAACAGCGCGCTGGGTGAAGACCTGGTGCTGGGGGAGAGCGTGCGTGATCGCAGTGGCAAGTTCCGGATTCACATTCGCGAACTCGACTGGGAGCGCTTTCACGAGTTCCTGCCGATCGGCTTCGGCTACCAGCCGCTGTGCGCGCTGGTGCGGTTCACCCTGCGTGACCCGCTCGATTACGACATTCGCCTGGTCCTGCGCCAGGAAGAAATCCGCGAACTGCGTATCGATGAGCAGAACGCCTGCCGCCTGGGCTGGACCAGTTGGCTCGGCCGCGAAAAAGCGGACGGGGTAGTGACCCTGGGCAGCAAAATTCATTAAGGACGTGAGACTGATGAGCAACGTAGACCTGCAACAACTGATCCAGGCGCTGGACGCCGAAACCCGTCGTGACCTGGAACGTTCGGCTGAGCGCTGCGTCGCCCGTGGCGGCAGCAAGATCCTCGTGGAAGACCTGCTGCTGGGCCTGCTGGAGCGCCCGCAGGGCTTGCTCGCACGCGCGTTGCAGGATGGCGAAGTGGACGCCGGTGAATTGAGCGCCGCCCTGCAATCGCGGGTGGAGCACAGCGCTTCGCGCAACCCGGTGTTCGCGCCGGAGCTGGTGCAGTGGCTGCAGGACGCCTTGTTGGTGGCCAACCTCGAACTGGGCCAGACTCAGGTCGAACAGGCCGCGCTGATCCTCGCGCTGCTGCGCAACCCGATGCGCTATGCGGGCAGTCGCTACCAGCCGTTGCTGGCCAGGTTGAACATCGAGCGCCTGAAAGAGTTTGCCCTGTCGCAACAGCAGCAACCGGCCAGCGGTAAACCCGCCGTGCCGGGCGAGTCGCTGCTGGAGCGCTTCACCCATAACCTGACCCAACAGGCCCGCGACGGCAAACTCGATCCGGTACTGTGCCGCGATGGCGCCATCCGGCAGATGGTCGACATCCTCGCCCGTCGTCGCAAGAACAACCCGATCGTGGTCGGTGAAGCGGGCGTCGGTAAAACCGCGATCGTCGAAGGCCTGGCCTCGCGTATCGCGGCCGGTGAAGTGCCGCAAGTGCTCAAGGGCATCGAGTTGCTGTCGCTGGACATGGGCCTGCTGCAGGCCGGGGCCAGCGTCAAGGGCGAGTTCGAACGCCGCCTCAAAGGCGTGATCGACGAGGTCAAGGCCTCGCCGAAACCGATCATCCTGTTCATCGACGAAGCCCACACCCTGATCGGCGCGGGCGGCAATGCCGGCAGCTCCGACGCCGCCAACCTGCTCAAGCCGGCGCTGGCCCGAGGCGAGCTGCGCACCATCGCCGCCACCACCTGGGCGGAGTACAAGAAGTACTTCGAAAAGGATCCGGCGCTGGCCCGTCGTTTCCAGCCGGTGCAACTGCACGAACCGACCGTCAGCGAAGCGGTGACCATCCTCCGTGGCCTGGCTCAGGTCTACGAGAAGAGCCACGGCATCTATCTGCGCGATGACGCGGTGGTCGCCGCCGCCGAGTTGTCCGCTCGCTATCTGGCGGGCCGTCAGTTGCCGGACAAGGCCGTCGATGTACTCGACACCGCCTGTGCCCGCGTTCGTATCAGCCTCGCCGCCGCCCCGGAAAAACTCGAACGCCTGCGCGGCGAATTGGCCGAAGGGGGGCGTCAGCGCCAGGCCCTGCGCCGTGATGCCGAGGCCGGCCTGCTGATCGACCACGAAGCGCTGGACGTACTGGAAGCCCGCCTGGGCGACGCCGAAGACGAAATGATCGCGCTGGAAACCCTCTGGAGCGAACAGAAGGCACTGGCCGAGCGCCTGCTGGAACTGCGCCTGCAACTGGCCAAGGCCCGTGAGGCCGCCGCCGTCGAGCAGACCGTGACGGTCGAAGAGGATGCCGAAGGTCGCGTGATCGAAACCCGGGTGGTAGACGAAGCGCAAAGCGTCGAAACCCTGGAAGCCGCGCTCAACGAAACCCACCGCGCCCTGAGCGAGCGGCAAGTCAAGGAGCGTCTGGTGAGTTTCGAGGTCTGCCCGCGGCTGGTGGCTGAAGTGATCAGCGCCTGGACCGGCGTACCCTTGGCGCAACTGGCCCGCGAGCACAACGCCAAGGTGGCGAGTTTTGCCACCGACCTGCGCGCGCGCATCCGTGGCCAGGAGCAGGCCGTTCATGCCCTCGACCGCTCGATGCGTGCCACGGCCGCCGGCTTGAACAAGCCCGATGCACCGGTCGGTGTGTTCCTGCTGGTGGGTCCGAGCGGTGTCGGCAAGACCGAAACCGCGCTGGCGCTGGCGGATCTGCTGTATGGCGGCGATCGTTTCATCACCACCATCAACATGTCCGAGTTCCAGGAAAAGCACACCGTTTCGCGTCTGATTGGCGCGCCGCCGGGCTACGTCGGTTACGGCGAGGGCGGCATGCTCACCGAAGCCGTGCGGCAGAAACCGTACTCCGTCGTGCTGCTCGATGAAGTCGAGAAGGCTGACCCGGACGTGCTCAACCTGTTCTACCAGATCTTCGACAAGGGCGTGGCCAACGACGGCGAAGGGCGCGAGATCGACTTTCGCAACACGCTGATCCTGATGACCTCGAACCTGGGCAGCGAGCGTATCAGCGAACTCTGCGAAAACGGCACGCGGCCGACCGCCGAAGTGCTCGAAGAAACCATTCGCCCGGTCCTCAGCAAACACTTCAAGCCGGCGCTGCTGGCGCGCATGCGTGTGGTGCCGTACTACCCGGTGGGTGGCCCGGTGCTGCGCGAGCTCATCGAAATCAAACTCGCTCGTCTGGGCGAGCGCCTGAACCGCCGTCAACTGGACTTCACCTACAGCCAGAACCTCGTCGATCACCTGGCCGAACGCTGTACCCAGAGCGACAGCGGTGCGCGCTTGATCGATCACCTGCTGGACCTGCACGTGTTGCCGCTGGTGGCTGACCGCCTGCTCGACGCGATGGCCAGCGGTGAAAGCCTCAAGCGTGTCCACGCGACGCTCGACGGCAATACCAGCGTGACCTGCGAGTTTGCCTGAGATGGGTGTGATGTTTACTCAAGTACCACGACCGCTGGTCTATGCCGAAGCCTTGTTTGCGCAGTTCGCCCGTCTGTCGCGGGCAGCGGACGGTGCGGCGCTGTTGGGGGATTTCGTCCGCGGCCTGGCCGAGCTCAGCGGTTGCGAGCTGACGCAGCTGTATCTGCTGGACGCCACCCATACTTGCCTGGAAATGAACGCCGAATGCCTCAACGGCATTCTGCAACCCCGGGACGCGGCGAGCCTGCCGGCGGATTACCACGGCGAACAGCTGCTGCAATTCGCCCTGTGCCAGAACCGCGTGGTGTGTCTGAGCGAGCTGAGCGGCAGCCTGCACGAAACCGCTTTCCTGCCACCGCAGGCCATGCCCTGGCAGTCGCTGCTGTGCGTGCCGCTGGTCAATCAGCAGAAGGCCGTCGAAGGCTTGCTGCTGTGCGCCAGCCACCGGCATGTCGACCTGCAAGGCTTTGGCGATTCCCTCGGTCAGTTGGGCTCGTTCGTGCTGGGTCAACTGCATCTGTTGCAACGCTTGCGTTGGTCGGCCGGTGAAGCACGCCCGGCGCCGGTCAGCGTGCCAAGCGCCAGCGGTTACGGTTTGATCGGCAAGAGTTCGGCCATGCGCCAGACCTACTCGCTGATCAGCAAGGTCCTGCACAGCCCGTACACCGTGCTGTTGCGTGGCGAGACCGGTACCGGCAAGGAAGTGGTTGCACGGGCGATTCACGATTGCGGTCCGCGTCGCTCCCAGGCGTTCATCGTGCAGAACTGCGCGGCATTCCCGGAGAACCTGCTGGAAAGTGAGCTGTTCGGCTACCGCAAAGGGGCGTTCACCGGCGCCGACCGCGACCGTGCCGGGCTGTTCGATGCGGCCAATGGCGGCACCTTGTTGCTGGACGAAATCGGCGACATGCCGCTGTCGCTGCAAGCCAAGCTGTTGCGGGTATTGCAGGAAGGCGAGATTCGCCCGCTGGGCTCCAACGACACCCACAAGATTGACGTGCGCATCATCGCCGCGACGCACCGGGATTTGTCGGTGCTGGTCAGTGAAGGCAAATTCCGCGAGGACTTGTACTACCGCCTTGCACAGTTCCCCATCGAGTTGCCGGCCCTGCGTCAGCGTGAAGGCGACATCCTCGATCTGGCCCGGCACTTCGCCGACAAGGCCAGCGCGTTCCTGCAGCGTGATGCGGTGCGCTGGTCCGATGAGGCGCTGGATCACCTGGCCGGTTACGCCTTCCCTGGCAACGTGCGGGAACTCAAGGGCCTGGTCGAACGGGCGGTGCTGTTGTGCGAGGGCGGCGAGTTGCTGGTCGAGCATTTCTCCTTGCGCATGGAAGCCATGCCCGAAGACAACAACCTGAACCTGCGCGAGCGCCTGGAGCAGGTCGAGCGCGGCCTGCTGCTCGATTGCCTGCGTAAAAACGACGGCAACCAGACCCTCGCGGCCCGCGAACTCGGCCTGCCAAGGCGCACGCTGCTGTACCGCCTCGGGCGCCTGAATATCAATCTGGGTGTTTTCAATGGCTGAACCTGTGAGTCCCGTCGCGAGAGGGCTGTCTTGTTCGCCACCAAGGATCGGTGTCAGAGCCCCGTCCTAGAGCCGTCCAATCCACTTTATTCGCATCCGATGGCGCTGCCCGAAAGGGTCGTGCCTTGTTTATTTCTGGAGACCCTCTGATGTCTGTTCGTCACTGGCAAGCCGTCCTGCTGACCCTTGTCCTATGCGGCCTCGGCGGCTGCAACGGCAATTACAAATACAACGACAACACCTATCGCCCATTGGGTGATCCGCAGGCGGCCAACCGCGGCAAGTGACCGCAAGGAGCATCATCATGGAACTGGTTTTCGAAATACTGAACACCAAGCAGTTCGTGCCCACGGACTTGTGCCAGAAGACCTTCAAGGAGGCCGGAGGCGTGATTGGCCGGGGCGAGGACTGCGACTGGATCATCCCGGACCGCAAGCGTCACCTGTCCAACCACCACGCGTTGATCAGCTACCGCGAAGGTCGGTTTTACCTGACCGATACCAGCAGCAATGGTATCGAGGACAGTGCAAGCGGCGCGCGCCTGCGCAAGGGCGAAGCGATGCGTATCGAGCACGGCAGTGCGTACGTGCTGGGGGATTTCGAGATCCGCGCGCGCCTGGTCCGCGATCCGGCGAGCTTCGATGTGGAAGTCGGCCGTCCGCAAGCCGCCGGCAGCATTATTCCTGACGATGCCTTCCTCGACCTCGACCCGCTGAACGCCCTCGACCAGCAGGAGCGCGTGTACTCGGAGATCGAGGAGTTGATCTCGCCAGGCACCGTCGTCCAGGACATCCGTCAGCGCGCCGACTATGCGCGCATCGACATGGAAAGCCTGATGGTGCCGGAGCTGATCGACGCCCCGGCAGAGCCTGCCCCCGCGCCGGCTCCGAAAGCGGTCGAGCGTCAGAGCGAGGGCTTCTGGGAGCATTTCGGCGCCGCCTTGGGTGTGGACCTCAAGGGCCTCGACCACGACACCCGAGAGGCGCTGGCGCTCAACGCGGCGCGCCTGCTCAAGCAAAGTGTCGGCGGTTTGCAGCAGAGCCTGCGGACCCGCAGCGAGTTGAAAAACGAACTGCGCCTGGCTCAGACCACCGTGCAAGGCACGCAGAAAAACCCGTTGAAATTCGCCGTCGATGCCCGTGAAGCCTTGGGCATTCTGCTGCAGCCGAACAAGCCGGGCCAGTTGCCGGCCGAGCAGGCGGTTTCCCGTGCGTTCCGCGATTTGCAGGCGCATCAGGTGGCCCTGTTGACCGCCAGCCGTGCCGCGGTGCGCGGCACCCTCGAACACTTCTCGCCACAGCAACTGACCCTGCGTTTCGAGCGTGACAACAAGCCGTTGCTCGCCACGTCCGGCAGTCGCTGGAGAGCCTATGGCCGTTATCACCAGGCGCTGCGTCAGGACGATGACTGGAGCGAGCGTCTGTTGGCCCGTGACTTTGCCCAGGCCTACGAAGAACAGATCCGCCTGATTTCCACCCTCCACACCGACCACCAAGGATGATAGGCATGTCTCGCCGCTCGACCGCTTTTCTCAAGATGCTGACTGTGTTGGCCACGTTGCTGTGGCTGGCCGGCTGCTCGTCGCTGTCGCCGTATTCTCAAGTCACCAAACTGAACCTGAAGCTGACCGCCAGCGATCGGTTGAACCCGGACCTCAACGGTCGTCCGTCGCCGATTGTCGTGCGCCTGTTCGAACTCAAGCACCCGGTGGCGTTCGAGAACGCGGACTTCTTCAGTTTGTACGAACGGGCCAAGGAGGCCCTGGCACCGGACATGGTCGCCAGCGAAGAACTGGAGCTGCGTCCGGGTGAAACCGTCGAGCTCAAGCTCAGCCTGGAGGAGGGCAGCCGCTACGTCGGAGTACTGGCCGCCTACCGTGATCTACCGGAAAGCAAATGGCGCTACACGGTGCAAGTCACGCCGCTGGACGTCACCGGCGCGGACCTGACCCTCGACCAGAATGGCATTCGAAACACCCATGAACCGCTCGCCAAGGCAGATGACTGACCATGAACACCCATAAAGTCATTTGGCAGGAAGGCATGCTGCTGCGTCCGCAGCACTTCCAGCACAACGATCGCTACTACGACCACCAGATGAAGACCCGCACCCAGTTGCTGGGCAGCTACACCTGGGGCTTCCTCAACCTGGACATCGACTTGCAGTTCCTCAACATGGGCAAGCTGGTGATCAGCCAGGCCTCGGGGATTCTGCCGGACGGCAGCCTGTTCGAACTGGGCGGCAACACCGAGCCGCTGGCCCTCGACGTGCCGCCGAACACCGGCAACACGCCGATCTACCTGGCGCTGCCGCTGGTGACCGGCAACCACATCGAGGCCCGTCGCCCGGAGCATTCCGACGTGCTGGCGCGTTACACCGCGTACGAAACGCAAGTCGCCGACTCCAACGCCGGCGATGACTCCGCCAGCCAGGTCAGCTGCGCCCGGCCGGACTTCAAACTGTTGCTCGGCGAGCAGCAGAGCGATCAGGCCTACGTGAAGCTGAAAGTCTGCGAAGTGCTCGACACCACGCCGGACGGCGTGATCAGCCTCGACCCGGATTTCGTGCCGACCTACATCCAGGCGCACGCCTCCAGCTACTTGCTGTCGTGCCTCAAGGAAGTGATCAGCATGCTGGGCCACCGGGGGGACACCATCGCCGACCGGATTCGTTCCAACGGCAAGGTTGGCGGCGCGGAAGTCGGCGACTTCATGATGCTGCAACTGATCAATCGCACCGAACTGCTGCTGCGTCACTACCTCGGTCTGGAACAGGTGCACCCGGAAGAGTTGTACCGCACGCTGTTGACCATGCTCGGCGATCTGGCGACCTTCTCCAGCGACAGCAAGCGCCCGCGTCTGGACAGCCGTTATCAGCACAGCGACCAGGGCGCGAGCTTTCGCAAGCTGATGGACGCGATTCGCCAGGTGTTGTCGATGGTGCTGGAACAGCACGCCATCGAGCTGGTCCTGCAAGCGCGTCAGTACGGCATCATCGTCTCGCCGTTGCACGATCACAAACTGCTGGGCTCGGCATCGTTCGTGTTGGCGGCCAGTGCCAACTGCGACGGCGAGGAACTGCGCCACCGCTTGCCGACGCACCTCAAGGTCGGCCCGGTGGAGCGTATCCGCCAGCTGGTCAACCTGCATCTGCCCGGCATCAAGATCAAACCGTTGCCGGTGGCCCCGCGGCAGATCGCGTTCCACTCCAACAAAACCTATTTCATCCTCGAACTCAGTTCTGAAGACCTGGCGCAACTCGAACGCTCCGGCGGTTTCGCGTTCCACGTGTCCGGCGAATTCGCCGAGCTTGAACTGAAATTCTGGGCCATCAGGAACTGACCGACATGATCAAGGACAGGGAATACCACCAGGACGACAAAACCGTCCTGCTCGACCGTCAGGGCCATGCCACGGCCTCGAGTCCGCTGACGGACTTCGCTGCGCCGCCGCGCTTCGAACAGTTGGAAGAACGCATGATCTACGCCGCACGCCTGCGTCCGGCCGAATCATTCAACATCAGCCTCAACTCGCTGGTGGCCGCCGCCTCCGAGTTGCTGTCGCACGTGGTGCGGCTCAAGCACAGCGACACCCGCGAAGACCTCTACGCCCTCAACGAGCGCCTGACCGCCGGGTTGAAACTGTTTGAAGTCCGCGCCTTGCACGACGGCGCCGAGAGCAGCCAGGTGATGGCGGCCCGTTACGTGCTATGCACCGTGGTCGATGAAGCGGTCGTCACTACGCCGTGGGGTAACGAAAGCGAGTGGTCGCAGATGAGCCTGCTCACCAGCTTCCATAACGAAACCTTTGGTGGCGAGAAGTTCTTCCAGTTGCTCGATCGGCTGTCGAAGAACCCGGTCAAGCACTTGCCGATGCTGGAGCTGATGTACCTGTGCCTTTCACTGGGTTTCGAAGGCAAGTACCGGGTGCAAGCGCGCGGCATGCTCGAACTCGAAGGCATCCGCGACGCCTTGTATCGCCAGATCCGCCAGTTGCGCGGCGACGTGCCACGCGAGCTTTCGCCTCATTGGGAAGGCTTGAACGATCAGCGCCGCAACCTGGTGCGCATCGTGCCGGCGTGGATGGTGGTGCTGTTCACCGTGGTCTGCCTGGTGGTGATGTATTCGGGCTTCGCCTGGGTGCTGGGTGAGCAACGCGATACCGTTCTGCAACCTTATCAGCCGCTGGATCCGGCTGCGGTCCAGCCGCAGTCGAAGCCGTAAACAGGGACGTGTGATGAAGAAGTTTTTCAAGAAAGTCGGCGCGTTCTTGCGCAAGACCTGGGTCTGGACCCTGCTGCTGGTGCTGTTTGTCGCGCTGCTGGTGTGGTTCGTCGGGCCGCTGTTGGCGGTCGATGATTACAAGTTCTGGGAAGGCTCGACCTCCCGCCTGCTGAGCATCAGCGTGTTGTGCCTGATCTGGGGCCTGACCATGGTCTTTGTCAGCTGGCGTGCCGGTGTGCGCAAAAAGGCTGTCGAGGAAACCGAAGACGGCCAGGATCGTATCCGCCGCGAAGAGCTGATCGACGAAGAGCAAAAAGAGTTGAAAGCGCGTTTCAAGGACGCCCTGAAAACCCTGAAGACTTCGAGCTTGTATCGTGGCCGTAGCGAACGCTGGCGCAGTGACTTGCCGTGGTACTTGCTGATCGGCCCACAGGGCAGTGGCAAGACCAGCCTGCTGGACTTCTCGGGCCTTGAGTTTCCGATCAACAAGATCGACCGCAAACTGACCCGTGACACCCTCGGCACCCGCCACTGCGACTGGTACTTCGCCGACCATGGCGTGCTGATCGACACCGCCGGCCGTTACCTGACCCAGCCGGATGCCGACGTCGATGGCAGTGCCTGGAGCACCTTGCTCGACCTGCTGCGCAAGCGTCGTCGCAACCGTCCGCTGAACGGCGTGCTGGTGACCATCCCGGTCGAAACCCTGCTGGGCGGCAGCGAACAGGACCTCGATACCCTGGCCCGCCAGGTGCGTGCACGCCTGCAAGACGTGCATCAGAAACTGCACGTCGATGTGCCGATTTATCTGGTGCTGAGCAAGGCTGATCGCCTGCTGGGCTTCGACGAGTTCTTCGATCAACTGACCCGTGAAGAAAGCGATCAGGTCCTCGGCACCAGCTTCGGCAAGGAGCAGAGCGGTACCGATGTGGCCGTGCTGCGCGCCGAGTTCGAAGAGCTGCTGCGTCGCCTCAACAGTCAGGTGATCATGCGCATGCATCAGGAGCGCGACACCCAGCGCCGTGGTCGCATTCTCGATTTCACCCACCAACTGGGGCAGATCGGCGAGCGCCTGTGCCTGTTCGTCGACATGGCGTTCACGGGCAACCGCTACCAGCGGGTCAGCCAGTTGCGCGGTTTCTACCTGACCAGTGCACCGCACCTGACTCAGCAAATGGACGCGACCACCGCCGGTATCGGCGCCAACCTGGGCATGAGCGCGGGCGTACTGCCGACCCTGCGCAGTGGCCGTTCGCGTTTCATTCATCACCTGCTTAGCCGGGTGATTTTCCCCGAAGCCGATCTGGCCGGTCTGGACAAGCGCGAGCGCAGCCGCATCCACTGGGGCCAGCGAGCCTTGTACGTCGGCGCCTTGGCGGTATTGGCTCTGTCCGGCATGCTGTGGGCGGGCGGTTTCTCCGCGAACTACGAGCGCCTGGAAAACCTGCGCAACCTGGCACAGAACTGGACCCAGCAGCGCTCGACCCTGACCGCCCGCGATGACGCCATGGCGGTGCTCAGGACCCTGGATACCAGCTACGCGGCCACCCAGGTGTTTCCGAAAAAGGGCGAGGTGGGTTACCACGAGCGCGGCGGCCTGTATCAGGGCGAGAGCGTCAATCCAGTGGTCAAGGCCGCCTACGAGCGCGAGCTTGAAGCGCAGCTGTTGCCCCGGGTCGCGACCCTGCTGGAAGGGCAGATCCGCAGCAACATGAAGGACCGTGAACGCCTGCTCAATAGCCTGCGTGCGTACCTGATGCTGAACATGAAGGATCGTCGCGACGCAGCGTGGCTCAAGGATTGGGTCGCTACCGAGTGGTCCCAGCGCTATACCGGCAACACGGCGGTGCAGAACAGCTTGAGCAGTCACTTCGAGCGCCTGCTGAAGCAGCCGTTCATCTATCCGCTGAACGATCAACTGGTGGCCCAGGCGCGTCAGGTCCTGCGCAGCGAGTCCCTGCCCACTGTGGTCTACCGGATGCTGCGCGAGCAGGCTCGCAACCTGCCGGACTACCGCTTGAGCCAGCACCTTGGCCCGCAGGGGGCGCTGTTTGTCGGCACCGACTACGTGATTCCGGGGTTCTACACCCAACAGGGTTATCAGCAGTACTTCTCGGTGCAGGGGGCGGCGCTGGTCACCGACATCCTGCAGGACAACTGGGTGCTGGGCGAAGGCGCAGGTATCAGCGGCATGGACTTGCGTCGCCTGATGGTCGAGCTGGAGCAACTGTACTTCCGCGACTACGCCAACTTCTGGAGTGAAGCGGTTGGGCAGGTCGCGCTGCCGGCGATCAGCGACTTCCGTGAAGGCGCCGAGCAACTGGCGGGCCTGACTTCGGCCAACTCGCCGATCCTGCAACTGCTGACGGAAGTGCGCGAGAACACGCGTTTCCCGGTGGTCGCCGATGTCGCTGACAACGCAGCGGATGCCGCAGGGAAACTGGCCCAGCAGGGGGGCAAGTTGGGCAAACTGGGTAAGCTGGCGTCTGCCGCCGCGGACAAGACCTCCGACCTGGCCGCGAGCAAAAACCTGCCGGACACCGCGAAGAAATCCCTGCAGCTGCGCTTCGAACCGCTGCACCGCCTGCTGGATGACAACAACGGCCCGGCCGCTGATTTGACCCCGGTCCTGACCGCGCTCAACGACCTGCAACTGCAAATGGCCAGCCTGGCGCGCGCCAGCGCACCGGAACAGGCGGCGTTCGAAATGGCCAAGACCCGCATGGGCGGCCAGCGTGATGCGCTGAGCAACCTGCGCAGTGCCTCCGGTCGTCTGCCGCGTCCGTTGAGCGTGTGGTTCAACCTGATGGCCGAAGACACCTGGCGTCTGGTGCTCAATGATTCCTACCAGTACCTGAACCAGCGTTATCAGAGCGAGTTGTACAGCTTCTACGGCAAGGCGATCAACAAGCGTTATCCGTTCAACGCCCACAGCACCAGCGACGTGGCGATCGGCGACTTCCGCGAGTTCTTCAAGGCCCAGGGCATCGCCGACCGCTTCTTCGACACCTACCTGCGTCCGTTCGTCAGTGGCGATTCGGGCAACTACCGCATGCGCAGCGTCGATGGCTACAGCCTGCCGATCTCCAAGGTCTACCTCGACCAGATGAACGCCGTGCTGGTGATTCGCCAGAGTTTCTTCGCCGACAACCCGGCCGAGCCGCAGGTGCAGTTCAAACTGGAGCCGTACACCCTCGACCCGGCGGTCAGCCGTTCCGAGTTCAAGTTTGGCGACAAGACCATCGAATACCGCCACGGTCCGATCGTGCCGGTGTCGTTCAAATGGCCGACCGAAGCCCAGGACGGTCGCACCAGCCTGCTCCTCGACAGAATGGTCGGTCGCCCGCTGGGTATCGAGAAGAACTCCGGCCCCTGGTCGCTGTTCCGCCTGTTCGATCTGATGCAGACCGAATACCTGGTCGGCCGCGACGTGCTGGTGCTCAAGGCTGACGTGGGTGGCCTGCGCGCGAACTATCTGCTGACCAGCCAACGCACGCCGAACCCGTTCGACATGGGCGTACTGCGTACCTTCCGTATGCCGGTGCAGCTCTGATGCGGGTTGCCAGCCCCTGGCGCAGCGCTGCGCGCACCGATGCCGGCAAGGTTCGGTCGCGCAACGAAGATGCCTTCCTGGACTGCCCTCAGCAGGGGTTGTGGGTGGTCGCGGACGGCATGGGCGGTCATCAGGGGGGCGATATCGCCAGCCAGTTGATCGTCGCCAGCCTGGCGGAATTGCCGGTGCAGGATGACTTCGACGAACGGCTCAATGGCATTCGCCAGTGCCTGCACTGGCTTAACCGCCGTTTGGGGCAGGAGTTGACCGTCACGGCCGGGCGCCACGACAGCATCATGGGCAGCACCGTGGTGGTGCTTTTGGTGGAGGGCAATCGCGCGGCCTGTATCTGGGCCGGCGATAGCCGCTGCTACCTGTGGCGGGGCCAGTGTTTGTATCAGCTGTCCAAGGACCACTCACTGCAACAGCAACTGATCGACGAGCAACAGATGAGCATTGAGGCGGCCCGCGCCCATCCGGCCGCGCAGGCCCTGACCCGTGCGGTCGGCGCCGCCGAGCAACTGACCCTGGATGTGCTGGAACTCGAGGTGTATCCCGGCGATACGTTCTTGCTGTGCAGCGATGGCCTGTATCAAGGCTTGAGCAGCGATGCCCTCGGCAACGCCCTGAGCCTGACTGCGCCGCAGGTTGCGCTGGAGCGTCTGTTCGACGGCGCCTTGCGTGGCTCGGCCCGGGATAACCTGACCGCCGTGGTGATTCGCCAATGACTGAACTTGTGCCGGCGCTCGACGACCTGCTGGTGAGCGAAGAGCAGGACCTCAACCTGACCTACTTTGCGTTCGCCAAGTCGCACGGCGCAGCCCCCGCACCGGCGCCGACCCCATCCAGCGTCGGTGCAATCCCCGACGTGCTGGCCGGCCGTTACCGCCTCGAGCGCCTGCTCGGTGCCGGTGGCATGGGGGCGGTTTACCGCGCACGGGACTTGCTGAGCGAACAGTTCGGCGATCCCGATCCTTACATCGCGCTGAAGATCCTCAGCGAAGAATTTGCCGAATCGCCGGACGCCAGCGCCTTGCTCTACAGCGAGTTCGCCCTGACCCGACGACTGCGCCACGACAACGTGCTGCGTCTGCACACCTTTGAAGTGGACACCGATTGCCAACGCGCCTTCATCACCATGGAACTCATGCGTGGGTTGACCCTGGACAGACTGCTCTGCGAACGGCCCCTGGGCCTGCCCTGGAAAGAGCTGCGCGATATCGTGCTGCCGATGCTCGATGCACTGGCCCACGCCCACGCCCGGGGCGTGCTGCACGGTGACATGAAACCAAGCAACGTGATGCTCAGCGAAGACGGCGTGCGCCTGTTCGACTTCGGCCTGGGTCGGGCCGAAGAGGGTATCCTGCCTGGCCTGCCACACCTGAGCCGCGACCGCTTCAACGCCTGGACGCCAGGCTACGCAGCCCCGGAGCTGCTCGAAGGCCAGCCGCTGTCGGCCCGCGTCGATGTGTATGGCGTGGCCTGCGTGGTCTACGAACTGGCGAGCGGCAAACACCCGTTTCGCCGCTTGCCCTCCACCCAAGCCCGCGATGAGCATCTGGAGCGCGAGCTGCACGCACCGAAAAATCTACCGAAACACTGCTGGCCAGCCCTGAAGGCGGCGCTGGCTTTCGATGCCGCTGATCGCACGATGACCGCCGTACAATTGCGTGACGCTTTCGCCGTCACTTCGTCCTGGCTGCAGCGTTTGCGATTTCAGGCGTAACGGATGACTACCGAACAGGGAGCAAGGAATGTTCAACACCGCTAACGAAAAGCATTTCAGCCTGACCGTCGACGACTACGTGGGCGATCTGCAAGTGCTGTCGTTCACCGGCACTGAAGGCATCAGCCAGGCGTATCGCTTCGACCTGGAGCTGGTCAGTGAGAACCCCGATCTGGACCTGGAAAAGCTCCTGCACAAGCAGGCGTTCCTCGCGTTCGATCCGCAGGGCAGTGGCATTCACGGCCAGATCTACCGTGTCGCCCAAGGCGATGCCGGCAAGCGTCTGACACGCTACAAAGTCTCCCTGGTGCCGCAACTGCAATACCTGCATCACCGCACCAACCAGCGCATCTATCAGCAGATGTCGGCGCCGAAAATCATCGCGCTGATCCTCGAAGAGCACGGCATCAAGAGCAACGCCTACAGCTTCCAGCTCGGCCAACCGTGTCCGGACCGCGATTACTGCGTGCAGTACGACGAAACCGACCTGCATTTCATCCAGCGCCTGTGTGAAGAGGAGGGTATTCACTACCACTTCCAGCACAGCGAAAAGGCCCACCTGCTGGTGTTCGGCGACGACCAGACGGTGTTCCCGAAACTCGGCCAGCCAACCGCCTATGTGCAAGGCAGTGGCATGGTCGCCGATGAGCCGGTGATCAAAGGTTTCAAGCTGCGCCTGGAAACCCGCACCAGCCGTGTCAGCCGTCGCGACTACGACTTCGAAAAACCCAGCCTGCAACTCGAAGCCGCTTACAAGCCCCACGGCGAAAGCACCGAACCGGACCTGGAAGACTACGACTACCCGGGCCGCTTCCTTGACCGCGCGCGTGGCAAATTTCTCAGCCAGCGTGCGCTGGAACGCCACCGCGCTGACTACCAGCAAGCCGAAGGCTGGGGCGACCAGACCACGCTGAGCAGCGGTCACTTCCTGGAGATGTCCGACCACCCGCGCAGCGAGTGGAACGACCTCTGGCTACTCACTGAAATCGTCCATGAGGGCAAACAGCCACAGGTGCTTGAAGAGTCGGTGACCAGCGACACCACCGCGAGCAAGGACGACTTCCACCAGGGCTACCGCAACCGTTTCCTCGCCACTCCGTGGGCGGTGTTCTACCGTCCGGCGCTGGAACACAGCAAACCCCGGGTGCTCGGCAGCCAGAGCGCCACGGTCACCGGCCCCAAAGGCGAAGAAATTCACTGCGATCAGTACGGCCGCATCAAGGTGCAATTCCACTGGGACCGCGAAGGCCTGGCCGACGACAAGACCAGTTGCTGGCTGCGCGTCTCCAGCGCCTGGGCCGGCGACCGCTACGGTGCCATCAGCGTCCCGCGCGTGGGCATGGAGGTGCTCGTCACCTTTCTTGAAGGCGATCCCGACCAGCCATTGGTGACCGGTTGCCTGTACCACAAGGAAAACCAGGTGCCCTATGAACTGCCGGCGAACAAAACCCGCACGGTGTTCAAGACCCTCAGTTCACCGGGTGGCGGCGGGTACAACGAACTGCGCATTGAAGACAAGAAGGGCGCCGAGCAAATCTTCATCCACGCCCAGCGCGACTGGGATGAAAACATCGAGCATGACCAGAAGATTCGCGTCGGCAACGAACGCCACGACACGGTGGAGAAGAACACCTACACCGAGCTGAAAGCCGAAGAACACCGCACCACCGTTGCGGATCGCAAGACCGAGACCCGGATGGACGACCATCTGACGATTGGGCAGAACCAGCACATCAAACTCGGCACGGCGCAACTGACCCGTGCGGGGAAAGAGATACACCTCAAGGCGGGGGACAAGATCGTCATCGAGGCCGAAATGGAACTCACGATCAAGGCCGGGGGCAGCTTCATCAAGCTGGATGCCGGTGGCATCTCGGTGGTTGGGCCGGTGGTGAAGAACAATGCCGGTGGATCTGCGGGGAGCGGGACCGGAATTGGGATCAAGCCGCCGGTGCTGCCGGGGGCGGCGGCTAAGGATAAGGCGGGGAGTTTGATGGAGCAGGCGTTGGTGAATGCGCCAGAGGAGCAGATCAAGCGCAAACCGAAACGAATGCTCAATTTTTCCGGCTAACAGACACCGACGGCACTCCAGGCCACCAGGGATCAGAATTCAGGTAATTGGTAATGACTGAGACAACAACAAGCAAAGTAGAGAAGTGGTCGTACCCCTTCAAAGTAGGGGGGGCAGAAGCAACGGATCCGCAGCAGTATTACAAGGCGTTGGCGCAGGCCAAGGATGGTTACTACCCATTGGGCTCCAACGGCCTTTGGCACGGCGGCGTTCACATCGACGAGGCCACTGGTCTGCTGGTGGGGGACAACGTCGAGGTCCGCTGCATTGCGGATGGCGAGGTGGTCGCCTATCGCATTGATGAGGTTTATCCCAAATCAGATTTCGGCTCGACGCACTCAGTCTTTTCAACGGGTTTCGTGTTGGTTAAACACCGCTTGGCGGCTCCCGTGCCTCCCGCACCAGCGCCTGCCCCCGGTGCGGCACCTGCGGCAGCGGCGCCAGGGCCAAGCCTGACCTTTTTCAGTCTGTATATGCATTTGCTGGATTGGGACACCTACAAGTTGAATCCGGCGCTTAAAAGGCCCGACTTCTGGGGGAAAGGGCTGTTTCAAGTAAAAGCGAGTGCTCCGGATGAGTCATTGGGGATTAGGGTTCGTAGCGGAAACTCAACACAGTTTCCTGTATTGGCGATATTGCCTCGTGGGACCACGGTGCTGACAAAGCCTGCTCCAGCAACTCAGAATTGGCTCGAGATCATCAGTGTCACGCCTGAGTTTCCGGGGTTAGCGGCAAATACCGGCTGGGTGTTTAAAGGCCAGATGAAGCCTCTTTCTGGGGATCGGTATCTTGTAGGCAAGGACGCTGTGGATCCTCTACCGGGTGAGAAAAAAGGGGCAAACATTCGAAGCGCACCCACCAATGGCCAGCCGATTGGATTTTTGCCCGTTGGGACAGAGGTCAAACTCAGCGATGAACCAACGCCTAACAAATTTCGCAAGTTGGTGGAGATCGTAAGCGGGCAGTCCACCCCTATGCTGAGCCCTGGTGCAGATGGAAAGCTGCCCGGCTTCGTTTGGCTGGACTCCCTGGAAGCAAAGAATGAGCCGAAAAGCCCTAGGGGGGAGGTAGTCCCCCTAACCTCGACCTATAAAATTAGGGCTGGTGAGGTTTTGGGACATGTCGGTAAATATCAAAATCATACGGATGCAGCACCTAAGAACTTGCTGCACCTGGAAGTGTTCAGTTGCGAAGACGTCAAGGCGTTTACTGAGCTGAGCAAGTCCAATGCCTCCAGTTTGCCGGCTACCGAGAAGACACTGCTCAAGATTCCCAAAGACAGCCTGTTGATCACTCACGTACAAGGCATGAACGCTACGAACCCACCCAAAGTGACCGATGCTCACAAAAAGGTCGGCTATGACTTTTTGGTTCCTGTCAGTGTGCTGGAGGCGTTACCTGCCGAGAAGAAAATCAAGGTGCCGGTCGTCATGGGCGGAACAACCACCTACACGCTTTGGTGGCGTCTAGACGGACTGCTTGGCGATGCAGATGGTAACGAGATCAACGGTTGGTTTGCGGAGCCGGACACCACATTGTCGCGTCACTCACCCTTTGAGTGGGAAGGCTTCACTTTTATCGAAGAAACCGTCAGCAATGTGGATCACCTGGCTGCTTTCCTTCATGCGCAGGAAAGCCTTAATGAACAGGAGCGCGCGACTTACCTGCCGAACGTCGGAAACGCTGACGATAGTCTTGCGAAGAAGCAGCTATATAAAATTCTCGATAAAAATGGTGATAGCAAACTCAAACCTGAAGAAATAACGGAGGCTCTCGGTAAGCCTTGGTTCTCTCAACCTATTTCTCAGATGGTCACACGCTACGAAAGCGAGTGGCAATACAAGTCAGAAAAATGGGATGCCCTGGATGAACTAATGGGGCATAGCGATTCGGATCCGCACAAAAGTTGGGTAGAAGAAAAGGCAAGAATCGAGCGTCTTAGTTTGTGGGGGCAGTTGTTAGGTCAGCATGGCATAACTGCTAATGCGTCTGTGCAGCATATTCATCCAGTTGGGCTGATTGCAAGCTTTGCTAAATATTCTTGTGGTTGTTTGAATATAGAAAAATTTGTGGAGGAGTACAAAAAAGAGCATCAACATGTTTTTGGTTGGTTTGCTACTAATAATGTTACACATATTTCGCTATCTAGTTCATTGAACCAAGAGTCAGAAGAAAATCTGAAAAAACTGTTGGCGATGATGATGAAGTTGTGGGGTGAGTATTTTGATGGATGTAATGATGCCTATTTAGCCTATATGTTGGCTACAATCCGAGTGGAATCATATGATTGGCATCGGGTGGTTTTTTTTGGCCCCATTCGCGAGAAAATTTCTTATGAAGACGCAGAGATTGATTACGGTTCTGGCCCTACTGGGCGCCGAGCTAGCATGGCAGAGGCATACGGTAACACTGAAATTGGTGACGGCTTCAAGTATAGAGGACGAGGGCTCAGTCAGATAACTTGGAAAGTAAACTACCAAAAATTTTCAACTGCACTTGGATTGGATTTTACAGGTAATCCGGATTTGGTGCTGGATCTGGAGTGTGCAACAAGGATTATGCTAAGAGGGATGAGGGATGGTATTTTTTCATCTGGAAACACCTTGGCTGCACATTTGTCACCTGGGAGTAAAAACTATCTTGCAGCACGTAAAATTATTAACGGGTCAGACCGCGCTGGGATTTTTAAATTTTATGCAGAAAAATTCGAAGCTCTTTTGGTGAGGATTAGAAATTGAAGTTTATAGTTTTTGTGTTGGTTATTTTTACGTCGACTTTCGTCTGTGCGGAGCCTTTGTTTCCACAGCATGAATCCTGCACAGCAGGTAAAGATAAAGCGAGTGGCTGTGGTGTAATACTTGATGAAGGTGGCTTTTTAGTCGATGGGTCTACAGGGGATAAAATTTCTATAGTTTCTGAAAACACAGGGATGATGAGCTCTAATTGGCTGTATAGATATAGCGGCAAATATGTATTGGAGCATCTGGACTTTACATCTTCAAAAGCTCGTCAGTGGGTGGTGTTCAGTTACATTGATAAGAAAATAATTATTGATAGGGTTTATAGTTTTTCGCAAGAAATTTCCGCGCAGTCAGTACCTGCTTGGTATGGATATGAGTGTCGAGGGAGTGGGGGTGAGTTAGTTAATGATAAAAATTTGGCGTTTAGCGAATCGGTTATAGCCACAATTTGTGGTGATGCTGTTAATGGTAGTTTGAGACTAAAAAAAGAAGCATTTCCATCTATGGGTGTTACTCTCGCTATAAGCATTCCTGTCTATAGTTCAAAGAAGATAGCTGGTGCGGCAACCTATCTGTTTTTTGATACGAATAAACCAGAAGTATTTCAGATGGCTTGTTATTTTAACTGCGCATTGCAGTCTCAAGATCGTAAAAAAATTTATGTCGGAAGAATTTCGAGTTCGGCATGGTTTGTTAGTCAGGTTAACGAAAATGGTTGCCAAAGCAGTGGTGGTTATAAATATAAAAAATCACAAGAGCAAATTGTATTTAGTGGCTGTGTTGAAAAAGACGCTATGAATCTTGTGGAGTACCTTCCTGGTACAAACTCTGAACGTGCACAGTTCTCCGGGAAAGCAGACGGTGAAGGGTATAAAGGTGAGTGGGTATCTAAGTCTGGTGATAATAAACGGTTTGGGTTTTTCATGTATCCACTGACCGTATATTAGAGGTGTGACGAAAAGGGGACGGATTTATTTTTTGTACGCGAGCAAGGTGGTATTCCTGTCAACCGCATCTGAAAATAAATCCGCTCCCTTTCGCTCGATAGAAAGAGTTGGTTGCGGAGCAGGCTACTAAATTTGAAAGAGTATTGAAAACTACGTCAGTCGGAAAAGGTGACAGATTTATTTTTACCCTGGGCGCCGAATTTTAGTTGAAAGTCACCTGTGGCGCACGCAGCTGACTGAAGTCGGATTCTGCGTAAAATAAATCTGTCCCGCTTTCCGCGAAATTGGGCTAACTGGCCAGTTGGGCCGCTCAGACCAGCCTTGCGCCGCCGTCGATATTCAATGTGGCGCCGTTCATAAAGCCATTGGTCATCAGGAAAACAGCGGCAGCGCCTGCCTCTCGCTGCTGACGCAGCAGCCAACACCGCGGTGCCATGGGCATTGGGGCGGTCCGACAACATCCCGGAGATAAAGATGATGGAACCGTCTTTAGCCAGGCGTTCGCCAAGGGCTCGAATGGCATGCACCGAAGCCCACAGACGCTCCTCAAATGCCCGGCGCAGGTGGTCAATCCCGGCATCCAGTACGTTGCCCACCACGTAAGTGCCGGCCAGGAGCACCAAGTGGTCTACTTTCGGGATATCCGCCAAGGCGGCGTGGATGGCTTGGCTATCGGTTACATCGGCTGCGCGCCAGGCGTCCAGACCGTTGTTGCGGGCGGCCTGCTCGGCACGGGTGGCATCGGAACCGATGATGGTCACGTGTGCGCCGTCGGCCTTGGCTTGAATGGCTGCGGCCAAACCGATGCCGGACGTACCACCGAAAATCACCACGGTACGGCCCTGCAGATTGGCGGGCAAAGCTTGATTGAGAGCAGGTGTAGTCGTCATGGTCCATCTCCTTGAACGCCTGGATGGCGTCGATGGGAGAAAGGCTAAAGGCTTGGGTCGAGATTGATAATTATGGCGTAAGTTGCTTTACTCGTGCCATGAAGGAACAAATAGGGTTGGACCGCCTTACCGGTCTCATTGCCTTTGCCCGTGCCGCCTCCCTGGGCAGCTATACCGCCGCAGCCCGCGACTTGTCGGTCTCACCGTCAGCCATCAGCAAGAGCGTGCAACGCCTTGAACAGCACTTCGAACTCAAGCTATTTAGCCGGACCACCCGCTCGCTCACCCTGACCCCGGAAGGACGGGATTTGTACGAGCGGGCATTGCGCATTTTGCGCGAGGTGGAAGATATCGATCAGGCCGCCGTTGCCTCTCGGGCCGAGCCTTCCGGCACCTTGAAGGTCACCGCGCCGCCGCCTATCGGCCTGAACATCTTGGTGCCAGCCATTCCTAAATTTCGCGAGCGTTACCCAAAGCTCGCCATCGACCTGCGCCTGGGCGACCCGTTTTCGGACATCATTGAGCAAGGCATCGACGTAGCGGTACGCGTGGGCAACCTGGCGGACTCGCGGCTGATCTCGAAAGCCTTGGGGCCTCATCGGCTAGCCGCTTTTGCTTCACCGGCCTACTTGGCCAGACGTGGCACTCCGCTGGAACTCAGCGACCTGGCGCACCACGACTGCGTGAACTTTCGTTATCAAAGTTCCGGCCAGGCATTGCGCTGGCCGTTCAATGTGGACGGGAAAGTGGTCGAGTGGGTGCCGAACTCGGCCATCGTCATCGATGCGAGCGATGCCGTTGCGGCCGTGGTTGCAGCGGGTGGCGGAATAGGTATTTCGCCTACTTATGTAGCGGCCCCCTACGTGGCTCGTGGGGAATTGAAGCCGCTCTTTCCTGAGTTTGCGGTGGACCGGGCTTCGATCACTGCGTTATGGCCGGAAAGTCGACGAGGCAGCCCCAACGTCAAAGCGTTTGTGGGGTTGCTCGGGGAGCTTTTCGCGATCCCCACAGTCTGGGACGAGATAGTTCGAAACGCTTAAATGCTTGCTTCTGGCCGATTCCTGTCTGTCGCGACCGGTTGAATCCACAACCCCTAGCGGACATAGAAGAGCGCCCCGGGTGTTCGGGGCGCTTGGCAGGCGTTGGTGGTGGATCGGTAGACGCTCAGTGGTGCGAGAAGTACTGCTTCAAGCCATACACGAGGCCGGCGAAGGGCATGCCGAGCGCAGCGTAGACGGCCTCGGCTTCGGGCGCGGCGTTGTCGGCCAGCATCTCAACGGCGACGTTCGAGTAACCGACGGGGATCACGCCGGCCTGCAGCATGCGCGCCACGCCCATGTCGACTTGCGTCTGGGTGAAACCGCCGGAAGCATCGATCACTGCATAGCTGTTGTAGCCGTCGGCAATGGCCGAGATCGCCGGGAAAGCGAGGCAAACGTCGGTCGAGATACCCGTCACGATCAGTTTCTTGCGGCCGGTCGCCTTGACGGCATCGACGACGCGCTGCTCGTCCCAGGCGTTGACGGTGGTGCGTTCGATGCGCTTCACACCCGGCAGTGCTTCGGCGAGCTCGGGGATCAGCGGCCCCCACATCTGCTCGGTCGTGGTGGTGACGATGATCGGCACCTTCAGCGCTAGCGCTGCCTTGGCCAGGCCGACGACGTTGTGCTTGAGGGCCAGTGTGTCGATGTCGCGCACGCCGGTGTAAAGGCCAACCTGATGGTCGACCAGTAGCAGGATGGCATTTTCGCGGGTCAGGCGTTCGTAAAGATGGGGCGAGTTCATGGCGAGGCTCTCCGGGGCGGAATGCCTTGACAGTATAATCTGAGAACAATGGGGCTTTTTGAAAGCAGTGGGGCGGTTTTCAGGAGGATCATCGTATGATACCGAGCACTGGATCGGCAGCTGCCGCGCCTCCACAACCCTACAGTCCCGACCAGCTATCAGGTCCCAAAAATCTGCGCCCCTCCCGTCAGCAGACAACCGCGAAAGACTTTTTCGGCATCACAAGGACGTATCAATGCGGCAAATCGGCCTCAGCAACAAGCCACTCAGAGGCATTCCCCGCCGCCTTCGCGCTCTGGAACGCTGGGCCTCCAGTTTTCGCGACGAGTTTTACCCACGATCCGGGCACATGGAGCGTTACACGCACTGGAAGATCCCGGTACACGCGGCCCTGGTCCAAGGCCCTCAAGCCAGGATCGAAGTTCAGGCCTTCTGCATTCAGCAACTGCTCGAAGCCGCTAGCCACCTGTCCGATGCTGCTGACCGCTCACAGGGTTACTACCGGGTCGCTTGCCTGCTGGTGTGGCCATGGGTTCACCAGAGCGAGGTCACCCTCTTCTATGACCGGGACTATTATCTGGGTTTTCTCGGTGAAGCCAACGCGCTCAAGCCAGAGCGGATCAGTCATGCTCTTGCGTTGCACACACCAGCGCATTTCATCGAGCACGGGCATGACGTAACTCAACCTGACGATGAGGTCGCAGTACAGTGGTGGTGCATCGGGGAGCCGGCCTGACGGGCTTCGTTCAGTCAGTCGTCACGTGCCGGAATCGACTCAATATAGATAGTCCGTTCCTGGCCGAACGCGGACTTGACCAACTTGCAATCAGCCAACCGCTAGACGCGTTTAACACAGACGCGATACCTGATATGCCGATCAAATTCGTCTTCCGGGTTCTCGTAAGCTTCAAGCTTTTCCAGGAGCCCTGTCTGCTCAAGGCTAGCTAGGTCCTCAAGAGTCCATCCAGCAGGAAAGTCGCTGGAAAAGTCTTCGCCCTGGTGTTCAACCCAGTGATAAACCCCGAAGGGGAGATAACCGAGCCACTCTGATTTATAGACAATCTCGTCAGATCCGCTGGCGGTCACCACAGCGTCGATCTTGTTTTTGATTGTTTTTTTGCGTTCATCCATGGCGTTTTCGATCTCGGTTAATAATTTTCCGCTGGGGTTAGGCTCCGCGATACTTATGGCATACCAGTATTGTCTGCGTCAGGCCGATTGCAGCCTGTCGCGAAAGGCTGAAATTGATCCAAAGCGGCCTCTTGCACGAGTTTTTCAACCAAAATCGTAGTGGCTTTAATAGCTATATCTCCGAAATCACCCTCAAGGAATAGAACGTGTTCAACAATGTTTATCCCTTCAAGCTCTCCGAGTACGCCGGAGTTTTGAACGTGAAGAGCGCCAAGCCTGATAGTTAGCTCAGAGCCGTCGGCATTCCATGCCATCAGCTTGTATTTGGTCCCGTCATCTAGACTGACAACCATCTCGAAATAGCGATGGGCCTGGTCCACTGTGATCGATAAGACGCTGCTTTCTTCGAGTTCTTGAACATCCATGGTGGAGTTTCTTTTTTTTTAAAGCAGCATTCTACTACAAGCGAACGCCTGCCTTTGAAAGTGAAGGTCCGGTTTTTGCCGATTGCAGCCGGTCGCGACCGGTTGAGTCCGCCGTGCCCCTTTTTTTAATCGTTTCCTGCTCAAAAGCGCCTGCCAGGACTCGGTCACCTTCGAAATGTACATCGTGGGCGTGTTGTCATGGCACAGATCGGCCATCGCCATGACCCTTTGCACGCGCCCGCGATAAGCACCGCTGGGGCTGTTGCAGAGCTCAAGAAACCCGTCCTGCGGGCGATATGTCACTTATCTACAAAATCGGTTTTCCAATCAGATGAAGAAGCTAATAATCACAGTGTGTGCGCTCGCTTTGCTTTCCGGGTGTGTCACCAAGAATCTAAGTGTTGAAGATCGTCAGCAAATCAAGACCATAAAAATTCTTCCGGTGTTTGTCGCGGTAGACAACTTCAAGTACACGAGTATGGATCAGGCGTGGGGTGCTGGCCTGGGCGCGGGTGCCGGCGCGGCGACTGGAATGATCACCGGTGCTTCGAACGCTGGGACGAGCGCGTTGACTGGTGCAGGGACAGTTGCGGGAACGAAAGCTGCCGATGTCTCGACCATGGACGTCTCTCGGGCAATCCTGAACAACATGCAAACCCACAACATCGACTTGGGTAAGTTGGTCCGCAAAAGCTTTGAAGATCGTGTCAAACGGGAGCATTTATTCACCATCGTTGCTAATGGCGAGCAGGCGGATGCAGAGGTCGAAATCATGGTCATGCAGTGGGGGCTTTGCTTGAAGAATTTCAGCACCGTGTTGTACCCCGTCATTGGCGCCAACGGCTTTATGAAGCGCAACGGAACCTCAGTATGGCGAAATTTCGCAACTATCTCGGTATTCAATGACGCCAACACCACCGCATATACCCCTGAGCAATACGCGACCGATCCCGAAGCCCTGCGCACCGCCTTTACCAACGTGTCTGATCTTGTGGTCGGAAATCTGGTGGAGGACATGAAGAAATAATCTATCGCCGAACGGGCGACGCCATGCGTTAAAAGCCTCAGCAATCGTACGTGCGATGACGGTTATGAAAGTCTCGAGAATGACTAGGCAACTCGGCGTTCATTGCAACGGCAGCATCATTGTTATGGGTGAGACACTGGGGCAGGGGATGAAGCCTGCATGTCTGGAATAAAAATCCGCGAGCCTGTCGTTCAAGGGATGGGCCAGAACAGCGGTTGAACCCACTGTCTCGGATGCGCTGATACACCGCTCGATTGCGTCCTGCAGCAGGTCGATGGCGTAACCATTGCCCTGAGCAATGAGGCTGATGCCCATTCGGCCAATGATGGTGACAGGGTGCTGCCCGGGAGAATTACGTTGTCGGCTCTTCGGCACTACGGATGCGCGCATGACTGATCCGTTGGACAGGGTGTAGTAACCGACGACCTTCAGGGTACCTTTGATGCAAATCACATAGACCACCGCGTGTTTGGCGGCTTGGGCCTTATGTGCTTTTTTGACGAGGTACTCATTGATCGAGCTTTCACCACAATCGAAATCGTTCAGATCGTGTTGTTCACTTAACCTTGCTGGGGCACTCAGCTCCAGCGTTTTGGCCTTGCCAGGAGTTTTTGCAGGCACTGGTTCCCTCGCACCGGATTGGATTCCAAAGCTTGCTCGAATGAGTCAAACGCATCCTCATCGAGTACGAACAACCGCCTGTCCAGAATGACCTCTTCCGCTTTCTGGCAGGCTGCTTCCAGAATGAAGCTGGTACGGTCACGGCCTGATAAGGCAGCAGCGATATCAATCAAATTTCGTTTCTTGATGTCTGCCCGCATATTGATGGGTACGGGCTTTTCTTTCGTCGGTTCTGGGGGGCTGGTCTTCAGCATCATGAAACCCTCTATGGGGGCGCTCTCTATCGTCGGCAGGCTGAGCAGACCTGCGGCACAATCGTAGCATTCCTGTATAGCAGATGTAAGTCCTGTGTATCTCATTGATATACGAGTCTTGCCTTGAGTTGTGTTCGATTGTTGATGCCTGCCAAGCGTTGATGCACGTGTAGATTGCACGCGGATTTTGTAGGCGTCCACACGTCGACACCTGCTGAAACAAAGACTTTTGGCGGCGTGGGTTGGGTGGATTGACGTCCAAGACGTTCGGAAGGTGCTTACAGAAAAACGGATTTTTCCGAGCATTTCGCTTTCTGATACCGATGGCCGTGCTGTTGTACCCTGTGCCTACCTAGTGGTCGGAAAATTCGACAGCTATCTGACGGCTTTGGCGAATTGCTTCGATGGAGTGGGGCGCTCAAGCTTGGGTCTGTTCCCCGGCTGATCCCGGAGAGCCGGGTTTCGCAGCCTGACGACATATGGAATTCTTCATGATCAGGAGTTCCAGCATGAATAGCGAGCACCCCTCCAGGCGCTTCGTCCCGATGGACAGCGTCTCCACCCAACTCCCCGTTCTCTACATCGATCGCCATGCGCCGCTGGTTGATCTGCATGCCTGCGTCAGCGAGCGCATGCGGGCGGTCAACAAGTTGATGACCTTGTTCACCTGTAGCCGACTGAGCGATAGCGATCCGCGAGACCTGGGCAACATCGCCGCGATTTCGCGCCTGTTGCTACAGGATGCCAGTGACGTGTTCGACGTGATCGAAGCGCGAGGGCTGGAAGCGAAGCGCATGGCTTCATAACGCAGTGCACAGACACAAACAAAAAGCCCTGAACAAATTCAGGGCTTTTCGGTGTTCCAGTCTATTCACCCAAGGTGAATGCCTGCATCAATCCCAGCTCAACGCACCGCCCGAAAAGATGACAGATTTATTTTCTATCCTGAACATCAGAAGGGCTCTGATTCTGTACGGAGTCATTTTGACGGTGCTTCAAGCAGCGCCGGTGTAGCGGCTCCAATCCTGACGAACGCTCTCAGTAAGATGTGGGTCCAGCAGAAGGTAAGCTCTGGCCCCCAGATTAGTTAAAAGATCCTGACTCTGACCTTCGTGAGGAATGAGCATACTGATGCCCAGGTAGTGCTCTAGGTGGAGCGTGATGGTCTGATCGTCGATGGCCAAATCCCAATAGCGTTGGTCGGGACCATCGAGCTTTGTTACCCATGAGCCTTTAAGTCCTTGCTCAAGCGTTTGGGCGATCACGTCAAATAGTTGCCAATCAGAAGCTTCTGAGATTCTCAGTTCCATCAATTCAGCGCCTTGTGGGTCAGTGGGCAATTCTAAGTGACAAGAAAAGCGGGACAGATTTATTTTACGCAAAATTCGACTGGAGCCTGCTGCGCTCCTCCCCGCAGGTGGGCCTTCAACCAAAAGCCGATGCTCAGGGTAAAAAATAAATCTGTCACCTTTTCAGTCACCTTTTCACTATAGCCGCCACCCTGCCATTCGGGTCAACGAAACAGACGTATCAAGCCCTCACTCAACTGTGCAAACCGGTTCCCGATGAAGTCGCGCGGTTGCACGCGCTCGCCAATGCAGCAGACGTCAGGGTCGGCCTTTGCGTACCAGACCGGGACGCTGTCGCCAATGTTATAACGCGCGACGGCGTCTAGCAGTTTGTGTCGCGAACGAGCATCAAGGGTCTCTCCCCAGGTTTTGTGCAAGCGCTGGCCCTCGGCGCTGTAGCTGAAGGTCAGAAGGGGGCTGCCACCGCGCCCCGGCTTTCCTTCAACGTAGGTGATCTGGCCTTCGACGATAGAGCCCTCGGTCATGCGCAGTATTTGAATCATCCGCCACAGGCTCAATAGCGTGACCATTACCGCTACGAAAACCTTTAACGACAGAACATAAGTCATGGAGCGAGCAGTCCTTGCGAGCCAGAGGGTTTGCGCGATTATTTCCTGATTGGTGGCCAGATGCTACCTCGTGATAGATGCCATGTGGTTGGGCACAGGAAGCCGCACCAAATTCCGTGCTGGGCTACTTGTCTCTGAGGCCTCTGACAAGCATCAAGGAAAGCTGCTGGGCCACGTCGGACGGTGAGTCGAGTGGGGAGCCTCGCCCATTCAACGCTGACGAATTCAAAAAGAGAATGTTGACTGCGCATGGCTGAAAAACGCTTCAATCGAGATTTACCTGGCACATCGTGGTAAACCTATTACGTCAGCAGCTAGTCGCTAAGGAAGCTCCATTGCACGACTCCAAATACCTCGAAGATCTTCGCTCCCGTTTCAACGCTGGAGAGGCGCTAGAGTATGCCTTTTTCTGGGGGCACCAACGAAGCAAGAAGGGCATCACTGCTTCGTGCTTCAGCCAGTGGTTCAACGCCGAGTTCATCGTCGAGGGGCAATGCTACCCAACGGCTGAGCATTTCATGATGGCCGAGAAGGCTGCCTTATTCGGCGATCAGGAAGTTCGTGCTCAAGTGCTTCTGGCGCCCACCCCCAACGCCGCCAAAGCGCTTGGTCGCAACGTGCGCGGATTCAACGATGAGGTTTGGCTGCAACATCGATATGCGATTGTCGTCCGGGCCAACCAGGCCAAGTTCTCCCAAAACCCGGAGCTGTGGGCTTTCCTGAAGGAGACCGGCTCTCGCATTATCGTTGAGGCCAGTCCCGTTGATAGCATCTGGGGGATTGGGCTCGCCCAGGACGATGAAAACGCGAACAACCCCAATCTGTGGCGTGGGCTGAATCTGTTGGGCTTCGCGCTTATGCAGGTCCGGGACGAAATCTAAGTGAAATGACCTGATTTTTTTATACTTCTAATCCCTTTGCGTCCGCGTCAAGCACATGGTTAATGAATGCATTGTGGGTTTTCAAACGCTGCAGGCCTTCAAAACCTTCGATTTGACCGCCGGACACAACCATTACTCGATCGGCCATCGGCAGGGCTGTAGCACGATGCGTGATGATCAAAATAGTCTTGTGCTGAAACGCGTCGACAATATTCTGAAGAATACGTTTCTCGGTGACGACATCCAGAGATGAGGTGGCCTCATCGAGTAAGATAATGTCCGGTTGACGCAGGAACAGCCTGGCCAACGCCAATCGTTGCCGTTGCCCGCCAGACAGTGTCACCCCCCTGTCACCCAGTACAGTGTCGAGTCCCTGCGGCAGGCCGGCCAAGTAGTCGCGCAATTCAGCTTTGTCCAGAGCCAGAAGCAGTTCATGGTCAGACGCAGAGGGGTGCGCGACCAATAGGTTGAATCTCAGGGTATCCTTGAACGCAAAAACCTCTTGAGAAACAAATCCGATTTTTTCACTCGCGGCGTGCAAATCTATCTCCGCGAGCTTATCGTCAAAAACACAAACCGATCCTGCCTCGTGAACATATTGCTTCATCAGAATTTTGGCGATAGTGCTTTTCCCTGCGCCACTAGGGCCTGTTATCACCACGCACTCACCGGGTTTTATTGAAAACGACACATCGTTCAGTGCCGCGTGTTCCTTTCCTGGATAGGTGAGTGTCACGCGATCAAATGCTACCGCCCAACGATGAGGGGGCGTACATTTAGAGGTCAGCCCGCGCCGTTCGCTTTGCGTGGCTATCTTGTCGATAAAAATTGCAAACGTTCGCAGCGCTTGATTGATTTCGGTAAACATATTGCCCAGGCTTTCTATAGGGGATAGCAGGGTCAATGTGTAGGCTCCAATTAAAACGAAGTTGCCAACGGAGCGCCCGTTATAGACAACGTCGTAAAGGGCTAACATGAAGGAAACCCCAAATAGCCCTACAAAGAGCAGCGCATTGATCATCTGCATTCGCACCATCGTGGTCCAGTAATGACTCTGGGCCTGACGATCTTCTTTTAAGGCTTTGTTGTAGCGTCCAAGAAGAAAGTCGTAAGCGTTATATTGCCTTGCCACGTTGATGTTGGAGATGGAGTCGGTCAGTGTTGCATAGGTGTTGCGGCCAGCCGTCATATACGCCATCTTGAGTGCTGTCAGACGACGGGCATAATAAATATTATTGATCAGGAATAGTATGACATAGACCGCCATGGCCATGGCAACAAACGTGTTTTTGCTGAGGATGAGGACGATAACGGCAATCCCTATCTGGACGATAGGGGAGACAATGGAAAAGGATAGGTTTCTGACAATGCTGAATAAATCATTCGAGGCTTGATTGACCTCTTGGCTAAGCTCCCCTGGATTTTTTTGCGAGAAGAAACTTTCTGATTGCACGCACAAGTAATTAAAGTAGCTCGCCAGCAGCGTCTGATTGGCACTTAGTCTTAGGAGGCTCTGTAAGTACATGATCACCGAGTTTATCAGCTTCGGAATGGCGATCAGGAGGAGATAGAATAGGGCGGTGATGATGATCTGCTGGGCACTGCTGGTATCGGCCTTCAGCAAGCTATCCGTTAACCGGCCCAGCATGAACGGTGCAGTAGACAAGCAGCTGGCTGCAATAAGGGTGCACACGATGGTGGACACAATGAACGTACGATCTCTTGCCTTTAGATGATGCAGGAAAAGGAGGTACAATTTTTTCCAGTTATTCATGGCTTAATAATTTGTCCGATTGAGTGCTTACCGCGAAAAGGTATTTTTCCAGTTTGAAGACATTCATTAGGTTTTTTAAGCTCTCGGTGAGCGCTACTTCGCAATTCATCTCCAAGTCAGCAAGGATCTTGGTCCTGTCTATGCCAAGCGCTGAAATCACCACGCCGTGATTTAATGTGCTGATTAAATTACTTTTGGCGCTCGATAAAGCCTTAAAAAACATCACCGACGAAGATCGCTTGGTTCGTCTCCAAGCAAAAGCCTTCCCTGTCCTTTCATAAATGGGTTGACGTATGATTATGCGATCGTGAGTATCCGAAAAAGTGTGTTCTACGGGCGTATCTACGACATGACCTATTATATTTTGCAACAGGAGTGGCGCTAGCACGGTTGTGCGGCCAGGAACCGTTTGAGTCGAGTGTAATGCAAGTAATATGGTCGACAAATGTGAATACTTGGCGCTACGCCGGTCCAACCCGCGAAGCAGATAATGCTCATCCCCCGCCTTGCTTTTCAAGGGGCCCAACCATGCAGGAGGCACGACTGAACCCTCGTGAGGCGTTAGCATCAGCGAAAGGTTACGTTTGATAATCTCATACACGCTGGCTCCTTTTAATCGAGACAGCTTTCTTGCCGTTCGAAAAAAAGACAGGTATCTCCCCTGGCTCAGTAATGAAAAGCAGGCATTGGCTCCTGGATTTTGAATAAAGACCTGATCCCCGCCATGCCCAGTCAGAATCAACCGACTTCCATTAAGCTCCAATACATCTTTCGCTGGACCCTGATGGCTGAATATAGGGGTGCTATTGAGAGAGCAGTGCTTATCCGTCGTGGTGAGTTTGAATGCATCACTAAAATCATCTTCTTGCTCTGGTTCTATTCTCATTACTTCATTGCCAAGATCACTGGCTATAACTCGCGCCTCCTCGTATTCACTGTCATCGGTGCCGGGCTTCGAATCGTTGTGTATTGCCAAGGTGTCGACGTCGCACGCTTTCAGTGCCCACAACAGGGTGCTGGAGTCCAACCCGCCCGAAAACATGAGGAGCGTGTGATCAAATGATTGAGAGAAGGTGGCCAATGTGTTTTTTAGTGTGTCCGCAATTCCCTCTGTTGGAGGTAGCGGACGATTCACAAACTCAGTATTGATTCTCCCTTGTGGACCAATACTCATCCGCTCACCCAACATGAGCTCTCTGATCTGCAAAAAGGGTGTTTGGCCACCAAATTTTTGCTGAACGCCGATGTAATTCCTGCAGTAATCAGTGTCCAATGTCTGCTGTAGGTAACCACCTCGAGAGGCGATTAATACCGGTAAATGGCTACAGAGTATTGGCTCTCCGTCGAGTGTCGTATAAAAAATATCCAGGCTCCGATATAAGCTTCTGGTAATTCTAAATTCGTCTGATTCAATGGATACGCACGTAAAGTACCCAATTGCATGGCCGAGTGAGGTTTCAGTAAAACCCGCTTCTGGGTGAATTGACTTTTGTTTGTGCTGTCCCCATGGGTGTAAAACCCCTTCAAACAGCTCAACGCCTTGGGCATTCTTCGAAAGCTTCCAGCGATCGGAAAAGCCCACCACGAAGCTCCCACACACGAGAGTGGTCAGCGTGTTTTGGCTTGCCCACCGCTCAAGGATTTTTTTTCTAGACGCAGATAACGTAACTGAGTAGGCGATGAACATCAAAGCTCCAATATCACGGCAAGTTTATTGCGCAAGTCTGGGTCATCACTGATCACTCTGTTATCTTGTTCAACCCAGGCATGACTCAAAAATGGACGCGTGCGAACACCCACTATCAATTTCACGCTTGGGATCTTCCGGCGTAAAATAAGCGTCAACGCGAGTGAATAGGTCAGGCATTTATTTTTGCTGAAATCAAGGAAGAAAACCTTGTTTAAACTGGCCTTGGCTCGATTTAAAATTTCATCATGATCATCTGCAGTTAAGGTCCGGGAATGGCTCTCTGTCTCGACGGACATGACCCGTTTGAAGCCTCCAAACCTAACGCAAAAAGCAGCGCGCAACAGGGCATATAATGCTTTTATTATGTCCATTCGCCGCAGGGGGGCTGCGGATGTCAACGGCGTCATCCAGCGTTGCTCGATATAATCTATCGGCTTTAGTGTCGACAAGCATCCGTTGGTGGGTGTTGAGGAATCAGTGATCGCACCAATCGAGTGCAGTGCGGTATAAAGAGGTGTGCCCTTACTTTTCTCTGGACAGGAGATCAGGTCGTTAACTGAACCTAGCGAAACGTTTTGAATGAGATGGAATTTGTTGTCCGCCACTGTTAGGACAATAAGATCCCGTCCATAGTAAGCGAACCCCACCTGTAAACTAGATGAAGGCATATAGATATCGTCTCAATTCCCTATGAAAACGCTTCAGTGCTCAAGGTGGACGTAACCAGAGCATGCACTCTGGCTACGCCTACTGTTTACTTAGCCATAGAAGTCTTGTGCCTGCCAATCAGCATTGATCCTGAAGGCATTAAAATATTCGGAAATTGGGCCGTCGCCCCCTTGGGTGATTTTGCTTGCACTCTGGTTCATAGTGATAACCCGCAGCTCACCGATATCTTGAGCTGTGAATGCCTTCTCGTTGGTCATATTTTCCATAATATTTCTCATGTATTGATTTAAGTGAATTTCAAGCGATGAACGCGATGTGCCATCAATTCAAATGATAAGCGTTTGCATTCGCGAGCAAAATTATTCTGCGCATTGTTTTTTGTCAAGCGTTTTTGTTGGTTCAAGGAGAGCGCTCACTCGAGAGAATCGTCTTCCCAATGCTCAACAATGCCCTCAATCAGGACTGTGTCAGATCCCCCATCTTTGCTTTTAAATGCACTGAGATTGCACATTTATGCGGCGAGATTGCTGTTATTTTCGCTCAAAAGACCACGCTGACAATCAATCCGCTGCGCCACGGCCATCGCTGCATCGAGCTCGCTGATGCCGTGCGCTTTCACCGGCGCGAACCGTTCGGCTTTTTCCTCCGGCTCCGTCATAGCCTGGGTCAGGTAGAGACTCGGTGGCACTACCCGAACAGCATCTCCATCTTTCAATCGGAAAACTCGACAGGTATCTGATGGCTTTGGCGAATTGCTTCGATGGAGTAGGGCGCTCAAGCTTGGGTCTGTTCCCCGGCTGATCCCGGATAGCCGGGTTTCGCAGCCTGACGACATATGGAATTCTTCATGACAAGGAGTTCCAGCATGAATACCGAGCACCCCTCCAGGCGCTTCGTCCCGATGGACAGCGTCTCCACCCAATTCCCCGTTCTCTACATCGATCGCCATGCGCCGCTGGTTGATCTGCATGCCTGCGTCAGCGAGCGCATGCGGGCGGTCAACAAGTTGATGACCTTGTTCACCTGTAGCCGACTGAGCGATAGCGATCCGCGAGACATGGGCAACGTCGCCGCGATTTCGCGCCTGTTTCTACAGGATGCCAGTGACGTGTTCGACGTGATCGAAGCGCGAGGTCTGGAAGCGAAGCGCATGGCTTCATAACGCAGTGCCCAGACACAAACAAAAAAGCCCTGAACAAGTTCAGGGCTTTTCGATGTTCCAGTCTATTCACCCAAGGTGAATACCTGCATCAATCCCAGCTCAACGCCCCGCCAGTCTGATACTCGATCACGCGGGTCTCGAAGAAGTTCTTCTCTTTCTTCAAGTCCATGATCTCGCTCATCCATGGGAACGGGTTGGTGGTGCCTGGGTACTCTTCCTTCAAGCCGATCTGGCTCAGGCGACGGTTGGCGATGAACTTGAGGTAGTCCTCCATCATCGCCGCGTTCATGCCCAGCACGCCGCGCGGCATGGTGTCACGGGCGTATTCGATTTCCAGCTGGGTGCCCTGCAGGATCATCTGGGTGGCTTCTTCCTTCATCTCGGCATCCCACAGGTGCGGGTTCTCGATCTTGATCTGGTTGATCACGTCGATGCCGAAGTTCAGGTGCATGGATTCGTCACGCAGGATGTACTGGAACTGCTCGGCCACGCCGGTCATCTTGTTGCGCCGGCCCATGGACAGGATCTGGGTGAAGCCGCAGTAGAAGAAGATGCCTTCCAGTACGCAGTAGTAGGCGATCAGGTTGCGCAGCAGTTCCTTGTCGGTCTCGACGGTGCCGGTCTTGAATTCCGGGTCGGAGATCGAACGGGTGTACTTCAGGCCCCAGGTGGCCTTCTTCGCCACCGATGGAATCTCGTGGTACATGTTGAAGATCTCGCCTTCATCCATGGCCAGCGATTCGATGCAGTACTGGTAGGCGTGGGTGTGGATCGCCTCTTCGAAGGCCTGGCGCAGGATGTACTGGCGGCACTCGGGGTTGGTGATCAGGCGGTACACGGCCAGCACCAGGTTGTTCGCCACCAGGGAGTCGGCGGTGGAGAAGAAGCCCAGGTTGCGCATGACGATGCGGCGTTCGTCGTCGGTCAGGCCTTCCGGGTTTTTCCAGAGGGCGATGTCGGCGGTCATGTTGACTTCTTGCGGCATCCAGTGGTTCGCGCAGCCGTCGAGGTACTTCTGCCAGGCCCAGTCGTACTTGAACGGCACGAGCTGGTTGAGGTCGGCGCGGCAGTTGATCATGCGCTTTTCATCGACCGCGACACGGGCTGAAGCGCCTTCGAGCTCGGCCAGGCCTTCGGCGACGTCGAGGGCGTCGAGCGCGGCCTTGGCGCGGGCGATGGCGGCCGAGTCGGAAGCGGTCACGGCACGGGCTTCCAGGGCCGCGGCGCCACCGGCGCTGTCGAGGCGGTCCAGGTTGGCTTCGGTGGCGTGGCCGGCGTTGGCGCCCTTGACGGCTACCTCGCCTTCTTCTTTGTCGAATTCGTCCCAGCTGAGCATCGGATATTCCTTGTGTGGGGTGTTTGTAGGCCTGGTTCACTGCCTTTTCGTCAGGCAGGTAGACACGTGTTTGAAGTTCCCGTTCAACAGGATTCACGGCATAAGCAGGCATCGAAAAACCCTGGTATCCCAGGGCGATGAGAGGTGCCGGTAGGAGAAGGCGGCACATCATGTAGTGTTTTTTATTTAATATTAGCACACTATATGGTGGTTTTCTCAGAGGGTCAATCCGAGGGACGGCAACAGCGCTGTTTCGTCGCAGCCCCTCGGCGAGGTGTCTAGAGGGCGGCTTTCGGACGGCGGGTCTTGAACAGGTGCAGGTAGACCGTGAGGTTGAGCAACAGTACCAGGGCGCCCAGGCCAAGCTGTATCGTCGGTGTCAGCCCGGCCGGGTAAATCAGTGGAATCAGGTAGTGTTCGATGAAACCTTCGCCATAACCGCCTTGTCCGGCGGCCTGGCGAAAGAGGTTTTCCCAACGGGTCAGCGGGCACTCCAGGTGGAAGACTTCCACGGCCACGCCCCAGGTCGCGGCGGGCAGGTGCAGCCAGATCAATCGGCGCCATTTGAGCACCAGCAGCCCGCCAAACAGCACGAACAGGATGAACAGCAGGTGAAACGACACCAGCCCGTCGGCTGCTATCCGGTAGAACATCTCGACTTCCTTGGCAAGTTCATGGATTAAGTCCAGACATCCTACCCGGGTGGGTGTCCGGCCTCTACCGGGCGTTGTGCTTGAGCGTCGCGAGGATGTCTTTCAGGCGCTGGGTCGTAGCTTCACTGCTGGTTTGCATCGGTGCGCGCAGTTCGTCAGCAATCAGTCCTTGAAGGGCGAGGGCGGTTTTCACCGGGCCGGGGTTGGGCTCGACGAACAGGGCCTGGATCAGCGGTGTCAGTTGGAAATAAGTCGCTCTGGCAGCTGCGAGCTGTTGGTCTTGGATCTGCCGGTGGAGTTGTACGAACAACTCGGGATGGATATGCGCCGAGGCGGCAATCGCACCGGTTGCCCCGAGGCACATCGCATTGAACATCTGGTTGTCCTCGCCGCACAGCACATCGACCTTGCCGCTGGCCAGCAGTGCCAGGGTATTGCCCAGGTTGCCGCCGCAGTCCTTGATGGCGACGATATTCTCGTGGGCGACGATCTTGAGCAGGGTCGCCTGCTCGAAGCTCACTCCGGTCCGGTAGGGAATGTCGTAGACAATGATCGGTACGCTGGAGGCATCGGCGACGGTCTTGAAAAAGGCTTCCAGACCGGCCTGGGAAGGGCGGATGTAATAGGGCGCGGGCACCAGCAGGCCGGCCAGGGGACGCTTGAGTATCTCGCTCTGGAACTGCAGCAACTCGCTGAGGTTGTTGCCTGCCAGGCCCATCACCACCTGTTGCGGCGGGACCAGTTCCAGCACGGCATCCAGCACCGCCAGTTGTTCATGTTTGCCCAGTGCGGCGGCTTCCCCGGTGGTGCCACAGACCACGATGCCGTCGACGCCGCTATCCAGCAGATGCGTGACCAGGCGCCGTAAACCGACGAAATCGATGGCCTGGTTCACGAACGGCGTGACGAGGGGAACCCAGATACCTTGAAACGATGACATGCACTTTCTCCTGATGGTTGACCGTGTCGTCACCGTCAGAAGCATAGAAGGAAGTTGGGAAGGAGGAGGGGTGACCCGTCGTCGCGCTCAATGTCCTGTCAGCTCATCTGACGGGACAGCGCGCCCCGGTCACATGAGCGACTGTTTCTTCGATTTAGGGGCAAACGCAACGCACGCCGCTGCCTTGGCATTCAAGCCAATGGCAATAGCGATAGAGTTGAACGTTGCGGACATGTTTGTTTACACCCTGGATCAGGCGTTCAGTTTTAAAAGCTGGCGGCGGGTTTGTCAATTGCCGATACCTGTTAATTGGAAGTTCCGACGGCTTCAGGTCCGGGATGATTGACTCTCCGCCGACGCCGCCTCGATCACCAGTTCCCGAAACCGCCGTAGCACCGATGAGCTATCGCCCACGCGGGTTGCCAGGTGCAGCGGTGCGATCAGCCCCGGACACTGCGACAGCGCGCGATAGGCGATCCCGTCGCCACGCAGGCGCTGCATCGAGGCCGGAACGATGGAAACCCCGAGGCCAGCGGCGACCAGACTCAAGGTGGCGGCCATGCGCGGGGCTTCCTGAATCACCTGTGGGCTGAAACCGGCTTCACGGCACGCCACCAGGATGGCGTCGTAAAGTCCCAGCCCCACCCGGCGTCGATACAGCACAAAGGCTTCGCCCGCGAGCGCGGACAAGGGCAGTGGTGTGCGGGTGTCCTGCGCCATGGGGTGATCCATCGGCAGCGCCAGCAGCATCGGTTCGACCAGGATCGGTTCGGCCTGCAAGGTCGGTGTGCCGCTCAAGGGCGAGCGCACGAAGGCCGCATCCAGGCGCTCGTGCACCAGGGCATCCATCAGCTCGCCAGTACCGGCTTCCTCCAGGACGACCGACACGCCGGAAAAGGCCTCGCGAAAATGCCGCAGCACGCCCGGCACAAATGGATGCAACGCCGCCGAACTGGTGAAGCCGACACCGAGCCGCCCTTGTTCGCCACGGGCGGCGCGGCGCACCACCTCGGTCACGCCCTCGGCCCGCGCCAGCACGGCCCGTGCTTCTTCCAGCAGCGCCAGGCCCGCCGTGGTCGGGCGAACACCGCGCGGCAAGCGCTCCATCAGCGGCACACCCATCTCGGCCTCGAGCTTCTGCAACAGGCGGGTGAGGGGCGGTTGCTGCATGTGCAGGCGCTCCGCCGCCCGGGTGATATGGCCTTCTTCGGCGATCACGACAAACGCGTGCAAACGACGCAGCTCAAGCATTTCAATACCTTTTTAGTATGGCAGCTTGTCATTATTAGCATTTGTCATCATGGCGTGCAAAACCTAGGCTTGTGCTCACTCCCCGCACACAAGAGGAAGCGTGATGACCTGGTCAGCCAAGCAATATTCGGCATTTGAAGAAGAACGCACCCGCCCGGTCCGCGATCTGGTGGCCGCCATCCCCACGCGCACGGTCCGTGTGGCCGTCGACCTGGGTTGTGGTCCGGGCAATTCCACCGAGGTCCTGGCCCAGCGTTTTCCCGAGGCGCGGGTCACCGGCATGGACAGTTCCGACGACATGCTGGTCAGTGCCCGGGCGCGCTTACCGGAGTTGAATTTCGAACTGGCCGATATCGCCACCTGGAACCCGGACCAGGCCTTTGATGTGATCCTGGCCAATGCCTCGCTGCAATGGGTGCCGGATCACGCGACGCTTTACCCCCATCTGGTCAGCAAGTTGGTCGCCGGTGGCAGCCTGGCGGTGCAGACCCCGGACAACATGCAGGAGCCGTCCCACCGGCTGGCGCGTGAGGTAGCCGCCAACGGTCCGTGGGCGGACAAGATCGCGACGGTTCGGCATCCGCCACGGCACGACGCGACCTTCTACTATGAGCTGTTGCGCCCGCACTGCAGCCACGTGGATGTCTGGCGCACCACCTATCACCATCCGTTGGCCGGTGGTCACGCTGCGGTGGTTGAGTGGTTCAAGGGCTCGGCGCTACGGCCGTACCTGGCACCGTTGGACGAGGGTCAGAAGGCAGAGTTTCTGGAGGCTTACCTGGCGGTGGTCAGCGAGGCCTATCCGGCGCTCGCCGATGGAACGGTGCTGTTGCCGTTTCCCAGGTTGTTCGTGGTCGCGACGCGTTGAAACCTGTGCGAGGGCATCTGCCTGTGCCAGTCCGGCTGGCACAGGCAGATCGCCAGGGGTTTAGCTCACCACGCGATAGCAAGGCACATAGGCCGCGCCACCGGGGAGTTTCATGCGGTGTTGTGCAACGAAGGCCTTGAGCAGCTTGTCCAGCGGTTGCATCACCGCCGCATCGCCGTGGATCTCGTAGGGGCCGTGCTCCTCGATCAGGCGAATGCCCTTATCCTTGACGTTGCCGGCGACGATCCCGGAAAACGCCCGGCGCAGGTTGGCCGCCAGTTCGTGGGCGGGCAGGTTGCGGCTGAGATTGAGGCTCGCCATGTTGGCATGGGTCGGATCGAACGGGCGCTGGAAGCCGCCGTCGATCTTCAGCAACCAGTTGAAGTGGAAGGCGTCGTTGCGTTCGCGGCGGAACTGCTTGACCTCCTTCAAGCCCTGGGCCATCTGCCGGGCCACCTCGGCCGGGTCGTCGATGATGATTTCGTAGTGTTTCTGCGCCGCCTCGCCGAGGGTCGCCACCACGAAGTCGTTCAGTTGCTGAAGGTAGGCTTCTGCGCTGCGCGGGCCGGTCAGGATCACCGGGAAGGGCAGGTCGCGGTTGTCCGGGTGCATCAGGATGCCGAGCAGGTAGAGGAACTCTTCGGCGGTACCGGCGCCGCCCGGGAAGATGATGATGCCGTGTCCGACCCGGACGAACGCCTCAAGGCGTTTCTCGATGTCGGGCATGATCACCAGTTCGTTGACGATCGGGTTCGGTGCCTCGGCGGCGATGATGCCCGGTTCGGTCAGGCCCAGGTAGCGGCCGGAGGTGATGCGTTGCTTGGCGTGGGAAATGGTGGCGCCTTTCATCGGCCCCTTCATCACGCCGGGACCGCAGCCGGTGCAGATATCCAGGCTGCGCAGGCCCAGTTCGTGACCGACCTTCTTGGTGTACTGGTATTCCCCGCTGCTGATGGAGTGGCCACCCCAGCACACCACCATTTTCGGCGCCAGGCCAGGGCGCAGGGTGCGGGCGTTGCGCAGCAGGTGGAAGACGTAGTCGGTGATGCCCTGGGAGCTTTCCAGGTCGATGCGCTGGCTTTCCAGCTCGTTCTCGGTGTAGACGATATCGCGCAGGGCGCTGAAAAGCATTTCGCGGGTGCTGGCGATCATTTCGCCGTCGACGAAGGCGTCGGCCGGGGCGTTGAGCAGTTCCAGGCGTACGCCGCGATCCTGCTGGTGAATACGGATCTCGAAGCTCTTGTAGGCTTCGAGGATGGTCTTGGCATTGTCGACATGGGCGCCGGTGTTGAGGATGGCCAGGGCGCATTGGCGGAACAGTGTGTAGATACTGCCGGAGCCGGCTTCGCTCAGTTGCTGCACTTCACGTTGGGAAAGGGTTTCGAGGCTGCCCTTGGGGCTAACCGAGGCGTTGATTACCGATCGTTGGGTCATGCTTTATTCCATCAAGGCGATGCCTCCGGGCCACAAGGCGCCGGCCGCACCAGAAAGGCTTCGCGCGCACGCGTGGTTCTAGCATAGCTAAATCGGCACCCAGGTGGTTGGTGCCGGTCTGTTCAGCTTGCAGGATTTTAACGCGCCGCGAAACCCGTAGACGTGTCGTCAGTGCTCAACTCGCGTCGCTATCCAGCTCGAGCTCCGCGCACAAGCCACCGCCCTCACGGTTGCTCAGGGTCAGGGTCCCGCCCATGGCAATGGCCAGTTGTTGGGCGATGGCCAGGCCCAGTCCGGTTCCTCCGGTGCTGCGGTTGCGTGAGTTTTCCACGCGATAGAAGGGCTTGAGAACGTCCGCAAGCTCAGCCTGGGAGATCCCCGGGCCACGATCCAGGACCTGGATCGACAGGCGCCGGTTTTCCCGGGTGGCGATCACGATCTGCGCCTGCCCGGCGAATTTCAGTGCGTTATCCACCAGGTTGACCAGCACCCGCCGTAGCGCATGGGGGCGGGTGTCGATCAGCATGCCATTCTTGCCGATCAGTTCCACGGCTTGTCCGGTGTCCTGGTAGTCGAACACCAGGCTGTCGAGAAAGGCGTCCAGGTCGATGCGGCAACTGGCTTCGGTGGCGCCGTGCACGCTGCGGGCATAGGCCACGCCTTCGCGAACCAGGTGTTCGATCTCGCCCAGGTCCTGCCAGAGCTTGTCCTTCTCGGTCGAGTCGTCCATGAACTCGGCCCGCAGTTTCATGCGGGTGATGGGGGTCTGCAGGTCATGGGAAATCGCCGCCAGCAGTTGCATGCGTTCCTTGAGGTAGGCGGCGATACGCGCCTGCATGGCGTTGAAGGCCGCCGCCGCGTGGGCTACTTCGGTCGGGCCGGTTTCGTCCAGGGGCGCGCCGTGGGTGTTGGGATCGAGGTTTTCCACGGCGTGGGCCAGGCGGGTCAGCGGGCGCACGGCAATCCGCACCGCCAGCCAGACGCAGCCGAGCATCAGCAGCAACTGGCCCAGTAATACAAAGGGCAGCCAGGGCGACATGGGCTTGATCGACGGAGTCACGTCGAGGGTCACCGGGCTGCCGTCGTGCAGTTTCAGATGGGCCTGGAAGTGTTTGCGCGGACCGGGAATGTCGCTGAAGGTCAGCGGGTAGTCACGGCCGATGGCCTCTTCGAGCGAGGGCACGGCGATCGGTACTTCGTCCGGCCGCATGGGCGTGCCGGGTTCGCCGTCGTTCAGCAGGTAGCGGTAGTTGCTCCGCTCAAGACGTGGCAACCAGTTTTCGCGTTCGTTCGCCGGCAGGCGCTCAAGGATGGCGATGGCGGTCGAGACATCGGTTTCCAGATTGCCGAGCATGGCACTCCTGGCGCTTTGATAGCGCTCGTAGGACTGCGCGCCGAAAGACAGTGCCTGGGCGAGGATCAATCCACCGAGGAAGATCAGCGACAGTCGCGAGCCCAGCGTGCGCGGCCAGCGCAGGGACAGTGTCATGGTTGCTCACCGAGGATTTCCACCGGCAGCGAGAACACATAGCCTTCGCTGCGCACGGTCTTGATATAGGCCGGCTCGCGGGCATCGTCCAGCAGGCGCTGGCGCAGGCGGCTGACCAGCAGGTCGATGGAGCGGTCAAACAGATCGGCGTCGCGGCCCTGGGTGAGGTTGAGCAACTGGTCGCGGTTCAGAACCCGCTGCGGATGATCGAGAAACACCCGCAACAGGCGATATTCGGCGCCACTGAGGGCCACCAGGGTACCGTTTTCATCCAGCAGGTGACGGGCGCTGGTGTCGAGTTTCCAGCGACCGAAACCCAGCAGCCGGCCGCTCTCGGTGACGACCAGGTTGGGCGGCAGCATCCGTGTGCGGCGCAGCACCGAGTTGATCCGGGCCAGCAGTTCGCGGGCGGAGAAGGGTTTGACCAGATAATCGTCGGCGCCCATTTCCAGGCCGATGATGCGGTCGGTTTCGTCGCTGCGCGCGGTGAGCATCAGCACGGGTGTGTTCTTGTGCTTGCCGGCGCGCAATTCGCGGCACAGCAGCAGGCCGTCGTCGCCGGGCATCATGATGTCCAGCACGATCAGGTCCACCGGCGTGGTTTCGAGGAAGGCACGCATCTGCCGGCCGTCGGCGACCACGGTGGTGCGCAGGCCGTTCTTCTTGAGGTAGTTGCCCACCAGCTCTCTGATCTCGCGGTCATCGTCCACGATCAGGATGTGATCGACATGATCCATGGGGCCAGGCTCCGTCAGTGTAGGTTCAGGGCACAGTCTAGCGAGGGCGGCGGCGGATGGCATCGGGCCTTTGTATTGCAGTGTATCTGGCGGGCTACGGATACACGGGAATGCAAAAACGCCTGGCGGTTGCGCGCCGATGGCGGCCCGCAACCGAAGGATTTGTATCGCTCTGTATCCCGGTGCCTTCGGGATACTTGAGCTTGAACGCGGGCCGGTTCGCGACACATTCGGGATACCTCAAGGGCGTTCAATGAGCTCCATCGAGGCACTGCGGAGTGCCTCGGGCTCACTGAACAACCGACCCTTGAATCGACAGGAAACCACCATGAACAGCAAATCCATCTACGCCGCCTGCCTCTTCACCGCCCTCAATATCTGCACGTTGTCGGCCCGGGCCGAAGCACAGGTCCAGCCCCAGCCAGAAACCTACAGCTACGGCACCCACCTGGATGTCAGTAAAGTGCTGTCCATCACCGAGGCCGACGGAGCAGCGTGCAGCGTCATCAACGCCCGGATGACCTACCTCGATTCACAGAGCCAGGAGCATATCCTCGACTATCGCAAATTCTCCGACCGTTGCAACGAAGGCAGCTGAGCTGTCTTCGACCCTTCACTCAAGCGCGCTGCCTTTGATCCCTGATATGAGAGCCTATGCCATGAACCACGTTAAAAGCTGCCTGACGGCGATTGTCTTCTCCCTGGCCGGTGTTGCGGTGCACGCCAATGCCGCTGCTGAAAGTCGCCATTGTGACAGTGGCGTCTGTTTCCAACTGGCACCGTTGGCTGAAGACGGTTCCCGCCATGCGCCCCAGGAGCGCTATCTCGAGGCGTCGGGTCAGGATGGCACGGTGCTGGCGTAGATGGGGGCTGGAATGTTGCGCGCTCGTCGGCTGATCAGGGTTCGGGCGATACAAGGCAAGGGATTTTGCTTTCCCCACAGGGGCCTGTGTTGTAAAAGCAGTGACGCCTCGGCTTTTTGAACGTCTATGACTAGAATCCGCGACGCTGCTTACCATCAGTGTCGATATCGGCCTATGAGAAAAGGGAACCTTATGATCATCAAACCACGCGTTCGTGGCTTTATCTGTGTGACCACCCATCCAGTGGGTTGCGAAGCCAACGTCAAGCAACAGATTGACTACGTCACCCAGCAAGGCCCGGTCAGTGACGGACCGAAGAACGTCCTGGTGCTCGGTGCTTCCACCGGCTACGGCCTGGCGGCACGCATCACCGCGGCCTTCGGCTGCGACGCCAATACCCTCGGCGTGTTCTTCGAGCGCGAAGGCGACGAAGGCAAGCTCGGCACCGCCGGCTGGTACAACAGCGCCGCGTTCCACAAGTTCGCTGAAGCCAAGGGCCTGTACGCCAAGAGCATCAACGGCGACGCTTTCTCCGATGAAGTCAAGCGCCTGACCATCGAGACCATCAAGCGCGACATGGGCAAGATCGACCTGGTGGTCTACAGCTTGGCGGCACCGCGTCGTACCGATCCGAAAACCGGTGAAGTCTACAGCTCGACGCTCAAGCCGATCGGCAAGTCGGTCACCCAGCGTGGCCTGAACACCGACAAGGAAGAGGTCAACGTGACCACCTTGGCCGAAGCGACCCAGGAAGAAATCGACGGTACCGTCAAGGTCATGGGTGGCGAAGACTGGCAGCTGTGGATCGACGCCCTGGACGAAGCCGGCGTGCTGGCGGACGGTGCGAAAACCACTGCGTTCACCTACCTGGGTGAAAAGGTGACCCACGACATCTACTGGAACGGCTCCATTGGCGCGGCCAAGAAGGACCTGGACCAGAAAGTCCTGAAGATTCGCCAGCGTCTGGCGGCCAAAGGCGGCGACGCGCGGGTTTCGGTGCTCAAGGCCGTGGTCACCCAGGCCAGCTCGGCGATCCCGATCATGCCGCTGTACCTGTCGTTGCTGTTCAAGGTGATGAAGGCGCAGGGTTCCCACGAAGGCTGCATCGAGCAGGTCTACGGCCTGTACAAGGACAGCCTGTACTCGCCGACGCCGATCCTCGACGAAGAAGGCCGCCTGCGTGCCGACTACAAGGAACTGCAGCCGCAGGTCCAGGAGCAGGTAGCGAAGCTGTGGGATGAGGTCACCACCGAAAACCTCAACGAACTGACGGACTTTGCCGGCTACAAGGCCGAGTTCCTGCGTCTGTTCGGTTTCGGGGTCGAAGGTGTGGATTACGATGCCGACGTCAGCCCGGACGTGGCGATCGTCAATCTGATCCAGGCTTGAGTCAGGACCCTGGCAGGGGCTGGTCATCCAGCGCCTGTCGGGGGATCGGCATTGCGCAACGTCGAAGACGCTGCGCAACCCTGGCTGTTGTTACTCGATGACTTTCCAGTTCTTGTAGAAGACCCGGCGCAAAGTGAACGCTGCGCCCGCGAACGCCGAGATCACGCCGTTGAGAATGAACGGTGCGTAGGACGGGCGGACGATGTCGATGAACAGGCAGTAACGCTTGGCGTCGTTCTTGTTGAAGGACGCGTGCAGCAGCGTGTCGTCGAAAATGAACAGCGGATCATCGTGCCAGTAATGTTTCTGTTTCCGGCACTGGATGTAGACGCCTTCATGGTGCGGCGCCGGGGCCATGTTGTAGAGCACACGGAACATCATGCGCAACGGGCCGAAGTGGAAGGAGGTCGAGCGGTTTTCATTGAACACCGACACGCCCACGGTCTTGACGTAGGGGAACTTCTGCTGGAGCTCGGAGATGTCCAGTTCGGTGTCGATCTTGCGCCCGTACCACTGGAAGAACAGCATGCCGCGCCGGTTTTCCGCCATCCGCGAGTCGAGGTACTCGATGATCTCGTCCTTGTGGCTCATCGCTTTGTCGATGACCTGCTGCAGGTCGCGCTGGCAGTCTTGCGGCAGGTCCTGCATCCGGTAGACGCCGCGGTTGGGCTTGCTGATCAGGTCGAACAGCGAGTTGAAGGGCGACAGCACCCAGGTGTTGCGACCGTTGCCGATAAAGTACTTCTTCGCAAGCTCGGCGGTGTAGATGCCGTTGCGCAGGAAGTCATAGATGCCGCAGACCCCGACCAGAAGCAGAAAGCCGAGGATGGTTTTTGGAAAGCTGTAGATCAGCAAGAGCACGGCCAGGACCCAAAGGACGGAGACGGCTTTCTTGCGGATAGTGCGAGTACTCATGAAACACTGCTCCCTGGAGCGACTACTGTCACGGGTGGCGTGCGCCGGGACGGCGCGGTAAAGCCTGAAAAAAGTGCTGAATGTTACTGTTTTGCAGTGGCTATTAACAGTTTTTGTTAGAGCCGGATATCAATCTGACGCCATGGTTATGCTGCGTTGATCGCCATGATGGCGCCTGAAGGAATGGGAAAACCAATGAAATTATCTTCTGTAGTCGCATTGCTCATTGTCTTGACGATGGGCTATGCAGGTGTGAGTGAAGCCCGGCAATCGAGGCCGCAGACGGAGTCGGTGGCGGGCGTCTTCGATTACTACCTGCTGACCTTGTCCTGGTCGCCGACCTTCTGTTTGACCCATGCCAATGCCCAGCAGTGCAGCGGGAAGGGCTACGGCTTCGTGCTCCATGGCCTGTGGCCGCAATATGCCAAGGGCGGCTGGCCGCAATCCTGCCCGCCGCTGACGCCCTTGACTCAACAGGAGCGGCAGAAGGGGCTCAGTCTGTTTCCCTCGGGCAAGCTGCTGGAACATGAGTGGAACAAGCACGGCACCTGCAGTGGCCTGGGCGCCTCGGGCTACCTGAATGCAGCCGACAAGGCACTGGGGGCGGTCGTGGTTCCCGAGGCCCTGCAACCCTCGACGACACCGCGCGAGTATTCCGCTGATCAGATCGTCCAACTGTTCCGGCAGAGCAATCCGGGGATGCCCGAGGGCGGCGTGACGGTGCGCTGCAGCGGACCTGAACTGGCGGAAGTGCGGGTGTGCCTGACCAAGGACCTGGGCTTCGGCGAGTGTGGCAAGGGTGTCAGGAATCAGTGCCGACAAGGGCCGGTGCGCGTGCCGCCGATTCGCTGATCGGTCCGGGGGCCCTGGGCAGCGTTTGACTCGGCGCGCTGCCACCGGGGCCAGGGCTCAAGTGCGCGGTCGTGCACAAATGTTCAAGACAGACGCGCTACGGGCTGGCAAAGTCGGCGTCTTTTCCTTGTGCCCGAGTCCTATGTCCGATCATCTGTTACCTCGCACTGCCTTCCTGCGCGGTGCCGCGGCCATCATGCCGCTGTCCCTGGCGACCGCGCCCTGGGGATTGCTGGCCGGCTCCATGGCCATCGAGGCCGACCTGACGCCCCTGCAAGGCCAGGGCTTGTCCAGCATCGTGTTTGCCGGGGCTGCGCAACTGGTGGCCATCGGCATGCTCAAGGGCGGCGCCGGGATCTTCTCGATTCTGCTCACCACCGCCTTGCTGACGTCGCAGCACCTGCTTTATGGCATGAGCATGCGCTCGGTGATTTCCCCCTTGCCCGGCCGTTGGCGGCTCGGGTTGGGCTTCCTGCTCACCGACGAGCTGTTCGCCCTGACCAGCCAGCACGACAAGCAACAGTTCAACCGTTGGTATGCCCTGGGAGTGGGGCTGACGTTCTATGTCGCCTGGAACCTGTTCACCCTGGCGGGGATCGTGCTGGGGCGCAGCATTCCCGGTCTTGAGCACCTGGGGCTGGATTTCTCCATCGCCGCGACCTTTATCGCCTTGATCACCCCGGTGGTGCGCAATGTGCCCACGGTGGTCTGCGTGGCCGTGTCGTTGTTCTGTTCGGTGCTGTTCAGCTACTGGCACTGGGGTTCGGCGCTGGTGCTGTCGGGATTGGCGGGAATGGCGGCGGGGTTTGTCTGCAACAAGCTGTATCGGGGGCGCGAATGATCGTCTGGGCGGTGATAGTTGGCATGGGCTTGCTGGTGTTCCTCAACCGTTATGTGTTTCTCGAACCGCGCCTGCCGGTGCGCTTGAGCAGCAACGCCCGGCAGTTCCTCGGCTTTGCCGTGCCGGGCATGCTCACGGCGATCTGCGGGCCGATCGTGTTCATGCCCGATCACCAGTTGAACCTGCAGTACGACAATCCGTATTTGATCAGTTCGCTGGTGGCCATCGGCTTAGTGATCTACACCCGCAACACCTTGCTGAGCATGTTGCTGAGCATGGCGTTCTTCTTTCTGTTGCGGTGGTGGTTGGCGTGATAGCGAACTGAGTCGCTGGTGCGGGGCATTTGAACGGGGTATCGCCCACCGGTAGTTTGAGTGCCTGGTCATGCGCCGCATAATGACTCCGACCTATCAGCAGCGGACCGACTGCACCGGTTGAGCCTGAGCGGCTGGGCCCTGGACAAGGAGGCGGAGTGATGGAGATTTGCGTAGTGGGCGCGGGCATCGTCGGCCTGAGCAGTGCCTGGTTTCTGCACCGGGCCGGGCATCGCGTCACGGTTGTCGACCAGGCGCCCGGACCCGGCATGGGCGCCGTGGCCGGCAACGGCGCGCAGTTGAGCTACAGCTATGTGCAACCGCTGGCCGATCCGTCGCTGTTGCCGGGTATCCCGAAGCTGTTGCTCGACCGTAGCGGGCCTTTGCGCTTCACCCCGCAATGGAGCCCGGAACAATGGCGCTGGTGCATGGAATTCCTGGCCGCCTGCCGGACCTCGGTGTCGCGCCAGACCACGGTGGAGTTGCTGGCGCTGGCGACCGAGAGCCGTCTGGCCCTGGAGGCGTTCATGCAGGCGCAGCCCCTGGACTGCGATTTCACCCGCACCGGCAAGCTGGTGCTGTACCCGGATGCCGAAGGGCTGGACAAGGCGCAGAACCAGCTACGTTTCCAGGCGGGCCTGGGATCGCGACAGCAGGTGGTCAGCGCGAGCGAGGCGGTGGCGATCGAGCCGGCGCTGGCCGGCTATCAGTCGGCGTTTCATGGTGCGATTCACACCGACAGCGAGTGCGCGGTGGATGGTCTCAAGCTGTGTCGCGAAATGGCCCGGATCATGGCCGGCGAGGGCGTGCGCTTGTTGTTCGACCGCAAGGTCGAAGGTTTCCAACGCCGTGGTGGGCGGATCACCGCCCTGAACCTGAGGCATGCCCAGGAAGGGGCCGAGGTACTGCACAGCGAGGCGGTGGTGCTGGCAGCGGGCGCTTACAGCACTGGCCTGCTGGCGCAGTTGGGGAGTCGCTTGCCGGTGTATCCGCTCAAGGGCTACAGCATTACGCTGCCGATTACCGAGCACACCCGGGCGCCGACGGTGAGTATCACCGATATGCGCCGCAAGACTGTGTTCGCCCGCATCGGTGACCGCCTGCGGGTCGCGGGAATGGTGGAGTTGTGCGGGATGGATGCGTCGATTCCGGCGGCACGGATCGAGCAGTTGCAGGCCTCGACCGAGGCGCTGTTCGGTGGCGGTTGGAATGCCGACGATTGCCAGCCCTGGAGCGGCTGGCGGCCGGCAACGCCCACCGGCAGGCCTGTGTTGGAGCGCCTCGCAGGCAGTAACCTGTACGTCAACACCGGGCATGGCGCACTGGGCATGACCCTGGCCTTTGGCAGTGCGCAGCGACTGGTGCGGCTGATCGAACACGCGGCTGGCTGATGTTTACCGACTGCAAGGGACATTGCAGGCCGTGACGGACAGCTATACCTATTACCCCATCTTCAATCAGTTGACCAGCCACACCGATGGTCTGAGTCACACGACCAGCTACAGCGATGACAGTTTTGGACATCTGACGCAGATTACCGATCCCTTGGGCAATGCCGTGAAATTCACCTCGGACGGCCAAGGGCGAACGACAGCGGGCGCCACCACTGGGGCGGTTGCGACGAGCTCCTTCATATTCGAGGGGGTCTATGACTGGGGCGTCATAGGCGAGGCTGCATGGGGCGCGATATCATCAGACGACTGTGGTTGTCAGAAATGATGAGGCAGCTATGAACGATATTGAAAAGCGGATATGGGATGCAGCGATGAGGCGAGTCGCGGCGGTGTTCGGAATCGCTCTCGATGCCTTACGCCTCGAGCAAAAATTCGGTGAGGATTTGAAAAGCAGCTTCGTTTCGAATTTCAAAAGGAACGAATTCGATCTAATCAACGACGACATATACGACGTTGTTGATCGCAAGGTGGCGAAGGATATTGCCTCTGGTGCGCTGGTTATCCGAACGGTTGAAGACTATTGCCGCTACATGGTCCGTTGCTATGAAACGAACCCCAAAGCCGTGAGGCAAGTGTTACGCATTGAAGAGTAAATTCTTTGAGTCTGCTGCCTAATTATTTCCTTCCTGCTTCCGATTCGCTCACTTGGCCGCCGATCTGAGCGATTGCAAGTCCTCCTTTGGTGCCACACCAGCACAGATCGCCGACCCCATCGGAGCGAATACCGCTCTCAGCTATTCTATTGGAGATCTCGCCAGCGTGAGCAACCCCTTGGGGCGAACCGCCAGCGACTTCACCGATAACGTGGGGCGCGTCATGGCAATAACGATCCCTTCCAGGCTGCTGGGAAGGTTGGATTAGGAGGGTGAGAATGAAAAGCATTTTGGGAGGAAAGCCTTCTTCAATCCTAAAGCAGTTGGATCCAAAGTGAGGCCCTATGAGCAAGCAAATACACGTTTTCGTAGGGTGTGCACTAATAATGCTTTTGGCAGTGGTTGTCTTTGTATATCAACTTTATACAAGGGCTATGAGTGGCGAGCTTGGCGATAAAAAATATTATTCAATTTTACAAGGTTTGGAGTTAGAGCATAGAAATGACGTGGATAGGACTTTCGTCATGATTATTAATAATGTTAATCAGGCGGGGGTGGACGTCGTGGGCTTTCCAGCTGAAGCTAATCAAGCTGCACGAGTATGGGTTATCTTGAATAGAATAGGGGAGAATGGGGCTCTTTTTGCCGTACCAGAGCGCCTAAAAACCAAAATACTATGTCGTGATGTAGATGTTGTTTCGAGCAAGAAGCAAGGAGATAACAAGGTTTTAGAGCGTTTATATTTTTCTTGTCTAAAGTAACTTGAGGTTTTATAAAAATCATGCCTCACGATAAAAATGATTTTCTAAAGGAAGTACGCCGTCGGCGCAATTCGTTCTGGTTGTGGTTGCCAGTCGCGTTCTTGACTCAACTGGCAGTCTTATTAAGTATAGAATTTTTTTGGGGGGAACCACCTGCATGGGTTTTCACAGTGCTTAATTCCGGCGGTGCTATAATTGGATTTATGTTGATAATCCGAATTTCAAACATTCGCTGTCCTAGGTGCGGAAATAAGGCGCTTCGGTTTATTCCATTTTTCACCTTGAAATACGTTCAGTGTCGATGGTGTAACTATCCAGAAAAGGAATAATTAAACGCCTGTGTGGTGAGGCATTTTTAGTTAAAAATGGGCGGCCGCAAAAGCTAAGTGCAACACCTTACCTTGTGACGTCGCACCTCTCAGCCCAACACCTCACGCAACCGATGCCACAACATCCCCAATGCCAGGAGCGGCGAGCGCAACGCCTTGCCACCGGGGAAGGTCATGTGCGGCACCGCGCTGAAGATATCCATGCCTTGGCTCTGTCCGGCATGGATCGCTTCGGCGAGCAATCGCGCGGTCCAGTGAGTCACGTTGACGCCATGCCCCGAATAACCCTGGGCATAGAACACATTCGGATACTGTTGCAGGCGCCCGACCTGGGGGAAACGATTGGCGGTGATGCCGATCATGCCGCCCCATTGATAGTCGATACGCACATCCGCCAGTTGCGGGAACACCTTGAGCATCTTCGGTCGCATATAGGCACCGATATCCGCCGGATCGCGCCCGGAATAATGACAGGCACCGCCGAACAACAGGCGCTTGTCGGCCGAGAGGCGGTAGTAGTCCAGCCCGACCTTCTGGTCGCACAGCGACAGGTTCTGCGGAATCAGCTCGGCCGCCACCTCGGGCGCCAGCGGTTCGGTGGCGATGATGTAGCTGCCGGCCGGCAGCACCTTGCCGCTCAGGCGGGGCTCCAGGTCTTCCAGGTGCGCATTGCAGGCCAGTACCAGGCTATTGGCGCGCACGCTGCCGGCGGCACAACGCACCTCCACGGTATTGCCGTGAACCAGCTCCAGCACTGGGCTGTGCTCGAATATCTGCACCCCCAGCGCCTGCGCCACCCGAGCTTCACCGAGCACCAGGTTGAGCGGATGCAAATGCCCCGAGCCCCGGTCGATCAGGCCGCCGGCATACACCGTGCTGGCGACCACCTGGGCCATGTCCTGGGGCGCGACAATCCGGGTTTCATGGGCATAGCCCAACTCCGCCAGGTGCTCCTGTTCCGCCCGAAACGCCGCGAACTGCGCCGGGGTATTGGCCAGTTCGCAGAAGCCCCAGCGCAGATCGCAGTCGATGGCGTGCTCGTGTATGCGATTGGCCACCACCTCGACCGACTCGATACCGGCGCGCTCCAGGTAGCGCACGCCTTCCTCACCAACGTACTTGGCAAAACCACTGACATCATGACCGATGCCACGAATCAGCTGCCCGCCGTTGCGCCCGCTGGCGCCCCAGCCGATCCGCCGGCCTTCGAGCAGCACCACCGAGAGTCCGCGCTGTGCCAGTTCGATGGCGGTGTTGATGCCGGTAAAGCCGCCGCCGATCACGCACACATCGGCGCTCACCTGCGATTCGAGCCGGGGATGATCCGGCATCGAACCGGCAGTCGCCGCGTAGTAGGAGCGGGCATGTTCCATTGGGCTGGCTTGACTCATTTGTTGGACTTCACTTTGCTCCAGGAGCGGGTCATCAGGCGCATGATCTCAGGCGTCGGTGTGGTGGAGATGTAGAGCTTATCGAGGACCTCCTGGGACGGATAGACCTCGGGGTTGTTCACCAGCGCCACGTCCATGTACTGCTTGGCCGCCGGGTTGGGGTTGGCGTAGCCGACGGTGGCGCTGACCTTGGCAATCACCTGCGGGTCCAGCAGGTTGTTGATGAAGGCGTGGGCTTGCTTGACGTTGGCCGCATCCGCGGGAATGGCCAGCAGGTCGAACCACAGGTTGCTGCCCTCCTTGGGAATCGAGTAGGCGATGTTCACCCCGTTCTTCGCTTCCTTGGCCCGGTTGGCGGCCTGGAACACGTCACCCGAGTAACCGAAGGCGACGCAGATATCGCCGTTGGCCAGGTCCGAGATGTACTTGGAGGAGTGGAAGTAGGTGATATAGGGGCGCAGGGTCAGCAGCTTGGCTTCGGCTTTCTTGAAGTCGTCGGGTTTCGAACTGCGCGGGTCCATGCCCATGTAGTTGAGCACCGCCGGGAACACCTCGTCGGCCGAGTCCATGAACGACACACCACATTGGGTGAGCTTTTTCAGGTTCTCCGGTTCGAACAGCACCGCCCAGGAGTCGATATGGTCGATGCCCAACACCTGCTTGACCTTGTCGACGTTGTAGCCGATGCCGTTGGTGCCCCACAGGTACGGCACCGAGTGTTCATTGCCCGGATCGTTCTGCTCCAGCAGCGTGAGCAGCTTGGGATCGAGATTCTTCCAGTTCGGCAATTGCGCGCGATCCAGTTTCAGGAAGGCCCCGGCTTTCACCTGGCGACCGAGAAAGTGGTTGGACGGCACCACCACGTCGTAGCCGGTGCGTCCGGCCAGCAACTTGCCTTCCAGGGTTTCGTTGGAGTCGAAGACGTCGTAGATCACCTTGATACCGGTCTTGCCCTGGAAGTCGGCGAGGGTGGTCTCGCCGATGTAATCGGTCCAGTTGTAGACACTGACGGTCGGCTCGGCCCGGGCGGTTGCGCTGAACAGCAGCGCCAATGCCAGCGGAACGACGGATTTCAATAGACGCATTCGACACCTCTTGGAGTTGTTTTCGGTCGGGATAAAGGTTCGGAATCAGACGCTCAGCAACAGGAATTCGCGCTCCCAGGAGCTGATCACGCGCTTGAAGTTTTCGTGTTCGGCGCGCTTGACCGCCACATAGCCACGTACGAACTGGGTGCCCAGGTAGCGTTCGAGGGTCGGGCACTCTTCCATGTGCGCCAGTGCGTCCTCGATGGTGATCGGCAGGCGCAGGTTGCGGCGTTCATAGGCCCGGCCCTCGACCTTGGCGCTCGGCTCGACCTGTTCGACCATGCCCAGGTAGCCGCACAACAGGCTCGCGGCAATCGCCAGGTAAGGGTTGGCGTCGGCGCCGGGCAGGCGGTTTTCCACGCGCATGGCGTCGGGGCTGGAGGTCGGTACCCGCAGGCCCACGGTGCGGTTTTCCTCGCCCCACTCGACGTTGACCGGAGCCGAGGTGTCCGGCAGGAAGCGGCGGAACGAGTTGACGTTGGGGGCGAACATCGGCAACACCTTGGGGATGTACTTCTGCAAGCCGCCGATATGGTGCAGGAACAGCTGGCTCATCTGCCCGTCGGCATCGACGAAGATCGGTTTTCCGGTGGCGCTGTCGACCACGCTCTGGTGCAGGTGCATGGCGCTGCCGGGCTCGTCGGCGATGGGCTTGGCCATGAAGGTCGCGGTCACGTTGTGCTTGAGCGCGGCTTCACGCAGGGTGCGCTTGAACACGGTGATCTGGTCGGCAAGGTCCAGGGCATCGCCGTGACGGAAGTTGATTTCCATCTGCGCCGGGCCGTCTTCGTGGATCAGCGTATCGAGGTCCAGGCCCTGGGCTTCGCACCAGTCGTAGACGTCTTCGAACAGCGGGTCGAATTCGTTGGCGGCATCGATGGAGAACGACTGCCGACCGCTTTCCGCACGGCCCGAACGGCCCAGCGGCGCCTTGAGCGGCAGGTCCGGGTCTTCGCAGCGCTGGGTCAGGTAGAACTCCATTTCCGGTGCGACGATGGGCTGCCAGCCCTTGTCGGCGTAGAGCTTGAGGACTTTTTTCAGGACATTGCGTGGCGACAGCTCGATGGGGTTGCCCTGCTTGTCGAAGGTGTCGTGGATCACGATGGCAGTCGGCTCGATGGCCCAGGGCACCAGATAGATCGCCGACGAGTCCGGCCGGCAGATCATGTCGATATCGGCGGGATCGAGCAGGTCGTAATAGACATCGTCGTCGACGAAGTCCCCTGTTACCGTTTGCAAAAGTACACTTTCCGGCAGGCGCATGCCTCGCTCATGCAGGAACTTGTTGGTGGGGGCGATCTTGCCGCGGGCGATACCGGTCAGGTCACTGACCACGCACTCTACTTCGGTAATCTTGTGTTCTTTCAGCCAGGAAGACAGCTGATCGAAAGGGGCATTCATAAAGACCTCGTGGTTGGTTTTTTTCTGCGCCGGGTGCCGTGTCTTCATCCCGGTCGAACGGCGAGAGACTTCCCCCGCGGCGCATTGGCGACTATCTTGGGCGAGCGATGGGGGTTCCATCTATCCACTTTATGACGCCTAAAATGCACCAAATGAGTGCAAATGGTCATCCGATGACAGAGTCAAACGCCTTGCGGGTTCAAGCGTTCAACACCGCCGATGTGGCTGAGCAGATACGGGTCACACCGGGTTGGGTGCAGCATTACCAGCAGATGTCGCCGGGGCATTTCGCCGGACAGATTCGTTACCTGGACCTGCAAGGGGTGCAGATCTACGAGGAGTGCATGAACACCCGGGTCGAACAGAACTTCAGCGCGCCGTCGGGGGCGTTGGCCTTCTGCTTCGATCGCAGCGACAACGCCCTGTATGTGCTCAACGGCGAGAGCCGCAATATCTGGATCACCCCCGAGAACTATCAGGAGGTGGCGGTGGTGTTCGGTTCGGCGTTCGTTCAGCAGCATGGCCTGGACGTGGCGCGGCTGGAGGGGTTGTTCATGGCGCCGCTCAACTCGCAGCAGAACGGCTTGTTCAGCCGCTGGCTGAGCGGGACCTTGACCCGCCTGGCGCAGACCCTCGACCCGCCGAGCCGGGAAAGCCTCACGCAGCAACTGCTGGACGATTGTCTCTACATTCTCGACAACGCCTGTGTCCGCCTGGATCGGGGCTCCTTGCAGCGTCGCGCCGAAGAGCGTTCGATCATGAAGCACATCGGCGAGTGGGCGGCCGATTCGCCTGAGCAGACCCTCAATCTGCTGGAGCTTTCCCAGGTCGCCGGGGTTTCATTGCGCCAGCTGCAGCACGCGTTCAAGGCCTACACCGGGATGACGCCGAGCCATTGGTTGCGCTTGCGCCGGCTCAACAGCGCCCGCCATGAACTGCTCGGGCGTAACGCCCAGGACAAGACGGTGGCCGAGGTGGCGATGAATTGGTCGTTCTGGCACCTGGGGCGGTTCTCCAACAGCTATCGGGCGCTGTTCGGCGAACTGCCGAGCGAGACCCTCAAGCGCGGGCAGCGGCTGCGCTGAGCGCGCGTCTCAGGCATCGCGCAACAGGTCGTTGGCGTTGAGCAGGTCGTAGGCGATCTGCGGGTTTTTCTCCAGGCCCCGGCGTATCGCCGCCGGAATCGACTGGCGGGTCTTGCGGCACAGGCCGGGATGTTCGTCGATCTGGATGTCGATGCCGCGCATGGTCCGCACTTCATTGAAGCCCGGGGCGACGCTCACGCGGAGGCCCAACTGATCGTACATCCGCTGTTGCAGGCGCTCGAGGTCGGCCAGGCTCTGCAGGTTTTCCAGACGATCGAGCAGGCGCTTTTCCTCCTGGCGCGTCAGGCTCAGGATGCGCAGGTCGGCGCCCGGCATCTGCAGCAGTTGCTCCCGCTCGCAAATGCAGGCGCCGGGAGGGCAGGGCTGGCGGATCGGGAGTGAGACTGTCATGGGCTCCGATCATAGCCAACCCGGCCGGCCTTTGCCTATCCGCTTACCGAACGCCCTCCAACGCGTTCAGGATCTGGTAGGCGGCCTTGACCCTGACCGGGTTGGGATAGTTTTTGTTGGCCAGCATCACGATCCCGACCTTCTTCGCCGGCACGTAGACGACATAAGCGCCGAAGCCGCGGGTCGAGCCGGTCTTGTTGAACAGCGCGTTCTTTTGCGGCGGGTGCGCCGGGTTGAATGGGTTGACCTTGTAGGCCTCGAGCGCCATCTCCGAGGAGTTGCCCGTCAACAATCGATCAAGCTTGACCGGGTAGGGGTAGAACTCCCATCCCAGTCCTTGGGTGGTGGTGCCCGCGACCTGGTAGTAACCGCTCTGCGTCAGGTCGATGGCTTTGTGCAGCGGGGCCTCGAGGGGTTCCGGCCGGATGTTGGCCTCGACATAGCGCAGCAGGTCGGTCGAGGTGGTCTTGACGCCGTAGGCTTCGGCATCCAGTGCACCGGGACCCACTCTGACGGGTTTGTCATCCTGGGCGTAACCCTGGGCGTAATGGCTCATCCGGGCCTCTGGAACGTGGATGTAGCTGTTCTTGAGGCCGAGCTTGGGAAACAGGGTTTTCTCCATCAGCTCATCGAAAGGGGCCCCCAGGCTTTTCGCCGCCACATAGCCAAAGAGTCCCAGGCTCGGGTTCGAATACTGGCGATGGGTGCCCGCCGCATAAGTCGGTTTCCATTGCTTGAAGTAGTCGAGCATTTTGTCCTGGGTGTCGAACGCGTCCGGGAACTGCAGGGGCAGACCGCCGGCCGAGTAGGTGCCGAGCTGGAGCACCGTGATGCGGTCGAACGCGCTGCCTTGCAGTTCCGGCAGGTAGTGGCTGACGCGTTCCGACGGGTTGAGTTTGCCCTGCGCCTGGGCATAGCCGGCCAGGGTCGCGGTGAAGGTCTTGCTGACCGAGCCGATCTCGAACAGCGTGTCATTGGTCACGGGTTGCCGGTCCGTCTTCGAAGCCACCCCGTAGTTGAAGTAATACGGCTTGTCGTTGACCAGGACAGCCACCGCCATGCCGGGAATGTTCTGCTCCTGCATGACGGGGCCGATGGCGGCGTCGACGATGGCCTTGATGTTGTCCTGGGTGTTGTCCGCCGCGAAGCTGTGGCTGGCGCCGACCAGCAGGAGGGATGTTACGAGGGCTTCCAGTTTGGCAAGGTTCTTTTTGAGCATGGCTCGAAGGCTCCCAATATGTTTCATTATGTTAACCGCTCGCCCTGGAGCGGTTTTTTGCGTCGAAAATACGCCGGTCGGATGACCCTGCTGCGTTAAGGGAGGGCGGTAGCCCCGATTTACGCGGTTTTTCGTGAGTTTTAGCGGTCCATGCAGGTGCCTGGACGCTGAATGTAGTCAGCGTGGGGGAAATCGACAAACAATGAAATTTCGGATTAGCCATTAGGAAAACTAGGAACTCGATCATGGTTCGACCGCACTTGCCGCTTAATGCGCTGCGCGCCTTCGAGGCGTCCGCGCGACACCTGAGCTTCACCCGGGCGGCGATCGAGCTGTGCGTGACCCAGGCGGCGGTGAGCCATCAGGTCAAGGGGCTGGAACGGCAGTTGAAAGTGACACTGTTCAAGCGAATTGCCCGAGGACTGATGCTGACGGCCGAAGGCGAAAGCCTGTTGCCGGTGCTGAACGAGTCCTTCGACCGGATTGCCCAGACGCTGGGGCGGTTCGAGGGCGGGCATTATAGGGAGGTGCTGACGGTGGGGGCCGTGGGGACTTTTGCGCTGGGCTGGCTGTTGCCCCGCCTGGCCGATTTCCGCGCCCGCTATCCCTTTATCGACTTGCGCCTGTCGACCCACAACAACCGGGTCGATGTGGCCGCCGAAGGCCTTGATTTTGCCATCCGTTTCGGCGCCGGTGCGTGGCACGGGGTGGAGGCCGTGCACCTGCTGGAAACGCCCCTATCGGTGGTGTGCATTCCGCAGATTGCGCGACAACTGAAGAGCCCGGCCGACGTGCTGAAGCAGACGCTGTTGCGCTCCTATCGGACTGACGAGTGGCCACGATGGTTTCAGGCCGCCGGCTTGCCGGTCGAGGGGAGGGTACCCGACAGCATCGTCTTCGATTCCTCGCTGGCGATGATGGAGGCGGCCCTTCAGGGGGGTGGTGTCGCCCTGGTGCCGGTGATGATGTTCTCCCGGCAATTGGCAGCCGAGGTGGTTCGACAACCTTTCGATATCGGTATCGCCACGGGCAGCTATTGGCTGACGCGTTTGCAATCCCGTCCTGAAACCTCGGCGATGGTGGCGTTCAGGGGCTGGCTGGTCGAGGCTATTGCCACGGCTTGAGCAGCGTTCAGCCGTGAAGCAGGGCAATGGCGAAGGACACGACAACGGCGCAGGCAATGGCAAAATTGAGATTCATGGGCTTCGTCCGAGAGAGTAGGGGCGAGCGTATCCTGGACGGATTGCAGAAAAATGAAAAATTCTGTTTTGCGATTTGAATGATCAATCGAAATGATGATTCAAGCGCCGGGTTATATCCAGGCTGCTGTAGGAGCGAGCTTGCTCGCGATGGACGTCAACGATAACGCGGGAAACCTGATGCCCCGCAGTGTCTGGACGATCATCGCGAGCAAGCTCGCTCCTACAGAATTAGTACATTCAGGCCATCACGGGACCCCGGCTCAGTTGGTTGTACATCTTGACCCGGCGGTGGTTCCTGCCATAGCCGCCCAAGGCCGCCACCGTCCCGCTCTGGATATGGTCCAGATAGCGAAAGAGCTGGCGCGGCGCAATGCACTCGACCCCGTAGCCCAGTTCAGTCATCCGATCTTGCAGCTCATAGCCGGGATTGCCGCCGTTCATATGGAAGCGCAGACCGTGTTGTTTGATCAGTCGCGCATTCCACAGCGCGCAAAAGCTCTTGAGATGCTTTTCCCGGAACGGTTTGGGTGTTCTGGCATCCAGGCCCATGGCGCGTAGGCCACGTCGGGTGTAATGCTGGACAAAGCGCGAGGCCAGGCGCCAGGTCGACCGGACAACCCCTCGGTTCAACTGTTCCAGGCAGCCGACCGCCACGACTTCCCGTGGCGCCGAGCACCGCTGGAGCATCAGGCGGAAAACCTCCGGGTCATGGATAAAGGTGTCGGTGTGCAGTAGGAACAGGTACTCGGTTTCGACTTCCGCCAAGGCAAGATCCAGGGCCCGGCCATGGGCGGCGTTCCCGGCCTCTGGCGCGTGGCCCTTGCGCTCGATCAGGTTGATCCAGTCCAGGCTGCGCAAGTAGTCGAGGCTGGCATCGTTCGAATCGTTATCGACCACGAACACCGGGGCATCGGTTCCGTGCAGGGCTGTTTGCAGCAACTCCAGGCAGGTCCGGGTCAGCTCGGGGGTCTTGTAGTTGACCAGCACGATGCTGAAGTTCGCTTGAAGGGGACGCGTGCGCACCATCATGGATAAAGCCTCGCTCATGGGCTGATGTGAGTGCCTGGATGTTCAGGCGTGGGCGCATTCTGTAAGGGGGCGGGTTTCAGGCGATTCTCCGGCGGGTAACATTTTTGACACCTGTCGCTACCGTTGTTTGCCCGGTCAAGGTCGGCAAGCGCCCGGGCCTGACGGGGTGGCGACCTATACTCAAGACAGGGGATGCCGGCGGCACGCGTGTGCTTGACCCGGCTTTCGGGAGTTGCAATCTTGAGCCCGCGTGTGCTGATCGTTGCCTTGGTGATGGTGTTGGCCGGATGCGCCGGTCTTGACCGCGCCCGTGAAACGTCGGCACCGTCTTCGGTTTCCCCGGCGGTCTGGCAGCAAGTCGATGTCGATCTCATCCAGGCGTCCGAGCAGGCCACCTTGCAATCCGACGCCTGGGCACGCAGCGCCATGGAGTATTGGCGCACGCGGATCTATCAGCAGACCGACGAAAAATTCATTCCCTGGTTTGACAATTATTGGACCCAGGAGTGGTTGTCGATCAAAGTCGGTTGGTACCAGCTCAATGACCGGGGCGAGCAGGATGCGTCAGCCACGCGCCTGGCGAGCTATCTGCAGGAGCAGTATCGAGCACGGGTTCTGGCCCCTGTGGCGTTGGAGACCGATCCCGACGCCATCATGGATCAGGCGGCGCAGTTTTACCTTGAGCAGTTGGGTAAGCAGCTAGGGTTGATCGCCCAGCGTTATGGTGTGCCGGCGGACCAGTTCGACCAGCACATCAATCAGATCCCGGCGATTTCCCTGGCCCCGCCTGCGGATCATAACGTGTCGCTCTATCAAGCGCTGCGGGCTGCGCCGTTGGCCCGGTTGCCGGCCTATGTTGCCTTGGACGCCCGTATTCACAAGGCCGGGGGCGCGAGTGAAGGCACATCGAGCGCGGGCATCAATTCGGTGGCGAAACAGACCAGCGAGAAACTCCAGGGCGAGTTCGCCAGTCGCGGGGCGGCCGGTGCGGTCGCGACGGCGGTCGGGCGGGTGGCCGGGGCGATGATCTCCCTGGGGGTGGCGGGTTTCCGTGCCATCGTCCACGAGCATGAGCAACCGGATACCCGGGAGCGACTTCGCAAGAGCCTGGGGGAGGCCTTCGACAAGGCGTGGCTCAAGCTGGTATCGGATCCGAACACCGGGGTGATGGCCGCGACCTACTATCTTTCGGCACAGATCGAAGGGCATCTCGCGACAGCGATGGAGCAGCGGGGCGGGACCGAGCCCGCGCCGAAGGTGACCCCGGGTCTTTGAGCAAGGCGATGAGACTCAACACGGGCTCCTCTATCAGGTAGAGTCGGCGGGCACGTAGCTGCCTATCCATCGGAATCCGACCCCTTCATGCAAAAAAACTCCCAGCGCCCGCTTTGGCAAACCTATTTGGTTTTTCTGGCACCCATGGTGCTTTCCAATTTCCTCCAGTCGTTCTCCGGCACTCTCAACAGCATCTACATCGGCCAACTGCTCGGCACCCAGGCATTGGCGTCGGTGTCGGGGATGTTTCCCATCGTCTTCTTCTTTATCGCCCTGATCATCGGGCTGGGGCGGGGGCCTCGGTGTTGATCGGGCAAGCCTGGGGCGCCCGCGAGCCGGACTCGGTCAAGGCGGTTGCCGGTACGACGCTGGCCCTGGGCGTCCTGATCGGCCTGGTCGCAGCCGTGCTGGGCAGCGTGTTTGCGCGCCCGGCCCTGATCGGCCTGGGCACGCCCGCCGACGTGCTCGACGAAGCGGTCGGCTATGCCCAGGTGATGATGTTGATCATGCCGCTGTTGCTGGTCTTCGTGCTCTTCACCCAGTTGCTGCGTGGCATCAGCGATACGCTGTCGCCGCTGCTGGCCTTGGCGGTCTCCACCTGCACCGGCTTGTTCCTGACCCCGGCGCTGATTCTCGGCTGGCTGGGATTGCCGCAGATGGGCATCCGCAGCGCGGCCGTGGCCGGGCTGGTGGGCACCGCGTTGGCGATGATCTTCCTGGCCTTGCGCCTGCTTCGTAAAGCCAGCGTCCTGGCCCCGGACCGGGCGTTGCTGATGGCGATGCGACTGGATTGGAACATCCTGGGCAAAGTCCTGAAAATCGGTCTGCCTACGGGCTTGCAGATGGTGGTGCTGTCGCTGTCCGAACTGGTGATCCTGTCCCTGGTCAACCATCACGGTTCCCAGGCGACGGCGGCGTATGGCGCGGTGACCCAGATCGTCAACTACGTACAGTTCCCGGCGTTGTCGATTGCCATTACCGCGTCGATTCTCGGTGCCCAGGCCATTGGCGCGGGGCGTCTGGAGCGCATGGGACCGATCCTGCGCACGGGCCTGATGATCAACACCTGCCTGACCGGCGCACTGATCGTCCTGGGGTATGGGTTGTCCCACTGGTTGCTGGGCCTGTTCATCACCGACCCGACCACCCGCGCCCAGGCCGAGCACCTGTTGCACATCATGCTCTGGAGCATCCTGGTCTTCGGTTTCCAGGCGGCGATAGGCGGCATCATGCGGGCCAGCGGCACGGTGCTGGCACCGGTGCTCATCTCGGTGTTCTGCATCGTCGGGGTGGAGTTGCCGGTGGCTTATCTGCTCGATGCGCGTTTCGGGTTGGAAGGGGTATGGATGGCCTTTCCGGTGGCTTACCTGTGCATGTTGGTGATGCAGACCACCTATTACCGGGGCGTGTGGCGGTATAAGCGGATCGAACGGTTGATTTGACCGGACGTCGGTGGCCAGGTTGAAGGCGTTCGCGGAGTTCGTTTCACGGAAATTGGTATGATCAAAAGTACTTTGATTGGATCTTTTTAAAGAGCCAATCGTACCTTAACTTGTCATTCCCATTGACTGACAAGGAATACAGCCATGAGTGAAAAGACCGGACCGTTGTCCGAACGCGCACGGGTGCGTCGGGAGCCGCGGCACGCCGATTACGAGCGTGAAACCCTCAATGCGATCATCGATGCCGCCTATGTCTGCCACCTGGCCTTTACCGATCAGCGTGGGACGCACTGCATTCCAACGGCCTGCTGGCGTGAAGGTGATTATCTCTACATCCACGGTTCCAACGGCAGCCGGTTGATCAAGGCCGCGGCGCTGGGAGCCCAGGTTTGCCTGACCATCACCCATATCGACGGTTTGGTGCTGGCTCGCTCGGCGTTCAACCACTCGATGAACTATCGCGCGGCCGTGATTTATGGCGTCTGCGAGGAAGTGGAGGGGGAGCACAAGCTGACCTCGCTGGATGCGCTGGTGGAGAAAATCGCCGTGGGCCGCTCGAAGGAGGCGCGCCGCGCCAACGCCAAGGAGCGGGCCGCCACGACCGTGTTGCGCGTGGCGCTGGACGAGTTCTCCTGCAAGATCCGTACGGGAGGGCCGAACGATGATGACGAGGATCTCGACCTGCCAGTATGGGCCGGCGTCCTGCCACTGGAACTGGTACCCGCTGCCGCGGTGCCTGCCGATGAGCGTGTCGAGATGCCGGCCTACGTCGCCCGCTGGGGCCGCCAGGGCTGACTACCCCGGTCGTATCCAGTGATTACCGTGTGTCCCTCTGTATCACAGGGTACCGATAAATAGTTGCGCATACCTGGACAAGGCCGACCGCCTGTTCAGCATCGGGAGATGTTTCTCAGGGTGATCGGCACGATCATCCGGTGAAAAGGCCCTACGGGAAGCATGTAGAGCTTGCCCAGGAGATTGTGCGTGCGCACCACCGTCGACAGGGTGAGCGTGCGCGTGCCTTCCGGCGTCGCCGCTGAGCGATTGAGTGTCAGGTAGACGTCCAGGTGCTTGTCCTTGTCGGCGAGCACCACTTCATCGGGTCGATTGGCGATCAGGGTGAAGATGCCCACCCGGTCATTTTCGCCGTAGGACGCATCGTCCCTGGACAGGTCGACCCGGGTCAGGTGCCCGAGGTCCTTGAGCCCGAACAGCTGGACCAGGCGATTGCGCAACACCATCAGGTTGTCGATCCAGGCCGGTGTCATCGACATCAGGTTCAAGGCATGCCGCAGGGCGGTGCGTTCGGTGTTGTCGACCTCCACGCATTGGCTATCGATGAAACTCGCGCCCGGCAGGTATTGATGAATGGCCGAGTCGATGGGAAGAGGGCATGTCCGTATGCGGGGGTTCATCGCGTCTCCTTGAAAGAAAAAAGGGCACCTTCCGGTGCCCTTGTTCATTGGTTAAAGCCCCTTGGCCTTGGGGATGTAGGCCACGCTGCCACTCTCTTTCTTCTTGGCAATCCGCGCGCCATTGGTGAGTTCGGTGGTGACCACCTCATGGTCGGCCGAGAGGTAGTTCAACGGCACCTCTTCGTGCTTGCTGTAGCTGGTGACGATCAGCGTGCGTGCCGGGTCCCAGCGCTGGCCACTGGTCTTCTCCAGCCAGGCCATGAACGCAGCGCTGTCGCCGGTACGTGGGTAGTCCTGGGAGTTGTTGATGTAGTAGAACGGCGTGCCCTGGTTGTTCATGTACATCGGCACTTTGTTGTCCACCTCGATCATGACCATTTTCCACTCATCCCAAGGCATTTGCTGACTGGCCTTGGCACGCACGTCGTCGGCGAACTTGATCACGCCGCCGCCACCGTTGGTCCATGGATAGAGCACGCCGATCACCAGCAGCAGAAACACCGCCGTCGCGCCGAAGCCCTTGGCCCAGCCCGGTCCCGCGACCTTGCCGGCAGCGCGCTTCTCTTCGAGGCGCCGGGTGACCCACCAGGCCGCCAGCAATTGGGCGAACGGCACCAGGGGCAGTACATAGTAGCTGCGCCGACTGCCGCTGAGGGTGAAGAACAGGAACAACAGCCCCAGTGCCCAGACCAGCCAGCGGGTATTGGGCTCGATCGTTTTCCATTGGCGTATGGCGACCCACAGGCCGAGGATCCAGCACGGTGCCCAGGGCAGGGTGTAGGCCGGCAGGTAGATCAGGTAGGTGTAGATCGGCCCCATATGGTCGAAGGGGTTGAAGAAGCGGACGACGTTTTCCTTGAACACCAGCGCCAGGCCGCTCTCGCCATAGGTCGGCGAGCCGTAGAAATGCGACAGCGCGAAAGGGACGGCGTACAGCGCGCCGGCAATGACCAGGGCGACGAACAGGCGTGGGTTGAGGTGACGTTTCCAGCGCCCGTCAGCCAGTACGTGCGGCAGCAGGATCAGTCCCGGAAGGATGAAGCCGATCAGCCCCTTGAGCAGCGAAGTCATGGACAGGATCAGGAAAAACACCGTGTAGCGGCCCAGTCGGGTGTCATCCGGCCCGCGCCAGTACCACCAGATGGCCGCGACCACACCAAATACCGTGAGGATGTCGGCGGTCGCCACCCGTGCCCAGAACACGAAATAGAAGGTGGTGGCCAGCATCCAGCCGGCGATCAGGCCGGTGCCCTTGCGCCACAGGCGCTCGCCGATCAGGTAGACCAGCCACACCGTCAGCCAGGCGGCAATCACCGACGACAGGCGCAGTGACCAGTGGCCCAGGCCACCCATCAGCCCGGCGCTGGCGGTGATCAGCCAGTAGGAGGGCAGCGGTTTGTCGTAGTAGGGTGAACCCCTGAGGTAGGGATCGAAGTAGTTGCCCGACTGCAACATCTGCAGGGCGATGTTGGCCCAGCGCGTTTCCGCGCCCCACAACTCCCGTTGGCCGAGACCAACCAGCAGCAGGAGGGCGGTTACGATAAGCAGAAGCGTCAGTGCGCCTTTGTCGGTTTTCCAGAAACTCTGATTCATGGTTGGGTCTGCGGGAAGATCATGATGATGGTATTACCCTTCTGATAACGCTTGCCGTCCAGTGGAAGCTGCTCGACTTCACGCATTTCGTCTACGCTCTTGACGCGCAGGACTACACCGACCGAACCCTGTTTACGGGCCTCGGTCATCCATTGTTCGATGCTGGCGGAGTTGACCTGCCGCTCGGCGGCATCAGGATAGTCGAGACCGTACTTCAATTCACCCGCTGTGTTGAACAAATCCACCCGCGGACGTTGCAGGCGCCAGGAGAGCGCGGAGGCGGCGCCCAGTTCGTTGCTGAGCAGGCGGTTGGTCTGGCGCAATTCATCGACATGTTCTGCAATAAATTGATCCGGCATCCTCTCGTTGATGATGCTGGCCGGCATGCCCGCCGGCAGCAGTGCCACCAGCAAGCCGATCCCCAGCGCCGGCATGGCCCAGAGGGTCAGCGGGCGCAGCGCTTGCAGGGCGTTGGCAATGATCCAGCCCATCAGCATGATGAACACCAGCGAGAGATTGAAGACTTCCGCATGGCTGTTGCTGTAGATCGAACGGCTGGTTTGCAGGTAGATCAGCGCGACCAGGGCGACCACGCCCAGGACCAGGTTGAGCCAGCCATTGATCCGCAGCAGCCGGCCTTCGGCACGGGCCACACGGTCGATCAACGCATTGCCCATCATCAGCGCCAGTGGCAATAGGCACGGCATGATGTAGGTCGGCAGCTTGCCTCGGCTCAGGCTGAAGAAGGCCAGGGGCAACAGGAACCACAGCCACAGGAAGCCGGTGCCGGCCTGGCGCTTTTCCTGCCAGGCCTGCTTGAACGTCGGGACCAGCAGCACCGACCACGGCAGGCAGGACACCACCAGCAGCGGCAGGTAGAACCACCAGGGCCGGGCATGCTGGGCGTTGTCCCCGGCAAAGCGCTGGATGTGTTCGTGCCAGAAGAAGAAATTCCAGTAGTCGGGCTCCTGGGCGTTGACCGCCAACACCCAGGGCAGCGCGACGATGACCGCCACGACTACCGCTAGCGGGCCATAGCGCAACAGTTCACCCAGGCGACGCTGCCAGAGCATGTAGGGCAGGGCGATCAGTACCGGCAGCAGCAAGGCGAGGAAACCCTTGGTCAGGAAGCCCATGCCGCAGGCCAGGCCCAGCCCGGTCCAGGCGTACAGGCGATGGCGTCGCTCGGTGCTGTCGACCGCGAACCAGAAGGCGAAGAGACTCAGGTTCGACCACAGGGTGAATTGCGGGTCGAGGTTGGCGTAGCCGGCTTGCCCGGCGATCAAGCCGAAGCTCATGAACAGCAAGGCCGAGGCGAAGCTCTTGCGCGGGTCGTTCCACAGGCGTCGGGCGATCAGGTAGGTCAGCAGCACGCTAAGGCCGGTGGAGAAAGCCGACGCCACACGCACCCCGAAAAGGTTGTCACCAAATATCGCCTGGCCGATGGCGATCATCCAGTAGCCGGCAATGGGTTTTTCGAAGTAGCGCAGGCCCATGAAGTGCGGAGAGGTCCAGTTGCCGCTCAGCAGCATCTCCTGGCTGATCTGGGCGTAGCGGGGTTCGTCGGGAATCCACAGGCCGTGGCTCATCAGAGGCAGCAGGTAGAACACCGCGAAGCCCAGCAGCAGTACCGGTACGGACCAGCGCCTGAGCGTTTCGGCGGAGAGGGGAAAGACGTGAGGGTTCATGGGTCGACCTTAGCGGTGAGCGCCGCGGCTAGGGTTTGAGCGGATCACGCACAATGCATGTACTTGATGGTCCGATCCAGGCTGTCGATGTTTAAAACTGTAAAGGGTGGACAAGGCTGGGCGCGGACGGAGGGGGAATGTAGAGACGCGCAGGTGGGAGTCAAGTGAAAGCGTTGTGAAAAAATCGGAAATATCGCCGAAAGCCCCGTATTACCTGGGTTTCATAAACATTTTGACATAATTTTCCGGCGGTAATCGGTACGGCAGGCGCGAGTGGGCTCGCGCCTGCCGTGATCCTGTTCATGGCCCCGGGGGCCGGTCTTACTCACCGCGAATATACTGTTCCAGTTGCCGGATCAGGTCGGCCTGTTCGGCAATGGCCTCCTTGACCAGGTCGCCGATGGACAGCAAGCCGATCAGTTGCCCGTCGTCGACCACCGGAAGATGGCGCAGATGCTTGTCGGTCATGATGTTCATGCAGGTTTGCACGTTCTGGCGCGAATCCACGGTGATGACCGGGGCGTTCATGATCTCGTGGACCTTGGTGGTGACCGAACTGAGTCCGTGCAGGATCACTTTGCGGGCGTAATCACGTTCGCTGATGATGCCTACTACCTGGCCGTTGTCGACTACCGGAAGGGCGCCGACATTTTTCGAAGCCATCAGGATCAGGGCTTCGAACACCGTATGGTCATGGGCGATCGTATGCACGCCCTGATGCTGGCTACCCTTGAGTTTCAACAGCTCTGCGACGGTTTTCATGGACGGCTCTCTCTGGCTGTTCTTGCTGTTCTTGTCGGGAGGGGGTCACATTCCATCGTGACCGTTCTTACAGAATCGTAGACGGATACCGCGAGGGCAATACAGAAAGCGGCATTTAGAGATTGAAAAAACGCCATCTTGGCGTTTTTGGCCGGAGTACGGTGGCGGATGGCGGGTTCGGCAGCCTTAATCCTGGGTTTGCAGTGGGATGAACGTGTAGCGCTCGTCATCTGGCTGGTTCAGTGCGGCGCCGTGTTCAAGGAGGATCCGCGCGGTCGACGGATTCGCCAGTTGAAACCCCCAGGGGGAGTTGTCCGCAGTTGCCTGTGGGCTGTCGCAGACCTCATTGGCCGCCGCGATAAAGCCCGGCATGTCGGGCAGATAGGTGGCAAAGCCGTCGCCCTTGAGGGCGGTCGTATGGATGCCCAGCCGCGTGCAGATCGCCGCTTTCTGCTGGATATCGTCCCGATCGGCCTGGCGTGAGCGCTCGATCAGCGTTGCCAGCTCGCTGGCGACCAACTGGCCTCCGACGATCAGGGGCGTTCCCTGTTCCCAGGATTCGGGCGGACAATCCTTCATGTCGGGTCGCAATGGGATGTGCGGGTTGATTTCCGCCGGATAGATGCGGCACACCAACGGCCGCCGTTCATAGATGCCGCAGCGGTTGTCGGCGTCGAGGTTGCGGCAGGGGCCCTTGTTATAGGCGGCGAATGTCACCGCCAGCCAGGCATGGGTCGTGCCGCTGGGCACCTTGGTCGAACGCCGCCGGGCATGTTCGAACTGCAAGGCCGGAACGCCATGGCCGTTTTCCAGGAAAGCCTCCACCAGGATGATCACGGTACCGCCGTCTGCCGCCCACTGCCGGGACTCGGCCAGTGTCAGCGGAACATGGTGGTCATTGCAGCATTTGCCGCAGCCCACGCAGGAAAATCGTGTATTGATCAACTTGCCACCTCAGCCAGCTTTTTTGAACCGGAGCACGAGCACCGGCCCCCGTGATTTCACGGAGTTTGAGCTGTGGAGAGGGTGAGTAGCTTTTTTGTTACAAGGTTGTAGAAATAAACTCAGTTTTTGATATTCAGTTGCTTCCAGTCCAGGCCGAACCGCGCCAGGTATTTGCGCAGACGGTCGGCATCGTTCGGATTGGCCTTGGCCTGGCGGGAGGCGTCGAACAGTTGGCGTCCGGCATCCGAGAGGCTGCTGGCCCGGCGACACACCTCGATCACGGCATTGAGTTGCAGGCGATCGAACAGATCGATTTCCCGGGCATTTTCGCCGAGCAGCTGATCCAGGGCGTCCTGCGGTTCAGCCTGGCCCCAGGCGCGGCGCAGGCGTTCTATTTCTTCTTCGACCTGGGCTTCATCGATACGGCCGCTGTCTGCCAGGGTGGCCATTCTCGTCATTGAAGCCGACAGCTCACGGAAATTGCCGAGCCAGCTCGCTTCGCTGGAACTGGCGAAGGTCAGGTAGCGGCGCCGGGCTTCGGCGTTGAAGCGCGCCAACTGGCCCTGTTCCCGAGCATGGCGCTCCAGTTCGAAGTCCAGGTTCGGCTCGATGTCTTCGCGCCTACCCGCCAGGCCCGGCAGGTCGAAGGTCCACAGGTTGATCCGGGCGTACAAGTCTTCGCGAAACAGTCCTTCGGCAACACGGCTGCGCAGGTCGCGGTGGGTGCCGGCGATGATCAGGAAGTCGCTCTCGACTTCTTTATCCGAGCCCAGGGGGAAGAAGCGTTTTTCCTCGACGGCCTTGAGCAGCATCGCCTGCTCGTCCAGGCCCAGTTCACCGATCTCATCCAGGAACAGCAGTCCGGCGTCGGCGGCTCGCAACAACCCCTCGCGACTGTTTTGCGCGCCGGTGAACGCGCCCTTGATATGGCCGAACAGCGCGGACATGGCGCCGTCGCCGCGCAAGGTGGCGCAGTTGACCTCGACAAACCGTCCCTGGATCTGATGTCGGCTGCGTTTGAGTTCATAAATGCGCCGGGCGAGAAAGGACTTGCCCGCGCCGGTCGGGCCGATCAGCAGCATCGGCGCGCGCGAGCGCACGGCGACGCGTTCGATCTGCTCGATGGTGCGGTTGAAATTGGCGTTGCGGGTGGCAATCCCGGACTTCAGGAATGCCAGCCCCTCGAGGCGCTTGTGGGTGAAGCGCGTGGCGATCCGGTCATAACGCGACAGGTCGAGGTCGATCAGCGCGTGAGTGCCGGTGACCCGTGCTTCTTCATTCAGGCGCCGGGCGGGTGAGGTCTGAATCAGCCGAGCCGGCAGATAGCGCGCCTCGGTGAGCAGGAACCAGCAGATCTGCGCCACGTGGGTACCGGTGGTGATATGCACGAGATATTCCTCGCGCTCGGTATCGAAGGGGTAGTCGGTGGTGAAGTCATGCAGCGTGGCGTACACCTCCTCGAAATCCCAGGGGTTACGCAAGGTCATGGGGTGCAGGCGTACTTCGGTCTCCGGCGATACCTGGCGAATGTCGTCGCGTATCCGTTCGGCCAGGCTCACATCCCGGGCGTCGGTGCCGTGGATCAGTTCGAGGCGGTGTACCAGCAAGTCAGGCTGCTGGCACAGACCCACGCTTGGCCTCCAGTGATTCCATCGGTTGGCGCCCTTGCCGACGCGATCGAGGGTGGAGCCGATAAAACCGAGGGTGACCAAACGCTTGCTGGACATTCTTATCCTTTGGGATAAATGACGATACAGAATAATAGATATAAAAGGCTCTTTTGTCTGGCTTAGGAGTCGATTCTTTGATGATTAAATAAAAAATTACTTATAAATCATGTTGTTATGAGATTTTTTGATGAGTTGGTAAAAACTGGCACACCACCTGCAATACCTCTGTCAGCAAACAAGACAACAGAGCGAGATGCCAGCATGGCCAATACCCAACTGTTCCAGACCCGTGCCCTGCCTATGGCGTGCGACACACTGAATGCCGCCCAGGCACCGGCGTATGCCTATACGGCTCGCCATGCCCTGGCACAGTTGGCCGTCACCGGTTGCCTGAACCAGACCTTCTATGCCAGCGCTGAAAGCCAACTGGACGAAGTCCTGAAGCGGGTGGCCGAACTTGACAGCGTCTTTGTCGCCAAGGCCGCGATTTATGCCCGCAAGAAGGGGCACATGAAAGATATGCCGGCGCTGCTCTTGGCGGCCCTGGCGGCTCAGCACTCGACAATGCTGCCGGTGGTGTTCGCACAGGTGGTGGATAACGGCAAGATGTTGCGCAATTTCGTACAGATCCTGCGCAGCGGTGTTACCGGACGCAAGTCCCTGGGGTCGCAGCCCAAGCGGTTGGTGCAGAATTGGCTGAACACAGCCAGCGAGCTGCAGTTGCTACAAGCATCAGTGGGTAATCAGCCTTCCCTGGCGGATGTGCTGAAGATGGTTCACCCCAAGCCGAGTGAAGCCTGGCGCGAGGCATTCTTTGCCTGGGTCATCGGCAAGCCGGTGGCGATCGACGCCCTGCCACCGCTGACTCGCTCGCTGCTGGAGTTTCGCGTCGGTGCGACCCGGCAACTGCCTGAAGTACCGTTTCAGTTGCTTGGCAACGAGACGCTGGACAAGCACCAGTGGGCTTCGCTGGCAATGAGCATGGGCTGGCAGGCCTTGCGGATGAACCTGAACACGTTGGTTCGCCACGGTGCCTTTGAAGTCCAGGGTTGTGCCGCGGCTGTGGCGGTGCGGCTGGCAGACCCAGAGGCAGTGGCCAGGGCGAGGGTTTATCCGTACCAGTTGCTCGCGGCCTACCGGATGGCAGGTGCCGAAGTGCCGCAGGTGATCCGTGAAGCATTGCAGGATGCGTTGGAGCTGTCCCTGGGCAATGTCCCGGCGTTGCGGGGCTCGGTGGTGATCTGCCCGGATGTCTCGGGTTCGATGCACAGTCCGGTCACCGGCTACCGCCAGGGCGCGACCACGGCAGTGCGTTGCATCGATGTGGCGGCACTGGTTGCGGCAGCCGTGTTGCGCAAGGCACCACAGGCGAGAGTGATGCCGTTCGAGAACAAAGTAGTAAAGGTGCAGCTCAATCCACGGGACAGTGTGATGAGTAACGCCCAGAAGCTGGCCGCCATTGGTGGTGGGGGCACCCGTTGTTCGGCACCGCTGGCGCAGTTGGCTGATGAAAGGGCCTGGGTAGATACCTTGATTCTGGTGTCGGATAACGAGTCCTGGATGGATGCCCGTCGTTACGGCGCTACGGAAACCATGCAGCAGTGGGAGCGTATCCGCCAGATAAACCCGAATGCGCGGTTGATCTGCATCGACATGCAACCCGGTGCGACCACCCAGGCACCGGACCGGCCGGACATCTTGAATGTCGGCGGTTTCAGTGACGCGGTGTTCGATGTCATCAGCCAGTTCACCGAGGGTGCCTATAGCGCGCAGCACTGGATGAAGACGATTGACGCCATGTCGATATGAAAAAACGCGTTCGCCCGTCATGGTGTGGATGCAACGATGCTGAATTTCGTGGCAACTGAATGCAGGTGGGACTACATCCAAGAATGTCTCACCACACCCTTGTCAGTTGTAACGAAGGTACGAATGCCAGTGGCTGTACATCTGAATGCCGGTTCAAACCCGGCCCGTGGCGACACGGATCAGTCACTCCCCTTGTCGTACCCCTTTGATTGATGGTTTTACCCCGGCGAATGCCGGTGGAACTACAGTACGCCGTGGTCGCGGGTTCGATTCCCGCTTACCGTAAGGTAATAGCTCAGTGGTCAGAGCGCGGTGCATGTTTCACCCCTTGTTGTCGCCGTTAACCCAGGACAAGGCCAGTGTATTGGCCATCAGGAAATGAAGAATATGCAAGACCAGACCTACACCTTGCTCGAAGTCGCCAACGGCAAGCCGATCAAACTCTGGACCCAGGGCGTTCCGGTCGAGCCCGAGGCTCGCCAGCAGTTGATGAACACCGCGAAGATGCCGTTCATCTTCAAACACATGGCGGTGATGCCGGACGTGCACCTGGGCAAGGGTTCGACCATCGGCAGCGTGATTCCCACGCTGGGCGCGATCATTCCGGCGGCGGTCGGCGTGGATATCGGTTGCGGCATGATTGCCGCGTGTACATCGCTGACCGCCAGTGATCTGCCGGACAACCTGCACGGTTTGCGCACGGCCATCGAACGGGCGGTACCCCATGGGCGCAGCGGCACTCGCGGCGGGCGGGACAAGGGCGCCTGGGATCATATCCCGACTTCGGCCGATCTGGCGTGGTCGGCGCTGGAGTCGCGGTTCAAGGCGATCACCGACAAGTACCCCAAGCTGGCCAAGACCAACAACCGCAACCACCTGGGGACCCTGGGTTCAGGCAACCACTTCATCGAAGTCTGCCTGGATGAGGCGAACCGCGTCTGGTTCATGCTGCACAGCGGCTCGCGTGGCGTCGGCAACGCCATCGGCAACCTGTTCATCGAACTGGCCCGGGCCGATATGCGCGGGCACATTGCCAACTTGCCGGATCGGGACCTGGCGTACTTCGAAGAAGGCAGTCGGCATTTTGACGATTACGTCGAAGCGGTTGGCTGGGCTCAGGACTTCGCCCGGCAGAACCGTGCCGTGATGATGCAGGCGGTGATCGCCGCCGCGCGCCAGGTGATCGGCAAGCCGTTTGACGCGGCGCTGGAAGCGGTGAACTGCCATCACAACTATGTGCAGAAGGAGCGGCACTTCGGCGAAGAGGTCCTGGTGACCCGCAAGGGTGCGGTGTCGGCGAAGAAGGGCGAACTGGGCATCATCCCCGGTTCCATGGGCGCCAAGAGCTTCATCGTTCGCGGGCTGGGCAACGAGGAGTCGTTTTGCTCCTGCAGCCATGGCGCCGGTCGGACCATGAGCCGCACCCGGGCCAAGCAACTGTTCACCGTCGAGGACCAGGTCCGCGCAACGGCCCACGTGGAGTGCCGCAAGGACGCGGCGGTGATCGACGAAATTCCGATGGCCTACAAGGACATCGACCAGGTCATGCACGCCCAGCGCGAGTTGGTGGAAGTGCTGCACACCTTGCGGCAGGTGGTGTGTGTAAAGGGATAGAGCGATGAATGGCAGAGAAGAGCTGAAGGGAATGCGGCATTGGCCCTATCAATTGACCGATTACGAAGCCGCGCGCGTCCGAGATGTGTTGGACAGTCACGATGCTTGCAGCGCCTGGGTGATATTGAGTCGGTCCTATAACGGTTTTGTTCGCGAAGCCGCGTTGCGTGGACTGTCTGATCATATGGGTGTTGAGGCGCTGGAGGTGCTGTTCGAGCGTTTGAATGACTGGGTGCCACAAGTTCGGGAACAGGCGGTGTTGGGGCTCGAAAAGTATCTGGTGCCCGAGAAGGCTGACTTGTTGCTTCGGGTTTTGGGAAGGCTGCTGGCGCTAACCAACAAGCAACGCACAGATCATGGCGCCACTCTTGCCAAGGCACGTGCGACGTTGTTGGCGGAATCTGTACGCCGGCAAGTGGAAGAGGCTTTTTTGGGCTCTACGGGAAAAGCTTCGCGATTTCTCTTCGGTGTGTTGATCGAGGAATCGGAAGGGCGCATGGGGTTGTTGGAAAACTCAGTGGTTCATCGGGATCCGACGGTACGGCAGTTGGCGGTGGATGCCTGTGCTGGACTGCCTGCGATACAAGCGCTGCCATTGCTGGAGCGAGCGATGCAAGCCTCGGGTGCCAGCGTTAGGGTCAAGGCACTACGGGTGCTGTTGACGCTGATCGAGGACCCGCGAGCGCATTTGCGAGCGGCCATGTTTGACGCATCTGCGGCCATGCGTTGCTTGGCTCGTTGGGCTGCGCCGCGTTGGCAATTGGATTGCCGGCAAGAGCTATTGAGCAGATTGGCTGGCCCGGTTCCTGGCAGCAAGCGGGAATGGTTGGGTTTGATCGGTTTGGCCAAGGACCTGAATGAGCCTCTGGCCGACCCGATGCTGGCTCGGGCGTTGATGCTTTCTTCGGTCAATGTGCGGTTGCAGGCGCTGAATGCACTGGGTGAGCGAGGCGTGATGCAGCAGATCGAGGCTCTGAACGACCCGTCGGACAAGGTTTTCAATGCGGCGATTGTCTTGCTGCGGCAGCAACCCAGGTCTTGTTTCGAGGTGTCACTGGAGCAGCTCCTGAACACGCAGTGGTACCAACTGCCTGAACCACGTCGCTGGCTGCTGTTGACGCTCAAGCCGGGGTGGCGGCAATTGGAGTACTTGTTGCTTCGTCATGAGCAGGAGCTTGAACAGTCGGATTACTGGTTGGATCAACTGGCTCGTTGCTGCAGCACCAGGAATACCCTGCTGGATTCGAGTACGCCCAAGATGCACCGCCAGGCATTACAGCAGCGATTGCAGGAATTGGAAGAGTCAGGAGCGTTGCCCGGGGGGAGCGTCAGCCTGCTGAAGTGATAAATAGGGAAATAACGTTATGTCGAACCTGCAGAAATTGAGCGTCATTGAATCGCAGGAAACTGCTTCATTGCGCGAGCGAATGAGCAGCGCAGGTTGCGTCTTCGAGTTTGTGGTGCTGGCAGTCGAGCCTGAACTCTCGGTGGATGAGGCGCTGCATCGACAGGCCCTGATGGCAATGTATGAACAGATCATGGTCAGCCAGCATGAGTGGCGCCAGTCATTGATTCGACTGCGACCGGACGGTATCGACCGGATACCGCCCCTGACCTGGAAGCTGGATCAGGCGGTGGCCACGCCTTTGGATTGGGCGAAGGTGCTTGATCCGAGCATGACTCTGTCTCCTCGGTTGAGTGGTTCAACGCTGTTTAATGCTTTTCGCGATCCACCCTACGGCATCAGGCTTGCTGAAGAGGCGGCCCTGGAACTCTTCAAGGAGTGGCTGGCGCTGCTCGGGTTCGATGTGCGAGACGATATCGTGGTGTTGAATTGGGTTGATGGCCTCCAGACAGACCGTGACAGGGCAGAGGGCATTCTCGGCCCGACTCCGTGGAGTAACTACTTCGAAGCTGGATTGGAATGGTGGGGTGTCTGGTGCCTGACCATCTGGAATCCTAGGCGCCGCACACTGAGTGCGCTGGTTGCCAGTGCAACGGATTGAAAGGACATAAAGATGGAACATGCAGAGCGTCACCCGCTGGATAACGCCATGCGCGCCCGGGTGCTGGAGGAGCTTGCGCGGATAGAGCGTGAGCGCAACGTCAAGGTGTTGTATGCCTGTGAGTCCGGTAGCCGTGCCTGGGGCTTTTCGTCGACGGACAGTGATTACGACGTACGGTTTGTCTACGTGGAAAAGCCGGACTGGTTCATCCAGGTCAGCGAAGCGCGGGATGTGATCGAACGGCCCCTGGACGACGAGTTGGATATCAGCGGCTGGGAGTTGCGCAAGACCCTCGGGTTATTGCGCAAGTCCAACCCGACCTTGCTCGAATGGCTCGACTCGCCCCTGGTGTACTGCAGCGAAGAAGTCGCGGCCCGGCAATTGCGTGAACTGGCAGAGGCGTTCTATAGCCCGCCGGCCGCGCGTAATCACTATTTGTCGATGGCCAGGAAGAACTTTCGCGGCTACCTGCAGGGCGAGACGGTGCGTTTCAAGAAATATTTCTACGTGCTGCGACCCTTGTTGGCGGTGCGCTGGATCGACCTGGGGCTGGGGCGTCCGCCCATGACGTTCGACGCCTTGCTCAAGACCGTCGACGACCCGCGGCTGCTGGAGGAGGTCGATGAGTTGCTGAGGCTCAAGCGCAGTGCCGATGAATCGGCCTACGGCCCTCGGCGCCCGGCGCTGCACGGGTTCATCGAAACACAATTGGAACGCCCGGTACCGGCATTGCCGCGTACCACTGAAGACAGCCAACGCCTGGACCGCTACCTGAGGGAAATGGTTCGCACCTATGCGTGAAGGAAGGATATGGAAAGGGAAGTAATCGAACTGGACGGCGCCATGGGCGGCGGCCAGGTGTTGCGCAGTGGGCTGAGCCTGTCGATGGTGACAGGGCGGGCGCTGCGGATTTGCAATATTCGGGCGAAGCGCAGTCGTCCCGGCTTGATGCGCCAGCACCTGGCGGCGGTGCTGGCGTCCGCCGAGGTCTGCGGGGCGACGGTGGAGGGCGCGCAACTCGGTTCGCAAAGCCTGTATTTCGAGCCGGGTCCGATTCGTGGTGGGGATTTTCGCTTCGTTATCGGTTCGGCCGGGAGCTGCACCTTGGTGCTGCAAACCGTTTTGCCTGCCTTGTTGCAGGCGCCAGTGCCGAGCCGTGTGGTGATTACCGGCGGAACCCATAACCCGTTGGCGCCGCCGTTCGAGTTTCTCGAACGTGCCTGGTTGCCGCTGTTGCGGCGGATGGGCGCGAAGGTCGAGTTGCAGCTCTCGCGTCATGGTTTTGTGCCGGCGGGGGGCGGTGAATTGGAGGCCTTTATCCAGCCTTCGCTGTTGAAACCTTTGCACCTGGGCGAGCGGGGAGCTGTGCTTGCGCGTGAAGCCTGCGTATTGCTCAGCGGGGTTGCCGAGTCTGTGGCCGAGCGCGAGTTGGCCAGGGTCAGCAGTCGTTTGGATTTCCCGGGCGAGTCGCGCCATACACTGCTGATCGATCCGGCTGAAGGTCCTGGCAACGCGGTGTTGCTGGAATACCGCTGTGAGCAGGTGACCGAGGTGTTCAGTGCATTCGGGCAAGCCCGCTTGCGGGCCGAGGCCGTGGCTGATGAGGCGGTCGAGGCTGCCAGGCGCTGGTTGAACAGTAGCGCCGCGGTGGGCGAGCACCTGGCCGATCAGTTGTTGCTGCCCATGGCGCTGGCCGGTGGCGGGAGTTTCACCACGCCTGGCATGACCGAGCATCTGCAAAGCAATATTCGGGTGATCGAGGGTTTTCTGCCGCTCAGGATTGCCTGTACGACGCTGGCAGATGGTGTGTTGAGCATCGAGTGTCCAGTCTTGAAATAGGTTTACACCTGTTTCACCCCAACGCCCGGTGCATCGCATCGGGCGTTTTGTAGTTCAAAAACAGCTGCGGACGACGGACGCTTCAAGGCTTGGAGAGCATTTCCTTCACCGCCGCCAAGACATCAGTCGTCGCCTGGGCTGCCGCTTCAGCATTGGGTCCGACACGCGCGCCTTTGGCCACGCAAGCATCTGTGTACTGGAAGGGCTTACCCGTTTGCTCGTTGATCAGCTGTCCATTGCTGGCCTCAACAATTTTACAGTCCCTTACACTCTGGCTGGTTTTAGCCTCGCGAACGGGACTCCAAGTGTAGGGGCTATCAAATACGTGATTGGCCCCTTCATAAGTATGATAGGCAATGTCGATGCCTTTCTTCTTCAGCTCCTTGAAATAGGGTTCGCAGACGGAAAAAGGGTCATAGTTATCCGCCAAGCCGTGGAAGACCCTGATGGGGCGCTTCATCACTACGTCTTGATCTTTGAAGTCCGTCGCACAATCCGGGTAAAAAGCGATATAACCCGCAAAACTATAGTCGGCCGACTTCCACATCTTGTCGAACCGCTCAAGTGAGGCATACAACGACGCCTGGCCACCCCGTGAAAACCCCATCAAGATGATTCGCTTGGGATCGATGCGTGGATGCTTGGCAAGCAAAGCGCCTGCATTGTAATCATCGAGTATGAAGTTCAAACGCCCGAGCTGCGCCTGGTCTGCGGAGGTACTGACTATTCCTCTTCCGGTAAAACCATCCATTGCAAAGGTAGCAATGCCTGCCGCATTGAAGGTACGTTGCCAATACGTAATATTGGACCCGACGCCACCAGAACCGTGTTGTAAAATGACAACGGGGAAGGTTCCCTCTCCCTGCGGAAGGCTTAGCACTCCCCCCAAAACCACGTCGGAACCACCTTTATCACCATTCAAAAACTGCTGATCTGTCAGGGTTTTTGAATGTATCGTGGTCACCTCTTGGCGCGCCGGAATATCGGAATCGTTCTCTGCTGCCCAAACGGTGGGCGCAGTCAGCGCAGCGAGCAAAGCCACACACTTTCCGAAAGTTTCAGGTGTTTTTTTCATGAAAGTACTAGCCATATTGTCCCTCTTTTATTATTGGATTCAAATACGCTATTCACTTTCTGGCCGCCATGGTTGCGGATTTCACGCCATCCGACCAGTCATTCCACGCACATCCAGCCACCTGCTCCACGTTCATCCAGCCAAGCAGCCGGACCTCTCAAGGAAATCATGCAGAGATTTTTTACCTGGGTCGAAACTTTTTTCTCCGGTATTCGTTCGATTGTTCTCATGGTGTTCGGGATAGTCTTCCTCGTTTGCGCTGGCATGGCGCTTTACGATGCCGCCACGCTTTGGCAAGCGCGTGATTGGCCGTCGGTTGTGGCTCGAGTCGATCAATGTTCGATGAACATGCGCTACAGCAAGCAGGACTCGTGGTGGGAAGTTTCGGCCGCGTTCAGCTACGGGGACGACTTCGCTCGTCACCACCAGGAAACCTGGACGCCACCAGATACGCCGAGGTATGGTCGCCATCCTGATCCTGTGATCAGCGATAGTGAGCAGAACGCGCTCGCGAAACGATTCTGCGATAAGGCGGCAGCCGAAGGGCTGAGGGTGTCGCCAGACCATCCATGGATGGCGTGGAGAAGCGAAGCTGTCGCGAGGGGGAGTGGAACGCGAATTTTGTGATGATAGCGGTGTGTGGTCTGGGCGCAGTGATTCTTATTGCGCTAGGCGTCTCGCTATGGCCGGGAAGGGAAGCCGCGGTGAAGTCGGCCAGTCGAAAAAAACGGACTCAGGCGGCGAGGAAGAAGGTGTAAGAGGAAAGGAACGGGAAGCACAGCTTCCCGTTCAATGACTGAGTCCTGTCAGCCTTGCCACAAAACTCGGCCGTAGCAGTCGTCAAGCGCTCTTCGGCAGGGCGTGGTGGGAGGCCCATTCCGATTTCAGGGTTTGCAGCACGCGCCCCATGAAGTCGTTGTCCGCCGCCGCTTTCTTGCCGACATAGCCCTGACCCCGGCGGTACATCTTGATGCAGGCGAACAGCTCGGGCTTGGCCTGGCTGAAGGCGCGCTCGTCGGTGTAGGGCGAGCGACCGTCGAGTTTTACATCGCCGGTTGCGCTGATCCAGAGGATATGGTCGTCGTGGCTGTCCTTGCGCGATGCGAACAGTCGAGCCAGTTGATCGATAGTCGGTTGATTGTTCAGATTCATGTTAAAGCCCCTTTGACCACTCGTTAATCTGTCTGGTTTACGCGTGTATCGATGCCAAGACGGCGAATCGCTGTGGAGCCGCACGCGGACAGTGGTGTCCGTCGAGTGTGGCGCCGGCCCTGGGCGTGATTCGTGTAGCGGAGGTGAAAGCCTGCTACACACAACGTTTCAACGAGAACAAGCAGCAGCGCGATCCTTGAACGGCGCCGACGACAGTAACGAAGTCAGCCACAAGCATTTTGAGGACGTTAGGCCAGTGCTCATCGCCCGTTGGGACGATCACGCCAGGTCAGCTTCATCAATCTGCCTTGTGGGCAGTACAGATCCGGAACAGCTCGACGGCTTGTCGAGCCTGTTGTAGCAACAGCTTTTGCAACGCTCCCGATCGGGGAGACGGGCCCATCATGCAAGCGCTGAAAGCAGGCGTCAATCATTTTGTAGTGAATATTTTTAAGCACTACATCTTGCAAATTCGTGATTTCTTACAACATTGGAAAAGGGCCGAATGGACGAAATATGACCGGCAAGTCTTGTTTTCAGCGGGTTGCCGGGTACAACCGGCGAATTCGCCGAGTGCCGCACTGTTGCAGCCTTCGTAACAGACCTTTCTTGATCTATCGGTGTAAATCGGCGCGAGACTGGCCTAAGCTCGGCAGCTTCTGAATCCGCCTCGGGAAACACGATGTCACAGCTATTTCCGACGACGCGCCTGCGTCGCCTGCGCCGAAATGAAAGCCTGCGCGGCCTGTTCCAGGAAACCGAGTTCAGTCTCAACGACCTGGTATTGCCGATCTTCGTGGAGGAGGGCATCGACGATTTCGTGCCCATCACCAGCATGCCCGGGGTGATGCGGATTCCGGAAAAGAAACTGGCAAGCGAGATCGAGCGTTACGCCCGGGCCGGTATCAAGTCGGTGATGACGTTCGGTGTGTCCCATCACCTGGATACGACGGGCAGCGACACCTGGAACGAGCAGGGCCTGGTCGCGCGCATGGCACGGATCTGCAAGGACACGGCACCGGAAATGGTGGTGATGTCCGACACCTGTTTCTGCGAGTACACCTCCCATGGTCACTGCGGTGTGCTGCATGGCGATGCCGTCGACAACGATGCCACCCTGGAAAACCTCGGGCGCCAGGCGGTGGTGGCGGCACAGGCGGGGGCGGACTTCATCTCGCCGTCCGCGGCCATGGACGGGCAGGTCCAGGCCATTCGCAGCGCCCTGGATGCTGCCGGTTTTCTCGACACCTCGATCATGGCCTATTCGACCAAGTTCGCCTCGGCGCTCTACGGGCCGTTCCGCGAGGCCGGCGGCACGGCGCTCAAGGGTGATCGCAAGGCTTACCAGATGAACCCGATGAACCGGCGCGAAGCGGTGCGTGAATCGTTGCTGGACGAGCAGGAAGGGGCCGATGCGCTGATGGTCAAGCCGGCCGGTGCCTACCTGGACATCATCCGCGATATCCGCGAAGCGTCACGCCTGCCGCTGGCGGCGTATCAGGTCAGTGGCGAGTACGCGATGATCAAGTTCGGCGCCCTGGCCGGGGCCATCGACGAGCACCGTGTTGTTCGCGAAAGCCTGGGGGCGATCAAGCGCGCCGGGGCGGACATCATCCTGAGTTACTTCGCGATGGACATTGCTCGCGACGGGATCTGACGCGTCACCGATGCGGACAAAAAAAGCCCGGCTGATAAGGCCGGGCTTTTGGTTGGATGCTGCAGTAAAGCGACTCATGCACGATTCTGGATCAGACGGTCGGAGCCACCTTCGGCTACGCGGCGATCGATCAGACGGTCGGAACCACCTTCAGCTACGCGGCGGTCGATCAGACGATCGGAGCCACCTTCGGCTACACGGCGATCCATCAAGCGATCGGAACCACCTTCGGCTACGCGGCGATCGATCAGACGATCAGAACCACCTTCAGCTACACGGCGATCGTTCAGACGGTCGGAACCACCTTCAGCTACGCGGCGATCGATCAGGCGGTCGGAGCCACCTTCGGCGACACGGCGATCGATCAGACGATCAGAGCCACCTTCGGCTACACGACGATCAATCAGGCGATCGGAGCCACCTTCAGCTACACGACGATCGATCAGACGGTCGGAGCCACCTTCAGCTACACGGCGATCGATCAGGCGATCAGAACCACCTTCAGCTACACGGCGATCGATCAAGCGATCAGAACCGCCCTCAGCGACTGCTTGTTGAGTGTGGGCGACGACGGGTTGAGCCGAGGACGCAGCGAAAACGTTGACTGCCAGTACCGAGAAAGCAAGGCCGAGGAAGAGTTGGCGTTTCATGGTGGTGTGCTCCGGGTGTTATGTGTTGGGTATGGAGCAAAGGTTACGCGACTGGATTTTTAAGAGAACTTCATTGGGTCGATGGTGACCATCGACGGTAATGATGGAGGCCCGGCATGGGGCCATGCCGGGTGGATCGGGAGGGGAATGGCGGGGGGAGCGTTGGTTTACGCGGACGCAACCTCTGCATGGGCGATCAGCATCATCGCCGCCGACAAGGTATGCCCATCGGTAATCTTGCCTGCGGCAATCATCGCCTTGAGTTGTGCCAGGCTGACGAACAGCACCTTGTCGACCTCGCCATCGGTGCTTTCGACGGCCTCGCCATCAATGTCCACTCGGCAGACGGAAACCGCGCTGGCGATCAGTGAGGTGTTGCTGTGCAGCAGGCCCAGTTCCGTGACCTTCAGGGCCGGCCAGCCGGTCTCCTCCAGAAGCTCGCGAGCGGCGGCATCGGTGGCGGTCTCACCACTGTCGATGGCGCCACGGGGGAACTCGATCGACTGGGCACCGATGGCCCGGCGTTGCAGCACCGCCAGCATCAGGCGTCCGTCCGGCAGCACGGGCACCGCTACCACGCCATTGATGGCCTGGGGTTCCTTGACGATGAAATAACCCCGCTCCTTGACCACATCGAAATAGGGCGTGTGCAGCAGGCATTGGGATTCGGTGTCGGGCTTCATGCGTGGCGTTACTCCAGAAAGCAGCGGTCGAACAGATAAAGGGCATCAGGTTTCAGGTTTTCCAGGGTGGCTTGCGGTCGGCCGCCGTCACCCTGTTTCTTGCGCCCGGTTTCACGCAGGTAGCCGGCGTCGGTCATCTTCAGCAAGCGTTGCCGGGTGCTGGTCTTGAGCACCGGCCGCGCCAGCACCCGGGAAAAGATCGCGGTGGCTTCCGGGGCGCTGAACTCGGGGCCGAGAAACATCAGCGGCAGGCTGCTGTACAGCGATTTGGAAAACAGCCGTTCCTGTGTCGCCGCCACCAGGGCGTTGTGATCGAAGGGCAGCCTGACCGAACCGTTGGCGACGCTGTCGAGATCGAACCAGGCCTGTTGCTCGTTCAGGGTCGGCTCTTCACTGACGATGGCCAGGTAGAAGGTCGAGGATGACCAGCAGCGCGGGTCGCGAAAGGCGTCGCCCACAGTGCCCACCTGCTCGATCCAGGCCAGCGGCAGGTCGACCTTGTCGCTGGCCCGCAAGCGTTCCACCGCGTCTTCCAGCGTCAGGTCGGCCACCGCGCCGTTGACCACCACGCCGGGTAAGGCCCAATGGCCCTGGAAGGGATCGGCCTCGCGCTGGTGCAGCAGGATTTGCAGGGACTGGGCGTCACGACAGTAGAAGAGCGCGCACAGGTCGACGGTGTGCAGGTAGTCGCTTTTCTTCGGCGCGGTGGAGGTACGGTCCGGCATATCAATTCCTGTGTGCGGCATAGACGCCGTAGTCTACCGGATCCATCCCGGGTGCCATCCAGTGGGTGGGTAATGTTTCGCCCAGCGCCAATCGCTCGCGCAGCAATGTACTGCGTACGCCAGCCTGTTCTTCCACGCACAGTACCGAGAAACGTTCGAGCAGTTGCGCGCCCAGATGAAAGTCCGGCAGCTGCGCGGCGACGTCGTGCCCGACCACCAGGGCGATCTGTCGGGTGGGCAGGCCGGTCATCTCGGCCAGGGCACACAGCAGCTCATAACTGTAGACAGGTGTCTCGTTGTCCCGGGCCAGTTGCTGCTCGATCCGGCACACCGAAATCGTCGACGAGCAGGCCGGACGCACCCGTTCGACGATCGATTGCAACCAGCCCAGGCGTCGCTCGTACTCGGCCATACGCTTGCCATGGGGATGCCTGAAGGACGGCGTCACCCACACCGAGCGCGCGTGACGGGACGCTTCGATCATCACCTGGGCGTGACCGGCGTGAGGGGGGTTGAAGGCGCCGCCGTAGATTGCGAGTTCGTACATGGATGGGTCTCCTTTGTTTTTAAGGTACTCGTCATGTACTTATGTATCAAGAGGCTTATTTTTTAAGAAATCCTGTCAAGGTTTGAACTGCTTAAAATCAGAAATATCGTGCTTGCATTGAAAGTACATGACGTGTACCTTTGTTTCATCGCAAAGGGAGAACCTGCCATGAACGCTCAAGTGATCAAGACCGCCGCCTTCGATGTCGACGCCCAGAAGGGCTTCACGCCGCTCTGCCCGGATGAACTGCCGGTGGTGGGCGGCCACCTGATCGGTGCCGAGCTGAACTTCATGGCCTCGTTGGCCGATATCCGCGTCGGCAGCAAGGACGCCCACAGTCCCCAGGCGCCCTGGGTGGTGGGCTCCCACGAGGAGATGCTCAAGCCCATCGGCCTCGAGCACGCCGACCTGACCTGGGTCAGCCACTGCGTACCCGGCACCGAAGGCTTCACCCTGCTCGACGAACTGCCGGCGCCGCAAGACTACGACTACTTCGTCTGGAAGGGCGTGGAGCCGGCATTGCACCCTTACGGCGCCTGCTTCCACGACCTCCATCACAAGCTTTCCACCGGTGTGATCGAGTACCTGAACGCCCGGCAAGTCCGGCAGGTGATCGTCGGCGGCCTGGCCCTGGATTTCTGCGTCAAGACCACCGCGCTGCAACTGGCGGGGGCGGGGTTCAAGGTCATCGTCTTCCTGCCGGCCTGTCGCGCCCTCAGTGCCGAAGGCGCACAGCAGGCGGTCCACGACCTGCAACAGGCAGGTATCGAGGTCGTCGACAGTCGCGAAGAACTGGTCCGCGCGGCGGGCCACAAGGAGTAAGTCATGGAAAGCGTATTCAACCGCGAAGGCGGCATCATCCAGGGACTGCTGGACACCGATTACTACACCTTCACCATGATGCAGGCGGTGCTGCACCAGTACCCCAATGTCGAGGTGGAATATCAGTTCATCGTGCGTTCCCGGGAAAAACTCACGCACCTGATCCCCGAGCTGCGCCTCGAATTGGAAAAACTCGCCGACCTGCAAATGCGCGAAGGCGAATTGCGTTTCCTGTTCAATCGGCGTTTTCGCGAGTACCTGACACCGGACTTCGAGCAATTCCTCGAGTTGTTCCGTTTCAACCTGCGCTACATCCAGGTCGCTGAAGTCGACGGTCAACTGAGCATCCGCGTCCGTGGCCCGATGTTGCACTGCATCATGTTCGAACAGCCGGTACTGGCGCTGGTCAGCGAGTTGCGCAACCGCGACAAATATCCAGACGTGGCCCTGGAAGACGTCAGCTGCAAGCTCTACCAGAAGTTCGAATGGCTGGAGAAGAACCTCAGCCGCGACGAACTGGCCGACCTGCGGGTCTCGGACTTCTCGACCCGCCGGCGCTTGTCGTTCCGCGCCCAGCGCGAGGTGGTGGACATCATGCGGCGTGATTTCCCCGGCGTGTTCGTCGGCACCAGCAATGCGCACCTGGCCTACGCGTTCGACCTGCCGCTGATTGGCACCATGGCCCACCAATGGCTGATGGTGCACCAGCAACTCGGTCGCCTGCGGGAAAGCCAGAATGCGGCGCTGGAAAACTGGGTGCGCGAATACCGCGGCCGTCTCGGGATCGCCCTGACCGATTGCATCAGCACCGATTTTTTCCTCAAGGACTTCGACCTGTATTTCGCCAAGCTCTACGACGGCCTGCGCCAGGACTCGGGGGACCCGCTTGCCTGGGCCGACAAGGTGTTGGCGCGTTATGCGCAACTGGGGATCGATCCGATGACCAAGGAGCTGATGTTCTCCGATGGCCTGAACTTCGAGACCTGTCTGCCGATCTTGCGTCACGTCCGCGGCAAGGCCCGGTTCGGCTTCGGCATGGGCACCAGCCTGGCCTGCGATGTCGAGGGGGTCGAACCGCTGAGCATCGTGATGAAGCTGGTGCGGGTCCACGGCGAACCGGTGGTGAAGTTTTCCGATGACCCGGTGAAGAACGTCTGTGAAGACCCTTCGTTCCTGCGCTATGCGGCGCAGGTGTTCAACGTGACTGAAATCAACCAGCAACTGGGGGTGTGAGATGGGAACCGAGAATCAGGATCGTATTGCCGCGGCGCTTGGGGTGAACCGGCAACTGGCACCGGGCGATGAGGCGGCGGAACTGGCCCGTCGCATCGATTTTATCAAGGCGGTGTTGAAACGCTCCGGTTGCGAGGCGCTGGTGCTCGGGATCAGCGGCGGCGTCGACTCGCTGACGGCCGGTCGGCTGTGTCAGTTGGCGGTGGAGCAGTTGCGGGAGGAGGGCGGCACGGCCCGCTTTATCGCGATGCGCTTGCCATACCGGACCCAGGCCGACGAAAGCGACGCCCAGGCGTCCCTGGCGTTTATCCGGCCGGACCAGGTCAGCACCGCGAATATCTCGGCCTGCGTGGAGGGCTTGATGGGCAGCCTTGGCGTCGAGGGTCGGGAAGCAACCCCGGCGCAGGTGGATTTCGTCAAAGGCAACGTCAAGGCCCGGGCTCGGATGATGACCCAGTACGCGCTCGCCAACTTCGTCAACGGGCTGGTGGTCGGCACGGATCACGCCGCCGAGGCGTTGATGGGCTTCTTCACCAAGTTCGGCGACGGTGCCTGCGACCTGGCGCCCTTGTCCGGCTTGACCAAGGGCCAGGTGCGGCGGCTGGCTTCGGCGCTGGGGGCGCCGGAACCACTGGTGTACAAGGCGCCGACGGCCGATCTGGAGGAACTGCTGCCCGGCAAGCCGGACGAGGTCGCCTATGGCTGCAGCTATGCCGAGATCGACGCCTACCTGTTGGGACAACCGGTGTCGGCGCAGGCCCGCACGATTATCGAGGCGGCCTACGCCAGGACCGCACACAAGCGGGCCTTGCCCTACGCACCGGTGTGAGCCGGGATCAGCGCGGGGTGTCGAGGGTCTTGTTCAAGGCCACGTACTGCAACAGCATGATGGTCTTGGCATCGACGATCTCCCCGCGCCGCACGGCGTGCAGCGCGTCGTCCAGGGACAGCTCCAGCACCTCCAGGTCCTCGCCCTCGGCTTCCAGGCCGCCACCGTGGCTGACCTTGCTGTCGCCATCGTATTCGCCGAGGAAGAAATGCAGTTTCTCGGTCACCGAGCCCGGGCTCATGTAGGCCTCGAAGATCTTCTGCACGTTCTGCACGCGGTAGCCGGTTTCCTCCTCGGCTTCGGCGCGGATGCGGTCCTCGGGCGAGGCGTTCTCCAACAGGCCGGCGGCAGCTTCCACCAGCATGCCGTCGTGGCCGTTGACGAACACCGGGAAGCGGAATTGCCGGGTCAGCACCACGGTCTGTTTTTCGCGGTTGAACAGCAGGATGGTCGCGCCATTGCCACGGTCATAGGTCTCGCGGCTTTGCCGCTGCCAGGTGCCGTCACTGCGCAGGAAATCGAAGGTGGTTTTCTTCAGCAGGTACCAGTCGTCCGAGAGGACGGTGCTGTCGACGATGCGAACCCGGTCTTTCGTTGCGGTCATGATCCACGCCCTGTGGTGTGCAAAGCGCAGATCATACAAGGGAGCGTCGTCTTTGTCGGGATTATGCCAGCGCCATCTGACGCTTCTGGCGATTGGCGACGGTCAGGAAACTCAACAGCGCCACCAGCGGCATCGCGCTGCCCAGGGCCATGATCGCCAGCCAGCCGCCTTGCTCATACAGCACGCTGGCCAGGGCCGAGCCGCTGGCACCGCCGATGAAGATGCTGGTCATGTACAGGGCGTTGAGGCGACCGCGGCTGGCGGCGTCGAGGGCGTAGACCGAGCGCTGTCCGAGCACCATGTTCATCTGCACCGCGAAGTCCAGCAGGACCCCGGTCACGGCCAGGCCGATCACGCTGTAGGCCGGATGGATCAACGCCGGGGCAAAGCTCAGGGTCGCCAGCGACATCGCCAGCCAGGACGCCCGGTGGGTATGCCCGGCATCCGCGAGTCGACCGGCCAGCGGCGCGGCGAGGGCGCCCATCGCACCGACCAGGGCGAACAGGGCGATCTCGGATTGCGACAGGCCGTGGACCCGCGACAGCTCCAGGGGCACGGCGGTCCAGAACAGGCTGAAGGTGGCAAACATCAGGCCCTGGTACCAGGCGCGCTGACGCAGCACCGGTTGGTCGCGAAACAGTTTCCCCAGCGACCCCAGCAGTTGCCCATAGCTGGCGCTGTGGTTGGGTTGGCGCTTGGGCATGGTGGTGAGGATCACCAGCATGATGAACAGCATCAGCACGGCGGCGGCGATAAACACCGTGCGCCAGCCGAAGTGATCGGCGACCACGCTGGACAGTGGTCGTGCCAGCAGGATGCCCAGCAGCAGGCCGCCCATGATCCCGCCCACCACGCGCCCGCGTGATTCTTCAGGGGCCAGGTGGGCGGCCAGGGGGATCAGGATCTGCACCGAGACAGAGCTGAAGCCGATCAGCAGCGACACCACCAGGAACACCCCGGGCTGCCGGGCCAGGCCGGCGGCCACCAGGCTGATCACCGCGATCAGCGCGGTGCCGAGCATCAGCTTGCGGTTTTCCAGCAGGTCGCCCAGTGGCACCAGGAAAAACAGGCCCAGGGCGTAGCCGATCTGGGTCAGGGACACGATCAGGCTGGCGCTGTGGGCGGAAATACCGAGGTCCGGGGCGATGAGTTCGATGATCGGCTGGGCGTAGTAGATGTTGGCCACGATGGCACCGCAGCAGAAAGCGAAGAGCATCACCAGGGCACGGGTCATGACGGGGGCGGCGTGAGGATGGTTATTCATCGGCGAAGGCTCTGGAACAGGTGGAAAGCGAGTCTAGAGACTGGCGGGCGCCGGAGTAAGACGATCACAGGCATAGTCGATATCAGCCGTGTTGATTGTCCCGAGCCCTCTGTTTCGCCTGCCTCGCCGCCAGGGCCGTCATCAGGGGGAGTTGTTCGAAGATGTAACAACTTGCCCGCAGCATCGCCTTCGATTTTATAAATCTCATTTTTAATCAATGGCTTGCCCTTTAAATCCGGCGCTCTTCGGATTTTCCCGAGAGATTGCGGTCTTACTGAACACTTGTTTAGTATCGGCTCCAGCACTTCACCTCACGCTCAAGAACAACAAGACGAGGGCCCTTCATGACCTCCCACCCGACACTGCTCGACACGGTCGAGGCCGGCATCGCCCGGATCACTCTCAACCGTCCCGAGCAACGCAATGCGCTGGACATTCCCACCCTCAAGGCACTGATCGAACTGCTCGATCGCCACGCCGCCGACCCGGCGGTACGGGTATTGGTGCTGACCGGCAGCGGACGCAGCTTCTGCGCCGGCGCGGACCTCGCCGAATGGGCCGATGCCGAACGCCGCGGGATCCTCGAAAGCTACGGCTGGACCGAAACCGCCCACGTCCTGATGAACCGCCTGCACGGCTTCGCCAAGCCGACCATTGCCGCCATCAACGGCACGGCGGTGGGGGCCGGGATGGACCTGAGCCTGTGCTGCGATTTCCGCCTGGCCGCGCAATCGGCGCGGTTCAAGGCTGGTTACACCGGCATGGCCTATTCGCCGGACGCCGGGGCCAGTTGGCACCTGCCGCGCCTGATCGGCACGGAGCAGGCCAAGCGCCTGCTGTTCCTCGACGAACTCTGGAGCGCCGACCGCGCCCTGGCCACGGGCCTGGTGAGTGAGGTCTGCGCCGATGAGCAACTGCCATCCGCCGTCGCCGAACTGGCCGCGCGACTGGCGGCGGGTCCGACCTTCGCCTTTGCCCAGACCAAGGTGCTGATCCGCGACGGTGTCCAGCGCAGCCTGGCCGAACAGCTCCAGGCCGAACAGGCCGCCGGACTGCTCTGCGGCCGCAGCCGCGATGGCGCCGAAGCGCTGCAGGCCGCCGTGGAAAAACGCCTCCCCCATTTTATCGGCCAGTAACCGAACAGCAGGTATTCCATGAATTTCCAACTGACCCAAGAGCAGGACATGCTGGTCGACGCGGTGCGCAGTTTTGTCGAAAAGGAGCTGCTGCCCCATGAAGAAGCCGTTGACCGCGCCGACGCGGTACCGCCGGAGCTGGCCGCGCAGATTCGCGCCAAGGCCATTGCGGCGGGCTTCTATGCCTTCAATATGCCGGAAGAAGTCGGCGGCGGCGGTCTCGATTACCTGTCCCAGGCCCTGATCGAGCGCGAGCTGTCCAAGGTGTCCTGGGCGCTGCACGTGTTCGTCGCCCGGCCTTCGAAGATCCTGATGGCCTGCACCGGCGCGCAGATCGAGGACTACCTGTTGCCGTGCGTGCGCGGTGAAAAGGTCGACTGTTTCGCCCTGACCGAACCGGGCGCCGGCTCCGATGCCAATGCGATCAAGACCCGCGCGGTACGCGATGGCGATGACTTCGTGCTCAACGGCAGCAAGCATTTCATCAGTCACGCCGGACACGCGGACTTCGCCATCGTCTTCGCGGTGACCGACACCTACGAACACAACGGCCGCAAGCGCAACGCCGTGACCTCGTTCCTGGTGGACCGCGACACCCCCGGCATGACCATCCGCCGCGGCCCGAAATGCGTGAGCAACCGCGGCTATCACACCAGCGAGATCTTCTTCGACGACTGCCGCGTCCCGGCTTCCAAGGTCCTCGGCGAAGTCGACAAGGGCTGGGAGGTCGCCAATGCCTGGCTGACCGCCGGCCGGGTGATGGTCGCGGCCAACTGTGTCGGCCAGGCCCAGCGCGCGCTGGATGTGGCGCTGCAATGGTCGGCCGATCGCAAGCAGTTCGGCCAGGCCATCGGCACTTACCAGGGCATCTCCTTCAAGCTGGCGGACATGGCCACGCAAATCCGCGCCGCCGAACTGATGACCCTGCACACCGCCTGGAAAATGGACCAGGGCACCATGACCGACGGCGAGGCCGGCATGGCCAAGCTGTTCGCCAGCGAAGTGCTGGGGCGTGCCGCCGACGAAGCGGTGCAGATATTCGGCGGTATGGGCCTGATGGACGAAGGGCCGGTGGAGCGGATCTGGCGCAATGCGCGGATCGAGCGGATCTGGGAAGGCACCTCGGAAATCCAGCGCCACATCATTTCCCGAGAACTGCTGCGGCCACTGCTGCGCTGATCGTACCAGGAGAACACGATGTCCATCAGAGACAACCTCAAGCGTTTGCTCGCGCCGCGCCACCTGGCGTTCGTCGGCGGACGCAGCATGGCGCGGGCGTTCAAGCGCTGCGCCGACGGCGGCTTCCAGGGCCGGATGTGGCTGGTCAACCCGCAGCATGCCGAGCTCGACGGCATTCCCTGCGTGGCGTCGGTCGCGGACCTGCCTTGTGGACCCGACGCGGTGTTTATCGCCACCAACCGTGAACTGACCCTGACCTGCGTCGCCGAACTGGCGGCCCGGGGCGCGGGCGGGGCGATCTGCTATGCCTCCGGCTTTGCCGAAACCGGTGAAGCGGGGCAGGCCTTGCAGGAGCAACTGCTACAGGCGGCGGGCGAGATGGCGCTGCTCGGGCCCAACTGCTACGGCTTGCTCGACTACCTGCACCATGTCGCGCTGTGGCCGGTGGCCCACGGCGGCAAGGCGGTGGAGAAGGGCGTGGCGGTGCTGACCCAGAGCGGCAACTTCGCCTACAACCTGTCCATGAGCGACCGTTCGTTGCCCCTGGCCTACATGGCCTCGGTGGGTAACCAGGCGCAGTTGGGCGTGGCGGAACTGATGGACGTGCTGCTCGATGAGCCGCGCGTCACCGCCATCGGCCTGCACCTGGAAGGCTTGAAGAACGTCCAGGGCTTTGCCCGTGCCGCGTACAAGGCGCTGGAGAAAGGCATTCCGGTGATCGCCCTGAAAACCGGGGTTTCGCAGATCGGTGCCGAACTGGCCCTCAGTCACACCAGTTCCCTGGCCGGTTCCGATGCGCTGTATGACAGCCTGTTCGCGCGTCTCGGGGTGATTCGGGTCAGTGGCCCGGTGAGTTTTGTCGAAACCCTCAAGGCCGCGGCCTGCGGTCATTTGCCGGCGGGTCCGAGCCTCACCGGGCTGGCCTGCTCCGGTGGCGATGCGGGGTTGATCGCCGATTATGCCGAGCGCAACGGCCTGACCTTGCCCGCCCTGGACGACGGCCAGCGCAGCGAACTGGCGCAGGTGCTGCCCGGCTACGCCAACCTGGTCAATCCGTTGGACTTCACCACGGCGATCTGGGGCGATCGCGACGCCCTGGAAAAGATGCTGGACAGCGCCATGCGTACCCCGGCCGATGCCGCCTTGCTGGTGCTCGATTATCCGGCGCAATTTACCGGCGAGCGCAAGGAGTGCGACCTCTTGCTGGAGTTGTATTGCGAGTGCCTGGAGCGGCATGGCAAGCGCGGTTTCGTCGCCTCGGCCTTTCCCGAATTGCTACCGGCCCATGCCCGCGAGCGTCTGCACGCACACGGCGTACCGGCGTTGCAAGGGGTGGAGGATGGGTTGGCGGCCTGGGGCCGGATCGCGCATTACCGCCGTCGGCGCGAGGCTTTGCTGGCGGGGGGCGAGGCGGCGTTGGCGCTCGTGTGTCCCCGCGCGTGGGCGGGCAGCGGCCGGCTGCTGGATGAATGGCAATCCAAGCAAGCCTTGCGACCCTTCGGCCTGCCGTTGCCCGAAGGTCGGCTGTGTCGTCCGGAGCAGGCCTTGGCCGAGGCGCGCAATCTGGGGTATCCGCTGGTACTCAAGGTGGTCAGTGCCGACTTGCCGCACAAGACCGAGGCCGGTGGCGTCGCCCTCAACCTCAAGGACGAGGCGGCGTTGCAGGTCGCGCTCGAGACCATGCGCGGCAACCTGGCCCGGCATGCGCCGGGGCTGGTCTTCGACCAGGTGCTGTTGGAGCGCATGGCCTCGGCGCCGTTGGCGGAGCTGATCGTCGGCATCAAGCGCGAAGCCGGTTTCGGCCTGGCACTGGTGATCGGCGCCGGGGGGATTCTGGTGGAGCTGCTCAAGGACAGTTGCAGCCTGTTGCTGCCGACCACCGACCAGGCCATTCACCAGGCGCTGCTGGGCTTGCGCTGTGCGCCGCTGCTGACCGGCTTTCGTGGCGGGCCCGCAGTGGACATGTTGGCCCTGGTCAAGGCGATTCGCTCGGTGGCGGACTACGCCTACGAAAACGCCGGACCGCTGTTGGAGCTGGATGTGAATCCGCTGCTGGTCAACGCCGAAGGCGCGGTGGCGGTGGATGCCTTGATTCGGCTGGTCTGAGGTGTAACGAGGATTCCGCGCAATAGCACAGTCAGCAAACGAACCCTTTTCCCGCAACGTAACAGGGGCAATTCGATGAGCGATAATAACAACAAGATTCCTCAACCCTCCCACGGCCTCTCGCTGCAGCGCCGCGACTTCCTCAAGCTCGGCGCCGTCGCCGGGCTGGCCGGCGCCGCCGCTTCCATGGGCTTTCCGCTGAACGGCTGGGCCGCCGAGGCCACCCCCAAGCCCGGTGGCACCCTGCGCCTGGGCCTGGCCGGCGGCAGTACTTCCGATTCCTACGATCCCGGCTCCTGGAGCGACACCTTCACCTTCGTCGGCTTCTCGGCGATCTACAACACCCTGGTGGAAATCGCCGTGGACGGCTCCGCCATCCCGGAACTGGCCGAAAGCTGGGAGTCTTCGCCAGATGCGCGGATCTGGACCTTCAAGCTGCGTCCAGGGGTGCAATTCCACAACGGCAAGCCTCTGGCCGTCGAGGATGTGGTCGCCTCGATCCAGCATCACCTCGGCGAAAAATCCACCTCCGCCGCCAAGACCGTGCTCGGCGAAGTGGTCGCGGTGCGCGCCGCCGGCAACGACAGCGTGGCCTTCGAACTGCACTCGGGCAACGCCGATTTCCCCTATGTGGTCGCCGATTATCACCTGGTGATCATGCCCGCCAAGGACGGCCTGGCCGACTGGCGTGCCGGCGTCGGCACCAGCGGGTATCGCCTCAAGTCCTTCGAGCCCGGCGTGCGCATGGCCCTGGAGCGCCACCCCGGGTACTGGAAAACCGGTCGCGCGCATTTCGACGGGGCGGAATTGCTCGCCATCTCCGACGGCGCGGCGCGGGTCAACGCGCTGATCACCGGGCAGGTCGATGTCATCAACAAGGTCGACCTGAAGACCGTCGGCCTGCTCAAGCGCAACCCGAACATGGTCATCGAGGAAACCAAGGGCGCCCAGCAATACACCTTCCCGATGCTCTGCGACAGCGACCCGTTCAAGAGCAACGACATCCGCCTGGCGATGAAGCACGGCATCGACCGCGAAGCGCTGCTCTCGTCGGTGCTCAAGGGCTATGGCGCGGTGGGCAACGACCATCCGATCCAGCCCGGCAGCCGTTTTCTCAATACCCAGCTGCCGCAGCGCAAGTACGACCCCGAGCAGGCGAAATTCCACCTGCGCAAGGCCGGGGTGGATTCGCTCAAGGTCCGCCTGCAAGCCAGTGACGCGGCCTATGCCGGAGCCGTGGACGCTTCGGTGTTGTTCAAGGAGCAGGCCAGGGCGAGCGGTATCGACATTGACGTGGTGCGCGAGCCGGCGGACGGATTCTTCTCCAACGTCTGGAACAAGCAACCCTTCACCACCTCGTTCTGGTACAGCAGCCTGACCGCCGACCGCATGTTCAGCATCGGCTATGCCAAGGGCGCGGCATGGAACGAGTCGCATTGGGACAACCCGCGCTTCAACGCACTGCTCAACCAGGCCCGGGGTGAACTCAACGACCCGTTGCGGCGCGAGATGTACAACGAAATGCAGGCGATCTGTCGGGACGATTGCGGCGCGATCATCCCGCTGTTCGCCAGCTCCGTGGCGGCACGTTCCACCCGCGTGGCCCACGGTGGGCTCACCGCGCCTTATGGCGAACTGGATGGCCTGCGGCTGATCGAGCGCTGGTGGCAGGCCTGAGGCGGGAGCGTGAGATGAACAGCATTCTGAAATTGCTCTCCCAGCGCCTGGCGCTGGGGCTGCTGTCGTTGTTCGCGGTGTCGGTGATCATCTTCCTGGCGGTGGGGCTGCTGCCGGGCGACATCGCCCAGGCCATGCTCGGGCAGTCGGCGACGCCGCAAACCCTGGCGGCGTTCCGCAGCCAACTAGGCCTGGACCAGCCGCCGTTGTGGCGTTTCGTGCACTGGATCGGGCATCTCCTGGGCGGCGACCTGGGGACGTCGCTGGCCAACCAGCGTCCCATCGCCGAACTGGTGGGCGGTCGCCTGGGCAACACCCTGTGCCTGGCCGGCCTGGCCGCGTTGGTGTCGGTGCCCCTGGCCCTGGTGCTGGGGATGCTGGCCGCGCTGTATCGCAATTCGTGGTTCGACCGGCTGCTCAACACCGTTGCCCTGAGCGCGGTGTCGTTCCCCGAGTTTTTCGTCGCCTACCTGCTGATCCTGCTGTTCTCGGTCAAGTTGGGCTGGCTGCCGAGCCTGTCGAACCTGCCGCCGGATGCCTCCTTCGGCATGCTGCTGGAACGCTCGGTGCTGCCGGTGGCGACCCTGGGCCTGGTGGTGGTCGCGCAGATGATGCGCATGACCCGCGCCGCGCTGATCAACCTGCTGGCCAGCCCCTACATCGAAATGGCCCGCCTCAAGGGCATCAGCCAGGGCCGGATCATCTTTCGCCACGCCTTGCCCAATGCCCTGGCCCCCATCGTCAACGTGGTCGCGCTGAACCTGGCGTACCTGGTGGTGGGCGTGGTGGTGGTCGAAGTGGTGTTCGTCTATCCGGGGCTCGGCCAGTTGCTGGTGGACTCGGTGGCCAAGCGCGATATCCCGGTGGTCCAGGCCTGCAGCCTGATCTTCGCCGCGACCTACATCGTGCTCAACACCCTGGCCGATGTGCTGTCCATTGCCAGCAACCCACGCCTGATGCATCCGAAGGGGTAGCCCATGAAGTCCGTATTCAAAGAGCTGATCCGCGCGCCCTGGAGTGCGAAATTCGGTTTCTGCGTGATTGTCCTGTATGTCGTGGTGGCACTGTTGGCGCCGCACCTGGCGCCCTACGGTGAAACCCAGGTGGTGGGCGATGGCTTCGCCGCCTGGGGCGCGCAGTTCCTGCTGGGCACCGACAACCTGGGGCGCGACATGCTCAGCCGCCTGCTCTATGGCGCCCGCAATACCGTGGGCATCGCTTTCCTCACGACGTTGCTGGCGTTCCTGGCGGGCGGCCTGGCCGGTCTGGTCGCGGCGCTCAAGGGCGGTTGGGTCGATATGGGCCTGTCGCGGCTGGTGGATATTCTCATGGCGATTCCGCAACTGATCTTCGCCTTGCTGATCCTCAGCGTGGTGGGCACCACCGCGACTTCGCTGGTGCTGGTGATCGCGCTGTTGGATTCGACCCGGGTGTTCCGCCTGGCGCGAGCGGTGGCGATGAATGTGGTGGTCCAGGACTTTGTCGAGGCGGCCCGGCTGCGCGGCGAGGGCACGGTATGGCTGGTGACGCGGGAGATCCTGCCCAACGCGGCGGCACCGCTGATCGCCGAGTTCGGCCTGCGTTTCTGCTTCGTCTTTCTGTTTATCAGCGCGCTGTCGTTCCTCGGCCTGGGCATCCAGCCGCCGACCGCCGACTGGGGCAGCATGGTGCGTGACAACGCGGTGCTGATCACCTTCGGCGACCTCACGCCCTTGTTGCCGGCACTGGCGGTAGCGTTGCTCACGGTGGGGGTCAATTTTGTCGTCGACTGGATGCTCTATCGCTCCAGCGGGCTGAAGGAATGTTGAGCATGAACGAACCGAACCCGAGCTTGTTGCAGATCCGCGACCTGCATATCGAAGGGCACTACGACGACGCCTGGCATCCGTTGGTGCGGGGCATCGACCTGAGCCTGGCGCGGGGCGAAGTGTTGGGCCTGATCGGTGAGTCCGGGGCGGGCAAGTCGACCCTGGGCCTGGCCGCCATGGGCTATACCCGCGACGGTTGCCGCATCACCGGCGGCTCGATTCATTTCGACGGCCAGGACCTGCGCCAGTGCAGCGCCGAGGCCTTGCGCAAGCTGCGCGGCTTGCGTATTGCCTATGTGGCGCAGAGCGCGGCGGCCTCGTTCAACCCGGCGCAACGGCTGATCGACCAGCATGTGGAGACCGCCGTGATCAATGGCGGGATCCCGCGTGCCGAGGCCGAGGCCCAGGCGGTGGAGCTCTACCGGGTGTTGCGCCTGCCGAACCCGGAGAGCATTGGCCGGCGTTATCCGCACCAGGTCTCCGGCGGCCAGTTGCAGCGGGCGATGACCGCCATGGCCATGGCTTGCCAGCCGGACCTGATCATCTTCGACGAGCCGACCACGGCGCTGGACGTCACCACCCAGATCGAAGTGCTGGCGGCGATCCGCGATGCGGTGAAGCGCTTCGGCATGGCCGCGATCTACATCACCCACGACCTGGCGGTGGTCTCGCAGATGGCCGACCGGATCATGGTGCTGCGCCATGGCAAGTTGGTGGAGGAGGCGGCGACCCGGCAGATGCTCCAGGCGCCGAGCCAGGACTACACCAGGTCGCTGTGGGCGGTGCGCAGCTTTCGTACCGAGCCCAAGGGGCGACCTGCGCAGGGCGCGCCCTTGCTCGAAGTGCGCGGCGCCTCGGCCAGCTACAGCAGCCAGCCCGTGTTGCACGATGTCTCGCTGCGGCTCTACCGCGGCCAGACCCTGGCGGTGATCGGCGAGTCGGGCAGCGGCAAGAGCACCACGGCGCGGTTGATTACCGGCCTGCTGCAACCGAGTGCCGGCCAGGTGCTGTTCGACGGCGAGGTATTGCCGGCGGACTATCGCCACCGCAGCAAGGCACAGTTACGCAGCATCCAGATGATCTACCAGATCCCCGATACCGCCCTCAATCCACGCCAGCGTATTGTCGACATCATTGGCCGGCCGCTGGCCTTCTACCTGGGGCTCAAGGGCAAGGCCCTGCGCCAGCGGGTGGCCGAGTTGCTGGAGATGATCGAGCTCGACCCGGGCAAGTTCATGGAGCGCCTGCCGTCGGAGCTGTCCGGCGGGCAGAAGCAGCGGATCTGCATCGCCCGGGCCTTGGCTGCCGAGCCGCAGTTGATCATCTGCGACGAAGTGACCTCGGCCCTGGACCAACTGGTAGCGGAGGGGATTCTCAAGTTGCTCGACCGGGTGCAGCGGCAGTTGGGCGTGTCCTACCTGTTCATTACCCACGACGTGGCGACGGTGCGGGCCATCGCCGATGAAGTGGTGGTGATGCAGCGCGGGCGGGTGGTCGACGCCGGCGCCCGGGAGGCGATTTTCACACCGCCGCACCGCGACTACACCGGCCTGCTGTTTTCCTCGGAGCCGGAGATGGACCCGGATTGGCTGGACCGGATTCTGCAACAGCGTGCCCCCAGCGTCTGACCGACACGATCTTTTTGAACAATACGATAAGGCCCCTTGATGAACGTACTGATCGTCCACGCCCACCCCGAACCGCAATCCTTCACCGCCGCGCTGCGTGACCAGGCGGTCCAGACCCTGCAAGCCGAGGGCCACACCGTGAAGGTGTCCGACCTCTACGCCATGCACTGGAACCCGGTCGCCAGCGCCGAGGACTTCTCCGCCCGGGACAACCCCGACTACCTGGTCTATGCCCTGGAACAACGGCTCGGCGTCAAGACCCGGAGCCTCGCCCCGGACATCCAGGAGGAGCTGGACAAGCTGCTCTGGGCCGACCTGCTGATCCTCAACTTCCCGATCTACTGGTTCTCCGTGCCGGCCATCCTCAAGGGCTGGATCGATCGGGTGCTGGTGTCCGGCGTCTGCTACGGCGGCAAGCGCTTCTACGACCAGGGCGGCCTGGCGGGCAAAAAAGCGCTGGTCAGCGTCACCCTCGGCGGACGCGAGCACATGTTCGGCGAGGACGCGATCCACGGCCCGCTGGAAGACATGTTGCGTCCGCTGCTGCGTGGCACCCTGGCCTATGTCGGACTCGACGTGCTGCCGCCGTTCGTGGCCTGGCACGTGCCCTATATCAGTGCCGATTCCCGCGAGCAATTCCTGGTCGGTTACCATCAGCGCCTGGAAAACCTCGACCAGGACAGTCCCCTGGTCTTCCCGCGCCTGGCACAGTTCGACGAGGCGCTGTATCCCATCCGCTGACATGACGTTGTACAGTCAGCCATCGACCTTGAAGAGGGCAGGAGCACTATGGCCGAGGAAGCGCGTTTTCTGCGTATGGACCCCGAATTGCGCAAGGCCAATCTGGTCGCCGCGACCTTGCGTTGCCTGAAGAAGTACGGCTTTGTCGGCACTTCGATCCGCAAGATCTGCGCCGAAGCCGGGGTGTCGGTGGGCTTGATCAGCCATCACTACACCGGCAAGGACGAACTGGTGGCCGATGCCTACCTGCAGATCACCGGGCAGGTCATGGGCCTGTTGCGCGACTCGGTGGCGAAGGCGGGCAGTGGCGCCCGCCGGCACCTGTCGGCGTTTTTCGAAGCGTCGTTCTCCGAGCGCCTGCTCGACCCCGAACTGCTCGAAGCCTGGCTGGCGTTCTGGGGCGCGGTGAAAACCGCTGAGGCCATCAACCGCGCGCACGATCACTCCTATGGCGAGTACCGCACCATCATCGGCAATGCCCTGACCCTGCTGGCCGAAGAGGAGGGTTGGAACGGGTTCGACAGTGGCCTGGTGGCCATCGGCCTGAGCGCCTTGCTCGACGGCCTGTGGCTGGAATGCGGGCTCAACCCCAGCACCTTCAGCCCGGCCCAGGGCGTGCAGATCTGTGAAGCCTGGGTCGATGGCCTGCAAATGGGCGGCTATCGGCGTTTCATCCAATAGCCTTTCGCAGCTTGTTGATCAAGTGTTCAGTAAGCGCTACAGTGCATCGCAAATTCCTACCGCTTCGCATAATTACAAGCATCGGCCGTTCGCGGCACGAACAGGAGCCAGGTCATGAAGGTGATGCCGCGCGTGCTGATCGTCGAAGATGATCGGCTGATCCGTGAACAGTTGGAGGCGTGTCTGACCCAGGATGGGTATGAGGTTCACTGCGTCGACTCCGCCGAGCAGGCCGAGGCCTGCCTGAGCGGTTCCCCGGTGGCGCTGGTGTTGCTCGACAGGCAGCTGCCGGGGGCGGACAGCCTGTACCTGACCCGCCAATGGCGACAGCGCTCGGAGATCGGGATCATCCTCATCGGCGAGCACAACGACGATGGCGAGCGGATCGCCGGTCTGGAATGCGGTGCCGACGACTACCTGGATACGCCCCTGAATCTGCGCGAGCTGGTTTCCCGTGCCCGCAACCTGACGCGCCGGGTGTGTCACCTGCAACCGGTCATGTCGACGCTGTCCAGCCCGCATCTCGAGCATTTCGCCGACTGGACCCTGGACGCCGACCGCCGTCGCCTGAAGGCCGGCGACGGCAGTGAAACCCTGCTCAGCCACGGTGAGTTCCAGTTGCTCAACGTGTTCATGCGCAACGCTGGCCACACGCTGAGCCGCGACCAGTTGATGGAGCAGTTGCGCAACCGCGAATGGCTGCCCAGCGACCGCTCCATCGATGTCCTGGTCGGGCGCCTGCGGCGCAAGCTCCATGACAACCCGGCCGCGCCGGAACTGATCATGACCATCCATGGGGCGGGCTATCTGTTCACCGCCCGGACCTCAAGGGCGGCTTGACTCAGACCTTGGTGGATTCGACCAGGCGCACCAGCGCCACCTCCTTGACCAGCGCCTGGCTCAGGTCGTCGATGCTGGCGAACAGCCGGGTTTCGTTGAATCCCCAGCGCGGATGAACGATATAGAACTTGCCCGTGCCCCTGTCGGTTCGGATAAGCGTCGTGACCAGGGCGCGGTTCTTGGAGCGATTGATGATCACAGGCCCTAGCGGGGCCATTTCGATGGTGAACATGCCTGCCTGAAAGAGTTTCGGATGGGTGTCGAGTCTGGGCTGGCGCAGGTAGTTGACGCTGCTGAGTTCGACCACTTGTTGCATGTCGGCTTGCTTGAGTACCCATATCAGGTCGTCAATGCTTTTGTACTGGATGCCACGGATTTTGACGTTCAGGGGGCCTTCGAGATCGATATGAAACACCTCTGAACCGTCGGGAAGCTGGCTCCGTATCACCGGCTGCTCCCGCGGGACCAACTGGCGGCCAGGGTTCTGGGGGTCGATCGGCCGGTAGACGATCGTGTACTGATCGCCGCTTTGTTCGAGCAGGAAATCCCCGGGCCGGATCAGCAATCCCCTGTGAGGCTTCGGTACCTGGGGCAGGGCTTGAGGCGCCACGTTCACTTCCAGCTTCGCATCGCCTTGTACTGGCTGGATATCCTGGGCGTATTTGCCTTGGGTGAACTCTCCCGGATCACGCAGGACGCGCAACGGCAAGGGTTGCCCGCCGACATCGACAGCTCGCAGGTGGACGGCCCCCAGCAGATCGGCCAGGCCCGGCTCGGCGCGCAGGGCGCTGGCGTGTGAGTCCTGGGTCAGGGCAATCCAGCGATGCGGGCCCTGTTGCAGTTGGTCCGTAATGATGACTTGGCGGCCATAGTACTTCAGGGCTATGGCCCGATCCGGGGTGTAGCTGCCCAGGCCCTGGCGGAAACTCGTGCCACAGTCGAGCGCCTGGACGCGAATGCCATTCTCCTGGGCGCTGCGAATCACCTCATACAAGGCGTGCGGGCCGTTCGGGTCGATGCCCTGAGCGGCATCTTGCCGTCTCAGTGTGTCCCTCAGGCGTTGGGGCATGACGCCGGTACGATGGAAATCATTGAGGTGAACCTGGTCGAAGTCCGTCAGGAGGTTTTCCAGGTACAGGGTCTTGACCTGGTGTTCCGTGGCGAGCGACTGCATGTTGTCGATCAGGAACCTGCGGCCGCCTCTTCCCCGGTAGGCGGCACTGAGGACGATACCGTTCCCGGTCCGGTAGCCACGTCCGATCAGTTGTGTTGCCAGCCCGGCCTCCAGCAGGTCGGGCGCCAATGTTCTTGCCACGGGGAGCGGTCTTTCGGCGAAGAAACTGTGTGCGTCTTCAAGCAATCGTTGCGAGATTGAGTGCACTTGCGCGGCGGCCTGCCGCTCCAGTGCGGTAGCACTCGGAACAACCCAAGCAGGATCAAGCCTTGCGGTGGTCGAGCGAATGATCTCTTCGAGCGCCCCCCGGTGAGCGGCCGGGATCTCATAACGTGCGGTGCCGACCGTCTCGGGTGCGCCGCCCAGCAGGCGATTCCTGGGCAAGGCCTGCCAATGGCTGCCTACCCGGACGAGCTCGATGTCTTCCGCCCAGTAGCGTTCCTTGAGTACGTATCGCTTATCACCCCGGGAGCCGGTGCGGTACCACTTGCCTTCCAGTTTCACGTACTGTTCCTGGCGTGTCGCGCGGTCGACGAACAGTCCGTCGCGCAGATAGTCCAGTTCCGGCGGTGTGCGAATTTCATAGTCCTTGAGGTCCGAGGCCAGGGACCTGAGGGGTGTCGCCGGCGAAGGCTCCGCGGTCAGCAGCGATTCCTGGAGACCGTCCTCGCCGATCCGGCTGGTCTTGACCAGACGGGAAGTCTTCGCGCCGGGAAGCGACCGTAGCTGCCGCAACAGGGGCCTGATCGGTTGCATCGGAAAGGGCGCCGCGGCGTCAAGGAGCGTCTGGATCAGCGCCTCCTCGGCTTCCTGATGATGACCCAGGGCAAGTGCCTGGCCGAAGTTGGCCAGGCCGTACATGCCACGCAACAGATAGACCGGCAGGCTGAGCTGCAAGGGGGCAGCGGCGAGGACTACCTCCATGACGAAGCGCCAGCCAGCGTTGATCCAGTACCAGAGCGTTTCACTGCCCACTCGTTGGTTGCTGGCTGCTAAGTATTCCACGCTGTTGATCAGATGCCAGACCCTGGCCTCGTACAGCGTGGTGAACAGATCGCCTTCGATGGGAAAGTAACGGACCAGCGGGAATTGACGGGCGAACAGCTTGGCCGGGTCCCACTGTTCGTTCCGGGCGGCTCGTGCGATGCAGTAGTTCTTCCAGTCTTGCCGGCGCAGCAACGCCTTGATCGCCGAGGCATCCGCCAGCTCGCGCCAGGCTTTCCCATCGGGAGCTTGCGGCGTGTAGAGCAGCAAGGTGCTGGCGGGGGCGTCGGTGCTGATGACCAGGACCTCGTCGATGGTCATGCCGTTGCGTGCCTGGTCCGTGCCGCCGAGCATCAGGTAGTTGGCGTGGACCCTGTAGCCGTCCAGCAGCGGGCGGCGCTGTGCCGACGGGTACTTGAGCAGATGTTCGATGCGCCTGTAGCCACGCTCCAGGGCGCTGTCCTTGGGATCGAGAAAGTCTCCGCTCAGGCGTGCGACATAGGCCTGCAGCTTCATCCGTGCACGCTGCCCTTCGAGCCAAGCCGCGCGCAGCGACGCCTGGTCCGGACCCAGCAGTTTTTCCTCGAGCAGCGTCTTGTAGCGGCCAGGTGCGTCCACGGCCGTGACGATAGCCCGCACCTGCTTGTTCGTCAGGGTGAGTGTGGGCCCTGTTGGGCTGCTGATGTCGGCTTTGTAACTGACCGTTTCGCCCAGGCGCACGCCCTTGATGTTCTCCAGCGCCAGGGCCGTCAACGACAGGTGGCGGGGCGGGCGTACCCTGTCGATCGGCGAATGGCTTTGCCAGGCCGGACTCAGGTGGTGGATGGTGCGAGTGACATGCACCACGATGTTGTCGGGGGCGGTCAGGACCTGGGGATAGTGCTGTTGCAGATGAGTCTTCAGCAGACCGGCCGCGTAGGCCTTGAGGACCGGCAGGTCGCTGAGCGAAGCGGGGACCGGGTTGGCTTCCAGGGTCGGCCGCCACAAGGCGGCGAGGCGGGTCTGTTCGTCCGGGCTGATGCTGTTGATGCGGTTCAACAGGTCGCTGAACATCAGGTCGCGATTGCGCCGCCTGAGCACCGGGACGATATCCAGCAACCTGGCCAGGCTGATGGCTCCGTCCAGTTGCCGGGCGAATTCGCCGACATCATTGTGCAGGCCCGGAGCGCCTTTGGCGAAGCGCCAGGTGTCGGTGAAGTCGGCTTTCTGCTTGGCGAGCAGGCCGTCCACCAGGCGCTGGAAGGGATCGCCTTCTTCGATCCGGAAGCTGAACGGCGCGGCGCGATCGGCAGCACCCGCCGGACTCCAGCTGCGCTGTCGCTGCGGCAGCAGATCGAGCAGCGATTCGCGCTCGACCTCGTCATCGAGGCGCTGGACCAGGCTCCTCCTCAGTGCCTGCAACGAAGCGAATTGCTCCAGGCCGCGACCGATCTGATAGAGCAACGCCGGCAGTTTGTAAGCCTCCTCATCGGGGCTGCGGGTGATGACCAGGCAGCCCTCCAGAATCAGGTTGAGCGGTTGCAGGGCGATCCGATAGACGTGGATCGGTCCGCCCAGGGGGAATTTTTTCAGCCGTTGCTCATGGGTGGGGTGGTCCAGAACCCGCTCCAGGTCCTCCCGGTGGCTTTTATCCAGGTTCAGGTCCAGCTCGCGCAACTGCGCTTCAAGGCGAATCTGGGTCTGCAGGTTTTCCCGCAGCAGCGGTGCGGCGCTGGCCCAGAAACTGTCCACGTTTTCGCTGAAGCGCGTGTCGAAGCCAAGACCCGCGTCATCCAGGGTTTTCCCGAAGCGCCCGAGGTCCAGGCCACTCAGTTGCTGTTCGGCGTAGGCGTCGGTTGGGTTGGCGTAGAAGCCGCTCGTGGCCGGGTCGAACGTCTGGACATTGCCGGCCAGGTGCTGGGTAAAGACCTCCGTCAGCGTGCGCGACTGCCTGACCGCGCGATAACGGACCTGCTCGCCGCGTTCTTCGGTGTCCGACAGGGGCCAGTACAGGGTTTGCTCATAGGTGTTGAGGAAGATCCCATCGGGATCCTTCGAGGCCGCCTGGGGGAAGTCGCGCGCCAGTTGCCGGCCCAGGAGCAGCGCGGCGAACCAGCGGAAATTAGGCTGCTGGCGCGCCAGCAGCAGGGTCCGTTCATTGGTGGCGGCCAGGGCATCGAAGGTATCCCGCTGGCTCTGGGCGAGTGGGTCGGGGGCGGCGAAGCTGGTGGGTGAATCCTGCTGGTAGCCGTTGCCATTGGAAAGACGGTGTGAAGGTTCCATGGGGGGGAGTCCTAGCAAGGCGCGTAGATGGGCGCGTGAAAGAGGAGAGTGTTGCAGCAGGTGTTCGATAGCCTTGCAGTCCGCCAGCCCGAGCGGGTTGAGCAGGGTGTCGGGCAGGGTCGCCAGGGCGGCAGGCAGATCGGGCTTGGGTTCTTGCCCCGGGGCATGCAGGGTGAAGCTGTCATCGCGGCGCAGGATGAGGTGGATCTGTTGTGCCTGTGGGTCGCCGATGCTGGTCAGGAGGGCGCCGTCCGGCGTCTGGTCGCGCAGTTCCAGCCGCACACCGCTCGGCGGCCAGTTCGGCAAGGTGGCGAGGGTGTGCAGTATCAGCCGGTGAGTGTCGTCGTTGCGCTGCCGGCTCTGCAGAAAGAGACCCTCATAGGCCTGGTTCAGGCGCTCCTCCTGCAGATACCAGTGGGCGTCGAGCCGTTGACGCTCGCTCAGTTCGCCCTCGGACAGTTTCAGCGACTGAAGGTCAGGCTCGGTCGAGTTGGCGAGCAGTTCGTGGGTCGCCGACAGGGAGAGCAAGGGGATTCGGGTGCGCAGCAGATTCACCAGCGGATCACGGGATTGCTGCCGGAAGGCATGGAGGTTGTCGAACAGTTCCTCCCGGCGAGAGGACAGCAGGGGGGCGGCCTTGCGCTTGAGTGCCGACAACTGGGTCTCGAGGGTGGCGTACTGCGCGCCCAGCAGTGACGCTCTCTGTGCCGGGCTCATGTGTTGCAGAACGCTGCTCCACAGCGTGCCATCGAGCACCCGGGCCCGGCTGACACGCACCCTCGGCAGGCTGGGCGACAGGTCGGGGCCGTACTCGGCGGCGGCCGAGTCCCCGGGTGAGTCGTACACCTGCAACACACTCGTCGTTGGCCAGATCAGTTCCAGGCTGACCAGTTGCAACTGCCAGTACAGGGACGTCACCCCGGAGATGGGGGCAGGGTCATGGCTCAGCCCGTCGATGAAGTGCTGTATCTCCTGCTCCAGTTCGAAGCGTGCGCGGGTGTCGAGCAGCAGCGCCGGTACCTGTCGGGATTCGCTGTAGGCGGCGCGCAAGGCGGGGCTGTCGATACCGCTGGCAAGCCGAATGCGTCGGGCGGTCTCGTCGGGCAGGTCGCGGAGAAAATGCTCGATGGCGTGTTCCAGTGAAACCGACGCGGCGGCGCCTGCGGGGGCTCGCTCGGGGTGATCGGAGGGCTCATGTCGAGGGTCCTTGTCGTTGCGTGATGGACGTCATTCAACGCGCAAGCCCAAGGCGGGGGGCGGTAATTAATGCTGGAGGCGAGGATGTTCAAAGATGTAACAGGTCCGCTCCGAGCACAATCAGCGATGGGTTTATTGCTTTTTAAAACAATGGGTTGGATCGAATGAGCGGCTTTTTTGGGGGCTCCGTGAAAGGATTGCCATGCTATTGAACAAGTGTTTAATATCGTCGGGCGGTCCCCCATCACGCAGAACAACAAGACGAGGGCTACCATGATCTCCCAATCGACCCCGCAACCTGCTTCCACCCCGCTCACCGGCGGCCAGGCCCTGGTGCGCCTGCTGGCCCATTATGGTGTCGACACGGTGTTCGGCATTCCCGGCGTGCACACCCTGGAGCTGTATCGCGGCCTGCCCGGCAGCGGCATCCGCCATGTGCTGACCCGCCACGAGCAGGGCGCCGGTTTCATGGCCGACGGTTATGCCCGGGTCAGTGGCAAGCCCGGTGTCTGCTTCATCATCAGCGGCCCCGGCGTGACCAACGCCGCCACTGCCATCGGCCAGGCCTACTCCGACTCGATTCCGCTGCTGGTGATTTCCAGCGTCAACCACACCGCCAGCCTGGGCAAGGGCTGGGGTTGCCTGCATGAAACCCAGGACCAGCGGGCGATTACCGCGCCCATCACCGCGTTTTCCGCGGTGGCCCTGAGCACCGATGACCTGCCGGAATTGATCGCCCGCGCCTTCGCCGTGTTCGACAGCGAGCGGCCGCGCCCGGTGCATATTTCGGTGCCGCTGGATGTGCTGGCCGGATCGATCAGTCGTGATTGGAGTCATGAAGTCGTGCGCCGTCCCGGGCGTGGGCTGCCAAGCGCCCACGCCCTGGAAGAGGCCGCCCGGCGGCTGCAACAGGCCCGGCGGCCGATGATCATCGCCGGTGGCGGCGCGCTGGCCGCCGGGGCCCAATTGCAGGCCTTGAGCGAACGCCTGGCCGCGCCGCTGTTCACCAGCGTCGCCGGTAAAGGTCTGCTGGCCCCGGATGCGCCGTTGAATGCCGGTTCAAGCCTGTGCGTCGAGCCGGGCTGGGAACTGATCGCGCAAGCCGATGTGGTGCTCGCGGTCGGCACCGAAATGGCCGATACCGATTACTGGCGCGAACGCCTGCCGCTGAATGGCGAAGTGATCCGGGTCGATATCGACCCGCGCAAGTTCAACGATTTCTATCCCTGTGCCGTGGCCTTGCACGGGGATGCGCAACAGACCCTCGCCGACTTGCTGACACGCCTGCCGGTGCAGCCCCGGGATGCCCGGGAAGCGGTGACGGCGGTGGCGACCTTGAGAGCCGCTGTGCGCGCCGGCCATGCTCCGTTGCAGAGCATCCACCAACGCATTCTCGACCGCATTGCGGCGGCGATGCCGGCGAACACCGTGATCAGCAGTGATATGACCCAGCTGGCCTACACCGGTAACTACGCCTTTGCCAGCCGGGCCCCGCGCAGTTGGTTGCACCCCACCGGCTACGGCACCCTGGGTTACGGGCTGCCGGCGGGGATCGGCGCCAAGTTCGGCGCCCCGCAGCGTCCCGCCCTGGTGCTGGTGGGGGATGGCGGTTTTCTCTACACGGTCCAGGAGCTGGCGACCGCCGTCGAGGAGCTGGACAGCCCTCTGGTGGTGCTGCTCTGGAACAACGACGCCCTCGGGCAGATCCGCGACGACATGCTCAACTTGGATATCGAGCCGGTGGGGGTATTGCCGCGCAATCCGGATTTCGCCCTGCTGGCCCGGGCGTTCGGCTGCACCGTGTGCGAGCCGCTGAGCCTGGACGAGCTGGAGCGTGACCTGCGGGCGGGCTTCGCCCATGCCGGTGTGACCCTGATCGAGCTGAAGCACGCCTGCGCCCGCTGAGTCTTTGTGGCAAGCCCGCTCGCCACACTGCCAGACCGACTTTCCAGATCGACTGATGGAGAACAATAACAATGACCACCTACACCCATCTGTATATCAACGGCGACTGGGTTGTGCCCCATGGCAGCGGTGTCGCCGAGGTGATCAACCCGGCCACCGAAGCCGTCACCGGGCACGTCCCCCTCGGCGATGAACGGGATGTCGAACACGCCGTCACCGCCGCGCGCCGGGCCTTTCCCAACTGGTCGCGAACCCCGGCCAGTGAGCGCGCCGCTTATATCCTCGCGCTGGGCCAGCAACTCAAGGCCCGCGCCGGGGAGATGGCCGCGCTGATCACCGCCGAGCTGGGCATGCCGGTGCAATGGTGCCAGTCGGTGCAGGTCGACGGTCCGCTGGAAGGCTTGCTCAGCTACGCCGAAATCGCCGCGCTGATGGAGCAGCAGCGCGAAGTCGGCAACTCCCTGGTGATTCGCGAGGCGGTGGGCGTCTGTGCCTTTATCAACCCGTGGAATTACCCGCTGCATCAACTGATCGGCAAGCTCGCGCCAGCCCTGGCGGCGGGTTGCACGGTGGTGGTCAAGCCGAGCCAGGAAACCCCGCTGCATGCCTTCCTGCTGGCCGAGATGATCGACGCCATCGGCCTGCCGGCCGGGGTCTTCAACCTGGTCAGCGGACCCGGCGCCAAGGTCGGCGAAGCCCTGGCCCGGCATCCGGACGTGGACATGGTCTCGTTCACCGGCTCGACCGCCGCTGGCGTTCGGGTGTCGATGGCCGCCGCGCCGACGGTCAAGCGGGTCTGCCTGGAGCTGGGCGGGAAATCGCCCTTTCTGATCACCGCCGATGCCGACCTCGGCGCCGCCGTACGCCATGGCGTGCAGGACGTGATGATCAACTCCGGGCAGACCTGTACGGCCTTGACCCGCATGCTGATTCCCCGCAGTCGCTACGCCGAGGCGCTGGAGCTGGCGCGGGCCGAAAGCGAAAGCCTCAAGGTCGGCGACCCGCTGGACCCGCAAAGCTTTCTCGGACCGATGTGCTCGGCGTCCCAGCGGCGCACCGTGCTCGATTACATTCGCGTCGGCCAGCAGGAGGGCGCCCGATTGTTGAGTGGTGGCGCTTCGTTGCCGACCGGACTGGAGTGTGGCTTCTACGTGCGTCCCACGCTGTTTGCCGAGGTCGATAACGGCATGCGCATCGCCCAGGAAGAAATCTTCGGCCCGGTGCTGTGCCTGCTGCCCTACGAGGACGAGGAGCAGGCCGTGCGCCTGGCCAACGAATCGCCTTTCGGCTTGTCCAGCGCGGTCTGGGCCGGCACCCCGGCGCGGGCCCTGGAACTGGCGCGCGGGCTGCGCGCAGGACAGTGCTTCGTCAACGGCGCCGCCTTCAACTACCGGGCCCCGTTCGGTGGCTACAAGCAATCGGGCAACGGTCGCGAATGGGGTGAGGAAGGGCTGGCGGAATTCGTCGAGACCAAGGCGATCCAGTGCTGAAAAGCGGCGCGACTGTCGTGAAAACGACCTGTTTGCGCTGAACGCGAAGCTGACCGATCTTTCCTGTTGAACGACTGTTCAGCTTCGACTATGTTGGCTCCATCCCGGCGGGTTGCGGGCTTGCGTTTCTTCCAATCAGAACGAGGCACTGGCATGCGGTTTTCACCTTTTGTCGAGCGGATCTGCGGTGACGGCGTCGCCGCCTGGGATATTCATCACGCAGCGTTCGAAGCCCAGCGTCGTGGCGAGGATGTGATCATCCTCAGCGTCGGCGACCCGGATTTCCCTACCCCCGATTTCATCACCGAGGCGGCCATCCAGGCGCTTCGCGAAGGCGACACCCACTACACCGAAATCGCCGGTCGCCTGGCCCTGCGCGAAGCCATCGCCGCGCGCTACAGCCAGCGCCTGGAGCGCCCGTTGCAAGCCGAAAACGTGATCACCGTGGCCGGCGCGCAGAACGCCTTGTTCATCGCTTCACTGTGCCTGCTCAGTGCCGGTGACGAGGTGATTGCCCTGGACCCGATGTACGTGACCTACGAGGCCACCCTCAAGGCCTCCGGCGCGACCCTGGTGCGGGTGCCGTGCGAGGCGGACGCCGGTTTTCGTCTCGATGCCGCGCGGCTGGCCAAGGCCATCACGCCACGTACCCGGGCGATCTTTTTCTCCAACCCGAACAACCCCACCGGCGTGGTGCTCAGCCGCGAAGAGCTGCAAGGCATCGCTGACCTCGCCATCGCCCATGACCTCTGGGTGGTGGTCGACGAGGTCTACGAGAGCCTGGCCTTCGAGCGCGAGCACGTCAGCCTGGCGGCCCTGCCGGGGATGGCCGAGCGCTGCGTGACCATCGGCAGCCTGTCCAAGTCCCACGCCATGACCGGCTGGCGGATCGGCTGGCTGGTCGCCGACCCGGTCCTGGTCGGCCATGCCGAAACCCTGGTGCTGAGCATGCTCTACGGCCTGCCGGGGTTTGTCATGGAGGCCGCGCTCAAGGCGGTGCAGGCCCACGATGAAGTGACCCGGGGGATGAGCGAGATCTATCGCCGGCGCCGCGACCTGGTGGTCGAGGGCCTGTCCGCTTGCCCGGGGATTACGGTACTCAAGCCCGATGCCGGCATGTTCGTGCTGGTGGATGTACGCGGCACCGGGCTCAGTTCCCTGGAGTTCGCCTGGCGGCTGTTTCGCGAGGCCGGGGTCTCGGTGCTGGATGCGGCGGCCTTTGGTGAACCGGCGCAAGGCTTTGTGCGGATCTCCTTCACCCTCGGCGAGGAACGCCTGGCCCAGGCCTGCCAACGTATCCGCGAGTTTGTCCGGGGGCTCATGGGCGAATCGCCCCGGCCGCCGATCAGCCGCGTGACGGTTGAAAGCGCCGTGGAGCCTGCCGCGACCAGGACCATGATCGAGGTCGACCGGCTGCACAAGCGCTTCGGCAATATCGAGGTGCTCAAGGGCGTGTCCCTGACGGCCCGCGAGGGCGAGGTGATCTCGCTGATCGGCGCCAGCGGCTCGGGCAAGAGTACCTTGCTGCGCTGCATCAACATGCTCGAAGTGCCGGACCAGGGCCGGATCCTGGTGGACGGCGAAAGCATCCACCTGAATTTCGACCGGCCCGGCGCGCCGCTGGTGGCCGATGCCCGGCAGCTGGTGCGCATCCGCTCCAGCCTGGGCATGGTGTTCCAGAACTTCAACCTCTGGCCCCATCGCACGGTGCTGGAGAACCTCATCGAAGCGCCGACCCAGGTCCTGCGTGAGAGCCGTGCCGAGGCCACTGAACGGGCCGAAGCCTTGCTTGAACGGGTGGGCCTCGCGGCCAAGCGCAACGAGTACCCGGCGTTTCTCTCCGGGGGACAGCAACAACGGGTGGCGATCGCCCGGGCCCTGGCCATGCGGCCCAAGGTCATGCTGTTCGATGAACCCACCTCGGCACTCGACCCGGAACTGGTCGGGGAAGTGCTGCGGGTGATCCGCTCCCTCGCCGAAGAAGGCCGGACCATGATCCTGGTGACCCATGAGATGGCCTTCGCACGCGATGTCTCTTCCAAAGTGGCCTTTCTGCATCAAGGGCTGATCGAGGAAACCGGTTCGCCGGATGAAGTGTTCGTACACCCACGCAGCGAGCGTTGCCGGCAATTCGTCAACGCTCATCAGACTCGCTAACGCATATAAAAAAGACGAGGCAACATCATGGGAAATCGACGTTTGGCAAACTGGTTGACGGGCGTGGCCTGTGTCCTGCTGGCCGGCATGAGTGCGGCACAAGCTGCACCCATCCGCTTCGCGGTCGCGGCCGAACCCTATCCGCCGTACACCGAGAAGCAGGCCAACGGTGAATGGAAGGGCTTTGAAGTCGACCTGATCCACAAGCTGTGCAGCGAAATGAAAGCCGAGTGCGAGATCAAGGAAGTGGCCTGGGACGGGATCATCCCGTCGCTGCTGGCGAAGAAGATCGACGTGATTTTCTCCTCCATGTCGGTGACCGAGGAGCGTGAGAAACAGATCGCCTTCAGCAAGGCCTACTACGATTCGGCGGTCGCGCTGGTCGGGCCCAAGGGCGTTTCGGTGAAGAAGTATCCGGATGACCTCAAGGGCAAGATCATCGGCGTGCAGAACTCGACTGTGAGTGCCAGCTACCTGAAGGCCTACTACGAGAAGATCGCCGATGTGAAGTACTACGACACCCAGGATTCGGCCAACGCCGACCTGATTGCCGGGCGCATCGACCTGATGATGGCGGACGCCACGGCCATGGTGGCCTTCATCAAGACCGCCGATGCCAAGGACCTGGCCTACCTGGGCGCGGTGCCGTATGACCCGATCTTCGGCAAGGGCGTGGGCGCTGGCCTGCGCAAGGATGACACCGAGCTCAAGGCCCGTCTCGACAAGGCGATCAAGACCTTGCTGGCGAGCAAGGACTATGACGAGCTGTCCCAGAGCTATTTCGGTACCAGTGTGAAACCTGCGTTCTGACCTGAACAAAAAACCTATGGAAAACGCAGAACTTGTGTAGGAGCTGGCTTGCTGGCGACAGCGGCCGATCAGGCGATGCCAGCCTTGCCGGCCTCATCGCCAGCAAGCTGGCTCCTACAAGGTGGGGTGGTGCTTTCAAGGCCGCTGACTGGAGACTGAAATGCCAGCGATGTTCGAATTGATCGATTTCAGCGAACAGGGATGGGGCAGTGCGCTGTTGAAGGGGCTCTGGATGACCCTGCAGATATCGGCCGGGGCCTTTGCGGTCGGGCTGTTCATCGGGTTGGTGGTGGCGTGCCTCAAGTTGGGCGCGCCGAAACCGATCGCGGCGCTGATGCGCGGCTACACCACGTTGTTCCGGGCGGTTCCGGAGTTGTTGCTGATCCTGTTGCTGTACTACGTCGGTTCCATGCTGCTCAACGCGTGGCTGGCCCAGCTCGGCCAGGACGCGATGAATGTCAGCGGTCCGCTGGCGGCGATCCTGGTGCTGGGATTGGTTCAGGGTGCCTACGCCTCGGAGATTTTCCGGGCGGCGATCCAGGCGATTCCCCATGGCCAGATCGAGGCGGCGAGGGCCTTCGGCCTCAGCGGTTTCGGCCTGTTCCGGCGGGTGACGCTGCCGATCATGGCGCCCTATGCCATGGCGGGGATGGCCAACCTGTGGATCAACCTGATCAAGGACAGTGCGCTGATCAGCGTGGTCGGCACCAACGAGCTGTTGTACACCGCCAAGCAGGGCGCGGGGTCGACGCGCCACTACCTGTTGTTCTACCTCACCGCTGCCGCGCTGTATTACGCGGTGACGCTGGTGTCCAACTGCCTGTCGGCACGGTTCGAGCGACGCATCCGTCGCTGGATGCCCTTGGCGGAGTGAATGAAATGATTCCAGCGTGGATATTTGAATACGTGGCCTTGTTGGGCCGCGGCTTGCAAACGAGCATCAGCCTCCTGTTGATCTCCAGCGTGCTGGGGTTCGTGCTGGCGGTGCTGGTGGCCCTGGCCCGGTTGTCGAAAAACCGCCTGGTCGCCAAGGCCAGCCTGTTCTACACCAGCGTGCTACGCGGTACGCCGCTGCTGATCCAGATCTACATCTTCTACTACGGGCTGGGCAGCCTGTTCGCGCAGTTTCCGCTGATTCGCGGCAGTTTCCTCTGGCCCTACCTGCGTGACGGCTACTGGTACATCGTGTTCGCCCTGGTGCTGTCGGTGGGCGCCTATGTCGGCGAAGTGATTCGCGGGGGCTTGCTGGCGGTGCCCAAGGGCGAGATGGAAGCGGCCTCGGCCTTTGGCATGACACCGCGCCAGTCGCTGGTGCGGGTGCGCCTGCCGCGGGCCCTGCGCTTGTTGCTGCCGACGCTGGCGGGGGAGAGCGTGATGCTGCTCAAGTCCACGGCGCTGGCCTCGACCATTGCGGTGATCGACCTGCTGGGGGCCGCCAACGTGGTGCGCGCGCAGACACTGCAGGTCTACCAGCCGTTGCTGCTGGTGGCCGGGGTCTATGTCTGCCTGACTTTCCTGATCGAGGCGCTGTTTGCCTTCGCCGAACGGCGCGGGACGCCGCTGCGCAGGTCGGTCTGATGACGACGCCACGGGTCGATCGTTCGCTGCAGGGCATCGGCCTGTGCACCCTGGGGTATGCCTTCCTGGCCTTGCAGGACGCCGCGATCAAGTGGCTGGTGGCGGATTATTCGGTGATCACCGTACTGTTCTGGCGCGGGCTGGTGGTGGTCGTGGCCTGCCTGCTGGCCGGGCGTTCGTGCCTGGTCCGGCGCGCCTGGCAGTCGCCCAGCCGGCGCCTGCTGGTGGTGCGCGGGCTGCTGTCGATCGTCGCCTGGCTGCTGTATTACACGGCGGCGCGGGACCTGACCCTGGCGGAGATGACCACCCTGTATTTCTCCGCGCCGATCATGGTCACGGTGCTGGCGGCGCTGATCCTCAAGGAGCGCGCCACGGGCTGGCAATGGTTCACCCTGGTCATCGGTTTCAGCGGCGTGGTGATCGCCTGTCGCCCGAGCCACATGGCCGACCCCTGGCCCATCGTGCTGACACTGCTGGCGGCACTGTGCTGGGCCTTTACCTACATCCAGCTGCGGCAGGTGGACGAACAGACCTCGGTGCTGGAGCAGATGCTGATCACCAACGGGGTGTTTGTCCTCTGCATGGCGCTGGCGCTGCCCTGGACCCACACCCCACCGTCGACCCCGGCCTGGCTGGGGATGCTCGGGGCGGGACTGGTGGGCGGCATCGGCCAGTTCCTGCTGTTCGCCAGTTTCCAGCGGGCCACCGCGACCCTGCTGGCGCCGTTCGAATACACCGGGCTGATCTGGGCGTTCCTGTTGTCGAGCCTGATCTGGGGCACGCTGATGGACGTGTCGCTGATCATCGGCGCCGGGCTGATCGCGCTCAGCGGCACCCTGGCGATGGTCTTCGGCCGCCACGCCTCACAGGACGTCGTTGGTGCCGAATGCTCCGTGACGCAACCCCTTTATCCAGCAGCGACAGATATGCAGGCCGTTGGCGGGGCTGAAGGTCTCGGGGTTCAGGCACCACTCGAGCCAGAGTCCGTCGAGCATCGCCGATAGGCCGATGGCAGCCAGGCGGCTGTCGTGGATCGTGAAACCTTCGGCGTTGGCCAGGTCGTCGAGCAGTTGGCGGATCAGGTCGAGGTAGGCGCGATAGCTTTTTTCATGGGACTGGCTGACGTGCCCGGAGTGGCGGATCAGGCTCCAGAACACCACCCAGACCCCGAGCAGTTGTGGGTCCATGATCCGTGGCGAGAAGGAACCGACCAGGAAGGCGTCGAGCTTTTCGGCGGCGCTGCCGGCTTGCCGGACCTCCTCGTGCAGGGTGCTGGTCAGCTCGCTGGCGAGCTTGTGGTAGGTATCGGCAATCAGTGCATCGATGCTGCCGAAATGGTGGTTGAGCAGGCCGACCGAGACGCCGGCTTCGCTGGCGATACGGCGCACGGAAATGCCGGCATGGCCGTCCCGGGCCAGGCAGCGCAGGGCGGCGGCGATCAGCAGGTCGCGGCGCTCGTCGGGTTCGGCGCGACGGAATTTGCGGGTGTCGGTGCTCACGGGAGTCCTTGAATGCGGTGCCAGATTGGCAAGCTTATTTGAACGTACGTTCAATTTCCACTGTCGAGTCTGGCGACGAACTGATTTTCAACGCTCATGAGGGGAGGGCAAGGCTATGGCGCAGGATATTTCGTTCAACGTTCGGGGCAACAACGGCGAGGACCTGCGGGTTGGCGCCTGGCGTTTCGACGGTGTCGGCAACGGCCCGAAGGTGCATGTGCAGGCCGGGGTGCATGCCGATGAAATCGCCGGCATGCTGGTGCTGCACCTGCTGATGCCGCGCCTTCGGCAAGCCGAGTCCGAGGGTCGCCTCAAGGGCAGCGTGACGCTGGTGCCGCAGGCCAATCCGCTGGGTATCGGGCAGTTCCGCCAGGGGCGGATTCTCGGGCGTTTTCATGACGCCACCGGGCAGAATTTCAACCGCGCGTTCGACCAGTCGCAGGCGCTGCGGCGGCCCGCGACCAATGTCCAGCACTGGCAAAAAAGCCTGGTGGAGTTGGCGGCCACGGCGGACCTGGTGCTCGACCTGCATACCGATGACGAAGCGCTGCCCTATGTCTATGTCCATCGTGCGTTCTGGCCCAGGGGCCGGGCGCTGGCGGCGGCGCTGAAGATGGACCTGGCGATTATCTGGGATGAGGGCGGCGACGGTTCTTTCGAGGAAACCCTCATTGCGCCCTGGCTACGCGACGGCGATACCGCGCAGCGCTTCGCCGCTACCTTGGAGTTGCGCGGCCAGGCCGATGTCAGCGATCGCCTGGCCGGGCAGGATGCCGACGGCCTGTACGCCTGGTTGTGTAGCGTCGGGGTGATCGACGAGGTGCGGCCGCTGACGGAGTGGCCGGTGCAGGCGGTGGAGATGGGGCATATGGAGACGATTCTGGCGCCACGGCCCGGGGTGCTGGTCTTCGAAAAGGAACTGGGCGACTTCGTCGAGGAGGGGCAACGGTTTGCCCGGATCCTCGGGCGTCCGGGGGACGCCTCTTCCGAAGTGATCCTGCACGCGGCCCAGGCCGGGCGGATGGTCACCCGCTACCGGGACCGCCTGATAGCGCAAGGCTCGGTGGTGGCGAAGTTCACCGGCAGCCGGGTGTCGCGCAACTGGACGGGCGGCTTGCTCGATCTCAACTAGGCCACACGCCATGGGCGGCGCCTACATGGCCATGCCCAGGGCCGAGCGGGGACCCGCTGTCGCGGGACGGCTCAGCAGGCCTGCATGGCGGTTGCGCAGGGCATGCACCTCCTGGGCGAGATTGTCCAGGAGGATCCGTCCACGGGGCGAGAAGTCGTCGCAGGCCTCGAGTTCCGGCAGGGCCTTGAGCAGACCACGCAGGATACCGAGCATCCGTTCTTCCGCCTGCTGCATTTCCGCGGCCGGGCGCTGACGCACGCGCTCCAGGTACTTGACCTGGGCGAGCGCGGTGAAAAAGGCATGGACGTAACCCTGGAGATCGCGCTGCAGGCCAGACCAGGGCAGGCTGAACAGGCGTTCCCCGGCGCGTTGTTCATCGATGATCGGGCAGACTTCAACCAGGCTGTACAGCAACTGGTGAGTCGTTTCATGGACCAGTGACTCCTCGATGTCGAGGATCGAGTGGTCTTTGGCCGACAACAGGATGGCGCCGGTATAGCGCGCCGCCGAACAACTGCGGAAGGTGCCGTCGGGCAGGTAGCAGATCAGCTTGACCAGGTGCCGGAACTGCTCGTAGCAGGCCGGCCAGGTGTTGGCGATGCGTGACAGGGCGACGCTGACCACGTCGCGGAAGAAGTGGATGGAGTAACCACTGCGCTCCAGCTGCCGACGCGTGCTTTCGTCCTCGGGGAATTCATAGCCGGGCGGTGTCGCGGCGGCGATCAGCGGATCGACGTTGAAACGCCGGATCGGCGGATGGTTCGAGTACTGGTGGTCGACCGCCGTCTGGGTGATGCGTTGCAGGACCGCCGGCAGCTCCAGCAGCATGCTTTGCAAGGAGGACGGGTTGTCCGTGTGCCCGCTCAGTACCGCGTGGGCATGCTGGAACGCCAGGGCCATCCAGATCCGGAACACCGGGTCGTTGATGATCAGGCGGCGCTGGGCGACCGGCAGCAGGATCAGGTTCGTCGCACAGGAGAAAAACGGATTGAGCCGGGCGCTGCCTTCAAAGCGCTGGAAACATTCGGCATAGAGTGCCGCGAACGTGCTGTAGCGCTGCTGGCTGAGCCGATCCAGCAGGCGGTGAAACCTGTCCGGGGTGGCGTCGGGTAAGAACGTGTTGTGCTGGAAGAGTTCGTCGAGCTGGGATTGCGGCCGGGTGGTCATGTGGGTGTCCATGGGATCTGACTCGATGAATGACGAGCGCGCAATGACGCGCCTTCAAGAAAGAGAAGTATTGGATTTTTAAATCTTGACCGTGCTTGGGTAATGGCGGGAATCAATAACCGTCCGTTGAGAATTGATTCGCGGTGGGTGGGGTAATAACTTTACGATCACTACCCTTGTGATACATCAAGTGTGCTTGTGCAGGTTTAATCCATTTGAATCCGCTGCTGGTCGAAGGTGATGTGAGCTTCGAGAGGGCTGCGCAGGATTTTCGAGGCCGCCGCCAACTGGGCAATGTCCAGGCCCTTGAACGCTACCACCTCGTCGATACGCAGGATCATGCCCAGGTCTTTGGCGGCATTGGCCGGATGCCTGTGCAGCTCCGCCGCGAATGACTCGTCCCTTATCGCGCGCCCCAGAATGGCGGCGAGACGTTCCTGATTGTTTGTATTGGATGCGGGCATGCTGATCTCCAAATAACGGTTGAAACTTTTAGGGCGCAAGGCGAAATAACAGGCCGGAAGGCTGTTTCAATAGGAGGAATGTGCGAGTGAATATAGCAAGGTGATTTTGTTTTTCAATGTTGAGGTTATTAATTTTATGAAAGTTTAAAGGGCGTGTTTTGAAAGTGTCTTGATAATATCTGTGGAAAATTCTTACGGTGTTTTATATATGGGAAAATTCCGTAGTTTTATTCGTACATTAAAGCGAATGTCGGTGATGCCATCCGAGCCCGGCCATTCGGTTTTCACGGCGTCGTGGAGCCCGGGGGCCTGTCTCTGACTGACGGCTCTTGTCAGGAAAATCCCACAGGAGTACAAATGTACTCCATGACGACTTTAAGCCCCCGCCGTACCGCCATCCTGACCTTCATCCGCGAGCGCATCGTGCGAAACGGTCAGCCCCCGAGCCTCGCCGAGATCGCCGAGGCCTTCGGTTTCGCCTCCCGCAGCGTGGCGCGCAAGCACGTGGTGGCCTTGGCCGAGGCCGGCTTGATCGAGGTCAATGCCCATCAGGCGCGGGGCATCCGCCTGCTCGATCAGGCGCCCCGGGCCGAGTTGCTGGATATCCCGTTGCTGGGCCGGGTGGCGGCGGGGCGGCCCATCGATGTCGATGCCCAGGTGGATCGCCGGCTGCTGCTCGACCCGGCGCTGTTTTCCCGCACACCGGATTACCTGCTGCGGGTGCAGGGCGACTCGATGATCGGCGATGGCATTCTCGACGGTGACCTGGTGGCGGTACGCCGCACGGGCGAGGTGCGCAACGGCCAGATCGTTGTGGCCCGGCTCGATGGCGAGGTCACCATCAAGCGCTTCGAACGCAGTGCCACGGGCATCCGCCTGTTGGCGCGCAATCCGGCCTATGAGCCCATCGTCATCGACCCCGAGCATCAGGAACTGGCCATCGAAGGCGTGTTCTGCGGCCTGGTGAGGCCAGGGTGATGGGCGCCGTGGTCGCACTGGATTCGCTGCTGAACGAGCGCCGGGTCTGGAAAGGTCGGCCCGCGGTACAGGCCCCCCGCCTGCCATCGACCGGGCATGCCGCGCTGGATGCGGTATTGCCCGGTGGCGGCTGGCCGGAGTCGGCCTTGAGCGAAATCCTGATCGCCGGCGAGGGCGTCGGTGAGTTGCAACTGGTCTGGCCGACCTTGGCGCGCCTGTCCGCCCGGGGCGAACGGATCGTCCTGGTGGCGCCGCCCCATGTGCCCTATCCCCAGGCGTGGTTGAGCGCGGGTGTGGACCTGCGGCAGTTGTCGGTGATCCAGGCGGCAGCGCGTGATGCCTTGTGGGCAGCCGAACAGTGCCTGCGCTCCGGCAGTTGCGGGGCGGTGCTGTGCTGGCCGCAGCAGGCCGATGACCGGGCCATGCGGCGCTTGCAGGTGGCGGCGGAAAGCGGCCAGACCCTGGCCTTCGCCTATCGCTCGCTGGAGGAGGCGATCAATCCGTCGCCGGCGGCCCTGCGGCTGGCCGTCGAAGGCCGGCCCGCCCAGTTGCGCGTGCTCAAGTGCCGGGGCGGGCTGGCGCATTCGGCACCGATTGCCTTCAACACAGGGCATTGAGGTCGGCATGCGTTGGGTCTGCATTGTTTTTCCGCAATTGGCCTTGGACGGTGTGCTGCGCCGTACCCCGGAACCTGAAGCGCCGCTGGCGCTGCTGACGGGGTCGCCGCAACGCCGGGTGATACAGGCGGTGAACGCGGCGGCCCGGGCCCTGGGCCTGCGTCCCGGGCAATCGCTGACTGCCGCCCATGCCCTGACCAAGGCATTTGCCAGCGCCGAATACGACCCCGCTGAAATCGAGCAGTGGCAACAGTTTCTCGCCGCCTGGGCCTATCGGTTCAGCTCCCAGGTCAGCCTGCGTTATCCGCGGGCCTTGCTGTTCGAGATCGAATCCAGCCTGGGCTTGTTCGGTCCCTGGCCGCAGCTGGAAGCACGCCTGCGCAAGGAACTGAGCGACCTGGGTTTTCGTCACCGGATTGTCGTCGCTCCGAATCCGGCGGCGGCCAGGGTCCTGGCCAATGCCTACGATGGCCTTGCGCTGGTGGACGATGAAGCCTTGCGCCAGGCCCTGGGGCCGATGCCGATCGACCGGGTCGGGCTGGAAAAAGACGCGGCCACGGCCTTGTCGCGCATGGGGCTGCGGACCCTGGACCAGGTGCTGGCCTTGCCCCGGCATAGCCTGGCCCGGCGCTTCGAGGCGTCGTTGCTCAAGCACCTCGACACCTTGCTCGGCGAGCGACCGCTGGCCCTGGCGTTCTACCTGCCGCCGGACCGCTTCGCGGCGCGGATCGAGCTGAATTTCGACGTGACTTCGCACCAGGCCCTGCTGTTCCCCTTGCGGCGCCTGACCGGGGACTTGGCGGCGTTTCTCTGTGGACGTGACAGCGGTGTGCAGCGTTTCGAATTGATCCTGGAACATGCCGGGATTGCGGACACGCGGATCAAGGTCGGCCTGCTGAGTGCCGAACGTGATCCGGCGATGCTTTTCGAACTGGCCCGCGGGCGACTGGAGCAGGTCCAGGTCGAGTCGGCGGTGCGCGGCTTTCGCCTGGAGGCCGAGGACCTGCCGGCCTTTGTCCCGCAGCACCGCGAACTGTTCGACGAGCGCCCGCAACAGTCCTTGCCCTGGGAGCAACTGCGCGAGCGCTTGCGTGCCCGGCTGGGGGATGACGCGGTGCAGGGCCTGTGTTTCCAGGCCGATCACCGTCCCGAATGTGCCTGGCAGCCGCTGTCGGCGAGCACGCCCGGTCCGTTGGCCGCGAGCGGACCGTTGCGTCCCGGCTGGTTGCTCAAGGAGCCGTTGCCACTGCCCGAACAGGCGGCGCGGGTCCTGCTGGGGCCGGAGCGGATCGAGTCGGGCTGGTGGGACGGTGCGGATGTCCGCCGCGACTATTATCTGATCGAGACCCGTGCCGGGCGGCACGCCTGGGCCTATCGCACGGTGGGTGAAAGCGGCCCGTTGCTGCTGCAGGGCTGGTTCGCATGAGCATCGACTATGCCGAGCTGCATTGCCTGTCGAACTTCAGTTTCCAGCGCGGGGCCTCCAGCGCCCAGGAGTTGTTCGAGCGGGCCAGGGAGCAGGGCTATCAAGCCCTGGCCATCACCGACGAGTGCACCCTGGCCGGGATTGTCCGGGCCTGGCAGGCCGCGCAGGAGAGCGGCCTGCCGTTGATCATCGGCAGTGAAATGCAGATCGAGAGCGGGCCCCGGGTGGTGTTGCTGGTGGAAAACCTGGCAGGCTACCAGGCCCTTTGTCGACTGATCACCCAGGCCCGGCGGCGGGCGGAAAAAGGCCGTTATCAAGTGCTGCGGGCGGATTTCCAGCAGGAGTTGCCGGGGTTGCTGGCGTTGTGGCTGCCAGAGCGGAATATCGCCGAAGCCGATGGCCGCTGGTTGTGTGAGCATTTTCCCGAACGCCTGTGGCTGGCGGTGGAGCTGCATTGCGGTCAGGACGATGAGCAGCGTCTGGCGCGGTTGCTGGCCCTGGCCGACGAACTGGCGATTCCCGCCGTGGCCAGTGGTGATGTGCATATGCACGTACGGGCCCGGCGCGCCCTGCAAGACACCATGACTGCCATTCGTCTGCACACCCGGGTCGCCGATGCCGGGCAGCAACTGCATGCCAATGGCGAACGGCATCTGCGCAGTCTCGAGGCCTTGCGCGGGATCTATCCGGCGGCCTTGCTGGCCGAGACCCAGGTCATTGCCCGGCGTTGTACCTTCGACCTCGGCCAGTTGCGTTACCAGTATCCCCGTGAGCTGGTGCCGCAAGGGCAGACCCCGACGTCCTGGCTGCGCCACCTGACGGAAGAGGGCGTCCGGCGACGTTGGCCCGAGGGGATCAGTCCCCGGGTCCGCGAGTTGATCGAAAAAGAGCTGACGCTGATCGCCGAGCTGGACTACGACAGCTATTTCCTGACGGTGCAGGATATCGTCCGCTTCGCCCGCGACCAGGGCATTCTTTGCCAGGGGCGCGGTTCGGCGGCGAATTCGGTGGTGTGTTATGCCCTGGGGGTCACCGAACTGAACCCGGATCGCACCAACATGCTGTTCGAGCGCTTCCTGTCCCGTGAGCGCAACGAGCCCCCGGATATCGATGTCGACTTCGAGCACGATCGTCGCGAAGAGGTGCTGCAATACGTGTTCCAGCGCTATGGCCGCGGTCGGGCGGCGCTGACGGCGGTGGTCAGCACCTACCATGGCGCGGGGGCTGTGCGGGATGTGGCCAAGGCACTGGGCCTGCCGCCGGATCAGATCAATGCCCTGGCCGATGCCTGTGGTCATTGGAGCGATGAACCGCCGGCGCCCGAACGGCTGCGCGAAAGCGGTTTCGATCCCGACAGCCCGGTGCTGCGTCGGGTGCTGGGGCTGACCCGGCAACTGATCGGTTTTCCCCGGCACCTGTCCCAGCATCCGGGGGGCTTCGTGATTTCCGAGCAGCCGCTGGACACCCTGGTGCCGGTGGAAAACGCCGCCATGGCCGAACGCACCATCATCCAGTGGGACAAGGACGACCTGGACAAGGTCGGTTTGCTCAAGGTCGATGTCCTGGCCCTGGGCATGCTCAGCGCACTGCGCCGTTGTTTCGACCTGGTGCAGCAGTATCGCGGCGGACCGCGCTGGACGCTGGCCAGCATTCCGCCGGACGATGAGCCGACCTACGCGATGATCGGCCGGGCCGACACCATCGGGGTCTTCCAGATCGAATCGCGGGCCCAGATGTCGATGCTGCCACGGCTCAAACCGGAGAATTTCTATGACCTGGTGATCGAAGTGGCGATTGTCCGGCCGGGGCCGATCCAGGGCGGCATGGTGCATCCGTACCTTCGGCGGCGAAACAAGGTAGAGCCGCCGATCTATCCGTCGCCGGAGCTTAAAGAGGTCCTGAAACGCACGTTGGGGGTGCCGTTGTTTCAGGAACAGGTCATGCAGATTGCGGTGGTGGCGGCGAACTACACCCCGGGCGAGGCCGATCAGTTGCGCCGTTCCATGGCCGCCTGGAAGCGCCATGGCGGGCTTGAACCGCACCGCCTGCGGCTGGCCGAGGGCATGGCGAAAAACGGTTATCCGCCGGAGTTCGCCGCGCAGATCTTCGAACAGATCAAGGGTTTTGGCAGTTACGGTTTTCCCGAGTCCCATGCCGCCAGCTTCGCCTTGCTGACCTACGCCAGTTGCTGGCTGAAATGCCATGAGCCGGCGGCGTTCGCCTGTGCGCTGATCAACAGCTGGCCGATGGGTTTCTACAGCCCGGACCAGATCCTCCAGGATGCCCGTCGTCACCACTTGCAGATTCGCCCGGTGGATGTCCGGGCCAGCACCTGGGATTGCAGCCTGGAGCCGAGTGAAGGTCCGCAGCCGGCGTTGCGCCTGGGCTTGCGGATGATTCGCGGGTTTCGCGAGGAGGATGCGTTGCGCATCGAAGAGGCCCGCGGGGCCGGGGATTTCGAGGATATCGCCGACCTCGGCGAGCGGGCGCGGCTCGATACCCGGGCCCAGGAACTCCTGGCTGACGCTGGCGCCTTGCGTGGCCTGGCGGGCCATCGTTACCGGGCGCGCTGGGAAGTGGCGGGGGTCGAGCGGCAGTTGGGCTTGTTTGCCGGGTTGTCGAGAGCGGCCGAACCCCCGGTGGCCTTGCCGCGCCCGAGTGTCGGCGAGGACCTGCAAGCGGATTACGCCAGCCTCGGCACGACCTTGGGCCCGCACCCGCTGGCCTTGTTGCGCGGGCAACTGCAAGCCTTGCGCTGTCGCAGTTCGCGGGAGCTGTTGGACGTCGAACACGGCCGGCCGGTGAGCATTGTCGGCCTGGTCACCGGGCGCCAGCGACCGGGCACGGCCAGCGGGGTGACCTTTGTCACCCTTGAGGATGAGTTCGGCAACGTCAACGTGGTGGTCTGGCGCGACCTGGCCGAGCGGCAACGGCAAGTGCTGGTGGGGGCGCAGTTGCTGAAAGTCGACGGGCGCCTGGAAACCGAGGGTGAGGTGCGGCATGTGATTGCCGGGCGCTTGAGCGACCTGGGCTCGATGTTGGCCGATATCACCGTGCGCAGCCGGGATTTCCGCTGACGACGCTCCGGCGAACAGATTATGCCTATAATCATTCGCCGAACGGATCACCCGTCGATCCGCTGTCGCATTCCCTGCCGCTTGCTGGAAGCCTTCCATGACTGATCTTTCCGAGTTCACCATCACGCAGAAATGGCCCGCGCAACATCCTGACCGACTCCAGCTCTACTCGTTGCCCACGCCCAACGGCGTCAAGGTGTCGATCATGCTCGAAGAGCTGGGCCTGCCTTATGAGGCGCACCTGGTCAGTTTCTCCAGCAATGACCAACTGACGCCGGAATTCATCTCGTTGAGCCCCAACAACAAGATCCCGGCCATCATCGACCCCAACGGTCCCGACGGCCAGCCGCTGCCGTTGTTCGAGTCGGGGGCGATCCTGATCTACCTTGCCGAGAAAACCGGGCGCTTCATGTCCAAGGACCTGGCCCGGCGCTATGAAACCATCCAGTGGGTGATGTTCCAGATGGGCGGCATCGGACCGATGTTCGGCCAGCTCGGTTTCTTCAACAAGTTCGCCGGCAAGGACTACGAGGACAAGCGTCCGCGCGACCGTTACGTCGCCGAGAGCCAGCGCCTGCTGGGTGTGCTGGACCGGCGCCTGGAAAGCCGTCGCTGGATCATGGGCGACGACTACAGCATCGCCGATATCGCCACCTTCCCGTGGATCCGCAACCTGATCGGTTTCTACGAAGCCGGCGACCTGGTGGGCATCAAGGATTTCCCCCATGTACTGCGCGCACTGGAGCAGTTCCTGGCCCGTCCGGCGGTGATCAAGGGGCTGACCATTCCGGGTTGAGTGGAGCCAGCCTGGGGCGGTGATCAGCCCAGGCGCTCGACCAGCAGCGGCAGCAACTGTTCGCATGAGGCTTCGAACTTGAAGTCGAGCAGCTCATCGGCGCGGGTCTTGCCCAGGTTGATGGCGATCAGTGGCTTGCCGCGCTCGGCCATCAGCTTGCACAGCCGAAAGGCTGAATAAGCCATCAACGACGAGCCGATCACCAGCAGTCCCGCCGCCTGCTCGGCGCTGGCCAGGGCCTTGGCGGCGGTGAGCGGGGCGACGTTTTCGCCGAAGAACACCACGTCGGGTTTCAAACGGTCGCCGGCGCACTGCGGGCAGTGGGGCACCTGGAAACGTGATTCGAAGGCGCTGTCCAGCAGGGTGTCGCCGTCGGGCGCCTGGACCGCCTCGACGCCTGCGAGATAAGGGTTCTGCGCCTCCAGCGTGAGCTGGACCGCATCGCGTTCCAGGCGAGCGCCGCAATCCAGGCACAGGACCTTGTGCAGGCTGCCATGCAGCTCGATCACATCGTGGCTGCCGGCCTGGTCATGCAGGGTGTCGACGTTCTGGGTGATCAGGCCGCTGAGATGTCGTTGCGCCTGCAGGCTGGCCAGCGCACGGTGGGCGGCGTTCGGTCGGGCCATGCGCACCCGCGGCCAGCCGAGCATGGCCCGGGCCCAGTAACGGCGCCGGGCCTGGGGCGAGCCAAGAAATTCCTGGATCATCATCGGCGGCTTGCCCCGGCGTACCCCGTCGCTGTCGCGGTAGTCCGGGATGCCGGAGGAGGTGCTGATACCGGCCCCGGTGAGCACCAGCAATGGCTGTTCGGCCATCAGTGGCGAGAGCGTTTCCAGGGCCGCGCTGACTTGCGGGTCGGGCATGGGACATCTCCGGTTATCGAGCGGCTGCCACGGTGGTGTTGGCGGGCAGCACGCGAAGATCAAGAATAGTCGCCGTGAGCAGTCAGACCTGCTCAATCATCCCTTGTCAGTACTTCCAGCAACTCGATTTCAAAGGTCAGGTCGGCCCCCGGGGCGACAAGCGAACCCATCCCGCGCTCGCCATAGGCCAGGTGCGCCGGCACGAACAGCCGACGCTTGCCGCCGACCTTCATGCCCATCAGGCCGATATCCCAGCCCTTGATCACCCGACCTGTGCCGATCACGCACTGGAACGGCTTGCCACGACTATGGGACGAGTCGAACTCGCTGCCATCGTCGAGCGTGCCGCGGTAGTGGGTGGTGATCAGGGCGCCCTTGACCACGGCCTTGCCGTCGCCTTCCAGCAGGTCCGTCACCTGCAGTTCAGTGTTCGTCATGACTTCTCCAGGGGCGGTACCCCCATGAATGATTTTTCGATCGGTATGGTCCGGCATTTTGCCATATCGCATTTCCCACGCCTGCATGGGCAGCGCCTGGCACTAGTGCATCGGACCGGGCATAAACGCATGTAGGACATGCGCATCGCCCAGGCTGCGATTTCCTGCCTGAATAGAGTATTGTGTGGGTCTGCGGAAAAAATGTCATAAGCCTGAGCGATTCGGGCGGTTATCAGATGATTGAGGGTGCCATGGGTCAGGAAAGCATTAACTGGGACAAGCTGGGTTTCGATTACGTCAAGACCGACAAGCGCTACCTGTCGTACTACCGTAACGGTGAGTGGGACAAGGGCACGCTGACCGAAGACAACGTCCTGCACATCAGCGAAGGTTCGACCGCGCTGCACTACGGCCAGCAGTGCTTCGAAGGTATGAAGGCCTACCGCTGCAAGGACGGTTCGATCAATCTGTTCCGTCCTGACCAGAACGCCGCGCGCATGCAGCGCAGCTGCTCGCGCCTGCTGATGCCGCATGTGCCGACCGACGTGTTTATCGAAGCCTGCAAGCAGGTGGTGCGTGCCAACGAACGTTTCATCCCGCCTTACGGCAGTGGCGGCGCGCTGTACCTGCGGCCGTTCGTGATCGGCGTGGGTGACAACATCGGCGTGCGTACCGCTCCCGAGTTCATCTTCTCGATCTTCTGCATCCCGGTCGGCGCCTACTTCAAGGGCGGTATGAAGCCGCACAACTTCGTGATCTCCAGCTACGACCGCGCGGCTCCGCAAGGCACCGGTGCGGCCAAGGTCGGTGGCAACTATGCCGCCAGCCTGATGCCGGGTGCCGAAGCCAAGAAGCGTGGCTTCGCCGACAGCATCTACCTGGACCCGATGACCCATTCGAAGATCGAGGAAGTCGGTTCGGCCAACTTCTTCGGCATCACCGGCAACAACGAATTCGTCACACCGAAGTCGCCTTCGGTATTGCCGGGCATTACCCGTATGTCGCTGATGGAACTGGCCGAATCGCGCCTGGGCCTGAAAGTCGTCGAAGGCGATGTGCTGATCGACAAGATCGCTGACTTCAAGGAAGCCGGTGCCTGCGGCACTGCCGCGGTGATCACGCCGATCGGCGGCATCGAGTACAACGGCAAGCTGCACGTGTTCCACAGCGAGACCGAAGTCGGTCCGGTGACCCAGCGCCTGTACAGCGAACTGACCGGCGTACAGACCGGCGACATCGAGGCGCCGGCGGGCTGGATCGTCAAGGTCTGATGCCTGCGACTGCCTGATTCGACAGTGTGAAAGCCCGGCCTGAGCAATCAGGCCGGGCTTTTTATTTCCGGGTGAACGACGCCTGTTCACGTGCAACTCATGCATCGAATCGGTTGACTCATGCGTTAGACTGATCAATCAGTTTCCGACGAGTCAGCTCCATGGCCATCAACTTCGATTTGAACGACTTGCAGGCCTTTCGCGCCGTGGTGGAGCAAGGCAGCTTTCGCAAGGCGGCCCAGGCCATCAGCATTTCCCAGCCGGCCTTGAGTCGGCGGGTGGAGAAGCTGGAGGATGCGCTGGGTGTGCGGCTGTTCGAGCGCACCACCCGGCGGGTCAGCCTGACCCAGGTGGGCCGGGCGTTCGCGCCGACGGTGGAGCGCTTGCTGGATGACCTGGACCTGGCCCTGCTCGGCATCACCGACGTGGCCTCGACCCGGCTGGGGCATGTCACGGTGGCTTGCGTGCCGTCGGCGGCCTATTACTTCATGCCGAAGGTGGTTGCCCACTATCACCGGCAATACCCGAAAATCAGGGTCAAGGTCCTGGACTCCAGCGCCAACGACGTGCATGCCGCCGTACTCAGTGGCGAGGCGGATTTCGGCCTGAGTTTCACCGGCAACCTGCAAGCGGAGATCGAATTCGAGCTGCTGGTGGAGGAGCGCTATGTCATGGCCTGTCGCCGCGATCATCCGCTGGCCGGGCGGGCCAGCGTGACCTGGACCGAGCTGTACCAGCAGGACTACATCAGCCTCGACAAGACCTCGGGCAATCGTTTCCTGCTCGACCAGGCGTTGGTGGGCATCGCACCGCAGAAGCCCGGGGTCTGCGAAACCCGGCACGTCACCACCATGATCGGCCTGGTGGAGGCCGGGTTGGGGGTGGCCGCGGTGCCGACCATGGCGATGCCGGGGGACGGGCATCCGATTCTCACCAGTGTGCCGCTGATCGAGCCGACCGTGATGCGCAAGGTCGGTTTGCTCAAGCGCCGGGGACGGGTGCTGACCCCGGCGGCACGGGAGCTGGAGCGGCTGATTGTCGAGATGAAGGTACCGCGATCCGAGGTCAGTGGCTGATCGAGTCCAGTCCGGTGGCCTTCACGGTGGCCTGGGCTGCCGGAGCGGCCAGGTAGTCAAGCAGGGCCTTGGCTTGTGCGGGATGCTCGGCTCCTACCGGAATCCCGGCGGCAAAACGCGTCACCGACTGCAGCGACTCCGGGATCTTGCCGACATAGGTCACCCCCGGCACCGGCAGCAGCTCGCTGACCTGTTGGAAGCCCAGCTGGTATTCCCCCGTTGCCACCACCGAGGCCACCGGGATCTTCGGCACCAGGGTCGCCTTGGGCTTGAGTTGTGCTTCGATGCCCAGGCGCTTGAACAGCTGATCCTGGATATACACGCCGCTGGCACTGTCGGAGTAGGCCACGGACTTGGCCTTGAGCAAGGTGTCCTTCAATTCGGCCTCGGTGCCGATGGCCGGCTTGACACTGCCTTCGCGCACCACCAGGCCGATCCGCGAATCGGCCAGTTCGACCCGCGAGCCGGGCAACACCTTGCCCTGCTTGATCAACTCATCGAGGGCATAGCCGACCATGATCAGCACATCGGCCTTTTCACCTCGCGCCAGTCGATTGGGGATGGCTTCCGGGGCCTTGCCCATGGACGGGCCGAGGATGGTCTCGAGGGTATTGCCGGTGTCGGCGGCGAATTTCGGGCCGAGGAGCTTGTAGGCGGCGGTAAAGCCGCCGGAGGTCATCACGCGGATTTCCTCAGCCTGGGCCACGCTGCCCAGGACCAGGCTGCCGAGCAGGGCCAATTTCAATAGCAATGCTTTCATCGGATCTCTCTTGTTTTTAGTGGCGAACAGTCAAACGGCCGGTTTGAGCTGCAGCGTGCTGCGGCGATACAGAAACAGCGTCGCGCACAAAGCGCAGAGCGCGGCGAAGCTCATCCAGTAGCCCGGCGCGGCCTTGTCCCCGGTGTACTGGATCAGGGCGGTGGAGATCGCCGGGGTGAAACCGCCGAACACCGCCGTGGCGAGGCTGTAGGCCAGGGAGAAGCCCGCCACCCGGACTTCTGCCGGCATGATTTCAGTCAGGGCCGCCACCATCGCGCCGTTGTACATCCCGTAGAGAAACGACAGCCACAGCAGCACCAGCAGCATGCTGGTGAAGCTCGGCGCCTGGACCAGCAGCGACAGCGCCGGATAGGCCGTGGCCAGGGTCAGGCCGGCCATGGTCAGCAACACCGGACGGCGGCCGATACGGTCGGAGAGGGTGCCGCCCAGGGGCAGCCAGCAGAAGTTCGAGACCCCCACTAGCAAGGTCACCAGCAGGCTGTCGGCGGTGCTCAGGTGCAGCACGGTCTTGCCGAAGGTCGGTGCATAGACGGTGATCAGGTAGAAGGCGGTGGTGGTCAGCGCGACCATCAGCATGCCGGCGACCACGACGACCCAGTTCTGCGCCAGGGTGTTGAACACCTCGCGCATGCCCGGACGATGACGACGCTGGGCGAATTCCTCGGTTTCCGCCAGTTTGCGGCGCAGCAGGAAGATGAACGGCACGATCATGCAGCCGACCAGAAACGGGATACGCCAGCCCCAATCGGCTACGGCGCTGGCCGACATCCACTGGTTCAGTGCGTAGCCCAGGGCAGCGGCGATGACCACGGCCACTTGCTGGCTGCACGACTGCCAGGCGGTGAAGAAGCCCTTGCGACCCGGTGTGGCGATTTCCGACAGATAGACCGAGACACCGCCCAGTTCGGCACCGGCGGAGAAGCCCTGGAGCAGGCGACCGATCAAGACCAGGGCCGGGGCCAGCAGGCCGATGCTTTCGTAGCCGGGGACCAGCACGATCAGGATGGTGCCGCTGGCCATGATCGACAGGGTGACGATCAGGCCCTTGCGCCGGCCGACGTCATCGATATAGGCGCCGAGGATCACCGCACCCAGCGGGCGCATCAGGAAGCCGGCGCCGAACACCGCGAAGGCCATCATCAGCGAGGCGAACTCACTGCTGGCGGGGAAGAAGGCGGCGGCGATATAGGTGGCGTAGAAACCGAACAGGAAGAAGTCGAACTGTTCGAGGAAGTTGCCCGAGGTGACGCGAAATACCGCGCCCGCCTTGGCACGGGGAGAGGTGGCGGTCGGTGGTGTGGCGTGCATCGTGAAGGTCTCCAGCGTTTTTATGGCCTGCATCGACGTGCAGATTTTTATTGGCCGGGATACTGGCGCAGCGCTATAGATTTGATAAGTGCATTTTTAGAATGGATTGATGCGTGGACAGGATCAGTGCTGAAGAGTGTGGCGAGCGGGCTTGCTCACCCTGCTAGGCAAAGCGCTTGACCATGAACTCGATAAAGCTGCTCAACTTGGGCGTCATCTGCTTGTCCGGCAGGTAGACCAGGTGCAGTGGTCGATCCAGGGTCTCGTGGTCGGGCAACACGTGGACCAGGCGCCCATCCTTCAAGGCGTCGTCCACCAGCGTCTGCGGCAGCAGGACGATACCGATGCCTTCCAGCGCGGCGTTCATCAACGCCGTGCCGTTGTTGGCCGACAGTTGCCCGTGGACCCGGACGCTTTCGCTGCTGACACCCTGGAACAGCCAATCACGTTGTGGCGTGGCCCGCAGGAACACCAGGCAGTTGTGCTGCCGTAGATCGCCTGGCACCTGTGGTGTGCCATGACTTTCCAGATACGCCGGCGACGCGCAGGCGATGCGTCGGTTCTTGCTCAGCAGGCGTCCCACCAGACCGCTGCTGGGCAGTTCGCCGTAACGGAACACCAGGTCGAAGCCGTCCTCCACCAGATCCACCACCCGATCGTTGAACTGCAGCTCGATGTCCACTTCCGGGTAGGCCTTGAGGTAGGCGGCTATTGCCGGGATCAACCGGTCCGAAGCCAGGGTCGGCGAAGCACTGACCCGCAACCGGCCGCGAGGATGGGCACGCTGTTCCCGGGCAATCAGTTCGGCGTGTTCGATCTGCCCGAGGATCGCCAGGCACTGGGTGTAATAACCCTGGCCGATCTCGGTCAGGCTCTGGCGACGGGTGGTGCGGTGCAGCAGGCGCGTGCCCAGGTGCTTCTCCAGGCCCTGGACATGGTTGCCGACCATGGTCGAGGAAATCCCGATGGACTGCGCCGCCGCGCTGAAGCTGCCGTGCTCCACCACCTTGACGAAGACCTTCATGCTTGCCAGAACGTCCATTGCCAACCTTTTATTGGGAGTGATCCAAGAAAGCGCTAGTTTATCAAGCGAGGCTAGGAGATCACCATGGGCAGCGACACCGGCTGAACCCGCGCTCGATGTCGTACAGCCACGGTTCAGCAAGGCGTCGTCAGCGGCATTGGGCAAAACGCTATGATCCGCTCTGTACTGCGGGTTTCGGGGGTGTGCGATCAGCGATTTATCGGGAATTCTCAAGCCGCGTGTATCGCGCCAGGTCAGTGGCATGTTGGCGATCCTGATCTCCATTGCCCTGGCATCGCTGGACACCGCCATCGCCAACACGGCGCTGCCGGCCATCGCCACCAGCCTGCACACCACGCCGGCCGCCTCGGTGTGGATCATCAATGCCTACCAACTGTCCGCCGTGGCCACCATCCTGGCCTTCGCCTCCTTCGGTGGGACCGTCGGTCATCGCAAGGTCTACCTGTTCGGGCTAGTGCTGTTCACCCTGTCGTCGGCCCTGTGCGCGATGTCGACCACCCTGACCCAGCTGACCCTCGCCCGGGTCCTGCAAGGGGTGGGCGCCAGTGCGATCATGAGCGTCAACGGCGCGTTGATCTTCAGCCTGTTCCCGCCGGAAAAGCTCGGCAAGGGCATGGGCCTCAATGCGCTGGTGGTGGGCATGTCGTTTGCCGCCGGGCCTACGGTCGCCTCGTTGATCCTGTCGGTGGCCGACTGGCCCTGGCTGTTCGGCATCAATATCCCCATCGGTCTGGTCGCCCTGGCCATGGCGATTCCCTCGCTGCCCCATACGCCGCCCAACGGCCAGCGTTTCGCCTGGGCCACGGCACTGCTGAGTATGCTGACGTTCGGCTCGCTGATCTATGCCCTGGGCGAGGGCGCGCAGTTTGCCGATGCCTTGCCGATCGGCCTGGCGCTGCTGGTGTGCGTGACGGCGGGGAGCGTGATGATCCGCCGCGAAATCGGCCATCCGGCACCGCTGTTCCCCTCCGACCTGCTCAAGCGGCCGATGTTCGCGCTGTCGGCGCTGACCGCCATTTGCTCCTTCGCGACCCAGGGCCTGGCGTTCGTATCGCTGCCGTTTTTCTTCGAGACGGTGCTGGGCCGCGATCCGGTCCAGACCGGCTACCTGATGACACCCTGGTCGGTGGTGGTGGCCTTGATCGCCCCCTTTGCCGGGCGCCTGTCGGACCGCTATCCGCCGGGCTTGCTCGGGGGGATCGGCCTGGCGGTGCTGTCCCTGGGCATGTTGTCCCTGGCGATGCTGCCCGCGGACCCGAGCGCCTTGGAGATCGGCGTGCGCATGGTGATCTGTGGCCTGGGTTTCGGATTCTTCCAGTCGCCCAACCAGAAGGCCCTGATGACCAGCGCCCCACGCGAGCGCAGCAGCGGCGCCAGCGGAACGATCGCCACCGCGCGTTTGCTCGGCCAATCGACGGGGGCCGCGCTGGTGGCCCTGAGTTTCGGCTTGTCGAGCCACGCCGGGCCGGTGCTGGCCTTGTACATCGGTGCCGGTTTTGCCGCCGTGGCCTGCCTGGCGAGCTTCTCCCGACTGGCGGCGCGCACCCTGGGGTGAGTCCGGCGCAAACGTGTGCGCCTTGTCCCCCTGCCAGTACTCGAACACGCTTTAGGGCAGTGCCATGATCGGCGCGAGTGTTGTACTGTGCCCGCGACAATCTGTGAGGATGTTTCGGATGGCTGGCCGCTTGATCTATCTCATCGGGCCCTCGGGCTCGGGCAAGGACAGTTTGCTCGATGCCGCCCGCGAACCCCTGGCCGAGCGCGGCTGCCGTATTGCCCGGCGCGTCATCACCCGCTCGGCAGAGGCGGCTGGCGAGGCGGCGCAAGCGGTCAGTGCCGAACAATTCGCGACGATGCAGGCCCAGGGCGCCTTTGCCATGAGCTGGCAGGCCAACGGCCTGTGCTATGGCATTCCGCGCCTGGTCGACGATTGGCTGGCCGCCGGCGCGGATGTGCTGGTCAACGGCTCGCGGGCGTATCTGCCACAGGCGCGGGCGCGTTATCCGGACCTGCAGGTGATTCTGCTCACCGTCGACCCGGCGGTATTGCGTGAGCGGTTGCTGGTGCGGGGGCGCGAGACCTTGCCGCAGATCGAGGAACGCCTGGCGCGCAATGCCGACTTCACGACCTCGATGTTGGCGACGGACGACCCCTCGCTGAGTCTGCTGGATAATTCGGGCTCCCTGCGCAAAAGCCTGGAAAAGTTGTTCAGGCTGATCGGGAAATAATGTTTTTTATAAGTGCGCCCCTGGTCTTTGGGAGTTTTCTTATTGTCGTTGAAATTTTTAAATAAACGGTAAATCAAAGTAATAAATTGGTCGGTTTTTACCTCGTTGAGTGGCGCCCGGGACTGATATTTTAATTGAAAATTCCCCGGGTTTTTAAACACGAGAGGTAGGCCGATATGAGTGTGGAACAGGATAACTTTGCCGCCAGATTGAAAGAACTTTCCCAGCACAGTTTCAAGATGGACAGCCTGATCATGGACACTGCCCTGGCATTGTCCGGACTCATCCCCCATGGCGCAGGGGCCTGCCTGGCACCGCTGGTGGGCTCCTACAAGATGGGCCAGGCGGATTCGGCCCTGGTGGACAATCCTTATTTCATCGTGCATGGCGTTGACCAACGGCCTTCGCCCAAGACCAAACACCTGTTGCGCCATCGTAAAGTGCGTAGTTACGTGCAGTCCTTTACCGGGACGGCGGCGGCGCTTGGCAGCACGGTCTTGCCGGTCAATCCCTACGCGCTGATTCGCGAGGGCAATGCCGCCGGTGTGACAGCGGTGCACGTGTATCGCTTTTCTGAAATGGCGAAAAATTGTCGGCAAAGTAAAACCTTGTGCCAGTGGTTTGATCTGTTGAAACTCATGAAAAACTACAAGTTGTTCAACAAGGGCCTCGGGGTTGGCTTGGCGGCGATTCCCGGCGGGGTGTCGCTGGGCGTCAGCCTGCCGATCAAACTCGGCCTGTTGGTTCACAATATCGGTGTGGCGGCCCAGGAATCGGCACTGTGCAAGGTCATCGCGATGGAGTTGCACTGGCGCGCCTATCAGGAGCGGAGCCTGTTGAAAGGCAGTGGCAGCGGCCCGGCGACTGCCATCATTCGCGAGCTCATGACACGACGCGGCGTGATGTGCGGCTTTTCCCATAACTACCCGGCATTGATCCAGGAGCCGGCCGGCTGGAATGCCTTTGCCGCCAAGATCATGGACATCTGATCGGAATCGCGTCCGGTACCAGCACTTCCCTGAAGATCGCCACCAGGGGGCGCAGATTGATGCGGTGCCAGGCCGCCCACAAGGGCGTGGTGTAGCTCAGCCAGGGTAATTCGCGCAGCACCACGCCCTGGGGCGCGTTGTGTCGCAGGCTCTGCTGGATCATCGTCAAGCCCAGTCCCGCCGCCACCAGCCCCAACGCCGTCAGCGGTTCATTGGCTTGCAGGCGGATATTGGGGTTGAATCCGGCCTGGATACAGGCCTGGACGAAATCATCCTGCTTGCCCGTGCTCTGGGGGTGTTGCACGGCGATCCATTCCTGCTCCAGGAAGTCTGCCGGACTCAACTCACCCAACTGCGCCAGCGGATGCTGCTCGGGCAGGGCCAGCAGCATGGGATCGTCGAGGACGCGGGCGCTGTCCAGGTCCGGGTCATCCGCAGAGGGCGGCTCGCTGACCAGGGCCATATCGAGGCTGCGCTGACGCAAGCCTTCCAGTTGCTGCGCCGAATTCAGGCTGTAGAGCGCGATATGCACATCCGGTCGGTCGACGCGCAAGGTGCGCAGGGCCTGGGGCAGCACCCCCGAGTGCATGGCGTTCTCGATGTAGCCGATGCACAGGCCGCCTTCTTCGCCGCGCCCCAGTCGCCGCCCGAGGGATTCCAGCCGATTGGCGTGGGTCAGGAACGCCCGGGTTTCCGTCAGGAACGTCTGGCCGTCGGCGGTCAGGCGGATGCGCTGCAGGCTGCGTTCGAACAGGGTCAGGCCCAGGCGCTCCTCCAATTGGGCGATCTGCCGGCTCAGGGGCGACTGGGAAATGTGCAGCCGCTCGGCGGCACGCCCGACGTGCTCTTCTTCGGCGACCGCGACGAAATAGCGCAGTTGGCGTAAATCCATCATGTCAGACCTTTCGGGACTCAAGTCGTGCAAATTATGTCTTGGACGGTCAAAAGTCCGCAACCTAGTATCGATCCCGACAGCGAGATCCGCTTCACCCCAGCGGGTGAGGCGGGTTGATCACTTCCATTCAAAGGATCATCACGATGAGCATCAGAGACAAACTGCCGGGCGCCATGGGTTTCGGCACCGCCCCCTGGGCAACATGTTCCGCGCCATTCCCGAGGAAGAAGCCATGGCCACCGTCGAGGCGGCCTGGGTCCAGGGCGTCCGTTACTTCGACACGGCGCCGTTCTACGGCTCGGGGCTTGCGGAAATTCGCCTGGGCGACGCCCTGGCCAGGCATCCACGGGACCAGTACGTGCTCAGCACCAAGGTGGGCCGCCTGGTCCTGGACGAAGTGGAAGACGTCAGCGCCCGGGACCTGGGCGAAAAGGCCGGGGTCTTCGAACATGGCCGGCCGAACAGGATGGTCAACGATTACTCCGCCGACGCCACGCTGCGTTCCATCGAGGGCAGCCTCGAGCGCCTGCGTACCGACCGTCTGGATATCGTCTGGGTGCACGACATTGCCCAGGATTTCTACGGCGACGAATGGCTGGAGTACTTCAACCAGGCGCGCAAAGGCGCGTTCCGCGTGCTGACCCGCTTGCGCGAGGAGGGCGTGATCAAGGCCTGGGGCCTGGGGGTGAACAAGGTCGAACCGTGCGAGCTGACCCTGCAACTGGACGAGGCGCAGCCCGATGGTTTCCTGCTGGCGGGGCGCTACACCCTGCTGGACCACGAACGGGCCCTGCAGCGGCTGATGCCGGAGGCGTTGGCCCGGCAGGTCGATATCGTCGTCGGTGGCCCCTACAGTTCCGGGGTGCTGGCCGGTGGGACGCATTTCGAATATCAACCGGCATCGTCACAAATTATGGCTAAAGTTGAACGGATAAAGGCGATCGCGCAGCGCTTCGGCGTGAGTCTCAAGGCGGCGGCCTTGCAGTTCTCCCTGGCCAACCCGGCCGTGGCGGCGGTGATTCCCGGCGCCAGCCGGCCAGGGCGGATCGCCGAGGATGTGGCGGCCCTGCAGGAGAACATTCCGCCCGCGTTCTGGCAGGCGTTGCGTCACGAAGGGCTGGTGGCGGGCAATGCGCCGTTACCGGTGGTCTGAAATCCGAGAGGTACCGATGCCCATCAAGCTGTCCGACAAGGTCATCATCGTCAGTGCTGCCAGCGCCGGGATCGGCCTGGCGGTCCAACTTGTTCCTGGAGATCATTCATGGCTGCAACCTCTGTAACCGTCGAAATCGGTGTGCCACCGGAAGAGGTCTGGCAACTGATAGGCGGGTTCGATTCCCTGCCTGACTGGCTGCCGTTCATTCCCCGCAGCAGCCTCAGCGAAGGCGGGCGTGTGCGTACCTTGCACACGGCGGACGGCGTGCTCATCGTCGAGCGCCTGGAAGCGTTCGACAACCGGGCCCGGCGCTACAGCTACTCCTTCATCGAGAAGCCGTTCCCGGTGACCGACTACCTGTCCACCTTGCAGGTCCGCGAAGGCAATGACCCGGACACCTCCGTGGTGGAGTGGGCGGGGATCTTCACGCCGGTGGACGTCAGCGAGGAGGAGGCGGTGGAACTGTTCCATGGGGTCTATGCCAGTGGCCTTGCGGCCTTGAAGGACCATTTCCCGGATTGAACACCTGGCTCGGGCCCGCTGTTCAATCCACGGTCATCAGGTCGTTTCGGCAATTGAGGATCAAGCGGGCACCGGCTTGGTCGCTGGTGCCGATGTCGAGGGTGAAGCCGTGCAGATTGACGATGGCGGCGACAATCGACAGGCCGAGGCCGAAGCCTTCGCGCTGGGCGCCGTCGTCGCAGCGATAGAAGCGCTGGAACACCGCCTCGCGCTCGGACGGCGGGATCCCCGGGCCGGAATCCAGTACTTCGATGCGGGTACTGCCGGCATCGTTGCTTGCCATCAACACCACCTCGCCGCCTGGTGGGGTGAACTTGATCGAGTTGCTCAGCAGGTTGGCCAGGGCTTCGAACAGCAAGGCGCGGTCGCCGGTAATCGCCGGCAGGGTCGCGGGCACCTCCAGGCGCAGGCCGATCTCGGCCTCTTCAGCCAGCGGCAGGTAGAAATCATGCAGCTCGTGCAACAACGGCAACGGGTCGAGCACCAGGAAGCCGGAGCGACGCTGGTGGTCTTCCAGCTCGGAAATGCGCAACAAACCGCGAAAGCGCGCCATCAAGGTATCGGTCTCGGCAATCACCCCATCCAGTTGCAGGGACTCGGGCGAACCTTCGGCGGTCTGTTGCTGGATCCGGTACAGCTGCGCGCGCAGACGGGTCAGTGGCGTGCGCAGGTCATGGGCGATGTTGTCGCAGACCCCCTTGACCTCATGCATCAGCTTCTCGATCCGGTCGAGCATGGCGTTGACGATCGCCGCCAGCATATCCAGCTCGTCCCGGCGGTTCGACAAGGGCAGGCGATGGCCCAGGTCGCCGGCGATGATCGACTCGGCGCTGGCCTGGATCGCCCGGATCCGGCGGATCGGCCGTCGGCGCAGCAGGTGCCAGCCGGCGATGCCGGGCAGAATGGTCAGCGATACCGCCCAGAACAGCGCGTGGAGAATGATCCGGGTCACACCGAACAGCGAGCCGTTGTCGCGCACCAGCAACAGCCAGCGCCCGTCGTGGGTCTGGGTGGCCACCGCGTCGCAACTGTCCTGGGGCAGGTTCGGGTCGTCGGTGTCGATGCAGTTGGCCAGTTCATGGATTCTGCCGTCCATGGGCAGGTCGGCCGGGATCGCCTGGATCGGCCCGCTCAAGTGCAACTTCTGCTCGTTGAACAGACCGTAGGCATCCACGCCACGCATGTCGAAGGTCATGCTGGTGGTCAGCGCTTCCATCAGCGGTTGGCCCTGGAAGCGCGAAAACAGGTGCTGGCGTTGCATCAGCGAATGGCGGGCGAGGGTGCTCAGGTAACCGGAAACCTCGTAGTACAGCACCCCCATCAGGCTGCAGCTCCAGGCCACGAACAGGAAACTGTAGAGCGCCAGCAGTCGGCTGGTGGAGGAGCGCCAGCCTTTAGAGGGGTTCGGCAATGACATAGCCCGAGCCTCGCACGGTGCGGATCAGCGGTGCCAGGCCCGGCACGTCGATCTTCTTGCGCAGGCGACCGATATGCACGTCGATCAGGTTGGTGCCGGGGTCGAAGTGATAACCCCAGACTTCCTCGAAGATCATCATCCGCGAGAGGATCTGCCCGGTGTTGCGCATCAGGAACTCCAGCAGCTTGTACTCGGTAGGCAGCAAGCTCAGCAACTGATCGGCGCGGGAGGCTTCGCGGGTCATCAGGTTGAGTTCGAGGTCGGCGACCCGCAGCGAGGTTTCGAATTCCCGTGCCGGGCTCTTGCGCCGCAGCAGCACTTCGACCCGGGCGGCCATTTCGTCGGAGGCGAAGGGCTTGGTCAGGTAATCGTCGCCGCCGGCGCGCAGACCGCGGACGCGCTCGTCGACATCGGAGAGGGCGCTGATCATCAGGATCGGCGTGGCAACGCCGATGGTCCGCAACGTGGTGACGATGGCCAGGCCATCGAGCTCAGGCAGCATGCGATCCAGGGTAATCAGGTCGTAGTCGCCGCTGACGGCGCGGACCAGGCCTTCGCGGCCGTTATCGACCCAGTCAACTTCAAGTCCGTGGCTGCTCAGTTCGGCCACGATTTCCTTGGCGGTTACAGCATCATCTTCGATGGTCAGGATGCGGGTCATGGGTTGCCTCGACGGACCTTCAAAACAAGTGGGCAAGTGTGCCGGGAAGCGCGTGAAAACGTTCTGAACAAATCTTCATGCTCTCCAGGCAGCTGTTCACAGGGGTGGAAACATATAGCCACACCTTGGCTGAATGAAGCCTGTCAGTAAGTTTTCTGTGGGATATTGCGAACAGTCATAGGGATTTGTTATCTGTTTGTCTGTAGCCGCGTTCGTTCGCCGTCTTGAACGAACGCTTCTTTTTATCCGGTATCCACCGGTTCCGGATGTCCGGTCGTTCCTGTACAGGTTTTTTTATGCATCGCCGCAATCTTCTGAAAGCTTCCATGGCCTTGGCGGCCTACACCGGCCTGTCGGCCAGCGGTCTGTTCGCGGCCCGGGCGCTTGCCGCCACCGCGGACGGCGACATCGAACACTTCGACTTCGAGACGTTGCAGGGGCATGCGAAAAAACTCGCCGCGAAGGACTATGTCAGCACCCGCCAGGTGTTGCCGCCGGCCTTGGCGGACATGACACCCCAGCAGTTCAACGCCATTCAATACGATGCCCGGCACTCGCTGTGGAATGACCTCAAGGGCCAGTTGGACGTGCAGTTCTTCCACGTCGGCATGGGCTTCAAGCAACCGGTGCGCATGTACAGCGTCGACGCCCGCACGCGCCAGGCCCGGGAGGTGCATTTCCGTCCGGCGTTGTTCAACTATGCCCGCAGCCGCATCGACTCGTCCCGGCTCAAGGGCGACCTGGGGTTCGCCGGCTTCAAGCTGTTCAAGGCCCCGGAAATCGACCAGCACGACATAGTCTCGTTCCTCGGCGCCAGTTACTTCCGCGCGGTGGACAAGACCGGGCAATACGGCCTGTCGGCGCGCGGGCTGGCGATCGACACCTACGCCAAGAAGCGCGAGGAGTTTCCCGACTTCACCCATTTCTGGTTCGAAACCCCGGACAAGGACAGTACCCGCTTCGTGGTCTATGCCTTGCTCGATTCGCCGAGCGCCACCGGGGCCTACCGTTTCGACATCGATTGCCAGGCCGAGCAGGTGGTGATGGCGGTCGACGCCCACATCAATGCGCGCACGGCCATCGAACAGTTGGGGATCGCGCCGATGACCAGCATGTTCAGTTGCGGCACCCATGAACGGCGGATGTGCGACACCATTCACCCGCAGATCCACGACTCCGACCGCCTGGCCATGTGGCGGGGCAATGGCGAGTGGATCTGTCGACCGCTGAACAACCCCGCGACCTTGCAGTTCAATGCCTTCGCCGACAAGGACCCCAAGGGCTTCGGCCTGGTGCAGACCGATCATGAGTTCGCCAGCTACCAGGACACCGTGGACTGGTACAGCCGGCGGCCGAGCCTGTGGGTCGAGCCGACCACGGCCTGGGGCGAGGGCTCCGTCGATCTGCTGGAAATCCCCACCACGGGCGAGACCATGGACAATATCGTGGCGTTCTGGACGCCCAAGGAGCCAGTGGCGGCGGGGGCCTCGCTGAACTACGGCTACAAGCTCTACTGGAGCGCGATGCCGCCGGTGGGTACGCCGTTGGCGCGGGTGCACGCGACCCGTTCGGGCATGGGCGGGTTTGTCGAAGGTTGGGCGCCGGGCGAGCATTACCCCGAGGTCTGGGCCCGGCGGTTTGCCGTGGACTTTACCGGCGGCGGCCTGGAGCGCTTGTCCCTGGGGGCCGAGATCGAGCCGGTGGTGACGACGTCCCGCGGTCAGGTGAAGGATATCGACGTCCTCAAGCTGGACGAAATCAACGGCTACCGGGTGACGTTCGACTGGTACCCGAGCGACGACCAGGTCGACCCGGTGGAAATGCGCCTGTTCATTCGCACCCGTGACCGGACCTTGAGTGAAACCTGGCTGTACCAGTACTTCCCGCCGGCCCCGGACAAGCGGCGCTATACCTGACACCGCGCGCCCCTGTAGGAGCCAGCAAGCTGGCTCCTACAGGCCGTCAGTTGGCATCCGGCACCAGCACCGGCTCGGCCCGGTACAGCTCCGGCTCCAGGCGCTTGAGGTTTTCCACCTTCGGCAAATCATTGATGGCGATATACGGCGCGTACGGGTGCAGCGTCAGGTAGTTCTGGTGATAGCCCTCGGCCGGATAGAAGACCTTGCCGTCCTCGATCCGGGTGACGATCGCCGAGGGAAACGTCTTGGCGGCGTCCAGCTGGGCGATATAGGCCTTGGCGATCTTTTCCTGCTCGGCATTGACCGGGAAAATCGCCGAACGATACTGCGTGCCACGGTCCGGCCCCTGGCGGTTGAGCTCCGTCGGGTTATGGGCCACCGAGAAAAACACCTGCAGCAGTTTTCCATAGCTGACCTGGCTCGGGTCATAGGTCACCTGCACCGATTCGGCATGCCCGGTCGAACCTTCTCCGACCAATTCATAATGGGCGGTATCCGCCGCGCCGCCGGTATAGCCCGACACCGCGTTCTGAACCCCGCGCACATGCTGGAACACCCCCTGGACGCCCCAGAAACAGCCGCCGGCAAACACAGCCGTGGCCTTGCCGCTGGCGCCGGCTGGTTGATCCAGCGCCGGCGGGGCGATCTGCACCGCATCCTCCGCCGACCAGGCCAGGCGCTGGAACATCAGGACCGACAGGGCCAGCGTGGCGATCCCGGCGAGTATCGGCATGGCCGACCTGGTTTTTCGTTGTATCACTGGCGTGTTCATCGTGTTCATCCTCGTGGCGATCAACCGAAGGTAAAGGCGTAGGCCTGTACACCGGGGTCGAGAAATTCGATGGAAAAGGTGTGCTCGCCGACGTCCCCGGCCTGGCGGACCAGTTGGTACAGGCGCTGCTCGGTCACCCTGCCTTCGCCGTTGGCATTGGTGTCGGTGCCGTGGTTGGCGCCCGGCAGCGCGCCGTCGATGCGCACTTTGAAGCGCACCGGCTTGCCGTCCGCGCCCGGGCCCAGCACCAGGTGCAGGTCACGGGCGTGGAAGCGGTAGACCACCTGGCCCGGGGCCTGGTTGAGCGTGACCTGCTCGGCATGGGCGGTCCATTGGCCGTCCAGGCCCCACTGGTTCAAGGCCGGCTGTGCCGGCGCCGCGTAGTTTTTCGAGTGGTCGGCCACCTGGTCGCCCGGCGAGGCGAAATTCTCGGCGCGGTCATAACCCAGGTAGGTTTCCGGCGACTTCACTTCGGCCTCGTCGGCGGCCTGCATCACGCCCTGGGCCTGGGCGCTGACCATGCCGCCGGAGACGTTCTGGTGTCCGGCTTCTTTCAGCAATTGCTGGATCACCTGCTCGGACCCTTCGTAATCGCCTTCACCGAAGTGGTGATAGCGCACGCGGCCCTGGGCATCGACGAAGTAATGGGCCGGCCAGTACTGGTTATTGAAGCCGCGCCAGATCGCATAGTTGTTGTCGATCGCCACCGGGTACTGGATGCCCAGCTTGGCCACGGCCTGGCGGACGTTGTCGATGTCGCGCTCGAAGGCGAACTCCGGCGCATGCACACCGATCACCACCAGCCCCTGGTCGTGGTACTTCTGCGCCCAGGCGTTGACGTAGGGCAGGCTGCGCAGGCAGTTGATGCAGGAGTAGGTCCAGAAGTCGATCAGCACCACCTTGCCCTTGAGGTCGGCGGCGCTCAGCGGCGCGGAGTTGAGCCACTGCACGGCGCCCGACAGGTCCGGCAAGGTGCCTTCCACCGGCAGCGCACGTTCCGCCGCACCGGCCTTGGCCGCCATCGTCATCATGCTGCCGGCCGGCTGGCCGGCTTCGCTGTTGACCGCCGCCATCATCGCGCCGTTCTGCTCCGGGGCGTTCTTCGCGGTCAGGCTATCGAGCAGCTTCTGTTCGATGCCCGAAGTGGCGACCGTGGACACCCGGGTCAGCACGCCGGTGTCCAGGCCCAGGGCGATGGCGCCCACGCCGACCAGCATGGCTGCACCCAGGCCCCGCCGCAGCCATTGCCCGGTACCGAGGTTGCGCTTCATCGTGTTGAACAGCTTGCCGCCCACCAGCAGCGCCCCGGCCAGGGAGGTCGCGGCACCGGCGGCGTAGGCCAGCAGCAACAGGGTGGTGCCGATGTTCGCGCCCTGCAGGGCGGCACCGGTCAGGATCAGGCCGAGGATCGGCCCGGCACAGGGCGCCCACAACAGGCCGGTGGCGATGCCCAGCACGAAGGACGAGCGGACGCTGGGCGAGCCGTCGTGGCGTTGCGCCGAGCGCGACAGCCGATCACCGGCCGCCACCAGCGGCTGGGTCAGGCGCTCGGCCAGGTGCGGGAGCAACAGGGTAATGGCAAAAAAGGCCATCAGCGCCATGGCCAGCCAACGCCCGTACTGGTTGGCCTGCACCACCCAGCCGCCGCCGACCGCCGCCAGGGTGGCCACCAGGGCGAAGGTCAGGGCCATGCCGCAGAGCAACGGCAGGCCGCTGCGGCGAAACGGCTCGCCGGAGCGGGCGAAGACGAATGGCAGCACCGGCAGGATGCAGGGGCTGAGGATGGTCAGGAGACCGCCGAGGTAGGCCAGGATAAGCAGGAACATGATGGAGTCCTTGTCGAAGCGTGGGAATCAGGCCGCGCCGGGGCTGAAGGTCATGGCGACACCGTTCATACAGTAGCGCAGGCCGGTGGGCGGTGGTCCGTCGGGGAACACATGACCCAGGTGGCCGCCGCAACGGTGGCAATGCACCTCGGTGCGCGAGACGCCGAAGGAGGTGTCGCGGCGGGTCGCCACGGCGTTTTCCAGCGGTGCGGTGAAGCTCGGCCAGCCGGTGTGGCTGTCGTACTTGCTGGCGGACGAAAACAGCGCCAGGTGACAGCCCGCGCAGGCGAACACGCCGTCGCGGTGCTCGTCGTTGAGGGCGCTGGAGTAGGGGCGTTCGGTCCCTTCGTGGCGCAGCACTTCGTACTGCTCGTCGCTGAGCATGGATTTCCACTCGGCGTCGCTGTGGTTCACTTCGAAGGTTTCGCCCGAATCGGCCGAACGGCTGCCGCTGCCGAAGGTCGCACCGACGGCGCGCCAGTCGAACAGGCTGGCGGCGAGCAGGGTGGCGGCACTGGAGACAAGAAAGCGTCTTCTGGAGGACATGGCGTCGCGTCCATGGTGATTGATCAGGCTTTAATTGTTGGGCGGCAAGGGTCGCGAAATCCTCCCGCAAAGTTAAATTAATTGTGAACATTGCCGCGCAGCGATCCTGCACAATGATCCAGGCATCGTTGCCATCGATTACCCGCACGAAGGCTGTCCCATGGATTCCCCCAAACGTATTCTGATCGTCGAAGATGACCTGCACCTGGCGGGGCTGCTGAGCCTGCACCTGCGGGACGAGGGCTATGAGGTCACCCACTGCGCCGACGGCAACCTGGGCCTGGCCCAGTTGAGCAAGGGCTCGTGGGATGCGCTGATCCTCGACCTGATGCTGCCGGGCGTCGACGGCCTGGAGATCTGCCGGCAGGCGCGGGCCATGGCGCGCTACACGCCGATCATCATTACCAGTGCCCGCTCCAGCGAAATGCATCGGGTCCTCGGCTTGGAGCTGGGCGCCGACGACTACCTGGCCAAGCCGTTCTCGATGCTGGAACTGGCGGCGCGGGTCAAGGCGCTGCTGCGCCGGGTGGACGCCCTGGCCAAGAGCCTGAAGATCGAGGCGGGCACCCTGGAGCAGGGCGGCCTGAGCCTCGATCCGCTGACCCGTGAAGCCCAGGTCGACGGCAAGCCCCTGGACCTGACCCCGCGGGAGTTCGACCTGCTGCATTTCTTCATGAAAAACCCCGGCACCGTGTATTCGCGCATGGACCTGCTGAACCAGGTCTGGGGTTACCAGCACGACGGCTATGAACACACGGTCAACACCCATATCAATCGCCTGCGGGCCAAGATCGAAGTCGACCCGGCGCAACCCGAGCGGATTCTCACGGTCTGGGGCCGCGGCTATCGTTTCTCGCCCGTGAGTCGCGCGCAATGAACCTGACCCTGTCCCAGCGCCTGTCCCTGGCCTTTTCCATCCTCCTGCTGGCCTGTTGCGGGGCGTCGGTGTGGTTGCAGGTGCGGGCCAGCGACATGCACGAAAAGGAAGTGGTCCAGGGCCTGTCCCGGGACCTGGCCCAGAGCATTGCGCTGGACAACAAGCTGGTGGGCACCGAGGGCCTGACCATGGAAGCGGTGCGCGCGCTGTTCGGGCAGTTGATGAACGTCAACCCGAGCGTGGAAGTCTATCTGCTCTCGCCCAGCGGCAAGATCACCGGCGATGCCGCCCCGCAAGGCCACCTGCACCGCGATCACGTGGACCTGGCGCCGATCCGCCGTCTGCTGGAGGGCCAGCCGTTGCCGATCCTCGGCGACGACCCGCGCAGCGAGGACGGGCGCAAGGTCTTCAGTGCCGCCGCCTTGCGCGGCAATGGCAAGGAGCTGGGCTATCTGTACGTGGTCCTCCAGGGCGAAGAACATGATCGCCTGGCCGCCCAGGTCTCGGCCAGTTCGGTGCTGCGCACCACCTTGTGGGCGATGACCCTGGTGGCCCTGCTGGGTCTGATCGCCGGTCTGATCGCGTTCCGCCTGATTACCCGGCCGCTGCGCCGGCTGACCGAGACCATGCGCGATTTCGATACCGATGCCGCGCCGGCGCAGTTGCCGGTGTTGTCGAGGGCGGGGGCGGGGCGTCGCGATGAAATCGAGGTGCTGGAGGCCAGCTTTGCCCAGATGGCGACGCGTATCGGCGAACAGTGGCGGACCCTGACTCAGCTCGACCAGGATCGCCGGGAACTGGTGGCGAACATTTCCCATGACTTGCGCACGCCCCTGGCGTCGTTGCACGGTTACCTGGAAACCCTGTCCCTCAAGGACGCGGTGCTGACGCCGGACGAGCGTCGGCGTTACCTGGGGATCGCCCTGGCCCAGAGCAGCAAGGTTGGGCAATTGGCCCAGGGGCTGTTCGAGCTGGCGCGCCTGGAGCATGGCGCGGTGCGTTTGCAGGTCGAGGACTTTTCCCTCAGCGACCTGATCCAGGACGTGTTCCAGAAATTCGAACTGATGGCCGAGACCCGCCAGTCGAAACTGCAGGCGGTCTTGCCCCGCGGGGCCTCGATGGTGAGCGCGGACCTGGGCATGATCGAACGGGTCCTGACCAACCTGATCGACAACGCCCTGCGCCACACCCCCGAAGGCGGCACTATCGAAGTGGCGTTGGTCCAGGGCGGCGGCAAGGTGCAGGTCACGGTCAGCGACACCGGCCCGGGGATCGCCGCTTCATTGCTGGAGAACCTGTTCCGCCGGCCGTTCAACCAGGACGGCGACCGGCGTTCCGGTGGCCTGGGGCTGTTGATTGTCCGGCGTATCCTGCAGTTGCACGACAGCCAGATTCGCCTGTTGTCGATACCCGGCAAAGGCGCGGTGTTCCATTTCGAGTTGACGGCGGTGGGTTAGGCGTGCGGCTCAGTCCGCATCATCTCCTCTCTTCCATAGCTGCGGGCGTTCATTGACTTTCTGCAAGGGCGCCTGCCGTTTCCGAAGTGAGGGTGCGCGGCATGATGATATTCAGCTCATCCGTGAGGAAGCTCTGCAGCGCCTGGACTGCTGCGGCCTGAGACTTGGGCACCGGGCGCACATAGAGGGCGAAATCCACGACGGGCGGCGGCGGCAGGCCATCGCTCGGCCCCAGCACCCGCATGCTGTCGTTGCGGATATTGCCTTCCATCAACACCGTGATGCCCAATCCGGCCTCGACCGCCGACTGCACCGCCGGCAGGCTGGTGCTGCTGCAGACGACGCGCCAGGGGATGTTCGCCCGTTTGAGAATGCCCACCACCTGGCCATGCCACAGGCAGGGTCCACCGAACGTCACCAGCGGCAGGCTCTGCGCACGCAGATCGCTGGGCAGGGTCAGGCCCCGGGCGCCGACCCAGAACAGCGACTGGGTCCAGCACGCCCGGGGCTGGGCACTGATCGCCGAGGCGTCGCCGACGATTACATCCAGGGTGCCGTCCGCCAGCCTGGCGGACATCGCCGCGCTGCTGTCGATGACGATTTCCAGGGAAATGTGCGGATAGGCCGCTGAAAAGCGCCGTAGCGCCCGGGGCAGGCTGCCCACGGCGATGTCCTCGAGCAACCCCAGGCGCACGATGCCGGCGATCTGGCTGACGGACAAGGCCCGCCGGGCATCGGCCCCGGCCCCTAGGATGCTGTGGGCGTAAGGCAGCAGCAGGTGGCCGGCTTCGGTCAGGCGCAGGCCCCGTGGCGAGCGGTCGAACAGGCGCCGCTCGAGGTCTTCTTCCAGCCGCCGCAACTGCATGCTGACCGCGGCCTGGGTCCGCGCCAGGCGCTGGGCGGCCGCCCCGACCGCACCGGTTTCGGCGACGGTGACGAAGGTTCGCAACAGACTGCTGTCGAGATCGCGCATTATCAATATTCGTGAAGTCCGGATAAGAAATATCAGCTTATTTGAAGTCTGCGTGACTGGCTAGGATGGCCCGACATTCACAGGAGACTTCGCCATGCAGGAAAACACCACCGTCCTACCGCAGCCTGTCACCCGCGGGACACAGCGCAGCACGCTATGGTGGGCGGCGCTGCTCTGCGTGCTGTCCATGGTCTTCGTCCAGTTCGGCGCGGCGTTGTCGACGCCGACCATGGACACCTACGGCACGTTCAGCACCACCTGGCTGCGTTTGTGCTGGGCGGCGGCGATTCTCGCGCTGCTGGTGCGACCGCGCCTGCACCGGTATTCGCTGTCGCGCTGGCTGGCCGCCGCCAGTCTCGGCCTGGCGATGGCGCTGATGACCACCTGCTTCTTCGCGGCGATCCAACGTATTCCCCTGGGACTGGCGATCGCGATTGAGTTTCTCGGGCCGTTGCTGGTGGCCAGCCTGGGCGTGCGCAGTTGGCGGGCGTTGATCTGGCCGGCGCTGGCCGTGACCGGAGTGTTGCTGTTGGCGCGCAACGAGGGCGGCTGGATCGGCGAGCCGCTGGGTGTGCTGCTGGCGTTCGGCGCGGCGGCGGGGTGGGCGGCTTACATCCTGCTGATGAAAAAGGTCGGTCGGCTGTTCCAGGGCTTTGAAGGGCTGTCGGTCTCGCTGTTGGCTGCGGCCCTGATTGTCACACCCCTGGGGCTTTGGCAGAGCGGCGGCCACCTGCCGTTGTTGCAGGTCGCCAGTTGCGCGGGGTTGGCGCTGTTCGTGCCGCTGCTGCCCTATGGCCTGGAGATGGTGGCCCTGCGGCGGATGCCGGCGGCTTCGTTCGGTATCCTGATGAGCGCCGAACCGGCGGTGGGTGCCCTGGCCGGCTACCTGGTGCTGTCCCAGCCGATGATCCCGATGCAGTTTGCCGGCACCGCCCTGGTGGTCAGTGCCAGCCTGGGCGTGCTGGTGCTGCCCTGACTGTCGTGGGCTGTCGCGGGTTCACGTCGTCGCGACGGGTTCAGGGATTTTCGCGGCAACGGGCAGCAGCGGGTATTGCTGGTCGGTCGCTTGCGCCACCGCGTGACCGTGCCGGGCGATCCGGTCGAACACCTCGGGCTTCAGGCGATTCAGGGTCGTGGGGAAACCGGCGGCAAAGGCGGCGTCGCTGCCTTCGAGCGATTCGATCAGGGAACTGGCGATGCTCAGGTAACCGCCACGCCCCGGCGCTTTCTTCAGGTATTCGACAAAGGTCCGGCCGCGCAGCGCCCGGGTCTGGTCGGACATGATGTCGGCCAGGCGCTTGAGGCGCCAGGGGCTCAGCACCCCGGCGTCGAACCCTGGTTTCAGCGGGGCGCCGGCATCCGAGACGATGATCGGGTAGTCGTAGCGCTTGGTCTGTCCTGTCGCCGCGTCGAACAAGGGCTCCAGGCCGAGGTTGTCGTAGACGCCACCGTCGTAGAGCCGCAGTTTGCTGAAGGGCAGGCGCACCTCGATGGCGCTGTCGAGCGGGGCTTCCCACTGGCGTTGCAGCCACTTGAACCGGCGGGTCTTGAGCGACAGCGGGCCGATGCCGCCGGGGAACGCCGCCGAAACCGCCAGGGCCTGGGCCAGGGGGAAGCCGCTGGTGGCGGCGTAACCGATGGAGTAGTCGCCCATGTTGTTGCGCTTGAAGCGAAAGCGCTTGCCGTTTTCCGCCGTGGTGCCGTTGATCGACCAGTCGGGTCGGGCAGGGAGCTGCGGCAGCAGGGCGGTCACGCCCCATTCGTGTTGCAGCGCCAGGGCCAGCAGGTTGGCCCGGGACAGCAGGAAGCGGAAATTCAGCGGGTTGCGCAACTGGCGCAAGGCACTCCAGAGCAGGCTGCGCGAGCACAGCTTGTCCCGCAGGGCGGGGTAGACACCTTGCAGGAAGGTGGCGGAGTCGGGCCATTGCCCGTGGTTCTCGTGCAGCATCAGGCCCACCAGCAGGCTGCCGCCGGACACCGTGGAAATCTGCGCGACCCGTTCCAGGGCCTGTTGTTCGGCGAGGTATTTGAGCACGCCGAGGTGAAACACCATGGCTCGAACGCCGCCGCCGGAGAGGGCGAGGGCATAGTCTGGACGTTGGCCGAGCGGGACAGCAGGAGACTCCATGTTTCCTCTCTGGTGGGCGGGGTGATAAGTGATGGCATTTCGATGTTAGTGCTTTGCGCAGGCGCGGCATAGCCTCGCGCGCTCCTTTGCAGGAGCGCTTGTTCGCGAGGGGGTGGCATCAGGTTTCCCACGTTAGCGTTGACGTCCGTCGCGAGCAAGCTCGCTCTTGCAAGGCAGGGCCGGTCTAGGCCTTGTCGGGGTGGGAACCGCAGCAGCTGTCGGCGGGTACCGCTTCATAACGATCATGGTGTTTGACCCAATCCATGGTCCCGCTTTCGTTACGGCCCTTGGGCATCAGGTCGAGGAAGTTATAGGTACCCACCAGCATGTCCAGGCCCCGGGCATAGGTGGAGTACGTGTGGAAGAGGGTGCCCTCGGGGTCGCGATAGAACACGCTGAGCCCCGGCAGCTCGTCTTCGGCGTGATCGAGGAGCTGGTAGTTGTACTCGGCCTTGCCCGCCGCCCGCTCCTCGGGCGAGGCGCTGACATGGAAGTCTTCGTTGAAGTCGCTGCCGGCCGACGACAGCCAGGGGAAATGCCAGCCCATGCGCTGCTTGAACGCCTGGAATTGCGGCCAGGGTGCGTGGGAGATCGCGACGAACGACACATCGTGGTGCGCCAGGTGCAGGTTCGCGCCGTCGAAGTGATCGGCGAGGAAGGAGCAGCCGTGGCAGCCTTCCTTCCAGCCGTCGCCGAACATGAAGTGATAGACGATCAACTGGCTGTTGTGACCGAACAGGTCGGCCAGGTGCTTGTACCCGTGAGGCCCTTCGAAGCGGTAGTCCTTGTCGACCTTGACCCAGGGCAGGGCGCGCCGCTCGGCGCTGAGCTGGTCGCGTTGACGGGTGAAGGCCTTTTCATGGATCAGGTGTTGCCGGCGCGCGGCCAGCCACTGCTCGCGCGATACCACGGGATGCTGTTCAACACTGTGCGCGTTCATGTCGATGACTCCTCGGGTCGGGGGCCGCCGGGCGGGTTTGCCGGGGCGCGAAAGGTATACTTCTATGCTTAGTCGAATGAGCGACGGCGATATCGACCGTCGATCTCCCCGGCGGCCGGAAACGGATCAACGGCGCTGAGGAAAAAAGATTTCGCGGATTGTCGATTTCGCGGTCGCTCATTCGATTAGTCGACAGAGCCGCCAATTGGCTTGTCCACCCCTACCATCAGGAGATACGACTATGCGATTCATGGTGATCGTCAAAGCCACCCCGGAATCGGAAGCCGGCCAAATGCCCAGTCAGGAATTGCTGGCGGCCATGGGCGCCTACAATGAAGAACTGGTCAAGGCCGGTGTGATGCTTGCCGGAGAGGGACTGCACCCCAGTGCCAAGGGCGCTCGCGTGCAGTTCAGCGGCAAGCAGCGGACCGTGGTCGACGGGCCGTTCATGGAGACCAAGGAACTGATCGCCGGTTTCTGGATCTTCAAGGTGCAATCACTGCAAGAGGCCATCGATTGGGTCAAGCGGTGCCCGAACCCGATGGTCAGTGACTCTGAAATCGAAATCCGCCAGGTCTTCGATCCCGAGGACTTCGGCGAGTGTTTTACCCCCGAGTTGCAAGAGCAGGAAGAACGCCTGCGCGCGCAGATGTCCGGTCAATCCTGAAACCCCGACAGAACAGGAGTTTTATCATGAGCATGAAAATCATTCCTTACCTGACCTTCAACGGTAACTGCAAGGAAGCCTTTGCCTTGTATAAACAGGTCCTCGGCGGCGAGCTGTTTTCCCTGACGTTTGCCGAGGCGCCGCCGGAGGCCGGTGTACCCAAGGATGCGCCGAACAAGGACAAGATCCTGCACGCCTGCCTGACGGTGGGCAACTTCAGCCTGATGGCGTCCGATTGTCCGCCCCATCAGCCGTTCAGCAAGATCCAGGGCATTTCGGTGTCGCTCAATGTCGACAGCGTCGCCGAGGCCGAGCGTCTGTTCAAGGGCTTGAGCGCCGGCGGCAACGTCCATATGCCACTGGCCAAGACGTTCTGGGCAGAGAGTTTTGGAATGTTTGAAGACCGTTTTGGCGTGGGCTGGATGGTCAATTGCGAGGCCAAGAGGTAAGCGCCCGGCCTGATATCGATCGCGAGCAAGCTCGCTCCTGCATGGGGCCTGATCGATGCTCTTCTGTAGGAGCGAGCTTGCTCGCGATCAAATGGCATGAGCGACACTGCCCGTCCAGGAGTGAGACACTAGGCCCATTCGGTTCATGGGCGTGAAACAGCAATGACGATTTCAAACAGTGCTGCGCGGGAGGTGGGAACCTGCGTGGCTTTCGACTTCGACGGGACCATCACCACCACCGACAGCCTGCGGGATTTCGTGCGCTACCAGGTCGGCAACCGATGCTTCCTGATCGCAACCCTGCTGGTCTTGCCATGGCTGGTCGGCATGTTCACCGGCCTGTGCAGTCGGGCCGAGGCCAAGGCGCGCTTCCTGGCGATCACCCTGCGCGGCAGGACCCAGGTCGAGCTTGAAGAGGCGGCGGCGCGCTACGCCAGCGAACGGCTGCCGATGCTGGTCCGTGCGGAAATGATCGAGCGCATCGAGGAGCACAAGCGCCGGGGGCACCGCCTGGTGCTGGTCAGTGCCTCACCCACGCTCTACCTCGGGCACTGGGCCCGGGCCGCCGGTTTCGAGGCGGTACTGGCCACGCAGCTGGAGTTTCGCGACGGGCGTTTTTCCGGGCGCCTGGCTTCGCCCAACTGCTGGGGGCCGGAAAAGGTCCGGCAGTTGCAGCAATGGTTGGGCGACGCGGGTGGGCGTGTGCGCTTTGCCTATGGCGACAGTCGCGGCGACCAGGAGATGCTGGCATTTGCCGAGCACGGCTGGCTGCGCGGACTGGGCGCCTTGCCTTCACTTGACGCCTGGCCTGAGCGCTTGCACCAGGGCTGACGGCCCGTTGCCGTCGAGCAGTCGGCGCTCTTGCAGCACATTGCTCAGGGCCTCGCGGGAGGACGGGTCCAACTGATGTTCCCGTTCCTTGAGTTCCAGCAGGATGGGGCTGGACCAGCTGCGATAGGCGCGTTCGGCAACACGAACTGGGGTCATTGTTCTCTCCTTCTCCAAGGCCCGTTGAAGGCACGGGCCACTCCATGAGCTGGAAATCCTAGCCGAGAAAAACCCGCTGCGCGAATGCGCCGGTCGGGCGGTCGTCCATTGACTTCGATCAAGGCACCGATGGCGCGGCGCTTTACTGTACCCGCTCCGGTCGGGCCATGGATTGCTCGTTGCAGCAGGGGCCCGGCGTATTGCTCAAGGAGGAGTTCAGTCATGCGTTCATTGAAAATCATTCTGCTGGCATCGGCGTTCAACGGCTTGACCCAGCGTGCCTGGTTGGAGCTGCGCGAAGCGGGGCATGTGCCGAGCGTGGTGCTGTTCAGCGATGCCGAGGCGGTCTGCCAGCAGATCGAGGACAGCCCGGCGGCCCTGGTGATCTGCCCGTTCCTCAAGGACCGCGTGCCGGCCCGGTTGTGGCAGGACACCCGGCGTCCGGTGGTGATCATTCATCCGGGGATTGTCGGTGATCGCGGGGCCAGTGCGCTGGACTGGGCGATTACCCGGCAGGTGTCCGTCTGGGGCGTGACCGCCTTGCAGGCCGCCGAGGAAATGGACAGCGGGGCGATCTGGGCCAGCCACGAATTCGAGATGCCGACGAGCATTCGCAAGTCCGAGCTCTACAACGGTCCGGTGGCCGATGCGGCCATGGCCTGCATCCACGAGGTGGTCGCCCGGTTCGGCAGCGACTTTGTGCCCCAGCCCCTGGATTACTCGTTGCCGCAGGTCCGGGGCCGCCTGCAACCGAACATGAAACAGAGTGACCGCGGCTTCAGCTGGGAGGACGACGCCGAGCTGATCCAGCGACGTATCGACGCCGCCGACGGCCAGCCCGGTGTGCTGGCCGAACTGCTGGGCGAACCGTACTACCTCTATGACGCCCATCTCGACAATCGCCGTGGAACGCCGGGCCAACTGCTGGCGGTGCATGACGATGCGGTGCTGGTGGCGACGGGAGACCGCAGCCTGTGGATCGGCTCATTGCGTTGCAAGCCCCGGCCAGGGGAGGAGACCTTCAAGCGTCCGGCGCGCCATGTGCTGGCCGGTCGACTCGACAAGGTGCCGACCTTGAACTGGTCCGTCGCCAGTCAGCCGTATTGCAAGGAGCTCTACCAACCGATCCGTTATCGCGAGTTGGGTGGCGTGGGCGAGCTGACGTTCGAGTTCTACAACGGCGCCATGAGCACCGAGCAATGCCGACGCCTGGTCAGCGCGCTGCGCTGGGCCAAGGCGCAGGACACCGAGGTGCTGTTGTTCCGGGGCGGGCGTGGCAGTTTCTCCAATGGCGTGCACCTCAACGTGATCCAGGCGGCGAAGGTGCCCGGGCTTGAGGCCTGGGCCAATATTCGCGCGATCAACGACGTTTGCCGCGAGCTGTTGACCGCCCGCCAACTGGTGGTCAGTGGCCTGACCGGCAGCGCCGGTGCCGGTGGGGTGATGCTGGCGTTGGCGGCCGACGGGGTGTTCGCCCGCGGCGGGGTGGTGCTCAACCCGCACTACAAGAGCATGGGCCTCTATGGCTCCGAATACTGGACCTACAGCCTGCCCCGTGCGGTCGGCTACGAGCGCGCGCTGCAACTCAGCGAGGAATGCCTGCCAATCAGTGTCGTCGAGGCGCGGGAGATGGGGTTGGTCCAGGATGTCGGTCCGCGTTGCCCGCAGGCCTTTGGCGCCTGGTTGATGGCCCAGGCGCAGCGCGTGGCCCACGACCCGCTGCATGCGGCGATACGTGAGCGCCGGCGCACCCGGGATGTGGCGGACATGGAGCGCTGCCGCGACGAGGAACTGGCCCAGATGCAACTGGATATGGTCCAGGACCGCAACCGCTTTTCTGAAAAGTGCCGGCACTTTGTGCTCAAGCACCCTGTCTGCGGGACACCTCGGCGACTGGTGGCGCCCTGGGCGAACAGCGCCGAGGTGGTCAGCGGCTAGCTGGCGATCTGCCGGCCCAGCACATGGGCATGACCGAGGGCCGAGACCAGGACCTCGCTGCCGACCCGCGGGGCCTGCATGCCGGAACTGCGCACCAGCAATGAACGCTTCTGGCCGTCGGCGGCCTGCGCCTTGAGTTCCACCGTCAGGGTGCAGGTGTTGCCGCCGAAGTCGCATTCGGTGACCACCGCCGGGCTGCCTTGGCCGTCCGCTTGCCCCGGCATGCGGGTCGCAACTTGCAACTGCTCGGGGCGCAGCATGATCTGTGCCGGCCCGTGGCGGCCCTCGTCGTTGACCGCCAACTGACCCAGGTCGCAGCGCGCCCAGCCGTTTTCGACCTGGGCGGGCAGGATCACCGCATCGCCGAGGAACAGCGCGGTGTCTTCGTCATCCGGCCGCAGGTACAGGTCCATCGGGTGTCCGGCCTGGACCAGCCGGCCCTTGCGCATCACCGCCAACTGGTCGGCAAAGGACAGGGCTTCGGCCTGGTCATGGGTGACCAGGATGGTGGTCACCCCGGCCTCGGACAGCAACCGCGCGACCATCTTGCGCATCGACGCCCGCAGCCCGGTGTCGAGGGCCGAGAACGGTTCGTCCAGCAGCATCAGCCGTGGGCGTTGCGCCAGGGCGCGGGCCAGTGCCACCCGTTGCTGCTGACCACCGGACAACTCATGGGGCCAGCGTTTGCCCATCTGCGGCTCCAGGGCCACGCTGTCCATTAACTCGGCGACCCGTTGTTGCCGGGTGGCCTTGTCGGCGATCCCGAAAGCGATGTTATCGGCCACCGTCATATGCGGAAACAGCGCGCCGTCCTGCGGCACGTAGCCGATCAGGCGCTGGTGCGCCGGGACCTGGGTCGTGGCATCCACCAGTGGCTGGCCGTTGAGGGTGATGCGGCCGGCGTCGGGAAATTCGAAACCGGCGATCATCCGCAGCAGGGTGGTCTTGCCCGAGCCGGAAGGCCCGACGATGGCGGTGCGGCTGCCGGTTGCAATCGACAGGTGGATGTTTTCCAGGGCCGCTTGCGAACCGAAGGACTTGTACAGCGCATGGATTTCAAGAGCGTTCATCGGCCAGCCGTGCGTTTGGATTGATGATAGAGAAGCCCGGTCAGCGGCAGCGACAGCAGGATCATGAGCAGCGCATAGGGCGCGGCACCGGCATAGTCGATTTCGCTGGTCAGCGCCCAGAAACCGGTCGCCAGGGTGCGGGTGCCGTTGGGCGCGAGCAGCAGGGTGGCGGTCAGTTCGTTGGTAATGGCCAGGAACACCAGCGCCGCGCCGGCGGCGGCTCCCGGCGCGGCGAGGCGCAGGGTGATCGACCAGAGGGCGCGGCCCGGTGAGCGGCCGAGGCTGCGGGCGATGTTTTCCAGCTCCACCGGCGCCTGGGCGATACCGGCGCGCAGGCTGACCAGGGCGCGGGGCATGAACATCAACAGGTAAGCCAGCAGGACGGTGATCGAGGTCTGGTAGATCGGTTGGGCGAAGTTGATGGTGACCGTGACCAGGGCCAGGGCGACGACGATGCCGGGCAGGGAACTGGTGATGTAGTTGCAGCTTTCCAGCAGGCGATGCAGGCGTCCGGGCGAGCGGATCGACAACCAGGCCACGGGCACGGCCGCGCAGGTGGTCAGCAGGGCGCCGGCGGCACCCAGCAGCAGCGTCTGTTCCAGGGCCGGCAGCAACTCGTCCAGCGGCCAGACTTCGCGGCCTCCGGCGATCAGCCAACTGCCCAGGGTGATCAACGGCACGCCGAGGGCGAGTGCGCTGCTGATGATCGGAATGCTCAGCGCCAGCACGGTGGTGCTGCGGCTGAGGCGGACCGTGCGTTGCTGCCGCGCGCTGCCGGAGCCGACGCGGGCATAGCGGGCCTTGCCGCGGGCAGCCGACTCGACGGTCAAAAGCGCCAGGCAGCACAGTGCCAGGATCCCGGCCAGGGTATGGGCTGCCGGGCCGCTGAAGGTGGATTTGAACTGGTCGAAGATCGCGGTGGTGAAGGTGTCGAAGCGGATCATCGCGTAGAGGCCGTATTCGGCCAGCAGGTGCAGGCCCACCAGCAAGGCGCCGCCGCAGATCGCCAGGCGCAGTTGCGGCAGCACAATGCGGAAAAACACCGCCCAGGGCTTGAGCCCCAGGGACTCGCCGACATCCTCGATGGCCGGGTCCAGGCGACGCAGGGTCGCGGCAATCGGCAGATAGAGAAACGGGAAGTAGGCGATCACCGAAACCAGCACCCCGGCGGACAACCCGTGGATCGACGGCACCAGGCTGACCCAGGCGTAGCTGTGGACGAACGCCGGCACGGCCAGGGGCGCGGTCGCCAGCAATGACCAAGTGCGCCGGCCGGGCAGGTCGCTGCGCTCGGTCAGCCAGGCCAGGGCCAGTCCCAGCGCCACGCACAGGGGAATGGTGATGACCATCAGCAACAGGGTGTTGGCCAGCAGCTCCGCCACCCGTGGGCGCCAGACCAGTGCTTCAAGGGTGGTCCAACCGGTTTGCCAGGTGGAAAGGATCACGAAGGCGATCGGCAGCAGCGCCAGCAGGGACACCAGCAGCGACAGCCCGATGATCCAGGCATTGCCCTGGCGCCCGAAGATTTTTCTGGATCGCAGACGCGAAAGCGCCGCAGGCGCGTGAGCGACTGCGGCGGGGTCCAGAGGAGAAATGGACTCTGGTATCAATTACAGGATTCCGGCTTGGGTCATCAGCTCCACCGCTTTCTTGCTGTCGAGTTTCGAGGCATCCACTTTAGGTGCGTCGAGATCCTTGAGTGGCACCAGTTTCGCATTGGAGTCGGCACCCACGCCAACGGCGTATTCGAACGATTTGCCGTCCTTGAGGACCGCCTGGCCGCCTTTGCCGGTGACCCACTTGAGGAATGCCTGGGCTTCTTCCTGGTGTTTGCTGGACTTCAGTACACCACCGCCGGAGAGGCTGACGAAGGCGCCCGGGTCCTGGTGCTTGAAGTAGTGCAGCGAAGTGTTCTTGCTGTTTTCGCCGGTCTTGGCCTGGTCGCCGAAGCTGTAGTAGTGGTAGATCACGCCGCTTTCGACTTGACCGGCATTGACCGCCTTGAGCACCGCGCTGTTGCCGCGATAGATAGTGGCGTTGGTTTTCATGGCCTTGAGCCAGTCCAGGGTCGCGGCTTCGCCTTTCAGTTCCAGTACGCCAGCGACGATGGCCTGGAAGTCGGCACCGGCCGGCGAAGCGGCCCAGCGGCCTTTCCACTCAGGGGAAGCGAGGTCGAGCAGGGACTTGGGCAGTTGGGCTTCGGTCAGCTTGCTCTTGTTGTAGACGAATACGGTGGAGCGTGCGGCGATGCCGACCCAGTTGCCGTGGGCCGGACGGTAGGCGGCGCCGACCTGTTCCAGGGTGGTCGGTGCCACCGGGGCGAACAGCTTGGCATTGTCCACCAGGACCATGGCCGGGGAGTTTTCGGTCAGGAACACGTCCGCTGGAGACTTGTCGCCTTCCTGGACGATCTGGTTGCCCATCTCGGTGTCGTCGCCGTTACGCAGGGTGACCTTGATCCCGGTTTCCTTGGTGAAGCCTTCGACCCAGGCCTTGGTCAGGCTTTCGTGCTGGGCGTTGTAGACCACGATACCGTCGGCGCTCGGGGCGGCGTAGGCATGCCCGGCGTTCAGCAGGGCGGTGGCTACCAGGGCGGTTTTCAGAAACGAAGGAAGACGGGAAATCATTGCGTGGGTAGCTCCTGCGGTCTTTTGGTATTCGAGTTGGCTGGTGTTTTCCGGTGCCTGTGTGCCAGTGCCGCCGGTCCAGTTAAACAATAGGAATCATTCGCATGCTTTGTCTGGGCGGCAATGTAGTGGGTGAAATGTGAAAATAATGTGAAATTGATCGTTAATGTATGTCATTCGTATTTTGATTAGAGCCGACGCGGGCGATTCTGCCATGAATGTCGGGTCATCGGGGGGCTTGTCGAGGCAGGGCCTGTTTTATCGGGCGAAGCGGATCACCAGGCGGGCGAAGAACGCGCCGGTGAAGATCACCGCCAGCAGCCGCAAGGTCTGCATGGCCAGAACCAGGCCGACATCGGAGTGGGTGTCGACTGCGATGATCGCCATGGTGTCGAGTCCGCCGGGGCTGGTGGCCAGGTAGACCGAGAGGAAGTCCTGGCCGAGCAGTTTGGCCAGGACCCAGGCCGAGGCGGCGCACAGGCTGATCAGGCTGACGGCGCCGAGGATCATCGTCGGCAGGCGTTTCCAGACATAGAGCACGGTCGGGCGGTCGAAGCGCAGGCCGACGTAGCAGCCGATGGCGCCATAGGCGATCGCCAGCAGCCAGGCGGGCAGGGTGATGTGCAGCACGCCGGCGAGTTGCAGGCCGCCGCCGAGCAACAGCGGCACCAGCAAGGCGCCCGCCGGTATGCGCGCACCGAGCACCACGCCGAGCACCGCGGTGGCCAGGGTCAGCCCGAGGTTGAGCAGGCTGAGGCCGTGCTGTGTCGCACCCGTGGCATGTAACTCGCCACCGTTGGCCGGGGCTTCGAGCAGATGGCTGACCAGCGCGCCGATCACCACCACGCACACCACCCGTACATATTGCATGGTCGCCACCACCCGGGCGTCGGCACCGAAATCGTCGGCCATCGAGACCATGGCCGACGCCGCGCCCGGCGATGTGCCCCAGGCCGCGGTGCTGGGATGGAGCCCGCCAAAGCGCACCATCGCCAGGCCCACCAGGGAGCTGAGGCCGATGGTCAGCAGCGTGGCGACCAGCATCAGGTGCCAGGACTCGGTCATCGAGGTCAGCACCGCCAGGGTCATCGAGTGCGCGGCCAGCAGGCCGATGCAGCCCTGGCTCAGGCGGAAGGCTTCCTTGTGCAGGCGGATGCGGGCGCCGCCGACCCCGAAGGCGATCGCCACCAGCATCGGGCCGATGAATTGCCCGGCGGGCAGTTCGGCGTGCTTGAGCAACTGCCCGCTGCCGCCGGCCAGCAACAGCAGGGCCAGCCATTGCAATGGGCGGGGCCAGGTGGTCAGGGAAAACCGTGATGATGCGGACAAGGACACTCTCCAAAGCGCTGTACGCGCCTGTTGCAGGGCGTTGAAAGCGGCGCGATGGGCAAATTATTGATAGCGCGATTGATCAAGTCCAGTTTCTAATTGTGATGAAACGATAACTTTGGTTGATCAATATGGACCTGCGGGATCTCACCTATTTCGAAACCATCGCCGAGCTCGGTCATCTGGGTCGTGCGGCGCAGAAACTCAATCGCAGCCAGCCGGCGCTGACCAAGAGCATCCAGCGGCTGGAGGCGTCGTTCGGGACCAAGCTGTTCGAGCGCGAGGGCCGGCGGATCAAGCTGACGCCGGTCGGCGAGTTGTTGCAGCAGCGCGGTCGGCAGTTGCAGCAGAGCATTGCCGAGACCCACCGTGAAGTCCGCGACTTCGCCAGTGGGGTGCTGGGCAATATCCGCCTGGGTTGTGCGGCGAGCATGGCCGAGTACCTGCTGCCGCAGTTGACTGCGGCCTTGCTGGAGCGGGCACCGGAGATCACCTTGAACCTGGCGATCGGCCAGGACGACATGTTGCGCGAGTCCCTGCGTTCCGGGCGACTGGACATGGTGATCTGCCCGCTGTTCGACGATGATCCGCAGTTGCTCTGCCATCCCTTGTTCGATGACGAGGCGGTGGTGGTTGCCAGCCGCAATCACCCGATCTTCGACGCACCGATTCGCCTGAGCGAACTGGGGCGCTATCGCTGGGTACTGCCGGCGACCGGGGTGTCGTCCCGGCGCTGGATTGACAACGTGTTCCTCGCCCATGAGCTGCCGCTGCCCTCGGTGCAGATCGAGACCAACACGATTTCCCTGCTGCCGCGCCTGATCGGCCAGACCCGCTTGCTGAGCTTTCTGGCGAGGGAAACGCTGGAGGACGTCAAGGGCGCCACGCACCTGCGCGAAGTGCGGCTCAAGGAAACCACCATGAAGCGCACCCTGGTGGTTTCCGTACGGGCCGGCGGCTATTTGTCCCCGGCGGCGCAGACCATGCTCGACCTGCTCAAGCGCGATGGCCGGGCGTTTTTCAGCGAGCGCTGAGCCTGTCGAGCGGATTCACAACGGTCGTACCGGAATGCACAGGTCGCAATCGAGGGTACCGGCCACCGGGTCGTAATGGGCGTCTTTCGGATAGCGTTCGAAGGGCGGCCCACTGCCGAACTGCATCCCGCTGCGGGGCAGCCAGTCACCGCACAGTTCGGTCCAGGCATCCGGGAAATCGCGGGTGTGGCCGCTGAAACGGGCGACCGCATAACGTCCGCCCGGCATCGTGGTCACTGTGGCTTCGCCGCTGCCGGTGAAATCCTCCGGCACCTGCACGCAGGCGTCATAACGGCATTTCGCTGCCGGGGTGATCTGCGGGTCGTCGAGGCCGATGCCGAAACGCACTTCGCCCATCAGGCCGTTGCGCTCCATCCAGGGCGCGAATACTTCGCGCCAGAAGGTGCCGATACCCGGGCCATAGGGGCCGGTGTAACGCATATAGGCGATACGGGTCGGCGGGATATCTTCAAGGGTGACGTCCATCGTCATGTCCTCTGGGGTTTGAGAGCCCTCATGGTCGGACAGGAGCAGGGCGCTTGCCTGATCAGGATTGCGAAATGACCTCAAGCGCCGTTCACGGATGTCGTTCAGGCGCTGCTCCCAGCGTGCCGGTTCGAGATGGCGCCAGGCGCTGGGGGTGACCTCGAAGTGCTGCTTGAACGCCCGGGAAAAGGCTTCGCCGGAACCGAAGCCGACCTCCAGCGCGATCTCCAGCACCGTCGCCTCGGGACGCTCGGCCAGTTGCAGGGCGGCACAGCCGAGCCGGCGGCGACGCAGGTAGTCGCCCAGGGTTTCGCCGACCCAGGCGCTGAACAGACGATGGAAGTGGAAGGGTGAGAAGTGTGCGATGGCCGCCAGCTCGGCCAATTCCAGCGGTTGGTCCAGGTGCCGGTCGATGTACTCGAGCACCCGGTTCATGCGCCGGGTGTATTCCAGCAGGCTCTGGTAGGCGACGCTCATTGCCCCTCAACTCCCGCCTTCGGTACGCCCGCTGCTGACCTCCGCCGGTACATCGTCGCCGGCCATGCGCTTGCGGAACAGCCCGGTGCGCGCCAGCAGCAGGGTGGTTACCGGTACGGTGATCGACAGCAGGATCGGGATCAGCCAGGCGTGCAGCACCGGCTCCGACTTGAGCGCCGAAAAATACAGGATCGAGGCCAGCGCCACGCACCAGGCGCCGAGGGTCGAGGCCAGCGCCGGTGGGTGCATGCGCTGGAAGAAGTCCTTCATGCGCAACAGGCCGATGGCGCCGCACAGGGCGAGCAGGCTGGCGGCCACCAGCAACAGGGCCACCGGGATTTCGATCCACAGCGATAACGCATTCATTCGATCACCTCGCCGCGCAGGAGGAATTTGGCCAGGGCAAAGGAGCCGACGAAGCCGAACAGGGCAATCAGCAGCGCCGCTTCGAAATAGGTGTCGCTGGCGTAGCGGATGCCCAGCACCAGCATCATCAGCATGGCAATCAGGTAAAGGTAGTCCAGGGCCAGGACCCGGTCCTGGGCCGAGGGGCCCTTGAACAGCCGGACCACGGTCAGCACCAGCGCCAGGCTGAAGATGAACAGGCTCAGCAGGATCGCGTTGGCGAGCAGTGCGCTCATTCGAAGATCTCCATCAGGGGGCGTTCGTAGGTCGCCTTGAAGTGCTGGATAAACGGCGCTTCCTCGTCCAGGTCGAACACGTGCAGCAACAGGATGCTGCGGTCCAGCGCCAGTTCCGACCAGACGGTACCGGGAATCACCGTGCAGATCATTGACAGCGCGGCCAGGCCGTTGGCGTCGCGCAGGTCCAGCGGCACCTTGACGAAGGCCGAGCGCGGCGCGCGGCGTCCGGCATTCAGCACGCCCCAGGCGACGGCGAGATTGGACAGCACCACGTCGGCCCCGACCCGCAGCAGCAGGCGCAGGATCACCCCGGGGCGACGGATGCGGATCGGCCGTGGGCGCAAGGGCGCCATCATCACCGGGGCGAAGAACCCGAGGGCCGCCCCCAACAGCAGGTTGCCGGGGCTGACCGAGAGGTTCAGCACCAGCCACAATAGCCAGAGCGCCAGGGACAGCCAAGGCGCGGGGAACAGGCGCTTCATGGCTGCACCTCCACGGCGGCGGACGGATTCGGCACCGGGCGGGTGGCCTGCACCGCGCTGATGTAGCGCCCGGGGCTGTCGAGGGAGTCGGCCGCGGCCTGGGTGTAGCGCAGCAGCGGCTCGGCCTTGACCGTCAGCAGGATGCACAGGCCCAGCAAGGCGACGATGGGCAGGCATTCCAGACGTCGCAGCACCGGCGAAGGGCGCTCCTGGGGTGTCCAGAAGCGCGAGATGCCCATGCGCGAGAAGGCCAGCAGCGAGGCGAGTCCGGACAGCACCAGCAGAGCCAGCAGGGCCCAGGCCGCCGGGGCGATCGGGGCGTCGATGCCCAGTCCCCGTGGATTGAGCAGGGCGCTGAGCAGGGTCAGCTTGCCGATGAAACCGGACAGTGGCGGCATGCCGATGATCAGCAGGGCACAGGCGATGAAACTCAGGCCGAGGAAGGCCATGGTCCAGGGGATGACCTGGCCGACCAAGGCCTTCTGTTCATCGTCGAGGTTGGTGCCGGGGCGCGGCTGCAAGGACTCCGGCGAGCGTGGCAGCGGGTAGATGTCCTCCTCCAGTGGCAGTTCGCTGGCCGAGCGCGAGCGTTCGATCAGTTCGGCCAGCAGGAACAGCGCGCTCAAGGCCAGGGTCGAGCTGACCAGGTAGAACAGCGCGCCGGCGGTGAGGTTCGGCTGGGCGAAACCGATGGCCGAGAGCAGGATCCCGGCCGAGACCAGGATACTCAGGCTGGCCATGCGCTCCAGGCGCCGGGCGGCGAGGATCGCCACGGCGGCGCAGGCGATGGTCGCCATGCCGCCGTAGATCAGCCAGTCGCCACCGAAACGCGCCGAAGCGCCGGCCTCACCGGAGAACAGCAGGGTCCACAGGCGCAGCAGGGTGTAGACCCCGACCTTGGTCATGATCGCGAACATCGCCGCCACCGGGGCGCTGGCCGAGGAGTAGGCGGGCACCAGCCAGAAGTTCAGCGGCCACATCCCGGCCTTGGCCAGGAAAGCCACCGCGAGAATCGCCGCACCGGCATGCAGCAGGCCGCGATCGGCTTCCGGCACCAGCGGGATCTTCAGGGCCAGGTCGGCCATGTTCAGGGTGCCGGTGACGCCATAGATCAGCGCCGCGCCGATCAGGAACAGCGACGAGGCCAGCAGGTTGATCGCGATGTAGTGCAGCCCCGCCGACACCCGCGGGCGCCCCGAACCGTGCAGGACCAGGCCATAGGAAGCGGCCAGCAGGACCTCGAAGAACACGAACAGGTTGAACAGGTCGGCGGTCAGGAAGGCGCCGTACAGGCCCATCAACTGGATCTGGAACAGCGCGTGGAAGCTGGCACCGGCGCGGTCCCAGCGGGCCATGGCGAACAGCAGCGCGCTGACGCCGATGATGCCGGTCAGCACCAGCATCAGCGCCGAAAGGCGGTCGACCACCAGCACGATGCCGAACGGCACCTGCCAGTTGCTTGGCAGGTAGACGCCGATGGAGCCGGTTTCACCCGACTGGGTGAAGAGCAGCAACAGCACCGAGATGCCCAGGCCGATCAGGCTCGACACCAGGTTGATACGGGCCTTGAGTGGCCGGTGTTTCTCGCCGAGCATCAGCATCAGCGCCGCCGTGAGCAGCGGCAGCAGGATCGGGGCGATGATCAGGTGCGACATCGGGTTCATTCCTTGGGCTCCCGGCCATCGACATGGTCGGTGCCGGTCAGGCCCCGCGAGGCCAGCAGCACTACCAGGAACAGCGCGGTCATGGCGAAGCTGATGACGATGGCCGTAAGCACCAGGGCCTGGGGCAAGGGGTCGGTGTAGTGAAGCAGATCCTGGGGCACGCCGTCCTTGATGATCGGCTCGTTGCCGATGAACAGGCTGCCCATGCTGAAGATGAACAGGTTGACCCCGTAGGACAGCAGGCACAGGCCCATCACCACCTGGAAGGTCCGTGGACGCAGTACCAGCCAGACGCCGGAGGCCGCGAGCACGCCGATGGCAATTGCAATGACTTCTTCCATCAGGCGGCTCCTGGCTTGGCTTGGGCGGTGAGTGGCTGGCTCGGCCGATGGGCACGGACCGACTGGTGCGCGAGGGCGGTGAGGATCAGCAGGGTCGAGCCGACCACCACCGCGTACACGCCGATATCGAAGAACAGCGCACTGGCGACATGGATATCCCCCAGCAGCGGCAGGTGCAGGTGGGCGGTGTGGGTGGTCAGGAACGGATAGCCGAAGGCCATCGCCCCGAGGCCGGTGACCGTGGCGAACAGCAGGCCGGTGCCCATCCAGCGCAACGGCCGCAGGCTCATCTGCGCTTCGACCCACTGGGTACCGGCGACCATGTATTGCAGGATAAAGGCCACCGACATCACCAGGCCGGCGACAAAGCCGCCGCCCGGTTCGTTGTGGCCGCGCATGAACAGGTACATCGAGACCACGAAGGCGATCGGCAGCAGCAGGCGCACCAGCACCGCCGGCACCATCATGAAGCCCAGGGCGGTGTCGCTGGCGCTGCGCGGGTTGACCAGGTCGGTGACCACGTCCGGCGCCAGCAGGCGCTGCTGGTTGGGCAGTTCGAGGCTTTCCTTCGGCGGGCGGAAGCGTCGCAGCAGGGCGAACACGGTGAGGGCGGTGGCCACCAGCACGGTGATCTCACCAAGGGTGTCGAAGCCGCGGAAGTCCACCAGCATCACGTTCACCACGTTGCTGCCGCCGCCCCGGGCAGGGCGTGGCTCAGGTAGAACGAGGAGATATGGTTGGGCGTCTGGCGGGTCAGCATGGCATAGGACAGCAGCGCCATGCCGCCGCCCACGCCCACCGACAGCAGCAGGTCGCGCAGGCGGCGGATGCGCGCCTTGGGCAGGCTGCTGGGCAACGGCGAGACGTCTTCGATACGCCTTGGCAGCCAGCGCAGGCCCAGCAGGATCAGCACCGTGGTCACCACTTCCACCACCAGTTGGGTCAGGGCCAGGTCCGGTGCGGAGAACCAGACAAAGGTGATGCAGGTCATCAGGCCGCAGACGCCGACCATGATCAGGGCCGCCAGCCGGTGGTACTTGGCTTGCCAGGCGGCGCCCAGGGCGCAGGCGATTGCCAGCAGCCAGAGGGTGACGAAGACGATGGAGCCGGGGATCTTCGGCCGGTCGCCCCAGGACAGGCTGCCGTGCAGCATCGGGATCAGGCCGGCGACCACCGCCGCCAGCACCAGCAGGAACAACTGGGTTTGCAGGCGCTGGGTACTGACCCGGCGCTCGATGCGCCGGGCGTAGCGCATGACGATCACCAGGCTGTGTTCGAACAGACGCTTGCCGTTGAGGCGGCCGATCAGCGGCGGGCGGTTGAAACGGCCACGCTTGAGCTGATTGCGCAGCAGCAGATGGAGCAGCACGCCGGCGGACAGGGCGATCAGGCTCATGATCATCGGTGCGTTCAGGCCGTGCCAGATCGCCAGGCTGTATTCCGGCAAGGTCCCGCCAACCACCGGCAGCGCCGCGGCGGCGAGGATCGCGCCGACCACCTGGGCTGGGAAGATCCCCACCAACAGGCAGGCGAATACCAGCAGTTCCACCGGTGCGCGCATCCAGCGCGGTGGCTCGTGGGGCGTGTGGGGCAGGTCGGTGGCCTTGGGGCCGAAGAACACATCGACGGTAAAGCGCAGCGAGTAGGCGACGCTGAAGGTGCCGGCGACGGTGGCGATCACCGGCAGCGCGGCTTCGACCCAGGCCGTGGAGTTGATGAATACCGTTTCGGCGAAGAACATTTCCTTGGACAGGAAGCCGTTGAGCAGTGGCACCCCGGCCATGGCGGCGCTGGCGACCATTGCCAGGGTGGCGGTGAACGGAATCAGCTTGACCAGGCCGCTGAGCTTGCGGATATCGCGGGTACCGCTTTCGTGGTCGATGATGCCGGCGGCCATGAACAGCGAGGCCTTGAAGGTGGCATGGTTGAGGATATGGAACACCGCGGCCACGGCGGCCAGCGGACTGTTCAGGCCCAGCAGCAGGGTGATCAGGCCCAGGTGGCTGATGGTGGAGTAGGCCAGCAGGCCCTTGAGGTCGTTCTGGAACATGGCGCAGTAGGCGCCGAGCATCAGGGTCGCGGCGCCGGCGCCGCTGACGATCCAGAACCATTCATCGCTGCCGGAGAGCGACGGCCACAGCCGCGCCAGGAGAAACACCCCGGCCTTGACCATGGTCGCCGAGTGCAGGTAGGCCGAGACCGGTGTCGGCGCGGCCATGGCGTGGGGCAGCCAGAAGTGGAAGGGGAACTGCGCGCTCTTGCTCAGGGCGCCGATCAGGATCAGCGGCAGCAGGACCGGATACAGGGCGTGGGCGCGGATCCGCTCGCCCGCCGCCAGCACGCTGTCCAGGTCATAGCTGCCGACCACATGGCCGAGGATCAGCACCCCTGCCAGCAGGCACAGGCCGCCGGCCCCGGTCACCGTCAGCGCCATATAGGCGCCGCGGCGGGCGTCGCTGCGGTGATGCCAGTAGCCGATCAGCAGGAAGGAGAACAGGCTGGTCAGTTCCCAGAAGAACACCATCTGGATCAGGTTGCCCGACAGCACCAGGCCGAGCATGGCGCCCATGAAGGCCAGGAAAAACGCGAAAAAGCGTGGCACCGGGTCTTCCGGCGACATGTAGTAGCGGGCGTACAGCGACACCAGCGTGCCGATGCCCAGCACCAGCATCGAGAACAGCCAGGCAAAGCCGTCCAGGCGCAGGACGAAGTTCAGGCCCAGGCTGGGCAGCCAGTTGACGCTCTCGTGAATCACGCCGCCGTGGGCGATCTGCGGGTAGAGCAGGGCCATCTGCAGGGTGCCGGCCAGGGCGATGACGCCGGCCAGGATGGATTCGCTATTGCGCGCGTTATGCGGCAGCACAGCCGCCAGACAGCTGCCGATAAAAGGCAGAAGCAGTAGAACTATCAGGGACATAGGCTTCTAATCTGCAGGAGTTTGCGAAGGATCATACGTGGCGCGCCGGGGATCACCAACCAAGAACCTGTGGCAGAATCCTACAAGGTAGGTGGTAAACGGCTGATGTGCCTGTTCGGAGTGGCGTGTCAGGGAGGGGATGTGTCGTCTGAGAGGGCGCCTTCGCGAGCAAGCTTGCTCGCGAAGAACGATAACGCGGTCTACGGGTTGTTCGGGTCCAGCGCCTCGGTTTCTACGTCGTCCTCTACCGGCTCGACATTTTTCCCCTTGGTCTTCAACTCACTGACGATCACCGCCGTCACGATCAACGCCGCCCCCAGCAGCGCGATCCCCGGCAGACGCTCGCCGGCCACGCGCCCGGCAATGCCCGCCCAGACCGGCTCCCCGGCATAGATCAAGGTCGCGCGGGTCGGCGACACACTCTTCTGCGCCCAGTTCATCGCCACCTGGATCGCCGCGCTGGCAGCGCCGAGGCCGACCGCACTGGCCACCAGCAGCCAGGAAAATTCCGGCAACGCCTCCTGGGTCGGGACGATCATCAGAAACGCCAGGATCGACGCCGTGCCCAACTGCACCACCGTCACCCGCCGTACATCGACCTTGCCGGCATAGTTGCTGATCAGGATGATCTCGGCGGCAATCGCAATGGCGCTGATCACCGTGACGATCTCCCCGGAGCTGAAGTTCAACTGCGCGCCATTGGGACCGGACAACAGCATCAAGCCGGTAAACGCCAGCATGATCCCGATACTCGGCATCAGCCCCGGGCGCTTGCCCAGCACCAGCCATTGCAGCAGCGGCACGAAGGGCACGTACAACGCGGTAATGAACGCCACCTGGCTGCTGGGAAGGCTTTGCAGGCCCACGGTCTGCAGCCCGTAGCCGAGCATGATCGCGGTGCCGATGAAGACCCCTGCCTTCACTTCGAAGGCGGTGATGTCACGCAGGCTGCGGGCCGAGAACAGGGCGACGATGGACGCCGCGGCGGCGAAACGCAGGCCGACGAAGAACATCGGGCCGCTGACGGTCATGGCGTTTTGCACCAGCAGGAAGGTGATGCCCCAGACCATGGTGATCAGGATCAGCACGCACTCGGCCTTGCTGAACCGCAGGGTCGAGGCAAACGAGGTATTGGAGTTCGCCGCAGTCATGGCCTTGCACACTCTCCAGGTGAGACGCACAATGCGCCGGAGGTGGGCAGTATACTGCGCAAACCAACCAAGTGAGCAATATAGTGCACAAAGAAAATTCGCAACGGGCTTCGGTGCTGCAGCATGTCAGCTTGAACGTGCGCCGCTTGCGTCATGAAGCTCAGCTGAGCCAGAGCGCATTGTCGGAGAAGTCCGGGGTCAGCCGGCGTATGCTGGTGGCGATCGAGGCGGGGGAAAAGAATGTCAGCCTGAGCACCCTGGACCGGGTCGCCGAGGCCCTGGACGTGGCCTTCAGCGACCTGATCCAGGCGCCGGACGCCCGCGACCCGAGTCGGATCAACGAGGTGGCCTGGGCCGGGGCGATTCCGGGGAGCAAGGCGGTGCTGCTGGCCAAGGCGGTGGCGAGCCGGGAAGTCGAACTCTGGGAGTGGCGCCTGGAACCGGGCGAGCGTTATGACTCGGAAGCGGACTGCGAGGGTTGGAGTGAACAGCTCTATGTCTTCGAAGGCTGCCTGACGGTGTTGCTGGGGGAGCAGCAACGGTCGCTCGCAGCGGGCGAGTTCTTCATGTTCCCCAGTAACCAGCCCCACAGTTATCGCAATGATGGCGAAAGCGCGGTGCGTTTTATTCGCAATGTGGTGCTGTAGGTGCAGTCGGTCGACGTTCGATCGCTTGCGATGAGGCCGGGAAGTCTTGCAGGCTTGCACGGCGGTGTGGCGGATGAACGGCTGGCCGGGGGCGACCGACACGACTTCTACCTGGGCAAGCCCTGACAAGGGAGCAAACAATGAGTGAGACCCTGAGCGGACAGGCAGCACACACCATCTCGGCGGTTGCGGGCCGCGCCGATGTGTTGATCGTCGGTGGTGGCCTGAGCGGTGCGATGCTGGCGGTGCAGTTGCTGCGTCTGCCTGGCCGGCGGCGGATCCTGATCGTCGAACCGCGTGCCGAGCTGGGGCGGGGGGAGGCCTACAGCGCCACGGAACTGGGGCATACGTTGAACGGCAACGCGGCGCGGATGAGCGTCGACCCCGATAACGCTGACGACCTGACCCAGTGGCTTGAGGCGTTTATTGCCAAGGGTGGTTGGCCGGAGTCGGATCAGCAGCACGTGCCGGTGAGTGAGCTTTTCCCTCCCCGGGGGATCTTCGGTCTCTATGTTCAGCAACGCCTGGCCGAGGCTCGGGAGCAGGGGGCGGTGTCGGGATCGACGGCTGAGCATGTGTGTGGCGAAGCGGTCGATCTGCAAATCGACGCTAGCGGCGCACGGCTGGCACTGGCCGACGGTCAGTGCCTGGAAGGGGCCTGCGCGGTGCTGGCCACCGGTATGTTCCCGGCGGCACGCACCCGGCAGAAACACTCCAGCGGCTTGAATGCCGCGGCGATAGATCCTTGGGATGTCGCCGCCATGTCGCGACTCGATCCGCAAGGGACGGTGCTGATCATCGGCTCCGGCCTGACCATGGTCGATGCGGTGGTCTCCCTGGAGCAGGCCGGGCATCGCGGGCCGATCCGGGTGTTTTCCCGGCACGGGCTGTTGCCCCATGTGCGCCGCCAGCCACCGGCCTGGGAGGATTTCCTGGCCGCCGATCAGAGCATTCGCAGTCCACGGCAGTTGCTGCGCGAGGTGCGTCGCCAATGCGCCGCTGCGTTGGCGTCCGGGATCGACTGGCAGGCTCCATTGGACACGGTGCGGGCGCATATCGGTCGGCTCTGGAGCCAGGCCAGCGATGTCCAGCGTCGGCAGTTCGTGCGGCATGTGCGGCCGTGGTGGGAGAGCCATCACCACCGTTCGCCGCCTTTGAGTGCCGAGTTGGTGGAGCGTCTTTATAAGGAAGGGCGGCTGACCATCGAGGCGGCGTCGCTCAAGGGCCTGGACGAGCCACGGGACGGGAGGGTGAGTATTTCCATCCGGCCACGGGGAGAGTCGCAGGCGCGTACGGTCATGGGAGAGGCCTTGATCAACTCTACGGGGATTGAGTACGACTGGCGGCGGGTGGATCGGCCATTGCCGCAACAACTGCTGGCACGCGGGTTGGTTCGTCCGGGACCGCTGGCGCTGGGTATTGCGGCTGATCCGGGTGGGGCGGTGGTGGACGCCGAAGGTGATATCTCCACGCGCTTGTTCGCCATGGGCCCGCCGTTGCGCGGCATGTGGTGGGAGAGCACGGCGGTGACCGATGTGGCCAGCCAGGCGAAGGCGCTGGCGGTGCGTCTGGCACGGCTGACGGACCCGCAGAAAGACCGGGGCTGACCTAAAAATTATTAGAATTCAGGGGGTTGCCAGTGTCATTCAACTAGGACATAATGCGCGCCATCAGCTCGGGCGGTAACGTCGCGAACACTGAAGAATCAAGGAGTTGCGGCAAGCCAGTCTTGCAAGGGCGCTCGATTCGACCTGAGGCCGAGTAGCAAAATGGTTATGCAGTGGATTGCAAATCCATCTACGCCGGTTCGATTCCGACCTCGGCCTCCACTCTTCAAAAGCCCCGTAGATTAGCGTCTACGGGGCTTTTTATTTGGGCTTGGAAAAGTGCTGTTGTTGTACGCTTCTTGAAGCAATCATCGGACAATTCGCTTTCAATTGCCTGAAACTTCCTAGAAAATTCTTTCGCCTTGCGCTTGCCGAAACCGGTCACTAGTCTTCGTCCATCGCTGCCAAATCAGCGGTCGGGCGTGAGAACCCGTGTTCAGTAAGCGCATCAGTGCCAGCCATCGTTACGGATATCTTTTCGTTTGCGATCGTTCCATGGTGGCTGTGCGCAGGCAGACTTCGGTCTGGCCGGTTGCCTACTGTCCGGTATTCTCACCCTGCGTACAGCTGCCACCCTTTGCCGCGTGAGAACGGCAAAAGATGGCTCCTCAATCATGTACATGTAGGAGCTGGACCATGGATAAAAGACTTACACCGGACCCGCCTGCAGGCCTGTCTGCTTCGCATACTGACAAAAGACTGGACCCAGCCGTCGAGCGCGCCTTTGCCCATTATGGACTTCCGATGAGCGACGACCCTCTCAAGTCCGACAGCCGTCCGAGGCTACCTCGCAAACCAGCCTCTCTCAGCGTCGAGGACAAACTGGTCAATGCCAGTTCGATTCTGCAATCGGCAGCGGCCACCGCCTATGAGTCCGCAGACCAACTTGATGGATCAAATCGCAAGTTGGCAATGGGCACGGTGCATTTGATCGAGTTGGCACAGTCGTGGGTGGATTCGGTTTTAGATGACGAACTCTTCGGGCGCTAAGTCAAGTTCAGTTCGGTGCACGTGAATTCTGCATCGGCTGAGATTCGATCCCTCAGGGATAGACCATAATTTTGTCGTTATCGTGGTCTGTTCCACCTAGCAGGGTCATGTCGCCGAGGTTTGGTGTATTGGGATAGTGGTGAGCCAGGACCGCCGATGGGAACGGTTCGATCTCCGCAAACCAGGCATGCACGCATGCCCAGCTGTTGCCAGGCCAGCGTCGCAGCCTCGATGCCGCTGCAGATGCTTCCGTAGGTGAATGGGCATGAATGGTCCTCGCTGGCTGGCGTGACGTGTGTTTGTGGGCTATTGCTTGATGGTCCGGCATAGAGCCGGATCGAGGAGAAGCAAATGGCAGACGTTGATCGATTGTTACCGGGAGTTACACTTCCAGTTATAAGTGCCGAAAAAAGAGCAGCCTGGAATATGAGTATCGATAACCCAGAAGAAACTAGATATAGAAAAACTGATGAATTTATTAATATGCTGGAAGAGTTGCGTACCTATGTAAACAAAAATTCGTTACGTGTTGTTATTGATCCCGAAAGTGCCGAAAAAACGTTTGATCTATTATATGCTGTTAGCTATAGTTCTGATTATCATAAGGCGGGCGCTTCTGTAGCCAGGGATTTATATCTCGAGGCTGCTAGGAAAGGCTATCCATTAATGATTAATACTGTTCGTGAAAGGCTGAATTTAATTATTTCGGAGTATGCGTCTCTCACGTATTCGTCTCTTTTGACATTAACCGGGACATTGCTTCGATGAGGTTTTGCTAAGCTTCGGCTTTCGAACCTATAAACTAAGCGGATGGGGCGTATCGTATTTTGCATCGGACCATAAAGGGGACAGATTTATTTTTTGCCGTTGCTATAAGGCCGTGAAAATAAATCTGTCCCTATGTGCATTTTTCTGCGGTACTACGGAGCAGCACCGGCAGCCTGAACCTCAATTGTCTGCTTTAACTTTATCCTTTCTATCGCGTGGGCGCATCCATACTCGGCGGCTTTATTTAGATAGTGAAGTTGTTCTTGTTTTAGGTTTTGCGTTGACATCTGAGTTGCAAAGCTCATGTAGAGGTTGGCACGAAAGTCTTTATCATTGAGTGGTACAATTGAATCGCTGTAGGAGGTGCCGCTCCAATCGCAACTTGGCATCATCCAGGGCTGTGGGTAGTACTTGCTATAAAAGGCTTCATTCTCAGGCAAAGCGTCGATTAGTGATCGGAATTCAGACGTTTTAACTTCGTCGAAGCAATAGAACATCATTTGTAAGCCCGCAGGAGTAAAACCCTGGTTCAGGCTGGACCTTAGAAGAGAGCAGACTTTATCAGCAACTTGGTCGCGAGGAACAAAGCGCGACGATATCCACGCTAGGCGATACTGCGCAGCTGGATTCCCTGCTTCAGCTGATTGTTTAATCAGGGGGATTCCTTTGCTGAGAAGTGACTGCAATCGCTCCCTGTATTGTTTTTTTTGTTCCTCGGAAGGTTTAGCCTCAGCAGAGCCCGGGGGATATTTATTGAAGAACTCGTTGTCTTCTTTGTCGACACCGTCAAGATAAGGTAGTGCTTTGAAGTACAGCGCTTCGCTTTCTGGCGTGATTTTAAGTTTTTCTGCGTTTGCACAGGCTGTGCAGAAGGCCAGAAATACTAGTGCGAAGCGTTTGATATTTTCTTTTGCCACGTATTCGTCCATGGTCACGATCGTAGGGATCGTGACGATATCACGGAGCCATCTGTCCGCCACCGAGCGGATTTTTTATTTCTCATGTCCACGGAGTCGAACGCATGGATTTTCTACACCGCGTGTTCGACAAGGCTGAATGGCTGTTGTCGGGCTGGTTGGCGCAATCGTCGCAAGCTGGCCGGTGGCACAAGGAGGATTTGACCGACTGGAAAGCCTGGACAGTGTTCCTGATTACTGGCGCATCCTGCGCCCTGTACCTGACTGGGATGGTCAGTACCTACCTGGGCGTAACCGATCCCGGCAACTGCGTGAAGCAGGTCGGTGAAACGCTTGGTGTTCTCGATGTTGACCAGAAGGGTCGACATCTGATGGCTCTGGCTCGGGCCGAACAGGCCGTAGATGCGGGCCGGGTCTGGGTGAATTTGAGGCATAACGATTCCTTGGCCGCTATAGCGACTGACCTTGAAGAGGGTGGATATTTCCTAGAAAAAATGGGGACAGATTTATTTTCACGGTCTTATCGCGATGGGGAAAAATAAATCTGTCCCCTTTTTGGTCCTGCGAATGTGCTCATGGTTTTCTCCATACATGCGCCGCCCTCCGTGATCGGATTCGGTGGCGTGAGGTTGGTTTGTGGTCTATTGCTTGATGGACCGGCATGGGGCTGGATCAGGGAGGCGATATGGGAAATCAGGGCTATTGGGATTCGGTTATTGAGTTATCCAGAAAGAGCGGCGAGTGCCACCAGGCTGGCCAACTGCTGTCTTCACGGCGCGCCTACGAGGGAGTGTCACCCGGCGCGGCGAAGCCAACGCCATTGATGAAGTGATGGTGATCGAGAAAGCATGGAGTTCAATCGTCAACCTGCGCGGGAAACCCAGGTTCCCTGCGTTCAATCTCATCGAAACAAGGGAATGCCATGGCGACTTTCGATACGAACCATGGTGGCGGAGCCACCTTTTACAAGTTCTATGTTCAAAATCACACAGCCAGTACCGGTTTGTACTATGACATCGAGATGCTGATGAACGGAACAAAATCAGAATGGCGATCTGGAATCGGGAGAGGGATTGCAAGCCCGGGAGAAACAGTGATATGCAACTTCGATCTTTATAAATCCGACATCAATCCCGTGCAGCAATTCTCTCCAGAGCAGTTACTGCGTCAGACGCTGGAGAAAGCCAGCGTGTCCCTGTTCAATGTCAACGATACGCCTATATCACTGTGGTTCTGGAGTGGGAATGGCAATCAGCAGTACATCAACTTTCTCAGTGGCGGCCCCGTAAGGGTTACAAGGGATAGTTCGATATTCAATGAAGTCAAGTTCAACCAGTACCGTTTCACGCTGGATTCTGGCGGACACAACAACGACACGCTTGATATCTTCTTCCAGCTCTACGACGCCTGAATCTTGATCTCCATGCATGCGCCGCCCTCCGCGGCCGGATGCAGGACCGTAAAGGGGACAGATTTATTTATTGCCGTTGCGATAAGACCGTGAAAATAAATCTGTCCCCATTTTTCACAGGCCTCACTGATGGCTAGCGCAGTAACGTGTTGCTAAGCGGCCAAGCGATCCACCCGCCAATTTCTTCTCTCAGGACGAGCCATGTTAACGGTCAACAATATCCTTGTTTTCGACTGCACCGATGAGGGCGTGGAGCGACTGGTGCGGGAGGGAAAGATCCGGCGTTTCGACAGCAAACTGCCCAAGGAGACATTCTGGAGCACGCATGTGGCGCCACGGCTCGCTGCCAACGAATCGGCGCTGCTCCTGCCAACGTTCAACGATTGGGTAGCAGCACCCATTGCGAGCGGCAGGCATATGCCCGGGCAATTCGTCTCCGTGTTGTCGAGCAGTCCGTTCGCACCTGCCGGGCGCCTGGACGGCGTACCTACCGGTCTGGCATTGCAAAGCACGCAGGACAAAATATTCACGTCGGTCGACGCACTGATCATCGCGCTACGAGGGCATTTTGCAGCCACGGAAAACAGGCAAAAAGAAGAGCGCCTGGCGCTCGATGTCCTCGCTAACGTCAAGATGTTCGAACGCTATGTGCTGGACCGATTGATAGTGAATATCCAGAGGGCTATCACCAACAAAGAACGCAACCGCCCCGAGGGTGAGTCGTACTACGGCCCTGGCGCGACACTGGATTGGACCCGGGACATTGTCGCCTCCCTCGCAACCGAGTTGCCGCTGACCCGGTTGTATAAAAAGGTCGCCGCTATCCACGACTTCTGCCGCTGCAACAGATTCGACACGCCGAATCGGGACACGACCCGAGGTATGCGCATCGGCACCGAGAAATACAGCCTTGCGGAGGATAACCACTGGATCGCCAACCAGCGCAGCCTGAACAACTCCATCTGGGCAGGTAAATCCGGCTCGGCGATGGATATGGTTTACGCCGCCAAGCAAATTGGCATCAATGACGATGATAGCCTTGCCGCGCTGGCATTCTGTATCGTCGCCTTCTTTCACTTCATGCCGACCAGCCAGAGTTCGACCCACACTTACCATGAGGTCATGACCGGCGCGACGAGCGTGCATGAAGGAATCAACACGTTCTACAAGGCTGCGGAAGTTCCCGGCGGACAGGACGTGTTTCGCCAGTTGCAAAGCCGACCCAGTCTCTGGAAACCAGACGACAGCGTCCAACGCTGCCCTGGTTGCAATACCACCTTTGGCGTCTTCACCCGTAAGCATCACTGTCGAGCTTGCGGCGGCATCTTTTGTGCCAACTGCAGTAAAGAGACGAAGGTGGTACCAATGCCGGCTATCCGGCCGGGTAAAGCGCCCGAGACAGGGAACCTGCGGGTCTGCAAGTCTTGTGCTAGCGGCTGATTGCCGCCAAGTCCTACTCTGGATCGTAATGCTGTTCACTTAAGCAATTTGGGGCCGCTTTGCAGCCCCAAAACAGGCAAATCAGCCTTAAGTGAACAATATTACGAGATTACCCGGGTTTTTTGCGAAAAGGTGACTGCGGAAAGGTGACAGAATTATTTTTTTCGGATTTATTTTTTTCGCCATCACGATAAGACCGTGAAAATAAATTTGTGGCAGCTCAAGGAGGTAGAGATGGAAAGCTCGAAACTGAAAGCAGAGTGCAAAAAGTGGCGTGATTTTTATTTAAAAGGCCAGAAGTGGTGGAGTGTGGCGCATCACATAGCGGCTTTCGGGACCATCATTTGCAGCATCGCAGCAGGAGCCATTATCCAAGCAGAGTTGGATCACTCTAAAATCCTCGCGTCTACTCTGACAGCAGTTGCGGCAGCTTTATCCGGTTTGTCAGCGTCCGGGGGATTTGAAAGGAAGTGGCGTAGCAGCAGGCTAAACCGAAGTCGTACAGATTGTTTGCTGCTTGACTTAGAGAGCAGTCCAGTCCCCTCTCCAGATACAATAAAGCAACTGAAAGAAATAATTTTCCAGCATGATCAGGACGTAGTTGTGGATGAGTCGAAAAGGCCTTGAGCCGTCTACCTGCGAAAAGGTGACTGTGGTGAAAGTTACATCACTCAATTTCTATTTTTAAGTGGGCCATATTTATGAAGTTTAAAGAGAAGGTGCTCTCCCTCTTGGCTGGAATCATTTCTTTGCCCGTGTTTAGTGCGCCAACAGTGACAATCGTACCTCAGCCGACGACGGGGGAAACGATTGCAGCATCCGCAGCGCTCCCTAGTCGGTGGGTCGTTGATATTGGTGGGCCATGTACTTACGGTGCCTGTATCGCGCAAAGCCCATCAACCGAGTCTGTGGTTGGCCCTTCAGTGGAGTTTTTGATTACCCCAAATGGGCAAACGGCTCAAGTTGACGCCTCTGTCGGTTTTCGAAATAGTGTGTCTGGGACTCCAAATCCTTGGGATCTGTCGAAGTACTCTGGGCTAACCTTCTACTACAAAGATTACAATGGTCAATATTCGTACAATGGAAATTCTGCTTTATCACACTACTTTCTAATATATGACAACAATAGCTGTTATCGAGAGTGGGTAATTAACTTGGTTAACTCGGATGGCTCCCCGGCCTCTGGCTCTCCCACTATCGCCTCAAGCATTTGGTACCAAATATCCGGCTCCTTCCAAACTCCGCTAGGCCCATATGTAATTCAAGGTGGCATACCGAAGAATGGTGTGCCGTGCAATAGTGTTCCACTTGATTTTTCAAATATAACCTATTTTGAAACGGGCATTTTTGGCGGTGCGATACGCCCAGGAGACGGCGTCAAATATAACTGGCTGGTTGGTACAGTAACGCCGACTTTAGTGCCACAATGAATAAATATCCCTCGGCTTCGTCCGTGAGGGTGATACGGTCGTGGTGTAGAGTATGGATCGTCTTGCCCGCAATCTCGACGACCTGCATCGCTTGGTACAAAAGCTGACCAAGCGCGGCGTGTGTATGGAGTTTCTGAAAGAGGGCTTGGTGTTCACTGGTGAAGGCTTGCCCATGGGTGTCCCCATTTTGCATTTTTGAGATGCCGTTCTCGCCGGTGAGCGACCACCCCTGGTTGTTCGCCGCTGAACCGGTCGCAGGCAATGAGTTTACCCAGGCAATCGGCAGGGCTGCACAGAATTGCGCAGGCGTCGAACCCCAGCAGTTGACCAGGCATTCATCGTCGACCGGAGCACCTTCGTCCTCAGGCGCTCCTGATGGCTTACCGGGTCGCGCTCCACTGTTGGATATTTCCTAAATTTCTTAAGGTAAGGAAAAAACGTTATTGGACTTTTGGAAGTGGCGTTGTAAAACAACAGATGCATGACCTTTGCTTGAAGGCCAATGCATCGCCATTTGCTCAAATGGAAATCGCCCAACTTTGAGCTGGGCATTGATCAATGAGCCTGACTGCCAGTACAGGGATAAGTAGCTGCGACTTTGGCCAACTGCTCGCGCACCAGCGCAGAGGGCTCATTGATCAACACTCTTCTGCAAGTTGATCCTTTCTAACCAAAAATATCGCGCGGTACAGGCCTATCGAGGTAGATGCGCTTTCATACGGCCTCCTTGGGGTATCGGGCGCCGCGGTACTCAGGACGCGACTGGTAATCAGGCTTGCAGATGACCCCGGCGAGCAAGCGCTTCCAGGTATCAGCGTTGTTCGGCAGGCAGATGCCGAACTCACTGGTGCCTCTTCGTAGATCCCGGCGCGGTCCAGCCTCCAGTAGTAGCCGCTTTCGTTGGTGCGTCAGAGGGTGATTGCCTTGTGCCTGCGGTGTGTGTTTCAGGCTCAGCACGATGAACGTGCGCCCGGGATTATTTTCTGTGGGCATAGGGGAGCCTTGGCCAGTGATCGGCTACAGTTGGTAGGTCATCGATAGGGAGATCGAACATGCAATGCTTAATTTGCCAGGCCGCCAGCGATGTTGTTCACACGACAGAAAGCTGGTCCGAGGTCAGATGCTCAGCCAAGTGTGGACACTTCAGGGTTTCAGCGAACCTTGTTGCAAAGATGAAGCTCAAAAACGAACTCTTTGACGTTGGACGAACGAGGCGCTGGCTTGAGATGGCTCGGCACGAGGGGCCGGCGCCATTGATATCGACCTATGATTACAGTGTTTCTTTATTGTGTCGTGGGATTAAATAGTGATCTGACGCCACCGGCCATGATGGTTGGCGCTGGATCTTCCAAGCCCTGGCCCACGCGGCCTCTCAATAGGTCGACTGCCAGGCAACGGAGTCAAGTGACAGCGACCTTTCGCCTGTGTCAGCATTCAGCCACGACCCCACGGCAAGGACGCTGACGACGATGCTCGACGCTCTGCAAGGCACACCACTCTGGGTCTACGGCGTTTTCCTGTTGATCTGCTACTACGGCTTCAATGCTCGAACAGCCAGCCGGGAAAGCCCACGCTCCCTGCTGACCACGCCGGGTGTTCTGACGCTATGGTCGTTCTTCTCTCTCAACTACGTAGACAACGTCGAACTGACGCTGGGCAGTTGGTTGGCCGGTATCGCATTGGGTAGCCTTGCTGCATTGCTATTGTTTTCCCGACGTGGTGTGACCCTGGACGACGAAGGCCTGGGGCTGATCGTGCCGGGCACCTGGAAAGTCCTCGGCATCTCGCTGCTGTTTTTCGCAGTGAAATACTTCATCGGCTATCAGGCCGCTGTGCACCCGGAGCGCTCGGCCAGCGCGAAGATCCTCATACTCACTGGCACCTCATCAGGATTTACCGTCGGCTTGTTCTGCGGCCGGGCCATCACCTTCTACCGTGAATGGCTGGCACTGTGTGCGATCAAAGAGAGCAGACCTACCGCCTGAGCCCGCCTCGGCGAACACTCCCTTGCTGGCTCGATAGCCTCGCGTTCACTACCTGTTAAAGGCGACGGGGTAGTGGCCTTTTGCTAAAGTCCGTTTTTTGCATGGATGGAATCAGATGAAACGGATGTTGCTCATTGGACTCGTTGCGGCGTTGTTGGCGGGTTGTGGGGATCCCAGGCTCGATGCCACGACAGAGGCGACGTTGCAGGAGTCCACGAAAAAAGTGGCCGAAAAGCTTTCTCCTGAGGAGAAGAAGCAGTTCGCTGCCGACCTGATGTTTATTGCACTGAGCAACATGGATCTCAGGAACAAGTCGGCTGACGCGATGCAACAGGACATCAATTCGAGCTTGAACGGCAAGACCGCAGCCGAATTGAATACGCTGGCGAACAGCATTCGTCTTGAAAAGCAGAAAAAGCAAAGGGAGCAGGCCTTGCAGAAGCAGTACGGCGCCTTCTGATAACGGCTGATTCTCATGGGCCTGCTGTGGCGGGTTCATGGGGGTGGAATGACGTGGTCACCATGACCCAAATGAAGCGTCGGATAATTCTGGCGAAGAAGAGTAAATAGAAGCCCAGCTTATCTGCTGGGCTTTATTGGTTTTGGGATGCGTTCAGCTTGGCGAATACTCTCTTTCGGCCCAAAGCCGCCGGACAGGAGCGCGCAAGCCGGCATAAACAGGCCTTCCTGATTCCTTCCAGGAAGTCCTGCTACTGACCTGCGTACACCGCCTAGTGACCAGCAGGTACCTCATATTGAATGAGAATTGCATTGGCCAGCTCTTCGTCAGTGGCCTTGAGGCCTGGGTTGTCATGTCGAATCTGATCCAATACCGACTCTAGATAGGCGCCGCGAATCGCTCCTCCACTGGCGACGAAGGTGGAGGCATCATCGCGGACGGGAGTCGCAATTTTGTGGTCCTTGAACGTAGAGTAAAGCGACGCAGAAATCCCTGCTGAGGTAGCAACATCGCGCGCATCGATATCGGGTCTGTGAGCCATGGCTGAACCAGCGGGCAGACAAAGCACTAGCAGAGGGATGAGGAATATGCGGCGCATAGCGTGTCCTCCTGAAGCAAGAGGCCTAAATGGCCTACCGTATATGTTTTGACGCGTGGTGCCAGCCAGGAGTTCCCTGTCAGCGGCGCATCCCGGTTCAGGTGGCGTGAGGGGGAGCTCAGATTCGCTGATCCGATCAGACGTGAAAAAGCCCAGCCCCGGACCGGAAACGGGACACCCACGTTCTCATTTTCTAGGTCCTCATTTTCATTTGATTTTCAATCCATTAGGCTTGCTGCCCACAAGGATCGCGGGTAACAAGGGATTGATGGATGGCAACTTTCTACGACTATTCAGGCCGTAATTTGTATCGCAACGCCAGGGGAGTCGCATGAAGGACTCCATCCTGTTGCTTCTCACCGCGCTGGTGGTGGCAGTCGTGTCCTGGGCGTTTTGGCATTTTGCCGGCGCCGATGGGTTCGCAGTTTTGAACCTTGTCGCGCTTGTCGCGTTGGCTGCAGATAACCTGCGGCTGCGTAGAAAGTTGAAGCGTCCGCTCTGATTCAGGACCCGAAAGGGGCCCCCCCCATTTTCGTTTGGCATCAGAATGATGTGCTAAGACATCTGGGTTTTTGGTGCCATGCATAAGGAGGTGTGGGTGCACATATTTGAAACGCAGAGACTGATTGGGCGGCCACTTTCACGACAAGACCTGCCCGCGTTGACAGAGATTTTGGGCGATCCTGAAGTCATGAAATATTCCGTGCGTGGCGTTTGTGATGAGCGTGCCACGCGCAATTTTATTGACTGGTGTCTGGGGTGTTATGCATCCCATGGCATGGGACCATGGGCTTTGATAGAAAAGGGCTCCAATGAGCTCGTTGGATTCTGTGGTGTCGGGCCAGAGGTGGTTGATGAGGTAGAAGAGGCCAGTCTGGGCTACAGGCTAGCCAGAAGATACTGGAACCAAGGCCTCGCGTCCGAAGCGAGCCAAGCGGTGTTGAATTATGTTTTTGCCCAGAAGCAGCCGGCGTCCGTCGTTGTCATCATCGAACCGGGACATAGAGCTTCGCTCAGAGTGGCTGAAAAGGTGGGATTTAAAGACTTCGATGTTCTTGAATTTCACGGCCGCACCGTGCGCTTATACCGATTGGCTCTCGATGATTGGCAGAATTCGATGTGTACGGTGAGCCGGTGATGGGGCGTCTTCACTTGCCGCTGTATCGGCAGGAGAAAATCTTTGGCCGCGCAGCGGGCGAGTGATATTACGGAGTTACTGCCGCATAAATGGGCGCCCGTTTAACCACGTAAGGCGTGTTCGGCGGATGCTTATCCGCACCTGATCAAGCCCGCCGAAACAAAGCACGAAGGCACGAACAAGCAGTAGCCTGGTGACGTGAAGAGAGGTATGACGTTGAGCAATGAACCGCAATCGCGACTGTTTTTCGCCCTAAGCTGCCCATCTACGTTGAGAAAGGCTATTTCCCAATGGCGTACATCGCTTTCGCTGAGTATCGGTCGCCCAGTTCCTGCCGCTAATTTTCATCTCACGCTGCTTTTTCTGGGCTCTGTTGATAAGGCCCAGATCGCAGAGGTTTGTGCAGCCGCATCGAAGGTTACGGCGCCCGGAAAAGCGCTGACGGTTGTCCTTGATCGCCTGGAAGTTTGGCGTAAGTCAAAGGCCTTGGTGCTTACCCCAGAAGATGCTCCGCCAGAGCTGATGCGACTGTCGTATGCGCTAGAGCAAGCGATGTTGGTGTTCGGGCACGATCAAGAGCACAAAGACTTTCGACCTCACTTGACCCTGGCCCGTGACTATCGATCTCCAGTTCCGGAAGCAGGTAGTCAGCCAGAATTCCTTCTCCGAGCCGACCGCTTTACGCTTTACGAGTCTCATAAAGGGCAATACCGGGCCTTAGCGGAATGGCCACTTGTTCAACCCGCTGAGGCTGGATGAGGACGGCTTTGGAATGGAGACAATTGATGAGGAAGGGACAGCCTCAAACGCTGGACGGCGTTGAGCCGTTGCCTGAATGACGGCGCGCAGCCCATCGACAATAACCCTATCGAAAACCAGATACGACCGTGGGCGCTCGGACGCAAAAGCTGGCTCTTTGCTGGATCGCTGCGTAGCGGCAAACGCGCGGCTGCGCTGATGAGTTTGATCCAGTCAGCCAAGCTCAACGGCCATGATCCGTATGCCTACCTGAAGGACGTTCCCACCCGTCTACCTACGCAGCAGGCCAGTGAAATTGGAGAGTTCTTGCCGCATCGTTGGCAGCCGGTTTAATTGCGCAAGATGGGATAGTCGCACGCATACGTCCGATACCCTCGCGTCCCACTTGCTCCAAACCCGTCACTCCCGAAGCCGCGTACGCGCCCCGACCAAAAGGAGGGGCTTGAAGCAAAGGGTTGAACTACGCTTAAAGCTCCACCGAGAGGATTGCTCCATGAGCGAAGATCGGGTCGTTGCACTTGAGATAGCGCTGTGAAAGCGCCGCTCTTGCTGCGCCTGTGGTCTCGGTGGCCAACCAGGTCAACCTTTGGCGTATTCGTCTAAAAGGGGGAACGACATGCGGATTTTGATAGTGGCGGTGGTTGTGGTGGCGCTGGCGGGGTGTCTTTCGTCTGGGGAGGTGCAGAGGAATGATCCGAGCATCAAGACCTCTACCTCGAAGGGGCCGAAGATGTACGTGCGGTGGGTATTTCCCAAGTGGCAGAACGCTCGCAGCGACTCGTCAATATCCGAAACCGAAAATGGGTAGCGATTGCTCGACGGGTCAATATCTACAAGGGAAGATAGGGCAGGGCATCTCACGATGCCCTTCCAGGATTTAGTCAAACCGCCAGTGCGTTGAGCACATGCACGGGGTCGTTGTGAATGGCCCTCAGAAGCGCTTTCGCTGGACCAGTAGGTTCACGCCGACCTTGCTCCCAGTTACGTAGGGTACCCAGCTGGACGTCGATCATCGCGGCGAACTTCGCCTGGCTCAGACCTGTGGCCTTGCGAATTTCCTTGATCTGCATCGCGTCGACGGTAAATTCGCGAGAGGGTTGACGTTCTCCGCGCACGATTTCGTCCATTTGCTGCACACTTTCCATCAGCTCATCAAAGAATTTGCTCATGGTTATCTCCACTGTTCAATGACCGCTTTCAACGCCTTGCGTTCGTCGATGGTCAGGTCTTGCTGTTCATTCTTGGGGTAGATCATCAGCAAGGCTATCTGTGATGCCGAGACAAAATGGTAGTAGATCACTCGGGCACCACTCCGTTTGCCGTGGCCCTTGGCCGCGACGCGGATTTTCCTGATTCCACCAGTGCCTTCAATGACATCGCCAGCCGAAGGAGCCAACACCAAGGTCTTCTGAAAGCACCCATAGGAATCGTCATCAAGCAGTTCCTTGACTCGGCGGGTGAAGATCGGGGTCTCAACAAATATCATGGTCAATATACGCCAATGACTTACTTCCATGCAATCCTATGCCTGATCAGGGTGGCTTTCACGAGCTCTTCTGTAACGGCGTATTAGGTCATGGTGATTTGCTGAGAACTGGATAGAGAGAGAAGTAGAAACGAAAGCGCGCTGGGCCTGACTCCGCATGCTGCTCGGGTTGCCGGTTCGAAAATGGTTCAAGATGTGCTTGTTCGTCACGCGAAATGGCCTGCCGAAAAAACTCATATTTCCCACGCGCTTCAGGCGTGGGAGAATATTGCGTGCGCTAAACGGCAGGGCTACTGTTCAAGTGTCGCTGCAAATTCAGCGATCGGGCTTGGTAACCCGGATTTGAGTAGGCGCACAGCGCCGCGAGAGCGGCTTTTTTTATGTTCGCGTTATGGCGGGCTGTGCGCAGGAGGCTTCGGCCTGCCGGTTCCTATTCACCGGTTTACCAACCTGCGTACGGTTCGCCACCCCTTCGCTTGGTAACGAAATGTGGCGGGCTCCTTTACTGAATAGGAGTGTCTCCATGAGCAAGAAAATTACCCCCGATCCACCTTTCATGCGCAAAGCCCTCAGTACGGCTGACAGAGACCTGTACTTGCGCAAACTTTCTGATGTCCCTTCCAACGAGCCTGAGCCGGCTCCGGTAAACAAGCCCCGTTTGCTCGATACCCTCGCGCTCACCTGCTCCAAACCCGTCATCCCCGAAGCCTCATACAAACCCACGCTGTTCGCCATCCAACCGGGCATCAATGCCCAGGACGCGCTCACCTACGTTTCGAACCTGCTCGAAACGGCGGAACTCAATGGCGACGAAATCAGCCTGCATACCAACCCCGTCGAGCGGGCGTTGTTCTGGGGCATGCTGCATTCGGTTGAGGTGGCGCGTGCGGTGGTGGATGCCCTGCTCGAGGGGGCGTTCCCGTCTGATCAGCTATCGTCAGCGTTGGACAATCATCCAATTGATTGAGCTGGCACAGGCTGTGGCTGGAGTTCTGACCAGCAGGCTGGCAACGTAAATAACCCATTCCTTTTTTGCGAGGCGCTCCATGAGCACACAAGCAAATGGTCCTTTTGAAGTTAAGCTGAACCCTGAGTCCCTCAGCGATCTTGCTGCAGGGACAGATTTTGGACGCATGTCCATCAGCAAGTCATTTCACGGCGACCTCGTGGCGATCAGTCAAGGCGAAATGCTTTCTTTCCGTAGCAGCGTGCAGGGTTCGGCGGGCTACGTGGCGATGGAAACAGTGACCGGTACGCTTCATGGTCGTACTGGCAGCTTTGTATTACAGCACAGCTCCACAATGACCCGAGGCGTACCTGAACAGTCCATTACCGTTGTGCCCGATTCGGCTACTGGGGAGCTTGTCGGGCTCGTCGGCCGCATGGTGATCAACATCGTTGAAGGTCAGCATTCCTACCAGTTTGACTACACACTCTCATGAGCTAAGCGGGGAGGGGCGAGGATGGTCACCCCCCTCCCAGGGGCTTCAGGGGTAGCTGACCGCCTGCACCCAGTTCGCGCCTTTGCCCGAAGGCGCACTGGAGCTGCGGGTGAGCGTGCCCTGTAGCGGATCAATGGCATACACACCCACCTCCGGGCTTTTCTCTCCGGTGACCAGCAGCCATTTCCCCGATGGGTCGACGGTAATCCCCCGCGGTTGCTGTTCTACCTTGATGTTCTGCACGAAGCTCAGTTGGCCGCTTTTGCGGTCTACCGAAAATGCACTGACCGTACTGCCGGTGCGCTCCGAGGTGTAGAGGAAGCGCCCGTTGGGGGTGAGCTTGATGTCGGCGGCCCAGATCAGGTTGTTGGCCAGCGGCGGCGGAGTCGGTTGACCAGGCTTGATCATCGGTCGGACGACGCCGCGCACCAGGCCCGAGTCGGCGGGAATTGCACTGACTTCGGACAACGCACTCAGGCGCCCGGTCTTCGGGTCGATGGCGAACGTGGTCACGGTGCCGGCCATCTCGCTGAGCAGGTAGAGGAAGCGATTGTCAGAGGATATGGCCGGGTGGCGAGGGCCGCTGCCCTTGGGCAGTTCGACATGGCCCAGTGACGTGAGCTTGCCACTGGCGGCGTCGAACTTGAACTCCAGGTACTGATCAGAACCCAGGTTGGCGGCGTACACGAAGCGGTTGGTTTTATCGACAATAATCGAATGCGCGTTCGGGCCGGTCTTGATGACTTGTCGTACATCATCGGTCACGACGCCCTTGGCATCGATCGCGTTGACGCTGACCAGGTCCTCGCCGTACGAGGCACCGAACAGATAGCGACCGGACTTGTCCGTCGATATGTAGGCCAGGCTGTCGGCAACGGTGGAGTTTTTCAGATGCTTGAGGGCGCCGTTGGCGGGGTCGACGCTGTAGGTCGCCACCGAATAGGGTTTGGCGCGTATGGAAGCGTAGAGTTTGCTGTGGTCGGGGCTCAGCGCCAGGGGCATGACGCCCGCTCCGGCTTCGGTAGTGGCCAGAGGCTGCAATTGCCCCTTTGCAGACAGCTCATAACTGCTGAGCGTGCCGTCGATGGCATTGGAAACGTAGACGTAGGTATTGGCCCAGGTCAGTGGGGCGGTCGCGAGCAGTGCGGCGCTGGCGAGGCTTTGCAGGGTTTTGGCTCGGATCATTCAAGGGTACTCTTTTATTGTTGTTTTTATTGTCTGTTGTCGTACAACTAGGTTCGATTTTTAGGCGACCATGCTGCCCTTGTCAATCCCGACGTTGACAGGAGCAAGCAAGGAATAGCTGTCCCGATGATTTTGGAGTTTGAAACACGAAAACCCCGCAGATGAATATCTGCGGGGTTTTTGGCCTCAGGTCAGAGGCGTTTAGGTGCTCACGATGGTGAGGCTCATCCACTTCGATGGCGGAACCGAGTGGTAGCGGGTGTACTTGTTGAAGGGATAGGGTTCCCCATTGGATTGCAGTGGGGGAGTTGTTCAGGCCGGAGGCTTTGCTGCGCGCATTGGAGGCTAGCTGAGGAACTATATGGATCAAGCAAGGTTTCATTGTTTTATTTTTTTAAATTTTTGTATTAATAAGATTGGATTGTTTTAAGTGTGCGGCTTAGGTTGTTTTTCGATTGGGCTCAATTAGATAGAGCGGCTGTTTTGTTTTCTTTATTGAGCGGTCGAATATTTGGCGTGGTATGTTTCTGGCTGTTGATGAGTGGCTTGCTAATTAACGTTCTGGTGAGTAAATCGTGAACGAAATAAAAACATTTTGATTGATAGCGAATAATTTGGACAGTTGTTAACTTACCTTTACACACAGCAAAAAGCCCGCATGTGCGGGCTTCTTGGGATGGGGCCGGATCCTTCGGCTGTGACCCATTGTGCTGGGCCTTTATGATGAAATGATTACAATCTGATATCAGATTGACGACTGTCCTATGAAAACCCGCCGGCGCCGACCTAGGAAGGCACGTCGTGGCTCCAGGTGCGGGCCAGGTTCGCGGAGCGGGCCTGCAATTCTTTGAAAATCAGTTGGTTGCGAAATGGGTGTGGTGCTGAAAATTGCCGTCAGTGAACTTGCTTCGTGGGGTGGGGATGTATATATTCGTCCCCTTGTCGCGCAGGCACCCGATGGGCGGGCAGGTTATCCGGCCATCTGGCTCGTCACGAGCCGCTGCGTAGACTGCTTTACCGCGCTACCGCCCGAATGGCGAAACTGGTAGACGCATGGGACTTAAAATCCCCCGCTCGTAAGGGCGTGCCGGTTCGATTCCGGCTTCGGGCACCATCTATTTCAAGGGCTTACGTGCGACTGTGCAGGTAGGCCCTTGTCGTTTCTGGTCCGCAATTCAGAGCGTGGTCCGCAATTCGCTCATTTCGTCGGCGTAACCTTGGCGCCGCGGCGCCTGCGGATGTACTGCTCGGTCACCCAGGCCATGGCGAAGTGCTTCGCCGCGGTCTTCGGGGAGTAGTTGCTGCGCAAGCGCCCAGCTCGCACACCTGATGCGTACTCCTTGCGAGCCTCAGTGAGCTTTGTCAGCAGAGTCTCGTAGGCGTACAGCGCGATCTGGTGAGCCGGGGGTGACACGAACGCTCGCCGATTCTGCTTCGCCTATGTCGCTCAACTGGACATCGAGCTCGGTCAGACGATACTCGCGCATCAGCGATTGAGCTTGGCGCATGGCGGTCGCCGCTTCATTCTCGTTGGAGCTTTTCGAGAGAGCCGAGCAACGCTTGATCTTGCGGATAACCCGCTCGAGCTTGCTCTCGTTGTGCTGCTTGTCGGTCATGACTTTCTCCATGCATGCGCCGTCCTCCGTGATCGGATTCGGTGGCGTGAGGTTGGTTTGTGGTCTATTGCTTGATGGGCCGGCATGGGGCCGGATCAGGGAGGCGATATGGGAAATCAGGGCTATTGGGATTCGGTTATTGAGTTATCCAGAAAGAGCGGCGAGTGCCCCCAGGCCGGCCAACTGCTATCTTCACGGCGCGCCTACGAGGGAGTGTCACCCGGCGCGACGAAGCCAACGCCATGATGAAGTGATGGTGATCGAGAAAGCATGGAGTTCAATCGTCAACCTGCGCGGGAAACCCTGGTTCCCTGCGTTCAATCTTATCGAAACAAGGGAATGCCATGGCGACTTTCGATACGAACAATGGTGGCGGAGCCACCTTTTACAAGTTCTATGTTAAAAATCACACAGCCAGCACCGGTTTGTACTATGACATCGCGATGCTGATGAACGGAACAAAATCAGAATGGCGATCTGGAACCGGGAGAGGGATTGCAAGCCCGGGAGAAACAGTGGTATGTAACTTCGATCTTTATATATCCGACTACAATCGCCTGCAGCAATTCTCTCCAGAGCAGTTACTGCGCCAGACGCTGGAGAAAGCCAGCGTGTCCCTGTTCAATGTCAAGGATACGCCTATATCACTGTGGTTCTGGAGTGGGAATGGCAATCAGCAGTACATCAACTTTCTCAGCGGCGGCCCCGTAAGGGTTACAAGGGATAGTTCGATATTCAATGAAATCAAGTTCACCCAGTACCGTTTCACGCTGGATTCTGGCGGACACAACAACGACACGCTTGATATCTTCTTCCAGCTCTACGACGCCTGAATCTTGATCTCCATGCATGCGCCGCCCTCCGCGGTCGGATGCAGCGTGTAGAGTGGGTTATGCTTCTTCGGCGTCGAGTCGAGACGCTTTGCGCTGGCCAGCGTCATGAATCATCCGCGCCACGTTTTCGCTAACCGTTATTTCGTGGCGCGGGCATTCGATGGCAATTTTCGGCGCGGGGCCAGGTACTGGCAAATGTCGTCCCATTCAAAATGGTCGGTTGCTATCCCGCGCCGCGCTTACTTGGTTTTGGAGGCGCGTCAGGACACTCATCGGCCCATCGCGTAACCGTCATGTCATTGAATTGCTCCCCAATGGTGTCGACGCGCAGGCAAGCGCCGTTCTTTGAGTAGAACAAGATGCAACGCGAGCTATCAAAAGAGCAGACATCGACCTCGAAGAACTTGCGTGCAGCTAGCTCCCGCTCCACGCCACTATATTCATAGCCATCGCTGGTATGCATCCGCGTCGGCTTCCATCCTTGTTTGACGAGCTTGGCCCTGGCTGCGACCAAGGGCTCACCGACGGCGATGCCTGCCGGCCCGCGCCTGTCGCTTGTCGCCTGCGAGCCATCCGCAAACGCTGCGCTGGTGCCAATGCAATAGAGTGCAACGAGCGCGAGTGTCGAAGCCTTCATTTGACAATCCCTCCAGCCGATTTGTAGCTCGCCAAAAACTCTGAATACTCGACATCACCGCGCTGGATGATGAAAGTTCTCTGGTGTGAGCGAGTCAGCAGCTTGTTTGCTCAGGCTGAATTACAGATTAACTTCACCCTTGGTAAGATCCGGAGAGTGGCGGCTGAAATTGACGTAACTATCCCATTTTTAGTATTTTTCGGGGCATTTGAAACCCCAACCATCAATTATCATGTTCTTTACTTCTTCACCCGTAGTGCTGACGACCAGGCAAATTTTGTTTTTTTTGTAATTGAACTCGCAATATTGAACTCCCTCGGTGCATCTTTCGACTTCACTGACACCCATGTCTCTAAGTATTTTCATGGCTCCGCCCGGTTCCATTTCATCCGTTAAATTTGGCTTCCAACCATGTTTAAGCAATGCTTTTCGGGCACTTAAAAATGTCATTCCTTTTTTGATGGGCACATCTGTTGCGTTGGCGAAAATACTAATGCAGCAAAGTAAAATGCAAGCGGTAGAGTGTAGTTTCATTTTGTAGTGCCGCCAAATTTCTTGTAGGTGGTTACGACATCGTCATACGGCATATACGGTTGACCGGACGGATGTCCGCCCAATGGGCGATTAGCTTGGCCGGGGCCCAGCGGTAAAGATTCCCAACTCCCAGATGCTTTGTGTACTGCATCTTTAATGTCGCCATTTACGATTGAGTCAATTGCACGCGCTCTTCGAAGCATTTCGATTGCAGTCAAATCCTGTGTATTTGGAGTAAAGTCAGATAGCCCCATTGCTGTAACGCAATAGTCTCTCCATGAGCCTATCGTAATTTGATATCTACCTGACGCTGTAGTTGATCCGCCGTAGCCCGCACCGGGATGGGTGGACTCATCACTAAAAGTCCATTTTCCAGTTTTATAGCCCGGTGCCCAGCCGTAGCCAAATTTTGCGTGGTAGTTACCGCCTTCGGACTCGGCAATGGTATCCAAAAATGCCTTCACGTTCTTATTCTTCAAATACTCCTCATTTTCGGCTCGTCGTTTCTGCTGCTTAGCAGGCAGCAAGACATTTTTTGGAGTGGTGTCTTTGACTGGTGTGATCGCTTTTGTAGCTACGTGAGTCATTTTTTTGCCATTCTTGCTAATCACATGAGTCATTGTGATCTCCACCAAAATAGACTTTCATGGTCTCTGCCTGACCGATCGGGAATAAAGCAGGGGCTTGCCGCCTTGCTGCCTGGAAGAACCACCGGCTCTACTGTCATACCTCAGCCCTACCAAAACAGTTTGATGCTTTCAGGCAAGTGGGAGCTCACCATATGGGTGTAGCCCAACTCATCACTGATCCCATGTTCAATGCTGCCGTCGGCGCGTTGGATGGCATAGTCGTGATTGGGCATCGGTTCGCCGGAGTCTTCGTCGACCAGTCTGAACTTGTCGCTGAAGTGCACTGGCATTGGCAACAGGCCGCTGAAGGGCGCAGGCACGAAGGTGTCACCGATAATGATAGTGCTAGCACCTGCCGTCACCGTATTGCCATGAGCGCCAACGCTGTCGACGGTGGCGGCATTGACGCCATTGATAAATACGGTTGAAGAGACGCCACCGGTAATCGGGCTTCCGCACGCCGAGGTGTCGTTCAGGCGGGCAGCGCCCAGGCCTTCAAAGATCACATCGGATGAGCCGGTTACCAGCGAATTGGTGCCGTGACCCGAAACTGGGCACGCGGTGGGATCGGTGATGCGCGCAGCAGGTTTGCCACTCATGGGAGCGTCCTTTCAGGGATTCAAAGGGGGGAGTAGAGGTCAACGGGGGCGTCTGAAAGTCGCCAGCTTTCATCCATTGGGTTGTACATGGCTCGGTGGTTTTCTTGGGGTGGACTGCAGGCCTCGAGTGCCTGCCAGGCGAGCTCGGCGCAGTCATCCATGGCGTGACCGGAATAATCATCAAGCTGGTTGAGCCAGGCGTTGTAATTGGGCATGCCGACGCTGCGATAGGCATCAAGCAGTGTCTGCGCGACTTCTTCACCCCAATGCAGGAATCGCCCGGGTGCCCACGGGCCGGTCTGGGCATGGACAAACCAGCCCAAGCTCGGCAAGTCACCATTTGCCAACCGTAACGTGCCGCGCTGTGAGGTAAGACCACAGGTGATGTGGACGGTCAGCCAGCCCTGGTGTTCTTGGATAAATCCGGTGGGATCGAAGTGTGCCAGCGGTATGACACGATAGCCCGTGCCAGGCATTGACCTGGCGACCAACTCAGCGTCCAGTCTTGAAACGAAGGACCGAATGGCCTTTCCTTTGCCGGATGCCGCACAAAGAATTTCAACCGGTGTGCTTGCAGGCGTGTCGCTGAATCCGACGATGCGAACCAGTCCATAAAGACGCAATGAGGTTTTCAGACCGCTGGGATGAAACGAGGTATCGAGCGTGCAGGAGCAGGGGATAGGCACGTCCATAGGTGAAGAGCGCATCAAATTTTACTGTCCATGTAAATTTGCGTCGGGAAGGATGCCCCAGTGAGAAGTTGTGCTCAACAACATTTACAATGTTTAGGTTGACAGCCAGTCAATGACCTTGTCAGTCATCCATGACTGGATGTAGCAGGGCATCTGGAACTTCCTTGCCTAACGCCGTCTACATTGCAGTGGGGATGTTCCCCTTTCTGGGAAAACGGATATGTTCAAATCTCGCTCGTTTATTGCGGTAGTGACGTGCTTCGCCCTGGTAGCGGGCTCTGCGGGTGCTTTGGCTGATCCGGGCAACGGCAACGGTAATGGCCAGGGAAACGGCAAGGGTTTTTCGCAAGACTTCCAGGATCAAGGCAATCAAGGCGGCCACGGCCACGGCAAAGGCAAGAAATCAGGTGGCGGTGAGTGGGGCTACGGTCCAAGCGTTGATCGAGGACGCGTCCTCGGGCACTAGGCGGGTACCGTGATTACTGGAGCCCCGGGCCTTCACTGCCGCCGGGTATCCAGAAAAAGCTGGCCCGAGGCAAACCTCTTCCACCGGGCATTGCGAAAAAACTGGATGGTCGGCTGTTGGTACAACTCCCTCGCTACGAAGGCTATGAGTGGCAACAGGCGGGTACAGACCTGATTCTGGTGTCTATCGCGAGTGGGCTCATCTATGAAGTGCTGAGTGGCGCTTTCAATTAGTGGAGGCCTGCACGGGGCCGCTCTGACATTGCGTTGATCCAATGGCAAATCAACGAGAAGAGATCGCATTCACGTTAATAAGTTGGCATGGAGGCTTCCGTCTGTCGCCTGTCTTTGAACAACACGTAACTAATTGTGTCAGAGAAGACGCAAAGACCACTTTAATGGAAGCCATCATGCGATTTAAAAAGAGAAACCTGGTAGCTGTCATGTCCTGCGTCATGATGTTTGCGGCTGCTCCTTTGTTACCGGCTGAACTGTCCGTCATGGCTTCTGCCTATGCCAAGGAAGGTGGTGGTGGCAATGGCAATGGTGGTGGCGGCGGTGGCAACGGCAATGGCGGCCATGGCGGAGAGAGCGGTGGTCATGCCGGTGCCAGTCATTCGGACAGTTCCCATAGCAGGGGGCTCGCTGAAGGTCATGAGGTCGATCATGACGGCAAGGCTATTGGCAAGTCGGTTCAGGATCATGACGGCAAGGCTATCGGCAAGTCGGTTCGGGATCATGACGGCAGGGCGGTTCGAGATCATGGCGTGAGAGGCCATCACACTGGGCGCGGCCATAAGACTTCTCGTGGCCACGGTGTTGCGACGTCGGGTGTCGCGCACTCTAAAGCGACGCATGGACTGTCGAAGGCCACGGCGATCTCGGACACCAAGGTGGGCGATCACAACGACAAAGGACTGGGCCAGGCCGCCAGCTCAACCGCTAAATAAAGGCGCTACTTCGATCGCGGCACCGCGACGAGAGGCGCACGGCCAGTGATCATGTGTGGTGTTCGTCTGGAATGAGCACCACCAGGTCCGTAGCGCCTACGTCGACCCCTGCTTGTGACAGCAAGGTGGTCACTTGCCCGCGGTGATGGGTCTGGTGGTTGAAGAAATGCATGACCAGGCCATAAAAGTTCCTGTCCGCCGGTACTCCCTGCATGCTTGCGTAGTGGAGGGGGTGATCCAGATCCGACTCGGTCACCGAGCGAGACCATTCGATAATGATCTGGTCCAGCCATACCCGATGTGCCGCCAGCTCCTGGAAACCGGGGAACAGCAACTGGTCGAGGCGCTTGGGGGCGGGAAGGGCTCGAACCGGCTCCAGGGCCAGGTACTGCGCCGGGTGCTGGGCGAATCGCTTCAACCAGACGATGTCCCCGGCCGTCAGGTGGTTCAAGGTCCCGAGAATCGAGCCGAAGAAGGCTTTTCTGTCGGCGCCCAGTTCTGCTTCGGGCAAACCCTTGGCCGCTTCATAGACCTTGGCATTCATCCACTGGTTATAGGTCGCCATCAGGCAGATATGCTGGGTACGACTCACCGTGCTCATCCTTTGATCATTTGACACGCGATCCACATTCGTCACGCAGCTCAGTCTAATACCATCCCCTTCTTGAAGCCCACCCAGATTGGCATATGCTGTCACCAGCATGCCGTGCTCACCGTGGCCAACGGCTCCACTACACGCCTAGAACGGATCGCGGCGAGCTGTCTTCGAGCTATTCTCGATCCGAAGGACAGGACACAGACGAGTCAGCTGAGAGAGGTCGTCCATTTTGCCCCACACCGAAGCAGGACGTTTGAAGCTGTTGCACGCTCTGGAGGTGCTCGACACCGAGACAGAGCCGGTTTTTGATCGACTCACCCGCTTGTTGGCCGCCACGCTTGAAATGCCCATTGCGCTGATCTCGCTGATCGACAGCGACCGCCAGTGGTTCAAGTCCAGGGTCGGGCTGGACACCCGGCAGACGCCCCGGGATATCTCCTTCTGCACCATTGCCATCGAGCAGGAGCAGACGATGGTGATCCCTGATGCGTTGAATGATCCGCGTTTTTCTTCCAATCCCCTGGTCCTCAGCAACCCGCATATCCGCTTCTACGCGGGAGCGCCGATCCGTTCCATCGAGGGCTATGCGCTGGGTACGCTCTGCGCGATCGATAACAAGGCGCGGATTCTCACCGATGAGGCGCGGCAGGTCCTGGAGGATTTTGCCGGGCTGGTCAGCCGGGAATTCCAGATGCGCGAGGCCGCGCTGCTTTCCCGCTCGCACATCACCCAGTCCGCGGCGGCCTTCGCGGCCAGCGAGGCGCGCCTGAAAACCGCCTTTGCCCTGGCGCCCACGGGCATCGCGGCAGTGGCGGGCAACGGGCGCTTTCTCAGCGTCAACGGTGCATTCTGCAGCATCGTCGGCTATGACGCCGACGAGCTCATGAGCTTGACCTTCCAGGACATCACCCACCCTGAAGACCTGGACAGCGACTTGAGTCTGCTGCGCCAGTTGACCAACGGCGAAATCGATCGCTACCAGCTCGAGAAAAGGTACCGGCACAAGGACGGCACGTCTGTCTGGGTCGACCTGCATGTGGCCAAGCTGCTGTCGGTGAACGGTGACCTGGAGTATTACATCGCGACGGTGCAGAACATCCAGCTGCGAAAGGAAACCGAGGCGTCCCTGATGACGTTGCGGCACAGCCTGGAGCAGCGTGTCGAGGAGCGTACCGCCGAGCTGCTGCGGGCCAACGAAATGCTTTCCCACACGATGGTTCAACGGCTGCAGGCCGATCGTGAGCTCAGGCAGCGGGAGGCGGAGCTGTCGGCGGTGCTGGAGTACGCCAGTGATGCCTACGTGAGTATCGATGAGTCCGGGGCGGTGAGGGCCTGGAACCGCATGGCCGAGACGACCTTCGGCTGGTCCCGTGATGAAGCGCTGGGTCAGTCATTCGAACAGCTGGTGATCCCGGCGGCGATGCATGAGGGCCAACTGGTGGGCTGGCGAGAGTATCTCGCCACCGGCGATGACCGGGCCATGCGCCAGCGCCTGGAGATCTCGGCGTTGTGTCGTGACGGCACGGTCTTCCCCGTCGAGGTGCGTATCAGCCCTGTCGAAATCGACGGGCAGCGATTTTTCAGTGTCTTCCTGCACGACATTACCGAGCGCAAGGCCATGGCCGAACGTCGCGAGAAAGAGGCGTTGACCGATACCCTGACCGGGTTGCCAAACCGCCGGTCCCTGCTCGAAGGCCTGCCCAACGCGATGGCCAGGGCGCGCCGGACCGGTGTTCCCCTGGCGGTGCTGTTTCTTGACCTGGATGGATTCAAGGCAGTGAACGATACCTTCGGCCATGAAGTCGGCGATGGCTTGCTCCAGGCCGTGGCCGAGAGGTTGAAGACCTGCCTGCGGGAGACCGATGCGGTGTTTCGGCTGGCGGGCGATGAATTCACCGCCGTTGTGGAGGGCCAGATCGGGGGGGGCCGGGACGCGGAACGATTGGCGCAAAAGCTGATTCACCTGATCAGTGAGCCGGTCCTGATCGGCTCGGCCACCGTACAGGTGGGGGTGAGTATCGGTATTGCGATGTATGGGCGCGATGATCCGAGAAGCGCGACGCAACTGTTGCGCGAGGCGGACAGCCGGATGTACGAAGCGAAGCAGGCGGGAAAGGGGCGTTTTGCCTCACAGCAGCGCTGAAGCGCCCCCAAGTCCGTGGCACGGGCTGAAGGTCGGGCGCAGGGCGGGCTGAATCCGCCCTGCATCCCGAGCCCGGGGGCTACCGGGACCGCTGCAACTGCGTGGCGATCACGGTGTTCTTCAGCAGGTAGGCAATGGTCATCGGCCCGACCCCGCCCGGCACCGGGGTGATCGCGCTGGCCACCGTGCGGGCGCTGGCATAGTCGACATCCCCCACCAGGCGGGTGCCGGTCTCGGTTTCAATCCGATTGATCCCCACATCGATCACGACCGCGCCCGGCTTGAGCCAACTGGCATCGATCAACTGTGGGCGACCTACGGCGGCGACCACGATATCCGCTAGCCGGCACAACGCCGGGGCATCGACGCTACGCGAGTGCACCACGCTGACCGAACAATCGGCCTGCAACAGCAAGGTCGCCATCGGCTTGCCGACGATATTCGAACGACCGATGACCACCGCGTGCTTGCCGCGCAGATCACCGCAGGTTTCCTGCAACAGGCGCATGCAGCCGCTGGGCGTGCAGGGCGTCAGGACTTCGGCGCCGTGGACCAGGCCGCCGACGTTCTCCCGATGAAAGCCGTCGACATCCTTGAGCGGGTCGATGGCCTGGATCACCGCATGCTCCTCGATGTGCGCGGGCAGCGGCAGTTGCACCAGGATGCCGTTCACCGCCGGGTCGGCGTTCAGTTCGGCAATCAGTTGCAGCAGTTCGGCCTGGCCGGTGCTTTCCGGCAGGCGATGTTCCAGCGAACGGATGCCGACTTCTTCGGCCCGCAGCAATTTGTTGCGCACATAGACCTGGCTGGCCGGGTCGTCGCCCACCAGGATCACCGCCAGCGCGGGGAAAAGGGCTTGCCGGGCCAGCTCCGCGATCTCGTCGCGGACTTCATTGAGCACCTGGGCGGCGATTGCCTTGCCGTCGATGTCGCGGGCCGGTGCAAGGGAAGAATTCATCGAATGCGTCACCATGGTCTGGGTGGAGGAAAGAGTGGGGCAGGTGGTGACGGAACTATATCACCCGCACGCCGATGACCAGTGTGACATAAGGCTGCATGTCGACGCGCCCGAGCGGACGTCAGGTCGGCAACGCGGGAGCCGCCGGTCGGCGCTCCCGCGGTGTATCGGGGTTCAGCGGAACGCCGGCACCACCTGCTGGATAAACAGCGCCAGGGACTTTTTCTTTTCCTCGTGGGGCAGGCTGTTGTCGCACCAGAAGCTGAACTCGTCGATCCCCAGTTCCTGGTAATAGCGAATCCGCTCGATCACTTCCTGCGGCGTGCCGATCATGGTGTTCTTGCGGATATTCTCCAGTTCGAACTCCGGCCGCTCGGCGAATTTTTCTTCCGGGCTCGGCGCCAGGAAGCCGTTGACCGGCACCTGCTTGTTGCCGAACCAGGCGTCGAAGGTCCGATAGAATTTCGAGATCGCCGTGGCCCCGACTTTCCAGCCTTCGGGATCATCGACCGCATGCACGTGGGTGTGACGCAGCACCATCAGTTGCGGACGCGGCACCTCGGGGTTGTTGTCCAGCGCGGCCTGGAACTTGTTCTTCAGGTCCAGCACCTCTTCGTCGCCCTTCATCAGCGGCGTGACCATCACGTTGCAGCCATTGGCCACGGCGAAGTTGTGGGAGTCCGGGTCGCGGGCGGCGATCCACATCGGCGGGTTGGGCTTCTGGACCGGCTTGGGCACGCTGGTGGAGGTGGGGAATTTCCAGATCTCGCCGTCATGGGCGTAGTCGCCTTGCCACAGGGCGCGTACCACTGGAACCATTTCCCGCAATGCCTGGCCGCCGCTCGATGCGGGCATGCCGCCGGCCATGCGGTCGAATTCCACCTGGTAGGCGCCACGGGCCAGGCCGACTTCCATCCGGCCATTGCTGATCACGTCCAGCAGAGCGCATTCCCCGGCGACCCGCAACGGGTGCCAGAACGGCGCGATGATGGTGCCGGCGCCCAGGTGAATGGTCCGGGTCTTGGCGGCGAGATAAGCCAGCAGCGGCATCGGGCTCGGGGAAATGGTGTATTCCATGGCGTGGTGTTCGCCGATCCACACGGTGCTGAAGCCGCCGGCCTCGGCCATCAGGGTCAGTTCGCTGAGGTCTTCGAACAACTGGCGATGACTGACACTTTCGTCCCAACGCTCCATATGGATGAAGAGGGAAAACTTCATGACGCTTACCTCGGGTCTTTTGTTGTTGGCCGGCAGGTCCGCCTGCTGAATTGTTGGTATACCATAATACTGATTGTTGCCGCGAAGCAAGGACCGCTTGCCGGTCGCCATCCGGGCTCAGGCGAGCGCGGGCAGGGCGCCCATCTTGCCGTGGCAATAGATCATCGGGCTGGCATCGGGCTCCGGCACGATGAGGTTCTTCACCGCGCCGACCATGATCGCGTGGTCGCCGCCTTCATACTCGCGCCACAGTTCGCACTCGATGATGGCGCTGGCGTTGGGCAACAGCGGGTTGCCCAGTTCGCTCAAGGTCCACTGGAGGCCCTGGGCCTTGTCCTTGCCTTTGCGGGCGAAGGCATAGGCCTCGTTCTGCTGCGCGCCGGACAGCACATGAATGGCGAAACGCTTGTTCCTGATCAGCACCGGATAGGAGTCGGAGCTGTAGTTGGGGCAGAACAGCACCAGGGCCGGGTCCATGGACAGGGAACTGAAGGCGCTGGCGGTAAGGCCCACCACCTGGCCGTCGTCATCCAGGGTGGTGATCACGGTGACCCCGGACGGGAAAGAGCCCATGACTTGTTTGTAGATGGCGGCATCGATCATTGGACGGACCTCGGCTGGCTGAAGCGGGTTTTTATTGGTTTTAAGGTATTATGGTATACCGTAATACCATGCTTGCAAGGGCTTTTTTACCAACGCCGGCGGTATGCCGAATTCGTCATGGGGCCGGTTTAAAGCGATCAAGCCGTAAGTCCTGGAATGGGCCAGTCTGGACCGTCTGTTCAAGGAGCTGATGATGATCCGACTGTCCCTGGCCGAAGCTCGCGAGCTGGCCGAATCCATCTTGCTGCACAACGGTTTCAACCTCGCCCACGCCCGTGCGGTGACCGATACGGTGATTGCCGGTGAGCGCGATGGCTGCGCCTCCCATGGCCTGTACCGGGTGCTGGGGTGCGTGAATTCGCTCCGGGCCGGCAAGGTGGCCGCCGATGCCCAGCCGCGGGTGATCGATCAGGCACCGTCGATTGTGCGTGTCGATGCGGCGGGCGGTTTCTCCCAGTTGGCGTTCCAGGCGGGCCTGCCGTTGCTGCAGGAGAAAGCCCGGGCCAACGGGGTCGCGGCCCTGGCGATCAATCACTGTGTGCATTTCTCCGCGTTGTGGGTCGAGATCGAGCAACTGACCGCTGCCGGCCTCGTGGCGCTGGCCTGCACTCCCAGCCATGCCTGGGTCGCGCCGGCGGGCGGGAGCCAGCCGCTGTTCGGGACCAATCCCATTGCGTTTGGCTGGCCGCGCCCGGGCCACACGCCCTTTGTCTTCGACTTCGCCACCAGTGCGATTGCCCGGGGCGATATCGAGTTGCATCGGCGCGCCGGCAAGGCGATTCCCCCAGGCTGGGGCGTGGACGCCCACGGGCAGCCGAGCACCGATGCGAACGTGGTGCTCGATAGCGGCGCGATGTTGACGTTCGGCGGGCACAAGGGGTCGGCGTTGGCGGCCATGGTGGAGTTGATCGCCGGGCCGTTGATCGGTGACCTGACCAGTGCCGAATCGTTGGCCTATGACGCCGGCAGCAAGTCGTCGCCGTACCATGGCGAGCTGATCATCGCGTTTGACCCGCAGCGCTTCCTCGGCGCGGCCACCGAGCAGCATCTGGCCCGTGCCGAAGTCCTGTTCGAAAGCATCCAGGGGCAGGGCGCACGCCTGCCGTCGCAACGGCGTTATGAAGCGCGGGCGCGCAGCCTGGTCGAGGGCGTGCAGATCCCCGAGGCGCTGTACAACGATCTGAAGGCGCTGCTGGCGTGAGTTTGTATTGCATTCACTTGACCGCCGCATCCGAACTGACTCGATGCTGTACGACCTGAGTAGGAGAGGGGACTTCCTCCTCTCACCGCCTTTGTGCAGTTACATATTGCGCCAGGAAATAGCCTACAGTAGATTTCCTGCCTTGCAGCAGTCCCGGATGGATTGCATACATGGACGTTAGTTCGCTGTCTGGCGGACGTTTACAAGGAAGTTATAGGATGCCGGCTGCCCGTAGTCCGACTATCTATCAGCGGGCCTTGTTCGATAAGACACTGGTCAGTTTCAAAGCGCCTTTGCCCGGTGAGGCCTTGTTCTTGCCGGCACCGCTACGGGCAACCAATGGGCCGGACCCTGAAGGGTTCCGGCTGGAGCTGGTTACCTGTTATCGGAGCGCCCCCCCTTATCTTGCCGATACCGGGCAGTACGCGGAAAACCCACAGGCACGCTTCAATTTCCCTGCCTCGCACTATGCGCGACGGGTGCTTGGGGAGTCACCTCGTTGAACGCCTTGAAAGGGCGGCTACTGCTGTTCACCTTTGCCATTCTGGCGCTGTTTTCGATCAGTTGGCTGTTGTCCAAGAACCTGATTGGCAGCATCCCGGTGATGCATGCCGTTGGGCTCAGGCTTTGGGCGACGACGGCTGCCCTGTGGTTGATCGTGGCGTTTCGCGAGCGGGCCGCATTGGCCTCCATACCCCTGCGCTCAAGGTTGCCGGGGTTTTTCATGCTGTCGGTCCTGGGCTTCTCCCTGTATTTCGCCTGCAGCTTCGGCGCCTTGAAGTCGCTGAAGGCCAGTGACCTGACCATGGTCCTTGCGACTATTCCGGGCATTACCTACCTGCTGGGTCTCCTGTCTCGCAGCCTGGGGTTTTCCTGGTTGAAGCTCAGTGGCGTGCTGATCGTCAGCGCGGCTGCATTGGCGTTCAATGCGAGCGGTAATGAAGGCGGCGCGGTGAGTCCGGCCGGCATTGCACTGGCATTGGTGGCGGCGTTTTCCTATGCCGTGTATGGCCTGCTGTCCAAGCGCTACCTCAAGGATTTGCCTCTGCTCACCTCGCTGGCCTGGGTCACCCTGATCTCTGCCACGTCCTTCGTGCCTTTGTTCATGCTTGATCCGGCGCCCTTGTTGCTGCTGAGCCTGGAGGATGTTCTCAAGGTGCTGATTCTGGGGGCTGCCTGCTCGGCTCCGGTTTATGTGTTGTACCAGAAGGTCCTGGCCGAAGGCGGCGTGCTGTACGCCAACGCGATCGGCCTGCTTGCGCCTTTCGCCGTGGTCGCCGGTGAGTGGTTGATCGGCTCCGGGGTGGCGTTAGGGGCAGTGAAAATCATTGCGATGATTGCGGTCATGGTCGGTATCAGCCTGTTGTTCGTCGATGCATCGGGTGTCTCGGGATGGCAATTGAAGCGCCGCCCCCCACGACTCCCGGTTACTGAGGAAATAAAATGAAAAAGCTGGCGTTGGTTTGCCATCGCAGTGCCAAGTTGTCATTCGTATTTGAGGCCGCACAAGCGGCGGGCATTGAACTGGTACTGATTTACGACACGACCGAGAGCGCTCCCGCTCAGTTGCCGGCGGTCACCTCGACCTGGCAACTGCCGGTTTTCGATGAGCCCCAAGTGGCTCTGGAAGCCTTCGCGGCCGGAGTGGAAGAGCGCGGGATTGGCGGGGTCATGACCGTTCGCGAAGAGGCGATCATCTGGACGGCCCTGGCGGCGAAAAAAATCGGTACGCCTGGCATCGAGCCGGAAGTGGCGGCGTTAGCGCGCAACAAATACCTGATGCGTCAGGCGTTCGCCGAGGCAGGCTTGAGGTCGCCGGGGTTTCGCTACATCGACAATCCCGAAGACCTTTCACAAGTCCATGCCCTGGGTTTGCCACTGGTGATCAAGCCGCTTTCCGGCTGGTCGAGCACCGGTGTGATGCTGGCCAGGAGCGCCGAAGAGCTACCCGGCCTCATCAAGGCCGTCTGGGATGTCCAGAGCAAGGATCTGGCGCGTTTCTACGATCAGGACAAGGCCGTGGGCCTGGTGGTCGAGCAGTATCTGCCCGGCAAAGAGTTCGTGGTGGAGTGCTTTGTCGATATCGAAGGCGTGCATGTCCTGGCAGTCGGCGACAAGGGCCAGCCTGAAGGGCCCTGGTTTGAAGAAACGATCTATCGCCAACGCCGTGATATCGATGATCCGTTGATCGTTGCCTTGTGCGAGGCGGCGCGTGAGGGGGTGAAGGCTTTGGGCATTACCATGGGCGCCGCGCATGTGGAGCTTCGCCTGGATGCCCGGCAGCAACCTTATGTGATTGAAATCGGCGCTCGTATCGGTGGCTCGGGCGTGTCGCACTTTGTGGTGGAGCAGAGCACCGGCGTCTCGTTCGCAAAACTGTGCATGACCGCTGCCCTGGGCTTGCCGACCCCAGCACTGCCCGATGTGCTGCCTGCCGCCAGAGTGGCGGCGAACTACATCATTCCACTGCGCGGCGATGGCCGTTTCAGCGGTTTCTCGGGGCTGGACAAGGTTGAGCAGCATCCTGAAACCGCACGGGTCGTGACCTTTTTCGAGGCAGGGCACATTTCACCACCCCCTCCGGCATTTGGCGGGTACCCAGGGTTCATCTTCTCGGTACATGCCTCGGACGAAGCCGCCAATGCCTATCACCAATGGCTTGATGACACATTGAGCATCATCTGGAACTACGACCTTTCGTGATCGGCGTTGGGGACAACATCGGTGTGCGTAGCGCGCCGGAGTTCATCTTCTGTGTGTTTATGTCTATATCGACAACCTGAGTGATTACAAGGAAGCGGGCGCCCGATCACCGGCGAAGGGTTCATAGGGGATTGCGGTGGCTGGTGCCGTCCACCAGGCGATTGATACCCAGCGGGTTGGCGTTTTTCAGCGCCTCGGGGAGCCAGGTATCCGGGCAGTTCTGGTAGCACACCGGACGCAGGAAACGCTCGATGGCCAGGCTGCCGACCGACGTGCCCCGGGCATCGGAAGTGGCCGGGTAAGGCCCGCCGTGGACCATCGCATCACAGACTTCGACTCCCGTCGGATAGCCGTTGAACAACACCCGGCCGACCTTTTGCTCCAGCAGCGGCAGCAGCTCGCCGTGGCCTTGCAGATCGCCAGCCTCGGCAATCAGCGTGGCCGTGAGTTGACCGTGAAGGCACTGTAGGGTGCGTTGCAGTTCGGCTTTGTCGGCCACTTCAACCACGATAGTGGTCGGGCCGAAGACTTCTTCCTGCAACAGCGGATCACCGTCGAACAGCAGGTTGACGTCAGCCTTGAACAGCTGTGGCTGTGCCTGGTTGCCCTGCTGAGGCTGGCCGGCCAGATGACGGATGCCAGCATGATCGAGCAAGGCCTGCACACCGTTGCGGTAGCTGCGCAGCGTGCCGGCGTTGAGCATGGTTTGCGCCGGTTGCTCGTTCATCAAGGTGCCGAGCAGGGCCGTGAAGGCGCTGAACCTTGGCGAAGCGATGCCGATCACCAGGCCCGGATTGGTACAGAACTGCCCGCAGCCCTGCACCACCGAGGCCACCAGTTCACGGGCGATGGTTTCGCCGCGCAGGTGCAAGGCTTCGGGCAACACCACGACTGGGTTGATGCTGCTCATTTCGGCGAACACCGGAATCGGTTGTGGCCGTGTGGCGGCCATGTCGCAGAGCGCGCGTCCGCCCGTCAGCGAGCCGGTGAAGCCGACGGCCTGAATCGCCGGATGCTTGACCAGTGCTTCACCGACCCCCGCGCCGTAGATCATGTTGAACACGCCCTTGGGCATGTCGGTGTGCTCGGCGGCACGGATGATCGCATCGGCCACCTGTTCCGCGGTTGCCATATGCCCGCTATGGGCCTTGAACACCACCGGGCAACCCGCGGCCAGCGCGGCAGCGGTATCGCCGCCGGCGGTGGAGAACGCCAGCGGGAAATTGCTCGCGCCGAACACCGCAACCGGACCGACGCCGATCCGGTACTGGCGCAGGTCGACCCGTGGCAGCGGCTGACGTTCGGGCAAGGCGCGGTCGATGCGCGCACCATAGAAATCACCACGGCGCAGGACTTGCGCGAACAGGCGCATCTGGCCACTGGTACGAGCGCGTTCGCCCTGGATACGAGCGCTCGGGAGCGCCGTCTCGCGGGTAACCAGGGCGACGAACTCATCGTCCAGCGCATCCAGTTGCGCGGCGATGGCGTCAAGAAAATCCGCACGCCGGTGGGCCGACAGTGAGCTGAAGACCGGGTAGGCCGATGCGGCGGCTCGGGCGGCGCCGTTCACTTCGTCACCCGTGGCCTGCATGAACACGAAGGGCAGGGCTTCACCGGTATTGGCGTCATGGCTGTGCAGGGTGAGGTTGCCGGCGGCGCTACGCGCACCGCCGATGTAGTTGTGGCCGATGATGTCGGGCATGGAAAACTCCTGTGATTAAGCTCATGCCAGCGAGTCGCCCCGGCGTGGCGTGGCGAGTTCGGCGCCATCGAAGGCAGAGATACGCGCAGCCGATTCGGCATCCACGGCGTGCAGCGATTTGCCACGGGTTTCGCGGGTCAGGCCGACGGCGACGAGGGAAATCAGCGCAGCCCCGACCAGGTAGAAGGCGATCGGTGTCGAGCTGTGGTACTGGTTGAGCAGGGTGAGGGCAATCAGCGGCGCCAGTGATCCGGCGAAAATCGGCGCTACCTGATAACACAACGACAGCGCGGTGTAGCGCACGTGGGTCGGGAACATTTCGGCCATCAGCGCCGAGTAGGGCGCGTAGGTCATCGACTCGATGGCCAGGCCCAGGGTGATGGCCGCCATGATCAGCCAGTTGTTGCCGGTGTCCATCATGGGGAAGCCGATGAAGCCCCAGAACGCGGTGAGCACCGCGCCGGTCAGGTACACCGGTTTACGTCCGATCAGATCGGACAGATAGCCCATCAGCGGGATCAGGAAGAAATGCAGCAGGTGCGCGCCGAACATCAGCAGCAGAACCTGTGAAGTGTCCTTGTGCACCACCAGTTTCAGATAAGTGATCGAGAAGGTCACCACGGTGTAATAAAGGATGTTTTCGGCAAACCGCGCGCCGATACCGACCAGCACGGCACGCCAGTGATGACGCAACACCTCGACCACGCCCAACTGCTGTTGCTTGTTCTGTGCCTGCCGCGCTTGAGCTTCCTTGAAGATCGGTGCGTCATCGACGCTGGTGCGAATCCAGTAGCCGATCAGCACCACCACCGCCGAGAACCAGAACGCGACGCGCCAGCCCCAGGCAAGGAACTGCGCCTCCGACAGATTCGAGGACAACAGCAGCAGGGCGATGGTGGCGACCAGGTTGCCGGCCGGAACACCGGCTTGCGGCCAACTGGCCCAGAAGCCTCGACGATTGTCCGGACAGTGTTCGGACACCAGCAGGATCGCACCGCCCCATTCACCGCCAAAGGCGAAGCCCTGGATCAGCCGCAACACCACCAGCAAGACCGGTGCCGCGTAGCCGATCTGCTCGAAGCCGGGCAGGCAACCCATCAGGAAGGTGGTGATGCCGACCACCACCAGGCTCAGTTGCAGCAGGCGCTTGCGGCCGAATTTGTCACCGTAGTGGCCGAACACCAGGCCACCCAGCGGGCGGGCGAGAAAGCCGACGGCATACAGGGCGAAGGCGGCGAGGATGCCATCGACCGGGCTGTCGGTCTGACGAAAGAACAGCTGGCCGAAGACCAGTGCCGAGGCAGTGCCATAAAGAAAGAATTCATACCACTCGGCGACAGTGCCGGCCATGGCGGCGGCCACGACACGCTTCAGTCCTGAAGCGGTGGTGGCGCGGGAGGTACTTCGAGGGTTGGACATGCTGGCGTTTCCTGTAGAGGTGCAAGGACAGGCTGCCGGGCCGGACCCGCAAGGGTCCGCCCGGCAATCACTCAGAGACCGACGTCCGGCAGCGGCGGACGATTGGCCAGGGCCTTGGCCATGATCTGCTCGACGAACACCCGGTCGGCTTCCGGCAAGGCCAGGCGCGGCGGGCGGGTCAGGGCGCTGCCACGACCGGCAATGGCTTCGCACAACTTGATGCACTGCACCAGGTCCGCCCGGGCGTCGAGGTGCAGGATCGGCATCAGCCATTCGTAGATCGGCATGGCCTCGGCGAAGCGACCGGCCTTGGCCAGGCGGAAGATGGTTTCGCCCTCGATAGGGAACACGTTGGACATGCCCGAGACCCAACCTTCGGCCCCCACCGCGATGCTTTCCAGCACCACATCGTCGAGACCGGCGAACAGTACGAAACGGTCGCCGACTTCATTGCGCACGTCGATGAAACGCCGGGTGTCGCCGGAGGAATCCTTGAAGCACACCACGTTGTCGCAGTCGGCCAGGGAAATCAGGATGTCCGGGGTCACGTCGTTCTTGTAGATCGGTGGGTTGTTGTAAACCATCAACGGCACGTCGGCGTTTTTCGCCACATAGCGGTAGTGCTCGGCGGTCTCGAAGGGCTTGGAGCCGTAGACCAGCGCCGGCATCAGCATCACGCCGTCGACGCCGGCCCTGCGCACCGCGTTGGCCACCTTGGCCGCTTGCACGCTGGTGAACTCGGCCACGCCGCAAATCACCGGCACGCGACCGCGGGCGGCGTCGACAGCGACTTCGGTCACGGCGATCTTTTCTTCGGCGCTCAGCGAGGTGTTTTCCCCCACCGAGCCACACACCACCAGGCCCGAGACGCCGTCGCGGATCACGTTGGAGATCACTTGGTGGGTCTTTTCCAGGTTGATGGAGAAGTCGTCGTTGAATTGAGTGGTGACCGCCGGGAAGACGCCGCTCCAGTTGATGCGTTTGCTCATGATGCACTCCAGTGGTTAAACGTATTTCGTATACGATATTTTAAGTGAAAAAATTAGACCAGTGTTTTTTCGCCGGGCGCCGTCATGGCGCCACCGGTTTGTCTCAATCAGCCGTCAAGCAGGGGGGTTGGCGCTCAGGCACCGGGCCAGGTGTCCGACAACCGGTAGCCTTCCGGCCACGGATCGCTCGGGTCGAGCAGCAATTGATGGGTGCCGGTGATCCAGGCCCGGCCGGAAAGGCACGGATAGATCGCCGTACGCCCGGCCACCTCGGTCAGGGAGTCGATACGGCAATGGAACTCCGAGCCGATGATCGAGCGTCCGATAAAACGCTCCCCGACCTTCAGCACACCCTTGGCCTGCAACACCGCCATGCGCGCCGAGCAACCGGTGCCACAGGGCGAGCGGTCGATCTTGCCGGGGCGGATCACCACGGCGTTGGCCGCGCTGGCGACGCCGTTCTCGTAGACCACGGGCGCGGCGATCTGGCAGAAGGAGATATGCGACCAGTCGGGGTTCAGCGGATGGACGAAGCCCAGTTGCTCGTTGGCGGCCCGGGTAATCTTCAGGCCGATTTCGACCAGGTCCCTGGCTTCGTCGGGGCGAATGGCAAAGCCCAGGCGTCGGGCGTCGACGATGGCGAAGCTGTCGCCGCCATAGGCGGTGTCGACCTGGATCGAACCCAGGCCCTCGACTTCGATCCAGGCGTCGAGACGGTCGGCGAACGACGGGACGTTCTTGATTTCCACCCGCTGGACCTTGCCGTCCTTGCACTCGGCCACGGCTTCGATGAGGCCGCCGGGGGCTTCGAGGACCAGCCGGGTCTGTGGCTCGGTCATCGGCAGGATGCCGCTGTCGAGCAGCACGGTGGACACGCACAGCGAATTGGAACCGGACATCGGCGGGGTATCGGCCGGCTCCATGATGATCCAGGCCATCTGCGCCCGCGGGTTCTTGGCCGGCACCAGCAGGTTGACGTGGCGGAACACCCCGCCGCGGGGTTCGTTGAGGACGAAGTTGCGCAGGGTCTGGTCCTCGGCGATCCAGCGCGACTGTTCCCACACCGTGGCCCCGGGCGGCGGGGCGACGCCACCGACAATCACATCGCCGACTTCACCTTCGGCATGGCAGCTGACCACGTGAACGATTTTCGATGAGCGCATCGGGTGCTCCTATTTGACCGATTTGAGGAACGCCGCCGTTTCCGGCTGCATGGGATTGCCGATGACCTGGTCGGGCGCGCCGATCTCGTGCACCAGGCCGTTGCGGAAGAACGCCACGCGATCGGACACGTCGCGCGCAAAGCGGATTTCGTGGGTCACCAGGACCATGGTCATGCCGTCTTCGGCGAGCATGCGCATGGTGTCCAGCACTTCGCCCACCAACTGTGGGTCGAGGGCCGAGGTGGCTTCGTCGAACAGCATGTAGTCCGGCGACATGGCCAGGGCCCGGGCAATCGCCATGCGCTGTTGCTGGCCGCCGGAGAGCTTGCCGGGAAAGGTCTTGAGCTTGTCGCCCAGGCCCACGTGGGTCAGTTGCCGGACCGCCAGTTCCTCGGCCTCCTGCTTGCTCCTGCCGAGCACCTTGCGCGGCGCCAGCATCACGTTTTCCAGCACGGTCAGGTGCGGGAAGGCGTTCCACTGCTGGAACACGATGCCGATCTTCTGCCGCAGGCGGTTGAGGTCGGTGGCCTTGTCGTGGACCTCGATGCCGTCGACGCGGATGTTGCCCTTGTGAATCGATTCCAGGCCGTTGATGCACATGAGCAGGGTCGATTTACCCGAGCCGGAGCCGCCGATGATCGACACCACCTCGCCCTTGTCCACCGTCAGGCTGACGCCCTTGACCACTTCGAGGTCGCCGAAGGATTTGTGTACGTTGTCGATCTCAATCATTTTCTTGCCACCTTCTTTCCAGACGAGCGCCGAGGCGAGCGACCACCAGGCTCATGACGTAGTAGATAAGGCCCGCGATGCACAGCACCAGCAGCGGTTCCTGGATGCGCGTGACGATGGTTTGCGAGGCGCGCAGCAGTTCGACGATGCCGATCCACATCACCAGCGCGGTGTCCTTCATCACCCCGAGCACCAGGTTCAGCCAGCCGGGGAACGCCACCCGGGTGGCCATCGGCAGGACGATCCAGCGCAGGTCCTGGACAAAGCTCAGGCCCAACGAGCGACTGGCCCGGCGCAGGGTCAGCGGCACCGACAGCACGCCGCCGCGCACGATCTCGGTGAAGTACGCGGCGGTGTAGACCCCGAGCACGATGCAGCCGACGCCGAAGGCGCTGATGTTCAAGCCGACGATGCTTTTCAGCGAATTGAACAGCACGAACTGGATCAGCAACGGAATGCTGCGAAACGCATCCAGCACCCAGGCCAGGGGCAGGCTGGCGCGTGGCAGCAGGGCGCGTAACAAACCGAACAACAGCCCGCTGCAAGAGCCGAGGAGGATCGCCCAGCCGGTCAGTTGCAGCGTGACCCAGGCGCCGTTGAGCAGGAACAGCAGGTCATTCCAGGACAAACTGGTGGAAAACATGGTCACTCCTCAGTAGCGGAACAGCCGCCAGGCCATCAGCCGGGCCGCTGCGACGATCGCCTTGGCAATCAGGTAATACAGCACCGCGGCAATGGCGAAGAACTCGAAGGTGCGGAAGGTCTTGACGTTGTATTCCTGGGTCACCCCGGTGAGGTCATTGTTCAGTCCGACCACCACCCCCAGCGACGTCATCAACACCGCCCAGACCATCTGGTTGCTCAGCGGATAGAAGACGATGCGCAGCAACTGCGGGACGATGATCATCCGGTAGGCCTGGAAGGCGCTCATGCCCAACGAGCGCGCGGCGCGCACTTGCGTATCGGGCACCGCCTTGAGGCCGCCGCGAAAGTTTTCCGCGAGATAACCGGCGTTGTTGAAGGTGATCCCGGCGAGCAGCGCGAACCAGGAACTGACATGCAGATCCAGCGAGCCGAGACCGAAGTAGAGGATGTAGACCTGGAACAGCGACGGGGTGTTGCGGGCAATCGACACCCAGCCGTTACCGATGCCACGCAGCAACGGATTACGGGTTTCGCGCATCACCGTCAGGGCCAGGGCGATCAGCACCCCGAAGATCATCGACAAGGCGGCGGTCTCGAAGGTGACGAGGGCCCCGGCGAGCATGTCCGGCAGGGCGCGCAGGGCCGCGCGCCATTGAAAGGTGTAGTCAAACATGCGCGAGATTCTCCAGTGGGACGGCAGGCGCCAACCAAGCCGGCAAACGCCCGCTGGCGGTGGCGGTGCAGGCGGCGTCGACGCATTCGGCGAGGCTGGCGAAGTGCACCTTGCGGCCCACCAGCCCGGGCGCGTAGTGGGCGTACTTGCCCGAGTTGGTCATCAGGGTCTTGGCGGCCAACGGGATCACCGGCTCGCCGAGCATGCACCAACAGGTGTCCGTGACCAGGGTGGCGCCGAAGGCTTCGATCACCGCGATGTGCCCGGCGGCGCGGGCCTGTTCCAATACCGCGCGGCCGCAGGTGATGGCGAGGACCACCCCGGGGTGCTTGTGTCGACCCCGGCATAGCCGGGCCAGATGGGCAAATTCGCCGAGGGAGAAATGCGGGTTGCCCAGGGACACCACATCCACCCGGCGGTCGCGGGCACTGTTGAGTTCACGCCAACTGAGCAGCAGGTCCTGCAGGCGGATTTTTTCCACGGGGATCGGGACGTCCGGCTCCAGCACCTGGGCCGGGTCGAGTGCCTCCGGCGTCACCCCGGCGATATGAAACAGCGGCGCGGCGGAAGTGGTGGCGAAGGCCGCGCCGAAGGCTTTCAGGTCGTCCAGGCTCGGCTGGCGCTGTTCCAGCCCCAGCACCAACGGAATCCGGCTGCCGGCCAGGGCGCCGATGTGATAACCGAGCAGCGGGTAGAACGCATCATCCAGTTCGCCCAGGGCGGGCAGTTCGATTTTCAGCCGGGCCTTGCGTTGGGCCTCCAGATGGCAGCCAATCAACGGCGCGCGACCGGTCAGGGCAATGCAGATATCCAGGTAGTCCGGGTATTTCAGGGTACGGGCGCCGATCACGCTGTTGGCGTAGACCACGGCGTTGGACTCGGCCCAGACGATCTGTTCGCCGACCTTCGGCGCGCTGTCGAGCAAGTAGGGCGCGCAGGTGAAACTGAGCTGCGCGCCCATCGCCATATACGCATCGCCCAAGGCGCTGGCGGGTACACCCAGTGCCGGGTCGATACCCAACTCGCGCCAGCGGCGCTGGTCGACCGAGATGGAGTTGAGGGTGGTCGGTACCCGCACTTTTGCCCCCCATTGCACCCACTGTTCGGCAAAACGCAGGCTCGCAGGTCCCGTATAGATGCAGCCGTCGATGTGTGCCTGGGTGACATCCACCAGGCTGCTGGCACCTTGCAGTTGCGCCATGCGCAGGACGATCCGCATGGCGACTTGGGCGGCCTTGCCGTATTGGCCATCGAGCAGCGCCAGGTCGTATTCGGTGAGTTGGATCGAGTCGTCGGTTTTTTCGCTGGGCAACGCTTTGTCGAGTGTCTGTCCGGCAGTCTCGGGCACCTGTTCGAACAGCGTTACGCCGGCACCTTCGACCCGCGCGAAGACCTTGCCGCGCAAGGCGGCGAAGGCCTCCCGGCCGATGCACAGCACCGGCAGGGAACGCTCGAAAAGGGTCTGTGCCACCAGCACGCCCAGGGTCAGGATCTCATCCGGCTCGGCCAGCACCAGGGCGGCGGGCGCGTGACCGTTGCTGATCAGCTCCATCATCACGCTGCTGCCGGTGCAGGAGCCGCGGCCGCTGGGCAGCGCCAGCACGCGACCGGCCAGGTGCTCGCCACTCAAGGGGTGATGGCGGTCGATCACCTCGCCACTGAAGGGATCGACTCCGCCCCAGAAACTCAGGCCGACATCGGCGAACAGCAGGGAACCTTGGGCGGCCCCCTCGACCAGGCTGCGTCCGATCAGGGAAGTGGGCGTGCTGGGCATTCAGCTTTCCTCAGTAGTAGACGTGGGGCACGGTCAGGTCGGTCGGTGGAATCTCGGTTCCGACCCACTTGACGAACAGCTCCTTGTAACGTCCGGTACGGACCTGCTGGTTGACGAACAGGTTGAGGTAGTTGATCAGGCCATACTCGTTGCGCTTGGCACCCAGCGAGACATAGTCGATGACATACGGGGCATTGCCGGCGACCTTCAGGTTCTTGTATTTGCCTGATTTAAGCGTAGCGGCTGCCACGGTATTGGTGACGACGGTGGCGTCGATATGGCCCTGGGCGACGGCCAGGATGGTGTCGTTCTGCGATTGGTAGGCGCGGAAGCTGCCGGTCCCCCAACTCTTCTGGTCCTTTTCCAGGGCGATGGCTTCGAAGGTGCCGCTGGTGTTGCCGACCGGCTTGCCCTTGAGGTCTTCGTACTTGCCGATGCCGGTGTCGCTACGGGTCAGGACCACCATCTGGAAGGCGAAGTAGGGAAGGGACAGGCCCACGGTCTTGGCCCGCTCGAGGGTGTCGGAGGTGGAGGCTACGATCACGTCGGCACGGCCCGAGACCAGCGCCGGAATCCGATCCGGAAACGGTGTCTCGACGATCTCGGCCTCGACCCCGAGGATTTTCGCCAGGTCGTTGCAGTAGTCGACGTCGAAGCCCACCGGCTTGTTGCTCTCGTCGCGAGAACCCATCGGCGGGAAGTCCAGGGTCACGGCGCAGCGCAGTTTGCCCGAGCCGATGATGTCGTCGAGCTTGTCGGCCTGGGCCGTGGCGATAAAAGCAGTACTGAGAACAGCGCTGAGGGCTACGGCAAATGTGCGGTTTTTCATAGAGGCCTCGTGGTCGGTTGAGTGCTGTTGAATATCGTATTGCGAATTTCGTATACGATATTTAATTAGCAATGAGCGTGCCTGTTTTTCCGCGATCGCGCGAATGACCGTCGAGGCCATGGGCTAGAGATGTTGCGGGGTTGTCGGGGGCGCAAACGCGAGAACGCGGGGTATTGGCGGGGTGTTACAGAAGGGAGCAATAGGACACATCGCGCCCCTTAAAGGAACACTCGCCCCGCGCCCTCAGCGACGACTGTCGCGATACTGGCTGGGCGCGAGGCCGGTCAGGGCGCGGAACTGCCGGCTGAACGCGCTGTGGTCGGTGTAACCGCAGCGCAGGGCGATTTCGGTGATGGGCAAGTCGGTGTGCAGCAACAGCCGCGAGGACTCCTCCAGGCGGGCCTTGTGAATCATCTGTCGCGGGGTGAGCTGGAACACCCGCTTGCAGTGGCGTTCCAGTTGCGCCACGGAAAACCCGGCAATCGCCGTCAGTTCGGCGAGGCTGATGGGCCGGGCGAAATGGCTGCGGATATGGGCATCCACCGCAGCGAGTTTCGGGAAGGCCGGATGACTGGACTGGGGCAATTGCAAATCGCGGGAGATACCGGCGAGGCCGACGATATGACCTTGCGGGTCGAGCAGCGCGAGTTTGTGGGTCAGGCACCAGACCGGCTGGTTGCCGTAATAGAGGTGCAGTTCGAGTTGGTCGGCCAGCTCGCGACCACTCGCCAGCACCCGGCGATCCTGCGCGGTGTACAGCGGGCCGAAGCGTTCCGGGAAGACCATTTCGGCGGTGCGCCCGAGCAGCTCGGCGCTCTGTTTGAAGCCGCAGCGCCGCGCCAGGGTCTGGTTGACGAAGACGTAGCGGGCCTCGCGGTCCTTGATGAAGAACACCACGTCCGACAGGGTATCGAGCAGCGGCGCGATCGACTGCAAATTGCTCAGCAGCGTGGGCAGATCGCAGGGTTTGAAGTGGCTGAGCGAGGCATGCATGGCGCTGGAGGTCCGATGGCGATCTCCGCGATCATAGAGACTCGGCGCCAGGCCCGGAAGCCCCGGGCCGGTCTTCAGGCCGGCGGTGAGTCGTCCAGGCATGACAGGGTCTCGATCCGGGCCGGGCTGAAGGGCGGACGCGGCGCCGAGGGTTGCCAGCCGAACAGGTGCTGCGTGGCGGCGCCGCAGATCCGCCCCTGGCAGGCGCCCATCCCGCAGCGACTGGCCAGTTTGGCCGCGCGCCAGTCGGTGTGTGTCGCCAGTGCCGAGTAGGGGACGTCTTCGCAGCGGCACACCAGGGTATCGGGTTGCGCCAGTGACTTGAGCCGCGGGTCGAGGCTGAAGGTGCGGTTCAAGGTGTTGGCAAAGCCCTGCCAGCGTGCACGCCGAGGCCACAACGCCTGGGCTTGCCGACGATCGCCGACAGCCGCGTAACCGGCAATCGCGCCTTCGACCAACGCCAGCTCACTGCCGCCGAAACCGGTGCATTCGCCCGCCGCATAGTGATCGGCGCGGCTGCTGGCTTGCCAGGTATCGACCACCAGCGCCTGGCCATCGAGTTCACAGCCCAGGGCCTGGCCGAGCTGGGTGTTGGGGGTCAGGCCGAAGCCACACGCCAGGCGATCGCAGGCCAGCTCGACGATTTTTCCCTGCTGTTGCAGGCGCACGCCCTCCAGGCGATCGGTGCCCAGGGCAGCGAGTACGTGGGTACCGGTTCGATAATGGCGGTCGAACAAGCTGAACGACTGCAGCAGTTTGCCCGGCCAGCGTGGCAGTTGCGCGGCGAAAGCGGCGACGGCGGCGCTGCTCGCCTGTTCGGCGATGCGCAGCACACGGGCGCCGTTGTGTCTGGCGGTCGCGGCGCTGGCCAGCAGCAGCGGTCCGCTGCCGGCGATCAGCAGGCGTTGATCGCGCACCGGCAACCCGCCCTTGATCAGCGCCTGGAGTCCGCCGACACCGGTCACGCCGGGCAAGGTCCAGCCGGGGAAGGGCAGCAGCAATTCGCGTGCGCCGGTACACAGGATCAACTTGTCGTAACCCAGGACCCAGCCGCGCTCATCATTCTCGACCAGCAGCTGTTTCGGGCCGGCACAGGCAATCACCCGCGTGCCGGCATGGCAGCGGACATTGCCGCAGTTCTCCAGTTGCTCGCGCAGGCGCTGGGCCTGTTTCGGCAGCTTGGCCTGGGGGCCGTCGCGCCAGATTTGCCCGCCCGGCAGCGGGTTGTCGTCGAGGATGACGATGCGTGCGGTGCTTGGCGCCGCGGCGAGCGCGGCGGCCATGCCGGCGGGGCCGGCACCGATGATCAGCAGGTCGGCGTGTTCGTTCATGCCTGAGTCTCCACTCGCATGCCGTCACGGCAGAGGGTCTGGCAGGCCAGGCGGCGTCGACCGTCGATACTCACCCGGCATTCCTGGCAAATACCCATGCCGCACAGCGGGGCGCGACGTTGACCACTGACCGAGGTCCGGGTGCAGCCGTCGCCGCCCAGGGCCAATGCCGCCGCCACGCTGGTGCCCTCGGCGACCCTCAGTGTACGACCGTCGCAGATCAATTCAGGCATAGATGGGCTCCCCGAGAAAACGTTGTGGCAGATAAGGCTGCACGGCCAGCGGCGGTGTTTCACCGAACAACTGCGCCACCAGCAGGTCGGCGGTGCCGGGTGCTGTGGTGACCCCCAGGCCTTCGTGGCCGACGGCCAGCCACAGGCCTTTGCGTTGCGGGTGCTGGCCCACCAGCGGCAAGCCGTCGGGACTGGCGGCGCGAAACCCGGTCCAGGCACGGATGCCGTTGAGTTGCGCCAGCCCGGGCATGTACTCGGTGGCGCGCTTGAGCATCCTGGCGAGCATCCAGCCTTCGACCTGCGGATCGGTGGTGCCGAATTGTCGCGAGGCGCCGATAAACAGCTGCCCAGTCGGGCGCGGCTGGATATTGCACGCTGTCGAAGGGCCGCTGGCGTTGTGGGCACTGGTGACGTAACCGAGTTCCACCAGCGTGTGGGTGACTTTTCCGGGGTAGCGATCGGTGATCAGCAAGTGGCCTTTCTTCGGTTCGATCGGCAATTCAGGGCACAGCTCGTTGGCCTGGATGCCGTTGGCCAGAATCACCGCTTCGGCCTTCAGCCAGTGACCGTCGTCGAGGCGCACACGGTGGCCGTCGATTTCACTGACCCGCGCCCGGCGTTGACTGATATTGGCTGTTTCGAGCATCCAGCGGGCGGTCGCCGGGGCATAGAGAATGCCGTCGCCATTGATCAACAGCCCGCCTTCCAGGCCTTCGCGCAATTCGGGTTCGCGTTGGCGCAAGGCGTCCGGACTGAGCAACTCGCAGGCCACGCCCTGGGCCTGCAGGTTCAGGTATTTGCCCTGGGCGACGGCCATTTCTTCGGCATTGGCCGCCAGCCAGAGGGTACCGTTGCGGCGGTAGGCGCAGCCGCCGGGCAAGTCTGGCGCCAGTGCGCGCCAGCGTTGCAGGGAGTATTGGCTCAGTGCCAGTTCGGCGGGGTTATCGTCGAGCACCAGTAAATGCCCCATGCCCGCCGCCGTTGCCCCGGGCAGGCCGGCATCCAGCACCAGCACCTGCAAGCCGCGTCGGGCCAGAGCCTGGGCACAGGCGGCGCCGATGATGCCGGCGCCGATCACGATCACATCGGCCACCTGGCCCTCGTTCACGGACGAATGCCCCAGGCGAACGGGTCGTCCTGTTCGATGATCAGGCTGGCTTCGGCGCTGATGAAGGCACGGCCGCGAATGGTCGGCACGATGCGTTCGCCCTGGCGTTCGTAGGAACCCTCGAACTGGCTGCCGATAACGCTGGCCTGACGCCAGATCTGTCCCGGTTGCAACTTGTCGTCGGCCGCCAGGCACGCCAGCTTGGCACTGGTGCCCGTGCCGCAGGGGGAGCGGTCGTAGGCTTTGCCGGGGCAGAGGACGAAGTTGCGGCTGTCGGCGTGCGGGTCATCGGCGAACAGCTCGATATGATCGATCAGGCCGCCGTCTTCGCCGCGAATCCCCTGGGCTTCGAGCGCCTGCTGGACGGCGAAGGTATAGGCGGTCAGCGCCTCGAGATTGTCGCCGGCGATGTCCAGACCATGTTCGGCGATCAGGAAGAACCAGTTGCCGCCCCAGGCGATATCGCCAATGACCTGGCCGATGCCTGGTACTTCCAGTGTCACGGCCTTGCGGTAACGGTAGGCCGGGACGTTGCGCACGCTCACCGAACCGTTTTCGTGCAGGGTCGCCTGCACCGTGCCCACCGGGGTTTCGATGCTATGCACGCCCGGGCCGATCTTGCCCAGGTGTGCCAGCGAGGCCACCAGGCCGATGGTGCCGTGGCCGCACATGCCGAGGTAGCCGGTGTTGTTGAAGAAAATCACCCCGGCACAAGCGTTCGGGTCCACCGGTTCGCAAAGCAGTGCGCCGACCAGCACATCGCTGCCCCGTGGTTCGAGCACGCAGGCCGCGCGCCACCGATCATGCTGGTCGGCCAGGCGCTGGCGACGCTCGGCCATGCTGCCGCTGCCCAGGTCAGGAAAACCGGCGGTCACCAGGCGGGTGGGTTCGCCGCCGGTGTGGGAGTCGATCACGGTGATGCGTTTCATGGGAGGGCCACGTCCGTTCAGATGAGTGAACAAAAGAGTGGCCTGTGGAGGGGCGTTCCGGCTTGAGGGTTTTATCCTGTGCCGATGACGAAATCGGCACAGTGCGCCACGCGGTCAGTGGCTGTGGGGCAGGTGTTCGAACAGGGTCTTGCAGACGCCGGCGATATGTTCGTCGAGCAGCTTCACCGCGAGGTCCACGTCACCGGCGCGACAGGCCGCCAGAATCTCCCGGTGTTCGTGGTCGGCGCGTTCCTTGCCGGCGGACAGGCTCATCTGCATGCGCAGGTAGCGCTCCAGCTTGTCGTTGACCGAACGGATCAGCCCGACCAGGAACGGTCGTTGCGCCGGTTCGTAGAGGCAGGCGTGCAGTTCCCAGTTGAGTTCGGCCCAGCGGCCCACGTCGTCTTCGCCGATGAACTCCTGGCAGATGCGCTCGGCGCGAGCGAAGGTTTCTTCGGTCATGTTCGGAATCGCCAGGCGCAGCACCTTGTCCTCCAGCAGCATGCGCACTTCGAACATCTGCGCCAGTTCCGCATCGGAAACCCGCGTGACCATCGCCCCGCGATTGCGCTGGAACATCACCAGGCCTTCGGCTTCCAGGCGCTTGAGGGCCTCGCGCACCGGAATCTTGCTGACGTTGAACTGGCGGGCGATATCGTCCTGGCGAATCGGCTCATCCTCGGCGAAATGGCCGGCGACGATGGCGTCGCGCAGATGGCGGGTGATGATTTCCGAAGTCGAAGGCGAATTGCCAAGGTCGGGGGCGTTGAGTTTGGGTAGGGCCACGGTTCTGATCGTTCGAAAGGAGTTGTGCAGATGGTATACGAAATCGTGTCGGTGTTCCTGGGGGGATGGGCTGAACGGTCGGGCCATTCCGTGGATCGCCGCATTTTCGTTCCGGAGCCACTGACGGTGGACTTCATCCATCCGTCCGACGAGCCCCGGCATTACTTACCTACACGAATTTTGGCTGTTACGGACATGCCGACCCGCAGCTTCGCCGCGGAAGATTGGGCGGGATTCATGCGAATGCGTACTGGCAAGCGCTGGACGATCTTGGTGAAGTTACCCGTGGCATTGTGTGGTGCAACGGCGGAGTAGCTGACGCCACTGGCCGGCCCCAGGCTTTCCACCGTTCCTTTCAGTGCCTCGCCCGGCAAGGCATCCACCTCGATATCCACGGCCTGGCCCGGCTGTACGCGGGCGAGCTGTGTCTCGCGGAAGTTGGCCGTGATATAGACCGCATCGAGCGGCACAATCGCCAGCAAGGGGTTTCCGGTATTGACGAAAGCACCGATGCGTACCGATTTCTGCCCGACCATGCCGTCGATCGGTGCGCTGATGCGGGTATAGGACAGCTTCAGCTCCGCGGCGGCTTGTGCGGCTTGCGCTTGGGCAAGGGCCGCCCTGGCTTTTTCCAGGTCGGCTTTCAGGACATCCACCTGCTGCCGGGCAGCCTGTAAACCTGCTTGGCTCTTTTCCCCTCGGGCCAGTTGAATGCTCAATTGCGTTTCGGCCTGTTGCCGTGCCTGCACAGTGCCCGACCCGTCGCTGGCCAGGTTGCGATAACGCGCCTGATTGACCCTGGCCAGCTTGAGGGCTGCATCATCGGCGGCGACCGCCGCGTGTGCCTGGCGTATGGCACTTTCCTGTTGGATCAGGTGCGCTTCCAGGCTGCCGATACCAGCCTGGGCACTGGCGACCTGGGCCTTTGCCGCATTCACGGCAACAACGAAATCACGATCATCGATCGCAACGAGCAGTTGCCCTTTCTTGACCGGCTGGTTGTCTTCGACCAATACCTTGTCAACCGTGCCCGACACCTGCGGTGCCAGCGTGGTGAAATCAGCTTGTACGTAGGCATCATCGGTGGACTGGGTCGATGCGCCGGATTCAGGGCGATTGAGATAGAGAACGCCGCCGATCGCCACGGCGAGCAGCAGCACGGCACTGATGAGTTTGGCTTGCTTCGGTAATGCCATGGTGGGTTACCCGTGTGAGGAAGATGAAACGGAAGAAGGGAGCGAGGCCGCGCGCAAGTCGGGTGCGGGGATGTAGGTCAGCCGCAGCACGAGAGGAATCAGCAGCAGTGCCAGAATGCCGAGCACGCGATAGGCGTCGGCGACCGACAGCACCAGCGACTGCTGGTCGATGATGCCCAGCAATTGGGCCGGTGCCGGCGCCAGGGCGTTACCGGCCAGGGCTACCTGGTCCAGCAGCATTTCCCCATGGAAGCGCTCCCGCACGGTCACGAGCTGCCCAACCAGCGCGGCACCGACCAGCGACCCGAAGGCGCGCAGTGTGTTGATGGTGCCGGATACATAAGGTCCTTCGGGGGGCTGCACAACGCTGGTGACCAGGAACAGCATCGAGATCACCGCCATCGGCTGGCCAAAGGCTTGCAGCGTTTGCGCCACGACGAACTGGTCGCGGTTCCAGTCGGAGGTCAATTGCGCACCGCAAAGGCACGCCAGCGCGATCAGGAACAGCCCCGACGCGAACACGATGCGCGCGTCGACCCACTTGCGGTACAGCAGCAGCGCCACCACAAACCCCAGGAGCAGTTGCGGCAAGGCGATGATCAGGCCGATCGATGCCATTTGCGGGAGTCGGTAGTTCTGCAGTGGGCCGAGATAGCTGGCCGGCAATAGCGAGCTGGACATCAGCGCCACCAGCAGCGAGACGAACAGCAGGCAGCCCAGTCCCAGGTTACGGCGTCCCAGGATCTGCAATTTGATGAACGGCGAGGGGTGATACCACTCGGTCAGCAGGTAGACCGCCATCAGGGCCAGCCCCGCCATCAGCGATACCGTGATCAACGGCGACTGAAACCAGTCCAGCCGCACGCCTTGATCCAGTGCGACGGTAATCAAGCCGAGCGCCGGTACACCGCAGGCCATGCCGGACCAATTGGCCTGCCGAAAGCGTGCGGTCTGGATGGGTTCGTGTGGGAGCCCCCAGCCCACCAACAAGCCGGCGAGGCAGGCGAGGGGAATGATCTGCCAGTACAGCCAGCGCCAGTCGAGCAGCCCATCCGTCCAGTACCCGGCCAGCCAGATGGACAGGTTGGGCGCGAAGGTCGCGGTCATCGCATACAGAGCCAGCCCATACAGGCGGATGGGCAGTGGCAGGAATTTCAGTGCGGCCATCATCAGCAACGGGATCGTCGTACCGCTGGCAACGCCTTGCACAAAGCGCAGGATCAGCAGCAGGTCCAGATCGTGGATGAAGGGCAGGATCACCGCCAGCAGTGTACAAGTACCGAGCATCCACAATTCGAAGCGCCGGAGCGAAAGGGTAATGGCAAACCACGCCGAAAAGGGCATGGCGATCAATTCCCCGGCACTGTAGGCCGTGGTCAGCCAGGAAGCGTCGTCAAGGCCGAAGCCGAGCGCACCGCGTACATCGGCCAGGGCCAATGCGCCGACACGGGCGTTCAACCCTGCCATCATGGCGGCAAGGAAAATACCGACAAGACCGACCATGGGCCGTTGCGAGGGCTTGGCCAAGGGCACTCCGGTTGCGGGAACGTCCCCCGGTGAGAATGCGGCGCCACTCATGGGGAGGCCTTCGTGTGTGAAGTGACCGGCGACACAATGGCAACCGGAGCATCCGATGAAGGCACTGCCGAACCCTCGACGCCAGCCCCAGGCGCGTGCTTGAGCGCATCCGGGTCCCAACCGCCACCCAGCGACTTGTAGAGATTGACCACGGTGAGCGTGGCGCTGGTGGCGCTGTCATTGAGACGGGTCTGGCTGGCCAGCACGTTGAGCTGCGCTGTCAGTACGTTCAGATAGTCGCTGGCACCTTCCTGATAGCCGCGCTCGGCAGCCTGCAGGGCCTGCTTGTTCTGTTCATACGAAACCAACAGTTCGTCATGTCGGCGCTGCTGGGCCGCCCAGGCATCCAGGGCGTCGTCCACTTCATGCCAGGCGCGCAATACCGTTTGCCGATAGGCCAGCGCCGCGGTTTTTTGCCGTGCTTCGTTCAGGGCCAGGCGTTGCGTCAAGCGCCCGCCCTGGAAGATCGGGAGGTAAACCGTCGGGCCGACGGAAAAGACGCGGGAGTCCCAGCTCAGGAGATCGCCCCCTTCGAAGGCCTCCACACCGATTTGCCCTTTCAAGCCGATACGTGGGTAGAAATCCGCTTTCGCCACACCGATGTCTGCCGTGGCGGCATGGAGCTGTGCTTCGGCGCGCAGGATATCCGGTCGCCTGTGGGCCCATTCAGAAGGGATACCGACCGGCATGCTGGTCGGAAGTGAAGGCAAGGGCAGGGTTTCACCCAATTGTGCATCGAGTGCGCGCGGCTTTTCTCCCACTAACAATGCCAGTGCGTTCATCAGCGCGTTGCGGCGCTGGAGCAGCTCGGGAACCGTGGCCTTGATGGTCGCCACCTGCGCGCGAGCGGACGAGGTTTCGAAGCGGGTGGCGACGCCATTACGCTCGCGGCTTTCGGTCAGGCCGAGGGTGCGCTCGGCGACCGTCAGATTCTGCTGGGCGATGTCCAGTTGCGCCTGTGTTCCGCGCAACTGCAAATAGGTTCGCGCCACTTCGGCGGACAAGGCTACGCGGGCTGCTTCGCGGTCGTACACCGTGGCTTCCAGGGCCGCTGCGGCACCCTCGCGCAGACGTCGCGCACGCCCCCACAGGTCGATCTCCCAACTGGCATCGAATCCAAGCTGCCAGAAGTCGCTGGGGCTGCTGGAAGCGCCCAGTGCGACGAACTTGCCATGTTCGCTGAGCCCCTCGCGTGCATAGCTGGCGCCGGCGCCCACGCTGGGCAGCAACTCCGAGGCGGCAATGCCCAGTTGTGCCCGGCTTTGCTCGATGCGCTCGGAGGCCATTTGCAGATCCAGGTTGTCGGCCTGCGCACGCGATTGCAGTTCGGCGAGCACGGCGTCGTTGAACAACCGCCACCACTGCGAGGGGACTGCGGCGTCGGAAGTCCGGGTGGCATCTGGAGGCGCCTGCCTGGGTGTCAGTACCGCTTCATGAAGCCCGTTGTCAGGCTTCACGAAATCGGGACCCACCATGCAGCCGGCCAGCGAGACGGCGCATAGCGCCGCGCTGGCGTACCGGTTGAGTTGTGAAAACACTGGTTGCGAGATCACTGCAGTGTCCTGTTGAAGGAGGGGATGGTGTCGGCGTCAGTGCACCAGCGTAAGGATGGGGGCGTCGCTGCTCTTCAACAGGAAGACCAGAAACTTGGCGGGCTTGGTGAGACTGGCATTGCGTCCGACCGTGTGTATATCGTCCGGACCTTCGTAGAAGGTCTGTCCCGGCGTCAGCGTGACGGATTTGCCGCCGCGCACGCCCATCACGATCGAACCCTCCAGCACATAGACGAATGCATGCGCATTGTGTCGATGCACAGGGTCTACCGCACCCGGCGGATACTCCACGGTGATGACCACCGCGTCCTTGCCTGGATAGTCCGTCAGCGCTTTGGTCACCAGCGGTGTCACATGGGCTTGTGGTGGCCCCTGTTGTGCATTGGCGGTAGCGGCTACCAACAAAAGCAGCATGGTCAGGGTTCTGAAAACAGTCATGGTTTGTTCCTCGCTAGCGGATCGCAACGGTCTGTCGTGAGTGGGCGAGTGGCGGCGCAGCGATGTCACACCGCTGCGCCGCTGCCGGGTCAGAACAGACCGGATTTGTCGACGCCGAAGGCCTTGTCGTATGCGCCGGGTACGAGTTGGAACGCCACGTTGATGCGATTCCAGGCGTTGATCGACATGACCAGGAAGGTCAGGTCGGACAGTTCCTTCTCGGACAGTTGGGTACGAACCTGTTCATAGAGAGCGTCGGGCACGCCTTGGTCCGGCATCCGGGTCAGGATTTCGGTCCAGGCCAGGGCCGCGCGTTCGCGCGCACTGAACAGTGGGGACTCGCGCCAGATGGCGACGTGATGCAGCCTGAGCGGTCGTTCGCCATGGATCGTGGCTTCCTTGACGTGCATGTCCACGCAGAAGGCGCAGCCGTTGATCTGCGATGCCCTGAGATCCACCAGATGGCGGATCGACTCCTCGATGGCGCTCTGTTTGAAGGCCAGGCTGAACTCGACGAACTTCTTGAACAGTTCGGGGGATTGCTTCTGGTAATCGATACGTTGGGTCATGATGGATCCTCGATGTGAGAGGTGCGTCGTACACTGGCGTCCAGCCTGCCAGCGCCTGGCTAGCGCGCCTGCGCACCCAACAGGAGTGTGCAGGCGGTGGTGATCGATGAGCTCCGGGCTCATCGCTGTGTCTAGGGGCGATTGAGCCAGTTCTGGAAACGTGTCGCGCCGATGTGCGCGTTATCGCCCGCGACCAGGGAGCGATCATCCAGCTCGCTGCCGAAGTAGAGTGCGCGCACGTCGGCGATGACCGGCCGCTTGTCGTTGCGCGCGGCAAGAAACTTGCGCGCCAGTTCATCGAGCGGGAAGCGATCAGGTCCGGCCACCTCGACGATGCCGTTGAGCGGTGCGCCGACCGTGAGATCGGCCAGCACGGCCGAGACGTCATCCGCTGCGACGGGCTGGATAAGGGCGGGCGAAAGGCAAATCGTGTCGCCGACGGCACCGGCGTTGACAATGCCTTCGACGAACTCGAAGAACTGGGTCGCGCGCAGGAGGGTGTAGGGAATCTTCGATGCCTTGATCAGCGCTTCCTGGGCAACTTTTGCCCGAAGGTAACCGCTTTGTGGAAGGCGATCGGCGCCAACGATCGAGAGGGCCAGGAAATGCTCCACGCCAGCGGCAGCCGCGGCGGCCAGCAGGTTTCGACCGGAGGTCTGGAAGAACGCCAATGCAGCCTGGTCTTCGAATGAGGGAGAGTTCGCTACGTCGACGACGACCTGGGCGCCGGCAAGTACTTGCGCCAGCCCTTGTCCGGTGAGGGTGTCCACGCCTGTGCTACGCGATGCGGCTATCGTTTCATGACCATTGAGACGCAGCCTGCTGACAATATTCGAGCCGATAAGTCCGTTACCGCCAATCACGACAATTTTCATGTCCTGCTCCTCGCTTGAGTGACGATCAGCCTCATTGCGGCGACCGATGGAGCAAGTGTGCTCGCCAGCCGGGCCGGATACTTTGCCAATGCCTTGGGTTTCCATTGGATTTGGCTTGGGTATTTGTCCAGGAGCCCGTGTTATAAAGGCTTCAGCCTGGCTGCCAATCGCGGTCGGTGGTTGTGGGCATGTGCCCGGTGGGTCAGTACGGGACAAGGAACCCTGAATGCTATTGGTGTTTGACGACTGCGTGCTCGATCTGGAGCGACGCGAACTCCTCCGGGCTTCCCGGGTCATTGCGACGGCGCCCCAGGTCTTCGACCTGTTGGTCTATCTGGCCCGCAGTCGCGAGCGCGTTGTCAGCCGAGATGACCTGATCAATGCCATATGGGGCGGTCGCATCGTCTCGGAATCGACCTTGGCCAGTCATATCAATGCGGTGCGCAAGGCCGTCGGCGACAACGGTCAGCAGCAGTGCGTGATCCGCACGGTGGCCCGCAAGGGATTCCGCTTTGTCGCCGATGTCAGGGAAGTCAATTCATTGGAGGGCGCTGGCGTTCCTGGCGCCGAATCTGCCCCATCGGCTCACGCCGAGGCATCCGCACCGGCACTGCCGGCCAAACCCTCCATTGCGGTACTGCCGTTTGTGAACTTGAGCGGGGACCATGAGCAGGACTACCTGGCCGATGGGGTGGTAGGCGATATCATCGTGGCGTTGTCGCAGTATCGCTGGCTGTTCGTCGTCGCGCGCAACTCGAGCTTCACCTACAAGGATCGTACGGTGGACGTGAAACAAGTCGGTCGCGAACTGGGTGTGCGCTATGTGCTGGAGGGCAGCTGGCGCAATGCAAACAATCGAGTGCGCATCACGGTCCAGTTGATCGATGCGACAACCGGCACCCACCAATGGGCGGGCCGTTTCGAAGGTGTGCTTGGGGACATTTTCGAACTGCAGGACCAGATTACCGAAAGCGTGGTCGGTGCAATCGCACCCGAGCTTGAGCGGGCGGAAATCGAGCGTGCGCGGCACAAGCCAACCGAAAGCCTCGACGCCTACGACTATTATCTGCAGGCAATGGCCAAGCTGCATCATGGAACCAAGGAAACCATCGACCAGGCGCTGCCGCTCTTCCATAAGGCCATGGAGTTTGATCCGGATTTTGCATCGGCCTACGCGATGGCGGCCTGGTGTTATAGCTGGCGCAAGGCCAATCGCTGGTTGATTGGTTGTCCAGAGGACATCGCGGAGGGTATTCGACTCGCCCGCCGGGCCGTGGAGCTGGACAGGGGCGATGCGGTCGCGCTGACCCGAAGCGGCCATACGATCAGCTATCTTGCCGGTGATCTCCCGGGCGGCATCGCCTTGCTGGACAAGGCACTGGTGCTCAATCCGAACCTCGCGGCCGCCTGGTTCCTCGGTGCGTTCCTCAGGCTCTGGCATGGTGAAACCGATGTGGCCATCGAGTACTTTACCCACGCCATGCGCTTGAGCCCCCTCGATCCGGAACTGTACAGGATGCAAGCCGGAATGGCGGTCGCGCATCTCTTCGTGGGGCGTTTCGATACGGCGTCGTCATGGGCGGAGAAAGCCTTCCGCGATTTTCCGGGTTTTCTGTTGGCGGCGGCCATCCTCGCGGCCAGCCATGCGCTGGCCGGCCGGATGGTCGAAGCGCAGTCCGCGATGGAGCATTTGCGTCAGCTCGACCCTACATTGCGTCTCTCCTGTCTCACCGAGTGGCTGCCGATCCACCGGCCGGACAATCTCGCCACGTTGGTGGACGGTCTACGCAAGGCAGGGCTGCCGGAATAAGTGGGTGCGCAAGCACACCAACGTATGAGCCGTTAGCACTGAAGCAGGAGTGCCGGGTGCTGGTGTGCGACTTAAAGTGCATCGCCAGCTTGCCACCTGTTCACTGAATCCGTGCACGGCATACAGGATTCTGGAGAAGTCACTCATGTTCACGCTCCTGCAGGCTCACCCCCTGATCGTTGCTATCACCCTGATACTGATTGAACTGGCGCTCTGGCAGTTGATTGGTGCCTCACGGCGTAACCTTCGAATGTGCGTGCGGGTCGGGATATTTGTGCTGTTCTGCTGGGTCATGCTGTCTGTCGGCATCAGCCCCTTGCAACCCCCTCTCTGGCCGGAGGATCCCGTACTGAACCTGATGGCCACGGTGCTGGGCATCGGCTGGTGGCTGTTTGCGGCCAGGACACTGACGGTGATCCTGGGCAATGGCCTGATCTCTCGCGCCGGTCGCAACGCGCGGTTGCTCTACGATCTGATGGGGGCGTTGATTTTCCTGATCGGCATTATCGGCGCCGCCGCCTATGTCCTGCAGCTGCCGGTCAAGGGCTTGCTGGCGACTTCCGGGGCGATGGCGATCGTGATCGCCCTGGCGGTGCAAAGCACCTTGAGCGATCTGTTTTCAGGCATCGTGATCAATACCACCAAGCCTTACCAGCTGGGGGACCAGGTTTCCATTGATGCCACCCAGGGCAAAGTGATCGAGATCGACTGGCGTTCGACGCATCTGATCACCGATATGGGGGCTGTCGCGGTGGTTCCCAACTCCGTGGCCGCGAAGGCGCGAATCATCAATTTCAGCCGCCCCGGGAACGTCCACGGGGTCAGTGTGACCATTGCGGTACCCAGCAGTGTGCGTCCGCGTCGCGTCATTGATGCCCTGGAAAAAACCTTGCGCGGGACCCAGGCGTTGTTGCCGGCGTTTTCCACCAAGGTCTCGATCAAAAGTTCTCATCTCGAGTTCACCGAGTACGAGCTCAAGGGCTACATAGCGTTGGAGCAAGACAAGACCGAGGTGTGCAACCTGATGTTCGATCTCGCCCATCGTCACCTCGAAGCCACGGGGGTTTCCTGGGACACCGACCAGGACAGCCAGCCCTGGAACCGTCAACGCCAGTTGCTGGAGGACGTGCGTATTTTCCGCTCACTGGGCAACGATGAGCGTGATCGTCTCGCCGGCGAAATGACTCCGGTGGACTATCAGGCCGACGAGGTGTTGCTGGCGTTCGGCGAGGTTGCCGATAGCCTGATGATTATCAGTACCGGGGTGGTTTCGGTCTCGATTCATGACGGTGAAAAGCTGGTCGAGGCCATGCGTATCGGGCCGGGGGAAGTCATGGGCGAAGAGGGGGGGCTCGCCGAAAGCCTCTCGCGAGGAGAGTTTCGCAGTATCACCAGTGGCCGGCTTTTCCGGATTGAAAAAGCGGCGCTCGACAATCCGTTGAAACACTCCAGCGATTTGAAGACTGCCCTGAGCAATCTGCAGGATCAGCGCCAGGGAATCCGTCAGGCCATTCTGGTGCAGAAACCTGTACAGATCAAGAAAAGCGGATGGCTGCACTGGCTGTTGCAAAAGCGCTGAAATGGCTTTCTCGAGAAAAAAGCGCCCGCCGGAAAACACGTGGCGGGCGCTCGGGAAATGCCCGACTCAGCAAGGAGAGAGCGGGTCGGGACAGGGAGGTTCAACGGGCGTTTTCTGGCGTCAGGCCACCGGGATCAGCGGGTCGGCGGCGGCAAGCGCGGTGGCGCGATCAGCCGCGGGCGGATAGATCCACACCGTGTTGATTTGAGTCTTGAACGCCTTGGCCTCGTGCTTGATCAGTTTCACCTGCCGATCCCAGCCCTCGGTGAACACCGCGCCCCAGGCGCCCAGGTCCACGCAGGTGACGTACTTGGGTTGGCTGTAAGGCATCTGCTCCACGCCCAGCAGGTCTGCGGCGGCGTTGTTGCCGGCATAGCGGCCCAGGGCAATGGCATGCTGGCAGGACATCACCGAGAAGTTGCCCACCGCGTCGGTCGAGGCATAGGCCACATCTCCGGCGGCATACACTGCTGTTTGACTTAGCACTTTCAAGTGCTTATCGACATGCAGTCTGCCTTGATGATCACGGGTACCGTCCACATGTTCGGTCAGGGGGCTGGCACGCAAGCCAGCGGTCCAGATCACGGTGTTGGATTCGATGCGCTGACCATCGGCCAGGGTCACCCCCTTGGCATCGACTGAAGCGACGCTTGCATTGAGCACCCATTCGACCCCCAGATGCTCTGATGCCTCGGCGATGAAGGGACTCAGTTCATTGCCCATTGCGCCGGCAATTTTCGGGCTGCGGTCCACGACTATCACTCGGATATCGGCGTCGTTACCCAGGGCCGCGCGCAGACGCGCGGGCATTTCGGTCGCGGTTTCGATGCCGGTCAGACCACCCCCCGCGACCACTACCGTGTTGCGGGCCACGCTGGCGGGCAGATCCTTCAGCGATTTCAGGTGGGCTTCCAGACGCGTGGCTTCTTCGATCTGGTCGACATCGAACGTATGTTCGGTCATGCCTTCGGTGGCGGGGCGAGCAACATGGCTACCGGTGGCAAGTACCAGTCGGTCATAACTCAGCTTGCCTGGCTGGCCCTGTGTGTCGCGGTAGCTGACCTGTTGGTTCTTCTCGTCGATGACGTTGGCCGAGCCCTGCACGAATTTCACCCCCACGGCGTCGAACAGATCGTTCAGGGGGGCCTTCATGGTATGCACGTCGATCTCGTAGAAACGTGGCCGGATCCGCAGCTCGGCCTGAGGCGCCAGAACGGTGATATCGACGTCATGACGATTGTGCTGGTCCAGCAAACGGGCGGCGCTCAAGGCGCTCCATACTCCGCCGAACCCCGCGCCAATAATCAATATCTGCTTTCTCATTAGTTGCTCCTGTTTGTGTTCGCTTGGACTGCGGGGGATGTTATCCACGCGCACGGACCGGAGCACTTCTACATAGGGGCGGTCGAGGCATGACGAAGTATGACGTCCGTATACCAAGGTATTGAATGACGCCTGTTACTGGGTGGGCGGGTGAATTGAAATGGCCGCGGCCATCCGCACCAGATCGGCAAATGAGCGTGCCCCCATTTTTCGCATGGCTTGGCCGCGATGTATCTTGACCGTGATTTCGCTCAGGCCAATTTCCCCGGCCGTCTGTTTGTTCATCAAGCCTGAAACGGCCAACGCCATGACCGTTTGCTCTCGCGCCGTCAGTGTCGAGTAGCGCCTGCGCAAATGATCGGTCTGACGCTCGGCCTCGCGCTGCCGCCTGTCCCGTGCATGGGCGGCGTAAACTGCATCGATCAGGTCTTGCTCACGAAACGGCTTGGTCAGAAAGTCCACCGCTCCGGCCTTCATGGCACGTACGGTCATGGCGATGTCCCCGTGCCCGGTGATGAACACGATCGGCAGGTGGATGCCGGCCGTGGCCAGTTCGTTCTGAAAATCCAGGCCACTGCTGCCTTGCAGCCTCACATCCAGCACCAGGCAACTGGTGGCGTCCGGGCGGTTGTAGTGCATGAAATCGGCGGTCGAATGGAACAATTCGACCCGCAATCCGAGGGAGCGCAACAGGCTTGCGAGTGATTCGCGCAGTAGTTCGTCATCGTCGACGATGAAGACGAATGGCTCGCTGTCAGCGGTGGTGTCAGTGGGGAAGGCGGTGTTCATTGTCAGCTCGACTCGCGGGTGGCCAGTACCGGCAGTGCAAACAGGAAGGCGCTGCCCTGGCCCGTTGCGGCGGTGGCCCAGATACGCCCATTGTGAAAGTCGATGATCGATCGGCAGATGGAAAGTCCCAGGCCCAAACCGTTTTCCTTGGTGGTGAAGAACGGTGTGAACACCTGAGGCAGGATATCGGCGGATAGCCCCGGGCCCTGGTCGGTCACTTCCAGTACGGCCTCGTTGTTTTTCACCCAAGTCCGGACGCCGAGGGTTCGTTTACCGACTTCGATCGTGTCCATTGCGTGGCAAGCGTTGATGATCAAATTGATGATGACCTGTTGCAGCTGCACTCGATCGGCGTTGACCTGCTCGGTGAAGGTGGCGAGATCGATTTTCGGAAAGACCTTGTGTTGTGCCAATTCGAATTGGACCAGGTCCAGAGTCTCCTGGACGATGTCATTGAGCGACTCTTTACGGCGTAGCGGATCGCATGGGCGAGACAACCCCCGGAACCGGCGGATGATCTCGCTCGCCCGGTTGGCGCAGGTGATGATCCGCTCCAGTGATTGGCGTGCTTCGCCCAGTTCCGGGACCGGGCGATCGAGCCAATTGCGGCAGGCTTCACCGCTGCTGATGATCGCCGTCAGGGGCTGATTCACTTCATGGACGATGGACGCTGCCAGTTCATCCAGCGAGGTCACGCGGGTGACATGGGCCAATTGGGCCTGGGCGCGGAACAGGGCTGCCTTCGCCCTGATCGCTGCGTTGATCGAAAACAGGGTGAGCGCCAGCAACAGGAACATGATGCAGAGCAGTTCGTACAGCATCTTGCAGTGGATACCTGTCTGGAGTGGAGGGGGGGCGATCAATGCAGCCAGCATGCTTGCCAGGCGGGCGGAAGACTTTGCCGGTGCCTTGGATTTCCATTGGATTTCGGTTGGCTATTTGTCCAGGCGCCCGGGCGTTGGACATGAACCCTTTCCGTTGCGAATACGCTTTTTGTGGAGGGGGCGTTTAGAATCATCGATTTTTGGGGGGAGCGTGACAGCCTTCTCCCGGCTGCTTAGGGAAGAGAGCCATGCAACGCTTTGATCGCAGTTCCGTGCCGCCGCCGAGTTTTTTGCAAAGTCGGGAGGCCAACGCCAGCAGGCAGGTGCTGGCTGATTATTTTCTGTCGGACCAGACGAAGAGGGCACAGACCCGGGCCCCGACATTCACGCTCGATCTGGATCATGAGTCCGTCCATACAGCTCTGGCACGGTTGTTTCGCGGAAAATGTGCGTTCTGCGAAAGCAAGGGTCTCACGTTACCCTACCGATTTCGCCCGGACAGAGGGGTCACTCCTGTTGAGCAGACCCCAGATGCCCATTTGTATTACGTATGGCTGAGCGGCGCCTGGGAGAATATCTATCCGGTATGCAAGGACTGCAGACCCGACCGACCAGATTACTTCCCTGTTCAAGGCAAGCGTTCGCCCTTACCAACAGTGCTCCAGCTTAGAGGTTATGTGGGGGAAAACCTCGGAGTATGGCGCCACTATCCGCTGAAAGAACGCCAAGTCCTGCTCGATCCCGGTGGGCGAATAAATCTTGCCAATCATCTGTCTGTCGATCTTTCGGGTGAGCTGTTTGCACTGACAGAGCGGGCACGTGAAACGATCTCCCATTTCAAGCTCAATCGCGCTCAGTTGCTCAGGCGGCGCGGAAAAAAACTGAAGGCCTATTTTGATGAAATGATCGACGTGGAGCTTTCTCGGTTGGAGGAGAACAGGTTGTTCCTTGACTTTGCCAGACTGGAATTTGGTGGTCTCTGGTACCTGCTATGCCGTCGTATCGTATTGGAGCTTTCACCGACCCCCGTGCAGCCGCTGGCACTTTCACCTAGCCGCATTTACGCGACACTTCGCACCGTTGTCCGAAGTCTGAGCTCTCAAGACTGGTCTGGAGGGCTTGAAGCCAGACTGGCACTCCCGGTTGCGCAAAGGTTCGCCCAAGCGCCAGAACAGCAGCAGTCCTTGCCTCGTGGATACTCCCCCCTGGAATCGATTCACTTGAGTAATTTCAAGGGAATCGAGCAACTCGAACTGTTGATACCTCCCGTGCAAGAGGCGCCTTCTGCGAACGTGAAACCTGCGAAGCCAGCGCTACTGATCCTGGGCGAAAACGCCGCCGGCAAAAGCTCCATCCTCGAAGCTACGGCCCTGGCGCTCTGTACTGAACAGGCCCGCGCGCAACTACCGGTCGACGTTGCAGCGCTACCTCTAGATCCTGAGCTGTTGGGTGCGGGGCAGGTCCCTCGATGCACCTCGGCGACGGTGACCGTCACCTTCCAGGACGCCAGCAAACGAGAACTGACCATCGCCGGTGGAGCCTACTGGCACGAAGGTACCCCCATCGCGCCGCCGGTCTTCGCCTACGGCGCTTTCCGCCAATACCAGAAACAGGTACGACGCTACAGCCCGGGCAAATCGATCATCAACCTCTTCGACTCCACGGCGCTGCTGTCCAACCCGGAAAAATGGCTGTTGGGCCTCAAGCAGGTCGAGTTCGACAGTGTGGTGCGAGCCCTGCGGGATATCCTGTCCATCGAGGGCGAGTTCGAAGTCATGGAGCGTGACTTTGAAAACCAGCGCTGCCTGATCGTCACGGCGGCTGCCGGTAGCCAGGCCCTGTATCGAACACCGCTGAGCCTGGCGTCCTCGGGCTATCGTTCGGTGCTGGCGATGGTCTGCGACATCATCCAGGGCTTGATGAATCGGCGCATCAACCCCTACTTCGAAAGCCTGGAAACCGCCCAGGCCGTGGTGCTGATCGACGAGGTCGAAGCCCATCTGCATCCGCGCTGGAAAATCCAGATCATGGGCGCATTGCGCAGTGCCTTGCCGAACGTGACCTTTATCGCCACCACCCACGATCCGCTGTGCCTGCGCGGCATGCGGGACGGCGAGGTGATCGTCATGCAGCGGGTCGCCAGCGCGGACAATCCCGACAGCGAGTGGCCGGTCATGGTGGAGCAGGTGATCCGGCTCCCCAACGTCAGCCAACTGACCATCGAGCAGTTGCTGACCTCGGACTTTTTCAGCCTCAGCTCCACCGACCAGCCGGACACCGAGCGTGAGCTGGCGATGTTCGCCGACCTGCTGGCCGCCCGGGAGCGGGGCCAGTCCCTGAGCGACGCCCAGCAGCAGGCCTGGAGCCGTTTCGAACGGGATATCAGCGATGCCTTGCCGGTGGGGGCCACCGAAGTTCAGCGGCTGGTGCAGGAAGCGGTGGTGGAGTATCTGCAAAACCGTCGACAGGCCAGTGCGCTCAAACTCGGCGAGCTACGGGAAAAATCCAGACAGCGGATCCTCGCCATCCTGGAGGGAATCTGAAGCATGCGCGCCGTCATTCGAACGACTGCCAAGGCGCCGCAGGCGCTGTCCGGAGCCGACTCGCCCGCCGCCAGGGAGCTGCAAAAGCTCAAGGCCTGGTTCGCCGCGCCCGTCGGCAATCCGCCGGCTTTTGCGGTGTACAAGATCGACAGCGTCAAGCAGCAGCTCGACGAGCTGTTCCACGGCAAATGCGCCTATTGCGAAAGCTTCTTCGCCTCGACCGCGCCGGTGGATGTCGAGCATTACCGGCCCAAGGGTGCGGTGTCCGAGGACGCCAGCCATCCCGGCTATTGGTGGGTCGCCATGGATTGGGACAACCTGTTGCCCAGTTGCATCGACTGCAATCGCAAGCGCAAGCAGGTCACCCCCAGGCTCTCGGCCAGGCTGCTGACCCTGCGGGATGACCGCCAGGGGTTCAACCAGGGCCGCCTGCTGCTCTCCGGGAAGAAGGACAGCTTTCCGATCCTCGGCCAGCGGGCCATGTCCGACGCGGCGGACCTTGCCGCTGAGTACCCGCTGCTGCTCGACCCGTGCCGCGACAACCCGGACGAACACCTGAAGTTCCATATCAACCGGAGCAACCTGATCGGCCTGGTACTGCCCAGGCCTCACTCGGGCGCGGACCTTGCGTCGATGGCCGAAGCCGTCATGGACGACCATCTCCAGGACGCGCTGACAGCCGGCGTGAGCCTCAAGGGCAGCGTCTCGATTCATGTCTACGGCCTTAACCGCCTGGGCCTGGTGCAGGAGCGCACGCGCTTGCTGCGCCAGCTGGAGTTCCTGGAAATGCTGGCGCTGGAAGTGGGGGAGATGGCGGACAAGCTGGTGCCTGATCCCGAGGCGCCACCCTCGGCCACGGTTGCCAGTATCGCCAAGCGCCTGTACTTCCTTCAGGACCGGATCCTCGGGGAAATGAAGCGCATGGCCCGGCCCGAGGCGCCTTACTCAGCCATGGTCCGGGCCTGGATCGAGGATTTCAAGGTACGCTTGCAGGCCTGACTAGGCCTGACTACGGTGACGTTTCCACGCTGCGTACGCCCTGGTGCTCGGCCACCGCTCGCAAGGTCTTGAGGCTGATCATGGGCGCGTCGACCACGAACCGATTGGCCAGCCAGGAGGGGATATCGCCGGCCGGTTCGGCTTGCAGCTCATAGGTCACCCGGGTTTGCCGGTCGCTTTCCGGGCGCATGGTCCAGGTGCCTTTCAGCTGGCGGACACGGATCTGTCCCGGTGTGGCGGGCACGAAGCCGGGCACGGCTTCCAGCCGCCGGGTCAGGCTGCCGTCGTCGGCGCGTTCGCTGTGCACGTGAATCACCATGTCGCGGGTTTGCGCCGGCCATGGCAACGCGGTGGTGAGGTAGACCCAGGTGTCGTCGCCGTCATTTTTCAGCAGGCGCATGTCGGCGCAGGCATACAGCCACTTGCAGGCGACCCGGAGGTTTTCCTGCAGGTCGCTCAGGGTGCCGACATCGGCCTTGATCTCCACCTCGCCGCGAAAGCTCTGGTAGCGTGAACCCGGGACGTGGCGCAGGTAGACCTGAATGCCGTCTTCGTCCTTGGCCAGGTGCCAGTCGGTGGGCGCCGCCAGTGTCGCCGTGCAGAGCAGGGCACTGGCCAGCGCTGTGGCAGATAACAGGATGTTCATTCGGCTCTCCGGGTTGCACGGCCAACAGGGCATGGCTACCCAGATATAACACCTGAACCCGGGTTTTATTCAATGGGCGCCGGCCGCCTTGTTCAGATCACCCTCGCTCCACTGCGTATAGACGCAGGCATCGGCGCTGGCCCAGCGCACCCGCACCGGATCGCCGGCCTTGAGTGGCATGCCGGTGGCCGACAGCGCCTTGACCGTCATCGCCGTGCCGCCGTCGGTCATCACGCTGCAGGTCTGGCTTTCGCCGAGGAAGAGCATTTCGCCGACCTTGGCCGGTACCTCGTTCCAGCCAGCCGGCAGTGGTTCGGCGGCGGCCTGTGCGAGACTCAGGGCCAGGGCCTTCTCCGGACGCACCATCAGCAACAGCGGCTGGTCGTTGGAAACCCCGGAGGTCGGCCGGATTGCCAGGGCCTGCCCCTCGAAATCCCCCGTGGCGTTGCCCCGGGCCTTGAGCTTGAGGAAGTTCGAGTTGCCGAGGAACGAGGCGACAAAGGCGTTCGGCGGGTTCTGGTAGAGGTCGTAGCCGCTGCCCAGGCCGACGATCTTGCCGTGGCTGAAGATCGCGATGCGTTGGGACAGGCGCATGGCTTCTTCCTGGTCATGGGTCACGTAGACAATGGTGATGCCCAGCCGGCGATGCAGTTGGCGCAGTTCGTCCTGCAGGTCTTCGCGCAGCTTCTTGTCCAGGGCACCGAGGGGTTCGTCCATCAGCAGGATGCGCGGTTCGTAGACCAGCGCCCGGGCAATCGCCACGCGCTGTTGCTGGCCGCCGGAGAGCTGGGACGGGCGACGATGGGCAAAGGCTTCGAGCTGGACCAGCTTGAGCATCGCGTCGACCCGGCGTGAGCGCTCCTCGCTGCTGAGTTTGCGCAAGGTCAGCGGGAAGGCGATGTTGTCCCGCACCGAGAGGTGCGGAAACAGCGAGTAACGCTGGAACACCATGCCGATGTCGCGCTTGTGCGGCGGTACCTTGACCAGGGACTGTCCGCCCACCAGGATCTCGCCGCTGCTGGGGGTTTCGAAACCGGCCAGCATCGACAGGGTGGTGCTTTTGCCCGAGCCGCTGGAACCGAGGAAGGTGAGGAATTCACCGTCGCGGATCTCCAGGGAAATGTTGTCCACGGCGGCGAAGTCGCCGTAGTGCTTGTTCAGGTTGCGCAGGCTGACCAGGGGGCGGTCCTGCTGCGCGGGGTCTTTGATCACGGCACTCATGTTCTACTCCAGGGCGCTCAGGCGCGCAGTTCATTGCGCCGGCGCAGGGCGGCGGCGATCACCATCACCAGCACCGACAGGCCGATCAGCAGCGTCGAAGCGACGGCGATCACCGGGGTCAGGTCCTGGCGCAGGGTGGTCCACATTTTCACGGGCAAGGTTTGCAGGGTCGGGCTGGCCATCATCACGCTCAGCACCACTTCATCCCACGACACCAGGAAGGCGAACAGCGCACCGGCCACCATGCCGGGGCGAATCGCCGGAAAGGTCACCTTGAACACCGCCTGCAGGCGCGAGGCCCCGCAGATCACCGCGGCGTCCTCGATCGACTGGTCGAACAGCTTCAGCGAGTTGATGATCGAGATGATGGTGAAGGGCAGCGCGACGATCACATGGCTGACCACGAAGGCGAACATCGTCCCGGTGTAGCCGAGCTTGAGAAACAGCGCATACACCGCCACGGCGATGATCACCAGGGGCACGATCATCGGCAGGGTGAACAGCGCGTAGAGCAGTTCCCGCCCGGGGAAGCGCCCGCGCACCAGGGCGAAGGCCGTCGGCAGGCCGAGGGCGACCGCAAAGAAGGTGGTCAGGATCGCCACCTTCAAGCTGGCCATCGCGGCGTTCATCCAGTCGGCGTTGGAGAAGAACTGGCCGTACCATTTCAGCGTCCAGCCCGGTGGCGGAAACACCAGCCACTGGGAGGAACCGAACGACAGCAGCACGATGAACACGATCGGCAGCAGCAGGAACAACGCGATCAGCCCGGTCGTGAGATAGAGGCCCAGGCGCAGGCGCCGGCTCATGGCATTGGGAGTCAGGAGCATGGCGGCTTACCTCGCGTTACGGGCGCCGACCGGGGATTCCGGCTGGAGCTTCAGGTAGAAGTAGAACAACACCAGGGTGATCAGGATCAGCAGGGCGGCACCGGCGCTGGCCAGGCCCCAGTTGAGGAACGACTGCACCTGTTGAATGATGAACTCCGGCAGCATCATGTTCTGCGCACCGCCCAGCAGGGCCGGCGTGACGTAGTAGCCCAGGGACATGACGAAGACCATCAGCCCGCCGGAAAACAGCCCCGGCCGGCACAGCGGCAGGAACACCCGCAGGAAGTTGGTCCAGGGACTGGCCCCGCAGATGGCGCCGGCCTGCAGGATCATCGGGTCGATGGCCTGCATGGTCGCCTGCAACGGCAGCACGATGAACGGGATCATGATGTAGCTCATGCCGATCACCACGCCGGTCAGGTTGTGCACCATCTCCAGCGGCTGGTCGATGATGCCCATGGCCATCAAGGCCTTGTTGATCACCCCGGAGGCCTGCAACAGCACCAGCCACGAATAGGTCCGGGCCAGCAGGCTGGTCCACATCGACAGCAGCACGATACTCAGCAGCCAGCGGCCCCAGCCACGCGGCACCAGGGTGATCGCCCAGGCCAGGGGAAAGCCCAACAGCAGGCTGAACAGGGTGACCAGCCCGGCCACCGAGAAGGTGTTGAGCAGGACCCGTGCATAGGCAGAGTTGGCGAACAGCTGCTGGTAGTTCTCAAGCCCCGGCGTGGGTTCCAGGACGCCGCGCAGCAACAGGCCGATCAGTGGCGCGAGGAAAAACACGCCGAGGAACAGCAGGGCCGGTAACAGGTTACCAGCCCCTCGCCAGCGCTGCGCATACGAGGACTGCTGCATGACCGCCGCCTTGCTGCTGGCCAGGCCGGCAGCGCCAGGGGCGCTCCCGGTCGGACGGGTGTCAGTGGAGAGCGTGGCCGCCATTTTCATTTGACCAGCCATTCGTTCCACCGTGTCGCAATGGCCGGACCGTTCTTGGCCCAGTACGCGAAGTCGAGGGTGATCTGATCCTTAGCGTAGGCAGTCGGCAGGTTCGGTGCCAGTACCGAGTCCAGGCGGGCGACGCTGTCGACGTTGACCGGGGCATAGGCGGTCAGGTTGGAGAAGTCGGCCTGGCCCTTGGCGCTGCTGGCATTGGCCAGGAACTTCATGGCCGCCGCCTTGTTCTTGGAACCTTTAGGCACGACCAGGATGTCGGCCATGACCAGGTTCTGTTTCCAGCTCACGCCCACCGGTGCGCCGTCCTGCTGCAAGGCGTAGATCCGGCCGTTCCAGAACTGCCCAAGGCTGGCTTCACCCGAGGCCAGCAGTTGCTGGGATTGCGCGCCGCCGCCCCACCAGACGATGTCTTTCTTGATGGTGTCGAGCTTCTTGAAGGCGCGGTCCAGGTCCAGCGGGTAGAGCTTGTCGGAGGGAACGCCGTCGGCCAGCAGGGCCAGTTCCAGCACGCCGGGGCTTGGCCATTTGTACAGGGCGCGTTTGCCCGGGTAGGTCTTGGTGTCGAACAGGGCGCTCCAGTCCTGCGGCTTGCCGGCGCCCAGCTTGCCTTGGTTGTAGCCGAGCACGAAGGAGAAGTAGAACGAACCGACGCCGTGGTCGGAGACGAAACGCGGGTCGATCTTGTCGCGCTGGATCTGGCTGAAGTCCAGCGGTTCGAGCAGGCCTTCGGCGGCGGCGCGCAGGGCGAAATCGGCTTCGACGTCGACCACGTCCCACTGCACGTTACCGCTTTCGACCATGGCCTTGAGCTTGCCGTAGTCGGTGGGGCCGTCCTGGACCACGCTGATGCCGCTGGCCTTGCTGAACGGGTCGGCCCAGGCCTGCTTCTGCGCGTCCTGGGTGCTGCCGCCCCAGCTGACGAAGTTCACGCTTTCGGCCGCCATGGCGACATTGCAGGCCAGGGTCAGCAAGCCTGCGGCCAGTACGGCGGTTGCACCTTTGTTCAACACCATTTTCACGCCCTCATTTGTTGTGTTTTTGAGCGGGTTGTTGATGCCCGCCTATCGGGAGCAGTAGGTCCATCGGAGCCCTTTGAGGCGACCCTGCCAAGGGGTGTTGCGTGTGCTTTCCCTGTCGGGGGCACTGGGAAAAACTCTCCGGTCTACGGAATATCATATTATGGTATTCCAAACTTTCTGCAAGCACTTTGCCTGACCGGTGATCCGGCCTTTGGGCTTTCTGCGGGGAATCAGGCCAGTGGAAAGGGGATGCTTTCCACCACCTGCAGATCGTAGCCGGTCAGCCCGGCATATTTGAGCGGCGGCCCCAGGTGGCGCAGCTGGCCGACCCCGATGTCCTGCAGTATCTGGGCACCAGTGCCGATCTCCGAATAGATCCGCGATTGCGAGCGGCTGTACTGGCGTGGTGGGCGGGTCAGTTGCGGTACGCGCTCCAGCAGTGCCTGGGACGACTCATGGTTGGCCAGCACCACGACCACGCCGCAGCCTTCCTCGGCGACCCGCTGCAAGGCGGCCCACAGCGTCCAGTTGCTCGGCCCGTGGTACTCGGCGCCCACCAGGTCGCGCAGCGGATCGATGACGTGGACGCGCACCAGCGTCGGGGTGTCGCGGCGGATATCGCCCATGACCATCGCCATGTGCACGCCGCCCTCGATGCGGTCCTCGAAGGTGACCAGGCGGAACGTGCCGTGCACCGTCGGCAGTTCCCGTTCGCCGATACGCACCACCGTGTGCTCGGTGCTGAGGCGGTAGTGGATCAGGTCGGCGATGGTGCCGATCCGGATCCCGTGCCGACGGGCGAAGACCTCGAGGTCCGGGCGGCGGGCCATGCTGCCGTCGTCGTTCATCACTTCGACGATCACCGAGGCCGGGGTAAAGCCGGCCAGGCGCGCCAGATCGCAGCCGGCCTCGGTGTGTCCGGCGCGGGTCAGCACGCCACCTTCACGGGCGCGCAGGGGGAAGATGTGCCCGGGCTGCACCAGGTCTTCGGCGCGGGCATCGGCGGCCACCGCGGCTTCGACGGTGCGAGCGCGGTCAGCGGCGGAAATGCCGGTGGTCACGCCGTGGGCGGCTTCGATGGACACGGTGAAGGCGGTGCTGAACGCGCTGCCGTTGCTCGGCACCATCTGCTCGAGGCCCAGGCGCCGGCAGTGCTCGTCGGTCAGGGTCAGGCAGATCAGCCCGCGCGCTTCGCGGGCCATGAAGCTGATGGCCTGGGCGTTGCAGCAGTCGGCGGCGATCAGCAGGCCGCCTTCGTTTTCGCGATCTTCGTCGTCCACCAGCAGGACCATCTTGCCCTGGCGGTAGTCGTCGATGATGTCCTGGATACGGTCAAAGGCCATGCCGGCGCTCGCTCTGTATGAAAGTGTGATTTATGGTATACCATAATACAAAATCAACCAGCAATGAGGTCATCGATGAAGGCTTACTGGATTGCCCATGTGGAGGTCACCGACCCTGAGCAGTACACCGAATACACCCGCCGCGCCCCGGCGGTGTTTGCCCGCTACGGCGGGCGCCTGCTGGCACGGGGCGGACGCGCCGAGGCCCTGGAGGGCAGGGCGACGCCACAGCGCAACGTGGTGATCGAGTTCGATTCCTACGACCAGGCGCTGGCCTGTTATCGTTCGGCGGAATATCAGGAGGCGCGCGGGCACCGCGAGGGCGCGGCCCGGGCCGAAGTGATCATTGTCGAGGGGCTCAGCGGATGAAGTGAACCGTGCCGCTGTCGTCGTTGCCGACGTAGAGGCCGTAGACCCCGGCCTCGCGTTCCTCGATATAACGTTCGAGAATCTGCCGGATGGCCGGGTAGTAGATGCTGTCCCACGGGATCTCGTCCGGGGCGAAGAAGCGGTAGTCGAGGGTTTCCGGCCCGTACTGGCCGGTCTCTTCCAGGGCGAGGGCGCGGAAGATGATGTACACCTCGCTGATGGTCGGCACGCTGAAGATCGAATACGGCGAGACGATCTGTGCGCGCACGCCGCTTTCTTCCCAGACTTCGCGCAACGCCGCCTGTTCGGTGGTTTCGCCGCTTTCCATGAAGCCCGCGGGCAGGGTCCAGGTGCCGGGCCGTGGCGGGATCGCCCGTTGGCACAGCAGGTACTTGCCGTCGCGCTCGATGATGCAGCCGGCGATGATCTTCGGGTTGACGTAGTGGATGTAGCCGCAGCCCCTGCACATCAGGCGTTCATGGGTGTCGCCCGGCGGCACTTGCCGGCCGAGGTCGGCACCGCCGCACTGCGGGCAGAAGCGCGGGCTGGCCATCTCAGCGGCCCATGCGCGGTTCTTTGAGGGCGATGGGCGCGGTGATCTCGGGGGCCGGGCCGGCTTCGTCCTGCTTGCGCTTGAGGTACTCCAGCGCCACCTTGGCCGCCGCGCGCACGTGGTCGACCGAGGCCTGGTGGGCGGCCAGCGGGTCGCCGCTCTTGATCGCCTCGACGATCCGCTCCATTTCCTGGTTGCTGGCGCCGCGACGGTTTTCCTGGGACACCGAGGTGGCCCGCAGGTAGCTGATGCGGGCCTGCAGCTGACGCAGCTGGGTGGCGGCGACATGGTTGCCCGAGCCTTCGAGCAGCACGTCGTAGAAACCTTGCACCGAATCGATCACCTGCTGCAGCTCGCCGTCCTTGAGGGCCTTGCGATTGACTTCCAGGGCCTTTTCCAAGGCCTTGATGTCCTTGGCCTTGGCCCGCAGGGTGAACAGCTGGACGATCAGGCCTTCCAGCACGCAGCGCAGTTCGTAGATATCGACCGCATCGTCCAGGGTGATGATGGCGACGCTCGGGCCCTTGGCATCGGCGAACGCCACCAGGCCTTCGGACTCCAGGTGACGCAGGGCTTCGCGCACCGAGGTGCGGCTGACGCCCAGGCGCTCGCAGAGGTCGCGTTCGACCAGACGGTCCCCGGGCAGGAGTTGGAAGTTCATGATGGCGCTTCGCAGCTTGTCCAGCACGATTTCGCGCAGGGTAACGGGGTTGCGATTGACCTTGAAGCTGTCGTCGAGTGGCAGGCGTTTCATGGGATCCGCTCTAAAAGTTCGTGGGGCCGATCGAGGGCCGAAATCGTCGCCAAGCTTATCATGCGTCGTTCCTCTTCGTCGGCCCGCACCGTGGCAAAAGGCTCAGGCCAGCGCGGGCAGCGGGCCGAGCTTGCCCTTGTGGTAGATCATCGGCGTCACCGGCTGCTCGGGCAGGATCAGGTTCTTGACCGCGCCGACGATGATGGCGTGATCGCCGCCGTCGTATTCGCGCCACAACTCGCACTCGATGATCGCCGTGGCCTTGTCCAGCAGCGGGTTGCCCAGGGCGCTGAGGTGCCAGTCGATGCCGCGGGCCTTGTCCTTGCCCTTGCCGGCGAAGGCATAGGCCTCGGCCTGTTGGTCCGCCGCGAGCAGGTGGATGGCGAAGCGCTTGCTGTCGCGCAGGATCGGGTAGGTGTCCGAGGCGTAGTTGGGGCAGAACAGCACCAGCGCCGGGTCGATGGACAGGGCGCTGAAGGCACTGGCGGTGATGCCGACGATGCCGCCCTCGGCGTCCAGGGTGGTGACCACCGTGACGCCCGACGGGAAGGAGCCCATGACTTCTTTGTAGATACCGGGTTCGATCATCTCGGTTGTCTCCTAGCGCATCACGAAGGGGTCGGGCATCGGTGCCGACGAGAGGTTGATCCACACCGTTTTCAGTTCGGTATAGGCCAGCACCGAATCGATGCCGCTCTCGCGACCGTAACCGCTGTTCTTGAAACCGCCGATGGGCGCCATGGCCGAGACCGCGCGGTAGGTGTTGACCCAGATGATCCCGGAGCGGATGTCCCGCGCCAGGCGGTGGGCCCGGCCGAGGTCGCGTGTCCAGATGCCGGCGGCCAGGCCGAACTGCGAGTCGTTGGCGATGGCCAGGGCTTCGGCCTCGTCCTTGAAACGGATCACCGAGGCCACCGGGCCGAAGACTTCTTCCTGCATGATCTTCATTGAGTTGCGGTCGCATTCGAACAAGGTCGGCTCGTAGAACCAGCCTTCCGGCAGGTGCCCGGGGCGCTTGCCGCCCAGGCGCAGGCGCGCGCCTTCGGCCAGGGCGTCGGCCACCAGGCCTTCGACCACGGCCAACTGCTGGGCGGTGGCCATCGGGCCCATCTCGCTGCTGTCGTCCTGCGGGTTGCCGATGCGGATGCGCTGGGCGCGGGCTACCAGGCGCTCGACGAATTGGTCGTAGATCTCGTCCTGCACCAGCAGGCGCGAACCGGAGACGCAGCTCTGTCCGGACGCCGCGTAGATCCCGGCGATGGCGCCGTTGATCGCGCTGTCCAGGTCGGCATCGGCAAAGATGATGTTCGGCGACTTGCCGCCCAGTTCCAGGGACAGCTTGGCGAAGTTCTCGGCGCTGCTGCGCACCACATGGCGGGCGGTGGCGGCACCGCCGGTGAAGGCGATCTTGCGCACCAGCGGGTGGCGGGTCAGGGCGGCGCCGGTGCTCGGCCCGTAACCGGTGACGACATTGACCACGCCGGGCGGAATGCCGGCTTCCAGCGCCAGCCGTGCCAGCTCCAGGACGGTGGCCGAGGCATGCTCGGAGGGTTTGAGCACGACGGTGTTACCCGCCGCGAGGGCCGGCGCCAGCTTGATCGCGGTCAGGTACAGCGGGCTGTTCCAGGGGATGATCCCGGCGACCACGCCCAGGGCTTCGTGCACGGTGTAGGCGAACAGGTCCGGCTTGTCCAGCGGCAGGGTGCCGCCTTCGAGCTTGTCGGCCAGGCCCGCGGTGTAATGGAAGAATTCCGGCAGGTAGCCGACCTGGCCACGGGTCTCGCGGATCAGCTTGCCGTTGTCGCGGCTTTCCAGCTGGGCCAGGCGTTCCTTGTTATCAGCGATCAGATCGCCGAGGCGGCGCAGCAGCTTGCCCCGGGCGGTGGCGCTGAGGCCGCGCCAGGCCGGGTTTTCGAAAGCCCGTTGCGCGGCCTGGACGGCGCGCTCGACATCCGCTTCGTCGGCGTCGGGCAATTGCGCCCACGGCGCGGCGAGGGCCGGGTCGAGGCTGTCGAAGGTCTTGCCGGACAGGGCATCGACCCATTCACCGTCGATGCACATCTGGAAGCGGGCGAGTGTCATGCAACGATCCCCTTTATTGGAGTTGGACGGGTATGCGCTGTCGCGAGGAATTCCAGGAGCATCTGGTTGACCATGCGCGGCGATTCTACCGGCATCATATGCCGCTGCTCGGGCAGCACGGTAACCCGCGCGCCGGGTATACGCCGGGCCAGTTGCTCGGCCATTTCCGGGGTGGAACCCGGGTCCAGTTCGCCGGTGGCGATCAGGGTCGGTGCCTGGATGCTGCCCAGGTCCTCGGCGCGGTACATGTCCTGGGTGGCGAACAACTCGTAGGTGGTCAGGTAACCCAGGGGATCGTTGCCGGCCAGGGTCTGGCGGATGGCGGCGATCTGCGCCGGGTTCGCCGCCTGGTACTCGCGGCTGAACCAGCGGGAGAGGGCTGCCTCGGCGTTGGCATCCGGACCGTGTTGCGCCGCCTGGCTGGTGCGGGCGATCACCCCGGCACGCTGCTCGGCGCTGCGGTTGAACACGCTGTTGAGCACCACCAGGCCTTGCAGCTGTTGCGGGTAGTGCAGGGCGAAGGCCCGGGCCACCAGGCCGCCCATGGAAAAACCGATCACATGGGCCGCCGGCAACTGCAGGTGCTCGAGCAGTTCGTGCAACTGCTCGGCGTACCCGGGCAGCCCGCAGTCCGGGTCGGGGCGGGGGCTGGCGCCGTGTCCGAGCATGTCGTAGGCGATCACCCGGTAGTGCGGCGCCAGGCCGACAATCTGGCCGCCCCACATTTCTTTGTTCAGCCCTACACCGTGGATCAGGACCACGGGCGGGCCCTCGCCGGTCGCCAGGTAACTGGTGCCGGCCGGGGTGCGTTCAGCAGTGTGCCGAATCATGGAGCGCTCCTGCCTTGCTTGTTGATTACCGGGCTTTTTCGGCGGCCAGTTCTTCCAGGTCGATGTAGCGGTTGCCGATGCGCGGGTGCACGCGGCCACCGTCGGCGCAACCCAGCACCACGACGATTTCGTCGGCGCGCGGGGCGTCTTCGATGCGCATTTCCAGGGTGATGTAGTGCGAGCGCAGGCCTTCGTCGTCCTTGTGCATCATCGGGATCTGGATCGAGGTGCCGGGACCGCCGCGCTTGTTGGTGAAACTCAGGTAGCTCTTGGCCTGGACCGCCTCGCGGTAGTGGTTGCCGAAGCGCAGGGTGTGGATCACCGCCGAGGCGTGTTCGATTTCACCGTCGGCGCCGACCACCGCGGCCTTGCCGTAGGCTTCGATGCGCTCGGCGCCGCCGATGGCCGCCACCAGGCGTTCGACCATCATGGCACCCAGGTCGGAGCAGTGGGCGCGGATTTCCGGTTTCAGGTCTTCGACGAAACCACGACCCAGCCAGGGGTTTTTCATCACCACGGCGAGGCCGATCATGGTCACCGGTTTGTCGGTGGCCTTGCCGCCTTCGATCAGGGTCTGTTCGGTATAGCTGACGATCTTGCGGATTTCGAAACTCATAAGGGGCTCCTGAGGTGTACGTTGAACATATGGTCTGATGGTATACCATAATATTTGACGTGCAAGCCCCTTGTGAAAGTTTGTGGGTCCTGTCTCCGTATGGGATCTTGAAAATGCCGAAAAACCTGTAGGCGCCAGCTTGCTGGCGATGAGGCCCGTCAGTCTTGTATCGACTTCAGGGACGCCATCGCCAGCAAGCTGGCTCCTACAGGGGGCGGTGTTTTTTAGCGACAGCCGGTCAAGGTGACCTTGCAGGTCGACGGCGTTCCGTCCGATTCAGCGGCGTAGCGCCGGCAGTTATCCAGCGCTTTCACACTGGCGCTCTTCACGCTCGGTCCCCAGGCCAATCCGCCATCCCCCAGCGTCGGCACCGCCTTGGCGTAACAGGCGTAGCCTTCGACCGGGGTCTGCGAACGCCTCCCGAGCAGCCGGCGATCATTGAAAAACCGAGCGCCAGCATCAGCAGGCAGGGGATGCTTCGTGAGATGTGTCCGTTCATGTCAATTGTCGCTGTTGCAGAGTAAGTCCCGTCTATTGTCCCGTCTTATTGATGAACCGGATAGTCCCGTTGCAGAGCCAGGTTCAGGGCCAGCACATTGACCCGAGGCTCACCGAACAGCCCCAGCGAAGGTGCCTGGGTATTGGCCTGGACCAGCGCCAGTACTTTATCCAGGGCCACGCCGCGTTGTTGCGCCACGCGGGTGGCCTGCAGGATGGCATTGGCCGGGCTGATGTCCGGGTCCAGGCCGGAGGCCGAGGTGGTCAGCATGTCGGCGGGCAGTGTCTGGCCGGCCAGTTCAGGCTGGGCCTGCTCAAGGGCATGCCGGTCAGCCGTCAGCCGATCGCTCAGGGCCTGGCTGGTCGGACCCAGGTTGGAGCCCGAGGAGCTGGCCGCGTTATAGGGCGACGGCACGGTTTTCAGCGGGTCCTTGGGATCGGTGTCGGTGGTGGCCGACGGACGTCCGTGGAACCACTGCGGGGCATCCCACTGCTGGCCGATCAGCGCCGAGCCGATGACCTGACCCTCGGGGCTCTTCACCAGGCTGCCGTTGGCCTGCGCGGGAAACAGCAGTTGCCCGATCCCGGTGATGGCGAACGGATAGGCCAGGCCGCACAGCACAAAGGTAACGGCTGTCACGCGCAGGGCCGGTGACAAGAACTTGATCATGATCGGATCCTCCTACAGGAAGGGCGCCAGGCACAGGTCGATGAGCTTGATGCCGACAAAGGGCGCAATCAGCCCGCCGACGCCGTAGACCAGCAAGTTGCGATAGAACATGGTTTCCGCGCTCTTGGGCATGAAGTTGACGCCGCGCAGGGCCAGGGGAATCAGCGCCGGAATGACCAGTGCGTTGAAGATCAGTGCCGACAGGATCGCGCTCTGTGGCGTCGCCAGGTGCATCAGGTTCAACGCCACCAGGCCCGGCAGGGCGACCATGAACAGCGCCGGCAGGATGGCGAAGTACTTGGCCACGTCGTTGGCGATGGAAAAGGTCGTCAGCGCGCCCCGGGTGATCAGCATGCGCTTGCCGATGGTGACCAGGTCCAGCAGCTTGGTCGGGTCGGAGTCCAGGTCGATGATATTGGCCGCTTCCTTGGCCGGCATGGTCCCGGTGTACATGGCCAGGCCGACATCCGCCTGGGCCAGGGCCGGGGCGTCGTTGGTGCCGTCACCGGTCATGGCCACCAGGTGCCCGGCCGCCTGTTCGCGGCGGATCAGCTTGAGCTTGTCCTCGGGGGTGGCCTGGGCGACGAAGTCGTCGAGCCCGGCCTGGGCGGCAATCACGCTGGCGGTGGTCGGGTTGTCACCGGTGATCATCACCGTGCGGATGCCCATGGCGCGCAATTGCGCGGCCCGTTCGCGGATCCCCGGCTTGAGCACGTCGGACAGCTTGATGATGCCCAGGATCCGCCCGTCGATGGCCACCGCCAGGGGCGTCGCGCCCTGCTGGCTGACGCCCAGGGCGATGCGTTCGAGGTCAGCGGGAATCTCGCTGGCGTAGCTGACCAGGGAATCCACCGCGCCCTTGCGCACCACGCGCCCGTCGGCCAGGTCCGAACCACTCATGCGGGTCTGCGCCGAGAAGTCCATGCCCACGGCTTCTTCCAGGCGGCTTTCCTCGTGGATGCCCTGGGCCTTGGCAAAGGCCGTGGTGGACTTGCCTTCCGGGGTGCTGTCGAACAGCGAGGCTAGGTAGGCCGCCTGTTGCAGTTCCTGGCGTGTCACCCCCTTGACCGGCAGGAGTTCGGTGGCCTGGCGGTTGCCGATGGTGATGGTGCCGGTCTTGTCCAGCAGCAGGGTGTTGACGTCGCCGGCGGCCTCCACCGCCTTGCCGGACATCGCCAGCATATTGAAGCGCAGCGTGCGGTCGATGCCGGCGATACCGATGGCCGAGAGCAGGGCGCCAATGGTGGTGGGAATCAGTGCGACGATCAGGGCCACCAGGTCGGCGACGTTGATCTGCGCGTGGAGGTAGCTGGCCACCGGGGCAATGGCGGTGACCACGATGACGAAGATCAGGGTCAGCACCGAAAGCAGCACGGTGAGGGCGATCTCGTTCGGGGTTTTCTGCCGTTTGGCGCCTTCCACCAGGCTGATCATGCGGTCGAGGAAGGTGTTGCCCGGCGTGGCGGTGACCAGGATCACCAGCGAGTCGGAGATCACCTTGGTCCCCCCGGTGACCGAGGAGTTGACGTCCGAGCCGGACTCCTTGATTACGGGTGCGGATTCACCGGTGATCATCGATTCGTCGACATAGGCCGCGCCTTCGACCACTTCACCGTCCATGGGAATCAGCTCGTTGCGGCTGACCCTGATCAGGTCGTCCTTGCGCAGCGACGCGGCGGACACCACTTCCGTGCGGCCGCCGGCGAGCAGCCGCGTGGCATTGAGTTGCGTGGTGGTCTGGCGCAACGATGCGGCCTTGGCCTTGCCACGACCCTCGGCCATGGCTTCGGCGAGGTTGGCGAACCACACCGTGATGAACAGGATGAAGGTCACCACGCCGTTGTACAGCGAGGTGGCATTCGACGGCCCGAACAGCTGCGGGTCGAGGGTCAGCGCCGCGGTCACCAGGGTGCCGATCCAGACCACGAACATGACCGGGTTCTTGATCTGCACCCGTGGATCGAACTTCTTCAGCGGCTCGACCAGGATCAGCCGCAGACGCTCCTGCCGATTCTCCTGGCGCCGGCCCTTGCGGGCCTTGACCGGGGTCGACAGCGGGGCCAGTGGTAATGCTTTTTCAACTTTCATGTCAGTCTCCTCAGCCTTAGAACAGCAAGTGCTTGTTCATGGCGAAAAACTCGGCGATCGGTCCCAGGACCAGCGCCGGCAGGAAGGTCAGTGCGCCGACGATGACGATCGTCGCCAGCCACCAGATGCCGAACAGTGGGGTGTCGGTGCGCAGGGTGCCGATGTTGGGCTCCAGGGTCGGCTTGGCGGCCAGCGAGCCGGCGACCGCCATCAGGAAGATGATCGAGGGATAGCGACCGATCATGATCACGCAGGCGATGGCGAGGTTGTACCAGGGCGTATTGGCGTTCAGTCCGCCAAAGGCCGAGCCGTTGTTGGCGGCGGCGGAGGTGAAGGCGTAAAGCACTTCCGAATAGCCATGCACGCCGGCGTTACCCAGCGCGGCCACGCCGTAGGGCACCACCATGGACCAGGCCGAAGGGGCGAGGATCACCAGCGGGTGAATCAGCATGGCCAGCGAGACCAGGATGATTTCGCGTTTCTCGATCTTCTTGCCGAGAAATTCCGGGGTGCGCCCGACCATCAGGCCGGCGACGAAGATCCCGATCAGGCCGTAGATCAGGAAGTTGAGGAAGCCCACGCCCTTACCGCCGAAGACGCATTGCAGCATCATCTGCACCAGGGTCGAGAGGCCGCCCAGCGGGGTGAAGCTGTCGTGCATCGAGTTGATCGAACCGGTGGTGAACGCCGTGGTGTAGGCGGCGTACAGTCCGCTCTGGGCGATGCCGAAACGCACTTCCTTGCCTTCCATGTTGCCGCCGGCCTGCAGTGCGCTGGCGTGGGTGTCGATACCCAACTGACTCAGCAGCGGTGTGCCGGCCTGCTCCGGAATCACGCAGAGCAGCAGGAAACCCACCAGCATCAAGGCCATGACGCCGTAGATCAGCGTGCTCTGGCGGTGGTTCCTGATCATGTGGCCGAACATCACCACCAGCGCGGCGGGCAGGCTGGCCATCAGCAGCATCAGTACGAAGTTGCTCAGTGCGCTGGGGTTCTGGAACGGGTGCGCGGCGTTGACGTTGAAGAAGCCGCCGCCGTTGGTCCCCAGGTTTTCAATCGCTTCCTGGGCCGCGACCGGCCCCAGGGTCAGGGTCTGGTGGCCGCCCTGGAGGGTGTCGGTCACCACGCTGGCGTCCAGGGTCTGGGGCACGCCTTGCCAGATCAGGAACAGGCTCAGCAGCACGACCACCGGTAGCAGCACCCGGGTGGTGAAGCGGATCAGGTCGCGGTAGAAGTTGCCGAGATTGGCGCCGCCGTCGCTGACCAGCAAGGCGCGGATAAAGGCAATCGCGACCACGAAGCCGGTCGCCGCCGAAGTGAACATCGGAAAGGTGATGGCGGCCATCTGGCTGAAGTTGGACAGGGTGCTTTCCCCGCCGTAGCTCTGCCAGTTGGTGTTGGTGATGAAGCTGATGGCGGTGTTGAACGCCTGCATCGGTTCCATGCCGGCGAAATGCTGCGGGTTGAGCGGCAGCACATTCTGGAAGATCAGCACCAGGTAGATGAGCAGGGCCATCACCAGGTTGGTCGCCAGCATGTGGAAGGTGTAGCTCTTCCAGTTCATGGCCTGGCTGCAGGCCTGCTTGCCGATCAGCCGGTAGAGCAGGTTGTCGACGGGATCGAGCACCCGGTCGAGCACGGTTTTCTGATCAGTCACCACCCTGGCCAGATACCGTCCGACCACCAGGCTCAGCGCCAGCGTGGCGATCAATGTAATGATGATTTGTAGCCAGAGGTGTGACATTGCATGAACTCCTGAATCAACGGACTGTTCTGGCGTGCTCCAGCAAACATGAAGAGAACGCTCAGAACTTCTCCGGGTTGATAACGGCATAGAACAGGTAGATCACTACGCCGACCACCAGCGTCAATAACAGATCAATAGCCATATCGAACTTTCCTTCTTGTTGTTCCTGAGTGGGGCCGCGGGCGCAGATCGCCCGCAGCGCTGGTTCAAGCCCTGTCGATGAGCGGTTTGCAGGATCAGTTGCGGCTGTGCCGGTTTGGCAGGACAGGCTTGATGTCCGGGGCTTTCGAGGGCGTGATGACGGTCTCGGCAAAGAAGACGATCAGCCCGCACAACAGATAAAAGCCGATGATCGCTGCGAACAGGAGTGCGCTGAGTAACATGGCGTTAGTCCTCGATACCTGTAGCGTTAGTGGGCACTTTCAATCGACGGGGTCGATCTCGGTGGGTACACCTAAAGTATAAGTAGAGGGTTATTCGGGCCCGATAAGGCCTGCGTCTTTTTAGGCTTTCGCGCTATCAATTTTTCGTAAAAAAACTTGGCTAATTGATACGGGGTGGTCCTAACTGACCATAAGGCTATAAAGCATTTAATGGGTGGCGCTCATGCTCAAACTGGAACGGCTGGCGCAGGGGCTTATCGGGCCCGCGCGCGATCCACTGGCCCCCGATACACGCGCCCATACCTTGCTGGTCGGCCTGTTGGCCTGGGCTGGCCTTGGCGCCAGCGGCCTGTCTTCCGTCAGTTACGGTCCGGAGAGGGCCTATCTCGCCTTGGGCGCCCATCCTCAGTTGGGGGTGTTCCTGGCGCTGGCGACGCTGCTGACCGTCTGGGTCCTGTCGCTGGCCTATCGTCAGGTCGTCGAGCTGTTTCCCTCGGGCGGTGGGAACTACAAGATCGTCTCGGAACTGCTGGGTCCCAGGTTCGGCCTGGTGGCCGGTTGTGCCTTGCTCGTCGACTATGTGCTGACCATCTCGGTCTGCCTGGCCAGTGGCACGGACGCCTTGTTCAGCCTGCTGCCGGTCGATTTCCAGAGCCACAAGCTGACGGTGGAGATCGGTCTGGTGCTGCTGCTGATCCTGGTGAATCTGCGTGGTATCGCCGACTCGATCCGCTTGCTGCTGCCCCTGACACTGGGGTTCGTGCTGGTGCACGTCGGGCTGATCGTTTATGGCGTTGCATCGAAAGCCGCTGACCTGACCGGCACACTGGCCCGAAGCACCACCGAGACGCTGGCATTGTCCGGGGATATCGGCTGGCCGCTGCTGATGGCGCTGTTCCTGCGTGCCTACTCCCTGGGCGGCAGTACCTACACGGGGCCGGAGGCGATCGCCAACAACGTCAACCTGTTGGCCGAACCCCGGGTCAGGACCGGGCGTACCACCTTGCTCTCGGTGGGTTTTCCACTGGCGTTCATGGCCGGCGGCATGATTCTTTTATACAGCCTCTGGGGCGCGCAACCGACCTATGGGCAGACCCTCAACGCGGTGGTGTTCAAGTCCGTTATCGAGCAACTCGGGATTGCGCCGGGCGTCGGCCATGGGCTGCTCCTGCTGACCCTGGCGCTGGAAGGCGGCATTGTGTTCGTCGCCGCCAACGCGATCCTGATCTTCGCCCCCTCGCTGCTCGGCAACATGGCCGCCGACTCCTGGCTGCCGCATCGTTTCTGCAATTTGTCCAACCGCCTGGTCAAGCAGAACGGCGTGGTCTTCGTCGGTGTCTGCGCGTTGCTGATCCTCCTGCTGTCACGCGGATCCCTCGGGATGCTGGTGGTGCTCTACAGCATCAATGTGTTTCTCAGCCTGGCCCTGGCCAAGGCCGGGTTGTGCCGGCACTGGTGGCAGCATCGGCGCGAAGGGCCTTGGTTCGGGCGGATACTGGTGGCGGCAACAGGCTTTTGCGTGGCCTCGGGCATCCTGCTGGTGACCCTGACGGAAAAATTCTTCGAAGGCGGTTGGGCGACGCTTTGCCTGACCCTGCTGGTGATCGGCGGATGTGCCGTGGTCCGGCATCACTACGCCAAGGTGGAAGCCCTCCGGACGCAGATGGACACCGAGTTCACACTGCCGGCGCAAGTGCTGGCAACGGTTACCCGTATCGAGCCCTCGCCGCAGGCGCCGACGGCGGTGATCCTGGCCACCGAACACTGGGGCGCGGCGATCCATACCTTGCTCTGGGTGCAACGCCTGTTCCCGAACCGCTTCACCCATGTGCTGTTCGTCGGCATCGTCAAGGTGGAGGGCCAGGTCTGGGGGCGGATCGACGGTGTGCAGCAACGCAAGACCCGGCTTGACGAATCCATGGATCAACTGGAGGCCTTCTGCGCTCAGGCCGGTCTCAGCTCGACGCGGCGGATCGGCTACGGGACCGACCCGGTCGCCGAGCTGCAGAAGCTGCTCGGCGAAGCCACCCGGCATTACCCGGGTTGCGTGTGCTTCAGCAACAAACTGATCCTGCAGAACAGTTGGGGCTTCAGCGAATGGCTGCACAATCAGACGCCGCTGTTACTGCAACGTCAGTTGCATCTGGATGGCATTCCCCTGGTGATTTTGCCCCTCAAACTGAACGGGGCCGGGCACAAGAGTGTGATGGCTTGAGTGCTCCGGGGTACCGCAGGGGGAGCGCACAGGTGTTGATGGGTATCGAAGGCGGAGTGCTTGTTTTATATAAAATGTAAAAAATATACTATCTATATAATTTTTCGTATTCTCTGTCCAAGGCCTGATGTCCCTGACGCGAAGGCCGTGACCTGAACAGACCTGGGGGAACACGCATGGCCACACTTCCGGATTTCCGACTGGAGACCTACTTTTCCAAGTGGGAATTCTCCGCGCGCTACCACATGACCGCGTCCGATGCGCAAAGCATGGCCCTCAAGGACCTGCTGGCCCTGGCCGATGCGGCGGACCGCGAAGCCTTCGAGACGCTGTCCCTGGGCTACACCCAGACGTTCGGGGCACCCGAGTTGCTGGAGGTGATCGCTTCAACCTACGAGCGCCAGACCCCGGCCGACCTGCTCTGCTTCGCCGGAGCCGAGGAGGGGCTCTACGTGGCCATGCATGCGCTGCTGGACAAGGGCGACCATGCCATCGTGGTGACGCCCAACTATCAGTCCTCGGAAACCATTCCGTTGAGTCTCTGCGAGGTCACCGGCGTGGCCCTGGACCCGGAGCAGGGCTGGACGCTGGATATCGATGCGCTGGCGGCGGCGATTCGGCCCAACACCCGGCTGATCTCCATCAACTTCCCGCATAACCCCACCGGCAAGATCCTAGAGCGCGAGCGTTTCGACGCCCTGGTGAACCTCTGTCGCCGGCACGGTATCTATCTGTTCAGCGACGAGGCCTATCGCTTGCTGGGGTTGGGTGCGGGCGGGCAACTGCCGGCCGTGGCCGATGTCTACGAGCGCGGTCTGTCGCTGGCGGTGATGTCCAAACCCTATGGCCTGCCGGGGCTGCGGATCGGCTGGATCGCCTGCCAGGACCGGGCGTTGCTGTCGCGCATGGAGCGGATGAAACATTACCTGTCGATCTGTAACGCCGGCCCCAGTGAGGTCCTGGCACGGATCGCGCTCAAGGCCCGCGAGCCGATCCTGGCGCGGATTCACCAGTTGATGCGCCACAACCTCGCGTTGCTGGATGGGTTTTTCCGCGAGTTCGACGGGCTGTTCGAGTGGTATCGCCCTGATGGCGGCTGCATTGCCTACCCGCGTTACCTGGGGGCCGAAGGGGTCGAGCGTTTCGCCAGCGACCTGGTGGAGCGCACCGGTGTGCTGTTGTTGCCATCGAGCATCTATGAGTCGGCGCTGGGGCCGGTGCCGCGGGATCGCTTCCGTATCGGTTACGGCCGGGCGCATATGGAGGAGGGGCTGGAGGTGTTCGCCAACTACCTGCGCGGTCGCCGCCCGTGAGCCCGCTGGCGCTGCCGGTCCACGGGCTGGGGGAGTTGCGCAGCGTGCTGCTGCGCAAGGACATGCTGCGGGTGGTGCGCGAGGCCTTTGTCCGCCATGCCGAAGGTGAGGTCGTCGCGCCTCGGGGCGGTGAGCTGCTGTTCCAGGACCCGCCGGGGGACTGCCATATCAAGTTCGGCCATTTTCGCGGTGGCCAGGTGTTCGTGGTCAAGGTGGCGATGGGTTTCTATGAGAACGCCGCCAGGGGCCTGGAAACCAATAACGGCCTGATGCTGGTCTTCGATGCGCGGACCGGGGCGACCCTGGCCGTGCTCAATGACCAGGGTTGGCTGACCAGTTGGCGGACCGCCGCCGCCGGGGCGTTGGCGGCCAAGGCCGGTGCACCGTCGCGGGTCTCGGCGCTGGGCATTGTCGGCAGCGGCCATCAGGCCGAACACCAGGCGCGCTGGACGGCCGAGATGTTGGGCGTCGAGCGGGTGTTCATCTGGGGACGTAGCTCGGAAAAAGCCGTGCGGCTGGCCGCCGGCTTGAGCCATCAGGGCTTGATCGCCCAGGCTGTTCCGAGCGTGGAGCAACTGTTCGAACGGTGCAATGTGGTGATGACCTGCACGCCGTCGACCTCGGCGATCGTCCCGGCCTCGGTGGTGCGGCCCGGCACCCATATCGTCGCGCTGGGGGCCGATAGTCTCGGCAAGCAGGAACTGGACCCGGCGATTCTGGCCCGGGCCCGGGTGATCATGACCGATGACCGTCATCAGTGCGCCGAACGAGGTGAGTTGGCCCATGCCCTGGCGGCGGGGTTGGTCGAGGCCGGGGTCGATGTTTCGCTGGGGCAGGTGCTGGCCGGCAAGGTCCCGGGGCGTTTCAGCGACGATGATGTGACCGTGGCTGACCTGACGGGGCTGGCGGCCCATGACATCGCCATTGCCAGCCTGGCGGTCGAGTCGTTGCGCAATGCGCAGCGGTAGGTGATGGCCTATAGCCATTAGTGGCGCGCTCGCTCCAGAAGGGGGCATTGCGTACAATTCCCGTTCATTTTCAATGGCCCGGCTCCCCTATGGTCGATATCGCCTTCATGAACGCCGCCGCCGAGGGCTTCGCGGCGCTGCTGTTTCCCGACCTCGAAGCGGTGGTCCACGATGTCCGCAGCGGACGGATCACCCATATCGCCAACAGCTTTTCCAGGCGCAAGGTCGGCGACCCCTCGTTGCTCGACGACCTTGGTGAGCTGGAGCAGGGCGCGGATGTGATCGGCCCCTACGAAAAGAACGGCGCCAACAACCGCCAGTTGCGTTCGATCAGCATTGCCGCGCGGGCCGACAGCGGTGAGATCGTGGCCTTGCTGTGCCTGAATTTCGATGTGACGGCCCTGTCCCAGGTGCAGAAACTGCTGGGCGGCTTTGCCGCCGGCCTCAAGCCGCAACCGCGTCCGCAGGCGTTGTTCAACGCCGATTGGCGGGAGAAGTTCAACGATATCGTCGAGGCTGTCTCGGTCCGCCAATGCGTGCGCCGAAGCGATTTCGGCCGCGCGGAAATCCGCCAGGCGCTGATCGAGGCCAAGGTCAGCGGGCTGCTGGATATCCGCAATTTCATCGATTATTTCGCGGAGTACTTCGAGATTTCCCGGGCAACGGTTTACAACTACCTGAAAGCGATTGCCGTCGACGACGGAAACGGATGATCCTCCGGGCGCATTAATGGCATCATGGCGCACTTGTCGAGGCGCACGAGCCTGTGCGCTGATCTTTCGAGTCTGGAGAGTTGATCAATGGCTGTGCAGCAAACCCTCACCGTGATCCCGCCGAACGCGTCCCTGAACGGAAAGGTGACGCCGCCCGGTTCGAAGTCGATCACCAACCGGGCCCTGTTGCTCGCCGCCCTGGCCAAGGGCACCAGCCGCCTGTCCGGGGCGCTGAAAAGCGATGATACCCGGCACATGTCCACCGCCCTGCGGCAGATGGGCGTGCAGATCGACGAGCCGGACGAGACCACTTTCGTGGTCACCGGCAATGGCAAGCTGCAAGTGCCTGAGCAAGCGCTGTTCCTCGGCAATGCCGGGACGGCCGTGCGCTTCCTGACCGCGGCGGTGACCACGGTGGACGGTCGCGTGGTGCTGGATGGCGACCACTATATGCGCAAGCGTCCCATCGGCCCGTTGCTCGAAGCCCTGCAACGCGGTGGCCTGGACGTCGCCAGCGAGACCGGTTGCCCGCCGGTGATCGTGAACGGCCGTGGCGGTGTGCAAGCCAGGCGTTTCGAGATCGATGGCGGCCTGTCCAGCCAGTACGTGTCGGCCTTGCTGATGCTGGCGGCCTGCGGCGAAGGCCCGATCGAGGTGGCGTTGACCGGCAAGGACATCGGCGCCCGCGGTTACGTCGACCTGACCATCGCCTGCATGCAGGCCTTCGGTGCCCAGGTCGAGGTGCTGGACGAAACCCTGTGGCGCGTCGCGGCCACCGGCTACCGCGCCTGTGACTACCGGATCGAGCCCGACGCGTCGGCCGCCACCTACCTGTGGGCGGCGCAGGCCTTGACCGACGGCCAGATCGACCTGGGCGTGGCCGGCGAAGATTTCACCCAGCCGGACGCCAAGGCGCTGGAGGTGATCCAGCAGTTCCCGCACATGCCGGCGGTGATCAACGGTTCGCAGATGCAGGATGCCATTCCGACCTTGGCTGTGCTGGCGGCGTTCAACGAAACCCCGGTGCGCTTCGTCGAGCTGGCGAACCTGCGGGTCAAGGAGTGCGATCGGGTCCAGGCGCTGTTCGATGGCCTCAACGGCATTCGTCCGGGTCTGGCGAGCGTGGAAGGCGACGATCTACTGGTCGCTGCCGATCCGGCCCTGGCCGGCACCACTTGCGATGCGCTGATCGACACCCACTCCGACCATCGCATCGCCATGTGCTTCGCCCTGGCCGGCCTGAAAGTGGCGGGTATCCGCATCCAGGACCCGGATTGCGTGGCCAAGACCTACCCGGATTACTGGAAGGCCCTGGCTTCGCTGGGCGTACAGTACGCCTGAGCGATCTGATCAGGCCTGGACCAGCGCCAGGCCTTGTTCGTTGATATCGACGGCGACCTGTAGGTAATCGGCCAGCACCCGGTGCGGGGTTTGCATCGGGTGGGCGTGGGTGGCACTGATCACCACCACCCGTGCGGCAGCGGCTTCTCCCGCGGCGATGCCCGCCGGGGCATCTTCAAATACCAGACAGTCTTGTGGCCTGACGCCCAGGCGTTGCGCCGCCAGCAGGTAGCAGTCGGGCGCCGGCTTGCCGTGGGCGATGTCTTCGGCGGTGATCACCAGGGGTGGGAAGTCCAGGCCGGCGGCAGCCATCCGGCGTTCGGCCAGGGCTCGCGGCGCCGAGGTGACAATGGCCCAGCGCTCCGCTGGCAGGGTCGCGAGAAAGGCTTTCGCGCCTTCGATGGCGATCACGCCCTCGACGTCGTCGATTTCGGCCTGGGTGATCGCCGCCGCCTCTCGTTCGGGATCGACCCCGGGCAGGTTCTGGCGGCGCACGGTCTCGACACTGCGCACCCCGTGAATGGTCTGCAGGAAGGCTTCGACATCGAGGCCGTGGCGCGCTGCCCAACGGGCCCAGACGCGCTCGGCGCTGGCGATGGAGTTGAGCAGTGTCCCGTCCATATCGAATAGAAACGCCGCGAATCGCTGACCTTCAACCATCTCTGTTCTCCACTGTCGACCCCTGTCCCAGGGCAAGGCCCGCATGCTAGCACGGGCTTTTCGATTAATCGTTCAGCGCCGGCAAGCCGTTTGTGCCAGGTGAAAGGGGGGCGAGGGGCGGCAGGCTGTACCGGCATTGCCTACACTTGAATTGACAGCCCGGACGGTCCGGGCTGCTGATGCGAGGTGCGTATGGATACTCAACCTGCTTCCCCGTTCACGGCGTTTGCGCAACAGCGCGTCCAGGCCATGCCCTGGCGCAAGGTGCCGATCCCGGATGAGGACGAAGATCCGCCCAGTGAGAGCACGGACGACGAAACCGATCACGAGGCGCCGCCGCAAACCTGGAAACACCCCGATGATGGCAAGACCCTCTCGGAGCAGGACGAGGAGCTGCCGCTCAAACCCTGAAACCCGCGGCCCGGCGCGGAGCCGGGTCGCGCTGTGTGTGCGCCGCTGATACGCCGACAGTGCGAATGCGATCCTCGAACTTGAAGGTGGCGGGGCAAGGACTCATGATCGCTGACGACTTCATCTCCCTTTTCCAGGAAATACCATGAACCATGAAATTCGTGTTGTGGCCATTCTGCATGCCAAACCGGGCAAGGCAGCGGAGTTGGAAGCCCATCTCAGGGCCTGCGTGGTGCCGTCCCGTGCCGAAGCCGGCTGCCGCGAGTATGTCCTGCATGTCGATGAGGCCGATCCCGAGCGTTTCGTGTTCGTCGAGCGCTGGATCGACCATGCCGCCATCGAGCATCACCGCAATACCGGGCACTACCGGGCGATGGGCGCGGCGATCGGCGATTTGCTGAGTGAGCGCCAGGTCCTGCTGCTGGATGAAGTGCCAGGGCAGTAACGAGGCTGAACCTGGCGAGTGAGTGCCAGGTTCGTGGCCGGTTGCCTAGAAGCGCACAGTCGCGCCGGTGGTGAACCAGCGGTCCCGGTCGCCGTTCAGGTGCTGGCCGAGCACCAGGTCGATGTCGAGTTTCTCCCCGATATGCAGGCGCGGTCCGGCCTGCCATCCCTGGTCGCCACTTTGTTGGCCGAAGCGCTCGGCCACCAGGGTCAGCGACTTCAGCACATCGTATTCCACGGCGGTGCCCCAGGTCAGGCCCTCGCTCGGCTTGCCGTCGTTATAGGCGTGGTACCAACCGGTACTGAGCGTCATGCGCAAGGCTTCGAAGGGTTTGTAGGTCAGTGGCACGGCGATATCGGCGCCGTCGAAGGCGTGTCGGCGATCCGTGGCGACGTGCGCCTGGCTCAGCACAGCGGCTTCGAGTCCGAGGTCCTCGCGGCTGAGAATCGAGACCTTGAGGTGCGGACTCAGCAGGGTGGTGTGTTCACCGTCGTCGCGGCTGCGGTTGATGTCGGCGCCGAGTTGCACGGCGGGCAGGCCGGTGGGTGTGCAGTCCGCCGAGAGCACGGTGTCGCCGCTGGCGGCGTCGTTTCGACCGCTCTTGTACCAGGTGTCGATATTGCACTGGCCAGGATCGTTGATCCCGCCATCATCGACGACGTACGAGCCACCGGCTGCATGGGCCTTGGAGTAGAGGGACAACAGCAGGAAGGTGGCGAAGGCGGCACCGACAAAGACCACCGTGCGCTGCAGGGAGCGGCGCCGGGAGGGCGGCAGGTGCTTAAGCAGGGAGCTGGAAACCGTCGGCGTTGGCCGGGCGGTGGTGGTATGACGGGTGTGGCGAGAAGTGGATTTTTTCATGGCAGGTCTCGGTGATCAGGTGTTCACGCGAGCGCGCGTCGGGTGCGCGTCGTCGCGAAACGGACAAAGGTGGATGGGTGTCGTTGTAGGGGGCGTTACAACTGGGGTCTTCATTCATGCTTGATGCTCCTTCGGGGTGAACGGTCAGTTGACCGCGTGCAGGCAATGGCCTGGCCTTTACCGGAATGAAAGGCCGGGCAGGGGTGTTGCTTGAAAAAGGGTGAACAGGTGTTCAGTCCTCCAGGGAGAGGACTTCGATCTCCAGGGCCCTGGCCTGGGCCACCAGGTCTTCGGTGTCGCTGCCGCCCGGAAAGGCAATCACCAGCTCAGGTTCGCTGTCCATCAGCATGAACTGGTTGCGCCGGCGTTCGGCCTGCTTGCCGTAGAGCTGCCAATTGGACGGATAGCGCACCAGGTGCGTGCCGTTTTCCCGGGCCCAATCCTCGATTTCGCTGCCCAGGAACTGGTTGCCGCCGTGGATCAGCACACTGATCTTGCGGGTCTGGTGATAGGCCTCCAGCACCTTGCGGCACATGGCAGCGTTCAAGTAGTAGCGCCCGGCGCAGATCAGGACGCGCATGGGTAGTTGTCCTTGTCGATCAGGTTGTCGTCGTTGAGCTCAAAGGCGTGCACGGGCCCTGGCGCCGGTTCACTCGCGCCCGGCGACTGGGCTTCCAGGGCGCGTTCTCCCGACCGTTCGAGGACCGGATAGGCCAGCGCCGCGATGTGGTGGTGCACGCGCCGGTAATCGCGCAACACCCGTTGGAAAATATCCCCCGATTCGGCCCAGGTGCTCTTGTCGGCGCTGAGTTTGCGAAAGTGTTCGCGGCTGGCACCGGCTTCCAGGCGGCGAATCACTTCCTTGCGCTCCACCAGCCGATGCGCGGTGGCGATGTCTTCACGCAGGAACACGGTGACTGCCAGGCTCAGGCTTTCGCGCAGTTCCTCGTGCAGCGGATGGATGTGCCCCAGCTCGAACCCCGAGAAGCTTTCGCCACGGCGCCGACGGCGCGCCGCCAACTGGGCGAGGTTGGTGGAGAGAATGTCGCCGGCATGCTCCAGGTTGATCACGAACATCAGGATTTCCTGGGCGCGGTCGGCATCCTCGTCGCTCAGGCCGTCCTGGCCGATATCCGCGAGGTAGGCCCGGATCGCCGCGCTGAGCAGGTCCAGGGACTGGTCGAGCTGGCGGATAGCCTCGGCCGAGACTTCGCCGGGTTTCTGGAACAGCTGCAGCACCCGCTCGAGCATGACCGAGAGCATGTCGGCGATGCGCAGGGCTTCGCGCACGGCGTTCGACAGACCGATATTGGCCACTTCCAGTCCGGCCTCGTCGAGGTACTGCGGCATGCCCGGGTCGGCGGCCTGTTCCGGCGTCGGCAGCAGGCGTGTCAGACCCTTGGCGAGCTCGTCCACCAGGCCGATAAAGCCCAGGGCCAGGAGCAGGTTGAAGGCGATATGCAGGTAGACCACCCGATGCGCCGGGGTGACGGCGGCCTCGGCCAGGCTCTTGCCCAACAGGTCGGCGAACGGCAGCACCAGCAGCGTGCCGAACAGCCGTACCAGCAGGTTGCCCAGGGGCAGGCGCCGGGCGACCGGAGTGGCGGCATTCATCAGCGAGGGCAGGGCGCCGCCGATATTGACCCCGAGCACCAGCGCCAGGGTGGTGACCGGCGACAGGGTACCGGTGCCGGCCAGGGAGGCGATCAGCAGGATCACCGCGACGCTGGAGTGGCAGATCCAGGTCAGCAACACCGCCACCAGCAGGGCGATCAGCAGATCGCCGTCCAGGCCTTGCATGACTACATGGAACAGCGGTGTGCTTTCCAGCTGTTCGAGGGCGGCACTCAGCAGACTCAGCGCGAGCAGCATCAGGCCCAGGCCGATCAGGGCGCAGCCGACGCTTTCATAGCGCGAGTCGTCGCGCAGGCGGAACACCACGAAGCCCGCCAGCAGCACCAGGGGGATGGCGATCGAGGTGTCGAAGCTGAGCAGTTGCACCACCAGGGTCGAGCCGATATTGGCCCCCAGCATCACCGCCAGCGCCGGGGCGAGGCTGAGGGTGCCGGCAGCGGTGAAGGAGGTGGCCATGAGGCTCACCGCGGTACTGCTTTGCAGCACGCTGGTGATGCCGATGCCGCAGAGCAGGGCCTTCCAGCGTTTATCGAGATTGCGGCCCAGGCCATTGCGCAGCTGGGTGCCGAAGCCGCGCAGCAGTGCCGTTGAAATCATGTGGGTGCCCCACAGCAGCAGGGCAATGGCGCCGGCGAGGTGGATCAACAGAGCGGTTCCAGACATGAGGATTCTCCACGTACTGGTTTTTTACTTTCTGGGTGGGCGCAACAACCTCACCGAGACACGACTCATGGTGCTGGAGAACGCCAGCAGGTAGCGCATTTCGATGGCGGTCAGCGTCCGGCGAACATAGAGCTTCACGGTGACCCGCCTGACCACTTTTGCCGCCTTGGTCAGGAACAGGACCGACAGCGCCCGATAGCTGTAGTCGAGAACGGTGAGGAACTGGGAGAGTGGTTCCATGGTGGGCTCCGGGGAATGGCCGGTTTTGTCGGGTGCGATGTTGCGAGCGGCGCGAACCCTGTAGGAGCCAGCAAGCCGGCTCCTACAGGTTCGGTTTCATCCTTGGAAGCGCGTTAGAACCACTGCTTGAAGCGGCGGATGTAGAAGGTCTTCATGCCCTGGGCCACCACGCAGTAGGCCAGCAGGGTGCCAACCAGCCATGGGAAGTACGCCATCGGCAGGGGGACCAGGCCGACCAGCGTGCCCAGTTGCGAGAACGGCAGGTAGATGCCGATGGACACCGCCAGGCAGGTCATGAGGATGATCGGCAACGACGCGGTGCTCTGGAAGAACGGGATCTTCTGGGTCCGCAGCATATGCACCACCAGCGTCTGCGACAGCAGGCCCTCGACGAACCAGCCGGATTGGAACAGTGCCTGGGCTTCCACGCTGTTGGCGGCGAACACGTACCACATCAGGGCAAAGGTGGTCATGTCGAAGATCGACGAGGTCGGCCCGATCCACAGCATGAAGCGCCCGATGTTCTTCGCATCCCACTTGCGCGGCTTGCGCAGGAATTCCTTGTCCATCTTGTCCCACGGCAGGGCCAGCTGGGAGATGTCGTAGATCAGGTTCTGCAGCAGCAGGTGGATCGACAGCATCGGCAGGAACGGAATGAACGCGCTGGCCACCAGCACCGAGAACACGTTGCCGAAGTTGGAGCTGGCGGTCATGTTCAGGTACTTCATGATATTGCCGAAGGTTTCGCGGCCCTTGAGCACGCCTTCTTCCAGCACCATCAGGCTCTTTTCCAGGAGGATGATGTCGGCCGATTCCTTGGCGATGTCCGTGCCGCTGTCCACCGAGATGCCGACGTCGGCGTCCCGCAGGGCCGGGGCGTCGTTGATGCCGTCGCCGAGGAAGCCCACGGTGTGGCCGTTGGATTGCAGGGCCTTGAGCACCCGGGATTTCTGCAGCGGGGTCAGCTTGGCGAAGACCGTGCGCTCCTCGACCCGCCGCTTGAGGGTCGCCTCGTCCATGTGCTCGATGTCCTGGCCCAGCAGCGGCAGGCCCGGCTCCAGGCCGACTTCACGGCAGATCTTGCAGGTGACCACGGCGTTGTCGCCGGTCAGCACCTTGACCGTGACGCCGATGTCGCGCAGGGCGGCAATCGCCGGTCCCGCGGTTTCCTTCGGCGGATCGAGGAAGGTCAGGAAGCCACGGATGACCAGGCCGCGCTCGTCGGCGGTCTTGTATTGCTCCTTGGCCTGCGCCTTGGGAATGTCGCGGGTCGCCAGCAGCAGGACGCGGAAACCGTCCTCGTTGTAGTCGTTGGCCAGGGCCAGCAAGGTCTTGCGGCGTTGCTCGTCCAGGGCCACGACCGCGTTGCCTTCCATGACGTGGCTGGAGATGGCGAGCATTTCCTCGACCGCGCCCTTGCAGACCAGCAGGTGGTCGTTGCGGCTGTCCTTGACGATGATCGACAGGCGCCGGCGGACGAAGTCGAAGGGCAGTTCATCGACCTTGCTGTAGGCGAACGGTTCCTGGAACTTGGGATTCTCCCGGGAGAATTGCAGGACCGCCTGGTCCATCAGGTTCTTCATGCCGCTCTGGTGAAAGCTGTTGAGCCAGGCCAGCCCCAGCACCGCTTCATCGCGCTGGCCCGCGGCGTCGACGTGGTGTTCGAGGATGATCTTGTCCTGGGTCAGGGTGCCGGTCTTGTCGGTGCACAGCACGTCCATGGAGCCGAAGTTCTGGATCGCGTTCAGGCGCTTGACCACCACCTTGCGCCGGGCCATGGCCATGGCGCCCTTGGCGAGGTTGGCGCTGACGATCATCGGCAGCATTTCTGGGGTCAGGCCCACCGCCACCGCCAGGGCGAAGAGCAGTGCATCGCTCCAGTCGCCTTTGGAGAAACCGTTGAGCAGGAACACCACCGGCACCATCACCAGCATGAAGCGGATCAGCAGCCAGCTGACGCTGTTCACCCCACGGTCGAAGGCGGTCTGTACCCGCGAACCGACTATCGCCTTGGCCAGCGAACCGAAGTAGGTGCGCGCCCCGGTGGCGACCACCACGGCCTTGGCGGTGCCGCTGACCACGTTGGTGCCCATGAAGCAGATGTTCTGCAGGTCCAGCAGGTTGCTCTGGTCGGTGCCGGTGGTGGCGGATTTTGCCGCGACATCGCCGAGGGTGTCGTACTTTTCCACCGGCAAGGCTTCGCCGGTCAGCACCGCCTGGCTGATGAACAGGTCGCGGGATTCGATCAGGCGGATATCCGCCGGAATCATGTCGCCGGCCGACAGGTGCACGATATCGCCGGCCACCAGTTCGCGCATCGGCACTTCACGCAGCACCGGCTTGTTGCCCATCTGCTCGCGCCGCAGCACGGTGGCGGTGGTGCGGACCATGGCCTTGAGGGCTTCGGCGGACTTGGCCGAGCGGTGTTCCTGCCAGAAGCGCAGGGTGCTGCTCAGGGTCACCATGGTCATGATGATGATGACCTTGGTCAGGTCGCCTTCTTCGCCGGCGCGCTCGGCCAGCCAGAAGTCGGTGAAGAAGCTGATGCCGGCGAGGATCAGCAGCACGTAGATGAAGGGGTTGTTCAGCGCCTGGAGGAATTGGATGAGGGCGTGCGGCGGCTTGTCGTGGGCGACCTCGTTGAAGCCTTCGCGTTGCAGGCGGCCGGCGGCGTCCAGTTCGGTCAGGCCGTCACGGCTGGCCTTGACGTTGCTCAATGTGGTGGCGAGGGTGTGTTGGGATTCACGGGCAGCGCGCATCGACAGCTTGGTGTCGTCCTTGGCGCGGTTTCCGGTGGGTCGGATAGGGTCTTTGACTGCGTTCATAACTATGCCTCTGTCACCTCTGTGTGACCGGGCATATAGACGATTCACCTATTCAACAGGCGAACGAATACAGGCCGAGTCACGCGGATGCGATGAATTCGAATTAGGGGGCGTATAGAGGTTTAACGTTCGCTGCCCGTCCACGAAATAATGACGGACAGCGAACCGCCTACTGGCTTCGTCCATAATGAAGTGCTCGACTGTTAATAATTAAAGACATGACAATGCCGTGCACTTCGAAGTTCGAAATGCTGTTGCGGTAGTTGTCATTGTCAGCGCAAGGCAATTAAGCGGCGCGGGCCTCGACAGACAGGTTCGGGATCAGGCCGGCGCGCTGGGACAGCTGCGCAAGCCCCATACTCTGCGGGTCCTGGCTGTCATCGAAATTCCAGCGTTGTTGCAGCTGGCCGGTGGTCGGGCAGATACGCCAGGCGACGCAGGCGCGTGCCGAAGCCTTGTAGGAAGGGGTCGCGAACAGCGCGTTGCCACGCGGGGCTTTCACCGACTCGCGGGACAGCTTGACGCGCATGTTCGAAGCAAAGGCGCGAACGCCTGGCATTACAGCGGATTTGAAAGTCATAACACACCTCGCGACCGGACTGGCGCCGGCAGAGGCGAGTTACGGAAGGAGCATCAAGCCCTGGCGCAGCTCACCCGACCTGTACGTCGAGTCCCGTCATTTTCTGGGTTAAGCGCCCGGTGAACCGCATTCGCGGGAACCGGACAGCGTCTAGATACTGTGTCCATTGGGTTCTTTTGTGAGTTGAAAAAAGGCCTGAGCAGCAGGCCCGGGAAATTTACTCAGGCTCCGGCGTCAAGTCAACCTCAAATGTGCGTTTTGATGGAATTAAGTTGAATGAATGCTGAAGCGCAACTTTATTATCTGATTGTTGGGTGAGTCACAGCGTAAATGTAACGGCTTATATATCCGCCTCTATGCTTAACCGACTCTTTGAAGAAGAACTCCGGTTTTGCGAACGTCACGAAACCAAATGTAGGAGCCAGCTTGCTGGAGATGAGAACCGAAAGTCTTGCCGCGACTATCCGGCCGCCATCGCCAGCAAGCTGGCTCCTACAGGGGCGGGGGGCTCAGGCCAGCACCGCCACCGCCTTGATCTGCGCCCAGAGGCTCTGCCCCGGTGCCAACTTGAGCTGGTCACGGGAGTAACGGGTGATCCGTGCCAGCAACGGCGTGCCCGCGGCCTCCAGCCGGACCAGCACGTGGGCGCTGTTGTCGGCGGGGATTTCACCGGTGATCGTCACCGGCAACAGATTGAGGATGCTGCTGTGTTCGCCCGGTTGCCGACTGAGGCTGACGTCCCGGGCCTGGATCTTGAAGCGCAGGTGCTTGCCCGGCGCCAGCGGTTCGTGAGCCACCCGCATGCTCAGCTGGCTGCCGGGCAATTGCAGGGTCAGCAACTGATACTGGGGGTCGTAGCCGCTGACCGTGCCCTGGATCACCACGCCGGCGTCATCGCCCAGGGCCATGGGCAGGTCGAGGCGTGCCAGGGTTTCGCCGATCGGGCCGCTGGCCAGGGCCTTGCCCGCGCCGAGCAGGACGATATGGTCGGCCAGGCGCGCCACTTCGTCCTGGGCGTGACTGACGTAGAGCACCGGGATTTCCAGTTCGTCATGCAGGCGTTCCAGATACGGCAGGATCTCGCTCTTGCGCTGGCTGTCGAGCGCCGCCAGCGGTTCGTCCATCAGCAGCAACTGCGGGCTGGTGAGCAGCGCCCGGGCAATGCCGACGCGCTGGCGCTCGCCGCCGGACAGGTGCTGTGGGTGACGGTCGAGCAAATGACCGATGCCCAGCAGCCCGGTGGCATGGGCCATGTCGACCCGGCGTTGTTCGCGAGGAATGCGGCGTAGTCCGAATTCCAGGTTGGCGCGTACCGACAGGTGGGCGAACAGGCTGGCTTCCTGGAACACATAACCCAGGGCGCGCTTGTGCGGCGGGACGAACAGTTGGCGGCTGCTGTCCTGCCACACCTGGTCGTTGATCCGGATCAAGGCCTCGGGGGCCTTTTCCAGGCCGGCAATGCAGCGCAGGCAGGTGGTCTTGCCCGAACCCGAGTGCCCGTACAGGGCGGTAACGCCACGACCGGGCAGTTGCAGGTCGAGGTCCAGGGCGAAGTCCGGATAGTTCAGCCGCAGGCGGACCTGTATCGAAGCAGCCATGGCTCAACTCCAGCTCATTCTGGTCTTGCGGCTCGAGTACAGCGCCAGCAACACGAGGAAGGAAAACACCAGCATGGCGCCGGCCAGCCAATGGGCCTGCAGATATTCCAGGGCCTCGACGTGGTCGTAGATCTGCACCGAGACCACCCGGGTCTTTTCCGGAATATTGCCGCCGATCATCAGCACCACGCCGAATTCGCCGACGGTATGGGCGAAGCCGAGGATCGCGGCGGTGATAAAGCCCGGTCGCGCCAGGGGCAGGACCACGCTGAAGAAAGTGTCCCAGGGGTTGGCGCGCAAGGTTGCCGCCACCTCCAACGGGCGAGTGCCGATGGCACTGAAAGCGTTTTGCAACGGTTGCACCACGAAGGGCATCGAGTAGATGACCGAGCCGATCACCAACCCGGTGAAACTGAAGGTGAGGGTGCCCAGCCCGATGGACTGGGTGAACTGGCCGATAAAACCGTTGGGGCCGAAGGCGATCAGCAAGTAGAAGCCGATCACCGTCGGTGGCAGCACCAGCGGCAGCGCCACCACGGCCCCGACCGGCCCGCGCAGCCAGGAGCGGGTGCGGGCCAGCCAGAGCGCAATCGGAGTGCCGATCACCAGCAGGATCACGGTGACCAGGGACGCCAGTTTCAGGGTCAGCCAGATGGCGGCGAGGTCGGCACTCGAGAGCGGCATTTAGATCTGGTAGCCGTAGGACTTGATGATGGCGGCGGCTTTCGGTCCCTTGAGGTAGTCCACCAGGGCCTTGGCGGCGACGTTGTCCTTGCCTTTGTTGAGGATCACCGCGTCCTGCTTGATGGTGTCATGCATATCGGCCGGGACGATCCACGCCGAGCCGCTGGTGACCTTGCCGTCCTTGTAGATCTGCGACAGGGCGACAAACCCCAGCTCGGCATTGCCGGTGGAGATGAACTGGTAGGCCTGGGTGATGTTCTGGCCGGTGACCAGCTTGTCCTTGACCTTGTCGGTCAGGCCCAGCTTGCCCAGTACCTGGGTGGCGGCCAGGCCGTAGGGCGCGGCCTTGGGATCGGCGATGGACAGGTGCTGGTACTGGTTGTCCTTGAGCACCTTGCCATGGGCGTCGACATAACCGTCCTTGGCCGACCACAGGGCCAGGGTGCCGACGGCATAGGTGAAGCGCGAGCCGGGAACGATATCGCCTTCTTTTTCCAGTTTGGCGGGAGTGCTGTCGTCGGCGGCGAGGAACACCTCGAATGGCGCGCCGTTCTTGATCTGGGTGTAGAACTGGCCGGTGGCGCCGTAGGCCGCGACCAGCTTGTGGCCGGTGTCTTTTTCGAAATCGGCGGCGATGGCCTGGATCGGGGCGGTGAAGTTGGCCGCGACGGCCACCTGGACTTCAGCGGCCTGGACCGAACCGAAAGCAAGAACGCCGAGCAGCGCGGCCAGGCAAGTCGGGGCAAAGCGTGAGGCACGAATGATCATGAAGCGGCTCCGTTCAAACGTTGGGGCAGGCACAGGCGCCGCTTGTTATAAGAAGTGTGCGGCGCTGGGAGAGTGAATCGCTATATATCGGAATATATAGCGATTTCATTCCTGTGGCGAGCGGGCTTGCCGCCTTGAACACGCCGGCTCCTGCAAGGGGGCATCAGCGTCCGGTCAGTTTTGCCAGGGCCTGTTCCGCCAATTGCCGGGTCAATGCCTCGGCCGGCAACTCCACGCCCAGGCGCAACGCCTGGCCTGCCCACAGGTTGCTGAAGTCCGCCTCGCCCTTGGCCCGCAGGGGCATCAGCGCACCACCGGCCAGGGGGAACGCCGGGGCCATGTCGCTGATCGGCCCCAGTTCGCGCATCGCCCGGTTCATGATCCCCCGCGCCGGCCGGCCGGTGAACAGGTTGGTCAGGGCCGTCTGGCTTTCCTTCGCCGTGCGCAGCGCCTGGTGATGGGACGCCGACACCTTGGCCTCCGGGGTGAACAGGTAGGCCGTCCCCAGCTGTACCGCCGAGGCCCCGAGCATGAAGGCCGCCGCGATACCGCGGCCGTCGCCGATACCGCCGGCGGCAATCACCGGTACTTTCACCGCGTCGACGATCTGCGGCACCAGGGCGAGGGTGCCGACCTGGGTGTTGAGGTCGCTGCTGAGGAAAAGGCCGCGATGGCCGCCGGCTTCGTTGCCCATGGCGATGATCGCGTGGCAGCCGCGCTCTACCAGCCAGCGCGCCTCATCGACGGTGGTGGCGCAACCGACGATGGTCGCTCCGGTAGCTTTCACCCGGCTGAGCAACGCATCGGGCGGCAGGCCGAAATGGAAACTGACGATCTCCGGACGCAGCTCTTCCACCAGTTGGCAGCTGGTTTCATCGAAGGGCGCACGGCTGGACACCGGTGTCGGGGCGTTGAAATCCACGCCCAGCTCACGGTAGTAGGGCGCCAGGCGCTCTTTCCAGCGTTTTTCGCGCTCCGGGTCCGGCGTCGGCGGTTGGTGGCAGAAGAAGTTGATGTTCAACGGCGCCTGGGTCGCGCTGCGAAAGGTCTGCACTTCCTGGCGAATCTGCTCCGGGGTGAGCATCGCGCAGGGCAGGGACGCGAGGCCGCCGGCCCGGGCGACGCCGATCATCATGGCGGACGTGGTGGCACCGGCCAGCGGGGCCTGGATGATCGGTAGCTGGATGCCGAACAGGTCAAGAATACGGGTATCAGGCCAGGTGCTCATGACGACTTTTCTCCGGGGCAGATAAAAGGATAACGACGAGAACTGGGCAAATTTGTATCAGGAATACTGTCCGCAAGGCCAGTCGCGGTCTGTTTGAATGGACAAAAGAGTGATCGTCGGTGACGGCACCGGAGAATCCACTTAAAGTTGTCGCACTTCAAAACCGCCGTTCAGGAGCACGATTCAGATGGATGTGAAACGCGTGGAAGTAGCCGCTTTCCAGGTGTCCGGCCCACAGGTCCGGACCCGTAACCAGGATGAACAGCAACCGCAAACCGCCAGGATCGGCGGGTTGTGGGGCGGTTTTTTCGCCGAGGGGCTGGCCGAACGAATCAGCACCCGGCAGCCGGATTCGCTGGTGTACGGCGTCTACTCCGGTTATGAGTCCGATGCCAGCGGTTATTTCGATGTGACAGCCGCCGTGGCGGTCACGGCGCCCGCACCCGGCCATGAGACGGTGCAGGTGCAGGGTGGTCCCTACCTGGTCTTCGAAGGGCGTGGGGCCATGCCGCAGACGGTGATCGACACCTGGGGCCGGATCTGGTCCTACTTCGAACAGCACCCCGGGCAGCGTCGCTTTGCCACGGATTTCGAAGCCTACACCGGGCCTGACAGCGTTGCGGTGTATATCGGGATCGTCGATTGACTCGGGGGCAGGCCTTTGCCCGCCTGTATCGGGTGGTCGCAGGCGCGGGCGGCTAACCGGCGGTGCGCAAGGTGAAGTTGAGGCGTTCGGCCCCCAGCTGCGGGTGATGGCCTTCCTTTATCGGCAGGACGCCATGAAAGCGCAGGCGGTCGACGCCGCCCCACACCACGATATCGCCGTGAAACAGCGGGATGCGCTGGGTCCTGTCGCTGCGTGCATGGCCGCCAAACAGGAAGATCGCCGGCAGGCCCAGTGATACCGACACCACCGGTGCCGTGAGGTCGCGCTCGTTGCGGTCCTGGTGCAGGGACATCTTCGCCCCCGGCAGGTACCGGTTGATCAGGCAGGCATCGGGGGCGAAGTGTTCAAAGCCCGCCGTCCGTGCCGCCTCCACCGCCAGTTGCCGGAACACCTCGGGCATTGCTGGCCACGGGCGGCCGCTCTGCGGGTCGAGGCGGGTGTAGCGGTAGCCGTCGCGATCGCTGGTCCAGCCCAGCGTGCCACAACTGCTCAGGCTGGCGGACATGGTGAAGCCGCCGGGGGTGACCATCTGCCGAAACGGCGCTTGCACCAGCACTTCGGCCAGGGCCGGCAACAGACGCTCCACCCAGGGCAGGGCGAAGCCGCGCAGCACGCAGGATTGTGCGCCGATGGGGTCAAGGCGTCCGGGTTGTTGCAGGTCCGCGTCGGCAAACAGGTCGAGGGTCATGGCAGGCCGTTTGCGGCGCGCTTACAGCGCCTTGCTGGCTTTCACATCGCTGATGACGTCGGCGCTTTCGCCATGAATGGCTTTCAGCGCGGCCAGGGCTTGCTCGTCGCTGCCGTTTTCCAGTTGGGCGAATTCGAAGCGACGCTCACCGTTGAGCTTGTATTTGATGACGTATTTGGTGGTGGGTTTGGTGTTCACGGCGATTCCTGTAACGGGAAGATGGACAGCGGTGGTCATTCAGCGCAGTTTCGAGCTGGAGCGCCGAATGATGCGAATCGAGTGTGTCAGGTTCGGCTTGCGGGTAACGCTGATGGCGCGCTTGGTCACCACGGTATCGATGGTAATATTCCAGAAGCCGGTGCTCGGGACGGTGATCTTCGCTGGAAAGGTGTCAAACGCGCCACCGTGATAGGTGTGACGACCGCCATTCTTGAAGCTGCGAAAGTTGGCGTCGTTCATGAGGCGGATGTTGCACGTCTGGGAGCAGTCGATCACGACGATGTCGTCTTCGTTGAGGTGCTCGCGCTGGTGGATGAATTTCATGGGCGCCTCCAGAAGGCTTTTTCTACAAAATCAAAAAGATAGCATGTGGCGCAGGGCGTTTTTAGCGCAGTAGCGGATTTATTCGAGCAACCGGCTCCCAGTCTGACGGATTGCGTAGCCTTGTCGCCATAAAAGTTGGATTAAATCCTGGAGCAGGGGAGAAAAATCACCTGGTTGCTGTCCTACCGTCTTTATCGGAGATTTGCTTATGAAGTGGGGTGTGTGGGCGTTGGTGGCTCTGGCCATGAGCGGGTGCGCGAGTGTATCGGACATCGAGCAGTCACCGCCGACGATGAGCGTGATTTCGGGCAAGAAGCCCATGGCTTATGCCCAATGCTTCGATGCACGGCTGACCAAGGATCGCGGCCCTTCGTTGATCGAGCCCTATCACAAGGACGGGGTCAGGGTGGTCGTGCGTGACCGTTTTTCCACCCATCCGTCGGCGGTGCTATTGATTGAAGAGCGCTCCAGCGGCAGCGGCAGCAGCATCAAGGTCTTCGAGAGCATGTCCAACTTCCCGTTGCGTCCCCCGGCCGTGATCAATGCGGCGGAGCACTGCATTTCAGGCTGAGCCGCCTGGCGAGTGCCTGGCTATTTGCACTCGACGTACACCGTGCGGCTTTTGAAATTGCCGACGTCGACGCCCAGGGTCTTGTCGCTTTCCTTGGGCGCGGGTGTGCCATCGGTGCCGACGATGACGTAGCCGGTACCGGCGCAGGAGTCATCGGCTTTCTCGTAGCACTTGGCCCAGGACATGGCTTCGCCCGAGCAGTCGATGGCCAGCCCCTGTTGGCCGTTGGCCAGATAGGTGTTGGACGCCGTTGCGCAGCCGCCAAGGGCCAGCAGCGCAATCAATGCCAGAAGCTTGTTCATGCCGTCGTTCAATCCTTGCTGCCACGGCGCCGAGCGGGGGCGGGGGTATCTTCGAACACCGAGGCCACTTCAATGGCCAAGGCTTCGGTGGGGAACGGACCAGCGACAGGTTCGCCGTCGCCCCCGGTCAGCCACCATTGGCCGTCTTTTGCTTGAGTGATCAGGTAACCGTTCACTTTTTTTGCTGCCGACATCGATCTGTCCCATGGGCTGATGAAAGGTGCCGATGATAGCTCAGATCAAGGCGCAAGCCTTCAATCCGCGGCTGAAGTCGATGCCCGCAGCGCAAACATCGACCATTGATCGGGCCACCGGGCGCCGGATGTCGCAATATTTGACACAATCCCGGAACTATCTGGCCTCAGGTTTCTCTATGTTGGCGTCAGTCTGCTATCAGCGGGGCATTGTAAGGTGGCCGCCGCCTGATTAGACTGCGCCGAAACTCGTACACACCGCCCTTTCAAGGACTTATATGATCAAGAAATGCTTGTTCCCAGCAGCCGGTTACGGTACTCGCTTCCTCCCAGCGACTAAAGCCATGCCCAAGGAAATGCTGCCGGTGGTGAACAAGCCACTGATCCAGTACGGCGTCGAGGAAGCGCTGGACGCCGGCTTGAGCGAGATCTCGATCGTGACCGGTCGCGGCAAGCGCGCGCTGGAAGACCACTTCGACATCAGCTACGAGCTGGAAAACCAGATCAAGGGCACCGACAAGGAAAAATACCTGGTCGGTATCCGCAAACTGCTGGACGAGTGCTCGTTCTCCTACACCCGTCAGACCGAAATGAAAGGCCTGGGTCACGCGATCCTGACCGGCCGTCCGTTGATCGGTGACGAGCCTTTCGCCGTGGTACTGGCGGACGACCTGTGCGTCAACCTCGAAGGCGACGGCGTGCTGACCCAGATGGTCAAGCTGTACAAGCAGTATCGCTGCACCATCGTCGCGATCCAGGAAGTCGATCCGCAGGAAACCAACAAGTACGGCGTGATTGCCGGCGACCTGATCGGTGACGACCTGTACCGCGTACGCAACATGGTCGAGAAGCCGAAGCCGGAAGACGCGCCGTCGAACCTGGCGATCATCGGTCGTTACATCCTGACCCCGGACATCTTCAGCCTGATCGAGCAGACCGAGCCGGGCAAGGGTGGCGAGATCCAGATCACTGACGCCCTGATGAAGCAGGCCCAGGACGGTTGCGTGATCGCCTACAAGTTCAAAGGCAAGCGTTTCGACTGCGGTGGCGCCGAAGGCTACATCGAAGCAACCAACTTCTGCTTTGAACACTTCTACAAGACCGGCAAGGCTTACTGATCAGGTCTGTTTTGCAGGAAAGAAGCCACCCAATCGGGTGGCTTTTTTTATAGGCGCTGATCCACGAATTCGCGCCTACCATTTTTATTTCGTCCACACGCCCCCACATATTTCTGACGCTGACCCAGAAGGCTACAGCGGGTATGCTGTGCGCCTGCCGAGGAGATTGAAATGGCCTACGATTTTGACCTGTTTGTAATTGGTGCCGGTTCCGGCGGTGTGCGTGCGGCGCGGTTTGCCGCGGGGTTTGGCGCCAAGGTGGCGGTGGTCGAAAGCCGCTATCTGGGCGGCACCTGCGTCAACGTCGGTTGTGTGCCGAAAAAGCTGCTGGTGTACGGCGCGCATTTCGCCGAGGACTTCGAACAGGCCCAGGGCTTCGGCTGGTCGCTGGGCGAAGCGGACTTCGACTGGGCGACCCTGATTGCCAACAAGGACCGCGAAATCCAGCGTCTGAACGGCATCTATCGCAGCTTGCTGGTCAACAGCGGCGTGACCCTGATCGAAGGCCACGGCAAGCTGGTGGACCCGCATCAGGTTGAAGTCAATGGCCAACGCTACAGCGCCAAACATATCCTGATCGCCACCGGTGGCTGGCCACAGATTCCGGATATCCCCGGCAGCGAGCACGCCATCGGCTCCAATGAAGCGTTTTTCCTCAAGGAACTGCCCAAGCGCATCCTGGTGGTGGGCGGCGGGTATATCGCCGTCGAGTTCGCCGGGATCTTCCACGGCCTGGGCGCCGACACCCAGTTGCTGTATCGCGGCGAGCTGTTCCTGCGCGGTTTCGACGGTTCGGTCCGCCGTCACCTGCAGGAAGAGCTGACCAAGCGCGGCCTGGGCCTGAACTTCAACGCCGATATCGAGCGGATCGACAAGCAGGCCGATGGCAGCCTCAAGGCCACCCTCAAGGACGGTCGCGAGCTGGAGGCCGATTGCATCTTCTACGCCACCGGCCGGCGTCCGATGCTGGACAACCTGGGCCTGGAAAACACCGGGGTGAAGCTGGACAAGAACGGCTTCATCCAGGTCGACGAGCTGTACCAGACCAGCGAACCGTCGATCCTCGCCCTGGGCGATGTCATCGGCCGTGTGCAATTGACCCCGGTGGCCCTGGCCGAAGGCATGGCGGTGGCCCGTCGGTTGTTCAAGCCCGAGCAGTATCGTCCGGTGGACTACGCGATGATCCCGACGGCGGTGTTCAGCCTGCCCAATATCGGTACCGTGGGCCTGAGCGAAGAGCAGGCGCGGGAGCAGGGCTACGACGTGCAGATCTTCGAAAGCCGGTTCCGGCCGATGAAGTTGACCCTGACCGAGTGCCAGGAGCGGACCCTGATGAAGCTGGTGGTGGACGCCAAGACCGACAAGGTGCTGGGTTGCCACATGGTCGGGCCGGAGGCCGGGGAAATCGTCCAGGGGTTGGCGATCGCCCTGAAGGCCGGCGCCACCAAGCAGCATTTCGACGAAACCATCGGCGTGCACCCGACGGCGGCGGAAGAGTTCGTCACCATGCGTACACCGGTGGCCGGCTGAACCATGGCCCTGGCCACACCCCCGGACCTGAGCGACACCGACAGGCCCGTACAGCCGCTGGCGCGGACCTATCCGCGGGGCTTGTTCATCGAGCCCCACGCCCATGTCTGGGGCCAATTGCTGTATGCGATGTCGGGGGTGATGTGGGTCGAGACGCCCCACGAAGCCCTGGCGGTGCCGCCGCAGCGCGCGGTGTGGCTGCCGCCTGGCGTCTCCCATGGGATCCGGGTGGTGTCAGACCTGCAGATGCGCAATATCTACCTGCGCCCGGCGTTGGCCGAGACCCTGGAAAGCACGGTCCAGGTGATCGAGGTCGGCGGGCTGCTGCGCGAATTGATCGTGCATCTGGTGGAGCAGGGCGAGGATCCCCGGAGCGACTATTACGAAGCGCTGGTCAACCTGGCGCTGCTGGAGCTCAAGCGGGCGCGGCGGGCGTTTCTGAAGATTCCCATGCCGTCGGCCACTGACCGCCGGCTGATGAACCTGTGCCAGGCGGTCATGAGTGCACCGTCCCTGGACATTTCGTTCGAACAGCACGCGCAATCGGCCGGGGCCAGTGTGCGGACCCTGGCGCGCCTGTTCCAGGGCGAGTTGGGCATGGGTTTCGCCGAATGGCGGCGTCAGGTGCAGCTGGCGACCGCCGTGGCGGAACTGATCCAGGGCGTACCGGTGAGTCGTATCGCCCGGGCGCTGGGCTATTCGCCCAGCAGCTTCAGCGACATGTTCCGGCGCGCCCTGGGGGTTGCGCCGTCCCATTACCCGGCGGGCTAGCGACCGTCGACCGTATCCGTCCGGCCATTACCATCGTCGGCGTCACGATCGGATATCACTCCGACCATGATCTACCTCGAAATCCCACACTCACGCGCCTGCCGACGCAGCGGGCGAGTGAAATCGATCAGTTGCTACCGCATAGGTGACAACCGGTCTAATCGCGCAAGTCGTGATGCCCGAACGCATACCCATTTTCGGCAGCAAGAATCGGGGTGCGAGCACAGTGTGAATATCTTTACCGTAAGGCTCCAAACCTAGAGGGGTCCACCATGGCTTCCGTTTATCTGGCCTTTGCTCCTAACCATTCCAGTCACTTTTTGGATTGCCCGGCATCAGCTGCGCAGTTCTTGAGTCATTTTTTAGTTAACGAACAGCGGTGAAGGTAACCCATGAGATTATCCGATTATGTTCGACTACTTGTTCTGGCGGCGATCTGGGGCGCCAGCTTTCTCTTCATGCGCATCGCGGCTCCTGTTTTGGGCGCATTGCCGACTGCATTTTTTCGCGTAGTGTTGGGCGCCATTGGCTTGGCCGTCATTCTTGCCATTTTGAAAACCAAAGTCGACTTCAAAGGCAAGCTGAAGGAGACCATGGTGTTGGGTGTTATCAATTCTGGCATCCCATTTTTGATGTATAGCGTGGCCGCATTGTTGTTACCTGCCGGTTATTCGGCAATTTTTAATGCGACCACGCCGCTGATGGGGGTGATGATCGGTTGGATGTGTTTCAGCGATTCATTGACACCGAAAAAGGCCGCCGGCGTGTTGATCGGCTTGATGGGCATTACGCTGCTGACCACCACCGGCCCCGTCACACTTTCAATCACCGTGGTCACGGGCGCGTTGGCGTGTTTAGTCGCCACCGGTTGCTACGGCGTAGCAGGATTTCTGACCAAACGATGGGTCGCTGATAAGGGGGGGCTGGACGCGAAACTCGTAGCTTTTGGCAGCCAGATTGGTGCGACGCTGTTTCTCGCGCCGTTCTTCGGAATCTCAGCCGCAGTGAGTCCACCGGCGACTTGGGGTAACTCGACGGTTTGGATCGCACTGGTTGCGGTGGGTTTCATCTGTACCGCGTGTGCGTACATTCTGTATTTCCGCTTGATCGCCGATATTGGGCCGGTGCGTTCGCTGACCGTGACCTTCCTTATCCCTCCCTTCGGCGTGCTGTGGGGTGTGATGTTCCTTGGTGAACATCTTTCGGCCGCACATTTGTACGGCGGCGGGCTTATTTGCTTAGCGGTGTGGTTCGTTCTCAGCAAGAGCAAACCGAAGCAGGAGCCCTCCAGGCAGATCCCAGCCTCGGATTGATCCAACAACTTAAACTGCCCTCAACGATTTCCCATCTGATCGGCTGGTGCCCACTTGGATTTAAGTGCACACCCTGTCCTGGTTTTGCGGAGTCGGGTAGATGACTTGGCCGGACGGATACCATCGACCGGCTGCTCCTACAAGTAAGGAGGGGGAAGCGGGTTGGCCGAAATTCAGAAGCCTTTGACCGACGCCCCTGCTTTACCGGCCATAGACTCTGGGCATTCCCTCACCGAGCCTGGAGTTCGTCATGAGCTATCTTATTTCTCTCGCCATTGGCATCGCCGTCGGCCTGCTTTACGGCGGGCTCGACTTCCGTTCCCCGGCACCGCCCGCCGTGGCCCTGGTTGGCCTTCTGGGTATGCAACTGGGGGAAAAGGCCTGGCCCCTGGGCAAGCAATTGGTCGCCGGCTGGCTGTCCTGAATCCACTGTTTTTTTCTCTGACTGGATGCATACCTTATGAAAGCCCTGCAATTTTCGAAAACCGGCGACCTCTCGGCCCTGCAACTGGTCGACGTGCCCACGCCTGTACCGGCTGCCGGAGAAGTTCTGGTGCAGATCAAGGCGGCCGGCCTGAACCCCAGCGATGTGAAAAACGTGCTGGGTCGTTTCTCCTACACCACGCTGCCACGGATTCCCGGCCGGGATTTCGCCGGTGTGGTGATCGAAGGGCCGCAAGCGCTGCTCGGCCAGGAAGTCTGGGGCACCGGCAAGGAGCTGGGCTTCACCGGTGACGGTTCCCATGCCCAATACCTGACCCTGCCCGCCAGCGGCGTGGCGATCAAGCCGACTCACCTGAGCTTCGCCCAGGCCGCCAGCCTCGGTGTGCCGTTCACCACCGCCTGGGACGCCCTTGAGCGCAGCCTGGTGAAGGCCGACACGCGCCTGCTGGTGATCGGTGCCAACGGTGCCGTCGGCAGCGCCGCACTGGCCCTGGCGAAGATCCGTGGGGCGCGGGTGCTGGGCGCGGTGCGGCGTGCGGAGCAGGTCAAGGCGCTGGAGGACAAGGGGATTGCCGCGATCCAGCTGGACAAGCCGGAGGACCTGGCGGCCTCGGTCAACCAGGTCTTCCCGGGCGGTGCCGACGTGATCTTCGACACCACCGGTTTCTGGCTGCCGGCGGCCGTGCCAGCCCTGGCGCCCTTCGGCCGGATCGCGATCATCGCCGCGCCGGCGGACGGTCACGTGCAGTTGCCGGCCCTGGCCCTGTATCGCAAGGGTGGTTCGGTGGTCGGGATCAACTCGTTGCTCTACGGCACCGAGGCCTGTGCGCGGATGCTCGATCAGTTCGGGCGCTTCTTTGACGAGGGCTTGCTGGAGCTGCCGATGGGGCTGCTGGAGTCGCCGCTGTCCGAGGGCCTGGCGCGCTATGCCGAGGTCAACCAGGGGGGCAGCGACAAGGTGATCCTGCTGCCCTGAGCAGGGACGCTGGCGGACCGGGCAAAAGCGTGCGGGCTGAGCTACAACTGTCTTGCCCATTCAAGGAGACAATCCGATGCTCGCACACTGGTCCCTGGCAGCACTTCACCTTCTGGCCTTCGGTATCGCCCTGGCGGCGGTATTCGGACGAGGCGGGGCGTTGCGCCGCCTCGCCGGCACAAGCCCGGCCGAGCTGCGGCAGGTGTTCATCTGGGACAATCTGTGGGGCATCAGCGCCGCCATCCTGTTGATCAGCGGTGCCCTGCGGGCTTTCGGCGGTTTCGAGAAGGGCACGGATTACTACCTGCACCAGCCGCTGTTCCACCTCAAGTTGACCCTGTTCGTGATTATCCTGCTGCTGGAACTGGCGCCGATGATCAGCTTGATCAAATGGCGTATCGCGCTGAAGAAAGGGGCGCCCATCGACATCGGCCGAGCCCGGCTGTTCGCCCGGATCAGCCATATCGAAGCGCTGTTGATCATGCTGATCGTGATTGCCGCCAGCGGCATGGCCCGGGGATTCCTGGCCGGGTAGGGCATACGCCAGCCCGGCAGGAGCCGCTATCAGGGCTGCAGGCGCAGGCTCGCCCTGATGCCGTTGACCACCGGTTCCACACTCTTGTAGCCGTCCGCGGAGCCTGCATAGGCCAAGGAATAGGCCTTGCCATCGCGGGTCGCGGCCACCAGGGTCTGGGTCATCACGTGACCGCCGTTCTGGGTGATGGTGCAGGTGGTTTCCACTGCGGGCATGCCGCCCAGGGTGCTGTCGTGAATACGGTTGCACACGCTCATGAACCCGCGCTCGACAAAATTCTTCTGCACCGCCTTGCGCATCTCCAGTAAAACGCCGGGGAGGTTGACTTCATGACCGGGGTTGAGCGCCGACTCGGTCAATTCCATGACCATCAGCGGGTCGCCGTTGGGATCATTCTTCACCGCGCGCTGGCGCAGGCCGCTGATGACTTCGCCCGCTGCGTTTTGGGCCGGGGGCAGGGTCTGCACCTCCCAGTCGCCGGGCCAGGTGATGATCAGGTCGTCAGCCAGGGCCGCCGGGCTGCCCAGCAGTAGAAGAAGGGTGGTGAAACAGGCACGACATTGCACGGAGGTCATGGGAAAGCACTGATCGAAAGGCTGGATTTGATTGTTACAGTGTATCAATACTCTGCGCGCGATGGCTGATAAAACTGCCGGCGCAGTACACCGTTACTCAGCTAACCCTTTGCTTCTCAAGCTTAATCCCGGACAATCGCGCCCCTCTTATTGGCCGGGACGCTGCCAGTGACCTGTTTTTATCCGTCCCGGTCGCGTGGTAATGACCGGCTAACGGAGATTCGACCGGATGACTGACCAGGCCAACAGCGTCGACGAACGCTATGAATCGGCGCCTGCTGCACTGAGCAGCTGGAGCCGCCAAGACACCACCTGGATGCTGGGCCTGTTTGGCACGGCCATCGGCGCGGGCACCTTGTTCCTGCCGATCAACGCGGGGCTGGGCGGCTTCTGGCCGTTGCTGGTCCTGGCGCTGCTGGCGTTCCCCATGACCTTCTACGCCCACCGTGGCCTGACCCGTTTCGTGCTCTCCGGCCGCGATGGCGCGGACATCACCGAAGTGGTGGAGGAACACTTCGGCCTCAAGGCCGGGGCGCTGATCACCTTGCTGTATTTCTTCGCGATCTTTCCGATCCTGCTGATCTACAGCGTGGCGCTGACCAATACCGTCGGCAGTTTCCTCGAGCACCAGCTGCACCTCGTGCCGCCGCCCCGGGCGCTGCTGTCGCTGATGCTGATCCTCGGCCTGCTGGTGGTGGTACGCTGCGGCGAGCAGGTGATCGTCAAGGCCATGAGCCTGATGGTCTATCCGTTCATCGTCGCCTTGCTGTTCCTGGCGGTGTACCTGGTCCCGCACTGGAACGGCGGCATCCTCGCCACGGCCGGCAGCCTGCCCGAGTCGTCGGCATTGCTGCACACCTTGTGGCTGGCGATTCCGGTGATGGTGTTCTCCTTCAACCATTCGCCGATCATCTCGGCCTTCGCGGTTGACCAGAAGCGTCGTCATGGCGCCCACGCCGAAGAGCGCAGCTCGCAGATCCTGTCGCGGGCGCACCTGCTGATGGTGGTGATGGTGCTGTTCTTCGTCTTCAGCTGCGTGTTGACCCTGTCGCCGGCGCAACTGGCCGAAGCCAAGGCGCAGAACCTGTCGATCCTGTCGTACCTGGCCAACCACTTCAGCAACCCGACCATCGCCTTCGCGGCGCCGTTGATTGCCTTCGTGGCGATTGCCAAGTCCTTCCTGGGGCACTACATCGGTGCCAGCGAAGGCCTCAAGGGCCTGATCGCCAAGAGCGGTCGCAAGCCGGGCGCCAAGGCCCTGGACCGGATGACCGCGGCGTTCATGCTGGTGGTGTGCTGGCTGGTGGCGACCTTGAACCCGAGCATTCTCGGCATGATCGAGACCCTGGGCGGGCCGATCATCGCGGCGTTGCTGTTCCTGATGCCGATGTACGCGATCCGCCGGGTGCCGGCGATGCGTCAGTATTCGGGGCAGATGTCCAACGTGTTCGTGACGCTGGTGGGCCTGGTGGCGATTTCGGCGTTGATCTATTCGTTGTCGGCTTGACCTGAAGCGCGCTCCGCCTGTGGGTGGAGCGCGATCTTCTGTAGGAGCCAGCTTGCTGCGGGCGGCGTTCCGACGATGAGGCCGGTGAGTCTTGCATCGCCTGTTCGGTTGTCATCGCCAGCAATCGAGCGTCGACCGGCTGCTCCTACAGGTTTGCGGTGTTCTTCAAAAACGCTTCAGACCCAGACATCGTTGCTGGCTGTCATATCGCCGCCTTCTTCCCCTGTATTGATCACCCCGCGCGGCTCGATCAATAGCATCTTGACCTCCCGCTCGGCGAACGGCTTGTGTTCGACGCCCTTGGGCACCACCAGCATTTCCCCTGCCGCCAGATGCACCTGGCGATCGCGAAAGTCGATGCGCAGCACACCTTCAAGGATGATGAACGTCTCGTCGGTATCGGCATGGGAGTGCCAGACGAAATCGCCTTCTACCTTCACAACCTTGAACTGGTAATCGTTCATTTCAGCGATGATCCGGGGTTGCCAGTGTTCATTGAACAGGGCGAGCTTTTCCGCGAAGTTGACCGGGGACGGTGTGTGCGAAGCAGTCATGGGCTGGGTCTCATAGGGGATCACGGAGATTCAGCCTAGCACCGTCCAGGCTGCTTGATCGAATCCTGCAAGCTCACGCTGGGGTCATGTCTGAGCCGGGCCGGGTGTCGGCGGGTCTGTTAAACTCGGAGAATTTGAACGGATTGAGGTGTACCGATGAGCGAACCGATTCGTCTGACCCAGTACAGCCACGGCGCGGGCTGTGGCTGCAAGATTTCGCCCCAGGTGCTGGAAGTCATCCTGGCCGGCAGTGGCGCCCAGAACCTCGACCCGAAACTCTGGGTCGGCAATGCCTCGCGCGACGATGCCGCGGTGTATGCCATCGATGAAGAGCGCGGCGTGGTCTCCACCACCGACTTTTTCATGCCGATCGTCGACGATCCTTTCGACTTCGGTCGAATTGCCGCGACTAACGCCATCAGCGACATCTACGCCATGGGCGGCGACCCGCTGATGGCCATCGCCATTCTTGGCTGGCCGGTGAACCAGCTGGCCCCGGAAATCGCCCGGGAAGTGATTCGCGGCGGTCGCGCGGTGTGCGACGCGGCGGGTATCCCCTTGGCCGGTGGCCACTCCATCGATGCTCCCGAACCGATTTTCGGCCTGGCGGTGACCGGTCTGGTGGACAAGCGCCATATGAAGCGCAACGACACCGCGACGGCCGGCTGCACGCTGTACCTGACCAAACCCCTGGGCATCGGCGTACTGACCACGGCGGAAAAGAAAGGCAAGTTGCGCAGTGAAGACGTGGGCGTGGCCCGGGACTGGATGTGCACCCTGAACAAACCCGGCAGCCGCTTCGGCAAGCTGGCGGGCGTCACCGCGATGACCGACGTCACCGGATTCGGCCTGCTCGGCCACCTGGTGGAAATGGCCGACGGCAGTGGCCTGACCGCCCGTATCGTCTATGAGCAGGTGCCGCGCCTGCCGACGATCGAGTATTACCTGGACCAGGGCTGCGTGCCTGGCGGCACCCTGCGTAATTTCGACAGCTACGCCAGCAAGGTCGGTCCTCTGCGCGAGCTGCACAAGCGTGTGCTGTGCGACCCGCAGACCAGCGGCGGACTGCTGGTGGCGGTCACCGCCGAAGGCGAGGCGGAGTTCCTCGCCGTGGCTGCCGAGCTGGGCCTGAAGCTCGAGCCCATCGGTCAACTGGTGGAGCGACAGAGCCACGCGGTAGAGGTGCATTGATGTCCCTCGATATCACCGACTACCGCAGTCTGTTTCTCAATGACACGCCGATGATGGATACCCGGGCTCCGGTCGAATTCAGCAAGGGGGCCTTTCCCGGAGTGGTCAACCTGCCGCTGATGAACGATCTTGAGCGGCAACGGGTCGGCACCTGCTACAAGCAGCATGGGCAGCAGGCCGCCATCGTCCTCGGGCACCAACTGGTGTGCGGTGAGGTCAAGGCGGCCCGACTCCAGGCCTGGGCCGACTTTGCCCGCGCCCATCCCGACGGTGCGCTGTATTGCTTCCGTGGCGGGCTGCGTTCGCAGATCGTCCAGCAGTGGCTCAAGCACGACGCAGGGATCGACTACCCGCGGGTCGGCGGTGGCTACAAGGCCATGCGCAGCTTTCTGTTGCAGACCGTCGAGCAGGCCGTGGCGCAGGCGGATTTCGTCTTGCTGGGAGGCATGACCGGCACGGGCAAGACCGATGTGATCGTCCAGCTGGAAAACAGCCTGGACCTGGAGGGGCACGCCAACCATCGTGGCTCCAGCTTCGGCAAGCGCGCCACCGGCCAGCCGTCGAATATCGACTTTGAAAACCGCCTGGCTGTGGACCTGCTGAAGAAGCGGAATCGCGGCATCGAGTCCTTCGTGCTGGAAGATGAAAGTCGCATGGTCGGGCGCTGCTCCTTGCCGCTGGCGCTGTACCAGGGGATGCAGCGGTTTTCCATGGTCTGGCTCGAGGACAGCCTGGAGGGCCGGGTCGAGCGTATCCTGCGTGACTATGTGGTCGGGCTCTGCGCGGAATTCATCGCGGTGCATGCCGAGCAGGGCATGCGGTTGTTTGCCGAGCGTCTGCTGGGCAGTCTGGACAACATCCACAAGCGCCTGGGGGGCGAGCGGCATCAGCGGATGAAGGCCTTGATGCAGGCGGCGCTGGAAGAGCAGGCGCGCAGTGGCGCGGTGGATCTGCACCGGGCTTGGATCGAAGGCTTGTTGAGCGAATATTACGACCCGATGTATGCCTTCCAGCGTGAAAGCAAAGGCGGCCGGATCGAGTTTGCCGGGGAGCGGGCGGCGGTGCTGGAGTATCTCAAGAGCCGCCGTCAGCGGGGCTGAATCCATATTCCATGGCGCACCGCCAAATTTCTGGAAGATCACGGAGCCTGTGGGAGCCGGCAAGCCAGCTCCCACAGTTTTATGGCGTCTTACAGGACCAGCATGGCCACCAGCCCGCTGGCCACGCCCACCAGCATCGTCAGCACGGCCACGGTCACCAGCACCTTGGCGTCGAACTCCTTGCGCAGCATCAGCAGCGACGGCAGGCTGACGCTCGGCAGGGTCATCAGCAGCGCCACCGCCGGCGCGGTGCCCAGGCCCAGGGTCATCATGGTCTGCACGATGGGAATCTCGGCCGCCGTCGGAATCACGAACAAGGTCCCGATAATCGCCAGCGGTACCAGCCACAACAGGCTGTTGCCCATGGCACCATCAACGTGGGGGAACAGCCAGACCCGCGCCGCGCCCAGCAACAGCACCGCCAGGATATAGATCGGGATGGTGGTCCAGAACAACTGCCACAGGGTCTTGCCCCAGCGGGCCATGAAGCTGCGCTGGTCCGGGCTGCTGGCATCGACCACGGCTTCCACCGCCGCTTCCGGCAGGATCTCCGGGCGAGCGACCCGCTGTGCCACCAGCGAAACCCCCAGCACCAGCACCAGGCCCGCCACCAGCCGGATCGCGGTGAAGCCCCAGCCCAGGACGAAGCCCATGAACACCAGGGTCGCCGGGTTGAGCACCGGGTTGGCGATCCAGAAGGCCAAAGCCGCACCCACCGAGACATTCTGTCGACGCATCCCGGCGGCCACCGGCGCCGCGCAGCACGAGCACATCATGCCGGGCAGGGCGAACAGCCCACCGCGCAGGGTCGAGGCGAAGCCGGCGCGCCCGAACAGGCGCAGCAGCCAGTCGCGGGGAATCAGCACTTGCAGCAGCGAGCCGAGGATCACCGCCAGCACCGCGGCTTTCCAGATCGCCAGGAAGTACACCTGGGCGTAGGCCAGTGCGGCGGCCACCGGTGAGGCCGGATTGTCGTTGATGATCGAGCCGCCGATGCTGTGGCTGTCGGCGGCGACGAAGGCCTTGGCGTAGTAGGGTGACCATTTGACGTAGTACAGGCCGATGGCGGCTACGGCGAGAAACAGCAGCGGTTTCCACCAGAGCGACCAGCCTCGGGCGGGAGCGACTTGGGTAAGAGTGGGCATGGGAAAATATCCGGTGAATAGGGGGTGATGGGTGAATGATAACCTAGCCGCGAGCCTTCGCCAGCCGACGGCCCCCGCGCGCACTGAAGGTTTCGGCCTATCAGGCTGTGGGCGACTTCTTATAGCGTGCCGGCTGTGTATCTTCGCTGGCTCAAGTGCGCCTGGCGACCGGCCTGATGCTGCATTCCCCTGCGACGGGGTGTTCTTTTCCGCGGAGGCGCCGAGCGGATGATTTCATGTCATGGGCGGCAAGCGGCGCTTGATCGGCGTCTTCTTGACGATGGCGGTGTTGGTTTCGGCGTGGTGGTTGAGCCGGTCCAGCAGCGTATCGAGTTGTTCCATATCCCGTACATGCAGGCGGGCGATAAAGCAGTCGTCCCCGGTGACCTTGTCGCATTCGGTGAACTGGGGAATCGCCTGGATCTGGCGCTCCACTTCCTGCAACTGGCCGGGCAGGGGGCGAATACGCACGATGGCCTGCAACAGGTAACCGAACGATTTGGGCTCGACATCGACGGTGTAGCCCTTGATCACGCCGCGCTCTTCCAGCCGGCGCAAGCGTTCCGCGACGCTGGGCGAGGACAGGCCGCTGACCTGTGCCAGGGCTTTCAGCGAACGCCGCGAGTCGCTCATCAAGGCGCTGATCAACAATTGGTCTATTTCATCAATCATTGCTGTCTCGTTAGGTGAATTTTTGAAATGGCCTTGATAAGAAAGGCAAAGATAGAGTCTAGCCTATTTATGGCGCTGGAGAAGCGGGCAGGGGACTTGGCATACTTTCGCCATCCATCAAGGGCCTACTCACAGGAGCTGACTCATGAACACATCACTGCATCGCGGTTCGCTGGAAATGGTCGCGGCCATGTTGATCTCGGGAACCATCGGCTGGTTCGTGCTGGTGTCCGGCCAGCCGGTGCTGGACGTGGTGTTCTGGCGCTGTCTGTTCGGCGCGCTGACGCTGTTGCTGATCTGCGGGGTGATGGGCTTTCTGCGTCCTGGCATCCTGACCCGCACCACCTTCCTGCTGGCGGTGCTCAGCGGCGTGGCCATCGTCGGTAACTGGGTACTGCTGTTCGCCTCCTATTCCCGGGCCTCGATTGCCATTGGCACGGCGGTCTACAACGTTCAGCCGTTCATGCTGGTGGGCCTGGCGGCGCTGTTTCTCGGTGAGAAGATCACCGCGCAGAAACTGTTCTGGCTGAGCCTGGCCTTTGTCGGGATGCTGGCGATTGTCAGTGCCCACGGACAGTCGGGAGAAAGTGGTGGCGAGTACCTGCTGGGCATCGGCCTGGCGTTGGGGGCGGCGCTGTTGTATGCCATCGCTGCGCTGATCATCAAGCGCCTGACGGGCACGCCACCGCATTTGATTGCCCTGGTCCAGGTCTGCACCGGGGTGTTGCTGCTGGCGCCCTGGGCGCATATTTCGGCGTTTCCCCAGCAGCCGAGTGCCTGGGGTAGCCTGCTGACCCTGGGGATGGTTCACACCGGCGTGATGTATGTGCTGTTGTATGGCGCCATCCAGAAACTGCCGACGGCGATGACTGGGGCGCTGTCCTTTATCTATCCGATTGCGGCGATCTTCGTCGACTGGTTCGCCTTCGGTCATCAGCTGGTGCTGGTGCAGTGGGTCGGGGTGATTGCCATCCTGCTGGCGGCGGCGGGGATGCAACAGGGCTGGACGCTGGGCTTCAAGCGGGTGCTCGTGCGCTGACGGTGCGCAAGCAGCCGGATCACAAGATCCGGCTTTACGGGATAAGACGATCCGTGGCGTCGAGACGCTGGCTTCAGACGCCGTTGCGATAACGCGCCGCTGGCAGCACCTGCCGGAAGTTCGGCAGCATCGTCAGGCGGGCGGCTTCCAGGGCTTTCCACTGGCCTTCATCGGGCAGCGGTGGAATGGTCACGGTTTCGCGGCGATCGAAACCCACCAGCGCCGCGTCCACCAGGTCATCGACCTCCATCACCGCCGGCAGGTCCTCGATCCGTTTGCCCGAGCGCTCCCAGATTTCGGTGCGGGTGGCGGCCGGCAATACCGCCTGCACGTACAAGCCCTTGGAACCCAGTTCGATATTCAGTCCCTGGCTGAGGAACAGTACGAAAGCCTTGGTCGCCCCGTAGACCGTCATCTGGAGCTCCGGTGCCAGGCCGACCACCGACGCGACGTTGATGATCGAGCCCGTGCCCGCCTGGACCAGGCGTGGCGTGATCGCGCTGGTCAGGCGGGCCAGGGCGGTGATGTTGAGGTTGATGACCTGGCTGACTGCATCAGGCGTCTGTTCCAGGAAAGTCCCGGTGCCGCTCATCCCGGCGTTGTTGACCAGAATGCCGATAGTCGCATCGTCCCGAACCCGCGACTCGATACGTGCCAGATCGCCGGCATCGGTCAGGTCGGCCTGGAGCACATCCACCGAAACCCCGGTTTCCTCCCGCAGCCGTTCGGCCAGGCTGTCCATGCGAGCCTTATCCCGGGCCACCAGCACCAGGTCGTGACCGCGTTTGGCAAAGCGGTCGGCATAAACGGCACCGATACCGGTGGAAGCACCGGTGATCAGAACGGCGGGTTTGACTGTCATGACGGTAATCCTCAACGGGTTGATTTATTCATGACGATCGTCATGCTATATAAAATATTATGCTTGTAATATATTCTGTCAAGCCTATCCACATCGAGTGCTTGAGCCAGAACATGCCGGTGTTATTGCGCTTCCCGATCCAGCAACTGCCGCTTGCGCTCGACACCCCAGCGATAACCGGACAGGTTGCCGTCGCTGCGTACCACCCGATGGCAGGGAATCGCCACGGCCAGGCTGTTGGCGCCGCAGGCCTGGGCCACTGCGCGGAAGGATTTCGGCGCACCGATCATCTGCGCAATCTCGGCATAACTCGCCGTACTGCCCACCGGAATATTGCGCAACGCCTGCCAGACCCGTTCCTGAAAGGCCGTGCCGCGCAGGTCCAGGGGCAGGTCCAGGCCGATGGCCGGTGCTTCGATAAAGCCCACCACCTTGGCGATCAGTTGCTCGAAGGCCGCGTCGCCACCGATGAAGTGAGCCTGTGGGAACTTGTCCTGCAGGTCCTTGGCCAGGGCATCCGGGTCATCACCGAGCAGGATCGCGCAGACACCCCGGTCACTCTGGGCCACCAGAATCGCCCCCAACGAGCACTGGCCGATGGCAAAACGAATATCGGTGTTGGCGCCGCCAGCGCGATAGTCGCTGGGTTTCATGCCCAGAACGTCATTGGACGATTCATAGAACCGGCTGCTGGCGTTGAAGCCAGCCTCGTACAAGGCCTCGGTAACCGAGCCGCCCCGTGCCAGCTGCGCCCGCAGTTTGCCGGCCCGGTGGGCCGTGGCGTAGGCCTTGGGCGTAAGACCGGTGACCGCCTTGAACACCCGGTGGAAGTGAAAAGGGCTCAGTCCCAGTTGTTCGGCCAAGGGGTTGAGCGAGGGCGAGGTCTCAGACGCTTCGATGAGCTGGCAGGCGCGGGTTACCAGGGCCACGTGTTGTTCATTGATCGACGTCTGGTCGGCGGCGGCGCGCCGGCTCGGCCGGTAGCCCGCGGCTTCGGCCTGCTCGGGGCTATCGAAGAACTCGACGTTTTCCGGGTTGGGCCGACGTGCGCTACTGCTGGGGCGGCAATACACGCCCGTAGTCCTGACGCCGTAGACGAAGCTCCCGTCGGCGCTGGCGTCCCGCGCCAGTACCGCTTGCCAGCGCGGATCATTTTCCACGGGTTTTCCTTGGGTCGAGATTTTCATGGTGCTCTCCTGTCGGAAGATTCAGTTCTCGTCCAGCGTAACGGCGCGGCGAGAGGGGAAAACTCCGAGTCTTGCGGTTGAATTCTACTGCCAGTGGGCGGGATGTCAGGTGGCGTCATGAAAGATGATGCCCAGGGTATGGCGCCGCCCTGTGTTCACGCGGCTGACGCCATGGCGCATATTTACCCGATAGAACCCGCGTGTGCCGTGCACCGGGCGTTGGGCCACGGCAAAGATCACGGCATCGCCCTGTTTCAGCGGGACCACCTGGGGGCGGCTCTGCATACGTGGGCGCTGCTCGGTCAGGACGAATTCGCCGCCGGTAAAGTCCTCTCCCGGGCGGGACAGCAGAATGGCGACTTGCAGCGGAAACACCTGTTCGCCGTACAGGTCCTGGTGCAGGCAGTTGTAATCGCCGGCTACATATTGCAGCAGCAATGGCGTGGGGCGTTGCTGGCCGGCGTCATGGCAACGCTGGAGCAGGGCCTGGTGCGTCGAGGGGAAGGACACGGCGATCTGCATGCGCTGGTTCCAGTCATTGGCAATCGCTGCCAGAGGTGGATAGAGCTCGGTGCGTAGTTGTTGGACCAGGGCAGGGAGCGGATAGGCGAAGTATTGGTATTCTCCCTGGCCGAAACCGTGGCGGGCCATGATGACCCGGGAGCGAAACGGCTCTTTGCGTGGGTACAGGGCGGCCAGCTCCAGGCATTCGTCAGGGCTGAGCAGATTGGGCAACAGCGCATTGCCTTGCTGATCCAGGTCGCGGCTGATCGCCGGCCAATCCAGTGATTGCATTCGGGTGTGCATGAGGCTGCCTTGAGGAGTATCCGGGGCGTGCAGTCTAGAAAGGCCGCCGGGCGCAAACACTCCGACTCTTGCGGTTGAATTATCCTGGCACAAAATGAGGTGGGCGATCCCGTTTCCTTGGCTGAGGGGGGCTGTGTTTCCCCGGCGCGCTCACCTAGGATGTTCCCTCTGTATTTTTGCCAGGAAACATTGCTTATGTCCGCCGCTTATCGTCTTGCCGTGCCGTTGTCCAAAGCCTACCGCCTGCTTAATCACGGTCCTACGGTACTGGTCAGCGCCGCCCATGACGGTCAGCGCAATATCATGGCGGCCGCCTGGGCCATGCCGCTGGATTTCGAACCGCCGAAGGTGGCGGTGGTGATCGACAAGTCCACCTGGACGCGGCGTCTGCTGGAGGCCTCAGGCACCTTCGTGCTCAACGTGCCCTGCGTGGCCCAGGCCGATATCGTGCAAACCGTCGGCACCACCTCCGGCCTTGAGCTGACCCAGAATCATAGTCGTGACAAGTTCGATGCCTACGGTCTGGAAACTTTCATCGGCGAGAAGACCGATGCGCCGATGCTGGAGGGCTGTGTCGCCTGGTTGGAGTGTCGGTTGCTGCCGGAGCCGCGCAACCACGAACAGTACGACCTGTTCCTGGCCGAAGTCATTTCCGCCCAGGCCGATTCGCGGGTCTTCAGCGAAGGTCGCTGGCATTTTGAGGGGCACGATGAGTTGCGCACCTTGCACCACGTCGCCGGCGGGCATTTCCTGAAAATCGGCGACGCGGTGGACGGTGAAGTCCTGCGCTCCTGACTCAGCGATTCGCCATCAGATGCGCGCCGAACAGCAGGTAGCAAGTCCCGGCGAAGCGATCCAGTCCTTTGCGGCAACGGCTGTAGAAGGCTGACATCCGCGTACTGGCAAACACCAGGGCCACGCTGGCGTACCAGCAAAAGGACAGGCTGCTCATGATCGCGACGGCCATGGCCAGCAGCGGGGCGGGCGGGGCGCTGGGCATGGTGGTGGCGAAGATGGTCGCCACGAACAGCGCTGACTTGGGATTGGTCATATTGCCCAGCAGACCCCGGCTATAGGCCGAGAGCAGACTGCGCCGCGGTTCGTGGAGTGTCGGCTGCTGACCGGCGCTGGCGGGCTGCTTGCGCAGGAACAGCTTGATGCCGAGGTAGATCAGGTAAGCACCGCCGGCGATCTTCAGCGCCAGGTACAGCGATGGCGCGGCGGTGAACAGGGACTTGATCCCCAAGCCACCGGCCAGACCCCAGAGGATGGTGCCGGTGGCGACACCCAGCGCGCAGGCCACGCCATGCTTGCGCGAGTTACCGGCGGCGAGCTGGGCGGTGGTGAAGAAATTGGGGCCCGGCGTGACCACGGCAACGACCCAGAGCAGGGCGAGAGAGATCAACGGCCCGGCGTACAGAAGGTGCTGGTTTTCCATAAGGGACTGTCCTATTGCGCGGTAATTCGTGTACTGGCTGTCTGAAGCGTTCGGACGAAACCTTCGCAGCTTTTGTCGCCACTTTCCAGCAATTCCCGGGGCCTGACGGGCCGTTCGTGTGGTAGACCGATACAGAGTTGGAGCTTTGAGCCCATGGAAGTTTTGGTCTCCGCGGAAGTTGGGCCTACCCCCATGTCGGTCAGTCGAGACCTGTGGGAGCGAAGCCTGTCCGCGCAAACGGAGGGGCCGCAGCTATAGCACTCCCACAGGTTTGCATCGGTCTTAGCCCTGGGTGCTCCAACCGCCGCCCAACGCGGTCATCAGACCGATGCTGGCCTGCAGCTGGCGGGTCTGCAAGGCCTGCAATTGTCGCTGCGCCTGCAGTGCCGCGGTCTGCGCCGTCACCACGTCCAGGTAGTTCACCGCCCCGGCCTGGTAGCTGTTCATCGCCAGGGTCTGGGTGTTCTGTGCAGCACTCACTGCCGCCTGCTCATCCTGGGCCTCCTGTTGCAAGTCCCGCAGTTGCGCCAGGTTGTCCTCGACTTCGCGCACCGCACGCAGCACCTGGCTACGGTAATGGGCCGAGGCTTCTTCGAATTCGGCCTTGGCCTGATGCTCCTGGGCACTGAGGCGACCGCCGTCGAAAATCGGCAGGTTGACCAGTGGCCCCAACGCCCAGTACCGATTACCCGTCGACAGCAGGTTGCCGCTGCCCTGGGTCTGGCCGCCGAGCAGGCCGGTCAGGCTGAAATCCGGGTACCAGGCAGCCTTGGCCACGCCGATCCCGGCATTGGCGGCAAATACCCGCCGTTCCGCCGCGGCGATATCCGCACGCCGTTGCAGCAGGCCGCTGGGCAGGGCGCCGGGCACCTTGGGAATGGTCAGGAGCGCCTGGGTCGGCGGCAGTTGGAAATCACTGGCCGGCTCTCCCACCAATTCGGCAATGGCGTGTTCGGCCAGGTTGCGTTGGCCGCGCACTTCGTCCAACTGCGCCCGGGCCTCGGCCAGTTGGCTCTGGGCGCGGGTCAGGTCGAGTTCCGAGGCGATCTGGCCCTGGTAGCGGTCGCGGGTCAGTTGCAGGGCCTGGGTGTAGTCATCCAGGGAGCTGGTGAGAATCCGGTCCTGGGCGTCCAGGCCGTTGAGCTGGACATACAAGGTCGCCAACTGCTGTTGCAGGCTCAGGCGCGCCACCGCCAGGTCGTCGCCCGAGGCCTGGGCCTGGGCGTCGCCGGCGGCCACCTGGTTGCGAATCCGCCCCCACAGGTCGAGGTCGAAGTTCAGGGCAAAGCCTGCGGTGTTGCTGTTGTACACCGACGGCTGGGTGCTGCCGCGCAGCGGGCGATTGTCCGATTGGCGCTGGCGCAGGGGTTGCGCGCTGGCGCTGATCTGCGGGAACAATCCGGCATGCAACTGGCTCGCGTAGGCCTGGGCGCCGTCGTAGTGCGCGAGGGCGGCGGCCAGGTCCGGGTTGGCCTTGAGCAGGCGCTGTTGCAGGTCATCGAGCTGCTTGTCCTGGAACAGCGTCCACCAGTGTTGTGACAACCGCTCGCCCGGTTGTGCCAGGTGCCAGGGGCCGTCGCTGGTCTGCTCGCGATAGTGTTCCGGCAGGTCGAGTCGGGGCGGCTGGTAGGTCGGGGCCAGGGAGCAGCCCTGCAAGGTCGCGATCAATAGCCAGGCGCAGCGCTTAAGCCTTGGGGACATGCTGGCCTCCGGCGTCGGCGAGTTTCACCGGGTCGCCTTCGCGCAGGGCGTCCGGCGGGTTGTCGATCACGGTGTCGGCGGGTTTCAGGCCTTGGTCGATCACCAGGCGTTCGCCCAGGTCCAGGCCGATGTGGATGTCGCGCAGGTGCACATGGGACTGGGCGTCGAGCACGGCCACCTGGGTTCCCTGGGCGCGGAAGATCAAGGCGCTGGCGGGAATGCTGACGCCATGGGTGTCCGCCGGGATCGGCAGGGTCGCCTCGGCGTAGTCGCCCGGCAGCAGGGCGTTGTCCGGGTTCTCGGCGACGAACTGCGCCAGCAGGGTGCCGGAGCGCGAGTCGACGGCGGTGGAGTTGCCCACCAGTTTCGCGCTGAACTGCCGGCCAGGATGTTCCGGCACGCTCAGTTTCACTTCGAGACCGGGACGGATCACGCTGGCGTAGTTCTGCGGGATGGGCACGTAGAGCCGCAGTTGATGGGTGTCGGCGATGTCGAACAGTTCCGGGTCGCTGTCGCTGTCGGCCTTGATCAACTGGCCGATATCGGTGTTGCGGGCGGTGATGGTGCCGGCGAAGGGCGCGCGGAGGGTCTTGTACCCTTCCAGGGCCGACAGCCGTGCGTAGTCGGCGCTCGCCGCTTCGGCATTGGCCTTGGCCGCGGCGGCGTTGGAGCTTTTTTCATCGGCTTCCTGGCGCGACACCGAATGGGTCCCCACCAGGTTCTGCCAGCGCGTGGCGGTGGTCTCGGCCAGGCGCGCGTTGGCCTGTTCCTGCAGCAGGTGGGCATGGGCCTGGGCGACCTGCTGGTCGAGGTCCGGGCTGTCGATCTCGGCCAGCACCTGGCCGGCCTTGACCTGGCTGCCGATGTCGGTTTTCCAGTCCTTCAGGTAGCCGCTGACCCGCGCATGGATCGGCGCCTTGCTCCAGGCTTCCAGGCGGGCCGGCAGGCGCAGGGTATCGCCGGCGGCGTTCTGCGCCGGCTTGAACACACTGACCATGGGCACGGCGGCGGTTTCGGTCCAGGTGGTCACGGCCTGTTCATGGCGGGTCCGCGCGGCAATCCCGTTGGCGACCAGCAAGGCGGCCAGGGTCAGCCCGCCGACGCCCAGGTAAAGCAGGCGTTTGCCCGAGGGTTTGCGATCAGTCATGGGTGTTTTCTCCAGCTACGGCGCGAATGGGCTGGCGGCCGTGCACCAGGCTGAACACCACGGGGACGAACAGCAGGGTGGCAGTGGTCGCCAGGATCAGACCGCCGATCACGGCGCGTCCGAGGGGGGCGTTCTGTTCTTCGGAAAGGGCCAGCGGCAACATGCCGATGATCATCGCCAGGGCGGTCATGCACACCGGGCGGAAGCGGGTATAGCCGGCTTCCAGGGCGGCCTTGAGGGCATCGCCGTGTTCGGCCAGGCGTTCGCGGCAGAAGCTCACCACCAGGATCGAGTTGGCGGTGGCCACGCCCATGCAGAGGATGGCCCCGGTCAAGGCCGGCACCGACAGCGAGGTGCCGCTCAGGAACAGCATCCAGACGATCCCGGCCAGGGCCGCGGGCAGGGCGGTGATGATCACGAAGGGGTCGACCCAGGACTGGAAGTTGACCACGATCAGCAGGTAGATCAGCACCACGGCGCCCAGCAGGCCGAAGCTCAGGCCGCTGAAGGCCTCATGCAGGGCGTCGATCTGGCCGTGCAGGCTGACAATCGCCCCCTTGGGTCGCAGGGCGGAGGCATCGTCGAGGATCTTCTGGATGTCATGGGCCACCGCGCCGAGGTCCCGGCCTTGCACGCTGGCGTAGATGTCCAGGGTCGGCTGGATGTTGTAGTGGGTGACCACCGCCGGGCTCTGGACCCGATTGATGGTCGCCAGGCCCCCGAGAATCTGCGACTGGCCGTTGCTGCCGGTGACCGGCAGCGCCTCCAGTGACGGCAGGCTGTCCAGGCGGTATTGCGGGGTGGCCGCGACCACGCCATAGGACACGCCGTTGGCCGGGTTGAGCCAGAAGGTCGGCGCCACCTGGGAGCTGCCCGCCAGCGAGGCGACCATGCTGTTGGTGACGTCGCGTTCGGTGATGCCCAGGCCCTTGGCGCGCAGACGGTCGACCTTCACTGCCAGCGACGGGTAGCCGACCGACTGCTGGATCCGCAGGTCGGCGATCCCCGGCACGTGTTGTAGGCGCCGTTGCAGCTCCAGGGCGAAGGTGCGGTTTTCCTCGGCACTGCGCCCGGAGATCTTCACGTCCAGCGGAGCCGGCGCGCCGAAGTTGAGGATCTGGCTGCTGATGTCCGCCGGGAGGAACGCGAAGTGGCTGCCGGGGAAGCTTTCCGGCAAGGCCGTGCGCAGCTTTTTCACGTAGTCGGCGGTGGGCTGGTGATCGGCCTTGAGGGTCACCTGGATATCGCCGTCCTGTGGGCCGATGGTGCCGCTGCTGCTATAGGCCATGTCGATGCCGCTCAATGGAATGCCGATGTTATCGACGATGTTGTCCAGTTCCTCGGCGGGAATCACTTCACGGATCCGCGCTTCGATACGGTCGAAGGTGGCGGCGCTTTCCTCGATCCGCGTGCCCAGCGGCAGGCGTACGTGCAGGGCCAGGGCGCCGGCGTCGGTGGCGGGGAAGAAGTCCTCGCCCAGGCTCGGCAGCAGGCTGAAGGACGCCAGCACGCAGGCCAGGAAACCCAGCAGGAAACGCTTGCGGCAGCCCAGCGCCAGGGTCAGCAGGCCGTGGTAGACGTCGCGTACCGCGGAGAAGCCGCGCTCGAAACCCTGCTGGAAACTCAGTACGCCTTGCAGCAGGCGATTGCGTGGCCGGCTGTGCTGTTCGCCTTCGTGGTGGTTGATGAATTCATCTTCGGGATGATGACCGCTGCCGCCCTCGACCACATGGGGCTTGAGCAGGAACATCGCCAGGGTTGGCACCAGGGTCCGCGACAGGATGAAGGAGCTGGCCATGGCGAAGATCACCGCCAGGGCCATCGGCCGGAACAGGAAACCGGCAATGCCTTGCAGCATGAACATCGGCACGAACACGATGCAGATGCACAGCAGCGAGACGAAGGCCGGGCCGACGATCTGCTTCGCGCCGTCGAGGATCGCGTCCTTGACCGCCTTGCCCTGTTCCAGGTGCCAGTTGATGTTCTCGATGGTCACCGTCGCATCGTCCACCAGGATCCCCACTGCCAGCGCCAGCCCGCCCAGGGTCATGACGTTGAGGGTCTGGCCGGTGGCGGCCAGCAGGGCGATGGCCGAGAGCACCGCCAGCGGAATCGAGGCGGCGATGATCAGGGTCGAGCGCCAGCTGCCGAGGAACAGCAGGATCATCGCACTGGTCAGCAGGGCGGCGATGATGCCTTCGCGGGCCACGCTGCCCACGGATTGCTTGACGAACACCGAGGCGTCGCCCAGCAGTGAGGTCTTGAGTTCCGGCGGCAGGGTTTCGTTGATCAGCGGCAGCATGTTGCGGATGCCGTCGACGATCGACAGGGTGGAGATATTGCCGTTCTTCATGGCCGGCATCAGCACCGCGCGGCGGCCGTCGACCCGTACGATGTTGGTCTGTGGCGGCGAGCCGTCACGCACGTGGGCCACCTGGCCGATGGTGATCAGGGCACCGTCGACGGTCTTGATCGGCAGGTCGTTGAGTTCTTCGATGACTTTCGGGCTGTTGTTCAGCAGCACGGTGTATTCGTAGGGGCCGAGTTTGGCGGTACCCACCGGAATGATCTGGTTCTGCGCGGCCAGGGCGTTGCCCACATCCTGCGCCGAGAGGCCCTTGGCGGCCAGCGCCTGGGGATCGAGGTCGAGGGTGATCTGGCGTTGCTTGCCGCCCATCGGTGTCGGAATCGCCAGGCCCGGCACGGCGGTCAGCGGCAGGCGGATGTTGTTCTGCACCAGGTCGCGGATCTTCGCTTCCGACAGGGTCGGGCTGGAAAACGCCATCTGCAGGATCGGCACCGTCGAGGCGCTGTAGTTGAGGATCAGCGGCGGGGTGATGCCCGGCGGCATTTGCTTGAGCACGGTCTGCGAGACCGCGGTCACCTGGGCGTTGGCGGTGCGGATGTCCACGCCCGGCTGAAAGAAGATCTTGACGATGCCCATGCCCGGCAGCGATTGCGACTCGATGTGTTCGATGTCGTTGACCGTGGTGCTCAGGGAGCGTTCGTAGGTGTAGATCACCCGGCCGGCCATGTCCTCGGGAGACAGGCCGTTGTATTGCCAGACCACCGCGACCACCGGAATGCCGATGTCGGGAAACACGTCGGTGGGGGTCCGCAGGGCCGCCAGCGGCCCGATGATGCAGATGAATATCGCCAACACGATAAACGTGTAGGGCTTGAGCAGTGCGGTCTTTACCAGCCCGAGCATGCCTGAACCTCCGGGGAGTGGAATTGCAAACACCGGCAGTCTTGCGTCTGGAACTTAACGTTCAGCTTTCACCAACATGAAGGGTTTTTTAGATAAGGACTGAAAATCCCTTCATGTGTGTTCATTTGTACAAGCCTCTCTACTTCGCCACTCTTGGCCTCGATCAGACGGACTTTCCGTCCAGCGATACCGCCCTTGAATATGAGAGGAATTCATTCAATGACACTTAAGCCACTGATGCTGATTTCGACCCTTGGACTGGTTGGCTTGCTGTCCGCCTGCGCGGCGCCGGTGCCCAAGGCTGATCCGAGCGAAGCCTGGATCGGTCTCGGGCAGGGTTCCAGCGACGACCTGCTGGCCGAGCGCGTGGATGGCAAGCGCGTCGACGACGGTCGCTATTTCGAAGTGGCGCCGGGCAAACACGATCTGAACGTGCTCCTGGTCCAGGGCGCCAACGGTAATAGCGAGCAGCCCGAGTGCACCGGCCAGGTGGAGTACGACCAGTTCAAGGCCGGCAAGCACTATCACCTGGTGGAGTCGGGAGCCGGTTCCAATGTCGGCGTCGCGCTGGTGAACGACCACGGTGCGACCGTGGCCCACTCCAGGAAATTTTCCTGCATCTGACAGCCAACAGTTTTTTCATCTTTGAGGTAGAACACCATGACATTCAAACCCCTGATGCTGCTTCCAACCCTGGGCCTGGCCTTTCTGCTGTCCGCCTGTGCCGGCCCCATGCCGAAGGCTGATCCGAGCCAGGCCTGGATCGGCCTGCAGGATGAAGCGCCGAACGACCTGCTCGCCGAGAAGGTCGATGGCAAGAAAATCGACGACGGGCGTTTCTTCGAGGTGGCCCCGGGTTCCCACAAGCTGGACGTGATGCTGGTGGAGATTCCCTCGGGCGACGGCAACCCGCAGGACTGCTCGGGCGAGGTCAGCTACAACCACTTCAAGGCCGGTGAGCACTACAAGTTGGTGGAGTCGAGCCTGGGCCAGGAAGTCAACGCACGCCTGATGGATTCCCATGGGCGGCAAGTGGCCCAGACCGGCGACTTCCAGTGCATGCCGGGCTGAGGTCGACGGGCCTCTGATGTGCCGCACGGACCGCCTGTCTACTTCGGCGGCGGTCTCGAGGCAGATTGATATCACCTGATCTAATGTTGCTGTCGGGCCATCAAGTCCCCGGCCCAATGGATTTTCAGGGAGAACGATCATGGCACATGTACGTCGCGACGTATGGAAGTTGGACCCGGGCTGGAACGAGACCTTGCTGTGGTATGCGCGCGCGGTCGAGGCGTTGCGCAAGAAACCGATCACCGACCCTACCAGTTGGTTGTTCCTGGCGGCGATGCATGGCATCACTCGACCGCTCTGGGAAAGCGCCGGCTATGTGACCCCGCAGACAGCTTTTCCGCCGCAAGCCGAGCAGGACCTCTACTGGAACCAGTGCCAGCATCAGAACTGGTATTTCTTCCCTTGGCATCGAGGCTATCTGGCCTCGTTCGAGCAGATCGTGCGTGCCACGATCGTCGACCTCAAAGGGCCCGCGGACTGGTCGCTGCCTTACTGGAACTACAATGCCAGCGCCCAGGCCCAGGAGCTGCCGAAGTGCTTTGCCCAGCAGAGCTGGCCGGACGGCGCGCATAACCCGCTGTATGTCGAGCGTCGTTATGGGTTGGGCGTGACCCCGATTGTCGTTCCAGAGAAATATATCCGGCTGACGGCACTGCGGGATCACACCTTTGCCGGCTCCGAGACCGGTGTCCCTCCCGGGTTCGGTGGGCCGGAGTCGCCCTTCATCCAACACGGCGTCGCTAACGGACGGCTGGAGTCTGAGCCGCACAACAACGTCCACGGCGTGGTGGGCGGCAGTTCAGGCAACATCTCAGGATTGATGAGCGTGCCCAATACGGCGGCGCTGGACCCGATTTTCTGGCTGCACCACGCCAATATCGATCGGCTGTGGGAGGTCTGGCTCAAGTCTTATGGCGGCAACCAGAACCCCACCGATCCGGCCTGGCGGGACGGCCCTCTCGATTCGGGACGCCCTTTCATCGTGCCGGAGCCCGGAGGAGAGCCCTGGAAGTTCAAGGTTCGTGATGTGCTGGATACGCGCGTGCCCAAGCTGGACTATATCTATGAAGACACCACGGCTCCGCAAAGCAAACACCCTCTGCTTCAGCATCGTCTGTTGAATCTCGGAGCCAATGTCGTGGCACCGGTCCCGGAGGCGCTGATGGCCCGCAAAGCCGATGTCGAACTGATCGGCGCAAACGCGTCGGTGCTCAATCTGTCAGGCGGCAGTGTCGACACCTCCGTGCAACTGGATAAACCCGGTGCGCAGAAAGTGCTGAACAGCCTGAAATCGACCGCGAACTTCTCCTTGAAGGCTCCGTCGTTGCCGGACCGGGTGTTCCTGCACCTGGAGAATATCCGGGGCCACAAGGACTCGGCGCTCTTTGAGGTCTACGTCAATCTGCCCCCGAACGCCGTTCCCGACGAGCATCCCGAGTTGCATGTCGGGACGATATCGCTCTTCGGTGTGGAGCAGGCCAGCCAGGCAGGCGGTCACCATGGCGGCAATGGCGTCAGCCACGTATTGGATATCACCGAGGTGGTGGATGCCCTGCATCTCGACGGAATCCAGGACCTGAACAAACTGAACGTGCGGTTTGTACCGGTTACACCCGTGGGGCCCCAGGACCAGATCACGATCGGTCGAGTGAGTGTCTACCGTCAGGGCGATTGAGCATGGGGCGGTATCTGCTGCTTTTCCTGAGCAAGGGGAGCCGGCCCTGGCTGACGCTGATCAGCCTGGCCGGTTGGGGTTGGCTGCTGGGCGGGGTGCAGAGGCTCTCGGCCCCGGCGTTCTGCGGCGGCTGGCCGTCCTTGGGTTATACCGCGAGCTGGCAGGGGATTGAACAGGCACTGCTGTTCAATCCTCCGCTGGCGTTGTTGGGGGACTGGACTCTGATGCTGCTGGCGATGATGCCCTTGCTGCTGGCCCATCCGCTGGAACATCTGTGGCGAGCCAGCCTGTCGAGACGGCGTTGGCAGGCGCTGGGCCTGTTCGTGCTTGGCTTCGGCAGTGTCTGGACCCTGGCGGGGGTAGGGTTGCTGACGGTGGCGGTGGGCGTCCGGGTGTTGCTGGGCGTCGAGCCGTCGACGGCCTTGGTCGGCGGCTTGCTGATCTGTTTGCTGTGGCAGGCATCGCCTGCCAAGCAGCGCTGCTTGAACCACTGTCATCACCAACCGCGTATTTCAGCGTTCGGTTTCGCCTTTCTCAGGGATTGCCTGAAGTACGGTGTCGTCAGTGCTGCCTGGTGCGTGGGTTCGTGCTGGGCAGTGATGCTGCTGCCGATGCTGGCCGAACAGGGGCATCTGCTGCTGATGCTGTTGACCATGACCTGGATGGTGCTCGAGCGTTTGCAGCGCAACCGAGTGCCCCAATGGCGCTGGCCATTCCGGTTGCGCTTTGCACGTTGATCAGTAAGGTGCCGCGCTGATGGTCGCGTTGCGCCAGGCGGTGCGCAGTTGTTCGTCGAGCAGTGTCGGCACCGTCTTGCCCGGCTGTTGTTGCAGGCTCAGCTTCAACCCGTTGAGCGAGCGACCACTGAGGCGATTGCCCGCCAGATCCTCACGAAAGACCTTTTCGGCTTCGTCCGCCTTGCCTTGCTCCAACAGCGCATAGCCCAGGGATTCGCGCAGGGTGTAATACCAGTCCGGCGGCTCGTTGTAGCTCAGCGCATCCTGAATAGCGACCGCCTTGCGCCAGGCGCCGATGATCTGCTCCTGGTTATTGCCCTGCAGTGACTTGAGGTCCGTGGCCAGGGCCTGCGAAGGGTCCTTGCCGAAGACCTTGGCGGCGGTTTCCCGCAGTGAGGCCAGGTCGAGCTTGCCGTGACTGCCGGCCTGGGCCTTGTTCAGCAGGATCAGGTTGGCGATGCGGAACAGTTCCACCGCCTTGTTGTTGCCGTAACCGAGGTCCGATTTGCGTTTCAGGGCGTCCGTCACCGCCTGCCAGTAGTCCTTGAGCGCGTCGTCGGCCGCCGCGTTGTCCAGGCCGTCCCGGGCCAGTTGCTGGTAAGCCTTGGCATAGGCGGCCATGACCTGGGTGTAAGGCGCGGTCAATGGCTGCCAATCCTTGTCGGCCTGGGTGCAGGTCTCGTTGATGGTCTTCAGGCCTTGTTCGATCTTCGGCTTGATGCGCTCCAGTGCCGTCCAGTCCTGGAAGCGCACGGCGAAGTAATAGGGCACCGCATAGAAGTAGTCGGTCTTGGTGCGGATTTCGTCGGGGTACTGTTTGCAGAGAAAGTCCAGCGCCGAATAGCGCGTGGTGTTTTCCACCAGTTCCTCGGCCATGTTCATGGCTTCGTTCTGGCGGCCCTCGATGGACAGGGTCCAGGTCAGGAAGTGGATGTTGTGGCCCAGGTAGTGCAGCGGGTAGGGGCTCTGCGGGTCGACCTGGTGGGCGTAGGCCCGGTCCACCGAGACCGCCGTGTAGTTGGCGACGCTGGCCAGGGCGTTGTTGCCGGTGCGCTGGTAGATGTGCGAAGCCATGTGCACCAGGTGTCCGATGGCCGGGTTCTGCTCGCGAAAGCGATTGGCCATGGGCAGCCCGCTGTCGGGGAAGGGCGACTCCTCGATGGCGTGAATGTAGAAGTGATTGGCGCCGCTGTGCAGCTTGTCCTGCACCAGCACGCGGTTGAGCACTTGCAGCGCCTCATAGGCCGCCGGTGTCGGGTGGACTTCATTGGAGACCGCTTCTTCGCCGTCCCACCACTTCCAGGGGGTGAGGTTGAGCAGCGCGTCGGCGTAGAGGGTGGCGGCATCGAGGTCGTCGAAATAGGTCTGCGACAGCGCTTTCATGGCATCGGCGTAGTGCTGTTTTCCAGCGCCGTCGAGGCTGACCTGGCCGTCCTGCAGGGTGTAGACGCTCAGGAACGCCTTGGCGTAATCGACTTCACGTTGCAGCTGCTGTTCGGTGAAGCGCGCCTTGGCGGCCGGGTCCTTGAGACGGGCGTTGGCATTTTCCAGGGCGATCTGCGCCGAACGATAAGCGAGCTGGTCGCAACCGAGGGTGGCGTCGCTGTTGATATTGGAGTTGGCCGACAAGGCAATGCCCCAATAGGGCATCGCCGACCCTTCGTCGAAACGGCTGGCCTGGTAGAAGGCCCGGATCGCTTCGGAGAAGTTGAAGCCGTATTGCAGGGCGATGCCCTGGCTATAGAAGGCTTCGACCTGATCGGCGTCTTTCAGGCTGACCAGGGGGTAACGCGTGTCGCCCAGACCCGAGAGCAACTGGCCCGGGTCGGTGTCCCGCGGGCTGACGCACTGGTGCAGGACGTCCAGGTAGGGCGTGTCGGGCGAGACCGGGGTGAAACGCTTCACGGCTTCGGCTGTTTCGGGGCCGTGGGTATGGGCCTGGGCCACGGACAGGCCGGTGAGCAGCAGGGCAGCGACAGCAAGACGCAGTACAGCCATGTAGTGATTGCTCCTGTCAGGACGCGAGTCGTTCGATCTGGGGCGCGAGGTCTTTCTGCGGGATGACGACCTGGACCAACACGGTCTCGTCGATCACCAGCAATTTCAGCAGCAGTTCGCGCAGCTCACCCTCGGTCGAGACCCTGTAGCCCCTGGCGCCGAAGCCCTTGGCCAGGGCCAGGTAATCCCAGCTCGGCAGGATGTCGAACGGCGCGAACTCCCCATGTTCCTTGAACGCGTTGATGTTCACGAAGGCCTGCTCGATGGCGTAGACCTCGTTGCTCATGACGAACACCACGGCATTCACGCGATTGCGCACCAGGGTCGAGAGCGACTGGCACATCATCATGAAACCGCCGTCGCCGGCGACCACCAGGGGCCGGCGCCCACCGGCCATGGCCACACCGAGGGCGCAGCCGGTCTCATGACCGAGGGAGCCCCAGATCGCATCGGCGACAAAGCTGTTTTCGGGCATGCCCATGATATTGCTGGCGGCGTACAGCGCCGAGCTTTCCCCGAGGATCAGCGCACTGTTGTCCCACAGGCGTTGCTCCCGGGCGAAGTCGGCGAGGGTGTCCAGGAACCGCTCGTAAGTCAGCGGCGTGTCGTGGTCGGTCGCCCCGAGCAGTGGCGAGAGGGGCTCGCGCGGGTGCAAGGGCAGCGGGAAGTTCTCGTCCAGCCCGAGTGCGCTGGTCAGGGCACCGAGGTACTGCGGCAGGGGAACATGGGGGTAGTACTGCAGGCCGGTGCGGGCCTGTTGGGTGTTGACCAGGATGATCTGGCCGAAATCCTTCTTCAGCAGCTGCAGGTAGTCGTCGGTGAAGATCACCCCCAGGGCCAGGATGCAATCGGTCTGGTCCACCAGGTCCTGGGTCCACAGCCGCGAGGCGGTGCCGGCGTAGGTGCCGATGAATTGCGGGTGGTTCTCGTCGACAACGGTCTTGGCTTCCAGTGAGGTGGTGAACGACAGGCCGCTGGCTTCGATCAGGTGCAGCGCCTGCTTTTGCAGGCCGAAACGGGCGATCTCGATGCCGAGCATGATCAACGGTTTTTTCGCCTCGCGCAGGCGTTGCACCGAGGTCTCGACCGCCGCGTCCAGCGATTGCAGATCACAGGCGGCCGGCACGGCGCGGAGTTCGCCTTTCGGCTCTTCGCAGGGTTCGCCCCAGACGTTCTGCCAGGCTTCCAGGTAGATCGGCCGGCGCTGGCTGATGGCAGCGACCAGCGCCCGGTCGATCAGTGCCGGTGCGGTGCGGCTGTCGTCCAGCAGTTCGCAGGCCACCGTGATGTTCTCGAACACCTTGCGCCCGACCTCCAGGTCGCCGGTGGAGTGGTGGAACAGGACGTCCTCGGACCAGATGATCTGGCGGTTCTTCGCCGACGGGCTGGCGCTGATCACCACCACCGGGTTGCGCTCGACATAGGCACCGGCAATCGCATTCATCGCGCTGAAGGTCCCCACGCCGTATTGCAGCGACACCGCGCCGATCCCGGCATAACGGGCGTAACCGTCGGCGGCGTAGGCGGCACTCAGTTCATTGACTTCGCCGACCGGCCGGATATCGGCGGATTGCTCCAGGGCGTCCATGAAGCCCGACACGTAGTCGCCGGGTACCTGGAACACCTTGTGGACACCCAGTTGATGGAGCCGTGCCAGCAGGTAGTCGGCGACGCTGAAGTCCTTATTCGTTGCCATGGTCGATCCCCTTGTAGGCAAACTGGGTCACTTCGTTCAGGGTGTCCGCGCAGTCCTTGCAGGCCGGGTGCCGGCCCGGTTCCAGGGCGCAGCCGTCGGGTGTCGGTACCGGCAACAGGGCGTAGTGCTTGGGTAACCACGCCGGGCGCTTGAGCCCGAAGAAGTCCTGGAGTGTCGATTCGGCCACGGTCAGCGCGCCTTCGACCCAGCCCTGGCCATAGGAGTAGGCTTCGCCGACGATATGGATCTGCTGCTTTTCCACGGGGCGGCGCATGCGGCAGATGATCTGGTCGATGCGGTAATTGGCTTTCCACTCATGCCAGCCGCCGCCGTACGGGTCGGCGTCCCAGGCGTGATAGACCGCCGAATAGGGACGCGGCAGTTCCACCTGGTCATGGACCTGGGCGACCTGCATCTGCGCCACCCGGACCATCTCGTCGCTGACGGTGAACTGGGTCCTGGGCACCACCGGCTCGGCCTTGAGCAGGCCGGCCAGGTTGGCGGGCATGTGGCCAACGAACGGCGCGCCGTCTTCCAGGCCTTTCCAGAACGGCACGGTGCCGATGTCATTGTAGGAGGCCATCAGCAACGAGTTGAGCGTCGGTTCGCCGCCTTTCTGCTCGCATTCGGTGCCCATGTAGTAGATCTGCCGCACCGGCAGGTCGGTGACCGAACGCCCGGCCACCAGCCCGAGCGAGCGCCACCAGGGTTGTTCGTAGGCGAGGAAGAGCTTGAAGGCCGACTGCATCAGTACCGAGCCGAGATTGTCCTTGAGCCAGGGATCGCTGAAAAACGGCGAGTCGATCAGTTCCAGTGAGCGGCGTGGCATGGCCAGGATGATTTTCCTCGCCTTGACCACGGACTGGCCAGCGCTGTCGTGGGTACTGCCATCCACCGTGGTGGTGGCCTGGAAATGCAGGCGGTAGGGGAAGTCGGCATCCTTGGCGTAGCTGATGGCGGTCAGCCGCTGGTTCATGTGCACCCGTTGCTTGCCCGGCAATTGTCCCGGCAGCTTGGCGAAGCTGGCGGCGAGCGTCAGGGGCAGGCTCTGGAAACCCTTGGTCAGGGTCAGGAATTCGGTGGTGTCCTTGTATTCGGTGGCCGGCAGCTGGGTCACGGCGCTGGCATTTGCGACGTTGGCGTCATAGCCGCCGGCGTCCTTCATGAACTGGTAACCCTCGTTGCTCATCACCCGGTAGAGCAGGTTCCAGAAGCCATACTTCCAGATCTCCTTGCCGAACACCGAGACCTGCATCTGCTGGCACAGGCTGAGCTTGTCGAACCCCGGGTACACGTAGTTCATCACCTTGACCTGCAGGTCCTCGGGGCCGAAGCCGCGCTCGGACCAGGCCAGGTCGTAGGGGATCTTTTCCGGGGCTTCGACGAAGTCGCGATAACGGAAGCGCTTGCCGCGCAGGTAAAACAGGTTGTTCTTCGCGTAGACCGGCTTGGGCGCGCCCATGGGGAAATCCTGGCTGGGCAGCTTGAGGTGCCTGACCAGGCTGTCCACCAGCACATGGCCGTCGGCGCCCGGGATATAGCGCATGCCGCCGACCTCGGCGACTACATTGGGCAGCCCGGGTAGGTTGATGCTGAACAGGCGCCCGCCGATCCGGTCGCTGTATTCGAACAGGGCGATGTTCTGCGTGTCGCCATGGATCTGTTGCAGACGCCAGGCGCTGTAGCTGCCTGAGACGCCGCCACCGACCACGGCCACGTCAAGTTCCAGTTCTTGCGACTTCATGGCGAACTCCATTTCGAGGAGAAAGAGGAACCGAGCATTCCGTTCGCGCCAAGTATTGTAGAGTTTTGCCGAAATGCTAGTTTGCCATCACGTTGATTTCCAAGTCGCCAGCTATGCTCCTGTATGACTGTCATCGAGTACGAGCGAGGCCCGCCATGCCCACTGTCAAGACTGCCCTGGTGCTCGCTGGGGGCGGTAGCCTCGGCGCCGTCCAGGTGGGCATGCTCAAGGCCCTGGTGGAGGCCGGGGTGAACTTCGATCTGGTGATCGGCGCCTCGGTGGGCGCCATCAACGGCGCCTACTTCGCCGCACGACCTACCGCCCAGGGTGTGGAGGAACTGGCGGACTTCTGGCGCGGTTTGCGCAAGGGCGATGTGTTTCCCCTGTCGTTGCTCGATACCCTTGGCGCGCTGATCAATCGGCGCGGCTTTCTGTTGAAGGCCACGGCGCTGGAGCGACTGGTCGCGCGCGCGTTGCCCGTGGACCGAATCGAAGACACGGTCCTGCCCCTGCATATCGTCACCACCAACCTGCTGACGGGCGCCGAAGAGCTGTTGTCCAGCGGCAGCGCGGAACAGGCGCTGCTGGCCAGCGCGGCGATCCCGCTGGTATTTCCTTGCGTGAGGATCGGCGAAAAGCTGTTGATCGACGGTGGCGTGGCGAGCAATACCCCGATCGCCAGCGCGGTCGACCTGGGGGCCAGGCGCATCGTGGTGGTGCCTACGGGCTTCGGCTGTGCCTGCCCGGAACCGCCGGCGGGTCTGGTCGCCCTGGCGCTGCACACCTTGAACCTGATGAGCATGCGGCAACTGGTCCGCGATATCGAACTCTACACGGAGCGGGCGGATATTCATGTGGTGGCGCCGCTGTGCCCCTTGGGTATTTCGGTCTTCGACTTCAGCCAGACCGACGCCTTGTTGCAGCGCGCCCATGAGCAAACCTGCGCCTGGATCAAGGACGGGGGGCTGCTTCGTAGCGGGGTGCCCGATTCGCTGCAGGCCCACACCCATCCCTCGGCGCACGGGCACTGAGAGGCTGACGGCCGTTACGACTGGAGTCGGTCGCTGCGGTAGACCCGCAGGCAGACGCCGATGGCGACCACCACCGGCAGGATCAGTGCCCATGCTCCGCCGGCGAGGTAGAGCAGGGCCGCGCTGGTGCACCCCGCGACAAAGGCCAGCAGGGTCGCGCCAATCGGCTTCAGGCGTTGTTTGATGATTGTTCGTTGTTCTGCCGCCCGCTCGGTCCAGAGGGCAAACACATCGATGGCAAACTGGGTGACGTTGCCGGTCATCAGCGTGGTCGGCGGGGTGCCTTTCATGTGCTGGCGGGAAATCGCGTTCTGAATCGCCATGGCGGTCACCCCGGTCATGCCGGTGATCAGCGCCGTCGCGCTATCACCATCGCTGAACGGTCCCCAGATAATCGCCAAGAGGGCAAAGGCCGCGAGCATCAGGGTATGGGTGATCAGCAGCAGGCGCAGCGGCGCCAGTCCCCGACGATGGATTGCCACCGCCGCCAGGTGCGTAAGCCCCACCACCAGCGCGAACACCGGCAGCGCGATCAGCTTGGACACCGCGCCGGAGGTGCCATGGACAATGCTCACGCCCAGGGTGACGAAGTTGCCGGTGACATGGGCGGTGAACAGGCCCTGCAAGGCGAGGAAGCCCAGGGTGTCAACGAAGCCGCCGTTGAAACTGAGGGCCGGCCCCACGCTGGCGGGCAAAGGGTATTCCATAGTGTGTTCTCTCTGGCTCGGGTGTTGGTAGCGACAGTTGTCGAGTGAGGGACTGGCCCTACCGAGTCGGGCCAGACGGTAACCCGCCGCTGGTCGCTGATCAAGGTAGAACGATTGAAACGCCTCATCGAAGATTTCATGGAGAAAATCGGCGCGGGAAGCGCCTGGCGTCATAAAAATTCGCTACGCTCGCCTACCACAGCAAACAGCTCAAGGATGTGATGCATGCGCGTACTTCAGACCAATCCCCAGGACGATTTCCGGGTCAAGGCCTATGCCGGGACCAGCGGCGTGTTGCTGGCCATCGACCTGGCCGAATCGCGGCGGGCCGGCCTGCTCGGTTTTGCCATCGAGCGGCAGGAGGGCACCCGGCCCTGGGAGTTCCTGTTCAACAGCCTGACGTTCCCTGGCAAGGAGCACACCTTTCCCCAGTACCACGCGACCCCCAGCAACCTGGCGCCGTTGCAGAAATTCCGTTGGGCCGACTACAACGTCGAGCCGGGGACCACCTGCAGCTATCGGGTGCACCTGGCCTACGGTACGCCCGATGCGCCGCAGTTGGGCGAGTCACTGGCCGTGACGGTGACCACCGACAATGGCCTGCCCAAGGGCCAGCGGGTTATCTTCAACCGCGCGGTGGCGGCCAGCCAGGGTTTCGAACGCAAGTTTCCCGAGCTGGACAAACTGATCAGCACCCAGAAAAACCTGCCCATCGAAGCCTGGCCCGATGCGGCGCGCCTGTGGCTGGAAAACGGTCTGCTGGAAGAGCTGCTGGGGTTTATCGCCCGGGCGACGGACGTGCAGTGGGGCCTGGATATCGCCATCTACGAATACCAGTTGCAGGCGATTGTCGATGCGGTGAACGCGGCGCAGCAGCGCGGCGTGCGGATTCGCGTGCTCTACCACGCCAAGGTCGGTGACGAGGACACCACCCTGAACGAGCAGAGCCTGGCGCCGATTCCGGCCGAGAGCAAGCGCGGGCGGGTCACCAGCAATATCTTCCACGACAAGTTCATCATTCTCAGCCAGCGCGATGCCGGTGGCGAGTACCGGCCTGAAGCGGTGCTCTGCGGCAGCACCAACTTCACCGCCAACGGCGTCTATCGCCAGGCCAACGTGGTGCATGTGCTCGATGACGTCCGCTTGGCCACCGAGTACACCCAGGTCTTCGAGGAGATCTGGGCCGCCCCGACGGATGTGGCGGCGACCCGCAAGTGGATCACCCAGAACAACCCCATGGACCCGAGCCAGCCGTTGTTCGCCGGGTTTTCCCCGCGCACCGGGCAGGGCGACCTGAAGGAGTTCGTGCAGATCATCACGGCGGCGCAAAAGGACGTGCTGTTCGCCACGGCCTTCACCTTGCCCCAGGAAATCCTCGACGCCTTGCTCGGCAAGCCCCATGACGATGTGCTGCGTTTCGGCCTGCAGAATACCGCCAGCAGCATCTCCGGCATTCACGCCGACCGGACCGACGATTTCGTCGCCACGGCCTTGCTCAATACCGGGCTGGAAGGCTGGATCAAGGAAGGTCTCCTGGGCCAGAAGGGCAACCTGCTGGTGCACACCAAGGCCATCGTCACCGACTTCACCACGGACGCGCCGACCATTATTAGCGGCAGCCACAACCTCAGCGTCGGCGCCAGCGACGGCAACGACGAGAACTACCTGGTGATTCGTGGCGACGTCGATCTGGCCGATCGCTATGGCCTGGAGATCCTGCGCTTCTACGAGCATTACCGGTTCCGCTATTACGCGAAGAAGCTGGCGCTCAAGCAGGTCCAGCCGCTGTCACCGGACAACAGCTGGAGCGACGGCTACTACCAGGAGGGCGACTTGAAGATGCTCTCGCGGTTGCGGTTTGCCGGGCGCTGACAGGGTCAGGCGCCCAGGTTCTTCATCGCCGTGCGGTACTGCTTCGTCCGTCGACCGATAAACAACCGATCCAGCACCAGCGCCCACACCGCCGAGACCTCGGGGTGGGGGCGCCGGCCCTTGCTCAGGCGCTTCAACTGGTACTTGACCACCGCCATGCTTGCCAGCGATGCCAGCGGCTTTTTCTTCCAGTGGATCGGCGGCAATTGCGGATGGCTGTCGCGGCCTTCGCGCCAATGCCGGGGCAGGTGTGGTTCCACGGCCAGCGCGGTACCGATACCGGCCATGGCGATGCCGCTGTCCAGCACCTGCTCGACAATGGGCAGGCGCCGAATGCCGCCGGTGACCATCACCGGCATCATCGCCACCTTCGCCAGCTCACCGGCCATCTCCATGAAATAGGCTTCCCGTGCCAGGGTGCGACCATCCCGCGCTTCGCCCTGCATGGCCGGTGCCTCGTAGCTGCCGCCCGAGAGTTCGACCAGGTCCACCGGCAAGGCATTGAGCCATTCGATCACCTGGCGGGCATCGTCCGCATCGAAGCCGCCGCGCTGGAAGTCCGCCGAGTTGAGTTTGACCGCCACGCAGAAGTCCGCTGAAACAACGGCCCGGACCGCCTTGACCACCGACAGCAACAGCCGTGCGCGATTTTCCAGCGAGCCACCCCACTGGTCGGTACGTCGGTTGCTCAGCGGCGAGAGGAACTGGCTGAGCAGGTAACCGTGGGCCGCATGGATCTGCACGCCAGTGAAACCTGCCTGCTCGGCGAGACGGGCGCTGTTGGCGAAGCGCCCGATCACCTCTTCGATATCGCTTTCGCTCATGGGCCGCGGCTCGGCGAACATCTTCGAGAACCCGCCCAGGTCCAGTGCCACCGCGGACGGTGCCCAGGCGATCTGGCCCAGATTGGCCATGGTCTGGCGCCCGGGATGGTTGATCTGCATCCAGAACTGCGCGCCCTTGGCGCGGCCGATGGCGGCCCACTGGCGGAATTTCTCCAGGTGACGATCGTCCTCCAGCACCACGCCGCCAGGTCCGGTCATGGCGCGGCGGTCGATCATCACGTTGCCGGTCAGCAGCAGCCCGGGTTCGCCGTCGGCCCAGGCACGGTAGAGTTCCAGCAGGTGAGCGGAGGGCGTGTTATCCAGGTCGGCCATGTTCTCTTCCATGGCGGCCTTGGCGATACGGTTCGGGACCTGAACGCCATTGGGCAAGAGCAGTGCTTGAAAGGGTGACATGCTTGACTCCGGGGTGGTGGGGAGTTCAGGCTAAGCTTAAACCTAACTTTAATGTCAAGCGTCCATTCGAGGCCCCTTATGAAAATCGGTGAACTGGCCCTGCGCAGTGGCCTGGCGGCGTCGAAGATCAGGTTCTACGAAGCCCAGGGGTTGATTCGCAAGGTACAGCGCCAGGCCAATGGCTACCGTGAGTACCCGGCCGAGGTGTTGCAGACGTTGTCGATCATCCAGTGTGCGCAGCAGGCGGGTTTCAGCCTTGAGGAACTGCGGGCGTTGGTGCCGGGGGCCGAGGCGGAGAGCCTGGATCATGAGGTCATGGTCGACAGCCTGGAGCGCAAGATCGACCAGATCGAAGCCATGCAGGCGCGCCTGGCCCATAGCAAGTTGCAGTTGCTGGGGATCGTCAACAGCATCCGCAACCGGCCTGAGGGGACCAGTTGCACGGAAAATACCGAGCGGGTATTGGCATCGCTGCAGTCCACGTCGTCACGTCCGCCCTTGTAGCCGCGTCTCGGTTCTATTCATGGGCCAGTGAATAGGAGCGGGTGACGGGGAGGGGGTGGCGCATCAGGCTGCCCACCGCCAATGCCCCTGACAACGCCAGCAAACCCGCCACCCAGAGCACCGTGCCGAAGCCGCCGACGAAGGCTGCGCGGGCCAGGGGTTGGACCACCTGGCGCGCGGATTCAGGCAGTGCCGCCATGGCCGCCGGCATGTCACCGGCGACGACCCGCGAGGCAATCGCCCGGGCCTGGTCGAGCCAGGGGGCGGCCTGTGCGGCGAGGCTGGCGTGGAGCAATTGCTGGGTATGGCTGGCCAGCAAGGCACCAAACACACCGATGCTCAACATGATCGCGCTGAAGCGCATGGTGGTGCTCATGCCCGAGGCCATGCCGGCCCGTTCCCGGGGCACGCAGGCCATGATGTTCTTCTGGGTGTCGCCGTTGAGCAGCCCGGCACCGGCACCGGTCACGGTAATCGCCAGGGCGAACGGCAGGTAGGCGCCACTGCCGACTGCCCAGGCACTGAGCAGGTTGCCGCAACCGACCAGGGTCAGGCCGCCCGCCATCATCGTCGCCGGGGCGAAGCGCGAGGCCAGTCGGATACCGATGCGCGGACAGATCAGCATGGCCAGGGCGAAGGGCAGCATCCCCAGGCCCGAAGCCACGGCGGAAAACCCCAGGCCGTTCTGCAGGTAGAACGGCAGCAGGGTCATCATCACCTGGGCACAGCCGGCATAGGCGAACATTCCCAGCAGGGCGCCGATAAAGCGCGGATGGCGAAACAGTTGCAGATCCACCATCGGCCGTTTCTGCAGCTGTTCGACCCACACGAACAGGCCCAGCAGCGCCGCGCCTCCCAGCAGTCGGGCGTAGGTCAGCGGGTTGTTCCAGCCGATGCGGTTGGCCTCGATCAAGCCCCAGATCAGGCACAGCAGCGCGCCACTGAAGGCCAGGCTACCCCAGGGATCCAGGCGGGCCGCCTGGCTGTCCCGGGATTCCGGCACGGCGTGGCGGACCATCGCCATCAGTGCTAGTCCCACGGGCAGGTTGAGGTAGAAGATCCAGCGCCAGCCCAGGTACTGGGTGATCAGTCCGCCGACCGTGGGCGCGGCGGTCATGGCCACGCCCATGCAGGCACCCCAGAAGGCCCAGGCCTTGGCCCGTTTGGTCTCGTCATGAAAGGTGTGGCCGATGGAGGCGAGGGCGGAGGTCAGCAGCAGCGCGGCGCCGACGCCCTTGATGGCGCGGGCGATATCGAGGAACAGGCTGTCGGGTGCCGCGCCGCAGCCCAATGAGGCGAGGATGAACAGGGTCAGGCCGCAGAGCAGGGTCCTGCGCCGGCCGAAGCGGTCGGCGATGCTGCCGGCCGGCAGCAGCAGGGCGGCGAAGGCCAGCATGTAGGCACTGACCACCCATTCGATATCGGCGAAGTTGGCCCCCAGGTCGCGGGCAATGCTCGGCAGGGTGACGGCGACGATATTGGTATCGAGGACGATCAGCGAGCAGACGCCGGAGGCGGTCAGCAGCGTCAGTCGTGGGCTGACCCGGCTCATGCTCGGACCTGCGGCGCCAGCGTGGAGATGGTGGCCTTGATCCGCGTGCGGCTCAGATCCAGCTCATGGATTGCCTTGTGGGCAATGGCGGGTGACGAGTCGGCCGCAGACATCCGCGTTAGGTCCAGGCAAGCACAAGACAAGGGGATCAGGGATTTGACGTGCATGGTACAAGCTCTCTACTGTGGCGATGGAAGCAGCTTATCCTGGGCCTTGCGCGGTTTTGTTAGGTGGGCTTCGGCACTTCATTACCTTTGAGCTAATACGCCTATGGAGATCCGTCATTTCCGCTATTTCCTGGCGGTGGCCCGGCAACGCAACTTCACCCGTGCGGCTGAGCAACTGGATATCGCGCCGCCAACCTTGAGCCGACAGATCCAGGACATGGAGGCCGCCCTCGGCACCCGGTTGTTCCTGCGCGGGCAGCGCGAGGTCAGCCTCACCGAAGCCGGCGCGGCGTTGCTGCCGGAAGCCGAGGCGACGGTGCGCCAGTTCGAGTTCGCCCAGCGCAATGCGCAACGGGCCGGGCGCGGTGAAGTGGGGCATATCGAACTCGGTTACGTGGCGTCGGCGGTGTACTCCGGTGTGTTGCAGCGCCAGGTCAAGGCCTTCAGCCGTGAGTTCGCCGAAGTCAGCCTCACCGTGCGGGAGAGCCCGATGGCGGTGTTGCCGGGACTGATCGCCGAGGGGCGTTTCGATATCGGTTATGTGCGTTCGCCCATGTCCTTGCCCGAGGGCGTGGACGCGGTGCGCCTGAATGCCGAGGGGTTTGTATTGGCCGTGGCGGACGATGCCTGGTTGTGTCGCCTGAAACGGATCGGCGCCGAGCACTTGCAGAACGAGACCTTCATTCTCCCGGAGCAGATCAGCGGCACCTTGCAGGTGGCCGCCCAGGGCGGTTATGCGCCGAAGCTGGGCCCACAGCCCGGCGGGTTGGTGGCGGTGATCGCGGCGGTGTCCCTCGGCCAGGGGGTGGCGGTGGTACCCGAGTCGGTGGTCGGGCATGTGCACCTGCCCAATGTGGTGTATCGACCGATCCACGACTGCGAGGCGAGCTCCTGGCTGTCGTTGATCCATCGGCGCTTCGAAAAGGCCCCGGCGGTGGCGCGCTACATCGAGCGGGTCAAGCGTGAGTTTCCCAGGGATGAGCCCTGATCCGTCCTCAGGTCAGGCTGGCGCGTAACGAATAAATCCTGCCGTTGGTCGGTCTTTCCGGGGCCCCGATCTGTACGGCAGGCAAGCCATGCTGAATAATGGCAAGTGGCCAATATTTCACCGTGCGCTTCATGAGGAAGCAGGTACAATCCGTGGTTTTTTTCATCGAGCCTGGGGGGCGTCCGGTTCGATGTCTTAGAGATTTGTCATGCTTATTGGTAGCTACTCCCTCGCGCTGGTCTTTATTTCTCTTTGTGTGGCGATCCTCGCCTCTTATACCGCATTAGACCTGACCGGGCGCATTGCCACGGCCCGCGGTTGGGCGGTTCATTTGTGGATGGCCGGTGGTGCCCTGGCCATGGGCGTGGGCATATGGTCCATGCACTTTATCGGGATGCTGGCGTTCAGGCTGCCCATCGAGCTGGGCTACGACGGGCCACTCACGCTGCTGTCGCTGCTGATCGCGATTCTTTCCAGCGGCTTTGCCCTCTGGCTGGTCAGCCAGCCCCGCCTGCCGGCGCTGCAGTTGGCATTCGGCGCCCTGGTCATGGGCGCCGGCATCAGCGCCATGCATTACTGCGGGATGGCGGCACTGAAGATGCAGCCCGGCATCGACTACGACCCCACCCTGTTCGGCGCCTCGCTGGCGATTGCCGTGGTCGCTTCGGCGGCGGCCTTGTGGATCGCCTTTCGGCTAAGACGTAATACCCCCTATGTGCGCCTGGCCCGTAGTGGGGCGGCGGTGATCATGGGCCTGGCGATTGTCGGCATGCACTACACCGGCATGGCCGCGGCCAACTTTGCCCAGGGCAGCTTTTGCGGGGCGGCGGGCAGCGGTCTCTCCGGCAAGGGGCTGGACAGCCTGGTGCTGGTGACCAGCCTGGCGGTGCTGTCCATCGCGCTGTTGATCTCAATGCTCGATGCGCGGCTCGAGGCGCGGACCGCCATGCTGGCCGACTCGCTGAGCCAGGCGAACCGGGAGCTCACCCATCTGGCACTGCATGACACCCTGACCGGCTTGCCGAACCGGGTCCTGCTGGCGGACCGGATCGACCAGGCGATGCACAAGGTCATGGCCGAAGGTGGTTGCTTCGCGCTGATGTTCATCGATCTGGACGGTTTCAAGCCGGTCAACGACGCGTTCGGCCACCACATGGGCGATCAGTTGTTGCGTGAGGTCGCCCTGCGCCTGCGTGACGGCTTGCGCAGCCAGGACACCCTGGCACGTATCGGCGGTGATGAGTTCGTGTTGCTGGTGCAACTGGCCGAGCCGGACGATGCGCTGCAAGTGGCGTCGCGTCAGGTCGGCCTGATCTCCCGGCCGTTCCGGCTGGCCGAACATGACCTGCAGATCTCCGCCAGCCTCGGTATCGTGCTGTACCCGGGTAACGGCCAGACCGCCGAGGAGCTGTTGATGAACGCCGACGCGGCGATGTATCACGCCAAGGGCTCCGGCAAGAACGGCCACAGCTTCTTCGATGCCTCGATGAACAGTAACGCGCGCAAGCAGTTGCAGTTGTTGCAGGACCTGCGCCAGGCCTTGGAGCAGCGGCAGTTCCGTCTTTATTATCAACCCAAGTTCGACGCCCTCAAGGGCACGCCGGTCGGTGCCGAGGCACTGCTGCGCTGGGAGCACCCCGAGGAAGGGCTGTTGCTGCCGGACAAGTTCATTGCCCTGGCGGAAAAGACCGGCCTGATCATCACCATCGGCGACTGGGTGCTGGACGAGGCGTGCCGGCAAATGCGCCTGTGGTATGAGCAGGGCTACCAGCACTGGCGTATCGCGGTGAATCTCTCGGCCCTGCAGTTTTGCCATGCAGGCCTGGTCGACAGCGTGGCCGGCGCCCTGGCCCGGCACCACTTGCCAGCCAACAGCCTAACCCTGGAAATCACCGAAACCACGGCCATGAGTGACGCCGATGCGAGCATGGCGGTGTTGCAGAAACTCTCGGACATGGGGGTGGACCTGTCCATCGACGATTTCGGCACCGGTTATTCGAGCCTGATGTACCTCAAGCGTCTTCCGGCCAACGAGCTGAAGATCGACCGCGGTTTTGTCCGCGACCTGGAGCATGACACCGACGATGCCGCGATCGTCTCGGCGATTGTCGCACTGGGGCAGGCGCTGGGGCTGCGGATCGTCGCCGAAGGGGTGGAGACCGACATGCAGCAGACCTTTCTCACCCGCCTGGGGTGCGACTCCTTGCAAGGCTACTTGCTGGGGCACCCCTTGCCGGCGGAAAGGTTCATGGCCGATATAGGTCGGCTCAAACAGCCGGTCGCGAGTTAAGCCCTAGGCCTCGACACCCCCCAGGCTTTCACCGGTCTTGTCGCGCATCATCACCGCGGCCAGGCCGGCGCCCAATGCGGAAAACACCGCCCCCACCAGGAAGGCAACCTGATACCCGTCGTTGAGCGCCGACAGTGCCGGTGCGCCCGCCACCAGGTGCAGTTCGGTGCGCGCCGCCGCCAGACTCGCCAGCGCCGCCAGCCCCAGTGCACCGCCCATCATGAAGGCGGTATTGACCATGCCCGAGGCCAGCCCCGACTCGGACGGCGTGACATCGTTCATCGCCGCCAGCAGCAGTGGATTGAAGGCAATGCCCGCGCCCAGGCCCAGCAACAGCATGCCCGGGAGAACGTCGCGCAGGAAGTGGCCGTCGACCGGCGCCTGGGCGAACAGCAACAGCCCGAGGGTCGCCAGGGCCAGGCCGGCGGCCAGCGGCAGGCGAATGCCGAAGCGCATCACCAGCTTGGCCGAGATCCCCAGTGAAAACACCGCCATGATCAGGTTGGCGGGCAGGAACGCGAGCCCCACCTCCCAGGGCGTGTAGCCCAGCACCAACTGCATGTACAGCGCCGACAGGAAGAACCAGGCGAACATCGCGGCCGCCCAGAGCACGCCGACGATATTGGCGATGGCCAGGTTGCGCAGGCGGAACAGGCGCAAGGGCATCAGCGGGGTTTTCACCCGGGTCTCGATCATCAGGAAGAGCAGTAACAGGCCGACGGCAATCAGCAATAGCATGACGGTGTGCAGCGAGCCCCAGCCCATCTCGTTGCCATTGACGATGGCGTAGACCGCCAGCATCAGCGAGGCGGTCACAGTGACCGCACCGGCCACGTCCAGGTCGCGGGACAGATGCTGGTTGAGGGTTTTCGAGAGCAGGCGCAGGGACAGCGCGATCACCGCCGCGCCGATCGGCAGGTTGACCAGGAAGATCCAGTGCCAGCTCAAGGTGCTGGTGAGCACGCCACCGAGCAGGGCGCCCAGGCTGCCGCCGCCGGCACAGACGAAGCCGTAGACACCCATGGCCTTGGCCCGGTCGGCCGGTTCGCTGAACAGGTCCATGATCAGCGACAGGGCCACGGCGCTCACCACGGCGGCGGCGAGGCCTTGAAGGGCCCGGGCCCAGATCAGCATCTCCTGGTTATGGGCCAGGCCGCAGGCCAGCGAGGCGAGGGTGAAGAAGCCGATACCCAGCAGGAACAGGCGTCGATGCCCGTAGAGATCGCCCAGGCGACCGCCCAGCAGCAGGAAGCCGCCGAAGGTCAGCATATAGGCGTTCACCACCCAGGCGAGGGAAGTTTGCGTGAAGTGCAGGTCGGTCTGGATCGACGGCAGCGCGACGTTAACGATGGTGGTATCGAGCACGATCATCAACTCCCCGAGGCACAGGACGATCAAGGCGAGCCAGCGGTGGTCCGACTTGGCTGCGGGGGAGGCAGGTGAGGTCATGAGGGTTTCTCGTGTGAGGGCCGGTGAGTTTAGGTCGCCGGTCAAGCGTGGCTCAATAGAGAAAGTGTAGGGAGGTTGTTAAGGGAGCAGGGGGACGGCTGATGATCGGAAAGCGTAGATCGAAGACTATGCCGCCGTGGACATTCGAACTGACCACAGCCGTTATGGTTTCCAGGTGACGAACAGAGGCTTGTCCATCCAGGTTTGCCTGATAACCGAGAAACTGAAGGGAGAGTGCGCCAATAGGATGTCGTAAGGGCGCGGCTTTACTGTCATTTCCCATCGATCATTGGCATTCGCCAACAACCCGTCCCTCACCAGCCAGTTGCCCCTGAAACCGTCGATGCTCATCTTGCCGGTCGCTGGCCAATACTCTATGACCTTACTCAACAGCGAAAGGCAGATCTCGTGCTCGGCATCGGTGAGGTCAGGCGTTGACTCAAGGGGCTGGTCTGGAGGTAGACCGCAGAGCAGTTTATTAAGCGTCAGGTGTTGATCGAGCGTTTCGGTTTGTCCCGTGACAAGAAATTGCAGGACATGCACGGCTCGGTGTTGTGCGTTATTGCTAACGAACGCACCTGCTTCGGTCAGCAGGTCAAGACGCGAGAACAATGGATTGAAAAAACTGTGTAGGAGAACAAGGCCTGCGTTATTGATTTGCATCGTGACTTCCCTAAAGGCCAATCGATGAGTGGCAACGTCTCGGAGAATTGAACTGTACCCGGTTTTTCCAGGCCGGGCTCAAGCCAACCTGTTGAACCGAATGGCCTTCAGGCGTGAAAGCCGTTATGGAGCCGCCACCTTGTCCAGCGCGGCGCGCAAGTCAGTGGCACTGGCGAATTCGCGCTGTGCGACCAAGCGGCCATTGTCCAGTTGCAGCCACAGTACTTTCTCCTCGGCGCCTGGGTAACGCGGTACTACGCGGCTGTCGCGGTCGAGCAGGACGCGGTAGTTGTAGTCACGCATGGCGGGAATGGCGAAGAGTTTGCTGACCAGTACGGGCATGCGCTGGATGTCGGCCACGAACACGCCATGCCGCACCTCCAGGAAACCTTTGGGTTTGTCCTGCAAGGCCGCCTTGACCAGCTTCGCGCCGTCCATCGTACGGGCGACCAGCAGGATCTGGGTGTGCGTGTCCAGGCTATAGGGTTGGTCATATTGATCAAGCAGGGTCCAAGGGGCCAGGCGCTCGCCGACCTCCGTCGCCTGAACCAGAACCGGTAGCAGGCTCAACAACAACACAATGACAACTTTCACCGTTCATGACCTCGTGTCCAAGAGTGACTGCTTGGCAGGCTTGAGTGACGGGAGTCATCACGTTCGCGTAGCCACATCATCCATGAAGTCGCCTGTAGCAACCCCGGCAACAGAATAGCAAGGTGGGTGGTGCGCGTCCGCTTCTCGCGTCTATCTGTGGAGCTACAGGCCCCTGAGCGTCATAAACCGACGGTGAAGATCCAGCGCTGGTCGGCCCCTGACTGCAAGAGGCTTTCGGGGGCGTGGGAAAACGAGACATTCGTTGTTGGTTAATTTTTCATATGCGTTTTTTCGACTTCAGCAGCGGAAAGTGGTGGGTGGTCTACAATGGCAAAGTATCAACTCGCCAGATGTTTGCATGATGATGTGGGGAGCGTTGGCATGTCGGTGATTTTGGAGTGGGCACCGGATCGGAGCGGGAAAAATGGATTTGCGTGAGGGGGTTATGGATAATTCTGTCGCTACCGGCGAGCCGCCTGAGGCTATCCATCTCATAATTAAATTTTATACCTGCTTGCTGCTGGCAGGGTTTGCGTTTGTTCCGGCCTATCTGGTTGGCTACTTGTATTTCTTTCAGGACCCGACCCTTTTATTCGAGGACCACACGTTCCATATCATCGCGATCACGGCCGCCACCCTGGAGGGTTTGTTTGTTACTTACGTCACCTGGTGCTGCTATCAGTCATCGGGAGATCCGCTGCTGCGGTGGATGACATTGGGGTTTCTCGGTTTTGTGATGATCTATGCCTTGCATGGCGCGTTCACCGGGCTTGCCCACTCCCATATCTGGCTTTTCCTGCTTTACGGACCGGCCTCTCGACTGGTCATGGCGATTCTGCTGTTAGTCGGCATGCTGTCGTACCATCAACCACCTGATGCCGCGGACCAACGCACGAAGCCCCGCCTGTGGTTGACCTGGATCGGGCTGTTCCTGCTGGTTGACCTGGCAGTGGCATTCGTTGCGAACTCGCAGGTCGCCGGCCATCCTGCGGTACGCCTCTCGCTGGAAGGTGGTGCCCTCGTTCTTTCCACATTGAATGTGGCAGTGGTCCTGTTGCGCCGTTTCCGTTCACCACTGATGGTCATTTTTGCCATCTCGGTCACCGCGTTCGCGTTGTCATCCCTTGCATTCATCCTGGCGCGCCCTTGGAACCATATGTGGTGGCTCGCCCATGCGATCTTCGCCGCTGGATTCTTCTTGTTGAGCTATGGGGTAGCGCAAGCGTTCCTCAGCACTCGGTCGTTCTCGAAGATTTACAGTCAAGGGGAACTGATGGTGCGTCTTGCCGAGTCGATGGCATACGCGGAAAGTGCCCTGAAGGAACTCCAGCGAACCAATCAGGAGCTCGACCACCTTGCGGCGACCGATCCACTGACAGGCGCTGATAATCGGCGTCGTTTCATGGCGCGGGTCGATGCCGAAATTGACCGGGTCAGGCGCGGCGGCGCTCCGTTCTCCGTGTTGGCGCTCGACCTGGACAATTTCAAGTCCATCAATGATCGCTACGGGCATCAGGTTGGCGATGACATCCTGAAGAGGTTCGTGCAGGAATGTCTCGATTCGATCCGGCCGTATGACGGCGTAGCTCGAGTGGGCGGGGAAGAGTTCATGATACTGCTGCCCCAGACTTCACTCGAAGGCGCGCGCGTAATCGCCGAGCGTCTGCGAAGCGCCGTTGCCACTACTTCTTTCAATTTCAGCCAGCAGCGGATAACCGGGGTCACAGTGAGCATCGGCGTATCGCAATCTGGACGCGACGGGGACTCTATTGAGGAGATTCTGCGTGTAGCCGATCAACGCCTGTATGACGCGAAACACCAAGGTCGTAACCGTGTGGTCACTACCGTCAAAACCAACCTGCAGCCTCTGCCCTGATCATCTATCGCCTGATCGTCCCAGTCGACGATGGCTGGCCGCTATCCTTGAGCGTTTCAACTAGGGTGATCAGCCCCCATCGCGCGCGGTCGCCTTAAGACTGGCAATAGGTTTACGCTAGGTTTCGCTACGCGCTGGCACGACAGGGCCAGCTTTTCAGCAATGCTTCGAGCTCAGCATCGTCTATCAGCCCTACTGGATATCGCTGCAATAGCGCACCTCTGTACTCAGCCGTTTGCACCACCGGCATTTGATTCCTCCGTGATGCACCGATCATTCTCTTCCGTGAGCCTGTGTTCGCAGTTAAACGGCGAATTTTTTTCCGGCATTCTGCGTTCATAAGCCCCCCCCTCCAGCGTGTTGGCGAGGGAAAGCTACGGGGCTTGTGTGACAAAAATAAGTCAGGTGGGCGATATCAGATTAGTGGCGTTTCTCTAAAGCCAAGCAGGCCCTACAACAACGCTGGGGACTGTCATTTCACCCTCCCTGAGCTGAAGCAACCTGGTGTTGAATCGCGTCGAGATATTGAGATTTCAGTTGGTCGGCCAGCGGACCGAGTATCGGATTGGTCTTAAATCCCACCAGAAGCGTATCAATGATTGCAGTGACCCTCTCGGTGGCTGTGTCGACGCTCGAAGGGACAGAGGGATCAAAGCTGATGGCCTCCAGTTCCACGTCGAGCTGCTTCAATACCGGCTCAGCCGCCTGCATTTGAGCGCGAACTACGTCTAGCGTTGAATGCATAGCTACATCCTTGGGGGCGGTAACGTCACGATTCCATTTGGGTCAGGTGATCTTGAAATTGATCAGGGCTTGGAGCGAAAGGAGCCGGTCACCTGCTGACATAAAACTGAAATCTGATTGTAGGCTACGTGTGAGCCGCGTTGTAGTCGGCAACCTCCCTTGCAGGCAGTACAAGGAGCCCTGGATGTGTTGTTTAGTGGGTAAGGTGTTGATTTTGAAGGGGGGCAATCGAACCGAAAAAGCACATAAAACGATCAGGCAAAAAAAAGCTGCCTTGGATGGCAGCAGGAAAAAGAGCACACGTTCGATGTGTAAGGTGAGTATTGCTGTCGATGGGTTACAAAATAATGATGTATTTGTTGGGGGGCTGAGATCATTCCTCAAGATGGCTTTGCTACCGGTCTGTTGAGGCTGATAGGCAAGGGGCGACGGGTGCCCGGACTATCTGATCGATTATCCCCGGGGCGCCGATAAGACCCATGCCGTGCTGTGCCTGTCCTCACTGGCCGGTTCCCACCAACTGGTGGGTTCAGCGGCTGTTTTTGATTGAGGGGGTCAGAATAGTTTGGTGAACAGCCAGTAGAGGCTTCCAGACAGTAGGATCGCCGCTGGAAGAGTCAGTACCCAGGCCATCAGCAGGTTGCGGATAGTGCGCATCTGCAAACCTGCGCCATTGGCGACCATGGTTCCGGCCACCCCCGACGACAAAACATGAGTGGTGGACACCGGCAGGCCGAACATGTCGGCGGCGCCGATGGTCAGCATGGCCACGGTTTCTGCCGAGGCGCCCTGGGCGTAAGTCAAGTGGGTCTTGCCGATCTTCTCGCCCACCGTCACCACGATACGCTTCCAGCCGACCATGGTGCCCAGCCCGAGGGCTATAGCCACCGCTATTTTCACCCACAGAGGAATGAACCGCGTGGAGTTGTCGATCTGCTGCTTGAACAGTTGCAGCTTGCCACTGGTGTCGGCGTCGAAGTTACCGACTTTGTTCTTGTCCATCAGGCGAATGGTTTCACTGGCCAAGTACATATCATTACGCACGTTGCCCACGACCTCGACCGGTACCTTGGCCAGCGAGCCGTAACCCTTGACCTGAGCACCGATGCTGCCGGTCAAGGCGGCGAGAGCCGGCACCAGTTGTGGCGTCGCTTCCTTGCTGCGCACGTAGTCGGAAAGGATCAGTCGAGGCTCAGCCGGGGCGGGTAGTGGTGAGCTTTTCACCAGGGCTTGCTGGGTGACTTCAGCCACGGCCCCGAATTGCAGCGCCTGATCGGCAGGCATAGCGCGGTTCAGTGCATAGGCCATCGGCAGGGTGCCCACCAGAATCAACATAATCAGGCCCATGCCTTTCTGGCCGTCGTTGGAGCCATGGGCGAACGACACGCCAGTGCAGGTCAGAATCAACAGGCCACGAATCCACCATGGCGGCGGAGTGTTGCCTTTCGGAGCCTTGTAAAGGGCGCGGTTCTTGACGAAGGCTCGCAATGCCAAAAGCAGTAGGGCGGCACAGCCGAAGCCGACCAGGGGAGAGAGCAGCAGCGCGTAACCAATTTTGGTTGCCTGAGCCCAATCCACGCCGCTGGTACCGTCACGCCCGTGCATCAGCGCATTGGCCACACCGACACCGATGATCGAGCCGATCAGGGTGTGGGATGAAGACGCCGGCAAGCCCAGCCACCAGGTGCCGAGGTTCCACAGGATCGCAGCGATCAGCAGGGCGAAGATCATGGCGAAACCAGCGGAGGAGCCGACCTGCAGAATCAGTTCAACCGGCAGCAGGGCGATGATGCCGAACGCGACTGCACCGCTGGACAGCAGCACCCCGAGGAAATTGAATAACCCCGACCAGGCCACCGCCAGGTTTGGTGTCATGGAGTTGGTGTAAATCACCGTAGCCACGGCGTTGGCGGTGTCGTGGAAACCGTTGACGAATTCAAAACCCAAGGCGATTAACAGCGCCACACCGAGCAGCAGGAACGGCGTCCAGGTGGTCACCACGGTGCCGAGTTCGTTCATGTCGTGCATCAGGCTGTAGGCGGTAAACAGTAGGCCGGTACCCAGCACTGCAAAAAAAACCACCAGGGTAATCATGCTCGGCTTGCGGTTGAGTTCGGGTCTTGAATCTTGGGTGGGGGAGGCCGATGAGTCTGCGGTCAGGGTTTGGGGCGTCATATGAAATCCGTTCATAGAGTATGTGAAGGTAGGGCGCCTGGCACGGAGCGTCCCCTGTTCGGCCTGTCTTAATAGACCTGAGGCACGATGAGTTCCGGTGGTGTTGGGCTGCGGCTGTAATCTTCCTGTCGCACGCGTTGCGGCAGTTCGATCACCGGTAGCTCCACTTCCTCATAGCGCATTTGTCCGAGAAGGTGATGGATGCAGTTGAGTCGGGCTTTCTTCTTGTCGTCGGCTTGCACCACCCACCAGGGCGCCTCGCTGATGTGGGTGCGCTCAAGCATGATTTCCTTGGCCTTGGTATAGGCTTCCCAGCGTCGGCGCGACTCCAAATCCATGGGGCTGAGTTTCCACTGTTTGAGCGGATCATGAATGCGACTGAGAAAGCGCAGATGCTGTTCCTGGTCGGAAATGGAGAACCAGTATTTGATGAGCTGAATGCCGGAGCGTACGAGCATCCGCTCAAACTCTGGCACGGTACGGAAAAACTCTTCGTATTGATCGGCGTTGCAAAAGCCCATGACCTGTTCGACCCCGGCGCGGTTGTACCAACTACGGTCGAATAGCACGATTTCACCCGCTGCCGGCAGGTGTGACACGTAGCGCTGGAAGTACCATTGGGTGCGTTCTCGGTCGTTGGGTGCAGGTAGGGCGGCGACGCGGCATACCCGAGGATTGAGTCGCTGGGTAATGCGCTTGATGACTCCACCTTTGCCGGCTGCATCGCGTCCTTCGAACAGGATCACTACTTTGTGGCCGGTCTTGACCACCCAGCTTTGTAGCTTCACCAGTTCTCCTTGCAGGCGGAACAGTTCGCTGAAATAGCGTCGTCGGGCTTCCTTCTCACTTCCATCCTGAGCGTGTTCATCGAACAGCGCGTTCAGGTCATGTCCGTCTTCCGATAATTCCAGTTCCAGCTCTTCGTCACTGTGATCGAGCAGCTCGCGGTGGATGCGCTGTATCAAGGTGTCCTGGGTTGAAGGCATGGCGGGAAACTCGCGTCGTGGGTGGCGGCATAAATATTAGTTGAAATTTGTTGCGGGGTAGTTACGAGAGATAATGCTTTACTGCTGTTGCTTGTTGGTGAAACGATTTATCTATGATTATGTGAGCATTATTGGCGATTTAATTGGGTTGATCTCGTCGCGGGAGGGGCGATTAATGTCTGGTTTTCGCTATCGAAGTGACCAGCATCCAATACGGGTGCTCAGGCAGGAAGCGCTGCCGTGGTGGTTCTGAACAATGCCAGATTGGGTTGTTTCGGCTGGCGCTGAGTCTGTTCCTTCAAAAAGGATAGGGGTGTCATCTTGGCGTCATCGAATCGATGGCAAGATCCTCGCAAACCGTCTTGAGTGCTCGGCGGCCCTGCGCCTGCTGACTGATGAATTTGCGAGGAATACCCGTATGAAAGGAGACGCCTCCCTGTTCGCGGCCGTTGACCTGGGCTCCAACGCGTTTCGCATGATGATTGGCCAGTCGGTCAGACGAAACCAGCAGCTCGTGATCCAGGAGGTGAAGACCCTGCGTGAGCCTGTGCGTTTGGCGGAGGGCTTTCAGGACGGAGCACTGGACGAGTTGGCGCTGGATCGGGGATGGCAAGCGCTCGCACGATTTGGCAAAAAGTTACGCGGCTTTGAGGCGGGGCGTGTGCGGGCGGTGGCAACCAGTGCAGTGCGCGAAGCCGATAACGCTCAATTATTTTTGGCCAGCGCGGAGCGGCACCTGGGGTTTCGGATAGACGTCATCTCCGGGCATGAAGAGGCGCAACTGGTGTATGCCGGCGTTGCTCATACGATTCCCAGTGTAGAAAATATGCGGTTGGTCGTGGACATCGGCGGCGGTTCAACCGAATTAATTCTGGGGCAGGGCACTCAGCCCCTGTTGACCGAAAGCATTGCCATTGGCAGTGGCACCTTTGGCGCGCTTTACTTTCATGGCGGGTGTATTACGGCTCAGGCGCTGCTTGAGGCTGAGCGTGTCGCCACCCTGCAGTTTGAAAAAGTCGTGTGTCGCTACCGCGCGCTGGGCTGGCAGCAGGCTATTGGCTCTTCTGGAACGGCGCGGATGCTGGCCAAAGTGCTCAACGCCAATGGGTTGAATGATTTTGGCCAAAGCGGCATCACCTACGGCGGTCTGTTGCGCCTGTCGTTGCGCCTGCTCGAAGTGAGGCATGTCAAACAACTCAAACTGGCGGGCCTGCAACGTCACCGTCTGAGCATCTTGCCTGGCGGCTTGGTGGTCATGCTGGCGGCGTTCAAGGCATTGGGTATCACGCAGATGATTCCTTCCGAACCGGGTTTAAGGTTCGGCGTTCTTCATGGTCTGATGCATAAAACTAATCACTAACGGTTGCTGCACTACCCGTTACCAGCGCCTGCTCAATTTCGAGCATGCTCATCAGGGCCTCTTCTGTTACCTCCCGCCTGGTAATACATCGCTTACCTTTCTTCTACAGAGCGGCTGGAGTGCCCGGTTAAAGGAGGCCTCCAGCGTTGGCAACGATTGTTCACGAACCAGCGCTTAAGCACCAGGCGTCTCCTGCCTGCAATTGCGTGCAGCCGAAGACACCGCTACAGATTGCCAAGGCAATCAATTGCTCGAGATACGATAAGCTGGCGAGAGGATTCAAAGACCTGATCATGCTGGCCTGTAAAACTTAAGGGAAGAGACATGTCCACATACGATAAATTTTGGGACATTTCATGAGACGCGTTGTGTTCAATCAAAAAGGTGGCGTCGGCAAATCCAGCATCGCTTGTAACCTCGCCGCCATCAGCGCTTTTGAGGGCTACCGCACCCTGCTGATAGATCTGGATGCCCAGGCAAATGCCACCCACTATTTGACCGGTCTCAGTGGAGAGGATGTTCCCCAGGGGATCGCTGATTTCTTCAAGCAGACGCTGTTCCCCGGCCCGGCCTCGAAGAAGGCTCAAGCTCATATCCACGAAACGCCCTTCACCAATCTGCACTTAATCGCTGCCTCGTCGGAGCTGAGTGATCTGCAGTCCAAGCTAGAGACGCGCTACAAAATTCAGAAGCTAAGCAAGCTTCTCGACAGGCTTGATGAAGATTATGAGCGGATCTACATGGACACTCCGCCGGGTCTGAATTTTTACAGCGTTTCGGCGCTGATTGCCGCTGACCGTTGTTTGATCCCTTTCGATTGCGACAGCTTTTCCCGTCAGGCGATTTACGGTGTGCTTCGAGAGATCGAGGAGATCCAAAGTGATCATAACGAGAGGCTGGAGGTTGAAGGCATCGTCGTTAACCAGTACCAAGCTCGCAACGCACTGCCGCAACAACTGCTCGACGAGTTGATTGCCGAGAAGATGCCAGTGCTGCCTGCGTACCTGATGAGTTCGGTGAAGATGCGTGAGTCGCATCAAGCCAGCAGGCCACTGATCTATCTGGAACCACAGCACAAGCTCAGTCGGCAATTCGCGGAGCTGTTCAACTTGCTTGAAAGCCGGGCTTGAACGGAGCGGCTAGCAGTCGTCTACGATTACTAGTCAAACAGGCTGAGATTGGGGAGAAGGGCATGGCTGACAAAGTTCGGGTGCTATTCGTCTGCGCAAAAAACGACGTTCGTTCACCCCTGGCAGAAGCCCTTCTTCGGCACACTGATTCGTTGCACTTCGAAGCCTTCAGCGCTGGCCTTGCGGCCAGTGAGATCGACGCACGCACCTTGGCGTCTCTCGATCATATCGGTGTGGACGCCACGGGGCTGCGCAGTAAAGCAATCGATGAGCTTGAGGGGCAGCAGTTCGACTACGTCATCACGCTGTGTGATAAATCGTCCGAAGAGCTATCTCGAATGCCAGCCTCTGGCGAGATCATAGTGTGGAGTTTTGAAGATCCGACAACCAGTGAGAGGCATGAGCCTTTTCGTCATGCTCTCCAGGAAATTCACGACCGTATCAACATGTTCGTCACCTTGAAAACCCGGCCGTAAAGCGACAGGCGCCCATGACTGTGACTGACTTCCTGCCGACACTCAGTTGGTAGACTTGGCATAGCGACTGCCAAAACGATCAGGCAAAAAAAAGCTGCCTTGAAGGGCAGCAGGAAAAAGAGCACACGTTGCATAGAGTGAATATTGCTGTCTATGGGTTACAAAATGATGACGTATTTGTTGAGGGGCTGAGATCATTCCTCAAGATGGCTTCGCTATCGGTCTGTTGAGGCTGATAGGCAAGGGATGCGGTGCATTGATGCGATCCTTCAGCCTTTTCACAAAGGCTTCGGCCTCCGCGTAGCTACGAAATCTGACGCGCCAAGCGTTCATCACGACAAGCCAGCCAGCGTTGGTCTTCACTTCTTCAATACTGATCAGCACCGTTGGAACCCTTTCGTGAGGTGGATGGGCCAATGTCGAGCTCGGACTACAGTGTTCATACCTTTACGAGGTGCGCCCGTCGCTTCCCAATCAGAACCTGTCATTGGCGTTGATCGCTTTCATCTTACGGTTTCTTCAGTGATTCGATTCCCTTTCTGACGGACTCGGCGTTCAAGTCAAGCGTGGCGATAGCGCCAAGAACATGACTGGAAACGCCGGTGGACCCTCTCTGGTCTATCCACATCCCTATCGACTCGATGGCGTCGGCCAGCGCGAGCTGGTTTTCGTGGAGCTTTTCGAGAATATCAGGCAGTTGAGAGTCAGCTGGCATGGCGATATCTCCTCAGGGGAAATGTAAGCCTAGCAGCGTCAGAGTGGGTGTGCCGGTACGTCGAGAGGTGGTGGTTCAACTGAGTTGGACATTACCTTGGGTTGCTTATCTCAGTTTGGGCAGGTGTCAGGCAATCGCCCTCAAATATGCTGCGGTCATGTGCGGCCCAATCAAGAGCCTGTTCCAGCACGAGCAAATCCAGGTGTCGCATGGCAGCCTCTGTTACGGATGGCCGGGCTAGTCGGTATAACCAGCGTGCAAGCTCGGTCAGCAAAGGTTGCACTTAAACTGATCGAGTCAGGGGCAGTTGCAAAGGCCGTCGGCCAGTGGCGTGAGTCACCGCATTTCCGAGGGCTGCAGCCATGGGGCCTTGTACGATCTCTGCGGCACCCAGAAATGGCTGTCCTGGCTGATCGATCAAATGCACTTCTACATTGCGCGGCAATTGCGGAAAACGCAGGATCGGATAACCGCTCCAGTCATAACTACGCACGCCGCCAGCATCAAAATCGATGGCTTCGAACAACGTCCAACTGGTGGATTGCACGATCCCACCCTCTATCTGGTTTCGCAGGCCGTCGGGGCTGACGATCTGTCCGACATCCACGGCCGTGATCACCCGATCAACCACGATGTCGCCCGTTTGAGGATGAACCTGTACCTGCACCGCGATGGCGCAATACCCCATGATGTTTTTGTAGCGAGCGAAGGCAAAGCCGACCCCCACGCCCGGGGCAGTGGGCTTGGCTGGCCAACCGAAGTTGTCCCGCACTCGCTCTATCACCGCTCGAGCACGAGGATCATCCAGATGTGCGAGGCGAAAAGCGACTGAGTCCACGCCGGCACGCGATGCCAACTCATCAATACAGGCTTCAATTGCGAAGACATTGATGTGCGCACCCAAGGAGCGCATTGCCGACGTGCGAAATGGCATCTGGGTAATAAAATTCATGTCGACACGGCTCGATGCCACGCTGTACAGCGGTACGGCGTTACGGTCACCGTCGCCTTCCGGCTGCGCGATAGGAACCGATGGGGCTGAGGCGAACGGTTTGGATAGCAAGCGCGCAGGTAACAGGCGACCGGCATTGACGATGCGTTCGTTGTGCGGGGTCGTCCACAGTTCGTATGCCCAATCCTGAAGTCGACCGCTTTGATCCAGGCTCGCCTGCACCTCGGTGATCATTGCGGAGCTGTAGGGCTCCCAGAGGTTTTCCTGCTCTCGCATCCATTGAACCCGCACGGGATAACCGGGCACTCGCAGGGCAATCAGTGCAGCGTCCGCCGCCGCATCATCCGCCCCGTTATGGCCGTAACAGCCCGACCCCTCGACATGGATGCATCGAACCCGATCCGGCGCTAACCCCAGCATTTCCGCTATCCCGTCGCGTAGCGGATAGACGCCTTGAGTATGCGTCCAGACGGTAAGCCTATCGTCCTTGAACCAGGCCACCGCGCAGGACGGACCGATAGAGCCGTGCATGAGATAGTGTTTGGTCACCCGTGCCCGGTAACTCGGTCCAGGTACTGCAGCCGGACTGCCCTTGTGGCTGATGGGGTAACGGCGCGATGTCAATTGAGGGAGCAATGCATGGATAGTGCGTGCGTCGGGCAGCGCAACGCCTTCGCTCCATTTCGCCTGCTCATACCCTGCGCGCATTGCCTTCACTGCTTGCCATTCGTCCTTTGCAACGACCGCCAGGTAGTTGCCGTCACGAACGACCTGCACCACACCAGGAAGGTTTTGCAAGGCGCTGGCATCGAACGACTGCAGTTGGCAACCTGGCCTGGGTGGCCGGATGACGCGTGCGTGCAGCATGCCTGGAAAACGCAGGTCTTGTACGAATGCGGCGCCGCCGCTGACCTTGGCCGGGATGTCCAGGCGTGGCAGCGAATGCCCGATCAGGCTGAATTTTTCTGCGGCTTTTGCCGGAGACTTCGTCTGCGCATAGCGATGAAGATCCACCGTGCTCACTGCTTCGAAGTAGCTCATACGCTGCCCGTTGGGCCCTTGAATCATCGCATCACGCGTCACCAACCGATCAGGCTCGACGTTCCAACGCCTGGACGCGGACTCCACCAGCAATTGGCGTACTTGGGCCGCGGCGTTGAATAACGCTGTTCCGCTGTCGAAGACGGTGTGACTACCTGCGGTATAGCCTTCATTGGGGGTCAACGCGGTGTCGGCAGTCAGCAGGTTGATTGCATTGGGCGCTACTTCCAAACGCTCGGCTGCGATCTGCAACAACGCGGTTTTTACCCCGGTACCCAGTTCGACCTTACCGGTGTAAACGGTTATTCCCTGCGCATCGACGCGGATCCAGGCATCCAGGTAGGGGTTAGTGCGCAAGCTACCGGCCAGGTCTGGAGCCAGAATCAGGGTGCCGAGCGTATCCACCTCGGTGTCAGCCAGTACATTGCCTGCAACCGGTAGCAGCGAGAACGCCACCAGCAAGGAACCGTTGCGCAGGAAGGCGCGCCGCCCAAGATCGACGTTAGCGTTGGTCTTCATGGTGTGCTCCAGACGCGGCGACGGCGCGGATGGCGCCAATGATTCGCAGGTGTGTGCCGCAACGGCAGAGGTTCGGTGCCATGTAGGCGGTGATGGTCTGCTCGTCAGGGTTTGGATTGCCCTCCAGCAGTGCCTGGGCTCGCATCAACATTCCGGCTATGCAATAGCCGCATTGTGCGGCCTGCTTCTCGATAAACGCCTTTTGCAGCACACTGGGGTGATCGGCTGAGCCCAGGCTCTCTACGGTACGAACGTGTTTGCCCTGTACGCTTGAGCAAGGTGTGACACAGGAAAATATCGGCTTGTCGTCGACGATCACCGTGCAGGCGCCGCACTGGCCAAGCCCACACCCATACTTTGCGCCATTGAGCTCAAGCTGGTTGCGCAGGGCATAAAGCAGAGGGGTATCGGCGTCGATGTCCAGGAGGTGGGACGATCCATTGACATTCAGGGTCATGTGGGTCATTTCGCGTCCTCGCGTAGGGTTGCGATAGTGTCTGAAAGGTCGGCCCAGGGATGGTCCGGCTCGGCACGAGCACGCAGGTACGTAGCCAGCACGGTGAGTTGGGCCTCGTTCAGGGTGGCAGCAAACGCCGGCATGCCAGGGCCTGAAGCGCCAGGGGTCATGGCGATACCCTCCTGCACCGTTTTGATGAAGTTGCGTGAAGTGGCGGAGCGCATGGCGGATGTGTCTGCGAGATCAGGGCGCCCGTCGATCAATCGCATGGGGGCGCCTGGTCCATGGCAACCGGCGCAGGAAGTTTGGAAGAGTGCTGCCCCTTCATTTTGCGCAGTCGGATCGACAGCTCTGATGTCAGGAGACGCCGATCGTGGTTCAGCTGAAGGGTGCGCATCCAGGCTCAGCAGGTATTCGGCAATGGCTTGTACATCACTGACCGGCACTTTCGCCAGGCTCAGGCTGACCGGTCTCATTGGACCTGCCGCTGCTCCGTGGTCGGCAGCCACCTCACCGCGCAGATAGCCAACCAGTTGCTGGCTGTCCCAGGGTTTATGCGCATGGGCCAAGCCAAGCAGGGAAGGCGCCTCCCAACCATCGACCATGCCCCCGGCCAGCGATTGCCCAGACTTTTCAGCGCCCAGAAGGTTGAGTGGTGAATGGCAGCTCGCGCAGTGTCCAGCGCCTTCCATCAGATACCGCCCACGATTCCATTGGGCCGTTTGCCGGGACTCCGATTGTGGCTGTTCGCCGTGAAGGAACAGCAGGTTCCAGAACGAAACCAGCGGCCGAATGTTCATGGGGAAGTTCATCTGGTTTGGCCTGGCAGGTGAATCTACTGGCGGCCCGCTCATCAAATAGGCGTAAGCGTCTTGCAGATCGCCATCGCTCATGCGGCGATAATGTGCGTAGGGAAACGCTGGATAAAGAAAATGCCCGTCGCGGGATATCCCGTGACGCATGGCCCGCTCGAACGCTTCCAGAGACCATTCACCAATGCCGGTGCGATCGTCGGGTGTGATGTTGGTGCTGTAGAGCGTGCCAAAGGGCGTCACCAGTGCGAGTCCACCGGCCAAATACCCGCCTCCCGGGCGCGTATGGCAGACCGCGCAATCGCCGGCCTCGACAACCCGCGCTCCGCGCATGACTTGCTCGGCATTCTGCAACGCATGTTGCTTGACGGGGGCGAGGGACGGCCGCCACATCAGAGCACCGGCTAAAGCGGCGCCACAGACGGTGAGGGTAAGCACGCCTAACCAGAGACCTTTCTTGTTCATGTTTGGTCATCCTTTGCCAGTGCCGAGATGTGAAGGGTAGGCAGGCATGCGGATGCGGGGTATCGCCTCGCCACGCAAAAGTGTGTTGCGCCAACTGCAAGTCCGCCGGGCATTGCGCCTCGCGCATTGCAGTGTTGCTCCGCAGCCTGATTCCTAAGTGGGGAGCAGGTACCTACGCTACCGGCTCCATTCAACCCCTAATGAGGTGTGGCCATGTCCCTTGGCAGCTCCACAACATCCGATCTGAAGGCGGCTTCCGTTACGTCGCCAACCCTGTCCGCAGCGATGGTGATTTTGCTCGCCTTCTGTTGTGGCGCCGTCGTCGCAAATCTGTATTACGCCCAGCCAATCGTTGAACTGGTCGCACCCCAGGTTGGCCTATCAAGCGAGCATGCGAGCCTCATCGTTGCATTGACTCAGCTCGGATATGCATTGGGTCTGTTCTTTCTGGTACCGCTGGCTGACCTGATGGAAAATCGTCGGCTGGTGGTTGGCTTCTCGCTGGCGGCTTCCTTGTGTTTGGCCGGTGCCGCGCTGAGCCAAACGCCTTCAACCTTTCTGATCTGTTCGTTGTTGATCGGCCTCACGTCGGTGGCAGTGCAAATCCTGGTGCCGCTGGCAGCGCACATGGCGCCAGAAGCGTCCCGCGGCCAAGTGGTGGGCAATATCATGAGTGGCTTGCTGTTGGGGATTCTTCTTTCACGCCCGATCGCCAGTACGCTCACCGAGTCATTCGGCTGGCACGGTGTGTTTTTTGGTGCATCTGCCCTGATGGCGATGATTGCCGTCTTGATGGGTGTCGCTCTACCTCGACGAATGCCCGCTCACCGTGCCAGCTACGGGGCGTTGATCCGTTCGATTTTTACCCTGGCGCGCCGCTACGGCGTGCTTCGTGAACGCTCTTTGTATCAAGGGTTGCTCTTTGCCAGTTTCAGCATTTTCTGGACGATTGCGCCTGTCGAACTCATCCGTCATCACCATTTCAGTCAAACACAGGTAGCACTGTTTGCCTTGGTGGGGGCTGTCGGTGCGATAGCGGCTCCGATTGCAGGACGCCTGGCGGATGCCGGTCATGCAAAACGGGGTACCGTCATCGCTCTGATTCTTGCGCCAGCTTCGCTTTTGATCGCTGCGCTGCCGGCCTCAGGTTACCTGTGGTTGGTCGTTAGCGCAGTGCTGCTGGACTTTGCCGTTCAACTGAACATGGTGTTGGGACAGCGTGAGGTCTATGCTCTCGATCCGCACAGTCGCGCTCGTTTGAATGCGGTATACATGACCAGTATTTTCCTTGGCGGAGCCTTGGGCTCACTTCTGGCGAGTCCGCTTTACGAACGATTGGGATGGAATGTGTTCGTCTGTCTGGCCGCTTTGATACCCGCCGTTGCTGCCGTGCTGTTTTTTAGCCGCCTGCGCATCAGCGCGAACGCGTGATTTTTTTCAGCACAACCATTCAAGGCAAAGGTGCAAGACTTGTTCAGAATGCGTCCAACTAAGTCTATCGGTTGAGCGACTGGAGCCAGTCGCTCACAACATCGGAATTTGGGCCATGGACAAACTGCTTGCGCTGACTATGTTCGTCGAAACCGTGCGCTGCGGTGGTTATTCTGCTGCGGCGCGTAAACTCGGTGTCTCAACCTCATCGGTCACCCGCCAAGTCGCGAGCCTCGAAGCACAGTTGGGAGCGTCACTGCTTAATCGTACGACGCGCAACACGAATCCCACCGTCGCGGGACAAGCGTACTTCGAAAAGGCTCTGTCTATCCTTGATGCCCTCGCCGAGGCAGATACGGCAGTTGCCGACCGCAGCACCGAAGCTCGCGGTCGCTTGAGGGTAAGCGTACCGGTCGAGTTTGGTCGGCGGGTTGTGGCGCCACACCTGGGACGCTTGCTTTCCCAGTACCCAGAGCTCGACGTGAGCCTGTCGCTGAGCGATCAAATGGCCGATCTATTGAAGGAGCGAATCGATCTGTCCGTTCGATTGGGTTCCTCGCTAGCCAGCGACGACATTATCAGTAAACCGATTGGCCGGTTCGAACGATGGGTGGTAGGAAGCCCCGACTATTTCGCGAGAGCCGGCATTCCCTTGCAGCCCCAAGAACTTTTGAATCACGAATGTTTGTGCTTCGATTATGGCGACATGCATCACGGCTGGGCTTTTCGCGGCTCAGAAGACTGTATTCGCATCAATGTTCAGGGACGGTTTGAAAGCAACAATGCCGATATCCTGCGTGAGGCGGCTTTGAATGGCAGAGGCACCGCGTTGCTGGCGGATTGGCTAGTGGCCGAAGACGTGCGCCAAGGGCATCTGACCCGCGTGCTCGCCAACTACGAGGCCAACCCGGGCGACGCCAATGGCATCATCAACGCGCTGTATTTGCCAAACCATCGAGGATCGAGCCGGGTGAAGGTTTTCATCTCTTTTCTCGAAGAAATCCTTAGCTACTGATAGCGATAACAGAGCACACGCAATGCAGTATTGCGTTGCGGATGTCTACCTGGATCGGGTCAATTCACCTAAAGTCTGGTCACTGGACATTTCGGTTGACCGACATGAAAAACCATTTCATCGCCTTCGCCTTTGATTTCCTCAATCCATGGTGCTGGCTGGGTGAAAAGCGCCTGCGCCAAGCCATGGCTAAAACCGGGGTAACCCTCCCTCTCGACTACCAGGCTTGTCGGTCAGCGCATCTGAAAGCGCAGATTGGCGTGGACTATCGCACCTACCGAGAGAATCGCTTTGGCAGCCAAGCCAAAACCTATGAAGAGGCCCTATCCCTTGCCGCTACGGAATTCGGCATCTCGTTGGACTTCGGTCTGATCACCACGATGCCGGATACGGAACCTGCGCTTCGGCTCATGCGGTGGCAGAAGGATAGGGGTAAATGCACCCAAACCCTGTTTGAAGGTATTTACCAGGCGCATTTTTGCGAGGGGAAGGACCTAAGCGATCCAGCGTCGCTTCTCGCATTATTGGAGCAGGACGCCGAGCGACAAATGGCCCTGAACTTTCTGCGTAGTGACGACGGCGTTAAGGACCTTGTGAAGGCCGAGCGCGAAACCATCGCGTGGTGTGGACGGCTGACACCCGCCATCCAGCTAGGCGAGACGGTAATAAGTGGTGCGCAGCCATCAGAAATATTGGCAACACTGCTTAACTCTCGATCGAGGAATTGAGGTCGCCCAGGTTGAGTAAGAGGAGGGGGGCAAGAAGCGCGATCACAACGGCTCCAGGGGCTTGTGAGCTCAATTGAGACGTGTCCGGTTTCCCCAGGTCCAGCTAGGCTGACTCAGCGAACCGTGCTTTCTGCTCTTTCGATATGGAGTCAGTGAAGGCACAATGCGCATCCTTTTTTGACTGGCCTTGCCGGAGGCCTCGAAATGATCAAGACACCGTACTACCTCATCGACAAACAAAAGCTGCTGGCGAACATGCAGAAGATCGCCTACGTGCGCGAGCAGTCCGGGGCCAAGGCCCTGCTGGCACTCAAGTGCTTCGCCACCTGGTCGGTGTTCGACCTGATGCAGCAATACATGGACGGCACCACGTCGTCGTCGCTCTACGAGCTCAAGCTCGGTCGACAGAAGTTCGCTGGCGAGACCCACGCCTACAGCGTGGCCTGGGCCGACGACGAGATCGAGGAGATGCTCGACAACTGCGACAAGATCATCTTCAACTCCATCAGCCAGTTGCAGCGCTACACCGAGGCATCAGCCGGCAAGGTGCGCGGCCTGCGGGTCAATCCGCAAGTGAGCAGCTCGGATTACCTGCTGGCCGACCCGGCGCGCCCGTTCAGCCGCCTGGGCGAGTGGGACCCGGTCAAGATCGAGCAGGTCATCGAGCAGATCTCTGGCTTCATGTTCCACAACAACTGCGAGAACAGCGACTTCGGCCTGTTCGACCAGATGCTGGGCGCCATCGAAGAGCGCTTTGGCCACCTGCTGCACAAGGTCGAGTGGGTCAGCCTCGGCGGCGGCATCCATTTCACCGGTGAAGGCTACGCGCTGGACGCATTCTGCGCTCGCCTCAAGGCCTTCTCGCAAAAATACGGCGTGCAGGTCTACCTGGAGCCGGGCGAAGCGGCCATCACTCAGAGCGCGTCGCTGGAAGTCACCGTGCTCGACACCCTCTACAACGGCAAGCACCTGGCAGTCGTGGACAGCTCCATCGAGGCGCACATGCTCGATCTGTTGATCTATCGTCTGAATGCCAAGCTGGCGCCCAGCGAGGGCGAACACACCTACATGGTGTGCGGCAAATCCTGCCTGGCCGGAGACATTTTCGGCGAGTATCAGTTTGATCGACCGCTGGCCATCGGCGATCGGCTGTCGTTCATCGACGCGGCGGGCTATACCATGGTCAAGAAGAACTGGTTCAACGGTCTGAAAATGCCGTCCATCGTGGTGAAACAACTCGACGGTAGTGTCGAGGTGGTTCGTGAGTTTGGTTACAACGATTACATGTCCAGCCTTTCGTAAGCTGGCAGAGAAGGAGAAATAGAAAAATTGAAGAAGAACGTACTTATCATTGGTGCAGGAGGTGTCGCCAAGGTGGTGGCCCACAAGTGCGCGCAGCACAACGATGAACTCGGTCGTATTGCTATCGCGTCGCGCAACATCTCCAAATGCCAGGCCATCATCGACAGCATCAAGGCCAAGGGCAGCCTCAAAGTGCCCGCCGATATCCAGGCCTTTTCGCTGAACGCCCTGGATGTCGAAGCGACCAAGGCGCTGATCCTCGAAACCGAATCGCAGATCGTCATCAACGTCGGTTCCGCCTTCCTCAACATGTCGGTGCTGCGTGCCTGCATCGATACCGGCGCGGCCTATCTGGACACTGCCATTCATGAGGAGCCAGGCAAAATCTGCGAGACGCCGCCCTGGTATGGCAACTACGAGTGGAAGCACCTCGAGGAATGCCAACAGAAGAACATCACCGCCATCCTCGGTGTGGGCTTCGACCCGGGTGTGGTCAACGCCTATGCAGCGTTGGCGCAGCAACAGTATTTCGACCGCATTGATTCGATCGACATTCTTGATGTCAATGCGGGTTCCCATGGCAAGTATTTCGCCACCAATTTCGACCCGGAAATCAATTTCCGCGAATTCACCGGACAGGTGTGGAGCTGGCAGAACAGCCAGTGGACCAGCAACACGATGTTCGAAGTCAAACGCACCGACGACCTGCCAGTGGTCGGGGCGCAGAACCTGTACCTGACCGGCCACGATGAAGTGCACTCGCTGTCGAAGAACCTCGACGTGCCCAATGTGCGTTTCTGGATGAGCTTTGGCGAGCACTACATCAATGTGTTCACGGTGCTCAGGAACCTCGGCCTGCTCTCCGAGCAACCGGTCAAGACCGCCGAAGGCCTGGAAGTGGTGCCGCTGAAAGTGGTCAAGGCCGTGCTCCCTGATCCAAGCTCGCTGGCGCCCGGCTATACCGGCAAGACCTGCATTGGCGATCTGGTCAAGGGCACCAAGGATGGCCAGCCACGCGAAGTGTTCATCTACAACGTGGCGGACCACGAGGAAGCCTACGCCGAAACCGACAGCCAGGGTATTTCCTATACTGCGGGCGTGCCACCGGTGGCGGCCGCCCTGCTGGTCGCGCGTGGCGAGTGGGACGTGCAGCGCATGGCCAACGTCGAGGAGTTGCCGGCTGAGCCGTTCCTCAAGGCACTGGATGTCATGGGTCTGCCGACCCGCATCAAGGACGAGAATGGAGACCGTCCCTGGAACTGAAATGCCTGAGGCCTCCACACCAGGTGTGAGTCTCGTTTCTCGTTCCGTGCACAAGAACGCCGCTCTTTGAGCGGCGTTTTGCGTTGTGTCATGTGTATCGATAAGGAAAGCTCGAAAACGCCGTAAAGGCTTTCGGCGAGGAGCAAGGTGTAATGCCCGTTCGCTTGCCTTACACTCGCGGCTTCCCCGTAATCGGTCTTCAGATAAGGAATCCCATGAGGCGCTTACTCTCCATCTGCTTGCTATGTGTCGCCACTTCAGCCGTTGCCCAGTCCGTGGAGCCCGGTATGTGGCAGGACGAGGCGCACTATGCGTTGAACGGAAGAGCTATCCCGAGTGCTCCAGGCGCTGCACAATGCCTGAGTGCGAGTGATGCAAAAGATATCCGGGCAACCCTGGAGCGAAGACTCAAAAGCGATCAGACCGGCTGCAAGATCACCAGTTGGAACAACGTCGGCACAAAGGTCAATGTCGCCTTGGCGTGCACGAATCCACAAGGTACTGCCATTGCCAATATCTCCGGAACGGCCACCCAGACCGCCTATGATTTGAAAGGTACGTCGCAGGGGCAGGGCGCGCAAACAGGTGCCTATGTTGTCGATATCCATTTGCAGGGCAAGCGTGTCGGTAGCTGCAACTGACCTTGAGTACTCGGGGGCTTGCCGTCTCGGTCCTCGACCTCGGCGGCATCCCGTCAGGCAGGCCCCAATCTTTTCGCGCACCAATCCCATACCGCATTCACGGCCTTTCTCTGCGACGATGATCGCTTGCGGACGAGGAAATAGTCGGGCTCGATAATGGCGGTCGTATCCGTCACCTGCACCAGCCGGCCTGCCTCCAGGTCGGCCGCCACGAAAGCCCGGCATGCCAGCGCGACACCCTGGCCGGCCAGGGCGGCGTCCAGCGCCAGTGTCGTTTGGTTGAACACCGCTCCCGAGAGCTTGCCGCCGGATGACAGGAACCTTGGCCAGTGGTCATGGGCATCATGCACAAGCGCCAGCGTACGCAACTGCTCGATGCCCAGGGGGAGCGTCATGCCGCTGAGCAGATGCGGGCTCGCCACGGCCACCAGTTCCTGGCGGAATAGCAGCCGTGCCTCCAGGTCAGCCGGGAAGGGCGTACGGGTCATCCGCACGGCAATGTCCACCTGATCGTGGTCGAAGTCTGACAACGCCTCGGTGGCCACCGTGCGTAACTCCACATCGGGCAGGGCTGCATGCAATTCGGCCAGGCGCGGGATCAAGAGCTTGGCGGCAACGGTGGGCGTAACACTGATCGTCACCCTGTCGGGCCGGGCCAGAAGCTGCCCGGTCGATTCGGCGAGGGTGTCGAAAGCGCGGGTCACGTCCACGAGGTAGGCCGCTCCCTGCGAGGTCAGGGCCAGTCCACGCGAGAGACGCTGAAACAGCGCAATACCCAGATGCTCTTCCAGCGCACGCACCTGCTGCGCGACAGCGCCTTGCGTGACGCCCAACTCGTCGGCGGCCGCGCGAAAGCTCAGTCGGCGGCCGGAAGCTTCGAAGGCGCGCAACGCATTCAGTGGTGGCAGTTTGCGGCGGGGCTGGGTCATTGGCGTTAACAGTAGTTTTTCTACACTCTAGCGCGTTTATTTGTAGCGCGAAAGTTTGCCCAGTGCTTGCGATGATAAGGCTCGAGGTCGAGGTGTTGGAGGTTTTCTGAATGTAGAAAAGCTCGCACCGATCACCGCTAACCCGAGCGGCCTTTTCTTGGCCGCAAAGGGCTCTCCAACGCTATTCCGAGAGATAGATACCATGCGTCGTGCTTATGTCGCACTTGCCACGCTCGGCCTCATCTGGGGGACGAATTTCATCTACATGAAATGGGCCACCGCCCTGATTTCCCCGGCGCAGACGGTGTTCATGCGTGTTTTCTTCGGCTTTCTGCCGCTTGTCCTCATGGCTTGGCGAGCCAAGGTCATTACCCGCGGGCAATGGCGTCACCTACCGCATTTCGCGGTGATGTCGGTGCTGGCGACCACCCTCTATTACTACGGGTTCGTGGCTGGGACAGCCTTGCTTCCCACCAGTGTCGCCGGCCTGTTGAGTGGTTCGATCCCGATCTTCACTTTCCTCTGTGCGCTGCTGTTCCTGCGTGAAGAACGCCCGACCCGCCGCATGGCGGCGGGTATCGCCCTGGGCTTTGCAGGAATCGTCCTGAGTGCGCGCCCGTGGGAGGGGGCGAACGGTGTACCGCTGCTCGGGGTGATCTGGATGATGGTCGGGACGCTGAGCCTTGGCGCTTCCTTCGTCTATGCTCGACGCTACCTTTCGCCGCTGAACCTTGCGCCGCTGGCCCTGGCAACGTGGCAGGCAGGGCTTGCAGTGCTGACCCTGCTGATCCTGACTGATTTCCACGGCATCACGGCGATTTCGGCGGATCTTCATGCCATGCTCGGCGCGATCATTGGGCTGGGCATGCTCGGCACGGGTGGGGCGTTCCTGATCTACTACTACATCATCCAGAAGCTCGGTCCGGTGCGGGCATCCGGCGCGACCTATATCGCCCCTGTCGTGGCTGTCATCATCGGTGCGGTGGTGGGGGAGCCAGTCACGGGCATCGAGCTGCTGGCTCTGGCCCTGATTCTTGGCGGGGTGGTGTTGATCCAGACCGGGCAGCACAAGGTCACAGCGCCCAGCGTGAAGTTGGCCCGTTGAGCCGGTTCACTGCTGGCTTGATCGAGTGAAGTCGTGAGTAGATATGGAGTTCTACCTGGCCTGTTGAATGACTGTGCGGAGTTGATGATATGAAGTTGTTCAGGCCATTGCTTCAGCGGCCCGTAGCGTTGCTGTGGGGAGGATTGGCACTATCGGCCATCGGTGACGAGCTCTTCGCGATCGCCATCGCCTGGATGGCAGTGCAGATCGCTGGTAGCGATGCGAGCTGGCTCAGTGCGTTGCGCGGTGGGGCGGCGCTGGCAGGGGCGCTGCTGGGGGGCATCTGGGCCGAGCGCTGGGACCATCGGCGCACGATGATCGGTGCCGACCTGGTGCGGGCCGGATTCGCCTTGATTCCGATGCTGGCCTGGGCGCTGGGTATCATGAGCCTGTGGATGCTGGCGGTGCCGGTCATGCTCATGATGATCGTCAACTCCCTGTTCGAACCGGCCTTGCGTGCCAGCCTGCCACGGATTGTCGCGGCGCCGGAGCAGTTGCAGGCAGTCAATGCGCTGTTCGACGCGATCATCCGGGTGGCTCGGGTGATTGGGCCGATGCTGGCGGCGGCCATTACTCTGCTTATTCCGCTTGAGCAGCTGTTTACCCTCAATAGCCTGACATTCCTGGTCTCGGCCTGGGCGGTGATGAAGCTGAGCAAGGCATTGCCTCGTCAACCGATCAAGCTGACGAGCCGGCGCGCCGCCTTCACCGCCGGTTGGCGTAGCCTGGTCGGCCGCCGACGGATGCAGGCAGTCTATGTGTGTGCCGGGTTGGGCAACGTCGCCTGGAGCCTGGGCATTTCCATCGGCATGGCACTGGCGGTGGTCAAGTACGACATCCAGGGCTTCGGTGTTCGGGGGTTTGCTGCCTATGGTCTGATCATGGGTGCCTATGGTTGCGGCAACCTGATCTCTATTTTTGTCGTCGGCAACCTGACTATTCGTCGCCTGTACGGTGGTTTTACCTTCGGTTCCGTGGTCAACGGCCTGGGCATCGCGACCATCGGTGCGGCGGTGATGTACCTGCCGGCAGAGCACGTCCTGGCCGGTATGATGTTTGGCGCCGGTCTGGCCGCGCTCGGCGGGCCGCTGATCGACATCTCGTTCATCCTGCTCATTCAAACCACCTTCAGGCAAAGCGAGATCACCGGGTTGGCCAGGCTGCGCTTTGCCGCGCTGGGCGCCTCTATTCTCATCGCCGGGGCCTGTGGCGCGACACTCTATGCCCGGTTCGAAACCGGCATGGTCATTGTCGGTAGCGGGATTTTTGAGGTCATCGTCGGTGCGATCGTATTGCTCGTTCCCAAGGGCAATGAAGCCGTCTACGCGAACACAGGCGAAGCACCAGGCTCCTCGTCGAGGAGCCGCATCTTGCAGACGTAACCGCCTATGAGTTTGGAGTAGTTCCTCGCTTCAAGAATGTGCGTGAGTGATCCGTCTTGTGAAGAAATCAATGGCATGTTGCCGAGTACCCATCGTCTGCAGTGTCGCTGCCGGGTCGAGTCCGAAGCGCCTGGCGGAACCTGTGACCAGGCTTTTTTGAAGATCATTGAGTGCCGCAGTCAGCGACGGCTGCGCGAAGGTGGTTACGCTCGGCGCCGATATGGAGGGTAAATCGGCACGAGCTGTACTCAGGGTGAGCAACTGGTTGAGCGTCGGTGCCGCCGCAATCCGCTTGCTGGTGAGCATGTTCTTCGGCGGGATGCCGACCCAGTCCCGCAAGGTGGCCAGAATACTGGTGTGATCGTAGGGTGCAGTCGGGGTGTCCGATCTGAAGACGGTGCCAGCCTGGATGTAGGGTGAGATCACCACTGTTGGCACCCGTACGCCAAAACGCCTGAAGTCGAAGCCGTGACCCTCCGTAGAACGCGCCTGGTCAGGTGGAACGGCATTGAATGGCGGGGTGACATGATCGAAACAACCGCCGTGCTCGTCGTAGGTGATGACCAGCAGGGTCTGGTTCCAGCCCGGCGAGGTACTGACAGCCTTCCAGATTGAATACAGGAAGGCTTCGCCCGCTTGAACATCATGAGGGGGATGCTGGTCGTTAGGGTCGGATAGAAAGCTGGGCTCGATAAACGAATAGCGGGGCAACGAGTGGGTTTGACACGCATCCAGAAAAGCGGAAAAGCCCCTGAAGTGGGGATTGAGCACGGGGTCCCATAATTTAGGGAACATCGTCCGGGTCAGGGAGGGGGTCAGGATGGTGTCGCTGTAAACGCTCCAGCTGCATCCAATCGATTCCAGGACGTTGAATATGGTCGGCACATTCCAGGCGAACGGGTCGGGAGGCGTGCCGTTGTCGACATGGCCATTGGAAGTGCCTGCGTGAACAAAAGCACGGTTAGGCCACGTCTGGCTGGGCACGGAGGCGAACCACGCATCGGACACCGCATAGGCGCGGGCCAATTGGGCCAACACCGGCAACTGCGCCGGGCTGTAACACTGCATGATCTGATCGGGGTTGGGTGTTTCCGTGGTGGCGTAATTGTCCACGAAACCCATGGGAGGCGTATTGTCGGGGCTTACGGGGCCGTCTCTGAACAGCTGGTAGGTGACGTTGGCAAAGGTTTCCTGCGGATCGGGATCTGGAAGCTGAAAGCCGCTGGCATTCGGCGTCACCGGAATATGACGCGCGGGTGTGGCGTCCGAGCGAGGGTTGAACATGCCGGGGCGCAGGCCGTCAAACTGAGGGGCACTGGTCGTCGGCAAGACATGCGACGGCGGGTTGTCACTCGGATAGAGCCAGCCCAGCATCGTATCCAGTGAGCGGTTTTCCAGCATGACAACGACGACATGTTCAATCTGATTCATGGTGTTCACCTCCAGTGACCAACCACCTGTCTTGCGAAGTCGCGATCTGACGCCACCCCTTTACAGCCCGATATCGGGCGGCGTTATCCGTGCCAGCATCGCTGTGTACTCTTCGGCCGCAATTTGGCGAAATTTCATTTTGGTAACGGCCTGGCGCTGGGCGTCATCTTCGCTGGGGAAGAGGCGGGCGGCAGCGTTCTCGACGATCAGATCGGGTGTCTCGATCAACGGAAACCCGGGGGAATCCATGCTTGGCCCGGCGGTGAGCGCCTGCACCAGCAGATAGACAGGGACGACATCCGCAAGTCCCACGGGAAGCAGCCTGGCTGCGTTTTCCCCCAGATGGCGGCGCACGATGGCCTGGGAGCCCAGGCGCAAGGTGAACCTGAAGGGGAATCCGGTACGGATTGAAAGCAATACCGGATCCGCCGTGGCGACCTGCTCGATGGAACTGATGCCCTCTGCTTCCAGCGTCGCCACCACCGGCAGTGTGACGCCTTCAAGGACCAGTAACTTATCTGAACTGCCGTCCTGCTTTTCCTGGCGGGTGATTTGTGGAAAGCCCATCCTGCGCACGATCTTCATGAGCGAATCCACCGGAAGGGTACCCAAGGCGAAGGCCGTGACGATATGGGCGCCATCTCCCCGGCCAGCATTGGCGATCACCAGGGCGAGGGGGATGGCCAGAAACAACCGTAGGGAATACCAATACACGTCGGAAGTGTTCAATGATTTGCGCCGGATACTCAACACCGAGTCGCTGACGACAAACATGAAAGCGCCCGCCAGTGAACTCACGACCAGTGAATGGTCAAGATCATAGAGGCAAGCGATTTGAAACATGGACAAGCAGTTCTGAGTGACATAGTTACAGGCAACTAAAGCGGCCGCTGCATAAACCACCGCCAGCAGAATGATGAACGGCACGGCAAAGGGCACCAATCCATATTGTTCGTGGTATATCCGCGCGAACAAACGTTCGCAGAGTATCGGGTTTTCATCGGCGCAGGCTCGCCAACGATCGCCTGGAGCATCCTGACTCAGTTTTCCTTCGTCCTGGAGGGAATGGATGAGACTAGGCGACCAGAAGCGTTGCAGATAGGCCGCCAGGGCGCCACCTTTCAAGCTGTTCTGGAATTCGTTGTAGCGGGAAAACCAGCCCAGGCTCAAGAACAGGATGAGCGGAGTACCGACGATCACCGTGGTGAAGGCTGCGAGTAAGGCCGCCAGCAATAAAACGTTCTCATCAAGGTCGGCCACCACCCGCATGAACCACAGACCTGTCATATTGATCAGCAACAGCGTCCCGGCAAGGATCAGGGCCCGTCCCCGTGGTTTGAAGTGCGACTCTTTGAACAGCTGAGTTCGGGTCCTTTTGCCATTGGATTCTTCCATGGAATTACTCCTCGGTCTCCTCCAGAAGTAAAGCGCGAACCTTCGGGAAGTATCACTACGAGTAACACTAGCAACGGAAATTGGATCGTCGAGTCAATCATCAACGTGGGCTAGGTCGTTTTCGAATAGTCCCAATTTCGAACGAGACACCTACAGCTGTATCCGACGCAGTCGGCCGGTCAGGGCGGCGATGCCATGCTCCGGCGTGGGCAGCGGGCGACCGGGTAACCCCATGCCTTCGCTCACCAGCACCGCGCCGGGTATCAGACACAGGTTGGACGGTGTATCCAGGCCGCGGGCAAGGACAGTGAGTTGTGCGGTTAGCAGATTGCAGCTCAGCAGGCGGCCACTGAAACGCGCGAAGCCGCCATGCAGCGGCTCTCCCGCCCAGTCCTGCGGCAGTGGCTGCAACAGCCGGTCGCAGAGTTCCAGCACCAACAGGTTGCCCTCCGGAGACAGTGCCAGGCCAGTGGGGAGTTGCAGACCGCAAAGCACACTGTCGATCTGCCCGGTGCCAGGCCAGACCCGTATGACCTGGCCCGCCTTGTCGGCAAAGTCGATGCCCTTGCGTGCCGGGGAGCGGTGCAGTTCCCCGGAGAACAGGCTGATCAGCACGGCCTCGGTCGCCGGTTCGTACACCAGGGTCACGGGCACGGCGTCCTGGCCCTGATCCAGGTCGGGCAGTTCGGACAGTACGCGCTCACCCTGTGCGTCGGTGAACTCCACGAGCTGGTTGGTATCGGGCTTGACCGCCAGCCAACTGCGGCGCGTCGGGTGGTAACACAGCGAATTCAAATTGCCGCGGCTGCTGAAGACCGGCTCGGGGGGCGTGTATTGCAGATCCAGTATCTTCGAGCCCTCGACATAATCCGTCTGGCTGACCAGGTAGCGCCCGTCACCGCAGGCAATGTCCGAAAGGCCCATGATTTCATCGCGCAGCATGCGCGCCTGCAGGTTCATCGAGCGAAATCCCTGCGCGAGGATTTCGGGGGGGAGATAGGCGCCGGGTTGTTGCGGATCGGGGCGCAGCCGACTGATCCGCCCGCTGAAGGTCTGCTCCGACAGGCCGGAGCCGGCTTCAACCAGCAGCAGGCTGCCATCGGCCTCCACACACAGGCCGCGAGGGTTCAGCAGCCCCTCGGCGATAAGGCTGCTGGGACGCAGGGATTCGATGGGTCGATCAGGAATGGCAACGGACATAGGCACTCTCCATGTTCAAACAGGCGCTGAGCAATCACGGCTTCGTGGCCTGGGCAGCAGGCTTGGCAGCCACTGATTGGAAAAGTCGACTCTCCTGTGCAGCGCCGGGTGACGAGCTGCCACCCGGCGTCCTGCTGGAGGTGTGTTGTTGTTCAGCTGTCGTAGTCACTCATGCTGAGCTGCTTGGGTGGGTAATTGCGCTTCACCAGGGCCTTCGCCCAGAGTTCGAGCACGGCGCGACGACTTTGCGACATGTCGCGGGTGATGGGCATCGCTAGCGTGCTTTCGTCCTGGTACGGCTTGCTGATCAGCCGAATCAGCTGGTCGATGGCGCCTTCGACCCGCTTCCGGGAGTTGAGCGGCATGAACTTGTTCATGATGGGGTACAGGTAATAGTAGGTTTGCAGGATGCGTGGGTAGATGAAGTCGTTCCACAACTTCTCTGGAGCTAGCTTATCCATGTAGATGGAGTTCCATTTGTCGATGAACTCCTGTTGCAGCTGCAGGTCCACCGGCAGAACACGTATCGGGGCGAGGAAGTCGGTATAGGCTTCGAGGATCGGGAAGCTGAAGGGGATGACTGAGGGCGTGTTCTTTTGCTGCACGAAAAAACGCAATGTGGGGAAGCCCGGGGCCACGGCCTTGAAGTTCAGCTGGGCAATGCCCTGGGGGTCGGTGGTGATGGCGACATAGGAATACTTCACCGTGCTGGCCTGGGTGTTGTTCAGTGTCCTGGTGACAGTGGTGCCCCCGTAGAATTCCAGGCAAGGGCGCAGGTCGACCGCGATCGGTTTACCCGGGCCATGCAGGAACTGTTGATAACTGATCGGGGTTCCATCCGGATTACCGTTCTGCAGAGCGGTCAGCCGACGGCCGCTGCCCGTGCTCCGGTAGCTCGATACGGGGGGCGCGTCAGTGAATTGCGGCAGATTGGGCTTGTTCAGGGTACGGTCCGTCGGGTTGTCGTAGAACAGCGTGAAGTCGGCCGCGTTACTGAATGCCAGGTAGTAGTCGCTGCTGGTCACCATGTAGGGGTTGCCATACTCCGCCACCCACAGTGTGGTGTCGGCGGCCGGCTTGCCATTATTTTGCACCATGATGGTCAGCGTCTTGCTGTCACCCACGTCGATGAAACTACCGCTTTCTATCACCTCGGCGGTCCACGTCTGCTGGTTGGCGGCGATCACCGGGGTTATTGCGCGCGGGGCCCACTGTCGCAGAGTCAGGGGAGCACCGGACTCCAACATCCTCCTGGCCACGTCGTCGAGAGTGAAGTCGACGATGCCCGAGCGTTTGTCGAAGGCCGATTGCTGGTATTTCTCGAAGCCGAATTTGGCCACCGTGTTGAATTGCCCATTCTTTTCGACGCCCAATTGGTAGCTGCCAGCGCTGAATTTTTCCGGGGTGAGGATGGCGGCCTCGGGATCCACCGGATAGCACGGAAAGGTGTTGCTCAGGTCCAGCGACAAGGTGTCGCCGGTAACCTGCGCCGAGATCACCCCCAGCTGGGTGCTTTTCACCTCTTCGTGGTGGCTTGTTTTAAGAAGGATGGATACGGGCTTGTCGGGTATCAGGCGCAGTCCGGCGGGGGCGGTGGGGTATTCGTCGGGCAACCACAGGCCCAGGGTCGCGGCGGTGCGGCTATAGGCGGGGTTGGAGAAAATCTCGGCAACGTTGTCCAGGCCCTGCTTGTACAGTTTTTGCACATACTCCATGGTCGGAATGTCATGGGAGCGGGTGTCGATTTTCTGCGTGATGTCGTTGAAAACACCGTTCCTGTCGTAGCAGGTCAGGTAAGTGGAGAACCTGAACATCAGGCCCTGCGCCTCTTGCTTCTGCATCTCCTTCTGAAGGTTGAGCAGCAGGGGCGAGCGGCCGATGACCCATTCCAGATTTTCCTTTGGGAAGCAGGTCTGCCAGGTGGTGGTGACATGCACCAGGCCACCCAAGGCCGCCCACTTGAAGTTCAGGAAGCGGTCCATCATCCGGTACTTGCGATTGAGGGTCAGGCCACATGTCGAATCCCCCAGCACCAGCTTGTCGAAATACAACGCCGTGAAGGTGTTCTGCCACGGGCTGATGTCCACGAAGCGCGCGGCAGTGGGGTCGGAGCTGCCAAGGGGATTTCCGAGCAACTGGTAGGGCATGTCGATCAGCGGATCCTGGTCGATGTAGGAATGGGCCTGCAGCTCGCCGCCAATGATCCTGGAGCGGATATCGTTCCCATAATTCACCGTGCCGCAGGCATTGTCGCCGAACAGGTCCCATTCGGCGGGCATATACGGATAGTTGTTCGGGTCGCCATTGCCCGGTACCTGCAACACATAGGTCGGCAGGTCTTGCGCCTTCAGGGGTGAGATGATCCAGGGCATCAGCTGGGTGGGGGCGTTCTTGCGATTGATGTCGAAATGCTCCATGAACGACCAGTTGATGTCCGCGTTGACCGCGTCATAAAGTGGAAACATATCGTTGTTGTTGGCCGTTGGCGGGTTCCAGAACATATGGCCGTTGAGGTAGATGCGAGGGAAGTTCAATACACTCATGTCATGCTCCTTAGCGTTGCCACTGGGCGTGTTTCAACGACCAGACAAAGTCCAGTTTTTTGTAACCCTCGAAAAGCTTTTTCGGCAGCGGGGTCGTGGGGTAGAGAATGCCGCCACCGTCTCCCTGGGCGAAATTGAAATAACCCTTTGTGTTCGAGTAGGCAGCGGTGTTATGGCAGGCCAGGCAGGACGACGTGTTCTGGAAGGCCGACTCCAGTTGGGAGTTCGCCAGTACCTGGGTGACAGGTTTGAATTCAACCCCGATCAGTTCGTACTTCGACAGGGCGGGATAAGCGGCCTGGAAGCGGGCATTGGCTGCCTGGGCGTCCGGTGTCGGTCCCGTGCTGTTCTTCATGGCCTTTCCGGCATGGGTCACGGTGTACTTGGAGTTGTTGATATTTTCGAAGGTGGTCCAGACCCAGTTGGGGTTCAGCTTGTTGACGACATGCAAGCCGCTCAATGCGGCATAGCCGACTTGGTATGTGCGGTCTTGTGGGTAATAAGCCTGGGCAATGTAGTAGCCGTCGTTTACCAGTTTCTGCATGTAGTCCTTGTCTGTGCCGATCCACAGCCAGGCGGCTTTCAATTCCCAGGCGGTGTCCGGAAACACCAGGTCGCTAGTCAGGGCGTCCTGGCCATTCATGTTGTAGACCTTGCTTTTCACGATGTAATCGAACGTGTCCTTGCCCATCAGCAGTTGGAAGCGTACCGGGTTGCCTTTTTGAGACGCCGGCGCGGCACCGCCCATTTCCAGGATCATGCCATCGACCTGTTGGGTGGCGCGCAGGTCATGGAACGTTCGTAACGGGTCCAGTCCCAGCTTCTTGGCTTGCTCGCGCACAAAATACGGCGGCATCGGGTGGTGCTCATACGAGGCGGGCGCGGCGCCATTGCGTAGGTAGACCTGCTCCGAGGGCTTCATTGTCTCCCATACACGATCGGGGCTTTTCGCGGCGCTGGGCTGGTTCAAACAGGCGAACCAGTTCCAGGCCATGGCCTCGGGACTCTTCTGGAACTCTGCCCGGGTGTTGTTGATGTCTCCTCCGAATTGCAAGAAGTCGGTGCACTTGAAGGTGTCGGTGTTCTCGGCCTGGGCCAAACCGGCCAAGGCACTCAGAACTGTTATGGAAATGGCTCGCCGCATGGAAGCTCCTTGGCATTGGCCGGGTCGGTGTGTGAATGCCCCAGGAAGTGCTCCAGGAGCAGTTGCTTCACTTCCGTGGCCGCAAGACGCTGAGGCAACGGCAGATCGCAATCGGTGATGAGTAGCGGGCCGGTCCGTTCGCTAGCGGGCAGGCGGCCATGGCTGCCGCGGACCAGGCGGGTGTCCAGCGGAATCAGGTCCATGTAGTAGCGAAAGCCGAGCTTTTTCTGCAGCAGGCGGCGCGCCACTTTCAATTTGGGGAAACGGATGGCCGGGTCGATGAACAGCTCCAGCGGGTCGTAGCCGGGCTTGCGATGGATGTCCACGGTGCGGGCAAAGTCCGGTGCCTTGCGATCGTCGAACCAGTAGTAGTAATCGAACCAGCAACCCGCCGCGGCCACGGTCACCAGCTCGCCGCTGCGCGGATGATCCAGCTGCCAGGCGCGTTGTTCGGCTTTATCCAGCACCTGTTCGATGCCGGGCTGTCGCTGCAACAGCGCCTTGACCCGAGGGATGTCTTGCGCCTGCTTCACGTAGACATGCGCGATCTGATGATCGACAACGGCAAAGGCCGCGCTGGCGCCGGGATCGAGCAATTCCCAGGTCAGCGACTGGCGCACCTGCAACAAACCTTCCGCGCGCAATAGGCGGTTGATGGAGACCGATTGCTCGACGGCTTCGATCCCGTATTCGGACAGCAGCATCACCGCCGCGCCTTGCGCTCGGGCAAAGGCCAGCAGACGCCCCACTTCACTGTCGATGGCCCGCACCTCGTCGGCAATCGACGGATGATCCGGGCCCAGGCGCTGCAGGCTGTAGTCGAGATGGGGCAGGTAGACCAACTGCAGGTCGGGGCGATCGAGCTGGAATTCGGCCATGGCGCAGTCGACGATCCAGCGGCTCGACGCGATACCGGCCGCCGGGCCCCAGAAGCTTGGAAAGGGGAACTCGCCAATCTGCTGCTCGATACGCTCGTGCAACGCTGCCGGTGCCGAATACAGGCCGAACATCTTGCGACCATCGGCCGGATAGTGAGGGCGCGGGGTGATGGCGGCGTCCACGTCCGCATACATGTTGTACCACCAGAACAACTGGCTGCAGCGAAACCCGGGGAGCTGGCGCTTGAGTGCCTGCCAGACTTTTTCACCCTGGATCAGTGCGTTGGGTTGCAGCCAGAAACGGACTTCGGCCTGATCGCGAAAGTACCAGCCATTGCCCACGATACCGTGCTCCGACGGCGCCAGACCGGTGAGGATCGAGGCCTGCACCGTGGACGTGACGGCCGGGAACACCGGTTGCAGGCTGGCCATTTTTGCGGTTTTCAACAGGGCATTGATGTGGGGCGTCGCCGCCCCCAGCAGCGCCGGTGTCAGCCCCACCACGTTGATCAGCAACAGCGGTTGACGCGGGTGATCAGAGGGCATCGGCGTACACCTCCCGTGTCTGGGGATGCAGCAAATGCCGCTGCCGCAGTTGGTCTTCGACCCAGTGCAGTTCGGCGGCGATTCCCTGGAGTTGGGCGTGCTCGGTCGTGGGCCGCAATTGGGCGGGCAGGACGCCCCAACTGTAGGTTTCCACTTCCAGCACGGGACAAAAATCCCCATGGTCCGCCAGAAAGTCGAAGGTCTGCGCCAGGGCGATCTGACTGCCGCTGAGTTCGGGCAACAGCAAGTGTTCGCTGAACAGCGGAATGTGGAAATGAATCCTCAGTTCCGGGTATTGCCCCGGGTTCTTTGCACAATCGTCGAGGGCGGCGGGAAGGTCAGCCCAGGCCAATAAGCGATCCTGCGCATCTCGGGCTTTCACTTGATGCAGGTAGGTGGTTTCGGCAAAGTCGCTCAGTGTCTTGAGGACGTGTTCGCGCCGGCTGTCGTCTTGAGGGGGCAGGCGACAGATCAAGGCGTTGGACAGCTGGATCTTGCCGACGGGCACCCGTGCCTGACGCAGCCTGTCCAGCGACTGATAGCAGTCTTCGAACATCACGGCCTGGTGGCAGACATCAAAACACAGCGCCAGATGTTCATGATGCGGGTCAGTGGTTTGCCAGTGACGGAAAAAGGCGATGGCCTGGTCGGTGTTTTCCAGCACGCAGTCCGGCTCCATCTCCAGGCAGAACACGATTTTCTTGCCCGTCTTCAGATGCAGCCTGGCCAGTGAAGCCGTGAGTTGGCGCAACTGAGACTCGGCACGCTGCTGCAACCTCGGGTTCCAGCTGGCGGCATAGCCCAGCGGCACGGTGGAAATCACCCCCTGGCGACAGTCTGGCGGCAAGGCCTGCGCGAGGATCCGCGCCAGATTCAGGCTGTACGCCAGCCGTTTCGGATTGGCCCAACTGGGCAGATAGACCTCGGCTTTCACCGCGCCCCGATGAAATTGCCCGTAGGGAAAACCATTCAGCGAGGTCAGGCGTAGTCCGCTGCGTTGCAGCAGGTTCAGGAAGTTCGAACGAGCCGACATCTGCTGCAATTCCGCGGCGGCGAGGGCGCTGATCCAGAGTCCGCTGTCCTGCTCGTTGAGTCCGCGCAACTGACGTACCCCCTGGAAATGCGCCTCGATCGAGGCGCACAGTCCGGCCAGCTTGGGGGTGGGGTGGACGTTGCTGCAATAACCGATTTGTGTGGGCATCCATTCCCTGGCCTGGCTCATTTCACCACCGGCTCCTGACCGCGCAGGGCCGAGTTTTCCTGCCATTGTCGGCGTTGATCGATGGGCAGCGGCGTGCTGACCTGGATCTTGTCCAATTGTCCGCTCTGGGCGAAGAAGTCCACCGGATTGTGAAACAGCACCTGCTCGACCTGTGCTTCGCTGAAACCGGCGGCAAGCATCGCCTGGCCGGTTTTCGGTACCTTGAGCGGGTCGCTGATGCCCCAGTCGGCGGCGCTGTTGACCACCATCTTCTCGGTGCCGTACTCCTGCAACAGGGCGACCATGCGCTGCTCCGACATCTTGGTGTTGGGGTAGATGGAGTGGCCGCGCCAGCAGTCGCTGTCCAGCACCAGGGGCAGGGTCAGTTCGTTGAGGTGGTCGATGATCACCAGGTGCTCGGCGATACCGACCTCGCGAATCACGGCCAGGGTGCGCTTGGTGCCACCGATCTTGTCGCGGTGCGGGGTGTGCACCAGCACCGGCAGGTTGAATTGCCTGGCCAGCTCCAGCTGCGCGGCGAGGAAGCGGTCTTCTTCCGGGGTGATGTCGTCGTAACCGATCTCGCCGACCGCGACGACGCCGTCCTTGACCAGATAGCGAGGCAGGATCTCCAGCACCTCATTGGCCACCGACAGGTCATTGGCCTCCTTGGGATTGAGGCCGATGGTGCAGAAGTGATGGATGCCGAACATGCTGGCGCGAAAGCGTTCCCAGCCCAGCAGGGTGTCGAAGTAATCGATGAAGCTGCCGACGCTGGTTCTGGCCTGGCCTTGCCAGAAAGCCGGTTCGATGACCCCGGTGATAGCGGCGGCCGCCATGTTCTGGTAGTCATCGGTGGTTCGGCTGACCATATGAATGTGCGGGTCGAAGTACTTGAGCATGGTGAGTCCTCGTCTAGGGGAGAGGGGCGCCGTTGAGCATCAGCTCGGTCGGGGGCTGCTGGGGCTGGGCAGGTGCTCACGCCACTCCGGCGGCAAGCGTTGCTGCTGATTCAGGTCGACCAGACGCTGGCGTTGCGCCGGGTCGAGCAGGTCAAAGGCGATCGCTCGGGGCAACCCGGCGGACACCGTACGTTGCGCAGCCAGCTGTTCTTCCAGCAGGTCCAGCGCCAACTGGTTGAGGGTGATGCTGTGGCGTTGGGTCAGACCGGCCAGGCGCCCTATGTCGAGTCCCATGCCCAAGGCTTTCAGCACCAACTGGTGGAAGGCTCGTTCGCTGTAGTGGCGCGCCGGGTAGAGGGTGTCCAGGGCGAGGGCGGCAAACACCTGGCTGTTGCTGGTGCGTCCGGCCTGCAGCGCCAGTTCGACGCAGAGCCCGTGGCTATCGAGCCAGTCCAGGGCTTTCAAGAGGGCGATCTTTTCCTGATCGTCGCCCCACAGAAACAGCTGGCGCAGCAAAGGCAGTTGCCCGGTGGCGGGTTGTTGCTCCAGGACCTGGGCCAGCAGCAACGCCCGCGCCAGCTGGACGTTGCTCCAGCCGGCACTGTCGGGCACTGCCTGCTCGTCGAGGCTGCGCTTGCACTGGCTGCTCAACAGCGCCGAGGTGTTGGCGTCCGGGTGTTGGGTGAGCCTCTCCTGCGCCTGGCGCCACCACTGCCGCTCGCTGTCATCGAGCTGTCGGGTGAAGGCCTGGCGCTGTTCGAGGAGGCACTCGTGCCGCATGGCGAGGGCGGTGGATGGCTGTGCAGTGACGTCCATGTTCATGTCGGTTTGACCCAGCGCTGGAAGTGTGGAAGCAGGAAAAACACCAGGACGCATAACAGGCTGCCCAACGGTTGGTTGGCCACGGCCAGCACCAGGGCATCGAACAGCGGCAGGGCTGCCAGGCCGGCGCCGATAAAGGCGCGGACCTGCCGTTGCCGTGGGTTGGCCAGGTGGCGCCAGTAGTGCCAGCCCAGCCAGCCCAGCCAGAGCAGCAGCACAGGCCAGAACCAGTCGTTGTCGGCATAGAGCGCCAGGGCCAGCGGGCTCAGCATGAGGATCAGCGGCAGGCGGCTGAGCAACTGGTTGCGATGCTCCTGCCGGGCCAGGTAGGTCAGGCCGCTGATGTACACGCCCAGCAGGATCGCACACAGCCAGATCGGCTCCGGTGGCACCGCCAGGCTGGCCGCGGCGGTGAGGTAGAGGGTCGAGCGGCAAGCCCCCATCAGCCAGACGCTGTGGGTGTATTTCTTGTGCAGCAGGTTGTAGCCGAGGATGCAGCTCACCAGCAGGGTGGCGCTGACCAGCAGCCAGTGCGGCTGGTCGATCAACCGGCTCAAGCCCAGCACCGAGGCGGCGGCCACTATCAGCATCAGCGCGGTGGCCAGGCCCACCTGCTGGCGGCTGACCAGCCCCAGGGTGATGGGGCGGGGGTTGTGGTGCTGCTGGTCCCAGTCGGCATCCAACAGGTCGTTCAACAGCATGCCGGCCAGGTAGAGCGCCGACAGTGCCACCAGCAGCAGGATCCACATCAGGGCCGACGGTGGCGCCAGGGCTCCGGCACTGCTGGACAGCAGGGCGGCGGCCAGGGTATTGGTCCACACCGTGGGCAGGTTGGACACCCGGCCCAGGGTCATCCAGGTCTTCAGGTTCGGCGCTGTGTGGCTCATGGCGCGCAGCTCTCATGTAAACCCAGCACCAGGCCGGAACGGCTCGACAGCCGCAGCAGCGCTTCCTCCATCAGCGTGGCCTCTATTTCATGCAGGTCCACCGATTCGCCGATCCGCTTGAGCATGGGGATGGAAAGTTGCCCGCCCAGGTGCTGGCGGAACTCCTCCAGTCCGAGCAGGACCTGTGAACGCCCCTGTGCATCTTTCAACAGCAGTTCCGGTGGGCACAGGCAGAAGCCGAGCTTGAGCAGCAGGCGCAGCACACGATCGGTGTCGGCATCGCTCAACAGGCCCTTGGCATTGGCATAGAGTCCATCCAGGGCCATGCCCACCGCCACGGCCTCGCCATGGCGCAGCCTGTGGCCACTGAGGTTTTCCAGTTTGTGCGCGGCCCAATGCCCGTAGTCCAGTGGCCGCCCGTTACCGCGCTCGAACGGGTCGCCGGCACCGGTGATGTGCTCCAGGTGCAGTTCGGCACAGCGGCGAATGGCATAGCGGCTGGCCGGGTGATCGAAGTGGGCGAGGGCGTCGGCCTGTTGCTCTATCCAGCGGAAAAACGCCTCATCCTTGATCAGCGCCACCTTGACCGCTTCGGCCAGCCCGGCAATCTGGTCGCGACGGCTCAAGCTGGTCAGCAGCTGGAAGTCATTGATCACCGCGGTGGCGGGGTAGAAGGCCCCCAGCAGGTTCTTCTGGCCGAAAGCATTGATGCCGTTCTTCACGCCGATACCCGCGTCGTTCTGCGCCAGCACCGTGCTCGGGATACGGATCAGGCGAATGCCACGGTGGAAGGTGGCGCTGGCATAGCCCACCGCATCCAGCACCGCGCCACCCCCCAGGGCCAGCACATAGCTATGCCGGTCCAACCCATGGTGCAGCATGTCGGCGTACAGTTGCTGCAACACCTGTGGCGCCTTGCTCGTTTCGCCGGCCGGGACGGCAATCGGCGCGGCCAGCAAATGCAGGTCTGCGGCATGGGTGGCAAAGTAGATATCGATCTGTTTCAGCAACTGCGGGGCGCTTTGCAACAGTTGCTCATCAGCGAACATCAGCACGCTGACAGGAACCTGATGTTGCGCTGTCAACTGGCGGTGCAGGCAGGGATTTTCCGGATCGAACAGATGATCGGTGAACACCACCGGGTAGTCGTAGCTCACTTCGAAGCGCCCGTGCAGCGCTTGCTCGGAGTCTTGCTTTTGCGAGAACGCACGATACCCATGGCTGCGATTCATCAAGCATCCCTCTTGATTGTGATGACTTAATCCGTGTCAGCAACTAAAAACAGCGCGTGGCTTTTTTTAAGGAAAGAGATGCCCTCCGTCTGAAGTGGCGGGTTTCATGTGCGGTGAGTTGTGCTTTGAGAGGCAATGGTGAGCCTAGACCGGCATACTGCTTTTGCAAGCTTGCTGGCTGGCAGTTTGGGGGTGAACTTTTTCAGCGCAAATACACGAAGCCGTTACACTGATGACGGTGATTGCAGGCATGAAGTGGTAAAGAAAATGGACTCTGGAGTCGGATTGATCAGTGGTGAAGAAGCCGAGCGCTTGAAGGATATCGAGCACCGGTTGCTCTCGATGTCGGTCAATGCCACCCGCTCGGCCACCTGTATCGTCGATGCCGAGGGGCACCTCATTTATGTCAATGACGGGTTTGTTCGATTGCTGGGCTATGCCCGTGAAGAAGTGATCGGTCAGTCACCGCTTATATTCTTTGCCTCGGATACGCGAGCCAAAGCGTTTGCGCAGCAGGTGCTGGAAAAAAACCTCGGCGGTCAATCCAATGAAATCAGCGCGCTGATCAGCAAGCGTAATGGCCAACGGCTATGGCTGCATGTTTCCTCGACGCCGGTGTTCGATCATCAGGGCAAGGTCGAAAACATCGTGATCGTGTTGACCGACATCACCCGGACAAAGCTGCATGAGGTGCTGCAGGACAAGATCATTGGCGCGCTGTTGAAAGAGGCGTCGCTGGAGAGCGTGCTGACCTTGCTGTGTCAGGAGATTGAACACATCGCCCCCGAGGTAGCGGTCTCGATCCTCAGTGTGGACCAGGCGGGCATTCTACACCCCTTGGCCAGCCCGGGCCTGCCGACGGACTACTCCAGGGCGATCGAGGGCTTGTCAATCGGCCCGGCCAAGGGCTCCTGCGGTACGGCGGCCTACAGGGGCGAGCCGGTCCTGGTCACGGATATTCACCACGATCCGCTCTGGGCCGAGTTCCGGGCCCTGGCGAAACTGTCGGGTTTCCAGGCGTGCTGGTCGGTTCCGGTACGCAACGGTGCGGGACGGGTTGCTGCGACTTTTGCGCTCTACTTCCGGGAGTGTCGCGGCCCCGATCCTCTGCATATGCATCTGGTGACGGCGGGAATCCACCTGTGCATGTTGGCGCTGGAGCGGGAAGAGGCCCGGCAGTCCATTCGCCGAATGGCCTTTTATGATGCATTGACCGGTCTGCCCAATCGCAATTTCCTGCTGGCCCAGGCCGAGCGGATCCTGCTCGAAGTGGCTGAAGAACAGGCCGAGCTGGCGGTCCTGTTTGTCGACCTGGACCGTTTCAAGCAGGTCAACGATGCCCTGGGGCACGCCTCGGGGGACGAACTGCTGCAAGTCATGGCGCAACGGCTGCGCAGCGTGCTGCGGGAGTCGGACATTGTCGGGCGTTTGTCCGGGGATGAGTTCGTGCTGGTGTTGCCACGGATGAACGCCACCCAGGTCACGACCTTCCTTGAACGGCTGATGATGATCCTGAGTGTCCCGGCAACCATTGCCGGGACGGCGGTGGTGGTGTCGGCCAGTATCGGCATCAGTCTGTTCCCGGAGGACGGGAGTGATATGGAAAGCCTGCTGCATTGTGCCGACATCGCCATGTACCAGGCCAAGCGCGTCGAACGCGGCAGCTTCAGTTTCTTTCTCGAAGAGATGAACAAGATTGCCCAGGAGCGCTTGATGCTGGAGACGGCCTTGCGCAAGGCCCTGGCCGGTGACGGGCTGCATCTGGTCTATCAGCCGCAGGTCGATCTGCGCAGCGGACGCCTGGTCGGTGCCGAAGCGCTGGCGCGCTGGGTGCATCCGACGCTGGATCATATTGCGCCCAGCCGATTCATTCCCCTGGCCGAGGAGTGCGGGCTGATCAATGCGCTGAGCCAATGGGTGTTACGGGAAGCTTGCGAGCAATTGGCGCTGTGGCGTCGAGAAGGATTGGTGGTCCCCTCCTTATCGATCAACCTGTCGCCGATCAACTTCCACAACCGGAACCTGGCCGAGTTGATCGACCGGCAATTGCAGATTTGCGATTTGCAGCCCGGCGACCTGTGCGTGGAGGTGACCGAAGGCGTCTTGTTGTCCAGTAGCGCAGGCACCGAGCAAACCATCCGCGATTTGCATGCCTTGGGGGTGCGCCTGGCGATTGATGACTTTGGCACCGGTTACTCCAGCTTGGGGTATTTGCGGCGTCTCCCGATCAGCGAGTTGAAACTGGACAAGAGCTTTGTCGACGACCTGGAGCGCGACGCCTCCTGCCGCGCCCTGAGTGAGTCAGTCATCGGTATTGGCAAGGGACTTTGTTTGCCGGTGGTGGCGGAAGGGATCGAGCACGCCGCCCAGCGCGATATCCTCATGGCCCAGGGATATGAGGTCGGGCAAGGCTATTTCTTCTCGATCCCTCTGCCGTGCAAGGCGTTCGCGCAATGGGTCATGGCGCGCGAGGCCGGGTTCCGTGCGGAGGTGGAGGACGAGGTGCGAGACAGCTAGGGGACGGCTGTCATAAACTGAACGGACCATTACGTTGAGGTGGCTTCATGAGGTTGCTGTTCGGTTGCGTGCTGTCTTTCCTTGCTTTCTCGGCTACCGCAGCCGATCTGCGCATGCTGACCGATAACCATCCGCCCCTGAATTTCCAGCAGGGTAATGAGCTGGTGGGGTTCGGCGTTGACGTGGTGCGCACCCTGGCACAAAGCGCGGGCGATCAAGTGCGTATTGAGCAAGCCCCCTTGCTTCGAGCCTTGCAAGTCGCCGGCACTGACTCGGATACGGCGGTCTTTACCGTGTTGCGTACTGCCGAGCGCGAGTCTCACTACCTGTGGGTCGGCCCATTGATGGAGGTTGAAACGGCACTCTATGCAGGCTCCGCAAAGGCGCAGCCAGTGCTCAACCTGCAACAAGCCGGCGCTGTCGACCGGATCGCAGTGCCGCGTAAATGGCTGGCCTACGATTACCTGAAAAAGCAGGGGATGAAAAATCTGTATGGCGTGGACACCCCAGAGCAGATGATGAAGTTGCTACGTCTGGAGCGAGCGGATCTGATCGTCGCGGATACGCTCACCGTCGCCACACTGGCTCGCGAGGTTGGACTTGAGCCCAACGCACTGCACTACCAATTGCCACTGATGACGCAGGGCGCCTATATCGCCTTCTCCCCGCAGACGGACGCTCGCCTGGTTGCACGCTGGCAAAGCGCGCTCGATGAGATGAGCCGTGACGGGCGCCTGCAACAGCTGAAACAGCGTTGGCTGATTGATCACGTCACCAAGTAACCGGAATGACCTGCGCTTACAGGCCCTCTGGTTTTTTCAGTGCACGCCGCGCGCCGCATCCCAGATGTCCTGCACGCCTAGATTGGCATGCCAGGCTTCGAATTGGGAGCGCCATTGTTCGAAGGGGGGACCCAGCGGATGACGAGGGTCGCCGCTCAGTGAGTACGCCATGCCTTCGATCAGCCATTTTGGCTGGGTGGCGACTGCCAGGTTTCCGAGCGTTTCCGCCTGTCGATAGTGGATCAGTTCGTGAGCCAGATAGAACGCTTTCCAACCGCGAGGGGCGACGATCAAACCCACATTCCCAACGGCGGCTGCCGCGCGTTGTCCAAGTCCAAAGGATTCAGCGCAGGCATCAGTCGTGCAAAACACGACACGAGGGACGCTTCGAAATGGCCCGACGGCAGTGGCGGCCGCTGCATATCCTTCGTCGTACAGTCGTTGGGCGTCGCCCAATTGCGCAACGCTGTCCGTGCAGATATTCGGCAGTGGGCAAGTGACTTCCGGAATGATCAAGGGGGCAACGACTCGGAGCGGTTTCACGAACGCCAGCACGGCGGCGGGTAACGTCAATACGGTGATGGCCGATATCAGGATTATGCGTTTCAGCTTCATGACTATTCAGCGCGCTGGCATGAGTTGATAGTTGAACAGATAGTAGTGCTGCCCATCCCGAATATCTATTTCCATCGTACCGCTGAGTCCCTCCAACTCACCGGTACCCGAATCAGGTACGACCTGAACGGTCAGTGTTCGCTGGCCTCTGTCCATAATCCCCCAATGCATCAACACAAAGCTGCCTGGCCTTCCCGCCAGATGGCCCTCGACCCGCTCCATCGCCACATAGCCGGCCGATCCCGGGGTTGTCGAGAGGGAGGCAAGCATCTCTCCCAGACTATGAGCCTCCAGGTCCCCCTGAAACGTTTTGTGTATGGCCTTTCTACTCAGTTGAGCGGCCTCGGTACCTGGCGCAACGGAGTGGCTGGGTAGTTGGACGTCGAACGTTCCCTCGGCTTGCATGCTGTCATCCCCATGAAAAGTCCAGGTCATGCTGAACCGGACCCTGTTGTTGTCGACGCCAATCCCTCGACTGTTTACAGTCAGCCTCTGTCGGGATCAGCGGCCTGTTTGACCGGTCCACACAGTAGGACCTGTCCCTGATTTGCATTGGAGCAGATGGCAACCGAAGATGATTGGAAAAACACGACCGGCAGCGACTGCTATCTCGGAGCCCGCCCGAGGCGTCCTTAATCAACGATTGAAGGGGCCGCAGTTCACTCACCTTCGCGAGGCACCATCAGGCCAGCTGGCGGAATGGGTCGAACATTATTGGCATGTCAGCTGGAATCTTGATGATCAGCCGGCACAGCAACAGGAAACCCTGCCTCACCCCAATGTGCATCTCGTTGTGGAAAGGGGTCAGGCCCATGTATGGGGACCTCGTCGCTCCCGTTTCAGCAAGACGCTGTCCGGTAACGACTGGGCGTTTGGCATCAAGTTTCGTCCCGCCGCATTCCAACCTTTTCTGGGTGGACCGGTCAGCCGCCTGGCTAATCTATCGATCCCGGCCTCCGAGGTCTTCGGGGCGCTGATCGACAGGTTGGCCGAGCACCTCGAATGTCCGGGGATGGCCAGCCTGTGCGAGCAGTCGGAAGCGTTGCTCTGTGCCTGCCTGCCGCAACCCGATGAGCGTGTACAACGGCTCAATGACCTCATCGCCCAAGTCGCGTCAAACAATGGCCTGACTACGGTGGCACAGCTCAGTGAGCTGTCCGGTTTCAGCGAGCGGCAGTTACAACGCTTGTTTGCACACTACGTGGGTGTCAGTCCGAAGTGGGTGATTGCCCGATACCGGTTGCATGAAGCGCTGGCCCTGCTGCAGAGCGGTGAAGCCAGGCCGGGGACAGAGCTCGCGCTCAAGCTGGGTTATTTTGATCAGGCACACTTCATCAGAGACTTCACTCGGATGGTCGGCCTGGCGCCCGCGAAATATGTCCAAACACACACCGATGGCCAGTGATCGATTCAGCCTATGTGCGGGGGGCATGGATCGGTCGGGTCGCCCGTTGCTCTTCCGGAAGCGCCTCGAACAGCTGCACCATCCAATCGACGAAAACCCGTAGACGTGCGCTCAAGTGCCGGTTCGGCGTGTAGATGATCGAAATGGGCACCGAATCGGTCGGCCAGTCGGTCAGCAACGGGACCAAGGTACCCGCGTCGATATGAGGCTGGGCGACAAGACGCAGGGTATGCAGGATGCCGAGCCCGGCGAGTCCGGCTGCCAGCGCGGCATTCCCGTCATTGACCGACACGAGATAGTGGCCCTGCACGGTGATCTGCTGCGCATCGGCGTTGAGCACGATCGGCGATTTACGCCCGGAACCGGCATAGACGTAGCGGACCAAGGTGTGTCCGACCTCCAGATCCGCCGGGAACTCAGGCGTCCCGTGCTTTTTCAGATACTGCTGGGTCGCGCACAGGACAAACGGCAGATCACCGAGAGGGCGTACGACCAGCGAGGGATCCGTGACATTGCCGGCGCGCACGGCGCAATCGACCCGGTCGTTGATCAGGTCGATCGGCCGATCACTGGCGCCAATGTCCAACTGCAACTCAGGGTAGCGCTCGTGGAATGCCGGCAGCGCAGGAATCACCAACTGGGTGGCGATCATCGAGCCCATGTCGACCCGTAGTCGACCGCGGGGGCGCCGTCGAGCACTGGTCAGGTCTGCTTCCGCTTCCTGCCACTGCTCCAGGATGCGTGACATGCGTTCCTGATACGCCGCCCCCTCGCTGGTCAATGCGACGCGCCTGGTTGTCCGATTCAACAGCTTGACTTGCAGGTGCGCCTCGAGCACCTGGACCAATTTCGTCACCGTGTTGCGTGGCAGTTCCAGCGAATCCGCCGCCTTGGTGAAGCTGCCGGTTTCCACCACACGTATGAAGGCGCGAACGGCGCTCAGTTGGTCCATGGCATCTCTCGAATCAGTTCATGGGGGGGCTGCTCATTATCACCTAAACAGGAACACTGGTGCGCCAAAGCTGACATTTATCAGTATGGTTGAAGACAATAAGATCAGTGCCATACCCGCTGGCGCGCTCTGGAACGCAAGAGCGGGATGAAAGATCGATGCCCGGCTTGGCCGGCATTCCAACCTTCATTGAATGCGAGAAAAGTCATGGCACAGCATATTCGTATTTCTAAAACCGGAGCCCCCTCGGTCCTGCAGCATGAGAACGTCGAAGTTGGCGAACCCGGTGCGGGTCAAGTGCGGCTCAAGCAGGAAGCCGTTGGCGTCAACTTTGTCGATACGATGTTTCGAGACGGTACCTTCCCGGTGCCGCTTCCCTTCACCCCCGGCGTGGAGGGCGCGGGTGTCATCGAGGCCGTTGGCGCAGGTGTCACCCATGTGAAGGTCGGGGATCGGGTCGGCTATTGGTTTGCGCTGGGTGCCTACGCCGACGAACGCCTCGTCGAGGCCGAGGCTCTGGTGAAGCTGCCGGCGGGGGTGTCGAGCGAGCAGTCTGCTGCGATCTTCACCAAGGGCTTGAGCGCGTGGGCATTGGTCAAGCAAGTCCATGTCGTGAAACCGGGCGAGACCGTGCTGGTTCACGCCGCGGCGGGCGGCGTAGGGTCACTCGTTGCATTGTGGGCGCAAGCACTCGGTGCGAAGGTCATCGCAACGGTTGGGAGCCCCCACAAGATGAAGGCTGTCCGCGAGCGTGGCATCGAACATGTGCTCGACGTCAACGATGCGGATCTGGTCGCCAAGGTGAGGGCGTTGAATGGCGGTCACGGTGTCGATGTCGTCTACGAGCTTGTCGGCGCGACGACTTTCGCCGCATCGGTGGCGTCGGTTCGCGACGGGGGTGACCTCGTGCACCTGGGCAACGCGTCGGGACCCGCGAAGGTCGACAAGGCGGCCCTGGCGGCGCGCGCCATTCGTTATGTCCAGCCCGTCACCGGCCAGGTGGTGAACAGTCGCGCGATTCTGGATACTGCGAGCCGGGATCTCTTTGCTGCCCTGCAGGACGGCATCTTCGGTCAACTCCCCATCACGCGATACCCGCTTCGCGAGGTTGGCCGTGCCCATGAGGACATCGCGGCGCGGCGGGTGACGGGGTCGGTGATTTTGACGCCTTGAGTGCTTCCAAAGGCCGGGCCTTGGTTTCAGCCCGGACCTCGGCGGTGACGGATAAACGCCTCCGGCGTCGCCGAGGTCAGTAGTACAAGCTCTCCTGCCGCAGTTGCGCGAAGTGCTCCAGCGCTGTGGCATCGAGCGCCTGCGCCGCATCAGCCGTCGCGCCGTCGTGAATCGCTTGCCACACGGCCTGCGAGCCGACTGACGCGCGGGTCGCCGCCAGATCGAAGGTGTCGGGATAGAGCGCGTGCAGGGTGGCGAGCAGCGTCAAGCCCAGGCTGGCGACGGGGTGGGGTAGGGATGTCGTGTCGCGCGTGATGCTCACGCCATGACAGAGCCTGCCGCGCCAGGTTGACTCGGTGGGAACGAAGTCGACCGCCTCGAAATGCGCGCCCGTATCAAGCGCATTCAGCGCGTTGGCAAGTCGCGTCGCGTCGATCCACGGCGCGCCGATCCACTCGAACGGATGCGCGGTACCACGGCCCACACTCAGGTTCGCGCCTTCGAGCAAACCGATATCCGGGTACAGGTCCAGCTGGGGCAGTGTGCGCAGGTTCGGCGACGGCGGCACCCAACCGAGACCGGTGTCGGCAAACGTCATCGCACGGCGGTACCCCTGCATCGGCACGACGCGCAGATCCGCACCGATGTGCTTGTTGCGATTGAACAGATTCGCCAGTTCGCCGAGCGTCATGCCGGGTACCAGCGGCGCCGGGAAATAGCCGGTGAACGATTCGCGTTGGCTGTCCAGCACCGGCCCGCCGAAGCGCTGCGCACCGAGCGGGTCGGGCCGGTCCAGCACAAACAGCGGGATGCCACGCGCTGCCGCGGCTTCGAGGGCATAACCCAGTGTCGTTTCATAGGTGAAGAAGCGTACGCCGGCATCCTGGATATCGAAGACCAGCGCATCCAGTCCACGGAGCGAATCGCTCGGGAAGCGCCGCGTCGCGCCGTAGAGACTGTGTACGATGAGGCCCGTCGCCGGGTCGGGCACGTCGCCGACCCGCTCGTCCATGTCGGTGTTCAGCCCATGTTCCGGCGAGAACAAGGCGGCCAGGGTGACACCTGGCGCGTGGGCGAGGACGTCAACGGTGCGCCTGCCCTCGGCGTCGAAGCCGCTGCGATTGGTGAGCAGGCCCACGCGCAGGCCGGCAAGCGGAGCGAACTGCTGAGCTTCAAGCACGTCGATGCCGGCCTGTACCGGGCCAGTCGAGGTCGGCAGGCGCTCGGCGGCCCGCAGCGTCGGCAACGCCGACGGCAGCAACCGGCCGATCTGCGCGGCGCCCATCGGCGGGGTCCGGCTTGCCAGCAGCGCGAGCAACTGCGAACGCAATGGGCGGGCATCACCGCCGCCGCGCGGATACACGCGGTTGCTCAGGATGACCATGAACTGATGGGTCACCAGATCGACCCACAACCCCGTACCGGTATATCCGGTGTGGCCGATGACGCCGATCGGCGGCAGGCGATCATGGTTCGACACCAACGGGGCGGCCAGTTCCCAGCCGAGACCGCGCCAGGGTACGGCCGAGAGCGGCGGGGCGGCAGCGGCGAGTGCGGCGATGCTCTGCGGTTGCAGAATCCGTGTGGCGCCCGCGTGTCCGTCGTTCAGCAGCATCTGGGCGAAGCGGGCGAGGTCGTCCGCCGTGGAAAACAGCCCGGCGTTGCCGGAAACACCGTCCATCCATTGGGCGGTCGGATCGTGCACCTGACCACGGCGTACGCGGCTGCTGTCGGCGAGCGTCGGCGCGGTGCGTGCCGTTCGCCCGGCGTCCGGCAGAAAGAGCGTGTCGCGCATGCCCAGCGGCGCGAAGATGTGAGCCTGGCAATAGGCGTCGAGCGGACGCTGGCTGATGCGTTCGACCAGTTCGCCGAGCACCACGAAATTCAGGTCACTGTAGATGACCCGTTCACCCGGCGCGCTGCGCGGGCGCTCTGCGGCAATCGCCTTCAATACGCCTTCGCGGCCCGGTTGCGTGGGTCGCGCAAGCAGGTCCGGGCGTAGCCCTGAGGTGTGGGCGAGCAGGTCATGCACGGTCACCGCGTCCTTGCCGTTCGCCGCGAAGGCGGGCCAGTACCGCGTAACGGGGGCGTTCAGGTCGATGCGGCCGGCTTCGGCCAGTTGCATGATCGCCGTGGTGGTGGCGATGACCTTGGTCAGCGAGGCGAGATCGAACTCGGTGTTCAGCGTCATCGGTTCGCGGTCCGGGAGGGTCGCGCGCAGTCCGAAGGCTTCGCGGTAGAACACGTGGGTGGCGTCCCCGATCAGGACCACGGCCCCCGGAATGCGCCCGGCGGCGATCTGTCCCTCGACGATCTGCGTGGCCTGCAGGCGCGCCGCCGTATCGAGATCGGCGGCACCGGCAAGTTGCGCCGTCGCCATGGCGCCCAGCAGCGCCCAGTGCTTCAGCACGCCGATCAGTGCTGCGGTAAATCGGCGGCGTTGTAGTGATTGTGCGGGTTCCATAACATCCATCCATCGCTGTCGGCGGCGTCGGCGGCCTGTATCTGCGCATTGATCGCCGTGGCATCAAACACGCGATGATCGAACGCATAATCGCGAAAGGCCTGTAGCCACGGACGAAAGCGCACGCCCGGCAGGTGGGTACGCTTCACGGCCTCTGCCAGGGAGCGCCTGATGATCTGGCCGGGATCGGCGACCGGGTCGCTCAAGCCCGGCAGGCCCCAGCCGAAACCGGACGGGTAGAGCATCGGCGAAATATAGTCGAGCGGCGCACCGAGCGTTTCGAGTTGCTGGCCGATCGCGGTATCGTCGAGATTCCAGCTGACGTAGCCGAAGATATCCGCGGAGACGAACACGTTGTAGGGCGCCAGGCGCGTGCGTGCGTTCTGCAGGAAGCCGACGATCGCCGCCGTCCGGTTGCGCCGGGTGTTCGGCTGGGCAAAGCGCAACCCACCCTTGTCGGGAAAGCGTACATAGTCGAACTGGATCTCGTCGAAGCCCATCCGTGCCGCCTCTTCGGCGACATCGATATTGTGCTGCCAGACGTCGTGGGAAAACGGGTCCATCCATTGCAGCTTCTCGTTATCGCGAAACGGTTCGCCTTCTGCGGTGTGCACGCTCCATTCCGGATGCGCATCGGCGAGCGGATCGTCCTTGAACACCACGATGCGCGCGATCAGGTACAGGTGTTGTGCATGCAGCCTGGCCAGCAGCGCCGGAAAGTCCCGTAACTGGGGCGCGCGCTCGACCGCCCGGGCCGCCGCGCCGATCTTCTCGCGGGCCACGCTGCGATACGCGGTCAGGCCACGATCGCCCTTGACGTCGATCACCAAGGCATTGATCAAGCCGTTGTTGGCAAGGCTGACGGCGTTGTTGCGCAGCGTCGCGTTGGTGACGCCGAACACCGACAGATAGACCGCCTTCGGTCGAAACGGGGTCAACACCAGCGTCACCGGCGTTTCGTCGGATACCGTCGCTTCCGTGCGCAGATAGCCTGGTGCGCGGGCTCCGATGCTCGTGACCGCCTGGGCGGTCTCGAATCGCCCGTCTTCGTCGGTACGGATCACCTCGGCAGTTGTCGTGACGATTGCGCCGACGACCGGGTTCTGCGTGCTTGAGTCGAGTACGACACCGCTGACGGCGAGGGCGCTTCGACCTATCAGCAGGGCGGCGATGGCGAGCAGTGCCGGGATTGCGTATCGCTTCAGTGGGCGCCGGAAGGTCATTGTGGGTTTCCTGGCGAGGGCATGGGTGGAGTGTTCGGTTCCCCGAGCAGGTGCGCGAACGCGTTGGCACCATAGGCATCGATCATTAGGAAACGCGGCAGTGCGAGTAACCGTGAGTGGCGGTCAGCCTTGCGCGCGTCCAGCGTAAAGGCGGCCACGTAGTGCTCGTCGGCGGCGAGCGCGATCAACTCGTCGTCGTAAATGCCGAACGGCCACGCGAGCATGTCGACCGGTGCACCGGTTTGCGCCTCGAGACGGCGGCGCGAATGGTCGAGTTGAGTGCGCACGAACTGCTGGAAATCCGCGGGTGTACGCTGTCTGCGCTCGACCTTGAAGTTGGGATGCCAGTAGGTGTGCGACTGGATGTCGATGAGCCCGGTCTGTTTCAGGGTGCGCAATTGCTCCCAGGTCAGCGCATAGGAGGCGTTCGAGATCGCCGACGGGTAGATGAACAGCGTGACCGGAAAGCGCTCGCGCAGCACGATGGGCAGCAGTTTCTCGAATACCGAACGATGCCCGTCATCCACCGTGATCACCGCCGGCTTTGGCGGCAGCGTCACATTGGGATCGCGCAGCCAGTCGACCACCTCACGCAGCGGGACGATCTGGTAGCCCCGCTCGTGCAGGACGCGCAACTGGCTCTCGAAGGTGCCCATGCGCACGGTCATCGAGTCGTCCGCCGTCTCCGAAAAGCGGTGGTAAACGAGGATCGCGACGCGCGGTTCGGCGCTCTGTGCGGCGCCGTCCGCGCCCCAGGCAAGCCCGCAGAGACATGCCAGCACGACACACAGCGTGAATTTTGCGCACATGCCGCAGCTCCTGCACGAGTCGTTTCCACTCGCGTCATCCATCTCGCGCAAGCGAGGCGCATCCAGTGTGCGTTGAGCGCGGCATCGTCCCGATGATGCAAATCAAAGCCGTGTGGCGCCTGGCCCGGAGTGTCGATTTGATCTACTTGAAGGTTAGCTCATGGTTGACAGCTCAAGGGCCTGAATCGGTTGTTACCGGTAGCTGATCAACGCAGGGCGCTGCAGAACCTGTGAATAGCTTCGCAGGCCTGGCGCAAGGCGGCATCATCCAGCGCATAGGCGATACGAATGTAGGGGCCGAGCCCGAACGCGCTGCCGTGCACGACGGCGACATCCGCTTCATCAAGCAGGGCGTGGGCGACCTCTTCATCGCCATGCAGCACCCGCCCGGCCGGGGAGGTGCGGCCGATCAGGCCGGCGCAGGAGGCGAAGGCATAGAACGCACCGGCCGGGCTCACGCATTCGAGTCCGGGGATGTCGTTCAGCAGTCTTACCATCAAGTCCCGACGACGCTGGAAAACCGCCCGGCTTTCGTGGATGAAGTCCTTGGGGCCCTCCAGTGCGGCGAGTGCCGCTTGTTGCGAGACCGAACTCGCTCCAGAGGTCTGTTGCCCTTGCAGCTTTTCCATGGCCTCCAGCAACCAGCGTGGTCCGGTGGCGAAGCCGATGCGCCAGCCGGTCATGGCATACGCCTTGGACACACCGTTCATGGTCAGGATCCGCGACGCCAGTCGTGGCTCCACCTGGGCCAGGGTGTGGAACGCCTGGTCATCGAAGATCAGGTGTTCGTAGATGTCATCGGCCAGGACCAGCACCTGGGGATGGGCCAGCAACACGTCGGCCAGGGCGTGCAGCTCATCCCGGCTGTACACCGCGCCGGTCGGGTTGGAGGGCGAGTTGAGGATCAGCCAGCGGGTCTGCGCTGTGATCGCGGCACCCAGGGCTCCTGCGGTCAACTTGAAGCCCGTGTCGGCGTCGCAGGTGACGATCCTGGCTTCACCGCCGCACAGTTGCACCATCTCCGGGTAACTGACCCAGTAGGGTGCCGGCACGATGACCTGGTCGCCCTCGTTCAGGGTGGCGGCCAGGGCGTTGTAGATCACCTGTTTGCCGCCGTTGCAGACCAGCGTGTCCTGCCAGGTGACGTCCAGTCCGTTCTCGCGGCGAAACTTGGCGGCCACCGCTTCACGCAGGGAACGTACACCGGCGACTTGGGTGTAGCGGGTGTGGCCGTGCTCGATGGCGTCGATGGCCGCTTCACGTACATGCCTGGGGGTATCGAAGTCGGGTTCGCCCGCGCACAGTGAAATGATCGTTGCGCCTTGCGCCCGCCGTTCCGCCACCCGGTCCATGATCCGGTAGGTCGCCGAAGGTTGCGCGCTGGCCAGGCGCTGGTTGAGACATTGAACCCGTTCCTGGTCTTGAAGATTCATCAGGCGTGCTCCGCGTGGATGGCTTCGAACTGGGTGTCGTGCATCACCTCGGCCACCGAGCGGCCGCTGCGGACCGCCTCGACCATGCCGTCCTGGCGGCGGGCAATACGCTCGCCCAGCGCGATCACCTGCTCGATGTGGGCCGAAGGCACGAACACCGTGCCGCAGTGGTCGGCGATGACATAGTCGTCCTCGCTGACAGCGACACCGGCCACGTCAATCGTCACGGCGGCGGCGATCTGCACCACGCGATTGCGCGCACTGATCATCGTCACGCCACGGCCGTAGACCGGATAACCAATCTCCGCGCTGCCGTCGATATCGCGACTGAAACCGTCGATCACCGTGCCGCGTACCTGCTTGCCGGACGCGGCATTGGCCAGGATATCGCCCCAGCAGGAAATGCCGTCGATACCGCCGGCAATCACCAGCACGCGGTCATCGCTGTGTATCTGCTCGACCACCGGGGTGATCAGGTGCACGGTGGGAGCGCTGCCGGACTTGGGCGCCAGCAGCACGGTGCTGGCCCGCCCGACGATTTTCGGGCACTGCCACAGCGGGCGCAGTCCCACCGTGGCGCCGGGCAGGTCGAGGAAATCGAGCGCATCGGACACGGTGTTGGTGTCCAGCGCCGCCAGGCGTTCCAGCAAACGCTTGTGGGTCATGTTCTGGTTGGTCATGGGAGAACCCCTGTGGTGACGGAGGTGCCCAGTGTCGGCGTGGCTATTCCATAGGTATATTACTAATCACAGAAGCGTTAGATACGCTGAACCTATGGATTCGCCATGATCAATTTCCGTCTGATTCGTCATCTCTGGTTGTTCCTGGCGGTGGCCGAGGAACAGAATTTCGGCCGTGCCGCCAAGCGTCTGGGGATGTCCCAGCCACCGCTGAGCGAGCAGATCCAGGTCCTGGAGCAGGCGCTCAAGGTCACGCTCTTCGAGCGTTCGCGGCGTGGGGCGAAACTGACCCCGGCCGGGGCCGCGATCCTGCCGGCGGTGCGCAAGTTCGCCGAGCAACTGGAACGCCTGGAACTGGCTGTGGAGGAGGCGGTGGCGGGGCAGTCGGGCCTATTGACCATCGGCGCGATCTCGACGGCCATGTTCGATGTGTTACCGGGCTTGATCGAGCAACTGAAGCGCGAATACCCGCACCTCACCGTGTCGGTGCGGGAAATCGACAGTGTCGAGGCCGTCCCGGCGCTGGAGGCCGGGGATATCGACCTGGCGTTCGCCCGTCTGGACGGTGACCTGGGCGCTTCGATCAAGTCGCTGCCGTTGACGGAAGATCGCCTGATGGTGGCGCTGCCCAGTGATCACCCGTTGGCTTCGCGCACGCGGATCAGCCTGTCGAGCCTGGCCAGCGAGCCCTTGGTGATGTTCTCGCGAAAAGTCAGCCCGGTGTATTTCGATAACTTGATTGCAACCTGCCGGGCCAGCGGTTTCTCCCCGCGGGTGTTGCATGAGGTGCGTTCTGTCGCTTCGCAGATCGCCTTTGTCAGCTGTGGGCAAGGCATCGCGCTGGTACCGGCGTCGCTGAAGAAACTGGCCCCCGACAATGTTGTGTTTCGAACGCTTGGCCAGAAGCTCAACGTTGTCACCACCGCGGTGGCGTGGAACGCAGGCAGGCCCAATCCGTTGGTGGAGGCGTTGATTGCCCGGTTTCAGGCCAAGGTGTGACCGGGAGGTTTTCCCGGGCTGATAGGTTTGGCGTATGAAAGCCTTCCTGAATCAGTCATTTACAGACGGGCTGGTCCCCTTGAAATTGCCGCCTGTGCCGTCGGCAGCCCTTGTCTGGGCGACAACCTTTTCGTTCAAGGAGTTATTCACGTGTCTTCGCCAGAAACGTTCATTCATACGCAGCTCCCGCTGACGGTAGAGGGTGTTCAACTGAACGTCGCCGCCCTTTATCGTGAGGGGACCTTGGCACCCATTGTGTTCCTGCATGGTTTTGGCTCGACCAAGGAAGACTATGCCGACATCGTGCAGCAGGCTGCCTTTGCCGGTCATCCCTTTGTCGCTTATGACGCGCCGGGGTGCGGTGAGAGCCAGTGCGCCGATCTGTCGAAGATCTCCATTGGCTTTCTGTTGCAGACCGCGTTGCAGGTGCTGGCGCATTTCGGCATCGAACGCTTCCATCTGGTCGGCCACTCCATGGGCGGACTCACCGCGTTGATGCTGGCCCATCAGTTCCCGGAGCGGGTACTGAGCTTCGTCGATATCGAGGGCAACATTGCCCCGGAAGACTGCTTTCTCAGCCGTCAGATCGTCGACTATCCGGCGGATGATCCCGAGGCGTTCTTCGCGGCGTTCATCGCCCGTACCCGACAGGCGCCGGCCTATGCCAGTGCGCTTTACTCGGCAAGCTTGCGGCATAAGGTGCGGGCCGGTGCAGTGCGCGGGATTTTCCAGTCGATGGTCGATCTTTCCGATAACGCCGACCTGATGGGCAAGTTCCTCGGACTGAAATGCCCGCGCCTGTTCATGTATGGCGAACAGAATGCTTCACTGTCCTACCTTTCGCACATTCAGGCCGAAGGTGTGCGGCTGGCGCCCATCGCGCAGTGTGGGCACTTCCCCATGTATTCCAATCCGATTGCGATGTGGCAGCAGATTGCCGATTTCCTGGGCGTCGGTCATCCAGGTTGAGGTTACCGGGGGAGGGGCGCGTGGAACTGTTGGGTGAGAGGGCACATTTTTGCCTTTCGAACGGGCAGGGCTTCGTGAAACCATGACCCACGACGACCATCCGTTGCCGGTTGCGAGCGCCATCTTCGACGGCCTGCTCGTAGCGTCTGTGAAAGAGGAACAACCCCATGAGCAAGGTTTCCCCGTCAATCCTTGAAGAGGACCTGCCAAGACCTGAGGCGATCAGTCTGCGCGAGGCGTTCTGGTTCTGGTTGAAGCTCGGTTTCATCAGCTTTGGCGGACCGGCGGGGCAGATCTCGATCATGCACCAGGAGTTGGTGGAACAACGGCGCTGGATATCCGAACGGCGATTTCTGCATGCCCTCAACTTCTGCATGCTGCTCCCTGGGCCGGAGGCTCAGCAGCTGGCGACCTACATCGGCTGGCTGATGCATAGAACCTGGGGCGGCGTGATTGCCGGGGGGCTCTTCATATTACCCTCGCTGTTCATCCTGATTGCCCTGTCCTGGATGTATATCGCGTTCGGCGACGTACCGCTGGTGGCGGGTCTGTTCTATGGCATCAAGCCCGCCGTCACGGCCATCGTGGTGCAGGCGGCTCATCGGATCGGCTCCCGAGCCCTGAAGAGCGGTTGGCTGTGGGCCATTGCGGCGGCTTCATTCGCGGCGATATTTGCATTTGATGTTCCCTTCCCGCTAATCGTACTGAGTGCGGCGTTGCTCGGTTACCTGGGCGGGCGCCTTGCTCCCGAAAAATTCAGAATCGGGGGGCACAGCGCGGCCAGGAAATCCTATGGCCCAGCCTTGATCGATGACGACACCCCGTCCCCTGACCATGCCCGATTCAGCGGGGTAAAACTGGTTCTGGTGGTCCTCGTGGGCGCTGCGTTGTGGGCGTTACCCATGGGAATCCTGACCGCACTCTTTGGCTGGGAAGGCACCTTGACCCAGATGGGCTGGTTCTTTACCAAGGCCGCGCTGCTGACATTTGGTGGTGCCTATGCGGTGCTGCCTTATGTCTACCAGGGCGCGGTCGGCCACTATGGATGGCTGACGCCAACACAAATGATCGATGGCCTGGCCTTGGGGGAAACCACACCCGGGCCGCTGATCATGGTGGTGGCTTTCGTCGGTTTTGTCGGCGCCTATGTCTCCAAGGTGTTCAGTGCCGATCAGGTGTTCCTGGCGGGAGCGCTCGCTGCCACGGTGGTGACCTGGTTCACCTTCCTGCCATCGTTCCTGTTCATTCTCGTGGGTGGCCCGCTGGTGGAGGCGACTCAAAACGAACTCAGGTTCACCGCGCCGCTGACCGGCATCACCGCCGCCGTGGTTGGGGTCATTTTCAATCTGGCGGTGTTCTTCGGCTATCACGTGCTGTGGCCCAAGGGGTTCGGCGGCACCCTCGATTGGCCTTCCGCGCTGATCGCGATTGCGGCAGCGATTGCCTTGTTTCGCTTCAAGCGTGGCGTGATTCAGGTATTGCTGGCATGCGCACTCGTTGGTTTGGCGGTGCACCTGCTGCGCTAGACTGCATGGGCAGCTACGTGGCGGCAGCGAATGCCGCCACGTAGCGGGTGAGTTGAAACACTCAAGCGCGCCTTATGCGTTCAAGCCGATCCAGCCATGGATACCCACGTACAGGCCGACGCCGATGATCAACACGCTGGACAGGTAGGGGGCTCGACGAGCAACGGTGCCCAACCAGGGCCAGCGGTTGGAAGCCTGCCTGGCGCCAATGGCCGCGGCAGCACCTACGGCAACCAGGGTGATTGCCAAGCCGATGCTGAAGCACAGGACGAGCATGCCGCCCAGCGCCACCTCTTTAACCTGGAGGCACAGCAACAGGACGGTAATGGCGGCAGGGCATGGAATCAGGCCGCCCGTCAGACCAAACATGACGATCTGTCCCGTGGTGACTTCGCGGTTGGTGAAGCGCTTACGGATATCGTTGGCGTGTGCACGCTCATGCGCATCCTGATAGCCATCAATCGACAGCTCCAGGCCTTCCAGCTCGGAATGCGCGTGCCCGTGATCATGTTCCTGGTACTCCAGGTCGTAATCGTGGGAGTGCCCCGCATGTCCAAGACTCAAGCGAGCGTTGAATTCATGCGGTTCCGGGATATCGACCGTTGATTCCAGGAAGCCCTCGCGCTCGACGAAAGCGAACGACTGAGTGCTACCGTCCGGACGAATGGTCGTCAGGCGAACATCCGAGGCGGACCAGGCATGGCCGGTCAAGGTCCTGAAGCGCCAGTGCGGTGGCATGCCTTCTTCGAAGATCGACAGTTCGATGCGGCCGTGGCCAGTATCGATTCGATGGGTTTCATCATGGTGACCATGGTCATGCTCTCCATGATGGTGGTGATCATCCTGCTCGAACCTGGCCATCCGCTCGCCGTGCCAGGTACGCCACAGCATCCAGAGCGCAATCGCGATGATCAGCGCGGAGGAGGCGAGCTGAAAGTAAGGCTCAGTGGTTTGGGCATCCAGACCTTTGCCCAGGTACATGCCGCCGATGGCGACCAGCCACACCACCGCCGTGTGCGAAAGCGTGGCGGCCAGGCCCAGCAACACGGCCTGTTTCAGCGTGCCCCGGATGGCGATGATGAAGGCGGCCATCATGGTTTTTGAATGACCCGGTTCCAGGCCATGCAGAGCGCCAAGCAAGATAGCGCTCGGGAAATACAGCCAGGCGTGTGAACCGCCTTGTTGCAAGAGTTCAGCTAAGTTGGGCATGGCAGACCTAGAGGTACTTGGTGATTTGTTTAAAGGCTTCCAGCGGTCCGCGCTCGCCGGTATTCAGCGCCGAAACGGTGTCTTCCAGACAGTGATCGATGTGATCCTGGATGAGCGTGCGCTTGGCCTGACACACCGCCTTCTCCACGGCATGCAGCTGCTGGGCGATGTCCACACACTCACGACCTTCTTCGATCATGGTGATGATGCTGCGCAGATGGCCATCCGCCCGTTTGAGGCGCTTGATGATCGCTTCATGGCTTTGATGGACGTGGGGATGGTTGTGTTCGTGTTCATGCTCGCTCATGAGGTGAGCCTCGGGTCTCAATGAATGGCGTAAATATACTATCCCCCACTATAGGATATGGTCAAACGCATTGAAGCCAGAAAGGACTGGCCATGGCCGCGTTGCGGCCCTTGATCCCGGCTACTCTCTTGTTGATTGAGCGCCGCCGAGCTGTATGTGGGGTGCATATCAGCCGCGCACGCTGCTCAGATATTCAAATAACTTGGCCGCCTCCGGAGCCAGTTGCGCCGCATCTTTGACCCCGACGAACAAAGTGCGCTGCGCCCAGTCATCGCTCAGGTCGACCGCCATCAGTCGAGTACCGAGCAATTCGCTGCGTACCGCTTGCAGCGGCAAGATCCCGATACCCAGGCCGGCTTCGATCATGCGGCAGATACCGTCGAAGCTGCTGACCTGGATGCGCACCTTGAGGATCTTGCCCGCACCCACGGCGGCGTCGGTGATGCGACGCAGCAACGAGCTGCCCTGGTTGAGCGCCACATAATCGAAACCGAGCGTGTCCGTGAAGGACAGGCTACGCGCATTGGCCAGTTCATGGCCGACGGGCACCAGCAACACCAGGCGGTCGTCACGATAGGGCAGGGTGTAGAGCCCCTCCGCTGGTACGTTGTCGGCAAAAATACCGATATCGGCACGCCCGCTTTCCACGGCTTGAATGATCGGTTCGCTGAGGGCTTCCTCCAGCCCGATACGCACGTTCGGGTTGGCCTGGAGGAACTGCGCCAGATCATCCGGCAGGAACTGGACCACGGCGGAAGTGTTGGCGCACAAGCGTACATGCCCGCGCACCCCCACCGCGTAATCACTGGCGTCACACGCCATGCGGTTCACACCTTCGAGAATGGTCCTGGCGTGCTCGACCATCCCTTGTCCCGCCGCTGTCAGTTCAAGTCCCCTCGGCAGGCGCACGAACAACGGGCACTGGGTCGTGCGCTCCAGTTCGGCCAGGCGTTTGCTGGCCGCCGAGACCGTCATGTTGGCCTTCTCGGCGGCCCGGGTCAGGTTGCCGGACTCGGCGGCGAAGATCAGCAGGCGCAATGACAACAGATCGAAATGCAGGGGATTGATCATCAAGGATGTCCGAGGCTTTCCATTCAGGAAAGGGTAGTGGCGAAATATGAAATTTTCATCTGCCCGGTTTCTGTCGATTATCCAGGTCACAAGTACTCGACAAGAACGGTAAACGTCATGGAATTACCTCTGCAAGGTGTCAAGGTCGTGGAGCTCGGTCAACTGATTGCCGGGCCCTTTGCGGCGAAAATGCTCGGTGAATTCGGTGCGCAGGTGATCAAGATCGAGCCGCCGGTCACCGGGGACCCGTTGCGTAAATGGCGCCTGCTGCACGACGGGACTTCCGTCTGGTGGGCCGCGCAGTCGCGTAATAAGCGCTCGCTGACCCTTGATTTGCGCCAGGCCGAGGCGCAACAGGTGGTGCGCCAGTTGGTGGCGGATGCCGATGTGCTGATCGAGAATTTTCGCCCGGGGACCCTGGAAGGTTGGGGGCTGGGTTGGGACACGCTGCACGCGCTGAACCCGAAGCTCATCATGCTCCGGGTCTCCGGTTATGGTCAGACCGGGCCTTACCGCGACCGTCCCGGATTTGGCGTGATCGGCGAAGCCATGGGCGGGCTGCGCCATCTCTCCGGCGAGCCCGGGCGCACGCCGGTCAGGGTCGGTGTTTCCATTGGCGACTCGTTGTCGGCCTTGCACGGGGTGATCGGGGTTCTGCTGGCCCTGCGTCACCGCGAGCAGAACGGTGGGCAAGGGCAGCAGGTCGACGTGGCGCTGTACGAGTCGGTGTTCAACATGATGGAAAGCCTGTTGCCCGAATACTCGGTGTTCAACGCCATTCGCGAGCCCGCCGGCAGCAGCTTGCCGGGGATCGCGCCGACCAACGCCTATCGTTGCCGCGACGGTGGCTTTGCCCTGATCGCCGGCAATGGTGACAGCATCTATCAACGCCTGATGGAGGTGATCGGCCGCCGTGACCTGGCGAGCGATCCCGACCTTGCGCAGAACGATGGCCGGGTGTTGCAGGTCGAGCGCATCGACGCCGCCATCTCCCAATGGACCGCACGGCTCGGCCTCGATGAAGTCCTGTCGATCCTGACCGAGGCGCGTATTCCCGCCGGCAAGATCTACAACGCCGCCGACATCGCCCAGGACCCGCACTACCGGGCGCGCGACATGCTGCTCGACAGCCGTCTGGACGACGGCACCGCGGTGACCTTGCCTGGCATCGTGCCCAAGTTGGGCAGCACACCAGGGCGCGTGGCGCACTCGGCACCGACCCTGGGCCAGCATACCGCCGAGATTCTCGGTGAGCTGGGTATCGACCCCGCGCAACAGGCCGACTGGCGCCAACGCGGCATCATTTGAACCCGAGGAATGTCCATGCAACGTCTGTTTTTGCAGGAAGTCGCCACCCGTGACGGCTTCCAGAACGAAGCGCGGTTTATCGAAACCGCCGACAAGATCGCCATGATCGATGCCCTCAGCCAGTGTGGTTTCGCCAAGATCGAGGTCACCTCATTCACCTCGCCAAAGGCCATTACCGCGCTGCGCGATGCCGAGGCGGTGATGCAGGGCATCCGGCGCAATCCGGCGGTGGAATACACCGTGCTGGTGCCCAATGTGCGCGGCGCCGAACGGGCCCTGGCGTGCAACATCGATGAAGCCAACCTGGTGATGTCGGTCAGCGAACCGCACAACCGCTCCAACCTGCGCATGAGCCGCGAGCAGTCGTTCGCCCAGCTCAGCGAAGTGTTCCGCGTGATCGGCCAGGCGCCGGTGGCGATCAACGTGTCGTTGTCGACGGTGTTCGGCTGCCCGATGCAGGGCGATGTGCCGGTGGGCGAGGTGTTGCACTGGGTCGAGCGCTTTGCCGAACGGGGCGCCCGTGGCGTGACCTTGTGCGACACCACCGGCATGGCCTATCCGAGCCAGGTCGAGGCGCTGTCCCGGGCCGTGCGTGAGCGCTTTCCGGCGCTGCAACTGACCCTGCATTTCCACAACACCCGTGGCATGGCCCTGGCCAATGCCCTGGCGGCCATCGACGCCGGTGTCGAGCGTTTCGATGCCTCCCTCGGTGGCCTGGGCGGTTGCCCTTACGCGCCGGGGGCCAGCGGCAATGTCTGCACCGAAGACCTGCTGCACATGCTGCAGTTGATGGGCTTCGACACCGGGGTCGACCTTGACCGTGTGCTGGCGATTGCCGCCCGGTTGCCGGGACTGGTCGGCCACGACATTCCCAGCCAGATCCTCAAGGCCGGCAAGCGCCTGGACCTGCACCCGATACCCGCCCATGTCGCCAACCTGGAAAAACAGGTGCCGTCGACCCGAACCCAGGAGCTGCAACCATGATCGACCATCTTGACCACCTGGTGCTGACCACTATCGACCCCGTGGCCGCCGAGGACTTCTACGTGCGGGTCATGGGCATGCAGGTGCAGACCTTCGCTGGTGGGCGCAAGGCGTTCACCTTCGGCCAGCAGAAAATCAACCTGCACGTGCGCGGCCACGAGTTCGAGCCCAAGGCGCACCTGCCCGTGCCGGGGGCGCTGGACCTGTGCTTCATCGCCTCGATCCCCCTCGATCAGGTGATTACACACCTGGCCCGTGTCGACTGGCCCATCATCGAAGGCCCGGTGTTGCGCACCGGGGCCACCGGGCCGATCCGTTCGGTGTATGTGCGTGATCCGGACCTGAACCTGATCGAGATCTCCGAGCCCGTACAACCGGAGCGTGCGGTATGAAGGTGGTATTTCTCGACAGCGCCAGCCTGCCGCTGGGCCTTGCGCGTCCGGCCTGGGTCAGCGACTGGCAGGACCGTTCCGATACGCCACCGGACCAGGTGGTGAACGCGGCCCGCAATGCCGATGCGCTGATCACCAACAAGGTACGCATCGGCCGAGCCGAACTTGAACAGTTGCCCAACCTGCGCTTTATCTGCGTCGCGGCCACCGGTTACGACTGTATTGACCTGGCGGCCTGCCGTGATTTCGGTGTGACGGTAAGCAATGTCCCGGCCTACTCGGCGCAAAGTGTCGCCGAGTCGGTGATCGCCTCGATCTTCGCCTTGCGTCGACAGTTGTTCGCCTACCAGGCGGCAGCACAGCGGGACTGGCCGACTTCGCGGCATTTCTGCGTCCATCGCGCGCCGATCCTGGATGTGCAGGGCAGTGTGCTGGGCATCGTCGGCCGGGGTGCTATCGGCCTGGCCACCGCACGCCTGGCGAGCGCCCTGGGCATGCAGTTGCTCTATGCCGAACACCGTGGCGCGATCCCGGTGCGCAAGGGCTACCAGGCCTTTGAAACGGTGCTGGCGCAAAGTGACGTGATCTCGCTGCACTGTCCGCTGAGCGAGCGCACCCGCCACCTGATCGGTGCCGCGGAACTGGCGCAGATGAAACCCGGCGCCTTGCTGATCAATACCGCCCGTGGGCCGTTGGTGGATGAACGCGCGCTGCTCGCGGCCCTGGACAGCGGCCGCCTCGGCGGCGCGGCCCTCGATGTGCTGGACCAGGAGCCGCCGGCGGCCGATCAGCCATTGCTCACCAGTCTCCATGCCAACCTGATCGTCACGCCCCATGTGGCCTGGGCCAGCCAGAGCAGCCTGCAACGGCTGGCCGACGGGATCCTCGGCAACCTGCACGGCTACTACTCGGGGAGCCCGATCAACCTCGTGTCGTAAAAGCTTCACCACCCAACAAGAAGGTCCGCCCATGACAACCATAACAATAAGAGAACCGCGCCATTCACGGCTGCGCGGCGTGTTCCGCCATCTGTATGTGCAGGTGCTGCTGGCGATCGCGCTGGGCATCCTCTTCGGTCATTTCTACCCCGGCCTCGGTGAGGAAATGAAGCCGCTGGGCGACACGTTCATCAAGCTGATCAAGATGCTGATCGCGCCGATCATCTTCTGCACCGTGGTCAGCGGCATTGCCAGCATGCAGAGCCTCAAGCGCATCGGTCGGGTCGGCTTCAAATCGTTGCTGTACTTCGAGGTGCTGACCACCCTGGCGCTGGTGGTCGGGCTGATCGGCGTGAACCTGATGCAGCCCGGTGCGGGCCTGCACATCAATCCGGCGAGCCTCGATGTCCATGCCATCGACAGCTACAGCAAGCTGGCCCATGAACAGAGCGTGGTGGGCTTTCTCACCCATATCGTGCCCAGTACGGTGTTGGGCGCATTTGCCGAGGGCGACATCCTCCAGGTGCTGTTCATTTCCATTCTGTTTGCCTTCGCCCTGCAGATGCTGGGTGATGTCGGCAAGCCGCTGCTGCACCTGATCGACCTGGTGGCCCAGGCGTTTTTCCGCATGGTCAGGATGGTGATGTATGTCTCGCCGTTGGGGGCCTTCGGCGGCATGGCCTTTACGGTCGGCAAATACGGCGTGGGTTCCCTCGGGGCGTATGGCCAGTTGCTGATCTGCTACTACGTGACGGCGCTGTTCTTTGTGCTGGTGATGCTCAACCTGGTGGCGCGGCTGGCGGGTTTCAGCCTGTGGCGGTTCCTCAAGTACATCCGCGACGAGCTGTTCCTGGTGCTGGGCACCTCGTCTTCGGAGTCGGCCTTGCCGCGCCTGATGGGCAAGCTGGAGCGCCTGGGCTGCGAGAAGTCGGTGGTGGGGCTGGTGGTGCCTTCGGGTTACTGCTTCAACCTCGATGGCAGTTGCATCAACATGACGGTGCTGGCGATCTTCATCGCCCAGGCGCTGGATATCCCCCTCGACCTGTGGCACCAGGTCACCTTGTTGTTGATTCTGCTGCTGACCTCCAAGGGCGCGGCCAGTATCACCGGCGGGGCGTTCATTACCCTGGCGGCCACCCTTGGTAGCCTGGATGTGATCCCGGCAGCGGGGCTGGTGCTGGTACTTGGGGTCTACCGTTTCATTTCCGAGGGTGGGGCGTTGATCAACGTGATTGGCAACGGTGTGGCCACGTTGTTCATCGCCAAGTGGGAAGGGGCGCTGGACGAAGAGAAACTGGCGGCCGAATTGCACAAGGGCTGTGCCCGCGAGCCAGAGGTACAACCCTGAACGAGTTGTCGCGAGACAGCCCCAGGACCGCTCAGTCCACGAATACTGGGCGGTCCCGGGTTTGCGAGAGGGCTTGTCTCAAGCCGTAGCTCATGGCGTGGCGGGCAACAGGGGCGCGAGCATTTCCGTGCGACAGGCTTCGAGAATCTCATCCGCCAGTGGCGAGTCATCCGGACAGGCCCGTGACAACACGATGGCACCGACCGCCTGGGCCAACAGGTTGATCATCTTGGCTCGCACGTTGTGCTGATCCACGTCGCCTGGCACCGTGCCCTCGCGCTCAAGGACGGCGAGCGTGTTTTCGATCCCGTCGGCAAAGGTCGTCCTGATCTCTTCCGGTTGACGCGCGGCATCCCCGCAGAGGGCTGCCATCGTGCAGCCCAGGCTGCGGGCATCACGGTGTTCCCGTGACACGTAAAGGCTGATGTACTCGGCGAGGTCGAGACCGGCGTTATTGGCCAGGGTCTGGGACAGCCCGCACGCAGCGGCTTCGGCCATCAAATCGGCTTTTGAGCGGAAATGCTTGTAGAACCCGCCATGGGTGAACCCGGCAGCCGCCATCAGGTCTGCCACCCCCACGCCGTCATAGCCCCGTTCGCGAAACAGGACGGAGGCCGTCTCGACGATGCGCGCCCGGTTCGCCTGGGCCTGCGCCTTGGTGACTTTCATATCCCAATACCTCTTTGCGTCTGCCAACCGCCAGATGGTCACTATACATAGATGTCGATCATCATCAAAGATGTTGACGGTTTGGATTATGATCATCATCATAAAGATGCGCCACTACCTGTCATGAGCGACACTCTCTACGAGGCGCGCGGAGTCAACCATGAGCCATGCCGACAAACCGCTTCACCCAGGGCCCGATACGTCGTACGGGCAGGCCGCGAACCGCTCGATCAATGTCGGCGGGACGGCTTTTGCCTACCGTGACCTGGGACCTCGCAGCGGTGTGCCATTGATTCTTCTCAATCATTGGGGGGCGGTACTGGACAATTTCGACCCGCGGATCATCAATGGCCTAGCCAGCAGGCGCCGCGTTATCGCCACTGACTACCGGGGGATCGGCGCGTCGGGTGGAACAGCCCCGGTGACCATCGGTGCCATGGCACAGGATGCAATCGCCCTGATTCGCGCACTGGGTTTCGAGAAGGTCGACCTGCTCGGTTTTTCCCTTGGCGGATTCGTGGCGCAGGACATGGCGTTGAAGGCCCCCGAGCTGGTCCGCAAGCTGATTCTGACCGGTACGGGACCCGCCGGCGGCCAAGGCATCGACAGGGTATGGGCTACGTCCTGGCCCTTGATGATCAAGGGCCTGCTGACGCTGCGCGATCCCAAGTTCTACCTGTTCTTCACCGCCACGGCCAATGGTCGCCAGGCCGCGAAGGCCTTCCTGAAACGATTGCAGGAACGCAAGGAACATCGGGACAAGGCTCCCACGCCTGCGGCCTTCCTGCGGCAGTTGAGGGCGATCGAAGCCTGGGGCCGTCAGGCGCCCCAGGATCTGGGCAGCCTTCGGATCCCGGTACTGATCGCCAACGGCGATAACGACATCATGGTACCTACCGTCAACTCCACCGACATGGCGCGTCGCATTCCTGATGCGCAACTGATCATTTACCAGGACGCCGGGCATGACGGGATTTTCCAGCACCATGCCGACTTCGTGCCCAAGGCCTTGTCCTTCCTCGACGCCTGACACCCTCCAGAGAGCTGAATCACCATGAAGGCATTTTTTATCGATCGCTATGGCAAGCGTCACGGACGTATTGGCCAGTTGCCCGACCCTGAGGTTCGGGACAACGATGTGCTGGTCCAGGTCCATGCCACCAGCGTCAACCTGTTGGATTCCAAGATCAGGAAGGGCGAGTTCAAACTGATCCTGCCGTATCGTTTTCCACTGATCCTGGGCAATGACCTGGCGGGTGTCGTGGTCCGGGTGGGGCCTGGCGTGACTCGCTTCAAGCCGGGCGATGAGGTCTATGCCCGCCCTCGCGAGGATCGTATCGGCACTTTCGCCGAGCTGATTGGCGTGACGGAAGACGCGCTTGCGCTGAAACCCCGGAACCTCGGCATGGACGAAGCTGCCGCCGTTCCCCTGGTTGCGCTGACGGCCTGGCAGGTGCTGGTGGAAACCGCCAAGCTGAAGAAGGGGCAGAAGGTGCTTATCCATGCCGGCTCGGGTGGGGTGGGCACGATCGCCATCCAGCTCGCCAAGCATCTGGGGGCCTTCGTGGCCACGACCACCAGCACAAGTAATGTCGAGTGGGTGAAAGCGCTGGGCGCGGACGTTGTGATCGACTACAGGAAGCAGAACTTCGAGAGCCTGTTGCAGGACTACGATGTCGTGCTGAACAGCCTGGGCGCAGATGTCCTTGAGAAATCACTCAAGGTCCTGAAGCCGGGCGGCCAACTGATTTCCATCTCCGGTCCACCCACCCCAGAGTTCGCGCAAGAGCAGGGACTGTCCTGGGGACTGAAACAGGTCATGGGGCTCTTGAGCTACGGCATCCGGAGGAAAGCGCGCAAGCTCGGTATCCGCTATGCCTTCGTTTTCATGCGGGCCAGTGGTGTTCAACTGCGTGAGATCAGCGCCCTTGTCGAGGCCGGCGCGATCAAGCCGGTGGTGGATCGAACCTTTTCATTCGAGTCGACAGCCGATGCCCTGAACTATGTCGAACAGGGGAGAGCGAAAGGCAAGGTGATCATCAAGCTCAGGTAATCCGGAAACGGTGACCGCACCCACGCATCCCACGGTGCGGCCCACCCGGTAGGCGCTGAGTTCCATCAGTTTTACACCAGTTTGAAGGGCAACTGACGCACCGGCTTACCCGTGAGGCTCGCGATCGCATTCGCAAAGGCGGGGGCCAACGGGGGCAGGCCGGGCTCACCCATCCCGGTGGGTGGTTCGGCGCTGGGCACGATGTGGACGGCAAACTCGGGCATGTCGGTGATGCGCGGAACGCTGAAGTCAGCAAAATTACTCTGTTGCACGACACCCTCTTTCAGGGTGATGGCACCGCCCGGCAGGCACATCGACAAGCCCATCAGGGCAGCACCCTGCACCTGGGCTTCAACGCTGCGCGGGTTGACAGCCAGGTTGCAGTGTACGCCGGCGGTCACATGGTGCAGCACCGGACGGCCGTTCTGCACCGAGGCTTCCACGACGTAGGCCACCACCGAACTGAAAGACTCGTGTACCGCAACGCCCCAGGCCCGGCCGGCAGGCAGCTCGCGTTTGCCGTATTGGCTCTTGTCCACGGCCAATTGCAGCGCCGCGCGATGGCGCGGACTTTGATCGGCAAACAGCTTCATCCGGTAAGCCACTGGATCCTGCTTCGTGGTTCGGGCGATCTCATCGATCAACGTCTCCATCACGAAGGCTGTGTGGGTGGAGCCCACACTGCGCCACCACAACACAGGGACGTTGAGCTTCGGGTGATGCACCGTCAGACGCATCGGCAGCGGGTAGGGATCACGCATTCCTTCCGTCGCCGTGGGGTCGATACCATTCTTCACCTGTCCCCCGAACATGGTGCCCGAGATGATGGATTGTCCGACCAACACGTGGTCCCAGGCCAGCACCTTGCCGCTGTCGTCGAAACCGATGCGCGCGCGGTGCAGGTGCATGGGGCGGTAATAGCCACCCTTGATGTCGTCCTCGCGGCTCCACAGCGTGCGCACCGGACCATTCAAACCGGCCGTTCGTGCCACCTTGGCTACCTCGCAGGCCAGCACCACAAAGTCGCTGGTGGCTACGCCACGCCGACCAAAGCCGCCGCCAGCCGTCTGCACGTTGATCTGAACCTGCTCGGGCTTGAGATTGAGTACGCGAGCGGCCGCCGCGCTGTCAGTACCGGGTAGCTGGGTACCCGCCCACAACTCGGCGCGGCCCTCGGAAAGCTGGACCGTACAGTTCAACGGTTCCATGGGCGCATGGGCCAGGTACGGGAACACGAACTCGGCTTCCAGTTGATGCGGCGCTGTTGTCAGCGGTGTCATGTCCGCCTCGAACTTGCGTGGGCCAGGGTGGCCTGCCAGCTCCCGGTAGTCGGCCAACTGCTTCTCGCTGTCTACCTTCTCTACAGTCGCTGTATCCCATTGCAGCTTGAGTGCATCCCGCCCTTGTTTGGCCTGCCAGTAGCCGTCGGCCACGACTGCCACGCCTTCAGCCCCCCATCAAGCGGGACACGCAGCACTGCCTTCACGCCTTTGACGGCGCGGGCCGCGCTGTCGTCTACAGAGGAGAGCCTGGCGCCGAACACCGGTGGGCGGGCCACCACGGCGGTGAGTTGCCCCGGCAGGCGCACATCGATACCGAAATTCTGCTGACCACTGCTCTTGGCCTTGGCATCGATGCGCGTGGTGGCATGGCCAATGATTCGGAAGTTTTTGGGATCCTTGAGCGTGACTTTCTCAGGTACAGGCAGCGCCATAGCGGCCTCGGCCAGTTCACCATAGCTGGCTTTGCGGTCCGCCGGGCCGAGTACCCAACCGGCATGGGTACTCAGGCTCGCCACGTCCAGGTTCCAGCGCGCTGCTGCCGCGGCGAGCAGCATGGCGCGAGCACGAGCGCCGAGTTCGCGGTACTGGGTATAGCTGTTCTTGATCGAGTTGGAGCCGCCGGTGAGATGCATGCCGTAGAGCGGGTCCTGGTAGGCGATATCGGCGCTGCCGTTGCGACTGCGCACGAGGCTCCAGTCGGCATCGAGCTCTTCGGCGAGGATCATCGGCAGGCCTGTCTGCACGCCCTGGCCGAACTCCAACCGGTTGATGGTCACCGTGACCTCTCCATTGGATGCGATCTGCACGAATGCGGAGGGTTGCTGATTCGGCTTGAGGGGCCCTGCGGCGACGCTGCTGTCCTGTTGCGCCAGGGCCAAGTGAGGAAATGCGCCCAGCGCAAGGCCGCCAATGCCAAGGATCTTGAGGAAGCTGCGGCGGGGGAGTGTGGCGGGGCCGTCGGCATGATCACGGTCAAGCATGTGTTGCAACGCGTGGGGGAGCTCGTCCGGGTAGGTGTCGTTGAACATGGCGAACTCCGATCAGGCGAGGGCTTTAGCGGCATCAGCCACCGCAGCGCGAATACGGGCGTAGGTGCCGCAGCGACAGATGTTGCCGGCCATGGCCGAGTCGATCTCGGCCACCGTGGGCTGCTTGCCCTTGGGTTGGGCCTTGAGGAAGGCCGTCGCGCTCATGATCTGACCACTCTGGCAGTAACCGCATTGCGCCACGTCGTGCTTGACCCATGCCTCGTGTACGGCGGTACCGACCGGGTCGCTGCCGTTGGTCGTCGCTTCGATCGTCGTGATCTTCTTACCCTCGGCGGCTGCGATAGGTGTGACGCAGGAGCGAATGGCCTGACCATCCAGGTGAACGGTGCAAGCACCGCACAGGGCAGCGCCGCAGCCGAACTTGGTGCCGGTCATGCCCAGCGTGTCGCGCAACGCCCAAAGAATGGGGGTACCAGGGTCTACGTCAACCGTGTAGTCACGGCCATTGATGTTGAGGGCACTCATAATGGGACGGCTCCCCGGGGATGAGTTGGATCAGTCTTTCGAAATGATTTGTGTCGAAGGAAGAACGAACGCCACAGGTGATTGTAGGACGAGTCTTCGTTGACTGCCGAACGCTGAACCTGGTCAGTCTCGTCTATAGGTGACGGTGGCTGATTTTTTCGAATCTAGGCCGTGTTTAGCTTGGAAACTAGACCGCTGGATCGGGATAGAGTCATAAGCTGAGTTAATTAATCACGTGTTGCCATTCAGTCTGCACTTTTATGAAGCGCCGGGCGTTACGGCGTGCACCAGCCGGAGGCGGCGCAATGCGCTTTCGCCGCCTTCCGCTCAAGTGTCCAGAGGGATGACCTCTGTCCATCGGCCCTGAAGTCTCTGTGCTGCCGACTGGCACAAAGCCTGCAGGGCTAGCCCCGGGTTCATCTGGAAGGTATTCCTGTGGACAGCCCCCTCGGTCAACGACGATCGATTGGCCGAATCGGTCAGGGCAACATCGGTGATCCGTTCAGCACCGCAAAATAACAGGCAAAGGCGCCTGGAACCGCAAGGTTTCAGGCGCTTTTTTTTGCCTTTTCAACCGTGAACAGTATTGGAGGCCCCTATGAAAACAGCCGCGCAACTGCTCAAGCTCAAGGTCGTGCAAAACCAGCAGGTGCATAGCATCGCGCCAGACCAGATGGTGCTGGAAGCGCTGAAGATGATGGCCGAAAAGAACGTCGGCGCTCTGCCCGTCATAGAGGCGGGGCAGGTGATCGGTGTGATCAGTGAGCGCGACTATGCACGCAAGGTCATTTTGCAGGGGCGCTCTTCGGTCGGGACGCAGGTTAGGGACATCATGAGCGCGCCGGTGGTCACGGCAGACAGTCAGCAGAGCATCGAGCGTTGCATGGCGGTCATGACCGACAGTCATCTGCGCCATCTGCCGGTGATGGACGGCGATCAACTGATTGGCCTGTTGTCGATCGGCGATCTGGTCAAGGAAGCCATCGCCGAGCAGGCCGACCTGATCCGGCAACTGGAGCACTACATTCGCGGCCATTGAAACGACCCGGGGCACAGTGAGTCCGGGGCTTGTGGGGCATGAAGTTTTCAAATGCGCTGCCCATCGGGCAGGTATTAATCGGGGAGCATTTGAGATGGCCAAGCTAAGCACGGCACAGCGTATCGTCATCGGCTTTGCCATTGCGCCGTTGTTACTGACAGGACAGGCGTTGTATGCGTTGCACGATCTGGCGACGCTCAAGGAACAGGCAATAGTGATCGTCAAACAGGACTGGCCGAAGATCGATCCGATCATGGTCATTGCCACCGGTGTGCGGGACAACGCCAGGAACACCCGGGATCTGCTGATCGACAAGGATAATCAGCAAGCCCAACAGTCGATCGATACCACCAGGAAACGGATCACCCAGGCACTTGAAACCCTTGAGCCACTGTTCTACCTGCCAGAAGGCAAGGCCGCCTATGCGGCCCTGAAAAAACATCGCGAGGCCTACGTCGCCGCGTTCACCCAGGTGCAGGTGTTGATCCGGCAAGGGGCTTTCGAGGCCGCGATGACGCAGCTCAAACAGCAAGTCGTCCCCGCCGAACAGCAGGTCTATCAAAGCCTGGATGCCCTGATGGCGCTGCAAGGGCAGATCTTCGTCGATCGTGAGCGGTCGGCGCAGGCGCTGTACAGCGATGCCCGCCTGAACATGCTGGGCTTGTTCGTGTTCTGCCTGGTCTCGGTCATCGCCGCCGCGGTGATCGTCACGCGCAGTGTCACCCGGCCCTTGGGGGGCGAGCCCGACGATGCGGCACGGGTATTGAGTCAAATCGCGCAAGGCGACCTGACGATTCACGTGCCCGTGAGTGCCAATGCTGGCGACAGCGTGATGGTGAGCATGCAGCAGATGCAGCAGAGCCTGAACACGATGGTCCGGCACATTGCCGTGTCGGTCGATCAGGTGGCCAGCTCGTCCGAAGAGTTGAGCGCGGTCAGCAGCCAGACCAGTAGCAGTTTGCAGTTGCAGGGCCAGGAGATCGAGCAGGCCGCTGCCGCGGTCAATCAGATGACCGCCGCTGTCGACGAGGTCGCCCGCAATGCGGTCAGCACCAGCGAGGCGTCCCGGGTGTCGGAGCAAACCGCGCAGCGTGGCCGTGAGCAGGTGCAGGAAACGGTGGCCTCGTGGCGGACGGCATGACGGATACCTCGCAGCGTATCCAGCATCTGGCCGGACGTGTGCAGGACATCAGCACGGTGCTGGAGGTGATTCGCAGCATTGCCGAGCAGACCAATCTGCTGGCCCTCAACGCGGCGATCGAAGCGGCCCGTGCCGGTGATGCCGGACGGGGTTTCGCGGTGGTCGCCGATGAGGTGCGGGCGCTGGCGCATCGTACCCAGGTGTCGACCGAGGAAATCGAGCAGATGATCGGCAACGTGCGGCTCGATACCGGGCACGCGGTGAGCGCCATGCAAAGCAGCAGTCACCTGGTGCAGACCACCCTGGAGGTTGCGCAACGCTCCGGCGAGGCACTGGAAGAGATCACCCGGTCGATCTCGCAGATCAATGAACGCAACCTGATGATCGCCAGTGCCACGGAGCAGCAGGCCCTGGTGGCGCGCGAGGTGGATCGCAACCTGGTGGGCATTCGCAACCTGTCCGAGCAGGTCTCGCTGGGTGCCCGGCAGACTCACACCGCCGGTCTGGAATTGGCCCGGATGGCCGGCAGCCTGCATCAGACCGTGGGGCGCTTCAGGACCTAGGCCGGCAGGGGGCAGGGTGCGGGTCCTTGCCCCTTGGGCGGTCTTTCAGAAGCGATGTTAAAAAATGTTATTTTGAAAAAATACTTCACATATTCTGTTCATTGGGGGATTATCCGCTCAACTTGATGGAGTCCCCTCATGAATAACAAGAATGTCGGTGTGGTCGGTTTGGGCGCGATGGGGCTGGGCATTGCCCGCTCGCTGTTGCGCAGTGGTTTCCAGGTGCATGCCTGTGATGTACGGGCGGCGGTGACGGAGCAGTTTGCCGGTGAGGGTGGGGTGGCATGCGCTTCGCCCGCGCACATGGCGGGCGAGTGCGAGGTGATCATCACGGTGGTGGTGAATGCCGAGCAGACCGAGACCGTACTGTTTGGCGAAGGCGGCGCCGTGGCCACGCTGCGCCCTGGCAGCCTGGTCATCGGTTGTGCCACCGTGGCGCCTACCTATGCGGTCGATCTTGGCCGGCGCCTGGCCGAGAAGGGCCTGCTGTACCTGGATGCGCCGATCTCCGGCGGTGCGGCCAAGGCCGCCGCCGGCGAGATGACCATGATGACCTCGGGCCCGCAGGAGGCTTACGCCAAGGCCGAGGCGATTCTTGCGGGCATGGCCGGCAAGGTCTATCGCCTGGGTGACGCCCATGGCCTGGGTTCGAAGGTCAAGATCATCAACCAGCTCCTGGCCGGGGTGCACATCGCGGCCTCCGCCGAGGCCATGGCGTTGGGTCTGCGTGAAGGGGTCGATGCCGACGCGCTCTACGAAGTGATCACCCATAGCGCCGGTAACTCCTGGATGTTCGAAAACCGCGTGCCGCACATTCTCAAGGCCGATTACACGCCCTTGTCCGCGGTGGATATTTTCGTCAAGGACCTGGGCCTGGTGCTGGATACCGCGCGCGCCAGCAAATTCCCGCTGCCGCTGTCGGCCACAGCCCACCAGATGTTCATGCAGGCTTCCAGCGCCGGTTTCGGCCGCGAGGACGACTCGGCAGTGATCAAGATTTTCCCGGGCATCCAGTTGCCGACGGCCAAGACCGAGCCTGTTTGAGGACCGCACCATGAACACCCGTCCATTACTGGGCTGCATCGCCGACGATTTCACCGGCGCCACCGACCTTGCCAACATGCTGGTGCGCGGCGGTATGCGTACCGTACAGAGCATCGGTATCCCGAGCCGCGAAGTCGCCGCCGGGATCGACGCCGATGCGATTGTGATTGCCCTGAAGTCACGTACCACACCGGTTGCCGAGGCGGTCGAAGCGTCCCTCGCGGCACTGGCCTGGCTGCGTGAACAAGGTTGCGAGCAGATCTTTTTCAAATACTGTTCAACGTTCGACTCCACGGCGGCTGGCAATATCGGCCAGGTCAGCGAAGCGCTGCTGGCGGCCCTGGGCAGTGACTTCACCCTGGCGTGCCCGGCGTTTCCGGAAAATGGCCGGACGATCTTTCGTGGCCACTTGTTTGTCCAGGATCAACTGCTCAACGAGTCGGGCATGCAGCATCATCCCTTGACGCCGATGACCGATGCCAACCTGGTCCGGGTGCTGCAATCGCAGACCAGCCTGGATGTCGGCTTGCTGCGCTACGACAGCATTGCCCAAGGGGTCGAACAGGTGCGTGGGCGAATCGCCGAATTGCGCGGGCAGGGGGTCGGCATCGCGATCGCCGATGCCTTGTCGAACCATGATCTGTACACCCTGGGCGCGGCCTGCGCGGACTTGCCGTTGCTGACCGGCGGTTCGGGGCTGGCCCTGGGCTTGCCGGACAACTTCCGCCGCGCCGGCAAGTTGCGTGAGCTCGATGCGTCGGAACTGCCGCCGGTTTACGGTGATGAAGTGGTGTTGGCCGGTAGCGCCTCGCTGGCGACCAACGGGCAAGTGGCCGCCTGGCTCGAAGCCGGTCGACCGGCACTGCGTATCGATCCACTGGCCTTGGCCGCCGGTGAGCCGGTCGTGGCGCAAGCCTTGGCCTTCGTCTGTGATAACGATGAAACCGTCTTGATCTATGCCACCAGTTCGCCGGAAGAGGTCAAGGCGGTGCAACAGCAGTTGGGTGTCGAACAGGCCGGTAGCCTGGTGGAAAACGCCTTTGGCGAAATCGCCCGGGGGCTGCGTCAGAGCGGCGTGCGGCGCTTCGTGATTGCCGGTGGCGAAACCTCGGGAGCCGTGGTTCAGGCCTTGGGTGTGCAACTGCTGCGGATCGGTGCGCAGATCGATCCGGGGGTGCCGGCGACGGTCAGCACGACCGATGAGCCGCTGGCATTGGCCCTCAAATCCGGCAACTTCGGTGGTCGCGACTTCTTCGACAAGGCCTTGAAGCAACTGGCCCAGGCTGGAGAGGCGCAATGAGCAATGAAAACGCCTTGCGCGAAGAAATCTGCGAGGTCGGCCGCAGCCTTTACCTGCGCGGTTATACCGTCGGCAGCGCCGGCAATATCAGTGCGCGTCTGGACGATGGCTGGTTGATCACCCCGACTGACGTCTGCCTCGGGCGCCTCGACCCGGCGACCATTGCCAAGGTCAACCTGGCCGGCGAATGGGTGTCCGGTGACAAGCCCTCGAAGACCCTGGCGCTGCATCGCCAGGTCTATGACCGCAACCCGGGGGTTGGCGGTGTGGTTCACACTCACTCCACCCACCTGGTGGCCTTGACCCTGGCCGGTGTCTGGCAACCCAACGACATCCTGCCACCGCTGACGCCGTATCAGGTCATGAAAGTCGGGCATATCCCGCTGATCGGCTATCAGCGACCCGGCTCGCCGAAGGTCGCCGAACAGGTCGCCCAACTGGCCAACAGCGTTCGCGGCGTGATGCTCGAACGGCTGGGGCCGGTGGTCTGGGAAAGTTCGGTTTCCAAGGCCAGCTACGCCCTGGAAGAACTCGAGGAAACCGCACGACTCTGGTTGATGAGCAACCCCAGGCCCGAACCGCTCGATCAAGCGGCGCTGGACGAGCTGCGCGAGACCTTCGGGGCGCACTGGTAGAGCACGGATTTAGCAGCACAGATCGATAACGCAGGCCCTGTCCGGGAGACGCACAGCGACTCTCGATGGCCCCGGCTTGCCTGAAAAAACAATAACAACAGGAAATCCAAGCATGACTTACCTTCACCAAGGCACTTGCAGGTCCAGCGGCGCAACCGCTGCGTTCACCCGGCGCGGAGGGCTGCCGAAATGAGCCCGTTGATCCTGATGGTGACCGCCGGGCTGGGCATCGCGCTGTTGCTGTTCCTGGTGCTCAAGTACAAATTCCAACCCTTCGTCGCCTTGATGCTGGTGAGCATCCTGGTGGCCCTGGTCGCCGGGGTGAAGCCGGCGGAGCTGGTCGCCACCATTGAAGGCGGCATGGGCAAGACCCTGGGCCATATCGCGATCATCATTGCCCTGGGCGCGATGATCGGGCGGATCATCGAACTCTCTGGCGGTGCCGAGGCCCTGGCCAGGACGCTGATCAGCCGTTTCGGCAACCGGCGTACACCGCTGGCGCTGACGATTGCCGGTTTCATGGTCGGGGTGCCGGTGTTCTTCGAGGTCGGGGTGATCATCCTGATGCCGCTGGCCTATGGCGTCGCTCGCAGTGCGCGCAAGCCGTTGCTGGTGTTCGCGCTGCCGATGTGCGCGGCCTTGCTGACCGTGCATGCCTTCCTGCCGCCACACCCGGGCGCCGTCGCCGCTGCCAGCCAGCTGGGTGCCGACCTTGGCCGGGTGCTGATGTTCGGCCTGCCGATCACCGCGCTGCTGTGCTATGTCGGCTACCGCGTGGCCGGACGCATGACCCGTCGGGTGTACCCGATGACCGACGATATTCGTGCCGAGGTCTACGGTCCGCATGTCACCCATGAAGACCTGGTCGCCTGGGGCAATGGCAACGACACCAGTACTGCGCAAGCGGCCGTGGCCGTGTCGCACATGGGCCTGGAAGAGTCCACCGGCAGCCTCGTCGCCAAGCTGCCGCCGGCGCCGCCACCGGGTTTCGGCCTGATTGTCGGGTTGATCCTGTTGCCGATCATCCTGATTCTGCTGGGCACTCTGGCCACCTCGCTGCTGCCTGCCGACTCGACCCTGCGCGGCATCATGACCGTACTCGGTGCGCCGCTGGTCGCGCTGCTGATCGACACCTTGCTGTGTGCCTGGCTGCTGGGTTCGCGGCGGGGCTGGAGTCGCACCCAGGTGTCCGATGTGATCGGCTCGGCCTTGCCCGGTGTGGCGATGGTGATCCTGATTGCCGGTGCCGGCGGTGTCTTCGGCAAGGTCCTGGTGGATACCGGCATCGGCGCCGTGGTCTCCGATCTGTTGCGCACCACCGGTCTGCCGGTGCTCGCCCTGGGCTTTCTGCTGACCCTGCTGCTGCGCGCGGTACAGGGCTCGACCACGGTGGCGCTGGTGACCACTGCCGGGATCATCAGCCCGTTGATCGCGACCCTCAACCTCACCCCGAACCACCTGGCCCTGCTGTGCCTGGCCATGGGCGGTGGCGGCCTGGCGATGTCCCATATCAATGATGCCGGCTACTGGATCTTCACCAAGCTGGCCGGGCTGAATGTGGGTGACGGTCTGCGCACCTGGACGGTGCTGACTACCTTGCTCGGTACGCTGGGTTTCTGTATTACCTTGCTGATCTGGCCGTTTGTCTGAGCCTTTATCCTGGGAGCTACCATGCCTCGTTTTGCTGCAAACCTCAGCATGCTTTATCCGGAAAAGGGCTTTCTGGAGCGCTTCGCCGCGGCCGCCGCCGATGGTTTCGAGGCGGTGGAGTACCTGTTTCCCTACGACTACAGCGCCCAGGAGCTGAAGCAGCGCCTGAGCGACAACGGCCTGGTGCAAGCGCTGTTCAATGCGCCGCCGGGCGATTGGGCAGCGGGGGAGCGGGGCACCGTGTCGTTGCCGGGTCGCGAGGGTGAGTTTCGCAGTGGTTTCGACCGCGCCCTGGACTATGCGGCGGTGCTGGGCAATTCACGTATCCATGTCATGGCCGGCCTGTTGCCCTCCGAGAGCGAGCGGGCACGGCATCATGGCATCTACCTGGAAAACCTCGCCTATGCGACGGCCGAAGCGGCCAAGGTCGGGGTGACGGTGTTGCTGGAGCCGATCAATACACGGGACATGCCGGGATTTTTCCTCAAGCGGCAGGATCAGGCCCAGGCCATCTGCAAGGAAGTGGGCGCCAGCAACCTGAAGGTCCAGTTCGACTGCTACCACTGCCAGATCGTCGAGGGTGACCTGGCCAGCAAATTGCGCCGGGATTTCGAGGGGATCGGCCATATCCAGATTGCCGGCGTGCCGGACCGCCACGAGCCGGATCTGGGGGAGGTCAACTATCCCTATCTGTTCGAGCTGATCGACCAGTTGGGCTATGACGGCTGGGTCGGTTGCGAATACCGGCCGCGCGGCGACACCTCGGCGGGCTTGCAGTGGCTGCGCGACTGGAAGGCGCGCTAGGTTTGAGAGGGCGGCGGATGTAAATCCGCCTCCTACTCGATAGACCTTAAGGCGTCACGCCGGAGGGCAACATCAGTTCGACGCCTTGTTTTCGAATACCGTCGGCTGCCGCAGTGGCCAGCGCGTCGTCGCTGATGATGATGTCGAACTGTTCCAGCCCGGCGATCTTGTATATGCTGAAGGTGCCGTACTTGGAACTGCTGGCCACCAGAACCACCTGGGACGCCGACTGCATCGCCACCTGCTTGACCTCCACCTTCAGCGCCGAAGGCGTGGTGAGGCCGCGACGCAAGTCCCAGGAGCTGGTGGAGATGAACGCGATATCGGTGACCACCTGGCGCAAGGTGGCGACCGCCAACCCGCCCACGCAGGAATGGTTGGAGTGATCCAGCTGGCCGCCGGTATGAATGACCGTGACCTGGGGCGCGTCCATCAAGGCCTGGGCGATGCCGAAGTCGTTGGTCACCACGGTCATGCCGGAAAGCGCCTTGACGTAGGGGACGATCTCCAGGGTGCTGGTGCCCGCATCCAGGTAAATCGTCATATCGGCGTGCAGCAACCGGGCGGCGAGTTTCGCCATCGCCTGTTTCTGCGGCAACTCGACCACGGCCTTGAGCTGGTGGCTGGGCTCACTGTGCAGTTGGCTGGCGATCCGAACGCCACCGGTGACCGAGTAGGCCCGACCTTCCTGCTCCAGCAGCGCAATGTCACGACGCACCGTCATGTGCGAGCACTCGAACATTTCCATCAACTGATGAACGCTCAGCACCTGGTGCTTGCGCAACTGTCGCAGCATCAACTCACGGCGCTGTTCAGGAATCATCGGTGCGCCGCTTTCGGCGGCGATGTCCTTTTGACTAGGCATTCGGGCTCCACAATGAAGAAATCCGCCGACAAGGAAAGCGGAGCAAACATAGTAGCGAATCCGCGTCAAAGGAACGAGGTGTTGCGGCTCACCAACGAAAAATGCCCCGTAGCTTTCGATACGGGGCATTTTTTTCATCTAGCTTCGATTACGCCTCTGGAACGGCCTGGAAGGGCGATTCCTTATCCGTACGCTCCTGGCTGCCCCAGGCCGAGACACCGACCTTGATCGCATAGAACAGGATGCTGAAGACCACGAACAGGAACAGCGCCGTCAGCGTGGCGTTGGTGTAGGCGTTGAAGATCACGTGCTGCATCTGGGTGATGTCCTTGGCCGGGGCGATCACCTGTCCGGCTTCCAACGCGACGCTGTACTTCTTCGCCAGGGCGAGGAAGCCGATGGCCGGGTTGGCATCGAACAGCTTGATGAAGCCGGCGCTGGTGGTGCAGATCAGCAGCCAGGCGGCGGGCAGCAGGGTGACCCAGATGTATTGCTGGCGCTTCATCTTGATCAGCACCACGGTGCCGAGCATCAGTGCGATACCGGCGAGCATCTGGTTGGAGATACCGAACAGCGGCCACAAGGTGTTGATGCCGCCCAGCGGGTCGATCACGCCCTGGTACAGCAGGTAGCCCCACATCGCCACGCAACCGGCGGTGGCGATCAGGTTGGCGGTCCAGGACTCGGTACGCTTGAGTGCCGGCACGAAGGAACCGAGCAAGTCCTGCAGCATGAAACGCCCGGCACGGGTGCCGGCATCCACGGCGGTCAGGATGAACAGTGCTTCGAACAGGATCGCGAAGTGGTACCAGAACGCCATGGTGTTTTCACCGGGCAGGACATGGTGGAGGATTTGCGCGATACCGACCGCCAGGGTCGGTGCACCGCCAGCACGGGCCAGCACAGTGGTTTCGCCGATGTCCTTGGCCACTGCCAGCAGGGCGTCCGGGGTGATGGTGAAGCCCCAACTGCTGACGGTCTGCGCCACGGCCACTGCATCAGCGCCGACCACGGCGGCCGGGCTGTTCATGGCGAAGTACACGCCCGGATCGATGACCGAGGCGGCGACCATCGCCATGATGGCCACGAAGGACTCCATCAGCATGCCGCCGTAACCGATATAGCGGGCATGGCCTTCGCTGGCCAGCAGCTTGGGCGTGGTCCCGGACGCGATCAGCGCATGGAAGCCGGACACCGCGCCGCAGGCGATGGTGATGAACAGGAACGGGAACAGACCGCCTTTCCAGACCGGGCCGGTACCGTCGACGAACTGGGTCAACGCCGGCATTTTCAGCACGGGCATGGTGATCAGGATGCCGATCGCCAGGGCCATGATGGTGCCGATCTTGAGGAAGGTCGACAGGTAGTCGCGCGGTGCCAGGATCAGCCACACCGGCAACACGGCGGCCACGAAGCCGTAGCCAATCAGCATCCAGGTGATCTGGATCCCGGTGAAGGTGAAGGCCTTGGCCCACACCGGATCCGCGGCGATCTGCCCGCCCAGCCAGATCGAGCCGAGCAGCAGGAGCACGCCGACAATGGAAATCTCACCGATGCGGCCCGGGCGGATGTAGCGCATGTAGACGCCCATGAACATCGCGATCGGGATGGTCGCCATCACCGTGAAAATGCCCCATGGGCTCTCGGCCAGGGCCTTGACCACGATCAGCGCCAGCACCGCGAGGATGATGATCATGATCAGGAAGCAGCCGAACAGGGCGATAGTCCCCGGGATGCGGCCCATTTCCTCGCGGACCATGTCGCCCAGGGAACGGCCGTTGCGGCGGGTGGAGAGGAACAGGACCATGAAGTCCTGCACCGCACCGGCCAGCACGACCCCGGCAATCAGCCACAGGGTGCCGGGCAGGTAGCCCATCTGCGCCGCCAATACCGGGCCGACCAGTGGTCCGGCGCCGGCAATGGCGGCGAAGTGATGGCCGAAGAGAATGTGCTTGTTGGTCGGCACGTAGTCCAGGCCATCGTTGTTGACGACGGCGGGAGTGGCGCGCATGGGGTCGAGTTGCATCACCTTGTTGGCGATGAACAGGCTGTAATAGCGGTAAGCGACGAGGTAGATAGCGACTGCGGCGACTACGATCCAGAGGGCATTGATGGCTTCGCCGCGGCGCAGGGCCACGACACTCAGCGCAAACGCTCCCAGGACAGCCACGGCAAACCAGGCGAGGTGTTTAGCCAGACGGGTCATTGCGTGTCTCCTGCCGACAGTCGGTAGACTGCGGCGGTAATTTTTATAATTGTGTCCGCTGTGCGGAGCTGGCCCAATATCCGTGTATACCGTCAACAAAAGTATCCGCACGACTACGTACGCAGCGTCTACGTAGTTCTACTGAGAGCCCCGGTAATCCGTCATGCAGCTCAAGCACAAAATCGTCGCCCTGGGAATCTTGCCGCTGGTCATGGCCATTGCTGTCATCTGCGCGCTGGTGATTTCCCTGAACCGCCAACTGGGCGATCAACAGGCGCAACTGATCGAAGACAGCATTCTGGCCAGCAAGCGCGCCGAACTGAAGAACTACGTCGCCATGGCGCAAAGCCTGATCGCGCCGCTCTACGACGACGGCAAGGGTGACGAGCACGCCCAGCAACAGGTGCTGGAAGAACTGCGCAAGCTCAGCTTCGGGGTCAATGGCTACTTCTTCGTCTACGACCGCGAGGGCCGCAGCCTGATGCACTCGCGCCAGTCGGAACTGGTGGGCCAATACCTGTGGGACATGAAGGACCCCCACGGTCTGCCGGTGATCCAGGCGTTGCTGAAAAGTGCCGAATCAGGGGAAGGCTTTCAACGCTACGCCTGGAACAAACCCTCGACCGGCCAGGTGACCGACAAGCTCGCCTATGTGGTGATGCTGGACCGCTGGGGCTGGATGCTCGGTACCGGCATCTACCTCGAGGACGTCGAGCGCGCGACACAGCAGGCCCGTGACGAGGTGGCCCTGGGCATCCGCAAGACCATGCTGGCGATTGCCGGGGTCGCCCTCGTGGCGGTGCTCCTGGTCTTTGCCGGCGGCATGACCCTGAACGTCAGCGAGCATCGCCTGGCCGACAGGAAACTCCAGCGTTTGACCCAGCGGATCGTCAGCTTGCAGGAGGAAGAGCGCTCACGGGTTTCCCGTGAGCTGCATGACGGTATCAGCCAGGTCCTGGTGTCCATCAAGTTTCAGTTCGAACTGGCCAGCCATGTGCTGGAGAAAGGGCAGGACAGGGGCCTGGGCATTTTAAGAGAGGCCATCGAGCGCCTGGGGGAAGCGATTGGCGAGGTGCGCAGCCTCTCTCACGATCTGCGCTCGTCGCTGCTCGACACCCTGGGCCTGCCGGCGGCGATCGGTCAGCTCGCCGCCGAGTTCGAGCAGCGCAGCGGGCTGGTGGTGACCTACGACAACAACGCGTTCGAGTGCGAGCTGGTCGATGGGCTGCCGGTCGCCTTGTTTCGGATTGTGCAGGAAGGCCTGACCAATATCGAACGACACGCACAGGCGCACAATGTCTCGATTACCCTGCAGGGGGCCGCAGAATTTGTGCGTCTGACGGTGGTCGACGACGGTATCGGTTTCAACGTCGCCCAGGTCGAACGTCGTCACTCGGGTATTGGCCTGCGCAATATCCGTGAGCGTGTCGAGCATTTTGGTGGACGACTCGAACTGGCCTCCACGCCGGGAAGGAGTGTACTGGATGTTCTGCTGCCGCTTAAGATTGCCGCTGCAAAGTCCTGACTCAGCCCACCACAAGAGCGAACGCCCCTGATGAATCTGCTCCATCCAATCCGCGTCGCCCTGGTCGACGATCACTCCCTGGTCCGGGATGGGATCAAGGCCTTGCTGGCGGTGATGCCCCCCCTGGAAGTAGTGGGCGAGGCCGAGAATGGCGCCGAAGCGCTGGAGATGGTGGCGCGCTGCCAGCCGGATTTACTGCTGGTGGATATCGGGCTGAAGGACATGAACGGACTTGAGTTGACCCGTGTGTTGAGCAAGCAGTATCCGCTGCTCAAGATTCTGGTCCTCAGCATGTACGACAACCATGAGTATGTGAGCGAGTCGGTGCGTTCCGGCGCCAGCGGTTATGTGTTGAAGAATTCACCTTCGCGGGAAATCATTGCGGCCATCGAGGCCATCGCCAGCGGCGGGACGTTTTACAGTGCGGCGATCGCACAGCGGCTGATCGCCGACAAGCACACCGATAACGAGCTGACGCCACGCGAGAGCCAGGTGCTGCGCAAGATGGTCGAGGGCCTGAACAACAAGGAAATGGCCCGCGAGCTGGACATCAGCGTGCGCACGGTGGAGACCCATCGTTTGAGCATCCGCCGCAAACTCAATATCGACAAGCCCGCGGCCTTGGTGAAGTACGCGATTGACCACGGGATCATTTCGCATTGAGGCCGGCCTGGCCTGATCGCATTGGAGACCGTGCGCGCAACGCGGGGTAGGGGGATGCCTACCTGAAAATCAGCAAGGGCCGATGGTCGGGTAAGCCGCAGGGTCCGCATCATCCGGCGGTACTGGCATGATGCTATTTTTTCTTTCGGCGTAGAGGTAGAGCGTATGGCTGGCAGGTGTGACGCATGATCATCCTCTCTGCTCTCCATACACGGCGACCAATCCTGGCGCCATTTGCCATCGGCACCGACGCTCGCCTGCGCTTCATCGACGTCAATCAACTGCTGAGCGACAAGCAGGCATTCCGTGCACTGGTGGAGAACTCGCCGGATGTCATCGTGCGCTATGACCGCGAAGGCCGGCGTGTCTACGTCAATCCCGCCTTTGAGCAGTTGTACGGTATTGCGGTCAGCGAGGTCCTGGGTACCCCGATCAGCCACGGAGGCCCGTTGTCGGAGGAGCTGACGAGCCGCTACCAGAGGGGCATCATGGACGTCATTCAGAGCGCCCGTCCCGTCGCCCTGGAGGCTACCTGGACCAAGGCGAACGGCGAGCAGGTCGTCCAGCATGTCCGGGCAGTGCCTGAGTTCGACTCGCACGGCCAAGTCGCCAGTGTATTGACCATCGCCCGCGACATCAGCGAGATCAAGGCCTACCAGCAGCAGTTGCATACCATGGCGTTTTACGACTCGCTGACCGCGCTGCCCAATCGCGAGCTCTTCAAGGATCGCCTGCAGCAAGCGATAACCCATGCCAGCCGATACAACCGGCAAGTGGCGGTGGCCATTCTCGATCTCGACAATTTCAAAGTGATCAACGACACCTTGGGTCACAGTGCGGGCGACGATTTGCTGCAGGAAACCGCCAGGCGCTTGCAGCGTGCTGTGCGCGACAGCGACACGGTCGCCCGCCTGGGCGGCGACGAGTTCGCCCTGATCATGCCCCTGGCGGCAGGGGGCTGCTTGACCGCCTTGGCCGGCAAGCTGCTACAGGCCATCAGTGGGATCTACCCGATCCAGGGGCGGGAGCTGTTCATTTCCGGCAGCATCGGTATTGCCTGCTATCCAGGCGATGCCGACACGATCAGTGAGCTGCTGCAGTACGCTGACTCGGCCATGTACCATGCCAAGGAGCAGGGGCGTAACAACGTACAGGTCTATTCGCCACAGCTCATCCAGACGACGACAGAGCGCATGGCACTCGCGGCCAGCCTGCGCGATGCTCAGTACAACGACGAGTTGGAAGTGTATTACCAGCCGCAGATCAACTTGGCCAGCGGGCGTTTGATCGGTGCCGAAGCCTTGTTGCGATGGAACCACCCCCGGCACGGACAGGTACCGCCGGACACGTTCATTCCCATCGCCGAGGACACCGGACTGATCGTCGGTATCGGTGAATGGGTGTTGCGCAAAGCCTGCCAGGTCGCGGTGGCCTGGAACCGCGGCGACCGCGGTGATCGCCACCCCGCGCTGAAGATAGCCGTGAATCTCTCGCCTCGGCAGTTCAGGATGAACGATCTACCCAACGCGATCCGCGCCATCTTGCAGGACACCGGCTGTGAGCCTGGATGGCTGATGCTGGAAATCACCGAAGGTTTGTTGCTGGACAACAATAGCGTCGTGCGTGAGATCCTCGATCAATTATTCGACATGGGGCTCACCATCGCTATCGACGACTTCGGTACCGGCTATTCGGCGCTCGGTTACCTGAGTCGTTTTCCGGTCAAGATCCTGAAGATCGATCGCTCCTTCATCCGTGGCATCGACCACCGGCGTGAGAGCATCGAACTGGTCAAGGCCATTATCTCCATGGCCCATGCCCTGGGCATGGCGCTGGTGGCCGAAGGTGTCGAAGAACCCTCCCAGGAAGCCTTTCTGCAACGCTTTGGCTGCCAAAGCGCGCAGGGCTATCTGTACGGCAAGGCCATGCCGCGGGAACACTTCGAACAACTGCTGCTCTACAAGGCCGGTATGCGCTGACTGGCCCCGGTCGATGTACCCGTGTACGCACTCTCATCAAGATAGGTAGAGAAACACCATGATCCGACTGATGATCGCCGATGATCACGCCATCATGCGCGAAGGATTGAAGCGGCTGTTCGCCCTGGACGACGACCTGCAGGTTGTCGCCGAAGCGGAAAACGGCCTTGTGCTGCTCGAACGACTGCGCCACGGCGGTATCGACCTGCTGCTGCTCGACATGAGCATGCCCGGCATCAGCGGTGAGGATTTACTGTTTCGCATCCACGCCCACTATCCGTCACTGCCGATTCTGGTGCTGAGCATGTACAACGAAGTCCCTATCGTCCTGCGCGCGCTCAGAACGGGCGCGCTAGGCTACCTGACCAAGGACAGCGACCCTGAAACGCTGCTCCTGGCCATCCGCCGAGTGGCCACCGGCGGACGCTATATCGATACCCGGCTGGCCGAGCAGATAGCCTTCGCCGCCGGCGGCCTGGGACCGCACTGCGAGCACGATGCGCTGACCGACCGTGAACTGCAGGTCATGCGCCTGCTCGCTCGCGGACTCAGCGTCATGCGGATTGCCGCCGACCTGGCGATCAGCCACAAGACCGTCAGCACCCACAAAGGCCGCCTGATGGAAAAAATGGGCTTTACCAGTACCGCGGATATCGTTCGATATGCCATGACCCAACGATTGCTCTAGAGCGGGTCCGGGAGCACTCGAGCTCGAAGGCGTGGCGCAGGCGAGGTAAGGGGAATCCTAGTCAGGAACCAGCATGCGCTGATGGATAGCGCCTCACAGGGTTTGCACAATGCTTTGTGCCAATGTTCTGTCGCCAGTCTTCTGGTGAAAAGCATGCCCTGAGAGAGATTGAATGAATAAAGTGTTCGGTAATATCAGCGTCAGCCTCAAACTGGGCCTGGGATTCGGCCTGGTTCTGGTCCTTACTGGCGCCTTGGCCCTGATCAGTTGGAACAGCCTGGACAGCTTGGTCAAGCGCAGCGACCGAATGGGTGATGTCACCCTGTTAAATACGTTGCTGACCAAACTACGCGTGGCCCGCCTGCAATACATGCTGACCAATGGCGATGAAACGGTTGTACAGGATGTGCAGGTCAGCCTGGATGCGTTCAGCACCCAAGACCAAAAACTGATCGAAAGTGTCAAGAACCCAGAAAACCTTAAACTGCTCAAAGAACAAGCGGCTATCGTCAGCGACTACCAGCAATTGCTGAATAAAATGCGCGACGCGTATCGCGCCCGCAGCAGTGCGTACCAAGCCATGGGCAACAGCGGCGAAGCGGCCTCCAAACTGATCGACGCGATCCGCAGTAGCGTGTTGCAAATGAGCCCAGGCGACGCGGGCCATTTCGAGCGCCTCCAGGCCATCAGCCGCGCCAATGAACAGTTCCTGGCGAGCCGTTTGGAGGTTCGCGGTTACATGATCGACAGCACCCCGGATACCGAGAAGAAGGCCTTCAACCAACTGAATGAAACCATTGATGGCCTGAAACAGCTTGGCGAACAGTTCAGCTCGACCCAGTCGGATGCGCTGCGTCAGTTGGAAACGGCACTGGGCAATTACCGCACGGCCTTGCAGGCCTACAAAACGGCCAGCAACGTCGTTACCCTGACGGGTCAGGAACTGACCGACAAAGTGACCGAGATAACGGCTCTCAGCGATACCCTATACCGGAATCAACTGGACCGCCGCGACAGCGACAGCGCCCAAGCTCGCACCTTGCAGCTGGGCAGCACGCTGCTGGCGTTACTGGTCGGGATTCTCGCCGCCGTGATCATCACCCGCCAGATCACCCGTCCGATCCGCGAAACCCTCGGCGTCGTCGAACGCATTACGACGGGCGACCTCACCCACGACCTGGTGGTCACCCGCCGCGATGAACTGGGCTCGCTGCAACAAGGCATCCAGCACATGAGCGAGGCCTTGCGCAAGCTGATCAGCGGCATCCGCGATGGCGTCACGCAAATCGCCAGCGCCGGCGAAGAGTTGTCGGCGGTCACCGAACAAACCGGTGCCGGGGTGAACAGCCAGAAGATCGAGACCGATCAGGTTGCCACCGCCATGCACCAGATGACTGCCACCGTGCAGGAGGTCGCGCGTAACGCCGAACAAGCCTCGCAAGCCGCCACCGACGCTGACGGCGAGGCCCGCGCCGGTGACAAGGTGGTCGCCGAAGCCATTACGCAGATCGAACGCCTGGCTACCGAAGTGGCTCGCTCTACCGAGGCGATGACTCACCTGCAGCAGGAAAGCGACAAGATCGGCAGTGTCATGGACGTGATCAAGGCGGTGGCCGAGCAGACCAACCTGTTGGCCCTCAACGCTGCTATCGAAGCCGCCCGGGCCGGTGAGGCCGGTCGTGGTTTTGCGGTGGTGGCCGACGAAGTCCGCGGCCTGGCCCAGCGCACGCAGAAGTCCACCGAGGAAATCGAGGGCCTGGTGGCCGGTCTGCAAAGTGGCACCGAGCAAGTGGCCACAGTGATGAACAACAGCCGCACCCTGACCGACAGCAGCGTGGCGCTGACACGCAAGGCCGGAATGTCACTGGAAAACATCACCCGCACGGTGTCCAACATCCAGTCGATGAACCAGCAGATCGCCGCGGCCGCGGAACAGCAAAGTGCGGTGGCCGAAGAGATCAGCCGCAGCATCATCAATGTTCGTGATGTGTGCGAACAGACCGCTGCCGCCAGCGACGAAACAGCCGCCTCGAGCGTCGAGTTGGCGCGACTGGGCCATCAATTGCAGATGATGGTCAGCCATTTCAAAATCTGACCCGGTCAGATCGCTCCCAGGTTTTGCGTGGGGGCGATCATCCGATAATGCCCGGCATGAACATCCCCCGAGTGCAACCATCTTTCGGCATGGCGCCGGATGAGGCTTCCTTCATCAATATGCATCACCTCTCTACTTCGCTGATATTCATCATTCTGTTTGGCATCGTGGTACTCGCTACCTTGAGCCTTTACATTTTCCGATCTCGTCACTGCGCAAAACACGCTGTCGAGGTAGAACCCCACGAGCAGACGCCACTCGAATCCGACAAAGGAGAGGCGAGCTATCAGCCCGACAGGCTGGCACCTGGATCAACCCACGTGATGTCGGCTTCGCTCACTGGCGGACAAGACCTCGTTGAGGTCGCGCTCAAGATGCGCGAGCTGGTCGAGCTTTCCCAGCGTCTGAAAGTTGCAACACAGACCTTTGATCACCACAACGCAGTGCAATCGCGGAAGGTGGAAACTGTAGCGAATTCATCGCAAACCAGACGATACCTTCCCTTTTTTCTAGGCGATGAAGTGTTCGCGGTGAGTATTCGTACCGTCAAGGAAGTCGTGGAAGCCGATCGGCTCATCATCGAACGGGGCAGGCCGAACAGGATCCGCAGGGCGATCAATCTACGCGGCTCGGTGGTTCCGGTGATCGACCTGAGCAGGTATCTTGGCGGGGAACCCACTGAAATCAATCAGTGTGCTCTCATCGTAGTTCTAGTGTTGGACCACGGTGCGCATCCTCGAACGATCGGCGTCAAGGTGGATGCCCTCTGCGCAATATTGAACATTGCCCCGTCGAGCATCGTTCCGCCACCCATTCAGCCAGCGGATATTCGCAGTGGCTTTGTCATTGGCACCCTGCAGGCTGACAAAGGTTCCATTACCGTGCTCGATATCGGTCGAGGGCTATCGATGGGGGCTAGGGCATAGTGGGATGTGGGGGCTCCGGGACTACCTGCAAGGGAATCCTCACCCGCACACGCGTCCCCTGCCCAGGGGCGCTGTCTATGGTGACGGCACCGCCGAGCATGTGCCCACGCTCGCGCATGCCGAGCATCCCGAGCGTGCCCTTGGGCAGTTGTTGCGGATCGAAGCCCTTGCCGTTGTCGCGTACCTCGATCAGGACGTGCTCGGAGCAACGCTCCAGGTGGATATCCACGCGACTGGCCTGGGCATGGCGAGCGATATTGGTCAGGGATTCCTGGATCACCCGGAAGGTCGCGGTGGCGCGCTCGTCGTCGAGTTCCAATCGAGCCGAGGGCGCTCTCAGTCGGCAGTAAATGCCGGTGTTTTCCGAAAACTCGGACACCAGCCATTCGAGCGCCGGGGTCAGGCCCATGTCGAGCGCGGAGGGGCGTAGGCTGGTGGCGACGTTGCGAACCACCTGAATGGTTTCGTCGACCCGCACCATCAGCGCCTGAACACGCTCAACGAGCAGCGGGTGGTCGTTGCCGAACTGCAGGCGCAGCAGTGAAATGTCCATGCGCAGGGCGGTGAGCTGCTGTCCCAATTCGTCGTGGACTTCCCGGGCGATGCGTTTGCGCTCCTCTTCCCGGGTGGTTTCGCGATGGCTGGATAGCTGGCGCAATTGTGCATGGGACGCCTTCAGGCGTCGCTCGGCGGCACGCATGGCACTGATGTCGCGACCCACCGCGAGGATGCTGACGAGTAACCCATGTTGATCCTGTTCGGGCACCAGACGGACTTGGTAGCAGGTGGCTTCGGCGTCTTGCACAACCGGAGCGTCGAGGATGATTTCCTGTTCGGTGGCTTCGCCGGTTTGCAGCATGTGTTCGAGCTTGTCTTGAAAGGATCGACTCGCATTCGAGTACAGCGATGCCTCGTTGGACGTCTTGCCGAGCAGATCGGCCAGCGGCCGGTCGAGCAAGCTTTGCGTCGCCGGGTTGGCATACAGGAAGCGGCATTGAGGGTCGAAGCGGGCGATGACGTCCGGGGTGTTCTCCACCAGGGCGCGGAACTCCTGTTCGCGGCGGTGCAGGACACGCTCCGCGTGTTTGCGCTCGGTAATGTCGCGGGCAATACCGACGATTCTCCGGATGCGTCCGCAAGCGCCGCGTACCGGGATCAGCGTCGAGTGGAAGGTCAGGTGCCCGGTGGGCAGGTCGAGTTCCTCTTCCTCGTCGAGCGGAGCGCCACCCTCCACGCAGCGCTGATACTTGGCGATAGCAGCCGCTGCAACATGGGGCGGTAGCGTTTCCTCGATGGTCTTGCCGATCAGTTCGACACGCCCCTTGCCCACGCTGCGTTCGAGAGCCGGGTTGACCTCGATGTAGCGGAAGTGTCCCTCCTCGGTCACCTCCAGTAGAAACAGGGCATCCAGGGAGTTGTCGAAGATTTCCCGATAACGTTGTTCGCTCTCGAGCAGCAAGGTCTCGGCACGTTTGCACTCGATGGCGATGGCGGCCAGGTAGCTGGCCTGATGAACCAGCTTGAGGTCGTCGTCCGTCGGCAGCCCCGGTTGAGGCAAATAGATGCAGAAGGTCCCCAGGATCTTCCCGACGGAGTCCTTGATCGGCTCCGACCAGCAAGCTCGCAACCCGGCCTTGATGGCCTGTTCGCGGAATACATGGCAGTAGGGGTGCGAGTTCAGGTCCTCGGCGATGACCGTGGTGCCACGCCAGGCGGCAGTGCCGCAAATGCCCATGCCTTCGCCGATCTCGATGCGGCCGAGCGTTTTCAGGTAGTCAGGCGGCAGACTGGGCGCAGGGCCGGGTTGCAGGTAACGGCCATCGTCGTTTGCCAGCATGATACTCGCGAGGAAATCCGGGCGTGCCTGCTCGAGATATTTCGTCACCAGCGCTAACACTTCCGGCAGCGGGGCACCTCGTGCCAGCCGCTCGAAAATGTGCAGTCGAGTCTCCTCCAGGCGTTCGTGGCGCTTCAGGGCGGTGATGTTGTAGCCCTTGGCCAGGACGCTGACCACCGCGCCGTCCACGCCACGTTCGGCAATCAGCTGTATGGCGTGGGCGACGAGCTCGCCGCTTTCTGGATAGGGCCATTCCAGGACGGTTTCCAAAGGCGCTCCGGTGGAAATCACCTGACGCAGGAGTGCCTGGTATTCGACTACCGGCATTTCCGGGCTCCAGTCGTCTTCAAGCGACCGATGCAGTGCTTGTGCGGCAGGGATGCCGGTCTCCCGCTCGAAGGCCGGGTTGACGTAAGTACGCTGACAGTTCAGGTCGTAGCGGATGATCAGGTTCAGCGAGTTCTCCGCCAGGGCGCGGAACTGCTGCTCGCTGGTCAGCAGGCGGGATTCCATCTGCTTGCTATCAGTGATGTCACGGCTGACGCCGACGATGCGATAGATACAACCCAGCTCGTCGCGTACGGGAATGAAGGTCGAGTGGATGGCGATGAGCCCTGCCGGTAGCTCGAGTTCATCTTCCGATTCGATATTTTTTCCGCTCGCCAGACAGTAGTTGAGTCGGGTGAGTATCCTGAGCGCCGTTTCTGCATTGCTCGATTCGCCGACGTAACGGCCGATCAACTGTTCGCGGCAAACCCCCGACGATCGTTCGAACGCCGTATTGATCTCAATGTAGCGAAACCGATGATCCGCAGTCACTTCCAGCAGATAAAGGCAGTCCGACGAGTAGTCGAAGATTTCCCGATAGCGTTTTTCATTGTCCCGATGGACCGCCTGTAAGCGCCGGCGTTCTGTGATGTCACGAGCCAGCGCCAAGCTGTAGTGCTGGCCGCCAAGCTCGATGTAGGTGATGCTGATTTCGACCGGAAAGATACGACCGTCGCGGGTTCGGTGACGGCTCTCGATGGTCTCGGGAGGGCGCTCTGAATGGTTGCGCCAACCTTCGAGTACCTGCTCGTTGGTCCAGTCGGGATCCAGATCGGCCAACGTCATGCGCAGCAGTTCTTCACGGCTGTAGCCCAGGCTCCGGCAGGCTTCGTCGTTGGCGTAGCGCACGCGAGCCTGGTTGTCGATCAGGTAGGCAGCCTCATGGGCATGACTGAGGGCGAAGTCCATCAGGGCGAGGCGCTCCTCGCTTTTCAGCAAGGCCTGTTCCAGGCACTCATCCAGGTTCTGGGGGCTTGGAGTGGAACGATTGCGCCGAGCAACAGGGTGCCGACGGCAACCAGCTTGCTGCGTCCGTGCAGCACACTGCCATCCTTGCACCGATAGCGCAGTTCAAGTGACAGATCAGTGAGGTCGGCGGGTGTGCCTGTGCCTTGCAGCGCTTGCAGGTTTTCTCGGTCGGGACACTGAAGCAGATCGAGGAAAGGTTTGCCGAGCAGCTCCGGCAGGGCATAGCCGAGTAGCTGGGCAAAAGCGCCATTGACCTTCAGCATCCGCCCTTGCTCATCGAGCAGAACCAAGGCGCTGGACACCAGGTCAAAGGTGGCCAGGAACAGTTGGGATTGGGGCGTCTGCGGGCCTAAGGCATCCAGCTCGGTAGATTGCATCACTTGTACTTCGCTCAATCTGAATCGTCCCCGGTTTGCTTTTTTATAGGGCTGAAAATGCATACAGCCTTTTTAAAGCTGCTGGCCTTATCTGGGGGTGCCGTCTTGGGCCATACGGAGTTTATCCAGTATCGACTGAACCTCATTTTCCTTGAAGGTCAGTATCTTGGCGGTGTGCCATACAGACAGCTCAGAAGAAACTAAGGATCAACCTGTCCCATCAATTCCGCGACTGACTCCGGCCGTTTCGCATAACGCTGCGCCAGCACCGCACAAACCATCAACTGAATCTGGTGGAACAGCATCAGCGGCAGGATCAACACGCCGATGGTGCTGCCGGCAAACAGTACCTGGGCCATCGGCACGCCCGTCGCCAGGCTTTTCTTCGAACCGCAGAAGAGAATGGTGATGCGGTCTTCCTGGTCGAAGCCAAAGGCCTTGCCAAGCACGGTGGACGCAAGCAGCACCAGCGCGAGCACCACGCCGCAGACCACCACCAGACCGGCCAAGTCCCAGAGCGGGATCTGATGCCAGAGGCCTTCGTTCACCGCCTCGCTGAACGCGCTGTAGACCACCAGCAGGATCGAGCCCTGGTCAACGAATTTCAGCCAGCTCTTGTTGCGGCCCACCCAGGCGCCGATCCAGCGCCGAGCGATCTGCCCGGCAATGAACGGCAGCAACAGCTGCACGCTGATCTTCAGGATCGCATCGAGGGTCGAGCCACCCTCGCCATGCACATTCAGCAGCAAGGTCACCAGCAATGGCGTGAGGAAGATGCCGAACAGGCTGGACGCCGCGGCACTGCAAATCGCCGCCGGAACGTTGCCTCGAGCCAGGGAGGTAAAGGCAATCGCCGATTGCACCGTGGCCGGCAGGGCGCAGAGGTAGAGCATGCCCATGTACAGCTTGTCGCCGATCAGCGGCGACAGCAACGGCTTGAGCGCCAGGCCCAGTAGGGGGAACAGGACGAAGGTCAGGCCGAACACCAGCAGATGCAGGCGCCAGTGGCCAGCACCGGCGATGATCGACTCACGCGACAGCTTGGCACCATGCATGAAGAACAGCAGGGCAATGGCGATATTGGTCAGCCAGCTGAAGCCGACGGCGACCTGGCCGCCGGCGGGCAGGAGACTGGCGAGAATCACCACGCTGACCAGGGTCAGGGTGAAGTTGTCGGGCAAGAAGCGAGGGCGGGTCATCAGGCGCGTCATCCGGAAGCAGAAACAGTAGATGGACTGTATCCTGTCTGCCGATTGCCGACTAACGCCAATAAGTCCATGAATATCGCCTAAAGGACAGGGTGCATGCCGATGTGCTCCGTCCATGAGATCTACTGGCGTGGGCCTTGCCTATTTCAGGTAGCAGGCACCGATCCAGTCCTGGGGATACGGCGCCAACTGCCGGGCCAGCGACAAGTAGCGGGCATCCAATTGCGCCGCCAGCCAATAGAGTTTGTTGCTGCTTTTCGGCTCCCAGCTGCCGCTATAGCCGCTTTCTCCGACGTGGGCGCGGTCGCGGTCAAACTTCACGCTTGTATGCACGAACTCCTCGTGGCTGCGTTGCCCGCTTGCGTAGGGCACAAGCCAATCGAGCGACCGGCCCAGGGAGGCACCACCGGGTGCGGTATAGCCCAACCAGTTGTCGCCTATGCCGTAGGGCTTGGCCGCCAGGGCTGCTTGAACCAGTGGCTCCAGGTCATACACGACATAGTGCAGCGCATCACGTTCCCTGAAGTCGAACACCGAGCCATCCGGCAGGAGATTGTCCGCGACCTGTTGCTCGAACAGCTGGAAGGCTTGTTCCAGCATGGCCCGATCCGCCAGTGCGGCGGCGGCCAGCGTGACCAGCTTGACGCGATGGCTCTGCCAGTTATTGATATTTTTACTACTCTTCGATCCATGGAACTGTCTGATCTGTTCCAGGTAACCGTTCCCGAGCTTGCGCAGGAAGGCACGGCTGGCCTCCCGCGTTTCCGGGCGCAGTTCGCTGGCGGTGAGGGTGTAGGCATCAATCAGTTGATCGAGATTGGTCTCGTCAATCGGGTTGAAATCCGGCTGATAGGTGCTGGTCCAGGCGGTAAGGCCCTCGTCGACTTGTTGCAGATAGTGCGGATCGGCGCTCAGGCGCCAGGCCAAGGCCGCTTGACGCAGTACCGGCCAATCCTTTTCCGCCTCGATGCTCTGCTCGCGGATGCCCTGGTTCGGCAGGGTGCCTTCGGTATGTAGGTGGGGCAGGGCGTGGTTACCGTCACCGAGATGTCTTTTCGCAGCAGCCAACAGTTGCTTGGCGGATGGGCTGGTGGCTGCCGGCTGGCAGAGGCTCATGATCTGAGTCGAGGTGGCGACCGTCGAGGCGGCGCTCGAAAGCGTGCCGAACAGTGCGGTGGAGATGCCCAATACCCATGCTGCCGTACCTGGAGAAACCCGTGACATGCTCTATCTCAATGGTTGGTAAAACAAGTGCTGGCTGCCAGCGCTGGAAAAACTAGCACAGCGTTACTTCTTTCTTGATGAAACTGGCGAGGGTAACCGCCACGAAGAGGACGACAACTACCATGAACAAGGAAAAGACAGGATCAGCGGAAGGCGAGGGCAATGCGGCCTCGCAACTGATCGACGCGAGAATCAAGGAGTTGGGGGATTGGCGCGGCGAGACCCTCGCCCGGGTCCGAGCCCTTATCATGCAGGCCGACCCCGAGGTGGTCGAGGAGTGGAAGTGGCGGGGCGTTCCGGTCTGGTCCCATGGCGGAATCATCTGCACGGGCGAAACCTACAAGCAGGTCGTGAAGATGACCTTCGCCAAGGGCGCCGCGCTGGAGGATCCTTCGGGGCTGTTCAACTCCAGCCTCGAAGGCAATACCCGACGGGCCATTGATCTCCACGAGGGCGAGCAGTTCGATGAGCAGGCGCTGACGGCGCTGGTTCGCGCCGCCGTAGCGCTCAACACTTCGGCACGAGCCGCTCGCACCCGATCGGCTGGATAAGCCGTCAGCGCTGCCGTTTTCTACGGCTGTGCCAGGGAAGCGATAAGTTCATCCGTCGCCACAATCGAGTGGGCAAACGTTGGGCCGTTCAGTTCGTGGGCGGCGTGCATCATCTCCGGCCTGAAGGCGGCGGTCGCATCCCGTACCAGGGTGACGTGGTAGCCGAGTTCCGACGCATAACGGGCCGTTGCCTCGATGCAGGTATTGGCCAGCAAGCCCACGATGATCACGTGGGTGATGCCCTTCTGCTTGAGGCGAAAGTCCAGGTCGGTATTGGCAAAACCACTTGAGCCCCAATGTTCCTGGGCGACGATATCGCCGTCCCTGGGCGCGAAGTCGGGGTGCCATTCGCCGCCCCATTCACCACGGGCGAACTGATGGCCGTGCATGATCTTGCACTGGTTGGGATTGGGGTGGTCCCAGTTCTCGTAGTCACCTTGCTCCCAGCGGCGGTGCGGTACGATGACCACCTGGATGCCCTGGGCGCGGACGGCGTGGTCGAGTGCGCGCAGATTATCAAGCAGGTCGACCTGCTCGGCGATCGGCTTGATGAAGGGATAGATCTTTCCACCTTCCGACAAGAAATCATTGTAGGGATCGACCAGCAGGTAAGCGGTCCTCTCGCGAGGATAGAGTGCGTTCGACATGGCGTTTTCTCCAGGGACGATGGATAAGCGGTGCCATAGGCTTGCCCCGGCATCGTGAAGATATGATAATCATAGTTACTTTGAGAAAGGCAAGACCTTATGTCGACAAGCAGCAGTGTCCCCGAAACCCTGTGCCCGATTGCACGGGCCGAAGCCATCGTGGGTGATCGCTGGACCGTGCTGGTCCTGCGCGAGTTGTTCATGGGCAGTCATCGCTTCGACGAGATCCAGGCGCAGACCGGCGGGACCCCGCAAATGGTCGCCACGCGTCTGAAAAACATGGAGGCCGACGGGCTTGTCGAACGTCGCCGCTACAGCGAGCGGCCGCCGCGCTACGAATACCACCTCACCCCGAAAGGCGATGCGTTTTTCCCGGTGGTGCTTGCGCTGCGCGCCTGGGGGGAAACCTGGTGCAAGTCGCCGGAGGAGGGGCTGGCGGTCCGTTTTGTCCATCGCCAGTGTGGCAAACCTGCCGGGCTCGGACCGCTGTGCGAGCATTGCGGCGAACTTCTGCAGCATGAAGCGCTGATCAGCGAGCCCAGCGTCTCCTACATCGTAGAGCGCACGGCACGCGCGAGACCTTGAAGGGCAATCGCAGCCAGCCGTGATAGGCGGCCAAGGGGCGTTGCCTTATCCGCCAGTCACTTGTCCGAAGACCGGCTCAATTCCGGCAATCGCCGAGCCGAACCTTCGTTACCCACGACGAGAGCGAGTATCGCCAGGCCCTGGATTCCGGCGGCCAGCCCCAAGAGCAATAGTTCGCCATGAGCCCCGCCGGCCAGGGATTTCACCGCGCCAAAGAATGCCGGAGCAAACGCGTAGCAACCCTGGGCGGTTGCTACGATCAGCGTCACCACGCGCTGTGTTTGCTGGCGTGGGAATTCCGCTTGAGCGATAAGTGGCGGCAAGGAGGTCGCGTTGCCGATTCCCGCGCCGAAGAGTATGACCCCTAGCCACAGGAGATCGGGAAAGGTACTTAATCCGGTCATGGTCAGGCACCCGAGCAACTGGCCGCCATAGCTCAGGCAGGCAACGTTGCGCCGGTTGGCATTCGCCGGCATCAGCCAACCAACCAGAAACCTTCCGGCGATGGCACTCGCCGTCGCCAAGCCCATCGCCAGGCCGGCCTCTGCTTGTGTGACGTGATCGACTAACAGCAGGAACAAGTGGGTAATCAGCCCGATCTGGGCGAACAATCCCAGCGACATGGCGGTCGCCAGGGTAACGAAGCGACGATTACGCCACAGAGAGGTGGCCGAGCTTCCTGGGGAGACAGTCGGCTGATCAGGTGGCTGATCGGCACCATCGGCATATTGCCCGAGGTCTTCAGGCCGGACCCTGAAGACCTTGATCGAGAGTACGGTAATCGTTGCTATCGACACCAGGCCGACTCCCAGCGCCGCCAGGGTGAAGCCGATCTGGTCGATCAGGTACACCCAGGCCGATGAAAAGATCACGCCGCCAATGCTGGCGCCGTTGTAGGCCATCGCCAGGGCGGCCGGGCGCTTGGCCACAAACCATGGGGCGATGAGGGCGTTGACGGCGGCGGCCCCCATGGTCACCCAGCCGAATCCACTGAGTAGGGCGGCGATGAACAATTGGTAGGGTTGATGGGCAACCGACCATCCATACACCCCGACGCCGAGCAGGATCGATCCCAGCACGGTGGTGCAGGGCAGGCCCAGGCGCTTGTACAAGGCGGGGAGGTTTACCACCACCAGGGTGCCCGCCAGGAAGTGCAGGGTGACGGCGGCAGAACACAAGGGTAGCGACCAGCCTGTTCGTTGAATCACCGTGTAGAGGAATATCGGCGGGCCATAGAAGCCGATCCCCCAGCCGAATACCGCCATCACAAACGTCGCTGCCACGACCTTTCTGCCAAAAAAATTCGATTGCTTCATGGGTGAGTCCCTTCAGGTGGTTTAACGTCAGTATGATGCTGGCGAACAGGGATACTTCGGGAGGATGTGAACTATGGATGTAGAAGCGGCTGATCTTTCTCTGGCGGCGGTGGCTGGTGCCATTGCCGACCCGGCCCGATCGCGGATGCTCTGCAGTCTGCTGGACGGTCACGCGCGCACGGCCACGGAACTGGCCGCCGTGGCTGACATCGGCGCGTCCACCGCCAGCGGTCATTTCTTGCGTTTGCGTGAACAAGGCCTGGTGGAGATGCTGGTTCAGGGCCGGCATCGCTACTACCGCCTGGCCAACGTCCGGGTCGCGCAGGCGCTGGAGGCGTTGTTATCGATCACTGAGCGCAACGTGGCGCCGTTCCAGCCCAGCACACCTTCGGCCTTGAAGCAGGCCAGAACCTGTTATGACCATATCGCCGGTGAAGTCGCGGTCAAGCTTCATGACGCCTTGCTGCAGGCAAGCTGGATTGAGGAGCAGGGCAAGGACTATGTCCTCACCGAAAAGGGCGCAACCTTGCTGGCGCGGGTGGGCATCGACGTCGACGCCGTATCGCGTCAGCGCAGGCGCCTGGCCTATCCCTGCCTGGACTGGAGCGAGCGCTCACCCCATATCGGCGGTGCGCTGGGCGCAGCCCTTCTGGAGCTGCTGCTCAAGCGCGGCTGGGTGAACCGCCATCTCGACTCCCGGGCTCTGAGCTTGACGGCGAAGGGGGAGAAGAGCCTGGCGAAAGCGTTTGGTTTGCCGGATCGGTGAAGAATTACTCCGCCGCTCCCTTCTCCTTTACAACGCAAGAGCCCGATCCTGAATGACCCGCTTCATGACCAGGGTCGAGGTGAGACGCTGCACATTGGGCAGCGAAGACAATCGCTCATCGTAGAGTTGCTGGAACGCCGGAAGGTCCCGGGTAATCACATGCAGCATATAGTCCGGGTCGCCGAAGAGCCTTTGCGCCTCGACGATTTGCGCAATGTCCGGCAATGCCGCCTCGAAATCGCTGACGGCCTGGCGGGTCCCCTCGCGCAGGGTGACGAAAACGATCGCGGAGAAATTCAGGCCCAACTCACTGGGGGCCAGAATGGCCCTGTATCCCACGATCACCCCCGACTCCTCGAGCGCTCGCAGCCGGCGATGACACGGCGAGAGACTGAGCCCGACTCGATCCGCCAGTTCAGTGACCGAGAGTCGACCGTCAGCTTGTAGCTCAGCAAGAATTTTCCTGTCTGTCCTGTCCAAGGGGGAAAACCTTCTCTTGTAGTGCTATTTCATTGGGATATTTGAAAGATAATCCTATCAGACTTTCCTTATTCTTCTTCTGCCAGTTTTCGCTCTTGCGAGCCCCGGTACCGTGTCGACGGCCTATAGAAAATGGGGTGTTGCGCGCCGGCAGCGATTCGCAAGGTCCCCATGAAGTTGAAGGTAAGTTCAGATGACAATCAGTGTCCTGGCCGCATTTTGGGCGGTGTCGTTTCTATTCGTTATTACGCCCGGAGTGGATTGGGCCTACGCGATTTCCGCGGGAATGCGTGGGCGACTGGTGATTCCGGCAGTGGGTGGTTTGCTCTCCGGCCACCTGGCCGCGACGGTCGTTGTGGCGGCTGGCGTGGGTAGCCTGGTCGCCCGGAGTCCGCTGGTGCTCACGGTGCTCACCGTCGCGGGATCCGCCTATCTGCTCTGGTTGGGCATCAACATGCTTCGTCAGCCTGCGGTACCTGAGGCCGGGGAGGCACAGGACTCCGACTCGTGGTCGCGTTGGGCCTTGAAAGGGGCTTGCGTGAGTGGCTTGAACCCCAAGGTTTTCCTTCTGTTCCTGGCGCTCCTGCCGCAATTCACCGACCCGCTGGCGGCCTGGTCAATCCCGGCGCAAATCATCACCCTGGGTTTGCTCCATGCACTCAGTTGCGGTCTGGTCTATCTGCTGGTCGGCTTCAGCGCCCAGGCGGTGCTACAGACCCGGCCAAGCGCGGCGAAAATCGTCAGCCGTTGCTCCGGGGCAATCATGATCGTCATCGCGATGGGATTGCTGGCTGAGCAAGTCTTTGCCTGAGCCTGTTTGAGGTGAAGAAAATGAGTGATCTTTTGTCTCCCTATGCCGACAGGTAAGTGCAGCCGAAATCCGTGTTCAGGCGCGTGTGATCAACGTTGTTTCACCTGCTGTCTGCCAGTCGCAAAATTGGCCAGCAGATCAAGGCTGGAACAGAACACGAAATACACCAGCGCCACGAACAGGAAAATTTCCGTGGGATGGACCATCACCCGGTTGCTCACCTGGGTCGCCACGAAGGACAGCTCGCCGACGCCGATCACATAGGCCAGGGAGGTGTCCTTGATCAGCGAGATCCACTGATTGAGGAACGAGGGCAGCATGATCGGCAAGGCCTGCGGCAGGATGATCAGTCGCATCACCTGCACGGGGCGCATGCCGAGGGCGCGGGCGGCTGCCCATTGGCCGTCCGGCAGGCTCTGGATACCGGCGTGAACCGAGTACGCCAGGTAAGCGCCGCCGATCAGCGACAGGGCGCAGACCACGGTGAACAGCGCCGGTATATCCACGTGGAAGAGGATCGGCAGCAGGAAGTAACTCCAGAAGATCAGCATCAGTACTGGGATCGCCCGCAGGAAACCCAGCACGGCGATCAATATCCCCCGTGGCCAGCCCTTGAGGGTGCTCAGGGCAATGCCCAGCACCAGGCCCAGGACCGCGGCGGCAATTCCGGACAGCACGCTCAGTACCAGGGTCAGGGCCGCGCCACCCAGGGGGCCGTTGGGGTAGGCGCCGATCAGGAAGTAGTCGAGGTTGTCGCGGATAATGGAAAAGTCCATGGCTCATGCGGCTCCCTGGCGATAACGTTTGGTCTGGCGGATCCATTGTCCGGCCGCTTCGATCAGCGCGATGCCGAGGATGTAGAGCAGGGTGGCGAAACCGAAGGACTGGAAGGTCTTGAAGGTTTCGGTCTCCACCTGGCGCGAGGCGTAGGACAGCTCGGCGAGGCCGATGGCCATGGTCAGTGAGGAGTTCTTCAGCGCGTTCATGTACTGCCCCAGCAAAGGCCCGAGTGCGGTGCGCAGGGCCTGGGGCAACACGATATGAAGCCAGACCTGCGCCGGTCGCAGGCCCATCGCCATGCCGGCTTCGCGCTGCTGCGGGCGAACCGAGGCGACGCCGGCGCGAAACTCTTCGGCGATGAAGGCCGAGGTATAGAGCGTCAGTCCCCAGAACCCGGCGATGAACTCAAAGGACGGCCAACTGATGTCCAGCCCGGCCAGGTTCAGCTCATGGGGCTGGTTCAGCCAGCTCACCAGGTCTTCAGGCAGCAGGGCGCTGACGCCGAAATACCAGAAGAACAACTGCACCAGCAGCGGCGTGTTGCGCAGCAACGCCAGGTAGGCACGTGCCGGCCAGGACGCCAGGCGCGAGCTGCCCAGGCGTGCCAGGCAGACCAGGAAACCGAGCCCGGTGGCGATCAGGCAGACCGCGACAGACAGGATCAGGGTGAGGAGAAATCCATCGAACAACCATTTCAGGTATTGCGGGCCCAGCCATTCACCAAACATCAATCACGGTGTCCATCCAGAATACAAAGAGCCCGCGCGGAAAACCGCGCGGGCCGTGGGTGTGCGGTGGGGTCGGCGATCAGCTCTTGTCGCCGATCTTGTACAGGCGGGTCAGCGGCGTCTTGGTGTCCGGGCCGAACCAGGTGTCGTAGATCTTCTGCGCCTGGCCCTTGCTTTCCAGCTCCACCAGCGTCTGGTTGACCACGTCGGTCAGGGCGGTCTCGCCCTTGGGCAGGCCGACGCCAATCAGGTCATTGGAAATGGTGAAGGGCGGTACCTCGTACTTGTCCTTGTCCGGGACGTTGGCCAGCAGGCCGATCAGCTTCGGACCATCCTGGGTAATGGCCTGGACGTTGCCGTTGCGCAAGGCGGTGAAGGCGAACGGGGTGTCGTCGTAGGCAACGACTTTGGCCCCCGGGAATTTCTCCCGCAGCACGCCTTCGTTGACCGTGCCCTTGTCCACGCCGACTCGCCATTTGTTCAGGTCATCCTGGGACTTGAGGGTGCCTTTCTTGACGATGAACTGCTGGCCGGAGCTGAAGTAGGGAATGCTGAAGTTGACCTGTTGGGCGCGCTCCGGGGTGATGGTGAAGTTGGCCAGGACCAGGTCGACCTTGTTGGCCACCAGCAGCGGTACACGGTTGGCCGGGTTGGTCGGTTGCAGCTGGAGCTTGACCCCGAGCTTGTCGGCGATGGCCTTGGCGTAGTCCACGTCCAGGCCTTCGATCTGCTTGCTCTTGGCATCGATGAAGCCGAAAGGCGGGTTGCTGTCGAACGAGGCGACGCGCAAGACGCCGGATTTCTTGATGTCTTCCAGGCGGTCGGCATGGGCCAACCCCGAGAGGACGGCGAGGGTGAGGGCAGTGAGGGCAGTCAATTTTTTCATGGCGATCTCAACACTTGATGGATGATTCTGGTGCCGAGTCTTGCAGCCCACGAATAAACAATAAAAGAATATAAAAGAATTTATTGATGCTTTTATGGAATAAGTTGATTTTCCGGGTACTTCGCGGAACCCGTGTCCTAGAGCGTTTTCGTCCTGCCATGGGTCCCCGTTGCCCGAGCGGGTGATCATTTCCGATCAGGCCGGAGATGCTTCTAGACTGAAGACATCAGCTCTATCGATGTCGAGGACAGCATGAAAGTCTCACTTCGCTTGGCGTTTTTCAGCATCGCGGCGACGCTGGCCTATCTTGGGCTGGCGGTGTGGGCCTTCGGTGGCTGGACGGCGTTTATGTCCCGGCCACCCTTGCTGGTGATCGCCGTGGTGACCCTGTTGTTGGCGGGCTCGGCGCTGTTCACCGAAGGCAATCTCAGCTCCGGCGTGCGGGAGGATCGCGGCAATCGCTGGGTGATCCTGGCCATCGGCGGTCTCGGCTTGCTGCTGGTGGTGCTGGCGCCCTGGACGGATCACCTGGGTTGGTGGGTCTTTGGCGGTGAGGGTGTGCGTTGGGTCGGCGTGCTGCTGTTTACCGTCGGTGGGGTGCTGCGGATGTGGCCGGTGTTTGTGCTGGGCAAGCGCTTCAGCGGGCTGGTGGCCATTCAGCCGGGGCACCGGCTGGTGACGACGGGGATCTATCGAACCCTGCGCAACCCGAGCTACCTCGGGCTGCTGGTCAATTCGCTGGGCTGGGCGCTGGCTTTCCGCTCCGGCGTCGGGGTGTTGCTGACGGCGTTGACGCTGATCCCGCTGATCGCGCGCATGCGCTCGGAGGAGGCCCTGCTCAAGGCCGAGTTCGGCGAGGAATACGAGGCTTATCGTTCACGCACCTGGCGCCTGCTGCCCTGGGTTTATTGAGCCGCTGCGCGAGAAGGGGCGCGGTCTGCGGGAACAGATGCTCTTGATGACTTGAGTCCGTTCTGCTTGTATTTCCCGAATGGCCGCGCGGAGAGCGGTCTCGCGAACCCCGTTCCGGAGGAACCCCGATGCTCTTGATCCTTGCCCTGATAGCCATCGTCGTCGTTTGGGGATGGTGGACCTATCCACGTGTGGGCGGGCTGTTGTTCGACCTAATTACACGGCTGGAAGCGCGACTCTCGCGTTTGAAGGAGATCCCGGTGGCGATTGAGCGGATGACCCTGGCGACCTTCCAGGGCGGGGCCAGTCGCAATACGCCGCCACTGTTGCTGATCCACGGCTTCAGTGCCGACAAGAACCTCTGGATACGTTTCGCGCGCTATTTCGTTGCCGACCACCCCGTGATCATTCCCGACCTGGCCGGGCACGGCAAAAGCGGCTTCGAACCGGGCGGTGACTACAGCATCGGGGCCCAGGCGCAACGCATGATCGAACTGCTGGACGCCAGCGGCATCGACAAGGTGCATGCGGTCGGCAGCTCCATGGGGGCCTACGTCGCCACCTGGCTGGCGGCGCATTACCCGGAACGGGTGTTGTCCCTGGCGTTGATGGGCCCCGTGGGCGTCAACTTGCCGCAGCCCAATGAAGTGGAGGAGTTGGTCAATCAAGGCAAGAACCCTTTTCTTATCCACTCGCGGGCGGAGTTCGATCGGTTCTTTGCCATGACCATGGCTTCGCCGCCCTGGATACCGGGCGTGTTGCTGGCGGCGGAGTCGAGCACCTATATCAAGCGGCGTTCGGAGCTTGCGGAAATCTTCGACGATTTCCATGGCAGTCCGCGCATGGAGCCCTGGCTGAACAATGTCCGTGTGCCGACCTTGCTGCTGTGGGGGCGTGAGGACCGGATGGTTCCCGTGGCCAGCGCGCAAACCTGGATCGCGGGCATTCCCCATGCGCGCCTGGAGTGCTGGGACGGGGTGGGGCATCTGCCGATGGTCGAGCGGCCGGAACGGACGGCGGAGCAGTATCGCGAGTTTCTGACGGCGTCCTGAGTGGCAGCCCCAGGGCTCGGTCAGTGCGATTCACCGTCATCCCAGGCGACACCCCCTACGATGGCCGTATCATCGTTTCGGGGCGTACCCAGTGGTGGTATTCATCCTCCGTCATGAATCCCAGGCTCACGGCCGCCTCCCGGGGGGATAACCCTTCCTGTGCGGCTTTTTGCGTAATCCTCGCCACCTTGTCATAACCCAGTACCGGGTTCAGGACGGTCGCCAGCAGGAGCGAGTGTTCGACATTGCTGGCCAGCCGTACGCGATCGACCTCCAGGCCCTTGATCAGTTTGTCGGTGAAAATGCCGACACTGTTGGATAGCACGTCGATGGACTGCAGAAGGTTGTGGATCAACACCGGCTTGGCCACATTCAACTCGAAAGTGCTTGAGGCGCCGGCGATGGTGATCGTGGTGTGGTTGCCCATGACCTGCATCGCGGCCTGGGCCAGTACCTCGGCGATGGTCGGGTTGCGCTTGCCGGGCATGATCGAGGAGGTGAGGCCGTCGTCAGGGACGAGCAACTCGCCGAAACCACAGCGCGGACCTGATCCCAGCAGACGAATGTCGTTGGCCATTTTCGTCAGCGAGACGGCCAGTACATTCAAGGCCCCCGAGATTTCCACCAGTCCATCATGGGTGCCCATGCCTTCGAATTTGCAGGGGTTCGGCTCGAACAGTTCACCGGTGATACCGGTCAACTCCTTGCAGAACGCCACATCGAAACCGATCGGGGTATTGAGCCCGGTGCCGACGGCGGTGCCGCCTTGGGGCAGCAGGCGCAACCTGGGTAGGCAGGCCTCTATCCGGGCTATGCCATGGCCGATCTGCCGGGCGAAGCAATCGAATGCCTGGCCTTGACTCATGGGGACCGCATCCATCAGATGGGTGCGGCCGATTTTCAGTACGTCACCCCAGGCCGATGCCTTTTCGTCCAGTTCATCCCGCAGCCTGGACAGCGCCGGGAGCAGCCGGCTGCGCAGTTCGAGCAGCGTGGTCAGGTGCATGACGGTCGGAAAGCTGTCATTGGAGGATTGCGAGCGGTTGACGTGATCATTGGGATGCACCGGAGACTTGCTGCCCAGGGCGTTGCCCAGCAGCTCGTTGGCGCGATTGGCAATGACCTCGTTGGCATTCATATTGGTCTGCGTGCCCGAGCCGGTTTGCCAGATGGAGAGGGGGAAGTGCTCGTCGAACTGGCCGTCGACCATCTCCCGGGCGGCTTGCTCAATGGCCCCGGCCATATCGGCCGGGAGGGCGCCCAGTTGAATATTCGCGCGCAGGGCGGCCAGTTTCTGTTGGCCGAAGGCACGCACCAGGCAGGCCGGAAACCGTTCCCTGCCCGTGCCGAAAACGGCCAGGGCGCGCTGTGTCTGGGCGCCCCAATAGCGGTCGGCCGGGATGGCGACAGGTCCGAACGCGTCATGTTCGGTTCGCAGGCTGGACATGAAGGTGACTCCTAGGAAGGGGCGCGCGAGTCAATTCCACCCGCGCCAGGAAAGGTTAAAGTGCTGCGCCGGGCGCACGGCCGAGGGTGCGTTCATATTCGACTTGGGCCGTCTGTTCGCAGAACTCTCCCGACCATTTCGACACCACCACCGTGGCCACGCTATTGCCGATGGTGTTGCAAGTGGCGATGGCCATGGACATGAAGCGATACACGCCGAACAGTAACGCCAGGCCTTCCACCGGCAGGACGCCGATGGCGGTCACCGTCGCGGCGAACACCACGAAGCTGCCTCCCGAGACCGCGGCCGCGCCCTTGGAGGTCAGCAGCATGATGGCGATGACCCCCAGCTGTTGTTCCCAGCTCATGGGCACGCCGTAGGCGTTGGCGATAAACAGCACGCTCAGCGACATATAGATCGAGGTGCCATCCAGGTTGAAGGCGTAGCCGGTCGGCAGCACCAGGCCCACGCTCTGTTTGGAGCAGCCGAACTTCTCCAGCTTCTGCAACAGCCGTGGCAAGGCGCTTTCCGATGAGGCGGTGCCGAGGACGATGAAGACTTCGTCCTTGATGTACTTGAGAAAGCGCCAGAGGCTGAAACCCGCGAGGCGGCAGACCGTGCCCAACACCACGAAGATGAAGAAGAGGATGGCCACGTAGAACATCAGCACCAGGTTGGCCAGCGAGATCAACACCGCCGTACCGTTGCTGCCCACGGCATAGGCAACCGAGCCGAAGGCGCCCAGGGGCGCGAACTTCATGATCAGGTTGATGAACTCGAAAAAACATTCGGAGACCCGGCTCAAACCGTTCTCGATCACTTCACGGCGCTCGGCCTTGAGCGCCAGCAAGGCGAAACCGAACAACACCGAGATCACCAGCACTTGCAGCAGCTGGCCGCCGGCAAAGGCCCCGACAAAATTGTCCGGGAAGATCTCGTAGATGAACTCCAGGGTCGACGCCGGGGCATGTCCCTTGGCAACGGCTGCCGTGGCCGCGGCGGCGGTGGCGCTGTTGGCGTGGGCGTTATGCATGCCCGCGCCGATCTCCAGCAGATTGCCCCACAGCATGCCGATGGCCAGCGCCACCGTGGACACCACTTCGAAATAGATCAGCGCCCGCAAGCCGACCTTGCCGACCCGCTGGATATCGCCGGCCGAGGCAATGCCCTGGACCACCGTGAAGAACACCAGGGGCGCCACGGCGGTCTTGATCAGCTTGAGGAAGATATCGCCGAGGATCTTGAACTTGGCAGCCAGTTCCGGGGCCAGGAAACCGAAGGCAATCCCCAGCAGCATGGCGGCGATGACCTGGAACGTCAGGTCCTTGTAGAACGGTTTTTTCGTGAGAGTGGTCATGTCGCGATCTCGTTGTTGTTATTGGCGAGCAGCGGGCAAAAGGGGCTCGCTGGTGATGAGCCCCATGACGATCAGCGTTTGACGGAACCCTCGCGCGCCAGGGCGATATCCACCATCTGCGGGGCAAGGCCCAGGTAGTTGGCCGGGTCGGTCAGGCGCTTGAGTGTCTCGATGTCCAGTTGCGCGGTGGCTTCGCCTTGGGCGAGCAGGGCGTCGAGCAGGCTGGTGCCCTGGTCGTTGGCCAGGCGGCAGGCGGCATAGACCACGTCATGGGCCACCTGGCGACCCAGTGCCGGGGCCAGCCCCATCATCACCGCTTCGGCCACGATCAGGCCCTGGGTCATGTCGAGGTTCTTGCGCATGCGCTCCGTGCGCACTTCAAGCCCGGCGAGCATGAACTTCGCCTGGCCGAGGGAGGCGGCGCTCAAGGCGAAGGCTTCCGGAATGGCGATCCATTCGGCCTGCCAGGGGCCGGTCGAGCGCTCGAAGTCCTGGATCATGGCGTCCAGCATCAGCCCCGCCTGCTGGCGCACGCCCTTGGCCGCGGCGTACATCAATTCACAGGAAATCGGGTTGCGTTTCTGCGGCATGGTGCTGCTGGCACCACGGCCCTTGACGAAGGGTTCGTACACCTCACCCAGCTCGCTGGTCATCATCATCATGACGTCCAGGGCGATCTTGCCCAGGGAACCGGTCACCAGGCCGAGGAAGTTCAGGGTTTCGGCGAGGCCGTCGCGGGCCACGTGCCAGGTGGCTTGCGGGACGCCGAGGCCCAGTTCGGCCATCAGTGCCTGCTGCACCTCCAGGCCCTTGTCGCCGAGTGAGGCGAGGGTGCCCGCCGCTCCTGCGAACTGGCCGATTTCCACCCGTGGGCGCAGCTCCACCAGGCGCTCGGCGTGGCGGTCGAACATGCTTAGCCAGACCGCGCACTTGTAGCCGAAGGTGATCGGCAGGGCATGTTGCAGGTGCGTACGGCCCGCCATGGGGGTGTCGCGGTAGCGCAGGGCCAGTTCGGCGAGCAGTCCCCGGACGGCCTGGATATCGCGCTCGACGATCGCCAGCGCCGCGCGGACCTGGAGGACCACGGCGGTGTCCATGATGTCCTGGGTGGTCGCGCCCCAATGCACATAGCGGCCCGCGTCGCCGCAAAGCTTCGACAGTTGCTCGACCAGCGGCAGGATCGGGTAGCCGACGATCTCGGTTTCGTGCTGCATCAACGCCAGGTCGAGGGCTTCGTAGCTCGAGAGGGCGGCGATCTGTTCGGCGGCCTCGACCGGAATCACCCCGCATCGGGCTTCGGCCCTGGCCAGGGCGACTTCCACCTCGATATAGCGTTCGATCAGGGCGCGATCGGAGAACACGCCACGCATTTCGGCGGTACCGAACATGTCACGGAAGAGGGAGGAATCAAAGACGGTACTCGACATGGGGAAGATCCTAATTGTGTGTTTTATTTAGTACATATATATTATGTCCGTACATTATGATTGCCTGACTCCTGATACACTGTCAACTCGACAGCGAGGTACAAATGGAAGGCGTAAATCAGCGGCGTTATGCGGTGGTGGCCCGGGACCTGATCGACGGAATCGGCAGCGGCCGCTACCCCGTCGGCTCGTTGCTGCCGACAGAGTTCGAGCTCTGTGCGCTGTATCAGGTGAGTCGGCAGACGGTGCGCGCCGCGATCGACCAACTGCAGGGGCAGGGCATGGTGTCGCGCCGCAAGCGGGTGGGAACACGGGTGGAGGCTTCAGCGCCGAGGGGCGGATACTCCCAGGCGCTGGCGTCGGTGGCCGACCTGGTGCAGGTGGCGGAAACCCATGTCAGGGATATCCAGGATGTCCGGCACTTTGTCGCCGACATCGCGTTGGCCAGGCGCCTGGGCCTGGAGCCGGGCGGGCACTATTTTTGTGTATCGAGCATCAAGGTGGACAACAGCGAGGCTCATGCCCCGCTGTGCTGGACCGACGTTTACGCCGAGCAGGCGTTTGCCGAAGTCATTCCCCAGGCCAGGGAACACCCTGATGAACTGATTGCCGCGCTGATCGGCAAGGCGTTTTCAAGGCACATCGAGGTCGTCGATCAGCAGGTGCGACCGGTCCAGCTCTCCGCCGAACTGGCGAGCAGCCTGAAGTCACAGGCCGGAGCCCTCGGGTTGAATATCATTCGTCAGTACCGCGACCAGGACGGTGCGTTGATTGCCGTGTCGGAAACGGTCTATCCCAGCGACCGTTTCACGTTGGTCATGCAGATGAAGCGAGACAAGGTTTAACTATTTCCCCAGCCGGATAAATAGAGCGCTCTGTCACGTGTTCATTTGTCCCTCTCCAACCAGCCATCGGGTTGCTGCCGTAGCTTGCCGAAATGGACGCAAAGGTAAGTCCCGATCGTCAGGGCACCGGCGATCAACAGGATGAAGGCCGGATTGAAGCCGGCAATGATGGGCTGGCTCGACAGCAGCACCAGGCCCACCAGCAGGTTGAAGGTGCCCCAGAGGAAATTCACCAGCGGTGATGAGGGACCTTTTCCACGCGGTTTTGCGAAGGGCGTGGGAAAGGCTTCACCGCGCAATCCGCTGGCCAGGTGCGGAATGGCATTGCAGAGAAAGACACCGGCAAAGAACGCTGTGATGTACATGGATCACCTTCAGGCAGGGAGGCATGGATAAGGGTTGAGAGCGGCTCAAGTGCCGGTGGCGCCGCCCTCCGGGGAGACGCGCCGGGAGATGAAGGCCGCCATCGTCGGCCCGGCCAGCAGCACCACCCCGAAGCGCACCATCTGCATGGTCATGACAAAGGGCATGTCGACTTGGCTGGAGGCCGCGATGATCGCGACGGAGTCCGCACCGCCCGGGCTGGTCGCCAGGTAAGCGGTAAGCGGATCGATGCCGGCGGCAAAGACGAACACCGCGGCCAGGCACCCACAGATCAGGATCAACGCTAGCGTGCTGGCGAGGATCGCGGGAAAGGCCTTCAGGGCGTACCGCACCAGCGGTCGCGTAAACGGCAGGCCGATTCGCCAGCCAATCACCGCATAGCCGAGCGCCAGCAGCCAATGCGGCATCTCGATGCTGATCAAGCCCTGATGAGTGAGGAAGATCCCGCCGACCATCGGCACCAGCAGCGCGGCGACGGGGATTTTCGCCAGGCGCGCGACCAGCGGACCGGCGGCCACGAGGGCCAGGGTCTGGGCCAGCGGTAGCCAGTCGAGGGTCGGAAACCAGATGACCGAATGAACCTCGTGAGCCACGCCGGCACCGGTGAAATGGGTAATGAGCGTGGCGAGGACCGCCACCATGATCACGCGGGTGTACTGCATGCAGGCGACAAGCTGTGCGTCGGCCCCGGCATTCTCGGCCATCAGGATCATCACGGTGGCCGCGCCCGGGCTCAGCCCCCAGATGGCGGTGGTTCCCGGCAACACGCGCAGGCGGGTCAGTCCCCATCCCAGCACACCGGCGGCCGCGATCACGCCTGTTACGCCGAGCACAAACAGCGGCCAGCTGCCGATGGCTGCGCCGGCGAGCGACTGCGCCAGGGTCTTGGCAATCATGCAGCCCAGGATGCCCTGGGCGAAGGCGGATGCCGAGCGCGAGACTTGAACCCGGGTGTCGATGAACGTGATTACGACAATGACTGCGCCCAGCATCGGGCCAAGCAGCAACGCCGCTGGGATACCGGCCCTGGTCAGGGCAACGGCGAAGAGCGCCGACAATCCCAGGAGCACGGCCCACTGCCATGCCGAGGCGAGCTTGGCGGTTCTGGACATGGCTACGTGAGCATCCGCTTTGGACATGGGAACCCCTTGATTGAACCGGACTGGCTGCAGAGCGTTGCTTAGGGTCGGTGCAATGCTAATATGAGAGGATATCCTCTATTAAAAATAGTGAAGGACATCCTCTCATATGTCAACAAAGCCAATCGCCAAGGGGCAGGAGCCCAAGCGTGCCAAGGGGCACCTGCGCGTGGCCGCTATCCTGGAGGCCGGGGTCGAGCTGTTTACGGAAAAGGGCTTCGATGCGACGACGATGACGGAGATCGCGGCGCGCTCGGGGACGGCGATCGCCTCGCTCTATCGGTTCTTTCCGACCAAGGAGTCCGTTGCCGAGGCGCTGCTGATGAATTACGTCGAGCACGCCCTGACATCCCTTGACGAACTGGCTTCACAGGCCAGCACGCTGACACCGGCAGGTCTTGCCGAGGCGTTTATCGACTTCAGCTTGGCGCTGCAGTCACAGCGCCAGTTCGCCATCAATCTGGTCGATGTCGCAGGGGCCAGCGAAAGCCGGCGACAGCAGTTTCGCAAGGCCATGCAGGAAGGGATCGAGGCGGTACTGCGCGAGGTGATGCCGGCCCTGGCCCCCGCCAAGTCGAAGGCCGTGGCGGCGACTCTGCTGAATGTGTTCAAGGGGGTAGGGCGGATCAGCGAGGAGACGCCGGCCACGCAACGGGTGCTGTTGGCTGAGACCAAGGATATGGTCCGGCTTTATCTTTCAGCGCTGGTGGGGACTGCTGAATAGACATTGCCGGACTGGAAAGCCCGGCTTCGGCGGCTTTACGTCATCGATGGTCAACTACTGGAAGTGCTCACCGTACCAGTACTGCGCGGTAACCCCGCCATCCATCAGGAAATCACTCCCGGTGATGAAGGTGCCTTCCGGCCCCATCAGCAGCGCGCCGAGCGCACCGACTTCATCGGGCGTGCCGCCGCGTTTCGCGGCACAGGACTCGATCATGCGGCGGTAGCCTTCACCCCGTGGGCCCGACAGCTCGTCCCTGGCCAGAGGGGTAAAGATGATGCCCGGGCTGATGGTGTTGACCCGCGCACCGCGTTTGCCCCAGCGCACCGCTTCGGCCATGACCCGCAGGGAATTGCCGCGCTTGGAGATCTGGTAGGCATTCAGCGGGTCCGTTATCTGGTCGGGTTGCAGCATCGGCAGCGCCAGCAGTTCGTCGGCGGGTGTCAGCGCCAGCGCCTTGTTCTGCTCCGGCGTCAACGCGGGCAGACGGTGACCGGATTGCGAGGCGATGACGATGGCGGAGCCGCCCTTGGCGATCACGTTGCCGAACGCCTCCAGCACCAGCGCCGTGCCATAAAGGTCCACCCGCAGGATCGTCGCGGGAGGGGCCTGGGAGGGCGAGACCCCGGCGGCGTGAATGACGCCGGTGATGTCGCCGATGGCGGTGGCGGTCTTTACCAATGTCTGAACCGACGCCCGTGAAGAGACATCGACACTTGTCGTGGTGACCTCGAATCCGGCATCACTGAGCACCTTGGCCGCGGCCGCCGCATTCTCTTCCCGCAGGTCCGCCAGCAGGACGTGCTTGCCCGCGCTGACCCGCCGGGCGATGGCTTGTCCGATGGAGCCGGCACCAATAACCACTGTGACGTTTGTCATGTTCATTTCTCCGTGGGGGCGTCCGTGAGGTCTGACTGAACCCGCCGAGGTCGGCAGGTCCTGTTCCTGAGCCCGATCAATATTACGGGGGGAGTCATGGGTTGATTAGCCGGCCAAATCTGTTTTGCCTTGTGAGGACAATTCATCAATCAGCCTTGCTTGTCCCGGGCGTCGAACACTTCCTTCAACACCGGCACCGCTGACATCGCTTTCGGCCAGCCCACGTAGAACGCCAGGTGGGTCAGCACTTCTGCGGCCTGTGCCCGGGTCAGGCCATTGTCCATCGCCCGGTTCAGGTGGAAGGGCAGTTGGGCGGCCTGGCCCTGGGCAATGAGTGCGGCGACGGTGATCAGGCTACGGTCACGGGGTGTCAGGTCGGCCTGGCGCCACAGGTCGGCGAACAGGACGTCATTGGTGTAGTGCGCAAGCCCCGGCGCAACCGCACCCACATTCGCCTCGACCAGCGCCCGGCGTTTGGCTTCGGCCACCGGCTCCAGGGTCAATGGCTCCGTGGTTGGCGGGATAATCTGCTCGGCGGGGATCTGGCGTTCGGTGAACACTTGCCGGGCCACGGCGGCGGCCGACATCGCATTCGGCCAACCGCCATAGAACGCCAGATGGGTGATCAGCGCACTGATTTCACTCGGCTTCACGCCATTGTCGAGGCCCAGCTTGACGTGTCCGCTGAGCTGCGCGCTCTGTCCATTGGAGACCAGCGCGGCCAGGGTGATCAGGCTGCGGTCGCGGGGTGCGAGTTCCTGGCGTTTCCAGACTTCACCGAACAGCAACTGGGTCGTGTAGTTGTACAGCTGGGGCGCAACTTCCAGCACGTCCGGCGACGGCTTGGGATCGGGGCGAGAAAGGCCCTGGTCGGCGTCGACCATGGCCGAGAAGCACAAGGTGGCGAATGCGCTGGCTAACAGTTTCATCGAGTCGACTCCTGGGATGAGTGGCCATGAAAGGCAATGCCGCGGGCAGCCCTGGCGGCGAGTCACAAGAGCTTAAGAAACCTGGATAGATTCATTAAGGTCATTAACCCGCATGGAGTCATAAGCGGTGCTCATGAATGGCCTGAGGGTTATGGCGCTATAATCCCCAACCATTCATGGCAGGAATTCATCAATGGCCCGGGAAAGTTACAACGATCTGCTGGCGTTTCTGGCCGTCACCCGCGAGCGCAGCTTCACCCGTGCCGCCGCCCAGATGGGCGTCTCGCAATCCGCCCTCAGCCACACCATCCGTGCATTGGAGGCCCGTCTCGGGGTTCGCCTGCTGACCCGCACCACGCGCAGTGTCGCGCCGACCGAGGCGGGCGAACGGCTGTACAACAACCTGGCACCGCGCTTCGAGGAGATCGACGCCGGGTTGGCCGAGGTCACCGAATTGCGCGACAGCCCGCGCGGCACCATCCGCATCACCGCCACCGATTACGCGGCCAACAGCGTGCTATGGCCGAGGCTGGCGCCGTTGATAGCGCAGTATCCCGACATCAAGGTCGAGATCATGACCGACTATGGGTTGACCGATATCGTCGCCGAGCGCTACGACATTGGCGTACGCCTGGGCGATCAGGTCGCCCAGGACATGATCGCGGTACGCATCGCGGCGGACCTGCGCATGGTCATCGTTGCCGCGCCGTCCTACCTGCAAGCCCACCCGGCACCGCTGAAGCCCGAGGACCTGGCCGACCACAACTGCATCAACCTGCGCCTGCCCACCCACGGCGGCTGTTATCCCTGGGAACTGAGAAAGGGCAAGACCGAACTGCAGGTGCGGGTGGAGGGGCAACTGACCTTCAACAGTTCCTATCAGATGCTCGAAGCGGCACTCAGCGGCTGCGGGCTGGCGTTCATTCCGCAAGACCTTGCCGCGCCGCATGTCGCCGCGGGTCGTCTGCAATGGGTACTGGAAGATTGGTTTCCGACCTTTCCCGGACTGCACCTCTACTACCCCAGTCGCCGGCAATCGTCCCGTGCGCTGGCCTTGGTGATCGGCGCCTTGCGCCACAGCGAAGACTCATGAAATGAACTCATGACCGCATCCACCTTTTCGGTCTTAATCATCAATCGGCTTGTGACTAGGATGACGGCACGGCTTTGAGCAATGGCTCGGCCATCCTGTTGCAACGCTGATGGAAGGTGACCGATGAATGACCGTTATCTGGGCCGCAGTGCCTTGAAAGTTTCTCCCCTGTGCCTGGGCGCCATGATGTTTGGTGGCGAGACCGACGAAGCGACTTCCCGACGCATCATCGACAAGGCTGCCGCCAGCGGTATCAACTTTATCGACACGGCCGATGCCTATCACGCCGGGCGCTCCGAAGAGGTGGTGGGTCGCGCTATCGCCGCGCAGCGTGATCGTTGGGTGGTTGCCACCAAGTTTGGTTATCCGTCGTCCGCGACCGCCGGCCCGAACGAGCAGGGACAGTCGCGCAAGTGGATCATGCAAACCGTCGAGGCCAGCCTCAAACGCCTGGGCACCGACTATATCGACGTCCTGTATTTTCACCGTGCCCTGACCGACGCGCCGATGGAGGAGGGGATTCGTGCCGTCGGTGACCTGATTTGCCAAGGCAAGATCCGTTACTACGGTGTGTCCAACTTCCACGGCTGGCGCATTGCCGAAATGGTCCGCATCGCCGACCAACTGGGCATCGAGCGGCCTGTGGTCAGCCAGCCGCTGTACAACATCGTCAACCGTACGGCGGAAGTCGAGCAACTGCCTGTGGCGGGCAATTATGGGTTGGGTGTTGTGCCCTACAGCCCGCTGGCGCGTGGCGTGTTGAGTGGCAAATATGTACCGGATGCACCGCCGCCCGCGGACACTCGCGCAGGGCGTGGCGACAAGCGAATCCAGCAGACCGAATGGCGGCCGGAGTCATTGGAAATCGCCCAGACCATTGCCCGTCATGCGGCGGAGCGTGGCACCACGTCCATCGCCTTTGCGATCGCCTGGGTATTGAAAAACTCGCTGGTCAGCGCTGCTATTGCCGGTCCGCGTACCGAGGCGCATTGGGACAGCTACATGGACGCACTCGGGTTGGAGCTGGGGCCGGACGACGAGAAGCTGGTTGATGGCCTTGTCGTGCCTGGGCACGCGTCGACCCATGGCTTTACTGATCCTGGGTATCCGGTAGAAGGTCGCAGGGTGATTTGAACGACTGGCCAAGGCCTTGTCGATTCTTGGAGAAAGTAGCGTGATTGCCCGATATCCTGTCGGGCTTACTTCCTAAAAGCGGATCACGCTATGCCCAGGTTGTCCTTCGCCATCCGCGTGTTATTCGCGTGCTGTCTGTTGGTCGCCACCGCCAACCACGTGCGAGCCGATTTTCAGCATGGGTTGTTCTGGGACTATGGGTATGGGGAGAGTGCGCACTGGGCCAGTCGTGTGTTCTGGGGCGCGTTGACCTTCCTTGATCCGCTGGCCGCATTGCTGCTGTTCATCAAGCCCAGGGCCGGCATTGTCCTGACCGCCGCCATTATCGTGGCTGACGTTGCCCATAACACCTACTACGTCGCGCTGAATCAGCAGTGGTTGGCGTCTTTCTATTTGTCCCAGGTGGCCTTTCTTGTCGCGGTGATGTTGCTTTCGCCGATTGTCTGGAACGGCCTTCGGCGCTGCGATGCGTCCTAGGCTGGCAGCGACAAACGGAGACGGTTCGGGTTGGCCCCGAACACTTCCAGCACCTTTGGTTGATCACGACTGACAGAGGGTGGTCCAGAGACCACCCTTCATTTCTCTATTTATAACGCTGCTCAAAAACCGCCACCTGCTCCGGCTTGATCAGCAGGAAGGGCACCCAGACATCCGGCTGGACCGCTTCGCCCTTGATCATCTTGATGGCCGACTGCACTGCACTGGTCGCCTGGGCCTTGGGGTCCTGGAAGACCGAAGCCACCAGCATCCCGCGTTTGATCGCCGCGAGGCCGTCAGGCAGGCCATCGATACCGACAATCGCAATCTCGCCCTTGGCCTTGCCGGCTTGTTGCAACGCCATGGCGGCGCCGATAGCCATCTCGTCGTTGTTGGCGACGATGGCGTCGAAGTGGGTGCCCGCCAGCAACCAGTTGCTGGTCAGGTCCATCCCCTTGTTGCGCTGCCACTCGGCACTTTGCTGCTCGACGATCTTGATCCCGGGATAGTCCTTGAGCACCTGTTTGACGCCTTCGGTTCGATCGTGGGTGGCGTTTTGCGCGAGGTCGCCCATGATGATCGCCAGGCTGCCCTTGCCCCCGAGCTTCTCGGCCAGGTAGTGCATCTGCAGTTGCCCGGCCTCGATGTCATTCGACGCCACGGTGACCACGCCCTTGGGCAGGACGCGCTCGTCCGGGTGACGGTTGACGTACACCAGCGGTGTCTTCGACTCGACGGCGGCGCGGGTCATGTTGGCGGTGGCGGCGGTGTCCACCGGCAGGACGATGACCGCATCGACCTTCTGGCTGATAAAGCCCTCGACCTGGTTGAGCTGGCGCACCACATCGCCCTGGGCATCCTCGAACTGGATCTGCACGTCCTCCTGTTTGGCGGCCGCTTCCAGGCCGTTGCGCACATAGGTCATGAAGTTGTCGTCGACCCGGGCAATGCTGACGCCGATGCGATAGCTGGCGGCGGCCCATTGGCTGAAGAGCAGTAGCAGCGTGGCAAAAAGCAGTGTGTAGCGACGCATGATGGTTTTCCTTTTGTTGTTATGAGCTGAAATTCATCAAGATCAAACTTGAAGACTGCCGGCGCTCGGCGAACCCCATCCGCCAGAAGCGCCGGCGCCCTCAATCCAGCGTGAACGCTTGCCGAAAGCGCTCAAGTGCCGTTTCGCTGTTGCCGCTGGCCCAGCCTTCGAGCCCAACCACGCCGGTGTATCCCATGCCGAACAAGGCCCTGGCAATAGCCGGATAGTGAATCTCGCCGGTGCCGGGCTCCTTGCGGCCTGGGACATCGGCGACCTGGATTTCACCGATGGCGGGACCGGCGCGCTGGATCAGCTCGATCAGGTTCCCTTCGCCGATCTGGGCGTGATACAGGTCCAGGTTCATCTTCAGATGAGGACTGCCCACGGCCTCGATCAGCGCCAGGGTGTCGTCGGCGCGGGCGAACGGGGTGCCGGGGTGGTCGACCTCGGTATTGAGGTTTTCCAGCAGGAACACCCGACCGGCGTCCTCACCCAGGCGGGCGATTTTTTCCAGGGTCTTGCAGGCGCTCAACCACATGCGGCCGGTGGTGTTGGCCACGGGTTTGACCGGCAAGCCCTTGTCGCCCAGGCCGGTGCCATGCAGGTTGAGGCTCGGGCAGTTCAGTTGCGCGGCCACGGCCAGCGATTCCCGGGCGCTGTCGAGCAACTGGCGGATATCCTCGGGGTCGGTCAGGTTGCCCGAGATATAGCCAGTCATGGAGGTGAAGTCGGCGCCGGTGGCGACCAGGGCGGGAATGTCCTTCTTCGTCCAGTCCCAGATTTCGGCGCTGAAACCCAGCGCATGAATGCGTTTGACGCGCTCGGTGAAAGGCAGGTCGAGGAAGACCATCTCGGCGCTGATCGCCAGCTTGAACGGTGAGACGCTCATGAACGGGCTCCTTGCACGCGTACCGCTTTGCCTTGCTGGAAGGACTCGATGCACGCGCGGGCAATGGCCAGGGCCGCCCGGGCATCTTCGCCGCTGGCCAGGGGGGGGTCGCCGGAGCGCACGCAGCCGACAAAGTGATTGAGCTCGGCAATGTAGGCATCGCGCAGCAGGTCGGTGTCCATGCGCAGGGTGTCGGCCTGGATACCGCCGGCCAGGTAGCGCACCAGGTCCGAGTCATTGACGCTGCCCATGGTCAGCATGCCGGCGCTGCCAAAGACTTCCCCGCGCACATCGTAGCCATACACCGCCTGGAAGTTGGCCTCGGCCGTGGCAATCGCACCGTTGTCGAAACGAAGGGTGACCACCGCGGTATCCAGCAGGCCCTTGTCCTTGTACGCCGGGGCGATCAGGGCGTCGGCCATGACATGGACTTCGACGGCTTCGGCGCCCGGATTCAGGTAGCGCAGGGTGTCGAAGTCATGAATCAGGGTCTCGAGAAAAATCACCCACTGTGGTGAGGCGGCCGGGTTGTTCAGCGCTGGATCGCGGGTCAGCGAGCGCAGCAGTTGTGGCGTACCGATACGGCCGGCGACCACGTCCAGGTGGGCGGTACGAAAGCTTTTGGCAAAGCGGCGGTTGAAGCCGACCTGCAGCGTGACACGGGCATCGGCGGCCGCGGCGATGGCACGGTCGGCTTCGTCCAGGGTGATGGCCATGGGTTTTTCACAGAACACGCCCTTGCCGGCGCGGGCGGCGCTGATCACCAGTTCGGCATGGCTGCGGGCCGGGGCGGCGATCAGGACCGCGTCGATCTCCGGGTCATCGAGCAGTTGCTGGGGATCGGTATAGACCCGCGCCACCCCCAACTCTGCCGCCAGGCGCGCGGCCTGGCCGGGTACCGGGTCGGCGATGGCGCCGAGGCAGGCCCCGGGAATGTGCCGGGCGGCGGTCCGGGCGTGAAAGCTGCCCATGCGGCCTGCACCGATAAGTCCCAGGCGGATGATCTTGGCTGTGCTCATGAAATGACTCCCTCTTATTGTTGTTTACAAGGCTTGGCAGCAGGCGGTGCCTTCGCTGGTACAAGGCAGGGGAGCAAGGGCTGTGCCAATATTTAACTTGTTGATATTTAAAGGTTTTAGTCGTGAACCTTTGAGGCGGTTGTTCATTCAGATGACATGTCTATACTGACATGTCAAAAATATGAACATATGGGTGGATGTCAATGACGGTGAACCCACAGCTGATGGCCTTCAGCGCGCAGGATCTCGACTACCTGACCGCCCTCGGCCCGGCGTCCTTGAGTGAAGGACCGATCGGCACCCTGGAACAGGCTTGGCAGGCTTGCCAGCAGGGACGCGAGGATCGACCGGCAGGTGTCAGGCAGGTGATCTGGGACTCCTGGCGGCGCAGCGTCGGTGCCGGCCTCGATCCCGAGGATGGCGAGTATCGTTTCGTCGCCCCGGCGGCCCTGACCGCAACCCTGGCGGCCAATCGCGTGCTGATCAATGCGGCGGCGGAAGTCATGCGCGGGTTGCTGGCCTACAACCCCAGGGGCCATATCAACCTGACGGACGCCGAAGGGACGACCCTGTATTTCTGCGGCCTGGACCTCACGCCCGTGGGCAGCCGGCTGCTGGAGTCTGTCCAGGGCACCAACTGCACGGGACTGGCGCTGGCCGAAGACCGCCTGATGTACGTGCTGGCCGAAGAAAACTTCGGCATTGGCCTGCGTCGGCGGCGCATGCACTGTGCCGCCGCGCCGATCCGCGATGCCCAAGGCCGGACGCTGGCCATGCTGACCCTGACCGCGGAGCCGGGCTGGTTCCATTTCCACACCTTGGGCACCGTTCAGGCAGCCGCCGAAGCGGTCTCGCGGCAGATGGCCTTGCAAACCCTGCTGGACGAACAACAAGCGGTCCTTGAAGTGCTCAACGAAGGGTTGGTGGTGCTGGATGAGCGCGGCTGCATCAAGGCGCTCAATCGCTATGCCCGGCAACTGTTCCGCGTCGGACGGGACCTGCTGGGCAGCCCGTTCCAGCGCCTGGGGCAGAGCGAACTGAGCGCCGAAATGCTGCTGCGCAGCGGCGAGGGGCTTCGGGACCTGGATTGCACCTTCGAGCTGCCTGATCGCAGCCACCTGGCGTGCCTGGTGTCGGTGTGCTCACTGGAGCAGGGCGGACGGATTGTCTCGTTGCGCGAGAACCGGCGCATCCGGGAAATTACCCGGCGCATTATCGGCACCCAGGCCAGCTACACCTTCGAGACCATCCAGGGCAGTTCGCGGGCCATCCAGGACGCCCTGCACCTGGGCCGGATCGCCAGTCGCAGTGACTCGACCACCTTGATCCTGGGGGAGAGCGGTACCGGCAAGGAGCTGTTCGCCCAGGCGATCCATAACGCCAGCGAGCGTTGCCGCGGTCCGTTCGTGGCGGTCAATTGCGGGGCCATTCCGCGCGACCTGGTGCAGAGTGAACTCTTTGGCCATGTCGAGGGCGCCTTCACCGGCTCAGCCCGTGGCGGCTCGGCGGGGAAGTTCGAACTGGCCGATGGCGGCACCATCTTCCTCGACGAAATCGGCGACATGTCCTTCGATGCCCAGGTCAGCCTGCTGCGGGTCCTGCAAGAGGGCGAGGTGACGCGGGTGGGGGCGAAAAAATCCCAGCGGGTCGACGTCCGCATCATCGCCGCCACCCACCGCAACCTGAGCCAGGCGGTGGCCGATGGCGCCTTTCGCGAAGACCTTTACTACCGGCTCAACGTGTTGAACCTGACGGTTCCGCCGCTGCGGATGCGTCGCGAGGATATCCCCTTGTTGGCGCGATACTTTCTCGGCCGCTGTGCCCAGTCGCTGCGCAAATCAGTGCTGGACCTTTCACCCGAAGCCTTGGAGATACTGTCGGCCTACCACTGGCCGGGGAATGTCCGCGAGCTGGAAAACACCCTCGAGCGCGCGACCAACCTGGCGATGAGCGAACTGATCCAGCCGGCTGACCTGCCGCTTGAAATCCAGCAGCGGTCGCATCAGCCGGTACCGGGCCGAGTGCCCGAGCCCCGGGCGGCGCTGGATCTGGGCACCCATGAAATGAATGCGATCATCGCCGCCCTCAAGAGCACCGGCGGCAATGTCCGCCTGGCCGCAAGGCAGCTCAACGTCTCCCGTGGCGGGCTGTACAACAAGATGCAGCGGTTTGGGCTGAGCGCCGACGCATTTCGCAATGCGGTAACCGGATGAAGCCTTTGCCCTGACTTCAGCGGGGCAGGGTGGTGCTCCGGTCCCGCCAGTGGCGAGCGTCTTCTTGCCAATGACGCTATTGATTAGCCTGGCTTATGAGTCCTAGCCCCATTGATCGTCTAATAAACGACGGGAAATAGCGTTAACCTCGAAACAATTTAGCGACCCTCTCGTGTAACAAGAACAGGTGAAGAGAATGGACTGCGGTGTGTCCATTCTCTTCGTGCTAATGAAAACCAGGCGATATTGTCAGGCTTCCTGAGCGGTAGGGCGGAACAGGATTTCGTTCACGTCCACGTCTTCCGGCTGCTCCATGGCGAAGGCCACCATGCGTGCGAAAGACTCGGCGGGGATCGCGAACTGTTCATAGTATGCCGCGATGCCTTTCGCCATATCGGGTTCGGTGATGCTGGCGGGCAGTTCAGTGGCGATGGCACCGGGGGAGATAATGGTGGTGCGGATGTTGTAGGGCTTGACCTCCTGGCGCAGTCCCTCGGAGATCACCCGCACGGCGGTCTTGGTCGCCGCATACACCGCGCTGGCAGGACGCACCTTGTGGCCCGCCACCGAGGAGACGTTGATGATATGGCCGCTCTTCTGCGCCTTCATATACGGAAGCGCGGCGGCGATGCCATACAGCACGCCCTTGAGGTTTACATCGATGGTGCGGTTCCAGTCGTCCACCTTGCCCAGTTCCAGCAAGGAATGTGGCATCAGGCCGGCGTTGTTGATCATGACGTCGATCCGGCCATAGGCCTGCACCGCGGCCTCCACCAGCCATTTGACCTGCTCGACATCGGTGACATCGGTTTGCACCGCCAGTGCCTTGCCGCCGGCGGCGACCAGTTCATCGGCCAGCGCCCGGATGCGCTCGACACGCCGCGCGCCTAATACGACGCAGGCGCCTTGTGAGGCCAGCAGTCGCGCGGTCGCCTCGCCCAGGCCGCTGCTGGCACCGGTGATCACGACGACCTTATGGGTAACTTGTGTCATGGTTTTTTCCTTTTCTGGATGCGGATCGCTACATTGAAAACAGCGGATAGATGACTCATCAATGTAGCGCGGGCAGCAGTCTGTGATTAGGCGGCAGAATCCGAACGGACCTATTAGACGGACTAATGAATGCATCAGGAAAACTTCAACGATCTCTCGGCCTTTGTGATCGTCGCGACGGAGCGCAGCTTCACCAAGGCAGCGGCAAGATTGGGAGTTTCCCAGTCGGCGCTCAGCCAGACCATTCGCAATCTTGAGGAGCGGCTGGGGTTGCGCTTGTTGACCCGTACGACCCGAAGCGTTTCCCCCACGGAAGCCGGCGAGCGGCTGTTGCTCACGGTAAAACCCAGGTTCGAGGAAATAGAGTCGGAACTGGTCGCCTTGACCGAACAGCGCGAGAAGCCGGTCGGTACGATCCGCATCACCGCCAGCGAGCACTCGGCGACTTCGATCCTCGCGCCTGCACTGGCGAAGCTTCTGCCGAATTATCCGTACATCAACGTTGAAGTGAACGTGGACCATGGCTTGACCGATATCGTTGCCGAGCGTTTTGACGCCGGTGTCCGACTGGGTGAACGGGTCGCCAAGGACATGATCGCGGTTCGCATCAGCCCCGATCTGCGCTGGCTGGTGGTCGGGGCGCCGTCTTATTTTGCCCGCCATGCCCAGCCGCTAATGCCACAGGAGCTGACCGCGCATAACTGCATCAATATCCGTTTTCCGACCCATGGCAGCCTCTTTGCCTGGGACTTCGAAAAGGATGGGCATGAACTCAAGGTCCGGGTCGAAGGGCAGCTGACGTTCAACAGCCTGGCCCTGCGCCTGGATGCCGCCTTGTCCGGCCTCGGGCTGGCCTACCTGCCCGAAGACATCGTGGCCCCCTATATCGCCGAAGGAAGGCTCGTTGCTGTCCTGGAGGACTGGTGTCCGTATTCCCCCGGCTATCACCTCTACTATCCGAATCGCCGCTACGCTTCGCTGGCTTTTTCCCTGGTGGTCGAAGCGCTGCGTTATCCGAGTCAGGGTGCCGCGAGACCCCGTTGAAGCCGAGCGAAGAAGGTGTCGTATGCCTCCTTCGCCGTTTTTGGTTATCGGATGAAAGTCTGCAAATCAGTGGCCAGCTTGTCGAGCGCCAGTTTGAAATCCTTGGTGGTGATGTTCTGGCTGGCGTTTGACAGTGTACTGCCGAAGACTTTGCGCACGACTTTGGCCACGGTCTGGTTGTTGCTGGCGTCGATAAACTCGGCCTCGATGAACAGTGTGGTGTCCTGATCACGATGTCCAGTGACAGCGGAAACACCTCCCACGACGGCGGCGACCGGAACGATTTCATACCACTTCATGCCTTTGTTTTCGGCATTCACCCCGGTGATTGCCGCGCGCATGATCAAAGTTCTTGAGCCAGCCGGCGCTGACTTTTCGCTCGATACAACCCGATACTTCTGGCCCAGCACGCCTTTGGCATTGCGGGTCATGTAATTCTGCAACTCGTCCAGGGTTTGCCGGCTGACCCGCTCGTTGGGCTGTGGCGCCGGGTAGAGTTCCAGTTGGTTGAAGGCCACGGTGTCATAGGCATTTGGATTCCAGGACGGGCTCACCCAGCGCATGGCTGTTTCGCCGCTGGTGGTGGTGACCTGCTGCAAGTTGTTGTAGTTGGACAGGAAGCCGGAATACTGCTCACGCTCGGTGACTTTCGAGGTGCACCCGCCAAGCAGCAGGCTGGTCAGCGCAGCGCTGATAAACAGTTTTCGGGATAGGTTCATAGTGGGCGTCCTCCATGGATTAAATCGTATTTTTTGTAGCGGGACATCAGAAGCGCAGGTCATGTTTCCGGCCCCAGCTGGGTTCAGAGCATAGGTGACTCAGGCCGCAATGCGCCAGGATTCGGCCTGGGGGCTCGGTAAAAATTTGGCTGTTATCCCAAGCGCCGCGTTATCCCGGTCAGGGTGCCGAGCCCGAGCGTCCCGCCCGGCTAAAAACCGGGCATTACAGCGAAAAGCGCGCCAGCATGCCGTCCAGCTCCACCGCCAGGCGCCCCAGTTCCTGGCTGGCGTTGCTGGTTTGCGCGGCGCCGCTGGCGGTCTGCATGGACAGGTCGCGGATACGTACCAGGTTGCGGTCCACTTCACGGGCCACCTGGGCCTGCTGCTCGGCGGCGGTGGCAATCACCAGGTTGCGCTCGTCAATGCCGGCCACCGACCTGGAAATGCTCCCCAGCGCGTCCTTGGCCACTTGCGCGCGCTGGCGCGTGCGGCCCGCCTGGGCGGCGCTTTCGGCTAGGGCCTGGACCGTCTGGCCGGTGCCCTGATGAATGCCGTCCATCATCTGCTCGATTTCCCGCGTCGAAGCATCGGTGCGTTGCGCCAGGCCGCGGACTTCATCGGCCACCACGGCAAAACCGCGCCCGGCCTCACCGGCCCGCGCCGCCTCGATGGCCGCATTGAGCGCCAACAGGTTGGTCTGGGCGGCCACGCTGCGGATCACTTCCAGCACCTTGCTGATGCCCTGGGTCTGCGTCGCCAGGGCCTGGGCGCGCAGGCTGGCCTGTTCGACCTGATCGGCCAGGGCGCCGATATCGGTCATGGTCTCGTCCAATTGCTGCTGGCCTTCGCGCACGGCCGTACTCGAGCCGCGTGACTCGCTGGAAGTCTCCACCGCATTGCGTGCCACTTCCTCGACCACCTGGCTCATCTGGGTGACGGCGGTGGCGGCGTGTTCGATCTCGCCGTATTGCTGATGCAGGTCCTGGGCGCTGTCGTGCATGATCGCGCCCATTTCCTGGGTGGATGCGTTCAGGCGGCCAACGGCGCCACCGATCTGCTGGATCACCGCGTGCAACTGATCGCGCATGTGCCCGAGCATCTGCAGCAGTTGCGCCACTTCGTCCTGACCATGGGCGACCACCTGCTTGCTGAGGTCGCCGGCGGCCACGGTCTTGGCCACCTGCAGGGCTTGGCGCAGCGGTCGGGTGATGCTGACGCTCAGTCGCCAGGCCTGCAACAGCATCAGGGCCAGCGCCACGCCGATGACAATGGGCAGCACCAGTTGGACTTTGTGGAAGGTGCTGGCGGTGTTTTCCAGGGCCTGCGCGGTGGTCTGCTTGTTCAGTTCACGCAGCAATTGCACCTGCATGTCCATCAACGAGCCCTGGTTGGCCAGGTCGTTGTTGGACAGGTTGGTGGCTTCGCTCATGTGCTTCTGCTCGACCAGCTCGATGGCCTGCTTGAACAGCGTGACGAACTGCTGCGCAGCGTCCTGCAGCAGCTTGATCGAGTCGCGCTCTGTTCCTTCCGGGACCTTGGCCAGGTACTCGGTGAACCCCTGGTCCACCTCGCCGCTGAGCTGTTGCAGGTTGATCTTGCGGTTGGCCAGTTCGGCCGGGTCGTTGGCATACACCAGCAACAGCGCTGCCTCGGTGCGCATCTTGGCCAGGTCGATGGCGATGGCGTCAGCCTGGGCGATACTCGACAGCGGTCCTTGCTCGATCAACTCGCCATCGTGGCGAATGTGCTGCATTGCCATCAGGCACACCCCACCCAAGGCGGCCAGCAGCAGGGCACACAGGCCGAAACTGGCCAGCAGGCGCTTGCCGATGCTCAGGCGGCGCAGCAGGGCGGGACGTTGGGAAGGCTTGCGGAGGAAGGCGAAACGAAGGTTCACAGCGGCTGGCTCTTATGAGGATACGCCAGCGGTTGTAACAGTCTTGCGTGATGGCTTTATGACACTTTTGTGGATGACAAAAAATTCATGTTCGAAGGCCTGGGCCAGCTGCGTATGGGTCGACAGGAGAAGAGACGATTCACGGCCTTGGACGAAGTGTGGGAGGGCGGCATACGCCATCGCCAGGCCTTCAGGTGCCTAGCGATGTTGTAGGCCATCAACGTCAGCGTTTTCCAGCTGCGGCTTCCTGATAGTTATTGAACAACAGCGATCCATAGCCCAACTGGTCAAAGCCTCCACTGTTAGACCCGTAGGCACCCGCCTCAGGACCAAAGTTGTCCATCATTTTTTTCGTATAGGGGGCTTCCAGATGTTTGATTCCGGCGTAGTGATTGTAAATCAAGGTCCACATTGGACGGGTGCTGCCGCGACTACCGGAAGAAATCTGAGTTTGGACCGAGCCGTCGCTGGTGGTGTAATTGGTCCATGGAACATCATCAAGCAGATTGTATTTGGCAACATACTCACTGGCTTTTAATGCGAGATTGTGGTCGAAGCTGAACAAGTCATCGCCCTGGCTCCACGCCATCTGGCAAATCACCCCGATTATCGCGATGTCTAATGTGGAGTGCCCCTGATCACGTCCGCTTTCCTGAACTTGAGCCAGACCCACTTCCTTTCCAGTGCCGGGGTAAACAGCCCACATTGCATTGTTGAATGCGCCATTTCCTTTTCCATGAAGCACATAATTCATGGATTCTTTATAAATGTCGTGACGATCCGTCAAGATGCCGATGGCCATCATCGAAGCAAGATTGACCAAGTCCCAGTTTGCCCAATAATGCAGTCCAGCTTCTCCATATCCATTATGCTTGGTTATGAAGTCATGGTTCATCGGGTAGAAAACCTTGAGCATCATGCCTTGAAATTGAGGAAATTTTTTCCATCCTGGATAAGTCCTCATGATTTCTGCCGCATTGGCCAGTTCATAGCCGTAGATGCCGGACGCCAAGTATTTATCGCTTGTGCCTATCACATCGGTCAGTTTGTCTGACCAGGCATCAAGCACTTTGATCGAGGCATTCGCGTAGTCGATATTTCCAGAAATTTTCCAGCGAACGGCCAACTGATAAGCAGCTGCCGCATCTCGGAACAGCGAAGCGTAATTGTCTTTGCCCCATGATGGGTTGCCCCGGACTACTCTATCAACTGGATTAGGTGCGTAATTGGCGGCTGCGTACGGACTTTTTTCCAGAAGATTCCAGCTGTCGATCGCAGGTGATGTCTTGCTGGTAACGAGCCTCTTGGCACGGGCAAAATCGTCGTTCGTACTCAACATTCCCGGATGCACGAAATTCTGGTTTTCGGCATTGGCTACGTTTACGACGCATAGGCCGATAATCAATCCCACAACGTTAAGCACTCTACCTTGCATTGCTCACCCCCAGTAAATCATTCATGGACTGCAGTTATAACGCTCGGTAGGGAAACAAATATGCAGCGATGCTCAGCTGCCAAGTTCACGCCGCTCGGGACGGATAGAGCTTGACAGTGGGGCGTCTGATGTCAAGCGGTACCCTTCGCCTCTTCCTGAACCGTGGCTGAAGAAAACCAGAGTAAGCATTTAATGTGTAGCATGGGCTCATGCATTCGCGTAGGTCATCCTCTGGGCCATATTGAGTGGCTTCGGTGTGACCTGGGGTCGCTTGGCTTGGGGGCCGATGCCATTAGCAAATCATGATGGTGCTCCGTTACGTCATCGGCTGGAAACATGCACTCAACCCGCAACTCCTGAGCCGCGATGGTTTGAGGTGTCCCGACAGTGGACACCATAGAGAAATAGTTCAAAATTAAGCCATCTTTTGCAAAACTCAGTGGTATGACCGGCAACGTATCATTTGCGTCCATACCCACCGCAGGTTTTTGCCATTCGGTCTCAACCTCTGGATAAGCGAGTAATGTAGCAACCAACGCCCGCGTCGCATCATCCATCAGTCGACCGACTGATTCGCGCAATACCCGTTGAAGCAAGCTTCTCGCCACTCGTTCCCATCCGATGATGAATGGACGCATACCCTCCGGATCAAACATAAGGTGCAATAGGTTACGAGGGCCTTTACGGGCTTCCATATCAATGAAGCAATTAAAAAATTGCAGCGACGATTGGTTTGCCATGAAGACATTCCAATATCGGTCCATCACCACCGCAGGGTATGGATTATGATGCCGCAGTGTACGTTCCAAGGCCTTATTGACGTATTGCATTTCCCCGAGTTCCAAGCGGCCTCGGAGTAAATCGGCGCATAGCCCGCAGCCAATAGCAGTGCGTTTCTTTCGCGTAACGGAACATCCAGCACCTGGGCAAGATCCATCAAGGTTTGTCGCCCTGGGGTACTACGACCACTTTCAATAAAGCTGATATGGCGCTGCGACACGCCAGCATCTAGCGATAGGTCAAGCTGACTTTTGCCACGTGCACCACGCCATTGACGAAGCAACTCCCCCAATTGGTTGGACGGAGGTTTTTCTTTTTGGCTCGATGGACTCATCTGGTTTGTGCCTGAAGGTAAAGATATGACAATCACTCATGGGTATCAGCAGCAGCGTCGCCGCAGTATAGGTAAAACCCTCAAGGCACGCACCGAAAGTCGTCTGAATTTTTAAGGTTCTACTTATTCCAGCCATATGCTTGAAACGACTCCTCCAGCGGGGGATTGGTGACGCTGGCGACGTAATTGGTGATAGTCGACGCGGCGACAACATTAATCAGTTCCAGAACCTGCTCTTTCTTGAAGCCTGCGTCAAAAAAAGCCTGCAGGGCTTGGTCACTGACATGGCCACGACTTTCGATGAGGCTTTTCGCTAAACCAGATAATGCAGCATGCTTCACGTTCTTTGGAGCATGACCAGCACGTATCGCTTCGACATCGGCAGGATTCAGCCCCTCCTTCAATGCCAGGAAAGTGTGAAAGGCAACCGGCCACGATGACGCGTTTGTTACGGCATTAGTGAGTAACAATGTTTGGATTTGATCCTCTGTGAAGCTGCCGCTATGTACATGCTGAAATACACCGATGAAGCTGTTGATCAGCGTCGGAGATCCAGCCATTGCACCTGCAATGTTTGGAATGAAGCCAAAGGCTTGCTGCAAAGTCTCCAGAACGGGTTTCGAATGCACTGGGGCGGATTCGAGGGTATAAATTTCAAAATTAAACATTGTCATTCCTCAGCAGTTAATGAAGCGAGTCATTATTGAGCCGCGTGGAATGAATTTATCGATTGCCTTCAGGCTGCTCAATTACGTTGCAGGTAATATTGAGCGACACACCGGGGAGGGGCGCTTGAGGTGATTTGTCAATGATGGACGCTCTCATCTCAAGCTGCAGGCTTAGCTTGGTTGAGGGCAGGGGGCGCAAATGGTGCGCGCAACGTGCACCGCTGGCGATTTCCTGGGCGAACTGCTCGTCCCAGGGGGAGGGCTTTGTGGTGGGGCGTTGGAGCAGGAGTCCATGTCGTAGAGGGCAATGGCGTCCTTGATCAGCTCTCAGGGGAAATGATTGAGTCTGGGGTGGGTTCAGCCGCCAGCTTCAAACGGTCAGCTTTACTAATGTATTTAGGCTTACTTTTCGGTGCCAATTTGGCGCTGGCCTTTTTGGCGTGAGCCTTTAATAACTGATTTATTTTTTTACGACGATTCATATTTTCTACTCGACTTGTAAGTTCTTGAATGATGGCAGAGGTTTGCGCACGAAACCTAGGGGGTGAGATAGGGCTTCACTGCGTCTTCGAGCATGTCCACCAGCTCAGGATCCATGTAGCGAAAGTCGTCGGGAATATCCAGAGAGTGAATCCGCTTGTGTTCAAGCAGGCGGGCGTACTCGGCCTGCAGGCGATTCAGGTGTTTGCGCTCCATGACAAAGATGACATCGGCCCAGCGAATATCCGCTGGGCCGACGGGGCTGCGTGCGTTCGGGCTTGTGCCCGCCGAGCGGGCATTGAAGCCGGGACGGCGGCGCCAGATCGCTTCCGCCGTGGGGCTGCGCCATTGGTTACGACTGCAGACGAACAGGAGGTTTGTCACTCTTGATCCAACCATTGGCGGGTGGTGCGGATGGGATAGCTCATGCCGAGTTGGCGTGCCCTGACAAGCTTGTCGGCCCGGGTGTACATCAGCTTCCAGTTCTTTTCCGGCTTGAATTTCAGCGGACGAACCGCCTTGTCATCGCGGTGTTCAAGGGCCTGTGTGCGTCTCCAGGCGCGGGTTCTTTCCATGGTCATTTCCTCGTGAGTACCGGGTTCAGCAGCCGCGGTAATACGAGTTGGGGGTATGGTAAGCGTGAATCGGGGGCAGTGGCTAGGTTGTTGAGTTTCTGATACCAGCAGCGCCCGCTTCTGGTCGGTATCTGCCTCTCGCCACAGTCGGCAATTGGCCCAAAGCAACCCTTGCGTCGACCGGTTGAATCCACAGCCAAAAGCGGACGCTCGACAAGGGACTGCACCGAGTCAAAAGCGGACGATTTGCTAAAAAATTTATCTACAGTGGATGAATGCTCGATAAATAGGAATGGCGCTCGCGCTTTAGCTTGTCGTACTCATGAGATGGGGAAGCCCAAGGCTGCTTGTCGGCTAGGGTATCTGCGCGTTTGGCTGCAGTGCTCAGTATGGTACTGTTCGCCGCAATCCTGAACGTAGCCTTCTGGGAAAAGCATCCTAATGAAAGAAAAGCCAGTAACCCTAAGCATTTGGTCCGAATCTCGCCGGCCTCGCATACACCCTACACCGGTTGAGGAGGTGCCTAAGGGGACTGATGGGCAAGGGCTTGTGGGGGATTTCTCCAACCCTAGAACAGACACACATCGTTCGGTGTTTCAGCAGGACTATGATCGTTTGCTGTTCTCCACTCCGGTTCGTCGCTTGGCTGATAAAACTCAGGTCTGGCCCATGGAAGAGAATGATGGTGTGCGTACTCGTTTAACGCATTCCCATGAGGTCTCCAACCTGGCACGCTCGATTGGCGCGCGTGCATACAAGGGGGCTCGTGAGGCTTTCAGGCAGCATGGCTGTGGTGACGATAGCCTCGCTGAGATGATTAACCCTCTGTTGCTGTCAATAGGTCTTGGGCACGATCTAGGTAACCCTCCGTTTGGGCATCAAGGTGAGGTGGCTATTGGCCGCTGGTTTGAGCAACGTAAAGGCTGGATTTTTACTAACATCACGGAGGGTGGGGATCTCTTGGCCGCTCCAGTTCCACAGGAGTACTGGTCTGAGTTTATTGAGTTTGATGGCAATCCACAGAGCCTTCGTCTCTTAACCAGGCTGCAGACCCATATCGACGGACTTGGGCTTGACTTGTCTGCTGCCACCTTGGCTGCAGGACTGAAATACCCTGTGAGTTACTTAAATAGGGATAAAGATGATCCAGTTATAAAAAAAGGTGGTTATTTCGAGTCTGAAAAAGACTTGGTTGACTGGATTAGAAAGCACACCGGACTGGAGGAAGGGCAACGTCACCCTCTGACTTGGATTATGGAGGCGTGTGACGATATCGCTTACTCCGTTTTGGATGTTGATGATGTCCTCAAAAAGGGAATCATGTCTCCAGATGATGTGTTGATGATACTGCGCAAGAATTTCAACACTGATGGCGTGGTTGGTAAAATTCAAGAAAAATTCAAGGAGATTGAGTCTCGTCTGTTTTCTCCAGAGATTCAGCGCGATATTAAAGTTGAGTATCTACGGGCGTACCTTATCGAAAGCCTGATTGAACACGCGAGCAAAACATTTATAGTAAATGTACCTGCCATCTTTGGTTTTGAGTCAATGAAACCTTTGATGGATGATAGTCAGCTTTGCAACGTGCTGAAGAGTGTTGCGCAGCAGAACGCCTTCAGTCATTCATCTGTACTGCGTATGGAGGCATTGGGCTCAGCGGCCATCGACGGCTTGATGACAGTGCTATGGGAGGCTATCTCTTATCGTAAGGGCTTTGACAATATTCGATCAAAGCGACTAGGGGCTCGCGCCAAGTATGTATTCTCATTGATAAGCGCGAATTATATTGAGCAAGCCGCCAAATGTATAAATTCATCAGAGGTAGCGTCGGGGTTGCGCTATCGTGAGCTTCGCCTACTTACAGATATGGTGTCAGGAATGACTGATAGTTTTGCCATGCGCCTCTGGGAAGATATTAAGGTGATGCCTGATGCCAATTGCGCCTAATCAATCGGCTTTAAAGCGCCGACTGGATCGATATCTCTGGGCTAATAGATCTGGAGAAATGGAGGCCTTGCAGGCTGCTTTGGATTCCAACTTTCGCGCCTTTGATCGGGTCGCGGTGATGGGTGGTCTCGTTCGTGATTTTGCTCGCGAGGGACGAACTGGCTTTAGATCTGATGTAGATCTTGTGATTGACGACTCTAAAGAGAAAGTTACGTTGTTGGCTGAAAAGCTTAACGCGACGCCTAATCGCTTTGGAGGCTACGGCTATAAGAGTGGGCCTTGGAAAATTGACTTTTGGGCTCTAGAGACCACATGGGCACGAAAGCATGTCCCAATGCAAAGGCTAGAGGATGTTTTGCTTGGTACATTCTTTGACTGGGATGCGGTTGCATATGATTTGTGGGAAAGAAAATTAATATGCCATGATGACTATCTTGAACGCATAAAAGCTAAAACGCTTGAAATCAACTTGCAACCTAATCCATCCCCCATGGGGAATCTTGTTCGAGCCATTCGAAGATTGGTGTTGTGGCAGGTAGTCCCAGGTGAAAAGTTGAGGTGCTTTATTAATGAGTACTTGGATGACAGCGCACTTCGCTATTTGCAGAAAAAAGAAATAGAGCTGTTTCCTTATTGTGTCTCAACTCGCTGGAAGACTGTTGAGGAAGCTAAGTTCTCCCTATTTCAGGAGAGAAAGCTTGAGGCTTGTCAACTTGATTTATTCCAGATAAAGCATCGAAACTCATACTTAGAATAGCTACTCTTCTATTGAATTCAACTTGCCCCTGACGCCACCCCATCGGTTTAAGAAGATGTGACCAGTAAAAGGGTGGCTTTGATTTCTATCTTGAGCGGCTGCTTCTGGCCGAGAGCGGTCTACCGCAAAATTTTATATTGCCCATTGTCTGGCTTACCTAGCGTGACCATGAAGCCGAGAGACGGTCGATGGCTTCGACGGGGTATTGATGGGGCAAAATGGGGTAACCCGTACGCCAATCTATGCCATTCAATGCCCATCATGCACTTCTGCACGCGGGCAAGGATGGGCATTACAGCCAGTAGTGACGGGCCTTTCCTACCTAAGCCGTCACATACCCCAGCACAATCGGGATATGTGTGAGGGGATTTAGGCTATATGGGGCCCGGTATTGAGCAACCCCGACATCTCATCAGCTGGGAAGTATCCTTTAACTGTGATGGAAATTATGCTGCCATTAGCAACCGCTTCAGCCTTGGTTTTCTCGTCACTGGGCGTCAGCAAATTCCAGTCTGCATACGATTTGGTGTCGTGCTCAGAGACAGCAAATGTTTGCTTGGTGATACAGTCATAAACAGCAAGTGCGTACTTCTTTCTGGCTGAGCGGTCAATGTATATTCTTGATTGTAGTAGTTTGACGCCAATCTCAATTTTTATTTGATCTATCAGTAAATATGTATCGTGTGGTTTTATGACGAGCGGTTCGCTGAAATTAAGATTGACGGGCTTCACTAAATAACGAGTGCACTCTTCTCCACCATTGATGAGGAAGGGTTTTTGTGTGAGAGACGCCATGCTTTCGGAAATGTAATGATCTAGTAGGGACTCTAAGGTTTCGAATTTTTTCTGGTGTTTCGAGAATATTGTGCATGCCCCTTTTTCAGTTCCTAATGATATGGGGATGTCGATCTGTTTTATATCTTGGCTGCCGTCTGCACGGGCTACACCTATAATATTTGGGTTGATCGATTTTAACGTGGGTTGCAGGACCTGTAGGTACAGATCAACGATTTTTCCAGGGAGCCCCCATTCCTCGTCTGTTAGCTCGCGGATCCTGTACAGTGTAATGCCTTTGGACTCTGCGTATTTTTGAGCTCCTCGTTGAAATCCCTTTGTAGTGAAAAACACCCCTTTGGAGGCATTCAGGTCCAACATGCTGGCGTGCAATACATCGATCTGTTCTCGCTTGACCGACTCTTTCCAGTATTTGCACTCGATCAGTGTAAGGTAAGTGTAGGGGCCTTTCTTGTGTTCGATTACAACATCAATCTGTCGAGTTGCACCTGAGTTCCCTGTTAATGTTTGGTCGTGAGAGACTTTTACTTCGCCATCTTCGTGGAGGTGGGCGACAAACTTTTCAAAGCCATTCCAATCTTTTACTATGTCTTTGTGGTTCAATTTAAAGTCATCCGTAGCTTTGGGCGTGGTGTGCTGTATCAAATATGGCGGTCACAATGGACTGGACGTTTTGTGCAATTCTAGCGCGGTTCTATGCGTCTTGGATGCTTTTTGGTAGGCGCAAAAAGCGCCCAAGGCCGTGTCGGGTATGAGACGGGATCTGAATAAGGGGGGCAGGGCAACTGAGTTGCTGATCCAGCAGGCTGTTCAACTAATCAAGCACACAACATAGCGCGGTAACAGTCACCGACAGCAATGAGACACATTGCAGCCTGTAGTCGGGCAATGTCTGAATGGCCGTTTTGGCCGAGTCGTGTGCGTTGGTTTTCAGGTGGTTTCCAAAGCGCAGCAGACATTCGAACGGCTGCAAACCAGAATCATCGTGTGGCAGCTGTTGGTCGAAAGCAACCTATCAAGAGAATTCATATTGGCAATCGTCTGGCTTGCCAGTGCCCAGCTTGATTCTCAGCTACTGGATGGCCGCTTTCGACCGATTCTGTTGAAAAATCGGCTTCGGTCTTCACGGCAGAAAAGTACGTGTCTGAAATTGAAATCTGTGTTTTGAGCAGAGGGTTCAGGACTCAGTTTTTACGTAGCAGAGTGCAAAAATGGTGTTTTCACCGCTCAATGCACGGACATCCAGCCCAGGTCGATTTTTTCAACAGAATCGACCCGCATATAGATAGTCCGTCCCACCTTCACCGATACTGGTAACGGTTGGCAGGTAGCTGTCAGCGAGGGTGGAACATGCACCTGTAGACTACGAATAAATCGACCCAAACGCATGACGTTTGCCGCTTTAGTTTCGAGTCTACAGGTGCGCTTGCGCTCGATAACGAATACTCAGGGTTCGCCGTCGCACCGGCTCACTATATTGCCTTCGCTGAACGCAAGCATGCATGTCCCTAGCAGATATTTTATCGCTTGCGGAGGTTCACGTGACAGCGTCCTTGAGTCAGCACTTCACAGCCTATGTCGGCATCGATTGGGCAGATACCAAGCATGATATTTGCCTACAGGCTGGGGATGAAAATCATCGTCAGTTCGACTGTATCCCCCATCAGGTTGATCGCATTGACGAGTGGGCCAAGGCATTGCACCAGCGCTTCGGTGGCCCTATCGCAGTAGCTCTGGAGTTGGCCAAAGGACCAATTGTCGCGGCCCTGCTGAAGTATGACTTTTTCGTGCTGTTCCCGATCAATCCCTCGACGCTTGCCAAATATCGCGTGGCATTCAAGCCGAGTCGCGCCAAGGATGATCCCTCCGATGCGGAGTTGGCACTCGATCTACTGCTTCGTCATCCTGAACAGTTCACCGCACTCAGGCCGCAGAGTGCGGCCATGCGCTCGCTGCTGAGCCTGATCGAACAGCGCCGGGATCTGATCAACGACAAGACGCGTTTTACCAACCGTTTATGCAGCACCCTCAAGCAGTATTACCCGCAGGCACTGGACTGGTTTGAGCAGCGAGACACTCTGTTGTTTTGCGATTTCCTCACTCGTTGGCCGACACTCCTGTCAGCCAAACGGGCGCGTAAAACCACGCTTGAAGCGTTCTTTTATGCCCATAACGGGCGTCGCGCCACATTGATCGAGGCGCGTTTGACGTCGATCCGTGCGGCATCTGCGCTCACCGAAGATGCCGGCATTATCGAGCCTTGCCGCTTGCATGTCCTCGCGTTGGTGGAGCAGCTGCGCACCGTCCTCACGGTGATCGATCGCTTCGACAAGGAAATCGAGCGGGTCGCTTCTGCGCTACCGGATTACGCATTGTTTCGGAACTTGCCGGGCGCAGGCCAGCATCTGGCGCCACGCTTACTCGCAGCCTTCGGAGAGCAACGTGAGCGTTTCCATGGCGCGGGCGAGCTGCAAAAGTACTCCGGCATTGCCCCTGTGACGGAGCGAAGTGGCAAGAAGAGCTGGGTGCATTGGCGCTGGCAATGTCCAACGTTTCTTCGTCAGACCTTCGTGGAATGGGCGGGTCAGACCATCAACAAATCCTTTTGGGCTGGAGCCTACTACCGGCAGCAACGCGCCAAAGGGAGTACCTACCAGGCTGCCGTACGCGCACTTGCGTTTAAGTGGATTCGGATTTTGTACCGGTGCTGGCAGACCAGGACGCCCTACGATGAAACCACCTATTTGAATGCCTTGAGGAAGCGTGGTTCACCGCTCCTCAAAAACCTTGATTTAGGTTGACTGACCTCCTCAGGGCGTGAAGCGGTCAAGCGTAGATGGCCGCCATCAAGTAAAGAATCCGCTCGTGGCACCATTCCTCTCTAATGGGGAGTCGTCGACGGTCCGAATGGGGGAGGCGCTGATGTTGTAGCGGCTAGCTATGTCTCAGCGGCTCTACCTCGATGAGAGCCTATTCCTTTTTTTCACAAGGTTGAAGGGGGGGAGAGTTGGAGCTATATAGCAGGGCCTTGTGTGCAGGGGCATCGTACTGGGCAACGGGCCAGCCACGGTTCCCATAGTCCGTAAAATCTCCCCGGTAGTTAATAATTAAGAAAGTCAATTTGTAGATCAGTTGTATAACTCTGAAAATTTTGTCGAGTTCCTCTTGGAACTTTTCAGGTTTAAACTCGAGGCTGCCGTGGGCTGCCGGATTGCGGAGTTCCTTCCAAGCATTAATTTCGTTCATTGTAATCGCCGCAGATTTTTCTAATGCGTAAAATTTGTCTTGGGCTCGGCTTGATTTCATTCCGCCGATAGCGGAGTTTGCACGCGCTATTATGCTTTTTTCAGCGTCGCTAGTTTTGATTGTGGTAGCTATTTTTTCAATTTCTAAAATTGTTTGTTGTGAGATAGCACCAATCGGCTTGAGAACACTATTTTTAGCTAGAGCCTCGCAAGCCACACAAACGATGAGCGCTACGGTATCTAGGTTGACACCATTAAGTGTGTAAAGGTTATTTAGCTGTCCGATGATTGATGTCGCCTCTTTCTCCAGGGCTATAGTGCATATGTATGTGTAATGGCATGACATGAGTTCGAAGAAGTCTGCTGTTTTATCTTTAGGAATAGGTGCCCCAACTGGACCTTTGTTGGGTTTACGATGGCTTGAAATACGATAGGTTGTAGTGTTGCTAACCCTTATGATGCTTGCTGTTGGGTGGAGCAGTGTCGCCGTGCAGAATCTTGTTGAGTCAAGCAGCCTTTGGGCATGCAGTTTAGATAATAGACTTGGGTCATCCGGTTTTGCATAAAACCTAATTACGTCTGGGTATTTCTCTGGGTCTAGTTGTTCAAAAGTAAGTTCCAGGTTAGGGAGTTTTCCCTCTGCCTTATAAGGTATGTTTTTAACTGATGTGTCTCGATCTCCTTTAGATTCTTTAATGTGTCTCAATTTATTAAATGGGATTTTCAGATTGTCTGAGAAGAAATAGTTAATAAATCTATCCGGGCTGTCTAGATCGCTGTTGATTTCTAGGCAATCAAAGCTTGCATCAATTACGATTGCTCCGTCATAGTATGTGATGTTGGTTTTTACTTCTGAGTTTTCCCAGGTGTAGCCAGACACGCACAGTGCGGATAATTTGTAGTAGTGGTGGTCTGGTACCAGTACGCCCGGTTCAATCTGCAAAGAAATTATTTCAGCGAGGCTGCTGTGGAATGTTGATGCTGGTGTATCTACGACAATTCTAAGCTTTCCGCCGGATTGCAAGCTGAATTGGATGCTTCCCGGAGCGGTGTAAATTTTTGGATTTTCGGCATTTTTCTGAGTCAGTGTAATTTCAAGACAGTCAATAACAAGTGCGTCGGCGTAAAAATTCAGGGCAATTTTGTTAAAATAAGAGTGAAGGGCGCGCTCTTCAAGATTTTTTGACATTGTGCAAGTCCGTCCATGTAAATAGATTGTGGTTGCAATTTGCCATGCCTGTCTAACGGGGTAAAGGCCCAAGCGAAAAGGTGACAGATTTATTTTTCTACCTTTCAGTTTCCGTTCAAGCCGCTGTCGCGGGTCAGAAGGCGGCGTTTCCAGTGAGCTTCCTTCTGCATCATTTCTTCCTTACCTGTGTGCTTGTCAGCAATTTCGAGGATGCTGAAAGCCTGGGCAGATGGCGAACGGCAGCTTGATGACCGTCCGTAGCCCCGGACGAACGTCAACTCATGCTTCGCTATGCTTAACACACCGCAGGAACGGTTGAATGCAGTCCTGACGGCATGAGCGCCAGGAGCAAAGGTAGGGAGATGAGGCTGCCATTTGAATAGAGTATCGAATGATGAAAATGCTACTGATGGTCGAGTTCCCGAATGAACCCTTCAACGCTCTCGTCAGATCCGGGAAGATCGGCGAAATCATGGAGCGTATCCTGGAGAGCATCAAACCGGAGACTGCCTACTTCACTGAGCAGGAGGGAATGCGCGGCGGGATTTTCCTGATCAACGTACAAGACTCATCTGAAATCCCCAGTTTTGCAGAACCTTTCTTTCTCAACTTCGAGGCGACCTGCAAGTTCCGCCTTGCCATGAATCCGCAGGACCTGCAAAGAGCCGGTCTGGACGCGCTCGGAAAAACATGGGGGTGAGGGGCGATCAGCACGGGGCGGTTTACACGCCCCAAATCCTACCCTGTCTGGCGCAATCAAGTCGCGACGAGCAATCGGGGACAGACCACGATATTGATGCTGCTGGCAGCCCGTCTGCCTGTCACGACGGGCGGGAGTCGACCCTGAGCAGCCATCTGCCCCTTTGACCATGTGGCGTCCGCTTAGCAACTTGCAGCTGTCACTGGTCTGAGCTTGAAGAGGGCACAAGTTTGCATGTCAAGCAGTTGGGGACTATAAATCCTGTCATCAATATTTATGTTATGCGGACACCACTGCCCGTATAAATATTGCCAGGCCCGTTCCCACAGCAGGTTGCGTTCGCGGGACGAATGACGCCGCGGGGTAGAATCACAATGCGCTGAAGGAGTCGCCCATGCTGAGTGTTTTCCCCCGGTTCCTCATATCCTTGCTTGCGGCCGTTTCATCGTGCGCAGGGGCTCAGGACCCTGGTCCAAAACAGCAAGAGTTCCTACCAAAGTCAGGTAGTGGACGCGTCGTCGTCCTTGTTTCTGGCCAAACAGGCATGCCTGGCTACACGATGACCGCGCAGCAGATCGCCGACGCTGGTTTCGATGTCGTTCTGGTCGACGGCAATGAATTCTGGATCAAAGACACGAGCCGTGCCTGGAACATGCTCAAAGAGGTGATTACGCAGGCTCAGGCGGGTGCGCACGCGCGGCCAGGCAAGGTGGGCGTCGTTGGCTATTCGCTCGGCGGAGCGACCGCGCTGACCTACGCGGCACGGATGCCAGAGCTCGTCGCAACGGTCGTTGTAGGCTATCCGTACACCGCGTTCATCAAGGCCCCGGCCGACTTTGTCGCCAAGATCAAGGTTCCAGTGCAGATGTTTGCCGGTACGGCAGACACCTACAAGGATTGCTGCCGAATCGAAATGGCGCGCCAACTCGCCAACGCTGCCAAGGCAGTTTCCCCACCCATGCTGACGCTGCATGAGTACGACGGCGCCGGTCACGGGTTCAACTTGGCCACGGCCTCGCGTAAGGATCAGGCTGCCGGCGAGGACGCAATCAAACGGACGATCGCACAGCTGAAACAAGCATTGCCGGCGGAAGGAGCGAAGTAGCAACGGTGCGAGGCGTGTCAAGTGCGCCCTAATCACTCATTCAACCGGACGCGCCAATTCATGCCATTAACTTGGCAAACGTCGGTGGCGGCGCGCCGGTTAACTTGATCGTTAACGGCAGCTTTCTAGTTAATATCGGCCGTTCATCGACTGAATAATTGAAGCTCCCATATGTCGGCTCCTGGCCGATTTCTGCCTGTCGCTAAGGGCTGTTTTCGACCCAGGCTATGTGAAAACGTTTTAGAGCAAGTTTGACAGTCAGAATCGGAACGAAAATCGCGTTCCTACGTTAATTTCAGGGTGGCTGACTAACCAAACGCCGGCAGATTTTACGTAGCAACGCAGACTACAAAACAGCGCGTGCGTTTTTCACACAGCCTGGACCCTTTGCAGACATCCATAACGTTCAGGTTAAGGGGCAGGCTTTAGCCTGGCACGAGTGAGCGAAGCGAACGACCTTGAAGCGTATCTTAGACACCTAGTTGTGGTCGAATGATTTCGAGAACATGGTTAATACTGTATGCAACTAGAAAGCCGGTATTGTACGGCACTGTCATCTGAGTTGGGTTTCCTTCTTCGTCGAGCACCACCTCGTGCTCTACGCGAAACTTAGAAACGACACCAGCAATGCGAAGTTCATTTGGCTTTCCTGCCGGATAGAAGAACAGCGGGCCACCTGAAAATCCTTCGTTGTTGATTGCATCGACATACATCACTTGCGGCTTAGTAACGCTGATAGACGAGAGGGTCCCTTTCTTCGCGAACGGGCATGGCAAGCCATCCATGAGGCTTCCTACGTCACCCCACATTTTGTATGGAAAGCCTAGAAAGTATACATCTTGACCCAGCACGATTTCGCCTATGGACGGGGTGACAACGAACTCTACATCTGTAAGTCGGGTGCTTAGTTGTAGGATCGAGATATCAATTTCGCCGCGCCCATGACCAACTAACTTTGTTTTAACTTCTAGCCATGCATTTTCGCGAAAGATTCGAATGATAGGCTCGCCATCGTTTGAGTTGAGCAAGTGCCGGGCTGTCACCAGATATTCCGCGTCGTCAACCTCGATGGTGAAGGCCGTTCCGTACTGCTCTGCCTTGATAAAGAATGTTCGGTAAAGAATATTGGTAAGAATCATGTGTCAGATACCTAACGATTAAGATGGCTGACAGGCAAAGGCCGAAAAGGGGACGGATTTATTTTTAAATTGGGCATCGGCTATTGGCTGAAAGCTATCGGTGAGGAGGGCCGCAGCTGGCCGGAAGCGGACTCTAAGAAAAATAAATCAGTCCCCCTTGCACAGCTCCCAAGTTCACGCTGCTCAGGGCGGATAGAGCTTGACAGTGGGGCATCTGATGTCAAGCGGCACCATTCGCCTCTTCCTGAACCGCAGCTGAAGAAAACCAGAGTAAGCATTTAATGTGTAGCATGGGCTCATGCTTGCTTGTCTTGCATCCTGACGTGCCATGCTTGCAACGCTTCAGGCTCGTCAGGCACGGTCAGTTTGATCAACGAGGCGGAAATCGGTCACCAGCGACAAATGGCTGAGGCTTGGGGTAAAGAATAAATCTGTCACCAATCTATCAAACAGCCAACGAGTCATCATCCGGCCACCATGAATAAGGGGGTAATTACACCACGCACATCTGCGTGCCCCAGTAAACAGCTGGTGAGATTTAAAATTGCAGGCGATATAATGCGTTTTTGGAGCTTTTGCACCCACCATTACCATGGCCACTGAAATTATCATTATAAAACTCACACAGCATGCTTGTTCCTTTATCGCCAAACAGTGAGGCAGTACCAGGGCTGCTACCGGGCATTGCATATGAGTTTGAGCTTCCGGAAAACGAAGATAAACCCGCAGAGCCATAAACCGAACCATACACATTGCCAAAGCCGATGGCGCCGCCGCGCACTAAAGAATACTCACCGCTCAATAGCTCACCGTCAGGCATGATAATTTTAATATCACCGTGGCCTGAACCATAAGACTTGAAATCTGCCGTAAGGACACCTGTAGCAGTAGCAATATCATTTGCGGGATACAAGCGAGCACTGCGTGTACAACCGGATAATGCAACGCAGACTAAAACAACGACAAAAGCAAAATTTCTCATTGTTATCTCCTTGTAAGTTCGGTGACGCTACCCATTTTTCATCATTATGTCCACCGTCCTCTCCTGGCTGATTGCTGCGGTTGGAGAGGAATCCGAGGAGAGCAGGAATCGACGACCAAGAGTTTTCAGGGGCGTGCGACGTTTTACTGCGGCGGTTGACGAATAGATAAGCGCAGTGCGTCTGCGCTACGCTCCACCGACCATGGCCAAGGCTCTGGCCAGAAGGTTTGGAATGGATTCGCTTTCCGTTATTGCCATGTCAGATCAGTCTTGCTCGCGATGAGCGTGAACATGCCGCGGTGCATCAAACATTCCGCGTCATCGTTGACGTCCATCGCGAGCAAGCTTGCTCCTATAACAGCAGGTTTGTGCGGACCGACAATTGCGATTCGCCAGTAGCTGCCCCTGCCTAGGCCTTTTGACCAGACAACATTCTCTGGTTCAGGTCATCGACCACTGCTTTGCCCATCTCACAAAGGTAGTGGGAGGCCCAGGCATAACGCTTTCCATCTGTCTCCATGGCGGCGTCCAGGGCCAGGTGCTTGGCGCAGTAAAACAGATTGGAGGCATGCTCCATGGCGTCCTTGATCGGGACATCGGGGTTGACTCGGAACAACTGCTGATCACCCTCGCCGCAGGAGGCAAAGGTAATGACGCCAAGGGTTTTGATCGGGGGATGGTCGTTCATTGGACACCTCCAGCAATGGCGCAGGTATCCGAGAAGTGAAGGTCGAGCGAAGCAAGTACGTGCATGTGCATAGCTCCTACGTCTAAGTGAGAGCCGCCACGTTCGTTCCAAGCGAAGGGGTGGCAGCTGTACGCAGGTTGGAAACCGGGGACATAGGACCCGGCAGGACCGAAATCCTCCCGCGCACAGCCGCCATTGACAAGTTGCGGACGAAAAAACGCCTGCAATTGTAACTGGTTGGCGCCTGTGCGCTATGTCTTCGGGTTTCCAAGCCCGGTCGCCGAATAAGCGGCGACCACCGAAGACTAGTGCTCAGGCTGTACAGCGACAAGGTCGGGATTATTACCGATTGTGGCGAGGGGGATTCCATTACTGATAGGTGAACCCCACCTTGCGCACGATAAGCGAGATTGGCCCAGCGGTCTTCAACCTTGCAACCAACACTATGAAGACAGAATCCTCTCGACCCGTGCCCGCAATGCCGGCAGCACCTGCGTTTCAAACCAGGCGTTGCGCTTCAGCCAGATATTATTGCGCGGGCTCGGATGGGGCAGGGGGAGTACGTTTGGCCAATATTCCTGCCAAGCCTGTACCGTCTCGGTAAGGCTCGCTTTGGCGCTATCGCGCAGATGCCAGTTTTGCGCGTACTGCCCGATGACCAGCGTCAACTGGATGTCCGGCATGCGCGCCAGCAACTTCGCGCGCCAGGTTGCCGCGCATTCCGGGCGCGGCGGCAAGTCGCCGGATTTGCCCTTGCCCGGATAGCAGAAGCCCATCGGCAAGATGGCAATTCGCGTTTCATCGTAAAAGGTTGCCCGGTCGATCCCCATCCAGTCCCGCAGACGGTCCCCGCTGGGGTCGTCAAACGGAATGCCGGTCTTGTGCACCTTGCTTCCGGGAGCCTGCCCGGCGATCAAGATCTTCGCACTGCCGTGCATCTGCAAGACCGGGCGCGGTCCCAAGGGGAGGAATTCGGCGCAGATTTCGCACGCCCGCACATCTTCGAGCAGCTTTACCGTAACGGGATCGTTCGCAGAGATTGATGAGGTCATGGTCCCTTTTTCCGCAACGGACTTCAGAGAAGAGGTTAGATCCTGACGATCTTATGGGCTAGAGGGTAGCCGACTCACCCCCTGAGCAAACGACAAAAGCACCCGTCCATGGAACGCGCGAGGTGGCCAAGTGCTTGCAGAGTGGAGGGCCTGGTAGTACCGTGGCGCCGCAAATCTAAATGTAAATCCTTCTTACTCAAGGTTGTCGCACGATTTATGGTCCACCCCGTCCTGCAATCACCCCCCAGGCCCTACACCACCGCCCGTATCTACCTGCATTGGATCTCCGCGCTGGTGATCCTCTGGGCCACGTTGAGCGGCTTCGGCGTGACCTTGCTTCCCGTCAATCACCCGGTTCGCCAGTGGGTGGAAAACCTCAATCCACAACTGACCTCGCTGTTCATTCCGCTGTTTGCCTGGCGCCTGTGGTTGTACCTGACCACCTCGTCCGAACCGGCGGCGGGTACCCGGGATCTGCAGAAAAGCATCGCCAGGCTGGCCCACACCCTGATCTATCTCAGTGTAAGCGGCGTATTGCTGACCGGCGTGATGATGATGAATCATCCAGTGCTGTTGCTTGGGATCATGCCGTTGCCGCAGCTGCTTCACTCCCTGCCAGCCCTGGCAGAGGTTCAACAACTGCATCATCTGCTCTGTACCCTGCTGGCTGCGCTGGTGGCGCTGCACCTGGCCGCTGTGTTGCAACACCAGCTTCGAGGGCGTTCGGTACTGCGTCGGATGTTATGAGGTTCAGTCTGTGTGTTGCAGTACGTTGATCAGGGTGCCCAGCGGGTCAAGCACGAAGAAGCGCCGCACGCCCCAGGGTTCGAGGGTCAGCGGGTAGAGGATCTGGTAGCCGGCGCGTTGCGCGCGCTCGAAGACCTCGTCGAGGTTGTCCACTTCGATGGAAAGGTTCGGTACCGGTGCGCCGGAGCCGCCTTCACTGGCAATGCTCAGCTGGGCGTGGGCGTGGCTGTCGGAGGCCAGGGTGATGATCCAGCCGTGGTCCATCAGCGGTGTGATATCGAACAGCTTGCGATAAAAGGCGGCGACTTCGGCGGGGTGGTTGCTGGCCAGGTTGGCGACGATACGGCGAACGCTCATGACGGGCTCCAGGCGGGGCATGAACGTTCAGCATAGTTCGGATTGCCTCCCTATCCAAACGCCCGGCCCTAAAGCACGCGGGTTAACCCTTCAGCGCCGCTTCGATCGCCGCGATGTCGATCTTTCTCATGCCCATCATGGCATCGAACGCACGCTTGGCCGCCGCTCGATCAGGACTGGCGATCGCGGCCGTCAAGACCCGTGGCGTGATCTGCCAGGAAAGTCCCCACTTGTCCTTGCACCAGCCGCAGGCGCTTTCCTGGCCGCCGTTGCCGACAATCGCATTCCACAAGCGGTCCGTTTCAGCCTGGTCGTCGGTTGCCACCTGGAACGAGAACGCCTCGTTATGCTTGAACGCCGGCCCACCGTTCAGGCCGAGACAGGGGATGCCGATCACCGTGAACTCGACCGTCAGGACATCGCCTTGCTTGCCCGCTGGGTAGTCGCCAGGTGCACGGTGGACAGCGCTCACCGCGCTGCCCGGGAAGGTCTCGGCGTAAAACGTCGCGGCCTCCAGGGCGGTGCCGTCGTACCAGAGACAAATCGTGTTCTTGCTGATCATCGGGGGCCTCCACGATTGGGGCTGACCCATGGATTCTAGTCGACGATGGATTGGGCAGGCAGACGCCCTTGAATTACAGGGTTCTCGTGTAGAACGCATTCAGCTTGTTCACGGCCGCTTCGACATACCGGGGAACCCAGTAGGTTTCGATATGGGTTGCGCCGTCGATCATGAACAATTCCTTGTCCTGGGTGCCGGTGGCCTTGGAGAAGGCATCCTGGGTCATGTACAAGCTGTCGGCCTTGCTGCCCGCAATCATCAGCAACGGCTGATTAATCAGTTCTATCTGGTTGGTGGCGTCGAAACGCATCAGATCCAACAGGCTGCTGGTGGTGTACTTGAAGGTCGAATTAGGGTGCGCATGCGTCTTCCAGTAGTACTCGTAACCTTGGCGATACAAGTCGAACGGCAGTTTGGCGATCTGCTCATCGGTGAGGTTGGCATCACCTGAATAGAGCACTGCCCCGCCGGCCGCTTCCTGGGCGCGAGCAGAGGAAGCCTGTTGCAGGCGTTGTTGGAGGGTGTCCAGTTGAGAATCGTTGTAGCCGTTGCGACGAGCCCGTCCGGAGTTGAACATGCTGACCGTCGCCACCGACTTGAATCGCTTGTCGGTTTGCGCTGCGGCCAACGAGTATCCACCACCGCCGCAGATGCCGAGCAGGCCCAGGCGTTTCCCATCGACTCCAGCATACTGAGTGATGAAGTCCGCCATGCCGTGGATATCCTCGATGCGGTACGCAGGCTTGTCGATACTGCGCGGTTGTCCGCCACTTGCACCCTGATACGCGGCATCTGCGGTAATCGTGATATAGCCTTGTTCAGCCAGTCGCTGCGCATACAAACCGGCCACCTGCTCTTTCACTCCACCGTTCGGGTGCGCCACCACCACAGTCGGATAGACCTTCTTCGCATCGTAGTTGGCAGGGGTATAGACGTTGGCAGCAATGTCCAGGCCATTGAGCTTGTAGGTGACCGGATGGATATTGACCTTGCCGGGCTCATTCTTGGTAATTGCGCCGTCGTAAACCAAGGTGAACGGGTTCTTTTTGTAGTCTGCGGCCCCGGCCTCGCCAGCAGAGAGACCGACCATGGCGGCCATGAAGGTGGCTTTCAAAATTGTGTTTCTCAAGTGAGTCTCCCGAGCATTAAAAGAGTGCGATTCAGAAAATCGCGGGTGACAGCTGGGTGGCTGATGGGGTCCGATCGTACGGAAGAGGGCGGTGCGGAATAACCCCATTACTCCGCTTTCACTTATTAGCAAGGGTTATGAATTCCAGAGCCACGCTCGAGGCTAAAACACGTGACGTAGAGCGCTGGTAGCGGGATGCAAGATTCTGTATTACGGCGAAGTAACAGGGCCGATAGAGCGCGCTCGACACATCCCGTTACTTCATCTGCATGCCTTGCGCGGGCAATTCGTTTTTGTACTGTGCATCTGAGACCTTCTCCTCCCAGGTGACGGTTTTCCCATCTTCGGCTTCGGTTATTGCGATGTGGGTCATGCCGGTGGTGGCCGTAGCCCCATGCCAGTGGCGTACGTGTGGCGGGATCCAGACGATGTCGCCCGGTCGGATTTCCTGACGTGGTCCGCCTTCTTGCTGCACATAGCCAACGCCGGCAGTGACGATGAGTGTCTGCCCGAGCGGATGGGTATGCCAGGCCGTGCGCGCACCGGGTTCGAAGGTCACCGTGCCTCCGCGGATGCGAGCCGGAACGTCACCCTTGAACAGGCCGTCGACACGGACTGAGCCCGTGAAATTTTCTTCAGCGCCTTTAACGGAGGGCTGGGAGCCTGCGCTGCTGATCCGGATCTGGTTGAGGGCTGGGCGCAGGTTTCTCCAGACAAGAGCGATAAGGCAACAAGTGGGGCGATCAGCGGGTTCATCGAAGGAGCTCCTATAAGGTGGTGGGCTGCCACAAGGCTGCCCGGTGCGCGGAGCAGCTGGTGTTGGAGGGGATGATGGTTTTACCGGTCAGGTCGCTGTCGATAAAAAACAGGATGAGGCTGCACTCAGTGCACGTCGGCTTGGTGCAGTACCGTTGTGAAAACAGTAAGCGAGCTAACGGGTGGGGACTAGACTGGTAAATCGGCAAGGGTTCATGAGGTGTATTCATCAGTCTGGTCGTGGCGCGTGAATCCGCAGGAACTGGAATGTCCGCCCCCTAGGTAGACTCATGAGCTCAGCTCACTTCCCCTAGCGCAATTATGGGATTTATTGATAGGCCAGCAATTGGCGCTGCGGCAGGGGAGTCGAGGTCGCCTTTCATCCGAGGCTGAACGCGGCGACCCGCCTCCGGAGACAGGACCTCAAGTCACGAAACGCTTTTCGCCATTTCAGAAGTCGCCGCCCAGCCCAGCCCTTCATACACCGGTTTGCCGGCCTTGGTCGCGTGTAGCACGGCAAAACTCATTCCTCGTTGGGCAAACTCGGCTTCAGCCAACTTCATCAGGGCTGAAGCCAGGCCCCGGCGCCGGTAAGCGGGTTCGACGAAAACGTTTAGCACATAGCCGCGCTGGTCCAAGGTCGGATGGGATGGATGAGGTGGCCAGTCGATATTCATCAGACCTATCGCAGCCACAGGTTGACCTCTGTCCATCAGTGCAAAACCGTAGTAGCGGCCATCGGATAGGCGCTGCTGCAGCCAGGGCCGGAAGTGTTCGGTCATCACCCGTAACTCCGCCGGATCTCCTCCCGCCTCAAGGAACATCGCTTCGCGGTGCAAGCAGATGATCTCACGGTCATCCGGCCCTAGCCGACGGGCCGCCAAGCCTGAAAAATCGATGTCGCCGGGAATCTCTTTCATCGTATGCACCTGAACGGAGCGGTTGATGCTAGGGCGGCCAAGAGAAGAATGTTAGACACAGATTGCATAAAGGCACGCCATACAGCGACCATGGGTGAAGATCCGTCTCTCTCCGGCTAGCGGTACGATTCGCGATGCACAGGATGCAGAGCGAACTCCAGGAAGGAATCATTCATGGCTACTGAATACAATCTGGCGTTTATGATCGCTGCAGCACTCAATGCACTGGCGGCGGTGCACCATATCGGCACTATCCTTGTGGGGCCGACGTGGTATCGGCTTTTCGGTGCGAGGGAGCGTTTCGCCCGCGCGGCCGAGGTCGGAAGAGCTTTCCCGGCCGTGGTGACGAGCGCTATTGCCCTGGTCCTGCTGGTCGGGGTGGCCTATGCCCTGGCGGGGGCTGGCGTGATCAGCCCCTTGCCGCTGCTGCGTCCAGCGTTGTGCGCTATTACCGTGATCTACCTGCTGCGTGGCTTGGCGGGCGCCTTTATGCTGGCAGGCAGTGGACGAAGCAACCGGTTCGTTGTGATCACTTCAGTCGCTTATATAGGTTATGGCGTCACCCATTTGGTGGGGCTGGTTCAGATGTGGGGGAGGCTTGCCTAGTCCTTGGCAAGCCGACATCCAGGCTCGTTAAAGGCAGTCACTTATCTCAAGGAGAGGGGAATGATTCATGGCTGATGAATACAATCTGGCGCTGATGGTCGCGGCAGTGCTCAATGCACTGGCGGCTGCGCTACATGTCGGTGTCATCCTTGTGGGGGCTGCGTGGTACCGACTTTTCGGCGCGGGCGAACGCTTCGCCCGCGCGGCGGAGGCGGGAAAAGTTTTCCCGGCCGCGGTGACCAGCCTCATCGCGTTGGTCCTGCTGGTTTGGGCGGCCTATGCTTTGGCGGGGGCTACGGTGATTGACCCATTGCCGCTGCTGCGCCCAGCGTTGTGCGCTATTACAGTGATCTACCTGCTGCGTGGCTTGGCGGGCGCCTTTATGCTGGCCGACACTGGCCGCAGCAACAGGTTCATTGTGATCAGTTCGCTAGTTTGCATAGGTTTTGGTGTCGTCCATTTGGTAGGGCTGGTTCAGATGTGGGAGAGGCTTGCCTAGTCCTTGGCAAGCCGCAATTCATGGAAGGGAAAACAACATGTTCGCTTATGGAAACTACCTAAGAAAACTCACCTTGGCGGTATCGCTCTGCTTGTCTGCGGTGACGGCGCAGGCAGCCGGAATAAAGATGGTTCAGATTCCATCCGATGCCAACGGTCCGGCCTTGAAGGCCATTATGTGGACACCCTGCGCTGAGGCTGCACAGGAAGTGCCGATAGGGCCCTTTGTTTTGATGGGGCGGCGCGATTGTCCGACCGTGGGTGACAAACGCCCCCTGGTGGTGATTTCCCATGGCCACGGTGGCTCTTTCCTTGGCCATCATGACCTTGCCGAGACACTGGCCGATGCTGGCTTCATCGTGGCGGCCATCAACCATCCGGGGGATACCTTTTCCGATATGAGCCACGCGGACGATCTTTCCGCATTCGTTGAACGTCCGACCGATATCAAGCGCTTGATCGATTACATGCTGGGCGCCGCACCGGACGCCGCCAGGATCGATCCGCAACGGATAGGATTCTTTGGGTTTTCACGCGGTGGCTACACAGGTCTCGTACTGGCCGGCGGTAACCCGGACTTCCTCAACGCCAATATCCCTTGTCCGGATCTGGCACTGCCCATTTGCCAACAACTGCGCAACAAAGAGATCCCCACCCAGCCGTTGACCCGTGATGCACGGATCAAGGCCTTTGTCTTGGCGGATCCGTTCAACGCGTTTCCCAGCCCAGTCAACCTGACGAATGTGAAAGCACCGATTCAGATTTGGGCTTCGCAGTTTGGCGGCGATGGCGTGCTACCTGAAACCCTTCCCGCACTCGCCAACGCACTGCCCCAGAAACCGCAGTTCCACCTTGTTCCCGACGCCGCGCATTTTGCCTTTCTCGCCCCGTGTCCCGCGCCGTTGAAGCAGGAGGCGCCGGAGCTCTGCGTCGATGCCAAGGGATTCGACCGCGTTGCCGTTCACAAACAGCTTAACGAAAGGGCGCTTGAGTTTTTTGAAGCGCATGTCCGTTAAGCGTCAACGCGGTCTGAACCCCGAGTCTCGACAGGTGAATCCGGATGCCTGTTGCCAGCCGCCAATATTGGTCGTGGGCGATCATAACAATGCTTGATGGCAAGCTATGCTTGCAGCGGGTTGTCTCGTTTGCTGCAGACTAAGGGAAGGGCAAGTCATGGCCAGGTATCTCGGCGTTTATGCATCAGCGCTACTGTTTTGCGTCTCACCTGTTGTGCACTCTGCTTCTGACTGCAGGGGGAGCGTCCAGAAGATCATTCTCAACCCGCTAAAGTCCGCTACCAAGTCCCAGACCGGATACGTGCTTGCAGACAATACCTTTGTCATCTGGGCTGGCGGCAGCGTCAACCTCGACGGTTTGCGAACGGCCTACCATCGAGATGATCAAAAGGGCGGGGGAGTCGATCTGCTTTGCAACGCAGGTAGAGCGTACCCGGCTGAAGGTGCGAGCTATGAAGGGGCCGGCAAAGGAAACTGTCCTCGCTTCATGAAAGACTACGAGCGTATCCGCCACGCCGGGTGGAAGGACCCTAAGGTGGGAGCGATCAACTGGTATGGATTCAGGGCAGAAGGCGACGTCACTGTCCAAGGTCACAAGGTTGAAGATGTAGTCCCTGTGGAACAGTTGGACGGCAGCGGGTTTTATGTTTCAACGACGAGCCTGATGGATACCAAGAACCACCGGGATCCAAGAGATCAAGCACGATATCTCGATGCCGAAACCATTCCGTTTGGAGTCATTCCAGGTAACTCCCCGAGCTGAAGAAACTGGGGATCTCGATCGGCAGCTTTGGTGTAGCCATCTACCCATCCAAGAACAAAGCTTCTACTTTCGTTGTGGGAGACTCAGGAGGTCGTATTGGCGAGGCCTCGTATGCTTTGAGCCGGGATATCAGTGGCTTACCTCCTCAAAAGGCTACAGCAAAGAACGCCAATCTTGGGCACCTCGACAGTGGCGTCCTCTGGCTGTTCTTCACGAATAGCAAGGGGATCGCTAAGCCCCCCTACAGTGGAGAGTCCGTCCGAACGGCGGCTGCGGAGGCGTTCAAGGTTTGGGGTGGTGAGGAGCGGCTTGCCAAGTGCGTGGGAAACTCTGCAGTTCCAATCGGGAGGGATTGAAGCCTGCACGGCCCCAATCCCACCCTGGCGGCTATTTATTTGCCTGCCACCAATGCCGGAGTGCTCGGCGGTATCAAGCGCTTCGCCCCGGTCGACTCAAACGCCGAAGCCAGGTGAAGCAGCGCTGAATCGTCATACGCACGACCGGCAAAGGTCAGGCCGACAGGCATGCCGATATCCGCCATGACACCCATCGGCACCGTGACCGTGGGTACACCCAGGTGGCGGATGGCGAGGTTGCCGTTGGCGACCCAGATGCCGTTGCTCCAGGCGATATCCGCCGACTGCGGATTGATATCGGCATCCGCCGGGCCGACGTCGGCCACCGTCGGGAAGAGCACTGCGTCGAGCCCCAGGCGATCCATCCACTCCTCAAGGTCGATGCGCCGGGTCTGTTCAAGCCCGCGCAGCCCGTCCGGCACGGTGCTGATCTCGTTCCACGGGGTTATGCCGCGCTCGGCCATCCGCACGTATTCGTCCATGCCGGCGGCCAGGTCGCCTTCGCGGTTGGGCAGGGTGCCCGGGTCGTGCGGGAAAATCTTCGGTCCGTCCACATCCGCCAGACGGTTCAACTTGGGATCGCCGTTGGCCCGCAGGAAATCATCGAAAGCCCAGGCCGACAGATCCCACAACTCATGATGCAGGAACTCCTTGGACACCAGGCCACGGGTAAACACCGTCGGCGTACCCGGGCGATCACCCTCGCAATTGGAGACCAGCGGGAAATCGACCTCGACCACCTCGGCACCCGCCGCTTCGAGCGCCTTGCGCGCGGCTTCCCAGAGATCGATCACGGAAGCACGGGTGTTGATTCGCTGCCCGGTCGGACCACCGATCCCAGGTGCTTCGCTGGTGCCGGCTTCGGGATCGGCGTTGATGAACATGCGCGGCACACCGAAGCGCTTGCCGGCGAGCGCATCGCTGCCGGCGGCCAGCGCACCGTAGGACGCGGGACGCACCGAGGTCACGCTCGGAATCGGCACCCAGGGTTGCATCCGCCACAGATCGCCACGGGTATCGGGATCTTCCGCCACCACCACGTCGAGCACTTCGAGCAGGTCGGCCATGGTCCTGGCATAGGGCACCACAACGTCCATGGTCGGGGTCAACGGCCAGTTGCCGCGTACCGAGATCACGCCACGGGAAGGGGTGTAGGCACACAAGCCATTGTTCGAGGCCGGCCCGCGCCCGCTCGACCAGGTTTCTTCCGCGAGGCCGAAGGCCGCGAAACTGGCGGCGGTTGCCGTCCCCGCGCCGTTCGATGAACCGGAGGCAAAGGGAGCGGTGAGGTAGTCGGCGTTGTACGGGCTCTCCGCCCGGCCGTAGACCCCGCGCTGCATGCCGCCGTTGGCCATGGGCGGCATATTGGTCTTGCCCAGGCAGATGGCGCCGGCGGCACGCAGCCGTTCGATGGTGAACGCGTCGCGATAAGCGATCAGCTTGGCGAAGGCGGGGCTGCCGGAGGCAGCGGTGAGCCCCTTGACCAGATAACTGTCCTTGGCCGTATAGGGAATGCCATCGAGTGGCCCCAGTGTCTCGCCCTTGGCCCGGCGGGCATCGGAGGCTTGCGCTTCCTGGAGTGCCTCGGGGTTGCGAACGACTACCGCGTTGAGGGCGGTGGGTGTATCGGGGCCGTCGTAGGCATCGATCCTGGCGAGATAGGCCTGGACCAGCTCGACCGCCGTGGTCTGGCCGGATTCGAGCGCAGCGCGCAGCTGGGCAATGGAAACTTCGGTGACTTCGATCATGTTGTTATCTTGAAATGGAGGGTCATATCGGTTCTTGCTGCTCTGTGTTCTCTCGATCCGGCGGGGGGATATTCCGCGGCGCCACGATCCCTCGGGCAGCTCGACCTGCCGCTGGGCTGCCGCCAGGGCAACCTTCAGTCCCTCTTTATCCAAGGGTATGCAGTAGGCGGGTTTGGCCCGCTCGAATCGCCAGCTTTCATCAAGGCTACCAGCATCAACCGCATCGAATCCAATCTCGTCCAATAATTTGATCACCAGCGCCTTGGCGACCGGATCATCCGCGGCGATCGGCAGTGCACGGCGGTCGGGGGCCTCTTTCGGGCGCGAGTGTTGCCCCAGGTCCTGAGCGAGGATGGCGTTGAACACCTTGACCACTCTGGCATGGGGCAGATGCTCGGCGAGCAGGCGGCTGGTGGTGGTTTCGAATCGGTCCAGAGCGAGAATCCGGCCGTCTCGTTCCGGGTAGTAGTTGTTGGCATCCAGGACGATTTTGCCCTCCAGCCACTGGGCCGGCACGCTGCGGTAATGGGCCAGGGGGATTGCCATGAGCACCATGTCGCCAAAGCGTGCCGCTTCCTCCACGGTGCCGACCTGGCTGGAGGGGATGCCGCTGAGCACGCTACTCATGGTCTTTGGGCCGCGTGAGTTGCTGAGCATCGCCTCATGTCCCGCCGCTATCACTAATTGCGCCACTGCGCGCCCGATAAAACCCGCTCCGATAATACCTATGCGCATGTCCTTTCTCCGCTGATTGGTAGGAGAGGCTATGATGATTAGCAATCAATGGGGGATAAATCGCTATTCAAGACTTAGTCTTGTTACCAGGAGTGTTGAATGTTGGATCGCCTTACGGGCATGAGTGCTTTTGTGATGGCTGCGGAATCGGGCTCCTATGCCAACGCCGCGGAACGCTTGGGCATGTCGCCGCAAATGGTGGCCAAACACGTTGCCGCCCTTGAGCACAGGCTGGGCGCGCGGTTGCTGAACCGTACGACCCGCCGGCAGAGCCTGACGGAACTGGGGAGTGCCTACTATGAGCGCTGCAAGCATATTTTGAGTGAAGCCCAGGCGGCCGACTCCCTGGCGCAGATTATGAACGATACCCCGCGCGGCAAACTGAAAGTCACGGCGCCCGTGACCTTCGGCTCCTGTAGCCTCATGCCCTTCGTGACGGACTTTTTGCGTCACCACCCCGAGGTGGAAATCGATCTGCATTTGACGGACCGCTTCGTCGATCTGGTGGAGGAGGGGTATGAAGTGGCTTTTCGGATCGGCCCCTTGGCCAATTCGAGTTTGACCGCCAGGCCGTTGGCCCCTTATCGGCTGCTGGCCTGTGCGGCGCCGATCTATCTGGCTGAGCGCGGGACGCCACAAACACCCGCTGATCTCGAAAGCCACGAATGCCTGGGGTATGCCTATTGGTCCCGTCCGGCCGACCGCGAATGGCAGTTCTGCAAAGACTCCGTCGTTTACAAGGTCCCCGTCGCCAGTCGTTTGCAGGTCAACGAGAGCAAGGCACTGCTGTCAGCCGCGCTTGATGGGTTTGGCATTGTCCTGGGTTCCGAAGACTTTCTTGAGCCGGCACTGCGCAGTGGCGAGTTGGTGCGGCTGTTGGCGGATTTCGAAGCGCCGAGCCGACCCATGAATTTGCTCTATATGGCCAATCGTCAGAGAACCGCCAAACTCCGACGTTTTATCGATGCGGCGCTCAGCCACTTTGGTGGGTTTGAGCAGGCTTGATGGAAAGCGCATGAATTTATTATATCGAGGTGACGCTTCGTGTATTTTTCTGAAAAATTATCGGCAATCACTCATATTGAACACGGCTTTGGGACTACAACGAAAGACGGTTTACCGGATAATGCGTTTTACCTGCACCAAACACACTCCAACAAGGTGGTTGAGGCCGGCATCAACGATGAGTCGGGAAAGATCGCCGCTGATGCGGTCTTTACAAAGTCTTCGAGACCCATTGCAGTCATGACTGCGGACTGTCTCCCGGTTCTGGTGAGTTCTACTACCACTCCTTTTGTCGCAGCGATTCATGCCGGTTGGAAAGGCTTGTCCACTGGCATTATAAAGAACGTTTTCAGTGCTTTTTCCCTGGCTGGAGTTGATAAGAGCAGTTTGAGGGTCGCCCTGGGTCCCTGCATCATGGAATGCTGCTATGAGGTGCAGCTGCAGATGATCCGTGACATAGAGTCTATTCAGGGGGCGCTGTGGGCTGGCCAGCAGCCCCCATGGTTTTCCAGCCGGCCAGCCCATAATGCGAACTCTGCCGTTGCCACCCATGGGGAAGCCTGGTTAAGCCTTTCCAAGTATTGCAACTTTCTTTTGATGGCCGAGGGTATAAACCCTGATCAAATCGACGAGGCCGCTATTTGCACCTATTGTTCAAACCTCGGACTGGGAAGCTACAGGCGGCGACAGCATCAATCAGAGCCCAAGACTTTCCAGTACTCGTGGATTCGCTCTCTATTATCGTGATCGATCGAAGACCGCTTTGCCTGAAAGGCGGCCTTCGATCCTTGGTTCAGATCCGCGCCAATGCCTGCGCCAGATCCGTGCGCAGGTCTTCGACATCCTCGACGCCCACCGACAGGCGCACCAGTCCATCGCCGATGCCAAGTTGCGCGCGGGTCTGCGCGGGGATGCTGGCATGGGTCATGATCGCCGGGTGTTCGATCAGGCTTTCCACGCCGCCCAGGCTCTCGGCCAAGGCGAAGATCCGCACATTTTCCAGGAAGCGCTTGGTACCGGCCAGGTCGCTTTTCAGGTCCACCGAAATCATCCCGCCGAAGCCACGCATCTGCCGGCGCGCCAGTTCGTGCTGCGGGTGTGACGGCAGGCCCGGATAGTAGACGCGTGCGACCTGCGGTTGACGCTCCAGCCAGGTCGCCAGCTCCAGGGCATTGCTGCAATGGCGCTCCATGCGTAGCGCCAGGGTCTTCACCCCGCGCAGGGTGAGGAACGCATCAAATGGCCCGGCAATGGCACCCACCGAGTTTTGCAGAAAGCCCAAGCGCTCGGCGAGTTCGGTGTTTTGCCCGACCACCGCAATGCCACCGATCACGTCGGAGTGGCCGTTGAGGTATTTGGTCGTCGAGTGCACCACGATGTCGAAGCCCAGCTCCAGCGGGCGCTGGATCCAGGGGCTGGCAAAGGTGTTGTCGGCGACACAGAGGATGCCGCGGTCGCGGCAGAGGCGGGCGACCGCGGCGAGATCGGTGAGGCTCAGCAGGGGATTGCTCGGCGTCTCGACCCAGACCATTCGCGTATCGTCCTGCAGCGCCGCCTCGAAGGCGCCGAGGTCGCTCAGGTCGACGTAGCTGAAGCGATGCCCGGCACTGCGCTGGCGCACCTTGTCGAACAGGCGGAAGGTGCCGCCGTACAGGTCATTGCCGGAGACCACATGGGCACCTGCGTCGAGCAATTCGAGCACGGTGGAAATCGCCGCCAGTCCGGAGGCAAAGGCAAAGGCCCGGGTCCCGCCTTCGAGGTCCGCCACGCAGCGCTCCAGGGCAAACCGCGTCGGGTTGTGCGAGCGCCCGTAGTCGAAGCCCTTGTGCACGCCGGGGCTCTCTTGCAGGTAGGTGGAGTTGGCGTAGATCGGCGGCATCAGCGCCCCGGTGCTCGGGTCCGGCGACTGCCCGGCATGAATGACACGGGTGGAGAAGGCGCGGGGGGCTGCGGACTTGTCGTGTTGACTCATGCGAGGGATCTCCGTAAGTGATTGAGCAGGTCGACGCGGGTAATCAGGCCGTGAAAGCCCGAGGCGTCGGCGATGATTGCCACCAGCCCGCGATCCAGCTCGGCCTGCAGTTCAGCCAAGCTGGCCGTGGGGGCCAGGGTTTGCAGTTTGTCGGTCATGACGCTGGCCACGCTCAGGCGAAAGTGCGTCGCGTCGTCATGCATGCCCAGCAGGATATCGGACTCGTCGATCACCCCCACCAGCCGCTGGCCGTCCACCAGCACCGGCAGTTGCGACACGTCCGCCAGGCGCATGCGCTGGAAGGCGGTGAGCAGGGTGTCGTCCGGCCCCACGCTGATCACCCGGCCATCTTCGAAACGCCGCGCGATCAGGTCACGCAGGTCGCCGTAGTGCTTGTACTGCAGCAGGCCCTGGTCGTTCATCCACTGGTCGTTGTAGACCTTGGACAGGTAACGGGTGCCGGTGTCGCAGACGAAGGTGACGACCCGCTTGGGCTCGGTTTGCTCGCGGCAGTAGCGTAGCGCCGCGGCCAGCAAGGTCCCGGTCGAAGAACCGCCGAGAATGCCTTCGGCGCGCAGCAGTTGGCGGGCATGGTCGAAGCTTTCTTCGTCGCTGATCGAGTAGGCCTTGCGTACGCTGGACAGGTCGGCAATCGACGGGATGAAGTCTTCGCCGATGCCTTCCACCGCCCAGGAGCCGGCCGTACCGATGGTGCCGTTGCGGCTGTATTCGGCAACCACCGAGCCGAGCGGGTCGGCCAGCACCATCTCCAGGTCCGGTTGCACCCGTTGAAAGAAACGGGTCAGCCCAGTCAGAGTGCCGGCCGAACCGACGCCGACGACGATGGCGTCCACATCGTGTTGGGTCTGCGCCCAGATCTCTGGCGCCGTGCTGGTCTCGTGGGCCAGCGGGTTGGCTGGGTTGTTGAACTGATCGGCGAAGAACGCATCGGGAATATCCCGTGCCAGGCGCGCGGCGACGTCCTGGTAGTACTCGGGATGGCCCTTGCCGACATCGGAGCGGGTGATATGCACCTCGGCACCCATGGCCTTGAGGTGCAGGACCTTTTCGGAAGACATCTTGTCGGGCACCACCAGCACCACCCGGTAGCCCTTGGCCCGGCCCACCAGCGCCAGGCCCAGACCGGTGTTGCCGGCGGTGGCTTCGACAATAGTCGCGCCGGGTCGCAGGCGCCCATCGCGCTCGGCCGCGTCGATCATCGCCAGGCCGATGCGATCCTTGATCGAACCGCCGGGGTTCTGGCATTCAAGTTTGAGGAACAACGTGCACGGGCCGGTATCGAAACGGCTGACGCGCACCAGCGGCGTATTGCCGATCAGTTCGAGTACGGCGGGGCGGGAGTTGTTCGGCATGTCGTCACCTCGTTACGGGCAGTTCGTATTGGATGGACAGCGGGTCAGGGCAGTGGGTTGCAGATAAAATGCATCGCTTGGAACATAGGCCGGTATTGCACCGGCTGCAACCGCAGGGGGGGTAATTGAGGGGGCGGCTAGTGGAGCCCATGCTGCTTGACCGCCGCGGCGATTCGCTGAAGCACGGCGATCTGCTCCATCGAATCGCTCTTGAGTGTCTTGACCTCGGCCAGCAGTGCCGGATCCGGCGTGGGGCCTTTCCCGATCATGAGGGCTGTCAGGCGACACATTTTCCGGCTGTCATCGAAGTAGCGCAGCATGGCTGATCTTACTGCGATTTGTGGTGAGTTGGCGGGTAGGTGGGATCTGTCAACGGCGGTATACAGCTGGTCCCATTGCGGGGCGACCTCTTGCGAGATGATGTCGGCTAACACTGCTCTTTTGACTGGCGTATCGGTAGGCTTTTGCAGGAGTATGGCCATCGCTTTCATTGCCTTTTGCTCGATCGGGCCAAGGCTGAGAACCAGAGTCTTGAATTGCAGCTCTTCACGGACGGCCTCGCTGGAGTGCGCCAACGGGTAAGCCGATGCGATCAGGACGGCGAGTACCAGTGCACAGGAAAACAAGGTGCTTTCGAGCGCCACTTTTGTGCGAGCCGTCGGGTTGAGCGGCCTGGCCAGCGTCAAGCCGAGTAACACACCGCCCAGCAACCCGCCGAGATGCGCGCCGTTATCGATGCCCGGGTGGGTAAAACCGTAGAGCAGGTTGTACCCGATGAGTACCAATATAGAGGCGCGCTGCTGCTGGGCAATCGACTTCGGTAACTCGTGGCGGTACTTCACCACGAACACCAACAATCCACCGAACACCCCGAAAATCGCACCCGACGCACCCGCACTGTTGATCATCGGATGCCACAGCAAACTGACGATACTGCCGGTTACGCCGGCAAAGAGGTACAACATCAGGAATCGCCCGCTTCCATACAGACGCTCCGCCAGCCGGCCGATCTGATACAGCGTGAGCATGTTGAGCATCAGGTGAACCAGACCGAAATGGACGAAGACCGATGTGACCAGGCGCCACCACCCACCTGTCAGGGTTTCAGGCCCGAAGTTCGTACCCCATTTGACGGTCATTGGCATGTTCTGCGCCATGACACCCACACCGCCCGCGCACATCGCCAGATAAACCAGCACGTTGACCGCGATCAGCCCGTAGGTGATCCATGTGATCGGCGCCAGTGTAAGAATCCGTTCGGAGTAGTTGGACAGGGCGATTCGCTCCGCCTCATGGGCAGGCGTTGCTTGCCGGGGGAGCCATTCGAGGATTTCTTGTGCTGCTTTGCGGCTGGAAGCGAACAGGACGGCGTGTTGAGTGCCGGCTGGCGAATGAATGTCGAAATAGACGTACCCTTTGATCGTTCTCACATCAAAGATCTGGCTGCACGGGATGGCCAGTTTCGTTTCGGTGGCACGTTGGAACAGCTTGCGACTCAACTTGATGAGCACTACTTCCTCATCGGTGACGCGAAGCTCTCCTTTCCTGAGCATTGAGCGCAGAACAGTGCCGCGCTGCCCACGCTGAGGCCTGACGGCGAACCGGGCCTTGAACGTTCCTATGAGCTTGCCTCCCGGAATATCCGGGAGTTCTGGGGGGAGGGTGAGGGCTGCCATCGTTGGCTCGATCCGCTCCATGTTCTTGCCCTTCTCGCAAATATTATCGTGCGGCAAAAGGCTATCATCAAAGCAACCGCCACATCATGAAACATGATGTGGCCGAGAATATCGCGCAACGGGCGTAATGCCATGCGGCTCAGCGATGGGCAACCGAGGCCATCTGCTGGGGTTTGCAGTTGAGGTAGGTCGAGGCCTTCAGCCAGTGCTGGTCGGGGTACCAGACAAACATGAACTGGCCGTCCTTGAGCTTGTCGACCACCTGCCGCGCGACTTGCGGGCGTACGGCGGGGCAGCCCTGGCTGCGGCCGAGGCGGCCTTCGCGCCGGCTCCACAGGGGGCTTACGTAGTCGGCCGCGTGAATCACCAGGTCGCGGTCGCGGGCGCGGTCATTGAAGCCCGGTTCCAGGCCGTCCATGCGCAGCGAGTAGCCATGAGTGCCCTCATAACTTTCCTGGGTGCGGAACAGGCCCAGGCTGGATTGATAGCTGCCGAGCTGGTTGGAGAACTGGGTGGCGAAGTTTTCCCCGGATTTCTGTCCGTGGGCGACCAGGTCGCGGAGTACCAGGGTCTTCTTGCGCAGGTCGAAGATCCACAGGCGCCGCGTCGTCGAGGGCAGCGAGTAGTCGATCACCGCCAGGCGTTCGGATTGCTCGAGGCCGGAATTGATGGCGCAATGCACGGCATTCAGCGCACTTTTGAGGACCAGGGGGTTGAGTTCTGGAGCCGCGTGGGCGAGTCTGCGATACAGCGCCTGTTCAGGACCGCCGGCGGCGAGGGTAGAACCGCAGGGCGCGACCAGGGTCAGAATGATCAGGCAGAGTCGATAACCAGAAGCCAGCATGTGAAAAATGCCTCCGCCGTCAGTACAGGCTCGCGCATCCCGTCGGTTTTCGGGCAGCGTGGTCACTGGCGGTTTGAAGGTTTTTCACCTCTGTTGCACCAGTAGACTATCAATGCGACGACCGTGGATTGGAGTCAAGCCGTTGTTCAAAAAACACGCATGTTACTTGAGCCTTTGCCTGCTCGTTACGCCACTGGTCGCGAGGGCGGAGGACCCGCTCAGCGATCCACCCAGCCCTTTGCCGTCGGTCCTGGCGCAGTTGTCGAGCGACTGCCCGGGCCTGGCGGCACAATTGGACGCGCCGGCACAACTGCGCTTGCAGGCGTTTTACCGGCAGCAGAATGAGCTTCCCGTCTGGTCCGCCAGCGGGCGTCTGTCGGCCTTGCGGGCGCAGTTGCAGCTGCTGGCCGATGATGGCCTGGATCCGGCGCGTTACCCGTTGCCCCTGGATACGGGGGCCGACAACGGGCTGTGTAGCGATATCGAGATCAGCCGGCAGTACCTGCAAGCCTTGCAGGACCTGCATTTCGGTCGCCTGCAGCAGGCGCGCTTCGAACCGCTCTGGCAGGCGCAGCCGCCGACACGGGACGTGGACGCCGAGGTCCTGACACTGGCCGCGACGGGGCTGAAGGATATGGCCCGGGCTTTCGATCAGGCCCGGCCGAATACCGAGTTGTACCGAAGCCTGCGTCGCGCCTACGCGGCGCAGCGCCAGCAGCCATTGGCGGATTGGCCGGTGATCGCTGCAGGTCCGTTGCTGCGTCCTGGCATGGAGGACGCGCGGGTACCCGCGTTGGCGCAGCGAATGCTCGCCGAGGGCTATCTGGACAGCCTGCCCGCCGGTCCTGAAAAGACCTACGGCGAGGCGCTGGCTGACGCGGTCATGCACTTCCAGTCAAGGCATTCGCTGCAGGCCGATGGGGTGATCGGGCCGGGTACCCTCACCGAACTGAACATCAGCCCGACGCTACGGCGCGAGCAGTTGCGCATCAACCTCGAACGCTTTCGCTGGCTGGCGCCGGACCTGGAGCCCGATGGGGTGCTGGTCAATGTCGCGGCGGCGCAGTTGAGCGTCTACCACGACGGCGCGCCCGTGTGGCAAACGCGCCTCCAGGTGGGGCGTGCCGACCGGCAGACACCGCTGTTGAAATCGCGGGTCACCCGCATGACCCTGAACCCGACCTGGACCGTGCCACCGACCATCATGCGCGAGGACAAGCTGCCGGCCTTACGCCTGAATCCGACCTACCTGAGCCAGCAGAACCTGCAGGTGCTGGACAGTGAAGGCCATCCGTTGGCGGCGGACGCCGTCGACTGGGAGCGGCCCGGCAATATCCTCCTGCGCCAGGAGGCCGGTCCGAGGAACCCGTTGGGCAAGATCGTCCTGCGTTTCCCCAATCCCTATTCGGTGTACCTGCACGACACGCCCAGCCAGCCGCTGTTTGCCAAGGGCCCTCGGGCCTTCAGCTCGGGCTGTGTGCGGGTCGAGCAGGTGTTGCACCTGCGGGACCTGCTGCTGAGCCCGACCGAGCGCGGCAAGACCGACGAGATGCTGGCCAGCGGAACCACCCGTGAATTCAGGCTGGCTGCGCCGGTACCGATCCTGCTCGGTTACTGGACGGTCCAGGTCGGTAGCGACGGCGCCTTGCTGTATGCCCCGGATATCTATGGGCATGATCCGGTGCTGTTGAAGGCCTTGGGCGCGCGCGTCCAGGCGTTGAGTGCTGCGCAGGCGGAATATAAAGCTCAATGATCTGCTTCTGGCCGATTGCGAGGGTCCCGCTACCGGGTAGATTCAGATCCAGGGCTGCTGATGGGTCACGCAGTGAATGCCACCACCTCCCGCCGCGATAGCGTCGATGTCGAGTTGGACGACCTTGTGCTCCGGATACAACTCGGACAACAGGTCGAAGGCCGCGGTGTCCGCCGTCTTGTCTCCGAACTGTGGAGCGATGATCGCGCCATTGGCGACGAAGTAGTTGATGTAACCTGCGGCAAAGTCCGGGTTGTCCTTGCTGAATCGGCTGTTACGTGGCTTTAGCGGTGGCGACAGCGTATGCACCTGCAACGGGCGACCCTCGGCGTCCCTGGCGTTCCTGAGAATATCCAGATGCGCCAGTGTCACCTTGTGATCGTAGGACTGCGGGTCGGTGTCCTGATTTGCAATCACCACCCCGGGGCTGACAAAGCGGGCGTAGAAATCGACATGGGCGTCGGTGATGTCCTTGCCCCTGATGCCCGGCAGCCAGATGATCTTGCGCAGCCCCAGGCGCGCCTTCAGTTCCTCTTCGACCTCGGCTTTGCTCCAGCCGGGGTTGCGGTTGGGGTTGATCCAGCTGCTTTCGGTCATGATGCCGGTGCCATAGCCGTCGACTTCGATTCCGCCGCCTTCGCCCACCAGTTCGCTGCGCAGATAAGTGGCACCACTGTTCTTCGCCACCAGGGCCGCGACTCGGGCATCTTTGGCGTGCTGCTGCTTGTTGCCCCAGCCATTGAAGTTGAAGCTCACCGCTCCCAGCTCACCGGCTTCGGTGATGACAAAGTTGGCGCCGATATCGCGCATCCAGATGTCGTCCAGTTCGGTGATGACGAAAGTGGTGTTGTCGCTGCCGCACAGTTCTTCGGCCAGGTCTCGTTCGCTTTCGCGGCACAAGACCGTGACCGGCTCGTACTGGGCGAGGGTACGTGCAATCCGGCCGATCGCGGCTTGTACATCGGCGGTAAAGTCTTTCCAGATGGCTGCTTGCGCGCCGAAGGCGACGAACGCACGCTGATGCCTGCCACTCTCGTCGGGCATGAGCCAGCGGCCATTGACGGCGGCCAAGGCCCGGGGGGTGTCAAGGCCCAATCCCATGGAAGCCACCACACCCAGGCTGGCGGCCACTGAAACCTGCTTGATAAATTGGCGACGCGTCGGCATCTGCTGTTCTCTCGATCAAATCGTTTACGCTAATCGGGCGCTGCGACTGACAGCGCCCGTGAATCACATCCGCTTATGAGAGGCGGGCGCCCACTCAGTTGACGGGCTCGGTCTTGAACTTCGTCCAGGCGCGCATTCGGGCGCGCATGTCGGCCTGGGAAATATCCTTGCCGGGAATCAGCTTCTCGAAGGCGGCTGGGTCCAGGTAGATATCCGGGTTGTTGCGCATCATCGGATCGACACTCGGCCGGGCCTTGGCGTTGGACGTCGGGTAACCGGTGAAGTTGCTGATGGCTGCCATGTTCTCCGGGCGCATGACGAAGTTGATAAAGGCATAGGCGTACTCCGGGTGCTGGGCGTCGACGGGGATCGCCATGGTATCCATCCACACCGTGGTGCCTTCACGCGGAATATGGTACTGGAACGTCGTCTTCTTGCCGGCGGCATCCGCGGCCCGCTGCGCCTGGGTCATGTCCCCGCTGTAGCCGAGCGACAGACACAGGTTGCCGTTGACCAGGTCGGTCACCGGTTGCGATTGGAACTTGCGGATGTACGGCCGCAGTTTGCGCAGCAGTTCACTGGCTGCCGCCAGGTCCTCCGGTTTGGCGCTACGCGGTTCACGCCCGAGGTAGTTGAGTACCACAGCCAGCACCTCGTCCGGCGAGTCGATCATGGAGATACCGCAGTCGGCAAACCTGGCGGCCAGTTCCGGCTTGAACAGCATATCCAGGCTGTTGACCGGCGCATCGGGCATGCGCTTGTTGATCTGCTCGGCGTTGTAGGTCACGCCGATGGTGCCCCATGTATAGGGGATGGTGGCCTTGCTCGAGTAGAGATAATGCGTGCGCAGCTTCTGCAGGCCGGGTTCGATATCCTCCAGCGCGGTGAGCCTTGACCTGTCCAGCGGCTGCAGGCTGCCGGCACGCATCAGGCGCTCGCCAACGGTGTCGCCCGGGAAGATCAGGTCATAACCACTGCCGCCGGTCATCATCTTGGCCTCCAAGGTCTCACTGCCATCCATGACGTCGTAGATCACCTTGATCCCGGTTTCGGCCGTGAACCTGGAGAGGGTGTCCTCGGCGAAGTAATCGGCCCAGTTATAGAGCTTCAGGACCTTTTCCTCCGCCTGTACCGATGACACGGCAGCGCTTAGCGCCAACCCCAGGGAGCAGAGCAATCGTTTGTAGGTAACCTTCATGTCAAACCCCTTGGCTATTCCAGCGAGCATTGATGTGTCGACCATCCAGGCTTAGCAGCGTCCCGTACATGTCCGGACGGCGGTCGCGGTAGATGCCCCAGGTCAGGCGCTCTTCGCGCATGGCCGACAAGTCCAGGCTGTGTACCAGCACGCCGGTGCTGTCGCGGTCGGCCTCGGCCAGGAGCTTGCCCTTGTGGTCGCAGATAAAGGACGAGCCATAGAAGTTCATCTGCAGGGTCGGATCGGTCGTCGCCACTTCCCGGCCGACACGGTTGGCCGCCACCACCGGCAGGAGGTTGGCCGCCGCATGGCCGCGCATGGTCATCTGCCAGTGATCGCGGGAGTCCAGCGCCGCGGCACCCGGTTCCGAACCGATGGCCGTTGGAAACAGCAGCACTTCGGCGCCCATCAGCGCCAGGCAGCGCGCTGTCTCGGAGAACCACTGATCCCAGCAGATGCCTATCCCGAGGCGGCCGAAGGCGGTCTCCCAGACCCGGAAACCGGTATCGCCGGGGCTGAAATACTCCTTCTCCTGGTAGCCGATGGCGTTGGGTATATGGGTCTTGCGATAGACCCCCAGCAAGCGTCCGTCGGCATCGGCCATGCTCAGCGAGTTGAAAAAGGCGTTGCCGGCCTTTTCGAACCAGCTCAGCGGCAACACCACGCCCAATTCCCTGGCCAGCGCGGCAAAGCGCTTGAGCACCTTGCTGTCCTGATATTCCTCGGCCAGCGCCAGGTGTTTGTGATCCTGCTCGATGCAGAAATACGGTGTGGCAAACAGCTCCTGCAGCAGGATCACCTGCGCGCCCTGGGCGGCGGCGTCACGTACCTGTTGTTCGGCCAGGTCGAGGTTGCGCGCAAGGTCCCAGGTGCAGGACATCTGGGTGGTGGCAATCTTCAGTGGACTCATGACATCACCCCCTTACCGGCCAGGCTGGCTGCTGCTGGGTGATGCAATGCACGCCACCGCCGCCATGAGCCAGCTGGTTGATCTGGACCGGGACCACCTCGCGTCCAGGGAAGGCCGTCGCCAGTACTTTGGCCGCTGCCTGGTCGGCCTCGATGCCATAGGCCGGCATGATGACCGCCCCGTTGGCGATGTAGAAATTGGTGTAGGAGGCGCAGAACACCTCAGCCTTGGTGTCCACCGCTTCGCTGGCCTCATACAGGTCGATCAGCTCGAAGCTTCGCCCCTGGGCATCCCTGGCCAGTTCCAGGGCACGGCGGTTTTCCCGCGCCACCTCGGCGTACACCGAGCCGCGGTCGTGCGTGGCATCCACCAGCAATACGCCAGGGCGGGCGAACGCGCAGACCCCGTCGACATGGCCGTCGGTCATGTCGCCGGTGACGTGATCCGGGTCGCCCGGCAGCCAGATGGTCTTCTTCACGCCGAGCAGGCGACTGAAGATCTCCTCCATCTCGGCCTTGGTCATGCCAGGGTTGCGGTTCGGGTTGAGCAGCACTGACTCGGTGGTGATCAGGGTGCCTTCGCCGTCGACATGAATCGCTCCGCCTTCGTTGCCCAGGGGCGTGGCGAAGCCTTCCAGGCCGAGGTGATCGAGCACCCGCCGGGCCAGGCTTTCGTCCAGGTCGTGGGCCGACTTGCCACCCCAGGCATTGAAGCGCCAACTGACACCGGCCACGCCCAGCTCCGGATGGCAGACGAAACTCGGGCCGGAATCACGACACCAACTGTCGTTGACCGCCAGCTCGATCAGTTCGATGTTGGTCTTGCACAGGGCCGCGGCACTGGCCCGCGCGGACGGATCGACCACCATCTTCACCGGCTCGAAGCGGGCAATGGCGTTGGCGACACGGGCAAAGTCGATTTGAACCTGCTCGAGTGTCACGCCCCAACCGGACTCCCACAACTGCTGATTGTGGGGCCAGACCATCCAGGTCGCCGCATGGGCTACCCACTCCGCGGGCATCGACCAATCACTGCTCTGAACGCCATTGCGCTGCATGTTTTCTCACCTTTTCAGTTAAGTATTATTTATTACTGAAAACCGCTATCGCGGAATGGAATCCATGCTATGGCTTCATAAACGGCACAACAAACGATAGATTTAGCGCACAACTGATTAGTAGGGCTTATCGATATGCTGAAGCACTGGCCTCCTTTGAATACCCTCCGCGGCTTTGAAGCCGCTGCTCGCCTGGGCAGTTTTCACAAGGCTGCCGAAGAGTTGCACCTGACTCAGTCCGCCATCAGCCAGCAGATCCGCAGCCTGGAAAGCTTTCTCGAGCAGCCGCTGTTTTTCCGCAGCGGCCGCAGTGTCAGCCTGACCGACGCCGGGCACGACCTGTACAGCACGACCCAGTCGATGCTGCTGCAATTGTCGGTCGGTATTCGGCGCCTGGAGCAATACCGCAAGCCCAACCAACTGGTGGTCAATACCACCCCGGCGTTCGCTCGCCACTGGCTGTTGCCGCGTCTGAAGAATTTCCATCGACAGTGCCCCGATGTGGATCTCTGGCTATTCACCAGCTTTGACGCGCCGGACATGGCGACTCAGACCATCGACCTGACGATTCGCGATGACCTTGGCCCCCAGGTCGAATGCAGCTACCAGGAGCTGTTCAACGATCGATTCTATCCGGCCTGCCATCCTGATCTGCTCGGGGTGCCCGCAGAACAGCGCACCACCTTGCATGGCGAACGGGAGATGGATTGGAGTCACTGGGTGGTGCAGGGCGGGGATGACGTCGGCCAACGCAGCAATGGATTGAATTTTTCCGACCCGGGATTGCTGCTCGATGCCGCCTGTGCCGGGAATGGCATCGCCTTGGTCAGTCAACTGCTGGCCGCGAACGCGCGTTCCAACGGACTGTTGACCCCCTTGAGTGAGCGAAGTATTCCAGGCCCCAGCTGGGTTTGCCTGATCCATCGCGACAGTGAGAAAAGCTCCCTGACCCGGCGTTTCAGTGGCTGGTTGCAGGCATCCTTGATGGACATCGACGAGTCGGGTGTTCGCGCGGGTTAAGGTGCTTCAACTATCATTCCTGGGCACTCGTCCCGTGTCCTGCTGGCCAGGCGGGTGCAATGACCCTTTGTGGGTGTCCAGTGAAGGGCGTAGAGCAACGCCTGGAGTATGCTTGACTTGAAGATTGATCAAGGAGCAGCAGCTTGCAGACCGAGAAGAGAACGTCCAGTTTGTTTGCAAGTTTATGGTTTGCATGGCCTTGCCTCCTGCTGGTGCTGTGCCTGACCACCGTGGTGGTGGTGCTGGTCTCTGACTCTCGGACTTGGCAAAAAGCTAACGCTGAACTCGATTCAGAGTTGGTCAGGATGGCAAAAGTTCGCTTTGGGCAGTTACATCAAAGAATTTCAGAGCTGCACAACGACGTTTTATTCTTGTCAAAAGTCCCTCAAGTGCCGGAAATAACTCGCGCTTACTTGGCGATGGGGGCAGGCGGCACGGGACGTGACCGCTATGAGGTCTGGAAGCAGCAGCTTGAGCAACTCTATGTCGCCTACCTGGAAGCCAATCCGCAATACTTGCAGATCAAGCTGATTGGCGTCGGCAATAATGGCAAGGAGTTGGTGCGTGCCGAGCGTAAAGCCGGCGTTGTGCAGGTCACGCCAAACGACCAGTTACAGTCCAAAGGCGATCGCAGCTATTTTCAGACCGCCAGTAAGCTGAGCCATGGGCAAGTCTATACTTCCGAGTTCAACCTCAATCGCGAATTTGGCAAGCTGGAAATACCCATCGTACCCACGGTGCGGGTTGCAAGCCCCATCTATGCCGAGGACGGTCATCTATTCGGCATGGTGGTTATCAATGTCGACAGCAATGCCATATTGCCCCAGGTGGGCGTGCGCTTGCCTAATAACTATTCTGCTTACATCGTCAATCAGGACGGGGACTTTCTGCTGCACCCCGATGCGAGTCGCACCTTTGGTTTTGATCGGGGCAAGCGCTATCGATGGGAGGATGAATTCAAGGCGGTGAGCCCGTCTGTTCCTGGCGAGCAAGGTGCCGTTCAAATCTGGAAAAACCAGGCAGGAAACCTTCTGCATGTGGTGCAGCATGAAGAGCTCCTGGGCGTCGAGGGGGCGGAGCACGGGCTGACGGTTCTCACTGCGGCCAATGAGACGGCAGTCATTGAAAGTGTGGCCAGCACGAGACAGGTAACCCTGATTACGATGTTGGTCATTTCCTGCATCGCCGCCGGTTTTCTTTATCTGTATGGGCTGAGTATGCGACGTCAGCGGCAGGTCATGGTAGAGCAGAGCCGCCTTGCCGCCATTGTCGCCAGCTCCAGTGATGCCATCGTCGGTACAACACCGCAAGGCGATGTGCTCAGTTGGAACGAAGCCTCGGAGCGCATGTTTGGCTACAGTGAAGACGAAGCCGTGGGGCGCTCGTTAGCCGAGTTGATCGGCTCGCCGCAGCTGTTATCGGAACAGCTACGCTTGACGGCAGCCATTGAGCGCGGGGAAGCCGTCCCCCATTTCGCGACCACACGACGCCACCGCGATGGCACGATTCTGGACGTCTCTATCGCTGTGTCACCCGTCCGTGCGGCTGACGGTAAAGTCACAGCGGTTGCCCAAACAATACGTGATATCAGCCAGGAAAAGGCCAACGAGTCGCGGATTCTCTCGCAGAACGCCAATCTGGAGCAGCAGGTCGCCGAGCGTACGGCCCAGTTACTCATCGCCAAGGATCGCGCCGAAGTCGCCAGCCAGGCGAAGAGTAAGTTTGTTGCCAATATGAGCCATGAAATTCGCACGCCGATGAACGCCGTGCTGGGCATCACGCATCTTCTGGCCAACACGCCTTTATCCGCGGATCAAAGCAAATACCTTCAAATGTTGCGAGGTGCTGGAGAGTCTTTGCTTGAGATTCTGAATGATGTCCTGGACTTCTCCAAAATCGAGGCCGGTCGCTTGGAAGTCGTTTCCGCGCCGTTCCTGTTGTGCGATGTACTTGATCCGCTGGCGAACATTATGTCCATCGGTGCCGTCAACAAGGATCTGGAACTGGTGATCGGTGTCGAGCCGGATGTACCGCAGGCGCTTATCGGTGATGCGCTGCGGTTACAGCAAGTGCTGGTCAACCTGGTGGGGAATGCCATCAAGTTCACGGAGCGGGGAGAGGTGGTTGTACTCGTGCAGCGCGTGGGGGGCGAAGAGGACATCGTTAATCTGTGCTTTCGGGTGCGCGATACCGGTATTGGTATGAGCAGCGAACAACAAGCCTGTCTGTTTTCACCGTTTTCCCAGGCGGATACTTCCATTACCCGTCGCTTTGGTGGCACAGGCCTGGGGCTGGCTATTTCGAAGCGTCTGGTGTCCCTGATGGGGGGAACCCTCACATTGGAGAGCAGCGTCGGCGTCGGCAGTGAATTTCAAGTGACGGTTGCGCTTCGACAAGACAGCGCTATTGAACCCATGCCCCAACGACGGAATGTCATGGGTGACTTACGCATTCTGGTGGTCGATGACAATGAGACCAGTCGTGAGTATTTGTGCAAAACGATTGTTGGCTGGAACTGGCAAGCCGATGGGGTGGCGTCAGGCGAGCAGGCGCTAGAGCAGGTGCGTGCGCTTGAATTACGCGGTGAACTCTATGACGCGATGATAGTCGACTGGCAGATGCCGGGCCTGAATGGGCTTGAAACCCTGCAGGCTATCCGAAGGATACTGCCGACGTACACGCAGCCGATGATCATCATGGTCAATGCCTTTGATCAGGGCAGGCTCATGCTGGAGCCTGCCTCGGCGAAGATCGACGCTGTCTTGATCAAGCCTGTGACCAGTTCGCATCTGTTCGATACGCTGCATGAAGTGCTGACAGCGCGAATAGATCCATCGAAGTCCGTTCCGCTTGACAGCGAAAACCTGACCTCAAGTCAGCCATTGGATGGCGTGCGCCTGTTGTTGGTGGAAGACAATCCGGTGAATCAGTTCGTGGCCATGAAGATACTGAAACAAGCGGGCGCGATTGTGGAGGTTGCCGGCGATGGCCAGCAGGCTGTCGACAGGTTGCGTGCCGATCCACAGCGTTATCAAATCGTGCTGATGGACGTGCATATGCCCGTCATGGATGGTTTTTCCGCCACCCGAGTCATCCGCGATGAATTGCACCTGGCATTGCCGATACTGGCCATGACGGCGGGCGTATTCGAGTCTGAGCGTGAGCAGTGTGTCGCCGCGGGCATGGATGGTTTTATCGCCAAACCCATTGAGGTCAAGCAGATGCTGGGCACTATTCGTCAGCATGTACCGGCGATCCCTTTGTCCTTTGGCTACCCTGCAAGCCCGGTATCGAGTAGGAATCGATGAGCATCTCGGAAAAAGACCGAAATGAACTGCAATGTGCAAAGAACCTGCTGGAGAATCCTGGCTTCGTTGCAAAGGTGACGAGCATTATCGGCATGCCCGTTGAGCTCGCGCTGGCGCACCTGCCCAACAGCATCAGCAAAAGAATTGCCGGCATTACTCAAGCCGCGTTGGTGAAGGCCCTCGATGCCGCGGTTTTTACCCTGAAGGACGTGCCTGGCCAGGGGCCTTCCAACCTCTGGCACAAGACCGGCATCGCCGTCAGCGGGGGCGTGGGGGGCTTTTTCGGCCTTGCCGGGCTCAGTGTAGAGTTGCCCCTCTCAACGTCGATCATGCTGCGATCCATTGCCGATATCGCCAGGAGCCATGACGAGCGCATTGACACCGACGAAGCGAAGCAGGCTTGCCTGGCGGTCTTTGCGCTCGGCGGCCGATCAGCGAAAGACGATGATTCGGAAACCGGTTATTACACCGTGCGTGCGGCGTTGGCGAAGTCCCTGTCGGATGGCTCGGTGCTCAAGTTGATCGCCACCATTGCCGAGCGGTTCAGCATCCAGGTGAGCGAGAAAGCCGCCGCACAAGCGATACCGGCGATCGGAGCGGTGGGCGGTGCGCTTATCAACCTGGCCTTCATCGACCATTTCCAGGACATGGCGCGCGGGCATTTCATCGTCAGAAAGCTGGAGAGGCGCTACGGACAGGAGGCGGTCCAGCAGCTCTATCAGTCCCTTTGATCCGGGGTGCGTAGCGGGTCGGCAATGACCTGGCCTGCCATCACCCGCGCAGTTCTCGCGGACTGATCCCCAGGCGCTGCCTGAACGCCGTGGCCATGTGCGCCTGGGAGGCGAAACCGCAGGCCTGGGCGATGTCCGCCAGGCGCTGCGCCGAGCCGCACAACAGGCCTCGGGCCCGGACCAGGCGTCGATCGATCAGGTAGCTGTGCGGGCTCTTGCCCGTCGCCTCCTTGAATGCCCGTATGAAGAACCCTTCGGATAGCCCCAGTAGCGCCGCCATTGCCGGCACACTCAGCGGCCTGTCGAGCCCTGCGTCAATGAACTCGTCAAGCAGGCGCAGCCGGTTGGCGGTCATCGAGCCCCGGGAGGGCGTCGACAGCACAGGGTCCCCCGTCGCCCGTTGAACCAGGGCCAGTGCCCAGGCCTCCCAATCATCTTCCACCGAGGCCCGCAACAATGCGCTGCGCATTCGCTGCGCGAGGACGATCGCCTGTCGATCGATACGGTTGTTGAACGCATGGTCCCCCACCAGTGGCGCGCCGTCGGTGCGGATCAGTCGCAGGTATTCACCCCCTCGGGCGACTCGGAAAACACATCGCACCCGGGAGGCACGAAGGCCAGGCCGTTGGGCGTGGCTGTGAATGGGCGCACCCGGTCGCTGCCGATCGCGTGCAGGCCGCGCTGGCTATCGAAGGCAAAGCCAACGGCTGCCTGGGTCGCTATGTAGCGGGTTGCATAGCCGGCGCCGGGCAGCAACTCGATCGCCCACGGCCCGGCCTCGATCCGACGGACCGATTCGCGTAGGGGCGGTGACTGCAAGCTGTTTGGGCGATCCATGAACACCATCTTACTGAAAGGCAACCCTGAAGGTCAGGTCAGTTTTCTGAAAGCCAGTGGCCAATGCCTCTGCCTAGACTGGGCAAAACCTCAGAGAGAATAGCCATGCACGGACTGACTCGCGACGATATCGAAAACGCTGCCCGCCAGGTGTACCAGGTGATGCCGGCCACTGCCCAATACGCCTGGCCCTTGCTGGCCGAGCGGCTGGGCTGCACGGTTTGGGTCAAGCACGAAAACCACACCCCCACCGGGGCTTTCAAGGTGCGCGGCGGCATTACTTTCATGCACTGGCTCAAGCGCACCCACCCGGAAACGCAAGGCATTGTCACCGCCACCCGCGGTAACCACGGCCAGAGCCTGGCCCTGGCAGCCCGGGCGGCAGGCCTGAGGGCGCTGATCGTGGTGCCGCGGGGCAATTCCGTGGAGAAGAACAACGCCATGCGCGGCTTCGGTGGCGAGGTCATCGAGTTTGGCCGGGATTTCGAAGAAGCCCGTGAAGAGGCCGCGCGCCTGGCGCAGGTGCAAGGCCTCTATCTGGTCCCGCCCTACCATGGTGAATTGATCAAGGGGGTCGCCACTTACGCGCTGGAGTTGTTCAACGCGGTGCCGGACCTGGACAGCGTCTACGTGCCCATGGGCTGTGGCTCGGGGATTTGCGCGGTGATCGCCGCCCGCGACGCCCTGGGCCTGAAGACCCGGGTGATCGGCGTGGTGGCCGCCGAGGCCGACGCCGCGAAGTTATCGTTCGAAGCCGGACAACTGCGGGAAACCGCCTCGGCGAATACCATTGCCGACGGCATGGCCGTGCGCAGGCCGATCCCCGAAGCGTTTGCGGTCTATGCGGCCGGTGCGGCGAGAATCGTCTCGGTCACGGAGGAGCAGATTGTCGAGGCCATGCGCGTGTACTACAGCGACACCCACAACCTGGCGGAAGGGGCGGGAGCGGCGGCACTGGCGGCGCTCATGCAGGAGCGTGAGGCCATGGCGGGGAAGAGGGTGGGGGTCATCCTGTCCGGCGGGAATGTCGACAGGCCGGTGTATGCGCGGGTGATTGCGTGATCGGCGAGTCGCCGGTGTAGACGTATTCGTCATGACGGTGGGGATTTACGATCAGCCAGGAGCCGGTACACTCCCAGCACTATGAGCTTGCCCGATGGCCCTTAAGGGCCATCGAACCCCAGGAGTAGTGAGCATGAGCGATTCCTCTGATTACACGCCACCCAAGGTCTGGAGCTGGGATACGGAAAACGGCGGGAAATTTGCCAATATCAACCGGCCCATCGCCGGCGCGACCCACGACAAGGAGCTTCCGGTCGGGCATCACCCCCTGCAGCTCTATTCCCTGGCCACACCCAACGGCCAGAAAGTCACCATCATGCTGGAAGAGTTGCTGGCACTGGGTTACAGCGGTGCGGAGTACGATGCCTGGTTGATCCATATCGGCGAGGGTGATCAGTTCGGCAGCGGTTTCGTGGCGGTGAATCCGAACTCCAAGATCCCGGCGCTGCTGGACCGCAGTGGCCCGAAACCCATTCGGGTCTTTGAATCGGGGGCGATTTTGCAGTACCTCGCCGAGAAGTTCGGCGCGTTCCTGCCAACCGAGGCCAGTGCCCGCGCCGAATGCCTGTCCTGGCTCTTCTGGCAGATGGGCAGCGCGCCGTACCTCGGTGGTGGGTTTGGCCATTTCTATGCTTACGCCCCGACGAAAATCCGCTACGCGATCGACCGCTTTGCGATGGAAACCAAGCGGCAGCTCGACGTCCTCGACAAGCAACTCGCGGTGAGCGAATACATCGCCGGCAGCGAATACACCATCGCCGACATGGCCATCTGGCCCTGGTACGGTGGCCTGGTCAAAGGCCGGCTCTACGAAGCGGCGGAGTTTCTCTCGGTGCAGGAGTACCGGCATGTGCAGCGCTGGGCCGATGCCATCGACGAGCGTCCCGCCGTCAAGCGCGGGAGGATGGTCAACCGCCTCTCCGGGGACCCCTCCGGCCAGTTGCGCGAGCGCCACGACGCCACCGATTTCGACACTCGGACGCAAGACAAGCTGGCCTTCGAGGGCGAGTAACGTCGTCTGACCTGCGATTCGCTTTCGGCAGGGCTGGCTCAGGGCGGGGTTGATCCAGGCTTGAGCCAGTTGCGCACCTGACGCGCCCCTACAAACCCTGGCTGCTGCGAATCAGGTCATAGGCCCGGCGCACCAGCGGGTTCACCGTGTTGGGCCGGATCCACAGGTAATAGGTCACATCCGGCAAGCGCGGCAGGCCGTCGTTCTCCCCCAGCACCCGCATGTCCGGTCCGAGCAGTTCCATGCTGCGCGGCGTCACCCCGAGCCCGGCGCGAATCGCCGCCTTGATGCCGATCAGGTTCGAGGCCAGGTAGGCCTGGCGCCAGGCAATGCCCTCACGCTCCAGCGCCTCGATGGCGTAGCGCCGATAGATGCTCGGTTCTTCCACCAGGATCAGCGGCAGCGGCTCGCCGGGCACGTGGATGTACTGCGCCGAGCAGATCCACCACACTGGCGAGGTCCGTAGGGCAAAGCCCTGCAGGCGCGAGTCCGCGCGGGTGGAGATGACCATGTCGATCTTGCCCCGGTGCAGGTCCTCCATCAGGTAGGGGCTGCGGCCCACATCGATTTCCAGGCGCAGGCGCGGCGCCGAGCGGGCGATGTGGCTGAGAATCGGCGGCAGGATGGTGTCGGCGATATCGTGGGGCGAGCCGATACGCAGCACGCCGCTCAAATGGCTTTCCCGCAGCGAATTCAACGCCTCGTCATTCAACGACAGCAGCTGTCGGGCATGACGCAGCAACTGGCGCCCCGGCTCGGTGAGCTGTTTCTGCCGACCCTGTTTCTGGAACAGCCCGACGCCCACCTGCTGTTCCAGGCGTTGCATCTGCTGGGTCACCGACGATTGGGTGCGCGCCAGATGCTGGCCGGCTTCGGCAAAACTGTGATGGTCCACCACTGCGACGAAGGTGCGCAGCAGTTCCAGGTCCAGGGTCGGAGAGGGCATGGCGACTCGAATTCATATCAAGGGCGATCGCCAATATATTACAAACGCTGATGTATTTGGCGAGTTGAAAATATGGGCTGTGCTAAGAGTCCCGGTAAATAGGGGTTATGCCGTTTTTATTAAAAACTAATAACCAGAAAGTTATAACAATATTAGATATTTGAATTTCCGTTCGTCGGTGGCGCTCCCTAGCATGCGGGGCAACAAGGTCGGGATACGCCGATTGCCATCGAGGGGAAAGTCATGTCATTCAAGCGCACATCGGGCCAACGTGTTCTTCCTGCTTTCATCGGCGCCGTGCTGGCGTTGGCGGCGGTAGGTGCGGCCCAGGCCGACGCCACCCTGAACAAGATCGAGCAGCGTCACAAATTGGTGGTAGGCGTGCTGCTGTCCGGCGGGCCGTTCGGCTCCATCGATCCGTCGACCCAGGCGCCCAAGGGCCTCAATGTCGACCTGGCCAATGCCCTTGGCAAGGACCTGAACGTCGCCGTCGAACTGGTACCGGTGCTGCCGGCCAACCGCGTGCAGTTCCTGCAACAGGGCAAGGTCGACCTGCTGATCGCCAACATGGAATGGACGCCGGAGCGCGATGGCCAGTTGGGCCATGTGCCAACCCCCTTCTACAGGGTCGGCGGTACCGCCGCAGTATTGAAAGACAGCAGGATCACCCGTTGGGAAGACCTCAAGGGTCAACCGGTGTGCACCTCCCAGGGCAGCAGCTACGTCAAGCCGCTGAGCGAGCTGGGTGCCCAGTTGAAAGCGTTCAAGAGTTCCTCGGAGTCCTTGCTGGCCCTGCGCGGCAACAACTGCGTGGCGGCGGTCCACGATGCGACGCTGATCAATCCGTTGCTGGCGGGCAACCCGGAGTGGAAGGAGTATCGCGCCATTACCCCGGAGTTGAATCCGGCACCGTCGGTGATCTGGACCCGCCAGGGCGAGGTCGATATCCAGAAACGCCTGGACACGGTGGTCCAGGGCCTGCACCGCAGCGGCTGGCTGATCGAGGCCGAGAGCCGCAACCAGATCTCTCCGAAGTCGCCGGCGCTGGTGGAACTGCACAACCAGTTCAAAGGCTGAAGGATACCCGCCAATGTTCAAGTATCTACCCATCGCCCTGGCGTTCTTTGCCACCCTGGCCCAGGCCGATGCCACCCTCGACAAGATCCAGGCCCGGCACAGGATCAGCGTCGGCGTGATCCTCAGCGGCCCGCCGTTTGGCACCATCGACCCGGCCACCGGCGCCCACCAGGGCTACAACGTCGAGCTCGCCAAGGGCCTGGCCCAGCGCCTGGGCGTGGAACTGGAAAGCGTCTCGGTGCTGGCGCCCAACCGCGTTCAGTTCCTGCAGCAGGGCAAGGTCGATGTGCTGGTCGCCAACATGCAGTTCACCGAAGAGCGCGCCGAGATCCTCGACTACGTGCCCACGCCTTACGAAGAAGTCGGCGGTGCCGCGCTGATCCGCAAAGGGGCCGGCATCCGCCGCTGGGAAGACCTCAGGGGCCAGCCGGTCTGCGTCTCCCAGGGCAGCAATTTCACCAAGCCCCTGCAGGAAACCTACGGCGCGCAGATCAAGGCGTTCCGCAGCCAGTCCGAATCCCTGCTGTCCCTACGCGGCAACGGCTGCGTGGCCGCGGTGCATGTCAGCCCGACCCTGCACAGCCTGCTCGACGAGGCCGAATGGGCCGGCTACGACATTCCGCTGCCCACCGACCTGATCCCGTCCTCGTCGGTGATCTGGGTGCGCAAGGGCGAAAAGGATGTGCAGGCCCGTCTCGATGCGATTGTCCGCGACTGGCACCGCAGCGGCTGGCTGATCGAGTTGGGCAAGCGCACCGGCATGCCGCCGTCCCAGGCCCTGCTGCGGCTGCATGAGCGGTTCAAGGACGCCGCTCCGTTGGCGACGACGCCATGAGCGACTTATTCGTGCAGTTGCAACAACTGCTGGGCGCCGCCCATGTCCAGGACTCCACGGCCGGGAGCGCGTTCCTCAGCGACAGGCACCGTGTCTACCACGGCCAGGTTGCCGCCGTGGTGCATCCGGCCAGTACCGAGGAAGTCGCCGCGCTGGTGCGGGTTTGCGCCCGGCATGGCGCACCGCTGGTGGTGCAGGGCGGCAATACCGGCCTGATGGGCGCGGCCACGCCGGATGCCACGGGCAACAGCGTGCTGGTGCTGCTCGACCGCATGAACCGCATCCGCCAGATCGATACCGACAACGACACCGTCACCGTCGAAGCCGGCTGCATCCTGCAGAACCTGCAGGATGCAGCCCGTGAGGCCGGGCGCCTGTTTCCCCTGAGCCTGGGCGCCCAGGGCAGTTGTACCCTGGGCGGCAACCTGGGCACCAATGCCGGCGGCAGCGGCGTATTGCGCTATGGCAACACCCGCGAGCTGACCCTGGGCCTGGAAGTGGTGACCGCCGACGGCGATATCTGGAACGGCCTGCGCGGCCTGCGCAAGGACAACACCGGCTACGACCTGCGCGATCTGTTTATCGGCAGCGAAGGCACCCTGGGCATCATCACCGCCGCCACCCTGAAACTCTTTCCGCTGCCCAAGGCCCAGGGCACCGCCTTGCTGGCGTTCGACTCACTGGAGCAGGCGGTGGCGTTCCTGTCCCATGCCCGCGCCGGTTTCGGCGCCGGGCTGACGGCGTTCGAGCTGATGTCCGCCGCGTGCCTGGCGTTGTTGCGCCAGCAGTTTCCCGACGATCCGCAGCCGTTCGCCCAGGCTCCGCAAGCCTGGTTCGCGCTGTTGGAACTGTCCGATAGCCACAGCGCCGAACAGGCCCGGCAGTCCTTCGAATGGGTGCTGGGCAAGGCCTTCGAGTTGAACCTGCTGGCCGATGCACTGATCGCCGAAAGCCTGGCCCAGAGTGCCGCGCTGTGGCAACTGCGGGAGAACATGAGCGAAGCCCAGGCCCGGGAAGGGCGCAACATGAAGCACGATATCTCGCTGCCGATCTCGCGGATCGCCGCCTTCGTCCGCGAGACCGACGCCTTGTTGCAGGCGCATTTCCCCGGTGTGCGCAACCTGACCTTTGGCCATCTGGGCGACGGCAACCTGCACTACAACGTCGCCGCGCCCCTGGGGCAGTCGGTCGAGGCGCATATGGCCCACTACGCGGCGCTCAGTGCCCTGGTGCATCGCAACACCCACGCCCATGGCGGTTCCATCAGCGCCGAGCATGGCATCGGCCAGCGCAAGCGCGAGCTGCTGGCCGAGGTCAAGAGCCCGGTGGAGCTGGACCTGATGCGGCGCATCAAACAGGCCCTCGATCCCCGTGGGTTGCTCAATCCAGGCAAGGTGCTGCCATGACTGTTCGACTGTCCAAACGGCTGCAGAGGGTCTCGCTGTCGGCCAATGCGGCGGCCAGGTCCCGGGCCACGGCGTTGCGCGACAGCGGACGCGACGTGCTGGACCTGACCACCGGCGAGCCGGATTTCGATACCCCGCTGCACATCAAGCAGGCGGCCTATGCGGCCATCGCCGCCGGCGCGACCAAATACACCGCGACCCCGGGGGTACCGGCGTTGCGCGAGGCGGTGCGGCGCAAACTCCAGCGGGAGAATCGCCTCGACTATGCACCGCCACAGATCGTCATCGCCAATGGCGCGAAACAGATCGTCTTCAATGCCTTCGCCGCGACTCTCGACGAGGGCGACGAAGTGCTGGTGCCGGTGCCGTACTGGCCGTCCTTCCCGGACAGCGTGCGGATCAATGGCGGCGAGCCGGTGTTTGTCCCGTCGACCCTGGAGCAGGGCTGCAAGTTGACTCCGGCGCGCTTGCACGGCCTGATCGGCGAGCGCACCCGCTGGCTGATCCTCAATAGCCCGGGCAACCCCAGCGGTGCGGTCTACAGCGCCGATGAGCTGCGGGCGCTGGCCGAAGTGCTGCGTCGCCATCCCCAGGTGCTGGTGCTGCTCGATGAGCTTTACGAGCACATCCGCTTCGACGGCCGGCCGCCGCTGAACCTGCTCAATGTCGCGCCGGACTTGCAGGCGCGCTGCCTGCTGGTGGGCGGCGTGTCCAAGACCTACGCCATGACCGGCTGGCGCATCGGCTTCGGTGCCGGTCCCCAGGCGCTGACCACCGCCATGAGCGTGGTCCAGTCGCAATCGGCGTCCGGCGCTTCGTCGGTCAGTCAGGCCGCCGCTTTGGCGGCCTACGAAGGCGGGCTGGCTTTTCTTCAGCCGCAAGTGGCGGCCTATCGGGAACGCCGCGACCTGCTGGTGGCGGCCTTGAGCGAAGTCGACGGGCTCGACGTGCTGCAACCCGAGGGCGGCTTTTTCGTGTTCGTGCGCTGTGCCGGCCTGATGGGCCGCCTGCGCCCGGACGGCCAGGTCATCGGCAGCGACAATGAGCTGGTGGATTATCTGCTGGAGGAGGGCGTCGCCGGCGTGGCGGGCAGTGCCTATGGTCTGTCGCCGTGGTTTCGTCTGTCGATTGCCACGGCCACCGACAGTGTGCGCGAAGCCGGCCGGCGGATTGCTACCGCCTGCGCCCGCCTGGCCGAGGGCCCGGCGTGATGGAAACCTTCGTGCAATGGGCCGCCCACCTGGGGCTCAACTACCGTTTCCTGCTGGATGCCTACCAACGTGGCAGCCTGGTCGATGGGGCCTGGACCACGCTGCTGCTGTGCGTGCTGACCATCATCGGCAGCTTGTTGGCGGGGATCGTCCTGGCGGTGGCGCTCACCAGCGAGAGCAAGGCCTTGTCGCGCCCGGCCCGGGTGTTCATCGAGGTCACGCGCAATACGCCGACCCTGGTCCAGCTGTACTGCGCGTTCCTGGTGTTGAACATGCTGCTGACCCAGGCGGTGGGCGCGGCCAATCCGCTGACACCGTTTGCCTGGGTGGTGATCGTGATCTCCCTGCACAAGGGCGCCTTTCATGCCGAGGCCCTGCGCGCCGGGATCGAGGCGGTGCCTGCGGTGACCCTGGAAGCGGCCAGCTCCCTGGCCTTCAGCCGTCGCCAGTTGCTGTGGAACGTGCAGCTGCCGCTGGCCCTGCGCTTTGCGCTGCCGTCGCTGGTGAACAACCTGATCGACCTGGTGAAGATGACCGCCGTGGCTTCGGCCATTGCCGTGGGCGACATCACCTACGCCTCGATCATGATCTGGACCCAGAGCGACAACGTATTGGAACTGATGATCCTGATGCTGAGCTTTTTCGGGGTGCTGAGTTTTATCGTCAACGGTGTGGGCCGGGCGTTGGAAGCGCGGTTGAGGATGCCCGGCTATGGTCATTGAGTCCTTGGCGCAATGGTCGCCGGCGCTGGCCGCGGGCTTTGCGCAGAATATCCTGATCAGCCTGCTGGCGATCGCCATCGGCTCGCTGCTGGGCTTGCTGATTGGCGCGCTGGGGCTGTCGCCGCTGCGGATCCTGCGCCTGCCGGCACGGCTGTGGGTTCAGGTATTTCGCAACGCGCCCTGGCTGGTCCTGATCTATTTCACCACCTACGTGTTTCCGTTCGAGATTCACATCGGTAGTCATTACCTGCCGTTTCCCGACTGGTTGAAGGTCACCGTCGGCCTGGCGCTGCCGGCCAGCGCCAACGTCGCGGAGATCTTCCGCGGGGCCATCGGCTCGATCCCCGGCACCCAATGGGAAGCCGCGCGCTCCCTGGCCTTCAGTCGTGGCCAGTTGTTTCGCTCGATCATCCTGCCGCAGTGCTTCAAACGCATGTTGCCGCCGTGGATGAACCTCTACGCGGTGATCACCATGGGCACCGCGCTGGCCTCGCTGGTGGGGGTGCATGACCTGATCGACACCGCGCAGATCGCCAGCAACACCGTCAACCGTACCGGTTTCACCGTGCTGATCTACTTCAGCGTGCTGGCGTTGTTCTTCGCCTACTGCTACCCGATTTCCCGTCTGACCCAACGCCTGGAGCGACGCTATGCCTTCTACTGAACCCCTCGTCAGCCTGCGCGGCCTGCACCTGTCGTTCGGCGCCAGCGCGGTGCTCAAGGGCATCGACCTTGACGTCCAGCGCGGTCAGGCGGTGTCCATCATCGGGCCTTCGGGCTCGGGCAAGTCGACGATCCTGCGTTGCATCACCGGGCTGCTCAAGGCCCAGCGCGGCACTATTCGCGTCGGCGCCACCGAGGTGCACCGGCTGCAACGCGAGGCCGGGCTGATCGAGTTGCGCAAGCGGGTTGGTTTCGTCTTCCAGCAATACAACCTGTTCCCGCACCTGTCGGTGCTGGACAACCTGCTGATCGCTCCGTGCAAGGTGCTCGGCCGCCGCCGCGCCGACGCCGAACGGGAAGTCCGGCAATTGCTCGCCAAAGTGCGTATGGAGCACAAGGCCGACGCCTTTCCCGGGCAACTGTCCGGCGGCCAGCAACAACGAGTGGCCATTGCCCGTGCCCTGGCCATGCGCCCGGAACTGATCCTGTTCGACGAAGTGACCTCGGCCCTGGACCCGGAAACCGTCGGTGAAGTGCTGACGGTGATTCGCGAACTGACCGAGGAGGGCATGACCTGCGTGCTGGTGACCCATGAAATGCGCTTTGCCGAGGAAATCAGTGACCGGGTGTACTTCACTGAAAACGGCCTGATCGTCGAGTCCGGCAGTGCCCACCAGGTGTTCCAGCAGCCGCAAAGCGAGCGCACCCGCGAGTTCCTCCGCCATGCCCTCGGCGACGTCGGCCGCCGCCCGCTGCAACCCGACCCGTATTTGCTGAGCAATATCAGCCGCTACAGCCTGTCCGTCTGACCGTGATCCACCCGATAAGGAGCCTGCCCATGAGCACCACCGAACGCGCCACCGTGATCGAATCTTTCCTGGTGAAGATCCGCGCCATCCACCAGCGCGGCGTCGACCGCGCGGCCTTGCAAGAGATTGTCGTCCTGCTCGAAGACCTTGCCGGGCGTCGCGACCTGTTCAACTTCGAGGCCTTTCCGGCACCGGTGGCCGGCGAGGGCAATACCGCCTTCCGCTATCGCCTGAACGACGACGGCGAAACCCCGACCCTGTACCTCAACTCCCTGCTGCCGGGCAAGAACACCATTGCCCACAACCACGAAACCTGGGCGGTGATCAGTGCCGTCGAGGGCCAGGAACTTAACCGGGTCTATGCCCGCAGCGATGACGGCCGCAACCCGCAACGCGCCGAACTGGTACTCGAGCGTGAAGTGGTGGTGCAGCCCGGTACCTCGATCGCCTTTCTGGGTGAGGACCTGCACAGCATCCGCGTGGATGGCGAGCAGGCGACCCTGCATTTCCACCTCTACGGACGTCCGCTGGAATCGCTCAACGGCCGCTATGGCGTGCAGGACGACGGCAGCATCCTCAACTACAACGCTTCGCAGATGGCACCCTCGATCAAGGCCTACGCCGCATGATCGATCGCCATTCTTCACCGGAAAGCGGGGTTTCCATGAGTAAAACCATTACACCGGCACAGTTGCAGCAATGGCTGTTCGACGGGCAGGAAATCGCCTTGTTCGATGTACGCGAACACGGCCAGTACGGTGAGGCCCATCTGTTTCACGGGGTGCATTTGCCCTATAGCCGCCTGGAGCTGGAGGTGCGCCGCCTGGCGCCCAACCTGCGGGTGCGGTTGGTGATCTACGACCAGGATGGCGGCGAACTGGCCGCCCGTGCCGCGCAACGCCTGCAGGCGCTGGACTATGGGCAGGTGCATGTTCTGCAGGGCGGCGCCGACGCTTGGCAGGCGGCGGGTCTGCAGTTGTTCGCCGGGGTGCATGTGCCGTCCAAGGCCTTTGGCGAGCGGGTGGAAGAGGCCTGCCAGACGCCGCATATCAGCGCGATCGAGCTGGCCGACTGGCAGGCCCGGGGCGAACCCCTGGTGCTGCTGGACGGTCGACCGTTCGACGAGTACCGCAAGATGACGATTCCGGGTTCGGTCTGCTGCCCGAACGGCGAGTTGGGCTATCGCCTGCAGGACCTGGTGGCGGACGAGTCGACCCCGGTGGTGATCAACTGCGCCGGGCGCACCCGCAGCATCATCGGCGCCCAGACGCTGATCAACCTCGGGGTGAAGAACCCGGTCTATGCCTTGGAAAACGGCACTCAAGGCTGGTTCCTGGCCGACCTGCAACTGGAGCATGGCAGTACCCGGCGCTACAGCGACGGGGCGCCGCCGGCCGATATCGAGCAGCGGCGCGAGGCGGCCCGGGCGTTGGCCCGGCGGGCCGCCGTGCCGACGGTCAGCGCGGCGCAGGTCGCGGCCTGGGCCCAAGGCGGCGAGGGCAGCCTGTTCCTCTGCGATGTACGCAGCGCCGAGGAGTTTGCCCTTGGCAGCCTGCCGGGCGCGCAGCACACGCCGGGCGGCCAGCTGATCCAGGCCACCGACCTGTATATCGGGGTGCGCCAGGCGCGGGTGGTGGTGTTCGACGACGAGGGTGTGCGCGCCCCCATTGTTGCAAGCTGGTTGCGCCAGTTGGGACATGACGCCCGAGTCCTGGAGGGCGGATTGCACAGCGGTTTGAGTTTGTCGGTGACGGGCGCGTTGCCATTGCCCGAGTTGCCCGGGCTTGATGTGCAGCGCTTGTCCCGTGACCTGGCGGAGGGGGCGGTGGCGTTGATCGACCTGCGGCCGAGCATGGCCTTTCGCAAGGTCCATCTGGCCGGTTCGCGTTGGTCGATCCGGCCGTTGCTGGCCGCTGAAGTCGCCGGTGAGGAACGGCCCCTGGTGTTGCTGGCGGACGATATCGCCGTGGCGCAGCTGGCGGCCCTGGAGTTACCCGAGGCCCAGCGGGCGCGGGCGCGGTTTTTCACTGCGGACCTGTCGGTCTGGAAGGCGGCCGGTCTGGCGCTGGTCAACGATGGGGCGGTATTGCCCGATGAGCGCTGCATCGATTTCCTGTTCTTCACCCACGACCGTCATTCCGGTAACAAGGATGCGGCGCGCCAGTACCTGGCCTGGGAAACCGGCCTGCTGGGGCAGATGACGCCGGCGGAGATCGCCAGCCTGAAGCCGCTGGTGCCGGACAAGGCCGCGGTCGATGTACGGACCCGGCTGGTTCACGCCGCCCGTACCCCTGACGGCAGTGGGGCGCGTTCGGTGAACATTCCGGTCACCCGCTTGAGCACCGTGCTGTTCGACAGCCTGGCGGATATGCGCGACGCCCGCAGTCGCCGGGACAGCGAGCGGGTCCTGAGCTATGGCGCCCGGGGCAACCCGACAGCCTTTGCCCTGGAAGACCTGGTGACGGAACTGGAGGGCGGTCATCGCACGCGCCTGTTCGGTACCGGGCTGGCAGCGGTGGCGCAGACGTTCCTGGCTTACCTGCGCCCGGGTGACCATGTGCTGATCACCGATGGCGTCTACGCCCCGGTGCGGCGCCTGGCGAAGGAGTTCCTCGTGCCCTTTGGCATCGAGGTCGGCTATTTTCCGGCGGACGGTCGGGATATCGCGTCACGCTTGCGGGCCAATACCCGAATGGTCTATTGCGAGTCGCCCAGCTCCTTGCTGTACGAGCTGAACGACCTGCCGGCCATCGCGGCCTTGTGCAAGCCCCGCGGTATCCTGCTGGCGGTCGACAATACCTGGGGTTCGGGCTACCAATACCGGCCGTTGGCCCTGGGGGCGGACATCTCGATCATGGCCCTGACCAAGTACCTGTGCGGGCACAGCGATGTGGTGATGGGCAGCGTCTGTACCACCGAGGCCGCCTGGCCGGCGCTGGCGCGAATGAGCGACAGCTTTGGCAACACGGTCAGCCCGGATGATGCCTATCTGGTACTGCGCGGTGCCCGGACCCTGGCAGCGCGCCTGGAAGTGCATCAGCGCCAGGGGCTGGAAATCGCCCGCTGGCTGCAGGCGCAGCCGCAGGTGCGGCGGGTGTTGCATCCGGCCCTGCCTACGCACCCGGATCATGCGCTGTGGGTGCGGGATTTCAGTGGCAGCAACGGGTTGTTGTCGTTCGAGTTCGCCGAGGCCGATCCCGGGCAGTTGGAGCGCTTTATCGGTGCCTTGCAACTGTTCGGACTGGGCGCTTCGTGGGGCGGCTATGAAAGCCTGGTGACGGTGGCGGATGTGAGCGACCGGCAGTTTGCCGAACCGACGCGTCATCCGCTGATCCGGCTGCATATCGGGTTGGAAGCGGTGGCTTCGCTGATCGAGGATCTGCAGCGCGGTTTTGCCGCCCTGGCTTAACCTGCCGACCACGGCTGGTCAGCCGTGGTTCTGCTCCGTCAGGCGTTGTACCGCCAAACGTCGGTAATGCGAGGGGGTCATGCCCTTGAGTTGCTGGAAGCGGCGGTTGAAATTGGAGATGTTGTTGAAACCCGACTCGAAGCAGACATCGGTCACCGGCTTGTCGCCGTCCGCCAGCAATTCGCAGGACTTGCTGATGCGCAGTCGGTTGACGAACTCGACGAAGCAACGGCCGGTGGCCTGCTTGAAGACCCGGGAGAAGTAGGTGGGCTTCATGCCCAGGTACTCGGCCACTTCTTCCAGCGGCAGTTCCCGGGCATAGTGGGCAAAGATGTAGTCGACCGCCCGGTTGGTGCGGTCGATATTGTGCTCGTCGGCCAGTTGTGGTGTGGTAACGCCAGACAGCAGCTGGTAGTCGTCACAGTTGCCGAGCAGCTCCAGCAGGATCAGGAAATGGCCCAGTCGGGTGACACCCCGGGAGTCGGCGATACGCTGCATCAGTGTCGTGGCCTGGCGAACGGTCTGCCGGCAACGGAACTCGATGCCGTACTGGGCCCGTTCCAGCAGGGGCGCCAGGCTTTTCAGCTCGGCGAACACCTGATGGCCGCTGTCGAACAGCTCGTCGGTGAAGTTCACCAGCATGTCGCGCTTGGGCACCACTTCGTCCTCGGCCACCTGGCTGATCCAGTTGTGGGGCAAGTTGGGACCGGTCAGGAACAGGGTGTAGGGGTAGAAGTTGCCGATGTAGTCGCCAATGAACACCTTGCCGGAGCTGGCGACGATCAGATGCAGTTCGTATTCCTTGTGAAAATGCCAACGCACCAGGGGGCAAGGGAAACCATGCTGGCGATAGATGATCGACAGGCCGTTGTGGTCGTCCATCAACTCGTAGGAAGGGTCGGTGACGCGGGCTGTTCGGGTCATACCAAGCTACTTTTTGTCGTTTTTTGTCGTGGGCGCCTGTCGATAATGCCCTCATCCTTGCCATCACGCCAGTTGCACCGCGCCCCAGGCGGGCCCGTGCCTGGCGCCAGACACCCGGAGCGCCAGCCATGAAAACCCTTCTGCTGATCGGCATGGGCCCGGGCCATCCGGAGCAGATCACTGTTCAGGCGATCAACGCGCTCAATCGCGCCTCGGTGCTGTTCCTGCTGGACAAGGGCGAAGCCAAGGACGATCTGCTGAATTTGCGCAAGGCGATCTGCGAGCGTTACATCCAGCAGCCCGGTTACCGGCAGGTGCAGGTCAGCGATCCGGTGCGCGAGGATTCGGCAGCGTCCTACGAGGCCGGCGTCGAGCATTGGCACAAGCAACGGGCCGCGCTGTTCGCGCGCTTGATCGACGAAGAACTGGGCATGGATGAGTGCGGCGCCTTCCTGGTCTGGGGCGATCCGGGGCTCTATGACAGCACCCTGAGGATTCTGGAGCGGGTCCGCGCGCTTGGCGGTCCGACCTTCGCCGTCGAGGTGATCCCGGGCATCAGCAGCATCCAGGTGCTCGCCGCGCAACATCGGATTCCCCTGAATCGTATCGGCGAGCCGCTGCGTATCACCACCGGACGTCGCCTGGAGAAGGCCGACCTGGATAACGTGGTGGTCATGCTCGATGCCCGCTGCGCGTTCGGCCAGTTCGCCGACCAGGACCTGGAAATCTATTGGGGCGCTTACCTGGGCACCGAAGACGAGTTGCTGGTCGCCGGCAAGCTGCACGAGGTGGGCGAGCGGATTCGCCGTTTGCGCGAAGCCGCGCGACGGCGCAAGGGCTGGATCATGGACTGTTATCTGTTGCGCCGGCCGCTCAAGTCCTGAAAGCCTGGGGGTTATCGGGATTTCTAGTGTTTTCACTCGATTTGAGGAGAAGGGGACTACAGAGGGGTTCTCCTGCGTCGGTTAAGGTTCGTCGGTTTACACACCTGAATCGACGAGGAAAACATGAAGCCCATGCCGCTGCGGTTGGTGAATGATCGTCGCTGCCTGCCGATCTGGCTGACCCTGCTCGGATGGACCCTGTCCCTGACAGTCGAAGGGGCTTCGCTGGTCTACCTGCCTCATCGTTCAGGTACCTTTGTCATCGATCCGGCTACCTTGGCCGTTTCCCTGCACCCTGGCGGCGAACATCCACACAAGGCCCTGCTCAGCGCCCCGGCCTTCCACGAGGACGCGCAGGTTATCGAGCGATCGGGCAACCGTTGGCGGGTCCGGCAGGCGGACCGGGACTTCAGGGTCGAGGCCCGGCTGGACCGGGAGGCCCTGGTGGTGACGGTTCACGCCGGGCAACCGGGACGGTTGGATTGGCCCAGGCCCATGGAGGACGGGGCGATCGAGGCCCATGCGATTCCGTTTGGCGAGGGCGCCTATATCCCCAGTGACGATCCGCAATGGCTGGACTGGCTGCTGCGGCGCTATCCGCCGGCGCGCCTCAACGGGGTGTTGTCGATGCCGTTCTGGACCGAACTGCGCAAGGACTACTCGCTGACCTGGATCGTCGAGACACCCTTCAACACCAGCTTTGGCATCAAGGAGCAGAACGGGCGGCCCTTGCCGACCCTCAGCCATGCCTTCAATCGCCTGGCCCCCGACGCGCCTTACCGGGTCCGCATCGTCGTCGGCCCGAGGGAGCCTCTGGTCGGCGCCCGGTTGTACCGGCAATGGTTGCGTGATCACCATCGGTTCGTTTCATTGCGCGAGAAAATCGCTGCTCAACCCCAGGTGGCCCGCCTGGGCGGTGCGCCGCATATCTATCTCTGGGATGCCGGGCCGTTGAAGGCTGGCGATGTCCTGCACTGGCCGCAATTCCTGCGTTTTTTTGCCCGGCACCGGGAGGACAGCGATCACCTGGCGTCCAGGCTCTGGGGGGCTTCGAGCTCAAGGCCCGCGAGGCCTTTCTCCTGGCATTGGCCGAAGCCGATAGCACGCTCGAGCCTGTCCCGCCTTTCGCCCGGATCCAGGTGATCCGGGCCATCAATGCCGGGCTGCAATACGCGATCGCGCGTGAAGCCCTGGCGCCGTTGCCCGGCAATCATGATCCGCAGGCCGAGGTGGCCTGGGCGCAAACGGTGCGTCGGCAGCTGCGTGAGGCCTTTGGTGACTTGCTGGCGCCGGCCGAGCGCTGGGGCGGTGGCTTGTCCCTCGACACCGTTGCCGCATTGCAAGGCGCGGGATTGGCACGGGCCTGGCTGGGAGCCGATGACTGGCGCGATACGTTCTGGCATCCCGAGGCGGTGGAGGCCGCGAAGGCCGCCGGTTACCTGGTATCGGTCTACGACAGCTACGGCAGTGCGCATCCGTCGAACCTGCAAGCCAGTTGGGCGACCGCGAAGATGGGCGATGAACTCGTCGCTGCCGGCTATACCGATGAACAGGGCAAGAAAATCCAGGGCTTCAATGGTCGCGGTGTCTACGTCAATCCGCGCAGTGTCGAAGCCTACGCCCGGCGGCGGATCAGCGCTGTGGCGCAGGCGGGGCGCCTGAACAGCTACTTTCTCGACGTCGATGCCGCCGGCCCCGAGTTCAGCGATTACACGCCGGGACGGGAAACCAGCCAGGCGCAGGATGCCGAGGCGCGTCAACGCCGCCTGGCGTACCCGATCCAGGCCCTGGGCCTGGTCACGGGCAGTGAGGGCGGGCTGTCGTTCTATGCGCCGATCATCGCCTTCAGCCATGGCATTGCCACCCAGCCCTTTGCCTGGATGGACCCGGACATGCGCAAGAACAAGCGCTCGCGCTATTACCTGGGCGGCTACTGGCCGCCAGAGACCCCCAACCGGTATTTCAAAGCGGTACCGCTCAAGCCGGAGGTGGCGCGCTTCGTGACCTCGGCCGAATTTCGCCTGCCGCTGTACCAGATGGTGTTGCACGACAGCCTGGTCAGTACCCATCACTGGGAATACGGTTCGCTGAAGTTCTCCAGCGAGCGCAATGTCACGGCCCTGCTGCAACTGTTGTACATGGTGCCGCCGCTGTATCACCTCAACGATCAGGTGATCCCCCGCGACCTGCCGCTGATCAGTGCCTACGACAAAGTGTTCCGCCCGCTGCACGAGCGACTGTTCACCCAGGCCATGGACGACTTCCAGATCCTGTCCGGGGACCGCCTGCTGCAGCGCTCGACCTTTGCCGATGGGACCCTGATTACCGTCAACTTCTCCGTCAGGCCCAGCCGCACGCCGGAAGGCCGGCAACTGCCGCCGTTGTCGGCCCATGTCATCGTGGCCGGAGAGCCGGCGCAACTGATCGAGATTCGCCAGGTTCTCGGCGCTTCCTGAAACGCGGCCTCAGTTGGCGCGGTTCTTCGCCTCGATCCACTGGGCCATGTACTGGGTGCTCTTGTGATGGTGATGACGCAGCATCGCTCCGGTGAAATTGTCCCGGCGGTGGGCGGCCAGGTCCTGGCGGCAGGCCTGGATCCGGGCAACCAGCGCGCGGCCGTGGACCTGCCGGTCATAGCGCTCGGCCAGTAGCTTCTGGCCGTTGGCCTGGGCCTGGTTCCAGAGCACGCGGTCCTGATAGAGGCGCACGGCCGATTGGGCCAGGGCGGTGGCGCTGGTTTCGATGGCGCCGGCCCAGGGCAAGTCACCGTGCATGGCTTCGGCACCGATGGGGGTGGTGACATTCGGTGTGCCGCAGAGCATGGCGTCGACGATCTTGCCCTTGATCCCGGCGCCGAAACGCAAGGGTGCCAGGCAGATGCGCGCAGCAGCCATCACCTGCAAGGCGTCCTCGGCCCAGTTCATTACATGAAAACCCTGGGCGGGGTTGTGCAGCGCGGTGGCCTTGGGTGGGGTGTAGGCGCCATAGATATGCAGCTGGGCCGTGGGCAGCTGCTGGCGGATCAGCGGCCAGATCGTGGTCTTCATCCAGAGCACGGCATCCCAGTTCGGCGCGTGGCGAAAGTTGCCGATGCTGAGAAAGTGCGCACGCTCGTCGAAACCGCGAGGGGCCTCGGTGGGCGGGTCGACCATCAGCGGGCAGCCGTGCAGCAAGGCCGCCGGGACCTTGAACTGCTCGATAAGCAGTTGCGACTCGACCTCGGAAATCATCAGGCTCAGGTCCGAACGATAGATGGCGGCGATTTCCCGCTGGGCCAGATCGGTTTCGCTCATCTGTTCGAAGATCTGCCGCTGGTCGGGAGCGAACAGGGCGCTGAAGTCATTTGGGTCCTGATCGTCTTTCAGGCGCGCCTTGAGTTGTTGCTGGCGGGCATCGCGCAGGCTTTGCAGGTCCGAGGTTTCCAGCACGCGCAGGGCCTGGGGGCAGTGCTTCTCGACCCGCCAGCCGAATTGCTCCTCCATCATGAAGCGGTCGAACAGCACCACATCCGGTTGCAGCTCGCCGACAAAGCTGTCGAAGCTGCTGTTGTTGAGCTCGATGCGACACTCCTCGATGCCCAGGCTCGCCAGGTCGGCCTTGTGTTCGCCGATGGCGGCGGGACTGGCGAAGGTGATGCGCCAGCCGGCATCGAGAAAGCTCTCGAGAATTTGCATCATGTGTCCGCCGGCGGCCGATGAACGCGGTTCCGGCCAGACATAACCGATAACCAGGACCTGGGTGATGTCGGTGGCGTTCATGAACAGGCTTCCTTGAAACGGGCAGGGCGGGAAAGGGGCGCAATTAAACCACAGCGGCGCTTGAGATTGACCTGCCCCGACGCACTGCGTAGCCTTGCAGCCTCGAGGTTCTTCGGCATCCGGCCGAAGCTAAGAAGGGAACGCGGTATGCCGCGGCTGCCCCCGCAACTGTAAACGGTTCGATAGCCCTGCAATGCCACTGCCTCCGGGCGGGAAGGTGCAAGGCCAGGCGGGTCGAGTGCTCCCGAGACGGAGCAGCGACCGCCCGACCGTAAGCCAGGAGACCTGCCTCGTACCGTTTTTCACTACAACCGGGCGGGGTGATCCGGTGGCGAACGCATCCGCGCCCAAGGGCCGCGGTTCTCGTCCCGCATGCCCGCCACTTTGCCAAAGGGCATCCGATGAAAACACTGGCCAAGCTTCCCGTCACCATCGTCACCGGCTTTCTCGGCTCGGGAAAGACCACGCTGTTGCGCCATATGCTGGACAACGCCCAGGGCCGTCGCATCGCGGTGATCGTCAACGAGTTCGGCGAATTGGGCATCGACGGCGAGATCCTCAAGCAGTGCGCCATCGGCTGCAGCGAAGAAGAGGCCAACGGCCGCGTCTATGAACTGGCCAACGGTTGCCTCTGCTGCACCGTCCAGGAAGAGTTTTTCCCGGTGATGCGCGAGCTGGTGGCGCGCCGTGGCGACCTGGATCATATCCTCATCGAAACCTCCGGCCTGGCGTTGCCCAAGCCCCTGGTGCAAGCCTTCCAGTGGCCGGAAATCCGCAGTGCCTGCACCGTCGATGCGGTGATCACCGTGGTCGACAGCCCGGCCGTGGCCGCCGGCACCTTTGCCGCGTTCCCCGATCAGGTGGATGCCCAGCGCAAGCTCGACCCGAACCTGGACCACGAATCGCCGCTGCACGAGCTGTTCGCCGACCAACTGTCCAGCGCCGACCTGGTGATTCTCAACAAGGCCGACCTGATCAGCCCGGCAGACCTGGCCAAGGTCCGCCTGGAAGTGGCCGAGGAACTGCCGCCGGCGGTGAAGGTCATCGAGGCCAGCAGCGGTCGCCTGCCCCTGGATGTGCTGCTGGGCCTGGGCGCCGGTTCCGAGGAACACATCGACGCTCGTCACAGTCACCATGATCACCACCATGACGGCGACGATCATGACGATCACGATCACGATGCCTTCGACTCGATCTCCATCGAGCTGCCGCAGGCGGATGAAAGCCTGCTGCTGGACGCCCTGACGCAACTGGTGGTCAAGCACGGCATCCTGCGGGTCAAGGGTTTCGCCGCCATCCCGAACAAGCCGATGCGCCTGCTGGTCCAGGGCGTGGGCACGCGCTTCGACAAGCACTTCGACCGTGCCTGGCGCGCCGATGAGCCCCGTGTCACCCGCCTGGTGCTGATCGGCCAGGAGCTGGATGCCGCGCTGCTCGAATCGACCCTGCGCACCGCGCTGACCGTCTGACCCATGCACCTGCTCAGGACCCAGCCCGGCGGTTTTGTGTCGGATGACAATATTGCCGACCTGGGACAAACCCCCGCCGAGCTGGTGATCCTCTGCAGCGGCGACTCCAGTCTCGCACTGCTGGCCGAAGCGGCCGGGCAACTGCCCGAGGATTACCCGAGCCTGCGCCTGGCGAACCCGATGCAGGTGCAGAATCACGCCTCGGTCGATCTTTATGTCGACCAGGTGCTGCAACACGCCCGGGTCATCCTGCTGTCCCTGCACGGCGGGATCGGTTACTGGCGCTACGGGATCGAACGGCTGGTGCAACTGGCCGAACGGGGGGTGACCCTGATCCTGGTGCCGGGGGACGATCGTCCGGACCCGGAGCTGAGCGACCTGGGCAACGTGCCCGCGCAGGACGCCGAGCGACTTTGGCACTTTCTGCGCCAGGGCGGTCTGGGCAATGCCCTGGACCTGTATCGCTGCCTCGCCAGCCGTTGGTTGGGCCGCGACTATGCCTGGGAAGAGCCGAAGCCGTTGCCGCGTACGGCGATCTATCATCCGCGCCACGGCGCCGCCGGCCTGGCTGACTGGCGCGCCGACTGGCAGCCGGGTCAACCGGTCGCGGCCTTGCTGTTCTATCGCTCGCACTTGCAGGCGGCCAATACCGCCTTCGTCGATGTGTTCTGCCAGCGCTTGCTGGCGGCGGGGCTCAATCCCTTGCCGATGGCCGTGGCCAGCCTCAAGGAGCCCGCTTGCCTGAGCGTGGTCGAGGACCTGCTGGACGAGGTGGCGGCCGCGGTGATCCTCAACACCACCGGATTTGCCCAGTCCAGTCCCGAGGCTCCACACCTGCGGCCGTTCCGCCGCGACATCCCGGTGATCCAGGCCATCTGCGCCCAGGACAACGAGCCCGGCTGGCAGGCCAGCGAACAGGGCCTCGGGCCCCGCGACCTGGCGATGCACATCGCCTTGCCGGAACTGGACGGGCGCATCATCAGCCGGCCCATCAGCTTCAAGGACCTGGCCTGGCGCAGCGAGCGCAGCCAGAGCGATGTGGTCTGTTACCGCGCCCAGCCCGAGCGCATGGACTTCGTCGCCGAACTGGCCCGCCGCTGGGTCGATCTGGCGAGGGTGCCCAACGAGGAAAAGCGCGTCGCGCTGATCCTGGCCAACTACCCGACCCGCGACGGGCGGATCGGCAATGGCGTGGGCCTGGATACGCCGGCGGCGGCGCTGAATATCCTGCGCGCGCTCAAGGACCAGGGTTACCCGTTGAGCGACACCTTGCCCGAGAGCGGCACGGCGCTGATCCAGGCCTTGCTGGGCGGCGTCAGCAACGATCTCGACAGCCTCGACCTGCGGCCTTGTCACCAGAGCCTGGCCCTGGTCGACTACCAGGCGATGTTCGAACGCCTGCCCGAGGCCAATCGCCAGGCGGTGCTGGCGCGTTGGGGCCGGCCGGAACAGGACCCGATGTGCCGTGGCGGACGGATGATGGTGGCCGGCCTGCGCCTTGGCCTGACCTTCGTCGGCATCCAGCCGGCCCGGGGTTATCAGGTCGATGCCAGCGCGGTCTACCATGACCCGGACCTGGTGCCGCCCCATGGCTACCTGGCGTTCTACTTCTGGCTGCGGCACACCTATGGCAGCCATGCGCTGGTCCATGTCGGCAAGCACGGCAACCTGGAGTGGCTGCCGGGCAAGGGCGTCGGGCTGTCGCAGCAGTGCTGGCCGGATGCGTTGTTGGGGCCGCTGCCGAATATCTATCCCTTTATCGTCAACGACCCGGGCGAGGGCGCCCAGGCCAAGCGCCGGACCCAGGCGGTGATCATCGATCACCTGATGCCGCCGCTGACCCGGGCCGAGACCTACGGCCCGCTGCGCGACCTGGAGCGGCTGGCTGACGAATATTACGAAGCCCAGTTGCTCGATCCACGACGGGCCCGCGAGTTGCAGCGCGACATTCTCAAGCTGGTCCGCGAGACCCAGATCGACCGTGAGCTGCAACTGGACGCGGGGCTGGACAGCGATGCCGACGCGGCGATCTGGCTGCCCCGGCTGGACACCTACCTCTGCGACCTGAAGGAGTCGCAGATTCGCGACGGCCTGCATGTGTTCGGCGAATCGCCGACCGGGCGTCTGCGCATCGACACGCTGCTGGCCTTGCTGCGCATCCCCCGTGGCGACGGGCGTGGTGCCCAATCCAGCTTGTTGCGGGCCTTGTCCAGGGCATTTGAAATGGGCTTCGATCCGTTGGACTGTGCCTTGGCCGAACCCTGGACCGGGCCGCGTCCCGAGTGGCTGTGCGCCGTCAGCGAGGAAACCTGGCGCACCGCCGGCGACAGCCGCGAGCGCCTTGAGCTGTACGCGGGACGGTTGATCGAGCGGGCGCTGCAAGGTGAGGTCGATTGGCCGGACACGGCGTTGTGGGCCGATGTGCGCCTGATCGTCGACGGGCTGCTGACGGTGGTTGCCCCGCGCCTGGATGCCTGTGGCCCGGCGGAGATGAGCGGCCTGCTCGATGCCCTGGCGGGCCGCTTCGTGCCCGCGGGCCCCAGCGGTGCGCCGAGTCGCGGACGCCTGGATGTGTTGCCCACCGGGCGCAACTTCTTTTCCGTGGATGTGCGCAACCTGCCGACCACCACCGCCTGGCGCATCGGTTTCCAGTCGGCCAACCTGATTCTCGAACGGCATTTGCAGGACCATGGCGATCATCTGCGCCAGCTCGGCCTGTCGGTCTGGGGGACGGCGACCATGCGCACTGGCGGCGACGATATCGCCCAGGCCATGGCGCTGATGGGCGTGAGGCCGGTTTGGGCCACCGGCAGCCAGCGGGTCGACGATTTCGAGATCCTGCCCCTGAGCCTGCTGGACCGTCCCCGGGTGGACGTGACCTTGCGCGTCTCCGGGTTTTTCCGCGACGCCTTCGCCAACCTGATCCGACTGTTCGACGCGGCCGTACAGGCGGTGGCGGCGCTGGATGAACCGGCGGACCTGAACCCGCTGGCCGCCAGGGTCCGGGATGAGCGCGCGCAGTTGCAGGCCGAAGGCCTGGATGAGGAACAGGCGGCCCGCCAGGCCGGCTGGCGGATCTTCGGGGCCAAGCCGGGGGCCTACGGCGCCGGGGTGCAGAATGCGATCGATGGGCGCTTGTGGCAGAGCCGCGAGGACCTGGCCGAGGTCTACCTGAACTGGGGCGGTTATGCCTATGGCGGCGTGGATGAAGGCACGGCGGCGCGCGGGCAGTTTGCGCGGCGGCTGGGCCAGGTCCAGGCGGTGCTGCAAAACCAGGACAACCGTGAGCACGACCTGCTCGACTCCAATGATTACTACCAGTTCCAGGGCGGCATGCTGGCGGCGGTGGAGACCCTGCGCGGTGAACCGGCCGCCAGCTATCATGGCGACCACAGCCAGCCGGACCTGCCGAAGATCCGCACGCTCAAGGACGAGTTGAACCGGGTCATCCGTTCGCGGGCGGCGAACCCGAAATGGATCGACGGGGTCAAGCGCCATGGTTACAAGGGCGCGTTCGAACTGGCGGCGACCGTGGACAACCTGTTCGCGTTCGATGCCACCACCGGCCTGATCGACGATCACCAGTACGCCTTGCTGGCCGATGCCTACCTGCTGGATCCGGACACCCGCGACTTCGTCCGCCAGCACAATCCGCCGGCCTTGCGGGACATGACCGAGCGCCTGCTGGAAGCCCAGCAGCGCGGGTTGTGGCGCGAGCCCGGCGAGTACCGCGAGGCGCTGGAGAACCTGCTGCTGGATATAGAAGAAGATTCCTGAGGTGTGCAAGTCATGAGCGATATCCCGCATTTCCCGCTGTCGGCCGTGGTCGCCGCCGACGACCTGAAGCTGGCGCTGTGCCTGACGGCAATCGACCCGAAGATCGGCGGCGTGCTGATCGAGGGGCCACGGGGCATGGCCAAGTCGACCCTGGCCCGTGGACTGGCCGATTTGCTGGCCAGCGGGTTGTTCGTCACCTTGCCCCTGGGGGCGACGGAAGAGCGGCTGGTGGGCACCCTCGATCTGGACGCGGCGTTGGGCGAAGGCCGGGCGCAGTTTTCCCCCGGCGTGCTGGCGAAGGCCGATGGCGGGGTGCTTTACGTCGATGAGGTCAACCTGTTGCCCGATCATCTGGTGGACCTGCTGCTGGACGTCGCCGCCAGTGGCGTCAACCGGGTCGAGCGCGACGGCATTTCCCACCGGCATTCGGCGCGGTTCGTGCTGATCGGCACCATGAACCCGGAAGAGGGCGAGTTGCGCCCGCAGTTGCTGGACCGTTTCGGCCTGAACGTGGCGCTCAGCGGCCAGCCGCAGCCGAGTGAGCGTGGGCAGATCATCCGTCGGCGCCTGGACTTCGACAGCGACCCGCAAGGCTTTTGCGCACAATGGGCGCCTGCGCAGGAGGCCTTGCGCGAGCGCTGCCGCCTGGCCCGCGCGCGCCTGCCGGAGATCGCCCTGGACGACCAGGCCCTTGCGGCGATTACCGAGCGCTGCTTTGCCGCGGGTGTCGACGGCATGCGCGCGGATCTGGTGTGGCTGCGTGCCGCCCGGGCTCATGCGGCGTGGCGCGGTGCCGGGCGGATTGCTCCGGAGGATATCGAGGCGGTGGCCGAGTTTGCCTTGCGGCATCGGCGTCGCGAGTCGATGCCGCCGACATCGGCATCGGCTCCGACATCTCGCTTGAATCCGGGCGCGGCGCCCCAGGCGGCCAGTGAGCCGGCCCAGAATCAGGGGCAAGGCCAGGGGCAATGGGGCGAACTGCCGGCCCAGGCCTTGCCAGTGGGGGCTCGCCGGGAAATTCCGAGCTGGCCAAAAAAGCCCTAGGCATCCGCCCTCGACTGACGCCGGGGGCGGATGCCAGGCCTCGGTCCGGTCGCTTGCAGGGCGGGCGCCAAGGCGTCAGCCGGGCCGGCGGGAGCGGCGCGATCAGTTGGCTGGAGACCTTGCTGGGTGGGCGCCCGCGTTCGCGCCAGGACCTGCGCTTTCGTCCGCGCAGCCGCTCGCCCCATGAATTGTGGCTGGTGATCGTCGATGCGTCGGCGTCGACCCGTCGGCATCAGGCGCTGAGTGAGGCCAAGGGCTTGCTGGCACAGGTGTTTGACGACGCTTACCGGCAGCGGGCGCGCCTGGCGCTGATGACGGCCAGCGGCGATCGGCCCAGGTGGCAGCTTCAGGGTTTGAAGGCTTCGAGTGACTTGCGCGGTTGGCTGGACGGCCTGGGGGCCGGGGCGGTACGCCCTTGCAGGCAGCATTGGTGCAAGCAGCGGATTGGCTGGGCAAGCGCCAGAGGCGTTATGCGGCTGAATACCAGCGGGTGTTGTTGCTGACGGACGGGCGCTTGAAAGCCTGGTCGGGGTTGCCGGTGTTCAATTGCGAGGCCTTGCTGGTGGACCTGGAAAAAGGGCCGATTCGCCTGGGGCGTGCCGTGCAATTGGCGCTGGAACTGGGCGCGCAGTACCGGCATATCGAGGAGCTGTCCACGCTCTGACAGGCGCCGCGATCCTGCGGGAGAACGCTATCAACTGTAGGAGCCAGCTTGCTGCGGGCGGCGTTCCGACGATGAGGCGCTGAGCCTTGCGTCGGCCATCCGATCGCCATCGCCAGCAAGCTGGCTCCTACAGGTTTTGCGGTGTTCTCTGGAGACGCTATCAGGCCGACAATGTCCACGGCTGCAGGTCATAGCCTTTCTGGCTCAGCTCCGCGCGGGCCTGTTGCAGCAGGCTCACCAGTTGCTCGGAGTCGGAGTAGGCGCTGCAAGGAATCTGCTGGCGGCCGATGCTGTTGTTGGTGCGGTCGATCACGGTCAGGCTCAGTTCGCCTTTGTCCTGTGCAACCCAGGCAACACACTGGAATGGCTTAAGGGCCTGGCCGGCCATCAGCAGTGCTTCGTTCATGCGGAGCGGGGCGTTCATGGGGTCTTCTCTCAAGTATGCCCAAACAGTTCGCTGGACCGTCGGCTTGGGCTCACCGTCTCGGTCGGTTACTTGTACTGATGTCCCATCACGGGCATCAGGTCACACAAGTCGTGAAGTTTTTTTAACTTTCTTTCATGGACTCGATTCAAGCCCCGGGATGACCAGGCCTGCCCTGAAGGGCTTGCCGGCATGACTCAAGGGCCTTGGCACCCGATGTTGCAAATTCAGACTTACCCGGTGGCGTGCCTATAACTAAACGGTACAAGTCCGCGTCAAATTCTTGCTAGTGTTACAGACAGCGTTACCAACGGATTGTTTCCAATAGGTATTTAAAATTTTGACGCCAGGGATCAGTCATGCAAGAAGCGGTTCCGCTCAGACGCCTGCTGGTGGTGGATCCTTGCGATGACTGTCACCGCTTGCTACCCGGTTTGCGCACGGTGGGTTGGGATGTCGACAGCTGCAACCTGGAGGCCGCCGGCGACCGTGCCTGCGATGTCGGTCTGTTGCGACTGCAACCTTTTCATCTCGAACGTCCCGAAGCCGTGAAGGACATGATCAGCCGCAGCGGTACCGAGTGGATCGCGGTCCTCAGCCAGGAAGTGCTGCGTTTGCAGAATGTCGGCGACTTCGTCTGCGAGTGGTTCTTCGATTTCCATACTCTGCCGTTCGATGTGTCCCGGGTCCAGGTGACATTGGGTCGCGCCTTCGGCATGGCGCGCTTGCGCGGCCAGGGTTCGATCCATGTCGATCGGCCGGAGCACGAGTTGCTCGGCGACAGCCGTCCGATCCGCGAGCTGCGCAAACTCCTGGGCAAGTTGGCGCCCACCGAGTCGCCGGTATTGATCCGTGGCGAAAGCGGGACCGGCAAGGAGCTGGTGGCGCGTACCCTGCATCGTCAGTCCCAGCGGCACGCCAAGCCGTTCGTGGCGATCAATTGCGGGGCGATTCCGGAACACCTGATCCAGTCCGAGTTGTTCGGCCATGAGAAGGGCGCCTTTACCGGCGCGCACCAGCGCAAGATCGGGCGTATCGAAGCGGCCAACGGCGGAACCCTGTTCCTCGATGAAATCGGCGACTTGCCGCTGGAATTGCAGGCCAGTCTATTGCGTTTCCTCCAGGAAAAGCACATCGAACGGGTCGGCGGCAGCCACCCGATCGCGGTGGATGTACGGGTATTGGCGGCGACCCATGTCGATCTGGAGGCGGCCATCGGTTCCGGGCGTTTCCGCGAGGACCTCTATTACCGGCTCAACGTCCTGCAGGTGATGACGGCGCCGCTGCGCGAGCGGCATGGCGACGTGGCGATGCTGGCCAACCATTTTTCCCATTTCTACAGCCAGGAAACCGGGCGCAGGCCGCGCAGCTTCAGTGAAGAGGCGCTGATCGCCCTGGGTAATCATGCCTGGCCGGGCAATGTCCGCGAGTTGGCCAATCGGGTCAGGCGCGGGCTGGTCCTGGCCGAAGGACGGCAGATCGAGGCCCGGGACCTGGGGTTGCACAATCCAGCTTGTGACGGCGCGCCGATGGGTACGCTGGAAGACTATGTGCACCGTGCCGAACACCAGGCGCTGTGCGACGTACTGAATCGACACAGCGACAATATGAGCGTGGCCGCGCGGGTGCTGGGGGTTTCCCGCCCGACTTTCTACCGATTGCTGCATAAGCACCAGATCCGCTAGGGCGCGGAGAAACGAAAAGGCCCGCTGCGATTTACGTCGCACCGGGCCTTTTCCTTGTGCGGTGTTTAGAAGTAGTACGGGAATTTCAGGCTGAAAGAGAAGGCCGGTGCGTCCTGGGTCAAGCCGATGGCGAGGTTGGGGACTATCGTCAGTTTGTCGGTTGCCGCTATGGTCAGGCCGATGTTGAAGTTGGCAGCGTTGTAGTCGCTGTCCGGGATTGATTGCCAGTCCTGGCCGCTTGGTTTGACTTTGCTTTTGCGGGCGAATTGGTCGGAAAACGAAAACGCCATGCTCATCTTCTCGTTCAAGGCAAACGCAATGCCGGCGCCGATCTGCCAGGAATCGCCCAGTTTCACGTCTCCCGGGACCGTGGAATTTACAGTGGGGCTGATATCGCTGAAGGAATCCTGCATGTTGTAGGTATAAGACAGGCTGCCGAAGAGCACGGCAGGGTCGAAGGTCTTGACCAGTGAGATACCCGGGGTAATCGACCAGACACCGTTGCCGGTAGGGAGTGACTGAGGTACCGACAAATTGTCGTTGCCCGGGTCCTTGATCAGCTTGATTCCGTACGGATTTTTGCCGGTCGGCGCCTTGACTCGCAGAGTGACGACTGCGTCGGGCAGGTTTTCCGATTCATCCAGGAACTTGTAGGCAACACCAAAGTTGACATCGCCTATGGTCGGATCGCGCTTGACGGTGGCGTCGGATGAGACCGGGGCTGCGCCTCCTGCACCACCAGAGGAGTACGTCGAATCTCGATAGACGACCGGGACGTTGATGTCGAATTGCCAACGTTGCGCCACGTTGTAGCGTCCTGTCAGGTCCAGGGTCCAGCTGTCGGCCTTGATGCGGTCAATGTTGATGTTGCCAAGGAAAATCGAGTCAAGGGCCAGAAAGCCATTGAGCACCAATGCACGGGTGTCATAGTGGGTATACGTCATGCCCGTTTCGAAACTGAACTTGCCACCACCGAAGAAGCCGCTGGCTTCGTCATACAGGTTGGACACGCTTTGCGCCGGTGCCGAATCGTCCTTGAGCGACTGCCCATACGAACTGGTCCCTGGGGCACCCGTGGCCACGGTCTTGGCGCCTGCGGTCTTCTCGGCAGGGGAGCGGGTCAGGCGCTTGGGAGCAGGTGTTGCTGGTGTTTCTTCGACTTGTTTAACGCGCTGCTCAAGTACCATCAGCGCGTTTTGTTGGGCTTCGTAACGCTGTTTCAGCTCCATGAGTTCTTGTTTTAAGGCTTCTACCTGGGGATCCGTTGCTGCTTGCAGCAAAGTGGCCGGGACCAAGGTACTCAAACAAACGACAGCTCTGAACGTAAAAGATCTGTGCATGGGTTTGTCGTCCCTTCTGACTACATTCGATGAGACTCAGCGTAGATCAGTATCCCAGAGTGCGTAGGCCTTTTAGTTGGTCCAGATTGCAGTCCAGCGCCCCGACGGTCGGCAGGTTATTGCGCAGGACAACATTGAGGGACGTCAGGTTGTTCACCTGGTTTCTTCCGCCGAGCAAGGTCGCGTTCTGCATCAGGCCGCCCTGGGCAAGGCGTTGCACGGTACTGCCCTGATTGTTGTTGGCCTGGATGCTCAACTGCACGCCAGTGTTACTTGACGACATACTGAAGGTCCCGGCACCGTTGGACGCGGACAGGGTTGTACCGGCGGCCAATGGCTGGCCCTGGGTATCCATTTGTGGTGCCTGGTTGGCCTCTTTGACGTTGATGTCGACATTGTTGTAAGCGCTATTGTAATCACCGGCGGCGCGCACGACCTGGGTTACACCTTGGGAGGTGCTGAGGCCGCCACCGCCACTGACATTGCCGGACCCTTGGGAAACCAGCGAACCATCACCTTTCTTGTCGATCATCGACACATAGAACTGTGGCTTGATGGTCGATTCCTGAATCTGCATCGAGGAGGTTGCCCCGATCACTTCACCACTGGCATTTTGCCAAGTGCTGGTCATGACAACCCCGAAACTGATGATCCGGCCCGGCATGACAAACCGGCCGCGTAGGGTCGCCAACTCCTGATCCTTGAGTTCAATCGGTTTGAACGTGAGGGCTTGTGTTGGCAGGCTGGCGGCCAGGCAAACGACGGCCAGCCAGTATGGAGTCTTCATTGGATACTCCCGGAGCTTCGTGCTCCCTTGTCATTAGAAAAAGTCGCTCTGGATGAATCCGAAATCCATCAATTCTGTGTCCGGTACCGGGCTGAAGGTATTGATGCGGTTCTTGGCGGTCAGTGGCAAAGGTGGATCGCGCAAGACGTTGGTCTTGTCGTAGCCCTGGCCTATGACGGCGAAGATGATGCCGTTCCAGCCTTTGACAAAATCGTCGAACTTGAAGCGTCTGTGACCGAGTACCGGATCACCGATATACACCCAGTCTTTCTCCGCTTTTTGCATGACCACGAAGTGCTTGTAGCCACGGATGTCCATGAGCACGATGACCGGAATGGCGACGCTGGTCAGAGTTTCCGGCGTTACCCGATAACCACGGGCCCGCATGCCGATACTTTCCACGTAACGCTTCATGTCGAGCATGGAGAAGCCCTGGACGCGAACCAGATTCTGGTCGGAGTGAGCCAGCATGCCTTCGATGATTTGTGCCTCGGTTACGTCCAGCCAATAGGCCTGGCGCAATATGGTCGCCAGGGAAGCTGCACCGCAGCTGAAGTCGGTTTTTTGTTGGACCAGGTCGGCAAATTTGCGTTCACGCATGCTCTGGACCGGTTTGAAAACGACCGCTCCGCCGGGCAAGACGGAAAGCGGCATTTGTCCCGCTTCGCTCAGACCAGCCAGAAAAACCAGGAACGCCAGGGCGAAAATGCGCATGATCGGAAGCCCTCGTGCAAGAGAGGAAAAAAGCCCCCCGAAGGGGGCTCTCCAGACTCTGGAGCCAGGTTTACATGCAGGTTTTGCAACCGGATGCAATGGACAGCGAGTTGCTTTGCTGGTTGCCAGCACCGGCAGCCACGTTGACGCCCAGGTTGCCGCTGCCACCATTCACCGAACCGTTCAGGTTGGCAGTGTTGGTCACAGGGTTTGCCCAGCCAGTTGGGGTCAGCACTTGCCAGGACACGGTGTTGCTCAAGTCGAAAGAACTGGATTCGCTGAAACTTTGCGATTTGTCTTTCGATTCAGCGCCAACTGCTGCGCGCGCTTCGCTGCCCGATGCGTCGATCGATACGCTGCTCGATTTGCTGCTCGATTTGCTGTTCGATTTGTCGATCGATGCGTTGAGCGATGCGTCGACATCTGCGTCGAAATTCGCACTGCTGCTGCTGGTGTGCCAGCCATGAGTCTTGGACGAGCTAAGGTCCACGTCCACGTTCGCATCCAGATTAGCTTTCACAGCTGCGTGAGAAGCAGAGGCGCTGGCAGATTTCGAAGCAAATTTCGCATCGAAGTCCGAAGTCCAGGCCGAAGCAGAGTACTTGGCATAGTCCGAAGCAGAGTGCGATTTGGAAGCCTCGCTGAAAGACTCATGACCGCTGGCTGAGACGGTACGCGACAGCGTATCCACGCGGTATGTCCGATCGGCGTCGTTATCCACCCTCAGGCCTGGGCCTGTTTGATTGGCACTCGCGGTTGCAGTTGCGTGCTTGCCGCCAGATACAGCGATCGCCATGGTGTTTTTCTGTTGGTTAAGGTCGCCAGCAGCCATGTTGATGCCCATGTTGCCGCTGCCGCCGTTAGCCGAACCGCTCATGTTGGCGCTGTTGTTGGTGGAGTAGTTGTTGACCTCGTTGTTGTTTTGGGTTTGCGTGACCTTGGCGGTTGCCACCACAGACCCAAAGACAAACGAGCCATCGCCGCTGGCAATGGCGGCAGCATTGTCTTGTTGGTTGCCGTCGCCTGCTGCAACGTTGACGCCCACGTTACCGGAGGCGCCCGTGGCCGAGTTGGTCATGTTGGCAGTGTTTTTAGTCCCTTCATTGCTGATGTAGTTGTTGGTGTTGGTTTGAGTATCGGTGGCGTTGGCAGTGGCGCCAGCATTGGTGGTGTCTTTTGGATTCATGTGATGATGATGATGATGATGCTCGTCATCACGCTGACCAGCTTGTACAGCAATAGCCATTACCGCAGCGATTGCAAAAACCAGAGGCTTGAGTGCCATTGAGGGTTTCATGCTGATTCTCCGTACTTTATTTTTAGGTTAAGTGTTGTTTTTTACCTTTTGGGTCAATCCGCGACCCGTACGCTCAGGGTGTTGGCCGTTCGGTTTCCCACCCCGGCGCTCTGATTCAACTGGATCACCCCACGGCTACCGGTGAAGGCCTGGTCGCTGGTAGCGACCTGGCGATGGCCAGGAGTAGGATCCGTTGAATCGGAGCTATTGAGCAGCGCCACGTTCTGTTGCTTGAGGACGCTGTCGTCGATACTTTGCGGCGTAGCACTGATGCTTATCCGCAGGGCGTTGGCTTGCTGGTTGCTAGCGCCCGAACTCTGGTTGACCCCCAGTACGCCATTGCCATTACTGAAGGCGTTGCCTTTAATGGCTGACTGGGCATCGATCCTTGGATCGACCCGAGTACGCAACCGTTGGCGAATCTGCGTGGTGGCGCTGGCGTCGGTGTCAATGGCGATGGCTCGGGCGTTGGCCTGTTGTTGCTGATCGCCGGCAGCCTGGTTGACCGAGAAGTTGCCCTGGTACTGACTGCCGGAATTGTCGATGGTGGCCGTATCGATGACAGGCGGTTGGGCAAAGGTCGGCGCACTGCAAAACATGGCCAGAATCAGCAGAGTGCGATTCATTTCATTGTCCCCCCGATAGCATTCAGACTGCCCAGGCCTTGCTGGATGGTGCCGTTGATCCTGTTGGCAACACCGTTGCCGGAGCCTGCGGAATGTCCTGCGGACAAGCCGGGCAGCTGTGTCTGACCGTTGATGTTGCCGCTCAGCGTGCCGGTGGCTTGAGTGATCGTGCTGGCGATGCTTGCACCGCTGCTGATGCCGGAAATGTCACTGTCCGACAGTTCGTTGGTCGCACTGATGACTTGCCTGGACGGGTTGGCATTGACGGTCAGGGGGGTAGGGTCGGGAACCATGGGGCGGCGAGTCGCGTTACGCGTTTGGACTTCCCGCTGGATGATGATGACTCCATCGGCGGCCTGGACAGGCAGACTGATGACAGAGCTGAACGCACATCCGATCAGCAGGAGGCGGATAAAGCCTTTATCAATTGTCTCCACGTCGGCACTCCCTCTTCTTTTTTGCGCTGGCTCTGGTCAGCGTTGTGAAGGAGAGAGCAGAAGCCGTGCCGCTTTTTAGTTATTGATTTAATTCAATGGGTTATGGAGTAGGGCAGGCAGGGGGGAATTTGAGCTGTATCAATCGTGAGACGGTGCCCGCTGTCTTGAGTCGGCATCCTCTATCGAAAAGCTCTAAATGAAGGGTTTACGGGCGAATGTATCAATGACTTAACAGTCAGCATGACAAGCGGATGAAGGCCGTTGATAGGGCTCTTGCGCTGCACTGGAGTGTTTCAGGAATGGACATAAGCCCCTCGAATGCAGGTATTTTCACGGCGTAAGCAATTGCTCCACAGCAGCAAAGGCCTGACGACGGCGCTCAGCCCAATCGCCATTGATGATTTGTAGTCGTTGCTGGTGGTGTTCCAGCCAGGCTTTTGTTGCGCTGAAGAACGCCAGCCGCTGGTTCAGGTCCGGTTGGCAGCGTTGGCCGTCATTCGTCCAGTCCACCACCTCAGGGGAAAGCAACAAGTGCAAGTCATAGTGTCTTGCCAGCAGCGCGTCTTCGATCCAGGTGGGGCATTTGCCAAACAGGGTTTGGCTCCACAACACATTGCTCAGCAGGTGCGTGTCGAGAATCAGCAGTGCAGGGCGTTGGGCTCGGGCGCTGTCTTCCCAGGCCATTTGACCACGGGCAATCTCCGGGATATCGGCAAGGCAGGTATCACGAGGGTTCTGCTCGATGAAGTAACGTACGTATTCGCCCACCAGCAACCCACCAAAGTGGCGTTGAAGCTCTGCCGATAACCAGCTTTTACCACTAGACTCCGGGCCGGTGAGTACCAGGACCTTCATACGCGTAACGCCGGGTCGGCCTGCCATTCGCGCCAGCCTTGCACGGCGATCAGCGTAAACAGGCCATAAAGCGCAGCCGTCAGGTACAAGGGGTTCTGTTTGACCGTCAACCAGACGGCAATCACGCCGAGTGCGGCGGCAAACAGTTCAAGCCCGGACATGAAGGATCCTTGGTGAAGTTGAAAAGGTCGCCGATTGTACCGCAGGAGGGGATTGTGGCGAGGGGGCTTGCCCGAAGCCGGTCAGTTAAGACGCGGACCCTGTGGCTTGCCCGCGAAGCGAACACAGCAGTTTTTCAGGCATTGCGCGTTATCGTTCTTCGCGGGCAAGCCCGCTCCCACATGGGCAGTGTTTCACCGTAAGGTGCGTCTACACCCGAAACTGCTTGAGCAGGCCATTCAATTGCTCACTGAGTTCCTTCAAATGCACGCTTGCAACGCTTGATTGTTCAGCGGCCAACGCGGTGCTGTGGGACAGTCCCGCAGCCTGCGTAACGTTCTGGTTGATGTCCTCGACCACATGCGCCTGTTGCAGGGTTGCGCTGGCAATCGATGCGTTCAGGCTGTTGAGATTATTCAGGGCCTGGCCGATCGCGTTCAGGCTGGCCCCCGCCAACCCGGCTTGCTCAATGGTCAACTGCGAGGCACGACTGCTGTCGCCGATCACTTTGACTGCCGCCTCGGAATGGCTTTGCAAGCGCTCGATCATCGACTGGATTTCAGCCGTGGACTTTTGTGTGCGCTGTGCCAGCAGCCGGACTTCATCGGCCACCACCGCAAAACCTCGTCCTTGCTCACCGGCACGGGCGGCTTCAATGGCCGCGTTGAGCGCCAGCAGATTGGTCTGTTCGGCGATCGAGCGGATCACCTCGAGCACGCTGCCGATCTGTGTGCTTTCGGTGGCCAGGGTGCGGATAACTTCAACGGCTTGATCGATGGTGCTGGACAGTTGATCGATCTGCTGCAAGCTCCCATCGATGTTCACTTGCCCCTGTTGTGCCTGCGCTTGCGCATCGCGCATTTCGCTGGCCGCGTGTTCGGCATTCCGAGCCACGTCCTGCACGCCATAGGTCACTTCATTGATGGCAGTCGCCACCAGCTCCATTTGTTGCGACTGTTGCTGGCTGCGCGCCTGGGCTTGGGCCGCATCGTTGCCCAAGTCGCTGGATGATTGCCCCAGGGCACTGGCGGACAGCTGCAACTGGCTGATGACCCGCCGCAATTTTGCCGTGAACGCGTTGAAATGCTGCGCCAGTTCGGTCACTTCGTCCTGCCCGTGGGTATCGAGGCTGCGGGTCAGGTCGCTTTCACCGCTGGCGATATTGGCCATGGCGTTCACCGTCTCCTGCAAGGGGCGCACGATACTGCGGGCAATCATCATCACCAGCAGTGCCATGACCAGCGCAATCCCCAGTCCGATCAGCGACGCTCGCCAGACCTGGCCGTAGAACTCGTCCTGCAGGTCGTCGACGTACACGCCCGAGCCGACGATCCAGCCCCAGGGCTCGAAGAGCTGCACATAGGAGGTTTTCTGCACCGGCGCACTGGCCCCCGGTTTCGGCCAGCGGTAGTCGATCATGCCAGCGCCCTTGGCCTTGGTCAGGGTGACCATTTCGTTGAACAGGGCATAGCCGTCCGGGTCCTTGATGCCCGACAGGTCCTGGCCTTCGAGCTTGGGGTTGGCCGGATGCATGACCATCACCGGACGCAGGTCGTTGATCCAGAAATAGTCCGTCTGGTTGTAGCGCAGCCCGCGGATCACGCTCAGGGCCTGTTTCTGCGCGACTTCGCGGTTGAGGGTGCCGGCGCTTTCCAGGTCGTGGTAGTAGTTGAGGATGCCACTGGCGACCTGGACCACGTGCTGGGTCTTCTGCGCCTTGGCCTGGTAGAGGTCGTCATGGATCTGCTTGAGCATCAACAGGCCCAGGGTGAGCAGCATCGCCACGGCCACGATGAGGATGAGCCACAACCGCCGACTGATCGACACATTTCGCAAACTATTCATAAGGACACTACTCCTTGTTCTTCTTGTTGTGATCATCGCCGATCTGTATCGAAACAGGTTTTGCCGAGCCTGGCCAGTATGCTTATGGCTAGTATCCGGGCAATCACAAACAGGCATGTCTGATAGGATCTCGGCGCAAAACCGACAAACCTGAGTTCATGTTTGATTTTTCAGACATTTTTTACAGTTTGGCGACAAGTGGTGCCGCACGCTGGAGGCGTGTTGCCCGCGGGCAGATTATCGAACGTTGAATTTTTCAGGTGTCACGCGGGGTGCGTGGCCGCATGGGGGAATAATGGATCTTTGGACCGCCGTACAGGCTGTGATTCTGGGTATTGTCGAGGGTTTGACGGAGTTCTTGCCGATCTCCAGCACCGGGCACCAGATTATCGTGGCGGACCTGCTGAACTTCGGCGGGGAACGGGCCGTGGCCTTCAATATCATCATCCAGCTCGGGGCGATCCTGGCGGTGGTCTGGGAGTTCCGCCACAAGGTGTTCTCGGTGGTCAGGGACTTGCCGACGCAGCGCAACGCCCAGCGCTTCACCCTCAACCTGCTGGTGGCGTTCCTGCCGGCGGTGGTGCTGGGGGTGTTGTTCAAGGAGATCATCGCCACCTACCTGTTCAACCCGATTACCGTCGCCGCCGCGCTGGTGGTGGGCGGCCTGATCATCCTCTGGGCCGAGCGTCGCCAGCACGTGGTGCATGCCGATACGGTGGATGAGATCACCTGGAAAGACGCCCTGAAAGTGGGTTTCGCCCAGTGCCTGGCGATGATCCCCGGCACCTCGCGTTCCGGTGCGACGATTATCGGCGGGCTGCTGTTCGGGCTTTCGCGCAAGACCGCCACCGAGTTTTCGTTCTTCCTGGCGATGCCGACCATGGTCGCCGCGGCGGTGTATTCCGGCTACGGTTTCCGTCATCAGTTCCAGATGGCGGATCTGCCGGTGATCGCCCTGGGCTTCGTGACGTCCTTTGTCTTCGCGATGATCGCCGTACGCGGCCTGTTGAAATTCATCGCCAGCCACACCTACGTGGCGTTCGCCTGGTACCGGATCGCCTTCGGCCTGGTGATCCTGGCCACCTGGCAGTTCGGCTGGGTCGATTGGTCGACCCGGGGATGACGGCGCCACGCAACCAGGAGCGTACCCGGCAGGCCGTCCGCACGATCCAGCAGCTCGAACTCAAACTGGTGATGTTGCTGCTGCTCTGCGCGTTGCCCGGGTTCGGGGCCTTGCAGATGTGGCTCGCCGGCGGCCCTGCGCTGGCGCTGTGGATCTACGGGATCGTCAGCCTGCTGGCGTTCTTCCTGTACTGGAGCGACAAACGCAAGGCCCGTGACGATGCCTGGCGCACGCCGGAAAAGGTCCTGCACGCCATCGAGCTGCTGGGCGGCTGGCCGGGGGCGTTGATCGCCCAGCAGGTGTTTCGGCACAAGACCCGTAAGGTGTCGTATCAACTGGTGTTCTGGGTAATCGTGCTGTTGCACCAGGTCTTCTGGATTGACCACCTGTTCCTTGATGCCAGCCTGCTGCACCTGTCCTTTTTATAGCAACAGGCCGACCTGGACGCGTTTGGGCAATTTGCCGACCACCAGTTGATGCGAGCGTTGTATCAGTGCGTGCAGCTCTTCACGGCCCAGCGGGTAGGGCGTGTCCATGATGATCCAGTGGGCCCTGGCCAGATACGGCGCGGGCCCGATCCCCGGGCGGTCGACATGGCCGAGGAACAGCTCCTTGTCGACCTTGAACGCCAGGGAGTCGCCGCGCAGCCCCTGCACAGCGAACATCTTGTTTCCGGCAATGGAAAACACCCGCACGCCGCCCCATTTGTAGTCTTCCCGGGCCCCGGGCAGTGCCAGGCAGAAGCGCGCGATGTCTTCCGGGCTTATGCTTGATCCCTTCACAGTGTCTTATCTCCGCAACTTTTGAAAACCTCGGCCAGGTGATCGATCCAGGCCCGCACCGCCGGCAGTACGCCGCGCCGATGGGGGTAGACCGCTTGCAACCAGCCGCCGGGCAAGGACCATTCCGGGAGTATCCGCACGAAAGTGCCGTTGGCCAGTTCTTCTTCACAGTACAGCATCGGCAGGACGGTGAAACCCAGGCCGGCGAGGGCGCAGGCCTTGCGCACGACGAAGTCGTCGACCCCGAGTCGGGCCTCGAGGGTCAGCTCGCGTTTTTCGCCCTCGGCATTGATCAGGCTCAGGTGCACCAGTCGGTCGGCCTCCAGGGCGCCCAATATGGGGACGCTCCTGAGGTCGTCGAGGCGGGTGATGGGGTGTTGCTCCAGGAAGGCCGGCGTTGCCAGTATGAAGGTCTGCGCCTGGCGCAGGCGGCGGGTTACCAGCAACGGGTCCTCGTCGCCCTGCTCGCGAACCCGCAGGGCCACATCGATGCCTTCGGTCACCAGGTCGACCCGGCGATTGACCATCAGCACTTCCAGTTGGACCAGTGGGTGCGCGCTCAGGAAGCTGGAGATGACCCAGGGCATGAACTCCTGGGCCAATCCCACCGGGCAGGACACGCGCAAGCGTCCGCGGGGCTCGCTGGACATGCTGGCCACGGCTTCGTCGGCCATCTCGGCTTCCAATAACATCGCCTGGCAATGGCGCAGGTAGCGCTCGCCGACGGCGGTCAGTTTCAGCTGGCGGGTGGTGCGTTGCAGCAAGCGGGCGCCAAGGCGCTCTTCCAGCTCGGCGATACGCCGCGACAGGCGCGACTTGGGAATCCCCAGCAGGCGCCCGGCCGCCGCGAAGCCACCGGCTTCCACCACCTTGGCGAAGTAGTAGAGATCGTTGAGGTCTTGCATGGGCAATGACTCGATTGTTCCAAAGGTAGGACGAACTATCGCATTTAAGCCGACTAATCGGCTATTGGTTTCGCCTGTAGGATTATCTCAACTTGATCGCCCAGTGGCGATCCTCACTTGGAGATCCCGAATGAAACTCTTGCACATCGATTCCAGCATCCTGGGCGACAATTCCGCTTCCCGTCAGCTGAGCCGCCAGGTCGTCGACGCCTGGAAACTCGCCGAGCCTTCCGCCGTGGTGACCTACCGCGACCTGGCCAGCGATGCCATCAGCCACTTCTCCAGCCTGACCCTGGTCGCCGGCGGTACCGCCGCCGAGCTGCGTGACGCGGCCCAGCGCCACGAAGCCGAACTCAGCGCCTCGACCATGGAAGAGTTCCTCGCCGCCGATGCCATCGTGATCGCCGCGCCGATGTACAACTTCAGCGTTCCGACCCAGCTCAAGGCCTGGATCGACCGTATCACCGTTGCCGGCAAGACCTTCCGCTACACCGAAGCCGGCCCTGAAGGCCTGGCTGGCGGCAAGAAACTGGTGATCGTCTCCACCTCCGGCGGCCTGCATGTGGGCATGCCTACTGGCGTCGCTCACGAGGATTACCTGAGCGTGCTGTTCGGCTTCCTCGGTATCACCGATATCGAGTTCGTCCGCGCCCACGGCCTGGGCTACGGCGAAGACGTCCGCGCCAAGGCCATGAGCACTGCGCAGGCGCACATCAGCGAAGAGCTGTTCGCCACCGCGTAAAGCTTTCGTAAACAGGCAAGCTTCTTTCGGGAACACCGATTAAACTCTGTACCCTGATCATCCTGAATGGTCAGCGTACGGAGTTTTTTGCGTCTGGCTGTTCGGATTTGGCTCGAGTTATGCAGCATCGATCAACCATAGGTACTCTGAAAAACCTCGAATATCAGCCAAGGCCCTGCTCCAGAGCTTTAGCTTCAAGGAATTGCAGAGAATTGGTGTGCTAACTTTCGCAGCAAAGGTGGGCATCCCCATGATGCGTCTTTGTGCAGTGTTACTGATCTGCTTGTCCAGCAGCCTCCTGACGGTGCAGGCGGCGCCACCCGCTCATTGGAGCGTTGGCTACCATCGCCTGACGTTCCTCGATCCGCTGGACCTCCAGCCGATGAAGGCGATTGCCTTTTATCCCTCCAGTGGCCGTGAGCACCAGAGCCGGATCGGCAACTACATGATTCAGGCGACTGAAGACGCCAAGGTTGCTATCGGTCGCTATCCGTTGCTGATGTTGTCCCATGGCAACACTGGCACCCCCCTGGCCTTGCACGACCTGGCCACCTCCCTGGCGCGCAAGGGCTTTATCGTGGTCGCCGTGCTGCACCCGGGCGACAACTACAAGGATCAAAGTCGCCTGGGCACCCTGAGCAACCTGTACGGTCGGCCCATGCAGATTTCCGAAGCCATCACCGCCACCCTCGGCGATCCGATGCTGTCGCCCTATGTCGAAGCCGAGGACGTCGGCGTGATCGGTTATTCGGCGGGCGGCGAGACCGCGCTGATACTGGCCGGAGCCCAACCGAATCTGGAGCGCTTGCGTCGCTATTGCCAGGAGCGTCCGGATGACAAGGATGCCTGCAACACCAAGGGTGAATTGATCGTCGACCGCGATGACCTGCAACCGGTGGCTGACCCGCGGGTGCATGCCTTGTTGCTGATGGCGCCGCTGAGCCTGATGTTCGGCCGTCATACCCTGGCGGATGTCCATGTACCGGTGCTGATGTACAGCGGTGGCGCCGACAAACTGGTGTTTCCGGACAAGAATGCCGCCGCCCTGGCGCGCAAGTTACCGGTGGCGCCGCAGTTCAAGCTGATCGCCGGGGCCGGGCATTTTGTCTTCATGGCGCCGTGCAGCGAAGCGCAGCTCAAGGCCACGCCGGGGCTGTGTACCGATGCCGAAGGGGTCAACCGCGAGGATATTCATCGCGACCTGATCCACGAGGCCGGAAGCTTCTTCGCCAAGACCCTCAGTGTGCCGAATCATGGCGGGATGCAGACCGCCGATCAGTAGTCACTGTGCTGCTGCGCGACGTGCCAGCAGCACGGTAACCGCCAAGCCACTGATCGACAGTAACGCTGCGCCCAAGAAAATCCACGAATAGCCCAGGTTCGAGGCCACCGCGCCCATCACCGGACCGGCGATGGCCAGTGCCAGGTCGAAAAACACCGCATAGGCGCTCAGCCCCGCACCGCGACTGGTGCTCGGGACCTGTTTGATCGCCTCCACACCCAGCGCCGGATACACCAGGGACAGGCCAAACCCCGCCAGGCCCGCACCGGCCAGGGCGACGCCGGTGGAGGGCGCCAGCCAGAGCAGCACCAGGCCCAGGGTCTCGATACTCATGCAGGCGATGGCGGCCTTGAAACCGCCGAAGCGGTTGATACTGCCGATAAAGAACAGCCGGGCAAGGATGAAGCAGGTGCCGAACACCGTCAGGCAATAGGCCGCGCCGCTCCAGCCACGACTGAGATAGAAGAGCGTGATGAAGGTCGTCAGGGTGCCGTAGCCGATGGACGCCAGGGTCAGGCTGGCGCCATAGGGGGCGATGCGCCCGAACACGGCCCAAAAGGGCAGGCGTTCGCCGCGAATGACCGGCACCGAGGGTTTGTTGCGGATCAGCAGCAGGGCCCCCAGGGAGAGGGTCGACAAGGCGATGCCGAGGCTGGCGAAGCCGTAATCCTCGACCATCAGCACCCCCAGTGGTGCGCCGATGGCGATGGCGCCGTAGGAAGCGATACCGTTCCAGGAGATGACCCGGGCGGTCTGGTCGGCGCCGACCTGGCCGATGCCCCAACTGATGGTGCCCACGCCGATCAGGCCCTGGGCGACTCCCAATAGCAGGCGAGCGACGATCAGAATCCCCAGGCTCGGCAGTGGCAGGTGCTGCATCAGGGTCGACAGCCACGTCAGCGCGCCACTGAGAACGATGCCGGACAGGCCATAGATGATCGATCGTTTGGTGCCAATGCCGTCGGCCATGCGTCCGGCCATGGGGCGGCTGAGCAGGGTCGCCAGGTATTGCGAGCCGATGGTCAGGCCGGCGATCACCGCGCTGAAACCCAGTTGTCCGTGCACGTAGCCGGGCAACACCGCAATCGGCAGGCCGATGCAGAGGAAGGCGATAAAGGTGTAGGAGACGATGGAGACGATCTGCAGGGTGATCGTCAGGTTGCTGGTCGGTCTGGGCGGTTGCTGGGCGGACATGAAGGCTCGTTCGCGGGCGGGCGGTTAGAGATCTGCATGATGGCGGGATGGAAGGATAAAAGGAAGCAGGCTAACTAGTTTCTAGGGTATTCCTGTGGAACCGGACAGCCGGCTCCACAGGTTTTCCAGGCTGTTTAGAACACCACGCCCTGGCTGCGCAGGTAGTCGTCATAGGTGCCGCTGAAGTCGATCACACCGCTCGGGCTCAGCTCGATGATGCGGGTGGCCAGGGACGAGACGAACTCGCGGTCGTGGCTGACGAAGATCAGGGTGCCCGGGTAGTTCTCCAGGGCCAGGTTGAGGGACTCGATGGATTCCATGTCCAGGTGGTTGGTCGGTTCGTCCATCACCAGCACGTTGGGCTTTTGCAGGATCAGCTTGCCGAACAGCATGCGACCCTGTTCGCCCCGGAGATCACCTTGACCGACTTGAGGATCTCGTCGTTGGAGAACAGCATGCGACCGAGGGTCCCGCGCACCAGTTGCTCGCCGCCCTGGGTCCACTGGCCCATCCAGTCGAACAGGTTGACGTCGTCTTCGAAGTCATGGGCGTGGTCCTGGGCGTAGTAGCCCAGTTCCGCGGACTCGGTCCATTTCACCGAGCCGGCGTCCGCGCTCAGCTCACCCACCAGGGTGCGCAGCAGGGTGGTCTTGCCGATACCGTTCGGGCCGATGATCGCCACGCGCTCGCCGGCTTCGACGGTGAAGCTGAAGTCCTTGAACAGCGTGACGCCGTCAAAGCCCTTGGCCATATGCTCGACGGTGACCGCCTGGCGGTGCAGCTTCTTGGTCTGCTCGAAGCGGATGAACGGGCTGACCCGGCTCGACGGCTTGACCTCGGCCAGCTGGATCTTGTCGATCTGCTTGGCGCGGGAGGTGGCCTGCTTGGCTTTCGAGGCGTTGGCCGAGAAGCGGCTGACGAAGGTCTGCAGCTCGGCGATCTGGGCTTTCTTCTTGGCGTTGTCCGACAGCAGTTGCTCGCGGGACTGGGTGGCCGCGGTCATGTATTCGTCGTAGTTGCCCGGGAACAGGCGCAGCTCGCCGTAGTCCAGGTCGGCCATGTGGGTGCAGACGCTGTTCAGGAAGTGCCGGTCGTGGGAGATGATGATCATCAGGCTGCTGCGCTGGGTCAGGATGTTTTCCAGCCAGCGGATGGTGTTGATGTCCAGGTGGTTGGTCGGTTCGTCGAGCAACAGCACTTCCGGATCGGAGAACAACGCCTGGGCCAGCAACACCCGCAGTTTCCAGCCGGGCGAGACTTCGCTCATCGGGCCGAAATGCTGTTCGATGCCGATCCCCAGGCCCAGCAGCAGTTCACCGGCACGGGACTCGGCGGTGTAGCCGTCCATTTCGGCGAACTCGGTTTCCAGTTCGGCCACGGCCATGCCGTCTTCTTCGCTCATTTCCGGCAGCGAGTAGATGCGGTCGCGCTCGGCCTTGACCTTCCACAGTTCCTCGTGACCCATGATCACGGTGTCGATCACGCTGAATTCTTCGTAGGCGAACTGGTCCTGGCGCAGTTTACCCAGGCGCACGTTCGGCTCCAGCATGACCTGGCCTCCGGACGGCTCGAGGTCGCCACCGAGGATTTTCATGAAGGTCGACTTGCCGCAGCCGTTGGCGCCGATCAGGCCGTAGCGGTTGCCGGCGCCGAATTTGACCGAGACGTTCTCGAAGAGCGGCTTGGCGCCGAACTGTTGGGTGATGTTAGCGGTGGAGATCAATTACTTTACCTATCAAGGGGTTACGCGCTGCCGATTGGGTGCTTGGGCCATTCCCGGGGCATTTGCGAGCTTTTCCGTCTCGTTCCAGTCACCGCTGAAGTTCAGCCAGCGCGCGTACGTAAAGAGCAGCATCCGACGGTGTGTCCGAGCTGCTGTGCAATTAAAAGGCGGGATTCATTCCAGACATTGGGCCTATTGTCGCATATGGATGACGACAGTTACATGGCTGTCGGCGGGCGTCTGTTCGCGACGGCCCGACGCAGAGCTGTGTCTATACATATGTACGACTTGAGGCATGGCGCTTCTCAGCACAATAGGTTCCAGCGCTCCGGGTGTTATTTCTTTAAGCCCGGTGCCAATCAGTGACTGAAATCATGATTCTGGAGACGGTGCATGGGTGTTGGAGCGGCTACAACCAGGGAAGGTATGGATGGGGACGGCAGCAGCGGGTCGAGGAAAAGACCCGGCTCAGCCGTCCGGAACGAGGGCGGACGACCCAGGATCCTGGAGAATGAAGTCGGCGTTGCGACACAAGGCAATGAACCGAGCCCATTCGGGACCAACCTCGCCCTTTGGGGGCGATCGAAGCGCTACAACGAGGCCGGTGAAACCTTTGACAGCCAGGTCATCCTGGAACTCGGCGAAGTCCCGGGGACTGCCGACGCCATACGCTCACTCGGACTGCAGCATCCCGACAAGCCCTCCGTGTGGTTTCGACTGAACGGGCAGGGCTATGCACGGGTGCTTGGCGATCCTGCATTCATGAACGGGTATGCCCGTATCCTGGTCCTCGGTGTGTCGGGTGCAGACGGGACGTTGAGCGGCTATACGCCAGCCCTGCTGGAAAACAAGATCAGCGAGTTCCGTGGCTGGCTGCGCGAGCGCTACCACTACGGCAGTTATGGCTTGAAAGGTTCTATCTACGAGGACTATCTGAGCACTGCCTCGAACTGGAACACCAGGCATCCCGCTTATCCGGTGACCGGTATGGGGGGCGACGGCAAACGTGATCCCGATTTCTGGCGCAAGGTGAAAGAGCGCCTGCGCGATAGCCGTGGCACACGGGCAGAAAAGGTCCGGGCGCTCATCCAGATGGACCTCAGGGTTGATCTGCGTGGCCTGACTTTTTTCAACATGCCGGGCAGTGTGGCGACCGAACTGGAGCAGGTCGATGGTGCGCTGATTGCCGATATCCTTCACCGCCGGTCAGAGGGAACTCATGAACCCGTGGTTTCCCGCGTGATAGAGCCCATGGCCGGCTCGGGGGTTTACTCGAACTGGGTCAGGGCGCAGGGGTTCAAGGGCAAAGTCATCGTCAACGATATCAATCCCTTGGTCGCGCTGACCCAGAGCGAAGTGGTCAGTCATCCCCAGGGCGTTACCAGGGGCGTCCAGGAGATCAAGTCCGACCTCCTGGCGATCAGCCGCCAGCATGGCTTTGATTTCGACGACAACCTGTCAATGAGCTTTGAACGCGTCTTTCCGGATGATGTCCCTTTATCAAAGAAAAAGGATGAGGAAAGAATAAGAAAGCAGGAAAAGCTCAAGGAGTTTGTCAGGCAGGATCGGGCGGATAGTCTTCGTCAGGCGGTAAAGGATTATTTTGAAGACAGCCTGGCTGAATTGATTTCCCTGAAAGATGGCAAGATGGTCGTTGATGAGCCGGCGGTGACACAAAGTGGCCGTTTAACCGCCAGGACACGGGTCGCCGCGTTGTTTTATGTCATGCAGAATGCGGCCAATCATAGGGGTACGGTCACCATCAACCAGGTCCCCTCGGTCGGATACAGGTTGCACTTGCCTCTGTCCTTGTTGACGGCGGAGAAACATTACAACGTTCACCTTCTCCCTTTGATCACCAATGAAAGAAAGTTGTTTTTTATCAGTCGGCTCCACGGCGGGAATCTCGACACCACCGAGTTCCTGAACGGTGATGGTTGGGAGTTGTTTACGCGCACCGATGTGGGGCCAGGTGATTTGATCCTGCTCAGCGGGCATTTCAGTGATAGCTATCTGAGCGTCGAAGAGTTTTATGAGAAAGTCGATCGTTATGTGACGCGAGCGGTTGAAAAGGGCGCGCAGGTCCTGATTATCAATGACTTCAGTGAAGCCAAGGAACAGGGTTTCAAACAGCGTGGTTTCCAGGTTTCCCGGCATGCGCGATCGAATGACAACAAAAGATCCTATCTGTTGGCGTTGCGCAATGTTGTCGCGGCCTCCAGCACACCTGAGGTATTAAACAACCGTCTTCGCGATTTCGTGGTTGCGATGCATGATATCGAGAAACGGGTTGGTTTTATTCCCGGTGAGGTATTGGTCGGCTGGAGTGACGAGGATTATTACGACCCCGAGGCTGCCCAGAGGGCGAATGTCGAGCAGTGGGCGTTGGCAGCCGCTGACGACGAGGGCAGAGAGCCTCTTTCGCAAGCTGACAGCGTGCTGAACCGGGACGAAGTCGGCGAGTGGGATCTGCCGGCGCTGGCGGCGTCCAACGAAAGCGAGCGCACCAGCCGGTTCGACTACCAACTGATTGTTCAGCTTGAAGATAATCGGACGGTCAGGCAGGCGGCGATTGATCTGGCCGGTAAACACCCATCGAATTCATTGCTGCTCCAGCTCGACGTGGCGGGCAAGTTGCGCTTCGCGGCAGGCCAGGACGCGGTGCTGGCGCGTATCGGCCAGTTGAACCGTCAGGGGAAAAAACACTGGCGTTTGCAAGCGGTGGGTCATGGCCGTGACGACGCCGCTGGACAGCGGACCGTGGCGGGGTACTTGCCGTCCGAATTGGCGCGAACCCTCAGGCAGTTGCTGGACAATCCGTTGCAGCCTGGGCAGGCGCGGGCTGTCGCGCCGGAACATATCAGCCTGGTGGGGTGCGCGCTGGTGGATAACGAGCCGACAGCAACCAGTAGCTATATACAGGCCTTTGTACACGCCCTGGATCGGGAAAAGCTCTCTGTACGTTCTGTCGCGGCCCATTCGGCGAAGATTATCGTCAATCCGCAGGGCGGCAAACGGGGCGTCACCCTCACGGACACCAAGCTGGTTCTTCGCCGCAGCGGCGATGCCTGGATGGCGGTGGTCTCGCCAGGAAAAACCGGGTATGACGACAGCCTGCTGCTGACGGAGACGCTGGGTGAAAAACTGGCTCGGTTGGGGCTGAAGAAACAGCGGCTCGGCGTGGTGGCGCGGGCGCAAGAGTTCCAGCAAGGCATGGCGCAGTTGTACCGTGACAATCATTTGGCCGAGGGCGAATGGCTGCCGCTCTGGCACCGTCTGACGCAGGAGGAAGCCGCCCAGGGCGGCGAGTATCGGTTGGAGTTCGCGCAGGTTGCGCATCCTGAGCAAGCGACCCGGGTACTGCGTTTGACGGACCGACGCGTGGTTGAATTCATCCAGGACTACAACCGGCAACTGACCAAGGTCGCGCAGGCTCGCGAGGTGCAGGGCGAACACTTGGCGGGCCCGCCCGGTGAGCCCGAAGGGGAGTCCCTCGATGGGCTCAATGCCCTGTTTATTGTCCAGACCCTGTTCGCCTGGTTTAGCCACAAGAGTCGCACGGAGGTGGCCGGTGGCGAGTTGACGGGGGTATTGGGCTGCTCGCTGCAGGTGCACGGTTGGCTCAATACGGCGCAGATCATCCATGGCACGGTCATGGATGTGGCGAAGGTCGTGCAGTTGTTTCGTTCGGCGCTGGCGATCAGCAAGGGCAAGGCGTTTTTCAGTCAGGCGCAGTCCCTCAACGTGATGTCGTCGATCTCGAAACTCAATATCGGCGTTGGCCTGTTCTTGAATCTGGGTAGCGTGGTACTGGACGCCATTGAGTTGTCCCAGGCGCAGAATGAAGCCCAACGTGCGGTCTTCGCCACCCAATTGGCCTTTGATAGCGCCGGGCTGGCCCTCGGCGTGTTCAGTCTTGGCGCTTCGATGGCGGCGAATGCCGGTATCGTCGGTGCCGCCACCGCCTCGGGTTTTGCCGGCGCGCTGGCGGCACCCCTGGCGGGCCTGGGCATCGGCTTCAGCGCCTTGGCCCAGGCATTCAGCGCCGTGGCCGAGGAGGCCGCCCAGGTGGGCAGCTATTTTGCCGGTCTCGATGCAGCCTATCGCCAGGGCGGCTACCGACGCGTGGAACGCAAAAACAGCACCGATCATGTGCAGGATGACGCCCCTGGGCATGTCCTGATGGAATCCATTCCGGGCGCGGTGATCAGCACACTGGATCTGCGTCGCCAGCAACTGACCCTGGACAGTCAATACCTTTACCGCAACGACCCCACCAACGCGGTCGGTTCCGGCAGGAGCAACTACTTCTTCTGGTGGCCAGGCCGCGGGGCGAACCTGGACAAGAACCTGGCGATCAATATTCGCGAAGGGATCGGTTATCGCCAGGCCCAGGTCAGCTTCGTCCCCGGCGATGCGGTCCTGGTGCTGCCGATGACCGCGAAGTCGTACCTCAATTACGAATACATGATCCTGCCGTTTGCCACCACCCGGAACGACCACGGTTTCGATGTGCTGCGCAGGCTCGAGGAAGACGGTCGCTTCGACTTTGACTTCTACGCCTTTCCCGGCGAGCGGATTGTCCGGCGGATCATGCCTGAGTACGTGGAGACGCCGGTCAGGGTGCTATTGGATGCGCAGGAGCGTGACATCCTGGTGCCCGCGCTGCCGGATATCCTGCGGGGCAAGCTGTCTTATCAACTGGAGGGCGAGGGCGGTCATTACCGTCTCAGCCTGCAGGACGGTGTGTCGATTTCCCTGGGCGGCACAGCGAACAGTCGTTGGACACTGGATGCCCGTCAACTGAAGGAAGCCGCGACCCGTCTCAATGGCAATCGGTTGCAGGTGGGCAGCCTGGCGATAACGCTGTCGGAGCACTGTGGCGAGATTTCGCTGATCAACGCCGGTGGCGAGCTGTTTTCCGTCGATCGGGAAAAGCAGCAACTGATCCTGCTGGAAGCCGATGGCAGCGGGTTTATGGATTGGCAGGCCCTGCATGCGCATCTCAAGCAGTTGACCGCTGATTCACCCCACAGCCAGCCCTTCGTTGCGGTTGATCACTATCGCCGGGCCGGGTATGACATCGGCAGGGCGTTCTATCAGGTGAGCCTGGATCGTTTTATCTACACCGATTATCCGCAGGCCAGTGAGTTTCTCGGCCAGGCGCTGTTGGGCGGCATCGTCGAAGACAAGGCCTGGTTCTACCGGGGCGTGGATGTCTGGCAGGTGGCGATCGCCACGGGGCAGGTGCTGGTCCAGTACCGACCGCGGACCTTTGGCGGAAATATCACCCACAGCAGCCTGGTGCAGCGCGATGGTCAGCTCCTGCTGGCGATTGAAGAGCTGCTGCCGGACTGCTCCGTCGAGCACATTTACCGGGTCGAAGAGGCCTCGCTGAAACTGCTGGCGATCCATCGGGTCGGGCAACTGTTCAAGCCAGACGAAAACAGTCTGGCCCTGCTATCGGCCGCTGCGCACTGGCGTGATCCGCTACAACGGATGACCGAGCGGCAAGTCAGCGCCAGCCATGCGCAAGTAGTGACCTGCGCCGCCAGCCAGGGGCAGACGACAGAGCGTCAGTGGCTGGTTTTCAACAGCGAGTACCTGCTGCCGCGTGTGGTGCGGGCAAACCTCGGCGCTGCCATGCCGCAGGACCTTTCGCTGGTCGGTTCGACGGGTGGGGACAAGCCGGGCTTCTACTTCTACGACCCACACGGGCGGCGAGCTTACTTCCAGGCCGATGAAGGCATGAGCGGGACGCTGGCGACGGCGGTGGACCTCAGTGAGGTCAGTGCCGTCCGGGGCGGTGATCAGTCACCGTGGCTGGCCCTGACGGCGGAGGGCAGCCTATGGCTGCTGGACCGTGGAACTGCGCGGCTGGCGGGAGTGGTTGCCAGTTGGCTGAGCCGCCACCGGGAAGATCTGACGACGGAACTCGGGCGGCTGGCCAGCGCGGCACCGGCGCGACTCGACAACCTGGTGTTATGGGGGCTGGGAGGCCTCGCCGGAAAAACCACCGGCGCCTGGTATGACTGTGCCGCACAACGGCTCGTGCAGGGCGGCGGCAATCTTGATGGCCGGCAGAACCTGACCTATCTGGGATTGGCGGCCGATGACCGCCATGCCTGGATTCTGGATGGCGAGAGCCGGCAGCTCTATCGCCAGGCCCTACTCCCGGCCGAGACCGAGTTGACGTTCAGCGAGCCGTTGCTCCCGTCACCCGCGGCCCCCGATGCGTTGGCCTGGCCGGCGCCGCAGCAGTGGATCAGGGGGCAGCGCCAAGGGACTCGGTTGCACCTGGAAAGCAGCGATGGCGTCATGGTTCTGCTGCCGGTGGCCGCCACCTTGACGGAGCGGGCGGTGCTGATTGCGCTGCGGATCAAGGCGCATCAGGAGATCGCGCAAGTCGGCGAGCGGATTGCGGCGTTGCGCAAGCATTACGACCTGCCCTCGGCCGTGCGACTGTTGACCGAGCCGGGCGAGACCCCGGGTTGGTATCTGCCGGACAGTGCGGAGCTGCTGTGCGCCCAAGGTCCGCAGGCGGACCATCAGTTGACTTACCTGGGCAAGGCCGCAGGCCAGGCGGGCGGTTACATCCATGATGAAGACAACGGGCAACTGTGGTGCCTGGACAATCTGCAGTCGACGCCGGTGGGCCGCTACAGTTTTGTCCATTTGTCCGACGGCAATCTGATCCTGCAGCTCGACGACAGCAGCCCGGCGGATAGCGAACCGTTGCCGGTGCTGGAGGAGGCCGAGTGCCTGATGGTTTCCGGACACAGCCATGGTGTGCATCACTACCCACTGGACCGTGGGCTGCTGAACCATTATCGACAGATCATCATTGACGAGCAGAGCCGTGATGCGGTCATCCGTGCTGATTCCGAGCGGCTGGTGTTGCAGCGCAGCGGCGAGGACCTGATGCTCTACGACAGTGACGCCCATACCAGCCTACTGATCCCGGATATCGAGCAGACGGCGCAGCGCGGGACGAAATTGCAACTGGCGCCCCAGGCGCTGAGCGGATTGCTGGAGGGGCTGAGCCGTCCGTGACGAGGCAGGCCGTCCCGTCGCGGCCCTGAAGTCGATGCTGCCACGGGTATATTATGGGGTGGAGCGTTGTCCAACCCCATAACGAACTCATCGTTGAAGAGAGGCGTCATGAACAGACTAGTCTTCGCGCGGGCAGTCCCGCTGGTCGTTGGACTGCTGATCGCTGTCACGCCTGTCGAGGGTGCTTCCCTGCCTGCGACGCCATGGCTGGCGCAGTACCTGCCTAACAGCGACAACCCCTATAACAGCCCGATTCGCCGCGCCAACCCCAACAGTCGCCAGGGTTCGGAGTCCAGCGCACCGCCCTTGCGCGGTCCCAATACGTTGCCGAAACCACGGCCCTCGACGATCGAAAACGGCGCGATCCAGAATGGCTACCCGCGTGACCAGTCAGCACCGATGGCGGTGCCGATCAGCCCGGGGACCCGCAGCGATCCGAATTCGCAACGCTGAGCCATGCGTCGATAGACAATCACCGCCGCCCGCAACTTGCTGCTGCCGAAGGTGCTCATCTTGTCGAACTCGCCATGGCTCACCGGCAGGTGCTGGCAGTCCAGGGGCTGACGATGCTGGCTGTGGTCGACGTCCGGGTCGTGCAGGTAGACGAATTCTTCGTCGCAGTCGGTGACGATCACCCAATGCGGCGCCTTGGAGCGGGTCAGGCGGTAGCTGCTGATCAGCACCAGCGGCTGGCCACCGGCGGCCAGCAGGCGTGGCAGCTCAAGCGAGCCGCCGAGCACCTGTTCGACATCGGTGGCGGCCAACTCGCTTTCGAAGCCTTCATGGACCAGGCGCATGACGTCTTTCTTATGTTCGTTGCGCACGCCGTTGAGCAGCAGGGGACCGCTCATGCTCACTTGCAGACGCACCGCAAAGCCCCGGCGCCAGGCGGCCAGTGCCAGGCCCTGGGGGCTGCAACCGCCATGGCCGGAGGTCATGAATACGGTGGTCGCCTCGCGCCAGATCTGTACCTCTTCCTGGCGCGAAGTGCTGCGTGAAGGTTGCAGCGCGCCCATGGCCATCAGCAGGCACGCCGGCCCGCAGGTGAACTCTGTGGTCTGGGCGTAGTAGGGGACGTGCAGGTCGCGACTGTCACGGTGCTCGAGAATCCGTTTTTCCAGGCGCAGGGCGTCGGTATGGTCCGCGTAGTAATCGCTGATCCGCCCGAAGCGGCGATAACCGTTGCGCTCATAGAGGCCAATGGCGGCGCTGTTGTCGGTGCGCACTTCCAGGCGCAGGTAGGCGCAGTCATGTTCCAGGGCGCAGGCTTCGCTGCGTTGCAACAGCGCCTTGCCGAGGCCCGTGCCACGGGCATGGGGGGCGATGGCGATCGAGTAAAGGCGCGCCAGGGAGGTGCCGCGATGAAACAGCACCAGGGCATAGCCGGCCAGTCGAGCGTCAGCTTGCTCGGCGACCAGCAGTTGCGCGTGGGCCCGACTGATCATCCACTGGAAGCTGCGCGGGGTCAGCCGGTCGGTGGTGAAACAGTGTTCTTCCAGTTCCAGCAAGGCGGGCAAATCGTCGGGCGTGGCAACGCGAAAGACAAGATCCATATAACCACCGTAAAAGTTGTGTAACGAAACGGGACTTTCAAAAAACTTCGTGCTTAATAGGAAGTGTCTTGTTTTTCATGGGGTCGGTTTCTATGTCAGCGGTACAAGGTCATTGGCGCGAAGTATCCGAGCAAACTTCACTGACAGCAATAAGCACGACAACTATTTTGTCTGCTGCAAATAACCCCGGTAGTCAGTTGGTTATTATCGTCGAGCGCAAGGAAGACTGGACCTCTTATTTTCCCAGCGAAGACATCGTCACCGCTCAGGAGTACCTTGAGCAAACCCGTGTGAGCGAGCCCGGAAAGCGCGTGCAGGTGATCAACCTGTGCCGTAGCTACAAGTACCTGGGCCACGGTTATTACTGCTCGCTGCTGGCCGAGGCGCGTGGGCACAAGGTCATTCCATCGGTGCGCACGATCAGCGAACTGACCCGCAAGGCGCTCTACGGACTGGCCCTTGACGATCTGGACAAAACCCTCGACAAGGCCCTGGGGCATCAACTTTACCAAGGCACCGAGGGGTTTACCCTGACCTTGTATTTTGGCAGTACGGTGATCGAGCCGTTACAGGACCTGGCGCGGCAGTTATTTGAAGTTTTCCCCTGTCCGATATTGCTGGTCGAGTTCAAGAAGAGCAACGCCTGGCATATCGAAGGGGTCAAGTCGGGGACCCTGCACAAGTTGCGCGAAGATCAGGAAGATCATTTCGCCCAGGCCCTCGACGGCTTCAGTCGCAAGATCTGGCGGGTGCCCCGTTCGCGGCGTCTGGCCCGTTATGACCTGGCGGTCCTGCACGATCCGCAGGAAACCCTGCCACCTTCCAACGCCCGGGCACTGGAGAACTTTATCCGGGTCGGCAAGGGCCTGGGCATCGATGTCGAATTGATCGGGAAAAAGGATTATTCGCGTATCGCCGAGTACGACGCCTTGTTGATCCGCGAGACCACCAGTGTCGACAACCACACCTACCGGTTTGCCAAGAAAGCCGAAAGCGAGGGCCTGGTGGTCATGGATGATCCGACCTCGATCCTGCGCTGTACCAACAAGGTGTACCTGACCGACCTGCTGAAGAGCCAAAAGCTGGGCATGCCCGCCACCGAGATTCTCTACAAGGAACGACCGGAGGACTTCGAACGGGTGGGTGAGCGACTGGGGTTCCCCCTGGTGCTGAAAATCCCCGACGGTTGTTTCTCCCGTGGCGTGATCAAGGTCGAAAGCCAGCAGGCATTGCTGGAGGCCACCGCCGAGTTGTTCGAACACTCGGTTCTGTTGCTGGCCCAGGAGTTTTTCTATACCGAATACGACTGGCGCATCGGTGTGCTCAATCGCATACCGATCTTCGCCTGCCAGTACTTCATGTCCAAGGGGCATTGGCAGATCTACAACCACAAGGCCAAGGGCCAGGACATCAACGGCGAATGCCGTACCCTGGCGGTTCACGAAGCGCCGCGGGCGGTGGTGGAGCTGGCGGTCAAGACCGCCAACCTGATCGGCGACGGCCTGTACGGCGTGGACCTCAAGCAGTCCGGCGACAAGGTGGTGGTGATCGAGGTGAACGACAACCCGAACCTGGATGCCGGCATCGAGGATGCCTATCTGCAGGATGACCTCTACGGCCTGGTGCTCGAGGAGTTCGTCCGGCGCCTGGAACTCAAGCGTCGCGGCCAGGCCTGGTAGGCAAGCGCAGTGATGCATCCGACCATTGACTTGGCCCTGGCTCCCGGATAACTTCGCTGCATGACTTCCGTCCAGCGTTTTTCTCAGCCAAGCATTATTACCGCCATTCCTTATCTGGCGGGCTGACCTGTATCTGTTACCCAAACCCGCCTCCGAGGCGGGTTTTTTCTTTCTGTCTCCGAGGCCAAACGATCACCCGGAGACCGCCATGACCCGTACCGTCACCACCCGCCTGGAATCTGCCACCGATACCCGTCTGCTCGGCGACTATGTGCGAAAGATCCTCGCCGCGCCGGTCTACGACCTGGCGATCTGTACGCCGCTGCAAGTGGCCCCGGCGCTGTCCCTGGCCCTGGGCAATCAGATCCTGCTCAAGCGCGAGGACCTGCAACCGACGTTCTCCTTCAAGATCCGCGGGGCCTACAACAAGCTGGCCCAGCTCAGCGAGGCCCAGCGTCGCTGCGGCGTGGTGACGGCGTCGGCGGGTAACCACGCCCAGGGCGTGGCCCTGGCGGCCCGGACCCTGGGGATCCAGGCGACGATCGTCATGCCCACCAGTACGCCGGAACTGAAAGTGCAGGGGGTGCGCAGTCGCGAAGCCACGGCCGTGCTGCAGGGAGAGAGTTTTCCGTTCGCCCTGGCCCATGCCTTGCAACTGGCCGAGGAGCGCGGCTACACCTTCGTCTCGCCGTTCGACGATCCGCAGGTGATTGCCGGGCAGGGCACCGTGGCCATGGAATTGCTCAACCAGCACCCCGGGCCGCTGGATGCGATCTTCGTCCCGGTGGGCGGTGGCGGGTTGATCGCCGGGATAGCCGCCTACGTCAAATACCTGCGGCCACAGGTGCGGATCATCGGCGTGGAGTCGGAACACTCCAATTGCCTGCAAGCGGCGCTGGCGGCCGGGGAGCGGGTGGTGTTGCCCCGGGTCGGGACCTTTGCCGATGGCGTGGCCGTGGCGCAGATCGGCGCGTATGGCTTTGAAATCTGCCGCGAGCATGTCGACGAGGTCGTCACCGTCAGCAACGACCAGTTGTGCAGCGCGATCAAGGATATCTACGACGATACCCGCTCCATCACCGAACCTTCCGGTGCGCTGGCGGTGGCGGGCATCAAGCAGTACGTGGCCGACCATGGGCTACGTGGCCAGACCCTGGTGGCGATCAACTCGGGGGCCAACATCAACTTCGACAGCCTGCGCCATGTGGCCGAGCGCGCAGCTCTGGGCGGAGCTGCGTGAGCCAGGAGGGATTACTCGCGGCTGGCGGGCTTGATCAGCTTGGACGGCGACCAGATCCGGTAACGGATCTCGATGTCGTCGGGGGCGTAGATCACCAACGGCAGCTTGCTGTTGTAGCGCAGCATGTAGCCTTCGCCGATCACCGGGACGAAGTCTTTTTTCGTCTTGCTGCCGGGTGGGCAGGCCATCAGGGTGGACACCGGCCCGGTGGCTTTCTCCAGGCGGTAATAGGAGTAGCTCCAGCCCTCGAGGTTTTTCTCGTCGAGGTTGCCGCCCAGGCGCTTCTGGTTGCAATCGATGGTCATGACCTTGCCGGCGATGATCTCGACCCGGTGATCGGAGTCCTTGGTCATCTTCGGCACGCGAATGACCGAGCGCGTGAAGCCGTCCTCGGCCTTGGGGAAGGGGGCCAGGTCCGCTTTGTCGGCGGCGAACGCGCCGGTGGTGGTGAGCGCCAGCAGGAAGGTTGCGGCGATAGTGGTCGAATTCATGAGCTCTCGTTGCCCTGTCATGAGGGGGACTCCCTCGTTTGATGGATGCGGTGGCGGCACGGTGCCGAATGACACTGGCGTTGGATGCCGGTCCAGGCCAGGGGCGTCTGCCACGATACCGGCAAACGGCATGACCCTAGAAGCCATTTAATGCATTTTGCACGGGCGCGCTGGCCCATTAGCGCTTTAACGCCTCGAATTTTCCAATAAACAATAATTCATCTTGTTTCGGCACATCGAGTGCATGGCGATTGTGTCGGATTGTCGGACGAATAACCTTAACGGTCTGTGTGAAAGGGCCTAATCTAGAAAACGGTGTCGTCCTCCATGGCCGGACCGGGCGCCCGCTTCAGACGCAGATGTGAATGGCTAACCCTGGCTGTTCTGCCAAAGACCTGGCCGTCTCACATAAAGGAGAGAGTCGCCATGCAAGTATTGTCCACGTTGGAATTACGCAACATCATCGAAAGCAGTTTCCTGCCCACGCGCTGCCAATGCAGCCTGGGAGCGGACGAGTCGTTGACGGTCAAGGTCTTCGATCGAAAATCCGAACGGGTGGACCTGGTGGTCACCGGCATCCAGGCTTCGACGCTGGACAGCAGCCGGGCCATTTCCGACCTGATCGCAGAACTGCGCTATGACCTGAAAACGCATCAGGTCGGCGCCCTTGGCGAAATGAAAGCCCGGGCGCGCTGACGCGCCGCATCATTGGCGCCCATCAAGGCACGCGCTTCCCCCATGGGAGCGCGTGTCCCATGGAAAATCTTCACGCCAACGGATAGAACCCTTAACCTCAGTGTCGAACTGCCAGTAAACTGCGCATCTTCCCCTGTACCATCCATCTCCAGAGGTTTTGCATGACACTCAGTCCTTTTGCGGGCAAGCCGGCACCGGCACAGTTGCTGGTCGATATCCCGCGACTGGTATCGGCCTATTACACCGGCCAGCCCGATGCGGCGATCTCCACCCAGCGCGTGGCCTTCGGCACCTCCGGGCATCGCGGCAATTCGTTCGAGCTGAGTTTCAACGAATGGCATGTCCTGGCGATCAGCCAGGCCATCTGCCTGTACCGCCAGGCCCAGGGGATCGACGGTCCGCTGTTTGTCGGTATCGACACCCATGCGCTGTCCACGCCGGCCGGCGCCAGTGCGCTGGAAGTGTTCGCGGCCAATGGCGTGGAAACCATGATCGCCGCGGGCGACGAGTACACGCCGACGCCCGCGGTGTCCCATGCGATCATCTGCTACAACCGCGGTCGCACCACGGGCCTGGCGGATGGCGTGGTGATCACGCCGTCCCACAATCCGCCGGAAAGCGGCGGCTTCAAATACAACCCGCCCAACGGCGGGCCGGCCGATACCCATGTCACCAAGTGGATCGAGGCCAAGGCCAACGAACTGCTGGGTAACCGACTGGCCGGCGTGAAGCGCGTGAGCTACGAGCAGGCGCTCAAGGCCGGCACCACCCATCGCCACGACTACCTCAATACCTATGTCGCGGACCTGATCAATGTCATCGACCTGGATGCCATCCGCTCCGCCGGCCTGCGCCTGGGCGTGGACCCGCTGGGCGGCGCCGGGGTGCGCTACTGGTCGGCGATTGCCGAGCACTATCGGTTGAACCTGGACGTGGTCAACACCGAAGTCGACCCGACTTTCCGCTTCATGTGCGTGGACTGGGACGGCAAGATCCGCATGGACCCGTCTTCCAGTCATGCGATGCAGGGCCTGATCGGTTTGAAAGAGCGTTTCGACGTGGCCTTTGCCTGCGACCCGGACCATGACCGTCACGGCATCGTCACCCCGTCCGGTGGCCTGTTGGCGCCGAACAACTACCTGGCGGTGTCCATCGACTACCTGTTCCAGAACCGTCCGCACTGGCGCGCTGACGCGGCGGTGGGCAAGACCGTGGTCAGCAGTGGCCTGATCGATCGGGTCGCGGCGCGCCTGGGCCGTCGCCTGTACGAAGTGCCAGTGGGCTTCAAGTGGTTCGCCGACGGTCTGTTCGACGGTTCCCTGGGCTTTGGTGGCGAGGAGAGCGCCGGGGCTTCGTTCCTGCGCAAGGACGGCAGCGTCTGGTCCACCGACAAGGACGGTCTGATCCCGGCCCTGCTGGCGGCGGAAATGACCTCGCGCACCGGTCGCGATCCGAGCCAGATCTACCGCGCCCTCACCGATGAGCTGGGCGAGCCGTTTTCCGTGCGGGTCGACGCCAAGGCGACGCCGGCGCAGAAGGCCCTGCTGAGCAAGCTGGCCCCGGAGCAGGTGACCTCCACGCAGCTGGCGGGCGAGTCGATCCAGCGCATCCTCAGTCATGCGCCGGGCAACGACCAGGCCATCGGCGGGTTGAAGGTGATGACCGAGAACGGTTGGTTCGCCGCACGTCCTTCGGGCACCGAGGACATCTACAAGATCTACGCCGAGAGCTTTATCGGTGACGATCACCTCAAGCGCCTGGTGGAAGAGGCGCAGGTGCTGGTGGATGGGGCGATTTCGCCGAGCTGATAAAACGCCCGCGACAAAAAAGGGTGAACGACGATTGTCGTTCACCCTTTTTTATTGAGCCGCTCAGCGGATCAAGCCAGGTCCACCAGAATGATTTCGCTGTCTTGCACGGCCGTCACCCGCAGCACCTGCTCATCGGCCACCGCGACCCCGTCGCGAGCCTCGGCGCGTAGGCCATTGACCTCTATCACCCCCGTGGCCGGCACCAGATAGGCGCGACGACCGCTGTCCAGGCGATACTCGGCGGTTTCCCCGGCCCTCAGGTTGGCCGCCACCAGGCGTGCATCGGCGCGAATCCGCAGGCTCTGGTCGTCGCCGGCCTTGCCGCTGGCCAGGGTAACGAAGCCTTCGCCACGTTCACCCTTGGGAAACGGCTTGGCGCCCCAGGACGGTGCCAGGCCGGCCTCGTTGGGAATGATCCAGATCTGGAAGATCTTGGTCGGCTTCGACTCCAGGTTGTACTCGCTATGGGCGATCCCGGTCCCGGCGCTCATGACCTGCACGTCACCGGCTTCGGTACGGCCCTTGTTGCCGAGGTTGTCCTGGTGGCTGATCGCCCCTTCACGCACATAGGTGATGATTTCCATGTCCCGGTGCGGGTGCTGTGGAAAGCCGGTGCCGGGCGCGATCACGTCGTCGTTCCAGACCCGCAGGTTGCCCCAGTTCATGCGTTGCGGGTCGTAGTATTCGGCGAACGAAAAGTGGTGGTGCGCATCCAGCCAGCCGTGATGAGCACCGCCCAGGGTCTTGAAGGGGCGAAGTTGCAACATGAGTCTTCTCCTGTTCAGGTTCGTCGTGGGCCGGCAGGAGCCAGGGCAGGACGGTAACCGGTGGTTGATGGCAGTGATCATCTATCAGATTGATATCGATAAAAAGCGTAAAAAATGCCTTAAAACAATCTATTCGTTAGATATGTATTCGGAAGCAATAGTTGTCGCCCAACTTTCAATTCGTCGCCTAAATGGCTGATCGACAAGCAATTGACTAGAACTCAGGACGCAATGGAGCGACCATAGGCCTTCCGCCCAGACCGTCGCCTACCTGGAGTCAGCGTGCCATCACCGACACCCGAACCGCCTGCCGAACTTTCCTCCCTGGCTCAACTGCCTCTGTTCAAGCGCCTGCTGGCCAAGCTGCTGGGTGGTGGGTTGAGTCGTCTTCGCGCCCAGCACGTGGCGTCCTGGTTGCAGGGCCAGGCCGACGGCTTCCGTAGCGGGCATGGCGCGGGCGTCGAGTACGGTTACAACGAAGGCCGGCTCGACGGCCTGGAGGAGGGACGCCAGGTCTTGCTGATCCGCGATACGCGTCCGCAGGAGCACCGCGCGCCCGGGGTCGACGATAACCTGTTCGACGATTGGCGCCTGCCGCTGACGGCCGAGTTGAAGAAACGTATCAAGGCCGATGTGGCGCGACTGCTGCCCGCACAGGCGCAGCCCAGCGCGGCGCAATGGAAAATGATCTTCAGCGACACGCCGTCCACGGCGGTGATTGCCGGCGCCGGTGCCGGCAAGTCCACTTCGCTGGTCCTGCGGATCCTGCTGCTCACCCACTACCTGGGCTTCGAGCTGGACGCGATGACGGTGGTGACCTTTACCCGTGAGTCGCGCAAGGACTTCATGGCCAAGCTGGTGGAGGTCATGGGCCTCTGGGGGCATGTGCTGAGTCCCCGGGACGCCCGGGAGGTGGTCCGCACCTTCCACTCGCGGATTCTGCCGATGGTCCGCAGCCTGCCGGGATTCGGCCAGTTGCAGGCGTTCGAGAACCTCAGCGAGCGCGGTCTGTTCGCTGACGAAGGTGCCGACAGCAACCCGTTCGATCTGCGTATCAACGACGCCCAACGCCAGCAACTCAATGCCTGCTATCACCGGCTGCACAGTGATAATCCGCGTTTCCGTGAAGTGCTGGTGCCGCTGTACAAACAGGCCTTGCAGCTGCGGGAGCTGGATCAGGACCACCCGGATGTGCGCAAGCGCATGGCGGTCACCGAGCTGGCATCCAAGCGCGACGAGGAACTGTGCGACACCCTGGAAGACCTGTGGTTTCGCGCGGGCGCCTGGCCGATTGCCGGGATCGAACCGGACCGTGAGGTCATCGAGATCAACGGTTCGCCGTTCCATTGCCACGGCTACATTCCTGAACTGGAAGCCTGGGTGGTCCTGGGCTTCGACCCTCGGGAGAATCCGCAGATCAGCCGTCCCGGGGCCAAGCTCACGGTGCGGGCCGAATGGGCGGTGAAGCGCACCCTGTTTCAAGCTTTCTGCCGTAAGCCTTTGATATGGCTTGAAAATTATGAATCAGCCAAATGCGTTCTGTCCTCTCTGGCCGGGGATGCCACGGCAGGTCCCGGCTTCGATTACAAGGTCAAGGGCGAACTGGCGTCCGCGCCGCTGCTCGACTGTTTCGTCATGGCGGCCGGTTTTATCGAGAACCTCGGCCTGGATGTGTCCGCGGCCGTGGCGCGGATGAGTTTCGCCCAGGACGATCCGGACCGCTTCTTCTTCGAGGCCCTGAGTCTGTTCTGGAAAGCCCTGGAAGCGCATCTACTGGCGCAGTCGCCGCCGATCATGACCTATAACCGCATGTTCTCGCTGTTCGGCGAAAACACCCCGGAAAACCAGGCGCTGCTCAGCGACGAGCTGTTGCGCCCGTTGTCGCACCTGATGATCGACGAGTTCCAGGACGTTTCACCGCAGATCGTCTCCTGGTTGCGGGCCAGCCTGCGGGAAATCCGTCGCCGTGGCCCGGCCATGCAAGTGGGCCGCGCGGCCCGGCATTCGTCGCTGTTGTGCGTGGGCGATGACTGGCAGTCCATCTACGGCTGGCGCGGCAGCTCACCCAAGTACTTCATGGAGTTCAACAAGCAATTCCCGTCGCCGGGGACCACCCGGGTGATGCTTAGCGACAATTATCGCAGTCACCAGCACATCATCGATGCCGCCGAGCATATCGTTCGCGCGGCACCGGCGATTGCCGGGAAAAAGGCCAAGGCCAGCGGCGAGCCGAAGGCGTTGTGGCCGGTCAATGTGCTGGATCGGGACGACGCCGGCTTGGCCACGCGTCTGGAGGAGCACTACCGGCGCGGCGAAAGTATCTTGATGCTGTTTCGAAAAAGTAGCGATAAGCTGCTGATTAATGAGCATATTTCGTCTGTAGTTAATGTTGATTCTAGCTTGCCTGTCGAGCAGCGCCGGCTCAGGCAACTGACCTACCACAGTGCCAAGGGGCTACAGGCCGACGTGGTGTTCCTGCTGGGCGATTGCCTGCACCTGACCCGCTCGCCGTACAAGAACCAGGTCTATCGCATGGCCGGGTTGGGCGATGACGGCGATGCCGAGGCCTACGACAACGCGCAGAAGGACGAAATCCTGAGGCTGGCCTACGTCGGCATCACCCGGGCGGTGAAACACTGCTACTGGTATCTGGACGGGCCGGAGGCCCAGGCCGGGAATGGGCCTAAAGCCTCGGATCGGATTGCGGGAGACAAGGCGTTCTTCGCCGATTTGCGCGTCAAGCCCTAGGCCCTGGCGGTCGTCAGTTGACGGCTCGCAGCCTTTTGGGGGGGACGGAGGATTCGAGTTCGTCTTCAATCGCCTCGATGATGCGCTCCACATCGGCAGCGTTCATCACCGTGGCGCAGGGAATGCCGGCGAGGGTGATCAGCGTTTCGCCACTGGCCCGGTCGAACAGCCGGGCGATCATGCTGTCCGGCGCGTCCATGCTGGCTTCGAAGCCCATGGGATGAAAATGCCAGCGCATCAGCTGGCAAGCGTTGGGGAAGGTCACCTTGCTGAAGACATTACTCATGTTGCCCACCTGTTTCATTGAGCGCTTCCTTTTGCTCGCGGGTAGGAACGGCACAACCTCATGGTCGCGCCAGTAGAGTGCATAAAAATAGCACCCGTTCAGCGGACCAGGAGCGCTTTTTCAGGCCGCTCGGTGATTGTTTGCGTGTAGTTTGATCTGCGTCTATTACATTGGTTCAAGTGCGTCATGTCCGACGACGATGATCTGCACCTGTATGTACAGTTGGTGGCGCATGGCCACAACTTCGAGTGGGCAAGGGTTTCGGTGTATCAATAGTGAAACACTTATTCGCACGCTACTCATAAGATCAAATATTTTTTCATTGCCCCCTGAATAAAGTCACAACACCTGCCGATAATCCGTTCAAGCCCGCCGTCGATAAGAAGAACGGGCCAGCACTGTCGGTATGGCCTTTTGCTATCTGGCACGTCTCAGGCATGGAAGCTAGTAGTCCTCAGTCTATTAGAGAGCAGCCCATGTCCCTACGAAATATGAATATCGCCCCTCGTGCCTTTCTCGGTTTTGCATTCATTGCATTGCTGGTGATTGTGCTGGGGGTCTTTTCCCAGACCCGCATGACGGTGATTCGTCAGGCGTCCATTGACATGGAAACCAATCAACTGCCCAGTGTGGGGTTTCTGGGCAACGCGCTCGAAGATGTATTGCGTATGCGGATTCTGTCCTTTCGCATACTGATCAATCGTGAGCCCGCAGCCGTGCAGGACGCCGAAACGCGCATCGCAGTGCTGGTGGACAAAGTTCGCAAGGACGTGAAAAGTTACGCCGATCTGCCTGCGGATGGGGAGGAGCTGGCCAAGTACAAGGAGTTCGCGGCGACGCTCGATACCTATCTCAGGGACCAGAACCAGATGGTGGAGTTGTCGCGACAGAACAAGATCGAGGAGATGCGCAGCCTGATCAACAACCAGATCAAGGCTGGCACCGACCTGATGGGCGAGCAGCTCAACCAACTGGTGGATATCAACAAGGCGGGTGCCAAGGTCGCCTCGAACCTGGCTGGCGAACAATACAGCAATGCCAGTACCGGCATCATCGTGGTTTCGCTGCTGGCGGCGCTGATGACGGTGTTGCTGGCCTGGTTGTTGACCCGCAGCATCGTGGCGCCGCTGAACCAGGCGGTCGCCGCCGCCGAGACCATTGCCGGCGGCAACCTGACCAAGGCCATTGCGATCGAGGGCAAGGACGAGCCGGCCCGTTTGCTGACGGCGTTGTCGGCGATGCAAGGCAACCTGCGCAAGACCATCGAGCAGATCTCGGGTTCAGCCACGCAGTTGGCGTCGGCGGCTGAAGAGCTCAGCGCCGTGACCGAGGAGGCTTCCCGCGGGCTGCAGCAACAGAACAACGAGATCGAGCAGGCTGCCACGGCGGTCAACGAAATGACCAGTGCGGTAGAAGAAGTGGCGCGCAATGCGGTGTCGACCTCGGAGGCTTCGCAGCAATCCAACCAGGCGGCGCTGGAAGGGCGCAACCGGGTGGTGGAGACAGTGGACGCGATTCAGGCCATGACCCGGGACGTACAAAGCACCTCGGTGCTGATGGAGGGCCTGGCGACCCAGGGCCGCGACATCGGCCAGGTGCTGGACGTGATCCGCGCGATTGCCGAGCAGACCAACCTGCTGGCCCTCAACGCCGCCATCGAAGCCGCGCGGGCAGGCGAGGCCGGCCGCGGTTTTGCGGTGGTGGCCGATGAAGTACGAGCACTGGCCCATCGCACCCAGCAGTCGACCAAGGAAATCGAGCAGATGGTCGCCGGGATCCAGAATGGCACCGGCCAGGCCGTGCAGTCGATGCAGCAGAGCAACCAGCGGACCCAGACCACCCTGGAGATGGCTCGTGCCGCCGGTGTGGCCCTGGAGCAGATCACCCACTCCATCAACCTGATCAACGAACGCAACCTGGTGATCGCCAGCGCGTCGGAGGAGCAGGCCCAGGTCTCCCGTGAAGTGGACCGCAACCTGGTGAACATCCGCGACCTGGCGTCCCAGTCGGCCGCCGGTGCCAACCAGACCAGCGCCGCCAGCCATGAGCTGTCGCGCCTGGCGGTGGACCTGAATGCGATGGTGGCGCGGTTCGTGATCTGACGCACTGCTTGTAGGAGCAAGCCGGCGAACGTCGACTGGCGCTCCTACAATCCGTTCAGATAGCGCCGTAGTTGGGTCAGCAGTTTTTCGTAGAGCAGATCCACCTCCGGCGCCATGCCCCGGGCCCGCAGGCAGCCATGCACCAGACCGTGGCCGGGATGGAAATCCACGGCTACTCCCGCATTCCTCAGGCGTTCGCTGTACTGCACGCCGTCATCGCGCAAGGGATCGAACTGCGCCACGGCGATGAACGCCGGGGCCAATCCCCGTAGATCCGTTGCCTGCAACGGCATTGCATAGGCCGAAGGCTTTGCCGAACCCGGCAGGTACAACGTGTGATAGCAGTGCACATCGCTGGCGCTGAGCAGCGGGGCGTCGGCGCATTCGGTGCGTGAGGGCAGCTCGTCGTCGCCGCCCAGTCCCGGATAGATCAGGGCTTGCAGTACCGGTTGCGCTTGCCCGGCATCGCGCAGGGCCAGGCATACGGCGGCGGCGAGGTTGCCGCCGGCACTGTCACCGGCAATCGCCATGCGGTGCGGGTCCAGTTGCCGGCTCGGGGCGCTGGCCTGTACGCCGCGCCATACCGCCAGGCAATCATCGAAGGCGGCGGGAAAGGGATGTTCCGGAGCGAGACGATAGTCGACGGCGATGACCACGGCGTTGAGCCGGGACGCAAGTTCGGCGGTGATGAAATCGTGGGAGTCGAGGTCGCCCACCACCCAGCCGCCACCATGCAGGTAGACCACGCCGGGCCAGCCATTGGCCGGTGGTGTCGAAGTCGGACGGTATTGGCGCACGGGCACCTGTCCGATCAGTTCGTCGTTGACGCTGATGCCTGCCGGACGTGCCGGAGTGAAGGCCCGGCACATCGTGCTGTAGCCGATGCGCAGGCCATTGATCGTGCTGTCCGGAGAGTTGAAGTCGAGGGTCCTGGCGACAAAGGCGCTGAGTTCGGGGGAAAGCGGGTAATCGGTCATGCGCAGTTTCAGCCGTGTTCCAGAGGTCAGGAAAACCTGTGGGAGCGGTGCGGCGATCCGACAAGCACCGCTCCTACAATGATTAGCGCTATTTCAGACTGGCCTGCACGGTCGCGACACCGTCCTTGCCGTCGACGCTGGTGACGCCGCTCAGCCACTTCTGCAGGTCTTCAGGGTGATCGCGCAGCCATTTCTTCGCCACGTCCTGGGGCGTCTGGCGCTCCATGATCGGCACCATCAACTGGCTTTCCTGGGCGGCGCTGAACGTCAGGTTCTCCAGCAGCTTGTTGACGTTCGGGCAACGCTGGGCGTAGTCCGGGGCGGTGACGGTGGACACGGTGGCCGCGCCTTCGTTGGGCCCGTAGACATCCTCGCTGCCGGTCAGGTAGGCAATTTTCATATTGATGTTCATCGGGTGCGGGGTCCAGCCGACGAAGACCACGAACTCCTTGCGGTTGACCGCCCGCTGCACCGCCGCGAGCATCCCGGCTTCCCCGGATTCCACCAGGTTGAAACCCTTGAGGCCGAAGTGGTCGGTGTCGATCATGGTCTTGATGGTGGTGTTGGCGCCGCTGCCGGGCTCGATGCCATAGATCTTGCCGCCGAGCTTGTCCTTGAACTTGGCGATGTCGGCGAAGGTCTTCAGGCCCGCGTCAGCCACGTATTGCGGCACGGCGAGGGTGGCCTGGGCGTCGGACAGGCTCGGCTGGGCCATGACCTTGACCTGGTTGGCGGCGACGAAAGGCGCGATGTTCTTGTCCATCGCCGGTTTCCAGTAGCCGAGGAAGATATCCAGGCGTTTGTCACGGATGCCGGCAAAGATGATCTGCTGCACGGCGCTGGTCTGCTTGCTTTCATAGCCCAGGCCGTTGAGCAGCACGTCAGCCATGCCGCTGGTGGCGATCACGTCGGTCCAGTTGACCACGCCCATGCGCACGGTCTTGCAGGAAGCGTCTTCGGAAGCGAGCACGCTGGTGCTCAGGAGTGCGGTACTGCAGAGGAACAGACAGCTGTTGAACAGTCTTTTCATGATACGCAGATCTCGCGGCAGGTCGTTTATTGTGGAGGCCGGTGTCTTCATGCACCGTCCGGCCACGTTACGCAGCCGCTTGAGGGCGAAAGCGCACCAGGGCGACCGGCTTTTGCACTGCGGCGACGTCCGGGCTTCCCGTGCGCCATTTCAGGTGTCCGGAAGATTTGAGCAGCGCTTGCGGTAGGCGGCGGGTGTCAGCCCATAGGCGCGCACGAACCAGCGGCCCAGATGACTCTGGTCGGCAAAGCCCAGGGCCATGGCGACGTTCGCCGGGGTTTCGCCCCGGGACAGCAGTTGCCGCGCCCGCGCCACGCGCAACTGCACCAGGTAGGCGTGGGGCGGCAGGCCGTAGGCGGCCTTGAAGGCGCGGGTCAGGCGGAAGCGGTCGACGCCGCAGGCTGCGGCGACTTCATCCAGGCTCAGGTCGTATTGCAGATGGGCGTGCAGGTACTCGCGGGCGATCTGCGCGACCCGCGGCAGACGCGGGTCTTCACGGTAGCGGGTGCGCCAGTGCAGATGGTCGGTGAGGCTGCCGAGCATCTGGTCCAGGGCGCTTTGCCGGACGATGCGCAATTCCCGGGTATGAATGGCCTGGAACGCGGCGCTGGTGGCCTGGGCCAGGCGCGTGTCGGTGGCCAGGGTGGTGGCAAAGCTCAGCTGGCTGCCCGCCGGGGCCTCCTCGAACAGCACGCTCAGTTCCCGTTCCAGCCACTGCGGGTCGAGATAGATCGTACGGTAGGTGAAGCCGCCTTCGGTGGGCGCGTCGCCGTCATGGATCTCGCCGGGTTCGAGCAGGAACACGTTGCCCGCCAGGCTCTGATAGCGGGTGCGACGGCAATTGAACTGCTGCACGCCTTGTTCGGTGACCCCCACCAGGTAGCTGTCGTGCCAGTGGGCATCGTAGGCATGGGTATGGCCCTGGAAACGCGCGCGCAGGGTTTCGATGCCGGTGTCCCGGTCCTGGGTCAGGTCGATCCAGTGGTTGGCGGTGCTGGACATGGGGTTTCCGGAGTGGTCAGTCATGCAGAGGGTCAGTTGACGCCCGCGGCCGGGTGTCAGTCTAGAAGATCCGTGCAATGGACGGGAGAGGGCATGCGCTGCTTGATCGTGACCAGGGGCGCGGCGTTAAAGGGCGAAGTTGTGCTGGATACACTTAGAACGAGTGGTCGACAATAAAACTTATAAGTAAAAAAGTGACCTGTTGGTCATTTAATGATGCACTTCACATATGCGTTCATATGGCTTGAAGTATTCCGGAAGTCTGCTTGCGGGTATGCGTCATTACTGTCGGAAAAAACTTTCACGACTCGGGCCAATGTTTGTAGGTGTTTTCGTTGTTTTTGGGATTCGATCTCAAAAAAGCGCTGGACGTTTGATTTCAAATTGTGTCAGTTTCTCGCTGCCTTCAAAAAGGGCGAGTGATAGGATGATCTCGCCAAGGGATTGTCGCTATCGGACAAAAACTGTTTCACTTGCAAACAAGGAAGTGTGTTTATGTCGAAAGTCAAAACGAAAGCTATTGTTTCCACGGATGCGGCACTGGCGGACAACGGTACAAGTTCCGCCTTTAACCAGATCGATAGCTTCAGCCATCAATACGACCGTGGTGGCGACCTCACGGTCAATGGCAAACCCTCCTACTCCGTCGATCAAGCCGCCACGCAACTGCTGCGTGACGGTGCCACCTGGCATGATCTGAACGGCAGCGGCAAGATCGAGCTGACCTATACCTTCCTGACAGCCCCGACCTCGAATTTCAGTGGTCTGGGTGTCACCGGGTTCAGTCAGTTCAGTGCGCTGCAGAAGTCGCAAGCCGTGCTCTCCATGCAATCCTGGGCGGACGTGGCCAATGTGACGTTCACGGAGGCGGCGAAGGGCGGCGACGGTCATATGACCTTCGGCAACTACAGTGGCGGACAGGAGGGCGCGGCAGCGTTTGCCTTCCTGCCGGGTACCGAGCCTGGCTTCGATGGCCAGTCCTGGTACCTGACCGGCAGCGGCTACAACGTCAACAAGACGCCTGGCCTGAACAACTACGGTCGCCAGACCCTGACCCATGAGATCGGCCATACCCTCGGCCTGGCTCATCCCGGCGACTACAACGCCGGCGAAGGCAACCCGACCTACAACGACGCGTCCTATGGGCAGGACACCCGCGGCTACAGCGTCATGAGTTACTGGAGCGAAAGCAACACCAGCCAGAACTTCAGCAAAGGCGGTGTCGAGGCTTATTCCTCGGGCCCGCTGATGGACGACATCGCGGCGATCCAGAAACTCTACGGCGCCAACTACAGCACCCGTTCCGGTGATACCACCTATGGGTTCAACTCCAATGCCGGTCGCGACTACATGAGCGCCACCTCGTCTTCGGACAAGCTGGTGTTCTCGGTCTGGGACGGTGGCGGCAACGATACCCTGGATTTCTCCGGGTTCACCCAGAACCAGAAGATCAATCTTCATGCCGGTTCGTTCTCCGACGTTGGCGGCATGGTGGGCAATATCTCCATCGCCCAGGGCGTCACCATCGAGAACGCCATCGGTGGTTCGGGCAACGACCTGCTGATCGGCAATGACGTGGCCAACGAGCTGCGCGGCGGTGCCGGCAACGACATCATCTATGGTGCTGGCGGGGCCGACAAGCTCTGGGGCGGTTCGGGCAACGACACCTTCGTGTACGCTGCCGTTTCCGACTCCGCGCCGAATGCCGCCGACCGGATCATGGATTTCACCAGTGGCCAGGACAAGATCGATCTGTCCGGGATCACCCATGGTTCGGGCCTGAGCTTCGTCAATGCGTTCACCGGCCATGCCGGTGATGCGGTGTTGACGTATGCCTCGGGCACCAACCTGGGCACACTGGCGGTGGACTTCTCCGGGCACGGCGTAGCCGACTTCCTGGTGACCACCGTGGGTCAGGCAGCGGTCACGGATATCGTGGCTTGAGTTGATGCGGTACGGGCAGCGCTCCGGCGCTGCCCTCTGGCCCGGTAGTGCATGCCCATGATCAAGACGTTTGTCCGCAGTAGCTGTTCGACGTGGCTGATGGCCGCGTTCCTGGCGTTTTTTGGAGAAATCACCATGGCGAGAAGCCTGATCCTGACCCCACCCGAGGCCCTTGCCGGCCAGTGGCGGATGTACCCCGAAGGCACCAACCCGCAGGTTTGCGAGCTTGAACTCCTGCTCCAGTCGCCACGCCTGAGCGGCGATCTTGCCTGTATCGCCGGCTGGTTGGGCGAGCGCCCGGCCAACTGGGAGCCGACCCCCGACGGCCTGTGGCTTTATGGTGCCGAAGGGACTGGCATCGTGCACTTCAATCGGCAGAAAGCCGACCGCTATGAAGTTCGCTTGAAGAATGGAAAGGTTCTGGTACTGGTGCGCGATATGCCCTGAGTATTCAGGTGAAAACCGATTAAAGAGCAACTTGATACCTTGTATCCGTGCACCTTTGTTAGTTGCTTTTCCGTTCAGTCTTTATGAGTCGCGAAAGAACGACTCGTGTCGATAGTGCCTCTATTTTCGAGCGGCTCGCCGGCCATCGAATAAAGGTGCGTATCCGGCTGTCCGTAACATCAAGGAAGATAGATGAAACCGCCGAAAATGATGTCCGGGACACCGTTGATTCGTGTACTCGGCGATTATAAGAGTGTCTTGATCAGCGTCGGTTGTTTCACCGCACTGATCAACTTGCTGATGCTGGTGCCTTCCATTTACATGCTTCAGGTCTATGACCGGGTATTGACCTCGCAGAACGAAACCACCCTGGTGATGCTGACCCTGATGGTGGTGGGGTTCTTTGCCTTTATCGGGCTGTTGGAAGTGGTCCGCAGTTTTATCGTGATCCGCATCGGCAGCGCCCTGGAGCGGCGCCTGAACCTGCGGGTCTACCAGGCGGCGTTCGAACGCAACCTGTTGCGCGGCGAGGGCATGCCGGCCAGGCCCTCGGTGACCTGACCCATATTCGCCAGTTCCTCACCGGGCCGGCCTTGTTCGCCTTTTTCGATGCGCCGTGGTTTCCCATCTACCTGCTGGTGATCTTCCTGTTCAATCCCTGGCTGGGGGTCTTCGCCAGTGTCGGTGCCGTGCTCCTGATCGCCCTGGCGTACCTGAACGAGGCCATGACCAGGAAGCCCCTGAGCGAAGCCAGCGGTTATTCGCAGCAGTCGAGCCGATTGGCCACCAGCCATCTGCACAATGCCGAGACCATCCAGGCCATGGGCATGCTCGCGGCCCTGCGCAAGCGCTGGTTCCAGCTGCACTCGGGATTCCTGGCGCGGCAGAACCGGGCCAGTGACACGGGGGCGGTGATCACCTCCCTGAGCAAGATGCTGCGCCTGTGCCTGCAATCGCTGGTGCTGGGCCTGGGGGCGCTGTTGGTGATCAAGGGCGAGATGACCGCCGGCATGATGATCGCCGGTTCCATCCTGATGGGACGGGTACTCAGTCCCATCGACCAGTTGATCGCGGTCTGGAAGCAGTGGAGTTCGGCCAAACTCGCCTACCGGCGCCTGGACGACCTGTTGCGCGAGTTCCCCGAAATAGAAGGGCAGATGAGCCTGCCCGCGCCCCAAGGGCAGGTGGCCTTTGAACAGGTCAGCGCCGGACCGCCCGGCAAGCGTATCGCGACCCTGCACCCGATGAGTTTCAGCCTGGCGCCCGGCGAGGTGCTGGGGGTGCTCGGTTCCTCGGGCTCGGGCAAGTCGACCCTGGCCCGGGTGCTGGTGGGCGTCTGGCCGACCCTCGGCGGCACCGTGCGCCTGGACGGTGCCGACCTGCATCGCTGGGACCGCAACGACCTGGGCGCGCATATCGGTTACTTGCCCCAGGACATCGAGTTGTTCAGCGGCACCATTGCCGAAAACATCGCCCGCTTTGCCGAGGTCGACTCGCTGAAGGTGGTCGAGGCGGCGCGCCAGGCCGGTGTGCATGACTTGATCCTGCACCTGCCCCAGGGCTACGACACGTTGCTGGGGAAGACGGCAGCGGCCTGTCCGGCGGACAGAAGCAACGGGTGGCGCTGGCGCGGGCGCTGTATGGCGGCCCGCGCCTGGTGGTGCTGGATGAGCCCAACTCCAACCTCGACGTGGTCGGGGAAACCGCGTTGACCCAGGCGATTGCCCTGCTCAAGGCCCGGGGCAGCACGGTGGTCCTGGTGACCCACCGTTCCACCTCCCTGACCCAGGCGGACAAGCTGCTGGTGCTCAGCGAGGGCCGCTTGCAAGCCTTTGGCAGCAGTGCCGACGTGCTCAAGGCGCTGTCGAGCGGCGCGCCACCGACACCCCAACCGACCCGCGAGACCGTGACACCGGCCGGCGTCAGCCTGAGCCGACAGTATCCCGCGCCGACGCGCAGCAGCGGCACATGAGCAAGGACAGCACGATGCAGATCAGTAGCAGCGTTGAACGACCGGAGCGTGATGCCCGGTACTTTGCCCGCTTGGGCTGGTTGCTGGCGCTGCTGGGCGCCGGCAGCTTTTTCCTCTGGGCCGCCCTGGCGCCGCTGGACCAGGGGATTGCCGTGCAGGGCACCGTGGTGGTGTCCGGTAAACGCAAGGCCGTGCAGTCCCTGGGGGGCGGGGTGGTCAGTCGGATCCTGGTCCATGAAGGGCAAGTGGTCCATCAGGGCCAAGCGCTGTTTCGTCTCGACCAGACGCAGTTGTCGGCCGACGTGCAATCCCTGCAGGCCCAGTACCGCGTGGCCTGGGCCAGCCAGGCGCGCTGGCAGAGCGAGCGTGACAACCTGCCCCGGGTGATCTTTCCGAGCGAACTGAGCACGGACCCCGATCCCCACCTGGCGCTGGTGCTCGAAGGGCAGCGGCAATTGTTCAGCAGTCGCCGCGAAGCCTTTTCCCGCGAGCAGGCCGGTATTCGCGCCAGCATCGACGGCGCCGGCGCGCAACTGGCCGGCATGCGTCGCGCCCGCAGCGACATGCTGGAGCGCGCCGACTCCCTGCGCAGCCAGTTGGATAACCTCAAGCCCTTGGCGGAAAACGGCTATATCCCGCGCAACCGCCTGCTGGACTACCAGCGCCAGCTGTCCCAGGTGCAGCAGGACCTGGCGCAGAACAGCGGCGAAAGCGGGCGGGTGGAGCAGGGGATCGTCGAGTCGCGCCTGAAACTCTCCCAGCACGGCGAGGAGTACCAGAAGGAGGTGCGCAGCCAACTGGCCGAGGCCCAGCTCAAGAGCCTGACCCTGGAGCAGCAGTTGCGTTCGGCGGAGTTCGATCTGCAGCACAGCGAGATCAGCGCGCCGGCCGAGGGCATCGCGGTCAACCTGAGCGTGCACACCGAAGGCGCGGTGATCCGCGCCGGTGAAACCCTACTGGAGATCGTGCCCCAGGGTGAGCGTCTGGAAGTCGAGGGACATCTGCCGGTCAACCTGGTGGACAAGGTCGGCAGCCAGCTGCCGGTGGACATCCTGTTCACCGCCTTCAACCAGAGCCGTACACCGCGGGTTCCCGGTGAAGTCAGCCTGGTGTCCGCCGACCAGTTGCTCGATGAAAAGACCGGTGTGCCGTATTACGTGCTGCGCAGCTCGGTGAGCGATAGCGCCCTGGAAAAGCTCAACGGGCTGGTGATCAAGCCGGGCATGCCCGCCGAGATGTTCGTGCGCACCGGCGAACGCTCGCTGCTCAACTATCTGTTCAAACCGCTGCTGGACCGCGCGGGTTCCGCGTTGACCGAGCAATAGGATGTTCCACCGAATGAAGAAACTGTCGATGATCGCCGCAATGCTGTCCCTGTTGGTCAGCACCGGCAGCCAGGCCATGGGGCCGTTCGAGGTCTATGAGCAGGCGCTGCGCAATGACCCGGTGTTCCTCGGCGCGCTCAAGGAGCGCGATGCCGGGCAGGAAAACCGCGCCATTGGCCGGGCCGGCCTGCTGCCGCGGATTTCCTACAACTACAATCAGGGCCGCAACGACTCGAAGGCCACTTACCTCAACGAACGCGGCAACCTCCACGAGGACCGGCACTACACCAGTTCCGGCTCCACGCTGATGCTGCAACAACCGCTGATCGACTACGAGGCCTACGCCAATTACCGCAAGGGCGTGGCGCAGGCGTTGTTCGCCGATGAAACCTTTCGCGGCAAGAGCCAGGAACTGCTGGTGCGGGTCCTGACCTATTACACCCAGGCGTTGTTTGCCCAGGACCAGATCGAGATCGCCCAGGCCAGCAAGAAAGCCTATGAGGAACAGTTCCAGCAGAACGAGCAACTGTTCCGCCAGGGCGAGGGCACGCGCACCGATATTCTGGAGGCCGAGTCGCGTTTCGAACTGGCCACCGCCGAGGAAATCGAGGCGCGCAACGAACAGGACGCCGCCTTGCGCGAGCTCGGCGCGCTGATCGGCGTGCCGTCGGTGGCGGTTTCCGAATTGGCGCCGTTGGCCCAGGCTTTCCAATCGTTTCCCCTGGAACCGGCCAATTTCGATACCTGGCACGCGCTCGCCCTGGCCAACAACCCGACCCTGGCCTCCCAGCGACAGGCCCTGGAAGTGGCGCGCTATGAAGTGGAGCGCAATCGCGCCGGGCATCTGCCCAAGCTCAATGCCTACGCCAGCGTGCGCAAGAGCGAGTCCGACAGCGGCAACACCTACAACCAGCGCTACGACACCAACACCATCGGTTTCGAGGTGAACGTGCCGTTGTTCGCCGGCGGTGGGGTTTCGGCTTCGGTGCGCCAGGCCAGCGCCAATCTGGAACAGGCCGAGTACGAGCTGGACGGCAAGACCCGGGAAACCCTGATCGAGCTGCGTCGCCAGTTCAGTGCCTGCCTGTCGGGGGTGAGCAAGCTGCGCGCCTATCAGAAGGCCTTGAATTCGGCCGAAGCCCTGGTGGTCTCGACGAAGCAGAGCATCCTCGGCGGCGAGCGGGTCAACCTCGATGCGCTGAACGCCGAGCAACAGCTCTACAGCACCCGGCGCGACCTGGCCCAGGCGCGCTACGACTACCTGATGGCCTGGACCAAATTGCATTACTACGCGGGGACCCTGCGCGAAACCGATCTGGCCAGGGTCGACGAGGCTTTTGTACGTCGCTAATTCCAACCAGCAAGGAGGCAATACCATGGGTGTGTTTGACTATAAAAACGTAGGGACCGAGGCTTCGAAAACGCTGTATTCCGATGCGTTGGCGATCACCTTGTATTCCTACCACAACCTCGACAACGGTTTTGCCGTGGGCTACCAGCAGAACGGCTTCGGCCTCGGTCTGCCGGCCACCCTGGTCAAGGCCCTGATCGGCGGTACGGATGCCCAGGGGGTCGTCCCCGGGGTGCCCTGGAACCCGGATTCGGAGAAAGCCGCGCTGGTGGCGGTGAAGGCCGCCGGCTGGACGCCCATCAGCGCCGCGCAACTGGGCTACGGCGGCAAGACCGACGCTCTCGGCACCTACTATGGCGAAAAGGCCGGCTACACCACGGCGCAGGCGGAAATCCTCGGCAAGTATGACGCCGGCGGGCACCTGACTGAGATCGGTGTGTCCTTCCGTGGTACCAGTGGCCCCCGGGAAAGCGAGATCAGCGACACGATCGGCGATGCGATCAACGATTTGCTGGCGGCCATCGGACCCAAGGATTACGCGAAGAACTACAGCGCCAATGCCTTCGAAGGCCTGCTCAAGAGCGTGGCGAGCTTTGCCGCGGCCAACGGCCTTTCCGGCAAGGACGTGCTGGTCAGTGGCCACAGCCTGGGCGGGCTGGCGGTCAACAGCGTGGCCGACCTGAGCCAGGACCATTGGGGCGGTTTCTACAAGGACGCCAACTACATCGCCTTCGCCTCGCCGACCCAGAGCGGCCCGGGCACCCAGGTGCTGAACATCGGTTATGAAAACGACCCGGTGTTCCGTGCCCTCGACGGCTCCAGCCTGACCCTGGCGACCCTGGGCGTACACGATGCGAACAAGGCTTCGGCGACCAACAATATCGTCAGTTTCAACGACCATTACGCTTCCGATGCCTGGAACCTGTTGCCGTTTTCCATCGGCAACGTCGCCACCTGGATTTCCCACCTGCCGACGGCCTACGGCGATGGCCTGAACCGCGTGCTGGGATCGCAGTTCTATGACCTGACCAGCAAGGACTCGACCATCATCGTCGCCAACCTGTCGGATCCTGCCCGGGACAAGACCTGGGTGCAGGACCTCAATCGCAACGCCGAAACCCATACCGGCACCACCTTCATCATCGGCAGCGATGCCAACGACCTGCTCAAGGGCGGCCGTGGCAACGATTACATCGAAGGTCGTGGCGGCAACGACACTTTCCGCGACGACGGTGGCTACAACATCATCCTGGGCGGCAAGGGCAACAACACCTTCGATCTGCAGAAGTCCTTGAGCAGCTTCGATATTGCCAATGACGGTCACGGCACCTTGTACATCCGCGATGCCGAGGGCGGGATCACCATCGCCCAGAACATCAGTACCCTGGTCAGCAAGGAGCCGAGCCTGGTGTTCTTCAGCAAGGAGGTGGCCCATGCGGTGGGCAACCAGAGCCTGTCCGAGGGGCATTACGTCAACTCACAGGTCGCCACCGACGGTGCCGATACCCTGACCGCGAAGTCCTCGGGCGAGTGGCTGCTGGGCAATGGTGGCGACGATCACCTGATCGGTTCGGCGAACGGCGGCAACCTGTTTATCGGTGGGGCCGGCAATGACCTGATGGACGCCAAGGGCGGAGGCAATACCTTCCTGTTCAACGGCTTCAAGACCTCGTTCGGCCAGGACCGGATCACCGGCTTCCAGGCTTCCGACAAGCTGGTGTTCATGGGTTATGCCGATACCCAGGGGCACGATATCCAGGAGCATGCCAAGGTGGTGGGGCACGATACCGTGCTGAGCTTCGGGGCGGATTCGGTGACGTTGGTGGGGGTAGGGCTGGATGTGCTGAAAGGGGCGAGCGTAGTCATCGCCTGACGCTGTACTGTAGGAGCCGGCTTGCTGGCGATTGGGTCTCAAGACCGCCAAAAGCTTCGCTGGCAAGCCCGGCTCCTACAGGTTTACGGCAGCTTCAACAGCACATAATCGTTCTTGTCGAACTTCTGGCTGAGCACCGGTGCCAATTCGCCGATAGTCGAGCCTTTCAGCGCCTCGTAAGTGCTCTTGTCCATCATCACCCAGGCTGGTCGCGCCACGGCCTGAAGCTGCTCCGTGGTGTCCGTGAAGAGCGGACGCGGATCGCCCTCGGCATTGACCATGAACTTGATCGCCCGCCCGTCCTTGCCCATCGCATGCATGACCAGTGGCGCCGGATCCTGCTGGATCAACTGCTGGGTGGCACGGGTAAAGGTGCGGGTGTCGTAGGTCACTCGTTCGGTCGGCTCGACGATCAGGATATAGCTGCTCCACAGCGCCAGTACCGCACAACCGGCCAATCCGAGTGCGCGCCAGCGGGCGTTGAACAGTGCCAGCACGGCGATCACCTGCAAGGCGCCGACCAGGTAGGGAGCGATTCCCAGGGTCGGCAGCTCCTCGGGGAAGCGCCGATGCAACATGAACATTCCGGCAACCAGCAGGCCCGGGAGGATCAGCCAGAGGCCTTGCATCAGCCCGCGCAGCCAGGCGAACAGGCGGCCCTGAGCGACCTGGAACGGATAGGCCGCGACAATGGCAGCCATCGGCACCATCGGCAGGATATAGCGGGCTTTTTTCGCCTGGGGCACGGACAGGCCGAGCATCACGATCAGGCCGGCCGCGACCGCGTAGAGGGTCAGTTGCAGCGCCGGCCCGCGATGCTGGCGGCCGGTTGCCAGGATGGCGACCAGCACCAGTACGGCCAACGGATAGGCCAGGGCGTAATTGCCAAAGGCACTGCTGAAGTAATACAGCGTCCCGCTGGAGCCCGCCGTGCCGTCCATGCGGCCGGTGAACTGCATGTGGATCACTTCCTGGAGAAAGGCCGGGCCGCCGTCCAGCGAGGCCAGCCACAACAACAGGCCGATGCAGGCCGCCAGCAGGAACAGGGCCTGGAAGCCGAACACGAACAGCCGGCGCCATTGCCCGCTGAGCAGGTAGAAGCTGCACAGCATGCCGGTGGGGATCACCAGGCCCATGGGCCCGCGAATGGCAAAGCCCAGCACCAGCAGCGCCAGGAGGAGCACGCTGCGCCTCGGGGCACCCTGGTATCGGGCGACATAACCCAGGTAGAACACCGTCAGCGACACGGCGGCGAGCATCTGGTCCAGGGAAACGGCGCGGGTTTCGATCAGGAAATTGTTGGTCAGCAACAGCAAGGCGATGCTCAGCAGCGCCCAGCGTGGGGAATGAGGGGCGACCAGGCGGTACATCAGCACCACGATCCAGGCCGACGCCAGGGCGCTCGGCAGCCAGGCCGCGAAGGCATTGACCGTGCCGAACGGCAGCGCCAGCAACCAGATCAGCAGGGTGGAAAAGGCCGAATAGTCCGGGTACGGCTCGCCATAGGTGGTGGGGAAGAAACTCGGACCGTGGCGCAGCATTTCCTCGGCGAACAGCACGAAGCGCGAGTCGAAGCCGATGGCGGCTTGCTGATAGACGCCGGCGATGAACAGCAGCAGGGCCACCAGGCCCAGGCCGAGGGATTGGCGATTCAGGGTATTTCGGGATGAGGACGTCAATGTCACGGCCGTGGACCTAAATACGCGAGCAGGCTCGCTAGGAACGAAAACGCGGTCATTTGGCAATGACCGCGTCGCTTGTTTACCCGGATAGACCCGCTGTACGGGTCAGGGCATCACTCCTGGCCGTAACGGGTCACCGGCAGGTCCAGCGAGGCGCCGCGACCGATCGCAAAGTAGGTGAAACCTTTGCGCTGCATGCGATTGGCGTCGTACAGGTTGCGGCCGTCGAAGATCACCGGCGCCTTGAGGCGCTGCTTGATCAGTTCGAAGTCCGGGGCCTTGAACTGTTGCCATTCGGTGCAGACGATCAGCGCGTCGGCGCCGACCAGTGCCGATTCCGGCGTGCCCATCAGCGACAGGCCCGGTTCATCCGGGTAGATGCGCTGGGTTTCCTGCATGGCTTCCGGGTCGAACGCACGAACCTGGGCGCCGGCTGCCCACAGGGCTTCCATCAGCACGCGGCTTGGCGCGTCACGCATGTCGTCGGTGTTGGGCTTGAACGCCAGGCCCCAGAGGGCGAAGGTCTTGCCTTTCAGGTCGCCTTTGTAGAAGGCGTTGAGGCGGTCGAACAGCTTGTGCTTCTGCCGCTCGTTGATCGCCTCGACCGCTTGCAGCAGGTCGCTGGAGCAGTTGGCGGCCTGGGCGCTGTGGATCAGGGCGCGCATGTCCTTGGGGAAGCACGAGCCGCCGTAGCCGCAGCCCGGGTAGATGAAGTGGTAACCGATGCGCTGGTCGGCGCCGATGCCCATGCGCACGGCTTCGATGTCCGCGCCCAGGTGTTCGGCCAGCTCGGCGATCTGGTTGATGAAGCTGATCTTGGTCGCCAGCATGCAGTTGGCGGCGTACTTGGTCAGTTCGGCGCTGCGCAGGTCCATGAACATGATGCGGTCATGGTTGCGGTTGAACGGGGCGTAGAGGTCGCGCATCACTTCACGGACTTCTTCGCGCTCGCAACCGATGACGATACGGTCCGGGCGACGGCAGTCTTCCACCGCCGAACCTTCCTTGAGGAATTCCGGGTTGGAGACGATATCGAATTCCAGGGTGCGGCCGACCTTGCCCAGGGCGGCTTCGATGTGCGCGCGCAGGGTGTCGCCGGTGCCGACCGGTACGGTGGATTTTTCCACCAGGATCAGTGGCTCGACGCGGTGACGAACCACGGCATCGCCCACCGAGAGGACGTACTTGAGGTCAGCCGAACCGTCTTCGTCCGACGGCGTGCCGACGGCGATGAACAGCACCTGGCCATGCTCGATCGCCAGCTTTTCGTCGCTGGTGAAGTGCAGGCGGCCGCTTTCCAGGTTGGTCTTGACCATGGTCTCCAGCCCTGGCTCGAAGATGGGGATATGGCCTTTGCGCAGCAAGTCGATCTTGTTCTGGTCGACGTCCATGCACACGACATCATGACCGACTTCGGCCAGCACAGTCGCCTGCACCAGACCGACATAACCGCTACCAATTACGCTGATTTTCATACGGAGTCCCTAGGACGGGGTATACGTGGAGAGTTGATCGTTAGCACACCGAGAATGACCAGGGCCACTCCCAGCGATTTTGAAAGACTGAAGCTTTCATTGAAAAACGGCAGGCCGGCGGCCAACAGGTAGACCAGCGCGTAACTCACGCTGAGCAACGAGTAGGCCCGGCCCAGTGGCAGGTCGCGCAAGGCGGCCAGCCAGCACAGCATGGACAGGGCATAGGCGAGGATCGACGCGGCCACCACTCCCAATGCCAGCAACGATACGTCCTGAGTCATCAGCGCGTCCAGCCATTGGGCCGGTTCCGGCAGGCGGGTCATGCTCCAGCGCATGCCCAACTGGGCACCGCTGACCAGCAGGACGCTGCCGGTAGCCAGGGTAAAACCGCGGGCCAGGCTCATACGTGACGCCCCAACAGGACCACACCGGCGATGATCAACGCCACGCCCAACCAATGGCGGGTGTCGATCGACTCCTTGAACAGGTAGCGCGCCACCAGGGTGATCAGGACAAAGTTCAGGCTGAGCATCGGATAGGCAATCCCGACTTCCAGCCGTTGCAGCACCAGCAGCCAGACCAGCAGGCCGAAACCGAGGCTGGCCAGTGCCAGCCACAGCCAGGGCGAACGCAGTTTATGGACGATGCCCTGGGAAGGGCCGCGCCAGCTTTCGACGGCGAATTTCTGGGCGACTTGGCCCAGGCAGGTCAGCAGGCAGGCGCCCAGCAGCAACATCAAGGTCATGGTGCGGTCTTCGAGAAAATCAGGATGACCATGTTGCCTTCTTCATAGCGAACATGATCCTTGGGCAGCAGGTCGATCTCGTGCAGTTCGTCCTGATCCTTGACGCGCATCACCACGCCGACCTGGCCATCACGGCGGGCGTTGTCCATCCAGGCCTGGATCTGGCTCAGGTCCTGGACGCGCCCCGCGGTCTCGGGATAACCCAGGCCGTACTGCAATTCACCCTGGGTGTTGTAGAGGGTGATGTCGCTGCGTTTCATGCGCCAGGCCAGCGCGGAAGCGGCACCCAGGTCATTGCTCAGGAAGTGCGTACTCTGGCTCAGTTCTTCGGCATGGTGGGCGATGAACTGGTCTGGCATCTTGTTGTGGACGATGACGTTCGGCATGGCCGCCGGCAGCAGCAAGACCAGCATGCCCATGCCCAGTGCCGGGGTGGCCCAGAAGGTCAGTGGCTTGAGCAGCGGCAAGACGTTGACCAGGACCCAGCTGCCGAGGAACACGCAGAGCAGGGTCAGTTGCAACGGCTCGTTATCGTAGAACGGCTGCTTGAGCTGGAAATACACCAGCGCCGCCAGCGCCACCAGGCCCAGCACCAGGTTGAGCAGGCCATTGAGACGTGGAACCTGGCCTTGCGCAAGCTTGATGCGCTCCATCAGCGAATGCCCCATCAACAACGCCAGGGGCATCAGGCACGGCATGATGTAGGTCGGCAGCTTGCCGCGACTGAGGCTGAAGAACGCCAGCGGCAGCAGCATCCAGAGCAGCAGGAACACGGTGATACGCTGGCCTTTGGTACGCCAGGCGTCCTTGAGGGTCACCGGCAGCAGCAGCGCCCACGGCAGGCTGGAAACCACCATCATCGGCAGGTAGAACCACCAAGGACGGGTGTGCTGTGCGTCTTCGGCGGCGAAGCGGCGGATATGCTCGTGCCAGAAGAAGAAACGCCAGTAGTCCGGTTCCTGAAGGTGAACGGCCAATACCCAGGGCAGGCTGATCAGTGTCGCCACCGCCACCGCCACCAGGCCATAACCCACCAGCTCGCGAAAACGCTTCTGCCAGATCATGTAGGGCAGGGCGATCAGCACCGGCAGCATCAGGGCGAGGAAGCCCTTGGTCATGAAGCCCATGCCACAGGCCAGGCCCAGGGCCACCCACGACCACAGGCGCGCCCGCGGGCTGTTGCTGTCGATGGCGAACCACAAGGCCACGAAGCTCAGATTGACCCAGAAGGTGAACTGCGGATCGAGGTTGGCGTAACCGGCTTGCCCGGCGATCAGGCCGAAGCTCATGTAGAGCGCGGCGCAGGCAAACTGCTTGCGTTCGTCGTTCCACAGGCGTCCGGCGATCAGATAGACCAGCAGCACGCTCAGCCCGGTGCTCAGGGCCGAGGCGAAGCGCACGCCGAAAAAGTTTTCACCGAAGATCGCCTGGCCGATGGCGATCATCCAGTAACCGGCGATGGGTTTTTCGAAGTAGCGCAGCTCCATGAAATGCGGTGAAGCCCAATGGCCATGGGCGAGCATTTCCTGGCCGATCTGCGCGTAGCGGGTTTCGTCCGGAATCCACATGCCATGGGTGACCAGTGGCAGCAGGTAGAACAGCAGAAAAGCGAGGAACAGCAATGGCAAAGCCCAGCGCCTGGTCATCCCTGCTGTACCCCGAGCCAGCCTTCACGGCCGCCGAGGGTGCCGCGTACCAGTTGCCCTTCGGGCAAGCGGTCCAGTTGTGCCGGCAACAGGTTGACCAGGGGTTGGAACTCGATGTCGCGCGCCTTGGCCTGGGCCAATAGCTGGCGGAACTCGTTCGCCATCAGAATCCCTTCTACTTCCGCGTGAATGGTGTAGACATTCAGGCGCGCCGGACTGAACCGGTCGAGAATGAACGCATTGAAATCTTTCGCGGCCAGATCCGCACCCACGACTTCGTCGAAAGTGGGCAGGTCCACGGGAATTTGCGGGGTACCCAGGCTGCCATCCGCCAACCGTGGCAGAAACAGACCATGCCCGCGGCAGTCGCTGTTGTAGCGAAAGCCGAATGCTTCCTTGGCTTGCACGACACGCTCGTCCGCCCGCCAACCGGCGGTGGCCGAACATTCGACGGCTTGCCCGGTGATATCGCTCAGGCAATCGACGCCGCGACGGATCTGTTCGATCAGTTCGGCCTCGCTCCAGCGCCCGGCGTTGGCCTGCCAGCCGTGGTGATCCCAGGCGTGCAGGCCGACCTCATGGCCGGCGGCCAGGGTCTGGCGCATCAGATGCCCCAGATCCCGACCGATCGGCTTGCCTGGCCAGGCAGTGCCGGCCAGCAAGATGTCCCAGCCATAAAGGCTGGCGGCCTTGGAACGCAACATTTTCAGCAGGAACTGGGGTTTGATGAGGCGCCACAAGTGGCGCCCCATGTTGTCCGGTCCGACGCTGAAGAAGAACGTCGCCTTGACCTGGGCCTCGTCGAGCAGTTCCAGCAACCGCGGTACCCCTTCACGGGTACCGCGATAGGTGTCCACATCGATGCGAAGTCCAGCCTGCATCAGCGCTTGTCCGCGATTTCGAGCATGGCTTCTTTCAGGAAGAAGTCCAGGGTGTTACCGATGGTTTCGCTCATCTCGACGGTAGGCTCCCAGTTCAGCAGGCGCTTGGCGTTTTCGACGCTTGGTTTGCGGTGCGAAACGTCCTGGTAGCCAGTGCCGTAGAACGCCTTGCTCTCCACTTCGCGGAAACCGGCGAACGGAGGGAAGTTGCTGCGCAGCGGGTGAGCTTCGAACTGACGCAGCAGTTCTTCGCCCAGCTGACGGATGCTGGCTTCGTTGTTCGGGCTACCGATGTTGATGACCTGGCCGTTGCAGCAGTCGTTCTCGTTGTCGACGATACGGGCCAGGGCCTCGATGCCGTCGGCGATGTCGGTGAAGCAACGCTTCTGCTCGCCGCCGTCGAACAGGCGGATCGGGGTACCTTCCACCAGGTTCAGGATCAGCTGGGTGATGGCGCGGGAGCTGCCGATACGAGCCGAATCCAGACGGTCCAGGCGCGGACCCATCCAGTTGAACGGACGGAACAGGGTGAAGTTCAGCTGGCCTTTGGCGCCGTAAGCCCAGATCACGCGGTCCAGCAGTTGCTTGGATACCGAGTAGATCCAGCGCTGCTTGTTGATCGGGCCGACGATCAGGTTCGAGGTGTCTTCGTCGAAGTTCTCGTCCTGGCACATGCCGTAGACTTCGGAAGTCGACGGGAAGATCACGCGCTTGTTGTACTTGACGCAGTAGCGAACCAGTTTCAGGTTCTCTTCGAAGTCCAGTTCGAATACGCGCAGCGGGTTGCGGGTGTATTCGATCGGGGTGGCGATGGCCACCAGCGGCAGGACCACGTCGCACTTCTTGATGTGATATTCGATCCACTCGGAGTGGATGCTGATATCGCCTTCGACGAAGTGGAAGTTCGGGTGGCTGCGCAGGCGATCGATGGCGTCGGAGCCGATGTCCAGACCGTAGACTTCGTACTTGTCGTCACGCAGCAGGCGCTCGGACAGGTGGTTACCGATGAAGCCGTTGACGCCCAGGATCAGTACGCGGGTACGACGTGGCTTGCGGCCCGACTCGGCGCCACGAAGGAAGGAACCGTCAACCAGGCCCAGTTCGTTGGCCAGTTGCGGGCCGCTGAGGAACAGGCCGTTGTCGTTGCGCTGACCGGCGTTGATCACCAGGGAGTCTTCACCGCAGGCGATGCGCAGCGGATCGACGCTGATCACACGGCCAGGGGCCTGACCTTCGTTGCCCTTGACGACTTCGGCGCTCCAGATGATCAGCTTGTGCTCGCCCACGGCGCAGAACGCACCCGGGTAAGGCTGGGTCACGGCGCGAACCAGGTTGAACAGCTCTTCGGCAGGCTTTTTCCAGACCAGTTTGCCGTCAGCCGGGGTGCGGCGACCGAAATAAGTGGCCTTGGATTCGTCCTGGGCGGTTTCGCTCAGCTTGCCGGCGGCCAGTTGTGGCAGCGCTTCGTTCAGCAGGGCGGCGGCGCTTTCACGCAGCTTGGTGTGCAGGCTCAGGGCGGTGTCGGCACGCTCGATGGCGACGCGGTTCTGCGCCAGGATGCCACCAGCATCGGCACGCTTGACCATGCGGTGCAGGGTCACGCCGGTTTCGGTTTCGCCGTTGACCAGCACCCAGTTGGCCGGTGCGCGACCGCGGTAGCGTGGCAGCAGGGAGCCGTGCAGGTTGAACGCGCCGTTCTTGGCGGTGGCCAGCAGCTCTTCGCTCAGCAGGTTGCGGTAGTAGAACGAGAAGATGTAGTCCGGGTTCAGCTTGGCGATGCGCTCGATCCACAGCGGGTGGTTGGCATCTTCCGGTGCATGCACCGTAATGCCCTTGCGAGCACAGAGTTGGGCAACGGAACCGTAGAAGGCGTTCTCCTTCGGGTCGTCGGCATGGGTGAACACTGCGGCAATGTCATAACCTGCGGCGAGCAGGGACTCGATGCCGGTGCAACCAATATCGTGATAGGCGAAGACGACAACTTTCGGATTCATGGTGCGACCTGATTGGCGGTAGTAGTAGAAGGGGTATCACCAGCAGCGCTGGCAGGAGAGGGCTGGCTACGCAGCACTTTCTCGATGAAGAAGCGCGGACGTGCACGCACGTCACTGTACATGCGGCCCAGGTATTCGCCCAGGAGCCCCATGCCGATGAACTGGCCGCCGGTGAAGACGAACAGGATAGCAAACAGTACGAACGAACCGTCACCGGCCCAGGCGGCGCCGAACATCAGGCGCAGCACCACCAGCAGGAAGGCGAACAGGGCGCCGAGGCCGGCCATGGTGAAACCGATGATGCTCAACAGCCGCAGGGGCGTGGTGGTCATGCAGGTGACCAGGTCGAACATCAGGTTGATCAGGCGCATCGGGCTGTATTTCGAGTCGCCGTGCTCGCGCTCGGCGTGCTGCACCAGCACTTCGGTGGTGTGCCGGGCAAAGCTGTTGGCCAGGATCGGGATGAAGGTGCTGCGCTCGCGGCAGGCCAGCATCGCGTCGACGATGGTCCGGCGATAGGCGCGCAACATGCAGCCGTAGTCGCTCATGGCGACGCCGGTGGAGCGTTGCACGGCCATGTTGATCAGGCGCGACGGCCAGCGGCGCAGGGCCGAGTCCTGGCGATTGTTGCGCACGGTACCGACCACGTCGTAACCCAGTGCGGCCTGTTCCACCAGGCGCGGGATTTCTTCCGGCGGGTTTTGCAGGTCGGCATCCAGGGTGATGACCAGATCGCCTGTGGATTGCTCGAAGCCGGCCATGATCGCGGCGTGCTGACCGTAGTTGCGGTTCAGGATCACGGCGATGACAGGGCTGCCTTCACGCTCGGCGGCTTCCTGAAGAAGGTCGGCGGAACGATCGCGGCTGCCGTCGTCGACCAGGATGATTTCGACATCCTGGGTCAGCTGCGAACAGGCGGCCTCGGTGCGGCGCAACAGTTCGGGCAGGCTCTGCTCTTCGTTATAGACCGGGATAACGATCGACACGCGCTGGATTGGATAAGGTTTCAAAGGCTTCTTTCCAGAAAGGTTTCAATGGTGCGGCGATGCTTCAAGCCAGCCGATAGCATGCCGGACTCAACGCTCAGGCACAATGAACGATGCCTTTTATGCGGGCAAGCATAGAGGCAAGACCGTGGGATGATACAGGGGTAATAAAAAACATGCGGCGATTTAAGCCTAAAAAAAACAAATGTCAAAGCTGCATAACAGCGTTATGTTCATGATTTTTATCAATTCCCTGGCACGGAGCGCGGGCTGGATTCTACGGTAAACGCCTAAATGTGAAAAGCCTATGAAGGCGAGATGAATGTCCTGTTCTTTTTGCCCGATGGACAGCCTCGATTCAGGTAATCTGTGAAACAACACAAGAGACTCGTATTCCAGTGCATGGAGCAGGGCCCCGGATGAACCACTATGCACCGCGCGACTGGCTGCCCCACGAGCGCCCCAGCCTGCCGGGATCGCCGTCGACGCCGTTGCATTCCACGCCCAGGCGCTGGGCCTATGCCATGGTCGGACTGCTGGTGGCCCTGACCGGCGGGCTGGGCAACTCGCTGGTGATCGCCAACCAGCCGTACCTGCAAGGCGCGCTGGGTGCGACCACGGCGGAGATGGCCTGGCTGCCGGCGGCCTACGTCATGACCAACGTCTCGATGAACCTGTTGCTGGTGAAGTTCCGCCAGCAGTTCGGCCTGCGGGCCTTTACCGAGGTGTTCCTGGTGCTCTATGCGCTGGTGACCTTCGGTCATCTGTTCGTCAACGACCTGAGTTCGGCGATTGCCGTGCGGGCGGCCCACGGCATGGTTGGGGCGGCCCTCAATTCCCTGGGGTTGTACTACATGATCCAGGCCTTCCCGGCGAAGTGGCGGCTCAAGGCCCTGGTACTGGGGCTGGGGACCTCGCAACTGGCGTTGCCCCTGGCGCGGCTGTTTTCCGAGGACCTGCTGCAGATCGCCGAGTGGCGCGGACTGTATCTGTTCGAGCTGGGACTGGCCCTGGCGGCCCTGGGCTGTGTGCTCCTGCTCAAGCTGCCGCCGGGCGATCGCTTCAAGACCTTTGAAAAACTCGACTTCCTGACCTTCGCGATCCTCGCCACCGGCGTGGCGCTGCTGTGTGCGGTGCTGTCCCTGGGGCGGATCGACTGGTGGCTGGAGGCGCCCTGGATCGGGATCGCCTCGGCGGCTTCCATCGTCCTGATCCTCGCCGGGCTTGCCATTGAACACAACCGCAGCAACCCGATGCTGATGACCCGCTGGCTGGGCAGCGGGGCGATGATCCGCCTGGGGCTGGCGGTGATCCTGATCCGCATGGTGCTGTCGGAGCAGTCCACCGGCGCGGTGGGGTTCCTTCAGGCCTTGAACATGGGCAGTGAGCAGATGCGCAGCCTCTATGCCGTGATGCTGCTGGGCAGTATCGCCGGACTGGCGGTCAGTGCCCTGACCATTCACCCCGATCATCTGCTCAAGCCGTTGGTCATCTCCCTGGCGTTGATGGCGGTCGGCTCGTCCATGGACAGTTTCTCCAACAACCTGACGCGCCCGGCCAACATGTACGCCAGCCAGTTCCTGCTGGCCTTCGGCGGGACCTTCTTCCTCGGCCCGACCATGGCCCTGGGTACCCGCAACGTGATGACCAACCCGCGCAACCTGGTGAGCTTTTCGGTGTTGTTCGGGATCTGCAACAACCTCGGCGGCCTGATCGGCTCCGCCTTGCTGGGGACGTTCCAGGTGGCGCGGGAGAAATTTCACTCCAGCAGCATCGTCGAACACCTGACCCTGATCGACCCGCAGGTTGCCGCACGCCTGCAAAGCGGCGGCGCGGCCTATGCGGGGGTTATCTTCGACCCGTCGGCGCGGATCACCCAAGGCATGCAGTCGCTGGCCGCGTCCGCCACAAGGGAGGCCAACGTCCTGGCTTATAACGACGTCTTCATGCTGATCGCGGTGATCGCGGTATTGACCATGCTGTGGATCTTCGCTCGCAGCCTGTGGTTGCTCAGCATGAACAAGAAGATCGCCCGCAACGCCCCGTCCTCCACTCCCACCAGCGGTGCCCCTTCACGATGAGCCAACCTGCGACCACGACCAATGCCATTGCCGCCACCCCCGAAGGCGTCACCCCAGCGGGCGCCTCGTCCACCGAGCCGAGGTCCCTGGGGGTGCGGATCGTCTCTTCCCTGGGTTTTGCCGCCATTGCGATCATCGGCGTGTTGATCGTGCTGTATGCCTGGCAACTGCCGCCGTTCGGCAGCGCCATCGAAAGCACCGAGAACGCCCTGGTTCGCGGACAGGTGACGCTGATCGGTCCGCAGCTCAGCGGCTACGTCTTCGAGGTGCCGGTGCAGGACTTCCAGTTCGTCAAGGCCGGTGACCTGCTGGTGCGCCTCGATGACCGCATCTATAAGCAGCGACTGGACCAGGCGCTGGCCCAGCTCGCGGTGCAGAAGGCCGCCCTGGCGAACAACCTGCAACAACGGCGCAGTGCCGAGGCGACCATCGTGCAGCGCCAGGCGGCCCTCGACAACAGCCGGGCCCAGATGCTCAAGAGCAGCGCCGACCTCAAGCGCAACGAGGCGCTGATCACCGATGGCTCGGTGTCCCGGCGCGAGCTGGACGTGACCCGCGCCGACCATGCCCAGACCGGCGCGGCGGTGGCCCAGGCCCAGGCGGCGCTGGATATCTCCCGCCAGGACCTGCAAACCGTGCTGGTCAACCGCGGTTCGCTGGAGGCGGCGGTGAGCAACGCCGAGGCGGCCGTGGAACTGGCGCGGATCGACCTGTCGAATACCCGTATCACCGCTCCCCGGGATGGCCAGTTGGGGCAGATCGGGGTCCGGTTGGGGGCCTATGTGAACTCCGGCGCGCAACTGATGGCCCTGGTGCCGGATCGGCACTGGGTGATTGCCAACATGAAGGAGACGCAGATGGCGGCGGTGCGCGAGGGACAGGCGGCGAGCTTTACCGTCGATGCGCTCAATCATCGTCGGTTTACCGGGCGGGTGCAGCGCATTGCCCCGGCGACCGGTTCGGAGTTCAGCCTGTTGCAGGCCGACAACGCCACCGGCAACTTCGTCAAGATCGCCCAGCGGGTGCCGGTGCGGATCATAGTGGATCCGGGGCAGGAAGAGCTCAATCGGCTGCGCCCGGGGATGTCGGTGGTGGTGAGTATCGATACCGCCAGCCAGGTCCAGCCCGTAGAGCCGGACTGACAGGCCAGGGCTTTCAAATCGGCGGTGGCGGCTCTCCATCATCGCCTTGCAACTGATCAGTGGTGAGGAAGGGGCGCTGCTCGGGCGCTATGGTGAATAGGCCGACCCTGCGATCCAGGTATCCATTCATGGCTGACGGTTATCTTTCATTCACCAATACCCCCTGGGGGCACTGGCTGGCCCGGACCCTGGGCCTGCCGCAACCCCTGCCGTTGCAACGCTATCGCCCGGGCCAGGCGGGCAACCTGCTCAATCCGGTGGTACTCGCGGCAGGACCCCAGGGCCGCCTGTCAGGCGAGTTGCAACGGATTTTCGCCGCCACCGACACGGTGGCCGCCGTACCCGCCCGCATCGACGCACCCTCCACGGTCAAGGTCCGGGGGCTGGTGTTCGATGCCAGCGGCCTGGCTGACGTGCCGCAACTGGACGAGCTGTACCGTTTTTTCCACGCCAATGTTCGGCGCCTGAGCGCCCACGGCCGGGTGCTGGTCCTCGGCACGCCGCCGGAACACTGCACGGACCTGGCCCACACGGTGGCGCAGCGTGCCCTGGAGGGTTTCGTGCGCTCCCTGGGCAAGGAGCTGCGCAGGGCGATCACTGTGCAACTGCTCTATGTCCAACCCGGTGCCGAGACGGAAATGGACAGCAGCGTGCGCTTCTTTCTGTCCCGGCGTTCGGCCTATGTCTGCGGCCAGGTGGTACGGATCGCCGAGCCGGTGGACTTTCCCGGGGACATACTCTGGGACAAGCCTCTCACCGGGCGTCGCGCCCTGGTCACCGGGGCGTGTCGAGGTATCGGCCTGGCCATCGCCCAGGTACTGGCGGGCGAGGGCGCCCAGGTCGTCTGCCTGGATATCCCCGCCGTGGAGGCGGAGTTGCAGTCAGTGGCGGCGTCCCTGGGGGGAACCGCGCTGGCCCTGGACATCACCGCGCCCCAGGCGGCCGAGCGGCTGCTGGCATTTGCCGGCGAGCAAGGCAGCTTCGACATCGTCGTGCACAACGCCGGCATCACCCAGGACAAGACCCTGGCGAAAATGACCGAAGCCGCCTGGCGCAAGGTCATGGCGGTGAACCTGGAGGCGCCGTTGCGGCTGAGCACGGCCTTGCTGGGGGGGCAGGGGATCAATCCCGGCGGACGGATTATCGGGGTGTCGTCGATTGCCGGTATCGCCGGCAACCTGGGGCAGTGCAACTATGCCACTTCCAAGGCCGGGGTGATCGGCCTGGTGCAGGGCCTGGCGCCTTTGGCGGCGCGCCGGCAGGTGACGATCAACGGCGTGGCGCCGGGGTTTATCGAGACGCAGATGACCGCGAAGATTCCGCTGCTGCTCCGTGAGGCGGGACGGCGGATGAACTCCCTGGCCCAGGGCGGGCAGCCCGAGGATGTGGCGCAGACCATTGCCTGGCTGGCGCATCCGGCCTCCGGCGGGATCAATGGGCAGGTGGTCCGCGTCTGCGGGCAAAGCCTGATGGGGGCCTGAATGATGAAGCCGGACTCCTCCATTCGCATCGTCGACCCGCCGCCTTCCAGCGCCCGCCTGCTCTGGGACGGTTTGTGCAGTTTGCGCAAGCCCCGGCTGGCTGGGCCACCACGATTGCCCGACGAGCACCTGGTCCGTCCGGCGGCGGAGCTGGCGTCCGCGGACATTGCCCGCTATGCCCGGGCCTGCGGTTTTCGCCCCGAGCACGGGGTGCCGTTGTCGTTTCCCCATACCCTGGCCTTTCCCTTGCACTTGCTGCTGCTGACCAGCCCGACCTTTCCCTGGCCGGCCAGCGGCATGGTCCATCTGGCCAATCGCATTCGCCAGTACCAGCGCCTGGAGCCCGGGCAGGCCTTGCGCCTGGAGGTGCATTGCGAGCGTTGGGTGGCGCACCCCAAGGGCCAGGCGGTGCTGATCGTCACCCGGGGCAAAGGCGACGGCAGCCTGGCCTGGGAAAGTGAAAGCCTGTACCTGCGCCGTGGTGTCAGCGCGCCCGTGGGCGAGCCTTGGCAGGGCGTATTGGACCTCGACGAGGCGGCCCTCGTGCGCACGCAGCGCTGGTCGTTGCCGGCGGACTTGGGACGGCGTTTTGCCCGGGTGTCCGGCGACCACAATCCAATCCACACCTCCTGGCTGGGGGGCCGCCTGTTCGGTTTTCCGCGGGCCATCGCCCATGGCATGTGGACCCTCGGCCGCGCACTGGCGGCGCAGCAACCGCCGCGGCCCCTGACGGTTGCGCAGCTGACCTGCGAATTCAAGCTGCCGATCTTCCTGCCCGGCAGCGCCACGCTGTGGAATGTGCCGCCAACGGGCACGCGCCATGAATTCGAAGTCCGCAACCTGACGGGGGACAAGCCGCATATGCGCGGACTCTTTATCGAGGGAGATCGACCATGAGTGCCTACAGCTTCAACCCGGCACCGGTGCGTCGGGTCGCGATCCTCGGCGGCAATCGGATTCCGTTTGCCCGCTCCAATACGGTCTACGTCCAGGACAGCAACCAGGACCTGCTGGTGGCTGCCTTGCAAGGCTTGATCGATCGCCACGGCCTTGAGGGCAAGCGCCTGGGGGAGTTCGCCGCGGGGGCGGTGATCAAGCATTCGCGGGATTTCAACCTGGCCCGCGAGTCGCTGCTGTCCACAACCCTGTCGCCGCAGACGCCGGCCTACGATGTGCAGCAAGCCTGCGGCACCGGTCTTGAAGCGGCATTGCTGGTGGCCAACAAGATTGCCCTGGGGCAGATTGAAGTGGGGATTGCCGGCGGTGCCGATACCACCTCGGACGCGCCTGTCGCGATCAACGAATCCCTGCGCCAGATCCTGTTGCGGGCCAATCGGGCCAGAAGCCTGGGCGACAGGCTGCGCAGCCTGCTCGAGGTGCGTCCGTCGATGTTCTTCAAACCGCTGCTGCCGCGCAACGGCGAACCGCGCACCGGGCTGTCCATGGGCGAACACTGCGAGGATATGGCCAAGCGCTGGCAGATCCGGCGACTGGCCCAGGACGAGCTGGCGCTGACCAGTCACCAGCGGCTCGATGCCGCCTACCAACGCGGTTTCTTCGATGACCTGATCAGCCCTTATCGCGGGTTGAAACGTGATAACAACCTGCGTGCCGATACCAGCCTGGAGAAACTGGCCGGTCTGGGGCCGGCCTACGACAAGCACAGCGGCACCCTGACCGCCGGCAACTCGACGCCGTTGACCGATGGCGCCTCGGTGGTCCTGCTGGCGAGCGAGGCGTGGGCGCAGGCGAACAACCTGCGGGTGTTGGCTTACCTGCGTACGGGTGAAACGGCGGCGGTGAATTTCGTCGATGGCACCGAGGGGCTGCTGATGGCGCCGGCCTACGCCGTGCCGCGGATGCTGGCCCGCGAAGGCCTGACGTTGCAGGACTTTGACTTCTACGAGATCCACGAAGCCTTCGCCGCCCAGGTGCTCTGTACCCTCAAGGCCTGGGAAGACCCCGGCTATTGCCGCGAACGCCTCGGCCTGGACGCGGCGCTGGGCTCGATTGACCGTGGCAAGCTCAACGTCAATGGCGGCTCGCTGGCCTGCGGGCACCCGTTTGCCGCCACGGGTGGGCGACTGCTGGCAAGCCTGGCCAAGGCGATCGACGAGCGCGGCCAGGGTCGCGGACTGATCTCCGTCTGTGCCGCCGGCGGGCTGGGGGTGACCGCTATCGTCGAAAAATGAAACAACAAAATACGCAAGGAGTCGCCCAAGACCACTGTAGGCAAGGTACTACGCCGCGCCTGCGTGACCATTTGTCTCCTTAACAGGCGCTTTGCACGGAATTTCTTGTTATAAACACACTCCGATACGTCTCCACGGGACGGGCGCCAGAGCGTCTGTGCGGGCGTGTCGGACGTTTTTGCTGTCATTTCAGTTGCTGACTCGATAACTCGGCCTTAGACTGCCGCCCCTCGTAAATTGAGTGCCGGGTGGCGCTTGGAATGGACGGCGCCTTTCTGTGCATCCCCTCAGGTGTTCAGAACGCTCCCTAATTCGCCTTAATGCACGTATTTTCTATAGAGAAATCAATGACAAAGGAAAAGTTGCTGGCCATGCCGGCGGACGACTACATGAACGCCGAGCAACTGGCTTTCTTTACCGAGCTGTTGCAAGCGATGAAAGTCGAAACCCACGAGCGTATCGAGCAGAACCGTATTGCCATCGAGAGTCTCGATACCCCGGCTGACCCGGCTGACGCCGCTTCCGTTGAAGAAGAACGTACCTGGCTGGTGAACGCCATCGACCGCGACCAGCGCATGCTGCCGCAACTGGAACAGGCGCTGCTGCGCATCAGCGACGATTCCTTCGGCTGGTGTGATGACAGCGGCGAGCCGATCGGCCTCAAGCGCCTGCTGATCAGCCCGACCACCAAATACTGCATCGAAGCCCAGGAACGTCACGAGCAGATCGACAAGCACCAGCGCCAGGCCTGATGCTTCGTTCCCTTTAGCCGGCTTGCTGGCGATAGCGGCGGTGCGGCTTGCATCGCCATCGCGAGCAGGCCCGCCCCCCAGACTCCCCCCACTGCAACCTTGTTGACTCGAACGCCCTACAACTAACGGACCATGGCTAATGGCCCTATAGTGGCGTTTAATGCAAAAAAACAACTAAGAAGCTCAAGTGGGTAAGCCTATGTCTGGAGAGGGAGTTCTGCCTGGGGTCGTGGCGCAAGCGGACGTGGAAGCGAAACCGGCGCTTTGCTGGCTCACGCCGCTGATACAGAGCGTGGGGTTGGCGCTGTTGCTGTCGGCCATGGCCTTCGCCGGTTGGACCTTGATCGTTTGCCTGCCGCTGGCCTTGTTGCTGGTCTGGTTGCCACGCCTGCGGGGACGCCAGGTCCCGGTGTCAGTCGTCCAGGGCGGCGATGCCCTGTCGGCATTGACCCGCGACCTGTCCTATACCACCAGCCATAATGCCCTGTCCGCCGCCGGCGTGGCCTTTTCGGTCAAGCAGCTGGCCGGCAAGGTGCAGTCGCAGCTCAACGCCGCCGCGCAGATTGTCGCCAGTGCCGAACAGGTGATCGACACCGAGCGCACGACCTCCCAATTGAGTCAGCAGGCCCTCGGCTCGGCCAGTGAGGCGCGCGGCAGCAGCGCCGAGGGGCATGCGGTGCTGTCGGAGTCCATCGGCCGCATGCACCGGCTCAGCCGGCAGGCCAATGCCAGCCGCGAGCTGATCGAGGCCTTGAGCCTGCGCAGCGAGGAGATCCAGCGCGTGACCCTGGTGATCCAGGCGATCGCCAGCCAGACCAACCTGCTGGCCCTCAACGCCGCGATCGAGGCGGCGCGCGCCGGCGAGCATGGTCGCGGCTTTGCCGTGGTGGCCGACGAGGTGCGCGGGCTGGCCGGGCGCACGGCCACGGCGACCGACGAGGTCGGGGTCATGGTGGCCGACATCCAGCAACGTACCACCCAGGTCGTGGAGCAGATCCGTCAGTTGGCCCAGGACCTGGACGGTGGTGTGGAGCAGGTCGAGCATACTGGCCGGCACCTGGAGAATATCGCCAGCCTGGCCGCCAGTGTCGAAGCGCAGGTGGGCGAGATCGCCCGCGGCGCACAGAGCAATCGCGAGCAACTGGACAGCTTGTTCACCGCCGTGGAACAGATGCGCGGCGACCTGGCCGTCAGCGACCAGCAGACCCGGCACCTGACCGAAGCGGCGATACAGATGGAAGGGCAGGCCGAGACCATCAGCCAGCGCCTGGCCGAGGTCGGCCTGGATGACTACCACCAACGGGCCTACGATCTTGCTCGTGAGGGGGCGGGACAGATTGCCGCGCGTTTCGAGGCAGACATCGAACAGAACCGTATCGGTCTTGATGATCTGTTCGATCGCACTTACCAGCCGATTGCCAATACTTCGCCGGCCAAATACCAGACGCGCTTCGATCGCTATACCGATCAGGTCCTGCCGATGATCCAGGAACCCTTGCTGGCCCGCCATGAAGGCCTGGTGTTCGCCATTGCCTGTACGCCCCAGGGTTATGTGCCGACCCACAACCAGGCTTTTTGCCAACCCCTGACCGGCGATCCGCAGCATGACACGCTGCACAACCGGACCAAGCGCAAGTTCGACGACCGTACGGGAATCCGCTGTGGCAGTCACCAACAGCCTGTGCTGCTGCAGACCTACACCCGCGATACCGGTGAGCTGATGCATGACCTGTCGGTACCGATCATGGTCAAGGGCCGCCATTGGGGTGGACTGCGCCTGGGCTACAAGCCGGAAAGCGCGCCGCACAAGGGCTGAGACCGAACGCTATTACGGTAGGAGCCGCAGGCCCGACGATTGCTCCGGCAGGGCATTTGCGACAGACTGAATACGATTGAGTACTTTTTGTCCTGTAAGATACTGCTCGCTCGCAGTTTGATTGGCCCCAATGGCCTGACGTGTTCTAGAATCACTTCCAGTGCCAGGGGGCTGATTTCATCCTGGGCATTTTTTCAATCTGCATGTCGGAAATTACTTTTTTTCAGGAAGGCCTTCCCTCGCAAATTCAGTTGCCGGTTTCCCGTGATCGGCACAATGCGGTGTTTTCCTTCAAGCGCTGATGACGCTTCGCAGAAGTCATGGGACCTTGTATCCATTAGGCTTTCTGCGCACGGGTGGCCATCGCCAGGCCGCTCGGGCAAACATCAGGGCTTTCTATTCAGTAACCGACGGCAGTGACCGATCGTTTTGTGTTGCCTGGCACTCGCCGGGCAGCTCCATTTTTCGAGTTTGAGGGCTTTTCGTTGGCAGTCAGTAATCTGGATATGCATGCATTGTTTGTGCTGGGTGATCTTCGGGCCAAGCTGGTCAAACAGTTTCAATCACGTTTCGTCTATATCACCGAACAAACCGCCGAAGGCATCTACATTGCCGAGATCGACACCGAAACCTCCCTGGTGGTCGACGACAAGCCGCGTCTGGAGCTGAAGGTGGGCGATCACTTTCGGGCCGCGGTATTGCCCAGTCGCGAGGGCGGCAAGTTCGACATCAAGTTTCGCGAGATCAAACTGACGGTCTATGGCCTGGGCGACTATGCCTATGTCACCGTGCCGGAAGGCCATGGGATCGTGTTCAAGGAAGGGCATGGCGTGGTGATGGTGTTTGCCGCCCACGAACAGTTGCAAGGTGGCTTGAGCAAGACCCTCAAGGACGTGACCAAGAAGGCCGCCCGCTGGCGCAAGGGCGAATTGACGTTCAAGGCCAGCGAGTAATGAGTTCGACCCGGGCCGAGTTCCACCGCGAGCATCTGCCGCAGGCCAGTGCCGAGGCCCGCCGGCTGTTCGAGCGCAAGGCCGAACTGCAGGGCGCCTGGCTCAACTGGGTCGCGGCGCAGCTTTATGCCTTGGGGCCGGCCGAGTATGTCAGCATGGTCCGGCGGGAATTGCAGCAGCTTCAGGCGCAAGACGCTCGTTGATCGATTACGCACCAACCCGGGAACCTCGACTACAGTTCAGTTGACTGAAGCGTTCGGGCTTTCGGTTTTTCGCCGAGAGACGACCCCTGATCGAGGTAATTCCATGAAAGGATTGCGCGCGCTGCTCGTCAGTGCCCTGGCTGTATTCTGTGTCACCGCCATGCCCCTTCAGGTTCGGGCCGCCGCCCAGCCGATCCATTTCGCCGACCTGAACTGGGAAAGTGGCAGCCTGATTACCGATATCCTGCGTTACATCGTCGAAAAAGGTTACGGCCTGCCGACCGACATGTTGCCCGGCACCACCGTGACCCTGGAAACCGCCCTGGCCAAGAATGATATCCAGGTCATCGGCGAGGAGTGGGCCGGACGCAGCCCAGCGTGGGTCAAGGCCGAAGCGGCGGGAGAGGTCGTGGCCGTTGGCGATACCGTCAAGGGCGCCACCGAGGGCTGGTGGGTCCCCGAGTATGTGATCAAGGGTGACCCGGAGCGCGGCATCAAGCCTCTGGCGCCGGAGCTGCGCGGGGTCGCGGACCTGGCTCGCTACAAGGATGTCTTCAGGGACCCCGAGGCACCGGGCAAGGGCCGTTTTCTCAACAGCCCGATCGGCTGGACCTCGGAAATCGTCAATCAACAGAAGCTCAAGGCCTATGGCCTGAACGACAGTTACGTCAACTTTCGCAGTGGCTCCGGGGCCGCGCTGGATGCGGAGATCACCTCGTCGATTCGGCGTGGCAAACCGATCCTGTTCTATTACTGGTCGCCGACGCCATTGCTGGGCAAGTTCAAGCTGGTCCAGCTCCAGGAACCGGCCTTTGACGCCGAGGCCTGGAAAACCCTGACCGACCCGAACAATCCCGACCCGAAACCGAGCCGTTCCCTGGCCTCGAAGTTGAGCATTGGCGTCTCGTCGCCGTTCAAGGCGAAGTACCCGCAGGTGGTGACGTTTTTCGCCAAGGTCGACCTGCCGATCGACCTGTTGAACCAGGCGTTGGCGAAAATGAGTGAAGAACGCCTGCCGACACGCCAGGTGACGGAGGCGTTTCTCAAGGAACATCCGGACGTCTGGAAGGCCTGGCTGCCCGGGGATGTGGCAGCGAAGGTCGCTGCCAGTCTCAAATAGCGTGCAAGGGAGGGCTGTAGGAGCAGCGCTCCCACCCGTTTCTAGAACTCGCTGACGTCGACCCAGCGTTGTTCCCGGGCCGCCTGGCGAATCGCCGTCGCCAGGCGCTCCACCTGCCAGGCTTCTTCGAAGTCCGTCCCCGTCTGGCCTTGGCCGGCCAGCGCCTCGATCAGCGCCTGGACCTCCAGGGTCTTGAGCTCGTTGTAACCCAGCTGATGCCCGGCGGCGGGGCTGAAGGCCGCGTAACGAGGCTGGTCCGGTCCGGCCAGCAGGCGCTGGAAACCGCTCTGGCCGACGCGACAGAGCCGCAGTTCGTTGAGGCGCTCCTGGTCGAAGGCCAAGGTGCCCTGGGTACCACTGATTTCGAAACTCAGGTGGTTCTTGTAGCCGTGCTTGAGCCAGCTGCTGCTGAAAGTACCCCGGGCACCGTTGGCGAAGCGCAGCAGGGCGTGGACCTGGTCATCGACGGCAATCGGGCGGGTCTCCCGGCTGCCGGCGCTGGCGGGACGCTGTGGGTGGACGGTACGGGTGTCGGCACAGACCGCCGTGATATCGCCGATCAGGTGCCGGGCCATGGCCAGCAGATGGCTGCCCAGGTCGGCCAGTGCGCCGCCGGCATGTTGCGCTTCACAGCGCCAGGACCAGGGCGAGGCGGGGTCGGCCATGAAATCTTCGCTGAATTCGCCCTGGAAACCGACGATCTCACCCAGTTCGCCGCTGCGGATCAACTCCCGAGCGAGGTCGATCGTCGGATTGTGTTGGTAGTTGTAGCCCACTCGGGTGATCACGCCGGCCTGGCGCGCCGCGTCACGCATTCGCGTGGCCTGGTCCAGGTCGACCGCCAGGGGCTTTTCGCAGTACACCGCCTTGCCCGCCGCGAGGGCAGCCATGGCCATGGGGAAATGCAGGTGATTGGGCGTGGTGATGGCCACCAGCCCAACCCGCGGATCGTCAATCAGTTGTTGCCAGTCACCGTAGGCCTGCTCGAAGCCCCAGGCCCTGGCACAGGATTCGGCGCGGTGTGTATCGGCATCCGCCAGCGCCACCAGGCGCAGCTTCAGCGGCAGTTCGAACACCGCACTGGCATTGTGAAATGCCAGTGCGTGGGCGCGGCCCATGAAGCCCGTGCCGATCAAGCCTATTCCCAACTCGTCCATCGCCGCATCCTTTGATTGTTATTTTCAGGAAGGGCTATTTATAGAATTTAAATTCAATAAATTCAACTGATGGAATTTTTATTTCGATGTCAGGACAGGAAGCCCCCGTCCACATTCAGCGCCACCCCGGTGGTGTAGCTGGACGCATCGCTGGCCAGATACAGCACGGCCCCGGCCATTTCGCTCGGTGCGGCAACCCGCTTGAGGGGGATCTGTTGCAGGGCGGTCTTGAGGATCGTTTCGTTGCTTACCAGCGCCGAGGCGAACTTGGTGTCGGTCAGGCCCGGCAGCAGGGCGTTGCAACGAATGCCGAATTGCGCGCACTCCTTGGCGAAGACCTTGGTCATGTTGATCACGGCGGCCTTGGTCACCGAATAGATGCCCTGGAAAATACCCGGGGAGATACCGTTGATCGAGGCCACGTTGATGATGCTGCCACCGCCATGTTCGCGCATCAGCTTGCCGGCTTCCACCGACATGAAGAAGTAGCCGCGGATGTTCACATCGACGGTTTTCTGGAAGGCGCTGAGGTCGGTATCCAGCACGTTGCAGAACTGCGGGTTGGTGGCGGCGTTGTTGACCAGGATGTCCAGGCGCCCAAACTGCTCGCGGATGCCGGCGAAGACCTGGCTGATCTGTTCCATTTCGCCGATATGACAGGCGATGGCAGTGGCTTTGCCGCCCTCGGCGATGATGGCGTCGGCGACGTGCTGGCAGCCTTCGAGCTTGCGGCTCGAGACAATCACATGCGCGCCTTGCTGGGCCAGCAGCTTGGCAATCGCCTCGCCGATCCCGCGGCTGGCGCCGGAGACAAAGGCGATCTTGCCGTCGAGGTCGAACAACTGGGTCTTGGACATGGTTATTTTCCTTGTTGTAGGCGCGGTCAGAGGCGGGAGGCGTGGATGACTTGCAGGCTCATCTGCTCCAGCAGCTTGTTCATGTGAATGAACTGCGCGAAGCGTTTGTCCTGGGTCTGGCCGTGGAAGAAGCGGTAGTAGATCTGCTGCACGATACCGGCCAGGCGGAACAGGCCGTAGGTGTAGTAGAAGTCGAAGTTGTCGATGGCGATCCCCGAGCGTTCGGCGTAGTAGTCGACGAACTGGCGACGGGTCAGCATGCCGGGGGCGTGGCTCGGCTGGCGGCGCATCAATTGCACCGGTGCCGGGTCGCCGGCCTCGATCCAGTAGGCCAGGGTATTGCCCAGGTCCATCAGCGGGTTGCCGATGGTGGTCAGCTCCCAGTCGAGCACGCCGATGATCTGCATCGGGTTGTGCGGGTCGAGGATCACATTGTCGAAGCGGTAGTCGTTGTGCACGATGCTCGAGGTCGGATGGTCGGCGGGCATCTTGTCATTGAGCCAGGCCCGCACGGCTTCCCAGCTCGGCGCGTCGGGGGTCAGGGCTTTTTCGTAACGCTCGCTCCAGCCACGGATCTGTCGCACGACGTAGCCCTCCGGCTTGCCGAGGTCAGCCAGGCCGCAGGCGTTGTAGTCGACCTGGTGCAGTTCCACCAGCCGGTCGATGAAGCTCTTGCACAGGGTTTCGGTTTGCGCGGCATCCAGGCCCAGTTCCGGTGGCAGGTCGGAGCGCAGGATGATGCCTTCGACCCGTTCCATCACATAGAACTCGGCCCCGATCACCGATTCGTCGGTGCAATGTACATAGGCCTTGGGGCAGTACGGGAAACCGTCCTTGAGCTGGTTGAGGATGCGGAACTCGCGGCCCATGTCGTGGGCGGACTTGGCCTTGTGGCCGAACGGCGGGCGACGCAGGACGAATTCCTGTTCCGGGTAGCGGATCAGGTAGGTCAGGTTCGAGGCGCCGCCGGGAAACTGGCTGATATTCGGCAGGCCGTGCAGGCCTGGAATGTGCGCCTTGAGGTACGGATCGATCAGGCCGACATCGAGCTCTTCGCCTGCACGGATACGGGTGGACTGGTCAGTAAGCGCCATGCTTATCCCTTCTGCTTATTCTGGAGGCCAGAGATTATTGACTAATCTAATGCTCGCCCTGCCTGCCCACAAGCACCGTCCGGTCTTATAGGTCGGCGTGTTGCAGGATGATCAGCGTGCCTGATGTGTCAGCGTAGAGGGAAAGCGTTGCTTGGCCAGAGTGGGGAACGCCGGAGCCGGTTGGCTCGCGACGGAGGTCGACGATAACGCGCGAAACCCGATGCCCGCGATGCCTGGCTGGGCATCGCGAGCGATCGGGTCTCGAATATCCTGAGGCGTGAATCAGGCCGGGAACAGCTCGCTCAGTTTCATCGACAGCATCATGTCGCCTTCGACGCGCAGCTTGCCGCCCATGAACGCCTGCATGCCGTCGGTTTCGCCGCTGACGATGCCTTTCATGGTTTCGCCGTCGGTAACCAGGGTCACGTTGGCATCCGGGTTTTCACCTTCCACCAGTTCGCAGGTGCCGTCCTTGACGATCAGCGAGAAGTGCTGGCTTTCATCGATACGGAAACCGAAGACGACGTCCAGGCCGGCAGCGGCAGCTGGGTTGAACTTGGCTTTCATTGCTTCTACGGCGTGGGCTACAGAGGTCATGCTGCGATCCTTTTATGGGTAAATACGGTGACGACCCCACAAGGGTCAGGGTGGGCCGGAGCTTATCGAAAGGTGATCAGCTCCGGGGCCTTCAGCAGTTGCAGGTGCGCTTGACTGTTGAAGGAAGCCAGGGCCACCTCGCGACCGCGAAACTTGAGCAGGTTGAGCGAGGTGTTGACGATCTGCCAGTTCAGCTCGAAGGCTTCCCTGGGCGGAATTCGGGTGATCAGGTGGAGCAGGGCGGTGATGGTCCCGCCGGAGGTGAATACGGCGATTTTCTGGCGATTGTCCGCCTGTTCGAGAATCCGCTGCAGCCCGCCCTCGACCCGGGCGACGAAGCCCTGCCAGCTTTCCAGCTCCGGGGTGTCATGGCGGCCGTCGAGCCAGCGCTCGATGATCAGGGCGAAGAGGCGCTGGAACTCGCCACGGTTTTGCGCGGCGTTGCGCAGGATGTGCAGTGCCTCGGGTTCTTCCGGCAGCAAGCCGGGCAACAGTGCGTGGATGATCGCGTCGGCGTCGAATTCGTTGAAGGCCGAATCGGTCTCGAGCAGAGGAGTCGACAGGCCGGCGGCGCTGCACTGCTGCAGGGCGGTGAGCGCGGTATGTTGCTGGCGGCGCAGGTCGCCGGCCAGGCAGCGGTCGAAGCTCAGGCCCAGGTCGGCCAGGTGCTGGCCCAGGACTTCGGCCTGGCGAATGCCGATCGGCGACAGCACGTCGTAGTCGTCCGCACCGAAGGAGGCCTGGCCATGTCGAATCAGATAGATGCTGCCCACGTCCGCGTCGTCCCGGTACGTTGAAGGTCTGGCGAGGTTATGAGGATGCCGGAAGCCTGTCAATCAAAAAACATACGCTCGTTTGAAATGTTTGTTAGAGACACAATTCAAGCCGTGCCATAACTGGTCGCAGCACCGTCCCGACGGTATGCTTGAAGTGTCGTGAGCCCCCACAGCCGGGGGCCGCCTGGTTTTGTAAGGAGTCACCGTGGAGTTTCTTGCCGAGTACGCCAGCTTTCTGGCGAAAACCGTCACCCTCGTCATTGCGATCGTCGTGGTCCTGGTGACCGCTGCCTCGCTGCGCAGCAAAGGTCGGCGCAGGTCCGCGGGGCAGCTGCAGGTCAGCAAACTCAACGACTTCTACAAGGGCCTGCGTGAGCGCCTGGAGCAGAACCTGCTGGACAAGGACCAGCTCAAGACCCTGCGCAAGCAGCAGGCCAAGAGCGAGAAAAAACACAAGAAGCAGCACGAGAGCAAGTCGCGGGTGTTCGTGCTGGATTTCGCTGGCGATATCAAGGCTTCGGCCACCGAAAGCCTGCGTCACGAGATCACCGCGCTGCTCAGCCTGGCAACGCCTAGGGACGAGGTGGTACTGCGCCTGGAAAGCGGCGGCGGCATGGTCCACAGCTATGGCCTGGCTTCCTCGCAGCTGGCGCGTATCCGTCAGGCCGGCGTACCGCTGACCGTGTGCATCGACAAGGTGGCGGCCAGCGGTGGCTACATGATGGCGTGCATCGGCGACAAGATCATCAGCGCACCCTTTGCCTTCCTCGGCTCCATCGGCGTGGTGGCGCAGCTGCCCAACGTCAACAAGTTGCTGAAGAAGCACGATATCGATTTCGAAGTGCTGACCGCCGGCGAGTACAAACGGACCTTGACCGTCTTCGGCGAAAACACCGAGAAGGGGCGTGAGAAGTTTCAGCAGGACCTGGACATCACCCATCATTTGTTCAAGAACTTTGTCTCGCAGTATCGCCCGCAACTGGCCATCGATGAAGTCGCCACCGGCGAAGTCTGGCTGGGTGTCGCCGCCCTGGACAAACAGTTGGTGGACGAACTGAAGACCAGCGATGAATACCTCGCCGAGCGCGCCAAGCAGGCCGAGTTGTTCCACCTGCACTATGCCGAACGCAAAAGCCTGCAAGAGCGTGTCGGCCTGGCTGCCAGCAGCTCGCTGGATCGTGTGCTGCTCAATTGGTGGAGTCGCCTGACCCAGCAGCGTTTCTGGTAAGGTCCCCTGGTAATGGCTTCTGTCGGTGTTCACCGATGGAAGCCATCCTGTCAGCTATAAATACGCCCCTCTTTCGCCAAGTGATCAATACGCTGGAGTCTTTAATGGATATCCAGGTTGATTGCCATGGAAGAAGCAAAAGTCATTGAGCAAGTCTCGGCACCTGCCGAGGCAGGCATTCATTTCGATACGGTCAAAGAGAAGATTCCCGCTTGGTTCTACCGGGCCGCTCCGGAAATACGCCTGTCATTTCGTGAACATCTGTTGGCGCTGGAAATGTCGAGGCATGAAGTTCGACAGATCATGGCGCGTTTCCAGAATATTGATGGGTTCTGCACGCCACTTCTGGTCCAGGCGCTGGAAAGGCAGATCAACGGCGACCCGAAATTGCAAAGTGCCCGGTTTGTCAGGGTCGATGCAACTTATCTGTCCAGTATCTTCGAGGACAAACTCTATACCTTCGTCCACAGACAAACGCTGCTGGAGGCGGCCTTGCAGAACTTCGAGGCTGGCGAGACCGAGCGGGGGGCGCTGGCAGGCAAGGCCGCTGTCCAGTTTCCCGGTGGCGCTCCGGGCACCAACGTCTCGCTTGCACCGGAAGACTTTGCCTGGGCTTGTCGAACGCTGGACTTGGGGGCCTTGTATCAGGCGCATATCGACAGTGTTTTCAATCCTCCCGATCCGCCGCCAGCCAGCGGCGCCTTGTCGGTAAGGCAGCACTTTGCCGAGTATGACAAACAGGCGCTGGCGGTGACCGCCGACATTGCCTACATGAAGGGGGATATCGCACCGGCGACCTATGATTTACTCCTGTCGCTGGTCGAGGGCGAAACAGAATTGAGGCTCGGTGGAAAACGGGTTCATTGCAGTCGAATGAAGATGTTCGCTATCGAATTGAGCGGTTGGGTGGTCATTGGCGCAGGGCTGTCGGACACTACGGAGTTGCCCTGCGTTGCCTATATTCCGGATGACCCCCGCGGTCCTTTGAAACGGTACAGCAGCTTTGTCCATTTCGAACATGATCTGACCCTGAAGCTTCGAGACCCGTCTTACCAGAAGTTCTTCAGCCGCTTTGTTCCCGAAGAGCAGCGGTTGCGGTTCTTTCGGACCCTGAATGACAACTTGCAGTTCCTGGATCGAGAATGGCCGCCCGTACCGGCGATCGCTCGGTATATCCCGTTGAGCGAAGTGCCCGTCAGTGGCGACCTGTTCGAAAGTTTCCAGCAGCAACGCTACCGCCAGATCAAGGCGCACGCGCGGCAACTGGCCGTACCCACGGCCGACGTCGATGCCCGGGTGCGCCAGGCGCGTCTGGACGCTTATCGCGAGGCCGGGCTGAGCCTGTTGGCGTTGGCCATTTCGTTCGTGCCGGTGATCGGCGAGATCATCCTGGCGGCGGCCGTGGTGAATATGGTCGTGGAGGTCTATGACGGATTTGCGGCTTGGCAACTCGGGGACAAACGCGAGGCCCTCGGTTATCTGCTGGGTGTGGCTGAGGACATCGCCCTGTTGGCGGCCGGGGCCGTGGTGGTGAAGGGCGGCAAGGCGCTGTTCAAGACTCGGTCCCCGACTTCAGTCGACGCCTTGATTCCCGTTGAAGGGCCAAGAGGCCAGCGCCGCTTGTGGAAGGCCGATCTTGCCCCCTATGAGCGTGAGATCCGTCTGCCCGAGGATCTCCAGGCCAATGAGGTGGGGCTTTATCCGTTTCAGGGCAAGCTCTATCTACCGCTGTCAGGGAAGGTGTATGCCGTGAGGTATGACAGCGTGCGCCTGCAATGGCGGATTGAGCACCCGGGAGGCGAAGCGTTCCACGCCGTGCCGCTCAGGTTCAACCGTACGGGTGTCTGGCAAACGATTTACGAGCGAGTCGCGGACTGGCACGTGGAGCAATTGTTCCGACGCCTCGGTGAACCCATCGCCGGACTCAGCGAGCCGTTGCGATTGCAGATCCGTCAGTTGTGTTCCGCCCAGGAGAATGTGTTGCGCAAAGCCCTGGCGGACAATCAGCCGGCGCCCGCGCTGCTGCTCGATACGATCAAGCGCTTCAGGATCGACCAGGCCATCAGCGATTTTATCGGCGAGGTGCCCGACACCATATCGCGAACGGTGGAGCAGGGCGATCTGCGCTTGCGGGTGCTGACGTCGCTGCCCGACTGGCCGGAAAACCGGGTCGTCCAGGTGCTCAATGGTTTGGGAGACGTCATGGAGGAGTACGGTCGGCGCACTTCCGAGCAGTTCTCCTCGTTTCAGATCATCGAGTCACAACTCAAGAATGGCGACCTGCTCAAGTCGACGCTGAACATGTTGAGCGAGTCTGAGCGCCACACGCTGCTCGGTGCTGAGCTGGCGGACAATGAGGTGCGTGCCCGGGTACTGAGCCAGCGCCTCAGACAATGGGCCGCACAGCGAAGGCAATGGCTGTTCGAGGAGTTGTATACGGCGAGTGAGAAAACCCACGACGAGAGGATCAATCGTATTCTCGGGGTGTTCCCCGGCTTGCCGGGAAGTGTTGCCCGGGAGTTGATCGCCCATGCGCGCAGCGCCGAACTCGCGCTCTTGAACGAGCGGGTGCCGCTACGGTTCTCGGAGGAAATCCGCTGGTACCTCAAGCGGTTGCAGCTTAACCGGGTGTGCGAGAGCTGGTATTTGCTGGCCCCGCGATACGCCCAGGCCGACCGTCTCGCGCTGCATACGCTTGAGCAATTACCGGGCTGGCCGGAGAACGGGTTGCGGATTGAGTTGCGCGAACAGCGCTTTACCAGCGAGGCACTTGAAACGGCGGGGGATCCGGATATCGCCACGCCCCGGGTGATTCTCAAGGTCGGTCGACAGTACAGCGCCTTCGATCACTCGGGGCGCTCCTGGGGCGGGCGGATAATATTTTCGACGCGATGGTTCATGCCCTGCCTGAACCTGATCGCGTTGCCCTTGGGTTCAGCGGCGCGGAACGAGGTGCCTGGCTGAAAGAACAGATTGTCGGTCAGATTGCCCGAGATCCTTATACCGCCCAGGATACGCTTGGCCTGTCCCCTTTCAGTCGTTGGTTCAGGCCGCCCATGCGCCTGGCTTCGGGACGTATCGGCTACCCGATGAGCGATGATGGCAGGATTCTGGGGTATTCCGAGCATTTGAGCGCTCGTGTGCGTGACCTGTATCCGGGGTTCTCCTCGGAGGAGGTGGGTCGTTTCCTCAGTTCACTCCACCTGCCCGAGTCTGCCTGCCTGGTGGAACTCGAACGCCTGCGGGAGGAGTATGAAACCTTGTTCACCACGCTGGATGGATGGGTGCAACGCCAGACCTGGAGGCGTGTGCGAGGAACCTTGCAAGTCGCTCCCGTAGCGCTCGACAACAAGCAGCGGGTGGCCGATGCGATCCTGGCCTGCTGGAGAAAACAGTCCAACCGCAACCTGCTGGGTGGGCAGTACTTCTATGAACTGGACCTGTTGGGCATGCGGGTCGGGGACTTGCCGGCGATCAGTGCCGACTTCAGTCATGTGGGCTTTCTGTTCATGAATGATATGGCCGTTGCCAGCAGCGAAGTTTCGTTTTTATCCTGTTTCAGGCAGTTGCGCTGGTTGTCCATGGGCTTCAACCATCTGAGCAGCCTGCCGGTGGAGTTGGAGCAGATGTCCGAACTGGTCCATCTGCACCTGCCAGACAACCAGATTGTGTTGAACGCCCAGGCGTCAGGTGTGTTGTCCCGCCTGACCCGACTGAAATTTCTGAACCTTTCGCATAACCCTTTGCACCAGCCCCCCGATGTCAGCCAGATGAGCGAGCTGGAGAACCTGGTGCTACGTCATGCACAGCTGGATCGCTGGCCTGTCGGTCTGTCGGGGTTGCGCAACTTGCAGCGTGTGGACCTGCGCAACAATCGGATTTCGGTGATTCCCGAGGCGGTTTACGCAGGTCCCACCGCCATCAACCGGATTACCCACCTCCACGACAATCCGGCGCTTTCGGCCGCGGGCATGCAGCGGTTACAGCGTTACGAGCGCGAAACCGGTATCAATTTCGGCATCGATACCCCGGGCCGGCGGCGCGCCCATGCCCTGCATCGAACCCCGTCGCTTTGCGAGTGCGACCACTGGCTGGGGGGCGTATCGGCCGAGCAGAAGGTTCTGAAAGAACAGCAATGGCAGTTGCTGCATCGGCAGCAAGGCTCCACGGATTTTTTCAAGCTGCTGGCGGATCTGACGGTCAGCGCCGAATATCGCGAGGCGCCCCGGGATTTGAGCCTGCGGGTCTGGCAGGTCGTGGATGCGGTCAGTCAATACAGTGAGCTGCGCGAGGAGCTGTTTGCCTCGGCGTCCCATCCGCAGACCTGCTCCGATGGCGCGGAGCTGATCTTCAGCGACATGGAGGTCAGGGTCCTGGTGCATCAGGCGAGGGCAAGGGCCGCGGGCACCCCGGCCGCTACCGAACTGAATCTGCTGAAGCTGACCCGGGGATTGTGGCGCCTGGATGAGGTCGAGCGCCTGGCCCAGGCGGATATCGAGGCGCGGCTGAAGTTGCCCGATACGCCACGGGTCGACCCGGTGGAGGTGAGGCTGGCCTACCGCATTGGCCTGACGGAGCGACTTCGCTTGCCGGGCCAACCCAAGCACATGACATTTACCGAATTGGCTCGGGTGACGGAGCAAAAGCTGGGCGCGGCCCATGCCAAGGTACTGGCCCGGGAACGGACCCCGGCGTATGCGCGGGCATTGGCCGATCGCGAGTTCTGGGCCAGCTACCTGAAGGAGAATCACCCATCGCGATTCAAGGCTATCGATGAGCAATACCAAGCCACCCTGTCGGTGCTGGACTCCCAGCGTACGAGCAGTCGCGACCCCCTTTGGCATGAGTTCGTCGATATCGAACTGGAGGCACAGATGGGTGATCAACTCAGGGCTTGGCGGGAGGCCCAGGCCAGGGAGACGCTGGCGTTGACCGAAGAGGTACTGGAGAGAATCCCGGAGGCGGAACTGGACGCTTGAAGCCCGGCCCGGGCGCGTGATGCACCCGGGCCGGACAGCTTCAGCGGCGACGGAACAGCGGCAGCGGTTCGTCGGTGGCGGCCTGGTAGGTCACCGAGAAGTCCTTGAGGCTTTCGAGGGCTTCGTACGGGTCCTTGTCCGCACGCAGGGCGTAGGCATCGAAACCGCAGCGGTGCATATAGAACAGCTGGTCGCGCAGCACGTCGCCAATCGCCCGCAGTTCGTTCTTGTAGCCATAGCGGTCACGCAACAGGCGGGCGTTGGAGTAACTGCGACCGTCGGTGAAGGCCGGGAAGTTCAGGGCGATGACCTGGAAGTGTTTTACGTCATCGCCGATTTCCTCGGCTTCTTCATCGGCGTCCAGCCAGACGCCCAGTCCGCCGTCACGGGCCTTGAGGGCATGGCCGTGGTCGCGCCACAGGGCCAACGGCACGATCAGGTCGTCGCAGTTGGAGATACCGTCGAAGGACGCGTCCTTGGGCAGCAGATGCCAGGTTTCGTCGATGACGGCATTGTTCTTAATGATTCGCTGCATAGACGCGCTCCTTGAAGGGGTCGATACCGATACGCTGGTAAGTGTCGATGAAGCGTTCGTCTTCGGTACGTTTTTCCACGTAGACGTCGATCAGTTTCTCGATCACGTCGGGCATGTCGTCCTGGGCGAAGGAAGGGCCGAGGATCTTGCCCAGGCTGGCGTCACGGCTGGCGCTGCCGCCGAGGGACACCTGGTAGAACTCTTCGCCTTTCTTGTCCACCCCGAGAATGCCGATGTGGCCCACATGGTGGTGGCCGCAGGCGTTCATGCAGCCGGAAATGTTCAGGTCCAGCTCGCCGATGTCGAACAGGTAGTCCAGGTCGTCGAAACGGCGCTGGATGGCTTCGGCAATGGGGATCGACTTGGCGTTGGCCAGGGAGCAGAAGTCACCGCCCGGGCAGCAGATGATGTCGGTCAGCAGGCCGATGTTCGGCGTGGCGAAACCGTGCTCGCGCAATTCGCCCCAGAGGGCGAACAGTTGGCTCTGCTCCACGTCGGCGAGAATGATGTTCTGCTCGTGGGAGGTGCGCAGTTGGCCGAAGCTGTAGCGGTCGGCCAGGTCGGCGATGGCGTCGAACTGCTTGTCGGTCACGTCGCCCGGCGCTACGCCGGTGGGCTTGAGGGACAAGGTGACGGCCACATAGCCGGCTTTCTTGTGGGCCAGGGTGTTGCGGATGCGCCAGCGGGCGAAGCCCGCGTGCTGCTGGTCCAGTTCAGCCAGTTCGGCAGCCTGGTTGCTCAGCGCCTTGTAGTCCGGATCGACGAAATGTTTGGCGACGCGATGGACTTCGGCCTCGGTGAGGGTGGTCTGGCCGCCGCGCAGATGGACCATTTCCGCTTCGACTTTCTCGGCGAAGACTTCCGGGGTCAAGGCCTTGACCAGGATCTTGATCCGCGCCTTGTACTTGTTGTCGCGACGTCCGTAGCGGTTGTAGACCCGCAGGATGGCGTCGAGATAGCTCAACAGGTCCTGCCACGGCAGGAATTCGTTGATAAAGGCACCGACCACCGGGGTACGCCCCAGGCCGCCACCCACCAGGACCCGGAAACCCAGTTCGCCGGCGGCGTTATGCACCGGCTCCAGGCCGATGTCGTGGACTTCGATGGCCGCGCGGTCCGAGGTCGAGCCGTTGATGGCGATCTTGAACTTGCGCGGCAGGTAGGCGAATTCCGGGTGGAAGGTGGTCCACTGGCGGACGATCTCGCACCACGGGCGCGGGTCGACCAACTCGTCGGCGGCGACACCGGCGAACTGGTCGGTGGTGACGTTGCGCAGGCAGTTGCCGCTGGTCTGGATCGCGTGCATCTGCACGGTGGCCAGCTCGGCGAGAATCTCGGGCACGTCTTCCAGCGCCGGCCAGTTGAACTGCACGTTCTGCCGGGTGCTGACGTGGGCGTAGCCCTTGTCGTAGTCGCGGGCGATCCGCGCCATCATTCGCGCCTGGCGCGAAGTCAGCTGGCCATAAGGCACGGCAACCCGCAGCATCGGGGCGAAACGCTGCACATACAGGCCATTTTGCAGGCGCAGAGGGCGGAACTCTTCTTCGCTCAGCTCACCTGCCAGATAGCGTCGGGTCTGATCACGGAACTGCTTGACGCGGTCCTCGATGATCCGCTGATCGTACTCGTCGTATACGTACATATAGATCCTGTTCTCAGGCTTCATAAATACCCCGGGGGCCCAGGCACCCGGCGTATCTCAACAATTCTGCGCGCACGGCCGCGCACTCCATGATGGAGCCGGCGCACGATAGCAGTTTGCAGATATGCGTAAAAGTGATGTTTGAGTATATGCACAGAACCAAAACGACTAACGTTCGTCAGCCAGCCATACCCCTATTTGTGGTGCGGGCAAATCTCTACTTAACTATCAGCGAGTTTGCAGCAATCACCGATAAAACCGACAAGAGGCGATGCGATGAGCAATCCAGTCAAAGCAAGGAAAAGCGACAGCACGGTCGATGCCTGGGCGATCCTGTTCCTGATCATCCTGGTGGTGGCCACGGCGGTGTTCTGGGTCAGCCACAAGTAAGGCGGCATCATGTAGGCGCGAGCAAGCTCGCGCCTACATCTACAGAGGAGGGCAACTGATCGGGCTGACGGCATTGTCATGACAACAGTTGTCGGACAATTCCGATGGTTTGCTACGAGGCACAGGCATTTTGCCTTTATACTGCACCGCTATTTTCCGGGGCGCGGTGACATGCTGAAGACTCTCTGCAAAGGGTTGCTGATCCTGAGCCTGCCTTTCTGGGCGATGGCCCAGGCGGCGACCACGGTGGTATTTCTCAATCCTGGCTACACCACCGAGCCGTTCTGGGTCAGCTATGCCCACTTCATGCAGACGGCCGCGCACAATCTCGGCATGGGGCTTACGGTGCACTATGGCGAACGCAACCCGCAAACCACCCTTGCCCAGGCCTATGAAGTCCTGCAGGCCACGCCTCGGCCCGACTACTTGCTGTTCGTCAATGAACAGTCCGTGGCCCCGCAAATCCTGCGGATGGCCGAGGGCACTGGGGTCAAGCTGTTTATCGTCAACAACACGCTGACACCGGCCCAGGACAAGCGCTTCGGCGCTGCGCCGGAGCTGTTGGGCAGCCTGGTGCAGAACGACGAGCAGGGCGGTTACCTGATGCTCAAGGAACTGATCCGCCAACGCTCGTTGCAGGCGCCGGGCCAGCCTATCGAGCTGCTGGCCTTTGCCGGAATGAAGCTCACTCCGGCTTCGTATTTGCGCGAGAAAGGCATGCGCCGGGCCCTGGCGGAGTCCCCGCAGGTTCACCTGCGCCAGTTGGTTTATGGCGAGTGGAGTCGCGCGCGGGCCTTCGATCAGGCCGAACAGATGATCCGGCGCTATCCGCAGGCATCGCTGGTGTGGTCCGCCAACGACGAAATGGCCCTGGGCGCCATGGCCGCCTTCGAAAAAGCCGGGCGCCGGCCGGGACAGGATGTCCTGTTCAGCGCCGTCAACAGCTCCCCGGAGGTTCTCCGGGCGCGCATCGACGGGCGGCTGAGCGTGCTGGTGGCCGGGCATTTCACCCTGGGAGGCTGGGCGATGGTGTTGCTGCGTGACCATGCCGACGGGATCGACTTTACCCGTTATGGCGGCCGCGAGCGGCAGGTCCAGGCGCTGGAACTGATCGACAAGGCCCAGGCCGAGAAGCTGTTGAAGTTCGGCGCCAGAGAGGATTACCGCGTCGATTTCAAGGCGCTGAGCGCCCGCGGCAAACCGGACAGCTACCGTTATCCGTTCTCCCTGAAAACCTTGCTGCCCTAGAGTCTGTACGAAAACTGCCTGCGCGACGATCATGCTGCGTTAAAAACAGGCTCGGACGAACGAAGTGAGAACGTCCGAAGGACGGCCCGAAGGGCGAGCGAAGCGAGTAATGCTCATTTAGCGGGCTAAACTCCGCTTCCTCGCCTGTTTTTGCCTTGCCTGATCGCCGCTCGGCGAGTTTTCGTACAGACCCTGGTGGCCGGTCAGACGCCCGCGAAGTGCAGCACCAGCTTGACGATGCCGTAAAGCGTCAGCCCGAACACCGTCGTGAACAGGATGCCCATCATCACGAAGTGGCTCGGCTTGCCATGGGTAAAGTCGCGGGCACGGTTCTTCCCGCTTTGTACGCCAAAGGCCGCCGCCATCACGCTGTGGAGCATTTGCCAGAAGGTCGGCGGCTTGTTGTCGATCGGGTCGTCCATGGGGCCCTCCACACACACAAGGTCGTATGTGGAGAGCATAGACAATGGATCAGTTGTCGTAACCCAGGTTCGGTGCCAGCCAGCGTTCACTGACGCTCAGCTCCTGGCCCTTGCGCGCGGTGTAGCTCTGCACCTGGTCCTTGTCGATCTTGCCGACGGCGAAGTACTGCGCCTGCGGATGGGCGAAATACCAGCCGCTGACCGCCGCCGCCGGGAACATCGCATAGTGTTCGGTGAGGAACACGCCGCTCTGGCCGGCCTTGCCTTCGCTGGCCGCCGGGTCGAGCAGGGCGAACAGGGTGCCTTTCTCGGTGTGGTCGGGGCAGGCCGGATAGCCGGGGGCCGGGCGAATGCCGCTGTACTGCTCCTTGATCAGCGCCTCGTTGTCCAACTGCTCGTCCTTGGCATAGCCCCAGTAGTTTTTCCGCACCTGCTGGTGCAGCCACTCGGCGCAGGCCTCGGCCAGGCGGTCGGCCAGGGCCTTGACCATGATCGAGTTGTAGTCGTCGCCCTTGTCCTGGTAGGCCTTGGCGACTTCCTCGGCGCCGATCCCGGCGGTGGTGATAAAGCCCCCCACGTAGTCGGTGATGCCGCTGTCTTTCGGCGCGACGAAGTCGGCCAGGGAGAAGTTCGGCTTGCCGTCGGTCTTGATGATCTGTTGGCGCAGGTGATGCAGCCTGGCCAGCGGTTTGCCGTCGTCGCCGTAGACTTCCAGGTCATCGTCGCGCACCTGGTTGGCCGGCCAGAAGCCGAAGACCGCACGGGCACTGATCAGCTTCTCGTCGATCAGCTTGTTGAGCATTTCCCGGGCATCGGCATAGAGCGCGGTGGCGGCTTCACCGACCACCTCATCCTCGAGGATGCGCGGGAACTTGCCGGCCAGGTCCCAGGAGATGAAGAACGGCGTCCAGTCGATGTATTCGGCCAGAACCTTGAGGTCGATGTTGTCCAGCACCCGGGCGCCGGTGAAGGTCGGCTTGACCGGCTGGTAGCTGCTCCAGTCGAACTGCGGCTTCTTGGCAATCGACGCGGCGTAGCTCAAGCGTTCGGTACGGGCGCTGCGGTTGGCGGTGCGCTCGCGGACTTCGACATATTCCTCGCGGGTCTTCTCGACGAAACCGGCCTTGAGTTCCTTGGACAGCAACTGGGTCGCCACGCCCACGGCGCGGGAGGCGTCGGTGACGTAGACCACCGCATCGTTGCTGTAGCGCGGTTCGATCTTCACCGCGGTGTGCGCCTTGGAGGTGGTCGCGCCGCCGATCATCAACGGCAGGTGGAAATCCTGGCGCTGCATTTCCCGGGCGACATGGACCATTTCATCCAGCGACGGGGTGATCAGCCCGGACAGGCCGATGATGTCGCACTTCTGCTCCTTGGCCACCTGCAGGATCTTCTCCGCCGGGACCATCACGCCGAGGTCGACGATATCGTAGCCGTTGCAACCGAGCACCACGCCGACGATGTTCTTGCCGATGTCGTGGACGTCGCCCTTGACCGTGGCCATCAGGATCTTGCCCTTGGCCTCCGGCTTGTCACCTTTCTCCAGCTCGATGAACGGAATCAGGTGGGCCACCGCCTGCTTCATTACCCGGGCGGATTTCACCACCTGGGGCAGGAACATTTTCCCGGCGCCGAACAGGTCGCCGACGATGTTCATGCCGGACATCAGCGGGCCTTCGATCACTTCGATCGGGCGGGCGAACGACTGGCGCGACTCTTCGGTGTCTTCGACGATGTGGGTGGTGATGCCCTTGACCAGCGCATGTTCCAGGCGCTTGTTGACGGGCCAGCCGCGCCACTCTTCGGTTTCGGCTTCCTTGACGCTGCCGTCGCCCTTGTACTGGTCGGCGATGGCGAGGAGGGCGTCGGTGCCTTCCGGGGTGCGGTTGAGGATCACGTCCTCGACGGCGTTGCGCAGTTCCAGCGGAATCTGGTCGTAGATCTCCAGCTGGCCGGCGTTGACGATACCCATGGTCAGGCCGGCGCGGATCGCGTACAGCAGGAACACCGAGTGGATTGCCTCGCGCACCGGGTTGTTGCCACGGAACGAGAAGGACACGTTGGACACGCCACCGCTGCTCAGCGCATAGGGCAGCTCGTCACGGATATAGGCGCAGGCGTTGATGAAATCGACGGCGTAGTTGTTGTGTTCCTCGATGCCGGTGGCGACGGCGAAGATGTTCGGGTCGAAGATGATGTCTTCCGGCGGGAAGCCGACTTCGTTCACCAGGATGTCGTAGGAGCGCTTGCAGATTTCCTTCTTGCGCGCTTCGGTGTCGGCCTGGCCGGCCTCGTCGAAGGCCATCACCACCACGGCGGCGCCATAGCGCTTGCACAGCTTGGCGTGATGAATGAACTGCTCGACGCCTTCCTTCATGCTGATGGAGTTGACGATGCCCTTGCCCTGGATGCACTTGAGGCCGGCTTCGATCACGTCCCATTTGGAGGAGTCGATCATGATCGGCACACGGGAGATGTCCGGCTCGCCGGCGATCAGGTTGAGGAAGGTGACCATGGCCTTCTTCGAGTCGAGCATGCCCTCGTCCATGTTGATGTCGATCACCTGGGCACCGGCTTCCACCTGCTGCAGGGCGACTTCAAGGGCTTCGGTGTAGTTGTCCTCGCGGATCAGCCGGGCGAACTTGGCGGAGCCGGTGATGTTGGTCCGCTCGCCGACGTTGACGAACAACGACTGGCGGTCGATGGTGAAGGGCTCCAGGCCCGACAGGCGGCAAGCCTTGGGGATGTCCGGAATGGCCCGCGGCGCATAGCCGGCGACCGCCTTGGCGATGGCCTGGATGTGCGCTGGCGTGGTCCCGCAGCAACCACCGACGATATTCAGGAAGCCGCTCTGGGCAAACTCTTCGACTACCTTGGCCATGTCTTCCGGCAGTTCGTCGTATTCGCCGAATTCGTTCGGCAAGCCGGCGTTGGGGTGCGCGGAAACGCGGGTGCTGGCCTTGTCCGAAAGCTCTTCCAGGTACGGACGCAGTTCGCTGGCACCCAGGGCGCAGTTCAGGCCGACCGAGATCGGCTTGGCATGGGCTACGGAGTTCCAGAAGGCTTCGGTGGTCTGGCCCGACAGGGTGCGGCCGGAGGCATCGGTGATGGTGCCGGAGATCATGATCGGCAGTTCGAAACCCAGTTCTTCATACACACCTTGCACGGCGAAGATCGCCGCCTTGGCGTTGAGGGTGTCGAAAATGGTCTCGATCAGGATCAGGTCGGCGCCGCCTTCGATCAGGCCCTTGGTGGCCTCGGTGTAGTTCTCCACCAGTTCATCGAAGGTCACGTTGCGGTAACCGGGGTTGTTCACGTCCGGGGACAGCGAGCAGGTACGGCTGGTCGGGCCGAGCACGCCAGCGACGAAGCGCGGCTTGTCCGGGGTCTCCAGGGTTTTCGCGTCGGCCACCTGGCGCGCCAGGCGGGCGCCTTCCACGTTCAGTTCGTAAACCAGCGCTTCCATGCCATAGTCGGCCTGGGACACCTGGGTGGCGTTGAAGGTGTTGGTTTCCAGGATGTCCGCGCCGGCATCCAGGTAAGCCTTCTCGATGGCGCCGATCACATCCGGACGGGTGATGACCAGCAGGTCGTTGTTACCCTTTACGTCGCTGGGCCAGTCGGCGAAGCGTTTGCCGCGATAGTCCTGCTCCTCGAGCTTGTAGCTCTGGATCATGGTGCCCATGCCGCCGTCGAGAATCAGGATGCGCTCCTTGAGAGCTTGCTGGAGGGCGTGGAGGCGAGCACTGCGATCGGACATGGAAACTACCTGGAAGGCGAATACAGAAGAGCCGCGATCATAGCAAACCTGTACGCTTTTAGAGCATGGCGGCGATTTGCATGAATATCGCTCATGTTGGCGGGCCGGTTACGCGGTAGAATTGCGGCGTTTTTCTTTAAGGACCAAGGATATGTCGCGCAGAGTCATAAGCTTTTTCCTCTTGATATGGGCGGGCGGTGTCGCCCAGGCGCAAGGTCCGGCGCCGGCGATTTCCTACACCCGCGATATCCAGCCGATTTTCACCGAGAAGTGCGTGGCCTGCCACGCCTGTTATGACTCGGCGTGCCAGCTCAACCTGGGCAGCGCGGAAGGGGCCACCCGGGGGGCTTCGAAAGCCCTGGTCTACGACGGCGCGCGTAGTGACGTGTCGACCCCGACCCGCTTGTTCGTCGATGCCCAGGGGCCGGCGGCCTGGCGGGACAAGGGCTTCTACTCGGTGCTCGATGCCCAGGGCAGCCAGGCCGCGCTGATGGCGCGGATGCTGGAGCTGGGGCATCGGACCCCGCTGCAACCCAACGCCAAGTTGCCCGAGGAGATTACGCTGGGCCTGGAGCGCGAGAACATGTGCCCGCTACCGGGGGAGTTTGCCGCCTATGCCGGCGCCCATCCGAAAGAGGGCATGCCGCTGGCCGTGACCGGCCTGACCGATCAGCAGTACCAGACCCTGCAACGCTGGCTCGCCGCTGGAGCGCCCGTCGATGAGCGCGGCCTCGTGCCCAGCGCCCGGGAGGCGGTGCAGATCACCGCGTGGGAAAACCTGCTCAATGCTCCGGGAGCCCGGGAAAGCCTGGTCGCGCGCTGGCTGTTCGAGCACTGGTTCCTGGCCCATATCTACTTTGCCGGCGGCGAGCCGGGGCATTTCTTCCAGTGGGTGCGTTCGCGCACGCCCAGCGGGCGGCCCATCGACCTGATCGCCACCCGACGTCCCAACGACGATCCGGGTACCCAGGTCTACTACCGGCTGATGCCGGTAGCGGGGGTCATCGTCTACAAGACCCATATCACCTATGGCCTGAGCGCGGCGAAAATGGCGCGGATCAAGACCCTGTTCTACAGCGGCAACTGGCAGGTCACCGCCTTGCCGGGCTATGGCCCGCAGCGACGGGCCAACCCCTTCGAGACCTTCGAGGCGATCCCGGCGGCGGCGCGCTATCAGTTCATGCTCGACAACGCCGAGTACTTCGTCGACACCTTTATCCGTGGGCCGGTCTGTCGCGGGCAGATTGCTACCGACGTGATTCGTGACCACTTCTGGGCATTGTTCCAGGCCCCGGAGCATGATCTCTACATCACCGACCCGAGTTATCGCGGGGCTGCGACGCCGTTGCTGGCGATGCCCGGACAGAACGACGACGTCGGCAGCGTGTTGAGCCTGTGGCTGGCTTATCGCGACAAGCGCAACGAGTATGAAGCCTTGCGCCGGGACGCCTACGCGAATGTCCGGGCGCCGAGCTGGTCGACCTTGTGGGCCGGCAACGACAATGCGTTGCTGAGCATTTTCCGCCATTTCGACAGCGCCACGGTCAGCAAGGGCCTGATCGGCGAGGTGCCGCAGACGATGTGGCTGTTCGACTACCCGCTACTGGAGCGTACCTATTACCAACTGGCGGTGAACTTCGATGTGTTCGGCAATGTGTCGCACCAGGCCCAGACGCGGCTGTATTTCGACCTGATCCGCAACGGTGCCGAGCAGAACTTCCTGCGCCTGATGCCGGCGAATTCCCGTGACGCCTACCTCGACGATTGGTACCAGAACGGCGGCCAGCTGAAGATGTGGCTGGACTACGAGCGCATCGACGACAGCAAGCCGAGCGCCCTGAAACTCGATGAAAAGGACCCCAAGCGCGACTTCGCCCGGAAGTTGCTGCTGCGCTACGGCGATCTCAACGCCCATCCGGACCCGATCAACCGCTGTGAGGGCGCGTACTGTTCACGTCCGAATATCGATCCCGGGTTGCAGGAGGCCGAGCAGTCCCTCAGCCGGCTGACCTCGCGCCCGGCGGCCGGGCTCAAGGTCATCGACCAGTTGCCGGAAGCGACGATGCTGCGCATCGAAAGCCGCAGCGGCAAGCGCGAGATCTACAGCCTGTTGCGCAATCGCGCCCACAGCAACGTGGCGTTCATGCTCGGCGAGGAATCTCGCTATCAGCCGGGGCTGGACAGCGTGATCATTTACCCGGGCGTCCTCACCAGCTATCCGAACTTCATGTTCAATGTGCCGGCCGATCAGGTGCCGGCGTTTGTCGATGCCATGGAGCAGGCCAAGGATGCCGCCGGGTTCGAGCAGATTGTCCAGCGCTGGGGGATTCGCCGCAGCCATCCGCAGTTCTGGCAGTATTTCCACGACCTGACCACCTACCTGCAGGAAACCGACCCGGTGAATGCCGGTGTGCTGGACATGAACCGCTACGAGAACCTTTGAGGGCGAGGCGTCACTGCAAATAACGACTGGGCGATTCGCCCAGTGCCCGTCGGAACACCGTGGCAAAGGCGCTCGGGCTGCTGTAGCCCAGTTCCATGGCCACCCGCGTTACCGGTTCGCCGTTGCCCAGTCGTACGATCGCCGCCAGCAGGCAAGCCTGCTGGCGCCATTCGACGAAGCTGACGCCGCTGTGTTGGCGGAACAGGCGGGTGAAGGTGCGGCGGCTCATTCCCGCCTCCCGGGCCATCTCATCGAGACTGTTTTCCAGTGACGGCTGGTCCAGCAGCCGGCGGCAGATCTTCGCCAGGCGCGGTTCCCGGGGCAGCGGGGCGTTCAGTGCCAGCCTTGGCATCCGGACGATCTCGTGGAGCAACAAACCCAACAGGTATTCATCGCGCTCACTGGCCAAGGTGTGTTCGGGGACTTGTGCCGCCTGCTCCAGCAAGTGCCGCAACAACTCGGAAACCCCCAGCACCTGGCAATGCCCGGCCAGCGCCAGGCGTTGCTGGGTGGCTGGCAGGATATAGGCGTTGAGCATGGTCACCGGCCCGCGCATGCACATGGCATGTGGCAGCCCGGCGGGTACCCAGATGGCGCGTCCCGGCGGTACGACCCAGTCGCCTTCGTCGGTAAACACCGTGATCACCCCGCAGGCGGCATAGGCGAACTGGCCCCGCGGATGGTGGTGCGGGTCAAATCGCTGGCCATCGGCATAGTCGTGGCGGGTAACGACCACCTCGCGTGAGGTCATCGGGTAAAAATCGGGCATGGCCTGATACCGGTGGGTCAAGGGGATTTGAAGTCGGGCTTGTCGGGAATGGCTTTGGCCCATTTTTAGTATTTTTTGACCTTGAGTTGCAAGCGGGTCACAAGCTGCGGCGGCAAAGTATTCCGGTGCCGGCGAGTCGTATCGCCGAACCTGACCTTTCGGATCCTTTGCCATGCAGAAAAAACACCTGTTGCTCGCCGTGCTCGTCACGGCCATCTGGGGCTTGAACTTCCCCATCACCAAGCTGGGGCTGACGAGTGTCGACCCGCTGCTCCTGACGGCGCTACGCTTTACCCTGGCCGCTCTGCCGTGGGTGTTTTTCATTCGCCGCCCGCAAGTGGCGCTGCGCTGGATCGCCGCCTACGGCATGATTTTCGGGGTCGCCATGTGGGGCTTGATCAACTTCGGCATCAGCCTGGGGGTTCCCCCGGGGGCGGCGGCGCTGCTGATCCAGACCAGTGCATTCTTTACCCTGGGCTGGGGCGTGCTGCTGTTTCGGGAGCCGCTGAGCGGGGCCCAGGTGATCGGTGCGCTGCTCGCAGCCCTGGGGCTGGCCTGTGTCCTGTACGACAGCCCGGCGGGAGAGAGCAGGGCCGGTTTGCTGTTGATCGTACTCAGTGCCGTCGCCTGGAGCCTTGGCAATGTGTTGATCAAGCTGTCCCGGGTCCAGGAGGTCTTCGCGTTCGTGGTCTGGGCCAGCCTGTTCGCCCCGGTGCCGCTGTTCCTGCTGACCTGGCTCAAGAGCGGCAGCGCGCCCTTCGTCGCGTTGGCGGAACAGGGCGGGGCGGGCCTGATGGGCTCGTTGGCGTTCCAGGTCTATGGCGCCACGCACCTGTGCTACTGGGGCTGGAATCTGCTGTTGCGGGAATATCCGTTGTCGCGGGTGGCGCCGCTCTCGCTGCTGATTCCGGTATTCGCCATCCTCGGTTCGATCATGCTGCTCGGTGTCTGGCCGAGTCCGCTGGGCTGGATGGCCAGCGCGCTGATTTTCCTGGCGTTGCGGGTGGGTTCGATCCAGTGGCGGCCGCTGCTTTCCCGACAGAAATACTAGGACTTTGTCCGGAGACCCGATTGGCGTAAACTGGCGCCAATCTGTGAGGAGATTCCATGAGCGCCATAACCATTACCGATGCCGCCCACGATTACCTGGCTGACCTGCTGTCCAAGCAGAACACCCCGGGGATCGGCATTCGCATCTTCATTACCCAGCCGGGTACCCAGTACGCCGAAACCTGCATTGCCTACTGCAAGCCGGGTGAAGAAAAGCCTGAAGACACTGCGCTGGGGCTCAAGAGCTTCACCGCGTGGATCGATGCCTTCAGCGAAGCCTTCCTCGACGATGCGGTAGTCGATTACGCCACCGACCGCATGGGCGGCCAGTTGACCATCAAGGCCCCCAACGCCAAGGTGCCGATGGTCAACGCCGACAGCCCGATCAACGAGCGCATCAACTACTACCTGCAAACCGAGATCAACCCGGGGCTGGCCAGCCACGGCGGCCAGGTCACCCTGATCGATGTGGTCGAGGACGGTATTGCCGTGTTGCAGTTCGGCGGTGGTTGCCAGGGCTGCGGCCAGGCCGACGTGACCCTGAAGGAAGGCATCGAGCGCACCTTGCTCGAGCGGATTCCCGAGCTCAAGGGCGTGCGTGACGTCACCGACCATACGCAAAAAGAAAACGCCTACTACTGAGTTCGGTAGCAGGGCGTTCACTGCGTTTGGATGGATAAAAAAACGGTGCCCGTGAGCACCGTTTTTTTACTCTGGGGCAGAAGCACAGCTCTGCAGATAGTCACGCAGACGCTCTTGCAGATAAGGCACGCCCAGTGGATGTTCCAGGTATTCGGCAATCGGCATCATCCGCCAGTACTGGCCTTCGTCGCCAAACCGAATCGCCTCGATTTCCGCACGCTTGAGTTGTCCCACCAGAAACCACGAGTGGGTATTGGGCTGGGTGACACTGGGGTAGCGCCGTAGCCATTCGATGCGCTCGGTCTCGATGCGCAGGGAAAACTCCTCGTCCAGCTCCCTGAGGGCGCATTCGGTCGGGGTTTCGTCACCCTCGCGACCGCCGCCGGCAAAGTCCCAATGCCCGGGATAGGGGATGCTGTCCTTCAAGTCACGCAGATAGGTCAGCAGCTCATCGCCGCAGATCAGGGCCAGCTTGGCGCCGGAAAACAACGCTTCGGACATCGGGTCATCCCCCCAGGCGATCAAGGTCGATAAAGATGGGCGTGGCCTGCGCGATACAGCGAAGACTCGCTGAAGTGGTCGCTGGCCAGCACGCGTCCCACCAGGATCAGGGCCGTGCGGCGGAAACCCTTGGCCTCGACCTTGGTCAGGATATCCGCCAGTGTCCCCTGTACCCAGTCCTGGTCGGGCCAGGTGGCGCGATGGATCACCGCGATCGGGCAGTCCGCGCCGTAATGGGGAAGCAGTTCGTCGATGATTCTTGCCAGGTGATTGACCCCCAGGTGAATCGCCATGGTCGCCTGGTGCCGGGCCAGGCTGCCCAGTTCTTCGCCGGCCGGCATCGCGGTTCTGTCGGCGTAGCGGGTGAGGATCACGCTCTGGGAAATATCCGGCAATGTCAGCTCGGCGCCGAGCAAGGCGGCGCAGGCGGCGGTCGCGGTCACGCCGGGGACGATTTCATAGGCAATGCCCAGTTCGCGCAGATGGCGGATCTGTTCGCCGATGGCGCCGTAGAGGGATGGATCACCCGAATGCACCCGTGCCACGTCCTGGCCCTGGGCATCGGCCGCCTTGATCAGGTCGATGATCTGTTCCAGGTGCAGCTCGGCGCTGTTGACCACCTGCGTGGCGCAGTGGCCCTGCAGGACGGCTTCAGGCACCAGGGAACCGGCATAGATGATCACCGGGCAGCTACGGATCAGGCGTTGGCCCTTGACGGTGATGAGTTCCGGATCGCCGGGGCCGGCGCCGATGAAATAGACGGTCATGACATTCCCTGAATGTGTCTGCACAAGGTTGCACATGAACAACGCTCATGTGACAGGCGGGGATTATCGAGGGTTTTGCCCGGTCCAGGCCAGTGCAAAGGTTGCTTGCGGGTGCGTCTGGCGTGAAATCAGAAGCGTCGCACGACCTTGCCCCAGCTGTTCGGCCAGGGCCAGCGCGGCACTTTCGGCGACACCATGGCAACCGGTCTGTTCGAAGGCCAAACGGGAGCGATGGCTGAGTCGTGTCTCGTAGGCAGCCAACTCAGCCGCGCTGAAGAACACCAGGGGCAGGTTCAGCCGCTGGGCGAGTTCGAGCAGTCCCGGTTCATCCTTTTTCCCTTCGATGCTCGCCAACCCCTTGATGGCCCCAAGGTCGATCCGCTCAGCCCGCAGCGATTGCTCCAGCAAGGTCTGCAAGGTCGCAGCGTTGCAACCGCGTCGGCAGCCGAAGCCCACCGCGAGGGTCGCTGCCGCCGGCGTTTTGTTCATGCCGAGTAGTGCTCGTCGGTCTGGCGGCGGAACAGCCAGGCACTGATCAGGCCCAGGGCCAGCCAGAACGCCGCATTGATCAACTGCGAGGCGGCCAGAAAACCGGTGAACCTTGCCGTTTGCGCAATACGCTTGATCATGGCTGGCGTCTCAATAGCACGGGAAGGCGGGGCACCCAAAACAAGGCCGGCAGGAGAACACGGTGAGCCCGCAGGCGTCAATGCGCCGGCAGGCAGGAAGGCGAAGTTAAAGTGAACTCTAGAATTTTAATTCTATAAAAATTAATGAGTTAGAGAGATTTTTTGATCTTTTGTCTAAGGTTTTTGATGGGGGATGGCCTGCATTGGCCAGCCACCCGACCAGACAAGTGCCTGTGCCTGTACAAAAAGATCCGACTGTACAAGAGGATAGGCTAAGGTTGGCTCAACACATCACGGCAGTGCGCTCTGCCAGATTGCCTTCTAAGCTGTGAGAAAAAAGGTGAGGCTTTGAGTCGGACTCACGGCAGACTCCTTGAAAATCAACAACTTTAATAAGCCAGGCCCAGAAATGAATTCTTCGTCTTCGGTGGATGAACAAAGTTTCCGCAAGTTGTTGAGTCGTAATATCAGCCTACCCTTGGGTGTCGGGGTCCTCAGCGCGGTGTTTTTCGTCGCGCTGATCACCTACCTGTTGTCGGTGATCCAGTGGGTCGAGCATACCGACCGGGTGATCAACAACATCAACGAGACGATGAAGCTCTCGGTCGATCTTGAAGCCGGCATGCGCGGTTTCCTGATTACCGGCGACGAGCATTTCCTCGACCCCTACGAAGTCGCCAGGCCGAAGATCTCAGCCGAACTGCGCAGCTTGCAGGAACTGGTCGCGGATAACCCCCAGCAGGTCGATCGCTTCAAACGCATCGAAGCCTTGCAGGGCGCCTGGACCGAGTACTCCCAGGCGATGATCGCACTGCGGCGCTCCAACGGCGACTACCAGGCAGCGGTCCAGTCGGGGCGCGGCAAGCGCCTGGTCGACGAGATTCGTGGCGAGTTTGAAAACGCCATCGACATGGAGCAGCAACTGCGCCTCGCGCGTAATGAAGCCGTGAGCCGCGCCACGGTCTGGAGCATCGTCCTCTATCTCGTCTTTGTGCTGGGCCTGAGCGCTTTGCTGGCTTTTGTTGGTCGACGTGATTTGTTATCACTTTCAAGTAGTTATGCGAAAAACCTCGAGTCACAACTCAAGAGTTCGGAGCGCCTGGAGCAGCAAGCCTGGCTGCGCAGTGGCCAGACCGAACTGGCCGAGCAGGTGCTGGGCCAACAGACCCTCCAACTGCTGGGGCACAATATCCTGCAATTCTGTGCCCAGTACATGGGTAGTGCCGTGGCGGCGTTGTACGTCCGCGAGGAGCAGGGTGCCCTGACCCGCGTGGCCAGCTATGGCTTCTCCCGCGAGCAGGAGCGCCAGGAGCAATCGATCCTCAGCGATGAAGGCCTGGTCGGCCAAGCCGCGGGCCAGGGGCGGCTGATTCGCCTGGACGATGTGCCGGTGGACTACTTCAAGGTCAGTTCGGGGTTGGGCGACGGTTTGCCACGCAGCGTGCTGGTGGTACCGACCCGCAACGACGAGCGGGTCAATGGGGTGATCGAGCTGGGTTTCCTGCGTCCCCTGGACGGCCGTGACGTCGAGCTGCTGGAACTGATCGCCGACAACATCGGCACCTCCATCGAGGCTGCGCGCTACCGTCAGCGCTTGCAGGAAGTCCTGGCCGAGACCCAGCAGCTCAACGAAGAGCTGCAGGTCCAGCAGGAAGAACTGAAGACCGCCAACGAAGAACTGGAAGAACAGTCCCAGGTGCTCAAGGAGTCTCAGGCGCACCTGGAAACCCAGCAGAGCGAACTCGAACAGACCAACGAACAGTTGGCCGAACAGGCGCAGGCCCTGGCCGAACAGCGCGACGCGGTGGACATCAAGAACAACGAGTTGAACCTGGCCCAGATACAACTCGAGGAGCGCGCCCAGGAGCTGCAACGGTCGAGCAAGTACAAGTCCGAATTCCTGGCCAACATGTCCCATGAGTTGCGTACGCCGCTCAACAGCTCGTTGATCCTGGCCAAGCTGCTGTCGGAGAACGCCCAGGGCAATCTCAGCGACGAACAGGTCAAGTTCGCCGAATCGATCTATAGCGCCGGCAACGACCTGTTGAACCTGATCAACGATATCCTCGACATCTCCAAGGTCGAGGCCGGCAGGCTGGAGGTGCGTCCGGAAAATGCCAGCGTCGAGCGCCTGGTGGCGGCGCTGCAGGATACGTTCCTGCCCCTGGCCTACGAAAAACAGCTGGGTTTCGAGGTCGAAGTGCGCGCCGACGCGCCGCTGACGCTGTTCACCGACCGTCAGCGACTGGAACAGGTGTTGAAGAACCTGCTGTCCAACGCCATCAAGTTCACCGAGACCGGTCGGGTCAGCCTGAGCGTTTCCCGCCAGCCCGGTGTCGGTATTGCCTTTGCCGTACGCGACTCCGGCATCGGTATCGCCGCCGACCAGCACCAGAGCATTTTCGAAGCGTTTCGCCAGGCGGACGGTACCACCAATCGGCGCTATGGCGGCACCGGGCTGGGACTGTCGATTTCCCGCGATCTGGCGGCGCTGCTCGGCGGCTCCATCAGCGTTGCCAGCCAGCCCGGGCATGGCAGCGTGTTTACCCTGGTGTTGCCGGAGCAGTATGTGGAACACCGGGCCGGCGAGGCCCCGGCGCCGGTGGTGGCGCCCCCCGCGCGGCTGGAACCCCTGGATGAACCGCGCAACCCGCCGCCGGTGGCCGTGGAAGTGCCGATCCAGCGTTTTGCCGACGACCGTGAAAAAGCACCGTTCAGCACACGCTGTATCCTGGTGATCGAAGACGAGTCGAAATTTGCCCAGATTCTCTACGACCTGGCCCATGAGCTGGGCTACCAGTGCCTGGTGGCCCATGGCGCGGACGAGGGCTGTGCGCTCGCCGCCCAGTTCATCCCCGACGCGATCCTGCTGGACATGCGCCTGCCGGATCACTCCGGCCTGATGGTGTTGCAGCGCCTCAAGGAGCAGGCTCCGACCCGGCACATCCCGGTGCATGTGATTTCCGTGGAGGACCGTATCGAGGCCGCTATGCACATGGGCGCCATGGGCTATGCGGTCAAGCCGACCACCCGCGAAGAGCTCAAGGAAATCTTCTCGCGCCTGGAAGCCAAGCTGACCCAGAAGGTCAAGCGTGTGCTGCTGGTGGAGGACGACGACCTGCAGCGCGACAGCATCGCCCGACTGATCGGCGACGACGATATCGAGATCACCGCCGTGGGCCTGGCGCAGAACGCCCTGGACCTGCTGCGCGACACCATCTACGACTGCATGATCATCGACCTCAAGCTGCCGGACATGCTCGGCAACGAGCTGCTCAGGCGCATGTCCACCGACGGCATCCGTGCCTTCCCGCCGGTGATCGTCTATACCGGGCGCAACCTGACCCGCGACGAAGAGGCCGAGCTGCACAAATATTCACGCTCGATCATCATCAAGGGCGCCCGCTCGCCGGAGCGCCTGCTCGATGAAGTGACACTCTTCCTGCACAAAGTCGAATCCCAGTTGTCCAACGAGCGGCAACGCATGCTCAAGACCGCCCGCAGCCGCGACAAGGTGTTCGAAGGGCGCAAGATCCTGCTGGTGGACGACGACGTGCGCAATATCTTCGCCCTGACCAGTGCGCTGGAGCACAAGGGCGCCATTGTCGAAATCGGTCGCAATGGCCTCGAAGCGATTGAAAGACTCAACGAGGTGGAGGACATCGACCTGGTGTTGATGGATGTGATGATGCCGGAGATGGATGGCTATGAAGCCACCCTGGAAATCCGCAAGGACCCGCGCTGGCGCAAGCTGCCGATCATTGCGGTGACGGCCAAGGCCATGAAGGATGACCAGGAGCGCTGCCTGCAGGCCGGCTCCAACGACTACCTGGCCAAACCCATTGACCTGGACCGACTGTTCTCGTTGATCCGCGTATGGCTACCGAAAATGGAAAGGATCTAGTGGAGCGAAGTAGCGATATCGAATTGCGGTTGTTGATCGAGGCCATCTACCTCAAGTACAGCTATGATTTTCGCGATTATTCCGGCGCTTCGATCAAGCGCCGGGTCCAGCATGCGCTGACCCAGCTTGATTGCGCGACCATCTCGGCCCTGCAGGAGCGGGTGCTGCACGATCCGGCGGCGTTCCTGCAACTGCTGCAGTTCCTGACCATTCCGGTCAGCGAGATGTTCCGCGATCCCAGCCATTTCCTGGAGATTCGCCGGGAGGTAGTGCCGTTGCTCAGGACCTATCCGTCGATCAAGGTCTGGATCGCCGGATGCAGCACCGGGGAGGAGGTGTACTCCATGGCGATCCTGCTGCGTGAAGAGGGGTTGCTGGAGCGCACGATCATCTATGCGACCGATATCAACCCGCACTCGCTGGACAAGGCCAAGCAAGGCATCTTTACCCTGGACAGCGTGCGCAGCTATGCCGGCAACTACCTGGAGGCCGGCGGCAAGCGGGACCTTTCCGAGTACTACCACTCGGCCTACGGCTACGCGATTTTCGACAAGACCCTACGGGAAAACGTGACCTTTGCCGACCACAGCCTGGCGACGGATAGTGTATTCTCCGAAACACAATTAATTTCGTGTCGTAACGTATTGATTTACTTCAATAAAAAACTTCAGGATCGAGCCTTCGGCTTGTTCCATGAATCGTTGTGCCATCGTGGTTTCCTGGTGCTGGGCAGCAAGGAGACGCTGGATTTTTCATCCTATGGCAAGCGGTTCGAGGCGTTGGTCAAGCAGGAGCGGATTTACCGTAAGTCATGAGCGGCCTGGCATTTGAAATCACCGATCGCAAACGGGTCGAGGCGGTTGTCGTGGGCGCTTCGGCGGGTGGGGTCGAAGCCCTGCTGAGTCTGTTCGCGGAACTGCCGGCGGGGTTCGGCTTGCCGATCGTGACCGTCCTGCATATGCCGGAAGGGCGCCGCAGCCAGTTGGCCGAAGTCTTTGCACGGCGCCTGCCGCTGCCGGTGAAGGAGGCGAGCGACAAGGAGAGCATCGTTCCGGGGACCCTGTACTTCGCGGCCCCAGGCTATCACCTGTCGATCGAGCAGGACCGCAGCTTTTCTTTCAGTTGCGAAGAACGGGAGCATTATTCGCGGCCTTCTATCGATTATCTCTTCGAGTCGGCGGCGGACACTTATGGGGCGCGCCTGGTGGGCGTACTCTTGACCGGAGCCAATCAGGACGGTGCCCGGGGCCTGGCGCAGATCCAGCACGAGGGCGGCCTGACCGTGGTGCAGGACCCGCGCGAAGCCCGGGTGGCAACCATGCCCGAAGCCGCGTTGGCGTTGCTCCAACCGGACTACCTCCTTTCCTTGCAGGGCATTGGCCGTTTGCTGGTCGAGCTGGAACGAACCCCATGTTGAATACCATCCGGGCCAAACTGCTGATCGTCGATGATCTACCGGAGAATCTGCTGGCGCTGGAAGCGCTGATCAAGGGCCGGGACCGTGTGGTCTACAAGGCGCTCTCGGCCGATGAAGCGCTGTCGCTGCTGCTGCAGCACGAATTCGCCATGGCCATACTCGATGTGCAGATGCCGGGCATGGACGGTTTCGAACTGGCCGAGTTGATGCGCGGCACCGAGAGAACCAGGAATATTCCCATCGTCTTCGTCAGTGCCGCCGACCGCGAGCTCAATTACGCCTTCAAGGGCTACGAGAGCGGGGCGGTGGACTTCCTGTACAAACCCCTGGACCCCCATGCGGTGAAGAGCAAGGTCGGCGTTTTCGTCGACCTCTATCGCCAGGGCAAGGCGATGCAAGAGCAAGTCGAGGCCCTGAAGCAAAGCCGCCTCGAGCAGGAAGTCCTGCTGCGCAAATTGCAGGCGACCCAGGAAGAGTTGGAGCGCGCGGTGCGCATGCGCGACGATTTCATGTCGATCATGTCCCATGAGGTGCGCACGCCGCTCAACGGCCTGAGTCTGGAGAACCAGTTGCGCAAGATGCACCTGGCCCAGGGCAATGCCGACGCCTTCACCCTGGACAAGATGCGGGCCATGGTCGAGCGGGACGAGCGGCAGATCCAGAGCCTGATTCGCCTGATCGAAGACATGCTCGACGTCTCGCGCATCCGCACCGGCAAGTTGTCGATCCGTCCCGCACGCGTGGACCTGGTGCAACTGGTGACCCGGTTGTTGGAGCGCTTCGCGCCGCAGGTGGCGGCGGCCGGGTCGGTGATCAGCTATTCGGGCGATGCGTCGCTGTCGGGCAACTGGGATGGCTTTCGTATCGAGCAGGTGGTCTCCAACCTGCTGACCAACGCCTTGCGCTACGGTGCCAAGAGTCCGATCGAGGTGCGTGTCTATCGCCACGACGGCGAAGCGCGGATCGAAGTGCGTGACCGGGGCATCGGTATCGGCGAAGATGACCAGGCGCGGATCTTCCAGCAGTTCGAGCGGGTTTCCGGCAGTCAGGTCGCCGCCGGGCTGGGGCTGGGGTTGTATATTTCCGAGCAGATCGTCGTCGCCCATGGTGGTCGCATCACTGTCGAGAGTACCCTTGGCAAAGGGGCCTTGTTCCGCGTTTGCCTGCCTCTGTAGGAAAAGCCGAGATCAAACGCAACCTCTGGGTGACCTGGCGGTCGTATTGGCAGCAATTTTGATAATAAAGGCTTCCCATGAGTGAAGATGCACAAGACGTGGTACTGATCGTCGAGGACGATGCCTCGATCCTGATGATCCTTTCGGATTATCTCTCCGGCGAGGGGTATCGGGTGTTACGGGCGGAAAACGGCGAGCAGGCGTTCGAAATCCTCGCGACCAAGCCCAACCTGGACCTGATGGTCACCGATTTTCGCTTGCCCGGCGGCATCTCCGGGGTGGACATCGCGGAGCCGGCGATCAAGTTGCGTCCGGACCTCAAGGTGATCTTCATCAGTGGTTACCCGGCGGAAATCCGCGAATCCAACAGCCCCATCGCCCACAGCGCGCCGATCCTGGCCAAGCCGTTCGACCTGGATATCCTCCAGGAACAGATCCGCAAGCTGCTGGCCTGACGGCTACAGCCCCTGCTGCAACGCCGGGTCATCCGGATTCTGCTGTTCCAGCTGGGCGAGCAGAATCTGTACGTTCTGCAACTGTCCGGTTTCCTTCCAGTAGCTGATCAGCAGCACGCGTGCCTTGCGGTTCGACGGTTGGCGCTGGACGATTTCCTCCAACTGGCGCTGGGCCGCCTCGACCTGCTGCAAGTCATGCAAGGTGGTGGCGAGCTTGTAGCGGTAATCGGCGTTATCCGGCTCCAGCTCCACCGCCTTGGCCAGCCCCAGCAAGGCGTACTCGGTCTGGCCGTGGTGCGCCAGCCAGACGCCCAGGGCATGTTGCAGGTAGGCCGATTGCGGCTGCACCTGCAACTGCTTGGCCAGCAGCTGCCGGGCCTGGTCCGGCTGGCCGCGCTTGTCCAGCAGTTCGACCTGGGCCACCAGGGCCTTGAGGTTGTCCGGCTCCAGCCGCGAGACATGCTCCAGCGCAGCCTGCGCCTTGTCCAACAGCCCCTCATGCAGATACAGCCTCGCCAGCTGGAACTGGGCCTCGGCGCTTTCCGGCTGGGCGGCGAGGGTCCGCTCGTACTCGTCCACCACCTGTTGCAGCGGGCCGTAGTACAAGCCCTGGTCGTCCGGTGACAAACCGAGCATGGCGTTGGCGGCGGCGAAGCGCACGGATTGCTCGTGGTCTTCGAGCACCGGGCCGAGCAACAGGCTGCGCTGGGCGCCGGGAACCAGGCCGACAATGCTCTGGATCGCCGCTTCGCGGACCATCGGCGCGGGGTTCTGCAAGTCCGCGTCGGCCAGTTTCAGGGCCTGGGGACTGGGGTAGTTGGGCAGCTCCGCGTGCAAGGCGGCCCGGCGCACATCCGACAGGTCGGTCCGTGCCATCTGCTGGTAGAGCACCCGTGCGGCGCCGGGCAGACCGTTATGGGCCTGCTTGAGCGCCTGGCCGTAATTGATGTGCGGGGCCTGGGGGCTGGCGAGCTTGCCGGGCATCCAGTGCCAGACAAGGCCGAGGGCAAGCAGGAGCAACAGGCTGATAAGCAGGTAGCGGTGGGGCTTCGTCATGCAGGGTCCGTGAGCGGGCGAGCGTTTCCTGAATGCACCAGCTTCGGTCAGCTGCGCCCAGGAGTCAAACCCGCGCCTCAAGTCAGCACATAGTCCACCGGCTCCAGCGCCGGTGGCAGATCGTTGTGCCCCAGGCCGGCGAGGACTTCCCGTTCCACGGTGCGCAGGATGGCGTTGCAGGGCAGGTCGTTTTCATCGAAGCCGAACGGGTCCTCCAGATCGTCGCCGATCTCGTCCAGTCCGAGGAAGGTGTAGCCGACGATGGCGGTGAACACCGGCGTCAGCCAGCCCAGCGGCCCGGCGAGGGCGAAGGGCAGGAGGATGCAGAACAGGTAGATGGTGCGGTGCAGCAGCAAGTTGTAGGGGAAGGGCAGCGGCGTGTGCTTGATGCGTTCGCAACTGGCCTGCACCTGGCTGAGGCTGACCAGCAGCGCTGCGAACACCGTGTAGCGCCACTCGCTGATCAGCCCTTGTTCGGCGAGGCTGGAGCAGCGCGCGCCGATCCGTTGCAGCAACTGGTCGGTGACGTTCGGGTGGCCGGCGGCGGGCGCATCCTGTTGCCAGGGCTGGATGGCCTGGCGTTCGTCTTCAAGGCGCAGGCGGGCGATCAGTCCGTGGGCAAAGCCGCAGAGCTCGCGCAGCAGCGCGGTGCGCTGCGGGCCATCGCCCAGCACCTGGCTTTCGCGAATCAGCGAGCGTACGTCGATGATCAGTTGCCCCAGCTGCTTGCGGCCTTCCCACCAGCGGTCATAACAGGCGTTGTTGCGAAAGCTCATGAAGATCGACAGGGACAAGCCGAGCAAGGTGAAGGGCGTGGCGTTGACCTTGGCGAAATAGTCCGGATGCCAGGTTTCCGCCAGCACGATGAGCGAGGCCAGCACGGTCAGCAGCAGGCAGCGCAGGGCAATGCGCTTGGCAATCGAGCCCTTGAGGGAAAACAGGATGGCGATCAGGTTCGGCTTGGAGCGGACAATCATGGCGAGGGTCTTGGGGCTGGGAAAAATGACGGGACTCCACCTTAAGCGCCCGCGCCCCGCGCTGTCCAATCACCCTGGCCGACGAGGTGATCGAAGGGCTCTATGGGGCCGTCAAGCCCAGGTCTCTTGCACCAGTGTCTGTCGCTGGCGGACGAATTCCGACATCCGCTCGCCGGGGATCGCCTTGCTGAAGTACCAGCCCTGGATTACCAGCTCCGTGGACGAGTGCAGGGCATCGTACTGTTCCTGGGTTTCCACACCCTCGACAATGATCCCCAGGTTCAGGGTTTCGCACAGCCGCAGCATGCCGTTCAGGACCCGGGCCCCCTCGGGATGGCAGTGCGCGACGACAAAACTGCGATCGATCTTGATGCAGTCGATCTTGAACTGGTGCAGGTAGCTCAGTGCCGAATAACCGGTGCCGAAGTCATCGATATACAGCCGGGCGCCGAAACCGTGCAGGCGCTCGATCAGGCGGTTGATCACCTGGACATCGCCGACCAGGGCGTCTTCGGTCAGCTCGACGGAAATCATTCCACGGGCCTGGGCCAGGATGTCCAGCAAGCGCTCGCCATACTCCGGCACGCTCAGGGTGGCACCGGTCACGTTGATGGTCATCGGCAGCTCGAAGCCGGCTTTGCGCCAGCGCCGATGTTGCTCCAGCGCCTGGGAGGCGACCCACAGATCGACATCCGGCATCAGCTTGGCCTGGGCCAGCCACTTGAGAAACTCCCAGGGCGGCTGGGGGTTGCCGTCCTTGTCGCGGGCGCGCATCAGCGCCTCGCAACCGGTGCACAGGCCGGTGGTCTTGGAGACCTGCGGCTGGAACTCCAGGTAGAACTCGTACTCGCTGATCTGGCGGATGCGTTCCAGCTCCCGCGAACGACGGGCGTCGTTCTTGTACGAGGTCGCCACCGGGTCCAGCTCGAAGAGCCGGCCCTTTTCCTCCAGGCTGCGGAAGGTGGTGTCGAAGGACTTGATATAGATGCCGTCGTCGGCGTCCTGGTGACGGTGCAGGCCCATCACGTAGGGCGCGTAGACCAGGCTGCCGAGACCGAGCAGCAGCAGTTGCAGGACCACCGCGGCCCAGTCGCCGTTGCTGCTCAGGTAGGCGTTGAACAGCACCGGCGAGTTCAGCGGCATGCCGGTGACCATCGGTGCGACCCAGCCGGCCTGGACCGCCGCCACCGCCAGCAGCGTGTTGAGCATCGGGGCAATCAGAAAGGGCACGAACAGCCGCGGGTTGAGAATGATCGGCAAGCCGAACAGCAGGATCTCGTTGACGTTGAACAATGACAGCGGCACGGCGGCCAGGGCCAGCAGGCGTAGCGAGCGGTCACGGGTGAACAGCAGCACGGCGACGATCAGCGACAGCGAGGCACCGGAGCCACCGATAAAGGCGAAACAGCCCAGCAGGCCGCTGTTGAGGATGTAGCGGTGCGGCTCCCCGGCGGCGAGGTTGAGCTGATTGACGGTCACCGCCTGGTCGAGGACGCTGAATACCGGTTGCATGGCGTGCAGGCCATGGATGCCGAAGAACCACAGGACCGAGTTGCTGGCGCTGATCAGGGCGCCGTAGCGGTAGGGATGCTCCAGCGCTGTCCGGTCGAAGGGCACCTGCATCTGGGCGACCAGGGGCGTCTTCAGCAGCAGCGACAGCACGGTGACCAGCAGGGCGGTGGCGATCAGGCCGGGGATCACCATGTTGATGCTGTCGCGGACATTGAAACCGACCAGGTTTTCCCGCACCAGCCGCGTCCAGGCCTGGCGGTACAACCAGTCCATGATCGGCACGTTGATCAGCGGCGAGGCGATGGCGATGAACAGCACCAGGGTTGCGGCGGCCCGGGGGAAGTCACTGAGCAGGTAAATGGCGATTTCCACGTGGGCCAGGCACAGGAAGGCCACCGGCACCTGGGGCAGGCGATAGCGGATGGCAAGCATATAGCCGATGGAGGCGGCCACCAGCAGGGGCAGGATGGCGCTGATCTTCTCGTGGAGCCCGGCGAGGAAATTGACCCAGTCGTCGGGCAGCCCCGCCAGGCGGGCGCAGGCCGAGAGCATCAGGAATGCCGTCGACACCAGCAGGCACGGCAACAACCACAACAACCCTTCGCGGATGGCCCGCAACGAGTCGGCACCGGCCAGCGCGGCCAGGCGGTGGGTCAGGAACAACTGGAAGACTGATTGCGACATTGGCCAACCCCTTGTAGACCTTCAGTCCTGTCAGGGCCCATCCGGCCCTCAAGGAGGCGAGCATATCCCGAGATGGCAGGAAAAGGTCAAATTGCCAGTATCAAAAGCCGGAGGCCAAAGGCTCCTCGCCGCACTCTTTCCAGGGTTCATTCGCAAAAAAAATAGCCCCGCGACCAGGCGGGCGCGGGGCTGAAGCGGATTGGAGGGCATCCAACCCCAGGGAGGATGTGAATCAGTTGCTGCTGGCTACTGCCTGCGGCTCGTAGCCGCCACCCAGCGACTTGTAGATCGCCACGATGCCGCGATACAGGTCGGTTTCGGCCTGGGCCTGGCTGTCTTCGGCGGCCAGGCGTTCGCGCTGGGCATCGAGCAGCACCAGGAAGTCGGCGGTGCCTTCGCGGTAGCGGATCGCAGCCAGGTCGGCGGCGGCGCGGCTCGATTCGCTCTGGCGGATCAGCGAGATCAGGCGTTGCTGGCGCTTGCCGTAATCGCTGAAAGCGTTCTGCGATTCCTCCAGGGCCAGCAGCACTTGTTGCTCGTAGTTGGCCAGGGCGCCTTCGGCCTCGGCGTCGGCACCGCGTATCTGGGCCTTGACCCTACCGAGGTTGAACGCCGGCCAGGTGATGCTCGGGCCGAGGGACCAGGCATTGGCGGCGGACGAGCCGATCTGCGAGCCACGCCCGGCGATAAAGCCGAGGAAGCCGCTCAGACCCACCCGTGGGAACAGGTCGGCCTTGGCCACGCCGATCCGCGCGGTGGCGGCGGCCAGCTTGCGTTCGGCGCTGACGATATCCGGACGGCGTTGCAGCAGGTCGCCCGGATCGCCAATGGCCAGGGCCTTGGAAATCGCCGGCAGGTCCTTCGGTCCCAGGTCCACCGACAGTTTGTCCGGACGCTCACCCAGCAAGGTCGCGATACGGTTGCGCTCGCGGGCCTGCTCGGCCTGCAATTGCGGCACCGTGGCCTCGACTGCCGCCAGGCGCGCATCGGCGCGCACCACGTCGAGCTGATCACCGACACCGGCCTCACGCAGGCTTTCGGTGACACCCTTGGATTCCTGCTGGTTCTTCAGGTTGGCCAGGGCGATCTTTTCCCGCAGTTGCGCACCGCGCAGTTGACCGTAGGCATCCACCAGTTCGGCAATCATGGTGACTTGCAGCTGGTAGAGGTCGGCTTCGGCTGCCTGCTGGTCGGCATCGGCGGCTTCCAGGTTACGCTGGATACGGCCGAACAGGTCGATTTCCCAGGCCATGTCCAGCCCCAGGTCGTAGCGTTCGCTGTTGACCCGCTGTTCGGTGGTACCAGGAATCTGGCCCTTGCCGATCTCGCTGCTGGCGCGGCTGGTGATGGTCGGCATCCGGTCGTAGCTGACGTTATCGCGGATCGCCCGCGACGCTTTCAGGTGGGCGAAGGCTACGCGCAACTCACGGTTGCCGGCCAGCGACTGGGTCACCAGCTGATTCAGGGTCGGATCGTCGAACTGCTGCCACCAGGTCCCCTGGAAGCGCGCGCGGTCATAGTTCTTCTGACCGGCGCTGCCATCGGTGGCGGCGGTGATGTTCGCCTTCTCGGTGACCGGGGTCTTGTAGTCCGGGCCCACGGCACAGGCGCTCAGCGCCAGTACCAGCAAGCTCGGCAGAAAGGCCTTCAGACTACTCATTGTTGCGCCTCCAGCTTGTGCGCCCGGGCGGCTTTGCGAGCGTCGCTGCGCTCGACAAAGCGGCGGATCAATACATAGAACACCGGCGTCAGCAGCAGACCGAAGAAGGTCACCCCGAGCATCCCGGAGAACACCGCCACACCCATGGCATGACGCATTTCGGCACCGGCACCACTGGAGAACACCAGGGGGACCACGCCCATGATGAAGGCCACGGAGGTCATCAGGATCGGCCGCAGACGCAGGCGGCAGGCTTCCAGCACCGCGCTCAGCGGATCGAGGCCTTCTTCCTGTTTATCCTTGGCGAACTCGACGATCAGGATCGCGTTCTTGCACGCCAGGCCCACCAGTACAATCAGGCCGATCTGGGTGAAGATGTTGTTGTCGCCACCGGAGGCAATCACCCCGGCAATCGCCGACAGCAGGGTCATCGGCACGATCAGGATCACCGCCATCGGCAGGCTCCAGCTTTCATACAGGGCCGCCAGGACCAGGAACGCCAGCAGTACGCAGAGCGGGAACACCAGCAAGGCGGTATTGCCCGAGAGGATCTGCTGGTAGGTCAGGTCGGTCCACTCGTAGGTCATGCCGTTGGGCAGTTCGTCCTTGAGCAGCTTCTCGATCGCGGCCTGGGCCTGGCCGGAGCTGTAGCCCGGGGCGGCGGCACCGTTGATCTCGGCGGTGATGAAGCCGTTGTAGTGCATCACGCGGTCCGGTCCCGAGGTGTCGCTGACCTTGATGAAGGTCGCCAGCGGGATCATCTCACCCTTGTTGTTACGCACTTTCAACTGGCCGATCTGGTCGGATTCGAGGCGGAACTGCTGTTCGGCCTGGACGTTGACCTGATAGGTGCGACCGAAGCGGTTGAAGTCGTTGGCATACAGCGAACCCAGGTAGACCTGCAGGGTGTCGAAGATGTCGCTGACAGCCACGCCGTGGGTCTTGGCCTTCTCGCGGTCGATGGCGGCATCGACCTGCGGCACGTTGACGGTATAGCTGGTGAACAACCCGGCCAACTCCGGCACGCTACGGCTCTTGCCGATGATGTTCATGGTTTCCTTGTACAGCTCGTTGTAACCGAGGTTGCCACGGTCTTCGATCTGCAGGCGGAACCCGCCGATGGTGCCCAGGCCTTGTACCGGCGGTGGCGGGAAGATCGCCATGTAGGCTTCCTGGATCCCGGCGAACTTGCCGTTCAGGGCACCGGCGATGGCACCGGCCGATTCACTGGCGGCCTTGCGCTCCTCGAACGGCTTGAGGGTCACGAACACGATGCCGGCGTTCGGGCTGTTGGTGAAACCGTTGATCGACAGGCCAGGGAAGGCCACCGCGCTCTCCACGCCGGGCTGTTTCAGGGCCAGGTCGGACATGCGCTTGATCACGTCTTCGGTACGGTCCAGGCTTGCCGCATCCGGCAGTTGGGCAAAGGCCACCAGGTACTGCTTGTCCTGGCCGGGCACGAAGCCGGTCGGGGTGCTGGCGAAACCGAGCCAGGTCAGGGCCATCAGGCCGGCATACAGGACCAGGGCCACGCCGCTGACCCGGATGACGCGGGTCACGGTACCGACATAACCATGGCTGGCACGATCGAAGAAGCGGTTGAACGGACGGAACAACCAGCCGCCCAGCAGCACGTCGAGGGCCTTGGAGAAACGGTCTTTCGGCGCGTGGTGGTCCTTGAGCAGCACCGCTGCCAGGGCCGGGGACAGGGTCAGGGAGTTGAACGCCGAGATCACCGTCGAGATGGCAATGGTCAGGGCGAACTGCTTGTAGAACTGGCCGGTCAGGCCGGAGATGAACGCCGCCGGGATAAACACCGCACAGAGCACCAGCGCCGTGGCAATGATCGGGCCGGTTACTTCACGCATGGCGCGCTTGGTGGCTTCTATCGGGCTGAGTCCCAGGCCGATGTTCCGTTCGACGTTCTCCACCACCACGATGGCGTCGTCCACCACGATACCGATGGCCAACACCAGGCCGAACAGCGACAGGGCGTTGAGCGAGAAACCGAACAGGTGCATGACCGCAAAGGTACCGATCAGCGACACCGGCACGGCCACCAGCGGAATGATCGAGGCACGCCAGGTCTGCAGGAACAGGATCACCACCAGGACCACGAGGATCAGGGCTTCGAACAGGGTGTGGACCACCGCCTCGATGGAGCCGCGGACGAAGATCGTCGGGTCATAGACGATGCTGAAGTCCATGCCTTCGGGGAAGTCCTTCTTCAACTCGGTCATCTTGGCGCGGACTTCGTTGGAGATCTCGATGGCGTTCGAGCCCGGACGCTGGAAGATCGGGATCGCCACCGCCGGCTGGTTGTTCAGCAGCGAGCGCAGGGCGTACTGGCTGGAGCCGAGTTCGACCCGGGCGATATCTTTCAGGCGGGTGATCTCGCCGTCGTCGCCGGCGCGAATGACGATGTTCTCGAACTCTTCCTCAGTGACCAGGCGCCCCTGGGCGTTGATCGACAGCTGGAAGCTGGTGGCATTGGGGGCGGGCGGTGCGCCCAGTTGACCGGCCGCGACCTGGCGGTTCTGCTCGCGAATGGCATTGACCACGTCGGTGGCGGTCAGGTTGCGCGAAGCGGTCTTGTTCGGATCGAGCCATACCCGCAGGGAGTAGTCGCCCATGCCGAACAGTTGAACGTCACCCACGCCGCCCAGGCGTGCCAATTCGTCCTTGATATTGAGCAAGGCGTAGTTGGACAGGTAGAGCATGTCGTAGCGTTTGTCCGGCGAGGTCAAGTGCACGACCATGGTCAGGTCGGGCGAGGCCTTGTCGACGGTAATACCGATACGGGTCACTTCCACCGGCAGCTTGGGCTCGGTACGGGTCACCCGGTTCTGTACCTGGACCTGCGCGTTATCCAGGTCGGTGCCCAGGGCGAAGGTGATGGTCAGGGTCAGCTTGCCGTCGGCGGTGGATTGCGAGGACATGTACAGCATGTTCTCGACACCGGTGATGGCCTGCTCCAAGGGCGCGGCCACGGTTTCGCCGATGACCTTGGGGTTGGCGCCGGGGAAGTTGGCGCGCACGACCACGGTCGGCGGTACCACTTCCGGGTATTCGCTGATGGGCAACTGGAACAGCGAGATGGCGCCCGCGATCAGGATCAGCAGCGACAGTACGGCCGCGAAGATCGGTCTTGAGATGAAGAACTGGGAAAAATTCATCGTGTGTATCCCTTAATCGCGTGGAGTCGCGGCGGCCAGCTTGTTAGCCTGGGCCGCTGCGCTCTTGGCGGGCGTGACTGGGGGCAGGTTGCTGGCTTCCAGGGCTTGGCGTTGTTGCGCCAGCGCCGCGAGGGTTTCCTTGGAAGCCATCGGAATCACTTCCGGATCCACCGGTGAGCCTGGGCGAACGCGTTGCAGGCCCTTGACGATGATCGTGTCATCCTTGTTCAGGCCGGTGCGCACGATCCGCAACCCTTCGATTTTCGGACCCAGTTCGACCGCGCGATAGACGGTCTTCTTGTCGGCGTCCATCACCAGTACGAACTTCTTGCCGAGGTCGGTGCCCACCGCTTCGTCGTTGATCAGCACGGCGGCGTAGGTGCCGCTGCCGACCAGCTTCAGGCGTGCATACAGGCCCGGGGTGAAGCTGCCGTCGTTGTTGTCGAACACCGCGCGACCGCGAATGGTGCCGGTCTTGGGGTTGACCTGGTTGTCGACGAAGTTCATCTGGCCCAGGTGCGGGTTGCCGGTTTCGTTGGACAGGCCGAGGTAGACCGGGGTGGTCTGGCCACGCTTGCCCTGGCGCGCCAGTTGGGTGTACTTGAGGTAGACCCGTTCGTCGGCGTCGAAGTAGGCGTAGACCTTGTCGGTGGAGACCACGCTGGTCAGCGGCGTGACATCGGCGGTGACGATGTTGCCGGCGGTGATTTCGGCACGGCTGACGCGGCCGCTGATCGGTGCGGTGACGCGGGTGAAGCTCAGGTTCAGCCGGGCCAGGTCCAACTGTGCCTGGGTGGCGTCGACCGCGGCCTTGGCTTCCTGGGCGGAGCTGCTGCGGGTGTCGGCCAGTTCGGCGGAAATCGCGTTGCTGGTCAGCAGGCGCTTGCCGCGTTCGGCTTCGTTGGCGCTGCGGTTGGCGGTGGCGCGGGCCTGTTGCAGCTGGGCTTCGAGGCGATGGACTTCAGCCTGGTAGGGGCGCGGGTCGATCTGGAACAGCAGGTCGCCTTTCTTGACCAGTGCGCCTTCGGTGAAGGCCACCTGGTCGATCTGGCCGGAGACACGCGGACGGATTTCGACGGTTTCCGGGGCCTCGAGGCGGCCGGTGAACTCGTCCCATTCATTGACCGGTTGCTCGATGACCTTGGCCACGCTGACCTTGGCTGCCGGCATCGCACCGGCTGCCGCCCCCGGCGCTTTACCGCAGGCGCTCATCACCACGACTGCCAAGGCAGCCAAAGGAAAGCGCAAAAGTTTAAGTGACTGTTCCATGGGGGCACTCCGCCAATCTATTGAGATGGGCGGATCATGCTGCGGGGGGCGGTTTCAAACGAATCGAATGAAGCGAAGGTAACTATCATTCGGAATGATATCAATCCGACCCCAGCCCTCTAGCATGCACCTTTTGTTAGGATGCTATCTATTGGCTAAATGGCAAAGCACTGTTGCACAGAGTGCAAAGGATGGCGCAAAAGGCTCAGGCGCTGAGCAGGGAGCCTGAACGCAGCGGCGCGTGCCCCGCGACAAACGTCAGCTCGGTATCGGTTTGGCTGAAACGCTCGATCACCCGCGCATAGAAAACCCCGCTGATGCTGCTGCAAAGCGTGCTGACCTGGCCGCTGAGGGGGTCGATCACATCGGCCAGCGCGGTGCCTGGCTCGACCCGGCTGCCAATGGGCGCGCGGTAGGCGACGACACCCGGGTGTGGCGCATTGAGTATCTCCACCCCGGCCAAAGGCGTCGGTTCACACAAGGGCGACGGCACCTGGACCTCCGCATCGGCGATCAACCCCAGATGCCCGAGATAGGCCAACAGGGCATCCGCATCGTGCGTCGCCAACTCATGGCTGACATCGTACAGGCCACGCAGCTCCAAAGTGGCGGAGAAGGTTGCCAGCGGAATCGGCAGAGTGGGGAAACGCTGTTGCAGCTTGTACCAGATGGCCGTGAAGCACTCGTCGAAACTGTGGGTCCTGGCGTCGGGGCCACCCTGATCGAGAGCATGCAGAACGGCATGGGCGCCTGTAAAACCGGCCAGTACTCGCGCCTGCTCCAGCTGTTCGCTGTGTACATAGAGATGCACCATGGCTTCACTGTCGCAGTGCACATCGAGCACGTAGTCGGCAGCACTGGCCAGGCGCATCAGTGTCAGTCGCAAGGCGTCCAGCTCGGTGCGCGGCTGCAGCGCTTCGAGGTGTTCTTCAAGGCTGCGCCGGATCAGCGCGACGTTGGCCGCCGGATCGTTGCCCAGGGCAGGGGCCACCTGTTCGCAGACGAGTTCGGCGAGATCCAGGTAGTTTCGGTTGAAGTTCTCGCGGCTGGACAGATCGAAGCGCCCCAGCTGGCGCCCGAATACATAATTGCCCAGGCCGATGGGGTTGGCGATCGGCACCAGTACTACTTCGCCCGTCAGGCGGCCAGCGGCCTCCAGCGCCAGCAGGGCGTTTTTCAGATGATGCAGGACCAGCATGCCGGGATGCTCATCGGCATGCAGGCCCGCCTGCAGGTAGACCTTTTTACCCCGTCCCGGGTGCCCGAAATGCAGGCTGGTGACTTCACGCTGTGCGCCAAGGGTTTGCGTTATAAGCGCATGTCGATGTTCTTGCATGGGAATTCCAGATAGGGGGTTCAGACGCGTGGCGCAGGGCCGAGCCGCCCTGCATGACCGCCGTCAAGGGGCGATCGGCGTGAAGCCAAGCTACGCGATATCAACTTTCATTCCATACACAGCAGCCCCTAGAATGGGCGCATCTGTATTGGATGAAAAGGCTGCACAGCGCAATGAATTCGCCTCGGAAAACATCGCGTATCGGTCAGTTGGTGCAGCATTTTTCGCAATTGATCGATCAGGCCGAACTGGCCCAAGGCGCTCGTTTACCTTCCATTCGCGCCGCCGCCAAGGCGTTCGAAGTCAGTACCTTCACCGTCGTGCAGGCTTACGACCGGCTGGTGGCCTTGGGTTATGTCGAGGTGCGCAAGGGGGCCGGCTTCTTTGTCGCCCGGACCTCGCCGAGTCTTGAACAGCAACGCAGTACGGCACCGTTGGCGGACGTTTATTGGCTGCTCGATGATGGTTTTCATCCGGCTGCCGATGCCCTGCAACCGGGCGGCGGCGGGGTGCCTGAGTCCTGGCTGGATGAGGCGGGCCTGCACCTGGCCCTGCGTAGCCTGGGGCGTGGCTCGGGACGGATTGCCGATTACGGCGAGCCCCGCGGCGTCCTCGCCCTTCGGCAATGGCTGCAACGCCACCTTGGCGAGCGCGGGGTGCCTGCGCAAAGTGAGCACATCGTGCTCACCCATGGCGCCAGCCAGGCGCTCAACATGGTGATCAACACGCTATTGCAACCGGGTGATTGTGTGCTGGTGGATGACCCCGGCTATATCAACCTGTTGGCCAACCTGCGCGACCACAAGGTCAAGATCGTCGGGGTGCCCTGGACCCCGCAGGGGCCGGATGTGGCGAAACTTGACGAACTGCTGGTCCGTCATCGGCCCAAGGCGTTTTTCACCAACCCTTGGCTGCAGAACCCAACCGGCGCCAGTTACAGCCCGGCGGTGGCCCATCGTGTGCTGCAACTGGCCGATACCCACGATTGCTGGATCGTCGAGGATGACGTGCATGGGCAGTTGGCACAGAACCACCAGCCACCCCTGGCGGCTCTCGACAACCTGCAGCGGGTGATTTACATCGGCAGCCTGTCCAAGGACATGGCGCCTTCGCTGCGGGTCGGCTTTGTCACCGCCGAGCCGGCAGTGGCCGAAGCGTTGCTGCACTACAAGATGACCACCGGCCTCTACAGTTCACAGCTTTGCGAACAGTTGACCTTGCAGATGCTCAATGATGGTAACCAGCGCAAACGCTATCAGAAACTGCGCGATCGGCTGTTGCAGGCCCAGGTGTTTGCTCGCCAACAACTGCAACGGATCGGCTGGCACTGCTGGGCGCCGATTGCTCCGGCACCGTATCTGTGGATCGGTAGCGACCAGGACGGTTTCGATCCCGTGGCCCTTACCCGCGCAGGGCTCAAGCAGAATATCCTGTTGTCTCCCGGCTGCATCTTCCGCCCCGACCTGGAGGCCGCCCCCTGGCTGCGCTTCAATGCGGCGTTAAGCGAGGACCCTGCCGTCTGGTGCTTTCTTGCCGAGAGTCAGGGGCTCAAGCCGAGCACGCCTTGACGCAGGCCCGCGGTGCTCTCGGCGCAGATATGTCAGCTAATCTTTACTTAAGATTACAGCGTCTTGACCGCCGTGAGTCAGACGTCCGGTTAAGCTAGTCTCGACAGCGCCGAGTGCGCATCGAGGTGATCATGAAAAACAAAATACGAGCAGTCGACCCTCTATTTCCCTTTTTTACTGCTGAGCGCTGGGCTGAAGAAACGCCCATCGACATCCAGGATGCCTTGCAGGACCAGTTACGCAGCTACCTGGGACGCGGGTTTACCACGGTATTGCTGGGCAGCGGCGGGCAGTCGGGTTCGCTTCGCTACTCCTTGCAGATCTATCACGACAAGAGCGGCCAACACCTTGAACTTCACGGTGCCTTCGATCGGCAGTGCGTGCAGGACATCTTCAAGGTCGCGCAACTGATGAAGACGCGGTTTCAGTCTCCTGCCCAGGGGGACAACAAGGTGCGGCTGCTCGAAGTGCCGAGGATCGAGGCGCCGGATCCTTTGCGCTATCCGCGGCAAGCGTGACCTTGCGTCTTCTCCGCGCTCCATGGCCCCATCTGGCGCAAGGTGGGGCCTGACGCTGTGAGCGTGTGTCGTCCGGGAATGACGGCGATTGATTTCAGAGACTGTCCGGATCGCCACAGAACATCTGGATCCGCGAACGCAACCAGCGCTCGCCCGGGTCGTTGTCCTGCGAACCGCGCCAGGCCATGTGCAGTTCGAAGGTCTGGGTCTCCAGTGGCGGGTTCTCGGCCCGTACCCCACCGGCCGCCGTCAACGCATCGGCGGTGTAGTCCGGCACGGTGGCAATGATGTCGGTGCCGGCGATCAGGGTGCTCAGGCCGTTGAATTGCGGCACCGCGAGCACGACATGGCGCTTGCGTCCCAGCTTCTCCAGTTCGGTATCGATAAAACCACTCAGGTCGCCGGCGAAGGACACCAACGCATGGGGGCGCGCGCAGAAGTCATCCAGCGACATCGGGCCGGGCATGCTGTCGGCCCGCAGCAACTTGGGCGAGCTGCGCCGCAGGACCTTGCGCTTGGCATTGGCGGGCAGGTCGGTGGTGTAGCACACGCCGATGGAAATCTCGCCGGAGCTCAGCTTGGCCGGGATCAGCAGATAGTTGACGCGGCGGATCACCAGCACGATACCGGGCGCCTCGGCCCGCAGGCGCTTGAGCAACTGCGGCAGCAAGGCGAACTCGACGTCATCGGACAGGCCGATGCGAAACACCGAGGTACTGGTCGCCGGGTCGAACTCCGAGGCGCGGCTGACCGCGGTGGAAATCGAGTCCAGGGCCGGGGAGAGCAGGGCGAAGATTTCCACGGCCCGGGCCGAAGGCTCCATGCTGCGGCCGGTACGCACGAACAACGGGTCATCGAACAGGCTGCGCAGGCGTGACAACGCCGCGCTGATCGCCGGCTGGCCGAGGAACAGCTTCTCCGCGGCCCGGGTGACGCTTCGTTCGTGCATCAGGGTTTCGAACACGATCAGCAGGTTCAGATCGACGCGACGCAAGTCGTTACGGTTCATCGGGTTCGCTTCACAAGACGTTCACTGACGAGGAAGGTGAATCTTACGGGCAAAGGTGGTTGATTCGCACGGAAAATTGAACTGTGTACAATGGCCGCCAATCAATGACAGGCATGTCGACTATTAATAGCCACTGATGGTCTTGCGAGAAGAGCCCGGCTAGAGTTCGAGGCATTAGAGGTTCATTTGACGAGGTTTGCGATGTCGCGCACGATCCGTTTTCACAAGTTTGGTCCGGCCGAGGTGCTCAAGTGCGAAGAGCATACGGCCTCTCTGCCCGCGCCGGGCGAAGTGCAGGTGCGCGTCGAGGCCATTGGCATCAGTTGGCACGACGTGCTCTGGCGTCAGAACCTGGCTTCGTCCCAGGCCCGTCTGCCGGCCGGCATCGGCCATGAAATGGCCGGTGTGGTCACCGTGGTGGGCGAGGGTGTCGAGGACCTGGCCGTCGGCGACAAGGTCGCCAGCTTCCCAGCCCAGAGCGCCAACGATTATCCGGTCTATGGCGAGCTGATCGTCCTGCCACGTTCGGCCCTGACCCGTTATCCGGATGTATTGACGCCGGTCCAGGCCAGCGTGCACTACACGCCACTGTTGGTGGCCTATTTCGCCTATGTGGACCTGGCGCGGCTCAAGCCGGGGCAATTCGCCCTGGTCACCGATGCCAGCCACTGTGCCGGGCCGTCCTTCGTGCAACTGGGCAAGGCCCTGGGTGCCAGGGTCATTGCCGCCACCAAGATCCCGGAAGAGCGCGAGTACCTGTTGGGCCTGGGCGCCGAGAAAGTGATTGTCACCGAGGAGCAGGACCTGCTGATGCAGGTCAACAAGTACACCGACGGGCGCGGCGTCGACATGGTCTTCGACGGCCTCGGCGGTCCGCAGATGTCGATGCTCGGCGATGTCCTGGCGCCGCGCGGCAGCCTGGTGCTCTACGGCCTGCAGGGCGGCAACCAGACACCGTTCCCGGCGTGCGCGGCGTTCCAGAAGAACATTCAGTTCTTCGTGCACTGTATCGGCAACTTCACCGGCAAGCCGGAACTGGGCATCCTCCAGGACCAGGCGGCGCTGCAAAGGGCCTTGCGCGACATCAACCAGTTGACGGCCGATCGCGTGTTGCCGCCGCTGGAAATCCGCACCTTTGCCTTCGACGACTTTGTCGAGGCCCATCGCTACATGGACGGCTGCCCTTGTCGCGGGCGGGTGGCGCTGCAAGTCGAGCCCAGCTGAGCCGACCCCGTTGGTCTGAGTCCACACAACCCCGTATCGTCCCGCGATACGGGGTTTTTTATTGGCTCCCAGAAACATGGTTTAACAACTTTTTCGGATTTTTCCGTACGCCGAAACATGTCATCAACTGAACCGGTTTTTTGCCGGATTCTGTATCTGTTAATCGCCGGGCAAGTGCTGATAATTGAACGGTCACTTACAGCTCAAGGAATGAGTTATGGTTCAGTATCATCCGCTTTATCGGAGTCCTGCTGTTCTTCGAAGTTTCAGCTTGGGCCCGCCTGGAGCCACTGCGTGGAATATCTTGTTTTCAGGGAAACGGGTGAAGACAGGTTTTTTATGTCGTTAATCGCTTGCGGGTAGTTATTAGTTGTAGGTCGCCGTAAGAATATTCCTAGGATGTTTTTATTGGCACGCAGACTCCCAACGCTAACTGGCAATCAGTGACGTCGGTCATGCTCGAAAGCTCTTGCCGTGGGTGTTTCAGACCTGTGCAATACTTCGGGTGTTGCCTGTCCGCATTCAGGGTTATATCGGGCAGGTGATCTTCCGCCTGACCCGGCAACTGCCGGTAATGACGAGCGCTGTTTGCCCGACACTGAACTCAATCCAGGTGTATAAAGGCTATGAGCTCCATTCATGAGCAGGCAATGAATTATGTTTACCAGCAGGTGTTGCAGCGTCTGATGAGTTACTTCACGCGCGCTGAACGTATTGCCCTGCAGTTGTTGATTCAACGCCTGATCGTAGCGGCGGGCGGTATCGAGCGTATTGGTGAATTCAAAGTCATGGTGGCCCACGGTGGCGGCAAGGACAGCAGTTATACACTGGCGTTCCTGCGGGCGGCGCAACTCAGTATTGCCGGACGTTCACCGGCCACGTTCAGCCTGCGCGTCGCCACCTTGCGTCATCCCGGGGTGACCGCCAGGGTCATGCACAATATCCATCGCAGCTACAGTGCCCTGTTTGTCTACGACGATCCCCGGGTCGAGCTGTTGATGGTGGACAACAAACATGTCCGTCCCTTCAATCATCGCCTGCCGATGTCCGAACTCAATCGTGATCTCAACCGCCGCAACCTGCTCATGAGCGGCCACCTGACGGCGGGCGATGGGCGAGCGACATTCTGCAACGGTTGCTATCTGTCCATGGCCGACTTCTACGAGCGCTCCAGCGCCTGGGACAAGGGCGTCGATGCCCTGGTCAGCGGCGATTCGCCCCGGGAGCAGAAGCAGTACATGACCTGGCTGTTGCGGGCGACCGAGAAGCCGGAGCGGGCAGGGCGGGCGCTGGAGTTCGACGAGGCGGTGAAAGCCTGCCACGACCTGAGCCAGGATTACTCCCGCGAGTTGTATGGCGAAGCCCTGGTGGAGCCCGAGGGCCCGGCCATCAGTCGCTCCAGCCGGGCCTCGGCGCCCATGCTGGTGAGTGTCTACGACCTGGTCGGCCGTGATCTGGAGGAGCGCTGGCCGCTGTTGACGGAGTTTCTCGGCTTCCAGTTCGATGACCTGGCCTTTCACTTCAGCGAGTCCGACTGTGCCAATCCCTTGCTGATGGCGCATATGCGCGGTTTGCAGGCGCAGTACGTCAGGGGCTTGAGCTACGAGGCCGGTATTGGCGAGTACCTGCAATTGGCTGAAACCCTGATGCGTCGCAAGCGCATGCCGGCACGGCTGGTGGAGCACGCCATGGCCGCCTATGACAGCAGCGAGAAGGTGCTGGATCGACGAGCACTGGCCAGTGCCTACGCGCAAGAGGCCTTTGGCCTGAGCGAAGCCCAGCTGACCTGTTTGTTGTTCGCCCCCTTTGTCAACCGCGGCAACGGGCTCGAGCCGTTCCTGCGCAGTTGTCATCCCGGCATGCTCGTGGCCCTGCCGGATCTGCACAAGGCCCTGGCGGGGCAAGTCGTGCCCGAGCAGATCTGGCAATGGCTGAACGAAGTCAGCGGCCTGACGCCGGCGTTGCTGGGCGATCTCTACACCAAGGCCCAGGTGGACTTCTCCGGCGTCAGTTCGCTGATTGCCCGGGTCCGCGCCAGCGATCCGGACAAGCACCGCATCGACATCGTCAATCCCGACAACGGTGAGGTGTTCAAAGAAGTCTTGTCGGGACGTTAAAAAGGATTGGTATTGATAGTTTCAGACATTCCCAAGCCAGGCGCGGATTCGTCCGCGCCCCAGGACGCGCCTCAACCGTCACCCGACAAGGGACGCAAACACTCGGACTTTGCCTACCAGGCGGTCTATCGTTATCTGGTCAGCCTGATCAGCGAGATCGAGACCGATGCCCGGGTCAAGCTGCCGTCCTTGCGCCAGCTGGCCGAACGCCTGGATGTGTCGATCTCGACCATCCAGTACGCCTATTCCCTGCTGGAAAAGGAGGGGCGGGTGTACTCGCTCGCCAAGTCGGGCTATTACGCGCTGCCGGTCTCCGGTGTTTCGTTCGTCAGTGGCAGCGCCGATGTGCTGGAGCGCCTGTATGTGCATTCGCGGCGCCCCGGTACGCTGGTGCTGAGCAGTGATGAACCGGCGCTGCTGCTGTCGCTGGACAATCCACTGCTGTTGCTCGAACGCGAACTGGTGCGCCAATACCCGCGTCAGCAGGCCCCGCAGTTCCAACCCTTCGGCGAACTGGAGCTGCGTACCGCCCTGGCGGTGCGCTACACCACCTCGGCCCAGCGCTATTGGCATGCCGACGATGTCTACATCGGTGCGGACCTGCGCAGCGTGCTGGAAACCCTGATGGCCGCGCTGAGCCTCAAGCATGCCACGGTGCTGGTGGAGTCGCCCTGTGACTGGGTGATCCTGCGCCTGCTGCAGGCCGGCGGCGTCAACATCGTCGAGCTGCCGCTGCTGGACGACGGTGGCTTTGACCTGGCGGCACTGGAGCACTTGCTGCAGACCCAGCCGGTCAAGCTGCTGCTGATGTCTTCGGGGCTCAGCGTGCCCCGTGGCAGCCTGATGCCCCTCGCGCAGCGCCAGCACCTGGCCCGGTTGCTGGAGCGTTTCGGTATCTGGCTGCTGGAAAACGACAGCCATGGCGAGTGTGCCTTCGAGCCTTGCGGCCCGCGCATGCGGGATCTGGTGGACCCGGATCGCCTGGTGGTGTTCGCCAGCTTCGAGCGGATCATGGGGGCCGAGGCGCCTTTCGGCTACCTGCTGTCCCGGCACCTGGGGGCGGAGTTGCAGCGGCATTTCCTGCTGCGTTCGTTCCGCATGTCGCCGACCCGCCAGAAGGCCATCGCCCGGCTCTACAGCAGCGGCCGGATCGATCAGCACCTGGCGACCTTGCGCCGTTTGTTGCAGGAGCGCATGACGCACATGATCGGGCTGCTGGGCGAGCGTCTTTGCGACAGCCTGGCCTTCGTACCGCCCCAGGGCGGGGCGACGGTATGGGCACAGGCGAGCCGGCCGGTGGACATGCGCAAGGTGTTCGAGCGATTGCTGGAGCGCAAGATCGTCGTCGCCCCCGGCGAGTTGTTCAGCCTGCATGGCCTGCATCAACAGCACCTGCGGCTATGCAGCACCTCCCATCGCCACCTGGACCAGGCCCTGGGCGTCCTGGCCGATGCCCTGCGCCTGGAACAGCTCGACTGAGCCGCCCTTGGTCCGTTTGTATTTGCCAGCGGCGGGATGGCCTGTTATCTGTATGCATAACCAGCATTGGATAACCGTGGTCCTTCCCGCCCGTGACAACCCAGCCCCTCGACGATCCGTTCTACTACCTGAACAATTTCCAGCAAGTGCTCGACTGGCTGGCCCAGCGTTATGCCGACCTGCTGGACGAGCAGGAGCACGCCTTCATCCGCGATTTCGCCGGTTTGCCCAAGGCCTCCCGGGCCTTGCTGGTGAGGATGGTGATGCGCAAGGGCGAGCACTTTCGGGCCGGCAAGCTGAGCTATGACGAAATCGGCGAGCCCGGGCAGGCGGTGCAGCCGTTGCTGGCGCTGGGCTGGGTGCGCGATGACGCGCCGCTGAGCCTGGCGCAGCTTTTTGCGCTCCTGCAAAAGGCCGAGCTGGTGCAGGCCTTCAAGGCGGACCTCGTTCAACCCAAGGCCAACAAACCCGAACTCTATGCGCAACTGGCCGCGCGGTTCGATGAGACCCGCTCGTTTGCCCAGTGGTGCCCGGCCATTCCCGATCAGCTCTACAGCCTGCAGGTGATGCCCTTGTGCGACCGTCTGCGGCTGATGTTCTTCGGCAACCTGTATCAGGACTGGTCTGAATTCGTGCTGGCTGACCTGGGTATCTTTACCTATGAAAAGGTCGAGTTCTGCGCGTCGTCCCGCGGTCTGCGCAACCGCGCCGACCTGGACGGCTACCTGCATCTGCACAGGGCTCGCGAAGCCCTCGATGCCGGAGACGATCCAGGCCTGATACGCGAACACGTCAACCAGCTGGACACCGACAACCCCTGGCTGGAACGGCGCAGAGACAAACTGCTGTTCCAGCTCGGGCAACAGAGCGAGCGCCTGCAGGACTGGCCCGGTGCGCTGGCGATCTATTGCGGTTGCGGCTACCCGGCCGCGCGCCTGCGTCAGATCCGCGTGCTCGAACGCCTGGGCGAGTTCCAGCAAGCCATGGACCTGGCGCTGCAGGCGCAGGACGCACCGCGCAGCGCCGAGGAACAGCAACATCTGTTGCGCATCCTGCCCCGGTTGCGGCGCAGGCTCGGACTGCCGGCCATCGCGCCGAAGGCAGCGCCGGAGGTGCCCCGGCTGGACCTGGTGCTGGTCAATAACCCGGCCCTGTCCGTCGAGGAAGGCGTCGCCCGGCACCTGCACGAGCCGCAGGCCCCGGTGCACTACGTGGAAAACACCCTGGTCAACTCGCTGTTCGGCCTGCTGTGCTGGCCGGCGATCTTCGCGCCGCTGCCGGGGGCGTTTTTCCACCCATTCCAGAGCGGTCCGGCGGACCTGCACGACGAAGACTTCCACGCCCGGCGCGCGGCACTGTTCGCCGAGTGCCTGGGACAACTGGAGGACGGCCGTTACCAGGACAGTATTCGCGCCACCTTTGCCGCCAAATGGGGGCTCCAATCGCCCTTTGTGTTCTGGAATATCCTGACCCCGGAGTTACTGGAGCAGGCCCTCGACTGCCTGCCCGCCGAGCATCTGAAGCATTGGTTCGAACGCCTGCTGCTGGACATCCGCGCCAACCGCGCCGGCATGCCCGACCTGATCCAGTTCCGGCCGGCCGACAAGAGCTACCGGATGATCGAAGTCAAAGGCCCCGGTGACCGCTTGCAGGACAACCAGTTGCGCTGGCTGGAATTCTGCCGGCAGCACCAGATGCCGATTGCCGTCTGTTACGTGCAGTGGGCAGCGGAGGACCTTTGACTTACCGCGTTGCCGTGCGCGCCCTGTGCGAATTCACCGCCAAGGTCGGCGACCTGGACCTGCGCTTCACGCCGTCGCCCACTGCCCAGGAGGGCATGCTCGGCCATCGCACCGTGGCCTCGCGTCGCGGTGCGGGTTATCAAGCGGAACTGCCGGTGGAAGGGCATTACCGCCAGCTCAAGGTCCAGGGCAGGGCGGATGGCTATGACCCGGGGCAGAACCTGCTCGAAGAGATCAAGACCTACCGTGGCGACCTCGCCACGCAGCCGGCCAATCACCGTCAACTGCACTGGGCCCAGGCGAGGATCTACGCCTGGCTGGTCTGCCAGCAGTTGCAACTGGCGCAAATCAACCTGGCCCTGGTGTACTTCGATATTGTCAGCGAACAGGAAACCGTGCTGCGGGAAACCTGGAGCGCCACGGATCTCGAGGCGTTCTTTGCGCAGCAGTGCGAACGTTTCCTGCATTGGGCCGAGCAGGAGGCCGACCATCGACAGGCCCGCGACCAGGCGGCCCGGGACCTGGCCTTTCCCCATGAAGATTTTCGCCCGGGGCAACGGGTTCTGGCCGAGACGGTGTACAAGGCCGTCAGCACCGGGCGTTGCCTGATGGCCCAGGCGCCGACCGGGATCGGCAAGACCCTCGGCACCTTGTTCCCGATGCTCAAGGCCCTGGCCCCGCAGCAACTGGACAAGGTGTTTTTCCTCACCGCCAAGACCCCCGGCCGGCAGTTGGCGCTGGATGCGGCGCAGGTCCTCTACGAGCGCTCCCCGGAGCTGCCGCTGCGGGTGCTGGAACTGGTCGCCCGGGACAAGGCTTGCGAGCACCCGGACAAGGCCTGTCACGGCGAGTCCTGCCCCTTGGCCCGGGGATTCTATGATCGCCTGCCCGCTGCACGGCAGGCTGCGGTCGGCGTGCCGTTGCTCAACCAGCAGGCACTGCGAAGCATCGCCCTGGACCATGGCATCTGCCCCTATTACCTGAGCCAGGAAATGGCCCGTTGGAGCGATTGCGTGGTGGCCGACTACAACTATTACTTCGACTTCAGCGCGCTGTTGTTCGGGCTGGCCCAGGCCAACCAGTGGCGGGTTGCGACGCTGGTGGACGAAGCCCACAACCTGGTGGAGCGCGGGCGGCAGATGTACAGCGCCAGCCTGGATCAGCAGGTCATGAACAGTGTCCGGCGCAGCGTACCCGATGCCTTGAAAAAGTCGTTCCAGCGCCTGAACCGTGAATGGAATGCCCTGCACAAGGAGCAGGTCAGCCCTTACCAGGCCTATGCTCAGGTTCCCACCAAGCTGTTGAACGCCATCGGCTTGTGCGTATCGGCGATCGGCGACTACCTCAATGAGCAGGCGCAAGGCATCGATGGCGAGCTCCAGGGGTTCTACTTCGAGCTTCTGCAGTTTTCCCGGGTGGGGGAACTGTTCGACGAGCATTATCTGTTCGACATCAGCCTGCGTGAGACCGGCCAGCGCCGCAGTTCGCAGTTGTGCCTGCGCAATGTGGTGCCGGCCGGGTTCCTGCGTCCGCGGCTGACGGCGGCCCGCAGCAGTGTGCTGTTTTCCGCGACCCTCAGCCCCCGGCACTACTACGCCGACCTGCTGGGCCTGCCGACGGACACTGCGTGGATCGATGTGGAGTCGCCGTTCAAGCGCGAGCAACTGGACCTGCGGATCATCAGCCGGATTTCCACCCGCTACGTGCACCGCCAGGCCTCGTTGGCACCCATCGTCGAGTTGATGGCCGAACAGTTCACCCAGCGCCCCGGCAACTACCTGGCGTTCTTCAGCAGCTTCGACTATTTGCAGCAGGTGGCGCAGCTATTGGCCGACACTCACCCGCACATCCCGCTCTGGCAGCAATCGCGGCGCATGGAGGAAAGCCAGCGCCAGGCTTTTCTCGAGCAGTTCACCGAGCACAGCCAGGGCATTGGCTTCGCGGTCCTGGGCGGGGCCTTTGGCGAGGGCATCGACTTGCCCGGCCAGCGGCTGATCGGTGCGTTCATCGCGACCCTGGGATTGCCGCAATTGAACCCGGTCAATGAGCAGATCAAGCAACGCATGGCGGCACTGTTCGGCGCGGGGTACGACTACACCTACCTGTACCCGGGGGTGCAGAAAGTCGTGCAGGCGGCGGGAAGGGTGATCCGTAGCCAGCAGGATCACGGCGTGGTGCTGTTGATCGATGATCGCTTCGCCGAGGCCAAGGTGCGGCAGCTATTGCCGCGTTGGTGGCAGGCCTGACATCTAAGTAATGACTTAATAGGATTAAATCCTATGTTATCCGGGAGAATCATCATGCGTAGCACTCAACAGTTCAGCATCACTCTGCCTAACCAGATGGCCGACGTGGTGAAAGCCAAGGTGGCTGCCGGTGAATATGCCACTGAAAGCGAAGTGATTCGTGAGCGGGCACTGCAGGCCCGTGATCGTGCCTTGGAAAGCTGGCTCGTTGGCCAAGTAGCCCCGGCTTACGATGCCTTGAAAGCTGACCCCTCACGCGCACTGAGCGTCGATCAGGTGCGAGCCCGGCTGTTGGCAGAGCACCAGGACGCCCCTGTAAAATCGTAATGGCGTATACCGTTGGGTTTGCACCGGAAGCCTTGGAGCAGTTGGCTGCGCTTTATCGCTACATCTAAAGCAATAACCTACAGCGAAAATATCCTAAATTTCCTTCATCTCTGCGTAATCGCAAGAGAGCCCGCTGCTAGCCTAAGAAAGTCTTAGCCCCCGATTTTTTTGAATTCTGTGGGCTCCCCCAAATGGCTGGTCGAAGGGGCCGCGAGCGTGATTTTTTGCCAGGCGCGTAAACCCGTGAGGGTGTAGGTGTCGAAGATCTTGCGGAACCAGGCCGTGTATTTGTCCGGTTCGGCGGCGATGTACCCCGAGATGTCGGACAGCGGCAGCCAGGCCCAGTCCAGGGCTTCCTCGGGATTGGCAACGGGAGGGGTGTCGCTGGTACCGACGAACAGATGATCGAACTCATGCTCGATCAGATCGTTCGAGACCTGTTCTCGATAGAGCAGGGACGCCACTTCCGTCAGTGGGCAGGTCAGGCCCATTTCTTCGAACAGGCGCCGTTGTGCGGCAGCCAGGGTCTGTTCGCCCATGCGCGGATGACCGCAACAGGTGTTGGTCCACAGGCCTTGTGAGTGGTATTTGCCGAGGGCACGTTGTTGCAGCAGCAAACGCCCGTGTTCGTCGAAAATGAAGATCGAGAAAGCCCGATGTCGCAGGCCTTGTTGATGGATGAGCAGCTTTTGCGCACTGCCGGTTTCGTTATCGTGCTCATCCACCAGAATGAGGGTTTCTTCCAAGACTCGGACTCCGTGGTGTCTTTGTCACCATAGGACTGCAGACCAGAATACGTGGGTCGAGCTGAGGTTTTCTTGGGTGCTCCCAATAGACACTAGATTGTGTTTGGCCAACCGCAAGGAAGGGCGAATAAAGTCACTTCTTTAACTGACAAGAGTTTCACGATCCGCACACCCACCCAGAAAGCTGGCGTTCAGCTTCCCGGGCGCACCCTCGATAGCAGACTAACCTTCAATACACAGGGTGATGTCCGTTGCCGGTGCAGAAGCGGGCCCCCCGGGGAGCGATGAGTGAAACGCAGCAGGATTGCGCTGGTCATCGTGGTGCTCGTGCTCCTGGCGGGTGGCTGGGCGCTCTATCACGGCTTGAGCAAACCCAAAGCCAAGCCACCCTCCCTGGGCGATCCCGTGACCGCCGTCGCCGTCAAACTGATGGATGTGCCGGTTTACATCGATGCCCTGGGGACGGTGACGCCGACCCGCAGCGTGACCGTGGTCAGCCAGGTCTCAGGGATCCTCGCCTCGGTGGAGTTCAAGGAGGGGCAGCGGGTCAGCAAGGGCCAGGTGGTGGCGCGAATCGACGACCGGGCGCTCAAGGCCCAACTGGCGCAGGCCAAGGGCGTGCTGGCCCACGACCAGGCGGTGCTGGTCAATGCCCAGCGTGACCTGGCGCGTTTCCGCCAACTGATCAAGATCGGTTCGGTCAGCCAACAGACCCTCGATACCCAGGTCGCCACGGTGCAAGAGCAACTGGGGACGGTGGCGGCGGATGACGGTGCGGTGCAGAACCTGCAGGTGCTGGTGAGTTACTGCACCATCGCCTCGCCGGTGGAGGGCATCGTCGGACTGCGCCTGGTGGACCCCGGCAATTTCGTCGCTGCGGGCAGCACCACCGGCATCGCGGTGATCACCCAGATGAACCCGGCCACGGTGGTGTTCGCGGTGCCGGAGGATGATCTGGGCGCCATCGACCAGGCCATGGCCAAGGGACCGGTGGATGTCCTGGCCTACGACCGCAACAAACACAACCTGCTGGCCAGCGGGACCTTGCTGGCCCTGGACAACCAGGTCGATACCACCACCGGCACGGTGCGGGTCAAGGGGCAATTCAACGACGCCGGAAACGCACTGTTCCCCAATCAGTTCGTCAATGCCCGGCTCAAGGCCGACACCTTGCAGCAGGTCGCCGTGGTGCCGACGCTGGCGATCCAGCACGGCAGCAAGGGCGATTTCGTCTTTGTGGTGCAAGGCAGCAAGGCCAGCCTGCGGCCGATCAAGAGCGGGCCGACCAGCGGCGACCTGACGGCGGTGCTGGAGAATGGAGTAAAAGTCGGGGAGCAGGTGATTACCGAAGGGGCCGACAAACTGGATAACGGTTCCCCGGTGAAGGTGGTCAACCAGTGAGGTTTTGCCCATGAACATCTCACGGCCCTTCATCGAACGCCCCATCGCCACCACACTGCTGATGATCGCCGTGTTCCTGCTGGGACTGCTCGGCTATCACCTGCTGTCGGTCTCGGCCCTGCCGGAAGTCGATTACCCGACCATCCAGGTCTTCACCCAGTACCCCGGGGCCAGTCCGGAGGTGATCAGCTCCTCGATCACCGCGCCGCTGGAACGCCAGTTCGGCGAAATGCCCGGGCTCAAGTCGATGGGCTCCACCAGCTCCGATGGCGCCTCGGTCATCACCCTGCAATTCGACCTGGCGCTGTCGCTGGATATCGCCGAACAGGAAGTGCAGGCCTCGATCAATGCCGCCGGAACCTTCCTGCCGGCCAACCTGCCGTATCCGCCGGTCTACAGCAAGGTCAACCCGGCCGATGCGCCGGTACTGACGCTGTCGCTGACCTCCGATGTGTTGCCGCTGACCAAAATCGAGGACCTGGCCGATACCCGCCTGGCGCAGAAGATCTCGCAGATTTCCGGAGTAGGGCTGGTCACCCTCAGCGGCGGCCAGCGCCCGGCGGTCAGGGTCGAGGCCAATACCTCGGCGCTCAATAGCCTCGGCCTGTCCCTGGAAGACCTGCGCAGTTCCCTGGGCACCGCCAACGTCAACCAGGCCAAGGGCAATATCGACGGCAAGTTCCAGGCGTTTTCCATCGGTGCCAACGATCAATTGCAATCGGCCGACGAGTACCGCGACCTGGTGATCGGCTACAAGAACGGTGCGCCGATCCGTCTCGCGCAGATCGCAAGTTCCGTCCAGGGCGCGGAAAATCCCCGGCAGGCGGCCTGGACCAACGACACGCCGTCGATCGTGCTGAATATCCAGCGCCAACCGGGGGCGAACGTGATCCAGGTGGTCGATCGGGTCCAGCAACTGCTGCCCAAGCTGCGCGCCAGCCTGCCGGGGACCCTCAAGGTCAGCGTGCTGACCGACCGCACCCAGACCATTCGCGCCTCGGTCACCGACGTCCAGTACGAACTGACGGTCGCGGTACTGCTGGTGGTGCTGGTGATCTTCCTGTTCCTGCGCACGGTACCGGCCACGGTGATTCCGGCCGTCACCGTGCCGCTGACCCTGATCGGTACCCTGGCGGTGGCCTACGCGCTGGGGTTTTCCCTGAACAACCTGACGCTGATGGCCCTGACCATTGCCATCGGCTTCGTGGTCGACGATGCCATCGTCATGATCGAAAACATCACCCGCTACCTGGAGGCGGGGGATACGCCGTTGCAGGCGGCGCTCAAGGGTTCGGCACAGATCGGTTTCACCATCGTCTCGCTGTCGGTGGCGCTGATCGCGGTGATGATCCCGCTGTTGTTCATGGGCGATGTGGTCGGGCGGCTGTTTCGCGAGTTCGCCATGACGGTGGCGGTGACCATCGTGATCTCGGCGGTGATTTCCCTGACCCTGACACCGATGATGTGCGCGCGCATGCTGCGCAAGCATGCCGGGGAACGCCGCCCGGACTTTTTCGACCGGATCAACCGCTACTACGTGCGTGGCCTGGACTGGGTCCTGCTGCACCGCACCCTGACACTGATATCCGTGGTGTTCACCGCGTTGCTGACGCTGTTCATCATCATGGTCATGCCCAAGGGGTTTTTTCCCGAGCAGGACACCGGGCTGATCCAGGGCATTTCCCAGGGTTCACCCAGCGTGTCGTTCCAGCAGATGGAGCGGCAACAGCAGAAGCTCGCCGCCAGAATCCTCAAGGATCCGGCGGTGGCCAGCCTGTCGTCCTTTGTCGGTATCGACCAGACCAACCCGACCATCAACCAGGGCAACCTGCTGATCAACCTCAAGGAGCACGGCCAGCGTGACACTGCGGCGGCGGTGATTCGCCGGTTGTCGGATGCCAATGCCGATGATTCCGGGGTACGCCTGTACCTGCACAGCGTGCAGGACCTGACCCTGGACGCGACGGTGGCCACCACCAGCTACCGCCTCGGCTTGCAGGCCACCGATCCGCAGGTCCTGGAACAGTGGACAGGTAAACTGCTGGCGGCCATCGCCAAGGACCCGCTGTTCAGCGACGTGCAAAGCCAGGCGATGCAGTTCGGCAATCAGATCCGCATCAATATCGACCGCGCCACGGCTTCCCGCCTGGGGGTAACGCCCCAGGCCATCGATAACGTGCTGTACGACGCCTTTGGCCAGCGCCAGGTGTCGACCCTCTACACCCAGCTCAACCAGTACCACGTGGTGATGGCCAGCGACCGGCCGCCGCGTAACCTCGCCGACCTGCTGACCGGGCTCTATGTCACCACCAGCAGCGGCGTCGTGACGTCCCTGGCGAGCATGGCCACCCAGCAGGTGGTTCGCACGCCCATCACCATCAACCGGCTGGGCCAGTTCCCCTATGCGGACATCTCCTTCAACCTGGCCCCCGGCCAGACCCTGGGGGCGGCGGTGGCGCGCCTGAATCAGATTGAAAAGGACATCGGCCTGCCACTGACGGTACAGGCCAACCTGGAAGGCGCCGCCGCGACCTTCCAGTCTTCGCTGTCGAACCAGGTGTTCCTGGTGGCGGCGGCGATTGTCGTGGTCTACCTGATGCTGGGCATTCTCTACGAGAGCTTCGTGCACCCGGTGACCATCCTCTCGACCTTGCTCTCGGCGGCCCTGGGTGCCTTGCTGGCGTTGCGGGTCACCGGGACCCAGTTCGACATCATCGGCCTGATCGGCATCGTGCTGCTGATCGGTATTGTCATGAAGAACGGCATCATGATGGTCGACTTCGCCCTGGAATCGCAGCGCAAGGATGGGCTGGACCCGGTGGCGGCCATTCGCAAGGCGGCGGAGCTGCGTTTCCGGCCGATCCTGATGACCTCCATGGCCTCGTTGTTCGGCGCGGTGCCGCTGGCCCTGGGCACCGGCATCGGTTCGGAGCTGCGCCATCCGCTGGGTATCGCGATCATTGGCGGGCTGTTGCTCAGCCAGTTGCTGACGCTATTTTCCACGCCGGTGATCTTCCTGGCGATGAATCAGCTGGAGCGGCGTTTCGGCCAGCCTCAAGCCGAGACTGAGGGCTGAACCCATGAACATCAGCGCGCCCTTTATCCAGCGCCCGATTGCCACCACCTTGCTGGCGGTCGGCCTGGCGCTGTTCGGTTGGCTGGCGTTCCTGCTGCTGCCAGTGGCGCCGTTGCCGCAAGTGGATTTCCCAACCATCAGCGTACGGGCCTCGCTGCCGGGCGCCGATCCGGAAACCGTGGCCTCTTCGGTGGCGACGCCCCTGGAACGGCATTTCGGACAGATCGCCGGGGTCACCCAGATGACCTCGTCGAGCAGCCTGGGCTCGACCCGCATCAACCTGCAATTCGACCTGAACCGCAATATCGACGGCGCGGCCCGCGACGTCCAGGCGGCCATCAACGCCGCCCGCAACAGCCTGCCCAGCGATTTGTCGGGGAATCCGACCTACCGCAAGGTCAACCCGGCCGACTCGCCGATCATGGTCATCAGCCTGACGTCCGACAGTGCCACGCGGGGCCAGATGTATGACGTGGCCTCGACCTTGCTGGAGCAGAAACTGCTGCAAACCCGTGGGGTCGGCGATGTCACCGTTGGCGGTGGTGCGCTGCCGGCGGTGCGCGTCGAGCTCAACCCGGACCGGCTCAACCATTATGGGGTCAGCCTGGAGCAAGTGCGCGGAGCGATCGCCGCGTCGAACGCCAACCTGCCCAAGGGCGCGCTGTCCATCGGCGATCGCGCCTACGGTATCGGCGCCAACGACATGCTGTTCAAGCCCGAGGACTACGCGCCGCTGGTGGTCAGGCAACGCAACGGCGACGTGGTGCATATCGCCGACCTGGGTTATGTCAGCGAGGCTGTCGAGGACCTGCGCAACTTCGGCCTGGCCAACAGCCGGCCGGCGGTGCTGCTGGTGCTATTCAAGCAGCCGGGGGCCAACGTCATCGAGACGGTGGATGCGGTCAAGGCGTCGTTGCCGTTCCTGCAAAGCTCGATCCCGGCTTCGATCAGGCTCAACATCCTGCTGGACCGCACCACCACCATCCGCGCGTCGCTGCACGATGTGGAAGTCAGCCTGCTGGCATCGATCTTCCTGGTGACCCTGGTGACCTACGGTTTCTTCCGCGACTGGCGCAGCACCCTGGTGCCGGCCATCGTCGTGCCGCTGTCGCTGCTCGGCACCTTTGGCGCCATGTATTTCCTGGGCTACAGCCTGAACAACCTGTCGCTGATGGCGCTGACCATTTCCACCGGGTTCGTGGTGGACGATGCGATCGTGGTCGTGGAAAACATCATGCGCCACCTGGAACGCGGTGAAACCCGGCTGAAGGCGTCGCTGGACGGGGCGCGGGAGGTCGGTTTCACGGTATTGAGCATCAGTGTGTCGCTGATCGCGGTGTTCATCCCCTTGCTGATGATGGGTGGCATCGTCGGGCGGCTGTTCCGCGAGTTCTCCATCACGCTGTCGGTGGCGATCCTGATTTCGATGTTGGTCTCCCTGACCGTGACACCGATGCTGTCCAGCATCCTGTTGCGTCCGAGCCAGGCGACGGACTCGGATCACGAATACCCGGACTCGGGCTTCCATCGGTTCTATGACCGGACCCTGGGCTGGGTCGTCGAGCATTCGGCCTTGATGGGTCTGTTGACCCTGCTGGTCATCGTGCTCGCCGGGGGGCTCTATGTGCTGGTGCCCAAGGGTTTCTTTCCCCAGGAGGACACCGGACGGCTGCAGGGCAGCATCATTGCGCCGCAGAGCATTTCCTATGCCGCGATGCAGTCGGCGTTCAGCGAGATCAACCAGACCGTGTCGAAGAACCCGAATGTCGAAACCGTCGGTGGTTTTATCGGCGGCGGCGGGGGTGGCGGCGCGATCAACAGCGGCCAGATGTTCATCACGCTCAAGCCGGTCGGTGCCCGCAAGGACAGCGCCGAGCAGGTGATCGCCCAGGTGCGCAAGGCCCTGGGCGAGCTGCCGGGGACCCGGTTGTACCTGCAATCGGCCCAGGACATCACCGTCGGCGGCAGGCAGAGCGGGGCGCAGTACCAGTACACCCTGACCGCCGACGACCAGGGCACCCTGGATGAATGGGTGCCCAAGGTCGTCGCCGTGCTGCACACCTTGGCGCAACTGACCGACGTCAACACCGACCAGCAGGACAACAGCCTGCTGGCGAACATCGGCATCAACCGCGATACCGCGGCCCGCCTGGGGGTCAATGTCGGCAACATCGACCAGACCCTCTACGACGCCTTCGGCCAGCGCCAGGTCTCGACCATCTACAAGTCGGCCAACCAGTATCACGTGGTGATGGAAGTGGCGCCGCCATACTGGACCGATCCGTCGGCCCTCAAGTCGATCTATGTCCCGACCGGGCCGGTGAGCTCCAACCAGGCGATAGGCGCCTCGGCACTACCGGCGAAGAGCCCGACGCTGGTGCCACTGTCGGCGCTGTCGGATACCGGTATCCAGCGTACGGCGATTTCCATTGCCCACCAGGGCACCTTTCCGGCGGTGACGGCCTCGTTCAACCTCGCTCCCGGTGTCTCCATCGGCCAGGCCACGGCCCTGGTGGACAACGCCGTGGCCCAGTTGCGCATGCCGGCCAGCGTGGTCGGGCAGTTCGCCGGCACGGCCCAGGTGTTCCAGGAGTCGGTGGCCAACGAACCGCTGCTGATCGTCGCGGCCCTGCTGTCGGTGTATATCGTGCTGGGCATGCTCTACGAGAACCTGACGCACCCGCTGACCATTCTCTCGACCTTACCGTCGGCCGGTGTCGGCGCACTGATCGCCTTGCTGCTGACCGGCACCGAACTGTCGATCATCGCCCTGGTGGGGGTGATCCTGCTGATCGGGATCGTGAAGAAGAACGCGATCATGATGATCGATTTCGCCATTACCGAGCGGGTCCAGCATGGGCGCAGTGCCCGGGAGGCGATTCACCGGGCCTGCCTGATCCGCTTCCGGCCGATCATGATGACCACCCTGGCGGCCACTCTCGGGGCCTTGCCGCTGGTCCTGGGCAGTGGCTACGGTTCGGAGTTGCGCCGGCCGCTGGGGATTTCCATTATCGGCGGGTTGCTGCTCAGCCAATTGCTGACGCTGTACACCACGCCGGTCATCTATCTGTGGCTGGACAACGCTTCCGAGCGGCTGCGCCGGCGCGGCAAGGAGTCTGAATCATGATGAAAGGTCAACGCGGGCCGTGGCTGGTCCTGCTGTTCAGCCTGGGCATGAGCGGCTGCATGGTCGGGCCGGATTACCGGAGGCCGACCATCGAACTGCCGCAGGGCTTCAAGGAAGGCGCGCAATGGCAGCGCGCGGTCGCCAATCCCCAGGGCGCGCTGGACAGCCGGTGGTGGCTGGATTACCACGACCCGGTCCTCAACGAGCTGATGACCCGCGCTGCCCAGGCCAACCAGTCGATTGTCGCCGCCGAGGCGGCTTACCGGCTGGCGCAGGCACAAGTCGCCGCCAGCCGGGCGGGGCTCTGGCCGACGGTGTCCGCCGGGTTGTCCGGCTCCCGTGGGGTGGTTGGCAGCAGTTCCACTGGCAGTGCCACCAGCAGCTCTACCAGCAGCTCCACCAGCAGTGCGTCGGGCACCTCCAGTAAATCGGTCGAACAAACGGTCAGCGCCACCCTCAGCGCCAGTTGGGAGCCGGACCTGTGGGGCCTGGTACGGCGTGGCATCGAATCGAGCCAGGCCACGGCCCAGGCCTCCGATGCGCTGTTGGCCGGGGTCCGCCTGTCCATCGGCGGCAGTGTCGCCAGCAACTACTTCGGCATTCGCCAACTGGACATCGATATCCGTTTGCTCGAGCAGCAACAGCGCATCAATCAGCAACTGCTGGACATGACCCAGACCGAATACACCCAAGGCACCGCTTCCAACGATCAACTGCTGGTGGCCCAGGACCAACTGACCAGCGTGGTCGCCGCCCTGCAGACCTCGCAGCGCTCGCGCGAACAATTCGAGCATGCCCTGGCGGTGCTGGTGGGCGTGGCACCGGCGCAATTCAGCCTGGCCCCCGTCGACAGCTTTGCTTTCAACGTCCCGGCCACCCCCTTGAGCCTGCCGTCGGGACTGTTGCAACGGCGCCCGGACGTGGTGGCTGCCGAGCGTGCGGTGGCGGCGGCCAACGCGAAAATCGGTGTCGCCGAGGCGGCGTTCTATCCCACTCTCGACCTGACGGCCCAGGTCGGTTACCGCAGCAGTGCCCTGGGCGGCCTGTTCTCGGTGCCGAACCGGATCTGGAGCGTCGGCCCGGCGCTGGCCGAAACCCTGTTCGACGCCGGCGCCCGCAAGGCTGCGGTCAGCGAGGCCGAAGCCAGCTACGACCAGCAAGTCGCCAGCTATCGCGGCACGGTGCTCGGTGCCTTGCAGAACGTGGAAGACAACCTCTCGGCGCTCAATCACCTGCAGGCCCAGGCCCAGGCCTTCCGGCAGATCCATCAGCGCAACCAGCAGCTGTTCGGCAGCCAGCAGGCCCAGCAGAAAGCCGGGACGGTCAGCCTGCAGGCCGTGTTGACCCAGCAACTGGTCCTGTTGCAGACCGAGCAGAACCTGCGCGATAGCCAGGGGCAGCTGACCCAGGGCAGCGTGGCCCTGGTCCAGAGCCTGGGCGGCGGATGGCAGGCCACCGGGGACAGCACGGCGCAGCCAGCGCCTGCCAAGTGAGGTAATATCGCTCCCGCGTACGACGTTCACCCGTGTCTGACAAAGGATTGTATGCCCGCCACTGTCTTCTCCCACCGATGGTTTGCGCTCTGTGCGCTGCTCCTGCTTGGCGGTTGCAACCCCGATCGGCCGGCGCCACCCCTCGATCAGCAACTCTATATCTGGCAACGCCAATGGCGACCGGCCCATGAGCAGGCCCTGGCCGAGAGCCGGGCGGATTTCTCGACCTTGCGGGTCCTGGCGCTGCAGGCCCAGCCCAAGGCCGGATGGAGCAGGGCGCGGGTGGATCTGGCGCAGCTCAAGGCCGACGGGCGACCGGTGATTGCGGTGATCCGTCTCGATGGCCAGCTTCCGGCCCTGGACCTGGACCTGGCGCGTGTGCAGATCTCACAACTGCTCGCCGACTGGCGGGCGGGTGGTGTGATGCCGACGGGGGTGGAAATCGACCATGACAGCGGCAGCGCACGCCTGTCGGGCTATACCGATTTCCTGATCAAGCTGCGTGCTCTGTTGCCGCCTTCGTTGAAACTGAGCATCACCGCGTTGCCCGCCTGGCTCGACAGCCCGCAGTTGCCGGCCTTGTTGCAGGCGGTCGACAGCAGCGTGTTGCAGGTCCATGCCGTGAGCAACCCCAGGCTGGGGCTGTTCAATCCCGGGCAGGCCCGGGACTGGGCCGAGCGTTGGGGCCGGGTCAGCGACAAGGCGTTTTATCTGGCGCTGCCGGCCTATGGCATCGCCGTGTTGCCGGACGATGGCGGGGCGCCCGTGGTCGAGAGCGAAGTCGCGCTGAACCGTGGCGGCGAGCGCCGCGAGCTGTTGGCCGATCCGCAGCAACTGGCGACGCTGGCCCGGCAACTGCGGGCCAAGCCGCCCGCGCACCTGGCCGGGCTGATCTGGTTCCGTCTGCCGTTGCCCGGTGATCGCCGGGCCTGGAGCCTGACCACCTTGAGCGCGGTGTCTCGTGGCGAGGCGCTCGCGAGTCAATGGCAGGTTGAACTGTCGGCCCGCGATGGCCTCTACGACATACGCCTGGATAACCTCGGCAACCTCGACCGGCCGCTACCGGCGCGGGTGGAACTCAACGCCGAGCAGTGTGATGGCGTCGACGGGCTCAGTGGCTATACCTTGCGGCAAACCCCGAAGCAGCTCATTTTTACCCGCCAGTCCAGCGCGCGCCTCGCCGCTGGTGGCCAACGTGCGCTCGGCTGGGCGCGCTGTACCCGGATCGATCAAGGAGCTTGGAATGTCTACCCGTAATTGGCCTCGGCACCTGCTGTGCCTGTCCCTCAGCCTGCCGCTCGGATCGGCGCTGGCCTGCGGTCCGGACTTTCCCCTGCGCCTGCTGGAGGATCGCGCCCAGTCCCTGGCCGACTTGCCGGAAACCAACTTCCAGTTCGAGGTCAATCGCCTTGGCGAAGCCGTGGCCGGCCTGAAACCGGCGACCGAGGCTACCCTGACGCCGTACTGGGACAGCGACGACAATACCAAGCCCTATCGCGAGCAGCGCGACAAGGTGGAGGCCAGCGAGCTGCCGGAGAACCTGCGGGCCGAGGTGGCGCGCCTGCGCAGCCTGGCAGACCCGCAACAGGTCGAGACCGAGGGTGCGAGCCTGCCGGCCGAGCTGCGGCTGTACATCGCCGGTGCCGTGGCCTTCCAGTCCGGTGACGCGCAGCGGGCCGTGGACTATTTCCGCCAAGTCCTGGCCTTGCCGGCCGACCAGCGCAAGCTGCGCAGCACCTGGGCCGCGTATTCCCTGGGACGGGCCCTGGTCGCCCTCAGTGCCCAGGCCGAAGCGGGCGTCGATACCCCGGCCGATAGCGCCGCGCCGGTCGTCACCAGCCCGGAGTTGCAAGCCCAGGCCCGGCTCGCGTTCCAGCAGACGCGGGCGTTGAGCGCGGGGGATTTCAGCGATCCACTGGAGCTGGGGATCGCCAGCCTCGGCGAGGAAGCCCGGTTGGCCCTGCTCGACAACGACTGGAACAACGCCATTGCCCTGTACGCCAGTCAGAGTCGGCTGGGGTCGAACAGCGGCCATACCTCGCTCAAACAGGTCGTCGGCGAGTTGGTGAGGTTGCCGGATGAACAGTTGAGCGCTTTGCTCAAGGAGAAAAACGTCCAGGCGTTGTTGACCGCTTACGTGTTGAGCCATGAGCCTCCGCAGTCGGAGCAGCGACTGTTCAAGGTGCTGCTGACCAGCGTCAGCGGCAGCCTGGACAACGCCGATCGCCTGGCCGCCCTGAGTTACCAGAATGGTGACTACGCGGCGGCCAAGACCTTTCTGGAACACGCGGGCGAGGGCGGCCTGGCGTGGTGGGTGCGGGCCAAACTGGCGTTGCGCGACGGCGACAAGGTCCAGGCTGCGGCCGCTTATGCCAAGGCGGCCCAGGCGTTTCCCAAGGACGAGGTCTGGGGCCAGCGGCGTGGTGGCAAGGACTGGCTTCTCGAGACCGTCCAGCCCGGCTGCCGGGTCCTGGGCGAAAGCGCGATCCTGGCGCTGGACCGTGGCGACTACCTGCAAGCCTTCGACCAGCTTTACCGCAGCCAGGACATCTATTGGCTGGATGCCGCGACCGTGGCCGAGCGGGTGCTGACGACCGACGAACTGAAAACCTATGTCGATGCCCATGTTCCCGCACTGACGCCCAAAACCGAAGACAAGGACAAGGACGAGGACAGATACGTTCGGCGCCCGAAGCTACGTGAGCTGCTGGGCCGTCGCCTGCTGCGCGAGGGGCGCTACGATGAAGCGCCGAAGTACTTCGACAGCCCCGAATTGCAGGCCACGGCACGGGACTATGGCCGCGACCGCCAGCAGGCCGTGTCGCGCTGGACCGCCACCGGGCGCGCCGAGGCGCTGTTTGCCGCCGCCACCCTGGCGCGCAAGTCGGGCATGGAAATCCTCGGCTACGAGATGGCGCCGGATTACCGCGCCCTGGACGGTTACTACAGCCTGGGTGAGGCGGACCTGCAACCGGGGCCGTTTCTCGAAGCCGCGGAAATCCAGCGGCAACAGGCCAGCGTGGCCAAGCCCGACCGGCGTTATCACTATCGCTGGGTGGCGGTGGACCTGGCCAACCAGGCCGCCGATCAGTTGCCCCACAGCAGCCAGGCTTTCGCCGCCGTGTTGTGCAAAGCGGCGAGTTGGGTCGCCGGGAGTGACGAGGAAATCCAGCTTTACCAGCGTTATGTCGAGCAAGGTCCGTACGTGAGCTGGGCGGCGAATTTCGGCCGGCAATGCCAGGAACCGGACTTCGACCAGGCCAACAGGCGTTACCTGACCCAGCCGCTCAACAGCGTGCGTTCGGCATTGCGGCCTTACAAGGTGGCGTTGGTCGTGGGAGGGCTGGTGCTATTCGGCGGGTTGGCGGCACTGTGGGTTCGTCGCCGCAAGGCGAAGCTTTGAGGCAAGTTGGGCCAGGGCGTGCTATTGCTTAGGGATACATCGCCTTGATCCTTTCATGAGGTGGGGGGCGCTGGAGCTTCATGTCCTGCCCACAGAACCAAGAGGTGACGATATGCCAGTCAAGCACGATTTGCTCGCGGACCTGAAGTTGAACAAAGAGGAGCTGGCGCAGCACAGGAGCAAGGATCCCAGGCTCCATCAACTGCTTGATCAGTACGATAACGTCGACAAGGAAGTGCTGGCGGCCGAGTCGGCCCTGGCGGCGGATGGTCCATTGAGAACACTGAAGGAGCGGCGGCTGAAAGTGAAGAAACAGATCGTCGAGCGTCTCAGGGGTCTTTGACTAAATAGCTTCCTCCCTTGTAGATTCCGGCTTGCCGGCAATGAGGCCCTTGAGCCTCGCGGCGTTCATCCGGACGCCATCGCCAGCAAGCCGGCTCCCACACGTCCCAGTTTCACCTCAAGCGACCACCATGCCCGAAACCCTGCGACCTCTTGCCCGTCATTCCCTCATCGCCGGCCTGCTGCTCGGCTGCCTCGCCGGACAGGCCGCCTGGGCTGCACCGATCAAGCCCAAGGTCATGCTCATCACCATGTTCGCGCCCGAAGCCCAGGCCTGGATCGAGCGCCTGGCCCTCAAGCGCGAAATCCCGCTGCCGGGCCTCAGCGCCGAATACCCGAACATTCGCTGCAATGACCAGGACACCTGCCTGCTGGTGACCGGCATGGGCCAGACCAACGCCACGGCCTCGACCCTGGCCCTGGCATTGTCGCCGCAGTTCGACCTGCGCCAGTCGTATTTCCTGATTGCCGGGATCGCCGGGATCAACCCGCATCAAGGCACTATCGGCACGGCGGCCTGGGCCCACTACCTGGTGGAGTTCGGCACCCAATGGGAACTGGATTCGCGGGATGCGCCGAAAGACTGGCCCACCGGCTACATCGGCATCAACACCCGCGGGCCGAACGAGAAGCCGCCGCTGGACTACAAGACAGAAGTGTTCGAGCTCAACCCCAGGCTGCAGGCCAAGGCCTTTGCCTTGTCCCATCAGGTGGTCTTGAGCGAGAGCAAGGAGTCAGCCGCCTGGCGCGTCAAATACCCTTATGCGCCGGCCAACCAGCCGCCGGTGGTGACCCGCTGCGACACGCTGGCGGGCAATACCTGGTTTTCCGGGACGCGCCTGAGCGAACGGGCCGAGGTCTGGACTCGCCTGCTGACGGACAACAAGGGCGTCTACTGCACCACCCAGCAGGAAGACAACTCCACCTACGAGGCCTTGCTCCGGGCGAGCAAGGCCGGGCGAGTGGACATCAACCGCCTGGCGGTGGTGCGGGCCGGCTCGGATTTCGACCGGCCTTATCCGGGCTACAGCGAAGTCGACAACCTGCTCAAGTACGCCGACCAGGGCGGTTTTGTCCCGGCCCTGGAGAACCTGTACCGGGCGGGCAATCCGTTGGTGCAGGCGATCCTCGGTGACTGGAAGGCGTGGGAGCAGGGCGTTCCCGAGCACTGAGTGGTTCGCGCCGGTGATAAGCTGGGCGCCCCATCGATCGCCCGGAGATTCCCGACATGCTCAAACCCCTGGCCCTGGCCTTGCTGCTGGCCTGCACGGCGTCGGCGGCAGAGGCCGAACTGCTCGCCGATATGCCGCTGACCTACCAGGAGCAGGCCAGTGCCGATACCCGTGACCAGCCGTTGGTGATCTTCCTGCATGGCTACGGCAGCAACGAGGACGATCTGTTCGGGATCAAGGACGACTTGCCGGCCAACTACACCGTGCTCTCGGTGCGTGGACGCCTGGAGCTGGACCTGGGCGCCTACCAGTGGTACCGCAAGAAGAGCGGGGTGGCGCAATCCGACGGCGACAGCGACGACCTGCGCCAGAGCGCCGAGGCCATCACCGATTTTGTCACCCGGGTCACCGAGAAATACCACACCCAGCCCGACAAGGTGTTCCTGGTGGGGTTCAGCCAGGGGGCGATGATGACCTATGAGGTCGCGCTACGGCATCCCGAGGTGCTGCGCGGGATCGCTGCCCTCAGTGGACGTGTGCTGCCGCTGCTGCGTTCGGAACTCAAGGACGGGTCGAAGTACGCCGCGCTGAAGGTCTTCATCGGCCATGGCACCGCTGATCCGCAGGTGCCTTATGTCGGTGCGACCGAAGCATTGGGCGTGTTGAAAGGGGTGTCCATCGCGCCGCAGTTTCATTCCTATCCCGGTGTTGGCCACACCATCAGCGCCACGGAAGTCACCGACCTGAAAAACTGGATCAGTGCCTCGTTGCCGCGCTGACAGCCTGCTGTTTTGCCAACGGCACTTGTTACCCGGGTACTTTACTTCACCCCTTTGGCGCGTCACTGCGCGTTTTTGTAGCACTCAGCCGTCACACCATCCCCTCCCGGAAACACCTGTTTCTGGCAAAAGCCTATTTCCATCAATCCCTTGGATGCATTTCCAAGGGACTGGCACGACTTATGCTTTTTTGTATCCATGGATAATTGGATACAAAAAGACAAAGGTGCTTCCCCATGCAATTCGTCCCGCTTACGCTGAACGTCAGCCCCAGACTGCCGAGGAAGAGGCTTATACCTTTGTGCTGGAAGCGATCTGCTGCGGTCGCTACCGCAAAGGCGACCGGTTGATTGCCGAGGACATCGCCAGCGAGATCGGCATGAGTCGCATGCCCGTGCGTGAAGCCTTTCGCCGCCTGGACGCGCAGGGCCTGGTGACCCTGAGACCCAATCGCGGGGCCATTGTCAGCGGCCTGGAGTTCGACGAGCTGCAGGAAGTCTTCGATATGCGCGGCGCCCTCGAAGGCCTGGCGATCCGCGTGGCCGTGCCAAGGATCGGCGAGCGCCAGTTGGCGGCCCTGGAGCGCATGCTCGACGAAATGGATGACTACCGCGACGAAAGCGCCGAGTGGGTCAGCCGGCACCGGGCCTTCCATGAATTCCTGTGCTGCCTCAGTGGTCGGCCGCGGCTGGTGAAGCAGATATCGGCCCTGTATTCGCTGATCGAGGCGCCCATGCGCCTATGGCTGCAACACAGCGAAAAGCCCTTGAGCGCACGGGAGGAGCACGCGGTGATCCTCGATGCTATCCGCTCGGGTGATGCCGAGCGGGCCGAAGCCGTGGTGCGCCAACACATCGAGGGCACGGTGCCCGCGCTGATCAGCTTTCTGCAATCGGAAAAATAGAACCGGACTCGAGTCCGGCCGTGTTTTGACTTTGAGTACTGCCCCCGTTACTGACGAACTGGAGTGTCTGGTCATGCATAAACGCCGTGTGTTGCTTGCCGCTGTATCCCTGGGGCTCCTGGTACAGGGGGCGGTTGCGGCGCCCCAGGTGCCGGAGCGCTTGCAGAAGGTCGAGAAACTGACCTATTGCTCGGGCATGGATTCACCCCCGCTGGTGTCGTTCGACGAGGCCCAGAAACCGAAGGGCCTGACCGTCGACCTGGGCCTGGAAATCGCCAAGCGCCTGGACAACAAGGCGGTGCAATGGCGGGTGATTCCCTTTTCCGGGTTGTTGCCGGCGCTACTGGCCCAACAATGCGACATGATCGTCGACCAACTGTTCGACAAACCCGAACGCCGGCAAGTGATCGACATCGTCAACTACATGTATTCCAGCCAGTCGGTGGTGGTACCCAAGGGCAATCCCAAGCACATTTCGACCCTGGAGAATCTTTCCGGGCACAAGGTCGCGGTGCTCAACGGCTCGACGATCAAGACCTTGCTCGACGCCGAGAACGAAACCCTGGTCAAGGCCGGCAAGACGCCGATGAAACTGGTGGTCTACAACACCGATACCGATGCCTTTCAAGCCCTGCGCATCAGCCAGGTGGACGCCTACGGGACCACAGTGGAAACCGCCGGTTACTACGCCGCCATGGCGCCCGATCTGTTCGAGGAGGGCGTGCCGGCCTTCAGCCGGATTCTCACGGGCCTGGGGATGCGCAAGGACGATCCGCAACTGACCCGGGCCGTGCAGCAGATCGTCAGTGACATGCGCAGCGACGGCAGCTACGCCCGGCTGCTGGGCAAATGGCATGTGGCCAGCGATACACTCGACTGAGGCGGGCACTTGATGAATTTCAATTGGGACGTGTTCTGGCAGTACCTGTTGCAGCCCAGCGGGGTGTACCTCACCGGGCTCTGGCTGACCTGCCTGATCAGTGTGCTGGCGATGTCGCTGGGCTGTGTGCTGGGGTTGGCCGCGGCGCTGCTGCGCCTGTCGAACAACCCCCTGTTCAACCTGCCGGTACGGTTTTACGTGTGGTTGATGCGCGGCACGCCGCTGCTGGTGCAGATCGTCTTTCTCTACACCGCGCTGGCCGCCGGCGGGATCTTTCGCTTCGAGGACCTGGAGTTGTTCGGCCTGGTGGTGCCGGGCAATATCCAGGCGGCGATCATCGCCCTGGGCCTGAACGAAGGTGCCTACATGGCCGAGATCATCCGTGCCGGGATCGGTGCCGTGGACAAAGGGCAGTACGAGGCCGGGCGCTCGTTGGGCATGACCTTCGGCAAGCTGATGCGGCGCATCGTCCTGCCCCAGGCCTTCCGGGTGATCGTGCCGCCGCTGGGCAACGAGTTCAACGTGATGCTCAAGAACACCACGCTGGTCAGCGTGATCGGCGTGCAGGAACTGTTGCTGAGTACGCAGATGGTCACCTCGGCGACGTTCCGGGTGTTCGAACTGTACCTGGTGGTGGCGATCTATTTCCTGCTCTTGACCACGCTCTGGGGCTTCTTCCAGCGCTGGCTGGAGGCGCGTTTCGGCCAGTCCGACCGACCTGCGCCGCCAACCGCCGGCAGTCGTCTGTTCGGTCGTGGCACCCTGAAAATGCTGAGGGGACGTTAAGCATGGCGCACAAGACTGAAGAACTGATCATCGAGGCCCTGGACATTCACAAGTCCTTCGGCTCCTTGCAGATTCTCAAGGGGATTTCCCTGCAGGTGCGGCGTGGTGAAGTGGTGGTGCTGATCGGCGCCTCGGGGTCGGGCAAGACCACCTTCATCCGCTGCATCAACCTGCTGGAAGACATCCAGGGTGGGCGCATTCGTGTCAACGGCCGGGCCATGGGTTACCACGAGCGCGCCGACGGCAGCCTGGTGCGTGACTCCGAGCGCAACATCGCCCGCCAGCGCCGGGACATCGGCATGGTCTTCCAGCGCTTCAACCTGTTCCCGCACATGACTGCCCTGGAAAACATCATCGAAGCGCCCATCCAGGTGCTCGGCGTGCCGCGGGCCGAGGCGTTGGAGCAGGCCCGGGCCTTGCTCGCCCGGGTCGGCCTGGCGGACAAGGCCGCGCATTACCCGTCGATGCTCTCCGGCGGCCAGCAGCAGCGGGTGGCGATTGCCCGGGCCTTGGCGATGAAACCCCAGGCCATGCTGTTCGACGAGCCCACCAGCGCCCTGGACCCGGAAACCGTCGGTGAGGTGTTGCAGGTGATGAAGCAGTTGGCCGAGGAGGGCATGACCATGGTGGTGGTCACCCACGAGATGGGCTTTGCCCGGGAAGTCGCCGACCGTGTCGTGGTCCTCGACCAGGGCGAACTGATCGAGCAGGGGCCACCGGAGCAGATTTTCAGTCGGCCTGTGCACCCGCGTACCCAGGCCTTTCTCAGTCGCGTGTTGTAAGCGGGCCGCCGGTCGGTTGCCCTGATCCGATGCCTGATGGCCCGGGAATGGACCCGACCCCCATCCGGCCAACGATTTCTTGTTTGGAAGAACCTTTGCCATGTTGAAATTTTCTGCCCACGAATACCCTTATCCGTCACAACGCCAGAGCGTCTTTGCCCGCCGTGGCATGGTGTCGGCTTCGCAACCCCTGGCCGCCGAGGCTGGCATCGAGATCATGCGCAAGGGCGGCAACGCCATCGATGCCGCCATCGCCACGGCGGCGGCGCTGACGGTGGTCGAACCCACCGGCTGCGGCATCGGCGGCGACGCCTTCGCGCTGGTCTGGTGCAAGGGCCAACTGCACGGCCTCAACGGCAACGGCCAGGCCCCGGCAGCCCTGAACATCGACGCGGTCAAGGCGGCGGGGCACGCGCGGATGCCGCTCCTGGGCTGGACGCCGGTGACCGTGCCGGGCTGCCCGTCGGCCTGGGCCGAGCTGTCGAAACGCTTTGGCAAGTTGCCCTTTGCCGAGCTGTTGCAACCGGCCATCAGCCTGGCGCGGGAGGGCTTTCCGGTATCCCCGGTGGTGGCTCTCCAATGGCAGCGTGCACTCGAAGAATTCAGCCCCCACCGCGACGCCGTGCTCGACCCCTGGTTCGAGACGTTCCTGATCGAAGGCCGGGCACCGCGGGCCGGTGAGCTGTTCCGCAACCCGGCCCAGGCCCGGACCCTGGAAGAGCTGGCCGCCACGGCCTGCGAAAGCTTCTATCGCGGCGAACTGGCTGCGCGCCTGGATGCCCATTCCCGAGCCACCGGCGGTTACCTGCGGGGCAGCGATCTGCAAGGTTATCGGGCGCAGTGGGTCGAACCGATCCACATCAACTACCGGGGCTATGACGTCTGGGAGATCCCACCGAGTGGCCAGGGCCTGGTGGTGCTGATGGCGCTGAAGATCCTCGAGGGTTTCAGTTTCGACCATCGCGACAGCCAGCAGACCTGGCACCGCCAGCTGGAAGCCATGAAGCTGGCCTATAGCGACGGCCTGCACCATATCACCGACCCGTTGCACATGCGGGTGGCGGTCGCCGACCTGCTCAGCGACGACTACAGCCGCCGCCGGCGCGGGCAGATCGGCGAGCAGGCGCAGCCGCCCGCGCCCGGCGATCCCCATGCAAGCGGCACGGTCTACCTGGCGAGCGCCGATGCCGAAGGCAACATGGTCTCGTTTATCCAGAGCAACTACCACGGCTTTGGTTCCGGCGTGGTGCTGCCCGACAGTGGTATCGCCCTGCAGAACCGCGGGGAGGAGTTCAGCCTCGATCCGAGCCACGCCAACTGCCTGGTGCCCGGCAAGAAGACCTTCCACACCATCATTCCCGGCTTTCTCAGCCAGGGCGGTGAACCTCTTGGACCGTTCGGCGTGATGGGCGGCTACATGCAGCCCCAGGGCCATGTGCAGATGGTGATGAACCTGGTGGACTTCGGCCTCAATCCCCAGGCCGCCCTGGATGCGCCGCGCTGGCAGTGGCTGGGGGAGATGAAGGTCGGCATCGAGCAGGGCGCCTCGCGGGACCTGGCGGCGGCCCTGGCGCGGCGCGGCCATCAGGTGCAGATCGCCTGCGACCTGACCACCTATGGCCGTGGCCAGATCATCCTGCGCGACCCGTCGAGTGGTGTGCTGTGTGGCGGCACCGAGCCCCGTGCCGATTCCCATATCGCCGTGTGGTAACCAGTGGTTAAATCCGCAAGAGGCGGCAGACGCGGGAGGTAGGCCGGCTGCAGAGACTCGATCCTTGTGCGGAGGAACCGGATGGACAGGCTGGCGGCGATGGAAACCTTTGTCTGCGTGGTCGAGACGGGTTCGTTCTCGGCGGCCGCCAGACGGCTCGACGTTGGCCAGCCTGCCGTGTCCAAGACCGTCGCCCAACTGGAGGCGCGCCTGGGTACGCGACTGCTGTTGCGCTCGACCCGTGGGTTGACGCCGACCGAAGCCGGGGCGGCGTTCTTCGAGCGCGCCAAACGCGCCATCGAAGAAGCCGATGAAGCGGAACTGGCCGCCCGGGGCGCCGGTGCCGGACTCAGGGGCACCCTGCGTGTCTGTGCCGCCGTGACCTTTGCGCGGCTGCATATCCTGCCGCACCTGGCGGGTTTTCTGGCCTTGCACCCGGATCTGGATATCGATGTCGTGCTCGATGATCGCAACGTCAACCTGATCGAGGAAGGCATCGACGTGGCCTTGCGCATGGGCGAGTTGAGCGACTCCGGGCTGACGGCGCGCAAGATCGGCGAGTGCCGGCGGATGGTGCTGGGGACGCCGGCGTATTTCGAGCGCCAGGGCGAGCCGACGTCACCGGCGCAGTTGGTGGACCATCAGGCGGTGATTTATTCGCAGAGCGGCGGTGGCAGTCATTGGGTGTTCAGACGCAGCGGCAGCGAGCAGGCGGTCAACGTGTCGGGGCGGGTGCGGGTGTCCGCCGCGGAAGGGGTGCGAACCGCCGTGCTCACGCACCTGGGGCTGACCCTGTCTTCAGAATGGATGTTCGCCCCGGAACTGGCCAGTGGCGAGGTCCGTCAGGTCCTGCAGGACTGGCAACTGCCGGGCCTGGACTTGTGGGCGGTGTTTCCCAGTGGCCGCCTGGCCAGCACCAAGGCCCGGGCGTTTGTCGCCTACGTCGAGCAATTGCTGGCGAGCGGTTGAGGCCGCCACCGAAGTGGCGGCCTTGCCTTAACCGCGCAACGCGGGCAGCAATTCCGAAGGATCCGGGCGCTGGGTGTAGTCCGGATTGACCTCCGCGTAGAGGAGGGTGCCGTCCTGGGCAATCACGAAGCGTCCTGGCATGGGCAGGGTCCAGCTGGGGTCGTCGTTGAATGTCGGCAGGTCGTTGCCGAAACCTTTGTACAGCTCGATCAGGTAGTCCGGCAGTTCGAAGCGCAGACCGAACGCCGCGGCGACCTCGTTGCGGGTATCGCTGAGGATCGGAAAGGTCAGCTGGTTCTGGCGAACCGACTTGCGGCTGTTGGCCTTGACCTGTGGGGAGATCGCCACCAGGTTCGCGCCCAGTTCCCGGAAGGACGGCAGCGCTTGCTCAAGGGCCTGCAGCTCCATGTTGCAGTAAGGGCACCATACGCCCCGGTAGAAGCTCACCACCAGAGGCCCCCGGGACAAGAGTTCGGCGGATGAAACCGGCTGGCCGTCCGGATCGTTCAGGGTGAAGGCCGGGGCCTGGTCGCCGACTTTCAGCGCGCGTTCGGCCAGGCCGCTGGCGATCAGTTCGTCGGTGGCACGCTTCATCACCGCGTGAACGTGCGGCGGTGCGTTGTAAGGCGGTTTGCCGCTGACGAAGTCGGTTTTGAAGGCATCGAGTTTTGCTTGAAGTGTCATGATCGTTTCCTGATGAGTCCTGGAGAGGGGCTGTTCAATCGCCAGGTCATGGTCACAGGCCGGCCATGGGCTCGGTAGAGAGACCGCCGGCATAGCTCCTATTCTTGCCGGGAATGCCGGATAATCACCTCCGGCGTGCGGCCATCCGGTCGTGGTACACCTGACCTCGCGGAGTCTTGAATGGTCTTGCCGGAATCGTCGCTGCACACTGAAACCAAGGTTCGCTCCAGAATCCGCTCATTGTTCGCGCTTTCCTTCGTGGTGATTCTCACCGGCATTGGCGCAGGACTGGGCGGCATGCTGCTGGCGATGTTGTTGCACGGCATCCAGCACCTGGCATATGGCTACGGGCAGGACAGCCTCACCAGCCATGAAAGTTTCCTGATCGGCGTGAGCAGCGCCTCGCCTTCGCGGCGGATCCTGGCTTTGACGCTATGCGGCTTGGTGGCCGGCCTGGGCTGGTGGGCGATCTATCGGTTCGGGCGTCCGCTGGTCGGTATCAAGAAAGCCGTGTCCCCCGACGGGCCGGCGATGCCCGTCAAGACCACGCTGTGTCATGCGCCCCTGCAGATCATTACCGTGGCCCTGGGCTCGCCGCTGGGGCGTGAAGTCGCACCGCGCGAGGTCGGCGCCCTGGTGGCGGCCTGGTTATCGCGCAAGGCGCAGCTGGCTCCCGATACCCATCGATTACTGATTGCCTGCGGGGCAGGGGCCGGGTTGGCAGCGGTCTATAACGTGCCGTTGGGCGGCGCGATGTTTGTCCTGGAAGGGCTGGTGGGCGTTTTCAGCTGGCCGGCGGCGATCATGGCGCTGGCGACTTCGGCCATTGGCGCCGCCGTGGCGTGGGTCGGACTGGGGGCGCAGGTGCAGTACGTGGTGCCGAGCCTGGCACTGACGCCGGGGCTGCTCGCCTGGGCGCTGATTGCCGGGCCGTTCTTCGGCCTGGCCGCCCATGGCTTCGTGCAACTGACGGGGCGTGCCCGGATAAATGCCGCTCGCGGCTGGCGGTTGCCGGTATTGTCCTTGATCAATTTCACTTTGGTTGGCTGCGTGGCGGTCTATCTGCCCCAGGTGCTGGGCAACGGCAAGGGGCCGGCGCAGTTGGGTTTTGACAATGAATTGACCCTGGGGCTGGCCGCCGCCTTGTTGCTGGCCAAGGTGCTGGTGACCAGCAGCAGCTTGCGTGCGGGAGCCGAAGGCGGGCTGCTGACGCCCGCCCTGGCGATCGGCGCGCTGATGGCGATTCTCCTGGGCGGTTTATGGAGCCTGGCCTGGCCCGGTATAGAGCTGGGGGCCTTTGCCATCGTCGGCGCGGCGGCGTTCCTGGCGGCGTCCATGAGCATGCCGATCACCGCCATTGTGCTGGTGGCGGAGTTCACCCGGATCGATCACGATTTCCTGGTGCCGATCATCCTCGCGGTGGTGGGCTCGGTCTGCATGAGTCGTTTGTGTGAGGTGGTTGGCGGCGTAAAGCGCTGAGAGCCCCGTCCCAAGCGTCGACCGGCTGCTCCTACAGGTCCTGGTTGTCCGGGAGACCAGCCACTGGCCGCAAGCCGCTGGCGAGGATCTTGCTGGCTCTCTTGGCCTTGGCAAGACCGTCACGGTCGCCGTTCAACAGGCCTTGCAGCGCCCCGGCACACAGCCTGGACTGGAAGTCGTCACGCCCGGCGAACTGCTTGTGCAGCAACTCGACCCCTTGCAGGGCCATGGCCAGGATGGCCTCGACACCGCCCGGGCCCTGGATGGAGCTGGTCATCACATGCCACAGGGCCTTCTTGTACTGGCTCTGGGTGTGGATGGCGGTGATATCGACGCCGCTACCGGCAAAGACTTTCTCCAGCAGTTCACGCACGGCGTCGTCCTGGGGAAAGGGCTCGCCGCAGTCATCCTCGAAGACCAGGCCCTTGGCCGTGAGCGTGACCCCCGTGCTGTGCTCCGTCATGCTGGCTCCTTGTCGATCACGGCAGATTCAGCAGTTTGCAGGCAAGTTCGGGATCAGACAAATGAAAGCGCAGGGAAAAGTGCTACTCGTCATGACCGTTCAATAATTGCAGGCAGCGCTGCAGCACCCCTGATACGTCGCCCGCCCGGTAACTGACCACGATCGGCGAGGTGATGCTGCTGTCCTGCAACGACGTATAGCCGATGTCATCCCGGTGCAGGCGCTGGACCGACGCCGGCACCAGGGCGATGCCGACCCCGGCTGCCACCAGGCCGATGGCGGTCTGCAGTTCGTTGGCCATCTGCGCCACGTGGATACTCAGGCCATGCCCGGCAAACACCCCCAGTACGTGGTCGGCATAACTGGGACGCGGGCTGGCGGGGTAGAGGATAAACGGCTGGGTGGCCAATTCTTCCAGGCTGACCGCTTGTCCGAGCAGCGGGTGCCCGGCCGGCAAGGCCGCGACCAGGGGGTCTTGCCTGAGGACTTTCTGCACGATGGCCGGGTCATCGAACAGCATCCGGCCGAAACCGATGTCGATACGCCCGCTTTTCAGCGCGTCCAGTTGCTGCAGGGTGATCAGTTCCGACAGGCCCAGTTCGATATCGCCAAGGCTGCGCAGGCGGCGGATCAGGTCGGGCAGGGCGCCGTAGAGGGTCGATGGCGCAAAGCCGATGCCCAGCCAGCGCTTGTGGCCGGCGGCCACGCGACGGGTGTCGGCGCAGACCCGCTCAAGCTGTTCGAGCAGTTGGCTGGAGTGCTCCTGGAAAAACCGTCCCGCTTCGGTCAAGCGCAACGGCCGCGAGCGCTCCAGCAGCGGGACCCCCAGCTCATCCTCCAATTGCTGGATCTGCCGGCTGAGGGGCGGCTGGGCGATGTTCAACTGCTCGGCCGCGCGGGTGAAATTCAAGGTCTGTGCGAGCACCTTGAAATAGCGTAAATGACGAAGCTCCACGATACCTCCTGGGTATGAAGCGAGACTTATTCAATATTGGACCGTCGCCTGCTTGAGCGTCAATCTTGGCCTGAAGACAAACAACATGCAGACGGATACGCCATGAGCGCTGTAACGATCGAACACTTCGATACCCAGATTGTCGATTTGCCCACCATTCGCCCGCACAAACTGGCGATGCACACCATGCATGGCCAGACGCTGGTAATCCTGCGCATCCGTTGCAGCGACGGCACCGTCGGCATCGGCGAGGCCACCACCATTGGCGGCCTGGCGTACGCCGGGGAAAGCCCGGAAAGCATCAAGGTCAACCTCGATACCTGGTTCGCACCGCTGCTGATCGGTCAGGATGCCAGCAATGTCAATGCCGCCATGCAGCGGGTCGACCGTGCCATTCGCGGCAACACCTTCGCCCGCTCGGCGGTGGAGACCGCCTTGCTCGATGCCCAGGGCAAACGCCTGGGGCTACCGCTGGCCGAACTGCTCGGCGGCCGGTTGCGCGACGGGGTGGAAGTGGCCTGGACCCTGGCCAGCGGCGACACCGCCAAGGACATCGATGAAGCCGAACGCATGCTCGACCTGCGCCGCCATCGTCATTTCAAACTCAAGATCGGTGCCGGCGAACCGGCCCGCGACATCGCCCATGTCGCGGCGATCAAGCGCGCCCTGGGCGACCGTGCCAGCGTGCGCGTGGACGTCAACCAGGCTTGGAGCGAGGCCGTTGCGGTGAACGCCTGCCGCCAACTGGCCGATGCCGGGGTCGAACTGGTCGAGCAGCCGCTGTCCCGCCATGACCGGGCCGGCATGGTCCGCCTGAGTGCCCACAGCCCAATCCCGCTGATGGCCGATGAGGCCATCGAGTCGGTGCAGGACAGCTTTGCCCTGGCGCAAATGGGCGCCGCCAGCATTTTCGCCTTGAAGATCGCCAAGACCGGCGGCCCGCGGGCCGTGCTGCGTACCGCGGCGATTGCCGAGGCCGCGGGCATCGGCCTGTACGGCGGGACCATGCTCGAAGGCAGTATCGGCACCCTGGCGGCCGCGCACGCCTTCGCCACCCTCGACAAGCTGGAGTGGCACACCGAACTGTTCGGCCCGCTGCTGCTGACCGAAGACATTCTGCTCGAGCCACCGCTCTATCGTGATTTCCAACTGCTGATCCCGCGCGCTCCCGGACTGGGCCTGGCGCTCGACGAAGAACGCCTGGCGCGCTTTGCCCGCCATTGACTCCCTGAACCGAGAGGACCTTCACACCATGCTTTTTCACGTACGCATGACCGTCAAACTGCCCACTGACATGCCGGCCGAGCAGGCCGCGCAGCTCAAGGCCGACGAACGCGAACTGGCCCAGCGCCTACAACGGGAAGGCACCTGGCGTCACCTTTGGCGCATCGCCGGGTTGTATGCCAATGTCAGCGTATTCGATGTGCCGGATGCCCAGGCGCTGCACGATACGCTGATGCAACTGCCGCTTTATCCCTACATGGAGATTGAAGTCATGGCGCTGTGCAGGCACCCCTCTTCGGTCCACGCCGACGACCGTTGAGCCCGGGTTTTCCAAGCTTTGCATCCACAAGAACAATGATGAGGAACACCAGCATGACCGTTCGTATTTCCCAAACCGCCGAAGTCCAGAGCTTCTTCGAAGGCGCCGCCGGCCTTGACCAGGCTGCCGGCAACCCGCGGGTGAAGCAGATTGTCCATCGGGTGTTGAGCGACAGCATCCGCCTAATCGAAGACCTGCAGATCTCCCCGGAAGAGTTCTGGAAGGCCGTGAACTACCTGAATGAGCTGGGCAGCCGCCAGGAGGCCGGTTTGCTGGTGGCGGGCCTGGGCCTGGAGCACTATCTCGACCTGCTGCTGGACGCCGAAGACGCGCAGGCCGGCCAGGTCGGCGGCACCCCGCGGACCATCGAAGGGCCGCTGTATGTCGCCGGCGCGCCGCTCTGCGAGCAGGAAGCCAGGCTCGATGACGGTCGCGATCCGGGCACCGTGCTGTTCATGCGCGGCCAGGTCCGCGACCTGGAAGGCAAGCCGCTGGCCCATGCGATCGTCGATGTCTGGCACGCCAACACCGGTGGCACCTATTCCTACTTCGACCCCGCGCAATCGGAGTTCAACCTGCGCCGGCGGATCCGCACGGACGCCGACGGTCGCTATCGCTTCCAGAGCATCGTGCCTTCCGGCTACGGCTGCCCGCCCGATGGCCCGACCCAGCAGTTGCTCGATCAACTGGGCCGGCACGGCCAGCGTCCGGCGCATATCCACTTCTTCATTTCCGCGCCCGGTCATCGCCACCTGACCACACAGATCAACCTGGCCGGCGATCGTTACCTGCACGATGACTTTGCCTACGCGACCCGCGACGAGCTGATTGCCGAAATCGTTTTCAAGGAGGGCGCCAACGGACGCTATGCCGAGATCGATTTCGACTTTGCCTTGCAGTCGACCGACAGCGCCAAGGAGCAGGACAAGCGTGAGCGGGTGAGGGCACTGCAAGCCTGACGCTCGCCTCGTTCCGCCGACAAAAGTCCCGCGAGCGCCTGCTCGCGGGGCTTTTGTCGTTGCCCAGCCTTGATAGAACAACAAGAGAGGCTTATCCCATGACCACCCTGTTGAGTGAGCGCAGCCGGATCTTCGAACAGGCCGACCCCTACGCCGTCTCCGAATATGTCAACCAGCATGTTGGCAACCACTGCATTCACCTGCCACCCAAGGGGCGCTCGCAGGCGAGCATCAACCACCGGACCTTTTCCACGCTCGACCTGTGCCGCCTCAGCTATGGCGCCCGGGTGCAGGTGATGTCGCCGGCCCTGGAAAGCATCTATCACTTGCAGATCCTGCTGAGCGGGCATTGCCGCTCGATCGCCCGGGGCGAGGAGCGGATCTACGGCCCCGGCGAGATCCTGCTGATCAATCCCGACGATCCGGTCGACCTGACGTACTCGGCCGATTGCGAGAAGTTCATCGTCAAGCTGCCGGTGCGACTGCTGGAAAATGCCTGCCTGGACCAGCATTGGCTGCTGCCGCGCCAGGGCATCCGCTTCGACAGCGAGCGTCGCGACCTGGCCGGGCTGGACGGTTTCGTGCAGTTGATGACGCTGATCTGCCACGAGGCCGAGAGTGGCGCCGGGCCCGAGGTCCAGGTGCTGTACGAGCGCATTGTCGCCAGCAAGCTGCTGGGTCTGCTGGCGAGCAACGTGCGGCGGGTCAGCCCCGATGCCGAGGAAACCGGCGGTTTCGAGGCGGTACGCCAGTTTATCGAGGCACATTTGCGCGATGAGATCGGTATCGAGCAATTGCGCGAGGTGGCGCGGGTCAGCGAGCGTTCGCTGTACCTGCTGTTCGAGCGGCATGTCGGCCTCTCGCCCCGCGACTATGTGCGCCAGCGCAAGCTGGAGCGGGTGCATGCGGTGCTGCAACTGCCGGGCGCCCGCAGTGTCACCGAAGTCGCGCTGGATCATGGTTTCCTGCATCTGGGACGCTTTTCCGAAACCTATCGCAAACGCTTTGGCGAGTTGCCCTCGCAGACCTGGCGGCGCCGGCATGAGGGGGTTGCGCTGAACGGATAGCGATATGCAGGCGGTGGATATTGTGGCGGGCAGGGGAGGCATAAGGTGAGGGCGCCTGAGACAAGAACAATGGAGGGCCCCGCCCATGATCGACACACTCGACAGACTCGCCCGGCAGATCGGCGAGTCGGTTCAGGAAGACCCCGTTAGTGGTACTTTCCGCTGCCGCCGTGACATCTTCACCGACCCCGAACTGTTTTCGCTGGAGATGAAACACATCTTCGAAGGCGGCTGGGTCTATCTGGCGCATGAAAGCCAGGTGCCCGAGATCAACGACTATTTCACCACCTTCATCGGCCGCCAGCCGGTGGTCATCACCCGTGACAAGCAGGGCACGTTGCATGGCCTGGTCAACGCCTGCGCGCACCGTGGCGCCATGCTCTGCCGACACAAGCAAGGCAACAAGGGTTCGTTCACCTGTCCGTTCCACGGCTGGACCTTCAGCAACGCCGGCAAGCTGCTCAAGGTCAAGGATGGCAAAACCGGCGCCTACCCCGACAGCTTCGACTGTGACGGTTCCCATGATCTGCGACGCCTGGGACGCTTCGAAAACTATCGCGGCTTCCTGTTCGGAAGCCTGTCGGAGCAGGTCCCGGCGTTGAGCGATTACCTGGGGGAAACCCGGATCATCATCGACCAGATGGTCGACCAGGCCCCCGAAGGCCTGGAGGTGCTGCGCGGCAGCTCGACCTATGTCTACGACGGCAACTGGAAGCTGCAGATCGAGAACGGTGCCGACGGTTACCACGTCAGTTCCGTGCACTGGAACTATTCGGCAACCATGCAGCGGCGCAACTATGAAGCCGAGGGCACGCGCACCGTGGACGCCAATGGCTGGTCGAAAAGCCTGGGCGGCGTCTATGCCTTCGAGCACGGCCATATCCTGCTCTGGACCCGTTTGCTCAACCCTGAAGTGCGCCCGGTGCATGCCCACCGCCAGGCCTTGGCTGAACGCCTGGGCCAGGAGCGTGCCGACTTTATCGTCGAGCAGACCCGCAACCTGTGCCTGTACCCCAACGTTTACCTGATGGATCAGTTCTCGACGCAAATCCGTGTCGTGCGGCCGATCGCGGTCGACAAGACCGAGGTGACGATCTATTGCATGGCGCCCAAAGGCGAAAGCGATCAGGAGCGCGCGACCCGCATCCGCCAATACGAGGACTTCTTCAACGTCAGCGGCATGGGCACACCCGACGACCTGGAGGAGTTCCGCTCCTGCCAGACCGGTTACCAGGGCTCGATCCCGTTGTGGAACGACCTCAGCCGCGGTGCGAAACAATGGCTGGAGGGGCCCGACGATAATGCCCGGGCGATGGGCATGAATCCGCAGCTCAGCGGCATCAAGACCGAGGACGAAGGTCTGTTCGTGCGCCAGCACGCGTATTGGGCCGACAGCCTGCTCAGGGCACTGGAAAGCGAGCGCAGCAGCCTGATCGTCACGGACAAGGAGAGCCAGGTATGAGCCTTTCACGTGACCGCTTGCTGGATTTCCTCTACCGCGAAGCGCGGCTGCTCGACGACCGCCAATGGGACGAATGGCTGCAATGCTACAGCCCGCAAGCGGAGTTCTGGATGCCCGCCTGGGATGACCACGACAGCCTCACCGAAGATCCGCAGCGCGAGATCTCGCTGATCTATTACCCCAATCGCGACGGCCTGGAAGACCGCGTGTTCCGGATCAAGACCGAACGCTCCAGCGCCAGCACGCCGCAACCGCGCACCGTGCACCTGATCGCCAACCTGGAAGTGCTGGGCGGCGATGAGCGCGAAGTGGAGCTGCGCTTCAACTGGCACACCCTCAGCCATCGCTACAAGACCACGGATTCGTACTTCGGCACTTCGTTCTATCGCCTTGACGTCAGCGGTGAACAGCCGTTGATCACCTGCAAGAAGGTGATACTCAAGAACGACTACATCCACCAGGTCATTGATATCTATCACATTTGAGGGGCGTTCCCATGACGTATCGCATAGCCCTGAATTTCGAGGACGGGGTCACCCGTTTCATCGACTGCAAAGCCGGCGAGAAGGTGCTCGACGCCGCCTTTCGCCAGCGGATCAACCTGCCCATGGACTGCTCCGACGGCGTCTGTGGCACCTGCAAGTGCCGCTGTGAAAGCGGCGCCTATGACCTCGGCGAAGACTATCTGGACGAAGCGCTGGGCACCGATGAAGTCGAGCAGGGGCAAGTGTTGACCTGCCAGATGGTCCCCGAAAGCGACTGTGTGCTGGCCGTGCCGGTGCCATCCAGCGCTTGCAAGACCGGCACCTCGCGCTTCGACGCGACCCTGGCCGGCATCGTCGAGCATGCCGACGCGGCCCTGGAAGTCCGTTTCGAACTCGACCAGGCGCCGGTCTTCCTGCCGGGACAGTACGTGAACATCGGCATCCCCGGCAGTGAGCAGACCCGCTCGTACTCGTTCAGCAGCCTGCCCGGCGAACGCCACGCCAGCTTTCTGATCAAGCAAGTCCCGGGCGGGCTCATGAGTGCCTGGCTGGGCCGCGCCCAACCGGGCGAGAAACTGTCGATGACCGGACCGCTGGGCAGTTTCTACCTGCGCCCGGTCACTCGGCCGCTGCTGTTCCTCGCCGGCGGTACCGGGCTGGCACCCTTTCTGTCGATGCTCGAAGTCCTCGCCGAGCGCAACGAGCGCCAGCCGATCAGCCTGGTCTATGGCGTGTCCCGGGACCAGGACCTGGTCATGCTCGAGGCGCTGCAAGGGTTCCGTGAGCGCTTGCCGAATTTCAGTTTCGTCACTTGTGTCTCCGACCCGCAAACGCAGCATTCGCGTCAGGGTTATGTGACCCAGCACCTGGCGCCCGGGGTACTCAACGAGGGGGACGTCGACGTTTACCTGTGCGGGCCACCGCCGATGGTCGATGCCGTACGGCAGCACTTCAATGCCCAGGGCGTGACCCCGAGCAGCTTCCACTACGAGAAGTTCACCCCCAACAGCATCGTGACCGGCGATGCCGCCTGAGGAGACTGTGATGAACCCACGTTTCAAGGACAAGGTCGCGCTGGTCACCGGCGCGGCCCAGGGGATCGGCCGACGGGTGGCCGAACGGCTGCTGGAGGAGGGCGCCTGGCTGGTCGCCGTGGATCGTTCCGAACTGATCCATGAGTTGCGCGGCGAACGGACCCTTACCCTCACCGCCGACCTGGAGCGCCACGACCCGTGCCTGGCGGTCATGCGCGCCGCCCAGGAACGTTTCGGCCGGATCGATATCCTCGTCAACAACGTCGGCGGAACCATCTGGGCCAAGCCTTTCGAGCATTACCAGGAGAGCGAGATCGAAGCCGAGGTGCGCCGCTCGCTGTTCCCGACCCTGTGGTGCTGCCATGCGGTGTTGCCCTACATGCTGGAGCAGGGCAGCGGTGCCATCGTCAATGTCTCGTCGGTGGCCACGCGCGGAGTCAACCGGGTGCCCTATGGCGCTGCCAAGGGCGGCGTCAACGCACTGACCGCCTGCCTGGCCTTCGAGACGGCAGGCCGCGGGATTCGGGTCAATGCCACGGCGCCAGGTGGTACGGAGGCGCCGCCGCGGCGTATTCCGCGGAATACGCAGGCTCAAAGCGAGGATGAACAGGCCTGGTACCGGCAAATCGTCGAGCAGACCGTGGACAGCAGCCTGATGAAACGCTACGGCAGCATCGACGAACAGGCCGGGGCGATTCTTTTCCTCGCCTCCGACGAGGCCTCCTACATCACCGGCGTGACCTTGCCGGTGGGAGGCGGTGACCTGGGCTGAAACCTTTCAGGCAGGCGTGCTGGGCAGTCATGCGCTATTCTGCGAAACGATACGGATTGCGGCACAATGCCGCAGCCCGTATCGATACGTTGTTTGGGGGACCGTTGTTTGTCACCCTTGCCGCCCATCACCCTCAGCGACGTCATTTTCGTGTCCAGGTCCCGGTTTCCCCACTCATTGCGTCAGCTTGCCATTTGCCTGGCCATGCTTGCGGCATTGCTGCCGAGCGTGATGCTGTTGCTGCCGGCTGCGCATGGGCAGCCGCTGGCGATGGGCGAACACTGCGACATGGCCGGCATGACCGGACACGTCCAGGCCCCCGGCAGCCACGATCCCGCGCCGGACCAGTATCACGAATGCCATTGCCTGCTGTGCGTCGTCCATGCCGTGGATATCGGTTTACCGCCCAGCATCGTTCAGTGGCAGCAGTCCGGCCGCGCTGACGTAGTCCTTGCGCAGACGATCTACCCACACTATGCCAGCACCGTCTGGCTGGTCTCCGAGCCGCGCGGTCCACCGGCTTTTTCCTGATTTTCCTTGCGATGACAAATCCTCCCCAACCTGTTGGGAGGTTTGCCCCTATGCGTTGCAACTTAATCCAGGAATGCCAACTCCATGGTCATGCCATCACTGCGTCGTACCCGCCGAAGCGTATTGCCGCTCGCGGCTTTGTCTGTCACCGCTTTCTTCCCGCACCTCGCACTGGCCTGCGCCAGCTGCGGCTGCACCCTCAGTTCCGATTGGGACACTCTCGGTGTCAGCAACTCCTCGGGACTGAAACTGGACCTGCGTTACGACTACCTGAACCAGAACCAGTTGCGCAGCGGTAGCCACAGCATTTCCCCCGGCGCCGCGAGCCAGATCTCCAACAACGGCAACCCCCAGGAAGTCGAGAAGTACACGCGCAACGATTACCTGACGATGGGCCTGGACTACAGCTTCAATGCGAGCTGGGGCGTGGACCTGCAAGTGCCCTATATCTTCCGCAGTCATAGCACCTTGGGCACCGCATCGGATGGTGTCACTCCGGGTGATGGCGGCGGCCAGTACAGCTCGCACACTTCCAGTCTCGGCGACATCAAGGTCATAGGTCGTTACCAGGGCTTCACACCGCAGCATAACCTGGGGGTGATGTTCGGCTTGAAACTGCCCACCGGGGCCCACGACGATACCGCCGCATCGACCGACCCGACCGCTCCAGGCCCGGTCGCGATCGATCGCGGCCTGCAACCGGGCACCGGGACCACCGATGGCATCCTGGGGGTCTATTACATGGACACGCTCAACAAGAACTGGGACTACTTCGGCCAGGCCCTGCTGCAAAGGGCGCTGGACTCAAGCGATCACTACCGCCCTGGCGATGGCATCAACCTGAATGTCGGCCTGCGCTACATGGGCAACGCCTACGTCATGCCGCAAATCCAGTTGAATGTGCGCCGTGTCGAGCGTGATGAAGGCGCCAATGCCGACACCGTCAGTACCGGCGGCACGCTGGCCTACCTCAGCCCGGGTGTGACGGTGCCGGTTGGCAAGAAGACTTCGCTGTACAGTTTCGTCCAGGTACCGGTGTACCAGAATGTCAACGGTGTGCAGCTTGCTCCGCGCTATACCGCGACCATCGGCGCGCGCTACGCGTTCTAGTGATCAATGACAGCGAGGGAAACCCGATGTACGCCAAAAGACTACTGCCATGGCTTGCGCTCTGTTGCAGCCTGGTTTGCCTGCCCGTATGGGCGGTTGATGTGGGGGAGCATGCCCCGGATCTGACAGCGAAAACGCTGACTGGCGAGACCTTTGACCTGCAGAAACAGGCAGGCCAGGTGGTGATCGTGAATTTCTGGGCCTCCTGGTGCGAGCCGTGCCGGGAGGAAATGCCGGCCATGGAAGCCTATTACCAGCAGCACAAGGGCGAGGGGTTGAAGATCATCGCGATCAGCATGGATGAGCCGGAAGACGACGCCATGGTGCACAAGGTGATGGCTCGCTACAGCTATCCGGCGGCGTTCCAGCGCGATGCTGACTTCAAGGGGTTCGGTCGGATCTGGCGCATGCCGATGACTTACGTCATCGACAGGCACGGCGTGGTGCGCAAGGACGGTAGTGTGGGAGACCCGAAAATCGATCAGCCGTTGCTGGATCGGCTGGTGACCCCCTTGCTGACAGCGCACTGACAGCACCCTAATGTAGGAGCGAGCTTGCTCGCGATGGTCGTCAACGATGACGCGTGTTCAGCAGGTAAACGCGGCGCTCTTGAGCCCATCGCGAGCAATCGAGCGTCGACCGGCTGCTCCTACAATCGCTTCGCCCCCCAGCACGGCGGTGTGGCGTCCCCACAAGCCCGCTCGCCACACAATCGCGCTCGGCTTCAGATTTTCTTAGCTGACAGGTAAGGGGTGGCTTCACCTATCTTTTTTCCTGTCAAGCCGATTCCGGCGCAAATCAGCAAATTTCATCTTCGGGAGAAAAATTTCATCTGAAACAATTTGAATTAAATAAATTCAGGGCCTACTATGCGCGCAAATTCGATACCAATTCTCATTAAGATTATCGTTTTGATCTGAGCGCCGGGGCCAAAGCTGGTGTGCCGCGTTGCAGCGAGGATCAAGTTCTTCTGGAGTCATCGATGCGCGCAACGTCGTACCACCGATCCACACAGCGTGTTGTCCTGTCGACAGCCCTGGCTTGTTCCGTAGCCTGGCTATGGGTCAATCCCGCTTATGCGGCGCAAGCCGCCGCTGCCGGCAATCCAGCCGTGGCCACCGACGAGGTCAACCCCGCTGACCTGCCCGAAGCCGACCTGGCGATCAAGGCTGAGCCGGCCAACCAGTGGACCGGTTTCTGGACGCGGCAGAACATGCTCGGCGATATCGGCGGGTTGCGTTCGGCCCTCGCAGGTGTTGGCGCGACCCTGGCGCTGACGGAAACCAGCGAATACCTGAACAATGCCAAGGGCGGCTTGAAGCGCGGCGGGGCCTACGACGGTCTGACCACCATGACGCTGAAGCTCGATACCCTCAAGCTCTTCGGCCTGGCCGGCGGCACTCTCAACATCAGTGGCGTGAGCATTCACGGGCGCAACCTGAGCTCGGAAAAGCTGGGCACGCTGCAAACCGCCAGCGGCATCGAGGCGAACACCGGTACCCGCCTGTGGGAGGCCTGGTACCAGCAGAAATTCCTCGACGAGACCCTGGACGTCCGCGCCGGGCAGCAAAGCATCGACCAGGAATTCATGGTCAGCCAGTACGCCAGCACCTTCGTCAACACCATGTTCGGCTGGCCGGCGGTGCCGTCCTACGACATGCCGGCCGGCGGTCCCGCGTACCCGTTGTCCGCATTGGGGATCCGTGTGCGGGTCCATCCGACCGATGCGATCACCGTGCTCGCCGGTGTCTACGACGGTAACCCGGCCGGCACCAACGAGGGTGATCCGCAACGCCAGAACGCCCACGGCACCAACTTCGACCTGCACACCGGCGCGTTGTACATCGCCGAGCTGCAGTACGGCGTCAACCAGGCCTCGCTGGGCCAGACGGAAACCGCCAACGCCGGCCTGCCGGGTACCTACAAACTCGGCGCCTGGTACAACACGCAGGACTTCGCCGACCAGCGCTACGGCACAGACGGGCTGTCGCTCGCCGATCAAAACAGCAACGGCAATGCGGCCCAGCACTCGGGCAACTACAGCGTGTATGCCGTGGCCGACCAGATGATCTGGCGTAAGGCCCCGGACAGCGCGCGCTCGGTGGGGGTGTTCACCCGGATCATGGGCGCGCCGGGTGACCGCAACCTGATCAGCTTCAGTGCCAACGCCGGGATCACCCTGACCGCGCCCTTCGAAGGTCGCGATACCGATACGGTCAGCCTGGGGATGGGCTACGCCAAGGTCGGCCGCAATGCCGCCGGTCTGGACCTCGATAGTGGCAACCGCATGCGCAACGGCGAAACCTACCTGGAAGCGACCTATCAGTACCAGCTGACCCCCTGGCTGCAACTGCAGCCGGACATCCAGTACACGCTCAATCCGGGGGCGGGTCAGAACCCGGATGACCCGACGCTGCGCATGGGCGACACGCTGGTCTGGGGCCTGCGTACCAACATCACCCTCTAGAGCGGGGGATGGCCGGGCGGTTTTCCCTCGCCTGGCCGCAGCAACCCGCCTTGTTTGATTTCGGCCCTGCCTGACAGGGCCTGTCGACTTCGAGAAACCAGGAGTATTGCATGACGTATTCGAGCCTGCCGCCCCTGCGCCAGGGCCTGGTGGCCCTGGCCACGCTATTGACCTTCAACGTCGTCCTGCCGGCACACGCGGATGAGCCCCAGGGCTTCTTGCCGAACATCCACAAGCACCTCACCCTGACGTCCACGGTCCCGGACAATGGCGACCAGAACCCGTACGCCATTGCCGTGGCACCGGTGTCCGCCGGGAAAATCCAGAAGGATGACGTGCTGGTCGACAACTTCAACAACGCGGCCAACCTGCAGGGGGTCGGCAGCACCATTGTCGACTACAACCCGACCACCAAGCAGATGTCGTTGTTCGCCCAATTGCCCCATGACTTGCCCGGGTGCCCGGGGGGCGTGGGCCTCAGCACCGCGATGACCATGCTCAAGAGCGGCTGGGTGATCGTCGGCAGTACCCCGAGCAATGACGGGACCACCGACACCAAGGGCGCGGGTTGTCTGGTGGTGCTGGACCCGAACGGCAAGGTCGCCGATGTCTGGTCCGGTCCGAACATCAACGACCCCTGGGGCAACATGGCCGTCATCGACAACGGTTCCACCGCGACGCTGTTCGTCAGCAATGCGGGCTTTGGTGTCGGCAGCGCGAAAGGGACGCCACCGGTGGTGATCCAGTCCACGGTACTGCGCCTGGACCTGACCATCCCCGAGGGCAAACCTCCGGTGATCAACAGCCAGACCGTCGTCGGCAGCGGCTTCAGCGCACAGGCTGACAAAGGTGTGTTTCTCGTCGGACCGACCGGCCTGGCGATGGGCAAGGACGACAAGTTGTACGTCTCCGATACGCTCGCCAACCGCATCAGCGAAATCTGGGATGCCACGACCCGTACCACCAGCGCGGGTGTCGGCCGCACGCTGACCAAGGACGGGATGTTGCTGCGTCCGCTGGCGCTGGCCACCGCGCCCAACGGTCATCTGCTGACCACCAACGGCTTGAACGGCAAGGTCGTGGAGATCGATCCGCAGACCGGCAAGCAGCTCTATGCCCAGTGGATCGACGCCAACAAGGCCCAGGTCCCGCCTGGCAACGGCGATCTGTTCGGCCTTGCCATGACCCCCAGCGGTGACGGTTTCTACTACGTGGAAGACGACGTGAACATGCTGGTACTGGCCAAATGAACAGATACGACGACAGTGCTCCCGGCCTGTCCCGACGGCGTTTCCTCGGTGCCGCCAGCAGCCTGGCCGTTGCCGCGGGCGTGATCGGCACAGGCGGCGCGGCCGCCGCCGAAAGCCTGGCCAAGCCCCGTGCCGCTGCCCGGGCGATGTCCGGGGTCGAGCCGTTCTATGGCGTGCACCAGGGCGGAATCGTGACGGCGCAGCAGGCGCACTCGCTGTTTGCCGCGTTCGATCTGGAAACCACCGCGCGGGCGGACGTGATCGCGCTGCTCAAGCGCTGGACCGTGGCGGCCAACCGCCTGAGCCGTGGCGAGACCGCGCGGCCACTGACTGCGCCCAAGGATGCCGCGCCACTGGATGGCGGTTCGGCCGAGGGCCTGAAGGCCGCTCGCCTGACCGTGACCTTTGGCTTCGGCCCGGGGTTGTTCATCAGCGACGGCAAGGACCGCTATGGCCTGGCCTCGCGGCGCCCGGAAGCCTTGGTCGACCTGCCGAAATTCAATGGCGACCAACTGGTGGCCGAGAAAAGCGGGGGCGACCTGAGCATCCAGGTCTGTGCCGATGATCCGCAGGTGGCTTTCCATGCCTTGCGCGAACTGCTCGCCCTGGCGGACGGCGTGGCCCTGATCAAGTGGATGCAATCCGGCTTTACCAGCCCACCGGCCGACGGCGGTACCGCGCGCAACCTGATGGGGTTCAAGGACGGCACCAACAATCCGTCCACCCGCAGCAGCGAGACGATGAACAAGGTGGTCTGGGTCGGTGACGAAGGCGGCTGGATGAAGGAGGGCTCCTACCTTGTAGTGCGCCGCATCCGTATCTCGCTTGAGCACTGGGACAAGACCGAACTGGGCTTTCAGGAGGAGGTGGTGGGCCGCTACAAAGCCAACGGCGCACCGTTGGGCAAGGCCCATGAATCCGATCCGCTGGATCTTGAAGCCGTGGACAAGGAGGGCAACCCGGTCATCCCGGACAATGCCCATGCGCGCCTGTCGGCCGCCGCCGAAAACGACGGCGCGCAGATCCTGCGACGCGCCTACTCCTACAACGACGGCGTGGGGTTTTATGCCGAGCGCTGGCCGCCATGGCGCCAGGGCATGATGCTCGATGCCGGGTTGTTCTTCGTGGCTTACCAGCGCGACCCGCGCAACGGCTTTATCAAGATCAACAAGAAACTGGCCACCCAGGACATCATGAACCAGTTCACCACCCATGTGGGGAGCGCGATCTTTGCCTGCCCGCCGGGTGCCAGCGAGGGTTCGTTCATCGGTGCCGGGTTGTTCGAAGGGCTCGACAGCTAAGGGCTGTCGAGCAGGGCGCATCCCTCGAGGGGATGTGCTTCCTGGGCTGTAATCATCGCTGTATCTGGAGTATTGCGAATGTCTTTCAAGGTTTTTAACAACAGGTTGCCGCGCACCTTCCAATTCGCTTGCCTGGCAGCCGCGCTGCTGACTGGCGGTGTTTCCCAGGCGGCCTCACTGACCCTGTACAGTGCCCAGCACGAACAGACCGTCAATCTGCTGGTCAAGGATTTCGAAAAACAGACCGGCATCTCGGTAAAAGTGCGCACCGGCGAGGGGCCGGAACTGGCGGCGCAACTGTTGGCCGAAGGGAGTGCTTCGCCCGCGGATGTGTATTTCACCTCGAACTCCCCTGAACTGATGTTGCTGGAAGAAAAGGGCGTGCTGGAGAAAGTGCAGCCATCCACCTTGTCCACTATTCCGGCTCGCTACAATTCGCCGAGCGGCGACTGGGTCGGCGTGGTGGCACGGGAGAACGTGCTGATCTACAACACCAAGCTGAGCAAGCCTGGCGAATTGCCGAGCTCGCTGCTCGACCTGGCCGACCCGGCCTGGAAAGGCAAGCTGGCCATCGCTCCCGCCGATGGCGACTTCCTGCCGCTGGTCAGCGCGGTGCTGGCGATGAAGGGCGAAGCCGCCACCCTGCAGTGGCTCAAGGGCCTGCGCAGCAACTCGCAGATCTTCAACGACAACGAAGGCGTGACCGCCGCCGTCAACCGGGGCGCGGTCGCTACCGGCATCATCAATAACTACTACTGGGCTCGCCTGCATACCGAACTGGGTGACAAGGGCACGCACAGTGCGCTTTATCACTTTGCCAAGGGTGATGTCGGCGGTCTGATCAACGTGTCGGGCGCCGCTGTCCTGAAGACCACGCACAACCAGGACGCTTCCCATCAGTTCCTCGCCTATTTGACCGGTGAGAGCGCTCAACAACTGATGGCACAAAGCAAGGTGACCTACGAGTATCCGCTGCGCGCAGGTGTGGCTCCTGATCCTCTGCTCACGCCGTTCAGCCAGCTTGCACCGCCAGCGCTGGATATGAAAACGCTGGGTGACGATAGCCACGCGGTCAAGTTGCTGCGTCAGGCCGGCTTGCTGTAAATGGCCAACCTGACCGTTGCGGTCAAGTCCGGACGGCGTACACCGTTCGGACTTCTGGTGGTCTGTGTCGGTGTGGCGCTGCTGGTGTTGGTGCCATTGGCCTTCACACTGAAGCAGGCGGCGGGCTTCGGCTACGATGACGCGATCGAGTTGTTGTTCCGGCCGATTGTCGGCGAACTGGCGGTCAATACCTTGCTCATTGTCGCTGCGGCCACATTTGCTTCGGCGCTGACAGGCACGGCGGTGGCCTGGTTCGTCGAGCGGACGGATCTGCCAGGTCGAGGTGTCTGGGCGGTGCTCGCGGCCGTGCCGCTGGCGGTGCCACCCTTTATCACCAGCTATGCGTGGGTCTCCTTGAGCCTGTCGTTGCAGGACTTCGCCGGTGCCTTGCTGGTGGTCACCACCGCCTACTTTCCGCTGGTTTACCTGCCGGTATCCGCGGCGCTCAGGGGCATGGACCCGGCCCTGGAGGAAACCGCCCGTTCCCTCGGGCTGGGGCCATGGCGCTGCTTCTTTCGCGTGGTGCTGCCGCAGCTCAAGCCCGCACTGCTGGGCGGGGTCCTGCTGGTGGCGCTCAGTGTGCTGTCCGAGTTTGGCGCATTCGCGCTCCTGCGCTTTCGTACCTTCACCACCGAGATCTACGCCGAATATCGTGCCAGTTTCGACGGCTCCGGGGCAGCGTTGCTCGCCTGCGTCCTGGTGCTGTTGTGCCTGATGTGCCTGGTGGCGGAATTCAAGGTGCGCGGGCTCACGCGCTATGACCGGCTCGACCGTGGCACACGCCGGGCGGCCACTCGCTACGGACTGGGCAGGGCGAAATGGCTGGTGTGGGGCGGGTTTGCCGGTTTGACGATGACCACCCTGGGTGTTCCCCTGGGCATGATCGGCTATTGGCTGCTGCAGCATAGCGAGGCAGCCGTGACGCCGGTTGAAGTGTCGGTGGAGCGATTGATCAGCACCACCTGTGCATCCCTCGGGTTTGGTTTGGCCGGAGCGCTGCTCACCACCGTGCTCGCGTTGCCGCTGGGCTTCCTGTTGGCGCGCTATCCAAGCCGTATCAGCACTTTGCTGGAGCGCATTGCTTATCTGGGGCAGGGCGTCCCGGGAATCGTGATCGCCCTGGCGGTGATTTCGATCTCGATCCGTTTCATTCAGCCGCTTTACCAGAGCACGGCCTTGTTGCTGCTCACCTATTCGATCCTGTTCTTGCCGCTGGCCCTGGTGGGGGTGCACGCCACCCTGGGGCAGATCGAACCCCGTCTCGAGGACACCGCTCGCTCGTTGGGCCTGCGCTGGTGGCAAACGGCATGGCGAGTGATTTTGCCGCTGGCCGGGCCTGGCATCGGTGCCGCGGCCTCGATGGTGTTCATCACCATCGTCACGGAGCTGACCGCCACCTTGTTGCTGTCGCCCATCGGTACCCAGACCCTGGCCACCCAGGTCTGGGTCGATACCTCGGCACTGGCCTTTGCCGCCGCCGCGCCGTATGCCGCCATGCTGGTGGGTATTTCGCTGTTTTCCACCTGGCTGCTGATGTCGTTGTTCGGCAAATCGGCGGTGCTGGGTAGCTTCCAACCATAGGTATCGACATGGCTGATGTAGAAATTCGTGGCCTGCGCAAAACGTTTGGCAACACCCCGGTCTTGCGCGGCGTCGACTTGTCGGTGACCTCCGGCAGCCTGGTGGCCATTCTCGGCCCGTCCGGCAGCGGCAAGACCACGCTGTTGCGCCTGCTGTGCGGCTTCGAACGCGGTGATGCGGGGACGATTCAGATCAATGGGCAGAAGGTCTGCGGCCCGAACGTATTTGTTCCGTCGGAGAAGCGTCATATCGGCTATGTGCCGCAAGAGGGTGCGCTGTTTCCGCACCTGTCGGTGGCCGAAAATATCGTGTTCGGCCTGTCACGGCCGTTGCGCAGGGCTCGCCACCGGGTCGCCGAGTTGCTGGAACTGGTCGGCTTGCCCGGCGACTTTGCCGATCGATCACCGCATTCATTGTCCGGCGGGCAGCAGCAGCGGGTGGCGCTGGCACGGGCACTCGCGCCGGCGCCGGCATTGGTCCTGCTGGATGAGCCGTTTTCCTCATTGGATGCCGCGTTGCGCGTGGAAACCCGGCAGGCAGTGGCGCAGGCCTTGTCGGCGGCCGGTGCCACCGCCTTGCTGGTTACTCACGATCAGTCCGAGGCGTTGTCGATGGGAAACCAGGTGGCCGTGTTATGGAAGGGTGAACTGGTGCAGGTGGCGAGCCCCGAGCAGTTGTACCGGATGCCGGTGAACCCGGAACTCGCGCGCTTTGTTGGCGATGCCATGCTGTTGCCTGGGATCGCCGACGGCGCCAACGTTGGGTGTGCCCTGGGATCCTTGCGCCTGATGGCGGCCATGCCCGCCGGGCCGGTACAGGTGTTGTTGCGACCAGAGCAGATCAGGCTTTCAGCCGTCCATGATGGCGTGGAGTGGGGCGCCGGTAAGGCGAGGGGAAAAGTGCTGAAGGTGGACTACTACGGCCACGATGCCTGCGTGCACCTGAGTCTATTGGCTGAGCCGACCTCATCGACCGCGCTGATTGCACGGTTACCGGGGCATTTATGCCCACGGCCAGGGGATGAGGTGGCCATCCGTGTCGAGGGGGAGGTGTTGGCCTATAGTCATTTGATGGAGCCTGCAAGGACACAGGTGTTGTAGAAACCCTATTCCAGAAAAGGAACCTCCTGGATACGAACCGACAGGCACGATTGCCTGGGGAGGTTTCCAGTGACTCATGATCTCTCGTTGCAAACCCTCTTGCCTGACCGGGTGGCTGCCGGCCGGAGCCTGGTGGAGCCCTTGCTCAAATACGCCCACAGGCCCGATGTCATCGTCCTTGCCTTGCCCCGTGGCGGTGTTCCGGTGGCCTATGAGGTGGCCACCGCCCTGGACGTTCGCCTGGACCTGATGCTGGTGCGCAAGCTGGGGGTTCCATCGCACTCGGAGTTCGCCATGGGGGCCATTGCCAGCGGCGGTATACAGTACGTCGATGAAGGGACGCTGCGGGCTTACTCGATTGATCGAGCAATGCTCGATGCCGTGGTCGCACGGGAAGCGCGCGAGCTGTTGCGTCGCGAGCAGGTATACCGTGCAACGCGCCCGCCTGTGCAACTCAAGGGGCAGGTGGTGGTGCTGATCGACGATGGCCTGGCAACGGGGGCCTCGATGAGGGCGGCGATACGGGCGGTGCGTTTGCAGGCGCCGTCTCGCATTGTCGTCGCCGTGCCGGTTGCACCCTTTGATACGGCGGAGATGCTGCGCATGGAAGTGGACGAGCTGATCTGCCCGCTCATCCCCGGATGGCTCATGTCGATCGGCTATTGGTACATGGATTTCTCCCAGACATCGGATGAGGAGGTCATTGATCTGTTGCAGCGGGCCTGGCAGCGAACATCCGTTCCCGGTGCCTGCGCCGAGGAGCATTCCGATGCTTGAGTCGCGGCATCTCATCGGAGTGCTCCTTTCAAAGGGCGTCAAAGGTGATCAGCGTCGATCACTGCCTGGGCAAAGGCCTGCGGGGCTTCTTGCGCAAGGTTGTGGCCGATGCCGCCCTTGATGAGCCGGTACTCATACTTGCCGGTGAAGCGTTTGGCATAGTCCTCGGCCGCCGGGTGCGGTGCGCCGTTGGCGTCGCCTTCAAGCGTGATGGTCGGCACGCTGATGGAGGGGGCCTTGGCCAATTTCTGCTCCAGGGGATCGTATTTCGTTTCGCCCTGAACCAGGCCCAGGCGCCAGCGGTAGTTGAAGACCGTGATGGCGACATGATCGGGGTTGTCCAGGGCGGCGGCGCTGCGATTGAACGTGGCGTCGTCGAAAGCCCATTTCGGCGAGGCCGTTTGCCAGATCAACCGGGCGAAGTCGTGGGTGTTCTTTTCGTAGCCGGCACGACCCCGCTCGGTGGCGAAGTAGTATTGATACCACCACTGCAATTCGGCCTTGGGTGGCAAGGGGGTCTTGCCGGCTTCCTGGTTACCGATCAGGTAACCGCTGACCGAGACCAGCGCCTTCACCCGTTCCGGCCAGAGTGCCGAGACGATGTCAGCCGAGCGAGCGCCCCAGTCGTAGCCACCGAGCACGGCTTGCTTGATCTTGAGCGCGTCCATGAAGTCGATGACGTCACTGGCCAGTGCGGCCGGTTGGCCATTGCGAACGGTCTTGGCGGAAAAGAAATGCGTGTCGCCATAACCGCGTGCGTACGGCATGAGCACCCGATAGCCCTTGGCCGCCAGCAATGGCGCGACTTCGTCGTAGCTGTGAATGTCATAGGGCCAACCGTGCAGAAGAATCACCACAGGGCCCTCGGCAGGACCTGTTTCGGCGTAGGCCACGTCCAGCACGCCGGCGTTGATATGCTTGAGCGGACCAAACGAGGAGGAGGGGGCTGTGCTGGCGGTGCTGGCATTGGGCGCGGCGTCGATGCTGCCGGTTTGCGCATTGGCAAGGCCGAGAACACCGAACTGCATCAGCGTGAAAGCGAGGAGGGATGGGCCGACCAAGTGGCGGCGTTTTTGCTCGGGTTTAGGGGTCGACAGATGCGTCTTCATGTTGAGGTCTCCTTCGAAACGATGGGTCAGGTGTGCTGGCTGAGTCATAGTTGAACGCAGCGAGGTATCTGGCCTGTTTCAAGAAAACCATCGGGTGTAAGCCCATGCATCGCAGTGGTCTTGAGACACACTATGATACAAAGGGGCTGGGCTCACTCCTGCGACAAATAGCGCTTTTGTATCCGCGCCAGGGTGCCGTCCCGGCGAAGCGTTTCCACCGCGTCGCGCAAGCCTTGTACCCGTTCGGGGGAACAGTGCTTCGAGCAGGCGAGATAGAGATCCACGGTGCTCATGACCGGACTCATGAGCAGTGTGCGTCCGGACACCTTGGGCCAGATGTATTGGCTCTCCGGGACACCGTTGAACCAGGCATCGATGCGCCCCTTCAAGAGCATCTGCGCGGGATTGTCACCGATGGTCAACGGGTAGATCTGCTCGTTGCTGAAGCCTTGCGCACGCAGGATCTCTTCTTGCGCACTGCCCAGGCCTACGCCGATCACGCGGTAAACCTGCTTGGCTTCCGCAAAGCTGCTCACCTGGTGTTCCAGGCTGAAAAAAGCGCGCTCCATGGTCATGATGGGCGCGATCCAGGTGAAGCGATCTTCACGCTCTGGCGTGCGTGACAGGGGAGCTATCAGGAGGTCCTGTTTCTCGCTGACGTATTTTTGCGATCTGGCCCAGGGGAGCGCCTGTATATGGGCGACATAGCCGGCCTTGGCAATGGCCATCAGGGCGACATCTCCGACGATTCCGTGACCGTTGGCATCATCGACAACCGTCAGTGGCGGAGCGTCGAGGATAAACAGTTCAACGGGCGAGGGTGCGCCATACGCGTTATAGGTCAGCAATAGCCATACGGACAGGAGCATTGCGCAAAGTGCCTGGGTACAACCGGATATGCGTTTGATCTGGCTCATCACCTGATATCTCAAGCACGGCTGGCAGCTCCCGGAAATGCCCGGAGAAATCCTGGCGGCCGCTGACTTAGAGTAGCGTGGATTTGATGGCTGAAACCATGAGGGAGCTACTGATATCGAGGGCTCCGTCCTCGTGAAGATTGGGTGGTCAGGTGATTTGGGGCATCGGATGCAACGCCTACCTGATGGGATGCTCAGGTGCATTGCAGGTCAGGAAAGCCGTGCCCATTTTTGTCATCCGTACATTGTTGTATACCAGTTGCTGGTTGCTGACGTCGGGCACGGCCTGTACGTAGTCGAAGCTGATCAACTTTTCCAGCGTATCGACTTCGGCGGGATCCTTGACCTCGTGTTTGCCCTGGGCGATTTCACTCAGGAGACGGCAGAAAACGGTGTCTTGTTTGTTCACGATCGAGCCTCTTTCCAGGGGGATTCCAGCCAAGTCGACGTAGCAGGACGTCAGCGGGTGCCAAGGTAGCGAAACGCTGAGCCACTACAGCTACCAATATAGCGCTCCCAGCCTTGCGTAGCGGATTTGAAGACGCGGGTGTGGCGGTGACGGGCGGCGTGAGAAAAGGCCGTCATCTGGCTGCACGCGGCGTGACTATCGGTTCAAGTGATAGTAACAATCAAGAAATGCCAGTTTTGCTTTGCCAGGTGATAGGGGAGAATCGCTTGCCTCGAAGACCTCGTTCAACGACCCCGACTTTTTAATTCAGGATTTCACTGATGCGCCCTTTATTGGTTCCGGCCCTGGCTTTTGCCTCCTTGTTGCTGACGGGTTGTGCTTCCGCGCCGAACGACCCGACGCTGACCTTGCAGACGAAAAAAACGCCTTCCGAGTACGCCGATTGCGTAGTGCCGAAATTGCAAGGCAGTGAACTGACTCCGACGGTCTCGCACACCCAGGGCAGCTACCGGATCGTGGTGCCGAGCAAAATGGCGGCTGACAACGTGCTGGAAGCCCACAAGGCGCCGAACGGCGGCAAGGTGTTCTTGTATGAGCGCCACTTGCTGGCGTCGAGCTTCACGCCTTCGAGTTTCAAACGTGCCGCGCAGGAATGTCTGTAACTCGATACGCTTTTAACGATGTTTCTTTGGTGGGTGCCCCATGTGCAAGGCTCATGGGGTATCAGATATAAGAATGTGCTAATTTATTCTTTGACAGAATTAGCCCCTATGATAATTTTACTGAACCGGACAGCCGGATCTGTTTAATCTTATCTATAGGTCCGACTATGCCCAGTAACGCTATCCATCAGCAAAGCACCGACAACCTGGGCAAGAGTTGGAGCGGTGTTTCCATATTTTCTCTCCTCTTAATCGCACAACCTGTTCGTTGTCAGGCCAATAGTGAAACCTGCAGTGCTATTGGCGAGGGTTTGGCGTTTCTCCTCTACGCGATGTGAGCCGGCGTCTGTCGGCGATTCAATATAAACAGTTTCTATCTGCTGTCGGCTGACGTGCTTGCCCTGAGCTTGGCACGCCCGTACTTCCGTTTTTTTTGTGGCGAAGACTTTGGCTTCGTGTAGGAAAACCGGGTGCGTGGAATAAAAGAGGCACGAACTGAAACGTTTGAACTCAACGCAATCACAGACTGATTGATCATCGTGGATGACGCTCGGTATATCGTCGATGAGTCGCCACTAGTGTCTTTGTATTTCGTTATATCTGGAACCTGCCAATGATACGTTTTGATGCTGTCCGCAAATTCCATAAAGGCAGAACCACTCCGGCCGTGAGTCACCTTGACCTGGAGATCGAACAGGGTGAAATCTGTGTGTTTGTCGGCCCAAGTGGTTGCGGTAAAACGACCATCTTGCGAATGATCAACCGGTTGGATGCTCAAGATGATGGCCGGATCAGCATAAACGGGACCGTTACGGACGACATTGATGTCGTTGCCTTGCGCCGTGGCATTGGTTTCATGATGCAGAACGCTGCGTTGTTTCCTCACCAGACGGTGGCCGCCAATATCGGCACGGTGCCGCGGTTGTTGAAGTGGGATGCCGCGACCATTCAACAACGGGTGAGCGAACTGATTTCATTGGTCGGCCTACAACCGGAGATTTTGCAGCGTTATCCCAATCAGCTTTCCGGCGGTCAGCAAAGTCGCGTCGCGCTCGCCAGGGCGTTGGCGTCAGACCCACCGGTCATCCTCATGGACGAACCATTCGCCGCGCTTGATCCGGTTATCCGCGAACGCTTGCAGGACGAATTGATCGCACTGCAAAGACGCTTGCGCAAGACCATCATTCTCGTCACGCACGACATGGAGGAGGCCATCAAACTGGGTGACCGGATAGCGGTATTCGAGGAGGAGGGGAAGCTGGTTCAGTTTGATACGCCGAAAAACATCCTGGCACATCCAAAAAACGCCTTTGTGCAGCGTTTTGTCGGCAACGACCCGTCATTAAAAAGGCTGGCGCTGATGAAAGTGGGCGAACTGCAAGCCCTTGGCGACGTGGCCGACACTGAAAATGTCTCGATCGTACTGAGTGAGGATGAGCCTGCTGGCGCTGAACTCAAACTGTTGCTCAATGAGAATTCCGAGCCTCTGACCTGGGTCAGTGGCTCACCTATGGCGGCCCCCGAACTTACCCTGGTGTCGAGCAACGATACCCTGCATCACGCCTTGCTTAAAATGCTCAAGACACCGAATGGCGTCATTGTCCGAGTCGACGAGCAAGGTAAGTATGTCGGTTGCCTCTCGACCCGCAACCTTTACCAGGCACTGAATCATAGCCGTATCGGGAGCCCCCGATGATTGACGGAGCATGGATTGAGGATAACTGGCAGTCGATCACCGGCCTGTTGATCGATCATGTCCAGCTGGTTGCATTGTCGATGTTGATAGGCGCTTTAGTGGCCTGCCTGATGGTCCTGATCACACAATGGCGTCCTGCACTGGCACGGCCTCTTGTTTATATCAGCGGGGTCCTGTTTACCATCCCGTCCTTGGCCTTGTTCATCTTGCTGATCCCCCTGACGGGGTTGTCCAAAGCCACGTCGGTCATTGGCCTCAGCCTGTATTCATTGCTGATCATGTTGCAGAACATCCTGGCCGGACTCGCCAGCAATCCCACCGATGTATTGGAAGAGGCGCGAGCGTTAGGTTACACGCGCTTGCAAGTTTTTCTTACCGTCGAAATACCACTGGCAATGCCATCGATCCTGGCCGGGCTGCGTACGACGGCAGTGACCTTGGTCGGACTGGTCACGGTGACCGCGATCATAGGGCAGGGTGGCCTGGGTCAGTTACTGGTCACCGGGCTGACACTGAGTTTCCCGACCCCGGTCATTATCAGCCTGCTACTGACCGTGGTGTTGGCGTTGTCTCTGGACATCGCGTTCTATGCAATCGAAAAATCTCTAGTTCCCTGGGTGCGCTAATGGACGTGTTTCAATCACTCTACGGCTGGTTTGTTCGCGCCGATCACTGGCGGGGTGACGATGGCATACTGACGAGGCTGGCGGAGCACCTCGGTTATGTCTCCTTGAGTATCGTCATCGCCAGTTTGATCGCACTTCCGCTGGGTATCCTGATCGCCAATTATCGTCAGGGCGCGCAACTGGCCATCGGGATCTTCAATATAGGCCGCGCATTGCCGTCACTGGGCGTGGTGATACTTGCCATCATGCTCATCGGCTATGACCCGGCCACGGTCATCCTGGCATTGGTGGTCATGAGCATACCGCCCATATTGACCAATACCATTGTTGGTATCAGCCAGGTCGACTCGTCCCTGAAAAACGCGGCGGCGGCGATGGGCATGCGGCGCTGGCAGACGTTTATCCAGTTAGAACTGCCCCTGGCGTTTGCGCTGATTCTCGCAGGGTTTCGAACAGCACTGGTGCAGTTGATCGCCACGGCAACCATTGCCGCTTATGCCGGATTCGGCGGGTTGGGGCGGTTCCTGATTGACGGGCTCGGTCGCAATGACATCCCGCAGATCATGGCGGGGGCTGTTCTGGTTTCCGCACTGGCCATCGCCAGTGAATGGGCATGTTCCAACATCGAAAGGCGAATGGTTAAAACCATCAGACCAGGACAGCACAGCATGAACATCAACTAACCCTCAGCGTTTTGCAATAACCCTCAATACGCTTTATCAATCAGGAACCCCAAAGATGATGACTCTCAAGAATCGTTATTCGCATTCGCTTGCCCATAATTCGGTATCGCTGGTACTTGGCATCGGTCTGTTTGCCGCCAGCGCTGCGGCCAGCGCGACAACAGTCACGGTGGGCGGCGCCAACTTTTCCGAGCAATCCATTCTCGCCAATATCTATGCCTCTGCGCTGCGCAAGGACGGGTTCGACGTGCAAACCCGGCTTAACCTGGGTAATCGCCAGATCATTTCCAAAGCACTGGAAAACGGCGATGTGGACGTCGTTCCTGAATACCTGGGATCACTGCTGAGTTTCTACGATGACAAGACCACCGCGACCACTGAGACGGCGATCGTCGAGGCGTTGCATCAGAAGCTGCCGCAAGACCTGCAACTGCTCGAACCTTCGACGGCGGGTTCTACCACCGCGTGGGCGGTCACCAGGAAGACCGCGGACAAATATGGCCTTGCCACACTGTCCGACCTGGCACCGGTCTCGGCCAAACTGACCCTGGGTGGGCCGCCGGAAGTGACTACGGCGGCGCTGGGGTTGCCAGGGTTGAAGGCTGTTTACGGCATTGATTTCAAAACCGTGAAATCCCTCGACATGGGCGGGCCACTGTCGCGCCTGGCACTCAACTCCGGCGCCATCGACGTGGCAACAGTAGTGTCCACGCAGGGCATATTGGCCAAGGAAGATTGGGTTGTGCTGCAGGATGACCGCCATCAACAACCGCTGCAGAACATCACGCCGTTAATCCGCAAGTCGGTACTGACGCCAGAGATTTCCAAGGCGCTCAACAGCCTATCGGCCCAACTCAACAGCGATGAACTCAAAAAGTTGAATCTCCAGGTCGATATCGATCACAAAGACCCGGCGAAAGTAGCAGAACAATGGGTTGCCGAGCATGTCGTCGCGCATTAACCGAGTGCGTAAACCCTACTGAATATTAAGCCTGTAGCCGATCATGAGCCTACCATGCCCAAGAAAAGTATGATTCTTAACTTGTTCTTCTTTAATCCGCAGGGCGACTATCGTTTTTCCTGGCGCCACCCGGAGGCGCCGACCATGGAAATATTCTCGCTGCCTTATTACGTAAAGCTGGTGCAGCAGGCCGAGGCCGCACAGTTTGATGCCGTGTTCGTTGCCGACCATGTCGCGGTCTGGGATTCGGTGGACAGTGGCTTGAAACACTATGCCAATCCACGCTTGGAGCCCATTACATTGCTATCGGCATTGGCAGCCGTCACCCATTCGATCGGCCTGATGGCGACGGCTTCCACGTCCTATAACGATCCGTTCAATATATCGCGCTATTTTGCTTCGCTGGATCATCTCAGTGGCGGGCGGGCCAGTTGGAATGTCGTGACGTCCTGGCTGGAGGAGGAGGCTGCCAATTTTGGGGGAGGCGGCGTACCCAAACACGGTGATCGTTATCAGCGGGCCCATGAGTTCATTGCCGTGGTCAAACGGCTTTGGGACTCGTGGGAAGAGGGCGCACTGCTGTTCAACAAGTCCACCGGCGACTTTGCGGATGTCGCCAAAGTCCACGCCATTCATCACCAAGGTGAGCATTTCACGGTGCGTGGCCCGTTGAATGTGCCTCGTTCCCCTCAAGGCCATCCGATACTGGCCCAAGCCGGCTCATCCGAAGCGGGCAGAAACCTGGCGGCGGCCCACGCGGACGTACATTTCTGTTTTATCAATTCCGTGGACGAAGGGCTGACCTATAGAGCTGACCTCAACCGTCGGCTTGCCTTGCATGGCCGCGCCCCAGGTGACCTGAAAATTATCGCCGGGGTCCTGCCCGTGGTGCTTGAAAATGAGACCGAGGCCGAGCGACGTCAGCAATTGGTGGACAGCCTGGTCATCGATGCGATGGCCATCGATCTCGTCTCGAGTTACACCCGCCTGAACCTGAATGGGTTGTCTCCTGACGAGCCGTTACCGCCATTGCCAGATGAGTCGGAGTTCGACGGTATCCGCACGGAACTGGCGATTATCAAGAAATATGATCCCTCGATGTCTATCCGCGATATTGGCCGACAGTTGGTCAAGAGCTCCAGCACCTGGTTGGTGATTGGGACGGCCGAGCAGGTTGCGGCGCAACTTTCCGAGCTGTATGAAGCCAATGCGGTGGATGGCTACAACCTGATGTTCCCGTTCTTGCCCACGGATTTCGAGCGCTTTACGGCCAGCGTCGTGCCGTTGCTGCAGCAGCGCGGTGTGTTTCGCCAAGCCTATGAGCCCGGCACCTTGAGGGACAGGTTGGGTTTGAAGACGCCAAGCAACAGCTTCGCCGTGGAGTGCGGTGGTTTGTAAATCCTACTAACCAGGAGTTTGAGGCCGAAGGCGTTGACGTCTTGCGCCAACGCCTCATCAAATCACAGCATGCGGCGCAGGACGTCGCGTTGAGGATCCTGGTCGTAAAACCGGTGCTTGAGGGCGCCTGCGAGATGCAACAGGATCAGCCCGAGCAGGGTATAGGCGAGTACTTTGTGCAGCCATTGGAAGACGACGAACCAATCGTCATTTTTCGCCAGGAGCTCCGGGAGGTTGACCCCGAAAAAGAAAACCCCGTCGCTCATCGTGTAGGTGCTCGACATCGAGTAACCCATCAACGGCACGACCACGAGCAGCGCATACATGGCCCGCTGCGCAAGTCTTGATAAAAACCGCTCATACCTCTCCAGTGTTTCCAGCGGCTGCGGAAGCCCGGGGGTCCGCAAACGCAGGGCGATCTGAGTCAGGACCACCAGGAACGCCAGCACCCCAAAGGATTTGTGCCATGGGTAATAGAGCTCGTACTTGCTCGCCACTTCGTCATTCAGACCGGTCATATGCCAGCCTGCCCAGAGGAGGCCTGCGATGAGCGCGGCGCGCACCCAGTGCAACATTCGCAGGGACGTCGGATACCGATCGGTTGTCTGTTGATCTGTCGGGTTCATCGTAGTCTCTCCATTGATTATCAAAGGCATCAGGGACGCGCTTTTGAACGTCCACCCTCTACGACACAAGGCTTGGAGGGTGGTTCGGTCAGGTCTGGGATTGTTCTCAGGTGGGCAGCAGCACAGTGATCACCTTCTCCTCGGTGTAGGCCATCGCGCCGCCAAACCCGCCTTCACGTCCAATGCCGCTGGTCTTGACTCCGCCCCAGGGCAGGTTGGCGTCCAGCGGGCTCCAGCAGTTGACGCCCACGGCACCGGCCTTCATCGCAGCGGCGACACGGTGCGCTCGCACCAGGTCGGTTGTCCAGACCGTGGCCGCCAGGCCGTATTTGGAGTCGTTGGCCAGTGCGACAGCCTCATCTTCGCTGTCGAAAGGAATCACCGCGCCGACGGGGCCGAAGATCTCGTCCCGGGCGATCGCCATGTCGTTGTTGGCGTTGGCGAAGATAGTCGGCCGGACAAACCAGCCCCGCTCAGGCGTCGGTTCACCGCCGGCCAGCAGGGAGGCGCCTTGTTCGATGCCCAGTTGGATGTAACGGTTGACGCGATCGAATTGCGCTTTCTTGGCCACCGGTCCCATCTGTACGCCGGACTCCCGAGGGTCGCCCACCGCGACTGCGCGCGCGGCATCGGCAAGCGCCGCGGCGAAGCGATCGGCGATGCCACGTTGTACCAGGATGCGCGAGCCAGCTGCACAGACCTGCCCCTGGTTGACGAACAGGCCGAGCGCGCAGCCGCGCAGCGCGTCGTCGAAGGGGGCATCGTCGAAGACAATCTGTGGACTCTTCCCGCCCAGTTCCAGTGCCACGCGCTTGAAAAGCACCCCGGCGGTGCGCTGGATCTCGCGTCCAGCCTCGGGGCTGCCGGTGAAGCTGATCTTGGCGACGTGCGGGTGTTCGCACAAGGCGCGACCCACCTCGTTGCCGTAGCCGGTGACCACGTTGATCACACCGTCGGGGAAGCCCGCTTCCTGAGCCAGCGCCGCCAGGTGCAGGGCAGACTGCGGCGTCTCTTCCGAAGGCTTGATGACCACGGTGCAGCCTGCTGCCAGCAAAGCGGCAAGCTTCCAGACGGTGATCATCAGCGGCGAGTTCCAGGGAACGATCGCACCGACCACGCCCACCGGCTCCCGAACCGTGTACGAGAGCGTCTTGGTACCGAAGTAGCCGCCGGTGGGAATGGTCCGCCCCTCGAGCTGGTTGGCCCAGCCGGCGGCGGCGCGCAGGTTGGCGACCGCATTGGGTACGTCCATCCGGCGCGGTTCGACCGGTGAGCGACCGATGGCGTTGGCGTCCAGATCAGCCAGCAGCTCGGTGTCGCGTTCTACCAGGTCAGCCAGTTTCAACAGCAGTCGACCGCGCTGGGCGCCGTCAAGCTGGCTCCAGGCGCCATGCTCGAGTTGGCGGTGCGCGGCCCCCACCGCACGGTCAACGTCCTCAGCCGTACCGCGCGCGGAGCTGCCGTACACCTGTTCTGTCACGGGGTTGACGAGGGCTATGCGACGACCGTCGGAGGCTTCGAAGGAGGCGCCTTCGATGAAGTGATTCAAGTGCTCAGTCATTTTGGGGTCCATGAGGCATGTGGAGTGGTCGGGTATGCACACGTCAAGCCTCGAGGGAGGCCAGGGCGTCGCCGAAGATGTCCAGCGCCTTGAAGAACAGCGAGCGCGAGATCGTCAGCGAGGGCATGACCCGCATCACGTTGCTGTAGCGACCGCAGGGAATCATCAGCACGCCGTGGTTCAGCAGGTAGCCCATGAGCTGGCCGATCTTGTGGGGCTCCAGGGGCGCCTTGCTGGTCGGGTCTTCGATCAGCTCGATACCGATCATCAGGCCGCGACCGCGTACTTCACCGACGAACGGGCTGTTGAAACCACGGATACGTTCCTGCGCCTCCAGCCCCAGCGTGTGAGCGCGGTTGAGCAGATCGAGCTCCGGGTCCTGCAGGATGCTGATGTTGGTCAGCGCCACTGCCGCGGACAACGAGTTGGCGGCGAAGGTATTGGGCATCGATCCGTCAGGAATCGCGGCCGCCAGGTCCGAACGCATGATCAGGCCCGCCATCGGCAGGTCGCTGCCGATACCCTTGCCGAAGGTGAGCATGTCTGGCTTTACGCCCGAGTGCTCGACCGCCCACATCTTGCCGGTACGCCCTGCACCGGACTGCACTTCATCGACGATCAGCAGCGTGCCGCTGCGGTCGCAAGCCTTGCGCAACAACTGGAGGAACTCCGGAGAGGGGGGCACGTAGCCGCCTTCGCCCTGCACCGGTTCCACGATCACAGCGGCCACGTCATCGGCGGCGGTGTAGGGGGTGTTCAACAGGTAGTCCACGTACTCGCCGGCGATCTGCTCGGCGCTTTTGTGAGTGGTGTCGAAGGGGAAACGGTAGGCGTAAGGGTAGGGGGCGTGAATGACGCCACCCATCTGGGCACCGTAACCCTTGCGGTAGGCCGTGCCTGTCGTCAGGGAACCCGAGGCGTTCCACACGCCGTGGTAGCCACCATGGAAGGCGATGATCTGGTGCCGCCCGGTGATGCGCTTGGCGAACTTGATGGCCGCTTCCAGCGCATCACTGCCGCTTTGCGTGAAGAAGGTGATGCAGTCGCCACGCAAGCCGTCGGGCGCGATCTCGGAGAGCTTGGCTGCCAGTTCGGTGCGCCGGGTGCTGTTGACCTCCAGGGCATGCATCAGCACTTCGGACTGTTCGCGGATCGCTTGCACCACCTTCGGGTGGCAGCGGCCTACGCTACTGACGCCCACGCCGGCGGACAGGTCGATGTAGGTGTTGCCATCGGGGTCCTTGAAGGTCGCGCCGAAGGCACGGTCCATGGCCACCGGCATGCGCCCGCCGCCGCGCGCCATCGACTCGGTACGCGCCGACAACGCCAGGGCCTCGCGGGTCATGGGGCCGGGAAGTGCGCTGGAGGTAATCCGCGGGGCATCGGCGAAGTGGAGGGATTCAAGTTTGGCTTCAGTCATGATGGTCTCTCTGGGATGTCGGCTTAAGTGCGCCGATCATCTCCGTGGCGTGTCCGTGGCCGGTAGCCCGAATTGGCACATGGATGGACCGCCCTGAGCGCACCTTCCAGAGAATTGACAGTTCCACAGGAAATTCTGCAGGATTTCTCCCATGTGGTGCGAATATCGCATGGGAAGGCAATCTGAAAACAAGAATACTGGCAGAGGCTTTCGACATCATGAGAAACCAGAAGATCAGCCATTTTCGAGACGTCCATGTCCATGCGGCCACCGTCCAGGAGTGGAGCCAGGACTACAGTCAGTTAACCGCAGGCTCGGCCGAGAGTTCGCTCATGCAACTGTCGACTGCGGGTTGCCACGTCTTTCGCGAGCAGATCAACCAGCGTGTCGTGCAGCACGGTGTGGCACCCCGAGGCAAGATGTGCTTTGCCGTGCCGATCACCGTCCCGGGTTCGATTCGGATGCAGGGGCGGGAGGTGGACGACAGCAGCCTGTTCTTTCTTCACGGTGGCGAGGAGTTCATGTTCCATATGCCGATGGGCATGGAGTTGCTGTCCATCACCTTCGAACGTGAATTGTTCGAGCAGGCGTTGGCGCAAACGGCATCGGCAAAGGAGGTCAGCCTGTTGCTGCGTCAGCCGGTGATCCGGGTTTCCACGCAGCGCTTCGCCGATGCGCGTCGCCGATTGCTGGCGATGTTCTCCCAGGCCCTGGAGCATGAAGAACTCGACAGCGCACGAGATCGGGAACGGGAGCTGGCGCTGGAACAGGCCATGCTCGGCGAGTTGCTGCAACTCATGACCGATCCGGCCTGCGACAAGCAACAACGTAGCGCAAGCTCCACGCGCAGCTTCATTGTCGAGAAATGCCACCGTCTGGCGACCGCGGAGATGATCAACGCACCCAGCGTGATCGAGTTGTGCCAGCGACTCCAGGTGAGTCGGCGTACCTTGCAGAACAGTTTTCGCTCAGTTGCCGAGACGACGCCGCTGAACTACTTGCGCTCCGTGAGGCTCAACGGTGTACGCCGGACCTTGATGTCCACCCGCGCGTCGCATCTCTCGATCGGCGATGCCGCTGCCCAATGGGGCTTCTATCACCTCAGCCATTTTGCGGCAGAGTACCAGGAGCTGTTCGCGGAGTTGCCGTCCCATACCGCCCGCGCCGCCATCACCGATTGCGCTCGCGCCTGAACACCCGCCCCAAAAGAACGCAACGGTCACCCGTCAGCTCAACCCCGGAAATGGCCAACCCGTCGTTGCGGGTGGTTCGCCATGGCTGCGAGTGGCCTTGACGGGTTTGCGGCGAGGTCTCGGATGTTACCGATTTGGGATAACGGGGCGTCCAGGGGCAGGCATAGGATCGAATCCAGCGTGCGACCAGAACAATCAGCTATTCGGTGACAGTGAGCGGTTCACTGCACCGATCCTACCGCGACTGCCTCATACAATAAGGTCAAGAACATGAGCGTATCTATCCCGATCAACAGCTCGACGGAGTTGAAGCGTGGTGCCCTGGGTGTCGGTTTCATCATCTTCTTCGTGGTTTCGGCGGCGAGCCCGTTAAGTGTCATCGCCGGTGGTTTTCCCATTGGCATCATGCTGGGCAATGGCGCCGGCACACCGGCGTTGCTGATCCTGGCTTTGCTGGTGTTGCTGGCGTTTTCGGTGGGCTATACCGCCATGTCCCGACACCTGACCAATGCCGGCGGCTTTTATGCGTTCACCTCCCGTGGTCTGGGTGGCCTGGCCGGCGGCGCGGCCGGGGTGTTGGCGATGTTCGCCTATAACATTCTTCAGGTCGGGCTGTATGGCATGTTCGGCGGGGTCGTCAGCGGCACCATGGCAAGCATGTTCGGCCTGGTGTTGCCATGGTGGTCCTACTCGCTGATGGCGATGGCGAGCGTTGCGATTCTGGGGTATCGCAAGATAGACCTGTCGGCGCGGGTACTGTCGGTGGTGGTGATTGCCGAGTACCTGGCGATCCTGATCCTGGATTTTTCCATCCTCAGATCCGGCGGTGACAGCGGCATCAACCTTGATGCGTTCGACCGCAGCCATGTGTTCAGCGGCACACCGTCAATCGGTTTGCTGTTCTGCTTCGCGGCGTTTATCGGCTTCGAGGCCACGACTATTTACGGCGAAGAGGCCAAGAACCCGCAACGTACCATCCCGATTGCCACCTACTGCTCGGTGTTGCTGATCGGTGGTTTCTACGCGCTGTCGGTGTGGTCGATGGTGGTGGGTGTAGGGGCGGATAAAATCGTGCCCACGCTGCAGGCCTTGCAGGACCCGACGACCTTTATTTATGGCATGTCCGACCACTTTGTCGGCCCGTATCTGACTCAGATTATCCGGGTGCTGTTCATGGTGAGTATCTATGCCGGCCTGCTGGCGTTTCATAACGCCGCGGCGCGTTACTTCTATGCCATTGGGCGTGACGGCCTGTTGCCGCGCCAGCTGGGTACTACCCATCGCATCCACCAGAGTCCCCATATGGGGTCGGCGTTGCAGAGCCTTATCTCTGCCGTGGTCGTGCTGGTGTTCGCCGCCATGGATGCCGATCCGATCCTGCAGCTGTTTGCCTGGCTGTCCAACTTGGCCACGCTTTGCGTGATTTTGCTGATGGCGCTCACTTCCGCAGCGGTGTTCGTGTTTTTCCGGAGCCACCCCGAGCTCAAGCTCGGGATCTGGCGTGGGCGGATTTTCCCCGGTTTCTCTTGCATTGCCCTGTTGGCAGTCCTGGTACTCGCGGTGGTGCATTTCGATGTACTGACGGGCGCCAGCATGGCCTTGTCATACAGCCTCTGCGCTATCGTTCCCGCAGCCCTGCTGGGTGGTGTGTTCCTGGCGGCTCGACTTCGCAAGGCGTCGCCGGAACGGTACCTGGCATTGGGCAGCCACAAGCTTTAAGGCAGTACTCATTTTAAAAGCGCACCAGGAGGAGCTTGAGTCATGCGGTATCCATCATGTCGTCCGGTTTTCGGTAGCACGCTTGTGCGCACATTGGTGCTCTGCGCCATGAGTCCGGCCCAGGCCTATGAGTTGTACAGTGATGAGAACCGTCACCTCAACGCAGACATGACGGCTGTGTTCGGCCTGTTCAACAGTCGCAAGAACTACGATGGCACACCCGGGGGGTCTACCTGGCGCGAAGGTTTCATCAAGTACGGATTGAGTGGCGACCAGGCCTTGGCAGGCAATGGAACCGCGTATGGGGCATTCGCCCTGGTCAGTTCCGCCACCTGGGGCGACGGCGACCCGGCCGGCAATACCCTGGGTACCGAGCGCACAACGAAGACAGAAGACGCCTACCTGGGCTGGCGCTCCGGCAACCTGTTTCCAGCGTTGGGCAAGGACGGTGTCGATATTTCCGGCGGGCGCCAGGTGGTCAAATTGGGCCGAGGGTTCCTGATCAACGATGACGGACCGAACCTTGGCAAGGGGCCGGCCAATGGCACCATGAACCGTGGTGGGGCCTATTACCTGGCTGCACGGCATGCGTTCGACCAAACCGCCTTTTTGCGCCTGGGCGGCCAGGATGGCCTGCACGGCAGCCTGCTGTGGCTCAAGTCCGACAACCGCGCCCAGGCTGAAACCGAACTGGCCGCCGGCACGCTGGATTACACCACCCAGCCGGGCACGCTGGGGTTGACCTGGATACACGGCATCGATGTGAACGATCGATGGGCCAGTGACTTTCAACGCCAGCGCAAAGGCATGAACGTCTACAGTGTGCGCGGTGAAGGGAATGCTGGCATCAGGAACGTCAGCCTGGCGTTCGAATACGCCTGGCAGGACAAGGGCACCGGGCCGGAGAAAGCCTGGTACGGCGAAGCGGGCTACACCTTCGCCGATACCGTCTGGACGCCCAAGGTGACCTATCGCTATACCCGCTATTCACAGAAGTGGGATTCGCTGTTCACCGGCTTGAGCACGGGCTACGGCACCTGGCTACAGGGCGAAGTCGCGGGCAACTTCGCCGGACCGTTCAACAGCAACACCCGCATTCAGCACGTCGGACTGAAGGCAGTCCCGCTGGAAAACCTGACCCTGGGCGCGTTGTACTTCGATTTCGACACGGTGCGCAAAAGCAATGCGCTGAACCTCAATGCCCGCGAGCTGGATGTCTATGCCGAGTGGGCAGTCAACCCGCACTTGATCATGACCCCGCTGATTGGCCTCTACAAACCCAAGCAGGACTCAACCACGGGCGGCAATCAAGTCGGCGGCAATGGTACCAACCTGTACAGCCAATTGACGGTGGCTGTTCCGTTCTGACCGCACATCCGCCGCGTCCACGCTCAGGGACCGGCGGCTTATCCATGGGCTAGGGCACGCTGGTGTTCGACTGATTGCGCATGTTCTCGGCGATGCGCCGAGTGGTGTCGACGACCATTTCGATCACTGTTTCCTGGCGCAGCAGCTTGAAGCTCTGCGTGCTGCCGACGGCGGACAGGCTGCCGACCACTTCATCGATGTCCGCTTGGATGATGGGCGCGGCGATGCCGGTCAGGCCCAGGTTGAGTTCATCATGGGTGAGGCAGTAACCGTCCTTACGGATCTTTTTCGTGGCCTTGGAGAACGCTGACCAGTCATAGGGGCAGTCCGGGTCGTTGGCCATATGTTCGTCGAACAAGCGCTGCAAACGGCGGCCTTTCTGAAAGGCGATCAATACCTTGGATTGCGCGCCGCGAAAAAACGGCAGCGGCTGCCCGCGTCCGAACGCAAATTGGTAGGTGTCGGTGGGTTCGGCGATGTAGGTGTTGATGATGCGACCGTCATAAAAAACGCTGGCAAATACGGCCAGACCCGTTTGCGCGGACAGCTCGTGCATCAACTCGCGCCCGGCAAGGAGAATAGGGTCGTACTGACGCATCATCCAGTCCAGTTCGATGACACGCGGCCCCAGGCCGTAACTGCCGGCGTCCACACGGGTCAGCAGGCCGGCGTCACACAGATCCTTGACGTAACGGTACACGGTTGCACGTGACAGGCCCATGCGCTCGGCAATGGTGTCGGGGTCGATCTTCAACGTCTGTGGACCGAACAGGTCCAGGACACTCAGTAATTTGCTCAGACTGCTCATTTCGTTCCTAAAGAAGGGGGCGGCACTTGTTTCGTTTCGGCGTTGACCAGGCAGCCTGCAGGAGCGCCAAACGCTGCCGCAACACTACCTCAGTGAAAGAAAAACGCAATCTGGACTGCATTTTCCAACAAGATAAAATCGTTAAAATCTCAATATACGAGATATTTGTAGATAAAAGCCTTGTTTGATGCGTATCAGTGTGCGATAAATCTCATCACTGGAGTGCTCAAGCAAGAGGGCTGAAAATGAATGGTGCGCAACTGATAGTGAAGGCGGCAGCGGCAAGCGGTATCGAATACTGCTTCGCCAACCCCGGAACCACCGAAATTCCATTGGTGGCGGCCATGGCCAGCGCACCTGCACTCAAGCCGGTGTTGTCGTTGTTCGAAGGGGTGTGCACGGGGGCGGCGGATGGGTATGGCCGGATTGCCGGCAAGCCGGCGATGACCCTGACGCATCTGGGGCCGGGGTTTGCCAATGGCATCGCCAACCTGCACAACGCGCGTCGTGCCAATACCCCCATCGTCAATGTGATCGGCGACCACGCGTCATGGCATGTCAATTACGATCCGCCGCTGGCCAGTGACATCCAGGCCTTGGCCGGGGCTGTTTCCGGTTGGGTGCGCACCTCACGCACGGCGTCGGGTATCGGCGAGGATCTGCAGGAAGCGGTGCGGGCGGCCTGGCAGGCCAAAGGGCAGATCGCCAGCCTGATTCTACCCATGGACCTGCAAGCCAACGCGGTGACGCACAACGGTGTGTTCGCCCCGATGCGGGCGCCGGTTCGCCGGTTTGCCGGCGACCGGGTCGAGACGGTGGCGCAGGCACTGCGTGACGGGCAACGCCTGGTGTTTATCGTCGGGGACGAGGGGCTGTCGGTCGCCGGTCTGGAAGCAGCGGGGCGCCTGGCGCAACTGCCTGGGGTGCGCTTGTTTGCCGAGACCTTTCCACGGCTCAGCTACCGTGGCGGTGGTTTACCGGACCTGGATCGCCTGCCGTATTTCCCGGAAGTGGCCATTGAAATCCTCGAGCAGTACGACCAGGTCGTGTGTGCCGGGGTGCCGGAGCCCATCAGTTATTTCGGCTACGAAGGCATACCGTCGCGCCTCGCGGAGCGCGAGCGTCTGCTGGCGTTGGCCGATGTCGGTGATGACGTAGCCGGTGCGCTGACGGCGCTGGCCGATGCCCTCGATGCGCCGGCCTATGTGCCGACGCCGTTGGGCATCGAACTGCCGCCCGGCCATGCCGAGCTCACCCCTCAGTCCATCGGCCAGGTGTTGGCCGCATCGCTGCCGGACGACAGCATTGTCTCCGTGGAAGGCGGCACCTGCGGCTATACGTTTTTTACCGCCTCCGCCCGCGCCGCGCGGCATCGGGTGTTGACCAATACCGGTGGCGCGATTGGCCAGGGTATTCCGGTGGGGTTCGGCGCGGCCTTGGCGGAGCGGGGCAATCGCGTGTTCTGCCTGCAATCCGACGGCAGTGCCCAGTACACCATTCAAACCCTGTGGAGCATCGCTCGCGAGCAGTTACCGGTGGTGATCCTGATTGCCGCCAACCATCGCTACGCCATTTTGCAGAACGAACTGCGCCGCTTCGGCATGACCGAAATGGGGCCGCAAGCCCTGCGCCTGACGGTGCTCGATAGTCCGCGGATTGACTGGAAAGCCCTGGCCAAGGGCTACGGCGTGCCGGCCTGCACGGTGCTGACCAATGCCGAACTGCAACGGGCGCTGGCCAATGCCAAAGCCGATGGTGGTCCTTGCCTGATCGAAATGGCGTTGTGAAGGAGTCGATGATGAAACCGTTCGAAGTGCTACCCGCAGTGCAACACTTTCTGTCTCAGCCCGGACGCCTGTTTATCAGTGGCAGTTGGCAGGAAGCCGCCGCTGGCCGGCGGTTTGCCGTGGAGAACCCGGCGACTGAAGAAACCCTGGCGGAAGTGGCCCAGGGGGACGCCCGCGATGTGGATGCGGCCGTTGCGGCAGCCCGCGCGGCGTTCAACGGCGCCTGGGCACTGCAGTCTCCCGCCCAGCGCGGTCTGCTGCTGTTTCGGCTGGCGGACCTGCTGGATCAGCACCGCGAGGAGCTGGCGCAGCTGATCACGCTGGAGAATGGCAAGCCCATCTCAGCCGCTCGGGGTGAAGCGGCCAGCGCGGCGACCATCATCCGTTACTTCGCCGGCTGGCCGACCAAGATCGAAGGCAGCACGCTGCCCGTATCGCCGGCCAGCGGCGCCCCCATGCTCAACTACACCTTGCGTGAGGCGGTGGGCGTGTGCGCGCTGATCGTTCCGTGGAACTTTCCATTGAACATGTGCGTGTGGAAGCTTGGCCCAGCGCTGGCGACAGGTTGTGTCGCGGTGCTCAAGCCCGCCGAGCAAACGCCGCTGGTCGCGATTCGACTGGTGCAGTTGATCGAGGCCGCCGGGTTTCCACCGGGGGTGGTCAACCTGATCACCGGCCTTGGCGCTGAAACGGGCGCGCCGCTGGCGCAGCATCCCGACGTGGACAAGATCGCCTTTACCGGCTCGACCCAGGTCGGCCGGCTGATCGCCCAGGCGGCCACCAGCAACATGAAAAAGGTCTCGCTGGAACTGGGGGGCAAGTCGCCGAACATCATCTTGCCGGACGCCGACATCGTGCGCGCCGCCAAAGGCGCGGCCGATGGCATCTTCTACAACCAGGGCCAGGTGTGCACGGCTGCCTCGAGGCTATACGTGCACGCTAGTGTGCTTGATCAGGTACTGGAAGAACTTGAGCGTCATGCCGCCGCCCACGTGCTCGGTAACGGCCTGGACCCGGCCAGCAGCATGGGGCCGCTGGTGTCCGGCCGCCAATTGAACACGGTCAAGGGTTACCTGCAACGGGGTCAGGAGGAGGGGGCCGAACTGATCTGCGGTGGCGACCGTCCCGCCCACCTGGAGCGCGGCCACTTCATTGCGCCCAGCGTGTTCCTTGATCGCGCCGAGCGTGCCTGTGTCGCCCGCGAAGAGATCTTCGGTCCGGTGCTGACCGTCATGAGCTGGACAGAAATCGATGACCTGGTGCTGCGCGCCAACGATTCGCCCTATGGCCTCGCGGCCGGCCTGTGGACCCGCGACCTGCGCTCGGCGCACCGCGTGGCGGCGCAGCTCAAGGCGGGTTCGGTCTGGATCAACTGCTGGAACGTGGTCGATGCGGCTTCGCCGTTCGGCGGCTACAAGCAGTCCGGCTGGGGCCGGGAAATGGGTAAAAACGTGATCGATGCCTACACCGAGACCAAGAGCGTCTTCGTCGATCTGGCCTGAACCGAACAATCACAAGAGGAAGTGCTATGGATCTGGAATTGAAAGGCCGCGTGGCCATCGTCACCGGCGGCGGTATGGGTATCGGCAAGGAAGTCGCACGTTTTCTCTCCGAGGAGGGCTGCAAGGTGGTGATCTGCGCCCGCCGCATGGAGTTTCTCCAGCAGGCTGCCGAAGAGATCAGCGCACAGACCGGCAACGAAGTACTGCCGCTGTACTGTGATACCAATCAGATGTCGGCGGTGTCTGACATGGTTGAAGCGGCGCACAAACACTTCGGCCGCATCGACATCCTGGTCAACGGTGCCGCAGCGCCGTCCGGAGTGGTGCGCAATGACATCGAACAGGCCGGCGACGACGAACTGCTGTCGGATCTCAACACCAAGGTGATCGGCTACTTCCGTTGCGCCAAGGCCGTTACCCCGCACATGAAGGCCCTCGGCTTCGGTCGCATCATCAACATCGGCGGCCTCACCGGGCGCAGCAGCAAAGTCCTCTCGGGGATGCGCAACCTGGCGATCGCCCACATGACCAAAACCCTCTCCGACCAGTTGGGCCCTTCGGGCATCACGGTCAATCTGATTCACCCCGGCGTGGTGGACACCCCGCACATCCAGGAGCTGTACGAGCGCGAAGGGGTCAAGCAAGGCAAGACCGCGGAACAGGTCGAGCAGGGCTACATCGACGCGACGCCGATTCGCCGCACCCTGGCACCGATTGAAATGGGCTGGCTGATTGGTTTCCTGGCATCGCCCAAGGCCGGTGCAGTGACCGGCGAATCCATCGGCATCGACGGCGGTTTGACCCGTGGCATCTTCATCTGAGGAGCAACAGCGATGAGTAGCGGAACCCTTTTGGTTGCCACCGTAGGGCAGGCGGTGATCCGCAGTGCCGACGCTGGCCGTACCTGGCATCGCCTGGGCCTGGGGCAGGATCTCGAGTTCGACGCGATCACACGATCCTTGAGTGTGCACCCTGGCGAGCCTGAGGTGATCTACGCCGGCACGGATGTGGGTTTGTGTGTCAGCCGCGACACCGGTGGCCATTGGCAACGGGTCGATTCGCCGTTCAACGGGCAGACGGTCTGGAAAGTCGCCGTCGATCCCCAGGACGCACAACGGATTTTCGTCGGCACCGGTGCACCTTCGCGCGCCGTACTGTGGCGGACCCTGGATGGTGGTATCAGTTGGGATCGTGCGCCGGTGGAGATCCCGGAGTTCTGCGAGGGGGTCAGCCGCCCACGGCTGCTGGCTTTCGCCTATGACCCGACCGACCGCAACCAGCTATGGTTCGGCCTTGAAGAGGGTGGGTTATTCCATTCCCGTGACGGCGGCGACAGTTGGACGCGCGTCGATGACCGGCTGCTGTGGGACTACAACTCGGACGTCCACAACATTCTGGTACTGCCCAATCATGGCCGCAAAGTCATCGTGGTGGTCTGCGTCAACGCCGTCTACCGCAGCCTGGATGAAGGGCTGACCTGGACCGGCATTATCGGTCGAGAAGCGTTCGGCCTGTACTACATGCGCGCCATGAACGCGCCGTTGGGCACGCAAAGCGACCTGTACCTGAGTATTTCCGATGGCACGCCCGGCACCACCAGCAAGATCCTGGTTTCCCGTGATGCCGCGCTCAGCTGGGAAGTGCTGCCCCTGCCGCAACAACCCAATTCGTGCGTCTGGGCCATTGCCTTCAACCCGGCAAACCCGCGGCAGGTGGTTGCGGGAACCAAGTATGGGCACTTGTTCACTTCCGAGAATGGCGGTGAAGGCTGGCAGAAACAGTGGCGGGAACTCAGTGAGATCGCTGATGTGCTCTGGACCCCCGCAGTGGCGCAGATCAAGGCAGGGCATCAATCCGTCGTCAAACAGAGCTGAGGTATCACGCGATGAAAATCGAGATCCTGCGTACTCACTTGTCGCTCTGGGTCAGTGATCCCGATGTGTCGGCACGCTGGTACGCCGACATCCTGGGCATGCATGAAAGTGCCCGGGGCGAACGCTGGGTCATGATGGCGTTTGGCAGCAAACATCACGACATCGCCTTGATTCGTGCAGAGCCTGGCGCCCATCAGGGTGGGCTGGGGTTGCAACACTATGGATTGGAAATCGCCGGGGACATGACCACCTTGCGCCAGCTCTACGGCATGTTGCTGGGCAAGGGCGTCGAGGTGGTGAAGATCACCGATCACGAAATCGGCCATGGTGTGTATTTCAACGACCCAGACGGTAATCGCATGGAATTTTTCCTTGAGACCGAACACGACGATGCGCGCGGTAAGTCCCGGTTCAAGGCCGCTGGCGCGCCAAGCCGACATTTCAATCTGGACCCACTAGACCCGCTTTGAGGCAACCCTTATGAAAACCGCGAATTTTGCCACGTATCACATCCGCAAGTGGTACAGCTTTGTCGAAGAAACCCTGGCCAACGAAACTGGCCAGTTGGCCGATGGCGAGCCGCTGTTCAAATATGCCGTCGCCGCCGTGATCGCCAACCCCTATGCCGGTCGCTACAGCGAGTCGCTGACAGAACTGGTGGAACCGTCGCCGCAGTTGGGCGAGGAGTTCGGTCGGCGTATCCAGGCGCTGGCCGGCTCGCGGAATATTGTCAGCTATGGCAAAGCTTGCCTGGTGGGCAGCCAGGGTGAGTACGAACACGGCAATGCGTTCCTGACCAACCCGGCTGCCGATCCGGTGCGCCTGGCGCTGGGCGGCGGCAAGTCCTGGGTGCCGTCCACCGGCAAACGGGGCGGCCCGGGTTCAACCATTGATGTGCCGTTGGCCCACAAGGATGCACTTTATGTGCGCTCTCATTACGACAGCATGTCCCTGATGTTTGGCGACAGCCCCGCGCCGGATGAGGTGATCGTGATCTGGGCCTTCGCCACGCGCGGGCGCTTGCATGCACGGCTGGGTGGTCTGCAGGCGGCGGACGTCAAAGGTATGGATGGGCTGCACTGATTTCAGGCGTATGGCTTTGGCGGCGTCGGATTAAAACCACAACAAGAAAGCGGTGAATGGCGATGAAGCAGGAGAAGACCCCGGTTGTCATTGTTGGTGGCGGCCCTAACGGGATCACGGCTGCGCACTATTTGGGGATGTACGGTATCGACTGCGTCGTCCTCGAGCTTGCCGACGGCGTACTGCCTTACCCGCGCGCGGTGGGCATGGATGATGAAGCACTGCGCGTGCTGCAGGGGATCGGCATCGCCGAACTCGCCGTGCGCGACATGATCTGCGATGTACCGCTGCGGTATTACAACGCTCGCGGTGTCTGTTTCGCCGAGGTCAAGCCGAGCACCGCCCATTACGGCTGGCCAATGCGCAATATTTTCATGCAGCAGTTGCTGGAAGGCACGTTGCGCGAAACCCTGGGGCAGCGTGCCGGCGTGGTGTTGCGTCAAGGCCATGAGATGCTCGAACTCGAGCAGGACGGGCAGGGCGTGACATTGCAGGTGCGCGATGCCCAGGGCGAGACTTATCAACTGCGGGCTGACTATGTGATCGGCGCCGATGGCGGACGCTCCACGGTGCGTAAAAAGCTCGGTATCGAGCTGTCGGGGCTGACACATCCGCGCAAATGGGTGGTGGTCGATACGGCCAATGACACCCTCGATGCACCCTACACCGCACTGCATGCCGACCCGCAACGGCCCTTCGTGTGCATCTATCTGCCGTACCAGCAACGGCGCTGGGAATTCATGCTCCTGGAGGGCGAAGATGAGTCGAGGATGTGCGACGAGGGCACCATTCGCGACTTGATCCGTGGACATATCGGCAGCGCGGTTGATCAGTTGAACATCATCCGCATCCGTGCCTATACCCATCACTCCCGGGTCGCGGTGCGGTTCGTCGAAGGGCGTGTGGCGCTGGTGGGCGATGCCGCGCATATTTCTCCACCCTGGGCCGGGCAGGGCCTCAATTCCGGACTGAGGGACGTGGCCAACGTGGCCTGGAAGCTGGCGGCAATCATCCAGGGCCGCGCCTCGCCCTCGATCCTCGCCAGCTACGATCAGGAGCGCCGTGGGCATGCCACCGAACTGGTGGCCCTGGCCGACAACATGGGCGCGGTGCTGGGGTTGACCAACCCGCTGATGGCCGGCGTGCGCGACTGGTTGTTCCAGGCGGTGAACAGTGTCGACGACCTGCGCTCGCACCTGCTGGAGTTCAAATTCAAACCCAAGGCCACCATCACCAAGGGGTTGGTCCATCACGAGCGTGCCGAGTTGCGCGAGGACGATCTGGTCGGCCAGCTGTTTGTACAGCCGTATGTCGAAGACGCCCGGGGGCAGCGTCGTCGCCTGGATGATGTGCTTGGCAGTTCCTATGCGGTGCTGGGGTATCGGGTGAACCCGCGCGAGCCACTCAGCGATGAAATGGCCACTTATTGGGCGCGCTGGGACACGCGTTTTATTCAGGTCAATCGTTCGCGCAGTGGCCTCGGCCGTCACCAGCCGTTGACGGCCGTGGACGCCATCAGTGTGGAGGACGTGGATAATCGCCTGGGGGAATGGTTCTCCAGGGTGCGTGACTGCATCGTAGTGGTGCGTCCGGACCGGTTTGTCGCCGCCGTTACCACACCAGAGAGGCTTGATGGTGTGCTGTGCAAGCTGGCGGAGCAACTGTCATGAACAGCGGCAACGCGGTACTGAGCCGGCTGCATCAGGCGACGCACGCGGCGCAAGCCATTGCGCCACTGGCCCCCGAGGCGATAGATCGGCTTGCGGGGTATGCGCTGCAGCGCCAGGCGCTGGAGCGGCGCCTGGCCGCAGGCGAGCAACTGAGCGGGTGGAAGGTCGCCTTCGCCGGCAGCGCCGCACAAAAACGCTTTGGCCTTGACGAACCGGTGTATGGCGGCCTGACGGATACCATGATCGTCGAGCCGGATACTGCGGTGGCGTTCTCGCGCTTGATCCAGCCCAAGCTGGAGATCGAATTGGCCTTTGTGCTGGGGCGTGCCCTGGGGCCGGGGGACTACCGTGACGAGGATATTCTGGCAGCCATCGGTGAGGTCGCACCGGCGTTCGAAATCGCCGACTGCCGTTGGCAGGGTTGGGATTTCGGAGTGGGGGCCTTTCTTGCCGATAACGCGGCGGCGGGGCTTTATTGCCTCGGAGCGCGCATCCCTTTCGATCCTGTACAGCACGTCAGCGTAGCGTATCGCCTGGAGTGCGAGGGCGCGCTCTGCTGTAGCGGTGATACGCGCGATCGGGAGGACAGCCCGCTGGCCAATCTTTGCTGGCTGATTCGGCGCCTGCTGGCCGACGGTCAACGGGTGGAGGCGGGGCAGGTCGTGCTGTCCGGGGCGCTGTTGCCGCCGATGAACATCCAGCCCACCACGTACCGCCTGCATATGTTTGGCACGCAACTGGCGCTGGTTTTCACGGCGGGCGCCGCCCCTGTGTGAATGTTGGGTCACCGAGGAACGACAACCATGCTCGCTGAAGCTCGAACCTTCCATGACCCGCAACAACACGCCGGCGCCATCCAGGGCTGGCGGCAAGTGTATGACCAACTCGGCCGTGGCTGCCTGACCAGTGAGCTGCGGCAGTTGTCCGCCGAGCGCTTTCAGATTTTCCAGGAAGTCCTGGACAAACGTGTGGTGCAGCGCGGCTATGCGCCGAAAGGCCGGCTGTGCGCGGCCATGTCTTTAGGCAGCGCGCCGGTGGTGCAGGGGCAGCAGGTGGGCACTCACAGCGTGGTGCTGTTGCGCGACGGCGAGGAGTTTGTGTTGCACGCACCTGAAGGCATGCACTTCTTCGCGTTCAACGTCGACACTGTACGCTTTGCCAAACTGGCGGCCTTCGAGTTGTCCAGCGATCAGCTCAAGCGCCTGAAGAGCACATCCCAACTCAGCGTAGATGACGCGTTGCTGTTGCGAATACGTCAGCGTATTCAGCCCCTGTTTAGCCATTTTCTGAAACAGACGGACGCTATCAACTCAACCGCTGAGAAAATGCTGGAGGAAGAGCTGCTCGGCGCGTTCCTCGATTTGTTCAGCCACGCCACCGATGAGGCCCGTTGTCGTCGCGGTAATTTCGCCGTGAGTGCTTACCTGGTCAAGCGCTGTCAGGAGTTGATCGATGCCAGTGGTGATACACCCCTGAGCATTCTCGACCTGTGCGAACAGCTGCGGGTGAGTCGCCGGACCCTGCAAAACAGTTTTCAGGCGGTGACCGGAATGCGTCCGGTCGAATACCTGCGCAATCTGCGCCTCAACGCAGTGCGACGGCGCTTGATCACAACCTCTGCCTGCACCCACAACATCGGTGAAATCGCGGTGGCGATGGGCTTTTTTCATCTGAGCCACTTTGCCGCGCATTATCGGCAATTGTTTGGCGAGTCACCGTCCGAAACGCCCAGGGCGATGGCGATCGTTTCACGGTCCGATAGCCGAGCGACCTGGCCGGTCTTTGAGCAGGCGCGGATCGCCCAGGCCTGGGCAGGCACTATTAACGTCACTCTGGATTCGAATCATCGCTTCGATCGTTTCTAGATCGATTGGCGCCATACGCTAAGGAAAAACTATGCCTTCTGACAGCTGTTTCTTCACCAACCGATCAGGCTTGCGCCTGCACTTTCTGCGCTGGGGCGAATCGACCGGCGTTCCCCTGGTGCTGTTGCATGGCTTGCGGGCCTATGCACAAACCTGGGAGTCGCTGGTGCAATCTCTGGGTACGGACTATTGCGTCTATGCCCTGGACCAGCGCGGTCGAGGACTGAGTGACTGGGCCTCGCCCGGCAGTTACCACACGCAGTCGTATGTCGAGGACCTCGAGGACTTCATCGCCCATGTGGGCTTGTCTCGTTTTGTATTGCTGGGACACTCATTAGGAGGCGCCAACGCCCTTGAATATGCGCGGCAAAACCCGGGACGGCTGATTGGCTTGATGATCGAGGACATCGGTCCCGGCTCGTCAAGCCAAGGCGATGGCGCTGCGCGCATTCGCCGCGAGATGAGCCAGACGCCCTTGCAGTTCGAAAGCTGGGAAGCGGCCCGAGCATTCTGGCGGGCTTCGCGTCCGGGGTTGTCGGAGCAGGGCCTGGCGTCAAGGCTCGCTCATTCAATGAAGGAGGGCGAGGGCGTGATCACCTGGCGCCATGATCAGCAAGGGATTGCCCAAGCGCGGCTGAGTATCGAGCCGACAGATCTGTGGCCGGCAGTGCGCGCGTTGGATTGTCCGACCCTGTTCATTCGCGGCGGGCGCTCGGACTTCCTTCCGCCAGCGATGCTGCAGGCCATGAGCGCCAGCAATCCGCACGTTCGGACGGCGGAGGTCGCAGATGCCAGTCACTATGTACATGATGATCAAGGTGAGGTGTTCAACCGGCTGGTCGCAGGCTTTCTCATGACGCTTGCGATTCCCGCCTAGTGAAGCCCAAATCCTTCGCCGAAATCTTGCGTATTAGCCCGAAACGCAACGTGGAAAATCCCTTGGGGCATAACGATGCTCCTTCGTTAGTTAACGTGATGGATTTCACATAATAGGATCCGACGCTTCGAAGCGAAGCCCACCTTTGTAACAAGGTGTGGCATCGCGGCTAAACCGCCCGAGTAGGATTTCTCCTACCAAAGTCCACTTTAATTCTGATACAAATGATGCCTAACTGACACTACGGCCGTGTGTCGGAGGGTTGCACCTGGTTTCGGGTCAGCATTGATTGTCTATCAAGATTAGGGAAGAGCATGCCGCAGGTAGTGGTTCCTAGAGATTTTCGGAAAATGCTCAAGGCTCTGGCTAGAGCAAATCGAGTCAGCAAGGTCGCAGCTCAACGTGCTGAGGCTGCGTGCACCCAGGCCAGTATGGACGGAGAGATCCGGCTGGAGCGTACCCATCACGGTGAGTCCCGGATGGATTGTGACAAGTACGATTTGGGTGATGGGCACCGCCTTGTAGTACAGAAGTATCAGAGTGGAACAGACGATTTTCTGATCATGCTATTCGCAGGCACCCATGACGACTGCGATAGCTGGTTGAAGAAGCACAAGCGCTATAAGTGGGTTCGGAAAGACTCTGACGGCAAAGTCGATTTTATCCAGGTATCCAGTCTGGACGAGCCTAGACCTTCTGCCGTAATTGAGCTCTCATTCGATACTCCGGAGCACGTTCTGGAAGAGCCACTTCTCATGGGGTTCAATAGCGAGGACTTCAGTGGCTGCAAGCTGAGTGCTCCGATCATTGCTATGTTGCTCAAGGTCAATAAAGGCGATTGGGGTGAGTCTGCTGATGCGATCCTGACTGAAGTTGAGCGGCAGGCTGGGTTTGAAGCTGCGTTGCTGGCTGTCGATATTTTGACCATGGCTGATCGTGGCGAGATGGACGGCGTTTCGCAACGAATCAAAGTGGCAGCGAATGCAGCTCATGAGACTTCGGCGGACGAACTGTTGACGGCCATCAATGCGCCGATTAACTCTGAGACCTTTTACACTTGGAAGGAGGAGCCAGGAATGCCTGATCCTTCTAACCGTGAGGAGTGGATGCTTTATCTGCATCCTGAGCAGACCAAGATCGCTTCCGCGGATCTGTCAGGCCCCTCTCGGCTCCGAGGTGTCTCCGGTAGCGGTAAGACTTGCGTTCTGGTTCATCGTGCACGATATCTCGCCAGGAAGTACAACGAGCCGATCTTGGTGGTAACGCTCACAGAGAGTATGAGGAAGCTACTCGACTCTCTGGTAGCCACACTCTGCGGGCCCGAGCGTGCACAAATCCATGTGGCAACGATCCAGGGTGTTGCACGCGAGATCACGCAGGACTTGCGCGGAGAACTAATGCGACGGCCTTCGGATTCTTACACAGACGTGCAGATGCATGAGGTTATCCAAGCTGTCCATGGGTACAGTGACGGAGCCCAAGGGTTAGCGCGGCTGCCCGGCCCGGAACTGAAGAATTTTCTTAGGGATGAATTGAGCTATATCCGCACTCGGATGCTTCCCAGCGAGTATGACAGCTATGCAACCTCTGCATTCAGGCGAACTGGGCGGGGCAAGGCATTGGGTGAGGTTGCACGGAAGCATGTGTTGCATGGCCTGCGAGCCTATGAGGCCTCACTGCTTGAAGTTGGATCTCCGGATCATGAAGGTGTTGTGCAACAAGCAGCCACTCTTTTGAAAGATCGAGGGGAGGGGGTGAGCAAGTCTCGTTGGAGGGCTGTACTGGCAGACGAGGTTCAAGACCTCAGTCAGAACGAAATTCGGATGCTTTCGCTAATTCGAACCCCACAAGGGGAGCTCCTGAAAACTGCTGCAGATGGCCTGTTCTTGGTTGGTGATGGTGCTCAAACTATCTACAAACGCGGCTTTTCGCTAAAAACGCTGGGGATCAGCCTTGCACGTGCAAGCGTGTTCAAGAAGAACTATCGAAACACCTCCGAGATCCTCAAGGCTGCGTATGCGCTGATCAGTAATCATGAGTTTTCTGACATTGATGAGGATAACCAAGAGAAGCCTTTGCGGCCAGATTTTGCGATTCGGCGGGGAGAGCGGCCAGCTTTAGTAAGGTGCCGTTCCAAGGAGGCTGAGCTTGAGCACGTGCTGGCGGAAGTCACCAATTTTAGAGAGTTTCATGGAGATTCGGCGCTCTCAGATATTTGCATAATTTCACGTAGCCGCATTTTCCGGAATGAAATTATGACGGCAATGAGGGCTGCTAATATTCCGTGTATTGACATCAAGGGGAACTTCTCCATCGACTCCGAGGGAGTTCGGGTGTCGACTGTCGAAAGTGCTAAAGGTTTCGAGTTCGGAACCGTTTTTCTGGCATCCACGGTGTCCGAGACACACGCTACCCCCGAGTAGATGAGGATAGTAAAGCAGGCGATGTCGCCAAGCTCTACGTGGCTATGACGCGTGCTAGAGATAAGTTGCATATAAGCTATGTTTCGAACGGTGAGATGCGCCCTGTGGAGGCCCTCGGGGCGATCAGCAGTTGGTGTGATGAGCTCAAATACCAGGATGGGGAGGTCTCAGCACTGCTCAATTAGTTCCCTAATCGCACCTAGGCGGCTTACCGCTTAGGTGCATTTCGAACACCAGCCTACAGATTTTTCGCCATGGCCGCCGAGCAAGTGCCTAGGCCAGAGCGACCAAGGCTGAAAGTAGTTTTCCGCCTCATGACGCTTGCGATTCCCGCCCAATGAAGCCCACGATACGTCTGATTGCGCTGCTGGCATCCTGGTGCCGGGCCAGCGGAGGTTACGATGTAGCGCGTTCAAGACGGCAACGCAGCGTGGAATCTGAGGAGATTGACCTTGCTGAAGGTTCCAGATTTTAAGCAGGAGCGGTAAATGATTCAGTGTTTCAGATCATGGTCAGGAATCAGGTCACTGTGCAGTGTCGCTCGACGCTGTGGGGAGCCTGGCGCCTGTGAGGGTGGCAAGCGGCTCGGTTCAGAGCGCGCCACCCGCACAGGCAGCCGTCTTGGCGTAGTGGTTTAGGTGCCGTAACGTTGCGTGGATTTATGTGAGCTGTCGCGCACAAGCCTGCATGAGAGGCTTCGCATAATGGTCCGGCTTATGTTGAGCGGGCTGTGGAAGATGCCTGTGGCTCCACGGGTCGCGTAACATAGGCCGCATTATGCGTAAGCCACTTCTGATCCCCGAAAACCTGATCCGTGATGCTCAGTTGTACGCCCCCTCACGCGATCCCCTCGATGCCGTCTGTTACTGCTTGGCCGACTATCCCCGTGTCGTTGCCGAAGCTCGTCAGATGCGTTCCAGGCTGTCCCAGCTCGATACTGAGGCGTCTGCGCTTGATCAACGTCTGGAAGCGCTCCAAGTCGCCTGTAGGGCTATCCTCGATCTTTGAGCGATTCGCGATCCCTCGGCTGACACTCGTCACTGATTACTGAGCTTTTTCGCAACGGACCCATTCCTTCCAGCGCTGCTGGTTGTCGGGTCCCGGAGGCAATTTCCTTGCAGCAATGGGGGGTAGGCCTCTGGCCGCAGGGGCGAGCCCCTGTTCGGAGCGAAGGCGGAGACTTCTTCAGTCGTGTGGAGTACCTGGTCGTTTCCCCGTCCCGGGTAGACCTCTGGTCGGAGGGGCAGGGCCCCTCTTCGGAGCGAAGGCGGAGATGCTTTTTAGTTTCCTGCAGCGCCGACTTTTGAGCGTTCTTCACTGGCCTTTACGTAGCAGGCGCCTTTGATTTTTTTTCCGCGTTCTTGGCTGGCAGCTACGATCTTTATCCCTACGAGTTCACATTGCGCCTCTGAAGCCGCGGGGACCGCAACCTCTTGCTGGCCGTCCAGCATGAATACGAAAAACCATTTTGCGAGCATCACGCCTCCTGCGATTTTGGTGTGAAGCGGGGTGCGGGTTTTGATCTGGCCGGCGAAGCCGGGTCCACTATCTCTAATGGTGGACTCTTGTCTCATGGTGATACTGATTTTTTCTCGATTTCGCGCTGAAAGCTGCGGAATAGAGCGTTACAAGCCGGTTTCTTGTCTTTTTTGCTATGTCACCCATTGTGTACGTACATTTATCACTGTATGTTCTCCCTAAGATTTACTGTTTTGGAGCCTTGAATGGCCGGTGATGATAATTCCAAAGGCGCCCATGGCGATGCCGTTTTACGGGATATTCGCAGAATGCTCGGCAGGGATGCTGAAAGCGACGAAGATCCTGTACGGCGACAATTAATTGATAATCAGGAACGTATCACCAAAGTTCTTGCAAACTTGGCGGACAGTAATGATGGCCGCATTAATTTTCGAATTAATTCCATCATCAAAGAAGAGTTTGAGCGTCTTTGTAATGTTCGACAATCTACTTTGAGTCGTGAACTTAAGCGCTTCATGATTGAAGCTATTAGGCGTCAGAAGCTTTATTGATTTGAATCGCTGTTATTGAGTGGGTAGGGCGACAGCGTGTAATGAATCCAGTCCACGAAGGGCTAGATGCTGCCCTGGGGAGCGCCAACTCCCCAAGGTAGCTACCAATCACGATCTAAATAGGAGATCGATAATGGATGCTTTGAATTCTACGCAAACTGCTGTCAACGCTGTGGCCATTGGCTTTGGTGGTTTGGCGTCGCTATCGTTCCAACTTGAAAAAATATCATGTTGGAACGGCTCGTTTTTGCAGGTTGATCCTCTGGTTTTGCTTGGCAAACGTATTCGAGTCGGTGAGCACCTTCAAGCTTGCTATGACGATGGACGTGATTTGGTTAATGAGTCCTTTGTTTATGGAGCTAAAGTCGTTGCTGTGCACGTAGGTTCAGTTGCTGATGGTATCGAAAGCTGTTTGCTTTTGAGGCCGGACGGTTATGAGCATGAAGAGTATGTCGATATATCGAGGCTTACGGTTCTCGGCGTGCTGGAATGATTGCCTTAATGCTCCGAACCTTGTCCGTCCTTTTTATCTCCTGTGAGTCCCGTTGGTGACCAAGCGGCTCGGTTCAGAGCGCGGGAACCAGCGGGACTGCACAGTTCCCAATTTCTGATAATGGGAATTATCGGAAGCGAGGTTTGGACGAGAATGTGTACCCGTTTGGCTTAATGCTCGGTTCCTTGTCACTGGCAACTTTGAGTTGTTTTGTGAGAAGGCCGTCCGAGACACGCTTTGTCGCTTGCGACAATCGTGTTCGGATGGTCGATCATTTTTCTATCCTTGGGCGCTGTGAATTGGGACAGAGCTGAAAGCCTAAGGGTTCGCATAATGTATATTATGTTAAATAAAGCGCCAATTGAGCGATGATATCAAAAAGCCATTTGACTGCCCTGCATGCTCGAATATGCTGCGCTAGCGGCCTTCACCTACAGCCTGTCTAATCAGCTCCCCTCAAAACCTCTGGCGGATCCCCATCCCACAAAGGCAACTGCATCTTGTCTATGAGTTCATCCTCAACCACAAACGCCAAGCTATAGCGCGCTCGGGTGATCGCCACGTACAGCTTGTTCCTTGACTCTTCTGTTTTGTCCTTGTCGAACACCTTGTCGTCACCACCTAGATACTTGAGATGCTTCTCCGGTGAGACAATCAAAACACGATCGAAACCAAGACCTTTGCTTGACCCGAAGGTATGGCAGGACAGGCTCGGCGGGAGGTAGCCTTTGCCCATCGACGATGACCATCGCAAGACCTGAGGCTTGAACATGGCGAGATAATCGCTCACCTGTGACGGCTTGATGACGAAGGCGCCATAGTGATGAGCCACCTCATCAGGAACGTTCTCAACCTCTGACAGCGTCTTCTGATAGAGGCCAGGGTGAATCGTATCGGACAGATCACAGATTTCCTGGATGCACCGCCGATTCTTCGGCAGCGAGCGCTGCTCAAACTTCAAGCCCTGAAAGCATTCTATCTTCTGCACCGGCGTTTCTGGCGCCTTGTGGCCGAACGTAGTCGTGTAAATGGTTTGACGGAAATCGCCGACACAGCAAATCGAATCAGGCATCACCTTACTGAGCGCTTTGATGACGTCGTAATCCCAACCCACCAAGTCCTGAACCTCATCGAAAAAGACCCGCTGATAGATGTCTTTCAGCCGCTTGGCAGGGGCATTCTTTGACTTTGTCGCGATCCTCGTCGCCAGTTTCGCTAGCAGGCCGGTATAGGCTTTTGTCTTACAGGAGGTCAGAAAATGCAGCGGATTCAGGGCGTCTCCAATCTTCTCTCCCCTGTTGGGAAACCAATTCTTCGTACCAGGTCTCAGGTGAGGGTTATGCTCCGTGAACGCTGTGGTAGCGATGCGCTCAGGGAACACAACGTTTTGGTAGGGCCTCACCAGGTCTTCCAAGTAAAAGGAGAACAGGCCTTTGACGACAAAATCATCACTGCTTTTGCCATACACCTCTACGAAACGTGAGCGCAGCTCGGCCTGATTGCTCGTCGTGTAAGTGACTACCAAGACGCGTCCGCCCGCCTCGATCACCTCGATGGCGTCCTGGATGATTTTGTGAGTTTTGCCCGACCCCGCACCGGCGATCCAGAATTCATTAGCCAAAGTCGAACACCTCATCGAGGAATGCCGGGTACTTGAATTCCAGGTTCCCATCGAACAGCCTGATAGCTGAATCGACCTTACGCGCCCCCTTGCCATTGCCCTTGACGCTTCGGAACCACTCGATCAGAAATTCGCGTCGTTTGTCTAAGCCGGCAACCTCCGTGTAGAGGTTGTGCGTCTGCTTGGATAAGACCTCTTTAGCAAAGGCGTTCAGCGTTTTCAGGTCGCTCGCATTGGCATAAATCATGGCGGGCTCAAGCGAAAACTCCTCATCTTTGTCCGAGGAGATCAGCTTGATATTGGGATAGGTCACGTAGGCTTCACGGGCCTTCACAACGTTGTCCTGGTAGGCACCATCGTTATCCCTGAGGACGTTGATCTGAGTACCAATCTCCATGCCAACAGCGATGAAGGTATCGAACCCGACCCCGCGCACCACAATGATGTCGATGCCATCCTGTTCCGGCAGGCGATCGTGCTTGCGGTAGTAAATTTTCTTGAGCACCAGCTCGTCAGAAGGCCCTTCGACCAAGATCACCTTAGGTGACAACGCCACGCGTAACGAGTCATAGCCCGGCAACCGCTTGAGGGTTTTGACGACATCGGGATCCAGTTTGTGAAGACGCTGGTAGCCCGACTGCACGAGGCAGATTTTATCGATGCTCAGCTTGTTGAGAACGTACGAGCTGTGGGTAGTGAGGAACAGCTGCTTGGAGCCGCGCTGCTTCTCGATATAGTGCACCAATTTGTTTAGGTTGGTGTGCGAGAGGTGGTTTTCAGGCTCCTCCATCATCACCAGGTCGATATCCTTCGACTTGTTCTGAATAGCGAGCTTGATCTGCACATTGCTCTGCTCACCCTTCCCGATGAACTGGAATGGCACGTCATCCACTTCAAGCTGCAACCCGGTCTGAATAGACCCGGCTGGCAAGGTGCTCGCTGCAATGGACAGCTTCTTATCAGTGATAAGGTGATCCGCATCCAGGCCAGCGTTGACCGCTTTGACCTCGCCCGAATCGTTGAACACCTGCTGATTTTCGCGGTAGTTGAGCGTCAGCTTGACAAGCTCTTCCTTGTCCAGTGCGGTGTTCAGGATGGTCGAAATGTACTGGTTCTTACCCAAGGTGGGGTGGATACGGGTCGGGTCGATGTACAACGCCCTGAATTTCTTGGCCACCGTTTTGATGGGGTTCCACCCGAAATCCAGCCACTCCAGCTTGTAGAACTCGATCGGGATGCTCGTGATGCTTGGATTCGTCTTCAGGTACTCGGTATAGACATCTTCAAGCGCAGCATCAAAGCACGCTTGCACGGTGACGCCCTGAGCATCAACCTTTGAAAAGTTGTTCGCACCTCGATAGTCAGGCACACCGTCGATGAATGCTTCGATAACCAGACTAGGCAGGTGCTTGGCAGATTTGTCGGATGCCAAAAACTGCTGGACGGCATCCTTGTTGAAAATGTCTGGCGTGAATTCGGTGTTGAAGGGGCGGCCACGATAGCTGTAATTAAGAACTATTTCCAATGCCTCCAGAATCGTACTTTTGCCAGCGTTGTTATCGCCTACGAAGATATTGACGTCATCATTGAATTCAAGGTGATCATTTTTGAACTTCTTGAAATTGGTCAGCTTAATCGATTTAACGCGCACTCTAATTCCCTCTAGAAAACGTCAAATAATGGCCCATAGCCGCTTTCGCAGAAACATTACCGCGCCGCTCTGACACTGTCTATCTGCTGACCAAGACGCTCCTTCCCCCTCCCCCCCCGACCATGCCAGGTACCTCAGCAGCGTTCACACAAGCCGGGTGGAACGCGCCCAGAGCGGTGTGATCGTTGAAAAGCTGAACTTCCATCGCCCGGGAGCTGGGTGTCCACCCGCTCACGGTGCTGGCCCTTGCCTACGGGCAGAGGAGTCCGTGGTGCCTACGGATCTGCTTGAGCGCATATCCATCGAAGTGACGCCACTGGGGGCTCATTTGCTGCGCTTCAGGTCGACCAATCGGATCGTCTTCATGGTCGGGTAGCCGCTGCTCGGCGGCGACGTGATGATGTGCAACGCCTGAAGGCTAAAGGACTGACCATGGCGGAGGCCGCCGAGGAACTCGGGATCACACGCCAGACTGTTTGGCACCACTGGTGAGCTGTGCTGTGCCTGCGTCATATGAGACAAGACGCGAGCGGAAAGCCCACTGACAGAACAGCTTGTGACGAGAGATGTATCCCACCGGCACAAGCCGTATCAGAACGCATCTAAATCAGAACTTGAACACCTGGCCCGCAAGGTATTGAGTCCCGAGCCCCACAAGGCCGCCAACCGACATGAAATGTTTCCAGGTGTCGTACTGCATCATTGAGATGATCCCCAGCCCGACGCCAATCAAAAACATCGTCGACAGCCAGAATGGCCATGCTTTCGCGCAGATCTCCACAAGCATCATGAAGTCAGCGCGCTCCAGGAACTCATCGACTCGACGCCGGTACTCACCACCACGCAGAAAAGCGAGAGCAACCACGACCGCGACAATCGTGAGTGCCACAGCAGGAGAGATAAAGGCTTTGGCGGTGCCGGCGAGCGTCATCGTAAAAGACCCGATAACGGCCAGCGTCGCCATGTACGCAGTCGCCGTCTCGTAGATTGACTTACCTAAGGTGGGATCGATTCGCTTGTCCATAGAATTCCTATAACGAGAGTGGGTGTGAGGCGATGATAAGGACCTACGCAAGGAATGCACGCCAAAAGGCCCCCTCGGAATTCAGTCACACATGCCACTACCCTTCTGCGGCTGTGACCTGACTGACGGCGTTCGCTCAACGTTTTGAGCATCGCCTCGCCAGCCAGAATGACGCACAATGTGAACGACGCTTTTCCGCAGGCTAAAGACTGTCGAGCCTTCGGCTAATCAATATCAAAGAGGTGGGCAGGTGAACGAGCAATCCAACAAGGAATTTGGGTTTCAGAGAGTCAGCATCAAAGTAAGGTTTGAGATCCCGGCAGGAGACCATCACTCCACGGCAGCCTTAACGCAATGGCGGCGCTTAGCGAATCAGGCGCCAACTTTGCACTTTCTTGACGTCTGCGCCATCAGTCATATAAAAACCCACTTGAAAAAATCGCCAGATCCTGACGCCCCGGTTCGGGAGTCTATATCTGAACTACGGAAGCTTGATGTGCCAGGCAACGGGATCTCATACCTTGCGGCTTTTTTGGAAAAAACCAGTGATCTAAACCATCCGAAAACTGATGAAGGGCTTGTCGCTGAAGTAGAGTGCGACCTGACCGCTCTGCAGCAGTTTTTCAAAAACGCCAAGGTTTACGAAGGGGGTCACATTACGCCTGATCAGATTCTTGAGCTTAAAGGCGAGCACCCCGAAGAGCTAGGCCCCATCTATCATCAGTTTCTTATATTTATCAATTCACTGAAGTTATATGATGCTCCGGCTGCGGACAAGCGCCTTGAACTCGTAGCGCAGATATGCTCCAAAGCAGAAAAGCTCGGAATTCTAAAAAATCACCCGGTGGTTATAACTTCAGTAGCCTGCGTCTATGGGTTTGTGCCTGCACTCAAAGTCATAAAATTCAAGGAAGATCCAGCCGAATTTAATGCGAGCAATGCCCTGGGAGATATTCAGCTGATACAACGCATAGCTAACATGTCCAATCTAATACTTGAAATTTGGCGCAAGCAGAGGATAGGATATGCCAAGACCAAGTTTTTCACCGACGACAGAGATTTACGCTTATTGCTGGAGTGCTTCTCTGTCAGTGATGTTTCGCGCAACGAGTCGGAAGGTCTAACGACGACCAGCTACCAAATTACAACCAACTTTGCTCGACTCCTTCCTGTCCTGCACAACCAGGCTGGGGATATCAAAAGCCTTAAGGAAGATGAAGAGCGTTCCGAGGTTTATCGACTTCTTGGTATTGGTTGATAGCTATCAGCGTCCCCTCTCAGGGTAGGGGCAAAGTTCAAACTCTGTCCCGTCAGAGCGCTAACTGGGTCATCCCTGGCTGCTTGTCCTAGGCTGGAAAGCCCAGTGAGTTGCGTAGTAGGTGTTGAACTCGACGATTGTTATCACTGGCTACGTCGATCAACAATCTCAAGCCTGTCCATGGTCACCGCCTAAAAAGTAGATGCGCATTATTGCCCGTTTTCTATGACTCGTAGGCACAGGCCAAATCCGACTTTATAGACCCGCCATTTTTCGCAAAGCGTCAAAGGCCAACTTCGGTCCCATGCTTTTCACCAGGCGGAAGATTTTAGCCAGGAGAGGCAGTTCATCCTCGAAATATGGCAGGTACAGGGTCGCCCCCGTCTTGCGCTCAAAATGCTCATACTGTTGTGCCATGAGCGCTGTCGAGTGACCGTTCTCCTTACCTAGGCTATGGAATCCAACGTAATCCACGACCGCGTTGGTAACCATGATAGACCCGAGCACTTCGGTTGCCCGACTCGAATCACCCTGCCACCAAACAACTACCATTGCGTCCTCCAATTCCCCATCATTTTCTGGATGCGGCAGGATCAATGTCCCGTCCCGCAGAGACCTCGCTGCGCAGAAGCCTAGAATTTCTTCTGATTGGTAGAGCGGGCTCAGGCTGGCGATGTAGTTGACGATTGGCTGTCCTGGATAGGCCATAGCAGCGGCTGTCCCTGTGATGTGAGTTAACCCAATGGTGCTCGATTACACTACCTGGTGCACCTACGCCGCTCCATAGTGGGCGCCTACCGGAGGGATATCCCTCGGCCATTTTTTTGCAGATTTCTATCGGGATGATCACCACTTTCAATGATCGAGCGGATCGATAGTCTGAATCGCTGAACATCGTTTTTTATTGATCTGCGACTCCGTCACCCTTGGCTCCATAAGCGACATCTGGAGCTGCTACATGGCAACTACCCTTCTCAACTCAATCAGGCAAGGCGCTTACGCAGCGATCCTTGGCTATATCGTTTTCGTCCTTGCGATCACGGTCACCAACGCCCAGGGGCTTGTGTCATGAGCTGCGGTCCATTCTGGGTGATCGTCTTCTTCGTGTTCATCAATAACGGCTGCTCGCTGCTGGGCTTCGGTGACCGCTCGGTGGGTGGAGTAGCACGGAGTATCGAGTCTCGCACGGAAATCACCATCGCCAGCGCGCTGCAGCGGGCACAGAAAGTCAAGGCAGGTGGCCTGCCTCCTCACGGTGGGCAGGTGCTACCAGAGATATTCTTGTTGACTCGCGTCTGACCGATCGAAGTAGCGAGCACCAGCCTTTGACTCCAACTTGTAGCGGTCTGCGGCCGACTCAATCTCCTGCCGCTTCGACCTGCTGCGCATAATCAGCGTGTGCTCGCGACCTCTCACGCAAGCCGGTCATTTCAGCGACCTGCAAGAGAACTCTCTTTCCCTTGACTGAAATTTCCTAGAAAATCCTGACCGCTTGTTTGTGCCGAATGTCGCGGATAGTCTTGATCTCGTCATCACGCAGTTGATGACACGGACGTGCAAGTCCGTTCATATCGGTGCTCACGCGCCCTCAAACAAGCCGTTTCGACTGGCATTTCTTATGCCTGCGATTCCTGCTTAATGGTGGCCGTGCGCGGGAGGCTTTCGAGTCTGCCGGGGTCCGATATGCCCGGTCTTGCACACCTGCGTACGGCTGCCACCCTCATTCGCGTGCAAGCGAACGGTGACAGCTCCATCCCATATCGGAGTTTTCATCATGTTCAAAGCAACCCCCAATCCGCCCGCAACCTCTAACATCGAAAGCATTGACCCGCGTATCGCCGACCGAGCTTTGTCTCACTACAACCTCGGTCCGGACGCAGGCTCCAAACCTGTCCCTGTCACCGCGCTGCATGATCATTTGAAAGAACCCAGGAATCAGGAAGACGCCCTGGCCAACGTCTACTCGATTCTGCAATCCGCTGCAGCCACGGCCTATGAGCACGCCGACAACCAAACCGGCTCGAACCGCAAGGTCGCGATGGGTGTAGTGCACCTGATCGAGCTGGCACAACTGCGGATGGACTCGGTGCTGGATGAGCTGGCCGTCAGCAGCTGACTGTGCTCAAACGATAGAGGAACGGGAAGCAATGCTTCCCGTTCGCTCGAAGGCAATCGTCAGGTTGCGCAATGCCGTTTCTCGATCGGGCTTGGGCATATGCGCCACGTAGTCTCGCTTGATCGTCTTGATGACAAGCCACTCTCCTCCCCTGACAAGAATTCATTGCGCACGAAAAGCAAGTGACCGAGCGGCGGTACCAGAAACAGGTCGCGGGAAAGCTCGCCTTCCTCGACAGATCGACTGACCCCGAGCTTGTACAGCACAGCGTTCTGCGACCGCCTCCCCCACCCTTGTTATTTTTCCAGTGCCTCATGCGAAAGCTTTCGCGCATAATGGCGCTTTAGTATTATCGCGCGGAGGATGCATGCACATCTCAACGTGGCGACCAATCGATACCGACTTAAAGGATTAAAACAATAATTTTTCTCGTAGCTTTTAATGACAGGGTCTTTCGGTGAGATAGACAGCTGTTTGTCTCTGCATTTGATCGCTGGATGCGGATGCGCCAGTTTTGGCATCCGCTGGTCTACCATTCATTAACTGCCCTTGGGAAGTCCTGAAGCTCTTTCGCTCAGGGCGATACAGTGAGCAACTTATGCCAGCACGATTTAAGAAGATAATAATCATTCTTTTTTATATCATTTTGCAAGGGCCAAATGCTGTCTACGCCGCGAATGAGGAGTCTGACGCTAGCAAGATGCCTGAGGCATCCATGAATGAGCGTGTGCTCAATGTTCCCGGTGATCACGAGCGCCCTGTTGCCCTGCAACTGACGGTATTGACTCCCAGTGGTCCAGGCCCGTTTCCCTTGGTGGTGATGAATCACGGCTCCGACGGCAAAAAAGCGCCGAAGGATAATCCCCGCTACCACATCACTTTTTCCGCCTATTATTTTCTCTCGCGCGGCTATGCCGTGGCGCTGCCCATGATGCGTGGCTTTGCCGGGTCGGGCGGGCAACTCGAGCACCATGGTTGCGACTTTATAGCGACCGGTCTCAACAATGCCGAAGACATCCGTGCCGTCATCCAATATATGACGGCACAGCCCTACATCGATGGTCAACGCATCGTTGTTGCTGGCCAGAGTTTTGGTGGTTTCAACACATTGGCACTCGGCACGCTCAACATCCCCAACGTAAAAGGCTTGATTAACTTTGCCGGTGGGCTCAAGGAATCTGATTGTGCCACCTCCGAGCAGAGTATGGCCGCTGCCGCCGCCTACGACGGCGCACATACCACCATTCCGTCCATCTGGTTTTATGGCAGCAATGACAAAGTGTTTTCTGAGTCGACCTGGCGCACCGCGTATGCGGGGTATACCGCAGCAGGTGGTGCGGCCGAGCTAGTGGCGTATGGCAACTTCATGGAGGACTCGCATAACCTATTGGGTTTTCCGGAGGGTCTGGCGATTTGGGGGGTTAAAGTAGACACCTTCCTGGCCCGATTGGGGCTACCTCACCAACCGATCTACCCCGAGTACCTGCCAGTACCTGTGCCGCCGCCAACTCAGTACGCTGCTATCGGGGATGTAGGCGCCGTGCCGCTTATGAATGAGCAAGAGCGGCAACAATACCGAGAGTTCTTGACCCAGCCCATGCCACGCGCCTTTCTTATCGGCGAAAACGGTGGCATCGCGTCCATGCATGGGGGGTTCGATCCGCTCGGTACCGGATTGCGCGCATGTAAAAGTAAAGGCGTCAAGTGCTCCCCCTATGCGGTGGATAACGAGGTGGTCTGGGTGAAGCCATTATTGACGCCCGTTCCACCATCGACACATTTCGCGGCACTCGCTGATGCGAATGCTGTGCCGTATATCAATGACCAAGGCCGGCAAACCTATCGGCAGTTTTTAACAAAACCGCTTCCACGCGCCTTTCTGATTGCGGGCGATGGCACCGCGGTTACAACGCAAGGTGGTTTTGATCCGCTTGGCAGGGGATTAGCCCAATGTAAAAAAGTGGGGCGAAATTGCCGTCCCTACGCCGTGGACAATGACGTGGTCTGGGTTAAACCCGCACAAACTCCACCCCCACGCATTTTGCGGCACTAGAGGATGTGACGGCTGTTCCCTACCTCAGTACAGCGGCCCGGGAGGGCTATCGAAAGTTTCTGGCTCTTAAAAAACCGCGCGCTTTTACCATTACACCCGACGGCGCGTGGTATGCCTCGGCCGGCGGTAACGAACCACTGCAAGCTACTTTGGATGAATGTAAAAAAGCCCATCGGGACTGTCGACCTTACGCGGTCGACGATGAGGTCGTATGGTCGAAAAAGTAGATGAAGGTTGCTTGGCGCTTGAAAAGTGTCCGGTACCTTACCCCAACATCTGCTTCGCTCTTGCCAGTACACCGGCGACGATGCGATCGCAACGTGCGCCATCGAAGGCAAAGGCATCGCTCACAGCGATATCGATGTGGTTGGCCAGGTCCTCGCGCAGCATGCTGCGTGCGCGGAAGAATCGCGTGCGCACCGTGGCTTCGGGAATGCCTAGCGCCTGTGAAACTTCTTCCACGCTCATTTCCTCGACCGCTCGCAGCATGAAAACGGTTCGGAAAGCCTCTGGCAACAAGTCGATGCGAGCTTCCAGCAGCTTGCGCATCTGGGCACGCATGACAGAGTTTTCAGGTCGTTGGTCAGGATTATCGAGCAGCGATACCTGGATTTCGGGATCGATGGAATTCATGGCCGCCTCCAGTGGAATGACCTGCGCAGTCTTTCGTCTCAGGCGCCCCAACGCCTCGTTGGCGACGATCCGTATGAGCCAGGTTGAGAGCTTGGCGTCCGAACGAAAGCCTCCCAATGCTCGCCACGCATGAAGGTAGGCTTCTTGAAGCGCCTCCTCGGCCTCCAGGTCGTTTTTCAGAATGCTGCGCGCCGTCCGAAACAGTCGTTGGTTGTTGCGTCGCATGATCGCTTCAAAGGCCGCCTCATCCCCTTGGGCCGCGCGCGATACAAGCTCGGCCTCCGTGATCAGTTCTGGCGCTTGTTGTTGGGTGTTCAACATGTTATTTCCTGGACATCGAACGAACAGGATCCGCGTCCTTTTCGATCAGCATAGGTAGACTCATCAATCAGTGATTTTTTGTGAGAGTAATGCTCGTAGTCTAGTTGCTGGAGCGTCCGACGCCGTGGTGATACACCAGCTTGCTGCCGAACCAGCCACCCAGAACCAACGAGATAAAGCCCCCCGCATCCAATAGTAAAGAAGCTGTGTTCGGCTCCAATGGTCGCCAGTCTTCCAGCCGCAGAAGCAAGCGTGCGCAAAAGAGTGTGCTGGCGATGAGCATCGCGCTCATGTGCCAGTAAGTCGTCCGCATCGCGAGGCCTTCGGGCACCTTAGACAGCTCGATCAGGCCTGCGAGCATGGCCACGAAAGCCATGCCGCAGCCAACCGTGAGAAGCCCGCCTGACCAACGCCAAGCGGCCTCACCGAGCCAAAGTCCTGCGAAATCCGCCAGCACAGCCAGCGACCAGCAGGCAATGGGGAAATGCACCAGTGCCGGATGTAGAGGATGGCGAGACATCACAGCAGTACGCTTACCAGGGTCAGAAAACCCGCAACCGCGACGCCGGCATGGATCACCACTACGGCCTTGGGCGGTAGCTTCTTACGCACATGGAACGAGGCCAGGAAGAATCCCCCCAGCGCCGCCACTAGCATCAGCACGAAACCAATCAGCACTTTCTGCGGCGCGTTGCCCTGGGCAAGCAGCGTGACCAACAACACCAGTCCCGTTGCACCGAGCAATGCGTGCAGTAGCGACAGCATCCAAGGGGCGAACTTATTGCGCAGCACATGCGCTGCAAGCAGCAAGCCGCCAACGGCGGCGATGGCAAATACGATGATGGCGTAGTTCAGCATTTGTTTTGCTCCAGAGAAGATACGACTAAACAAACTGTTGTTTTCGTCTGCGTCTAATCATTGGATGGAGCGACATTCAGTTACGTTCCCGAATGCAGGAATGTGGCCGACTATTCGGCTTCTGGAAACGACAGCGAGTCTGTGGACGCGGTGACAAGGATGGACCTACTGACTTGAGCGTTAAACGAACCAGATTGAGCGAATCGAATACACCACCGCCCTTAACCTGTGGATCTAGACGCGCTCCCCGAGCGCTCACATTCGAACTCGATCGAGGTAGGTATGAGTCTGATCCAAACGTTCCAGGCACCGGCCATCAACCGCAAGAAATTTGGCGACATGACCGTCACGATGCTGAGTGATGGTTACCTGGACGTATCCTTCGAGCTCCTGAGCGGCATAGAGGGGGCGAAGGCCGAGGCACTGCTGGAAAAGCGTGGCGTAGCCCCACTCCCCCGCATGAACATCAACATCTACGTGGTGCAGAAAGGCGATCGCACCATCCTGATCGACAGCGGTGCCGGCGGCATCAATGGCTGGGGCGGCCGGCTTCAAGTTGCCCTGGCAGCAGCAGGTATCGATCCACTGCAGATTGACACCGTCCTGCTGACCCACGCCCACCCCGATCATATCGGCGGCCTGGCAGGTCCATTGCAGACCCCGACCTTCCGAAATGTCGAACAGCTTTTCGTTCATGAGAACGAGCTTTCGTTCTGGCGCAACGACACGATCCGGTCGAACGCTCCGGACGGTTTCAAGCCCTTTTTCGAGGTCGCTCGGAACGCGTTCGATGCCTATGACGAGCGAATCGTCCCCTTCACTGGCGAGGACATTCTTCCCGGTATCCAAGCCGTTGCGCTCCCAGGTCATACGCCAGGCCACACCGGCTATCTGATCGGTGAAGGCAAGGACTCATTATTGATCTGGGGCGATATCGTCCACTTCCCCCACATCCAGGTCGCGCAGCCTGAAGTGACCATCGCATTCGACAGCGATTCGGTTCAGGCAGCGTCCACTCGCGGTCGGTTGCTCGATCAAGTGGCGACCGACAAACTGAAAGTGACCGGCATGCACTTCAATCTGCCAACCACTGGGCTTATCCGTCGAGAAGAGTCTAACTACGTGCTGGACTATGATCTCTGGTCACCGGCCTTGTAAATGAAAGGAGCCAGTCACGTGATCAGTGAAAACGCCACGGTCGCTACCCATGGGATCCTGGCCAGCCTGCTGTCGTTAGCGACATCCAGTCGGTCACTGCCGTGTGACTGCTTGCGCTCCATTCAATCTCATCTTGTGAAAAAACACGATGTCGATGGCCCAACCTTGGCCTTTCCCTTGCTGGGCCACTTTCGCTACAACGACAATCAAACCTGGCGTGAAGTCCACCCCGGGAACATCCTGGTGGTCCCTAATGCTCGATGCTTTGACATCGAATACATTCCAGACCCTGACAAGAACGAATTCATCGCGCTCAGTGTCGTCCTTTTGGATGAACAACTGGAGGCGGCCAGGCTACTGCTCGCACAACCGCCTGAAAACGAACTGGGCCATATCTCTTCCGTTGAAGTCGCCACCCTCCTCGACCCTCTTGAGCGCTGGACGAGAGCGATGGCAGATGGGCATAGGGCGTTGTCGCTCCATGCCATGGTCGAGGTGGTGATTCATCTCCATGGCCAAGGGCAGCGCGGCTTGCTCAGATTGCCTGCCGCCAGCCTGGCAACCACTATCCGGCGGATGGTCGTGAATGACCCGGCCCGAAGCTGGTCTACCGAGCAGATTGAATCTTCTATCGGTATCAGCGGGCCCACGCTTCGCCGACGACTCGCCGATGAGCATACCAATCTGCGCACCATTATCGCCGATGCCCGTGTATCGGAGGCCTTGCGATTACTGATGACGTCCAAGTTGCCGGTAAAAACCATCGCCTCCAAGGTCGGCTATAACTCCGCGGCCAGTTTCAGCAAGCGCTTCACCGAGCGCTACGGCACTGAACCCTCAAGATTTAGATAGCCTTGTTTGTCAGGGTTTCCTCAGTCATTCAATTCAATTCAATTCATCCTATTTTCGAGGTCAACATGACTAAAGCTATTCGTTTTCATCGTACTGGCGACGCCGATGTTCTGCAGATCGACGACGTAGTGGTCAACCCACCTGCCGCGGGCGAAGTCCAGATCGAGGTCAAGGCGCTGGGATTGAACCGTGCAGAGATCATGTATCGCACCGGCCAATACGTGATTGACCCGGTATTCCCCGCGCAATTGGGCTATGAAGCCGCCGGTATCGTTCGGGCGGTAGGTGGCGGTGTCAGCGATTTTGCCGTGGGCGATGTTGTCAGCGTTATACCGGCCTTCTCTTTTGCCGACTACGGCATGTACGCGGAAGTCGTGAATGCGCCAGTCCACGCGGTCGTCAAACACCCGACCAACCTCTCATTTGAAGAGGCCGCTGCGAGCTGGATGATGTTTGTCACCGCATACGGGGCACTGGTCGAATATGGCAACCTGCAGGCGGGCCAGACCGTGCTGATTCCTGCGGCATCGAGCAGCGTCGGCTTGGCCGCCATCCAGGTCGCCAATATGCTCGGCGCTATCCCTGTTGCGCTGACCCGCACCAGCGCCAAACGCCAGGCGCTCCTGGATGCCGGCGCCAAGTACGTCATCGCCACTCAAGAGCAGGATCTGGTTGCCGAAGTGGCAAAGATCACCGCGGGTAAAGGTGCTCGGATTGCGTTTGATCCCGTGGGTGGCCCGGAAGCCGCGAAGCTGCTCAAGTCCCTCTCCAATGAAGGCCTCTTCTTCCAGTATGGCGCTCTGGACGAACGGGATATTCCCGTCCCGGTGATGGACATCCTCGGCAAGCACCTCACCCTGCGTGGCTACGAGTTGTTTGAGATTACGACCCATCCCGAAAAACTCGCAAACGCCAAGGCCTTCGTATCCAAAGGCCTGGCCGAGGGTAAATTGAAGCCGGTGATTGATAGAGTATTCCCGTTCAGCGAGATTTCTGACGCCCATCGTCATATGGAGTCGAATGCACAGATCGGGAAAATCGTGGTGTCCGTCAACTGATTGCCAGGTGTTCTTTCAGGTGTTCGATACCTCGGCGACAATAACCCCGCCAAAGCCCGTGGCAAACTCTTCCGGCATCCGCCTTGGCTTGCCGGTGGAGAGTTCGACACAGGCGAACGTGGTGATTGCGCGCAATAAAACACACATGTCTGCCGCGCGAATCACCTGGAAATGACGAACCAACTTGATCCGTTGCACGCTCACGATCCAGGTGGCGATCAGTAGCCTCTCCCCCTCATAGGCGCTCGCCAGATAATCGACCTCATTGCGCACTACGGCCATGCCGCGATCCAACCGCCGGTAATCGGCCAGCGTGATGCCCAGGCTCAAGGAATGCGACCAGGCACAATGTTCCAACCACTTTACATACACCGAGTGGTTGACGTGCCCCAACTCATCGATATCCGCGTTGTCGACGACGAGGTCAAAAACGAAAGGATCCGGTAAATCCCATGGCTTTACCATTTCTCGATCCACGGACGCAGATCCAACTCGAAGGTCCAGGCGTCACGTGGTTGCGTGTGCAGGTACCAGTAGTTATCGGCGATGTGTTCCGGGTTGAGAATGCCGTCCTGATCCTTGAGCGCGTAGCGCTCCGGGAACTGGGTACGGATAAAGTCGGTGTCAATCGCGCCGTCGACCACGATGTGGGCGACATGGATATTCTGCGGCGCCAGCTCTCGGGAAGCGCTTTGGGCCAGGGCACGCAGTGCGTGCTTGGCGCCGGCGAAGGCCGAGAAGTTGGCGGCGCCCCGCAAGGCGGCCGTGGCCCCGGTGAACAGGATGGTGCCGCGCTGCCGGGTCACCATTCGCTTGGCAACTTCGCGCGTATTGAGGAAACCCGAGAAACAGGCCATTTCCCAAATCTTGAAATACTTGCGGGCCGTCTCGTCAAGGATGCTGCAAGGCACGTTGGCGCCAATGTTGAATACCAGGACGTCGATCGGTCCGATGTTCGCCTCGATATGCTCGACCAGCGCAACCACTTCTTCTTCCTTGCGCGCATCAGAGGCAAAACCGTGGGCCTCACCGCCTCGCTCACGGATGCTGTCGACCAGCGGTTGCAGCTTTTCGGCATCGCGACGGGTTACGCAGGCGATGTAACCCTCAGCAGCGAACTTTTTGGCGATAGCACCGCCGGTGGAATCACCCGCACCGATGATCAACGCTACCTTGGCTTCGGTTGAACTGGACATTGCAGATCCTTTAGTAAACGGTCGTTTTTTTAAAAACATACGCTCAGCCTCAACGACGGTCAAGCCACCCATTGTTCGGTCAGTTAAGGGCCGTCGGGGTTGAGCAGGTGATGCTTCAGTGTGTTCTTGAGTACCCCGTGGGCGATCTCGAAGCGGCGGTTTGACAGAGCCGAAACGCTAGAATAACGTACGTTTAGTAAACGACCGTATTCTATTGGAGAGTGTGTGCAAATGAAGAAGGTGGAGTTTTTCTTCGATGTGGGCAGTCCGGCGTCCTATCTGGCGTGGACGCAACTGCCAAAAATATGCGCCGCAAAAGGCGCCGAGCTGGTGTTCCGACCGATGTTGCTGGGCGGGATATTTCAGGCCACCGGCAATGCCTCTCCTGCAGCCGTGCCCGCCAAAGGTCGTTACTCGAGTATCGATCTGGGTCGCTTCGCTCATCGTTACGGCGTGCCTTTGGTGATGAACCCGCACTTCCCCATCAACACCCTGCAACTGATGCGGGCTGTGACCGGCGTGCAAATGCGCCACCCGGAACGGTTCGAGTCCTTCTTGGCGCAGCTGTTCAATGCCCTGTGGGTCGAAGCACTGAACCTCAACGAACCGACGCTGGTCGGCCGCACGATCATTCAGGCGGGCTTTTCCATTGATGAGGTCCTGGCCTTGACCAATGAGCCGGACGTCAAGGCGCAACTTCGAAGCACGACCGACGAAGCCCTTGAACGCGGCGTATTTGGAGCCCCAACGATGTTTGTACGAGACGAGATGTTTTTTGGTCAGGACCGGCTCGTCTTCGTGGAGGAAGCGTTGTCCTGAGGCGTTTCATCTGACAGTAAGTATTTTCTCGCCTGCCCAAGAACAATGACACAGGAGTGAATCATGCTTCAACGCGCCAGAAATCCAGCCTACCCCACCGGTTTTCCCGATGAAATAGAATTGGGTGATCAAGAAACACTGCTCACCACCCTCGAACAATCGTTCGCACGTCACGCCCAGCGGATTGCCGCGACCTGCCTCCACGAGCAGTTGAGTTATGAACAACTGGCGCGGTTCTCAAAAAACTTCGCCATTCATCTACACCAGTCCGGCCTGCAACGCGGTGATCGCGTGGCCCTGATGATCCCCAACAGCCTGCCCTACTTGATCGCTCTTGCCGGTGTGATTCAAGCCGGCATGGTGGTGGTGAACATCAACCCGTTGTACACGCCCCGGGAGCTGGAGCATCAGCTTCGCGACTCGGGGGCTGGCTGCATCGTGATTGCCGAACCCCTTCTCTCCACCCTGGAACCGATCATCGAACGCACTGCCATCAGGCAGGTATTGGCGACGCCGGTCATCGGGCTGCTGGAGCAGATCGTCAGCGATCATGCACTGGCGTTTGCAACGACCCTCAAGGACCGCGAGCGGGCGGAACTGGCGCCGATGGACATGACCCCCGCCGACATCGCTTTTCTGCAATACACCGGCGGTACCACCGGTGTGTCGAAAGGCGCGGTGCTCACCCATCGCAGCGTCGGTACCAGTCTGAAAATGATTCTGCTGTGGCTCACGCCTGACAACGATACTCATCCCATGTCGATTGTCTTGCCACTGCCTCTGTATCACGTGTACCCGATGTCAGTAGCGCTGATGTCGATCGCATTGGGTGCAAACCTGCGGCTGATCCCCAACCCACGGGATACGGCGTCGGTGATTAACGAGCTCAAACGTGCACCATTCGATATGTTCATGGGGGTCAATACGCTGTTCAATAGCCTGGTGGAAGATCCGCAACTGAAAACCGTGGATTTCACCAACACCTATGCCGTCATCGGCGCTGGCGCTTCGGTGCAACAGGCCGTGGTGGAGCGTTGGATCGCCGCCGGCGGTGCGCCGATCACCGAGGCTTACGGCCTGACCGAGACCTCACCCTGCATGATGTTCAACCCGCGCGGACGCAATGGCAGCATCGGTATCGCCATGCCGTCCACCGAGCTGCGTATCGTTGATGATGAAGGTGTGGAGGTGCCATCGGGCGGTACCGGCGAACTGCACGTCAAGGGCCCACAGCTGTTCGCGGGCTATTGGAAAAATGAAGACGAAACACGCAAGGCCTTCACCGGCGACGGCTGGTTCAAGACTGGTGACATTGTGACTGTGGCCGAAGACGGCTTCATGCACTTGGTGGACCGCAAGAAGGACATGATTCTGGTATCGGGATTCAACGTGTACCCGAACGAGATCGAAGGCGTGGTTGCCAACCACCCGGACATCCTCGAATGCGCCTGCATCGGTGTCCCGGATGAGCGCTCGGGCGAAGTGCCGCATCTGTTTGCCGTGGCGCGAACCTCGGCAGTGACGGTCGAGCAGATCAAGGCGCACTGCCGCTCAGGCCTGACAGGGTACAAGGTGCCCAAGTACGTCACCTTCGTCGAGGCGCTGCCGAAGTCATCGGTGGGCAAAATCCTGCGCAAGGATTTACGGTCGCCGCCAGGCCCAACCGGCAGATAATTGTTCCCGCGCGGAGTGTCACTGGCGTATTGAGAACGATCGTTTATTAAACGGGGCATATGCTACGATCTGACCAATGCCAATCGAACTCTGAGGAACGCGAATGCGCTACTCCAAAACGCATAAGGCCGAGACGCGCACAAAGCTGATTGAAACGGCCAGGGCGATCACCAAGAAAGGTGGCTTCAGCTCGACGGGAGTCGATGCGCTGATGTCCGCCATCGGAATGACCGGGGGGGCTTTCTACAGTCACTTCCCGTCCAAGCAAGCACTGTTTCAGGCAGTGATTGAGGATGAAATCCGAAACAGCAGTGAAATGCTGGCCGGTGAACAGAACGCATCAGGCGAACAGTTGGAGCAATGCCTACGCAACTATCTCAGTACCTTTCATGTCCTTCATCCTGAAGAAGGCTGTGTCCTTCCCGCCCTGGGAGGAGAAATTGCACGCGCCGAACCGGAGGTACGAGGGGCTGTCGAAAAAGGACTGAGGCAAGTGCAGAAGGCTTGGGCCAATCGTCTCGATGATCCTGATGCGGCCTGGGCCGTCATTGCCCAATGTGTGGGTGCGCTGGTCCTGTCCCGAGCCGTCGAGACAGAACGAACTCGCAAGGAAATCATTACCTCGACCCGCAAGGCTATTCAGAAGAGCTATTTCCCCCAGGAAAAATAACGCTTCAAGACCAATCCGCACCGCCTCATTCCGGGACCGCACACCTAGATAATGGGGTTAACGTGTCGCTCCCAGTAAGGCGGTGTACCGAAATGCTGAACCAGAAAGTCGAGGAATACGGCAAGTTTCTTTGAGCCACGCTGGTTCGGAAGGTAGACCGCCCAGACAGCCCCGTCCTCTTCTCCCGTTATAGGGGACCAGGACTCCAGTACAGGGACGAGACGACCGGCACTGATGTCGTCTCCCACCAGCCATGTCGGCATGAGCAAAAGTCCGGCCCCGCTGATGGCGGCCTCTCGCAACAGTTCGGACCCGTTGGCCTTCAAGTTACCCGAAACCGCGACCTTTTCCGTCTTGCCATCGCACTTCAACGTCCAGGTCGAGGTCCCTGAGAGGTAATCGAACAGCAGGCAATTATGCTGGGGCAGTTCGCCGGGATGTGCGGGCGCTCCGTGCTCGCCGAGGTAATCAGGGCTGGCACAGATGACCCGTCGGTGCGGTGCCAACTTACGCGCGATCAGATCCTGGGAGGCTGGAGCGCCCAGGCGGATGGCGACATCGAGGCGCTCTTCGGCCAGATTCGTCATGGTATCGCTGAGCCGGATATCGAGGCGTATCCCAGGGAACTGGCGTAAGAATGTCGGTAGCGCGGGGGCGACATGCAGCCTGCCGAAAGCGACCGGCAATGCCACCCTGAGCAGCCCGCTCGGCAGCCCCGCCATCTCGCTGGCAGCCCGGTCGGCGCTCTCGAGCTCATCGAGAATGCGGCGCGCATCTTCATAGTACTGCACGCCGGCCTCAGTCAAGGTCACCGCCCGAGTGGAGCGATTCATCAGGAGCGTGCCCAGACTCTCCTCCAACGCATTCAGTTGTCGGGTCAGCGATGAGGGTGCCAAGCCCAGTCGACGGGCTGCCGATGCAAAACCGCCATGCTCAACCACAGCAATGAAGGCGCTGAGCGCCGCGAATCGGTCCATGAATCACCTTTGCGCAAATTGCAGAATACATCTCGAATAATGATGTGATTTCTTGTTTATCACCGATAAGGCTTTCGATGTCCACGACAGCCACATTGAAGGTGTGTCACAAAATACTGAAGCGCAAGATTAGACAGAAAGCTCATGCGTTCAAACGGCTTTCAATATCCGTCTTGAATAACGCTGGCCGACTCAGATAATGCCCCATGGGCAACACCTCCATTTGACCTTCGATCTCCAGCGCAAAGGCCGGAAAGCCTCGGGCATGCAGTGTTTCGAGCAGCTCGTTGCTTTGCTGGATGTGGCCTTGCAATGTGCTTGTCGTAACCGAATCCATTGTTTCCATAAAAACATCAGGCTTGAAGCCAAGCTCACTGGCTATTTCAGCAATCACTGCACGATCAGCGATGGCTCGCCCCTCCTGGTAGTAAGCCGTTTGCAGACGCTTGAGCATTTCGATACCGCGCCCGGACAGGTGTTGAGCCGTCAGCATGGCGGCTATCGGTGGCGAAGAGTCGAGCCGGACATTTTCATGCTCGAGTACGCCCTGGACGTAGGCATCCGAGAAGGTCTGTTTGCTGAAGGCGGTAATTCGCGCTTCGTGAGGGCGAACAAAATCCCGCCATTCGCTCGACATGATCTTGCTTCTGTCTCCTGACAGCATGCCCACACCGTGGGCTTGGATGTCCAAGCCAGGAACAGTCATGGCTGCACTGACCATCGGTGCCGCCCCATAGCACCAGCCACAGAAGGGGTCGTAGAGGTAATGCAAAATTGCAGTACGCATATCCATTCTCCGAAAGAACACCGATGACCGCGCGGCCACCGATGTTGTAATGACAAATCTCACCGACATCAGGCGATTGCTTCAGGCCAATGCCGGATAGTCGATGTACCCCTTGGCGTCGCCGCCAAAAAAGCTGTTGCCGTCGGCTGGATTAAGATCGGTCTGACCCAGCAAGCGAGCGGGCAAGTCAGGATTGGCGATAAAGGGCCTGCCGAAAGCAATCACGTCTGCCCGCCCGGCTGCGATGGCCTGTTCAGCTGTTTCACCGGAGTAACCACCGGCAAGCATCAGTACGCCGTGATAGTCGTTGCGCAATTGCTTGATGATGGTGTCCCAGCGCGGGTCGGTATCCTGATCGAGAACAGTACCGACCATCATGGGTTCTACGAGGTGAAGGTAAGCCAATTTCCAGTCATTGAGCCTGGCTACGATGTAGCCGAAGGTCTGTTCCGGCGTGTCATCCCCCATGCCCATGAATCGCCCCATGGGCGTCAGGCGAACCGCAACCCGGTCGGCTCCCACTTCCTCGGCAACGGCCGCCACGACGTCGAGCAACAGTCGGGCCCGGTTTTCGATACTGCCGCCATAGAGGTCATTGCGCTTATTACTGGCGCTATTGATAAATTGGTCGAGCAGGTAGCCATTACCCGCGTGAATTTCCACGCCGTCCATGCCGGCAAGCAGGGCATTGCGTGCTGCTTTTCGGTAATCGGCAATGATCGCTTCTATCCCCGGGATATCCAGCTCCCGAGGGACGGGCACATCTCCCCAGACACCCTCCCCGGCCTCATTGATGATGAAGGTCTTGCCAGGAACCGGTTGTGCCGACGGTGCCACCGGGAGGCCGCCATCGGGCTGAAATACCGGGTGCGAGACACGCCCGACATGCCAGAGCTGGAGGAAGATGTGCCCACCTTCTGCGTGTACGGCTTCACTGACGGCTTTCCAACCCAGTATCTGTTCTTTGCTGTGGATACCGGGCGTCCACGCATAGCCTTGGCCCTGCTGCGAAATCTGTGTCGCCTCACTGATGATCAAGGCTGCACTGGCTCGCTGACGGTAGTACTCGACGTTCATTGGTGTCGGTACGTTGCCCGGTTGGCCTGCTCGGGAGCGAGTAAGGGGAGCCATCGCGACACGGTGCTTGAGCGTCAATTGGCCAAGTTTGATTGGGGTGAACAAGTGCTCGGTCATGAAACTTTCCTCAACTTATGGGAATTAAAAATAGTGCCCGCGATCAAGCAAGCTGACTTTGCCGTAGGACTTGTGCCATGACTTCCAGGGGCTGTGCGCCACTGATGACGTGTGCGCCGATATGGATGCTCGGCACAGATCGAATACCGGATGCCTTTGTGGCGGCTTCGAGTTCCAGTAACTCCGTCGTGCCTTCACCCGACTCAAGGAAACCGAGGGCCTTGGCGCGATCCAGACCGGTTTCAGCAGCGATGTCAGCTAGCACGTTCAAGTCGCCGATATCCCGCCCTTCACCGAAGTAGGCCTTGAAAATGGCCTTGACCAGGGAGGATGCGTTTCTGCCTGCTTGCTGTTCACGCCATACCAGCCGATGCGCCGCCAGCGTGTTGGGGGTTTTCTCTGCTCGCTCATAGTCGAACTTCAGGCCGACAGCACGTCCGGCGGCTGTGACCTGGGCGTCCATGGCTTGACTGCGCGCCCAACTGCCGAATTTGGCTGACCGATAGGCTTTGCGGTCCATGCCCTCTACAGGCATGTCCGGATTCAATTGATACGGTAGAAAAGTAATGTGGCTGTCGACAGAAAGATCTGCAGCAACAAGGGCTCGCTCCAGATTTTCCTCACCGATCCAGCACCAAGGGCAAATGAAGTCGTAAGCCACTTGGATATTTGAACTGACGCTATTGGATGTTTGCACGTTCATGGCAGCCTTCCTGGTTGAATGTTTTCACACCCCCAAGGTAGGCGCCGACAGGCCTTCCGAGAATCCACACGTTGTGCAAAGTGGTATTGCGCAGAAAGCAACGATAGGGCCGTCAGTCTCCACGCCACGTTGCGTAAAACGCAAAGCGCAGTTGCGTTGCCGTCATATTCTCCAAGCGAACCAGCGGACTTATCTTCTGGCCATACAACGGCAGGAGATGGTCCTGTCTCATTCACTCCCGAATGTCATCGCACCCGGAAAAACCTGCGGGATGGAGATTGAAAATGTCTGACCAAAGAATGTGTAAGGCCCTGATCATCGGCGGTTCGCTGGGAGGACTGTTCACAGCGACTGCGCTCCGTGCAATCGGCTGGCAAGTGGAAGTCTATGAGCGCTCCCCCGCGACACTCGACAGCCGGGGCGGCGGAATCGTGCTTCAACACGAAGTCATCGAGGCGTTCAAGTTTTCAGGCATCAAGCCAACCCAGGCGTTGGGCGTTCGCTCAAACCATCGGACCTATCTGGACCGTTTTGGGGGGATCCTGCACAAACAACACGCGCCTCAGACCCAAACGTCGTGGAACACCCTTTACAGCAACCTGCTCAATGCCCTGCCGGAGGAAAATTATCATCGAGGTAAAAAGCTGATCGGGCTTGAGCAGCATGAAAACGGCGTTACGGCGAATTTTGAAGACGGTACCACCGCGGATGGCGACATCCTGATTGGTGCGGACGGCGGTGGTTCAACGGTTCGCAGCCTGGTGCTTCCAGGAGTCAACCCCGCCTATTCCGGCTACGTAGTGTGGCGTGGACTGTTGAATGAATCCGACCTCCCCAAGGCGGCGAAAGACCAGATCTATGAAGACTTCGTTTTTCAGCAGGATCCGGAGTCGTTGATGCTCGAGTACATGGTGCCAGGTGCCGACGGCTCGATCGCTGTTGGTGAGCGCAGATTCAACTGGCTTTGGTACCTGAAAGCAGCCCCTGGAGCGGAACTGGACGCCGTGATGACGGACAACATGGGACGCCAACGCGAAAGCTCCATCCCGCCTGGAGCAATGGCAAAAAGTCAGGATGAGGCTTTCCGAAAAATGGCTGGGGAACGCATCAACCCCGCTTTTCTCGAGTTGATTCAACGGACGGACGAGATTTTTGTCCAGTCGATTCTGGATCTCAAGGTTGCGCAGATGGTTTTCAATCGGGTGATATTAGTCGGTGATGCCGCCTTTATCCCTCGGCCCCATACCGCGGGCAGCACCGCAAAAGCAGCTGCAAATGCGGTGACACTCGCGAAAGTGTTGGCCAACCGCTCCAACATCGATGAGGGGTTGCGCCTCTGGGAAAAACATCAGCTGAACGAAGGCAACATCATGAGCGACTGGGGCATTGATATGGGCAACCGGATCATGGGTATCGGTAAATAGGCAGTCAGACCACCTGCGCATCAATCCCTGTTCGGCACGATCAGCGCTTTCTCGCCCGTGGCACGCCGTGAATATTGCGCTATGGCACTGGCCTGCAGCGCCTCGGCCAGTGAAACGTGCGTGGAGTAATGGCTGGCAAATGTGGTCTTCAGTTCCCGCGCCACCCGATCCTTCAAGTGCTGCATGACGACCGGGCCCGCCTTGCGCATGAACGGCATCAGCAGCCAGCCTCCCATCGACCAGGCCATGCCCCAGCTGTTCGAAAACTGCGTCGGGCTGTTGTCCAGGAAACCGTAGACGTACAACTGCTTATGGGTGGTCGAGCCATAGCGGCTGTACTCCTTGGCGGAGCGCTTGAGGGCCGCTTCCATGCAGCCGAGGATCTGTCCGCCGAGCTTTCCGCCGCCGGTGGCGTCGAAGGCAATGGTCGCGCCCGTGGCCGCCACGGCTTCGGTCAGGTCGGCCATGAAGTTTTCCGCGCTGCTGTCACAAACGTAAGTAGCGCCCAGCTCGCGCAACAGCTTGGCCTGTTCGGGCTTGCGCACGATATTGACCAGCTTCACACCCTCGGCCTGGCAGATGCGGTTGAGCATCTGACCCAGGTTCGACGCGGCCGCGGTATGGACCAGCGCGCCATGGCCTTCGCTACGCATGGTCTCTACCATGCCTAGCGCCGTGATCGGATTGATGAAAGCTGATGCGCCATCGACTGCGCTGACGTCGTCCGGCAGTGCCATGCATTGCTGGGCCGGCACACAGCAATATTGCGCATACATCGCCTCCCCCATCGCCGCAACCCGGCGGTTCAATAGCGCTTGCGCCGCCGGTGACGACCCGGCGGCCACCACCAGGCCAGCGCCTTCGATACCCACCGGCATGGAACGATCGAGTCGCCCTGCCACCGCGCGCAAGGCGGCCTCCGGAACGGTTGCCGTGACCACCGGCCGCTCGGCGGTGCCGGAGACCTTGAGCGTCGACAAATCGGCCGGCCCGATCAACAGGCCGAGGTCGGACGGGTTGATCGGGGATGCCTCGACACGGATCAGTACCTCATCCGGTCCCGGGGTCGGCACGGGCTGGTCGATCAGCGACAGCTCCAGCTGCCCGGCGCGTGTGATCAATGAACGTAGTTGCAGACCGGTTTGTGGGATGGTGGCGGTCATGGTACCTCCTGGTTTTGGGGGTGGTGGATACTGCCTGGCAGCGCCGTGGTTCTCGCAAGGCCGCCAGGCGCTGTCTCACAACTCTGCGAGGCGATCGCCAAAGTTAAGCTCGAAATCACCCCGCTTGCCGATGCCGGCAGCGGCAAGCTTGCCGGAGCGTTCGCGGAAGCCCTCCCAGGTGAACGCCGACATGAAGACCTTGGCAGTTTCAAGCAGCTCGTTCGGATCGGGCACGGTGTGCCGATTGATCAGCTCCTTGGTGGTCGCCAGCGCCTGCTTGTCGAACGAGGCCACCCGGCGGGCGTAGGCGTCAATCCAGGCATCGAACTCGGCATCGGGAATGGCACGGTTGATCCAGCCGTAGCGCTCGGCGGTGGCGGCGTCGTAGTCACCGGAGCCAATCATGATCTCCAAGGCGCGCGCCCGACCGGTCAGCAAGGGCAGCCGCTCGACCGCACCACCGCCCGGGAGCAGGCCGGAACCCACTTCCACCTGGGCCAGGATGGCCTTCTCCAGGCTGGCGAAACGCAGGTCGCAGGCCAGGGCGAACTCGCTGCCGACACCCCGCGCGCGGCCGCGGATCGCCGCGATGCTGATCACCGGGGCGCGCGACAGGCGCAGGGTGACATCGATCCAGGGCGAGTAGCCGGTCGGCCCCGGTGTCCTCGACATCTCGGCGGTCTTGTTGATATCGAAATGGGCAATGAAGAACTCAGGATCGGCACTGTCGAACACCACCACTTTCAGCTCCGGATCCGTCTCGAATTGGCTGAGCAGCTCCTGGAGTTCAAGCATGGATTGGGGGTCGATCATGTTGATCGGCGGGTTTTCGAAGGTCAGGCGCCAGTAACCCGGAGTGACCTTGGTCAGCTTGAACTGGGACGTGCCGGTGCTCATTTGAGGATTCCTTATTTTTTAGTAACGATCGTTATTCCATGACTCGAAATTCAAACACGAATTCAGAGATTGGCCAGGTGGTGGCCCATGTTGCGCTCGAATTCGGCCGGGCCGACTTGCGCCACTTTCTTGCCGATCCGTACCTGGCGCTCGCCGGTTGATGGCCAATGAACCATGGTATTGAGAAACACGTTCTGCGTTTCGACGAGATCACGCGGGTCCGGTAGCGCACGGCGGTTGACCAGACGCTTCGCCTCGGCGATCGCTTCTCGGTCGAATGAGGCAATTCTTTGCGCGAGCCCGTGGACGAAGCCGTCCAGCTCCGTATCCGCAAGCGCGCGGTTGATCCACCCGTAGCGCTCCGCCGTCAAGGCATCGAAGTCGTCGCTGCCGAGGATGATTTCCAGTGCGCGGGCGCGGCCGGTCAACAGCGGCAGGCGCTCGATCGCGCCGCCGCCGGGAAGCACCCCGGCGCCTACCTCGGGTTGGCCAAGGATTGCACGTTCGATGCTGGCAAAACGCATATCCATTGCCAACGCCAGTTCCGCTCCGCCGCCACGCGTGCGACCACGAATCAAGGCGATGCTGACGGCTGGAGCCTGACTCAGGCGCACCGTCATGTCGATCCACGTCGGTAGGCCACTGGGGCCGTTGGAAACGGGGGTATCCCCCACGCGGGCAAGATCGTAGCGACCAAAGAAATAGTCGGTATTCGCGCTTTCGAAGACCACCACGCGCAGTGTCTGGCTCGCCTCGATGCGATCGACCACGGCCTGGAACTGCAACACCGTCTGCGCGTTGACGAGGTTGACGGGAGGGTTCTCGAAGCGGACCCGCCAATAGGCATTGGAGACCTCTTCAATCTGGAACTGGCTGACGCTCATATAACCTCCTTGGATCGATTGGATAACGTTCGTTATCGTAACGAACGCTATGCTACGCTGTATGGGCTGTCAAGACACTGCGATTAAAGAGGAAGCATGCGATATCCAGCCGGTTACAAGGAGGAGCGACGCAAACAGCTGCTCAAGAGCAGCGGCGCCCTGATCAAGAACAATGGATTTGCCGCCACCGGGGTCGATGCGTTGATGGCGGAAGCCGGGGTCACGAGTGGCGCTTTCTACAGCAACTTCGCTTCCAAGAATGAGCTGCTGCAAGCCCTCGTCGTCACTGAACTGTGCCAAAGCCGAGCCATCTGGGAGACCAATCCACACGATTCGCCCGAGGCATGGATAGACTTTGAGGTGGATCGCTATCTGAGCCTGCCCCACGTGAAGTGTCCAAGTGCCGGATGTGTGCTCCCTGCCTTGGGCGCCGAAATCGGGCGGGCGGCTCCCGACGTCAAGATGCTGTTCGAGCGTGAACAGCGCAAGAACATCGCCATACTGGCTGAAAAGCTCGGCAGCGAGGCGCTGGCATGGGCCTTCACTGCGCAGATGGTTGGAACCGTCCTGATGGCGCGCGCCATGCCCACCCAAGAAGCCCAGCTTGAGGTACTCAGTGCCGGGAAGACCTTCCTCAAGGCCATGATCGCCAATCATGCAGGTGGACCGGGCATCGACAACCCCAGCCAGCCTGCCTGAAAGCTTGCGCTACCTGGTTGTCCCCTTAATTCTGTTTTGTTCTATTGATATGCATTGACAGCCCTTTGCCATCAATCTTTACTCTGATTTGCGTAACGCCATCTGTATACAGGGAGTCAGCGCATGGACAAGGATTCTGAAGCAATCCAATTTCCCCCCTCCGAAAAACCCCTGTTTTTGAAATCAGCTGTCATTTAATGGATACTCGCCCATGGCCGGCATTTGTATTCCGCAGCGTAATGTCCGAAGGCAAACGGCAATGTACTCCCCCGTGAATCCTATGGATGCCGTGGTTTGCGGCGCGCGCTGAAACAGATCAGGTCGAACGAACAAAGGGAGATGGATAGATGGAACACTACCAAGAAAAACATAGAGTCTCCTCCCTTCCTTTCTGGGTGCTATCCGCGAGACAACTCTGCGATCTGGAGATGATCGTCAACGAAGCCTTTTCGCCACTGAGCGGTTTTCTGGGCCTGGAGGATTATCTCAGCGTCGTTCATCACATGAGATTGGGTTCCGGTGCCCTTTGGCCCATGCCCATCACCCTGGATATCCCGCAAACATTGGCTGATCAGCTGGTGCCGGGGGCCGAGTTGGCTCTACGTGACCCGGAAGGCGTCACGCTGGCGGTGTTGACGATCGACTCGATCTACCAGCCGGACCATCACCTCGAAGCACTGCGCGTTTTCGGCACCCAGGATAAGGGCCATCCAGGTGTGGCGGCATTGTTTCGTCAACATCCTTTTAATGTCGGCGGTAGCATTAAAAAAGTTGACTCGGTTACGCACTATGATTTTGTTGACCTGCGTTTGTCACCCCGTCAAGTCAAACAGGAAATAGCCCGGCGCGGCTGGAAGGCAGTCGTTGCCTTTCAAACACGCAACCCGATGCATTGTGCCCATATCGAATTGACCCGTCGTGCCATGAAACAGGCCAATGCGGCCTTGTTGCTCCAGCCGGTGGTGGGTTTGACCAAGCCGGATGATATCGATTACTACACACGTGTCAGGTGTTACAAACACGCCTTGAAGTCATACGCAACCGATGCCGTAATGCTGTCGTTACTGCCGCTGGCCATGCGAATGGGCGGTCCCCGCGAAGCCGTTTGGCATGCGCTGATTCGCAAGAACTTTGGGGCAACGCATTTCATCGTCGGACGTGATCACGCAGGCCCCGGCAATGACAAGCAAGGCAAGGCCTTTTATGCCCCCTATGCCGCCCAGGAACTGGCGTTGGCACATGCACAGGAAATCGGCCTGCAGATTCTTGCCTTCGAGGAAATGTTATACCTCAAGGAGGAGCGGCGTTATGCGCCGGCCTCGGAGGTGCCACGTGGCGCCCCCGTGCTGAGCCTGTCGGGAACAGCCGTCAGAGAAAAGCTGGCCAGCGGCGCCGAGATTCCCGATTGGTTCAGTACACCCGATATCGTCGCGGAACTGCGTCGATCCTATCGTCCGAAACAACAACAGGGATTTGTTCTCTTCTTTACGGGGCTGTCGGGCGCCGGCAAGTCAACGATTGCCAATGGCGTTGCCGTGCGACTGCGGGAAGACGGGAGACGAACCGTCAGCTTGCTGGATGGCGATATTGTCCGACATAGCCTCTCCAAGGGACTCGGCTTCTCGAAAGAGGACCGTGAGACCAATGTCGAACGCATCGGCTTTGTGGCTGTCGAGATCGCTCGGGCCGGTGGTGTCGCCATATGCGCCTGTATTTCCCCCTATGCGAGCACGCGCCAGGTCTGTCGAGAGTTGGCCATGACACACAAGACGGCCTTTTTCGAGATATACATCGCGGCGGACCTGGAAGTTTGCGAGAGCCGTGACCGAAAGGGCTTGTATGCCAAGGCGCGGGCTGGGCAACTCAAGGGGATGACGGGTATTGACGCGCCCTACGAGCCACCGCTGAGTCCGGATTTACGAATTGATACCGCCTGTTTGAGCGCGGCCCAGGCGGTGGAGTTGATCATTTCCACCCTGGTCGAGCTGGATTACCTCCCCTCCTCCCTCCTTCATGAGTCCTGAACCGCAATAGCGTCATGTCAGTTCAATGCCGTCCAAACCTGTTGAGCCCGCTGTGTCCCAAAGGAGAACGATGTGAACGTCACTGACAAACCTGTGTCCGATGGCAAAGCGCGTCCGCGGCCCATATTGATGATCCCGCTGCGTCGGTGCGGCAGTCATGCACTGCGGCTACGCCTCAATCTCAATCCACAGTTCTATTCGCCTTATCCACTGCACCTCGCCGACTTCATGCCGATTGTCCCCCTGTATGGCGATCTTGCCGATGACAATGCCTATTTTCGCATGGTGGTCGATGTTGTCGGCCTGCAGGCGGCCAGCATCGTCAAATGGCCGGGCATGGCCTTCGATCCGGTCGATATCTTCGAGAGGGTCCGCCACGAACCACGCAGCGTTCATCGAATTGCCTGGGAGCTGCTGTTATGCGCCGCTGAACAGCATCAAGCGCGTGTCGTGATGGACAAGTCTCTCGACGATGTGCACTACGCCCATGAGCTCATGGAGCTTTTTCCACACATGCTGCTGCTCAATGTCGTACGGGACCCACGGGCTCAGGTCGCCTCGATGAATCGTGCGATCATTCATGACTTTGATACCTTGATCAACACCCAGACCTGGGTTGCTGCGCATCGAGCGGCCCAGTCCTTGATCGAGCGCTACCCGGGGCGCGTGTTGACCATACGCTATGAAGACTTTCTGCTCGATGAAGAAACCACGCTCAAGCAGATCTGCACATTTTTCGATATTCAATTTCTGGACAAGATGCTGGATATCTCTGAGTCGCAGGAGGCCAGGCAGATTTCAAAAATGTCGGCGCTTTGGTCATCGAACTGCTTTTCTCCGATCACCACGAACATTGACAAATTCAAAGGGCAACTGAAACTTCACGAGATCGAAATGATCGAGACCCTGTCCAAGGAGTTCATGTTGCGATATGGCTATGAACCCATGACGCAGGCCAACTTTGAATTTGACACTCACATGTCGCAGGTCGCCACCGAACGCTCAGGTGACGCCAGGAAACTTGCCTGGCAAGAGTTGGAACAGGAAAACTTCCAAGACTACATCTTGCGCCAATACCGTGCGGATTACTTGGCCACGGTGCGCAACCGGCTCGAACGCAGTCGATAGGCTGTCCCCTCCTCCAGGATGTTATGCTGCAACCCCAAATCAGACATCCACGGTACGGCCCTCCCTCGAGGGCTCGTACACGTAGCGTGTGGGTGACTGGAACAAGATCACTGATCACGACGATGACCCAGCGGAAGACCCCCATGGCAAACCAAGACCTCACTTTCCTCCCCGACCCCGACTCGGAATCCATCTCCTCCGATGTCGCCGGTTTCGGCGGTCTGCTGGTCTCCACCCAGATCCCCACCCGTGCCGATGGCAGCCTGGAGCTGGGCGACATTACCCTGCAGAGCGAATGTACCCTGCAGGCGCTCAAGGTCGCGCTGGAGCGCGCCGGCAGTTCCATGGACAGGGTCCTGCACCTGACCATCTACCTCACCGACATGGCTGACCGTGCCGCTTTCAACGAAGTCTACCAACGCTTCTTCGCCAAGCCCTGGCCGGTGCGTGCCGCCGTCGGCGTGGCGGCCCTGGCGGTCGAAGGCATGCGCGTGGAAGTCACCGCGATGGCGGCCAAGGGCTGAGTTCACGGCCAAGACCTACAGTCCCGCCCGGCGAGTGGTCGCCGACCGGCAGCCTACGGGTGCCGGTCAGGCGTTTCGCCGCTACAATGCACGCCTTGCCCGTGAAGCCTGACTAAAAAACATGTCCCTACCCAAGCACCACCTGGAATTGCTCAGCCCCGCCCGCGATGTGGCCATTGCCCGCGAGGCCATCCTGCATGGCGCCGATGCCGTGTACATCGGCGGCCCGAGCTTCGGCGCCCGTCACAACGCCTGCAACGAGGTGAGCGATATCGCCGAGTTGGTGGGGTTCGCCCGTCGTTACCACGCCCGGGTGTTCACCACCCTCAATACGATCCTGCACGACAACGAGTTGGAGCCGGCCCGCAAGCTGATCCACCAACTCTACGATGCCGGCGTCGACGCGCTGATCGTCCAGGACCTGGGCGTGATGGAACTGGATATCCCGCCGATCGAGCTGCACGCCAGCACCCAGACCGACATCCGCACCCTGGCGCGGGCGAAGTTCCTCGACCAGGCTGGCTTCTCCCAACTGGTACTGGCCCGCGAGCTGAACCTGCAAGAGATCCGTGCCATCGCCGACGAGACCGATGCGGCGATCGAGTTTTTCATCCACGGTGCGCTGTGCGTGGCGTTCTCCGGTCAATGCAACATCTCCCACGCGCAGAATGGCCGCAGCGCCAACCGTGGCGACTGCTCCCAGGCCTGCCGCCTGCCGTACACCCTGAAAGACGACCAGGGTCGCGTGGTTGCCTTTGAAAAGCACCTGTTGTCGATGAAGGACAACAACCAGAGCGCCAACATTCGCGCCCTGGTTGAAGCCGGCGTGCGCTCGTTCAAGATCGAGGGCCGCTACAAGGACATGGGCTATGTGAAGAACATCACCGCCTACTACCGCCAGCGCCTGGACGACGTCCTCGAAGACCGCCCGGACCTGGCCCGCGCTTCCAGCGGCCGTACCGCGCACTTCTTCCTGCCCGATCCGGAAAAGACCTTCCATCGCGGCAGCACCGACTACTTTGTCACTGATCGCAAGATCGACATTGGCGCCTTCGACACGCCAACCTTCACCGGCTTGGCGGTGGGCGTGGTGGAGAAAGTCGGCAAGCGCGACCTGCAGGTAGTGACCCATGAGCCGCTGTCCAACGGTGACGGCCTCAATGTGCAGATCAAGCGCGAGGTGGTGGGCTTCCGCGCCAACATCGCCGAGCCCAGGGGCGAATTCGAAGAAGACGGCGAGAAGCGCTACCGCTACCGCGTCGAGCCCAACGAAATGCCGGAGGGAATGCACCGCCTGCGGCCAAACCATCCGCTGAGCCGCAACCTGGACCACAACTGGCAGCAGGCCTTGCTCAAGACATCCGCCGAACGCCGGATCGGTCTTTCCTGGGTGGCTCGCCTGCGTGAGGAGCGCCTGGAACTGACCGCCACCAGCGAGGAAGGCGTCAGCGCCAGCGTTGCCCTGGAGGGGCCGTTCGGGATCGCCAACAAGCCGGAACAGGCCCTGGAGCAACTGCACGACCTGCTCGGCCAACTGGGCACCACCCAGTACCACGCCACCGATATCAAGCTGGATGCACCACAGGCGTATTTCATTCCCAACTCGCAGCTCAAGACCTTGCGTCGTGAGGTCATCGAAGCGTTGACCGCAGCCCGCGTCAAGGCTCACCCCCGCGGCGGTCGCAAGGCCGAGACCACTCCGCCACCGGTGTACCCGGAGTCGCACCTGTCATTCCTGGCCAACGTCTACAACCAGAAGGCCCGCGATTTCTATCACCGTCACGGCGTCAAGTTGATCGACGCGGCCTTCGAGGCTCACGAGGAAACCGGCGAGGTGCCGGTGATGATCACCAAACACTGCCTGCGCTTCTCCTTCAACCTCTGCCCCAAGCAGGCCAAGGGTGTTACGGGGGTACGGACCAAGGTCGCGCCGATGCAACTGATACAGGGTGACGAGGTGCTGACGCTGAAGTTCGACTGCAAGCCTTGCGAGATGCACGTGATCGGCAAGATCAAGGGGCATATCCTTGACCTGCCGCAACCGGGTAGCGGGGTGCAGCAAGTCGTCGGGCATATCAGTCCTGAAGATCTGCTCAAGACGATTCATCGGGCGCCGCATTGAGTGCATGAGAGTGCGACAAAGGAACGGGGAGCAAAAGCTCCCCGTTCCTTTGTATTGACTGAAGACGCGGATCACTCGGAGACTACTCACCTCACTTGCAGCGGTGCGGCGTCCCGACAAGCCCGCCGCCACAAGACCGCGCTCGGCGTCAAAGAGCACAGCACCTACATTCAGTGCATCTTGCTGTGGTCGGCCATGCCGTTCAGCGCCCGCGCCTTGGCCTTGACCTCGATCGATTCCTTGATCCCCTTGGCGTTTTCCACCACCAGCGTCAGCGGCACTTCGTCGCCCTCCTTCACCTGCCCCACCAGGTCGATCAGCATCACGTGATAGCCCTCGGGCTCGATGGCCACCGGCTTGCCCGCCGGCAACGGCACGAAGTCCACCGGCTGCATGCTCATGACGTCGTTTTCCATCTTCGACTGGTGGATCTGCACAATCCTGGCCACCGGCGATTTCGCCTCCAGCAGCTTGGCGTCTTCGCTGGAAGTGATCCGCATGAAGGCCCCGCTCGAAGGCTGGCCAAGCACGGTGGCGCGCACCCAGGCATCTTCCACGGTGGTTTGGGCAAAGGCCGGGATACTCAGCAGTGCGAGCAGGGAAAACATCAGGGTATTCAAGGATTTCATGGCTTCAACCTTATAAGCTCGAGTATTCATCAGCAGACTGACATCACGGTGAGCAAGTCATCTGCGCACTGCTTGGCCGACAGCGACGGCGACAGCCCCAGGCGCAGCACGCCCCGCGTGTCATAGACAAAACTGGTCGCCGTATGGGACAGCGTGTAGGTCGAGCCGCTGGGGATCTTTTCGTAGAACACCTTGAATTCCTTGGCGGTGGCCGCGGTTTCTTCCAGGCTGCCATAGAGTGCGACAAAGCTCGGGTCGAAGGCCTTTACATAGGCATCGAGCACCTTGGGCGTATCGCGTTCCGGGTCCAGGGTGATGAAGATCACCTGCAATCGGTCGCCGTCCGGACCCATCAGCTTCTTGGCCTGCACCGCCCGGGCCAGTGCGGTCGGGCAGACGGCCGGGCACTGGGTGAAGCCGAAAAACACCATCGGCATCATGCCGCGGAAACTCGAGAGCGTTTTGACGTTGCCCGCGGTGTCCTTCAGTTTGAAGGTCCGCCCGAGGATCTCGTCGCTGAGGTCCTTGCCGTATTTGTACGACAGGCCGTTGGAGCTGTCGCAACCGGTCAGCATGCCGAGGCCGAGCAAGCCAAGGCCGGCAACGACCTGGCGGCGAGTCAGCAATTCATTCATGTTCTGTAGTCCTTCCTGTGAAGCGGTGTCGCGGCCTTGCGTGGCCGGATAAACGCGCCTTGACGCGCATCAGGGAGCGTAAGGGCTTATCGGCGGCAGGCCGTCTCGACAATGTTCGATACGGCGGATCAGACGCTGGCGCGAGGCGGTGCGCGGGAGCGGGCCCCCGGGAAAACCGGGGCCGAGGCCTGCTCGGGGGTGAAGTGATGGTGCGCAAAGCTGACCGGGGTCTGTCCCAGGCGAGGAGCCAGGGCATGGGCGTCGCCCAGCGCCGGGTGCTGGAACAGCAACGAGCAGTAACCGCATTTCTCCCAGATCATCGTACCGTGATGATCCGCCGAGCCGGAGTCCTGCAGCGCTGCCACACCCGGGCCGGGCACTGCGCCGCAGATTTCCTCGTTCGACGGGCCGGCGCCGTGGGCCAGGCTCATCCCCTGCCCGATCAACGGGCCGACGAAGACCAGCAGCATGGCCAGCAGGCTGAGCCAGGCGGCGGTGCGGCGGCGTCCGGACGGTCGAAGGCACAGGATGGGTTTCATGGGCGCAGAATGTAACACCGACGGTGTGGCGGGTGGTGCGACAAAATGGCACATCCAGTGCCGCACCACGGCTTCAGCGCCTCAGGCCAGCTTGACGTTCATGGTGATCCGCGCCGTGAACACCTGCACGCCCTCCTCGTCACGGATGTCCACCACGACGATCTTGTCCCCCGCCGTCGACCAGTCGACGGCGCTGCCATCGGCCACGGCATGTACGCCGGTCTTGGCCTTGGCCAGGTATTCGACCGTCATGCCCTTGGGAATCCAGCGGGCGCCGGCCGGAATCGACACATCGGTCATCACCCCGGCCGCCAGCTCCGCAGCATTGCACAGGGCAATGGCGTGGACGGTGCCCAGGTGATTGGTGATTTCCCGACGAAACGGCACCTGGACCTGCGAATACCCGGCTCGCAGTTCGCTGATCAACGGGTTGATGGTGCTGAAGTAAGGGGCCATCTGGCAGGCCAACTGACTGAATTTTTCCGGACCTACGCTGGTGAACATGTTCAGGGACTGGCTCATCGGGTGTACCTCAGTGGGTGTCTTGTTCGATTAACAGAATATTATTCTGTAAAAGAACAATATTCTGCTTGTTGAAAATCTGTCAAGCTCACCCTGCTGTTCCCTCCCATTGCTGTCTTGCCACCGGACTTCAGGTTGTTGTTTCCATGGAAAACCTCGATCTTCTCGAACGCTGTTACCCGGGCCGCCGGGCCGAATTGAAACGCGCGATCCTGGCGCAGGCACTGTCCAGCTTCAACGAGCACGGGATCGAGGCCACGACGATCGAGACCATCCGCGCCGAGTGCGACACCAGCGTGGGCGCGATCTATCACCACTTCGGCAACAAGGAGGGATTGGTGGCGGCGCTGTTCTTCGCCGCGCTGGAGGACCAGGCCGCGCTGCGTGAGCGCTATCTCTCGGCGGCCCGGACCTTGAAGGACGGTGTGCAGGCGCTGGTGTACAGCTATGTCGACTGGGTCGACGAACAACCGCAATGGGCGCGGTTCCAGTTCCAGGCGCGCTTTGTCGTGGCCCAGGGGCCCCACGCCGCGGAATTAGCCACGCGCAACAAGGCCCGTAACCGACAGTTGCGCGAATGGCTGGGTGAACCGGCCCACGCCGACAGCCTCAAGGCCATTCCTGCGGAGCTGCTGCTGTCGTTGATTGTCGGGCAGGCGGAGAACTACTGTCGGGCCTGGTTATCCGGACGGGTCCAGAGTCGCCCGGGGATCTTCAGGTCCGAACTGGCCGAAGCCGCTTGGCGGTCTCTGCAGATCTAGCCGAGTGCGGGGTTCAGGGGTGTGCCAGCAACTCGAACAGTCGTGCATGCTCGGGAAACCGGGCGACTAGTTCGTGGCACCGCCCCAGGGTCATGTCGGCAAAGTCGAAACCGGGACACACGGCCTCGCTGATCAGCCCGTAGCCTGTCGATCCGGCCAACAGCCGCGAGGCTTTCCAGACGCCGCCCGGAACATGCAGTTGCAGGCACTGGCCGGCGCGGACATCACTGCCCATGACCACGGTTTTCAAGCGGCCATCCGGAAAGACGAGGCTGTACTCGATGGCGTCGCCCAGATGGTAGTAGTGCAGGATATCGGACCGGTTCAGGTGGAAATGACCGATGGGCGCGGCCTCGGTCAACAGGTAGTAGATGGAGGTCATCAGGTAGCGTTCGCCATCGGCGGTGGCGAGCATGGCGCGCCCATCGGCCTGAAAGGTTCGCCGGTAGTAACCGCCTTCCACATGGGGTTCCAGGTTCAAGGCGGCAACCAGTTGCTGCGCATCGGGAGGCTGTCTGTCCATGGGAGGGGCCGTCTTTCTGAGGGATGTCGGGAGAGTTGCCGCCCGGAGTATGACGCCCGCCGGGCGACGAATGAAAGCATTGGCGGAAGGCAGCCGGAGTCGAACCTGCCCGGGAACGGATGCCGTCCCCAACCGGGTTTGAAGCCCGGCCGCGCCACCGGGCGCGATTACCTTCCTTGAAATCCTTATGCCTGCCCTTCCCGGGCCAGTGCACTGTCGGCGCGAATGTAGCGCAGATTGCCGACTCGCCGGGTCAGGCCGATACGGTCGAAAAACTCCAGTATCTGAATGCAGCGTTTACGCCCCAACCCCAGCCGATCACGAAAGGCGATCACCCGCACCGGCGGGTTGTCCGCCGCCAATTGCACCAGCATAGCCGCCAATTGCCGGACTGCCGCGTCCGTGTAGAAACGGTCGTGCACCACCCGGTACACCAGCCCCAGCCGGGCCAGCTTGCACAGCAGCAAACGTACGGCGTCTTCATCGCGCCCGGTAGCGAGTGCCAGGGCGCGAACCCAGGGCGGATCGATAGCGCTCTGCTCCAGCAGCGGTTGCAGTTGTCGCCACAGGCCCTCGTCCTCTTCGCTCAAGCACACCTGATGGTCAGGCAGATGCAGCCAGGGTCCGCTGGCGACAATCATGCCGTCGTCGAGCAACACGTCCAGCAGGCTGATGAACGCCGGTCGTTCCAATGGCAAGGCGGCAAAGCGGCGCAAGCGCTCGCGATCCGGCCCCAGTTGATCGGGCTCCAGCGCGTGAAAGCGCGCCAGTTGCGCGAGCAACGCGTCTTTGTGCGCTTGCCAACCGGTGCTACTGAATAGCAGCGATCCTTGGCGCGTGGCGATCACACGGATATCGGCGGGCAGCTCCCAGGTGTCGCGCGGGCGATTGAACTGGCGTTCCAAGCGTTGCGGATCGAGGCCGCCGGCGCAGCCGGCCAGCAATGCCGGCAACACCGCCTCCAGGCTCCGGGCCTGCGCCAAGGCCTGTAACTGCGCCAGACGTTCGGGGCTGCGCCGCTGCCGGGTCGGTGCAAAGGGATCGAGCACCCGTCCACCGCCGAGGGTCCGTTGTGCGCTTTGATCGCGTAATACCAGGCGGTCACCGTGCACGGCCTGCAAGGGCTCATGGGCCAGCAACTGGGCAAAGGCCCGCCCTCCCGGTTCCAGCTGCGTGGTGTCCAGCAAGGCCACCCGCCCCAGCACATCCTGGGTGCCCAGATGAATGTGGACCGGGCTGAAATGTTCGAATTTTCGTGCTTCGCTGGCCAGCAGTTGCAGTTCGATGTCCAGTCGCCGGGTAGGCGCGTGCAGCCACTCGGCCTGCAACCAGTGGCCGCGATGAATCTGCTCGAGCGTCAGGCGCTCGGCGCTCAGGTTCAGCGCCACCCGCTGCCCGGCGAAGGCTTCGCTGGCCGGCTGGTTTTGCGCATGCAGGCCGCGGACCCGAACGGCTTTGCCCGTGGGGCCTAAGGCCAGGACGTCACCGGTGCTGACATGGCCGGACAAGGCCGTACCCGTGACGACAATGCCGCTACCCGTCACGTTGAAGGCACGGTCGATGGCCAGGCGAAAACCGCCTTCGTCACTGCGTCGGCGAACCTCGTCCTGGGCCTGGAGCAAGGCCTGGCGCAGTGTCTCGATCCCCTCGCCGGTGACACTGGACACCTCGACCAGCGGCGCCTGTGCATAGGGTCCAGCCGCTAGCAGCGTCTGGATCTCGAGGCGTACCTGGGCCCTGCGCGCGGGCTCGACCCGATCGCATTTGCTGATCGCCACCAGCGCCCGGGGGATGCCCAGCAGCTCGACAATCGCCAGGTGTTCACGGGTCTGGGGCATCACCCCATCATCGGCGGCCACCACCAGCAACACCAGGTCGATCCCCTGGGCACCGGCCAGCATGTTATGGATAAACCGCTCATGACCGGGCACATCGATAAAGCCGGTGAGCGCGGCGTCGGCAGCAAGGGGCGCATAGAGATAACCCAGGTCGATGGTGATACCCCGCTCGCGCTCCTCTCGACGTTTGTTGCCGGCCTGCCCGGTCAGCGCCTGGAGCAGGCGGGTCTTGCCATGGTCGATATGCCCCGCCGTCCCTACGATCACCCCGCCCGACTCCTGGTTGGTCCCACCACCGCACTTTTTGCAGGAGCGAGCTTGCTCGCGATAAACGATGACGCGGTCCCAGGATTCAACCCATCAAGCTGTGCCACCCAGACCGCCTCGTCCTCCAACTGCCGCAGATCCAGCCACAGGGCGTCGTCATCGATCCGCCCCAACACCGGAATCGGCAAGCCCCGCAAAGCTGCTTCCAGCCCCTGCAGGCTGCGACCGCGCAGGCGTTTCGAGGTATTGGCCCGCAGGCACAACGCCGCGCTGGGCAGCCGCGCCACCGGTTGACTGCCGCTGCCGATCATGCCCAGCGCCGGAACGGCCGAGACATTCCAGCCCTCTCCCAATACACCGGCCAGTATCGGGCACAGGCGTTCGGCCTGGGCGAGGATCTCGACCTGGGGCCGGGTCAGCAGGCGCAGGCTGGGCAGGCGTTCGGCCAGACGGTCCGGGTTGCGGTACAGCCCCAGCACCGCCTCCAGTGCGGCGAGGGTCAGCTTGTCCACCCGCAACGCCCGTTTGAGCGGGTTCTTCTTGATCTTCGCGATCAGTTCCTTGCCCCCGACAATCAAGCCGGCCTGGGGACCGCCGAGCAATTTATCGCCGCTGAAAGTGACGATATCGGCGCCGTCCTCCAGCGCCTGGCGCACCGTCGGTTCGGCAGGCAGGCCCCAGCGGGTGAGGTCCAGCAGGCTGCCGCTGCCCAGGTCTTCGAGCAGCGGCAAGCCATGCCGATGGGCAATCCGCGCCAACTCGGCGGTGGGCACCTGGGCGGTGAAGCCCTGGATGTTGTAGTTGCTGGCGTGCACGCGCATCAGCAAACCGCTGCGCGGGCCGATGGCGCTTTCATAGTCACGGGCATGGGTGCGATTGGTGGTGCCCACCTCATGCAGGCGGACGCCGGCGCGGGCCATGATGTCGGGAATGCGAAAGGCCCCGCCGATCTCGATCAACTCGCCCCGGGAGATGATGCCCTCCTTGCGCTGCCCCAGGCTGTTGAGGGCGAGCAGCACGGCGGCGGCATTGTTGTTGACCACGGTGACGGCTTCGGCGCCGGTCAGCTCGCGAATCAGACCCTCGATCAGGTCGTCACGGTCGCCGCGCTTGCCGCTGTGCAGGTCGAATTCGAGGTTGAGCGGGTAACGGGCCGCGGTTTGCACGGCGTCTATGGCGACTTCAGGCAGCAGCGCCCGGCCGAGGTTGGTGTGCAATACCGTGCCGGTCAGGTTGAACACCCGTTGCACACGGCTGCGGTGCTGGTTGAACAGGCGCTCGCCGGCCCTGCCCGCGAGGACTGCCGGGGTCAGTTCGGCGGCACAGAGTTGGCCTGAGCGGACCGGTTCACGCAGTTCGTCGAGCAGATGCCGCAAGGTCGCCAGCAAGGCATCACGGCCGTAGCGCTCGACCAGGGGCTGGCAGGCGGAATTGCGCAAAAGGCTGTCGATGGAAGGCAGGCGGGGCGGGACGGCGGCAAGGCTCGAAGACATCAGCGGTTTCCTGAATACGCGATGCTAAAACCTGAGTGTAGACGCCAATCTCCGGCCTACGCGGCTGCCCTCTGTAGGAGCGAGGGTGGCGGTTCAATCGCCCCCAGGTGCCAGCAAAAGATTCGGCGCCTGGCGCAGGTAACCCTCCTGGTCGAGACGAATGTCCAGCGCCAGGCTGCTGATATCGGCCGAAAGCGCCTCGGCCTCGGCGTCCTCTTCCAGATAGAGCAACTTCAGATAGCTGTTGCAGCCGGGACAGATCTCCGCCCGCAGGGGCGCATGACCAGCCGCATGGCTGTCATCCCCCAGGCTCAGATACTTGAGCCCCTTGCTCTGTTCGCAGTAGATGCATTTGACCCGCACCACATGCCATTCGCAGGCGCACAGCGAACACACTAGGTAGCGCAGGCCGTTGAACTTGCCCCGGTGCCGGATCACCCCGGCCATGGCCGGCGAACCGCAGGCCGGACATTGGGCCAGGCTGTCGCAGGGTTTCAGTGCCAGGTTCGGCACATTCAGCAGCCAATGGCTCCAGGCCGCCTGCAACGCGGCCCCGAGAAACGGCACCAGCGCCGCCGGCAGGCCGGCGTACTGGCCGCTCAGCAAGGCCAACGCCCAGACCTTGCGTTGTCCGGCGTGGCTGTCCTGCAAGGTGCCGATGGCCTGGCGTACGGCAGGTGTTGTGGCCGCAACACCTGACAACAAGGCATCCAGCCAAGGCAACCACAGGTCTTCGCGCACCAGGCTGTCGGCGGCCAGCGGCGGCAGGCCATGTTCCAGGCACAGCCGTTGGCGTTCGGGATCAGGCGAAACGGTGGTCGGCGGTTGCTCCAGCAGTTGCTGCTGTACCCGGCAAAGCCCGGCCACCAGGCCGATGTACTCGGCCAACGGATGCCCGGGCGCCAGTTGCTCCAGCCGGGCGGCCCGCAGGGCGAACAGCGCCTTTGGCGGCAGGTTCAGGAACGGCGGCGCGCTGGCCGAGGCCTCGATCTGTCCAGGTTCCAATATCGTGCTCAAGCGCTTATCCCTTTTTCGGTGGCTCGGCGGTCGAGGTCTCGCCACGGGTCACTTCGCGATACCACAACTCATGGTGTTTGCGCGCCCAGGCGCGGCTGACCCAGCCATGCAGCATGGCCCCGACCGAGCCCTTGATCCAGATGCCGGCGTAGATGTGCACGATGATGCTCAGCACCAGCACGAACGCCGCCAGCGCATGGAGCACGACCGCCAGGCGAATGCTGCCAATGCCGAAGTACTGGCTGAAATACGCGCGCCAGATCACCACCCCGCTGAACAGCAGGACCAGCATGCAGGCCAGCAGCGTCCAGAACAGCAGCTTCTGCCCGGGGTTGTACTTGCCGATCGGCGGTACACCCTCCTCCTCGTTGCGGATCACCCGATCCACCCGCTTGAGCCACAGGCGATCGTTGGCGATAAAGACGTTGGCCCGCCAGAAACGGATCACCAGCCCAAGGAACAGCACGAACATCAGCAGACCCATGAACGGATGCAGGATGCGGGTCCAGGGCCCGCCGCCGAACAGCTGGCTGAGCCAGAACAGCGACGGATGGAACAGCGCCAGTCCCGACAGGCCGGCCATGAAGAACAGGATCGCCACCAGCCAGTGGTTGGTGCGCTGGCTGGCGGTATAACGCAGGATCGGCTTGTCGCTCATGGCCGTGGCTCCCCACCGGTTTTCGGATCGAACACATGCACGCCGGGGTCGACCTGGTGGACACCGTTATCCGTGGGCACCGGATGCTCGTCCTCCTCCACCCGTTGCGGGCCGATGCGCACGTAGTGGAAAAAGCCCGCCAGCACCGCCGCGCCCATCGCCAGCAGGCCCAGGGGCTTGCTGATGCCTTTCCACAACTCGACAAAGGGGCTGATGCTCGGCTGGTTGGGCAGGCCGGCGTACAGCGAGGGTTGGTCGGCGTGGTGCAGCACATACATCACATGGGTGCCACCGACACCGGCCGGGTCGTACAAGCCGGCCTGGTCGAAACCCCGGGACTTGAGGTCGACGATGCGCTCGGCGGCGTGCTCCTTCATGTCCTCCTTGCTGCCGAAGACAATCGCCCCGGTCGGGCAGGTTTTCACGCAGGCCGGTTCCAGCCCCACCGCCACCCGGTCCGAGCACAGCGTGCACTTGTACGCCTTGTGGTCCTTCTGCGAGATACGCGGAATGTCGAAGGGACAGCCGGTGATGCAGTAGCCGCAACCGATGCAATGGTCCTGGTCGAAGTCGACGATGCCGTTGGCGTGCTTGATGATCGCTCCCGGGCTGGGACAGGCCTTCAGGCAGCCGGGATCGGCGCAGTGCATGCAACCGTCCTTGCGGATCAGCCACTCCAGGTTGCCCGCGGCGTTTTCATGCTCGGTGAAACGCATCAGGGTCCAGCTTTCGGCACTCAGGTCCTGGGGGTTGTCGTAGGTGCCGTGGTTATGGCCGACCTCGTCGCGCAGCTCGTTCCATTCCGAACACGCCACCTGGCAGGCCTTGCAGCCGATGCACTTGGTGGTGTCGATCAGTTTGGCCACTTCTTCCTGCTGGCGCACGGAGGGCGGTAACGTGGTGGTCGCCGAACGGGCAATGATGTCTTGGCTGGCCATCAGATTTTCTCCACGTTGACCAGGAACGACTTGGATTCCGGGGTCTGTGTATTACCGTCGCCAAGGAACGGCACCAAGGTGTTGGTCAGGTAGCCGTGCCGCGCCACTCCGGTGAATCCCCAATGCAGCGGGATGCCGATATGGTGCACGACCTGGTTGTTGACCTGCAGCGGACGAATCCGCTTGGTCACCACCGCCACGGCTTCGATATGCCCGCGCTTGGAGCTGACCCGCACCCGGTCGCCGGCGACGATGCCCTTCTCCTTGGCCAGCACTTCGCCGATCTCGACGAACTGCTCCGGCTGGGCAATGGCGCTGAGCTTGCAGTGCTTGGTCCAGAAGTGGAAATGCTCGGTCAGCCGGTAGCTGGTGGCGGCATAGGGGAAGTCCTTGGCCTGCCCCAGCGAGTCCCAGACCGAGTCGAAGATCCGCGCCGCCGGGTTGCTGGTGGCCTTCTTGTTGTCCGGGTGCAGCGGGTTGATGCCGATGGGGGTTTCGAACGGCTCGTAGTGTTCCGGGAACGGTCCTTCGGCCATCTTGTCGACGGCAAAGAAGCGCGCCACGCCCTCGGGGTTCATGATGAACGGGTTCATCCCGGCTTCCGGCGGCACATCGGGCTTGTAGTCGGGCACGTCGGTACCGACCCAGGCCTTGCCGTTCCACCACACCAGGCGTTTATCCGGCGACCAGGGCTTGCCCTGGGGGTCGCTGGACGCGCGGTTGTAGAGGATGCGCCGGTTCATCGGCCAGGCCCAGGCCCAACCCAGGTTCTGTTTCATGCCGTAGGGGTCGCTGTTGTCGCGCCGGGCCATCTGGTTGCCCTGCTCGGTCCAGCTGCCGCAGAAGATCCAGCAGCCCGAGGCGGTGCTGCCGTCGTCCTTGAGCTGGGCGAACCCGGCCAGTTGCTGGCCGGCCTTGATCGCAGTCCCCGTGGCGTCGGTGAAATCCGTGCTGGCGTAGCCGTTGAATTCCCGGGCTAGTTCCTCCGGCGACGGTTCGGCGGCGATCTTGTAGGGCCAGCTGAGCTTGAGGATCGGCTCGGCGAAGGCTCCGCCACTGGCCTGGTAACGCCGGCGAAGACGCAGGAACAGCTCGCTCATGATCTTCACATCGGTGCGGGCTTCCCCCGGCCCCTCGGCGCCTTTCCAGTGCCATTGCAGCCAGCGGCTGCTGTTGGTCAGCGAACCGTCCTCCTCGGCGAAGCAGGTGGTGGGCAGGCGGATGACTTCGGTCTGGATGCCGGCGGTGTCGACATCGTTGAACGGCCCGGCATTGCGCCAGAACTCCGAGGTCTCGGTGGCCAGTGGGTCCATCACCACCAACCACTTGAGTTTGCCCAGCGCTGCGGTGACCCGGTTCTTGTCGGGCAACGCGGCAATCGGGTTGAAGCCCTGGCAGATATAGCCGTTGACCTGGCCTTTGCCCATCCGATCGAACATGCGCAGGATGTCGTAGCCCGGGTTGTCGAGCTTGGGCAGCCAGTCATAGCCCCAGTGGTTCTCGGCCGTGGCGTTGGCGCCGTACCAGGCTTTCATCAGACTGACATGGAACTTGCCGTAGTTCTGCCAGTAGGACAGCTGGCCCGGACGCAGGGGCTTGAGGGTGCGCTTGGCGATATAGGCGTCGTAGTCCTGTTCGGCATCGGACGCCAGGGTCAGGTAGCCGGGCAGCGAGTTGGACAACAGCCCGAGGTCGGTCAACCCCTGGATGTTGGAGTGACCGCGCAAGGCATTGACCCCGCCGCCAGGCATGCCGACGTTGCCCAGCAACAGCTGGACCATGGCGGCGCTGCGAATCATCTGCGAACCGACGGAGTGCTGGGTCCAGCCTAAGGCATAGAGGATCGTCATGGTCTTGCCCGGTTGCGAGCAGGTGGCGATCTCGTCCCAGATCTTGCGCAGGGCATCCTGGGGCATGCCGCAGGTCTGACTCACCAGCGCCTGGGTGTAGCGGCTGTAGTGCTGTTTCATCAACTGATAGACGCAGCGCTCGTGCTGCAGGCTCGGGTCGACCTTGGCGAAACCGTCCTCGCCCAGCTCATAGCCCCAGGAGGACTTGTCGGTGTAGGTGCGGCTGGCCGCATCGTAGCCGCTGAACAGCCCGTCCTCGAAGCCGAAGCCGGCCTTGACGATAAACGACACGTCGGTGTAGTTGCGCACGTATTCGTGCTGGATCTTGTCCTCGCTCAGCAGGAAGTTGATCAGCCCGCCCATGAAGGCGATGTCGGTGCCGGTTCGGATCGGCGCGTAGTAGTCGGCCACCGAGGCGGTCCGGGTGAAACGCGGGTCGACCACGATCAGCCGTGCCTGATTGTGGGCCTTGGCTTCGGTCACCCATTTGAAACCGCAGGGGTGCGCTTCAGCGGCATTGCCGCCCATCACCAGGATCAGATTCGCGTTGGCGATATCGGTCCAGGTGTTGGTCATGGCTCCACGGCCGTACGTCGGGGCAAGACTTGCCACCGTCGGGCCATGTCAGACACGTGCCTGGTTGTCGAACCCCAGCATGCCCAGACTGCGAACGACCTTGTGGGTCAGGTAACCGGCTTCGTTGGACGCCGCCGAGGCGGCGAGAAAGCCGGTGGTCAGCCAGCGATTGACCGTCTGCCCCTGGGCGTTCTTCTCGACGAAGTTCGCATCGCGGTCGGCCTTGATCAGGTCGCTGACGCGGTCCAGCGCTTCATCCCAGGAAATCCGTGTCCATTCCCGGCTGCCCGGCTTGCGTACCTGCGGGTACTTGAGGCGGTCGGGACTGTGGATGAAGTCCAGCAGGCCCGCGCCTTTGGGGCACAGGGTGCCGCGATTGACCGGATGGTCGGCATCGCCTTCGATATGGATGATGTCCTGGGCCACATTCTTGGCGGTATCACCCTGGCTGTACATGATCAGCCCGCAACCGACCGAACAATAGGGGCAGGTGTTGCGGGTTTCATGGGTATGGGTGAGTTTGAAGTGGCGCACTTGCTCGGCGAAGGCGGGCGCCGGGGACATGCCCAGCGCGGCCAGGCTCGAGCCTCCAAGGCCGATGGCGGCGACCTTGAAGAACTGACGACGGTTGAGATCCATCGTGTACTCCCGATCAGATGAACGATCACGCTGGCGGCACGGTTGCCGTCAGTTTCACTCTAGCCAAGATTGGCGATTGTGCGCTGTGACCTGATCATCGGCCTCGGGATGACACGCCGGAGAACTATGGCCTGCCGGCCATCCTGGCCGTGATCGGCACGCCCTGCTGGCGAATCGAACGCTGGGTTTGCAGCACCCGCTCCAGCGCCTGCTCCGCGTCACGGTCCTGCATGGGCGCATGGATGGCCGCCGAGACCAGGCTGATCACCTTGGCCATGACTTCGGCATCCGTGGCCGGGCGCCCCAGGCTCATGGCCTGCATCAACACGCGCAGTTCGGTCCCGGCAATCACCCCGGAGATGGCCTTGAGGGCGAATTGCAGGCGTACCCCGACTTCGTTGCGCGGCATGTCCGGCAGCGCCAGGGCGAAGGCATTGAAGAAACGCTCGAAAACCGGTTGGTAATGTTCCTTCAGGTACTTCTGGATAAAGGGTGAGGTGTCGCTGTAGACGCGGCCCAGGAAGCGAATGAAGGAGCGGCTTTCATCGCCGTCGCCGCTGCGCTCGAGCCCCATCGCCGGGGCGAACAGGACCCCCAGCAGGGTCTCGCAGTCCAGCGGGCCGTCCGCCTGCTCTTCGCATCTGGCCAGCAGTTCCAGGCGCTGTTCGTTGAGTGGTCCCAGGCGCTGCATCAGCAAGGCGGTCATCAGGGAATCCTTGTCCCCGAAGTGGTAGTTCACCGCGGCCAGGTTGACCTGGGCGCGTTCGGTAATCTGGCGCAATAACACGGCGTCGTAGCCGTATTTGATAAACAGTGCCTCCGCGGCATCCAGCAATCGGGTCTTGGTGACATTGGGGGCACTGAGTTTCTTTGCGACCATATGTGAGGAGCCTTTGCAGGGTGAAAACCTGACCGGATGAACAGTGTTTTAAAAATAAATTTGATTTTTTATACCTACGAAAGTCCTTGAAAGCAAGCCTCTGCGCGGGGAAGCCAGCGCTTATCGGGTGTTTGAAAACCATTCTGTCTGGGCTGGAAGCGGGAACGACAGGCCTTCGCTTTTGCAGGTGGGTGGGCTGTTGATCGAGGTGGCTTTACCTACAATCAAAGAGGCATTCTGGAAAGCTCCTACATATATATCCGTAAATATGACGGCTATTAAAATCCGCTCATAACTAGCACCCAGCCACGCCTGCTTTAGACTAAACGAGTCGAGCTTTTTACCCTGTGTTCTCCTGGCGCAGTGCACACATTCTGTAGAGAACCCATCATGTCCAATGATGATTGCGACCCGCTCCGGCCTTCCATCATCGAGGCGCAGACTGCGCGACCGCTCGGGTCAAGTCCCGGTGATTGCGCCGCGCCAAATCCGGCACCCCCCTTGAACAAGTTGATGGCACTGCGCGATGCACTCGTGGCCCTCAAGGGGCCGCTATCCGACGAGCCCGGTTTTCGACGGGTGATCGAAAGCGTGCTGCTCAACAATGAGGTCCACGAACGGGTATTGGGCAAACGGGTTCGTGAGACGACTGCGGCGCCCTTCGGTCCTCGATTACCCTTGCAACGGCGCCTTGAGATCTACCCCCAGGGCCTGGGCGAAAGCCTTGACCAGCGGGCTGCGCGTCGTATTGTGGCGCAGGATCAGATTGAAGGCCGTGTGATAGCTGACCCGCTCCGGCATCAACGCCCGCAATAAGCCTTTGGCCACCAATGGTGCGGCATAGTGTTGTGGCAGGAAGCCGAGGAAACGACCGGTCTGGACCAGCATGGCGACGGCTTCCACCTGGGACGCCGAGGCGGAAAAACTGTCGTAGGTGACAAAGTCGAGCTTGTCACGATGGATCGCATAGCGGTGGTTGACGAACGCATGCTCACGCAGCACTTCCACGCTGTGATGCGCATCGTCCGCATCAAACAAGGGGTGCCCGACGCCGCAGTAAGCCTCGGAGCGCTCCTCATAGAGCGAGAAATAATCAAACTCTTCTCTTTTTTGATACACCGGTACTATTCCAGCGATATAACGCCCCTCCACCACGCCGCGCTCGATTTCATCAAGCTGGGCCGCGTGCAGGCGAAATCTTACTTTCGGCGACTCATCGTGAATTTTACGCAAGGCCGCAACTAACGGTGAATTAATGTCTGAAATAGTGTTGTCCACCACGCCGACACTAAGATCGCCGATCAATTCATTCTGGGCTGAACTAAGCCGATCCCGAAAGTTATCGACCGAGGTAAACAAGTCAATCGAGGCCTGATACACCAGGCTGCCCTCTTCGGTCAGGCAAAAGCCTTCCCGCCCCCGAGTACACAGGCGCATGCCAATGCGGATTTCCAGGTCGGAAATCTGCTTGCTGATGGCGGCAAGTCCCACATTCAGCTCATTCTGAGCCGCGCTGAAGCCTCCTGCCTCGACCACCGCCTTGAACACTTTGAGTAACTTGAAATCCAGTCCACTGAGGGCCAGGGGCGCTCGTTGTCCGGGTTTCGGCGGCGGGTTTCCAGAATTGGAAAGCTGGGTTTCCATCATGCTTATTGACCTCGAACTGCATATTCAACAGGCTTAGCTCCACTAGAAAAACGTCGCCGGTCAATAATAATGAACACAGAAAACCAGGCTTGGCAACCACCGCTGTTTTTTGCAAATCAGCCACAAGTCGCTGATTGCAAGCGTTTAAAAGCCATTCTTTTGTACTTGTAGGTGCCACCAGCGTCGAGCGGCTGCTTCTACAAGGATTCGTAACTGCCCTCCTGATAGCGCATGACCCTGCCCCTCCCCGGACGGCTGGCGGCGGTCGTGTGTCGAACCCTTCATCTGCGTGAGGAAAACAACAATGGCTCAAGCCACCGACCGTCTCTGGGGCGCCCGTTTCAAGAGCGGGCCGTCCGCCGCCCTGGCCGCCCTCTCCCGCTGCCCGGAACGCTATTTCCGCCTCACCCCCTATGATCTTGCCGGCTCCCGGGCCCATGCCCACGAATTGCAACGTGCCGGCCTGCTCGACGAGCAGGAGACCCGAGCCATGGTCGAGGCCCTGGAGCGTATCGGCGAAGACTTTCGCGCCGGTTGTGTCGCCCCGACCCAGGACGACGAGGACGTGCACACCTTCATCGAACGCCTGCTGACCGAGCGCCTCGGCGCCCTGGGCGGCAAGCTGCGCGCCGGACGTTCGCGCAACGACCAGACCGCCAATGACCTGCGCCTGTTCCTGCGTGACCACGTGCGCACCCTGGCGGTGGAAGTCCTGGCCCTGCAACAGGCGCTGGTCGATCAGGCCGAGCAGCATGTGCAGAGCATCTGCCCCGGCTTCACCCACCTGCAGCAGGCGCAACCGATCGTCTTCGCCCATCACCTGCTGGCCCATGCCCAGGCCATGTTGCGTGACGTCCAGCGCCTGGTGGACTGGGATGCCCGCACCGCCCTGTCGCCATTGGGGGCGGCGGCCATGGCCGGTTCGGCCATCGCTCGCCAGCCGCAGCAATCGGCCCGGGAGATGGGTTACCGCGGCGTCTGCGAGAACTCCATCGATGCGGTGGCCAGCCGCGATCATGTCGCCGAGTTCCTGTTCGTCGCCAGCATGCTCGGGATCAATATCTCGCGCCTGGCCGAAGAGTTCTGCCTGTGGTCGTCCCGGCAGTTCCGCTGGGTGGCGCTGGACGACGCCTACGCCACCGGCAGCTCGATCATGCCGCAGAAGAAAAACCCGGATATCGCCGAATTGGCGCGGGGCAAGGCCGGGCGCCTGATCGGCAACCTGACCGGGTTGCTCTCGACCCTCAAGTCCTTGCCGCTGTCCTATAACCGCGACCTGAGCGAGGACAAGAACGGTGTGCTCGACAGCGTCGACACCCTGCTGCTGGTGCTGCCGGCCATGGCCGGGATGGTCGCGACCATGACGGTCAACGTCGAGGAGCTGCGGCGTCAGGCACCCCTGGGCTTCACCCTGGCCACCGAAGTCGCCGACTGGCTGGCGGTGCGCGGTGTGCCGTTCAAGGAGGCCCATGAAATCACCGGTGCGCTGGTCAAGGCCTGTGAAGCCGGCGACCTCGAACTCTGGGAGGCGAGCCCGGCGCTACTGGCCGAGATCGATCCGCGGCTGACACCTGAAGTCCGCGACAGCCTGACCCTGGAAGCCGCCATCGCCGCTCGCAGCGGTTGGGGCGGTACCGCACCGGAGCAGGTTCGCGAACAGATTGCCCGGCTGAAGGTCGCGCTCGAAGCACAACGGCAATGGGCCGCCGAATACAACGGCCTGCGTCTTTCCTGAACGCCAGAAACAAAGACGGCGCCCCCGGCGCCGTGTACGGAGAAACACCATGAGTCAATCCCAGGCAGAACGCTTGCAAGCCGAGCGCAAACAGGCCGAGAACCAGTTCGATATCACCCAGTACGAACATGTACCGCGGCGCTATTACGGACGCATCCTCTTCGCCACCCTGATCGTCGTCGCCCTGGCCGGGCTGGTCCGGGCCTTTGCCCAGGGCCAGATCGAATGGTCCTATATCGGCCAGTTCCTGACCGCCAAGGCGATTCTCACCGGGCTGCTGAACACCATCATCATGGCGATCCTGGCCATGGTCCTGGGCGTGGTGTTCGGGGTGATCACGGCGATCATGCGCATGTCCGCCAACCCGATCCTGCGCTACGTGGCGATCACCTACACCTGGCTGTTCCGCGGCACGCCGTTGATTCTCCAGTTGCTGCTGTGGTTCAACCTGGCGCTGATCTTCCCGAGCATCGGGATTCCCGGGCTGTTCCAGCTCGACACCGTCAGCCTGATGACCCCGTTTGTCGCCGCCTTGCTGGGCCTGAGCATCAACCAGGGCGCCTACACCGCCGAGGTGGTGCGTGCCGGCCTGCTCTCGGTGGACACCGGCCAGTATGAAGCCGCCAAGTCCATCGGCATGCCACGCCTGCAGGCCCTGCGCCGGATCATCCTGCCCCAGGCCATGCGCATCATCATCCCGCCGGTGGGCAACGAGTTCATCGGCATGGTCAAGATGACCAGCCTGGCGAGCGTGATCCAGTACTCGGAACTGCTCTACAACGCCCAGAACATCTACTACGCCAACGCCCGGGTGATGGAGCTGCTGATCGTGGCCGGCATCTGGTACCTGGTCGCCGTCACCGTGCTGTCCTTCGGTCAGAGCCGCCTGGAACTGCGTTTTGCCCGCGGCGCCGGCAAGCGCTCGTAAGTGTCCTGGAGAATTCGAACATGAGAAGCATCATCAAGGCTGTCGGCCTGAACAAATACTACGACTCCTTCCACGCCCTGAAGGACGTCAACATCGAAGTCGAGCAAGGCGAAGTGCTGTGCATCATCGGCCCCTCCGGTTCCGGCAAGAGCACCCTGCTGCGCTGCGTCAACCAGCTGGAAAAGATCGACAAGGGCGGCCTCTGGGTCGACGGCGAACTGGTGGGCTACCGGATCGCCGGCAACAAGCTGCATGAGCTCAACGAAGCGCAGATCGCCCGCCAGCGCCTGGCCACCGGCATGGTGTTCCAGCGCTTCAACCTGTTTCCGCACATGACCGTGCTGGAAAACATCATCGAAGGCCCGGTCCAGGTGCTCAAGCGCTCGCCCAAGGAATCGGTCGAGGAGGCCCTGGAGTTGCTTGCCCGGGTCGGCCTGGCGCACAAGCGCGACAGCTATCCCATCGAGTTGTCCGGCGGCCAGCAGCAACGGGTGGCCATTGCCCGGGCCCTGGCGATGCGGCCCAAGCTGATGCTGTTCGATGAACCCACTTCGGCACTCGACCCGGAACTGGTCGCAGAGGTGCTGTCGGTGATGCGCGACCTGGCGCAGACCGGCATGACCATGATCGTCGTCACCCATGAACTGGGCTTCGCCCGCGAAGTCTCCAACCGCATGGTGTTCATGGACGGCGGCCAGATCGTGGAGGAAGGAAGCCCCGAAGAACTTCTAATAAACCCACAAAACCCGCGCACCCAAAGCTTCATTTCTGCCGTTCGAACCTAGGTTTCCCTGAACCTTCACAACATTCATAAGAGAACGTCCATGAAGAACTACGTTATCCCAGCTGTACTCGCCGGCCTGATGGCTTCCAGCTTCACTTGGGCCGCCGAATTGCCCGCCAGCATCAAGGCCAAGGGCGAAATCGTCGCGGCGATCATGCCCAACTACCCGCCGATGGACTTCAAGGACCCGGCCAACAACGAACTCACCGGTGTCGACTTCGACCTGGGTAACGCACTGGCCCAGCGCCTGGGCGTGAAAATGAAATGGCAGGAAACCTCCTTCGAACAGATGATCAACGCCCTGACCACCAAGCGCGTGGACATCGTGCTCTCGGGCATGACCGACACCGCCGAACGGCAGAAGGCGGTGGACTTCGTCGACTACTTCACCAGCGGTTCGCAGTTCTACACCCTGGTGAAGAACCAGGACATCAAGGAGATGACCGACATCTGCGGCAAGACTGTCGGTACCAGCCGTCGCACCACCTTCCCGGCGGAAATCGCCGCCTGGAGCAGTGCGCACTGCCCGGCCGACAAACCGATCAAGGTCATCGGCACCGAAGGTTCGGCCGACGCCCGCGCGCAGCTGCGCCAGAGCCGCATCAACGCTGCCGTGCAAGGCAGCGAGACCCTGCCATACCTCGCGAACCAGGAGAAGAACACCTTCAATATCATCGGCACACCGATGGTCGTGCAGTTCACCGGGATCGGCGTGAGCAAGGACAACCAGGCATTGCGTGATGCCGTCCAGGCCGCCCTGCAAAGCATGATCGCCGACGGCAGCTACCAGGCCATCCTGAAGAAATGGGACCTGTCGGTGGGTGCCGTCGACAGCATCGCCGTCAACAAGGGCCAGTAACCGGGAGCCGCCACTCATGTCCTCGACCCCGACCTGGCCGGATGGGCACAAAGCCTGCCTGGCCCTGGCATTCGACCTCGACGGCCCGACCGGTGACGCCATGCTCGATGGCTCGATCTGGCACAAGCCCGAGTACTTCGGTTTTGGCGGTTACGGCCCGTATCGGGCGTTGCCGCGCATTCTCGACCTGCTCGACGAGTTCCGCCTGCCGACCACCTTCTTCGTACCGGCCTGGGTCGTGGAAAACTGGCCCCGGCAATGCCAGGCGATTGTCGAACGCGGACATGAAGTGGCCTACCACGGCTACAAGCACGAATCCTTCTACGCCCTGACGCTGGAACAGCAGCGGGACGTGATGAACAAATGCCGCGAGGTGTTCTGGCAATACCTGAACATCCGTGCCGAGGGCTTTCGCACGCCTTCCGGCGACTGGCGTGCGGAGACCCCGGCGATGCTGGTGGACGCCGGCGTGACCTACTCCAGCAGCATGCGCGGTGACGACCGGCCCTACCTGGTGCAGGTGCCCGGGCATGCGCAACCGCTGGTGGAAATCCCCGGCCGCTGGGAAATGGACGACTACGCTTCCATCGCCTACACCCGCGAGCCGAACTTTCCCTCAGGGTTGGACCGCACCGCCAGCTATGCGCTGACCCTGGACAACTGGTGTCGCGAATTCGATGGCGCCGTCGATGAAGGGCTGTGCCTGACCACCCTGTTCCACCCCAAGATCACCGGCAAGCCGGGGCGCATCCTGTTGCTGGAGCGATTGTTCGAACATATGCGTGAGCGCGATGACGTCTGGTTTGCCACGTGCCGCGATGTCGCCCATTGGTGGCTCAAGGAGCATCATCATGGCTGAGTCCCAACGGCCCGTATTCAAGAGCCCATGGCCCGCGCCTTATCGCTGTGCGGTGGTGGTTACCGTGGATTACAACGATATCCATGGCATCCTCACCCAGGCCCCGGAGGTTGCCGGGCGCGACAAGAGCCTGTCGGTCTGGCGTTATGGCAGCCAGCGCGGGGTCGAGCGGCTGCTCGGCCTGTTCGACGAATTGGCCGTGCGCAGCAGTTGGTGCATCCCGGGCATCGTCGCCGAAGAGCAACCGGCCCACCTCCGTGCGATCCAGGCCGGTGGTCATGAAATCGCCTGTGCCGGCTACCGTCACCAGAACTTCGACAACCTGACCCTCGCCGAGCAGAAAGCCTCGCTCGCACAAGGCTGCCAGGCCCTGGCGGCACTGACGGGCGAGCGGCCGAAGGGTTTCCGGATTCCGGCCGGCAACTGGTTGCCGGGGTTCACCGAGGCCCTGCACGACGAGGGCATTCTCTGGTCGTCCTCCTGGCGCGGTGATGACCTGCCCTTCGCCCACCCGACGGCCCCGCAGGTCATCGAACTGCCGTTGCACTATGAGCTGGAGGACGAGCCCTACTTCGCCTTCAACCTCAGCCCGGCGGTGCCGCCGGCGCAGTCGCGGATCGCTTCCTACAGCCATACCCTGGGCAACCTGCAGATGGATTTCGCCGGGTTCCATCGGTTCGGGCTGTGCTACGTCCTGCGCCTGCACCCGGAAGTCATCGCCACGCCGGGGCGTATCGGCGTACTGCGTGAGCTGATCAAGGGTATCCAGCAACACGAGGACGCCTGGATTGCCACGGCCGGCGAAGTGGCCCGATGGTGGGACGACAACGGTCACGCCATGACGGCGGACCATCCGGCGGCCGTCTATGAGCGCCACTACCGCCAGTACCTGCCGTGACCCGGTGAAACACAGAGACGTTTTCAAAACAAGGACATAAGCACCACCGTGGCCATCTACTCCCTCGTTATCCGCCGGCTGATGATCTGCTCCGTGACCATCGTCGTCAGCCGTGCCATCACCAGCCCCCTGCTGGCCCTGTTCCTCAGCAGGAAACTCGGGCTGAACCAGCAGGATGTCGGCCTGCTGATGGGGATCGCGGTGTTTATCGCCACCCTGCTCTCGCTGTACGGCGGCTACATCATCGACCGCCTGGAAAAACGCCGGCTGATGATCCTGGCGATGCTCTCCAGCGGCGTCGGTTTCACCTTGCTGACCTTCGCCCACGACCTGTACCTGACCACCCTGACCCTGGTGATCACCGAAACCGCGTCGGCGCTGTTTCTGATCGGTTCCAAGGCCATCATCAGCGAGAACCTGCCCATCGAGCAGCGAGCCAAGGTCTTCTCCCTGCGCTACACCTTGACCAACATCGGCTACGCCACTGGCCCCATGCTCGGCGTGGTGATTGCCGGGGTGCAACCCCTGGCCCCTTTCCTGATCGCCGCGAGCATCGCTTTTTGCAGTATTTTCCTGATGCTCGGTATCGCGCCAACCGCCCAGGCGCTGCCCGGCAAGCCGCAAAGCTTCATCAACACCCTGGTGACGCTGCGCAACGACCGGACCCTGATCCTGTTCACCTGTGGCAGTCTGCTGAGCACCATCGTCCATGGCCGCTACACCCTGTACCTGTCGCAGTTCCTGCTGGTGACCCACAGCAGCCAGGACGCCCTGACCACCTTGTCGGCGATCCTGGCCTGCAACGCCATCAGCGTGATCCTGCTGCAATACCAGATCGGCCGTTTTCTCAAGCGCGAGCAGCTGCGCTACTGGATCGCCATCGGCACCAGCCTGTTCATCGTCGGGCTGATCGGCTTCAGTCTTGCGCAAAACCTGGTGACCTGGTGCGTGGCCATGTTCATCTTCACCCTCGGGGAGATGATCATCTATCCGTCCGAATACCTGTTCGTCGACACTATCGCCCCGGAAGCGCTGCGTGGCAGTTACCTGGGCGCGCAGAACCTGGCCGCCCTGGGCGGTGCGTTGAGTCCGGTGATCTGCGGCTACCTGCTGATTCACACGGTGCCGGCGACGATGTTCTACGCCCTGAGCGGCCTCACGGCCGTTGGCGGCAGCCTGTGCTTCCTGGCTGGGCGCGGCGTGCGTTCACTGCAGAAGTGATGTCTGTGCACCCGGCCTGATGGGGATTCAGGCCGGGCTTTTGCGATCCTAGCGCTTGGCGCTCAGGTCGGTGTTGCCATCCCAGCCGCCGCCCAGCGCCGCGATCAGCTGGACACTGGCGATCAACCGGCTTTGCAGCAGGCTCAGCACGCTACGCTCATTGGTCAGGGCCGTGGTCTGCACCGTGACCACATCCAGGTAGGTGATCAGGCCGGCCTTGTACTGGTTCTCGGTCAGGCGCAGGGATTCACGCGCCGCCTCCAGTGCCTGGGCGCGTACCGCCGCCTCGTCTTCCATCACCTTGAGTTGCACCATGTAGTTTTCCACCTCGCGGAAACCATCCAGCACGGTCTGGCGATACTTGGCCACGGTCTGGTCATACACCGCCTCGGTGCGGTCCACTTCCGCCGAACGTTGACCACCGTCGAACAAGGTGGTGGCCAACTTGGGTCCCACCGACCAGAAACGGTTTGGCAGACTGATCCAGTTGGCATAGGTGCTGCTGCTGTAGCCGCCGGACAGGCTCAAGGTCAGGTCCGGATAATAAGCCGCCTTCGCCACGCCGATATTGGCGTTGGCCGCGATCACCGAACGTTCCGCCGAGGCCACGTCCGGACGCCGTTCCAGCAGTTGCGACGGCACGCCCAACGGAATCGACGGCAAGACCGGAACCGTGGTGGTGGCCGCCAGCTGGAATTGCGCCGGAGGCTGGCCGGTCAAGACGGCAATGGCGTTTTCGAATTGGGCCCGTTGCCAGATCAGGTCGATCAGGTCGCCCTGGGCGGTCTTGAGCTGGGTCTGGGCCTGGGCGATCGCCGCCTTGCTGGAAACGCCAAAACGGTACTGGCTTTCGGTGCTCTTGAGCGAGCGCTCGTAGGTCTGCACCGTTGATTCCAGCAGGCGCTTCTGTTCGTCGATCACCCGCAGTTGCAGGTAGTTCTGCACCAGGCTCGATTGCTGGCTCAGGCGCATGGCCGCGAGGTCGGCAAAGCTGGCCTGGGCACTGGCTTCGTTGGCTTCCAGGCCGCGGCGCAGCTTGCCCCAGATATCCGCTTCCCAGCTCACACCCAGCTGGGCGTTGTAGGTATCCTGAATCCCGCTGGATGAACGGCTCAGGCTCGAACTGCTGCTGCCGGTACCCTGGCTGGAGCGGGTTTTTCCGACGCTAAGGTTAGCGCTGGGAAAGAAGGCGCCGCGCGAGCTCTTGACCAACGCCTGGGCCTGACGGTACTGGGCTTCGGACTGCGCCACCGACTGGTTGGCACTGTTGAGCTTTTCCACCAGGGCGTTGAGCGTCGGGTCGCCATACAGCTCCCACCAGGCGCCACGGGCCAGGGAGTCACTGGGCTGGGCCTGACGCCAGCCGGCGGCTTCCTTGTATTGCGCCGGCGTCGCGGCGTCCGGGCGCTTGTAGTCCGGGCCCACGGCGCAGGCGCTGAGCATCAGCCCGCACAAGGCCAGGCTCAGCAGGCGTGAGCCACGGGCGGTCTCCAGGCGTTGGGCGGCCAGGGGCACTTTGCATTGCGATCGGTCAGTCATAGCGGAGTTTCCAGAGCACCATCCGTGCGCACGCCACGCCACTGGTTGAAGCGGTGGCGCAAACGGTCGAGATAAAGGTAAACCACCGGGGTGGTGTAGAGGGTCAGGACCTGGCTGAAGATCAGCCCGCCGATAATGGTCAGGCCCAGGGGCTGGCGCATTTCCGCGCCTTCGGCACTGCTCAGCAGCAAGGGCAAGGCGCCGAGGATCGCCGCCAGGGTGGTCATCAGGATCGGCCGCAGGCGCAGCAGGCAGGCCTGGCGAATCGACTCCAGCGGGTCCAGGCCCGAATGACGCTCCAGTTGCAGCGCCAGGTCGATCATCAGGATCGCGTTCTTCTTCACCACGCCGATCAACAGGAACAGCCCCAACAGCGAAATCAGGCTGAACTCGCCCCCCAGCAGGTAGATGCCGAGCAAGGCGCCGACCCCGGCCGACGGCAAGGTGGACAGGATGGTCAGCGGGTGAATGTAGCTTTCGTAGAGGATACCCAGTACCAGGTACACCGCCACCAGCGCGCCGAGGATCATGAACGGCTGGCCTTTCTGGGTCGCGGCAAAGGCGTCGCTGGTGCCGGCCATCTTGGCGATCACCGCTTCCGGCAAGCCGAGCCTGGCGATCGCCCGCTCGATGGCGGCGGTGCCCTGCTCCACCGTCACCCCGGGGGCCATGTCGAACGACAGGCTTTCGGAGGCGAACTGTCCCTCGTGATCGACCCGATCGTCCTGCAGGCTGTTCTCATAGTGGGCGATGGCCGACAACGGAATGCGCTGCCCGGCCGAGCCGATCACCTTGACCTGATTGAGGGTTTCCGGAGACTGGGCGTACTTCGGATTGATCTCCATCACCACCTGGTACTGGTTCAGGCTGTCATAGATGGTGGAAATCTGCCGCTGGCTGTAGGCGTTGTTGAGCACCGCCGTGACCGTGCTCATGTCCACGCCCAGGCGCTTGGCGGTATCGCGGTCGACCACCAGGGTGGTCTGCGGGGCTCCGCGACCTTCCCGGGCATCGATAGCGGTCAACTCCGGCAGGGCCTTGAGGGCCGCGACCACTTTCGGGTACCACTCGCGCAGCGCGCCGAGGTCGTCGCTTTGCAGGATGTAGGAGTACTGCGCGGTCTGTTGCTCGCGCCCGCCGCCGAATTGCAGGTCCTGGTCGGCCATCAGCATCAGTCGGGCACCCGGCACCTTGGGCATTTCGGTGCGCAGGCGTTCGATGACGTTCTGCGCCGAGACATTGCGCTCCTTGATCGGTTTGAGGCGCACCAGCATGAACGCGTTGTTGGTGCCGTTGTTGCCACCGATGAAGCCGGCCACGCTTTGCACCGCCGGGTCGGCCAGTACCGCCTTGCGGAAGATTTCCATCTTCGGCTGCATATTGCCGAACGACATGCCGTCGTCGCCGCGGACGAAGCCAATCAGTTGCCCGGTGTCCTGTTGGGGCAGGAAGGTCTTTGGCACCACCACGTACAAGGCGACGTTCAATCCGATGGTGACGAACAGGCTGAGCAGGGTCAGCCGCTTGTGCCGCAGGACCCAGTCCAGGCTGGTGGCGTAGGCCGCCATCATGCGTTCGTTGGCCTTTTCGCTCCAGCGCTGCAGGCGGGTCGGTTCGCCCTGCAGGTGCGGCTTGAGCCAGCGCGCGCAGAGCATCGGCGTCAAGGTCAGCGACACCACCAGCGACACGATGATGGCCGCCGCCAGGGTGATGGAAAACTCGCGGAACAGGCTGCCGATGATCCCGCCGATGAACAGGATGGAGAGGAACACCGCCACCAGCGACACGTTCATCGACAGCAAGGTGAAGCCGACTTCCTTGGCCCCCTGGTACGCGGCCTTCAGGGGCGCGATGCCGTCGTTGATATGCCGGGAAATGTTCTCCAGCACCACGATGGCATCGTCCACCACCAGGCCGGTGGCCAGGATCAGGGCCATCAGCGACAGGTTGTTCAGGGAGAAGCCATACAGGTACATGACGGCAAAGGTGCCCACCAGCGACACCGGCACCGCCAGGGTCGGGATCAGCGACGCCCGGAAGTTGCCAAGGAACAGGTACACCACCAGCACCACCAGGGCCACGGCGATCAACAGGGTCATCTCGGCTTCGTGGAGCGTGGCCTTGATCACCGGCGAACGGTCCATGGCCAGGTTCAGCTTGACGCTGGCTGGCAACACCGCCTGCAAGGCCGGCAGTTGCGCCTTGATCTCGTTCACCGTCTGGATGATGTTGGCGCCGGCCTGGCGGTTGATCACCAGCAGGACCGCGTCGTCATTGTTGAAAAAGCCGGCGTTGTAACGATCCTCGACGCTGTCGCTGATCTTCGCCACATCCCCCAGGCGCAAGGCCGAGCCGTTCTGGTAGTGGATGACCAGCGGCTCGTAGTCCTTGGCTTTTTCCAGCTGGTCGTTGGCCTGCACCTGCCAGTTGCGCTCGGCATCCTCTAGTGAACCCTTGGGCCGCCGTACGTTGGCGTTGGCAATGGTGGTGCGCACGTTGTCCAGGGCCACGCCGTACTGGTTGAGCGCCTGGGGTTCGAGCTCGATGCGCACCGCCGGCAGCGAACTGCCACCGATCTGAACCTCGCCCACCCCCGGGACCTGGGACAGGCTCTGGGACAGGATGGTCGAGGCCAGGTCGTAGAGCTGGCCCTTCTGCAGCACGTCGGAGGTCAGCGACAGCACCATGATCGGCGCCTGGGACGGGTTGACCTTCTTGTAGGTGGGCATGCTGCGCATGCCGCTGGGCAGCAGGTTGCGCGACGCGTTGATCGCCGCCTGGACTTCCCGCGCGGCACCGTTGATATCGCGGTTGAGGTCGAACTGCAGGATCACCCGGGTCGAACCCTGGCTGGAGCGGCTGCTCATGGTGTTGACGCCGGGAATCACGCCGAAGGAGCGCTCCAGCGGCGTGGCGACGGTGGAGGCCATGACTTCCGGGCTGGCGCCGGGCAGGCTGGCCTGGACCACGATCACCGGAAAGTCCATTTGCGGCAGCGGCGACACCGGCAGCAGGCCGAAACTCACGCCACCCAGCAGGACAATCGCCAGGCTCAGCAGCATGGTGGCTACCGGCCGGCGGATGAACGGTCCCGAGAGGTTCATGTGTCCACCTGCTCAAGCAGGCTCGAATGCCGCCGCCAGCGCCGTCCCAGGCGATCGAAGTACAGGTAGATCACCGGCGTGGTGAACAGGGTCAGCACCTGGCTGACCAGCAACCCGCCGACCATCACCAGGCCCAGGGGTTGGCGCAGTTCGGCACCGGAACCGGTGGCGAGCATCAGTGGAATGGCACCGAACAGCGCCGCCAGGGTGGTCATCAGGATCGGCCGGAAACGCAACAGGGCCGCCTGGTAGATCGCCTGCTCCGGGGCCATGCCCTGGTGACGCTCGGCATCGAGGGCGAAGTCGATCATCATGATCGCGTTCTTCTTGACGATACCGATCAGCAGGATGATCCCGATGATGGCGATCATGCCCAGGTCGTTGCCGCTCAGGATCAACGCCAGCAAGGCACCGACCGCCGCCGAGGGCAGGGTCGAGAGAATGGTCACCGGGTGGATGTAGCTCTCGTAGAGCACCCCCAGCACGATGTACATGGTCACCACCGCCGCCAGGATCAGCAACAGGGTGCTCGACAGCGACGCCTGGAAGGCTTCGGCCGCGCCCTGGAACTGGGTCTGCACGCCAATCGGCATGCCGATCTCCTGCTTCACCTGGTCGATGACCTGTACCGCCTGCCCCAGCGCCACGCCGGGCGCCAGGTTGAACGACATCATCACCGCCGGGAACTGGCCGATATGGGAGATGGCCAACTGCGCCTGGCGCTCCTCGACACGGGCCAGGCTGGACAGGCGCACCTGCCCGCCGCTGGTGGTCTTGACGTGGATCTGTTCCAGCGCCTGCGGCCCGATCCTCTCCCCCGCCTGGGCTTGCAGCACCACGCGGTACTGGCTGGCCTGGGTGTAGATGGTGGAAATCTGCCGCTGGCCGAAACCGTCATACAGCGCATCGGTGATATCCGACACGGCGACGCCCAGGCGCGAAGCGGCGTCCCGGTCGATCACCAGATAGACCTGCAAGCCCTTGTCCTGCAGGTCGCTGGCCACATCCGTCAGTTCCGGGCGCTGGGCCAGCGCGTCCACCAGCTTGCCACTCCACTCGGCCAGCAGGTTGGCGTCCGGCGAGGACATGCTGAACTGGTACTGGGTGCGGCTGACCCGGTCTTCGATGGTCAGGTCCTGCACCGGCTGCATGAACAGGCGGATCCCCGCCAGTTTGTCGACTTCCGGCTGCAGCCGGCTGATCACTTGCGTGGCGCTCAGGCTGCGCTGGTGGCGCGGCTTGAGGTTGATCAGCAGGCGACCGCTGTTGAGCGTGGCATTGTCGCCGTCCACGCCGATATAGGACGACAGGCTTTCCACCTCAGGATCGGCCAGGATGACCTTGGCCAACGCCTGTTGCCGCTGGCTCATGGAGGCAAAGGACACCGACTGCGGTGCTTCGGAAATCCCCTGGATCACCCCGGTGTCCTGCACCGGGAAGAAGCCCTTGGGCACCATCAGGTAGAGGAACACGGTCAGTGCCAGGGTGGCGACCGCCACCAGCAAGGTCAGCGGCTGGTGATTGAGCACCCAGCGCAACTTGCGCCCGTAGGCTTCGATCAAGCCGTCGATCCAGGCGCCGCTGGCCCTGTAGAAACGGCCCTGCTCTTCGGCCTTGGGCTCGCGCTTGAGCAGGCGCGCGCACATCATCGGCGTCAGGGTCAGGGACACCACCAGGGAAATCAGGATCGCCACCGCCAGGGTGATGGCGAACTCGCGGAACAGCCGCCCGACCACATCGGCCATGAACAACAGCGGTATCAGTACCGCGATCAACGACAGGGTCAGGGAAATCAGGGTGAAGCCGATCTGCTTGGCGCCCTTGAGCGCCGCTTGCATCGGGCTGTCGCCCTCCTCGATGAAGCGCGAGATGTTTTCCAGCATGACGATGGCATCGTCGACCACGAAGCCGGTGGCGATGGTCAGGGCCATCAGGGTCAGGTTGTTGACCGAGAAGCCCGCCAGGTACATCACGCCGAAGGTGCCGATCAGCGACAAGGGCACGGCAACCGAAGGAATGATGGTGGCGCTGGCCCGGCGCAGGAACAGGAAGGTCACCATCACCACCAGGGCGATGGCGATCAGCAGTTCATGCTGAACATCGGTGACGGAAGCGCGAATGGTCTGGGTCCGGTCGGTCAGCACCGTGACATCGATGCCCGCCGGCAGGTTGTCAGTGATGCTCGGTAGCAAGGCCTTGATCCGGTCCACCACCTCGATGACGTTGGCCCCGGGCTGGCGCTGGATATTCAGCAGCACGGCCTGGTTTTCGTTGGCCCAGGCGGCAAGGCGTTCGTTCTCGGCACCGTCGACGATCTGTGCGACATCCTTGAGACGCAGCGGTGCGCCGTTCTTGTAGGCCAGGATCAGTTCGGCGTATTCCTTGGGCGAACGCAACTGGTCGTTGGCGTCGAGCATCGACACCCGGGTCGGACCGTCGAAGTTGCCCTTGGGCTGGTTGACGTTCGACGCGCCGATCAGGGTGCGCACGTCCGACAGGTTGAGGCTGTTGGCCGCCAGGGCCTCGGGATTGACCTTGATTCGCACCGCCTGGCGCTGGCCGCCGGCAATACTGACCATGCCTACGCCGCTGATCTGGGCGATCTTCTGCGCCATGCGGGTATCGACCAGGTCGTTGAGCTTGGGCAACAACATGGTTTTCGAGGTGATCGCCAGGGTCAGCACCGGGGTGTCCGCCGGGTTGACCTTGTTGTACACCGGCGGGGCCGGCAGATCCTTGGGCAACAGGTTGGTGGCGGCGTTGATGGCCGCCTGGACCTGCTGCTCGGCGACATCCATATTGGTTTCGAGGTTGAAGCGCAGGGTCAGGATCGACGCCCCGCCCGAACTGGTGGAGGCCATCTGGGTCAGCCCGGGCATCTGCCCGAACTGGCGCTCCAGCGGCGCGGTGACTGCGCTGGTCATCACGTCGGGACTCGCGCCCGGGTAGAGGGTCATCACCCGGATGGTCGGGTAATCGACCTGGGGCAGCGCCGACACCGGCAGCAGGCGATAGGCGATCAGGCCGGCCAGGACAATGGCCAGCATGCTCAGGGTGGTCGCTACCGGGCGGAGAATGAACAGCCGCGAGAGATTCATGCGCCGACCTTTTTCGCCTTGCCGGCTTCAGCCGGTGCCTTGGACGTCGCGCCTTCCTTCAGCTGTTCGGGAGGTGCCTTGGACAGGTCCTGGCTGTCATTGACCACCTCGACGTCGCCACCGTCCTTCAAGCGGTCGGTGCCCTCCAGCACCACACGGTCGCCGACGGCCAGGCCCTCCTTGATCACCGTGAGATTGCCATCGCTGGCGCCGACTTTCAGCGGTCGGATCTTGACCTTCTTGTCACCGTCCATGACGTAGACGAAGGTGCCGTCGTTGCCGAACTGGATTGCCGCGCTCGGCGCCAGCACCACGTTTTTCAGGGTGTCGGCCAGCAGGTGCACATTGACGAACTGGTTGGGGAACAAGGCCTGCTCGCGGTTCTCGTAGAGCGCCTTGAACTTGAGGGTGCCGGTGGTGATGTCGATCTGGTTGTCGAGACTTTGCAAGACACCGCTGGCCTGCTGCTTCACGTCACCGCGGTCCCAGGCTTCGGCGGGCAATTTCGCCCCGCTGTGAAAGCGCGTGAGCACGGTGTCGAGGTTGTTTTCCGGCAAGGTGAAGGCCACGCTGATCGGCTGGGTCTGGGTGATCACCACCAGGGCCTGGCTGTCGTTCGCCGCCAGCAGGTTGCCGACGTCCAGTTGCCGCAGGCCCAGGCGCCCGGCAATCGGTGCGCGGATCTTGGTGAAGTCCAGGTTCAGCTTGGCCGTCTCGACCGCGCCCTGGTTGGTCTTGACCGTCCCCTGGTATTGCTGCACCAGGGCCTCGGCGGTGTCCAGGGTCTGCTTGGCGATGCTGTCTTCGGCGAACAAGCCGCGATAGCGCTGCACATCGACCTGGGCGTTCTTCAGCTGCGCCTGGCTTTGCAGCAGGGTGCCCTGGGCCTGGAGCAAGGCGCTCTGGTAGTTGCGCGGATCGATCTCGGCCAGCACATCACCGGCCTTGACCATCTGGCCCTCCTGGAAATTGATCTTGACCAACTGCCCGGCGACTTGCGTGCGCACATTCACTGTGTTGAGGGCGGTCACCGTCCCCAGGGCCTTGAAGTAGACCGGGAAGTCCCCCACCGTCGCCGCTGCCACCCGCACGGGCACCGGGCCCGAGGACGCGCCGAAGCCCGGACGCATCATGCCTGACTTGCCGGTATGCCCGGCAGGTTTGGCTTGCGCGACCTTTTGCTGTGCGCCTGACGGCCAGAAATGCCAGCACACTGCGCCGATAATCAACAGGATCAGCAGGCCGAACAGCCAGCGGCGGGATGGGCGGGAGACAGAAGATTGCATGGAATGATCAACCATTGTGCGCGAGAACTTCTTTTTGGGAAGGCTGAAAGATTAAGCACTGAATTGTTTCAGGCAAAGCGCCTTTACCGGCAATTTACCTTGGCATGACTTTCCTCAGTGTTCGGGTAAGACACTGAAGCACAAATAAAAACGGCCTGGACAGGGTCAGGCCGTGAATAATTGTAAACTGCTTGTTTCAAGAACCCTTTATTTCAGGGCCGCAAGCGCTGCCTCGTAATCGGGTTCCTGGCCGATATCCGCCACCAACTCGCTGTGTAGCACCTTATCGTGCGCATCGAGTACCACGACGGCACGGGTGGTCAGGCCTTCGAGGGGACCGTCGGCGATTCCCACGCCGTAGTCGCGCAGGAACTCGCGGCCACGCAGGGTGGACAAATTGACGACATGATCCAGGCCCTCGGCCGCGCAAAAGCGCGCCTGGGCGAACGGCAGGTCGGCGGAAATGCACAGCACCAGGGTGTTTTCCAGCTGGCTTGCGCGCTCGTTGAACTGACGCACGGACTTGGCGCAGGTCGGCGTGTCGACGCTGGGGAAGATATTCAGCACCTTGCGCTGGCCGGCAAGGCTGTCCAGGGTGATATCGGAGAGGTCCTGGGCGACCAGGGAAAACGCCGGCGCCTGGGAGCCGGCTTGCGGCAACTGCCCGTTGATCTGCACCGTGACGCCCCTGCGGGTGACTTGAGCCATCTGCCTGTCTCCTTGCAAACGCAAAATCGGGTGCCTGTGGGAGCCTGCTTGCTGGCGATGACGATGTCACATTCAGCCAGCAAGCAGGCTCCTTGCAATTACTTCAGGACAGCCAGGGCCGCTTCGTAGTTGGGCTCTTCGGCGATTTCCTTGACCAGCTCGCTGTGCAGCACCTTGTCGTTTTCGTCCAGTACCACCACGGCACGGGCGGTCAGGCCGGCCAGTGGGCCGTCAGCGATTTCAACGCCGTAATCACGAATGAACTCGCGGCCGCGCAAGGTGGACAGGTTCAGGACGTTTTCCAGGCCTTCGGCGCCGCAGAAACGGGCCTGGGCAAACGGCAGGTCAGCCGAGATGCACAGCACCACGGTGTTGGCCACATCGTTGGCCTGGGCGTTGAACTTGCGCACGGAGGTCGCACAGGTCGGGGTGTCGACGCTTGGGAAAATGTTCAGCACCTTGCGCTTGCCGGCAAAGCTGCCCAGCGTGACATCAGCCAGACCCGCGCCCACCAGGGAGAACGCTGGAGCCTTGTCGCCGGCGTGCGGCAGTTGACCGTTGACTTGAACCGGGTTGCCTTTGAGGGTGACTTGAGCCATGAGCTGAATCCTTCTAAACGGTTTCTGTGAAGAGGCCGGGGTTGAACACGAAAGTGCCACCCGACCTATGGGGAAGACAAAGTGTCACAGGATTTGCGGCCCGGCAAACCCTCCCGGGCTTTTTTTGTCGTGGGAATCTGATTATGTCCATGCCGGACGCTTCAGTGGTATTCGCGGGGAATAAGACTTTGCAGCTGCAGGGCCAGAAAGTCGGCATCGAACACATAGACGTCCGGGTCCTTGAGACCATTGGCCTTGCGCCATTGCCAATCGCTGGTACCCGGTACGCCCACCAGTGAAACGCTGCCATGCCGTGCCGCGGTGTGCCCCATCACCGCCAGGGAAATGGAGCCGCCGGCCCCCATCACTTCCGGGACGAATTCCATCGTTTTGCCGGCGATCTGGATCGTCAGCTTCTGCGTCTTGAAAGTCGAGGCCTCCACCGTCAGGTTGGGGCCAAAGGCCACATAGGCCTCACGCTGCGTCTCGAGCAGGTTCGGGCTCTTTACCGGAGCCAGCCACTGCTCCATGCGATCGAACAACTCGACGATTCGCGCCGCCCAGTGGGCCGACTGCTTTTCGAACAGCTGTTTCTTGTGGGCTTCGGTATCGGCGTAGTGCCGGAGCATTTCCCCCAGTTGCTGTACACCATTCATTGGAGCGCTCCTCGGGTGAACCTGAACGAAGTCTCGATCATGGCAGATCGTGCCGCGGGGCGTGCGATTAACTCGCGGGCGGGCACCCGTGAACCTTTCTGCTAAAGAAGGTGCCAGCCAGCAGTTGAAGCAGAGGACCCGGCCGGGCTTCAGGCCGGCCGGCGGAACCGCGCCATGTTCAACGTATCCACCAGGCCGCCATCGCGAATCGCGTAATCTCGCATCACGCCCTCCTCCTCGAACCCGAACTTGCGATACAGCCCCTGGGCGGCGAGGTTATCGGTATACACCGTCAACTCGACGCGCTGCAGGTTCATCCAGTTGTCCGCCACCTCCAGCGCCGCAGCCAGCAGCTTCGAACCGATGCCTTTGCCTTGCCAGGCCGTCGCCACGCCCATGCCCAGGGTGCCGGCGTGGCTGCGGCGCACACGTGCGTACTGCTCCAGGGAGCAACTGCCGATGACCACGCCCTGATGCAGTGCCACCAGTGAGAGCAGGCGTTCGTTGTCCTGGCGCTGAATCAGCCGTTGCCGCCAGACTTCGGTGGACTGAAACGGCATTTGCAGCACCTGGCGGCAGACGGCGGGTTCGTTGTAGAGGGCGGTCACACCGTCGACATGGGCTTCTCGGAAGCGCTCGATGACGATGGAGGGAGTGGCTGTTGGCATCGTTTTTCATCCATAAAAACAACAAGGCCAGCCAGTGTAGAGCAGGAACGGCGGCCCCGACAGGGGCCGCCTATGGAGCGGGAGGTGCTTACTCGGTAGCCAGTACGCCGCGGCGAACCTGGTCACGCTCGATGGACTCGAACAGTGCCTTGAAGTTGCCTTCGCCGAAACCGTCGTCACCCTTGCGCTGGATGAACTCGAAGAACACCGGCCCCATCAGGGTTTCCGAGAAGATCTGCAGCAGCAGGCGCTTGTCGCCTTCCTGCGAGGAGCCGTCCAGCAGGATCCCGCGCGATTGCAGTTCCTTGACCGGCTCGCCATGGTTCGGCAGGCGGCCTTCGAGCATCTCGTAGTAAGTCTCCGGCGGCGCGGTCATGAAGCGCATGCCGATCTTCTTCAAGTGATCCCAGGTCTTGATCAGGTCGTCGGTGAGGAACGCCACGTGCTGGATGCCCTCGCCGTTGAACTGCATCAGGAACTCTTCGATCTGCCCGGCGCCCTTGGACGATTCCTCGTTCAGCGGGATACGGATCATGCCGTCCGGCGCGGTCATGGCTTTGGAGGTCAGGCCGGTGTATTCGCCCTTGATGTCGAAGTAGCGGATCTCGCGGAAGTTGAACAGCTTCTCGTAGAAGTTCGCCCAGTAGGCCATGCGTCCGCGGTACACGTTGTGGGTCAGGTGGTCGATGATCTTCAAGCCCGCGCCCTGCGGGTGGCGGTCGACGCCTTCGAGGAAGACGAAGTCGATGTCATAGATCGAGTTGCCTTCGCCGTAACGGTCGATCAGGTACAGCGGCGCGCCGCCGATGCCCTTGATCGCCGGCAGGTTCAGCTCCATCGGGCCGGTGGCGATATGGATCGGCTGGGCACCCAGCTCCAGCGCACGGGCATAGGCCTGCTGGGCGTTTTTCACCCGGAAGGCCATGCCGCACACCGAAGGACCGTGCTCGGCGGCAAAGTAGGACGCCTCGCTGTGGGGCTCGTTGTTGAGGATCAGGTTGATCGCGCCCTGGCGATACAGGTGCACGTTCTTGGAGCGGTGGGTCGCGACCTTGCTGAAGCCCATGATCTCGAAGATCGGCTCCAGGGTGTTGGGGGTCGGCGATGCGAATTCAATGAACTCGAAGCCCATCAGGCCCATCGGGTTTTCGAAGATATCGGTCATGGTGACGCCTCATCATTTTTATCAAGTAACGGTCAGTTAGTTGCTATCAATGCGGACGTTGGTGGGTGGCGCACAGGAAATCCCCCGCACGCTGCGGGCAAGGAAGTCGCCGTAGATCAGTTGAAACCCAAGTATCTTCATGATCGACCCAGTCTCTCAGGGCGAGGCTTCTGCTGCCAGAAGACGTTATTCTTATATGCGTAAACAGATTCTACATGGCGTAAACCGGTTTGTCCGTATCCCTTTTTCATTTCCTCCCGGGCAAGCGGGATGCCGGCCGGTTGCACAGGTAGATACCGGCCAGGATCAGGCCCCCACCCAGGCACATGATCAGCGTCAATTGCTCGCCCAGCAACAGCGCGCCGCAGATCACCGCCGTCAGCGGATTGAGACCGATAAACACACCCGAGCGCGTCGCGCCGATGCGCTGGATGCCATCGTAGTACCAGATATAGGCCAGCGCCGACCCCAGGCCGCCGAGGTAGACCAGGCTCGACAGTTGGGGAGGACTCAAGGTTTCGATAGCGACAAGACTCGCCTCCCCGCGCATCCAGGTCGCCAGCCAGAGCATGGCCGTGCCGAGCCAGATGGAATAGGTCACGGTGGCCAGCGGGCCCAGCACCCGGGTCAGGTTGCGGGAAAACAACGAGTAGACCGCCCAGGACAGTACGCAGCCGAAAATCAGCAGATCACCCATCCAGGTCCGGGCCGTGCCCTCGAACACCGTCCGATTGCCACTGACGATCACCAGCCCTGCCCCGGCCATGCAGACCACTATGCCGAGTACTTTCGGCGTGCTCAGCCGCTCCTTGAAGAACAGCCATGAAGCCAGCCCGAACACCGCCGGATTCAGCACCACGATCAGTGACGCCCGCGAGGCATTGATGTAGTGCAGGCCGTAAAAGAAGCAGAGGTTGTAGAAGAAGATGCCGAAAAAACCCAGCAGCGCCAATTGCGCGAATTGTTTCCTGTCCGGTCGCAGCAACGGGATGCGCGTCACCAGGATAAACGCCAGCAGGATCACACTGGCCAGCAGGAAGCGCAGGCTGGCGAGCAGCAACGGCGCGATATCGCTGGACAGGAAGCGCCCGGCGACAAAGGTCCCGCCCCAGATCATCGAGACCCCGGCGAGCTTGAAGTAGACCCGCAGGTCGCTGTCGGCGGCGAAAGTGGATACCTGTGTGTGCATGGCTTTTCCTGCGGATCGAGAAGGACGGTTGTCAAACTGGCTGCATTATTTTATTTATGTCGACTCATCGTAAAATGAGTAAAAGCTCATGACCCTGACCCAGCTGGAAGTGTTTTCCCTGGTGGCCGAACTGCGCGGTTTCACCAGTGCGGCCTTGCGTCTGGGGATCAGCCAGTCGGCGGTGTCCCATGCCCTCAAGGGACTGGAGCAGGAATTGGGCGTCGAGTTGCTGCGCCGGCACCAGGGCCAGGTGGAATTGACGGACATCGGTGCGCAATTGCTGCAACGGGCGCGAGCCATGCTCGGCCTGGCGGACACCTTGCGCCAGGAAGCCGCCGATGCCCGCGGCATGAAACGCGGGACCCTGCGCATCGGTTCGTTTGGGCCGACTTCTTCGAGCAAACTGCTGCCGGCACTCCTGGCGCATTATCGCCTGGCCCATCCGGGCATCCAGGTGCAGGTCGACGAAGGCCCCGACCGGCAGGTCCTGCAATGGCTGGAGGAGCGCCGTATCGACGTGGGGTTCGTGGTGCTGCCGCAGGAGCGCTTCGACACCTTTGCCCTGGTGGAAGACCAGATGGTCGCCCTGCTCCCCGTCGGCCACCCGTTGTGCGAGCAGCCGGCCATCGAGCTCAAGGCGTTGTGCCAGGACCCGTTCATCCTGACCGGCGCCGGCTCCGGAGAACTGGTTTCCCAGCTGTTCGCGGCCCAGCGCCTGGTCCCCGACATCCGCTACCGTACCGCACAACTGCTCAGTACCCTGGCCACCGTGGCCCGTGGCGAAGGCGTGACGGTGGTCGCCGAACAATCCCTGCCGGAACATCCGGACCCTGGCTACGTCAGCCGGCCATTGTCGCCGCGGGTCAAGCGCCAGATCGGTATCGCCGTGCTCGACCGGCGCCAGGTCTCCCCGGCGACCCAGGCCTTTATCGACCTGGCCGGTCGATTCGACTATCGCTGAGGGTGCGAACGCTCTCAGCCGACTATCATGGCAACAGCCCTCTTCCAGGCGCCCTTGCCCCTACAGGTTCATTTCAATGCCATTGACCGCCAAAGCTTCCCGCTCCTGGTTCGTGCGTTACGCCTTGAGCTTGTTGATCGGCCTGTTGCCGATCCTCTCGGGGATCGCCATCCTGCACTGGCAAGCCGGTCGGACCTTGGGCGAGGACGCCGGGAAAACCGCCGGCGAAGCCCTGAGGCAGTTCGACCTGATGCTCGACAATGCCGCCGAGTCCGCCAATGTCATCCTGCCCCTGGCCGGCCAGCCTTGCGACGACATCAAATTTGCCTTGCGCGAGCAGGTCACCCGACAGCCCTACGTCCGGGCCGCGAACCTGGCCTGGAACAACAACCTGTATTGCACCTCGCTGTTCGGGCCTTATCAGGAAGCGATCGACCCGGCCGACTATGTCGACGGCACGCTCTGGCTGATGAACGGCAATCCGGTGACCCCCAAGTCTTCGCTTCTGGCCTACCGCCTGCAGGACGGCAAGGGGGCCGCCATGGTCAGCATCGACGGCTATCACCTGGCCAATACCCTGCGCCTGATCGGCCGTGAAGCCGGTTTGTACCTGCAGGTCGGCGATGTCTGGATCTCCGGCCAGGGCCAGGTCCACGAGGGCACCGCCCCCGGGTTTGCCGTCGGGCAGACGAGCTTGTCCTCCAGCCGCTTCCCTTTCAGCGTCAGCACCGGCTTCCCCGCGGGAGAAGCCTGGCGTTACGTCGGCAAGGAGTATCCGGCCCCGATGGCCCTGCTGCTGGTGCTCGGTGTGCTGGCCGGGGCCACGGCACGCTGGTTGCAAAAGCGTTCCGGCGCACCGACCCACGAACTGAGGCGAGCCCTGGAAGCCCGGGAATTCATTCCCTATTTCCAGCCGGTGGTGCGCAGCGATACCCGGCAATGGGCGGGGGCGGAAGTGTTGATGCGCTGGAGGCATCCCCGTGAGGGGCTGGTGCGCCCGGACCTGTTCATTCCCCTGGCCGAAGATTCAGGCCTGATCGTGCCGATGACCCGTTCATTGCTGCAACAGACCGCCGCCCTGCTCGCCCCGCACGCGGCGGGCTTTGAACCCGGCTTTCACCTGGGCGTGAACATCACCGCCCGGCATTGCCAGGACCTCGAACTGGTGGATGACTGCCGCGACTTTCTTGCCGCCTTTGCTCCGGGTCAGGTGCGCCTGGTGCTGGAGTTGACGGAACGGGAACTGATCGAACCCAGCGCCGTTGCCCACCAACTGTTCGCCCAGTTGCGCGAAATGGGCGTGATGATTGCCATCGACGACTTCGGCACCGGGCATTCCAGCCTCAGTTACTTGCGCCAGTTCAATGTCGACTACCTGAAAATCGATCAGAGCTTCGTCGCCATGATCGGCGCCGACGCGTTATCAGGGCATATTCTGGACAGCATTATCGAGTTGAGCGCCAAGCTTGAACTAGGGATCGTCGCCGAAGGGGTCGAAACCCTTGCGCAACGCGACTACCTGACATCCCGGGGCGTTGGATTTCTCCAGGGCTACTTGTTTGGCAAGCCGCTGCCGGCGGAAGACTTTCTCGACAATTTCAAACGGCAGGCCTGCGTACAAGAGGATAATATCGCGGTATCGGAATAAGTCGCGGGCACTTGTCTATCCTATTTTTTGTAACACCTAGAGCACGTTATTTACTCTTGGCGTGATAACTACTACACTTTTTCATGCATGCTGTAAATTGACAGGAGCCCGAGAGGCTTATAAGTAACTTTCCGCACTGCCACACCAAGGTGCATACGCGTGACGAAAGCCGTTGCAAGCATTGGCTTGTCGTTTTGTTTTAGGTAGATGGCAGCCGAATACAATTCGTGGAGATAAACATCTTGTCCAAACTCGCTGAATTCCGTGCCGCAGAACAAGCCCTGAAAGCACAACTCGCCCAGCTGGAAGCCCTGAAAAACGATGCGGGGCTCAAGAAGGAGATCGAGTTCGAGGAAAAACTCAAGGGCCTGATGAAATCCTACGACAAGAGCCTGCGCGATATCATCGCGATCCTCGACCCCAGCGCGGGTCGGGCCGCCGCCGCGGCGCCCAAGCAGCGCCGCGCCCGCGTGGTCAAGGTCTACCACAACCCTCATACCGGTGAGCTGATCGAAACCAAGGGCGGCAATCACCGTGGCCTGAAAGCCTGGAAGGAACAATACGGTGCGGCTACCGTGGATTCCTGGCTGCGCGGTTGACTTCGCGCCTCAACGCCAAAGCCCTGCCCACGCAGGGCTTTTTTCTTGGCACCCGGCGTACAGGCGATGACGCCCAGAACCACTCTGCTATTCAATTAGCAAGCTATCCATCGTTCATGGCGGTGACAAGACTTTCAGACAAGAGTTCCCACTTTGAGTCTGGTGTCGGGAAAGCAGAACTCAAAAACGACAGAATGCCCGTTATAGCCGGACCAAAGCGTTTCACCTTCTCTTATATTGCATGTAAAGAATTTCTCACACGGCCCTGAGCGAATGCCTGCTCCCTATTACGCCTGTCGGATGAAAAACAAGCCGCTCATGAGCTTCACAGATTTTTCACATCCATTCTTACAGGATGAAGGCTGCTAAAGGATTAGCGCCCCAATGCCCGCTTCGGCGGGCTTCTTTATGCCTCTTCGGCGACCTGTATACACTTTCCTATAACTTCCTGACAAAACCGAAGTAGCCCGCTATTACCCGGCTCCGCTGTGCTCGGGACTAAAATCCGCCCGTCCGAATTTGGCGCCCGCACCCCGCTTTCAGTATGATCCCAGCCCACAGGATCGGAATCGGCGAGTCTGCTGCCGCGTCCATGATCGCCCGCCTTTTTTACCAGCTTTGCGGAGAGCCCATGAGCCTGCAAGACCTGAACACCCTCCCCGGCGTGACCGCCCAACCCGACACCGCCACCCAGGGCTTCGTGTTCAACCACACCATGCTGCGGGTCAAGGACATCACCCGGTCCCTGGATTTCTACACCCGCGTACTGGGTTTCTCCCTGGTGGAGAAGCGTGACTTCCCCGAGGCCGAATTCAGCCTGTATTTCCTCGCGCTGGTGGACAAGGCCCGGATCCCGGCCGATGCCGCCGAGCGCACCCAGTGGATGAAGTCGATTCCAGGCATCCTGGAACTGACCCACAACCACGGCACCGAAAATGACCCGGACTTCGCCTACCACAATGGCAATACCGATCCCCGGGGTTTCGGCCACATCTGCATCTCGGTGCCGGATATTCGTGCCGCCTGCGAACGCTTCGAAGCCCTGGGCGTGGAGTTCCAGAAACGCCTGAGCGACGGTCGCATGAAAAGCCTGGCCTTCGTCAAGGATCCGGACGCCTACTGGGTTGAAATCATCCAGCCGGCGCCGCTGCTGGATGCCTGATCGCGCCCTGTAAAGAAAAAACCCCATGAATCTTCGATTCATGGGGTTTTTCATGTGCGCCGTTATCAGGCGGGGGCTGACGTGCGGATCAGGTGGTCGAAGGCGCTCAACGAAGCCTTGGCCCCCTCGCCCACCGCGATCACGATCTGCTTGTACGGCACCGTGGTGACGTCACCGGCAGCGAAAATCCCAGGCAGCGAGGTCTCGCCACGGGAGTCGACTATGATCTCGCCGCGTGGAGACAGTTCGACGCTGCCTTTGAGCCAGTCGGTGTTCGGCAACAGACCGATCTGCACAAAGATGCCTTCCAGGTCGACGGTGTGGAACTCACCCGAATCGCGATCCTTGTAGACCAGGCCGGTGACCTTCTGCCCATCCCCCTTGACCTCGCTGGTCAGCGCCGTGGTGATGACCGTGACGTTCGGCAGACTGTACAGCTTGCGTTGCAGCACGGCATCGGCGCGCAGCTTGCTGTCGAACTCCAGCAGCGTCACGTGACTGACGATACCGGCCAGGTCGATGGCGGCCTCGACACCGGAGTTGCCGCCACCGATCACCGCGACGCGCTTGCCCTTGAACAGCGGGCCGTCACAGTGCGGGCAGAAGCACACGCCCTTGGCCTTGTATTCCTGCTCGCCCGGCACGCCCATTTCACGCCAGCGGGCACCGGTGGCCAGGATCACGGTCTTGGCCTTGAGGCTGGCACCGCTTTCAAAGCGCACTTCGTGCAGCTCGCCGGCACGCTTGGCCGGCACCAGGGCACTGGCGCGTTGCAGGTTCATGATATCGACATCGTACTGGCGAACGTGCTCTTCCAGGGCGCTGGCCAGCTTCGGCCCTTCGGTTTCCTGGACCGAGATAAAGTTCTCGATCGCCATGGTGTCCAGCACCTGGCCACCGAAACGCTCCGCCGCGACACCGGTACGAATGCCTTTGCGTGCGGCATAGATCGCCGCTGCGGCACCGGCCGGGCCACCGCCGACCACCAGGACCTCAAAGGCGTCCTTGGCGCTGATTTTTTCCGCTTGCTTCTGGGTGGCGCCGGTGTCGAGCTTGCCGAGGATTTCCTCCAGGCCCATGCGGCCCTGGCCGAAGTTCACGCCGTTGAGGTAGATACTGGGCACGGCCATGATCTTGCGATCGTTGACTTCGTCCTGGAACAACGCGCCGTCGATGGCGACGTGACGGATGTTCGGGTTCAGCACCGCCATCAGGTTCAGCGCCTGGACCACGTCCGGGCAGTTCTGGCAGGACAGCGAGAAATAGGTCTCGAAGTTGAACTCACCCTTGAGCGAGCGGATCTGTTCGATGACTTCGACACTGGCCTTCGAAGGGTGGCCGCCGACTTGCAGCAAGGCCAGCACCAGCGAAGTGAATTCGTGGCCCATGGGGATACCGGCGAAACGCAGGCTGATATCGGCTCCCGGGCGATTCAACGAGAACGACGGCTTGCGCGCATCGGTACCGTTGTCCAGCAAGGTGATGTCCGCGGAAAGACTGGCGACGTCTTTGAGCAGCGCGAGCATTTCCTGAGATTTCGCGCCGTCATCAAGGGAGGCGACGATCTCGATCGGTTGCGTAACCCGTTCCAGGTACGACTTCAACTGGGCTTTAAGATTGGCGTCCAACATGCGGGCGATTTCCCTTTTTCAGTACTCTAGAAATAACAACGCCCAGGTGATTACCACCCGGGCGTTATGGGGCGGTGCGGCTGACTTATGAAGTGCGGATGACCGCCCTTGAATGACTCACGGACTTAGATCTTGCCGACCAGGTCCAGGGACGGAGCCAGGGTGGCCTCGCCTTCTTTCCACTTGGCTGGGCAGACTTCGCCTGGGTGAGCGGCAACGTATTGAGCGGCCTTGATCTTGCGCAGCAGCTCGGAAGCATCACGACCGACGCCGCCATCGTTGATTTCAACGATTTTGATCTGGCCTTCCGGGTTGATCACGAAAGTGCCACGGTCTGCCAGGCCAGCTTCCTCGATCAGGACGTCGAAGTTGCGCGAGATGGTCAGGGTCGGGTCGCCGATCATGGTGTACTGGATCTTGCCGATGGCTGGCGAAGTGTTGTGCCAGGCCGCGTGGGCAAAGTGGGTGTCGGTCGACACGCTGTAGATCTCGACGCCCAGTTTCTGGAACTCGGCGTAGTTGTCAGCCAGGTCTTCCAGTTCGGTCGGGCAAACGAAGGTGAAGTCGGCTGGGTAGAAGAACACGACAGACCATTTGCCTTTCAGGTCAGCGTCCGAGACTTCGACGAATGCGCCGTTTTTGAAAGCGGTTGCTTTGAACGGTTTAACTTGGCTGTTGATGATAGGCATCGTTGACTCTCCGTCATGGGTTAAGAAGTTGATGGGGAGAATCCTAGCCATTCTTTCCTGCCCTGGCTCATTGGCAAAGCTGATGCTCACGATTGGTATTTGCTATGAGCAGACGCTATTAATAGAAGAAATCTTATGCTCCCTAGGGTCTGTACGAAAACTCGCCGAGCGGCGATCAGGCAAGGCAAAAACAGGCGAGGAAGCGGAGTGTAGGGGCCTACATGAGCATTCCGAGCCTGTTTTTAACGCAGCATGATCGTCGCGCAGGCAGTTATCGTACAGAGCCTAATCCACCGGTTTCTCGGTGACCAGGCTCATGCCCGGAAAAGGACTGGCCTCGATATAGCGCATGGCCGACTTCATGTCCTTCCAGCCGACATAGCTCATCAGCGACTTCAGGTCCCAGCCGCTGCGGTGGGCCCAGGTGGCGAAGCCCCGGCGCAACGAATGGCTGGTGTAGTGCTCGGCGGCAATCCCGGCGCGTTCCAGCGCCTGGCGCAGCAAGGGGATGACACTGTTGGCGTGCAGGCCCTCCTCTCCCAGGTGCCCCCAGCGATCGATGCCGCGAAACACCGGGCCACGCACCAGCGCGGCGCTATTGATCCAGTCGATATAGGCCTGCACCGGACACAGGCGCTGCAAGGCCGGGGCCTGATAGGTCTTGCCGAGGTTTTCACGGTCGCTTTTGCTGCGCGGCAAATAGAGCGTCATGCCTGTGCCGGCGACGGCGCGGACATGCTCGATCTCCAGGCGACAAAGCTCATCGCTGCGAAAACCCCGCCAGAAGCCCAGTAGGATCAACGCCTTGTCGCGCCGGGCGCGCAGCAGCGTCGGTCGATCATCGGCGGCCAGGGCCAGGCTCGCCTGGGCATCGAGCCTGGCGACGACTTGCTCCAGATGCTGCAACTCGAGCGGTTCGGCCTGATTCTCCCGGGCCGGGTGTAGGGCGCGGATGCCCTTGAACACCTTGCGCACCAGGGGCGCCTTGGTCGGATCGGCAAAACCCTGGCTGTTGTGCCACTGCGCCAGGGCCGAGAGCCGCAGCTTCAGGGTGTTGATCGAGAGCACGCCGGCATGGGCCATCAGGTAGCGCACCACACTGTCGCTGGTGGCCGGCAGGAAGCCACCCCAACTCACTTCGAAATGTTCTATGGCGGCCTGGTAGCTGCGACGGGTGTTGTCCCGCGTCGCCGCCTGCAGGTAGCGCTCCAGCTCGTTCATCGCTTCGGTTCCCGACATGCGTACTGATTCCCCAGGCAAAAATGCGAAAACGGCTCATCACATGGGGTAATACCAGTATATCCCGTGTCAATTATTTCAAATATCGACTTCTTTATTTTATGTATATGATATGTAATTACGTGGTACGTACCACGGTACGAAATCGTAGGAGAGAACATGGCTCGCGGCGGCGTGAACAAGGCAGTGGTGCAAACGGCACGCTTGGCGATTCTCGCCCGCGGCGAGCACCCGAGCATCGATGCGGTACGTATCGAAATGGGCAATACCGGCTCCAAGACCACCATCCACCGCTACCTCAAGGAACTGGACGACAGTGACCTGCGGCGCTCGGCGCCGGTGGAGTCACTCGATGAGGAGCTGGGAGAACTGGTCTCCCGGTTGGCGCAACGCCTTCAGGAACAGGCCCGGGAACCTGTCGAGCAGGCTCGGGCGCAGTGGGCGGCGGAAAAAGCCGAATGGCAGGCGCAATTGGCCGAGATGACCCGGCAGCTGGAACAGCAGCGACGTCAGTTCGAGATCCAGTCAGTGGCCCTGGCCGATGAATCGGGCAACCTGCAGGCCACCCGCTCGATGCTGCAGACCGAACAGACCCGCAACGCCGGGCTGAGCCAGGCCTGCAACGATTACGAATTGCGCCTCAAGGACAAGGACCAGCAGATCCGCTCCCTGGAGGACAGGCACTTGCATGCTCGCGAGGCCCTGGAACATTTCCGCAGTGCCGCCCGCGACCAGCGCGACCAGGAACAGCGCCGGCATGAAGCGCAGTTGCAACAGGTGCAGATGGAGCTGCGCCAGGCCCAGCAGAGCGCGTTGGTGCGCCAGGACGAGATCACCCAACTGCACCGGGATAATGAACGGCTGCTGGCGGAGGGTCGGGCAACCTCGAAGGCGCTCAAGCTGGCGCAGGTGCAGCTGGAAAAAGAGCAGGTGCGCGGGGAGCAGCAGCTCGAGCACGCGCGAACGCTGGAGAATGAGGGCACCCTGCTCCGGGAGCGCCTGCGGGTGGCACTGGAGGATGCCGAGTCGCTCAAGCTTGCGGCTGCGGATCGGCAGGGACTGGTTCAAGCGCTTGAACTCAAACTAGCTGAAGCTGAAACAGCGCTTGAAGAGGTAGTCCGCCTGACTTGATGGCGATGCAGTATTCGTCACTGCTATCGCCAGCAAGCCGGCTCCTACAGAAGACGGGCCTGGCGATATCTTTGTGTTGGAACGCCGACTTGTAGGAGCCGGCTTGCTGGCGATGGCGACCTCACATTCACCGCAATCATTTCCCCTGCCGAAGCCGTCCGAATATGTACGGATTCGCCACCTGCACACCCCGCAAATCCCCATCCCCCCAGCTCGACCAGCTGTTTCGCCGACCTGCGACATTTCACCCCAGTGCAAAAAAGTACCGATTGAAGTGTCGTCAAGGATTTGTCAGCACGGCATTTGAAGGCTGTAATCAACGCCAGATTCTTCCTGGGCACCGGAAGACACAACAACAATAAACCGACCTTCGAGCGCCTCCGTGCGCCAGAAGAGGAGTGTTCGATGAAAGCCATTGCCACCGCACTGCTCGTCACCACCGGCCTCACCCTCAGCGGCGTCAGCCTCGCCGCCCAGACCCTGACCATCGCCACCGTCAACAACAGCGACATGATCCGCATGCAGAAGCTGTCGAAGACCTTCGAAGCCGAGCACCCGGACATCAAGCTCAACTGGGTGGTGCTGGAAGAAAACGTCCTGCGTCAACGCCTGACCACCGACATCGCCACCCAGGGCGGCCAGTTCGACGTGCTGACCATCGGCATGTACGAAGCTGCACTCTGGGGCGCCAAGGGCTGGCTGGAACCGATGAACAACCTGCCCGCTTCCTACGATATCGACGACGTATTCCCGTCGGTGCGTGACGGTCTTTCCGTCAAGGGCACGCTGTTCGCCCTGCCGTTCTATGCCGAAAGCTCCATGACCTACTACCGCACCGACCTGTTCAAGGACGCCGGCCTGAGCATGCCCGAACGCCCGACCTGGGAACAGATCGGCGAATTCGCCGCCAAGCTCAACCACCCCGAGAAGGAACAATACGGTATCTGCCTGCGGGGCAAGGCCGGCTGGGGCGAGAACATGGCCCTGATCACCACCGTGGCCAATGCCTACGGCGCCCGCTGGTTCGATGAGAAGTGGCAACCGGAATTCAACGGCCCCGAATGGAAGAACGCCCTGAACTTCTATGCCGAGACCATGAAGAAGGCCGGCCCGCCGGGCGCCTCGAGTAACGGCTTCAACGAAAACCTGGCGCTGTTCAACAGCGGCAAGTGCGCCATGTGGGTCGACGCCAGCGTGGCCGGCTCCTTCGTCACCGACAAGACCCAGAGCAAGGTCAGCGACCACGTGGGCTTTACCTACGCGCCGCACCAGGTCACCGACAAAGGCTCGGCCTGGCTCTACTCCTGGGCCCTGGCGATCCCCACCAGTTCCAAGGCCAAGGACGCGGCGAAGGTCTTCAGCAGCTGGGCCACCTCCAGGGAGTACGCGGCCCTGGTCGCCAAGGAAGACGGCATTGCCAACGTACCGCCGGGCACGCGCGCCTCGACCTACAGCGATGCCTATATGAAGGCCGCGCCGTTCGCGAAGATCACCCTGGAATCGCTCAAGGCCGCCAACCCGAAAGACCCGAGCGCCAAGCCCGTGCCTTATGTGGGGATCCAGCTGGTGACCATTCCCGAGTTCCAGGCCATCGGCACCCAGGTCGGCAAGCAGTTCTCCGCCGCGCTGACCGGCCAGACCACGGCGGACAAGGCCCTGGCCGATGCCCAGACTTTCACCGAACGGGAAATGAAACGCGCGGGTTATCCCAAGTAACCCCGAATCTCTGTAGGAGCCGGCTTGCCGGCGATGGACTCAAAGGCGCCGCGTTTACCTGCTGGACACGCGTCATCGTTAACGACCATCGCGAGCAAGCTCGCTCCTACAAAGTCCGAGTCGTGTCTGCTCCTGTTCTCAATCGGTTTTAACGCCATGAATACCTCCACTGCCAAAGCCCATATGGATATCCCCCTGCCCGTGCGCAAAAGCCGTTTGCGCAACCCCGGCTGGTTTCTGGTCACCCCGTCAGTCGGCCTGCTGCTGCTGTGGATGATCGTGCCCCTGGGCATGACCCTCTACTTTTCGCTGATCCGCTACAACCTGCTCTACCCGGGGGAAAACCAGTTCGTCGGGCTGGAAAACTTCAGCTACTTCCTGACCGACTCGGGTTTTCTCCCCGGTGCCACCAACACCCTGTTGCTGGTGGGCAGCGTGCTGCTGATCAGCGTGGTGTTCGGCGTGCTGATCTCGGCGCTGCTGGAGGCCAGTGAGTTCTTCGGTCGCGGTATCGTCCGGGTCCTGCTGATCTCGCCCTTCTTCATCATGCCCACCGTGGGCGCACTGATCTGGAAGAACCTGATTTTCCACCCGGTCTCGGGGATCCTCGCCGCGCTGTGGCGACTGTTCGACGCGCAGCCGGTGGACTGGCTGGCCCACTACCCGCTGCTGTCGATCATCATCATCGTGTCCTGGCAGTGGCTGCCCTTCGCCATCCTGATCCTGATGACCGCCATGCAGTCCCTCGACCAGGAACAGAAAGAAGCCGCGCGCCTGGACGGTGCCGGTCCCGTGGCGATCTTCTGGCACCTGACCCTGCCGCACCTGGCCCGGCCGATCGCCGTAGTGGTGATGATCGAGACCATCTTCCTGCTCTCGGTGTTCGCCGAAATCTTCACCACCACCAACGGCGGTCCCGGCTATGCCTCGACCAACCTGGCCTACCTGATCTACAACCAGGCGCTGGTGCAGTTCGACGTCGGCATGGCGTCGGCCGGCGGCCTGATCGCCGTGGTCATCGCCAATATCGCCGCGATCATCCTGGTGCGGATGATCGGCAGAAACCTGACAGACAAGCCTTGAGGCCCGCGCCATGACCCTCACACTCAAACAATCCCGGCGCCTGCAAAGCGTTCTGCTCGGCCTCCTGGCCTGGGCCATTGCGATCCTGATCTTCTTCCCGATCTTCTGGATGGTGCTGACCAGCTTCAAGACCGAGATCGACGCGTTCGCCACGCCGCCCCAGTTCTTCTTCAGCCCGACGCTTGCGAACTACCTGCATATCCAGGAGCGCAGCGACTACTTCCACTTCGCCTGGAACTCGGTGGTGATTTCCTTCAGCGCCACGCTGCTGTGCCTGCTGATCGCGGTGCCGGCGGCCTACTCCATGGCGTTCTATGAAACCCAGCGGACCAAGCGCACGCTGCTGTGGATGCTCTCCACCAAGATGCTGCCGCCGGTGGGGGTGCTGATGCCGATCTACCTGCTGGCCAAGGGCTTTGGCCTGCTGGACACGCGCATCGCGCTGGTCGCGATCTACACGCTGATCAACCTGCCGATCGTGGTCTGGATGATTTACACCTACTTCAAGGACATCCCCAAGGACATCCTCGAGGCCGCCCGCCTCGACGGCGCGACCCTGTGGCAGGAAATGGTCCGGGTGCTGCTGCCGATCAGCAAGGGCGGTCTGGCCTCGACCCTGCTGCTGTCACTGATCCTGTGCTGGAACGAGGCCTTCTGGTCACTGAACCTGACGTCCTCCCACGCCGCGCCGCTGACCGCGCTGATCGCTTCCTACTCAAGTCCCGAGGGTCTGTTCTGGGCCAAGCTGTCGGCCGTCTCGACCCTGGCTTGCGCGCCGATCCTGATCTTCGGCTGGATCAGCCAGAAACAACTGGTGCGCGGCCTGTCCTTCGGCGCCGTGAAATAGCCCTCAAAGAATAAGCACAAAAGGAGCGCCATCATGGCCAACCTGAAAATCAAGAATCTGCAGAAAGGCTTCGAAGGCCTGTCCATCATCAAGGGCATCGACCTGCAAGTGAACGACCGCGAGTTCGTGGTCTTCGTCGGCCCGTCCGGCTGCGGCAAATCGACCCTGCTGCGGCTGATTGCGGGCCTGGAGGAAGTCACCTCCGGCACCATCGAGCTGGACGGTCGCGATATCACCGAAGTCAGCCCGGCCAAGCGCGACCTGGCCATGGTTTTCCAGACCTATGCCCTCTACCCGCACATGAGTGTGCGCAAGAACATGTCCTTCGCCCTGGACCTGGCCGGCGAGGCCAAGGCCGAGGTGGAACGCAAGGTCAATGAAGCCGCGCGAATCCTCGAGCTCGGCCCGCTGCTGGAGCGCAAGCCCAAGCAACTCTCCGGTGGCCAGCGCCAGCGGGTCGCCATCGGCCGCGCCATCGTGCGCAACCCGAAGATCTTCCTGTTCGACGAACCGCTGTCCAACCTCGATGCCGCCCTGCGGGTGCAGATGCGCCTGGAACTGGCGCGCCTGCATAAAGAGTTGCAGGCCACCATGATCTACGTGACCCACGACCAGGTCGAAGCCATGACCCTGGCCGACAAGGTGGTGGTGCTCAACGGTGGTCGCATCGAGCAGGTCGGCTCGCCCCTGGAGCTCTACCATGCGCCGGCCAACCTGTTCGTCGCCGGCTTCCTCGGCACCCCGAAAATGGGCTTTCTCAAGGGCAAGGTCAGTCGCCTCGACGGCCAGGGCTGCGAAGTCGAGCTGGACGCCGGCACGCGCATCAGCCTGCCATTGAGCGGCGCCAGCCTCAGCGTCGGCAGCTCGGTGACCCTGGGCATTCGCCCGGAACACCTGGAAATCGCCAAGCCCGGCGACTGCACCCTGCAGGTCACCGCCGACGTCGGCGAACGCCTGGGCAGCGACACCTTCTGCCACGTGCGCACCGCCTCAGGCGAAGCCCTGACCATGCGCATCCGCGGGGACATGGCCAGCCAGTACGGTGAAACCCTCGAGCTGCACCTGGACAGCCGCCACTGCCATTTATTCGATGCCGGCGGTGTGGCGGTTGCCCGTCCGCTGCGCGCTGCCGCCTGATTGTCGAGAGCCCTTGCAATGAAACTGAATAAACAGAATCTCCACCGGCTGGCTCCGCAAGTCCGCCTGCCGCACTACGACCCGGCCGACACCCGCCAGGGCATTGCCCATATCGGCGTCGGCGGTTTCCACCGCGCCCACCAGGCTTACTACACCGACGCCCTGATGAACACCGGCGAGGGCCTGGACTGGGCCATCTGCGGGGTCGGCCTGCGCAACGAGGACCGCCGTGCCCGGGACGACCTGGCCGGGCAGGATTATCTGTTCACCTTGTTCGAACTGGGCGACAGCGATGACAACGAAGTCCGGGTGATCGGTGCCATCAGCGACATGCTGCTGGCCCAGGACGATCGCCAGGCGCTGATCGACAAGCTCGCCTCGGCGCGGATCCGCATCGTCTCGCTGACCATCACCGAGGGCGGCTACTGCATCGACGACAGCAACGGCGAGTTCATGGCGCACCTGCCGCAGATCCAGCATGACCTAGCCCACCCCGATGCGCCGCAGACCGTCTTCGGCTTTCTCTGCGCGGCCCTGGCCAGGCGCCGGGCCGCAGGCATCCCGGCCTTCACCCTGATGTCCTGCGACAACCTGCCCCACAACGGCGCGGTGACCCGCAAGGCGCTGCTGGCCTTTGCCGCCTTGCGTGACGCCGACCTGCATGACTGGATCGCCGCCCATGTGAGCTTCCCCAATGCCATGGTCGACCGCATCACGCCGATGACCAGCGCGACCCATCGCCTGCAACTGCACGACGAGCACGGCGTCGACGATGCCTGGCCGGTGGTGTGCGAGCCGTTTGTGCAATGGGTGCTGGAGGACAAGTTCGTCAACGGCCGCCCGGCCTGGGAAAAGGTCGGCGTGCAGTTCACCGACGACGTCACGCCCTACGAAGAGATGAAGATCAAGCTGCTCAATGGCAGCCACCTGGCCCTGACCTACCTCGGGTTTCTCAAGGGCTATCGCTTCGTCCACGAGACCATGAACGACCCGCTGTTCGTGAAATACATGCGCGCCTACATGGACCTGGACGTCACCCCGCAACTGGCGCCGGTGCCGGGCATCGACCTGGGAGCGTACAAGGACACCCTGGTCCAGCGCTTCTCCAACCAGGCGATTGCCGACCAGCTGGAGCGGGTCTGTTCCGATGGCTCGTCGAAGTTTCCCAAGTTCACCGTGCCGACCATCAACCGCCTGATTGCCGACGGTCGCGCGACCGAGCGCGCGGCGCTGGTGGTGGCGGCCTGGGCCTTGTACCTCAGGGGCGTCGATGAAAACGGCGTGACCTACGCGATTCCCGACCCCCGGGCCGAGTTCTGCCAGGCACTGGTGGCGGATGACACGCTGATCGTGCAACGGCTGCTGGCCGTGGAAGAGATCTTCGGCACCGCGATTCCCCGCTCCGACGAGTTTGTCGCCGCTTTCAAACGCTGCTTCGACAGCTTGCGGGAAGTGGGGGTAAGCAAGACGCTGGAGCGTTTGCTATGAGTCAAAGACTCTACCTGGGTATCGACTGCGGCACCCAGGGCACCAAGGCTATCGTCCTCGATACCGTCAGCGGCCAGGTGCTGGGCCAGGGCTCGGCCCCCATACCATGATCAGCGGCGCCAACGGCCGCCGCGAGCAGGACACCCGGCAATGGCTGGAGGCATTCACCCTGGCCACCCGCCAGGCCCTGGAAGCCGCGGCGGCGGACGGCCAGGCGATCCTCGGGATCGGCGTCTCTGGCCAGCAACACGGCCTGGTCCTGCTCGACAAGCAGGGTCAGGTCCTGCGTCCGGCCAAGCTCTGGTGTGACACCGAAACCACCGCGCAAAACCAGCGCCTGCTGGAACACCTGGGGGGCGAACAGGGTTCGCTCGAACGCCTGGGCCTCGTGATCGCGCCCGGCTATACCCTGTCCAAGCTGCTCTGGACCCGGGAACAGCATCCGGAACTGTTCGCCCGGATCGCCCATGTCCTGCTGCCCCACGACTACCTCAACTACTGGCTGACCGGCCGTAGTTGCGCGGAATACGGCGATGCGTCGGGCAGCGGCTATTTCGATGTGCGCAAGCGTTGCTGGGACCTGCAACTGCTGCGCGACATCGACCCCACGGGGCGCCTGCAAGCCGCCCTGCCGGAACTGCTCGAAGCCCACCAGCCGGTCGGCCGGGTACTGCCCGGGATTGCCCGGCAACTGGGCATCAACCCCAACGCCCTGGTCTCCAGCGGCGGCGGCGACAACATGATGGGCGCCATCGGCACCGGCAACATCCGACCCGGCGTCATCACCATGAGCCTGGGTTCCTCCGGCACCGTCTACGCCTACGCCGAACAGCCACTGATCAGCCCGGACGCCTCGGTGGCGGCCTTCTGCTCCTCCAGCGGCGGCTGGCTGCCGCTGATCTGCACGATGAACCTGACCAACGCCACCGGCGCCGTCCGTGAGTTGTTCGACCTCGACCTCGAACATTTCAACGCCTGCGTCGCCCAGGCACCGATCGGCGCCGAGGGCGTCAGCATGCTGCCGTTCCTCAACGGCGAACGGGTGCCCGCCCTGCCCCAGGCCACCGGCAGCCTGCTGGGCCTGACCCTGACCAACCTGACCCGGGCCAACCTGTGCCGGGCGGCCGTCGAGGGCACCACCTTCGGCCTGCGCTACGGCCTCGACCTGCTGCGCGGCAACGGCCTGCACAGCCACGGCATCCGCCTGATCGGTGGCGGCGCGAAGAGCGCGGTCTGGCGGCAGATGGTCGCCGATATCATGGACACCCCCGTAGTCTGCACCGAGCAGAGCGAAGCCGCCGCGCTGGGTGCCGCGATCCAGGCCGCCTGGTGCGAGTCCGGGGCAATTCACAGCCTGGCCGAACTGTGCGACCGTTGCGTCAGCCTCGATACGGCGAGTGCAACCCGGCCGATCCCGGCCAACGTCAGCGCCTATCAACCGATCTATCACCGCTACCGCCAACAGGTCGCGGCCATTCAAGAGTGAGCATCCATGTATCTGGTCTGTGGTGAAGCGCTGTTTGATTTTTTCAGTGATGAGACAAGCGGACAAACCTCGAAAGTGAACTTCAAGGCCATTGCCGGCGGTTCGCCGTTCAACGTCGCGGTCGGCCTGCGCCGCCTGGGGGTCGACGTGGGGTTGTTTGCCGGGCTGTCCAACGACTACCTGGGACGCCGCCTGCAACAGGTCCTTCGCGAAGAAGGCGTGCGCGCGGATTACCTGTTGGACTTCGACGCGCCCACCACCCTGGCGATGGTCGCCGTGGGTGCCGACGGTTCGCCCCATTACAGTTTCCGCGGCGAAGGCTGCGCCGACCGCCAGTTGCTGCCAGGCCACCTGCCCGAGCTGGGCGACGAGGTTCGCGGCCTGCATATCGGCTCGTTCTCGCTGGTGGTGCAGCCGATTGCCGATACGTTGCTGGCGCTGGTTCGCCGGGAAAGCGGCCGGCGCCTGATCACGCTCGACCCCAATGTACGGCTCAACCCGGAGCCAGACATCGAACTGTGGCGCCAACGCATCGCGACCCTGGCCAAACAGGCCGACATGATCAAGGTCAGCGACGAGGACCTGAGCCTGCTCTACCCCGATCGCGACCCGCAGAGCGTCGCCCAGGCGTGGTTGGCCCAGCGCTGCCAGTTGGTGTTCCTGACCCGTGGCACCCAGGGCGCCAGCGTCTTCAGCCGCCGGCATGGCCACTGGTCGGTGCCGGCCCGCGAAGTCATTACCGCCGATACCGTCGGTGCCGGCGATACCTTCCAGGCGGCGCTGATCGCCTGGTTGACCGAACAGCAGCTTGATTCAGTGAAGGGGCTCGAGCGCCTGGAAAAGGCCCAGATCGACGCGATGCTGAACTTCGCCGTCAATGCCGCCGCGATTACCTGCAGCCGCACCGGGCCGGACCTGCCGTATCGCCATCAGGTGGTGTAACCCCGAAGCACGACGGACAGCGCTGAATCAACCGTGCGGCGAGTTGCCGTCCTCCACCAAGCCCCAATCCTTGGCATCCAACTCCTTCGCCGCGATCGGCGGCTTGGGAGGGGTCTTCTGCACGGTCAGGGCCGCGGTATCCTGATGCAGCTTCAGACGCAGGCGCAGGTTGTTCACCGAGTCGGCGTTCTTCAGCGCCTCCTCCTCGTCGATCGCCCCTTCCACCACCAGTTCGAACAAGGCCGTGTCGAAGGTGCGCATGCCGATGATCTCGGACTTCTCCATGATCCCCTTGAGTTCGGAAAACTCATTGCGCTTGATGAAATCACGCACCGTCGGCGTACCCAGCATCACCTCCACGGCCGCCCGGCGCTTGCCGTCCTGGGTATTGACCAGGCGCTGCGAGACGAAGGCCTTCAGGTTGTTGCCCAGGTCGTTGAGCAGTTGCGGCCGGCGGTCTTCGGGGAAAAAGTTGATGATGCGGTCCAGCGCCTGGTTGGCGTTGTTGGCGTGCAGGGTGGAGATCGCCAGGTGCCCGGTATCGGCGAACGCCAGGGCGTGCTCCATGGTTTCGCGGTCGCGGATCTCGCCGATCAGGATCACATCCGGGGCCTGGCGCAGGGTGTTTTTCAGCGCCGCGTGGAAACTGCGGGTGTCGACCCCGACTTCGCGCTGGTTGATGATCGACTTCTTGTGCCGATGGATATACTCCACCGGGTCTTCGATGGTGATGATATGGCCGCTGCTGTGGCGATTGCGGTAGTCGATCAGCGCCGCCAGCGAAGTGGACTTGCCTGAACCAGTGGCGCCGACGAACAGCACCAGGCCACGCTTCTCCATGATGGTCTCGAGCAGGATCGGTGGCAGCTTGAGGTCTTCGAAACGGGGGATTTCCAGCTTGATGTTGCGCGCGACGATGGACACTTCGTTGCGCTGCTTGAAGATATTGATACGGAACCGCCCGACACCGGGCAAGGACAATGCCAGGTTCATTTCCAGTTCCCGTTCGAACTGCAGGCGTTGTTCGGGGTCCATGATACCGTCGGCAATGGCCGCCACCTCGCCGAGCTTCAGCGATTCGCTGCCCAACGGCTTGAGCACGCCATTGAACTTGGCACAGGGCGGCGCACCGGTGGACAGGTACAGGTCCGAGCCGTCCTGGGCGGCCAGGGTTTTCAGCAACGCGTGGATATCCATGGCAAAGGTGTCCGCAATACAGTCAAAAAGAGGTTGAGCGATTAAGCTTGTGTCATTTGAATATGACAAATGTCTACAGCTTGGCGGGATAATAAGCCGCGGCGCAACCCAAAGCTTCACCTTCAAGGCAGGTTTATGAACGGATCTCCAGGTGGCGGCAGCGCCACCCGACTCGGCACCTGGGACTGGGATATCGACCAGGACCTGTTTGTCGCCGATGCCCACTTCGCCCAGTTGCACGGTGTCGACCCCGCGAGGGCCAACCAGACACCCCTCAGCGTCTATATGGACAGCGTGCACCCCGAAGACCGCGCCCTGGTGGCCCACGGTATCAAGCAGTGCCTGGAGCAGCACACCGAGCACGCCGAAGAGTACCGCGTCTTGCAAGCCGACGGCCAGGTGCGCTGGGTCTTCGCCCGGGGACGTTGCCACCTCGGGCCCCATGGGCGGGCGCAGCGCTTTGTCGGCGCGGCGTTGGACATCACCGAGCACAAACGCACCGAAGAGGCCCTGCGCAATCTCAACGAGACCCTGGAAGAGCGTGTCGCCCAGCGCACCCGGGCGCTGGCCGAGTCCAACCAGCGCTTGCAGAACGAGATGTTCGAACGCGAGCGCGCCGAAGAGGCGCTGCGCCATGCGCAGAAAATGGAAGCGGTGGGACAACTGACCGGCGGCATCGCCCATGACTTCAACAACATGCTGACCGGCATCATCGGCAGCCTGGACCTGATGCAACGCTATATCGCCGCCGGGCGCAGCGACGAGATCGGCCGGTTTGCCGACGCCGCCGTGAGTTCGGCGCAGCGGGCTGCGTCCCTCACCCATCGGCTGCTGGCGTTTTCCCGCCGGCAATCGCTGGACCGCAAGCGCATCGATCCCAACCAGTTGGTGCAGTCGCTGGAAGACCTGTTCAGCCGCACCACCGGCGCCCATATCACCCTGAAAGTCGAACTGGGCCAGGACGTGTGGCCGGTCAACACCGACACCGGGCAACTGGAAAGCGCCCTGCTCAACCTGGTGATCAACGCCCGCGACGCCATGCCCGACGGCGGCGAACTGCGGATCGAGACCGCCAACAGCTACCTCGACGGCGGTGACCTCAGCACCCTGGAGCCGGTCAAGGCCGGCGACTACGTGATGATCGGCGTCAGCGACAACGGGACCGGCATGAGTCCGTTGATCCTGGCCAAGGCGTTCGACCCGTTCTTCACCACCAAGCCCATTGGCCAGGGCACGGGCCTGGGCTTGTCGATGATCTACGGTTTTGCCCAGCAGTCCGGCGGCCATGTCACCCTGGAAAGCGAGCCGGGCCGAGGCACCTGCGTGCGCTTGTACTTGCCGCGCCATCACGCGCCGCAAGCCGAGGTGCCGCGACCACCCCAACACCCCGTGGAGCCCCCCGTGGCCGCTATCGACGAATCGGTGATGGTGGTGGAGGACGATCCGGCGGTGCGGATGCTGGTACTCAATGTCCTCGACGAGCTGGGCTATACCGTGCACCCGGCGGCGGATGCACGGACCGCCCTGCCGCTGCTGGAGTCGAGCCTGCGGATCGACCTGCTGGTCACCGATGTCGGCCTGCCGGGGATGAACGGCCGGCAACTGGCGGAAGTCGCCCGGCAGCACCGCCCGGGGCTCAAGGTGCTGTTCATGACCGGTTACGCCGAGAAGGCCGCCGAGCGCCAGGGCTTCCTCGAACCCGGCATGGACCTGATTGCCAAGCCCTTCACCCTGGACGCACTGGCGAAGCGGGTGCGCGACATGATCGGGCAGGCGCCTTGAACTTCAGGCATAATCCCGCGCCCGCCGCATGCCCCAACGCTTCAAGGTAACGAATCGATGAAAGCCCAAGCCCGTCATATCCTGGTCAAGACCGCCGAGGAAGCCGAACAACTCAAGCAACGCATCGCCAAGGGCGAGGCGTTCGATGTGCTGGCCAAGAAGTACTCCACCTGCCCGTCCGGCAAGCGTGGCGGCGACCTGGGTGAAGTGCGGCCGGGGCAGATGGTCGGGGCCATCGACCAGGTGATCTTCAAGAAGCCGCTGCGCACCGTGCACGGCCCGATCAAGAGCAAGTTCGGCTATCACCTGGTGCAGGTTTTCTACCGCGATTGAACCACGCAAGCGCCGTGCTCAAGTCCTTGGTATCAGCGCCCCACGCACCTGAATCACCCGACTCGCCAAGCGATGCCCGGCCAGTGCCGCCTGTTGCGGATCACCGCCACCCAGGCGGCAGGCCAGATACGCCGCACTGAACGAGTCCCCCGCCGCCGTGGTATCCACCACCGTCTCGACCTTGCACGCCGGCACCTCGAACGCCTCGCCCTCGCAGTGAACCAGGCAACTCTCGGCACCCCGCTTGATGATCACTTCCGGCGTGCCGATGCGCTCGTAGGCGCTGAACACCGCCTGGGCATCGGCATAACCGAACAGCGCCTGTTCGTCCTCAAGGGTCAACAAGGCCATGTCCACGTAGGGCAATACCGACCGATAGGCCGCCCGCGCCTGCTCGACATCGACCCACAAGCGCGGTCGGTAGTTATTGTCGAAGACCACCCGGGTGTCGCCCTGGCGGGCCAGTTCAAGAACCTCGATCAGCTTTTCCCGCCCGGTTTCGCCGAGCACCGCCAGGGTGATGCCACTGAAATACAGCACGTCGTAATCCGGCAAGGCCGCCAGCACCGGGGCCGCGCTCGGTGCGGTGAAGCAGTCGCGCACGGCCGCCTCGTTGCGCCAGTAGAGAAACCGGCGCTCCCCCTTGGCGTCAGTCTGGATGCAATACAAACCGGGCAAGCGCCCCGGCAGCCGTTGAACCAGATCCAGGCCGATGCCCTCCTCGCGCCAGATCCGGCACATGCTGTCGCTGAAGCTGTCGTCGCCCAGGGCGGTGACATAGTCCACCGAGGCCCGCCCACCCAGTTCGCGGGACAGGTAGACGGCGGTGTTCAACGTGTCGCCGCCGAAGCTCTGCTGCAGGCTGCCGTCGGCATGTTGTTGCAGTTCGATCATGCATTCGCCGATCAGGGCGATACGCGGTGGGGGCAGGTTCATAGCGGTATCCTTTAGAAACAGGTCTCGAACCCTTCGATAACCGTCATCTGCTCATCGACAATGCAGCCGACCCGCCACTTGTCGAAAGTCAGGCACGGATGCGAGGTGCCAAACGCAACGATGTCCCCGACCCGCAACTCGCAACCCAGCGCCACCGTCATGAACGCATGCTGGTCCATCACCGCCGTCACCTTGCAGGCACTGACGTCTTCACCCACCGCCGGCACGACACCGGCCTTGTAGCGCAGCAACGGCACCGGCAAGCCGGCGTCGAAGGCCACGTCGCGCTTGCCCAGGGCGATCACCGCAAACCCCGGCTCCGGCATCGATTGCACATGGGCCCAGACCTCCAGCGCCGGGCGCAAGCCTTCGCTCAAGTCACTCCGGCGATGCAGCACACAGCACTGGGCGTCCTTGTAGATACCGTGGTCATGGGCAACATAGCTGCCCGGACGCAACACACTGAGAAAACGCCCGCCGGCGTCCTGGGCCTCGAACTCTTCAGCGATCAGGTCGTACCAGGCCGACCCCGAAGCGGTGATGATCGGCTTGCCGATGTCAAACGCGCCGCTGTCCTGCAACTCCACCGCCAGTCGCACCAGGGAGTCGGCAAAGGCACGAATCCCGCTCACCGCCTGATCGCCGTGGATCACCCCTTCATAACCTTCGATACCGGTCAGCGCCAGGGCCGGTTGGGCCTTGATCGCCCGCGCCAGGTCCAGCACTTCCTGCTCGCTGCGGCAACCGCAACGGCCGCCGACCACGCCGTACTCGATCATCACGTTCAGGCGCAGGCCACGTTCGCCGAAGAAAGCCCCCAGGGCCGCGACATTGTCCGGGTGATCGACCATGCAGTGGAACTCGAACTGCGGATCGGCCAACAACTCGGCGATCAGCGCCATGTTCGGCGCGCCCACCAGTTGGTTGGCCATCAGCACCCGACGGACGCCCGCCGCGTAGGCGGCACGGGTCTGCACGGCGGTCGCCAGGGTAATCCCCCAGGCCCCGGCGGCCAGTTGCCGGCGAAACAGCGCCGGCACCATGCTGGTCTTGCCATGGGGCGCCAGCTCGGCGCCGCTGCGACTGACGAAGTCCTGCATCCAGCGGATATTGTGTTCCAGGGCGTCGCGATGGAGCACCAGGGCCGGCAGGCTGACGTCGCTCACCAGTTGGGCGCCGATGCTTGGGGTGCCCTTTTCCACGGCAGCGAAGTTGAAGGCGGTAGACATTTCAAACTCCTTATCGGCGGCGCCCTTGGCACCGCGCTAGTCGTTGATGCGGCGGGCCAGGTTGTTCGCGCTCTCGATCAGGACCCGGCGATAGTCGTTGTAGTTGGCCTTGGCATCGGCCCGTGGGGCAACGATGCACAGGGTGGCGATGCAGACGCCGCGCTCGTCCTTGACCGGCGCGGCGAAACAGTGGGTAAAGGTGTCGGCCACGCTGTCGAAGGAAAAGAACCCGTCGATTCCGGCCTGGCGAATTTCCTTGAGGAAGACTTCCAGCGGCAGGCGCTCGCCGTCCGGCAGGATGAAGTCGTCGTGGTCGATCAGGTCGATGATTTCCTGGTCGCTCAGGTGCGCCAGCAGCAGGCGGCCGGAGGCCGTCCATGGAATCGGTGCGTTCTCGCCGATATCCGAGGAAATCCGGAAATGCCGTTCCCCTTCCTTCATCAGCGCCACGGTGTACTTGCGACCGTTGAGCAGGCACATCTGCGCGGTTTCCCGGGTCTGGCTGACGATCTCCTGCAAGGCATGGTCGGCTTCGCGGCTCAGGTCGAAATGGCGCAGGTGCGCCTGGCCGAGAAAGTACAGCTGACGGCCCAGGTAGACATGGCCCTCCTTGCCGACCGACTCGAGGATGCGCCGCTCCAGCAGGGACGCCACCAACTCGTAGACCGTGGACTTCGGGCTGCCGATACCGCTGGCGATATCGTTGGGACGCAGCGGCTGGCCGATTTCCTTGAGGTAATCGAGGATATCAAACGCCCGGTCCAGCCCTTTTGCCCGGCGCTTGATGGTGTCTTCGGTCATGTCAGTGCCATCCCATTGGAAAAGTTGCCGGGAAGTTTACCCAGATTGATGTGTGCGGGCTTGTCGGAACGCCAACCGTCAGGCCCTCTTCTTGTACGCGATGCAATCGATCTCGACCTTGCAGTCGACCATCATGTTCGCCTGGACACAGGCCCGTGCCGGGGCGTGCTCGGGATGGAAGTACTCGGAAAACACCTTGTTGAAGCTCCAGAAATCCCGTGGGTCCTCCAGCCAGACCCCCGCGCGCACCACATCCTTCAGGCCATAACCGGCCTCTTCGAGAATCGCGATCAGGTTCCTCATGGCCTGGTGAGTCTGCTCGACGATGCCACCGCCGATGATTTCGCCATCCAGTGCCGGTACCTGGCCGGACACATGCAGCCAGCCATCGGCTTCGACGGCACGGGCGAAAGGACGAGGCTGACCGCCACCCGCGGTGCTGCCGGTGCCGTAACGAGTAATGCTCATGGGTTTCTCCTTGGGTAAAAAGTCAAAAACGGGTGTTTTTCAGAAATTCCGCGAGACGCGGCGACTGCGGGCGTTCGAACAGTTGTTTGGGTGGACCCTGTTCTTCAATACGCCCCTGGTTCATGAAAACGATCTTGTCCGAGACCTCAAAGGCAAAGCGCATCTCGTGGGTGACCAGCAACATGGTCATGCCCTCTTCTGCCAGACCCTTGATCACCGCCAGCACTTCGCCCACCAGTTCGGGGTCGAGGGCCGAGGTCACTTCATCGAACAGCATCAGGCTCGGGTTCATCGCAATGGCCCGGGCAATGGCAACCCGCTGCTGCTGGCCGCCGGACAACTGCCCGGGAAAATGATTGCGCCGCTCCAACAGACCCACGCGCTCCAGCCATTTCTCCGCCAGCGCCACGGCCTGGTCCTTGGGCAGCTTCTTGACCTTCAGCAGGCCCAGGGTGACGTTCTGCAAGGCCGTGAGGTGCGGAAACAGGTTGAACTGCTGGAACGCCATGCCGGTCATGGCCCGGTGCTGGGCGATGACTTTTTCCTGATGGCGCACGCGCTTGCCGTTCACTTCGCTGTAGCCGATGGACTCACCGTCCAGGGTGATCTGGCCGCCCTGGAATTCTTCCAGCAGGTTCACGCAGCGCAGCAGCGTGGTCTTGCCCGAGCCGCTGGAGCCGATCAGCGTGACCACGTTGCCGCGCTGCATGTCCAGGTCGACGCCCTTGAGCACTTCGAGCTGGCCGTATTGTTTGTGCAGCCCGCGAATGCTGAGCAGTGCTTGGGAATCAGTCGTCATGGCAAGGCCACCCGCTTTTCGATATGCCGACCGAGCAACTCGATCGAGTAGTTGATGATGAAGAACAACAAACCGGCGAACAGGTAGAACTCCAGGGTCATGAAGGTCCGGGCGATCACCTGCTGGGTGCTGAGCAGCAGCTCGGCGACGCCGATCACCGAGAGCAGGGTCGAGGCCTTGACGATTTCGGTGGACGAATTGACCCAGGTCGGCAGGATCTGCCGCAACGCCTGGGGCAACAGCACATAGCCCAGGGCCTGGTGGAAGGTCAGGCCGATGGCCTTGCTCGCTTCCATCTGGCCACGGGGAATGGCTTGCAGCGCGCCACGCACGATCTCCGCCACGTGGGAGCCACAGAACAGCGTCAGGCCCAGGACGCCGGCCTGGAAAGCACTGATCTGCCAACCCAGGGCCGGGGCCATGTAGAAACAGGCGAGCACCAGCACGAACACCGGGGTGCCGCGGATCAGGTCGACATACAGGCGAAACGGCAGGCGCATCCAGAACTTGCCGTAGGTCAGCACCAGGCCGGCGACAATCCCGATCAGGGTGCCGCAGACAATCGCCAGGACCGAACAGGCGACGCTGGTCTGGAAGCCCTCCCAGAGGGTTTCCCGGGCGACCCACAACTCATGCCAGCAACTTTGCGATTCGTACATGGGTGCCTCCTATCGGCGAATCGCCAGGCGCTGCTCGAGGTGTCGCAGCATCAGGGCAATGAGGTAACAGGCCGCCACATAGAGTGCGGTGGTGACCATCCAGGTTTCGATCACCCGATAGCTTTCCACGTTGATCTTGCGGGCGTGATAGGTCAGCTCCGGCACGGCGATGGCCGCCGCCAGGGAGGTGTCCTTGAACAGGGAAATGAAGTTGTTGGACAGCGCCGGCAGCACGTTGCGCAACATCACCGGCACGGTGACGTAGGCCCGCACCTGCCATTCGCCCAGGCCGATGGCCAACCCGGCTTCGCGCTGGCCCTTGGGAATGCTCAAGAGGCCGGCGCGGAACACTTCGGTCAGGTAGGCCCCGGCATACAGCGACAGGGTGATGATGAACGAGGGGATCTTGTCCAGCCGGATGCCCAGGCTCGGCATGGCGAAGTAGATCAACAGGATCAACACCAGGATCGGCGTGTTACGGATCACCGTCACATACACCGAGGCCAGCGCCCGTAGTGCGCGATGCTTGCTCAGCAAGGCAAACGCCATCATCAGGCCGATCACGCAGCCGATGGCGATGGACACCAGGGCCAGTTCCAGGCCCAGCGCCAGCCCCGCCAGCAAGGTGTCGAAATCGCGCCAGACGGCGGCAAAGTTCAACTGATAGTTCATGGTTCGCGGTACCTTCGACGGGGCGCCGTATTCGACGTCCCGTCCTCAACGGATTACTTGAATTCGACGGGGAAACCGATTTCTGGCGATGGCAGATCGACGCCGAACCACTTCTTGAAGGACGCCGCATAGGTCGGGAACTCGACGCCGGTCATGGACTCATGCAAGGCGGTGTTGACGAAGTTCAGCCAGTCCTGGTCGCCGCGCTTGACCGCGCAGGCATAGGTTTGCGGGCTCCAGGCAAAGGCCGGGCTGCGGTACATACCGGGTTTCTGCACCATCAGGTACTTGACCGAGGATTGATCGGTGGCGGCGGCATCGGCACGGCCGGTGCTCATGGCCTGGTACATCAGGTCGACGCTGTCGTACTGGTCGACCTTGGCCTTGGGCAGCGCCTGGTGCACCAGCTCCTCGGCGTACACGTTCTGCAGCACGGCAACGGTGACGCCGTCACCGGCGGCGCGCAGGCTGTCGATTTCCTTGTATTTGCTATTGGCTGGCAACAGCAGCGCAACCCCTTCGCGGTAGTACGGCAAGGTGAAGGCGACTTGCTGGGCACGGCTGGCGGTCACGGTGATGAACTGGCAGCTGATATCGACCTTGTCGGTCAGCAGGTTGGGAATCCGTGCATCGGAAGACTGCACCACGTACTCGACTTTGCTCGGGTCGTTGAACAGGCCCTTGGCGATCATGCCGCCGATATCGATATCGAAACCCTGCAACTTGCCGTCGGCGCCCTGGAAGTGCCACGGCGCGTTGGTACTGCCGGTGCCGACGACCAGGTGACCGCGCTTGAGCACGCTATCGAGCTTGCTGTCCGCTGCTTGCGCGGCGACCGCCGCCGAAGCCGCCAGAAGAAAAACACAGGCCTTAAACAAGGAAAGTCCACGCTGCATGACGTTGCACTCCGATGATGTATATTCCGCTATAGCGGAACTTGGTATGTAACAACGGAATAGACAGCAGAAAGTGTGCCACAGGATTCAGCGCGCGCAGATCAGGGTTTTAAATTTCAGGAAAATCAACGAGATAGATTTTTCGAAAAAACGGTGTCGCGGGAGGTAGCGCAGCACCGTGCTACGGAAGGCCACGCGGGTATGGGTGGGAAGGCCCCAAGGCGGTGCGAGGGTGGGTGATTTCGGGGCTGATTACGTTAGCAAGCTAATAAGAGTCCTACACTTAACTCAGGATTAATCCAGCACATGGAAAGTGAAATCGACCGCGCTCGCGCAGATTTCCCCTGACGCCCTCCGCGGCATGCCCAGCGCCCTTGTAGCGCGGGCTGAAACCTCAAGCCTGCTTCGGAGAAACACCATGAACCTACGTCCCCTGCTGATAACCGGCGCCCTGGCCCTCTCGGCCTTTACCGGCGTGGCCCTGGCCGACAATAGCGGCACCGCCCAGCCCGTGCCTTATCATTACGGCATGCCCCTGAACATCGCCAAGGTCACCTCGATGACCGAGCAACCGACCCATGTCTGCAAAGTGGTCACCGCCGACATGAAGTTCATCGATACCGCCGGCAAGCCCGAGGACATCACCTACCTCAAGCTGTCGGACGCCTGCAACTACAACAACTGATGCCGACAAGACGAGATCCTGAACACACCGCGACACCTGTAGGAGCCGGCTTGCTGGCGATGGCGTCCGCACGGATACCGCAAGGCTCAAGGGCCTCATCGCTGGCAAGCCAGCTCCCACAGTGGCTGCCTTGACCGTCATTGCGAATCAAGGGTCAAGACCGCATCCACAGTGACCGTATCACCCCCCTTGAAATAACCCGAAGAGCAGCACCCCCCTCGTCCGAGCGCAGTCCCCCGCCGTCAACACCCCCGCCTTTTCAGCCACCCTCCAGCAATTGTCGATCAAACATGTTTAGTAATGAGTCTCATTATGTTACAAATTACCATCTTCTCTAACAGTGGTGCGTTGCCGAATGCTGGTTCCCTTTCTGATCATGCTGCGCGAAGGCATTGAAGCCGCGCTTATCGTTGGCATTATCGCCAGTTACCTCAAGCAGACTGGCCGGGGCCAGTGGATGCCCGCCGTATGGATCGGCGTGTTCCTCGCTGCCGCCCTCGCCCTGCTGGTCGGCGGTGGCCTGGAGCTGATGAGTGCGGAGTTCCCGCAGAAGCAGCAGGAACTCTTCGAAGGCATCGTCGGGCTGATCGCCGTCGGCATCCTCAGCTCGATGGTGTTCTGGATGCGCAAGGTCGCCCGCTCCATCAAGCACGCCCTGCATGAATCCCTCGACCAGGCGCTCGCCGGTTCCACACACCAGGTCTGGGCACTGATCGCCATGGTGTTTTTCGCCGTGGCCCGCGAAGGCCTGGAAACCGTGTTCTTCCTGCTGGCGGTGTTCCAGCAGAGCGAAGGTCCGGGCGCGCCCATAGGCGCCCTGCTCGGCCTGGTCCTGGCGATTTTCCTCGGTTTCGCCCTCTACAGCGGCAGCATGCGCCTGAACCTGGGCCTGTTCTTCCGCTGGACCGGCCTGTTCATCCTGCTGGTCGCCGCCGGCATCCTCGCCAACTCGGTCCGGGCCCTGCATGAGGCCGGCCTGTGGAACCACCTGCAGGCGGTGGTCTTCGACATCAGCGCCACGCTGCCGATGGACGGCCCGACGGGCTCGCTGCTGGCCGGCATGTTCGGCTACCAGGATGCGCCCACGGTCAGCGTCCTGGGTGCCTACCTGCTGTACCTGGCAGTCACCCTGGTGCTGTTCTTCATCCCGGCGGCGACACCCGCTCCCAAGCACACTTCTTCCGTTCCCAACCCTTAAGGTTACCCATGTCCAACCCTGCAACTGGCAAACCGCCCCAGGCCCTGCGCTGGGCGGTAGCCGGCTCGGTGATCGTGATGATCGCGGCCGGCGGGCTGTTCTATTACGCCTCGCAGTTGGCCGCGAGCAAGCGCCAGGCCCATCACAACGAAATCACCGTGACCATCCAGGCCCACGGCTGTGAGCCGAATGCCCTGACTGTACCGGCCGGGCAGAACAGCTTCCGCATCCTCAACAGTTCGCAACGCGCGGTCGAGTGGGAAATCCTCGACGGCGTGCTGGTGGTCGAGGAACGCGAGAACATCGCTCCGGGCCTGAGCCAGGTGATCAACGCCAACCTGATGCCCGGCGACTACACCATCACCTGCGGGCTGCTGAGCAACCCACGCGGCAGCTTGCACGTGACGCCGACAGCGGCCTCCGAGGCGGCAGCCAAGGCACGCCCTTCGATGACTGCGTTTATCGGCCCGCTGTCGGAATTCCGGGTGTACCTGAGCAGCCAGGGCAGCGCGCTGATCAAGGCGGTCGATGCGCTGGAGCAGGCGCTGGTCGCCGGCGACCTGACCCAGGCCCAGGCGCTCTATGCACCGGCCCGTGCCGCCTATCAGCGCCTGGCCCCGGCCGCCCAGCGTTTCGCCGAACTGGACAACGCGATCAACGCCCGCGCCGACTACTACGAACAACGCGAACAGGATCCGGGCTTCGGTGGCTTCCACCGCATCGAATACGGCCTGTTCCGGCAGCGCGACCTCGACGGCCTGGTGCCGGTCGCCCAACGCCTGCAAGCCGATGTCATCAACCTCAGACAACAATTGCTGGCCCAGTCGCTGCCGCCGGAACAGTTGGTGAGCATCGTCATCCGCAGCCTGCGCGGCATGGCCGAGACCCGGGCCGGCAGTGGTGAAGAAGAACGCTACAGCCACGTCGACCTGGACGGTTTCGCCACCAACCTGCAAGCCGCGCAAAAGGTGATCGATCTGCTGCGGCCGCTGCTGGTCAAGTCGTCCGGCGACCTGCTGGCGAAGATCGACAACGCCGCCGTGACCCTGGACGCCGAGTTCAACGGCCTGCGCAGCGCCAACGGCTATCTCACCTACGACACCGTCAGTGCCGCGCAACGCCAGCGGATCAGCGACAAGGCCAAGGCCCTGGCCGATGCACTCGATGGAATCGACCCCGCCCTCGGCCTTTCCGGCCTGTAAACAAGCAGACGATACGAACATGAGCGATTCAGAACACCACAACGCCGAATTTTCCGCCCAACGCCGTCGCGTCCTGCTGGGCATGGGGGTGGCCGGCGCCGCCCTGGCCGGTAGCGCCCTGAGCTGCCCGGCCATGGCCGCCAGCCAGGCGCAGGCCCAGGTCACCGAAGCCCCGAGCAGCGACAAGACCCAGGACCGCCACGACTTCCACGGCAAGCACCAGACCGGGATCGTCACCCCGCGCCCGGCCGCCGGCATGATCGTCTCCTTCGACGTCCTGGCCAGTGACAGCGAGGAACTCGAACGCCTGTTCCGCACCCTGAACAAGCGCATCGCCTTCCTCATGAGCGGCGGCGCGGTGAAACAGGTCGATGAAAAACTACCGCCCCTGGACTCCGGGATTCTCGGCCCGGTGGTCACCCCGGACAACCTGACCATCACCGTCGCGGTGGGCGAGTCGCTGTTCGACGAGCGCTACGGCCTGGCCGCGGTCAAGCCCAAGCACCTGATCCGCATGGTCGGTTTCCCCAACGACGCCCTGCAGGCGGATTTGTGCCACGGCGACCTGAGCATCCAGTTCTGCTCCAACACCCCGGACACCAACATCCACGCCCTGCGCGACATCGTCAAGAACACCCCGGACCTGCTGCTGGTGCGCTGGAAACAGGAAGGCACGGTACCGCCCCAGGCGCCGGCCAAGGCCGGCGAACCGGCCCAGAGCGCACGCAATTTCCTCGGTTTCCGTGACGGTTCGGCCAACCCGGACTCCAACGATGCCAACGCCATGGACCGCATCGTCTGGGTCCAGCCCGGGGCCAATGAACCAGCCTGGGCCGTGGCCGGCAGCTACCAGGCGGTGCGGATCATCCGCAATCTGGTGGAACGCTGGGACCGTACGCCCCTGCAGGAACAACAAAGCATCATCGGCCGGGTCAAGAGCACCGGCGCGCCCATGGACGGCGAGAAGGAAACCCAGGTTCCCGACTACAGCAAGGATCCGGAAGGCAAGCTGACCAAGCTCGATGCCCATATCCGCCTGGCCAACCCGCGCACCGCCGAAACCCAGCGCAACCTGATCCTGCGTCGCCCATTCAACTACTCCAATGGCGTGAGCAAGAACGGTCAGTTGGAGATGGGCCTGCTGTTCATCTGCTACCAGTCGGACCTGTCACAAGGCTTCATCGCCGTGCAAACCCGGCTCAACGGCGAGCCCCTGGAGGAATACCTCAAGCCTATCGGCGGCGGCTATTTCTTCACCTTGCCAGGTGTCACGGGCGATCAGGACTTCATCGGTCGCTCGTTGCTTTCGGCTGCCAAACAAAAAACCACTGCTTGACCCTTAACTCACCAGGAAACATCCCATGAAGAAGTCGCCTCTTGCTTTGTTGTTGGCCCTTGGCCTGTTCCACGCACCGCTTTCGGCTTTCGCGGCCACCGCGCCGCTGGATCTGGTGGGCCCGGTGTCCGACTACAAGATCTATGTGACCGCGGAACTCGATGAACTGGCCAACAAGACCGAGCAGTTCACCGCCGCCGTGAAGAAAGGCGACCTGGCCACCGCCAAGAAGCTCTACGCACCGACGCGTGTGCATTACGAGAAGATCGAGCCGATCGCCGAACTGTTCAATGACCTGGACGGTGCCATCGACTCCCGCGTCAACGACCATGAAAAAGGCGTGAAGGCCGAAGACTTCACCGGCTTCCACCGTCTCGAATACAGCCTGTTCTCGGAAAACACCACCGATGGCCTGGGTGAACTGGCCGATAGCCTGAACAAGGACGTCAAGGACCTGCAGGCCCGCGTCGCCGGCCTGACCTTCCCGCCGGAGAAAGTGGTGGGCGGTGCCGCCACGCTGCTGGAAGAAGTGGCCGCCACCAAGATCGCCGGTGAAGAAGACCGCTACAGCCACACCGACCTGTATGACTTCCAGGGCAACATCGACGGCGCGAAGAAGATCGTCGACCTGTTCCGTCCGCAGATCGAGAAGCAGGACAAGGCGTTCACCGCCAAAGTGGACAAGAACTTCGCCACCGTGGACAAGATCCTGGCCAAGTACAAGACCCAGGATGGCGGTTTCGAAACCTATGACAAGATCAAGGACGCCGACCGCAAGGCCCTGGTGGGTCCGGTCACGACCCTGGCCGAAGACCTCTCGACCCTGCGTGGCAAGCTGGGCCTGAACTGAGGCCGCAGGTCATCCCGGGGGACTGATATCGTCCGGGATGACCTCACAACATCCGATACAACAACCGCTCGATCCGTACCCGACTGACCCGCCGCAGGAACTTGCCCACCGCTTCCGGATAATCCACCAGGGTTTCCAGGCTCCTGAAGCTGTCGATCCGCCGGGTGTTTTCCATGATCAGCGCCAACTCCTTCGCCCTCGCCTCCAGCAGCTCGCGACGCGGATCGTCGATCAGCAGGGCATTCTCCAGATCCAGCCGGAACGCCCGCGGGTTGAGGTTGTTCCCCGTCAGCAAGGTATAGCGCTCGTCGATCCACATGCCCTTGAGGTGATAGGTGTTGTCCCCGTCACGCCACAGGTGCAGGTTCAACTGCCCGCTGTCGATCACCGCCTGATGGCCCTTGGCAAAACGCCGCAGGCTGATCTCGTAGAGATAGGGCAAGGCGGCGATGACCTTGAACGGCTGGCTCGGCGGGATGTAGAAATCGTTGGCGGTCTTGTCGCCGACAATGATGTCGATCTTCACCCCGCGCTCCAGCGCCCGGTTGATTTCCCGGGTCACTGCCAGCGGCAAATTGAAATACGGCGTGCAGATGGTCAGTTGCTGCTGGCTGGAGGCGATCAGTTCGCAGACCAGGCGGTTCAGCGGGTTGTTCTTGCCCAAGCCCATCACCGGGCTGACCGACAAGCCGAAGGTCGGCTCGCTGCCGGCCGTGGTGTCATAGTTGGCCCGCTTCAGGCGGCTGCGCAAATTGCCGATGTCGCCGCGCAGGCTGCGGGTCGTGGGCAGCTCCGGCAGGTCAAGACGACGCACCGCCCGGGACGCCAGCAATTCGTTGCGCACCAGCCCCTGCATCGAGTCGGCCAAGGCGGCGTTGTGCAGCAGGTGATAGCGGTCGAAACGGTACTTGTCGAACTTGTGCAGGTAGACGTTGTTCAGGCTGGCGCCGCTGTAGATCACGCAATCGTCGATCACGAAACCCTTGAGGTGCAGCACGCCGAACAACTCGCGGGTCTGCACCGGCACCCCGTAGATCGGCACTTCAGTACTGTGGTCGCGGGTTTGCGCCTGGTACCAGGCACTGTTGCCCGGTTGCTTGCCGGCCCCGATCAGGCCGCGCTGGGCTCGCAGCCAGTCCACCACGACGACGATTTCCAGCTCCGGGCGGGCCGACTTGGCCGCATGCAGGGCATCGAGGATTTCCTGGCCGGCTTCGTCTTCCTGCAGGTACAACGCCACCAGCGTGATGCGCTGCCGTGCACCGGCGATCTTCTCCAGCAGGCAACGCCGGAACTCGGCAGCCGAAGGCAGGATGGTCAAGGCCTCGGCAGCCAGCGGGAAGCTGCGCAGCTTGGGCAACAGGGAGCGTTTGAAGAGCGACGGCATAGGGCTCGCTAGGGTCGAATGCGAAGGATCGCCAAGTCTACACCATGCGCGGCCCTGGAATGCGCCTTCGAAGAGGGCTTTGCCGCCAACCCGGACGGCGGTTGTGGAATTGTTCCCGAGTGCCCCACCCACCCTTCCCCCTATCGCCCTTCATGGATTTATTTCGGCAACACGATTGACCATGGAGAACGATCGTTCTACTCTCTTTCCCATGAACGAAATCACTCCGAATCAGACCCGCGAAAACCTGCTGGATACCGCCGAGCAGTTGATCTATCAAAGTGGCATCCATGCCACCGGCATCGATCTTCTGGTGCGCACCTCCGGCGTGGCGCGCAAAAGCCTCTACAAGTACTTCGGCACCAAGGACGAGCTGACCCTGGAAGCCTTGCGCCGCCGGGATATCCGCTGGATGCAGTGGTATCGCGGCGAAGTCGACAAGGCCGGCAGTTCCGGCGCGCGCCTGCTCGCCCTGTTCAGCGTGCTGGGCGACTGGTTCGCCAGCGAGGGCTTTCGCGGCTGCGCCTTTATCAATACCGCCGGCGAAACCGGCGATCCCCAGGACCCGGTGCGCCAACTGGCCAAGGAACATAAGCAGAAGTTGCTCGACTATGTGGTCGAGCTCTGTGAAGCACATGGCATCGACGATCCGCAGGCAACTGGCCGACAGTTGCTGATCCTGATCGACGGCGCCATTACCGTCGCACTGGTCATGGGCGACCCCGGTGCAGCCGATAATGCGCAATGCATGGCGCGAACGTTATTGGCGCTCTGAGTCGCGCCCCGAATCGCCAATACGCCCGGGATGAGCGATTGGCGGGCGGGCCCGCGACCGCTTGAACCAAGCACGACAACTTGTCTGAACCCTACTCAATTGGAGACATTGCCATGTCATCTGACGCTGACGCTCGCCCGCCACTTCCTCCCTTCACCCGTGAATCGGCGATCCAGAAGATCCGCCTGGCCGAAGACGGCTGGAACTCCCGCGACCCGGAACGCGTGTCCCTGGCCTATACCCTGGACACCCAATGGCGCAACCGCGCCGAGTTCGCCCACAACCGTGAAGAGGCCAAGGGCTTCCTGAGCCGCAAATGGGCCAAGGAGCTGGACTATCGCCTGATCAAGGAACTCTGGGCCTTTACCGACAACCGCATCGCCGTGCGCTACGCCTATGAATGGCATGACGATTCGGGCAACTGGTTCCGCTCCTATGGCAACGAAAACTGGGAGTTCGACGAGAACGGCCTGATGTCCAATCGGCACGCCTGCATCAACGACATGCCGATCAAGGCCTCGGAGCGCAAGTTCCACTGGCCGCTGGGCCGTCGTCCGGACGATCACCCGGGCCTCTCGGACCTGGGGCTGTAACTCATCGCTCGATCATTCCCGCCTCGGTGGGAATGATCGCCGCTGCAAAAAAATCGCCCGACGGGCGATTTTTTTGCAGGCATGAATAAATGCCGAACGCCGGGTGTTCAATCCACAGCAGCCATCACGACCGCCTTGCGCCAGGCCGTCGGAAATAACTTTCAACAGCGGCGAATAAAACCCGCCACTCGAGCGTTTACTACCCTGCAGACACCGGAGCATTAACGATGAGCCTGTATAAAGCCACCTTCGCGGTTCCCTTCCTGATTGCCAGTTGCCTGGCCGGGACCCTGTCGAGCATGCCGGTATTCGCTTCGGGCGAAAAAGCCGAGTCCATGCCACCCTCCTGCCCCAAGGGCCAGGTCTGGAACAAGGCCAAGAAAGCCTGCATCCCGTATACCAGCAGCCTGACGCCCGACGAAGACCGCACCGACTACGCCTATCGCCTGGCCAAGGACGGGCGCTATCAGGAGGCCCTGGACCTGCTCGACACCCTCAAGCAGCCCCATACCGCCAAGGCCCTCAACTATCGCGGCTACGCCACGCGTAAACTGGGTCGTACCGATGAGGGCATCGGCTACTATCTACAGGCCGTGGAGCTGGATCCGAACTACGCCCAGGTACGCGAATACCTGGGCGAAGCCTACGTGATCAAAGGCCGCATGGACCTCGCCCAGGTGCAACTGCAGACCATCAAGTCGCTCTGCGGCACCGGGTGCGAGGAATATGAAGACCTGGCCGACGCCATCGCGCACCCGACCCAAAGCTGATCACCGTTACGGGCGGAGGTTGCCATCGCCAGCGACAAGGAAATACGCACCGAGTTGGGCCAGCACCTGCCGCGCCTGTGGCGTTACGGGCTGGTGTTGTCCCGCCAGCGACATATCGCCGAAGACCTGGTGCAGGCCACCTGTGTCCGCGCCCTGGAGCGAGGCGAACAGTTCGTCTCGGGCACGCGCATGGATCGCTGGCTGCTGAGCATCCTGCATTCGATCTGGCTCAATGAAGTGCGCGCCCAGCGGGTGCGCCGGGGCCAGGGCCTGGTCGATGCCGACGAAACCCTGAGCTTCGACGGTGAACAGGCGGTGCAGACGCATGTACTGGCGTCCCAGGTGATCCGACGCGTCGATGCCCTGCCCGACGCCCAGCGGGAAACGGTGTTTCTCGCTTATGTCGAAGGTCTTTCCTACAAGGAAGTGGCCCAGGTTCTCGACGTGCCCATCGGTACGGTCATGAGCCGGCTGGCCGCCGCGCGCGTGAAACTGGCGGAACATCCGCCCCTGCGCGCCGTGCCCAGCTCAAACAGCGGAGAACGGCGATGACCGACCAGCTTTCGCACTACAGCCCCACGGATGAACAGCTGGTGGCCTTTCTCGACAACGAAGTGGACGTCGAGGAGCGCAGCCGGATCGAAGCCGCCATTGCCGGTGACGAAGCCGTGGCCGAGCGTCTCGAGTGGTTGCTACGCAGTGACCTGCCGTTCCGGGAGGCCTATGGCGAACAGCTTGAACAGGCGCCCCGGGCCCGACTGGAGGCGATGCTTGACGCCCTGCCGAAAGCAACGGCACCTACGTCCGTGAGCCGGCGCGGCTTCCTCGCCGTGGCCGCCAGTTTCATGGTGGCGGGGATTGCCGCGGACCGCCTGTTCCAGGTCTGGCGCACACCCGCGCCGTCGAGCGAAATCAGCTGGCGCGGGCTGGTGGCCGACTATATGGCCCTCTACACGGCGCAGACCCTGGAGAACCTGCCCGGCGACGAGGACGCTCACCGAGCACAGCTGCAAGGTGTCCAGCAGCGCCTGGGCCTGACGCTGGAACCCGCCCAGGTGCAACTGCCGGTTGCGCAACTCAAGCGCGCTCAGATGCTGGAGTACGAACAGATACCGATTGCCCAGATCAACTACCTGGACCCCCGGCACGGGCCGCTGGCGTTGTGCATCACCCGTTCGAAAACCGGCACCCGGGCCCTCGCCCAGGAAGTGCGACATGGCATGAACGTGGTGTTCTGGTCCGGACCGGTCTACGCCTACATGTTGATCGGACGCAACCCGGTGGCCGAGCTGAACGACATGGCCGACCTGCTCAGACAGCGTTTCGCCAGCTGAACCGGGAGCTGCCAACCACCTACCGTCGGGGACGCTGCCCGCTGCGGGCGGAACGACTAGACTCTGCGATGTCGAGTTCAATTTCCAAGGAGGTCCCATGTCCCCGTCTCTCAACCTGCCGCCCCTGAACGATCCGCGTTGCGCGCTGATCGTGATCGATATGCAGAATGACTTCATCCCCGGCGGCCAACTGGCGGTCCGGGGCGGTGACGAGATCGTGCCGCTGATCAACCGCCTGGCGACCCACTTTCGCAACGTGGTCATCGCCCAGGACTGGCATCCCACCGGCCACGCCTCGTTCGCCAGCAGTCATCCGGGCCATGCGCCCTTCGACAGCGTGCAACTGCCCTATGGCGCGCAAACCCTCTGGCCGGACCACTGCATACAAGGCAGCCACGGGGCGCAGCTGCATGCGGACCTGGACCTGCCCCATGCGCAACTGATCGTGCGCAAGGGCTGCAACCGCGACATCGACAGCTATTCGGCCTTCGTCGAAGCCGATCGGCGCACACCCACCGGACTTACCGGCTACCTGAAGGAGCGCGGCATCGATACTGTCTACCTGGTCGGCCTGGCGCTGGACTACTGCGTCGCCTGGTCCGCGCTGGATGCCCGGGCAGCGGGTTTCAGCACCGCCCTGATCGTCGACGCCTGCCGGGCCATCGACCTGGACGGCTCACTGCAACGCGCGCTGGACGAGATGGAAGCCGCAGGGGTGAAACTCATGAATTCGCAGGCCCTGGCGAACTGAACAGCTTGGCAGTCCCCCCGCGCTTTCGCGCGGGGAACACCCACCCTCCCCCAATCAGCCCGTAGTGTCCTGGGGTTGATTGACCTGCTGCACCACCGCATACACACTCAAGTCACTGAGTGTCACCTGCGCCAGTGTCTCGGCCCGCAGCGTCTGCAAGGCCTGGTACGCCCCCTGCTTCAAACGGGCGAGCAACAGGCGCTTGCCCTCGGCCTGGAAGCGCACGAAAAAGTCCTGCAAGGCTTCCAGGCTGGTGCCGTCGAGGTCCGGCGACTCTTCCAGGCTGAGGATCACCGAATGCACCGCCGAGCCTTGCTGGCGAACCTGCCGCGAGACGCTGCCGAGGATACGTTCGACATTGGCGAAAAACAGCGGCTCGCCCGGACGCACGATCAGCATCCCGGGCACCTCCCGTGCCTGGGGATGCAGCTGGCAATCGACGAAATCATGGCCGTCGGCGATATGCCCCAGCACCTGGATGGACGCCGAGGACATTTGCCGCAACATCAGCATCAGGCTGATCGCCACCGCCGCCAGCAAACCGTCCAGCACCCCGAGCAGCAGCACCGCGGCCACCGCGCAGATCGCCAGGAAACGGTCCCGTCGCCAGACGAAGTAGCGATGCAGGGGCTCCAGGCTCAGGGCCCGGGTCAAGGCGTGAATCACGATGGCCGCCAGCACCGGCTCCGGCGTCAGGGCGATCAGCGGCAACAGGGTCAGCACGATCACCAGCACCACCAACGCCGCCACCACGCCGGCCAGACGTGAGGTGGCGCCGGCCGCCTCGTTCGCCGAGGTCGCGGAGTAGCCTGCACCGGCGGGCATGCCGTGGAACAGGCCGGACAACAGGTTGGCACCGCCCAGCACCAGCAGGTCACGGTTGGAGTTCACCCGGTCACCGTGCTTGAGGGCAAAGGCGCTGATGGAGCCATAGGACTCCGCATAGAGAATCATCACCATGGCAAAGCCCAGCTCCACCAGCTTCAGCCATTCGGAGAACATCAGGTTCGGCAGCGACGGCACCGCCAGTTGCAAGTCGATCACGCCGATCAGGCTGACGCCGTGGCCGGGCAGGTCCAGCCACTTGCCGGCGGCGACGCCGAGCATCACCACCAGCAACCCGCCCGGCAGGCGCCGGAAGCGCCCCATGACCGAGAGCAGCAACAGGGCCACGGCCGCCACCGCGGCACCGGCCCAGTTCCAGCTCGGCAACTGGCCGAGCAGTTCAGGGACGAAGCGAATCAGGTCGCTGTGGCTGGGATGCACATCGACGATGCTCGCGACCTGCTTGAGGATGATGGTCACCGCCAGGCCGAAGGCAAAGCCTCGCAACACCGGCTTGGCAATGAAGGAAGTGACGCTGCCCAGCTTGAACAACCCGGCGAGCAGGAACATCAGGCCGGTGATCAGCACCAGCCCGATGGCCATGGTCAGGCGCAACGCCATGTCGGGACCGGCCACCGAGGCCGTGGCCGCCGCCAGCACCGCGGCCGACGATGAGGTGGCGGACACGATGGCATAGCGGCTGGTACCGAACAGGCCGTAGCACAGCAGCCCGGCGAAGAGCGCGATGACCCCGGCCTGGGGCGGTACGTTGGCGATACTCGAATAGGCCACGGCTTCGGGCAACAGCAGGCCGGCGATCGACAACCCGGCGACCAGGTCCGCCCAGCCGCGCTTGGTTTCCACGGCGGGTGCCGGGGTTTGCACTACGGACGGCTCAGGCATCGATCGGACCACTCCAACCCGGCAGATAACGCGCGGCCTGACTGCGGGCCAGTTTCAGAGCTGTCTTGCGCACCTGCTCGAACGACGCGCCGAGTTCGCTGCTGGGAATGCGCGTGCGGAAGAAGTCGGCCCAGAGAAACTCGCTGAAGGGCGTGACGTCCTTGGCAAAGCCACCGGCCCGGCGCAAGGCCCCCGCCAGACTGCGGTAGGGGTCGTCCTGCAGTTCGCCGATCTGCTCGGGCACCTTGTCGTAACCACGCCGAATACCCTTGGCATCATAGGGGTGGACCCACTGGTGGAAATCCATGATGGTCCAGAAGCTGTCGGGCTCGACGAACGAGAGGTCCTTGAGCACCACCAGCGAAACGGTCTTCACCTCTTCGTGCATCAGGGCCAGGCCGAAGTGATGATGGTCGACGATGTAGTGACGACCTTCAGGCCCCAGGACGCAGGGAAACCAGTGATTATCGAGGGCGGCTTCGCGCTCCTTGCGCTTGAGTTTCTGCCACTGGGCCTGCTTGAGGGCGACCTCTTGCAGGCCGACGGTGACTTGGGTGGGGTGCAGTTTTGCAAGCTTTGCGCTGATCATTTGCGGGCGGGCACGGGCCATTGAACATCTCCTGGCAGAAAAGTCCGGAACCTTGGACTGATCGCAAGCTTAGCCCTGAATGGCCCGAGTAGACACTGCGCCGTGTCATTCTTCGCGGGCAGACCCCGCCGCCAGCTTCCAGACCCGGGCAATGTCCCCGGCCCGCGCACTCAGCAAGCGTGGCGCCTCGCGACAGGCCTGCTCCAGGCTCATGGGCCCGGACACCAGGGCAAAGGCCGCATCGACCCCATGCTCATACATCTGCTCATAGCCTTCGCCGAGGGTCCCCGCCAGCACGATCACTGGCACGCCCTGCTCCCGGGCGATCCGCGCCACGCCGAACGGGGTCTTGCCGCGCAAGGTCTGGGCATCGAAGCGGCCTTCGCCGGTTATCACCAGGTCGGCACCGCGCACCGCATCGGCCAGGCCCACCAGTTCCGCCACCACCTCCACGCCGGGGCGAAAGCGTGCACCGAGGAAGGCCTTGGCGGCGAAGCCCAGGCCTCCCGCCGCGCCGCTGCCCGGTTCGTCACGCACGTCCTGGCCCAGCACCTGGGCACAGAGGTCGGCAAAATGCCCAAGGGCCGCATCCAATTCACGCACCTGGGCCGGCGTCGCGCCTTTCTGCGGGCCGAAGATCGCCGAGGCGCCCTGCTCGCCGCACAAGGGGTTGTTCACATCGGCGGCAATCTCGAAACGCACCTGGGCCAGACGCGGGTCGACACCGTCGAGCGTCACCCGTGCCACCCCGGCCAGGGCCAGTCCGCCGGCTTGCACGACCTGCCCCCGGGCATCGAACAGCCCTACGCCCAGGGCCTGCAAGGCACCGGCACCGGCATCGTTGGTGGCACTGCCGCCAATGGCCAGGATGATGCGCCGCGCACCGGCATCCAGGGCCGCGCGGATCAACTCGCCGGTGCCAAAGGTGCTGGTGATGCAGGCATCGCGCTGGTCGGTGGGGACCAGTTGCAAGCCACTGGCCTCGGCCATCTCGATGATCGCCGTGGCCGTGGCGGGCAGCCAGCCCCAATGGGCGTCCACCGGGGTGCCCAGGGGACCGCGCACGCGCTCACTGCGCAGCTCGCCGTTGCACGCCGCCAGCACCGCCGCCACCGTCCCCTCGCCGCCGTCGGCCATCGGGCATTGGATCAACCGCGCCTCGGGCAGGACCCGCGCCAGGCCTTCGGCAATCGCCTGGGCCACGCCTTCGGCGCTGAGGCTGTCCTTGAACGAATCGGGGGCGATGATGATTTTCATGGGGACGATCTCCAGTTCTTGTGGCGTCCATGCTGCCAGTTGGAACAGGGAATGACGCCAGTCTGCTGCACAAGCCCGGCTGGGCTTTATTGTTCATTCCTACAAAGGCGATTCGCTGTGCGGCAGCAATTGCACCCCCAGGTACAAGGCCAGCATCCCATCGAGACGCAACGGGTCGACCCCGCTGATCTCGGCGATCCGCTCCATCCGGTAACGCAGGCTGTTGCGGTGAATCCCCAACGCCTCGGCACACGTCTGGCTCTGACCGTCATGCTCGCACCAACTGCGCAACGTGGCGAGCAACTGGCCATTGGCGTCCTTGGCGATCACCTTGCGCAACGGCTTGAGCAACTCCTCCAACGCGTCATCGCTGCGATGCCGCCAGAGCATCACCGGCAAGCGATAGCGATTGAGGAGCAGCAGGCGACAGTGGGGCAAGACCTCGCGACCATAGGCCAGCAAGTCACCGACCCGTCGATAGCAACGGCGCAACCCCTGCAGACCCTCGGCCTGCCCGCCCACTGCAACCCGCGCGATCTTCCAGCCCAGGCTGTCGAGCTTTTCCAGCAGGCGTTGATCGTCCAGGATCAGCGTCGCCGGGCGGCACCACAGCAGCGAGGCGGTGGACGCGCTCACGCACCAGCTGTCGGGATAACGCGACTGCAACCAGGTCATCAAGGCTTCGGCACTCTGGCCCGGGTCCAGCTCGAACAGGTAGGGAATCCGCGACAATTGCGGCTTGAGCCCCATCTGCCGGGCCTCGTCGATCAGCCGTGGCGAATCGCCCTCGTCACTGAGCAACAACGCCAGCAGATCGTCGCAACGCTGGCGCCGCCATTGCTGTTCGGCCTGCTGATGACGCTGGCCCACCAGCATTTCGGCGGTCATGCGCACCAGCTCGGCATAAGTGCGCAATTGCTCCGGCTCACCGGTAATGCCCAGTACGCCGATCAGGCGCTCGTCGTGCAACAGCGGCAGGTTGATCCCCGGCTGCACACCCTTCAGGCACCTGGCCGCCTGCTCATCGATCGCCACCACCCTGCCATTGGCCAGCACCAGTTGCGCGCCCTCATGGCGGGTATTGATCCGCTCCGGCTCGCCACTGCCCAGGATCAGGCCCTGGCTGTCCATGACATTGACGTTGTAAGGCAGAATGGCCATCGTCCGGTCGACGATATCCTGCGCCAGGTCATGGTCCAGTTCGAACATAGCGGTGGTGTCCTTGGTTCGGGTGGGTCGGCAAGGGTTTGGTCGTCAGCACAGGGTACACCGGCAAAGCCTGTGCACCAGCACAAAGACAGCCGGCCTGGGGTGACCGAGACTCACAGGGCGATCAACGTTACCCTTGCATCGCAAAAAATCATAATAAAGAGAGACCGCCATGTCACAGAGCGCCGCGTTATCCCAGGCCACCGCTGACTTGAAAGACGCCGTATACAAGCGCATCACCCTGCGCCTGATTCCCTTCATCTTCATCTGTTACCTGTTCAACTACCTCGACCGGGTCAATGTTGGATTCGCCAAGCTGCAGATGCTCGATGCGTTGAAATTCAGTGAAACCGTCTACGGCCTCGGGGCCGGAATCTTCTTCATCGGCTACGTGCTGTGCGGCGTGCCGAGCAACCTGGCGTTGAACCGCTTCGGTCCGCGGCGCTGGATCGCCCTGATGATGGTCACCTGGGGAGTGCTCTCCACCTGCCTGTTGTTCGTCAGCACGCCGACCCAGTTCTACACCCTGCGCCTGTTCACCGGGGCCGCCGAAGCCGGCTTCTTCCCCGGTGTGGTGCTGTACCTCTCGCAATGGTTCCCGAGCTTTCGCCGCGGGCGGATCATGGCGCTGTTCATGTCGGCGATCCCGGTCTCGGGCCTGCTGGGCAGCCCCTTCTCCGGCTGGATCCTCACCCATTTTGCCGCGGGCCAGGGCGGCCTCGCCGGTTGGCAGTGGATGTTCCTGTTGCAGGGCATCCCGACCATTGCCCTGGGTATCGCGGCGTTCTTCCTGCTGGCGGACAAATTCGCCAATGCCAAGTGGCTGACCGCCGAGGAACGCGACGTGCTGGAAGCCGACCAGGCCTTCGATGCCGCCAACAAGCCGAAAACCGTCAGCGACTCGCTGGGGGAAGTGTTCAAGAACCCGGCCATCTGGGCGTTCGGCCTGATCTACTTCTGCATCCAGAGCGGCGTCTACGCCATCAACTTCTGGTTGCCGTCGATCATCAAGAACCTGGGCTTTGCCGACAACCTGGTGATCGGCTGGCTCAGTGCGATTCCCTATCTGCTGGCGGCGCTGTTCATGTTGCTGGTGGGGTGCTCCGCCGACCTGCGCAAGGAGCGGCGCTGGCACCTGGTGGTACCGATGCTGATGGGCGCCATCGGCCTGTTGATCGCGGTCAACTTCGCCACGTCGCCGGCCATTGCGATTCTCGGCCTGAGTATCGCGACCATGGGCGCCCTCACCGGCCTGCCGATGTTCTGGCCGGTGCCCACCGCCCTGCTCAGCGCCGGCGCGGCTGCCGGTGGCCTGGCGCTGATCAACTCCATGGGCCAGATGGCCGGTTTCCTCAGCCCCTATCTGGTGGGCTGGATCAAGGATGCCAGCGGCTCCACCGATGCTGCCCTATACGTACTGGCCGCGGTGATCGTCGCCGGCAGCCTGCTGGCCCTGCGCATGACCCGCACCTTGCGGACGGCGTGAAACCCGCGCAACAAAAAACCCGAGGTTCGACATCGCTGTCGCCCCTCGGGCTCGTATCCCCCAATGAATGAAATCAGGCGGTGGCGGCCGCGCTCACGTTTTGAATCGAGCTCATGGCTTTCTTGTGGTGCTTGTGCTTCTTGTGCTTTTTCTTCATGGCAAGCTGCATGTCGGCCTTTTCGGCAGTGACCTTCTGGGTCTGGGTCGTCGGCGGCACCTGCGCCTGCGCCATCACCATCGGGACCACGCCCGCCTGAGCCACAACGATCGCCATGGCCAAGGCTTTCAGACGTTTCGAATTAAGCATCATGTCTCTCCATATTGAACGGGGTTGTGTCCTGATGGCCTTTACAACCGTACCCACCGGACAAGCGGGTCTCTCGGCTATATATGACTCTAGCCCGAGCTTCCGTAACAACCTGTCAGAATTGACAGTTCCGACGAACGGTCGAGCCAACGCCAGCACGGTGTGACACCGCCGGCAGGTGCCTGAATGAGTGAGAATTCTGCAGAGATTTGCATAACAAGGCTGTCGGATATCGCCGAACTGATTGAGGGATTGCTCAACCAAGGCGTTCTGGTATCTGATGAGCACCTTCTCTGTCACGAAAAAGGATGTCGTTCATGAGCTACCGCACCCTCGGCCATTCCGGATTGCAAGTCAGCGCGCTGACACTGGGCAGCATGATGTTCGGTGAGCAGACCGACACCGAAACCTCCCTGCGCATCATCGACAAGGCCTGGGACCAGGGCATCAACTTCATCGACACCGCGGACGTCTACACCGCCGGGCGCTCCGAAGAAATCGTCGGCGAAGCCATCGCCCGTCATCGCCATGAGTGGATCGTCGCGACCAAGGCCGGTTTCGGCCCGGTGGACGGCAAGCCCAACCGCAGCGGCCTGAGCCGCAAGCATCTGTTCAATGCCATCGAGGCCAGCCTGGGCCGCCTGGGCACCGACTACCTGGACATCTACTACCTGCACCGCGAAGATCACGGCACGCCGCTGGAGGTCACGGTATCGGCCATCGGCGACCTGCTGCGCCAGGGCAAGATCCGTTATTGGGGCCTGTCCAACTATCGCGGCTGGCGTATTGCCGAAGTGATCCGCGTGGCCGAGCGCCTCGGGGTGGACAAACCGGTGATCAGCCAGCCGCTGTACAACATCGTCAACCGCCAGGCCGAGACAGAGCAGATCACCGCCGCCGCTGCCTACGGCCTCGGCGTGGTGCCCTACAGCCCGCTGGCGCGCGGCGTGCTCAGCGGCAAATACGCCCCGGATGTCGCACCGGACGCCAACAGCCGGGCCGGACGCCAGGACAAGCGCATCCTGGAGACCGAATGGCGGGTGGAGTCATTGCACATTGCCCAGCAGTTGCAGGCGTATACCCGGCAACGCGGCGTGGGCCTGGTGGAGTTCGCCATTGCCTGGGTGCTGAACAATGCGGCGGTCAGTTCGGCCATTGTCGGCCCGCGTACCGAGGAGCAATGGGACAGCTACACCAAGGCGCTGACGGTGAAGATCAGCGCCGAGGACGAAGCCTTTGTCGATTCCCTGGTGACACCGGGGCATGCCTCCACACCGGGTTTCAACGACGTCAGTCACTTTGTCTCCGGACGCGTCCCGCGCGGCCTGTAACACCGTCTCAAGGCGAACACGGTCCAGCTTGCTGACGATGAACGATAACGCGGTGTACCTGATACACCGCGTCGCGCCTATCGCCAGCAAGCTGACTCCTACAGAGGGTGTCAGCCCGTCTTCAGGGGGAAGCGATCCTGCGCCGCCTGCTGGAAATAGCGCGCCTCTTCGATCGGCCTGGAAAGAAAGTAGCCTTGCGCTTCGTCACAGCCGAAATGCTTGAGTATTTCCAGGCAGCCGAAACTTTCCACCCCCTCGGCCACCGTTCGATAGCCCAGGTCCCGGGCCACCCCGAGGATCGACTTCGCCACCCGCTGATGCTGGGCGCTGTTCTCCAGATCGAAAATCATCGACTGGTCGAGCTTGAGGATATTGGCCGGGATCTTGTGCAGGTAAGCGAAGTTGCTGTAACCCGTGCCGAAATCGTCGATGGCCACATCGATGCCCATGTTTCTCAGTTGCTGAAGCTGCTCGATCACCCCTGCACTGGATCGAAGCCACTCGCCTTCGGTGATTTCAACCTCGAGCATCGCGGGATCGACCCCATGGAACGCACAGCGTTGCGCAATGACATCGGCCACGTTGCGCCCATAGAAATCCCGGGATGAAAAGTTGAGCGAGATTTTCTTGTCCCGGGCATAACCCGTGCTGGCAATCAACGTCACGACCCGCTCGACTACCCAATCCGTCACCGAATGGATCAGCGAGCTCTTCTCGACAATCGGAATGAACTCCGCGGGCGAGATGAAGCCATGTTGCCGATGATTCCAGCGAATCAGCGCCTCGGCACTGACATGGGCGCCATCGCGCAACGAGAAGCGGGGTTGATAGACCAGGAACACATCATCGCACTTCAAGGCCGAGGTGATGTCCGGCAGCAGGCTGAAGAGGCGGCGAAAGACAACATCGTCCTGGTGGTTGTAATAGGCACAGGGTTGGCCTTTCTGCCGGGCAGTCTCCAGGGCGAACAGGCCCTTGCGCAGTAATTCCCGGGCCGTTTCCGAGCCACTTTCGAACTCCAGCAACCCCGCGCAGACTGTGGGGACCATGGGCAGGTTCTCGCTGATGGGCGCCCGGCGCAACCAATCCACCAGGCGGGGCAGGAAACCCCGCGCCTCATCGGCGTCCATCTGCATCGTGAAGGCAAACCCCTTGACCGCCACGTGATAGAGCTTGATTCCCGTGCCGATGAACGCCTGGATCCGCGAGGCCATATCCCGCAGCACCACTTCAAAGGGCAGCATGCCCTCCGCCACCGTCAACCGATGCGCCCAATCCGTGTCCAGGGCATCGACCGTCACCAGCACTCGCTTGCGGCTATCGTCAGCCTGGATCAAGCCCTGCAGGTCGGAAAGAAATTGCGTGCGGTTGGGCAAGCCGCTGACCGCATCCACGCGCTTGAGCAAATGCTGGCGCCCGATCAGTTGCATGATCAGCGCTGCGAAATCTTCCAGGGCCGTCTGGTCGTCCGGCGTCAGGCGGTGCGGGACCGTATCCAGGATGCAGACGCTGCCGATGGCGTAGCCGCTCTCGGTGCGCAGTGGCGCACCGGCATAAAAGGTCAGGCCCCCCTCACCCTTGACCACGGGAAAGTCGGCAAAGCGCGGGTCCAGGCGGGCATTGTCGACCACGAACACGCCGTTTTGCCGGACCGTGTGGGCACAGAACGACGATTCCAACTCAAGCGCTTCCCCGGCGGCAAAACCCGTGGTGGCAAGGAACCACTGCCGATCCTTGTCAATCAGGCTGACGATCGCCACCGGCGCTTGAAATCGCGACGCCACCAAGCGACAGACCCGCTCGAAACACTCATCGCGGGCCACGTCCATCAGGTCGGAGGCATGCAGCGCGGCCAGCCGCTCCTCTTCTTCGCGATCGCGCAACAACATCTGCTCGACTGTCGTGAGTTTTTTCATCAGCACCCGTTGTCGTCAATCTGTCTTGTTCAGTCGGCCACGCGAAGATGGCCTTTTGCCCTCAATCATTGCGCGGGCACCGAATAATATCCAGACAAATGCGACCAACGTCTGACCGGGCGCAAAAAAACCTATAGGAAAAAAATTACAGACGACCCTCTTCGCGCAGACGCCGGCCAATCCGCTGGATCTCGGCCTCGCCCTGGACCAGCGCCGCGGCGCTGGTATGCACCGAGTAGTTGCCCAGCACCAGGTCATGGGGATGCTTGCGCGCCGACCCCAGCACGAAGGTTGTGTCGCCCCGGGCCATCAGTTCAATGGCTTCCTCGCTCTCCTCGAAGATCGCCAGTTCACCCTCGCCGAGCAGTCCCTTGCGGTCACCCGCGTCAAGCCGGCCGACATCAACGGCAACCCAGCCGACGGTGTGCCCGACCGGCGGCGCATAGGTCCAACGTTCGCCGTCTTTCAAGTGAACGGCCAGGTAATTCATCGGCGCGGGCGCCTCGATCAGGCTCTGCGCCGCGCCATACTGCCCCAGCAGCACGCGCGCCGGCCCTTCCTGCGGCACCTGGGACGGCGTCAGGTACTGACTGCGGGCCGGTGCATTCTCTTGCGCCGCCGGTAACGCCACCCAGAGCTGGAATCCGCGCACGTGGCTGACCTCGGGCACGATCGAACCGGTGTGCCAGACACCATTGCCCGCCTGCATCCATTCGACGCCGCCGGCCAGCAAGCGGCCCTGCTCGCCAGTGCTGTCCTCATAGAAAAACTCGCCTTCGTTCAGATAGCTCAGCGTGGCGATACCGGAATGCGGGTGCATGCCGAACCCCGGCTGGCCGGCCCTGGTCCGCAAGATGAATCGATCGAGGAAGACGAAAGGCTTGAGCCACCCGCCCAGGTCACCGGGACTCACCAGGCGGGTGATCGCCCCGTGCGTGCTGCCGTGGGTACGATAAACAATGGCGCGCGGCTGCGTGGCGCGTACAGTGGCGATGCTCATGCGGCCTCCCGGGTCGAGTCGATGACGATGAGCAGATGTTGTGCAGTCATGGAAGTACTCCTGAAAAGTGTTCGGATAAACCGCTGGGCCCCATGAACAGGGGCGCGGTCCGGGGTCGATTGCGACGCAGTATGGATCGCCTCTCATTACTGGACTAGATGGCATAATTGGATTTCACTTCTCCATTTATGGAAGTAATTCAACCATGCTCGACCTGAATGAAATCGCCATGTTCGTCCAGGTGGTGCGCTACGGCAGCTTTGCCGAGGCAGCTCGACGCCTGGGGGTACCGGCCAATACCCTGAGCCGGCGCATCCAGCAGCTTGAAGCCCGGCTCGGCACACGCCTGATGCAACGCTCCACCCGCAAGCTGACGCTGACCGGCGCCGGTCAGGCCTTCCATGCTCGTTGCGCCGGGGCCGTCGACGGTTTGCTCGACGCGAGCCTGGAACTGCAAGGCGCCAACCAGGTCCCCAGCGGCCTGGTGCGCGTGGCGGCCACCGCCGATTTCTTCGAGTTTTTCCCGATGGACTGGATCGCCGAATTCCTCGCCCGCTACCCGCAGGTCAGTCTCGACTTCGTCCTCAGCGATGCAAAAGCCGACCTGATCGCCGAACAGATCGACGTCGCCTTCCGCGCCGGCCCCCTGCAGGATTCGGCCTTTGTCGGGCGCCAACTGCTGGGGCCGCGTAGCGACGGCCTGGTGGCCAGCCCCGCCTATCTCGCTGTCCGTGGCGCCCCGACGACCTTGCAGGATCTGGTTCACCACGACTGCATCAGTTCCCCGCACCCCAGCGGCCACACCACCTGGCGCCTGAGCAACCCCAGCGGCGTGGAGGAAGAGGTGCAGGTCAGTGGCCGCTTCAGCGCCAACACTGCCCAGTCGCTACGCAAGGCCGCCCTGGCGGGCCTGGGTATTGTGCTGTTACCGCCGGCCATGGCCCGGCTCGATGTGCAGTCCGGGTTACTGGTGCCAGTGCTGCCCGAGTACCAGCGCAAGAGCCGGGGCATGAGCGTGGTCTACCCGAGTCGGCGCCAGTTGCCGCTGGCGGTGTCGGTGTTTATCGACACCTTCATGGAAAAGCTCCATGGACAGGATGCGTTGCTGGAGTCTCCCCTGTCCCTTGAGTGACGTTCAGCGTCAAGCAATCCGGGCCGTTGACCACGCAGCTTGTGCCGGGGATCAGGCCATCAGCGGCGCTCGGAACGCCTGGCGGCGCGATGCGCGCCCAGGGTGATGAACGAAGCGACGATACCGCCCACCAAGGTAAAGACAGCGCCCAGGATCCCGAGCAAGAGTGTGGCCAACCCGTTGTGCAAAAAGCTATTGATCCGGGCAGCAGCAGGCCGCGACGGGTCATACAACACAGGTACCCACTCCCCGATCTTGAAGCCTGGCGGTTGTTCGCAGAGGCTGCCGTCGAATTGAACGGTCTGTTGTCGGCTCGTCAAGAACTGCACCGTGATACAACCGTCCTGGGTGACATTCACGACCTCGCCGACGGTCTTGATCATCTTCTCCTGCTCCACAAGACGGTCGATGTGTATCAATACCGCCCCCAGCATCATCAATACCCCGACCGGGACAAATATCCACAAATCCTTTGTTTTGCCCATCAATCGCTCCCTCCCCGGTTATTCCGCTGTCCCGGAGCGCCGCGAGCCCTGCACTGGACAGGACTGATAAACAGCGCCGCGCCTTGGAGTCGGCTGCTGCAATCCATCATTACCGACATACTTCAAGACACTCTCCGGACAGTCAACGGCGTAAACACTAACAACTATTCAATCTATTACGCACCTATTAATTTATCACCCGACAGCCACTCAACCCCGTAATAAACTATCAACTCCACCCAGAACAATACAAAGTAAGAAACATCCTAAAATATTGAAAAGAATTACCTACCCCTATTTAAGTGCCCCACACGATTCGACCCCGACGGCTGGAGTTTTAAAATAAACGGGGCATGTTCCAGCGGCGAAAGCCTTCACCCGGACATAAAAAAACACCCACTGACCGGTCGCGAGACCGGGCAGTGGGTGTTTCTGGGAGCACGCTGCCCCGCCGAACCCTGTTTGGCGGGGCGAGGTCTTACAGCGCCATGTCAGCCGCCGGAGTGCCCTCGGCCTTTGGCTTGTCGCCCGCAGGTGCCGCTGGAGCGGCTGCGGGCTGACCGATCACCGGAGGCTTGGTCAGTTGCAGGATCTCGGCGGTGTAGTTCCATTCCTTCTGCACGGCCTCGGGGCTGCTGTTGAGCTTGGTGCCGTAGCTTGGAATGATCTGGTGCAGCTTTTCCTGCCAGGCAGGCGTCGCGACCTGGTCCTTGAAGACCTTTTCCAGAACGCCCAGCATGATCGGCGCGGCGGTGGAAGCGCCTGGCGATGCCCCCAGCAGACCGGCGATGCTGTTGTCCTTGGAGGTGACCACTTCGGTACCGAGTTTCAGGACGCCGCCCTTCTCTTCGTCACGCTTGATGATCTGTACGCGCTGACCGGCCTGCCACAGGCGCCAGTCTTCTTTCTTCGCCTCGGGGAAGTATTCCTTCAGGGCGTTGAAGCGATCGTCATCCGACATCATCAACTGACCGGCCAGGTATTCCACCAGCGGGTACTGCTCGATACCCACGCGGGTCATCGGCCAGACGTTGTGGGTGGTGGTGCTGGTCAGCAGGTCGAAGTACGAACCGTTCTTCAGGAACTTGGTGGAGAAGGTCGCGAATGGCCCGAACAGGATCACTCGCTTGCCGTCCAGCACGCGGGTGTCCAGGTGCGGAACCGACATGGGCGGTGCACCGGTCGAAGCGATACCGTAGGCCTTGGCCATATGCTTGAGGGCGATGTCCTGGTTATCGGTGACCAGGAACGAACCGCCTACCGGGAAGGCCGCGTAGTCGTTGGCTTCAGGGATACCGGACTTCTGCAACAGGTGCAGCGCACCGCCACCGGCACCGATGAACACGAACTTGGCGTCGGCCGCGGTTTCGCTGCCGTCCTTCAGGTTCTTGTAGGTGACGCGCCAGCTGCCGTCTTCGTTACGCTTGATGTCCTCGACTTCGCTCGACAGCTGCAGCTTGAAGTTCGGCTGGGCTTGCAGGTGGGCGACGTACTGGCGAGTGATTTCGCCGAAGTTCACGTCGGTGCCGATGGGCGTCCAGGTGGCGGCGATCTTCTGCTTCGGATCACGCCCTTCCATCATCAGCGGGACCCACTTCTTGATCTGCTCCTGATCTTCGGTGTACTGCATGCCGCTGAACAGCGGGCTGGTCTGCAGCGCCGCGTAGCGATCCCTGAGGAACTTGACGTTGTCATCACCCCACATGAAGCTCATGTGCGGTGTCGAGTTGATGAACGAGTGCGGGTTCTTCAGCACGCCCTGACGGACCTGCCAGGACAGGAACTGACGGGTGATCTGGAACGACTCGTTGATCTCGATCGCCTTGGAGATATCGATCTTGCCGTCTTTGCCGTAAGGCGTGTAGTTCGACTCGGCCAGGGCGGAGTGGCCGGTACCGGCGTTGTTCCAGCCGTTGGAGCTTTCCTCGGCGACGCCGTCGAGACGCTCGACCATCTCCATCGACCAGTCCGGCTGCAGCTCATTGAGCCAGATCCCCAGGGTCGAACTCATGATGCCCCCGCCGATGAGCAGCACATCGACTTTCTTTGCCTCGGCCGCGTGGACGGACATCGCGCCCATCGACACCGCCAGCCCCAGCAGCGCTGTGTTCAGTTTCTTCAACATTCAGTAATACCTGGATAGGTAGACACACAAGGCCCATGAAAATCACCGGCCTCAGTTTCATGTCCCTCCTGCGCTGACTTCTTGTTAGTCATTGGCTTCAGCTACGTTGGGTGACACTCATTTTGTTTGCCTTGGATCGGACCTGGCCAATGAGCGGAGTCAGTCAGCTCATTCAACGAAGCCCGTCAGGCATTTTTCGCGACTCCTTCGACGTCCGGTCACCTCGGATAGGCACGCTAGACACTTCCATGCTGCGACATAGTACCTCAGCTACGCGAGTTGATGAAAATGCCTCACCTTTACATAGAAAAGAACTACAAGAATTGTAGGTTAAGCCGATCGGGGTTCAAGTGCTCCTGCCCTGGGAAATCCGGCATCATGGGAGCCGTCTGTCCAAGGGAGATACCCATGCGTTTCATACCCTCGCTTATCGGTCTGGCCGCCCTGGCGCTGGGCCCGGTGTTCACGGCAAGCGCCGCGTCCCCCGACCAGGCGCAACTGGTTGACTCGATCAACCAGTACCGCAGCCAGCCACAGCGCTGCGCGAGCCAGGCGTCGCAGGAGTTGCCACCGCTGGTTGCCGATCCACGCCTGGTGCTGCCCATCGACAATCCGGGCAACTTGCAGCAGGCGCTGGCCGCGAAGGCCTATCCGATGGTCACCGTGCAGGCGATCAGCCTCTCGGGGCCACGGGATGCGGCGGCGGCCATGAAGGCGCTGCAGGAAAGTTTCTGCCAGGTGGTGCTGAACCCGCAGTTCGTCGATATCGGCGTCAACCGTGAAGGACGCGAGTGGCGCATCGTGCTGGCACGGCCGCTGCTGAGCGGACGCCTGGGTGACTGGCAGGCGGAAGGCCAGAAACTGTTGGAACAGATCAACAGCGCCCGCAGGCAACCGCGCCAATGTGGTGGCCAGGCCTTTGCCGCGACGACGCCGTTGGCCTGGAACGCCGTATTGGCGGGCGCCGCTGAAGGCCATACGCGGAACATGGCCAACAACAACTTCTTCGACCACAAGGACCGCGACGGACGCACCCCCGGTGACCGGGCCGAACTGGCCGGCTACAACGGCCAGTTGATCGGCGAGAACATTGCCGCCGGGCAAGACACCGTGCGCAAGGTGGTCGACGGCTGGCTGTCCAGCCCCGGCCACTGCGCGAACCTGATGAATCCGCAATTCCGCGAGCTGGGCGCCGCCTATGCGGTGGATCCGAAGAGCGATTCAGGGATCTACTGGACCGCGATGTTCGGTCGCCAGTAAATACTTGTAGGAGCAGCCGGTCGACGCTCGATTGCTGGCGATGGTCGTTAACGATAACGCGGGGCGGCTGATAGCCTGCGGCGCCTGGACTACCATCGCGAGCTCGTTCCTACATCACCCAGCCTCCCCCAGCCGCTCCAGGACAAAAGCCCTGGCGTGGCGGGTCATCTGGTCGAGCTGGCGATCACGCTGCTTCTCGGCGTCCACCATCGCGCGCTTGCCGTGTTGCTGCAGCAGATAGGCATGAATCTGTCGCACTTCCAGCGAACGATAGATGGGCGCGATATCCAGCACCGCCACCAGGCCATCGGTGCCATGGTCACGGGTATTCATCAACACCTGCGGCCCGCGCGCAGCCAGTACCTGGAAGCCCATGGTCTCGAACACCGGCACCTTGCCGACGACGCAGGCCAGTTCCGCATGGGGATAGCGTTCGAGCATCCGCTGCATCATCGCCCGCGCGACACCCTGGCGCCGATAACCTTCGCGCACCGCCATATAGGCCACCGAGCACGCCTGCGGATCGTCCTTCACCGGCAGATACAGCAGGAAACCCACGACCTTCTCGGGATCCTGCGCATCCGTGGCCACGATCAACTCGACCGCCAGGCCCCTGGAGCCATCCATCGCCTGCAGGTACAGGTGAACCTCATAGCCGACGCCATATTGATACAGGTTGTAGAGCGGATTGCTCGGCGCGATGGCCACCTGACTGACGTCGGTGACGTAATCCACGACCATCTGCTGGATCTGGCTGTGGATCGACTCCGGGGGTGGGGTTTCAAACAAGGTGATCGTGGACATCGAACATCGGGCTCCGAGGGTTGAGGCGCACCCTCGGCAGTCAGCGGCAAAGGGCCCGGGTATGATAACCCGTCCCGATCAGGTCGGGCGGTTGAGCAACACCAGGCGCGCCGCCAGCCCCGCCATCACGGCGGCAAAACCGTAGCTGCCCAGGCGCCGGGACAGGCCACCGGCCGGCAGCCTGCCGCGAACCAGGCTGGCAAAGACTGCCAACGAGCTATGAAAAACCAGGGCGATCAACGCAAGCAGAATCCCCAACCCGACCAACTGCAGGGTGATACTGCCACGTTCGAGACTGACGAACTGGGGCAGGAAGACCATGAAAAACAGCAAGGCCTTGGGATTGAGCAGGCTGTTCAGCGTGGCCCGGACAAAGATCGAGCGCATCGACGCCAGCGGGGCCTGGCCTTGCGCCGCCGTTGCCGTGACCCGCAACGCCATCCAGGCCAGCCACAGCAGGTAGGCTGCACCGGCCCAGCGGATCAGCTCGAACGCCGGCGCCCAGCTCATGACCAACCCGCCGATCCCGGCGCTGACCGCCGCGGTCATCAACAGATCCGCCAAGCTGATCCCCAATGCCGCCGCCACCCCACCTTTCCAGCCATGGGCCACGGCATGGGTGGTCACAAAGGCCATGTTGGGGCCGGGTATCACCAGCAACATCATCACAGCGGCAGCGAATACCGCCAGGGAAGAGAGATCGATCATGGTCAGCACACTCGGCATGGGAGGCCTCCACCTTAGCGTGGTTGCGCACCAGGCATCAGGAACAGCCGGGAACGATTCGGGCGTAACAGTCCTGCGTATCATCCAATGTGTGTTGGCTGGATGGATACCGCTAAACCCAATTGCTGCGGCTTGTTGATCTTCTTACTCCCGTTCCAACATGTCGATGAGCAGATCGGGCGCCATTACATTCCGGACCCTCTTTGTTCGAGTGATGGATGACGCGCCGTTTTCATTGCTGGGGCCCTTGCTGCTGAGACGGATGTTGCTGGTGTTGCGGTTTCTGTTGCGGCTGCGGTTGTTGCTGCGGCTGATGCGGCAGCTGTCCCGTCTCATGCTGCTGTTGAAGCACTCTCTGTTGCGGCAGCAGCTGCGGTTGTTGCTGCGGCTGATGCGGTAGCAGTCCCGTCTCGTGCTGCTGTTGAAGCACTCTCTGTTGCGGCAGCAGTTGCGGTTGCTGCTGCGGCCGATGCGGCAGCTGTCCCGCCTCATGCTGCTGTTGAAGCAGTCTCTGTTGCGGCAGCAGCTGCGGTTGCTGCTGCGGCTGATGCGGTAGCTGCCCCACCTCGTGCTGCTGTTGGGGCGGTCTCTGTTGTGGCTGCTGTGGCCGTGAAAGCATGTGTATATGACGCCAGTGAGCACGATGGCGATACCAGTCCCGATCGCGGTAGTGGCGGTTCCAGTAGCTGTCGAAGCCGAAGATCAGAATGGGCATACCTATCTCGGCGCCATAGTAGGGGATTTCCACGCGCCGCCCGGAGTAATCGTACTCAAGTAAGTTGCCCGCTATCCAACCCCGTTCGCCATGCCAGCTGACATCGCACCACCGCCAGTCACTGAGGCAGCCATAGATCGTCAGCATCGAGCCCCGAGGTACGGTCATGATGGGCGGATAGGCGAGGTCCGGGCCGGTTCTGAGGACGCTGTTGGAAACGGTGTAGGCAAACTGGTCCTGAGCAAAGGTCACGGGAGTTGACAGGCACGCAAGCACTCCAATGATCCAGTAGATAATCGGTTTCATTTCTCGGACCCTCTGTACCAAGAAATCATTTTACATCCGATTTTCAACCCGTTGACCGAAGGCTGCGGGCTCGCTCTTGTCTCGCCACGCCCCCTATCTAGCGCTTCTGCCCGCTTTCTTCTGGCGGCCGTATATTCCGAAACATACCCAGCAGCAGTAAGTCGTAGGTGATCTTCAAACCGCCCGCGATCACCAGCGGCCAACCAAAGGTCGATAATCCAAGCAAATAACCGGCAAGCAGCGGGCTTAAAGCTGACGCCAGGCTACGTGGGACCGTCGTGATACTGGCTGCAGCTGCACGCTCCTCTCGTGGCACGATTGCCATGATGTAGGAACTACGGGTCGGCACATCCATTTGCGACAACGCGCTGCGTGCAAGCAGCAGGACGATTGCCAGGCTCAGTGTCGGCATCAGAGGAATCAGGATCAGGAACAGGCTGGAAGGCAAGTGCGTAAACACCATCGTATTCACGAGTCCAAACCGATCGGCAATGCGATTCGCCACCAGATATGAAAACGCCGTCAATACTCCGGTCCAGAAAAAAATCTCGCCTGCGACCGTGGTGGAAAGCTGAAACTTCTGGAAAAGCCACAAGGCGATCATCGATTGCACCACAAAGCCGCCCCGAACGCATCCAGACTGAACAAGGCTGCGAGGGTATAAACGACCCGCTTCGATTGTTGTAACGGTGCGGCTGATGCCTTGTGCTCGTCTGTGCCAATCTCCCTAGGCAACCTGGAATAAATCAATGCCGATGCCAATCCCAATACGCCGTAAAGGATAAACATCGCTTGTAGCGCGACTCTCTTATCCAGCTTCGATGTCGCGACTATCCAATCAGGCGCACCAGCGAACAGTGCCCCCAATGCGCCAGCCAACGCAGCGGTCAGGCTATAGCGGGCAAACACTGCCGTGCGCCGACGTTCGTCCACCAAACCGGAGATCACGGCGTGCTCTAGCGGCAAGAATACGCTGACATCGCCGCTGGACGGATTCAATGTCCCGACAATGGCAATCACCAGCAAAGGCCAGAAGTCAGTGAACGCCGCAAAACCAAGACCGGTTGCCGTCATGAGCAGCGCGGCCATCAGCAGCAACAGGCGGTGGGTAAAATGATGAGCATAGAGGCCAACCAGGAGCGTCAACACGCCTGAGCCGAGCAAAGTGCCGGTGGCGATCATCCCGATTTGAAGCGGTTGCATGCCTAGTGCCAGCAGATAAAGTGGCAGCAGCAAGCTGACGTATCCGTCGGCGAATGCTCGCAAGCCGCGCACGCATAACAGACGGGAAAGGACCGGCGAATTCATAATTGGCCACCTGGGCTTATACTCTAGCCCGCAAAGTGGCCCTTGGTCACTGTATGACCTCGATGTTCACCTACACCGTCATCTTGGGCGGCCAGTTGTGCGTTTCACCCTGGCAATCCAGGCACCAGGCATCAATTACCCCGCCCTCCCGCAAAGGACCACTCATCCGCCTGGGTGGTGCTGATCACCACCATGACATCCTCCGGATCGATGCCCGGCGCCACGCTCAGGCGCTCCACCAATCGACGATAAAAATGCTGTTTCGTGGCCGTATCCCGAGGGCGACCGGCCGTAATGGCGATCAGGACAAAGTCCGCGCTGCGGGGCCCGCCCAGGTAGTGGCTATCGAAGATCAGCTCTCCCACCTCATGCTGGTGAATGACCTGGAAGCGGTCAGTGGCCGGCACCTCGAAGGTCTCCACCAGGGCCTGATGCAGCCCTTCGGACAACAGGCGAAGGTACTCGGGGGACTTGCCCCGATGCAGGGAAATACGGGCGAAAGGCATACGACCTCCAAAGCTGCTGATTTGACGGAGGCAGGTTAAGTCGCCACGATAATTCCGAATATCAGATTAAATAGAATCAATACTCCCGAATAAGTGGATGATCTCCCATGCGCCATCCCACCTTCGACCTTGATGTACTGCGCACCTTTGTCGCCGGAGTCGAGCTCGGCAGCTTTGCCAAGGCCGCCGACCGCCTCGGGCGCTCGACCTCGGCGGTCAGCGCCCAGCTCAAGAAGCTCGAAAGCCAGGTCGGCAGCGCCGTGCTGGTGAAGTCGGGGCGCGGGTTGATCCTGTCACCGGCCGGCGAGGCGCTGTTCAGCCAGGCCCGGCGCCTGCTGGAACTGAACGACGAGATATTCGGCAGCCTGCGGGACGCCCGCATCGAAGGCACGGTGCGCATCGGCTTGCAGGACGATTTCGCCGAACACCTGCTCAGCGACGTACTACGGCGCTTTTCCAGGGTCCATCCGCTGGTCAGCCTGGAGGTCAGCATTGCCCGCAACGCCGAGTTGCTGGCGCAGATCGAGAATGGCCGCCTGGACCTGGCGCTGGCCTGGGAAACCGACTCAAGCACGCCGTACGCCCTGCGCCTCGGTGAAACCCGCATGCACTGGATCGGCCCGCGCGATCTGCCGGCGCCGCCTCATTCCGACAACCAGCCCTTGCCCCTGGTGGTGTTCGATGCGCCGTGCATTCTGCGTAGCGCCGCCGCCCGCACGCTGGACCAGGCGCGCATCCCCTGGCGAGTGGCGCTCACCAGCCCGAGTGTCAGTGGCATCTGGGCCGCCGTGTCGGCGGGACTGGGCGTCACCTTGCGCACCCGCATCGGCTTGCCCGCTCATCTTGCGATCATTGAAGACCTGCCCCCGCTGCCCATGCTCGGCTATGTCCTTCACCAGGCCCGGGAAGCGCCGACAGCTGCGGTCCGGCAACTGTCCGAGTCGATCCAGGCGAGCCTCGCCGAGCTTCGGTAACTGGCCCAGGCGCATTCAATTGCGTACCATCCGCCCCCTCTTTTCGCCGCCGGCCCTGCCGGCCCGCCTTTCAGGTACGCCATGAAACACCAACGCCTGCGCGCCGACGCCCTGGCCGGACTGACCACCGCCTTCGCCCTGCTGCCCGAATGCATCGCCTTCGCCCTGGTCGCCCACCTCAATCCGCTGATGGGGCTGTACGGTGCCGTGATCATCTGCACCCTGACCGCGCTTCTGGGCGGGCGCCCCGGCATGATCTCCGGCGCCGCCGGGTCGATGGCGGTGGTGATCGTCGCGCTGGTGGTGCAGCACGGCGTGCAGTACCTGCTCGCCACGGTCCTGTTGGGTGGGCTGATCATGCTCGCCTTCGGCCTGCTGCGGTTGGGCAAGCTGGTGCGCATGGTGCCGCACCCGGTGATGCTCGGTTTCGTCAACGGCCTGGCGATCGTCATCGCCCTGGCCCAACTGGAACACTTCAAGAGCGGCGAAACCTGGCTGAGGGGCACGCCGCTCTACCTGATGGGCGGGCTGGTGGCCCTGACCATGGCCATCGTCTACCTGCTGCCGCGCCTGACCCGCAGCGTGCCGCCGGCACTGGTGGCGATCCTCGGCGTGGGCCTGGCGGTGTACCTGCTCGACCTGCCGACCCGGACCCTGGGCGACATGGCACATATTGCCGGCGGCCTGCCGGTGCTGGCCCTGCCGCAACTGCCGTGGAACCTGGAAACCCTGCGGATCGTCGCCCCCTACGCGATATTGATGGCCCTGGTCGGCCTGCTGGAAACCCTGCTGACCCTGAACCTGACCGACGAGATCACCGAAAGCCGCGGTTACCCGGACCGCGAATGCGCGGCACTGGGCGTGGCCAATATGGTAAGCGGCCTGTTCGGCGGCATGGGCGGCTGCGCCATGATCGGCCAGACCATGATCAACCTCAGTTCCGGCGGCCGGGGCCGGCTGTCCGGGGCCGTCGCCGGGGTGATGATCCTGCTGTTCATCCTGTTCCTGTCGCCCTTTATCGAACGCATCCCGCTGGCCGCCCTGGTGGGCGTCATGTTCGTGGTCGCGCAGCAGACCTTCGCCTGGGCCTCGCTGCGGGTGCTGAACAAGGTGCCGTTCAATGACGTGCTGGTGATCATCGCGGTAACCACCGTTACCGTGTTCACCGACCTCGCCATCGCCGTGCTCTGCGGGATCATCATCGCCGCGCTCAATTTCGCCTGGCAGCAGGCCCGGGAACTCTACGCCGACGCTGATCTGGAGGCTGACGGCAGCAAGCTTTACCGCCTGCATGGCACCCTGTTCTTTGCCTCGACGACGCCCTTTCTCAACCAGTTCGACCCCGCCAACGATCCGCCCCAGGTAACCCTCGACTGCCGTCATCTGAACTTCGTCGACTACTCGGCCATCGCCGCGTTGAAGACCCTGCGCGAGCGCTACGAGAAGGCCGGCAAGCACCTGCACGTCTTTCACTTGTCCGAGCGCTGCAAACGGCTGCTCAAACGCGCGGGCGCGGATCAATAACCCGCCGTTTTTTCACTGTCGATAGGGTTAGAATGCCGGCCCTTTTCCTTGCCGGCACTGCCTGATGAACCCCGACGCCCTGTCCATCCTCCACACCCACCTGCTCACGGCCCTGGCGAGCGCCCCGGCGGAAACCCGGCGCCTGTTCCACGGCCGGGGCCGCTGCTGGCCAGGGTTGGAGCAACTGACCGTCGACTGGTTGCAGGGCGTGGTGCTGGTTTCGCTGTTCAAGGAGCCGGAGCCGGCACAACTGCAAGCCCTCAAGGACCTGCTGGCAGCGATCAGCCAGTCGCCCGCCTGGCAGGCCAGCGGCGCACGGACCTTGCTGTTGCACCATCGCTACCTGCCCAGAGCCCCGCCGAATGGCTGGTGGGCGAGGCCATTGACGAGTGGGTGATCACCGAGGGGGGGCTGCGTTATCAGGTCGACCTCGGCAAGAAACAGAACAACGGCCTGTTCCTCGACATGCGCTATGGCCGCGACTGGGTCCGAGCCAATGCCCAGGGGAAGCGAGTGCTGAACCTGTTCGCCTACACCTGCGGCTTTTCCGTGGCGGCGATCGCCGGCGGTGCAGCCCATGTGCTCAACCTGGACATGTCCCGCGCGGCCCTGAGCCGTGGACGCGACAATCATCGCCTGAACGGACACGACCTGGGCAAGGTGAGCTTTCTCGGCCACGACCTGTTCAAGTCCTGGGGCAAGGTCATCAACAGCGGCCCTTTCGACCTGGTGATCATCGACCCGCCCTCCTTCCAGAAAGGCAGCTTCCTGCTGGGCAAGGACTACCAGCGCGTCCTGCGCCGTCTACCGGAATTGCTCACCCCGGACGGCAGTGTCCTCGCCTGTATGAACGACCCAGCCGTGGGCTCGGACTTTCTCATCGATGGCGTCACCCGTGAAGCGCCGGGGCTGGTGTTCGAACGCCGCCTGGACAACCCGCCGGAGTTTCCCGATATCGACGCCGAAAGCGGATTGAAGGCCTTGCTGTTCAAGCAGGGTGCTATCCTGCCGGAAAAAATCGAATCCACCGTTTCGTGAGGCCGTTGTGTCCCGAGGTATTGTTTTATCGGTGTCGGCGTCCTGCCTGTTCGCCGTCATGTATTTCTATACGTCCCTGCTGGCCCCCTCAACGGTGAAGATATCTTCGGCTGGCGCATGCTCCTGACCGTGCCCTGCATGACACTGTTCATGCTGGTGTCCGGAGACTGGAAACGCGTGCCCGCGATCCTCGCCCGGGTGCGCCGCGAACCGCTGTTGCCGCTCAAGTTGCTGTTGTCCTCGGTGATGCTCGGCTTGCAGTTGTGGGTGTTCCTCTGGGCACCGCTCAACGGCCATAGCCTGGATACCGCCCTTGGCTATTTCCTCCTGCCGCTGACCATGGTGCTCACCGGACGCATCGTCTACGGCGAACGCCTGTCCCGGTTGCAAACCCTGGCTGCCCTGCTCGCCCTGTGTGGTGTGCTCAACGAGTTGTACCGGGTCGGCAGCTTTTCCTGGACCACCCTGCTGGTAGCCATCGGCTATCCGATCTACTTCGTGCTGCGGCGGCGCAACGGCACCGACAACCTGGGCGGCCTTTGGCTTGAGATGGCGCTGTTGCTGCCGGTAGCGTGGTGGTTCGTGCAGCACGGCGAACAGGGCTTTGCCGTGCTCAACCTGCGGCCGGCGCTGTATGGGCTGATTCCCTTGCTGGGGGTGATCAGTACCGCCGCGCTGATCTGCTACTTGTTGGCGAGCCGGATGCTGACCTTCGGGTTGTTCGGTCTGCTGGGGTATGTGGAGCCCGTGCTGCTGATGATCGTCGCCCTGTTGCTGGGGGAAAGCATCGGACCGGAAGAATGGCTGACCTACCTGCCGATCTGGCTGGCGGTGGTGGTATTGGTGCTGGAGGGCGTGAAACGATTGCTGAAGCAGCATCGCTAACGTTTCACGCAGGTGACCCGCCAACGGGTCGTTGAAAACACCGAAGCGTTTCTAACAGGTCACGGTCGGCAACCACAGGCGGAAACTCGCCCCGCCCAACGGCGATTGCTCGGCGGTCAGGGTTCCGCCCTGGGCCTCCAGCGCCCGTCGGCTGATGGCCAGCCCCAGGCCAAACCCGCCAGTAGCGCGATCGCGACTACGGTCCAGGCGATAGAACGGCTCGAAAATCCGCTCCCGGTCCGGCTCGGGAATACCGATGCCGTCGTCATCGACCCACAGCTCACAACCTTCCGGATTGACCCTGACCCCAATCTGGATCCGCCGCTCGCAATAGCGCATGGCGTTGCGCAACAGGTTCTGCACCGCCCGCGCGGTCAGGCGCGGATCAAGGGCAAAGCGGTCCAGCGAACCGTGCATCAATACGTCCAGCACGGTCTCCGGGGCTTCCAGTTCCTCGTCGAAACTGCCGAGGATACTGTCGACGAACTCGTCCATCGACACCATGACCCGTTCCGGCAACAGGGCCGGACTTTGCAACCGGCTGTAAGACAACAGCTCCAGAACCAGCTCGTCCAGCTCACGGATATGCGCCACCAGCCCTTGCAGACGCTCGCGGGATGCCGCTGGCAACTCCTCGGACAACGCCAAGGCCAGGCCGAAATCCAGCCGGGTCAGGGGTGTGCGCAATTCGTGGGATACCGCATTGAGCAGGTCGCGCTGCTGGTTGAGCAGGCCTTCGATGTCGTCGGCCATGGTGTCGAACACCGCCGCCAGTTCGCCGATATTGGAGCGTGGCGAGATATTCGTGCGCTCGCTGAGTTGTCCCTGGCCAAGGCGCCGGGCGGTCTGCTTGAGGCGTTCCAGGTCGCGCCAGTGCGCTCGCAGCCAGAACAGCAGGCAGGCCAGCAGCGCGGCACCGACCAGCACATTCATGCTCCAGTACAACAGGCTCATGTCCAACGGATCGGGCGGGACCCGCAGCGCCACCGCCCGTTGCTCATCCAGTGGCGAGACCACCAGATCCGGCGTCCCCCAATCCCCCAGGCGGATCACATCCTCGCCGCCGCGCAGGCGTTTTTGCTCGGACGCGCTGAAGCTTGTCTCATCGATGCCGACCAGGCTGACCTGCAAGGGCGCGAAACGCTGGTCCAGGCCTGTGGCTATTGCCGGCCACTGGTCTTTCGGAACCTGGCGAAACTGTTCGAGCAACAGGCTCTGCAAGCCCCGGGACTGCTCCAGGTTGTAGCGCATGAAGCGCTCGTGAAAGACGCCGATCACCAACTCAGGCACCAGATAGATCGCCGCACTGAAGGTGACGATGGTGATCAGGTACAGCCGCACCAGGATCTTCAGCATCGTTTCAGTACTCCCACTCGGAGCGGCTGAACAGGTAGCCCTTGCCCCAGACGGTCTTGATCTTGCGCGCCTCGCCGGCGTGGTCGTCGAACTTGCGGCGCAGCTTGGAAATCGCCACATCCACCGAGCGGTCGGTGCCGTTGAACTCGATACCGCGCAGACGTTGGAGAATCTGGTCGCGACTGAGCACTTCGCCGGCATGCCGGGCCAGCACCACCAGCAGGTTGTACTCGCCGCTGGACAACTCCACCGGCTGCTCGCGCCAGGTCACGTTGCGTTCCGACAGGTCGATGCACAGGTTGCCCATCAGGATCCGGTCGCTGGCCACCTGCGGATCGGCCAGGCTGCTGCGGCGCAGCAGGGTCCGCACCCGGGCCAGCAGCACCCGGGGTTCGCAGGGTTTGGTCACGTAGTCGTCGGCGCCCATCTCCAGGCCCAGCACCTGGTCATGGCTGTCGTCGCGGGCGGTGAGCATCAGGATCGGCAGTGTCGCCGAATCGGCGCGCAGCAGGCGACACACCTGCAGGCCATCGAGGCCCGGCAGCATCAGGTCGAGGATCACCAGATCCGGCGGGTTCTGTCGCGCGCGCTCACACACCTGGTCGCCACGGGCCAATACATTGACATGGTAGCCGTTGCGCTCCAGGTAACTGGCGATCAATTCACTGAGGGCGCTGTCGTCTTCGACCAGCAAAATGGTAGGCATAGATAAATTTACGAAAGCGGAAAACCGTGAAGGATATACGCCCGCGCGCACCTGAGCGCATTAGCTTCACACTTTTTCACCAACGCCCTACAGAGCTTCACAGCAGCGCCTGAGCACGACCCTTAGCATGCGAGGGTCATTATTGGGACTCCGTTATGTTGAAGAAGCTGTTTGCCCCGCTATGCCTGTCGGCCCTGGTGCTGGCCCTGAGCGCCTGTGACAAAGCCGCGAACACCGCGCAGACACCGCCACTGCCCAAGGTTCGGGTCGAGACGCTCAAGAGCCAGAGCCTGTCCATCAACAGCGAGTTGAGCGGCCGCATCGCCGCGCCGCGCATCGCCGAAGTCCGCGCGCGGGTCGCCGGCGTGGTGCTGCAGCAGGTATTTCGCGAAGGCAGCGACGTGAAACAGGGCGACGTGTTGTTCCGTATCGACCCGGCGCCATTCAAGGCCGACCTCGACAGCGCGGTCGCCAGCCTGCAGAAGGCCGAGGCCAATGCCTTCCAGACCCGCCTGCAGCACCAGCGCTACCGTGACCTGGTGGACAGCCATGCCATCAGCCGCCAGGACTACGACAACGCCGAAGCCGCCGCGCGCCAGAGTGCCGCCGACGTCGCCGCGAACAAGGCCGCCGTGCAGCGGGCCAGGCTCAACCTCGGCTACGCCACTGTCACCGCGCCGATTTCCGGACGCATCGGCCGGGCGTTGGTGACCGAAGGCGCCCTGGTGGGCCAGAACGAGACCACCGCCCTGGCGCTGATCCAGCAGTTGAATCCGATCCACGCCGACTTGACCCAATCGACCCGCGAGCTCAATGAGCTGCGCCGCGCCCTGCGGGCCGGGCAGTTGCAGCAGGTCGGGCAGAACCAGGCCAAGGCCACGCTGATCCAGGACGACGGCAGCGCCTACCCGCTGCCGGGCAAACTGCTGTTCACCGACATCAGCGTCGACCCCGGCACCGGCCAGGTGATCCTGCGCAGCGAATTCCCCAACCCGGACCTCGACCTGCTGCCCGGCAGTTTCGTCCGGGTCCGCGTCGAGCAGGCGGTGAACCGCGAAGCCATCACCGTACCGCAACGCGCCATCCAGCGTGACAGCGCCGGGATCGCCCAGGTGCTGCTGGTCGACACCGAACAGCGGATCAGCCAACAGCCGGTGCAACTGGGGTCAGTGCACAACGATCGCTGGGTCGTCAGCGCAGGCCTCAAGCCCGGCGATCGTATCGTCGTCGAAGGCCTGCAACACGCCCGTCCCGGCGAGCAGGTGCAGATCGACGACAGCCCCCTTCCCCTCGCCCAGTCCAAAGGACAGTGAGCATGCCGCATTTTTTTATCGATCGCCCGGTGTTCGCCTGGGTGGTCGCCTTGTTCATCCTGTTGGCCGGCGCCCTGGCCATCCCGCAGTTGCCGGTGGCGCAGTACCCCAACGTCGCGCCACCGAAGGTGGAGATCCTGGCCACCTACCCTGGTGCATCGGCGCATACCCTGGATCAAAGTGTGGTCAGCCTGATCGAGCAGGAGCTCAATGGCGCCGACCACCTGTTGTACTTCGAATCCCAGAGCAGCCTGGGCAGCGCCACCATCACCGCCACCTTCCAGCCGGGCACCAACCCGGAAATGGCCCAGGTGGATGTGCAGAACCGCTTGAAAGCCGTGGAGCCGCGCCTACCGGCCGCCGTGACCCAGCAAGGCCTGAAGGTGGAGAAGGTCTCCGCCGGCTTCCTGCTGCTCGCCACCCTCACCTCCAGCGACGGCAAGTACGACGAAAGCGCCCTCAGCGACTACCTGGCGCGCAACGTGATGAACGAGATCAAGCGTCTCGACGGTGTCGGCAAGGCCCAGTTGTATGGCGCCGAACGGGCCATGCGGATCTGGATCGACCCGCAGAAGCTGGTGGGTTTCAACCTGACGCCGGCGGACGTCAGCGCCGCCGTGGCCGGGCAGAACGCCCAGGTCTCGGCGGGCAGCATCGGCGACCTGCCGGCCCGCCCGACCCAGGAAATCAACGCCGCGGTGCTGGTCAAGGGCCAGTTGAGCACACCGCGGGAGTTCGCCGATATCGTCCTGCGGGCCAATCCCGACGGCTCCACGGTGCGCATCGGCGATGTCGCCCGGGTGGAAATCGGCAGCCAGGACTACCAGTACGGCACCCGCCTGAACGGCAAGCCATCCACCGCCTTCAGCGTCCAACTGAGCCCCGGCGCCAACGCCCTGCACACCGCCACGCTGGTGCGCGCCAAGCTCGACGAGCTGTCGCGCTACTTCCCGGCCGGGGTCGAATACAAGATCCCCTACGACACCTCGCCGTTCGTCAAGGTCTCGATCACCAAGGTGGTCTACACCCTGGGCGAAGCCATGTTGCTGGTGTTCGCGGTGATGTTCCTGTTCCTGCAGAACATCCGCTACACCCTGATCCCGACCCTGGTGGTGCCGGTAGCGCTGATGGGCACCTTCGCCACCATGCTGGCCCTGGGTTTCTCGATCAACGTGTTGACCATGTTCGGCATGGTGCTGGCCATCGGCATCCTGGTGGACGACGCCATCGTGGTGGTGGAGAACGTCGAACGGATCATGGCCGGCGAAGGGCTGTCGCCACGGGAGGCCACCCGCAAGGCCATGGGCCAGATCAGCGGCGCGATCGTCGGCATCACCCTGGTGCTGGTGGCGGTGTTCATTCCCATGGCCTTCATGCAGGGCTCGGTGGGGGTGATCTACCAGCAGTTCTCGTTGTCCATGGCGACCTCGATCCTGTTCTCGGCCTTCCTCGCCCTGACCCTGACCCCGGCGCTCTGTGCCACCCTGCTCAAGCCGATTGCCCAGAGCGAGCACCACGCCAAGGGCGGCTTCTTCGGTGCGTTCAACCGGCGTTTCGAGCAACTGAGCAATAAATATGAAGGCTGGGTGGTGTATGCGCTGAAACGCAGCGGCCGCTACCTGCTGGTCTATGGCCTGCTGCTGGTACTGCTGGGACTGTGCTTCATGCGCCTGCCCGCCTCCTTCCTGCCGGTGGAAGACCAGGGCTACACCATCACCGATATCCAGTTGCCACCTGGCGCAAGCCAGAACCGCACGGTCAAGGTGGTGGAACAGATCGAGGCCCATAACGCCACGGAACCGGGGGTCGGCGACACCACCATGATCCTCGGCTTCAGCTTCTCCGGCAGCGGCCAGAATGCCGCGCTGGCCTTCACCACCCTGAAGGACTGGTCGCTGCGCAGCGCCCAGGACTCGGCGCAAGCCATTGCCGACCGCGCCAACCTGGCCCTGGGCGACATCAAGGACGCGGTGGCCTACGCCATCCTGCCGCCGCCGGTGGATGGCCTCGGCACCTCCAGCGGCTTCGAGTTCCGCTTGCAGGACCGTGGCGGCATCGGCCATGAGGCGCTGATGAAAGCCCGCAGCCAGTTGCTGGCGGCGGCGGAAAACAGCCCGGTGCTGGCCAACGTCCGCGAAAGCGCCCTGGCCGAAGCGCCGCAGGTGCAACTGCAAGTCGACCGCCAGCAGGCCAACGCGCTGGGGGTATCGTTTGCCGACATCGGCGCGCTGCTCTCCACCGCGCTGGGCTCGGCCTATGTCAACGATTTCCCGAACCAGGGCGTATGCAACGGGTGGTGATCCAGGCCGAAGGTGACCAGCGCAGCCAGGTGGCCGACCTGCTGAAGATCCATGTGCGCAACAGCAGCGGGAAAATGGTGCCGCTGTCGGCCTTTGTCCAGGCCCACTGGACCCAGGGCCCGGCGCAACTGACCCGCTACAACGGCTACCCGGCCATTGCCATTTCCGGCGAGCCCAAGGCCGGGCACAGCACCGGGCAGGCCATGGCGGAAATGGAGCGACTGGTGACCCAGCTGCCGAGCGGGCTTGGCCTGGAATGGACCGGGTTGTCGTTACAGGAACGCTTGTCCGGGTCCCAGGCGACGATGCTGCTGGGGCTGTCGCTGCTGGTGGTGTTCCTCTGCCTGGCGGCGCTGTATGAAAGCTGGTCGATCCCGACCTCGGTGCTGCTGGTGGTGCCGCTGGGGGTGCTCGGCGCAGTGCTGGCGGTGACCTTGCGCGGGATGCCCAACGACGTGTTCTTCAAGGTCGGCCTGATCACCATCATCGGCCTGTCGGCGAAGAACGCGATCCTGATCATCGAGTTCGCCAAGAGCCTTTACGACGAGGGCCATGATCTGCTGGACGCAACGGTGCAGGCGGCTCGCCTGCGATTACGCCCGATCATCATGACCTCCCTGGCCTTCATCCTCGGTGTAGTGCCGCTGGCGATTGCCAGCGGGGCCAGTTCGGCGAGCCAGCAGGCCATCGGCACCGGGGTGATCGGCGGGATGATCACGGCGACGCTGGCGGTTCTGTTCGTGCCGGTGTTCTTTGTGGTGGTGATGAAACTGGCTGGAGCCAGGCGCCAAGGCTCGTCGAGCGCGGCACCGGCGCTGGGCGCCGATCCGGAAGCGGGAGGTGATCGTCGTTTCGGGTGAAACCCATCCAACCTGTATATACAGATAAAAATTCCCCTGCAGTCCTGCCCTTCGTCCCTCCAACGACAGCCGGCACGCCAAGGCGACTCATCGTAGCGCAGTCGCCTTGAGCACCGGCAACTCCCTCAACCATTGGTTTCCCTTCGCCCCAACAGGGTGCGAAGGGAACGCCTGTGGTGCGACTTTTGGTTACACATTCCGGGTTCAACAGGTCGTGGTGTTCTTTTCGCGACCGCCTTGAATCGGCTCTGCAACGCCACTCTCTGACTGGAATAGCGACCTTGGCCCGCATATTGCTCATCCTGTATATACAGGAATATATAGCAACCTGGTCCACCCACCCTCCACCTCAGGACACTGCAATGCACACACCTCTGCTGCTCAAGCCCGGTCAACTCACCCTCGATCAATTGCGCGTCATCTATCAGAAACAATGCGCGATCGAACTGGACCCCATCGCTCGCGAGACCGTCGATGCGAGCACACGCACGGTGAACGCAATCATCGCCAACCAGCGCACGGTGTACGGCATCAATACCGGCTTCGGCCTGCTCGCCAGAACCTCGATCGCCACCGAGTCGCTGGCCAAGCTGCAGCGCAACCTGCTGCTCTCGCACTGCACCGGCACCGGTCCGCTGCTCGATGACGCCAGTGTCGGCCTGATCATGGCGTTGAAGATCGGCTCGCTGGCCCGTGGCTTCTCCGGCGTGCGCTGGGAAGTGATCCAGGCGCTGGTCCGGCTGTATGTCGCCAAGGTCTATCCATGCATCCCGTCCCAGGGATCGGTGGGCGCCTCGGGCGACCTGGCACCACTGGCGCATATGTCCGCCGTGCTCATCGGCGTCGGTCGCGTGCGTCATGAAGGACGTGAAATGGATGCCGTCGAAGGCTTGGCGATTGCCGGCCTGGAACCCATGGTACTGGGGCCGAAGGAAGGCCTGGCGCTGATCAACGGCACCCAGGTGTCCACCGCACTGGCGCTGCGCGGGCTGTTTGCCGCCGAGAAGCTGTTCAGCGCCGCCGTGGTCGCCGGCAGCCTGTGCGTGGAAGCCTTGAAGGGCTCCGACGTGCCCTTCGATCCGCGCATCCAGGCGGTGCGTGGTCAACTCGGGCAAATCGACGTGGCCCAGTACTATCGTGAACTGCTGGCCGACAGCGAGATTCGTCAATCGCATATCGATTGCGCCCGGGTCCAGGACCCCTACTCGCTGCGCTGCCAGCCTCAAGTCATGGGCGCCTGCCTGGACCACTTGCGCTTTGCCGCCGGCGTGTTCCTGCGTGAATCCAACGCGGTTTCGGATAACCCATTGGTGTTCAGCGCCGACGGTGATGTGCTCTCGGGTGGCAATTTCCACGCCGAACCGGTGGCGATGGCCGCTGACGTCCTGGCCCTGGCGATTTCCGAAATCGGTGCCCTCTCCGAACGGCGGATCGCCCAGTTGGTCGACCCGGCGCTCTCCGGCCTGCCGGCCTTTCTGGTGCGCGAAGGGGGACTGAACTCAGGCTTCATGATCGCCCAGGTGACCGCCGCCGCCCTCGCCTCGGAAAACAAGACCCTGGCCCACCCGGCGTCGGTGGACAGCCTGCCGACTTCGGCCAACCAGGAAGACCATGTGTCGATGGCGACCTTTGCCGCCCGCCGCCTGCTGGATATGGCCGGTAACAGCAGCGCCGTGGTGGCCATCGAGCTGCTGGGGGCGGCCCAGGGTGTGGACCTGCATGCTCCGCTCAAGACCTCGAAGAAACTCGGCGAGGTCATGACGATGATTCGCAGCGAGGTCGCGCATTACGACGAAGACCGTTACTTCGCGCCCGACATCGCGGCAGCCAGGGCCTGGGTCGAATCCGCCGCCTTCGAGCGCTGGATGCCCGCCGAACGCCTGTATGCCTGATTAAAGCCGGATTGGCGGAGGCGATCTACCCTGTATGAGCCTCCGCCACCTTCCCTGACCGTGAGTTGAGCCGATGAGCGATCCAGCACAAACCCTCGAACAGTTGCGCCAGGCGTTAGGTGATGACGCGGTCGTCACCGGGACGGACATCAGTCAGCGTCACTACAGCGACTGGACCGGCCATGCGCCGGCCTGCCCAGCCGCGCTGCTGTTGCCACGGACCACCGCGCACGTCGCCAGTGCCCTGCGCATCTGCAATGCCGCCAGGCAACCGGTGGTTCCCCAGGGCGGCATGACCGGGCTGGCCGGCGGTGCCGTCCCCGGGAAAGCGATATCGCCCTGTCCCTGGAACGCCTGCGCGGCATTGAAGAGCTCGACCCGGCGGCGGCCACCATCAGCGTCATGGCCGGCACCCCGCTGGAGGACATCCAGCAGGCGGCGCTCAACGCAGGCTTTGTCTTTCCACTGGACCTGGGAGCCCGTGGCTCATGCCAGATTGGCGGCAATATCGCCACCAATGCCGGGGGCAATGCGGTGATTCGCTACGGCATGACCCGCGACCTGGTGCTCGGGCTGGAAGTGGTCCTGGCCGATGGCCGGGTGCTCGATTTGCGCAACAAGATGATCAAGAACAACTGCGGTTATGACCTGAAACAGTGCTTTATCGGCAGCGAAGGCACCTTGGGCGTCATTACCCGTGCGGTCTTGAAACTTGCGCCACAACCGGGCCCGACCAGCACCCTGCTCTGTGCCCTGCCCGACTACGCCAGCGCCGTCAGCCTGCTGCGGCGGATTCAGCGCGGTGTCGGCACGCCACAGGCCTATGAGCTGATGTGGCAGGACTTCTTTCGCCTCGGTGTGAGCTGGCTGGAAAACCCGACAGCGCCAATGTCGCTGGACCATCCGCTGTATGTGCTGCTCGAGTCCGCAGGCCCCGGGGAACCGCTCGAAACCTTGCTGGAACAGGCATTCGCCGACGGCGAAGTGCTCGACGCGGTACTCGCCGGCTCCCAGGCCCAGGCCCGCGGACTCTGGAAAATCCGCGAGGCAACCGCTGAGTTTCCATTGCGCATGACTCCATTGAACTTCGACGTCAGCCTGCCGATCGGCCTGATCGGCGACTTCGTCGAGCGTTGTCGCACACGCCTGGAACAGCACTGGCCGGGCAATCGCAGCGTGTATTTCGGCCACATCGGCGACAGCAACCTGCACCTGACCGTGGACTGCACCTCCCTGCCCCAACCCGCGCCGATCCTCGACATCGAAGAATTGGTGTACAGCGCCGTCGGCGAACTGGGTGGCTCGGTCTCCGCCGAACATGGCATCGGCCTGCTCAAGCGCGAGTTTCTCCATCACTCGGTGGGTCCCGAATCCCTCGCGGTGATGCGCCAACTCAAGGACTGCTTCGACCCCAACGGCATTCTCAACCCGGGCAAGATTTTCGTCTGAAGAGCTGTATATACCGGAGTGGCACGTTAACTGCTGATGCAATCCCGAATCACCGCAGGAATCACGCACCCAACCTCGCTGCATCCCCTGAAGGAGTGACACCATGCAAGTCGATTCTCTATTGAGTAAACGCTTCAACGGTCTGTGCCTCGCTTTGACTCTGACGGTCGCGTCCCTGACAGCCCATGCCGATCAACTGGCGGAGGTGAAAAAAGCCGGTGAGCTGGTGGTGGGTACCGAGCTGCAATTCGCACCTTTCGATTTCACCGATAACGGTAAGCAGAAAGGCCTGAACGCCGAGTTGTTCAATCAGCTGGGCAAGGAGCTGGGGGTCAAGGTGAAGTTCCTCGACCTGCCATGGCCCAGCGTATTGCCGGGGCTCGAGGCGAAGAAGTTCGACGTGGTTGCTGGCCCTATCATCGTGACCCAGGCCCGGAAGGAGCGTTATCACTTCATGCTGCCGATCGCCGAAGCAACCGTGGCCTTGATGGTCGGCGCCGGCGACAACAGCATCAGCAAACCGCAAGACATTGCCGGCAAGGCCGTGGGTGCCGGCAAGGGCTCGGCGCAACTCGAAGAACTCAAGACCTTCGCCGCCACGCTGCCGGAGAAAGTCACGATCCGCGAATACGTCGACAACAACCAGGCCTACGCTGACCTGGCGGCCAAGCGCATCGTCGCCGTCGCCAACTCGCTGCCGAACATCTCGTACGTCGCCGCCGAGCGCAGCAAGACCTTCAAAGTGGTGCAGCCACCGTTCGGCAAAAAATCCTACTTCGCCTACCTGGGCCGCAAGGATGACGACGCCAACAGTTTGATCGCCGCCCTCGATGCCGGGCTGCTGAAGATGCATGACGACGGGCGCCTCGCCGCGCTGCAGAAAAAATGGCTGGGCGCCGAGATGGATGTGCCGAAAGCCGACTTCACCCCAGCCTGGTAAATCCGCCTGCCCATTGAAGCGCCTGATCGCCGGCCCTGGCCGGCGATCAACTGAGTCGGAGTCGCCACGATGTTCGATTGGCCTTTGTTTCTACAGAACCTGCCCTTGCTGCTGACCAGCCTGCTGGTGACCCTCGAGGTCTCCACCGCGGCCCTGGTGATCGGCTTTTTCATCGGCATCCTGGTCGCCAGCCTGCGCCTGTCGCCGCTGCCGTTGTGCAGACGCCTGGGGGGCGCCTACATTTTCGTATTCCGCGGCATCCCGCTGCTGGTGCAATTGCTCTTCGTCTATTACTTCCTGCCCCGCGTCGGCTTGCCCAACGTGTCGCCGCTGACGGCCGCGATCATCAGCCTGTCGTTGTGCGCCGGTGCCTATATCGCCGAGATCCTGCGCGGTGGCTTTCTCGCCATCCCCGGCGGCCAGCTGGAAGCCGCCGGGCTACTCGGCCTGAGTACCCGGCAGATGCTGGTCCGCATCCGCGTACCACAAGCCGTGCGCCTGACCCTGCCGGCCCTGGTCAACGAAATGATCCTGCTGATCAAGGCGTCTTCGCTGGTGTCGGTGGTCGGACTCGCCGACCTGACCCGCACCGCACAGAACCTGGCGGCCAGCGACTACCTGTTCGTGCAGGACTACCTGATGCTCGCCGGCTTCTATTGCCTGATCAATATCCCACTGGCGTTCTGCGGCGGCCAGCTGGAACGCCGCCTGAAGGAGCAACGCACATGATCTTCGATCACCGGATCATTACCGAGCACCTCGACGATATCGCCCAAGGCCTCATGGTCACCCTCGGTACCTGGTCCGCCGGTGTCGTCCTGGGGTTGTTCCTCGGCCTGCTGATTGCCGTGGCGCAGCTGTTTGGCAATCAGCTGATTCGCGCGCCATTGCGAGCGTTCATCGAAGTGATCCGCAGCACACCGTTTCTGGTCCAGCTGTTCCTGGTCTACTACGGCGGCCCGTCCTTCGGACTCAGCCTGGAGCCGATTCCCGCCGGGGTCCTCGGCTTGGGTATCTACGGCAGCGTCTACTTCGCGGAGATCTTCCGCACCGGTTTCCAGTCGGTGGCCCGCGGCCAACTGGAGGCGGCCGACTGCCTGGGCATCACCCGCTGGCAATGCATCCTGCGTATCCAGTTGCCGCAGATGCTGGTGATCATCCTGCCAGCGTTGGTCAACCTGGTGACGATCCTGTGCAAGGAAACCGCGGTCCTGTCGATCATTACCATCCCGGAACTGACCATGGTCATGACCGGCATCGGCTCGCAAACCTTCGCCTTCGTCGAAACCCTGTTGGTGCTGTGTATCGGCTACCTGCTGCTGGTGGAGTTCTGCTCGCGCCTGGGGATGTACCTGGAGACACGGGTCGGGCGCTTCATGAGCAGGCAACCACTATGAACGACGCACAACACCCTCTGAAACCCATTGTCGCGAAACCAGGTGACCCCATGAAAACGCCCGAACAACGCCCCGACGACCTGCAACCCATGCTGCGCCTGTGCAATGTCGGCAAGAGCTTCGGCACCCTGCGTGTACTCAAGGGGGTCGACCTGGAAGTCCGACGTTCCGAAGTGGTGTGCCTGATCGGCCCTTCCGGCTCGGGCAAAAGCACCCTGCTGCGCAGCATGGCGTTCCTCGAGGAGTATGACGAGGGAGAGATCCATATCGAAGGTCAGTTGCTGGGCTATGTGGCGGATAACGGCAAGGGGCGCAAACGCGCCGCGCAAGCCCGGATCAACCAGGTCCGGCGCAATGTCGGCATGGTCTTCCAGCAGTTCAACCTGTGGCCGCACATGACCGCGCTGGGCAATGTCAGCGAAGCCTTGCTGCGGGTGCGCAAACTGTCGCCTGCCGAGGCCCGTCAACGCGCCCTGGCGATGCTCGACAAAGTCGGCCTGGCGCACAAGGCCGACGTCTATCCGATCCAGCTCTCCGGTGGCCAGCAACAGCGCGTGGCGATTGCCCGGGCGCTGGCCATGGAGCCGCACATCATGTTGTTCGACGAGCCGACCTCGGCGCTCGACCCGGAACTGGTGGGCGAAGTCCTGCAGGTCATGAAGGCCCTGGCCAGGGAAGGCATGACCATGGTGGTGGTCACCCATGAGATGGGCTTCGCCGCACAAGTCGCCGACTCGGTGGTGTTCCTCGACCAGGGTCAGGTGGTCGCCCAGGGCACGCCGCAGCAGATCTTCCACGATACCGAACACCCACGCCTGCAGCAGTTTCTGCAGAACTATCTGGATCGCAATGCGTTCTGGCAAGACAACCAAGAGGTTTCCCTGGTATGACCGCTGCTGAACTGCAACTCCTCGCCCGTCCACAAGTGCGCGACCTCGCCAGCTACAACGCCGGCCTCGGCACGGAAGCGGTGCGCAAGCGCTTCGGGCTGACCCGGGTGGCCAAGCTGGGCAGTAACGAAAACCCCCTGGGTCCGGCCCCCGCGGTCGCCGCCGCCATGGCCCAGGCCTGTTCAAGCATCGCCCTCTACCCGGATGCCAGTTGCCTGGAGCTGCGTGCCGCCCTCAGTGCCAAGCTTGGCGTGCCGGGCAATCAGCTGGTATTCGGCAATGGTTCCGAAGATTTGCTGAGCATCATCAGCCGGGTGTTCCTCGACCATGGCGATGAAGTCGTCACGGTGGTGCCCGCGTTCGGCCTGCACTTCACCTACCCCATCGCCGCCGGCGCCCAAGTGACCGGCGTGCCGATGACCGACGAGGACCGCTTCGACGTACCGGCCATGATCCGGGCGCTGACGCCGAAAACCCGCCTGCTGATGTTTTCCTGCCCCTCCAATCCGGTCGGCTGCACCCTCGACGCCGACGAATTGCAACAGCTGCTGGCGGCACTCCCGCCGCAGTGCCTGCTGGTGTTCGACGAGGCCTATTACGAGTACGCGCAATTCGAGGAGGGCTATCCCGATTGCCTCGGGCTGATCCAGGCCAGCGGCAAGCCGTTCATCCTGCTGCGCACCTTCTCCAAGGCTTATTCCCTGGCCGGTTTGCGGATCGGCTACGGTATCGTCAGCGACCCGCTGTTGGCCGACCTGATCGATCGCCTGCGCACGCCGTTCAATATCAATCGCGTGGCCCAGGCCGCGGCCATTGCCGCGCTGGCGGACGAAGAGCACCTGCGCGCCAGCCTCGCCCATGTGGCCCACGAGCGGCGGCACATGGTGACAGCCCTGCACAACCTGGGCCTCGACACCGCCCCGTCCATGGCCAACTTCCTCTACTTCAGCACACCGTATCCCGCTGAAACCCTCAATCAGGCCTTGCTGCGCAAAGGCGTTATCGTCAAACCCTGGCGTGAAAATGGGTACACAGAGTACTTGCGCGTATCCATCGGTAGCTGTGAGGATAACGACCTTTTTCTCAAGGCCCTGGCAAGTGTTCTTGCCGCTCAAAAAGATGCGGACTGACCCATGATCAAAAATGCACCGCAAGCCCTCTATCGGCGCGCGAAGGACTTTGTGCAAGACAAACTGCGCAGCGGTGAATGGAAGCCCGGAGACCTGATTCCGTCGGAAAATCGCCTGGTGCAGGAACTGGGCATTTCGCGCATGACCGTCAACCGCGCCTTGCGCGAGCTGACGGAAGAAGGCCATCTGCTGCGGATCTCCGGCGTCGGGACCTTCGTGGCCGAAAGCAAGCCGCAATCGAACCTGCTGCGCATCACCAATATCGCCGACGAAATCATCGCCCGGGGGCACCGCTACTCCTGTCGCGTCCTGCACCTGGGCCGCGAAGCCGCCTCGATGCCGGTGGCCGCCGCCCTGGCGTTGCCCACCGGCTCGTCGGTGTTTCACCTGACCTGTGTACACAGCGAAGAAGGCGTGCCGGTGCAGTTCGAGGACCGCTACGTCAACCCCGAACTGGTGCCGGAGTTCCTGCAACAGGACTTCGGCGAACAGTTGCAACCGGCGCGCTACCTGCTGCAGGTCATTCGCCCCGATGAGATGGAACATATCGTCGAGGCCGGCCATCCCAGCAGCGACGAAAGCAGGCACATGCAGATCGACGCCCTAGAGCCCTGCCTGATCCTGGTACGGCGTACCTGGAGCCAGAACAAGATCGTCACCTACGTTCGCCTGACCCACCCCTCATCTCGTTATCGCCTGGGCAGTCGCCTGCCGGTAACGGGCGCCCACAGGGACAGTTGAGCCAAGGCCGCCGGGCATTGCAAACGGCCTGCGCCTGGCCGATACGCTGCGGAATTGGCCTTGGGGAATTCCCGGGAATTGGCTATAGATCAGGCCATACCCGCCGCCTATTCTTGTTCACGCCCCCACCTCCCGGGGTGGCCTGCACACAGGAGCCCCCAGAATGTCCACTCATGTGATCAATATCGTTCGACTGGAGGCCGTCCCGGGTCGTAGCGAAGCCTTGGGGCAACGCTTGAACGAACTGGTCGAAATCCTGCGCTCGACACCGGGCTGCCTCGACTACTCGGTGACAGGGTGTAGCGATGCCAACGACTGGATCGTGACAGGCCGCTGGCAATCCCCCGCCGCACTGCAAGCCCATTTCGAACTGCCGGCGCTGCAAGGTTTTATCGATCTGCTCGGCTGCCAACTGGCCCATAGCATCGACTTCCAGCACTAGCCCCTGCTTGAGTGCACAAACCATAAGGGCCCCGAAGTTCATCACCACGACCCTCGTCGGTACCACAATGACCCGCCGCCCCTGCGTCCGGACCTGACGCGCACAAGTCAGGGCATGCCCAACCAGTGCGGCAGCGTCAGCGAGATCATCGGCACGTAGGTCACCAGGATCAGGAACGCGAGCAGGATCATCAGCCACGGCAACGCCGCGCGGATGGTCTGCCCCAGGCTCAGCCCGGTCACCGCCGAGGTCACGAACAGGTTCAGCCCCACCGGTGGATGCACCAGGCCGATTTCCATGTTCACCACCATGACGATCCCCAGGTGAATCGGGTCGATTCCCAGCTTCAGGGCAATCGGGAAGAAGATCGGCGCCAGGATCAGCACGATAGCCGACGGTTCCATGAAACTGCCCGCCACCAGCAGCACCACGTTGACCATCAGCAGGAAACCGATCGGCGTCAGCCCCTCGGACACCACCCAGTTGGTTATCTGCTGGGGGATCTGCTCGGTGGTCAGCACATGGGCGAACAGGATCGCGTTGGCAATGATGAACATCAGCATGATCGCCAACCGACCCGACTCCATCAGAACCTTGGGGCAATCGCCGATCTTCATGTCCTTGTAGATGAACAAGGCGACGAACGCCGAATACACCGCCGCCACCGCCGCCGCTTCGGTCGGGGTGAACAGGCCGCTGTAGATCCCACCGAGGATGATCACCAGCAACAGCAGGCCCCAGAAGGCCCGGCGCGCCGCCGCCAGCCACTGGCGAAAGGTCGCACGGGGCTGGGCCGGCAACTTCTTGATCCGCGCCACGATGTAGATCGCCACCATCAGCATCAGGCCCAGCAGCAGCCCGGGAATCACCCCGGCCATGAACAGCTTGCCCACCGAGGTTTCCGTCGCCGCTGAGTACACCACCATGACGATGGACGGCGGAATCAGGATGCCCAGGGTCCCGGCGTTGCAAATGATGCCGGCGCCGAATGCCTTCGGATAACCCGAACGCACCATGCCCGCCACCGCGATGGAACCCACCGCCGCCACCGTCGCCGGCGAGGAGCCGGACAAGGCCGCGAACAGCATGCAGGCCAGCACGGCGGCAATCGCCAGGCCGCCACGAATATGCCCGACACAGGCATTGGCGAAATCGATCAGGCGCTTGGCCACGCCGCCGGTGGTCATGAAGGCCCCCGACAACAGGAAGAACGGAATCGCCAGGAAGGTGTAGGCGTCCGAGGTTTCGAACAGCTTGATCGCCAGGGAACTGAGGGAGTCCTGGCTGAAGATCAGGATCGACACGGCACCCGACAGGCCCAGGGAAATCGCGATGGGCACGCCGAGAAACATGAAGGTGAGCAACAGCAGAAACAGACAGAGGACGGCCATCAGTGCTGCTCCTTGTCTTCGCCCGCCAGCTTGCTCGCTTCGCCGGCTTCATCGGCCAGGCCCAGCCCGGTCTGGCGACGGGTGAAAATGCGGTAGAAGATCTCCAAGTAGCGGATCAGGACCAGGGCGAAGCCCAGCGGCACGATGACCACGATGTAGCCGACCTTGATCCCGTACTGGTCGAGGTCCTCAGCGCCGATACCGGCGCTGAGCACCGCGCCCAGCCATTTGTAGCTGGCCACCATGAACAGCCCGGCGTAGGCCAGGCAGCAGGCGCAGGCGAGCAGCGCCAGGTAGCGCTGCACCGGGCGTGGCGTCAGCTTGACGAGCGCGTCCACCCCCAGGTGGCCGGCGGTACGTACTCCGTAGGAAATACCGAAGAAGATCAACCAGCCGAACATGGCCTTGGTCAAGGCCACGCTCCAGGTCATGTCCTGGGCCACGGTCATGGTGGCGTCGCCCAGGGTATTGAAGAAGCCGCTGCTCCAGGTCCAGCGGTCCGCCAGGTTGAAGAACAGCGTGTAGATGTTGTTGGCCATCACGTAGACAAAGGTCACCAGCGTCATGGCCGCCAGCAGGAAGGCAATGAAGCCTTCCTCGAAATGTTCCCAGATGCGCCGCAACGATCGCGTTTGCATGGACAGGACTCCGCGAGAGGGAAAAAGGCCGCTATCAGGGCTGGTTGGACTTGTCCGCCGCCTCGATCAGGTCGGCGCCGATTTCACCCTCGAACTTCTTCCATACCGGCTTCATCGCTTCGCGCCATTGCCCGCGCTCTTGCGGGGTCAGCTCGACGATTTCGCTGGTCCTGGCGTCAACGATCTTCTGCCTGGCGCTTTGGTTCAGGGCTTCGGCCTGCTTGTTCACTTCGACGGTAACCTCGGCCATGATCTTTTCCAGCTCGCCGCGGATGTCCGGCGGCAGGCCATCCCAGAACTTGCTGTTGGTGATCACCATGTAGTCGATCAGGCCGTGGTTGGACTCGGTGAAGTACTTCTGCACCTCGTTGACCTTCTGGCTTTCATAGTTCGACCAGGTGTTCTCGGTGCCGTTGACGGTGCCGGTCTGCAAGCCCTGGTAGACCTCGGCGAAACTCATCTTGCGCGGGTTGGCGCGAATGGTCTTGAACTGCTCTTCCAGCACGCTGGAAGCCTGGACACGGAACTTCAGGCCACGGGCGTCGCCCGGAATGTGCAGTGCCTTGTTCGCGGAAATCTGCTTCAGGCCGTTGTGCCAATAGGCCAGGCCGAGAATCCCCTTGCCCTGCATCGAGGTCAGCAGCGCCTTGCCCTGGGCGGCCTGGAAGCGGTCGACCGCGCCCAGGTCATTGAACAGGAACGGCAGGTCGTAGATCTGGATCTGCTTGGTGTACTGCTCGAACTTGGCCAGGGAGGGCGCCAGCATCTGCACGTCGCCCAGCAACAGGGCTTCCATCTCCTTGCCGTCGCCGAACAGCGACGAGTTGGGGTAGACCTCGACCTTGACCTTGCCCGGCAAGCGTTCTTCGGCAAGTTTCTTGAACAGCAACGCACCCTGCCCCTTGGGCGTGTTTTCCGCGACGACGTGGGCGAACTTGATCACGATGGGCTCGGCCGCCTGTGCAAGGCCGGCGGCGAGCAAGGTGGCGGCGCAGAACAGCGCCCGGGTCAACTTGAACATGTGAGTCACCTTCTTATTGTTGTGTGGTAGGCAGGTTGCCCAAAGCCATGGGTATGGAGAATTTCGAATTCCGAGTACCTGCGTTCGGTCCGGATGAACGCTGCCTAAACCCTAGGTTCGTTGCCGCATGCCGGGTACGACGAGGCGTCCGATCAGCGAGTAGGGATCTGCCGGTCGTGCCTGCGGTTATGGCCTACGCCAGCGCCAGCAACCGGCGCGCGCGCAGCAGCACTGGCGCGTCGACCATCTGTCCGTCGACCTGGTAAGCCCCGGCGCCGCCGCTCCCGGCTTCCACCACCCGCCGGGCCCAGGCCAGGTCTGCGGCGCTCGGCGCCAGGGCGGCGTGGATCACCGGCACCTGCCGGGGATGAATGCACAACGCCCCGGCAAAGCCCATTTCATAGGCGTGGCGGATCGAGCGCTGCAAACCCTCGGGGTCATCGATGGCCGGATGCACGCCATCCAGGGGGGCGACCAGCCCGGCGACACGCGAATGCACGATCAGCGCCAGGCGCGCCTGGTCAAGGGCGAACCCGGCGGCCGCCGAGCCGCTGGAGAGGTTCAGGTCCAGGGCTAGGTCGAGGCCGCCGAAGGACAGCCGCTCGACACCGGGGCGCCGGCAATTTCGGCCAGGTTCAGCAACCCCCGGGCACTTTCGATGATCGGCCAGACCGTTTTGCCGGTCGCGGCCGCGGCGGCCACTTGAGGCGCATTCTCGACCTTGGGCAGCAGCACGCCGCTGACCCCGGGGTGTTGTTTGCAGAACGCCAGGTCAGCCGCATGTTCGGGATGATCCGGGGCATTGACGCGCACCAGGACCCGGGCCAGGGGGTTGTTGGTGAGGAATTGCCCGAGGTTGTCGCGGGCGATCCGCTTGAGGGGTTCCTCGACGGCGTCCTCGAAATCGACGATCACCGCATCGGCGCCACTGGCCAGGGCCTTGGCGAAACGCTCGGGACGACTGCCGGGACAAAGAGCGCGGAGCGGGCAATGGAGGCTGACATAGTGAACTCCTTGTTTTTCTGGATGCTCAAATCACACCACCGGCGCGCAACCCTTCGATGGCCTCGGCGCAAAACCCCAGCTCGCCGAGAATCGCCCCGGTGTGCTCGCCCAACCCCGGCACCGCGTCCATACGTGGTTCAAACGCACCATTGCGCGCCGGCGGCAGCAACGCCGGCAGTTTCCCCGCCGGGCTGTCGACCTCGCGCCAGCCGTCGCGGGCCTTGAGCTGTGGGTGGTCCCACACACCCTGCATGTCATTGACCCGGGCATTGGCGATCTGCGCCTCTTCCAGCCGGGCAATCACCTGCGCGGTACTGAGCCGGGCAAAGCGGTCGACGATGATCTGGCGCAACACCTCGCGATTGGCCGAACGCTTGAAGTTGGCCGAAAAGCGCTCGTCCACCGCCAGCTCCGGGGTCAGTAGCACCTTGTCGCAGAACGCCGACCATTCGCGCTCGTTCTGCAAGCCCAGCATCACCGTGCCGCCGTCCCCCGCCGGAAACGGGCCATAGGGATAGATGGTCGAGTGCGCCGCACCGGCGCGCGGCGGTGGCGTGGCACCATCGAAGGCGTAATACATCGGATAGCCCATCCACTCCACCAGGCTTTCCAGCATGCTCACGTCGACGCGGCTGCCCTCCCCGGTTTTCTCCCGCAGCAGCAACGCCGAGAGAATGCCGCTGTAGGCGTACATGCCGGCGGAAATATCGGCAATCGAACAGCCGGCCTTCGCCAGTTCGTCCTCACCCGGGCCGCCGGTCACCGAAAGAAAGCCGCCCTCGCTCTGGATCAGCAGGTCGTAGGCCTTTTTCTTTTCATAGGGACCGCCTTCGCCGTAACCGGAAATATCGCAGACGATCAGTCGTGGAAAGCGCTCGTGCAGCGCCTCGAAGGACAAGCCCATGCGCGCCGCGGCCCCCGGCGCGAGGTTCTGCACCAGTACGTCGGCCTGGCCGAGCAACGACTGGAGGATGTCATCGGCTGCGTCCTGCTTAAGGTCCAGGGTCAGGCTTTGCTTGGAGCGGTTGGTCCAGACGAAGTGCGAGGCCAGGCCCCGGACGCGCTGGTCATAGCCACGGGCAAAGTCGCCGCTGCCGGGGCGCTCGATCTTCACCACCCGCGCGCCCAGGTCCGCCAGTTGCCGGGTACAGAACGGTGCGGCGATGGCGTGTTCGAGGCTGATCACGGTGATGCCGTCCAGCGGACGCGGGGCCAGGGTGTTGCCTGCTGCCGTGTTCATCAGCGCAGCTCCTTCAAGTCGGTGGTGTGACGCAGGCCGGCGAGGCATTCGCACAGGGCTTGAGTGTGAATCACGGTCGTTTCCTCAGAAGCTGCGCGGCAGTTCGAGCAGGTGCTCGGCCACGTAGGACAGGATCAGGTTGGTGGAGATCGGCGCCACCTGGTACAGGCGGGTCTCGCGGAACTTGCGCTCGACGTCGTATTCGCAGGCGAAACCGAAACCGCCATGGGTCTGCAGGCAGGCGTTGGCCGCTTCCCAGGACGCCTTGGCCGCCAGGTACTTGGCCATGTTGGCGCTGGCCCCGGCGTTCTGACCGCTGTCGTATTCCTCGCAGGCGCGCCAGCGCATCAGGTCGGCGGCCTCGATCTCGATATGGGCTTCGGCAATCGGGAACTGCACACCCTGGTTCTGCCCGATCGGCCGGCCGAATACCACGCGGTCACGGGCGTACTGCGCGGACTTCTCGATGAACCAGCGGCCATCGCCGATGCATTCGGCGGCGATCAGGGTGCGCTCGGCATTCAGGCCGTCGAGGATATAGCGGAAGCCCTTGCCTTCCTCGCCGATCAGGCTGTCGGCGGGGATTTCCAGGTTGTCGAAGAACAGCTCGTTGGTCTCATGGTTGACCATGTTGGCGATGGGCTGCACGGTCAGGCCGTTGCCGATGGCCTCGCGCAGGTCCACCAGGAAGATCGACATGCCCTCGGACTTCTTCTGCACCTCGGCCAGGGGCGTGGTGCGCGCCAGCAGGATCATCAGGTCCGAATGCTGGACCCGCGAGATCCACACCTTCTGGCCGTTGATCACGTACTTGTCGCCCTTGCGCACGGCAGTGGTCTTGATCCTGGTGGTGTCGGTGCCGGTGGTGGGCTCGGTAACGCCCATCGATTGCAGGCGCAGCTCGCCACTGGCCAGCTTCGGCAGGTAGAAGCTTTTCTGTGCCTCGCTGCCGTGCCGCAACAGGGTGAACATGTTGTACATCTGGCCGTGCACCGTGCCGGAGTTGCCGCCGCAACGGTTCACCTCTTCGAGGATCACCGAGGCTTCGGCCAGCCCCAGGCCGGAACCGCCGTATTCGGTTGGAATCATCGCCGCCAGCCAACCGGCCTCGGTCAGCGCCTTGACGAAGGCTTCGGGGAAGCCCTTTTCTTCATCGACCTTGCGCCAGTAGGCGGCATCGAATTCGCCGCACAGGGCGCGTACACCCTCGCGAATGGCGTTGAGTTCTTCGTTGTGATTCGGATTCATCAGCTGATTGCCTTTTTTATTGTCAGTCGAAATGCACTTCAGCCTGCTGGGCCAGGCCGCCCGCGTTGCCGGCCCACAACTGGGCGACCCCGGGGCTGACAATTCGTCCGCCGACTTCGAAGGGTTGTGGAGCGATCAACGGGCGCACACCGCGATAGGAAAAGCGGCGCAGGGTCGCCTGCGGGTTGGCCCGGCAGAATGCCCGCAGGTTCAGGGTGGCGATCATCGGACCGTGCACCACCAGGCCCGAATAGCCTTCGGTTTCGGTGACGTAGGGGAAGTCGTAGTGGATGCGGTGGCCGTTGAAGGTCACCGCGCTGTAGCGGAACAGCAAGGTCGACGTGGGCTCCACGGCTTCGCGCCAGTCACCCTGGAGCAGGGCTTCGCCACTGCCCGGCTTGGGCGGCGTGGGCTCGCGGTAGACGATGTCCTGCTCTTCACGAATCGCCAGCCGGCCATCCTGGGAGTACTCGTGCCGTACGGTGACGAACAGCAAGGCACCGGTACGGCCCTGCTTTTCCTCGATATGACTGATGGTCGACAGCCGGGTGGCATCGTGACCGGCGCGCAAGTGCTCGAAGAACTCGAGGCGCCCACCGGCCCACATGCGATTGCGGTTGTCCGCCGGGGGCAGGAAGCCGCCACGGGCCGGATGACCGTCGCTGCCCAGCAGGGGCTCGGCCAGCGGCTCCTGGAAGAAACACCATTGCCACAGCGGCGGCAACGCCTCGCCGTGGGCCGGAGCCGGTTCGCCGAACGTCGCGCCGATGCGCTTGAGCAGGTTGCGGCTCAATTGGTCATGGGCTTCTTCGGTCCGTCCCAGCCAGGCACTCAGATCCGTCGCACTCATTGAAGGGTTCCCCTTGCCGGTTGTTGTAATGAACCGATGATGCAAGGTGTCGCCCGTTCCGAGAATTTGCATTTCTATAAGCCGGCGTTCGGTTATGCTGAACGCTGTCATTCTGCCGATGCGCCGGCCCTGAGCGGAGTCGCCCCCATGCATTTCGACCTGGCGGATCTACGCCTCTTCATCCATATCGCCGAATCGCCGAGCCTGACCCAGGGCGCCCGGCGCGCCTGCCTTTCGCCGGCCGCCGCCAGCGCGCGGATCAAGGCCCTCGAAGCGCAACTGGACACGCGTCTGCTCTATCGCGACAGCCGTGGCGTGGAAGTCACCCCGGCCGGCCAGCGGCTGCTGCAACATGCCCGGCTGATCATGCGCCAGGTCGACTACCTGAAAAGCGAGTTCACCCGCTACGGCAGCGATTCCGCCGGGCATATCCGCATCTTCGCCAACACCACGGCGGTGACCGAGTTCCTCCCGGAAGTGCTGGCCGGTTTCCTCTCCCGGCGTCCCGGGGTGACGGTGGACCTGCAGGAGCGCCTGTCGCGGGACATCGTCCGGGGCGTGCTCGACGGCACCACCGACATGGGCATCATCGCCGGCCCCGTGGAGGCCAGCGGCCTGCAGGTGATTCACTTCAGCACCGACCGACTGGCACTGATCGTGCCGGTGGAGCACCCACTGGCGGCACAGCAGTCCGTGACCCTGGACCAGACCCTGGCGTTCCAGCACATCGGCCTGCATGAAGGCAGTACCCTGCTGAGCTTTCTACGCGAACATGTCGAACGGCTCGGCAAGACCCTGTCGTTGCGGATCCAGGTCTCTAGCTTCGAGGCGATCTGTCGCATGGTCGAGGCCGGCGTGGGCATCGGCATCATTCCCCTGTCTGCGGCCGTACGGCACAGTCGGACCATGGAACTGGCGACCGTGGCGCTGGACGAGCCCTGGGCGATTCGCGAACGCAGCATTCTGGTGCGCGAACTAGAAGCCCTGCCCGGCACCATCCGCGCCCTGATCGCCGCGCTGATGCCCAGCGCGTAAAGCTGAACCGCCCTACGGTTTGGGTTGCATAAAGCCCCGGTTCAACGGCATTCTTGAAGGCATCCCACTGACAGAGCTTTTCACCTCAGCCGCACTCAATCAGTGCATGGACCCACGCCCTTCCCGACAGAGACGCTCATGACTTCGAAGCTTGCACAACTCAAGCAGTTCACCACCGTGGTCGCGGACACCGGCGACCTCGACGCCATTACCCGCCTCAAGCCGGTCGACGCCACCACCAACCCTTCGCTGCTGCTCAAGGCCGCAGCACTGCCAGGCTACGCCGACCTGCTCAAGGCCGCCGTGTCCCACGCCAAGGGCGATGTGGGCCTGGCCTGCGACCATTTCGCGGTGTCCGTGGGCAGTGGCATTCTCAAGGCGATCCCAGGGCGTATTTCCACTGAAGTCGACGCGCGCCTGTCCTTCGATGAGGCCGCGTTGCTGGGCAAGGCCCACCAGTTGATCGAGCTGTACGACAAGGCCGGCGTGGGCCGTGACCGCGTGCTGATCAAGCTGGCGTCCACCTGGGAAGGCATCCGCGCCGCCGAGAAGCTGGAAAAGGATGGCATCCAGACCAACCTGACCCTGCTGTTCTCCTTTGCCCAGGCCGCGGCCTGCGCCGACGCCGGGGTGTTCCTGATCTCGCCGTTCGTGGGTCGTATCTACGACTGGTACAAGAAGTCCACCGGCAACGAGTACAGCGGCGCCGACGATCCGGGCGTGCAGTCGGTGACCCGCATCTACAACTACTACAAGTCCAACGACTACAAGACCGTGGTCATGGGCGCGAGCTTCCGCAACCTCAACCAGATCGAGCAACTGGCCGGTTGCGACCGCCTGACCATCAGCCCCGAGCTGCTGGAAAAGCTGTCCCAGGATGAAGGCAAGCTGGAACGTCGGCTGGTGCCGGGCACCGCGGGCGAAACGCGCCTGAGCCTGAATGAAGCGCAGTTCCGCTGGGCCTCCAACGAAGACGCCATGGCCACCGAGAAACTGGCCGAAGGTATTCGCCAGTTCGCCCGTGACCAGGAAAAACTCGAAGCCCTGCTGGGCCAGTAACAAGACAACCCGGGCAGTCGGCTACTCCGCTACCCGGGATACTGATCATGTCGGGTCCTGCTGCCACACGGCCAGTCAGCGACCCGCTTGGTATTGCTTCCTTCCTGGCCCGGCGCCCCTCGCCAGGCATCAAACACCCAAGGGGCGAGCCGGCCGGCCTTGCGGCCCGACCGCCGAACCCCACCGTCAGTTGGTGCGTTCGACGCTATCGGACGGCGCCTGTTTACTCGCCGCCACGGCCTGGGCCTTTTCAGACTGCTGGTAATGCGCCATGGAGGAATCGCGAGCCGCCTCCATCCGCGCCATGACTTTCTCACCGCCGCCTTCGGCCATGGCTGCAACGGAGGCCGTCATCAGGGTCACGATCAACAATGCTTTCAGGGATTTCATCAGTCACTCTCCAATAGTTTGAGTTCGTCAGCGCAGTTCTTGCTGACTTGGGCTCATCCTATCGAGCGGTGCATTTCAGCCTGTTCCCCGCAGGATGAAATTTTTTACAGGAAGATCAATTCGACAAAACCACCGGCACCCGCCCTTCCAGATGCTGGATAAACTCGATACAACGCCCTAGAATTCGCCGAGCATTGATTCTTAAAAAGGGACAATATGGACCGTATCGACTGCATGCGCGCGTTCGTCGCCACCGTCGGCGCCAATGGCTTTGCCGCGGCGGCCCGGGCCATGGATGTGCCGCGCTCGAAGGTCAGCAAGCAGATCCAGGCGCTGGAAGAGGCGATCGGCGTGCAACTGCTGCAACGCACCACCCGCAGCCTGCACCTGACCGAAGCCGGCGCCGAATACTACGAAGCGGCCCGCGAACTGCTGGCGTCCCTGGACGAAACCGAGCAACGGGCCCGCGATGGCGTCGGTGAACTGCGTGGCGTGCTGCGGGTCAACGCGCCCATGTCCTTCGGCTTGCGGCGGCTGGGGCCGCTGATTCCGCTGTTTCACCAGCAGCATCCGAACGTGGAACTGCAACTGGTGCTCAGCGACCAGCAAGTCGACCCGGTGCGCGGCGGCTTCGACGTCACCATCCGGATTGCCAGCCTGCCGGACTCCTCCCTGGTCGCCCGCCTGCTGGCCCCGGCGCCGCGCATCATGGTGGCCTCGCCCGCCTACCTGGCGCGGGCCGGCACGCCCCAGACACCGAAGGACCTGACGAGCCACCAGTGCCTGAACTATGGCTACCTGCAAAGCGGCGTCAGCCTGCAACTGAGCAATGGCAAGGAGACCCAGCGGGTGAACGTCACCGGCCCCTTGCACGCCAACAACGGCGACCTGCTGGCCCAGGCGGCGCAGGCCGGCATGGGCATCGCCCTGCTACCGGACTTTATCGTCGAGGACGCCCTGGCCGCCGGCACCCTGGTCCCGGTCCTGTGCGAATGGCAGGCACCGGCGATCAGCATCAACGCGGTCTACCCCTCGTCGCGCCGGGTGCCACAGAAAACCCGGGCCTTTATCGAGTTCCTGGTGAAGGCGCTGGCGGTGCACACCACGGTCTGAACACCTAGGCGGTGCTGAAAATCGACTGCTTGCCGATTGAGATACCCGACCACAGCTCGTCCAGGTGCTTGAAACCCCACTTCTTCACGGACTCCAGGCTGGCGATCGAATCCTGTTCGCCGGCAACGGCAAGATCGATGACACACTGGGCGATGGGCATGCGCAGCTGCGCGGAGTAGAACACCTTCACCCTGGGGCTCAGCAAGGACTGCTCGTGCTGCTCCATGACGATCGCCAGGCGTCCGCTTTTCAGCAGGACCAGGGCGCCCACGGGATAGATCCCGACGCAGCGGACAAAGGCGTGAAACACCTGCTCATCGAAATAGCCTGTCCAACCGGCCATTTTGCGAATGGCCTCGGCCGCCGCCCACGCCTCCTTGCCATGCCGATTGGAGGTCACCGTGTCATAGGTGTCACACACCGCGGCCATCCGCGAAAACAGGCTGATCTGCGTCCCGCACAGCTTGTGGGGATAACCGCTGCCGTCGATTTTTTCGTGATGATGCAGGCAGACATCCACCACCCTTGGGCTGAAATGGCGGGTATCCAGCAGCATCTTCGCCCCCACCTCGGGATGGTGGCGCAGGCTCTCGGACTCGGCTTCGCTGAGGGGCGAGGTCTTGTTGAGCAACTCGACCGGCACAAACACCTTGCCCACTTCATGCAGGATGCCCGCAATGCCGGCCTCTTTGACCAGGCTGTCGGGCAGGTTCAAGCGGTAGGCAAGGCTCATCATCAGGCCACACACCGCCACCGAATGCATGTAGGTGTATTCATCGCTGGTCTTGAGTCGAGCCAGGCTGATCAGCGCATCGGGATGGCGCATCAGTGAATCCGAGATATCGGCAACCAGTTGGGAAATCTGCTCGGGATAAACCGCCCTGCCCATCCGCAGGTCGCTGAACATATCCAACACGGCGGCCTTGGTCCGGGCGCACAGGTTCAGCGCATGGATCACCTCATCGCTCATGGCAATCCGCGGACGATTGCGCGATCGCTCCTGGGCAGGAATGGCCAGCGGTTCCAGCGCCGGCTCGGAGGTAGAGGCAGAAGGCTGCTCGTCGAGCTGTACGTCCAGTCCCTTGCTCGTGTCTATCCAGAGCGCGGCGATGCCGCAGGAGCGGATCTTTTCCAGGTCCTGTGGGTCATCGAGCAGGAAGTGACTGCGCCAGAAAGGATGATCCATCCACGTGCCACAGAAGGATTGCACATACATGCCGACACGAAGATCGCTCACCTTTATCTGTCTCAGCATGATCGGCATCCTGGTTTCCAATCACCTTGAAGCGCCTCGCCGCAGGCGCGCTACAGTGAAAATCGTGCAATCCGGTGATTCACGTTCAGGTGTGGGGGACGCCAATCACCCCACCAGTGTAGTCCGTCCCCCACAAAAGGTCGGTCTCAGTGCCCCGGGCTACGTCGGGTCGCGATCAACAAATTTAATGGGCTCTAATTTATTGAGTTCTATAGACAGGCCTTTGTGCTCGTTGCCATCCAGGGTAATCCCCATACTTCCGATATGAGTGATTTTACCCTGCTGGTAAGTCTGACCTGACAATCGATAGACATGCCCTGGCCGAACTTGACAGTGGGCATATTTTATTTCGAACTGATCTCCTGTTTTTTTACTCACATCCATAATGATGGGCCGGGCGGGATCAGTGATATCCAGCAGTTTGACTTCCGTCAGCCGATTGGGATCACGAAGTTCCCGGGTTGCCCAATCGGCAGTCCCCTCTAGCATCACCAACTGAGTAATCTCTATGGGAGGCGGACTGGTCCTGGGTTCCACGCGAATGACGATGTCCCTTTGATCCTGATCGCCCAGTGTCACCGGGCGGTGTCCCTCATTGGTAATGGTGTCGCCCGAATACACTCTGCTGAACAATTCATACCTGCCCCTGGCCTGTCTTTGACACAACGCGTATTTGATGCTGAACAGCATTCCCTTTTGTCGGCTCGTATCCAGCGTCACCGGTTGATCAGGGTGAGTCACATCGCGCAGGGTCACTACCGTGACAAGATCGGAAACAGGTACTTTATGGGTGGGGAGATCGCCAAGGCTGGGGATATCGCTCCTGCCCTCAAGCAGGATAAGCGCGGTGTTGCTGACGGCTGTGTCGGTATTCATAAAACGACTCTCGATAAATAGAAAAACCGGTTGATGACCTAACGACAAGTAATGGCACTTGCGTTCGAGGGGTCACTGTAACAACGGCCAATCGAGGAGAAGTCGTAGCGGGATAGTGCACGTTGAACGGCATTTTGCAGAGGCGCCAATCCACTGATTGGCGCCCCTGAACAGCGCCAGGATTAACAAGCTCGATACAGCGCGACTCGCGGGCAGCCTTGCGCCACCCGCGAGCCGACGGACTCAGGCCAGCAGCTTGCGCTCGGTCTTGCCGTACTTGATCGACTTCTCATCAGGGATCATCAGGCCGGTCTGTTCGTCACGACCCTGCAGGACAAAGCGCGCGTCGGCCTTGCCCAACTGCTCGGCGGCCTTCTGGCTGTCGGCACCGATCTCACCCTTTTTCATGCGGTTGACGATCACACCCACGGCAGTGTCCTTGAAGTCGCGCAGCATCCAGGCGTCGCCGTCGCTGTCGCCGGCCACCAGCACCGGGCCATAGCCCTTCTTCGCCACCAGCACATTCTTGATGCCGACAGTCTTGCCCGGGCCATAGTTGAAGTGCCAGCCCGGCAGGTAGCTGCTGTCGTACTTGCCGTCTTTCATGGCCAAACGCAGGCCGATCACGTTTTCCGGCGGCACGCCGTAACCGTAGTTGGGATGACCGGCGAACACCCGGACCACGTCGTCGATGGACGCGGTGCTGACATAGACGTCGATGCCGTTGGCCCGCAACGTGTGCATCAGGCCACGGATTTCCTCGTGGATACGGATGCCATGGAAGTGCGAATCGGCCACCACCCCGGCCTTGCCCGGCAGGCTGCGCGGGCTCTCGTACTTGACCTTGCGCAGGCCGTCACCGAGGTCGTGGTTGTTGGACGCCTCGGCCATCGCCTGCAGCTCGGCGGTGGTCATGTTCTTGTAGAAGTAGATGATCCACTTGTAGCCGATCTCCACCGGATAGCTGTCGCAGATCGCGTCGTACATGAAGTAGAGCTTGACGAAGAAGTCCTTGAACTGATCGGTGGCCTGGATTTCCTCCAGGCTCTTGCTGCCGGCCAGGCCCTGGTAGTTGGCGTGCAGCCAGCGGTAGTCGGCTTCGACGTCGGCGGCGATGTCCTCCATGTTCACCGGCTTGCCGTCAACGGTGACGTAATCCTTCATGAACGGGCCGTTCGGCACGTCCTGGCGCAGCACGGCAGCAAACTCGTCGGGGCTGAGTTTGTACTGCAAATGGTTCATCTGGTAGACCAGCAGCGCCTCTTCGCAGTCGTTCATGATGCAGGTGTTGTCCCAGTCGAACACCGCGTACGGGCGCTTGTCCGGGTGATAGGACGCGCTCTTCACACCGTGCTGGTCGATCACCGCCTGCAGGCGCTTCTGGTTCAGCGGCGACCAGCGCGCCGGGTCCAGTTCGCTTGGCGCGGCCTTGGGGGCGGCGGCCTGGGCCAAACGGGTGCTCAACAACAAGGGACTGGCAACGGAAACGGCGGCAAGGGTGTTCAGAAACTGGCGACGCTGCATGGCATAACTCCTGTACTTAGAAGAATGGTCACAAACGGGGCGACGGTGAGAGCGTGTTTCAAGACAAGGGCGCAGGGGGACGGGCCGCCCGGCGATGAGGCTAGCGCCAAATGCATACAAATACAACAATGCCACAATATTACACATTTATGGCACCCGGCCACTTACCGACCAACGGTAACGGAGATACCGAACTTGACAGCGCCCGGGCACCTCCCACAATGCGAGCTCGGCGAGTAATCCCAACAGCAAGGACATGAGGCATGTGGCAAGAAGAGCGTTACCAGCGAATCCGCGCATTGCTGGCAACCTTGCAGCGCGTGACCACCGACCGCATCGTCACGGAATTGAATGTTTCCCGCGAGACGGTGCGCCGCGACCTGGTGGCGCTGGAAGCCCTGGGTGAGTTGAAACGTATCCACGGCGGCGCAATCACCGTCGAGGATGAGGCGCCGATTGCCGAACGGGCCCATATCAACGTCAAGTTCAAGCGTGACCTGGCCCGTGCCGCGGTCAGCCTGCTCAGCCATGGGCAGACGGTGTTCATCGACGCCGGCACCACCACCGAAATCCTCGCCCAGGAGTTGGCCAGGCTCGGCGGGCTGACCGTGATCACCAACTCGTTCAACGTGGCGTTGCAACTGCGCGGCAGCAACGTTTCCGGCAGCTTGCACAACGAGGTGATCGTCCTCGGCGGCTCGCTCTGCGACCGCTCACCGGCCACGGTGGGCGCGAACACCGTGGCGGAAATAGGTCGCTATCGCGCCGACCTGGCGCTGCTCTCGCCGGTGGGAATGGACGCCCGTCATGGCGCCAGCAACTACGACCAGCGTGAGAGCGAAGTGGCCCGCGCCATGGCCGAGCACGCCGAACGGGTGGTCATCCTGGCCGACTACAGCAAGCTCGGCGTGCAGAGCCGTATCAGCTTCTGCCCGCCAGAACGTATCGACGTACTGGTCACCAATCACCGGGCCAGTGGAGAGGCGGCATTCGGCGCACTGAAGGCCGGGATCAAGGAAATCATCCTGGCTTGATGCCCCTAGGTTCCGCGCACGCTTGAAAGTGCCGAATAGTCCAGCCAGCGACCGATGCTGATGATCCAGACCAGCGCGGCAATCAGCCCGACGCTGAACAGCATGCCGTGCACACCACCATGGACGATGAGCTTGCCGGCCACGAAGGGGAAACCGAACACCCCGAGAAAATAGGACAGGCTGAACAGCAACAGGGATTGTGCAGTCAGCCCTGGCGGCGCTTCGTTAGCCGCCAAGCCGTTGATCACCGAGTAATTCAGGCCGTAGCCGATACCCAGCAAAGCCGCCATGGCACCGTAGCTCAGGCTGTCGTGCACCCATTGGCTGAAACCGAGCACGGCCAGCAGCATCAGCGTGCTCAATACGCAGGATGTGGCAAACGGGTTGCGCTTGACCACCCAACCGGCGATCAGCAGGCGGCAGGCGATCGCGGCCCCCATGAAACAGAGGAAAAACAGCGAATAGTCGAGTCCGAGGCTCGCGGCGTAGCTGGTTTGAAAACTGCCCAGCCCACCGAAGATCGCCCCGCCCAACCCCACCATCAAAATCGAGAAGACCGCCTTGGAGCGCAGTACCTGAACGGCCGACACCGCGCTGATCTTGACGATCTGCCGGTTGCCGACGCCCGCCTCGTCCCGACCGCCCAGGCGCCAGAAATACAGCCCGCCGAGTATCGCAGTGGCGGCGGCAGAGAAAAACGCCGTCTGGATCGGCAGATAGAAGTAACCGGCAAGCTTGCCGGCGATGGGACCGCTGCCAATGCCGGTCAGCATGCTGCCCGACAGCAAGGCAAAACAGTGGGTGCGTCGAGCGGGTTCGATTCTCGCCGCCACCATGATTGGCCCCAGTGTGTAGAAAATCCCCCAGCCCAGGCCCAGCACCAGACCACAGAGCATCAGCGCGACGCCCAACTCCTGAACCAGGCCAAATCCCAGCGAAGCGCAGGCCAAGCACGCGGCACCAAAGGCGACACAGCGCGCGGCGCCCCAGCGACTCATCATATGCCCCGAGCCGATGACCGCGGCCAGAGTGCTGAGCATCGCCGTGGCAATGACTTGCCCGGCATCATGCTCGTTGCCGCCGAAGGACTTGACCAGCAAGGCCAGCAGGAAGGTGGAACCATAGGCCACCGAGAGCAGGAAACTGGCAATGCAAAAGGCGCCGAACCCGGAATCGGGACGGCTGGGTGAAGAGGCTGTCATGTGTTTTTCCAGGTGTTGTTCTGTGTGCTTTTTAGCACTGCCCGGCACAGGGTTAGCTAGCGAAATAGCGGAGTGAAGATAAAAAAGCTTGTACGTTTTCAGAGGGGAAAAGGATGGCAGGATCGCCGAATGAGCTCCGGTCCCTGATCCGACAAAGGTCCGAGATACCAAAATAACATCATCCAGCTATACCTGTTGTTGCCAACACAACAAAAATAGAGGGATCTGTATGCGCCATTTCACGATGTGTTTGATGGGCCTCTTGGTGAGCGGCCCGGCAGTATCGGGCGAAATCAGCTGGTCGCTTGACAACGGCTTTCCGCAATTTCGCAATGCCAGTCAGTTCCAGCAGCTGAAATCGGTCTGGAGTAAAGACGATTCGGCTGAAGCGTTCCTCGCCAAACTTGAACATCGGAAACCTGGCGTCAGTGTCAGCCAGCAACTGCGCGAGCTGCTCCCGGCCTCTAAACAAACACTCTGGGATGAACGGACGGGGCGGTACGATCGAAAGGCCTTGTTCAACCCTCTCCATGTTCTCAGGGTTTTCTATTCCGGAGCTTCAGCCGAGGCCTCATGCATCTGGAGCCTCGATGGCGTACCTTCTGCAAAAGCGCCCTGTAACGACACCGCGCTGATTCCAAATGTCCGTGAACTCACGCCTTTCACACTGTCGGTACAGGCAAGTGACGGATCAGTAGGCCAAGCCCAAGGAGAAATCAAGCAAGTCGTTATTCTCGGGCTCGGCGACAGCTTCGCCAGCGGGGAAGGCAATCCAGACTGGGCGGCCCAGGTTGCTCCCGGCAAACGACCTCCGGTCAATGGTCAGTACTGGTTTTACCAGAAGGACATGGCCCGGGGTGCATTTATCGACTCCGCACACTGGTGGGACACCGCATGCCATCGTTCATTACTGTCCTGGCAAGCGCTGCATGCACTTCAAACCTCTATTAAAAACCCCGACACTGTTGTCCGATTCGCTTCCTTCGCATGCTCCGGTGCGGAGGTCTACGACGGGTTCTTCCGTGCGCAGTTGAATCCTCCGGTCAAGACCTCCCGGGTCACCACCAACAGTAACCGGGATGGTGGCAACTATCGAGGGCCAGACACTGGACGAATTCCTCATCGAGATCCGGACGGCTGGACCGAGGTTTCAAACTCCTCTCCCAAGCTCAACAGATCCCAACTCAATTCAGCGATCGAACTGCTGTGCGACGGGAAGGCCTCCCCCGGCGCCGATCACTTCTTCGGAAGAGAACGCGACGGACTGAGAAAGCGAGTGCACTACGGCACGGTCAAATATGATCAGTGCTCAGGGCGATTGTTGCCTGTCGATCGTGTGCTGATGTCTTTTGGCGGCAATGATTTCGGCTTTTCCGGTGTAGTCAAATGGGCCCTCGTGCCCAAAACGGTCGTACACAATGATCTGAGGGACTCCAACTTTTTCCTTTTCCGCTTGGTGGCCAAAGCCGATGAGCGCTCACGCCTGGAGCTGCTCAAGTTCCTTCGTAATGGACTCAGGGTCATCGACCCAGCCGATGGCGAAGACTCCGCCAGGAAAAACCTGCCCAAGGTCTACGAAAACCTCAACTTCGCGCTCAACACCCTTCTCGGCATCAAACCAGAGAATGTGTACGAACTCATCTACCCGGATCCCTTACCAGATAAATACCCGGCCTACTGCCCTGAACGGTTGGAAGTCGGCAATGAAGCCATGAGCCAGCTCACTCAAAAATCCGCCACTTACATTCCCGCGTTTAACAAGCATGCACAGAATTTCATCTACCGGATGGAGCCGAACGATGCCAGGACCGTGCAGGCCAAGTTCATCAATCCGCTGCGCCAATATCAACGCGAGAACCTGCAATCCTGGCAAGCAGTCGATGCTCAGAAAGCCTTTGACAGCGATGGCGGACGCCTGTCCTTTTGCGCAGTATCCGATACCTGCCAGACATCGGGAAAATGCTCCGTAGAAGACTTGTATGCCTGGAGAACGACCAAGGATTCGTCGCAAAGCCCTTCGTTGGCACGCCTCAAAGACCTATCACAATGGGATGCATACGCCTACGGACGCTTGCGCGGCCTACGGACCTCGAACGATGCGGTCATGACGCAAGCACGCTTCAACGACAAGGATAAGGGAAAAATCGAAGGTGACTGGTTCAATGGCAGCGTGCACCCCACTGCCCGCATCCATGCCGGGATCGCCGACTCTTTGCCCGTCATGATAAAAGAGCCGGCCCAGCTCAGCACCAACCTCGTCATCCATTGACGAAAAGGATCACCCCTGGCGGGCGCTGGGGTGATCCTTTCTCCGGACTTCGCGTTGCGAAACCCGCCGGCACTCAGGACCGGCGGACGACCCGGATCCTGCCACTATTGCCACCGCCACAAAAGAACCGATCCTCGCCATCTGATTCAAGCCCCGATACGCCCAGGCCCGCAGGCATATCGATGCGCTCCAGCAGTTCTCCCGTTTCAGGATTCACCCGCCGGATATCACTCTGGTCGTCTTCCCAGGTCGCATGCCAAAGCTCGCCATCGACCCAGGTGACGCCCGTAACGAAACGGTCCGACTCGATAATGCGCAGGACCGCCCCGGTCTCGGGGTCGACCTGATGGATCCGGCGGTCGCGATACTGCCCGACCCAGAGCGCGCCCTCGGCCCAGGCAAGCCCGGAATCACCGCCATTACCCGGCACCGGCAGGGTCTTGAGCACCTCACCGGTCTGCGGGTCGATCTTCCGGATACGCCCCTCGGCGATCTGGAACAGGTAGCGGCCATCGAAGGCGGTGCCGGCCTGGGCGGCGACATCGATCGAGCGCACGATCGCCCCACTGGCCGGGTCGAGGGCGTTGAGCCTGTCGCCCGAGGCAAACCAGACGTGCCGGCCGTCATAGGTAACCCCGGCCACATGCTCGGCATCCGGAAAAGGCCCATATTCACGAAGGATTTCAGCTTGGGAATGTTTCATGAACCTATCCTAGCCGCTGGTCAGCGGACCTGGGAGTAACAAAGTTGACGGGTATCCCGGTACGGACGGGAGCGTCCAACGACGTGCCGGCCCGCGCCCGAAAGCATGCACCTTGCCGGTCGCCGCCAGTACATCGAGCGCCCGCTGCACCGTGCGCGGGCTGGTCCCCAGTGCGATCGCCAGCGCCGAGCTCGACCACGACTCGCCATCGGCCAGGAAAGCGAGCAGCGTGCCATGCGGCTCCTCGACCGGCGGCGCCAGAATAACCACCTCGTGGGCCTGCCGCGGCACGAGCACGAAGCCGTCCCGGGTCGCCCTCACCTGCGCCAATGCGTGAATCTCGCCCCGTAGCCGTCCGATTTCGACCCGCAGCCGGACCCGGTGCGATTCATCGGCCTCCTTGCCCCGAAATGCGCGGGCGATCAGTGCCTGCCGCGAAACACCTCCTGGCCAGCTCTCGGCGAGGGCGCGCAGCAGCACGAACAACACCGGTCGTTTCGTCAGCGATACCGACGCGTTCGCCTCACGCACCGCGTAACGACAGGCATCCACCACCAGTGCTGGCGAGGCGAACAGTGCCTCGACTTCCTCCAGCAACAGGAAACGCTCCTGGTCCCCCACGATCAAACGTGCAGCAGGCCTGCTCAACACTTGAGAGGTGCTCTCGACTTCGGCAGCGAGTGCAGCAATACCCGCCTTGCGCGCGGCCTCTTCCGCCCGCCGCAGCGCAGCCCGCGCCGCCTCCGTCTGCAACCGCCGGATGGCAATTCCGGCGCGGGCCAACTCGTAGGCGGCCCTCAATGGCGGCGCCAGCATTGTCGGCTCAAGCGCGCTCAGCCGAAGCTCAGCCTCATCGAGATGACCGGTCAACAGCAGGCGCCGGACTTCGAGGTGACACGCATGCGCGGCATTCAGACGGTCACCCTGTGCCTCGAGAACCGCCCGAGCACCCGCGAGTGTCTTGGCCGGCCAGGCCAGGTCACGCGAGACCAACGCGATCTCGGCTTCGGCAACCACGCAGCGGGCCTTCGCCAATGCCTCTTGCGGACCGAAAGCCCGGGCAGCCAGTTTGAGCAGCGTCCTGGCGCGAACCAGATCACCCAGCTGCGCCATGGCGATACCGCGCAGCGCAAGTGCCGGCCCGTCATCGCGCAAGGCAACCCGCTTCAAGGCCCCAAGCACATCGCCGGTGGCGAGCAGCCGCGCCGCTGCGCCGATCATCGCGTCCATGCCGATCCCGTCAAACTTGTCACTCCCACCCTGGTGCGCCTCCGCCCTAGTCTGTTCACGACCACCCGGTAACCGCCCGTACGACCGATGGTACGACGGGCCATGGCAAATGGAGAACCATCATGACCACACACATGATAGGCACACGCGAAGAATGGCTGGCGGCGCGGCTCAAGCTGCTGGCGGATGAAAAAGAACTGACCCGCCGCGGCGACGCCCTGGCCCAGCAACGGCAGGCCCTGCCCTGGGTACGGGTCGACAAGGACTACCGCTTTGACACCGCCACCGGCAGCGCCTCGCTGCAGGACCTGTTCAAGGGTCGCTCGCAGCTGCTGGTCTACCACTTCATGTTCGGGCCCGACTACAGCGCCGGCTGCCCTTCCTGCTCCTCGATCGCCGATGGCTTCAATGGCATCGTCGTCCATCTCGAAAACCATGACGTCGCCTTCACCGCCATCTCGCGGGCACCGCTGGCCAAGCTGCTGGCGTTCAAGCAACGCATGGGCTGGAGCTTTGACTGGGCCAGCTCGTTCGGCAGCGATTTCAACAGCGACTTCAGCGTCTGGTTCAGCGAGGAGCAGCAGCGCGAGGGCGACATCGTCTACAACTATCTCCGCGAGGCGCCTCTGGCTGGCCCCCAGAGAGGCCAGACCGTCCGGGAATGGCAGTTGCAGGGCAACGAAAGTCCGATTTCCCGGGCCGCCGCCATGACCGGAACCGACATCGCCACTTTCATACGTGACAGGCCCGGGGTCAGCGCCTTCGTGCTCGAAGACGGCGAGGTCTACCACACCTACTCCGCCTATGCCCGCGGACTGGACGGCCTCTGGGGCATGTACCAGTGGCTCGACCGCGCGCCCAAGGGTCGCAACGAACAGGGCATCTGGTGGCGCCACCACGACAAATACGGCCAGGAGTGACCAGCATGCTCTCGTCCAGTCGGCCGAAGGAAAACCCACCGGCGCGAATGCCAGGCGGCCATGCACTGGGCATTGCCGACTGGCTGTGCCTGGCGGCCACGCCCACCTTTGCCGGCATGGCGCTGCTCACGGCCGCCGGTGCAGGCACGGATGTGATGTGTTCCTCAATGCGCGGCACTTTTGCCTTCGACGGCATGGTGACCATGTACCTGATCATGGGCGCCTTCCATCTACCGCCCTGGCTGCGGCTGATTTCCGGCCACGCCGGCGGATCAACCGGCTGATCCACGACACCGATCGGCACGCAATCCAGGGGTGGCTGGCATTAAGGCGGTCTATTGCTCTTTGGTTATCACTGCATGTTAATGTTATGCACATGATCCCAGGGAGTCAGCGTCATGATTGCGATACGAGAGGCGTGGAAATCAGGACTGCTTGGCCGCAAGCACTGGCCTCGCAACCTGATCTCGGGCGTTATCGTGGGCATCGTGGCGCTCCCCTTGTCCATGGCTTTTGCCATCGCCTCGGGAGTCAAGCCCGAACAAGGCATCTACACCGCCATTGTCGGTGGGCTCCTGGTGTCCTTGTTCGGCGGCAGCCGCCTGCAGATCGCGGGGCCCACGGGCGCCTTTATCGTGATCCTGGCCGGCGTCACTGCCCGCTACGGCATTGACGGCCTGCAGATAGCGACCTTCATGGCCGGGGCGATCCTGCTGCTACTCGGGATCACCCGGTTGGGCGCCATCATCAAGTTCATACCAGACCCTGTGATCGTCGGGTTCACCGCCGGCATCGGCGTGATCATCTGGGTGGGGCAATGGAAAGACTTCTTCGGCCTGCCGAAAGTCGCCGACGGTCATTTCCATGAACGGCTCTGGCACCTGCTTGAAGCACTCCCGAACCTTCACCCGACGACAACCCTGCTGGCGCTCCTGAGCCTGCTGCTGGTCCTGCTCACGCCCAGGCTCCCCGGCATGAAACGCGTTCCCGGTCCATTGCTCGCCATGGTCGTCGCAACCGTCATACAGGCGTCGTTCCAGTTTCCCGGTGTAGCCACGATCGGCAGTGCCTTCGGCGGGATACCCCAGGGGTTGCCGACATTGAGCCTGCCTGAAGTGACCCTGCCGCGGATCATCGAATTGATTGGCCCGGCGTTCGCCATCGCCATGCTCGGCGCCATCGAGTCATTATTGTCGGCCGTGGTGGCCGATGGCATGGCGGGCACCCGCCATGACTCCAACCAGGAACTGATCGGCCAGGGTATCGCCAACCTGATCAGTCCGTTGTTCGCCGGCTTTGCCGCGACCGGAGCCATCGCCCGGACCGCCACCAATATCCGCAACGGCGGCAACAGCCCGCTCGCCGGCCTGGTGCATGCGCTCACGCTGGTGCTGCTGGTTTCTTTCCTGGCACCGCTGGCTTCGGATATCCCGCTGTGCACCCTCGCGGCCATCCTGTTTGTCGTGGCCTACAACATGAGCGAGTTGAAACACTTCAAGCGCATGCTCCAGCGAGCACCGCGTGCCGATATCGCGATACTGCTGGTCACCTTCCTGCTGACGGTCTTCAGCGACCTGACCATTGCCGTGAACATCGGCGTCATTCTCGCCATGCTGCAATTCATGCGGCGGATGGCGTCTTCGGTGGAGGTGCAGAGGATGGTCGGCAAGGACCTGGAGGTCGAGCTGCGCCTCAACGGCCAGGTCGAACTGCCGGCCAATGTCCTGGTGTATGGCATCGAGGGGCCGTTGTTCTTCGGTGCGGCGGAAACCTTCGAACGGGTGCTGGCGCAGACCCACACCGACCCCGGGACCCTGATCATTCGCCTGAATCACGTGCCCTTCATGGACATCACGGGTTTGCAGACCCTGCTCGAAGTCATCGAGCAGCTGCGCAATCGCAGCATTGTCGTGAAGCTGTGCGAGGCCAACGAGAAGGTCCTGGGCAAGCTGCGCAAGGCCGGGATACTCCAGGCGCTGGGGCCTGGGCATTATCATGCCGATTTCCATTCGGCACTGAGCGCAGCCAATCCACCCGGGCAGTAACATGTGCCTGCCCGGCATCGACCGGTTGCCTTACTGCTCCTTGCCGACCACCTTGCTTCTGGTCGAATAGGAAACGCCATGGGTTTCCAGATAATCTCGAATCAACTGGCGAACCACCTGCGACGGCGTCAGGTCCTGAGCGGCACAAAGTTCCTCAAGGGCCTTTTTCTTGACCGGATCAATGAGTACGGTCAGTCGTGCGGTCTTGCTTTCCATGGAAGTATCGACGCCCTGCGGCCACCTATGTTAATCAAATTATAATAACCGCCTTCCGGTGTTGTCACGCCCTCTCCCCGATCGGCGGAGGACGCCCTGGGATCGGCGGCGCCCGCGTTATCGTCAACCGCCATCGCGAGCCAGTTGGCTGCTGCTTCTGCGGGAAAAAAGACACTCCTGCGTGAGGGTCGCCCGCAGCTGCACAGCCTCCTGCTCCAGCCGTTCACACATGAAGTCGACGAACACGCGAATCTTGCGCGACAGTTGGCGGCTCGAAGGCCAGACGATGCTCATGGTGTCCGGCGGGATCAGATAGCCATGCAGCAGACAGCGCAACGAGCCATCAGCCAGGGCCTCGCGGGCCAGGAAGTCGGGGATGGTGCCCAGCCCGAAGCCCTTGACCAGCGCCCCACGGACCATCTCCATGTTGTTGCTGACCATCACCGTACGGGTCCGAGGCTCGCGCGCACCCTCCTCGCGCAACAGAGGAAAGTCCAGCAACTTGCCATTCTTGAAGTAGCGAAAACGCACCGCCAGGTGATCGTCCAGCTCCGCCGGCGTCTGCGGCGTGCCGTAGCGCTCCAGGTACGCCGGCGCGGCGCACAGCACCGGTTGCACGCCGGGCAGGCGCCGGCTCATCAGGCGCGAATCCGGCAGCTCGCCGCTACGAATGGCGATGTCCATCCCCTCCTCGATCAGGTCCACCAGCTTGTCGCTGAAGTCGAGGTCCAGTTCGATATCGGGGTACAGCTCCATGAACGCCATCAGCACGGACTGGAAGAGCTGATAGCTGGCCGCCGGCATGCTGATGCGCAAACGTCCGCGCGGGACTTCCGTGGACTGCGACAAGGTCGCCTGGGCGTCGTCCAGGTCATCGAGGATACGCCGGCAGCGCTCCTGGAACACCCGGCCCTCGTCGGTCAGGCTGAGGCTGCGGGTCGAGCGTTGAAACAGGCGCACGCCCAACTGCTGTTCAAGCCGGGTCACCCCCTTGCCAACAGCCGACGCCGACAATCCCAGCGCTCTGCCCGCCTCGACGAAACTGCCCAGCTCGGCCGTGCGGACAAAGGACATCAAACCACTCAGTCGATCCACCTGCCTCTCCTATTCGATCCTTTTGTTCCGATATGGGCGGAATTTTTACCGTTTTTAACTCGATTACCCGCTCTTTAAGATCCTTGCATGTTCCGCCGCCCCCGGTAAACCACCGAAGCGCGGCCATTTCACGCTCATCCAAGGGGCACACAGCCGCGCCCGATACAAGGATCCGACCGATGTCCATCCCACTCCTGCTGCAACAGCGACTGATCCTGCTGGCCGTGTGCATCACGGCCATCAGCATGCCCTTCAACTTCACCGCGCCGGCCGTTGCCCTGCCCGCCATCGGCCGCACCTTCGGTGGCTCGCCGATGGAGCTGAACTGGGTCACCAATGCCTTCATGCTGACCTTCGGCAGTTGCCTGATGCTCGCCGGCGCACTGGCTGACAACTATGGCCGCAAGAGAATCTTCCTCGGCGGCGTCAGCACGTTTGCCGTGCTCGCCGCCACCTTGCCCTTCTCCCCCAGCCTGGCACTGTTCGATGTGCTGCGGGCGGCCCAGGGCCTGGCTGCCGCGGCGGCCTTCTCCGGCGGTATGTCCGCCCTGGCGCAAGTCTTCGACGGACCGGGGCGCATCCGCGCGTTCAGTTTCGTCGGGACCAGCTTTGGTATCGGCCTGGCCTTCGGCCCCGTGGCGGCCGGCGCCATCGTCGAAGCCTCTGACTGGCACCTGGTCTTCCTGCTGATCACCGTGCTGGCGGTGATCTCGTTGGCACTGGCCTCCCGCTATATGGAGGAATCACGCAACCCCGATGCCGCCGGAATAGATTGGCCGGGGGCGATCACCTTCACCTGGGCACTGGGCATCTTCACCTTTGCCATCCTCAAGGCGCCTGAAAGCGGCTGGAGCAATCCGCTGGTGCTCGGGCTGTTCGCCGTCGCGCTGCTGTCCTTCGTGGCCTTCGTCATGATCGAACAGCGTGTCGCCCAGCCCATGCTCGACCTGACGCTGTTCCGCTTCCCACGCTTCGTTGGCGTGCAGCTGCTGGCGGCCGCGCCGGCCTATTCCTTCGTAGTGTTGCTGATACTGCTGCCGATCCGCTTCGTCGGCATCGAAGGCATGAGCGAGGTCGCCGCCGGCTGGTTGCTGATCGCTTTATCGGCACCGCTGTTGGTACTGCCGGTTGTTGCCGGCTACCTGACCCGTTGGCTGTCGCCTTCCACCTTGTGCGGCAGCGGTCTGCTGGTGTGTGCCGTCGGGTTGTTCTGGTTGAGCCGTGTACCGGTAGGCAGCACCGCAAGCACGCTGGCCTGGCCGATGTTGGTGATCGGCGCGGGCATCAGCCTGCCCTGGGGCTTGATGGATGGCATGGCGGTCAGCGTGGTCCCCAAGGAGCGCGCCGGCATGGCCACCGGAATCTTCAGCACGACCCGGGTGGCCGGTGAAGGCGTGGCCATTGCCGTCGTCACCGCACTGCTGTCGGCGTTCACCGCAGGCCATCTCGGTAATGCCGCGACGCCGGACATCGTCGGTGCCGCACAACACTTGGCCACCGGCGACCTGGCCGGTGCCGCGCGACGGCTACCTGCCACCGGACACGCCGCACTGACCGAGGGTTACAGTGCCGCGTTCAGCACCTTGCTGCAGGTGCTGACAGCGATCACCGTACTGACGGCGGCCGTGGTGTTTCTGTTTCTCGACCGGGGTTCGGTCGCGGATGATACGGACACCGAACGGGACGACCAGGTGCTGGATCAGGCGGGGTAGTCCTGCGCGCCAGGCGCCAGACGCATGACATGAGCCCGGATATCTTCGGGCCAAGTCTCGATGCGCTGTTCCAGGGCTGCCCGATCGTCGGCGAACAGCGCGCGCGTTGCCTCTTCGTAGCCGGGCAGGTCACCGGCGATCGCCAACATGAACTGATAGGTGGCCTCCTGGGCGGCCCGGCGTTGCTGGAGCGCCCCGCCGTTTCGCCGGGCGTCATCCACCAGGCGCCGGAGTACGGCGGATGCACCGCCGGGTTGGGTGGCCAACCAATCCCATTGCCTTGGCAACAAGGTCACTTCCCGGGAGACCACCCCCAGTCTTGGCCGACCTCTTCCCCTCGGCTCCGCCGCTTCATCCTTCGCAGGTTGCGCAGGCTCGCTCGGCCCCGGCCGATAGCGCCCGGCGCTGGCCTGGGGCGGCTGGGACAATCGTTCGAGGATCTCTGCCTCGGTACCGCGCAGGTCCAGATCGATGACGCGGCCAGTCGCATCGTCGAAAACCAGGATGGGATTCGCCGAGCCATTTTCGATGGCCGTCTTGATCGCCGGCGCCACTTCAGCCAGCGGTCCGGACCGTAGCAATCGATGGGCTTCAAAGGCCGTGACAGGTTTTGAGAGAAGGTCGGACATGGAATCAGCCCCTTGGGTGTGGAAGCTAATTAATACCCGGATAAAAACAATTTCGCAATATCACCCGGATAATATTTGCAACGGCGCTGATTGCCCGAACAGCCCTCAGCCGTGTCCGAGACCTTATCGACTGGCCGACCACAGCCCTGACTACCTGGCCCGCCCCCTTGTCTCGGGATCGTCATCCAGCGGAACGATTCAGTGGCTATGCTGGTCAAGCTATTTACTGTCCCATGAAACCAAGGTGACGATTCCATGACCAAGACCTATAGCTACGCGGCCCAGAATCCCAAGGATTCACTCAAACCTTTCACCTTCGACCGACGGGTTCCCGGTGCCGATGATGTGCAGATCGACATCCTCTACTGCGGCGTCTGCCACTCCGACCTGCACACCGCGCGCAACGAATGGCATAACACGCTGTACCCTTCGGTGCCGGGGCATGAAATCGTCGGCCGGGTGACTGCGGTCGGCGCCAGCGTCAGCAAATTCAAGGTCGGCGACCTGGCCGGTGTCGGCTGCATGATCGACAGCTGCCAGCAGTGCGCGTCCTGCGCCGAAGGTGAAGAGCAATATTGCGAGAACGGCTTCACCGGCACCTACAATGGCCCGGTATTCGGTGGCGCGAACACCTTCGGTGGCTATTCGGACAACATCGTCGTCAAGGAGAAGTTCGTCCTGCGCATCTCCCACGGCGATGCCAACCTGGCGGCGGTCGCGCCGCTGCTGTGTGCCGGCATCACCACCTATTCGCCGCTGCGCCACTGGAAAGTCGGCCCGGGCACAAGGGTCGGCGTGGTCGGTCTGGGGGGCCTGGGGCACATGGCGGTGAAAATCGCCCATGCCATGGGCGCCCATGTGGTGCTGTTCACCACCTCGCCGAACAAGCGTGAAGACGGCCTGCGCCTGGGCGCCGATGAGGTGGTGGTGTCCAGTAACCCGGATGAAATGGCCTGGGTCACCAACAGCCTGGACTTCATCCTCAACACCGTGGCCGCGCCCCACAACCTGGACCCGTTCCTCGCGCTGCTCAAGCGCGATGGCACCATGACCCTGGTCGGCGCCCCCGACAGTCCCCACCCCTCGCCTTCGGTGTTCAACCTGATCTTCAAACGCCGCAAGCTGGCCGGCTCGCTGATCGGCGGCATCCAGGAAACCCAGGACATGCTGGATTTCTGCGCCAAGCACGGGATTGTCTCGGATATCGAGATGATCGCCATTCAAGATATCAACGAGGCCTACGAGCGCATGCTCAAGGGCGACGTCAAATACCGCTTCGTGATCGACATGAACAGCCTGAAGAAAGAGGCCAATGTGGCCTGATCAATCCGCTTCTCCGAGTCCGTGCGATCGCGTCAGGCATGCGGTCGTCACGGGCTTCGCAGGCCTACTATCCACTCTCGAACCTACTGCGGTACTGTAAGCGAACACGCGTGACCCATTGGCGGCTGCAATCGCGAAAGTGAATGCCGATGGCTAAGCAATACGGGGTTGAACCGACAGGTAAGTCCCTAAATTCAAGATGAGACCAGAATGCTGAAAAAAGCTGTTTTTTGCCTGTCACTCCTGGCAACCGCAAGCTCCGCCTACGCCAACGAAGCCATTGCCTACAAAGACGAGTTCGAGACCCAATACGTTCAGTGCATTCAGAGCAAGTTGGCGGAGGGCTGCTGGGACAAAGTCTTTTCTGGACACTTTGACCCGTCGCAATCCAAGGAGAAGGAACTGATCTCCAAAAGCCAAAGCGTACTTTCAGCCTGGATCGGGCAACATGACCTCTACAAAGTGCACCTGGGCTCCAAGGAAACGAAAGGTGAAGTGTTTGAAAACAGAACTTATCTGATCGAACGTGACGACGGGGCGTTAGTCGGATTGCACGTAGGTTTCAGACAGGTAAAAGGCGAATGGTTCGTCTACGAACTCATGAGCGGCAGCGACGATGCCTTCATCCGCTCGATACTGCATATGCCCAAGATATAGTGCGAGAGAAACAGGCCTCCGTATGACGCTGAGCTTCGTGAAGATGCATGCCCACGGCGACGATTTCGTGATTGTCGATCTGCGCGGCAAAGTCGATCCGATCACCAGTGAGGTAGCCCGTCGCCTGGGTGATCGGAATCGTGGCATCGGCTTCAATCAGTTGGCCGTGGTACTGGACTGTGAGGATGCGGCGGCACGGTTGCTGTTCTGGAATCCGGATGGTTCCAGGCTCGACACCTGCGGCAGCGCGACTCGTGGTGTTGCCGATAAGCTCATGCGTGAGGCTGACACCTCTTCAATCGTGCTCAGGACCCATCGTGGCTTGCTGACCTGCGTGCGCGAACCGGGTCAGCGGGTATCGGTGGATATGGGCAAGCCCCTGCTCGATTGGCGGGATATTCCGCTCTCCAGGGAAGTGGATACGAATCGGTTGCCTCTGTCCGGAAGCCCCACGGCTTGCAGCATGGGCAATCCGCATTGCACCTTCTTCATCGAGGACCTGGCAACGGTCGATGTGGCGGCCATTGGACCCAGGATCGAAACCGACCCGCTTTTCCCCAGGAAAACCAATGTGCATTTCGTCCAGGTCATCGACCGCGGTCATATCCGCTTGCGCATCTGGGAGCGTGGCGGCGGTATCGCGCTCGGCTCGGGCTCCTGCTGTTGTGGCGCGGTCGTTGGCGGGATTCGGCGTGGCCTGCTGGATGACACCGTCGAGGTGGAATGTGATGGTGGGACGGTGCAGGTGAAATGGGATTGAGTCGGCGGCGTAGTTCTGATCGGATCGGTGGAACCGATTTTGTATGGCACGATTGCGAGCCATTTTCTGCAGGTCTAGGCCCTACTACCGATCTCTCAAGACGAAACACGATACCTGTAGGAGCCAGCTTGCTGGCGATAGCGGTGGTGAATACGACACCGCTATCAATACTCGGTAAGTAGAAACTCAAAACCAGGACAGTTCAAGCAAGGAGATGCAACCCAATGAATACACTCAGCGTTCGCAAGCTGGAAAAAACTGATACTGAAGCGTTGCTGACATTCGAAATTCGTAACCGTGAATGGTTCGAATCTCAGATTGATGCGCGTGCCCCATCCTTCTACTCATTGCAGGGGGTTACCGATCATATTGAGTGCTATTTGTCCGGTTTTGCCACCGGCACCTGGCACCCATTCGTGATCGAAGACGCCATTGAGGGGATCGTGGGTCGAGCCAATTTGAAAGACATCAACTCACCGAAGGGTTGCGCAGAAGTAGGCTATCGGGTTGACCAACGCTTTTGCGGTCAGGGACTGGCGACACTGGCACTGAAGCATCTTATCCAGGAGGCACAGACGCACTGGAATCTTACGCAACTGGTTGCTCACGTATACAAGAATAATATTGGCTCAAGGAAAGTACTTGAGCGGTGTGGATTCCTGATTGAACATGAGTCCTGGATAGACAATACGAAGGATGAATGTCGACTCATCCTTTCGATCTAAAAAAGCGTTTCGGATGCGATTGGCATTTTAGGATGCGGTAGCACGGTTGTTTTCTGAAATCCAGACAACTCCAGGCTTGACATTTGCGACAGAACGATTCGTGGCGTTGCAAATAAGCTTAAGCGTGAGGCTGACACCTCTTCAATCGTACCCAGAACCAATCCCCGCTCCTCTTATCTCTGCACTGTTGAGTACGGTATGCGTGTATTTGCGCGCAACCATCAAAGATATTTCCCACGACCACTAAAGAAGCAGCTGACTACCCCACCCAATGAATTTGGTTCGATGATTTGCTCTAGTTCGCTGTCGCTGGGAAACTCAAAGACATGCGAGGAGATTAGTAATGGAAAACCTATTCTGGGAGCGTGATTATGCGGGCTCCAAAGCCACCTACACGCCTGCAAAAACAAAATATGTGTCCCCCCAGGCTGCCCGCTTTTTAGTCAAGCGCCTCATGCACGAAGCCTCGACCATCAGTGCAAGCTTTGGCGTTCATGAGCTTGTAGTTTTCTCAAGGCTGCTAGGGGTTTCAGAATTTGATGAAACGGGCGGATCTTTTTATGGCTTGTACAGCAGCGGCCATGATGAGCAAAGCTCCCCGCCCCTGCCAAATTACTGCCTGAGAAAGCTCCAGTGGACGAAAGGTTTTAAAAACATTGATACGGTTCTTCAAGGCTTAACCTCTACGTCGCTCTTCTTCCATTCGGACAGCTTAGACCGTGACTCACGCACAGTCTTTGAGGACGCAGAAGCTCCGCTTGGCAACAAATTAGATATCACTCATGCCCCTGCTGATGCAGAAGTCCGGAGCGAGAAAATCATAAATTACTTCGCCATGGATGATGCCACTATGCTTCAGGGTGAGTACCAAGCGCCAGCGGTATTCAACCCGTATATTGAAAATAAAATCCAGGAATTGTCAAAGCTCTTTGACGCGCTTTTCGTAGACGGCGGTATATTACCCGACGTTAACTCTCTGAGAATATCCTATACGTTCGATCACTTTGACTTTATGAAATCATAATCCTTCCCAGAGCGGGCTCGCGAACGCGTGAGCTCGCGCTATCAAAAGACGCCGAATCTTTGCAATGTTTACCGCGCTGGCAGCCTCCGCTACGACCAGCAATACCGAGTCACAATTTAAAAATTCCAGAGCATACACTAATGATCGAGCATCCAGTAACAGATGGCCCCCTTCAAACTAAAGGAAGCTACATGTTTAAATTTCACGAATTTTGGAAAGCGATAGACCCGCATACGCTTGCAATTTATTTCTGCTTTGAGGACCTAGAAAGCGGAAAGTATTGTGTTCAAAACGTAGAGTTCTACAGATTACCGTTGAAGGGCGAACGCCAGTTGAGCGGTCACAAAAATGCGATGGAGCTTTTTATGGAGGAAAGCCCTTTATCTCGCTGCGACTGGGCGTCTTCACTGACTGCCGCAATAAAATCACATGACAATGCTTTTGAAAACCAAATCATCACCACTTGAACTTCCCCTCTCTACGGGAGGGGGCGTTATATTTTATCGACTATCAAACACCGAAAAATCAACCCTCTATAAACTCTCCATAGGGAATGTACCTCATCCCCATAGTTGGGAAAGGCCGCCAGATGATGAACCACCAACACATAAACATCGAGGCTATGACTCTCCCCACAAGCCCGCTTCCTAGGGACGAACAACACTATGCTATCCAGTACTTATCACGATGAGAAACTGATCTCTATCGCCGCATCAGAAAACAGCTTGACTCTTCAGATTTATTCAGAAAGCAAGACATCAACAATCCAACTGAATGATCTTGTAAAACTTCGAGCGACAGACTTCGAGGAAGGAAACATCATAAATATTGTGCAAATCTTCGACGCACATAACGCTCCGACGGGTGAGGCGACGTACAGATCGCTTATTAAATATGCTTACGGCATCAGCAATGATGATTTAAAGAAAAACCCAAAGCTATCATCCTTCCTAAATAACAAAATTAGAGAGTATGAAAAAGGTTCTCTCCTCATCCTCGAAGTAGAGCCATCTTACGGGTGCTACCTTGTTGCGATCGGCCGAACCATTTCAGAAGCAGTCACGTCCACCTGACCTTATAATCCCTGCTTATTGAATGGATCGCTACAACGTGCTCAGCCTAAGTCGTAGCGATATCCAGCGTAACCGTCGCGTGCCTTAGCCCTGAAGTTGGGCATCCGCCGTTTGCTCATGGCCCTCACTCCATCAAAAAAGTGAACTGAGCGTTGAGGCGTCTGGCTCGTGATGGATCAGCGTGCGAGGCGACTGCGGCGACAGCTCTCGTAGATCATTCCACATATGGACTTTTGAGACGAACTGCGTCCCGACTGCTACCGCAAGCGGCTCTAAACCAAAGGTCACAAAACCCATTCGCTCATAGAGTACTTTTGCACTGCCATTACCGTCTGTGACGGTGAGTTGAACGACCAAAAGCTGAGGTTGGGATTTCGCATAAGCCAACACGCCACACATTAATTTATGTCCAATACCCTTATTCCTGTGAGCGAGGGGTACGTACATCCCGAAAATGGTTGATTTGTGGCTAGCCTTTTTTCGAGTTTCAACAGACAACCCTACTACCCCCAGCAAATGGTCACCCTCAAGCGCCGCAAAAACCACATCGGTAGCAGCCGGACTGCTATCAAGTCTCTTCTCCCACCAGTCAATGGGTAAAGCTTCGCGCTCCTTCGCATCGGAGGTAAAAGCGTCTGGATGGAGCTCGTAAGCCTCGAGCATCAGGGCGCGATAGGAGGAAGCATGCTCTGGGGTGAGTCGTCGAAATGTAAGGGTCATCGAAGTCGAACTCGCATGATGGAGGACCAGATTATTGCACTACATAATCAACGAGGCCGTAACGATATGCTCCTTTTTCAACAGAATCGGTCGGAAGCTGCCATTCGTAATTCCTCGTGCAAGACAGGAAATACGCTGCATCGTCGTCGAGTCACTGGCTGACACCCACAATCACTCAAGACGAAATACGCTACCTGTAGGAGCCGGCTTGCGGCGCTTTCAAATCCACCACTCCCCTCACAGCCGAGATGCAGGAGTCCGTCATCAGGCCATGTTCAATCCACAATGAACAACTTCGCTCCGCTCGTAGTGGACGACCGATGCCCCTCGTTATTGTTGCCCACCTGATAACTCATCCCCGCAGACAGGGTGAACCGACGGCCATCTTCCAGTTCGGTCTCCAACTCCCCTTCCAGACACAACAGAATATGCCCTCTCCAGCACCAGTGATCGGCCAGGTATCCAGGACTGTACTCGACCATCCGCACACGGGTCGCACCAAACTGACAGGTCCGCCAATAGGCGGTACCCGTCTGACCTGGGTGGGCGACAGGCTCGATAGTCGACCAATCCGTCGTACCGAAAGGGATAGCCGTGAGATCCATGGAGCAACTCCTTGCCGAAAAGAACTGCAGACCGTATCAACCCGCCGGGATGCCGGATAGATACAGATGGGCAGAATCGGTGGCATACGGTCCTCGGATTTCTGCTGGCGAACGGCGCGGTAGACTGTTGGATGAACAGTTGGCGCCCTAGCCTTCCAGACTGATCCTTACACCGTCAAAAACAACGCCGAAGTCCACACCCTGGACTGATCCCGCTGCCGCGCACAGATGAACAAAGGATGCTCGCGCCCCGCTTCCAACTGCAACGCCGCCAGCTCGATCCGCCCTTGCACCTCACGCGGCAGCGGCGCGTCGGTGGTCCGTTCCAGGGACACCTTCAACTCCGCCCCCGGCAGTTCCTCGACCACCTGCCCCTGCGCCAGCAGTTGCTCACCGGACAACTCCATCAGCACCGTCGGCGCATGCACATGGGGTTGCGGCTCGGACGGGTCGCCGACCTTGATGTAATTGTCGATACGGCTGTGAATCTGCAAGGTCGCGCCGGCCAGTTGCGACAGGTCGATCTCGATACTGTCGGTATCGCCATTGGTGTCGGTGCGAAACGCCAGCGTCGTCGCATCCTTGCGCCACACGGTCTGCTCGGGATGATCGAGGCCCAAGGCCCGGAAGCCCTTGATCACCGCACCGGTGACACGGATCTCGCCGGTCCAGTAGGCACCGCGATAACGGTCCTTGATCCGTGCGCCGCCCAGGCGCAGGCGAATGCCGTGGGCAGAGAAACCCAGTTCCTCATGCAGGTTGCGCGACCAGACCCGTTGCTCGCCGTCGAACAGCTCCACCTGCTCCCAACCCGCCTCCCCCAGCAACCGATAATCCAGTACCGAATCCTCCCGCGCAGTGAACACCTCACCCATGAAATGTGTACCCTGGCGCAAACTGGCGAACGAACGCTCGCCGGTGGTGGCAAAGGTGCGACGGGCACGCAATGCCTTGCCGACACTGGCGCGGTCGAAGCTGTCGGCGATCACCCCGGTCAGCCCGCCCCGTGAACCGAACACCGCCGTGGCCGGTACACCTCCGCCGCAACGGCCCTGGTGTTCATCGCTGTTGGCGGCGGCACCGACCCGATAACCCCGCTGCAAGGCTTCGGCGTAGACCCAATGGAACTGCCCCCAGGCCGAACCCACTTCAATCAGGCGCTCCAACTCCGGGTGGTGCCAGTCCAGGTTGCAACGGCGGCCGCCCACATGCGGCATCATCAGATGACCCTCGGGGTCCTTGGCATAGGCGGCGTACAACTCGTCCACCGGCCAGGCGCCGGGCTTGATGGTGCCGGCGGTGAACTCGTTCCATTCTAACGAGCGCACCAACCGCCCCTGGTTGTCGAACGGAAACTCCGGCTTCCTGTCGTGCAGGAACACCACGTTGCGGTCACCGCCGGCGCAGGAGTTACCGCACCATTCGGTTCCGGGATAGCAGACGAAGCGACCGGGCTCGTTGAGCTCGTGAATCAGCCTGACCGCCTGGTCCCAGCGTTGCTCGGTGATGTTGAAGTCGTTCGCGGTATAGCCGAGCACATCGAGCCCGGCGACATCCCGGCCATAGCTGAGGTTGTACAGGGTATCATTGGTGCCCACGGTGTCGTCGGAATGCACGTGCAGGTCCGCGTAGAGCGGGCGCAATGCGCGACCGGCCGGATCGACCGTGACAAAGGCCTGGGCTCCACGGACAAACGCTCCCTGCACCTCAGCCGACAGGCGCCACTCGCCCACCGCGCCGAACACCAACCCTTCCAGCCGGGCAACCGCCCAGCCTTCGGCCGCCAGACGGAATGGCTGTTGCCGCTGTTCGCCTTCAGGGCCGGTCAGGCTCAGCAGACCCTCGAGCGGCAGGTGGCGACAGGTATTGCCCCAGGCATCGTCGACCCGCAGCAACACGTCGAACGCCTCGCCGGCGCTGACCAGGCGCGGCACGATCAGTTGCACGCCGTGGGCCGGTCCCGGGACGATATCCAGCAGCGGATCACCCGGCACCTCGGCAAACTTCGAGCTGCCCAACGGGTCGATGAACAGGCGGAAGCGGAAGTCCTTCTCGACAAAGCTCTGCACCCGGGTGCCCGCGCCGCCCTGACGCCGGTCGCCCAGGCGGATGACGATGCGATCGCCGGGATTGAGGTAGCCGTCGACGATATCGATGATCACGGCTTTCTGGAACGGCCGCTCATGGCCCTTCTGGTCGAAGCGCACCTTCAGGTGCTGTACCGTGGCCTGGCTCTGCCCCGGCACCAATTCCCCGGCCTGGTACTCGGCACTGACGTAGTTGGCGCCCGCCGGGTTCGAGGTCTGGAACAGCGCCCAGTCGGAGTAGAACTTGAACGCCAGTTTCAACCAGGCACCGTCCGCCAGCCCGCTGCCGCCGACCTCGTAGACCAGGGTGATCTCGTCCCATTGGCCGGCCACCAGGGTGTTGCGGTCAGAGCGGATAGAACCCAGGAACGGGCGCTGCTTGTTGCGTTCATACAGGCCTTGCGGGGCAATGTAGTGCCCGGCTTCGCGGGGATCGAACGGGTTGCTCACATGACACCTCGTACAGTTTCACTGACAGTTTGAAGGGGGCACAGGCGACTTATTGCGCGCGCCATTGCTGGTAGTGACGCTCGATGCGCCGGAACACGAAACTCTCCATCAACCAGGCAATCAGCCCGATCATGACAATGCCCAGCAGCACCTGGCTGCTGTTGCCGATCTGGCCCCCCGTGGAGACCATCCAGCCGATGCCCTGGGAGGCACCGATCATTTCCGCCGCCACCAGCGCCCGCCAGCCCTGGCTGAAGCCGATGCGCAGGGCCGCCGTGACGAACGGCAGCGAGGCCGGCAGGTAGACATGGGCGAGCAATTGCCAGGGACTGGCCCCCAGGGTACGGGCCGCGCGAACTTCGCCACCGCGAATGCCCTGCACGCCCTCCTGGATCGTCACCGCCATGGGGAACACCGCGGCAATGAAGATCACCAGCACGATGGACAGGTAACCCAGGCCGAAGATGATCATGATCAGCGGCGCCCAGGCGATCGGCGGGATGGCCATGAACAGGCTGTTGAGCGGCGCGATGAAGTCGCGAAAACGCGCCGACAATCCGCCCGCCGCCCCAGCAGCACCGCGACCACGACCGCCGCGCAGAACCCGCCGAGCTCCTCCAGGACGCTGGCTTGCAGGTGCCGCCAGAGCGATCCGTCGCCCAGCCAACGCAGGGTCTCGCGGGCGACCTCCCAGGGTTGCGGCAGGATGTAGGTGGGAAAGCGACTGGCCAGGGCCACCCAGATCAACAGCAGGAAAGGCAGCGAGGCCCATCCCCAATTCGGTTTCGGCAAGGACATGGGCAGACTCAGCGCGAAGCTTTTTCCAGGTAGGCGGTGTCGACGATCTGCTCGGTCTTGAGCGGGGTGTCGATAAAGCCCAGGTCATGGGAGTAGTTCATCAGGCGTTGGATGAACTGGATGTCCGCGGCCTGCAAGTCCGCCGACCAGCCCAGCCGGGTGCGGGCCTGGGCGACGATGGTTTGCGGGGCGATGGTCTTGCCGTCGGGCCCTTGCACGGCTTCGAGCTTGAACGCCTCGGCGATGATCCGGTTCGACTCGTCGGGATGCTCGTTGAGAAAGGCGATGGCCTTGCGATGGGCACGCAGCAGTTTCACCACATCGTCCGGTCGCTCCTGCAAGGTTTTCGGCAAGGAGATCACCACGTACCAGGGGTATTGCGGCAAGGCCTGGTTGACGTCGAACAGCACCCGACTGGAACCCCGCAGCAACGACTGGCTGACAAAGGGTTCCCAGGAGAACGCCGCATCGACGATGCCGCGCTCCAGGGCGGCGTTCATGTTGCCGGGGGGCATGTCGATGATGTCGAGGTCGGCGTCGGGATTGAGTCCGGCCTTTTCCTTGAGCACATAGCCCCTCAGCAGCACGTCCATGCCGCTGCCCTTCTTCACCCCGGCGAGCTTTTTGCCCTTGAGATCAGCCAGGGAATTGCTCGGGCTCTTGCTGTCGACGATCACCGCCGCCTGGCCGTAATTGACTTTGGCCAGGATCCGGCTCTGCAACCCTCGGGAAAACCACTGGTACACCGGCGGCGTGCCGACATAGGCCATGTCCAGTTCGCCGGCGGCCAGCGCCTGCTGGATCACCGGGCCATCGCCCAACGCCTTGAGATCCACCGTCAGGCCTTCATCGCGGTAGTAGCCCTGCTTGTCGGCGATCAGCGCCGGGGCATTGGCCATGGCAAACACATACCCCACCCGTAGCGGCCTGGTTTCGTTGGCGACAGCAGATGAGCTGCCGACCACGGCGGCAACCGACAATGAAAGGGCAAGCAGCGTACGTTTGATCATGGGATCGACTCGGTTTCAAGGACCAGGGAAAGGGATGGGGAAACGCGGGCCTCGGACAGCGCCATGACCTGGGAAATACGTTCCATCAGCTCATTGCGGTAATCGAGGAAAGCCGGCAGGCGGCGGGTTTTCAGATTGGAACGCGGGCGTGGCAGCTGGATCTTCAGTTCGCTGTGAATACCGCCCGGAGCGATGTTGAGGACGATGACCCGGTCCGCCAGGAACACCGCCTCGTCGATATCGTGGGTAATGAACAAGACGGTCTGGCCCAGTTCGGCCCATATCCGCAGGGTTTCTTCATTCATGTGGTTGCGGCTGATGGCGTCCAGCGCGGCGAACGGCTCATCCATCAGCAATACCTCGGGCTCCAGCGCCAGGGTGCGGGCCAACGAGACCCGCTGCTGCATGCCGCCGGAAAGCTGATGGGGCAAACGCTGCGCGGCCTGCCCAAGCCCGACCAGGCGCAGGTACTGCAAGGCTCGTTCGCGCTGTTGCGATTCGCTCAGATCGGCGGCCATGCGCAAGCCGAAACGGACGTTTTCCAAGGCAGTCAGCCAGGGAAACAACTGCGGCGCCTGGAACACATAACCCAGTTCCGAACGCTCCGGACGAACCAAAGCCTGGTTCAGGCGGATCTGCCCCGCCTGCGGCTGGACGAAACCCGACAACAGGTTCAGCAAGGTGGTCTTGCCGCAGCCGGACGGCCCCAGGATGGCGACAAACTCGCCGGGAGCGGCGCCCAGGCTGAAAGAGGAAAACACCCGCTGCCCATTGGGGTAGCTGAAACTGATCTGCTCGACGCTCAGCGCATCGGCCGCAGGCTGCATACGAAGGTAGGTTTCTGGCATGGCACGTGTCGTCAGGTCGCTTAAAATGAGATTGCCTGACATAATACGTATTAATACAAGTCGTCCCAATAATCTGTTTTTATAACCTTAGAAGCTAAGGCTCACGAGGAGCACCGCGCTTCTGCGATCACGGAACCCAGCAGTGTCCACGCCCATTCTTCGCGACAGCAGCACCTCGCTCTACGAACAGATCGCCCACCAGTTGCTGGAGGAGATCCAGCGTGGCGCCTACGAGCCCAGCGGCAAGCTGCCCTCCGAGGCCGCGCTGGGCCAGCGCTTTGCGGTCAGCCGCGTGACCATCCGCCTGGCCGTGGGCAAGCTCAGCGACGACGGGGTGGTGGAACGCAAGCAAGGCAAAGGCACCTTCGTTGCCGCCAAGCAGGTCCGGCATGGTCTCGATGCCCTGCGCAGTTTTCATGAGGCGTTGCTGCTGCAAGGTCTCAAGCCGAGCATGCGCGTCCTCGACCATCAGTTGCAGACCGTTCCCGAGGCGTTATGCGGCTTGTTTTCCGGCGCCGAGCACTGCCTGCTGCTGGAGCGCCTGCACTTTGTCGACGACGAACCCATTGCCCTGGGTCGCAGCCACCTGCCGACCGAACTGGCGAATGTCTTGTGGAGCGAGGCCGAACACCGGCCGATCTATTCGATCCTGGAGTCGATCATCGGCTCCCCGGTCACCCGCGCCGACATGGCGATTCGGGCCCAGGAAGCCGACAGGCACCTGGCCCAGACCCTGAAGGTCAAACGTGGCGCGGCGCTGCTGGTGATGGAGCGCACCTCGTACTTCGCCGATGGCCGCTGCTGCGATCGGACCACCTTCTTTATCCGCCCGGAACGCTACGCGTTTGTCCTCAGCGGTGTTTTCAAGTCCGGCCCAGCCCATTGAAACCGGGGCGCCCAGCCCCGTCCCAGCTGACTCCCTCCCCCTACGCCATCGAATGAGCAGGCAATCGCGCCGCCCCGGCGCCGAGCGCTAGCCGACGATCGGCAGAGATTTTTTTCAAAAGTCACTTTCATTATGAAATTCACTATGAAATATTATGACCGTAATACAAACGAACACCGATTCGGAGACCCCGATGAAAAGAGCCAGCTTCCAACCCATGCCTTGCCCGGTCGCCCATGCCCTGGAGCACATCGGTGACGGCTGGAGCCTGCTGATCCTGCGCGATGCCTTCTACGGCCTGCGCCGTTTCGACGAGTTCCTCAACAGCCTGGGTATCGCCTCGAACACCCTGACCCGCCGTCTGAATGACCTGGTCGCTACCGGTTTGCTGGAGCGCCGTCCCTACCAGGACAACCCGCCGCGCAATGAGTACCACCTCACCGAAGCCGGCCTGGATCTGCGTCCGGTGATCCTCACGCTGATGGCCTGGGGTGCCCGCCACGCCAGCGGCTCGGACAAGGTTTTCCTGGCGGACGAAACCACCGGACAACCCGTGGCGCTGGCGTTGATGGATGCCAATACCGGCAAACCCATCACCCGCGAGGGCCACCGGGTCCATGTGTCACACGATGCCGATGCATTGACCCAATGGCGTGTCCGTACCGGCCAGGCCTACCGCCAGAGCGATGCTCTGGTCAGCCACTTTCCCAATTAATTTTTCTCAAAAAGGTCATTTCGCCATGACAGCTCAAGTCGGCACTGCGCCCGAATCAGCAGACACCCCCGTCTCCTACACCCGCGTTAGCCGCAAGAAAGCCTTGCGCCTGGGGCTGCTGAGCCTCGCCGTGATCGGCGCCGTCGGCTATGGCAGCCATTGGTGGTTGGTCAGCCGCTACATCGAAGACACCGACGACGCCTACGTAGGCGCCGATGTCACGGTCATCAGCGCCAAGGTGCCGGGCTATATCAGTGAGGTGGCGGTGCAGGACAACCAGTTTGTCAAAGCCGGCGACCTGCTTGCCCGTATCGATGTACGCGATTACCGCGCCGCCCTGGCCAAGGCCGATGGCGCCGTGGCGGCGCAGCAGGCCACCCTGGTCAATCTCGATGCGACCGAACAGTTGCAACAGGCGGTGATCAACCAGGCCAAGGCGCAAATCGACGCTTCGGATGCCGAAACGCAACGGGCTGGAGACGATCATGCGCGCTATCAGAATCTGGTTCGCAGCCAGGCCGTATCGGTCGAAAGTGCCCAGCGAGTCGATGCCACCTGGAAGACCGCGCGTGCCGACCACGCCCGCGCCGAAGCCGGGCTGCTGGCGGCACGCCGGCAACTCGACGTGATCGACAGCCAGCGCGGCCAGGCCCGGGCAGCGCTGCAACAGGCACAAGCCGAACGCGAACAGGCCCAACTGAACATTGGCTATACCGAGTTGCGTGCCCCCGTGGATGGTTACGTCGGTAACCGCCGCGCCAGGGTCGGCACCTACGCCGCCGCCGGCAGCCAGTTGATCTCGGTGGTACCGGCGAAGGGGCTGTGGGTCGACGCCAACTTCAAGGAAGACCAACTGGCCCGCATGCAGGTGGGTCAATCTGTCAGCGTTCGGGCCGATATCCTGCCCGGCCGCGAGTTCCACGGTCACATCGAAAGCCTGGCACCGGCCACGGGTGCGCAGTTCAGCGTATTGCCACCGGAAAACGCCACGGGCAACTTCACCAAGATCGTCCAGCGCGTGCCGGTGCGGGTACGTCTGGACGGCGCCGATGCCCAATTGGGTGCACTGCGCCCCGGGTTGTCGGTGGTGACCCAAGTGAACACCCGTGAGGCGTTGCAGCCCGACAACGCTGCAGTGGCAGGCCAGCCATGAGCAGCCCACTGCCCACACTGACCATGGCACAGAAAGTGGCAGCCTTCGCCACCATGTGCGTCGGCATGTTCATCGCCCTGATCGATATCCAGATCGTCTCCGCGTCGCTCAAGGACATCGGCGGCGGCCTCTCGGCCGGCGCCGACGACACGGCCTGGGTGCAGACCGCCTACCTCATCGCGGAGATCATCGTGATCCCCATGTCCGGCTGGCTCTCGCGGGTGATGAGCACGCGCTGGCTGTTCGCCGTGTCGGCAGCCGGCTTCACCTTGACCAGCCTGCTCTGCGCCTTGGCCTGGAACATCCAGAGCATGATCGCCTTTCGCGCCTTGCAGGGCTTTCTCGGCGGCTCGATGATCCCGCTGGTGTTCACCACGGCATTCATGTATTTCACCGGCAAGCAGCGGGTAATCGCCGCCTCCACCATCGGCGCCATCGCCTCGCTGGCCCCGACCCTGGGCCCGGCGGTGGGCGGCTGGATCACCGACGTTTCATCCTGGCACTGGCTGTTCTATATCAACCTGGTACCGGGCCTGTTCGTGACCTTCGTCGTGCCGATGCTGGTCAAGGTCGACCACCCCAACCCGGCCTTGCTCAAGGGCGCCGACTATATCGGCATGTTCCTGATGGCGGTGTTTCTCGGTTGCCTGGAATACACCCTGGAAGAAGGGCCGCGCTGGAACTGGTTCAGCGACAGCACCATCGCCACCACCGCCTGGATCGCGGGCATCAGCGGCGCACTGTTCATCTGGCGCTGCCTGGAAATTGCCGAACCCATCGTCGATCTGCGCGCGCTGAGCGATCGCAATTTTGCCCTGGGCTGCCTGTTTTCCTTTATCACCGGGATCGGCATCTTCGCCACCATCTACCTGACCCCACTGTTTCTCGGACGGGTACGTGGATACGGCTCGCTGGACATCGGCCTGGCTGTGTTTTCCACCGGCATATTCCAGCTGTTGGCGATCCCGGTGTATGCGATATTGGCCAACCGCATCGACCTGCGCTGGATTCTCATGCTGGGGCTTTCCCTGTTTGCCCTGTCGATGTGGGACTTCTCCCCCATCACCCACGACTGGGGCGCCAAGGAGCTGCTGCTGCCACAAGCCCTGCGTGGCTTCGCCCAGCAAATGGCGGTGCCGCCCGTTGTCACCCTCACCCTGGGCTCGCTGGCTCCCGCACGCCTGAAACTGGCCTCCGGCCTGTTCAACCTGATGCGCAACCTCGGTGGCGCCATCGGCATCGCCGCCTGCGCCACCGTGCTCAACGACCGGACCAACCTGCACTTCCTGAGACTGGCCGAGCACCTCAATACCCGCAACGAAGCCATGAATACCTGGCTCGACCAACTGACCGCGAACGCCCAACTGCTCGGGCAGAACAGCATCGACGCTGGCCAGCTCGCCATGCGTCAACTCTGGGCCCTGACCTGGCGGGAGGCACAAACGCTGACCTATGCCGACGCCTTCCTGATGATCATGGTCTGCTTCGTGGCCGCCACGTTGCTGGTGCCATTGATGCACAAGGTCCAGCCACCCAAACAGCCGTCCGCCGACGCTCATTAATCACGCTTGAGGATTATTCGATGAACACCTTGCTTGATCGCATGCTCCCTCGCGGGCGCTTTGTACTGGCTGCGCTGGCCATCACCGTAGCCGGCTGCACGGTGGGCCCGGACTACCAGCGCCCCGCTGATCAGGCCGCCGCCCGGTTCATGGCCCAGGACGCCCTGCAACAGCGCGACGCCGGGCGCCCCGCCCCTGCGCTGGAAAGCTGGTGGAAAGGCTTTGATGACCCGCAACTGACCCAGTTGATCCAGAAGGTCCTGGCGCAGAATCTCGACCTCGCCGTGGCCATGGCCCGCGTTGAGCAGGCGCGTGCCGTCGCCCAGGAGGCCGGCGCGACGCGCATGCCTCAAGGCAGCCTCGATGGCCAGGTGGTGCGGCAGCGCCAGTCGCTGGAAAGCCCCGAGGGCCAACTGGCGAGCCATCAGCCGGGCTACGAGCGCAATCAGACCCTGAGCAACATCGGCGCCGGCGCGAGCTGGGAGCTGGATCTGGCGGGAGGGCTCAAGCGCGGCGAGCAGGCGGCGCTGGACGACGCCCAGGCCGCACAAGCCAGCCAGGCCGGCGTACGGGTTTCCGTTGCCGCCGAAGCGGCGGATGCTTACTTGCGCATTCGCGGTGCCCAGCAGCGTATCCAGGTGACCGAACAGCAGATCAAGAACCAGGGCGATCTGCTCGCCCTGGTCGAAGCCCGCCTGGCCCAGGGGTTGGGCAACCAGCGCGAGACCGCCCAGGCCCGGGCGGTGCTGCAACAGGCGCGTACCACCTTGCCACCGTTGCGCACCGAACTGGCGGTGCAGCTCAACCGCCTCGATGTGCTGATGGGCGTCGCACCCGGAACCTATGCCCGCGACCTGGCCGGCACGGCACCGGAAAAAATCGATTACAAGGTTCCGCAGATCCCGGCCAACATTGCTCCGGGAGAGATGCTGCGTCGCCGCCCGGATGTCATCGCCGCCGAGCGGCGCCTGGCGGCCAGCAACGAGCGGATCGGCGTAGCGGTTGCCGAGTTTTACCCGAAGGTTTCGCTGGGCGGCCTGCTGGGTTTCTCCAGCCTGCACAGCGGCTCGTTGTTCACCGCCCAGGCCTTCCAGCCGCAGGCGCTGCTGGGCCTGCATTGGCGCCTGTTCGATTTCGGCCGCGTCGACGCCGAGGTCGCCCAGGCCAAGGGCGCAAACGCCCAGGCGCTGGCCGAATACCGCCAGTCGATGCTGCGCGCCAGCGAAGATGTTGAAAACGCCGTGGTGACCCTGACTCAACTCGAGGCCCAACGTCAGGAACTGGCCCTCGAAATCACCTCCAGGCAAACCGCGCGACAAGCGGCGAGCGAGGCGTACCAGGGTGGCGCGGTGAGCCTGATCGAAGTGTTGAACGAGGACAGCGAACTGCTGCGCACACGCAACCAGATGGCCGAGCTCAATGCCAACGATGCGCGTGCCGCAGTGGCCACCTTCCGTGCCCTCGGGGGCGGCTGGAGCGTGGAGTAGCGCCGAGTTCAAATCGCCTGGCCATCAGGGACTACGGTCTTTGATGGCGGCGATTTTATTCATTCGCTGTTTCATCAGCTTATTGCACGCTAATTTCGAACTTCCCGCCAAAAAATCTTGTGCATGGCCGTTGCCCCCTTGCCGAGCAAGGCGAGACTGATCACGCTGTTATCGGAGCCGTGACTAAAGCTGATCACCGTACCGTTGGACAGCACAGCGACCACCGGGCGCGATGTGAGGTTGCTTCCCAAACTCCGACCCGCCCAGGGGGTGATGCCCGTGGCGAAGTAAGAGTTATCCAGCTGTCCGCCGGAACCTTCGTCGACTTGATACTGATAGCTATTTGAACTGCAGGCCGTAGTGGACGGTGCGTTGGAGTTCAAGACCAACGTGCCGAAAGCCAACTGCATGTCCGACGTCACCCCCTCCCCGGCAGGCAAATCGAAGTACCAGCCCTTTTGCGTTGAGTAGTTGACGGTATTCTTGGTAATGCTCCGGGTCCCATCCGCATTCACGGTGACTGTCTGCGGAACAAGCACGCTACGAGGCGAGCTGGTACCCGTGTAGGTCGTCCCGTCATCCAGAAAGGCGTAAACGCTTTGGATTTGAGTGGAGCTGAAGTCCGACGTGGCCAGGGACCGACCTGTGCCGACAAAGATCGCCGTCTTGCTGTTCACCTGCCCCACCTCGACACTCTGAGTAATGGGTTGGGTGGCGCCACTGCCGTCCTGCAAGACCGCAATGCGGGCAACAGACCAGTTCGCCGGATTCGGATCCGAGATATCGAACTTGAAGACATTACCGTTCAGATCGCCTGCATAGACTGCCGAGGCGGTGATCCCATCCGAGGAATAGGCTGAAAGGTGGGCCAGCCCGGCCGGAGACAGTGAGGTTCCATAGCCGCTAGGGATGTCACGAATCACGGCTCCGGTGTCAGGATTCAGAACGAACAGATGGCCCGCATAATCCCCACCGTTGTTGTAGCCTGACGAAACCATGACGACATATCCGGCGGCCGTATTGGTAATCAACGGCTGGCCATAAGAAAGCCCCACGTTATTGGTCACGCTCGACGAGGTGCTGGCGTTGGGAAACTCCCATTTCACCTTCGAGGCCAGGTCTGCCGAACTGGTGGCTGCCGGATTCGTTACATCAAGGGCGTAATAACCATTCCCCCCGCGCGAAGCCCTGCCACCAGCAAGGTCTTCCATGTCCCTGATGAATTGACATCACGAACGGTCGGCGTACCGTCCACGGTGAACGTGTGATTGTAGGTTTTCTGGGATAACGAGTTGAGTTTCGCAAGCACCAGGCTTGGAATGTAAGCCCACAGCTCACCACCGTTGCTGGCATCAATCGCATGCAGCATACCGTCGTTGCCGCCCTGATAGACGACACTTTTGCGTGCGGCAATAGTCTGACCGAACGTCGTATAAGTACTGTCAGTCGTTATGCTCCAGGAGCGTTTGTTATTCACCATCACCGGCTCTGCATCCACCAGATCGCCAAGGACATGGGTACGGGTACGGTACAAGGTACCTTCGTTGGAGCGATCCCCCTTCAACCAGTTGGCAACCGTGAGATTGTCCGTGGCGCTCGGGGAATTGAGAAGCGCTGTTTGTGTGGAACTCAATCCATCGGGGAAAATGGCACCGCTGCTGCCTGTGTAAGAGGCAAATTTTCGGGTCGTCCAGTCCAAGGCATCCAGCGTCGCTTGAAAACTCCACAATGAGGAGCTGGCCGATGTATTCCCCGTGGTGATATCAATCGGCGCGGCCACCAAGTCGCCGTACCAGGAGGACGCATTGAAACTGGCAATGTAGGCCGTGTTGTCGCCCGGCTGGATATTGATGTTGGAGACGCTGATCGCGCCCCCCGCTCCCGACTTGTTCAGTAGATCGGCAATGATGCTCTTGATTGAAGCGGTGGCACTCACACTGTCGGTGGCCAACAGCATCTTGCCCCGGCCATTGATGGTCGCATGGTACAGGTCATCAACGGCTGTCGGGCTGCGCCCCACGTTGGGGTTGGGCCATGTGGGGGCGTAGGTGTACGGGTCTTTATCCTGATTGGAGCCCGTCCCGAAGATCGTCCCCTGCGCCCCCAGTGTCATCCCATATGTGTTCATGTGCAGGTTAGGGTTCTTGTCTGCGCTTGGGGAAGTCGCATTCGGATCATAAGGCACCCGACCGCCTGTAAAGCTGGAACTACCCAAAGTGTTGCTGTAGTAGGAAGCGGCCAAATCCGCCAACGTGCCTGAGTAGGTCGTGGTATAGGGCGCTGAAGTGAACCACGGACTGGACGAGTAAGCGGGAGGCGTTGTGGCCGTGGCATCAGCAAACCCGTCAGTCACGATCATGATGCTATTGCGCTGGCAAGCGTACTGAATGTAGGTCTTGCTGCTGTCGTTCTTATAAAGATCACCGATTGCTTTCAAAAGCGTACGGGTAGGCGTACCACCGGCCCCGAACACGCGATAGATCAATCCAAGCAGGTACTGGTAATTGGTAGCCGGTGTCGTTGAGTTAAGATCGACCATATTGGCCACGTTGCCGGAATCCATCCAACGGGCGCCCATGCGAAGATTGGTCAATTGAGGCAATACCGCAGCCATTGCAGAGGACAACATCAGTCTGCGCTTGCGGTAATAGGTGAACCAATTGGCAAAATTCTGCATTTCCGCCGCGTAGCTGCGACCCGACGGGAACGTGTTGCCTGACTTGATTTCATATCGGTGAAGCAAGGTTCCATCTGGAGCGGTTGCACACGCAGGTGGCCCGGCCGTACACGTTGCATCCTTGACCCAATACGTGGCGGGGTAATAAGGGATCGTAATATCGTAGTATGAGCCCGTATAACCCGAGCTCGTGCCCACCGTCACATTGGTGGTGATGCTGTTACTGCCATTCATGATACCTGCAACCGTTGCCCCCGGAATCACCATCCCGGTATAGAACCTGAACGTCCAACCACTAGAACTGTTGGTTAGCGTACTGGTCAGGTCATAGGTCACACCGGGTGATTCCGTAGGATGGATTCGCGCCGCCGTGGGAATAGAGTTGCTGTAAGTGGTCGTGGTGCCACTATAATAATCAGGTGCCCATGGGACATAAGTCGTATTGGGGTTGTAGTACAGGGGGTTATATTCATAATCCCGTAAGTAGGCGTAGCTCGGAATGAAGGGCGCGGCGAAGCCCTCCCCGGTCGCCCCGGTGTCTACGTATTTTCGGGAACTATTAGGGAATAGATACTCGTACTTCAACCACGTCGAGCTTGTCGCCCCAACAGAATTATAGTTCATCGCATAGTTGCTGGCGCTATAGACATCGGAACTGTTCCATCCGGTAAAGCCAGACTTGCCGGAAGTCGAGTTATACCAAAGGGCACCGTCATTACTCGTTAGCAACACCTCGGTATCCATCGACCCTGAGTCGTCAATCCCCAGTATCATATTGGGCTCAACCACATTCATCATGCCCAATGGGAGTTGAGCAATATCCGTAGTCGCTGCAAAAGCCGGAGAAGCCCCCTCGACCAGAAAAAATACTACGAGCAGTCTCGCCAACTTAAACATGTCACCCCCAACCCCTGAATTTTCTTCAACGACACTGACTGTACTGATCATCTTGAAATGACTGTCTGGGTCGTTACCACGGTTCCCTTGGGGCCAGTGGTTTTTACCGTTACCCGGTATAAAATGGGGTACGACATGAGCGACTTACCATCTTGATTCCCGCCCCGCAGGCTGTAGCTACCACCGTTGGCCGCTGTCGGCTTTTCGACTTGGCACTGCGTTCCGGTGCTCGTGACGACGGCGACCGTACAAAGACGCTCGATGTAGTAAGTATAAGAATAGCCACTCGAAAGCCCCACCGAGTTCAGGCAACTCCAGCCATCTCCCGTGGCGCAAGGGAGGGGTAAACCGTTGGCATCTCTGTTGGTCAGAATGGTTGGGGAGTAGATCCCTGGGTCAGCCGCGGTCAAATCGGCCTTGCCGGAGATATAGCTCTTGACAGTCGGCAATATACTATCCGAGGCCGCCAGCGCACCTTCCCGATAGGAGTAGTTCCCCACGGTGGTGACATTCATGTTGACCGAGCGGATTAACCCAACCGAAGCGATCAAAAATATCGTCAGCAAAATAAGGGTGAGGATAAGAACCGCACCTTTCTGGTTATTTTTCATCGCCGCCTTCTCACTGGGCCGTGGCCCAAGCCAAACTACGGAGCGGTGTTACCGTCGTGTAGGTCTTGTAAAAATAGCAGCGCCAATCCGGAATCAGGGCAGTACCACTTGTTGTGTTGGTCAGGGCCGATACATCGACCGAGCTTGAACCGTTTGCCGCATTCTGCCAGCCATCAAAACTGATGGTAGAACTCGTTGTGCTTGTGCAATTGGCGGCATTGGCTTGTTTTTCTCGATTCCCCGAGCGAATCACCATTGCCGTGCGCACCGCCTTCAGGTTGTTGAGTTGGCTGGGGAGCTGGTCCTGCCAGGTCAGTCCAAGGCCACTGTTCACACCGTATTGCGCTCTCAAGAAAACCACCCCATCGGCCACGATGCTCACCTTACCGGTAATTTTGTCCTTGATTTTCAACAGTGCATTTTCCGAGTACCACTCCTGGTAGTTGAAAACTTGTTCAGGTATGACATAAAAATCAGCCGCGTAGGTGGGCACTCCGGCAATCGCTTGATTATGTTCAGCCGTTGCTGACAAACCGATATTCACCATCCCGGCATTGCCGTTCACCGCGTTGGGGGCCGTCGCACGTCGCAAGGTGCAGTCCGTTCCACTCCCGGCAGAACTATAGGCCAGTAGAATATCGTCTCCGGTCGCCACCGAGCCCACCTGGGGAATGCCGATATCGTCGTTGGGGTTGGCCAATGACACTGAAACCTTGAGCATTGAAGCTGCGCTCCCCCCACTGCCATAGGCAAAAATCACATGATTGGAATTGGGGTCTGTCGTCACATCCAGCTTTATCGTATCCAGTTCGATGCCAGAATTGGTATTCGTCGCCGTCGTGGAATAGAGGTGGGTACAGATTTGACTGTAATTACTGATCAGCCCGGCACCGGCCATTTCAAGCGCCGTGTTGATGGTCTCGGCTGCCGTGGTCCCGTTGCTGTTGGCCGTGTTGGACGCGATATTACTCATTCTCCCCGTGTCATAGGACATCGCCAGCGAGGCGGCGGCGAGCGACATGATCAGACCGATGACCATCGCCAGCATGGCTTCAATGAGCGAGAAGCCCTTTTGCCTCATAACGTTTTATCTACTGTGAAAGGAACACTGTAAGTATTCACAACGTTATCCTGAGGCATGCTCCACTTAATCGTGATCAGACAAGTGCCATCCGCCTGCACGCTCACCGCGGGGTCAATCGCCCCCGGCAATTTCTTGACTTCCACAGCCCAACTGGCGGCCAAACTGCCCGTGCCCGGATAAACATAGCTGGCAAGGTTCGAAGCGTCCGAGACCATTTGACCGTAGAGGATCTTGGCCAGATTGGTGGCCTTTACCCGATCATCCGACTTGGCGGACTCTTTCGACAGTTGCGCTTGAAGGGCGGCATTGCCCAACAGACCAATCGTCATGATCAAGAGTGCTATCAAACACTCGATCAGCGAGAATCCGCGCTGCTTATGAGGATGAGGATGGGCAAAAGTTCGAGGCATTACTGTCACCTTGCGAAGGGTTGCAGACTTTGATGAAACCGCCGCCATAAGCCTCAACATTGAGACATGCATTATTTGCCGCGCAGGAAGTATTTATAATCGTGATGGTATACGAGGTGGAGGCAACAATCTGCCCAGTCGAGGTGAACGTAATCGCGCCGGCTGTATTTTGACTGATCGTCGTCCCAGACCCCGCGCCCGCCAAACTTATTGTCTTGGCATAATTACTGCCCGACAGATTGATTGCCGTGGCGGTGATGGTAGCGGAAACCGCTGTATTGCGTTTCAGCGCCTCGGAGCGGGCTTCCTGAAGAGCGGAAAAAACCACGTCCGCCGTGGATTTTACGGTGTTATTGGAAATGACATCGCTCAAAGAAGGAATGCCCCAAGCAATCACGATACCCATGATCGCAATGGCAACCATGGTTTCCAACAAGGTCACCCCTCGCTGACGATTCAAGATCAGCACTCCGACCCGGTTATGATCCAACAGGCTTTGTTGGAAGAACCGGTGGTCGTCTTGTTGCCTTGCTCGTTAATTGTGTAATTCGTTCCCGCTATAGACCCTATTCCGCTGGCCGTATAGGTATATCCCTGCCCACTACCATTAGTATTATTGATGGCACAGGCAATCGTAAAATTGGTCGTATTAGCGGGAAGCACCCCACAGGCACCCGCATTACTGTAGGTCTGGGTATTTTGATAATAGGATTCCATCTTTACCTGCAAGGCCGCCAGGGCGTTAGCCCCTTCAGACAACTTGCTGCGATTCACATAGCTCGTATACGATGGATACGCAATAGAGGCCAGAATTGCAACGATCGCCACTGTCACCATCAGCTCTATCAAGGTGAAACCGTTTTGGCCTTTCATCGATGCCCCTAATTTGTGTGTGTGAAATTTATCTTATTGTATTTTTTTGACAGAATTGATGTCGCAGAGGCTGCGAATCGAAGCAAGAGAAATTCTGCTTCACGCAGCCATCTATAACACGCACAGGGATGATAGCCAATGGCCCGCAGCGCCTTATGGCTATCGATATGAAAGGTCAACCGCGCCTAGGCCGGCGCCACCGGCCACCACAGCGAAACGCACAACCCGTGTCGTTCCACCTCATCGCAGTATTCCAGGCAGATACGGCCCCCCGTACGCTCGGCGATGGCCTTGACGATGGACAGCCCCAACCCGGACCCGACTTCCTGGCTGCCCAGGCTGCGATAGAACGGATCGAACACCCGCTCGCGTTCTTCGACGGCGATGCCGGGGCCGCTGTCCTTGACCCGCAACAGCGCCCCGCCCTGCTCCCGGCTCACCGACAGGTCGACCCGTCCACCGGCAGGCGCATAACGAATGGCGTTGTCCACCAGGTTCTTGACCACCGCCAGCAGGTCGATCTCGTCGAGCGCCAGCCGCACGTCCTCTTCGCCCTCGACACCGATATCGATCTGCTTGAGTTCAGCCAACGGCAGCAAGTCTTCCAGCACCCGGCGGTAGACCGCGTGCACAGACACTGGCGCGCTGGGCCGCGTCGCGTTCGCTTGCGCGGTGGCCAGCGCCAGCAGTTGGTCAATCAGGCTCTTGCCGCGCTCGATACCCCGGCGCAATACGAACAGGCGCTCGCGGGCCAGGCCCGACATCTCGGCGGCGGCCAGGCGTTCGGCCTGCAGGGACAGTGCCGTCAAGGGTGAACGCAACTCATGGGCGGCGTCGGCGACGAAGCGGCGCTGGGTGTCCATCGACTGAGCGACCCGGCCGAGCAGGCGATTGATCGCCAGCACGAAGGGCCGGACCTCGGCGGGCACGTGATTTTCGTCGATGGGGTGCAGTTCCTGCTCGCTGCGCTGGTCGATCTCGGCCGCCAGCACCGCGATGGGCCGGAACAGCTTGCGCAGCAGGTCGGCCACCACCAGCAACAGCACGGGAAACAGGATGAGAAACGGCAACAGGCCGCGCCAGGCGCTCTCACGTGCGTCCTTGTCACGGGCGCCGGTTTCCTGAGCCACGGCGATACGCGCGCCGCTGCCCAGGGTCCTGACCAGCACCCGGAACGGCTCGCCGGCGACCGTCAGCGTCGACAGGCCATCGGCCAGCGTCGCCGGTAGTGGCAGCGGCCCGCCAGTCTCGACATTGGCAGCGGCTCGGCCACCATCCCCCAGATACTGCACGATCACCCGCGACTCTTCATCGTCGCCAGCGATACCGCCCTCCGGCTTCGGATAGGCCAGCGTCATCTGCTGGCGCTCGAACAGCACGGCCACCTGATGCAGGGTGTTGTCCTGCATCTCCAGGGCCTCGTCGAAGGCCGAGACAAAGGCGAACACCCCGGCCAGCAGCGCAACGATCAGGATCGCCAGCGACAGGGAAACCGAAAGCCGCAGCTGGACCGACTCGCTCAGGCGTTTTTTGAAACCATCCATCCCATGCCCCTGACGTTCTTGATGACGTGACTGCCCAGCTTGCGCCGCAAGCCGTGGATCAGAAACTCCACCGCGTTGCTTTCCACTTCATTGCCCCAGCCATAGATCCGGTCTTCGAGATCGCTGCGCGAGAGAATCGCCCCGGGCCGGATCAACAGCGCCTGCAACAACGCGAACTCGCGGCTGGAGAGCTGGACTTCGGGATTTTCCGCGGTGCCGGCCTGTTTCGAGATCAGGTCCAGCGACACCACGCCGTTGCTCAGCACCGGCACCGCGCTGCCGCCCTTGCGCCGTAACACCGCACGCATGCGCGCGAGCAACTCGGCCATGTCGAAAGGTTTGAGCAGATAGTCGTCGGCACCGCCATCCAGGCCCTGCAAGCGATCGTCGAGGCTGTCACGGGCGGTAATGATCAGCAGCGGCACGCCGTTGTCGCGCGCGCGAATACAGCCCAGGACTTCGAGCCCGTCCTTGCCCGGCAGACCGAGGTCGAGCAGCACCAGGTCATAGTGCTGGGTGTCCAGCGCAGTGAGGGCGCTCATCCCGTTGTTGACCCAGTCGGCGGCGTAGCTGGCATCCGTCAGTGCGTCCCGGATCGCCTCGCCGATCATGGGGTCGTCTTCGACCAGTAAAATCCGCATGTCCCTCTCCGCTGAAAAAAACAGGCCCGGCACTCATACCGGACCACGCCTGCATGATGATTGCCGAGCCTGCATTGAAGCACCTGTCCGAGCGTGGGCGAAGCGATTTATCGGGCTTGCCCAACCCGCGCTACGTCGTACGAGGTCATTATTTGCCTTGCATGGCGTTGAAGGTTTTCAGCAACTCGTCCAGGGTCGCCTTGCAGTCGGCCTGTTTCGGGCTGCCGGCGCGCAGGGCTTCCAGTGCGTTGTCGATGGCCTTGTCGAGCACGTGCCAGTCGCCGGCGGCACGGGGCTTGAGGCCGGCTTCGGCGGAGTCCCAGGCCAGTTCCAGATCCTTGATCCGCGCCTTGGCACCCGCCAGGTCGCTCTTCTGCACCAGAGCGGCAACATCGATGGCAATGCCCTGGAAGGCCGACAGATCGCCCAGTTTCGAGACCGTGCCCTGGCTTGTCGCCGGCGCGCTGGTGGTGCTCGCCGCGGTGGTAGCGGCCTTGGCGCTATCAGCGGGTTTGGAGCAGCCGGCGGCCAGGCCGAGCACGGCAATCATGGAAACAACGGCGGCGGTGCGCATAACGGTTTGAACCTTGAACATGATAATTCCTTGTGTGTGTAAACGGGGTCGGGTTATTGCGTGACGAGCTTGCGGTTGCCGACGCCGAACTGCGCGACGACCACCAGGATCAGGATGACGCTGAGGAAAATCGCGCTGGTCCAGGCGGCGCCCATGCCCAGGCCGCCGTAGGTCTTGGCCTGGGTCAGCAGGTCGCCCAGGGAAGCACCGAACGGACGGGTCAGGATGTAGGCGATCCAGAAGGTCAGGACGGCATTGCCGCCCAGGCGCCAGGCGACCAGGGTCAAGGCGATCAGCCCGCCGAAAATCATCGAGCCGAGGGTGAAACCAAGGCCCAGTGCCTCGGTGGCCAGGTCGCCCGCCGCCGTGCCCAGGGCGAAGGTGCAGAGCACGGTCGTCCAGTAGAACCACTCCCGGCGCGGGGTGACGATTTCATTAATGGACAGGTTGCGTTCGCGGGCATACCAGATGCCGAAATTGATCGCCAGCAACACCGAGAATATCGCCGTGCTGAGGTACAGGCTGACGCCCAGCTTGTCGGTGAGCACATCGGTGATCTGCGTCCCGACCACGCTCACCAGCACCACGCTGAGCCAGTAGATCCAAGGGGTGTAGGCACGGGTGCGCAGTTGGCCGAACAAGGCGATGGCCAGCAGCACGGCCATGCCGATACTGGTCAGGCCCTGCCCCAGGCCGGCGTCGACGGCGAGGTAGTCGGCAGCGGTTTCGCCCACGGTGGTGGACATGATCTTGATGATCCAGAAGGACAGCGTCACTTCCGGGACCTTGTTGAGCCAGTCGGCTGTGGTCAGCGCTTTCATGTGGGGACGTCTCCTTAACGGCGCCACAATCGGCGCAGGGAGGAGACTACCCAGGGAAACTTAGCTGAGACTGAGGACCGCGAATTTCCCTCTAAATACCCCTTAATAGTCGAAAAAAACTCGACCGTTCAGCCGATCCAGGCAAAGGGCAAAGCGTCAAAAATAAGTGATTCAATCGCACCATCATCCTTTTATGCTGTCTCTTTGACACATATTGAAATGGCTTTCCGGCGATGTTATAAGTCAGCCTTACCCCATTTGGATCCAATTAGCAGAGCACATCCAGCCAACCGGAGCCCGCTTGTCATGCCTAAACTCCGCACAATCAAACATACGTTTGACTTGGTTAGAGAAGTTGAGAACAACATTCCTGGGGCCAGCACAAAAACCTATGTAGATGTCTTGACCTGGGTATTCTACCAACTGGAACTAACACGATTTGCCTATGTCTACGCCGATTCTCTTTTAATTGACAATGGTGATATCTCCATCCATAGCAACTACCCCGCCGAGTGGGTTGACACCTATCGTCGACAGGCGCTCTACAAGTCCGACCCGGTCATGGCCAATGTCGCCATCACTTCGCAGCCGTTCTTCTGGGCGGCGGTAAACGACCGCTCTCACGCGCCCAACAGAGTCTTCGAACAATCCGCTCGCTATGGCATTGATCAAGGCTTCAGCATTCCCGTTCATGACCCCGGCAGCGCTTTCGGCTCGCTGCACTTGCCCTGTGTCGAAGGCGACCCTGATTTTGACCGTATCGTCCAGTCGAATATGTTCCTGATCAAGGCCATCGGCACCATTGCCCATCAGTACCGGCCGATCGAAGCCAGCCAGGAAGAACTGTTGTCGCTGAGTCCCAGGGAGATTGAATTTCTCCACTGGCTGGCCCTCGGGAAAAATTATCAGGAAATCGGCCTGATCATGAACATCACGGAAAGGACGGTGAAATTCTACGCCAAGAAAATCACCGAGAAGATGGGTTGCACCAATGTCAAACAGGCCATGGTCAAGGCCATTCGCCACAATATCTTTTAACCTTACGCCCCCAGCCTACCCTACTCCCCCCCTCACAGGCCCTACACTTGTGAGGCGGACTCGCTCGCCCTCTTCAGGCCACTATCACGTTCGAGGCCAGGTTATACAAAGCCATACTGGCAAATAGCCCAATTACCAATGAAACAAATCTATTGACTCGATTACCCGATATTATCGACGGAAGATTTCGCCCAAAAACAGCCCCCAGTCCCACCCAGACAATACCCACGGGAAGAATGACCAGGGAAAAGATCGCCATGAACGAAAGATAACTTTCCAGGTTCGCAAAGGTCCCGGTAGGCGCCACGAACGAGGCGAAGAACAGTCCTTTCGGATTGCTCAGTGTCGCCAGGAACAGCGCTGAAACCGAGATGGCAGAAGGCTTTCCAGACGTTTCCAGCTGCACCGAGAACCACAGTTTCAACGAAATGTAGAACAGGAAGATCACCGCCAGAATCTTCGTCGCCACCACCACCCAGCCGTAATTTGCCATCAGCGCATCAATGGATACACCCCAAGCGGTTATCTGGATCAGGTAGGCCGTCCATTCGGCCAGAATCAACTTCACCGAATAACTCCCCAGGCCGCGACTGACCCCCGACTGCAGCAGCAGCGAATTGGTCGGCCCCGGCACCAGCAATACCGTGAGCATTGCAATTGCAATGTAATACATGACCCGCCCCCAAAAAAATTCCAGAATAGACTCAGTTTCCAGTCGACTTATTTTCCAATTTGGAAATTCCGTTCTTCCCTACCGACTTATTAAAAGCGTGAACACCCTTGCTTTTATTTCAACTTGATGAATACCACCCGGTTTTTTCAGCGCAAAGATCAACCCGTGGCGGCTATAAAAGTCTCACGACGGCAATTAAACAGCACTTTGCTCTCGCTAGCCACCTGCACTTAAGTACAGTTGCCGCGCTTATACAGGATCACTATAAATAAGCACCCTTCTCCTCTCCGCGACGTATTTATGATTGACTATTTCCCTCACTCGTACACCTTCTCCGACCACTCGTACAGTTTCTCCGACATCCATGTCGCCATCGCCAGCTACTCCGAACTCCCCTCACGCGCATTAGAGCAAATACTCAGCATCCGTAAAACCGCTTTTATTGACCGGAGAAAATGGGATATTGAAAGCTACACGGGCAGCGACTATGAGTTCGATGAGTATGACAATGATGATTCGGTCTATATCTATTCCCACATAGGCTCGCAGGTGACCGGCTGCGTCAGACTTCGTCCGTCCCATAAGCCCACCTTGATGTGCGGCGCCTTGAACTTCATGCTCAGCGATGGCCTGCCCCGGCCAAACCCGATGGACTGCTGGGAAGCCACCCGATTTGCCCTGTTGAGCACAGACACCTCGGGTAACGACTTCACCAAGAGCAAAGTTGACTTTCGCACCGCCGCACTGTTCCTCGCCATGCTGCAATTTGCCAGGATTCAAGAGGTCGGTACTTATGAAGTTGTTGTCGATGCCATGATGGAAAAAGTTCTAAGACGCTCCGGCTGGATCCTCCATCGGCGAAATGTTGCGCAAGGCAGCAAAGGTGAAAAAGTCATCTATGGCACACTGGAATGCACGGCAATGATCTACGATAACATGCTCAAGATAAACCATATGCAGCACCTGACCGACGATCTGCTGCCAATGATTGCATGGCCTGCTGTCGACTACGGCGTGACCCATTCAATCCCCCCCCATCACGCGATGACCTGAAGCAACTGATACCTACCAAAAAATCTCATGGAACCGTGGGCGGCGCTGGCCGTTGTGCCCCGAATAAAAATGGAGAGCGGATGAACTTGCAAAGACTTTTCCCATCTGTCGGCAAAGTGATTGCCCACACCGGCAACCGTAATTTTCCGCGCGTGCTGCATGATCTGATCGTTGCACAACTGCCCGTCGACGCCACACACATCACCGAGCTGCGGCTCGATACCACGAATGCCGCACAGTCGATTACCTCGAGTATCGGCGGCGTGGGTATCAGCCCGATTTGCACCGACACACTGATGAATGCCTCCTCCGTGAAGCAATCCGCCCTGCCGGGCGACGACGGCATCTGCCCGGCACCGCACACCGAACTGGCCTGCTGCCAGCGAGCCTCCTCGCTGTCCGCCGCCCCCAACCACCTGCACCTGATCTGCCGAACGAAACATCGCTGCTACGCACTGTCTGTCTATCGGTCCAATCCATCCCTGGGGTTTTCCACACAGGAATGCGCCTTCCTGCAAGAGTTCTCCTGCCTCCTGTTGCCCATGATCGGCGAACATATCGAGGCCCTGTTGCCGGCGCCGGTCCGCCTGGAAGCCTTCTCGGTCACCCAGGAACTGGAAAACGGTGGCATGGATGCGCTGCGCCAACGCTTTATCGAACGCCTGGAAATGTCCGGGTTGAATCTGTCCTCCCGGGAAACCGAAGTCTGCGTCGGCCTGCTCGCCGGGCGCACGGCCCCGGAACTGGCCGAGCAGTTGGCGCTGCGGGTCAATACCGTGGAAAGCTATCTCAAACGTGCCTCCATCAAGATGGGGATCGGCGGGCGTCGCTCGTTGATCCGCTGGATGCATTCGGCGGACGCCAAGGCCGGCCCGGAAAACGCCGTCGCCCTGCAAAACGCCCTCTGACCTCTCGGTCTGATTCGTGAAGACACCTCGATAGCGGCCCATGCCGACTATCGAGGTACGCGAAAAATGCGCTTGAGCCCTTCAAGCCCATCGTCGACATAGGTGAAGATCACCGGCACCACCAACAGGCTCAGCACGGTCGACGCCAGCAGACCACCGATCACCACCACGGCCATCGGCTGGCGAAAACTCGACTCACCGCCCAGTCCCAGCGCCGTCGGCAGCATACCCGCGCCCATGGCGATGGTGGTCATCAGAATCGGCCGGGCACGCTTGTGACAGGCATCGATCAAGGCGTCATAACGGCTCATGCCCTGCTCTCGGCGGGCCATGATCGCGTACTCCACCAACAGGATCGAGTTCTTGGTCACGATCCCCATCAGCATCAGCAAACCGATGACCGAGGCCATGGAAAAGCTCATCCCACCGACCAGCAACGCCAACAAGGCCCCCCCCAGGGACAAGGGCAAGGCCGAGAGAATCGTCAGCGGTTGCATGAAATCGTGAAACAGCAGCACCAGCACCGAGTAGATACAGAACACGCCGACGGCCATGGCCAGGCTGAAATTGCCGAACAGTTCGCTCATCAACTGCAACTCGCCCTGCTCCACCAGCCTCACTTGCGCCGGCAGGTGCTGCATCGCCGGCAACTGCCTGGCCTCCTCCATCACCTCGCCCAGGTTGCGACCATTGAGTTCGATGGACAGGGTGATATTGCGCAGGCGATCCAGCCGATCGATCTGCGCCGGCCCGCTGCCCATGCCGATCTCTCCCAGGGAAGCCAGCGAGACCTGCCCGTCGCGGCCCTTGACCCGCAACTGGGCGATGCTGTCCAGATCGGTACGGACCTGCGGTTGCATACGCACCCGGACATCCACTTGCCGCTGGGACAGATTGATCTTGCCCAGGGCCGATGAGTATTCGCCGTAGGTGGCCATGCGCAAGGTGTCAGCAATGTCCTGGCTGCTGATACCTTGCTCGGCCGCCCGGACAAAATCCGGGCGGATCTGGATTTCCGGTCGCTGCACCGCCGTGCTCGACGTCACGTTGCCAATGCCCTTGAGCTGACGCAACTGGGGCTCGAGGGCCGTGGCGGTACGTTCGAGCAAATCGCCATCATCACTGGCGAGGACAATCTGCAAGCGTTCGCCGCTGCTGTCACCGCCGACATTCACCCGCACCCCGGGCAGGCCGTGTAACGCCTCGCGCATCTTGGCCTCGACCGCGGACTGTTTCAGCCTGCGCTCGCCGCGGGGTAACAGGTCGACGGTCAGGACCGCCTTGCGATTGCCGCCGCCGGCGATATCGCCACTGCCGACCACGGCGAACACATGGGCCACCTCAGGGATCGCACGCAAGTAGGCGTCGGCCCGCAGAGCGATCGCGCCGGTCTGCGCCAGGCTGCTGCCCGGCGGCAACTCCAGGCTGACGGTACTGCGCGCATTGTCCTGGGCCGGCAGGAAACTGGTGGGCAACAGCGGGATCAGCGCCACGGAGCCGAGCAACAGCACGCCGACCAGAGCCAGGGTGGTCCGGCGTCGGGTCAGGCTGGTGCGGATCCAGCCCAGGTAACCGGTCATCAAGCCGCCGTCGTGCTCGAGGTGCGACCTGGCCTTGAGCACGTACGCCGCCATCATCGGCGTCAACAAGCGGGCCACCAGCAAGGAAAACAACAGCGCCGCGCTGGCGGTCACCCCGAATTGCCGAAACAGCTTGCCGGAAATCCCGCCCATGAAGGCCGTGGGCAGGAACACCGCCACCAGGGTCACGGTGGTGGCCAACACCGCCAGGCCGATTTCGCCGGAAGCCTCGACCGCCGCCTGGCGCGGGCTTTTGCCCATGCGCAGGTGCCGCGCGATGTTCTCGACCTCGACGATGGCGTCGTCCACCAGGATGCCGATCACCAGGGCCAGGGCCAGCAGCGAAATGGTGTTGAGGGTAAAGCCGGCAAAATACATCACGCCGAAGGTGGGAATGATCGACAGCGGCAGCGCCGTGGCGACGACGAGGGTGGCCCGCCAATCACGCAGGAACCACCAGACCACCAACACCGCCAGCAGCATACCCTCGTACAGCAACGCCATGGAGCCGCGATAATTGTCCAGCACCGGCGCGACGGTATTGCTCGCCTCTTCGACCCGGATATCGGCGTGTTGCCGGGCAAACCGGTTCATCGCCTGGCGCACATCCGCCGTCACCCCGACATCGGAAAAGCCCAGGGAGCGGATCACCTGGAAGCCGATGAGCGGCTTGCCGTCGCGATAGGCCCGGGTACTTCGCTCGGCATGGGTGTCACGCACCGTGGCCAACTGCTGCAAGGCCAGCATGCGCCCTTCGCCAATGGGGATCCGGATGTCCCCGAGCGCCGCCGGATCGTCGATGGCGCCGAGGATGCGCAACGCCTGCTGGCCACTGCCCAGGTCGCCCTGGCCGCCGGAGTTGTCCTTCTGCATCGCCCGCAAGCGACTGGCCACGTCCGTCACACTCAGGCCCAGGCCGGCCATCAGCGCCGGGTCGAGGTCGACCTGGACCTCCCGGTCCACGCCACCGACCCGAACGATCTTCGACACACCGCGAACCGCCAGGAGCTGCTTGCTCAATTCGTTGTCGACGAACCACGACAAGGCTTCTTCGTTCATCCGCGGGGCCTCGACGACATAGGTCAGCAACGCCGAGGTATTGGTGGTCAGGCGCGACACCGATGGCGTATCGAGGTTCGCCGGCAACTCCGCCTTGGTGCTGTCCACCGCATTGCGCACTTCGTTGAGGGCCTCGTTGCCGTCCTTGTCGATGGCAAAGGTCACGCTGATGCTCACGCTGCCGTCGGCAATCAGCGTGGTGACATGTTGCAGCAGGCGCAGCGACGTCAGCTTGTCTTCGAGCTTGCGCGCCACTTCGGTTTCCAACTGCTCGGGCGCCGCTCCCTCCAGCGAGGCACTGATGACCACGGTGGGCAGGTCGGTGTCGGGAAAGTCCTGGATACCGAGGCGGTCCAGGCCGAACGCACCGAACAGGGTCAGCAGCACGAACAGCATCACCGCCGGGACCGGATAGCGAATCGACAGCGCGGAAATATTCATCGGGCATCCGCCTCGGCCCGGACCAGGGTCACGCTGGCCCCGTCACTGAGAAAGGCCCCGCCACTGCGAACGACCTGCGCCTGCTCCGCCAGGCCGCCAACGATCTCCACCGCCCCCCCGCGTCGTCGCCCGACTTCCACGCCCTGCTGACTGACGTGCTGGTCCGGGCCGAGCACGAACACGTAGGAGCGACCATCGCGCAGCACCACCGCGGTGTCCGGAACGGCCAACGCCGTGCTGGGCGCCAGTTCGATGCGACCGCTGGCGTACATGCCCGCCCGCGCCGGGGTCCCGGCGGGCAAGGACACATAGACCAGCGCCCGGCTGGTCTTGCTGTCGAGCACCGGCGAGACCAGTCGCACCCTCCCTTCGACCTGCGCCCCACCCGGCAGCTCCAGCCGGGCGGACTGACCGACCCGCACCCGTGGCAGTTGCCGCGCATCCAGCTCCGCCTGCCATTCGATACGGTCGGCGCGGATCATCCTGAACAGTTCGGTGCCGGCCGCCACCACATCCCCGAGCAAGGCCTTGCGTGCGGAGATGAGCCCATCGTCCACCGCGACAATGCGGGTCTGCGTGAGCTTGATGCGGGTGCTGCGCAGGTCGGCGTTCGTCGCGGCCAGGTTGGCCTCGGCGGTCTGTACCTTGACCCGATACTCCTCCAGCTGCTGCTCCGACAAGGCCCCGCTCTGCCCGACCAATGCCGCACGCCGCGCGTTGGAACGAGCTTCCTGCAATTGCGCACGGGCCTGGGCCACCGCGGCCTTCTGCTTGTTCTCTTCGGCCAGCACGCTGGCATCGGCCAGGGTGGCCAGTATCTGGCCCTTCTTCACCCGGTCGCCGATATCGGCGTTCAGGCTGGCGATACGCAAACTGCCGGTTTCGGCACTGATCACCGCTTCCTGCCAGGGCGCCAGCGCGCCGCTGGCGACCAGCACCTGCGGCCAGTCTTCGCGGCGTGGCTGAACCGCTTCGACACTCAGGCTGGTGGCCGGCACGGGCGCAGCCGCCGGTGCCGGCGCGGCGCGCCCGAAGAGCAACCACCCAGAGACTGTCAGCGCGGCAACCGCCAGCAACCCGTAGCCCAGCGCCGGTTTCATGCTCCACCTCGTGTCGACGCTGCAGCGGCCAGCCCGTCGCGACTGTCCCGCCAGCCACCGCCCAGGGCCTTGTACAGCGCGATCCAGTAGCGCACCTGATTCTGCTGCAAGGTGATCAGTTCGATCTGCGCCGACAACGCCGAGCGGCGGGCCAGCTCGCGATCCAGCAGACTCGCGTTGCCGGCGTGCCAGTTACGGTCGATGGCCTGGAAATACTCCTGGTAACCCGCGGTGGCGCGCTGCGCATCGGCTTCCGAGCGTCGTGCCGCGTCCAGGCGCACCAGCGACTGCTCGACCTCCATCACCGCCGTGCGCAGGGTCTGCCGATACGTCGCCAGGGCCGCGTCATAGCCGGCCCGGGCCGAGTCCACCGCGGCCCGCCGCTTGCCGCCATCGAACAACGGCACGCTCAACTGCGGGCCAAGGCTCCAGGTCCGGCTGTAGGCCCCCGAGGTGTTGCCCACTGCAAAGGAGCCGACCAGGCCCAGGCTGGGCAGGCGATCGGCCTGGGCGGCGCCGATCCGCGCATTCGCCGCGGCCAGCTCGCGCTCGCTGGAGGCCAGGTCCGGACGCTGGCGCACCAGGTCGGTGGGAATTTCCCGTACGTCCAGCAGCGCCGGCTCCGGCAGGCGCGCCGGGGTATGGCCAAGCACCTCGCGCAGTTGTTCCTCACGACTGCCGGTCAGGGCCACCAGGCTCTTTAGCAGCACATCGCAGGCACTTTGCTGATTGATCAGGGTCGCGCTGCTGGCGGCGGCGCTGGCATCGGTCAGCGCGGCGTCGGCGGAGGAAGTGAAACCGGCCTGGAAAGACAGGCGGGTCAGGCGTGCGGTCTGGTCCTGGGATTGCGCCTGGTCGCGATAAGCGTTCACCAGCATCTGGCAACCGCGGTATTGCACGAAGTCATCGCCAACCTCGGCGGCCAGGGACACCCGGGCGTCATGCCAGTCATCGACCCGCGCCTCCAGCTGATTGCGCGAGGCTTCGTCATTGCGCCGCAGCTTGCCGAACAGATCCAGCTCCCAGGCGGCGTCGAGGGTGGCTCCGGAGGTGGTGCCGGTCTTGCCCAACCCGCGCTGGCTGACGCCGGCCCGCGCCTTGGTCAGCCCGCCGTTGAATTGCGGCCGCGCGTCGGCAACGCTGCCGTCCAGGGTCGCCCGGGCCTGGGCGATACGCGCCAGCGCCTGGTCCAGGGACGGGCTGTCCGCCTCGGCCAGGCGCAGCAGGGTCGCTAGCGCCGGGTCGTTGAACTGCTGCCACCAATCGTTCAAGCCCACCACCGAGGCGCCATGGGGCAGCGGCCCATACCACTGGCCGGGCACTGCCACTGCCGGCAAACGGTAGTCCGGTCCCAGCGTGCACCCGCCCAGCAGCGTCGCGAACAGCATCGGCAGCAGGAGGTGGGCAACGGGTTTGGCGATAGGCATAACGCTCTCTGAGGCACCCTGAACACCGGGGCCCTGGAAAATGGGAAGACACGGGGTACCGCAGGGGGACGCGGCAGCAACAGAGGCCTGCTCCCGCGTCATAAAGTCCTTTCGTGGCACGCATTTAACCCCAGCAGCGGCGGCCTGTCTGGCGTGGAAAACGGGGACATCCCGGGCGCGATAAAGTGGCGGTCGCCGCGGGGCTCTTCCAGAATCGGGCCCAGCTCGGAATGAGCAGCCAATGAATCCGCACCTGTGCCAATGAGTGATCGACTATGGAAGAGTTAAGTAATCTCAAGCAATTGGAGTCGAACGCGCGCACTTACGCGGCGACATTCCAGCGCCTGTTCGTCAGCGGCAAGGGCATGCGGGTCAAGGATGCCAACGGTCAGGAATACCTCGACTGCCTGTCGAATGCCGGCACCCTGGCATTGGGTCACAATCCACCGGTGGTGCGTGATGCGGTGATCGAATTCCTCGCCAGCGATCACCTGCAGCAGGCGCTGGACCTGGCCACACCGGCCAAGCACGCGTTCGTCCAGGAACTGTTCACCACGCTGCCGGCCGGCCTGCGTGACCACAGCAAGATCCTGTTCTGCGGTCCCAGCGGCTCGGACGCCATCGAAGCGGCGATCAAGCTGGCCCGCCATTACACCCGGTGCTCGCCGCTGATGGCTTTCCATGGCGGTTACCATGGCATGACCGCCGGGGCGTTGTCGGCCATGGGCAACCTCAACCCCAAGGTCGGCCTGATGACCCAGGGCACCCACTTCCTGCCGTTCCCCTACCGCTTTCGCTGCCCATTCGGCACCGATGGCGAGCACACCGATCGGCTCTCCATCGACTATATCCGTACCGTGCTCGGTGACCCTGAAAGCGGTGTACCCAAGCCGGCAGCGGTGGTGGTCGAGGTGGTCCAGGGCGAAGGCGGCTGCATCCCGGCCTCGGCCGAATGGCTCCGGGCCCTGCGCGAGATCACCCGGGAGCAGGAAATCCTGCTGATCATCGACGAAGTGCAGACCGGACTGGGGCGTACCGGCAGCCTGTTCGCCATCGAACATGCCGGGATCACGCCGGATATCCTGGTGTTGTCCAAGGCCATCGGCGGTGGCTACCCGATGTCGGTGATCGTCTATGCCGAGCACCTGGATACCTGGGGCCCGGGCATGCATGCCGGAACCTTCCGCGGCAACCAGGTGGCCATGGTCGCCGGGGCGGCGACCATGCGCTACATCAAGGAGCACGACCTGGCGGCCCAGGCTGCGCGCCGTGGTGAGCAGTTGCAAAGCGGGCTGGAGGATATCGCCCGGCACTTCCCGTTCATCGGCGATGTCCGCGGGCGCGGCCTGATGCTCGGGGTGGAAATCGTCAAACCGGGCAGCGGCTCGCGTCCGGGGCTGGGGGATGGCGCGCGGGCGCGGGCGATCAAGCTGGAATGCTTCGACAACGGCATGATGATCGAGACCGGCGGGCGTCATAGTGCGGTCTTGCGTTTCCTGCCACCGCTGAACATTACCGAGTCGGAAGTCGGCATGGTCCTCGATCGCTTCGAAGAGGCCCTCAAGCGCAGCAGCGCGGCACGGGTTTCCAGCGTCAGCGCAGTGGGCTGAGTCTGGCAAATCAAAAAGGGCCCGTCGCGCAAGCGACGGGCCCTTTTTTCAATCCCGTTTCAATCCCGCGCCAGCGCCTCGATCGGATCGAGCCGGGCGGCATTGCGCGCCGGCACGAAGCCGAACACGATACCGATCAGCGTCGAGCAGATGAACGCGGTGACAATCGAGCTCATCGAGAACACCATCTGCCATTCCTTGACCAGCAGTGAGAACACATAGCCGATACCGAACGACAGGGTAATGCCGATGACCCCGCCGATCAGGCAGACCATCACCGCCTCCACCAGGAACTGCTGGCGGATATCCGACTGACGCGCACCGACGGCCATGCGAATGCCGATCTCCCGGGTCCGCTCGGTCACCGATACCAGCATGATATTCATCACCCCGATGCCCCCCACCGCCAGCGAGATCACCGCGATCAAGGACAACAGCAAGGCCAGCGACTGACTGGTCTTCTGCACCGTCTGCATCACGCTGTCGAGGTTGTAGGTGAAGAAGTCCTTGGTCCCGTGGCGCTTTTCCAACAGTTTGCTGACGTTGTCCTCGACCACCTTGCTCGGCTGGCCGTCCTTGATCCGCACCGTGATGCTGTCCAGGAAGCGCTGGCCCAGCACGCGGCCGGCGGCGGTTTCGTAGGGCATCCAGATATTCAGGTTCTTGCTGGTATTGAAGATGTTCTTCTTGTCCTCGGTCACGCCGATCACCGTACACGGCAGGTTATCCACCAGGATCACCTGGCCCAGCGGGTCCACCGTCGGGCCGAACAGGCGGATGCGGGTGTTGTAGTCGATCACCACCACCTGCGCCTGGCGCCTGGCGTCGTCCTTGGTGAACGACACCCCCGAGCCCATCTTGGTGCCGCGCACCTGGAAGTAACTCGGGCTGACCCCACTGACCGTCGCCGTCACATCGAGATTGCGGTAGCGCACCAACAGGTTGCGCCCGATGTTCGGCGAAGCACTGTCGATGTAGTACAAGCCGCTCAAGGCCGCGACATCGGACAGTGCCAGGGTCTCGATGGCCCCCGATTTGTTGTCGCCAAAGTCGCTGCCGGGGAAGATCTCGATGGTGTTGCTGCCGATGGCCTGGATGTCCTTGAGCACATAACGCTTGGCCCCTTCGCCAATGGCCACGATCGACACCACCGAAGTGATACCGATAATGATCCCGAGCATGGTCAGCAAGGTGCGCATGCGGTGCGAGATCAGCGCCACCCAGGCCATCACGAAAGCTTCCTGGAACAGCGCCAGGCCCGCCATCAGGCGATTGCCCTGTTTCGGCTTGGACGGCAGGCGCTGGGCCGCTTTTTCGTTGACCTCCGGGCGATTGGCATTGACCCGGTCGCTGACGATCTCGCCGTCACGCATCTGGATGATGCGCTCGGCATGGGCCGCCACCTTGTCATCGTGGGTGACCAGGATCACCGTGTGCCCGGCGCTGTTGAGCTCCAGCAGGATCTTCATCACCTCCTTGCCGCTGACGCTGTCCAGGGCTCCGGTGGGTTCGTCGGCGAGGATGATTTCGCCGCCGTTCATCAGCGCCCGGGCAATACTGACCCGTTGCTGCTGGCCGCCCGACAGTTGGCTGGGCCGATGGCCCAGGTGCCCCGCCAGGCCCAGGCGCGCCAGCAGCTCCTGGGCACGACTGTAGCGCTTGCTTTCGCCGGTGCCGGCATAGACCGCCGGCATCTCGACGTTGTGGGTCGCCCCCAGGTGCGGCAACAGGTGATAGCGCTGAAAAATGAAGCCGAAGTGATCGCGGCGCAACTCCGCCAGTTCATCGTCGCTCAGGGTGCTGGTTTCACGCCCGTCGACCTTGTAGCTGCCGCTGTTGGCGTGGTCCAGGCAACCCAGCACGTTCATCAGGGTCGACTTGCCCGAGCCCGAGGCGCCGGTAATCGCTACCAGCTCGCCGGCATTGATGGTCAGGTTGATGTCATTGAGCGCGATGAAGTCCTTCTCGCCGGCGACGAAACGCCGGGTAATGCCCTTGAGTTCCAGCAGGGGTCGGCTCATGGTCAGGCTCCCGCTACCGCAGGCGTCGCCGACGGCTCGCCGATCACCACCTTGTCACCCTCGGCCAGGCCGCTCTTGATCTCGACCCGCACATTGTTGTTGATACCGGTCTGCACATTGCGGATCTGTGCCTGGCCCTGATCATCCACCACCCGTACCGGGAACGTACCGTCCTGGTTCTTGTCACCCAGGGCCGCGACCGGCACCGTCAACACGGTCTTGGCCTGGTCACGGACGATATGCACTTGGGCGGTCATGGAAATACGCAGGCGGTGATCCGGGTTCGGCACATCGAACAGGGCGTTGTAGAACACTGCGGTGTTCTGCTTGCTGGCGCTGGTGGCCTGGGCATCCAGGAAGTTCTGCGGCGCCGGTTCAGTGCCGCGCAGCTTGGCGTAATAACGTTTGTCGGCGTCACCGAGGATGGTGAAATACACTTCCTGGCCCGGGACGATATGAATCACGTCGGCCTCGGAGACCTGGGCCTTGATGGTCATGGTGTCCAGGTCGGCGAGCTTGAGAATGACCGGCGTCAGTTGGCTGGCGATCACGGTCTGGCCTTCCTGGGTCACGATGCCCACCACGTCACCGCTGATGGGCGCGACGATGCGGGTATAGCCCAGGTTGATCCGGGCAGTCTCGACCTGGATCCGCGCGTCCCTGACCTGCGCCTCCAGCGACAGCAGGTTGGCACCCTTGACCTCGAAGTTCGATTGCGCGGTCTCGAAGTCCTGCTTGGAAATCGCGTCATCCAGCCGCAGCAGCTTGTAGCGCTCGTAGGTGGCCTTGGCGTCCTTGAGTTGCGAGGCGGCCGCCTGTTTCTGCGCGATCAGGTTCTCTTCGTTGACCTGCGCCTGGCGCAGGGCGTTCTGCAGCACCACCGGATCGATTTCCGCCAGCCACTGGCCCTGTTTGACCTTGTCGCCCAGCTTGACCTTCAGCGACTTGAGCTGGCCCGAAACCTGCGCACCGACATCGACCTGCTTGATACCTTGCAGGACCCCACTGGCCAGCACGGAATTCTCGATATCCGCGCGTTCGACCTTGGCGGTCAGGTACTCCGGCGGCTTTGCCGGCGCCTGCATGCTGTAGAAAATGATCGCCGCCAGGACCAGCAGCACCACCACTATGACCACTTTGCGAAACTTCAACTTTTTCATAGAAAGCCACGAATGTGTTGAGGGTTGACCCGACGGACCCACCGCCGGGCTTGAAGAAACCGCGTTATTGATGGGATCGCCACCAACTCGCCAGATGCTGCACATGGGGCGCCTTGAGGATGGTGAAATGGTTGCCCGGCCCACGCCAGACGCTGAGATCCGGTGCACAACGGCGCCAGCCGGCGACCATCGACTGCTGCTCGCGCTGGTTGCCCGCCGCGTCCAGCACCGGGTCGTCGGCCAACACCAGGCGAACCGGCCCGGTGTAGATCGACGACGGTTGATAACGGGTACGCAAGGCCGTACCGAAGGCCCGCGCCGGCCCACGCATCGAGTCCGCTGCCGAACGCTGCGGCAACAACCCGGCCCGCACCATCCCGGCATGCAGCAAGCGCAGCTGGCCGGCGTCGTCCTGCGCCGCGAAGGCGGCCTGGTCGACCTCCATCGACTTGCCGGCAGCCAGTTGCATGGTCTCGATCAGGCGCTCCAGCACGCCCATCGCCGTATAAGGTTTACCCACCACGCCGTTGCCCCCCGGCGACTCGCTGTCGATCAAGGTCAGCGAAGCCACTTCGCGACCCCGCGCCGTCAGGCGCTGGGCCATTTCGAAGACCACCCAGCCGCCGAAGGAGTGACCGAGCAGATGCACCGGCCCTTCGGGATGAACACTGTCGATTGCCTGCAGATAGGCCTCGGCGGCCGTTTCCACCAGGCTGTACGGCACCGTACGACCATCCAACCCGCGCGGTTGCAGGCCATGGATCGGCCAGTGCGGACCGAACGCATCGGTCAGGCCGATAAAGCCCGTGACACTGTCGCCGGCCCCCGGCACACAGAACACCGGCGTGTGATCGCCGCGTCCGCCCTGGATCGTCAGCAACGGCTGGTGGGCAACGCGGGTCGGCAAGGGACGACCGGCCAGACCGGCCAACGCCGTGTTGATCGCCAGCCCAAGACCTTCGATATGCGGCGCCTGCATCAGGCTCCGGTGATCACCCGGCACCTTGATGCTGTGCAACTGGCTCAGCGGCAGAACCTCGTCCCAACCCAGGTAGCCGCTGTGGGCCAGTGCGTCATGGGCCCGCTCGCTGGCGGTGAACAGATGCACCGGCACGCTGTTGGCGTACACCGTGTAATGAGCCTGGGCGTGACCGTGGGCGACTTCGCGATCCAGGTACTGCCAAAGATCGAGGGTCCCGGAGACATCGAGCTCCGGAGGCATCACACCCTGTTCGCGGCAGCCTTGCAGCAGGCCCTCGAAGTCGAAGGAGTGGAGTTCTGCACGCAGCCCTTCAAGCAGTGCCAGGGGATTCGCACCCTCGGCGTGGCCAGTCCAGAACCGCTCGCAGTGCTCCAGCAGATGCTGTTTGTGCGCGCTGTCCGGATTCCAGCGGGCCCGGCCCTGATCCACCAGCCGTGGCAGATAGGTGTCGATCAGGCCGACGAACTCCACTTCCTCGTCCAGACCGACCAACTGGATGGCGATCTCATAGGCCAGCACCCCGCCGAACGACCAGCCGGCCAGGCGATAAGGCCCTTGCGGCTGGACCGTGCGCATCAGGTTCAGCAGGCGGGTCGCCAGGCACTCCATGGTCTGCAACTGCGTCTGCCCGAGGGCCACGCCAGGCAGGCCGTAGACCGGAATATCGCTGTCGATATGCTGACCCAGGGTCGGGAAGTACAGGTCCAGGCCGGTGAACTCGTGGACCAGGAACAACGGACGCTGGCTCCCCGTGGTGCGCACCGGCACCAGTTGCTCGTCCGGGCGGACCTCGGCCGTGCGGCTCTCCAGCAGCGCCGCCAACGCGGCGACACTGGTGTGCTGGAACAACTCGGCCAGCGACACCGGCAATCCAGCCAGCGTCAGTTGGCTGACCAACCGCACTGCCAGCAGCGAATGACCGCCCAGGGCGAAGAAGTTGTCGTACCGACCGACCCGCTCCAAATCGAGCACCTCGGCCCAGACCTGCGCCAGACGATGCTCCAGATCGCCGTGCGGCGCCTCGAAGGCGTGGGTGGCGAACTGCTCCGCTTCCGGTGCCGGCAGTGCCCGTACATCGACCTTGCCGTTGAGCGTCAGGGGCAAGGCATCCAGGCGCATGCAGATACCCGGGACCATATATTCCGGCAGGTCGGCGGCCAGTTGCGCCCGCAGGGCTTCGGACTCCGGTACTTCGCCATCAGGCTGCACGGTGTAATAAGCCACCAGGTACTTGTCGCCCGGACTGTCCTCGCGCGCCACCACCACGGCGTTGCGTACCCCGGCACAGTGATGCAGGCAGGTTTCGATTTCCCCCAGCTCCACGCGGAAGCCACGGATCTTCACCTGGCCATCGTTGCGCGCCAGGTACTCGAGGTTGCCGTCCGGCAGCCAGCGCGCCAGGTCACCGGTGCGATAGAGCCGGCCGCCGAGATGTTCGCTGAACGGGTCGTCGCTGAAGCGTTCGGCGGTCAGTTCCGGCCGGTTCAGGTAACCCAGCGCCACCCCGGCACCGCCGATATACATCTCGCCGACCACGCCCACCGGCACCGGTTCGCGCCGGGCGTTGAGCACATAGATGCGCACGTTGGCGTTGGGCTGGCCGATCGGCAGGCCGAGGGTACCCGGCAGCACGTCGAACACCTCGTACCGGCTGGCGCAGGTGGTGGCCTCGGTCGGCCCGTAGCCGTTGAACAGGCGCACTGCTGACGAATGCTCACGCACCCGTCGGAACGACGCCGGATCAGCCCGCTCACCGCCGCACATCACCATGCGCAAGCGCGCCAGGGCCGCCGGAATCAACCCTGCATACAAGTTGAACAACGCGGTGGAGATGATCAGCACCGTCACCTCGTTGCGCCCCAGCAACTCGGCGAAGGCCTGGGGCTCAAGCAGCACCTGATGCTCGACAATCACCGACTGCCCGCCATTGAGCAAAGCCCCCCAGATTTCCGGACTGCTGGCATCGAACGCCGGGTTGGAGGAGAAGGCCACGCGATCCTCGGGGGAGAAATCGTAGTAGCCATTGTCCTGGACCAGGCGTGCGAGACCGTTGTGGCTGACGATCACGCCCTTGGGCTGACCGGTGGAACCGGAGGTGTAGATGATGCAGGCTGGTGTGTCTCCCGCCGTGTTGTCCTCAAGTGCCGGTGGCGCCTGGTTTACCGCCAGCGCCGCGGGTTCCAGGGTATCCAGGTTCAAGCGTGGCGTGCCTTCGGGGGCTGACAGGTCGCTGCGGGTCAGCAGCACCGTTGCTTTGCTGTCCTCGAGCATGAAGCGCACGCGCTCCTCGGGGGCCAGGCGATCCAGCGCCAGGTAAGCGGCGCCGCATTTGAGCGTCGCCAACAGGCTCGCCAGCAAGTCAATCGAACGATCCAGCAGGATCGCCACCCGGGTACCCGGCACCACGCCCTGCTCACGCAGGCGGTGGGCCAAGGCATTGGCGCGGGTATCGAGTTCGCCGTAGCTCACGGTCAACTCGCCCTGACGGGCCGCGATTGCCTGTGGCCGTGCCGCCGCATGGGCCTCGAACAGCTGGTGAATCAGCTGGCCGTGGGGATAGGCGCGTTCGGTCCGGTTGAAGTCGAGCAACAGCTGCCGACGTTCCGCCAGCGGCAGGATCGACAGATCGTGCAACGGCATTTCCGGCGTGCGCTCCAGCGCTTCCACCAGGCTGTCCAGCGCCGCATGCATGTAGCCGCAGATGCGTTGGGCACCGATTTCAGCCACCACTTGCGCGGTCAGCACAAAGGCTTCGCCGAGGTCATCGATACTCAGGGACAGCGGGTAGTTGGTCCACTCATCGCCCCCCAGGCTCTCGATCCCGCTCCACGCCGTTACGGCTTGGCTGTCGAGCTGCCCGCCGCTGTGCCGGTAGTTGAGCAAGGCGCTGAACAGCGGTGCCGGAGCGGCGACGCCACTGCAACGCTGGGCCAGGGCCAGGGAAGCGTGTTCGTGGCCGAGCAAGGCGCTGAGGCGGGCATGGGTCGCCCGGACACCGGCCCGGGCACCCTGGGCACCGACCTCGATGCGCAGCGGCAAGGTGTTGATGAACATTCCCAACGCCCGATCCGCGCCCTCGCCGCCCTGCATCCGTCCCATCAGCACGGTGCCGAACACCACATCCTCGCGACCGCTGAGCGCACCGACCACCTGCGCCCAGGCCAGGTGATGCAGGCTGGCGACGCTGACGCCGAGCTGCCGTGCAGACTGGCGCAAGCGCAGGCTCAGGGTGTCCTCGACCACCAGGCGGGCCTGGTCGATGGCGCTGCCGTCACCCTGCACATCGGCCAGGCCGAACGGCAGGGTCGACTCGTCGACATCGCCGAGCATGTCGCGGAAGAAGCTTTCGTGAGCCGCCTGACTGACACCCAGGCGGGCCTGGGCCACGTAGTTGCGATACGGCACCGCCGCCCCCAGTTGCGCCTGCTGCCCCAGCAGATAGGCCTGCATCTCGTGGCGCACCACGTCCAGCGCGGTGTGGTCGAGCGCCATGTGATGGAACAGGAGCAAGGCGGCCCAGCGCTGCTGAGCGGCGTCGTAGGCGCAGGCCAGGCCCAGCAACGGTGCCTGACGCACATCGAGCCGGTAGTGCAGCGGATCGAAATGCCCACGCAGTTGGCTGGCGATATCACCGGCCTCAGGCGCAAAGGTCATTTCCTCCAGCACCATCGGTGCCCGGCGCAGCACCACTTGCAGTGGCTCGTCCAGGCCTTCCCACAGCACGGCGGTGCGCAGGATATCGTGGCGGCCGATCACGCCCTCGAAGGCGTCGACAAAGGCCAGCAGCCGTGCGCGGTCTTCCAGGTAGAACAACGCCTGTTGCACATAGGGGTCGCCCTGCTCCGCCGCCAGGTGGTGATAAAGAATACCCTCCTGCAACGGTGCCAGCGGGTAGATGTCCTGAATATTCGCCGCCCCGCCCGGCACTGCTGCCACCACCCGGTCGATCTGCGCCTGGGTCAGGTTGACCAATGGCAGCAGGTCCGGGGTGATATGCGTACAGCCTTCAGCGATCAGGTTGGCCGGTACCACGATTTCCGTGCTGCCGCCCACTGCCGCCGCCAGCGCCGACAAGCTCGGTTGGCCGAACAGCACCCGCACATCGGCGCTCAGGCCGACCTGGCGCATCCGTTCGATCAGCGTCACGGCCAATAGCGAGTGACCGCCAAGTTCGAAGAAGTTGTCATGCCGCCCTACACGCTCGACCTTGAGCAGCTCGGCCCACAGTTGTGCCAGCACGCTTTCGGTTTCGCCTTGTGGGGCTTCGTATTCACGGCTGATCAGTGCCGCCCCATCCGGTGCCGGCAGCGCCTTGCGGTCCAGTTTGCCGTTAGGCGTGAGTGGCAGAGCATCAAGCTGTACGTAGGCCGCCGGGACCATGTATTCCGGCAATGCGCCTTGCAGATGACCGCGCAGGCTTTCGATCTCCAGCAGCGTTTCAGGCTGCTGCGCCGTGACATAAGCCACCAGGCGTTTTTCGCCGGGGTTGTCTTCCCGTGCCAGCACCACGCTTTCCTTGACCCCAGGGTAAGCGGCCAGGCGGGCTTCGATTTCACCCAGTTCGATACGGAAACCACGGATCTTCACCTGGTCGTCGTTACGCCCCAGGTATTCCACCGTGCCGTCCGGCAGGTAGCGAGCCAGGTCGCCGGTGCGATACATGCGCCCGCCTTGCACCGTATTGAATGGGTCGTCGAGAAAACGCTCGGCGCTCAGTTCCGGGCGGTTCAGGTAACCGCGGGCCACCTGCACGCCGCCGATATACAGCTCGCCTGCCACACCCAGTGGCACTGGCTGACGGCTGGCATCCAGCAGGTAGATCTTTGTATTCGCCACCGGCTTGCCGATCGGCGTGTTGTCCGGCGTTTCGTCCAGAGGACCGGCACAATCCCAAGCCGTAACGTCGACGGCTGCTTCGGTCGGACCATACAGGTTGAACAAGCCAACCTCCGGCAACTGCTGCTTGAAGCGTCGTACCAGATGCCCTGGCAAGGCTTCACCGCTGCACATTACCCGCAGCAAGCCACTCTCCCCGGCCTCGCCATGGGCCAGGAACAGGTCCAGCATCGACGGCACGAAGTGCAAGGTGGTGATGTTCTGCTCACGAATCACTTCACGCAGGTAGCCCGGATCACGATGACCACCCGGACGCGCCATCACCAGCCGGGCGCCGTTGAACAGCGGCCAGAAGAACTCCCAGACCGAGACGTCGAAGCTGAACGGGGTCTTCTGCAACACGCTGTCCGAAGCCTCCAGACCGTATTCGTCCTGCATCCACAGCAGGCGGTTGACCACGCCACGGTGTTCGTTCATCACGCCTTTCGGTTGGCCGGTCGAACCCGAGGTGTAGATCACGTAAGCCAGATGCTCGGGACGCACCTCGGCCCGCAGCGGATTGCTATCTGGTTGTGCGAGGAAACCTTCACGCTCGGCATGCTCAGGATCAAGCAACAGCACCGGTACGTTGCTTGCTGGAAGCACCGCACGCAAAGCTTCCTGAGTGAGAACCACCGCCGGAGCGCAGTTCTCCAGCATGTAAGTCAGGCGATCAATTGGATAATCCGGGTCCAGCGGCACATAAGCCGCGCCAGCCTTGAGAATCCCCAACAGCCCCGCCACCATTTCCAGGCTACGGTCGACACAGATCGCTACCCGATCATCCGGACCGATGCCCAGGCCGATCAGGCGATGGGCGATGCGGTTGGCCTGACGGTTGAGTGCGTCATAAGTCAGGCTGCCTTGCTCGTCGACGACGGCTACCGCGTCACCACAAGCGGCAACCCGTGCCTCGAACAGGCCATGCAAGGTCAGATCCTGCGGATAGTCGACGGCGGTGGCATTGAAACCCTCCAGCAACTGCCCACGCTGTTCCTCGTCCAGCAATGGAATTTCCGCGATCAGCGCCCGCTCATCGGCCGCCATCCCACGTAACATGGCTTCCAGGTAACCCAGGTAACGCTGCATGGTCGACTCGTCGAACAACGCCGTGGCGTATTCCAGAGTACCGAGCAGACGGTCACCCACCTCGGTCATGTCCAGCAGCACGTCGAATTTGGCCGTGCGACTGGTCACCGCGACGCCTTGCAGGGTCATATCACCGAGCGCCAGATCGACGTCCTCGGTGTTCTGCCAGGACAACATCGCCTGGAAAATCGGGCTATGGGACAGGCTGCGCTGCGGACGAACCACCTCGACCACCTGCTCGAACGGCAAGTCCTGGTTGGCCTGGGCGGCCAGGGTCTGATGCTTGACCTGTTGCAGCAGGGTTTCGACGCTCAGCGTTGCCGAAACGTCGACGCGCACCGCCAGGGTATTGACGAAGAACCCGATCAGGTCCTCCACCTCGGCGCGCAGGCGGTTGGCCGCCGGTGTACCGATCACCACGTCATCCTGGCCGGACAGCCGGCTCAGCACCGCGGCCCAGGCGGCCATGACCGTCATGAACAAGGTGGTGCCCTGGCGCTGGCTCAGCGCCTTGAGGCCATGGGTCAGCTCGGCGTCGAGGGCCAGGCCCAACAGATGCCCGCTGTAGTCCTGCTGTGCCGGACGTGGCCGGTCGCTCGGCAAGGCCAGCAGGACCGGTGCACCGGTCAGGGCCTGTTGCCAATAGTGCCCTTGCTGTTGCAACACCTCGCCGCTCAGCCAGTTGCGCTGCCACACCGCATAGTCGGCGTACTGCACCGGCAAGGCCGGCAACGGATCTTCCGCGCCCTGGCGGAAGGCCTCGTAGAGCACACCCAGTTCGCGGGTCAGTACTCCAGCGGACCAGCCATCGGAGATGATGTGGTGCAGGGTCACCAGCAACACATGGTCGTCTTCGGCCATGCGCACCAGACGCCCACGCACCAGCGGTCCACGGATCAGGTCGAAACTCTCGCGAGCCTCTTCGGCGGCGATGGACAGCAGTTCCTCTTCCGCCTCCGCCTGTCCGGCCAGCACATGCAATTGCAGGTTGAAGCCGATATCGGCCGGGGCGATACGTTGTTCCGCATCATGCCCCTGCAGTTGCACAAAGGTGGTCCGCAGCGACTCGTGACGCGCGACGATACGATCCAGCGCCCGCTTGAGGGCAATACGATCCAGGGCACCGCGCAAACGCAGCCCGGCTGGAATGTGATAGGCCGAGCTGCCGCCGTCCAGTTGCGCCAGGAACCACAGGCGCTGCTGGGCAAACGACAATGGCAAGGCCTGGTCACGGGACACCGGCACGATCGGTGGCTGGCGGCTGCCGGCGGCTTGCGCCAGCACCTGGGCCAATGCCGCCAACTCCGGCTGGGCGAAGATATCCGCCAGGCTCAGCTCGACGCCCAGGCGATGACGCACCTGGGAAATCAAGCGCATGGCCAGCAGCGAGTGCCCACCGAGGTCGAAGAAGTGGTCGTGACGCCCCACCTGTTCCAGGTTCAGCAGGCTTTGCCAGATTTGTGCCAGGGCCGTCTCGGTGGCGCCTTGCGGAGCGACATGCTCGCGACTGGCAAAGGCATCGTCCGCCGGGGCCGGCAAGGCCTTGCGGTCGAGCTTGCGGTTCGGTGTCAACGGCAGCGCGTCGAGCATCACGAAGGCACTTGGCAGCATGTATTCGGCCAGTTGCGGTGCCAGTTCGGCGCGCAAACCGGCGGCATCCAGGCTCGCTTCAGGCTGGGCGACCACATAGGCCACCAGGCGTTTTTCCCCCGGACGATCTTCCCGGGCGATGACCACCGCCTCCTTGACCCCGGCGCAACTGCCGAGGCGCGACTCGATTTCCCCCAGTTCGATACGGAAACCACGGACCTTGACCTGGAAGTCATTGCGGCCCAGGTACTCGATACGACCATCGGCCATATAGCGCGCCAGGTCGCCGGTCTTGTACATGCGCGCATCGGGCTTGTCGCTGAACGGATCGACAAGGAAGCGCTCGGCGTTGACCTGCTCGAGGTTCAGGTAACCCCGTGCCACGCCGTCGCCGCCGATGAAGATCTCCCCGGCCACACCGTACGGCACCGGCTGTTGGTGAGCGTCGAGCAGGTAGATCCGGGTGTTGGCCATCGGCTTGCCGATGGTCGCGTTGCCGCTGCCCTCGCTGCCGGCCACGGCATCATGGGTGACATAAGCAGCGGTGCAAGACACCGTCGCCTCGGTCGGACCATAGGTGTTGATCAAGCGCGTATGCGCGGGACGTACTTCATCCCAGAGCTTGAGCTTCTGCGCCGACAGCGCATCACCGGTGACGTTGATCAGGCGCACATCGGCCAGACGTTGCACGGCGACCTGTGGCTGGCTGTGCCATTCGGCGGCCAGGGTGTGCCAGTGAGCAGCGGTCATATGCAGGAAGGTCGGGCGAATGCCGTGATCCTGAGAGCCCTCGCTGCCGAAGATCTCCTGGCTCGGCGCCAGGGTGGCACCGGCCAGCAGCGCCGGGAAAATTTCCTCCACCGACAGGTCGAAGTTCAGGGTGTTCTGTTGCAGCACGGTGTCCGCCGGGGTCAAGCCGAACAGGCGTGCGGCGTCGACGCTGTAGTTGACCAGGCCACGGTGTTCGATCATCACCCCTTTTGGATTACCGGTGGAACCGGAGGTGTAGATCACATAGGCCAGGTTGCGCGCACCGAGGTTCGCTGGTTGCGGGTTGTCGTCACGCTCGCTGAGGCCCTGACGCTGATCGTCGTCAAGCAACACCAGCGGCAGCTCAAGCACCGGCAAACGGCCCTGCAATGCACGCTGGGTCAGCAACGCCGACGGCTTGCTGTCCTCGATCATGTAGGCCAGACGCTCGGCCGGATAGGCCGGGTCCAGCGGCACATAAGCGGCACCGGCCTTGAGCACGCCGAGCAGGCCGACCATCATCTCCACGCCACGTTCGACGCAGATCGCCACCCGATCGTCCGGGCCGATGCCCAGGCCGATCAGGTAATGGGCCAGGCGGTTGGCCTGGCGGTTCAGTTCGGCATAACTCAGGCGCTGAGCCTGGAAGGCCACCGCGATGGCCTCGGGTTGCGCGCGGACCTGCTCCTCGAACAATTGATGAATGGTGCTGTCCTGCGGATAAGGCACTTCGGTCGCGTTGAGGCCCACCAGCAGGTGCTCGCGCTCGGCGGCGTCGAGCAACGGCACCTGTTCCAGCACCTGACGGTCGTCGGCAACCATGGCTTCCAGCAGGCGCTGGAAGTAACCCAGGTAACGAACCATGGTGCTTTCGTCGAACAATGCCGTGGCGTATTCCAGCGAACCGAGCAGACGGCCTTGGGCCTCGCCCAGGTCCAGCGAGAGATCGAACTTGGCCAGGGTATGGCTCGCGCCCAGGCCTTCGAGTTGCAGATCGCCGAGGGCGAAGTCTCCGCCGCCCATGTCCTGCCAGGTCAGCATCGCCTGGAAGACCGGGCTGTGGGACAGGCTGCGCACCGGTTTGACCACTTCCACCACTTGTTCGAACGGCAGGTCCTGATGCGCCTGGGCGCCCAGGGTGCCAGCCTTGACTCGCGCTAACAGGGTCTGGGCCGTCGGCTGCTCGCTGAGGTCGATACGGATCGCCAGGGTATTGACGAACAGGCCGATCAGCCCCTCGACTTCACTGCGTGTACGGTTGGCCACCGGCGAACCGATCACCACGTCGTCCTGCCCGGCCAGGCGACCCAACAGTGCCGCCCAAGCGGTCATGACGGTCATATACAAAGTGGTGCCGTGACGCTGACCGAGGGCCTTGAGGCCACGGGTCAGGTGCTCGTCGAAGATCACAGGCAGCGTGGCGCCGGCATAATCCTGCTGCGCCGGACGGACCCGGTCGGTAGGCAGCATCAACAGTGCCGGCGCCTCCGCCAGGGTCTCCTGCCAGTAGCTGCATTGCTGTTGCAACAGCTCGCCACTGAGCCAGCGACGCTGCCACACGGCGTAGTCCAGGTACTGCAATGCCAAAGGTGCCAGCGGATCGTCCTGACCCTGGCTGAACGCAGCGTACAGCGCAGCCAGTTCACGGGTCAGCACGGTCATCGACCAACCATCGGAGACGATGTGGTGCATGGTCACCAGCAGGACATGGTGGTCCTCGGCCATACGGATCAGACGGCCACGAATCAACGGTCCCTGTTCCAGGTCGAACGCTTGCACGGCCTCCTCGCTGGCCAGTACCTGGAGCTTCTCCTCCGCCGCCGTCAGCCCCTGCAAATCGTGCAGTTGCAGGCTGAAGCCGGCATCCGCCGCCGCAATCCGCTGCGAGGGTTGTTCGTCATCACCGAGGGCAAAGGTCGTGCGCAAGCCTTCGTGACGCGCAACGATGCGCTCCAGCGCCCGTTGCAGGGCCACGCGGTCGAGGGTGCCACGCAGGCTGAGGCCGGCGGGCATATGGTAGGCCGCGCTGGCGCCTTCCATCTGCGCGAGGAACCACAGGCGCTGCTGGGCGAAGGACAACGGCCAGGCCTGATCCCGCGCCACCGGCAGGATCTTCGGCAGGGTGCTGCGCCCGGCCTGGGCGATCACCTGGGCCACCGCCGTCAGTTGGGGATGGGCAAACAACGACGCCAGGCCCACCTCGACTCCCAGTTGCTGGCGGATTTGCGAAATCAAGCGCATCGCCAGTAACGAGTGACCACCCAGCTCGAAGAACTGGTCGTGTCGACCGACCCGGGACAGGCCCAGCAATTCTTGCCAGACCAGGGCCAGGGCAATCTCGATCTCGCCTTCGGGTGCTTCGTAGTCACGGCTGATGACCGCGTCGAGGTCCGGCGCCGGCAGAGCCTTGCGGTCGAGCTTGCCGTTCGGCGTCAGCGGCAAGGCACCGAGCTGCACGTAAGCCGCTGGCACCATGTACTCCGGCAGTGCGCCTTGCAGATGGCCACGCAGGCTTTCGATCTCCAGCACGGTTTCCGGTTGCTGCGCAATGACATAAGCCACCAGGCGTTTTTCACCCGGGTTGTCTTCCCGTGCAAGGACCACACTTTCCTTGACCCCTGGGTAAGCGGCCAGGCGGGCTTCGATTTCACCCAGTTCGATACGGAAACCACGAATCTTCACTTGTTCGTCGTTACGACCGAGGTACTCCAGGCTGCCGTCGGCCAGCCAGCGGCCAAGGTCACCGGTGCGATACATGCGGGCGTTCGCCTCGGCGCTGAACGGGTTGTCGAGGAAACGCTCGGCACTCAGTTCGGCACGGTTCAAGTAGCCCCGGGCAACCCCGGCACCACCGACATACAGCTCGCCGGCCACGCCGACCGGTACCGGTTCGCGGCGGGCGTCGAGCACATAGAGTTGCAAGTCGGGAATACGCTTGCCGATTGGGCTGGCGCCCAGGCGTTGGGCGTCTTCGGCCTGCAACGGGTAATAGGTCACATGCACCGTGGTTTCGGTGATGCCGTACATGTTCACCAGTTGCGTGCCGCTATTCAGTTCCCGGGTGTACCAGGGCTTGAGCATCACGGTGTCCAGCGCTTCACCGCCGAAAATCACCTGGCGCAACGAATGTGGCTGCCCATTCTCGCCCTGGGCCTCGATCAGTTGACGGAACGCGCTCGGGGTCTGGTTGAGCACCGTCACCCCGGCGCTGCACAACAGTTTGTAGCAGTGCTCGGGGGATCGGCTGACCAGTTGCGGCACGATCAGCAGACGCCCGCCGTGCAGCAGCGCCCCCCAGATTTCCCAGACCGAGAAGTCGAAGGCGAACGAGTGGAACAGCGCCCAGACATCCTGCTCATTGAAGCCGAACCATTCTTCGGTAGCCGAGAACAGCCGCGCAACGTTGCGATGCTCGACCATCACGCCTTTGGGCAGGCCGGTGGAACCAGAGGTGTAGATGACATAGGCCAGATGCGCGGCCGTCAGCCCCGGCACCTGCGGATTCTGGACGGATTCGTCCTGCAGATCCGCACCGTCGAGATTGATGACGGGCACCTGCACCGTCGGCAAGGCTTCCTGCACCGAGTGCTGGCTGAGCAACGCCACCGGGGCGCTGTCGCCGAGGGTGTAGGCCAGACGCTCGCGGGGATAGGCCGGGTCCAGCGGCACATAACCGGCGCCGGACTTGAGAATGCCCAGCAGGCCAATGATCATCGCCGGGCCGCGCTCGACGCAGATCGCCACCCGATCGTCCGGGCGCACACCCAGGGCCAGCAGGCGATGGGCAACCTGATTGGCACGGGCGTTGAGTTCGCCGTAGCTCAGGCTTTCATCCTGATACACCAGCGCCACGGCCTCCGGCCGCTCGGCGGCACGGGCTTCGAATTGCTGATGGATCAATGCATCGGCGGCATAGGCCTTGCCTGACTGGTTCCAGCCTTCGAGCAACTGCTCGCGTTCATCGTCCGGCAGGATCGACAGGCTGTTCAGCGCGGCCTGCGGCCGGTGTTCCAATGCGTCCACCAGGCTCGCCAGGGCAGCCTGCATATAACCGCCAACCCGCTTGGCACCGATCTGCCCCACGGCCTGGATGTTGAGCATAAAGTCGTCGCCCAGGTCATCGACGTTCAGGCACAACGGATAGTTGGTCCGCTCCTCCATGCTCAGGGTCTGGATGCCCTGCCAGGCCGACAACGTTTCGGACGAGGCTACACCGCCGGTGCTATGGCGATAGTTCAGCAAGCTGCTGAACAGCGGCAACGAACTCGCTACACCACTGCAACGCTGGGCCAGGGACAACGAGGCATGCTCGTGCCCGAGCAGGGCCGACAGCCGCCCATGGGTCGCCTTGACCCCGGCCAGTGCGCCCTGGGCACCGACGCTCAGGCGCAGTGGCAAGGTATTGATAAACATGCCCAGGGCCCGGTCGCTACCCTCGCCGCCTTGCATCCGGCCCATCAGCACGGTGCCGAAGACCACTTCCTCACGGCCCGACACCCGGCCCACCACCTGGGCCCAGGCCAGGTGCACCAGGCTCGCGGCGCTGACCCCCAGTTGCCGCGCACGGCTGCGCAGCCGCCGGCTCAGGCCGCTGTCCAGCAGTTGGTGGATTTCGTCGACACCGCTGCCGTCACCCTGCACGTCCTGGATGCCGTAAGGCAGCGTCGGCTCGTCGATATCGCCAAGCAGCTCGCGGAAAAACCCTTCATGTTCCTGCTGGCTGACCCCCAGGCGTGCCTGGGCCACGTGGTTGCGATACGGCACCGGCGCCGGCAATTGCCCGCCCAGTCCTTGCAGGCAGGCCTGCATTTCCTGCACCACCACCTCCAGTGCGGTGTGGTCCAGGGCAATGTGATGGAACAACAACATCCCGACCCAGCGCTGGTTGGCCATGTCCTGCGCGTAGGCAATGCGCATCAGCGGCGCCTGGCCGATATCCAGGCGGTAATGGCGCGGGTCGAAGCGCTCGTGCAGGTGTTCCAGCACGTCACCCGCAGCCGGATCGACCGTCACCTCTTCCAGACCCAGTTGCGCAGTGCGCCAGACCACCTGCACCGGCTGGTCCAGTCCCTCCCAGACCACGCTGGTACGCAGGATGTCATGGCGCTCGACCACGCTCTGCAAGGCCTGGGCGAAACCACCCAGGCGCTCGCGATTGTCGAAGGCGAACAGCATCTGCAGGACATAGGGATCACCCTCATGGGCCGCCAGGTGGTGATAAAGAATCCCTTCCTGCAACGGCGCCAGGGCGTAGATATCCTGCACATTGGCCACACCGCCCGGCACGCTGGCCACGATGCGATCGATGGCCGCCTGGTCCAGATCGGCCAGGGGCAGCATGTCCGGGGTAATACGTTCACAGCCCGGGACGATCAGGTTGTCCGGCACCCACACGTCCTGGTGCCCGCCCACCGCCGCGGCCAAGGCCGCCAGGGTCGGCTGGCTGAACAGCACCCGCACATCGGCAGCCAGGCCGACCTGGCGCATGCGCTCGATCAACTTCACCGCCAGCAACGAATGCCCGCCCAGTTCGAAGAAGTGGTCATGGCGACCCACCTGCGGCAGTTGCAGCAAGGACTCCCAGATCTGCGCGATGGCGATTTCCACCACACCTTCGGGTGCCGCGTAGTCACGCCGCACCAGGGCCTGCGCATCCGGCGCCGGCAGCGCCTTGCGATTCAGCTTGCCGTTGGTGGTCAGCGGGAAGGCTTCCAGGGCCACGAAGGCACTCGGCACCATGTAGTCGGCCAGGGACAGCAACAGCTGGGCACGCAGCTCGGCGGCCACCACTTCCCGGCCCGGCGCGGCGATCACATAGGCCACCAGGCGCTTATCACCCGGCTCGTCCTCGCGGGCCAGCACCACTGCTTCGCGGACACCTTCGCAAGCCGCCAGCGCCGCTTCGATCTCACCCAGTTCGATACGGAAGCCGCGGATCTTCACCTGGTCGTCGTTGCGGCCCAGGTAATCGAGGCTGCCATCGGCCAACCAGCGACCCAGGTCGCCGGTCTTGTACAACCGCGCCTGGGGATCCTTGCTGAACGGGTTCGGCAGGAAACGCTCGGCGGTCAGTTCGGCACGGTTCAGATAGCCCCGTGCAACCCCGGCACCGCCGACATACAGCTCGCCGACCACGCCCACCGGTACCGGCTCGCGGCGGCTGTCGAGTACATACAACTGCAAGTCGGGAATGCGTACACCGATAGGGCTGACGCCCGCCCGCAGCGCATCCGCCGCCACCAATGGGCAGTAGGTCACATGCACCGTGGTTTCCGTAATGCCGTACATGTTCACCAGTTGGGTGCCGGCGTTGGCCACCCGGGCGTACCACGGCTTGAGAATCCCGGTCTCCAGGGCTTCGCCACCGAAAATCACCTGGCGCAGGGAATGCCGCAGATCACTCTCGCCCTGGGCGTTGAGCAACTGGCGGAACGCGCTCGGGGTCTGGTTGAGTACCGTCACCCCGGCGTTGCACAGCAGTGCGTAGCAGTCTTGCGGCGAGCGGCTGACCAACTGCGGCACCACCAGCAAACGCCCGCCGTGCAGCAACGCGCCCCAGATTTCCCAGACCGAGAAGTCGAAGGCGAACGAGTGGAACAAGGCCCAGACATCCTGCTCATTGAATTCGAACCAGCTCTGGGTCGCCGAGAACAGCCGCGCGACATTGCGGTGCTCGACCATCACACCCTTGGGCAGGCCGGTTGAGCCGGAGGTATAGATGACATAGGCCAGGTGATGCGGGCTGAGTCCGCTCACCCGTGGATTGCTGCTCGACTGGGCCTGCAGCGCCGGGCTGCGCAGATCGACCCGGGGGCCGTCGAAGGTGCCCAGCAGCGCCAGGCCAGCGGCATCGGCCAACACCGCCACCGGGGCGCTGTCCTGCAACTGGTAGGCGATACGCTCGGCCGGATAGGCCGGATCGATCGGCACATAACCGGCACCGGACTTGAGGATACCCAGCAGGCCGACAATCATCTCCAGGCCACGCTCGACACAGATCGCCACCCGGTCATCCGGACGCACACCCAACCCCAGCAAGTGATGGGCCACCTGGTTGGCACGGGCATTCAGTTCGCCGTAGGTCAGCGTGCGCTCTTCATATTGCAGCGCCACAGCCTCCGGTTGCGCCACCACCCAGGCTTCGAAAGTGCGGTGAATCAAGGTGTCATCGGCGTACAGCGCATGGGGGGTGTTCCAGCTTTCCAGCAATTGCTGGCGCTCGCCCGGCGGCAGGATATTGACCGCGCCCAGCGCCGTGTCCGGTGCCTGCTCCAGGGCCTGCACCAGGTTTTCCAGGGCGCAGTGCATATAACCGCAGACCCGCTCGGCACCGATCCGCCCTTCGGCCATGACGGTCAGGTTGAAACCTTCGCCCAGATCGTCCACCGACAGGGTCAGCGGGTAGTTGGTGCGCTCTTCGCCGTCCAGCGCCTGGATGCCTTCCCAGGCGGCCAGCGCCTGGTCGGTCACGCTGGTATCGCCGATCTGCCGATAGTTGAGCAAGGAACTGAACAGCGGCGTCGAAGCGGCCACGCCGCTGCAGCGTTGTGCCAGCACCAGCGACGCATGTTCGTGGGCCAGCAGCCCGCTGAGTCGGGCATGGGTGGCCTTGAGACCGCTGCGCACGCCCTGCTCGCCCAGTGCCACCCGCAGCGGCAAGGTGTTGATGAACATGCCCAGGGCCCGATCGGCCCCGGCGCCGCCTTGCAGGCGACCGAGCAAGACGGTGCCGAAGACCACGTCGTCCTTGTCCGACACCACGCCCAGTACACGCCCCCAGGCCAGGTGATAGAGGCTCGCGGCACTCACCCCGAGCTGACGGGCCTGCAAGCGCAGGCGCCGGCTCAGGTCGTCGTCCACACGTTGGCGCACCTCCTCGATCGCATGACCGTCACCCTGCACATCCTGCAGGCCGAACGGCAGCGTCGGTTCCTCGATATCGCCGAGCATGTCGCGGAAGAACGCTTCGTGTTCCTCGCGGCTGACACCCAGCCAGGCCTGGGCCACGTAGTTGCGATAAGGTACGGACGGCGGCAGCTCGGCCTGGCGGTCGAGCATATGCGCCTCGATTTCGCCGCAGAGAATGCGCAGCGAAGTGGCGTCATCCACCAGGTGATGGAACAGCAGCATGCCGACCCAGCGGTTGTTCGCAGGGTCCTGGGCATAACCGATGCGCATCATCGGCGCTTGGCGGATATCCAGGCGGGTATGGCGTGGATCGAGGCGTTCACGCAGTTGTTCGACGATTTCACCGTTCGCCGGGTCCAGCTCCAGCTGTTCAAGACCCAGGGTCGCTTCGCGCCAGACCACTTGCACTGGAGCATCGAGGCTTTCCCAGAATACCGAGGTACGCAGGATATCGTGCCTCGCCACCACGCCTTGCAGGGCCTGGGCAAAGCTGTGCAGACGTTCGAGACTGTCAAAGGCGAACATCGCATATTGCAGGTACGGGTCACCCTGGGCTGCAGCCAGGTGGTGATACAAAATCCCCTCCTGCAACGGCGCCAGCGCATAGATATCCTGCACATTGGCCAGGCCACCGGGCACACCGGCAACCACGCGGTCGATATCGTCCTGGGTCAGGGACACCAGCGGCAGCATGTCCGGGGTGATGCGTTCACAGCCTTCGGGGATGAGGTTGGCCGGGACTTCGACCTCATGCTTGCCGCCCACTGCGGCCGCCAGGGCAGACAGGGTCGGCTGGCCGAACAGCACCCGCACGTCGGCACTGAGATCGACCTGGCGCATGCGCTCGATCAGCTTCACCGCCAGCAGCGAGTGGCCGCCCAGTTCGAAGAAGTGGTCATGACGACCGACCTGCTCCAGTTGCAACAGGTCCTGCCAGATCCGCGCAATGGCGATCTCGGTGTCACCTTCAGGGGCCTCGTAGCCACGGCTGGCCACCGCCGAGCGATCAGGGGCCGGCAGGGCCTTGCGATCGAGCTTGCCGTTGGCGGTCAGCGGGAAGCTTTCCAGGCTGACAAAGGCGCTTGGTAGCATGTATTCGGCCAGGGACTGGCGCAGTTGCTCGCGCAGTTGCGCGGCGTCCAGCTCAACATCCGTTGCGCCTATGACATAGGCCACCAGGCGCTTGTCGCCGGGTTCGTCCTCGCGCACCAGCACCAGCGCATCCCGCACGCCCTCACAAGCAGCCAGCTGCGCTTCGATTTCGCCCAGTTCGATCCGGAAACCGCGAATCTTCACCTGCTCGTCGTTACGACCGAAGTATTCCAGGCTGCCGTCGGCCAGCCAGCGGCCGAGGTCACCGGTGCGATACATGCGGGCGTTCGCCTCGGCGCTGAACGGGTTGTCGAGGAAACGCTCGGCGCTCAGTTCGGCGCGGTTCAGGTAGCCCCGGGCAACCCCGGCACCACCGACATACAGCTCGCCGACCACACCCACCGGTACCGGCTCGCGACGGTCGTCGAGCACATAGAGTTGCAGGTCGGGAATACGCTTGCCGATCGGGCTGGCGCCCAGGCGTTGGGCATCTTCGGCCTGCAACGGGTAATAGGTCACGTGCACCGTGGTTTCGGTGATGCCGTACATATTCACCAGTTGCGTGCCGCTATTCAGTTCCCGGGCGTACCAGGGCTTGAGCATCGCAGTGTCCAACGCCTCACCGCCGAAAATCACCTGGCGCAGGGAATGCGGCTGGCCGTTTTCGCCCTGGGCCGCGATCAGTTGCCGGAATGCGCTCGGGGTCTGGTTGAGGACCGTGACCCCGGCGCTGCACAGCAGCTTGTAGCAATCCTCAGGCGAACGGCTGACCAGTTGCGGCACGATCAGCAAACGTCCGCCGTGCAGCAGCGCGCCCCAGATTTCCCAGACCGAGAAGTCGAAGGCGAACGAGTGGAACAGCGCCCAGACATCCTGCTCATTGAAGCCGAACCAGTCCTCGGTAGCCGAGAACAGCCGCGCGACGTTGCGATGCTCGACCATCACCCCTTTGGGCAGGCCGGTGGAACCGGAGGTGTAGATCACATAGGCCAGGCTGGACGGCGTCAGCCCCGACACCTGCGGATTGCGCACGGATTCGTCCTGCAGATCCGCATCGTCGAGATTGATGACCGGCACCTGCACCGCCGGCAAGGCTTCCTGCACCGAGTGCTGGCTGAGCAAGGCCACCGGAGCGCTGTCACCGAGGGTGTAGGCCAGGCGCTCGCGGGGATAGGCCGGGTCCAGCGGTACATAACCGGCGCCGGACTTGAGGATGCCCAGCAGGCCAATGATCATCGCCGGGCCGCGCTCGACGCAGATCGCCACCCGATCGTCCGGGCGCACGCCCAGGGCCAGCAGGCGATGGGCAACCTGGTTGGCCCGGGCGTTGAGTTCGCCGTAGCTCAGGCTGTGCTCCTGATACACCAGCGCCACGGCCTCCGGCCGCTCTTCGGCACGGGCTTCGAATTGCTGATGGATCAATGCATCGGCGGCATAGGCTTTGCCTGACTGGTTCCAGTCTTCGAGCAACTGCTCACGCTCGGCCGGCGGCACTATCGACAGCGCATGCAACGGCGTCTGTGGCGCCTGTTCCAGGGCCTGGACCACCCCGTCCAGGGCCGTCTGCAAGTAACCGCAAAGACGCTGCGCACCAATGCTCGCGGCCACCAGCGTGGTGAAGTAGAAACCGTCGCCCAGATCGTCGACGTTGACGGTCAACGGGTAGTTGGTCCGCTCTTCGCCCACCAGAGCCTGCATGCCTTGCCAGGCGCTCTGGCCTTGCTCGGTCACCACCGTGCTGCTGTGGCGGTAGTTGAGCAACGCGCTGAACAGCGGTGCCGGTGCGACCACGCCGCTGCAACGCTGGGCCAAGGCCAGGGAGGCGTGTTCATGCCCGAGCAAGGCGGTCAGCCGCGCATGGGTCGCCTTGACCCCGTCACGGACTTCCCGTTCACCCAGGTCAACCCGCAGCGGCAAGGTATTGATAAACATCCCCAGGGCCCGTTCGGCGCCCTCGCCGGCCTGCATCCGGCCGAACAGCACGGTACCGAACACCACCTGGTCACGCCCGCTGACTTGCCCCAACACCTGGGCAAACGCCAGGTGCACCAGGCTCGCGGCACTGACCCCGAACTGACGGGCCTGGACCCGCAGACGCTGGCTCAAACCGGCGTCCAGGGCCAGGTGGGCCTGTTCGATGGCATGGCCGTCGCCCTGCACATCCTGCAGGCCGAACGGCAGCGTCGGCTCGTCGATATCGCCGAGCATTTCCTTGAAGAACGCCTCGTGGGCCTGCTCGCTGACCCCCAGGCGGGCCTGGGCGACATAATTGCGATAGGGCACGGAGACGCCCAGTTGATCGGTCTGGCCCAGCAGCCAGGCCTGCATTTCCTGCTTCACCTGGTCCAACGCGGTGTGGTCGAGGACCATATGGTGGAACAGCAAGGTCGCCAGCCAGCGCTGGTTGGCCGTGTCCAGGGCGAAGACCAGGCGCAACATCGGCGCCTGACGGACATCCAGGCGCACCTGGCGTGGATCGAAAAGCGCCTGCAACTGCTCGGCGATATCGCCGACGCGAGGATCCAGATGGACTTCCTCGATGCTCAACTCGGCACGGCGCCAGACCACCTGCAACGGCTCGTCGAGGCTTTCCCAGTGCATGGAGGTACGCAGGATGTCATGCCGGTCGATAACCGCTTGCAGCGCCTGGGCGAAATCGTTCAGGCGGGCGCGGCTGTCAAAGGCGAACTGCGATTGCAGCACATAGGGGTCGCCCTGCTCGGCGCTCAGGTGGTGGTAGAGAATACCTTCCTGCAACGGCGCCAGCGGGTAGATGTCCTGCACATTCGCCGCGCCACCGGGCACCGTGGCCACGACGCGGTCGATAGTGGCCTGGTCCAGGCTGATCAGCGGCAGCATGTCCGGGGTGATGCGCTGGCAGTCCGCGGCAATCGCGTTGGCCGGAACCGCCAGGTCGCTGACCGCGCCCACGGACGCCGCCAGGGAGGCAATGGTCGGTTGGCCGAACAGCACGCGGACATCCGCCGCCAGGCCGACCTGGCGCATGCGCCCGATCAGGTTGACCGCCAGCAGCGAGTGACCGCCGAGTTCGAAGAAATGGTCATGCCGGCCGACGCGTTCAACCTTAAGCACATCGGCCCAGAGCCGCGCCAGGGTAATTTCGATATCGCCCTGGGGCGCTTCGTAGTCACGGCTGACCAGCGCTGCCAGATCCGGCGCCGGCAGTGCCCGACGGTCGATCTTGCCGTTGGCGGTCAGCGGGAAGCTGTCCAGGGCGACATAAGCCGACGGCACCATGTAGTCCGGCAGTTGCGTTTGCAGGTAGGCACGCAGGGTTTCGATTTCCAGCGTGGTGTCGGCCGAGCTGTAATAGGCCACCAGGCGCTTGTCGCCGGGGTGGTCTTCACGGGCCAGGACCACGGCCTCCTGAATCTGCGGATGGCTGGCCAGGCGGGTTTCGATTTCCCCCAGCTCGATACGCAGGCCTCGGATCTTCACCTGGTCGTCGTTACGCCCCAGGTAGTCGAGATTGCCGTCGGCCAGCCAGCGCGCCAGGTCGCCGGTCTTGTACATCCGCGCCTCGGGCTCGCCGCTGAACGGGTCCTTGAGGAAGCGCTCGGCGGTCAGTGCCGCGCGGTTCAGGTAACCGCGGGCCACGCTCGCGCCACCGATATAGAGTTCGCCGGGCACACCCATCGGCACCGGACGCAGTTGTTCGTCGAGCAGATAGACCCGGGTATTGGCCACCGGCTTGCCGATATGCAGCGTCACGGCGTGTTCGTCGATCAGCCCGGAGGTCGCCACCACCGTGGTTTCGGTCGGGCCGTAGTTGTTGATCAGGGCAAAACGCTGGTCCTGGGGGAACTGCCGCAGGCGGTCGCCACCGATCAGCAGGGTACGCAACGTCGGGTGCTGCAACGACTGGCTGAAGGCATATTCGGCAATCGGCGTCGGCAGGAAACTGACGTCCAGAGGCTGGGCCAGCCACCAGGCCAGCAGACCGTCGACATCTTCACTGCCGGCCTTGGCCGGCGGCAGGTGCAAGGTGGCGCCGACACACAGCGCCGGCCAGACTTCCCAGGCCATCGCGTCGAAGCCGAAGCCGGCGACACTGGAGGTCTGGCTGCCCGCTTCCAGGGCGAACGCCCGGCAGTGCCAGCTCACCAGGTTGGACAGCTGACGGTGCTCGACCATCACGCCCTTCGGCTCACCGGTGGAGCCCGAGGTGTAGATCACATAAGCCAGGCTGGACGGGGTCAGCGCGGCGATATCCAGGTTGCTGTCCGGCTGTGCGTCGACACCTGCGGCGCTGCGGGATTCGGCGTCGAGCAGCAGTACCGGCACATCCGCCGTTGAAAGACGTTCACGCAGGTCGGCCTGGGTCAGCAGCACCCGTGGGGCGCTGTCGCGCAACAGGTAGGCCAGGCGTTCCGCCGGATGAGACGGATCGATCGGCACATAACCGGCGCCGGACTTGAGGATCGCCACCAGGCCGACCAGCATGTCGAGGCTGCGCCGGGCGCTGATAGCGACGCGGTCATCAGGTTGTACGCCAAGGCCGCGCAGATGATGGGCCAGTTGGTTGGCCTGACGATTCAGCTCGGCATAGCTCAGGCTTTGGCCTTCGTGGACCACCGCGAGCGCGTCAGGGGTCGCGAGAACCTGGGCTTCGAACTGCCGGGCAATGGTCAGGTCGACGGGATAAGGCGCGGAACTGCGGTTGAAACCTTCGAGCAATTGCTGCTGTTCGGCGACCGGAACTACCGACAGCGCGGACAGCGGCGTCAGCGGCGCCTGCTCCAGGGCATCAGCCAGATTGACCAGGGCCGTGTGCATGTAGTCGCAGATCCGTTGCGCGCCGATCGCCTCCGGAGCCAGGACACTCAGGGCGAAATCTTCACCCAGGTCATCCACCGACAGGGTCAGTGGGTAGTTGCTGCGCTCCTCGCTGCCGAGGATCTCAATGCCTTGCCAGGCCTGCACGGCCTGTTCGGAAACACTGTCCGAGGCACTGTGCCGGTAGTTGAGCAGGCCGCTGAACAGCGGCGTCGGCGCGGCCACGCCGCTGCAACGCTGGGCCAGAGCCAGGGAGGCATATTCATGGCCGAGCAGCGCGGTCAGCCGCGCGTGGGTCGCCTTGACCCCGGCGCGCACACCCTCCTCACCCACGGCAACCCGCAGCGGCAAGGTGTTGATAAACATCCCCAGCGCCCGTTCGGAGCCTTCGCCGCCCTGCATCCGGCCCATCAGCACGGTGCCGAAGACCACGTCCGACTTGCCCGACAGAGCCCCCATCACCCGCGCCCAGGCCAGGTGGTGCAGGCTGGCGGCACTCACCCCCAACTGCCGGGCACGGGTTCTCAGGCGCAGGCTCAAGGTCGACGCCAGGACCTGCGAGGCTTCCTCGATCTGCTGGCCTTCACCCTGCACCTCGCGCAGGCCGAACGGTAGCGTGGGTTCGTCGACATCCCCCAGCATGTCGCGGAAAAACACCTCGTGTTCCTCGCGGCTCAGACCCAGGCGCGCCTGGGCCACATAGTTGCGGTACGGCACCGGGCTGCCGAGCTGCTCGGACTGCCCCAGCAGGTACGCCTGGATTTCATGGCGGACGACCTCCAGGGTCGTATGGTCCAGGGCCATATGATGGAAGCGCAACATCGCCACCCAGCGCTGCTGGGCTTCATCCCGGGCAAACACCAGTTGCATCAACGGTGCGCGGCTCACGTCCAGGCGCGAGTGACGGCTGTCGAAACGTTCCTTGAGCTGGCTCGCCACGTCACCGGCACCCGAGTCGAGTTCCACGGCTTCGCAGTGCAGCCGGGCCTGGCGCCAGACCACCTGGACCGGTTCGTCCAGGCCTTGCCAAAGCACAGCCGTGCGCAGGGTGTCATGACGGTCGATGACCTGTTGCAGCGCTTGGGCAAAATCGTCCAGCCGCTGACGCTCCTGCACCGTGAACATCATGTGCAGGACATAGGGATCACCGGCCACGGCTGACAGATGATGATAGAGGATGCCTTCCTGCAACGGCGCCAGCGGGTAGATATCCTGCACGTTCGCCACACCACCCGGCACGCTGGCGACAATACGGTCGATGGCGGCCTGGTCGAGATCGGCCAGCGGCAGCATATCCGGGGTGATACGTTCGCAACCCTCGGCAATCCGGTTGGCCGGCACGCTGATTTCACGGCCCCCGCCCACGGCGGCGGCCAGCGCGGCCAGGGTCGGCTGGCCGAACAGCACCTGGACATCGGCACTCAGGCCGGCCTGGCGCATGCGGCCAATCAGGCTGACCGCCAGCAACGAATGGCCACCCAGTTCGAAGAAGTGATCATGGCGTCCGACCTGCTCGACCTTGAGCAAGTCGGCCCAGATCTGCGCCAAGGCGATTTCGGTTTCGCCCTGGGGCGCCTCGTAGCCACGACGGACCAATGCGTCGCTGTCCGGTGCCGGCAGGGCCTTGCGGTCGAGCTTGCCGTTAGGGGTCAGGGGCAGCTTGTCCAACGCTACGTAGATGGCCGGGACCATGTACTCCGGCAATTTTTCCTGCAGATGGCGGCGCAGGCTGTCGATATCCACCGAGGTGTGCTCGGCAGACAAGGTGTAATAAGCCACCAGGCGTTTATCGCCCGGGATGTCTTCACGAGCGGTGACCACCGCCTCGTGAACCGCTGGGTGTTTGGCCAGACGGGCATCGATCTCGCCCAGTTCGATACGGAAACCGCGAATCTTCACCTGGTCGTCGTTACGGCCCAGGTATTCGATATTGCCATCTGGCAGATAGCGGCCCAGGTCTCCGGTGCGGTACATACGGGCATTTGGCGTGGTTGCGAACGGATCCTGGAGGAAGCGTTCGGCGGTCAGGTCGTCGCGGTTCAGGTAGCCTCGGGCTACACCGGCGCCGCCGATGTAGATTTCACCCGGTACGCCCAACGGAACGGGCTGTTGCTGCTCGTCCAGCAGGTAGAACTGGGTGTTGCCGACTGGCTTGCCGATATGGGGCGCGAAGCCGTCTTCGCGGTCCATCGACACCCAGCTTGAGTAGGTGGTGGTTTCCGACGGGCCGTAGAGGTTGCACAAGCGCTGGACGCCGGTTTTCTCGAACAGGGTTTCCACCAGGCTGCGCTTCAGGGCTTCACCCGCCACGTTGACCGTGTGCACCGACTCAGGAAGGCCGTCGACTTCCAGCAGGGCCTTGAGGGCTGACGGAACGGTGTTGATCAGGCCGATATCGTGGTCGCCGTATTGCAATTCCAGGACGTTTTTCACCACGTCGATGCTGCCGCCACAGGTCAGTGGCGCGAAGCACTCGTAGACCGCCAGGTCGAAGTTCAGCGATGTCGAGAACAAGGTCTTGTTCAACGCCGAACCACCGAAAGCGGCGTGAGCCCAGGTCAGGAAGTTCACCGTGTTTCGGTGTTCGATCATCACGCCCTTGGGCAGACCGGTGGAGCCCGAGGTGTAGATCAGATAAGCCAGATGTGCCGAAGTCAGGCCCGGCACCTCTGGATTCTGGACGGATTCGTCCTGCCAAGTGTCTTGATCGAGATTGATCACAGGCACTGACACGCCCGCCAACAAATCGCAGGTTGCGGTCTGTGCCAGCACCGCCGCCGGAGCGCTGTCCTGCAGCATGTAGGCAATCCGTTCCGCCGGATAAGCCGGGTCCAACGGCACATAACCGCCACCCGCCTTGAGAATCGCCAGCAGACCCACAACCGTCTCGGCCCCGCGCTCAACGCAGATCCCCACCCGCGAATCCAGCTGCACACCCTGTTTACGCAGGGCATGCGCCAAACGGTTGGCCTGCTCGTTAAGCTCGCGATAGCTCAAGCGCCGCTCGCCATGTACCACCGCCAAGGCCTCCGGCGTACGCTGCACCTGCGCCTCGAACAACCCATGAATCGTCTGCGCCTGCGGATAATCCAGCTCCGTCGCGTTGAACCCCACCAGCAATTGCTCGCGCTCACCAGCCGGCAGGATCGACAGGCCTTGCAATGACGCTTGCGGCGTCTGCTCCAGAGCCTCCACCAAATGCTCCAGCGCCGTGTTCATATAACCGCAGACCCGCTGCGCACCAATCGACGATGCCACCAGGGCAGTCAGGTTGAAGCCATCACCCAGATCATCGACGTTCAGCGTCAGCGGATAGTTGGTCCGCTCTTCACCACTCAGGACATGGATACCGTGCCAGGCCTGCACGGCCTGCTCGGAAACACTTCCGGCAGCGCTATGCCGGTAGTTGAGCAAGGCGCTGAACAGTGGCATCGGCGCGGCCACGCCGCTGCAACGCTGGGCCAGGGCCAGGGACGCATGTTCGTGCCCCAGCAAAGCGGTCAGTCGCGCGTGGGTCGCCTTGACCCCGGCGCGCACGCCCTGCCCGCCCACGGCAACCCGCAGCGGCAAGGTATTGATAAACATCCCCAACGCTCGATCGGCACCCTCGCCGCCCTGCATCCGGCCCATCAACACGGTGCCGAACACCACATCGCGGCGGCCCGAAACCTTGCCCAGCACCTGGGCCCAGGCCAGGTGCACGAGGCTGGCAACACTCACCCCCAGTTGCCGGGCCTGAGCCCGCAGGCGTTGGTCCAACTGCGCGTCCAGCGCCTGGACCGCTTCCTCGATATCGCTGCCATCGCCCTGCACATCCTGCAAACCGAACGGCAGGGTCGGCTCCTCCACCTCACCGAGCATGTCGCGGAAAAACGCTTCGTGATCGGCCGGGCTGACACCCAGGCGCGCCTGGGCCACATAGTTGCGATATGGCACCGGCGTCGGCAAGGCCTCGGCCTCACCGAGCAGCCAGGCCTGCATTTCATGCTGCACCACCTCCATCGCCATATGGTCCAGGGCCATGTGATGGAACAACAGCATCGCGGTGATCCGCTGGTTGAGCGGATCTTCGGCATAGGCCAGGCGCATCAGCGGCGCCTCGCTCACGTCCAGGCGGTAGTGACGCGGGTCGAAACGGCTGTGCAGTTGCGCACCGATATCGCCGGCGGCCGGGTCGAGTTCAAGCGCATCAAGGTGTAGGCGCGCCTGGCGCCAGACCACCTGCACCGGCGAATCCAGACCTTCCCAGACCACGCTGGTACGCAAAATGTCGTGGCGGTCGATCACTATCTGCAAGGCCTGGACAAAGGACTCCAGGCGCTCGCGGTCGTCAAAGGCGAACTGGCTCTGCAACACGTAGGGGTCGCCGTCCCGAGCCGCCAGGTGGTGATAGAGAATCCCCTCCTGCAACGGCGCCAGCGGGTAGATATCCTGCACATTGGCAGTACCGCCCGGCACCGTCGCCACCACCAGGTCGATCTGTGCCTGGGTCAGGTTGGCCAGCGGCAGCAGGTCCGGGGTGATCTGCTCACAACCGTCGACAATCAGGTTGGCCGGCACGCGGACTTCACGACCGCTACCGACGGCAGCGGCCAGCGCGGCCAGGGTCGGCTGGCTGAACAGCACGCGCACGTCGGCACTCAGGCCCAACTGACGCATGCGCTCGATCAGGCTCACGGCCAGCAGCGAGTGCCCGCCCAGTTCGAAGAAGTGATCGTGACGCCCAACCCGCTCGACTTTCAGCAACTCGGACCACAGCCGCGCCAGGGTGATTTCCAGCTCGCCCTCGGGGGCCTGGAACTCACGACTGGCATAAGCGTCGGCGTCGGGTGCCGGCAAGGCGCGGCGATCGAGCTTACCGTTGGCCGTCAACGGGAACGATTCGAGGACGACGAAGGCACTGGGCACCATGTATTCGGCCAGGGAGGCCGCCAGTTCGCGGCGCAGATCCGGTACCGACAAGTCGCTCTCGTCCTCGCCAACCAGGTAGGCCACCAGACGCTTGTGTCCGGGTTCGTCCTGACGGGCCAGCACCACCGCCTCGCGCACGCCCGCACAAGCGGCCAGGCGCGCTTCGATCTCGCCCAGTTCGATACGGAAACCACGAACCTTCACCTGGTCGTCGTTACGCCCGAGGTACTCGACAACCCCGTCCGCGGTCCAGCGAGCGAGGTCGCCGGTGCGATACAACAGGGCTCCCGCCTCGTCGCTGAACGGGTCGGCGACGAATTGCGTGGCGTTCAGTTCCGGGCGGTTCAAGTAACCCTTGGCCACACCCTGCCCGCCGATATACAGCTCACCGGCCACGCCCACCGCCACCGGTTGGCGCAAGGCATCGAGCACATAGACCTGGCTGTTGCCGATTGGCCGGCCAATGGGAATACCGCCATTGCCGACCGAGGTAATCTCGTAGGTCGTGGAAAAGGTGGTGGCTTCGGTCGGGCCGTAGCCGTTGAGCAGATGCTCCGGAGCCCCCTCTTCCAGCACCCGGGCAATCACCGCCGGGTCGAGCACATCGCCGCCGACGATCAGGTAGCGCAGTTGGGCGAAAGCCTCCATCAGGCCGTCGGCATATTGATGGAACAGCCCGGCGGTCATCCACAGCACGCTGACCGACTGCGCCAGCAGCAGCGCACGGAACTCGTCCAGGGACAGCAATACCGACTGCTCCACCACAACCACGCAACCGCCATTGAGCAGTGGCGCCCAGACATCCAGGGTGCTGGCGTCGAAGGCCGGGTTGGAGGCGAAAGCCACGCGGTCGCCGGCATTGAAATCGGCATAACCGTTGTTGATCACCAGGCGGCTGACGGCCCGGTGCGGCACCAGTACCCCTTTGGGCGTACCGGTGGAGCCGGAGGTGTACATGATATAGGCCACCGACTCGGCGGACGCGGCCAGTGCCGGATTCGGTACGTCGGCGTCCAGCTCCAGGGTGTCCAGATCGACTCGCTGGATCCCCTCGGGCACCACGCTGTCGCTCAGGGTCAATACCTGACGCGCCGCGCTGTCGTGCAGCATGAATGCCTGGCGTTCCGCCGGCGCATTGATATCCAGCGGCACATAGGCCGCGCCGCATTTGATAATCGCCAGTTGGCCGGCCAGCAGGTCGAAGGAGCGCTCCAGCAACAGCGCCACCCGCTCGCCCGGCTGTACGCCGAGGCCGATCAGGTGTCGGGCCAGGCCATTGGCCCGGCTGTTGAGTTGCCGATAGGTCAGGCTCCGGCCATCCTGGACGGCGGCCACTGCGTCGGGCCGCGCCACCACTTGTTGTTCGAACAGTGCCTGCAGGCTGCTGTGTCGCGGATAGTCGCGTGTCGTGGCATTGAAGCCGTGCAGCACTTGCCGGCGCTCAGCCGGTGGAAGGATTTCCAGGTGCTGCAAGGGTGTTTGTGGCTGCTGTTCCAGGGCCTCGATCAGGGCGCCGAGGGCGGCCAGCATATAGTCGCCGACGCGCTCTGCACCGATCTCCACCAGGGCCTGGACCGCCAGGCTGAACGCTTCGCCCAGGTCGTCCACCGACAGGGTGATCGGGTAGGTGCTTTGTTCTTCACCACCAAGGCTGTGCAAACCGGACCAGGCCTTCACGGTCTCGGCCGAAGCCACCGACTCGGGGCTGCTGTGGCGGTAGTTGAGCAGCGAACTGAACAAGGGCGCCGGCGCGGCCACGCCGCTGCAACGCTGGGCCAGGGCCAGGGAGGCGTGCTCGTGGCCGAGCAAGGCGGTCAGGCGCGCGTGGGTGGTCTTGACCCCTTCACGGACCCCGTGCCCCTCGAGTTTCACCCGCAACGGCAAGGTGTTGATAAACATGCCCAGGGCGCGGTCGGCGCCCTCGCCGCCCTGCATCCGGCCCATCAGCACGGTGCCGAAGACCACGTCCGACTTGCCCGAAACGGCGCCCACCACCCGCGCCCAGGCCAGGTGGTGCAGGCTCGCGGCGCTGACCCCCAGCTGCCGGGCCTGGGCCCGCAGGCGCAGGCTCAACGCGGTGTCGACCGGCACACGGACCTCTTCGATCAGCGGATCGCTGCCCGGGGTTTCGACCACGCCAAACGGCAGCGTCGGTTCATCGACGTCCGCCAGCATGTCGCGGAAGAACCCCTCATGGGCATCGGCCCCGGCACCGAGCCGGACCTGCGCCACATAGTTGCGATACGGCACTGCCTCGGGCAAGGCATGGCCTTCGCCGAGCAGGTAGGCCTGCATCTCGTACTGCACCAGCTCCAGCGCGGCATGGTCGATGGCGATGTGATGGAACAACAGGATCGCCACCCAACGCGCATTGGCCCGGTCCTCGGCGCAGACCAGGCGCATCAGCGGCGCCTGGCGCAGGTCGAGGCGGTAATGCCGGGAATCGTAGCGTTCGCGCAGCTGGGTTTCTATATCACCGTCGGCGGCCGCCAGTTCCAGCTCATCCACCGCCAGCGTGGCTTCGCGCAATACCACCTGCACCGGTTCGTCGAGGCCTTCCCAGACCATGGCGGTGCGCAGGATATCGTGGCGCTCGATCACCGCTTGCAGGGCCTGGGCGAAATCGTCGAGGCGCTCGCGGCTATCGGCACCGAACAGCGCCCGCAACACATAGGGGTCGCCCTGCCCGGCGGCCAGGTGATGGTAGAGAATCCCTTCCTGCAGGGGCGCCAGCGGGTAGATATCCTGGACATTGCCGGCGCCACCGGGCACCGCGTCGACGATGCGGTCGATCGCGGCCTGGCTGAGGTTGGCCAGCGGCAGCATGTCCGCGGTAATGCGGAAGGCCGGGCTCAGCCAGTCACCGCCGTTTCGAGCCACCAGCTTGAGCAGTTCCGCCTTGTGCACGCCCAGACTGTCGAGTACGGCGCTGTCAAGGCCCTCGTCGTCACCGAGAATCACCAGATCGTCTTCTTCCTGTTGAAGACGGATCGCGTGCGTGGAAAGAACTGCCATCAATTCGCTGAAGTGCATCGAATAACCTGCTATTTATCATTTCGGAAAGGATTGACACCCCAAAGGCTCGGTGTCGGAGACAGCGTTTCGCGCGATAAAAAATCGGAGGGGCTTCGAAGCTCGAAGACAGCACGGGAGTCCGGGCGCAGGCGTGATCGGGTCCGCAGCAACAAAGGGCTGCGGTCCACTGACACATGCGAAACATCCCATTCGCCATGCTCCCCACAGGCCTCGAAAATTAGAGCATCCACGGGTGACTGTCTGTCATGGGAAGCCGGGACAAGACCCGGTGGAGGCACGCCCGTACAGGGGCTGCGAAGGGGCAGGAGGAGAAAGGCCACGGCCCGACCGATGCGAGCTCGGTCGGGCCGTGGCCAGGGCTTCAGATACGGCGTTTGCGGTTAAGCGTCGGAATCTTCGCCTGCGGCACCTCCAGCCGTTGCGCGGTCCCCACCGAAGCGGCCACCTGGGCCAGCGTCGGCTGGCCGAACAGCACCCGGACATCGGCTTCCAGTTCCGCCTGGCGCATGCGTTCGATCAGGCTCACGGCGAGCAGCGAATGGCCGCCCAGTTCGAAGAAGTGGTCATGCCGCCCCACCCGTTCGACCTTGAGCAAATCGGCCCAGAGCGCCGCCAGCCTGGTCTCGACTTCGCCCACCGGGGCTTCGTAGACACGCAAGGCGTAGGCACTGCTGTCCGGCAGCGGCAGGGCCTTGCGGTCAAGCTTGCCGTTGGGGGTCAGCGGCAACGTGTCGAGTTGCATATAGGCTGCCGGCAACATGTAATCCGGCAGCAGCCCTTGCAGATAAGCCCGCAGGGTGCCGCTGTCCGGCACAACACCAATGCTGGCCGGCGTGAAATAAGCCACCAGGCGGGTTTCACCCGGCACATCCTCCCGAGCCATCACTACCGCTTCCTGCACCTCGGGGTGTTTGGCCAAGCGTGCTTCGATCTCGCCCAGTTCGATACGGAAACCGCGGATCTTCACCTGGTCGTCGTTACGGCCCAGGTATTCGATATTGCCGTCCGGCAGGTAGCGACCCAGGTCACCGGTGCGGTACATGCGGGCCGAGGCATCCCGGCTGAATGGGTCCTTGAGGAAGCGTTCGGCGGTCAGGTCGTCGCGGTTCAAGTAGCCTCGGGCTACACCAGCGCCGCCGATGTAGATTTCGCCCGGAACACCCAGTGGGACGGGTTGCTGCTGTTCATCCAACAGATAGAACTGGGTGTTGCCCACCGGTTTGCCGATATGGGGCGAGAAACCGTCTTCGCGATCCATCGCTACCCAGCTTGAGTAGGTGGTGGTTTCCGACGGGCCGTAGAGGTTACACAGGCGTTGGACGCCAGTCTTTTCGAACAGTGATTCAACCAGGCTGCGTTTCAGGGCTTCACCGGCAACGTTGACCGTGTGCACCGATTCCGGCAGGCCGTCGACCTCCAGCAGGGCCTTGAGAGCTGACGGAACGGTGTTGATCAGGCCGATATCGTGTTCGCCGTGTTGCAACTCCAGGACGTTTTTCACCACCTCGATGCTGCCGCCACAGGTCAAGGGGGCAAAGCACTCATAGACCGCCAGGTCGAAGTTCAGCGAAGTCGAGAACAGCGTCTTGTCCAACGCCGAACCTTCGAAAGCGGCGTGGGCCCAGGTGAGGAAGTTCACGGTGTTACGGTGTTCGATCATCACGCCCTTGGGCAGACCAGTCGAGCCCGAGGTGTAGATCAGGTAGGCCAGATGCGCCGAGGTCAGCCCCGGCACCTGCGGATTCTGGACGGATTCGTCCTGCCAGGTGCCTTGATCAAGATTGATCACGGGCACCGAAACGCCCGCCAACAACGCCTGGGTAGCCGCCTGAGCCAACACCGCCGCCGGAGCACTGTCCTGCAGCATGTAGGCAATCCGCTCCACCGGATAAGCCGGGTCCAACGGCACATAACCGCCGCCTGCCTTGAGAATCGCCAGCAGGCCAACAACCATTTCGGCCCCGCGCTCAACGCAAATCCCCACCCGCGAATCCGGCTGCACACCCTGTTTACGCAGGGCATGCGCCAAACGGTTGGCTTGCTCGTTAAGCTCGCGATAGCTCAAGCGTCGCCCGCCATGCACCACCGCCAAGGCCTCCGGCGTGCGCTGCACCTGCGCCTCGAACAACCCATGGATCGTCTGCTGCCGTGGATAATCCAGCGCGGTGGCGTTGAGCCCGAACAACAACTGCTCACGCTCCGTCGCCGGCAATACCGACAGCCGTCCCAGCGGCACCTCCGCGCTCTGCGCAAGGGCTCCCACCAGACTCGCCAGCGCGGCCTGCATATAACCGCAGACCCGTTGCGCATCGACGCCGACAGTCGCCTGTACCGTCAGACCGAAGCCCACATCGTTATCGTCCACCGAAAGCGTCAGCGGGTAGTTGGTCCGCTCACCGCCACCGAGGCTTTCGATACCCTGCCAGGCATCCAGCGCCTGCTGGCTGGCCTCACCGGCACCGTGCCGGTAGTTGAGCAAGGCGCTGAACAGTGGCGTCGGCGCCGGCACCCCGCTGCAACGCTGGGCCAGCGCCAGGGAAGCGTGCTCATGGCCAAGCAGCGCGGTGAGCCGGCCATGGGCCGCCTTGAGCGCGGCCCGGGTGCCCAAGGCGCCGAGGTCCAGGCGCAGCGGCAAGGTGTTGATAAACATCCCCAGCGCCCGATCGGCCCCCGCGCCGCCCTGCAGACGGCCCAGCAACACGGTACCGAACACGACCTTCTCGCGTCGGCACAGGCGGCCCAGCACCAGGCCCCAGGCCAGGTGCACCAGGCTCGCCGCGCTGACACCCGACTGCCGGACGTGGCCACGCAGACGCCGGGACAGATCGAGGTCCAGCGTCAGGTGGGCTTCGGCGATCGCCTGTTGGTCGCCCCGAACTTCCTGCTGTTCGAACGGCAGGGTCGGTTCGTCGATATCGCCGAGCATGTCGCGGAAGAAGCTTTCGTGGGCCTCCTGGCTTACCCCCAGGCGCGCCTGGGTCACGTAGTTGCGATACGGCACGGCCGGCGCCAGCGGCGTCGCCTGCCCACGCAGGCTGGCCTGCATTTCCTGTTGCACCACCGCGATGGTGGTGTGGTCAATGGCGATGTGATGGAACAGCAGGACGCCAACCCAACGCCGGTTGAGCGCATCTTCGCTGACGGCCAGTTGCAGCAACGGCGCCTGTTGCAGATTCAGGCGATAGTGCGCCGGATCGAAGCGCTGCAGCAGTTGCGCCAGCGGCTCAGCGGCTCCCGGGGTCGGCTCGAAGACCTCGACCATCAGCCGGGTCTGGCGCCAGACCACTTGCACCGGTGTTTCCAACCCTTCCCAGACGATCGAGGTACGCAGCACATCGTGACGATCGATCACGTTTTGCAGTGCCTGGATAAAATCGTCCAGGCGGCTGCGGCTGTCGAAGCTGAACTGCGATTGCAGCACATAGGGATCCCCTTCACCGGCCGACAGGTGATGGAACAGGATGCCCTCCTGCAACGGTGCCAGCGGGTAGATGTCCTGAATATTCGCCGCGCCGCCCGGTACGCTCGCCACCACCCGGTCGACCTGCGCCTGGGTCAGGCTGACCAGCGGCAACAGGTCCGGGGTGATATGCGTACAGCCTTCAGCGATCAGGTTGACCGGCACCACGATTTCCGTGCTGCCACCCACCGCCGCCGCCAGCGCCGACAAGCTCGGTTGGCCGAACAGCACCCGCACATCGGCGCTCAGGCCGACCTGGCGCATCCGTTCGATCAGCGTCACGGCCAATAGCGAGTGACCGCCAAGTTCGAAGAAGTTGTCATGCCGCCCTACACGCTCGACCTTGAGCAGCTCGGCCCACAGTTGTGCCAGCACGCTTTCGGTTTCGCCTTGTGGGGCTTCGTATTCACGGCTGATCAGTGCCGCCCCATCCGGTGCCGGCAGCGCCTTGCGGTCCAGTTTGCCGTTAGGCGTGAGTGGCAGAGCATCAAGCTGTACGTAGGCCGCCGGGACCATGTATTCCGGCAATGCGCCTTGCAGATGACCGCGCAGGCTTTCGATCTCCAGCAGCGTTTCAGGCTGCTGCGCCGTGACATAAGCCACCAGGCGTTTTTCGCCGGGGTTGTCTTCCCGTGCCAGCACCACGCTTTCCTTGACCCCAGGGTAAGCGGCCAGGCGGGCTTCGATTTCACCCAGTTCGATACGGAAACCACGGATCTTCACCTGGTCGTCGTTACGCCCCAGGTATTCCACCGTGCCGTCCGGCAGGTAGCGAGCCAGGTCGCCGGTGCGATACATGCGCCCGCCTTGCACCGTATTGAATGGGTCGTCGAGAAAACGCTCGGCGCTCAGTTCCGGGCGGTTCAGGTAACCGCGGGCCACCTGCACGCCGCCGATATACAGCTCGCCTGCCACACCCAGTGGCACTGGCTGACGGCTGGCATCCAGCAGGTAGATCTTTGTATTCGCCACCGGCTTGCCGATCGGCGTGTTGTCCGGCGTTTCGTCCAGAGGACCGGCACAATCCCAAGCCGTAACGTCGACGGCTGCTTCGGTCGGACCATACAGGTTGAACAAGCCAACCTCCGGCAACTGCTGCTTGAAGCGTCGTACCAGATGCCCTGGCAAGGCTTCACCGCTGCACATTACCCGCAGCAAGCCACTCTCCCCGGCCTCGCCATGGGCCAGGAACAGGTCCAGCATCGACGGCACGAAGTGCAAGGTGGTGATGTTCTGCTCACGAATCACTTCACGCAGGTAGCCCGGATCACGATGACCACCCGGACGCGCCATCACCAGCCGGGCGCCGTTGAACAGCGGCCAGAAGAACTCCCAGACCGAGACGTCGAAGCTGAACGGGGTCTTCTGCAACACGCTGTCCGAAGCCTCCAGACCGTATTCGTCCTGCATCCACAGCAGGCGGTTGACCACGCCACGGTGTTCGTTCATCACGCCTTTCGGTTGGCCGGTCGAACCCGAGGTGTAGATCACGTAAGCCAGATGCTCGGGACGCACCTCGGCCCGCAGCGGATTGCTATCTGGTTGTGCGAGGAAACCTTCACGCTCGGCATGCTCAGGATCAAGCAACAGCACCGGTACGTTGCTTGCTGGAAGCACCGCACGCAAAGCTTCCTGAGTGAGAACCACCGCCGGAGCGCAGTTCTCCAGCATGTAAGTCAGGCGATCAATTGGATAATCCGGGTCCAGCGGCACATAAGCCGCGCCAGCCTTGAGAATCCCCAACAGCCCCGCCACCATTTCCAGGCTACGGTCGACACAGATCGCTACCCGATCATCCGGACCGATGCCCAGGCCGATCAGGCGATGGGCGATGCGGTTGGCCTGACGGTTGAGTGCGTCATAAGTCAGGCTGCCCTGCTCGTCGACGACCGCTACCGCGTCACCACTGGTGGCGACGCGAGCTTCGAACAAGCCATGCAGGGTCAGATCCCGCGGATAGTCGACGGCGGTCGCATTGAAGGCTTCCAGCAACTGCCGGCGTTCAGCCTCTGGCAACACCGACAAGTCCTGCAACGACGCTTCGGCGCCCTGCTCCAGGGCATCGACCAGACTGTGCAAGGCCCGCTGCATATAGGCGCAGATCCGCCCGGCCGCAATCACCGGAACGGTCTGGGCGGTCAACAGGAAGTCCTCGCCCTGATCGTCGACGTTGAGGGTCAACGGATAGTTGGTGCGTTCCTCACCGCCCAGGGCCTGCATGCCGTGCCAGGCCGTCAACGCCTCGTCGGTCACCACAATGCTGCTGTGGCGATAGTTGAGCAAGGCGCTGAACAACGGCAGCGGCGCGCTTACGCCGCTGCAACGCTGGGCCAACGCCAGGGACGCATGCTCATGGCCGAGCAACGCGGTCAGTTCGTCGTGGGTGGTCTTGACCCCTTCCCGCGCGCTCCGACCGCCGAGGACCACCCGCAGCGGCAAGGTATTGATAAACATGCCCAAGGCACGGTCGGCACCTTCGCCGCCCTGCATCCGGCCCATCAGCACGGTGCCGAACACCACGTCGTCGCGTGCCGAAACCCGGCCCAGTACCTGGGCCCAGGCCAGATGCACCAGGCTGGCGGCACTCACCCCCAGTTGGCGGGCCTGGGCCCGCAAACGGCGACCCAGCGCAACGCCCACAGGCAGGCGGGCTTCATCGATACCTTGAACATCAACCTGCTGCAAGCCGAATGGCAAGGTCGGCTCGTCGACAGCAGCGAGTCGTTCGCGGAAGAAACGCTCGTGCTCTTCCTGGCTCACGCCCAGGCGGGCCTGGGCCACATAGTTGCGATACGGCACCGGCGCGCCCAGTTGCGCCTGCTGGCCCAGCAGATAGGCCTGCATCTCGTGCTGCACCACATCCATCGCGGTGTGGTCCATGGCCAGGTGATGGAACAGCAGCAAGGCCAGCCAGCGCTGGTTTTCCGCATCCCAGGCCTGGATCAAGCGCAGCATCGGTGCCTGGCGGATATCCAGGCGATAGTGCCGCGAGTCGAAACGCTGCTGCAGTTGGCTCGCCACAGCACCGCCCCGCGAGTCCGGCTCCAGGCTCTCGCGCACCAACTGCGCCTCACGCCAGACCACCTGCACCGGTTCGTCTAGTCCTTCCCAGACCAGCGCGGTACGCAGGATGTCATGACGCTGGATCACGAACTGCAAGGCGCTGGCGAATTCGTCCAGGCGCTCTTGGCTGTCGAAGGCGAACTGCGATTGCAGCACGTAGGGGTCGCCCTGCTCCGCGCTGAGGTGGTGATAGAGAATACCGGCCTGCAACGGCGCCAGGGCATAGATATCCTGGACGTTGGCAACGCCACCCGGCACCGTGGCGACGATCCGGTCGATGGCGGCCTGGTCCAGGTTCGCCAGCGGTAGCAGGTCCGGGGTGATCCGCGCGCAATCGAGGGTGATGCCATTGGCCGGCACGCGGATTTCACGGCCACTGCCCACCGCCGCGGCCAGCGCGGCCAGGGTTGGCTGGCTGAACAGCACCCGCACATCGGCGCTCAGGCCGGCCTGGCGCATACGCTCGATCAGCGTCACCGCCAGCAATGAATGCCCGCCCAGTTCGAAGAAGTGGTCATGTCGACCGACCTGCTCGACCTTGAGCAGTTCGGACCACAATTGCGCCAGCAGGGTCTCGGTTTCCCCCTCGGGTGCCTCGTAGCCACGGCTGATCAGTGCACGTTCGTCCGGCGCCGGCAGGGCCTTGCGATCCAGCTTGCCGTTGGCCGTCAGCGGCAGGCGCTCAAGGCGCACATAGGCCATGGGCACCATGTATTCCGGCAACTGCGCGTGCAAATGCCCGCGCAGTGTGTCGATCCGCTCCACCGCCCCTTCGAAGGCCGGGGTGAAATAGGCCACCAGGCGCTTGTCGCCGGGGACCTCTTCGCGGCACAGGACCACGGCTTCCTTGACCTCGGGATGTTCGGCCAGGCGTGCTTCGATCTCGCCCAGCTCGACCCGGAAGCCACGGATCTTCACCTGGTCGTCGTTGCGCCCCAAGTATTCCAGGTTGCCATCGGCACGCCAGCGTGCCAGGTCGCCGGTGCGATACAAACGCGCCTGCGGGTCGCTGTCGAACGGGTCGGAGACGAATTTTTCCCGAGTCAACTCATCCCGGTTCAGGTAACCCTTGGCCACGCCCAGGCCGCCGATATACAGCTCGCCCACCACGCCCAGCGGCACGGGCTGGGCCTGGGCATCGAGCACATAGAGACGACCGTTGCCCACTGGCCGGCCAATCGGCAGGCTGCCGCTGTCCGCCTTGGTGATTTCATAAGTCGCGGAAAAGGTCGTCGCTTCGGTCGGACCGTAACCATTGAGCAGGTGTTCTGGGGCAGAGTTCGCCAGTACTCGGGCAATCACCGCCGGGTCCAGCACATCGCCGCCGACAATCAGGTAACGCAGGCGCGAGAAGGCGTCGCCCAGGCCCGCGGCGTATTGATGGAACAGGCCGGCGGTCATCCACAGCACCGTCACCGACTGCTCCAGCAACAGGCGCTGGAAATTTTCCGGGGAGAGCAAGTCGGCCTGGCCGATCACCACCACGCAGCCGCCATTGAGCAGCGGCGCCCAGACGTCAAGGGTGCTGGCGTCGAACGCCGGGTTGGAGGCGAAGGCCACGCGGTCCCGGGCATTGAAATCGGCATAACCGTTGTTGATCACCAGGCGGCTGATGGCCCGATGCGGCACCAGCACACCCTTGGGCGTGCCGGTGGAGCCGGAGGTGTACATGATGTAGGCCACGCTTTCGCTGGACTGCGGCATGGTCAGGTCATCGCCGTCCAGGCGCTCCAGACTCTGCCGGTCGAGGTCAACGCGCTGCACGGGGGTGTCCAGCGGCACCTGGCTGCGAGTCAACAGGACCCGTGCCTGGCTGTCCTCGATCATGAAGCCCTGGCGTTCCACCGGGGCGTTGATATCCAGCGGCACATAGACCGCGCCGCACTTGAGCGCCGCCAGTTGGCTGACCAGCAACTCATGGGAGCGCTCCAGCAGGATCGCCACGCTGTCGCCCGGTTGTACACCGAGACCGCGCAGATGGCGGGCCAGACGGTTGGCCCGGGTATTGAGTTCGGCATAACTCAGCGACACACCCTCGTGGATCGCCGCGCAAGCCTCGGGCCGCGCCCGCACCTGGACTTCGAACAGGCCATGGACGGTTTGCGCCCGAGGGTAATCGCGAGCACTGGCATTGAACCCTACCAACAGTTGCTCGCGCTCGGCGGCGGGCAGGATCGACAGCTGTGCCAACGGCAAGGCCGGCGTCTGTTCGAGGGCCTCGACCAGGCTTTCCAGGGCGCTGAGCATATAGCCGCACACCCGTTGTGCCCCGGTACCGGCCAGGGTGCCAACGTGCAGGGCGAAGTCTTCACCCAGATCGTCCACCGACAAGGTCAGCGGATAGTTGGTGCGCTCTTCGCCACCGAGCATCTCGATGCCGTTCCAGGCCGGCAGGTCCGCGCTGCCACTCGCCAGGTGTCGATAGTTCAGCAATGCGCTGAACAACGGGGTCGGCGCCGCCACGCCGCTGCAACGTTGCGCCAGGGTCAGCGGTGCATGTTCGTGACCGAGCAAGGCCGTGAGGCGTGCGTGGGTAGCCTTGACCCCTTCGCGCGCACCCAGTCCGCCCAGCGCCACCCGCAGCGGCAAGGTATTGATAAACATCCCCAGGGCACGATCAGCGCCCTCGCCGCTTTGCAGGCGACCGAGCAGGACGGTGCCGAACACCACCTCATCCTTGCTAGAGACGGCACCGAGCACACGGGCCCAGGCCAGGTGGCAAAGGCTTGCGGCACTGACGCCCAATTGCCGGGCCTGGGTCCGCAGGCGGCGGCTGAGGCCGTTGTCCACGGCACAGCGGGCCTCTTCGATATCCTGGCCGTCGCCCTGCACATCCTGCAGGCCGAAGGGCAAGGTCGGCTCGTCGATATCACCGAGCATCTCGCGGAAGAACTGCTCGTGCTCGGCCTGACTCACCCCCAGGCGCGACTGGGCCACATAGTTGCGGTAAGGGATCGAGACCGGCAGTTGCGCCTGGCGATCCTGCATATGCGCTTCGATTTCCGCCACCAGCGCCCCCAGCGAGGTGGCGTCGTTGACCAGGTGATGGTATTGCAGCAGGCCGATCCAGCGTTGATTGGACGGATCCTGCCCATAATCCAGGCGCAGCATCGGCGCCTGGCGGATATCCAGGCGGTTCTGGGGCGAGTCGAGGCACCCGCGCAGTTGTTCGGCGATATCGTCGGCGAGCGGGTCCGGTGACACTTCGTTCAGCGCCAGGGTCGCCTGGCGCCAGACCACTTGCAGCGGCGCGTCGAGACCTTCCCAGACCACGGCGGTGCGCAGGATATCGTGACGTGCGATCACCCCTTGCAATGCCTGGGCGAAGGCCTCGAGCCGGTCGCGGCTGTCGAAGGCGAACAGCGCGTGTTGCAGATAGGGGTCGGCGTGGTCCACGGCCAGGTGATGGTGATAGAGGATGCCTTCCTGCAACGGCGCCAACGGGTAGATATCCTGCACATTCGCCGCGCCACCCGCCACGTTCGCAACAATCTGCTCGATGGCGGCCTGGTCGAGGTCGACCAGGGGCAGCATATCCGGGGTGATGTGCTCACAGCCTGCCGGGATGGCATTGGCCGGGACGACGATTTCACGCCCACCGCCCACGGCAGCGGCCAGGGCCGCCAGGGTCGGCTGGCTGAACAGCACTCGTACGTCGGCGCTCAGGCCGGCCTGGCGCATGCGTTCGATCAGGCTGACCGCCAACAACGAATGGCCACCCAGGTCGAAGAAGTGATCGTGGCGCCCGACCTGCTCGACATTGAGCAGTTGCATCCAGATCCGTGCCAGGGTGGTTTCGGTTTCGCCCTGGGGCGCCTCGTAGCCGCGGCGGATCAGCGCATCACTGTCCGGCGCCGGCAGGGCCTTGCGGTCCAGCTTGCCGTTGGGGGTCAGCGGCATGGTCTCAAGCAACACGTAGATCGCGGGGACCATGTACTCCGGCAACTGCTCTTGCAGATGGCTGCGCAGGGCTTCGATATCCACCGAGGTTTGCCCAGTGGCCAGGGTGTAGTAGGCCACCAGGCGTTTATCGACCGGGATATCTTCGCGGGCCGTGACCACGGCTTCGTGGACGGCTGGATGTTTGGCCAGACGGGCGTCGATCTCGCCCAGTTCGATACGGAAACCACGGATCTTCACCTGGTCGTCGTTACGGCCCAGGTATTCGATATTGCCATCTGGCAGGTAACGACCCAGGTCGCCGGTGCGGTACATGCGGGCCGAGGCATCCTGGTTGAATGGGTCCTTGAGGAAACGTTCAGCGGTGAGGTCGTCACGGTTCAGGTAACCTCGAGCCACACCAGCGCCACCGATGTAGATTTCGCCGGGCACGCCCAGTGGTACCGGTTGTTGTTGCTCATCCAACAGGTAGAACTGGGTGTTGCCGACGGGTTTGCCGATATGCGGGGCAAAACCGTCTTCGCGATCCATCGCTACCCAGCTTGAGTAGGTGGTGGTTTCCGACGGGCCATAGAGGTTGCACAGGCGCTGCACGCCGGTCTTTTCGAACAGCGATTCCACCAGGCTGCGCTTGAGGGCTTCACCGGCAACGTTGACCGTGTGCACCGATTCCGGCAGGCCGTCGACCTCCAGCAAGGCCTTGAGGGCTGACGGAACGGTGTTGATCAGGCCGATATCGTGTTCGCCGTGTTGCAACTCCAGGACGTTTTTCACTACTTCGATGCTGCCGCCCGAGGTCAGTGGCGCGAAGCACTCGTAGACCGCCAGGTCGAAGTTCAGCGACGTCGAGAACAAGGTCTTGTTCAACGCCGAACCCGGTCCCTGTAGGAGCTGGCTTGCCGGCGATGAGGCCCGAGAGTCTTGCATCGCCTGATCGGACGCCATCGCTGGCAAGCCAGCTCCTACAGGGTTTGTGTGATTCAGGGGTGTCGTGTGATCGTTGATGCCGTTGAAAGCAGCGTGGGCCCAGGTGAGGAAGTTCACGGTGTTGCGGTGTTCGATCATTACGCCCTTGGGCAAACCAGTGGAGCCCGAGGTGTAGATCAGGTAGGCCAGGTGCGCCGAGGTCAGCCCTGGTACTTCTGGATTCTGGACGGACTCGTCCTGCCAGGTGCCTTGGTCGAGATTGATAACAGGCACCGAAACGCCCGCCAACAGCGCCTGGGTAGCCGACTGAGCCAGCACCGCCGCCGGAGCGCTGTCCTGCAACATATAGGCAATCCGCTCCGCCGGGTAAGCCGGGTCCAACGGCACATAACCGCCACCCGCCTTGAGAATCGCCAGCAGGCCAACGACCATCTCGGCCCCGCGCTCAACACAGATCCCTACCCGCGAATCCGGCTGCACACCTTGTTTACGCAGAGCATGCGCCAATCGGTTGGCCTGCTCGTTAAGCTCGCGATAAGTCAGGCGCTTCCCGCTATGCACCACCGCCAAGGCCTCCGGCGTGCGCTGCACCTGCGCTTCAAACAAACCATGAACCGTCTGCGCCTGCGGATAATCCAGCTCCGTCGCGTTGAACCCCACCAGCAACTGCTCACGCTCACCAGCCGGCAAGATAGACAGGCCACTCAGTGGCGCTTCGGGATTCTGCTCCAGCGCCTGAAGCAGATGCTCCAGTGCCGCCTCCATGTAGGCACAGACCCGCATGGCCCCCACTTCAGCGTTGACCTGCACATTCAGGCTGAAGCCCTCGCCCAGGTCATCGACGTTCAAGGTCAACGGATAGTTGGTGCGCTCTTCGCCACCGAGGGTCTCGATCCCCTGCCAGGCCAGCGCGGTTTCTTCGGAAACACTGGCGACGGCACTGTGGCGGTAGTTGAGCAAGGCACTGAACAGCGGTGTCGGCGCGGCCACGCCGCTGCAACGTTGAGCCAACGCCAGGGACGCATGTTCGTGACCCAGCAACGCGGTCAGTCGCGCGTGGGTCGCCTTGACCCCGGCGCGCACGCCCTGCCCGCCCACGGCAACCCGTAGCGGCAAGGTATTGATAAACATCCCCAACGCCCGATCGGCACCCTCGCCGCCCTGCATCCGGCCCATCAGCACGGTACCGAACACCACCTCCTGCTTGCCAGAGACCTTGCCCAGTACCTGCGCCCAGGCCAGATGATGCAAGCTGGCGGCGCTCACGCCCAACTGCCGTGCACGAGCCCGCAGGCGCAGGCTCAGCGTCGGCGACAGAACCCGGGTGGCGTCCTCGATGGAATGACCGTCGCCCTGCACATCCTGCAAGCCAAATGGCAAGGTCGGCTCGTCGATATCGCCGAGCATGTCGCAGAAAAACGCTTCGTGTTCCTCCCGACGCCCGCCCAGGCGCGCCTGAGCCACATAGTTGCGGTACGGCACCGGGCTGCCCAGTTGCGCGGCCTGCCCCAGCAGGTGCACCTGGATTTCATGGCGGACCACCTCAAGAGCGGTATGGTCCAGGGCCATATGATGGAACCGCAACATCGCCACCCAGCGCTGCTGGGCTTCGTCCTCGGTAAAAACCAGTTGCATCAGTGGCGCACGGCTCACGTCCAGGCGCGAGTGACGGCTGTCGAAACGTTCCTTGAGCTGGCTCGCCACGTCACCAGTACGTGGATCGAACGCCAGGACCTCGCACTGCAACCGGGCCTGACGCCAGACCACCTGGACCGGCTCGTCCAGGCCTTGCCAGAGCACGGCGGTGCGCAGGATGTCATGGCGATCGATCACCCGTTGCAGCGCCTCGGCAAAGGCATCCAGGCGCTGCCGGTTCGGCACGGTGAACAGGGCGTGCAGGACGTAGGGGTCGCCGGTCCCGGCTGACAGATGGTGATAGAGAATGCCTTCCTGCAACGGCGCCAACGGGTAGATATCCTGCACATTCGCCGCGCCACCCGGCACGTTCGCGACAATCTGCTCGATGGCGGCCTGGTCGAGGCTGACCAGGGGCAGCATATCCGGGGTGATGTGCTCGCAGCCCGCCGGGATGACATTGGCCGGAACGACGATTTCACGGCCCCCGCCCACGGCGGCGGCCAGGGCCGCCAGGGTCGGCTGGCTGAACAGCACCTGGACATCGATGCTGAGCCCGGCCTGGCGCATATGGCCGATCAGGCTGACCGCCAGCAGCGAATGGCCGCCCAGTTCGAAAAAGTGATCGTGCCGCCCGACCTGCTCGACCTTGAGCAAATCGCTCCAGATCCGTGCCAGGATGATTTCGGTTTCACCCTGGGGCGCCTCGTAGCCACGGCGGACCAATGCGCCGCTGTCCGGCGCTGGCAGGGCCTTGCGGTCGAGCTTGCCGTTGGGGGTCAGGGGCAGCTTGTCCAACGCTACGTAGATGGCCGGGACCATGTACTCCGGCAATTTTTCCTGCAGATGGCGGCGCAGGCTGTCGATATCCACCGAGGTGTGCTCGGCAGACAAGGTGTAATAAGCCACCAGGCGTTTATCGCCCGGGATGTCTTCACGAGCGGTGACCACCGCCTCGTGAACCGCTGGGTGTTTGGCCAGACGGGCGTCGATCTCGCCCAGTTCGATACGGAAACCGCGGATCTTCACCTGATCGTCGTTACGGCCCAGGTATTCGATATTGCCGTCCGGCAGGTAGCGGCCGAGGTCGCCGGTGCGGTACATGCGTGCCGAGGCTTCCCGGCTGAATGGGTCCTTGAGGAAGCGTTCAGCGGTCAGGTCGTCGCGATTCAGGTAGCCTCGGGCTACGCCGGCACCGCCAATGTAGATTTCACCCGGCACACCCAAAGGGACGGGCTGTTGCTGCTCGTCCAACAGGTAGAACTGGGTGTTGCCCACCGGCTTGCCGATATGCGGGGCGAAACCATCTGCACGGTCCATGGCCACCCAGCTTGAGTAGGTGGTGGTTTCCGACGGGCCGTAGAGGTTGCACAAGCGCTGGACGCCGGTTTTCTCGAACAGGGTTTCCACCAGGCTGCGCTTCAGGGCTTCACCCGCCACGTTGACCGTGTGCACCGACTCAGGAAGGCCGTCGACTTCCAGCAGGGCCTTGAGGGCCGAAGGTACTGTGTTGATCAAGCCGATATCGTGTTCGCCGCGTTGCAGTTCCAGGACGTTTTTCACCACCTCGATGCTGCCGCCGCAGGTCAAGGGGGCGAAGCATTCATAGACCGCCAGGTCGAAGTTCAGCGAGGTGGAGAACAAGGTCTTGTTCAACGCCGAACCTGCAAACGCGACGTGGGCCCAGGCCAGGAAGTTCACGGTATTGCGGTGTTCGATCATCACGCCTTTCGGCAGGCCGGTGGAACCCGAGGTGTAGATCAGATAAGCCAGATGCGCCGAAGTCAGCCCCGGCACCTGCGGATTCTGGACGGACTCGTCCTGCCAGGTGCCCTGGTCGAGATTGATCACAGGCACCGAAACGCCCGCCAACAGCGCCTGGGTAGCCGACTGAGCCAGCACCGCCGCCGGGGCACTGTCCTGCAACATATAGGCAATCCGCTCCGCAGGGTAAGCCGGGTCCAATGGCACATAACCGCCGCCCGCCTTGAGGATCGCCAGCAAACCAACGACCATCTCGGCGCCACGCTCAACACAGATCCCCACCCGCGAATCCGGCTGCACCCCCTGCTTACGAAGAGCATGGGCCAAACGGTTGGCTTGCTCGTTAAGCTCGTGATAAGTCAGGCGTCGTCCGCCATGCACCACTGCCAAGGCCTCCGGCGTACGCTGCACCTGCTCCTCGAACAACCCGTGAATGGTCTGCGCCTGCGGATAATCCAGTGCCGTGTCGTTGAACCCCACCAGCAACTGCTCACGCTCATCGGCCGGCAGGATCGACAGGCTGTTAAGTGCCGAGGTCGACGCCCGTTCCAAGGCCTGGACCAACTGCTCCAACGCCGTCTGCATATACCCGCAGACCCGCTGCGCACCGATACCGGCAACCGCCTGCACATTCAGGCTGAAACCTTCGCCCAGGTCATCCAGGGACAGGATCAGCGGATAGTTGGTGCGCTCTTCGCCACCCAACACCTCGATCCCTTCCCACAGTTGAATCGCCTCGCCCGTCACCGCCTCAGCCGAACTGTGCCGGTAGTTGAGCAAGGTGCTGAACAACGGCGTCGGAGCGGCCACGCCGCTGCAACGCTGGGCCAGGGACAACGAGGCATGCTCGTGTCCCAGCAGCGCGGTGAGCCGCGCATGGGTCGCCTTGACCCCGGCCCGTACATCCTGTCCGCCCACGGCAACCCGCAGCGGCAAGGTATTGATAAACATGCCCAGGGCCCGGCGAACCCCTTCGCTGCCGCGCATCCGTCCCAGCAGCACGGTACCGAACACCACATCGTCGCGCCCGCACAGGCGCCCGAGCACCTGGGCCCAGGCCAGGTGATGCAGGCTCGCCGCACTCACCCCCTGCTGCCGGGCCTGGGTGCGCAGGCGCCGGCTCAGATCGGCGGGCAAGACCTGGGTCGCTTCTTCGACACCATGGCCGTCGCCGCGCACATCCTGCAGGCCGAACGGCAGGGTCGGCTCGTCGACATCACCGAGCATCTCGCGGAAAAACGCTTCGTGCTGCTCGCCGCTGACCCCGAGCCGGGCCTGGGCCACATAGTTGCGGTACGGCACCGGCTCGCCCAGGGTCTGGGCCTGGCCGTACAGGTACGCATGGATTTCCTGCTGCACCACTTCCAGGGCCGCGTGGTCGATGGCGATATGATGGAACAGCAGCATCGCCACCCAGCGCTGGTTGGCCGCATCGTGGGCGAAGGCCAGGCGCAACAACGGCGCCTGGCTGATATCGAGACGGTAGTGCCGCGGGTCGAAGCGTTGTCTCAGCTGCTCCGCAGCCGCGCCGGCGGCGGGGTCGATGTCGATTTCAGTGAGGACCAGCCGCGCCTGGCGCCAGACCACCTGCACCGGTTCGTCCAGGCCTTCCCAGACCACGCTGGTACGCAGGATGTCGTGACGGTCGATCACCTGCTGCAAGGCCGTGGTGAACTCGTCGAAACGAGCACGACTGGTAATCGCGAACTGAGCCTGCAAGACGTAGGGATCACCCTGCTCGGCGGCAATATGGTGATAGAGAATGCCTTCCTGCAAGGGCGCCAGCGGGTAGATGTCCTGCACATTGCCGACACCGCCGGGGACACTGGCGACGATATGCTCGATGGCCGCCTGGTCGAGCTTGACCAGGGGCAGCATGTCCGGGGTGATGCGCGCGCAGCCGACAGGGATCGCCTGGGCCGGAATCTCCACGTCGCCGGCCTTGCCACTGGAATACTCGCCGGCGTTGATCAATTCGATCAGCGCCGCCTTGTTCTCGCGCAACATCGCCAGCACGGCGGGCTCGGTGAGGGACTGTCGCCTGCCGCTGACGACCAGCTGGTCGCCCTTGACGGCAAGTTGCACATCTTTCTCTTTCAGTACTGCCAACAGTTCGATCACGCTCACAGAACAATCTCCATTCTTTCCGTCGTTGCCGCGTATTCCGAGAGGGTGGGATGTTCGAACAGGGTCCTGACATCGGCTTCCAGGCCTTCCTGGCGCATGCGTTCCATCAGGCTCACGGCGAGCAGCGAATGGCCGCCCAGTTCGAAGAAGTGGTCATGCCGACCGACCTGCGCGATACCCAGCAAGGTTTGCCAGATCTCGGCGATCAGGGTTTCGGTGTCGCCTTGCGGGGCCTCAAAGCCACGGCTGATCAGCGCGCCGTCGTCCGGGGCCGGCAGGGCCTTGCGGTCGAGCTTGCCGTTGGGGGTCAGTGGCAAGGCGTCGAGCCGCACATACGCCACCGGGACCATATAGGCCGGCAGTTGCCCCAGCAGCCAACCGCGCAGGCTGTCGATGGCCGGCTCGGTGTCCGTCGATTGGACGGTGTAATAGGCCACCAGGCGTTTGTCGCCCGGAACGTCTTCACGGGCCGTGACCACCGCTTCGTGGACGGCCGGGTGTTTGGCCAGACGGGCGTCGATCTCGCCCAGTTCGATACGGAAACCGCGGATCTTCACCTGGTCGTCGTTACGGCCCAGGTACTCGATATTGCCGTCTGGCAGGTAGCGACCGAGGTCGCCGGTGCGGTACATGCGGGCCGAAGCTTCCCGACTGAACGGGTCGGTGAGGAAGCGTTCGGCGGTCAGGTCGTCGCGGTTCAAGTAGCCTCGGGCTACACCAGCGCCGCCGATGTAGATTTCTCCCGGAACACCCAGTGGGACGGGTTGCTGCTGTTCATCCAACAGATAGAACTGGGTGTTGCCCACCGGTTTGCCGATATGGGGCGAGAAACCGTCTTCGCGATCCATCGCTACCCAGCTTGAGTAGGTGGTGGTTTCCGACGGGCCGTAGAGGTTACACAGGCGTTGGACGCCCGTCTTTTCGAACAGTGATTCAACCAGGCTGCGTTTCAGGGCTTCACCGGCAACGTTGACCGTGTGCACCGATTCCGGCAGGCCGTCGACCTCCAGCAGGGCCTTGAGGGCTGACGGAACGGTGTTGATCAGGCCGATATCGTGTTCGCCGTGTTGCAACTCCAGGACGTTTTTCACCACCTCGATGCTGCCGCCACAGGTCAAGGGGGCAAAGCACTCATAGACCGCCAGGTCGAAGTTCAGCGAAGTCGAGAACAGCGTCTTGTCCAACGCCGAACCTTCGAAAGCGGCGTGGGCCCAGGTGAGGAAGTTCACGGTGTTACGGTGTTCGATCATCACGCCCTTGGGCAGACCAGTCGAGCCCGAGGTGTAGATCAGGTAGGCCAGATGCGCCGAGGTCAGCCCCGGCACCTGCGGATTCTGGACGGACTCGTCCTGCCAGGTGCCCTGATCAAGATTGATCACGGGCACCGAAACGCCCGCCAACAGCGCCTGGGTAGCCGACTGAGCCAGCACCGCCGCCGGGGCGCTGTCCTGCAGCATGTAGGCAATCCGCTCTACCGGGTAAGCCGGGTCCAACGGCACATAACCGCCACCCGCCTTGAGGATCGCCAGCAAGCCGACGACCATCTCCGCCCCGCGTTCGACGCAGATCCCAACCCGCGAATCCGGCACCACACCCTGCTTACGAAGAACATGGGCCAAACGGTTGGCCTGTTCGTTGAGTTCGCGATAACTCAGACGCTGTTCACCATGGACCACCGCCAAGGCCTCCGGCGTACGCTGCACCTGCGCCTCGAACAACCCATGGATCGTCTGCTGCCGTGGATAATCCAGCGCCGTATCGTTAAGCCCGAACAACAACTGCTCACGCTCGGCGACAGGCAGGATCGAAAGGCTGTCGAGTGCCGTGGCCGGTGACTGTTCCAGCGCACCCACCAGACTTTCCAGCGCCGTCTGCATATAGCCGCAAACGCGCCCGGCGCCGACGCTGCCGGTGACCAGCACCGTCAGCTTGAAACCGTCGCCCAGGTCGTCGACGTTCAAGGTCAACGGATAGTTGGTGCGTTCCTCGCCACTGAGCACCTCGATACCGCGCCAGGCCTCAAGGGCCTCACCCGACTGTTGCGACGCGGCACTGTGCCGATAGTTGAGCAGCGCACTGAACAGCGGCAGCGGCGTGGCCACCCCGCTGCAACGCTGGGCCAGCACCAACGGTGCATGTTCGTGGCCGAGCAGCGCGGTGAGTCGCGCATGGGTCGCCCGGACCCCGTCCCGCGCGCCCTGCTCGCCCAGGTCCACCCGCAGCGGCAAGGTATTGATAAACATCCCCAGGGCCCGGTCGGCACCCTCGCCGCCCTGCATACGGCCCATCAGCACGGTGCCGAAGACCACCGTACGCTTGCTCGAAACCTTGCCCAATACCTGGGCCCAGGCCAGGTGCACCAGGCTGGCGACACTCACCCCCAACTGACGGGCCTGGGCCCGCAGGCGCAGGTCCAGCCGGCTGTCCAGCGCCAGGCTGCTTTCCTCGATATCGCGACCGTCACCCTGCACATCGAGCAGGCCAAACGGCAGGGTCGGTTCATCGATATCGCCCAGCATCTCGCGGAAGAACCCTTCATGGGCCTCGCGGCTCACACCCAGGCGGGCCTGGGCCACATAGTTGCGATACGGCACCGCGGCACCGAGCTGGCCGGCCAGGCCGAGCAGGTGCGCCTGCATATCCTGGCGCACCACGTCCATCGCGGTGTGGTCCAGGGCCATATGGTGGAACAACAGCATCGCCACCCAGCGCTGGTTCGGCACGTCCTCGGCGAAGACCAGGCGCATCAGCGGCGCCTGGGTCAGGTCCAGGCGCGAATGACGGGCGTCGAAACGCTCATGCAGTTGCTCGGCGATCTCGCCCTCGGACGGATCGAGTTCGACCTGTTCCAGATACAGCCGAGCCTGGCGCCAGACCACCTGCATCGGTGTCTCCAGCCCTTGCCAAAGCACGGCGGTGCGCAGGATGTCATGGCGCTCGATAACGCTTTGCAAGGCATCGATAAAGGCGCTCAGGCGCTCGCGACTGGCCATCTCGAACAGGGTCTGCAGGACATAGGGATCGCCCTGCTCGGCCGTCAGGTGGTGATAAAGAATCCCTTCCTGCAACGGCGCTAGCGGGTAGATATCCTGCACATTGGCCACGCCGCCCGGCACGCTGGCGACAATATGATCGATAGCCTCCTGGTCGAGATCGGCCAGGGGCAGCAGATCCGGGGTGATCCGGGTACAGCCGGCCTGGATGACATTGGCCGGGACCTTTATTTCATTGCCGCCACCGACGGCGGCCGCCAGCGCGGCCAGGGTCGGCTGGCCGAACAGTACACGCACATCGGCGCTCAAACCGGCCTGGCGCATACGCTCGATCAGGCTCACGGCCAGCAGCGAGTGCCCGCCCAGTTCGAAGAAGTGATCATGACGCCCGACCCGCTCGACCTTGAGCACCTCGGCCCAGATCGCCGCCAGGGTGGTTTCGACCGCGCCTTCAGGCGCCTCGTAACCACGGCTGACCAGTGCCTGCGCATCCGGTGCCGGCAGGGCCTTGCGGTCCAGTTTGCCGTTCGGCGTCAGCGGCAGCGCATCGAGACGCACGTAGGCCGCGGGCACCATGTAGTCCGGCAAGCGAGCCTGCAAATGGCTGCGCAGGGTTTCGATATCCAGCGTCTGTTGCGGCTCGCGCAGGGTGAAATAGGCCACCAGGCGTTTCTCACCGGCCTCCTGCCGCGCCAGCAGCACCGCGTCCTGTATCGCCGGGTGCGTGACCAGGGCGGCCTCGATTTCACCCAGTTCTATACGGAAACCACGGATCTTCACCTGACCGTCGTTACGGCCGAGGTATTCCAGGTTACCGTCCGCCCTCCAGAGACCGAGGTCACCGGTGCGGTACAGCAGTGCCCCTTCCAGATCGCTGAACGGATCGGCGACAAACTGCGTCGCGCTCAATTCCGGCCGGTTCAAATAACCCTTGGCCACGCCCTGGCCGCCGATATACAGCTCACCGGGCACGCCTACCGCCACCGGTTGACGGCGGGCATCCAGCACATAGACCCGGCTGTTGCCGATCGGTCGACCGATGGGAATAGCGCCGTTACCCACCGAAGTGATCTCGTAGGTCGCGGAAAAGGTCGTGGCCTCGGTCGGGCCATAGCCGTTGAGCAGATGCTGCGGTGCGCCTTGCACCAGTACCCGGGCGATGACCGCCGGGTCCAGCACGTCGCCACCCACTATCAGGTAGCGCAAGCGAGCGAAGACCTCCATCAGGCCGTCGGCGTATTGATGGAACAGGCCGGCAGTCAGCCACAGCACGCTGACCGACTGCGCCAGCAGCAGCGCCCGGAATTCATCCTGGGACAGCAATATCGAGTGCTCGACCACCACCACGCAACCGCCATTGAGCAACGGTGCCCAGACATCCAGGGTGCTGGCGTCAAAGGCCGGATTGGAGGCGAAGGCCACGCGATCCTGCGCATTGAAGTCGGCGTAGCCGTTGTCGATCACCAGGCGGCCGATGGCCCGGTGCGGAACCCGCACCCCCTTGGGCGTCCCGGTTGAGCCGGAGGTGTACATGATATAGGCCACCGACTCGGCGGTTGCCGCTGGATCCGGATTGGCCGCCGGCTCTGCGCTGACAGACCGGGTGTCGAGGTCGAGACGCCGTACACCCGGATCCAGGGTTTCAGCGCTGTAGGTCAGCACCAGCACGGCCTGGCTGTCCTGCACCATGAAGGCCTGGCGTTCGCGCGGGGCATTGATGTCCAGCGGCACATAGACTGCCGCGCACTTGAGCACCGCCAATTGACTGACCACCAGGTCGATGGAGCGCGGCAACAGTAGCGCCACGCTATCCCCCGGCTGCACGCCGAGGCTAGCCAGTTCAAGCGCAAGCAGGTTGGCCTGGCGATTCAGTTCGCGGTAGCTCAGGCTCGTCGCGTCATGTGCCACCGCCGATGCATCAGGAGTGCGCTGCACCTGGGCCTCGAACAGAGCGTGCACGGTCGTGTGCCGTGGCGAATCGGTGGTGGTGGCGTTGAAGCCCACCAGCACCTGCTCGCGCTCTGCCGGTGGCAGGATCGACAGACTGTCCAGCGTCGCCGCAGGCGTCTGTTCCAATGCCTGGACCAGTTGCGCCACCGCCGCCTGCATATAGCCACAGAGGCGTTGCGCACCGACCTCGGCGGTGACCAGCACCGACAGCTTGAAGCCATCGCCCAGGTCATCGACGTTCAGGGTCAGCGGGTAGTTGGTGCGTTCCTCGGCGCCGAAGGCTTCAATGCCGCGCCAGGCCGCTTCATGCTCGGCCGTGGTCGCCGCCACCACACTGTGGCGGTAATTGAGCAGCGCGCTGAACAACGGTGCCGGTGCGGCCACGCCGCTGCAACGCTGGGCCAGCACCAGAGGCGCATGTTCATGCCCGAGCAGTGCGGTCAGTTGCCCGTGGGTTGCCTTGAGCCCGGCGACCACCGTCTGCGCACCGACATCGACCCGCAACGGCAAGGTGTTGATAAACATGCCCAGGGCCCGGTCGGCGCCCTCGCCGGCCTGCAGGCGGCCCAGCAGTACCGTGCCGAACACCACTTGCTCGCGGCCCGAGACACTGCCCAGCACCCGTGCCCAGGCCAGGTGCATCAGGCTCGCGGCGCTGACCCCGGCCTGCCGGGCCTGAGCCCGCAGGCGCAGGTTCAGCTCGGTCGCCAGGGTCAGGCTGGCCTCTTCAATATCACGTCCGCCGTCCTGCACATCCTGCAGGCCGAACGGCAGGGTCGGCTCGTCGATATCGCCGAGCACCCCACGGAAAAACGCCTCATGCTGCGCCTGGCTGACACCCAGGCGCGCCTGGGCCACATAGTTGCGGTACGGCACCGCTTCGCCCAGGGTATGGGCCTCGCCGAGCAGATGCGCCTGGATTTCGTGCTGGACCACATCCAGCGCGGTGTGGTCGAGGGCCATGTGGTGGAACAGCAACATCGCCAGCCAACGGTCATTGGCTGCGTCCAGGGTAAAGACAATGCGGATCAACGGCGCCTGGCGCACATCGAGGCGGTAGTGGCGCGGATCGAAACGCTGGTGCAACTGCTCGGCCAGCGGACCGGCCGCCGGATCGAGGAACAGCTCGGTGACTTCAAGCGTGGCCCGACGCAACACCACCTGCAACGGCTCGTCGAGCCCTTCCCAGAGCACGGCGGTACGGAGGATATCGTGACGGTCGATCACCCCTTGCAAGGCGCTGCTGAAATCCTTCAACCGCGCGCGGTCCCGCAGGCCGAACAGCGCTTGCAGGACATAGGGGTCGCCCTGTTCGGCGCTGATATGGTGATAGAGGATCCCCGCCTGCAACGGTGCCAGCGGATAGATATCCTGCACGTTCAGCGCGCCGCCCGGCACGCTTACCAGTACCTGGTCGATCTGCGCCTGGGTCAGCTGGATCAGCGGCAGCAGGTCCGGGGTAAGGTGTGCGCAGCCCTCCGCAATCAGATTGGCCGGCACCACGATTTCCGTGCCGCCGCCCACCGCTGCGGCCAGCGCGGCCAGGGTCGGCTGGCCGAACAGCACGCGTACGTCGGCGCTCAGGCCGACCTGGCGCATGCGTTCGATCAGGCTGACCGCCAGCAACGAATGGCCGCCCAGTTCGAAGAAGTGGTCATGGCGTCCGACCCGCTCGACCTTGAGCACATCTGCCCAGATCGATGCCAGCAGGGTTTCCACCTCCCCTTGCGGCGCCTGGTAATCGCCGCGGGCCAGGGCGTCCGACTCCGGCACCGGCAGTGCCTTGCGGTCGACCTTGCCGTTCAGGGTCAGCGGCAATGCGTCCATTTGCACATAGGCGCTGGGCACCATGTACTCCGGCAACAGGCCTTGCAGGTAGCCGCGCAGGGCTTCCGCCGTGGCCGGCTCGCCGGTCGCGGTGATATAGGCCACCAGGCGTTTGTCGCCGGGAACGTCCTCGCGGGCCAGCACGATGCACTCGCGCACCTGCGGATGGGTGCTCAGGCGCGCCTCGATTTCCCCGAGCTCGATCCGGAAACCGCGAATCTTCACCTGGTCATCGTTACGCCCCAGGCACTCCAGCTGGCCATCGACCGACCAGCGGCCGAGGTCGCCGGTGCGATAGAGCAAGGCGCCCTGCTCATGGCTGAACGGGTCGGCGATAAATTTCTCGGCGGTCAGGTCGGCACGGTTGAGGTAACCCTGCGCCACGCCCTTGCCGCCGATGCAGATTTCACCGCTGACGCCCAGGGGCAGCAACTGCTGGCGGGCATCGAGGACATAGACCTGGGTATTGCCGATAGGACGGCCGATCGGTACGCTTTCGGCATCCTCGGCCACTGCGGTCACGTGACAGGTGGTGGCGTAGGTGGTGGTTTCGGTTGGTCCGTAGCAATGCACCAGGCGCAGTTGTGGCGCCAGCGCCAGCAGGCGGCGGAACGACGCCGGGTCGCTGCGCTCGCCCCCGCACAGGAGGATCCGCAAGCCCTTGATCGCCTCCGGGATCAGTTGCACGTACTGGTTGAACACCGCCGTGGTGACAAACAGCACCGTGGCCTTGGCGCTGATCAGCAGCTCGCCGAAGCGCGCCGGTTCGAGCAGCGTGTCATGGTCCACCACCAGCACCTGGCCGCCATTGAGCAAGGCGCCCCAGACGTCCATGGTGCTGGCGTCGAACGCCGGATTGGAGCTGAAGGCGATCCGATCCTGGTCATTGAAGTCGGCGTAACCGTTGTTGATCACCAGGCGCGTGATGGCCCGGTGCGGCACCACCACGCCCTTGGGCACCCCGGTGGAGCCGGAGGTGTACATGATGTAGGCCGGGCTTTCGCTCGATTGCGGTAATTGCAGGTCTACCGTCGGCAAGGCGTCCAGCGCCAGGACGTCGAGATCGACCCGCGCCGCCGTGCCGCTGGCCAGTGCGAAACCGCCCTGGGTCAGCAGGACCACGGCCTGGCTGTCTTCAAGCATGAATTGCTGGCGCTCCAGCGGCGCCTTGGTGTCCAGCGGCACATAGACCGCCGCGCACTTGAGAATCGCCAACTGGCTGACCAGCAGGTCCAGGGAGCGCTCCAGCAGGATCGCCACCCGCACCCCTGGTTGAACACCAAGACCGAGCAGATGGGCGGCCAGTTGGTTGGCCCGGCTGTTCAACTGCGCGTAGCTCAGGGCCTGGCCGTGGTGCACAGCCGCCGTCGCTTGTGGCCGCAGGCGGGCCTGGTCCTCGAACAGGCTGTGCACGGTGCGGGTCATCGGGTAATCGAACGCCGTGGCATTGAAGTCCAGCACCAATTGCCGACGTTCATCCTCCGGCAGCACCGCCAGGTCGCGCACCGTGGAGTCCGGCGCGGACTCCAGGGCCTCGACCAGTTGGGTCAAGGCCGTCTGCATATAACCGCAGACCCGCTGACCGTCGACTCCACCCGCCACCTGCACGCTCAGCAGGAAGCCTTCGCCCTGGTCGTCCACCGACAAGGTGCAGGGGTAGTTGGTTCGCTCGCGAACGCCAAGTACCAGGGTATCCGCCCAATAATCGCCACCGCTGGCTTCGAGCGCCGGGCTGTGTCGGTAGTTGAGCAGCGCGCTGAACAGCGGCGACGAAGCCGCCACCGCACTGCAACGCTGGGCCAGCACCAACGGCGCATGCTCGTGACCGAGCAATGCGGTCAGCCGGGCGTGGGTCTGGCGCACCGCCTGGCGTACCGCGCAGGCACCAACGTCGACCCGCAACGGCAAGGTGTTGATGAACATACCGAGTGCGCGATCGGCCCCCAGGCCGCTTTGCATACGACCCAGCAGCACGGTGCCGAAGACCACGTCGTCACGGCCGCTGACGCTGCCCAGAACCCGGGCCCAGGCCAGATGATGCAGGCTGGCGGCACTCACCCCCAGTTGCCGGGCCTGGCTGCGCAGGCGTTGACACAGCTCAGCCGGAAGATCGTGGCGGACCTCCTTGACGCCCTGCCCGTCGCCCTGCACCTGCAGCAGGCCGAACGGCAAGGTCGGTTCGTCGATATCACCGAGCATTTCGCGGAAGAACGCTTCATGTTGCTCGCGGCTCACCCCCAGGCGGGCCTGGCCCACATAGTTGCGGTACGGCATCGCCGCCGGCAGTTGTCCGGCCGCGCCATGCAGATGGGCGAGCATCTCTTCGCTCATCACATCCAGGGCGGTGTGATCGAGGGCGATATGGTGGAACAGCAGTATCGCTACCCAACGCTGGTTGGCCGGATCCTCGGCGAAGGCCAGGTGCATCAGCGGCGCCTGGCCGAGGTCCAGACGGCACTCCCGGGGATCGAAACGACGCTGCAACTGGCCGAGGATATCGCCCTCGGCCGGGTCCAGCGCGATCTGTTCCAGCGGCAGTTCGACGTGGCGCAGGACCACTTGCTGCGGTTCTTCCAGGCCTTGCCAGACCAGCGCCGTGCGCAGGATGTCATGGCGGTCGATCACGGCCTGCAAGGCTTCGGCGAAACCACGCAGTTGCGCCAGGTCCTGCAGGGCGAAGGTCGCCTGCAGCAGGTACGGATCGCCCTGTTCGGCGGCGATATGGTGATAAAGAATGCCTTCCTGCAAAGGTGCCAGTGGATAGATATCCTGCACATTGCCGGTGCCACCGGGCACACCGGCGACAATGCGGTCGATACTGGCCTGGTCCAGGGTGGTCAGGGTCAACATGTCCGGGGTGATGCGTTCGCAACCGGCGGGAATACCGTTGGCCGGAACCACGATCTCGATCCCGCCGCCTACCGCTGCCGCCAGCGCCGCCAGGGTCGGCTGGCCGAACAGCACGCGCACGTCGGCACTGAGGCCGGCCTGGCGCATGCGCTCGATCAGCTTCACCGCCAACAGCGAATGGCCGCCCAGTTCGAAGAAATGGTCCTGGCGACCGACCCGTTCAACACCGAGCAGCTCGCACCAGAGCGCGGCCAGGGTGGTTTCGGTGTCACCGAGCGGCGCCTGGTAGTCACGGCTGGCGAAGGCGTCGGCCGAAGGCTCCGGCAGCGCGCGGCGATCCAGCTTGCCGTTGGGTGAAACCGGGAGTTTTTCCAGGTGCACATAGGCCGCCGGAATCATGTAGTCGGGCAACAGCGCCTGCAGATGCAGGCGCATCTGATCGGCTTCCGGCGCCGCTTGGCCGGCCTGCACACTGAAATACGCCACCAGGCGCTTTTCCCCGGGGCGGTCTTCGCGGGCCAGCACCGCCGTGTCCCGCAGGCCCGGATATTGGCCGAGGCGCGCCTCGATCTCACCCAGTTCGATACGGAAGCCACGGATCTTGATCTGGTCGTCGTTGCGCCCCAGGTAGTCGATCTGGCCGTCGGCCTGCCAGCACCCCAGGTCGCCGGTCTTGTACAGCCGCGCGCCTTCGGTGGCGGCGAACGGATCGCAGATAAAGCGTTCGGCGGTCAGCCCGTCGCGGTTCAGGTAGCCACGGGCGACACAAACACCGCCGATATAGAGTTCTCCCGCCACGCCCACCGGCACCGGCCGCAAGTGTTCGTCGAGCAGGTAGATCCGGGTATTGGCCACCGGTTTGCCGATGCTCGGCAGGGTCGGCCAGGCCTGCGGGTCGCCCCTCAGGGTCAGCGCCGTGACGACGTGGGACTCGGTCGGACCATAGTGGTTGTGCAGACGCGCCTCTTCCAGGCGCGCGAAGAAGCGGCGCATCGGTTCGGTGATCCGCAGTTGCTCGCCGGCGGTGATCACGTCCTGCAACGCACAGGCCGGTTGCTCCGTCTCGGCCACCATGGCTTCGGCCAGGGCCTGCAGGGCGATGCACGGCATATACAGCCGCTCGATGCGCTGCTGGCAGATATGCTGGAACAGGCGGCGGAAATCCAGGCGGATATCGCCATGGATCAGCGACAGCTCGCCGCCGGCGCACAAGGTGCTGAAGACCTCCTGGAAGGCCACGTCGAACCCCAGGGCGGCGAACTGCAGGGTCCGTTGCCCGGGTCGGCCGTGCTCGAAGGTCTGGGCGATCTGCCAGTGCATCAGGTTGACCAGCGGCCCGTGGGGCATGGCCACGCCCTTGGGCTGGCCGGTGGAACCCGAGGTGTAGATCAGGTACGCCAGGTGCGCCGAAGTCAACCCCGGCACCTGCGGATTGTGTCGGGGCGCGGCATCGATCCCGCTCTCGCCCCGGGCCTCGGCCTCCAGCAACAGCACCGGCATGGCCGCCTGCGGGAAGCGCTCGCGCAAGCCGCGCTGGCTCAGCAGCACCTTGGGCGCGCTGTCCTCCAGCATGTAGGCCAGGCGCTCGGCCGGATACGACGGGTCCAGCGGCACATAGCCGGCGCCGGCCTTGAGAATGCCCACCAGGCCGGCAATCATTTCCAGGCTGCGCTCCACACAGATTGCCACCCGATCGTCGGCACCGATGCCCTCGGCGATCAACCGATGGGCAATCTGGTTGGCCCACTGGTTCAGTTCGGCGTAGCTCAGGCGCTGGCCTTCATAGGTGACGGCCACCGCCTCAGGTTGCGCCGCCGCGTGAGCCTCGAACAGTTGATGGAGCAGCAGGTCGGTCGGATAGGCGCAATCGAAGGCGTTGAAGTCTTCCAGCAACTGCCGGCGCTCGCTCGCCGGCAACCAGCCGAGGCTGTGCAAGGGCGCATCGGGCCGACGATCCAGCGCCTCGGCCAGTTGTTCCAGCACCGTGTGCATGTAGCCGCAGATGCGTTCGGCACCGACCCCGGCCACGGCCTGTACGGTCAGGCCGAAGGACTCGCCCAGGTCGTCCACCGACAGCGACAACGGATAGTTGGTCCGCTCCTCGCCGCCCAGCACCTCGACCCCGGCCCAGATCCTGGCCTGGCCGGCGTCCTTCGGTGCCTGGGCGCCGACGGCGGCGTGCCGGTAGTTCATCAGGGCACTGAACAAGGGCGTCGGTGCCGCCACCCCACTGCAACCCTGGGCCAGCGACAACGGCGCGTGTTCATGACCCAACAGAGCCGCCAGCCGCGCGTGGGTGGTACGGACCGCTGTCCGGATACCCTGCTCACCCGCCGCGACCCGCAACGGCAAGGTATTGATGAACATGCCCAGCGCCCGCTCGGCACCCTCGCCACTGTGCAAGCGGCCCATCAGCACGGTGCCGAAGACCACATCCTGGCGACCGGACAGGCGTGCCACCACCTGGCCCCAGGCCAGATGATGCAGGCTGGCGTTGCTCACCCCCAGGCGCCGGGCCTGGGCCCGCAAGCGCTGGGCCAGCGCCGGGTCCACCGGCAACAGGGCTTGCTCGACGCCGCTGCCGTCGCCCTGCACGTCCTGCAGGCCAAGCGGCAAGGTCGGTTCGTCGACATCGCCGAGCATCTCGCGGAAGAACGCCTCGTGTTGCTCGCGACTCACCCCCAGACGGGCCTGGGCCACATGGTTGCGATAGGGTACGGAAGCGGCCAGTTCGGCGCCGCGGCCCTGGCTGAACGCCTCGATCTCCTTGCCCAGCAGGGCCAGGGAGGTGGCGTCGTCGATCAGGTGATGGAACAGCAGTACCGCGACCCAGCCGCCGTTGGCGGCGTCCTCGGCATAGTGCAGGCGCATCATCGGCGCCTGGCGCAGATCCAGGCGCATCCGCCGCGGATCGAAATGCGCTTGCAACTGGGTGGCCACATCACCTTGATCCGGATGTGGCAAGAACGCCTCGACCCGCAGCCGCGCCTCACGCCAAACCACCTGCACCGGCTCGTCGAGTGCTTCCCAGGCCACGGCGGTGCGCAGGATATCGTGGCGGTCGATCACCGCCTGCAGGGACTCGGCAAAACCCAGCAACTGCTCGAAGTGGTCGACCCGCAACAGGGCCTGCAACAGGTACGGATCACCCTCATCGCTGGACAGGTGGTGATAGAGGATGCCTTCCTGCAACGGCACCAGCCCATAGATGTCCTGCACATTGCCCATGCCGCCGGGCACGCCAGCCACCACGCGGTCGATCTCGTCCTGGCTAAGGGACGCCAGGGGCAGCATGTCCGGGGTGATGCGCTCGCAGCCCTCGGGAATGCCATTGAGCGGCACGACCACCGCACCTTGGTTACCGCTGGCCGCCGCCAGCGCGGCCAGGGTCGGCTGGCCGAACAGCACGTGCACATCGGCATTCAGGCCGACTTCGCGCATGCGTTCGATGAGTTTCACCGCCAGCAGCGAATGCCCGCCGAGTTCGAAGAACTGATCGTGACGACCCACCTGCTCGACACCGAGCAACTCGACCCAGAGTCCGGCCAGGGTGGTTTCCGCCGGGCCCTCGGGGGCTTCATATTCGCGCCGGGCATAAGACTCGGTCGACGGCACGGGGAGCGCCTTGCGATCGAGCTTGCCGTTGGCGGTCAGCGGGAAGGCCTCCAGGCTGACAAAGGCGCTTGGCAGCATGTATTCGGCCAAGGACTGACGCAGTTGCTCGCGCAATTGCGCGGCGTCCAACTCGACGCCAGCCGTGCCGATGACATAGGCCACCAGGCGCTTGTCACCCGGTTCGTCCTCGCGCACCAGTACCACTGCGTCACGTACGCCCTCGCAGGCGGACAACTGCGCTTCGATTTCCCCCAGTTCGATGCGGAAACCGCGGATCTTCACCTGTTCGTCGTTGCGGCCCAGGTATTCCAGGCTGCCGTCGGCCAGCCAGCGGCCAAGGTCGCCGGAACGGTACATCCGCGCGCCGGGAGCCGGGACAAACGGATCGTCGAGGAAGCGCGAAGCGTTCAGTTCCTCGCGGTTGAGATAGCCCCGGGCAACCCCGGCACCACCGACATACAACTCCCCTACCATGCCTGGCGGCACGGGTTGGCCGTAGCTGTCGAGCAGGTACAGGCGCAGATCGGGAATCTGCCTGCCGATGGGGCTCGCGCCCACACGCTGGGCGTCTTCGGCCTGCAACGGGTAGTAGGTCACGTGCACCGTGGTCTCGGTGATGCCGTACATATTCACCAGTTGCGTGGCGGCGTTCAGGTCCCGGGCGTACCAGGGCTTGAGCAGCGCGGTGTCCAGCGCTTCACCGCCGAAAATCACCTGGCGCAACGAATGTGGCTGGCCGTTTTCACCCTGGGCCGCGATCAATTGACGGAACGCGCTCGGGGTCTGGTTGAGCACCGTCACCCCGGCACTGCACAGCAGCTTGTAGCAGTCCTCGGGGGAGCGGCTGACCAGTTGCGGCACGATCAGCAAACGTCCGCCGTGCAGCAGCGCGCCCCAGATTTCCCAGACCGAGAAGTCGAAGGCGAACGAGTGGAACAGCGCCCAGACGTCCTGCTCGCCAAAGCCGAACCAGGCCTCGGTGGCCGAGAACAGCCGCGCAACATTGCGGTGTTCGACCATCACGCCCTTGGGCAGGCCGGTGGAACCGGAGGTGTAGATCACATAGGCCAGGCTGGAGGGCGTTAGCCCCGGCACCTGCGGATTCTGGACGGATTCGTCCTGCAGATCCGCATCGTCGAGATTGATGACCGGCACCTGCACCGCCGGCAAGGCTTCCTGCACCGCCTGCTGGCTGAGCAACGCCACCGGGGCGCTGTCGCCGAGGGTGTAGGCCAGGCGCTCGCGGGGATAGGCCGGATCCAGCGGCACATAACCGGCGCCGGACTTGAGGATACCCAGCAGACCAATGATCATCGCCGGGCCGCGTTCAACGCAGATCGCCACCCGATCGTCCGGGCGCACGCCCAGGGCCAGCAGGCGATGGGCAACCTGGTTGGCCCGGGCGTTGAGTTCGCCGTAGCTCAGGCTGTGCTCCTGATACACCAGCGCCACGGCCTCCGGCCGCTCGGCGGCACGCGCCTCGAACTGCTGGTGGATCGTGTGATCCTCGGCGAACGCCTGCTGGCCGGCATTCCATGCCTGCAACTGCAGGGTTTCGGCGGCGGTGGGCAGAGAGAAACCGCGAATCGGCAAGCGTGCATCCGCCAGCCCCTGCTCCAGCACGTGGTGCAGGCGCTCGGCCATGGCCTGGATCTCGTCCGCCTGGAAATATGCCTCGTTGTAGATGTAGTGCAACCGGGCTTCATCATCGTGGACATTGGTCCGCAGATGGATGGCCAGCGGCGTCTGTTCGTGATTGTTCGAGCACTTCACCGTACGGACCGTCGCCTGCCCGAAACGGAGCAGATGATGGTGTTGTTCGTAGGAAAACGTCAGGTCGAACAGTTGCGCGCGATCGGCGCGGCGCAACTCCAGCAAACGGTTGAGATCGCTGACCGGGAAACGCTGGCTGCGGTAATCGCGCTTGACGGCGCGGGCGATGCCTTGCACCAACTCGGCAAACGGCAGCTCGGCAGGAAACTGCAGACGCAGCACGCTGAGCTGGGCGAACAACCCGAGGGTTTTCTTGAAGCCGGCATTGGAGCGGTTGAGGATCGGCAGGCCGATCACCAGCTCATCGCGCTGGTGGGTCCGGGTGAAACAGATATACAGCGCCGCGAGCAGGACATGAAAACGCGAAGCCTGCAGCTCCTGGGACAAGTCGTCGAGGCGATTCTCAAGGTCCCGGGAAAAACCGCTTACGCTATGGCCGCTGCGGCTCGGGCCGTCGCCCTGGGCCTGGCGGTAGCGCGGGAGCAGCAGGGGTTCGGGGATGTCGCGGTACTTTTCCAACCAGTAGGCCTGGTCCCGCAGGAAACGCGCTGATTGCCGGTAGGCGCGGTCGTCCTGGATAAAGTCGACATAGGATGGCGCTGACAAATCGGGCGTGCGCTGATCGTGCAAGGCGTTGTAGATCTGGCTGAGGGAGGCAAAGAGTTCGTCGATGCCCCAGCCGTCGAGCACGATATGGTGGGCATGCACGGCAAAATAGAAGCGCTGTGCCTCGAGCTTGAGCAGATGGAAACGGAACAGTGGGCCGCCATCGAGCTTGAACGCGCGTTCGAACTGGCGTTGCATCCAGCCCACGGCGACCTGGTGCGGATCCGCCTGCCCCTGCAGGTCAAGCGGTGCCACCCACACCGGCAGTGTCGCGGCGAAGGTCTGAAGCGGTACGCCCGCCTCGTCACGTTCGTCGAGCAAGACCATGCGCAAGGCATCGTGCTTTTCGATCAACAGATCAACGGCCCGCTGGAACACCTCGGGATCGAGGTGCCCCTCGATCTCCAGGTAGCCCCCGATGTTGTACAACGGCGAGTCGCCCTGGGTCATCTGGTCCAGCCAGATATTGCGTTGGGCAGCGGTCAGGGCAAGTGCCATACATTTCTTCTCGCAAAGGGTCGGCCTCGCCACGACAAAAAGGCGGCGACAGCTGGAAGTTGAGTCGAGTCCTGGGGCCGACCGACTCCGCCCGGCGTGGCGAAGGGTCGTCCCTGGAAAAGTTAAACAGCGCTGGAAATCAGGCGCGCTTGCCCTGCACCGCACAATTCACGTCGGAGACGATCTTCCCGTCCACCAACTTGATGATGCGGTCGGCCAACTGGAAGTACTGGTCATCGTGAGTGATGATCAGCACGGTCTTGCCGCGACGCTTGAGGTCCGGCAGCAGCTCCTCGTAGAAGAAGCGCTTGAACGGCGGGTCCTGGTCGGCGGCCCATTCGTCGAGCAGGTAGATCGGCCGGTCTTCCATGTAGGCGCAGACCAGCGCCAGGCGTTTCTGCTGGCCGTAGGACAGGGCCTTGGTGGTGGAGTAACCGAGCCCCTCGATCTTGATCTTGTCTTCCAGACCCAGGGTCTCCAGGTATTTCTGCGCCAGTTCGGTGCTGGCGTCCTCTTCTTCATCGGGACCGATCAGCCGGTTGAACAGATGGAAGTCGGAGAACACCGCAGAGAACAGGTCACGGTAGTCGCTGCGCGACTCCTCGGTGATCAGCGTGTCGTCGAGCAGCACCTGCCCGCCCTGCGGGATGTACAGGCCACAGATGACCTTGGCCAGGGTGCTCTTGCCGCAACCGTTGCCACCGACGATGTAGATCAGCTCGCCGGCACGTACCGTCAGGTCGATGGGCCCCAGGCCAAACCCGGTGCCGGTGAGCGGGTCCTGGTAGTTCATGTGCACGTCGCGCAACTGGATGCTGTCCCAGGACTTCTTGTGATCCAGGAGCAGCACATTGCCGGCTTCGCTGGCGAGGGCTTCCGGCTCCGGATGCGGGTCGTTGATCGAGAAACCGAAATCCGCCAGGCGACCGCCGGCGATACGGCCCTGGGCCAGCAACGGCATGGCGCCTATCAGCAGCGACAGCGGGCCCATGATGTACAACACCACCAGCACGCTGGCGGTCATGGTTTGGGTATCGATCACCCCAAGCATGGGGGCGACGAACAGCAGGCAACCGATCAGCAGCGACAAGGTCAGTTGGCCGACGTTGTCGGCGGCGGTGTACCAGAGCCGCTCGATAAAGTTGTAGCGCGCCACCTGGGTCGAGGATTCCTGGATCGCCGAGCGGCTGAACCAGCGGCGCCGGATACCGTTGAGCTTGAGTTCCTTGAGACCGAACACCAGGGCGTGGGTGTATTCGTTGAACGAGGTGAATTCGTCACGCACTTTGTTCGAGAAGGAGATACCGCCCAGGAAAAAGAACAGGTACAGCGCAACCCCCAGCACCATCAGGCCGACGGTCACCGCGAACACCACCCAGGACAGGTAGGCCAGGTAGGCGATGCCGAACAGGAGCACCGACAGCTCCACCAGCACCGACGGCATGATCACCAGGGTGCTGTTGAGTTGCGGAATATCACTGGTCAGCATGGTCAGGACGTTGGGCGCCCCCCGGCGGTCGACTTCTTCCAGGGGCGTGGCGAGGATCTTGCGGCACAGGGCAATCCGCAGGCGGGTCATGATGCGCATGCTGGCGTAGGCCGGAAACAACGCGGCACCGTTGCGGAACAACAGCGCCACCGCACTCAGGCCGACGAACCAGTACAACGACTGCAGCTGGAAGCTTTCCTCATGAATCGCCTGGTTGATCACCTTGATCACCGCGATGGACGCCACCCCGCTGATGATCCCGGTCAATAGGGTCATCAGCGTCAGCCAGGGATGGTTGCGCCACAGCAGACGCATGACCGAGCCAGGTTTGGCCTTCTTCTCTTGCTCGTTTTTCATTGGTTGCTGTCCTTGAATGCATTCGCCCGCGCTGCGGCCGGTCATTGAAAGTCCTGGATCACCCGATGGCGATCACTCAGGTCGGTTGCCAAACGTCGTCCCGGACCGTCATTTCACCCATGGCGACGACGATCAGACGGGGTTCTTCATAGGGGTCACGGGCATGGGCGGCGAGCATGTTGTCGAGCATCACCACATCGCCCTTGCGCCAGTCGAAGCGCACCGCACAGGCCTCGTAGGCTTCGCCGATCAGGGTCATGACCGAGTCCTCGATTTCTGAACCGTCGCCGTAGCTGACCAGTCGTGGCAGGCGGTCGGCGCCGAACATGTCCAGCAGGTCCTCGCGCATTTCCTCGCCCAGGCAGAACGGGTGGTGCAGTTGCACCTGGTTGAAGAAGCAGCGTTCACCGGTGAACGGATGGCTGATCACCGCCGGGCACTGGGTGCGAATCTGCAAGGTCTCGCTGTCGAGCCATTCGAAGTCGGTGCCCTGTTCGCGGCAACGCTGTTCGACGACGCTGCGTTCAGTCGTACCGAAGAACGACTCCCAACCCGGCTCGACGCCGGCGGTAAAGGTGCGGCTGTACATCAGGCCCTTGCTCTCGAAGCGCGCGACCACCTCGGCCGGCAGGCGCTGGAGCACCTGGCGGATGTCCGCCAGCGGCGTCGCGCCACCGACCCGTGACGGCTGTTCGCAGAAGAACCACTGCTTGCGCGGCCAGCTTTCCAGGTGCGAGCTCTCGTTGTGATACAGGATCATCTCGCGCTCGGGATAAGGCGTGGAGCGATAGACATTGCGCCCACCTTCCTTCTTCGGCAGGTCGCCATAACTGCCATGCAGGCCGGGCGACAGCGCCTCGGCAAAGGCTTCGAAGGCCGCGACCGACGCCAGGTCGAAGCCACGGAACAGCACCGCGCCGTGACGGCACAGCAATGCCTCGATCGCCTCGCGTTGCGTGGCGGCCCACAGCATCGGATCGACACCGGCCACGGCCGGTTCGATCACCACCGGCAGGCTCATGCCCGCGGCCAGAAAGGACAACCGCACCGACGGATCAGCGGCCTGACCTGGCCAAGTCGGCGAATCCGCGCGCTGTTCATCGGTGAAAACAGGCGCAGCGTTAGCTTGAAGACTCATGAAAAAACTCCTGGACCACAGCCCCTCACATCCACGTTGTACGGGGCCAGACCAACCCGCTCCGCCGCCGCGCAAGGATAAAAACACCGATGGCGGGGGGCTGTCTGTCACCGCAAACCGGGACAGCGACCGCGCAGTCCGCCGATCCGTCCTGATCGGCCAGGTCACGCTTTTGTCCCCATTTCCCGCGACAGACGCAGGCGACCTGCCAATGCTGAAATGCGGCAACTGCGGATCGTGCCGGCTCTTCGAATGGATCCTCCAGGCCGCAGGGATGTCTCGAGTGCAGCGCATTTGGCCACGGCAAAAATGCGTTGCATCTGGTTATTACACAGGAGCGTTAGTCATGCCGATCAAGAACACTGGCGATTCGGTCCACACCGCGCCAGCCCCTCTCACGCCCGGTGCCTTCCTGCATGAGATATTCAGTGCCCGGGCGCGTGAGTTTCCCGAGCGAACGGCGGTGTCCGACGCCACTCGGACATTGAGCTATGCCCAGCTCGACGCGCTGTCGTCGAAGCTGGCGGCGCGCCTGCGCCATGAAGGCGTCAAGGATGGCCTGCGGGTGGGCATGTACCTGCCGCGCAGCGTCGATCTGGTCATCAGCCTGCTGGGCATCCTCAAGGCCGGTGGTGCCTATGTCCCGGTCGACCCGCAGTACCCGGGCAAACGCGTCGAGCACATCGTCCGCGACAGCGGCCTGGGCCTGGTGATCGGCGATGCCGCGAACCTGCCGAAGAGCCCTTCCCTGCGCGTGCTGGACCTCGACCAGTTGCTGTCCGCGCCGGAGCTGGAACTGAGCGTCGATGGCAGCCGTCGCGATCCGGACCAGGCCACCGCCTACGTCATCTACACCTCCGGTTCCACCGGTGAACCCAAGGGCGTACAGGTCGCCCACGGCAACGTCAGCCGCCTGCTGGAAAGCACGCAACGCAACTACGGTTTCAACGCCCAGGACGTCTGGTCGATGTTCCACTCCATCGGCTTCGACTTTTCGGTCTGGGAAATCTGGGGTGCCCTGGCCCACGGCGGCCAGGTGGCCGTGGTTCCGTATGAGGTCTCCCGCTCTCCCGTCGCCCTGCGCCAATGGCTGTCCGACCAGCGCGTGACCGTGCTCAGCCAGACCCCGTCGGCCTTCCGCGGCCTCGACGAGGCCGATCGCGACGCTACCGCGCCCCTGGCCCTGCGCTATGTGGTTTTCGGTGGCGAAGCGCTGCCGGCTACCGTGCTGCGTCCCTGGGTCGAGCGCCATGGCGACCAGAAGCCGGCACTGATCAACATGTACGGGATTACCGAAGCCACGGTGCACACCACCTTCAAGCGCGTACTGGGCCAGGACCTGGAAAACGCCGCGACGGTCTCCGTCGGCAAGCCGCTGGATGGCTGGCGCCTGCACCTGCTCGACAGCAACCAGATACCGGTCCCCCAAGGCACGGCCGGCGAGCTGTATATCGAAGGGGCCGGCGTGGCCCAGGGTTACCTGAACCGTACCGCGCTCAACGCCGAACGCTTCATCCAACTGCCCGGCACCTCGATCCGCACCTACCGCACCGGCGACCTGCTGGTCCTGGACCCTGACGGTGAGTACCGCTATGCCGGCCGTTGTGACGAACAACTGAAGATCAGCGGTTTCCGCATCGAGCCGGGCGAGATCGAAGCCTGCCTGCAAACCAGCCCGAGCGTGGCCGCCGCCCATGTCGCCGCACACGACTACGGCGACGGCGACCTGCGCCTGGTGGCTTATGTGGTCCCGACCCAGGGTCTGGGCGCCTGGACCGAGCAGACCCGTGGCGAAGTCGCCGCCCTGGCGGCCGCCAGCCTGCCGGACTACATGCGTCCCTCGGCCTACCTGGCACTGACGCAACTGCCGGTGACCGCCCACGGCAAGATCGACAAGCAACAGCTGCCCTCGCCGACCACCGGCGTCACCCCGTCCCATGCGACCGGCACCCAGGGGGTCAGCGAGCCAGAGCAGTTCGTGCTCAAGGTGTGGAGTGAAGACCTGGGCCTGAAGAACATCGGCCTGAATGACGACTTCTTCGACTTCGGCGGCACCTCCCTGGCCCTGATCCGCTCCCTGGGCAAGCTCAAGGCCCACTACCAGATCAACCTCGATCCGGGTGTCCTGGCCAACGGCGCGACCGCCAAGGTCCTGGCCGACTACATCGCCCGCACGCTGGCTCCGCAGCAGTTCGTGCTCAAGGTCTGGAGTGAAGACCTGGGTCTGAAGAACATCGGCCTGAACGATGATTTCTTCGATTTCGGCGGCACCTCCCTGGCCCTGATCCGCTCCCTGGGCAAGCTCAAGGCCCACTACCAGATCAACCTCGACCCGGGTGTCCTGGCCAACGGCGCGACTGCCAAGGCCCTGGCCGACCACATCTCCCGCACGCTTGTTCAAGCCCATTGACCGAAAAGGAAAAGCCCATGAGCAAAAAATTCGCCTTGACCCCGGAAGAGCGCGCCTCCTTCGAAAAGAATGGTTTTATCGGTCCGTTCGATGCCTATTCGCCGGAAGAAATGCAGGAAACCTGGAAACGTACCCGCCTGCGCCTGCTCGACCGTAGCGCCGCGGCTTACCAGGACCTGGACGCCATCTCCGCCGGCACCAACATCGCCAACTACGACCGCCACCTGGATGACGACTTCCTCGCCAACCATATCTGCCGTGCGCAGATCTGCGATCGCGTCGAAAGCATCCTCGGCCCGGATGTACTGTGCTGGCGCACCGAGTTCTTCCCAAAATACCCGGGTGATGAAGGCACCGACTGGCACCAGGCCGACACCTTTGCCAACGCCTCCGGCAAACCGCAGATCCTCTGGCCGGAACACGAGGACTTCGGCGGCACCATCACCGTCTGGACCGCGTTCACCGACGCCAACATCGCCAATGGTTGCCTGCAGTTCATCCCGGGCACCCAGAACAGCATGAACTACGACGAAACCAAGCGCATGAGCTACGACCCCGAAGCCAACAACAGCTCGGTGGTCAAGGACGGCGTGCGACGCGGCTTCTTCGGCTATGACTATCGCCAGTTGCAAATCGACGAGAACTGGAAGCCCGACGAATCCTCCGCCGTGCCGATGCAGATGAAAGCCGGCCAGTTCATCATTTTCTGGTCGACCCTGATGCACGCCTCCTACCCGCACAGCGGCGAATCCCAGGACATGCGCATGGGCTTCGCCTCGCGCTATGTGCCGTCGTTCGTGAAAATCTACCCGGACTCCGAGCATATCGAGGAGTACGGCGGTCGCATCAGCCTGGAGAAATACGGCGCTGTACAGGTAATCGGTGACAAGACACCGGACTACAACCGCCTCGTGACCCATACCACCCGCGGCAAGAAATTCGAAGCGGTCTGACCTACACATGCCAGGCGACAGTTGGCCTGGCGATGTGCCTGCAGGAGTTGAAATCCATGACTATTTCCACCGACGCCGTGATGCGTCTGTGCGAGACCGTGAGGATGCTTAGGCACCTTGCCATCCATCTGCCCGACCCCGTCTGCCTGAGCTTTCTCGCCCAGGGCGATGGCCCGCTCCCCGAGCAGGCCTCGCCCAGCGTGCGAGCCACGGAGCGGGCGATCAATGCCGCCTTCGCGCGGATCGGCGTGCGCGCCGTGCAGTACCTGCACGGTGGCGAGGCGCAACTGTCGTCCTTCGAATTCTTTATCAGCCGGAAAATCTGCCAGGCGCTCGATTACCGCTACGACCACTTCGACGATGCCGAAGAGGCCAAGGCGTTCGGGCGACTGCTCAAGCATTTCGATTTCAGTGGTGCCGTGCCAGAAGTCGAGACACTGCACCTGACCACCCGCGACAACGTCTCCCTGTCGGTGCACGCCAGCATCGACCGGGAGCGCCCGGCGATTGTCCTGGCCCTGCCCTGCGGCATGCCCTTCGACCTCTGCCGCGACTGGTTCAACGCCCTGAGCGAGCGCTTCTTCGTGGTGACCTGGGAGACCCGCGGGTTGTTCGGCTCCTGCGCGGCCTTCGACCAGGTCGCGGTGGACACCGAGGCCCAGGTCGCCGACCTGATCAGCGTGATGAATCACTACCAACTGTCGACGGCGCACCTGATGGGCATCTGCGGCGGCGCGGTGATCGCCCTCAGCGCCGCTGCCGCCCACGGCAACCGGGTCAACTCCCTGAGCCTGTGGCACGGCGACTACAACCTGGGCGACAACGACCTGCGCACCGCGCATCAGCAGAACTTCGAATGGCTGATGGAAGCCGCGGCCTATGACCGTCACGAGGCCAGCGACCTGCAGGCGATGTTCCTCGACCAGGCGACGCTGGCCACCACGCCGGAGCCGATTGCCCACGTGGTGCTCTACCCCTACGTCAACCCGGAGCTGTTCTATCGCTATGCGCGACTGAACGATGCCCTGAACAAGACCGAACTGGCGTCGCGGCTGGCAAACATCACCGTGCCGACCCTGGTGGTCGCCGGCGATGCCGATGAGACCACGCATATTGGCGGTTCACGCTATATCGCCGCGTCGATCGACGATGCCGTGCTGCACGTGGAACAGGACGGCAGCCACCTGGCGTTCTTCGCCTCCACGCAGTACTCGAAACAGACCGCCTTCCGCTTCCTCGAAGCGACCCTCCAGCCCGCTGTCGCCTGACAGTCTCCCAACAAAAAAGGGGGCCTATGCCCCCCACGCCGTAAAAGCGGTCCGATCACTCGAACCGCCCTGCCCGCTATCAGGCAACCATGTGTTTTTCGCGATGGAACTCGAGGTACAACACGGTGCGGTGTGCCCGCGAGGCGTTGAGCGCGAAGTGATCGAGCGAACCGTCGAAGATCACCAGGTTGCCGTTGGTGCTCTGGTTGAAGCTGCCGTTGACGTTGAGGTAGGCATAGTTCTGGGTGGTCGGGGCGTCGATGGTCAGTTGCATGTGCAACAGACCCTCTTCCCAGGTGCCGGTATGGGAATGGGTGCCGAGGAACACGTTGGGTTCCATGCGCAGCAAGGCACAGAGCTTGATCCCGGGAATCTGCTTCAACAGTTCGATGGTCCCCGGCATGGCGGCCTGGGCATAGGGGATCGGCTTGTCATAGGCCACCAGGCCGTACTGGGTCCACTCGGGCATGACGTCCATGTCGTCGCCCCAGCCCCAGAGCCAGCCATATTCGCCGCCGGCCTCCATGTGCTCGGTCACCTCATCGACGATCTCGGTGATCGACTTGCCCACGCGGTTGATGGTCAGGGTCGGTGCATCGAGGGCGAGAAACTCTTCACGAATCACTTCCCAGTTATCGGCAAGGTGCTGAAGCTTGGGGAAGCGGCTGGGGTCATAAAACGACGGACGCATAGGTCCTCCTTTATCGATTGTGGTCGGCTCGGATAGCGGTGCGGGCGCAGTCCTGTCGGATCCGGGACGCTGCGCGGGAGCCTGGAAAGGTTGACCCAGCGGCCGGTGCCTGTCTGTCACGGGAATCCGGTACAACAGGCCGGCCACAGGGCGCCCAAGGCGCCTTCACAGGGCCTCGACCTGCGCCGTATCGCCCGCGCGCGGGGATGCCAGCTCGGGCTGCGCACCCTCCAGGCGGCGCATCGGTCCATAGCACAGGACACTCAGGGCCAGCAGCGCGAAGCAGGCGCCGGCCACCACGAAGAGCATCCCCACGCCGCGTCCCGGACCGACCCCGAGCCAGTGCCCGATCGACTCGGCATAGGCCCCGCCGGGCACCAGCGCCGGCTGGAACCAGTGGTCCACCAACAGGCCACCGACAAAGATCGACAGGCTCGTGGTGGCAATGGTCAGCATGCTGATCAGCGCAAAGACACTGGCGCGGTTGCCGCCGGGGATCTTGCGCATCCACAGCGAATTCACGCTGGCGTCGGCCACGCTCGCCGCGGTGATCGCGACAAAGGCCAGCGCGCAGTAGGCCACGGCGTGCGAGACCACGCCCAGGGCGATGACACACAACGCCAACAGCAGGTCCGCCACCGCCACCAACGCCATCAATCGACGCGGGTTGCCCATGGAGATCAGCACCCCGGCACCGGCGAGCCCGCCCAGGGCCGCCCAGGTGTAGGCCATGCCCAGGGTCTGGCTGCCCAAGGTAGACAGCAGCAAGGGCGTCATCATCAAGGTCGCCAACGACAACAGCGCACTGCGCAGCATGGTGTAGACCAGCAGGCCGGCCATCAGGTGGCTGGCCGCGAAGAACTTCAGTGCGCCGGCGACGTTGTCCAGCGCGCCGCGCAGCACCGAAGCCTTGTCGGGGCCGTCGTGCCGCCCGGACGAACGCCGCACATGGGCAAAGGCCTTGATCACCAGCAAGGTGCCGGAGCAGAAGGTGATCAGGTCCACCGCCAGGATGGTCACCAGCCCCGCACGGGCCATGATCGCCCCCGCCAGCAGTGGAGCGACCAGCGCCGAAGCGTTCTTGCTGATGCCCATCAGGCCCGAGGCGCGGGTGAACTTTTCGGGGGCGACAATCGAGTTGACAGCCGCCTGGTAGGCCGGCTTGCGAAAGGCCGAGACGATCGAGGCCAGGCAGTTGAAGAGATACAGGTGCAGCGGTTCCAGGCGATCGAACCAGAGCAGGCCCATGACCCCGAAGAGCAACAGCGCCAGGCTCACGTCGCAACAGACGATGATCAACCGATGACTGACCCGGTCGGCCAGCCCGCCGGCCAGCGGCAGGAACACCACTGCCGGCAAGGTCGCTGCCAGCACCACGTTGGCGAAAGCCACCGCCGAGCCGGTGTGGGAATAGACCCAGACCCCCAGGGCGAACTCCATCAACGCCGTGCCGACGATCGCCAGGGACTCGCCGCACCACAGGAAATAGAAACTTCGCCCCAGGTCGAAGGATGGCTGACGGCGCTTGCGGCTCATGGGCGCACATCGCGGAGCGTGAACAGACCGCTCACCTTCTGCGCCAGGCGCCAGGCCAGGGAGTAGGCCACCGCGCCCAGCACCACTGGCGCCAGACGGGAAAACAGATAGGTGCGCAGCACCCGCCTGGCGATGGGCGAGCGGATATCGCCACTGACATGCAAGGGCGTCGGGAACGTCGCCGCAACGGTAGCACCGAACGCGTCGTCCATGGATTGCACCGCGTGCCACCAGTACACCGGGATGTACAGCGCATCGCCCGGTTCCACCACCGTGCGCAGCGCCCGCAAATCGCGGGTGCCAGGGAAGCGCCGGGTATCGATGTCGTACAGGTAGCCCGCCTCTTCGATGACCGGGCGCAGCGCCCGCCAGCTGGTCTCGTCGGGTGGCAGCAGCAGGACCTCCTTGGCGCCCACCACCTGGGCCATGAAGGTCTCGTCGACGACATGGAAATGCCAGTCGGTGTAGGAGTTGCGGTAGAGGAAACTGCGATGGGGTGGATAGTGCCGGGACTTGGACAGTTGCGGCATGAACGGCAGGCCGCCGACGTCATCCTTCATCTGCTCGATGGCCGAGCCTTCGGAAAAACGGCAACTGTCGGCCACCAGGGGGTCGTGCCCGTGGCCCAGGCCGTCGAGAAATTCGTGGAACGGCATTTCCCGGTAGACCGTGTTCGCGTACTCGGTCAACGCCGCCTTGACCTCGGGCTTGGACCAGCCGATGACCTCCGAGACGATCTTCGAACGCACCACCACCGGATTGTTGCGCGAATGCGTCTTGAAGTAATCCAGCCGCTGCCACTTCTGGAACGCCGGCCAGTGGCGCACGGCATTTTTCACCAGGCATGGGCGGTTGTGATTGACGTAGCGGCGGGTGAACTCCTCCCTGGAAATGCTCAACGCATCGATCACTTCGACGGGACCCGCCTGGGGATGATTGGGAAAACGCGACAGGCTCCAGAACTTCGACTCAGGGCGATCCACTTCGGCGATCAATGACATTGTGCGACCCTCGCAAGAACACTCAGGGCCGTTGATATAACAGACTCGCGCGCGCGTTCCCAAGCGCACCGGTGGCCCGTCCCGCGTGGTTGTCCCTGCTTCCCATGACAGACACCGCCCAGTGGATGCTCTAGTTTTTTCCCACGCTTTTCCTTCGTCCCGCCGACTGGCAGTCGTCCAGCCCTTGCGCCCCGCTGCCCTTCGATCGGAGACGAACCCACTGATTCTGCAAACAGGTGCTCCGAAATGGATTCGTCGACCGACAAGCTGTCCGCGCAAGCCTGCGCGTCCCACGAACTGGCCTCGGTCCAGCAGGGCATCTGGCTCGATCAGATCGCACACCCGGACCTGCCCTACTACAACATCGGCATGTCCCTGGAGATCAAGGGCGAGATCGATATCCCGTTGTTCGAGAAGGCCATCGAGATGGTCGCCAACCGCAATGACACCCTGCGCCTGAGCTTCAGCCACGAAGGTGGCATCGGTCGCCAGCGGGTCCTGCCCGAGGTCAAGGTCAAGCTCGAGGTGGTGGAATTTTCCGAGGCTGAAGACGATGCCGGGCTGGCCATGGCGTACCTGCGCGAAGCCTTCCGCCAACCCTTCGAATCACTCACCGGACAACTCTGGGAAGCGCGCCTGGTACGTTGCGGGCCGCAGCGGCATTACTGGCTCAACCGCTACCATCACCTGGTCACCGACGGTATCGGCGTGGCCCTGATCGGCCATGCCGTGGGCGCCGCCTACAACGGCCTGCTGGCCGGCAACGAGGAGGTCGCCGAAGGCCACTCCTACCTGTCGTTCCTCGAAGAAGACCGGGCCTACCTGCAGTCCTCGCGCTACGAGCGCGACCGCCAGTTCTGGCAGGACACCTACGCGCAACTGCCGCCGTCGCTGCTGCAGCGCCGGGCCGACTTCAAGGCCGGCAAGGCCAACGAACTGGCCCCCAGCGAACAGGTCCAGGCCATGTTGCCGCGTGCCCTGTACAACGCCCTGACGCAGTTCGCCAGCGAGCGCGGCCTGTCGGTGGCCCATGTGCTGATCAGCGTGGTCAGCACCTATTTCTGCCGCACCGTGGGGGTCGATGAGATCGTCATCGGCATGCCCGTGCATAACCGCACCACCGCCCGCCAGAAGGCCACCGCCGGGATGTTTTCCTCGGTCAGCCCGATTCGCCTGGCGGTGGATCCGCAGGGCTCGCTGCTGGACCTGATGAACGCCGCCGGTGGCCAACTGCGCCGCTGCTATCGCCACCAGCGTTTCCCCATCGCCGAGCTCAACCGCACCCTGCGCCTGGCACAGACCGGGCGGCGGCAACTGTTCGACGTCTCGCTGTCGTTCGAAAGCCTGGACGGCGACGATCAGTTCGGCGGTACCTCGTCGCGGGTCATCACCATGGACAACGGCTACGAGCAGACGCCGATGGCGATCTTCGTCCGTGACTACCACCCGTACGAAGACGTGCACCTGGATTTCAACTTCAACACCGCCTATTACAGCCTCGAAGAAGCCCAGCGCCTGCAACAACGCATCTTCGCCATGCTCGAAGCCGTGCTGGAGCAGCATGACACCGCCGTGGCGCACTTCCCGCTGATGGCCGCGGACGAACGCCGGCGTCTGCAGGTCGAGTTCAACGCCACCGCCCGCGACTATCCCCGCGACGTGCTGATCCACCAGTTGATCGAACAACAGGCTGCCCAGCGCCCGGACGCCTGCGCCGTAAGCGGTGATAGCGGGCCGTTGCTGAGCTACGCGCAACTCAATCGCCGGGCCAACCAACTCGCCCACCGCCTGATCGCGCTGGGCGTGGAACCCGATGCCCGGGTCGCCGTGAGTCTGCGCCGTGGCCCGGAAATGGTCGTCGCGCTGCTGGGGATTCTCAAGGCCGGCGGTGCCTATGTGCCGATCGATCCGGACCTGCCGACTGCCCGCCAAGCCTATATGCTCGGCGACAGTTCACCGCGTGCCGTGCTCACCGGCCTGGCGCTGCTGGACGGTCTGCCACCGTCGAACGTGCCGGTACTGCTGCTCGACGACGCCGCCGACAGCGCGCAACTGGCCGCGCAACCCACCCACAACCCGGACACCCGGGCCCTCGGCCTGCTGCCGAGCCACCTGGCCTATGTGCTCTACACCTCGGGCTCCACCGGCACGCCGAAAGGGGTGATGAACGAACACCTGGGCGTGGTCAACCGCCTGCTCTGGGCCCGCGACGAATATGCGGTCGATGCCAGTGACCGGGTGCTGCAAAAGACCCCGTTCGGCTTCGACGTGTCGGTCTGGGAGTTCTTCCTGCCGCTGCTCGCCGGTGCCGAGCTGGTCATGGCCCGCCCGGGAGGTCACCAGGAGCCTGACTACCTGGCCCGGGTGATGCGCGACAGCGGCATCACCCTGCTGCACTTCGTACCGTCGATGCTCGACCTGTTCCTCGAACACCGCGACGCCCGCGACTTCCCCGCGCTGCGTCGGGTGCTGTGCAGCGGCGAGGCCCTGCCCCGTGGCCTGCAACGGCGCTTCGAACAGCAACTGGCCGGGGTCGAGTTGCACAACCTCTATGGTCCGACCGAAGCGGCCATCGACGTCACCGCCTGGCAGTGCCGTCCCGGCGATCCGGGCGAAAGCGTGCCGATCGGCCGCCCGATCGCCAATATCCAGATGCATGTACTGGATGCCCTGGGCCAGGTACAACCGCTGGGCGTGGCCGGGGAGCTGCATATCGGCGGCATCGGCGTGGCCCGGGGTTACCTGAACCAGCCACAACTGAGCGCCGAACGTTTTGTCGCCGATCCGTTTTCCAGCGAACCGCAGGCGCGCCTGTACAAGACCGGCGACCTCGGCCGCTGGCTGGCCAATGGTGCCCTGGAATACCTGGGACGCAATGACTTCCAGGTGAAGATTCGCGGCCTGCGCATCGAGATCGGCGAAGTCGAGGCCGCCCTGGCCCTGTGCCCCGGTGTTCGCGAAGTGGTGGTGATCGCCCGCGAGGACGATCCGAGCCAGCCGGACAGCAAGCGCCTGGTCGCCTACCTGTGCGGCGAACCGGTACCCGCCGAACAGCTGCGCAGCGAATTGCTCAAGCACCTGCCCGAGTACATGGTGCCCAGCGCCTTCGTCCATCTGGACAGCCTGCCGCTGACCGCCAACGGCAAGCTCGACCGCCGCGCCCTGCCCGCCCCGGGCCTGGAAGCCCTGGCCAGCAAGGCCTACGAGGCCCCTGTGGGCGACACCGAAGTCGCCATCGCCGACCTCTGGAAAACCCTGCTCGGCCTGGATCAGGTCGGCCGTCACGACGGTTTCCTCGAACTCGGCGGTCACTCGCTGCTCACCGTGCAACTGCAAGCCCGCCTGCATCAGGACCTCGGCGTCGAAATCGACCTGCGCACCCTGTTCGGCCTGACCTCCCTGCAGGCCCTGGCCGAGTGCGTGGACCAGGCAACCCAGTCGCGGGTCCACCCGATTGAAGCGGTTTCCCGCGACCAGCACCTGCCACTGTCCCTGGCCCAGCAACGGCTGTGGTTCCTCGACCAACTGGACCATGCCGCCAGCATCGCCTATCACATGCCGGCGGCCCTGCGCTTGCGCGGCCAGCTTGACCGCAATGCCTTGCAACGCGCCCTGGACCGTATCGTCGCCCGTCACGAAAGCCTGCGCACCACCTTCGAACGCCACGAAGGCGAAGTCCGTCAGCGCTTCGCCGCCCCCGATATCGGCTTTGCCCTGGGCGAACATGACCTGCGCCTGCTGCCCGACGAAGCCCGTGAACACGCGGTCGAGCAACTGACCCGGAACGAGGCCCTCGCACCGTTCGACCTGAGCCAGGGCCCGCTGATTCGCGGACAGCTGCTGCAACTGGCCGAGGATGACCATATCCTGCTGGTCACCCAGCACCACATCGTCTCCGACGGCTGGTCGGTGGCCGTACTGATCGGCGAGTTCAATCGCCTGTATGCCGCCTTCAGCCAGGGCCTCGACGATCCGCTGCCACCGCTGGCCCTGCAATACGCCGACTACGCGGTCTGGCAGCAACAGCACCTGCAAGGCGAACGCCTGCAAGCCCAGACCCGTTTCTGGAGCGAACACCTCAGCGGCGCGCCGGGCCTGCTGGAACTGCCAACCGACCATCCACGTCCCCAGGTGCAGAGCTACCTCGGCGCCACCCTGGCCCTGGAACTCCCAGCCGGGCTGAGCGCCAGGCTGCGCCAGTTCAGCCAGCAACAAGGCCTCACCCCGTTCATGACCCTGCTCGGCGCCTGGTCGATCCTGCTCTCGCGCCTGAGCAACCAGGCGCAGGTCGTGGTCGGGACCCCGGTCGCCAACCGTCCGCGCCAGGAAACCGAGGCACTGATCGGCTTCTTCGTCAATACCCTGGCCCTGCGGGTCGATATCCAGGCCGACAGTCGCGTCGACCAGTTGCTCGCGCAGATCAAGGCCACCACCCTCGATGCCTACAGCCATCAGGACCTGCCCTTCGAACAAGTGGTCGAAGCCCTGCAACCGGAACGCAGCCTCGGCCATAGCCCGTTGTTCCAGGCCATGCTGGTGCTCGGCAATACCCCGCGTGACCAGGCCCTGGCCCTGCCCGGCCTGGAGCTGACCCCACTGCCCCAGGTCACCGGCACCACCCAGTTCGACCTGAGCCTGTCGCTCAACGACGACGGCGAAACCATTCACGGCCAGTTCGAATACGCCACCGATCTGTTCGACGCCAGCACCATCGCTCGCTGGAGCCGTCATCTGCTGCACCTGCTCGACGCCCTGCTGGAAGATGCCACGCAACCGCTGGCAAGCCTGCCGTTGCTGGATCACCAGCAGCGCCGCGAGTTGCTCGGCAACTTCAACCCGGCCCTGGTGCCGTTCCCCGAAGGCCTGCTGTTGCAGGAGGTCTTCGAGCAGCAGGTCAAAGCGCGTCCCGAGGCCATTGCCGTACAGGCCGAAGGCATCGCCCTCAGCTATGCCGAACTCAACGCCCGGGCCAACCGTATCGCCCATCGCCTGATCGCCGCCGGCCTGAATCCGGACGAACGCGTGGCGTTGCTGGTGGAACGCAGCCCGGAAATGATCGTCGGCATCCTCGCCATCCTCAAGGCCGGCGGCGCCTACGTGCCGCTCGACCCGAACTACCCGCAGGACCGCCTGCAACATATGCTCGACGACAGTTCTCCACGGGTACTGTTGAGCCAGGGCGACCTGGCCGAGCAGCTGCCGCCACTGTCGATCACCCATCTGCGACTGGAAGATGCACCCGGCAACGACGCCAATCCGCGAGTCGCCGGCCTGACGTCACGGCACCTGGCCTATGTGATGTACACCTCAGGCTCCACCGGCAAGCCGAAAGGGGTGATGCTCGAACATCGTTCCGTCTGCAATCAGATCGGTGCCCTGCAGGAACGCTACGGCCTCAATCCGCAAGACCGCGTCCTGCAATTCGCGACCATGACCTTCGACATGTCCGTGGAAGAGATCTTCGGCGCGTTGCTGTCCGGTGCCACCCTGGTACTGCGCAGCGATGCCTGGATCGGCGGCACCGCGGCCTTTGCGGCGCTGTGCGAGCAGTACGCGATCACGGTCGCCAACCTGCCCACCGTGTTCTGGCAACAGGTGAGTCGCGATGCCCATGTGCCGCTGCCGAGCACCCTGCGCCAGTTCATGATCGGCGGCGAAGCCGTCGGCAAGCAGGCCGTGGCCCAGTGGTTCGACCGTGAGGGTCACCGCCCAGCCTTGTTCAACGCCTATGGTCCGACCGAAGCCACGGTCAACGCCTCGATCCGCCTGATGGAGCGCGACAACGAGGATTTCCGCTCCATCGGCACACCGGTGCGCAATACCCAACTGCATGTGCTGGATGCCGCCGGCAATCTCGCGCCGCTCGGTGTAGCCGGGGAACTGCATATCGGTGGCGTCGGGGTCGCCCGTGGCTACCTCAACCGTGCCGAACTCAGTGCCGAGCGCTTTATCGCCGACCCGTTCACCACCGATCCGGACGCCCGCCTGTACCGGACCGGCGACCTTGGCCGCTGGCGCGCGGACGGCACCCTGGAATACCTGGGCCGCAACGACGACCAGGTGAAGATCCGCGGTTTCCGTGTGGAACTGGGTGAAATCGAAGCCGTGCTCGCCACCTGCACCGGTGTCCGCGAAGCGGTGGTGGTCGCCCGGGAAAGCAAGCCCGGCCAATCCGACAGCAAGCGCCTGATCGCCTACCTGTGCGGTGAACCGGTGCCCGTCGAGCAACTGCGTGCGACCTTGTTGGAGGCACTGCCGGATTACATGGTGCCCAGTGCCTATGTGCACCTGGAAACCATGCCCTTGACCCCCAACGGCAAGCTCGACCGTCTGTCCTTGCCTGCTCCAGGCCAGGAAGCCTTTGCCAGCCGCGCCTACGAGGCACCGCGTGGCGAGATCGAGCAGATTGTCGCCGGTGTCTGGCAAGAGCTGCTGGGCATCGAACAGGTCGGCCGTCACGACCGTTTCTTCGAACTCGGCGGTCATTCGCTGCTGGCCGTCGGCCTGATCGACCGCCTGCGCCAGCATGGCCTGAACGCCAGCGTACGCACGGTGTTCACCGCCCCCAGCGTGCGCGAAATGGCCCAGGCCATCAGCCGCGACAGCCAGGCCCTGTTCCAGGCCCCGGCCAACCGTATCCCGGCCGATTGCACCCAGCTGACGCCGGACATGTTGCCATTGGTGGAGCTGAGTGCCGCACAGCTGGAACGCATCGTCGCCGCCGTTCCCGGCGGGGCTGCCAATATCCAGGACATCTACCCGCTGGCACCGCTGCAACAAGGCATCCTCTTCCATCACCTGCTGGGTCACGAGGGCGACGCCTACCTGGTGCGTTCGATGATCGAGTTCGACGACCGCCAGCGCCTCGACGCCTTTGTCGCCGCCTTGCAAAGGGTCATCGATCGCCATGACATCCTGCGCAGCGCGGTGCACTGGGTCGGCCAGCCGCAGGCGGTGCAGGTGGTCCATCGCCAGGCGCAACTGCCGGTGGAAACCCTCAGCCTGACGCCGGATGAAGATCCGCGCGCCCAGCTGGAACGCCTGAGCGATCCACGGCACCTGCGCCTCGACCTGCAACAGGCGCCGCTGATGCGTGCCTGCATCGCCCGCGATCCGCACTCCGAGCGTTGGCTGCTGGCCTTGCTCGACCACCATATGATCAGCGACCACGTGTCCCTGGGCATCGTGCTCGAAGAAATCCGTGACCTGATGCAGGGCCGGGCCAGCGATCTGCCAACCCCGCAGCCTTATCGGGAGTTTGTCGCGCAGATCCTCGCCACCCCGTCCGAGGCCCATGAAGCCTATTTCAGCCGCCGGCTGGCCGATGTCGATGAGCCCACCGCGCCGTTCGGCGTGCTGGATGTCCAGGGTGATGGTGCGCGGGTGACGGAAACCAGCGTGCGGCTTGACTCGGCCTTGAGCCGCAAGGTCCGCGCCCGGGCGCAGGCCGCCGGGGTCACGCCGGCCGTGCTGTTCCATATTGCCTGGGCCCAGGTGCTCGGGCGCTGCACCGGGCGTGACGATGTCGTGTTCGGTACCGTGGTCGCCGGACGTCTGCAAGGTTCGGCGGGTGCCGACCGCGCCCTCGGGGTGTTTATCAATACCCTGCCGGTGCGGGTACAACTGGCCAGGTTCGGCGTTGGCGCACTGGTGGACGAAACCTATCGCGACCTCAGCGAAATGCTGGTCCACGAACAGGCCTCCCTGGCCCTGGCCCAGCGCTGCAGCGGCGTGGCCGCGGGCCTGCCGTTGTTCACCAGCCTGTTCAACTATCGCCATCAGACCGATGGCGGCTCACTGGCCAACCAGGATCAGGTACTGGCCTGGGACGGCGTGCGCTTCCTGAGCAACGAAGCGCGCACCAACTACCCGATCGAAGTGGCCGTGGCGGATGAAGGTGTCGACTTCTCCCTGACCGCCCAGGCCATCGAAGGCATCGATCCGCAACGCCTCGCCGCCTATCTCGGCCAGGCGGTTGCCGAACTGGTCGACGCCCTTGAACAGGATCCCGCGCGCCTGGCCGCCAGCCTGGAAGTGCTACCCGCAGCCGAGCGCACGCTGTTGCTCAACGACTTCAACAACACCGCGACAGACTTCGGTCCGGCCGAGCCGATCCATGCCCTGTTCGAAACCCAGGTCCGCGCCAACCCCGACGCCGTGGCCCTGGTCTGCGAAGACCGGCAACTGAGCTACCGCCAGCTCAATCGTCGCGCCAACCACCTGGCCCGCCAGTTGCTGGCCCTCGGCGTACAGCCGGACGAGCGTGTGGCGATCTGTGCCGAACGCAGCCTGGAGATGATTATCGGCCTGCTCGGTGTGCTCAAGGCCGGTGCGGCTTACGTACCGATCGACCCGGCACACCCGGCCGATCGCATGGCCTTCATGCTGCAGGACAGCCAACCCCGTGCCCTGCTGACCCAGACCGCGTTGTCGCTGCCGTCTGGCGATACGCCGCTGTTGCTGCTCGACACCGCCGAGTCGCTGCGGGCCGCCGACGATCAGGCCTTCGACGCCAACCCAGTGGTTCCGGGCCTGACGCCGGAACACCTGGCCTATGTCATCTACACCTCCGGTTCCACCGGCCAATCCAAGGGCGTGATGGTCGAGCACCGTTCGGTGTTCAACTTCTGGCAGGTGCTGACCCGCACCACCCACCAGCATTGCCCGACACCGGCCACCGTGGCCCTCAACGCCGGCTTCTTCTTCGACATGTCGATCAAGGGCATCTCGCAGCTGTTCTCCGGCCACACACTGGTGATCATCCCGCAACTGATCCGGGCCAGCGGCAGCGAACTGCTCGATTTCCTCGAGCAGCATCAGGTGCACGCCTTCGACTCGACCCCGTCGCAGCTCGATACCCTGCTCGCCGCCGGTCTGCTGGAACGTCGCAGCTACCAGCCGGTCAGCGTGCTGCTGGGCGGTGAAGCGATCAACGCCAGCACCTGGGAGAAGCTGCGCAACTGTCCGACCATCCGCTTCTACAACATGTACGGCCCGACCGAATGCACGGTGGACGCCACGATTGACCTGATCCGTGATCTTGGCGACAAACCGAGCATCGGCCGGCCGTTTGCCAACGTCCAGGTGCATGTGCTGGATGCCCGTGGCGAACCGGCCCCCTTGGGCGTGGCCGGGGAAATCCATATCGGCGGGGCCGGTGTGGCCCGGGGTTACCTCAACCGCGACGAGCTGAGTGCCGAGCGTTTTATCGTCGACCGCTTCTCCCAAGCCCCGAACGCCCGTCTGTACAAGACCGGCGACCTGGGTCGCTGGCTGGCCGACGGCACCCTCGAGTACCTGGGCCGCAACGACTTCCAGGTGAAGATCCGCGGTTTCCGGATCGAGCTGGGGGAAATCGAGAACGTGCTACTGGGCTGTGCCGGCATCACCGAAGCCGTGGTCATCGCCCGTGAGGACCAGCGTCTGGTGGCCTACCTGTGCGGCGAACCGGTACCCGCCGAACAGCTGCGCGGCGAATTACTCAAGCACCTGCCCGAGTACATGGTGCCCAGCGCCTTCGTCCATCTGGACAGCCTGCCGCTGACCGCCAACGGCAAGCTCGACCGCCGCGCCCTGCCCGCCCCGGGCCTGGAATCCCTGGCCAGCAAGGCCTACGAGGCCCCTGTGGGCGACACCGAAGTCGCCATCGCCGAGATCTGGAAAACCCTGCTCGGCCTGGATCAGGTCGGCCGTCACGACGGTTTCCTCGAACTCGGCGGTCACTCGCTGCTCACCGTGCAACTGCAAGCCCGCCTGCACCAGGACCTCGGCGTCGAAATCGACCTGCGCACCCTGTTTGGCCTGACCTCCCTGCAGGCCCTGGCCGCGTGCGTGGACCAGGCGACCCAGTCGCGGGTCCAACCGATTGAAGCAGTGGCGCGCGACCAGGACCTGCCACTGTCCCTGGCCCAGCAACGCTTGTGGTTCCTCGACCAACTCGACCACGCTGCCAGCGTCGCCTACCACATGCCGGCCGCCCTGCGCCTGCGCGGCCGGCTCGACCGCACTGCCTTGCAACGCGCCCTGGACCGTATCGTCGCCCGCCATGAAAGCCTGCGCACCACCTTCGAACGTCGCGAGGGCGGAGTCCGCCAGCATTTCGCCGCCGCCGATATCGGCTTTGCCCTGGGCGAGCAGGATTTGCGCCTGCTGTCCGACGAAGCCCGTGAACAGGCCGTCGCGCAACTGACCCGGGACGAAGCCCTCGCACCGTTCGACCTGAGCCAGGGTCCGCTGATTCGCGGCCAGTTGCTGCAACTGGCCGAGGACGACCACATCCTGCTGGTCACCCAGCACCACATCGTCTCCGACGGCTGGTCGGTGGCCGTGCTGATCGCTGAATTCAACCGCCTCTACAGCGCTTTCAGCCAGGGGCTCGACGATCCGCTGCCAGCGCTGGCCCTGCAATACGCCGATTACGCGGTCTGGCAACAACAGCACCTGCAAGGCGAACGCCTGCAAGCCCAGACCCGTTTCTGGAGCGAACACCTCGGCGGTGCGCCGGGCCTGCTGGAACTGCCGACCGACCATCCGCGTCCCCAGGTGCAGAGCTACCTCGGCGCCACCCTGGCACTGGAACTGCCGGTGGAATTGAGTGCCAGGCTGCGCCAGTTCAGCCAGCAACAGGGCCTGACGCCGTTCATGACCTTGCTCGGCGCCTGGTCGATCCTGCTTTCACGCCTGAGCAACCAGCCGGAAGTGGTGATCGGTACCCCAGTCGCCAACCGCCCGCGCCAGGAAACCGAAGGGTTGATCGGCTTCTTCGTCAACACCCTGGCCCTGCGCGTCGATGTCCAGGCCCACAGCCGGGTCGACCAGCTGTTGGCCCGGATCAAGGCCATCACCCTCGACGCCTACAGCCACCAGGACCTCCCGTTCGAGCAAGTGGTCGAAGCCCTGCAACCGGAGCGCAGCCTCGGCCATAGCCCGCTGTTCCAGGCCATGCTGGTATTGGGCAATACCCCGCGGGACCAGGCCCTGGTCCTGCCCGGCCTGGAACTGACCCCGCTGCCCCAGGCCAGCGGCACCACCCAGTTCGACCTCAGCCTGTCGCTCAACGACGACGGCGAAAGCATTCGCGGCCAGTTCGAGTACGCCAACGACCTGTTCGACGAAAGCACCATCGCCCGCTGGAGCCGCCACCTGCTGCACCTGCTCGACGCACTGCTCGGCGATGCCGCGCAGCCGCTGGCAAGCCTGCCGCTGCTGGATCACCAGCAGCGCGAGCAACTGCTGTCGTCGTTCAATCCACCTCGCGCGCCCCTGGACGAACATCCGCAGCGCCTGCCCCACCGGGTATTCGAAGCACAGGCCGCACTCACCCCGGACGCAGTGGCGCTGGTCTGCGCCGGGCAAACCCTCGGCTACGCCGAACTCAATGCCCGGGCCAACCGCATCGCCCATCGCCTGATCGCCCTCGGTGTGCGTCCCGATGACACCGTCGGCCTCTGCGCCCGGCGCAGCCCGGAGATGGTGATCGGCCTGCTGGGCATCCTCAAGGCCGGCGCCGCCTATGTGCCGCTGGACCCGCAATACCCGGCACAACGCCTGGCCCACATGCTGGCCGACAGCGCACCGCGGGCCCTCGTGCACCAGCAGGGACTGGACGAATTGCCGCTGCCCGAGGGCCTGGCGACCCTTGAACTCGGCGACCCGGCGCACCGCCAGGCCCCAGAGCACAACCCAGAGGTGCCGGCGCTGGACTTCAGCCATCTGGCCTACGTGATCTACACCTCCGGTTCCACCGGCCTGCCCAAGGGTGTGATGGTGGAGCATCGCGGCCTGCGCAACCTGCTGGACTGGTACCTCGACGACCTGGCGTTCCATGCCGGCGACGCGGTGCTGCTGGCGTCTTCCTACAACTTCGACCTGACCCAGAAGAACATCCTCGCGCCGCTGATGGTCGGTGCCACGCTGCACCTGGCCGAAGAACCGTTCAACCCCGGCGCCATCGTCGCGCAGATTGCCGAGGCCGGTGTGACCCACCTCAATATGTCGCCCAGCGCCTTCCACGCCCTGGTGGACGCCGACCGGCAGCAGGCCATGGCCTGCCTGAAACGGGTGGTGCTGGGGGGCGAGCCGATTCAGATTGCCATGCTGGAAAAACTCGCCCAGCCACGGCCGGCGGTGATCAACAGCTACGGCCCGACCGAGTGCAGCGACGTCGTCGCCTGGCACACCGCGGACACCGACCTGACGACTTACCGGGATCGCTCGATGCCCATCGGCAAACCGATCCGCAACATGCAGCTGCATGTGCTGGACAGTCACGCACAACTGGTGCCTGTGGGGGTCCGCGGCGAGATCCATATCGGCGGCGTCGGGGTCGCCCGGGGTTACCTCAATCGCCCGGAACTCAGTGCCGAACGGTTTATCGCCGACCCATTCTGCGAGCTGAGCGGCGCACGCCTGTACAAGACCGGCGACATCGGTCGCTGGCTGCCCGACGGCACGCTGGAATACCTCGGCCGCAACGACGACCAGGTGAAGATCCGCGGCCTGCGCGTCGAACTCGGGGAAATCGAGGCCGCCCTCGCCGCCCTGCCGGGGGTTCGCGAAGCGGCGGTGATCGCCCGCGACCCGCAGGACGGACAAGCCGACAGCAAGCGCCTGGTGGCCTATCTGTGCGGCAAGCCGGCAGCGGCCGAGCAGCTGCGTGCCGAGCTGCTTCAGCGCCTGCCCGGCCATATGGTGCCGAGCGCCTTCGTGGTGCTGGACAAGTTGCCGCTGACCCCCAACGGCAAGCTCGACCGCCGGGCCCTGCCGGAGCCGGGCCAGGAGGCCTACGCCAGCCGGGCCTATGAGGCTCCCCAGGGGCCGGTGGAACAGGCCATCGCCGAGATATGGCAGCAATTGCTCGGACTTGAACGCGTCGGGCGCCACGACGGCTTCTTCGAACTCGGCGGTCACTCGCTGCTGGCCGTCAGCCTGATCGAGCGGCTGGCCGCACAGGGTCTGCACGCCAGCGTGCGCACGGTGTTCAGCGCCCCCAGCGTGCGGGAAATGGCCCTGGCCATCAGCCGCGACAGCCACATCCTGTTCCAGGCGCCGGCCAATCGCATCCCGGCGGGTTGCACGGCACTGACCCCGGACATGTTGCCGCTGGTAGCACTGAACGCCACGCAACTGGAGCGTATCGTCGCCGCCGTTCCCGGCGGAGCCGCCAATATCCAGGACATCTACCCGCTGGCACCGTTGCAGGAAGGCATTCTCTTCCATCACCTGCTCGGCCATGAGGGCGACGCCTACCTGGTGCGCTCGATGCTCGAGTTCGACGACCGCCCGCACCTCGATGCCTTTATCGCCGCCCTGCAGCGGGTGATCGAGCGCCATGACATCCTGCGCACCGCCGTGCACTGGGAGGGCCTGCCCCAAGCGGTGCAAGTGGTGCAACGCCAGGCGCGTCTGCCGGTGCACAGTGTCACCCTCGACAGCCACAAGGACCCGCTGGAGCAGTTGCGCAACCTCAACGATCCGCGGCAACTGCGCCTGGACCTGCGCCAGGCGCCGCTGATGCGTGCCTGCATCGCCCGCGACCCGCACTCCGAGCGCTGGTTGCTGGCGCTGCTCAACCACCATATGGCCAGCGACCATGTGACCTTGGAAATCGTCCTGGAAGAAATCCACGCGATCCTCCATGGCCAGGGCGACCACTTGCCGACCCCGCACCCCTATCGCGACTTTATCGCCCAGACCCAGGCCACCCCGGCCGACGTCCATGAAGCCTACTTCCGCCGCCGTCTGGCCGACGTCGATGCGCCCACCGCGCCCTTCGACCTGCTGGAAGTCCAGGGCGACGGCAACCACGTCGACGAGGCCGAAGTGCACCTGAGCAGCGAGCTCACCCGGCGCATCCGGGCCCAGGCCCGCGAGCGCGGGATGACTCCGGCGGTGCTGTTCCATGTGGCCTGGGCCCAGGTGCTGGCCCGCTGCACCGGACGTGACGACGTGGTGTTCGGCACCGTGGTCGCCGGGCGCCTGCAAGGTTCGGCGGGCGCTGAACGGGCCCTCGGGGTGTTTATCAATACCCTGCCGGTGCGGGTGCAACTGGCCACGCAAGGCGCCCATGAGCTGGTGCTGGCGACCCACCGCGACCTCGGCGAGCTGCTGGCCCACGAACAGGCGTCCCTGGCCCTGGCCCAGCGCTGCAGCGGCGTGGCCACGGCGTTGCCGCTGTTCACCAGCCTGCTCAACTATCGCCACCAGAGCGATGACAGCCAATTGCAATGGCCGGGCATGCGCATGCTCGACAGCGCCGAGCGGACCAACTACCCGCTGACCCTGTCGGTCAACGATTACGGCGAGGCCCTGGGCCTGACCGTGCAAAGCGTGCGGCCGGTGGACCCGCAACGCCTCTGTGGCCTGATGCAGCGCGCCCTGGAGCAACTGACCCAGGCGCTGATGTACACGCCGAAAATCCCGCTGACGCAACTGGATGTGCTGCCTTCCGCCGAACGCACCCTGCTGCTGGAAACCTTCAACCAGAACCGCCTGGACTACCCGACGGACGCCTGCATCCAGCACTTGTTCGAAGAGCAGGTACGCTGGACACCCGAGGCCATCGCCCTGGTCGATGCCCACGGCAGCCTCGACTATGCCGGGCTCAACGCCCGCGCCAACCACCTGGCCCGACGGCTGATCGAGGACGGTACCCAGCCGGGTGAGCTGATCGCGATCTGCGTCGAGCGCGGCGCAGCAATGATCGTCGGCATCCTCGCCATCCTCAAGGCCGGTGCCGCCTACGTGCCGCTGGACCCGACCTATCCGGCCGACCGCCTGGCCGCCATCGTCGAGGACGCCCGGCCGCGCCTGCTGCTGGCCGATCCGGTCGGACGCGCGGCGGTGGGTGAATTGAGCGGCCAGACCCGCTACCTGGCACTCGAACAGGCGCTGGCACCGGTGCCGGCAGCCGACGCGGAGAATCCACAACTCGCCGCCAACGCCCTGACCTCGGCGCACCTGGCCTATGTGATCTACACCTCGGGCTCCACCGGCAAGCCCAAGGGCGTGATGATCGAACAGCGCAACCTGGTGGCCTCGACCCTGGCCCGCTGCGCGGTGTACGCACCGAACGAGGCGCGGCGCTTCCTGCTGCTCTCGTCGATCGCCTTCGACAGCTCCGTGGCGGGGATCTTCGGCACCCTGATCAGCGGAGGTACCTTGTGCATCCCGGATGCCGAGACCGCCCGCAACCCCGAAGCCGTCGCCCGCTTCATCGGCGAGCAGGCGATTACCACCCTGCTCTGCGTGCCGTCCCTGGGCCGCCTGGTGCTGGGCAGCCTGGCCAGCCGCAAGGGCCACACCCAACTGCGCGAGATGATCGTCGCCGGCGAAGCCTGCCCGCCGCTGCTGGTGCAGGAATGCGCCGGCTTCGAACCGGCCATCACCTTGTACAACGAGTACGGTCCCACCGAAGGCACGGTCTGGGCCACGGTGCACCGCTGCAGTGGCGCTGAACAGGGCACGGTGCCGATCGGCCGAGCGATCCCCAACACCCGCCTGTATGTGCTCGACCCGCAGGGCCAACCCGTTCCGCTGGGCGTCTCGGGCGAGCTGTACATCGGTGGCGAAGGGATTGCCCGTGGCTACCTGAACCGGCCGCAGTTGAACGCCGAACACTTCCTCGCCGACCCGTTCGGCCTGAGCGACGACGCCCGGATGTACCGCACCGGCGACCTGGTGCGCCAGCGCGGCGACGGTGTGCTCGAATTCCTCGGGCGCAACGACCAGCAGGTGAAGATCCGCGGCTTCCGTATCGAGCCCGGTGAAATCGAAGCGCTGATGCTGACCCTGCCGGGGGTACGCGAGGCGGCGGTGATCGCCCGCGAAGAGGTTCCGGGCAGCACGCGTCTGGTGGCCTACCTGAGCGTCGAGCCGCACCTGGCCGGACGCAATGCCAGCCAGACCCTGCGACCGTACCTCAGCTCGCAGTTGCCGGACTACATGGTGCCGTCGGCGTTCGTGCTGGTGGAACAGCTGCCACTGAGCCCCAACGGCAAGCTCGACCGCCGCGCCCTGCCGGCCCCGGGTGCCGAAGACTTCGCCCATCGCGAGTACGAGGCGCCCAACGGCGAGACCGAAGAACTATTGGCCGCGATCTGGGCCGACCTGCTGGGCCTGGAAAGGATCGGCCGCCACGACGACTTCTTCGAACTCGGCGGTCATTCGCTGCTGGCGGTGCAGGTCACCCTGCGGGCGCGGGAGACCTTCGATGTCGAAGTGCCCCTGAGGGGCCTGTTCGAACACCCGTCGCTGCAGGCCCTGGCCGACCTGGTCACCACCCTGCAACTGGCGCAGTACGAGTCGGACGAACTGCTGGACCTGCAACAAGAAATGGCTTCGCTGTCTGAAAGCGAACTGCTCGCTATCGTCTCCAAGGATGCTTGATAAATTGAACTCACATAACGATAGTCTCGACCAGTTGAAACGTGCCGCACTGCTGCGCCTGCTCAAGCAGCGCGGCGCCACGCGGACCGTCGATACCGCCCCTGACGACATGGTTGCCGTGGACCGCGAAGGTCCGCTGGCGCTGTCGTTCGCCCAGCAACGCCTGTGGTTCCTCGATCAGTTGGACCCGACGGCCAGCGCCGCCTACCACATGCCGGCGTCGTTGGTGCTGCGTGGCAGCCTTGACCAGGGCGCACTCAAGGCCGCCCTGGATCGCCTGGTGGCCCGCCATGAAAGCCTGCGCACCACCTTCCGCCGTGACGGCGAGCAGCCGGTGCAGGTCATCGCCCCGGCCGACTGCGGCTTCAGCCTGGTGCAGCACGACCTGCGCCACCTGCCCCGGGAACAGGCCGAAGAACAGGCGGCCCAGCTGAGCGAGCGCGAAGCGACTGCCCCTTTCGACCTGCTGCACGGGCCGCTGATCCGTGGCAGCCTGCTGCGCCTGGCCGACGATGAACACCGGCTGCTGATCACCCAGCACCACATCATCTCCGATGGCTGGTCGATCGGCGTGCTGGTCAAGGAATTCGCCGCGCTGTACCAGGCGTTCAGCACCGGCCAGGCCGATCCCCTGCCCGCCCTGGCCCTGCAATACGCCGACTACGCCGCCTGGCAACGCCAACACCTGGAGGGCGAACGCCTGGGCCAGCACGTGGAGTTCTGGCGCAGTCACCTGGCCGGCGCCCCGGCCCTGCTGTCGCTGCCCACTGACCGGCCACGGCCGGCGGTGCAGAGCTACCGTGGCGAGACCCTGGGCTTCGACCTGCCGGTGGCACTGTCCGGCGCCATCACCCGCTTCGCCCAGTCCCGCGCGGCGACCCCGTTCATGACCCTGATGGCGGCCTGGGCCGTCCTGCTGGGCCGGATCAGCGGCCAGCAGGACGTGGTGATCGGCACCGTGACCGCCAACCGCGACCGCCAGGACGTACAGGCGCTGATCGGTTTCTTCGTCAACACCCTGGCCCTGCGCGTGCGCCTGGACGCCAACCCGACCCTCGACCAGGTGCTGCAACAGGTCAAGGAGCTGATGCTGGAGTCCTCCAGCCGCCAGGACACGCCGTTCGAACAGATCGTCGAAGCCCTCAAGCCGCCGCGCAGCGCCAGCTACAGCCCGGTGTTCCAGACCATGCTCTACACCAACGCCGGCGGTGCCGGCGGGCAGTTGCAACTGCCGGGGCTGAGCCTGGAGTTCCTGCCGTCGCACAAGGACAACACCCAGCACGACCTGTCGTTGCATATCGACGAAGGCGGCCCGAGCCTGTCCTGCAGCCTGTCGTACTCCACAGCGCTGTTCGACGCCAGCACCATCGAACGCCTGGCGGCACGCTTCGAGCGCCTGCTGCGCTGTTTCACCGAAGCCCCGCAAACCCGCATCGGCGCCCTGGAGCTGGACCCGGCCCTGGCCCTGCCCGAGGTCAGCGCCCTGGCGCCGGCCCCGGCACGGCTGCCGCTGTCCTATCACCAGGAACGGATCTGGTTCGTCGATACCTTCGAAACCGGCTACCTGTACGAGGCCAACCCGGTCTACCACAACGTCGCCCTGCTGCTGGAGCTGTGCGGCGAACTGCAGGTCCCGGCGCTGCAAAGCGCCCTCGACGGGCTGCTGGCGCGCCACGCCATCCTGCGCTGCCGGGTGCATTCCGACGGTGCCAGTGCCTGGCAGAGCTTCGACGGCCCCGCAAACCTGGTGCTGGAGCAGTTCCAGGGCACCTTGGGCGATATGCGCGCCCTGGCCCTGGCCGAAACCCGCCGCCCGTTGGACATGAACGGCGGCAGCCTGGTGCGCGCCAGCCTGGTTCGTGCTGATGAGAAAAACGCCGTGCTGGCCCTGGCCGTGCATCACCTGCTGGCCGACCGCACGTCGATGCAACTGATCAAGCGCGACCTGCTGGCCCTCTATGAAGCCGCCTGCGCCGAGCGCGAGGCCGCGCTGCCGGCGCTGGCCCTGGGTTACGGCGACTTCGCCGCCTGGCAACGCCAGTTGCCGGCCGCCGTGCGGGAGAACCTGCGGGCCTACTGGAGCTATCAACTGCGCGGCAAGCTGCAAGCCCTGGAGCTGCCGCTCAATCGACCACGGGCGGCGGTCCACGTCTTCAGCGAAGCCACCCATGAGTTCGTCATCGAGGCGGCGCTGGTCAAACGCCTCGGCGACCTGGCCCGGGAGGTCGGTGTCAGTGCCGACAGCCTGGCCCTGAGTGCTTTCACCGCCCTGCTGCGGCGCTATGCCGGGCACGATGAATTGGTGATCGGCACCACGGCGGCCTGCCGCGAACCGGCCCTGCAAGATGTGGTCGGGCCGCTGGACAACCTGCTGGTGATCCGTGGCGCCTGCGACAGCGAGACCACCCTGCAAGCCCTGCTGGAACAGACCGCCGGTACCCTGGCTGACGCGCAGCGACATCGGCACATGCAGTTCGACCAACTGGTCCTGGCCCTCAACCCGGCCAAGGACATGAGCCGCACCGCGCTGTTCGACGTGCTGTTCAACTTCCAGCAGGCCGGCGACAGCCGCACCTTGATCGCCGGGCTTGCGGTCAACAACCTGGAAACCAACCTGGGCTACGGCAAGAACGACCTGCACCTGCTGATCAGTGCCGACGCGCAACAATGGAACGGCCACCTGGCTTACAACGCCGACTTCTTCGACCCTGAATTTATCCAGCAACTGATGCTTCATTACGTGCGCTTGCTGCAGGCCTTTGTCGAGACCCCGCAACAGCGGGTCGACGACGTTGTCCTGCTGGATGCGGCCGAGCGCCAACGGCAGATCCTCGACTTCAACGACACCGAGGCGGCCTGGCCCGACAGCCTGACCCTGCACCAGATCTTCGAGGAGCAGGTCCGCCAGACCCCGGACAATATTGCCGTCAACCTCGGCGAGGAACGCCTGAGCTACCGCCAGTTGAACGAACAGGCCAACCGCCTGGCCCATCGTTTGCGCGCCGCGGGTGTGCAGCCGCAAGACCTGGTGGCCATCGTCCTCGACCGCTCGCTGGCGATGATCGTCGCCACCCTGGCGGTGCTCAAGGCCGGTGCCGCCTATGTACCGATCGATCCGGCATCACCGGCTGAGCGTATCGCCTATGTGCTTCGCGACAGCGGCGCACGCAAGGCCGTCGCCCGCCAGGACATGAGCCCGGCGCTGCTGGCGCTCGGCATCGAGGTCTTCGCCCCCGAGTCGACCGAAGCGGCGCGTAACAATGCCGAGGGTGCGACCAACCTGCCCAACGTCAACGCCCCGGATCATCTCTGCTATGTGATCTACACCTCGGGTTCCACCGGCGAACCCAAGGGTGCGCTGCTGGAACACCGCAACGTCGTGCGGCTGATGCACAACAATCGCTCGGAGTTCGCCTTCAATGCCGAGGACGTCTGGTCGCTGTTCCACTCCAACGCCTTCGACTTCTCGGTCTGGGAGATGTACGGCGCCCTGCTCCATGGTGGCCGCCTGACCCTGGTCCCCGAGGCCCTGCGCCGCGATCCGGCAGAACTGCTGGATTTCCTCGAGCGCGAGCAGGTCAGCGTGCTCAACCAGACCCCGTCGGCCTTCCTGCAGCTCAGCGCCGCCGCCCTGGCCCGCGACGATGTGCGCCTGGAACGCCTGCGTTATGTGATCTTCGGCGGTGAAAGCCTGGAGCTGGGCAAGCTCGACGCCTTCCATCAAGCCTTCGGCCATGTGGCGCTGGTGAACATGTACGGCATCACCGAAACCTGCGTGCACGTGACCTACAAGGCCATCGAGAGCGCGGATATCGCCGCCGGTATCTCCAACGTCGGCCGGCCGATCCCGACCACCGTGGCCTATGTCCTCGACGCCCAGCAGCGTTTGCTGCCAATCGGCGTGGCCGGGGAAATCTGCGTCGGCGGCCTGGGTGTCGGCCGTGGTTACCTGAACCGCCCACAACTGAGCGCCGAACGGTTCATCGCCGACCCGCTGCGTCCCGGCGAGCGCCTGTACCGCTCCGGCGACCTGGGCAAACTGCTGGACAACGGCGAGATCATCCACCTGGGCCGGATGGACGCCCAGGTGAAGATCCGTGGTTTCCGTATCGAACTGGGGGAAATCGAGGCCAAGCTGCTGGCCTGTGACGGCGTGCGCGAAGCCCGCGTGCTGGCCCGCGATGACGCCAGCCAGGGTAAGCGCCTGATTGCCTATCTGATCGCCAAGCCCTCGGTACGCCTGGAAGTGGCGGCCCTGCGCAAGCAACTGGGCGCCACCCTGCCCGACTACATGATCCCCAGCGCCTTTGTGACCCTCACGGCCTACCCGCTGACCGGCAACGGCAAGCTGGACCAGGACGCGCTACCGGCACCGGACCTGGACGCCATGTCCGAGCGCGGCTACACCGCACCGGAAGGCGCCACCGAACAGGCCCTGGCGCAGATTTTCCAGGAACTGCTGGGCCTTGAACGGGTGGGCCGTCACGACGGTTTCTTCGAACTCGGCGGCCACTCCCTGCTGGCCGCGCAACTGGTTTCCCGGGTGCGCCAACAACTGGGCGGCGAGATGATGCTGCGCCAGCTCTTCAGCCATCCGACCGTGGCCGAACTGGCGCGGGTGGTCGGCGGCCTGCAAACGTCGGAGACCGACAGCATCGAGCCGATCGAGCGCAGCGCGCCGTTGGCGCTGTCCTTCTCCCAGCAACGCCTGTGGTTCCTCGACCAGCTCGATCCCGGCGCCAGCAGTGCCTACCACATGCCGATGTCGCTGCTGCTGCGCGGCGATCTCGACCGGGACGCGCTCAAGGCCGCGCTCGACCGCCTGGTGGCGCGTCATGAAAGCCTGCGCACCACCTTCGAACGCCACGGCGAGCAACCGGTGCAGATCATCGCCCCGGCCGACTGCGGTTTCGCCCTGGCCGAGCAGGACCTGCGCACACTGTCCTACGAACAGGCCGGCCTCAGCGCCTCGCGTATCGGCAACAGCGAAGCCACGGCGCCCTTCGACCTGCGCCAGGGTCCGCTGATTCGTGGGCGTCTGCTGCGCCTGGCCGATGACGAGCACATCCTGCTGATCACCCAGCACCACATCATCTCCGACGGTTGGTCGGTGGGGGTCCTGGTCAAGGAATTCGCCGCTCTTTACCAGGCCTTCAGCCAGCAACAGGACGACCCGCTGCCGGCCCTGTCGATCCAGTATGCCGACTACGCCGCGTGGCAGCGGCGCACCTTTACAGGTGAGCGCCTGGCCGAGCAAGCCGAGTTCTGGCGCGGGCACCTGGGCGGTGCCCCGGCGCTGCTGTCCTTGCCCACCGACCGCCCCCGCCCGGCGGTGCAGAGTTACCGTGGCGGCGACGTAGCGGTGCAGATCGACCCGGTGCTGCGCGAGCGCCTGGAGCGCTTCTGCCAGGCTCACAACATCACCTTGTTCATGGCGCTGCTCAGTGCCTGGTCAGTGCTGATGGCGCGCCTGGGCAATGAACGCGATGTGGTGATCGGCGTACCGACGGCCAACCGTGGTCGTACCGAAACCGAAAACCTGATCGGCTTCTTCGTCAACACCCTGGCCCTGCGCGTGGACCTGAGCCAGAACCCGAGCGTGGAACAACTGCTGGAACAGATCCGCCAGACTACCCTGGCGGCCCACGAACACCAGGACATTCCGTTCGAGCAAGTGATCGAGGCCTTGCAGCCGCCGCGCTCGCTGAGCCACAACCCGCTGTGCCAGGTCGCCCTGTCGCTGGACAATACCCCGGCGACCGTCGAGCTGAGCCTGCCGGGGCTGAGCCTGGTGCCCGTGGCCCAGGCCCATGAAACCGCGCAATTCGACCTGATGCTGACACTGGGCAACACGGACGGCTCGCTGGCCGGGGTGATCGAGTACGCCAGCGACCTGTTCGACCGCTCGACCGTGGAGCGCTTCGCCCAGCACTTCCAGATCCTGCTCGAAGCGATGGTCGCCGATGTCACGCAACCGGTGCTCGGCTTGCCATTGCTCAGCCCGGCACAGCGCCAGGCCTCGCCGGCGCTGCTGCCGCCGAAGGCGGTTTTCGCCGTGGAGCAACTGATTCACCAGCGCTTCGAAGCCCAGGCGGCGAAGCATCCGCAACGCACCGCCCTGGTCTTCGGCGAACAGACGCTGACTTACCAGGCCCTCAACCGCCGCGCCAACGGCATTGCCCGCGCCCTGCTCGCCCAGGGGGTGCGCCCCGACGATCGGGTGGCGATCCTCGCCCTGCGCGGCGTCGACATGCTCTGCGCGGTGCTGGCCGTGCTCAAGGCCGGCGCGGCCTACGTGCCGCTGGACCCGGCCTACCCGACCGAACGCCTCGGCTACCTGCTGGACGACAGCGCCCCGGTAGCGCTGCTGGCACAGTCGGCCTGCCTCGACGCCCTGCCGGCACACAGCGTACCGGTCCTGACCCTCGACGAACTGAACCGCGAAGACGCCGCCAACGACAGCGCTCTGGACCTGAACCCGCAAGCCGGTGACCTGGGCCTGGCGCCACAGCACCTGGCCTATGTCATCTACACCTCGGGTTCCACAGGCTTGCCCAAAGGCGTGCTGGTGGAACACGGCAACGTCGCCCGCCTGTTCGATGCCACCGCCGGGCTGTTCGACTTCGACCACAACGACACCTGGACGCTGTTCCACTCCTTCGCCTTCGACTTCTCGGTCTGGGAAATCTGGGGTGCCCTCAGTTACGGCGGCAAGCTGGTGATCGTGCCGAGCGACGTGGCCCGTTCACCGGATGACTTCTACGCGCTGGTCTGCCGGCAGCAGGTCACGGTGCTGAACCAGACGCCGAGCGCCTTCCGCCAGTTCATCGAGGCCCGCGCCCGCAGCGAGGAGGACCACGCGCTGCGCGAAGTGATCTTCGGCGGCGAGGCCCTGGACTTCCGCAGCCTGCGCCCTTGGACGGCCACCACTCCACTGTCGCGCACGCGCCTGGTGAACATGTACGGCATCACCGAGATCACCGTGCACGCCACCTACTACCCGGTCAGCCAGGCCGAGATCGACACCGCCGCACCGAGTCTGATCGGCCCGGCGCTGCCGGACCTGTGCCTGCGCATCCTCGATGACTACCTGCAACCGGTGCCGGTGGGGGTCAATGGCGAGATCTACATCGGTGGCGCCGGCGTGGCCCGGCATTACCTGAACCGTGACGCGCTGAACGCCGAACGCTTTATCGCCGACCCGTACTCCGATGCACCAGGCGCGCGGCTCTATCGCACCGGCGACGTGGCCCGTTACCGCACCGACGGCGGCGTGGTCTACGTCGGCCGCAATGACTCGCAGATCAAGATCCGTGGCTTCCGTATCGAACTGGGTGAAATCGAGGCGCAACTACTGGCCTGTGCCGAGGTCCGTGAAGCCCTGGTGATCGTGCGTGAGGACCAACCGGGTGACAAACGCCTGGTGGCCTACCTGATCGCCGAAGACGGCTGCGCCCCCGAGTCCTCGGCCCTGCGCAGCCAACTGGCCGGCGTGCTGGCCGAGCACATGCTGCCGAGTGCCTTCGTGACCCTGACGGCCTGGCCGCTGACCACCAACGGCAAGCTCGACCGCGCGGTCCTGCCGGCACCGGACCTGTCCGCGGCGGTGAGCCGTGACTACGAAGCGCCGCTGGGCGAGATCGAAATCACCCTGGCCGGTGCCTGGCAGGAACTGCTTGGCGTTGAACGCGTCGGTCGCCAGGACCACTTCTTCGAACTCGGCGGTCACTCCTTCCTGGTCATCAGCCTGATCGAGCGCCTGCGCCAGGCCGGCCTGCAACTGGATGTACGCACGGTGTTCTCGGCGCCGACCCTGCAGGCCATGGCCACCGTCCTCGCCGGCGGCAGCAGCGCCGAACGGGTGGTCCCGGCCAACCTGATTCCCGCCGATTGCACCGCGCTGACCCCGGACATGTTGCCGCTGGTGACGCTGAGCCAGGCGGAGATCGAGCAGATCGTCGCCGATGTGCCCGGTGGTGCCGGCAATGTGCAGGACATCTACCCGCTGTCGTCCTTGCAGGAGGGCATCCTCTTCCACCACCTGCTGCAATCCGAAGGCGACGCCTACCTGATGCGTACCGTGGTGACCTTCACCACCCGCGCGTTGCTCGACAACTTCCTGGCCGCCGTGCAGGTGGTGATCGACCGCCATGACATCCTGCGTACCGCCCTGCGTTGGCAAGGCCTGCCGCAACCGGTGCAGGTGGTCCATCGCCGGGCACAGCTGCCGGTAGTCAGCCTGGACAGCGTGCCCGGTGAAGACGCCTTGCAGATGCTGCGCGAGCGTACCGACACCCATCACCTGCGCCTGGACCTGCAACAGGCGCCGCTGATCGCCGCGTACGTCACCTACGATGCCCAGCGCGAACAGTGGCTGCTGGCATTGCTCGACCATCACCTGGTCAGCGACAACGTCACCCTGCGCCTGATCATGCTGGAGATCCAGGCGGTGCTGGCCGGCCAGGCCGACAGCCTGCCGCCGTCGCAGCCGTATCGCAATTTCATCGCCCAGGCCGCCAGCGTTTCCCAGGCCGAGCATGAAGCCTACTTCCGCCGCCTGCTGGCCGATGTCGACGCCACCACCGCGCCTTATGGCGTGCTGGATGTGCGCGGCAACGGTGCCGGCATCCAGCGCGCGGTGGAGCACCTGGGCGAAGACCTCAGCGCCCGGGTCCATCGCAGCGCGCGGGTCCAGGGCGTGCCGACCTCGGTCCTGTTCCACGCGGCCTGGGGCCTGGTGGTCGCGGCCACCAGCGGCCGCGACGACGGGATCTTCGGCACCGTGCTGTCGGGGCGCTCCCAGGGCACCACCGGTGCCGACCATGCGCTGGGGATGTTCATCAATACCCTGCCGATGCGCATTCGCCTGCAACACCACAGCGTGCGCGACATCGTCCAGGACGCCTACCAGCAGCTCAGCGAACTGCTGACCCACGAACAGGCGCCGCTGGCCCTGGCCCAGCGTTGCAGTGCGGTGGACGCGTCGTTGCCGTTGTTCACGGTGATCCTCAACTGCCGTCACGGCGACCTGGTGAATGCCTCCGGGGAGAACGTCGAGGACATGGGCGAGCATGAAGGCATCCACTTCATCGCCTCGGAAACCCGCACCAACTACCCGATCGAAATCGCCGTGGCTAACGTGGCCGGCGGGTTCTCCCTGACCGCGCAATCCATCAGCGGCATCGATCCACGACGCATCGCCGCCTACCTCGGCCAGGCCGTTGCCGAACTGGTCGACGCCCTTGAGCAGGATCCGTCACGCCTGGCCGCCAGCCTGGAAGTGCTGCCTGAAGCCGAGCGCACGCTGCTGCTCAACGGCTTCAACAACACCGCTACGGACTTCGGCCCGGCCGAGCCGATCCATGCCCTGTTCGAAACCCAGGTCCGCGCCAACCCCGACGCTGTGGCCCTGGTCTGCGAAGACCGGCAACTGAGCTACCGCCAGCTCAACCGTCGCGCCAACCACCTGGCCCGCCAGCTGCTGGCCCTCGGCGTGCAGCCGGACGAGCGTGTAGCGATCTGTGCCGAACGCAGCCTGGAGATGATTGTCGGCCTGCTCGGTGTGCTCAAGGCCGGGGCCGCCTATGTGCCAATCGACCCGGCGCATCCCGCCGACCGCATGGCCTTCATGCTGCAGGACAGCCAACCGCGTGCCCTGCTGACCCAGGCCGCGTTGTCGCTGCCGTCTGGCGACACGCCGCTGTTGCTGCTCGACACCGCCGAGTCGCTACGCGCCGCCGACGATCAGGCCTTCGACGCTAACCCAGTGGTTCCAGGCCTGACACCCGAAAACCTGGCCTATGTCATCTACACCTCCGGTTCCACCGGCCAGTCCAAGGGCGTGATGGTCGAACACCGTTCGGTGTTCAACTTCTGGCAGGTGCTGACCCGCACCACCCACCAGCATTGCCCGACACCGGCCACCGTGGCCCTCAACGCCGGGTTCTTCTTCGACATGTCGATCAAGGGCATCTCGCAGCTGTTCTCCGGCCACACGCTGGTGATCATCCCGCAACTGATCCGTGCCAGCGGCAGCGAATTGCTCGACTTCCTCGAACAGCATCAGGTGCACGCCTTCGACTCGACCCCGTCGCAGCTCGATACCCTGCTCGCCGCCGGTCTGCTGGAACGCCGCAGCTACCAGCCGGTCAGCGTGCTGCTGGGTGGTGAAGCGATCAACGCCAGCACCTGGGAAAAGCTGCGCAACTGTCCGACCATCCACTTCTACAACATGTACGGCCCCACCGAATGCACGGTGGACGCCACGATTGATCTGATCCGTGACCTTGGCGAAAAACCGAGCATCGGCCGACCGTTTGCCAACGTCCAGGTGCATGTCCTGGATGCCCGTGGCGAACCGGCCCCCTTGGGCGTGGCCGGGGAAATTCATATCGGCGGAGCCGGTGTGGCCCGGGGTTACCTCAACCGCGATGAGTTGAGCGCCGAGCGCTTTATCGCAGACCGGTTCTCCGCAGTACCGAACGCCCGTCTGTACAAGACCGGCGACCTGGGTCGCTGGCTGCCCGACGGCACCCTGGAGTACCTGGGCCGCAATGACTTCCAGGTGAAGATCCGCGGTTTCCGGATCGAGCTGGGAGAAATCGAGAACGCCCTGCTGGCCGTTCCGGGTATCCGCGAAGCAGTGGTGATCGCCCGCGACGACAGCCAGGGCGAGTCGGACAACCAGCGCCTGGTCGCCTATGTCTGCGGCGAGCCGGTGCCGGCCGAGCAACTGCGCAGCGCCCTGCTGAGCGGGCTGCCCGAGTATATGGTGCCCAGCGCCTTCGTCCATCTGGACGCCCTGCCGCTGACCGCCAACGGCAAGCTCGACCGCCGCGCCCTGCCCGCCCCGGGGCAGGATGCCCTGGCCAGCAAGGCCTACGAGGCGCCGCAAGGCGACACCGAAGAGGCCATCGCCGAGATCTGGAAAGGCTTGCTGCACCTGGACCAGGTCGGCCGCAACGACGGTTTCCTGGAGTTGGGCGGCCATTCGCTGCTGGCCGTGCAGTTGCTCTCGCGACTGCGGCGCAAGCTCGGCGCGCGGATCAGCCTGCGTGAGCTGTTCGACGCACCGACGGTGCGGGGCCTGGCCGCGCTGGTCAACGCCACGGCGCCGAGCGCGGCGCAGTCGATTCCGCTGGCCAACCGATCGGGCCGGCTGCCGCTGTCGTTCTCCCAGCAACGCCTGTGGTTCCTCGATCACCTGGATCACGCGGCCGGTGCCGCCTACCACCTGCCGATGGCCTTGCGCCTGACCGGCACGCTAGACAAGGCGGCCCTGCAAGCGACCCTCGATCGCCTGGTGGCGCGTCACGAAACCCTGCGCACCCGCTTTGAACTGGTGGACGGCGAGCCGCTGCAGAAAATCGCCCCGGCCGATACCCGCTTCCCACTGGTGCAGCAGGATCTGCGCGAACTGCCGGCCGAAGAGCGCGAGGCGACATTGGCGCGCCTTGGCCAGGACAATGCGACGCAACTGTTCGACCTGAACCAGGGACCGCTGCTGCGCGGCCAGCTGCTGCAACTGGCGGAGGCCGAGCATGTGCTGCTGATCACCCTGCATCACATCGTCTCCGACGGTTGGTCCAACAGTGTCCTGGCCCATGAGGTGAGTGTGCTGTACAGCGCGTTCAGCCAGGGTCACAAGGACCCGTTGCCGGCCCTGGCCCTGCAATACGTGGATTACGCCGCCTGGCAGCGGCAGTCCCTGGACGGTCCGGCGCTGCAGGCACAGGTCGACTTCTGGCGCCAGCACCTGGAAGGCGCGCCGAGCCTGCTGAACCTGCCGCTGGATCGTCCGCGCCCGGCCATCCAGAGTTATGCCGGCGGGATCGTCAACTGCGTCCTTTCCCCAACCTTGAGTCGCGATCTGCGAGCGTTCAGCCAGGCCCAGGGCAGCACGCTGTTCATGGTGCTGCTGGCCGGCTGGTCGGTGCTGATGAGCCACCTGAGCGGCCAGGCCGATGTGGTGGTCGGTACGCCGGTCGCCAACCGCCAGCGTCCGGAGCTGGAACCCTTGATCGGCTTCTTCGCCAATACCCTGGCACTGCGCGTCGCCACCGGCCGCGACACCCGGGTGAGCGAGATGCTGGGACGCATCAAGGAACTGACGCTGGCGGCCTACAGCCATCAGGACCTGCCGTTCGAGCAGGTGGTCAGCGCCTTGCAGCCAACCCGCAGCATGAGCCACAGCCCGTTGTTCCAGGTGATGCTGAGCCTGGACAACACGCCACCGGCGCCGTTGCAACTGCCCGGACTGCACGTGGAGTCCCTGGACAGTGCCCACCGCACCACGCAGTTCGACCTGTCGTTGTCGCTGGTCGACACCGGCGAACGTATCGGTGGCAGCCTGCAATACGCCAGCGATCTGTTCGACACCGCGACCGTGGAGGCCATCGCCGGGCTGTTTGCCAAGGTCCTGGAGAACCTGGTGGCCGACGCCCGGCAGTCGATCGCTCAACTGCTGGAGAACACCCCGGCGTTGCCGCGTTCGGCCCATGCCGTGGTGGTCCCCGCCGCTGCCGAAGAGGCGCAGCCCGAGGCACAACCTTACGAAGCGCCCCAAGGCGACACCGAAATCGCCATCGCCCACCTCTGGAAGGACCTGTTCAAGCTCGAACAGGTCAGTCGGCATGACGACTTCTTCAGCCTGGGCGGCATTTCGCTGATGGCCGTGCAGATGACCTCGCGCTTGCGCAAGATCCTCGGCAAGCCGATCGCCGTGCGCGATCTGTTCGTCGAACCGACCATTGCCGGTTTCGCCCGAGCCCTGGACGGCCAGGCGCGCCCCGGTCAGCGCAGCAACCTGGTACCGATCCGCCGCACGGGCTCGGAACGGCCGCTGTTCCTGGTCCATCCGCTAGGTGGCGAGGTGCAATATGCCCGCGATCTGGCCCCTGTGCTGGATCCCCAGGTGCCGATCTACGGCTTGGCCGCCAGTGGCCTGGTCGCCGGTGAAACACCGTTGTCCGATGTGGCAGCCATGGCGACACGCTACCTGGCGGCGATTCGCCAGGTCCAGCCGCAAGGGCCCTACCGGATCGCCGGCTGGTCGGCCGGCGGCCTGATCGCCTATGAGATGGCCCGTCAACTGCAGGCCGGCGGTGAGCAATTGGCGTTCGTCGGCATCATCGACGCCTCGGCACGCCCTGGGCCGGCGGTGCCGGAATCCTTGAGCGAGGGACAATTCCTGATGGCCTGGCTGCCCGAGCAGGTCGATCCCGAGGTGCTCCGGCAACTGAACGGGCTGGCGCAAGAGAATGCCATCGAGGCGATGCTGGCGCTGTGCATGGAGCACGATCTGCTTCCGGAGGAACTGCCCCGGGACGTCGACGCTGGCTTGCTGCGCAGCCATCTCGCCGTGGCCTACGGGATACGCCTGGCCATTGGCGCCTATGTCAGCCCGCCCGCCCCGCTCGAGGTGACGCTGTTTACCGCCAATGGGCAGGAACGCAGCGACCCGCTGCTGGGCTGGGGCGCGCTGCTGGAGGCCCCGATCCGCGTCACGGCGCTGCCCGGGACCCATAACACGCTGGTCAAGGCCCCCCACATCAGCGCACTGGGCCAGGCGATTTCCCAGGCACTGAAGGACGGTACCTCGTCATGAACTTTATGAAGAAGTGCTTTTCATTCTCAAAAAAAAGTGTCAATTAAGCATCTCCTGGTCAGACCTGTAGGATGTCCCTGTTTTCCACTACAGACTTTTCCCACATAACTGAGCTTAATTATCACTACTGACTGAATCGTTTATGTGAAGGGATTCACGGGTGATACCCGAATGTCCGGGTATCAAGACAAGAAATGGCTTGAGCGTCTCGGAGGGGACGGACGGATTTCGCCCCCTCCGACGACAGGATCGCAAGCGACTTCTGAATATGCAGGATCAGCATATGAACCAACAGACGAATGCTAGAGATGTAGAGAACGCCCACATTTACCTGGAACTGGGAAAACTGGTTTCCAGCGTCGGCAACGAGCAGTTCCTGGGCAACATGCACCAATTGATCAACGCCTCGGTGTCGGTCAGCCGGGTCGAACTCAGTGAATGGACCGTCGACGACACCCAGTCGGCCGTTGTCGATGTGCAGCTGCTGGGCTACGCCGGTCTTGAACTGAGCCCGCAAATGCAAGCGGTCTGCCCGACCAATGCCAAGCACCGCAACGACCATCCCCTGGTCAAGCGGGTGCTGGAGGTGGAGGACGCACTGCTGATCCACCTGAATGCACGGATGAAAAACGAAAAGGACAATAACTGCCTCGGCACGTCCCACCAGTGCAGCCTGATTTCGCGCAAGGCCAATCGCTGCTGTGTGATCTCGCTGCACCGCCCCCGGGTGGAGCGCGACTACTCCCTACAAGAGCTGTCCTTCTTGAAATACCTGTCGGAGACCTTGTTGCCCCTGGCGGAACGGCATGCCCGTGCCCATCGCCAATCCAGTGTCAAAAGCGCTGGAGGGACGACACCGCGCACCTTGATGGCCATGGAACAGACGCAGTTGCAACGCGAGTTCAATGAACGCCTGAGTGCCTGCGACGTCACCCTCTCGGCCCGAGAAAAAGAGGTCTGCCTGGGGTTGCTGGCCGGCGGCACCGTACCTGAGATCGCAGAAAAACTCTGCGTCAAGAACAGTTCCATCGAAACCTACCTCAAGCGTTCCGCCGCCAAACTGGGTGTCAGCGGGCGACATGGGTTGGCCAAGTGGATGATAGGAGCATCATGAACAAATCCCTGAGCCCCTGGCTGGTTGCGGCGCTGGCCTTGAACGGTTGCTCGCTGATTCCGGACTACCAGCGCCCGGCGTCGCCGGTCGCCGCGCAGTACCCGCAGACGCCCGCCTACGCGCCGGCCCTGTCGGGTCCGTTGGCGGCGGACATGGGCTGGCGTGAGCTGTTCCGCGACCCGACGCTGCAACAACTGATCGAAAGCGCCGTGGCCAACAACCGTGACCTGCGCGTGGCAGCCCTCAACGTCGAGGCCTATCAGGCGCAATACCGGATCCAGCGGGCCGACCTGTTCCCGGCGATCAGCGCCAATGGCACCGGCACCCGCCAGCACGTGCCGGCCAGCCTGACGCAAACCGGCAGCTCGGTGACCAGTGGCAGTTACTCGGCGACACTGGGCATCAGCTCGTATGAACTGGACCTGTTCGGGCGTATCCGCAGCCTCACCGACCAGGCCTCGCTGACCTACCTGTCCAGCGAAGAAGCCCGTCGCAGCACCCAGTTGAGCCTGGTGGCGAGTGTCGCCAACGCCTACCTGACGTGGCGCGCCGACCAGGAACTGCTGGCGTTGACCCAGAGCACCCTCGCCTCCTACGAGCAAAGCCTGCGCCTGACCGAACGCAGCCAACAAGTCGGCACCGCCTCGGCCCTGGCCCTGGCCCAGGCACAGACCTCGGTGGAAAGCGCGCGGGCCAGCCTTGCGACCTTCCAGCGCCAGGTCGCCCAGGACCTCAACAGCCTGACCTTGCTGGTGGGCACCTCGGTCGCGGACAGCCCTTCCAATCGCCCGTTGGCCTCCGAGTGGCTCGCCGAAGTACCGGCGGGCCTGCCTTCGGACCTGCTGCAACGGCGCCCGGACATTCTCCAGGCCGAATATCAGTTGCAGTCGGCCAATGCCAGCATCGGCGCCGCGCGCGCGGCGTTCTTCCCGAGCATCACCCTGACCGCCAACGCAGGCACCTCCAGCAATGAATTGTCCGGGCTGTTCAAGGGCGGTTCGGGGGGCTGGCTGTTTCAACCGCAGATCAATATCCCGATTTTCAACGCCGGCAGCCTGCGGGCGAGTCTGGATTACTCGAAGATCCAGAAGGATATCCGCGTCTCGCAATACGAGAAATCGATCCAGACCGCCTTCCAGGAAGTCTCCAATGGCCTGGCGGCACGCCAGACCTACAAGGCTCAATTGAAGGCACAGAACGATCTGGTGCAGGCCAACCAGGCGTATTACCACCTGGCGGAACGCCGCTATCGCATCGGTGTCGACAACAGCCTGACCTTTCTCGATGCACAGCGCTCGCTGTTCAGCGCCCAACAGACCCTGATCACCGACCGGTTGGCCCAACTGACCGCCGAGGTCAATCTGTACAAGGCACTGGGCGGTGGTTGGACGGAACGCAGCCAAAAAACCTTGTGAGATCACTGAAGATGGTCACATTCGAACCTGGTACACGTGTGCGACTTCGCTCGGGCGGCAAGATCATGGTGGTCCAGCACGGCTCGACCGCCTCCCATCTCCCCGATACCTTGCTGGTGCTGTGCGAGTACCGGGCCAAGAACCGGCTGGTGCAGGGCTTCTATTCCGCACGGGACCTGGTTCCCGCGCCCCGGGAGCCGATGCCGGCCTCCCTGGGCTAGTGGCGCTTCCCCCTCCTCCTTATCCGACCGGCATCGGCGTTGCTGCACCCGGCGCGACCTGCCGGGCCGGCGCAGCACCGGTGCTGGCGACAAAGTCCCCCTGGCGCAACAGCACCAGCGCGATCAGCGACACCACGCCCGTGCCGATGTAGAAGTACCAGGGTGAGGTGATGTCTCCGGTCAGCTTGATCAGCCAGGTCGAGATCAGCGGCGCGCTACCACCGAATACCGCCACCGGGATGTTGTACGCCACCGCGATGCCGGTCGAACGGATGCGCGTGGGCAGCAACTCGCTCATCAGCGCATAGGTCGACGAAGCATAGAGCCCGAAAAGGATCGCCACCGCCATCAACGGCCAGAAAAACGACGCCTGGGTGGCCGTCGGCGCCGACTTGAACAGCCAGTACATCGCCAGGGTGGCCAGGGTGCCCACCACCAGCAGGAACGGCTTGCGTCCGTAGCGGTCGGTAAACGCCCCGCCGAACGGCATGACGAAGGCTGCCGAGAAGCTGGAGACGAACACGTAGAGCAGGATCGTGCCGCTGTCGAACTTGAGAATGCTCGACATGTAGGTCGAGGCAAAGGTCAGCACCAGGTAAAAGATCGAGCTGTGCAGGGTGATGATGAAGAACACCAGGGCAATCGCCCGCTTCCACTGCCAGACTTCCCGCAGCGGCGCCTTCGAGGTCTCACCGGCCCGCAGCAAGGCGAGGAACTCGGGGCTGTCTTCCAGCTTCAGGCGGATGTACATCGAGATCAGGCCCAGGGGCGCGGCCAGCAGAAAGGGGATGCGCCAGCCCCAGGCCTGCATCAGGTCGGCGCCCAATGCCCAGGTCATGCCGTTGGCCACCGCCCCGCCGAGCAACAGGCCGAGCACCGCCGTGACCATCAACCAGCAGGTGGCGAAGCCGCGACGCCCGGGCCCGGCGTACTCGGAAATGAAACTGGTGATGGTGCCGATCTCGCCGCCCGCCGAAAAACCCTGCACACAGCGAATCAACACCAGCAGGATCGGCGCGGCGATGCCGAGCGTCGCATAGGTCGGCAACAACCCCAGCAGGCAGGTGGAACCAGCCATCATCACCAGTGCCGCGATCAGGGTCTTGCGCCGACCGATCCGGTCCGCCAGCGGACCGAAGAACAGCCCGCCCAGGGCCGGATGAAAAAGCTCAGGGCAAAGGCGGCGAAGCTGGCGAGCAGGCTGGTGGTGGGGTCGTCGGAGACGAAGAACGACTTGCCGATATAGACGGCGAGAAAGCCATAGACACCGTAGTCGTACCACTCGATCAAGTGGCCGGATGTCGCACCGATAAACGCCCGACGCCGTTGCCGGGCCGGGTCTGTGTGTTGCATGCCCATGAGAGGGACTCCTGTCTGATGGCTATCCGTAAAAACGTTCGTCAGGGAACGCGGGTGTCATTGGCGCTGCTTTTCAACCACAGGCGCAGCTCGGTCTTGAGGACCTTGCCATAGCTGTTCCTCGGCAATTCGCTGCGAAAGACATACTTCTTCGGCTTCTTGAACGAAGCCATGCGTTCGACGAACCAGGCATTGAGCGACGACTCGTCGAGCGTCCCGGCAATCCGCGCAACCACGAACGCTACCACCGATTCGCCCCACTGTGCATCCCGTTCGCCCACCACGCAGACTTCAAAGACCCCGGGGTGCTGCGCCAGCACTTCCTCGACTTCCCGGGGGTAGACGTTGCAACCGCCGGAAATGATCACGTCCTTGGAACGGTCGGTGAGCGTCAGGTAACCGGCATCGTCGACAAAGCCCACGTCACCGGTCAGCAGCCAGCCGTCCACCAGGGTCTGGCGCGTCGCGGCCTCGTTGCGCCAGTAGCCTTGCATGACGGTGGGTCCGCGCACGGCGATTTCGCCCATCCGGCCGGGCGGCAGCGGCTTGTGCTGGGGGTCGAGGATGCGCACGTCCACGCACGACTGGGCCCGGCCCACGGACGCGGCCAGCGTGGCCCAGTCGGGGCGCTTGCGATCGGCGATCACCTTGCGGGACAAGGCGCTGATGGTCATCGGGCTCTCGCCCTGGCCATAGATCTGCACCAGCCGCGGCCCGAAGGTCTTGAGCGCTTCCTTCAGGTCCGCCAGGTACATGGGCGCGCCGCCATAGACGATGGTCTTGATGCCCTCCCCGCTATAGCCTTGACGACGGGCCTGCTCGACCATGCGCTTGAGCATGGTGGGCGCGGCGAACAGACTGACATTGCCCAGCCAGTTCGCCAGCCCGAACAGTTCGTCGGCCTGGAAACCACGGGACTCAGGGACGACATGGCGGGCGGCCCGGCGCACGTGGATGAAGTTGTAGAGACCGGCGCCGTGGGACATCGGCGCCGCATACACCACCGCATCCTCGGCGCTGACCGGGTCGACATCCACCGGATAGCACAGCGACATGGCCGTCAGGTTGCCATGGCTCAGCATCACCCCTTTGGAGCGACCGGTGGTGCCGGAGGTGTAGAACAGCCAGGCCAGGTCATCGGCCTGACGCAAACAAGGGGTCGCCAGCGCCGTCGAAGCGATCGACTCGAACGCGCCCATGTCCTCTCGATCCAGCTCTCGACAACCTGGCAGCGGGATATCGGGCGCGAACACCTCGCCACCATCGGTGAAAATCAGCCGGGCCTGGGCGTCGTCGACGATTCCGCTGACCTCGACGGGGTGCAGCTTGCAGTTGATCGGCACCGCCACGGCGCCGACCCACCAGATGGCGTAGAGCAGTTCGAGGTATTCGCAGCAGTTCTTCATGAACAGCGCGACGCGGTCGCCGGGGACGATGCCGTGCTCGTTGACCAGGTACGCGGCCCGGTGCCGGACCAGGGCGACGAAAGTGCCATAGTTGGCGACCTGCCGCAGCCCCTCGAACAAGGCCGGCTGCTCCGGGCAACGCAGGCCGGTATCTTCCAACCAGTTGGCGATATTCATCCTCAGCTCCTGCGTGCCTGAAGGACCGAGGCGTAGTTGGCGACCGCCATGCCGCCCATGTTGAACACCAGGCCGAACTCAGGATTCGCCGCGGCCAGGCCGATGGGCTCACCGGTCAGTTGCCGAAAAGCCAGGGCATGCATCGAGACCCCGGTCGCGCCCACCGGGTGGCCCTTGGCCTTGAGTCCGCCGGACAGGTTCACCGGCAGGCGGCCGCCCGGGCGCACGGTGCCGTCGTCCAGGGCCCGATGCCCCTCGCCCCGGGGCGCCAGGCCCATGGCTTCGTAGATCAGCAGCTCGGCGATGGTGAAACAGTCATGGACCTCGGCAAAGCCCAGGTCGCCCAGGGTCACACTGGCGCCGCGCAGGGCCGAGTGGATCGCGCGCTGCGGCCCTTCGAAGGCAAGGATGTCGCGGCGCGCGATCGGCAACACATCGTTGACCTGGGCCACCGAACGGATCAGTACCTCACGGCGAAACTGCCGGGCGCGCCTGGCCGAGGCCAGCACGATGGCCGACGCACCGTCGCTGATCAGCGAGCAATCGGTCAGGCGCAACGACGGCGCGACATAGGGATTGCTCTGGGAGACATTGTTGCAGTGTTCGAAATCCATCACCTTGTGCATCTGCGCCAGGGGATTGGCCATGGCGTTGGCATGGTTCTTCGCCGCGATAGCGGCCATGGAGGCCATGGGGCAGTGGTAGCGCTGGCGGTACTGCTGCGCGGCGAGGCTGAACAGTTGCGGGAAACTGAGCCCGGCCTCCTCGCTATCGTTCTGGTAACCGGCACCGGCCAGGGCCCGGGTGACCTCGGCCGTGGAGTTGCCGGTCATTTTCTCGGCGCCCACCACCAGCACCAGTTCGGCGGAGCCTGAGAGAATCGCGTTGATCCCCGCCTGGATGGCCGCAGAGCCCGAGGCGCAGGCGTTTTCACAGCGGGTAGCGGGCTTGAAGCGCAGCCCCGGGTCGGCCTGCAGCAGCAACGAGGCGGCAAACCCGTCCGGGACCATGCCCGAATTGAAATGCCCGAGGAACAGCGCATCGATTTCCGCAGCCTCTATCGCGGCGTCCGTCAGCGCCTGGCGGGTCACTTGAACGATCAGATCTTCCAGGGTGGAACCGGCAAGACGGCCAAAGGGCGAGTGGCCGGCCGCAACAATGGATACGCAATCATTCATCATGGTGATTTTCTTCTTGGTTTGAATCAGGCATTGATTACAATGGCGCACCGCCGGGATCGCTCGCCAGTTAGTACAATTACGTACTTGGGTACGTAGCCGACCCGAGGGCGATATCGCCCGTACAGGATCCCTACCGAGGCAGGATGCCAATGACCGTCTTCACGCAGCAACTGAAAGACCTTCAGCGCCTGGCATTCAAGGTGTCACCGGCAGCGCAGTTGATCACCGGCGACCGCGTGATGCTCGACTGCAACGAGTCCTTCCTGGAACTGTTCGGCTATCCGCGCGAGGAGTTGCTGGGGCAGTTGACCCTGCTGATCTACCCGTCCCAGGCGGACTACAAGACCATCGGCAATCGCAGCCGTAACTGGTTGCTGTGCAGCAAGACCGGTTCCTACTCTGATGAGCGCTTCATGCAGCACAAGAACGGCGAGGTGTTCTGGGCCCGGTCGCAAGGCTATACCCTGACCCCGGGCGATCCGTTCAAGCTGATGGTCTGGCACTTCGAGCGCCTGGACCGGGCGAACCACGCCACGGTGGACCTCACCCCCCGCGAACGTGAAGTGTCGATGCATATCGTCAACGGCCTGACCTGCAAGGAAGTGGCCAGGAAACTGGCGATTTCCCACCGGACCGTGGAAGTCCACCGCGCCCGGTTGATGAAGAAGCTGCAGGCCAAGAACAGCGCGGAGCTGGTGTCGAAGATTATTTTTGTTGATTGATGTAAGGCCACGGCCCCCTACCCCATCGCTTTGATGGCCGTCAGGATGTAACACATCGGCACGTCCCAATAACCTTGCTCATAGATGTCATAAAGCTCTTCTCTGTTGGAGTACGGATACTCCGAGAAATGGCTGATGCGCAAACCGGCACGGATAGCGCCCGTGATGATTTCACCCAGGCCATGGGGGTGCCAGTAGCTACTCACTCCGTTGGTCTCTGCCTGACCTTCGTAAACGATGACTTTGTCTTCAACCACTGGCCCTGTCTGGAAGTAGGAGCTGGCAACTCTCCAGGGATCGGTAGATTCAGGGTCCAGCATTTCCAGGAAGGGATGCGTTTCGTAGATCACCATCGTGCCGCCCGGTCTGAGGGTCTTTGCCGCGTGCGCAAAGAAGGCCTTGATGTCCGGCATCCAATTCAGGACCCCGATGGTGATCAGGGCGACATCGAAAGCTTCGCAAAGGTTGGCAGGCAGCTCATGCACGTCCGCTTCGACGAATGTCGGGGTATATGGCGATCGTGCGGTCAGCTCAAGTGCCTGATCGAGGAACGCGGCGGCCTGGTCCACGCCCACGACGGATCGTGCGCCCAAGGCAAACAACGAAAGTGACTCGCGACCGTTGTTGCAGCCCAGTTGGATAACATCCTTGCCGGCAAGACCTATGTCACGCAGTTGCTCAGTCAAGGTTGCATCCAGACAGGAAAAGTCCGACGTGCCGACGGACTCGACAAGACGCTTCCAGGTGCGACTACTTCTATGGTGCTCGGCGGAAGCGTTCCAGGCGTCTCGATTGCTGGCAATGACGCTCTTGGCAGATGGCATGTTCTAGTTCCCTTAGAGTGATTCGTCGTCTGTAGTCAATCTTGACCGGGCTGTCTGGCCTGCGTCTTACCCGCAGGTCGGCGCCGGTCATCAAGCCGGTCTAATTCAGAGTTGAAAAGTCTTCGAAGACTACGTCAATTATCAAATACAAGGAAGGCAGCCAGGCTCGCGCCTCTCCGGACTGTCAGGATGCGCACGATGGTTTGGAGGTTGGACTTGAGCAAAACCACGACGCCATTACCCTTTACGCGGCCCTTAAACGAAAAAGAGACCAAGCGGCCAAGCGCTTGATCCCTCTAAGTGGAGAAACGGCTTTTATTTTCTCAGGACCTCAATCAATCGGTGGGTTGTCCGCTACGGGGGATAACTGATTGGATGGGGACGCGCCCTCAAGCAGCGCATCCACCACCGCACGTGCCACCTCCACCGAATGCAGCATGCCCCAGAACAACGCCCGCTCGACGGGGTTGGTATGTAGGCTGATTTCGTCACCATTGAGTTCCGCCGTTTCGAGCAGACTCGAAACGTAGGTCAGTGCGTCCTGGGCATTGATACCGGGTTGGATGGCAAACAGTATGGGTTTGTAGGGGGCTTCGGGGGTGACGGGTTTGGAGCAGGTGAACGCGAGGGTATCGAGCAAGCGGGGGGTGTTTGCCGGGGCCGGCTCAGGCTCGTTGGAAGGGGTATCAGAGAGTTTGCGCAGGTAGATGCCTTTGTCGGCGGTGCTGAGAGCTTTGCGAGTGTGTGGCGGATCGGGGGTGATTTTCTTTGACATGGTGACGCTCCTTTTCATAAATGGAAGTTCGTCACCCACGCTGCAAAACGAAAGGTGGCGAGCCGTACACAGGTTTGCAGACCGGGAAAAGGACCGGCAGGCCGAAGCCTCCTGCGCACAGCTCGCCATAACACGAGCGTAAAAATGCCGCATACGCGGCGCTGTGCGCCTTTTCGATCCGGGCTGCAAAACCCGAGTCGCTGAATTTGCAGCGACACGTGAACAGTAGCCCTGGCGTTTAGCGCACGCAATATTCTCCCATGCCTGAAGCATGTGGGAAATATGAGTTTTTTCAGAAGGCCATTTCGCGTATTGATTGAACGCCGCTGAGCTGCGCCTGAGGCACGAAAAGCGGTCTATTCGAAGCCCTACGGTGCACTCGACCTCATCGACGAAACGACTCGTCCCGGTCAGTTGCCCGCTCTGTGGAACTACTATACGGAACAGATTTGTTTAACCCCGAAGAGAGCCATCGAGCATCAGTAGCAGACAACTGGGGAAATAAGTATGACGTTTTGCATCATAGGTCGCCGACAAGAACGCTTTGACACCATTTAATCGATTGCAGAGCCTGTTCGGCCGGCACCAACGCGTAGCGAGAAAAGTAGTGGTTAGGTCTGAAATAAGATTCGTCTACTTGCCCTAGCGTTTGCCCATCCTGGTGGTCCACAGTGTTAACCTGATCGGCAATGAAATAGTTCCTGCCCTTCTCGACGTCGAGATCGAATTGTTTGTTGACCATATTGGTGATGATGGGCGGTGAGGTCGACTCGACGTGATAGTGGCCAGCAGGAAGATTTACTTTGAAGTAGCTGCCGGAGGGCAGGCGGCTGATTGCTTTACCATTGATAAGGATGGTGGGGCTTATGAGCCGCCCTAAGGAGACAGCATTTCGGTAAAAGTAGAGAGTTGCTTGGTCTGGGCTTGTCTCTGCCGGGGGATGGAAGAATGGTCGGTTTTGCAAAGAGGGGCCGTTCACACAACCTGCCAGAAGGGTTAGGCCTGCGATCAAGCAAGCCTGGACAATAGTAAAGTGCTTCATGAGAGACATATTCCTTGAGAAATGATGCTGCGTCTGGGGATTGGCTGATGGGTCCACCTCGGGCACGTTGCCGTCAGAACTTACACAATCCTTTACCGTTATCCTGGGAGTCTGAACTGGGCCAAGGTCCGAAGCCGCTTTGCGCGGTCAGGTTTATGATTTTCCGGTCTTTCAGCATCGGATACTTGTGTTTGAGGCCTTCCAGTGTCACGCTCTCGTGATTGACGTTGTATAGGCAAACGGTCGCAGCATGGGCGTAGAAATCACCTATATAAGCCACTTCTCCAGCTTTTACCTTGAAGACCGTCGGAGTCGGTAATGTTATCCCACTACCACTGTAATACACATAGTTCCAGCTCGTGACTTTGTACTCACCAGCGGGCACTTCATACATGAACAAATTTCCCAGCCGATGAGACGTTCGCAAGTCGAGTTCTTTCCCCATGGTTTCGAGAACAACGATTGCACTGGGCTCGCTATTTTTCTCTATCTCGACTACTAGCCCGTTGGGCTCTGTGATGAAGCCCTCGGTGATGGAGCCGATGATGATGGCTTTACTTGGGTCTGGTGACCGCGTACCGTCATATCGTGGGACTCGTGCGCACGCTGTCAGAAGCAAGGCTGAAAGCGCTATGGTGGTCCAACTCGTGATACGACATCCGATATTTTGTGACATAAGTGCTCCTTGCTTTCATGATAAGAAACTTATTTTGCGATTACTATATAGATACCGTTAGCAGCCTTTGTACCAGCCAACTCAGCTAAATCGAACTCAACCCCTCGCCAGCAAAAACTGCTTCTGAACTCCCCTCACAAATAATAAGCTCATCGCCTAATCCAGCCCACCACAGATTTATTTTCTGTGGCTACCTACTGTCGATGCTTGCTGGCCTTCTGCAAAATCAAATAAATCCGGTCCCATTTTGCTTCCTCTCCCGCATCGATAATCGATGCAGGAGAGCTAAACTCTACATTTTCGCCCGCGCGTTACTCACTAGATAAAGCTAAAACCAAGCTCACGTACAACGACTAAAGGCTAAACGGAGAGACGCGCCAATTTCATCAGGAGAACTGCTAGAAGAGATAACGACATAGTCTTTTTCAGTTATCCCCTTTCCACTCCAAGCTTCTAGCTTCTCATGATGACTTGGGCGTATCGTTACAACACCATCAACAGCTTCCATCGAGCAGCTTTTCATGTCTTTAAATAATGCACGCTTAGTTTTGTAGCCAAACCTCACCATCACATTGGCTATCCACTCATTATATTTAATAGCAACGCGACCTCTAAAATCAAAAAACTCTGGGTTTTCCTTCGGATCAATCATTCGACTAACCGCCAAGGCCTCCAAAACACTCCGTCCTAGCTCACTATCAGCAGATGAGTGCGACAGAAAAAGCCCCACCCCCTCAGGATCCGGGAGACAATTGAAGTAGCCAGAGTAGGTCTCAACAAAAATAAAATCATTATTAAACCTGACATAAGCCCAAGACTTTTTATTCAGCTCACTCACTTACTTCACCGTACTTATTATCAATTTCACGCCTTGAGATTTACCGTACTCTACTGCACGGCTTATTTGAGCCCATTGTGCTGGCGTTGTTCCCGATGGGATAGCAACACGTAACTCACGAGCCGCAATCATGCCACTTTCCAAAGGAACACTACCGAGAGTATACGTTTCAAATGCAGCAGCCGCATCGATATTTCCTTTTAATGAACTGTAAACCTGAGACGGATTTGCCAACTTGGCCGCAGTAGTCGTGTCTAGCGTTTTTGCGCTAATCGCCGTCCCCGTTGACGGGTCATAAAAGTCGAACGTTTTGAAGTTCGGCGGCAGTCGAGAGCCTGCTGGCAGCTGCGTCCCCAGGTAATCCTCCCAAGGCATTCCTTGACCTTGAATACCCTTACCCCACTCAATCCCTGTTACAGCCTGGTCTATTGTTTCAGCTGCTCCTGCACCTTAGAACATCAACCTAGCAAGATGTCCTGCGTATCTACGGTTTCCACGGAACCGTTAGTAACTAGAACCCCCAGGCCAAGCTGAGGGTCGAAGGTCGCGTCAAAAATAAAACCAATTTGACGCGATCCTGCGTCAAAAGGGGACATCACCTTAATACACCTCAGAAAAACCAAATCCTGCATATCATCAATGGCATGGACCTTGGGTACTTTGATTTCAGCCTTATCAGCATCAAAGCTCTCTCGGTATTCATCAACCCTACAAAGGTAATAGCTAAAGACTGCTTTTTCTACAACCGAAGAAACAGTAGATTTATTTAAATTAAACTCTCGAAACGCAAGCCTCTGATCTTCAGAGATAGAAGCACCATCAAAAGTTTGAACAACAAGCGGCACCTCATACGCCCTTCCAAAAATCAATATTTCACATATTCCTGTCCAAGCTCCATCAAAATGCAACTGACCAAAATCTTTATCTGATTTACCAATCATTTTTTAAGCTCCTCCAACAAAGCTCTCTCAGCGACCCCGCCCAGGTGACCATATTTTACACCAAAATCCATAGAGCCAACCTTTCCAGTATGGATAAACGATGGCACCAACTGCAGCGTCCGCATATCTTCAACCTCATGCCATGTATATTTCTGCTCTCTCATGAATCGAACCACATCCGCTTCTTTCACTCCCAACTCACTCGCCAGCATCTGGTTAGCAGCGCGAAAGTTAGAATCTCGATTTGTAGATATCAAGCCAGGAAGTCTTACCTCTTGAACTGCAATTGGAGAGAAATCTGGGTAGCCATTTTTGTATGAGATACCATCAGGCAAGATACTCCTTAACTCTGGATTATCGAACACAAAATTTGATTCACCTCTAACTCCTGACCACGCCCCTCCGTTGACTGGTGTTAATTTAATTCTGTCTTCATACCGACTGAGTTGAGGTACAAACGGCCCCATCTCCACTGAGGCTGTATCGATGGTCCCAATTGTCGCTTTTGCACCAACAGTATCACCCGACGCGATTTTCGTTGTCTATACGCGCAACGCCAGACGGGACGTGGCCTGCAAGACGGTCGGCCCAGGTGATCCGCTGTCACCGCATAAATCCACCCCGACGCGGGTTTTCAGCCCGTCACAGCAGCCCCTGGACGACCTAAACCAGCCGACGACAAAAAGCCCCTGGCGGTTCGGTGGCGAAGCCATCGGACGGCCAGGGGCCAACAAGCGCAGCGCGTTAGGCTTCGGGGTTCAAAGGGGCCTCCCCTTTGGTACGGTCGATTGTTTACGAATGGCGCAGCTCATTTGTAAACAGTCGGTAACGTGCCTCACCAAATTACCCGCAGGCTCTGCGTTCAAGGGAAATTGCTCTGAGTTGCACTAAATCGCTCTAAATCGCTCTAAATTTCTCTGATTGGCTTTAAGTTGCACTAATTTGCACTAATCGAGAAAAACTCACATTCCTGAAAGACGCTAATCCAACGGGGTATCGGGGCGCAGCCCTGATCAGGGTTTTGTATGGATGGCCTGTGTGCAGGCCGTCCGTACAAAACATTTCCGGTCCTACATTTCACTTGGATTTATCACTCGACTCGTAGAGGCGGCTTCTCGGGATTCAAAGGGCACCCCTTTGGCACCGGATGTGTATACATCCATAGCGTGCCTGTATTTTTCGCCGTTGATTGAGGCCGCTGCGCGGCCTGCGGGGGTGTCAGGTATTGGTAGGAACTTTGTGGGGAGTTTGCAGGCGATTTGTCAGGCCGTTGGGCATCTGTAGGGAACTTGCAGAGAGTTTGTCAGGCCTTTGCAGGCAACTTGTCAGGCCTGATCGATCTCTTCATCCGCTTCGGCGTCCAGGGCCGTTAACAGAGCCGCGATGGGGTCATCTGGCAAGGTTTCAGCCGTGGTTTCGCTGGCCGAATGTGGCCGTTGCAACCGTGCCGGATGGGTCGCGGTGTGAATTTCCTTGAGCGCCCGGATACTGACCTGGGTGTAAATCTGCGTGGTGTTCAGACTGACATGACCGAGCATGGCCTGGATAAAACGGATGTCTGCGCCGTTCTCCAGCATCAGCGTGGCCATGGTGTGGCGGAATAAATGGCAACTGCCGCCCTTGCCGATGTTGGCTTTGTCGATGTGCTCGCGCACCAATTGGCTCAGGCGATTGGGGCTGAACACTTCACCCTGCTGGGTCAGGAACAACGTGCCGTCGTCCTGGGCCAGCGCAAACTGGGGCCGGACGTCGTCGCGGTATTTGGTGATCCAGGCCAGAGCCCGTTCACCGATGGGAATCATGCGGTCTTTTTTGCCCTTGCCCTGGCGAATCATCACCGTGCCGCGCTCGTAGTCGATGGCGCTCCAGCTCAGGCCAATCAACTCCATGCGGCGCATGCCGGTGCTGTAGAGGGTTTCGAGCATCGCCCGGTCGCGGATGCCGGTCGGGGTTTGGGTGTCCGGCACATTGAGAATACGTTCGGCTTCGTCGCTGCTGAGGATATGTTTCGGCAAGCGCTGCTCCATCCTCGGTAGATCGAGGTCGGAAGCCGGGTTGTACAGGATGCGATTGGTTTTGGTCAGCCACTTGAACCAGACCCGAATCGGTGTGATGCGTACCGTTTGGCTACGAGCCGACAACGGTTCGCCATCGGCTTTTCGGTAGAGAAAAAGATGGCGCTGGTAGCGCTCTAAAATCGGTCGGGTGATTTCTTGCGGCCGGGTCAAACCCCGCTCATCACACCAACGGATAAACGCAATCAGCAGGTGTTCACGGTTGCCCACGGTGCGTTCGGAGTAGCTGCGCTCGCGCTGGTATTGCAGGAACTGTTTCATCTGAAAATACAGGCTGCCAGGGTCGCCCAGCGGGCCAATGATTTGCTCGACAACACGCTGTTTTTTGTTCTCGCCTTTTTTCGGCATAACCACCTCGACTTAGACGGCGCTGGACAACGCGGAGTGGTTTTTTTGTGGCTGCTGGATCAGTGGTTTTTCGTTCAGGCCGACCGCTTCGACCTCAAGACCAGAAGCCGCGTGGCTTTGCGCATGGTTCAGGGTGTCCGACTGAGTACCGACCATGGCCCGACCTGAGCCCGACCGCTGTTCTGCTTCCCCCGACCGGACGGATTTGTTGTCAAGCCGGTCGGCATCGATCAGGCCCATCAGGTGCGGTTGATTACCGCTTTTGCCGTCATACGTGAGGGTGTATTCATGGGCCAGCCCCTTGCGGTGCAGCAGCAGGTATTCCAATTCGGTCAGTCGGCCCAGGTGGATTTTTAACTGGGTGTCACCCCAGCCGGTGGCTTCACGCACGTCCTTGCGACCAAACCGAAACTCATTTTTTTTGAGTCCCTGCGCCTGGCTTCGGGCCTCGACCCAACCCTGTAGCAACTCCAGTAAACGCCGCGTTTGCGGCGGCAGTTCGTCCAGGGTGCGCCCAAGAATGTCGTGGGCCAGCCGGTTGGCCAACACGATGTCGCCCTGCGTGACCTCGATGTACGCCAAGGATTTGCCTCGGTGCTCGATGTGTTTGACCGGGCGTTGATGCTGATGCAGCAAGGCAATGCAGCGAATCAACGTCAGGTATTTCATGTGGTCACGCCGGGTCCGGGTTTTGTCCGAGAGAAAGGTCAACTGATCGGCGAACGGATTGACCACCGCCACGGTTTTAATCAACCGCTGGGCGTTCTGGTGCAAACGGGTAATGGCCTGTTTTTCGGCGTCGGCCAGCAGGCCGTCGAGAGTTTGTTTTTTACGTTGGGCAGCGTGAATGGCTTCGGTTTGCTCGCGGCTTTCGTTGATGGTCAGCACCAAACAACGGTTGAGCAACTCTTCGTCCACGTCGATCGCGGTGGTGGTGAGCATCAGCATCACCGGGCCTTTGACCGTGTATTGTTTGGTGATCAAGTTGCCGGTGGCTTCGTCCTTGCCGGTGCTGGCAATGGTCAATTCGCCGTCCGATTGCAGCAGTTTCAAGGCATAAGCCGCTTGGCGCACGCCCTCTTCTTCGGCGATGGCCAGGATCTTGTGTTGCAGATCCGTTTCGCCGAGATAAAACAAACTCTGCCCGGTCATGGCGCTGTACTGGATGCGTTCTTCTTCCGGCATCAGATTTAATACCGCGTCCATCAGCGAGCTTTTACCCGCCGCGCTCGATGACTGAATTAGGACCGCCAAGGGCTGATCCAGTTTTCGGGAAACAGCGGCCAAGTACCCGGCCAGCAGGTTGTAGGATTCACCGACGACACCGCAACGGGTCAAGTCAGCCTCGATGCGCTCGATCAGGTTTGGCGCACGCAGAAGGCTCAACGCGGCCAGTTCGTCCTCTGAGCTCAGCGTCGGGGTGGGATTTTTCGGGGCCAGCGCTGCCTGGATTGAGGCTTCCTGCAAACCTTCCAGCTTGAGCAACAGTTTGCCCAGGTCGCGCTTGATGATTTCTTCCGGCACGCCCAGCTCGATGCCGGCCTGTTTCAAATAGCTGTAGCGGGCCTTGGCCGCGTACAGGTCGAAGCTGTCCACGTAATAGGCCGCTTCGCGGCCCAGTGCGTGGTCTTCTGCGACCTCGCGGCGCACCTGCACATTGACCCGCATCTGTTCCGGGCCAAGGTTCTTTTTCCAGCCGCGCACCCGCCATCGGCGGTCGGCCACGGCCAACAACAGATCGCCCTGGGCGTTTTCCGAAAACTGATCGGCCTGCGTTTCCGACTCGGGAGCTAGCCCACCGACAACCAAAGTTTCCGAATCGGAAACGCCCGGCACCGGTGGCAACTCGGTGGTTGCCTGCGGCGCAGCGGCTAAAGAAAAAGTGGTTTCTGGCTCGACCGAAACCGGCGTGCCTTTGCCCTGCCACAGCGCCTGTTGCAACAACTCGCCCAACGCCTGGGCCGGGTTTTCCACCTGCAAGACGAAAGCGTTGGCGTCCATGCCTTGCGGAAACAACAAACGAAACACTTCGATGCCGGCTGAACGCAGTTCCTCGGCCAATTTTTCTGCCGCCGTGTCTCCTGCTGCATCACGGTCGAAAGCGATGACCACCCGTTGGGTGCCGTGGTGTTTCAGGGCCTGCCAGTGGTCTTGGGAAAAACCGTTCACGCCATAGGCGCTGATGACATTGCGAAAGCCTGCACACCAAAAGGTCATGGCGTCGATCAGCGATTCGCAGAGAATAATTTCCAAACTAGCCCGCAACGCAGTCTCGTTCCAGACTCCGCGCAACGGCGTGGCCAAGTACAAATGCCGGGGCTGATTGTGCAGTTTGTTGTTCGGCTGCATTCGCCGTCCGTAAAGCTGCATCACTCGCCCGGATTGCTCTGGCTCAGCGCCGTCTTCCAGGCTCAGCACCGGCACGACCAGACAACCGTTCAAATGTTCATGCCCGGTGGACCGCAGAACACCCAAGGTCTGCAACTGCTGACGCACTTGGCGACCCGCCTGGGTATGCCCGGCGGGCAAGCGGTAAGTCAGGGTTTTGTTGGCATAGCCCAACTGGAAATGCTCGATCAGCTCGGGATGGTTCAAGCCGCGAGATTCCAGATAGGTCAGCGCTTCCGGCGACTGCTTGAAATTGCCGTGGTAGAACTCGACCACCGAACGTAGTAGCGCCGCATCTTCAACCTCGGACGTAGCCGCAGCAGAAGGCGAAGAGCCCGCGGCTAAAGAAGGAAGGTGTCGAGCATGGCTGCGCGACACACCGACTTTTTCCGTGTTTTCCAGCGGTGCGTCGTTGCGCAACAGTTGGACCGCGTGCGGCAACGACACGCCCTGGGTTTTCATCACCCAATCGAGCACCGAACCTGCGGCCCCGCAGCCAAAGCAGTGATACAGGTTTTTCTCGTCGGAGACCGACAGGCTGGGAGTGCTTTCATCATGGAAAACGCAGTGCATCACCCAATCCTTGCCGCGCTTTTTCAGCTCATGGCCCTGCGACTGGATCAGCCGAACCAGCGACACCTCACGCTTGAGGCGTTCCAGTTCGGCTTCGGGGATGCGGGCCATCGGGTTTTCTCCAAAAAGCTGTCAAGAGGGAAAAGCAAAAACAACTCGACGGCAATATACCACCAATAGTAGTATTTACAACAAGCAGTGGTAAACCATGGAGTACGTTAATGGCTGTCCTATTACAGATCGCGTCGACGACAGCCATGAGCATCACCAGCGAAGAACGTGAATTTTTCATCGCCCTGGGCGAACGCATTGCCCGCCTGCGCAAAGAACACGGCATCACCCAAACCCAACTGGCTGAACGCCTGGGCGTGTCCCAGCAGACCATTCAAGCCTATGAGTCCGGCAAGCGGCGTATCCAGGTAGCGGCGTTGCCGGAGCTGGCCCGGCTGCTTTCGACCACACTCGAAGAACTGTTTGGTCAGCAGCAGGAAACCACTGTGCGTAAGCGTGGTCCTGCTCCGAAATGGCAGCAGCAATTGGAAGCCATCGACCTGCTACCTAAGAGCCAGCAGAAATTCATTGCACAGACGCTCGATGCCTTGATCGCTCAGGCCACGACTAAAGCGAGCAGTGAAGGAAGGGAATTGTTGCAGTAAGTAGATAAAACAACACCGGCGCAAGGCCGGTGCTGAGGGTGAGCAGTGCTCAAGAGAACTCTATTTTACAATCTGACAGAGGGATCGAGCGGCCATCGGAAATAACAAATTGATCGCCTTTGATTTGAGCAAGTAATAGACCAAGGCCATTTGCCCCTACCTCAATATCTTTTCTCCAACCGTCAAGATCACCATGATAGGAAATCGCGTAAAAAAGAGGCCCGAGGGCGGGGTGACTTTACACCCGCGATCATTTACCCCTCCACGAACGGCATTCGGAGGCTCAGAAAAGCACGTAATGTTATTAAATTGTTTTCGGAATTTGTTTTTCCCATCATCCGAAAAATAAACAACTTGCTGCCCATCGACAACCGTAACACCAGGTACATTTCGAGAGTTCGACTGCTCGATTTTTCCACCCAGAATTTTTTCTAACGTCTCCCGATCACCACTCATTTCACACCTCACTTTGTTGCCGGGGTAATTACAAACTTAAAGTTTGTGACACCCGCGTCGGTAAACACCTTCGAATAGTAACTAGCTAGTTCTGGGCTGTTCGTGTGATAAATAGCACCGCCATCGAAACCAGAGGAGTATTTCTTCGCCTGATCAACCATTTTCGTCTGTTCAGCTACCGACCATGGCTTCGAGCCAGCCGGGCTTTCTGGGTTTCGAATAGAACTAGCCCAGTCATCGACAAATTTGGCTTCAATAGCTGTGGGTTTCCCGCCGATCACTGCCACTTCATCAGCGACACCTTTGACACGTTGCCCATCGACAAGCGCCGTGTATTGACGTTCAGCAAATGGAGTATCCCCATACATCCCGCGCACACCACTTTCATAGCTCTGCGCCTTGTCGATGGCCCGACTACCATTCACAACAACAGGATTGGTAGTTTCTAGCGCAGTACCTGCCTCTTTTGCACCAACAGTATCACCCGACGCGATTTTCGTTGTCTATACGCGCAACGCCAGACGGGACGTGGCCTGCAAGACGGTCGGCCCAGGTGATCCGCTGTCACCGCATAAATCCACCCCGACGCGGGTTTTCAGCCCGTCACAGCAGCCCCTGGACGACCTAAACCAGCCGACGACAAAAAGCCCCTGGCGGTTCGGTGGCGAAGCCATCGGACGGCCAGGGGCCAACAAGCGCAGCGCGTTAGGCTTCGGGGTTCAAAGGGGCCTCCCCTTTGGTACGGTCGATTGTTTACGAATGGCGCAGCTCATTTGTAAACAGTCGGTAACGTGCCTCACCAAATTACCCGCAGGCTCTGCGTTCAAGGGAAATTGCTCTGAGTTGCACTAAATCGCTCTAAATCGCTCTAAATTTCTCTGATTGGCTTTAAGTTGCACTAATTTGCACTAATCGAGAAAAACTCACATTCCTGAAAGACGCTAATCCAACGGGGTATCGGGGCGCAGCCCTGATCAGGGTTTTGTATGGATGGCCTGTGTGCAGGCCGTCCGTACAAAACATTTCCGGTCCTACATTTCACTTGGATTTATCACTCGACTCGTAGAGGCGGCTTCTCGGGATTCAAAGGGCACCCCTTTGGCACCGGATGTGTATACATCCATAGCGTGCCTGTATTTTTCGCCGTTGATTGAGGCCGCTGCGCGGCCTGCGGGGGTGTCAGGTATTGGTAGGAACTTTGTGGGGAGTTTGCAGGCGATTTGTCAGGCCGTTGGGCATCTGTAGGGAACTTGCAGAGAGTTTGTCAGGCCTTTGCAGGCAACTTGTCAGGCCTGATCGATCTCTTCATCCGCTTCGGCGTCCAGGGCCGTTAACAGAGCCGCGATGGGGTCATCTGGCAAGGTTTCAGCCGTGGTTTCGCTGGCCGAATGTGGCCGTTGCAACCGTGCCGGATGGGTCGCGGTGTGAATTTCCTTGAGCGCCCGGATACTGACCTGGGTGTAAATCTGCGTGGTGTTCAGACTGACATGACCGAGCATGGCCTGGATAAAACGGATGTCTGCGCCGTTCTCCAGCATCAGCGTGGCCATGGTGTGGCGGAATAAATGGCAACTGCCGCCCTTGCCGATGTTGGCTTTGTCGATGTGCTCGCGCACCAATTGGCTCAGGCGATTGGGGCTGAACACTTCACCCTGCTGGGTCAGGAACAACGTGCCGTCGTCCTGGGCCAGCGCAAACTGGGGCCGGACGTCGTCGCGGTATTTGGTGATCCAGGCCAGAGCCCGTTCACCGATGGGAATCATGCGGTCTTTTTTGCCCTTGCCCTGGCGAATCATCACCGTGCCGCGCTCGTAGTCGATGGCGCTCCAGCTCAGGCCAATCAACTCCATGCGGCGCATGCCGGTGCTGTAGAGGGTTTCGAGCATCGCCCGGTCGCGGATGCCGGTCGGGGTTTGGGTGTCCGGCACATTGAGAATACGTTCGGCTTCGTCGCTGCTGAGGATATGTTTCGGCAAGCGCTGCTCCATCCTCGGTAGATCGAGGTCGGAAGCCGGGTTGTACAGGATGCGATTGGTTTTGGTCAGCCACTTGAACCAGACCCGAATCGGTGTGATGCGTACCGTTTGGCTACGAGCCGACAACGGTTCGCCATCGGCTTTTCGGTAGAGAAAAAGATGGCGCTGGTAGCGCTCTAAAATCGGTCGGGTGATTTCTTGCGGCCGGGTCAAACCCCGCTCATCACACCAACGGATAAACGCAATCAGCAGGTGTTCACGGTTGCCCACGGTGCGTTCGGAGTAGCTGCGCTCGCGCTGGTATTGCAGGAACTGTTTCATCTGAAAATACAGGCTGCCAGGGTCGCCCAGCGGGCCAATGATTTGCTCGACAACACGCTGTTTTTTGTTCTCGCCTTTTTTCGGCATAACCACCTCGACTTAGACGGCGCTGGACAACGCGGAGTGGTTTTTTTGTGGCTGCTGGATCAGTGGTTTTTCGTTCAGGCCGACCGCTTCGACCTCAAGACCAGAAGCCGCGTGGCTTTGCGCATGGTTCAGGGTGTCCGACTGAGTACCGACCATGGCCCGACCTGAGCCCGACCGCTGTTCTGCTTCCCCCGACCGGACGGATTTGTTGTCAAGCCGGTCGGCATCGATCAGGCCCATCAGGTGCGGTTGATTACCGCTTTTGCCGTCATACGTGAGGGTGTATTCATGGGCCAGCCCCTTGCGGTGCAGCAGCAGGTATTCCAATTCGGTCAGTCGGCCCAGGTGGATTTTTAACTGGGTGTCACCCCAGCCGGTGGCTTCACGCACGTCCTTGCGACCAAACCGAAACTCATTTTTTTTGAGTCCCTGCGCCTGGCTTCGGGCCTCGACCCAACCCTGTAGCAACTCCAGTAAACGCCGCGTTTGCGGCGGCAGTTCGTCCAGGGTGCGCCCAAGAATGTCGTGGGCCAGCCGGTTGGCCAACACGATGTCGCCCTGCGTGACCTCGATGTACGCCAAGGATTTGCCTCGGTGCTCGATGTGTTTGACCGGGCGTTGATGCTGATGCAGCAAGGCAATGCAGCGAATCAACGTCAGGTATTTCATGTGGTCACGCCGGGTCCGGGTTTTGTCCGAGAGAAAGGTCAACTGATCGGCGAACGGATTGACCACCGCCACGGTTTTAATCAACCGCTGGGCGTTCTGGTGCAAACGGGTAATGGCCTGTTTTTCGGCGTCGGCCAGCAGGCCGTCGAGAGTTTGTTTTTTACGTTGGGCAGCGTGAATGGCTTCGGTTTGCTCGCGGCTTTCGTTGATGGTCAGCACCAAACAACGGTTGAGCAACTCTTCGTCCACGTCGATCGCGGTGGTGGTGAGCATCAGCATCACCGGGCCTTTGACCGTGTATTGTTTGGTGATCAAGTTGCCGGTGGCTTCGTCCTTGCCGGTGCTGGCAATGGTCAATTCGCCGTCCGATTGCAGCAGTTTCAAGGCATAAGCCGCTTGGCGCACGCCCTCTTCTTCGGCGATGGCCAGGATCTTGTGTTGCAGATCCGTTTCGCCGAGATAAAACAAACTCTGCCCGGTCATGGCGCTGTACTGGATGCGTTCTTCTTCCGGCATCAGATTTAATACCGCGTCCATCAGCGAGCTTTTACCCGCCGCGCTCGATGACTGAATTAGGACCGCCAAGGGCTGATCCAGTTTTCGGGAAACAGCGGCCAAGTACCCGGCCAGCAGGTTGTAGGATTCACCGACGACACCGCAACGGGTCAAGTCAGCCTCGATGCGCTCGATCAGGTTTGGCGCACGCAGAAGGCTCAACGCGGCCAGTTCGTCCTCTGAGCTCAGCGTCGGGGTGGGATTTTTCGGGGCCAGCGCTGCCTGGATTGAGGCTTCCTGCAAACCTTCCAGCTTGAGCAACAGTTTGCCCAGGTCGCGCTTGATGATTTCTTCCGGCACGCCCAGCTCGATGCCGGCCTGTTTCAAATAGCTGTAGCGGGCCTTGGCCGCGTACAGGTCGAAGCTGTCCACGTAATAGGCCGCTTCGCGGCCCAGTGCGTGGTCTTCTGCGACCTCGCGGCGCACCTGCACATTGACCCGCATCTGTTCCGGGCCAAGGTTCTTTTTCCAGCCGCGCACCCGCCATCGGCGGTCGGCCACGGCCAACAACAGATCGCCCTGGGCGTTTTCCGAAAACTGATCGGCCTGCGTTTCCGACTCGGGAGCTAGCCCACCGACAACCAAAGTTTCCGAATCGGAAACGCCCGGCACCGGTGGCAACTCGGTGGTTGCCTGCGGCGCAGCGGCTAAAGAAAAAGTGGTTTCTGGCTCGACCGAAACCGGCGTGCCTTTGCCCTGCCACAGCGCCTGTTGCAACAACTCGCCCAACGCCTGGGCCGGGTTTTCCACCTGCAAGACGAAAGCGTTGGCGTCCATGCCTTGCGGAAACAACAAACGAAACACTTCGATGCCGGCTGAACGCAGTTCCTCGGCCAATTTTTCTGCCGCCGTGTCTCCTGCTGCATCACGGTCGAAAGCGATGACCACCCGTTGGGTGCCGTGGTGTTTCAGGGCCTGCCAGTGGTCTTGGGAAAAACCGTTCACGCCATAGGCGCTGATGACATTGCGAAAGCCTGCACACCAAAAGGTCATGGCGTCGATCAGCGATTCGCAGAGAATAATTTCCAAACTAGCCCGCAACGCAGTCTCGTTCCAGACTCCGCGCAACGGCGTGGCCAAGTACAAATGCCGGGGCTGATTGTGCAGTTTGTTGTTCGGCTGCATTCGCCGTCCGTAAAGCTGCATCACTCGCCCGGATTGCTCTGGCTCAGCGCCGTCTTCCAGGCTCAGCACCGGCACGACCAGACAACCGTTCAAATGTTCATGCCCGGTGGACCGCAGAACACCCAAGGTCTGCAACTGCTGACGCACTTGGCGACCCGCCTGGGTATGCCCGGCGGGCAAGCGGTAAGTCAGGGTTTTGTTGGCATAGCCCAACTGGAAATGCTCGATCAGCTCGGGATGGTTCAAGCCGCGAGATTCCAGATAGGTCAGCGCTTCCGGCGACTGCTTGAAATTGCCGTGGTAGAACTCGACCACCGAACGTAGTAGCGCCGCATCTTCAACCTCGGACGTAGCCGCAGCAGAAGGCGAAGAGCCCGCGGCTAAAGAAGGAAGGTGTCGAGCATGGCTGCGCGACACACCGACTTTTTCCGTGTTTTCCAGCGGTGCGTCGTTGCGCAACAGTTGGACCGCGTGCGGCAACGACACGCCCTGGGTTTTCATCACCCAATCGAGCACCGAACCTGCGGCCCCGCAGCCAAAGCAGTGATACAGGTTTTTCTCGTCGGAGACCGACAGGCTGGGAGTGCTTTCATCATGGAAAACGCAGTGCATCACCCAATCCTTGCCGCGCTTTTTCAGCTCATGGCCCTGCGACTGGATCAGCCGAACCAGCGACACCTCACGCTTGAGGCGTTCCAGTTCGGCTTCGGGGATGCGGGCCATCGGGTTTTCTCCAAAAAGCTGTCAAGAGGGAAAAGCAAAAACAACTCGACGGCAATATACCACCAATAGTAGTATTTACAACAAGCAGTGGTAAACCATGGAGTACGTTAATGGCTGTCCTATTACAGATCGCGTCGACGACAGCCATGAGCATCACCAGCGAAGAACGTGAATTTTTCATCGCCCTGGGCGAACGCATTGCCCGCCTGCGCAAAGAACACGGCATCACCCAAACCCAACTGGCTGAACGCCTGGGCGTGTCCCAGCAGACCATTCAAGCCTATGAGTCCGGCAAGCGGCGTATCCAGGTAGCGGCGTTGCCGGAGCTGGCCCGGCTGCTTTCGACCACACTCGAAGAACTGTTTGGTCAGCAGCAGGAAACCACTGTGCGTAAGCGTGGTCCTGCTCCGAAATGGCAGCAGCAATTGGAAGCCATCGACCTGCTACCTAAGAGCCAGCAGAAATTCATTGCACAGACGCTCGATGCCTTGATCGCTCAGGCCACGACTAAAGCGAGCAGTGAAGGAAGGGAATTGTTGCAGTAAGTAGATAAAACAACACCGGCGCAAGGCCGGTGCTGAGGGTGAGCAGTGCTCAAGAGAACTCTATTTTACAATCTGACAGAGGGATCGAGCGGCCATCGGAAATAACAAATTGATCGCCTTTGATTTGAGCAAGTAATAGACCAAGGCCATTTGCCCCTACCTCAATATCTTTTCTCCAACCGTCAAGATCACCATGATAGGAAATCGCGTAAAAAAGAGGCCCCGAGGGCGGGGTGACTTTACACCCGCGATCATTTACCCCTCCACGAACGGCATTCGGAGGCTCAGAAAAGCACGTAATGTTATTAAATTGTTTTCGGAATTTGTTTTTCCCATCATCCGAAAAATAAACAACTTGCTGCCCATCGACAACCGTAACACCAGGTACATTTCGAGAGTTCGACTGCTCGATTTTTCCACCCAGAATTTTTTCTAACGTCTCCCGATCACCACTCATTTCACACCTCACTTTGTTGCCGGGGTAATTACAAACTTAAAGTTTGTGACACCCGCGTCGGTAAACACCTTCGAATAGTAACTAGCTAGTTCTGGGCTGTTCGTGTGATAAATAGCACCGCCATCGAAACCAGAGGAGTATTTCTTCGCCTGATCAACCATTTTCGTCTGTTCAGCTACCGACCATGGCTTCGAGCCAGCCGGGCTTTCTGGGTTTCGAATAGAACTAGCCCAGTCATCGACAAATTTGGCTTCAATAGCTGTGGGTTTCCCGCCGATCACTGCCACTTCATCAGCGACACCTTTGACACGTTGCCCATCGACAAGCGCCGTGTATTGACGTTCAGCAAATGGAGTATCCCCATACATCCCGCGCACACCACTTTCATAGCTCTGCGCCTTGTCGATGGCCCGACTACCATTCACAACAACAGGATTGGTAGTTTCTAGCGCAGTACCTGCCTCTTTTGCACCAGCGCTTCCTAACTCAAGTGCTGTATCCGCCCCAAACGTCCCCAAATCCATCGTGGAGGGTAGCGCACGGCCAGCTGCGCTGCCAGCCCCCACCGCCTTCCCCAAACCAATTGCCCCTACTGCCGCAATCCCCGGCAATTCCTCCACAGGTAGGAAAACCATCTGCCCGATCTCAGCGTCTTGCTCCTGTGCTTTGGCTATCTGTGCGCTGTGTCCGATGCTGTTGTAGAGCTTCTCGTCTTCGCTGGGTGAGCGAAACGCAGTCTTCAAGAAGTCCAAAGGTGTCTGCGAATTAGCCGCCGTCCATGCAGCCTTCTGTTCTGCTGTTCCGGCGAATGGGAAATCGTATGACTGGATGGCACCGTTCTGCTTCAAATTGTCTAATGCTACTCCAGCCAGCCCGGCGCCAACCCGGGTAGCCATTTCGTCGTAGTATTCTTGATAAGAGTCGGCCAGAAAAACACGTTCTGCATTGGTTAGCGGTAATCCCGAGTCAAGTTTCCATTGTACATAGTTGCTTCGCTGATCTTGTTGTTGGAAGGCCCGGTATTCAGCACCCTGCTGATCCGTCGCGGTTCCATTTTCCAGTGCCTGGCGGTCTGCCTCCAGACGGGCTAACGAGTTAGGGCCCAGGAAATTGTTCTGCGTTGTATTTTCAGCCACAGAGGCGGCGATTGCCGCATTGCCGCCCGTTGCCGATGCAGCAAGTACACCCACCAGCCCCGAAAGCGCGACAAGCTTGCGGCGCTCATCCGGTGTGGCGTCGGCAGCAGCCATGGCAGGATTTGGCATGACCAGACTGGCCAGTGTCTGAACCGCAGCCTCATCGGCCCCCGCTGCTAATGCACCGGTTTTAAAATCACCGCCTTGAGCAACGGAGAGAACACCGCCGAGCACTGCATGCAGGCCTACCTTGGTTAATGAACCATTGGAGAACGAGGTCCCGCCGATATCGTTCGAGAGAGTGGCACCTCCGACGCTAATAGCCGCGCCAGCCAGCGAGCTGGTCAGGTTGTCTTTCAAACTTCCGCCTTCAATGGCGGTTTTCGCGACTGAATTGACAGCTGACGTTAATGCCGCTTTTTCCAGTGTCTCCGCGCTGAATATCGCGGGATTGTAAGGGACCAAATTGCCGACTCCGGCGGAGATCCCTGCTAATGCATAACCTTTCAGGCTGGAGGAAGAGGTCACATCGTTGAACGTTGCCCCGATATTTCCGCCATTGTTGATAAAACTGACCGCAGCATTGCTGGCCATGGAGGTCATGGCAGCACTCAATGCCGTGTTGGCCCAACCCGCAGCCGTATACTCAGCACCAGCCGCAACAGCGTCAGCCGTTGTGGCCGCAGCCATGGCCGTACCAGACCCGGCCTCCGCGCTAGCCATCGTGCCTACTGCACTGCTGGCAGCCCCCGCCGTCAGCACCGTGACAATGATGATGATCGCCAGCATGGCCCCGGCCCCAAGGCCGGAATGGCTGTAGTCATAGGAGTCGTGCAGTTCCTTGATCTGCTTCCAGTCGACATCCCCGCGTTTCTCGGCATCCTTGAGCCAAGCCAGTTGCGGGTCAGCCTGGACCATTGCATCGATGGTCTGGCTGACAGTCTTCTGATCGATCTGCTTGACGTCGATATGCAGCCCATCGACCGCCTTGATGACAACCTGTCCTTTGGCAGTCATCTCGGTCTGCTTCAGAGTTTCGTCGGTGCTGCCGTTACCGCTCATGCTGGTCCAGGCAAAGCTGCTGTCACTCTTGGCGTGGTCCTCCTTGTGCAGATCCTTCACCCCTTCGAAGGTGATGGTTCCACCGCTCTGCAAGGTCAGGTCCTTGTTGCTGTCCAGCTTGGCGACCTGGTAACGCTGGTCGCTGCCGCTGATCAGACCGATATCACCGCCGGCTTTGATCTCACTGCCGACGTTGGTGAGCTGGGTGACTTCATCATGCCGGGAGCTGCCGCCACCCCAACCACCGCTGTCATCTTTCTTGTCGTACAGCGAGTAATCGGTGTTCTGTGCAGCCAGCACATTCAGTTTCCCGCCGGCCACAAGATACGCATCGTCGCCGGCGCTGATCTTGCTGGCGATCAGGCCCAGGTCCTGACCGGCGCTGAGCCGCACTCCACCGCCCGCATTGACGCTGGTCGCCACCTGGCCAACATGGTCCTCCTGCGTGGTGCTATCACTGTCCTTGGAGTAGAAGTGACCTTCATTGGCCGCTGAAGCCAGTACCAGGTTTTCCTTGGCGGACAGGGTGATGTCACGGGAAGCATCGATCTGGCTGGCAATGGCCGAGAGATCACGCCCCGCGCTGATCGAGAGGTCGCGACCTGCGGTAACAAAGTCGGTCAATTGCGTGACGCTGTCAGTGAGGAATTTCTTACCGCCGGTGAATTTGCTATCCGTCTGCACAGCCAACAGATTTACATCACGCCCCGCCGTGATGCTGGTGTCGCGACCGGCTTGCAGCACACTGCCGGCGTTATTGACGTCACGCCCGGCCTTGACCGTAAGATCGTTTGCGGCCTCGATACGCGCGGCCGTGTCGGCATAGGCGTAGCTGGTAGACGTATAGCCGTCGGAGGCGGCGGAAGTGGTCACCGTACGCTCGTTGAGCACATCGCCGCTGACAGCTGTCAACGCCACATCCCGCCCGGCAATGATGCCCCCGGCGGTGTTGGTCAGGTTGTTGCCGGCCAGCAGGTCCAGCCGATTGCCGGCTTCGACCAGACCGCTGTTGACCAGGTTATTGCCGGCCATGGCGGACAGGTTGCTGCTGGCACGCAAGGTACCGACGTTATTCAGGTCCTGGCCGGCAATCAGGGCGACATCGTTGCCCTCGATCAACGCGCCATTGGGGGCCAGACGGTTATTGGCCTGGGCCAGGTAAAGCACCGGCACCATGACCTCTTGACCATTGACCACCTGTTTTTCCATCCAGACGATGTCGTGGGTCAGGGCCGCGACCTGCTCATTGGTGAGGCCGACACCGTAGCTGAGGTTGAGCTGCTTCTGGCTGCTGATGGCGTTATCCATCAGGTATTTGAACTGGGCGTCGTCCGAGGTCTGGCCGTCGATGAAACGTTGCCCCGTCCGGGCCGCCACCGCCTGGTCGATCAGGCGCTGCTCATAGAAGCCATCACCCAGGCGCTTGGCGCTGGTATCCGGGTTGTAACCCAGGTTGGACAGCAGGTAGTCCGAACTCATGAATTGCTTGAGGTCAGTCAGTACCGGGTTGGTTTCGACCAGGTACTTCTGCGGGTTGGACTTGACCGACATATCCGGTAAGCCCTGGACGCGGGCCAGGGTCGATATGCTCGTGGACGCACCAGCCAAGGCGACCGGGGCGATCGCCGGAATCAGCGGGTTGCGCTGAGTCACCGGCAAGGTCGTCGTCACACCGGGAACCACCACGGCCACCGGCTGATGAGCGGCATCGACCTGGACCGCCCCTGGCTGGGTGATGGCGGAGGTGCTGCTGCTATAGCTCGGCAGTTGGATAAGGTTGCTACCGGTATCGACAGGCACGGAGGCATTGATGACACTGGCACCGACGCTACTGCCAGTGGTCTGGGTCAGTTGCAGATTATTGGTGGCAACCTGCGAGATATCACCGATCTGGAAGTTGCGCGCCTGGACTTGCGGCAGGCTTTGTTGACGCAGGGCGGTACTGACCGCAGCGCCCCCCATGCTCCAATTTTGCGAACCGAGATTGGCCTGACTCGCCTGCTGAGCCGAGCCACCCTGCCCGCTCAGCCGGAACAGACCGTTCTGGCCGCTCGGTAGGCTAAATCCCGGCAGGGTGGTCGGGTTGACCTGCTGCTGAGCCAGGTCAGGGCTCAGTTGAGCATTGAGGCTGACCACGGTAGGCGCCGGCGAGCTGCTGACCTGGGTCGAACCGACTCGTGAGGCTCCACCAGTCAGAGCGACGCCCTGGCGGACCACACTGTTGGTGAGGTTTTGTGTAGCGGTGATATTGACCGCGCCACCGGCCTGCACGATGGCATTGGCATAGGTCGATGGGGTGTTGTAGGTCAGGGTGTTTTCGAAGAAGGCCGCGTTCTGAACGACGGCCGGGGCTGCGGCTCGTGGTTCATTCGGGTTGTAATGTGGTGGGTCAAGATCTCCGCCGTAGTAGTTATCGTCTACATGAACGATGCCGTATGAGGTGTAGGGAGAACCGTTACGCCCGCCTTGCCAATGTAATACGCTGCCTATTGCCTCAACATTGTTAGCGTTCCATTCATGTAGGGTGCTACGCCCGTATGGATCGGTGTAAATGGGGTCATTGGCGGCGTTGTAGTTCATCACCGACACCCAGAAAGACGCACTGTAAGGGTCATCGGTTAAGAAAGAGCGCCGTACGCTGTAATCGCCTACGGAGGCGCCTTGATTAGTGAACGTCTGAGCGTTCACGGTCAGGTTGTTACCGGCGCTGACCGTCGAGGCCTGGTTGATAAATTCTTGACCGCTGGCGAGAAAGTTTCTCCCGGCAGTCATACTGGCTGAGGCTGAGTCCTGCACGATCTGTGACTTGTAGTTTTCTACCCAGACCAGATAACCGTCGTATTGATAGCCAACGGCTTGGACAAATTCGTCACAGGCGTAACAACGCACCCCGATATACCCTGAAACCAACCCTCCGGTCGTTTGAAAGACGTCCTTGCGATTCTCGATATGGTCAGCCGACAGGCTCAGGTCACCGACACTTTCCATCGTCGAGGAAATGTTGTTGATCGAAGCGCTCGCGCCGTTGTTGTCATCCTTGGCAATGCTGATATTTCCAAGGCTGTAGACGTCGGCATAACGGTTGGTGAAGTTATTGGTACGCAGCGCCATGTCGCCGCCGCTGAAGATCAGGCCGTTCTGGTTGAGCAGCGTGTCGGCATTGACCCGCAGATTCGCGGAACTGCCCAGGGTGCCCTGGTTGGTCAGCGTCGCGGCGTTGACGGTCAGGTCGCCGATGGCCGTCACTCGACCATTGTTGGTCAGACTGCCGCTGCTGCTCAGCACGCCTGTGTTGCCCGCCGTGACGCTCGCTGTCGATCCCAGATCAATTTGCGCGGCGCTCAAGCCCAAGCTACCCAGGCTGCTGACCTTACCGTTGCCGCTGTAACCGCCCGACAGGTTCAACGCAAGGCTGCCACTGCTGGCGATCAAGCCATCGTTGCTCCAGTTGCCGCCGGTGCCGGTGAGGCTGTCGGTAGCCAATAGCTGCCCACTGCCGGTCTGGGTCAGGTTGTTGATGTTCAACGTCAAGCGACCGACCTGAAGCACGCTGCTGTTGGTCCAGCTATCGGCGGTCAAGGTCAGCCCACCTCGGGTGACCAAACTGCCGCCCGCGTTGGTAATGTTGGCCGTGGCGATATCGAAGGTGCCGTTACCCACATGCAACAGGCTGCCGCCCTGGTTCAGGAAACTGCCGGCATTGAGCGTCAGATCGGTGTTGGCGGTTTCCAGCTTGCCGTTGCGGTTGTCGAACAGCCCACCGATCTGGAAGTCGGTCTTGCCGCTGCTGCCCAGCGCCCGCAATTGCCCGGTCTGGTTATCCAGGCTGGCGGCCCGCACGCTCAGGGTGCTGTCGCTTTCGATAATCCCCAGGCGGTTGTTCAGGGCGCCGTTGAGGCTGAGGTCGATCCGTTGCCCGGCGATCTGCCCGTCGTTGTCGCCGCTGTTGTCGAAGTTGTTGCCGCTGACCTGGACCAGGCCCTTGGCGTACAGCCCGCCGTTGCGGTTGTCGAAGTCGGCGGTGGTGATGACGGCATCGCCGCCTTGCGCCGAGATCCGCCCACCGTAGTTGTCGATTCCGCCCCAGGCTTGCAGGTCCAGGCGCTGGGCCTGGGTGATGCCGCCCTGGCGGTTGTTGTTCAGGTCGTAGCCGTTTTTCAGCACGCCGACGATCCGTGCTTCCAGGGCCGCCTTGACGCTGGCCAGGGTGCCGCCGCGGTTGTCGAGGTTGGCGGCGCTGACCTGCAGGTCGCCGTTCTGGGCGATGAGCTTGCCGCTCTGGTTGTCGATATCGCCGGCGATCGTCAGGTTCAGCGCGCCCTGGCCTTGCACGGTGCCCTTGCCGTTGGCGAGGCTGGCGGCGCTGAGGGTGACGTCGCCGTTCTGGCTGTAGATCAGGCCGTCGCCGCTGTTCTGCACGGCGCCACCGGTGGTCAGGGTCAACGCGCCGTTGGCCGCCACGGTGCCGCGATTGCGGTTGTCGAGGCCGCCGCTGAGCAGGCTCAACAGCCCCTGGCTGACCAGTTGCCCGCCCTGGTTGTTGAGCTGGCTGCTGCGGCTGACCACCAGCGGCCCGCCACTGGCCAGCTTGCCGTTGGTGTTGGTGAGGACACCCAGCAGGTCGAGAGTGACTGCGCCATTGCCGGTCAAGGTGCCGCCGCTATTGTCCAGGGTGGTGCCGGTGAAGCTCAGGGCCTGCTGGGCGCTGAGCGTGCCGCTGTTGGTCAGCGCCAGGGCGTTCAAGGTCAGGGCCGCGCCGCTGTCGATGGAGCCGCCCGCTGCGTTGTTCAGCAGGCCGCTGATCGTCAGTTGCTGCGCCGCGCCGCTGGACAGGATACCGCCGCTGTTATCCAGACTGGCGGCGCTGACGGTCAGGTTGTTCTGGCTGACCAAGGCCCCGGCTTGGCCGTTGAGCAACGCGCCCGTGACGCTCGCCGCGAGATTGCCGTTGCGGCTGGACAGGGTGCCGCTGTTACGGTTGTCGAGACTGCCAGCGTTGACGGCCAGACCCTGCCAGCCGGAGATCAGGCCGCCCTGGTTGAGGAGGCTGTTGGCAGTCACGCCCAGTTGGTTATTGCTGATCAGCTTGCCGCCGCTGTTGTCCAGGGTCCGGCCAGCGAGATTGAAACTCTGGCTGCTCGACAGTTCGCCGTTCTGGTTGTTCAGGTCGCGCAGGCGGTTGAGGCTCAACGCGCCCTGGGCGTTCAACAGACCGTTGCGGTTATCCAGGTCGCCGCCGGCCAGGTCCAGGCTGAGCGCCTGGCTGCCCAGCAGGCGCCCGCCGTTCTGGGTCAGGGCGCCAAGGTTCAGGCCGATATCGCCCTTGGCCGAGACTTCACCGCCGTTGCTGGAATCCAGGCTGCTGGCGCTGATGGTCAAGCCACCCTGGCTGTTGATCAGGCCGTTGGCGCTGTTGTTCAGGGCCAGGGCGTTGAGGGTCAGCGCGCGGCTGCCGAGCAGCGTGCCACCCTGGTTGTCCAGGTCGGCGCTGCTGATGGTCAGGGTTTGCGCGGCGTTGATCAGGCCCTGGTTCTGGTTGGTCAGGAGACCGCTGGTGCTCAGGCTGAGGTCGCTGCGACTGGTGACGGTCCCGCCGCTGTTGTCCAGGCTGGCAGCCTGCACGTCGAGCGCGGCGGCGGCGATCTGGCCCTTGAGGTTGCTCAGGGCCTGGTTCACCCGCAGGGTCAACGCCTGGTTGCTCAGCAGCTTGCCGTTGCTGTTGTCCAGGCTGTCGGCGAGCAGGCTGAAGGCCTGGGCACTGGAGAGCTCACCGCCCTGGTTGTTCACGCCCTTGAGGTTATTCAACACCAGCGACGGCGCGTTGATCAGGCCGTTCTGATTGTTCAACTGACCGTGGTTCAGGTCCAGTGTCAGTGCGGTATGGCTGAAGAGCTTGCCGCCCTGCTGGTCCAGGCCGCTGACGCTGGCGGTCAGGGCCTTTTCGCTGCCGAGGCTGCCGCCCTGGTTGGTGACCTGCCCGGCGCTGAGGCTCAGGCTATCGGCGCTGCTCAGGCTGCCGTTGCTGTTGTCGAAGGCCCCGGTGGTCACGCTGACCGCGCCCTTGGCGCTGATCACGCCTTGTTGGGTATTGGTGAGGCTGGCGCTGGTCAGGGTCAGTTGGTTGTCGGTGACCAACCGGCCGCCCTGGTTGATCAGTGCACCTGCGCTGGTGAGGCTCAAGGCTCCCGCGCTCGACAGGCTGCCCGTCGAGTTGTCCAGGCTGGCAACCTTGAGCGTGAGGTTGCCTTCGCTGCTGATCAGACCCTGCAGTTGGTTGGTCAGGGCATTGTCGAGGGTGATGACCAGGCCCGATTGGGCACTCAGGGTGCCGCCACTGTTGTCCAAGGTACTGCCGTTGAGGTTGGCGCTGCCCTGGCTGCGCAACTGGCCCAGGCTCTGGTTGATGACCTGGACGACCTTGAGGCCCAACGCCGTGTCGGCCAGCACCTTACCGCCGGCGCTGTTGTCCAGCCGTGTGCCGCTCAGGCTCAGATCGGCGCTGCTGGAGAGTTCGCCGCCGCGGTTGTCGACCTGGTCGACGTTGAGTTTCAGCGCTTTTGTCGCCCCCACCAGACCACCCTGGCGGTTATCCAGGGTGCTGCCGTTGAGGGTCAGCGCGCCGCTGGCGATCAGTTGGCCGTTCTGGTTGTTCAGGCCGGCGATATTCGCCGTCATGTCGGCCTTGCCGGACACCGCACCGTTGCGGTTGTCCAGGCTGTTGGCGGCCAACAGCAGCGCACCGTCGCCGATCAGGGTGCCGTTCTGGTTGCTGAAGGTGTTGCTCACCCCCAGGTCGACCGTGCCCCGGCTGCTGATCAGGCCCTGGCTGTTGTCCAGGCTGGCGCTGCGGCTGTCGAGAGCCGCGGCGGAAATCAGGCCGTTGAGGTTGGTCAGGCTATCCGCGAGGCGCAGGGTCAGGCCCTGCTCGCTCAGCAGCTTGCCGTTGCTGTTATCCAGGCTTTGCGCGGTCAGGGTATAGGCCTGGGCGCTGGAGATTTCGCCGTTCTGGTTGGCCACTCCGTTGAGGTTGTTCAACACCAGCAGCGGGCCGTTGATCACGCCGTGCTGGTTGTTCAACTGGCCGTTGTGCAGGTCCAGGCTCAGGCGGGTCTTGCTGAACAGTTCGCCGCCTTGCTGGTCGAGGCCGCTGACGCTGGCGGTCAGGGCCTTTGCACTGGCGATACGACCGGAGGCGCCGTTGCTGACCTGGGTGGCGCTGAGGTCCAGGCTGTCGTCACTGGTCAGGTGGCCGCCCTGGCTGTTGTCCAAGGTGCCCGTCGTAACGTGGGTCGCGCCTGTGCCGTTGATCACGCCTTGTTGGCTGTTGTCGAGGCTGGCACTGGCCAGGGTCAAGCCCTGATCCGCGAGGATCGAACCGCCCTGGTTGAGCACGGTGCCGAGACTGGTGATCGACAAGGCCGCGCCACTGCCGAGTTGGCCCGCGCTGTTGTTCAAACTCTGGCTGCTCACCGTGACGCTGCCAGCGGTGCTGAACAGTCCACCGGACCGGTTGTCGATCTGACCGACATTGAGGGTCAGGGCCTGGGTGCTGGCCACCGTACCGCCGTTGCGGTTGTCGAGGGTCTTGCCGGTCAGCAGCAAAGAGCCCTGAGCGACCAATGCCCCGCCCTGCTGGCTCAGGCTGTCGATGTTGGCGCTGAGGTCGCCCTGGCTGGCAATGCGGCCCGCGGCGTTGGCGACTTCCTGCGCCTTGAGGGTGACCGGGCCGACCGCGCTGAGCAGGCCGCCGCTGTTGTCCAAGCGCGTGCCTTCGTAGCCGATGGCGGCCTGGCCGATCAGGTTGCCCTTGTCGCGGTTGTCCAGTTGATCAACCAGCAGTTGCAAGTCCCTGTCGGCTTGAATCACACCGCCACGGTTGTCGGCCGAGGCGCTGCGCAAGGTCAGTCGGTCCTTGCCCGCCAGGCTGCCGCCACGGTTATCCAGGCTGCCGGTACTGAGGTCGATGGCCTGGCCGGCGCGCAGTTTGCCCTGCTCGCGGTTGTCGAAGGCGCCGCTGATGGTCGCGCTGAGCGGGCCGTCGACCGCTAGCAGGCTGCCCGCCGCCCGGTTGTCCAGGCTGGCGGCGCTCAGGCGCAGGGCCTTGCCGGAACCGAGGTTGCCGGCATGGTTGTCCAGGGCGCCGCTGAGGTCGATGCTCAAGCCCAGGTCGCCGGTCAGTTGGCCGCCGGTGTTGTCCAGGCTGGCCGCCTTGAGGCTCGCCTGCCCGGCGCTGGACAGGGTGCCGTTACGGTTGCTGACCGCGCCCAGCACCGTCAGGCCCAGGCCCGCATCGCTGCCGAAGGTGCCATTGGCGTTGTCGAGGCTCGCGGCGTGCACGTCCAGGCCGTTGGCCGTCACCAGCCCCTTGACGTTGCTCAGCGCCTGGTCGATGCGCAGGAGCAAGGCCTGCTGACTGATGACCTTGCCCTGGGTGTTGTCCAGGCTGTGGGCGGCCAGGGTAAAGCCCAGGTCGCTGGAGATTTCGCCGCTGTTGTTCAGTACGTCCTTGAGGTTGTTTAACGACAAGGCGCCGCGGGCATTGATCAGGCCGTTCTGGTTGTTGAGTTGGCCGTTGCCCAGGTCCAGGCTCAGGCTACTGCTGCTGAACAGCTTGCCGCCCTGCTGGCCGAGACCGCTGACCCGCGCGGTCAGCGCCTTGGCGCTGGACAGGCTGCCACCGGCACCGTTGTTGAGTTGGCCGCTGCTAAGGTCGAGGGTATCGCCGCTGGTGAGGCTGCCGCCCAGGTTGCTCAGGCTGCCAAGGCTGTTGAGGGTCATGCCCTGGACGCTGGAAAACTGGCCGCCGTCGTTGTTCAGGCTGCCGGTGTTGAGCAGGATCGAGCCGTCGCCCTTGAGGGTGCCCTGGGCATTGAGCAACTGGTCGCTCAGGGTCAGGCCCAGGTTGCCCTTGGCGTACAGGTTACCGCCCTGACGGTTGTCGAGCAGGTTGGCGCCGAGGCTCAGGGTGTCGCCGGCGCTCAGGCTGCCGCCGCGGTTATCCAGCGGCCCGCCGATCGTCAGGCCCAGGCCGCCCTGGCTGACGACGCGGCCGTTGAGCCGGTTGTCGAAGCCGAGACTCTGGAGGCTCGAGGGACCGACCGACGACACCAGCCCGCCCTGGTTCAGCCATGGGCCGACGAGGGTTGCCGTCAGCGCGGCATTGCTGGTCAGCGTGCCCTGCGTGTTGTCGAGGCTGGCGCCGCTCAGGGTCAGGTCGGCCCCACTGCTGATCTGCCCGCCCAGGTTGCTCAGCGCCCCGGTTGCGCCGAGGCTCAGGCGCCCCTGGCTGGAAAGCGTACCGCTAGCACTGTTGTCCAGGCTGCCGAGAGTCAGGTCCAGCACGGACTGGGCTGTGGCCCGCCCGCCCGTGTTGAGCAGGCTGGCCGTCTGGATCGCCAGGCTGTTGCCGGACAGCACGCCCTGGGCGTTGTTCAAGGTCTGGTTGAGCAACAGGGCCAGGGCCGCATCGCTCAGCACCTTGCCGCCGGCGCTGTTGTCCAGGCTGTTGGCCGCCAGGGTGAAACCCTGATGGCTGGAGATTTCGCCGTTCTGGTTGACCACCGTGGCGAGGTTCTTGAGCAACAGCGCGCCCGGGGTGGTGATCAGCGCGTTCTGGTTATTGAGCAGGCCCTGGTTCAGGTCGAGGGTCAGGCCCGTGGTGCCGCTCAACTGGCCCTGGCTGTGCTGGTCCAGGCCGCTGACGCTGGCGGTCAGGCTCGTGGCACTGCTGATGTGCCCGCCTTGGCTGTTGTCCACCAGGCCGCTGCTCAGACTCAGGGCGCTGCCGCTGCTCAGTTGGCCGGATTGGTGATTGTCCAGGCCGGTGGAGTTGAGGGTCAGGGCCATGGCGCTGGTGATACGACCGCTTTCGCTGTTGTTCACCTGACCGCTGCTCAGGCTCAGGGTGCTGCCGCTGCTCAGCAGGCCGGATTGGTGATTGTCCAGGCTGGCGCTGTTGATCACAGCGAGTCCATTGCTCTGGATCTGGCCGGATTGATGGTTGTCCAGCACGCCGTTGGTCGTCAGGCCCAGGTTGCCCTGGCTGACGATCGAACCTTGCTGGCTGTTGTCCAGCCACGCCGCGTTGACTTGCAGGTTCTGTGGCGCGGCCAGCCGTCCGCCCTGGTTGTTGAAGGCTCCGCTGGCATTGATGTTCAGGGTGCTGCCGGCCGCGATCAGGCCGGCGACGTTGTCCAGGCTGGCGACATTCAGGTTGACGTCGGCCAGGCTGGAGATTTCGGCCTGGCCGTTGCTCAACGCGCCCAGGTTAGCGCTCAGGGAGCCATTGCTGTGAATCAGCCCACCCTGGGTATTGAGCAGCTGCCCGGCGGCCACGCCCAGGCTGGTCGCGCTCAGGATCCGGCCTTTGTTCTGGTTGTCCAGGGTCGACGCCGCCACGCTGACCTGCCGCTGCCCGCTCAAGGTCCCGCCCTGGTTGCCCAGGGCCTGCGTGGCGCTGACACTCAGGTCGCGACTGGCGATCACGCTCTGACCGGTATTGGTGATGTTCTGCGCGGTGACGCTGACATCGCCGCTGCTGTTGCGGGTGTTATCGGCATTGACCCCGGCCTCGATGATCGCGAGGTTGGTCAACTGGCCGCCGCTGTTGAGGGTGATGCTGTCCCGGGCCGCCAGGTTGTTCCGGCTGGTCAGATCCCCCGTGGTCTGCACGCTCAAGCTGCTGCCGGCGTAGACCGGACCTTGCGCATCGAGGCTCGCGGCCTTCACGTTGACCGCGCCACTGGCGGTGGCCTGGGCCAGGCTCAGTTGGCCGTTGGCATCGAGCTGGATATCACCGCCACTGGCCGCCAGGTTGCCGGCCAGTTTGACCCCGACCCCGGCCTCGGTACCGACCAGCTTGATCGCCCCGGCATACATGCCGCCCAGGGCCGAGGAGTCGATGGCCACTTGTGGCTTGGCACTGCCATCGTCGGCCCGCGCCGTGGCCTTGAGGCTCTGGGCATCGACGTCGTTGCGACCGGCCACGATCGTCAGTTGGTTGGCATTGATCTGCGCGTTGATCGCCGCCGCGCGGGTGATGATTTCAAAGCGGTCGACGTTGTTGGCATTCAGCCCCGCGCCGTCGATGGACACGCTGCCCTGGTCGACCTGATAGCCGGTGACCTGGCCGTTGGTGATCACCGCCTTGCCGGTGGTCAGGGTCGCTTGCGGGGTGTTGATGAAGCCGCAGCCATTGCAGCTGATGCCATAGGGGTTGGCGACGATGACGTGGGCCGACTGCCCCGCCACCTCGGTGTAACCGCGCAACTGGCTCGGGCTGCCGCCATTGACTTCGTTGAGGATGACGTTGGCCGCAGCACCGCTGAAATTCGGGTTGCCGACGATGATCCCGCCCAGTTGTGTCGACTGGGTCCGCGCCGTGGCGTTGTTGAGGATGACCCCGTTGGCGCCGACGTTGTAGTCATGGAACTGGTTATGCGACAGCCCTTGGGCATTCGGCGCGGCGATGTTGACGATGGGTACGCCATTGCCCGCCTGACCCAGCGTGGTGCCCGGCGCACTGACCACGATGCCGTCCGCCTGGGCCAGCAACGGTTGCCAGAACATCGCGTTCGCCAGGATGAAGGCCAGTCCGCGCTTGGGCAGTCCGCAGAAGTGCTCACGGTTTTTCAGGGCAGCAGAAGGCTGGCGAGCCAGGAAGGCAAACTGACGAACGTCCATGTAGGGCTCTCGACACAACGCAGGCGACGAGGCGCCCTTAAGATGGCACCATGCCATCAACCGGCCGCGATACTAGGGTGGCATTTCCATGGCGTCAATTTGTCAAACGTGAAATATTTCAAAATATTTCACGGTGTTTTTTTGACCAGGACCGGTCACTTCCACAAAACTCCCCGCTAATTCATTGATAAGTATCAATTTCAATACCAAACTAGCCCGCTCTTCTCCTCGCTCCCGGTCAAGGCACCGCTACCGTTTCCGTCAAGGAACCCTGCATGTCCACGCTTGAAATCATCGCCGTCCTGGTCAACGTCCTCGGCGTCTGGCTGACCGCCCGACGCATTCGCTGGTGCTGGCCGGTCGGCGTCGTTGCGGTGCTGCTCTACGCCTGGATCTTCTACGACGCCAAGCTGTATTCCGATACGTTGCTGCAAGGCATCTTCGCCGTGTTGCAAGGCTATGGCTGGTGGCGTTGGAGCCAGGGCGAGCTGAGCGAGGGCAAGGTCCACGTCGCCCGGCTGTCCTGGCGTGAAGGCCTGCTGGGTCTGCTCTGCGGTGCGTTGGGCGCGGGGCTGCTGGGGACCCTGATGTACCGGCTTACCGATGCGGCGGTGCCGTGGATGGATGCCTCGCTCACCGCCTTCAGCCTGGTGGCCAGTGTCTGGGCGGCGCGCAAGTATGTGGCCAGCTGGTGGCTGTGGATCGTGCTGGACGTCCTCTACGTCGGCCTGTTCCTGTTCAAGGACCTGCAACTGACAGCGGCGCTGTACGCCGGCTTCGTGGTGCTGGCGATCTATGGCCTGCGGGCTTGGCAGCAGGACCTGAGCGGCCAGGAGCAGCGACCGCTCCCAGGATGCGACTCGATGACGGGCGAGCTGATTCGTTAGTGCCGGCACCTGCGCAGGGCATCGCCTTCGAACACTTCGCTCATTGACGCCCGATACGCCAGGCCGAAGCCGTCCGGCCCGCCCCCCGGGCCCTCCTCAAGTTTTATGTGTCGTAGTCGATACACTCCTGTACATAGAATAACTTTCTTGACTCAGGAGGCTCCATGACAGGGATATCGTCGATCAGTGCTTTGACGCTGACCCCTTCCCAGGTTACTGGCAAACTGCTGGCTGGCGTACAGCCTGCCGACGCAACCGCTGCGGTTTCCTCCCCGGCTTCCAGCGTGATGATTGGCCAGAACACCGTGGTCGAAATCAACACCTACAACGCCCGTGGCGCCTTGTCTGACGCCGCGGCGGCGCCTGCCTGGGAAAACAGTCCGCTGGACAGGGTATCGTTCACCATGGGCGGCAACCTCGCCAGCCGGTCCAACGCCAACCGCTTTGCCGGCCTCGGCGCGGCGTTGTTGGCGCAACTGGCCGAAGGCAAAAAGGACATCTCGCAGTCGGTTATCCAGGCGCCAGGCAGCAAACCGCTCAACGCCACCGAGCTGTCTGCCGCTCAATCCAAGCTGCACAGCATCAATGCCGACAGCACCATCAGCCTGACCCTCAAGACCGCCAGCGGTAAAACCGTGACCTTGAGCCTGGCGAACCAGGACAATGGCCTGGCCGTGCAGGCCCACGTGGATGGCGGCGAGCTCAGTGATGAAGAGAGTGCCGCCCTGGCCAAGATGGCCGACGGCTTCCAGTCCGCGCTCGACGGTCTGACCGCCGAACCGCCCCAGCTGAAGCTGGGTGCCCTGACCTCGTTCGATTCCAAGGTGTTTTCCTCGGTCGACCTGAGTACCAAGCTCAAGCTTGAGGACAATCGCACCCAGACCCTGAGTTTCCATGCCGACGGCCAACAACGCTCGGTACGCATGAACGGGCCCGCGGGTGACCTGCAACTGTCCGTGGACCTGAAGAGCCAGGCGATTCGCGGCAATGCCAATCAACAGCAGAAGGCGCTCCAGAGCTACCTCAAGCAGATCGACGCCGCCACCAGCCGGGGTAACGGCGACCGGCAACTGATGTCGATGTTCAAGGATGCGTTCTCCACCCTGAATAGCAACTATCCCGGCACCCGCGCGACCACTACGCCGGCCACCGTCGATCCGCTGGCCCCGAGCGATATCGACCGCAACCTGTTGACCGGCCTGGCTGACTTCTCCGCGTCGGTGAAACAAACGGCCCAGGCGAGCAACCCGATGCGTCCCGGCGAACGGGATACCTTTGCCTACGACGTGTCCCAGTCCACGCGACTCAAGGGCCGCGATCCGTTCAATCGCTCGATTGAGCAGGACCAACAATCGCACCTGTCCGCCAGCTATCACCAGTCGCTGTACCCGGGCCAGAAACTGAGGCTGACCAGCGCGGCCGAGTCGCAGAACTACCGGTTTTACCAGATCGACGACCAGGCCAGCAGCCATACCACCCTCAGCTATCACAAGGGTGAGTTGACCAACGCCTCGGTGACACAGTCGGCCAGCCAATCCACGCGGGTATCCAGATACGTGATGGGGCGTCTGCTGGAGCAGACGGTCACCCCGCTCAATTCATCGAGAACCCGGAGTTTCAGGGACGTGCTGGAACACGCCTTGCACCCGGACAATACGCCGACGGGCGCCGCGCGATTGAAACAAGCCCTGGCCGAGCTTCAGGACAAGGCGCTGTTACAAGCGGACCCGGCAAAACTCAAAGGCTGACCCTGGCGGTCAGCTTTCTCCCACGTCACCTGGGATAACAGGGCGGGTGCCGGGACCCGCCCTTGAGCCGTGGCTTTACCTGCTATATCCCTGACTCCCTCCTCGATCGTCGCCGAAGTAGCGGCCATGCTCATGCCCGCCGTGACCTTCGTGCCAATAAGGCCAACACCCCCCCAGCAGGAGGGCACCGGAAAGTACCAGGATCCATAGGGTCGTGCGTTTCATTTGATCGTTCTCCAATGCAATGGATTAGCGGCTGCTCTCATTGCCATGGGCGAGTGTCGTCGGCACAGCAAAATCCCTGAATGCCGGGTAAAAGAACGATGACATGCCCTCGGCAGTTCGTCGGTTCGCTGCCGCGCATAGTGGCCTCGAGCGCTGACGGTTCGGGCACAGGTGTCACGCCGACGGCCCAGCGTGCGCCACCGAACAGACTGGCCCCGGCCATGGGGTCAACCTGATGCAAGGCAGATCGCTGCCAGCTGATGATCGGAGAGGCATGACTTATGACTCACACATCGAAAATATCTTTGTACCGCCGACTGGCAGTCATGGTTGGCGCCATTGCCGTGTTGTCGGCATCCGTGTTACCCGCACAGGCGGAGCATGACCATTACCGCGAGGGCCACGGGCGGCCGGTTTACCATCGCGACTATCGCGGCGGTCATGGCGACTATCGCGGTGATCGCGGTGACTATCGCGGCGGCGGTGACGATCTGGGCGGGATCATCGCCGGCGCGCTGCTCGGCGCAGCGGTCGCCGGTGCCCTACGGCCGCCACCCGCCGTGATTTACAGGGAGGCGCCACCACCGCCACCGCCTGGGGTCAGGTACTACTACCCATCACCCGGCTATTGAGTTCCATGACCGCATGCCCCAGGCGACCGGCTGAGCTCACCGATAGATCCCCTGCCACCGTCGTCAATTCGCCCCCCTTAATCCGGATATAACGACATGAAAAACTTCGTACTCAAAGCGGCCATGCCAGCCGTGTTGATGCTGGCATTCCTCACGACTTCCGTCTCGGCACAGACGACGGCAGCGAGCAGTTCCGACGCCGTCGCACAGGCAGCCGCCCGTCATGCGAAAAAACACGCGGACTTTGTAGAAAAGAGGGTCAACGAGCTACACGCCAAACTGAAGATCACCGACCAGCAGTCGGCACAATGGGAGGCCTATGCGAAAACCATGCGTGACAATGCAAATGCCACCGATAAGGCCTTCCTGGATCGTGCACAGAAACTGTCATCGTTAAATGCCGATGACGCGATGCAGTCCTATGCCAAATTGGCCCAGATGCACGCCGACAATATGCAGAAGCTTGCCACGGCGTTTAGCGCGCTATATGGCACGCTTTCCCCCGTTCAGAAAAAAACCGCCGATAAACTGTTCCGTAATGAGCGGGAGGAGCGGCGCGAAACGGCCAGTAAATCTCATTGATATGCAGTTTGTTGTGCGCTACCGAACAGACAGGGTCGGTAGCGACTCCTAACCTGACCCAAGGTAGATACGGCCAGCCTGGTTCATCTCTATCGCTGGCATTGGAGGACCACCATGATCACTTCACTACGCTCACTTATGTTTATCGCTGTCACAACCCTGTCGTTGGTTTCGACAGGTCTGTTCAATAGTGCAAGCGCCGCCACGGCCGAGGATCTGGAAAAAGAGTCCCGGCAGGCCTTGCAAATGCTCTACAAGACTCAACCATTTGCCGAAACCCTATCCCACAGTGCCAAAGCTGTACTGGTATTTCCCAAAGTCGTCAAAGCAGGCTTGGTGTTTGGTGGCAGTTATGGCGAGGGGGTGATGCTCAGTGGCCCGAAAGTGGACGGTTACTACAACTCGGTGACCGGTTCATGGGGACTGCAGGCCGGCGCCCAGTCTTATGCCTATGCGGTGTTCCTGGTGACTGACAAAGCGGTCAACTATGTCCGTACAACCAAGGGTTGGGAGCTCGGTGTAGGCCCCACCGTTGTCCTGGCTAACCAGGGGCTCTCGAAAAACCTGTCGACCTCGACCTTGAAGGACGATGCCTACGCGTTTGTCTTTGACCAGGAGGGCCTGATGGCGGGCGTCAGCATCGAAGGTACCAAGATTTCGCTGATCAAACGTTGAATCGAGGCGGACATCGGGAAAGTGTCGGTAGCCTGGTCTATAGCAATGCAGTGATGATCGACAAACGGGGTTGGCGAAACGCTGTTCAAATCAACCTTTCCCAGACGTCCCTATTGGCCAACTCCGTATCGGTCGCGTGTATTGAACGGCCACTGATAGGACTTAGTTCATAAGTACCGCCGGCCTCACAGACTGCCAAATAGCGCACGCCACTTGATTTGTGAAGGTAGCGTAGCAGTGGATGACACTGTGCATTGATACGTCGTACCAGAGCTGAATCAGTCATGGCGTTCATGATTAGACCTGCTGCAGCGATGGCTGCTCTGTTGTTGTTTTTATTCTGTGCTGTCTCGCGGCAATATTCTGTACGCCATCCCACACAGTGCAAACTATCACTTTATGACTCCCCTTTCTGAGTCTATGTGCACTAGCGCACAGACCCACTCCGTCCATTCCTTGCAATCTGGCAGTACATGCATTGGTTCGAGTACGAACCAAGGAGTATTGATCATGAAATTCATTTATTCAGTGAGGTTTTCAAGGCTCGCCTTGGCCCTGTTGATGGGTGTATCTCCCGTGGTGCTGTCTGCAGCCAACAATGAACCGGTCGACATGTCGGCGGTACAATTGGAACCGCATGAGCAGAATGGAATCCGCTATGTGGCAGGTGGCATTGGCCAGGATGAGTCAAAGGCCCTGTTGCAGACCCAGGGCTACAACCTTCATCTCGTCTTTTCAACGGGGTCGGGCAACAAGTACCTGAGCGATGTCGACGTACTGATCCAGAGCGAAAAAGGTGACGCCCTATTGTCGCTGAACCAAGTGGGTCCCATTCTCTACGTTCAATTGCCGGCGAACAAATACCGGGTAGTGGCAAAGGCCAATGGACATGAAGAGCGCCGCACCGTTGCCCTCAACGGTAAATCTATCGATACGGTGAACATACACTGGAGCGATTAAGGGCATGCTGACGCTGGCCCGCGGCTATTCGTCGGCAGGCGGCAATGGCTCACTGGGTAACAGGCGGTCGGTTTCCTTTTTGACCACGGCATAGCACTCGCAACTCAGTTGCTCAAGCGCGGCCCTGTCCAACACCGTGATGTGGCCGCGGCTGTATTCGATAACGCCCAGGCGTTGCAGCTTGCCAGCGGCATCGGTCACGCCTTCGCGGCGGACACCGAGCATATTGGCGATCAACTCCTGGGTCATGGTCAGTTGATTGTCCTGCAGGCGGTCGAGAGACAACAGCAACCAGCGGCACAGTTGTTGATCGATGGAGTGGTGCCGGTTGCAGACCGCGGTCTGGGCCATCTGTGTAATCAGCGCCTGGGTATAGCGCAGCATCAACTGGAGCATCTCCCCGTGGCGGTTGAACTCGTCCTTGAGCCGCTGGCAGGGTAATCGGTAGGCATGTCCTGCACTCTGGACAATGGCCCGGCTGGGCGTACTTTCCCCGCCCATGAAAACAGCGATACCGATCAAGCCCTCATTGCCGACCACGGAAATCTCCGCCGAGGCACCGTCCTCCATCACATACAACAGGGAAACGATGGAGTCCGTGGGGAAATAGACATGGTGCAGGGTATCGCCGGATTCGTAGAGCACCTCGCCCAGCGGCAAGGGGATCAATTCGAGGTAGGGCAGCAAGCGCTCCAGCGATTGCGCGGGAAGGGCCGCCAGAAGATGGTTCTGTTGTGGTTTGGGAACATCGAGCATATCCGCCACCTCTCCAGGAGAAGTACCCCAACTACTAAAGATTAGGCCAACGTACGCTGTGTGCGTTACCGCACACAGCCGCTCATCGGGTTTTGGGACTGTCGAGACGTTGATTGCAACGGAGAGAGACTGCCCCCGTCAGCCTTTGAGCAGGTGCCGAATACGTACAGGCTTTCCAGCGATCTGAAAGCGCCGGGCGGCTGATTCGATTTTCAACTCTGCGCGAGTGACTCTACCGTGATGGCGTAGATGATCGTGCCAGGACTCGTCAAAAAACAGCTCTATCCACAGCTGCGGATTTTCGGTGTCCTGCATCAACTGCCAGGAAAAAGAACCGTTGCGGTGGCGCATTCTGCGCACTTCTTCCATGGCCTCCTTGAAGGCATCGGCATCCGCCGTGCCAATCTCATACTCGAGCGTGATCATGACGGGCCCACGTTCACCATCAGCGTCGACATTGATCAACGGTTGAGGCCAATGCAGCGAAGGGGCCAGGTCTTCCGCACTCAGCGCAGGCAATTTGACCCACCAGCCCACCCCTACTCCCGCCATCATGATGACAGCGGCAAAGCTCAGCGATATCGAGATCGAAAGCCAGCTGGCGATCAGGCCCCACATCAAACCGCCCAGGGCCATGCTGCCAAAGAACGTCAGAATGTAGACCGCCAACGCCCTGGCCCTTACCCACGCCGGTACCGATGTTTGCGCAGACACCTGGAGGCTGGACAATACCGCGATCCAGGCAGCCCCACTGACGAGCATCACCGGAATAAGCAGATAGAAATCCTGAATCCATGCCAAGGCCAGCAGTACTGCCGCATAGATAAGGCTGGCCAACGTCATCAGCCGATTGACAGCCATCAGACGACGAATTCGGGGTAGAAACATTGCACCCGCGACCGCCCCGATCCCGACGCAACCGAGCAGGATCCCAAATTGCTCGGCGCTGCCCTTCAGCTCACCTCGCACGATCAGTGGAAGCAAGGACATACCGGCGCTTGCCCCCAGAAAGAAAGCCAGGGCGCGCACCAGAACTCGCTGCAGGTGCCGTGAACTACGGGCATGACGCCAACCCACACGTATCGCGCCAAACAGGCGTTCTGCCGGCAATACGCTCTGTTGTGGCGTGCGATGCCACAAGGCGAGCACCGCGATAACGCCAAAGAAGGACAGGGCATTGACGGCAAAGGTCGCCCATGGCCCTACCAGGCTGATGATGATACCGGCGATGGCCGGTCCGAGTGCCCGGGCAACGTTGACCCCCACGCTGCTAAGCGATATCGCGGCGGGCAGATCACTGGCTGGAACCAACTCAGGTGTCAACGCTGACCACGCCGGCATGGTCAGCGCCGTTCCAATCCCCATAGCCAGCGTAAACAGGAGTAAAAGCGTAGCGCTCATCAGGCCCGCAAAGGTGATCAAGGCGAGCGCAAGTGCAACGACGGCCATCCCTGCCTGGACAACCAACAGGTAACGTCGTTTGTCGACGATGTCGGCCAGCGCGCCAGCGGGTAGCGCCAGGAGGAACATGGGAGCGGCACCCGCTACTTGTACCAGAGACACCATGAAAGGGCTGGCCGACAAGGAGGTCATCAGCCAGCCGGCACCGACTTCATGCATCCACGTCCCTATGTTGGAGGCAATGCTGGCGAGCCACAGACTGCGAAACAGTCCATGGCGAAGCGGTTGCCAGGCCGAAATCGGGGCCTGCTCTTTAGTCATCGTACCCACCCTTTCCCCCTACAGTTTGCTCAGGAGCGGCCAACGATGTGACAGACCCGTACCCAAGGCCAATCTCCCAGATCCGCCGACAAGGATCGTCGAGAAAATGATCAGCAGCAGCCAGGCGAACTGGCCCTCGGCCAGGCTCCACTCGGGATGCACCCAGATGACCGATACCACCAGCAAAAATAGAACAGGCAGTGTCGCAAGACGCGTCAGAAGCCCCACTGCGATGAATATCGGACAAAACACTTCCGCAAAAATGGCCAGGGACAAGGTCAACCGAGCCCCCATGCCAAACGGGTCTTCGATCAACCCCAGTTCGTGCTCAAAATTGAGAAGCTTGGGCAATCCATGCACCAGCAACAGCATCAGTACACCGGTGATGCGTAGCCAACACAGCGCCACATCCGGTGCAGTCGTCGTATTCCTATCAGATGTGGACATGTTCCATGGCCTCCCAACGCTTACCTGAGTGCGCCTCTTCCCTCAACAAGGAAGAGGCGCGATACAGATCAGTGACCTTCCGATGCGTTGAACATGGTCTTGGCATAAATCAAACCAAGACCATAACCGCCACCGTGAGTGATAGCGGTTTTCACCGTCTCGTTATAGGTGTCACCGCGAGCCCAGTCACGCTGCAGTTCCAGGAGGTATTGAAGCGAGGTCATCGGACGCGCACCGGCTTGAATCATGCGTTCGATAGCGCGCTCATGGGCCTCGTCTGAAACGTCACCACACGCATCGCAAATGACGTAGACCTCGAAGCCTTGTTCGAGAGCCGAGATCGCGGGTCCAACGATGCAGACGGAGGTCCAGAGGCCGGCAAGAACAATGCGGTTGCGACCGATCTTGTTCACGGCGACGGCGATACGCTCGTCCTCCCAGGTATTCATGCTGGTCCGATCGATCAGCTCCTGGCCGGCGAAAACCGAAGTAATCTCTTCAAACATCGGGCCCGAAAAACTTTTTTCGGCGACGGTGGTAAGAATGGCAGGAACACCAAATTCCTTCGCTGCTTTCGAGATCAGCGCAGCGTTGTTACGGAGTGAGACAGCGTCGATGGATTTGGTCGCAAATGCCATCTGTGACTGAAAGTCGATCAAGATCAGGGCGTGGTTGCTCGGATCAATCAGGCCTTTGCCTGGTGCTGCTTTTGCGGTTGCCATAACACTTCTCCAGATAGATTTGAGAGGTGCTATTTTCGGCGGCGCTGGAGCAGAGCGATTGTATGGGTGTGCGAATCTTGAAAATGGCTGCCGAGAACATTGCTTTCGCCAAGTATCAGGAGGCTTGACCACCCACCGGCATCAGGCCCCCGCTTCGACTGCGGGGCGCCGTTGTATTCAACGCCCGTCTTCGGTCCGATCCAGCCGTTCACGCAGGAACTCGATCAGCGCCTGCACCGGCCGCGAGCCCTGACGATGCTGCGGATAGACCGCCGATAACGTCAACGGCTCAGGGCGGAAGTTGTCCAGCACCTGCACCAACCGCCCGTCCTTCAAGGCCGACCCGACAATGAAGGTCGGCAAATAGGTAATGCCCATGCCGGAGATGGCCGCATCCTTGAGCAATTCACCGTTGTTGACCCGCATCCTTCCGGTGACGTTCACGGTCAATGGTTTGCCCTGCCCTTCGAAACGCCATTGCACCTGACGACCGTGGCCGTAAGGCAGGCAGTCATGACTATGCAAATCCTCAGGGTTGACCGGCGTACCGCGCTCGGCCAGGTAGGCCGGGCTGGCGCAGTACACCCGGTGGATGGAAGCGAGGCGTCGGGCGATCAGTGTCGAATCTTCCAGCACGCCGATGCGCAATGCCAGGTCGTAGCCCTCACTGAGCAAGTCCACCGGACGATCACTCAAGTCCACTTCCACCGCGACGTCGCGATAGCGCTGCAAAAACACCGGCAGCAGACAACCCAAGTGCGCCACCGCGAACGACAGCGGTGCGCTCAAGCGAATGGTGCCGCGAGGCTCGCTGGTCTGCCCGGCGATCCCCTGCTCCACTTGCTCGACTTCGCTGAGCAGGCGCAAGGCCGACTCGTAATAACTCTGTCCCAAGGGGGTGACGTCCAGCCGCCGGGTCGAGCGATTGAGCAGCCGTACACCCAGGCGCTCTTCCAGTTGCATCAGGCGTCGGCTGACGAATTGCTTGGACAGCCCCAACTGATCGGCCGCCGCCGTGAAGCTGCCGGAGTCCATGACCTGGCAAAAAATACGCATGTCTTCGAATGGGTTCATTGTCACTCTCTGGTTGACAGTTAAACGCTTTATAGCCGCTTTTTCACTTTCAGGCACCTTATTAATCTGTGCTCACGGTGTTGCTGAGGCCTGAACCCCAGTGCCACAGCAGCCCAATCCCAAGGCATAAAAACTCAAACGATTGAAAAAGGAATTGACCATGAGCATCAAGAGAACCCTCACCGCCTCCCTCCTCGCCCTGTCCATCGGCAACGCTTTCGCCGCCGGTAGCCCCGGTGTCGAACACAACACCCAGGCCTTCCTCGAAGCCCTCGCCGCCGGCGGTGGCAAACCGCTGGAACAACTGAGCCCTAAAGACGCCCGCGCGGTGCTGACCGGTGCCCAGGCCTCGGTGAAGGTCGATCTGTCCGGTGTTGAAGTCAGCGACAAGGCGATCCAGGTCGACGGCCAGACGATCAACCTGAAAGTGGTGCGCCCGGCCAAGGCCAAGGGCGAATTGCCGGTGTTCATGTTCTTCCACGGGGGCGGCTGGGTGCTGGGCGACTTCCCGACCCACCAACGCTTGATTCGTGATCTGGTGGTGGGCTCCGGGGCCGTTGCCGTGTACGTCGATTACACCCCGTCGCCGGAAGCGCACTACCCGACCGCGATCAACCAGGCCTACGCCGCCACGAAATGGGTGGCCGAGCACGGCAAGGACATCGGTGTCGACGGCAAGCGTCTGGCGGTGGCCGGCAACAGTGTCGGCGGCAACATGGCGGCGGTGGTGGCGTTGAAGGCCAAGGAACAGAACACCCCGGCCCTGCGCTTCCAGTTGCTGATGTGGCCGGTGACCAACGCCGGGTTCGATAACGGCTCGTACCAGCAGTTCGCCGAAGGCCACTTCCTGACCAAAGGCATGATGCAGTGGTTCTGGGACAACTACACCACCAACCCGGCCGAGCGCGCGCAGATCCATGCCTCACCCTTGAATGCCAGCGCCGAACAGCTCAAGGGCCTGCCCGCCGCGCTGGTGCAGACCGCAGAATTCGACGTGCTGCGTGACGAAGGCGAAGGCTACGCCCGCCACCTCGACGCCGCCGGCGTGCCGGTGACCTCGGTGCGCTACAACGGGATGATCCATGACTTCGGCCTGCTCAATCCGCTGAGTCAGATACCTGAAGTGAAGGCAGCCGTGCGACAAGCGGCGGCTGAGCTCAAGACGCATCTGAACTGAGTCAAACCTCTCGCCACACCCCAGGGTGTGGCGAGTTTTTTTGCCTGCCGGAATGCCGTTTATTGGGGGGGGGGGGTTGCAAAAACGCTGGACGAAAAAATGCCCGCACATCGGCGGGCATTTTTTCAGCCAATCACTTGGCAGTGAACTTGGTGTAGCTGTTGATCAGGTTGCGATAGTTCGGCAGGCGCTGGGACAGCAGATTCGCCAGACCTTCCATGTCATTGCGCCAGTCCACTTGCAGCTCGCAGGCCACCGCGAACCAGTTCAACAGATGCGCACCGGCGGCCGACATCCGCGCCCACGCCGCTTGTTGCACGGTGGTGTTGAAGGTGCCGGAAGCATCGGTGACCACGAATACCTCAAACCCTTCGGCAATCGCCGACAGGGTCGGGAATGCCACGCACACGTCAGTCACCACACCGGCGATGATCAGTTGCTTGCGGCCGGTGGCCTTGACGGCTTTGACGAAGTCTTCGTTGTCCCAGGCGTTGATCTGGCCAGGGCGGGCAATGAACGGCGCTTCCGGGAATTGCTCTTTGAGTTCCGGCACGATCGGGCCGTTCGGGCCGCTGTCGAAACTGGTGGTGAGGATGGTCGGCAGCTTGAAGAACTTGGCGATGTCGCCCAGCGCCAGGACGTTGTTCTTGAACTCGTTGGGTGAGAAATCCTGCACCAGCGAGATCAGACCGGTCTGGTGGTCAACCAACAGCACAACAGCATCGTCTTTGTTCAGGCGCTTGTAAGGAACGTTGCTCATGTGAAACTCCTCGGTGGATGGTTATTGCAGGGAGCGCCGGTCACGAAGGCCGGCGCTTTTTTCGGAATCAGAAGGCGAAGCAGGAGCAGCCGAACGCGCCCCAGAAACCGGCGAAATCGCTGACCGGCGCATTCGACAGGCGCGCCTTCTCATGGCTGTGCGTATGCACCGCGCACGGGCCGCTGCACTGGTGCACCTGGGCCTGCAACGGCGAATTCGGGCGCCAGTGGCCGGGAACTTTCAGCACCGGCGACCAGTCCGGCAGCACCGGCACGCTGGCCGGCCCGAGTTTTTCGAAGTCGCCGGCGGCGTACACCACCTTGCCGCCGACCACCGTCAGCACCGACTCGATCCACTTGATCGCTTCTTCCTCGACGCTGAAGAAGTCCGCGCTCAACGCCGCCAGGTCCGCCAGCTGCCCGACCTTGATCTGGCCCTTCTTGCCCTGTTCGGACGAGAACCAGGCGCTGCCGTGGGTGAACAGTTCCAGCGCGGTGGTGCGCGGCAAGCCTTCCTCGTACAACGCCAGACCACCGACGGTGCGGCCGCTGACCATCCAGTACAGCGAGGTCCACGGGTTGTAGCTGGAAACTCGTGTGGCGTCGGTGCCCGCACCGACCGGCACGCCCTCGGCGAGCATGCGTTTGATCGGCGGTGTGGCTTCGGCGGCTTTGCTGCCGTAACGGTCGACGAAGTATTCCCCCTGGAACGCCATGCGGTCCTGAATCGCGATGCCGCCACCCAGCGCCCTCACCCGCTCGATGTTCTGCGGGGTGATGGTTTCAGCGTGGTCGAAGAACCACGGCAAGCCGTTGAACGGAATGTCGCGATTGACCTTCTCGAACACATCGAGCATGCGGCTGATGGATTCGTTGTAAGTGGCGTGCAGGCGGAACGGCCAGCGATGCTCGACCAAGTGGCGAACCACCGGTTCCAGTTCCTGTTCCATGGTCTGCGGCAGGTCCGGACGGGGTTCGAGGAAGTCCTCGAAATCCGCCGCCGAAAACACCAGCATTTCACCGGCGCCGTTGTGGCGCAGGAAGTCATCGCCCTGATGCAGGGTGACGCTGCTGGTCCAGTTCTTGAAGTCGGTCAGCTCTTCCTTGGGCTTCTGGGTGAACAGGTTATAAGCAATGCGGACCGTCAGTTGCTGGTCCTTGGCCAACTGCTCGATCACCGCGTAATCGTCCGGGTAATTCTGGAAACCACCACCGGCATCGATGGCGCTGGTCAGGCCCAGACGATTGAGTTCACGCATGAACTGACGGGTCGAGTTGACCTGGTATTCCAGCGGCAACTTCGGCCCTTTGGCCAAGGTCGAGTAAAGAATCATCGCGTTCGGACGTGCCACCAACATACCGGTCGGATTGCCGTTGGCGTCGCGCACAATCTCGCCACCCGGCGGGTTCGGCGTGTCGCGCGTGTAACCGGCGACCTTGAGCGCTGCGCGGTTGAGCAAGGCGCGGTCGTACAGGTGCAGAACGAACACCGGCGTATCCGGCGCAGCCTGGTTGAGTTCATCAATCGTCGGCATGCGTTTTTCGGCGAACTGGAATTCGTTCCAGCCGCCGACCACGCGCACCCATTGCGGCGTCGGCGTGCGGTCGGCCTGGTCCTTGAGCATGCGCAAGGCATCGGCCAGGGACGGCACGCCTTCCCAGCGCAGTTCGAGGTTGTAGTTCAAGCCCCCGCGAATCAGGTGCAAGTGCGAGTCGTTGAGCCCTGGGATGACGCAGCGGCCCTTGAGGTCAATGACCTGGGTGCCCGAACCACGCAGGGCCATGGCCTCGGCATCGGTACCCACGGCGACGAAGCGGCCGTTGGTGATCGCCACCGCACTGGCAAGGGGTTTTTCACGGTCAACGGTATGAAATTGGCCATTGAATAGAATCAGATCGGCGTTCATCGGGTTTCCTCAGGCGGAGTGGAATGAGGCTGTCCAGCTTGCAGCCACGGCGCGAACAAGCGCGTTGCCATGGGCATGAACAGGTACACCACCGAAACCACGATGGTCACGGTGATCAGAAACGTGGCAACCACGTAATTGGACAGAAAGGCGTTGAGCTTGAGCAGCGGGCCCCAGATCAGCGGCACCAGCAAGGTATGCGGCAGGATCACCAGCAACGTCACCACGGCCTGCTTCCAGCGCGGCGGTGGCGAAGCGGCATCGGCCTGTGGCGCGAACCAGAATTCCTTGACCGGATTGACCTCGGTCTGGTCCCCATCCGCCAGCATCGGCGCGGCTTCGTTGACCAGCTCCTGTCGTTGCGGCGAATCGAGCCAGCGCTGCATCGCCTCGGTGGAGCAAAAACGCAGCACGCAGGTAAACATGGCCAGGCCGGCGCTCTTGCCGCGAACCACATCCACCCCCAAATGCCCCTCGCTCTGCCCGGCAATACCGACAATCCGTCGCAGCCAGGCTTCATAGGGCACTTCAAAACCGGCCTTGACCCGGTGCTTGACGATCAGGGTCACGACCTCTTCGAAGCCCCGCACCGGGTGGGTGGCTGCAGGGTCGAGTCGATTGGAATCAGGCATGACGAAAGGCTCCGGCGAAACGGAAATTGTGTGCAAGCACAGGTGAACAACCCGCGGCGTCGATGCGCCGGGACTGGATTCGATAATGCCGCTGCGAGGGAGGGGAAAATTGAACGTATGTGCTCTCTTTACGAGCGAACTACCCAGGTGCAGGTAGGTCTGCCAGACGAAAAAACGGCCTCTGTGAAGGCCGTTTTTTCCCCTATGAAGCTGGAATATTCAGGGGTTCGGACATGAACTGGGTAATCCGCGAGCGCAACCATCGCTCCGCCGGATCATTGTCGTGCACCCCGCTCCAGGCCATCGACAACTGTGCCTCATCGATCGGAAACGGCGGATCTTCGGCCCTCAAGGCACAGCCTTCGACCAGCGCGCAAGCGGCGTAGTCGGGAACGGTAGCGATCATCTCAGTCCCGGCGAGCAACGCCCGCAATCCACTGAACTGCGGCACCCCCAACACCACCCGCCGGGTGCGCCCCACCTTGGCCAGATCAAGATCGATGTTGCCGCTCAAATCCCCCGAAAACGACACCATCGCATGGGGCCGCTCGCAGTATTCGTCCAGCGTCAGTGCTCCAGGCCGGTTGTCTGCGCGCAGCACCTTGCAGGGGATATCCCGCAGTTTCTTGCGCTTGGCATTGGCCGGCAGTTCAGTGGTGTAGCTGACCCCGACTGAAATCTCCCCGGACGCCAGCAACGTCGGCATCAGCAGGTAGTTGGCCCGACGCACCACCACAATGATCCCGGGCGCCTCCTCCCGCAGATGGCTCAACAGCGACGGAAACAAGCCAAACTCGGCGTCATCCGACAGACCAATGCGAAACACATCGCAACTGGTCGCCGGATCAAACTCCTTGGCCCGGCTGACCGCCCCGGAGATGGTGTCCATCGCCGGCTGCAGCTCCTTGAGAATCGCCAGCGCCCGCGCCGTCGGCTCCATGCCGCGGCCGTTACGCAGCAGCAACGGATCGTCGAACAGATCACGCAAGCGCCCCAACGCGGCGCTCACGGCCGGCTGCCCCATGAAGAGTTTTTCGGCGACCCGGGTCAGGTTCTTCTCGAACATCAGAGCCTCGAAAATCACCAGCAGGTTCATGTCGACGCGGCGCAGATCGTTACGGTTCATAGGTACGGATCCATTATGTTTTCAGTCAGGCACCAGTCTTTTGGACTTTACTCAATCATGTGCGCTTAACAAGAGGAATTAACAACGTTTAACTCGCAAGCCCGCGCCCTGCACTCAAGAATCAAGCCATCTACGCAAACCTGTTTTTCCAAAAGGGATGATGCAGGCCCACCGTGCCGTGTGTCGGCGCATCCCCATCAACGGATATTTGTCATGGCTCACACTCAGCACTTCGCCACGAAAGCGCAAAAAGCCACCACTGGAGCCCTCACGCCCTGGCGGGAAAGCCTGGTCAAGCAATTGATTCTCGACCGCCTCAGCGAACCCCTGGAAGTCACTGAACTGGCCCGGGCTTGCGCGATGTCCCGCAGCCATTTCTCCCGCACCTTCAAGTGCAGCACGGGCCTGTCCCCCCAGGACTGGATTCGTTGCCAGCGCATCGCCCGGGCCAAGCAACTGATCCTGGACACCGACCTGACCCTGACGCAAATCAGTCTGGAATGCGGCTTCTGCGATCAGGCGCACTTCTGCCACATTTTCACCCGCAGCGAAGGCATCACGCCTTTCGCCTGGCGCTGTCAGGCGCTGCGATCCGCGCCCCCTATCACAGCACAAGCCGCCCCCTCACCTCTCGCTCAACGTTACGCCCAATAATCAAGCCGAGCGGCATGACCGCTCGTTTCCAGGGATGATAACCGAGCATCACCCCGGCGCCGGAATGCCACTCATGCAGGGGCAGAAAACCGGCGCGGGCCGAACGCCCGCGCCGGGGCCAATCAGGCCCGGAGGAACGCCAGCAGGTCGGCGTTGAGCTGATCCTTGTGCGTATCGGTCAGCCCATGGGGCGCGCCAGGGTAGACGAGCAGTTTCGAGCCCTTGATCAATCTGGCCGAGGCGATGCCGGCAGCTTCGATCGGCACGATCTGGTCAGCGTCGCCATGTACCACCAGGGTCGGCACGTCGAACTTTTTCAGGTCTTCGGTGAAGTCGGTTTCGGAGAACGCCTTGATGCAGTCATAGGTGCTCTTGTGACCGGCGGTCATGCCCTGCATCCAGAACCAGTCGATCATCCCCTGAGAAGGCTTGGCGCCAGGCTGGTTGAAGCCAAAGAACGGCCCGCTGGCGATGTCCTTGTACAGCTGCGAACGGTCCGCCAGGGACGCCTGACGCAAACCGTCGAACACTTCCATCGGCAGGCCGCCTGGATTGGCTTGGGTCTTGAGCATCTGCGGCGGCACGGCGGAAATCAGCCCGGCCTTGGCCACGCGACCGGTGCCGTGTCGACCGATGTAGCGCGCCACTTCGCCGCCGCCGGTGGAGAACCCGAACAGCACCGCGTTCTGCAGATCCAGCCGCTCGATCAACTGCGCGAGGTCGTCGGCATAGGTGTCCATTTCATTGCCGGACCAGGGCTGGCTGGAACGGCCGTGACCACGGCGGTCATGGGCGATGACCCGGTAGCCCTTGGAGGCCAGGAAGATCATCTGCGATTCCCAACTGTCGGCATTCAACGGCCAACCGTGACTGAAGACGACGGGCTGACCGGTGCCCCAGTCCTTGTAGTAGATCTCGGTACCGTCGCGGGTGGTAAATGTGCTCATGGCGATGACTCCTCAGGTAAGACGTCGGGGGTGTTTGGGTGAATCAAACTGATGGCCCCATTCGTTCGGCCAGACGCGCAACCCGCTCGCCCAAGTGCGCGGCGGTATCACGATCTTCGGGGGGTGGCGCATGGTCGGGGGACTGCTCGACATTCGACTGGGCCATGGCGCCCAGGGAGCTGCCCAAGCGATTCAATTGCCCATCGAACACGCCGATGCTGGAACGCGCTGGCAGCAGGTCGAGGCCAACCCAGATCATCGAGTGCTGGGCGGCGAAGACCGCCATCTGCACCAAGGTGTTGAGTTTGTCGCCGCACAGGCAACCGGAATTGGTGAACCCGGCGGCAAGCTTGTCGCGCCAGGGCTGGGCCAGGTAGAACGACCCGGTGAGCTCCATGAACCGTTTAAAAGATGCCGAGGCGCTGCCCATGCAGGTCGGGGCGCCGAAGATAATCGCGTCGGCCTGGTGCAAGCGCTCCCAATGGTCGTCCACTTCCTCGACCGGAATCAGCCGACAGGTACTACCCGGGTGCCGTTCCACCCCCTGGGCCACGGCCTCGGCCATGACCCGCGTATGACCATAGCCACTGTGATAGACCACCGCCACGTTGCTCATTCCGGCATCCTCCTGAAGTGCTGATCCCTTTTGCGGCACGAAACACGAAAGCCGATGCCTGCAGTTGATGGACTTGAAGTATCAGGATTTTTGGGCGTAACCCGGACGCAGGACGAGTTAAACGTTGTTAATTCTCAACGGTGCGCCAAAAGACCCGACACACCCCTTTGCTACCGCCACGTCCAGTCAATACGGAGCTTGCGAGTGGCGCCGGAAACCCGGCGGTCGATGCGCATGCCGGACAGTCGCCCGGCCATCGCGTTGCACTGACGAAAAAATCCAAGGAAAATGCTCGGATACCGCGTGATGGGCGGATGCAAGCAGGAGTATCCCGTTGACCCTTCCCCCCGAACAGGTTGTGCATTTCGGCCCCTACCGGATCTACCCAGGACAACGTCTGGTGCTGGAGGGCGACCAGCCCCTGCGCCTGGGTCGGCGTGCCATGGACATTCTGTTGATCCTGCTGGAGCACGCCGGGAATGTGGTCAGCAAGCAGCAACTGATCGCCCGGGTATGGCCCAAAAGCGTGGTGGAAGACATCAACCTGCGAGTGCACATGGCGGCGTTGCGCAAGGCCCTCGGCGACGGCCAGTCCGGCCAGCGCTACATCGTCACCGTGGCCCAGCGTGGCTACAGCTTTGTCGCGCCGTACTCGCTGGAACAGGTCGACCAACGTCCCGCGAGCGGTGAGCACGAGCAGAGCGGCCATAACCTGCCCATTCGCCGGACGCGCATGATTGGTCGCCAGACCTTGGTCGACAGTCTTGTGACGCAATTGCCACGCCAGCGCTTCATCACCCTCGTCGGCCCAGGCGGTATCGGCAAGACCACCGTGGCGCTGCGCGTCGCCGAACAACTGATCGGTCGCTACCGGGACGGTATTCGCCTGCTGGACCTGGCCCCGCTCAACGACCCGTTGATGATCACCACCCACCTGGCGACTCTGCTCGGCCTGTCCTTGCACGACGCTGAACCGATGAACTGTTTCGCGAGCTTCCTGCGCGAGCGACAGATGCTGCTGGTCATCGACAACTGCGAGCACCTGATCGACGCCGTTGCGCTGCTCAGCGAAAGCCTCCTGCGCAGCGCGCCCGAGGTGCACATTCTGGCCACCAGCCGCGAGAGCCTGCGGGCCGAAGGCGAATTCGTCCAGCGCCTGGAGTCTCTGGACTGCCCACCGCCCATCGCCGCACTGGACCGCACCCAAGCCTTGACCTTTTCGGCGGTACAACTGTTCGTCGAGCGGGCGATGGCCAGTCATGACAGTTTCGAACTGACCGATGACGAGCTGCCTCTGGCGATCGAGATCTGCCGCCGCCTGGACGGCATTCCTTTAGCGATCGAACTGGCCGCGGCGCAAGTGGGCAACCTTGGCCTGAGTGGATTGCTGACGCAACTGCAAGGTAGTTTTCGTCTGCTCACCCAGGGCTGTCGGACGACGCTGGGCCGGCATCAGACCCTGCGCGCCACACTCGACTGGAGCTTCGAGCTGCTCAGTGCCTGCGAACAAACCTGCCTGCGTCGACTCGGTGTGTTCAGGGGAGGTTTCACGCTGGAGTCGGCGGCCGCAGTGATTGTCGGCGAACACATCGAGCCGGGCGAGGTGCTTGGCTCGATTACGCAACTGGTGGCCAAGTCGTTACTGAACGTGGAGGTGGGCGACGAAGAGGTGTTCTACCGTCTGCTCGACACCACCCGCAGCTACGCCTTGGAAAAACTCGACCAGACAACTGATCTGCCAACTACCCTGGAACGCCACGCCGAGCGTTGCCTGGCATTGATGCATCAGGCCCAGAACGACTGGGAGCATATCCAGGCCTGTGTGTGGATCGAGCGCTACGCCCGCAGTCTGGAAGACATTCGCTCGGCCCTCGATTGGAGCTTGAACGCTCAAGGGGCGCAGGCACTGGCGATCCGACTGGCTTCGGTTTCGACACCCCTCTGGCAGGAGCTGTCGCTGCTCAAGGAACACGGCGTGTACGTGCGCAAGGCCCTGGCACTGCTCGAATCGACGCCAGAGCCCTGCCCTCGTCTGAAAATGGCCCTCAAGCTCGCCCTCGGCAGCTCCTGCTACCATACCCAGGGCGGCACCGCCGAAACCGTCGAAGCCTTTGTGAGCGCCAGGACCCTGGCCGAACGCTGCAACGACGTAGCCGGTCAGCTCAAAGCCGTGTCCGGGCACATGGCGGTCAATCTCAGTTGCGGCAACTACCAGGCGGCCCTGGAACAGAGTCTGCAATTCGATCGGCTGGGTTTGCAAGACGATGCCATTGCGTCCCTGAGTACTCACCGTTTGCAGGTACTGGCCCTGCACTTTGCCGGGGATCAGCCACTGGCGCGGGAGAATGCCGAACAGGTCATTCAGCGTATGGCCCAGAGCGGACACCTCAATCGCTTCACCCACGGCTTTGGCATCCAGTACGACCAGAGCGTCGCCGCCCTGACCATTCTGGCGCGAATCCTCTGGTTGCAGGGCTATCCCGAACAGGCCTGGTGCACCGCCCGTCAGGCGTTGGACATTGCGATCCGGATCGACCACGGCACGTCCATCTGTTACACGCTGGCACTGTCCGGTTGCCTGATCGCCCACTACAACGGCGACACTCAAACTGCCCGCGAACTCTTGCGCCTGCTGCTCGAGCAAGCGCAAAAACATTCAGTGCTGCTGTTCCACAACTGGGCCCGGCACTACGCGCAGGTGATCGATGGCAATGAGGCACACTCGAACCCGCAACCCGGCACCGGGCTGATCAAGGAAATCATGGTCACCCTGAATACCGGCTTCGTCGATGACGCCTTGCTGGCACGGGCCGAAAACAGCGCTGCTGGCTGGAGCACGGCGGAAATCCTCCGGGCCAGCGCGGTTGCTCTGCTTGCGGAAAACCGCCAGAGTGCAGCCGAGGCCGTTCTGCTCAAGGCGCTGGGGGTGGCAAAAGCCCAGGGGGCTCTGGCCTGGGAACTGCGTACTGCCACATCACTGGCCCGGCTTTGGCAGCGTCAAGGCCACTTCCAACAAGCCCATGACCTGTTGGCGCCGATCTACGATCGCTTCACTGAAGGCTTTGCCACGCCAGACCTGACCAAGGTCCGTTGGCTACTCGACGAGTTGCAACGACACAGGTCCGCGTAACGCCCGGCGGGCCCGGCTGAAGTAGCGGGCATAACGCATTTCAAACACCCGCAGCAATCCACTGCGCTCAAGTTTCTCCCGAGCGTAGGTGCGGGTGGTGTTGAGAAGCCGGTAACGTGTCATGCCATTGCCCCGCTCGACCGACAGCAGCGATTTGCGCGCCAGCCGCTCCAGCACGTCCGCCAGACGGGTGGGGCGCAGCACCGCACAACCGATGACGCCGACGGCCGCCTCCAGAGTAAAGGCCATTTTGAACACCGCCAGCCCCTGCAACACGGTTTGCTCCAGCGGGCTCAGCCGCTGATAGCTCCAGTCCAGCGCGGATTTAAGGGTTTGCTGCCGCGCAACGGCGGTGCGCCGCCCGTGGGTCAGCAGTTGCAGGCAGTTACCCAACTGGGCTTGCAGCCCCACCAGCGCCAGCGCGTCGATCTGCGCCGCCGCCAGCTCGATGGCCAACGGCAAACCATCGAGTCGGCGGCAAATTTCACGCACCGTCTTGAGGTCCCGCTCGCGCAAGGTAAATTCCGGCTGACGGGCCCGAACCCGGCTGACAAACAGCTGCACCGCCGAATAGCCCATGACTTGGGCCACACTGTGCAACGCCGATGCGGGCGGCACGGCCAAGGGTGGCAAACCCAGCACCGTTTCACCCGATGCCCGCAGCGGCTCGCGGCTGGTAGCCAGGATCGACAACCGTGGCACCGATACCAGCAACGTCTCCACCGCTGTTCGACAGCCTTCGAGCAGGTGCTCGCAATTATCGAACACCAGCAAGGCATGCCATGGCACCAGGGCGTCCACGCCGCCGTCCAGCTCAAGGGTTTGAATCAGAGACTCGATCACCCGTGCCGGATCGTCGATCATCGCCAGATCCATGATCCAGACACCGTCGCGATAGTGATGCAACAGCAGCTCGGCCACACGCAAGGCCACCGTGGTTTTGCCGACGCCGGCCGGACCGACCAGGGTCATGAAACGGCGAACCGGCAGTTGCCGGACCACACCGCCCACTACCGAGTCTCGACCGGTGACCGGGGTCAGCCGCACTGACAGGTTATGCTGGGGCTTGCGTATGGTGTCGATCGAGGCCGATGCGCCCTCCAGAATGCACTGCACCGGGGCAATGAAGCTATAACCGCGCTGGGGAATGCTGACGATGTAGCGCTGCCCACCCAGGCCGTCGCCGAGGGCCCGGCGCAAGGCGGCGATGTGCACACGCAGGTTGATTTCCTCGACCACCGAGGTTGGCCATACACAAGCGATCAGTTCGTCCTTGCTGACCACGTTGCCGGCGCGATCGACCAGCACCTGGAGGATATCCAGTGCCCGCCCCCCCATGCGCAGCGGCCGATCACCTTCCAGGACCAACCGTTGACGCGGGTGGAACGCGTAGGGGCCGAACCGCAGCACCGTATCGCTGTTCAAATCTCTGAGGTTGTTCATACAGGGCCACATGCTGAAAACCTGGCCCGGCTCAAGGTACGGCATCACCCGTTGCGCGAGTTCGCCCAGGCTCCCGCATCTCTATTGCCAAGCGTTCGCGACTATCTTGGCAGGCTTGGGTGACCGTACAACCGCCCCGGGGGGAGCGTCACGGCCATCCCGGTGCGCAGAACGGACAAGAACATCCTAGCTGAACTGTTCCCGGTACTGGGTGGGGGTCAAGCCGAGTTTTTCACTGAACAGAAAACGCATGTGCCGCACGCTGCCGAAGCCGCTCTTGTAGGCGACGGTCTTGAGTGGCAGCTCACTGGTTTCCAGCAGGTTTCTGGCGCAGTCGATACGCGCGCTTTGCAGAAATTCCATGGGTGTCATGTTCACTTCCCGGGCAAATACCCGGGCGAAATGCCGCGCACTCATGTTCGCCAGGCTGGCCATGCGTTCGATGCTGAAGGCTTCATCGAGGTGTTCGAGCACATGATGCTGAACCCGGGTGACCGGGGTTTCATGGGACGCCACCGCAGACATCAACGGGCTGAACTGCGCCTGCCCACCCTGGCGCTTCATCACCACCAGCAACACCTTGGCCACGTCCTGGGCGATTTTCTTGCCGTGATCCTGGGCGACCACCGCCAGTGCCAGGTCGATGCCGGCGGTGACGCCGCCGGAGGTGATCAGGTTGCGATCCTGAACGTAAATCTGATCGGTCTCCACCGTCGCCTTGGGAAACCCCTTGATCAGCCGCTCCGTATAATGCCAGTGAGTCGTCACGCGATAGCCGTCCAGCAAACCGGCATTCCCCAACACGAAAGCGCCCGTGCAGATCGAGCCATAACAGGTGCTCCGGCGGACGGCGTGCTGGAGCCAGGCGAGCAGCGACGGATGTCTTTCGTTGTAGGCCCCGGGACCGCCCGGTACCAGCAACAGGTCATAGCCCTCGCACGCCTGATCAATATGCACATCGGCCTGAACGCTGACACCGTTGGAAGCACGCAGGGGGCCATGCTCGGTGCCGATCATTGACAGATGATAGTGATCGTCCGAAGCCAGATAACGATTGGCGATGGAGAACACCTCCATGGGCCCGGCCATGTCGAGCAGGAGGAAGTCCGGGAACAGCACCATTGCCACGCTTTTCATGATTTGTAAGTCACTGATATCAAAGAAATGGAAGCGTCACACCGACGTTGAACGGTCTGACCGTGGGTGGCGTGCTCATGGGGTAAGCATACGTGATTCGCTGGACAAAATTGTCAATCTGAAAGAGACAGTATTTCAGTTTTCACCTACTTATTGCACCAAACGGTAAACATTAACCTTCTCCTCACTCGGACGAGTTCACGTCCCTACAGGAGATTTCATCATGCTGACCCTTCGCAAAGCCTCTGATCGTGGCATGGCCAATCACGGTTGGTTGAAGTCGTTCCATACCTTTTCCTTTGCCAACTACCGCAACCCGCGGGAGCAGGGTTTTTCCGACCTGCTGGTGATCAACGATGACCGGGTGGCCGCCGGTAAAGGTTTCGGTCAACACCCGCACCGGAACATGGAGATTTTTTCCTATGTGCTCGAAGGTGCCCTGGAACACAAGGACACCCTCGGCACCGGCTCGGTGATCCGCCCCGGCGACGTCCAACTGATGAGCGCCGGCAGCGGCGTGGCACATAGCGAGTACAACCACTCGGTGACCCGGCCGGTGCACTTCCTGCAAATCTGGATCGTGCCGAACGTCTGCGGCGCCAAACCTCGTTATCAGCAAGAACACTTCAGCACCCAGAAGAAACGCGGCCGTCTACAACTGATCATCTCGCCTGACGGGGCCAACGGCTCGCTGAGCGTGCGTCAGGATGCGCGGGTTTATGCCGCGCTGATCGACGGCAAGGAAAGCGCCAGCCTGGAATTGGCCGCTGATCGCTACGCCTATGTGCACGTGGCCCGGGGCAAGGTCGAACTCAACGGCGTGCAGTTGCAGGAAGGCGATGGCGTGCGGGTTCGGGATGAACAGGTGCTGACCTTGAGCAACGGCACGGATGCCGAGGTGCTGGTGTTCGACCTGCGTCCTCAGGAGCTGCCGGAAATGCCATGACCGTAATCGGCCTGGGGGCTCTGTGCCCCCGGGCTTCAGCGGCACCGCTGATGACGCTCACGACGTTTGACTCGCCCACTCCCTGACAGCCTGGGCAAACAATCTGAGCGCCATGGGCGGGTGCCGATTGGCCGGGTAATAAAGACAGAGTCCGGGATAGTAAGGGCTCCACTCCGGCAGCAGCCGAACCAACCGCCCCGCCGCCACGTGCTCCGCCACTTGCACCTCGGGTACCCAGACGACCCCAACGCCGGCCAGGGCCGCTTCGACCATCAGGCTGACGTTGTCCATGGTCATCGGGCCGTCGACGTCGAGGCTCGCGCTCTTGCCCATGTGTTCCAGGTCCCAGCGCAACAGTGCCCCACTGGCAAAGCGAAAGCGGATGCAGCGGTGCTGCTTGAGGTCATCGGGCGCCTTGGGCGCTTCGTTCCGCTCAAGGTAGACCGGTGACGCAACGGCGGCAAAACGGACATCAGGACCAAACCGCACGGCGATCATGTCGCGCGGGACATCGTCATACAGACGGATGCCGGCATCAAAGCCGTCGGCGACAATGTCCACCAATCGGCTATCGGCAACACATTCGATATGAATCTGCGGGTTGGCGGCGAGAAAGCCTGGAATCACGTGACGGATCAGCGGCCGGAAGGACGATTCCGATGCGCTGAGGCGAATGGAGCCCGACGGTGTATTGCGCGCCGAGGTGACCTCGTTCACCGCGCTTTCCAGATCGCCCAGCAAGGGCCTGACCCTCTGGAACAGCTGGTCCCCCGCTTCGGTCAGCGCCACCGATCGCGTCGTGCGGTTGAACAGGCGCAGTTCCAGGCGGGCCTCCAGGCCACGCATCGAATGGCTCAGCGCCGATGGCGAAACACCCAATACGCGCGCCGCAGCGCTGAAACTGCGTTGTTCGGCAATGGCAACGAACGCTGTCAGCTCGGGTAACCCTGCACGAATCATTCATGAACTCCTCTCAATAGCCCATGAAACGCTAGCCTAATTGTTGAGGTTGATACAGCAATTTAAGCTGCCTTCATTCGTCCCATTGTTGTGAAGGAGATAGAGCATGCACAAACGTCAATTGGGTAGCAGCGGCCTGGAAGTCTCGGCCATGGGCCTGGGCTGCATGAGCTTGAGCTTCGGCTATGGGCCGGCGCAGGAAAAGACAGTGGCGATCCAGCTGATTCGCGAGGCTTTCGACAAGGGCGTCAACTTCTTCGACAGCGCCGAAGCCTATGGGCCCTATGCCAATGAGACGCTGCTGGGTGAAGCGCTGGCGCCCATTCGCGACCAGGTGGTGATCGCCACCAAGTTCGGCTTCAGGAGCGGCCTGGTCTCGGACGGCCTGGACAGTCGCCCGGAGACAATTCGCGCGGTGACGGAAGCCGCGCTCAAGCGCCTGCGCACCGACCGTATCGATCTGCTCTATCAACACCGGGTCGACCCGAACGTCCCGATCGAAGACGTGGCCGGGACCGTCAAGCAACTGATCGAAGCCGGCAAGGTCAGGCACTTCGGACTGTCCGAGGCCGGTGTGCAAGCGATTCGCCGGGCCCACGCGGTTCAGCCAGTCACCGCGTTACAGAGCGAATACTCGCTGTGGTGGCGCGAACCGCAAGCGCAGATCTTGCCGACCCTGGAAGAACTGGGTATCGGCTTCGTGCCGTTCAGTCCCCTGGGCAAGGGTTTTCTCACGGGCAGCATCGACGAGCGGACCACGTTCGCCGCCGATGACTTTCGTAACCTGGTCCCGCGCTTCTCGGAAGAGAACCGCAAGGCCAACGCCCATCTGGTTGAAGTGCTCGGGCAGATCGCCGAGGGCAAAGGCGCCACCCGCGCACAGATCGCCCTCGCCTGGCTGCTGGCGCAAAAGCCCTGGATCGTGCCGATACCCGGCACCACCAAACGCCATCGACTGGAGGAAAACCTTGGCGCTGCCGAGATCATCCTGACGGCTGCGGACCTGGCCTCCATCGAGTCGGCCCTGGCACGGATTACCGTCGTGGGTGATCGTTATCCGGCACACTTGCAGCAACGGGTCAATCGCTGATAACGCGCCCTTGTTCCCTTGTTTTCCGGCCCCCACGCGCCCTGCGTGAGGGGCTTGAAAGTGTCTCGGCGACATGAAGTGGCTTGCTCAAGAAATTTCACTTGACTTGCCGCCCATTAACTCAGCAATTAGTCTTCTGATGGGCCGTCACGCCTTGAGTGGGTGCCGCCCGCCTCCCGAATCTTGCGCGTTAATCCTTGTCCAAGGAGGTAAAGAGCATAGGCTTGGTCTATTCATAAACTAACTAATTGATCAATTAGAGAGCCCATGAAAGAGCCAGAGCAATCCCAACGGAAGGCGACCTCTCGCATCTGCCAGGCTCTTGCTCCTGCGAGTGTGCTTTGCATCGCCATGCTCACGGGCTGTACCGTAGGGCCGGACTTTGTTCGGCCCAGTGTCGCCAAGAACGCCGGCTATTCGCGGGAGAAACTCGACACGACGACGGCCTCGGCGGACGTGGCGGCGGGAGGCGCTGCGCAAAAGCTGGTCGCGGGCATGGATATCCCCGGCCAATGGTGGACGCTGTTCCGCTCGCCGGCACTGAACGCGCTGGTGAAAGAAGCGCTGAAGGCCAATCCGGATGTTGCCGCCGCCCAAGCCGCCCTGCATCAGGCCAACGAACTGGTTTACGCCGATCAGGCGGCGCTGTTTCCCTCCCTCAGTGGCAGCTTGTCCAAGACTCGAGAGTTGCCATCGGCGGCCACGACGCCTGGTTTCACCCCTAGGATTCTCACCGTCAACTCAGCGTCGCTGAGCGTCTCTTACGCCCCGGACGTTTTCGGCGGTACCCGCCGGCAGATTGAATCGTCCACCGCGCAGGCCGAATATGAGCGCTACCAATTGGAAGCGACTTACCTCACGCTGACCTCGAATGTCGTCAACACCGCCGTGACCCTGGCCTCCCTGCGCGATCAGGTGACGGCCACCGAGGCCATTATCCGGCTCCAGAGCGACCAGCTGGCGCTTCTGCAGGCACGACGGCGGCTTGGGGCGATCGCCAATACCGACGTGCTCACGCAGCAGGCGTCACTGGCACAAACCCGCGCGACATTGCCGCCCCTGCAAAAGCAGCTCGCGCAAACCCGCAACCAGTTGATGGCCTATCTCGGCCGCTTTCCTGACCAGGATCGGGGTGAACATTTCGAACTGGCCTCCCTCCAGCTACCAGAGCAGTTGCCGCTCAGTCTCCCCTCGGCCATCGTGGAGCAGCGCCCGGATGTGCGCTCCGCCGAGGCACAACTGCATCAGGCCAGCGCCAATATCGGCGTTGCCGTTGCCAATCAACTGCCTCAATTCAACATCACCGCCGCGCTGGGCTCCAGTGCGAGCGGTGGTACCAAGCTGTTTTCCTCGGGCACGGGGTTCTGGAGTCTTGCCGGATCGGTCAGCCAGACGATCTTTGACGCCGGCGCCTTCGAACACCGCAAGCGGGCCGCCGTGGCCGCGTACGACGAATCGGCCGCCCGTTATCGCAGCACTGTGATCGCGGCCTTCCAGGATGTCGCCAATGCCCTCAGGGCGCTGGAAGCCGATGCCGATACGCTCAACCAGCAAGTGCAGGCCGAACAGGCAGCCCGCGACAGCCTGACGCTGGCGCAGGCGCAGTTCCGCCTGGGCGCCGTTGGATATCTGACGCTGTTGACGGCGCAACAGACCTACCAGAACGCGGTCCTCACCCGCGTCAGGGCGCAGAGTGCCCGCTATAGCGACACCACCGCCCTCTTCCAGGCACTGGGCGGTGGCTGGTGGAACCGAACCGATGTGGCCCATGCCTCCCTGGGAAGCCCCGACCGTTATTGAAACAGTGAGAAAACACCATGGCCGATGCCAAGACCGCCTCTGCTCTATCGACCCCGCCGACTACACCTGGTGGTGTCCGTAAACGACGGCTGCTTCGGCCCACGCTGATCATGCTCGCGGTGGTGCTGGTGATCGTCGCAATCATCGCCGGCGTGAAATTCATGCAGATATCGAAGGTGATCGCCCAATCCAAGATCCCCCTGCCGCCCTCCGTGGTGACGGTCACCCGCGCGCAATTGGCCGATTGGCAGCCGAGCGTTTCCAGCGTGGGGTCGATGAAGGCGGTGCGGGGTGTCGATGTCACCACCGAGGTCGGCGGCATCGTTCGCACGATCGGCTTCAAACCGGGCCAGGAGGTGGCCGCCGCCGACCTGCTGGTCCAGTTGAATGCGGACTCGGACATCGCCCAGCTTCACTCGCTCGAGGCCACCGCCAACCTGGCCGTCACGGTCCTCAAGCGCGACAAGGCTCAACTCGCGGTCAGCGCCGTGTCCCAGGCACAAGTCGATGCGGACGACGCCGACCTGAAAGCGAAAGTGGCGGCGGCAGAGCAGCAACGGGCACTGGTGGCGAAGAAAACCATTCGCGCGCCCTTTGCCGGAAAGATCGGGGTGACCAGTGTCAATCCCGGTCAGTTCCTCAACCCTGGCGACAAGATAGCCACCCTGCAGACCTTCAACCCCATCTACATCGACTTCAACGTCCCGCAGGCGCAGCTGGAAGCGATTGCCCTCGGTCAAGCCGTCTCGGTCACGGCAGGCGGCCTGCCCCAGCAGACCTTCGCCGGCAAGGTCACGGCCATCGACACCAAGTTCGATCCGACCACGCGCAACGTCATCGTCGAGGCCACCATCGCGAATCCGCAGCAACGCCTGGTGCCCGGCATGTTTGCCCAGGCTGTCGTCGAGTCCGGTACGAAGCAGCGCTACCTCACCGTTCCACAGACCGCCGTCACCTATAACCCTTATGGGACGACGGTGTTCATCGCGGTACCGAGTGACCAGGGTAACGAGGTGCTTACCGCGCAGCAGACCTTCATCAAGACGGGGCCGACCCGCGGCGACCAGGTGGCCATCCTGTCCGGCGTGAAGGAAGGCGACCAGGTGATCACCAGTGGCCAGATGAAACTCAAGAACGGCTCACCCGTGAAAATCGACAACCGTGATGCGCCGCTGAACGACACGTCACCGACGCCACAGGAACAATGAGGCCCGCCCGCCCATGAAACTCACCGATACCTTCATCAAGCGACCGGTCTGGGCCGTTGTCGTCTCGATGTTTATCCTGATACTGGGGTTGCGGTCGATCTTCGGGCTGCCGGTCAACCAGTGGCCACGCACCGAAAACACCGTGGTCACCATCACCACCAGTTACTACGGTGCGGACGCGGCCACCGTCGCCGGCTTCATCACACAACCTCTCGAATCGGCCATCGCCCAGGCGCAGGGCATCGATTACCTGTCCTCCTCGAGCATTACCGGGCTCTCGACCATCACCGCGACCCTGCGGCTCAACTACGACGCCAGCAAGGCCCTGACGGAGATCAATACCCAGGTCAACTCGGTGAAGAACCAGCTGCCGGCGCAGGCCCAGGAGCCGGTGCTCACGGTTGCGGTCGGACAGACCACGGACGCCATGTACCTGGGCTTCTACAGCGATGCACTGCCCACCAACAACATCACCGATTACCTGTTGCGGGTGGTCAAGCCCAAGCTCGACTCGCTCGAAGGCGTACAGACGGCCGAGATTCTCGGCGGGCGCCAATTCGCCATGCGTGCCTGGCTGGACCCGGACAAGCTGGCCGCCCACAACGTTTCGGCACAGGACGTTTCCGTTGCCTTGTCCAGCAACAACTACCTGTCCGCCCTGGGTTCGACAAAAGGCCAGATGGTGACGGTCGACCTGACCGCCGGAACCGATCTGCACACGGCGGATGAATTCAAGCAGCTGGTGGTCAAGCAGAACGGCGATGCCCTGGTGCACCTGGAAGATGTGGCAACGGTCACGCTGGGGGCGGAGAACTACAACACCAGCGTCGCGTTCTCCGGTAAGCGTTCGGTGTTCATCGGTATCAAGGTGGCCCCCACTGCCAACATCCTGACGGTCGCCGCCGAGGTCAGAAAGGCCTTCCCAGACCTGCAATCGCAACTGCCGGCCGGCGTCACGGGCGAGATCGTCTACGACTCCACGGAGTTCATCAATACCTCGATCCGCGAGGTGGTGAAGACCCTCGGCGAGGCCATGATCATCGTCTCGATCGTCATCTACCTGTTCCTCGGCTCCTTTCGCGCGGTGATTGTGCCCCTGGTGGCGATACCGCTGTCGCTGATCGGAACCTTTTTCATCATGTTCCTGCTGGGGTACTCGATCAACCTGCTGACCCTGCTGGCGCTGGTACTGGCCATCGGCCTGGTGGTCGATGACGCGATCATCGTGGTCGAGAACGTCGACCGCCATATCAAGGAAGAAGGCAAAGCGGTCATGGAGGCCGCCATGGTCGCGGCCAGGGAACTGGGGGGGCCGATTATCGCCATGACGGTGGTGTTGATTGCCGCCTACGTCCCCATCGGGCTGCGCACCGGTCTCACCGGCGCACTGTTCAAGGAGTTCTGTTTCTCATTGGCCGGCGCCGTGACCGTGTCGGCCGTGGTGGCGTTGAGCCTCTCGCCGATGATGACGTCGCGACTGTTCAAGCCAGGGCAGGAAGAAGGTCGATTCGCCCGCTGGCTGGATCGCTGTTTCGACCTGCTGCGCAGCCGCTACCACCGGGTACTGTCAGCCGGACTCGACAGCTGGCCGGTGCTGGTCACCTTTGGCTTTATCCTGTTCCTGCTGGTGGCCGCCAGCGGCATGACCGCCAAGAGCGAGCTCTCGCCGACCGAAGACCAGGGGCTGGTGTTCATGCAGGTCAAAGGGGCGCCGACGGCCTCCCCGCAGCAGATGGAGCGGCTGGCTGACCAGGCCTTCCAGATCTCGAAAACGGAGCCCGAGTACGCGCAGATGTTCCAGCTCACGGGGGTGCCATCACTCAATCAGGGGCTCGGCGGCGTGCTGCTCAAACCCTGGGGACAACGCAGTCGCTCGCAAGCGGAATTGATCCTGGACCTTCAACAGAAGTGGAACCAGGTGGCCGGTGCCAAGATCGCGGCCTTTCCATTACCGTCGTTGCCGGGCGCCCAGGGCTTGCCGATCCAGTTCGTCATTACCACCACCGAGTCGGTCCAGAACCTCAATGAAGTCGCCCAGGCGGTGATGAACGAGGCACAAACGCAAAAGCTGTTCTGGTTCTCCGACCTGGACTTGAAGATCGACAAGCCGCAAGCCACGCTGGTGGTCGACCGTGACAAGATCGCGGCCCTGGGGATGACCCAGGCCGACGTCGGCGCGGCACTCTCGGCGGCGCTGGGTGGGAACTACGTGAACTATTTCTCCACCGCCGGGCGCTCGTACAAAGTCATTCCCCAGGTCCTGCAGGTCAACCGTCTCAACCCCGAGCAGATTCTCGACTACTACATCCGCACGCCCTCCGGCGCCATGATCCAGGCGCGTACGGTGGCCCATATCGAGACGTCCACGGAGGCGGAGTCGATCAACCACTTCCAGCAGCTCAACTCCGCCACCCTTTCCGGCGTGAGCAGCTTGTCCCAAGGTGAACTGCTGGCGAAGCTGGACAGCATCCTCAACAGCGTCGCGCCGTCAGGCTACACCTCGGATGCGTCGGGTGAGTCGCGTCAGTTCCTGCAGGAGTCGGGCGGCTTCGTCGGCCTTCTGCTGTTCTCCATCCTGATCGTCTACCTGGCGTTGGCGTTCCAGTTCGAGAGCTACCGGGACCCCGTGGTGATCCTGTTTTCGGTGCCGCCAGCGCTGTTCGGCGCACTGGCTTTCATCACGATGGGCTTCGCCTCCATCAACGTGTACACACAGGTCGGGCTGGTGACCCTGCTCGGGCTCATCACCAAACATGGGATCCTGATCGTGCAGTTTGCCAACGAACTGCAGCGCGCCGGTCGCGGCAAGCGCGAGGCCATCGAAGAGGCCGCGGCGGTACGCCTGCGGCCGATCCTGATGACCACCGCGGCCATGGTGCTGGGCGTCGTGCCGCTCGTCCTGGCCTCCGGTGCCGGCGCGGCCGGGCGTCACGACATGGGCCTGGTGATCTTCTCTGGCCTCTCGATCGGCACCCTGCTGACGCTCTTCATGGTGCCGGCCATGTACATGTTCATTGGCACCACTCACCATCAGGAGGCGCCCGAACAGCCGCTCACTCCAGCCGAGCTCGAAGGAACTCGATGAAACGTTGGGTCTTGGCGGGCAGCAGTCGCGTCTCGGTGACGGCATAGACCGTCACCGGTTTTCCCCTCCACTCGGGCAGGACCCGACGAAGCTGGCCATTACGCAGTTCATCAACAATGATTTCGTCGTGCATCAACACAATCCCCTGGTCCAGCGTCGCCAGCCGTCGCAGCAACCCGACGCTGTTGACCATGAAACGTCCTCCCACCGCCACCGAGAGGGTTTGCGCACCATTGTTCAGGGTCCAGGTCCCGTCCCTCAGGATATTCAGACACTGATGCCGTTCGAGATCGCTCGGTGTATCGGGTACGCCCGCCACTTCGAGATAACGCGGCGAGGCGTACAAATACGGCACCAGCGTGATCAAGGGGCGTGCGATCAGTTGGGAGTTTTCCGATTCGCCAATCCGAATGGCGACGTCGAAGGGCTCGCTCACCAGGTCGACTCGCCGCGGGCTCAGATCGAGATCGAAGGTGATCCCCGGATAAAGGCCGGCAAACTCGGCGATCAGGGGCGCCAGGTAAGTGATCGCAAAGTCCACGGGAAGCGAGACCCGCAGCACACCGCTGGGTTGCGCCAGCATGTCGCCAAGCTGCTCATGGGCCAGCCGGGCTTCATCGACAATGCGCTTGCAGCGCTCGAAGTAGATCTGCCCGGCTTCAGTCAGCTCGACCTTGCGTGTTGTTCGATGCAAGAGCCGCAAGCCGATCGCCTTCTCCAAGGCACTGATACGCCGCGACAGGGTGGAGTTCGGCATGCCCATCACCTCGGCAGCCCCGCGAAACCCTTTCGCCTTGACGACCTCGACAAACAACGCCATATCGTTCAGCAGTTCCACGAACATTGCTCCACAGATGGATCAATCAAATCCATAAAACCCCATTTATCCCAAAAATAATAAGACGGATGATGCGTTCCTCGCAATTCATTTGAGGGTCGCACCATGAGCTCACTCTTCACGCCCATACGCGTTGCCAAGGCAACTTTTTCAAACCGCCTGGTCATGGCCCCGATGACCCGCAGTCGCGCGGAGTTCGATGGAACGCCGGGGGAACTGGCCGCCGAATACTATGCCCAGCGCGCCAGCGTCGGCCTGATCGTTGCCGAAGGCACACAGCCTTCCGCTGATGGCCAGGGCTACCTCACCACGCCGGGCATCTATAGCGACGCGCACGTGGCGGGCTGGAAGAAAATCACCTCGGCGGTACATGCCCACGGCGGTCATATCTTTATCCAGCTGATGCATGCCGGTCGTATGTCGCACCCCGATAACACGCCCCATCATCGCCAGGGTGTGGCGCCGTCCGCCATTGCGCCGAACACGCCCATGTTCACCGCCACCGGCATGCAGGACATCCCTGTACCCCGCGCGCTGAGCACTGAAGAAGTACGCCAGACAGTCGCCGATTTCCGCTTCGCCGCGCGTCGAGCGATTGAGGCCGGCGCCGACGGTGTCGAGATTCACGGCGCCAATGCCTATCTGATCCAGCAATTCTTCGCCCCGAGCGCCAACACCCGAACCGACGAATACGGTGGCTCGATCGAGAACCGCGCACGCTTCGCCATTGAAGTCGCAACCGCCATCGCCGAGGAAATCGGAGCCGACAAGACCGCCATCCGCCTCTCGCCCGGCACCGCCATGTGGGGCATTGACGAAGGCGAAGAAGGCCCGAGCCTCTACCGCTACCTGGTCGCCGAGCTGAACAAGCTGGGCCTTGCCTACGTGCATCTGCTGCATCAAGGCGACGACGCGCTGCTGGCCGATATCCGCCAGGCGTGGAAGAGCATACTCATCCTGAACCGCCCAGGCCGCGCACGGGAGCACATTGGTGCCGACCTGGCTGCAGGGCTTGCAGATATGGAGGCCTACGGCCAGATGGTCCTGGCCAACCCGGACTTTGTCGAGCGCTTGAAAGCGGATGCGCCGCTGAATCAAGCAGACCACACGACCTTCTTCGGCGGCAGCCAGAAGGGCTACACCGACTACCTCGCCTTGAGCGCTTGAGGTCAGCGTAGTTCCCAGGAGAATAGCCAGGGCAGACAGGACGTATTGCGGCCTTGGCTACACCGCCCCAGTCGAAAGCCCCGAGCGCGCCAACCAAGCCGCCTTGGGGCTCATCTCGGCAACACCCTCCCCTTCACCACCTGGCTCAGTCGTTCGATGCCGTGACGAAACTCTCGCTCATCCAGACTGCCATAACCCAGGCGCATCGCCTGGACCGGCGAGTCATCGTCGCCGAACAAATGCCCGGGCAGGATGCGGATGTTTTGCGCCATGGCCTCCTGCGCCAGGAGCGCCATATCCAGCGGCTGGGTGAACTTGATCCACAGCGCCAGACCACCGCTGGGTGCGGTGACGCTGGCCACGTCGCCCAGGTGCTCATGCACGGCCTGGACCGCCAGCCGACAACGCTGTTCGTAAACCCGTAGCGCTCGCCGAATATGGCGCTTGAGCTGGCCGCTTTGCAGCAGGTGCGCCGCTGCACGTTCGGTGACGGTGTTGCCTTGCCTGTCGACCAGCAGGATTTCGTTTGCCAGGCGGTTGATGATGACCGGTGGCGCCACGACGTAACCGATGCGTAGACCCGGTGCCAGTATCTTGCTCAACGACCCGATGTAGATCACGCGTCCGCCTTGATCCACGCTCGCCATGGGCAACATCGGGCTGTGTGAGAAGTGGAACTCATGGTCGTAATCATCTTCGATGATGACAAAATCGAATTGCTCCGCCAGCGCCAGCAGGCGCATGCGGCGATCTATCGGCATGGTCACGGTGGTTGGAAACTGATGATGCGGCGTCAGGTAAATGGCCCGTATGCGCTGAGCTCGACAAACCCGCTCCAGTGCATCGGGGATCATGCCGGACTCGTCCTGCTCGATACTGTGAATCGAGCCGCCACAGGCGCGGAACGCGTCCCTCGCCGGAGGGTAGCTCAGGCGCTCCATGGCCACCCCGTCGCCGGGGCGCACCAGCATTTTCGCAGCCAGGTAGATGCCCATCTGACTGCCCCGCACCAGGCACAAGGTATCCGCGTCGGCATTGAGGCCCCGCTCCGCGCGCAACATGGCGGCCAGCTCCTGACGCAACAGGCCCAGGCCGCGAGGATCGCCGTAGCCCATCCGATTGCCGCGCGCCGACTCCAGCAGGGCAATACGGAAAGCCCTCGACAGCTCCTCGAACGGCACAAGGCGTGTGTCGGGCGCGCCGTCACTGAAATCGAATACGTCGTCCCCGACCTGAACCACCGGCGGGCGCACACTGCCGTAAGGCTGGTAGCCAGGCTCTGGCAGGCGCCCCGAAAGACGCTGGGCGACCGCCGCGACACGGGCCTCCTGCTTGACCACCGGCAGTTCCGGCGACACAAAGGTCCCGCGCTTTTGCTGGGTGATCAGCCAGCCCTGCGCCGTCAACTCTTCGTACGCCAGAACGATGGTCTTGCGGTTCACGCCTAACCGAACAGCCCATTCACGAGAGGTCGGCAACGAATCGCCGGGGCGTAACAACCCCGAGCGTATCCGCTCCGTGAGGGCCGCCACGAGCTGTGCATTCAGCGAAGCGGTCGCCGTTCGGTCGAGTTCGACACTGATATCCCATCGTTTAACCATGGACGTCCACGTTGCCTCGGATTTTTCTGGACCATCAGACTTATCAAATCTGGATGATTGAATAGGGCCAGACAGACGATAGCATTTTGATCACGACCTAACACCCAGGCTGTCTCAAAAATGACTATCGCTGCGCACCGCTACGCTCTTACGGCTGACTATCGAGTCGCCAAACGGGAGGACGTGACCGACCAGGTTGTGAGGTTGGTACTGCTCCCGGTCAGCGCCCGGCGTTTGCACTACCGCGAAGGCCAATACATCAGCATCGAACTCGCCAATGGCGAACTGCGTAGCTACTCGCCCGCCACGGCGATGGCGGCTGACGGCGCGATCGAGTTGCACGTGCGCCTGCATCCGCAGGGGAAATTCTCGACGCTGCTGCGTGAGCGCAACAGCGTCCTGAGTTCGCTCAAGGTTTATGGACCCTATGGTGACTGTGTCTGGCAAACGCCGACATCGCCCGATGCACCGATACTCTTTCTGGCAACCGGCACCGGCATCGCCCCCATCAAGGCGCTGGTGCAGGCAGCCCTGTCGAGTGGTTGCACGAACCCTGTGTGGCTGTACTGGGGAGCCCGCCATGTCGAGGAACTCTATGAGTCGGCTGCGTTCGAGGCGCTTGAATCACGCCACCCCAATTTCCATTTCCGCACGAGCGCAAGTGCCTCGGACAGGGACCATGGCGAGCCGCGCTACGTTCAGGATTGGGCGGCGCGGCAACATCCGGATCTCGCCGATGCGCTCGTTTACGCCTGCGGCCTGCCCGCCATGGTGGATGCCGCGCAAGCCCTGCTGACGCAAAACAACGGGCTGCGCGCCGAACGTTTTTTCGCCGATGCTTTCGTCAGTGCAACGGTACCGGCGGCCGCCCCTCGGCCTCCCGCCGACACCCTGTCGGTCAACGCCACCTTCGATACCCAGCAGCCGCAGCAAGTGACCCGCAACCGCCTGCAGCTTGAACCCGGCACGTCGCTACTGCATGGCTTGCGGGCCGCGGGTGTACTCAAAGGCGTTTGCGGCGGTCGGCAATCCTGCGGGACCTGCCGGGTCAGCCTGGCACCGCACTGGTTCAACCAGATCCCGCCACCTGCCCGTTCAGAACAGCGGCTGCTCCAGGCGCTTCCCGAAGCGGGCCAGTTGGACCGACTGGCGTGCCAAATCATCATCGAGCCCGCGTTGGACGGGCTGCATTTCAGCATTCCGGCACTGGCCGTTTAACCCTGTCCACTACCCTGATCGAGAGTCCCCCCATGACATTGATACATGACCGCCAAACCGTGGAAGCCGTAGGACCAGCCTACAGCGAGAGCCAAATGATGACCGTGCGCCAGATGACGCGTTATGCGATTCAGGAGATCGCGCGCAGGGTCCAGCCCGGAATGGTCGAAGAAGACGCGGTGGAAATGGCCAAGGACGTGCTCGCCGAGCACGCCATGCTCCGGGGTTGGCATGAGATCTATGTTCGCTTTGGCAGCAATACGACCAAGACCTTTGGCGAAGCATCCGAACCTGGAATGGTCTTGGGCGCGGACGATATTTTCCTGATTGACATTGGCCCGACCTGGAAAGAATGGGAAGGCGATGGTGGCGATACGTTCGTGACGGGCAGCAACCCGGACATGGCCCGTTGCGCCACTGACGCGCGGGAGATATTTCACGACGTCCGCCGCCACTGGCTGTCCACTCAAGCAACAGGCAAGGCACTTTATGAGTTTGCGCTCGCATGCGCCGAGCAACGTGGCTGGGAGCTCAACATGGATCTTTCCGGACACCGCCTGGCGGACTTCCCCCACGCGTCCATCTACCCAGGCCCCATGGCGGACATCACCTTCACACCGTCTCGACAGTTGTGGGTGCTCGAAATACATATCCGCAATAAAGAACACACCTTCGGCGCCTTTTTTGAGGACATGCTGCTCGAAGATACCTACTTCTTCGCCTGACCCCGGCAGCCCTGCCGACGATAGATCTGCTGTAATGCAACCATTATCAAGTCAGGGCAGCCCTGTCTGCTTGGAAAGGGAGAGTCAATATGCGCGTCCACGTTTTGCAACATGCTTCGTTCGAAGGCCTGGGAAACATCGAAACCTGGCTTCAGGAACACGACGCCCAGATCACTTACACCCGTTTCTATGAGTCCGCCGAGCTTCCGGCATTGACGGGGATTGATCTGGTCATCGCACTGGGCGGCTCGATGAGCGTGAATGACGAATCCGAATTGCCGTGGTTGATCCCTGAGAAACGCTTTATCGCCCAGGCCATCGACAACGGTGTTGCCGTCCTCGGTATCTGCCTGGGCGCACAGCTCATTGCGGCGGCGAAAGGGAGCCGTGTGTATCCGGCACCCGAGAAAGAAATTGGCTGGTTTCCCATTTCAGCAACCCCTCACTCGTCCGGCAGGTTCAACTTCCCGGCGGCGACCGAGGTCTTGCACTGGCATGGCGAGACCTTCGATTTACCTCAGGGTGCCCTCCACCTGGCGAGCAGCGAGGCCTGCAAGAACCAGGCATTTCAGTGGGGTCATTGCGTGATCGGCCTGCAGTTCCATATGGAAATGACACGGGCAAGCGTTGACGCAATGTTGAAGCATTGCGCCAGCGACCTGGTTGAACAGCGATACGTACAAGCGCAAGAGGTGATTCGTGCCGCATCGGACGAGCGCTATGCGGCGACGAAACGGGTGATGAGCGACGTCCTTGCGTACATCACGCAGCATCGAGACCGTTGAAAAATCGATGCACCGCTATCACGCCCGACACTCAGGAACGCACCACCGAGCCCGAGACCGGTAGCTGGTCCAGCAGCTTGAGCCCGGTGGTTTTCACGAACGTCTCATAGTCCATCGGTTTCTCGATGCGGGTTTCTGTATTGGGCAGCACGTAGGCCCAGGCCCGTTTCGACGATGCGTCGTACACCAGCTTGAACAGGCGCGTGGGGACCCAGACCTGGTCGTCGCCGATGGTGGTGTGGCCCTCGTCAAAGATCGGGCCGGTAAAGACGAACACATTGCCCTCGGCGCGCATCGCGAACTTTCTGACGTCGGCCTCGACCTTGCTCCAGATCTTGCGGTTATTGGTCGGGTCCTGCGGCACCATGTTCGACAGCGCGAAGGACTGGGCCATGGCGTTCGAATTCGGGGCATCGGCCGCCGGGGCCTGATGGCCGCGATCCATGGCCGGATGTTGAGCCCGGTAGTCGCTCAGCTCGGCTCGCGCGCCCTTGGGAATACGCGGGTCCGGGTAGAACTGATTGGTACGCTCCTCCCCCTTGGCATCCTGTAGCTGCGCCGCGCTCAGGCGCTCCACCACCACCAACGGGGTCTTGCTGGTTTGCGAGTACAGCACCGCAAAGCTGTCGGAACACAGCGCCATGGGTTTCATCGTGGCCGGCACACTGGCGGTGCTGATCGGCCGGGCGCCCGGGAACAGGTCTGCACAGCCGTCAAAGGAGGCCTGCTGCTGTTTGCTTGAATAGAGATCAATCGCTGCGCTCTGGCTGATGGAGCCCGAACGGTGTCCTTGTTTCTCGTGCTGGCTGGGGGGATCGATGAGGTCCAGCAGGTTGCGCGCTTGCGCCGCGCCGGTCGAGAACAACACAAGGGCCGACAGCCCCACTGCGATATTGCGTAGGTTCATGCTTGAATTCTTCGGATTGGAGTACGGGGATGCAGATGACAAAGCCCTCTAGATGAGGGCTTGGAGGGGCGTTTTACGCGTTATGAGCGGAAATTGCCAGAAGCGCTTGAGTCGATGCTGGCGGCATCGTGGTCTGTCAGGCCGACACGATCCGCAGGCTGCGATCCTCCAGGTCGAAGATGTTCCATCGCTCACCTTCGTCCAGCTCGACCAGCAGGCGGTTCAATGGCCCGAGGAATTTCGTGAACTCCTCATCGGTGCAGGTGGGCAGGAAGACCGACAAGACCCGTGGATCGTAATAACGAAACATGAGCAGCTTTTTATCTTCGGTCCGGACGCGGAGGAACTTCTTCAGATGCAAGCGTATGGCGAGCATCGGCAATGCCGCAGGGGCAAGGATGAAGATCCCCCAGGCGCGCCCCCAGCCTCGCTCAAGCAGCTCCCGGGTGACCGGAGACTTGGGCATGAGCTGTACCAGGTACGGGGCTGCCGCCTCAAGACTCGGGGTCATCTGACCCGAATACAGGCACGAGAACCTGAGTTCGCCGGATCGAAGCCACTGTACGATCCCGGGATCACGCGCCCCGTCGAGTAACCAATAGACGCCATCACCTGAAGCGTCATCGCCGTTCGGCCATAGCAGCATCATCAACCGCTCGAGTGTGGTCGGATTCATCCGGTCGCCGTCGCTGTTCAAGACTCGGCCTTATTGAGTTCACATATTTCACAAAAAGGCGTCCCGCTCTTGGCGGCTTCCACCAGTGTCGCGGCCTGATTATCCTGTACGGCATTGATACTTTTCTGGCCCTCGGATTCGGCTTGAACGGCAGGTGGCGGGCCAGGTGCGGGCGTGTCGGTTTCTACACTGGGCTTTTTCGGCAGACGACGCGTCGGGGGCCTTGCTCTCGGCGTATCAATCCGAGCCATTGCGTCCGGCGCAGGCACTCTTGTACGCGGCATCGGTACGTATTTATAAACGTAGGCACACAACTGCCCATTCTGGAGGTGGCTGGACAGTTGTCTCAGGACTTCTTCGTCGGGTAAGCGGTAGTCATGGGAAAGCTGGCTGGAGAGCAGGGAGCGCAAGCGGTGCATCTCGCCGGCCCCCTGAAAATATCGGCGAACAAAACGTTCCACCTGCCACGCTTCATGCAGATCCATCTTGACCGCTGGCTGGTCGTAGACTCTGTTGCCCGTCCTCGTATCGAACGGGTCATGAGCAAACCCGGCCCTGTCGCCCACTTCGATGCGGTCTGATCCGTCAAAAAAACATAACCGCATAGGCTACCGGCCCTCGAACGCAATGATACGAGTGTCAGTTGTAGCACAGGCCGCCAGAGGAAGCAGCGAGGTTGGCCGGCATGACTGTCACCTTCCCCCTCGACGGCCCTTAGCGCTTCGTTATGGAAGACCAGACGCCCTCCAAGAAGCCCAACAACGCATTCAAGATAGCCTCCGGTGCATCCTCCTGCACCAGATGCCCCGCATGGGGAACCCGTACGAATCGGGCGTGTGGCACCCTCGAGACGAAATCTTCACCCCGCTCAACGGGAATCCATTGGTCATTCTCGCCCCAGATCAGCAATACCGGACAATCGATCTCCTGGTATCGGTGTTCGACTTCATCCGTATAGCGGCGGTCCATCTGGGCGATCTGTCTGTAGAACGCGGCCTGGCCGATCTCGCCTGTCCATGGGGCAGTATGGATGGCCATGTCCTCGGTCCGAATCGGCTGATGCGCGGCGCCGGCGATATAGGCCGGTAATATGGCCTCGTGGATATAGGCCGGCAGCTTCGCAAAGGCCTGCTCATGCTCGCGTACATGTTGCACGAACGGCGACCCCCAAGGGGCCAGCGCCACGGGGTCGATCAGCGTGAGCGTTGCGTAGCGACAACCGCCGAGCACAAGCGCTCTCAACGCCGTTGCGCCACCAAAGTCATGGGCCACCACGTGTGGGCGAGTCAGCCCCCAGTGATCGAGCAACGCGGCCAGCAATCGATTCTGCACACCCAGCGAGACGTCTTGCCCCTCGCCCATCGCAGACTGTCCGTAGCCCAGCAAGTCGAAATAGTGGACACGGTAGCGCTGCGCCAGAAGAGGCGCCAGCCGTCGCCACACTTGCGAGGAAAACGGTGTGCCATGAACCAGTACCATGGGCTCCCCTTGCCCCTGAACCCCGTAACGGACCGGCTGGCCTTCGAAGAGAAAGGTGTCTTGCAACGGGAGCGTCAGCATTTTAAACCTCATAAAGGCCTTATAAAGGTTAGAATTCACACACTACCTAACCTTTAAACCAAATTAAAGCGGTTATTTTATGCTGACTAACACCACCTGGACCGCGACCGCCTACGTCGGCGGTGCCCTGACCCTGGATTTCTTGAACACGGCCGGAGGCAAAACCAAGAGTCGCGTCCCGGAGCGGCTGGTTGATCTGCAAGCGCTGGTGAGCTGGTCACTGACGGGCCAGCTCATCACCGAGGTGGAAGCCCAAACACTGCAAACGCTGGCCTTTCAAGAGCCGGTAAATGGAGCGCAAGCGGTTGCGCACCTCACCCGCCTGCGCGAAGCCACCCATGATTTTCTCAACGCGGTGATCGCAGCCGAGTCCCCCCGGGACATTCCCCAAGACATTGGCGACTGGATACACCAGGCTTATGCCGCCGCCGAACTGAAGCTGCGTCCCGGACAACCGATGGACTGGAACATCCAACTGGAGAAAACCGGCCTGGCGACGATCGGCCTGCGCCTGGCACTTTCACTGAGCGATTTCCTGCGCAGCCCTGAACTTCAGATGACCAAGGTGTGCAAGGCCTGCTCCTGGATGTTCGTCGACAGTTCCCGCAGCCGTCGACGCCAATGGTGCTCAATGGCGACCTGCGGAAATCGGGCGAAGGCACATCGTCACTATCACGGGTAGCCGCGCCGATCATCCCACCGTTGACGCGCCCGAATCGGACGCCCGTACCTGCTAGACGACATAATCCACTTGATGCCTGGCAATTCGTGAATTGCCCAACTCATCCCTGACCCTCAAGTGCTCAGGGTGTGTGGCATAGGCAGCCAAGGCCTCGAGGGAAGCAAACTCGGTATAGAGCACCACATCGCAGGCATAGTCGATCCGGCTGATATCGACGCCGACCTCGATCTTCAGCAGCCCCGGAATCAATCCGGCAAGCCCTTCGAAGCGCTCCTTGAGAAACTGGCACGCCTGGCGGTTCCTCTCCGGCGTCTCCCCCGCAAGGTTCCACATCACAATATGCTTGATCATCGCGGCCTCCGTGCGGTGTCATTCATGCCTGACATATCAACCCTTGCTTTTCTGATACACATCGACGAATACCGCTGCGAGCAACACAGCGCCCTTGATCATTTGCTGGTAATCAATGCCGATACCCATGATCGACATGCCGTTGTTCAGCACGCCCATGATGAACGCCCCGATGACTACGCCCACGACCTTGCCCACGCCCCCGGAGGCCGACGCGCCGCCGATGAACACCGCCGCAATCACATCCAGTTCAAAGCCGGTGCCGCCGCGGGGTGTGGCGCTGTTGAGTCGGGCGACGAAGATCAAGCCGGCGACGGAGGCCAGTACGCCCATGTTGACGAAGGCGAAAAAAGTTACCCGTGCCGTATTGATACCCGACAGCCTGGCCGCCTTGAGATTGCCCCCCACCGCGTAGATCCAGCGACCGATCACGGTGCGGTTCATGACGAAGGTGTACACCCCGATCAGCACGCTCATGATCACCAGTACCGTGGGGATGCCACGGTACGTCGAAAGCAGGTAGCAGAAGTACACGATGAGTGCGGCCACCACGCCGTTCTTCAACGCGAACAGGGCCAGCGGCGCAACACTGCCGCCGCTTTTCAGGGTGCGGAGGCGACTGCGATATTCGACCACCCAGAAGGCCACGGCCACCGCGATACCCAGCAGCAAGGAGGTGATTCGCAGGTTTTCATTGGCGAAGACGTCTGGGATAAAGCCCGAACTGATCGCCGAGAACGCCGGCGGAAACGGCCCGATTGATTGCCCTTGGGAGATGGCAATGGTCGCGCCTCGAAAGATCAGCATACCGGCCAGGGTCACGATGAACGAGGGCATACCCCAGACGGCGACCCAATACCCTTGCGCCGCGCCGATCAGCGCGCCGCAGAGCAGGCAGATCAGGGTCACGCTGAAGAAATCCAGGCGGTACTGGACCATCAGCACCGCCGCGATCGAACCGATCACGCCGACCACCGAGCCGACTGACAGGTCGATATGCCCGCAGACGATCACCATCAACATGCCCAGCGCCATCACCACGATGTAGCTGTTCTGCAGCAGCAGGTTGGTCAGGTTCAGCGGCTGCATCAACGCGCCGCCGGTGGCCATCTGGAAAAACACCATGATGACGATCAGCGATGCCAGCAGGCCGTATTCGCGGGCGCCACGCTTGAATGATGTCAGGGCACTGGGTTTGTTGGATGAGAGAGGCATGCTGACTTCGTTCACTGGATCACCTCGTTTTTCATGATTGCGTGCATGATTTTTTCCTGCGATGCCTCGGCGATTGGAAACTCGCCGACAAAGCGTCCTTCGTTCATCACATAGATACGGTCACAGGTACCGAGCAACTCCGGCATCTCCGAGGAAATCATGACCACGCCACGACCTTCGCTGACCACTTGATTGACCACCCCGTAGATCTCGTACTTGGCCCCCACGTCGATACCGCGGGTGGGTTCGTCGAGGATCAACACCTTGGGATCGGAGAACAGCCATTTGCCCAACACGACTTTCTGCTGGTTGCCACCGGAGAGTTTCTCCACCGACTGGGTCACGTCCGGGCTGCGAATCCGCAGGCGCGCGCGGTAATCCACGGCCACCGCCGTCTCGGCCAGTTCGTTCATGATCCAGCGCTTGGAAACGGCGGCCAGGTTGGCCATAGAGGTGTTGCGGGTGATGCTCTCCCCCAGCACCAGGCCGGCGCCCTTGCGGTCTTCGGTGGCGTAGGCCAGGCCTTGATCGATGGCCTTGCGCACCGTGCCGAGGTCGACTTCACGGCCTTCGATGCGCGCCTTGCCACGGATATTCACGCCATAGGAACGACCGAAGACACTCATGGCGAACTCAGTGCGGCCCGCGCCCATCAACCCGGCAATTCCCACCACTTCGCCTCGACGTACATGAAACTTGATATCGCGGATGCGATCGCGGCCAGGGCGCTCGGGATCGCCGACCGACCAACCCTCGACCTCGAACAAGGTCTCACCGATCTCGGCCGCCCGCGACGGGTAGCGATCCGATAACTCTCGGCCAACCATGGAACGAATCACCCTCCCCTCATCGATCTTCCTGGCGCGGCAATCAATGACATCGACGGTGCTGCCGTCACGGATCACGGTGATTTCATCGGCGACCCGCCCGATCTCGTTGAGCTTGTGGGAAATGATGATCGACGTAATGCCGCGCCCCTTGAGTTCAAGCATCAGCTTGAGCAAGGTGTCACTGTCCCTTTCGTTGAGACTCGCCGTCGGTTCGTCGAGGATCAGCAAGCGCACATCCTTGGCCAGCGCCTTGGCGATCTCCACCATCTGTTGCTGGCCGATGCCGAGGTTGCCCACCAGCGTCTGCGGCCGGGCGTCAAGACCGACCCGGGCCAGCAGCTCGCGGGCCCGCAGGTGCGCCTCGTCCCAGTCGATCACGCCGTACCGGGAGATCTCGTTGCCCAGAAACAGGTTTTCGGTAATCGACAACATCGGCACCAGCGCCAGTTCCTGGTGAATGATGCAGATCCCCAGCGCCTCGCTGTCGCGCAAACCCTGGAAGGTCCGCGGCACGCCGTCGAAGACGATGTCGCCGTCGTAGCTGCCATGGGGATACACGCCACTGAGGATTTTCATCAAGGTCGATTTGCCGGCACCGTTTTCACCGCAGATCGCATGGATTTCCCCATCGCCCACCTTGAGATTGACCCCGCTGAGCGCCTTGACCGGGCCGAAACACTTGCGGATGTCGCGCATGTCGAGAATCGTTTTGCTCATTTTCTCTCTCCTGCCAGGCGGGCTGCCGAATCGCGCAGCCGCCGGCACAATCACAATCGACTAGCGCAGCTGCTCAGGGGTGTAGAACTTGGTGTCGTCGACCAGGACTTTCTGCCAGTTCTTGCCATCGACCAGTTGCGGGGTCAGCAACTGAGTGGGGACAATCATTGAGCCGTTATCGTAGGACGTGGTGTCATTGACGCTCACCGTCTTGCCGCTCAACGTCGCGTCCATCATCTGCGCCGCGGCGCCAGCCAGGGCCCGGGTGTCCTTGAAGATGGTCGAGGACTGGTCGCCGCGGATGATCGACTTGATGCTGGAAATTTCCGCATCCTGGCCGGTGACAATCGGCATGACCATCTTGCCGCTGCCATAACCCACGCCGCGCAGGGATGAGACGACCCCGGTGGCGATCTGGTCGTTCATCGCCAGCACCGCGTCGAGGTGGGCCGTGCCATAGAAGGCGCTGAGCAGGTTATCCATGCGCGCCTGGGCCTGGGCGCCATCCCAGTTCGGGGTGGCCACCTTGTCGATGTCTTGCTGGCCGCTGCGGATCACCAGCTTGCCGCTGTCGATAAAAGGCTTGAGCTGTGACATCACGCCGGCATAAACCACATGGGCGTTGTTGTCGTCGGTGGAGCCGGCGAAGATCTCCAGGTTGAACGGCCCCTTGCCTTGCTTGAGTTCCAGCGAATCGACGATTGACTGCCCTTGCAGCACCCCGGTGCGGTAGTTGTCGAAGGTGACGTAGTAATCGAAATCCTTGGAGTTGCGGATCAGCCGGTCATAGGAGATGACCTTGATGCCTTTTTCCTTGGCCTGCTTGAGCACAGCAGCCATGGTCGTACCGTCAATGGGCGCGACGATCAGCCCCTTGACGCCCTTGACCATCATGTTTTCGATCTGCGACAGCTGAGTCGGCGCTTCGTACTGGGCGTATTGCAAATCGGTGTCGTAACCAAGTTTCTTCAACGAGTCGACGATATTGCTGCCATCGGAAACCCATCGGGCTTCGGTTTTCGACGGCATGGCGATGCCGATAGTGCCTTTGCTGCTGCTCTCCTGCTTGGAGCAAGCGCTGAGCGCCACCCCCAACAATACCGCTGCGGCAACCTTGATGATCGTGTGCATAACGCCCTCTTCTTTTTGTTGTTGTCATTTTTCAGGGACGCAGAGTCCCTTTCGGCTCGAACAGCTGAGCCGAACGGGTCTCCTCGTCTATCGGGACTGCGGGTTATCTACAACGCCAGCTGGACTTCCTGGCCATTCGCATCGGCGGACTCGAACAGCGCTTCGAGGATGACGTTGATGTCATGGGCCTGGGTGGCCGGCACCGTCGAGGCGCTTCCGGTACGCAACGAGGTGACGAACGCGGCGGCCTCGCGGTCGAAATACACGGGGTTGCCGATCTCGGCGATTTCCGGGGAGTAGACGGTCTTGCGCACCGCCCAGATCTCCGGAAAGCTGTTCTCGTTCCAGTGCGTCCAACCTGGCGGGTGACCGTTCTTGCCGTCGTGGTAGAGCTTGTACGACGCCGGCATCGGCGTGGAGTGCATCACCCCATGGGTGCCATAGGCGGTGATGTCCCAGCTCTCGGTCCAGGGCATCGGGTCCCAGGACATGAAGTCGATGGTGACCAGCTTGTCGTCGTAGTTGAGCACCGCACCCACGGCGTCCTCGCGGGCCGAGTCACTCATCTGCCCGGCAAACTTGGTGATCCGCGCGTTGACCGACCTGGGTTTGCCGAAGTGCAGCAGGATCCGGTCGATGGTGTGGCAACCGATCACATAAAACGCCCCGCCACGGTCACCGGGCTGCTTCATATGGTTGGTATCGGCCTCGTCATGGGAACAACCGGCGTGAGCGCGAACCTGCAAGACCTTGCCGATTTCGCCGCTCTTGAGCACCTGCTGCATCTTTTCCACCGACGGCGCGTAACGCCAGCAGTAACCGACCTGGAACAATCCGCCGGTGCGCTCGACAGCCTCGACGATGCGCCGGGTGTCCTGGGTGCCACGGCCCGCCGGTTTCTCGCAGAGCACGGCCTTGCCGGCCTCCAGCGCTTCGATCGCCCAGTCGGCCATCAGGTAGCTCTTGGGGTGCACCAGCACCACATGCACATTCGGATCGGCCAGGATCTCTGCCTTGCTGCGGGCCTGCAGGCCCAATGCATCACAGAACGGATCGAGCAACGGGCTGTCGTCATAGGCGCCGAGAAACTGTACGTCGGCCATGCGCTGGAAGGCCTTGACCCGGCCCGAGGTGTGCGGGTGGGTAATCCCCAGGCAGGCCACACCGATGCGGGTACCTTGCTCAAGCTTGTAGGACATAACGATTCTCCTGATGTTCTTGTCCAAAAATCCGAACCACTAAGCCTGCGTCAGAGCTTGACGGCGCGCCCGCTCTTGACCGACTCCACGGCGGCATCGGCCAGTTGCAGCGCCTTGAGCCCGTCCTGCACGGTGGTCGGCATGGGTTTGTCATGGGCCAATGCGTCGATATAGGCATCCAGTTCGGACTTGTAGGCTTGCTGATAACGTTCGAGAAAGAAGTTCAGCAGTGGTTCCCGGGCGTCGGTGACGTCCTGGCTCCAGCGGCGAATGGTGGTTGGGCGCAGGTTGTCCATCTGCAGCATGCCCTTGGAGCCAAACACTTCGATGCGCTGGTCGTAACCGTAGACCGCGTTACGGCAGTTGTTGATGTGGCACTGCTTGCCGGAGGCGGTTTGCATCTGCACCATCGCGGTGTCGTAGTCGTCGTACTTTTCCATCATTGCCGGGTCGATCAGGCGGCTGCCGATGGCACTCAGTTCGACCGGCTCTTCGCCCAGCAGCCAGCGGCCGATGTCCAGGTCGTGGATGGTCATGTCGCGGAAAATACCGCCGGAATGCCGGATGTAATCCTCCGGCGCCAGCCCTGGGTCGCGGCTGGTGATGATCACCTGGCGGACGTCGCCGATATCGCCTGCGTCGATGGCCGCACGCATTTGCGCAAAGGTGGTTTCAAAACGGCGATTGAAGGCCAGCATCACCCGCCCGTTCAACCGCTCAACCTCCTCCACGGCCGCCAGGCTCTTGGCCATGTCCAAGTCGATGGGTTTCTCGCACAGCACCGCCTTGCCCTGGCGCACCGCGCGCAACATGAGGTTGATATGGGTGTGCGTCGGGGTGCCGATCACGATGGCGTGGACATCGGCCCGATCAATCGCCGCCTCACAGTCGGTCATGGCCTCGGCGCCGAGCTCATCGGCCAACTGGCCGGCGGCATCGGCGAAAGGGTCGGCGACGACGACCAGTTTGGCAAACTTGCTGGCCGCCACGTTGGCGGCGTGGATCTTGCCGATACGCCCGGCGCCCAGCACTGCGATACCCACCATATTCCTATCTCCTGAACTCAATGATTTGTTGTAGAGGAAAAAACATCACTGCGCAGCCAGCCATCAAGCCTGGAACCTGATGTGCTCGAACTGTGCAATCGTTGTGTCAAAGGCTTTCCTGGCGGCCACTTCAAGGGGCAGCTTGCGCAACTCGGCGCTGATCAGCTCGACACCCCATGGCCCGCGGTAACCGACATTGACCACCTGCTGGATAAACGCCGGAACATCCAGTTCACCCTCGCCGCAGCATTTGCGGTGGTGAGTCGAGTCGTTGAACAGCGACTCGACGATGGCGTGGTTGGCATCGTCCAGTTCGATGGACTTGATCAGCTCCAGCGGGAGCTTGGCGATTTCATCGAAGCTCATGCCACCACGCGCCACGTGCCAGGTGTCCACCAGCAAGCCACCGTTGGGGCGCACGTCCTGGGCCACGGCAATCGCCCGGTCGATGGTGTTCACGCTGGAAAATGGCAGGAATTCGATGACCACATTGACGCCAAAGGGCTGGGCGCGGTCGCACAGGATGGCGAAGGTTTCGCGCATGCGCGGCACGTCCGGCGGGCCGTCTTCGAATAAACCACCAGCGACCTTCAGGCTGCGGGCGCCCAGTTCTCCGGCGACTTCCAGCAACTCATCGCGGACCTTGTCGGAGGCCGCACGCGGGGCGCCGTCCAGGTGCCAGTCGGTGAGGAACTCGACTTCCACATGCTTGATGCCGTTGTCCTGGAGAATATTGCGGACCGTGGGAATACCCAGCTTGGCGACGTTATGCACGAGGTCGGCATGCACGAAGCCCATGCCACGCCAGCCGGCCTTGGCCGCTGCCTCGGCCCGGGCCTGCAGCGAAAACGGGCTGATCTCGCTGGGCGCGCCAGGGTAGGTATCACCCGCGAGGGTCCAATAAGCGGCAAGCAGTTCAATCGTGTTATTGGGCATGACATTCACTTATCTGAATAGGGAACGGAGGGTCGATCAATCAGGCCGGAGTCAGGACAAAGTCCCAGTTGACGGCCAAAAATGGTACCGGCAAGTCATAGCGCTCGGCCGTGGCCGCGTCGGTTTGCGTGGTGAACTCGGCAATCAGTTCTTTCTTCACCCCGAATACCGTGTCCTCGTGCAGGTACGGGCAATCGGGGGTGAAGATGTGGGTGATGACCTGGTCGTAATCCGGAGCCGTGACGATGAAGTGCAGATGCGCGGCGCGGTTCGGGTGCCGCCCCAGCTGCCCCAGCAACTTGCCCACCGGGCCATCGGCAGGAATCGGGTAATGGCGCGGTTTAACCGTGCGAAAGGCATAGAAACCGTCGGCATCGGAGGTGAACAACCCGCGCAGGTTGTAGTCCGGTTGCAGGCCTTTTTGCTGCACGTCGTAGAAGCCATCGTCGTTGGTCTGCCAGATATCCAGCGTCGCCCCGGCAATCGGGTTTCCGGCGGTGTCCAGCACCCGGCCGCTGACCAGGGTCGGCTGGCCCTTGCCGTCCAGGCAGATATTGGCGCCGTTTGCGTAGCGCGGTGCATCGGCCACATAAAACGGACCGAGGATGGTGTTGGGCGTGGCGCCCTGGGGCCGACGGTGGTTGATCGCATCCACCAGCATGGTGGCCCCCAGCACGTCCGAAAGCAGGATGTATTCCTGGCGCCAGTCGGTGCACATCTGCCCGGTCCGGGTGAGGAATTCGATGGCCTTGAACCACTCATCATGGGTCGGCTCGATTTCCTTGATCGCCGCATGCAGGTGCCGGGTCAGCACCGCCATGATCTCGTGCAGGCGCGGATCGGCATCGACACTGATCCGGGCGTTGACGATTTCAGCGGAGCGTTCTTCCTCGAAGAGTCCACCAATAGGCGTAGCGGTATCCAGGTGCGCAGTCATGAAGTGATGTCCTTGATCGTTATTCTTGAAAGCCGGCGTGCAGGTTGCAACGTCGCGCGCCGGATCGACGCTCAGTACACGGCGGCTTCGCCGGCCCGCCATGGGCGGCCGCTCAGGCGTTGTTTCATGTGCTGTTCGATCTCTTCCAGGGTCAGCCCCTTGGTCTCCGGCAGCCACAGGGTGCAGAAGAGGATCGAGCCGATATTAATCACCGCGAAGAGGAAGAAGGTCATGCCCCCCAACGTGCTCAGCAGGACCGGGAAAAGGAAGGCGACAATGGCATTGAACACCCAGAACACACTGACGCAAATGCCGTTCATCAAACCCCGGACATGGGTCGGAAACAGCTCCGACATCAACAACCAGTACACCGGGCCGATGCACATTTGCATGAAGAACAGGAACACCAGGACACCGGACAAGGCCAGGTAGCTTTGCAGCAGCGAGTGCGGTATGAAGTTGATCACCAGGCCCAGGAAGATCTGCGCCATGACCACCACGGTCAGCCCCATCAGCAGCATGGAACGGCGGCCCATGCGATTGATCAGCCACATCCCGATCAAGGTGGCGATGACCGACACCAGGCCATTGCCGATGGTCGCGATCAGGGCCGCGTGGGTGCCCATGCCGGTTTCCTTGAGAATCATCGGCGTGTAATACATGAAGGCATTGACGCCGGTGAACTGGATGACGAAGCCCAGGCCAATACCAATGGCCAGCAACTTCAGCAACCAAGGCTCCTTGAGTGTGCTCAGGACACTGGCATGGCGCTGCTCCGCCGCACATTGGGCGATGATGGCCTTCAACTCACGGTCCACTTCCTGAGCGGTATCGCGAATACCGGTCAGCGTGGTTTTCGCCTCGGCGATGCGCCCGTTGCTGACCAGCCAGCGTGGCGAGGTGGGCACGAAGTGCATGCCTATATACAGCAGCGCAGCGGGTATCAGGGCGATCGCCAGCATGTAGCGCCAGATCGACGGACTGTCGAACAGGTGCGCCAAGCCGGCGCTGGCGATATAGGCCAGGCACTGCCCGGAGACGATCATCAATTCACTCTGGCAGACCAGCCGTCCACGGTGCCGCGGTGCCGCCAGCTCGGCGATCAGCACCGGCACGGCAGAGGATGCGCCACCGACCGCAATGCCCAACACGAAGCGGGTGGCAACCATGGCCCACAGTGTCGGCGCGAGCGCGGTGCCCAAGGCGCCCACGGCAAAGAGCATGGCCAGGGCCTTGAGCACCACCAGGCGACCATGGCGATCGGACAGTTGCCCGGCGAACAGCGCGCCAAAGGCGCCGCCGAAAATCAGTGCCGAGGCCACCAGCCCCTCGGAGACCGGATTCAAGCCCAACCCGCCGTGACTCGCATCGAGCACCATGAACGGCAGCGCACCAGAGATGACCCCGGTGTCGTAACCGAACCCCAGCGAGCCCATGGTGGTGATGGCAGCGATACGCCAGAGAATTTTCGACGATGCACGACCGGCGGTGTGGTTATTCGACATGAGGTCAACCTTTATTGAAATTATGTGTACGCTCAGTGGAAGTGAGACTACTGCGATTGAATCGGAAAACAAATGCTTGAATGGCAAATGTGTTTTCCGCTGGATGGAAAACTGCGCCGCTTGCTGGCGACGCCCTCTTCCACCCGCGGTGGTGCCTGTCACAGGCTCTAGAACTTGGCCTGCACCTTCAGGCCAGCAATCAACGCCGCATCGATTTCATGTACGCCGCCGGGGTTCTTCACGTATTGCAGGTTCGGGCGTACGGTCAGCCAATTGCTGACATGCACGCCGTAGTAAATCTCGCTGCTGATTTCGTTGTACTGCAACGGCAAGTAGCCCGGATTGTTGTAGTCACTGATGCCGTTTTGCTCATTCTGCAACCGGGCACGCTCACGATAGGCGGGGTTGGTGTGGACCTCGCCGATCCCGACACCCAGGTCGTCCAGGGGGCGACTGTCGAAAACACCCTTGTAGACAATCCCCGCCTGGATGAAATGGTCGACGCGGCTGGTGGCCTTGTCGTGGGCGGTGAGGTTGGCGAACACCGACAGGCCACGGCGGCTGTCGCCCCCACGGACGGTCAGTTGTTGCTGGGCGACCACCCAGTAGCCATGGCGGCTGGAATGCTGCTGGAAGGCATCGCCGCTGAGGGGTTGCGGGTTGCCGTTGACATCATCCAACACATCGTCGGCCTTCGCTGTGCTCTTGTAGTAACCGAGCCGATATTCACCCGCCAGCCCATTGACCTTCGGGCTCCAGACCACCTCGATGGGAATCACCGCGCCCTTGGTGCCGCTGCCGCTGAGCTTGAAGCCGTTACCGCTCTCCAGATAGGACGGGTTTTGCTCGAAGGCACCGATCTGCGCGTAGACCTCGGGGGTGAACTGATAACGGGCGCGCAAGGCCCATTGGCTGACGGGCCAGTTGTACCAGATGTCGCCGATCCAGTTGGCCGCCTGGGCACCGCAGAAGGGTGTGCTCTGAAAGTCGCAAGGGAAGCTGTTGAAGTCCGAGCCCTCATCGAAGCGACCGGCCTTGATATCCAGGGAGCCATCCAACCAGGCCTTGCTCATCCACATCTGGGTCAAACGCCAGGTCTGCCCTCGGCCATACACTTCCTGTGAAGACGAATAACCACCGACTCGCGGATCGGCCACCCGATCGTTGGTCAGATTGCGCCCGTCGCGTTCAGTGACGGTGAACTGAAACTGGGTATTTTCCCAATCGAGCATTTTTTGCAGGTCGGCCTTGAAGCCGATGGCGTATTGCTCGGTCCAGCGCGCGGTGGCGTCTTTGTTGTAGCCGCCGTGAACATTGGCGGCCATTTCTCCGGTGTAACCCAACTCGACATCGACCCCCTGGTCTAGCCACTTGCTGCGCTGCCCACCCCAGTCACCGGTCATCCATCGGGAGTCCTGGGCAAAGGCTTCATTGGCGGCGCAGGCAAAACCGGGAATCAGCAGGCAAAAGCTGACCGCAACCGTGCTCTTGGCAAAGTTTTTCATGGCGTGACGTTTCCTTATTGTTAGTTTTGTTGTTAACGCGCAGGCGAATTGAAGCCGGGCTCAATAATGCCGGCTTAATAGTCGTTCAAAGAAAGCCAAGTACCGTGTTGAACATAAAAGTCCTCCAGCACTCGCGCCACGGATCATAGGAGGTGAACGGGGAAGTGAATACCCGGCAAAACTATAAATGTGAATTCCGCTTAGCGGAAAACTGCCTTAGCGTGTCCAGTAACGTTCGTATTCATGTTCGTTAAAGTCGGCCAACAGAAACTCGATGAAGACACGTAACTTGGCGGGCATATAGCGACGGCTTTGAAAAGCCATATTGATGGTCAACCTGGGCAGATCCCAATCGTCCAACACCGGGATCAAGCGCCCGGCCACCAGATCGGCGTTGATGATGTATTTGGGCTGCACCAGGATACCGCCACCGGCCAGGGCGGCGGCCCTGACAATCTGCCCATCGTTGGTTTCCAGAATCGGCTCGACCTTCAGGGCCACCTCCTCCGCACCCTTGGTAAAGCGCATCACCCGAGGCTGGTTGGCGTGGCTGTAGATCAACAGGTCGTGCCGGGAGAGATCGTCGATGGTTTTCGGCGTGCCCTTGCGCTGCAGATAACCGGGCGACGCGGCCAGGACCCGGCGCGTTTCGGCCAGGCGGCGAATGGTGATATTGGAGTCGGGCTCGTATTCGCGGGTTCTGATCGCCAGGTCGATTTCGCTGTCGATGATGTCGAAATAGCGGTTCTCACCCAGCACCTTCACGGTGATATGAGGGTACATTTTCCGAAAGGCCGGGATCAGCGGGGCAATGTGCAGCATGCAGAACGAAATCGAGCTGGTAATGGTCAGCGTGCCGACCGGCTGGACCAACGACTCGCTGAGCGACGCCTCGGCCTCTTTCAACTCCCCCAACAGGCTTTTGCAACTGGTGTAGAACTGATGGCCCGAGTGGGTCAAGGCCAGGCGCCGGGTATTGCGGTCGATCAGGCGGACATTGAGCCGCTGCTCCAGCGCCACCAGATGCCGGCTTGCAGCGGCATTGGACAGGCCCAGTATTTCCGCGGCCTTGCTCAAAGTGCCGACTTCCGCAGTCAATACAAAAAGCTCCAGTTCAGTCAGTCGATCCAAGGTGTGCTCCCTTCTTATTTTTTCACATATGAAATAAAGAATTCCAGAAACGGACTTTTCTTACATCCAGTGGAACTATAACGTGCGGCGCAGTGGCCTGAGAAGTGGAGTTGCCGGCATTGCAAAAAATGCCGAAGCGCCAATAGGCCGGAAAAGTTCGGGGAGTCGAAATGCGCAATTTGGACGAAATGACCATCACGCAAGCGGTGTTGGCCAATAACAGCGGTACGACCGATGCGCGTCTGTGCGCCGTCATGACCAGTCTGGTGCAACACCTGCACGCCTTTGCCCGTGATATCAAATTGACGGAAAACGAGTGGTCGCGTGGCATCGACTTTCTTAGCCGAGTCGGCAAGGCCGGCTCGACCGACCAGCAGGAATTTGCGCTGTTATCCCACGTGCTGGGGCTATCGACCCTGGTGCTCGCACAGAACGACAAAAAGCCCGTCGGATGTACCGAGGCCGCGGCATTTCACGTGTTGCCCGAGCACGCGCCCATCGTCCACGACCTGGGCGCAGACCTCAGCGCAGAGTTGGACGGCCCGAAAGGCTACGTACGGGGTGCCATCCGTGATGTAAAGGGTAATCCCATCCCGTACGCATCCCTGGAAGTCAGTTTGGCCGGCGGCGCCAGCGCCCTGTTCCAGGCCGATGAACGTGGCCAATACCACTTCAGTACCTTGCTACCGGACAACCAGCGCATCCCCCATGACGGCCCCGTCGGCCAGATGCTCACGGCGCTTAACCGCCATGCCTGGCGGCCCGCCCACCTGGAATTCACCGTCAGCGCCGCCGGTTATCAACGCTTGACCACCCAGGTGTTTCGCGAAGGTGATCCCTATCTGGACTCAGATGCCGTATTTGGCGTGCGCTCTTCGCTCATTACCGAATGGGAGCCACAGGCCGCCGGCATGACCCCGGCGGGCACGCTCAGCCGCGAACCGTTTTATACCCTGGCCTTCGATTTCGTCCTGGCGAAGGGCCCGGTCATCTAAGTGCATTGTCATATCCCGTTTCGAGGTCAGCATGAACGACGACGTGTCTCTTATTGCTTTAATCAGTTCATTGGAACGCCAGCGCTACGAGGCGATGCAACGAGGCGACCTCGAAACTTTCCAGCGCCTGGCCCATAGCGAGTTGGTGTATGTGCACTCCAATGGCGTCCAGGACACGCTGGCCAGTTATCTGAATAAATGCCGCAACGGTCTTTATCTCTATCACCGAATAGAACATGTCGTGCATGAAGTGCGCACTGTCGGCGATACCGCCCTGGCCTTTGGCGAAATGTCCGCCGATATCGTTTCCCACGGCGTAGCCAAAACCCTCAATAACCGAACAATCAGCGTCTGGTTCAAGACGGCGGCGCACTGGCAGTTGCTTGCCTATCAACCCACGCCCATCGTCCAGCGCCCAGCACCTGCATCCACCCCAGGAGACCTGCCCCATGTCAACGCCCCCCTTCATCTATAACGGCCAGCCGTCGCGCGTCATCTTTGGCAAAGGCTCGCTGCAGCAACTGGAGGCGGAAATCGATCGATTAGGCGCCAAGCGGGCGCTGGTCCTCTGCACCCCGGAACAACGTGCCCAGGCGGAAAACATCGTTCGATTGCTCGGCAGCCGCGCCGCCGATATTTTCGACAAGGCGGTCATGCACGTCCCTATCGAGACGGCACGTGAGGCACGTGAAGTTGCACGCAAACTGGGGGCTGACTGCGCCGTGGCCATCGGCGGCGGTTCAACCACGGGACTTGGCAAAGCCATCGCCATGGACTCCGGCCTGCCGATCCTGGCCATCCCGACGACCTACGCCGGCTCCGAGATGACACCGGTCTTCGGCCTGACCGAGAACGGCCTCAAGCGTACCGGCAAGGACCCTCGGGTGCTGCCCAAAACGGTTATCTACGACCCGGAGCTCACCGTCAGCCTACCCCTCGAGATGTCGATCACCAGCGGCATGAACGCCATCGCCCACGCGGCCGAAGGCTTGTACGCCCAGGACGGCAACCCGGTCATGTCGCTGATGGCCGAAGAGGGCATCAGGGCCCTGGCCGAAGGCATGAAAAGCATTCATCACAATCCGGCCGACCTCGATGCCCGCGGCGATTGCCTCTATGGCGCGTGGCTGTGCGGCACCGTGCTCGGCAACGTCGGCATGGCCCTCCATCACAAGCTTTGTCATACCCTGGGCGGCAGTTTCAACCTGCCGCACGCCCAGACCCATACCATCGTGCTTCCCCACGCCATCGCCTACAACCAATCCGCGGCGCCAGGCTTGTCACGTATCTGCCGGGCGCTGAACGTCGACGATTGCAGCCCCGCGGCCGCCCTGTTCGATCTCTCCAGTTCCCTGGGGGCACCGACACGTCTCAAGGATCTGGGCCTGACCGAGGCCGACCTGGATCGCGCCACGGACATTGCCCTCTCCAATCCTTACTGGAACCCACGGCCCATCGAGGCAACAGCGATCCGGCAACTGCTGCAGGATGCTTTCGATGGCGTTCGCCCACGGTAAGCCCCCTGGGCTGCACGGACTCGGCTCAGTAAGGCAGGTTGAACGGCGTGACGATCTGCACCTGGGAGGGTGCGATCGGCCCGTCCTTCCACAGCCGATGAAATTGCAGGATGTGCAGGATCACATGGCGAGCATCGATCTGCAGGTTATGGTCGATGATCGCGGCGATTTCTTCCTCGGCCAGCAGTTGGCGGTTTTCCTCGTCCAGGTCATGGCCGATAAACACCTCCAGCGGTCGCCTACGCCAACCCGTTGTTGGGGCTGATTGCCGAGGCCTGGCTGGGCCCGTACTTTCAAGTCACGGCCCAGGTCAACGTGGTGCACCCCGGCGGCCAGGCCCAACAGCCGCACCGTGACTATCACCTGGGGTTTCAGACGGTCGATGAGGTCGAGCGCTTTCCCCTGCCCCTGCATGTGCTGTCCCAGTACCTGACGTTGCAGGGGGCCGTGGCCCACTCCGACATGCCGCTGGAAACCGGCCCGCCCCTGCCCGGCCTGACCCCGCAGACCGGGCAGCAACTGATGTTGCAGGCACTGAACGAACGTTGGCCCTATGCGACCTTTGCCGAACGTGTGGCGCATCTGCGCGCCAAACGCCAGGCCAGCCGGGAAACCATCAGCAAGGATCCGTTGCCGGGACAGCCAGCCCGACCTTCACATTGCTCATCGAGACCAATGTCTTGAAGCGCTTGACGTTATTGCTCTGGAAAAACAGCGTCCGGGTCAGTTCGGTGTATTGCTCCATGTTCCTGACCGCCAGGATCAGGACGAAATCGCACTCGCCGGCGACGTAGTAGCACTGCTGGACCTGCGGGCAGGCCAGGAAGGTACGCTTCATCGCATCCAGCAGGTCCAGGCGCTCATTTTCCACCTCCACCTCGGCGATGACTGTCAGCCCGTAGCCCAGGCGCACCGGGTCCACCAGCGCGACGGTCTGGCGGACCAGGCCGTCCTCCTTCAGCTTTTTCAACCGGCGATTCACGGCGGCGGGCGACAGGTTTACCCGCGCGCCGAGGTCCTGCTGGGAGGTGGTGGCGTCCTGCTGGATGGCTTCGAGCAGGGCTAAATCGAAATGATCAAGGCTCATGGGTAGAGGCTCTTCAATGGGCAAGCGCAAGTGGCGCTGAAAACGGAATAAAAATTCATTCGGCAGCCGAAAATCAAGAAATAAGTGTGCCGCATTGCAATAGGATTTACCCAGCAACCGTGATCCACCCACGAACCTGTCGGGCCTTCAGCCGCCCGTAGCGCCCGGAGAACCCTATGAGCCCCTTTCCCGATCTTCGCCTGAGCGGCGCGACTCTCCTTCAGCAGATCCGTGCCCTGGGCGAACTGGGGGCTGACCCCTTGAACGGCGGCCGCACCCGCATTGCACTGACCGATACGGAAAAGTCCGGGCGCGACCAGCTCGTGGCCTGGATGAAAGAGCTGGACCTGGAGATCCAGGTTGATCGTATCGGCAACATTTTCGGCACACTCCGCGCTGTTGACGACCAGGGCGAACAAACCCCGCTGATGATCGGCTCGCACATCGATACCGTGACCAATGCGGGTGCATTGGACGGTTGCTATGGCGTGTTGGCCGGCCTGGCCGTGGTCCGGGCATTTCGTCAGGCCCGTGTGCTGCCAGCGCGGCCCATTACCATCGGCGCCTTTACCAATGAAGAAGGTGTTCGCTATCAGCCGGACATGATGGGCTCACTGGTCTACGCCGGGGGACTGTCGGTCGAAGCGGCCTTGGCCACCATCGGCACGGACGGCACGCGCCTCGCCGACGAGCTGGAGCGCATCGGCTACGCCGGCGATCTGGAGCCGGGCTCCATTGTTCCCCACGAATACCTGGAACTGCATATCGAGCAAGGGCCGATCCTGGAAGCCGAGAACACCTTGATCGGCGTGGTGGAGAACCTCCAGGGGATCTCCTGGCAACGGGTGATCGTGCAAGGCAACGCCAACCACGCGGGCACCACCCCTACCCGCTTGCGTCATGACGCCGGCTATGTGGCCAGCGCGGTGGTTGCCGAGTTGCGCAAGATCGCCAACGACTCGGACGCAACCACCCTGGCCACGGTCGGCTGCATGAGTTTCGAGCCGAATGTAATCAACGTCATACCGCGCAAGGCCAGCTTCACCGTGGACCTGCGCGATCCCGATGACGCGCGGCTGGCGAACGCTGAAGCGCGGCTGTCCCGGTTCCTTGCCGAGATCTCGGAGGCCGAAGGCGTGCACATCGACACGACGCAACTGGTACGCTTCCAACCGGTGATCTTCGATGCCGGCCTGGCCGACGAAATCGAGGCATCGGCCCGACGCTTCGGGCTCAGCCACAAGCGCATGACCTCGGGTGCCGGGCATGACGCGCAGATGATCGCGAGGATTGCGCCGGCGGCAATGATCTTCGTGCCCAGCCGTGGCGGCATCAGCCACAACCCGCGCGAACACACCGATGACGACCAACTGATCAAGGGCGCCGAGGTGCTCTTGGATGTGGTGGTCCGCCGCCTGAACAGCCACCCGTAATTCCCCCATTCAAACCACCCGCTACCGGTGAAGACCGGCGGTGATGGCCCTGCCTTGCCCTAAGGAGTCAGTGATGTTGCTCGCCAATCCCAACGCAAAACGTGAGACCTACCCCGATGCCCTGAAACGCATCATGAATGTCGAGAAGGCCGCTGAGAGTCGTGCCTGGCTGTCTCAGTGGTCGCGGCTGAATCGCGGCGCCACGCCCTTGTACTCGCTCCCCGATCTGGCCACGGAACTGGGGGTCGCGGAGATTCGACTCAAGGATGAATCGCAACGTTCGCAGTTGGGCAGCTTCAAGGCGCTGGGTGCACCGATTGCCCTGCTGCGTCTTATCCTGCGCCAGTTCCCGAACCAAGGCTTCGAACCGCAGGGGTTGCTGGCGGGGCGATACCATCCGGCGCTGCGCGATTTCACGGTCATCAGTGCCACTGACGGCAACCATGGTCGCGCCTTGGCGGCAGCGGCGCAGAGTGTCGGTTGTCACTGCGTCATCGTGCTCCATGCCCACGTCAGCCTCGAGCGCGAACAGGCGATTGCCGCCTACGGAGCCGAGATCGTCCGCATCCGTGGCAACTACGACGAGTCGGTGACAGAGGCCGCCGCGCTCGCGCAAAGCAACGGATGGTGGGTGGTTTCCGACACGTCCTATGAGGGTTACGAAGAGATTCCCCGCGACGTGATGCAGGGTTACGGCACGATCGCCGCCGAAATCGTCGAAGCGCTCCCCCTGCGTCGGAGCGGCGACGGCGCGTTCACCCACGTGTTCCTGCAAGGTGGGGTGGGCGGTCTGGCGGCCGGCATCGCCAGCTATCTCTGGGAGTTGCAGGGCGAGCAGCGCCCGACCTTCATCGTCGTCGAACCGGAGCAAGCGGACTGCTTGTATCAGAGTGCGCTGGCCGGAACAGCCGCGAAGGCCACGGGCTCGGTGGACTCGGTCATGGCCGGACTCGCCTGTGGCGAAACTTCGCCCCTGGCCTGGAAGTTCCTGCAACCCAGCGTCGACTTCTTCATGACCCTCCATGACGAAGAAGCGGTGAGTGCCATGCGTCGCCTCGCGGCGGGTAGTCGGCGCGATATTCCGGTGGAAGCCGGCGAGTCAGCCGTTGCCGGGCTGGCAGGGCTGATACGGCTTGCCGCAACACCGAGCCTTGCCGCTGAAGTCGGCATCGACGCCCAGTCGCGCATCCTGCTGATCAGCACCGAAGGCGCGACGGCACCCGGCGTCTACGCCGAGCTGGTGGGAGAGTCCGATGCGTCGGTTCGGGCTCGCCAGCAGGCTTGGCTGGCGAGCGCTTGAGCGGCGTCGACCCGAGGCTTATCCGTTCAAGCCATGGCATCAAGATAATTGGAAATAACGGTCCGATTCCTGCCGTTGGATTTTGCGACGTACAGTGCTTTGTCAGCGATATCGATCAGGTCCTCGGGCGTGTCGGATTTCGAGCCGGACAACGTACTGATACCAACGCTGATGGTGACGACGTTGGCCGGCGATTCGCTATGCTCAATTGAACTTTTCTCCAATTCAGTTCGAATTTTCTCAGCGATAATAAATGCCCCACATAGTCGGTATTCGAGAGGACGATGGCAAACTCCTCCCCTCCGTACCGGGCAGCCAGGTCGCCTTCCCGGGTTATATTTCTCTTGATGATGGCGCTTACCGACCTCAAGCATTCATCGCCCTGTACATGACCGTAATGGTCGTTGTACTTCTTGAAAAGGTCGACATCGATCATGATCAGCGCCACATCATCGGATCTTCGCCTTGCCTTGTTTATTTCCGCATAGATAAACAAGTCGAATTTACGGCGATTGGGCAGTCCCGTCAGTCCATCTTCAAGCGCCATTTGCCCGAGCGCCTTGTTGGCCTCGATATAATTTTCTTCAGAACGCAGCAATTCATGTTGTGCTTGTATTTGCTGACTCATCAACTTGATCAGTCGATACCCAGGAAACTGAGTGTGAGCAGCAAGACCGATGAGATGAGAAAGCTCGCGAAGGATTCGCTGCGCCAGTCCGCCAGGATCTCGTTTCTATCAAAGGCCGCGATGATCACCAGGGGGTAACCATTGACACGTTGAAAGCTGATGACCCGCTCGGCATGGTCAATAAATGATCGGATGGTGGCGGTGCCCGAACTGACCCCGGGCTTCAACAAGGCGAATACCTCTCCCGTTGAAATATCAGTACCGATGTCAGCGTCGTGAAAGGGTTTGCGTACGACGATATGCCCAGTCGAAGAGGTCAGGTTGATAATTCCATTTTCCCCCATGTCGATACCGTCGTAGAGGCCGAGAAAATACTTGAGATAGATCGTGGCGATGGTCACGCCGGCAAAACTGCCGTCAGGATGATTGAGTCGGCGCGAGATGCTGATGATCCATTCGTTTGTCGAACGGCTGAGGATAGAGGGGCCAATATAGGGCTCTAGACTGGCATGGTCGCGATGGTAGGTAAAATAGTCGCGATCCGAGTTATTGGCGCCGGGGGGGACTTTACCGTTCGAGTTGAATAGCCGGAGCCCCTGCTCATCATAAATAGAAAAACCATGTACCTGCGGCAGGCTTTTTTGTTGGTTTTTCAGTACCTCCCCCAATCGATTCAGGGTCTCCGGACCCGTGCCTTCGATTCCCACCTGCCCCTGGATCCCCAGTATCACGGTGTCGGCTTGAGCGAAGGTCGCCGCTATGTTGGATGACAACGCCTTGGAAAGGTTTGACATCTCGATTTCTTTGTCATGCAGGTGATACTGCAGGGAGTTGAACACCCCCCAGATACTGATGCCTATCAGTGAGATACACACCGCGGCCACAAAGAGCACCACATGGCCAATCTTGAGCTTGGCATCCGCCCACTCGGCCTTGAGAAACGAGGTCGCTGCAGTGATCATGAAACCCTTCCCTGTGGTCGAGATGATGCCCTGTAGCTTATGCGATTTTCACGCGGGCCTCACGTTTCTGACAATGATAGACACTCAACGGCACTGGACACCCGGTTTAATCGGACGGACTACACTGGCCCACGGCGGTGGCCCCAAACCACCGCGCTTGCTCCGGTGCCACGAGGCAATTGGCAAGGGAGACATTCCATTCATTTGACCAGCGTACGGATGACTTTGGAGAAAAATGATGAGCAATGCAGCCGCCAGCAACAACGGATACACGGGAACGATATGGCGTGGCGTCGACTACAGCCCGACTTGGCCGGCCTGGACCGTGGGTGCGCCAAACACCCAGACCACCGACTCCGACTTTGCCAACGATGCCTTCCAATCGCTGTGGAGCAATCAGTACCAACCCGCCCCGGAGGGCGACCAAAGCAGCCCAAGCAACAATGGCGGCTACTATCGTGACGACCTGAAGACGATCAGCGGGTATGGATTCAACCTCATACGCCTGTATAACTGGAACATGAATCGCGGCGCCGGCGAAGGGAGCCTGCCGCTGGACCATATCAACTTCCTCAACTACGCCCAGAGCCTGGGTCTCTCGGTCGTCGTTCCCGTGTCCGACTATTTTCTGAGCGACGATCAATATGCGTGGGCTGGGGCATCGCTCCCGGACTACCAATTCTCTTCGGCGCCGCAGTTCATTCAAAACGATTTCAATACCTTTATCCAAAGCATCACCGACCCGACGACGGGCAAGATCCATACGGCCATTCAGTCGATCAGTGTCGGTAACGAAGGCGATATCGGTGAAGGGTTGGAGGGTGCCAGCCCTTCGAACTTCCTCGCCCGCACGATCTGGTGGATCGTCAACCTGAACCAGAAACTCAATGGAACCCGCGGGACACCCGCTACGCGACTGAGTGCGACATTCTCCAACGCGGACCAGGGTGGAAACACCGGGAGCTGGTTCAACTGCCTCATCAATGGGGTGGTGGCCAAGCAACAAACCCCAAACGGCGCGACAGCCTCGACGTTCAGTTCCACGGTTTCAGGTCTGAGCACAGCAGACCCTTCCTATACCCATTACTATTACAACAGCGTCAACATCAGCCAGGTCAGCCAGGTTTCGCCGTACCCGAATACCCTGCAACAGACCCTCGCCCTCTACGATCAAGGTGCGGCCACATGGCCCGGGGCAAAATTCGATGTGCCCCTGCTCTTGATGGAGGTCTTTGCTCCCAATCGTGTCAACAGCGGTCCATACGACCAGGCGGCAGCCGCCGTGGGGCAGTTTTCCTCGTTGGAAACCTACCTGCTCGACCACAATGGCGGCACCGACACCAGCACCACATGGTTGATGGGCTACAACTATTTCGAATTCAACGACGAGCAGGAACTGAATAAGCTCGTCGGCCTCTACCAGTACTCGGCGACTTCGACCAACGTACAAACCGGCACCACGGTGATCCCCTACTCGCCCTATAGTTTCCCGAGCATGTCCTATCCGCTTTGCACCTTGAGCGCCACAGCGGGGCCAGGGAATAAAGGGACACTGATCGGCGCCCTTCAAGCGCTCTTCAATTCAATCAAGGTCAACCTCAGCGCCACGGCGCCAGTCGAATCCATTACCTTGGCAGCCGCGACCAAGGTGACGGTGAAGCCTGGCAATGCCACCTCGACGATCTGTCAGACAGGTCAAGGTTTTACCCTGAGTGCCGTCAGTGCCTCCGGCTTTACGACCCCGCCGATGACATTGACATTCGAACTCAAGGGGCCGTCGAAGTTTGTCGCAACGGTGCTTGATGCGAACGGGTGGGTTTACGATCAGTACTTCTCCGGTAACCAGCTCATCTTGCAATACTTCTATAACCCATCGACGCCCACACAAAACCTGATGGTGACGATTCCATTGCAATTGAACACGCCGTACTTCTCTGTCGCCGCCACACAAGTCGAGTAGCGGCCCAGTTCGATATAGGCGGATTTAACAAAGACGTCTAGAAACGACAGCCACGCTGACGGACGCCGGCCGCCTGGCCGGCCGGCGATCCGCTATTGCCACGGAACCTGAACACTCAGGGGGTAGAACACCATGAATCAGCTTTCAACGATGGCCCGGTAGTCATAGGCGGCGTAGCTGACTTCGCTTCCGAAGAGGGCTGTTCGGATCTCCGCCGCAGATTTGTATTTGTCGATCTCTGCAAGGTATGAAGTGAGGGATATATTGAGGGCCTTGGCTTTGGAGTTGGGCGCGAACGTGAATCCGAGAGCCGCTCTGACTTCCGCGTCAGTCGCCTTGGCCCCTGTCGTACTGGCGGTCGAAAAGCCGGATGCCCGAGCGGGAACCACAGGCTTGGTGGTCACCCACGCAGGAAGACCGACCAACGAATAGCCGGCGGTCTTGAGTCCTATCAGTTCTCTGCCGAGTACACGGCACCGCGTTGCGGCAGAGTCCCACAGCAGGTCGTCTTCGACACTGGCCAGCGTGAGGTGAAAAATTTTCAGTTGGTGAAGGGCGCCAAGAACCCAGGCGTCGTTAATGAAGGGCCACCAAAAGCCGTCATTCAGAATACTGCCCTTGTAGAGTAACTCGCTTCCCTCGTTCGGTTTCACCAGGCTATCGGTGCTTTTGCTCAATCTGACGCCCTCGGCAATAGCCGCGGTGTATTGCGTTTTCTGCTCGATCAAGGACGCGTTTACCATGTCCTCGGTAATGGTCACTGCACCGTTCTTTAATAATCCGCGAGCCATCATGGTTTGGGTTCCGGCCGTGGTGCCGAAGTTTTGCAATATCGAAAGTTCGGACCGGAGCTTGACATCACCCAGCAGCATTTCCTTGAGCGTGCTGGAAGAAGCGTTGTGATAGACGCTCCAGCCGTTGGCGATAGCGGCTGTGATGTCAGGGTCGTAGTCCTTTCCGGGTTTTCTTTTACTGGGATGGAGCTTGTTCCATATCGGCAAGTCGTTCTCGATACGACCCCACTGGGTGTTGGCTTCCGTCTTGAATGCTTGCTCAGTGTAAATCGCCATCTTCAGACACCCCTTATGAGCCGTAGTCCAGTTGAGAAGAAAATACGGACGCTCCACGGACGAATCCTGCTGTGCCGGGCAGGTTCACGCCAAACCGCTGTCCATTGAACTTTACCCCACCCTATCCTTTGCAAACGCCCTATGCGTCTTTGCCGAGATGGAGCGTAGTTCATACCGGGCTTTGTCTCACCATAACCTCGCTCCGGACGCAGGCTCGAATCCTGGCACTGCTACGACGCGACATAAAGGACAACCTCTCGGGCCGCTCGCAGAGCAACCGGTCCAAATTCGTGTCCTCCAGCTCCTGAGTCAGAATCGCAGGTCAGGCGCTGGGCCTGGGGCCTCCACTGCTGGAGCCCTTCAAGGCCAGATACGGGTTGTCATACGGTTTCTCGGTGAAAATCAGTTCGGGGTCCTTGAGTAAATACCCCTTGATGCTCCGGGTTTTGCGCGGACCTTTGACCTCACAGAACCAGATGTTCAGGCGCTCTTCACTCTTGTGGTGCAAGCCCAGTTTCTCAAAGCAGCGTTGAATCCAACGCCAATCGCTGGTCCCCTGCTCCTTCGCCAGTCGTGCGGTTTCGGGGTGTTCCTGGGCATAGCGCTGAAAGATCTTCGGGGTCACCAGAAAGGCTGTGCCGGCGACGCTATGAATGGGGGCCTGGGCGTCGTTGACGGTGATCGTGTGCTTCAAGATGCCTTGACGAAGCCACCTCATGAAAGCTTCTCCCAGGTCATTCCCCTTCACGTCCAGAACTGGCAAACGGGCTGGCGGGTAGGACTCGCGCGCAGCAGGCGGCTGACGAACAGGCGATGGAGTGGCCTCGACGCTGGAGGGTTCGCCGGTCTCATGGCGGTGCGTGCCCATCAAGTGGTCCTCGTCCAACATCCGAAACCACTCGGGTGGCGCTTCAAGCTCAGTTTCCTGCACCTGTATGTCCATACGGTGACCTGACCCTTCGTCTTCGGTGAAGCGGGCCTGAGCAGCGCCCTGCATCCAGTCCGGCTCAGTGTCCCAGAGTGATACCGGCTCGAGCGACGAACGATCCACGGCGGCCGTATCACGGACTTTCTCAGCGGCCTCGGCCGCCGTTTCAACCGTGATCGTGCCACTGAACACTGGAGGACGCTTGCCCTCCTCCCAGAGCAACGCCGGGGAGACTTTGAGGAACGTGAGGGTCTTCTTCCATTTACCGCTCTGCACGGTGGCGGTCCAGATCGCTTTGCCCTCCGTGTTGATCTGAATGATCGCGTTGTCCTGAAGCACGTTGAACAGCGTGGCATTCGAGGACGGAATCCCATCCGCACCTTGGGACAGCAAGTGAGCGCGCAGCTTGTCCGCTACCGTTTTGCTGACCAGCCAGACGCTGTCGTCGGTGAGCCAGCCGTCCGACGCACGTGGCTGGTTTAGCTTGAGCTGCTCGTTGACGAGGTAGCGCAGCCCCTCAATCAATTGACGCTGCAAGGAGCTCTTCGGCGCGGCCAGTGCCCGAACGGGATTACCCCCCAACTCTTGCGCCACCGAGGCCTGGTCCGCCTGACTGACCAACTCGCCCAAGGTGCCTGCATGCTCGTATTGCCCAGCCAGCACGTAGATCAGTGCACTCCAGGGTTCAGGATAGGTGCAGAGCCAATCGAGGATCGACGGTGGCAGCACTTGCAGGGAGAGCAAGCCCGTTGCGGCGCTGTGGAGTTTGTAGTGGCGCCCCTTCAGGTACTTGAAGCGATACGCGCGGTTCACCGGGCCCTGCCACGGACGCCACACCGATCCATCCTCCAGGTGCACTTCCACGTCGACAGCGACTTTCCCAAGGTCGTGCAAAAGAGCTGCATACGCGATGGTCGCAGTCCAGGCTTCGGTTTGTGCCGCTTGGGTTTCAGGGGTGGCTCCCATGGGCAGCAGGTGGGACTGCCGAATTTTCAACGCATAAGCCACGATCTCCAGGCCATGATCAAGCATGCCGCCGAGGTAAGCATGGTGGTGGTTTTCGGAGGCCGGCAGTTGTTGAACCAGTTCGGCGTAGCGTTCGATGGGGCGTAGATAGAGGTCGGCAAACTGTTTGCGTGACAGCGAGGTGCGCTGCCAGATGTGCTCCAGGAGCTTGCGCCGGCGCGGGGTCGACAGCAGCTCTGTAGCGGTCTGAGGTGTGAGGTAGTCGGGCACCCCGGTCTTGCGGGTTGGCTCGTGATCAGCCGACTTTTTCAATTTAAATCGCCAGAACATTCAGCCTGCCATCCGTGTGGTGTGAGGGAGCCTTTTGGCTGTTCAGTGCACGGATGACCTTTTGTGGGTAAGCCCTTTGCCCTTCGTTTTGCTTCCCTTAGCCCCTTCCGTTTCGCCGTTCCTTTTATGGCCTTTTGGGCGCGGGGTTCCAGAGGAAAACAGGATTGCGCCCCTCTGTATTTTTCTGTCGAAGGTGGGACCCAGACGAGTCAGTCGGTAGGTGCACGGGAAGTGACAGACGCGGGATGCTTCGCCAAGCCCACGGTGCTCAAGTGGAAAAATCCGACACCCTCTGTCTAAAAAGGAGGACTGGACCGCCAAGGGCTCTTTTCTCATGCTGAAGGGGTGTCCTGCTGACGTTGTCAGCAACATGCCCAGGTAGCCCGGATCTAAAAGGCTACGACGCGATGATCGCGTTGATCACCACCCGACCGCTCTCGCATTCATCACCGCGGTCAGTCGTCAGAACCGTTGACGACCGAATGCCTACTGCACCACCACCCAATGGGGAATCACTTTCCCTTGGGGATGAGTGCTTCCCCATTTTCTTAATGAAACTGGAGACACTCATGACTACTCAGAATCAGTCCGCTACTGAAGAAAAAAAGTACTTCAACCTGTACATTCAGGGATTTGGTTACCTCAACAATGTCAGAACGTTCACTCACCGTAGGAAGTCGTACCTAAAAGTTACGGTTACCGCGCTCCAAGGCCCCGCCGACGAAGTCGATTACAAGTACTTCCACTGCACCGTGGTCGGCACTGAGGCGAAACAGCTCATCAGCCACTGCGCAGAAGAAATCAACTCAGGCCAAACTGTCTTCGTGCGCTTCACTCTCAGCGAGCTTTTGGTCTTTACTACCAATCAGCAACATGGTGAGCACCGAGGTCAGCCTACTGCCGCTTTAGGAAGCAACTTGCTCTCCCTCTCCATGATCAAAATCAACGGTGAAGTGGTGTATACCGCGCCGCCCAAGGAGCCCAGCTCAAACGTCGGTCCAGCGAACACAACGGATATACCCGATGCGTTGGATACAACCGATATGCCGGTGACTGCTCATGACTGGGAGGCCGCTGATAGCGGTGACCCAATCGACACCACCGAGCCCTCAGCAGTCTCGCATCACGCGGGCTGATCCATCACCCAGGCGCCCTGACCGGCGCCTTCTTTCACCTACGGGGGCATACACGTCCCTCGGGGATGGCGTGCCTCCATGACTGGACACAGAGGTTGACGTCATGAGTTCTAACCGAGCCTTGAACGACACGCAGGCACCCGAAACACAAAGCCCTGCCCAGGAAGATCTGTTGATCGAAAGGGCCATGCAGATTCTGGATCGAAGGCTATTCACTCGGGGTCCTAAACTTGAGAGTCCGTCAGAGGTTAGGGACTTCTTGAAGCTGAAACTCGCGGGGATGGATCACGAGGTCTTTTGCGTCATTTTCCTGGACATCAAACACCAAGTCCTTGCGTTTGAAATGATGTTTCATGGAGACATTGGCCACACCAGTGTTCACCCCCGGCAAGTGATCAAGCGTGCGATCGCCAATAACGCCTCAGCGGTCATCGCGGCTCACAATCATCCTTCAGGGTGTACCACACCCAGTAACGCCGATCGTGAGCTCACTCGACGATTACGTGAGGCTCTGGCGCTCATTGACGTGAGGTTGCTGGATCACATCATTGTCGGTGCCGGTGATCCGTTGTCCATGAGCGACTACGGGTTGATGTAACCCTTATCAAGGCGCCCTCTCCGGGCGCCCACTTTTCGGGCTCCACCTCTGCCTCTGCCGTGGCGGATCCGAACTCGTAGCTCACACTCAGCCCGACCTTGTCGGGCTTTTTTTCGTCCAAGGAAAAGCCCCTGTGATTTCACCCATTTTTTGCAATGGAGGATCATCGAGAGCCGGCTCTGCACCGAAATGGGGGCGAAAGTAGGACCGTTCTGACATGAATCGGCCAAGTGCTTGATTCGCCCCTCCCTTCATGCACCTACAGGCATCAAGTCAGCTTTTGGCCGACTCAATCGTGGGAAATGCCTGACTACCTCAGCCAACGGGATTGATCGACCATTTACACGGGGTCGCTGTCGAGGACAGCCCCTCATCAGGCGGTCATGATCTACAAGGCTACGACGTACAGGAGTGCGTTGATCAGTGCAGTACGCCGGGCATTCATAAGCGAGGGCAGTCGTCGACACCCTCGCCGACTGAAGACCCGATTTTCACACTGACGGGGGCTCGCCGACAGGCCTTGCCGCCGGACAAATGATCGATTGCAGGAGATACGATGAAGTCCTCAAAACGCCTGGAAAATGCGCTCGAATCTACCAGCTGTATTGAAGAAAAACTCAAAACTGCGGTGGCTGCTTGGGGGGCCGACATTGACCGTTTCGCCTCAAGCTATGAACTGAAAGGGGTCGATCACGAATTAAGGTCAACCATCAGGCAGCGAGAACACCAGCTTCATTCGTCCATCCGTTCTCAGAGCACTGAGTTGACCTGTTTGATCAGAAACGTAAGGTTCGAACTGGATATGATCAAGTTCGATAAACAGTTGTGGAACTCCACCCTTTTCGCGATCGTCGCTCCCCCCTTCACCGCGATCTCTGTCTTGGCATTGATCGATACATTCAAATAGGCCACAGCGTATACAACGTGCCCTGGCAGGTTGGCGTCTGTGCCCCCCCTTTGCTCGGCACGGCCTAAGTGCTGATTCACAGCCACTCATCCTGTACGGGGGCACGCCTCCGTACAGGCGCACGGCCTCATCACATCAGGCATTCAGGGCCTAGCCGCCGCTACAGATGGACAAAAAAAGGTCCCTGGGCCTCAAATACGGATCGATCGTTTTGCTGTGTCAGTCGTCGAGGTTTTCAGCCAGAAAAGCGACCAGATCCATCGGGCTGCGGCTGTTGATCACGTTGTAGATCAGGTCGCGCTTGGACCGTGGCAGCTTCTTCACGCAGCTCTTGGCCGATGCCCTCACCGCCTCATCCGTACCATGAATGCGTGCCGCCAGGAGCAGCACAAGAACGACGTCAGAGAGATTCATAGCGGGGTCCAAAACAGAGAGCAGGGAGTGTAGCGGCTCTTGAGCGCTCGTAAATCCCCAACAACACGTCAGATGGGAATTCATACGCCGTTCGAGTCGGCGCGCCAGGCGCGAGCTTTCAGGGCACATCGTGAACAGAAGTCATCCATTTTTGGCACAGAATCTTACGCGGAGCGGACTTGAAGCCGAAACGCTGCCGGGACGAGCAACGCCAATTGCTCTGCAGCCTGTAAAATCGACTCAACGGCAACCTTTTCAAAGAACCTCTCAGGCGCCAGGGAAATGGTAAGCCTAATCACCCGCTGACCATGCGATACCGCTCAGTTGGACACCCTCACAACCGAATTCAGGCAATACGACACCGCACAATGACCAGGGCCAAGCAGGCCTTAATGCAACCGGCAACTTCCCGTCTACACTTCGCTCTTCTTCCTTAGGACAGGAGCAGAACAATGCATGACCTTCCCGCTGCCGATGCTAGTGACGATGAGTGGTACGAGTTCTCCGAAGCACGGTGTGAGGATCTCATACCACACCTGAGGGAGTTCATTCTTGAGCGGTTCACCTATAAGCCCAGGTACGTCCAGCAGCGCGTCTGGAGATCATTCGGAACCGTCTCAGCTTTGAGCAGGCAATTCGACCTCTACTTCCGTTTGTTCGCAAGGCCAAACGCGATCTGTCCACGAGACAGTCTCGTGATCGCTCGTATTGGATTCAAACATCAACGTGCTGGACATGGCCACGCCTTGGTAAAGCGACTGGTGGATTTGGCACCGAAGTTTGGCTATCGCCACCTAGCCATCGAGTGTGCGAACGCGAAAGCATCTGCATTTGCCGAGCGGCTGGGCTTCACCCCTTACGAGAATCGCCAGCATTGGGTGGGCTCTGTCGATGCCATCCGAGAGGCACTGGAGCAGCAGATAGCCTGATCACCTACCAAGGCCATTGTCAGTCGCCCCTCTTTAGCTTGATCATGAAGCGTACTTGCAGTTGGAGGGGTAGAAATGAAGACCACCCAAGAAACCGCAGCAGATGTGGTTGACGTCCGCTGTAATCGATATGGACAGAACACCTACATAGCGGGAGCTGGGCATCAGTTTGGCTCCCTGACAGCGAACTAGGCCCATGGCCTGCTAGCATTCCGGTGAGCAGTACGAAATACACCTGTGTGAGCGCTGCTTTTTTACTCTGCTTTCAGCTATCAAGCGGGAGCGATGGTCGCCGGTCATATTCAACGACGAGGCGGATGCCATTGCGGCCAACGACACGTTTGGCCTATTACCATAGCCTCCGCTTTTCTACGTTTACCGCACCCTATAAACTCCTCTCCTCCTGTCGTTCAAAGTCAGAGCCTGGCAATCACGGCAGAGCATCCAAAAGGAATGTCTTTTTTTCGTTTTGAGGACAACTCAGATGGCCTCCATGCGCCCCTCCCAGTACACGATGCAGCAGCGCACGGACGGAGGCCCCTTCCTTCGTTTTGAACGCGATGACATCGAGTACGATCCAGCAGAGGACGATGCCCCGGCAGGCGACGATGAGTTTGAATGGGACGCGGATGAAATTTATGGCAGCTCCCGCGTGTACTACAGCGACGTGGCGCTACCTGAAAACTCTCCTGATTGGCATCTCCTCCTGCAGGTGACGCCGGAAGATTTGACCATCTACCCAATCTACCCACGGGCAGGTCACTCAGAGTATGGGGAGCCAAAGTATTACACCATCAAGTCGATCCTAATCACTCGCCCGGTTTACCAACCTTATGCTCATCCTGCTGATCAGTATGGTGTCGAAGAGTTACTTGAAGGTCTACCGACAGGACTCGCCAAGGACTGGCGCTTTGGTCTCGGGTTTCATTATGAATACCGGTATATTGCTCAAGCCGTCGCCTCACTAGAGGGTGTAACGGAAATCGTGCTTCATGGCGGGCGAGGCCATAACGATGCCCGGGTGCAGGGCAGCACCTATTACCTCGGGATAGGTCAGTTTGAGCTGTTGAGGAAGCGCCTCGATCAACTGACACAGCGTCATCAGCGGGAAACTGCTGCGGATAAAAAGCTCGTTTGCTATACCGGCCTACTCCACCAGGCGGCCCCCGAGCTGTATCCGCCACGAGCACGGAAACTACCACCTGACCTGCTGGCTAATCTTGTGTCACTGGGCTCAGCCACTCCCCAGCTCTCTCCAAAAGACCAGCAGCAGGCAGCAAAGCTCGCTCAGCAAAGCGTCCCAAGTTTGGCGAAGTCCGAACCTAGCACCCTGTTCAACCTCAAAGCGGAGATCGAGCTCGTCACCCTCGGCCAACTGATCGATGTCTATCGGAGAATGATAGATAGCAATGCCAACGAGACTCGATGGCAAGCGTTCCTAAGTAAAAACCCCTTTATCCTAGACATGGCGTTTGGGTACCCCGTAAAGAAAATCGCAGATCAGCCCTATGTAGGTGGTAAGAGCTTCAGTGGACGAGGTGGCCAATATTCCGACTTCCTCATGGCAGCAAAGGCGACCGGAAACCTGGCGCTGATCGAGATCAAGCACCCCCAGCATGACCTTCTCGGAAAGCCGTATAGGAAAACCTATACCCCGTCCTACGAGCTCAGCGGCGCGGTCGGTCAGATCATTAGCCAGCGCAGCAATGTACAGCGCGAAATCTTCGGCCTGGCGCATGATCTGAAGGAACGTGTTCACGCTCATGCGGTGGCGGCCATTGTCATCATTGGCCGGACCCCCGATGAGGAGGACAAACAGGAAGCCTTTGAGCAGTATCGGAATAGCTTGAGAGATGTGCTCGTAGTTACCTTTGATGAGCTACAGGAGCGCCTTGAGAGCATTCACCAAGCGCTGACGCCATCACCGCCAGTGGTAGCTGAGCCGATTGCGGATGAAGACCTGCCCTTCTGATTCAATGCAGCGTAAGGAAATCGATGGCTTACCTGATGGAGCCCAAGTCAAACTCCACGTTACAGAATAGCTCCGTCAGTGGAGCATTTGACCTTCACCCCTGGACCACCTGCCGTGGATCGTAAGCAGCCATCCGACTTCAGCCAGACGGTTTCATACGGAAGAATGCAAGATCCGCCGTTACAGTTGTTCAGAAATGATTGACCATTAGGGCATTATGAAAATTACGCGAGACGACAGGCCTGAAGATTTTCTCAGGCTGGAACAGCTTTTGTACGGCTACAATTATTGCGTATGGGTCAACGTCTACGGCCCTCTGGACGCTAGCCAATCATTGGCCGAGGCCCTCACACACGCAGTATCCCGAGACAGTGTGGTGGGCGGCGCCACAGACGTTTCAGTTAGCGAAGTTCAACAGCAAGTGATGGAGCTACTGCTTCATCCTGGCGATGAAGGTTCAGGGCCGGTGGATTTGGCTACCAAGCTAGATGAAATCACGCTCCTCGCTGAAAAACTGATGCAAACCGCACACGTCCATGAGGCTGACGACATAAAAGCCTTCTGGTTCAAAAAAGGTCACCCCGCCTACCCGGTATTTTGGGAGTTTGCCTACGACGTCCACGCTCAAGGTAAGCGCTGGATCCTTGTGGGCAGTAGCAGCGACTAGCCACATGAGTTGTGCGCCGTCGGTGCGCGCGATGGCCGTTGGGCTTCTTGCTCCAGGCACTGGCTCGACTGATGTGGTTGAGACAGCCATCGATGTAGATCTTCAGCTGGATCGCGGGGTGGTCAGGAGGCCGGCCTATGTCAGCTGCAATAGCGTCGTCAAAACCCAAAAAGGCCAGGTCGAGTTTGTCAACGAAGGCATCGACTACGTGCACCCTCCGCATTGATATTCGCTCTCTAGGTTCTGCTCAGAACTCCGTTGCATCGCCCACCTGAAAAATACCTTCGCCCCAAATCCTGTTTGTTTGCGGCGCCGCCGGCTCTGATTTGCAACTGTGTCCTCACCACTGCGTGAGGACACATGGATGTTTTTTCCCCCTACTCGGCCGCTGGCCACCGCTGTAACACTCGCCTTGCCGTTGACCGTGATTGCGCTGTCGGGCTGCGCATCGTTGACGACTTCATCTGCCCAGACGGAGGTTGTACGCCCTTCCGTTTCGAAGGTTTCACACCGGTCCCAGGTTCAGTGGCTGCAGCCTGAACGTTCGCCTGTACAGCGAGAGGGCCGTTACACCCTCGCCAGCACGCTGCCCCGGGCCGAGCAGTTGGATCTGCTGAGCCAGGTGATCGATATCCATCTGCCGGAGGCCTTGAACCCGACGGTTCAGGAAGCCATGCGCTACGTTCTGCGCCACTCAGGCTATCGGTTGTGCCCGGCGGACGGTTCAGGGACGGGCGATGTGCAGGTGCTGTATGCCCACCCTTTGCCCGCTGCTCACTACCGGCTGGGGCCTATCACTGTGCGCAATGCACTGCTGGCGTTGGCTGGGCCGGCCTGGCGAGTGGAGGTTGACGAGAAAACCCGAAGCATCTGCTTTGTGGCGCGAGACAAGGGTTCGGAACGGCTGCCGGCAACCGTAGTGGTTGGCGCGAAGACGAGTACAGCAGGAGCGGTTTCCTCACCTGCGGCGCGCCCGCTGGGAGGTGAGTGATGAAGCGTCCCACGCTGTATTCAGCCATTCAGGGCGCCACGCTGATTCTGTTGGTGAGCACCGCGGTCTACCTGGGAAGCAAACTCTCGACGCTCTCCACCGTTGTGGCCTCGACGCCCTCTCACGAAGGTCTGGACAGCATCCAGCTGCATCTGAAAAGGGTGGATGCCGAACTCAAGGGTTTGCAGTCGCTGAGCTGCGTGACAGAGGCCGATTTTCAGGTCGCGCAACAGGCACTCCTTCAGCGCGTTGAGGGACGGGCGGCGGACCGCTCCGTAGAGACCGTCGTCTCGGGACTCGCTGCGCTGACTACCCAGGTGGAAAACACAGAGGGTGCGTTACTGACGCTCAAGGCCGCCGTAGAAGCCCCTCCTGCTCCGGCCACTGTGCCGATCCCCTCCTCTGCTGTTGCACGGGGTTCTTCATCGACCGTGCCCAAGGCCATACGTCCTCGCAAAACCAGCGCACGACCACCCTTCAGCATCGTGGGTCTGGAGTCACGCGGCGGTGAGTTATTTTTGGCTGTGACACTCACAGAGGTACGGCGACTGGAGGACATTGAGCTACTTCGGCCGGGACGGGTGCTTTTGGGCTGGCGCTTGGAAGCATTGGAGCCGAACAAAGCACGATGGATTCGACCTGACGGTGGTTCGCTCACCGTCTCGATCCCGTGAGGGCTGCGCCATGAACGTATCCCCTCTCTGTCTGTTGTTCAGCGGCGCCTGTCTGTTACTGCCTTCGGTGGTGCAGGCCGAAACGCTGATCCCCCTGACCGTTGAAAACACGCCACACACGCAACACCAGGAACACCCGTCTCAAGCGCTTGAACAGGCGCTGGCCACCGAATGGGGCCTCAAGCCAGAAGAGTGGCAGCGCTACCGCCGCTTGATGCAAGGACCACTGGGTGTGTACTCGCCCAACCTCGATCCGCTGACGGCGTTAGGCATTGAGGCGAGAGATCCGCAGGAACAGCAGCGCTATGCCGAACAGCAGGTGCAGGCGGAGTTCGCTCGCGTGCAGAAGCTGCTGGCTTACCAGAATGCCTACAACGATGCCTTCCAGCGTTTGTACCCTGGGCAACTGCCGGTAAACCTGATGGGCACCGAGAGCCTGGCCCAGGCATCCCCTGTTACTTCATCGGCGCGATTGGCGGTGTTTGTCACCACAAACTGCAAGAACTGCCCGGAGCGCGTCAGGCAGCTTCAGCAAACGGCGCAGGGTTTCGATCTGTACCTGGTGGACAGCCGAGGCAAAGATGAGCGTCTACGCGCCTGGGCCAAACGGGCTGGGATTGAGCCGCAGAAGGTTCTCAACCGCGACATCACCCTCAATCACGACGCCGGGCACTGGGCCCGTCTGGGCGACAACGGAGCCTTTCCTGCCGTCATGCGGCAGGTCAATGGCCAATGGCAGCGGCAATGAGCCGGTGCCATTGGCCGTGTGCAGGCCTCGTGGGGGGTGGTCTGTTGGCCCTGCAGGTCAGCGCCACTGAGTTGCCACCGCCCGCTTACCAATGGGCCACCCGGGGCACGCCGGTCCCCTCACCCGTGCTGTACGCGCTGGCCCTTCAAGAAAGCGGTGCCCGCGTCCGTGGTCGGCTGATCCCCTGGCCCTGGACCCTGAACGTGGCCGGCCAGCCTTACCGCTTTGCGGATCGGCGCTCGGCGTGCAGTGCCCTGCTCCAGGCCCTCCAGATGGTCAGTGCCAAGCAGGTGGATGCCGGTTTGGGCCAGATCAACCTGGGCTGGAACGGTGAGCACTTTGCGCATCCCTGCGCGGCCCTCAACCCGTACCGCAACCTGGCTGTCGCCACCATGTTGCTCTTGAAACACAAATCCCCGGACAGCGACTGGACCGCCGCCGCGGGCCGGTACCACCGCCCGGCCGGCGGCGCTCCCGCCAAACGCTACCGCCGGGCCTTTGCCAAGCACCTGACTCGTCTCACCGCCCCCAACCTTCAAGGAATGAAGACCCCATGAATACGACCTTTACCTCCCCATCTCCTCTTGTCTTCCGTGTCCCGCTGGCCTCTCTGGCCCTGGGCGCACTGGCGAGCCTGTCGTGCTCATTTGCCCATGCCGAACTGATCGTCGTCGATGACCGGGGCGGCACCTCGACCCTGGCCTATTACCGCTCCCTCAACCTGTTGCCGGATGAGCAACCGGCCAAGGCCATGACCTTGCCGCCGGTGCGTATCACTGCGTACAGCGAGGCGGACATGTTGCCGGTGAAGTCCCCATCACTGAACCCAGGGTCCTTCGAGAGCCGCACGCATAACGCCGCCGGATTACGACCCGTATTCCTGGTAGGTGATGACGAGTTGTCAAGAGAGTGGCTGCAGCGTCGTGGCGACGTCTTGCGCGACCTCAAGGCCGTCGGGTGGGTGGTCAATGTGCAGCGGATGGCGGCCCTTGCTGAGCTGCGTGCCTTGGGCGTCGGATTGGAGATGGTGCCGGCGGCAGCGGATGACCTCGCGCAGCGGCTGGGGATTGAGCACTACCCCGTACTGGTGACGTCCACCGGTATCGAGCAGTAGTCATGACCCAGTCCCATACCATCGAGGCGCTGCTGCGGCCGGCGGTGGAGCTGTACACCGTGGCGGTGTGTGGTATTGGGGCGTACTTGAGTCTGTTCGCACCTTGGTCGCTGGCGTTGACACCGCTCTTCGGGGGGGTGTCGGCGTTGTTCTTTCTAGCGTTCGGCGGGATGCGCCTTCGTCAGGCGCTGGTGGTGTTGCGCTACCGGCGCAACATCCGTCGCTTACCGCGCTATGTGATGACCAGCAAGCAGGTGCCCGTGAGCAACCATAGGCTCTTTGTCGGAATCGGCTTCAGATGGGAACAGCGGCACACCCAGCGCCTGATGCAGACCTACCGGCCCGAGTTTCGTCGCTACGTAGAACCCACAGCAGCGTTTCAGGCCGCTCGCCGACTGGAAGCGCGTCTGGAATCAGTGCCCTTTCCGTTGAGCCTGGTGCCCCGCGTTACCGCCTGGGACAGCCCGCTCAATCCGGTGCGTCCGCTCCCGCCAGTGGGCGGATCCCCTCGCTTGCATGGTGTTGAACCCAATGAAGTCGAAGTATCTCTGCCCCTCGGAGAGCGCGTCGGTCACAGCCTGATTCTGGGCACGACCCGGGTCGGTAAAACCCGATTGGCGGAACTGTTCATCACCCAGGATATCCGTCGCAAGAAGATCGTCGACGGCCTGCCCATATTCGAGCCGGTGATCGTGATTGATCCCAAGGGTGACGCGGACCTGCTCAAGCGCATGTACATCGAAGCCAAACGCGCCGGGCGTGAGGGCGAGTTTTATGTCTTTCACCTGGGCTGGCCGGATATTTCGGCACGCTACAACGCCGTGGGCCGGTTTGGGCGCATCTCCGAAGTGGCCAGCCGCATCGCCGGCCAGCTCTCGGGTGAAGGTAACAGCGCGGCGTTTCGGGAGTTTGCCTGGCGTTTTGTCAACATCATCGCCCGGGCGTTGGTGGAACTGGGAATCCGCCCGGACTACCTGAAGATCCTACAACACGTGATCAACATCGACGCGCTGTTCATCGAGTACAGCGGTTACTACTTCGCCAAGTACGATCCCAGGGCCTGGGACGTAATTGTCACCCTGGAAGGCGCCCTCAACGAAAAGAACACCCCCTACAACATGCGGGGCCGGCAGAAGCGCGTGACGGCCATTGACCAGTACCTCTCACAAACCCGAGTGGCGGACCCGGTCATGGATGGACTGCGTTCGGCAATCCGTTATGACAAGACCTACTTCGACAAGATCGTCGCCTCGCTCCTGCCGCTGTTGGAGAAACTCACCACCGGGCACATGGCCGAGTTGATCTCGCCCAACTACACGGACCTCAACGATCCCCGGCCGATTTTCGACTGGATGCAGATCATCCGTAAGCGGGCCATCGTCTACGTCGGGCTGGATGCCTTGTCCGATCCGGAGGTGGCCGGGGCCGTGGGCAACTCGATGTTTTCGGACCTGGTGTCCGTGGCAGGCCATATCTACAAGTTCGGCATCGATGACGGCCTGCCCGGTGCCGTCCAGGATCAGAAAATCCCCATCAACCTTCACGCCGACGAGTTCAACGAGCTCATGGGCGATGAGTTCATTCCCATGATCAACAAGGGCGGCGGTGCGGGCATCCAGGTCAGCGCCTACACCCAGACCCTCAGCGACATTGAGGCCCGAATCGGCAACCGGGCCAAGGCCGGTCAGGTGGTGGGCAACTTCAACAACCTCTTCATGTTGCGAGTACGCGAGACCGCCACCGCCGAGTTGCTGACCCGTCAATTGCCCAAGGTGGATGTCTACTCCACCACGCTAGTCAGCGGTGCGACGGACAGTTCAGACCCCACGGGCAACACCGATTTCACGAGCAACACCCAGGACCGGGTCAGTTCCACCAGTGTCCCACTGATAGAGCCGGCCCATATCGTCAGCCTGCCGAAGGGGCAAGCCTTTGCCCTGATCGAAGGCGCCAATCTCTGGAAGATCCGAATGCCGCTACCCGCCCCCGATCCTGATGAATGCATGCCCAAGGACTTGCAAACCCTGGCGCAGCACATGCGCAAACGCTACATCAACGGAGGTGGCGAGTGGTGGATGGGCAGCGGGACGCGGGTGCTTGATGAATCGCTGCCCGCAGATCTGTTGGACGATGACCCTGCCCCAAGGACGCCTCCCTGGCCGCGGCCGATGCGACGGATACAGAGGAGGCACAGCCATGATAGGGCCCACCCGTTTAGAACTGCGCTTCGCTCAGCTTCGGGCGCCGGGCTCTTCGGTGAAGGCTATATCCAAGGTCCTGGGGAGATTGCTGAGAGAGACTCAGTTGGGGGTCCATGATGCGTATGAACTGTTTGACCAGTTGAATCAGCACGGCCTGTCTCCACGGTGGACCACCCCGATCCACATTCGGGTGGAAGACTCGGTCGCAGGTCCACTGCTGGTCTGCTTCGAACCCGTGATCGTCTCGGTGCACTGAGCAGGAGGGGACCATGGCCGCGAGCACTGACACCGCAAAAAGCCAGCAGGCGTACCGTGAAAAAGGCCTGATCAGCAAGGTTCTTGGACTGCCCTTCACCCTCCTCGGCATCCTGTTGGTGTCGCTGTTTTTCAGCGTGGTGACCGAGTGGATTGGGCTGTACTTTTTCTGGCCCGAGGAAGGCTGGCATCACTCGCGGGACATGCTGAACAGCGAACTTGAGTGGTTGTCGGCGGCATTTGTTCAGAGCCTGTTGGTCGAGCAACCCGGGCAAACCGCCCGTTGGATCATCGGTCTGGCGTACGAATGGGGTTTTGAGAAAACCGGCCTGATCCACTGGATCACCCAGTCCGCCGAACAGGCCCGGTTGAACAGCAATCGGAGCACCGGGTTGCAGTACTACCTGGGGCTGGCCTATGTGCACCTGGAAGACTACGGGCTGGCGGCGGTCTATGCGGTGTTGACCTTTTTGGCGCGAATCCTGATCTTGGTGCTGACGCTGCCCCTGTTCCTGATGGCGGTCTTCACGGGGCTGATCGATGGCTTGGTGCGTCGGGATTTGCGCCGCTTTGGCGCAGGCAGAGAATCCGGGTTCATCTACCACCGGGCGAAGCGGATGATCGTGCCGCTGTGGGTCGCGCCCTGGATCATATATCCCGCGCTGCCAATGACCGTGAGCCCTCTGCTCGTGTTGCTGCCCTGCGCAGCAGCCTTGGGCGTAGTGGTGAGTATCTCGGCTGGGAGTTTCAAGAAATACCTGTGAGTGCTGGGGCTTTGCTGCAGCCCATCACTCAGGTCAATCACGAGGACATATTCAGAAATACAGCCCCCTGAAACCAAAGGGTTCTTATCCGTTAAATTGGAACGCCCACTGCCGTACAGGCAGCTTTCAACTTCAGTGATGGAGAGAAGCTGCCATGCTCCAATTTCCCCCATTCGGTACAACGACCCTCGCACAGTGGTGCGATCTGCAGGAAGAGCTGATTCGTTCTCGCCCGCTCAAGCCTCGAACAATCAGCGACCGCCTCAATAACCTGCGGCACCTGCGCCTCGGGCTGGGAAATCGCCTCCTGCATCAGATCATGCCTCACGACCTTGAGCTGTTAATCAATAACATCGCGAACAGCGGCCGCCCTTTTGCTGCCCGGCGGGTATACATCGAGGCCAATGAGCTCTTCAACGCGGCGGTCTACTGCCGGTTGGTCATCAACAACCCATTATCTCCGGTTAAAGCACCTGCCCCTCGGCCTGCACGTGCCCGCCTGAGCTTGCGGCACTTCCTGAAAATTCGTGAGGTCGCAGAGTCCTGGAAGAGGCCGTGGTTTGCCAACTGCCTGAATCTAGCCTTGGTTACCGCGCAACGCCGCGCCGATGTGGCCGTGATGGCGCCTCCCCATGTCTTTGCCAGTCACCTGCACGTCACTCAGCAGAAAACGGGCGCCTGCGTCGCAATACCGCTTGAGCTGAAGCTCGACGCCATTGGCATGAGCGTCGGAGAGTCCATAGATCGGTGCCTTGAGGTGCAGCCCAACGGCAACACGTTCATTGCCCGGCGCGACGGAAAGCCCTACGTCACAGCCATGCTGACCCACTCTTTTGCGGCCTGCCGTGACGAGGCATTCCCACGCAGAACCTGGCGATCCCCGCCAACGCTCCATGAGATCCGCTCGCTCTCCGAACGCCTGTATCGAAGTCAGGGGATCAATACGCAAACACTCCTGGGTCATAAGCACGCCAGCATGACCGACTTGTACAACGACGAACGTGATGTAGAAGGTAGAACGTATCGATACGTGAACCTTTCGTAAGCAGTGAGCTTGAGTGGGCATCGGCGGTCTTTGTCCAGAGCCTGTTGGTCGAGCAGCCCGGGCAAACCGCCGGTTGGATCATCGGGCTTGATCCATATGGGTGACTGGCGCGACTCTGTCGTAGCCAAAAACGAGGAAACGGGTTCGATCGGCTCAACCGATCAGGTTTAACGAGGGAAACACCCTGCTGTTAAAAAAGCAGGGCGGGTAGGCTTTGGATATTGACGTAGAGCCGGCTAATGGGTGCCCTTAAAAACGCTGGCACTTTATCAAATAAACCCCGATACAAATATTGACAGAGTGAATAGACCAATCAAAAATACTAAACGCGCACCCAAAGTCTTGAGTCGCGTAGCAGGGAGAAGTTCTTGCCCAGAATTTCAGCACATACGAAAAAGGGAAATTAAAATGTCTGAAGCAATCAAAGAAAAAACCTCGAACAAAGACCAAAGTCCGGCTCAAACCTATACCCTCTTCGACCAGAATGACATCCAGATCACCTTAAATCTGCCCAGTGCATTGCAGTTGAACCCGGTCGGACAGGAATGCTACCCCCGCAACCCGACCCCTGAAGAAGGTGCTCCAATATTGCACAACAACACGCGTTCTCCTATCGAGTCAGTGACGTTCACCATCAAACTAGAGGACGTGATGGATGCCAGCAAAGTGATCGCGAACGTGCGGTGGTGGTACGACGATTTTGCCAATGGGCTACAGACCATGACTTTCACTTGTGAAGCGGTTCTTCCCGGCGAAACCGCCATATGTAGACCCACCAGGAGTGGATACTCTCAAGTCCGATGGAGCACCGAAGTGTCGATCGGGCGCGGCATGCAGAGCTTCTCGCTCACCTATGGGTCTCTTCCTCCAAGCCCAACCCTTACTGGGCCGATTGTCCAGATTGGCTAGCTGATCTGCCACCGCGGCGCCCAGTGGTCCGCTCCTCAGGCCGTCCCCGGCGCTGCGGTACCTCCGCTGCAATCATCTGAGACCTATAGTCATGAACCTCCAGGGGTGATTTTGGTTCCCATTGCTCAATCAAAACAAACTGGTCGTCGTTGCCAGCAACCCTATGAAGATCGTATTACAAACACCCCTCTTCATTTCTGACAAGTGGGGTAAATATTTTCAATATGTATCAACTTACGCTTGCCCTCGCCCCCCGTGCAGAAATAAAAAATGACTAGCTTCACTTCGCTCGGCATAGTAAGCACCCCTCTTTTGTGATCGCCAAGTCTATCGAGCAACCTGATACATATACTCCGCCTATCCGACGTACTAAATACCTATTGAAGTTGAGGCATGCGCAGAGCTCTATGGACCTCTGCGTTTCATTCTGGCCATAGCGCAGAGACGCAATTTTCAGGTCCTAGAAAAAAAGCCATTCGACCGAATCCTGTTTTCTTGCTGTCACCCGCTTCGCCTTTCGGCACGCTCTTTGAACCTTCTTCGAGCGAGCCAACTCCATGCCCTATCCCATACCCTCCCTTCGATGTATCGCGTTAATGGCGAGCCTCACCGTACCCACGGTGATGGCCGAGCCCACGGCCCACGAGCGCACCCAACTGAGCCTGGTACTGCGTCAACTGGAGGCCGTCACACGGCAGGTGAATGCCAGTGCCGCCCTCCCCACCGATGACCAGTCGCGCTTCACCTTTGACTACGCCCGCCTCTCTGAAGACCTGGAGCAGGTTCGCGGCGGCATTGAGGGCTACCTCACGCCCTCACGTGCTCAACCCCGCACGCCACCGGAGCTGACCGGCCACTACACCCGGTCCGCTGGGAGCTCCCCATGAGCATGAGTGCGCCGCAGCTCAGCGCCTTTCAGGCCATGGGCGGCTTTAGCCCACAACAAAGCACCACCTTGCTGATCGGCCTGGTCCTGGCCTGCGCGCTGATCTTCGCCGCCTGGGCCCTCGTCACAGGCTACCGGGGTTGGGCCAGCGGTCAGCTTTCCCAGGGGAAGTTCGCTGGCCTGACTGCGAAGGTGTTGTTGATTTACCTCTTGCTCACCTTTCTGCTGCTGCACTGACCTGTTTTTTTGGATTACCCACTGCCATTGGAGGCACCTGATGAAAAATCGTATCGGATGGAACCGCATCACCCACCTGTTCTCGCGCTGCACCTTGGCCTGCTCGGCCCTGTGGTCCTGCTGGGCCCTCGCGGCGCTCCCAGAAATGGAAGCCCCGAGTCGTGGCGAATCGGACAGCATGATCCAGACCCTGCAGGACCATGCCTTCGACATCGTCTCCCTGCTCGCCCTGGCCATCGCGGCCGCCGCTTTCTGTGGCGTGGCTTATCACGCCTACACCACCTACTCAGAGGTGCAAAACGGCAAGAAGACCTGGGGTCAGTTCGGGCTGACCTGCGGTGTGGGTGCTCTGCTGCTGGTGATCATCATCTGGCTGCTGACCAAAGGCACCGATGTGCTGTGAGGAGGCCCGGCCATGACACAAGACTCGGATCACACCCTCCACGACGGTACCCTTCGGTTTCTGCCATCACGCCTCAATCGCCAACCGGTCATTGTGCTGGGGCTCACGGCCGATGAGATGTGGATCACCGTCGTCTTGGGCGCGGTGATCGGCGCGGGCCTAGGGTTGGGCATTGCGATACTGTTTCAGAGCGTCGCCCTGGCGCCCACTACATTGGTGAAGTGCACAGCCTTGAGCCTGATAGTGGGCGGCAGATGGCTGCGCCGCCACAAGCGCGGCAAACCCGAGACCTGGCTGCACCGTTACCTGCAATGCGCCATCGCGTCACGCTGGCCGCTGCTCACGGCTTGGGTCGGCGGCGCCGACCTGGTGAGGCGCTCAGGGCGCTGGAGCACTCGACGGAGCCCACGCCCATGAGCCGTTTCAAGAACGAGGTGGCCCGACTGGAGTCCCACCTCCTCTCGCTGCGCATTGGGTGTGGGTTGCTGTTCGGGGTGGCTTTGGTCATGGGCCTGGGGTGGTGGGACGCCCCCCGAAACCTGACCATCCACATTCCTCCGGACCTGCGCTCCGGCAGCACCCGCAAATGGTGGGAGGTGGCACCGGAGTCGGTGTACACCTTTGGTTTCTACATCTTCCAGCAGCTCAACCGCTGGCCCGTCGACGGCGAGAAGAACTACCCGCGGGCCATTCAGAAGCTCTCGGCCTACCTGACCCCGCAGTGCAAGTCCCATCTCGAAGGCGACGCCCAGAAACGCCAAACCGCCGGCGAGCTGCGCGGCCGAACCCGGGGCGTATTCGAGATGCCCGACCGGGGCTACGGCGACGCCCCGGAACTTCGGGTCAAGGTGCTGGGGCGGGACCGCTGGGTGGTGAACCTGGACCTGGCGACCGAGGAGTTTTACGGTTCGGAACGCGTCAAGCAGGCCTTCGTGCGCTACCCCCTTCAGGTAGTACGCCTGGACGTCGACCCGGAGAAAAACCCGTTTGGCCTGGCCCTTAACTGCTACGACAGCGCGCCGCAACGCATCACCCCACCGCCCGACCCTGTCCCCTCCCACAGCCCCGCCACTGCTATGCAAGGAAGCTAGTCATGCGTCGATTAAACCTCCTCCTCCCCCTCTGGCTGAGCTGTACGACGGCCCAAGCCGTTGAGCTCATGCCGTGGGCGCGATTGCCCCTGGTCGTGCCGCTGTACGTCGACCAGGAGCGCATCGTCTTCATCGATCAGAACGTCAGGGTCGGCGTCCCTCGCTCATTGGGTGACACGCTGCGTATCCAAAGCACGGGCGGCACGCTTTACCTGCGAGCAAATGCGCCGATCAAGTCAACTCGCCTGCACCTGCAAGACGTGCGCACGGGCGAAATCATCCTGATCGACATCACCGCCACCGACGGCCAGGGGCAGCCTGCGCTCGAACCTGTCAAAATCGTGAAAGCGTCTGGCTCGTCCATGAGCTACGGCGATACCGCCGAGACGTCCCCGTCGGACACCGAGGCTGAGGCGGCCCTCACCGCTGCGAACAGCCCTCCCGCGTCGCAGCAAACGCCGATCCCGGTGGCCCTGACTCGCTACGCAGCGCAAAACCTCTATGCCCCTTTGCGTACCGTCGAGCCCCTGCCCGGTGTATTGCCGGTCAAATCGCACCGCGACCTGGACCTGACGGGCCTGATGCCCACACAACCGGTCATGGCCCAATGGCTGGGAGCCTGGCAGTTGGAGGACCACACCGTCAGTGCCGTCAAGCTGCAGAACCGCGCCATCACGCCCATCTCACTGGACCCGCGCGAACTGCAGGGTGACTTCGTCAGTGCAGCTTTCCAGCACCCGAACCTAGGGCCCACCGGCCAGGCCAGCGACACCACGGTGGTCTACCTGGTGACCCGTGGCCGGAGCTTGGCGCAAGCACTGCCTCCGGCCCTCAGCCCGGTGGATGCCAGTACCGCCTTCATCGCCTCCGCCGTAGCCGGAGGTGACCATGACCAGTAATGGCCTGCTCAAGTGGTTGCTCCTGCCCCTGATTCTGCTGGTGGTCTTCGGGGTGCTCAAGATGTGTTCCTCCAAGGACGTCCCGGCCGCCAAACCCAGGGGTACGGAGCAATCCCTGACCCCGGAGGACATGAAGCTGCTCGGCATCGACGGCGATACGCCCCAAGACACCGTGGCCACCTTGGTGGCCCAGACCAAGGCCATGCGCACGGAGCTCAAGGCCTTGCTCACGGAGAACAAAGACCAACAGAAGGAAAACGCTCGCCTGCGTCAGCGCGATAGCGACATCGACCAGCGTATCCAGAAAGCCCTGAGCACGGAGCTGGAGAAGGTGCCGCACAAAGGTCCTTCAAGCCTGAGCCCCCAGGATACCCAGAACCTGCTGGAAGACCTCAAGCAACAGCTCTCGACCTCGTTTCTGAACAAGGGCGCTGCCGACCTGCCCATCGGCCTTGGCCTGGAGCCTGGTGACGAGGCGTCGTTCCCCGGCACTCACGACGACCTCATCTGGACCGAGCCCCAGGACGCCGCTGCCGTCGATGCCAAGGGCAAGCCGCTGCCGGCCGGCTCCGGTAAACCCGCGAAGGGCTTCAGTTTCCCGACGGCCTTTGAGGACACCATCCATCAAGGCCAGAAGGCGCTCAAAGCCAACACCGGTGCAGTAGGCCGCAATATCAAAACCTCTGAAGACAAAGCCGCAGCTAAGCCCGTCTACACCCTGCCGGAGAACAGCACCCTGACCGGTTCCATCGCTATGACGGCGCTGATCGGGCGAGTGCCAGTAGACGGTGTGGTGAACGATCCCTACCCCTTCAAGGTGCTGATCGGTCCCGACAACCTCACCGCCAACGGTATTGATTTACCGGATGTGGCAGGTGCGGTGATCAGCGGCACCGCCGCCGGGGACTGGACGCTCTCCTGCGTGCGCGGGCAAATCGTCAGCCTGACCTTTGTGTTCAACGACGGACGTATTCGCACGCTCCCCGCGCCGCAAAAACTGGCCAGCCGCCAAAGCACGGGTAAGACCGGCCAGTCGCAGTTGAACAAGATCCAAGGCGGCATCGGCTGGCTCAGCGATCCGTACGGTGTGCCGTGCATTGCCGGTGAGCGGCGCTCCAACGCCCAGCAGTACCTGGGCACCAAAAGCCTGCTCACCGCCGCCGGCGCCGGGGTGGCCAAGCTGCTCGAAGCCGATAAGGCCGACGCCAGCACTGTGCTCACACCTAGCGGAGCCGCGATCGGGGCCGGTCCCTCGGCACTGAACAGCATTTTGTCCGGTGGCGTGAAAGACATCGGCGACTGGGTGAACAAGCTCTATGGCCAGGCCTTTGCCGCCGTCTACGTGCAGCCCGGCGCACCCGTGGCCGTGCACCTGGATAGGCAGTTGGAGATTGACTACGAAACCCTCGGCCGCCAGGTGCGGCATGTAACAGGAGGCGCCCATGCATCGACCCTCGATTAATTCCCTGGCCTGCCTATGGCTGATCACGCTGCTTACCGGCGGCTGCACCACTGACAAGGGCGAGCTGCTCCCTCACGGTTCCCAGACCATGACCGACCTCTGGGATCAGCACGCCGGGCCAGCCCCTCAAGGCGCCCTGAGCCGTCCTCTTCAAGCGGCACGCCTGGCGTTGCGTCGGCCTCTGGATGACACCGGCACCGATCAACTGACCTACACCCGCACGGCTCACAACGAGATCCATAGCCAATTCAAGCGCCTGCCCAACCCGGACCTCGTGATGTACGTCTTTCCGCATCTGGCGGGGTCGGACCCGGTCCCGGTGCCGGGCTACAGCACCGTCTTCCCCTTCTACCAGCGAGTGCAGTACGCCCTGCCCGGCGAGCGCACGGAGGCCTACTGATGGAGACGGACAAGACCGATCCCTGGACGCAGTACGTCGAACAGTTGAAGGCCCACGGCCTGCCGGAGCCTGGCGCCGCGAGTCGCCCCCGAAAGCGCCCCGCTACGAAGGCCGATGAGCAGGCGCTGTACGCCGTGACGCCGAGCTTTGTGGACTTGTTGCCCTGGGTCGAATATTTGCCTGACTCCAAGTGCCTCCTGCTGGAGGACGGCGAGTCGGTGGCAGCGTTTTTCGAGCTGACGCCGATCGGCACAGAAGGCCGCGAAGCGAGTTGGTTGTGCACGGTGCGCGATGCACTGGAAAACGCCCTGCAAGACAGCTTCGACGAGCGGGAGCAGCAGCCGTGGGTGGTGCAGCTCTACGCCCAGGATGAAACCGAGTGGGACGGCTATCTGCAAAACCTCAGGAACTATGTGCAGCCCCGCGCTCAAGGGTCAGCCTTTACCGAGTGCTACCTGAGCATGTTTAGCCAGCACCTGGAGGCGTTGTCCAAACCCGGCGGACTGTTTGAAGACACCGTGGTGACCCAACTGCCCTGGCGCGGCCAGCGTCGCAAAGTGCGGCTGGTGGTCTACCGGCGCAGCAAGGGCGCTGATGGACGTCGAGGCCAAACCCACGAGCAGGCCCTCAATAGCGTCTGCGACCGCTTGCTGGGAGGCCTGGGTAATGCCGGCGTCAAAACCCAGCGCATGACCGGCGCACAGATTCATCGTTGGTTGCTGCGTTGGTTCAACCCGCATCCGCGTCTGTTGGGCGAAACCCGGGCGGACCGTGAGCGTTTTTATCAGTTGGCGTCCTACCCCGAGGGCCCGCCAGGCGATGAGCTGGAACTGGCCAGCGGCACCGACTTCGCCCAGCGCCTGTTCTTCGAACAACCGCGCTCGGACCTAGACCAGGGGCTCTGGTACTTCGATGAGCAGCCCCATCGCGTGGTGGTCCTCGATCGCCTGCGAACGCCACCAGTCATCGGCCACCTGACCGGGGAAACGCCCAAGGGCGGCGATGCCATCAATGCCCTCTTCGATCAGATGCCCGAAGACACTGTACTCTGCATCACCCTGGTGATCTGCCCGCAAGACCAACTGGAATCCCACCTCAACCACCTCGCGCAAAAGTCAGTTGGGGACACGCTGGCTTCCGAGCAGACCCGCGCAGACGTGCATCAAGCACGCAAGCACCTTGGCAGCGCGCACAAGCTGTACCGGGGCTCGGTGGCGTTTTACCTGCGGGGTCAGGATGTCGAGGAGTTGGACCGCCGCACCTTGCAGCTCCACAACGTGATGCTCAACGCAGGGCTTCAGCCCGTGCGCGATGAGCACGAAGTGGCGCCGCTCAACAGCTACCTGCGTTGGCTGCCTTGCGTGTTCAATCCGGGGATGCGCCAGAGCGAGTGGTACACCCAGCTGATGTTCGCGCAGCACGTCGCCAACCTGGCGCCCATCTGGGGACGTAGCGAAGGCACGGGGCACCCTGGATTCACCTTCTTCAACCGCGGTGGCGGCCCGCTCACCTTCGACCCCCTCAATCGTCTCGATCGACAGATGAACGCGCACCTGTTCCTGTTCGGGCCGACTGGGGCCGGTAAGTCGGCCACCCTCAACAACCTGCTCAACCAAGTCATGGCGCTGTACCGACCGCGCTTGTTCATTGCGGAGGCCGGTAACAGCTTCGGGTTGTTTGCCGACTTCGCCAAGCGTCTGGGGCTGACGATCAATCGGGTCAAGTTAGCGCCCGGCTCTGGAGTGAGCCTGGCGCCCTTCGCCGATGCCTACCGACTGGTGGCGACACCCGACCGCGTCATGACGCTGGATACCGAGGATCTGGATGAGGCCGAATCCTCGGAGGACGATGAGCGTGATGTCCTGGGCGAGCTGGAAATCACTGCCCGCCTGATGATCACCGGTGGCGAAGACAAGGAAGAGCAGCGCCTAACGCGAGCCGACCGCAGCCTGATTCGTCAGTGCATCCTCAATGCCGCTCACACCTGCGTAGGCCAACACCGAACCGTGCTGACTCAGGACGTGCGTGATGCCCTCCGAGACCAGGGCAATGACGCTCACCTGCCGGAGCCGCGGCGCCTTCGTCTGCTGGAAATGGCCGATGCCCTGGACATATTCTGCCAAGGCGCCGAGAGCGAGTTATTCAACCGTGACGGTACACCTTGGCCGGAAGCGGATATCACCCTGGTGGACCTCGCCACCTACGCCCGTGAGGGGTACAACTCCCAGTTGTCCATCTCCTACATCTCGCTCATCAACACCGTGAACAACATCGCCGAGCGGGACCAGATGTTGGGACGCCCCATCATCACCGTCACCGACGAGGGCCACATCATCACCAAGAACCCGTTGCTGTCGCCCTATGTGGTCAAGATCACGAAAATGTGGCGCAAGCTCGGGGCCTGGTTCTGGCTCGCCACCCAGAACATCGATGACCTGCCCAAGGCCGCCGAACCCATGTTGAACATGATCGAGTGGTGGATCTGCCTGAGCATGCCGCCGGATGAGGTCAACAAGATTGCGCGGTTTCGGGCGCTTACCGAGGCACAGAAAGCCTTGATGTTGTCCGCCAGGAAAGAGTCCGGGAAATTCACCGAAGGGGTGATCTTGTCAAAGTCGATGGAGGTACTGTTTCGGGCCGTACCGCCGAGCCTTTACCTGGCCACAGCGATGACAGAGCCGGAAGAAAAAGCAGAGCGGTTCGCGCTGATGAAGGCGCACGGCATCAGCGAGTTGGATGCGGCGATAGCCGTGGCACAGCGGATTGATGAAAAGCGCGGGATTTCAGGCTAAACGGTGGGGAATGATCAGTAAGAGTTTCGACCCACTGGGTCCCGAAGAGCTGCGCACCTTGGCTGCGCAGCTGACGCAGGGGGCAAATGAGATTACCAACCTACGGCTGCATCGGTGGGCGCCCGATTAATCACGTAAGGTGAGTTGGCGGAATATTTAATTAATGTTTTCAAATCCCGCCTTCATAGGCACTTGCAGGAATCTATCAATGTTATGCGCGAGCGCATTCTTGTCAAAATCGGAAGACCAAAAGGAATCGCTATAAATTTTTATAAGTAAAATTTCTTTTTGATACCACCGGCAATTACATATTCTACAGCTTTTTCTTCTGCGACCAACGTGCACATCATCGTCAGATTCTTCTTAGTCAGAAAGGGAACTGCCTCTCCATTAAGCAGTTTCTCCTTAAAATTAAGCATCCGCTTAGGCTTGCATTGCAACTTGCTTTCAATCGCACTCATAACCTTGTTTACAAGCTGTTCATTGGTCGTTTGTTGGTTTCTGCGTTCAAGCTCAATTGCCCAGGCCACCTGTGCATCGTTATAATCTGCAAGGGAAATGCTGTTGCGCCTCATTCTCGGATGGAAAAGGCCCGCGCTATCGACGACTTGCAGTTCTTCTACTGCGTCCACATCCGAGCTGATGGAAACAATCTCCCAAATAAATCGAGCATTTTTGTCGTCCCCACCTTTTTTTCGACCCATAACGTTCAGGTGGTAGGTAATGCCGTTTGAATCAAGCTGTGCCGTAATATGTGCGGTGTACCGCTGATGTATACCCTTCTGGACGCGCAGAACGTTGGGGACCTGATCGTCGCAAGCTTTCTTGAACTCGCCCAATCTTATTTTTGAGGCATTACCGGTCAGTTTCTCCGGAGGATAAGCTGTGTTCCTCACTATTTGCAAAGCATTGGTGATCAATCGATCGTGCTCCGATTGTGGCACTTTCGATTCTAGATTAGGGAGCAGGAATTCTTTGCTATCCCAACCATTATCGTAGGTTATAGTGATCATGCAATACCTCTTCTGATGAACGCAAGCGACGTTCTCGACAGGCCAAGACTTGAAGGTTTTGAAAAACTTTCCCGACTAATTTATTACGAGACTCCGTTCTTTTTCAGCGAGTACAGCGTACTTGTTGAAGCTGGACATGTCGAATATCGCAGAGCTGGCACCGATGATGGGTAGCGCGTAAACGTAAGTGATCAAAACCTGAGCGTGAAAAGGCTCATCCTGATGAACCGCTCGAAACCATAGATCAGTAATATGAATCTGGAAAGGACCGCGCTGGTCTTTTTCCCATTCAAGGTAAAATCATGACCAACTCGGCCACTCACTGGCCCCTGCCCCCACTCGCCTGGGTGAGGAGCGATTGATCTTCCGGAGTTCTTCATTGCGTGAAGCGGGCGAAAGTGCCCGCAAATCAGAGTGGGACCTCGAACTTCGCCCGTTAAAACGAACGCAACACCTGAGGCATTGTGCAAGGTAACTCACGCATCCGCTGTTCTTTCGAATCCTCTGTGGCGTCCCAGCTCCACCATCCCTCCGTTCCGTAGACGCGGTCGTACCATTGGGTTTTTCGGGCCTTCTGCGCCAGGTACTCGGGCGTGTTCATCCCAAAGACTTCCAGGGGGAAATCTTGCTTCATGTCCAGGAGCCAGAAGTCCGGGAAGAACTCACACTCATCGGCGTCATAGCGAAGCGGTTTTTCAAAGCGGCGGCCGGCGGCAAACAGCTTGGCCTCCAGGATGGATTCGTAATCGGAGTCCAGCGGTATCCAGCGCTCACTGACATGCATCAGGGCCAGGTCCAGTACCTGGGCGCGAGCACCGGAGCTACCCGTTTCCACGTTGAGCTGAGCGATCGCCATGACCCGCTCTCCGCGCTTCCAGGCCGCGAGCTCCTGCTTGAATCGCCTCTCGGTGTCCTGCCAGAGCTCGGCGGGCATGTTCAGGTAAGGCATGCCAAAGGGCCCGGCCAGAGGTAGCTTGAAGATCACACCGTCGTGCTTGCCCTTGTCAAAGCGCGCCAAGGGCGAGACCGCAATCACTCGACGGTTGCGCTGGACCGCGTCCAGCACCACGCCTTCGTTGGAGACTTCAGCTTTGGAGCGAGGGGTCGCACTGACCAGTAACACGTCACTCAGCATCATGCGCCCGACCTTGATCCGGCCCGCTGTTTGACGCAGAGCGCTATGGACCAGCCCACTGGTTCGCTTACCCTCCATCGCCGGGTACCAGACGTTCAGCCGCGCCTCTTGCCACAGCAAATGGAGCAGCCCGAGCAAGGTCATCACCGGTTTGCGGAGGCTCGCCGCGGGCTTGTGAATGCCCACGCCCTTATCGGCACGCTCACCCTTCGCCGCTTGCTCAAGCAGGCCCCGCGCCAGACGCACACGCAAGGTGCCGTCATCACCCTCCTCGACCACGCCGATCTCATAGCCCTGCATGCCTGACCGCTCGGGTGCTGGCGCGTAAAAGCGGCATTCGTTGGCATGCTCGGGGCCTGTGCCGGCGAACCTGGCCAGGTGGAAATAGTCGGTTGTTTCCCGGCGTTTGATGGCCAGCTTACGCTCACCCTTGCCCGGGCAGCGGCACGAGGCGTGGGTGCGACCATAGGCCATCTCCAACACCGACTTCCAGCCCTTGGCGAACTGATCCTCCGTTTGAAATAGCTTCGAGAAGGGTTGGCCGTCGATCACGACCGTGAAACGCTCATTGAGCATGGAAACACTCTCCTTGTGCAGGCCCCTCGCGATGGGCCGTTGTCCTAACTGTCAGCGTTCTCGAGCAGGGGCTTGAGCAAATCCGTGAAGGCAGTTTCACGCACTCCGCCCCCTACCCTGCATTGACATCACCCAGACGCGCCGGGCCTTTCATCATGTTCGAGCGCACCTAGGCCACCAAGGCCAAAGTTGTCACTGAATGAAAGGGGGCTAACTGGATACCTCTCGGTCCACCGCCCCCTAGGGCCCCCCGCATCCCGGCGCCTAGGATCACTGACACTCAAAACACTAGGCAGGAGACCACGCAATCCGAGGAAACGTCCGACTATCCCGTCCAGCAGCTTTGGATCGACTATCTGGGCTGGTTCGCTGTCGTTGGCAGCACCTTCCCAGGTAGCCAGGACCTTCAAGGCTACGGTGGGCTTTCAAGCTCATGGGTCATCTGTAGTTCGCTCAGCATTCGGAAGCGCGAACAATCGACGAAATCCTCGTCGACCGAATGCCTCAACCCCACCGTGACGGAAATCCACCGTCGGGTGGGTCTCCTGATCGACTTTCCGTACAGGAGACAACATGACACTTGCGATAACGATCTACGACGCGTTGACAACCGCCAACGTTCCCCCTGACAAAGCCAAAGCGGTGGTACACGCTTGGGAGGCCGAAGTGGAAAAACTTGCATCAAAGGCTGACCTCAAACAGGTCGAGACCCATTTGACACAGTCCATCAATGCCCTGGGCACTGAGCTACGCGCCTCGATCAAAGACCTGCAATCTGCTTTGCGAGAACAGGGGGTTGAGCTGAGAGCCGAACTCAAGGACCAACGATCGTCTACCCGAGTTCTTCAATGGAGCATCGGGGTGACATTTCTCTGTGTAGCGGCGCCCCTGATCCGAAGCATGTTTGGGGTGTAGACCAGGTCTTCTTGGTTTGAACACCTGCATCAACCTTCAGCCACACGATCTTCATCGGTGGCCCATTCGTAACAAGGCGTCGGCACCGGCCACGCCCTGATTCATCACCTATTCAGCCCATGCGGGGAACACTCCCCCGTACGGGTGCAGTGTCTCTCCGTGTTGGGCTTTTTTGGAGAGATCCCATGCAACTGAATGCCCTTACCCCGCTGCAACAGCAGTTGATCAAACTTCCAGTCGTGCTCAGCGCACGCACCTGGCAGGAAGCCGTTTACACCGACCATCCCTTTGAGTGGATGGAGTTTGAACAACGCCTGACCGAAGTCATCAGGGCCGGCTATCGAGCCATTCTCCAACGGCCCGAGGTGTCGGTCCTTTGCAGTTACACCTACGACTTCGGCCTCTATCGCTTGCCACCTCAGCATCTGCAGGATGAGTTTCACTGGCTGGACCTGCGCCTGATCGTCGAGCGAGATCATGACGTACCGACGCAGCTGCGGATCATGCTCAGGAGCGAAAACACTCAATCGGCTCGGCACACTCAAAGCCTGCTCTTTGAGCCCGGCCAAATGGTGATGACTCGAGGTGTCAGTCAGCTTGAGCAACAAGGGCTGCTGGACATACTTCCATACCTGAAACGGCACCTCGCCGGTGATTGGGGCGAGTTGGACGAGGACGACAAGCTGAGCAACGTCCAGGCGCTGCAGAACGGCACCCGGTTGCTCTCGGCCTACAACATTGACGCCGGAGACCATACAAGACTCTGGATCATCACCGAGGCGGACAGGCGCGTCACCACTGTGCTGCTGCCCTATGAGTACTGACTCATTTCCCCTGCCCCAGCCTGACTGAGGCTCACCGACCGTCTGCTCACCTTCCCGGGTGAGTAGACGGTTTCTCCTTTGCCGCAACGTTATGAAACCGAGGTGCTGGGCTCAATGCCGATGCGGACACCGCATCGAGCACCACTCGCCATGATGCCTTGATTCCGTGAAGACGGCGCAAGACATCTGGCAGCACCGCGGACCTCTTCTGAAACCAGGAGGCCTTTAGTGTCCAACTCCATCGCAAGAGCGCGCGCCTATGCGTTCTATCGTCAGGAGGGTCGCTGCTGTTACTGCGACTACCCCATGTACGTCACCTCGCCCCAGAAATACGCACAGCTCTATGGCTGCTCGCACAGGCAAGCCCTGCAGATGCAGTGCACGGCCGAACATCTGGTGGCCAAGTGCGAGGGCGGCTCAAACCGTGCTTCAAACATCGCGGCAGCCTGCAAGCTGTGCAACCTCCGCCGGCATCAGGGCAAGATTGCTCTGCCGTCGCAAGCCTATCGGGACCTCGTCCAGAGCAAGGTGCTGGAAGGTCTCTGGCATCCATTTCGTCTGATGGGGTCAGTGGATCAGCCATAAGCAGGATCTAGCAACCACCCCATGGTCGTACTCACGACCATGGGGCGGTTGTCATTCAGTGCTCCGAGCTCAACACGATGCCCTCCACTGAATACCGAATTGCGAGCCGATTCAACGGAGGGCTCGCGTTAGCTCAGGCCGAGGAAAACTTAACGTCGTGTCCGGGATGAGTTGACCACTACCCTCCCATCTCAAAGATTTTTCAACGCCTCACTCACTGCATCTTTCGGTGACTTAATTTCATCTCGCCGGCCGTTCGCAAAAACCACATAGGTACTCCAAGGAGTACTCTCGCTAACTCCGTCTGCTGTCTTCAACTCAAATTTCGCTGTGCACTTGAAATCGCCATGCTCGATTTCGGCCCCATACCCTTCGGTCATACTCAAAACCTGATAGCCACGTTTCTGGGCCGACAAATCGGCATGCCCCCGGAGATGCTGGAAGCAATTGTCACGGGAGGTCATAGCAGACGCAGTTGCTGGCATTCCAGCGGGGACATCTGCGTGAGCGTATCCGGCACTCAATATCAAGGCCACTGCAAATACTTTCTTCATGACTCATCCTTTCGAATAACCGTTCACCCGTGCGCGAATAGTCGCGCCTCTCTACTGCTTCGGCCCCGCATGGCGGGGCTTGAGGTGTTTATCATTTTCAGGTGATGGGCCTCATTGGTCGTGGCTGAGAAGGTCGGACCGTTTTCCTGTCACTCGTCAATGTTTGGCCAAGACTCTGTCTCCGGACGCACCGACAAGCCACACGCCGCCTCCACACAGCCCAACCTAGCCAAGCTCCGAGCCCGGTATGTCAGCGAGCCTCGTCACCCAGTAGCAGTCCCCACTCTAGGTACCTAGACGCAACCTGTAACGCCCGCCCGCAGAGCTTTGCCTGGCATTTTTGTGGTTTGCATTTAGTATGCTGTTCCAACTGCAACACAAAGGCATCCCCCTTATGCTGGGCCAGGTAATGAAACCGGAGAAAATACTGTGAGGCTCGACAAGCTGCGCCTGCAGAACTATCGCTGCTTTGGAGCGTTCGAGATCGACTTCGATCCGCATCTGACCATATTGATTGCCTCCAATGGCGGCGGTAAAACCACCATTCTGGATGCAGCTCGGGTTGCGCTATGGCCTTTCATCAAAGGGTTCGACCTGGGCAGCCAAGCCGGTAACTCAGCCACGATCCAGATTGAGGATGTGCGACTCGCACAGTTCAGCCGTGGCAACATGGAGCCTCAGGTCCCCTGTGCGATCGAAGCCTGGGGAGCCTGGTCGGACAGTGCCCTCCAGGAACACTGGTTGCAACAGCGCGTGAGCTTGAAAAAGGCCACCAATACCCTCGGTGATGGGGGCACCAGAGCCCTGAATTCACATGGTAAAGGGCTTCAAGAGCAGGTGCGCAGCGACGCGCCGGTGACACTGCCGATGGTGACCTACCTGGGAACGTCCCGACTCTGGTACGAGGGGCGTTTCACTTCGGCCGCCGCGCAAACGACGCTCGACAAAAGCGAATACTCCAGAACGTCCGGGTACCTGAACTGCCTAGCCTATTCGTCCAGTTTCAAGACCTTCACCGCCTGGTACAGCTGGATCTATCGCAGCTACCGTGAAGCCCAATTGATTGGGTTGGAGCGTAATACCCAGTTGTCCGACACCGGACAGCGTTTTGAGCAAATCATCGCCGCCATCAAGGGCGCCATTGATCAGTTGCTCAAGAACTCCACCGGTTGGCACAGCCTGGAGTACAGCGCCAGCCATCAACAGCAACTGGTCATGCACCACCCTGAACAAGGGGTGCTGCCAGTAGACATGCTCAGTGATGGACTGCGCAACACCATTTCCATGGTGGCTGACCTCGCCTTTCGTGCTTGCAAACTCAATCCCCATCTCGGTGAGCGAGCACCGCTGGAAACCCCAGGCATCGCATTGATCGATGAAGTCGACATGTTTCTGCACCCCCACTGGCAACAGACAATCATCGGGTCATTGCGAGCCGCTTTTCCCGCCATGCAGTTCATCGTCACGACGCACAGCCCACAAGTACTCAGTACCGTCCGGCGTGAAAATATCCGGGTCATCGGCAAAGACGCCGAAGGCCAGCTCATTGCGTCCCAGCCGCTTGCCATGACCTACGGTGAGCCGAGCAATAGCGTTCTCCATAGCGTGATGCAAGTCGATCCGCAACCGCCGGTGGATGAAAAGAAGGACCTGCTGCAACTCACCGAGTGGGTGGACAAGGGCCGCTACGACGAGGGGCCGGCGGTTGCATTGATGCGCAAGCTGACCGAGGAGTTGGGTGAGCAACATCCTCAGCTTCAGCGCCTGCAACGCAGCATCAGACGGCAAAAGGCATTGAACGGATGAGGATGATTCGAAAGCGTGCAGAGGTTCCGCGTCAGTTGATCCAGGCACACGCCAACCCGCCAACAACCCACGATACAGCCACCAGCCGATGGAAAAGTTTTCGCAGACATAAGAAGCCGGTTCTGGACGCCCTGCTGGTTGAGCAGTACGGGTTGTGTTGCTACAGCGAAATTCGCCCGGACCGGGTGGGATTGGGCTTCCACATCGAACACGTCGAGAACAAAAGCCAACACCCCCAGCGTACTTTCGACTACAGCAACCTGGCGGCCTGCGCCCTGGATAGCCAAAACGATTTGCCGGCACTCAAAACGCAAGGCGCTGAAGTATTCGGTGGCCACGCACTCGGCAAGTCAAATGGCGTCGATATAACCCGTTTTATATCGTGTCATCAGGCCGACTGCTCGCGCTTCTTCGCCTACCTGTCCGATGGTCGTGTGGTGCCGGCTGACGGGTTGTCTCCTCAGGATGAAGACCGGGCTCGCTACACTATCGGCCTGCTCAACCTGAACAGCCCTTATCTTCAAGATCTACGTCAACGCTGGTGGGAAGAGCTGGACACTCTCATCGAAGAGCATCTTGATCAGGACATGGACCTGCGTTGCTTGGCGGGCATTGACCTCATCCCCATCGGAAACGACCTGAGCCCGTTCTTCAGCATCACACGCAACCTTTTCGGTCGCATCGCCGAGGAGGTCCTTGAGCAGGACGCTCCTGAGTTGCGATGACCAGGGTAAATGCACTGTTTGTCTGCGGTAAAAATCGGCTCCGCAGTCCGACCGCCGAGCACGTGTTTGCGTCCTGGCCTGGCGTAGAAACAGCATCGGCCGGTGTTGGCAATGACGCCGATGTCCTGGTGAATGCTGAGCTCCTGGCGTGGGCCGATCTGATCTTTGTCATGGAGCTCGTCCATCGCAGAAAGCTCACTGCCCGATTCCGTTCTGAGCTGGCCAGCAAACGCGTGATATGTCTCGACATCCCGGATGACTTTGACTACATGGCGTCCGAATTGATCGACCTTCTGCAGGCCCGGGTTCGCCGATTTTTACCCGCCTGATGATCGATTGGCCAAGCTGACTGCTACGATCTGCGGCAGACGGCCCTTCTACCAATCGAGGCATGAATAGTCTATCTAGCGGCTCGAAAATTGATGACGGTGAGGTGGCTAGGTATACCCTACCCTCTGATCAAATTTGATAGCCATGCGTAAACAGGGAAGATCGCAATGACCACGAATGAGAACAAGACGGAGCTTGACCAACTCATGCTTGAAGCGGCGGAAACCGGGTTGAGCATCGACGACATAGCGCCCATTTGCGCACGGCTAAAAGTCGACGCTCGTCACCTGGTTAACGAGCTCGCCTTAGCGGTGGCGAATGGTTTCATCTCGCAGGCCTTCGATTTCGACCTCTGCAGTCAGGTCATGAACGGTCTGGAAGGCGTTGTTGCTCAGTTGGCCGTCGATGGCAAAACGCCGGAGCCTGCCCTTTCCATCTATCTGGCTTTCGATGCCGGTGAATTCAAACGATCTGGCGACCCAATAGAGGTTTGTCCAGCGGAGAAATACACGAGGCCGATGATTGAGCGAATCTTGCTTGAGCGTATAGATGACCGGCGCTGACCCGCACCATCGTTGCGACTCTTTTAGTCCGGATTTGACTGGTGACGCCCCCATGAGCTGACTCGGATCCCTTTAGTCATCTACTCAGCCGACAGAAAGCGCCTCGGACAAAATGACGTCTTCTGCCAATACATTGAAGGCTAAATTTTCCGATAAAAAAAGAATGCAAAAGTGCCTCAGTAGCGGTGGCTGATGGCTCGATACCGATCGCCATGCCTTAGTCGTGCGCTCCAAGAATTCTGACTCCTCAAACTCCGTCAAATCGCCCATGCTCCATGCATCCGATTTACCGGAGAACTCAAACATTGCCTCCCCCGGAAAAGGTGTCTTCATAAAGCTTCGGGCGCCCTTGAAACGGAGCTCTCGCTTTAAGGAAGGTATTTCTTCCAGCCCATCAGTGCCGATATCAGCACCGTCATACTCGATCTCCAGCACGACCTGACCCAGCAGATCGAAACGAAACCCGCGACTCCCCATAGCCAGGTAACCACTCATAAGGGTCGAGAATTCGCTTGGGTTTTCCTATTTTCATACGCTCCACTTGTCGTTGCTCCACACCAGAATCTCACCTACTGCTCTCTGGCTATATGGCCTCTTTCGCTCCATACATGAATGCCCCAGCAATCGCTGCGCCGTCGGCATCGCAAAACTCGGTGTCGTACCAGACGGGAAAGACCCGGGCACCTGACCCGAGTGCTGTCAGGAGGCTTCGTTCTTGCTTTTGGTGCTCGTTCTCCAGCATGGGATGTCGACTGAAGATGAAGCTCTCACCCTCATGGAAAATCGTGAGGCAGAAAGCGTTCTCGTTCATCACGTATCCCTTCAATGCTCTCCCTTCGGCGACTTTGATCGTTGCGCGTATGAAAATGCGCATGCGCAGCGGGAACGGGTTGGGGAAATGATTGCAATGGTGATCGTCACTTTGTATCGTTCGGTCATATCTTGCCCTCCGGGACTTTCCTACATCGCTTGCAGAGTTGAAACGCTTTTGTTGGTAGGGGTGGCCCACACCAACCCAAGCAGCCGATGGCGACGTAAGCAGTAGGTGACCTGAGCCTTCGTTTTGCTTGGAACGCTAGCCACCTCAAAGCTGAACTGCTCCCCTGGTCGAGCCATTCGTTGCCCCTTGCAGGGGCCGTCGATGACCGGCAATTTCACTTCAACGTCACGTTCAAGCATCGTCGTCGTTTCCCTTAACTGGTGTGGGGCTCGATGCAGGCTGCTTTGCTCTCGAAAACCTGCTCGCTACCTGACAGGTCCAACGGGATACGAAGCCGATCCGCAAGGCGGACAAATGCGTTGGCCTAGCCGTTGATGAGCATGTGCCCGGCGCACTGCATGTCCGTCTTCTTGTGACAGACAAACGAGTCTGCGGCGAGAATTTCGGTCGCTCGATCCTTGCCCAGCCACCCTTGCAAGGTGTCCTTGCGAAACGGGCAGTCCCGGCATGGCTTCTTGATGTGGGGCAGTTTGGACATAGCTCTACTTTTCCTAGGCTACTCGTTGTCATTCACGCTGAAGCTCCACGTGCCACCGGTAGTTATCGGGTTTAAATGCATATCGCCAACCCGAACCTGCAATAACCATGATCCCTTCTTCGATATCCTCAAAGACCCGGCAGGTCAGAGTTGCCGTCTCGCCATCCGGCTGTGAAATGGCTGTCCCTTTGAACAAAGTCCCTTGGTGTCGTTTGATGTTTACGGTGTAGTAGTACCCATCAGAATGCTGGATATCGAAGGCAATCTCATCACCAGAGTCTCGCAAAATAAAATCTTTGATTGGCTCGCCTACGCCTAGGTCGTAATAGCTTCCAGTAACGTTCATTGTATGATTCCTGTCTGTTTTCGCGGACGCGAAAATGGGCGTCCATCTACTGCCCCGGCCCCGCGTGGGCGGGGCTTGGGCTGTTTCTCGCATGCGAGAAATGGTGTACCTGGGATTCTCCTAAACGTCCTGGATGAGACTGCGTAGTCGAGCTAGGTGGTAGCGCCTACCTTCCGGGCATGCAGGTTGCGCTGTCGCTCGATCATCTGCTCGGCGATAAATTTGGCCAGGTTGTGATCGCCCTTGGCCAGATAGCCCTCCAACTGTTCCGCATCACTATCACGGCCGCTGTAGTCAATCCGCTCCGCGTTCACCTGGTCAATCAGCGCCTGCAGCTGTAGAGGCAGGCCAGCGATTGTGCTTATGATTAAGGTCATTGTCTCTTTTTCCTATGGTCGCGGACTACCGCGTGCAGTGAAGTAAAATGCCAACACCACACCAATCAGGGGACTGGCGAATGCCAGGATTTCAGTGAAATACTGACTCTGGACGGCGGCACTTATCAAAACGGCCGCCATCAAGAAGTACAACGTCAAGATGGCCAAAATCGGCTGCATTCGCTTGTTGATTCGTTCTGTCTTCGGCTCGGCATGGCCTAGGCCGCCGCAGATGCCGCACGGAAGCCCAACGTGACCTGAGCCTTTGAGGTTGTTGTTCTTCACACATGCGGCGCATGCAGCCCCATTAGCGGCCCTACTGCATGTGCCGGTGCGCTCGCAGTGAGCGCATGGGTAAAGGTTGGCTTTAACGTCCATGGGGCATTCTCCTACTCGGCCTGAGCGGCTGCGCGACGCGCGGCTCACTCTTTAGCTCGTCTGACGTAAGTGCTTCGGTTCTCCCTCGCCTCCTGCATCGAACGGTTTGAAAAGGTTCCGGAGTTCTCACGGAACGGCTTTTCTACGCCATTCACCTGGGCGGACAGTGACCGAATACCCTGGGGTGGTGTAGCACTGGTTCAAATCGCGGATCTAGCTGCTGATGCTGCCGATGACCTCGCCGTCGACCTTGATGAACCAGTCTTTGCTGGTAACGTTGTCGCCAGGAGCCCGAAACTCGCTCCCATCTGGCTTGAAGGTAACGTTGATGGCCATCGGTCTTTTTCCTATACAAGCCGTTCAGTCAGCCGCCGAGCCCGGATTGCAGAGCTCACGCGCAACGCGCAACTCGGGTTCGTTGCGTTTATCAATGAAGTGCGCCGCCTGAATCCAGACCTCGCGCTCATTGCTGGACTGGCAATCAATCCCGTCTACACCCTGTAGTTCAAACAGGCCGGGTGAAACCTGGACAACAGTAGCGCCGGGGCGCCGGTACTCGACTATCTGCTCCGCCCGTGCGCTGACAAACTGCTCAGCCTTTCGTTTGAGCTCGTCGATCAGGCGATTCAACTTTCGCTCAGCATCACGCATTACTTTCATGCCGTGCTTCTGCACCAGTTTGCCTTGGACCTGCATAAACTCAGGCGATTTATAGATCGGGTCCGTCCAGAGCACCGCCATCGCACCCGGCGAAGGATCTGTGCGATTGTTCAAAACAATCTGGGTGTCCTTGTAGCCGATCACATGGAATCCCATGCTCTCGTAGACGGGTACCTTGTTAATAAAACAGGTCAGCTCAATGTGGGGGCATTCTGCCGCCACTGCTGCCATCATGTCCCTTGCAATACCTTTGCGGCGGTGTTCGCTGGCAACGGCCATATAGGTCAGGCCGCAGGCTTTACGGTCTTTGATCACCGGCAGGTAAAGAACGAAGCCGATAACGCTTCTTTGGGCCTCGTCAGCAAAAGCCACCACCAGGCGCACAGGCGCTTCTTCGTCGAGCTTCCCGACACGGCTAACGTACATGAGGATCTCGGTAGAGAGCGTGTACTGGTACTGCGGATAGAACGCATTACTTGGCGGCACACCGAGCATCGATAGTTCAGTGACGTTTTGCTGCGTTAGCTGCCCGATTTGTGCTGAGACCGTGCCCGGTACGCTATCGGTGTAAGTGACGATCTTGTGCATATGCGAGCGGTTCCTTCGTTCGTGTTCTGTTCAATCTTCGGCGCTCATAAGCCGCTTGTGGGTCATGCGCCGCCAGCGCGGCAATTCCGTGATCAGTTGACTTGGGCCGTGGGGTTAGCACACGCCTCATACATATCGGCCAGTTTCTTGTTCTGCTGCTCCCAGCGGTTAGTCGCCTTCTCCCAACAGTACTGATTCAGCGCCGTCAGCAGCGGACCATCCAGAGATAGGGGCAGTGGCTCGTTCAGGAGCACCGGCGCCGCAAAGGTTTGTTCGGATGTCATGGTCAATTTTTCCGTAACGGTGTCGGCGCTCCGTTTTCACGAGCCAATTCGTGCAGGATCCTGCGAGCTACACTTTCAGCGGCACGGCCGCCGCGCGCAGACTGTGACCCGCCTCCATCCATTCTGACCGTCATCCAGTCTGTCGCATCAACACGATATGAACCAGTCACCTCCGTCCCATCGACCTCAACCATAATTTTGTTCCAATCTGTAGGCGTGCTTTTATGTTTCATCAGTTGTGCTTCCTACTTGCTCGCGGTGACGTTCAGGATCGTTCCAACGGCTGGGCTTGGGCGTTGCTGCGACCTTTCCTTCCTATTCGCTTGGGTGCCACTGGCCTATGCCACCAGCCTCTATCAGCATGGCTTGGACTTGTTCGTAGGTGGCTGGCTCGTCCGCGTTGACCACGTAGGTGCTCGGGTCGGTTGCTGTCACCCAGTTGCTGCCCACGATCAATGTGATCGGCCAAAGTCTCCCTTCAACACAGTGCCAGACGAACTGAGCGACAGGCTCAGTGATTGGTGGAGAAATCGTCATGGCGCCCTTTTCCCTTAGCTCAGTTGTTCAACGACGCAGCCCGGCAGGCAGAGCCAAGTGATCCCATGTTCGTCGCTCATTTCAACACTGGTGAAGCCCAGCTTGCTCGCCAGCACGCCGCGCAACCGCTGAAACTCCCAGCTTTGTTCGCCTGCGTCCTCTGGCTCGCACGAGTCCAGCGATGGGCAGTCCAGCGACATGATGCTTTCGGCAACGGCCTCGTCGCCCTTGGCAACCTCTACCGCAGCCTCCCAGGCGCCGTCGATGCTGTAGTTCAGTTCGTAGTCTGTCAGCGGTCGCGGCGACGTAATGCGATGCAGCACCGGGCCATGACTCAATGCGGTGGCCTCTGAGGAGGCCCCAAACACCCCACCGAAAACACCTTCAGCACGGATCGCGCCGAACTGCTCGTGACTACCGTGAAAATGTTCCATGACTGCCATTTCCAACTCCTCAGTGATTCGCTTCAATGAGGATAAGTTTACAGTTAACGGTAAAAAACAGCGAGTTCCCGAACTTCCCTACTCAGCTTATTGAGGTCGGATACCTTCCTCGAAAGCGTGGTGTCACTTACGCCGAACTCTGCGCATGCAACGGTCTGCTTCTTGCCTTCAACAAAGTGGCCGTACAGCGCAGAAATTACCGACTCAGCGGTGATTCTGGTGAGGCCTATGAGGCGTCGAAGATGCTCTGGATCTACCTGGCCGGGAACAAGCTCCCGCTTTGCAACTGCCATCAAACACTCCCGTGGCGAAGCATGGAATTTACCTTTATCGGTAAAATTTCTCACGGATTGAGCCCGCATCATAGTGCCAACTCGAACGCCCGTCGCATGACCGCGAGGTCAACGCTCAGGTAGGGCTTGGAATGGTCCAGGCAGCTATGGCCGGGCATAGTTTGTACGGTCTCGACGTCGCCTGTCGCAGCCAACACCTTCGCCGCAAGCGAGCCCCTGCCGCTGTGTGATGACCCTTGCTTGATGCCGGCTTGCCGGTAGAGCCGGCTGATCGTCTGCTGGAGTGAATCACAGGCGCGATACACCTCCGGCCCGCTGTCCAGCTCGCGGTGCTTGAACGCCAGTTCAAAGGCCTGGCCTTTGTGAGTTGTGACCAGCTTTGAACCTGGGCGCAGGCCCCGGTATTCGTCAGCCCCGGAAAGGCCCCACCTGCGACGAAGGCGAACCCCGATCCAGGCTTCCAGGGCGGCCACGCAGCGTGCATGGGTCAGGTACACATTTCTCGGTCGACAACCCTTGGTGATTTCTGCGCGCAAATACACCTCAGGCTTGATAGCACCGCTCGGGTACAGCACATCGGCGACCTCCAGCAAGGCAAGCTCAGTGACGGATGCAACCCGGATCGGTGTTTGAACTGACCTGGACGGAGGGATGTAGCGCGGCGGGTGGTCATATGGTCTCACTGTCAGAATTACACAGGAATCGTGCTCGATCTGGAGAGAGTCAGGCCGAGGCCTCCTGGCAAGGGTATCAGCAGGTCCCGGGTGGTGTTCACGGAGAGTCCCACCACACCTTCCAAAAAAGCCCTCACCCGCGATCCTGTTTTATTGCGGTAATCGTGCGTCGTTTTGAAGACGATTCGGGTTTCTCTTACCCGGACCTTTGCCATGATGCTATCGCCCTCCTTTCGGTCGCTCGGCCTGACGGCCCTGCTGGCTGTTTCCCCCACCTGTTTCGCCAGTACCTGGGTCATCACGGACTCAGCCCATCCCGTTGAGGTGACGCCGGATGTTCGCGTGACTCACCTGGATCGTCTTGATCACCTGGAGGCTGTGCTGTCCGGTCAACTGCCGGCGGATCCTGCCCTGGCGCAGGCCTTCTTTCAGGAAAGCCTCACAGCCGAAGCGGCGGCCGAGATCAGTCAGGCCCACCAGGACGTGGTGGAAGCTTGGAGCCTCGGCGTCACCAAGATGCCAGCCGTTGTCGTTGACCAGCGTTACGTCGTCTACGGCGATCCGAACCTTGAGCGCGCGCTCGCGAAGATCGAGCAGTTCAGGAGGGCTCAGCCATGAGTATGGGTTTGCCGCGTAAGCGAGTTAGGTCGTGGGGAGCGGTTCTCCTGGCCCTTCCCTACTCGCCCCTGAGTCTGGCCCTGGACACCGCCACCATCGTCCCGTCAGTAACGTCTCCAAGCTGCCTGGAGTACCAGGTCGTAGGGGTTTGCTACTGGCTGCGCTGCACGCCCTTCGGCTGTAGCGTCAAGACATCGGCAAAAGTCCGGCATTACGTGCCCGATGCGGTGGTCTCCAGTTACTCCTCTACGGGTGAGAACCCCTGGAGGGAGGTCAAGCTCCTGAGTCCGGCCAACCCGACGGCCCAGGGCGGTGGCAGCGGCACCACCAACAACGCGAACGAGAACAACCTCTCGGTCTTCAAGAACGTCGATGTGATCGGTCACCCGGGCATCGCGGCGTTCAATGCCTTTGCCAGTGGGTCGGGTTACACCTGCGCAGGGGCCGGTACACCCTACGCCCCCAACCTACTCAGCACCCTGGACACCCTCGGCTGGCGCCATGGCATTCCGGAAAGCATCTACCCGCCCTCGCTGATCCCAGGCCTGCGTGAGATCGGCAGCCGGCTTTCCCTGAACCTATGGGGCAGCGTCTACCCGCGCAGCGGTTTTCTGCATCAGCCTGACGACTACAAAGCCTCTGCCGTGATGGCCCAACGCGCCGGCGACATCGTCACCCGCCCAGGCCAATTGCATGTCTACCGGCCGCTCCTGGCACTGCCCAGCCCGGGTTACTGGCCCGCGGGGGAACTGCGCGAATCCGATCCCCGCACGGGCAAGTGGCAGTCGCTGACGCCGGTGCTCAGTCAGTCCTGTTCGGTCTTTCCTCACCCGGGTCCTCACCTTCAGGCCCAGGACGGCGGTTACGCCTGGTCGCTGTGGCGCCCCTACACCTGCTGCAAGCGGGAGGGACAGACCTTTCTCGGCAGCACGGGCCCTCAATAACGCCTTTCCCGTCTTTCCATCGTCTCTTACGCTATGGAGCTTCACCCATGACTCGGACGTCAGTGTTTCAACGGTCTTCAGCCGGCCCCTGGCTGGTTCTCTTCGCGGCCCTCTCGGGCTTGCCTGCCTTCGCGGCGCCACCCAGTTTTAGCAGCACCGGCAGTGTGATCGGTGACGACGTGCTGTACCGAATTGGCGGCGGCAATGCGGTATCGATGGGACGTGCCGGCAACATGCGCAGCATCGGTGTCGGTGTGGGCTGGAACAGCAACCTCATGTGCGGAAACCTCGACCTGTCCACCACCCTGCACAATCAGCTCAATGGGCTCACCGATGGCTTTCAAAGCATCATGGGCAGCCTGATTCAGAACGCCACGGGTGCCGTGGCCTCACTACCGGCACTGATCATTCAGCGGGCGGACCCAGCCCTGTACAACTTGCTCACCAACGGCATCCTTCAGGCACGGCTCGACTTCGACCGCTCCAAAGCCAGTTGCCGTGCAATGGCCGAGCGCATGATCAACGTAGCCGGTAGCCAGAGCGGTTGGGGCTCTCTCGCCGAGGGACAGGCGCTCAAGGAAGCCATGGGACGAAACCGCGATGCCGTCGCAGTGACGGCCCAGGCCGAGTCGGACAAGGGCAACACCGGCATTCCATGGGTAGGTGGTGACAAAGCCGGTGGCCGAGGCCAGCCACCGATCCGGGTGGTCAACACCGTCACCAAGGCCGGCTACAACCTCCTCAATGGCCGTGGCGCTACGGAGACGGGGACCATTGCCCCCGTCGACTGCAACAGCGGCATGCTCTGCGGCACCTGGCGCTCACCGGATGAAGCCGCCACGTTCGCCAACCGTGTGCTGGGCGAAGTGGAGCAGCAGACCTGCGAAGGCTGCACCAAGAGCAGCACCACCGCAGGTGTGGGCCTAACGCCACTGATTCAGGAGGAGTACGAAAGCAAACTCCAGTCGCTGCAAGCGCTGATTGCCGGTACCCAACTGCCCAGCATCGAGAACCTCACAGCTGCCGGCAGCAGCTCGATGCCCATCACCCGGGGCGTTATCACCGCCCTGCGCGATGAGCCCGACCAGGAGCTGCTGGCCCAGCGCTTGGCCTCAGAGATCGCCGTCACCGGCGTGCTGGAAAAAGCGCTATTGCTACAGCGCGCCCTGCTGGCCGGCAACAAGGAACCTAATGTCGCCGCCAACGAGATCGCCACGACGGCGGTGAACCAGGAGCGCGAGTCACTGCAGCAGGAAATCACCAACCTGCGGACCGAGCTTGAACTGCGCCGCGCCCTCACCAGCAACTCCCCCGCCGCCATCATCGCCCGCCACACCGAGCGCAAGGACAACTCACGCACCATCTACGAAGGCGACCCGGACACCAACCGGCTCGAAGCGGTGGAGAAGGACGTCAACAGCGGCAGAAGGACTCAGCGACCATGAACACGCCCTTCTTCTCTCGCTTCAAAGGCTGGGGTGTCTGGGGCTCCATCGCCGTCGCCTTGTTGGTCATTCTCATCGCCGCCGCATTCAACCTGGGCGGTGTGTATGTGATGCAGGGGTTGCCGGCCTGGCAGGCCTGGAGAGCCCACACCTACTGGTATTTCTTTGCCTGGCGCATGGGGCTCTACAGCGTCGCCCTGCTGGGGTGGCTCAAATACCGCGCGCGCCTGTTCAAGCGAGAACCGGGCGCAAACCTGCGGTGGCCCAAAGCCGAAATCGCGGTCTTGCTGGCCTTGGCCCTGATGGAGTTGTCCCGCGCTTACACTCAGCTAGGAGGCTGACATGACGCTCTACACCAACGATTATTTGGAGTACTACCTGACCCTCGTGGGCTGGCTCGTCGGCAACGGCATCTGGGACGTGCTGATGGACTCCGGGCTCTTCGCCCTGCCAATGTTTGCGATCCTGCTTCAGGAATGGATCAGGGCCCGCGATGAAGGCGCCGATGAGGGCAACAAAGGTCTGCTGGCCGCCACCCGCATCGAAAATCGCCTCTGGTTGGCCACGGCCGTGATCATGTTTGCGGGCGTGCCCTTCATTGAGCTCAACCTCACGACCCTGCAGTTCGACGACAGCCGTTCACAGCAATGCCAGTACCAGGTGCCGGCACCCGAGGACACCGGCTGGGGTCGCTCCTTCACATCCCTGAACAACCAAAGCGCCCGCGTGCCGGTGTGGTGGTGGTTCGTGCACTCGATGTCCAAAGCGGTGACCGGTGCGGCTGTGGCGGCTATTCCGTGCGGCACGGATCTGCGGCAGATGCGCATGCAGGTCAACACCACTCGGCTGCATGACCCGGTGCTCACACAAGAGGTCGCCGACTTCACCAACGACTGCTACGGCTACGCCCGGGCCAAGCTGTTCATGAGCCGCCCCACCCTCACCGACGAACAGACTCATGACATCAACTGGATCGGTTCCCGGTACTTCAGCCAGCAATCCGGCTACTACGACACCTACCATTCCAAGACCCCGCGGGCCGAGTGGCCCTACGATCCGGTACGGGATATGGGGTTGGCCGAGGTCAGCCATGGTGGCGGTTACCCGACCTGCAACCAGTGGTGGGCCGACAGCGACCAGGGCCTACGGACGCGGTTGCTCACCCAGGTGGACAGCAGCCTGTTGGATCGATTTTTTCAGTGGGCCAACTTCCTGTCCCGGGAGGAAGTGAACGACGCAATCATCCGGCAGGTTATTTCGCCGAGTAGTCAACGAATGTCCTTGGGCAAGGTGTATAGCGACTACGGCGGACAGGTAGGCGGCTCAATGCTCAATGACATGAGCCGCGTAACCGGTGCCGTTGGGGTCGGTGCGGGAGCCATGGCGTACTTTCCGGCCATGGATGTGGTGCGCCAGGCGCTGCCCATGGTGATGGCGGCGCTGAAGATGGCGTTGGTCATCTGCATGCCGTTGCTGCTGATGTTCAGTACCTATGACCTGAAGGCCGCCATCACGGTGTCGGTGGTGCAGTTCTCCATGATCTTCGTGGACTTCTGGTTCCAGCTGGCACGCTGGATCGACACCACCATCCTTGATGCTCTGTATGGGTTCACCTCGCCTCACGCGAACCTGAACCCGCTGCTGGGCTTGAACAATATGCAGGCGGACTGGCTGCTGAATTATGTGATGGGGGCGCTGTTCATTGTATTGCCATCCTTCTGGATGACCTCGTTAACTTGGGCTGGGATCCAGGCTGGATCTGCTCTTCGAGGGCTAGCAGAGGGAACCAAAGATGCCCAGCAACAAGGAGGTAAAGGCGCAGGTATAATTAAGAGTAAATTTAAAAAATCACTATCCAAAAAAGCATAACTGACGACTACAAGTCACGATAAAATGCTGGATCGTTAATATTTTCAAGAGAGTAAGGATCAGGAAAGAGCTCCTCACCATCAAAACCTACTATTTCTTCTACTTCTTCACCAGAGTTCGAATCACTCATTAGCACTTCCTTGAGGACAAAAAAGCCTATTACAAAGACCGCAACCCAGAACGCCACATACAGGAAGCCTCCAATCAAGGCCAACCTAACCACCAGAAAAATCACAGTATTCAATGTCGGCGGCGAGCCTTTCTTACCCATCCAGGTAGCCGCCCTTTCTTCAAATTTCAGATAGCCAGCAGATGCCCCGCGCATCCATTGACCCAGATGATAGAAAAATCCATTTTTCTTCGTTTCGGCTGCCATGGTGCTGACCTCGTATTGAGATTCCGTACGTGTTCAGAGCAGCTTTGCAGATGATCCGCAGAAGAGCCTGTAAGGCTTTTCAGCAAATGCTGACGGATTGGCCTTTTAATAGAGACGTTGTTGAAATGACATCGCCCTTGCGGACCGTGATTCAGCAGGTCTCTTACCGTTGCGTGGTCGAATCGATCGATGGCGGATCAGGTCAAAGCTCCTCCACATCAGAGTCCACTCTCTCTGCGCCGCAGTCAGGATCATCTCTCCGAATGCCCACCAACACCCAGAGCCCAAGAATCAAGAGCGCTATCCAAAACGCCAAATACAAGAAACAGCCGACAAAGATCAGCCTCACCGACCACGTCAGGATCCCGGCCAGAACCGCGGGCACGCCTTTGTTCTTTAGCCAGTCCATGGCGTCATCCTCAGCCCTCCGGTAGCGGCCAGAAAACTGCCCCAGCCAGAAGCCCAGCCGATAGGACGGTCCACGATGGTGCTTTGCAGCAGAAGGCCCGTCCCGCTCGTGCGCTTTGCATTTTGCCCACCAGTCATTCAACGTCTGCATCTGCGCCTGCGAGGCCGCGATGAGTTGAGGGTCCGAGGTTGTTTTGATCACCTTCACAACAGCCAACTCGGCGTCAAACCGGTGCACCGTGTATTTGTAGTTGGAGCCGGCCTCTTCTTCCGTGTACCTGGATGTCACCGCCAATGTAAAACTGACCCCCTAACGCCAAGGCAAATTTGACCCCCTGGGCGATCATGGCAGCTTTGAGCTGCCGAGATGTTGACCCAGGAGCAGTCAGTGGAAATCAGGGTATTGGCCCGTCAGGGCATGGGCATCAAAACCATCGCGCGCACGCTTGGGTTGTCGCGCAACACCGTTCGTAAGTACCTGCGTGGTGAAGCAGAGCAGCCGCGCTATCAGGTGCGAGAGCTACGTCCGGCAAAGCTCGATCCCTTCAAGGGCTATCTGCAAGAGCGCGTGGAGGCAGCACGACCGCACTGGATTCCTGCTACGGTGCTGTTGCGCGAGATCCAGGCGCAAGGCTATGCAGGCGGCATTAGCCGGCTCAAGTCCTGGTTGGCGCCGTTCAAACGCCCGCCCCATGACCCGGTAGTTCGCTTCGAAACCTTACCTGGCCAGCAAGTGCAGGTCGATTTCACTACCATCCGCCGGGGTCGCGACCCGCTCAAGGCCTTCGTCGCCACGCTTGGCTACAGCCGTGCCACCTTCGTCCGCTTCGGTGCCCGCGAGGACAGTGATGCGTGGTTGGATGGCTTGCGTGAGGCCTTTGCCTATTTCGGCGGGGTGCCAGAGGAGGCGCTGTTCGACAACGCCGGCGCGATCATCCTGGAGCGCGACGCCTATGGCGTGGGCCTGCATCGTTGGCATCCCCGGCTGCTGGCACTGGCCGATGAATACGGCTTTCGCCCTCGTGTTTGCCGACCCTATCGGGCCAAGACCAAGGGCAAGGTCGAGCGCTTCAATGGTTACCTCAAAGGCAGTTTCATCACGCCACTGGCAGCCACGCTCAAGAGCGCGGGCTTGCCGCTGGACGTGGCCACGGCCAACGCGCACATCGGACGCTGGCTCGATGAGGTCGCACATCAGCGGATTCACGGCACCACAGGGGTGAAGCCGGCGGTGCGCCTGGCTGAAGAGCGTGATGTCTTGCTGCCCTTGCCGGCCGGCGGGGTTACAACAGCCCCAGCGATCACCTCGCTGCGGCTGGGACGGGTTCTACCGCATGAGAGCTTACAGCACCCGCTGTCGGTCTACGATGAGTTGCTGGAGTGGAACCGATGAACCTGCAGCATGCCCGCATCATCGATGCTGTGCCAGCAGCTTAAGCTTGAACGAATGGCAGCGGACTGGGCGGGCTTGGCCCAGCATGCGGCGACCCAGGAACAGAGTTTCGCCGACTTCCTCGAGCAACTGCTGCGTGCCGAGGCCGAAGCACGCACCGAGCGTTCACGGCAGACCTTGTTGAAGATGGCGACACTGCCAGCCCTCAAGACGCTGGAGCAGTACGACTTCGCTTTCGCCAGTGGCGCGCCGCGCGCGCAATTACAGGAGCTGGCAGGGCTGAGCTTCGTCGAGCGCGCCGAGAACATCGTCCTGCTCGGACCTAGTGGCGTAGGCAAAACACACTTGGCTTGCGCCTTGGCCTACCGCGCGACCCTGGCCGGTATCAAAACCCGCTTCATCACCGCCGCCGACCTGATGCTGCAACTCGCGGCCGCACACCGTCAGGATCGCCTGAAGGAGTACTTCAACCGCGCAGTGATGGGCCCTCGGCTGTTGGTGATCGACGAAATTGGGTACCTGCCTTTCGGCCGTGATGAGGCCAACTTGTTCTTCAACGTCGTTGCCCGCCGCTACGAGCGCGGCAGCATGATCCTCACCAGCAACCTGCCGTTCACCCAGTGGGCTGGCACCTTCGCTGATGACCAGACGCTGACGGCCGCGATGCTGGATCGGCTGTTACACCACGCACACATCGTGCAGATCTCCGGCGACAGCTATCGCCTCAAGGACAAGCGCAAGGCGGGTACCGGCCCAGCGCGTGCGATGAAGACCGTTTAAAACAGGCCGAGGGGGTCAAATTTCAATTGGCGAAAAATGAGTGAAAGGGGTCAGTTTTGGGTTGGCGTTGACACCTGGACAGGGTGACGTGTAATACAGCGTTCGCCCCCCACAGCCTGGCGGTCTCGATCAGCAGTTGGCGGGCCTTGCTGAGGTCACTGGATTCGCTCCAGCCTTTACCTGTGATCAGCACCGTCCTCATGCCTTTCGGTGGGCCTGCTTTGGACCAGACGAGATCGTATGGCTCAACATAAATGACTGTCGGGCCCAACCCAGGCATCACGCGCTTTGCTTTCGAGCCTTTGGCGGAAGGTGTCGGTATGAACGTGACATTCTGCCCAGTCACCAGAGGCGCTCGCCCCTCGACATCATGAAGGTGAAAAAAGTACCGCTCACCGTCCTCTCCTTTGATGAAACCGTACGCCTTGATGGGGACAAAACTGATGACGACACCTGCGATGCTCCCGGCGGTTTGACTGTCCATGTCTGCCACGTAAATCACTCCATAGTCATACGTCACTGGTAGGCGTCTGCTGCTTCATCAACCACGAAGCTCAGCAGAACGTTTCAAAGAATCCGCAGTCGTTACAGGCCTGCTGGCCCTCAGCTTTGCAGATAGATACGAGACATGCGCGTAGGGGAATTCGCAAAAACAGCGGGCATTTTTCAGCAGGCATACGCCGTCTCTGGAGAGCTCGCGGTGACCTTCAGGCGTGAAGTGGGCGCTGGCCGGATGATGGAAAAGGTTTGAGGCTCAGTGAGCCATCGAACGAGCGTTTCTCTGCAGTGATTTGCCATGGCCAGCAAGACAACTCGCTTTCCATCGAGTGAAATTTCCTAGAAAATCCTGGCCGCTTGTTTGCGCCTGATCTCGCGGCTAGGCTTCGACTCGTCACTGCTCATCAGTGATCGGGTTTGGTAGCCCGAGTAACTCCCAGGCGCATAGAGCGCTCATCTCCATACACGCGGGCGCTTTTTGTGCTCGCCCCGTATGTGTTATGGCGGCTGTGCGTAGGGCGCTCTTGAGCGCGCTGGGTTCCTGGAGTCCCGGTCTACCAACCTGCGTACAGCCACCACCCCATCGTTTGGTAGCGATGAGTGATGGCTCCACTACCCAGGAGCGTATCAATGTTCAAAGTAACCCCCAATCCACCTACAACACCCAACGTTGAAACCATAGACCCTCATATCGCCGACCGGGCTTTGTCTCACTACAACCTCAGTCCGGATGCTGGCTCAAAACCTGCCCCTATCACCGTGCCGCGTGATCATCTGAATGAGCCCAAGCATCACGAGGACGCTCTGGCCAACGTCTACTCGATTCTCCAATCCGCTGCGGCCACGGCCTATGAACACGCCGACAATCAAACCGGCTCGAACCGTAAGGTCGCAATGGGTGTGGTGCATCTGATTGAGCTGGCACAGTTGAAGATGGACTCGGTCCTAGATCAACAGGTAATCAGCGTCAGCGGTTAACGGTGCTCTACGGATGAGTGGAAAGCCTGGCTTCCCGCTCATCCGAGTCTGGAGTTCAACTGCCGGGTTAGCCCCCTCACTCGATTGCCTGCCCCCTCCTCGGACCGAGACAAGAAACCCAATGCAGTGTCCGATTCAGTTGAACCATTACAATTCGTCTCTTGAGGCTAGGAGCTCTTCCACTTGGTCGAGGAACCCAGCGAGCTCGCCCTGCTTACCCGTGCCCATCGACTGCCATTCGCTCATCGACCTAAACAGCGCAAGCTCGCGAGCCCTCCGCGATAGCTCATCCAGCTCACGATTGGTAATGCCGCGCTCGCCCAAGTAGTAATGACTCCATCGTGTATAGGTCAGGATCCACATCGAAACCACCAGGGCATCATCCCACCTCGTCCAGTCGGAGGTGCTCGCAAGGGGCTGTTGCAAAATCCGCTGCTGCCGCTTAAGGATCACCTCCAAAGACCTCAGGATGGCTTGCTGTTTCTCGGGGCTACTGTGGGCGAAGAGAAGTGCGGTGATGTTTGTCGTCTGGCCCTCGCGTGCTCGGTCAAAGAGCCGCGACTGGTATTTCAGTTCTGGCCCTAGCGAAGCAACCAGCTCATGAACCCATATATCGCACGCATCATCGGTATCGACTCGGCCATTTCGCAACAAGGGAAAGATCACATCCTGGAACAGCCACGGCTCAGCCCAAGCCAGTTGTCGCATATGCCCACGCATCGAATCTACCAAATACTTCAGCCCGTTCGAGGGAATCGTCGTAGGTAGTGCCTCATGCAGCGCCGTTACTAGGCCTTCGTAAATCGCGGACTTACTCGGATTGCCTGCCGCGTGATTAACCATCCATCCTAAGGCACGCACTCGTTCTGGATAGGTAAAGGCGGCAGTCAAATGCAGTACTGTTGCAAGCCCTCCCGGCTGCTCCAACTGCATTTCAATCATATTTAGCCCCATCCATTGCAGCAGACCGCTGCTGCTACGAATGAGGCGGCCTTGTTGCACTGCGCTGAGGTCGAACTGCACCGACAGCGCAATCTCGCTAATTATTTGGCTCAACAAGGAGAGCCGCATTACGTCCGACTCTTGAGGCGCCATTGGTACGCCAGCCATCTGGGTTTCGGCAATCTCTAGCAGAGAGTCTGAGGCATGCCACCACAGAAATTTGATGGCGAAGTATTCCGGCCACGTTAAGGCTTCGTACTTTGTCCCATGGAAAAAGTGACTCGGGTGATAAGAGGTATGTAGCAAGGACTCGATCGGTTCCCGAAAGAACCAAGCGTCCGTCACGGCTAATTCCTTGTCCAATTCATCATGCGTTCGACTGAACGATGCCTCAAGGAAGCGCGCCAAGAACTCCAGAAAGCAACGCTCGGATTCGAGCCCGTAAGAGCCATGCTCCTCAGTGCGGGAATGCGCTAGTACTTCTCCAAGCACTTCCCAGGTCGCAGTGTAGTCGGTGAAGTCGCCTGCCTGTTGGTTGAGGCAATTGCGCAAGCCATTTGTCTTGGGCAACTCGAGTGAGTTTTCATTGAGCTGTCCTAGCGCCACCATTTGCAGCTTCAAAGGGGCACCACTCAAACCTTGGAGCGACGGCTCAACGGTCCATACGCTCAGCACGTCACCAGCCAATGTATTCTCAAGGAATCGCAGAGGCTCATAGCGTCGCGGTGCCATCGGCGGCGCCGCGGAGTCAAAGAGAGGGAGTATGGAAGGATTCTCGATCTCGCCGATGGGCTGCGTGGCCTCCGCCTCTTGCACAAGCCCTGACATGTATTGCTCAACTTTCAGCAGGACATCTGCAGGGATCGGAGTTACCAGCAGTGGTTGGTGTTGAGCGGCAGCCTGAAACGAGTTGGAAAGGTTGAAGCCCGCAACTGGTAACTTATCCTGATCCATAATCAAGATGTAACGATCATGCAATCGGCCTTCTTTCAGCCCATAGATGCGCAGCTTTATACGTGCCAGCAGGTGTCGGCTCCGCTCGCAGTTCGCTAGTAGGTTGTTAACCCCTTCATTGACAGTCTTGTCGGATTTACGACGCAAGGGTATGCCTTCTTTGATAGGCTTCGGCAGGGACCTGAAGACGATGTAATCTGCCATCGGAGCAGCACAAAGAAATATCAGCCCCAAGCCAGCGGCATCGAAATAGGGATCAAAAATGATCACCTGGTGCTGCTGGTACTTGGCCAGCAGCGCCTTGAACCATTCGACAAACTGCAGTCGCCCCTCACCATCGCCCTGACCCCAGCGCAGGAAGAACCGCCCCTCCGACTGCGGAGGATGGAGCCGTGAAAAAAGGGAAACGAGATCATTGTTGACCGGAACCCAAGGGTCTGCCTCACGCCCGCCAATGCGGTTAGTGAATCCCTGATTATCACGAGTGATCACCAGGGCTGCTTTTACCCGCGCCGACACGGACGGTCGAGTGGTTCTTTCCAACCAGTCGAACTTGACTGCACGCGTGCCCCGGCCCACAACATGACCCTGGATGTGGATCTCCCGTATGTACCCGATCCGCCACCGACAACACAGTGTGCTCACGCTCGAATCGTCGCTGTGGAAGCCGAAGATCTCTATTTCGGTACAGTCGATCCTAGCGTGGAGCTCTTCGCTCAGCTCAAACCTGCATTCGAATACGTCTTCTGCATCGCGCTCTGCTGTGGCGATGCTCGCGTAGACGATCTGACCGCCGCTTTCGATGCTCAGTCGGAACTGGAAGCCGTTGAAGTACGGTACCTGCATCGGATTAAATCGAGCAATTAGGTATCGCGGAGCATCGGTCCAGCTTACATTCAGCAAGCCCCGCTCAAGGTCGTCCAACGCAGGAAATACCAGTAGTTCAAGATCGCCGAAACGAGCGGCGTCGGCCCCCCGAAGTCAAGGCCTGTATCCGCATCAAGGTGTCTGATCACCGATGCAGTCAAGGCGACGTCGTAGTCTTGACCTAAGCGGAATAACGCTTCCTTGTCGACCTGGATAATCGAAGCGCTGAGAGCCCCGGCACCACCATGCGGACTGGAGGGCGAGTGCCGGTCATGCGCATCACGGTTGAGAAGGTAGCAGACAGGGCGATAAACCAGCCCAGCGACAGCGAGGGACGAAGTTCCGAACTTCTTTAGCCGATCCGAGAACCCGAGTTTCAGGTCTTGACTGACCTCCAATATGGTCCGGCCGACACTCAATTGCCGCAGGAGATCCGCGCAGTGAACGCTTTCGACGTACAGGTTGAGCCGGATAACCTGCGCCTGGACTTCCCCGAACGTATCGAGTTTATCGTCATCACTAGATGACCATCTGCCATTGGAATGGCTGTAGGGAAGTAGGCGGCCGTAGATGACGCGATTTTCGATCGATTCCTCGGATTTAATCTGCAAGATCCAGAGCTGCAGCGCGCAGTGGCGAGCGTCCTTCGAGAAGAGCCGCGCCAGCCGGCCATCGTTTAGCAGAGCTTCTAGCGTAGGAGCCATAGATTCCTCATGAATATCTTTCCGTTCTTTCATGTTGGCACCAATGCTGGAGTGAGCCAGCTTATTTGAGGAAACCGCCGGCATCAGCGACCTGTCATCGAGCCTCTCGCTGACGTCTTCGCCGATGCTCTGAAGCTGGCAACCGCAAGTGCACTGGGTGTTTTCCGGTTCACGGTGGATCACTATGCGTGGGAACTGCGGCGGCGCACGCTCGGGCTGCTGACGTGGATTGGCCGACGTGGTCGGCAGACTGGCCGTCTTCAGCTCAGCTTCGATAGGTGACTTGGCTAGAGGGCTATCACTAGCGCCGGGATCAAGAAGGTACGTTGTCCGGGCGCTTACTTGGTTCTGGCTTTGGCTTTGGCTTTGGCTTTGGCTTTGGCTTTGGCTTTGGCTTTGGCTTTGGCTTTGGCTTTGGATCTGGCTTTGGATCTGGCTTTGACTTTGGCTTGCCAGCAGTGAGATCAAGCACCACCACCTCTATTTGCGATCGCCGCTGTACAGGTATGCGGTCAATCAAAAGCTCTTTCATTTCCTCGGCTGATTTAGGAGTTTCGAGACCTGCTGGTGGGACTTTCAGTCTCCTTCCGGAGGCCGTTGGCAGATCTCCGAACCAAAGCACGCAGTAAACTCCTCTGTCCTCCGAACGCCAATCGATAAGATATTGTTGATCTAGCTGAAGGGTTGCAGCGTCCCAAACCTCCGGATGCCATTGACCTTTGACTTCCATCGGCAATTGCAATTGGCCGCACGCGAATGCTAAATCAGCACGTTTGGTGTTTGGCATATCCGCTTCAGTCAGCTGGCGGACGCTATATTGCTCTAGGGCGGGTCTGATGAGGGCTGCTAGACGGTCGCGGCAGCGGTTTTCATCGTAAGGTATGCCGTCATATTGCCAAAAATCACGAGCCTGATCGAGTTCGTCGCCAGTCAATATTTTCTGGGCGACACTCAACTCTTCCATCACCAGAGATTTGAGATCTTCGGCATTGGAGGGAGGCCCGTCTGTCAGCAACTCTCCAAGGCTTTTTGGTGATACGGGGGAAAATTCTTTTTCACTTCTTGCCTGTCTCTGCTCAGCTGCCATGTGGCGTATAAAATTGCTGTAACTGTCATCAGGGCTCGCGATCAGGGCACTGAAAGCTTCGCTGGCATCCGCACTTGTGTCATTTGCTATTCGCTTGATCAGTGCGCATAGGAAGTCGGTCGCGTCATATGGGTTATGACTGCCCCAGCTTGTGCCCTCCAAGACCGCGAACGGCCAGGCTGTACGAAACTGCTCAATCACCCATTTTGCCTGTTCAATGCTCACCGGGATCCTCGATCCTCGATTCTTGATCTCGAAACGGTCTCTCAGGTGCCAGATGAATTCAGGATTATTGATGCCAATTCCTGACAGTGTTGGCTTCACAGTATCGAATCTGGTCAATACATCGACTGCTAGCCAGGTTAGGAGTTGATCCTGGTCACGGAAGGGGGTCTTCTCGCGATGCTCTGCAATCGACACCAGAGAAGTTAGGCTGCCCGCTCGACCTAGGCAGTCAATCAGATCGCTCTCAATGGAATCAGGCATGTTTTTGATGGACATAAGCCAGTGATGCGAGAGTCGGACGCTGGTGGTGTGCCAGTCCCCTTCATTCAGAAAGTTGTGCAACCCAGAAATGTGCTCGACGCCAGCTCTGAGTGACGGCTCAAGCCAGAGTTTTGCGAACGCCTCGCTGCCTCGCTCATCAGGTATCACCGAGTGCATAAGTTTTTCACGCAGAACTGACACCTCATCGCCTAATGACATGATGCTTTCACTAAGACAAAGCAAAAGTCCAACTCTGCGTGTGTCAAAAGCCAAGTCATCTACTGGAAGATTGGAGCGCTGTCTTTCCCGAAGACCCGCCATGATCGAGTAACCAAAAATATGAGGGTCGTCATCGGCAAAACTTTTCGCTACATCTGACGGTGTGGGAAGATCAGGGCGATGGAGTACTGCCTCAAAGCCCACGAGTGCGTCGTCAGCTAACTGATCTCCCAGCCACTCTCTCAACGCGTCCAGTCCTTTCCCGGATTCGAGTGAAAAATATTCGAGCCCCAAATAAATCTTGGCTGGAGTGGTGATTTGGTCGAGGTCTCCGCCACGTAAGGAAGCTTGTTCTTTTGCTAAGTGCTGGCGAACTTGTTCGCGAATTCGGAGTGTTTGCTCTTTTTCAAGCGCCACCGTTCGCTCGTTTTCGAGTTGCCAGCTCTGTTTTACTGGATTTTCGAGTTGATGAATAAACGACTGAAGCTCCTGATCGTCACGTTGGAACCCTAAGCCCGTGGCGCGCAGTGCCGCGCACATCCCCATCTGCAGGAATCCAAGCCTCATAAGATCGCACCAATCCCTACGAAGTGATACGTCTTCGTTATCCCAGTCTTCCATCCGCTCCAACAGCCATAGAATGTCTTCGGACTTTAGCCCTGCCATGCAATTGGCCAGTTCGAATGAGGTCGCCCAGATTGAGTTTTGTGGACGGTCGACATAGAGCACGTGTAACTGAATCGCGCGTCGAAGCGAATTGTTTGAGTCAAGGCGATTTTTGAGAGCTTTTGCGTCCTCTCCCTGCATTCCGTACAGGTGATGCACCGCCCCTAGCCACTTCCACATGAGCGGCAGTGAAGCAGAATCGAGGGCGCTTTCGTCGATTGAGCGTAGAATTAATAGGGCAATGAGCTGGGCCAGATCACTAGATCCTCGGTGGTCCAAGTCTTTTACCATCGCCGCAAAATCGGTGAATAGATGAAGCAAATTATGAACGCGATCTATATGCAACGATTTTCCCAATCGCCGGTAGTGAGGCAGCGAGATTGTTCTACTTGGCGGGCGTTTAGGTACAGAACATCGAGTCAGGCCCATACTAGTTAGAAGGGTGGTAATGAGCACCTCATCTGAAACGTCGCATCCAATCTCTCCCACTATATCGCGCGCAAGACGAGCGCTATCCTCGGTGCATTGGTCAACCAAGTTTACTACTGCCCTCTGCCACCAAGATTTGTCTCTGTGAGGCATTAGTGCGGCTGAGGCTTCGGCACGCTCGCTGTAAAAATGTTTTGTAGAAAAGACAATCGATTCAAGCGTATCTGCAAGGTCACCCGCCATTGGCGTTCCTTTCAAGCCCTCGAGTAGCAGAAAGCGCAGGTGCGTGTTGTTATCGGTAGAAACAATAAAAATTTTAATTTTGCTTTTTAGCTTAGGATTCATCAGGCCCACAGCTACGCGGCTTTCCCAGTCTTGCGCTCGAAAAAAAGGGTCGTCATTCGCTAAGTTTTGTAGTGCGTCGAACATGCATTCTGCTTGTTCGGCTGTAATTCTATTGGCGTCTCCGTAGCGAAGGACACCGAAGGGATCTGCCGTGATTACCGCATTCGCCATCGATGCGCTGTGGAATGCGATCCATGCATGTAGGCCACGTAAGCTAGAGGGGACGCTTCCGCTACCGTTTAGCTGCTTCAACAATCGTCGCTGTGCTCGGCTAGTTTTCGCTTCCTGAGCTAGCCAGCGAGCGCCTAGAAATTCAGCTATTACACGGTGAATCGGTGTAGCCCGGCCAATATCAATGGTCTGAAACAGTTTGGAGGAGAGTATCTCCTTCCCTACTCCAGCTCCAGGTAGAGCAGCTAGGTCGGCTAGGCGAATGTCACCGTCTGCAAGTTGTAGTGGTCCCGCCAGGCTCACTGCATCCGCACCAGAAAGTATCATCCCGGCTGCAATTGCCCCGGCTGCCGAAAGTGCTTGCTCTTCAGTAATAGCGCCAAGACCGAGATCTTGCCTATCTGAGTCGTGCTCAGGCCAAATCAATCTACAAACGCGATCAAATAGAGCTGCACGTGTTTGAGGCAACTCAGTATCCGACTCTGCTACTCGACCTATCAGTCCAAGCGTTAATGGATTCGAATACAGATCGGCGACGCCATTAGCTTCTAGGTGGCGGAGCACGTGCTGAGCATCAACCTTCGTATGACGATGGCACAAAAATGCTTCCGCTTCCTGACGGGAAAGTGCCTCAAGAATTAGCACTTTAGGATCAATGTTATATATCTGGCGCATGTTGCTTTCGTTGCGGGATTGCCATTCCCGGGCTCTACAGGAGAGTATGAAGTCTGGAGATCCAGCGTCCTCAAGCTTTGAGAGAATCAGATCCACCGCGTCCCCTTCGCGACGTGCCATTGCCTCGTCGAGCCCGTCAATCAGCAAAGGCTTACCGTCGACGACGAATGATTGCGGACGGGCGTGATGCATGAAGCGAATCGCAGAAATTGGCTTGATATCTAGTCGACGCCCAACCTCCCGAATTAGCTCGCTCTTGCCCATTCCCGGCTCACCGAGTATGACTTTTGGGCCCTGCATGGCGATTAGCTCTAGCTCATCGATTTTTTGTGCCTGCTCGTCTTCATTCATGACACGAAGATGTCGAGGAAAATAGCTCACGCGTTCCATGCTGCCCAAACTCCCAGCTTTCTGGTGTATTTATCAATAGTGTAAAAAGTCGCCGAGTACGCCAATTGAGCAACACCGCGAATGCCTAGCCTTACCTTTGGCTAGCATTCTGCGTCAGAGGCTCCCAAACAGGCAACGCATGTAAGCGCCTACCTTACACACCTTACGTGGTTACAGCGGCGTCCTTTTGCGGTAGCAGCACTGTAATCTCGCTTTCCGATCTTGCACCGCTGCGCCGTTTCGGCTGCATCGGCGCAACAGGTCAATGAGCAGGCACGGCCTCGCCATTCAGCATGTCTCGGTGGAACGCCGCAACCGCTCGCTTGCGTATGCTTCGCCCCGCAAAGCCCGCCCCATCTGCGAGAAACGTTCCTACTCTGACCGTGGAACCAGATTTGTAGTCCCCTGCCCCGTTCTGTACCTGTGTCAACGACCGGAAATGGCTTGTACCAGTTCGCGTTTTGACAGCCTCCTGCAGCGTTATTCATTGTGTCGGGGCGTACCGCTGACGTTGTCAGTACCATGCCCATGTAGCTTGGATCCGGGAAGCTACGATGCGCCGTTGCGCATGATCCACTCCCCAGGTCGCAACGCTTCCGGTAGCGCGACCGATCGACCTCTGTCGATGGAAGCACTGCTGTTGATCACTGTTTCACCCCATACGGGCCTTGCCCGTAGGGGCCGGCCCTCCCTGAAATCTGGAGGTCTGATGAAAATGGAAATGACCATATACGATGCGTTGCTCGCGACTGAAGTCTCAGAAGAAATCGCTACTGCAATCTTGGACGCACTGGATATAAAAAAGAGTTCGGTCCTTGCTTTCGAGCCTGGCCGAATGTTGGTGACTCGCGGTGTTCGTAAGCTTGAGAAAGAAGTGCAACTGAACACGCTTCCGTACCTGATGCGGCACTGGGTCTGTGACTGGGGCGAGCTGGAAGAGGAAGACAAGCTGGCCAACTTTCAAGCACTACGAAACGGCACTCGATTGTTCTCGACCTACCGCATTGATGCTGGGGACGAGACAAAGCTCTGCATCTGCACTGCGGCGGATAGGAGCTACACCCTCCTGCTACTGCCCATTGAGTACGGAATCGTATTCCCTGCCAAGCCTGACTGAGGTTCATAAACCGTCTACTCACTTCGCAGGTGAGTAGACGACTCCCCCAGCTGCATGTTGTGGAACCGACGTGCTTGGCATCAATGGACGCCCTCGCCGCTTATGCGTGAACGTCAGAACCCAGGGCGAGGAGCTACGCAGCATCCGCGCACTTGCGTATGCCTTGCCCGACACAGACTGACCAGCCAATCAGCAAGGTTCCTACGCCAATCGTGGAGCCAGATTTGTAGTCCTCCTCCCCCGCTCCGCACCTACGCCAACAACCTGAAAAAGCTTGTAGCAGTTGGGTTTTTGACAGCCCCCTGCAGCGTTATTCATTGTGTTGAGGTGTACCGCTGACCCTGTCAGCCACATGCCCATGCAGCCTGGATCCGGGAAGCTACGATGCGCCATTGCGCATTGATCCACTCCCAGGTCGCAACGCTTCCGGTACCGCGAGCGTTCGACCTCTGTCGCTGGAAGCACTGCTGCTCACTGTGTCTCCCCATACGGGCCTTGCCCTTCCCTCAACCTGGAGGTCCGATGAAGCTGGAAACGGCTTTGTACAAAGCGTTGGTCGCGGCCAATGTCTCTGAAGAAAACGCTACCGCCGTCATTGATGCGCTGGAGAAAAAAATGAGTTCAAACCCTGGTCCCGAAGCCAATGCCTCGGGAGGCCAAACCGAACTGCAAGCGGAGATCGCACTGCTTCGCACTGAAATGAGAGCCCTGTTCTACAGGCTTGAACTACGGATCGCCCAGTTGGCAATCGTCATGGGCACCGTCATCATCGTCGCACTTCTGATCGGCTTTAAGTCGCTGCACTAACCCCGTCAGCTTGCCCCTCCCACGTGGGGAATCCTTCCCCGTCGGGCGAAGTGTTCTCCGCGTTCCGTTTCATTGCACATCGCGAGGAACTACGCAGCCACCCTACGCTTGCGCATGCGCCGTTCGGCAAAGCCTGACCCGTCGATTGGCACGGTTCCTACACCGACACTGGAACCCGATTTGTAGTCCCCTTTCCCCGCACTGTAGCTACGCCAACGACCTGAAAAAGCTTGTAGCAGTTGGGGTTTTGACAGCCCCCTGCGGCGTTATTCATTGTATCGGGGCGTACCGCTGACGTTGTCAGCACCATGCCAATGTAGCTTGGATCCGGGAAGCTACGATGCGCCATTGCGCATTGATCCACTCCCAGGTCGCAACGCTTCCGGTAGCGCGACCGATCGACTGCTGTCGATGGAAGCTCTGCTGCTGTTCACAGTTTTCCCCCATACGGGCCTCGCCCGTATGGGCTGGGCCCTCCCTTAATTTTGGAGGTTCCATGAAAGTGGAAATGGCTTTATACAAAGCGTTGGTTGCGTCCAACGTCCCGGAGCAACACGCTACTGCTGTCATTGATGCGATGGAGAAAGAAATGACCTCAGTCCTGGCTACCAAAGCTGATTTGACGGCGCTTCGTACTGAACTGAAGGCCGATTTGTCGGCACTTCGTACTGAGCTGAAAGCAGACATAACGACGGTTCACACAGAACTGAAAGCGGGTATCACGACGCTTCGTGCTGAGCTGAAGAGCGAAATCTCTGAGGTCCGCAACACGCTGACAACTGACGGCGAGAAGCGCCTCAAAGAGCTTGCGAATCTGGAGAACAAACTCACCCTACGTATGATTCTCTTGCTGAGCGCCTTTGGCAGCCTACTGTTTGGTGCCTTGAAGTACCTGAACTAACACCGTCAGTTGTACCCACCCACGCGGGGAATCCTTCCCCGCCGGGCGAAGTGTTCTCCGCGTTCCGCTTCATGAACCAGGAGAGTCACCATGCCCAATATCTACTGCAAAGAGCCTCAACGGCTCACCTACTACCGCGTCAGTGCAGAAGCTGACACGTTGATCGAACACCGGCTCCCTGCGATGTCCGCTGCTGATCGGCCTTCACTTCATGGGCGTGGTGCTTGTCGGCCACGCCCACCCAACACCCTCAGTCATGCCACTGATCTGTCGTCAGGCCGGCAAGACGGATACCCCACTCTGCGGCTCCGGCTACGGCTACGGACAGGCCACACGTGCTCGCGCGGCTGATCGTCGTCACGTGGCTCAATTGATGTTGGGTGCCCTCCGCGGCGCCTGAGCACTGTTTCAACCTCACATCCATCCATAGGGACTCTTGCCCTATGGGGCGAGATCTATCCCGCCCCAGGAGAGCATCATGGAAAAACCTCTGAATGTGTTGCGTCTACCGTTTCCGTTCATTCGGAATCCCTACACCCCCGATTCGTTCCTGCGTCTGGACGCGTTCCAGCGTCAGTTCACGATCAAATGCACCGGCGTGATGAGCTTGCCGGAAGAAGAGCCGCGGTTTGGTTACCACCAGATCTCCTGCGCGTACGAGGTGGGGCATTGCGGCCTGATTGAGGACGCCATTGCGCTCTGTATCTCACGGTTCGACGAACTGCATGCGTATCCGAAACTGAGTGCGGCGGCTTCGTTCGACCCACGCACGGTTGAGGTCTATTACACCCGGTCTGAGGCCCGCACACGAGGTTCTTTGGTCTGTGACAGCAATGACGCCCAACAGGTGCTCTCGGGGGTTATTGGTCCCTCTGAGATCGTTTGGCGGCGTCCTTGTCGTACCGCTGAAGAAGTGTGTGCGCTTGAGGAGCGGATCGAGGCATTGCTCGAACAAGCCAAGGAGCGCATGCGCTCGGACTCTTACGACTCGGCGAGGTTTGCCCGTCAAAAAGCCAGGGAACTGAGAGGCTTTTTGATCTCACCCAGGTGGCGAGCGTTTGCCTTGATGGCGCTCAACAACACAGGCGTCACCTGCTGCACTCACTGATCTTCAAGGCTTGATCAAGCCTCAACAACCGTCACCGGGAAATCACCTCCCGGTCGGGGCAGGTGGTTTCTCTGAACTGGAGAAATCTCATGTCCCCACAACCGAACCAAGATCGCGCCAATGCGATGAAGTACTCACTGTCCGTCACGCCGCTGGCCTGGGACAAAGCGGTGCAGAGCAATCAGCACCGGTGTGGTTCAACCTATGAGAGTCGGCTGCTCGATCTGTTGCACGCCGTGAGCAAAGCACATAGCCGGCAGCCTGATGCTCGTCAGGTTCATTTCGGGCTCTACCAGCGGCTGCATACAGGACGGCGTACGAAACAGTCCTCGCTGGAGCTGACACTCAACCTGGTGGAAACGGAAACAGAAGTGCCGTATCTGCTCCTTTCACTCAAGGACGAACGGGTTGATTCATGACCTGGACTCGCCCCACAGCAGCACCTCACTCAAGCCCGACGCTGTCGGGCTTTTTTATGTTTGCGACAAACGCCCATGACGACGATGAGGTGTTACATATTTTCATGAAACCCAGCCGAAGGAGGTAAAAAAGGGCTCCAGGAATTACTGGGGGTTTGCTGCGATCGTGGCGCTCCGTATCGAGAGCATCGCCTTCTTGCCTTCGGGGCTGAGGAAGGGCGCAACCTTGGCCCATGGAATGGCAATGTCCTCGTCACAGGCTCGGATGACATGCGGGAAATCCGTCGTGAAGATCAGGCCACCGGCATAGGGACGCACTTGGTAAAAACCGGACTTGCGATAGTCGTTCACGCTTTCGGCGCATTCGTCGCCGCCTTTATTACGTGTCGCCGCAGCCAGAATGAGATCGTTGAGTTTGTCAGGGGGCTGGTGCGTGCAATCGAGGTAAGCGCACTTTTCGTCTGTGCCCATCGTGGCGACCCACTGCCAGGGTTGAACCTCTCGGCCGCTTTTCAGATTCCACGTCCGGAAAATAAGGCCGTCAGACCCATGCGCTCCCCCACAGTCGATAGTGTAGCTTTCTTGCAACACGATCCATGCTCCGGCACGCCATTCGATCTTGATCTCATCGCTATACTCACCAGCAAGCTGCGTATGCGATGGGCAGTTGAACGCATCGATCAGTTTTTCAGAGAGCCCTGCACGCATTTTTCGGTTGAAAGCGATCGCGCCATTTGTGCTCTCCATCAGCTCGACACTTGAAATCTTGCCATTCATTACGGAAATCTTGCGTGCATACCCCTTCGGAGAGTCAACCTTGACCGGCAGCTTTGCGATGCGTGGCGCATTGAATACTGTTCGTGCAGGGTTAGCTTCGCTGCTGCCGCAGTCCGCGCCTGGATCGCCGGAAGTTTCGACACGCACCAGACGAATCGGTAGCTTGCGCTGACCGGTGACATCCGACCATTGCCCAGTCAGTGTATTGCCCTCGACTTTATCGAGTGACCACTTGACTGAAAGATCAGTGTCGGCGTCGACATCGTTTTCGGCCCAGATCGCGCCAGCGGAATCCGGCGTCGGTGTTAGGGAAATAGAAATGCCGTGTTTGAGATAGTAGTACGCCGCATCCCCGCCTGGGCGTTGCAGGCATACCATGATCTCTTGGGTGCCGATCGTCCCTTGCCAGACACCCAGCCGCGCCTCCAGCCCTGATAGTCCGAAAGCTGGATTATCCGTGTCGAAGCCAGCATTGGACGGGCATTGCGGCTTATCGTGGACAATCACGCAGGGACGCGAGCACTGCAGCAAGCCATCGACACTTGCGCACGTGCGCGAGCCGGTCGCGGCAAAGCTCACACCATGCTCAATCGCCACAGTCGGCGTCGTCACATCCTTGCCGCCGGAAGCGATGCCGAGCTGCCCGCCGGCGTTTTGCCCCCAGCAAAGGAGCGCACCGCTCATCGTCGCACAAGTTGCGTCGCCTTTCGCGATGACAGAATCAACGCCATCGTGGATGACTTCAACCGGATGCTCGACGCGGCACCTGATACTCATATCGTCGTAGCGTGCACAGCGTTGCTCGCCCCCGTTAGTCATGACACTTTGTTGTGCTGATCGTATAGGCGGCATATCCGGAATGCTTACACCCACTTGGCCGCGGCTGTTGTCGCCCCAGCAGCGCAAGGCGCCGGCCGCTATTGCGCAAACGTGACTAGAGCCCGCCGAGACCGCACTAACGCCACGCTCTATGACTCGTATAGGCGGCAGCGATTGCAAAATGCCTCCCTGCAACGCATAAGAAGGCACTTGCCCCCAACACACAAGCGCACCACTGGCTACCGCACATGCGAAGCCCTCGCCTGCGGCGACCGAGCTGGCCCCGCTGTCGATGATGGTTTCCGGCGCTGGATGCGCATTCAGATATTCGTCTGAGTCGGTTTGGCCGCCCATGCCGATACATTGCACGGAGGAATGGACAATCGCGCAGATACGATCACTCCCCGCAGCAACATCGCTAACCTCTCGATCAATGAGCGTGATTGGCTTGTGTGTGTCTCCGTACCGAGGCGGAATGTCACCCCAACATTGCAATGCGTCGCCCACAATCGCGCAGGTGTAGAAGCTACCGGTGACCACCTTGTGTGCATCACGAGCGATCACTCGCACCGGACGCGGTGAGCCATTGCTGGCAGTGTCATCAATTCCGATCTGACCAAAGTTATTACTTTCGCCGAGACACTCGACGGCCCCACCTGCATTCAGCGAACAGCGGTGATAAGCCCCGAAGTCGAATTGACGTATATCGTCTTGTGCCTGCGCACGCGTGATCGCAAAAGCCAAAAAAATGAACGTGAATAATGCAATCGCGCGCATATGAGCAATCCCTGCAAAAGTGGAAAACGATTGAAAAGCAGGTCCCTTTAACCATGATGGCAAAGTGGTTGCAACCTAGATTCGATGCCTATCAACGTCCCTATCCGACGACGGTTCCTATTCATTGCTCGTCCGGAGCAGTAGGACAAACAAACCGATCAGTTGCATCCCTACCACGACCATTACCACGCTCTTCGCTCCGATGCCGAGGCCTGCCACCCTGTCGATAAAAAGCAGCAAGAGCGCTACGCACACAGGAAGCATGCAAAGGACGTACAACACCCTGATCAGCTTTCGATGACGTCGTACCCATGTAGACGGCCCGTCTTCTTGAGCTACAGAGTCCAGAGGACCCAGGAATTCCAGAAGAACGATGAATAGATCGATCATTATGTGTTCTAGCGCAATGGTTTCGGCAGGAGGTATATGGCTTCAATTGAAACGCGCCTCTGTAACGGCTGCATTTGAATTTTCTGCATCCCCCTCATTACTACCAACGCCCAAATTGACTCGAAAGCAGCCATCCATTAACGGCCCTTTTCAACCAGCAGGATCGAACACAGGGTCAGTGGCGTTCGCGACCTCGCATAGAAGCCGGCAATTTCAGTGGCCAGCGAGAGTTCTCTCTTTCCCTTGAGTGAAATTTCCTAGAAAATCCTGACCGCTTGCGCCTGCCCACGCCGGTGGCTATCTTCGAGCTGTCACTGCGCATCAGTGGCAGGGTTTGGTAGCCCTCGGTGTAACTAGGCGCAAAGCGCCACCTTGAGCAAGGCGCTTTTTTTCGGCCTCAGCTTTATGGTGGTCGTGCGCAGGGCGTCCGCGGACGCGCCGGGTTCCTAGTGCACCGGTCTACCAACCTGCGTACGGCCGCCACCCTTAAATCGTTTGGTAGCGATGGTGACGGCTCCAATACATGCACTTGGAGTACCTCGTACTATGTTCAAGCCTACCCCCAACCCGCCCGCAACCTCCAACGTTGAAAGCATAGACCCTCGTATTGCCGACCGGGCTTTGTCTCACTACAACCTCGGTCCGGACGCTGGTTCGAAACCGGCCCCTGTCACCGTGCTGCATGATCATCTGAATGAACCCAGGTATCACGAGGACGCCCTGGCCAACGTCTACTCGATTCTGCAATCCGCGGCGGCCACGGCCTATGAGCACGCCGACAACCAGACCGGTTCGAACCGCAAGGTCGCGATGGGGGTGGTGCATCTGATTGAGTTGGCACAGCTGAAGATGGACTCGCTGCTGGATGAGCAAGCGGTCAGCATCAGACGCTGACAACGCTCAGTTGATGAACGGGAAACCTAGCTTCCCGTTCATTTGAGGGCGATTGCCTGACACCTGCTCAAACTGAGATAAGCAATCCAAGGTCATGTCCAACTCAGTTGAACCACAACCTCTCGACGTACCGACACACCCATTCTGACGCTGCTAGGCTTACATTTCCCCTGAGGAGATATCGCCATGCCAGCTGACTCTCAACTGCCTGATATTCTCGAAAAGCTCCACGAAAACCAGCTCGCGCTGGCCGACGCCATCGAGTCGATAGGGATGTGGATAGACCAGAGAGGATCCACCGGCGTTTCCAGTCATGTTCTTGGGGCCATCGCCACACTCGACTTGAACGCCGAGTCCGTCAGAAAGGGAATCGAATCACTGAAGAAACCGTAAGATGAAAGCGATCAACGCCAATGACAGGTTCTGATTGGGAAGCGACGGGCAGATCTCGTAAAGGTATGAACACTGAAGTCCGAGCTCGGCATTGGCCTATCCACCTCACGAAAGGGTTCCAATGGTGCTGATCAGTATTGAAGAAGCGGACACAAACGCTGGCTGGCTTGTCGTGATGAACGTTTGGCGCGTCAGATTTCGTAGCTACGCGGAGGCCGACGCCTTTGTGAAAAGGCTGAAAGATCGCATCAACGCACCGCATCCCTTGCCTATCAGCCTCAACAGACCGGTAGCCAAGCCATCTTGAGGAATGATCTCAGCCCCCCAACAAATACGTCATTATTTTGTAACCCATCGACAGCAATACTCACCTTACACATCGAACGTGTGCTCTTTTCCTGCTGCCATCTAAGGCAGCTTTTTTTTGCCTGATCGTTTTGGCAGTCGCTGCGCCAAGTCTACCAATTGAGTGTCGACTTTTTCCAGGGCGGTGGTCGCGGAAGACAGGCAGGCCTGCTCCAGCGGCTGCAGGTCGGTTTCGACCAAAGCCTTTTGACACCACTGATAGTGGTCATCTCTTCAAAATCAACACCTTACCTACAAAACAACACATCCAGGGCTCCTTGCACTGCCTGCAAGGGAGGCTGCCTACTACAACGCGCCTCACACGTAGCCTACAATCAGATTTCAGTTTTATGTCAGCAGGTGACCGGCTCCTTTCGCTCCGAGCCCTGATCAATTTCAAGATCACCTGACCCAAATGGAATCGTGACGTTACTGCCCCCAAGGATGTAGCTATGCATTCAACGCTAGACGTAGTTCGCGCTCAAATGCAGGCGGCTGAGCCGGTCTTGAAGCAGCTCGACGTGGAATTGGAGGCGATATGCTTTGATCCCTCTGTCCCTTCGAGCGTCGACGCAGCCACCGAGAGGGTCGCTGCAATCATCGATACGCTTCTGGTGGGATTTAAGGCCAATCCGATACTCGGTCCGTTGGCCGACCAACTGAGATCTCAATATCTCGACGCGATTCAACACCAGGTTGCTTCAGCTCAAGAAGGGTGAGATGAACGGGAAGCTTGGCTTCCCGTTTTGTTGATCACGCTTCAGGTCTTCGGTTGCTCGCCAACGCTGACTATCAATGCCAATCCTTAAAGCAGTGCATGCACTGTCGAGCTTTCCAGGTTCTCAGCTGTCCGCCGCAGAACGAGCAATGGGCGACTTTCTGCTTGCAGAGCAGAATCATCCGGTGCTGGAAGTACTCCCGAACGATGGCTGGGTCGATACCCTCACGCCTGACTATCTCGTCGAACACAGCCTGTTCGCCCGGCTCATCAAGTGCACCGATAGCCGACAGTGTTTCGACGGTGGGGCAGTAATTGGTGATCGTGTCTCCGCATCGATCACAGATGCGATGACCAAGCTGGCGAGTCATGGTTTCAATCCTTTGAGAATGTGTCGTCATTGCACGGCAGGAGCCTGTTGGTGCGATAGTGTGAGCGGCCCCAGGGCATTTTTTTCGTCCGCCCTCCCCCCTGATGATCACTGACGCGTCGAGCCGGTGGTAGGTATCGAAAGTTACCCGATCCGAAAAACACGGAAAATCACGGCGCCAGCTTTTTCGCCATCAATCTCATACAGTCCCTGGAGAACGGCCTGGTCAGTGAGTCGATGCAGTCGAAAATGGTTATAGAAAGCCTGGCCCAGTCGCTGCTGATCAAACGCCCCTTGCTCCCATAGGTCGAGAAACTCGTCGTATCTGGCGCTCTCGATTTCCATCGGTGGTTTGCTGCTCATGCCTGCCTCAAACCGATCGTGAATAATCTGCGTCTGCAACGTAGTAAAGGATGTACCCCGAGTACACCAGCGAGCCTGCCGCTACCTCTTCTTTGAAACACTCCTTGAGTGCGTCCTCTGTGGCAAAGCCATATTCCGGCAACCTGGAGTTGGAAAAACCGGCGAGCCGCCCCACGTTGTACCCATGGATCTCGCCGTGATCCCCAAAATCAAAATCTACTGCGCCCGTGGGGAAGTGGACCGCGCAGCCGAAGCCATGTTTGAAATAGCGGATGCCACCTTCAAGCTCACCGTGGTCGGGTATGTCAGTTTCAACCCAGTCGGTGCACGTAGAAGGCCGCAGGATCCCAGACCGTTGCATGAGCTCCACAGCCGTTCGGACACTGGCCTGGTAGTCAGAAATCAAACGGGCAAGTTGGTTGTTCATGACGCCTCGGATTGTAGAGAAGCAGGCCGACCTTGCAGGAAGTCGAGCGACTGCATGGAGCAGCGTCGAAGGTTGTTTCACCCAAGGGTAACGCGCAACTGCTTGGTCGTCATGGACAGGACACGGCAGTTACGATCGTGCCTCATCCGCCCTCCTCTTGCTCAGTGTGTGTGAGCGAGGAAAGACCTCACATGAGACCGGCTCTACCGACGCAGGCTATCCGGTGAGCTGAATCACAATCGCTAGATGGATTTGATCGACACCACTTCGAAATACCGGAACCTCTTCTTTTTGGCCTCGCTCTTGGCCTCCTGCTCCACGATGAAGGTGCTCAGGGTATTGGCATCATAGGTCAGCACCTCGACGTCGCCTCCAAACTGTTTGGTAGCGCGCAGAGTCACTTGCAACTTTGGGAGGTGTGCTCGAAATGCAGGTTGGGCCTTGGAGAAAGCATTAGCACTGCATGGAAAGTAACTCCTCGCGAGATGGGTTGCATCAGGCACTTCTTATGCGGTCAAATGCTAATACTAAGCATGGCGGTGGCTGAGAGCCTGACCACTGCAACGCGGCTTTCAACCCTACGGGGCCTTTAACCATTCGAAATGCAGGGACGCACCTTGGCCGAGTCCGGAGGTCCGACAACACAGTCGGGCATTTATTACCAAAACACCATCACCGCGCTCTACCTGGGCTCCCTACTAGACGCTCGTCCGCCAACTAATCGAGGGTCCAGAATCACCTCAGTACGTGTAGAAGCCCCTGAGGATATCGATGATACCGTCGTCCATTATGCAGACGGCTCGACACTTTATATTCAAGCGAAGGAGCAACTCTCTCTTCACGGTGAGGCATGGATTAAGTTCTGGAGCTCAGCCAAACAGCAGTTTGCCAAATGCCGCAGTGACCGAGACCAATTTCTCTTGGTCCTCGGCACCTTGGGCTTGGCACTAGAGAACCTACGAGAAACACTTGAACGCGCTCAGGGAAAGGAAAACTTTCAAGAATGGCAAAATGCTCTGAATCAAGAGCAACTCAAGATTTCCGGCCTAATCGTTAACGCACTCTCTGTCCCTAACGACGAAGCATTCGCCGTGATCAAGCGAACACGTGCTGAAATCATACCACTAGACATAGCTGAGACGACTAGAGCTCGTGATTGGATGCCAAATGCCTCTGAAAAGCCGACGGCACTACTTAGCCGTTTAAGAGACTGCTGTGGCGGGGCAGCTAGAATTCGCCACACTTTCCGAGCAAGCGAGTTGCCAGAAACACTTTTCAGCAAATTTAATTTGCGTATTTTTGGGACTCACAATGATGGACTTGAGAAATATTGCAATACAATAGCCACTCAAGTCGACCACATTGGAGTACCAGGTACTGCTATATCCTTACACCAGGATGATTTATTTTTATGGCCCACGGTCGTACCGCTTGCAGAAGCGGTACATTCAAGCTTCGAGGATGAAGATCCGTGGATCAACCACCATCATACGACCGATGAAATAGATTTATCGGAGTTCCCATCCCAAGAGATGGGGCTTATCATTCTAGAAAGCGGCGCCGGATATGGTAAGTCGACAATTCTCCGAGCTACAGCGCGCCGTCTAGCAACAAAGTCTTCATTTGTCCCTGCACTTATGCATGCCGAGGTCTTGCCAGAGCATCCAACAATCCAAGACTATCTCAATGATACATATAACTCTCGCTATCAAGTCAGCATCGATTGGACGACTCTTTGTGAGCAAGGTCGTGCAGTACTTCTCATCGATGGGGTTGACGAGCTTAATGATGGTGCACGGGCAGCATTAATCAATATGATAGAGCGTGCTGTAGCGCGCTTCCCCGACACACCGATATTGATTGGAGCGCGCGACGCTTCGGTGACCTCATTCCCACCACAATTTAAAATTTTTCGCGTACAACGTCTCGACTATGATCAAATGGTCACGATGTTAGAGACATACCTCCGCGCTCGCGGTGAAATCAATATTCAGAGCAAAATTCAACATGTCCATGCTTACGAAGAGCTGAGCTCACTCTGTCGAATCCCGTTATTTCTTGCGATTTTTGCAAGCACTCTACCCAAGAGCGGAACAGTTCCAACCAGCAGAGCAGAAGTGCTTGAGCTATATATTCAGAATGCACTATCACCCGAAAGACACAAGGGCGTCATAAAGTCGAAAATCAGTAAAACCCAACTACGATGTGGTTCTGAAGCGATTGCATCTCTATCTCTTGAGCGAAACGAAGCTGCTGTTCCTGACTCTTTGATCCGCACATGCCTGAGCAAGAAACTCGGAGACCCTACCGGTGACGACTGCATCGATACATTAGTTCAAAATGGGATACTTGAACGCAGAGGGTCACGGCTTGCTTTTAGTATCCCAACAATCCAAGAATATCTCGCAGGCTGTGTATTGGCTGATACCGGCAGACTCAATGCAGAAGACTGGATCGAAAACGTATACAGGCGCCCATGGGCTCAAGCCATTCAATTTGCCGTGGAAAAAATCGATAATGCAGACACATTACTACGCCGACAAATAGAACACGAAGACGATATATTTCACACATCTCTAAGGTTAGCCGCAAGGTGCGTAACCAACGGTGCTACAGTCAGCAAAGACCTAAAAGACACGATTGCATCAAAGTTGGCTAGCGCCCTCAAAAGCGGAGGTTTTCAAACAAGCACTCAAATTTCAAATTTGATTGCAGATGGCTTCTGCAAGCCAATTCACGACGACATTCGCAATATATTAACCAACAGCAGCAACTTTTTTTTCGGCCGAGCAACTATTCTCGCACGAGCGGCCGACAGCGCGTTAACTCTCAAATGCCTGGAATCAGTTCTCAGCCGACAGGACATTAGAGAGCTCTGGAGCTATGACTGGCACACAGCAATAAAAGCTGTTACAAACGAAGCAATCGAACTCCTGCTTCGGCGTGCGCGACAAGAAGCTGGCAGCACTTTATCTTCATCAGTAATAGCCGAAACTCTTTATCGTCTACGCGAGCAACCCTCAATCGACTGGAAAGTAATTTCCACCGACAAAACCCTTCCTTTAACTGTAAGATGCGCTGCGACATTCTGCACAGCAGAGCACTCAGACAACTCTCAGTCAGAACTGATAGATGCAGCAGTTGACGACTGTTCAAAGCACGAATACATCTGGGAAAGCTTTAGCGAGGCTTATACATCTACAACATGGTGGAAAGATCACTTCAGAACAATTTGCCAACAAAATAAAAAACCTGATCACAACCATGCACTAGAATATCTTAGCAGCGATCGCAACCAACTTGTCACTGATGAGATCATCGACTTACTTTCTGAAGTTTCTCGAGCGCCCTCAACCAACCCAGAGCTTCGACTTAATATCCAAGGCATCCTTGGAGCGATTGGCCTATCTGATTTCGCCCAAATTGCTACAGACGCCCTGACAACAGCTGATATTAGTGAAATCCACACCTGGATTAACAGAACCCCATACTTCCCAAACACAATCATACTACAGGGAATGAAAATAATTTTCAGCCGCCCTTTACCGGTCAGTGCTTTAGTTGAAATTATTAACTCCCTACAATATGAATCAACACTTCAAGCTGAAAAAGCATCCAAAACCCTTAATCTAGCAGGACCATTCAAGCATCGCAAACCCTGCAAAGAAATCACAACACAACTTATCACACACGCAGAATCCTTGATGAGATCTGAAGGCATCTGCAATCAAGACCGTATAAAACTGCTCTTCACATGCTCAAATGCTGGGTCAATACAGGCAGCCCAAAATTTAAAAGCAGCACTAGACACTTATTTAAAAAGCCATGAAAAAATCGAAACCAAGGACTGGAATAACTGGATAGCAAACTTTGCTTTCAACCATTCCATAGAGCTAGAAACAAATACGCTTTGGTTAATTTTAGAAAAAGGCAAAGAGCTCCCAATGTCTACCATTGTAGATAGAATTATCACAAATGATGGCGAAAACGCCTACCAAAAACTTATAGACCATGCTAATTTGCACCCCTTTTCTTCAGCCTGGAGCGGAATATATTCTTACTTCGAAAGAAATGCTGCCCGCAAAGGTTTAATCCTTCGCAATGTGGATGGAAAACTAGAGCTATCAGCTCCAGAAAAATTCTCACACAGATAAAGCCATAATCACAAACTGATAAACTTAATAATACTCAAATAGAAAATCACGACAACTCTAATTAAGAGATGATTTTAGTGATCATTTGACCACTGTGTGCCATCTCTTGTTTTCTCCCGTGAACCCGAAGTTTAGCAACACGACACCTTCCACAACTGATCCAGCCGGGTGGTGAAGCTGCGGCTCATCATCTCCCGGCGCATGCCCCACTCGGGGTTCAGCGGGACGCTGGCTGCACGCAGCGTTCCCCTGCCCCATCGGTTGTTGATCTGGTCCAGGACGGTCATCACCTTCGTGGTGTTAGCGGGTTGAGAGGCGGCGAACAGATCATCGGTGTACTCGCCTCGCTGGCAGAGATTGAGCAGTAGGACCTCGGCCTTGCTGTATCTGAAGCCAGGCCGAAAGAGTTGGTCGAGTGCATCCACTGCCATTTTCGTCAGCAGACGCACGTCGTCCGTGGGGTACGGCAGATCAATCACCACCCCGTTCGCGTACTTGGCCTCCTCCGGGTTGAACATCCCCGTCCGGATGCTGACCCGGATCTTCTTGCACAGGGACTGCTGGGCCCTGAGTTTTTCCGAGGCTCGCATCATGTAAGTGGCCACAGCCTCTTTGATCGGTGGCAATGTCTTCAGCCGCTGGCCGAACATCCGGCTGCAGCAGATCTCCTGCTTGGGTGCGTCGGGTTCGTCCAGCTCTAGGCATGGCGTCCCTGCCAGCTCACGGGCCGTCTTCTCGATCACCACGCTGAAGTTCTTGCGCAGCATCCAAGGATCAGCTTGTGAGAGCTGCCAAGCGGTTCTGATGTCCATCCCGGCCAGGTGCGCCGTCATCTTTCGGCCAATGCCCCACACATCCGATACGTCGCTGGCCTTCAGCAACTTCTCCCGGCGGTTCGGTGCCCGGACATCCAAGACACCACCCAATTGCGCCTGCCACTTCTTCGCGCCATGGTTGGCCAGCTTGCTGAGGGTCTTGGTACCGGCAATGCCCACCCCCACCGGAATACCAGTACTCCTGAGCACCTGGGCGCGTATGCGGCGCCCCAACTGCTCCAGGTTCTCGGTCATGCCAGTGAGTTCAGCAAACGCCTCATCGATGCTGTAGACCTCCAACGCCGGCACCATGGACTCAATCACTGTCATGACCCGCTGGCTCATGTCCCCGTACAGCGCATAGTTCGAAGAGAACGGCACGATGCCGTGCTGGCGGAGCTTGTCCTGGATCTGGAAGTACGGCTCACCCATCTTGATGTGCGGCTTGGCATCCGCAGAGCGGGCAATCACACAGCCGTCGTTGTTGCTCAGCACGACGATGGGCGTATGGGCGAGGTCTGGCCGGAACACTCGCTCGCAGCTTGCATAGAAGCTGTTGCAGTCGATCAGCGCGAAGACCGGCTCAGGGCGTTCAATGACCATGGCTGCGCACACTGAAGGTAATTACCCCCCAGATCGACAGCTCATCGCCTTCCATGACGTAACGGGACGGGTATCTGGGGTTCTCCGACTTCAGGATCACCTCTGGCCCTTGCTTGCACAGCCGCTTGCAGACCGGTTCGTTGTTCAGCAGTGCGACAACGATATGCCCGTGCAACGGCTCGATAGACCGATCCACCACGGCTAAGTCGCCGTCGAAGATTCCAGCGCCTTGCATGCTGTCCCCCTCAATCGACACCAGGTACACATGGGGCGCTCGTATGTTCAAAAGCTCATCCAGTGAGATCTGTTGTTCGATATGGTCAGAGGCCGGCGACGGGAAACCCGCCGGCACTTTGAAGGAACAGAGGGGCAGCTCGGCACCGCCTTCTGCGAGAGGGCCTAAAATGGTAAAGCTCATGACGCACGACTTCCGAAATACCTGTACGAATATACAGTTAACGTTGTAGGAGCCTTGCGGTCAATTCCATTGAGGGGGATGGCGACAAGCGGAGGTGCTCAGCATGTGCGGACGATTTGCGCAGTATCAGGGTATGGCGGATTACCTGCGCGAGCTTGAGGCCGAGCAAGACGTCATCAGCGGCTACGACAATGAGCCCATCGCTCGCTACAACATCGCTCCCACTACCCGGGTGTTGATCCTGCACAGCGTTGATGAAGGTCTGCGGATCGATCCCGTGCACTGGGGCTGGGCGCCCTTCTGGGCCAAAGGCAAACGACCTGATCCGATCAACGCACGGGTCGAAACCGTCACCACCGGGAAATTCTTCAAACAGCTCTGGCCAAGTGGGCGAGCACTGGTCGTGGCCGATGGTTGGTACGAGTGGGTGAAAGATCCCAACGACCCGAAGAAGAAGCAGCCCTATTTCATTCGCCTGAAGAGCCAGGCACCGATGTTCTTCGCGGCACTGGCCCAGGTTCACCCCGGCCTTGAACCCCACGAAGGTGACGGATTCGTGATCATCACCGCCGCCAGCGACCAGGGCATGGTCGACATCCACGACCGGCGACCGCTGGTGCTGGCGCCGGAACACGCCAGGGAATGGATCGCCCCCGAGCTCTCGCCAGCACGGGCAGAGGACATCGCGAAAAACCTGTGCCTGCCCGTCGAAGCCTTCGAGTGGTATCCCGTCGACACCGCAGTCGGAAACGTCAGAAATCAGGGCGGAGATTTGATCTTGCCACTCTCAAAATGAGTGGATAACAGCTTGCAGTCGCTACGATATCCTTTAGATACCTATTTGATATTGCTTCCATACTCTTTCCATACTCTTTCCACACTTCAGCCACACTCTTTACTGTCCCTTTTCTGTCCTCTTGTTGTCCCTTTTTTGTCTCCTGCTGCCATTTTTTCCGTTATGTCTCGGTGTTTACCACGCGCCATAACTCAAGAGATTGCACTCCCTAGAAAATCTTGACTCCCCAGCTCTTATACTTACGTGTAGAGAATCACAAACGCCTGTCCAGCCCTTCTACGAGCAGGTCCTGAGCAAACCCTACTCCAATTAACCGAACAAATTTTTTGGCTAAAATCAGGTTAAAATCTTCTCTCTTGACGAGCACCGTCACATTCAATTAATGTGACCTCGCTCCAACTACTTTCCCTAACGCAGTTCGACAAAATCTGTTTTGCAAGGACTTATGTCGCCTGCAATAAAGTAGGCACGGTAGTTGAAGGGGGCGCTCGAAAGTAAAAAAGGCAAATGAGGTTGCACCCTCATCTGCCCTATACCTGACAGCGCAAAGACGTTAACCCTGGTGACGTTTAGCCCCAGTCCTTTGTGCCGAACATAGCAAACAAACCCTAGCACACAGGACCGGTGACACCAAGACCAGTAACTGTAAAGCCTTGCAAATAGGGGGTGCTATGAGTCCGTTTTGGGAAATGGCGCTGGCGCTGGTTAAGCTCGCGACAGAGACGCTGAAATTCCTCCAGATTCCGGAGGTGCTTCAGATGCTGCAGGCTCTTCTGACCTGACTCTCTGGCAGGGCTCATGCCCTGCCAGCCTTTCAACATGCTCTATGGGGCCGACCATCACGCTACCCTTCTCGAGGAGACGTAATCATCTACAGGCGCCGCTGAATACCGAACGAAGAGCAATGAAGCTCAATGACCGCTATCAGCTCAGGGTGTGCAAGCGGTCAACGATCTATTCACCGAGCGTTCGTTGCACCCGGGCTCGCGAAGCGCTCACCCAATCTAAAGGACTTTGCCCATGCACCACCGCATCCATGCCGCTCGCCATCAGGCAGGCTTCTCTAGCAGCCCCTGCGCCTGGCTGACCATCGACGACGTGGCCATCGAACAATGGTTGGCCACCCATCTCAATGATCCCCAGGTTGCCGCGCTCGGTCTTTCGCTAATTTGGCTGGTGCATGAGGACGAAGACGCTCTCGCGAAACGTCGTTTCATCCCCGGAGAAGATGGCACCTCCACCCTCGTACCGCTGTTGGTGTGCAGCGACGACATGGATTTCGACTGCACCGTGCTGATGGCCGAACAGGTCATTGAAGGCGACACCCTGCACTGGCGCCGTTTCGGCTGGAGCGCTTCCGGCAAGTTGGAAGTGGGCATTTCCACCCGCTGGTTCACAGAAAGCCAGCCGGTGAGCTTTGCGCTGGAAGACTTCCGCGTAGCACTGGAGGGGTTTGACAACTTGCTTAAGGAACAAGCCGGCCAATGATGGAGTGTCAGCGTGGGCCAACAGATGACGCTCGAACCTAAGGTAACGCGATGAAGAGAAAAGCAGCAATGACTGCACTTGCGGCCAGCAACACAGCCGCTCAGCCTGAGCCTGGCTGGAAGTTTGACCCTGATCGTATGACCCGAATACCCGATTGCCAATCGATCATCGAAGTACTTCGCCACATCAAACACGGAGGGCCGGAATGGGCGCATCGTAACGTCACCCTGTGGTTTCCTGGCCCATCAAATGCTTGGGCTCAGGTGTACTCGCTTCAGGACACCAGCTCCCCGTACTTTGACTTCATGTACACCCGCAATGAGTCGCCTCAGGAAGCCTTGTCCACGCTGCTAGGGAAATACCCACAGTGCACCGTTGTCGATTGGTCGCGCGGCCGCTTGGCCTGTATCAGGGCCCTTGGTGTGGATGTTGAGACGCTAGCCGAAATCATCCGAGATGTCGCTGAAACTGCTTGGGATGAGCGCATCACGGTCGTTGATGCTTCGTATGAGGAAATGGGTAGAGCGTGACCCAAGAGCAGACGGTCGACCTTAGCTCCCGAAGCGCGTGCGCACCACTCTGCGTTGACCAGAACCAGGACAGCCAAATAGAAAGAATGAAATGTACAGACCCGGCTGTGGGTCAGTCATCACATCTGAAATTCCCGTGCCCCACACGCTGGATATTGAGCCAGAACGTATCCGCCGGCTCATACTGCGCCAGGCTGATCGCGTGCTCCTGCCCCTTCTCATCCACGTCGATCACTAGGCGATCCCAATCGAACTCTGGACTCATTGAAACGCTGTAGGACGGATGAGGGTCATCGAGGCAGAAATGAATCGAGAACACGTACAGCGGCGAGCCCATCTGGGCATTGCGTTCATAGAGTCGCCACAAATCAGGCATTCGCGGTTTGCAGAGCTGCTCGGCAAAAGCCAACGCCTCAGGTAGATCATCCCAAACGGCCTGAACGATACGTTGGGCAGCGACAAGGCGCTCATGCAGCCGCTCACCTTTGCGGTGCTCAACGTAAATCAGCAACTGCCCGAACTGATACTCGCACTGCCAGATACCGGAGCGACCTTCCCAGTACCCCAGCATGGATTCGGTGAGTAGGTTGATGTCCATATCCGCCGTGGGGCACTCTTGATGAAAGGCTCGTAGCTTATAGCTTCCTGCCTCGAAAATGAACCGCCCAACATGCGACCATTGAGTCGCACTTACCTCTGACCACTGGCAACCCTGGGCAGATTTCGATCAATCGTAACGGGCAGAAACCGGCCACTTGCGGCCAGAGGCTTCGGGTCGCTCCCTGCCAATCAGGGTCATGAAGCATACCGGACTGATTCGATGCAAATGACAGGTGAGGTCGATTGCAAATAGGTGAGCTAGCCTATGCACTTACCCATAAGTGCAGGGATGCAGCCGGCCTCCCTAGCCAGAAGAGTCAATCTGGGACAATGATCTTGGCTAGTTCCTCGTAAAGCTCAGCGAACGCCTCAAAATGACTCAGGCCACGAGCTACGTAGCTAGCTGGAAATGCGCGCTGAATTGGAGCGGTGAGCAGGGTTCCCGGCTGGTAGCCGCTAGTGAGTTGCTTGGTCCCAAGTAACGCGCATGCGGTGGATTTGAAGGACAGTTTGCACTTTTCAGAATTGTGCGCGACTCGATTCCTGATTGCGGAAGCATGCCGAATGAGACCGTCCTTTCCATTCAGCGCGCCGTAGGGGTGGTGAGCGAAAAAGAAGTCAGCCGTACGCCATACCCCCCGCGGCTCGGTGACCTTCAAGTAGTCTCTGCTCCGCTTGTAGTCAGGATCATTCGACAAGATCTCGTAGGCGTGATTCAAGTCTTTCGCGCGCCCATATTTGGGAGTCGGACAATAGCCATTAGCGGCCTCCGCTCCCGTCATGTATCGCACCAGTGAAGCTTCGAGAAATTCTTCCCAGGCAGAAACCATGCCCATGAACGCGAGTTCAATAATCTGGTTTACGTGCTTGGTATGGATCGTGTTGATCGTGTTCTGAGGAGACCACCTCGGCAGCGCCTGGACTGCGTGAGTCATATTCTGGGCCCGAATGATCTCTCCTACGAGAGTTCGCTTGATGTGTGCAACTTTCGACTTTGCCGCCATTCCTTGTCCTCGACAGATATACCAGAACTGGTACAGCACGTAGCACGGGAGGCCCTGGAAAGGCTTCTCGCGCGATGGAACGGGGCAGTATAGGGGAGACAATGCTCAGAAAGCGCTATCGGCCATATACAACGTGGTTGACTGGTGTGGGTGGAGACAGCAGCCGAACGTCAGCTTTGGGTCGATTTCAGTCGGTCGTGACATGCAACAATCAGCCAAAAGCTGCCGGCAGAGCCATTGCCAAGAGAGGCCAAACGACTCAATCAGTCTCTGCGCCCAATGGTGAATGAACGTACCGACCGATGCCTTCGGATTTCTGCCAAGATGGTAGCTCTGAGAACCGTCCAAACAGCTGAGACGTGTGCATGCCATCCCTCCTCCCATCAAATCCCTCAGGTCCAATGGATTCAATCACAGGTGCTTTCCCACCCAGCCTGAAATTGCAGGCAGATGGTCTTTGCCAAATCATGGGCAGTACTGGCTTGGCAACCCATCAGGGTATAGCAGTCAGAGTCGGTGAAGATCACTTGACCATCCCGTACCGAATTCATCACGAGGGCAACGAGCAAGCCTGTGAGTCGTTGACGGGAACGCAGAGCGTCATGTACTCGTGCCTTCTGACACGGCACCACGACGGCCGTGTGCGCCAGCGTCAATTGGAACGTATTCTTCCAGTCTCTGAGCCCTGGGTTGTTCCATTCGTTATCCAGCTCACTGGCGAGTACGTCATCGAGATTCTTAGCACCTGTGAAACCCATCTCCACGCCCTTGCCCCCGCGCTTTACGGCACCTTCATCCGGGACAACCCGACGTATTTTCAGGCAACGCGAGATCGCATGATCAGCTACTGGGATTGCTACTATCGAACGCCGTACAAGCGCAGGTCTGACTATGTCGGGTTCCGACTGTTTGACAGGCTCCGAGAATTTGCAGAATGCTTCTGAACATCTGAGAGCCCCCCACAACCGGCAGCTTCGGTCGACTTCAGCCGGGCGCGACAAGCCGATGTCGGCCCATTACGAAATCAAAAAGGTATTGAGCAATGCCAGAAAACACTGACGAATCGTTCTACGACCGTGCAGACGCGCATATAAATTTATCGAACGAACAGCTTAAGGCGTTCGAAAACCTTGGCAAGGTAAGCGCGTCGATGATGTTTGGGACCACCCGGTTCAATGCTTGGGTAAGCGCTCGCGGCTTCAAATCTGGCGAGGAGATGGCCCAGGCCCGCGAGGCGATGCTGAACTATTTCTGTGAGCAGTACCGGATGATGCTCGAGGATAATCTCGACGACCACATCAACAACTTCACTCAATACATGAGCGCGACAGACGCTTAATTGATCCATTACCTTTAATGCTCGTCCGCTTTGGGTCCAGCTGTGTGAAACGTGGTGGATGCTCAAAGGCATTCAGCAAGGCAGCGAAAACTACGCCTGCGTATGAACCTCGGCGCAGCTTCCTGTGGCCAGCCACATGGCATCTATCACACGGTGGCATCTGGCCGCCAATCAGGAAATAATCGCGCAAACCCGCCGGCTCGCAAGGACTGCTCGCACTATGACTTATGTTCTGTTGTTAAAGGTTCTCGTAGCGGCAGTGGGCACGCTAGTGAGCCTGTGGCGGATGATTCGAATACTGCGCATGACCGAGGGCTCTATCGTCGAAGGCCAGATCACCTACGTTGAAGGAAAGCCGGGGCGCGGTGGCAGTGCCCTTCTGACCTTCAGCTACAGCGCCGAGGGCCAGCGCTTGCACAAAACCTGGGGAGAGACCCTTGATGCTCGTTCGCGACACAAACTGCTAGACGCCGTCGCGCGTTATAACATTGGCGACAGCGTCCCGGTCTGGTACGCAAAGGCCGACCCTGACGTCTGCTGCATTGGCGAGCGCGTGCAACCGCGCGACTTCATCAGGAACAGATTTGCACAGTTGAGTGAGGGCCTGATGCGCCTGTTTCGTTGACCCGGATGGCAGGGTGGCGGCTATAGGTCCACCTGCGATTGTCTAACCTTCTGATCGTCGAGACCGTGAAAGGCTCGCAGGTTATAGATACCTTCCCCCCTTGATAGGTCGTAGCCAAAAACTCATGCCTTCTCACTACTCCATTCAAATCACACCAGCGGGACCATTGCCCGACTTCTACAGCATCGCCGAGCATCTCTGGGGAACAGGCTGCAATATTGACTCTGATGGTGATTGCACTGCTCCAGATGACCGCCAGTGGACAGAACTGACTTTGTCGCTTCGCAGTGCACCAGAAGAACGCCTCGACATTGATCCTCTCTCGATTATGCCCCTTGAGTTGGTAATCCGTTCATCACGAGCGACCCTCTGTCAAAGAGCGGCCGACTTCATCGTATCTGTTTCCGGAGGATCCATCGGCTCGACTGTCAATGTCGAGACCACATGAGTGCGGACACCAGGCTTGTAAACCTGTGCATTGAACCTAGCTGAGGTCACACCCACTCGGCTTCGGCCAAGTGGCCGCCGGCTTTTGCGCCTTCACACTGGCCGACACCGGGATGTTCACGTTCTCAGCCCCGACCTCGGCTTCGAGCTCATTGATGCTTCGAATGTAGGTGTCCAGATTGCCCAGGTTGGCCTGATTAGGAATGTACCAACTGATGGCCTGGGTCTCCCCGGCCGCGTTCGTGGTGATGACGGTTTTCCAGAAATAGTCAGGCGTACGAATGCCATGGGAGGCCACGAAGTAATCGTTCGACGGATCGTTGTACACCACACCACCGTAGACGTGAACCGTCGCCAGATCCCGATAGCACTCGGCAACCTCCTCCGCCTGCTTCCAGATACCGCGGTTGAAGGTGCCCACCTGCGGCACGATGTTGGTCATGTAGTTGGCGCGACGAATGTAGGTCTCGTCGTAATCCATGTGGTTGGAGGTCACGAGGTGGCCCCGGTCCCAACCGCTGACACTGGAGTAAGTCGCCGCACTGGACTGCTGACCACAGCCACTGGGCAGATCCGGGTCCAGGCGAAACGACGAAGGACGCGGCACCGAACCGGTATCGGCGGTCAGCGCATACTGATAGCGCAACGCTGTGTGGTTCGTGCAGTCGTACGTCAGCACAAAGCCACCCTTGTCGAGCGTGACGATGTTCGACACAGCAGCAGCCCGCATGGGGACTGGTGACCTAAGCGTTTCCTGTGTGGGGCTCTGACAGCCCGAGATGACCAGAAAGGTGAAACACAGCGTGCCCAGGAGTTGATTCGTTCGCATGACATGTCCCTATGACTGAACTGAGGATGGCGCGCTGATTGTAAGCCACGACGAGCTCAAGCCTCTTCCCGTGTCTATTGCGTACTGTTTCAGTGCCCCGGCTTGCTCGGCGGCCACCTTGGCAAGGACAGTCTCTCCCACCATGATGCTCCGACACACGCCAGCAAACCTTTAAAGCGAATCCACCAAGACATTCAATCCGGTGCAACATACTCGACAAGCTTCGAGTTATCCTTATACGTATAAACATTATTACCATATTGAGCGCTGTTATTTCTATTGAGTGCATGTGCGTAAGCCTGAGTATCCAACGCCCTGGGATCCTCTTCATAATACTCCCCCTTACCCAACCTCCCTTCCAATGTCCTATCAAATCTCAGGCGACACGATTTCGCGGACTCCTCAAATTTATGCCGCGCAGATGCTATCAACCTAACAGCATACTCTGTACTAAGCGGATCAGTAGCAACATCTCGACTCGCTTTCCCTGGCTTACAATAGATAACCGCACCACCAAAATTTTGCGCTTTGTGGTGACTGTGCTGCCACAAAATAGCCTGAGCTTTTGTATACCAAGGATCAACGACGATTATTTTATTAGAGGCATTCCTCACATCGAAATCGCCAATCGCACAATAAAAATGAACAATGCTTTTAGAGTATATGTAGCTCACCTTCTCAGAGGCGGGGAGATACTCTCGCAGCAATGCATAGGCCAACGATGCATAGTCTTGGCAAACACCTCGCTCCTCTTCGTGTAAAGAAGCCACTACCACCTTTGGCCTATGATTGACTATTTTGTTGGAATACCCACCCCGAATATAGTTATTATCAAATCGAGCCTTATGTTTCTCTTGCAACTCCTGACTGAGCTGCCTTTTCTTATCACCAATCTCGAGAAAGTACTGTTTTGCGATCCCGATTCTCGTATAGGAGTTCAAATCCCCCAACACATCCACATCTAATCTTTCAATCTCCTTGCGCTGATTCAACGGCGTATTGCCCAACACTGCCTTAACCACAGCTATCACAGCGTCTGCAAGTTTGATTTTCTGCAACAACTCCGCATCATCAAGAGTAATTTTCACACCTAACCGCCTGCACAGTTAATGGGAAAAGAAAATATAGACAGCCCCCCAAGAAAATCCAGAGCACATCCTTACGGCCCTGCCCGTGGACGGGGCTACCGCGATTGGATCGATGGGGATGAGTACATTGATGAAGTGCCTGCAGTCCGCCTACCCGGTTGACGTGTCAGTGCACTGATAAGCGATATGGAGTAACTCAAGAGTGACAGCAGTCCCTCCCAGGAACCGCTGCCCTCCAACTCAACGCCCTCCCCTTCATTCCGGCTCATCAGCCTCAGGGACCGGCACAGAGCGCTCCTGTGCCGCCATGACAACGATCTCGACACGATGCGGCAATATCCCCACGCGACTGGCCTGAACCTTCATCGCACGGCATTGGACGCCTTTATCATCCTCCCACTTGTCCATGAGCATTCGCCCTATGACCAGCACCCGCATCCCCTTGCGATAGAGTTCTGAGTATCGCTCAGCGTCCTTGTGCCACACCTCAACACCGGCCCAGTAACCACCTCGATCCTCGTACTCGCCATCGCTTTTCGGAATCGGATTGTCGAAGTACACGTTCAGCCGAAGCAGCCGGTAAGGCTCGTTGTTGCCGTTGGGGATCTCCTTGAACTCAGGCTTCGTACCGATGTTGCCCTCACCCCAAAAATTGCTGGACATGGTCAGTTCTCCTCCGTGTCAGGGCTGATGTGTTGATCCATTCGCTGACGGTAAACCTGGTCGGCCACCTCCACCTTGCAAGCGCACAGGAACGCCTGGCGACTGATGCTGTGGGTCAGGCTGATCTGCATGTTGATCACGATCCGCTGAAGCTCCAGCGCATAGAGATCGGGCACCAGGCTGATGGAGGTACGCTCATCACGAATCAACTCCGCCCACAGATCCACACCCATCTTGCTGCGATCCACCCGGCTCCAACGCAGGAACACCGTGCCCGCTCCAGTGGACTGTCTCGTCAGTCGGATGGGCAACAACGTGAACGGGTAACGCTCCGCCTGGGTCAGTACGCCCTGAATGGCCAACTCGATCAGGCTGCCCGTCAGTTGACTGCACGCATCCCCGAATTCGGCCAGTTCCCCCTTACCCTTAAAAGGCTTTAAAAGCCCTTTAAGGAAGGCTGTGTGTTCCAATGCCTGGAAGGCAGTGTGTTGCAGTGGCTGGAAGGCAGTGTGTTTTTCCCCTGCCCCCGGCTCCATTGGGTGGGGGCCATCCAAAGTGTCTTCTGAAACAGACATGGCATTACCCTCCCAAGCGCTCAGAGTCCATCACTTCGTCTGCCGAACCTACGCTCGAATTCGCCCGACTCTCGCCCGCTGCACCCTCAACCTCGGCCCCGTCCTCAGTCTCTGCTTCAACTACCTCCGGCCGCCCCACATCATTCACACGACGCCGAATGATCGCAGGCGCGAACTCACAACGCCGAGTGCCCTCCAGCACATCCGTCGGCAACTCCCCAAACCGCTCCCGGGCTTCACGCGCCGCGGCATTGTTGGCGATGAAATCCTCACGAGTCGTTCCGGAGAGCCTGGACTGTTGAGCCAAACCGAACAGGCTACGCAACACATTCCTGCCCGCATTGATCCAGACGTCCATATCCCGGCGCCCCATCAGCGCCGTGTGGTGAGCCAACCGCAACCGGCGAACGATATTGTCGTAGTCGATCAGCAGATATACCGCCAAAAAGCCCAACTGGGTGTTGATGTGCAGCGGCAACGTGACAGGGTGAACATTGAAATTTTCACCCACACGGATCGCAGTGGGCAGACACCCCATCCGCTCATCCAGCCGATCTCGAATCAGCGTCAACGCATCTTTCGAATGCTCAAGCTTCTCGTGGATACGGATCATCCAGAGATCGGCGTAAGGGTCATCCTGCTCGGCCCCACGCACGATCTTGTTCACCAAGTTGACGAATCCGTTAAGGCTGATGATGCCGCTCTTCCCTTCGCCAGCGGGTCTGCCTAGCCAGATGAGGGCTGCGTGGTGAGTGTGAAGCGTCAGCTCCATGGAACTGCGCAACGGACCGAAAGTGAGTGGAAATGGATTTGACATGAAAAGCTCCTGATAGATTGAGGTCGAGACATCAGTGTCATCAGGAACAGGCGAGGCGTCAGTCAACAAACAGGTTTGCGCATGATCCGTTTTAGCGGGTGAAAACCGAGAAAAACGCTGACGAAAACAGAAATGGCACAAGCGAGCCACCTACTGAACCGACTGAAAATGCAGTAGCGTCCTGCCAGTATGATTCCAGTGGAATCACCTGGAGAACTCCCCTCACAGTTGCTCAGAGCCCTACTTACCTGTGTGAACGGGGACCTACAGCGGTCCCCGAAGTAAAGCCATAGAGAGATCCGCCGGCGATCACACCAGATCTTGTGCGATCCAATCCTGGATAATGCTCCAGACCATTGCCAGGTTCTGCGTTGGCTCACGCTCTGCCATCAGCATGGCCACCTCCAGAACGGAGCGCATGTCCCGTAGATTAGTGTCCTGCTCCTTCGTGAGCTGGACCCAGTGCCCCCAGAGAATGGCTTCCTGCTCAGGGCCGATTTTCGGCGGGCGCCCCTTACGACTGGGAATCCCCAGAATGTCACGCCGAACAGCGATCTCCTTAGGTGGCAAACCAAAGAGCTCAGTGATCATGATCCCGCTCGCGCCCAAGCTGATTGCGCGCCGGATCAGGTCCTCCTCATTCATATTTCTGGCATGGGCCAACAACCGGTGGACCATGGTGCCATCCACGACAACCTTAAACCAGGGGACCGGTGCGTTCACCAAGGCCCCTATGGTGCGAGGATCAATCAGGGTTTGTAGGTCCTTCTCTTCAAACCCCATGGCCAGACAGCTACGCAGTTGGCCATTTTTGATGTTGTCCAACACTTGAAAGGCGACTGCTAGATTCAAAGGGAGCACATTTACCTCCACCATTCCATGGTTATCAAATGACCTGATTCACAGGTCGATCTTCCTGTCGTTCAATAAGACGCCGAGCCAAACGTATGACCCTGAACAGCTTGATCAGGGCGACATCGCTGAGACGCTCCAGTCTCGATGCTGGCTGATCGTCGAACGGCGAACCGCCCAGTAGTAATTGCCCGAGCTTGACCGCGAATCGGTCGCTGGGCATTTCAAAGGGCAACGCCAGGTTAGCGTTGCCCCTGAGTGGTGCTGGCCCTGAGGCCAGTCCACAACCGTCGCTCAATCCCTCCAAGAGAATGAGGAGAATGTGCGCCTGAGGCGTGAGTCCCTCAGGTGTGACAGTGAGCGAATCAGTGCCCCAGCCCACCTGACGGACACACCGAAAACCGATGCCCTGGTCGCTCGCGCAGAAAAACTCAGGCGTCAGCGCCACCTCATCGGCAATGTCCCGCACCAAACCAAAAATCACTTGGCGCAAACCCTCAGGATCATCGGCAGCACCTTCGAACTCGCCAAGATCCTCCACCCGATTCGGCTCATCCGCTGGCATGGCTACGAATGATTGGGGCATCGACTCGACACCGGGTACCGCATCAACATCATCACTGGCCTGCAGTGGCCCAATCACTTCAGCGAAGGGCATACGTTGCGGTATGGTCGAGCCCATATGGCCCTGGAGGTCTGTTGGCGGCTCATCTGCCGTGAGCGTGAACGGCAGGCCATCAGAGCGCTCCGGCTCGCCCAAACGCACAGGCGGAACCGCCTCGCCATCCAGTACTGGGTTACTCGACGCCGGCACCTCTGACGGCCTGGACGCTTGGTCAGTGGCCGGCCCTATCTGCCCGGCCATCAACGGCAGCGGTAACGATGGAGACCTCAGGGAGAGCCCCAGTGCGCGCTGTTGCGGTACCTGACGTTCGGGTTCGAGGAGGTCCAGTTTCAGGTCGCTGTAATCCTGCCCCAGCCGTTGGCCCATCTTGTACACCAGCTCATCCTGAAAACGCTCGTAACTGAAGCCCCCTTGGTCGAACAGGGCCAGGGTTTCCTGGAACAGGGACACATGACCCATCGCGTCCGCCCTTGCCCCCAAATGCTTGAACCAAACCCTCTCACTCGAACGAAGCAGCGCTATCAGCTTTTCGATCTGTGGCTTACCCAAACCTGCGTACAACGTCTTGGGAATGGCCGGTAGCAAATAGCGCACCGTGTCCTGCATCTTGCTGATGTGGGACTGCGAAACCGGGTAACCATCGGACATGAGGTGCCTTGCCAACTCGCGCTGGGAGAGCTGCGCCTCCAGCTCCTGTTCATAGAGCGCCTTAAGACGCTCCACACCCAACGCTCGCTCGATAAAGGTCAGCCCACCGCGCAGATCGTTCTCCTTCAGGTGCCCTGCCAGCGCAACGACTTCCCCACGGGCCGGCCACGGGCGAAACAAGCACTGAAGACGAAAGAACTGCTCGTCTTGGGTTTCCCGCCAGAGGTCTTTGAGAATCGCCAGTCGCGTATTACCGCCGTTGCGGATGATGAAGTGTGCCTCTCCCGGCCGACGGGTTATGGGCGGTGGCGCGTCCAAACCACTACGGAGGATGGAGGCCCGCATCTTGTCATACCGTGGGTTGCGGTTCACCCGGGGGTCGTATTCATAGGCTCGCAGTTCGTCCAACGTCACAATCATCGGGGTGTCGACAACGGGATCAGGTAATCGCGCCGTCATCGCCCTCTCCTTGCCGCCCCTCCAAGACCAAGAGAGCCTCCACCAAGTCCTCACGGTCGGGTTGAGACTCATAGCAATAGTCCTGGAGCTGAACACGCAGTACCTCAACCCCTGCCCACCCTTCCATGCGGCAAGCCAGCTCGTACAGAAAACCACGGCTGTCCAACACCTCTCTGCTGAGCTTGAACAGCACCGTGCAGGTGTCATCAATCATGTCATCAGGGCTCAAATCCATTTGTGCATTCTCCATGTTGTAGCAATCGCCCCCAGAGCAGGCCGCCAGGTCTACTTCGTCTTGCTGTCGGGCTAACTCGGCAGCCTCACCGAACTTTCCTCCTGCAAGATCTGAATCCGCACACGCAGCCTATCAGCGCACTCCCGCGCCACATCGGATCTATTCCGTGGTGGCGCTTTAAATTTGTAGTTTTTTTCTCTGGGACTTTCTGTCAGGCAAAGCGCTTCCTCAAAGAGAAAAAACAGACGCAAGCCGTGAGACATTCAGTTTGGGTTCCAGGGCAAGGCATTCCTCAAACAGCTGCTGGTCATCGCCTTGCAGCGCCTGCATTGACGCCATTTCAGCTGGAGCGTTTCCGGCAAGCTGGAGGGGTTTGACAACTGGCTGAAGGAACATGCCGACGAATGATGGATGACAGCCTGGGCCAAAGCCGGTCAGTGGCCGGATCAATTGCAAATGAGTAGCTATGCTTGATCTGTTGCCCGTCTCTGGTAGCAACACCGTGAAAGGAGGCGTTTGAGATGCAACTCATCACGTTGAAAATCGATAAGCCGGATGTGACGAACTTCATCTTGGGTCAGACGCACTTCATCAAGTCCGTCGAGGATATCCATGAAGCGCTGGTCAATGCCGTGCCGGGCATCCCGTTTGGCGTGGCCTTTTGTGAAGCCTCCGGCAAATGCCTGGTGCGATGGTCTGGCACCGATACCTCAATGATCGAACTTGCACAGAAGAATGCGAAAGCCATCGGCGCAGGCCATAGCTTCATCATTTTCCTGGGCGAGGGTTTCTATCCGCTGAACGTGTTGAACACCCTCAAAATGGTTCCAGAGGTGTGCCGTATTTTTTGTGCAACAGCCAATCCAACTGAAGTGATTCTCGCCGAGACGGAACAAGGGCGAGCGATCCTGGGCGTAGTGGATGGCTTCTGTGCCCATGACGTTGAAGACGACGCAGACATCCTGTGGCGCAAGAACCTGTTGCGGCAGATCGGTTATAAGCTGTGATAAACCCATTCATCGGACAACCGGACGTCTGATACTTATGCAAAAAACCTTAGTGTTCTGCCTCGCAGCCCTCTCCCCCCTGGCCCACGCCGACTTGGCCGGCGTCTGGAAAGGCACGCTGGGCAAAAGCCCCATCACTGTCTGTTTCAACGCACCGCCTAACCAGGGCGCCAGTTACTACTACCAGCGCTTCCTGACGCCTATTCAACTGACCCAGGACAAGGCTGATGAGCCATGGGTCGAAGAAGGCAAAACCGGTATCTGGCGGTTGGAAGCGCCACAGGGTGATGCGTTGACCGGGGCGTGGAGCAAGAACCAGGACAGCCAGCCAGTCCCCTTGCACCTTGAGCGCATCGGCACCCCATCGAACACCGACGGCTGTGCCAGCGAGACCTATAACGCCCCCATCGAAGCCATACCGCCGGCAGCCAAGATCGAGAAAAAAAGCTTCCAGGACCACCCCTATCAGGTGAAGACCCAAGGTGCGCAAGTCACCTTGAAGCTCGAAGGGGATGGACCGGCAATGGCCAAGGTCAATAAAGACTTGGCGCGCCTGGCGATCAGCCCTGAAGGCCAAAAGGATTTTTACCAGGAGCGGCGCAACGCCCTGGGTAATAACGGCGGGACCTCCACCAGTGAAATCCTTGTCGAGCCCTTGTACTGGTCGTCGCAATGGATCACCGTCAGGTTCTACCGCTGGGCCGCCGGTTACGGCCGTAACGGTATCAGCTGGGGCCTGCACACCTGGAACCTGCAAACCGGTGAAAGCGTTGATCCGTGGTCCTGGCTGGGCGGACGCTACGAGTGGGACAGTCCCTACTCCGGCTCTATCCAATTGCCCGCCAAGTTCAACGCCTGGCTGGCCAAGCAAACTACCGTGGACGAGGGCTGCCCGGCCGTGACCAGCTACACGGAGTTCGACCTGGCCTTCGATACCCAAGGCATGAAACTCTCCACACCCGCCACGGGTGATGGTTGCGACAATGAACTGAGCTTTACCTGGGACCAGTTGCAGCCGGTCCTGACCGCCAAAGGCGAGGCGGCACTCCCCAGTTTGAAAATGCCCTGAATGTCCCCCCACCCGGGAGGCGTCACCCAGTACGGAGGCAGGGGAACAGCGGGGCTTACTCGCCGATGAAATCCAGGCGCTGGCTCATCCATTGCCGAACGATCTCCCGCGCAGCCTGTTGCGCCTCGCCCGCCGATAAACCGCGCTCGTGCTGCAACCAGGTGCTGGTCACCTGTCGGGCGGGCTCGACCGCAGCCAGGGCCTGCTGACGCTGCTTTTTCGGCCAGGACTTGTCGTTGGGCCAATCACGCACGATCTGTTCGGGATCATCCGCCTGTGCGGCCGGCGCCTTGAGAAAGTTTCGGGGAGACGTCGTAGCTCGCAGCGCCATCAAGTGCCAGTCGGCATAGCTGGCAAAGCGGATGGTGCCGGCATTCTCGCTCGCCGCAGACACCACCTCGTCAAAGCTGCTGCTCAGTTGCTTCCAGGGACGTTGTTCAAACAGGTTGCCCTGGGGGCCACAGATTGGCGCAAAGGTGTCACGGGTAGAACCGTAGAGCGAGCCAAAGGCTTCGTAGGCGGCCTCGCCCTGGCGCGAGAAAATAAAGCAGTGGACATAGGCGCGCTGGTCAGCGAATAACGCGTACTCTGCCCGCTCGATCATCATGCGCAGCAACGTCAGTTCAACTCGGTCGCGACTCACCGACTGATCATTCTCCAGGTCGCTGAACACCGAACGCGGAAAGTCGTCGTCAGCCAATACCTTGAGTACCTGTTGACGGTTCTTTTCGGCCTCCTCTTTCGTCACCCCGCTGGCCGGCTCAAAACGGTGCAGATAAACCAGCCAGGCCGCGGCTAACTCACTGCTCGGATAATGCCTCAGCCCTTGTGCCGCCTCGGCCGGGTGGTAGGGAATGCTGGCGATAATCGCGTCCAGGGCCGCCGTGTCCGGCTGGGTCAGCTTGCCCACCGCCACTACCCGCTGGCTCAGCAGCGGCTGCAGGCAAGCCGTCAGTTTGTCCGGCTCAGCGGCGCAGGCGTTGCGAGTTTGCAACCAGGCACGTTGGCCACTGCGCAAGGCATCGCGCTGATCGGGTGCCAGCTTCGCTATTGCCCTGCTGTAGTGTGCACCGAGAGTGCTGTCCAGCTCGCTCAATTCGGGACTGGCACAGATGGCCCGCTCCACTGTTGTCGACGCTTTCTGACAATCGAAGGATGCCGCCAACGCAGGTGTGCCCACGCTCAACAGCAATCCAGCAAGCAACAATAATGAACGCAGGGGCTGTACGGGGCGGGCCATGGGGTTCCTTGGGTGAGTTCCTTTCCAGGTGCGCATTGTGCCAAGACCGCTGATTCCAAGTCTATCGGCCGTTCAGCTCGCTGAAACTCAGCACACCTCTGCGCAACCATCAGCGTTGCGAAAACTGAGCCATTAGCGCGGGATAATCTTGCGGCTCAGGAAAAGCCTCGTAACTGACGAGTGCCCCCGTATTAGCCCACGATAATTTTTCACGGGTCCAGGTTTCCATGAATGGGGCGTAATGCTCCGGGTTGTCCAGCAGGCTGCTGCGCACACCAATGTACGCCTCGTTTCCGGCAGGGCGAGTGAACAGCCAGGTCAGGCAATATGGGCAGAAGAAATGCCGGGTCGTGCCATGCAGGCCGCCGATGACCGGGATGCCCTGTGTGATCACGAAGCCTTCGGCCGGGAAAAGCGCGGTCAGGGAGAATGCGCTCGAGGACATTTTCTGGCAGCCCACGCAGTGGCATGCGCTGGTGATAACAGGTCCGCAATGGGTTTCAAAGGTCATTTGTCCGCAACGGCAGGTACCGGTGACATGGGGTGTCTGGTTGTTCATGGAGACCTCGTTTCAGTGTCGGTCATCGAGCGATAAGATACGGCGCCACAGCGGCATCCACCGGCAAGGCTCATGAGTCAAGTCTCTTGTTGGCGCGACAGGGCACTTGATGGGGGTGTTGATTTCGGTAAAGCATGCGCGAGTGTCGACCTGATTAAAACTGATCAAACCTGCTTATCTGCTCATAGGAAATGTATGAACGCCCCACAGCTCCAATGGGAAACCCAGCGGGTTTTCCTGGCTGTCCTTCGAACCGGTAGTCTTTCTGCTGCCGCGCGCGCGTTGGGCATCGCGCAAGCCACCGCAAGGCGCCGTATAGATGCGCTTGAGCACAGCGTCGGGATGAGCCTGTTTGTCCGCTCCCCGTCGGGATTGATGCCCACCGATACGGCTAGAGAGCTGATCGGCCACGTTGAATCCATGGCCTTGGCCGCCGAGGCGTTCACCCGTGCCGCGTCTGCCGAAGCGAGCGTGCCTGGAGGGACGGTGCGCGTCACCAGCAGCCAGTTGCTTGGCGTTGAGGTGCTTCCTTCGATGTTGCGCGAGATTCGCACGGCCCAGCCACAATTGACCCTTGAGCTCAGCGTCTCGAACCGCCTGGAGGCCCTGGCGTTGCAGGAGTCCGATGTGGCGGTGCGTATTCGTCGTCCTACCGAGGCGGCCGTGGTCACACGCCATGTGGGGGATTTGCACGTAGGCCTGTATGCGACTGCGGAACTGCTTGCGCAGAGCGGCGTACCCCACCGCACAAGCGAATTGAACCACTATCCGCTGATCGGCCCTGATCGCAACCTGGCGGAAGTGGCGTTTCTGGGGCAACAGGGTTTCCTCTGCACGTCGGAACACGCAGTCATTCGCACTGATGACCATCTGGCCCAGTTTGCGGCGCTCAGGGCCGGGTTGGGAATCGGCGTGTGTTCGAGCCAGTTGGCGCGCCGCCATGGGCTGGTGCGGGTGCTGCCGGAACAGGTCGATTTCCGTGTAGATGTCTGGATCGCCATGCACCACGACCTGCGGCGAGTACGACGTATCGCGCTGGTGTTCGATGCGTTGGCGCAATCACTGTCGCGTTTTCTGGCGGATCGCTGATAAAGGTTACTGTTGAGCGGCGACTTTCGGCCGACTAGCCTCGCTCATACTGCAGCCCTGCCATACTGTTCAGCATGACCAGTGCAACCTTCCGCTTCTACGAGGAGCTTAACGATTTCCTGCCGGCCGAACGGCGGCGGCAGCCCTTCACTTGCGAGTGCGCGCGAGGGGCGACGGTCAAGCACATGATCGAAGCCCTCGGGATACCGCACACCGAGGTCGAGTTGGTGCTGCTCAACGGCGAGTCGGTGGGCTTCGAGCGGGTGATCTTCGACAATGACCGGCTGGCGGTGTATCCCAAGTTCGAAGCGCTGGACATCAGCCCACTGCTCAAGGTTCGTGCGCAACCTTTACGGGTGCTGCGCTTCGTCGCTGATGCGCACCTTGGCGGGCTGGCCAGCCTGCTGCGCATGAGCGGCTTCGACACCCTCTACGACAATGGCTTCGAGGATGGCCAGATCGCCGAGATCGCTTCGCAGCAAGGACGCATCGTGCTAACCCGCGACCGCGAACTGCTCAAGCGCAAGATCATCAGCCACGGCTGTTACGTGCATGCCCTGAAACCGTCGCTGCAGCTGCGCGAATTGTACGAGCGCCTCGACCTGGCACGTAGCGCGCAGCCCTTCAGCCTGTGCCTTCATTGCAACCTGCCGCTGCACGAGATCAGCCCGGAACTGGCCCGGCCGCTGGTGCCGCCGCGCGTTAGCGCCCTCTATTCGCACTTCCTGCGCTGCGACACCTGCCAACGGGTTTACTGGGAGGGTTCGCACTGGCGCGGCATGTGTGCACTGCTGGCACCTCTGCTGGACCGATAGCCGAGCGTATCGGGCCGGCTGCGTTGCCAAGGAAAACTGGTTTTTGTATCAGGTCGATAACGGCAAAAAGCGGACGCTTTGGCTCCTGCCTTCTGCTTGAGTCGAAGCTTTCAAGCTCATCCAACCCAGGTGGTAGCCCCTTATCGAGGCAAGCCAAAACGAAACTTTCGGCTCTCACCGGTGCTTGAGAGCGCTAAAAGGTTAAGAGCCCCCCCAACGGTAGAATTTATCATTGACATTAAAGCTAGCTTTAATCTTAGAGTTTGAATCAACGGTCAAGCGACTAAACGGCTCAAGTATGCCGAGCCGCCTCGCAAAAGCCGTCATGGAAGAGCATATGGGGAACTGCCCCCTTGGCTCTTGCCTTCTACGCTCACCAGCGCCACCAGGAGAGATAGTTTCAAGCTGCGCCTGGCCCGCCTTCTATTCTTATGGAAGGTATCGCCCTACATCGCAGCTGCACACAATATCTCGACTCGGCCATGCATTCACTGTCACTAGCTCTTCGGCATTCCTAGGTGCCCCATCAGCTAATTTCCGGTGGTAGCTCCTTCATCGAGGCTCAATACATGAATCTAATCAGCATTCCGCCGCATATGACCGCAATCGAAATCCAGCAACCCGGCGGTCCGGAAGTCCTAGTGCCAACCAAACGATCAACTCCTCAGCCAAACGAACGGGAGGTACTGATCCAGATTCACGCCGCCGGTGTGAACGGCCCAGATGTGCTCCAACGAAAAGGCTTGTATGCCCCACCCCCTGGAGCCTCGGACATTCCAGGTCTTGAAATAGCCGGGGAAGTCGTTGCCACAGGCTCCAATGTGAGTAGCTTTACGATTGGGGACCAAGTAATGGCTCTTGTTCCGGGTGGTGGCTATGCCGAATACGCTGTAGCGGATGAGCGCACTACCCTGCATTTGCCTCAAGGATTGAGCATGGTTGAAGCCGCAGCGTTGCCTGAAACCTTCATGACCGTATGGGCCAACATGTTCCAGCGGGGGCAGTTCAAAGCTGGCGATTCAATACTGATTCATGGAGGCGCATCGGGGATTGGCACCACAGCTACCATGCTCGCCAAAGTCTTCGGGGCTTCAAGGATCTTCACAACGGTGAAGAACCAGGAACAGCAATCCGCCAGTCGATCACTGGGGGCGGACATCGCCATCAACTACACCGAGCAGGACTTCGTAAAAGAAGTAATGCGAGAGACCAACGGGAGTGGTGTCGACGTTGTGGTCGACATCATTGGTGGTGATTATGTGAGTCGCAACTTCCAGGTCGCGGCCATGAACGGTCGCATCGTGCAGATCGGTGTCGTCAAGGGCCCCGCCACCAACGTTGATCTCTTTCCCATGCTGGTCAAGCGGCTGACTCATATTGGCTCAACGCTGCGTTCCCGAACTCACGACGAGAAAAGATCGATTATCACTGAGCTTGAGTCCCAAGTATGGCCGCATCTCCACAAAGGGGAAATCAAACCGCTGATTTTCAAGACCTTCCGCTTGAGAGACGCCCATGCGGCGCATGAGTTAATGGACTCGGGCCGACATATCGGCAAGATCGTGCTCTTAACGCAACCGTGATAACAAGGGGCCGGTCCGCTGCTTGATAGCGCGCATCCGGCCCCTTGTTAATGCGTGACTGGATAGTGCGTGACTGCCTTGCTGCTTCGGGAGAAAGCGAATGAGCGTGATCGATAAAGGCGGCGCCGTTCGGCGTGGCGAAGAATTAGACATTGGCACCGTCGATCGGTGGTTGAAAGGAATGGTGCCGGATCTGAAAGGCACTGCAGAAGTAACCCAGTATTCTGGAGGTGCCTCTAACTGGACTTATCGGCTCTTGTACTCGAACAGCGACTTTATTTTGCGACGTCCGCCCGCCGGCACCAAGGCGGCATCTGCACATGACATGATGCGCGAATACAACATCCAACGACTGCTGAAAGAGGCCTTCCCGGTTGTGCCAACCATGGTTGCCGTCTGTCAGGACTCGTCCGTGCTTGGCTGTGACTTCTACGTAATGGAGCGTCTTGAAGGCATCATTCCGCGGGCCAACCTACCCCGCGAACTCAATCTGGACGCACCGCATGTCCGCAAGCTTTGCCTGAACATGCTCGACACGCTGGTCGCCCTCCATAAGGTTGACTACCAAACAGCGGGGTTGGCGGGTATCGGTAAGGGGGCTGGCTATTGCGTGCGCCAGGTAGAGGGCTGGGATGATCGTTATGAGAAGGCACGTACTTGGAATGTGCCGAGCTATCGAAAAGTACGCCGTTGGCTCAAAGCCAATACTCCGTCCGATAGTCGGACCTGCGTCATCCACAATGACTGGCGGTTTGACAACCTTGTTCTCGCACCGCAAGAGCCATCCCACATCATCGGCGTGTTGGACTGGGAGTTAGCCACGCTGGGTGACCCTCTAATGGATTTGGGTTGCATGCTTGCCTACTGGGTACAAGCGGACGACAACGCACTAATGCGGGCCTCGCGTCGGCAACCCACTCACCTACCTGGCATGCTGACGCGCCGAGAGGTTGTGGACTACTACCTGAAAAGTTCGGGGCTTTCTTGTGAAAACTGGGCCTTCTACGAAGTCTTTGGGCTCTTCCGCCTGGCCTGCATTGCACAGCAGATCTACTACCGCTATCACCATGGACAGACCCGAAACCCCAATTTCAAGAACTACTGGGTACTGGTCAATTATTTTGACTGGCGTTGCCGCAGCATCATTCGCCATGCAGGCTTTTGAGCCTCCACTTTCCAAGAGGTAATGACAATGAATGCCAACGCCAAAAACGTCGTTATAACTGGCGCCAGCTCTGGTCTTGGAGCGGGCATGGCCAGGGGATTTGCCGAGCTCGGGTATAATCTTGCACTGTGTGCGAGACGAAGCGATCGGCTCGAAGCCCTCAAACAGGAGTTGACCTCCCGCTACGGCATCAGGGTCGAGTTACTGTGCTTGGACGTAAATAACCACGCAGAAGTGTTTTGTGTCTTTCGAGAGTTTCAGCGACTCTTTGGTCGAATTGATCGCATCGTTGTGAATGCCGGTGTCGGCGAAGGTCGCCGCATTGGCTCTGGGCATTTCGACATTAATCGTTGTACGGCCGAGACCAACTTCATCGCGGCGCTCGCCCAATGTGAGGCGGCCGTCGAAATTTTTCGAGAACAGAATTCCGGCCACCTGGTCACCATTTCCTCCATGAGTGCGGTTAGAGGCCTCCCCAAGCATCTGACCGCCTATGCCGCCAGTAAGGCTGCTCTTGCTCATCTAACCGAAGGTATTCGTGCGGAGCTGCTTTCAACACCTATTCGAGTCAGCACGATTTTCCCAGGTTATATCCGCACAGAACTCAATGCTGGTGCCAAGAAACTCCCCTTCGAAGTCAGTGAAGAAACTGGATGCCGAGCTTTGGTAGCGGCTATTGAGCGAAAGCCAACGACGGCTTATGTCCCGGCATGGCCTTGGAGGTTCTTTGCGTTTTGTATGCGGGTCTTGCCACTGCGCTGGATCGTGAAGTTCAACTGATGTGTAGCAACCCTCAGTCGGCGACGTCTGCGAAGCCCCATCACGTCCCCTCTTCGCGCGCGGTATAAAAAACTGCATTAGTTGGGACCAAATGCACCGCGTGCACTTGGTCTACCACCTACCCTGACCACGTCACATACATCTCAAGCGTTGCCTTGGCGAGTAGCGAATCGCACCTGAGTATTACGTCGTTCACGCTTACCTTAGCTTTACTGTCGAGGGTGAAGACTAGGGTTTCCTCAGCCACTCGACATGGCGTTATGGCCGCCCCCGAAGCGTGATTGCGATGGCGAATTCAGCCAGCTTGCCGAAAGGTGCTCTGAGCAGGCTAGGTAGGCTCCAGCGACCCTGGACGAATATTCCCTTGGCATGGCTCATGGAGCGAAAACCCTCGATGCCGTGGTAGGCCCCCATACCGCTCAGCCCTACGCCGCCGAATGGTAGATCATCCACGGCAACGTGCAGCAGAGTGTTGTTGATACCGACATTTCCGGATGTGGTGCGCTTGAGCACAGCCTCGCTGTCGGCATCCATATTGCCGAAATAGTAAAGCGCGAGTGGGCGCGGCCTGGCGTTGATGTAGTCGATTACTTCGTCGAGAGAGCGGTAGGTACGAACCGGTAGCAGTGGGCCAAAGATTTCTTCCTGCATGACCAATGCATCGTCTTCGGCTCCCACGATCAACACCGGAGCCAACGTCCGCGGTCGCTCTGCCGCACGCTCTGGGGTCACTCCTACCTCGATCACGTCTGCTCCCTTGGCGCGTGCGTCTTTGATGAGCGTATGCAACCGCGTGTAATGCCTGTCGCTGACAATCGAGGTGTAATCGGGACTGGTTGGGCCTTGCGGATAAGAACGGGTAACAGCGTCGCGGTACTGGGTGATGAACTCGCCCAGGTCGTCTTCATGAACCAGGGCATAATCCGGTGCAACGCAGGTCTGGCCAGCATTGGATAATTTGCCGAAGACGATGCTTTCCAATGCGCTACGCCCTGCATGGCCTGGCGCCACAATCACGGGGCTCTTGCCGCCCAGTTCAAGGGTCAGCGGTACCAGATTGTCACTGGCAGCGCGCATTACCATTCGGCCTACCTGAGTGCTGCCGGTGAACAGCAGGTGATCGAACGGAAGGCTGCTGAAATAAGCACCTGTCTCAGGGCCGCCGAGTACCACTGCGACCTCATCGGCAGAAAAACAGCTCGCCAGCATGCGCTGGATCAGTTCGCTGGTGCGTGGCGTAAGCTCGGAGGGTTTGATCATCACCCGGTTGCCAGCCGCGAGCGCAGTCGCCAATGGGATGAAGGTTAGGGAGAACGGGTAGTTCCAAGGCGCCATGACTCCAATCACGCCCTTGGGCTGATACTCCACATAGGCGCGGCCGGCGCGATGGAACGCCGCGACGTGACGACGTTCGGGTTTCATGAAACGGCGCAGATGTCGCAACAGGTAGTCAATGGACTGCACCACGCCAAGCAGTTCCATGATGTCGGTCTCATGTCTGGAGCGATTGCCGAAATCAGTACTGATCGCATCCTCCACTTCACGCCTGTGAGCGAGAACCACCGCGCGCAATTTGACCAGATTGGCCCTACGCCGCTTGAGGCTGGGTGGCCCGTCGTTGAGAAATGCCCTTCTTTGTTGGTCGAGCGTGTTTGCGGTGTCGATAACTGGGGAGTGCTCTACAGCGATGGTCATCTTGCACCTCTCAGGCCATTGTAATGCGAAGATTTTTCTATCCACCTCCGATATTGACGGGTGCGAAATGCCATGGAGAGCTGTTGCAGGATCAGCGCACGCAACGGTGAAACGCTCGGATCGGGCTTTTTAGCCCGACTGAGTTTGCGCAATTGAAACTTCACTACTGCCATGTTCGCCAACGCCGCGATGGCTTTGTTTTTCCAGGAGATCGGCGGCAATTGCGGGGCATTGTCTTTGCCCAGCAGCCAGTCACGAGGCAAGTGCGGATCGATGGCTAACGCCGTTCCGATGCCCACCATGTCCACACCACTCTGCACTACGCTTTCAGCAACCGGGCGGCGACGTATACCGCCGGTGACCATCACCGGCATTTTGGCGACAGTTTGGATGTCACGGGCGAATTCGACGAAATAGGCTTCGCGAGCCAGGGTGCGGCCATCGCGCGCCTCACCCTGCATGGCGGGTACTTCGTAACTGCCGCCGGATAATTCCACCAGATCCACACCGAGGTCGTTGAGCAGCTCAACCACCTTTTTCGCGTCATCGGCAGTGAACCCTCCGCGCTGAAAATCGGCGGAATTGAGTTTGACCGCTACTGCAAATTCAGCCGAAACCACAGCCCTGACCGCCTTGACGATTTCAAGCAACAGGCGCGCCCGGTTTTCCAGAGAGCCGCCCCACTCGTCCGTTCTTTGATTGGTCAGCGGCGAAAGGAACTGACTTAACAAATAGCCATGTGCGGCGTGGATTTCCACGCCGGTGAATCCGGCTTGTTCGCCCAGGCGTGCGGTGTTCGCAAAGCGCTGAATGACCTCTTCAATCACGTTAGGGGTCATCGCGTGAGGTGTGGCGAAACGCTTGGACATTTTGCCCAGCTCCAGCGCCACGGCTGACGGTGCCCAGGTTTTTTGCCCAAGGTTGGACTGCATCTGCCGACCTGGGTGATTGATCTGCAACCAGAACTGCGCACCGCCGGATCGACCAATACGCGCCCAGCGCTTGAACTTGTTCAGTTGCTGATCGTCCTGCAACACCACGCCACCCGGTCCGGTCATGGCGCGGCCGTCGACCATCACGTTGCCGGTGATGATCAGGCCGGCACCACCGTCGGCCCACGCTTGATAGAGACGCATGAGTTCTTCGGAGGGAGCTTGGTGGGCATCCGCCATGTTCTCTTCCATGGCGGCTTTGGCGATTCGGTTCTTGATGGTCGAACCGTTGGGAAGCATCAGGGTGTTGAACACATTCATGGAGCAGTCCTCAACTGGATATGAGGCCACCTTAAGATTGAAGTAAACTTTAAGGTCAACACCTTTTTCTAGGTCAGTCGATGTTCATCGCGCCAGACCCTGGCAAGTGCGTCACCAGATCGGCGCCCAATAGCTGGGCGGGTGTGTAAGCTCCGCCAGTCGGGCGCATCTGTAGTAGGGAGTCGACCACGGCCAACGCAGCATCGATCGTCAGGCTGTAAACGTTCGCTGTGTGCACGCGTGCGACTTTGCAGTCACCGCGAGCGTTACGGGCCTCACCCCACACATAGGTGCCTTGATCGGCACGCTTTTCCTGATCCGGGCCGACTACTGTCTTGCCGATGCGCGCCTTGAGCAGGCTCTGCACGAAGGACAAACCCAACAGCGGACGAATGAAATTGGCGAATCTGGCGCCGCGAATCATCCCCGCGGAGCCTGGTATAAACACTTCGATATTGGCAATACCGGTGGTATGCCAAGCCGTGGAAACGTCGCCCCAAGGAATGGTCATGGCCAATTTCTCTCCGGCGCCGAAGTCGATACGACGTACCCGATACGCCAGCGGCACCGAGACGATTTTGCCGTCACGACGAACCTTGCCGCCCTGCGCCATGCCTTCAATCGAAGTCTTGGCAGTACCGGGCGAAAAACTCGAGCGTGAATCAAACCCCAGTGCCAGATGCGTGGCATCCGGCAGCGCGTTTTTCAGTGCAGCGGCGACACAGTCAGTCGGAACCACATCGAAACCGACGCCGGGGCAAATGACCACGCCTGCCGCACGCGCACGTTCACTCAAGGACTGGGCGTGTTCGAATACGGCAATTTCGCCGGTGATGTCCAGGTAGTGCGCATTGGCGCGCAAGCAGGCTTCCATCATCGGTGCGGCGGTCGCTGAGAACGGCCCTGCGCAATGCAGAACCAAGCCATGACCTTTGATCTGAGCAAGCAACCGCACTTCATCCTCCAGTCCGAACACTCGGGTTTCAAGGCCCAGTTCCCGGCCCAGGGCTTCGACCTTGTCGCGGTTGCGTCCCGCTAGCACAGGTTTAAGTCCACGCTTTACAGCATCACGAGCGATCAACTCGCCGGTGTAGCCATTGGCGCCATAGATCATCCATTTCAACTGCGTATCCAGGTTGTCTTGCTGACTCATGCATTGCTCCTGACGGTATTGATGACGTGCGTTACTGCCTTGCCCAATCAGTGCCAGACGCTAGCGTTAAAGTCAGGTTGAGGGTCAAGCGGAAGTGAGCAACTACCGGCGGATATTATTTGCTGCAGTGGGGTTGACCTTAAAGTTAAGTTTAAGGTGAGCATGCACTGAACTGCATGATTGATGGAGCCCGGATGATGCTAAAGACCCTTTTTTCTTATGCGTTGGTATTGATAGGTAGTGCTTTCATGACTTTTGCAAATGCTGACACGGCCCCTTCCACGACTGTTGCCAAGGATCGCCAGATACTGGTGATCCTGACCAATCACGCCAGCTATCCCTCACGAACCGATACCACGGGGTTGTGGCTGACCGAGCTGACGCATTTCACCGATGTGGTGGAAGCGGCCGGCTACACGACAGTTTTTGCCAGCCCCAAAGGTGGCGCGGTGCCTCTGGATGAGCGCAGTCTCGGCTGGCTGTATATGGACAAGTCGGCCCGTGAGCATTTGCAGTCCCCTGCCTTTCGCGCTCGCCTGCAAAACACCCTGCCGATCACCGATGTCGATCCGTCCCGGTTCAGCGTCATCTATTTCACCGGGGGCCACGGCGTCATGTGGGACTTCCCCAATAATCCCGACCTACGGCGTGTCGCCGAAACCATCTACAACCAGGGCGGCATCGTTTCAGCCGTCTGCCATGGCGTAGCGGGCCTGCTGGATCTGAAGGATGAACAAGGCCAGTTGATCATCAGGGGCAAGAACATCACCGGATTCTCTGATCGCGAAGAGCTGTTCTCGGGCATGAAAAGCCAGGTGCCCTTCTTCCTTGAGGACAAGCTGGTGAGCCAGGGTGCGCGTTATCGCAAAGGCTGGCTGCCGTTCACTTCATTTGCCATCACCGACGGAAGGCTGGTGACCGGTCAAAACCCTCAATCGCCCAAGGCTGTGGCTGAAGCCGTGATGGCCGTGCTCTCCGCCGGCAACGTAGCTCACTGAACCCTCAAGTAGATCTCACCACCTGGAGAAAGACCGATTGAAACTCGCAAGCGCCGCTTTAACAGGATTGTTGTTCAGCTCTATTGCCAACCATGCGTTGGCGGGGACACCTGAAATGCCCAGCCCGACTGATACAACCACAATCGATATCGCAGAGCACCAAGTGCCCGTCGTCAAGGGCGGCCTGTACGACCGTTTTCGCTCAAACCCTCCCTTGTCGGTGATTGCAGCAGAACTGCCGGGTGCTGATTTGAGCTGGTTCAAGGGATTGGCAAAGCACAAGGTCGACATTGGCTTCGAGTCGTACTCCCCAAACTTTTACTACCAGAACAGTCGTGTAACGGCTGTCTATACGGCCGACCTGGACGCACTCCGGGCACTGATGCCGCCCGAAGTATTGGCAGCCGTGCAGCCCCTGCAAGTCTGGCCAGGCCGCGGCTTGATCGCGTTTACCGCGTACACCTATGAACATTGCGATAACGACGCCTATAACGAAGTTGCCGTATCGATCATCACCAACAAGCCAGGCAAAGCCAATCTGGGGCCCTTCACACTGATTGGTCAGTCGATTTCTGGTGACTTCTGGGGCTATGTGCTTAAGCTGCCGGTCAATACAGAGCTTGCACGGGTACGCGGTGTCGTCGGTTACAACCTGCCGAAATGGCTGACCGGAATTGACCGCAAAGAGGATGCGCAATCGGTGGTCTATGACATCACCGACAGCCAGACTGGAAAGGTCGACGTGTCCTTCAAAGCCAAGAAGCTTAACGACCTCTCTCGCGATGTCGATATCGTCACCAGCAGCTTCACCAACCTCGATCACCAGGGCCAACTGGCCTATGGGTATGCTGTTTCCCGCCAGCTCAGTCACGGCTCCAGCCGGGACGCGGATTCGGCCACCCTCACGCTGGGCGACGGCAGCCTGTCGAACTACCTCCGCGCCCTGAAGCTCGGGAAAATGATGAAGTACGAATACGTGCCTGAATTCCAGAGCGCACTCTATGCGCCCAAACCACTCGCCAGCCTGGTTGGCGAGCGCTGAAACCTTTTACGCCTGTCAGGCCCCGGAAGCCTGGCGGGCGTTTTTTCTCGTGGAAGATGTTGCCGCACGCTTGCCTGAAGCTTGGCCAACCCCATCTTCACGCAGACGATTTATCAGCATTTGCGCATTGTCCGCACACGCCATGCCCTCAGGCTTACCCTCGATGCCCTTGATGACTAGCAGAAGTTGCGCTTTGTTCTGGGCCAGCCGTTGCTGCAGAACTCCAATTTCCTCAACCTTTTGCTTGAGTCCACTGAGCAACTCATCGTGCTGCCAGCCGCTGGCATTCATCGGCATCAATTGCCGGATTTCTTCCAATGAAAAACCCGCCGCCTGCGCTCCGGTGATGAGCTCCAGAACCCACTCGGTATCAGGCGCGTAGTCCCTGTAGCCATTGGCCTTGCGCTCGACGGATTTGATCAGGCCGCTTGCCTCGTAGAACCGGATGCGTGACGGCGCCAATCCGCTGATTTTCGCCAGTTCGCCTATTCTCATAACCCACCCTGAAAAACCTATTGACCTTAAAGTTGACTTTAAACCTAAAGTCATAGGGCGGCCAAGCACCTCAGATGCAACGTGTTGCTCAGCCGTCATGGAACTCATGGGGTAAACGGAAACTAATCCAGCATCACGCCCCCTGAACCGCCCATCGGATGGTCTGCACTTTGTTCATTCAAGGCCATGATCGGAACACGATTCGGTGAAGGCCTTCACTTCATTCAGGAGATACGAACATGGGGTATGTCACTACGCGGGATGGTGTTGAAATCTTTTACAAAGACTGGGGGCCACGCGATGCCCAGGTAATCTTTTTCCACCACGGATGGCCACTTAGCGCGGACGATTGGGACGCGCAAATGCTTTTTTTCCTGGCCAACGGTTTCCGAGTCGTAGCACACGACCGACGTGGTCACGGGCGATCCAGTCAAGTCTGGGATGGACACGACATGGATCACTACGCCGACGACGTCGCGGCCGTGGTTGATCACCTAGGCGTGCAAGGCGCAGTCCATGTCGGGCACTCCACCGGCGGTGGAGAAGTCGTTCATTATATCGCTCGTCATGGCGAAGACCGAGTGTCAAAGGCAGCCATCATCAGCGCCGTGCCACCGCTAATGGTCCAGACCCCGAGCAATCCTGGTGGCCTGCCAAAGTCAGTTTTCGACGACTTGCAAGCACAACTGAAGGCCAACCGCGCTCAGTTCTACTACGACGTTCCAGCAGGACCTTTTTACGGCTATAACCGCCCGGGTTCAAAACCGTCCGAGGGCATCATCTGGAACTGGTGGCGACAAGGCATGATGGGCTGTGCAAAGGCACACTATGACGGGATCGTGGCGTTTTCTCAGACCGACTTCACCGAAGATTTGAAGAGCATCAAGATCCCCGTCCTCGTGATGCATGGTGATGATGACCAGATCGTCCCTTATGAGAATGCCGGGGTTCTGTCAGCCAAACTTCTGCAAAACAGTACGCTGAAAATCTACCCGGGCTTCCCGCACGGAATGCCTACAACCAACGCCGATACGATTAACGCTGATCTGCTAGCGTTCGTACGGAGCTAAAAAATTGGGGCGGGTAAAAATCCCGCCCTTTCCCTTCAAGACAACTAGATCGGAGTTCGGATTCAGCAAAGTGGACTCGAAACTGCGCTAACTGATTGTCTGCTTTTGGTTGTGGATTCAACCGATTGCAGCCCTTGGGAAGTACGGGCGCCGGACAAGCATACGGGTATTCATTGCCCGATGCGTTGACTGTACCGACCCTGGATGCGCGCCAGTTCGCCCGACTGGCGCAGTTGCTCCAGGGCGCCGGCCCAGGCGGCGACCAGTTTGTCGTCACAGTCGCGACTGAAGGCGATGTACAGCGATGAGCGATAGATCTCGACGGGAATCTGCCGCAGCGTGCCGGGGGCGATGTTCAACTGTCGACTGTAGTAGGCCACCCCCGCCGCGGTGTCGCCGATGATGATGTCGGTGCGCCCGGCCAGCAGCAGGCGATAGAGCTGCCGGCTCTCGGTTGCAATTCTTTGGAGGTTGTTGAAGCCCCGCGCCTTCAGAATGTCGGGGATCAGGCCGGCCTGTCTCGTCGTGATCTGTGGGGCGTGCAGTAGCTGCTCCAGGGAATTCACCGGCGGCTGCGCATTGGCTAACTGATAGGGGTAAATGGACTCTTCCACGATCGGCCCGACCCACTTGTATAACGGTTCGCGCTCCGCCGTGCGAAATAGGGAATAAATGATGGTCTTGGGCCGGGTCTTCGATTCGCGGATGCCTCGCATACTGGGCAGCAGCACCACCTCGAAGTTATCCCCGGTCAGCGCCATGATGCCCCGAACGATCTCCGTGGACATGCCGGTGAGCTGATTGCTCTCCAGGTAGTTGTACGGTGCCCATTCTTCAGTAACGACCCGATACTGCTCGGCCCTGACGGGAGAGCCGAGCAATAGACAGAGCAGCGCTACAGTAAGTGTCGAATGCTTCACGTGTCCTGCCTGGTGGGCTGTGGTGATCAAGGGTGGATCTGATTGTGTCGTGAAATCAATCAGAACGGCACGCTATTTGATCTGCACAATGACCGGACCTTCCGTTACGATCGGCGGGTTCGCGCGGATATGCGAGGCATTCTTCTGAATCCAGTCGCGCGCGACTTTCAAGCTCGCATCGCTGCCGGTCTTGTCCGTGCAAACCGTCACCGACGTGCCGCCATCACCCGTATTGAGCAGTGTGTAGCTGACGAGGCCAGGCACTGTCCGCAGGGTCGCTTCGATGTCGGCATTGCGTTCTTCCAAAAACTCGAAAAGCTGCCGTGCTCCAACACCCAGGTAGGTTCTTATCACCGCATACATGGTCGTCTCCTTCGGGAGTACCGTCTTGATGCCAATCCAGATCCTCTGATGGCCGCTATCACTCTGGTTTCACTTCCCCCCGATCTATTGAGCTTAGCCAAACGCCGGCGACAAGCGAAATGCGACGACCACCGGCCACTTTTGGCCGTTTGTTGTCCCCAGGCTATCGGCAAACGATACGCTACACTCCCTTGGCTGCGCCGCGGCACCTGAGGTGCCAGAACCCTGTCTCCTGACCTGGAGGTATCCAATGAGCGATAACACCGAACTCACTTCCTTCACCGGCTGGGCCGCAACGGCGGCCGGCGCTCCGCTGGAGCGCTATAGCTACGATCCCGGCCCTTTGGGTGAAGAGGAAGTGGAAGTCGCCGTGGAGTATTGCGGCGTCTGCCACTCCGACCAGTCGATGATCGATAACGAATGGGGGCTCAGCCATTACCCCTTCATCCCCGGCCACGAGGTGGTCGGCAGCATCGTGCGGATAGGCACACAGGTACGCAATCTCGAAGTCGGACAACGGGTGGGCATTGGTTGGTACAAAGGCAGTTGCATGCATTGCTCCTCGTGTGTCGAAGGCTCCCACCAGCTATGCGGCACCGCCCAACCCACCATAGTCGGCAGCAACGGAGGCTTCGCTGACCGACTGCGCTCGCACTGGGCCTGGGCTCTTCCAATACCGAACAGTCTCGATCCGGCCATGGCCGGCCCCCTGTTCTGCGCCGGCTCGACAGTGTTCAACCCACTGGTGGAGTTCGGCGTAAAACCCACCGACCGGGTCGGTGTGGTGGGAATCGGCGGCCTCGGTCATCTGGCGCTGCGCTTCCTCAACGCCTGGGGCTGCGAAGTCACGGCCTTTACTTCGTCGTTGAGCAAGGAGGACGAAGCCAGGAAACTGGGCGCACACAAGGTAGTCGCCTCTACTGACAGTCACGCCCTCAAGTCCATTGCCGGCACCCTGGATTTTCTCCTGGTCACGGCCAACGCCGACCTCGACTGGTCGGCCATGCTCGGAACGCTGCGCGGCAAGGGCCGTCTGCACCTTGTTGGCGCCGTGCCTGGTGCTATTCCCGTGCACGTGTTCGACCTGCTTCTCCAACAGAAGAGTTTGTCCGCCTCGCCGGTGGGCTCACCCAGCACCACGGCGACCATGCTGGAATTTTGCGCCCGTCATCAGATTCTGCCGCAGGTCGAGCACTTTCCCATGAGCCGGGTCAACGAAGCCGTCGATCGCCTGCGCAGTGGCAAGGCGCGTTACCGCGTCGTGCTGGACGCCAGCAAATGACAGACTGGCGCGCCGGGTAACGCCGCGCGCGCCTTCAACTGCTGCTATTACAGCCCCCTTGGAGACGAATCGAGCCATGACCCTGGTCGCAGGCATTTGAAATGCACGCCGTTGCTCGATAGAGTCGCGCCCCGATCCGGCCAAAGGTGCCGGACGCTCGTGGTGAAAAGGGGCCGCAGTTGAACGAACAGACATTGTCCATGCGCCTGGAACGCGTGGCGGCGCATGTGCCAGCCGGTGCGCGCCTGGCCGATATCGGCTCGGATCACGGCTACCTGCCGGTGGCGTTGATGCACCGTGGCGCCATCGCCGCGGCGGTGGCTGGCGAGGTGGCATTGACGCCATTCCGCTCGGCCGAACGCACCGTGCGCGAGAACGGCCTCGACCAGCGGATCAGCGTGCGCCTGGCCAGCGGCCTGGCGGCGATCGAGCCTGGAGACGGGATCACGGCAATCAGCCTCTGCGGCATGGGTGGCGAGACGATCCGCGACATCCTCGACAGCGGTAAGGCACGTCTGAGCGGCCAGGAGCGCCTGATCCTGCAGCCCAACGGCGGCGAGCAGCCACTGCGCCAATGGCTGATGGAAAATGGCTATCGCATCCTCTGCGAGGAAGTGCTGCGGGAAAACCGCTTCGACTACGAAATCATCATCGCCGAACGCGCCGAGCCGGTGATGTACACCGCCGAGGAGCTGTACTTCGGCCCGCTGCAGATGCAGGCACGCAGCCCGGCGTTCCTGCTCAAGTGGCAGCGCAGGCTGCGCCAGAAACAGCGGACCCTGACCCACTTCGCCCGGGCGCGGCAGGCCGTGCCCGAGGAAAAGGTGCAGGACATCGCCCGGCAAGCCCGGTGGATCACCGAACTGCTGGCCTGAGCCCTTGAGCCAGCGCTACGGTTCGGAGAATGGCAGTGGCGAGTCGGTATCTCGCCGAACCGCAAAGACATTGAGTGTCATCGCCACCAGTGCGTAGTAGCCGAAGACACCGATCAGCTCGACCACCGCAGCTTCACCAAAGGCATCAACGGCTTCGGTGTACAACGTCTCATCAACACGACGATGTTTATAGAGCGCGGTGCCGATGCGATAAACGATCCGTTCGTCGTCGTGCTTGAATTCAGGTACAGCCTGTTTGCGCAGGGCCTTGATGACACTGTCGGAAATACCGGCATCGCGGGCAATGGGCTCGTGGATTTGCCACTCGGCCTGGGACTGCCACCAGGCAGCCGTGACGAGGATCGCAAGCTCAGTCAGGCGCGGATCCAGGCGAGTGCCATAGCGACAGAATGCGCCGAGCCGCTGCGCGCGATTGGCGAGTTCGGGACTGTGGATCCAGGCCAGGAATGGACCGTCGAGATTGCCGCGCGGGCCACTCAGAATGTCCTTGAGAACCTCCCGCTGAGCGTCGTCCATCTGATCTTCGGTCAGAGGGCCAAGGCGTGATTGGATGACCATATCTAAAACTCCTTAAAGCCCTGACAGCGTGCGGTTGATAGCCTTGAGCAACTTGCCTGCGATCTCGTCCAGGTGGCCATCATCGACAATGAATGGCGGCGCCAGAAGGATGTGATCGCCGTACTGCCCATCGACCGTGCCCCCCATCGGGTAGCACATGAGGCCTTCAGCCATGGCGGCTTGCTTGATTTTCGCGTGGAGCTTGAGTGCCGGATCGAAAGGTTGCTTGGTGGCTCGATCTGCCACCAGCTCAATGCCCTGGAACAGACCACGCCCGCGGATATCACCGACGTTCGAGTGCGTTCCCAGCAACTCGACCAGACGATCCTGCAGACCACGGCCCAATACATTGACCCGCGCCAGCAAGCCCTGCCCTTCGATGACTTTCTGCACGGCAAGTGCCGCGGCACACGCCGTGGCGTGACCGATATAGGTGTGTCCGTGCTGGAAAAAGCCCGAGCCCTGGGCAATCGCGTCACGGATTTTCTTGCTCACCAGCGTCGCACCGATGGGTTGGTAACCGGCGCCCAGGCCTTTGGCAATGGTGATCAGATCGGCACTGATACCCTCCTGCTCAGCCGCAAACAAGGTACCGGTACGGCCCATGCCGCACATCACTTCATCAAGGATCAACAGCACACCGTGCCGGTCGCACACCTCGCGAATGGCCTTGAAATAACCGGGTACCGCGGTCACTGCGCCCAGCGTCGCGCCGACCACCGGCTCGGCGACGAAGGCCATGACGTTTTCGGCACCCAACCGCAGAATTTCCGCCTCCAGTTCCGCCGCCAGACGCCGGCCCATGGCTGGCGCGGTTTCGCCGGCAAGTTGTTCACGATAGGCATAACAAGGGCTGACATGGCTGACGCCGATCAGCAGCGGTTCGAACTGCTTGCGCCGCCATTCATTGCCGCCCGTGGCGAGGGCGCCCAGGGTATTGCCGTGATAGCTCTGACGACGCGCGATCAGGTGTTTGCGCTGTGGTTGACCGATTTCGATGAAGTATTGCCGGGCCAGTTTCAGCGCCGCTTCCACGGCCTCCGAACCGCCTGAGACGAAATACACCGATTCGATGCCTTGCGGCGCACGCGCCACCAGAAAATCGGCGAGCTCCTCCATGACATCCGTGGTGAAGAATGACGTATGCGCATAGGCCAACTGTCCGACCTGCTGGCGGATAGCTTCAATCACGTGCGGATCACTGTGACCCAGACACGAAACGGCGGCGCCGCCACTGGCGTCCAGATAACGGCGCCCGTCGCTATCGATCAGGTAGGGGCCATCACCTTTGACGGCCGTCGGGTAACGCTGCGTAAGGCTGCGGTGAAATACGTGGCTCATGATCCCTCCTGATTTTCTGCAAATAATAATTGCACAAAATTCAAATGCAACGCTTATTTGCCAATTTTTTTGCAGCCTTCGGCTAGATCCATGGGGGAAAACGGAGGATTGCCCAATAAACAGGGCATTCTACTGAAAACCGGAAATGCATTTTTTTCTTGCATAACTCAAATATGCAGGTGTATTTTGCACAAAGGCGTCATTTTTCGTGCACCCTCGTTCCTCGTGGGTAGCCGGGTCTCTAATAAAAACAGATGTAGGTACGGGTTTCCCTGTCGCAAAAACTGCCGGTATCCACGCGCTCAGCCTCTGCGGCCTGCGCATCACAGTGAAATGAGGAAAAACCAATGAAAAGACTGCTAAAGGCCTCTCTGGCTGCCCTGCTGCTCACTTGCGCCTCCCATTCCTTCGCCGCCGGCAAAGAGCTGCTGGTCGCGACCGACACCGCCTTCGTGCCGTTCGAGTTCAAGCAGGGAAATGAATACGTCGGCTTCGACATCGACCTGTGGGCGGCAATCGCCAAGGAAATGGGTCTGAGCTATCAACTCAAGCCCATGGATTTCAATGGGATCATTCCTGCCTTGCAAACCCACAACGTCGACGTTGCGCTGGCCGGCATCACCATCAAGGAAGAACGCAAGAAAGCCATCGATTTCTCGGACGGCTACTACAACAGCGGTTTCCTGCTGATGGTCAAAAGCGACAATGACAGCATCAAGGGTGAGGCGGACATTGCGGGCAAAAGCCTCGCGGTCAAGAGCGGCACCTCCGCCGCGGATTATGCAAAAGCCAATCTGAAGGCCCAGGACCTCCGTCAGTTCCCGAACATCGACAACGCCTACCTGGAACTCAGGACCGGTCGTGTGGACGCGGCGATGCACGACACGCCAAACGTCCTGTACTACATCAAGACCGCAGGCGAAGGCCAGGTCAAAGCCGTCGGCCAGCAAATGATGGCCCAGCAGTACGGCATCGCCTTTCCCAAAGGCAGCGAGCTGCGTGAACCGGTGAATGCCGCGCTGAAGAAAATCAGCGAAAACGGCACCTACGCGCAGATCTATCGCAAATGGTTCGGCACCGATCCGCAGTAATCACCCTCGCCTTCAGACAGAGAGTTCTTGACCATGGATTTCCAATGGAGCGCTATCTGGGATGCGCTGCCTGTTCTGCTGGAAGGTGCCAAGCTGACACTGTGGATTTCGGTCCTGGGGTTGTTGGGTGGCGCAGTCATCGGCGTAGTCGCGGGCTTTGCCCGCGCCTACGGCAACTTTATCAGCAGCCGGCTCGCACTGGTTTTCATCGAACTGATTCGTGGCACCCCGATCATGGTGCAGGTCATGTTCATCTACTTCGCCCTGCCCCTGATGATCCCGGTGCGCATCGATCCGTTCAGCGCCGCAGTGGTCACCATCATGTTCAACTCCGGTGCCTATATCGCAGAGATCACCCGTGGCGCAGTGCTTTCGATCAATCGCGGCTTCCGTGAGGCCGGCCTCGCGCTGGGCCTGTCAAAACGCGACACCTTGCGCTACGTCATCGCACCGCTGGCCTTCCGCCGAATGATCCCGGCCCTGGGCAACCAGTGGATCGTCAGCATCAAGGACACCTCGCTGTTTATCGTGATCGGCGTTGCCGAGCTGACTCGCCAAGGCCAGGAAATCATTGCCGGCAACTTCAGGGCCATGGAAATCTGGTCGGCGGTGGCCATCATCTATTTGATCATTACCCTGGTACTGAGCCATGTCCTGCGACGCATGGAATCGAGGTTGAAAATCCTATGATCGAGTTCAAAGGCGTTTCCAAGCACTTTGGTGCCACCCAGGTACTGCATGACATCAACCTGAACATTGCCTGCGGTGAAGTGGTGGTCATCATCGGCCCTTCGGGTTCGGGAAAATCCACCCTGTTGCGCTGTATCAACAAGCTCGAGGACGTCACCTCCGGCCAGCTGACGGTGGACGGCCTGGTGGTCAACGATCCGAAGGTGGATGAACGACTGATTCGCCAGGAAGCGGGCATGGTATTTCAGCAGTTCCATCTTTTTCCGCAGATGACCGCGCTGCAAAATGTCGCATTCGGTCCGATCCGGGTCCGCGGTGCCAGCAAGGCCGAGGCCGAAAGACTCGCCCATGAGTTGCTCACCAAGGTCGGGCTGGCAGATCGCGCCAACCATTTCCCTTCCGAACTGTCCGGAGGTCAGCAGCAACGCGTCGCGATCGCCCGGGCGCTGGCAGTCAAACCGAAAATGATGCTGTTCGACGAGCCGACCTCAGCGCTCGATCCGGAATTGCGCCACGAGGTGCTGACGGTGATGAAAGCCCTGGCCGAAGAAGGCATGACCATGGTGATCGTGACCCATGAAGTGGACTTCGCGCGCAAGGTGGCCACCCGGCTGATCTTCATCGACAAGGGGCGGATTGCAGAGGACGGCCCGCCTGCCGAACTCATCGCCAATCCACCCAGCTCTCGCCTGCGAGAGTTTCTCCAGCACGTATCCTGAAGAGGCCACCATGTCTTTAGCTCGACTGAATCTTGCCGGCAGCAACTACGAAATCGGATACGGACTGGGGGTGTTCGGCAGGACTGCGGTAGAGAATCACCTGCGCCCCCATGCACTTTGGCGCCACCTGGCCGGTCTGGTCGGCACCCCCACTGCGATCCGGATGCGCGGCCTGGTGCAGACAGCGTTCCCGAGCTATTGGCAGGAAATCGAGGGGCTGGCTGCCGGCCTGCAATTACCGGTGGAGGAAGTCTTTCTCTGGAATTGTCGTGGCGATTTCGTCAACCCGTCCAGCGTGGATGGCTGTACCACGGTCTTTTGCCCCACCCCAGGCGGCAGCCTGATCGCTCACAACGAAGACGGCTTGCCACAACTGCAAGGCCATTGCGCAATTCTCAGTACGAGCCCCGACACGGGCCTGGCATTTACAAGCTTCGTGTATCCCGGTTCGATACCGGGCCACACATTCGCAGTGAACGAAAGAGGCCTGGTCGCGACGGTCAACAACATCCGCCCCGCCACTATTCCAGTGGGTATGCCCAGACAGATTCTTGGACGCGCGACACTCGACGCAACCACCCTCGACGAGGCACTGGCGGTGGTATCGCAGCCAGGACGCGCGGGGGCCTTTCATCATACATTCGGGCAGTTGGGCAGTACCCGCCTGGTGAGCGTGGAAGCAACAGCCGAAGGGGTCGCTGTCATCGAGATCGAGCAGCCGGCAGGTCATTCGAACCATCTGATCGGCGAACCACTCAGTCAGGTCCCGCAGCGCATCACAGGCAGCTCATCGGCACGCCAACACCGCGTCGACCAACATTTGAGCCAATCAACCACCGCCCTCTCGCCTGAAAAGGCCTTGGCCATCCTGCGTGATGAGTCGGACAGGGATCTACCGGTCTACCGCTGTGCCGCCGACGATCCTGACGATGAAAATACCTTGGCAACGGCCCTCTTCTCCATAGGGGCAAGCACTGTAGAATGGCGGGTTTACATCCGTCGGGAAACCGACGCCCCGGACATCGAGGGCGTGGTTCCCGCTTTCCACTCGTGAATGGACTTTCTCAATGACCAAGCCCAACGAAGTATTGCCCGATACCGTCACCGGCTTGAAGCAACTGCTGGATGCCATTGAGCGTCGCGAAGTGGACATCGCCTTGGGTAGCAGCTCCCGGCGTGTACTGATGGCACTGATCGAATCACCGCAACGGACGGCGGTCTCCTCCATCAGCGAGTTGGCGCAGCAATTGGCTGTCAATGCCTCCACCCTGTCAAGGCTGGCACAGCGCCTTGGGTATGGCGGCTTCAGCAAGCTGCAGGATGTCTTTCGTCGCGAGATCACGGAAGGCAAGCACTTCTACAGCGACCAGGCTTCGCGCCTGGTCGTGAATACCAGCGACATGGACACCATGAACCAGCTGACCCGACTGGGCCGACAGGAAAGCGCCAATATCGCCAGCATGATCGAGCAGGTCGATCCAACGGTCTTTTTAAAAACGATCGACTTGCTATCGACCGCAAAGAGAGTTCGCGTACACGGCATGCGCCAGTTCAACTCCCTGGCGCTGTTCATGTCCTACGGACTGGGCATGTTGCGGCCCGACGTTGCGGCACTGGACAGCAGTCGACAAGGGGTTGCCGATGCCCTGGCGCAACTGGATGAGGGCGATGTGCTGGTGGTTGCAAGCTGCTTCCCCTATACCCCCAGTGTGATCGCCACTGCCGAAGTGGCCGCCCGACATGGTGTGAAAGTCATTGCCCTGACGGATTCGGCAAGCTCGCCTCTGGCGAAGGCAGCACTCCATAGCTTCTATGTTCCCAATCACAGCCTGTTCTACAGCAACAGCATGTGCGCGTTCATGTTATTGGCCCAAGGACTCCTGAGCGCTGTCGCCAGTCATCTGGGCGAAGATTCGGTCTCGGCCCTGAAATACCGGGAAACCCTTATCAGCGAGCTTAACGCCTCGCTCTGACACCTCCCGTCATGCCCCACCCATGAAGCACAAAACGGCCGACTCAACTCATTACATCACGTCATCAATGATGTTCTCCACCCCATCTTTATCCCTCCATACAGACCTAATACATTGACTCCACTGCCTGCCCATCATGCCGATGGGCAAGCCACTGGAGAGTTGTCATGCCTTTTGTCAGCGTACGCATTACCCGCGATGGCGTTACCTCGGAGCAGAAAGCCCAGGTCATTGCCGAAATCACCGAAACCCTGGAACGGGTCCTCAACAAACGCCCGGACCTGACCCACATCGTGATCGAGGAAGTCGATACCGACAACTGGGGTTACTCCGGCATCACCACGACCCAATACCGCAAGCAGCTGGCGGAAAACCCATCATGAGCGAGCCCGTCAAGCTCGACTTCATCTCCGATGTGGTCTGCCCCTGGTGCGCCCTGGGCGTAACGGCCCTGGAGCAGGCGATCGCCAACCTGGCCGGGGAAGTCTCGGTCCGGTTGACCTTCAAACCCTTCGAACTGAACCCGGACATGCCCGCGCAGGGCGAGAACGCGGTCCAGCACATGATGCGCAAATACGGCCGCAGTGCCGAGGAAGTCGCCACCGGCAAGCAGATGCTGATGACCCGTGGTCAGGCCATTGGCTTTCAGTTCGACCTGGAAAAGCGCAGCCATTTCTACAACACCTTCGATGCCCACCGGCTGTTGCTCTGGGCGTTGCAGGAAGGCCGGCAGATCGAGCTGAAGAATGCCTTGCTGCGCGCCTACTTCAGCGACGGCCAGAACCCGAGCGACCGCGAAACCCTGGTGCGCCTGGCGGCCGAAGCGGGACTGGATGCCGACCGTGCCCGTGAGGTGCTGACGTCTGGCGCGTTTGCCGAGGAGGTTCGTGAACTTGAAGGGTTCTACCGCGAACGTGGGATCAACTCGGTGCCGGCCATGATCCTCAACGACCGCCACCTGGTGTCCGGTTCGCAATCGGTCGAGTACTACGAACAGATGCTGCGGGAAATAGCCGCGGCTTGATTGATCACGCCCTACCCCCCCTTACTTTCCATAGAGGTTTCATCATGAGCAATGCAAAAAAAGTCGTTGTGATCACCGGCGCTTCCCAAGGCATCGGCGCGGCAGTGGTCAAGGCCTTCCGCGACCTCGATTACCGGGTGGTCGCCACCTCCCGCTCGATCCAGGCATCCAGCGACCCGGATATCCTCACCGTCGCCGGCGACATCGCCGACCCGGCCACCGCCGAGCGCGTCATCCGTGAGGGCGTGGCCCGTTTCGGTCGCATCGACAGCCTGATCAACAACGCCGGGATCTTCATCGCCAAGCCCTTCACGGGCTACACCCATGAAGACTACGCCAACGTGCTGTCGGTGAACCTGAATGGCTTCTTCTATATCACCCAGTTGGCGATTACCGAGATGGAGAAACATGGCAAAGGCCATATCGTCAACGTCACCACCAGCCTGGTGGATCATGCGGTTGACGGCGTACCATCGGTGCTGGCATCGCTGACCAAGGGCGGGCTCAATTCGGCGACCAAATCCCTGGCCATCGAGTACGCCAAGCGTGGGATCCGGGTCAATGCGGTCAGCCCGGGGATCATCAAGACGCCGATGCATGCTGAGGAAACCCATGAGGCGCTGGGGCGCTTGCATCCGGTTGGGCGGATGGGGGAAATCAGCGATATTGCCCAGGCCATTGTCTACCTGGAGTCCGCCGGGTTCGTGACCGGTGAGATCCTGCATGTGGACGGCGGGCAGAGTGCCGGGCACTAAAAGTTTCAGCTGGATAGCAACGCCCCGGCCTTCATGGTTCGGGGCGTTTTCGCCTGGGCGATCGACACCCGCGGATCCAACTGCATCCTGGCGTGGGGTGGGTACGGTTTGTGGTCTATAGTTTCCAGCGGATCGGTTGATCCTCTCTTTCGCAGGGACGCCACAAGGAGCGGCAGCCGCTCCTTTGAGCCATCACCCCGGCGGATGCCCGCCAACCTAGAGTATTGCTACAACGCAGGGAGCACAGTATGTCGATCCACGGGGCAAATGGACTGAGATCGGCTCCCGGTATCGCAAAGTCCGTAGACACCACTGCCGAGGCCGCGGGCAGCCTCTTTCGCTATGTGCGCGAGCATATAAAGGAAGCCTACCTCTTATTCCCGCTATCGGCCGTTCTGCTGTTGCTGGCCATCTGGTCGGCCACCCTCTACTTCATCAGACTCGAACAGACTCGGGCTCAACGCAACGCCGCCACGGTCAGCCTGGAGATCGGTGCCACCTACGAAGCACAGATGCTGCGCGCCGTTCGTGAAATCGATCAAACCCTCAAGCTGGTCAAATACGCCTATGAGGCCGAGGGTGAGCGCAATCCCCTCCCCCGGCTCAAGGAACGCGCGTTATTGCCGCCACCGCTGCTGTTTGACGTCAGCGTGGTCAGCCCGGACGGAGGACTGGTGGCAAGCACCCGGGCAAGCGAGACGGGCAATATCACCGACCCGGATGAACTGCAGACGCTGCGACACAACGATACGCTGTCGATCAGTCGTCCCTGGAAAAACCCGCTGACGGGGGAATGGCGATTACGCTTCAGTCGTCGTCTCAATGCCGCGAATGGCACGTTTTCGGGCATCGTCAGGGTCGAGGTCGATGCGGCCTATTTCGTCAGCAGTTACGACGCCTCGAAACTCGGCGACCAGGGTGTACTCGGACTGTTGGGAACCGATGGCCTCTTCCGGGTACGGCGCACCGGGGAGTCGCTGCTGGCCGGCGACTCCGTCGATTACGCGGCACTGGTTCCCGACACCGAGGACACCCAGGCGCTGCTGTTGACCAATACCTGGGATGGCGTGCGCCGCTACACCAGCGCCCGCCAGCTCTATGACTTCCCCCTCGCGGTGATTGTCGGGTTATCCGAAGAGGAACAACTGGCCGCCGTGACCCGGCAAGCGCATACCTACCTGTGGCGGGCCGCAACGGGCAGCCTGCTGCTGGTGCTCCTGGTCGGCCTGCTGAGCCGGATGAGCTGGCAGCTGGCGCAAAGCCGCTTGCAGGCCGCCGAAGCCAAAGTGGCCTATGCCGAGCGCGTCGAGTATCTCGCCTATCACGACGGTCTCACGGCGCTGCCCAATCGAAGCCTGTTCAGCAAGCTGTTGATTCAGAACATCCATGAAGCCAGTCGTTATCACCGGCAACTGGCGGTGCTTTTCCTCGACCTCGACCGCTTCAAACAAATCAACGACACCCTTGGTCACGATGCCGGCGACCTATTGCTGCAAGAGGTCGCGGTCCGTCTCAAGGCGTGCGTGCGGGCCAGTGATACCGTCGCCCGACTGGGCGGCGACGAATTCGTGGTATTGCTGCCGGAGTTGTCCGAGGACACCTATGTGGCAACCACCGCCCAGAAAATCCTTTCCGCGGTGGCCAGGCCGTTCAACCTGCGCGGGAAGGAGTTTCGGGTCACCGCCAGCATCGGTATCAGCATCTTTGCGCAGGATGGCCTGGACGAACAGACACTGAAGAAAAACGCCGATATCGCGATGTACCAGGCCAAGCAGCGCGGTAAAAACAACTTCCAGTTCTACTCCGAGAAACTGAACGCCGAGTCGCTGGAGCGGCAGACGCTGGAAATCGGCTTGCGTCATGCGTTGGAACGCAATGAGTTCCGGCTGCACTATCAGGCCAAGCGGGATATCCGCAGTGGTCAGATCACCGGCATGGAAGCCCTCTTGCGCTGGGAACACCCTGACCTGGGGCTGGTGGCCCCCATGCAATTCATCCCCGTCGCCGAGGAAACCGGCTTGATCGTGCCCATCGGCAAGTGGGTACTCAGGACGGCCTGCCTGCAAAACGTCGCCTGGCAGCAGCAGGGGCTGCCGCATCTGGGTATCGCCGTGAACCTGACGGCCCGTCAGTTTGTCGATGAGCATCTACTGACGGACCTCGCCACGATACTGGCGGACACCGGCATGGATGCCCGTTTGCTGGAACTGGAGATCGCCGAGAGCCTGCTCATGCAAGACGTCAAAAAAGCGCTACAGGTGTTGACCGGGCTGAAAAAACTGAACGTCCGGATCGCCATCGACGATTTCGGTACGGGTTACTCTTCGCTCTCGGCACTCAAGCAGTTCCCGCTCGATGCAATCAAGATCGATCGCTCGTTCATCCGTGATGTCGCCAACGCGACGGAGGATAAGGCCTTGACCGAGGCCATCATTACGATGGGCAGGACCCTCAGCCTGACCGTGGTCGCCCAGGGCGTGGAAACCAAGGAACAAGCCGATTTCCTGCGTGACAACGCCTGTGACGAATTCCAGGGATTTTACTTCAACAAGCCGGTGCCGGCCGATCAGTTCAAGGTATTGCTGCAAGCGCAGACGGCCCGTCCAACCAGGGACAAGTAGGTACTCATTGCGGGTCGGCGGGGACCACCCTGACGCTGCCATCCACTTCTCGCGCCTCGATATAGCCGATGGTATTGGGGTTCTCGGCGATATGTCTTTTGACTTCCGCGCTATTTGAAACCGTTTCCGGAGGCTGGCCCCTACCGGTGAAAATGATCTTCGACCAATGGGCCTTGAGTTGCGCGGCGGATTTGCCGGTGAACTTGGTATAGAACTCATCGCGGGTCACAGAGCCTTCGGGCTGATCGATCGGAACGGCCTGTGCGCCGCTGGGAAAGCGATTGGCCTTGCCCAGGAAAATATCCGCCACCTGATTGCTCGCCAGCGCCTTCACCGGACTGGCAGTGGCGACGACCACCACCACATCAGCCATGACGAGCGTGCTGCCGACGTACAGAACGACCCCTGCCATCGCGCATCCAGTACGTTTGAGAAACCGCATGATCGGCCTCATCAGAAGACAAAATCGACAGCGAGACTAAGCAGGCTGAAGGTGCCGCCCGGCTCGAAGCCCGGCTGAAGGTTGATCAACGGGCCGCTTGCGCTGCTGCCTAAACGAGTGTGGTCATACTGCAGCTTGGCGTCCATATTTTTCGTGAAATCCCAACGTACGCCCACGGACAGGGTTTGCTGGCTGCTGCCCGATGCCAGGATGGTATTGAGTGCGCCGTTGAGGCCTGCCGCCGCCCCCGCCAGGTCTGGCGGTAAAGTCGATGTGGTCAAACCCGCGGAGGAGGTATCGCTGAGCGTCCTGGACCGCGCATACGTGACATAGGGCGTGAACGCATCAATCCTGTAGCCGGCGCTGAGATACCAGGCGCTCTGCGTGCCTATGATCGAATGGCTGTCGAAATACCCCCATTCGCCCATGGCGAACCACTTGCCCGGGTCATAGATAGCCCCCACACCGACGAACTCAAAGCGCTTGCCCTTGCTGTCGTAGCGATCCGCGATGGCATTGCCCTCGTCGCCGAACGCTCTGAAGCTGTCGAAGAGTGGGTTGAAGGACTCTACGGTCAAGCGGGTCTGCTGGTAGGTGACGCGGGTGGTCAGGGCGCCGTATTCGGTCAGGTTGGATACGCCCCACGAGTCCCTGGCCAGAGATTTCCCTGTGTTATGGGGCAGCCGCGGCTCGCTCTGACCGTAATTGCCCTGCACGGTGTTGGTGAGATCGCCAAAGTGCAACCGGTAGCTGAGGTCCATGCCATCGGTGCTGGTGATGGGCACCATGCTATAGACCTCCCCCGGCGGACGCACCCATGGCAGGGTGTAACCCACCTTGCGGCTATCGGAAAACAGGAAGGCCGGCTGCACCGTACGCCCGACACGCATACTGAAATCGGGCGTGAACTGATACTTGAAGTTCGCCCATTCGAGGCCGGGACGGTAGCTGTCGTCATAACGCTGCTCGGAGATGACCTGCACCACGGCCGAGAGCTGCGAGGTAAAGTTGGCCGTTAGCTGTGCACCGACCAGACTGTCGACATCGGCATCCCAGTTGCGGGTGTGACCGGCACCGTTGGGTTTGTAGATGCTGGAGGTGAAGTCGGCATTTTTCTCGCTGGAATGAACGATACCCACGGTGCCGAAACTGCTCAGTGAAAACATCGGCGGGGTGGAATCGTCGGCGTCGACGGCGCCGACATACAAGGTCATCACCGCCAGCGCCAGCCTATTGAGTCTTGGCGTCATAGGATCAACAGTCCTTGATGGGCAGTTCCAGGGTGAAGATCGCACCCTGTCCCGGCCCGTCGCTTTGGGCCTTCAACGCACCGCCCATCTCCATGGCAGCCAGGACGCAACTGTGCAAACCGAAGCCATGGCCATCCTTGCGCGTGGTGAAACCATGGGCAAAGATTCGCGTCAGGTTCTCCGCGGCAATACCCTCGCCATTGTCGATCACCCTGATCACCAAGGTATGCTCCGGCATCATCTCGGTATGCAGTGTGATCAGCGGCTGGCGATCCGGCTTGTTGTCCATCGCACTGCCGGCATTTTTAATCAGGTTGACCAGGATCATCAGCACGCGGTGCTTGTCCAGTTGCAACAAGGGCGTGTCGGCAAACTCTTTCACCACGGTGATCTGACGGGCCGCGATGATGCTGGCGTTCATACGCACCGCATCCTCTATCAACTGCTGGACCTGCACGGCCTCGCAGAGACTGGAGGCGCCTGAATAAGACTGCTGCGCCGCGACGATTTCCTTGATGTGATCGACGCTTTTGGTCAATTGCTCGAGTTCGTCGGCCATGCTCTTCTGTTCGACCGCCAAAGCGTCCACCAACTGACTCAGATAGGCCGGCAGCAGCTTGCCTTTCTCGTCAACGGAGATGAAGTGGCCCAGGTCCGCGGCATGCTGGTTCATCAGCTGCACCGCCTTACCGAGTCCCAGGGCCTTGCTGTTGCGCAGTTTGCGGGTAATGACTTCGGCGGAGACATTTACGCTATTGAGGACGTTGCCCACGTTATGCAGCACGTTGGTCGCGATTTCAGCCATGCCGGCCTGACGGGCGATCGCGACCAGCTGGGCCTGGGCTTCGGCGGTACGCAAGCGACTTTGCGCCAGTTGCCAGCTCATCCGGCTCAGCAGGCCGACCAGCAACACCAGCAGCAGGCTACCCCCCGCGGCCCGCCACAGGTAGGTGTGCGCTTGCCGGGTCACGGCGGCCAGTTGCTCTTCTTCCGATAACCCGACAATCACCGCCAGGGGCAGGTCATAGAGCTGACGGGCACTGGTGTAGCGGCGCACGCCGTCCCAGCCATTGGCCGAGAGCAGCGCCCGGGTGTCCTCGGTGTCGGGAACCAGGGCCGCGTAGTCGACGGAATCGCCGGCCAGCACCGACTCCCCGGTGCGCCGTACCCGGAAGATGCCATCGGTTCCCAGGAGTGCGAGTACGCCCTGATCACCGAGTTTCGAGGCGTCATAACTGCTGACGAAATAGGCGGCATCGACCTCGACCCGGGCGATGCCCGAAAACGTGCCATTCGCCGCATTGAGGCGACGACTGAAACGCAATCGCCACTCCCCTGTCAGCGGATTTTTCCAGGGCCGACTGATCGACAGCGTATCGTCGTGCCGCAGCGTCTGCAGTTCATCCGAGTCAGAGGCGTTTCCCGTCGCCCGGATGCCCGCCACGAGTCCGCCCTCCGGGTTGACCACACTCACGTCAAACAGCAGGGCCGGCGGCAACAAGGCCCGTTCCTTGAGCCGGGGGAGCGGATTGGGCTCACCCTCGGCCTCATAGGTGTATTTGACGAGCTTGAGGGTTTGATCGATTTCGTGAACGGCGCGCAGCATTTGCGCTTCATAGGTGGCGCCGATCTCCAGGCTGGCCATGGCGGCACTGTGCTGGGCACGGGCCAGTTCGCTGTTGATGAGGTACAGCGTCGTCGTCCAGATGACCAGCAGCAGGAGCGCGGCCAACAAGGGAAACAGGATGTAGGCTTCCTTGACCTGCTCCAGTCCATGCCGAAAGAGACCGCTCGTGGCCTTGGAAAGGGCCTCCGCGGACTTTGCGATAGCCGGGGCCGACCTCAGTCCATCTGGCCGTTGGATCGACATCGTGTGCTCCCTGCGTTGTACCAACACTCTAGGCTAGCGGGCATCCGCCGGATGTCATGACCCAAGGAGACGACTGGTTCTCCTTGTAGCGTCCGTGCGAAAGAGATAATCAACAGGTCCGCTAAGGAATATAGATCACAAACGGTAGGAGCGAGCCACCATGTCGAACCCGCCAGAAAGCCCCGCTCAAGCGGGGCTCTGGCCAAATGATCGGCAGAATGGGTCAGAAACCGGCCAGGGTCATTTCCCCGCGTGCTTGGCCTGCGTCTCCGGCATCGCCGAAGAGTGGTGGTTGAGGATCTTCCACTGCCCCTCGACCTGTTCGTAGACGAAGGTGTAGCGCGCCTGCACCTGGCGGGTCTTGCCGTTCGCTTCGGTCAGGGTGAAGGTGTAGACGCCGCTGTCCATGGCAACGTTGCTGCCCAGTTGGTGGATATCGCGGTAGTTGATCTGGCCCACCGGCTTGAGCGCCAGGAAGTGTTCGAAGTAGTCCTTGATCTCCGCCGGTGTGGTGCGCACCTTGTTGGACACCGTTGGTTGCAGCACCGCGTCCGGGGCATACAGGTCGACCACGGCCTGGGCATTCCCCGTCTGCAACGCCGTGTTCCAACGGTCGAACAGCCCGGCAATTTCACGATCCTTCACATTCTCCGGCTGTGCGGCCACGCCGGTGTAGACATACGGCTCCGTCTCTGCCGCCTGCACAAACGGGGCACTCAGGGCAACAAACAGGACGATGGCCAAGGTCTTCAGTTTCATCACAACGCTCCAGTGGTGTTCGATAAGCCCACTTTGCCGATCAGGAAGCCGTCCGCCATCGGCCAACCGGAGCCATCGGCCTATGCCATTCGGCAGATAGCCCCTGCCCCGTTTACAAGGTTTAATGACGCCCTCGCCCGCACGGGCGCGCCACTCGTAAGCGCCGGAGCCGTAGCATGCAGAACCCGCCCCATGACCCCGGCAGTGCCCTGGCCATTCGGACCCAGTATCGACAATCGCAAGGTCGCGCAGCGCGCCTGCGGCTGTTGGTGGATACCGGGCAGGAGCTGACCCAGCTGCCCCCTGCTGCCATGCGCCAGCGCGTGCTGGCCCGGGCCTGCGCCTTCCTGGCGATGGACCATGGGATCCTGCTGGAACGGGACGCCGATGCACAGGTCAGGACCACCGCCAGCCAGGGCAGCCATGAACGCCTGAGCAGCCTGGACTGCCGCGTGGACACCTCGATGCACACACCGTGCTGGCATGAACAGCCGGGAGCGCTCCTGTCCAATGTGCTGCGGGTGCCGTTGCGCGGCGGTGATGGCGATACCTTTGGCACCTTGGTGCTGGCCAACAGCGTCGGCATCAGCGCGCCGGACAACGAAGACATCGAATCCCTGCAACTGCTCGCCACCCTGCTGGCCGCGCACCTGGAAAACGACCGCCTGCTGACCGCGCTGATCGCGCGGGATCGCACCCTGTCAGACCTGGTCAATCGGTTGTTCAGGGCACAGGAAGATGAACGCAAACGCATGGCCTATGACCTGCACGACGGCCTGGCCCAGACCCTCGCCGGACTGCATCAGCGCCTGCAGGGTTTTGCCGGGCGCTGCCCGCCACTGCCCGATGCGCTGGACGCGGACTTGCAGGCCATCCTGACCCTGGCCCAGCACTGCGTGGGTGAAGGCCGGCAATTGATCGGCGGCCTGCGCCCGACCGTACTCGACGATTTCGGCTTGCTGACGGCGCTCGACAAGGAAGCCGATCGCCTGCGGGAGGCCGGGATCGTCGTGCACTGGACGACGCGTTGCGAAACCCGCTTGCCCCACTCGGTGGAGATCGCCTTGTTCCGGATTGCCCAGGAAGGGATCAACAACATTCTCAAGCATGCCCAGGCCAGCCAGGTCCGGCTGGCACTGGCGCTGCACGAAGGCCAGGCCTCGCTGCGGGTGGACGATAACGGCAAAGGTTTTGCCATGGGGCAACCGCTCGACACCGGCGACAGCCGGCACCTGGGCCTGGCGGCGATGCAAGAGCGCGCCAGCCTGCTGGGCGGACGGCTCACTTGCGTCAGCCGCGCAGGATGCGGAACGCAACTGCATGTCAGCGTACCTTTCGACCTCGAGGAAACCACTCAATGACTCAAGCCCTGCGCCTGGTTCTGGCCGACGACCATGAGGTCACCCGCACCGGCTTCGTCTCGTTGCTGGCCGGCCATCCGCAGTTCGACGTGGTCGGCCAGGCCTGCAATGGTCAGGAAGCCGTGGAGCTGTGTGAACAGCTGCTGCCCGACATCGTCATTCTCGACATTCGCATGCCGGTGCTTAACGGCTTGGGCGCGGCACGACTGCTTCAGCAGCGCCTGCCCGCCTTGAAAGTGGTGATCTTCACCATGGACGACAGCCCGGATCACCTGGAGGCGGCGATGAATGCCGGCGCCGTGGGCTATCTGCTCAAGGATGCCAGCCGCGCAGAAGTGATCGACGCCCTGCAACGCGTCGCCGCAGGCGAGGAAGCCCTCAATAACGCCGTCAGTACCCGCTTGCTACGGCGCATGACCGAACGCAATGCCAACGGTGCAACCCCCTGCACAAACCTGACCGCCCGCGAATGCCAGGTGCTCGGGCTGGTGGCCAACGGCATGAGTAACCGTGAAATCGGCGAGGCACTGGGCATTACCACCGGCACGGCCAAGGCCCATGTCGAACGGGTCATCGGCAAACTCGGTGCGGCCGATCGAACCCAGGCCGCGGTCCGGGGCATTGCACTGGGCCTGGTGACGCAACCATGAAGGTGTTCTACGCCAAACGCTGGGCCGACCTGCCACTACGGGGCAAGGCCCTGGTGGTGATTTCCCTGCCCCTGGTGATCCTGTTGCTGTCGCTGGTGCTGATCTACATCACCGAACGCCAGACCGCACACGCCGAAGAAGACGTGCGCCGGGTATTGCGGGTGCAAGGTGATATCCAGACCGTACACACCTTGCTCGCCGAGGCCGCCGCCAGCGTGCGCGGCTATCTGCTGACCCACCGCGAGGATTTCCTGCCGGGCTATCTGAAGGCCAAGCCGCTGATCGAATCGGCCCTGCGCCGGCTGGACGGCAACGTGCGCGATGAACGGGTGCGCGAGCAACTGAAAGCCATTACGCCGCTGATCAACAGCAAAATCGGTGGTCTGGAGGAAATGCTCGCTGACCGTGAGGCGAGTCCCGAGTCGATCACCAGCATCCTGATCAACAACAAATACATCCTCGACGAATTGCGCGAGCACATCGGCAGCATCCTGACCCTTGAGGACACGCTGCTGGCCGAACGCACCGCCGCCGCTGCCGCAACCCGCCAGCGCCTGCTGCTTTCGACCCTGCTGGCCGCCCTCTGCGGGCTGTTCGGCGCCGTCGTTGCGGTACTGCTCCTGTCCAAAGGGATCGTCGCCCGGGTACAGCACGTACAGGGCAACGCCCAACGCCTGGCCCTCGGCCAGCCGTTACTGCCGCAGCCGCCGGAGAACGACGAGATCGGCCAGTTGGGCAGCCGCCTGGTGGAGGCCGGGCTGCTGCTGGCCGAACGCGAGCGGGCGCTGCGCGACAATGAAGAGCGTTTGCGGCTGATCATCGACGGGGTGAAGGACTATGGGATCTTCGCCCTCGATACCCGGGGCTTCGTCACCAGCTGGAACGCCGGCGCCGAGCGGATCAAGGGTTACACGGAACAGGAAATCATCGGCCAGCACTTCTCGCTGTTCTACCTGCCGCAGGAGTGCCCGCAGCATCCCGAACTGGCACTGCGCGAGGCCACTCGCGACGGTCACTACATGGAGGAGGCCTGGCGCAGGCGCAAGGATGGCAGCCGCTTCTGGGCCAGCGTGGTGATCACCGCGCAATACGACAGCAGCGGTGCCTTGCGCGGCTTCTCCAAAATCACCCGGGACATTACCGATCGCCGTGCGGCCGAGATGGCGCTGAGCACCGCTCGCGAGGAGGCGGAGCGTGCCAGCCGGGCGAAAAGCGAGTTCCTGTCGCGCATGAGCCACGAACTGCGCACACCACTCAACTCGATCCTGGGCTTTGCACAACTGCTGGAGATGGACTCGACCCAAGGGCAAAAGGCGCAGATCGGGCATATCCTGCGGGCCGGCAAGCACCTGCTGACCCTGATCAACGAAGTGCTGGACATCGCCAGGATCGAATCCGGGCACCTGCCGCTGAACATCGAGTCCGTGCCCTTGGCGATCGCCCTGCAGGAAGCCCTGACACTGGTCTCGCCGATGGCCGCCGACGCCGGCATCCGCCTGTTGCCGTTGCCGACGCTGACCGCCGACAGCGGCATCGTCGCCGATCGACAACGCCTGACCCAGGTGCTGTTGAACCTGCTGTCCAACGCCATCAAGTACAACCGGCCCCAGGGTCAGGTCAGCATCGACGTCAAGGTGGAGCAACAGCGCATCGCCGTGTCGGTCAGCGATACCGGCAAGGGCATTGCCGCCGATCGCCTCGATCAACTGTTCAAGCCGTTCGAGCGCCTGGAAATCGACCCGAACGTGGAAGGCAGCGGCCTTGGCCTGGCGCTGAGCAAGAACCTGCTGGAAATGATGCAAGGCAGTTTGACCGTGCAAAGCCAGGCCGGCGTCGGCTCCAGATTCACCCTGGAACTGCCTTTTGTCCGCTTGCAGGAAAGCGTCGAACCGAGCGCCCCGCCCGTCGACAACCACCCGGGAATCCCCGCCCTCGCCGGCCCGGACTTCCGTGGCCTGGTCTTGTACATCGAGGACAATCTCTCCAGCCTGGCGCTGATCGAAACACTGCTGCAACGGCGCCCCGGGATCAAACTGCTGTCCAGCATGCAAGGGCAACTGGGGCTCGACCTCGCCGCGCAACACGCGCCGCAACTGATTCTGCTGGACGTCTCCTTGCCGGATATCGACGGATTGAATGTCCTGCAGCGCTTGCGCCAGTCATCGATCACCCGAAGCACCCCGGTGCTGATGATCACTGCCGACGCCAGCGAGCCCACTCGCCTGGCCCTGTGCGAAGCGGGCGCCACGGCGGTGCTGAGCAAACCGATTCATATTCCCTCATTCCTCGCCCACCTCGACCAGCACCTTCCGGAGCGCGCGTGAACACCGACCTACGCATTCTGATCATCGATGACCAACGCCCCAATCTCGATCTGATGGAGCAACTGCTGGTGCGCGAGGGGCTGACCAACGTGCTGAGCAGCACCCAGCCGCTGCGCACCCTGGACCTGTTCAACAGCTTCGAGCCGGACTTGGTGATTCTCGACCTGCACATGCCCGAGTTCGACGGGTTCGCCATCCTTGAACAGCTCAACCGCCGCATCCCGGGCGGCGAATACCTGCCGATCCTCGTGCTCACCGCCGATGCCACCCGCGACACCCGCCTGCGGGCGCTGTCGCTGGGGCCAAGGACTTCATCAGCAAACCACTGGATGCGCTGGAAACCATGCTGCGGGTGTGGAACCTGCTGGAAACCCGCGCGCTCTACAAAACCCTGCGCACATTGGTGCCGGCAAATCAGATAGATCTGCTGCACCAGTGTGGAAGCACACTCAGGGTTTGATGTTTTTCAGCTTGTTAAGCAGCTCCAGTCACTGCACCAGCAGACTCGCCTCGGGCTTTTTCGCGAAGACCTTGCGCGGCAGCAACAGCCAAGCCAACGCCGGCAGCAGGATCAGGGCACCGAGCATGTTCACCAGGAACATGAAGGCCAGCAGGATGCCCATGTCGGCCTGGAACTTGATCGGCGAGAAAGCCCAGGTCGACACCGCCACCGCCAGGGTCATACCCGTCAGCAACACCACCTTGCCGGTGAACAGCAGCGCCTGGTAATAGGCCTGGGCCAGGCTGTCACCGGCGCGCATCCGCGCCAGGATCACGCTCAGGACATAGAGCGCATAGTCGATGCCGATGCCCACGCCGAGGGCGATCACCGGCAGTGTCGCGACTTTCACCCCCATTCCCAGGGCGACCATCAGCGCCTCGCAAAGGATCGAGGTGAGCATCAGCGGCAGCATCGCGCAAAGGGTCGCACGCCAACTGCGAAAGGTCAGCAGGCATAACAGGCTGACCGCGCCATACACCCAGAACAGCATCTCATGCATGGATTTCTTCACCACGATATTGGTCGCGGCTTCGATCCCGGCGCTGCCAGCGGCCAGCATGAACTTGACCTCCGGCACCGGATGCGTGGCAATGAATGTCTCGCTGGCCGCCACCACCCGACTCAGGGTGTCGGCCTTGTGATCGGCCAGGTAAACGTACAGCGACAGCATCGAGCAGCCCTGATTGAACAGTTCCCGCGGTGCCCGGGTCTGTACCGCCCCCAGCGCGCCGTCATTGGGGATCAGGTCATACCATTTGAAATTGCCTTCGTTGTAGCCGACCGTGGCGATCTTGCTCAGCGCCGCCATCGAGGTGGTCGACTCCACCCCTGGAAGTTGTTCCAACCGCCAGGCCAGTTCATCCACCGCGGAGAGGCTAGCGTAGCGGGTGCACTGATCCTCCGGCGTCTTGATCATGACCACGAAGATATCCGAGCTGGCCGCATAGTTGCCGGTCATGAACTGCGCATCGCGGTTGTAGCGTGAGTCAACCCGCAACTCCGGGGCGCCGGGATCGAGATCGCCGATCTTCAGCTGCAGGCTCACGGCAAAACCGAACGCCGCCAGCAGCAGGCCGCCCAGCATGGCGCCAATGGCCCAGCGCCGCCCGGTGAACCGGTCGAGAAAGCGCCACAACGGATGCTTGATCCGTGCCTGTAGCGCAGCGGTTTCCGAACTCAGGCTGCGTTGCGCCGCTGCCGGGCTGACGCCGATATAGCTGAGCAGGATCGGCAGCAGGATCAGGTTGGTGAAGATCAGCACGGCCACGCCGAGGCTGGCAGTGATCGCCAGGTCCTGGATCACCCGGATATTGATCAGTAGCAACACCGCGAAGCCCACCGCATCACAGAGCAACGCGGTCATGCCGGCGGCGAACAGCCGGCGGAAGGTATAACGCGCGGCCACCACCCGGTGGGTACCGCGACCGACATCCTGCATGATGCCGTTCATCTTCTGCGCGCCATGGCTCATGCCGATGGCGAACACCAGAAACGGCACCAGCGCCGAGTACGGGTCCAACTCATAACCGAGGATGGCGAGCAGACCCAGCTGCCAGAGCACCGCCACCAGCGAACACGTCACCACCACCAGGGTGCTGCGCGCGCAACGGGTGTAGCCGTAGAGCACCACCACGGTCACCAGCACCGCCACCACGAAGAACAGCAGTACCTGGGTCAAGCCCTCGATCAGATCGCCGGCGATCTTGGTGAACCCGGTGATATGAATCCGCAGGTCAGCGGTCTGGTACTGGTCGCGCAGGGCTTCCAGTTGTCGGGAAAACTCGCCGTAGTCCAGGGCCTTGCCGGTCTGCGGATTGATGTCGAGCAAGGGCACGAAGATCACGCTGGACTTGAAGTTGCCAGCGACCAACTGACCGACCTCACCGGAGCGGGCGACGTTGGTTCGCACCTGCTCGATACTCGCGGCAGAACCGTCATAGTCGTCGGGGATCACGGTACCGCCATCCAGGCCCTCCTCTGTCACCGCGGTCCAGCGCGTGGTCGGGGTCCATAGCGACTTCATGTAGGGCCGGTCGACGCCCGGCAGCAAATAGAGTTCGTCGTTGAGTTTGGCCAGCGTGTCGAGGTAGTCGCGGGTAAAGATGCTGCCCTGCCTGACCTCCACGGCAATGCGCAACGAATTGCCCAGGCCGCTCAGCTCACTGCGGTTTTCCAGGAAGTTGGCGACATAGGGGTGCCCGGTCGGAATGGTTTTCTCATAGCTGGCGTTGATGCCGATGCGTGTCGCCTGCCAACCGAGCAGCAGGGTCACCAGCAGGCACAGCAGGATCACCCACGGGCGGTGGTTGAAGATCGCCCGCTCGGCGAAATTGCCCGAAGCCTGGTCGAAGTGCTCCAGGCGGCCGATCACGGTTTGAGTTTTGTCGTCTTTCAAGTCTGACTCCTGTTGCACGGGCCATGGCCCGATAGCGCTACACCGTGAAGTTTCAAGGTTTGCCGGAGGCCGGTGAGTCCGGGTCAACGGCCACGCCACTCAAGCCGACACGGGCCAGGCTGCCGTCGGCCGCCTGTTGCACGGCCGCGACCGTCGCGCCGTTGCGGCTCTGGCGTTTATCGAAGCTGCGCCCCTGGTCATGGCTGAGCAGGAGCTCACCGCCCTGGCTGGCCAACAGCAGGCTGCCGTCCTGCAGCTCGATGGCGCTCGCCAGCGTTGCCTCGACACCGGTGTCCAGGCGCCGCCAACTGTCGCCACGGTCATCGGACCACCAGGCGTTGCCGCGCAAACCATAGGCAATCAGAGCCCCCTCACGGGTACCGAGCAGTCCGAAAAAACTGCCTTCATAGGGTGATTTCAAGACCTGGAACGAATCCCCGGCATCCCTCGAACGCAACAGCAGCCCGCGCTCCCCCACCAGCAACAGATCACTGCCCAAGGCACGGATACCGTAGAGGTTCAGGCCCTGGGGATTGTTCACATGCCGCATCCAGGGCTGCCAGCTGCGCCCACCGTCTTCGGTGCGATAGATCTGGTTGTAGGCACCGACGATGTAGCCGTGCAGTCGATCCCTGAAGTACAGGTCGAGAAACGGCTTGTCCGGTCCGTCAGCCAATAAATGCCGGGCCTGCTCCAGGTTGCCGGCACCACCCGGTTGCTCGGCATCGCGCTGCGCAGCCTGCACCGCCAACGCGGCGGCACGCTCGCCGTCGAGCTGTTTGTGCCAGGTTTCACCGCCATCCTCGCTGTGCAATACCACCCCCAGATGACCGACAGCCCAACCCTGCTCGGCATCGACGAACTGCACCGCCGTCAGGCTGACACTGACCGGCACGCTGGCCTGGCGCCAGGTTTTCCCCGAGTCGTCCGAGAGCAGTACGCTGCCGCGCTCACCGACCGCCACCAAACGCTCCCCGGCCCGGGCCAAACCGAGCAATACCCCGCGCTGGGCCTTGGCGGTCGGCAATGCCGGCTGCTGAAGGACCGCGAACGTCGCGGCCTGGGCAGCCACGGACGTGCTCGCCAACAGATGCAACGCCAGGGCGCAGGGGCCCCATCGCCGGCCGAAACGCGCAAAGAGTGTTTCAACGTTCATGTCTTTATCCCGCTTGGAAAGTCACCGGCGACCGCGACGAGCTGCTCGCCCGCGCGGCCACCCAGGGTTCAACGCATGTTTTCGTTGGCCATGGCATCCGGCGTGAAGAAGGACGCCGAAGGTTTCGCGACTTTCTGGTACTGGACCGCCAGGTCATTGCTCGAGGAGTTGAGGAAGTAGGCGCCGGTGTCGAGGTTGTAGCTGCCCCACATGACCTGTGCGGTGAGCGCCGGCAGGTCCGGCGCCAGCAGCGTCAGCGAATACATCTGGCGCCCCAGCTTGCCCTGGGCGTCATAACCGTCGGCCATCAGGATCTGCCAGGAGTCCTCGTCGATGTAGTAGGTCCGACGCGGCACCACATGGCGCTTGCCGGACTTGAGCGTGGCCTCGACCACCCAGACCCGATGTTTCTCCCAACGCACAAGGTCAGGGTTGAGGAAGTTCGGTTTGAGCAGTTCGTCGCTCTTGGCCAGGCCGGCGCGGTTATTGTTGTAAGCCACGATCAGCTCTTTCTTGCCCATCAGCTTGAGGTCGTAGCGGTCGGTCGGCCCGAAGAGCATGAAGGCTTCGTCGAACAGACCGACACCGGAGGTGACGAAGTCCGGGGTGTCATAGGCAATATTCGGCGCCCGACGCACCCGGCGCTGACCGACAAGATACTGCCAGGCCGCACGATTGGCCGGGTCCAGGTCCCAATGGGTCATCAGGCCTTCGCCGGCCTTGGACGACGGCAGCTCGGTGAACAGTTTGCCCATCAGGTATTTTCCGGAGAAGTTTTCCGGCCCGCCGTTTTCGATGTAGTAAGGAAACTGGTAGGTGTACAGCGCCCGGGTGGCCTGGACTTTCTTGCCACCCGAGGTCATCAGCCAGGTGTCGAACGGCGAACTGATGGTGTCGCCGCCCTGCCAGGACAACCGGTAGTTCCACAGGACCTGCGCGCCGTTGTCCGGAATCGGAAACGGGATACCCCCATAGGCACCGGTCACTTTTTCGCTCTCGACATCCAGCGCGGCGCGGCCGGCATTCTTCGCAGTGTTGTCATAGACCCATTGCGGGGCGGCTGCCGAGCGGTGAGTCGGGTACACGTCCAGGCGATAGTCCGGGTATTTCTTCAACAGGATCTTGGTGCCTTCGGCCAGTTCGCCGGCGTACTGCTGCATGTTCGCGGCCTTGATCGAGTACAGCGGTTTCTCGCCGGCGAAGGGATCAGGACGTTTGTCACCCGGCTTGTAGCCTGGCGCGACCTTGGTGTAGCCGCCCTCCCAGGCTGGGATGCTGCCATCGGCGTTGCCGGCACGCTGGCCACCGAGCGGCGTCAGTTCGGACTTCAAGCGTGCAGCCTGTTCAGGCGATACCGCCGCCTGCGCCAGGCCCACACCGGCAAGGGCCAGGCCAAGGACACAGGTGTTGAAAAAAGTAATGTTGCGCATGGCGAATCCACCTTGTTATTAGAATGAAGTTTTCACATAGAGCGAGACGAAGTCGCGGTCGGCCAGCGATTGCCCGTAGCTGAAATTGCCGTCCTCGCGCAGCCCGGCTTTCGGCGCGCCGAAGAAGTTCACGTAGTTCAGGCCGACATCCCAGCGCTGCAGATAAGTCGCCTTGAGCCCGACACTCCAGTCACCGGAGTGGGTATTGCCAAAGCCCGATTTGTTGACCGCCGATGAGCGCCCGTCGAGCACCACACCCATGCCAATCGGCACGGTCAGGTCGATCCCGTCGACAATCTGGAAATACGCCGGCTCCACCAGCACCCGTAGCGCCGTGGCATCGCGGGTGGTGTTGGAATCCAGGGCCTTGGCGTTCTCGCTGATGCTCAGGGTGCGGTTCCAGGCCAGTTCGGCCAGGGCCGAACCGCCATCCCAGAAGGCCGTCGGCGACAACAGATAGATCGCCGACAGGTTGGCGTGGGCGGTCTTGCCCCGGGCAAACAGCGAATGGTCGTCGCCGTCGGCCAGCATGCCCGGGGTCACCACTTGCAGATTGCTCACCAGCGGCGCATTCCAGCGCACCGAGGTTTCACCGGCGAAGTTGAAGGGGCCATGGGCAGTGGAGAAGCTGATGCCGGCCGTGCGGATATCTTCGGCATAGACCTGGCGGTAAGCGCCCAGGATCGGCAACCCTGTTGCCGCCGCGGCCGGGCCGTCGAGGTAGGCGTACAAGCCGATCGGGGTTTTGTCGTGATACTGCGCGGCATAGAAACCCAGTTCCAGCTCGGTCCCGCTCGGTTTGAAGCGGATCTGCATGCCGCCCTGCCCCGAATTCCTCGGTTTCAGATCGCCGGCATTCACCGTGTCGTTGCCGAACACCTCACGCAACGGACCGCTGCCATAGCCGATGGCATCGACATCGCTCAGGTAGCTGCCGGCACCGGGCAGGTTGGAGCGCTCCCACTCGAACTGGTAGTAGGCACCCACCGACAACTGCGGGTTGATCTGCAACTGCCCGGAGATCTGGTTGACCGGACGCAGGATCTCCTTGAACTGGGTCCCCGGCACGCTGAGCAACTTGATCACATCGGTCGGGCCCTGGGCATTGGCGATGCCGTTGCCGCCGTAGAACAGGCTTTCGCCGTAGACCAGGCTGTGCCGACCCAGGCGCACCACTCCCTGGGAGTCGTCGCCGAGGTCACCGCGCAGGAACACGAAGGCGTCGAGGATTTCGGCGTCGCGGCCATTGAGCTTGCGGGTCTCACTGAGGAAATGCGGTTGCTCGCGGCTGTCGGTGCTCTTGTTGTAGACATCGTCGTACCAGGCCGCGCCGCTGACCCGCAGCCCGTAGTTTTGCCGACTGAGGTCCATTTCGGAAAACAGATCCAGGCGGTTGGAAACCAGGCCACGATCGAAGTTTTTATCGCCCTGGCTCTGGATCGAGGGATACAGGCCATTGGCGGTCGGCGCATGGGTCAGGCGACTGTCCTGCCCTTGCAGACGCCAGGCCTGGCTGTACTTGATGGTGTTGTCCCAGCGCAGTTTCCAGTCGGAGTCACCGAGGTCCATTTGCATGGCCTCGGCCCTTTCGACCATCGCCCCCGCGCTGCATAACGCCAGAAACAGGGCGCACTGCCTGAAACGAAAGCCACCTATAACGTTGTCCATGGACGCTCCTCATTATTTTTATTTTTGGCATGGCTTTGCACGCATGGCGCCAGCCAACACGCTCGGGTAGCGGCTTGCGCCGCTGTCTACGGGTTTGCGTTTCAGATGTAGGTGGAGGCCAATCCGCCATCGACCGCCAGGTTGACGCCGTTGATCCAGCGCGACTCGTCAGCGCACAGGAAGGCAATCACCGCCGCCACCTCATCGGCATAACCGGGACGTTTCATGCGATGGGCATCGGCCTGGGTCCGGGCCTCGCCGAGCATGCTCACGAAGTCGCCGAGGATGGGGGTGAACACCGGGCCCGGCGCCACACTGTTCATGCGCACCGAATGCTCGAGGAACCAGGGCTGGGCCTGCAGATAGTTCCAGACGATCAAGGCCTCCTTGAAATACTGGTAGCAGGTCTCGTCCGGTACCGGGTGCCCGGCCAGCCAGGCTTGCGCGTCGGCGAAGGTGTCGATGCGCGCCAGTTCCTTGTGCAGCTCCAGGCGCAGCGGCCACTCCGCGCCGAGGATCGAGGCGATATTGACGATGCTGCCGCCGGCCGCGATGCGCGGCAGCAGCGCGCGGCTCAGGTGACGCAAGCCGAGGTAGTTGACCCGCGCCAGCAGTTGCGGGTTCGCGGTGCCCGGAACCCCGGCGATATTGCACAGGCTATCGATCCGTGCGGGGAGTTGCGGCAATAGCCGGTCGATGCTCTCGGCGCTGCCCAGATCGCCCTGGACAAAGCCGTCGAGGGTCATGTGCGGGGCCTGCAGATCTACGCCGATCACCTGGGCACCGTGGCTGCGCAGCAGGCTTGCCGTGGCGGCGCCGATACCCGAGGAGACCCCGGTCACCAGCACAATCTTGTTGTCGAGCTTCATGTTGTGTCCTCTTATTGTTTTTGTGGGCTCACCCGGTTGGCCGATCGCCCTCTTCAGCCGGTCTTCCTCAGAACGGGTAGCGCGGTGCGGTGTCCTTGACCGTCACCCATTGCCATTGGGTGTATTCGTCCCAGTCGGCCGGGCCGCCAACGCTGCCGGCATTTCCCGAACTGCCACGCCCGCCGAATGGATTGATGCATTCGTCGGCCACCGTCTGATCATTGATATGCAGCAGGCCGCAATTGAGTCGCTCGCCCATCGCCATCGCGCGTCCGAGCGAAGGCGAGATGATCGCCGCCGACAAGCCGTACTCGGTGCGATTGGCCAGTTCGATGGCCTCCTCGTCACTGGCAAAACTCACCACCGTGGCCACCGGGCCGAAGATCTCCTCGTCGAACGCGCGCATGCCCGGACGTACGCCGGAAAGCACCGTGGCTGGGTAGAAGAGCTGGTCAAACTGGCCGCCCGCTTCCAGGGTTGCCCCGGTACTCAGACTGTCCGTGACGATTTCATGCACGCGTTGCAACTGGTGCTTGTTGATCAGCGGTCCCAACACCGCCTCGCCGCGAGCAGCGTTGCCGACCGTGATCGCCCGGGCTTTCTCGGCCAGTCGGCGGACCAGTTCCTGAGCGATCGATTCATGGGCCAGGATGCGTCCGGTGGCCATGCAGATCTGCCCCTGATGCAACCAGGCGCCCCAGGCGGCATTGCTTGCCGCCAGGTCGAGATCGGCGTCTTCGAGCACGATCAGCGAGTTCTTGCCGCCCAACTCCAGGGCCACTTTCTTCAGATGACGACCCGCCAGCTCCGCAACCTTGCGTCCCGCGGCGGTGGAACCGGTGAACGCGATCATCCGTACATGCGGGTCGCGGCACAGCGCCTCACCGGCCGGCGCGGCACCCGGCAACACCTGCAACAGGCCCTTGGGCAGACCGGCGGCCTCGAACAGCCGGGCAATGATGAAGCCGCCACTGACCGGGGTCTGCGGATCGGGTTTGAGCACCACGGCATTGCCGGCCGCCAGCGCCGGCGCCACCGAACGCAGCGAGAGCACCAGGGGGAAGTTGAACGGCGAGATCACCCCGACCACGCCGTGGGGCAAGCGACGGGCATAGGACAAGCGGCCCGCCTCGCTGGGCAGGACCAGACCATGGGGCTGCGAAAGCAGACCGGCGGCCTGATGCAGCAAGACGATCGCCTCCCGCACCTCATGCTCGCCCTTGAACAGGCTGCCGCCGCTTTCCCGGGCGATGTACAGCGCCAGCTCGGCGAAGTGTTGCTGGGCCAGCGCTGCCGCCTTGCGGAAGATCTGCGCACGCTCCCGTGGCCCCAATGCCGCCCAGGCCGGCTGAACGCGGGCAGCGGTCAGGCTGGCAAAGGCAATGTCCGCCGCATCGGCCAGTCCGGTGACCGTCAGCACCTCACCGGTGGCCGGCTCACGGACGCTATTGCTGCCGCCCAACGGGCGTATCCAGTCGCCAGTGAAAATGCGTTCACACCACAACGCGTCCTGCAGGAAATCAGAGGGTTCACTTACCGCCATTTCGGCCTCCCGGCTCTTGTGTTTGTCATCGCCCGACACCGCCTTGCTCAAGCGCTGAAGTCGTCTGCGTGGTGAAAGCACTAGAGCAAGGGGCATGCCGATTTCCGCCATCCCGCCGTTCTTTGGGCGGCGAAGGCTCTGGCCTGAGGGTTCGAGAGGAGGAGCCGTGGATTGAGCCGCAGACCCGATACGCGCCCGACACCGCAGCACTTGTCCAAATGATAAAGTTATGTTTAATAACTATTTCCGCAGTTGATCATTTCGATCAGTCAACTCGCCCAGGGGCATAACAATGAACAATCCCCATTCGCTGTTCCCGGATCTCGCGGTGCTGGAAGAGGATTTCTCGCCAAGGGGTGACAGCAGCCAACTGGCCGAGGGCAACTCACCGACCCTGGCCGAGCTGACCGAATGCCTGTTCTTCTCACCGGTCGACGGCCGCATCTGGCTCAACGACCAGCGCATGCTGCTCCTGCACAGTTCATCCTTCGGCGCGCTGCGCCGGGAGATCATCGATCGCCAGGGGCTGGAGCAAACCCGTGGCCTGTTTACCCGTACCGGCTACCTGTCCGGCGCACGGGATGCCCGACTGATCCGTGAGCGCTGGCCGGACGCCGATGCCGCGGCGATTTTCTCCGCCGGCACGCGCCTGCACACCCTCGAAGGCATGACCAAGGTCGAACCCCTGCACTTCAAGTTCGATGCCGACTCCGGCTTCTACGAAGGGGAATTCCTCTGGCATCACTCCTGCGAAGCCGACGAACATATCGCCGCCTACGGGATCGGCCAGGACCCGGTGTGCTGGACCGAACTGGGCTATGCCATCGGTTACGTCAGTGGGCTGTTCGGCCGCCTGGTGATCTTCCGTGAAACCGAGTGCCGGGGCATGGGCCACGCGACCTGCCGGGTGGTCGGCAAGACCGCCGAGCAATGGGGCGATGTCGAACAGGACCTGAGTTATCTCACGGCCTCCCCCTCCAGCAGCTCCACCCAGCAAACCCCGACCCCGGCAACCGCGCCCCAGGACGACAGCGAAATAGCCGGCGGGCCGAAGCCCATCGGTGCCAGCGCCGCCTTCAATGCCGCTACCCTCGCCTTGCAACGCGTGGCGCCAACGCCTGCAACGGTGCTGTTCAGCGGCGAGTCAGGCGTCGGCAAGGAGCTGTTTGCCCGCCAGTTGCATCAGTACAGCCCACGCCACCGGGCGCCTTTCGTGGCCCTGAACTGCGCCGCGATTCCGGACAATCTGATCGAGGCGGAGCTGTTCGGCGTCGAACGCGGTGCCTATACCGGCGCGACCCATTCACGTCCCGGACGCTTCGAACGGGCCCACGGCGGCACCCTGTTTCTCGATGAAATCGCCAGCCTCAGCCTGCCCGGACAAGGCAAGCTGTTGCGTGCCTTGCAGGAGCGAGAGATCGAACGCGTCGGTGGCGGGCAGGCGATCAAGGTCGATGTGCGGGTGGTGGCGGCCACCAACGTCGACCTGCGCCAGGCGGTAGCGGCTGGAGACTTTCGCGAGGACCTGTTCTACCGCCTGAACGTCTTCCCCATCGCCTTGCCGCCGCTGCGCGAGCGACGCGACGACATCCCGCTGCTGGTCAATGCGTTCCTGCGGCGCTTCTGCCAGGACTACGCGCGCAAGCCCGCCGGGCTGACCATGCGCGCGCTCAAGGCGCTGCTGCGCTACGACTTCCCCGGCAACGTGCGGGAACTGCAGAACCTGGTGGAGCGCGGCCTGATCGCCAGCGAAGAAGGTCAGGCCATCGACCTGATCCACTTGTTTCGCAACGAACCCATCCCCCAGGAGCTGTACTCCCTGGACGACAACGGCAGCCTGGCGGCCATCGACCAGAGCCCTGCCGGCACACAGCCGCGCCCGGCCCTGCTGGAAACCCTGACCCGGCTGGAGCAGGGTTTCTCCATCGAAGGGCTGGAGTCACGCCTGCTCGACGAAGCGCTGCAACAGAGCGCAGGGAATCTGGCGGCAGCGGCACGCCTGCTGGGATTGAGTCGTGCGCAATTTGCCTACCGTCTGAAAAAGTACCACCAGACCTTGGCCTGATTCAGGCGCGTCAAGCCACGCGTTGCGGCAGAACAGGCCGCAGCCGGCAAGCTGAAAGCCCCGCGCGGGCCTTTGGCGTTTGCACCGATAATTTTTACTTAATAAAGTATTTTTGCGACAAAGATATTCGATTATTCTGGCGGCTTTCGTCCCCGCCCAATTCAGAAGGATCGCCCATGAGTGGACTGCGTGAACGCCAGAAAGCCCAACGCCGCCAGGCCATCAGCCAGGCCGCGGTGGAGCTGTTCGAGCGCCAGGGTTTCCAGAACACCACCATCGAGCAGATCGCCAACCAGGCCGGGGTCTCGGCGCCCACGGTGTTCAAGTACTTCGGCAACAAGCAGGAAATCATCCTGGAAATCCTCCACGAGGCCGACCAGCGTGCACTCAAGGACACCCGCAGCCAGATCCCCGAGATGGAGGACCCGGTCGACATGCTGTGCTACCTGGAGCAGCTGTTGACGCGCTACGCCCTGGAGGTCATGCATCCCAGCCTCTGGCGTGAACTGCTGCCGCTGATCCTGTTTGGCGGCGACAACGAACTGCCCGAAGGCTACCGCGCCATGAACGATGCGCTGCGCGCGGAAATCAGCGGTCTGCTCAAGGACCTGCAACAGGCCGGCAAGCTGCGCGCCGACCTCAACGTCGAGCTCGCCGCGTTCCTGCTCAATGACTATGCGCACCTGCAACTGCTGCGACTGGTCAATCAGGAGCAACCGGACCTGGAGTCGCACTCCAGCCAGGTACGGCGCATCACCGCCCTGCTCTTCCAGGGTATGCATGCCTGAGCCGAGACCCGGCAACAGGAGCCTGCGACGCGCCTGGTGAACCCGGCGCGAGAGCGCCGGGCACGCCTATCAGCGGTTGGTCTTGATGCTGGTCCACGCGCGCGTGCGGATCCGCTCCATGGCGGCCGGCATGGGTTGCAGGGCGAACAGCGTTTTGCGCGCTTCATCCGGCACATACATATTGGGGTTGTTGCGGATGGCGTCATCCACCAGCGCGGTGGCGTCCTTGTTCGGGTTGGGGTAACCGATCTTGTTGCTGATCCGCGCGATCACATCCGGTCGCAGGATGTAGTTGATGAACTCATGGGCCTCCTTGGCATGCGGCGCGTTGGCTGGCACCACCATGACATCCGACCACATCGGCGCGCCCTCTTTGGGCAAGGCCATCTCCACCTTGACCCCCTTGCCGGCAGCATCGGCCAGTTGCTTGGCCAGCGCCACACCACCCGACCAGCCCACCGCGACGCAGATATCACCGTTGGCCAGGTCCATGCCGTAGCGCGACGAGTTGAAGTAGGAGACGTAAGGGCGAATTTTCATCATCGCCGCCTGCGCCTGCGGGTAATCCTCGCGCTTCTGGCTGTTGGGGTCGAGGCCCTGGTAGTGCAAGGCGATGGGGATGATCTCGTTGGCCGCGTCGAGGAAACCGACACCACAACCGGCGAGCTTGGCGAGATTCTCTTTCTTGAAGATCATGTCCCAGGTATTCATCTGCACATCGCTGCCGAGGATCTGCCGAACCTTGTCGACGTTATAGCCGATCAACGTGGTCCCCCACAGATAAGGCGCCGCGTAGCGATTGCCCGTGTCACCCACGGCCTCCAGGGACTTCATGAACTGCGGGTCCAGGTGCTGCCAGTTCGGCAGTTGGCTGCGATCGAGGGGCAGGATGGCACCGGCGGCGATCAGATGGCTCAGGTTCGAGCTGCTGGGATAGACCACGTCATACCCTGAATTGCCGGTGAGCAGCTTGGACTCCAGGGTCTCGACATTGTCGAACACGTCGTAGATCGGACGGATGCCGGTTTCCTCCTGGAAGCTCTTGAGGATCTCCGGCGGCAGGTACTCGATCCAGTTGTAGATTCGCACCGTGCGTTCTTCAGCCAGGCAGAACCCACTGGCCAGCAACGAAATGGCGGCACCCAGCAATGCATTACGCAAAAACATAGTCATGATGAAACACTCCAGCGCGGCCGCAAAGGCTCGCGGCACTTAGTAGCGGTAGGTGAAATACAGTTCCAGCGCACTGAAATTCCGATCATTGCCGAACACTTGCCTGGCGGCCGCCAGCGGCTTGACCCAGTTATAGGACACCGAGGTGGACAGCGACTTCGAAGCGGCCCAATCCAGGAACACCACGCTTTCGTCGGCAAAACGCCGATCATCGACCGCCGCGCCCATGTAGTTTTTTGCATCCAGCCAGAACTGGTAGTGAATCGCACCGAGGGTCAGGGTTTCGTTGAGGTGGGTCTTGAGCGAGAACTGCTGGACGTTTTCGTTGCTGTTGAACAGCAGGTAGTTGCCGACCACGTCGCCGATCAGCCAGGTGCTCCAGTCGACGAAGCCCTTGCTCAACGGATCCCAGGCTTTCTGCCGGTTATCGCTCAGGTTGTCGTCGCCGGAAAAGCTCGCATAGCGATAGCCCACGACCGGGGTCAACGGCAAGGTGTTGAAGGCGTAATCCGCCTGGGCATACCAGGCATTGGCATCGTAATCCACGCCTTCGCCACTCCCCCGCTCCAGGGCGTATTCGCCATTCAGGGTCAGGTTCGGTACCCCCGGCACCTTGGCGTTGAGCGCCCTGACGTTGTACACCAGCATCCCGTCACGCCGTCGAGGAAGCGTGCTGCCCTTGGGCCCCAGGGCGCTGACCTTCATCGCCATGGCCCCCAACGTCACCTGATCGTCGAGGTTGTAATCCAGGTTGGCGCCCGTCATGCGGAAATTACCCAGGTCGTCATCGGTGCGCAATGTGAAGGCCTGGGCCTTCAGCGCAGCATGCTCCCAGGCCAGGATCGCCGAATCCCTGAAGGCCGTCCTCGGGGCAAGCCAGTAGGCGCCGTCCTTCTTCTGGTCTAGGTTGCCGTCCATGACGATGAAGCCGGTGCCGATCATGTAGTTCTGGCGACCGGCCGTAAAGGTCCACTCCCCGCGCCGAAAACCGCCATAGAGTTCTTCCGTGGCCACCTTGCCGTCGGAACGGCGGGTGAAACCACCGGCGTCGCCATCGCCGAGGGTCTTCGCCGCCACCAGCGAACCACCGGCCAGCAGGCTGAAATCCGGCTGCAGCGCATATTCAAGCTTCACCCCGGGCTTTACGTAGAACTCCTGCCAGTCAATCCGGGTGCCGCCGTTCTTGCCGCTGCGCATATCCACCCGGCCACTGCCGAAGTTGACGTTGCGGGTGAACAGCGTGGCCCCGCCGGCGGTGAGATTGACCTCACCCTTGAGGTCGCCGTCCTCGAAGGTGTAACCCGCCAGCGCGGTCTGGGCAGCCAGGGGTAACCCGACCGCCAACAGCGTGCGCGTGAAACGCATCATGGGAAACATAGTGAAGCTCCTGTGTGATTTATTGTTGTTACAGGGCAGAGAGAGGCGGCGCAGTACGCCGCCAAGACCCGTTGGGGCCGGGTGAATCGACAGGCAAGGTTTGTTGTTCTAAGGGGCCGTTCAACGGCCCAGGTGGGATGCGATGGCGCGCAGCATGCGCACGCTATCGGCATCGAAGGGGGTGACCGCTTCGGGCAGTGATGACTGCTTGACGATCACCACGCCGGACGGCTTGTCGACGAACAGGTATTGGCCATGAATGCCACCGGCCATGATCGCCTGGCTGTAGTCGTTGAAGACGTACCACTGGCTGCGGTAGGACGCCCCGGGTGTCCATTGGGAGAACTCGGGGTTCGCGGCGTAGATCGCGGGATCGGAACCGGCGACGATCCGTGCGATCGTCTCCTTCGACAGCAACTGCCGGCCATCCTGGCAGCCGTCGTTGGCCAACAGGCGACCGAAACGTGCCATGTCCCGCAGCGTGGCGCTGAAACCGGCACCGGCCACGCTGCGCCCCCAGGGATCGGCCATGAAATAGCCGTCGCGCTCACAACCCAGCTGGCTCCAGATCTCCTGCAGCAACTGGTCGCAGGACTTGCCGCACGCGCGCTCCATGACCCAGGCCAGGGCTTCGGTGGTCGCCGTCACGTAATGGAAAAAGCCGCCGTGGATACCGCTCTTTCTGAGTGACGGCAGGTACTGGTACAGCGACTCGAACTGCGCGTATTGCGGCGGTGCCGGCTGGAAGCCGCAGGCGTAGCCGTACTGCGAACTCTCGGAGTTGGGGTCGTCATAGACCTCGCTGTAGTCGATGCCCACGGCCATGTCGAACAGCTGCCGCACCGTGGCATCGGCAAATGCGCTGCCCGCCATCTCCGGCACGTAATGCACCGCCGGCAAGGCCGGGTCGAGGATGCCCTCGGAAACCAGTTGCTCCCCCAGGGTGCCGATCAGCGACTTGGTGACCGAGAACATGATGTGCCGATCCCGGCGCTGCTGGCCGTTGAAGTAACGCTCGAACAGCACGGTGTCGCCTTGCATGACCAGGAAAGCGTCGGTGTGACTGGCCACCAGGTGATCGATGACGCTGACGCCCAGGCCGCATTCGCTGTCGAAGTGCAGCTCATCCAACGCCAGCGGCGCCTCCTTCAACACACTGCTTGTACCGGCACCGGCCTGCACGTCGATGGAGGGACGCAGGCGCGCCAGGTGACGGAAGCCCCACCGGCTGAACGGCGGCCGCATCCAGTTGGACCAGGTGACGCGGCGCTCCGGTGCGACCGGAAAGCCCTGCATGAGCAACGGCGCGACGCGCTCATCGGCTGAAGACCCGTTGGCCTCGACATAGAGACGGGCCAGCAAAGGCAGATTGTTCTGATTCATCGGGTTTCCCCTGGAAATGACTCTGCGTGAGAGCAGATGCAGGGAAATAATTAACCAAGACTATTTATTTAGTCAATAAAATATTTTTACGATAAAACAAACCTCGCCATACCGCGCTAGCCAGGGATTCAGAAAACGATTCAATGGATCCATTAAATCGTACAAACGAATTTTTCGTTTGACTTATCCACTTAAAATAAACCTAATGGATCCACTAAATACAAAAAGCCTGGGAGAATCACCATGCATCTCAAGAACACCTGGTACGTCGCCTGTACGCCCGATGAACTCGCCAAGGCCCCCCTGGGCCGTCAGATCTGCGGTGAAAAGATGGTTTTTTATCGCGGGCAAGAAGGCAAGGTGTCGGCCGTCGAGGACTTCTGCCCCCATCGCGGCGCACCGCTGTCCCTGGGATACGTCGAAAACGGCAACCTGGTGTGCGGCTACCACGGCCTGGTCATGGGCTGCGACGGAAAAACGCTGGAGATGCCGGGGCAACGGGTACGCGGCTTCCCGTGCAACAAGACCTACGCGGCGGTCGAGCGCTACGGCTTTATCTGGGTCTGGCCGGGCGAACAGGACAAGGCGGACCCGACACTGATCCACCATCTGGAATGGGCCGTAAGCGATGAATGGGCATACGGTGGCGGTCTGTTCCACATCGACTGCGACTACCGCCTGATGATCGACAACCTGATGGACCTGACCCACGAAACCTACGTGCACGCGTCCAGCATCGGCCAGAAAGAAATCGATGAGGTCGCCCCGATCACCACGGTCGAAGGCGACCAGGTGATCACCGCCCGCCATATGGAAAACATCATGGCGCCGCCCTTCTGGCGCATGGCCCTGCGTGGCAACAACCTGGCCGACGACGTGCCGGTGGATCGCTGGCAGATCTGCCGCTTCAGCCCCCCCAGTCATGTGCTGATCGAAGTCGGCGTGGCCCATGCCGGCAAAGGCGGCTATCACGCCGATCCGCAGTTCAAGGCATCGAGCATCGTCGTCGACTTCATCACCCCGGAATCCGAGACCTCGATCTGGTACTTCTGGGGCATGGCGCGCAACTTCAACCCGCAGGACGAAGCCCTTACCGCGAGCATCCGGGAGGGTCAGGGAAAGATTTTCAGCGAGGACCTGGAGATGCTCGAACGCCAGCAACAGAACCTGCTCGATCATCCCCTGCGCAACCTGCTCAAGCTCAATATCGACGCCGGCGGCGTGCAGTCGCGCCGCGTCCTGGAGCGCCTGATCGCCCAGGAGCGCGCCCAGCAGGAGTCACTGGCATGATCGAAGTGCGGGTGGTATCGCGCCACAACGAAGCCCAGGACATCTGCAGCTACGAGTTGGCCAGTGTCGATGAGCAACCCCTGCCGGCCTTCAGCGCCGGCGCCCATATCGATGTGCACCTGCCCGGTGGTTTGATCCGGCAATATTCCCTGTGCAACCACCCCGAAGAACGTCATCGCTACCTGATCGGCGTGCTCAAGGACCCGACCTCCCGGGGCGGCTCACTGGCCATGCACGAGCAGATCCACCCCGGCATGCGCCTGCCGATCAGTGAACCGCGCAATCTGTTTCCATTGGCCCCTGAGGCCAGGCGCAGCCTGCTTTTCGCCGGTGGTATCGGCATCACCCCGATCCTCTGCATGGCCGAACGCCTGGCACACAGCGGTGCGGATTTCGAACTGCATTACTGCGCCCGTTCACGGGAGCGCGCGGCCTTTGTCGAACGCCTGCGACACTCGCCGTTTGCCCACCGGGTATTCCTGCATTTCGATCAGGAACCCGAGACGGCGCTGGATGCGGCCAAGGTCCTGGCCACACCTGAACACGACGTCCATGTCTATGTGTGTGGCCCCGGCGGCTTTATGCAGCACGTGCTGGAGACGGCCCAGGCCGCCGGCTGGCAGGAGTCGTGCCTGCATCGCGAGTACTTCGCCGCCGCCCCCGTCGACACCCGCGCCGATGGCAGCTTCTCGATCAAGATTGCCAGCAGCGGCCAGTCCTTCGAGGTACCGGCCGACAAGAGCGTGGTACAGGTGCTGCAAGACCAGGGCATCGAGATCGCCATTTCCTGCGAACAGGGCATTTGCGGCACCTGCCTGACTCGGGTCCTGGAGGGGGTGCCAGAGCACCGCGACCTGTTCCTCACCGAGGATGAACAAGCCGCCAACGACCAGTTCACCCCTTGCTGCTCGCGCTCGAAAACGCCAGTGCTGGTGCTTGACCTCTAGTGATCAGTCAATCAATCCCTGTGCGTCATAAAACGGATACGGCCCGGGATATTCGCCAAACACCGCGTTATGGCTCACCAGCGCCTGTTCATGCCAGTGATGCAGCAGATACCCCGGCGGTTCCAGATTGAAATGCGCCGGGGCGGTTGGCTGCAGATCCAGCACGATCTGATGTGAGGTACCGGGGCACACACAAATCAGGCTGGCGCCGAAACGCCGCTGCATCGGCCGATGCAAGTGCCCGCACAACAAGCGCTCCACCTGCCGGTGACGGCCGATGAGCCGTTCCAGTGCCGCCGCGTTGATGAACGGCTCGCGGTCCATATGACCGATGCCGCTGGTAAAGGGCGGATGATGCAGAATCAAGAGCGTCGGGGCATCGGGACGACGGGCCAGTTGTTCATCGAGCCAGCGCAACTGACTGTCCAGCAACCGACCGCCATGGGCACCGGGGATGGTCGTATCCAGGCCGATCAGGCGCAGCGGATGCTCCTCGACCACCCAATCCAATGGTTCAACGGCCGACCTCGGCAAGTAGGTGTGATCGGCAAATGCCGCCAACAAATGTTCTCGATTGTCGTGGTTACCGGGCACCAGGTAGCAAGGCATGTGCAGGCGTGCCAGTTCGGGGTGCAGCACGGCATACTCATCAGGACGACCGAAGTCGACCAGGTCACCACTGACCAGCACGATGTCAGGGCGCGGCTGAAGTGCATTCAGATGATCGACCGCACGCCGCAATGCACCCAGAGTATCGACGACGCCATAACTCAGTCGTTGAGCGGCTTTGAGATGCAGATCACTGATCTGCGCAATGAGAAATGAACGATTCAAAATAAGCTCTCTGGAAATCAGGACATCAGGATTGCAGGGTGAACAGCACCTGTGGCTCGACGGCCAAGGCAATCGGCGCGCCTGCGGCATGGATGACGCCATCGGTGCTGTCCACCAACAATGGCTGGGCGGCGCCGACATCCACCAGGAGGCGGCTTTGCGCCCCCTGGAAAAACTGACCGACAAGACGTCCGTGTAGATGCCCCTGGTGCTCCATCACCCGCAGATGCTCGGGGCGGCAATACACGGTGGAGGGCAGACTGGCGCCGTTCCATGGCAGTTCGCCGCCGCTGACTTTCAAACCCGCGGTCGTGCGCTCGATCACCGAAAAGGCATTGAGGTTGCCGACAAAACTGGCGACGAAAGCATTGGCCGGCTGCTGATAGATTTCCCGCGGGCTGGCCAATTGCGCGACGCGGCCCTGCTCCATCACCAGGATGCGATTCCCCAGCGCCATGGCTTCTCCCTGGTCGTGGGTGACGAACACGGCGGTGATTCCCAGGCTGCGCAACAGCTGATCCAACTCGCTGCGCAAGCGTTCGCGCAACTGCGCATCCAGCGCCGCCAAGGGTTCGTCGAGCAGCAACACCCGAGGCCGGGGGGCCAAGGCGCGGGCCAGGGCGACCCGTTGGCGCTGACCGCCGGACAACTCGTGAATGCTGCGTTTGCCATGGTCATGCAGGCCGACCAGCTCCAGCAGCTCCGCACAACGCTTGTTGCGTTCGACAGGCGACATGCCGCGAATCTTCAGGCCGTAAACGATGTTGCCGGCCACATCCAGGTTCGGAAACAGGGCGTAGTTCTGGAACACCATGCCCACATTGCGACGCTCGATGGGCAGGTGCGTGACCTCGTTGTCGCCAAAAAATATCTGCCCCGCATCCGGACGCTCCAGACCGGCGATCAGGCGCAAGGTCGTGGTTTTGCCGCAGCCGGACGGGCCGAGAACCGCCAGGGTCTCCCCCGCCGCTATGGTCAGGTCCAGGTCATGCACGGCGACTGTGCCGTCAGCGAACGCCTTGTGGCATCCCTGCAGGCGAATGGTGGTCCCGGTCATCGATGTTCTCCACGGGAAAGACGGGCGCTGATGGCCTGCAACGCAATCAGCAGCGGTACGATCATCATCAGGAAAATGAGGGTGTAGGCGCTGGCGACTTCCAGCCTGGCCGAGGCATAGCTGTCGGCCAGCCCCACCGGCAAGGTCTTGGTCATCGGGGTGTGGAGCATCCAGGTCAGGTTGAACTCACCCAACGACAGGGTGACGACCATCAACACGCCAGCGAGGATCCCCGCTCGGCAGTTGGGTAGCACCACACTGAAGAAACGCCGGATCGGCCCGGCGCCAAGGCTGGCCGCCGCCTCTTCCAGGACCGGCAGCTGCTGGCGTTGCATCACCGCCATCACCGGGCGCACCAGAAACGGCAGGGTGAACAGCACATGGCCGACCAGAATGAACACCCAGCTGCCGCGAAACTCGCCAAACTGGCCATAGGTCAACAACAATGCCAGGGCGCTGGCCAGACCGGGCATGGCGACCGGCAGCACCATCAGTTCCTCGAATGCGCGGCTGAAACGATTGTTCATCCGTACCAACGCATAAGCCGCCGGCACGCCCAGCACACAGACACATAGCGCACAGGCCAGCGCCAGTTGCAGGGAGAGCCAGACGGTCGGAGAGTAGGCCTGCCAGACTTGCCCCAACCAATCGAACGTCAGGCCGCTGGACAGCCCCTGGAAATAATTACGGGTCAGCCCGGCCAGTAGCGACATCAGCACGGGCACCAGCATGAAGGCGCAAACCAGCAGGGTAAAAGCCAGTTGCCCGATAAACAGTGCCGAGCGCTTCACAGGACAGCCCCCGATTCCTTGACCAGCCGACGGACCAGCAACAGCACAGCCCAGGTCACCGCGCCCAGCACCACCGACAACGCGGCGGCCAGCGCGAAATTGGCGTAGTTGGTGAACACGTTATAAATCGCTACCGGGGTCACGTTCAGCCGTGTGCCCAGGGTGAAGGCCGTGCCAAAGGCGCCCATGGACGTCGCAAAGCAGATCGCCCCGCAGGAAACCAGCGCAGGCGCCAAACCGGGTACGATGACATCGCAGACCACTCGCCAATGACCCGCCCCCAGTGAATGGGCGGCTTCTTCCAGGCTGCGATCCAGGCTTTCACAGGCCGCCATCACCGTGAGAATCACCCGCGGAATCGAGAAGTACAGGTAGCCGATGAACAATCCCACCAGCGAGTAGGCAAAAATCCAGCGCTCCCCCGCCAGCTCAAGGCCAAGGGTCGCGAACAACCCTTGGCGGCCGGCCAGCAGGATCACCAGGAAGCCGACCACCACGCCGGGAAACGCCAGTGGGAAGGTCAACAAGGCGACCAGTGCCGAACGGCCGAAGAAGCGCTGGCGCGCGAGAAACACCCCGCTGAAGCCGCCCACCAACAGCGCCGCGAGGGTCACCGCCAGGGCCAGCATGCAGGTCTGCGCCAGGCTCCCCAGGTATTGTGCGCTGCTCAGCACCTGCCAATAGCCACTGTCACTGCCATCGCGACCTTGCCCACCCAGCACAATCAGGTGCGCCAGTGGCAATAACCAGAACGCTGACAGCACGGTGGCTGCCGGCGCCAGCGCCCAGGCAGCGGTCGGCCGCAAGCGCGGCACGAGGGTCCAACCCGAGCGGCCTTCCTGAGCCTTTACCTGCGAAGCCATCACTTACTTGACCTCGCTCAGATAACGCGCGGAGAAGGCTTCCTGCACCGCCGCCATGTGTTCGTAATTGACCACGCCGGCCCGGGCATAGTCGCTGTCCGGCAGGAACTGCGCGGCAACGTCCGCAGGCATTTTCGTAGCCCGTACCGGCCGCAGGTACGCCTTGGCCCACAATGCCTGGCCTTGATCGGACAGGACGAAATCCAACACCTTCTCGGCGTTGTCCCGATGCGGGGCGTTGCCGACCAGGCTCATCACGTAAGGCACGCTGATGCTGCCTTCCTTGGGAATCACAAACGCGACGTTTGCATGGTCCTTGTACCGCGCCCGATAGGCGTTGAAGTCGTAATCGACCAGAATCGGCAACTCACCGGACAACACCCGGGCGTAGGCTGTCTGCTTGGGTACGATGGGTGCGTTTTTGGCCAGTTTCTGGAAGTAGTCGATGGCTGGAGCGAAGTTATCCAGGCTACCGCCCATGGCCTGGTTGATGGCCACCGCCGTGACGTAACCGACAAAAGCGCTGGAGGGATCAAGGTAGCCCACCATGCCTTTATATTCCGGCTTGAGCAGGTCGTTCCAGCTTTGTGGCACGGGCAAGCCGCCCAGCGCATCGACGTTGACCATTATGCCCAACGTGCCGGAATGAATCGCAAACCAGTGCCCCTCCGGGTCTTTCAGGCCCGCCGGAATCTGCTCCCACCCCTTGGGTTTATAGGTGCCAACCACGCCGGCCTTTTGCGCCTGCAAGCCGAAGGTGACGCCGTAATACACCACGTCAGCCACCGGTGCGGCTTGTTCGGCGACCAACTGCGCCAGTGACTGGCCGGAGTTCTTGTTGTCCTGCGGGACCTGCACGCCAGTCGTATCGGCAATCGCCTTGAGTTGCGTGCCCCAGTCCGCCCACTCCGGCGGGCAGTTGTAGCAAATGGCCGTTTCCACGGCTTGCGCCAGGTTGACCACGCCGCATAGCAGCAACGCTGTCAGGGTTTTACTGATGCGGATCATCAAATGTCTCCTCGTAGGGTCGAGTACTTTCGCCTGGCCGGATATGGCAAGGCAGGCAATGGGAAGCCGGTGCGGCACCGGCGATCTGCGCCAGCAATTGATCGATCACGGTATTAGCCAGCGTCGCGATGGGTTGAACGACGCTGCACAGCGTCGGGTGTATCTGGGTGCCGAGGGCGATGCCGTCAAAGCCAATGACCGAGAGCTGCCGGGGTACGCTCCAGCCGTTGCGCCGCAGTTGCGCAATCAGGCTGATCGCCAGTAAATCGTTGGAACAGACCAGCGCACTGAGCGCCTGCGGGCCGTGCAGCAACGGTTCGAGAGCGGCGAAATCAGCCTGGGTGTGGGCGGGCATTTCGATCACCGGCAGGCTGTCGAGGCCGGCCTCGCGCATCGCCTCGCAATAACCGGCGTAACGCAGGCGAGCGCGATCGGACTGCAAGGCGGGACCTGCGACCATGCCGATCCGCCGATGCCCTGCGTCCAGCAGATAACGGGTGGCAAGCGCCATGCCCGCGCGGTTATCCACGGACACGGTGCTGTAGTCGGGATTACCGAGCTGGTGATAGGCCAGGACAAAAGGCGTGTCTTCACCGGCAAGGTTCTGCAGCACCCGGCTCCGATCAGCATCCGTCACCGTCAGGACCAGGCCATCGACGCGCTGACGCAACAGCTCCTCGACCACCGCGCTTTCGCGCTCGCTGCTGTAGTCGGTGGTTACCAGCAAGAGGTTGTAACCGCGTAAGCGTGCGGCGCGTTCCATCGCCTGGAATTGCTCGGCGAACACCGGGTTGAGCAGATTGGGAACCACGACACCAATCAGGTTGGTGGTTTGCAGACGCAGTTGGCGACCGAGACGATTGGGCCGAAAACCCAGTTGCCGCGCCGCGGCGAACACTTGTTCTCGAGTGGCCGGACGCACCACATCAGGGGAGGCAAAGACTCGCGCCGCGGTCGCCCGCGAAACCCCTGCCAGTCGTGCAACCTCTTTCAAATCAGCCATTTTTGCTCGCTTGAGATCGATCTCATTGGAGAGATCCTACTCAGGGAACATGGCGTTCCCGCGATCAAACGATGACTATTCGATGTCAGATCGAAGAATAACCTTCATCCGCTCGTCGGCCGCCGCCGCGCCGAAGATCTCGGCATAGCGCAAGGTGGCATTGGCGTGTTCGCGCATGATGGCCTCGGCACGCGCGCCCTGGCGGTTGACCAGGGCATCGAACACCGAGTGGTGCTGCATGTGGGCGTAGTTGAAGCGCCGATACTCGCGGACCATGTCGTTACGGTCCACCGCCAGGGCGGTTACCGAGGCGAAAGGCAAATGGTCGTTGCGCGCCAGGGCATCGGCGATGGCCGGGTTATGGCTGCCTTCGACGATCACCTCGTGAAAACGCATGTTGAGGTCGTGATAGACCTCAAGGTCCTCGATGGTCACGTAGCCCTTGTCGAACAGCTGGTCACCTTGCGACAGGCACTGCTCAAGGGTCGCCCGGGCTTCGTCCGACAGCCCTCGCTCGGCGGTCTGACGCGCGGCCAGACCTTCAAGCACGCCACGCACTTCCACCGCGCCGGCAATGTCATCGGGGTTGACGGAGCGCACCTGGAACCCCCGCCCGCCAAAACGCACCAGCAGGCCTTCCTGCTCCAGCGTGCGGAACGCCATGCGCACCGGCATCCGCGAGACGCCGAAAAGCTCCGCCGTGGGGTTTTCCATCAGCCGTTCGCCAGCCGCCAATTCGCCGGAGGCGATCATCTTGCGCAGCGCAACCAGCACCGTTTGACCGGGCTTACTCATCCAGGCAACTTCCAGAAAGGGTGGTCGCCATAGTAACGCAAGGCTCGGGCTGACTGCAGGGTCCTGTTTACGGATCGGGCGGCGCACTCACACCCGCAAAGGCAGCGGCGCCTTGATACCCGGGGTTTTCGATCAACAGTGCCATGCCCTGCCCGCCGCCGACACAGGCCGCCGCGATGCCATAACGCAGATTGCCCTCGCGCAACTGCCTGGCCAGGGTCAGCACCAGGCGCAAGCCGCTGGCAGCCAGGGGATGCCCCAGGGCGATCGAGCCGCCACGCCGGTTGAGCCGGTCGCCATCCAAGCCGAGCGCCTGCGCCACGGACAACACCTGGGCGGCCTGCGCTTCGTTGATTTCCAGCAAGCCGATATCGGCCAGGGCCAAGCCGCTGCGCTGCAACAGCAACTCGATGGCCGGTGCCGGCCCGATGCCCATGTATTCCGGTGCCACGCCCACCACGGCACTGGCCAGCAGATGGGCCAGCACCGGACGACAGGCTGCGGACGCCCGCCCTACCAGCGCGGCCGCTGCGCCATCGACCACCGCGCAACTGTTGCCGGCCGTTTGCACACCGCCGTCATGCACCGAGCGCAAGCGGCCCAAGGCCCTCAGATCGGTAGGCCGCGGGTGACTGTCATGCACCACCCTGTCCACGCCCCGTGGCAACTGGATACCGCGCGGTTGATAGCCGGCCAGTTCAAAGCGCTCATTGCCCAGGGCCACCAGCTCCGGTTCAAACCAGCCGTCGGTCTGAGCCCGCAGCGCCAGTTGATGACTCTCCAGCGCATAACGATCCACCACCTCGCGACTCAAGCCATAGCGCTGCGCCAGGTTATCGGCCGTGGCGAGCATGTCCAACCCGGGCGCCGGGTCGTAGAGCGCTTCCCAGAGAAAGTCCTTGAATTCCACTGGTGCACCGAGCCGGAAGCCGTCACGGTGGGTGTAGGCGGCAATCGGATTGCGCGACATGGATTCGGCCGCCACGCACAGGGCCAACTGCACACCGTCGTCCAACTGCCTGGCGGCCTGCCGCAAGAGCTCCAAGCCAGTGGCGCAGATGCGCTGCACCCCCAGCGCCGGGATCCCTTGCGGCACGCCACTGTAAAGGCCGATATGACGGGGCAGCAGGTAGGCATCGAAACTGGCCTGGGCCATGGAGCCGGCCAGCACGCTGTCCACCGAGGAGGGATCGATAGCGTTGCGGGCCAGCACCTCGCGCCCGACCTTGATCCCCAGGTCGATCGGCGAGACCTGGGCCAAGGCCCCGCCGAGATCAACCCAGGGCGTGCGCAGGGCGTCGAAAACCGCCACATCGCGAAAGCTCGAATACTGCCCCACGCTGTTCACGATTGAGACCCGGCACGCAGGATGGACGGCTCTTCGCCCCGATACAGCGCCTCGACCTTGTCGGCGCGCCACTGCAACACCGCGCGCTGGTTGATCGAACCCTTGTCGGTGATTTCGCCACGATCGATGGAGGCCGGTTCGTCGAGTAGCGCGAGCCACTCCAGGCGGCTGGCATTGCCGGTGGCGCCGCGGTTGAGCCGTTGCAGCCAGTCGCTGAACCACTGGCGCACCGGCGCGCTGGCCAGGACCTCGGCATCGCTGGCGCCCGCACTCAAACCGGACAGCCGTCGGCATTCGTACAACCGGGGAAAGACCAGCACGCCCAGGCACTCGCGGTCCGGGGCGGCCACCACCAGGTCCTGGACATAGGGCGACCCTTCGAGCACCGCACGATTGCGCAACGGGCCGACACTGACAAAAACACCAGAACTCAGCTTGAAGTCCTCGGCAATGCGCCCGTCGAACATCAGCCCCAGTTGCGGGTCACGGGCGTCGGCGAGTTTCAAGGCGTCTCCGGAACAGTAGAAGCCCTGCTCGTCGAAGACTTCGGCGGTCTGCTGCGGTGCGCGCCAGTAACCCGGCATGATGTGCGGCCCACGAAAACGCCCCTCCAGCTTGCCATCCACCGGTACCAGCCGCACTTCGCAACCGGGGGCCGGCAGGCCGATATAGCCGGCCATGGACAATGGCCCTGTGGTGAAGGTGCAGGACGGCGCCGCCTCGGTCATGCCGAGCCCGGCCATCATGCGAATGCGTTCGCCACAATGCGCTTCGGCGACCCGGTCCAGGCGATCCCAGACCCGCTGGGACAAGCCGGCGGCGGCGAAAAAGAACAGCTTCATGCGGGAGAAGAAACGTTCGCGCAATTCAGCGTCCTGCTCCAGGGCGCTGACCAGTTCCTCCCAGCCCTTGGGCACGGTCAGGTAGGCGGTGGGCGAGACGTCCTTGAGGTTGCGCAGTGTTTCGGCAAACCCCTGGACGGTGGGCTTGCCGTCGTCCAGGTAAAAGGTGCCGCCGTTGTACAACACGATGCCCACGTTGTGGCTACCGCCGAAGGTGTGATTCCACGGCAGCCAGTCCACCAGCACCGGGGGCTCTTCACCAAATACCGGGAAGGTCTGCAACAGCATCTGCTGGTTGGCGCAGAGCATGCGCTGGGTGGTGACCACCGCCTTGGGCAGCTTGGTGGAACCGGAGGTAAACAGGAACTTGGCGATGCTGTCGGGGCCGGTGGCGGCAAACGCCGCTTCGGCCTCGGCCCCGCCGGGCTGTTGCAACAGGTTGGCAAAGCGAGTCTGCGGGCGCCCCGGCATGTCGCCACGCACGCTGATCAGTGGTGTCTCGACCGGCAGCACGGCATCGATCGCCCGCTGGAAAGCGGCGACCTCACTGACGAACACCAGCCCCGGCTGCAACAGATTGCAGACATGCCGCAACTTGGCGAAATCCTGGGACAACAACGAATAGGCCGGTGAGACCGGACAATAGGGAATACCGGCGTACATGGCGCCCAGGGCGATCTGCAAGTGCTCGATGTCGTTGCCCGAGAGGATCGCCAGCGGGCGCTCGGCCGACAGACCATAACTCAGCAGGCCCTGGGCAATGGCGCGGACGCTGGCCAGCATCTCGGCGTAACTCACCCGCCGCCAGTCACCGCCGTCCTGGCGAGCCGCGATAAAGGTCTGCTGCGGGCGTACCTCGGCCCAATGCACCAGACGATCGAGCAAACGCCTGGGCAACTCGGCCAAGGGTTCGAGGGAGCGCATGGACAGGATGCCCTGCTCTTCGCTGACCTCGACCGCGGGATGGCCGATGGAGACTTGGCGATAACGTGGCGCACAGGCCTCGGTCTGGGGTGGCGATCTGAATTCGGTACTCATGTGCTTGCCCTCCTCAGATCGGATAGTGTCGAGGTCCATTCTGCAAAGTCACCCAGCGCAACTGGGTGAAATGCTCGATGGACGCCTTGCCGCCAAAACTGCCATAGCCGCTGGACTTGACCCCGCCGAAGGGCATCTGCGCCTCGTCGTGAACGGTCGGGCCGTTGATATGGCAAATACCCGACTCGACCCGTTGGGCCAGGGCCAGGGCGCGACCGGTGTCACGGCTGAAGATCGCCGCCGACAGGCCGAACTCGGAATCGTTGGCCAGGCGCAGCAGGGCTTCATCGCCCTCGCCGCGCAGCACCACGGCCACGGGGCCAAAGGACTCCTCGCGGTACAGGCGCATGGCATCGGTGACGCCATCGAGCAGGGTCGGCTGCAAAATGCTGCCCTCCAGCTGACCGCCCGCCACCAGGATTGCCCCCTTGTCGAGGGCATCGTCGATCAAGCCCTTGATGCGCTCGCCGGCACTGGCGTCCACCAGGGAGCCGAGTACCGAATCCTCAGCGTCGGGGTGGCCTGCCGGCAAGCGGGTGATCTTCGCCGCCAGCCGGGCGACAAAGGCATCGGCGACCTTGGCATCGACGATCAGCCGCTCGGTGGACATGCAGATCTGCCCCTGGTTGAAGAAGGCGCCGAAGGCCGCGGCCTCCACCGCCGCGTCCAGGTCGGCATCTTCCAGCACCAGGAACGGCGCCTTGCCGCCCAGCTCCAGCAATGCCGGCTTGAGATGACGCGCCGACAGCTCGCCGACGATGCGCCCGACATGGGTCGAACCGGTGAAATTGACTCGCCGTACCGCCGGGTTGGCGATCAGCCGCTCGACGATGGCCGCGGCATCCTGCGGCGCGTTGCTGATGACGTTGACCACGCCATCACCCAGGCCTGCGTCCTGCAATACCTGGCCGATCAACCGGTGCACCGCCGGGCTCAGTTCCGACGCCTTGAGCACCACGGTGTTGCCGCAGGCCAGGGGCATGGCGATGGCGCGGGTGGCGAGGATCACCGGAGCGTTCCAGGGCGCGATGCCCAGCACCACGCCGCAGGGTTGGCGCAGGGCCATGGCAAAGCTGCCGGGTACATCGGAAGGGATGACTTCGCCGTTGATCTGGGTGGTCATCGATGCGGCTTCACGCAGCATATTGGCCGCCAGGTGCACATTGAAGCCGTACCAGTTGGCCATGGCGCCAGTCTCGCCGGCCGCCGCGATGAATTCCGCGCTGCGGGCCTGCAACTGCTCCGCCGCGCGCAGCAGCCGGGTGCGGCGTTCATTGGGGGCCAGGGCCGCCCAGGTCGGGAAGGCCGTTTTGGCCGCGGCCACGGCGGCGTCGGCATCTTCCAGGGTGGCGGCGGCAACCCGCGACACGACTTCACCGGTCACCGGATGACGGCGTTCGAAGGTTCGACCGTCTCGGGCGGGGCACGACTGGCCGCCAATCAGCAGGGGCACGTCCAGCATGGTGATTCCTCTTTATTGTCTTTATCGGGAATACGTTCAAACGGTATGACGGCAGGACCATCACGCGGCGACGCACAGCCGGATGCGCCCGCTGTGCGCCGCGGGTTTCAGCGTTTGTAGGCCTGCAAGCCAGGCTTGATGCTCTTGTCGTCGAGAAATTGCTTCATACCCTGCTCGCGGCCACCTTCAGTGTCCAGCAGGCGCGACTGGTCGAGCTTGGCGTACAGGTAATCCTCGTTCTGCTCCCAGGTCAGTTCGCGGCAGCGCTTGAAACCGTGCTTGGCGGCCCGCAGTACCACCGGGTTCTTCTCCAGCAGGTTGCGCGCCAGCGCCACGGTGACTTCACGCAGTTGCGCCAGGGGCACACTTTCGTTGACCAGCCCCATTTCGGCGGCTTTCTGGCCGCCAAAGGTCTTGCCGGTCATGATGTAGTACAGCGACTGGCGATGCCCCACGGTATCGGCCATGGCCTTGCTCACCAGGTTGCCCGGTGGGATGCCCCAGTTGATTTCCGAGAGGCCGAAGGTCGCTTCGTCGGCGCAGATCGCCAGGTCGCACGCCACCAACGGGCTGAAGCCGCCACCGAAACACCAGCCATTGACCATCGCGATGGTCGGCTTGGCGTACATGCGCAGCAGCTTCCATTGCCACTGGGAGGCTTCGCGGCGGATTTTTTCCTGGAGGATCTCCGGGCCGGCATCCACTTCGCGGAAGTATTCCTTGAGATCCATGCCCGCGGTCCAGGCTTCACCGGCACCGGTCAGCACCAGCACCCCGGCGGCAGGGTCCTGCTCCAGGGTTTCCAGCACATCGATCATTTCCCGGTTCAGGGTCGGGCTCATAGCATTGCGTTTTTCCGGGCGATTGAGAATCACCCAGGCAATGCCTTCCTCGATTTCGACCTTGACGGTTGTCCAGCGACCTTCGTAGTTGCTCATGACGATTGCTCTCTTGTTCTTGGCTTGACGATGAGCAAAAACTAAACCTCAAAATTAGTTATGTCAATTAACCATTAACAAAATTAACTTGATTCCTTTCGTCCACGAAGTGGTTTTGGTACCAATAGATCCGCAAGAGATCATGGCTATCCCCGTTCAACCACGGCAAACTAGATAGTCTTCTTAACCGACAGCCCGAGGATCCACCCTGCAATGGCCAAGTCTTCCAAGATTGCCGCCGCCTCCGAGCCCCCTGCCGACAACGCCGCAACCCGAGCGCCGCTGGACTCTTCCCTGGACGACCTGATCGGTTACGCCATGCGCCGGGCACAGTTGAAGCTGTTCCAGAACCTGATCGAGCGGCTCTCGGCCCATGACTTGCGGCCGGCGCAGTTCTCGGCCCTGGCAATCATCGAGCAAAGCCCGGGACTGATGCAGGCCGACCTGGCCAAGGCGCTGGCCATCGAACCGCCCCAGGTGGTGCCGCTGCTGAACAAACTGGAAAGCCGCGCGCTGGCGGTGCGGGTGCGCTGCAAGCCGGACAAGCGCTCCTACGGGATTTTTCTCAGCAAGACCGGCGAGACCCTGCTCAAGGAGCTGAAACAGATCGCGGCCGAGAGCGACCGGGATGCCACGTCCGCCCTCGACAGCCAGGAACGCGAAGAACTGCTCAGGCTACTGAAGAAGGTCTATCAGCAGTAACCGCCGACGCCGGTACATCCCCGTGGGATGTCCGGCTCAAGCGCCCAGAAAATGGCGTGCGGATTCGACGCCACGGGTCTACGGGGTTGACGCAGGCAGGCCTTCACAAGTGGCATGCGCGGTGGTGATCCTCACGACTGCGCATCCATTTCCTCCCAGACCGCCTCGGCCAGATGGAAGGTGGCATTGGCCGCGGGAATGCCGCAATAGATCGCGCTCTGCATCAACACCTCCTTGATCTCGTCGCGGGTCACGCCGTTGTTTTTCGCGGCGCGCAGGTGCAGGCGCAATTCCCCTTCGCGGTTCATGCCGATCAACATGGCGATGGTAATCAGGCTGCGGGTATGGCGTGGCAAGCCGGGACGGGTCCAGATGTCACCCCAGGCATGCCGGGTGATCATCTCCTGGAACTCGCCATTGAACGGGGTCAGATTTTCGAGGCTGCGATCCACGTGGGCATCGCCGAGCACTTCGCGGCGCACTTTCATACCCGCTTCGTAACGTTGTTGTTCGTCCATTTCCGGATCCTTTTCTAAGGTTTCAAGGCGTGATGTTCGGCCACCGCGCGCTGCACCCAGCGCTGCGACTGTCCCAGGTAATGGGCCGGGTCCAGCAGGCGGTCCAGCTCCTCGGCGGACAGTTGCGCGGTCACTTGCGCTTCGGCACCGAGCACCTGACGCAGGTGCGCGCCCTGCTCCACCGCACGGCGGCAGCATTGTTCGACCAGATGGTGCGCCGCATCACGGCCGATACGCTGGGACAAGGCGATGCTCACGGCTTCCGCCAGCACCAGCCCCTTGGTCAACTCCAGGTTGTGCAGCATGCGCCCGGTGTCGACTTGCAACCCGGGCACCACCTGCAACGCCTGTTGCAGCGCGCCGGACACCAGGCAGCAGAGCTCCGGCAGGGTTTCCCATTCGGCATGCCACAGGCCGAGGCTGCGCTCATGCTCTTGCACCATGGCGCTGAACATCGTCGCCACCAGCCCCGGCGCCCGGGTCGCCGCGCCGATCATGACCGCCGCGCCGACCGGATTGCGCTTGTGCGGCATGGTCGAGGAACCGCCCTTGCCGGGTGCGGCGGGCTCGAACACCTCACCGGCCTCGGTCTGCATCAGCAAACTGAGATCGCGGCCCACCTTGCCCAGGCTGCCGGCGATCATGCCCAGCAGGCTGGCGAACTCCACCAGGCGATCACGCTGGGTGTGCCAAGGCTGGTCGGGCAGGTTCAGGTTCAATTCAGCGGCCAAGGCTTCGGCCACCGCAAAAGCCGGCTCGCCCAAGGCGGCCAGGCTGCCGGACGCCCCGCCGAATTGCAGGCACAACAAACGCGGCCTGATTTCAGCCAGGCGCTGGCGATGACGGGTGACAGCGCCCAGCCAACCGGCGACTTTCATGCCCAGGGTGACGGGTGTCGCCTGTTGCAGCCAGGTGCGCCCGGCCAGCGGCGTGCTCGCATGGCGCGTGGCCTGCTCGGCCAGCGCATCGGCCAGTCGCGCCAGATCCCGCTCCAGCAGGTCGACGGCCGAGCGCAGTTGCAGCACCAGGCCGCTGTCCATCACGTCCTGGCTGGTGGCACCCATGTGCACGTAGCGCTCGGCGGTCGGGTTGGCCACGGCAATCTGCTTGCCCAACGCCTTGACCAGCGGGATCGCCGAATTACCGGCATTGCCGATGGCGACGGCCAGTTCGTCGACATCGAACAGCTCTGCGCGACAGGCCGCTTCGATATCGCCGACCACCTCCCCGGGAATCAGCCCGGTGCTGGCTTCGGCGCGCGCCAGGGCGGCTTCGAAATCGAGCATGCCCTGCAAACGGCCCTGATCGGAAAAAATTGCCCGCATCGCCGGCTGTGTGAAATAGGCATCGAAAAGTTGATTCGTCGGTCTGTTCAAACCACAGCTCCAGGATTCGAAAAAATCAGTGAGGGGCTCTCAGGTGGCGTCTGCATGGCTGACCAGCCCCTTGATCACCACCGCGAGGGTCGCCAACGCCGCCGGAACCACCAGGGCGGTCAGCACCTGTTCGAAGTTCCAGCCCAGCCCCAACAGCGTCGCTCCAGCCCAGGCCCCCAGGATCGCGCCGAAACGGCCAATGCCGAGCATCCACGACACGCCGGTGGCGCGGCCCTGGGTGGGGTAAAAACGCGCGGCCAGCGATGGCATCGCCGACTGCGCGCCGTTGATGCACATGCCCGCCAACAGCACCAGGGTGGCCAGTACGCCGACATGGCCCAGGCTCTGCCCGACCAGCCAGGCGAATACGCCCGCCAACAGGTAGGCGCTGCCGATGACCTTGTGCGGATTGAACCTGTCCATCGCCCAGCCCACCCCCACCGCGCTGAGCACGCCGCCGAACTGAAACAGCGCGCCGATGAAGGCCGATTGCTCCAGGCTAGCGCCGCTGTCACGCATCAGGGTCGGCAACCAGCTGGTCAGCAGGTAAACGATCACCAGGCCCATGAAGTAGGTCAGCCACAGCAACAAGGTACCGGCGCTATAGGTACCGGAGAAAATCACCTTCAGCACATTGCGGCTCTGCACCACCTTCTGTTCCGGCACGCTGAAGCCCGTGGCCGCCGCGACCTCCAGCGGCGCAATCGGTGCCAGCAACTGGCGAATCCGCTCCACGCCCCGATGGCGTACCACCAGAAAGCGCGCCGACTCCGGCAGCCGGAACAACAGCACCACGGCCAGCGCCAGGGGCAGGATCCCGCCGAGCATCAGCAGGCTGTGCCAACCCAGTACGGGTATCATCTTCGCCGAGACGAAGCCGCCGCAGGCCATGCCCAGGTTGAAGCCGCAGAACATGCTGGTCACCAGCAGCGACTTGAGCCGCTCCGGGGTGTATTCGGACAACAGCGTGGTGGCGTTGGGCATCGCCGCCCCCAGCCCCAGTCCGGTCAGCAAACGCAGGGCCAGCAGTTGGTCGATGTTGCTGCTGTAGGCCGACAGCAGACTGAACACGCCGAACAGGAACACCGCAACCACCAGCACCCCTTTGCGCCCGAATCGGTCGGCCAGGGGGCCGGATCCCAGCGCCCCGAAGACCATGCCGATCAGCGCGGCGCTCATCACCGGCCCCAGGCTCGCGCGATCGATGCCCCAGTCCTGGCTCAAGGCCGGGGCGATGAAGCCCATGGCCGCCGTGTCCAGGCCGTCGAGAAACACGATCAGAAAACACAGCAGCACCACCCGCCATTGATAGCCTGACAGGGGCTTGGCGTTGATCAACGCCTGAACATCCAGCGTGCCGACCACGGGCACGGGGCTAGTAACGACATGGGAATTTCCTTCTTATTTTTATAGGGTCGCTTGCCTTGGCAAACGCCATGAACCGCACGCACGCCACACCGTCAGAAGTCGAAGAACACCGTTTCCGCTTCGCCTTGAACCCGGATGTCAAAACGATAGGCCAGCTTGCCGTCCACCGTGCAACGCCTGGCAATCAGGGTCTCGCGGCGCTGCGGCTGCTCGATCAGATTGAGTACCGGATCGAGCGCATTGGCCTCGGCCTCGTCGTCGAAGTACAGGCGGGTCTGCAAGTGAATGTTGATGCCCCGGGCAAACAGCGACACATTGATGTGCGCCGCCATGGGCACACCGGCGGCGTTATTCAGCGTGCCGGGCTTGATGGTTTTCAGCGTCCACTCGCCGACATCCGTGGTCGCGGTACGGCCAAAGCTGTTGAAGGGCTTGTCCAGATCGTAGTCGCTGTCGTAGACGCCTTCGTGGTTGGCCTGCCAGAACTCCAGGAACGAATCGCGAATCAGGTGGCCATTGCCGTCGTAGACATGGCCCATCAGCAGGATATGTTCGCCCGGCGCACCGGGCTTGGCCATCTCGTTCCAGATTTCCTGCTCGCGGGGCGGGTTGCCCGCCGCCTCCAGCGCCAGGCCGATATGCACGTAGGGACCGGCGGTCTGCGAAGGGGTTTCAGGCAGAAGTTGAACGGGCATGCGCGTGCCTCCTCAGCGATTTTCGAAGTGGGTCTTGCGCTGGCCGCGCAGGACGATATCAAAGCGATAAGCCAGGCAATCCATGGGATTGGCCATGCTCATGTCGAGCCTGGCGATCAGGCTCTGCACCGCTTCCGGATCGGCGATCGACTTGACGATCGGGCACATCGGGATGAGCGGGTCGCCTTCGAAATACAGCTGGGTGATCAATCGCGTGGCAATCGACGGGCCGCTGATGGAGAAATGGATATGCGCAGGACGCCAGTCGTTGGGACCGTTGCGCCACGGGTACGGGCCGGGTTTGACGGTGCGGAAACTGTAGTTGCCGTCGCGGTCGGTCAAGGCACGGCCGACACCGCCGAAATTCGGGTCGATGGGTGCCAGGTAGCTGTCTTTCTTGTGCCGATAACGTCCACCGGCGTTGGCTTGCCACATCTCCACCAGCGTATAGGGGATCGGCTTGCCGTACTGGTCGCAGACCCGACCGGCAACGATGATCCGCTCGCCGATGGGCAGGCCGCCGCGATTGAAGTTCAACAGCAGATCGTTATCGTGCTGGCCCATCTTCAGGTGGGAGAAGTCCGGGCCGCTGGTTTCCGACAAGGACTGGGGAATGCTCACCAGGGCCTGGCGCGGGGAACGCAGGATCGAGGTCTTGTAGTCGGGCGTCAGGGCTTTGGGGTGCCAATTACGGTCACGAATGGCGAAGCGGCTGTTGTCCGCATCAGACATGTCGGTCTCCTTGTTGTTAGGGGGTAAAGGCTGCGTGGAGGGCAGCCCGTGGCCCCAGTCTCCCCTGATAGAGCCTCCTCCAAAACTGAAAAAACCGACCCTATCCATATCCAGATGGTTATGGATAACGACCTTCGCGATAGTCCTGCCCCACCTCGCGCAGCACCTCCACACACCATTGCGCCGCCAGTGGCATCGGCAGCGCCGGATTGCTGCACAGTCCCACCGAACCACCCGGTTCGCGAATGCCCAACTCCAGCTCCACCAGCTCACCTCGACTCAGGTCCTGCCTGACCGCGTCGAAAGGCGCGACCCAGATCGCCTGGCTGCATTGCACGTAACGCCGGCTCAGGGTCAAGGACAGGGTCTCCAGGCGCTGGCGCGGCGGGCTGATGCCGTGCTGCACGAACAGGCTGTCGGCGAATTGGCGAATCGTCGTCCCCGCCAGCGGCAACACCAGCGGGTAGTCTTCGAGGTTCTTATGGGCCTGTGGGTCGGTCAACAAAGGATGGCCGCTGCGCACCACCAGGGTCATGGATTCGCTGTACAGGTGCTCGAAGGCGAGCCCGAGGATCTGCGGGCTGTCGGTCATGCGCCCGACCACCAGATCCAGCTCCCCCACCCGCAGCCGGGACAGCAGGTAGGCGCTCGGCCCGGTCACCACGCTGACCACCAGCGCGGGATGCCGGGCATGCAACCGGCAGACGACTTCGGGCACCAGCAGGCTTTCCACGGTCGACAGAACCCCGAGCCTCGCGGTGATCGGCTCGTGCTCGCCGGAGCGCAGGCTGTTGACCCCTTCGCGCAGCGCCTGGACGCTGGGACCGGCGTAACGCAGAAAGGCCACCCCGGCCTCGGTCAGCGCCGCACCGCTTTTACTGCGCACGAAGAGGATGGCGGCCAGCAGGGTTTCCAGCTCCTTGAGGGTCTTGGACAGAGCCGGCTGGCTGATCGCCAGTTTGTCCGCGGCACGCGCCAGGCTGCCCTGACGCGCCACTTCGAGAAAACACACCAGATGGCGGAATTTGATTCGGGTATCGATATTCACCGCGGTTCACTGCCTTCGAGGTCTGGCATCCGCTAACGCTGGATACGGAATTGTTTCGGCGACTGCCCCGTGCCGCGCTTGAAAAAGCGCGAGAAGTAGGCCGGTTCGGAAAAGCCCAGGCGGTCGGACACCTGGTTGATGGTCATGGCGGTGTAGACCAGGTCGCGCTTGGCTTCCAGCAGCAGCCGCTGGTTGATCATCTGCAGCGCCGATTGCCCGCAGAGTCGCCGGCACAGGGCATTGAGGTGAGCGGTACTGATCCCCAACGTCGCCGCATAGTGCTCGATGGGCAGATGCTCGCGAAAGTGCCGCTCCAAAGTCCGGGTGAACACCTGCAGATGCTCGCGACCTCGTTCGAGCGGCAGTGCGTCCGGCGACGCCCGCTCCAGGCTACGGCGACTGAGCCAGATGGTCAGAACCGTGATCAAGGATTGCAGCATCGGATCACGGCCGGGTCGGTGCTGGCTGTATTCCTCGGTGATGGCGGAAAACAGCGTGTCCAGATACTGCTGCGCGGAACCGATCGGGTAACAGGCCGCCGTGGTCAACACCGGACTGTTGAGCGAGGCGCCGAGCTGTTCGGCCAAGGGCTGCGCGAGGCTGAGCACGTGGCCTTGAATGTCCTCGGAGAACTTGAAGGTGTGCACGCTCAGCGCAGGCACGACTTGCAGCGAGGCGCAATCGATGGGGTGGATCTCGTCTTCGACTTTCAGTGTCGCCTGCCCCGCCTGCACGTAGAGAAGCTGCACCAGATCGCTGTGCCGATGGGGTTTTATTTCCCAGCCGTGCAGTTGGCTGCGCTCGGGGATCGACTCGCAATGAATCAGATCGGGGGTCGGCCAGGCACCGGTCTCGCCGTAGAGCTTGAACACCGGAACAGGCACCGCGAATGATTTCGACATCTCCCTCCCCCTTGCGACGACCCACGAAAAGTCCATGGAATGCGTCGGATATTGCCTTCATATCCGCCTTTTAGCCACTAAAAATACAGGAGACAAAAACAACAGTGCCCGGCAAGGCTCCAGGCCTTCAGTGGCACCAGACAGGACTCCCCCTATGAAAACCCAAGTCGCGATCATCGGCTGCGGCCCCTCCGGCCTTCTGCTCGGTCAACTGCTGCAGCGTGCCGGCATCGACAACGTTATCGTCGAACGCAAGAATCCCGAGTACATCCTCTCCCGGATTCGTGCCGGTGTGCTGGAACAAGGCATGGTCGATCTGTTGCGCGAAGCGGGGGTCAGCGAGCGCATGGACGCCCACGGCCTGGTGCACGACGGCTTCGAACTGGCCTTCGACGGACGCTGTGAACGCATCGATCTCAAGGCACTGACCGGCGGCAGGACGGTCATGGTCTACGGCCAGACCGAAGTCACCCGTGACTTGATGGAGGCCCGTGCCGCCGCGGGTGCAGTGACGCTTTATGACGCCGAGAACGTGCAGCCCCACGGCATTAAGAGCGACAGTCCTTACCTGACCTTCGAGCGCAACGGCGAGACCGTTCGCCTGGACTGCGACTACATTGCCGGCTGCGACGGCTTCCACGGCGTCTCTCGACAATCGATACCGCAAGAGACGCTGAAGATTTTCGAGCGGGTCTATCCCTTTGGCTGGTTGGGTATCCTGGCCGAGACCCCACCCGTCAGCCACGAACTGATCTACTCCAACCATGAGCGTGGCTTTGCCTTGTGCAGCATGCGCTCGCCGACGCGCACCCGTTATTACGTGCAAGTGGGTGCCGAGGAACAGGTCGAGGACTGGTCGGACGAACGTTTCTGGGAAGAGCTCAAACGCCGTCTGCCGACCACTGTCGCCGAGCAACTGGTCACCGGCCCCTCGATTGAAAAGAGCATCGCGCCCTTGCGCAGCTTCGTCGTCGAGCCCATGCAATATGGCCGCCTGTTCCTGCTCGGCGATGCCGCCCATATCGTCCCGCCCACCGGCGCCAAGGGCCTGAACCTGGCGGCGAGCGATGTCAGCACGCTGTATCGCATCCTGCTCAAGGTGTATGGCGAAGGTCGCACCGATCTGCTGGAGAAGTACTCGTCAATCTGCCTGCGGCGGGTCTGGAAAGCCGAACGTTTCTCCTGGTGGATGACCTCGATCCTGCATCGTTTTCCCGAGACCGACGCCTTCAGCCAGCGTCTGCAGAAGACCGAACTCGATTACTTCACCGACTCGGCGGCCGGACGCAAGACGATTGCGGAGAATTACGTCGGGCTGCCCTATGAAGCCATCGAGTGATGAGATTTGATTAGGCTCATGAGAGTCTGTCACGCCGGGCCTCGACTCGTTGCAGGGTCATGCTCGGCGTCTCATCGAACAACTTGCGGTATTCGCAGGAAAAGCGTCCCAGATGACTGAAGCCCCAGCCCATCGCGATCACCGAGATATTGCGTACCGAGCGGTCCTCGAGGATTTCCTGACGTACGCCCATCAAGCGATATTTCTTCAAGTAGGCCATGGGCGACATTTCGAAGTATCGCTTGAAGTCTTCGAACAACTTGAAACGCGACACCCCGGCGGCGGCCTCGATATCGTCAAGGCTCAGCGCATCACGGGCATGGGCATGGATGAAGTCCTTGGCACGGACCAGGTAGTGCGGCAGCTTCACACCAAGACGCTCGCGTAACTCGGTGGAATAGTTGTGCGGCTGGGACAGGATCAGGCCCTTGAGCAAGGCGCTCTCCAAATCACGATTGAAGAGCAGCTGGCCGTAAAGTTCGCTGCGCTCCATCTCTTCGATGAAGTGCTTGACCGTGCGCCACCAGGAGGCAACAGACCCGCTCACCGCATCCATTTCGGGCTCGAAACACAGGGGCGCACCCAATGGATGCTGCAACAGGTCTTCCAGGGTCTTGCGCATTGCACTGCGGGTGATGACCACCTGCAGCTTGCGACAATCGCCGGTGATGCTCAATTGCTGGCTCTGGTTAGGCGAAACGATAACGCCATGGTCACGATCGGAGCGTAACAGCACACCGCCCCTGCTCAGTTCCTGCTCGCCACTCAACGGCAGGCTCAGGCTGTAGCTGTTGAAGCTGTCGAGGTCCGTGACCCCCACCGTGACATCGGTGCCGTACTCGATGATGCCCAGGGTGGTCGACATCGATTTGAGCACGTTGCCGCTGTGGTGGAATTGAATGCTGTGGGGTTTGCTCGCATGGAGCAGATGGGGACCGCAGATCGTGGACATCCATGAATGCGCGCCGGCCAGATCGAAGTGATCGGCATGGATGTCGCGAAAATGATAGTTGGGCTTGCTACTCATCGGCGCTACTCAACAAGGCTATTTTCGATACGCGCTCTGTCGGCGCGCTGGCTTGTCCGGACGCAAGCTCTGTGCCATCACCGAGTCAAGACAAGCACTCGATGATGTTCCGGATAGTCTTCGACCATCTTACACAACGCGCTGCCTGCGGAGGCTGCCCAGCGAACCGGCGGCTTTGTTTCGTGCATTTACTGTGCGATTACCGGTCACAAAAATGACTCGGACAGTTGAACGCCGCGCAGCGTACACGCACACAAAATTTCCGGATGACCTTCGCCAACTATGTGGATAGACCCAAAGCGCCAGGCCCTCCTCTAATGCAGGTACCGATTCGCCCGATGAAACAGGTACCGACTCATGCATTATTCGAAAAGCGTCGCCCAATGGCAGGCCTTCATCCAGGGTTGCCTGGACTTCCGTCCGGTCGAGGGCATCTACCGTATCGCCCGTGACATGTTCACCGAACCCGAATTGTTCGATCTCGAGATGGAACTGATCTTCGAGAAGAACTGGATCTACGCCTGTCACGAAAGCGAGATCGCCCACAAGCACGACTTCATGACGATGCGTGCCGGTCGCCAGCCACTGATCATCACCCGCGACGGCGAAGGCCGGCTCAACGCCCTGATCAACGCCTGCCAACACCGCGGCACGACCCTGACCCGCGTGGGCAAGGGCAACCAATCGACCTTCACCTGCCCCTTCCACGCCTGGTGCTACAAAAGCGATGGGCGCCTGGTCAAGGTCAAGGCGCCGGGTGAATACCCCGAGGGTTTCGACAAGGCGACCCGCGGCCTGAAAAAAGCCCGTATCGAAAGCTACAAGGGCTTTGTCTTCGTCAGCCTCGATGTCGAGGCCAGCGACAGCCTGGAAGACTACCTGGGCGACGCCAAGGTGTTCTTCGACATGATGGTGGCGCAATCGGCCACCGGCGAGCTGGAAGTGCTGCCCGGCAAGTCTTCCTATACCTATGACGGCAACTGGAAGCTGCAGAACGAAAACGGCCTGGACGGTTATCACGTCAGTACCGTGCACTACAACTACGTCGCCACGGTGCAGCATCGCCAGCAGGTCAACGCCGAGAAAGGCAGCGCCAGCGGCGATACCCTGGACTACAGCAAGCTGGGCGCCGGCGATGCCGAAACCGACGACGGCTGGTTCTCCTTCCACAACGGTCACAGTGTGCTGTTCAGCGATATGCCGAACCCGGCGGTACGCCCCGGTTACGCCAGCATCATGCCGCGCCTGGTCGAGGAATATGGCCAGGACAAGGCCGAGTGGATGATGCATCGCCTGCGCAACCTGAACGTCTACCCCAGCATGTTTTTCCTCGACCAGATCAGTTCGCAGTTGCGGATCATCCGTCCGCTGGCCTGGAACAAGACCGAGATCCACAGCTTCTGCCTGGGGGTCAAGGGCGAATCCGACAGCGATCGCGAAAACCGTATCCGCCAGTTCGAAGACTTCTTCAATGTCTCCGGCCTCGGTACTCCCGATGACCTGGTGGAATTCCGTGAAGCCCAGCGTGGCTTCCAGGCCCGTCTGGAGCGCTGGAGCGACATCTCGCGCGGCCATGACAAATGGGTCACAGGTCCGACCCGCAACAGTGAAACCCTGGGCATCCAACCGGCCCTGACCGGAACCGAATTCACCCACGAAGGGCTCTACGTCAACCAGCACGGCAACTGGCAGCGCTTCCTGCTCGAAGGGCTGGCGCGCAAGGCCGCCGAAGAGCAACCCCTGAAACTGCGCGAGGTGTAAGCATGAATTCGCAACTGCAATACCGTGTTGAACAATTTTGCTACCGCAAGGCCGAACTGTGCGATGCCCAGGACTGGGACGCCTACCTCGACCTGTTCAGCGAGGACAGCGAGTTCCACCTGCCGCAATGGGATTCGGAGCACGTCTACACCACTGACCCGAAGAAGGGCATGTCGTTGATCTACTACGCCAACCGGGGCGGCCTGGAGGATCGGGTATTCCGCTTGCGCACCGGCAAGGCCGCCTCGACCATCCCGATGCCGCGCACCCTGCACATGGTCAGCAATATCCGCATCGCGGCGCTGGAGAACGACGAACTGGAGGTCAGGCTCAACTGGCAGACGCTGTACTACCGCATGGCCACCTCCGAGCAATTCTACGGTTACGCCACCTACCGCATGCGGCCTGACGGCGAGAGCTGGAAGATTGCCCGCAAGCATGTGGTCCTGCTCAACGACACGATCAATTCGGTGCTCGACTTCTACCATTTGTAAGCCACGGAGTACGTTGCCATGAACCACAAGGTGGCTTTCAACTTTGCCGATGGCAAGACCGCGTTCTTCGAGGTCAAGCCCAACGAATTATTGCTCGACGCCGCCCTGCGCAACGGCGTGAACATTCCCCTGGATTGTCGCGAAGGCGTCTGCGGTACTTGCCAGGGACGCTGCGAAACAGGCCGGTATACGCAAGACTATGTCGACGACGAGCTGTTCAGCGAAAGCGACCTGGCGCAAGGCAAGATGCTGTCGTGCCAGACGCGCGTGCAGTCCGCGGCGTCCTTCTACTTCGACTTCGATTCAAGCCTGTGCAACGCCGGCGCCACCCAGCTCATGCACGCCGTCATCACCCGGGTTGAACAGGTTTCCAGCACCACCGCGATCCTGCATCTCGACGCCAGTGCCAGCGAGCGGCTGTTGGACTTCCTGCCCGGTCAATACGCGCGCCTGAAAGTACCCGGCACCGATGCCTGGCGCTCCTACTCGTTCGCCAACCGGCCCAACCCGGGCAATCAGCTGCAGTTCCTTATCCGACTGCTGCCGGATGGCGTGATGAGTAATTTTGTCCGCGAGCGTTGTGAGGTCGGGCAAGCGCTGGAGTTCGAGGCCCCACTGGGCAGTTTCTATCTCAGGCAGGTCAACAAGCCACTGGTGATGGTGGCCGGCGGCACGGGTCTGTCAGCGTTTCTCGGCATGCTCGACGAGATGGCCGACCGGGGCGGATGTGATCAACCGGTCCAGTTGTTCTATGGCGTCACCCAGGACACGGACCTGTGTGAATTGAATCGCCTGGCGGAGTATCGAACGCGCATCGAAGGTTTCGAGTATCACCTGGTGGTCAGCCAGCCGTCCTCCGCATGGCAAGGCAAGACCGGATGGATTCCCCAACACTTCGACCGCCAGACGATGAACGCCAACCCGTTCGACATCTACCTGTGCGGCCCTCCGCCCATGGTGGAAGCCGTCAAGACCTGGTTCACCGAACAGCGTATCGACGGCTTCCATATGTATTACGAGAAGTTCATCGACAGCAACTCAGGGGCCTGAGGCAAAAAAGCAGATAGCGGGCCCTGGTGTTGGCTGACACCAGGGCCTCCAAGGCATTGGCCAGCGGGCTGACAGAGGCGACTCGGGATATAGCCCGATGCAAGCTTGTTATTCTATTTAATTAGTATAAATAGATTTTATAGTACGTTTAAATCTATGCATTCTTCTTAAATAACCGCCTGAGTACTCGCCTTTGAAAAAATCAGCCCTTCTACCGCTTGGTCTCGCATTGCTTGCTACCTGCTCGACCGCACTCGCCGGCTCCACACTTGATCGAGTGACCGCGAAAGGCGAGCTTACCGGCGTCTTGATGGAGAACTATCCGCCCTTCTCCTTTCTTAACGCGCAAAACCAACTGGACGGTTTCGACGTCGATGTCGCCAAGGCCGTGGCCCAGCGCCTTGGGGTAAAACTCAAGCTGGAAACCCCGTCCTGGGACGTGATTGCCGCCGGCCGCTGGAGTGGGCGCTATGACATCTGCGTCTGCTCGATGACCCCCAGCAAAGCGCGCGCCGAAGTGTTCGACTTCCCGGTGGAGTACTACCAGTCGCCGGCGGTCATCGTGGTGAACACCCAGAACAAGGACATCACCTCGGGCAAGGACCTGTCGGGCAAGAAAGTCGGCGTGATCAGCGCCTCCACCTACGAAGCCTACTTGAACAAGGACCTGGTGATCGAGGGTGCCGAGGACAAGCCCCTGAAGTACCCATTCGATCAGGTCCAGGTGGCGCCCTATGACAATGAAACGGTGGCCTTCCAGGACCTCGCCCTGGGGAACGGCGTGCGCCTCGATGCCATGGTCACCAACCTCGTCACCGCCCGTGAACGCATTGCCCAGGACCCTCGCTTCAAGATCGTCGGCGAGACGTTGTATGCCGAACCCAACGTCGCGGCCATCGAAAAAGGCGATGGCGAATGGAACGCCAAGGTCACTCAGGTGGTTGCCCAGCTCAAGGCCGATGGCACGCTCGGCAAGATTTCGCAGAAGTGGATCGGTGCCGATATCAGCCAATGAGCACCTTCGAACCCAACCCGATACAGGTGGCCTCGGCACCCGACACCCAGCCGCGTCGCTGGCGCCATCTGCTCAGTTTCCGGGCCCGACTTTATCTGACCTGGGCGATCATGCTCGGGCTGTGCACGCTGTTTTTCATGAGCTTCGACCTGAAGTTCTCGATCATTCTGGACAAGTGGCCGAACCTGGTCGGCCTGCGCCTGGGGCCAAACGGTTTTCTGCAGGGCGCCGCACTGACGCTGTTCCTGTGCTTCTGCTCGATCTGGCTGTCACTGTTTCTGGGTTTCGTCACGGCACTGGCGCGCCTGTCATCCAGCGCGGTGGCATTCGGCGTGGCCAGTTTCTACGCCTCGTTCTTTCGCGGTACACCGCTGCTGATCCAGATATTGCTGATCTATCTGGGGCTACCGCAACTGGGTGTGGTCCCCGGGGCCATCAGCGCCGGCATTCTTGCGCTCTCCCTGAACTATGGGGCCTACCTCAGCGAGATCTTTCGTGCCGGCATCATGGCCGTGGCGCCCGGTCAGCGTGAAGCGGCAGCCGCCCTGGGCCTGCGACCCGCGGCGATCTTTGTGCGCATCGTCCTGCCGCAAGCGATGCGCACGATCATTCCGCCGACCACCAGCCAGTTCATTTCGATGCTCAAGGACTCGTCATTAGTTTCGGTCATGGGCGTCTGGGAAGTGATGTTCCTGGCGCAATCGTATGGCCGGTCGTCTTATCGCTATATCGAAATGCTCACCACCGCGGCCGTCATCTATTGGCTGCTCTCCATCGGCCTGGAGTTGATCCAGGTGCGCCTTGAGCGGCACTACGGCAAAGGCTTCAAGAACCCACGCTGAGCCCACCCCTTCAACGACTTCATTCAGGAACGAAGATGTCTGATCCAAAACCTCTATTATTTGCCCTCTACGAACAAGCCAGTGTCGGCTGCGGCGGTGCGCCGAGCCTCTGGACGCACCCGGCTGACGAGCGCCTGGCAATCAACTCGCTGGGCTACTGGTCGAACCTGGCACGCATTGCCGACCAGGCCAACCTCGACATGCTGTTCTTCGGCGATGTGCTGGGTTTCTACGACGTGTTTGGCGGCAATGCCGACGCGGCGGTGAAATGGGCGGTGGAAGCGCCGGCCAACGACCCGCTGATGATCATTCCGGCCCTGGCCGCGGTCACCGAAAATCTGGCATTCGGCGTCACGGTCACCACCAGCTACGAACACCCCTTCACCCACGCCCGGCGTTTCAGCACCCTGGATCACCTGACCAACGGCCGCGTGGGCTGGAACATCGTGACCTCCTATCTGTCCAGCGCCGCCCGTAATTTCGGCCTTGAACAGATGATCAAACACGATGACCGCTATGAACGCGCCGAAGAGTTTCTCGATGTGGTGTACAAGCTCTGGGAAGGCAGTTGGGCCAATGACGCCGTGGTGGCTGACAAGACCCGTCACCTGTATGCCCGAGGTGACCGGGTACGGCCGATCAATCATGTTGGCGAGCATTATCGAGTGGCCGGACCGCATCTGACCTCACCGTCGCCACAGCGCACTCCCCTGCTGATCCAGGCCGGCTGGTCGGGTCGTGGTCGCGAGTTTGCCGCCAAGCACGCCGAGCTGATCTTCATCGCCAAATCCAACCCTATGGAAATCCGCCAAGGCCTGGAAGATATATGGGCCAAGGCCCAGGCCCGCGGCCGTCAGCGCGAGGATGTGCGGTCCCTGACCGTGCTGCGCATTGTCACCGCCAGAACCGAGATCGAAGCCCAGCGCAAATATGACGTTCTGCAAAGCAACTACCATCTCCAGGCGCAACTGGTCAGTTACGCGGGCGATACCGGCATCGATATCAGCCGCTATGCCGACAGCGAGGCACTGTCGACCCACACCGAAGGCTTGACCTCCTATGTCATGCACCCCGATGGCAGTGGCAAGCCCTTGACCGCGGGCGATGTGAAGCAACGTTTTGCCAAGGTCACCCGCGGCAGCGACCTGATCCTGGTCGGCACCCCACAGCAGGTCGTGGATCGGATCGAAGAACACGCCCGTCTCTCCGGCACCAGCGGCTACATGATCAATCCGTTGATCAGTCCCGGCTCACTGGAGGATTTCGTGGAGTTGATCATTCCCGAACTGCGCAAGCGCGGCCTTTACAGAACCCAGCCGCACAGTGGAACCTTCCGCTCACGGCTGCGAGCGGACGGCGCCAGCCATTTGCCGGAATCCGCTTATGGAGCCTCATTCCGTTTCGGTGATACACCAGGCTGATCCTGGCACAGCGATAAACCTGCCGCTGCGATCATGCCGCTGATTAAACTTGGGAAAGATCAGGCGACTGCAGTTCGAGAGCATATGACGGGTAAACACTTCAGAGTGATTCGCTGCATAAGCGATGGCGTGGAGGCCGTGGAGGCGGAAACCGACCGGGCCTTCGGGCGCCATATGCATGAGCACTTCGGTATTGGACTGATCTCACGCGGCGCCCAGCAGTCGGCGAGCGGTCGCGGCAGGGTTGAGGCCATGGCCGGTGATGTCATCACCGTCAATCCTGGCGAGGTCCACGACGGCATCCCGATCGGAGACGGGGGCCGGCGCTGGCACATGCTGTATTTCGATCCCAAGTGGGTCTCGGCGACTTTCGAGGAGATGGCGGAGAATGCAGGTATCCCGGCTCATGAATTCGCCTTTCCGGTCATTCGCGATACCCGAGCGGCGGACTCCTTTCGAGCCCTTTACCTGGCCATGGTCGACAACGGGGGCACACCGGGCTCGTTGGAAGTGGACGAAACGCTGCTTTGTCTGTTCGATCACCTGTTGGAGCGAAAAAGCCCTGCATCGCGATCATGCAGCGCACGGATCACGCACGCGCAGGCCATGATCGACGACGACCCATTGGCATCATTGTCGCTGTCGATGCTGGCGAAAGAGACTGAACTCAGCCGGTTCCAACTCGTGCGCGCCTTTGCGCGCCAGACCGGACTCACCCCCCATGCTTATCTGTTGCAGCGGCGTATCCAGCTGGCGCGGCGCCTGATCGCTGCCGGAACTCCGCTGGCCGAAGCGGCGGCAGCCAGCGGCTTTGCCGACCAGAGCCATATGACACGACTGTTCGTGCGCAGCTTCGGTTTTTCGCCAGGGGCCTACGCGAAGAAGAGGCGCTGACGCGATCGACCAGCCGCTGCAATTTCGTTCAAGAGCGAGATCCATCCGACCGCCAGACTGATGCAGTCACTGTTGATCGGAGAACCCGCCCATGAAATCTGGCTATACCCCTTCCACTCGCTACAACTCTCCTGCCCTGCCCAGCAGAGCGCGCCACGTCGAGGTCGGAATCGAATGACACTCGAATTTCTCATCACATCACTGATCGTCGTCGCCTCGCCGGGAACCGGCGTGGTCTACACCCTGGCCGCCGGGCTCTCCCACGGGCGGCGAGCCAGTGCGGTCGCCGCCTTCGGCTGCACCCTGGGTATCCTGCCACACATGCTGGCGGCGATCACCGGCCTGGCTGCCTTGCTGCATGCCAGTGCGCTGGCGTTCGAGATCATCAAATACCTGGGGGTTGCCTACCTGATCTGGATGGCCTGGAGCACGCTTGGGGAACAGGGTGCGCTGCGGATCGAGCCGGATGCCGCGCCTCGCTCGAACGGCCAGGTGATCCTGTCCGGCATCCTGATCAACCTGCTCAACCCCAAACTCTCGATCTTCTTCCTCGCCTTCCTGCCACAGTTCGTCACGTCCGATGGCGCGTCCGCGGTACCGGGCATGCTGCAATTGAGCCTGGGGTTCATGGCGATCACCTTCGCGGTTTTCCTGCTCTATGGTGTGTTCGCCGCCTCGATGCGCCGTCATGTGCTCTCGAGCCCGGCCGTGCTGCGCTGGATGCGTCGCGGTTTCTGTGTCGCCTTCCTGGCCCTTGGGGCCAAGCTCGCCTTCATGCACACATAAACAGAAATGGATCGCCTATTGTCTGTTCGGTTTCTCCTGGGTTCTTTCTGGTCATGCGCTCGTGGAAAAGGCGTCCTGGATGAACTGCTCCAACTCACGCTCTTCGAGCAACTCGATGGAGAAGTGTCCAAAGCGCTTGGGTAGCCAGATGATCCGTACGCCACTGGGCGATTGAAGGGCTTCGCGGGAAAGAGGCCTTCCGTTCTCATCCTCCGGCTGCACGCCGACGGCGACCAACTCGTCATAAGCCACCTCGATATCGGGTGTGGAGTAGCAGTGACGGTAGATCGTGCCCTCGCCGTTGGCGTCCATGAGGTCTCGCAGGTTCCCTGCGATGGGTTGGACCAGCATCACGCGCTCTGTTCCGAACATGACAATCGCATATCGCACATGGAGACCGTCGCGCTCCCAGGTAAACGACTTCGAGATCCTGGCGCTGAAGACCTTGGCGTAGTAGGAACAGGCCACCTCAAGGTTTTCGACCAGAACATCCACATGGCTGAACTTCAAGTCCATTATTCTTACCCTGTCGGATGGACCAGCCAAGACCCGGGGCTGGTCCGATGTTTATAAAAGCTGCCTTGGCGGCAGTGCGCAGTGGCCTGGAAAAGAAAAGCAAACCCTTCATCCAGAAGCCGTTGACGCCACCTGCTTGCAGGCGCTGAATTCTCCTGTAGTCACCGCGGGGAGGACACCGTATGTCTAAGATAAAGATCTTGGCAGGAGATTTCCTTGATGGCCATGCAGAACATGAGGGGGGTTACATCATAGTAGAAACGGCTCTATACCCTTGGCCAGGGTTGAAGCTCCCCACCTCGGAAATTGCCGATATCAGGGCGGTCAGTGAGGCTTCACATCAGGGTATGCGAGGCACGATGAGCCTTAGCCTGGCAGGAGCAATGGTGCTTGGCCCGGTTGGCGCGATTGCAGGCCTGATGCTTGCCGACGAAGAGAAAGAGGTCACCTTTTCGCTGGACTTCAGAGATGGCAGATCGCTTCTTTGCGTGACCGACGGGCGTACTTATCGAGACATCGAAGCCGCTGCGGACAAGCACGCGTTCTTCAAATGACTCAGATCGCAAAGCGGCAGCAACCCTACACAGCTCAAGCCCGACTCCGCGTCGGGCTTGAGCTGTGTAGGGTTGCCTAAGCGCTGAACGGGATCTCGTCCCGGATCGCACCTATTCCCACTCGGCCTACCCACCTTTCAATGAACTGCTGAGCGGCATGCTCCGCCCTGCCCGTGTCGCCCCGCAATACGTGCTATGGCTCGGCGCCTCACTGACCGATAGCGGTGCCTGGATGAGCAGCCCACCGGCACACCCCCTGGCGCCTGGCGCCTGGCGCCAGGCGCCTGGCGCCTGGCGCCTGGCGCCTGGCAAAAAATGATCGATTCGATCAAAAACAAACAATAACGCTCACAGAAATAATTTAAGTGATTTTTTTAGTCATTTTTCACTTGCCATTTATGATCGAATCGATCACTCTCATTCCAATTACAACAAAACAAGAGCGCCCTTCATGAAATTCCACGGCATCGTTCCCGCCTTAGTCACCCCGTTTACCGCCGACCAGCGCCTGGACGAAAAAGCCTTGCGCGGCCTGGTCGAAAGCCTGATCGAAGCCGGTGTTCATGGCCTCTTCGTGCTAGGCACCAACGGCGAGTTTTTCGCCCTGTCCGACGAAGAAAAACTCGAAATCACCCGCATCACCATCGACGCCTCGGCGGGCCGCTTGCCCGTCATGGTCGGTACCGGGGCGTTCAGCACCCGCGAAGTGATTGAAATGAACAAACGCGTCGAAGGCATGGGCGCCGACGCGTTGTCCGTCATCACCCCGTACTTCAATGCCGTCAGCCAATCGGAACTGATCAAGCATTACGAGGCCATCGGTGACGCCACCTCGCTCCCGGTGATGATGTACAACATTCCAGCCAAGACCGGCATGTCCATCGGCCTCGGCGCCGTGGCCACCTTGTCCAAGCACCCACAGATCAAGGGCATCAAGGACAGCGCCGGCAACTTCGACAACCTGGTGCAGATGATCAAATACCGCAGCGACGACTTCGCGGTCTTCGCCGGTACCGACTCCCTGATCTACTGGAACCTGCTCGCCGGTGGTGACGGTGCCGTGGCCGCCACCGCCAACGCCGTGCCGCATGTGGTCATGTCCATCTGGAACAACTTCCAGGCCGGCAACCATGAGGCCGCCAAGGCCGCTCAGGAACTGCTGCGTCCGCTGCGCGATGCCTTCGCGATGGGCACCATGCCCTCGGTGCTGAAAAAAGCCACCGAACTGTTGAACGTGCCGGTCGGTCCCTGCCGCGCCCCGGTCGAGCCCCTTGATCCGGCGGCCGTTCAGAAACTCGCAGAGCTGCTGGCTGTTTATCGCCACACCGCCTGAGGGGGCTGACATGACCGCGATCCATCACTTCCAAACCGTCAAGAACATCATCCATGGCCCTGGCAGCCTGGAGCAGTTGGGCGACAAGCTGTATCTACTGGATGTTCCGCTCAAACAGGTCGTCCTGGTCACCCAGAACGCCATGCACCGTCTCGGTGTCACCGACAAGATCAAGGCGCAGTTCGCCAGGCGTGGCATCGCCGTACATATGATCGATAACGTCGAAATCGAGCCGACCCTGGAAAACATCGAACGGGTCTTTCGCGAGGACGTGGCCCCGTTTGCACCGGACGCGCTGATCGCCGTGGGCGGCGGTAGCGTGCTTGATGCGGCCAAGCTGTTCGCGGTGATGCTGACCAACGACACCCCGCTCAAGGAGATGCTCGGGATCGACAAGGTCAGCAACCCGGGCAAGCCGATGGTGCTGGTTCCGACCACCTCGGGCACAGGCTCCGAGGTCACGCCCAACGCCATCGTCACCCTCCCCGATGAAGAGCTGAAGATCGGTGTCGTCAGCCGTCACCTGTTGCCAACCCTGGTCATCCTCGACCCCTTGCTGACCCTGAGCCTGCCCAAGGCAATCACCGCCGCGACCGGCATGGATGCCTTCACCCATTCGCTGGAGTCGTTCATTTCCACCAAGGCCAATCCGCTCAGCGACACCTTTGCCCTGGAATCCATGCGGTTGATCGCCGGCAGCATCGTCGAGGCCTATCAGCAGCCCGACTCGGTACGAGCCCGTGGCGATATGCTGCTGGGGTCGATGTATGGCGGCCTGGCCCTGACCGGTGCCGGCACCGCCGCCGTGCATGCCCTGGCCTATCCGCTGGGCGGCAAGTTCCATGTCACCCATGGCGTCGCCAATGCGATGCTGTTGCCCCATGTCATGGCTTTCAACCTGGACAGCTGCGCCGCCCGTCTCAAGCGCGCCGCCTGTGTCTGTGGCGTGGCCCTGGAAAGCGATAGCGACGAAGTGGCCGCCGACAAACTGATCGAGCAGATCCACACCTGGACAGCGATCCTGAACATCCCGCAGAACCTGCGCGAATTCAACGTGGCGGAAGAACATCTGGCGGAAATGGCGGTGGCCGCGTCCAAGGTGACGCGCTTGATGGCCAACAACCCCAAGGCCCTCAGCCTCGAGGATATCCAGCAACTTTATCGGCGCCTGCTGCCATGAGCACCGCGCCCATGCCGCGCCTCCTGATCATTGCCGACGATCTCTCCGGGGCCGCTGACTGCGCCGCCGATTTCGCCGGGCGCATGGTCACTCAGGTGGTGCTCAGCCAAGTCGGGCTGGATGTCGGCGCATCGTTGGGCGCCGAGGTGATCGCCCTCGACCTCGACTCTCGGCGCCTCGATGCGCAAGCCGCCGCGGCAGCGCATCGCGAGGTGTTGGGGATGGAGCCGGCGGGCGACCTGCCGCTTTACAAAAAGATCGACTCCACCCTGCGCGGCAATATCGCCAGCGAAGTGGCCGCGTTGCAAGCCCTTCGCGGCATGGCCCTGGTTGCGCCGGCGTTCCCGCTGATGGGCAGGACGACAGTGGGCGGGGTTCAACAGCTCGATGGCGTCCCCGTCGATCAAACGGACGTCTGGCGCAATGAGCACCTCGCGGGCACGGCCAACCTGGTGGAGTTGTTGAGGGCGCAAGGTCTGCGCTGTGCGTCGCTCTCCCTTGATGCAGTACGTGATACGCAGCGACTGCAGGCAGACCTGCTCATGCATCTGGCCGACGGTGTACAAGCACTGGTTTGTGATGCGCAAACCGATACTGACCTTGCGAATATCGCCCAGGCCTCGGCGGCTCTGCATGAACGACTATTCTGGGTCGGCTCCGCCGGACTGGCCCGACACCTGCCGCAGGCGTTGGGATTTCCAGCGGTATCAACCCTGCCGAATACGTCGATCAGCGGACCGGTGTTGAGCGTGGTCGGCAGTATGTCCCGACACGCCCAGGGCCAGGCCAACTACCTGGCTGAACACAGCGATCAATTACGTGTGCGCCTTGCTCCCGCCACCTTGTGCGCGGGACCGACAGCGGCCGAATGGCAGGCCATCGCCACCTCGATCGAGACGGCCCTGCAACAGGGTCGGCAGGTACTGGTCAGTCTGCAACAGGAACACCGCGACCCCGGCCAGGCCGCGCAGTTGAGCACGGCACTGGCCCAACTGCTCCAGCCCGCCCTGCCCCACGCGGGCGCGCTGATCGCCACCGGCGGCGAAACCGCCCGCGCCATTCTCGGCGCCGCCGGTATTCAGCGCCTGGACCTTCAGGGTGACTTGGCCCCCGGCGTGGTCTTCTCCCGCGCCCGCTGGCATGGGCGTGACCTGCCCATCGTCACCAAAGCCGGCGGCTTCGGCCAGCCCAGCAGCCTCTTCGATGCCTGGCGGCAACTGACCGCCACGTCGCAACCCTAACGAAGGAAGACCCCTATGTCTGAACGTCCTGTCATCGGTATCACCATGGGCGATGCCACCGGCGTCGGTCCGGAAATCATCATGAAATGCCTGGCTCACGCCTCGCTGTACGAAACCTGCCGCCCGTTGGTGATCGGCGATGCGGCTCGACTGGCCGATGCCAACCGTATTGTCGGGGGCAGCCTGAAAGTGAACAGCATTGAACGTCCCGGTCAGGCGCGCTTTCAACACGGCGTCGTCGATTGCATCGATCTGGCGCTGATTCCTGCCGACCTGCCCTACGGCAAGCTTTCCGCCATCGCCGGCGATGCCGCATTCCGCTACATCGAGCGTACCGTGCAACTGACCGAAGCCGGCGAGCTGGACGCCATTTGCACCGCGCCGCTGAACAAGGAAGCCTTGCATGCCGGTGGCCATATTTTTCCCGGCCACACCGAACTGCTGGCGCACCTGACCGGCATCGAAGAGGTTTCGATGATGCTGATGACGCCGACGCTGCGGGTGATTCACGTCACCACCCATATCGGCATCATCGACGCCATCGCCAGGATCGAGCCCGGCCTGGTGAAGCGCACGATTGAACGTGCCCGCGAAACCCTCGTACGCGCAGGCATCGACAACCCGCTCATCGCGGTCTGTGGCATCAACCCCCATGCCGGGGAGAACGGCCTGTTCGGTTACGGCGAAGAGGCCACCAAGATCCAACCCGCCATCGACGAGCTGCGGGCACGCGGCTGGCGCGTGGAAGGACCGCTGCCGGCCGACACCCTGTTCTTCCGCGCCGGGCGCGGCGATTTCGATGCGGTGGTGGCGATGTATCACGATCAGGGTCATGGCCCGGTCAAGGTCATGGGTCTGGAAGCCGGGGTAAACGTCACCGTCGGCCTGCCAGTGATCCGCACCTCCGTCGACCACGGCACCGCCTTCGATATTGCCGGCAAAGGCATCGCCGACGAACGCAGCCTGACCGAGGCCATGCGCCAGGCCGTGGAACTGGCCGCCCACAAACGCACCAGCACAGCGGCCTGATTGCCCGCGAACACCTGAATCAGCAGAACCTTAAAGCATAAAAATAATATCGAGGACATCGCCATGAGAATCGTCTCCACCTCCCCGTCTTTTGCCAAGTATTCGACAGAGCCGCTGACGCTGCTGGGCGAGCAGGCCATCGAGTGCGTCAACCTGCCGGCCGACATCGGCGAAGACGAGTTCATCGCCCGGGCCAAGGGCGCACAGGCGGCGATTGTCGCTTTCAACAGCATCAACGCCCGCGTGCTCGATGCACTGCCGGAGCTGCGTATCGTCTGCAAGCATGGTGTCGGCGTGGACAACATCGACCTGCCCGCCGCACGTGAACGCAAGGTGTGGGTCTGCAATGTGCCGGACTCCAACAAGCACGCGGTGGCGGACTACACCTTTGCCCTGCTGCTGGCCTCCGCCCGCAAGATCGCCCAGGCCGATCAACAAACCAAGGCCGGGGAATGGCCGCGCCTGTTCGGCGCCGATGTCCACGGCAAGACCCTGGGCATCATCGGCCTGGGAAATATCGGCAAGGAAGTCGCGCGGCGCGCAGCCGGCTTCTCGATGCGGGTGATTGCCCATGATCCCTTCCCGGACCAGGCCTTTGCCGAGGCCAACGGTATCCGCCTGGTGGCGTTGAACGCGCTGTTGGGCGAGGCCGACTACGTCACCCTGCATATCGGCCTGAACGACGCCACCCACCACCTCATCGGCGCCGAACGCCTGGCCTTGATGAAGCCGCACGCCCACCTGATCAATGCCGCGCGGGGCGGCATCATCGATGAGAACGCCTTGTTTGCCGCGCTGCAAAAGGGACACCTCGGGGGGCCGCACTGGACGTGTTCGAAGAGGAGCCCGTCACCCGTCATCCCCTCTATGCCCTGCCGAACGTGATCGCCTCACCGCATATCGCCGGCTACACACCGGGCGCGCTGGACATCCTGAGCCTGACTTGCGTGCGCAACATCGTCGCGGTGCTGAAGGCCAATGCGCGTCCTGAATTCGTGGTGAACGGCCTCTAGCTCGTCCGCCCCCCGACCTGAAGCGACTGTCGGCAGCGCAATGGGCAGGCCGTCCGAGCCCTCCCCCAGGTGCGATCACGCTGTCGTCAGGTCTTGCGAAACATCCGAACCCGGAGTTGGAACCATGTACAACAATAATAAGGCTTCCTCGGTACGCTGGCTCATCGCCGGATTGATGTGGACCGCCATTGCGATCAATTACATCGACCGTGTCGTGCTTTCAGCCGCCGCCCCGATCATCAGCAAGGAATTCGCGCTGAACACCGCGGAAATGGGCCTGATCATGTCGGCGTTCTTCTGGTCTTACGCCCTGCTGCAGTTGCCGGCCGGTTGGCTGGCCGACCGCTTCGGCCAGAAGCTCACCCTCGGTGGCGCGGTCCTGTGGTGGTCGGTGGCCACCGCAATGACCGGCCTGGCCAATGGCTTCAATTCCCTGTTCGCGCTGCGCGTCGGCCTGGGCGTGGGCGAAGCGGCGGCCTATCCCAGCAACGCCGGGATCGCCTCGCGTTGGTTTCCGGACAAGGAACGCGCCACCGTCGCCGGCATCTTCGACAGCGGCTCGAAATTCGGCGGCGCGGTCGCCATGCCCTTGATCGTCTGGCTGATCGCCCTGGTGGGCTGGAAGATGACCTTCGTCCTGAGCGGCTCCATCGGGATCGTCTGGGCGCTGGTCTGGTTCGCGTTCTACAAGAACGATCCCGAACAGCACAGTGGCGTCAACGAAGCCGAACTGCGGCACATCCGCGAGGGCCAGCGCCGCAAGGAAGGCACCGGCGACAAGCCGACCCTGCGCTGGTACCACCTGTTGCGCTACCGCAATGTATGGGCCATGTGCCTGGGCTTCTTCTTCATCAACTACAACTCGTACTTCTTCATCACCTGGCTGCCCACCTACCTAGTGAAAGAACGCGGCATGGACCTGATCTCCATGGGTTTCGTCGCGGCGCTGCCGTTGCTGCTGGCCATGCTGGTGGAAGTCTTCGCCGGCTGGCTGTCCGACCGCATCTACCGTCAGGGGTGCTGGTCATTGACGCGTATTCGCAAGACCTTCCTGGTCGTCGGCCTGCTGATGGCCTCCTGCATCGGTTTCGCGGCCTTCGCCGAATCTTCCTGGCTCGCCATCGTCCTGCTGTGCATCGCCAAATCCGGCACCACGGTAGCGGCCACCCAGGTCTGGGCGATGCCCGGCGATGTCGCGCCACGGGGCATGACCTCGATGCTGGCCGGCCTGCAAAACACCGTCTCCAACATGGGCGGCGTGGTCGGTCCGATCATCACCGGATTCATCGTCGCCGCCACCAACTCATTCGTTCCGGCCCTGCTGTTTTCCGCCGGGTTGATTGTCGTCGCCATTCTCAACTATCTGTTCCTGCTGGGCGAAGTCGAACCGATCAAGGAGCAATCGGAAAATCCGCTCATTGAACCTGCCTTGAACCGTTGACCGACAAAACGCTCGGACACCTGGCAGTGTGTCCGAGCGTTTCACCCGGTAACTTTGCCGGGTGGCCTTTTACTGCCCCGTTGAAAACCGTATAAAGACGGTCGAACCCGATATCCAGGAAATCCATGAAAGTTGCCACACGCCGCGAGGCCATTCTGAATCTCGTGTTGTCCGGCACCGCGAACGTCGAGGAGCTGTGTCTGCGTTTCGGCGTATCCGAGGCGACGATGCGCCGCGACTTGACCGCGCTGGCCGAGGAAGGCCTCATCCTGCGGACCTACGGCGGTGCCGCTCATGTCGGGCTGCGCGAGCCGGAGGCCTCCGTCGAGGAGAGACGCTATCAGCACAGCCAGGAGAAGCTCGCCATCGCGCGTGCGGCACTGGTGCACGTGCGGGACAACGACACCCTGTTGCTCGATGGCGGCACCACCACCAGCGCGCTGGCGGAGCTCCTGGTGGAGCGACGCGGCTTGCATGTCATCACCAACAATATCCTGGCATTGCCGGCCTTGGCTCGGCTTGCGGATGCAAAAATCACCCTGCTGGGCGGGGAACTGCGTGCCTCCAGCATGTCGACCTTCGGCGCAGCCGCGCAGGCGACACTGGAGCATTTGAGTGCCGACAAGATTTTTCTCAGCGCCGATGGCGTCGTGGCGGAGTTGGGACTTTGCGAGGCCAGTGCCGACCAGGCTTTCCTCAAGGAAAACATGATCCGGCGAGCGGCACAGACGTTCGTGCTGGCTGACGCGACAAAACTGGGGCGCGCCCTCCAACAACATTGGTCGCCCCTCAAAGGGCCATGGACGTTGATTACCGATTCAATCGCCGACGAGTCGCTGCTGACGCCTTTCCGGGTGCACAAGATGATCACTATTGAAATAGCCGGCAGTTGAGGGTTCTGAATCCGCTCGCGTACCAGGAAGGTGGGGAATGCATCCTGGCCGAGGTCTGGGCCTCGGACATGCGAATACCGTATGCATCACCAGAATGGCAGCGCGCTATAAAGGCTCTGCTGTCTGTATGAGCGAGTTCAACACCAGCTTTATTTCAGAGGCCGGGTCTTTGTGTCCTTGCAGTATCAGACCTTCCGACAGCGCGGTGAAGGTCCTTGCAAGAGCGGCATTGGCCAGAGGAGGCTTCTTGCCTGCATGATTGAATATGATGGCAATCAACTTGCCCAAGGCTTCGCTGTTTTCCTGATGCAAATCGTAGTAATGCTTCGAGAATTCCTCATCGCGCAAGGCAATCAGTTGCAGCTCAGCATCAAGAATCGCGCAGTTGGTATTGTTCTTGAGTGTGTCGATATAAGCATTCAAGCCGTGGGTCAGCTCTTCCGATGAATACCCAGCAGCCAGGGTCGTGCTCAACCGCTCTATCTCAACCCTCTTGAACCGCTGGGTCAATTGCAGAAGCAAGTCCGACTTACTTGTAAAGTTTGAAAAAAAGGCCCCCTTGGAAAAGCCGGCCTCCTCGGAAATCGCGTTGACGCTGGCGGCGTGAAAGCCCTTGCTAATCACAAGGTCAGTGGCAGTATCAAATAACTTGTCTCTGGTTACTTGCTGACTTTCTTCTCGCCCCAATCTCTTCTTGATCACGCCTTCGGTTCCTTTGGCCAAACAAAAACACCTATCTGTAACTGGATGTGAAAAATCGGCCGCTCATAGCACAAAGCTAGCTCCAATCACCCTATATGATACTAGCGATTTTCAATAATTTTACATTTAATTTTTTAAGGAGTGCCATGTATTGGGGGGCAGAAGGAGAACTCAAGATGGCGAGTCATTGAGGTGACCTTGTGACATCCCTGGCGCCAGATGACGAGTGGCGAAAATTTATGGCGACGACCTTGAACCGCTTGGTCCGGGCGGATACGCGCTACCGACAAGGCACTAAACCGTTTGATTTCAGTGTCTTAGGCAAGACTCAGGAACCTAGATCTCACGCCAATTCAAATACCAATTGATTTTCAGATACCGAATGGTTTTTAATTGCGCCGTTGGTACGCCCAACCCCTGACAGAGCATCGAGTCGGCGACATCAATCTCGATGCAGTAGCAGGTGCCCCCTCACAGGAGCTGGATTTTAATGGAATATGCCTTTGTTACAGGCGCTACTGGCCTGCTCGGAAATAATCTGGTCCATGCGCTTTTAAAACGAAAGATCAAAGTAAAAGCGCTGGTTCGTTCCGTAGAAAAAGCCAAGAAGCAGTTCGGCAATCTGCCGGTCGAATGGGTCGAAGGCGACATGCTCAATGTCGACGCCTTCAGCCATGCCCTGCAAGGCTGCGATGCCTTGTTCCATACGGCGGCCTATTTCCGCGACAGTTACAAAGGCGGAAAGCACTGGCAGAAGCTGCATGACACCAACGTGACTGGAACCGAGCGATTATTGCAAGCCGCTTATGCCGCGGGCATTCGTCGCGCCGTCCATACCTCCTCCATTGCCGTGTTGAAGGGCAATCGGGATCAAGTGATCGATGAAACCATGTCGCGCAGTGAACAGGAGGCTGACGATTACTACTTGAGCAAAATACTGTCCGAGCAAAAAGTTCAGGCCTTTCTGTCACAGCACCCGGACATGTTCATCACCATGGTCTTGCCCGGCTGGATGTTTGGCCCCGGTGATATCGGCCCCACCTCGTCAGGACAGTTCCTGCTCGACTTTGTTGGACAGAAACTACCCGGGGTACTGCCGGGAAGCTTTTCCGTTGTAGACGCCAGGGATGTGGCGGAACATCAACTAGCGGCCATCACACGCGGCAGATCCGGAGAGCGTTATCTGGCCGCCGGTAGACATATGGACATGAAAAGCATTTTCCAGGCGCTGTCCCGCGTCAGTGGCGTAAAAGCACCGGAGCGTAAAGTGCCACTGCTCATGCTGCGTATCATTGCCTTGATCTATGAAGGCTATTACCTAATTACAAAAAAGCCGATGCTCATCAGTACCTCCACGGTCAAACTCATGGAGCAAGAGCAAGGGCGCACCCATTTCAGCCATGACAAAAGTCTGAAAGAGTTGGGGTGCGAGTTCCGCCCCGTAACTGAAACACTATTCGATACCCTGCACTGGTATCGGAAAAATAACTACATAGATAGCTGACTGGCGCTGATCTTCGTCATCTGGGTAGTGTCATACCTCCATGTATTTTCTGTTCCAACTTTGCCTCGGTCTTTCGGGCATACAGGAGCCGCGCATGAATATCGCCAACTGGCTGGACGAAGCCGGCCTTCGCTACCCGATGCGTCCGGCCCTGTTCGAGGGGCAGCGGCAAGTCGCCAACTATGAGGCCTTTGTCGCCCTGGTCCGGCACCGGGCCGCCTACCTGATCGACGAGCACGGCATTGCCCCCGGCGACCGGGTTGCGTTGTTCATGAAGAACTGCTGTGAATACCTCGAGCTGCTCTACGCCATCTGGTGGGCCGGCGCCGTGGCAGTTCCGATCAACTGCAAGCTGCACGCCGTCGAGGCCGGCTGGATCATCGATAACGCGCAAGCCCGGCTGATTTTCACCGATGGCGGCCAGGTGTTCGCGCCCGGAGCCCTGCCCCAGGCCTGTCACGAGCTGGATCGAGAGGATATGGGAGCACTCGCGTCGCTCATTTCGCCGCCAGATACGCCTTGTCCGCGCCATACCGATGACCTGGCCTGGCTGTTCTATACCCCCGATACCACCGAGCGGCCCCAAGGGGTGATGCTGAGCCACGGCAACCTGACGGCCATGTCACAGTACTGTTCACCCGATGTCGATCCAGTCGGCACCGATGAGGCGGTGGTCTACGCAGCGCCGATGTCTCACTGCGCCGGTCTCTACAGCCTGATCCATGTGCGCCGGGCCGCGCGCCATGTCGTCCCGCAATCCCGCGATTTCAACCCCGATGAACTGTTCGGGCTGGCAAACGGGTTCGGCACTATCATGCTGTTCGTCGCCCCCGCCATGTTCACGAGCATGGTCGAGCAGGCCCGCCACCGGCGCTACGACGGCGAAGGAATCAAGACCATCATCTATGGGGACACCCTCATCTACCCGACAGACCTGCGCAACGTGCTGCTCAGGAACAGCTACGGCGATCTCCTCAAGACAGAGCTGCGTCTGTGGTTGAAGGGCAGCGCTAATGACACCCGTGTTTCCTGAAGAACGGCTTCGCGGAACCGGGTTGTTGTTCACGGGATTGTCAGGAAGTACTGCAACTGATCGAACTCGCGTCGAAGGGGAGCCGCCAGCCCTAAGCCGAAGCTCAACCGGCCAGTCCCTGCATGAAGAACACGGCCTTGGCCACCTGGTCGGACTTGTTGCGCCAGGCATGGCGGGTGCCGTTCTGGATCACCACCTCGCCGCGGCGCAGCAGGCATTCCTCGCCGTCATCCAGCTCCAACCACAATTCACCTTCGATAATCACCACATAGTCGAGTGTCGGGGTGCGGTGCATGCCCGGCGCCTCGGGTTCGAAGCACTCGATCAGCCCGGGCAAGGCTTCGACCATCTCGGCAAACGCCCGTTGCGGATCCAAGGGCGCGGCCATCACCGAATCCGGCGGGAAGCTGACCATCAGCAAGGAGGAGCCGCCGGCACCCGGCAACAACGAACCGCCCTGCGTGCTCTGATCGCCATCGAGCGCCGCCTCACTGCACCAGACCTGGCTGAAACCATAGCCCGGAATATCACTGAAATCCTTGGCCCGAGGGGCGCTGGCGTCGCTGATAAACACCGACTTGCCCTGTCCGTCGTGACCGGTGACTACTCTACGAATCTGCATAGCGCCCTCTCCTGCCCTGGCGTTGGCCGGTGGTAAACCAGGCAGAGCCGCTGAGCTGGATATCGTTGTCCCTCATCCAGTGTAGGTCTCAGAAACGAGCGTGACGCGCCGGGGACATCCGGCCGCGCAGGATCTGACACTGGAGCGTCTCTGTGCGCTCGTGTCGTATTCGGGAGGAGGCTTTCATGGCGTCACCGGCGACGCACTCGCGCAGCCGGGCTGGAACGTTGCTATTCGACACGTGCAATGCATTTGCCGAAAGCAACGATTTTCGACCGATATCAAGTCCGGTTCCGCGCTGATATCCCAGCCCACTTTACGTCTGATCTGCAGTCGACGTCGGGGCACCTGCAAGCGCTTTAACTTCTACTTGGGCTTGTCCGCGCAGTGGCAGTTGGCAGAAGCCGTGCAAGGTTCGCCATGCGGGTGATGTTCGGCGCAGGCCTGGCAGCAGTAGTGCTTGCCATGACGCACGACCGCGTGCTCGCCAAGCTTGCAGTTGCAGTGTGGGCAGGCGCAGGTTTGTTCATTCATGATCGGACTCCGGTTGTCGGGTGGTCGCCATGCGTTGTGGTACAACGCGCATGAACAGTTGACTGACTCGCCCCATGATCGGCTTCCCCCCTCACCTGCGCAATGTCCTTTCGTCGTTGCCCTCAAGCCCGTATTTCGGTCAAAGCATGTATCCGGCCCAGATCCCGCGCTTGACCAGATCGGCGGCAATTTCGATAAAGGCATCCCCGACGAACCTGGCCGCCGGACTGACTCGCCTGTCCGCCGGAAAAGCCTGAACCAGTTTGCGCATGGGCACGGGATCCACCAAAGGTGCCGCGCACAGCACACCGGCTTCGACCTGTGAGTAGATCGACGCCAGCGGCAAGGCCGTCAAACCGAAACCATTGCGAACCAGATCGATCATCGCGCTGAACGAATCAGCTTCAATACGGGTCTTGAGCTTGATCCCGACGTCACGCGCACAGTTGTCCATGATTAAGCGAAGACCGTGGCGAGCACTGGGCAATATCAGTTGCTGCTCGGCCAGAGACTCGAAGGCTACCGGTGTATCCATGCGCAAGTTGGCACTGGCGGGCCCCACCAGCAGCAGGTTCTCCATCATCACCGGCACAATTCGAAGCGTGTGCAGCGGTTGAGGGTCGTAGGAAATGGCCAGCTCCAATTCACCGCGCTGAACCCAATCGAGCAAGTGGCCGCTGAAGGCCGAGGAAAACCTGACCGCCAGATTGGGATGTGCGTCGCGGATCTTGCGCACCAGCGGCACGGTGACGATCTGGGCGACTGTCGGCGTTGTACCGATGACGACCGTTCCGCGAAAAGACGATCTGCCGCCGACCACCGAACTTCGAATCGATTCCATTTCCTCCATGATTCGAGTCGCGTGAGCCAGTACCTCCCGGCCGACATCGGTAATTTCCATCCCGCGCCCGTGCCGTTCGAACAGGTAGGCACCGAGCTCTTTCTCCAACATTCTGATTTGCCGGCTGAGCGCTGGTTGCGCAATGTGAAGACGATCCGAGGCCTTGCTGAGACTGCCCAGCTCGGCCACATGAATCAAGGTTTTGAGTTGAACGACATCCATTACCGGGCCAGTCAGCATCGGGCACGGCGCGATCTGCGCCGAAAGTGATATCAGTGTAAACGCATTCATGAGCCGTGGAATGCCCCGCACACCACGTGCCGTGAGGCCTGGCGCCCTTCGGGCCGGCTGTATCCCCCAGCCCGCCGGTGCTGCGCGCCCAGCCATAGAATTTGGGCATATCAGCTAGGCCTGCTTGACGGCTTATTACCCTCCTCTCTCTGCGGTAGCGTGCAATCAATGGGACATTCCCATCAATAAAAGTGATTTGTTGGCAGGAGTATTTGTCGCTTTTTTTGCAGATTCACACTCATTAATTTGCCCGGACAACACCGATAAAAAATAAGGTCTACCCCCATGTCCATGCCCGAAGTCATCAAACCTGCTGTGCGCAGCAATTACCGCTGGGTGGTTGCGGCCCTCATTTTTCTGATCTACACCATTGCTGCCGCCGACCGGGCCAATCTGGGTGTTGCACTCCCGTTCATTCGTAAAGAGTTCGAAATGAGCAACACCGAGGCCGGTGGTTTGATGAGCTTGTTTCTGCTGGCTTATGCCTTGGTACAAATTCCGTCTGGCTTTGCCTTCGGTCGCTTCGGCGTCAGCCGGATCTTGCCTGGCGCCATGGTACTGACCTCATTGCTGACCGGCCTGGTGGGTACGGCCGGCTCGCTGCTCGCCCTTAAACTCTATCGCCTGGGCCTTGGCGTCGCTGAAGGTCCACTGCCGATCAGCATGACCACGACCATCAACCATTGGTTTCCCCCACGAGAAAAGGGCACGGCTTCCGGGATCTTCCTGTCCGCCGTCAAGTTCGGGCCGGTGATCGTACCGCCACTCTGCGCCGTGATCATTTCGGTCTGGGGCTGGCGGGAAATCTTCTACTTTTTCGCCGTGCCCGGCATCGTACTCGCGCTGGTCTGGTACTTCGTCGTCACCGACCATCCCTCCCGCAGCCGGTTCGTCAACGAAGCCGAGCTCAACTACATCACCGAAGCAACCGGCAACACTCAGACAGCTCAGCAAACGCGCCCCCAGAAAACCTCAGCCTGGATGGAAAAACTTGATCGCGTCATACGGGCTCGCCATGAAACGCCCCTGGAAACCAACAAGCAGGTGTTCACATCCTGGAACATCTGGGGCTGCGCCATCAGCTACTGCTTCCAACTGGGCGTATCCAGCGTGTTGCTGGCCTGGATTCCCACCTACCTGATGACGGTCAAACAATTCTCGATCATGAACATGGGCCTGGTGTCGGCAGCGCCATGGGTGGGGGCGGTACTCGGCAACCTGATCGGCGGATTCTGCTCGGACCGGCTGCTGGGTGGTCGGCGCAAACCCGGCATGCTGCTGTCTGCGCTGGGCACATCGGTGATGATGTACCTGCTGATCAATTCGCCTGCCGAACCGCTGCCCTACGGGTTGTTGCTCATGCTGACCGGCGTCGTCCTCAGCCTGGGCTTCTCTTCCTACATGGTCTACCCGATGGGGTTGGCCAGCAAAAAGACGTTCCCCATCTCCAACGCCATCGTGAACATGATCGGTCAGTCAGGCGCCGCGGCCACGCCTTTCATTACTGGCCTGCTACTGGACAACTATGGCTGGAGCTATGTGTTTGCCTGGCTGGCGATCGGCTCCTTCATGAGTTTCATCCTCTTGCTGACCATCTCCGAACCTCGGGCGAGATCCAGCACAGCCGGTTGAACCGCATCCAAGATAAAACCGAGCCGCTCGTTTGAGCGGCTTCTGTATGAACGATTCTGTCATCACTGCGAGGAGTTATACATGTCCCCCCAAGACCAAGAATTGGTTGCGCTGTTTGAAGGCCTGGATACACCAGGCGTGTCCGATGCCCTGGACAAACTTGGCCTGCCTGGCCAGTGCCTGGGCGTCATGCCCCTGGACAACTATCGCCAAGTGGTGGTTGGCCCGGCCTTCACCGTACGCTACGTCACCGCCAGTTGCCCGCCCGGGACGGTCGGCGATTTCATCGACGATGTGGCCGAAGGCGATGTGGTGGTCATTGACAACGACGGACGCACCGACTGCACCGTCTGGGGTGACATCATGACCCAATATGCCGGGAGCAAGCGGATTGCGGCGACCGTGATCGACGGTGTCTGCCGGGATGTCAGCAAGGCACTCGGTGACGGCTACCCGCTGTTCAGCAAAGGCCGATTCATGCGCACCGGCAAGGACCGGGTCGAAGTGGAGTCGGTCAATCAGCCGGTCTCCATCGGCCAAGCCCGCGTCTGCGCCAGGGACATCGTGGTCGCCGATGCCAACGGCGTGGTCATCGTACCCCGGGATCGAGCCCATGAAGTGGCGGCGTCTGCACGCGCCATCGAAGCGGTGGAAGCTAATATCCGTGCCTTGCTCGCTGAAGGAAAATCCCTCAGGGAAGCCAGGTCGGTGCTGGGCTATCACACCTTGCAACGCAAGTCCTGAGCATCGCGCCCAGCTATAGAAAACTGGCATATCTCAAAGACAAAAACGGTAGTCGTCGTTCGGTTCCAGCACTCCCAGAATGTGTGGAAACACAAAGCAACACGCCTGGGAGACTGGCATGTCAACAGAAGCTGAACAAACCACGGGGCAGGATTGGCAAGAGGACGTGTTCCGCGTGCTCAAGGCCCACGACGTCAAACACGTGGTCTTCGTACCGGATGCAGGCCACTCGGCGGCCATCCGCCTGTCGTATGCGGACCCGGACATCAAGGCCGTCGTCCTCACCACCGAAGAAGAAGGCATCGGCTACCTCGCCGGCGCATGGCTGGGTGGTGAGCGCGGCGCCCTCTTGATGCAGTCCAGCGGCGTGGGTAACTGCATCAACACCCTGGCGCTTCAGGTCTGCGCGGGCTTCCCGCTGTTGATGGTGGTCACCATGCGGGGTGACTGGGCCGAATTCAACGCCTGGCAGAACCCCATGGGCCAGGCCACCGAAGCCTCCCTGAACCTGATGAAGGTCATGACCTGGCGCGCGGACGATCCGAAGGATGTCGCCCCACTGCTACACGGCGCGGCAACCATGGCCTTCAACGGTGATTCTTCCTGTGCCCTGCTGCTCGGTCAGCGTCTGATTGGAGAAAAGAAATGGGTCAAGTAAGCGCCAACCACACCCTGTGCCGCCGCGAAGTGGTCAAGACCTTGCTGGCCGACCGCAAGGACGTGCTGGTGGTGACCGGCCTGGGCTCGGCGTCCTACGACGTCATGGCCGCCGGTGACAATGATCTGAACTACTACCTCTGGGCCGCCATGGGCAGTGCGATCACCGTCGGCCTGGGCTTGGCCAATGCGCAGCCGGACAAGTCGGTGGTGGTGGTCACCGGTGACGGTGAACTGCTGATGGGCTTTGGTGCCCTGGCCACCGTCGCGCTGCAGAAGCCCGCCAACCTGGCCATCGCCGTGCTCGACAACGGCCACTTCGGTGAGACCGGCATGCAGGTCAGCCATGCAGGCTTCGGCATCCAGCTCGATCAAGTCGCGAAGACCTGCGGCTTCAGCTGGACCGACGAAATCCGTGACATGGACGGCGTGCACAACCTGCGCGAGCGCTTCGCAACGCGCGACGGCGTCAAGCTCGCAACGATCAAGATCAAGGCGCAGAACCCACCACGGGTGCTGCCACCGCGTGATGGTCACTTCATCAAGAATCGCTTTCGGGCTGCGCTGGGTTTCGACCCGATCTGATTGCTCCATGGCCGAATCCGATCACGCAGGGCCGACGCCTTGCGTGAGTGTTGAGGAGAATGGTGCCTCTTGCCTCCTATCCCAGAAGTGCCTGCTACGCTTGCTCTCGCACGTCGAGTGCGCGCCCCTCAAACCACCGAAAACCTGAGGAATGCAACATGGGATCAAATGGAAATGGTCATAACTGCACCCATTGCGGCTGCGAAAACCCGGTATGGAATGCACTCAAACACACCATCGACCTGAAAGCCCTGGCGAACCAGGTGGCGAGCCAATTACCGGAGCCCGGCAGCGAATCGCTCATCTTCACCGACGGCATCATCTACCCCCTCAAAAACGGCAACGTGGATGAACGGGTCGAAGCCCTGGGCATCCATGGCGGTGATGTGGTCGCTTCGGGCACCCTCGCCGACGTCCAGGCCCGCATGCGGGCCAAGGGCATTGCCTACACGATGTATCCGCTGAAGGGCAAAACCCTGTTGCCAGGCCTGATCGAGCCACACATTCACATCGTGCAGTCCAGCGTCATGCAGGGCTGGCTGGATCTGGGGGCCATCGATGAGAAGACGCAGCAGTTGCGTGAAATCTATGACTGGAATTATCTGAAGACGACCATCGGCGATAACCTGCCTCATGACGATTCGACGTGGATTCTGGGACACATGGTCGATCCGGCGCTGATGCCGTTTACGCTCAACCCCGGCGGGCAAAACCAGCTGACAACCTTTAAATGCGACATCAACTTCAATCCGACTGAGGCTAACATCGGCAACCTGGACAGCATCGTCAGCAAAAACCCGTTGCTGATGATGAGCGCGTCCATGCACACCGTCTACCTGAACACCGCCGCGTGCAAGGCCGTGTACGACCACAACAATAAACTCAGCCAGGCGTTGCGAACGCAATATCGGACCCTCCAGGAGTTCATCGTCAAGACCGGCGGCACCCTGCAGGAACAGACCGGTGTCATGACCGCCATCCAGTCGATTCCGCTCGCGCAGGCCATGGATCTGGTCAACATCTTCAAGTACATAAAGAATTTTTTCGATCAGGCCTCCAAACGTGGCGTCACCTTGGTGTACGACGCCATGATGGATTCGCCGTCCAAGGCGATACTGGATATCTATGGCCTGACGCACCCGCGCAATCTGCGGATCGGCTTTGCGGCGGCGTACAACGGAAAGGACTTCAGCGATCTGCCGCCGTACCATCCGGTGACCAAGGAAGCCGCCAGGCACTTCTACCAGGGCGGGGTCAAATTGATCTCGGATGGTTCAAATCAGGGGCTGACGGGCTATCAGGCCCAGCCATACTGCTGCGAAACAACGCCTCCACTGGGCAACTTCAACTTCTGTGATGCTGACAACAAGACCCCGGACACCCTTCCCGATGCGTACAAGACAACCCTGGAGAAGGCTGTCGCCACGGGATGGCCGCTGATGATTCACGCCAACGGCGACCGGGCCATTCAGTTCACGCTCGACGCCTACGCCAACGCACTGGGCAAGCAAAGTGGCCTGGAGAAGCGGCATCGCATCGAACACTGCTCGCTGCTGACAAAGGAAACCCTCGATCAATTGCAAAACCTGGGCATTTCTCCCAGCTTCCTGATCGGTCACGTCGGCTACTGGGGTTATGTATTCGAAAAGGCCATTTTCGAGGACAAGGCCACCGACATGCTCGACCTGTGCAAGGACGCCCTGGACAGGGGGATGCGCATATCGTTGCACAGCGATTGCTCGGTCACGCCACTGGGCCCGTTGCGCTCGATGGAGCAGGCCGTGACCCGCAAGATGGAAGGCATACGTGGCAAGGACGGCAAGTTCGTGAAGGATGCGCGTTTGCAACCGGTGCTCAATGAAAGCCAGTGTCTGACACGGCAAGAGGCGCTCAAGGCCATTACCTATGACGCCGCCTGGCAATGCCATGCCGATCAGTGGACCGGCTCGTTGCAAGACGGTCACTTCGCCGACTTCGTGATTCTTGCGCAGAACCCGCTCGATGAGAAAGTCCCGGCGACCAAGATCCGCGAGATCCAGGTCTGCGAAACCTGGAAAGGCGGACGCAAGGTGCATTTCCTTCCTGACAACTGACCGCTGAAAGCTCGGATCGGGCCAGTGGCGATGGGCACAGGTGTGAGTGCCGTCGACCACGCCGATCCGCAGCTATTTAAGCCCTCATGGCCGGTGCAGCGCCGGCCTCCTCCGTTTCAAATCTGCTCCAGCAACCAATTGCGGAACGCCCGTAGCGAGGGCAGTGTCTCGTTGCGTGGCGGGTAGATCAGATAGTAACTGCGCTGGCTCGCGAAGGGATGACCGGGACTGAACAGCTCGCCACTGTTCAATTCGTCCTGCACCAGGATGCGTGGCACCAGGCCGATGCCGATGCCGGCGCGCACGGCCTGGATCAAGTGTGACGTCAACTCGAAGCTGGGGCCCAGGCGCATCGCCCGGTGTGGCAGGTCGTGGTGAGAAAACCATTCGCCCCAGGCGTGAGGGTTGTTGGCGACGTTCAGCAATACCTGCTCGCTGAGCCGTACAGGGCTCCAGTGCGCATGTTCCCGGGCGGCGTCTGGCGATAGGATCACCACCAGTTCCTCGGCATGCAGACGGTGGCAGATCAGCCCCGGCAGATTGTGGTTGGCCACGCCGATGGCGGCGTCGATCTCGCTGGTGTCGAAGTCGATGGCTTCGATACGCGAATGGATATGCACCAGCATGCCGGGGTGGGCGCCATAGAACGCATGCAGGCGCGGCAGCAGCCATTTCGAGCCGAAGGTGGGCAAGGTCGCCAGGCGCAAGGTCCCGACCCCGGACTGGTAGGCCAGAGCCTGCAGCGTGGCGCTGCGGATGCGCCCGAGTGCCTCGCTCACATCGCGCTGGTACAGGCGGCCGACGTCGGTCAATTGCACCTGGCGCCCTTCGCGGCGGAACAAGGTGAGCCCCAACTGCTGCTCAAGCGCCTGGACCTGGCGACTGACGGCGCTCTGGGTCAAGGACAGTTCGGCGGCGGCACGGGTGTAGCTTTCATGCCGGGCGGCGGCCTCGAAGGCCAGCAGCAACGACATCGAGGGCGTCAGGTGGCGGTAATTCATTCATAAAAGTCATTGATAGCGGCAGGATTATCCGTTTGCCCCTGACGGGAAGGTACAGGAACATTGGCTCATTCGTCATCCCGTGTCTGAGGCACTCATGCCGCAGCGACACGTTTTCCGTGAATCAGCCGATAAAGAGGCCATCCTCCGATGATCGCCCAACTGCCGACCCAGCCGCCTGCCGCCCACTACCCCGAGTTCCTCGATGCCCTGCGTGCCAGTGGCTTCCGCGGCCAGCTCAGTGCCGACTACGGCACCCGTACCGTACTGGCCACGGATAACTCCATCTACCAACGCCTGCCCCAGGCCGCCCTATTCCCCCTGGATGCCGACGACGTGGCGCGCATCGCCCGGCTGATGGCTGAACCGCGCTTCCAGCAGATCAAGCTGACTCCGCGCGGCGGCGGCACCGGCACCAACGGCCAGTCGCTGACCGATGGCATCGTCGTGGACCTGTCGCGGCACCTGAACAAGATTCTCGAGATCAACGTCCAGGAACGCTGGGTACGGGTCCAGGCCGGGGTGGTCAAGGACCAGCTCAACGCCGCCCTCAAGCCCCACGGGCTGTTCTTCGCCCCCGAGTTGTCCACCTCCAACCGCGCCACCGTCGGCGGCATGATCAACACCGACGCCAGTGGCCAGGGCAGCTGCACCTACGGCAAGACCCGCGACCATGTGCTCGAGCTGCACAGCGTGTTGCTCGGTGGCGAACGCCTGCACAGCCTGCCGATCGATGACGACACCCTCGAACAGGCCTGCGCCGCGCCCGGTCGCGCCGGCGAGGTCTACCGCGTGGCGCGCCATATCCAGGAAACCCAGGCCGAGCTGATCGAAAGCACCTTTCCCAAGCTCAATCGCTGCCTGACGGGCTACGACCTTGCGCACCTGCGCGACGAGTCGGGCCGCTTCAACCTCAACAGCGTGTTGTGCGGCGCCGAGGGATCGCTGGGCTACGTGGTCGAGGCCAAGCTCAACGTCCTGCCGATTCCCAAATACGCCGTACTGGTCAACGTTCGCTACGCCAGCTTCATGGACGCCCTGCGTGACGCCAATGCACTGATGGCGCACAAGCCGCTGTCGATCGAGACCGTCGACTCCAAGGTGCTGATGCTGGCGATGAAGGATATCGTCTGGCACAGCGTCGCCGAGTATTTCCCGGCAGAGGCCGAGCGCCCGACCCTGGGGATCAACCTGGTGGAGTTCTGCGGGGACGAACCGGCGGAGGTCAACGCCCGGGTGCAGGCGTTCGTCGCACACCTGCAGGCCGACGCCGGCGTTGAACGCCTGGGCCACACGCTGGCCGAAGGCTCCGAGGCGGTGACTCGGGTCTACACCATGCGCAAGCGCTCGGTGGGCCTGCTCGGCAATGTCGAGGGCGAGGTACGCCCGCAACCCTTCGTTGAAGACACCGCCGTGCCGCCGGAGCAACTGGCCGACTACATCACCGAGTTCCGCGCCTTGCTCGACAGCCATGGCCTGGCCTACGGCATGTTCGGCCATGTCGATGCCGGGGTGCTGCACGTGCGGCCGGCACTGGACATGAAGGACCCGGCCCAGGCTGCGCTGGTCAAGCCGATCTCCGACGCCGTGGCAGCGCTCACCCGGCGCTACGGCGGCCTGCTCTGGGGTGAGCACGGCAAGGGCCTGCGCTCGGAATACGTGCCGGAGTACTTCGGCGCGCTGTACCCGGCGCTGCAGCGCCTGAAGGGCGCTTTCGACCCCCATAACCAGCTCAACCCAGGCAAGATCTGCACCCCTCCAGACGGTGCCGAAGGGCTGATCAAGGTCAACGAGGCGCCCCTGCGTGGCGACTTCGACCGGACCATCGACGAGCGGGTCTGGCAAAGCTTCGGCAGCGCCGTGCACTGCAACGGCAACGGTGCCTGCTACAACTACGACCCCAACGACGCCATGTGCCCATCGTGGAAAGCCACCCGCGAGCGCCAGCACTCCCCCAAAGGCCGCGCTTCACTGATCCGCGAGTGGCTGCGCCTGCAAGGGGTGGCCAACGTCGACGTACTCGCCGCCGCCCGCAAGCCCGCCTCCTGGCTCAAGGGCCTGCCGGCGCGACTGCGCAACAATCGCGCGCGCCAGCAAGGGCACGAGGACTTTTCCCACGAAGTGTATGAGGCCATGGCGGGCTGCCTGGCGTGCAAATCCTGCGCGGGGCAGTGCCCGATCAAGGTCAACGTGCCGGAGTTCCGCTCGCGCTTTCTCGAGTTCTATCACGGCCGCTACCAGCGCCCACTGCGCGACTACCTGATCGGCTCACTGGAATTCACCATTCCGTACATGGCGTACGCGCCGGGCCTGTACAACGCGGTAATGGGCTCAAGATGGGTCAGCAAGCTGCTGTCGGACCAGGTCGGCATGGTCGACAGTCCCTTGATCAGCCGCTTCAACCTGCAATCCACCCTGACCCGTTGCCGCGTCGGCGTGGCCTCCGTGCCGGCCCTGCGCGAGCTGACCCCGGCCCAGCGTGAGCGCAGCATCGTCCTGGTCCAGGATGCCTTCACCCGCTACTTCGAGACGCCATTGCTGGCGACTTTCATCGACCTGGCCCATCGTCTTGGCCATCGGGTGTTCCTCGCGCCCTACAGCGCCAACGGCAAGCCGCTGCACGTGCAAGGTTTCCTCGGCGCCTTTGCCAAGGCGGCGCTGCGCAATGCCAGCCAGCTCAAGGCCCTGGCCGATTGCGGCGTGCCGCTGGTGGGCCTGGATCCGGCCATGACCCTGGTCTACCGCCAGGAGTACCCGAAGGTACCGGGGCTGGAGGATTGTCCGAAAGTGCTGCTGCCACAGGAATGGCTGATGGATGTGCTGCCTGAACAGGCCGCGGTCGAATCCGGCAGCTTCCGCCTGATGGCCCACTGCACCGAAAAAACCAACGTGCCGGCCAGTACCCGACAATGGGAGCAGGTGTTCGCACGCCTGGGCCTGAAGCTGGTCACCGAGGCAACCGGTTGCTGCGGCATGTCGGGCACCTACGGCCACGAAGCACGCAACCAGGACAACTCGCGGATCATCTTCGAGCAGTCCTGGGCGACCAAGCTGGACAAGGACGGCGAGGCACTGGCCACCGGCTACTCCTGCCGCAGTCAGGTCAAGCGTCTGGCTGACCGGCAACTGCGTCATCCGCTGGAAGTGCTGCTGCAAAAGGTTCTCCTTGAGAAACCACGGCAGAGCCCGCCGAAGGCCGACGCACCCTGAACCAGGCCGCGTACAGTGCCGGAACGAAGAAGATGGTCAATAGCGTGGCCACGGTGAGACCGCCCATGATCGCGATCGCCATCGGCCCCCAGAACACGCTGCGGGTCAACGGGATCATCGCCAGCACCGTGGCCAGCGCCGTCAGGATCACCGGACGGGTTCGATGGATTGCGGCGTCCAACACCGCATTCCACGGGTCGCGCCCTTCTTCGATCTCGATCCGCACCTGGTCAATCAGGATCACCGAGTTGCGCATGATCATGCCGCCGAGGGCGATGATGCCCAGGATCGCGACGAACCCCAGTGGCGCGTGGAACACCAATAGTGCCGGCACCACGCCGATCAGGCCCAGCGGCGCGGTCAGCACCACCATCAACATCCGTGAGAAGTCCTGCAATTGAAGCATCAGCAGCAGCAAGATGGTGAGCAGCATCAGCGGGGCCACCGCCAACAGCGCGTGGTTGGCCTTGTCGCTCTCCTCCAGCGCGCCACCCACGTCAATGCGATAGCCCGAAGGTAACGTCGCCTCGATGTCCTTGAGCATCGGCTGGATTTCCTGCGTCACCGACACGCCCTGCTCACCGTCCTTGACATCGGCCCGAACGGTGATCGCCATGTCGCGGTTACGACGCCACAGCACCGGCTCTTCAAGCTCGTAGCGTACCTGCGCGACCTCCGACAGTGGCACCACCGTTCCATTGCGGGTGTACAGGTTGATGTCCTTAAGCGTGTCGAGGTTCAGGCGCTCCTCGGGGACGGCACGGGCGACAATATCGATCAGGTCTTCATGCTCGCGCAGTTGCGACAGGGTCGCGCCGTTCATCACCGTCTGGGTGATCAGCGACACGTCGGCCGGCGTGAGACCCAACGCCCGGGCCTTGTCCTGATCCAACTCAACCTTCAGCGCGCGCACCGGGTCGTTCCAGTCGAGCTGAACGTCACGTACCTTCGCATTCGAGTTCACTACGTGCTCCACTTCACGAGCGATCTTGCGCACCACCTGCGTGTCGGGGCCAACAACGCGAAACTGTACTGGGAAACCGACCGGCGGCCCCAGTTCCAGCCGGGTAACACGCACCCAGACCTGTGGAAACTGCTGATCGACCGAGGCCATCAATCGCGAGCGGACCCGTTCGCGGGCCTCAAGGTCCTTCGTCATGACGACGAACTGGGCAAAGCCGGGATTGGGCAGTTCGGGATTGAGCGCCAGATAGAAGCGCGGCGCGCCGGCCCCGGTGTAGGCGGTATAGAACTTGACGTCCTCGTCCTTGGCCAACACCATTTCCATACGCTTGACCTGCTCGGCCGTCGCCGCGAAAGAGGAGCCTTCCTTCATACGCAGGTCGATGACCAGTTCGGGACGTGAACTGCTGGGAAAGAACTGTTGTGGCACAAACTTCAAGCCCATCAGCGCCAGGGCCAGAGCGCCAAGCGTCACGCCGATGACCGTCCAGCGACGCTGGATGGCCCGGTCGATCATCACCCGCAGCTTGCGGAACATTCGGGTGTCATACGGGTCGCCAGCATGTTGGTGCTTGCCGAAGTCCTTGGGCAGCATCTTGACCGCAAGGTAGGGCGTGAAGATGCCCGAGCAGATCCAGGAGAACACCACCGCTGCGCCGACAATCCAGAAGATGCCGCCGGCATACTCGCCCGTGGTCGATTTCGACAGGCCGATCGGCATGAACCCGGCGACGGTGATCAGCGCACCGGTCAGGCGTGGCATGGCGGTGGACTGGTAGGAAAAGGAGGCGGCCTTGACACGGTCCCAGCCCGCCTCCATCTTCACCAGCATCATCTCGATCGCAATGATCGCATCATCGACCAGCAGGCCCAGCGCGATAATCAGCGAGCCGAGGGAAATACGCTCCAGGTTCCAGCCCATCGCCAGCATCAATATCGCGACGCCACCCAGCACCAGCGGCACCGAGGTCGCGACCACAAGACCGGTACGCCAGCCCAGGCTTGCCAGGCTGACGGCAATCACGATGACCAGCGCTTCGATAAGCGAACGCCCGAAGTCCCAGACCGCGTCCTTCACCGTGGTGGGCTGGTCGGCAACCCGCTCCAGCTCGACACCATGGGGCAACTCGGACTGGATCTTCGCAACCTCCACGTCCATCGCCTTACCCAGCTCGACGACGTTGCCATCGTCGGTCATCGAGATACCGAGCATCAGCACCGGCTGGCCATTGTGGCGTACGGTGTAGGTCGGCGGATCCTCATAACCGCGCTTGATGGTGGCAAAGTCGCCCAGCTTGAGCATCCGGCCGCCCGCCGCAACAGGCACATTGCGAATATCGTCGTCGCTGGCAAACTGGCCACTCACTCGCACGACAACGCGATCCCCTTGCGTGTCGATCTGTCCCGCCGCCTGCAGGGCGTTCTGTGCCCGCAAGCTTTCGGCGATCGCCAGCGGCGTGATGCCCAGCGCGGCCAAGCGCTCGTGGGAGAACTCGACGTAGACGCGCTTGGCCTGCTCGCCGATCAGGTCCACCTTCTTGACCATCGGCACCTTCAACAGACGGCGCTTGATGTCCTCGGTCGCATTCGACAGGTCGGCGTGATCGATGCCGTCGCCCTTGACCGCATACATCAGGCCGTACACGTCACCATATTCGTCGTTGACCACCGGACCGGTCACACCGTCAGGCAGTTCCAGGCGCAAGTCGTTGAGTTTCTTGCGTGCCTGATACCAGGCCTCACGCTGGTCGGCCTTCGAGGTGCCGCCGCGCACGGTCAGCGTCATCCCGCCGTAGCCCTGCCGAGCGAAGGTGACGACCTTTTCGAAGTGGTCGATCTGCTCGAACTTCTTCTCCATGCGGTTCAGGACTTCGTCCTGTATCTGCTGGGCGGTCGCGCCCGGCCAGACGACTCCGGCGGTCATCGACGGCACCGAAAAGTTCGGGTCTTCGAGCTGGCCAAGCTTGGTGAAGCTGAACAGACCGGCCACTGCAACAATGAGAAGCAGGAACAGGACGATGGCGCGGTGACGCAGCGCCCAATCGGTGAGGTTGAAGTTGTTCATCGCGTAACCACTGCCTTCGCTTCATGGGAAACAGCACCTGGCAGTGTCACTTTCAGGCCAGGCGCCATCTTCTGTACACCGGCGGTCACGACAAGCGCACCAGCCGCCGGGCCGGAGACGAGCACCTCGTCATTGCGATAGCCCCACACCGCCACCTGCACCAGCTCGACGGTGCCGACCGATTCCTTATCCGTCGGCGTGACCACCCACAGCGCCGGCTGTCCGGCGATTTGCGTCAGCGCCGTGGCCGGCACCGCCGCCACCGAGAGCCCCGTCATCCTGCGCTCGACCTGCAAGGTGGCGGTCGCGCCGAGCGGCAATGGCTGAGCGCTCAGGAGCTTCATCCGCGCGCGGTAGGTACGCGTCTGCGGCGCCGCTTGCGGCGACAGTTCGCGCAAGCCGACCTCGAAGGTCTTGTCCGGCGCGCTGGCCAGCGAAGCCTTGAAGGCTGACTGCTTGAATGCGGCCAGTTGATCCTCCGGCACATCGACAACGATCTCGGGCATGCCAGGGTCGGCGATCGAAACCACCTCCGCCCCCGGCGTCACAACCTGTCCGACCTCGAAATGCACGGCCGTGACCACACCGCTCCACGAAGCGCGCAGCACCGAGTAGTTGAGTCGGTTACGCGCCAGCTCGAGCTTGCGTGCCTCGCCCTCGGCGTTCGCCCGGGAGGTCTCGGCACTGGTCCGCGCACGCTCGTCGTCCGCCACGCTGACCGAGCCATCGGCCTTCAGTGCGCCCAGGCGCTGGTGGTCCGAGTCAGCCTGACGGGCCTGCGCGACAGCGGCGGTCCACGACTGCCGCGCCGCTTCCACGGCCAGTCGGTAGTCGCTGTCGTCGAGCGTGGCGAGCACATCGCCCTCGTGCACGAATTGGCCAACCTCGACCTTGCGCTGGACGACCTTGCCGTCCACCCGGAAAGCCTGGCTCACTTCATGGCGCGACTGCACGGTGCCGACATAACGGTTGGCTTCGTGGGCGCCTTCATAGCGCAGTTCGACGGTACGCACGGGCCGGGGCGCCTGCACGGACGGTTGCTCCGGGCTGCACGCGCAGAGTAACGCGGCAACGGCGATAACGCCGACTGCGGCAATTGAGTTCTTCAAGACAAGTCCTCGTTGTAGGCGACGGGATTCAGGAAAGTGGGTGGACAGCGCCGGCCGTTACGGTGGCAGGCGCGGGTTCGAAGACCTGCCAGCCTCCTCCCAGCGCCTTGTAAAGCTGTACGCTGTCGAGCAGCAGGCGGGTGTTGCTGTCATTGGCGTTCAGACGCATCGTCAAACGCACGCGGTGCGCGTCCAGCAGCGGCAACAGGTCGATCTGGCCACGGTCGTAGAGCGATTGAGCGCGGCCCAATGCCGAGTCCGCCGCCGCGACAGCCGACTGCAGCGAGGCCGAGCGCTGGCGTTCATGGGAAAGGCCGACCAGCGAGTTCTCCACGTCTTCGAGCGCATGCGCGATGCCGTCCTCGGTACGCAGCAGCGCTTCGCGCTGGCCACTCTCGGCCACTTCGTTGATGGCACGGGTACGCCCGGCGTTGAACAGCGGCATCGTCAGCAGGGCCGCCACATTGGTATAGCGGGCAGCGCCCAGCCCCACACCGTTCAGCTCCAGCCCCTGGTTGCCGTAGGAGGCACCAAGGAACAGGCGCGGGAACCATTCGGCAGCGGCCTGCTGGCGGCGCGCGTTGGCCGCATCCAGTTGCGCCATCAACTCCAGCACGTCGGGTCGACGCTGCAGCAGCGTGGCCGGCTGCCCGGGCTGCGGCTGAGGTACAAGCACATCGCCGTGCGAGGGCACGATGGCGGCGGCATTGAAGGCCTGGTCACCGATCAGCACGGCGATGCGATGGCGCGACACAGCCGCCAGCGTTTCCAGTGGCGGAATCTGCGCGCGCGCGGATTCGGCGTCGGCCCGCGCACGCTCTACGTCGAAGGCGGTTGCCAGCCCCACCCGCTGGCGTGCGGTGACCAGGCGCAACGTCTCATCCTGCATCGCCGACATGGCCCGCAGCGTATCGACCTGGCGCAAGGCACCGACCAGCGTGAAGTAGTGGCTGGCAACATCGCTCATCACCAGCAGGCGCACACCGCGCACGCTGTGTTCCGCGGCCAGCGCCTGCGCCTGGGCGGCGCTCGCGCCAGCCCGCAGACGACCGCTCAGATCAAGCTCCCAGGAAACGTCCAGGCCCACACCGCCACTCTTGACGTCGGGATAGGCTGCCTTGGTGGCCGCATCGTATCCACTGCTGTGGTCGATGCCGGAGGCGGACCCGCTAACGCTCGGAAACAACCAGGAACGACTGATCGTCTCGCCGGCACGCGCGGCGCACAGGCGCTCGGAGGCGATCTTGATGTCGCGGTTCTCGCGCATTGCGCGGCGTACCAGATCCGTTAAAACCGGATCCTTGAAAGCCTCCCACCACGCGGCCTCGGGCTCCATCTCGGAGGCCGTGGCCGCGGCGAACTGGGCCGGCAGGTCCAGCGAAGGCTTGACGACGGGGGTGGAGCACCCCGTCAAGGCCAGCGCGATCGACACTGCAAGCGCCGCCGCCCAGGCAGGGCCGGCCAGGCAATCGGCAACGTGGCGGGTCGTCTGCCCAGCATGGCGGGTCAGCGAAAGAAAGGGGTGAAGTCGCGACATCGGATTGGACTCGGGTAAATTCCAGATGACGCCAGCATAGGGACCACAGCGCGCAAAGTTGTCAGCCAAGCGTCGCGATTCGGTCGCCCTGTCGAGCGTTCTTTCGGGGGATGAGGCGTCACTCGCCGGCGGTGTCCGCTGTACGCTCGGCGGCTATCGACGCAAGGTCGCCAGTGATCGAGGCCAACAGTTCTTCAGCGCAGGAAAACTCGCACTGATGGCCGGTCACCAGATTTTCGAGGCGCCCCGCAAGGGCCCCCGGTGTCGCGTCGCTACGCAGCTTCACCACATAGGTGCGGCGGTTCGGGTATTTGGATTCAGGATTCAGGACCATTGCAGAGCACCGATCAAAAAGGTTCGACGGCAGCCTAAACCGGTCCCCGGATCGAGTTGTAAGCAAAGGGTCAGAGTCCGGTCGCGACCGGTCTCGTGCAAAACACCGACGCAACCGGAGTCCGACTGCCACGGGCGCTGTCAAGCCGGAACAGCCACCTGAAGCAGCAATCGCGCACGCTTCATCGGCTCGGTTCCTTCGGCTTCCGGCAGCTGCTCGACCAGCGTTGCCAGGGCCTGACGCTCCGCGTCCGTGGCGTCGCACTCTGCGCACAGCTCGACAAGCGCGAGCAACTCCAGCCACGGCGCCCCCTGGGCACGCGCCTCCCGTACCGAGCGACGCACCGCGACACTGCTGGCATAGGGGCAACCCTGAGCCCGCGCTATCGCCGCGTCCAACAGGAACAGCTGCGGCAGATACACCCGCTCACCCAGTTCGTCCGCCACTCGAAGCGCCTCCTCCAGTTCGGCTTTCGCGGTGTCGCAGTCGCCGGCCAGCAGCATGGCCTCGGCTGCGTAGCCAAGCACCTCGCTGGTACCGGAGCGCATGCCGAGTCCGGCATGTTCTTCGAAGGCCGCGCGGATGCGACGGTAGCCATCGACCGGCGAGCCGTTGCGAGCATCGGCCCAGCCACGCCACCAACGACAGGGCGCGTGCCCCAGCGCGAGCGAGTGTTCATCGACCAGCGCCCGCATGGCGTCGGCCAATGCGGCCACACGCAGCGTGTTACCCATCCGCACCTCGATCAGCACCTCCTGCCAGGCGGCGACCAGGCTGGTCATCGGCTGGCGTAGCGCCTGCGCACGCGTCCGCGCCCGCTGCAAGCAGGATCGAGCCTGCACGAGCGAACCGGAACGCAGCAGTTCAAGGGCCAGCATGCCGAGCAACGTGACCTGGGCATCAGCCGCGAAGATCTCGCTCGCCCGGATGTCCAACGGCCCGGCGATCGCCAGGGCGCGCTCGATCCAGCCGCGGGCGGCCTGCGTGTCCCCTTGAAGATGGAACACTTCGCCGTATACGACACAGGCGGCCAACATCAATAACGGATCGTCCGATCCGGACGACAGCGCTTCGGCGCGCGCCGCCACCGCCAGTGCCTGCGCATAGTCGCCACGCAGGCTCAGCAAGTAACCGAACCCGTGCAACAGGCGTCCACGCATTGGATGTTCGGGTACCTCTGCCAGTAATGAATAGGCGCGGCCGAAGGCGTCAGCGGCTTCGTTACCGACGCCGAGGGTTTGAAACGCCGCCACGCCTTGCAGCGTGGACAAGGTGATTTCAAGCCCATCGCGTTCCGACCCGGCAGACACTTGCCGCAGCAGGATCAACGCCTGCTGAGTGAGGCCGAGCGTCGAGGCCGGGCTGAAGTGCGACAGCGCCGTCTCCGCGGCTTCGGCGTAATAGCGCAGCGCGGTCATCGGTTGCCGGGCCCGCTCGAAGTGCATCGCCAGCTCGGACGCCGCGACCGGCACACCGAGAGCCCGCTCACGCTCGAGGGCAATACCGACCTGACGATGGAGCTGAACGCGCAGTGAAAGTGGCGTACGGTCGTACAGGACCTGGCGCAAGAGCGCATGCCGGAACGCGTAAGGTAGCGCCGATGCGTCGCTACTGTCGGCGCTCCGCGACCGCGTGAGCCACATCCGCCCGCGAACCAGCGCCTCGCAGGCATGGGCCAACGAAGCGAGGTCGCGCTCGAGGACCAGCGCAAGCGTTTCCACCCGGAAATCACCTCGACATATCGCCGCCGCCGAGAGCAGGTCACGCTCTTCCCCAGCGAGCTTGGCAATATAGTGGTCGATGATGGCCGCCAGACTTTCGGGAACCGCCTGGTTTGCCAGCCGGGCCTCGACGGTGGCGTCATCGGCCGAGCCCTCCATCACTTCGCTGAGGAGCGACGACACGAACAGTGGCACGCCGTCGGTGCGATCGTGCAGCGCACGCACGAATGCTTCGTCGCGAGCGAGCGAGCACGAACGCCCAGCGACATAATCGGCGATCTCGGTTTCCGAAAACGGATCGAGCACCACCTCCTCGCATAACCGCTGCAAGCGAAGTTCGTGACGCAACGAACTGAGCGGGTGGTCAAGTGCCACCACCTCGGCGACACGAAAGCTCGCCAACCACATCAAGCGGATGCGACCGCGTCGCCGGGCGATGTAGTCGATGAGCTGGAGGGTCGCCCTGTCGCTCCAATGCAGGTCTTCGGTGACCAGCAACAAGGGGCGCTGTTCCGTGTAGCGCTCCAGCAACTCGCCCATTTCCCGCAGCATACGCTCCGGGCCGACACCGGCGAGCTCGTGTCGCAACGCATCGCGCTCCTGTGCAGTACTCAGCCATGGCAGCTGAAACAGCCAGGTCGGTGCCACGGCGCGCAAAAGCGTCGGCAGCGCCGGGTCGACGCGGCACAAACCGGCAATGGCCTCCAACACCGGCAGGTACGGTTCGCCCGTACCGAAGTGCTCCACACAATGACCGCGCGCGCAGGTGACACCGTCAAGGCCGGCAATGAAATGTTCGATCAGCGTGGTCTTGCCAATCCCCGGCTCGCCGGCGAGCCAGAGCACGGCACGCTGACCGCCCTGCGCCTGGTCCCAGGCCCGCTGCAAGCGCGAAAGCGAAGCGACACGACCGACGAACGGAGTCGGCTGCGTGTCAGCCTCCGGCGCTCTCGAAGGGGACATGGGCGTCAACGGCGTCGGGGACGGTGTGGCAATGAAGCGATAGCCGCGCCGCGACACCGTCTCGATAAATCGCGGCTGCCGGGGCGTGTCCCCCAATGCCGTGCGCAGATCGCTGATCGCGGTCTTCAACACCGACTCGCTGACGAATCGGTGCCCCCAGACCGCGTCGAGCAACGCGTCCTTGCTCAGCAGCAATCCCGGCTGGCGCGCAAGCACGCACAACAATGTGAAAGGTGTGGGCGCCAGCGCCACGGCCTCGCCATTACTCGACAAACGGGCATTGGCCTCATCGAGTTCAAAACCGACAAAGCGGATCCGGAGTGGATTCGGATGACACTGCGCACGCACCACAGGCGACTCCTACAGGCTCAGATGAAAACAGTTGGGCGTTCCATGCTGGCAAAAGAGCGACCACGCAATAATGATACATCAATCAATATTGAAACAAATCTCATTTTTGCATAACCTGATGCTGCCTGAGGATGAAACGTCGCGTTTCACGACCACAAACAACCACAACAAGGGCTCGGTATGAATAACAAGAAAGCAGGCGAACTGCCGCCAAGCGCAGTCGACGTACTGATCGTGGGCTACGGCCCGGTAGGTGCAACGCTCGCGGCACTGCTGGGACGCTACGGGATAACGACGCTGGTTCTGGACAAGAGCCATGAGATCCTGCTGATGCCCCGCGCCATCGCCCTGGACAACGAGGCGTTGCGCATCCTGCAACTCGCCGGATTGACGGAGGACGCTTTCGAGAAGATCGTGATCCCCGAAGTGCGGATGCGCTCCCCGGTCCTCGGGGATTTCGGTCGCGCCAATACCACCGGATGCATTGACGGCCACCCAAAACTGGTGACCTTCTATCAGCCCGACCTTGAGCAGGCGATGCGAGGACAGGTCTCGCAGTTCGAGTCGGTGACCAGCCTGGGAGGCTTCGAACTCGAACGCCTGATCGAGGAGCCGGGCTATGTCCTCGCCTCTGTACGGGACCAGGAGGGTCAAGTCCACTCTATTCGCGCCCGGTACCTGGTGGGTGCGGATGGCGCAAGCTCCAGGGTCAGAACCTTGATTGGCCAGGACTTCGAAGGAGAGACCTATGCCGAGGACTGGCTGATTGTCGATGCCGGCAATCGGCACCATTCAGCGATCGACCATATCGAGTTCCTTTGCAATCCAGAACGCCCCACGCCGCACATGCCCGCGCCTGGCGGAAGGGAGCGCTGGGAGTTCATGCTGCAACCGGGTGAGACGCGGGAGGAGATGGAAAATCCGGAAACCATCGCCAGGCTGATTGCGCCCTGGGTCGATCCGCAACAGCTCAAGATCGAGCGCAAGGCGGTCTATCGATTCCATGCGCGTTGCTGCAACCGCTTTAGCAAGGGACGCGTCTTTCTTGCAGGCGATGCCGCCCACATCACGCCCCCTTTCGTCGGCCAGGGTCTGGTCGCCGGGCTTCGCGATGTCGCCAACCTGGCCTGGAAACTCGCCTGGGTCCTGCGCGGCCAAGCCTCGGCGTCGGTGTTGAACTCTTATGACGAAGAACGCCGGCCGCATGCAAAGGCCATGATCGACATGGCCAAGCTCATGGGGCGCCTGGTCATGCCCAGGAACAAGCTGGCGGCCTTCTTCACCCATGGCCTGATGCGCCTGCTCGCGTTGACGCCGGCCACCCGGAAATACTTCGAGGAGCTGGACATCAAACCGAAGAACATTTTCAAGAACGGCCTTTTCGCCCCCCATCGCCGCGGCGACAAACTGGTTCGCGGAGGACTCTTTCCCCAGGCCTGGGTTCGCAGCGCCCAACAACAGGTTCACCTGAGTGACGATGCGCTCGGGGACCACCTCACCCTGATCGGATTCGGCGTGGACCCGTTGTCACTGCTGTCCCCCGATCAAGTCGGCGCCTGGAAAAAAGCCGGCGGCAACTTCCTGCACATCGGCTCATGCGGTCAGCGCCCGGAGGGCGATTGCGCCTTCATCGAGGACCTGAACCATGGCCTCCTGCCGCTGGCGGCCAAGGGCACCCTGGTCGTGGTACGTCCCGACCGCCTCATCATGCACCATGCTCCCAGCGTTGAAGCCGGCCAACTGGTTCAAACCTGCATTGACCTGATGGCGAGCCATGACTCCATTGTTGATAGCGTTTCCGTTACCATCAGCGAGCCTCCCCGATTACGAGCCTGAGAATGCCCTCCTCCGCCCCAGCAGCAGAATCAGTCGCCCCCCAAGCGCTCACGCGAGGTCACAAAAAGCGTGAGCGCACCCGGCGCGGCCTGGTGGATGCAGCACGACGCCTTATCGCGCGCAAGGAGGTGGGGGAGATCGCCCTGTTCGAGGTCGCCGCGGAGGCGGAGGTCTCCAACGGCACCATCTACAACTACTTCCGCACTCGCGACGAAGTGCTCGAGGCGGTGGGCATCGCCATGGCCACCGAGTTCTCCGACACCATCTCCACCCTGAGCGCAGAGGTGCACAGCGGCGCTCAGCGGCTGTCCATCGGTGTGCGCATGTTCATCGGTCGGGCTGCCGATGACCCCCCGTGGGCCAGTGCGCTGCTGCGCATCATTCATTTCGGCCAGGCCACGCGCTCGCGATTGGCCGCCCATGTGCTGGATGACCTGCGCGAAGGGCGCCGTGAGGGCGCTTTCGTTTTCGAAGACATAGGCATCGCCCTGGACCTGGTGCTGTCATGCACGACCGGGGCAATGCGCGCCATTGTCGAGGGGCGCATGGTGGCGGAGCACGACATCCAGGTCGCCGAAATGATCCTCAAGGCTCTGGGCGCTACACCTGCGAAAGCCAGGAAAATCGCCAGCCTGCCGCTCCCCGCCCTGGCAGCGGTCGACCAGGATCCAGACGCCCTCACAAAATGAACACCAATGTTCAAAATCTCACAGGCACGACAGCCAAAAAACCAATAATCAGCCCCTATTAACGCCCGTAGATACAGGTATCCCGATAAAAAACATTCTCCAGCTCAAAAAAGTCGTTGACCATAATTGAACACGAGTGTTCAATACATTCTCAGACGAGCCTGGAGATAAAGCGTGGAATCCCTGAATCCGGTACAACGGCGCATCCATCAAGCCGCCCTTCGCCTCTTCGCCGAGCGCGGCGCCATTGACGTGAGTATCAGCGATCTTGCACTTGAGGCTGGCGTTGCTCGCGGGACGATCTACAGCAACGTGAAAAGCATGGAGCAGCTGTTCGAAGCGGTTGCGGCCCATCTCAGCGCTGAAATGCACGAACGGGTCAACAAAAGTTTCGAGACCCTCACCCACCCTGCTCACCGCCTTGCCAACGGCATCCGCTTCTTCATCCGGCGCACGCATGAGGAGCCGCAGTGGGGCACCTTCATTCATCGATTCGCGATGAGTAACGCCTCGCTACGCGAGATGTTCGCCAGCCAGGCCACGAAGGACTTGTTGGAGGGGCTTGCCAGCGGGTGCTACAGCTTCCGAGAAGAGCAACTGCTCTCGGTCATTACGCTGATCTCCAGCAGTGTACTGGGCGCGATGTTCCTGGTGCTGGAAGGTCATAGAACCTGGCGCGATGCGAGCGCCGATACTGCGGAATTCGTGCTCCGGGCACTGGGAGTGCCCGCACAGGAGGCTGGAAGATTGGCGACTGAGGAACTGCCCGCGCTCCTCGCGCTCGACTAGCCCTTCACTGCCGAGATGGTTTTCACCCCTGCTATGCATGGGGCGGGGCGCGGCTTTGCCCGAAAAAAGTTCGGAGAGGAAAAACAATGAATAATAGTACCGCAGTACCTCGACTGAAGACGCTGCAACCTGCCCGGCACCCTGCCCCGACAGTCAAGGCCCAACGTCTTACCCACCTCATCTTCGAGCGACCGGACCTTGATGACGCGGCACGCTTTCTGAGCGACTTCGGCCTGACCATCAGTCACCAGGATGCCGATACGCTTTATCTCCGGGCAGCCGACCCCACACCCTACTGCTACCGCATTCATCGGGGCGCCCAGGCACGCTTTCTCGGCTTCGGACTGGAAGTTCGCAGCGAGGCTGATCTGGATCGCCTGGCCGAGACCGAGGGGGCTTCGTCCGTCGAGCCCATCACGCATCCGGGTATCGGCAAACAGGTCCGGCTGCGGGATCCCTCCGGATTCATTGTGGAAGCCATCCATGGACAGTCCGCCAGCGATCCCCTGCCGCACAGGTCCGCTCTTGCGTTCAATCTCGCGGACAAGCAGCCACGCATCAACAAGGCTCAGCGGCCCCCGGTAGCCCCCCCGGAAGTACTGCGCCTCGGCCATGTCGTCATCGAGGTTGCCGATTACCAAGCCACCTGCGCCTGGTATACGCAGCATTTCGGACTGATTCCCAGCGATATACAGGTTCTCCCGGATGGCACCCCCATCGTCACGTTCATGCGCCTGGACCGCGGCGAGATTCCGACGGACCACCACACCCTCGCCATTGCCCAGGGGTTCACGGCGACCTACAGCCACAGCGCCTATGAGCTGGTCGATGCCGATGCCGTGGGCATGGGTCAGCGCGTCCTGCGGGAGCAAGGCTGGCAGCACTCATGGGGCATCGGCCGGCACATCCTGGGTAGCCAGATCTTCGACTACTGGCAGGACCCGTGGGGTGACAAGCACGAGCACTACTGTGACGGCGACCTCTTCACCGCCACGCAGCCCACCGGCATTCATGCGGTCAGCCGCGAGGCCATGGCGCAATGGGGGCAACGCATGCCCAAGAGCTTCACGCAGCCAAAGCTGACGCTGGTCAATCTGCGCGCGCTGATTCGCAATCTGCGACACAGCCCGGACTTGACGCTACGCAAGCTCATGACGCTTTTCCGCCTGTTCGGATAAGACCGTCTGCCCGGTGCGCTGCGCGTGCAGCCGGTGCGCTGGAGCAAGCTGCGCGTGCGCCCCCCTGCCCCAGATTGGCCCAGTACAACAACTCCGCCCGACAAAACGGGCGAACGATGCTTCAGGAGTGCCTTCAATGCCCGCTGTCCATATTGTCCGCTTCGAATATCAAGATGCCGTCCGCTGGGGGGTCATACGTCAGAACCTGATCACGCCGATTCCAGGAGACTTTGCCACGACCGGCGAGTTCATCGGCCAGAACAGTATCGACGACCTGCTTCAACTGAAGGGCGTCGAGCTGGCCGAGAACGAAGTCAAACTGCTGTCCCCGGTAACCCGTAATCAGCAGTTCGTTTGCCAGGGCGCCAACTACCGCCAGCACATGATCGAGTCGGGCATGGACCCCGATGCGAAGAACTTCAACATGATCTTCACCAAAGCGACGAGCTGCCTGGTGGCGGCGGACAGCGACTTGATCAAGCCGCGCAATGTGCGCTTCCTGGACTACGAAATCGAACTGGGCCTGGTGATGAAACGCGCGATCACCGGCCCCGTTTCCGTCACCGACGACAACCTGCATGAGTTCGTCGCCGGCGTCGTCATCGTCAACGACTACTCGGCCCGTGACATCCAGATTCCCCAGATGCAGTTCTACAAAGGCAAGAGCTTCCGTACCTTTGGCCCGGTCGGCCCCTACCTCTGCCTGCTGGGCCCCCAGGACATGCATTACCTGAAGGCGCTGCAACTGCGCCTGACAGTCAACGGCCAGGTGCGCCAAAGCGACAGTACCGCCAACCTGGTCTACGGCCCCGCGGAAACCCTGACAGAGCTTTCATCCGTCCAGGATCTTGCCCCAGGCGACCTGCTTGCCACCGGCACGCCGGCTGGCTGCGCGCTGAGCGTCCCCTCCCCTGGCAAGCAACGTATCGCGGCCCTGCTACCGGAAGCCAGCAAGTGGAAAATGTTCCTCAAGGTCCAGGAGAAGCGCTCTCAATATCTCAAGCCAGGTGACAGGGTCGAGGCACATATTCGTAGCACCGACGGCTTGATCGACCTGGGCGTCCAGCGCAACCGGGTAGTGGGAGAACTCTGATGACCGTGCAGAGCCTGGCAGACATCAGCAACCTCGAACAAATGCCACTTTCGCAGCGAGGTTTGGCGCCGAGCACCTATGAAGCCTTGCGCCGTGCCGCAGAACGCAATCCTCAAGCGCCAGCGCTGAGCTTCTTTCCTGACGCTACCCACTTCACGCGTACCTTCGAATGGAACTATGCCCAGCTCTTCGCGCAAATCACCCGCGCGGCGAATGCCTTCCACGACCTGGGCATCGTCCCGGGAGAAGTCCTCGCGTTCATCCTGCCCAATCTGCCAGAGACCCATTTCACCATCTGGGGTGGTGAAGCGGCGGGCATTGTCATGGCAATCAACCCACTGCTGGAAGCGAAGCAGATCGCCAGCTTGCTGCGCTCGGCCAAAGCCTCCGTGCTGGTGACGCTGGCGCCGAGCCTGGATAACACCCTGTGGGCCAAGTTGGCCGACCCGTTGAACGACCTGCCCGGAATCAGACACATCGTCTGGGTCAGCACAGAGCCCTATGCCAGCGAGCTTGAACGCGACACCCTCAGAACCTTGGCGCAGAAGGAACGAGCCCTTCACAGCCATACCGTGATCCACGACTTGCACACGCTGATGGCGGCCCAGCCAGAGACTCACCTCAAGAGCGCTAGGCAAATCCGCCCTGAAGAACGCTCTTCCTACTTCTGTACCGGGGGCACCACCGGGCTACCCAAGATTGCCGCACGCACCCATGGCTCGGAAGTGTTCAACGCCTGGTCCATGGCGACACATTTACAGCCACGCAGCAACGGCCAGGTCATCTTTTGCGGCCTGCCGCTCTTCCATGTCAACGGACAACTGGTCACGGGACTGATGCCCTGGACCCAGGGTGATCATGTCATCCTGGGTACGGCACAGGGCTACCGGGATCCCGGGGTCATCCCGAACTTCTGGGCAATGGTCGAGCATTTCGGTATCAATTTCTTTTCCGGCGTGCCCACTGTTTATGCGGCACTGCTGAAAAACGATCCGCGCGATCATGATCTGTCCAGCCTGCGCTATGCACTGTGTGGCGCTGCCCCCATGCCGGTAGAGCTATTTCGAGAGTTCGAGCGCCAGACCGGGGTACGGGTCCTCGAAGGTTACGGACTCACAGAGGGCGCCTGTGTTTCCTGCGTCAATCCTCCCCATGGCGAGCGACGTATTGGCTCCGTTGGGATACGCCTGGCGTACCAGGACATGCGCGTGGTGCTGTTGAATGATGCCGGAGAGTATCTGCGCGACGCGAGCATCGACGAAGTCGGCGTGATCACGATCACCGGTCCCAACCTGTTCGACGGTTATCTGGAGGAGAACCACAACCAGGGACTGTGGATCGATATCGACAACCGACGCTGGCTGAATACGGGCGACCTGGGCCGCCAGGATACGCAGGGCTACTTCTGGCTGACCGGGCGCAAAAAGGAATTGATCATTCGCGGCGGGCACAATATCGACCCCAAGCAAATCGAGGAGGCCTTGCAGGCACACCCTGCGATTGCACTGGCTGCCGCCATTGGTAGTCCTGACGCCCATTCCGGGGAGGTACCCGTCGCCTATGTCCAATTGAAGCCCGGACAATTCTGCAGCTCCGAAGAACTGTTGGCGTTCGCCAAACTCAGCATCAGCGAGCGCGCCGCCATCCCCAAACGCATTGAAATACTGGAGGCGCTCCCCCTGACCGCGGTAGGCAAGATATTCAAACCCGCCCTGCAGCAACGAGAGGTCGCCAGCGCCGTGCGGCAGGAGATCGAACACCTTGGACTCTCCGGCATTGCAGTCGACGTCGTGCAAGACAATAACCGAGGACTTTTGGTTCGCATCCGAGCCGGAACTCACCAGAAAGTGCTTGCCCCTCTCCTGGGGTGTTACAGCTTTCAAGTTGACTGGGTTGACTGAAAACAAGTCCAACTCTGCAATCCCGAGTAATACCCCCTGACACTGAGCTGCCAGGGTTTATCAAGCAATAGATCAAATCCGACTTCCACCCAGAAGTGCACGGAAAGGCGAAGCCTTGCCTGCGTCATCTGCCTGATGCAATCGACAAAAACAATAACGAGGTAAACATCATGAATCAGAAGCGTCGCGTAGCACCTTGTCTGGGCACTCATCAAACGCCCATTAGTTGGCTCAAACTGGTTTATACCGTTGCCATGATCGGCACGTCGACAACGGCACTGGCCAATGGCATTACGCTCAATGAACAAAGCACCAGCAGTGCCGGGACCGCCTATGCGGGACGCTCGTCATCCGCGCTGGACGCCAGCACGATATACGGGAATCCCGCGGGACTGACCAAGTTGCCTCGCAGCGAACTGAGCGGCGGGATCTCGGTCCTCTCGATCAAGGACAACATCAGCGACGTCCAGAGCAATGCCACAGGAACGAGCAGGGGCAACTCCGTCCCCTTGGCCGCCGTTCCCTTCGCCTATTTTTCAACACCCCTTGACGACCGTTTCTCGGCGGGCCTGGGGCTCTATGTTCCGTTCGGCCTGGTCAACAATTATGAGAGCAGCTTCCAAGGCCGCTATTTTGGCGCCTATAGCAAGACCGAGGCGATCACCCTGCAACCTACCCTCGCCTTCCGAGTCAATGATTACATCTCTATTGGTGGCGGCCCGACGCTGAACCGCTTCGATGCAAAGCTCCAGAACAATCTGGCCACCGGCGCCTTGAACAACGGCAAAGAGACATTGGTCACCATCAAGGGAGATGACACGGCCATTGGTTATAACCTTGGCGTCCTGTTTGACTTGAACGATACAACCCGCTGGGGCGTGACTTATCATTCGAAGGTCAGCTATGACCTCAAAGGACAAACCGAGGTTGCCGATGCACCCGCAGCGCTCGGCCTGAACGGAAAATATAACGCCACGATAGCGCTTGATACGCCTGAATCACTGGACACCTCCATTACCCATCATTTCAATGATCGCTGGAGCGGATACCTGAGCACCGTCTGGACACGCTGGAGCCGTCTCGAGAAGTTCGAGGCCATCAATAGCGGTGTTTCCGCGGCTGGGCAGAGTTTCGGCCTAGGCAGTGTCGGTGAGACACTGAACTGGCACGACACCTGGGCTGGCGCGGTCGGTACATCCTATCAACTTGACCGGCAGTGGTTGCTGCGCGCCGGTTACTCCTACGACCCCTCCCCCGTTCAAAATGCGGACCGCAGCGTGCGAATCCCGGTTGGCAACCGCAACACCTTGACCCTGGGCGCAGGTTATTCGCCGAATGCCGATATAACCATAGACGTTGCTTATGCTTATATCTGGGACTCCACCGCCTCGGTAAGACAGTCGAATAACTCAGGCCTTCAACCGAGCTATAGTGCCGAATACGATAACAGTGCCAATGAGTTGTCGGTGCAGTTGACCTATCGCTACTGATCGACAATAGCTCTGTTTTTTACCTGTCGGTGTTTCTCGGCCATCAGGCCCGCGTCGAGGGATTGCGCAGCTATCTGGCGGCGCAATCCCTCGACGCGGGTGTCAAACCATCATCAGAAAATGCTCACTTCAGGCTCCTTGCCATGAACATAGGTGGTGTGTGGCGATTCTGCGAGTATTGAGTGGTCAAGTCCATGCAATGGCAAGGACTTGACCACGATGGCATCCGGTCAGACGCCGGCGATCAACTGCCGCGCCGCCTGACTGTGATCGGCAATCAAACCTTTCAGATCCAGTCCTTCGACTTGCCCGTCGATCACTCGCCATTTGCCGCCGACCATCACCCGATCCGCGCGGTCAGCGCCACACAGCAGCAGCGCCGAGATCGGGTCATGGCTGCCGGAGAAGCGCAGTTCATCGAGTTTGAACAATGCCAGGTCCGCCTGTTTGCCCACCGCCAGTTCGCCGATATCGCTGCGACCGAGCAGCTTCGCCGAACCCTGGGTCGCCCATCCGAGCACCCGCTCCGGGGTGATTTTCTCCGCGCCATAACGCAGCCGTTGCAGGTACAACGCCTGGCGGGTTTCGAGGATCATGTTCGAGGCATCATTGGATGCCGAACCATCGACGCCCAATCCCAGCGGTGCGCCGGCAGCAGTCAGCTCCAGCGTAGGACAGATGCCCGACGCCAGGCGCATGTTTGAGCTCGGGCAATGGCAAATACCGGTGCCCGCCGCGCCGAGACGGGCGATTTCGTCGGGGTTGAAGTGAATGCCGTGGGCCAGCCAGGTGCGCGGGCCGAGCCAGCCGACGCTATCCAGATAATCCACGGTGCGCAGACCGAAGCGTTGCAGGCAGAAGTCTTCTTCGTCGAGGGTTTCGGCCAGGTGGGTGTGCAGGCGCACATCGAGCTTGTTCGCCAGCTCGGCGCTGGCCGACATGATTTGCGGCGTGACCGAGAACGGCGAGCAAGGTGCCAATGCAATCTGGATTTGTGCACCTTCGCCACGTTCGTGGTATTCGGCGATCAGGCGCTGGCTGTCGGCGAGAATCACCTCCCCTTGCTGCACGGTTTGCTGTGGCGGCAGGCCTCCATCCTTTTCGCCGAGGCTCATCGAGCCCCGGGTCAACATGGCGCGCATGCCGAGCTCACGGACGCTATCGACCTGCACGTCGATGGCGTTTTCCAGCCCCTCGGGAAACAAGTAATGGTGGTCGGCGGCAGTGGTGCACCCCGACAGCAAGAGTTCGGCCAAGGCAACTTTGGTCGCCAGCGCGAGTTTTTCCGGTGTCAGTCGGGCCCAGACCGGGTAGAGGGTTTTCAGCCAGGGGAACAGCGGCTGATTGACCACCGGTGCCCAGGCGCGGGTCAGGGTTTGATAGAAGTGATGGTGGGTGTTGATCAGCCCCGGCAAGAGCACGTGCTCGCGGGCATCGAAGACCTGTCCACAGGGCGTCACGGGTGATTGGCCTTGCTTGAGCACTTCGACGATCAAGCCGTCTTGCAGTACCAGGCCGCCACGGGCATCGAGGTCGTTAGCCGTGAAGATTGCGAGGGGATTTTTTAACCAGGTACGGGTCGCAGGCATTTGCCGGCTCCTCTGAAAGTTGGGTTCAGGTTCGCCAGCTCAGTGTTGCCCTGTCTGCTGATCCAGGGTCGCCGCGGGGGACGAGTGCGAAGTTTCGATCAAAAGCGCTTTTCAGGCAAGTGTCGCTCCCTCAAGAGCAGATCAAGCGATCTGCTCTTTTTTTGGATGGGCTGTAGCGGCGTCGGGGCGCGTAATAGGCAGCTTGAACGGGGCCGAGGTGGATGCTTGTCGATCCTGCGACTCACAAATTGTATACAATCATATGGACATTTGTCTTGAGCATTGAATACAGTGTGCGCATAACAAAAAACCAGGGAATCCCCCACGATGAAAACGCCCTCCGCTTCACACCAACGGCCCGAGGATGAAAACCTCGGGGTCGGCGCGAATATGGTTTACGGCCTGCAACACGTTCTGACCATGTATGGCGGTATCGTTGCAGTCCCCCTGATCATCGGCCAGGCGGCCGGGCTTTCTCCGGCAGATATTGGTCTGTTGATTGCGGCATCGCTGTTTGCGGGGGGCCTGGCGACATTACTGCAAACCCTCGGCCTGCCGTTTTTCGGTTGTCAGTTGCCGCTGGTGCAAGGTGTTTCGTTTTCGGGTGTCGCGACCATGGTGGCGATTGTCAGCAGCGCTGGTGAGGGCGGATTTCAGTCAATTCTGGGAGCGGTGATCGCCGCCTCTTTGATCGGTTTGTTGATCACGCCGGTGTTCTCCCGAATTACCAAGTTCTTCCCACCCTTGGTCACCGGCATCGTGATCACCACCATCGGCCTGACGCTGATGCCGGTGGCCGCGCGCTGGGCCATGGGTGGCAACAGTCACGCCGAGAGCTTCGGCAGCATGGCGAACATCGGGCTGGCGGCATTGACGCTGAGCCTGGTGCTGATGCTGAGCAAGATCGGCAGTGCCACGATCTCCCGTTTGTCGATCCTGCTGGCCATGGTGATCGGCACCGTGATCGCGGCGTTCCTCGGCATGGCAGACTTTTCAACGGTCACTCAAGGGCCGATGCTTGGCTTCCCGACACCGTTCCACTTCGGCATGCCGACCTTTCACTTCGCCGCGATTCTGTCGATGTGCATCGTGATCATGGTGACACTGGTGGAAACCTCCGCAGACATCCTGGCGGTCGGTGAAATCATCGGCACCAAGGTGGACTCCAAGCGTCTGGGCAATGGTCTGCGGGCCGACATGCTGTCGAGCATGATCGCGCCGATCTTCGGCTCCTTCACGCAAAGTGCCTTCGCCCAGAACGTCGGGCTGGTGGCGGTAACCGGGATCAAAAGTCGGTACGTGGTGGCCACGGGCGGTGTGTTCCTGGTAGTGCTCGGCCTGTTGCCGGTAATGGGGCGAGTGATCGCCGCCGTGCCGACTCCCGTCCTCGGCGGCGCCGGTATCGTGCTGTTCGGCACGGTGGCGGCGAGTGGTATCCGTGCGCTGTCCAAAGTCGATTACCGCAATAACGTGAACCTGATCATCGTCGCTACTTCCATCGGCTTCGGCATGATCCCCATCGCGGCCCCCAACTTCTACGATCACTTCCCCAGTTGGTTCGCGACCATCTTCCACTCCGGCATCAGCTCGTCGGCCATCATGGCGATCATGCTCAACTTTCTCTTCAACCACTTCACCGCCGGCAACTCGGACCAGCAGTCGGTATTTGCCGCCGGCACCGAGCGGACCTTGCGCTTCCAGGACTTGGCGGCGCTGCGTGAAGGCGACTACTTCGCCGACGGCAAACTGCACGACTGCGACGGAAAAGAGATTGCCCTGGTGAGCGACGTGGCGGAGGTGCACCACTCCCATCACCCAACCGATGCGCAAGCAACAAGTACCACCGATAGCACTCGTGCCAGCATTGATTCAGCCTGAATACGGTCACGCACCGCTCGATAGTTTGAACACGATACAGCGAGCCCGTGAGGCAATGGCCTTGCGGGCATAAGAAACCTTGATTACGAAACAGCACACTCGCTGTGACAGGGGTGAGTGCGCTCTGAAATCGAGTAGGGAATGGGGCCCCAACCTGCTCAGACTATTTGTACAGCTGCGAGATCACCTCGGCACCTATAAAAACAGTCCTGTTAGCCGACAGGGACGACCACTCAAGGAAATAGATGATGCAGAGCCGCAAGTTGCTTGTCCGCCAGACGTTGACCATCAGTGCCCTGTTGTTGAGTGCGGCCACTTCAGTACAGGCGGCTGATTGGAGCGACAACGCTATTAGTTACTGGTATGGCACCCGCTTCGCGGAGCCGGGTATCGATGGCCCAATAGCCAAGAACATCGTCGAGTTCACTCATGTTGACGGGTACAAATACGGCAGCAACTTCCTTGACGTACAGGTGCTCTTTTCCGATAAAAAAGATCCGGCCGACGGTGGCGGCAACGGCGCTACCGAAGTGTATGCGATATATCGCCATCAACTTTCACTCAACAAAATTTCCGGCAAGGACTTCAAGTGGGGCCCCGTCAGGGACTGGTCACTCTCGGGCGGCTTCGACTGGAACACCAAAAACACTGCTTTCGCGCCGGCAAAACGCATGCTCGTCATCGGTCCGACTATCAATTTCGATGTCCCGGGTTTCTGGGACTTGAGTGTGATGTACCGCTCCGAGCGCAACCACAATGGCTTGTCGTCCGCCCAGGAGCACGATGTCCGCTTCAACGACACTTATTACCTGGAAACCGCCTGGGGCATTCCATTCCAGCTCGGTTCGGTACCGCTCAAATTCAAGGGCTTTGCCAACTTCATCCCCCCCAAGGGTAAGGACGGCTTCGGTAACGACACCGTAAGCGAGACGCTTGTACACGCCAGCTTGCTAGTGGACGTGGGCAAGCTCACTTTCGGCAAGAAAGATACCTTCTTTGCCGGGGTGGGTTACGAATATTGGAAGAACAAGTTCGGTAACAACTCTGCCTACACACCTGGCACCGAGGCCAACACGCCGTTTCTCAACCTGGAGTGGCATCTGTAAGCCTCCAATCAGAAGGCACACTGCCTGACACAAACCATTTTGTGTTCCCCGCGTGAGCGAGGATGAGCGGCAGCGGCTTCAAAGGATTTCGTACAGAGCCTAAAACTGGAAACAACAGGGCAAAAAAAGCCACTCATCTGAGTGGCTTTTTTCTGATTTCCGCTTACTGACGCCGCGGTTCCTATTTCAGTAAGCAGGAGTGGAATATCGAGGATCAGAATGGGCTTTCCAGTACGCATCGATCATTGTTTGGGTGGTCGGTCCAATCGCGCCGTCACCTACGAACATTCCATCCACCTGCGTGACCGGCATGATGCCCCCGGCGGTGCTGGTAATAAAAATTTCCTGGGCGTTACGCAGTTCTTGTACCGTTAACTCACGCTCAGCAACTTCGATACCCTTTTCGTGAGCGAGGTCGATGGTAGTCCTACGCGTAATTCCCATGAGAATGCCCTTCGCGGGTGTGACCAATTTGCCTTTGACGAGCGCGAAAATGTTAAACCCTGGCCCTTCCACTACGTTCCCTTTGCCATCGACCAGCACCGCTGTGTCTTGATCGCGCTCATAGGCGGCAAATAACCCTCTGGTCAGGTCCATCCAGTGGTAGTTTTTGATTGTCGGGTCCACGGCGGCCGGATCGATTCGCTGGACGTCGGAGATGTGCAGCTTCAAGCCCTCGGCACGCTGTCGTTCATTGGCGATCCAGGAAAATGGTACTGCAAAGGCAAAGAACTGATTGACGCAGTCACGCGGGTCCCGTGAGCCGGGCTTGGGAACACCTCGTGTGCAGACCATTTCTACGTAGGCATGGTGGAGGCCGCTAAGTCGGACGCAGCGAATCAAGATGTCCTTCAACTGGTTGGCGTTATAGTTGATGTTCATCTGCAACCGAGCCATGCCGCTCTCAAATCTCTTAATGTGGTCGTCTAGTCGGAAAAATGCTCCGTCATAGACATGCACCACATCATAGGTTGCGTCCGAATGGAGCAGCCCCCAATCAAGTACTGAGATCTTGGCTTCACTGATGGGAACGATTTTTTCGTCGATAAAGGCCACACCTGACAAGTAGGCGTTCTGGGTCATAAAAGCGCTCCTGAATGCAGCGATGTAAGCGTTTCAGATTGAGATGGGTACCGAGTGACCTTCTTTCACTTCATATCAGGCGCTGGTTCAGGCCTAAGGGGACCAGCATACCCATCCCATGACAGCTGGACTCCATGCAGGTGCTTGCGTCAGATCTGTGCCGACCCGCCATCAACAAACAGTTCACTGCCGTTCACGAAAGAACTCTCGTCTGAGGCCAGGAACAATGCGGCATTGGCAGTCTCTTCTGGGCGTGCCAGGCGGCCCAGCGGAGTGGTGCTTTCGACGAACTGAATCATTTCCCGGTTAGCCTGTTCATCGGTCGCCAGATCGTGCCATCCGGGAGTCGATGTGGCGCCGGGCACCAGTACGTTGACGCGAATCTTGCGCGGCGCCAAATCCAAGATCCAGTTACGAGCGAAGTTACGAATCGCTGCCTTTGAAGCCCCGTAGACGCTGAAAGCTGGCGTGCCGGTGATCTGTGTGGTCGAGCCGGTCAAAATTACCGAAGCCCCGTCCTTGAGCAGCGGAAGGGCCTTCTGCACAGTGAACAGGGTGCCCTTTACGTTGGTAGCAAACGTGGAATCGAATTGCTCTTCGGTGATTTGCCCGAGCGGCGCGAAGCTTCCACCGCCTGCGTTGGCAAACAACACGTCGATGGAGCCAGCCTCACGTTTCACGATCTCATACAGGCGATCCAGATCCGCCAGATTGGAGACATCGGCCTGGATTCCTCGAGCCTTACTGCCAACTTCAGCCACTGCCGCGTCCAACTCTTTTTGTCGCCGACCGCACATGAACACCGTCGCGCCTTCGGCTGCAAAACGCTTGGCTGTCGCCAGGCCGATCCCACTATTGGCGCCGGTGATGACAGCGATCTTTCCAGTCAACTTGCTCATTTCGTTCTCCGGTTTTTTTGAACTCCGGTCGAGTCTGCACTGATACATTCTGTTATGGTAGTACCTACCTAAAGGTGCGTACCAGGATTATGACTATGAGCTCGATAGAAAAAGATTGCGGCTTGGAAGTGGCGTTGTCGGTGGTCGGCGGCAAATGGAAACCCATCGTACTGTTCCACCTCAACGGAGGCCCGCGCCGGTATGGTGAACTTAAACGTCTGGTGACCGGCATCAGCGAAAAGGTATTGATCCAGCAACTGCGTGAACTGGCTAGGGACGGGATCATCCAGCGACGTGACTATCAGGAGGTGCCGCCTCGGGTTGACTATGAAATCACTGAGTTTGGGCAGTCACTCTCAGCCGCATTGGTGCCGCTCTGTGATTGGGGCACAGCCAATCGTGCCCGGGTACAGGAGTTATTGCGAGCGCCTCTTGCTTGAAGCCTTCCCGGGCCTCTTCACGTTCCACATACTGAGAGAGGGCTTCACGCACGATCCACGCCGAGCGCCCGCCACTGCTGGATGCGGTGCTTCAACTCCTACCTTGCGGGCTGCACGCAGCTTGCGGCAAGCCTCTCACAACGCTCCTGCAAAAAACTTCGCAACTGCGTGATCACCGGCGTCAGTCGGGAACGATGGGCGCAAATAAGATGCAGGGGCGAAGGTTCGCAATAACTGCTGGGGAATACATCGACAAGCCGTCCAGCGAGCAAGTCGGGGATCAGGTCCAGACGAGATTTGTAAACCAGTCCCTTCCCCGCGATCGCCCAGCGGCGAACAGCATCGGCATCATCACTGATGCGGTCACCGGAAACGGCCACTGTTCTTTCCCCCTCGGGCAGGGTGAAACGCCATCGCTCGTGCACCTGCTCACTCCACACGAAACGCAGGCAGTTGTGCTGACGCAGGTCATCGACACTCTTCGGCAGGCCATGCCGTTTCAGGTATTCCGGAGAGGCACACAATGCGCGGCGATTGTTCTCGACCAACGGCAAGGCGACCAACGATGAATCGGCCAGCGCGCCGTAGCGTACGACGGCGTCGAGGGGCTGGCGCATCAAGTCGGCTGCGCGATCACTCATCCGCACATACAGCGAAAGCCTGGGATGCTGGTGTTGAAATTCATCCATCCAGGCCAGCATCAGATTCCGGCCGAAATCGGAAGGCACCGACAGCCTGAGAGGCCCCGACAGCTCACAATGGTCGTACGCCAACGCCGCGCGCCCCTGCCGTTGCGCCTCCAGCAAGGCCAGTGCGTGGGGTAAAAACCGTTCACCATCTTCGGACAATTGCAGGCTACGCGTCGATCGCGTGAACAAGCGCGTGTTCAATTCCTTTTCCAGCCGCTGCACGGCAGCACTGGCCAGGCCCGGTGAAATGTTCAACTGACGTGCTGCCTCAGAGAAGCTCACAGACTCAACTGATCGAGCGAAAATTTCCACATCATCCAATCGAATCATTTTCTTGAAATCGCAGAAAGTGTTATAGGCAGAGACCTATTTTTCCTCAGATACAGGA